>NZ_WNLA01000009.1 GCF_009720865.1 Pseudoduganella ginsengisoli | reverse complement strand
GGGGGACAGCTATCGGTTACGAAGGATGAAGAAAGCGGGATTTCTGGAGAAGCCCGCCAAGGTAGTGGCTCAGAATTCGGCCGCGTAAAGGCCCGCAAAGTGGCTCAGATTTACTCCGCGCTTGACAGCCTGCAAGAAGGTACTGTTATCGACGTTAGTAAAACACCGTTTGCACCAGCTGAACTGCCTGCCAACCTGGCCAGCACAATCCTTAGTACTGCGCAGCAGAGTACACAAGGATTCAATGGCAACGAGGCATTGTATCGGATTAAGGTCAAGCTCAAGCGGCAGACCATTTCCGCGTACGGCAAGGCACTTCCGCTACGCCCCGGCATGACGCTCGACGCCGACATCGTGCAAGATCAACGCAGAATTTGGGAATGGGCGCTTGAGCCTATGCTAGCAATTGCTAGCGCTACTATCCGTAAAGATTAACCCGCCTGGGTTAACCGTGCTGATTCGGACCATTCAGCGATTTGTTTTCAGTAAACTAGGAGGCCGTAATTATGCGAGTACTGAACGCACAAGAAGTTGAGCATGTCGGCGGGGGATTAAGCAAAATCCAAAACGTCGGCCTAGGACTGGGCATAGGCGCATTCGCCTTGACCGTTGCGGCTGTCGTTACTGCTCCAGTTGCCGTCGTCTCTGGCGGCCTTTGGATTCTGGCAGCCGGCGCCGGTGCACTGTCTGGCGCAGCGTTTGCTATGCCCACACCACCGGCGGGTCGTGCGGGTGGTGGGGCTGGTGGTAGTAAGCAAAGCCTAAACATGCTGATGATGGACTCGGAATAACTGCAATAAATTCCGGCCCGATGCCTGATCAACTTCGGGCCGCTGAACAGTTCAACCTATTTAGCCCTTAAACCACAGCTCAGAACTTAATGGGTGACCATGTTACTTATATCTGATGGCAAGAATACTGGAATCAGCGGAACATTCCCGATCCCTTACGCGATTCTGCCAACTATCCGTTTTTTTGAATCAGGCAGACGTATCTGGACAACGCCGGTCCTGATCTTCCTTGAGGTGATGCTGATGCTAGGACTGCTATTTCTCCTAATAACTACCCCAGAACCAACTGGCTTCACTGCCTTCTCCATCGGATTCCCTTCTTTGCTTATCGCACTCAAATTCGTCGTGCAAAAGAAGGTCGACATGAAGCGCTCGCAGATCATCATTGTAGGTGTAGCACCGGTGATTATCTGGGTCGAGCATATTCTGCTATGTACAACGCTAGCACTAAGCGCTATGTGGGCCAATCAGATGCTGGGCATCCCACTGCTCGGTTCTAGCTTTTTCAGCATCATCACTACGATGGCCTGTGTATGTGCGATATGGCCCTTCCTGAATCTCGCTTACCAACGAAGGCAGAGTGCGGATCTGTGAAAGAGATGCCATAACCCGGAACGCGTAGCCTAACTGGTGCAATCATGAAATTGACCCTTCAAACTGAAAGCAGCGAGTGTGGCTTAGCTTGCTTGGCTATGATAGCGGATCATTTCGGCTACCATGCCGACCTGACAGAGCTGAGGCGTAAATTCTCAATCAGCCTGAAAGGTACGACGTTGGGACAACTGATGCGTCATGCCAATGCTATGGCGCTCTCAACCCGCCCACTATCTTTGGAATTGGCCGAGATCACAGAACTACGTCTACCTGCCATCTTACATTGGGACATGAACCATTTCGTTGTCCTGGCAAAGATCAAGCGCAATGTCTTAGGTGCGCTCACTCTGGTAATCCTCGATCCGGCCATCGGCGAACGCCGTATTGCAGTTGACGATGCTGCTTCCCATTTCACTGGCGTCGCCCTAGAACTGGCCCCCAACCCTGATTTTTTTGAGAGGAAAGTAAGTAAGCGAATCGCTCTCAGCCAGCTGACCGGCAAGATTATTGGCCTGCGCCGAGCCATCGTACAAGCCTTGCTGTTCGCGTTGATCCTACAAATCTTTTCTATCATCAGCCCACTGTTCAATCAATTCGTCATCGATGAAGTGGTGGTTAGCGGTGACCGGGAGCTACTCAAGATTCTCGTAGTAGGCTTTGCGCTACTGCATACAACTCAGACTGCAATTGGTTTGGCTCGCAGTTGGTTCTTGATGCGCTGGAGCGTGGATATCGGATTCCAATGGGCCTACCGCGTATTTTCCCACCTGATCCGGCTACCGGTAGCGTATTTCGAAAAACGTCACGTGGGTGACGTCGTCTCTCGCTTCGGCAGCCTCACTGCGATCCAAGAGACCTTAACCGGCCTGTTTGTAGAAAGCGCGCTGGATGGCTTGATGGCCCTGGTCGCAGCATTCATGATGTTTATGTACAGCGTTAGGCTCAGCGTAGTCGTAATGCTCAGTCTACTCTTGTACGCACTAGTGCGCTGGGTCTTCTACCAGCCACTACGCGATGCCGCTCAGGAACGTCTAATGTTGGCGGCGAAGGAGAGCAGTAACTTTCTTGAGACAATACGTGCCATGACGCCACTCAAGCTATTTAGCCGAGAAACCGAGCGCAGCGTGCGGTGGCAAAATTTACAACTAGACGTAATCAATCGCGACGTTAAGACACAAAAGCTGGGCATCCTGTTTAAGATCAGTATTGCCACGATCTCCGCCGTACAAAATCTACTGATCTTCTATCTTGGCGCCGAGCTTGTGATGGGCGCCGCTATGACGGTCGGGATGTTGTTCGCCTTCACTAGCTATGTGAGCACATTCTCGGGGCGTGTCTTCAACTTGATCGACCTATTCGTCAAACTGCGTATGCTCGGTTTGCAGGCTGAGCGTCTTGCTGACATTGTGCTGGAACCCATTGAGGATGAACGCGGCACTGAAATCGACCTTAGCTATCTGCAGCCATCGATCACTTTAAGTAAAGTGAGCTTCCGCTATGCCGACGGCGAGCCGTGGGTACTTAAAGATGTAGACCTGCACATCGAAGCCGGCCAGAACGTTGCTTTGGTAGGCCCCAGCGGTTGCGGCAAAACCACCTTGTGCAAGATTATTCTCGGCCTACTTTCCCCCTCAGAGGGAGAAGTTCTAATTGGGGGCATACCAATTAAGCAGCTAGGTTTGAGAAACTATCGCGAACTGACAGGTACAGTGATGCAGGACGACATGCTGTTGACAGGATCGCTACTCGAAAATATCAGCTTCTTCGACACACATATCGACATTAAGCATGTTGAGCAGTGCGCTATGGAGGCGGCCATACATGACGAGATTCTGGACATGCCTATGGGCTACCAAAGCTTAGTCGGCGACATGGGTAGCAGTTTGTCCGGCGGTCAGAAGCAGCGCATACTTCTGGCTCGAGCACTCTACAAACGTCCACGCATTCTAGCCCTTGACGAAGCGACCAGCCATCTTGATGTAGATAATGAGCGACGTGTCAATACCGCGCTCTCCACGCTCAGGCTAACGCGCATTATGGTCGCACATCGCTCCGAAACAATCGATTCGGCGGAACGGGTCGTGGCAATTGAACAAGGGCAGATCATCGAAAAGCGTGCATCTTCAGTCTCGTCCGCCGCTCCCGTCCAGATGCGCACCTCCCTCGAATAAGCGAAACCTCCAATGCATATTAGACCTCAGGATAGCCAAATAGCTCTCCTGTGCAAGTCTGGCGGAATTCGCTCTAGGCAAGAAAGTCAAACAGCGAGCGCGGCCCCGTATAACCCGGCAGCGCATCGCCGGAAGCGGACTGTTCCTGCGCCGCATACAGCTTGGCCAGCGCATTCGCCTGCGCCGTCAGTGCTTTCGCCACGCCGGCTTTTTTATCATTCAGCGCCGTCAACTCTTTATTGACTTGCTGGGTTTCGCGGTTGATGGCGCCGCTTTTCCCCGTCAGCGCATCGACTTTCGCATCAAACTGGTCCGCCAGCCCCTTGCCTTCATTGGTGAACAGTTTGACCACGGCATCCGGATCGGCGGTAATCGCCGCTTTCAACTGCTTGTCATCGACTTGCAAGCGGCCGTCGCCATTGATGGACACGCCCACTTTGGCCAGTTCGCTGGCGCTGGTCCCGCTACGCAGCAAGCCAGCCAGGTCACGGCTGGCCTGGCTTAACGCCTGGTCGGATTTCAGCGCCCCTTTATCCAGCACACCGAGCTTGTCTTGCAAACCGTTATACGCATCGACAAAGCCCGCGACATTGCGCGCGACTTCACTGCTGTCTTGCTTGACGGTGACATCGGCCTTGCCCGTGCCCTTCAATGCCAGCGCGAGGCCGCCGGTTTCCACAGTATTGGCGGCGCTCCGGCTTTCCTTGCCATCGATGGCCACCACGGCGTCACGCGCGGCGGCCGTTTGCGTCAAGCCCTTACCCGCCAACAGGTCTTTAACGGCCGCATCGCCGCTGACGCTGATGCGCAAGCTGTTGGCTTCACCGGAAGCGCTTTTCACGGACAATGCAAAGCCATTGCCGCTCTTGACGACGGATGCATCGATGCCCGCCGACTTGAATGCCGCGGCAATGCCATCGAGCGTATTGTTGGACTGGTCGATGGTGATGGTTTTCGCCGCCTGCTTGCCGGGTGTGAAGCTGTCGGTTCCCGTCACGCCGGTCTCGATTTTCACAATGGCCGGGGCGCCGGTACCGATTTTCGTATTGGCAGCCTGCCGGGCCGCGCTGGTCAGTACTTGCGATTGCGCCAACTGCTTGACGTCCACCGTATGCGCGCCGGCCTTTGCCGTGCCGCTTGCCGTCACCGTCACCACGCCAGTGGCCGAGCTTGATGCCGACGTCGACAGGCCAGCACCGGCCAGCCGCTCCGCTACATGCTGGAATTCCGCCAGCGCGCTTTGCAGCTGGCCCAGGCCAGACAATTTTGCCTGGTCGCGGCTGATATTCTGGTTGAGTTTGGCGACTGAACCGGATTGCCCGGCCATGGTTTTTTCGACTTTCGCCAGCACGGAGGCCGATGGCGACGCCAAGCCGCCATATGCATCGGCTCCGCCCAGTCCGCCAGAGATATTTGAATTCGCCATACAAAAACCTCCAGTCGGCGCAGCAATCAGCGCATGAATTTGGTAATCGCGGCCGTAGCAGCCTGGTCTGGATTAATGAATTGGAAGCCGACTTTCACGTCGTCGCCGCTGAAGATGCAATATGTGACTTTCGAGCGGCAAGTAATAATTTGCGGCTTCCCATCAATAAACATTTCAAACGATACGGTACCGACAGCGCCCGCCGGCACCATGTGTCCCAGCGTCACTGACAACCCGGTTGGGCAAATGTCCAGCGTACGGCCTGGCGCCGGGGCCGCACCATCGAGCACCACCATGGCCTTGGCCCGCAGAATCTTGCGGGGAACGTGCCTTTGATCGACTAACACTCTGTGTTCCTATTAATTAGCAATTTAAAACGCAGTATTTCCAGGCCAGAGCGCAACATTATTCATGTGTGCACCGGCCGACGCTTATTGTACTGCGGTTACCAAATTAATGCAGGGCGGTCGAGGGGAGGGATTCAATCAATAATGCGTATGATTTTAATCAAGCTATTGCAATTCCCGCAACCGGGTAAAGGCGTCGTCAATCCGTTCCACGCCAATAATCGTCATGCCTTCAATTGGCTGCTTCGGCACGTTAGCTTTGGGAATCATGGCGACGGAAAAGCCCAGCTTGGCCGCTTCGCGCAACCGTTCCTGTCCGCGCGGCGCAGGGCGGATTTCCCCCGCCAGGCCCACTTCGCCAAACACGACAAAGCCACGCGGCAGCGCCTTGTTGCGCATTGAAGAATTGATTGCCAGTAAAACCGCCAGGTCGGCTGCCGGTTCCGTGATTTTTACGCCGCCCACCGCATTGATAAACACGTCCTGGTCAAATGCGGCAATGCCCGCATGGCGGTGCAGCACGGCCAGCAGCATGGCCAGCCGGTTTTGCTCCAGGCCGACCGACAGGCGGCGCGCATTGGGCAAATGGCTGGCGTCGACCAGCGCCTGGATTTCCACCAGCAGCGGGCGCGTCCCCTCCTGCGTCACCATCACGCACGATCCAGGCACCTGGTTATCGTGCTGCGACAGGAATAGCGCGGATGGATTCGACACGCCCTTCAACCCTTTTTCCGTCATGGCAAACACACCCAGTTCATTGACGGCGCCAAAACGGTTTTTAATGGCGCGCACCAGCCGGAAGCTGGAATGGTTATCGCCTTCGAAGTACAGCACCGTGTCGACGATGTGTTCCAGCACGCGGGGGCCGGCCAGCGCGCCTTCTTTCGTCACGTGGCCGACCAGGATGATGGTGACGCCGCTCTGCTTGGCCACGCGCGTCAGCTGCGCCGCGCATTCGCGCACCTGCGCGACGGAGCCGGGCGCGGAACTCAGCGCATCGGAATACAGCGTCTGGATCGAGTCGATGACAGCCACTTGCGGCTTCAAGTCCGCCAAGGTGCCGAGGATTTTCTCCAGCTGGATTTCTGCCTGCAGCTTCAATTCCTTGGCGTCGATGACAAGGCGCTTGGCGCGCAGCGCGATTTGCGCGCCGGATTCTTCGCCCGATACGTACAGTACTTTTTTCACGTGCGACAAATGCGCCAGCGCCTGCAGCAGCAGCGTGGATTTGCCGATACCGGGATCGCCGCCGATCAGCACGACGCCGCCCGCCACCAGGCCGCCGCCCAGCACACGGTCGAATTCATCGATACCGGTCGGGAACCGCGGCACGTCCAGCGCTTCGATTTCATCGAGCGACAGCACCGGCGCCGTTTGCGCCAGCGATAAATGCTGCGGGTTCGAATAGCGGTTATTGCCGCCGCCCGATTCCACAATGGTTTCCACCATCGTGTTCCATTGCTGGCACGACGCGCACTGGCCGGTCCATTTGCTGCTGGTGCCGCCGCATTCGGTGCACGTGTAATTCGTCTTGGCCTTCGCCATGGTCAACCTTCCACAACTCGCACGCGCTGTGCCAGCGCGCACATTAATTCATAGCCGATGGTGCCGGATGCTTGCGCCACGTCGTCGATCGGCATGCCCTCGCCCCACAGCACGACGCGGCTGCCCACCCGCGCGCCCGGCACGTGGGTCAGATCCACCGTCAGCATATCCATCGACACGCGCCCCACCAGGCGGGTACGCACGCCGTCGACCAGCACCGGCGTGCCTTCCGGCGCATGGCGCGGATAGCCATCGGCATAGCCGCACGCCACCACGCCGATGCGCATGGCGCCGTCGGCCTGGAAACGGCTGCCATAACCGACGCAATCGCCGGCCACGATATCCTGCGTGCTGATGATTTCACTGGCCAGTGTCATGGCAGGCTTCAGGCCGAACGCTGCGGCCGTCTGGCCGCCCGGCGTGCCGCCATACAGCATGATACCGGGACGGATCCAGTGGCTGGCCAATTCATCGCCCAGCTCCAGTGTTTTCAATGTGCCGGCGGAATTCGACAGGCTGACGGGGCCCGGCAAGCCTTGCGCGCCTGCGCGGAAGCGGCGCACTTGCTCATGCAGCGTCAGGCGCGGATGGGCCGCATCGTCCGCATTGGCAAAATGCGTCATCAGCGTGATTTCGCCCACGTGCGGCAGCGCGCGCAAGCGTGCATGGGCCGCGGCAAAGGCTTCCGGCTTGAAGCCCAGGCGGTTCATGCCCGTATTCATTTTCAAATGCACATCGACCGGGCGCGATGGGCGCGCAGCCTCCAGGAGCGCCAGTTGCGCGTCGCAGTGAATGGCGCCATTGACGCCATACTGCGCCATCATTGCGATATCGGCAGCATCGAACGGGCCTTCCAGCAACAGCACGGGGCCGGTCCAGCCCAGTTCACGCAAGCGCACGGCGTTATCCGGCTCGACCAGCGCCAGGCCATCGGCTGCCGCCAGGCCCCGCATGGCCCGTTCCAGCCCGTGGCCATAGCCATTCGCCTTCAACACCCCCCACACTTTCGCGCCCGGCGCGCAAGCCCGGGCCCGCGCCAGATTATGTTGCATCGCGTCGATATGGATGGTGGCGGTAATGGGTCTGGGCATGGGATTTCTGGTGAAGCGGATGAAGCGGGTATTTTAGCGGATGGCGTCCTTAAAATCCGCCATAACCCCTGTTTCTAACTGGTATTCACCCGTTTATGGTATAAAGCAAACCGGAATCGTAACCGGACACACTTCAGAATGAATCGTGGTTTTTACACCATTATGGCTGCGCAGTTTTTTTCGTCGCTGGCCGACAATGCGCTGCTGTTCGTCGCGATCGACCTGCTGGTCACCATGAAATCGCCCGCGTGGATCATTCCGCTGCTGAAACTGTCGTTCGTCCTGTTCTATGTATTGCTGGCCCCTTATGTGGGCGCCTTTGCTGATTCCCTGCTCAAAGGCCGGGTCATGTTCATTGCCAACATGATCAAAATCACCGGCTGCGCCATGATGTTTTTCTACTTGAATGTCCATCCGCTGCTGGCGTATACCGTGGTGGGCTTTGGCGCGGCCGTGTATTCGCCCGCCAAATACGGCATCCTGACGGAATTGCTGCCCGCGGAAAAACTGGTCGCCGCCAATGGCTGGATCGAAGGCTTGACCGTCACGTCCATTATCCTCGGCACCGTGATGGGCGGCGCACTGGTGACGGGCCAGTTCTCGTCCATGCTGCTGTCGTTTGACTTCCCATTCATCGACACCGGCGTCGATACCCGCTCGGAAGCGGCGCTGTGCGTGCTGATCGGCGTGTACCTGCTGGCCGCGCTGTTCAACCTGCGCATCCCCGACACGGGCGCCCGCTATCCGCACCAGGAGCGCAATCCGGTCAAGCTGGTGGTGGATTTCGCCAACTGCTTCACGATGCTGTGGAAAGACAAGCTGGGCCAGATTTCGCTGGCAGTCACCACGCTGTTCTGGGGCGCCGGCGCCACGTTGCAGCTGATCGTGCTGGAATGGGCGCAAAAGTCGCTGCTGATGCGCTATGACCAGGCCACCAGCCTGGTAGGCATGGTGGCCATCGGCATGGCGCTGGGCGCCGTGCTGTCGGCCCGCTATGTCACCTTGCGCAAATCGCTGTCGGTGATCCCGCTGGGCATCCTGATGGGCTGCATCGTCATGGGCATGGTGCTGGTCAACTCGAAGCTGATTGCTTATCCGCTGCTGGTGCTGATTGGCGCCATTGCCGGTTTCTTCGTGGTGCCGATGAACGCGCTGCTGCAGCACCGCGGCCACGTGCTGATGAGCGCGGGCCACTCGATCGCCGTGCAGAACTTCAATGAAAACCTGTCGATCCTGACCATGCTGGCCATGTATTCGCTGATGATCCGCCTGCACCTGGGATTGAACGCCACCATCGTGCTGTTTGGCTTGTTCATGGCCGGCGTGATGTACTTCATCATGCGCCTGCATGCATTCAACCAGCGCCAGCATGATGCGCTGGGGCTGATTGGCGAAGCAAAGCATTAAGACGGCCGCCCCAATATGCGCAGGGCGGGTTTTATAGCGTGGACATAGCAGGCGGCAACGCCCGGTTAAGGCAGCGCGCCTTGTGCGCGGCGGGCTGCCGCCCGCTCATGCCAGTCATCCGGCGCGATGAACCCGCGCTCAACTTCCACCAGCCAGCCATCCTGTTCTTCCACGGTCGCCGCCATCACGGGTGACATTTCCAGCGCGAAGCGCTCCAGTACGGCCGCATGCAAACCGGCTGCCGTCAGCGGCGCCGCCTTGTCCACGGCGGCGATGGACGCAGGCTGGAATGGGGCTTCTTCCGGTGTTGCCATGCGCACCTTCAACGGCGCCAGCCACTGCATGCGCGGCATCACAACGTAACGCTTGCCGCCATCCTGCGCCGGCCCGGCCAGGAAATCGGCCAGCGTCATCCAGTATCCACGGCAATGGCCGGGCGAGACGCCTTCCAGCTGGCGCTCCGGTCCCGGCGGATGAAACAGCCACCCTTTGACCAGCGCCTGCGCTTCATCGACAGGCTGCGGCAGCACGCGCGCAGCGGCCGGGTGGTTGCGCAATTCCAGCTGATGGCTGAACGTCTTGCGGATCTTCTTGCCCAAGGTGTCGGCCAGGTTGGGGCCGACCAGGTGATGGAACGATTCCCGGCCGGACGCGGGAACCTGGTCATCGAGCAGGTAAAACTTCGACGCAAATTCCCAGTGCAGCAAACGGGCGCCTTCACGCAGCAGGAAGTCGAATTCACCGACCGTTTCATTGCGGTGCGCGCGCACTTGCAAGCCGTGCGCGGCCAGCACGCCCTGCCAGGCCAGATAAAACGCCATCAGCTTTTCCGCATACAAGCCAAGGCGCGAATAAAACTTCGCGCCCAGCGCGGCATCCAGTGTGGAGGGATCATGTTCCAGCGCGGCCAGCCAATCCGCAGCGGCCGGCGTCATGGGGCCCAGTGTGGCGACCCGGCCCTGCCAGTGGGACGATGCAGGATCCAGCAAATCCGGCGATTCCAGCAGCCACGCCAGCGCCCGCACGTGGGGGCGGGTCAAATGGCGCCAGCGCTGTTCAAATGCTTGCTGGTACGTCATATGCTGAACGGGCCAGGCACAAGTCAGCCCACGCCTTGGCCTTGTCTTCCGGCTTGCGCAGCAAATCCGCCGGGTGGTATGTCGCCACCACGGGAATGTGCTCCAGCCGCAGCACTTTGCCGCGCGCGGCGGCGCCCAGCAAGCCTTTGGCCGCCGTATGGCCCAGCGTGATGATGGCGCGGCTGCCTGCCAGCGCCATTTCACGCTCCAGGTAAGGGCGGCAAGCCGCCACTTCATCGGCGCCTGGCGCGCGGTCGTTTTGCGGACGGCATTTCACCAGCGTGGCGACATATGCCTCTTTGTCCGGCGCCACGTTGATGGCTTTCAGCATATTGTCCAGCAACTGGCCCGGCGCACCGGCCAGCGGACGCCCTTGCACCTCGTCGTCGCCATTGGGTGCGGTGGCCAGCACCAGCCATGGCGCGCTTTCCGGGCCCCGGCCCGGGACGGCGGCGCTACGCTCGCGGCACAGCGCGCAGCGCGTGCACGATTGCACGGCGGCGCGCAGCGCAGGCCAGTCCATGCGGGCAATGGCGGCGTCTGATATGCCGGCATCTTCTGCCGGCTCGTCATACAGGCCATCAAAGGCCGCATCGAACGATGGCAGCGGCGCATCGTCAAACCACGGCATGCCGTCGTCCGGCATGGCCGAAGATTGCTGCGGGCGCGCCTGCTGGACCGGGCGGGCCGCCGGCCTGGCCGGCGCCTCATCGCGCCAGGGCGCTTGGTCTTCCACGCCGCGTTCGGGCTTGCGTGCAGGCTTTGCAATCGGCGTGGCCGGGACATCGTCAAACCACGCATACGATTCGCCGCCCGCTTCCGCTGCCGGCGCATGATTGGAGGCAGGCCGCGCCGGTGGCGGCGCTTTGGCTGGCGGCGATGATTTCAGCGCAGGGCGCGTCGACGGCGCGGCTGGCGCGTCATCAAACCACGACGTGTCTTCGCCGCTGGATGGCGTCGTGCGTGCGGCTGGAGGCACTGCCGGAGCCGCAGCTTCCGCCATGGGCTGGGCTGTGGCAGGCGCCGGATCGGCAACCGCAACGGGCGCCGCCGCTTGCGCGCCGGCAGCCGGGTTGGCGGCATGCTCAAACGCGTCAGCATCGGTGTGCACGGCGGCCGGAGCGGCATATTCCGCCTCGGCCACGTCATTGGCCACCTCATTGGCAACTTCCGCGGCCACCTCCGCGGCAGCCGCATCCACAACAGGCGCATGGCGCAGCCGCCACTGCGGCCCCAGCCCCATCGCATCGAGGAATACGTCGTTGCGGTTCATATGGCAATCCGCATCACGATGGCGTCTTCGCGCTGGCCATTTTCAGCCGGGTAGTAACCCTTGCGGCGGCCAATCTGCCTGAAGCCATAGCGCTGGTAAATATCCAGTGCGCGGGCATTCGACGGCCGCACTTCCAGCAGCATGGCTTCCATGCCGAGGCCGCGCGCGCGCGCCACCGACTGGTTCAGCAGGAAGCGGCCCAAGCCCTGCCCCTGCCACTCCGCCGCCACCGCCACATTCAGCAAATGCGCTTCATCGACCACTTGCATGATGAGGAAATAACCCATCAATACGCCGCTCTGGCCGCGCAGCACCCACGCGTCATAGCCGGAAGCCAGCGAATCGGTAAAGTTGGCACGGGTCCATGGGTGCGGATACACGCTTTGTTCCAGCGCCAGCACTTCATCGATATCGGCAGGCTGCATCGGCTGGTAATTCAGCCGCGCCAGGTCCCACACCGGTTTCGCTCCCTGCATCATGCCACCGCCTTGGCGCCCGCCCCGGCTGCGCTGGCGCTGGCATTCATTTCGCGGCGCTCGGCGCTGGTATAGGCAATCTTGTTGCGCAGGTACAGCGGCTGCGCTTCCGCCGCCGTCACGCCCTGCCCCGCTTTAAAGGCGATACGGCCCAGCTGCGCGATTTGCACGGCGTGCGGCATCACATCGCCATGCGCGCCGGCGGCAAACGCCTTGCCGGCAAATGCGTCGGCATAAGCCGGGAAACCATTACCGCAAGCCGTCACTTGACCTTGCGGCGCCACCGCTTCCGGCGCGGACAACACGGGCGCCTGCACCACGTCCGGGGCGCCGGCAGCGTCGCCTGCATAGCGGTACTGCGCCCAATACACTTCGCCCATGCGGGCATCGAGTACGGCCAGGATATCCGTGCTGCCAAATTGCTGGCGGCACGCCAGCGCCATTGCATCGAGCGTCACCACTGGCACCAGCGGCACTTCCGCGCCAAATCCCAGGCCCTGCGCCACGCCGCAAGCGGTACGCACGCCGGTAAACGAACCGGGGCCGGAACCGTATGCGACCGCATCGACATCGGCCAGCGCAATGCCGGCTTCGGCCAGCAATTCCTGGATCATGGGCAGCACGGCGGCTGAATGGGTGCGCACGCCGGAAGAAGAACGGCTGATGACAGCGTCGCCGCGCAGCAAAGCGCACGACGCCATTTCGGAGGATGTTTCAATTGCAAGTATGGTAGGCATGGCGCTATTTTAACCTGCCACCGGCCCCGTGACCCAGCCCGCGCCAGTCCGAAAGGCGCGCCCGGCCTGCAATTGGTACAATATTGTCCTATGCATAGCACGACTTTACAAACCGATAACCGCGCCGAAGTGGCGGCCGCACTGGCGCAAGACCGCTGGATCGTTGCCTGCCTGTGCGCAGCCTGGTGCGGCACCTGCGCCAGCTACCGCGCCACCTTTGAAGAACTGGCGGCGCGCCATCCCGACAAATACTTCCTGTGGGTCGATATTGAAGACCATGCGGATGTCGTGGGCGACCTGGACGTGGAGAATTTCCCGACGCTGCTGATCCAGCGCCATGAACACGTGGCGTTCTTCGGCACCATGCTGCCCGATGCGAACGTGGCGCACCGGCTGGTGCTGGCGCAGGCAGCGATGTCGGATGAAGAACTGGCTGCGTTTGCGGAAAGTACGGAGGAGCGCCGCGAATGGCAGGAGAACTGCAATTTGCGCACGCTGCTAAAGGCGGATTAGCCGGCCAGGGCCGGCCAATCCGCCTCGGGCCCATCGTACGGCCGGCACTCCTGCCGGCGTGCCTTAAGAGACCAGTTTCAAGGGCAAACTGCGCAAGCGCTGTCCCGTCAATTTAAACACGGCATTCGCCACGGCTGGCGCCACTGGCGGCACGGCAGGTTCTCCCATCCCTTGCGGCGGCTCCGCCGACAACATGATGACGGTATCGACTTTCGGCGCCTGGTTCATCCGCAAGACAGGGTAATCGCTGAAATTCCCCTGCACCACCTTGCCGCCATCGATAGTGATTTCGCCCATCAGCGCCGCCGACAAGCCGAATACCACGCTCGATTCCACTTGCTGGGCAATGATGCCCGGATTGACGGCAATGCCGCAATCGACGGCGCACACGACGCGGTGCACGACAATCTCTTTCCCGGCGACAGACACTTCCGCCACCTGCGCCACGATAGACCCAAATGCCTGGTGCAGCGCCACGCCATGCGCACGCCCTTCCGGCGGCGCTCCCGCTTTGTCAACGGCAGCATTGAGCACCGCCAGGTGGCGGGGATGGCGCTGCAATAAACCACGGCGGAAGACGACCGGATCCAGCCCGGCCGCATGCGCCATTTCATCGATAAAGCTCTCTTTGAAAAACGCGTTGTGCGAGTGGCCAACCGAGCGCCAATACCCGACCGGCGCCACGCTTTCCACATTAACGTGGCGGATACGCTGGTTCGGCACTTCATAGGGCATGTCGTACTCGCCCTCGGCGGAATTTTTATCCGGTCCCGCGCCCGGCATTCCCATATTCCGCTTCAGGAACTGGTGGCCGATGGCGGCGCCCGCGGACTGGTTATCCCACGCCAGCAAATTGCCCGCTGCATCGAGTCCCGCAGCAAAGCGCGCCAATGCCGCCGGGCGGTACACGTCATGGCGCATATCGTCTTCGCGGCTCCAGATCACTTGCACGGGCAAGCCGCCGCACTGTTTCGCGATGGCCACCGCCTGCACAATGAAGTCCACGTCCAGCCGCCGCCCAAAACCGCCGCCCAGCAATTTGATGTCGAGTTCAACCTGTTCCGGTTTGACACCGGCTGCCCTGGCCGCCATATCGATGGCAAATGCCGGCGATTGCGTCGATACCCACAACCGCACCTTGCCATCGGCCACCTGCGCCGTGCAATTCATCGGTTCCATGGTGGCGTGGGCCAGGTATGGCGCACGGTATTCGGCCCGTACAATCCTGGCCGCGCCATCGAGCTTGCCGATATCGCCAGCCTCGTGGAAGGTATGGCCGCCGCCATCATCAAGGCGCTTCCCCAGTTCACGGAAAATGGCGTCCGACGACAATGACGCGTGCGGCCCGTCGTTCCACTTGATGTCCAGCGCATCAGCCGCCTGGCGCGCCTGCCAGTAATGCTGCGCCACCACAGCCAGCCCCGCGCGGGCGCCCGTCTGCCCTTCCAGCGCGGCGGAATAATCGACGACGCGCTTCACGCCCGGCATGTTCAACACTGCTTGCGTATTACTTGACGCCACCGTCCCGCCAAAGACAGGCGCCATCCGTACCGCCGCATACAGCATGCCTTGCGGCCGCGCATCGATACCGAACACCGCGCTGCCATTGGACTTGGCGGGCGTGTCGCGGCGCGGCGCGCTGGCGCCGATCAGGCGGAATTGCCCCGGCGTTTTGATGCGCACATTGGCCGGCGGCGTCATGCCGGCGGCAGCCTGCGCCAGTTCGCCATAGGCAGCTTTCTTGCCGCTGCCATGCAGCACGTGGCCATCTTCCGTGCGGCATTCGGCAGCCGGCACACGCCAGTTGCGAGCCGCCGCCTCGATCAGCAATGCGCGCGCCGTGGCCCCGGCTTCGCGCATCGGCAGCCACAAATCCTTGATGCTGGAGGACCCGCCCGTGATATTGATGCCAAGTTCGCGTGCGACTTTGGCAATGATCCACTCGGCGCCGTGGCGCGTGCGGCTTTCATCATCGGGATGGAATGGCAGGCCGTCGGCAATCAGCGCCACGTTGCCATAGATTTTGTCGGCAGGCGCCTGCACCAGCTTCACCTGCGCCAGCGGCACATCCAGTTCTTCCGCCACCAGCATCGGCAAGGCCGTCAATACACCCTGCCCCATTTCGCTGCGCGCCATTGCCACGGTCACGGTATTGTCTGGCGCAACGGCGACCCAGCCATTCAATGCCACGGCGCCCTGGCTGACGGGCAGCGCAGCTTTGCCGCGTATGCGCTGGCCAGGCGGCAGTGCTCCCCATCCAACCAGCACGGCGCCCGCTGCAGCCAGGCCAGACAGTATGAAAGTGCGGCGCTTCATTCGTGGACGGCTTCCGCCTCGCGCCAGCGCGCCAGCAATTCATCGGCCAGCACAGGCTTGCTGTAGTAATAGCCTTGCGCCAGGTTACAGCCATGGCGCAGCAGGAACGCTGCCTGCTCGTCCGTTTCCACGCCTTCCGCAATGACGGACAAATTCATGCTCTTGCCAAGCTGGATGATCGCAATGGCAATGGCTTCGTCATTGACGTCGGTCGAGATGTCCTTGATGAACGAGCGGTCGATTTTCAAGGTCTGCACCGGCATTTGCTTCAGGTACGCCAGCGACGAATAGCCGGTGCCGAAATCGTCAATTGCCAGCCCCACGCCAATGGCGTGCAAGTCATTGATGTAGGCCAGTGCGTCGCCCGTGTTCATGATCACCGATTCCGTGACTTCCAATTGCAGGCGGTGCGGCTCCAGGCCGGTTTCGCGCAAGATGTCGCCAACCCAGCTGGCGATGCTGCCGCGGTCGAACTGCTTGGCCGACAGGTTGACCGCCATCTTCGGCACGTGCAGGCCCGCATTGTCCCAGCGGACCATCTGGCGGCACGCCTGTTCCAGCACCCACAGGCCCAGCTGGTTGATGAAACCCGTATCTTCGGCCAGCGGGATGAAGCGGATCGGCGGCACCAGGCCCAGTTCCGGGTGGTTCCACCGCACCAGCGCTTCCACCCCCGTCAGGCGGCCCGTATCGATTTCCACTTGCGGCTGGAAGTTGAGGAACATTTCATCCTTTTCCAGCGAACGGCGCAGGAACGTTTCCAGGCGCAGGCGCTCGACGCCCTCGCCCGACATCGATGGTGCATACAGGCGGTAGCCATTGCGCCCGCGCGCCTTGGCCTGGTACATGGCCACGTCCGCGTTACGGATCAGCATATTCAAATCAGTGGCGTCTTCCGGGAACAGTGAAATGCCTACGGAGCCCGTGACGAACAGTTCATGGCCCGCCACCATGAATGGCCGCTCGAACATGGCCACCAGTTTTTCCGCCACGTGCGCGGCGCCAAACTGGCCATCGACATTTTCCAGCAGCACGATGAATTCATCGCCGCCCAGGCGCGCCAGCGTATCGCCTTCGCGCAGCTTGTCTTGCAGCGCCTTGGCCACTTGCTTCAGCAATTCGTCGCCGATATGGTGGCCCAGCGTGTCGTTGACGTTTTTAAACCGGTCCAGGTCGATGAACAGCACGGCCAGCTTTTCGTGTTCGCGCGTGGCGCGCTGCAGCGCATGGTGCAGGCGGTCGTGGAACAGCAGGCGGTTTGGCAGCGCTGTCAGCGGGTCGTGGTGCGCCAGGTGGTCCAGCTTTTCCTGCGCTTCCTTGACCAGGGTGATATCGCTGAACACGCCCACATAGTGCGTGGTGACGCCCTTGTTGTCCCGCACGGCGGACATGGTCAGCCATTCCAGATACAGTTCGCCATTCTTGCGCAAGTTCCAGATTTCACCGCGCCAGAAGCCCGTCGCCACCAGTTCCGTCCACAATGCCTGGTAGAACGCGTCATCGTGGCGCTCGGAGCGCGTCAACCTGCGGTCGCGGCCCAATGCCTCCGCTTCCGTGTAGCCGGTGATTTGCGTAAAGGCCGGGTTGACGGCGACAATGGTGCCCTGCGCATCAATGACCATCACGCCGTCAGCAATGTGTTCCAGCACGGTGGCGGACAGGCGCAGTTTTTCTTCCGCTTCCTTGCGCGCCGTGATGTCGGCATAGACCCAGATACTGCCTTCATTGGCGCGGGTGGAATCAATGGCGCAGCCGGACACCAGGCACCAGAACAGCGTGCCATCCTTGCGGCGGTATTGACGCTCTTCGCTGAAGTCCGCGCCCTCTTCCAGCATCGGGTATTGGCGCTCGCCGGCTTCTTCGAATTCCGCTGCCGTCGGGAACACCAGCGCAGTGGATTCACCCACCATGACGCCGGGCTCATAGCCAAACAATTCTTCGCAGCGGCGGTTGACGGACACGATGCGGCGGTTACGCACGAACATCACGCCAAACATCACGTTATCGAGAATCGCGCTTTGCTCGGCCAGCAGCGCTTCAATCCGCATTTCATTGTGCTTGCGCTGGCTGATGTCGGAAATAATGCCATCGATCCACGGCGCTTCGGCGCCCCGCTCGGCCGCTTGCGGCTGGCCATTTTCCGCCACCCAGCGCTCCGTGCCCGTGGCATCGACTATGCGGTATTCGATTTCATACGGTTTGCCGTCGCGCAGCGCCTGCGCCAGCGCGCGGCGGTGCACGCGGCGGTCTTCCGGACAAATCAGGCTGGCCCACGAATGCGTGGTGGAGCGCATGAACTGGGCGGCCGGGTAGCCGGAAATATCTTCAATGGCGTCCGACACGAAATCAATCGGGCCATCGGGACGGAAGCGGAATACGGCGCCCGGCACTTGCGTAACGATGGTGCGGAACCGTTCTTCGCGCTGGCCGATATCTTCAAACAAATGCTTGATGGCGACCCGCATCTGTTCCAGCTGGCCGGACAGGCGGCCTAATTCATCGCGCCCCGTCAAATCCAGCCGGGTTTCAAAGTCGCCGTGCGACAGGCGGTCGGAAAAGCGCATCAGCTTGCGCAGCGGCTTGATCAGGCGCTTGTTCAGGAACAGCACGATCAGCAGCAGCGACACGGTCAGCTGCGCGGCCAGCACGAACACATACGACAGCTGCTTTTCCCGCAACTCTTGCTGGCTGCGGGCATCGTCCATTTCCACCATGATGCGGCCGATACGCTCGCCCCGCACGAGGATTTCGCGTTCGGCGCGGTACACGTTGCCCACCAGGCGGCGCGGCGACTTGACGTTCATGAACTGCGTATCGGCCTGCCCCGTCACTTGCACTTGCAGCACGGAGCGGTCGCGCATGACCGATTCGACCAGCGAATGGGCCGATTCCGCATTCATGTTCCACAGGGATTCCTGCATGCCCAGCGCAAGGATGTCGGCATTGCGCTGCAGCGATTCATTCAGTGTGGTGCGGGCTGATTGCTGTTCATGCACGCCGATCAGCAGATAGCTGCCGATAATGGCAGGAATCACCAGGCCGCCAAAGACTACCAGCAGCAAAGCGCCGTAGATTGACAGGCCGTACAAGGCGCTTAACCGCGAGCGCAGTCTATTATATAAATTGCTAATCATGCACGGGCTGGGACGCGGACCCACGAAGGGAATTTTTCAGTAGCAACAATTATGCACGCAAACAAGGACGTTCGTCACGACTATAGCGTTGCGGTGCGAACCACGCCGTCCTGCACAAACATGGCAAGCTTGCTATCATCGCCACTCCCAAATCAGAGGAACTGCCATGACTTCTCCAATGTACACCGCGTCTGTCCCCGTTTTGCGCCAACTGTTGAACAGCCTGCTGGCTATCCTGGACAAGGCGGAAGCCCACGTCAACGACAAGAAAATTGACGCCAACGCACTGTTGCAATTCCGTCTTTTCCCCGACATGCTGCCGTTTACGCGCCAAATCCAGATTGCCGCCGACTTCGCCAAGGGCGCGGGCGCCCGCCTGGCCGGCCAGGACGTGCCTTCGTATGAAGACAATGAAAAGACGTTTGCGGAACTGAAAGCGCGTATCTCGAAAACGCTGGCCTTCCTCGATACGCTGCCGGCATCAGCGTTCGACGGTGCGGAAACCCGCGCCATCACGACGGGCAGCGGTGAAAAGACCAAGCACTGGGTGGGCCAGACGTACCTGCACCACTATGCACTGCCGCACTTTTTCTTCCACGTGACGACGGCCTATAACATCCTGCGCCACAACGGCATTGAAATCGGCAAGAAAGATTACATCGGGACGTTCTGACCAGTCATCAAGTATTGCGGCGCGGATACCCCTGCGCCGTAATCCGCTGCCACACCACTTCCTTCTGCTCATCCGACATGGCGACCCAGTGCGCCACCTCTATATAAGTACGGCCACAGCCACGGCAGATTTCATCAAACGTGGTGGAGCACACGGCAACACAGGGCGTATCGGGCCGCTCCACAGGCTTCACCGGCGGCGTCGCGGCGTCATGCACTGCCGCAGCCATGCGCTTTATTTCCATAAGTTATCCCAGCCATCGTGGCCCAGCTTTTCCATGGTCTCGATATTCTTTTCGAAAATCGCTTCCGCTTCAGGGAACGCTTCCACCGCGCGGTCTATGCTGTCTTCGCGCAGCAAGTGCAAGGTCGGGTACGGCGAGCGGTTCGTGTAATTGCCGATATCGTTCTTGTCCGTATCGGCAAACTGGTAATCCGGGTGGAAGCTGGCCACTTGCAGTTCACCGTCCAGCTGCATGTCTTCCAGCGCCGCGTCCGCCACGTCGAGGAATTCGTTGTAATCCTCAAAGTCCTGCAACACATTCGGGTGAATGATCAACGTCGTGTCAACCTTGGCCGGATCCGTGTCCGACAGCAATTGCAGCTCATCCATCAACAATTCCAGCAACGCTTCCGGCGTCGTCGCGTCACACACGACGTAACGGATCTGATTCTTGATGTGCACGGCTTTTGCAAACGGGCACAGGTTCAGTCCGATAACGGCCTTTTCTAGCCATTTCTGCGTGGCAGCAATGATGGTGTCGTGGTCCGGAGTCTGTTGAGACATGATGGTGGTCCTTTATTTCCAGCGAAGAGGCGCCATTGTACGCACTCTTGGGGTGTTCTCCTATTTGCTGCGAATTTCACTTCTACTGCTGCCAACTCCCCTGCAATAAACATCATCATTTCCAAAATGCAACTGTCATCGGGGTGACATATTTCTTGACCCAGCCATATAACGCCCGTACACTGCCCCCTTAATCATGGTCAGTCCGATGTTTCTTATCGACAACGCGACAAAGAATACTATGCAACGATTTAAATACATGCTGACGGGAAGCGCGATCGCGCTGCTAAGCTTGGCGCCGGGTCTGTCCCGAGCGTTGGATAGCGGCCCTGCTGCCGCTACCGCCTCTTCCGCGCTGTTCTCGCAGTCCGCCTCTCCCGCAACAAAACCCGCCGCAGTCAAACCCACCATCAACGAAGACGCCTTCCGCGAAACGGATGTCTGGGGCCGCATTCGCACTGGCTACGCGATTCCTGACCTGAACAATTCACTGGTCAGCAAGCACATTACCTACTATAGCGCCCATCCGGAACACATGGCCCGCACCGGCGAACGTGCGTCGCGCTATTTGTTCCACGTGGTAACGGAACTGGAAAAACGCGGCATGCCGACTGAACTGGCATTGCTGCCATTCATCGAGTCTGCATTCAATCCGCAAGCGCTGTCGAGCGCCAACGCGGCCGGCCTGTGGCAATTCGTGCCCGGCACGGGACGCGACTACAACTTGAAGCAAAACGCGTTCAAGGATGACCGCCGCAGCGTGCTGTCGTCCACCGACGCCGCCCTGTCTTACCTGCAGCGCCTGTACGACATGTTTGGCGACTGGCAACTGGCCCTGGCCGCCTACAACTGGGGCGAAGGCAACGTGCAGAAAGCCATCAAGCGCAACCAGGCCGCCGGCAAGCCCACCGACTTTGAAAGCCTGGCCGAGCAAATGCCTGCGGAAACGCGCAACTACGTGCCGCGCCTGCAAGCCGTGAAAAACATTGTGGCCAATCCAGCGCAATACAGCCTGCACCTGCCGCACATCGATAACCAGCCGTATTTCACGGCCGTTGAAAAAACCAGCGACATCGACTTGAAAGTCGCCGCTGAACTGGCAGAGCTGCCGATGGAAGAATTCAAGGCGCTCAATCCGCAATTCAAGAAGCCGGTGATTACGGGCGAAGAAACGCAAATCCTGTTGCCGAAGGCGAATGCCGAGAAATTCGCGGCCAACCTGGCGCAATGGACGCGCAATCTGTCGAGCTGGACCACGCACACCATCACCAGCGCCCGCGAACGCATTGAAACCCTGGCCTCGAAATTCCACACCACGCCAGACGTGATCCGCCAGGCCAACAACATCCCGCAAAAAACCGTGCTGAAGGCCGGTTCCACGATCCTGGTGCCGAAAACGTCCGCGTCGCTGGACGTGGATATTGCGCCGGAAATCGCCGACAGCGCGACCGTCGCACTGGAAGAGGATCGGGGCATGTCAGCCCGCGGCCCGGGCAAGGCCAGCCGCTACAAGCACGCCACGGGTGAAACCAACAGCAAGAACGCCCCGGTTTCGCTGGTCAAAGCCCGCGTGTCGCGCGACGCCGCTGGCAAGAAGAAATCCCGTAACAATTAAACGTTACGCCGTGTATTAAATAGCACGGATATGCTGGCGCATCTCTACTGAAAAGTTGCAGATGTGCCAGCGAGCCCCTACAATCTCGCACTTGCGAACCAATCAATCATACTGTCGCTGACGCCGCCCTCGTGTGCGCGTGGGCGCAGCAGTAGCAATCGGAGTCACTATGGCATTCCTGCAAGGTAAAAAAATCCTCATCACGGGCCTCCTGTCCAACCGTTCCATCGCTTACGGCATTGCCAAGGCTTGCCACCGCGAAGGTGCAGAACTGGCCTTCACCTATGTAGGCGAACGCTTCAAGGACCGCATCACGGAATTCGCCGCTGAGTTCGGCAGCAACCTGGTGTTCGATTGCGACGTGTCCAGCGATGAACAGATCGACGCACTGTTCCGCGACTTGAACAAGAGCTGGGAATTCCTGGACGGCTTCGTGCACGCGATCGGCTTTGCACCGCGTGAAGCGATTGCCGGCGAATTCCTCGATGGCCTGACCCGCGAAAACTACCGCATCGCCCACGATATTTCCGCTTACTCGTTCCCAGCCATGGCCAAGGCCGCGCTGCCGATGTTGCGCGAAGGTTCGTCGCTGCTGACGCTGTCGTACCTGGGCGCTGTCCGCGCGATTCCTTACTACAACACCATGGGCTTGGCGAAAGCGTCGCTGGAAGCATCCGTGCGTTACCTGGCTGAGAACCTGGGCCAGAAAGGCATCCGCGCCAACGGTATTTCCGCCGGCCCGATCAAGACCCTGGCCGCTTCCGGCATCAAGGACTTCGGCAAGCTGCTGGGCTTTGCATCGTCGCACGCGCCACTGCGCCGCAACGTGACCATTGACGAAGTGGGCAACACGGCTGCCTTCCTGCTGTCCGACCTGTCGTCCGGCATGACCGGCGACATCCTGTACGTCGACGGCGGCTTCTCGCACGTCATGGGCCTGAACGCGTCCGACTACCAGTAATCCTCCTATAAAATGGGGCCAGGTCCGAAGTGGTTACGGGACCTGGCCCCATTTTTTATGCCCGCATGCTGAACGGACTGTCTGACGAAGCGCTGATGCTCCGTTACAAGGATGGCGACTTGCCCGCCTTCCAGGAACTGTATCGCCGCCATAGCCGCGGCTTGTACCGCTTCCTGTCGTGGCATGCGCCGCGCCGTGAGTGGGCCGATGAAATCGCCCAGGACAGCTGGATCAATTTGCACCAGGCCCGGCACCATTACCAGCCGCTGGCCAGTTTCCGCACTTACCTCTATCAGATCGCCCGCAACCGCTTGCTCGATGTATTGCGCCAGCCGCAGCTGCAATTGACGGACGACGATGCGCTGTTCGACCATCTGAGCGACGCGGCCGATGCCGGTGCGGATACCACGCTTGAATACCGGCAACGCACGCGCGCGCTGCACGCGGCCATCCATGCGCTGCCCGGAGAACAAAAGGAAGCGCTTATACTGCAACAATTCAGTGGCATGAGCCTGGATGAAATTGCGGACCTCGTTGCGGTGCCGGTGGAAACCGTGAAAAGCCGCCTGCGCTATGCCATGAAGAAATTGCGCCAGCACTATGCGGCTGATGCAGACAGGGAGCCGGTATGACAGGCCAGCCATACGACGAAGACGACGCGGAATTCGACGCCTTTTTGCAGGGCAAAGGAGCGCTCGCGCAAGGGCTGGCGGAATTGAAGCAACCGGAGCCGTCCGCGGCGCTGGATGCGGCGATATTGGCGCATGTGGCGGCGGATTTGGAGCGGGCTGTGGCGGCGCCGACGGCTGCGGCCGCCCCGGTGGCGCCTGCTGCTGCGGGCAAGCTTGACGTAGCGGCGATTGCCGCCGCGAATGATACCGCCGCAAACGACGACAAGGGGCCAGCAGACTTCCAGCCCTACCGCTGGCGCGACCGTTGGCGCCTGCCATTGGCGCTGGTGGCCGGCGTCACGGCGATTTCCATTGCGCTGCCCTTGTGGCAAGACGAAGTCACGCAACAGCAGCAGGCTGCGAGCATGCCGATGCAGGACGTACAAATCCCGCCCATGCCGGTGGCA
This sequence comes from Pseudoduganella ginsengisoli, assembly GCF_009720865.1. Classification (GTDB taxonomy): domain Bacteria; phylum Pseudomonadota; class Gammaproteobacteria; order Burkholderiales; family Burkholderiaceae_D; genus Rugamonas; species Rugamonas ginsengisoli. The sequence continues at coordinate 190,750 of NZ_WNLA01000009.1, read as the reverse complement.
GCGCCGGCGCTTGAAGCTGGCGCTGCGCCAAAGGCCGCTCCAGAAGCGGCTGGCGCGCCGATTTCAAAAGAGGATGCCTCTCCGCCTGCCCCCGCAAAGGACCAGGCGCGCGCTGCCGCTGAAGCGACGGCAAAACGCCAGGCGGAAAGCGATGATGTGATGCGCAAAACGCTGGAACGCGAGCGCATGGAAGCGCAACGGCACGTGCAGCAAACCCGCGCGCAAGCCGATGCCGCGCCTCTGCGCGAAGGCAAGCGGGAGCCCATGCCCGCCCCTGGCATTTCATCTGCACCGGTCGTCATGGCGGCCCCTCCCCCGCCGCCGCCAGCGCCTGCACCAGTGGCAGCACCGGCAGCGGCGCCTGCATATGCAAGCCCGCCAGCCTATGGCCGGACAGCAGGAAGCGCCGCCATCCCTGCGCCAGCCGCCAAACAGGAGGCTGCGCGGAGCTTTGTCGAAGAAACAGCCAACTCGCCGTCAGCCATGCTGGCCCACATCGAGCAATTGCTGAAGGATGGCAAGCGCGATGAGGCGTTGGCCGAATGGGAACGCCTGCGCATGTCTTATCCGAACTATCCGATACCAGACAAGCTACGCGAGACACTAGGACGCTAAAGCCACAGCACCAGCGACATTGCTAGTATCAGAAGTTCAAAAATACCTCAACTTCACACTGCAATTTGATCGCTGACATAAAACCCCAATTGAGCAGCATTGATAGGGACCGCGTACTGCACCCGAATGCGCTTCAATGATGCGCCCCCGCCCAAAAAACGCGCCATGAAACCTGTCGCCCGGATAGATACGGCAATAGGCTTTCAGTTGAGATCCGAGCCCCCCCTATCTGCCAGCGTATGCAGATGATGCAAATGCAGTAGCGGCACAGTCAATCAACAGGTCACTGTAGTTGACCGCAGAGACACATATTCAAACTATTTTTCAATTCAAGCTAGCAGAACACTTCAAGCCAATTTGAACATTTTTTATCTAATGAGAGAATTGGATAGAATTTAACAAATTACAACATGATAAGATCCGCCTTCCCAAAGCTATTATCTAATTATCAACGGAATCTTATACAATATATGTCATTACACAAGAAAAAAATTCATATTTCAGTGCTATTGGCAGGTCTGCTAATCAGCTCAATCGAAGCTCAGGCACAATTGCCGCGAAAAGCTGAATTCGAATTAAAAAAGGTTAAAGCGGAGAAAAGTGATCGTGTAAAGCATATTCTAGAGAAAATGCGTTCTTCACGCAAAGAATTTAATTTGCAGGAAGAAAGTGATTTTGAAGAAATCAACAGCGAATCGGATGAATTTGGCGAAACGCATGTTCGCCTCCAGCAAAAATATAAGAATCTTAAAGTTTGGGGAGCAACCGTCGTTGCTCACTTAAGTGCAGAAAAGCATCTGCGTCAACATAGCGGAAAAATTCTCCCATCCCCACACATTGATACTAATGCACGCTTATTGCCTGAGAATGCAATATTAATTGCCGAGCATGATTTGGGAAAAAAGGTCGAGTACGACACCAAACCCATCGCCGAATTAATTATTTATCCAGTATCTGAGCACAGGGTTGCTGAACGCTTTAAGAATGAAAAACATCTTAATGCCGATATGATGGAAGAGATTCCGCTCAGGAATTTACTTGCATATCATGTTCATTTGAACGCCGAAAATAATCCAGCAGGCGGGGTGTCAATGGACTACATTATTGACGCCAATACAGGAGATGTCATATCTAAATGGTCGAGGCTGTTTAATGCCCATGCAATCGCCACATCCTCTCGCTCTCAATATAATGGCGTTGTCAGCATCAATACGAATAGCTATTCAGCATTAGGTACGTCCGGCTACGAATTGCGAGATATGCAACGCGGCAATACTCTTCGCTATGGGGAATCTGTGGCGGGAAACACCGTATGGTATGCACGGCCAGAAGGAACGGGTGAAACAAGTGTAGACATTGCAACGGATACCACCAATACATGGGGCGATGGTTTTAACTATACTGCGGGCGCAGGAAACGATACCCGTCAAACTGCAGCCGTTGATACGGCTTATGCAATAGCTGCGACGTGGGATTTTCTTAAAAAAATTGTTAACCGCGAAGGCTTGGACAACAAAGGCACTGCAGTCCGGGCTATTATTCTTGATCAGGGAACGGGGGCCAATGCAACTTGGTTCCCCAGCTCGTTGACCGGACGATTTGGAGCTGGGGATAGCTCCAATAATTACAAAAATATGAATTCGCTTGATATAGTCGCTCATGAAATGGGACATGGAGTGACTGCAGCAGGCTCTGCTCTCGGGTTGACTGGCAAAGTTGAATCCAGACAGCTCAACGAGGCAGTTTCTGACGTGCTTGGAACCATGGTCGAGTTTTATGTCCGTGGCGGTGCCTGGGCAGCAGGATCGACGACAATTCCTAATGCCGCATCTGGAGCCAATTGGACACTGGGCGATCAAGTCAACGTTCCACGGCTTATGAATAACACAACCACGTGGACTGGAACGGACTCTTCGGCCGCGCCTCATATCGGCGGCTTGCCATTCTCACGTGCGTTTTACCTGCTGGCGCAAGGTGGGAATGGCGTTACTGCACTAGGAAACGATACAGCGTTTCGAATTTTCTATCGTGCCTGGAATTATTACTTTAATGCTTCCACCGATTATGTTGGCGCACGTCAAGCAATGATCACGGCTGCACGGGATCTGTACGGTTCGGGTTCCATTCAAGAACAATCAGTCTGGAATGCATTTGGTGTTATCAGAGTGGGGCCAATGTGGACTTCTAATGCATGCGGAACTTTAGACTCAGGCCGTCAACTAAACTACTCAGGTATTAAATCCTGCAATGGCCTTTACACTTTGCAAGTCAATGCTGATGGTTATATGGCTTTATACAATGGCCAAAATGCGATTTGGTACACCAATACAGGCGGAAATACCCTTGCATATGCTGCGATGCAATCTGATGGAAATTTTGTATTATATAAGTCATTACAACAAACTGGTCCACAAGCAGCGCTTTGGAATACCGAAACATGGGACTATCCTCAGTCCTATCTGCGCATCGCCGATGATGGAAATTTAATTGTCTATACTTCAACCGGCCTACCCCTTTGGTCTCGTGTTGCTTTACCTTCGAACTTGTTACCTGTTGTCGGCAATGGGGGAAATACATCAGTCAATAGTGCGCAATTAATCCCCCCAACTGCTCCAGGTGTGACCTCTGCATTGAATAAGAATGAAAGTCATTACTATAGAATCGATATTCCTGCCGGAAAAACTTTAAAAGCCGATTTTGTTGGGAGAGCATTGACAAGTACCTATGGAGGCGGCGTTACACCGTATTGGAATGACAAGTGGGAAATTTCTATTTCATCAGTCCTTGGCGGTGACACCATGACTGCTACAGATGCCTATAATCCTCGAAAGACTGTGAGCTATACCAATACCTCTGCTGCAACGATAAGTGCATTTGTTAAAGTTTATCAGTATATATTCACGTTCTCATCTGAAGATGTTAGTATCCCACACAAATATTCAGTTGCATTTAAAATTGAATAAGCTCCGCAGATAGGACAGAGGCATATAGTCGCTGGCTTACCTGCTTACGTTCCAAGCGCTGCTTCGCAAAGCAGCGCTTTTTTCGTTCAGTTAGCCAGCAAAGGGCTGACGATGCGCGAAGGCACCATCGCCGACGCCACGTTGATCGCTGCGGCGCCATCGACCAGGAACCGCGACGGCAAGCGCGATCCCGAGATGCACCAATCGAAGAAAGGCAACGACTGGCACTTCGGGATAAAAGCCCACGTGGGCGTGGACTTGGCCACCGGACTGGTGCACAGCGTCGTGGGCACCAGGCAATGTTTCTGACGTTACGCAGGCCCATGCGCTGCTGCACGGCGGCGAGGTGATTGCCACCGGCGACGCCGGGTACCAGGGCGTTGTCAAGCGCCCCGAGAACGCCGGATCGAGTGTCGTATGGCATACGGCCATGCGGCTTGGCTTGCGCAAAACGCTCAAGAAAAACAAGCTTGGCCGCATCACCGAAAAACTGGAAAAAACCAAAGCCAGTGCGCGCGCCAAAGTCGAGCATTGCTTCCATGTCGTCAAATGCTTGCTCCGGCATCGTAAGACCCGTTATCGCGGACTGGCCAAGAATACGGCGCAGCTGTTTTCGCTGTTTGCATTCGCCAATCTGGTGCTGGCGCGCAGGTTCCCTGGCAGCCAACACAGCCAAGTTGCGCCCCGAGTTTGAAAAATGGCCCCCAAGACCATCGGAAACCGCCGTTATTAGCCTCATGCTGGCCCGTTTTTTTCGACACCTTCTTGTCACGGCGCGGTTAGCACAATTGCCGCCGCCAGGCAGCGCTGGAAACTGAATTAATCAGCGGTTCCTTAAGTTTGATGCATTGCTGATTAGCCATAAGAATGGCTATTTCACTTCAAACTCTCCCACCAATACCGTGCTGCCGCCATTCTTCAGCCGCAACGTCACCATCTCATCCTTCGCGCGCCCCGTGCCAAAGCCTGTCGTCAATTTCAGCTGCAACGTCGTCGCCCCCGTCACCAGTTGCTGGCGGTCGCCAAAGTAATTGGCGTAGACGCGGTACACGCCCGGCTTCGCGCGGCGCAGTGAAAATTCTTCCGGGCCGTAGCCGCCCGTGAAGTCGCGCGACAAGCGGCCGCCCAGCATGGTGTCGCGGTTGCCGTAATAGCACTTCTCGCCATCCGGATCGACTACCCACAAATCCATGTCGCTGTTATCCGCATCCCACGTCAGCACGGCGCGCATGTCGAGCGGCAGGTTGCGCAGCAGGCGGCGGTCGATGTGGCTCGTATCCAGTTTGGAGCCGGCAGGCGCCGTGGCAATGACCGCATTCATTTCTGCCAGCGCGATCAATTCCACTTCGGCGAAGCGGCCATCCCATGGGCGCAGCACCACTTCATACAACTGCTCGATGGCTTCCTGCCGCTTTCCCGCCGCCGCATAGGCCAGGCCCAGGTCGCGGAATGACTGCGGTTCCTCGTCCGCCAATTGCTTCACTTGCTCGAACACGGGAATGGCCAGTTGCGGCGCACCTGCCTGCAGCAGGCGGTAACCCAGCACGCGCAACACTTGCCGGTTTTCCAAGTCCATTTCCGCCAGATTCGACAGCACGCGCAGCGCCAGTTCGCGCTTGCCCTTTTGCAGCAGGATATCCGCCACGTCGATATAAAACGCGCTGCTGTTTTCCCATGACGGTTTTTCATCGAGATAGATCGCATACACGGCGTCAGGCGATGCCGCCTTCATGCGCGCAATATAGGGCGCATCGGCGCTCCACTTTTTCAGCGCGATGCCTATCGATGGCGCGGCGCCCCGCCCATCATCCCTGGGTGCAGCGCCGGGTTCGGCCTGCATCGCAGTTCCCGTTATGGCAGATGGCCGAGCCGGCGCCATCGGAGCGGGCGCCGGCGGTGGCGGTGGCGCCGCAAAGCTCGATGCAGGCGCCGCAGCAGGCGCGCCGACATCTTCCTGCAACCGCATTTCCAGCTGCTGGCGCGCAGCCTTCGGCGCAGCGCCGTCGCGGCGGAATTCCTGCGAGCGCTGGACCGCTTCTTCCTGCTGCCACTGCTGGCGCTTTTTCTGCGGCGCGTTCTCCCACCATGCGATCTTTTGTTCGAATTGCCGCACCACAGATTCCAGCTGCTTGTCGCGGCGCTGCGCCGTGGTACGGGTCTGCTGCGCGCGCAGCTTGTCAAAAGCCGCCTGCATCGCCGGCGGCGGTGTCACGTCGTGCCGCACATAGTCTTCCAGCCGCTCCAGCACCAGCAGCGACGTTTCCCGCGTCGGCATGCCGAACTGGCTACCCAGGCGGCGGATCGCGCCGCGGTTGGCTTCGTGATCCGCTTCCAGCGCACGCAATTGATAGCTGGCCCACAGCCACGCCGCCAGCGGGTGCGATGCGGCGTTGCTGTCGATTTGCACCGCCACAGGCACGGCTTTGCCTTGCCGCGCCAGCATTAAATTTACTTGCGCCGTGGCGCGCGTCAGCTTGCCCGCAATGCGCAGCAAGCCCTGCTCCATGGCGCCGGTATCCGCCAGCACGGCAGCTGCGCCGTCCGCACGCAATTGTTCAATGCGGGGGCCGTCAGCCAGCAGCACATTGGCCGCGGCGTCCACCGGCTGCCCAGGTATCAGGCTAACCAGCGCGCCACCGCTGCGCTCCGCCAGCGCGGCCAGGCGCACGGTATCGGCGCCCGCGCTTGAAGTAACGGCATACAGACGCTGCCCGGCGCCCAGCACCGGGAAGCGGCGCGCGCCATAGTTCAGCAAACCGTCCGACACCAGCAGATATTCCTGTACGCCGGATTCCGGCTGCCAGTCCGCCAGCGCGCTGGCGCCGTCATATTTCACCGACTGCAGTACTTTGCGCAGCGCATCCCAGTTGCCATCGCGGATGCGGAAAGTTTGCGCCGCTTCAGGGCGGTCGCGCAGCAGCACCAGCTTGACGTCGCCATTGCCCAGTGCGCGGAAGTAGCGGTCCAGCAGCGCCAGCTCATCATCGATGGCGCGGTGCGTACCGGAGCCGGACGCATCCCACAGCAATCCCACCGAGCGCGCCAGCGGGCGCGGCGTGCGCTGCGCATTGACCGGCACCTCAGCGATGAAATACGTGTCACTGCCAAACCGCTCTACGTAGGCTTGCACGCGCTGCGCGGCGGGGATCTGCACCGTCACCTGCTGCACCACAGGGCGGTCGATACGCGCCTGCCAGCCGCCGCCTTTGCCCATGAATGCCGGTGCATCCGCCATGCCGCTGAAACGCGGTGCGCCGGAAGCGCCCTGTACATCCATATTCAGCACGAAATCCTTGACGCCATCGGCATACGCCAGCGGCAACCGGTACATCCAGCCGTCACCGGCCCGCTGCAGCGGTTCCGCATACGTCAGCTCCACCGTGCGTGTGCCCTGCGCGGGAATCGGATACACGCGCAGTTTGAACTGGTTGCCCTGCGTTTGCTCCAGCAAGGCGGGATCGACGCCGCGCCGTTCTTCCATTTCAATGATTTGCCGCCCCCGGCTTTTCTCCACCGGCACGGCTGGCCGCATGGCGCCATCGATGTCGAGTGCAAACCCCGTCACTTGCTGGCCATCGGCCAGCGGGAATTGCAAATGTCCCTCCAGCGCGCGGCCATTCGGATTGAAAAACACCATGCGCACGCGCGTCTCGGCCATGCCGCCGCTGATGGCGCTCTGGATACCAAGACTTTGCAGGCGCACGGGCCGTTCGCCGCGCAGGGTTTCCATCAATGGCTGCGCCGCCAGCCATGGGGCGGCGCACAGCAGTAAAAACAACGACAACAACCTCAACAAGCGCATTCGCATGGCATCCTCCTTGAATCCGGACCAGCCGGTACTACCATGTAACGGCGCCCATCGAACGGCGGGGTTAAAGTGTTGAAGAAATAGTTTGCGCAAAAGATACGGTATTGATAGCCAGGCACTGATGTTTGTAACAACTTTGTATTCTGTAAGATTCGCGTAAGAATTTATCCGTGCATCGCAGAGCGAAATGATGTATGATGCTCGCTTGTGCATTGCAACACCGCATGCACCTGAATGAGCAGCTACGCAAGCCTGGGCCCATCGACTGGATGTCGCCCTATATAAAGCCCCCCGCCCTAAGTGCCGCACATGGCACTGTCCCGGCGCAAAGCTTTTGTGCCGAAATTTCTAATACACCCGTTTAGAGTCATTTCGCTTTGGTTCGCGTTGCTATTTTGCGTACTGCTTTTGGCAATACGCCGATTTTTACGAAAGAATACTGAATGACTTTTGAAGCACTTGGCCTCCACTCGTCCATCCTCAAAGCGCTGACCGACGCCGGCTATACCAAGCCGACCCCGGTTCAGGAGCAGGCCGTGCCTGCCGCCATCGAAGGCAAGGACTTGCTGGTTTCGTCGCAGACCGGTTCGGGCAAGACCGCAGCCTTCATGCTGCCGTCGCTGCACCGCCTGGCCCTGCAGGAACCTGCACAAGGTGGCCGTACCCCAGCGCAGGAAGCGCAATCGGCGCGCGCCCGTGGCGAGCGCCCGCGTTTCAAGCCAGCCCAGCCAAAAATGCTGGTGCTGACGCCTACCCGCGAACTGGCCCTGCAAGTTACCACCAATACCGACAAATACTGCGCCAACCTGCGCCGCATTAAAGCTGTCGCCATCCTGGGCGGCATGCCCTATCCGAAACAGATGCAACTGCTGTCGCGCAACCCGGACATCATCGTCGCGACCCCGGGCCGCCTGATCGACCACATGGAATCGGGCAAGATCGACTTCTCGCAACTGGAAATCCTGGTGCTGGACGAAGCCGACCGCATGCTGGACATGGGCTTCATCGACGATATCGAAAAGATTGTCGAAGCTACCCCGGCCACCCGCCAGACCATGCTGTTCTCCGCTACGCTGGACGGCGTGGTGGGCAACATGGCGCGCCGCATCACCAAAGATCCACTGGTGATCCAGATCGCCAGCGCCGCCAACAAGCATGAAAACATCACGCAGCGCGTGCACTTCGTGGACGACCTGTCGCACAAGAACCGCCTGCTGGACCACTTGCTGCGCGACGAAACCATGGACCAGGCCGTGGTCTTCACGGCCACCAAGCGTGACGCCGACACCATCGCCGACCGCCTGAACATTGCCGGTTTCGCAGCCGCCGCACTGCATGGCGACATGCACCAGGGCGCCCGTAACCGCACGCTGGAAAGCCTGCGCCGCGGCCAGGTGAAAGTACTGGTGGCAACCGACGTGGCAGCGCGCGGTATCGACGTGCCGAGCATCACCCACGTGTTCAACTACGACTTGCCGAAGTTTGCGGAAGATTACGTGCACCGTATCGGCCGCACCGGCCGCGCCGGCCGCAACGGCCTGGCCGTGTCGCTGGTGAACCATTCGGAAAACATGAACGTGCGCCGCATCGAGCGTTTCACGAAGCAGAGCATTCCGGTGTCCGTGATCGAAGGCTACGAGCCTAAGCGTTCCGCGCCTCCGCGCTCGGCACGTCCAGGCTGGAAGCCAGGCGAAGGCCGCAAGCCGGGCCAGCGCAGCTTCTCCAAGCCAGGCGCACCGCGCGAAGGCGGCTTCAACCGTGAAAGCGGCTTCAACCGCGAAAGCAGCGGCCACTACCGCGACAGCGCCAACTTCACCCGTGAAGGCGGCGGCTACAACCGTGAGGGTTCGTCGTACAACCGCGACGGCGGCAGCTACAACCGGGATGCCGGCCACCGCGAAAGCCGTTACAGCCGCGAAGGCAACTTCAACCGGGAGGGCGGCCAGCCACGTGAAGGCGGCTACAACCGCGACAACCGCAGCGAAGGCGGCGGCTACAACCGCGATGCCGCACCACGCGAAAACCGCTACACCCGGGATGCCGGCCACCGCGAGCCGCGCGAAAACTTCAGCACCCGCCGCTACGGCGACCGTTAATCGGCAAGCGCGGTAAGCGCTGATCAGAAAGCCACTGGATACCAGCCAGTGGCTTTTTTTACGACCATTAAATTTCCGTTGCATTGTGCCGCCATCCACGCATATACTTGCTTACTCAAGTATATTTCAAGGATCAATCATGGATGACGTAAGCATTCAAGCGCCCGATGACACCGCGCTGGACTTTTGCCTGCGCCTGGCGCGCGCACAGGCTGCCGTCGTGCGCCGCCTCGACGCCGCACTGGGCGGCCATTTCGGCATCAGCTTTGGCGACTTCCAGTTGCTGCTGCATTTGGCCCGCGCACCGGGCGGACGCTTGCGCCGCGTCGATCTGGCCGAGCGCCAGGGACTGACGGCATCGGGCGTCACACGCAGCCTGCTGCCACTGGAAAAAACGGGCCTCGTAGGCCGCCAGCCCGACCCGCGCGATGCCCGCGTCGGCTATGCAGTAATTACGCCGGCCGGCCATACGACGCTGGATAACGCGATGACGACAGCGCGCGAAGCCGCCAATGACTTGCTGCGCCATGCCCCACCAGAACAGTTGCAGGCGCTGGCTGCCGTACTGGGCCTGGTGGCCGGGACCACATTTATCTGAGGACGATATGCATAACACGTTATGGCGGGACTCGAACTTCCGCTGGCTGATGGGCGGCGCCGTGCTGTCCGGCCTGGGCGACCAATTCACGATGATTGCCCTGCCCTGGCTCGTGTTGAAAATGACGGGCAGCTCGCTGGCGCTGGGCCTCGTCATCGCCACCATGAGCGTGCCACGCGCCATCTTCATGCTGATAGGCGGCGCGCTGGTGGACCGCTATTCACCAAAGTCCGTGCTGATGGTGACGAAATTTGCCAATGCGCTGGTCATCGGGACATTGGCGGCACTGGTGCTGGCCATGCCGGCGATGCTGACGCTGCCGCTGCTGTATGCGCTGGCGCTGGCGCTTGGACTGGCGCAGGCATTTGCCTCCCCGGCCGGTACATCGATCTTGCCGACCGTGGTGGCGCGCGAGCGTTTGCAGGCAGCAAACAGCACAATGATGGGCGTGCGCCAGTCGCTGATGCTGATGGGCCCATTGCTGGGCGCTTTATTGATGGTGCTGGGTGGCGACGACATCCATGCCGCAGCTAACGGCGGCGGCAACGCCAACGGCATCGGCTATGCGTTTGGCTTCGATTGCGCCAGTTTCCTGATTTCCGCCTGGACGCTGGCAAAAGTCCACGCGCTTGCCGCAGCCAATCCGGCGCCAGTACAAAACCAGGGCGTATTGCACGCGGTGGTGGAAGGCATGCGCACCCTGTGGCAAAACGTCGCCGTGCGCACCTGCTTTATTTACTGGTCGCTGGTGGCCGTGGCAGTAGGCGGCACCATGCAAGTGGCGCTGCCGCTGCTGGCATCGCGCAACCTCGATGGCGCCGCGTCGCTAGGTATTCTGATGAGCGCGCACGGCATCGGCACGCTGGCCGGCATGGCCATGTCGCGGACTAAAATGCGCACGATCCCTTTCGGCGCCACCATCCTGGCCATCGATGCACTGGTGGGACTGCTGATGGCGCCACTGGGCACGATCACGGCAGCATGGCAAGGCATGGCGCTGCTGGGCGCGATCGGCGTGCTGGGAGGCTATATGCAAGTTGCCATCTTCACGTGGATACAGCAAAGCGTGCCGCCACACATGCTGGGCCGCGCCATGAGCATTTTCATGTGCATCTTCATGGGCGTGGCGCCGCTGTCGGGCACCGTGATCGGCGCGCTGCTGCAGTGGATCTCGCTGGCGCAACTGTTTGCCGGTTGCGGCGCGCTGTTGCTGGCGCTGGCCACGTTTGCATGGATGGCCACGCCGATGCGGCATATCGAATCCGCATCGGCGCCCAGGGCCGTCAGTCAGCCTTGAAGTTCTGCCCCAGCGACATCGGCTTGTTCAGCAAGATGGTCTTCGGATCGCGGCAGATATAAACCAGCACGACGATGGTGGCCAGGTATGGCAGCATGGACAGGAATTCGGACGGGATTTCCAGGCCGAAGCCCTGTCCATGGAATTGCAGCACCGTGACGCCGCCAAACAGGTAAGCGCCCAGCACCACGCCGCGCGGCTTCCACGTGGCGAACACCACCAGCGCCAGCGCAATCCAGCCGCGGCCCGCCGTCATGCCTTCCACCCACATCGGCGTCAGCGCCATCGACATATACGCGCCGGCCAGTCCCGCCATGGCGCCGCCGAATACCACGGCCGCGTAGCGCAGCATGTTGACGTGGAAGCCGATGGCGTGCGCGCTGTGCGGCGATTCACCGACGGCGCGGATCAACAGGCCCAGGCGGGTGCGCGCCAGCATCCAGCCCGTCCCCACCGCCAGCGCAATGGATGCATACACCATCAAGTCAAAGCGGAACAGCAGCGGCCCAACGAAGGGTATGTCTGACAGCACTGGAATCGACAGCTTTGCCAGCGGCTCCACCGTCTGCCCCGCCAGGCTGCGCCCGAGGAACGCGGACAGGCCGACGCCAAACAGTGTCAGCGCCAGCCCTGTCGCCACCTGGTTGGTTTGCAAGGTCAGCACAAGGAAGGCAAACAGCAGCGCCAGCGCCATGCCCGCCAGTGCGGCGGCGCCCAGGCCCAGCCCTGCGCTGCCGGTCGACAACGTGACGGCAAAGCCCATGACGGCGCCCGTCAGCATCATCCCTTCCAGGCCCAGGTTCAATACCCCGGCGCGCTCCGCCACCAATTCCCCCATCGACGCAAAAATCACAGGCGTGGCCGCGCCAGCCGTGCTGGCAAGGAAAGCAACCAAATAATCGGCATTCATGCTACACCTCCCTGTGCGGCCATGGCAGGCGCGGTACGCATGCGCGGTTTAAAACGGTAGTGAATGAACAGGTCGGCGGCCAGCAGGTAAAACAGCAGCAAACCCTGGAACAGGCCCGTAATGGCGTTGGGCAGACCCAGTTCGATCTGCGCGGATTCGCCGCCGATATACAGCAGCGACATCAGCAGCGATGCCAGCAGCACGCCCAGCGGATGCAAGCGCCCCACGTACGCGACGATGATGGCGGCAAAGCCATAACCGGGCGACACGGAAGGCTGCAACTGGCCGATCGGGCCGCACACTTCACCAACCCCGGCAATACCGGCCAGCGCGCCGCTGATCAGGAATGCCGCCCACACATTGCGGCGCTCGGAAAAGCCCGCATACGCTGCCGCCATGGGCGCCATGCCCGACACTTGCATGCGGTAGCCGGCAAACGTTTTCGCACAAAAGAACCAGGCGCCGCCCGCCGCCGCCAGCGACAGGATGAACGCGGCATTGGTGCGCAAGCCTTCGACCAGCAGCGGCAGCATGGCCGCGTCATGGAACATTTTCGATTGCGGGAAATTGAAACCGGCGGGGTCGCGCAGCGGCCCGTGCGTCAGGTAGCTGAGCAGCAGGTACGCGACATACACCAGCATCAGGCTCGTTAAAATTTCGCTGGTATTGAAGCGTGTGCGCAGCAGTGCGGGAATGGCGGCCCACAGCATGCCGCCCACGGCGCCCGCCACCACCACGACCGGCAACAGCCAGCCGGCTTCCACGTCATCGAAATACAGCGCTACCGCGCCCGCAGTGATGGCGCCGATGGTCAGCTGGCCATCGGCGCCAATGTTGGCCACGTTGGCGCGGAAGCCCAGCGCCAGGCCGATGCCGCACAAGATCAGCGGCGTGGCCTTTAACAGCAGCTCACCGATGCCGTAGGCCGTCGTGGCAGGTTTGATGAAGTACACATAAAAAGCGTGCATCGGGTCCTGTCCCAAACCATAGAACAGGATGGCCCCCGTCACCAGCATGGCCACCGCCGCGATCAGCGGCGACGCCAGCATCATGGCGCGCGACGGCTCCGGTCTAGCTTCAAGCCTGGACATGGTGATCTCCTCCGGTCAATGCACGTGGCGCGCCATGATGCGGGACAATGTTACGCAACTGAGCCCGCGACGGCTCCGGTCTCGCTTCAAGCCTGGACATGGTGATCTCCTCCGGTCAATACACGTGGCGCGCCATGATGCGATTTAATGTTACGCAACTGAGCCCGCGACGGCTCCGGTCTAGCTTCAAGCCTGGACATGGTGATCTCCTCCGGTCAATGCACGTGGCGCGCCATGATGCGGGACAATGTTACGCAACTGAGCCCGCGACGGCTCCGGTCTCGCTTCAAGCCTGGACATAATGTTCTCCTTCCTGCATCGCTGCATGTGCGGCGGTTTCCACGTGATCGAAATCACCGCTCATCCACACACCCACCTGGTTGATCGACGTTTCCGAAGTCTTCACGGCGCGCGACAGACGGCCTTTCGCAATCACGGCAATGCGGTCGCTCATCATGAACAATTCTTCGATTTCTTCCGACAGCACCAGCACGGCCACGCCCTGGTCGCGCATGTCGATGATGGCCTGGCGGATCAGCATGGCCGCGCCGATATCGACACCCCACGTTGGCTGCGCCAATACCAGCACTTTCGGCGCCAGCGTGATTTCGCGCCCGACAATAAACTTTTGCAGGTTACCGCCCGACAGGCTCGATGCGGCGGATTTCTCGCCGCCGCATTTCACGTTGAAGCGGGCAATCACGTCGCGTGCAAAGGCGGCAATGGTCTTGTGCTGTACCAGCCCGCCCTTGACCATGCCGGTCTTGCCTTCCGGGACATACCCCGTCAACAGCGCGTTATCGGCCAGCGACAAATCCGGCACGGCGCCCCGTCCCAGGCGCTCTTCCGGCACGAAACATAGCCCCCGTTCACGGCGCTGCGCGGGATTCAGGCTGCCCACCGGCTGCCCCAGCAACTTCAGTGAAGCCGCATCGGCCAGCAGGCATTCGCCGGAAATCGCTTTCAGCAACTCTTGCTGGCCATTGCCGGACACGCCCGCAATCCCGACAATTTCGCCGCTGCGCAATTGCAGGCTGACGTCTTTGAGTGTCGTGCCAAACGGATCGAGCGGCGTGAAGTTCAGCTTATCGAGCGCCAGCCGCACGTCGCCCGCATCGCGCGGCGTGATATGGCAGCTGGGCAGTTCGCGCCCGATCATCAATTCCGCCAATGAACGCGGGGTTTCGTTGCGCGGCACGGCGGTGCCCGACACGCGGCCGCTGCGCAGCACCGTGGCCTTGTCGCACAGCGCCTGGATTTCATCGAGCTTGTGGCTGATGTACAGGATCGAGCAGCCTTCGCTGGCCAGGCGGCGCAAGGACTCGAACAGTTTCAGCACGGCTTCCGGCGTCAGCACAGATGTCGGTTCATCCATGATCAACAGCTTCGGGTTTTGCAGCAGGCAGCGCACGATTTCCACGCGCTGCCGCTCCCCCACTGACATGCTGTGCACGAGGCGGTGCGGATCGAGCGGCAAGCCATAGTCTTCCGATACCTGCTTGATGCGGGGCGCCAGCTTTTCCGGCGACACTTTGTCATCGAGCGCCAATGCAATGTTTTCCGCCACCGTCAATGTTTCAAACAACGCGAAGTGCTGGAACACCATGCCGATCCCCAGCTTGCGCGCGGCCGACGGCGACGGGATGCGTACCGGATCGCCTTGCCAGAAAATGTCGCCCGCATCAGGATGCGTGACGCCGTAAATCATTTTCATCAGCGTGCTTTTGCCCGCGCCATTCTCCCCCAGCACTGCATGGATTTCGCCGGGCATGACGGTCAGGTCGACGGAATCATTGGCGACAACGGAAGGATAGATCTTGGAAATTCCACGCAGCTTCAGCCTCGGTTCTACCAGTGGCGTCTGCATGGAAGGATCTGCAGCTAGATTCATTTGTCGATACTCCTTGCGGCGGTTGTATACAACTGAATATCTCGCAACTTGTATGCCAGCACATGCTGACCTTTCGGCGCCGGCTGATGCGCCACGACGGTGCGGCAAGCCCCGTTTTAGCGCGGTCGTGCACCGATTGTATACAGTGCTTCGAACCACTGGCGCGTGGCGCTTTCGCCACGCTTGACTATTACTGTATACAAATTTTCGTTGAATTGCGCACTATTTCGTACACAATGAACCCATCGGCTGAGCGAGTGTCTTTTTTCATCACATTCAAAAACGAGCACACATCATGAGCAACGCATCCCGCATAGTCGAACCGTCCAGCGTTATCGAAATGAGTGCTGGCGGCCGCCGAATTTCCGGCGGCAAGAAAGGCGGCGCAGGCAGCGGCGCGGAAGACAGCGCCGCATCGGCCGCTGCCGCCACGCCGGCAGTCAAGCCGGCCAAACGCGGCACCACGGCAGTCGATTTGCGCATTTACCGCGCCGTCGTCAACGCCGTCATGAGCCACAAGCTCCCGCCCGGCACGCACCTGGGCGAAACGGATTTCTGTGAACTGTACAAGGTCAGCCGCACCACGGTGCGCAAGGCGCTGCAACGCCTCGCGCATGACCACATCATTGAATTGCGCCCCAACCGCGGCGCAGTGATTGCCTCTCCTTCACCCGAGGAAGCAAGGGAAATCTTTGCGGCGCGCCGCGCCATCGAGCGGGAAATCGTGCCGCTGGCAATCCGCAATGCGAGCACCAATTCCGCATCGCTGCAGCGCATCCACGAAGCAATGGCGGAAGAAGAAGCGGCCCGCCGCAGCGGCGACCGCGCCAACTGGATACGCATGGGCGGCGAGTTCCACCTGCTGCTGGCGGAACTGGCCGGCAACCGCGTGCTGCAACGCTATATGGGCGAACTGGTCTCGCGCTGTTCGCTGATCATTGCGCTATATGAAAGCCCCGGTTCCCACATGTGTGAAAACGATGAACACCGCGAACTCGTCTCGCTGATCGAAGCAGGCAAATGCGAGCAGGCGGTGGCGCTGATCGAACATCATTTGCTGGAAATCGAAGGCCGCCTGCGCCTGGGCGTGGTCACCCGCAAAGTCAAACTGGCCGATGCACTGGCCGGACTGTAACCGCAGCATCCGCAGTAACTGCACGTGCGGGCCCTGGCCCGCTATTTGCTAAGCATTGAAGTACTCTCTAAAACAACCACCCTTGGAGTTCTACATGATTCAGCAATTCAGAAAATGCACTGCCGCCATCGCCATCCTCGCCGCGGCAACGGGCGCTGCCCACGCTGCCGACTGGAGCGACACGTCCATCAGCTACCGCTATGGCACGGATTTCGCGGAACCCTACAACCCGAAAGACTTGACGAAACACATCGTCAACCTGAGCCACGCCAGCGGCTACAAGTACGGCACCAACTTCTTCAGCGCCGACATGCTGTTCTCCGACAAGGATGACCCATCGTCGGCCCGCTCGAAAACCGGCGCGCATGAAGTGTATGTGCTGTACCGCCATACGCTGGACCTGGGCAAGGTGACCGGCAAGGATTTCGCGTCGCCCGGTGTGCGCGGCTACGGCTTCACGGCGGGCTTCGACATGAACAGCAAAGTGGATGCCGGCTACAACTCGAAAAAACGCATGCTGGTGGCCGGTCCAACAGTCATGCTGGACGTGCCGGGCTTCCTCAACGTGAGCCTGCTGGCGCTGTGGGAAAGCAACGCGCCATACAGCACGTACACGAATTCCGGCTTTGAACGCTACCGCTACAAGACGCACCCGATGCTGAACGCCGTGTGGCTGATCCCGCTGCCGGTCAGCGCGCCACTGACGTTTGAAGGCTTCGCCAACTTCATCGGCAAGAAAGGCAATGACGAATTCGGCGGCAAGACCGCTGCAGAAACCAATATCGACATGCAGATCATGTACGACATGAGCGGCGTGGTGGGAGCCGGCAAGAATACCTTCAAGGTCGGCCTCGAGTACCAGTACTGGAAGAACAAGTTCGGCAACAACCACAACGGCTTTGCCGGCTCGGGCGCCTTTGCCAAGACCCCGATGATCCGCGCCGAGTACCACTTCTGACATGGAAAGGAAGATGATGATGAATCGCCGTAAACTGCTCGCTATGGCCGCCCTGGCCGCCACCGTTCCCTATGCTGCATCGGTGCAGGCCGCTGAAGAACCGTTGAAAGTCGGTTTTGTGTATGTGGGCCCGGTGGGTGACGCTGGCTGGACGTATGCGCATGACCAGGGCCGCCTGGAAATGGAAAAAGCGCTGGGCGGCAAAGTCAAAAGCACGTTCGTGGAAAGCGTGCCGGAAGGCGCCGACTCCGAGCGTGTCATCCGCAAGCTGGCAACTGACGGCAACAAGCTGATTTTCACGACGTCGTTCGGCTACATGAACCCGACGGAAAAAGTCGCGAAAGCCTTCCCCAGCATCGTGTTCGAACATGCGACCGGCTTCAAGACGGGCAAGAACATGGGCACGTACGAAACCCGTCTTTACGAAGGCGCGTACCTGCTGGGCGTCATTGCCGGCAAAATGACCAAGACCAATACGCTGGGCTTCGTCGCGTCGTTCCCGATCCCGGAAGTGATCCGCAACGTCAATGCATTCACGCTGGGCGCGCAAAGCGTGAACCCGAACATCAAGACCAAGGTGATCTGGGTGAACTCGTGGTATGACCCGGCCAAGGAACGCCAGGCGGCGGAAACCATGATTGCGCAAGGCGCCGACGTGCTGAGCCAGAACACGGACTCCCCTGCCACCCTGCAGGCCGCGCAAGAGAAAGGCGTGTATGCATTTGGCTGGGATTCGGACATGGCCAAGTTCGCGCCGAAAGCACACTTGACGGCAGCTACCAACAACTGGGGCGGCTACTATGCGGACACCGTGAAAGCCGTCATGGCGGGCACGTGGAAGCCAACCGACATCCACGGCGGCATCAAGGAAGGCATGGTGAAAATGTCGCCGCTCAATCCTGCCGTGACGCCGGATGCGGCCAAGGCGTATGAAGCCAAGCTGAAAGTGCTGTCGGATGGTTCGTTCCACCCGTTCCAGGGCCCGATCAAGGATCAAACGGGCAAGGTGCGCGTGGCCGCTGGCGCCGTGATGCCGATGAAGGAACTGCTGTCCCTTAACTACTACGTGCAGGGCGTGGAAGGCGCCATCCCCAAATAACGCCAACCCCGTGGGGCGGGTTCATGGAACCCGCCCCACGCAATGTTACGTCACCGTGAAATTCACCGGCCCCGCCAGCACCGTGTAGGTGTCATTGAGGAACATCCACGCCGCATAGTTCCCCGCCGCCAGCTTGCTGGTATCAAACGTCGCCTTGCCACTGGCCTTGGCCACGTATTGCCATGACAGCCACGTGCCGGACGCAGGCGCCACGCCGGCCTTCCAGATGCCGATCCAGTTCTTGGCCGCCACCTTGGACGCCGGCACCGCATAGTCGAACACCAGGTTCGTACCATGCACGATGCTGGACGACGACGCCGTCAATTGCGACACGCTGAATGGCACCGGCCCGCCCAGCACTGTATAACCGTTCTGGAACAAATACCACGCGTTGTAGTCGCCCGCCGCCAGAGCTGACGTGGCAAACGGTATGGAACCCGAGGCATTCGGCGCATACGCCCACAGCAGCGCACTGGCGCTGCCGGGAACCGTCCCATCGGCAAAAATCCCCACCCAGTTTTTTGCATCGAGCTTGCCGGCCGGCGCCGCATACGTGAACGCCACCTGGCTACCCCTGGTCACGTAGCGCTGCGTGCCTTCCAGCGGCGCGGCAGCGGTCTTTACCACACCGATCATCGGGTCCGTGCGGCTGGCCTGGCCCGACTCCACGTGTCCGGCCACTTTGCGCGACCACTGCGCATCCGTGTCGCACGTGATGGTGAAGTCATACCAGCCAAAGCTGGCTCCCAATGGCAAGTCCAGCGCCAGCGACTGCCCTGCCGCCACCGTGTTGCGCACTGTCGCGGCGCCATAGGCGTTATCGGCCACCGTGAACGTGCAGGCCGCCGTGCCGCCCGCATTCGACAGCACCAGTTGCAGCGAACCGTGCACGCCGCTGTGCGTGGCCATGATTTCCGGCTTCGCGCCAGCCGTGGCTGCCGTGGCGCCCTTGAAGTGGCGCAGGAAACCGTTGGCGCCATGCACGCGCAAGTCATACGCCGCACCAGTGAAGTTCCACGCTTCATTGGCAATCGATTTACCCGCTTCCACCGTGTAGTACCACGGGCCATCCGTGCGCACATTGGAGTACACGATGTACGCGGCGCCGGCGGCGCCCGCATTGTTGAACGTCAGTTCGACCTTGGCGCCGGTCGCGCGGCTGTGCACGGCCAGATCGTACGGCAGCGCACACGCTTCGCGCGTATTGGTGCTGTCCGTGCACAATTCCTGGCGCGGCAAGGTTTGCACGGCAGGCGGCACCGGTGCGGGTTTGCCGGACACTTTGACGTACGCCGCTGTCGCAGGCACGGACGATGGCCATGTGGCATCCGGGTCCGTGAAATTGAAGGCCGAGGTCAAGTCGCCGCAAATGGCGCGGCGCCATGGCGAAATCTGGTCGCACGTGACGCTGGCGCGCGCCTTGCCCTTCATGACCAGCCATTC
Source organism: Pseudoduganella ginsengisoli (assembly GCF_009720865.1). Lineage (GTDB taxonomy): Bacteria > Pseudomonadota > Gammaproteobacteria > Burkholderiales > Burkholderiaceae_D > Rugamonas > Rugamonas ginsengisoli. The sequence continues at coordinate 170,846 of NZ_WNLA01000009.1, read as the reverse complement.
TTCAAGGAAGCGCAGCTTCGATGTATGGTCGAACAATTGCGAGCACACGCGGCCGCCCTTGGTCCATGGCGAAATCACCAGCATCGGCACGCGCGGGCCCAGGCCCACTGGTTCGCCCTGGTACGTCTCATACTGGCCCAGCGACGGCAGCGTGGCCTTGCCCATCGCAGCCGTGATAGGCGCCTGGTGCGGCGGCACGTGGTCAAAGAAACCGTCGTTTTCATCGTAGGTCAGCAAGAACACGGTTTTCGACCAGACAGCAGGATTGGCCACCAGGGCAGCCAGCAGGCGCGCCGTCAGGTTCTCGCCTGCATTCGGCGAGTTCGGCGCGTGTTCCGTGTAATCGTTGGGCGCGCAGATCCACGACACCTGCGGCAAGCGGTCATTCTTCACGTCGTCGGCAAACCATTGCACCAGCCAGTCGGCTTTGGTGCCGGCCGAATTGGCTTCCGTGGAACCGGGCGCCAACTGGCGTCCGCGCTGGTACAGCGGCGAACTGGTGGACAAACGCGAGCCGTCCGCATTGACGCGGAAATTCTTGAAGTACGCGAGGTAGTTGTCGCCGTAGTTATCCCACTCCTGGTATACCTTCCACGTCACCTGGTTCGCTTCCAGCGTTTCCGCATACGTGCGCCAGTTCGGCGCGCTGGCCGTCACGGAAGCGGTGATGTTGTCCTTGGCCGGGTCGTTGTTGTAGTAGCCGGTCGGGCTGACGTTATACAGGCTGCCCATGCTGCTTTGCCAGCCCTGGTTGGTGCCCGTCAGCGAATACATGCGGTTCGGATCGGTGGCGCCAAAGATCGAGCAGTGATAGTCGTCGCAAATGGTGAAGGCGTCCGCCAGCGCGTGGTAGAACGGGATATCGCCGCGGTCGAAATACCCCATCGATTGCGCGGTCTTTTGCTTGACCCATGCATCCCACGCCTGCCACGTCGCCTGCGAACCTTTCCACGAGTGGTTGGTGCCGACCGACAGCGCACTGGTGTTCTTCGCGTCGAAGTGGAATGGCAGCACATAGCCGCCGGCGCCATCGGGCTGGTACCACACGGGCTTGCCGCCCGGCAGTTCAATCGCGCGAGGGTCGCCAAAGCCGCGCACACCGGACAAGGTGCCGAAGTAATGGTCGAAGGCGCGGTTTTCCTGCATGAAGATGACCACGTGCTCGACGTCGGCCAGCGTGCCGGTAGTGTTATTGGCCGGGACCGCCAGCGCGGAACGGATTAAATCCGGAAACAGCGATACCGCCGACGTCGCGGCAAAAGCATTCAAGAACCTGCGCCTGCTCGGTGAAACCATGTGCCCTCCTCCTCATGTGAAAGTGATTTGGGCAGGCATGATAGGGGGGATTTGTGACAGCATGATTGCACATCGTGCAATGTGCCGATTTAGCCGGAATGCGGCTGGGAATGTGCACAGACCATCGGCGGCTTGTGCACAGAAAGCGTAAAGGGCGGCTTACTTAGGACGATATACCGCGCACAGCTTATTGCCATCCGGGTCGCGCACGTACGCCAGGTACATCGAACCCAGGTTGCTTTCGCGCAGACCTGGCGGATCTTCGCACGTGGTGCCGCCATTGGCTACGGCGATATCGTGGAATTGCTGCACCTGTTCGGCCGAGTTGCATTTGAAACCGATCGTGCCGCCATTGGCAAACGTGGCTTCCTGGCCGTTGATAGGCTCGGTGACGCCGAAGCTGGCGCCATCGTGGCGGTAGAACAGGCGGGTGTGGCCAGAAGGCGCCGTGCTGCGGTGGGCTTCGCCAGCGCCGAGGAATCCAAGCAGGGCATCGTAAAAGCGTTTCGACCGCTCGATATCCTTGGTACCAACCATGATATGACTGAACATTGGGGTTTCCTTTCTGTGTGTGGGTTGACAGTCTGAATGCGCTGCGGGCGTCAATATAGCATTCCACGGGCCGCCAGGCAGCCAAGTAGAATGGCGCCTATCAGCGTAAATCAGGAACAGCATGGAAACCAAGTGGCTGGAAGACTTCATCTCCCTCGTCGAGACCAATAACTTTTCCCGCTCGGCGGCGTTGCGGCACGTGACGCAGCCGGCTTTCTCGCGGCGCATCCAGTCGCTGGAAAACTGGCTGGGCACGGACTTGATTGACCGGACCTCCTACCCCACCCGCCTGACGCCCGCCGGCCACGTGTTTTACGAACAGGCACTGGAAATGCTGGGGCAAATCAACGGCGTACGGGAACTGCTGCGCAACAAGCGCGCGGCCATGCAAACCACCATCGACCTGGCAGTGCCGCACACGTTGTCGCTGACGTTTATCCCGAAGTGGATCACGCAATTGCAGGATGATTTTGGCGCCATCAACAGCCGCCTGATGGCGCTGAACGTGCACGACGCCGTGCTGCAGCTGGTGGAAGGCGGCTGCGATTTGCTGCTGTGCTACCACCACCCGCGCCAGCCGGTGCAGCTCGATCCGGGCCGCTACGACATGCTGGTGCTGGGCCGCGAAGCCCTGCGCGCCTATGCGCGCTGCGACAAAAACAAAAAACCGGAATTTACGCTGCCCGGCACCAAAGCCGATCCGCTGCCCTTCCTGTCCTACACGAATAACGCGTACCTGGGCCGCATGGTGGAATTGATTTTGTCCGACACAAAAACCCCGCTGCACCTGGAAAACCACTATGAAACCGACATGGCGGAAGGCTTGAAAATGATGGCGCTGGAAGGCCGGGGCATTGCCTTCCTGCCGGAATCGGCCGTCACCCGCGAATTGAAAACCAAATTGCTGGCCAGGGCGGATGGCGGCAGCACGGACTGGGAAATTGAAATGGAAATCCGCCTGTACCGGGAAAAGCCGTCGCCCACCCGGCCTGGCAAGCCGATCGTGTCCCGCCTGTGGGACCACCTGGGTGGAAAAACCGTCAAACGCCGCAGTGTTCCGGATTCAGAACGCTAACCTTGATAAAAATCAACGATTTAACGTTATGCCGACACCTATGCTTTTTTTGCATAACGTGGCGAAATGACGATGGCAAACTATGCAAAAAATGCATAGCTGGATGCGCACTCAGCATTGGCACCAGTTTGGTGCACTAGCCTAAGATTCGCTCACTGAATACAGCGCACCAGCGCACGGGCCATAAGCCCATACATATAACCTCAGGAGCGAATCGAATGACTACTCAGCACGCACTGCCTTCCTACCTCAATGCAGAAGACCTGGGCCCATGGGGCCAGTACCTGAAACAGATCGACCGCGTGACCCCGCACCTGGGTTCGCTATCGCGCTGGGTCGAAACGCTGAAGCGTCCAAAGCGCATCCTGGTGGTGGACGTGCCGATCGAGCGCGATGACGGCACCATTGCCCACTACGAAGGCTACCGCGTGCAGCACAACATGTCCCGCGGCCCAGGCAAAGGCGGCGTGCGCTTCCACCAGGACGTGACCTTGTCCGAAGTGATGGCCCTGTCGGCCTGGATGACCGTGAAAAACGCCGCCGTGAACGTGCCATACGGCGGCGCCAAGGGCGGTATCCGCGTTGATCCTAAAACCCTGTCGAAAGGCGAACTGCAGCGCCTGACCCGCCGCTACACCAGCGAAATTTCGCTGATCATCGGCCCAACCAAGGACATTCCTGCACCGGACGTCAACACCAACGAACAAGTGATGGCGTGGATGATGGACTCGTACGCCATGATCGAAGGCAACCTGTCCACTGGCGTCGTGACCGGCAAGCCGATCTCGATGGGTGGTTCGCTGGGCCGCCGTGAAGCAACGGGCCGCGGCGTGTTCGTGGCCGGCGTGGAAGCTGCAGCCAAGCGCGGCGTGAAGATCGAAGGCGCCCGTGTCGCCATCCAGGGCTTCGGCAACGTGGGCGGCGTGGCAGCCACGATGTTTGCCAACGCCGGTGCCAAAGTTATCGCAGTACAAGACCACACCGGGACCGTGGTACACTCTGGTGGCCTTGATGTTGCACAATTGCACAAACATGTTGCAGAAGTGGGCGGCGTCAAAGGTTTCCCGGGTGTGGAACAGTTCATGGAACGTGACGCATTCTGGGGCATCGAATCGGACATCCTGATTCCTGCCGCGCTGGAACAGCAAATTACCGCTGCTGTAGCCCAGCAACTCCGCACCAAAATTATCCTGGAAGGTGCAAACGGCCCGACCACGCCGGAAGCCGACGACATCCTGGCCGACAAAGACGTGCTGGTGGTGCCGGACGTGCTGGCGAACGCCGGTGGCGTGACTGTATCGTATTTTGAATGGGTACAAGACTTCTCGTCGTTCTTCTGGAGCGAAGATGAAATCAATGCCCGACTGACTCGCATTATGCAAGACGCATTCAAATCCGTATGGGAAGTGGCCCAGGAAAAGAACGTCACCCTGCGGACCGCCACCTTTATCCTGGCGTGCACCCGGGTGCTGCAAGCCCGCGAAGTACGCGGCCTGTATCCTTGATTGCTGTCAGCGTAAGTAAAATCCACAAGCTGCAAGGGCCTGGCCTCCGCAACTACTATTGATATATGAGATACAGGCCCTGACAAGTCATCACCACGCCTGCCCCGGCTATGCTCGGGCGGGCGTTTTTCGCATTTGATAAAGGAACACCGGAATGAGCACTTTGGAACAGCAGGCCCTTGAATATCACAAAGCCGGCGCGGCCGGCAAGATTGCCACCGCCGTCACCAAGAGCGTGGCCACCCAGGAAGACCTGGCGCTGGCCTACTCGCCAGGCGTGGCAGTACCGTGCGTGGAAATCCAGCGCGATCCATCGCTGGCTTACACCTACACGGCCAAGGGCAATCTGGTCGCCGTCATCACCAACGGCACCGCTGTTCTGGGTCTGGGCAACATCGGCGCGCTGGCCGGCAAGCCTGTGATGGAAGGTAAAGTCGTGCTGTTCAAGAAGTTTGCCGGCATTGACTCGTTCGACATTGAAATCGATGAAACCGATCCGGACAAACTGGTGGACATCATCGCGTCGCTGCACCCGACCTTTGGCGGCATCAACCTGGAAGACATCAAGGCGCCGGAATGCTTCTACATCGAGCGCAAGCTGCGCGAGCGCCTGTCGATCCCGGTGTTCCACGACGACCAGCACGGCACCGCCATCGTCGTGGGCTCTGGCCTGCTGGGCGCGCTGACACTGACCGGCCGCTCAATCTCCGACGTGAAGATCGTTTGCTCCGGCGCCGGCGCTGCCGCCATCGCCTGCCTGGAATTGATCCTGTCCTTGGGCGCCAAGCGTGAAAACATCTACGTGTGCGATTCCAAAGGCGTCTTGACCACGTCGCGCGACCTCGATGGCGAGAAAAAAGCGTGGGCGCGCGACACGGTTGCCACCAAGATGAGCGAAGTGATCGAAGGCGCGGACATGTTCCTGGGCCTGTCGGGCCCTGGCCTGCTGTCGCAAGACGACGTGAAGAAAATGGCGAAACAGCCGATCATCTTCACCCTGGCCAATCCTGAACCGGAACTGCGTCCGGAACTGGTGCGCGAAGTGGCGCCGGAAGCCATCATCGCCACCGGCCGTTCGGATTACCCGAACCAGATCAACAATGCGCTGTGCTTCCCTTACCTGTTCCGCGCCGCGCTGGATTCGGGTGCAACGACGATCAACCAGGAAATGAAGATCGCTTGCGTCCACGCACTGGCCGGCATGGCCCGCTCGGACGAGCGTTTCGGCAAGGATTACGTGGTGCCAGGCTTGCTGGATGCCCGTTTGCTGTCGGGTGTGACGCCGAAGATCGCACAGGCTGCGTTTGACAGCGGCGTGGCGAAGAAAGAGTTGGATCTGCAAGCGTATGCACAGCATCTGGTGAAGCTGGGCGAGACGCTGCTGTAATTTTCGTAGGGCGGGTTCTACGAACCCGCCATGCTTGCGCCGCGTTGGCGCACGCTTGGCGGATTTGTAAAATCCGCCCTACGTTACATCAGCCACGCCGGGGCATCCTGCAACGCCACCGGCCGCAAGAAGCGCTCCATCGCCGCATACCCCACCGAAGTCGAAGCCGGCTGCGTCGAAGCAGGCCACGGTCCGCCGTGCACCTGGGCAGAAGCCACCGCAACACCGGTCGGCACACCGCTGAACAGCACCCGCCCCGCAATGCCCTGCGCTGCACGGGCAATCCGGCGCGCATCATCGGACGCCTGTTCCGCGCCCAACAAGGTCACCGTCAAACTGCCGCCAACGGCGTTCAAAACAGCCACCACGTCATCGGCCGACGCAACGCGCACCAGCACGCAGGCCGGGCCAAACACTTCTTCCTGCAACGTATGCCGCGCAATGAAATTCGCCGCGGAAGTACGCGCCACCAGCGGTTTCGGGGCATCCATATCGCTTCCCGCGTCCGCACCAGCCAGCACCACCTCGACACCCGGCGTGCCAACGACGCGCGCCACGCCCGCATCGAAATTGCGCTTCATGCCCGCTGTCAGCATCGGATGCAGGGTCTTAGCAGCCAGCGCGTCGCGCAGCGCTGTTTCAAATGCATCCGCATCGGCGCCGTCAAACAGCACGATCACGCCAGGGCTGGTGCACACCTGGCCACTGGAAAACGCCATCGAGTCAGCCAGCGCGGCGGCCTTTTCCGCAGCCTGCCCGGCCAGCGCGGAAGGCAGGATCACCACGGGATTGATCGAACCCAGCTCGCCAAAGAACGGAATCGGACGCGGACGCGCATTAGCCTGCTGCCACAGTGCGTAGCCGCCTTTGAACGAACCGGTAAAGGCCACAGCGGCAATGGACGGATGCTGCACCAGCGACACGCCGACGTCGATGCCCGCGCCTTCCACCATGCCAATCAGCCCGGCAGGCAGTTCTTGCTGCGCCAGCACGCCCTGCGCCAGTTCATGCACGGCGCGCGACAGGCGCGGATGGCCCGGATGCGCCTTCACCACCACCGGGCAGCCGGCCGCCAGCGCGGACGCCGTATCGCCGCCCAGCACGGAAAACGCAAACGGGAAATTACTGGCCGAGAACATGGCGACGGGACCCAGCGGCACCTGTACACGCGTCAGCCGCGGACGGCCTTGCGGCGGCGCCCCTGCCTCGGCGGCATCTTCCGTCACAGCGAACGGGCGGCCCGCAGTCACTTGTTCGGCAAACCCCTGCAACTGGAAAACCGTGCGGTCCATTTCCCCGTTCAGGCGCGGCAGCGGCAGCGACGTCTCTTCACTGGCGATGCGAACCAGCGTTTCGCGCTGCCCCTGCAACGCATCGGCCAGCCCGCGCAGCAGTGCGGCGCGCTGGGCGGCCGACGATTGCGCCCACGCGTCAGCGGTTCGGGAAGCGGCGGTAACGGCCCCATTGATTTGGGCCGGAGTGGAATCCAACATGTTCACAAGCTCTCCTGATTAATAAGCAACTAAGTAACGACTGTGCAGAAATGGTAGCCACGGCGTACCATTACCGGAATCGAAAACTTTTCATCACCCTATAACCGTGTCCGAATCCGCTTCCAATTACGTACCCCGCTCGGCCCTGTCGTCCTTGCGGATCAAGCAATTCATGCTGCTGGTCGCACTGGGCAATCATGGTTCCTTGCGCAAGGCGGCGGACGAACTGGCCGTCACGCAGCCGGCCGCCAGCAAATCGCTGCTGGAAATGGAAGGTGCGCTGGGCACGCAGTTATTCGAGCGCACGCACAGCGGCTTGACGCCCACGGCGGCGGGACGCTGCGCCATCAACCACGCGCAAAGCATCATCGGGTCCGTGCGGCGCATGAAATATGAACTCGATGCGATCGAACACCAGCGCCAGGAAATCCTGCGCATCGGCTTGATCATGGGCGCCGTCACCGGGGCGTTTTGCGGCGTGGTGAGCCGCGCCTGTGACGCGCGTGAAAATTTGCTGGTCGAAGCGCAGGAAGGCACGTCCGCGGAATTGATGCTGAAATTGCAGTCCGGCGAACTGGATCTCGTGTTTGCCCGCTCCGGCCTGGCGGCAGGCCAGCCGGAACTCGATTGCCGCGAACTGGCAACGGAGCCCATTTGCATTGCCGCAGGCGCCCACCACCCATTGCATTCCGGCGAAAAATACACGTGCGCCGACCTGGCAGGCTACCCGTGGATCAGCTACGAACCCAAGGCGCCGCTGGCCGCGCTGCTGTCGGACTGGTTCGCGGACAGCAGCTGCCCGCCGCCCACGGTGAAGCTGCGCACCACGTCGGCATTGGTGACGGTCGCCACCTTGTGCAACACGGATTGCCTGGCCATGCTGCCCAGTTCCGTGTTCAAGCACGTGGTGGCCGATGACCGCATCAAGAAAATCCACACGACATCGATGCTGTCGCTGGGCGATTACAGCGCGTACTGGCACCGCCATTCACTGCGGCTGGGGACTATCCGCAGCGTTCTGCAGGCAACCGATAACGCAAGCTTCAACGGGCTGCCTAATCCGTAGGGCGGATTTTACGGGAACGCCGAGTCAAACCCGCCCTACGCATCCCCCCGCTTTTTCAGCGCGATCCACTCGTTGATCAGCCGTTCCAGCACCGTCAGCGGCAGCGCCCCGTGCGACAGCACTTCATTGTGGAACTGCTTTAAGTCGAATTTCACACCCAGCTCTTCGCGCGCCTGTTCGCGCAGCGCGAGGATTTTCAGCATGCCGACTTTGTAGGCCAGCGCCTGTCCCGGGTCGACAAAATAGCGCTCCACTTCCGCTATCACATCGCCTTCCGCCATGCCCGTGTTATCCATCATGTACGCAATGGCCTGTTCCCGCGTCCAGTGCTTGTAGTGGATGCCGGAATCGACCACCAGCCGCGTGGCGCGCAGCATTTCATCGCGCAGGCGGCCCAGGTTATCCATGGGCGTTTTCTGGAACCCCAGTTCGCTGGCCAGCCGTTCCGCATACAGCGCCCACCCTTCCTGGTACGCCGTAAATGGAATCACCTTGCGGAAGAACGGCACGCCCTGCAATTCCTGCGCAATCTGGATCTGGAAATGGTGGCCGGGAATGCCTTCGTGGTATGCCAGCGTGCGCATGGCGAACTTCGGTGTTTCGCCCGGCGCCCGCATATTCGCGTAAAAAATGCCGGGGCGGGAACCGTCAAACGCGCCCGGCATGTAATACGCGCCCGGCGCCGCATCCTGCGATTCCGGCGGCACCTGCCGCACTTCGACGCCCAGCTTCGGGCGGATTTCAAACGCGGAATCCACGCCTTCATTGATTTCATCAAGGATGGCCTGGTACTGCGTCAGCATGGCTTTCTTGCCCTCTTCCGTGCTGGGATACTTTTGTTCCGGGTTCGACGCCAGCTGCTGCACGCGCTTGCCGATACTGCCTTCCGTCAGCCCCTGCTGGCGCAGGATGACGTCCATCTCGGCCCCGACACGGGCCACTTCCGACAAGCCCAACGCATGAATTTGCTGCGGCGTCATGCGCGTCGTCGTGTGCATGCGCACAGCCCACGCATAATACGCATCGCCATCCGGCATGCTCCACGCGCCCTGGCTTTCCTTGACCTTGCCCTGCAATTCCCTGAAGTGGGCAATCAGGCTGCCGTAGGCCGGATAGACGCGGTTGGCCAATGCATCGGCAGTGCGCGCCAGCACTTTCTGGCGGCTCGCATCATCCATCGCACTGGCCGGTATCCTGGCCAGCTTTTCCCGCATGTTCACATACAGGGTATTTTGCTGCGGCGGCACAGCCACGAAGTCGCTCATTTGCTTCAGCACTTTATCGACCATGAACCGGGGCGGATAAATGCCTTTGGCTTCGCTGTATTTCGCCTTGTCCAGCAATTGCGCGAACTTGCGGGGGAACAGTTCCAGGCGCGCCACATAGTCTTCCCCTTCGCCGCGCGTGCCGATCTGGTGCACCTGCACCATGAATTCCGGCAGCGTCACCTGCATGCCGGCCATCTGGTTCAACGGCAACGCATGGTACAGATACGGTTCACCCTCAGCCTGGATGCGCATGTAGTAATGCAGCGTGTCGTACGACAGTTTGCCGTCGCGGTCCAGTCCTGCCCGGTCATAGCTGTCCAGCGTGACCAGGTCTTCCTTCATGCGCCGCATCATCTTCGCGTCATGGTCGACGGAGACGTCGTCAAGGCGGCTGCCATAAAAGTCCAGCATGGGCGGCAGCAAGCGCATCGATGACAGCATTTCCGGGCTTTCCAGCGCAAACAGGGCAAACGTGCGCATATAAAACCAGTCCAGCCGCAGCGGCTTGAAATAAGATGTGTGGGTGACCAGCAGCACGGCCAGCAATAGCAGGGCCATGGTCACCGTCAACAACCATTTCAGTGTGTTTTTCATCGGCGTACCACCACCCCGCCCTTCATCACGAAGCGGACCTTGGTCAGCAGCGCGGCGTCGGCAGCCGGGTCGCCATCGACAGCAATGATATCCGCATATTTACCGGCGGCCAGCGAGCCAACCCGGTCCTTCCAGCCCAGCAAATCCGCCGCATGGATGGTGGCGGCCTGGATCGCCTGCATCGGCGTCATGCCGTACTTGGTCATGTAAAAGAATTGCCTGGCATTGTCGCCATGGGGATACACGCCGGCGTCCGTGCCAAACGCGATTTTCGCGCCGCCCTTCACGGCCTTTTTGAAGTTATCGCGCTGCAGCTGGCCCACCGCCCGCTCCTTTTCAATGGCTTCCGGCAGCATGCCTGCCTTCTCTCCCTCTTGCAGGATGAAGTCATCGTTATAAATGTCCATCACCAGCCAGGTGCCCTTGTCGCGCGCCAGCTTGATGCCTTCGTCATCGATCATGCTGGCATGTTCGACGGAATCCACGCCGGCCAGGATCGCGTCGCGGATACTGCTGGCGCCATGGGCATGCGCTGCCACCCTGCGGCCCAGCTTATGCGCTTCTTCGACGATGGCTTTCATTTCTTCCAGCGTGTATTGCTGCGCGCCCGGCTCGTCGCCTTTTGACAGCACGCCGCCCGACGCGCACATCTTGATCACGTCCGCGCCATACTTGGCCATTTCCCGCACCTTGGCACGCGCTTCCCACGGGCCATCGGCCACGCCCGGGCCTTTCACCTTGTATTCGGCGGGCAGCAGGTTGTTGTCGCAGTGGCCGCCCTGGATGCCGATGGCATAGCCAGCCGTGCGCATACGGGGGCCGGGAATGTCGCCGTCATTAATGGCGTCGCGCAGCGCCACGTCGCCAAAGCCGGAAGCCCCCACGTTGCGCACGGTGGTAAATCCCGCGTCCAGCGTCAGCCGCGCCGCCTTCACGCCATGCAGCGCCGAACGGACGTCGGAAATGCCCAGCGCACTATAGCCCTGCTGCATCGGATCATCCGTCAAATGCACGTGCATATCGATCAAGCCTGGCAGTACGGTCTGCGCAGACAAATCAATGACTTCCGCACCGGCAGGCACGTTGGTGGAACTGGCGGGACCGACTGCCGTAATGCGCTCGCCGGTGATGACGATCAACTGGTCTTTCAGCACTGTCCCGGCTGCCACGTCGACGAGCCGCCCCGCTTTGATGGCTTTGACAGTCACTTGTGCATGGGCGGCGGCAACGAAGATGGCGGAAAGTGCAAGTGCAGCGGCGAGTTTTTTCATGTTCATCAGATGGGTTAATACAGGCAAGTGCGAAAGCCGACAAAAATATCATCCCTTGCGGGCAACTGGAAGTGCCGGAATTTGGCGGAAGCGAGCCGCGCTGGCGTGGCAAAGGACGCGCCGCGCAATACCTGGTCCGTGGCGAAATGCGGCGCCGAATATTCGCGGTACGGTCCCGGGGCAAAGCCGGGATAGGGTTCAAACGGCGTGGCCGTCCATTCCCACAGCCGCCCCCAGCGCAGCGCCGGGTGGCCCGCCAGCGCCGCGTATTCCCACTCCGCTTCCGTCGGCAAGCGCCGCTCCGCCCACATGCAGTACGCTTGCGCTTCAAACAGCGACACATGGCGCACGGGTTCCGCGCCGTTCAGCGTGCACAGGCGGCCAAAGCGCTGCGTGCGCCAATAGCCGCCATCGCGCTGCCAGTAGCGCGGCGCCGTGCGCTCTTGCCGCAGCAGCCAGTCGCGGCCCGCCGGGCTCCAGTAGCGGCTGTTGTCATACCCGCCGTCGGCCACGAAATCGCCGAATTGCGCATTGGTGACCAGCGCCGCATCCATGGAAAATCCCGGCACATAGCACTGGTACGCATGCAGTTCATTGTCAAATACGAAGCTGCCATCCTGGCGGCTGCCCAGCTGCACGGTGCCGCCGGGGAACCGGATTTCCGATGGCTGGATCCACGCCGATTCGTCATTCGGCATGCCCGGCGGCGCGGGCAAGCCCAAGGTTTGCAGGGCCGCCAGCATGGCTTCGCCCCGCATGTCTTCATACGCCAGCGCCAGCCGGTACGGATACAGGGCGGCGTCGTGCGCCGAGCCGTCCGCCGCCGCGTTCAGCAACTGGTCCAGCACCCGGTCCAGCACTTCATGGCAATACATTTTCACGGCGCCCGTGCTGGGCAGGTCCAGGTTCCAGCGCATCGGATGGGGCACGGTATTGGCGTCGAACCAGTCGTCGCCCTTGCGCAGCAGCGGGCCTTTGCGGGCATCAGCCGGGTGGCTGGAACTGGCCTTGCGCAGCACGAACCATTCGGCAAACCATGCGATGTGGCCCAATTCCCACAATGGCGGGTTCACGCACCGTAGCTGCGGCACGCGGGCCGTGGCGTCGTAGCCGGCCTGCACGAAACAGTCGAACAGCGCCAGCGTATAATCGCGCGCATGCTGCAGGGCATCCGCCAGTTGCCCCGCATTGGCGGAGCGGAATGATACGAATGATGGAATCTGCATAGCCCCCCGCACCGATGTATCTCAAATGATTTTAACCGGAACTTTCGCGACCATGAGCAATGAACCTGTGAAACTGACGTCCTTTTCCCACGGCGGCGGCTGCGGCTGCAAAATCGCGCCCGGCGTGCTGTCGGAAATCCTGAAAAACACCACCGGTTTCCCCGTGCCGAAGGAACTGATGGTTGGTATTGAAACCGCCGACGATGCGGCCGTCTACAAGCTCAATGATGAGCAGGCGCTGATCGCCACCACGGACTTCTTCATGCCCATCGTTGATGATCCGTTCGACTTTGGCCGCATTGCCGCCACCAACGCGATTTCCGACGTCTATGCGATGGGCGGCACGCCGATTATGGCGCTGGCGCTGGTCGGCATGCCCATCAATAAGCTGCCGATTGAAACCATTGGCCAGATTCTCAAGGGCGGCGAATCCATTTGCGCGGAAGCGGGTATCCCGATTGCCGGCGGCCACACGATCGACTCCGTGGAACCGATCTATGGACTGGTGGTGATGGGCCTCGTGCATCCGGATAAGGTCAAGCGCAATTCCGCAGCGCGCGCCGGCGACGTGCTGGTATTGGGCAAGCCGCTGGGCGTCGGCGTGCTGTCGGCCGCGCTAAAAAAGGGCAAGCTGGATGCGGATGGCTATGCGGCCATGATCGCGTCCACCACGAAGCTGAACAAGCCAGGCAAGGCGCTGGCAGAACTGCCGGGCGTGCACGCGCTGACGGACGTGACGGGCTTTGGCTTGCTGGGCCACTTGCTGGAACTGGCGCGCGGTGCGGGCTTGTCGGCGCAGCTGGAGATGCCGAAGATCCCGCTGCTGCACGGCGTCGAGCAATTGGCGCGCGAAGGCTATTTCACGGGGGCGTCCGGCCGCAACTGGGATGCGTATGGCAAGGATGTCGTGCTGCCGGCGGATTTGCCGTCCGAACACCATGCGCTGCTGACGGATCCGCAAACGTCGGGCGGCTTGCTGGTGGCGTGCGATCCGGGCAGCGTGGACGACGTGCTGGCGCTGTTCCGGCGCGAAGGATTCGATGGCGCGGCAGTCGTCGGCCGCATGGCGCAAGGCCCGGCCAGGGTGACTGTCTCCCTGTAATCCTACGCATTCGGCGTCCCCTCTCAACCATACGACTATTGCCCCCCGATGAAATTGCTGCCTATTGCTGCCGCTGCCCTGCTCTCCCTCTCCACCGGCATCACTGCCGCTGAAACCTTCACGCAAGACGCCTACGCCCGCGCCCAGGTCATGGTCGACGTGGGCGGGCGCCGCCTCAACCTGTTTTGCATGGGCAGCGGCTCGCCGACTGTCGTCTTTGAAGCGGGTGGCGGACGGCCGGGATGGGATTGGCACCTGGTGCAATCCGGCGTGGCCAAGCGCACCCGCGCCTGTATTTATGACCGCGCCGGCATGGGCTTTTCCGATCCCATTTCCCGCCCGGCTACGGCTGCCAACGCCGCCAAAGATTTGGCCTTCCTGCTGAAAAACGGCCGCGTGCCGGGTCCCTATGTACTGGTCGCCAATTCTTACGGCGGCATGGTGGCGCAACTGTTTGCGCGCCGTCCCAAGTCCGACGTGGCAGGGCTGGTGCTGCTGGACGCCCAGCATGAAGATGAACTGGTGCGCGTGGACAAGCTGACCAAAGGCGGCATGAGCGGAATGTACGCCACTATCGTTGATATGGACCGCGCGTGCCTGGCCGCTGCTGAAAAAGGTTTTGTGCCGGGTTCCGACCTTGAAAAGCAATGCGTGTCCGGCGCAGAAGAAAGCTTCGGCCCGAAACTGGCCGCTGCCGAAGAAGCCATGAAGCGCAAGGCGTCCTACTGGCGCGCGAATGTGTCGGAAGCGGAAAATATGTTCACCACCAGCGCCGACCAGATGCGCGCCGCGCGCAGCAAGCCGTTCGGCGACTTGCCCGTGGTGTCGCTGACGCGGGGCGTCAGCCCGTTCCTGATCCCGGGCCAGCCGCAGAGTGACGTCAACAAGGCCGTGGAAGCGGAAAACAAGGCCATGCAGGATGAGACGGCCGCGCTGTCGACGCGCGGCAGCAACCGCGTGGCGGAGGGGGCGCTCCATGCGATTCACTTGTCGAAACCGCAAGCCGTTGTGGACGCCGTGATGCAAGTGCTGGATGCAGTAAAGTAAAGCTGAAAAATCAACCCGGGCCGGGATTTGGCAGTTTTGCGCATTTCCCGGCACCTCGGCCTAATATAATTTGCTTGACAACCTTAAATGGGTTCCCGTACATTTAAGCCCATGTTTACGCATCTGCACCTATCCACTTTCCTGCTACCGGCATCCAGCGCCCTATCGCTGTTGCCGCGTCTACTAGCACGCGCCTGACGCAGTTACCCACTCGCAGTCAGTTTCGCGACCCAAGAAGTACCCTGCGCCGGTCAAAAACCGCGCGAAGTCCCTACCAGGAAAGCTTGCAACGATGTTCACCAAGGCTCTTACCACGCCACGCAGCACGATTGCGCCACGCGCCGTGCTGCTGCTAATGCTACCGATCGGTTGACGGCCCACGAACCCCGTGGCAGGCCGCCAGCCCACTGCGCCACATCGTTATGCCTATCCGGCTTCCCACATTCTAGAGACCCAGGAGTACCCCATGATGTTGCAAAACCCAGCAGCGAAATACCGCGCCTTCCCGCCAGTGCAATTGGCTGACCGCACGTGGCCCAACGCCGTCATCAGCAAACCGCCGATCTGGATGAGCACCGACCTGCGTGACGGCAACCAGGCGCTGATCGAGCCGATGAGCCCTGAAAAGAAATTGCGCTTCTTCGACATGCTGGTGAAAATCGGCCTGAAGGAAATCGAAGTGGGCTTCCCTTCCGCTTCGCAGACCGACTTCGATTTCGTGCGCAAGCTGATTGAGGAAAACCGGATTCCGGACGACGTCACCATTATCGTCTTGACGCAGTCCCGCGAAGAATTGATCCGCCGTACCGTGGAAGCGGCAGCGGGCGCCAAAAAAGCCATCGTCCACCTGTATAACTCGGTGGCGCCGGTCTTCCGCAAGGTCGTGTTCAACATGTCCCGCGAAGAAATCGTCAATATCGCCACCACCGGCACCAGGCTGGTCAAAGAATTGGTGGCGCAGCATCCGCAGACGCAGTGGGGCTTTGAATATTCGCCGGAATCGTTCTCCACCACGGAACTGGACTTTTCCAAGCAGATTTGCGACGCCGTGTCCGCCGTATGGCAGCCGACGCCGGAAAACAAAATGATCTTCAATTTGCCATCGACCGTGGAGTGCAGCACGCCTAACGTGTATGCCGACCAGATCGAGTGGATGAGCCGCCATCTGGAGCGCCGCGACTCGCTGATCATTTCCGTGCACCCGCACAATGACCGTGGTACCGCCGTGGCGTCCGCCGAACTGGCCGTGATGGCCGGCGCGGACCGCGTGGAAGGCTGCCTGTTCGGCAATGGCGAACGCACCGGCAACGTTGACTTGGTGACCTTGGCATTGAACTTGTACACGCAGGGCGTGCACCCGGGCCTGGATTTTTCGGACATCGATTCCGTGCGCAAGCTGGTGGAAGAATGCAACCAGTTGCCCGTGCACCCGCGCCATCCTTACGTGGGCGACCTCGTGTTCACGGCATTCTCCGGCTCGCACCAGGACGCCATCAAGAAAGGCTTCGCCCAGCAAAAACCGGATGCGCACTGGGAAATCCCGTACTTGCCGATCGACCCGCAAGACCTGGGCCGCAGCTATGACGCGGTGATCCGCGTGAACAGCCAGTCCGGCAAAGGCGGCATGGCGTACTTGCTGGAACAGGATTACGGTCTCGTATTGCCGCGCCGCCTGCAAATTGAATTCTCGCGCGCCGTGCAAGCGGTGGCCGACCAGACCGGCCTGGAAATCACGTCCGAAGGCATCCACGAAATCTTCCAGCGCGAATATCTGGCGCAAACGTCGCCGTACGCGTACAACGCGCACAAGCTGGTGGAAGACACCAGCAGCGATGAAACCGTACAAATCGATATCGCCCTGACGCACCGTGGCGTGGCGACGGCCTTGCAAGGCGGCGGCAATGGTCCGATCGATGCGTTTGTCGATGCCTTGGGCCTGGACATCAAATTGATGGACTACCACGAGCACTCGATCGGTTCCGGCGCCAATGCAAAAGCCGCGTGCTATGTGGAACTGCGCCTGGAGAATGGCCCGACCTTGTTTGGCGCGGGCATTGACAGCAATATCGTGACGGCGTCGTTCAAGGCGGTATTGAGTGCTGTGAACCGCCAGTTGAAGTCGAAGGAAGCGGCAACCAACGACGCAGTTGCTGTCACGGCTTGATGCATTAACTCAACATCCTTGGGCCCGGGGCGATTCCACCCGGGCCAACAAACCGCCAATCCTTAGCGGCACTTCACACCCAGCCTCGTTATACCCTCAAGTCCAGTCCTCTGCCGAAAGCGGCAGTTCATTTAATTCAGCCCGTGCTTCGCGCCAGGTTGGGTAGAACTTATCCAGGATTGCCACGAAGCGCTCACTGTGCGTCGGCTCGAGCAGATGGGCCATTTCATGTACAAGCACATACTCGAGCAAGTCCCTCGGTTTTTTCACCAGTTCGGTGTTGATGCGTATGTTTGCCGCCCTATGATTGCTGCTCTCCCACCTGGTCTTGACCTCAAACCATGCGTCTACAGCTTGTTTGTTGGTCAGCCGCAGTGGCACGTTGCGCGCTTCATATCTCAGGTCCAGCACCACTTACTTCCTTCAGCCGAGGCTTGATTGCCCGTCGTGCAGATTCATGGCGCTCCAAGTTTTTTATGAGCAGCTCCGGCACGTCTGCAATGGCGCGGATGAAAGAATTCAACGCGTAACGAAAAGGGGCCAGATCGTGATAGTTGCCCTCCATCTGATGAAGGTGCCAATGGCACTCATGCTATCGATCAAGTGATGCTGCAATAGGTTGATGAGCGCACGACATTTGCCGACCTCCCTTGCTGTTACGGCGCGGGAGATGGCACTGCGTCTGGAGTGGGCAACGAGCTACGCAATAATTCCGGGATACGATCAACCAGCGCAGGTTCCATGTGCATTTTCTTCAAGCACGATGCCAAGTAAGCCTGATCGCTAACCAGATCGATGGCCCTCATGTACGCAGTGTCGATGCTCTGACCGTACGCCCGGCGAGTTTTTGTCCACGCCTCTTCCGGCACAGCACCCCAGTGCTCGATTAGCATTGCCAAGTCAATGGCATCGCGGCTTGCAACGGAAACATCGCCACATCGGTCGGCATTGGCAAGCAGCTTTTCAGCGTACATATGTCGATTCGCCCCTCGCTCACGATCTCGAACTTAATGGGTGTACCGTCCACCCGAACAAAGGTCCGAATGCCGTAGCGATCTGCGCGCACTTCGCGGGCCAGCTCCACGGGCTGGGTGAGGATATCGCCAAGTGACGCATTCGTAATCGTGTTGCGCAAGGCCCGGTAGCCATCCATCGAACTGCATAGGAAGTCAACGTCCACCGACTCCCGATATTCATTTAAGGACAGTACGATGGCCGTCCCGCCAACGAAGTAGCAATCGGACTGGGCGAGAAAATCTGCGTTGAGGGCGGCGAGAAATTGGCGATGCGTTGGTGATGAGGACGGTCAAACATGCAAGATGCCATGGCCGTATTCACGTGTCAGGCGATCTACCATAGCGCGCTCGCGGGGAGGCATGGCGGTTTCATCAACAAAACGCCAATTCCGCTCGTAGAGCTCGAACGCCTCCTCACCGGTGATCGCATCATGGGGGTTACGATTCCATGCGATCAGTCGGAGCTGGGGGAAATCCCCAATGATGAAAGTGTCGGCTGCGGCTCTCATGAAGCAATTATGCACCATGCAGGAGGTATTTTCAAACGATGTGGCAGAGGCGGAGCGCCAATCGGCTTGCTTTACCGGTCTTCGCCCACCAAATCGGGTACATCAGGCTCTAAAAAGGCGGCCAACTTGCACAAAACAAGCAAGGACGGATTTTCTACACCGCGCTCTATCTGACTGATGTAGGTTCGGTCCAGCTCCGCGCTCAGGGCGAGCGCTATTTAATCCAATGGCGCAGCGACTGCGAGAAATTCGGGCAATGTCGCGGGATCGATAACTATTTACTAAAACTAAAGAGGAAGTATCGGCAAGACCGCGAAATAATGAGGACTCTCAACGCCTACAAGTCGCCGGATGAGGCGGAACCAAGCCATAAACAGTAGGAGCCTGCATTGGTAACTGCCCCCACTGTCTGTCGCCTGCCGACGCCCCCCCTTCCACGTATCCTTACGCGCGCCGCTTGGCAAACCCCAGCGTCCCCAACGCCCACAACGTGGCCGCCACACTGCGCCACGCATTCATATTGGGCAGCGGCTTCTTGCCATTACCCATGCGCGCCAGCTGGTGTTCGTACCACGTGATGGCGAGGAACGTCATGTGGTCGACCAGCTTGCTGCCCGTGGTCGGCATTTTCATGTCGATGCGGTAGCCCGGATCATTGATCAGGCGCGTCGCCAACGCCGGCTCCACGGCCAGCGGACGGGCCAGGCCGATAAAGTCCGTCGCGCCGCTGGCCAGCGCGGCTTCCACGCCGGCTGACGAACGGAAGCCGCCCGTCACCATCAGCGGTGTCGTGACCAGCTTGCGCACTTTTTCCGCATACGCGAGGAAATACGCTTCGCGCTGCTGGGTCGAAGCTTTCAACGGTTCCTTGGGCGCGCCCACCATGGCCGGGCTTTCATATGTACCGCCGGAAATTTCCACCATGTCGATGCCCTCGCGCGCCAGCGCCTGCACCACATGCATGGATTCTTCCTCGCTGAAGCCGCCCTTCTGGAAGTCGGCGGAATTGAGCTTGATACCGACCGGGAAATCCTTGCCCACTGCCGTGCGGATGGCGCGGTACAGTTCCACGACAAAGCGCAGGCGGTTTTCCGCCGAACCGCCCCAGCGGTCCGTGCGCTGGTTGTGCAGCGGCGACAGGAATTGGCTGACCAGGTAGCCGTGCGCGCCATGGATTTGCACGCCCGTAAAGCCCACTTCCTTGGCCAGCAGCGCGCTGCGGGCAAATTTGCCGATCACCACGGCAATTTCCGCGTCCGTCATGGCGCGCGGCGTGTTGAAGGTTTGTTCCAGGCCGCCGCCCAGTGCAATCGCCGATGGCGCCACCGGTTCTTTCGTGAGGAATTTCGGGGTTTGCTTGCCCGGGTGGTTCAGTTGCGCCCAGAACTGCGTGCCGTGCGCCCGGCCCGCTGCCGTCCAGCGGCGGAAAGCTGCCAGGTCGCTGCTGTCATCGAGCACCACATTCTTTGCTTCGCCCAGGTGGCCACGGTCAATCATGATGTTGCCGCTGATGAGCAAACCAATATCGTTTTCCGCCCACACACGGTACAGGCGCTCCAGTTTTTCAGTGGGGTCGTGCCTGCCATTGGCCAGCTGTTCGCTCATGGCCCCTTTGGCCACGCGGTTTTTTACAACAACGCCATTGGCCAGGGTGAACGGTGCGCCGGCGCGGGAGGAAACGGTTTGGTTCATTTTTATGGGTCCCTTTTCGTCATTATGACGGATGTCATAATCGGAATTATAGACACGTTTATGCCAAATGTCATAATATTCGTTTATGACTTCAGGAACACGAGACAAAATGGTGGCCGGCGCAGCGGAATTGCTGTCCCGGCGCGGCATGCACGGCACCAGCCTGCGCGAAGTGGTGCGCCATACGGACACGCCACGGGGCTCGATCAGCTATCACTTCCCTGGCGGGAAGGCGCAATTGATTGAAGAAGCCGTACGGCTGGCGCAACAGGAGATCAGTGCCATTCTGGAAAGCTTGCTGCGCGAATATGGCGCAGTGGCGGGTGTGCGTGCGGCCTATACGATGCGCGGCAAGTCGCTGCAGGAAAGCCGGTTCGAAGAAGGCTGCCCTGTGCTGGTGGTGGCCATTGAGCGGTACACGGACGACGCCAAGGAAGCGCCGGACGCCGCGACGCAGCAGCAGTTACTGGAAGCTGCCGATACGGCGTTCGGGGATTGGCAAAATATCGTGGCGGCGGCGCTGGTGCGCGAAGGGGTGGACGCGGCGCGGGCGCAACGGCTAGGGACGCTGGTGCTATCGTCGATGGAAGGCGCCGTGGCGCTGTGCCGGGCGGCGCTGAATTTGCAGGCGCTGGAAGATGTGGGCGACGAAGTGGCGCTGATGATGCAGGCGGCGATCAACGAAGCCCGAGCTTAACGCTTAACGGGCCAGCCGGATTCCCATCAATTGCCACCTCGCGTGCGCGGGGAAGAAATTGCGGTAGCTGGCGCGCGCGTGGCCTTCGGGCGTGGCGGACGATGAACCCCGCAACACATACTGGTTCACCATGAACTTGCCGTTGTATTCGCCAATCGCCCCCGGCGCCGGCTTAAAACCCGGATATGGCGCATAGCTGCTGGACGTCCACTGCCAGCAGGCGCCGAACAGTTGCCGCAAACCCGGTAAGGCTGCCGCCGATTCCCACTCGGCTTCCGTCGGCAGGCGCGCACCGCACCAATGCGCATACGCATCGGCTTCATACAGCGACACGTGCATCACCGGCGCGTCCAGGTCCAGCGGCCGGCGGCCATGCAGCGTAAATTCCGTCCACCGGCCATCGGCTTCGCGCCGCCAATACAATGGATGCGCCCAGCCTTCGCTGCGCACGCGGTCCCACCCTTCGGCCAGCCACAGCGCAGGATCGGCATAGCCTCCGGCCTCGATAAACGCCAGATATTCGCCATTGGTCACCAGCCGCGACGCCAGCTCATAGGGCGCCAGGTACGTGCGGTGGCGCGGCAATTCGTTGTCAAAGCAAAAGCCGCCGCCCGCATAGCCGATTTCCGCCACGCCGCCGTTAAATGGCAGCCACTCCAGCGTTCCCGCCGCATCCGAAGGCAAAGGCGCCGTGTCCGCATAGGCAGGCTGCATCGGGTTTTGCGCCAGCAAATGCTTGACGTCCGTGACGATCAATTCCTGGTGCTGCTGTTCGTGCTGCAGTCCCAGCGTCACGAGGCTTTGCAGTTCCGTACTGGGCCGGGCCAGCAAGCGCGCCATGCGCGCATCGACGCCGGCGCGGTAGGCGCGCACTTCAGCCATGGACGGCCGCGTCAGCAAGCCCCGCTGCGGGCGCGGGTGCTTGTCGCCGATACCGTTGTAATACGAATTGAACAGCACGCGGAACGCAGGATGAAACGGCTGAAAATCCGCTTCAAAACGCTCGAGAATAAACGTCTCGAAGAACCATGTCGTATGCGCCAAATGCCATTTCACGGGGCTGGCGTCGGGCATCGATTGCGCACCGCAATCTTCATCCGACAAAGGCTGCGCCAGCGCCAGCGACTGGCCGCGCACGGCGGCATAGCGTTCCGGCAAATTCATGCCAGCCCCATCGCGCGCGCATGCACGACAGCGAACCAGCCGGCATCGTCGGTCCACGTGCGCGTCGCGGCAAATCCCGCGTCCCGCAGCAATTCCACAAAGGTACGGGGCGTGTATTTATAACTGTCTTCCGTATGGATGCGTTCACCGCGGGCAAAGTGCCGTTCGCCCTGGGGCCACGTCACCACCAGCGCTTCGCGCGCTTCCAGGTGCATTTCAATCCGGCTCTCTTCCGCATTGAAGAAAGCGCGGTGCTGCCACTGCGTGACGTCGAAGTCCGAGCCGATCAAATGGTTCACATGGCGCAGCATGTTCAAATTGAACGCTGCCGTGACGCCGATCGCATCGTCATACGCCGCGTCGAGCGTGGCGCTGTCTTTCACCAGGTCCACGCCGATCAGCAGGCTGCATTCGCCGGCGCCGCTGGCACGCAGGCGGCGCAGGAAGGCCACCGCTTCATGCGGCGCAAAGTTGCCGATCGATGAACCGGGATAAAAGAAGACGCGGCCCTGTTGCCGCACCGTGTCGGGCAAGGCAAACGCGCTGGAAAAATCCAGCGCCAGCGCTGTCATTTCAATGGCGGGGAAGCGCTGTTGCAGGCGCAGCACGGCATCATTGAGGAAATCGCGGGAAATATCGATGGGCACGTACTGGGCCGGCTGCAGCAAAGGGAACAGGCTGGCCGCCTTGGCGCAATTGCCCGCCCCCAAGTCGATCAGCGTGCTGCCCGCCCCTACGGCACGGGCAATATCGGCGCCATGCCGTTCAAAAATGGCGGCTTCCGTGCGGGTCGGATAATACTCGGGCAATTCGCAGATGGCTTCAAACAGCCGGGAACCGAGGCTGTCATACAAATATTTGGGCGATGTATAAGCGCGCCGGGCCAGCAATCCCGCACTGATTTCTTCGATGGCGGCGGCGCTGCCATGGGCAATGGCCTCGGGCCGGCTGGTAACATCTGGCGGAATCACGCGGATCGCCGCAGTACGGGACATATGCATAGTCTGCTCTTCGTGACGTTGATGGGCGCCACCGGCGGGCCTCTGCCGATGCATGGTTTTGATATCATAGCTGAATATAAAAATGACGTAGCCGTATATGCAACATTCGTGCGGCGCCCCTCCCCCAGCCATCTTAGGAATCCTGAATGAAAATTTCCGCCCTGCGTACTGTCCAGTCGCTGTTTGCCGCCTCCCTGCTGTTTGCCGCCGCCCAGGCGCCTGCCCAGCAAGTGTTGCGCGTGTCCGCGATCCCTGATGAAAAGCCGACCGAATTGCAGCGCAAGTTCAAGCCGCTGGGCGAATACCTGGAAAAGAAACTGGCCATGAAAGTGGAATTCACGCCAGTGACCGATTACGCGGCGTCCGTGGAGGGCCTCGTGGCAGGCAAGCTGGATATGGTGTGGTTCGGCGGCTTCACGTTCGTGCAAGCGAAAGAACGCAGCAAAGGCCAGGTCGTGCCGCTGGTGCAGCGCGCGGAAGATGAAAAATTCCGTTCCGTGTTCATTACCACGCACAAGGAAATCACCAGGCTGGAAGACTTGAAAGGCCGTACCTTGTCGTTCGGTTCGGAAAGCTCCACGTCCGGCCACCTGATGCCGCGCTCGTTCCTGCTGGGCGCGAAAATCAATCCGGATACGGATTTGAAGCGCGTCGCCTTCTCCGGCGCGCATGACGCCACCGTGGCGGCAGTGGCCGGCGGTAAAGTCGATGCGGGTGCACTGAACATCTCCGTGTGGGAAAAGCAGGTTGAAGAGAAAAAAGTCGACCCGAACGTCGTGCGCGTGTTCTACACGACGCCGGGCTATTACGATTACAACTGGACCGTGCGCGCCGACATGCCGGCTGCCCTGAAAAAGAAGATTACGGACGCCTTCCTGGCGCTGGATGCGAAAAACCCGCAAGACAAGGAAATCCTGGACTTGCAGCGCGCCTCGAAATTCGTGCCGACCAAAATCGAAAACTATGGCGCGATTGAAGCGGCGGCCATCAATGCCGGCTTGTTGAAGAAGTAAGATGCCTGAAGCTGTCTATGATTTGCGTGGCTTGACGGTGCGGCATTTGGCCGCGGGCCACGCGCTGGCGCTGGAAAACGTCGACTTGCGCATTGCGGCCGGCGAACAGGTGGCCGTCATCGGCCCGTCCGGCGCCGGCAAGACCACGCTGCTTGCGACTTTGGCGTGCACGCACCGCCCCGAAACCGGCGCGTTCACGGCCTTGGGCGCCGATCCGTGGTCGCTGGACAACCGCGCCCGCCACAAGCTGCGCGCACGCCTGTTCCTCGCACCGCAAACGCCGCCGCTGCCGCCGCGCCAGCGCGTGGTGACCGCCGTGCTGGCGGCGCGCCTGCCGCAGTGGAATTTTTGGCAGGCGGCCGTATCGCTGTTCAAGCCTGCGGATCCGGAAGCCGCATTCCGCGCCCTGTCCCGTTTCAACCTGGGCGACAAGCTGTATAGCCGCGTGGACCGCCTGTCGGGCGGCGAACGGCAGCGCTGCGCATTGGCGCGCATGCTGCTGTCCGATGCGCAGGCGCTGCTGGCCGATGAACCCTTGTCCGCATTGGATCCCGCGCTGTCGCAGCTGACCTTGGCCACGCTGCAGCAAGAGGCGGCCAGCCGCAACGCGGCGCTGGTATGCAGCCTGCACCAGGTGGAACTGGCGCTGGCGCACTTCCCCCGCATCGTCGCGCTGAAACACGGGCGCATTGCATTTGACCTGCCGCGCGAACAAGTCACGGACGCCATGATTGCCGAACTGTATCTGGGCGAACTGCCGCCTGCGAATTCCCCGCTTGCGCACGAAGCCCCTGCCACCCTGTCGGGCGGCGCCTGCCTGTAACTGCATGAAGCTGTTGAATATTCCCGCCGTTCCCTATAGCGAACGCCATCCCGATCCCGCCTTGCGGGGGCGGATGCTGGCAATTGGCGCTGTGATCCTGGCCATGTGGCCCATGCTGGTGGCCAGCGAATTCAAGCCGTGGACCTTGCTCGATGCGCAAAGCCTGCAAGCCACGTGGCAATTCCTCGCCGCGTTTTTCCCGCCCGCGCATGATGGCGAGTTCCTTGCCATGGTGGCGCGCGAAACGTGGAAGACCGTGGCCATTGCCACGGCCGGCCTGTCGCTGGCGCTGCTGGGCGCGATTCCCGCCACCTTGCTGGTGACGGAACGCCTGTCGATTTCCAGCCTGGGCACGGGCCGCATGGCGCCGCTGGCGTCGCTGGTGCGGCAAACCGTGCGCTGGCTGCTGGTGTTGCTGCGCTCCGTGCCGGAACTGGTGTGGGCGCTGCTGTTCGTGCGCATCGTGGGACTGGGGCCGACTGCCGGCGTGCTGGCCATCGCCCTCACTTACTGCGGCATGCTGGGCAAGGTGTATGCGGAAATCCTGGAATCGTCGGAAACCCATGCGGCCGATACCTTGCTGGCCAATGGCGCGGGGCGGCTGCAGGCGCTGCTGTATGGCGCGCTGCCGGATGCGGCGTCGGAACTGGTGTCGTACACCGTGTACCGGTGGGAATGCGCGATCCGGGGTTCTGCCGTGATGGGCTTTGTCGGTGCAGGTGGCCTTGGACAGCGCATGGAAGAATCGCTTAAGAATATGGTTGGTGGCGAAGTCTGCACAATGTTGCTGGTATTTGTACTGTTGGTCGCTGCAGCCGATCTAGTGTCGAAATGGCTGCGCAGGAGGCTTGCATGAGCGACATGCCCGCTGCTCCCACACGCAATTTGCTAGGCTGGATTTTGGCGCTGCTATTGGCCATCCTGTGCGCTGCCAGCTTTTATTCACTGGACTTGAAATGGGTAGAATTTACCCGGCCGGATTCTCTGCGTACAACCTTTGAATTATTGGGCGGATTCGCGCCACCAGAATTAGGCATGCCGTTCCTGCGACGAACTGCCAATGCTGCTCTGGAAACACTGGCAATGTCGGCTGTTGGAACTTTATTGGCAGTGGCGGCAGGGCTGTTGCTGGCCATGCCTGCATCGGGCCGGCTTGGCGGATTGGGCATACCACGCGCAATTGTGCGCACAATACTCAACGTGCTGCGCTCGATCCCAGAATTGGTATGGGCCTACATCATGCTGATCGCAGCGGGCCTCGGCCCCTTTGCCGGCACGCTGGCGCTGGCCGCCCACACAGCCGGCGTCCTGGGCCGCCTGTTTGCCGACGCGCTGGAAAACGCCCCGCTGCACGCGGAACACAGCCTGCGCACCAATGGCGCCCCTGCCCTGGCGGCCTTCTTGTATGCGACACTGCCACAAACCTTGCCGCAAATGCTGTCGTACACGCTGTACCGGTGGGAAAACAATATCCGCGCTGCCGCGGTGTTGGGCGTGGTGGGCGCCGGTGGCCTGGGACAAATGCTGAAATATCACTTATCGTTATTCCAGATGCAGCCCGCCGCCACCGTCATCCTTGCCATGCTGGCGCTGGTGGCGCTGGTGGATGCAGCCAGTTTTGCCACGCGGCGCTGGCTAACCAGTTAAGGAAGAAAATGCTCGTATTGCGTAACCTGTCCAAAACCTACACACCGGGCCACCCGGTGCTGGCCAATTTGAACTGGGAATTCAAGGCGGGCGAATTTGTCGCCATCATGGGCGAATCCGGCGTCGGCAAATCCACGTTGCTGAACCTGATCGCGGGGCTGGACCAGCCCGACACCACCAGCACGCCGCCGGTCATGCTCGATGGCGTCGCCATGACGGCACTGGACGACGATGCCGCCACGCGCTTGCGGCGGCAAAAAATGGGCTTTATTTTCCAGGCATTCCACGTGCTGCCGCACCTGACGCTGCACCAGAACGTGGCCCTGCCGCTGCTGTTGAACGGCATGAGCCGCGAGCGCGCCAATGAAATGCTCGACGCCGTCGGTTTGCGGGGCCGCGCCGACGATTATCCGCACCAGCTGTCCGGCGGCCAGTTGCAGCGGGTCGCCATTGCCCGCGCGCTGGTGCACCGGCCCGGTTTGGTGCTGGCCGATGAACCCACCGGCAACCTCGATCCAGAGACGGCGCACAGCATTCTGATGTTGTTACGCAACGAAATTAAGGCCAGTGGCGCCTGCACCATCATGGTCACCCACTCGCACGCCGCAGCGGAAATGGCTGACCTCACTCTGATACTGACAAAGTCCGGCCTACAAGTGGCAAAATCCGTCAATCCTATTGCACAAGAAAAACAATAATTTTTTTGTTAAAACGTTCCATTTATTTTTCGTTGCAGTATGATACATACAACTTGCTTGGTTATTAATAGCAGAGTCGATCCGCCACGTTGTTGAAAACGCCATCATGGCGGTAAAGACACAAGCCAGGGACGCCGACCTATCCACGTTATTGACTAAGGAGGAAAAAATGAGCGTGCGGCAAAAGAAGCTGGAATTGATCGAGGCCATGAATCGAGCCAGAGCCTTGGAGCCATCCAGTTTTGTACCCAACAAGTTGCTCGATACGCTGATTGAAAAGATGAATCTGAAAAACGACGCGGAGCTATGCCGCGTGCTGGAAGTTCAGCCTCCGATCATCAGTAAGATCCGGCACCGGAAACTCGCTGTCGGTGCCACGATCCTGCTGCGCATGCATGAAAAATCGGATATCAGTATCCGTGAATTGAAAGACTTGTCATCCGCATCGATGCACTGAGTCGTGCGCCAGCAATTATCGGCGCCGGGACAAACCGGCGCCTGAAACAGCCCAAACCCCGCTGTTCACCTTTTCCTCGCCCTGATCCCTGCCGAAACGCCTTCCAGACCGCTTCCAGCGGGATGAAGGCGCGCGTACCTGCCTAGCCAAATACCGGCGCCGCCAGCTGCGGCGCAATGATGCGGTCCCACGCCAGCGCGCATGCCCCCGTGGCGCCAGGCAGGCAAAACACCAGCGTCTTGTTCGCGTAGCCGGCCAGCGCACGCTGGTTGACCAGCGACGTTCCCACTTCCGCAAAAAACAAGTTGTGCAGCAGGCTGCCGAAGCCGCGCACTTCCTGCTCGATCAATCCCGCCGCCGCATCACATACCGTGTTACGGCGGGCAAATCCGGCGCCGCCCGCGCCCAGGATCACCTGGATGCCCGGATCGGCGATGCATTCGGCCAGCACGCGGCGCACGCTGTCCGCGTCGTCGTCCACGCAATCGCGGCGCACCAGTTCATGGCCGGCGGCCTGGGCCCGCGCAGCCAGCAGCTCGCCCACGCCATCGCGCGCCCCGTGGCTTGCCGCCACGCTGAGGACTGCGCAGCGCAGCCTCAGTGCTTCCATCATGCCCACGCCAGCCTCCCGTCAAGCAACGCCGTAATGTTTCGCATAGCGCGCATCCAGGTTCGCCAACGGCATCAGCAAGAACAGGTCGGCGCTTTCGAAATCAGGATCCCATGCCGGTTCGCCGCAAATCCATGCGCCGGAACGCATATAC
This sequence comes from Pseudoduganella ginsengisoli, assembly GCF_009720865.1. Classification (GTDB taxonomy): domain Bacteria; phylum Pseudomonadota; class Gammaproteobacteria; order Burkholderiales; family Burkholderiaceae_D; genus Rugamonas; species Rugamonas ginsengisoli. The sequence continues at coordinate 142,319 of NZ_WNLA01000009.1, read as the reverse complement.
CCTTTCAGCAGCGCAGGCACTTGCGGGCTTTGCGCCGGGTCCAGCTTCGTGTACGGGAATGGCAAATGCGGCGTGACGCGGTATTCCGCGGGCGCCAGGTGGCTTTGCACCAGCTTGTGATAGACCGCCACCGCATTATGGCCGCCGTCGGCCAGGCTGATGCTGGCGCAGCCAGCCAGGAAATCGCACCGTTCGCGGCGCATGTATTCCGCCAGGCCGGACCACAGCAGCATGATGACGCTGCCGCCACGGTAGTCGGGGTGGATGCACGCGCGGCCCGCTTCCACGATGCGCGAGCGGATCACGTTCAGGCGCGACAAGTCGAACTCGCCCTCCGAATACATGCGGCCCAGCTTGTGGGCGCGCGCTGCGCTCAGCAGGCGGTACGTGCCGACCACTTCCAGCGAACTGCTGTCGCGGACGATCAAGTGATCGCAGTGGCCGTCGAATTCGTCGCTATCGAGGCCGTCATCGCGCTTCAGTGCGGCCAGGCCCATGGTCTCAATGAACACCTTGTAGCGCAGGCGCTGCACTTCGCGCAACTCGTCAGGCGTACTGGCCATGCTGAGCACCAGCTTGCCCGGGGCGCGCGAGACGGTTTGCGTCTGTGCTGGCGCATGTGCTTGCGTGTCTAACTGCGGTTGCCGTTGCATGCTTGTTCCTTGTTGGTTGAGACAAGGCAAGCGTAGCGAGCGATTGCTTCAAGAAAATGACAAACCAATGTCATTTTGATTACATGGCAACGCGGCCGGTTCCCGCTGAACCGCACGGGAACCGGCGCCGGACCATCAACCCTTCTTGGGACGGCCGGTTTTCAATTGCGGCAGCGACGCCAGCACGGCTTTCAGCGCCGCCATATCCAGCTTGCTGATCAGCGACACGCCTACGCGCAGCAATTCGCTTTTCTTGATTTCAAACCCGGCTTTCAGCGCGGCTTTTTTCACGGCGCCCAATTGTGCGTATTCATCTTCCGGCATCGTGAAGCTGTCGCGCACGAGTTTTTCCTTGGCGGCTTTGACAGGTGCGTCAACAGGCTTGGCAGCCTTGGCTGGCTTAGCGGCTTTGGGCGCTTTGGCGGGCTTGGCTTCTGCCTTCGGCGCCGCTGCCTTCGGGGCGGCTTTCGGCTCGGCCTTGGCGGCAGCTTTGGCCTTCACGGCCTTGGCGGAAGGCGCCTTCGCTGCCCCAGCGGCTGCTGCGGCGGCTTTGGCTGCCGGTGCAGGCTTGGCAGCAGCCTTGGCCGGCTTGGCTTCGGCAGCCTTGGCTGGCTTGGCGGTTTTCACTGCCTTGGCAGCTTTCGCCGGCTCCGCCTTGGCTTGCGCAACTTTCGCGGCTTTGGCTGGTTTGGCGGACGCGCGCGAAGCCGGCTTCGCGGCTTTCGCCGGCGCTTCCGCGGCAGGAGTTTTAACGGTTTCTTCAGGTGTTGCCGCTGCCGCGGTGGCTTCGCCGGTAACAGGCTTGTTCATGCTGGACTCCGAAAAGTTTTGAATAATATAAACAGTATATACGATTCCTCAGCAATCAACCTGCCCGTGAATTTAATTCATGTCAATCCTTGTCGCTGTCGGCAAACTCCTCGGCAATCCTGGCAAACTCCCCTTCGATTTCCAGGAACGCATCCAGGATATCCGGATCAAAGTGCTTGCCCCGTCCATCTTTCATGACCGCCACCGCATCCGCATGGCTGAATGGCGGCTTGTACACGCGCCGGGAAATCAGCGCGTCATACACGTCGGCCACTGCCATCAGGCGCGCCGACAACGGAATGGCTTCACCCTCCAGCTGGTCCGGATAGCCGGAACCATCCCATTTTTCCTGGTGCGAGTGGGCAATTTCACGCGCATATGTGAGGAAGCTATTGCTGCCGCCCACGTATTGTTCGACCTGGCGGATCGTGTCGCGGCCGAATTCCGCATGCCGCTTCATGATTTCAAACTCATCCTTATCCAGCTTGCCCGGCTTCAGCAAAATGTGGTCGGGAATGCCGACCTTGCCGATGTCATGCAGCGGTGCGGATTTGTACAGCAGCACGATATTTTCATCCGTCAATTCGGCAGCAAAACGGGGATGTTTCTGTAAATGCCTGGCCAGCGCCGCGATGTAATTTTGCGTGCGGCGGATATGGTTGCCCGTCTCGCAGTCGCGCGTTTCCGCCATCGTCGCCATCGCCATGATGGTGGCATCCTGCATCAGCGACAGTTGCCCCGTGCGTTCCTGCACCAGCGATTCCAGGTTGCGGTTTTCCGTTTTCAACTGTGTGCGCGCATTTTTCAGCGACAAATGCGTGGCCACGCGGGCAAATAAAATCGGTGGACTGATCGGCTTGGTCAGGTAATCGACCGCCCCCACGCGCAAGCCCATGGCTTCATCTTCCGCCTGGCTTTTCGCCGTCAGGAAAATCACGGGCACATCCGCCGTGGCCGGATCCGACTTTAAGCGGCGGCACGTTTCATAGCCATCGAGGTCGGGCATCATCACATCCAGCAGCACCAGGTCAACGCCGCCGCCCGCGACGATTTGCAGCGCCGTTGCGCCATTGGTGGCGACTTTCGTGTTGTACTTTTCCTTGAGCAAGCTGGACAGCAAAGTAATGTTGTCCGGCGTATCGTCGACGATCAAAATCGTTTGCCGGGGACCGTGGCTGCTGTTTCGTAAGGTCATGATGGCTAAGTCTCCTGTACGGCGGCCAGCAAACGGCTGGCCGCTTCAAATTCATAATTGTTCATATGCGCCGCCAGCCGCTCCAGGTCGGCCGATGGCAGCAGCGCGGCCAGCTGTGCACGCACGCTGTCGAAATAATCGGTACTGTCGCCGGAATACTCGGCCAGCAGCGAACGCAGCTGCGCCAGCGCTTCGGCCGGGGCCACGCCTGCGTCCATGCTGTCCGCCGGCGGCGGGGCCTGGTCGAAATGGCGGTCCAGCGCGGCCACCACGCCGGCCAGCGCGGTTGCCAGTTCCGCCAAGGGCGCGAACGGCATGGCCACCGGCGCCGCCTGTTCCTTCCCAAGCCCCGCGCCGCCGTGGTATGCCATGCGGTCCAGCGCCAGTTCCAATGCCTGCGCGGCCCGTTCCACTACCGTTGCGCCAACGCCGCCCGCCACGCCGCGCAACGTATGGGCCATGCGGCTTGCCTGGGCCACGCCGCCCTGCGCCAGTACCGCATCGATGCCGCCTGCCACGCCACGCTGCGCGAGGCGGAAGCGGTCCAGCAATTGCACGTATAATTCCCGGTTGCCCGCCACGTGCCGCAAGCCGCGCTCACTGTCGATGCCGTCGATTTGCAGCGCCGCGTCGCCATACGACGTGGCGCGCAGCATGGCCGTGCGGGGCATTTCCCGGCCCGGCTGCGGCAGCTTGGCGTGCACCAGCCAGCGCGACAGCATCGCATACAGGCGTTCGGGCTCGATCGGCTTGGAAATATAGTCTTGCATGCCTTCAGCCAGGCAGCGTTCGCGGATGTCCGGCAGCGCATGCGCCGTCATGGCAATCACGGGCAGCGCATCAAAGTCGCTGTCCAGGCGCAGCAGCCGGGTCGCTTGGTGGCCATCCATGACGGGCATTTCCAGGTCCATCAGCACCATGCTGTAGGCGCCCGGGCCGGCCTGCTGCAAGCGTTCCAGCGCCACCTGGCCGTTTTCCGCCACGTCCACGCAAATCCCCAAGGTTGCCATCAATTCCGCGGCGATTTCCTGGTTGACGGAATTGTCTTCCACCAGCAGCACGCGGGCGGCAAAGCGCTGGCCCGGCATCGCTTCATCGGCGGTGCGCAGGCTGCCCGCGATCGATCTCTGCGGCGACACCAGCGACACCAGCGTGTCCACCAGCGCCGATTGCCCGATCGGCTTGAACAGGAAGCCTGTGATCCCGGCGCTATCGGCGCCGCGCTGCACTTCTTCGCGGCCAAAGGCCGTGACCAGCACGATGGCAGGACGGGCCGACAAGGCGCCGTCTTCCTTGACTTTTTTCGCCAGCGCGATGCCATCCATGCCCGGCATTTGCCAGTCCGTCAGCACGATGCGGTACGGGTCGCCCGCCGCATCGGCCTGTGTAATGGCGGCCAGCGCCTGCGTGCCGCTGGTGGCCGTCTCGACACGCACCGGCAGTGGCTGCAGCGATTCCGTCAAAATATCCAGCGCCATCTGGCTGTCATCGACCAGCAGCAGGCGGGCGCCATTGAGCGCTTCCGGCATCACGGGCGCATGCTCCGGCAAGCCGGACAGCGCAAATTCCAGGTCGAACTGGAACGTGGAACCCTGGTCGGGCGCGCTGTCCACGCGGATCAAGCCGCCCATCAATTGCACCAGGCGCTGCGAAATCGACAGGCCCAGGCCCGTGCCGCCATATTGGCGCGACGTCGATCCATTGGCCTGGCTGAACGCGCGGAACAGCCGCGCCACCTGGTCTTCATTCATGCCGATACCGGTATCGCGCACGGCAAAGCGCAGCATGACTTTGCCAGGATTGCGGTCCGGCAGGCGCGTGCACGCCAGTTCCAGCTCGCCGCTTGGCGTGAATTTCACGGCATTGTTGACGAGGTTGATCAGCACCTGCCCCAGCCGCAGCGGGTCGCCCACCAGGTGGCGGGGAATCGACGGCGGCACGTGGAACAGGTATTCCAGCTGTTTATCGGCTGCGCGCTGGCTGGTCACGCTGGCGACATTGGCCAGCACGTCATCAAGGAAAAACGGCACGTGTTCCACGTCGAGGCGGCCCGCCTCGATCTTGGAAAAGTCCAGGATGTCATTGATGATGCCCAGCAGCGACAGGGCCGCGCGGTGGATCTTGCTGACGTAATCCTGCTGCTTCGGCGTCAAGCCAGTGCGCAGCGCCAGGTATGCCATGCCGATGATGGCGCTCATCGGCGTGCGGATTTCATGGCTCATATTGGCCAGGAATTCGGATTTCGCGATATTGGCCGCTTCCGCCATCACGTTCGCCTGCACCAGCTTTTGTTCCCGTTCGCGCCGCTCGCTGATATCGCGGATAAAGCCGCAAAATTCATACGTTTCCTGCTCATCCAGCCGGATGCGGGTAATCGCCAGGTCGATGGGGAATTCACGCCCATCCTTGTGCAGCGCATGCAATTCCACGCGGCGGTCCAGCACCGCGCCCTTGCCGGTGGCGATATAGCGCTGCATGCCTTTGCGGTGGTCATGGCGGTAGCGCTGCGGAATAATCGTCGATTCCAGCGGCAAGCCCAGCGCCTCTTCCCTGTTCCACCCGAAGATGCTTTCCGCCTGGCTGTTCCAGCCCACGATGCGCCCATGCATGTCCATCCGCACCACGGCGTCGAGCGCCGTATCGACTATGGCTTGCAGTTTTTTCTGGCTGTCGCGCGCCACTTGCGCCGATTGCGTGACTTCCGCCGTGCGCTCGATGATTTTGCGCTCCAAGTCGCTGTTCAACTCGCGCAATTCAAACTCCACCTGGCGCAAGCGCGTCAGCGTATCGCGGAAGCTGTACACGGCGTCGGACAGCTTGCCTACCTGGTCGGAGCGGCCCTTGCCCGACAATTCAATATCGACTTCGCCCCGCGTGAGCTTTTCCAGCGCGTGCTGGATATCGGCAAACGGGCGGATCACCTTGCGGCCCACGAGGAAAATCGACACGACGATGAACAGCGCCAGCACCAGGTTGGCGACGATCGTGTGGCTGATCTGGCTGCGCAGCTGGCGGTCCACGTCATGGCGGGAAAACGCCAGTTCCAGCGTGCCGACCGGATAAGTGCGGCGGCCATCCTGGTAGCGGATTTCGCGCTGCACCTTTACCGTCATCAAAGGATCGGCATTTTCCACCGCATAGCTGGCCAGTTCTTCGCCGGACGGCGAATGCACGCTCAGCATCATGACTTCCGGCGTGGCCTGCATGGCGTCCACCGCGCTGGATACGGCGGCGGTATTAATGTCGAACAGGGGCCGCGCCAGCGCCTGGGCCAGCACGGTGGCCAGGCGCTCGGCCCGCTCCTTTAATTGCTGTTCCGCTTCCGCGCGCAGGGTGCGCGCCGCGTACGTCGTGTAGACCACGGAAGACAGCGCCACGGCCAGGAAAATACCGGCCGCCAGGCGCAGCAAGATGTCTTCGCGCCATGCCTGCAGCCATCCCCGGCGCGGAGCTGCCATCAGTGCTCCTCGCCCAGGGCGGCGCGTTCAGCCTTTTTATAGGCCGGACTGTTGCGCGCCTGTTCCATCGCAGCCCAGATGCGCTGCGCCAGTTCCGGACGCTTGGCCACCATGCCGTGCGACAGGATCAGGAAATACGGTTTTTCAATCAGCGGCACGGGCAGCATTTCCAGTTGCGCGCCCAGCGGACCGTGCATGACATTGTTGGCGTCGGAGCCGCCCAGTGCGGCGGCGGCCAGGCGGCCGGCAATGAGCTTGCGCGCCAGTTCATCGGCGCGCTGGCTGCCTTCGTCGGTTTCCACTGCGAGTTTTTTCAACACTTCGCCAACGGAATAGCCCAGCTGGAAGCCCACCGGGCCATCGACATTGCGCAGGGTTTTGCCATCCCATTCCACCTTGCTGCCTTTGCGGCGCAACAGCATATAGCTGTCGATGTGCATGCGCTTGCTGTTATCGATGGCCGCGCCGCCGGGGTACACGCCCAATTCACGCCGGTCCGCCTTGTAGCTGACGGCAAACGCGCCGTCATAGGCATTGGCCTGCAATTGCTGCAGGCAGCGCTTCCATGGCACGCTCTGGAAATCAAACTGGATATTAAGACGCTGCGCCACCATTTTCAGCAGCTCGAAATTCAAGCCATCACCCTGCTGCGTGCGCCAGGGTTTGACGTCCTGCCGCTCAAAACACAGGGTCACGGTTTCCTGTGCGGCCGCCGTGGCGGGAAACACCCATGCCGCAACGGCCAGCGCTGCGGCAACAGCACGCAATGGGGCGCGGTAACGGCTCATGGGGCATTTCTCCAATGTCTTACAAGTTTCTTATTGTAATCAAATTTACAATGAGTTGTTTAACAATGGAATTATTTTTAACAGCCAGTGCTGGTTAAGCGGTGCCCTTGATGCTGAAATCCACACCCACGTCATCCCACTGCTCTTGCTCTTTCTCCATCCAGTAAGACGCCGTCGGGTGATCCGCGACCCACGCGCGCTTGATTTCCAGCTCGATGCGGTTTTTCATCCGCAATTTGAGTTCCTTGAAATCCGGCTCGATACGCGAATGCATGAACAGGATGGCCAGGCGCAGCGCCACGACAGCTTTCGCGAAATCGCTGTCCGTCAGCGCATCGCTGATTTTGCGTAAATTGCCCTTTTGCGCGAGGATCAGGCGCGCCATGTTTTTTTGTTCGCGCGTGGTAAAGCCCGGCAAGTCGGCGTTTTCCACCATATAGCTGGCGTGCTTGTGGTAGCCAGTCTGCGACACCACCATCCCCACTTCGTGCAGCAGAGCGCTCCACACCAGCAAGCGCTGGTACGCGTCCGTCGCCGGCTTCATTTGCGCATACAGCGCACCCGCATATTCCGCCACGCGGCCGGCGCGGGCTTCATCGACGTGGAATTTTTGCAGGAAGGCGCGCACCGACTGTTCGCGGCGGTCACGCTTGGTGGAACGCAGGTACTGGTCCCACATGACGCCCACGCGCAAGCCCGCCTCGATCGGTTGCAGGCTGTCGATACCCAGTTCGTGGAACAGCGCAATCAGCACAGCCAGGCCGCCAATGATGGTGCCGGCACGGTCCGGACGCAGGCCCGGCATGTCGATTTTCGACGTGTGGCCCAGTTCGATAAAACGGCGCCTCAGCGCATCGAGTGTGGCGGCGGTCACGCCTGAGCCCAATTTGTTCTTGTCAATGATTTCCGCAATGGCGCGGATGGTGCCGGACGAACCGTAGCAGCGTGTCCAGTATTGCGGGTGGTATGGCGGCGCGCCATCTTCAAAGTGGCTGCGCGCCGACAGGATGGCGGCGTCAAACGATGGCGCATCGACCCTGCCACCAATAAAGAATGACAGGCTTTGCTTGACGCTGCCAATGGAAAACGATTCGACGCGCTCGATGTCGGCCCCGCGGCCCAGGATCAATTCCGTGGAACCGCCGCCAATGTCGATGACGAGGCGGCGCTCGCCCGGCAAGTTCAGCGCATTGCACACGCCCATATAAATCAGGCGGCCTTCCTCTTCACCGGAAATGATTTCAATCGGGTAGCCCAGCGCCTGTTCGGCAGCGGGCAGGAAGGCGGCGGAATTTTTTGCCAGCCGCAACGTGGACGTGGCCACCACGCGGATGGCTTCCAGCTGATAGCCGGCCAGCACCGTGCGGAAATTGGCCAGGCAGGACAACGCGGCCTGCTGCGCCGCTTCCGTCAAATTGCCGGAAGCGTCCAAGCCGGCGGCCAGGCGGATCGGTTCGCGCGCCGTCTTCAATACGCGGATAGCGTCGCCGTCATGCTTGCCGATGGCAAGACGGAAACTGTTGGAGCCCAGGTCAACTGCTGCGTACATGCCTTCCTCTTCTTCGGATTCCCGGATTCCATTCATACTATTTATACGATTATACGGAAACCCGGTAAGTTACGCGGCCTTTATGACGAGATAATGACATCTCCGTGTTCGATTTCCGCGAAGGTCGCGTCCGGCGCTTCCGCCACGCGGTTGCTGCCCGCCAGCATGGCGGACTGCAGCGCGCCATCGGCGCGCTTGAACAAGGTGACAGTGCTGTCATCGGCGCGGATCACCGTCACACCCATGCTGACCGTGACAGTGATGATGGCTTTGTCAGCCCGCAGCTGCATGGCTTCGACGGCGGCGCGGATGCGCTCGGCCACCATCACGGCGCCGGCCTGCTCCGTGCGGGGCAGCAGCAGCGCGAATTCCGGGCCGCCCAGACGGCCGATCTGGTCGCTGTCGCGCAGTTGTTTTTTGCACACATCGACCAGCGCTTTCAGCACCAGGTCGCCGGTAGCGTGGCCATAACTGTCATTGACGCGCTTGAACTGGTCGAGGCTGACGATGATCAGCGACGTTCCCTGGCCGGGACGGCGGGCCAGCGCCATCCATGGCGCCAGTGCCTGGTAAAAGCCGCGCCGGTTCGGCACATCCGTCAATGCATCGACCACTTCCAGCCGCGCCAGTTCCGCCTGCAGTTTTTCGCGCGACAGCAACAGGTAGCCAAACGCATTGGTCAGCATCATCAGGTACAGCGCGCCAAATCCCACGCCTTGCAGCACCGTGGCCGAAACCCACGACCACCCGTCAGGCATGGCGGCGGCCAGCACGCCGCGTCCCGCCACCAGCAGCGACAGCGCCGCCATCGTCACCACCAGGTAGCGGCGCAGCATGGTGCCATGGCGCCATACCAGCGCCAGCGCAAACACGCCGGCCAGGAAAAAGCCCGCGACAATGAGGAAACCGGCCGCCGCGCGCACGCCGGCTTCGACGTCCAGCACATGGCAAGCAAGGTAAATAAAGGAGGCCGCCGCCAGCGACGGCAACAGCATTTTGCGCCAGCCGGAGCGGCCGGCCGCTTCCCACAGGGCGCCCGCGTCGAGCGCCATGCCGGTAAACAGCAGCACATTGGCGAGCGGGCCGGTCAACAGGTCCGGCAACACGCCGCGGAAATACAACAGGAACCAGGCGCCGGCTTGCGCCTGCTTGGCGACCGCCCACGCCGACAGGCTGAGCGATTTCTTGTTTTCGTATTCAAAGAAAAACAGCGCCGCGCACAGGCTTAAATTGCCCAGCGCAAGCGCCAATACCAGGGTTTTGATATCCATGTAAAGACTGCGGCGGCAGCGCGGGACGCTGCCTGTGCCTTAGATCTCGTGTTCGACGTTGGTGCTGCCGTCGCCAATTTTGCTGGCCCATGCCTTGCTGAAGAATTCTTTTTCGTCTTCCGTGGGCGTATCGTGCCAGAACACGATCAGGGTCCCCTTGTGGTCATGGAGCTGCGAGACTTTTTCAATGAACCCGCTCTTGCCCGCCAGGTCGGCCAGCGCCGCCACATAGCCATAGACGCGGCCAAGGCGTTCGATGCGGTCCGGCTCCGTGAAGCTGTTGGTGGCGGTAATTGTCGGATGGTCTAAAAACATGGTCTACTCTCTCCACTGTGGCCGCTGCCTATGTTGGCAATGTACCGATAAATATTGTGCATGTAAACGATAGGGCGCGATGGGGGCGGATGCCCGCATCCGCTTCCGGAGCCTGCGGCAGCTTAACAGAACTTCATAGTTGCCAACAAGCCAGCCTTTCACTTTACTGTATGCCTGCCGACACCGACCTGCACACTGACCCGAAGCCCCCGCTGGTGCGCACGCGGGGACGGATACGCACGCTGGAATTCACCCCCGGTGAAATCCAGAGTGAAATGCACCTGGACGCGCCGCATCGCATCACGCTCGACTATGTGCGGGCCATGCTGTGCTTTGTGCTGTTCCAGCCCCGTCCCGCCCACATCGTCATGATCGGGCTGGGCGGCGGCTCGCTGGCCAAGTTTTGCCACCGGTATTTGCCGCACAGCCGCATCACTGTGGTGGAATTGCGCGCCGACGTGATTGCGCTGCGCAACCAGTTTGCCGTGCCGCCGGACAGCGAGCGTTTCCAGGTGGTGCACGGCGATGGCGCGGCGTTGATCGCCACCATGGCCCGTACCATAGACGTGCTGTTGATCGATGGCTTCGACCGCGACGGCTTGCCGGAAGCGCTGTGCAGCGAACAGTTTTACCGCGATTGCCGGCGCGCGCTGCGCCACGGCGGCGTGCTGGCCGCCAACGTCTTCAGCTATGATCCCAAATATCCCATGGCGCTGTCCCGCTTGCAGCACAGTTTCCAGCGCAATGTGTGCTCGCTGCATGGCATCGCCGGTAACAACCGCATCCTGTTTGCCGTGAAAGCCACGGAAGGCGGCCCGCCCACGCCATCGCTGCGCATGCTGGCGCGCATCCGGCGCATCAAAGGCCGGGGCATCGCGTGGGCCATGGCGCACCGGCTGCTGGCGCACTGGCTGGTGCTGCGCACGAAATGGCTGGCCGGGCAATGATTATCGGGCTTGCGAAATAGTCACTATTGTTGCCGTACTGAATTATTTTTTTCCGAACGCCAACACTTTTTCTTTGTTCTGTGACACACTAATGGTGGCCCTACCCCCGCCGAGTCTTAACGTGTACAGGATAACAATGATCAACCGCCGCCAATTCAAGCTCACCGCAGCGGCGGCCTATACCCTCGGAGCTGGACTCAGTATCACTGCCGTGCTGTTTGGCGCCGTCGGTGCACTGGAGTCCAGCAAAATGCAGCTGGCGTTCGAACAGCACGCCGACCAGCGCACGGCCGCCATCCAGAGCGGCTTGAATGACGCGGCCGAAGTGCTGGCGGTGACGAACCAGCTGTTTGTCGCCAACCCGCAAGTGTCGCGCAGCCAGTTCCAGACCTTTACCGCGCCGCTGCTGCTGCGCTACCCGTTTATCCAGGCATTCAATTACCACCGCTTGCTGGAAGATACGGCCCGCACGGATTTTGAAGCGCAAATGCAGCGCGAATTCCCTGGCTATGCGATCCGGGAAATCGCCGATGGCGCAGCGGTGACCGCGCCGCGCAAGGCGCGCTACAGCGTGGTCGATTTCCTGGAGCCGATGGCCGGCAATGAACCGGCATTCGGCCTCGATGCCGGCTACCGCCCGGAAATCCGCCAGGCCATGGAAGAAATCCTGCGCACCGGCAAAGCAGCGTCCACCGGCTTGCTGCCGCTGGCGCAGGCGGCCGGCCAGGGCTTGATCATGATGATGCCGGTCTATAAACCCGGCATGCCGGTCGCGGATTATGGCCAGCGCCAAGCCGCGTGGCAGGGCGATACGTCGCTGGTGATCCGCGCCACCACGCTGGTGAGCAAAATTTTGCAGGCCGACGGCTTGCTGGACGACGATGACGCGCTGCTGCAAGTGCGCGTGGCGGGCGGCCTGGTATTCAGCCACGGCGAAGCGCCGCAGGCGGCCGACGCCACGCCGGTGCGCTGGCTGTCGTGGCAGCAGCGCAGCGATTACCTCAAACACTTCACGGTGCTGGGCAAAGAGTGGGAAGTGCGCATCAGCGCCCTGCCCCGCCCGTTCCTGGCCGACCATATCGGATCGATTTCCACACTGGTGGGCGGCATCTTGTCGTCGCTGCTGATGGCCGCGTTCGTGCAATCGCTGGTGCTGCGCTCGCGCCGCGTGCAAATGCTGGTGGACGCCCGCACGGCGGAACTGCGGCTGTCGAATGAACGCTTGAACGCCGACGTGCTGGCCCGCAAACGCACGGAACGCGCGCTGCTGGACAGTGAACAGCGCTTCCGCCGCCTGTTGGCCCTGTCATCCGACTGGTATTGGGAACAGGATGCGAACCTGCGTTTCACCAGCATCACCGGCGGCTTCTATGAAAAAGGCTTGCTGCGTCCAGAACGCTTTATCGGCAAGACCCGCTGGGACGCGACGCCGGGCATGGCGGCCACGCGCTGGGGCCGCGACCACATCGCACGGCTGGAAGCACGCTTGCCGTTCTCGCATTTTGAATATGCGATTGAGGGCGACGATGGCGTGCTGCGCTGGTACAGCACTAGCGGCGAACCCGTGTATGACGCCAAGGGCGACTTCAAGGGGTATCGCGGCACGGGCGCGGAAATCACGGAACGCAAGCTGTCGGAGCAGCGCATCAGCCACATCGCGCACCATGACGCATTGACGGGCTTGCCGAACCGCATGCTGTTGCAAGACCGGCTGGCGCAAGCCATTGCCCACGCCAACCGCAGCGGCCACCATATGTGGGTACTGTTGATCGACCTGGACCGCTTCAAATTCGTCAACGACAGCCTGGGCCACAAGGCTGGCGATATCTTGCTGAAGACGGTGGCGCAGCGCCTGTCGGGCAGCGTGCGCGAAAGCGACACGGTGGCGCGCCTGTCCGGCGATGAATTTGTCGCCATCCTCAGTGAAACGTCCGATGCGCTGCTGACGCCGGACGTCGTGCAGCGCGTGATGAATGCAGTGGCGCAGCCCGTCATGCTGGAAGGGAAAGAATTCCTTGTCACGTGCAGTATCGGTGTGGCCGCGTATGACGGCAGCGTGGGCGATGAAGCGCAGCACTTGATTGAACATGCGGACATCGCCATGTATGCGGCGAAAAAGAGCGGGCGCAACGGTTTCCGCTTTTACCTGCCCTGCATGAACGAAGAAGCGCTGGAACGGCTGCGCATTGAAAACGCACTGCGCCAGGCGCTGGCCCGCAGTGAATTCATGCTGCACTACCAGCCGCAAGTGGATTTGGGCGATGGCGCCATCACGGGCGTGGAAGCGCTGCTGCGCTGGCAGCATCCGGAAATGGGTGTCGTGGCGCCGGACCGCTTTATCGGGCTGGCGGAGGAAACCGGCTTGATCGTGCCGATCGGCATGTGGGCTTTGCAATCCGCGTGCGCGCAGGGCAAGGCGTGGAATGACTGGCGCGCGGCGCACGGCCAGCCGCCGCTGCGCATGGCTGTCAACTTGTCGGCGCGCCAGTTCACGCAGCCGGACCTGGTGGCCAAAGTGGCGGAAGTACTGGAAGAAACCGGTTTGCCGCCGGCATGCCTGGAACTGGAATTGACGGAATCCGTGTTCATGAACGACGTCACGCAAGCGGCCAATTTGCTGCGCGATTTGAAAGCGCTGGGCGTGACGTTGTCGATTGACGACTTCGGCACCGGCTATTCCAGCCTGTCGTATTTGCGCCGCTTCCCGATTGACGTGCTGAAAATCGACCGCTCCTTCGTCAACGATATTGCTGTCGATGAAGATGATGAAGCCATTGTTGTATCGATCATCGCCCTGGCGCACAATTTGAAATTACGCGTTGTGGCGGAAGGGGTAGAATCGCGGGAGCAGCTGGAATACTTGCGCCGGCATGACTGCGACCAGATTCAAGGCTATTATTTCAGCCGTCCCGTCGCTCCGCTGCAATTCGAGCAAATGCTGCGTGAAAACAAGCATCTGGGCTGGGCTGAACTGGCGCCATTGGCGTGGGTGGAGGCTGGCACGGCTGCATAAACTTTGGAGACCTGTGCCACATGGATCATTTAGCTGACCGCCCAAAACATATCCGTACCGACGTTTGGACCCGTGAAGTGGTCGACCAGGCGATTGCCGCCATGCCGGCCATTGGTTTGCGCCAGGCAGCTGAATTCCTGTCAGCGATGAAAGTGCCGCATGATATTGCCGTGCGGACGCTGGTTTATCCGCACCGTCGCCGCAATTAAGCTTTATTTCCGCTTGGGCGCCAGCGCCAGCTTGGCTGCCTTGCGCAATTTCGCCTGCTCCCAGCGGGCTTTTTGCTCTTCCGTTTGCGGCACCAGTTCCGGTATCGCCACCGGCTTGCGGTCTTTATCGACCGCCACCATCGTGAAATAGCAGCTGTTCGCATGGCGCACCAGCCGCTGCGTGATGTTTTCCGTCACCACGCGGATGCCTACTTCCATCGATGTCTTGCCCGTGAAATTGATCGACGCGAGGAACGTCACCAGTTCGCCCACGTGGATAGGCTGCAGGAACATCACCTGGTCCACCGACAACGTCACCACATACGTGCCGGAATAGCGGCTGGCGCACGCATACGCGACACCGTCCAGCAATTTCAAAATAGCGCCGCCGTGCACGTTGCCGGAAAAGTTCGCCATATCCGGCGTCATCAATACCGTCATCGTCAGCTCGTGAGCGGACCAGTGTGGTGCTTCCATAGCAGTTCCTTGATGGGGAATTAAAACCCTTGCGCTTCGATGTCCGCCAGCGACTCACGACCCTTGTCGGTAATGTCAAAGCCGCCTTCGCGCGGCACGATGTGGGATTTTTTACCGAGGAAGGCGGCGACGTCAGCGTCCAGCGCCACGTCGCCGCCGGCGGCGACCGCGCGCAGGCCGAGGATGCAGCGGCGCAGGAACAAGGCTTGCTGGCCTCCTTCGGTCAGCGTGATGCGGCCATTGCGGGCCACGCTGATCAATTTGAGACCGGCGAGTTTTTTCGTGTTGCGGCCGACGCAAGCGCTGGGGCGGTCGCCCTTGATACCGCGGCGCACTTCTTCCAGCGCATCGTATTCATCCACGGTGAGTTTGTCATTCTTCATTACCATCGTTCCATGAGTTGCCATTCGGCCACCATGGTACGCGCCCCCGCTTGCGGAGGCAAGGCGCGACAATTCCCGGACGACTACTGCGCGAGCAGCCAGGCCAGCGTAGCCCCCACCATCGCGGTGAAGAACAGCGCCAGCTGCACGTGTTTCGTGTTCAGGCGGCGGCCGAGATAGATTTTGTTGTGCAGAGAATTGCCCATGTTCGCCTCCTATCAATGGAACTAATGCCGTGAGTCCATTATATGAATACTTTGGTGACGGCCTGATGACAGCGGACGTAATAATGCCTATTCGTTTGGCACGTGTATCTATAGAGCAACGCTGCCGTGGGAACAGCGCGCCGCCTGATTCAACGGCCTGTTAGGCTGGGCGCGATCCACTTTTGACGGGAGGTTCACATGCCTGGCAAACCCCGCTCGACGCCGGAACAAAACGGCACGCATTTGATCGATGAACCCGACATTGGCAGCGGCGGCAAGACGCCGGCCGAGCGGGAAACCGATGAACAAATCCAGCAAATCCCCCAGCGCCCCGCTCCCGGCGGCGACCAGGCGCCCGCCCAGCCGGCGCCACGGCCCGGCTAAGTCCGACTGAGTCCGCCTGTTATCACGTCTTCATTGACGCTTTCATTGACGCTTTCATTGGCGGCGGCTTCGGTTCAGGTTCTTCAATCGGTGGCGATTCCGGCACCGGATTGTTATCGGGCGGTGGATCTTTTTCCGGCTCCGGCGGAGGCACTTCCGGATCCGGCGTGATATGCGCGTAGTACGTGGTCATGGTTTTCTCCTGCAGTCTGGCATTGCCGACAGACTAGCCGGTCACCGCCCGCCATGGCGCACACTTCCCTACTGCAAGAAAGGAGCAAGCAATGAGCACTGCAATCCAGGCAACGCCGCCAGACGCCAGGCTGGCCCTGGCCCACACGTTCCTGATGGTCCCGGGCGACAAGCCCGAACAATTTGCCGCCGCGTGCGCTTCGGGCGCCGATGCGGTGGTGATTGACCTGGAAGACGCCGTCCGCCCCGCGGCCAAAGGCGCGGCGCGCGATGCGCTGGCCAACTGGCTCGACAGCCCCGCCGGCCGTGCGCCGCACGTACCCGTGCTGGTGCGCGTCAATTGCGTCAATTCCGGCTGCTTCGGCGATGACCTGGTGCTGTGCCACCGGCCCGGCATTGCCGGCATCGTGCTGCCCAGGACGGAACGCGTCAATGACGTCGCCAGCGCATCGTCCACGGCGCCACTGTTTCCCATGATAGAAACCGCCGTGGGCTTTTCGCGCCTGTCTGAAATCGCCACGGCGCCCCGCGTGCAGCGGCTGTTGTTTGGCGCGGCGGCGTTCCGCGCCGACCTTGGCATCATGGGCGATGGCGAAGAATTGCTGTATTTCCGCTCGCACATCGTGCTGGCGTCAAAGCTGGCGGGATTGCAGCGTCCCATTGATGGGGCCACGCAGGATATCGGCGCGGCGCTGCACGCTTGCCGCATGGGTTTTGGCGGCAAACTGTGCAGCGATGCGGGACAGGTGGACGCCGTGGCACGCGTCTTTGCGCCATTGCAGCGCCACCGGTACGAATAGCCAAGGCACGTGGGGCGGGTTCTACGGGGACGCTGGGTCGAACCCGCCTGCCTGCGTCAACGCGGCGCATAAGGCTGCTTTGTAAAAGCCGCCCTGCGCATTCAGCGCCACGGCACTCGCGTGGCGAGTGGGCCATCAAGCGGGAGGATGCAGCATCCCCTCGCGGCTCCCTGCCAGGATGGCCAGTATCTGCTCCGCCGCCACCGGTTTCACCAAATGCGCAGTAAACCCCGCTTCCTGCGCCAGCACCCGGTCTTTCTGCTGTCCCCATCCAGTGACGGCCACCAGCACCGTCTGCTGCAACGTAGGCAACTTGCGCAGCGCCCGCGCCAGGTCGTAGCCATTCACGTGCGGCAAGCCGATATCGAGGAATGCATAATCCGGCGCAAACGCATCGGCCGCCGCCAGTGCTTGCGCGCCATCATGGCAGACGCGCACGGTATGGCCCGCACCGCGCAGCAGCACGGCGATGCTGTCAACGAAATCCACATTGTCATCGGCCAGCAGCACGCGCAGGCGGCGCGCTTCCCTGCCTGAAGGCAGCGCCGGGTCTTGTTCCTGGTCGGGCGCCGCCATCGCGGGCAAGCGGACCGTCATCGTGGTGCCCAGCCCAATGCCCGGGCTTTCCGCCGTGATCGTGCCGCCGTGCAGTTCCGCCAGCCGCCGCGCCAGCGACAAGCCCACGCCGAGGCCCGCCGTCGAGCGCTCCAGCGACGTATCGGCCTGCACGAACATTTCAAAGATTTCTCCCACCATGTGCGGCGCCACGCCGATGCCGTTATCGCTGACGCGGATCAGCAACTGCCCGTCTTCCACCGATGCGCGCAGCCCCAGTTCGCCGCCCCGGTTCGTATATTTGGCTGCATTGTTCAGCAGGTTCGACAGCACTTGCGCGAGCCGTGTCGCGTCGCCCATTACATACACAGGCTGCTGCGGCATTTCCACCTGCAAGCGGTGTTCTTGCGCATCGACCATCGGCCGCACCAGTTCCAGCGCATCGCCCACCACGGATTGCAGCGTCACCGGTTCCCGCTTGATGGTGAGCTTGCCCGTATTGATGCGCGATACATCCAGCAAGTCATCGACCAGCCGCACCATTTGCCGCAACTGCCGCTCCATGATGCCGCGCGCCCGGTCGCAGGCGACTTTATCGTCGCCGGCCATGCGCAGGATATCGAGGCCGGTGCGGATCGGCGCCAGCGGATTGCGCAGTTCATGGGCCAGCGTGGCAAGGAATTCATCCTTGCGGCGGTCGGCCTGCAGCAAGGCCCGCTCCGCATCCTGGCGCACCGTCATTTCATATTGCAGCGTGCGGTTCGCATCTTGCAGCGCATTGGCGCGCCGCCCGACTTCGGCCAGCATGTCATTGAACGCATAGACCAGCGTGGCAATCTCGCCCGTCGCCGTGACGGAGCGCACACGCAAGCTGAAGTCGCGCTTTTCCATCACGTCGCGCGCCACGCCGGTGACGGCGGCCAGCGGCTGCGTAATGCCTTGTTGCAGGCGGCTGGCCACCAGCGCCGCCAGCAGCAGGCTCAACACCATCACGCCGCCCATGATGGCGGCATACGTGCGGATACGCTCGACCAGTCCATAGCGGGCAATCAGGTAAACCGTGCCAATCGCTTCGCCATTTTCCACGACAGGGTGATAGACGACGAGGTGGCCGCCATCGATGGCGTGCCCGGCCCGTCCGGGGCGGCCGGGAAATACCGGCGTGTCTTGCGCCGATTGCGCATACGCGGCAAACATGGCGCCGCGTGCGTCATAAATGGCGCCGGCCAGGATATGGGGCCGCACGCGCAGCATGCCGAGGTTTTGCCGCGCCGCGCTGGGATCATTGAAACTAAGCGCCGGCGAGCTGACGACGGCAATGATTTCCGCCTGGGTCGTCATGTCATCGACCCAGTATTGCTGGTACGAGTCGAGGTCGTACAGCAGCATGCCGGCCGCCGCCGTCATCAGCGCAACAAACGTCGTAGCCAGTGCCATCATCACCAGCTTGCCCCGCACCGTCGCAGGACGCAGCCACGCCCACATTACTGGCTGCCTTTAAGGACGTGATAGGCGACTGACAACAGCCTGGAACTGAGTTTCAAGCCGCTTTTTTCCGCTGCCGGCAGCGACACTTCAAAGCGCACGCGCTCTTCCACGAGGCGGAAGTTAATGACACTGCCCTGCTGCAAGCCGTTGTCCGATTCCGTCACCGTCAGTACCCCCTGCTGCTGCGCGCTGCGCAGCAGGGCTGTGCTGCGGGGCGCGTCGGCGCCGATGAACAGCATATGCAGGCCGGCCACAGCGTCACCATCGCGCAGCATGCGCACGGTGACGGGACGCCCGCCGACATTGCGGCCCGACGTAATGCGCGCCAGTTCCGCGCCGATATCATCGGCGCCGACGACACCCACCACCAGCGGCGCAGTGTCTTGCGGGTATTCGACGTAACCCAGGAATTTATACAGGAAGGCCGCCTTGACGCCCCGCTCGACGCCATTGACAGACGGCGCATCGGCGCCAACGGCCAGGCAGGACAGCGCCACCATCAGCGTGGAGCACAGCAGCGCCAGCAGCGCCAGCAATGAACGGGAATGTGGCGCAGGCGCAGGCACACGCGCCTGTATCAGCAGGTTTGGCCCGGCAGCATTGAGGGACGCACTTAATATCGCCATGTCACCTTCACCAGCGCAGTGCGCTCATAAAAGCTGCGGCCGGACAGCCCGCCAAATTCCGGATGGTCGCGATGCAGCAAGTTCTGGCCGATCAACGCGACATCCATATTCGGGCGCAGCTTCCACAGCCATTGCATATCCATGTCATAGTACGCCGGGACTGGCGGATTGGGCAACTTGCCGCTATAGCGCAACGTAAAGTCCAGCTGCTGCCAGTCGCCGATATCCAGCGACGAGCGCAGCACGCCGTGCAGGCGCGGATCATTGTTCCCTAACTGTGTGCCGGCCGCGCCGTCGCGGCTGCCTGGCTTGACGCCGATATTGATGTCTTGCCGCACCAGCCCGCCACTGAGGCGCCAGTGCGGCGTCACTTGCCAGCGGCCCCACAGTTCCAGGCCGCGCGTGGTAGCCTTGCCCATATTTTTAAATTCAAAGCCAAACACGGGCACCGGTTCCTGCGTGCGCAGCTTGTCATAATTCGCATAGAACACGGTGGCAGAATAACTGAGGCGCTCGCTGGGTTGCGCACGGTAGCCGATTTCCGCCACGTCGGCCACTTCCGACACGAAGTCCGGCCCGCCATTGATGACACGCACCAGCTTGCCGCCCACGAGGACCGGCTTGGTAGGGGCGAGAAAATCCTTGTCGATGCGCGACGGCGCCCGCACCGTGCGCGCCAGGCTGCCCCATAGCAGTTGAGTGGGCTGGGGATTCCACGCCAGGCGCACGCTGGGCAGATATTCCGTACCCGTGTAGTGGTTGTTTTCGATTTTTGCGCCGGCCGTGAAGCGCACGGTTGGCGCCACCGCATATTCATCCTGCGCGAACAAGTTCGCCCAATGCATCGTGAACTGTTCCGGCGCGAACGTGAAGCCAATCGGCGTGATGTGGTCCCTGCCCTGGCGGTAGCCGCCGCCCCACGTGACATTGTGCGCGCCGAAGCGCATGCTATGCTGGGCTTCGAGTTCGGCCGTGTCGAGCCGTTCGATAAAGTTATTGGGCTGGTTGCGCTCGACGTGGTCCAGCACCAGCTGCACGCGCAAATCCGCATCATCGGCCAGCTTGCGCGTATAGCGGGCAATCGCATTGCCGCCAGAGATTTTAATGTCGCGCGTATTCAACTGGTGCATTTCGCCATCGTACACGTCGCCCGACACCGTCAGCGCACCATCCATCGCAGGCAGATCCGCGCGGAAGCCCGCCTGGCGGCGCTGCATGCCGGTCGGATTACGGTTCACAGCCGTATCCACGTCGTCCGTCTGCCAGTAGCGCGCATACAAACGGTAAAAGCCGCCATTGGCCAGTTCACCGCCATAGCGCGCCGTGCCGTCTTTTTCATCCGAGCCGCTGACCACGCTGGCCAGCACACCCTGGCTATCCTTGGCGGATTTCGTGATGATGTTGATGACGCCGTTGACAGCATTGACGCCCCAGATCGAAGCGCCCGGCCCGCTGATCACTTCAATGCGCTCGATATCTTCCATCACGACATCCGGCACATCCCAGTAGGTGCCGGAAAACAGCGGTGAATAAATGCTGCGGCCATCGATCATCACCAGCAGCTTGTTGGCGAATACGCCGGCAAAGCCGCGCGCCGTCACAGCGTAGTTGCGCGCATCCTGGCGCGCCACGAACAGGTTCGGCGCCAGCCTGAGCGCTTCCGGCAACGTGCGGACGCCGCTGCGGCGGATATCGCCGGCACTGATGATGTACACCGATGCGGCGGCATTCGCCAATCTTTCTTCCTGGCGGGAGACGGAGGTAATGACGATGTTGCTGAGCTGTTCTATCGACAGGTCAGCCAGATCGGAATCAGGTTCCACGGCATGGGCGCTTGATGCGCCCAGCAAGGTGGCGAAAACAAGGACGCGTGGTATTTGCGTTGTCATTGGCGGCCTATGCACGGGGTTGAGGTGCTGTGGAAAGTATTATAAGGATATTATGGTTGATACGATTGAAAACTGTCCAAGAGGAAATGTGCAGGACAGATTGTGCGCCTTTTAAATCAGGGACTTGCGGGTTTTTTGTGTGGTTTTTTTGCGCTGACGAAAGTCAGGTGCAGAGGCCCGCGCCCTCGGCGCGGGAGGCTGGCGCTTCGCGCCAGCAGTCAGGAGATTCGAATAGCCTCGCCCCCTTTAGGGGGCTCCGTCTTCGAATCCCACCCGCTCCGTCCAAACACAATGAAAAAAGGCTCCCGCAGGGGAGCCTTTTTTCATTGTGTTCTGGCGGAGAGGGTGGGATTCGAACCCACGGTAGGGGGAAACCCTACGCCTGATTTCGAGTCAGGTACATTCGACCACTCTGCCACCTCTCCAGGTACTGCAACTTAACGGTGGTCGCCGTTGAGAGCACGCATTATAGACGCCCGGGTTTCAAATTACCAGTACCCAAAGCAATTTATTTCTAATCAGCATAACTAATCTACAATCACCCCAATACCGACTGCCTGGAGCCCGAGATGCTGGTTTGGTTGCGATGTGTGGTGCTGTGGATGCTGGCGACCTGGACGATGGCTGCGGCAGCGGCGGAAAAAGTGCTGGTATTGACCTACTACGACTTTCCCCCGTTCGTCGAAGCCAATGGCGATGGCTTGAGCAAGCAGCTGTGCACGCTGTTGGAAAATGCCAGCGGCGGGCGCTACCAGTTTGAACTGCAAGTCGTGCCGCGCCTGCGCTTTGACGCCATGCTGGAGCGCACAGGTACGCCCATCCTCGCCCCTTGGGTAGCGCCCGAATTTTTCCCGAACGCCGCGCGCTACCGCTGGGGCCGCGCACTGATGGACGATAACGCCGTCATGCTGGCCATGCCGGGCAAGGCCGTGGAACTGGAGCAAATGGAATCGCTGCGGGGATTGCGCTTCGGCGGCGTGCTGGGCCACCACTATCCGTTCGGCGCATTGGAAAACGCCATCAAACAAGGCTACGTATCGCGTGCCGATAATGCCAGCCCCGAACAGAATTACCAAAACCTCGTGCTGGGCCGCATCGATATGACCATCATGGCGGAATCCACGCTGCACTACCTGACCCAGCGCGATTTCGCCGCGCTGCGCGGCAAGACACTGCCGACCGGAACCACACTGGTCTCAACTGCCGTGCACCGCAGTTATTTCACGCTGAACGCCGATGGCGCGCTGGCCGATTTCCTGGCGCGCGAAATGGATGGATTGCGCATCGTGAAGGGAGAAAAACCTGCGTGGCTGATTACCACGAAGAAATAACAAGACTGGCGGACAGCGCCCACGCTGATGGCGGGCGCCGCGCGTGAATTTGATTACAGCCGTCCCTCCCGCCTGCCACCGCTGTCCAGCGCTTGCGTCAAGCCCCAGCCCAGCTGGCGGCGGATTTCCGGGATTGAAGGCGGCGGGCATTGCTGGTTTTGCCGCGCTTCCATGTAAAGCCGAACTTGCTCTTTGGTCGGCTGGGTCTGCTGAGTCATGTATTTGCTCCAGATCGTCAACGGTACGGGTACGGGGTACGTGTCTGCAGCCGTTTTGATCATTCTTGCAGTTGCTTGCAAAGATCTAGCTGCCGTTGACTATATTATGAGCAATGCCATTTTCGTTCCAATTCTCAAATTGCATAAACTTATGCCAATTTTGCATAGTTACACGCCCCCCTCCCCGGAAGCTGGCCGATGGCTATATCCGCATCCGCGCCGCCAGCATGGAAGCAACACAGGCTTTTCTCGACGGCAATCCCGTGTATGAAGGCGGCGGCACGGTCGAGGTGCGGGAATTGCCCAGCGAATAATCACCTGCATTGATTGCCTGCAGGCATTAGACGAAAACCTCGACATCGCATGTGCCTGCAAGGCACGCATTTCAGCCTAGAATCGGCGTTCCATGGCCACGTGTTGAGGATAAGTGAATGCCGAACAAAATCTTTCGTGCAAGCGAGCTGGCCGGGGCAACACGGCTGGCCACCGGAGCGGTGCAAGGGGTGGCCGATATCGCGGAAGCACTGCATACCGCCATTTTGTCCAATGTTCCTGCCGGCAAGCCGCTGGCGCGGGCCGCATCGCTGGTCTATGGGGGCGTGCGCAGTTCCGCCAATCTGGTCGGCGCCGGGCTGGAGCGGACCCTGGCGGCGCTGCAACCCTTCCTGGGTGAATCAGCGCCGTCCAATGGACGTGAAGCGCTGATCGCCGCCGTCAATGGCGTACTGGGCGACACCTTGGCGCGCAGCAACAACCCGCTGGCCATTTCCATGCAATTGCGCCGCCACGGCGCTCCGCTGGCCGTGGGCGCGGAAATGGAACGTGGGCAGATCACAGGCCGCATCGTCGTGCTGGTGCATGGCCTGTGCATGAATGATTTACAGTGGCGCCGCCATGGCCATGACCACGGTGAATTGCTGTGGCGCGAGCGGGGCTATACGCCCGTCTACCTGCACTACAACACGGGCCGCCATATCGCGGAAAATGGCCGCGATTTCGCACGGCAGTTGCAGGCGCTGGCGCTGTCCTGGCCGGTACCCGTGACAGAATTGGCAATCATCGGCCACAGCATGGGCGGCCTGGTCACGCGCAGCGCCTGCCATTACGGCGCGGAAGCGGGATACAGCTGGCTGAAGCTGCTGACGAACATTGTCTTCCTCGGCTCGCCGCACCATGGCGCACCGCTGGAACAAGGCGGCAACTGGGTCCACGTCATGACCGACCTCAGCAAATACAGCGCCCCGTTTTCCCGTCTGGCGAAATTGCGCAGCGCTGGCATTACGGACTTGCGCCACGGCAGTTTGCTGGACACGGACTGGCTGGGCCGCGACCGCTTTGCCCATGGCGCCGGATTGCCGGCATTCGTACCGCTGCCACAAGGCGTTGCGTGCCATGCCGTGGCAGGCGCCATCGACACCGGCCGTTTGCGCTGCAAATTCGTGGGCGACGGGCTGGTGCCGCTGGACAGTGCATTGGGCCGCGATGCCGACCCTGCGCGCACACTGGCCTTTGCAAAAGAACGGCAAGCCATCGTTCATGGTATTAACCACATGGAGTTATTAAACGCGCCACAGGTCGCGGATATATTATTGCAGTGGATGTAACGGATAACAGCCCGGCAGCCTGTTAAATCGCTTTATCACTAAAAATGTGACAAAGTGTGAGAATCTTCCGCGAAAAATTCGCCATCATTTAAAGGAGAAACGCGAACTCTGCTTTGCGTTTCCTCAATAACAATGCCCTCTGCAAGTTACCGTCTATTCCCTAAATGAAGTGAGTCCGTCATGAATGCTCCAAGTGGTGAAGTCAAGTCGCAGGACCTGGAATTACACGCTGTGATGAGCGCGCTAAATTGCGTTCAGGCCGTCATTGAATTCAACCTTGATGGCACGGTCTTGCATGCCAACGAAAATTTCCTGCACGCTATGGGCTACACCCTGGACGAAGTTCAAGGGCAACACCACTCGATGTTTTGCGAGCCAGACTATGTGCGCAGCCCAGCCTACAAGCAGTTCTGGTCTCGCCTGCGCAACGGCGACTTCGACCAGGGAGAGTACAAACGCCTGGGCAAAGGTGGGCGCGAAGTGTGGATCAACGCATCCTATACCCCGATCCTCGATAGCGACGGCAAGCCGTATAAAGTCGTGAAATTTGCCACGGACGTAACGGAAAGCAAGAAACGCAACACAGAATATGAAGGCAAAGTCAGCGCCATCGGTAAAGCGCTGGCCGTGATTGAATTCGACATGCAGGGCCATATACTAAGTGCGAATGACAACTTCTTGTCGGTTATGAATTATACGCAGGAAGATATTATCGGTGAGCATCACCGCATGTTTTGCGAAGCGGATTATGCCAATAGCCAGGAATATAAGCGATTCTGGCAAAAGTTAAATCGCGGTGAATTTGATACCGGCCGTTACAAACGCATTGGTAATGATCGGAAAGAAATTTGGATTCAGGCAACTTATAATCCGATCTTTGATTTAAATGGCAAGCCATATAAGATCGTTAAATATGCGACGGATATCACCGAGCAAGTCGCATTGGAAAATGCCGTGAAAACCCAGGCCGCGGCCGACAAGGCAAAAATCAACCGTTTGCTGGAATCCGTCGACAAGGCCGCACGGGGCGACTTGACCAGCCAGATCGCAGTCGAGGGCGAAGAAGCGCTGGACCACCTGGCAGCCGGCATACGCAAAATGATCGGCGACTTGCGCCAGGTGATTGGCGAAGTCGTCAATGCAGCCAATGGCCTCGGCGCCGCGTCCACGTCGATTGCGGAACGCTCGTCCGGCGTCGCACTGGGCACGCAGGCGCTGGGCGCCACCGTGGAAGAAATGAATGCGTCAGTCGATGGCTTGACGACCTCCATCGACACCATCGCCAACAGTACCCGCAATGCCGACCAGCTGGCCAAGTCCACGCAGCAGGAAGCGGAAGCCGGCGCCAAAGCCGTTGCAAAATCGATGGAAGCGATGGACTTGATCAACCGTTCGTCGGAAGACATCGGGGAAATCGTCAAGGTCATCAGTGAAATCGCCAGCCAGACCAATATGCTGGCATTTAATGCCGCCATCGAAGCGGCGCGCGCCGGAGAACATGGGCTGGGCTTTTCCGTGGTCGCCGATGAAGTGCGCAAGCTGGCCGAGCGCTCGTCGCAAGCCACCAAGGAAATCTCCAAGCTGATCAACGAATCCGTCAAACGGGCGTCGGCCGGCAGCGAAATTTCGCGCCAGGCTGGCGAAGCGTTCGACAAGATCGCAGCGGGCGTGGCCAATACCACGCTGGCCATTTCCGACATTTCCAAAGCCGCCCACGAACAATTGCTGACGGCGCGCGAAGTCAGCACGGCGATTGGCTATATCGCGGAAGAAGCGGAAAAATCCGCTGCGTCGTGCGACAGCATTGCCCGCTCCATCGAAGGCTTGAACCAGCAGGCGGGCGACTTGAATAAAACAGTTTCAGGGTTCGTCGTGTGACCATGGCCGCCGCCCCTGAACTGGACCGGCCGACATTGGCAGCGCTGATTGCCCTGGTCCGCAAGCACACGGGCATCACGATGGGGGAACACAAACGCAATTTGCTGGAACGGCGCCTGCGCCCGCGCATGGATGCGCTGGCGCTGTCCGGCTATCGCGCTTACCTGGACAGGGTGGAACAAGACAGCGACGAAGTGCCCCATTTTATCGACCTCGTTACCACCAACGACACGCTGTTTTTCCGCACGCCGCAAATATGGGCGTACCTGGAACAGGAGTTCCTGCCGCAGTGGTGGAGCGAGCACCGGGGCAAGCGGCTCGACATCTGGTCCGCTGCCGCCGCCAGTGGCGAGGAACTGTATTCGCTGGCCATGCTCTGCGAAGAATTCCACGCCAAACATCCGGCTTTCCGCTACCGCATCGTGGGCACGGATATTTCGCGCCAGATGCTGGACCTGGCGCGCTCAGGCTGCTATTCCGGCCGCTCCGTGCAGCGCCTGCGCGAAGCGTATCCGGCGCGGCTGGCGAACTACTTCCAGCCATCGCCACAGGGATGCATGCAAGTGAACGACACCCTGCGCAAAAATATCGAACTGCGCTGCCACAATTTGCTGCATCCACTGCAGCCACAGCAGCAATTCGACCTGGTCTTGCTGCGCAATGTATTGATTTATTTCGACCTCGCGCATCAGCACACGGTGCTGGAGCAGGCCCGCCGCAGCATGGCGCACCACGCCGTCATGATCATCGGCGAGTCCGAATCCATCAGCCGCCTGGACACCGCTTATACGCTGGCGCGCCCTATGATTTACCAGATGAAGGCAGTCGCATCATGAATACCGTACCTGCAGCGGGATGCCAGCGCGTCGGCATCGGCCAATTGAAAATCGGCGCCAGCGGCGGCCAGCTGGAAGCTGTGCTGGGGTCATGCGTCGGCATTGCCCTGATCTGGAAAGCAGCCGGGCGCTGCGGCCTGGCGCATTGCCTGCTGCCGGAAGCGCCTGGACAGCAAGCCTCCGCTGCCGAATTGGCCGCCAGTGCGCGCTATGTCAGCGTGGCCGTGCCCAGCCTGCTGCGGCTGATGGGCGCGCATGAAGAAGACTACCCCGATATCGAAGCCGTCGTGGCGGGCGGCGCCAGCATGCTCGACAAGCGCTCGCAGCGCCTGCAAGTAGGCCGGCAAAATGCCGCGGCGGCCCGCAAATACCTGCGCGAGCGGGGCCTGCACGTCAGCGCCACGTGCCTGGGCGGCGAATACGGCCGCACCATGTACGTCGATTGCGCCACCCAGAACGTCATCGTGCGCGACATCGTGCCGGTGCAAGATTGATCAGCGGAGCATGACAGCATATGACCAGCCAGGAACCCACCGCCACTGAACTGTTTGGCTCGTTTGTGCTGGGCGGCGACGAGTTCGCCCTGCCCGCCAGCAGCATCCGCGAAGTCGTCAACTTCCCGGACAGGATCAGCGCCATCCCATTGGCGCCCCCCTACCTCGAAGGCATCTTCACGCTGCGGGGCAGCGTCATCCCGGTGGTCAACCTGGGCCGCATCTTCCAGCCCGATGCGCCACGGGCCGACAAAAGCCACAAGATCGCCATCGTCGATTTCCAGCAAGTGCTGGTCGGCATTTTGTTTCATGCGACAGGTGAAGTGCTGCGCGTGCGTCCCGACCAGCGTAGTACGCTCAATTATGCGCGCGGCAGCACGCAAGGCGTCATTGCCGGCACCATTTTGCTGGAACAGGGTGATCGCCTGATTCAGGTACTCGATCCGCATGCCCTGATCAGCATCGAAAACGTGCCGCACGTGCTGGCCCTGCAAACGGCATGCCAAAAGCAGCAGCGCCAGCACTTTCACACGCTGGCGGCGCGGCGCCGCTGCGTCAGCTTCCACGTGGGGTCCGCATCATTTGCCTTCGACATGAGCGGCATCCAGGAAATCATCAATGTGCCGGAAATTCACAGTTCCCTGCTGAACAGCAAGCTGTGCCTGGGCCGCATCAATTTCCGCGGCAGCCCGGTTGCCGTGGTGGACTTCGCCCGGCTGCTGGCGGAACAGGAAACGGCGCCGGCAGAAACGTGCGCAGCGCCGCCGGAGCGGCGCATCATCATTGTCCGCACGGACGACGCCACGGTGGGCTTCATGGTGGACTCGGTGGACAACATCATTCACTTTGCCGAAGATGACGTGATGCCGATTCCGTTGCTAAGCAAAGCCCGTTCCGGCATGTTCAGGGGCTGCATTTCCCGGCCGGAGCACGAAGACGTGATTTTGCTCGATCATCAACAAATCCTGTCGCGCAGTGAAATTCTCGACATGCAAAAAGGCCACGCCAGCCTGTACCCCGGCGAAAGCACGGCGGAAAGCACCGAGCAAGAGCGCTTGAAACGCAATGCCAGCCGCAAGGTGTACATCACGTTCAAGCTGGACATGACGTATGCCGTGGAAATCAGGAAAGTCCGCGAAATCATCGACGTTTCCGGCGCCATCTCGTGCCCGCCCGGCATGCCGGATTACATGCGCGGCATGTTGAATTTGCGCCAGCAAATGGTGACGCTGATTGATTTGCGCGCGCTGTACGGCATGGCGCCGCTGGCGGAGGCGTCGGAACAGAAAATCCTGATTGGCGAACTGGATGGCAATTGCTATGGATTGATTGTCGATGCCGTCGACAGCATCAAGACCATCGAAGACAGCAAACGCTTTGCCGCCCCCAGCCTGATGCGCAATAAAAATGCGGACAGTGCGCTGCAGCGGGATGCAGGGGAAGTCATCGACATTACTGACAGCCCGGATGGCGTGCGCACCACACTCAAAGTATTTGACTGCGGCAGGCTGCTGGAAGCGCTGCAGGCGGAACTGTCTCCTCGGGCGGCGTAGCGTTGCAGACGGGTACTGGCGCGCAGCCGGCAAGCGCTAACCGCGTTCCAGCAGCGCCGGCAAGGCGTCGCCAGTAAAGGGGTCGTCGCCGTCGGCGCCATTGCCCGCGCCGGCATTGCCGCTGCCATACAACGCCGCCTGATGGCGGAACGCATCACGCAAGTTTTCCCGCAGCTTGCGTTCATCCCACGGCTTGCTATAGAAGCGGTATGCCGTGCCGCGGTCGATGGCTTCCAGTACCGCATCGAGGTCGCGGTGCTCGGACAACAGGATGCGGATGGTTTCCGGGCACATCTTCTTGACGCGTTCCAGCAGCGCGGTACCGCTCATCGCGGGCAGGCGCAGTGTGCACAGGATCACTTGCACCGGATGGATGGCCAGCAACTCAAATGCTTGTTCCGGTGTGGCGGCGCCCAGGATCTGATAACCCTCGTCGCGCAGCATGCCGGACAGCGACGCCACCACGTCCATGCTGTCATGCACGATCAGCAAAGTCTGGCGCGGGTTGACCGCATTGACCACGGCCGGCAGGCAGCGCCGGTCGCGCAGCAAGCTGGTCATGGCGTCCGCATTCAATGGCTTGCTGAAGAAATAACCCTGAATCGCATCGCACTTGCAGCGCCTTAAAAAACTCAGTTGCGCCAGCGTTTCCACGCCTTCCGCCACGGTTTTCATGTGCAGCGATTGCGCCATCAGCACGATGGTGCGGGTCAGCGACGCATCTTCCGCATCGGCCGCCAGGTCCTGGATAAATGAGCGGTCGATTTTCAGCACATCGATGGGGAAGCGCTTCAGGTACGACAGGCTGGAATAGCCGGTGCCAAAGTCATCGAGCGCCAGCGTGACGCCGATGGCTTTCAATTGCAACAGCGCGTCGCGCACGCCGGTGCCATCGCTCATCAGGATACTTTCCGTCAGCTCCAGTTCCAGCGCCTTGGCAGGCAAGCCGCTGTCGGCCAGGGTGGCGCGGATCAGTGCGGGCACGTCTTGCCGCACGAACTGGCGCGGCGACAAATTCACGGCCATCGTCAATTGCGTGTGCCCCATGTCATGCCAGTGCCGCAACTGGCGGCATGCGGTGCGCAGTACCCATTCGCCGATGGCGACAATGGCGCCCGTTTCTTCCGCCAGCGGGATGAATTCGGCCGGCGACACGACGCCAAGGCCGGGACGGCGCCACCGCAGCAGCGCTTCCATGCCAAACACTTGCCCGCCGCGCAGCGCCACCTTGGGCTGGTAATCCAGTTCGAATTCACCGTTGTCCAGCGCCGTGCGCATGGCGGTTTCCAGCGCCATATGGCGCTCGGCATCGACGCCCATTTTATGCGTATAAAATTCCGCGCAATTGCGGCCCCGCCCTTTCGCCATATGCAGCGCCGCGTCGGCACAGCGCAGCAAGCCGTCGCCGTTATGGCTGTCTTGCGGATAGACGCTGATGCCGACGCTGGCCGTAACGTAAATGTCCTGGCCTTCCACGACGAATGGCGCGAGGAACTGGTTCATTATCTTGCGGGCCAATGCCCCCACCGGCGCATCCTTGTCGACGCCGTGCAAGACCACGATGAATTCGCCGCCGCCCAGGCGCGCCACCGTATCGCATTCGCGCACCG
Organism: Pseudoduganella ginsengisoli; assembly: GCF_009720865.1. Taxonomy (GTDB): domain Bacteria; phylum Pseudomonadota; class Gammaproteobacteria; order Burkholderiales; family Burkholderiaceae_D; genus Rugamonas; species Rugamonas ginsengisoli. The sequence continues at coordinate 111,587 of NZ_WNLA01000009.1, read as the reverse complement.
CGTCCGTCAAGCGCAGCGCCACCATGCGCAGCAGCATGTCGCCCGCCGCATAGCCAAAGCTGTTGTTGATGAATTTAAAACCATCGAGATCGAGGCAGCACATCACCACCTGCTGGCCCGCGCGCTGCGCATGCGCGATGGCTTGCGTCACGCGGTCGTTCAACAGGTTGCGGTTGGGGATGTCCGTCAACACGTCATAGTTGGCGGTTTTCAGCAGGCGTACTTCCTGCAGTTTGCGTTCGCTGATGTCTTGCACCGTGCCCACCATGCGCAGCGGCTGGCGCGACGGGGCCATCGCCACTTCACATTTGCCCTGTACGTAGCGCTGCGTGCCATCAGCGCACAGCAAGCGGTATTCGATGTCGTACGGCAGGCCCAGGCGCCACGCATTTTGCAGCGCCAGTTCCACCAGCGGGCGGTCTTCCGGATGCACGTGGCGCAGCAGCACGTCGCAATTGCCATCGACGACATCTTCCGTCGTGCCGTGCAGGCGGCGCATTTCATCGGACATCTGGATATGCCCTTCCAGGATATCCCAGTACCAGCTGCCGACTGCGGCAATGCTTTGCGCCTTGGCCAGCTGCGCTTCTTTCGCGGCCAGCACGTGCAGGCAGTGGCGGCTATCGAGCATGTAGCGCACGCGGCGCCGCAATACGGTGGCGCAGACGGGTTTAACCAGGCAGTCCGTGGCGCCCGCGTCGTAGGCCGCGTCGATGACGCGGCTGTCTTCATAATCCAGCAAGGCCAGCACGGGTACGGACTGGCCGTTGGGCAGCTTGCGGATCGTGCGGCATACGGTATGGGCGTCGAGGTCTTGCATGGCCATATCCAGCACGACAATATCCGGCGTCATGGCTTCAAACAGGGCCAGGCCATCCATGCCGGCGCCTGTTTCTTCCACGTGCGCTCCCAGTTGTTCGAGGAGCTGGCGGGTGCGGGCCCGCATGTGTGGGTTGGCTTTGATCAGCAATGCGGAGGGATGCATAGGAACAGCCATAAGTCGAGTCCCTTACTAGTTCCCCGGGCCGGGCCATGCGCGCGGTGCGGGTGGAGAATCCTGTTGCTGCCGGCTTGTCAATGTTGCTACTGAGGTGGAAGCCGCATGGTGTTCAGGTATTGTGCACCTGCAACTTGCGCTGAATGTTCACACATTTTCACAATGGTGTGTTTGCAACAGGGGTTTCCGGAAAAACATGAAGTGTATGAAGGACGCGCACCCGTGGTGCGCGGTGTTGCGCCAAAGGCGCAACAGTCAGGAGATTCGAATAGCCTCGCCCCCTTTAGGGGGCTCCGTCTTCGAATCCCACCCTCTCCGTCCGCCACAAAGCAAAAAGGCTCCCGCAGGGGAGCCTTTTTTACTTTGTTCTGGCGGAGAGGGTGGGATTCGAACCCACGGTAGGGGGACACCCTACGCCTGATTTCGAGTCAGGTACATTCGACCACTCTGCCACCTCTCCAGGTGCTGCAACTTAACGGTGGTCGCCGTTGAGAGCCAAGATTATAGCAGCCCTTCCGGAAAATGGAAGGGCAATTTTAGAAATTACGCAACCAGCTTGGTCAAACCGCCCATGTATGGCTGCAACGCGGCGGGAATCTCCACCGAACCATCGGCTTGCTGGTAGTTTTCCAGGATCGCCACCAAGGTACGGCCAACGGCCAGGCCGGAACCGTTCAGCGTATGCAGCAATTCGGTTTTGCCGGCAGCGTTGCGGAAACGCGCCTGCATGCGGCGGGCCTGGAAGGCTTCGCAGTTCGACAGCGACGAAATTTCACGGTACGTGTTTTGCGCCGGCAGCCACACTTCCAGGTCATACGTCTTGGCCGCGCCAAAGCCCATGTCGCCCGTGCACAGCGACATCACGCGGTACGGCAAGCCCAGCGACTGCAGGATTTTCTCGGCGTGGCCGACCATCTCTTCCAGTACGGCATACGACGTTTCCGGATGCACGACTTGCACCAATTCCACTTTGTCGAACTGGTGCTGGCGGATCATGCCGCGCGTGTCGCGGCCATAGCTGCCGGCTTCGGAACGGAAGCATGGGGTGTGCGCCGTCATCTTGATCGGCAGCGCGTCGGCCGCCACGATTTCGTCACGCACGATGTTGGTCAGCGACACTTCCGACGTCGGGATCAGGTAGAAAGTCTCACCCTCGCCTTCCACGCCGCCCTTCTTCACGGAGAACAAGTCCGCTTCGAATTTCGGCAACTGGCCGGTGCCGCGCAGGCTGTCCGCGTTGACCATGTACGGCGTGTAGCATTCGGTGTAGCCATGCTCTCCCGTGTGGGTATCCAGCATGTATTGCGCCAGCGCGCGGTGCAGGCGGGCGATGCCGCCTTTCATGACGGAGAAGCGCGAGCCGGTCAGTTTGGTGGCCGTGTCGAAGTCCAGGCCCAGCGCGGATCCCACGTCCACGTGGTCTTTCACTTCAAAGTCAAAGGTGCGCGGCGTGCCGAATTTGCGCACTTCCACGTTGCCCGTTTCGTCGGTGCCCACCGGCACGGATTCGTGCGGCAAGTTCGGAACGGCTTCCAGGAAGGCCGACATCTTGGCCTGCACCACGTGCAAATTCTGTTCATTGGCCTTCAGCTCATCGCCGAGGCCCGCCACTTCAGCCATCACGGCCGTCGTGTCTTCCCCTTTGCCTTTCAACATACCGATCTGCTTGGACAGCGAATTACGCTTGCTCTGCAGTTCTTCAGTACGCATCTGGATCGCTTTGCGCTCGCCTTCCAGGGCATTGAAAGCGGCTACGTCCAGTTGAAACTTGCGCGCGGCCAGGCGGGCTGCGACGGTGTCGATATCTTTACGGAGAAGTTGGATGTCTATCATGGGGAATTGCCGCAAAAAATTCGGAAAGGGGCAATTGTACCAATTCAAAGCGATCCAACGCGAGTTTTACGCCCTCCGGCTAAAAAACCACCCCACCAAGGCTGCTTCAAAATGATTGCAGCTAGGCGCTGCGACGAAGACAGTGCAATTGCACGGCGAGGAGCTGCAACAACGCTGCAAGCTTTTTGAAGCGGCCGTTACAGGGCGGCTTTCTCGGCAGCGGTCAAGCGTTTTGCCGCAACCACAACGACTGGCACATTCGCATCGGTGGCTTGCGCGGTCATCACTTCGGCTTCCGCCGCCATCGTGATCACAGGTTCGCTGGCCGTTGCATAGCTGGTGGCGGCGCCCAGGGCGGCAGCGAAAATGAAGATAACTTCCATGTTTTTGAGGACGTTCATGATGCGCTCCTTATGTCACTGCGGTTGATCAGTACTGCTTCCATGACTCCACTGTAGACAAGCGCAGGCTCCGCCACCACCGGCGTGCGACGAAGCGTCAAAAACAAGGGATGAAACGTAAAAAGGCTGCAGATAAAGGGACTATGCGGCGCGCTGGTCCGCCGCGCGATGCACGAGGGCGCCCAGCTTGGCCACCGCCGACTCGATCTCCGGGCTCCACGCATTGCCGCAATTGAGCCGCAGGCAGTTGGAGAACTTGCCCGATGCAGAGAACAGCTGCCCCGGCATCATGGCCACGCCCTGCTCCACCGCCAGCGCGTGCAGCGACAACGCATCGACGTGCTGCGGCATTTGCACCCACAGCACAAAGCCGCCCTGCGGCTCTGAAATCAGGCACTCATGGGGAAACGACGCGGCCACCGCGTCGGACATGCGCGCAATCCGCTGCGACAGCACGCGCCGCATTTTGCGCACTTGCGCTTCATAGGCCGAGCCGGTGAGGAAGTCCGCCAGCACGGCCTGGAAGAACTGGCTGGTGGACCCGCTCGATACCATTTTTAACAAAGCCACTTGCCGGGTCCAGCGCCCCGCCGCCACGAACCCCACGCGCGACGCCGGCGTGACAGCTTTGGAAAATGAAGAACACAGCAACACATACCCTGCCGTGTCATATGCCTTCACGGGCCACGGCCGCTCATGCGTGAAACACAGGTCGCCATATACGTCATCTTCAATCAGTGGCACCTGGTGCTGCGCCAGCAAGCCCGCCAGCCGCTTCTTATTCTCTTCGGGCATGATGCAGCCCAGCGGATTGTTCGCATTCGGCACGAACAGGCATGCTTTCACGAGGCCGGCATTGAGCGCCACTTCCAGCGCATCGATCGACGGTCCCGTCTTCGGATGCGTGGGAATTTCCAGCGCCTTCATGCCCAGGCTTTCTATCAATTGCAGCAGCACGAAATACGTGGCCGATTCCACGGCAACCGTATCGCCCGGCTGCGCAACGGCGCGCAGGCACAGGCTGATGGCTTCCGTACATGAGCTGGTGACCACCACTTCCTGCGGATCCAGCGAGCCCCAGTCCAGCGCACGCCGCACCACCTGGCGCACGAATTCCGGCCCATTGGTTTCATAACAGCTGACTTTGGCCAGCAAGCCGGGATCGCGCCGCACCACGGTATTGACGGCTTTTTGCACGCGGCGGATGGGCAGCAATTCATCGGGCGGCCAGGCGGAACCCAGGTGCGCCAGGCCCGGCGCTTCATTCGCCTTCAGCACCCGCATCAACAGGTTATTGATGCCGACATACGCCGCTTCCTTCAGCGGTTCGGCGGGCGCCGCCACGGCCAGCACGCGCGGCCGGTGCCGCACGTAATATCCCGCTTGCGGACGCGCTTCAATCAGGCCCCGGTCTTCCAGCAGCCGCAATGCTTGCAGCACCGTGCTGACCGACACATGCTTGTGCTGCGCCAGGTGGCGGATCGATGGCAACTTGTCACCCGGCGCAAACACGCGGCTGGCAATGTGCGCGCCCAGTTCATTGGCTAATTGTTCGTAGAGATTCGGTTGCATCGGCATCTCTCCATTGTGCGCCGCTCCCGCATTCATGCACAGGTACAGTGGTGTGCAGAATCGACCAGCACAGTGGCACAATTTTGCCACTGTATCGATCACAATTGCCGCTTATTGCATCTGTTATGGTCGCTCCTGTACCGGTAAGCTGTACTTGCCATCACACCGGTACACGGAACACAGGAGAACGCCATGCCGACACAGCCCGCCGCAGAATACAAACTCAGCAGCAATCAGCCGCTGCGCCTCGAAGATGCCGGAGGCCGCGTCGTGGAAGGTGTATCGGGCATGACGTGGATTACCGCGTATGGCCAGCACATGGATTTCATCCTGCGTCCGGGACAGCGCTTCGTGGTGCCGAACGATGGGTTGACGCTGGTTGAGGCGCTGGGCTGCAGCCGCATCAGGGTGGCTGCGCCCATCGCCCAAAGCTGGACGCGCCGCGTCAGCCGCGAAGCGGCGGCGCGGTGGCAGGAAACCCTCGACCGGCTGCGGCAAAGCCTGCAGCCGGCCGAAGGAATTTAATCCGCCGCTTGCGCAGCCAGGCCGCCCGCCTTTTCAGCGCGGCCGGCTGCCAGCCATGCCGCCACTTCGTCATTGAACGCTTGCGCGTGGGTGCTCATCATCCAGTGCCCCGCATCCATGGCCACCACCTTGCTGCCCTGCTGCCGCTGCAGGAAGTTCACCCAGCCTTCCGTGTGGAACATGAAGGGCTTCTTCGTGCCATAGATGAACAAGGTGCGGCACTGCGCCTGCCCCGGCGACGCCAGCTTGTAGCCGCCATAGCCGCCAAACCACGTGATGTAGTACGGGTAGTTCATCTGGCTGCTGATCATGGCGGGATCAGTCGGGCATTTGAGTTTGGACGCCATATAGCGCGACATGCTGTCCCCCGGCTTGCCGCCGATGATCCACGCCATCGCCAGCCACATTTGGTATGCGAACACCATGCCTTTGGCCTTCGCGCCCAGCTGGGCGGCAAAGTCCGGCGACAACGCGTCACCCACGTCCACGCACACGATGCGCGACACCATTTGTGGATGGCGCAGCGCAAACTGGTTGCCGAAGATGCTGCCCCAGTCGTGCTGCAGCAAGATGACGGGCCGGTCCGGGCTGATGGTGCGGATGACGCGGTGGATCAGCGCCACGGTATCGACCAGCGACGTGGGACGGGCCGGCTTGCCCGGCTCGAAGCCCGGCAACGTAAAGCGCACGCAGCGGTACGCGCCGCGCAGCGCCGCCACTTGCGCATCCCATAAACGGTACGTGTCCGGCCAGCCATGCAGCATGACGATGGTCTCGCTGCCCTCGCCTTCGATATGCACATCCACGCCGCCGACATCGATCACTTCAGCCATCGCGCCTCCAAATTATTTGATTGATAATTATCAAAAGAGCATAACACAGTGCACTACCGGTGTGCAGCAAACCCTGTGGCAAGATGCCTTGCGTTATAGCCAATATTGCAGACCAGATGTATCATTGGGGATTGCATAACGCGTCCGTTCCATGTCCACCTCCACCGCAGCCCTTGAAGAACGCACCGGTGAAAGCTCCAATGAGATCGCCGGCCATATCGCGGAAGCCATCGCTGCGCGCAAGCTGCCGCCTGGCACCAAGCTGCGCGAAGAAGCGCTGTCACGCCTGTACAACGTCAGCCGCACCAAGATCCGCGCGGCCCTGCTGATCCTGTCCAAGGACAAGCTGATTCGCATCGTGCCGGACAAAGGCGCGTTCGTCAGCCAGCCCAGCGAAAAGGAATCGCGCGATATCTTTGCAGCGCGCCGCATCCTGGAAGCCGCGATGGCGCGCGAATTCACGGTCCACGCGCAGCCGCACCATTACACGGCGCTGGAACAGCACCTGGAACTGGAACGCCGTTCTCTCGAAGGCGACCACAAAGTCCGCTCGCAATTGCTGGGCGATTTTCACGTGCTGCTGGCCGAAGTGGCGGGCAATGAAGTGTTGCTGGAAATGGTGCGGGAACTGGTGGCGCGCAGCACGCTGATCACGATGCTGTACCAGTCGGACCGCGATGCGGCGTGTTCATCAAACGAACATGATGAGTTTTTAAAAGCGGCGCGGTCGGGCGATGCGGACCTGGCCGCGCGCGTGATGGTCGAGCATTTGATGCACGTGGAAGCTGCGCTGCGTTTTGACACGGGCGGCGTGCATGAGAAAGACCTGGTGTCGGCGCTGTTGAAATAAGCGCCGGCACCAAGGGGGCTTACGCAGCCTTGCGTGTCCCCGTCGCCAGCGCGAGATCCGACGCCAGCTGGTTATGGCGTTCAATCACCAGCGGCAAATCAATGGTCTGCAACAGGCCATCCTTGACGACGATCTTGCCATTGATGACGCTGTAGTTGACGTTGGACGGCGTGCAGAACACCAGTGCCGCGACCGGATCATGCAGCGCGCCGGCAAAAGCAATCTGGTCCAGCTTGAACATGACGATGTCGGCCGACATGCCCGGCTTGATGGCGCCGATGTCATCGCGGTTCAACACTTTAGCGCCACCCAGGGTGGCCAGCTCCAGCGCCTGGCGCGCCGTCATGGCATCCGGGCCAAATCCCACGCGCTGCAGCAGCATGGCCTGGCGCGCTTCGCCCAGCATGTGCGCGCCATCGTTCGATGCGCAGCCATCGACACCCAGGCCCACCGGCACGCCCGCATCGACCATCTTGCGCACCGGCGCAATGCCGGACGCCAGGCGCATGTTCGAGCATGGGCAGTGCGCGACACCGGTGCCGGTTTTCGCAAACATATACACACCGTCGTCATCGAGCTGCACGCAGTGCGCGTGCCACACGTCGTGGCCCACCCAGCCGCAATCTTCCGCATATTCAGCCGGCGTCATATTGAATTTTTCGCGGCTGTACGCAATGTCGTTGACGTTTTCCGCCAGGTGCGTGTGCATCGACACGCCATAGCTGCGCGCCAGCAGCGCCGCTTCCTTCATCAAATCCTGCGACACGGAAAACGGCGAGCATGGCGCCACCACCACGCGCTGCATCGCATGGCGCCCGGCATCGTGGTACGTTTCAATCAGCCGCTGCGTATCTTTTAAAATCGCTTTTTCATCTTCCACCACGCGGTCCGGCGGCAAGCCGCCCTTCGACTGGCCCACGCTCATGGCGCCGCGCGCCGCATGGAAGCGCATGCCGATTTTCGACGCCGCCTCAATGCTGTCATCGAGCTTGCAATCGTTCGGGTAAATGTACAGGTGGTCGCTGCTGGTGGTGCAGCCGGACAGGATCAGTTCCGACATGGCCGTCAACGTCGACACGTGCACCATCTCGCTATTGAGATTGGCCCAGATCGGATACAGGTTGGTCAGCCAGTTAAACAGTTCGCCATTTTGCGCGGCAGGAATCACGCGCGTCAGGCTTTGGTACATATGGTGGTGGGTATTGACCAGGCCGGGCGTGACCACGTGGCCAGTGGCATCGATGACTTCATCGGCCGTTTGCGGCAATTCGGCAGTGGGACCGACTTGTTCAATCACATTGCCGCGTACGTAGATGGCGCCATCGTTGATTTCACGGCGCTGGTCATCCATCGTCACCACGACACGCGCATTTTTGATCAGGAGAGTTTTAGTCATTTTGTTTTCACTAAAATTGAAATGATTAAACACTGCGGAAACAGGATCGATGCGAGTCGGTACTGCGGAAACAATGTCAAAAAACGCGCCGGCACGAGGCCGGCGCGGTACTAGCTATGAGCCGGCTTCAGATTACGCCGCCTCCATGTTTTTTACCAGCATGGGCTGCGGTACGTCTTCCTCTTCATCATCGTGGGCTTCCACTGGACGATCCGGCAGCACCAGATTCAGTACCACGGCCACGATGGCGGCGGTCGAGATACCGGAACCGAAGACTTCATGCACGAAGGCTGGCAGTTTCGACAGCAGTTCAGGACGAACCGACACCGCCAGGCCGCACCCCACCGACACAGCGATCAGTAAGCCAGTACGCTTGTCGTGCTCAACGTGCGACAGCATTTGTACGCCAGCGGCAATGATCATGGCAAACATCATCAGGCCGGCGCCGCCCAGCACAGGCTGAGGGATGGTCACAACAATGGCGCCCAGTACCGGGAACAGGCCGGCCGCTGCCAGCAGTACGCCGGTCAGCGCCACCACGTGGCGGCTGGCCACGCCGGTCAGCGAAATCACGCCGACGTTTTGAGCGAAGGTCGATACTGGCGGAGCGCCCAGCACGGAAACAAATGCGGAACCCACACCGTCGCAGAGAACGCCACGGGACAGCAGCTTGCCGCGCATTTTGGTTTGCGTTGCCGAACCCAGCGCCATGAAGGTGCCGGTGGTTTCCACCATGGTCACGATGTAAGCCACTGCCATGGCCAGGATGCCGCTGACAGGGAACGTCATGCCGAAGTATAGCGGCTGCGGCACAGCGAACACGGCGGCTTTCTGCACTGCCGAAAAATCTACCAGGCCCAGGCCCAGGCATACGCAGTAACCGATGATCATGCCGATCACGACGGCGGCAGCCGAAATGATGCCTTTACCAAACTGCACCAGTGCAATCACGGTGGCCAGTACGAACAGGGCGATGCCCAGGTTGATCGGGTCGCCATAGTGCGGGCCCGCGCCTTTACCACCGGCTGCCCAGTCCACTGCCACAGGCACCAGCGACAGGCCGATCATGGTCACGACCACTGCCGTCACCTGGTGCGGGAACAGTTTGCGGATTTGCGGCATGAAGAAGCTGCCCAGGATCATGACAACGGAACCCGCCAGCGACGAGCCGAGGATGCCGGGAACGCCATGTTCCAGGCCGATACTGATGGCCGCGCCCACGAAGGCGAAGCTGGTGCCCATCACGCAGGGCAGCCGGATACCGACCGGCCCCGCACCCTTGCACTGAATGAAGGTAACGATGCCGGAACCTAGCAGCGCAGCATTGACCAATGCAACGATTTGGTCAGCAGGAAGTTTCAGGACTGCGCCGACCACCAGCGGGACAGCGATGATACCCCCCAGTGCAGCCAGCATGTGCTGCGCAGCGAGCAGGACGGTAGTGACGAGTGGTGGACGGTCGTCCACTTTGTATAGCAGGTTGTTCATGGTGTCTCCATCTGAAGATTTTATGTCTTGAACTACTTTTTCCGGTGCTATCCGGCATGCCTCTACGGGTCGTCTGGTGGTGTCTAACGGGGAAGTCGAGGTCAAACAGGAGAAGGTGGAGCATCGCTCACGGCGGAATGGCCGGGGTACGGCACACCGGGCTGTGAGGGCGCTGCAAGCACTGCGATGGCGGGGCTGTTACGCATGATGTCTCCACTGATTGGCTTCATTCGCGCCGCTCTGTGGCGGCTTTCGTGAATTCATCATGCTCCCGGATAAATTTATTGTCAACGAATTTTGTATACAATCTATGCGTACGATGGATACTCAATAACGTGATGCAACACTGCGTGGCCGATCCGCAACAATTGCATCATGATATGTATACAATCGGTCGCTGCAGCCATGCGTTTTAGTCGCAAATCAGTAGTGTACAAACGCAAAAAAGCCACCCGAAGGTGGCTTGCCCTGCCCGCTTGGACTGGTTTAGCGCGGGATTTATTTCGACTGGCGGCGACGGCGTGCGGCAGCCATGCCCAGCAAACCGGCGCCAAACAAGGCCAGCACGCCTGGTTCAGGCACATTGGTTGGCTGGCTCAGGACTGGGTCACGCGCCCATACGCCCAGGAACGACAAGCCCTGGTCTGGCTTGGTCGGATCATTCTTAAAGTCGTTCAAGTTCCACGTACCGGACAACGAGTACGGTTGCGTCAAATCAAACATACCGGCTGGCAATTTGGTGAAGTCAAAGTCGTAGACCGCCCACTTGTCGCTGGCTTTGACGACGAAGGCCAGCTGGTCGAAGTTATTGCGCTGGAACAGGCCATTGTTTTTCAGGACGTTGACGATGTTGGCGTCCAGCGACAGGGTCCACGTGCCGGCACGGGAACCACCGCTCGTGATCGGGGCAGCCGATTCCGTAAAGGACAAGATGCTGCCCAGATTCAACGTGCCAGTGGAAGTCTTGATCGAGTCCGCCACCATCGTGGCCGAGCCGGCAGAGTTGAGCGCACTAGCGTTCGTGATGCGGCCCAGTTCAACCCAGCCCGGATCGCGGGCGCCCACGTCGTTCGGGTTCAAGTCTTGCAACTGCGATTGCGTGATGAAGTAATTGAATGGAATCAGATTGCCTTCGCCATTCAGCAAGCCATCGTTCAGGTAGCCCAGGTTGTTATCGACAGTGACACTGGCAGGATTATTGTTACCCATGGCCTTGACGCCGTAGCAGCCAGTGGAATTGATCACCAGGTTGCCGGGCAGCGTTTGCGGCGTCGTCCCAGCAGGCGCGGCTTTCGTGATTGCATAGCTGTCCAGCGTGCAGCCTGGCAGGTAGGCAGCGCTTGCGGCTGCCTGTACGGCGCCAGCTGCAAAGGTTGCGACCAGTGCACCAACTACTTTGACGGCTTGCTTGTTCATTTGAATTCCCTTTCGGTGGCAGCTTAAATTGCAATCGGTAAATTTGTAATTCTCGAGGGTAATATAGCAATGACCGTGCCAGCTCGCTAAGTCTTTGATTACAGGCTTGTAATTAAATTGGACCACGCAACAGTGTAAAAGTTTCCGACTAGCAGTTTCCCTTACATATGGGAAATAACACAAAGGGTGCATACTCTTGCCCTTGATCAACCGCTTAATTTCCAGTCGCCGGCAAGAGGAACTGGCTGTAAAAATTCTCGACAGGAAATTATTGTGATAATTATGGCAATCTCCTGAAGGCAAAAAAGCCACCCGAAGGTGGCTTCCAGCAACGCTGCAGCGTGTCTTACCTGGACTTGCGGCGGCGGGCACCAGCCAGGGCCAGCAAGCCCAGGCCCATCATGGCCATCGAACCTGGCTCAGGCACTTCCGCCGTGTTGATCGGGTCGCGTGCCCAGATGATCAGGTCGGAAATCGCATTATCAGGGAACTGGTCGTGGTTCTTGCCCACGCCATCCGGCTTATTGCGGAAATCGTTCAAGTCCCAGGTACCCGTGATGGTGTAGGGCTTGGTCAGGTCGAAGCCGCCAATCTGGTTGAAGTTGAAGTCATATACCGCCCAGTTCGAGCCAGCCTTCACTTCGAACGCCAGGTGGTCGAAAGTGCTGCGCTGGAACAGGCCCGCTGCGTGCAGCAAGCTCACGATATTCTGGTTAACCGTCAGTTGCCAGGTGCCAGCCGTACCGCCCTTTTCCGGCGACAAGCTGTTGTCCACCTTTTGGCTGTAGCTTAATACCTGGCCCAGGTCGAGCTCCGCGCCACCGGCCGCCAGCGGACCTACTTTGGCAGCCTGGAACTTACCTTCATTGCCTTGCAGCATGCCCAGCTGAATCCAGCCCGGGTCTTTCTTTTGATTAGGCGTTGCTGGATTCAGGGCCAGCAAATCATTTTGCGTAATAAAACCGGTCGTCGCGCTGGTTGGGTCCAGCCAGCCGCCTTCGCCGTTCAGCAAGCCATTGCCCAGGTAACCCAGGTTAGGGGAATCAGCTTGGATGGATGCCACGTTATTCGGGTTGGCATACACGCCCACGCACTTGGTTGCCTGTTGTGGCGTTGGCAGCGTGTACAGGCTGGTGCCGGTTGGGGCGGCGGCAGTGATATGCCAGCTATCTGCAGTGCAAGTCACTGCGCTGGCGGAAGTCATCGAGAAGGCAGCCACCAAGGCGCCAACTGCTATCGACATTTGTTTTTTCATTAAGAATCCTTTTCGTTTGGCACAGCGTCTTACACTAAAGAAACCTTTATTGCCATGGACAAGTAGCAAGATATGGGCCACGCATCGCAAGCCTTTGATTACAAGGTTGTAATGTAGGCATATTCCTACACCTGTGTAAAAATTTCCGACTGACAGTTTCCCTTACGTGAATTCTCCTCTCTAGGGCATGCGAAACATTTCCAGCATTTAATTTACACATTTACACTTTTGGTGACAAAATGCTCTGTAAAGTTTTCCGACAGACAAAAAAAACCACCCCGCAGGGTGGCCGAATTTGCCATCAGCTATTTACTTTGCCTGGCGGCGGCGCAAGCCCGTCATCGCTAGCAGACCGACACCAAGCAGCCCCAGTACACCAGGTTCTGGAACGGCCGGCCCGGAAATGGGGTCGCGTGCCCAGACGCTAAGGAATGACAATGCCTGGTCTTGCCCGTTGGAATTTTTAAAGTCGTCGAGGTTCCAGGTACCGCCCAGCGAATACGGCTGCGTCAAATCAAAGCCGGACAGATAAGGATCACGCGCAAAGTTAAAGTCATACACGGCCCATTTGTCACTGGCTTTGACGACAAAGGCCAACTGGTCAAAGTTATTACGCTGGAACAGCCCGTTGGCATGCAAGATGTTGATGATGTTGGCATCAAGCTTCAAGGTCCACGTACCGGAAATAATGGCGCCTGTATTGGCATCCTTGGTTTGCGTGAAGCTCAGGATGGACGACATGTTCAGTGCAGTCGAGCCCGATCCAATGCTGGAATAGCTCATGGCCGACGTCGAACCATTCATGGTACCCAGCTGGATCCAGCCCGGGTCAATGGCGCCTGTCGTATTCGGATTCAAGTCCAGCAGCTGGTCTGCGGTAATGAAGGTATTCCACGGAACCAGGTTGTTTTCACCGTTCAGCAAGCCATCGCCCAGATAGCCCAGATTGCCGTCATTGACCTGGACATTGGCGGGATTGGTTCCGCCACTGACCCCGTTGACTACGCCGAGGCATTTCGTCGCGTTAAAGGTGGGGCCGATGGGTACCGGGTTCATCCCGGCTGGCGCAGCTTTGGTGATGGTGTAGCTATCTAGCGTGCAAGGTACTGTGGCGGGTGGAGGAGCGGGCGTTGCAAAAGCAACATTGGCAGCAAACGCAGCAATCAGCGCACCCACTATCTTCGAATATTGCTTTTTCATTTTGGCTTCCTTTCGGTGGCTAAATAATTGCAATTTCAGAAACAGATGTTCCACTCAGGAAGTAAGCAAGTTGCAGGCCAGCAGTATAAGCTCCTGATTTAAAAGGAATGTGTTTGCACAAAATTTGCGCACTGTAAAGGTTTCCGACTAGCAGTTTCCCTTACTTTTAGTAAAAACTTAAAAATAGGAAAAGAGAAATGTAATCAGATACTTATCGAACTCGAGGCGGGTAATACCGTATATGAACTACGGTTTGCCAGCCTCGTCGTCGAGCTTGCGCAGGAAGGCCAGCTTGTCGGCAATTTTGATTTCCAGCCCCCGTGGCACGGGGCGGTACCAGCCCGGTTCGGGCATGCCGTCCGGCAGATAGGTCTCCCCTGCCGCATAGGCGTGGGGTTCATCGTGGGCATAGCGGTAGGCGTGGCCGTAACCCAGCTCTTTCATCAATTTGGTGGGCGCATTGCGCAAGTGCACGGGCACTTCACGCGACTTGTCGCGTTTCACGTGCGCCATGGCTTCGTTGAAGGCGTTGTAGCCGGCATTGCTCTTGGCCGCCACAGCCAGGTAAATCACGGCCTGTCCCAACGCCAGCTCCCCTTCCGGCGAGCCCAAACGCTCATAGGTTTCCGCCGCATCATTGACGATGGTTAATGCGCGGGGATCCGCCAAACCAATGTCTTCCCACGCCATGCGCACAATGCGGCGCGCCAGGTAGCGGGGATCGGCGCCGCCATCGATCATGCGGCAAAACCAGTACAGCGCGCCGTCGGGGTTCGAGCCGCGCACCGATTTGTGCAGCGCGGAAATCTGGTCATAGAAATTGTCGCCGCCTTTATCGAAACGGCGCGCATTGAGCGTCATCGCGTTTTCCACAAACGCGGCATCGATTTTCTGTATGCCGGCCGGCGATGCGGCGTTATCCGCCTGTTCCAGCAAATTCAAAAAGCGGCGCGCATCGCCATCCGCATAGCCGATCAACGTATCGGCGGCGGCGTCATCGAATTGCAAATGCGGCAAGGCTTCCTGTTGCGCTTTCGCCAGCAACTGGCGCATCTCCGTCTCGTTCAGCGACTTCAGCACATACACCTGTGCCCGCGACAGCAATGCCGAATTGACTTCAAAGCTGGGGTTTTCCGTGGTCGCGCCAATAAACGTCACCAGGCCCGATTCCACGAAGGGCAGCAAGGCGTCTTGCTGCGACTTGTTAAACCGGTGGATTTCATCGACAAACAGCAGCGTGTGCTTGCCAAGGCGGTCCAGGTTGTCTTGCGCTTGCTCCATGGCCGCGCGGATATCCTTGACGCCGGCAAACACGGCCGACAAGGCAATGAATTCCGCGTCAAACGCGTGCGCCGTCAGGCGCGCCAGCGTGGTTTTGCCTACGCCGGGCGGGCCCCAGAAAATCATTGAATGCGGTTTGCGGGCCTGAAACGCCAGGCGCAGCGGTTTGCCTTCGCCTAATAAATGCGTCTGGCCGATGACTTCATCGAGCGACTTTGGACGCAGCGCTTCCGCGAGTGGCGGGCGCGGTTCCGTCTTGAACAAATCATCCATCACTGCTGGGAAATTTCCACGCCTTTCGGCATGACGAACTTGAAGTGATTGGCGCTGACGGGAGGATTTTTTTCGAATTTACGGAACGACAGCACGGACACGGAACCAAAGTTATCTTTGAGTTCCATGGCTTGCGGCGTGCCGTCGCGCAAGCCGATCGTGATTTGTTCAAACGTCGTGTCTTGTGTTTTTGGCACGGCTTTCAGCCATTCCATGCCATCTTTGGCGCCGGCTTCCGACAACGTGAAGTTCTTTTCCAGGTCGTTGCTGCCGAATAAGATGGCGGCCGGCGACGAACCCAGCGCATCGCCCAGCTTTTTCACCGTAACCTGGTTCAAGTCCTTGTCATAGATATACAGCTTCTCGCCATCGGCTTGCAGCAACTGGTCATACGGTTTCTGGTACGTCCAGATGAATTTACCTGGGCGGGCGAATTCAAACGTACCGGACGATGGCGCGGCAGCTTTGCCGCCGCCTGCTTTCATTTGCTGCTGCGTGAATTCACCACGGGCGGATTTTGTGCTGGCAACAAAAGTCTTGAACTGGTCCAGCGCCGCCGCCTCCGCATCCATCACCAGCGCACTGGCGCCGATCAGGGCCGCCAGCAGGGCGGCAATCTTCAAACGTTTCATTTTCTTTCCTATTCTGCGCAGGCTGCCTGTATCGGCACCAACCGGAAGCTGCCGTGTGTTATTCCGCGCTGGCGGCTGGCACGAGAATGTCCCGGTTGCCGTTCGATTGCATCGGCGACACGACACCGCTTTGTTCCATTTGCTCCAGCAAGCGCGCTGCGCGATTGTAGCCAATCCGCAAGTGGCGCTGCACCAGCGAGATCGACGCCCGGCGGTTTTTCAAGACCACTTGCACGGCCTGGTCATACATCGGGTCAGCCTCGCCGCCGCCCTCGCCGGCCGCCGCGCCGCCTTCGCCGCCGCCCTCGCCTTCCAGCGTGCCACCTTCCAGGATGCCGTCGATGTAGTTCGGCTCACCCTGCAATTTCAAATGTCCTACGACGCGGTGCACTTCATCATCGGAAACAAACGCGCCGTGCACGCGGATCGGCAAGCCGGTTCCGGGCGGCATGTACAGCATGTCACCCATGCCCAGCAAGGTTTCCGCGCCCATCTGGTCGAGAATCGTACGCGAGTCGATTTTCGACGACACCTGGAATGCAATACGCGTCGGGATATTGGCTTTAATCAAACCGGTAATCACATCCACAGATGGGCGCTGCGTGGCGAGAATCAAGTGCAATCCCGCCGCGCGGGCTTTTTGGGCGATACGGGCAATCAACTCTTCGACTTTCTTGCCCACGACCATCATCAAATCGGCCAATTCATCAATGATAATGACGATGGTTGGCAATTTTTCCAGCGGTTCCGGCGAATCCGGCGTAATGCTGAACGGATTCGGGATATGTTCTTCGCGCTTGGCCGCTTCCAGGATCTTCGTGTTGTAGCCCGCCAGGTTACGCACACCCAGCTTCGACATCAGCTTGTAGCGGCGCTCCATTTCATTGACGGCCCAGTTCAGCGCGTGGCCGGCCTGGCGCATATCCGTGACCACCGGCGCCAGCAAGTGCGGAATGCCTTCGTACACCGACATTTCCAGCATTTTCGGGTCGATCAGGATCATGCGCACGTCAGCCGGGTCGGCCTTGTACAGCAGCGACAGGATGGTGGCGTTGATACCAACGGATTTACCGGAACCGGTGGTACCGGCCACCAGCAAGTGCGGCATCTTGGCCAAATCCGCCACCACGGGTTTGCCGGCAATATCTTTGCCCAGCGCCACTGTCAGGGCGGACGCATTGTCGTGGTACACCTTGGAACCGACGATTTCCGACAGGCGTACGATCTGGCGCTTCGGATTTGGCAATTCCAGCGCCATGTAATTCTTGCCCGGGATGGTTTCCACCACGCGGATCGACGTCAGCGACAGAGAACGGGCCAGGTCGCGCGCCAGGTTGACGATCTGGCTACCCTTCACGCCGGTGGCCGGTTCAATTTCGTAGCGTGTCACGACCGGGCCCGGATACGCCGCCACCACGCGCGCTTCCACGCCAAAGTCCGACAATTTCTTTTCAATCAGGCGGCTGGTGAATTCCAAGGTTTCCACCGGAATCGATTCCTGCGCCTGCGGCGGATCATCGAGCAGCGACAGCGGCGGCAAGTCGCCCGGACGGGCTTCCTGGAATAGCGTGCCCTGGCGTTCCTTAACGGCGCGGTCCGACATCGGCACCGACGTGACCGCCGCTTCGATTTTCACAGGCGCCGGCGCAGCGGCAAACTTCTCGGCCGGCGCGGCGGCAGCCTGCCCCGCCGGCACGGCTGCAAAGGCGGCCACCGTAGCAGCCGTATCGTCGGCCGCTTTCTTGCCATCCTTGGCCGGCGTAAATGGGTTATCGACCACTTGCGGCTCGATGCGCACAGGTTTTTCCGCATGTTTTTCCACGTGCTTGGCGCGCTCGCTGACAACCACTTCATCGCGCTTGACGGCTGCCATCGAGCCGCGGCGGCGGTCTTCATGGTCTTCGTAGCGGTGCACCATCCATTCGTAGCACACTTCGATGGCGCCACCGATACGCTCGGCCACGTTCAGCCACGAAATGTGGAAAAACAGGCTCAGTCCCACGACAAACAGCAGCAGCAACAGCAGCGTGGCGCCGGTAAAGCCCAGTCCCACGTGGGCCGCATGGCCGATCAGCTGGCCCAGCACGCCGCCCGGCGCACGGGGCAATTGCACGTGCAACGTGTACATGCGCAAAAATTCCAGGCCCAGGCTGCCCACCAGCAGGAAGGCAAAACCAATCACGCGGATAATGGTTTCGTGCCGGTGTTCCGGCTCGTCGTCTTCGCCGGTCAGGAAGCGGCGCGTCAGGCGCCGGTAGCCGCCCCACACGGAGCGCAGCAGCCAGACTATCCACCACCACGCGGAAAAACCGAAAATAAACAGCATCAGGTCGCTCAGGTAAGCGCCTGCCTTGCCGCCCAGGTTGTAGACGCGGGGAACGGCATTGGAATGCGACCAGCCTGGATCCAGCTTGTTGTAGCTGGCCATGATCAGCACGATGTAAATGGTCAGTACGGCAATCGCCATCCAGCGCGCTTCCGACAGCAGCCGCACCAGCCGGTTCGGGAGCGGCTGGCGTTCTGTGCTGTTGCGTGTATTCCGATTGGAGGCCGCCTGGGTGCTGTTTCTTGGCATTGTTACTTTATTAATATTTACTACACTTAGCTAAGGCTGTTTGGCAGCTATGTGCCATAACCCCTTATTTTAAGCTATCTCTTGGGCAACTGGCCTCACGATTCATGCCAATTGCCCTATTGGACTATAATCGCGGTTTGTTGCGCGTACCGATTTACCACGAAATTGCTTGCGTGTATTGTCCGCGCCCCCATCTTGGGTTGATCCAAACTGAAAGAACCACTCATGACCACTACCAAACACGCCCGCGTTTTGATCCTTGGCTCCGGTCCTGCCGGCTACAGCGCTGCCATTTATGCCGCGCGCGCCAATTTGAATCCCATGCTGGTTACCGGCGTGGAACAGGGTGGCCAGTTGATGACCACCACCGACGTGGAAAACTGGCCAGCCGACCCGATGGGCGTGCAAGGCCCGGACTTGATGCAGCGCTTCCTGCAGCACGCGGAACGCTTCAAGACGGATATCGTGTTTGACCACATCCACACGGCCAAGCTGTCGGAAAAGCCGATCCGCCTGATTGGCGACAGCAGCGAATACACGTGCGATACGCTGATTATCGCGACCGGCGCGTCGGCGCAGTACCTGGGGCTGCCGTCGGAACAGGAATTCATGGGCCGCGGCGTGTCCGCCTGCGCCACCTGCGACGGTTTCTTCTACCGTGGCCAGGAAGTTGCCGTGATTGGCGGCGGCAATACCGCCGTGGAAGAAGCGCTGTACCTGTCGAACATCGCCACCAAAGTCACGCTGGTGCACCGCCGCGACAAATTCCGCGCTGAAGCGATCCTGATCGACCGCCTGATGGCCAAGGTTGCCGAAGGCAAGATCGAATTGAAATTGAACCACACGCTGCACGAAGTGACGGGTGATGAAGGCGGCGTGACGGGCTTGACGCTGGCTGCCACCGCGGACGGCGCACTGTCGCAAATCAAGGTGCACGGCTTGTTCGTGGCGATCGGCCATAAGCCGAACACGGGCATCTTCGAAGGCCAGCTGGAAATGCACAACGGCTACATCAAGACCCGCACCGGCACCGAAGGCATGGCAACGGCCACCAGCGTACCGGGCGTGTTTGCCGCCGGCGACGTGCAAGACCACGTGTACCGCCAGGCCATCACCAGCGCCGGTACCGGCTGCATGGCGGCGCTCGATGCGCAGCGCTACCTGGAAGGCCAGGAGTAATCGGGAGTCAATGAGATGGCGGGACTGAAAGACTTTGCGGACCTGAAAGCATTCGGCAAGCAGCTGAAGCAAGAGGGTGAAGAACGCGCCGCCGCCGAGGCCGCGCGTAAAAAGCAGGAAAAAGTGGCGGCCCAGGAAGCCAATATTTTCCGCAACAGCTTATCCGGCGTGCAAAAAATGCAGGCGCCGGACCGTTACGTGCATCAGCCCCGCCCTGCCGTCTCCGCCGCCGCCGCTGCCGCCGCGGCGAATAAACGCCCGCTGACGGCGGAAGAACAGAAAGCCGACGACGCGGCCGTGCTGCGCGAATCGCTGTCGGACATGTTCGGCGTTGAACACTATCTGGAAGAAGATCCGGAATTGAATTACGTGGCGCCCGGCGTAGGCCCGGACGTCATGAAGAAAATGCGCAAAGGCTATTGGCCCACGCAGGATGAACTGGATTTGCATGGCATGAACCGCGACCAGGCGCGCGATGCGCTGGGTGTGTTTTTGACCAAAGCCATGCAGCGCAACCACCGCTGCGTGTGCGTGATCCATGGCCGGGGATTTGGTTCGCGCGGCCAGGAGCCGGTGCTGAAATCCATGGTGCACAGCTGGCTGGTGCAAAAAGGCGTGGTGGCGTTTTGCCAGGCGCGCTCGCACGATGGCGGTGAAGGCGCGCTGATCGTGCTGTTGCGCGCCGCCCTGATGCCGGAACGGCGCTAACACGCACGTTACGCACGTTACGCACGTTACGCACGTTACGCACGTTACGCACGTTTTACAGCGCTGCGCCCGGTCACGGCAAATTCGTGACGCCGCCCTCTTTCGGATAGCGAATCGTGTAGCGCACCTTGATTTTCATGGTCTCGCCGGGCGCCAGCGTCTTTTGCCACGCCACCACGCCCTGGCGGCGCTCCCAGTCTTTGACGGCAGGCTGTGGTTCAAACACGGCTTCCACCTTGACTTCATCGGACGTGCTGACAGGCGCCGCCTCCAGCACTTCCAGCGCCACCGGCGTCTTATGGCTGCTGGCGATGGTGTAGACGTCAGTCACATCGCGTTCGCCCTTTTTCGACAGGAAGCCGGAACTGCCGGTCTGCTGGCCCGCGCGGTCCACCGTCACGCGCACCAGCTCATCGCGGCCAAATGACCATTGCAGTTTTTCCGTGGCCTGGCTGTTCCAGTGCGTGTTGCCGACGTAGGCGCCATCGCGGAACAATTGCACGTCGCCGCTCAACCACACGCCGGCGGGACGTTCCGCTTCCGCCATCAGGAAGGCGGATTTATCCATGGCCGGCGTGGCGCGGATGCGCTGCGCCACCGGCAAGGCCAGGCGCGACAAGGGCAGCGATACTTCGCGGCCATCGGAGGCCAGGTCGGCCCTGTCCGGCACATTGAATTCCGTATCGAAGTTGCCCTGTGTTTCCAGCACGGGCGGCACATATAAATCTTCCGGACGCACGCGCGACCCCGTAATTTGTACCGGCACGGACTGAACCGGCGCAGGCGCGGAAGCCGGCGCCATCATCATTGGCGCCGGCTCCATCAGCACCGTAGGCGGGTAATACTTCAGCAAACGCGGCTCTGGTTCCGGCGCCTGCGGCGACAGGCGCGGCTGGCCGGTCGACAATTTCAGCGCCACGCCGGACCAGTCTTCCCCGGTCCGTTGCGATACGACGGCCATACGTTCCAGGTCGATGCGCGACGTAGTGGTATCGAGCAGGGCGCGGTAGGCGGGCTTCCAACCGGCGCCGTTGACCTGGTACGACAGGCGCAGCGTCCCACCCTGCCGCGCCGCCAGCGACACGGTGATACGGCGCTGGTCGCGCGCTCCGCTGCGCACCCGTGACAACTCCTTGACCAGCACGGCGATCTTGCGGTCCAGATCGCGCAATTGGACTTGCGTGCGCTGGATCTGGCTGAACGTATCACGCGCGCCATGGCGTACGGCATCGATGGCCCCGGCGATGGCCTTGCCATCCGCGGCGGCGCTGTGCTCGCCTGCCGCCGGCAGCTTTTCCAGGTAGGCACGCACGGTGCTCGCTGCCTGCACGTCGACTTCCAGCACTTCACGGCTGTCGCGCAATGCCTGGATTTTCTGTTCGAGTTCCGCTTCGCGCGCGCCCGGCGCCTCGGCTGCGCTGACATCCCGCGTGACAATCTGTCCCAGCTGGATGCCATTCGACGCCTGCACACGCACCGTGCGCGCATCGAAATTCGCCGGCAGCCCGGCAATTTCCACTTCCGTCTGCCCCGCCTTGATTTGCACCACCCGTTCAACGGTGGCGCTGCCCGGATACACTGTGACAGCGGTTATCGGGGCAACAGCAGGCGCATCGGCGGAGGCGGCCAGGACGCCTTGCACACACAACAGTAAAACAGCAGCGGCAATCGGCTGAATGGGCTGAATGGGCGTCATGGCGATATTGAAAAATTATCAAAATCACATGGTGATGAACTATTCCGATATTGTCAATTGGGGGCAAACCAGCTCCCCAACCCTACCGGACAGCGCCCGCGCATGTTAACCTGTCAGTCTATACAACCTTGCATATAGCCATCCACACATGAAGATCGTCCCCCACGTCAATCTGGTCACCATCATTGAAATCGGGGCAATACTGGTCGGCGCATTTTCCGGGTTCGTGGAAGCGCGCCGCAAGCGCATGGATATCGTGGGCGTCATCATCGTGGCGTTTATCACGGCATTTGGCGGCGGCACCATGCGCGACATCCTGCTCGACAAGCGCCCCCTGTTCTGGGTCCAGCATCAGGAATACACGATCCTGCTGTTCGTGGTGGCGCTGCTGGCGGCGCCGTTTTTCAAGCAAATCCGCCATATCGTGTCGGAACGCCTGATCGTCGTGGCCGATGCCGTGGGCCTCGGCCTGTTTGCCGTGGCCAGCGTGGCGCAGGCGCAGGCGGTGGGCATGCCGCTGTTTATTGCCGTGATGATGGGCGTCATTACCGGCATCTTTGGCGGCGTGCTGCGCGATATCGTGTGCAATGAAGTGCCGATGGTCTTCCGCGATGGCAAGCCGTATGCGATTTGCGCATTCTTTGGCTGCTGGGTCTATATCGGCTTGCAGTACGCGGGCGCGTCGGAAGATTTTTCGCTGTGGGCCAGCGCCGCGCTGATTACACTGATGCGCCTGGTCAGCTGGAAGTTCGACCTCAAGCTGGCGCACCCCAGGTAAAACCGGCGCCGCACCGCTGCGGCGCCAGGCAGCCGTTAAACCGCGTCCGGGCCCGTTTCGCCGGTACGGATACGGATCACTTGCTCAACGTTTTGCACGAAAATCTTGCCGTCGCCGATCTTGCCGGTGCGGGCAGCCTTGATGATGGCGTCAACCACTTGCTCGGCCACGCTGTCGTCAACCACCACTTCCACGCGCACTTTCGGCAGGAAGTCCACCACGTATTCCGCGCCGCGGTACAGTTCCGTGTGGCCCTTTTGGCGGCCAAAGCCTTTTACTTCCGTCACGGTCAGGCCGGTCACGTTGACTTCAGCCAGCGCTTCGCGCACTTCGTCCAGCTTGAATGGCTTGATGACTGCGGTAATTTGTTTCATAACATTCTCCTTAAAGTGTGTTCAAACGTCTTCCGGCACGTTCTTTAAATCATTCATCCACACCACCGCTTCCGAATCGCTCGGGGCGCGCCAGTCGCCGCGCGGCGACAGCGAACCGCCCGATCCCACCTTCGGCCCATTCGGCACACACGTGCGCTTGAACTGGCTGGTCAGGAAGAAGCGGCGCAGGAAGATGGCGAGGTTGGCCTTGATATCCTTCATCGCATACTGGTTGCGCACCACGTGCGCGTCATTCGGCCAGTAACCGGTATTGCGGTCGCTCCACGCGGCATGGGCCAGGAACGCCACTTTTGACGGCGCGAAGCCGAAACGCAGCGTGTAGTATAAGTTGAAGTCCTGTAGTTCGTATGGGCCGATGACACTTTCCGTTATTTGCGCGGGCGCGCCGTCACCGGATTTGCCCGGCACCAGTTCCGGGCTGATTTCCGTATTCACGACAGCCAGCAGCACGGCGGAATCCACGTCGCCAAACTGCCTGCTTTCCGCCACCCAGCGCACCAGGTGGGAAATCAGGGTCTTCGGCACGCTGGCGTTGACGTTGTAATGCGACATGTGGTCGCCCACGCCATACGTGCACCAGCCCAGCGCCAGCTCGGACAAGTCGCCCGTGCCGATGACGATGCCGCCCGTATGGTTGGCGATGCGGAACAGGTGGTTGGTGCGCTCGCCCGCCTGCACGTTTTCAAACGTGATGTCGTACTGTTCGGCGCCCTCGGCGTACGGATGGCCGATATCTTTCATCATCTGGATGCAGCTCGGACGGATATCGATTTCCTGGGCCGTGCAGCCGACAAAGGCCATCAGTGCACGCGCCTGTTCCAGCGTGCGGGTGCTGGTGGCAAAGCCTGGCATGGTAATGGCAATGATGTTCGAGCGCGGCAAGTCCAGGCGGTCCATGGCTTTCGCGCACACCAGCAGCGCGTGCGTGGAATCGAGGCCGCCGGACACGCCGATGACGACTTTCCGGATGCCGGACGACGACAAACGCTGCACCAGCGCCTGCACCTGGATGTTATAGACTTCGTTGCAGCGCTTGTCGCGCAAGGCCGTATTCGATGGCACGTACGGGAAGCGGGCCACGTTGCGCGCCAGCGGCAGCACTTGATGGCGCGGCAAATCCAGCGCAAAGCGGGCCGTGCGGAACTTCGACAATTCTGCGCTGTGGCGGCGCATCGACTGGCCAAACGTGGTCTGGCGCATGCGTTCGCGCGACAGGCGTTCCAGGTCCACGTCGCCGTATATCACGTGCGACTCATCCTGGAAACGTTCCGCTTCGCGCAGCAATTCGCCATTTTCATAAATCAGCGCCTGGCCATCCCACGCCAGGTCCGTCGTGGATTCGCCGCGGCCTGCCGACGAATACAGGTAAGCGGACAGGCAGCGCGCCGATTGCTGGCCCACCAGCTGGTGGCGGTAGTCGGCTTTGCCGATCACCACGTTGGACGCCGACAAGTTCACCAAGACCGTGGCGCCGGCCAGCGCGGCAAACGATGACGGAGGAATCGGCACCCACACGTCTTCGCAAATCTCGACGTGGAATTTCAGCAGCGGGAAATTCTCCACTTCAAACAGCTGTTCGGCGCCAAACGGCACTTTCTGGCCCAGCAAGGTAATTTCCGCCGACAGCGCTTCATCGGCCGCCGAAAATTGGCGCGCCTCATAGAATTCGCCATAGTTCGGCAAATACGTTTTCGGCACCACGCCGTGGATGCGGCCGCCCGACAGCACGACGGCGCAATTGAACAATTGATGGTCGACCCGCAGCGGCGCCCCCACCACCAGCACGGAGGCTATGGATTTCGACGCTTCCAGCACGTCATTCAAACCTGCCAGGCAGCCATCGAGCAACGCGCGCTGGTGGAACAAGTCATCGCACGTATAAGCCGACAAGCCCAGTTCAGTAAAGGCGACCAGTGCCGCGCCCTGCGCGGCCGCTTCACGGGCCAGCTTGATGGTTTCCTGCGCGTTGTGGGCCGGATCGGCAACGCGGCAGCGCGGCACGGCGACCGCAACGCGGGCGAAATCGTGGGAATACAGGTTGAAGAAAGAATGTGGCATGGGGAAACGCTCGGCAGTTAGGCGACAAGGGTGCAGGGCCTTCAGGCCGGGCATCCTCATATCAGAAAGGCGATTTTAGCATTCGGCCTTAATTACCGGGCAAAGTTGCTAGAATGGCCCTCATGACCACTTACCGCCCTGCCATCCTGTCCTCCCTCACTGAAGCCGGCGAAGCTGCCTGGTCCGCGCTGCTGGCCGCGCAGGGAGAAGCCAATCCCTTCCTGTCGTACGCGTTCCTGCATGCGCTGCACGCGTCAGGCAGCGCCTGTGCGGAAACCGGCTGGCAGCCGCAATACCTGGCGCTGTGGGATGGCAGCGTGCTGGCCGCCGCCATGCCGCTGTACGCGAAATCCCATTCGTATGGCGAATACGTGTTTGACTGGGCGTGGGCCGAGGCTTACCACCGCAACGGCATCGAGTATTACCCGAAACTGTTGTCCGCAATCCCCTTTACCCCTGTGACGGGCAGCCGCCTGCTGGCGCGCGATGACGAAGCACGGGCTGCGCTGGTTGCCTTTTTGCTGGAACAGCAGCAGGCGTCGCGCATGTCGTCCACCCACGTGCTGTACCCGGCGCAGCCGCAGGCGCTGTTGCTGAAAGAGGCTGGCTTCATGCTGCGCAGCGGCGTGCAATTCCACTGGATTAACCAGGGCTACCACACGTTCGACGATTTCACGGCCACGCTGGAGCACAAGAAGCGCAAGAATATCCGCGCTGAACGGCGCAAGGTGCGGGAAGCCGGCGTCACGCTGCGCCGCGTGCGGGGCTTTGACATCACGGATGCCGACTGGCGCTTCTTCCACCGCTGCTATGAAACCACGTATGCGGAACACCGGTCGTCGCCTTACCTGAACCTGGCGTTCTTCCGCGATATCGGCGCGGCCATGCCGGACAACATCATGCTGACCATTGCCGAACGTGGTGGCCGCCCGATTGCATCATCGCTGGTGCTGCATACGAAAGACACGCTGTATGGGCGCTACTGGGGCGCCGTCGAACACGTGCCATGCCTGCACTTCGAGGCGGCATATTACCAGCCGCTGGAATTTTGCATCGAGCAAGGCATCAAGACGTTTGAAGGCGGCGCGCAGGGCGAGCATAAAATGGCGCGCGGCTTTTTGCCGCAGCAGACGTGGTCGGCGCACTGGCTGGCGCACCCGTCATTTGCCGATGCGGTGGAACGCTTCCTGGAGCGGGAAGGTGCGGGAATTGCCAACTATATCGATGAGTTGAATGAACGCAACCCGTTCAAATGACATCATTAGCGTTTCCGACCTGATGAGCTATTTTCATCAATAATAACTAATAGACAACCCCATGGCGGCGGGCGACCCTTGGTCAGGCTCGACCATAAGGAGACTGCACCATGCCCGCCACCACCGCCGCTCTGCAGGGCGGCAAACTGATTGCCCTGGATGCCCGCCCCGACCGCATCGACTTGCGCGACTTGCCCTACCGCGCACCGATGGGCAACTTGCCGCCCCGCATACCCACCGACACGCAGCTGCATGACCACTTGCCCGCCTATACGGAAGCGGGCCTGATCCTGGACCAGGGCCAGGATGGCGCGTGCACCGGCTTCGGGCTGGCGGCAGCCGTCAATTACCTGCTGTGGCGCCAGTCCGGCATGGCGATGCGCAAGCAAGACCGCGTCAGCCCGCGCATGCTGTACACGCTGGCGCGCTATTACGATGAGTGGCCGGATGAAAATTACGAGGGTTCCAGCTGCCGGGGCGCGCTGAAAGGCTGGCAAAAGCATGGCGTGTGCGCGGAAATGCTGTGGCGTGACAAGTCCCTCGGGCCGGACAGCGAGGACTGGGCCAGGGATGCGGTCCAGCGCCCGCTGGGCGTGTACTACCGCATTGAAAAGCAGTCCGTGGTCGATATGCAGTCCGCCATCTGCCTGAGCGGCGCAATTTACGTGTCCGCCAAAGTCCATGGCGGCTGGACCACCATCCCGCGCAACGCCGCGCCGCCCGACAGCCACGCCCAGCTGCCGCGCATTGCCTACAACCCGGAACAGCCGGATATCATCGGCGGCCACGCGTTCGCGCTGGTTGGCTATAACGACTATGGCTTCATCGTGCAAAATTCGTGGGGCAAAAGCTGGGGCGCTGGCGGCTTTGCCGTGCTGACGTACCAGGACTGGATCGCCAATGGCACCGATGCGTGGGTGGTCGGGCTGGGCGTGCCGCTGGCGCAAGGCAGCGCATCGACCGTGCACGTGGGGCCGCAGGCGTGCCCGCCCAACCAGGCGCGCCCAATGGGTGTGGTGGCCACGGCCGCCCTGCAAAGCCCGCGCGCCGCCTTTACCAGGGAAGACGCGTACCAGCACACGCTGGTCACCGGCAACAACGGCGTGCTGTTGAACCGCATGCCGCACTTGCCCAGCGCCGACCGCAATGCCGATGTCGTGGTGGTCGAACGGCCCGCCGCCTGGCTGCAGCAACAGCCTGCGCATGCGCGCAAGGTCATGCTGTATTTCCATGGCGGCTTGGGCAGCGAAGCGTCATCGATCGCCCGTATCCAGGCCATGGCGCCGTGGTTCCTCGACAATGGCGTCTATCCCATCTTCGTTACGTGGAAAAGCGGCTGGCTCGACGTCATCAACGACATGATTGCCGACAAAGCGCGGGAATTGTTCGGCACCCAGCGCGTGCGGGGATTGGGCGACTGGTTTGACGATGCGCGCGACCGCGGCATTGAAGTGCTGGCGCGCGAAGTGCTGGTGCGCAGCATGTGGAGCGAGATGAAACAGAATGTGCAGGCCAGCGCCGACGGCCTGGGGACCGGCATCACGGTACTGGCTGACAAGCTGGCAGCCCTGCGCACGCAGCTTGGCAGCGACGTGCCGATCCACCTGGTGGGCCATTCGGCCGGCGCGCTGATTGCAGGCCGCCTGCTGTCGGCATTCCGGACCGGCAAACATAAACAGTCCGCCGCCAGCTGCACCTTGTATGCGCCGGCCTGCACGGTGTCCTTCGCGCTGGAACACTACGTCAAAGCCATCGACCACGGCGTGCTGCCGCGCGCGGCGTTCGATATCCACACGCTGTCCGATCCGCTGGAACTCGACGATTCAGTCGGCCCCTACCGCAAATCGCTGCTGTACCTGGTCAGCCGCTCGCTGGAAGACTTGCACAAGACGCCGGTCCTGGGCCTGGCCAGCGTCTATGACGGCAGCCGCGCCAACGGGGAATTCTGGCATCAGCAAACAGTGCGCGACGTGCGGGCGTGGCAAAAATTCTTTTGGCAAGATACGCCGGCCATCCCGCAGGGCATTACCGGCGGCGATGGCTTGCCTGCCGCGTGCCGCCTGCATATCTTGAAAGAGCCGGACGTGAGGACCAGCAGCATGGCGGGCGGCCGATCCGTCAAGTCCACGCACGGCGCCTTTGATAATTGCGCCGCCATCGTCAGCGCCACGCTGCTGCGCATCCTGGGCGCGGACCGGCTGCCGCAGCCGCAGGTGGATTTGTCGGCTTTTTGAAAAGAACGGGAAAGGCATGCGCTGCCCAAATAAAAAAACGCACCGAAGTGCGTTTTTTTGGGGGCGGCCGCAGAAATTACTTCTGCTCTTGCTTGTTGTAGTTGGCCACGCCGCTCAGGATTTCCTGTTTGGCTTCTTCCGGGCCGAACCAGCCTTGCACTTTGACCCACTTGCCTGGCTCCAGGTCTTTGTAGTGCTCGAAGAAGTGCTGGATTTGCTGCAGGCGCAAGTCTTGCAGGTCTTCCGGCTTTTGCCAGTGCTTGTAGATCGGCAGCACTTTGTCCACTGGAACGGCCAGCACTTTCGCGTCTTCGCCGGATTCGTCCGTCATTTTCAGCACGCCGATCGCGCGGCAACGCACCACCACGCCTGGGATCAGCGGGAACGGGGTGATAACCAGCACGTCAACCGGGTCGCCGTCGTCGGACAGCGTGTTTGGAATGTAACCGTAGTTGCATGGGTAGTGCATCGCGGTGCCCATGAAACGGTCAACGAAGATTGCGCCCGATTCCTTGTCCACTTCGTACTTGATCGGGTCGGCATTCATCGGGATTTCGATAATGACGTTGAAATCGTTCGGCAAGTCTTTACCAGCCGGTACTTTATTCAGGCTCATGTTTTTCCTTGGTGGGATTGCGTATGAAAAGTCTAACCGCGACATTATAGCGAACTGCAACACGCCTGTCGCCGCCGCACGCCCGCCAGTGCACTGTGCCAATGAGCAACACCGTCGCGCCCCCCGTCCACCGGCGCGAATTACACATGCTAAGATGGCTATATTGCCGCCCTTGCATCTGGGCGCCGCGCTGTGAGCCTGCCGGGGGATGCTGATGACATATGCAGTGCAATCCGCTTCACGATGCCGCCGCGTCATGACTTTAATCTGCGCGGCGGCGCTCGCCCCGGCCTGCGCCCAAGAGTTGCAATCCAATAGTTTCGCGGATTTATCGCTGGAAGAACTCAGCGAATTCCGCATCACATCCGCCTCGCGCAAGGAAGAGCGGCTGGCCGATACGGCCGCCTCCGTCTACATCATCACCAACGACATGCTGCGCCGCTCCGGCGTGCGTACGCTGCCGGAAGCGCTGCGGCTGGCGCCCAACCTGCAAGTGGCGCAAACCACGTCGTTCCAGTACGCCATCTCGGCACGGGGCCATAACGACATCACATCCAACAAGCTGCTGGTCATGATCGATGGCCGCACGGTCTATACGCCACTGTATTCCGGCGTATTCTGGGATGCGCAAGATGTGCTGCTGGCCGATGTCGACCGTATTGAAGTCATCAGCGGCCCGGCCGGCGTTGCATGGGGCACCAATGCCGTCAATGGCGTCATCAACGTCATCATGAAAAAAGCCGACGCGCTGGGTGGCGACCTGGCACAGGTCACCGCCGGCCAAAGCGGCTACAGCGCCGCCTGGCGGCACGGCGGCCGCCTTGGCGCCGATGGCAGCGCCGCCTACGCTGTCTATGGCAAGGCCGACAGCGGCAAACGCACACAGCGCGCCAGCGGCGCCGACAACCCCGACGAATGGGGCCACGGCCAAGTTGGCTTCCGCGCCAACTGGCGCCAGGGCGATGACCACTACAACGTGCAGGGCGACTATTACCGCAGTTCCGGCGAGCAGACCACACAGTCACGCGCCCGCCTGTCCGGCGGCAATGTGATGGCGCTGTGGGAGCGCGACATGGCGGAAGGCGCCAACTTGCGCGTGCAAGCGTATGCCGACCACACGCAGCGCGACATGCCCGGCATCCTGGTCGAGCGAATGAACATCTATGACCTCGACGTCCAATACCGGCTGCCGCATAAGCCGGACCACGAAACCATCGTTGGCGGCGGCTACCGCTACGCGACGGACCACGTGGGCTTGAACGGCATGTTTGCGTTTATACCCGCGCACCGCGAACTGTATTGGGCCAATCTGTTTGCCCAGCATGAGTGGCGCTGGCGCGACGGCTGGCGTGTCACGGGAGGGCTGCGCGCCGAAAGCAATAACTACAGCGGCCTTGAGTGGCTGCCCAGCGTGAAACTGGCATGGTCGCCCCACGACAGCGCACTGTGGTGGGCAACCGTGGCGCGCAACGTGCGCGCGCCGTCGCGCTTCGATGTGGATTTATATTTCCCATCCAAGCCGCCCTATGTGTTGAAGGGGGGCGCCGGGTTCCGCGCCGAAGTCGCCAACACGGTGGAAACAGGCTGGCGCATCAAACGCGGCCCTTCCCTGTCATGGTCGCTGGTTGGGTTCCACACGCAATACCAGCACTTGCGCAGCATCGACCAGCAAGGCGCCGCCTTTGTCGTTGGCAACCAGGTCCATGGCTTTACGCAGGGGATCGAAGCGCAAGCCATGTGGATGCCGGCGCCGGACTGGACGCTGGAAGCGGGTGTGCTGCTGCTGCATGAAGAATTCAGGGGCGGCTTGCGGCGGCAGCAATTGCAAGGCCGCGATCCCGTTCACCAGTTACGGGTCAGCGCACGCTGGCATGGCTCGGAACAGCATGATGTGCAATTGACGCTGCGTGAAGTGGGCCGGCTGCCTGGCGCGGTATCGACGAACCCGTTGACGGCAACGCCGGTGCCGTCTTATGCGGTAGCGGATGTGCAGTGGAGCTGGCGGCCTGCGCACAATGTGGATGTGACGGTGGCGGCGCGCAACCTGTTCGACCGCAGGCACCGGGAATTTGGCGGCCTGGCCACGCCACCCGGAAATACAGTCATGCTAGGCAGGGTTATCGACGCCGTTCTCAGCGTAAAGTTCTGAATCCGCCTGCTTGCGTCAACGCGGCGCATGCAAAAAACCCGCCATGCATTACAGCAGCGTCGCCAGTGCGCACTGGCGGTAGTGGTTCGCCGCCTCTTCCGGCTGCTGCAGCGCTTCATGCAGCTGGGCCAGTTTCAAATGCGACTCGCGCACCATGCGCGGTTCAGACGCATCGGACAGCGCCTGTTCCAGATAGCGCTGCGCCTTGCCCCACAATTTCTGCTTCAGGCACAGCGAACCCAAGGTCAGCGCCAGTTCCGCATCGGTCGGACGTTCCTGCATCCACTTTTCGCAATGCTCGATTTGCGTCAGCAGCGCTTGCGAACCGGCCGGCGCCGCCGCATCGCGGTATGCCTGGATCACACGCTCGTCCCAGTTCGACGCCAGCGCTTCTTCGGCCACCACGCGGGCCTCGTCATGCAAGCCCCGCTCATTCATGGCGCTGGCCGCGCGGCATGCGACAAACGCCTTGGTGCGGTCATTGGAAGGAATCGTCGACCACACGCGCATCAGCGATTCCGCGTCGTGCGAGGTATCAGACAGCAAATCCTGGTACGCCAGTTCGCGCAAGCGGGCCGACAGCGCCGGGTGCAGCGCCTTGTGCTTGTCCAGCGACTTCACGAGGCGCAGCACTTCCGGCCAGTTCTTCGCCTGCTGCTGCGCTTTCAGCGACCATTGCAGCGCGTGGATGTGGCGGGTGCCCGAAGCATTCAATTCACGCACGGCTTCCAGCGCCGCTTCCGGCTGGTGGTCGTCGACCAGCAATTCCGTCATCGTCATCAGGCGCGCCGTCTTCATGCTGGTGTCGGCCGAAATCGTGGCCAGCCAATTGTCGCGGCGCTGGTTCTGGCGCATGCGGTGCGCGGCGCGGGCGCCGATCAGCGCAGCCACGCCGGCGTTTTCCGGCAATTCCGAAGCGCGCAGCGCAGCCTTTTCAGCATGGCCGAAACGGCCTTCGAACAATGCCTTCAACGCATCGCGCAAGCCCTTGTTGCCATCGCGCTCGCGTTTGCGCTGGCGGTAAGCGGCCACGCGCTCCGGCATTTGCATGGTGCTGCGGAAGGCGCCAATGACCAGATACAGGAAGGCGAACAGCGCCGCCAGCAACAGCAGGAACAAGTTCAGCGACAAGTCGATGCGGTATGGCGGGTAAAACAGCACCACGTTGCCCGGGTTGAAACGGGCCGTCACGGCGATGCCGATGGCCCCTGCCATCAGAGCGAGTAACCAGAGGAATAAGCGCATTTACGGTTTCGCCTTGTAATTGCGGACGGCGTTCAGGCTGTCGGCCAGCGTCGGCATTTCAATGGCCAGGTTGCTGTTCTGGACCTGGCGCAGCAGCGCCTGCACGGATTGCGTGGCTTTCGCGCGGGTGTCGAAATAGCGCGCCAGCGCTTCCTGCGCCGCGATCAAGTCGCTGCGGAAAGCCGCCTCATTGCGCGACAACAGCGCCATGCGGGCATTCAGCAAGCGCAATTTCAGGTTTTCGCGCAAGAAGTACGCCTGGGTTGGCGACAGCATCAGGGCGTCCGGCGTTTCCACGCTGCGCACGCGGATCAGCTGGCGCACGTCGGTCCACATGTCCGTGCTCCACTCATCCCACACGTCGCGCATTTGCGTCAGCCATGGCGAACCCTGTTCGGCCGGCGGCGCATCCTTGGCGCCCTTGGCATTCTTCACGGCTGGTTTCACGGACGCCTTGGCTTTCTTGTCCGGCTGCGCGGGCAAGGTCGGCTTTTCATCGGCCAGCATCGGCAGCGTATCCACTTGCGCCATGACGTTATCGAGACGCACGGCCAGGCCAACCGTATCGACACTCGGCAGCGCCTTGAGCTTTTCCGTGTCTTTCGCGATCGCGCGGCGGATCGTGATGAATTGCGGCTTGTCCGAGCGGGACAGGCTGCGGTCCGCATTTTGCAGCGCGATCAGCGCGCCCGGCACGTTGCCGGCTAATTGCAATTGCTGGCTGGCCGTCGACAGCACTTGCTCAATTTCCGCCAGCGCCCATTCGTCGCGGTTCTTCGACAAATCCTGGTACAGCTGTTCCAGCGCCAGTTGCTGGCTTTGGGCTTCGGTCTGCTTGTTTTCCAGCATACCGACCTTGATTTGCAATTCCTTGGTATTTTCCTGCACCGCGTGCACCACCTTGCCCGTGTCGGCATTGACGGTGTCGCCCTGCTGCAGGCGGCGCGCCATTTCTTCGCGCAGCTTGCGCACCTGGGTGTGCGACGACCACGTTTGCGCGGCCAGCAAGACGCCCAGTGCAATCACGGCAATCGCCAGTGGGCGCTGCATCTCGTTTTTAACAGGCGAGGATGGCGGCGTGGCAGGCGGCGGCGTCACCGAAGCAGCAGCTGCCGGCGCGGCGTTTTCCGCGCCGGCAGCCGGCTTCGCCGCAGATTGAGCGGACTCCGGCGTGGAGTCAGGAATAGTAGGCAAATCGTTCATGGGCGTGATTGTAACGCGGCGAGCAGGCGTTCGTCGCCTGAAGCTGTCTGCGTTATAGAGTGAAACCCCAGGGACGTTGCTGTTTCAGCAATCCTGGCATGGGGGATGATCAATTCTTGATGTTGCAATTTTGCAACGAGCGCATCGGCGCCGGGCAATTGCCGCACCAGCCCCACCAGCCCGCGCAGCGCTTCGGAACTGGTGATGACCCACGTGGCGGAGCCGGCCAGCAATGCCTGCAGGCGCTGCGCCAGCGCGGGCGTCAGCGGCGGCACGTGGCGGCGGTAGGCGGCAATGACGGTGACGTGGGCGTCGGCCGCACGGAACGCGTCGCCCATCAGTTCGCGGCCGCTTTCACCCCGGATGATCAGGACGCGGGCGCCGTTCAGCGCCTGCATGTCCATGGCGGCCAATAAATGTTCAGTGTCGCTGGGGTCGCTGCAGGCCGGCATATGGATGCGCACGGCCGCATCAGTCACGCCATGGGCAGCCAGCGCCAGCTTGCTGCCCTCGCCCACCACGGCAATGGCCACGCCAGCTGGCCACGTGGAAAGGTGGGCAAAGGCCGCGTCGATGGCATTGGGCGACACAAAGGCCACCAGGTCGAAATCCGCCAGCCGCGCCAGCACGGATTGCAGCGGCGCGGGATCGGGCAGCGGGGCAATTTCCAGCAGCGGCAGCACTTCCACCGGCAAACCAAGCGCTGCAATGCGCTCAGCCAGCGGCAGCGCCTGCGCCTGCGGACGGGTAATAATGACGGGGCCGGGCATCCGGAATGCAGTGTCCCGTATCAAGTGCGGGGCGCGGGCGCCTGGTTCGGCGCATGGTCCGCCGCAGCCGCTTCGGCCAGGCAAACGGACAGGATATCGACCGCATCTTGCTGGCGCAGCAATTCCGATACTTGCACGCCCAGTTCTTCGGCCGAAGCAGCCGGGCCGCGCACTTCCGCGCTGGCCATGCGCTTGCCATCGGGTGTCGCCACCATGGCGCGCAAGTGCATGGCCGCGCCATCGACGGTGGCAAAGGCCGCCAGCGGCACCTGGCAGCTGCCGCCAAACACTTTCGACACTTTGCGCTCGGCCGCCACGGCTTGTGCGGTCGGCACGTGGTTCAGCGGCGCGAGGATCGCCATCAAGTCCAGGCCATCCTTGCGCTGGGCAATTTCAATGGCCATCGCGCCCTGCCCGGCAGCGGGCAGGCTGGCTTCCGGTTCCAGCAGTGAACGGATGCGTTGCGGCAAGCCCAACCGTTTCAGGCCGGCAGCAGCCAGGATAATCGCCGCGTAATCGCCGCGGTCCAGCTTGCCCAATCGCGTATCGAGGTTGCCGCGCAGCGGCTTGATGACCAGGTGCGGATAACGGGCGGCAATCAGCGACTGGCGGCGCAGGCTGCTGGTGCCAACCACGGCGCCGGCCGGCAAGTCATCCAGCGACGCGTAATCATTCGACACGAACGCATCGCGCGGATCTTCGCGTTCCAGCACGGCAGCCAGCGCAAAGCCTTGCGGCAATTCCATCGGCACATCTTTCAGCGAATGCACGGCCAGGTCGGCGCGGCCTTCTTCCATGGCCACTTCCAGTTCCTTGACAAACAGCCCCTTGCCGCCGACTTTCGACAAAGCACGGTCCAGAATCTGGTCACCCCGCGTAGTCATACCGAGGATTTGAATATCACACTGCGGATATAATTCAGATAAGCGGTCGCGTACATGCTCAGCCTGCCACATGGCAAGGCGGCTTTCGCGCGAAGCGATGATGAGTTTGGATGGGACCTGTGCAGCCATTTCGGAAGTATTCAAAACCGGATCTTTCGCGGTAGCGTAGTTAAAGACGTGCCTGAGACCACAAATTTTAGCATGCGCCATCCATAACAGAACCGGAGCTTATCCAGCTTCCCACGTTATCCAACATACTTTGCGGCTTATATATTTATGGTCACACCAGAGAATGCAATCAGTGAAACGGCGGGCGTGGATAAAGACGCCCCGTTGAAAGAAGATATCCGCCTGCTGGGGCGCCTGCTGGGCGACGTGCTGCGCGAACAGGAAGGGGAAGAAGTGTTTTCGGTGGTCGAGACGATCCGCCAGACCGCCGTGCGCTTCCGCCGCGAAGCCGATGCGGGCGCCGCCAAAGAGCTGGACGGCATGCTGAAGATCCTCACGCGCGACCAGACGATTTCCGTGGTGCGCGCGTTTTCGTATTTCTCGCACCTGGCCAATATCGCGGAAGACCAACACCACATCCGCCGCCGCCGTGCGCACTTGCTGGCAGGCTCAAAGCCGCAGCAGGGTTCCGTGTCGTTCGCCTTGTGCAAGCTGCAGAACGCAGGGGTGCAGGAATCGGCGGTGGCCGGCTTCTTCAAGAATGCGTTGATTTCGCCGGTGCTGACGGCGCACCCGACGGAAGTCCAGCGCAAATCCATCCTCGACGCGGAACATGAAATCGCCCGCCTGCTGGCCGAGCGCGACTTGCCGCTGACGCCGAAAGAACGCGCGGCCAACCTGCACCTGCTGCGCGCCAAAGTGGCCACCCTGTGGCAAACCCGCATGCTGCGCTATACGAAGCTGACCGTGGCCGATGAAATTGAAAATGCGCTGTCGTACTACCGCATCACGTTCTTGCGTGAATTGCCGGCCATGTATGACGACATCGAGATGGACATCGCGCTGCAATACGGCCACGAAGGTACGCCTGCCCCGATCAACGCGCCCTACATGCAGATGGGCAGCTGGATCGGCGGCGACCGCGACGGCAATCCAAACGTCAACGCCGGCACCATGCGCCACGCGCTGGAACGGCAAGCCGCCACCATCCTCGACTTTTATCTGGACGAATGCCATACCCTGGGCGCGGAACTGTCAATTTCCACGCTGATGGTGAAATGCACGCCGGCGCTTCAAGCGCTGGCCGACGCGTCGCCCGACCAGACCGACCACCGCGCCGACGAACCATACCGCCGCGCACTGATCGGTATTTATGCACGGCTGGCCAGTTCCGCCCGCGCACTGGGCGCATCGAATATCTTGCGCAAGGAAGTAGGCCACGCGGAACCGTATGCCGGCCCGGCGGAATTTTCCGCGGACTTGCAAGTGCTGATTGATTCGCTCAATGCCAACCATGCGGGCGTCATGGTCAAACCACGCCTGGCCACGCTGAAGCGCGCGGCCGATATCTTTGGCTTCCACCTGGCGTCGCTGGACATGCGCCAGTCGTCCGATATCCACGAAAAAGTGCTGGCCGAACTGTTCTCGCGCGCCGGTGTCGTGGCGGACTACGCAGCCATGGACGAAGACGGGAAAGTCAAACTGTTGCTGGCCGAACTGGCGCAGCCGCGGCTGCTGTATTCGCCGTACATTGATTACTCGGAACAGACGGTGTCGGAACTGGCTGTCCTGGGCGCCGCGCGCGATATCCGCCAGCGCTACGGCGCGCGCGCCATCCGCAACTACATCATTTCGCACACGGAGACCGTATCGGACTTGCTGGAAGTGCTGGTGCTGCAGCAGGAAAGCGGCTTGCTGCGCCGCACCCGCGACGGCGCCGCGCACCTGGATTTGATGGTGATCCCGCTGTTTGAAACCATCCCGGACTTGCAGCGCGCCGCCGGCATCATGGAAAGCATGATGGCCATTCCAATGGTGCGCCAGTTGATCCGCCAGCAAGGCGAAGAGCAGGAAGTCATGCTGGGCTATTCAGACTCCAACAAGGATGGCGGTTTCCTCACGTCGAACTGGGAACTGTACAAGGCGGAAGTGCGGCTGGTCGAAGTGTTTGCCCAGGCTGGCGTGAAACTGCGCCTGTTCCATGGCCGCGGCGGCACGGTCGGCCGTGGCGGCGGCCCGTCGTACGAAGCGATCCTGGCGCAGCCCAAAGGTACCGTCAATGGCCAGATCCGTTTGACGGAACAGGGCGAAATCATTGCATCGAAATTCTCCAATGCGGAAATCGGACGGCGCAACCTGGAATTGCTGGTGGCGGCCACGCTGGAAGCAAGCCTGCTGCCGCCGCCGTCCGATGCGGCGCAGATGGCGCAATTGGCCGGCTTTGAAGCCGTGATGGCGGATATCTCGGACCGCGCTTACCGCGCTTACCGCGACCTGGTGTATGAAACCCCGGGCTTCACGGATTACTTCTTTGCCGCCACGCCGATTGCGGAAATCGCGGAATTGAACCTGGGTTCGCGTCCGGCATCGCGCAAGGCCACGCGCCGCATTGAAGATTTGCGCGCGATTCCCTGGGGCTTTTCGTGGGGCCAGTGCCGCCTGCTGTTGCCGGGCTGGTATGGTTTCGGCAGCGCCATCGGCGGCTGGGTACGTGATGTCGGCAGCGACAGCAACGAACGCCTGGCGCAATTGCGCGACATGTACCAGCACTGGCCATTCTTCGCCACCCTGCTGTCGAATATGGACATGGTGCTGGCCAAGACCGACCTCGCCATCGCGTCCCGCTATGCACAGCTGGTGCCGGATGAAGAACTGCGCACCCGCATCTTCAAGCGCATCACGCAGGAACATGCGGATACGCTGGCGTGCCTGCAAGCGATCACCGGCAATACGGACCGCCTGGCCGGCAATCCGCTGCTGGCGCGTTCGATCCAGAACCGCTTTGCCTACCTGGACCCGCTGAACCACTTGCAGGTGGAATTGATCAAACGCCACCGCTCCGTGGCGCATGAACCCGGGAAGGTCGATGCGCGCGTGCACCGGGGCATCCATTTGTCCATTAATGGCGTTGCGGCGGGGTTGCGTAATACCGGATAATCCCGGTATGAAACGACTGGAACTGCTCGACTACGGACGCCTGGCCGCGGCACTCGGTGTGCTGGCCTATCACTATTTGTTTTTCGGCGTCAGTAAAGGGCTGGTCACTTCGATCAGCCCCGTTCCCGCCGAGGTGGCATGGGCCAAATATGGCTTCCTGGGCGTGCAGTTTTTCTTTTTGATCAGCGGCTTTGTCATCTTCCAGTCGGCCTGCGGCAAGTCCGCCGGCAGTTTCCTGGCCTCGCGCGCGGCCCGCCTCTATCCGGCCTTTTGGGTGGCGCTGACTTGCACGGCGCTGGTGGCGTGGCTGTCCGGCCACGCGCCGATCGCCATCACGTTCAAGCAATACCTCGTCAATACGACGATGTTTTATTCGGAACTGGGGCAGCCTCCCGTCGATGGCGTGTACTGGACCCTGTCGTACGAATGGCATTTTTATCTGCTCGTGTTCGGCGCACTGGCGCTGGGGCTGGAAGCGCGCCTGCCGCTGCTGTTTGGCCTATGGTCGCTATTCCTCGCGTTCACGTATCTGGTCGGCGGCCAGTCGCTGCCGTATGGCGACAGTTATTACGCGTGGTTTGTCGCCGGCGCCTTCTTTGCCATGCTGCTGCGTAAAAAAGCATGGTGGATGGTGGCGTGCCTGGCGCTGACGCTGTACGTTTGCTACGGCGCCCTGTTTGCCTATTGCGACCGCTTCTTGCTGGACAAAGGCGTCCCGCTGGACAAAGGCGTAGCAGGCGCCATTATCACGTGCCAGGTCGTGTTTTTTGCGCTGCTGATGACGCCGCGCGCCGCCGCGCTGCGCTTGCCGGGCTCCAGGCTGGCGGGCGGCCTGACTTATCCGTTATACCTGGTCCACGCACACATCGGCTACGTGGTGCTGACCCGCATCGGCACGGAAAGCAACCGCACGATGGCGCTCATCGTGACGTCGATCGCCATGCTGTTGCTGGCCGCTGCCATCCATTATGGTGTCGAGCGGCGCTATGCGCGGTTCTGGCAACACTTGTTCACCCGCACGTTCGGCGCCTTGGGCGATGCCGCCGCCGGCCGCATCGCGCGGCTGACGGGGCGCATCGGTGACGCAGGCTCGCGCGATGGCCAGAATTGGATGCGCTGACAGCTGGCGCAGCTTGCCGTGCGGCTCAAACGTCCGGCACGATATTTTCGCCATTGGCCAGTTGATAGCCGCCATCCTTGAACACGTAACGGGCGCTGCCCGTTATCGGGACAGTCTTGCGGGCAGGTTCCACGTCCGTTTCCGTGTCCGTTACCGCAGCCAGCGCAATTTTCTCCTGGCCAGTGAAGTCCACGCGCAAATCATCGTAGGCCGCCCCCGTATTACTGCGCACGAATTGCCAATGGCCGCTCACTTCCCAGCATTTCTCGGTAGCCGGGCCGCACCAGCCAGTATTGTCCGAGTGGATCTTGATCGCGCCCACCAGATCGCTCACGTTCTCGGCCGTCACGTCATACAGCGACAACAGTGTGATCGTATGCCCCTGCCAGGTACCGCCATGTTCAATGGCCAACCCCGGCTTCCCGTCTGCCAGCATGGTCCATTTGACGCTGCCGATGCTGCCGTTGGAACCGAGGCCATCAATATTTTCATGGCGGCGCCATACTTTCCATTGGCCCGCTTCCTTGCGCAGCAAATACACGCTGAGCAGGCCCGGCGTGCCATGCGCACTCATTGTCGTGCCATTGTCGTCCAGCGCTTCGCCATTCAATACCAATACCGACGTGCCATCGGCTAGCACCTGCATGGCAACGGGCGTCAGCAGAAATTTACTGGTCTGGTTGCGCTCTTCAGGGTCTGGCAAGTCCACTTCAGCCGATCCGCTGTCGCGGCGATAATCTTTTCCAAATACTGCCTGCATTAACTCTGCATATTTGGAGAGGTCTGGCCGGTGCTGCTCGCTGTCAGAGGCGGCTGGCGCACTAGCCGCGGCGTCAGGCACGGCAGCAACCTGGCGCTGCTTGCCGCAGCCGCATAAGGCCAGTATGGCCGCCACGCAGATGGCCTTGCGCAATTTCATAGGACTCTTCATTTTTCAACGCAAAAAATTTATTTTTAAATAACTTTTCCGTGCGAATAATACGCGAACGCGCGGGAATTGCAATGAATAGAGTCGTGCAGGCGTAAAAAGGCCGCAACTGCCCAATACGTCCGGCCAAGGCGGCCAGAGAAAGGACAGCCGCGGCCGGCTGTGATGCTGCGTGTTATCCGCCGTCAGTGGTGCGCGCCGCCCTCTGCGCGGATCGCCTTCACTTGCGGCTCGGTGACTTTGGCGGCAATGCCACCCCAGCCGCCGCGCAGGAAGTTGACCAGGTCCGTCACTTCCTTGTCGGTGAGCTGGCCCGCGAAGCCGGGCATTTCCTGCATCGATTCCTTTTCACCGAAATGCTGGGCTTTGATGCCGTCCAGCGTTGCAGCAATCAGGTTATGCGGGTCGGGATTGCGCACGGACGAGTTGCCCTTCATGGCGACGGCCACGTGCGGCTTGCCGCCGCCGTCCAGGCCGTGGCAGCCCGCACACACAGCGAGATACGTGCGCCTGCCCGCGTCGATGTCCGCGCCCGTCAATTCCACGGGTTTCAGCGCTTGCGGCGCCAGCGGCTTGTCGCCGAACAGGTACGTGGTCATCGCCTTCAAGTCTTCCGGCTTCATGTACTGGGTGCTCATGTGCACCACTTCGAACATTTCACCGGTGGCGGAGCCTTGCGGCGCCACGCCGGTGGCCAGGAAGGTTTGCATGTCTTCCGGCGTCCAGCCAAAGGCGGCCAGCCCGGCCGGCGTGATGTCCGGGGCGCCGATGCGCGCCATGCGGTTGCCCGTCAACGTGCGCGACAAATCCATCTGGCCCAGCGCGCCGCGCGGCGTGTGGCATTCCGCGCAGTGGCCCAGCGTATTGGTCAGGTAGCGGCCGCGCTTCCATTCAGCCGACGTGCCGGCCGACGCATCGGTCAATTCATCCTTGAGGAACAGGGCTTTCCAGATCCCCATGCCAAAGCGCATGTTGTACGGGAACTTCAAGTCCGGCTCCCTGTTCGCCACGGCAGCCGGCTTCAATTGCATGAAGTACGCATACAGCGCGTCGGAATCCTCGCGCGACAAGCCACGGTACGACGTGTATGGCATGGCCGGATACAGTTGCTTGCCGGGCGACTTGCCGTCGTGCAGGGCCTTGTAGAAATCGTCGCGGCTCCACGTGCCGATGCCGTGTTCCTTGTCCGGCGTGATATTCGTGCCGTAGAACTTGCCGTAGGGGGACGCCAGTTCGACGCCGCCCGCAAAGTTCGCGCCCGACGGCGCCGTGTGGCACGCCGCGCAGTCGCCAGCCTTGGCCAGGTAGCGGCCGCGTTCGACCATTTCCTTGTTGTTGGCGGCAGGAGCTGAGGCGCCCTCCCCCTTGCCGCCGCATGCGGACAGCAGCACGGCCGCAGCGATTGAAGTCAGGGCCAGGTAGGCATGCTTCATCATTTGCCCTCCTTCACCAGTCCCGGCGTCGTCAGCACGACTTCCTTGACGGCCTCGTAATAGCGCACGTAACCCGTGCAGCGGCAGATATGCTTGTTCAGCGCATCCGTGATGGTGCTTTCCACCTGGTCTTTCGCGACCGGGGTTTTCTTCAGCCGCTCGATCAAGACCGTGGCGGCCGTGACGAAGCCCGGCGTGCAATAGCCGCACTGGAAGCTGAAGTGCTCCATGAACTTTTGCTGGATCGCCGACACGCCGGTAACTTCGCCCTTGTCATTGCGCTGCGCGTGGCCCTCAATGGTGCGGATTTTCTTGCCTTCGAAGTGGTGGGCGCCCGTGATGCAGGTGCGCACTTCTTCGCTGGTGCCATCAGGCTTGTCGACAATGACAGTGCACGCATGGCACACGCCCTGGCCGCAGCCCAGGCGCGAACCGGTCAAATCGCAGTATTCATGCAGGAAGTCCACCATCATCAGCCCTTCCGGTGCTGGGGTCGGGCCGACGGACTTGCCGTTGATATGTAAGGTAATGGGTTTGGTGACGATGCTCATGCCAGCACCTCCTGGATACGTTGCGGGGTAACAGGCAAATCGGTGAACCGATGGCCGATGGCGTGCGCGATGCCGTTGACGATGGCGCCAACGACAGGAATCATCACGACTTCAGCAATGCCTTTCGGGGGATCGGTGTCCGACAGCGCGGGCAGGATGTCGGCGGTCTGCTTCCAGACCGCGACATCGGTAGCGCGCGGCACGTGGTAACGGTTGAAGTTCCACGTGCCATTGCCAGGACCGTCCTCGTACAACGGGAGGTATTCATGCAAGGCGTGGCCGATGCCCATCGCCAGGCCGCCCTGCAGCTGGCTGGAAACCAGCTGCGGCGACAGCATGTTGCCGCACTCCATGATCGAGTGGTGGCTGAGCAGCTCGACTTTGCCGCTGCCTTCATGCACGGCCAGTTCCACCAGGGTGCCGACTGCGCTGTAATACGTGACCATCGCACCGTTGCGCTGCACCGGCGGGATGTAGACTTTCTTGCGGTTCAAGACGTGGTAGCCGCCCTTGGTCGATGCCTGCGCTTTTTTGGATGCGGAGGCGCCGTCGCCATAACGCACCGACAAGCCATCGACCGGCAAACGGGTATTGGCGCCATTGACTTCCCAATCGGCTTCCGTCCACGCCCAACGGTTGAACGCGTGCACGATGGCGCCTGTCACCAGCCCCAGTTCGTGCGCTTTTTTCACGATGGTTTCATACGGCAGCGCTTCCAGGCCATTGGCCGTCAGCTTG
Source organism: Pseudoduganella ginsengisoli (assembly GCF_009720865.1). Taxonomy (GTDB): domain Bacteria; phylum Pseudomonadota; class Gammaproteobacteria; order Burkholderiales; family Burkholderiaceae_D; genus Rugamonas; species Rugamonas ginsengisoli. The sequence continues at coordinate 68,014 of NZ_WNLA01000009.1, read as the reverse complement.
CCATCGACCCAGCGCGCATCTTCCACGCGGATCGTGACCGATGCCGCCTGGCCGCCCATGTAGCCGGCGCTCCAGATCGCCATCGCGGCCGGCCACAGGCCGTGCATGAAGATCACGCGGGCCGCTTCGCGCGTCGTGTGCGTATAGTAAAACGCAGAATTGGTGGCCGACGCCGGCGAGCAATACGCATTCGACCAGCGCGGATTCGCGCTGAGCTTATCCTGCTCGGCCTGGCTCATGATGTAAGGATTGCCGCTGGTTTCAATCGGCAAATCGCTCCAGTCAGTTACCGCCGTGATGATTTCGCCGGCCGGGTAATGCAGCCACTTGGCCACCGCCACGGCCTGTGACGTGGACATGCCGGTACCGATTTCCGTACCGCTGTGCCACATGCGGATCTTGCCTTCCGCATCGATTTCGACGCGCGCAAACGAACTTTCCGCGCCGGTGCCGAAGTCTTTCTGGCAGCATGCGAAGCCCACGCCATAACGCTTGCCCGGGTTGGCCGCTTCAAATTCAGTTTTCTTTTTCGCGCGTTCCAGCCACAGCGGATGGGCCTTGGCCTTGTTCAGCACTTCATCGACACGCACGGCGCCGGCAGGGATCGCGCCCTGCGTATTTTTCATGCCGCTGCGTAAAGCATTCTTCAGGCGGAATTCAATCGGGTCCAGCTTCAGCTGTTCAGCGAATTCATCGACCATCATTTCCGTCGCCGCCATCGCCTGCAGCGTGCCGTAGCCACGCGCAGAACCGGCATCGACGGCGCGCGACGCTATCGCCACGGCGGCGAAGTCATTCTTCGGCAGGTAGTAAATCGATTGCGCCGCGGTGGCCGCCACCATCGCCACGGAAGGCGAGAAGTTGCAGCGCCCGCCGCCATTGGCTTCCAGGTAGCCGGCGAACGATTGCATCAGGCCCGTCTTGCGGTCCACGCCGATGCGGTAATCCATCTTGAACGCATGGCGCTTGATGGAGGTCTGGAATTGCTCGTAGCGGTCATTCGCCAGGCGCACCGGCTTGCCATTGCTGTACAGCGCCGTCACCAGGCCATAGAACGGGAAGTTGTAGTGGTCTTTGGAGCCATAGCCCACCGTGTAGCACGGGTGGACGAACAATTGCTTGACCGGGAATTTCGTGGCCTTCTTGAACATCTCCAGCACGCCTTCGATGACTTCCTGCGGACCCTGCGACGCCACCACCATGTGCAGCGCCTGTTTGTCGGCGTCGTACCAGCAGTTGGCATTGTCCGGCTCCATCGCGGCCGTATCGATCGATTGCGTGTTGTACGTGCGGTTCAAGACCAGCCAATCGGCCGGCGGGTTGTCCAGTTCTGCCTTGATCTGGTTCGCGTAAAACATGCCCTGTTCGCCCAGCTTGCCGTGTTCGACGCCGTCCGGCCACACCGGCTGCTGCTTGCGCATCGTGCTTGGGAACACCGGCGCATTCTGCAGGCTGGAGAACTTGTCAGCATCATCGGACGTGGCGCCGCCCACGCGCACGAAGCGGAACGTGCCCCACGGGTCGCGTTCCAGCGCCGGCACGGCGTCCCCGTATTGGACGACGGTATCCTTGAATTGCAGCCGGTCCTTGGCGAAGCGGTAGCGGGCGAAATCGTCGTAAATCAGGATCGCCACGGCATGGCCCAGATAGGCCGCGCCTTTACCTTCCGGCAGCAGCATGTCGGCGCCATAGAAGGCCGGGAATTCCACGCCGTCGCGCGCCAGGTCGGCCGCCGTGACGATGCGGTCCGGTTTCAGCTCGTCGCCCAGCAGCGACAAGTCCAGCCCCGCGTACGCGCGGTCCGTGCGCGTCGCGCGCAGGATGAAGGCGTGGGACTGCTGTTGCGGCCAGTGCGGCATATCCTTGGCGCGGATATCGCGCGCAAATACTTTGGCGCCCGTGACCTTGGCCAGGGCGTCAATACGCACTTTCGCCGTGGCGCTCTTGGGATCCCAGGCGACCGGCGTCAATATCTTTTCTTCAAACAGGGCGGCAAATGCTTTGCCCCCAAGCGGTGCGACGTAGACCGCCACACCCGCAACCATCCCCGCCTTCAGGAAATTACGGCGTGAAAGTTCGACCTTCATTGTTCAATACTCCCATTTTCTAAGACGGACTTCCAGGCGGTACCAACTACACGGGATGTACTAGTGGGATGCTCAACTGGCGGGGCTCAAGGCATCGTCCCCCCATCAATTACCGCTGTCAAGAAAGTCCGGGCGGGACTGTCTCATTGACGCCGCGCCATGAACAGGGGGACAACTACGTGGTCACTACGTATTTCTATATGTCACTTGCGTGCCGATATGTGCTATACATTTACATGCCAAAAGAATAAAAAGTGGCGGTACAATCAAGCCTCCATGATTACAGTCTTCAACCTACTCTCCATTACGGTCAGTACGCTGTCCCTCATCCTGTGGCGCCGCGCCGCGCGCGCTGCATTGCACCATTCCCGGCAACTGGAACAAGCCCGCGCGGAATCGGACACATTGCGGCATGAACTGGACAAGGCAACCGCACGGCTGGCCGACGTCACCCGCAGTGAAGACCAGCTGCAGCACATTGTTTCGCTGCTGCCGGTGGCGTTGTTCCTGAAAGACCCGGATTCCCGCATCATCATGATGAACGAGGCATGCGAGCAAATCTTTGGCGTCGGCTTTGCCAAACTGTCAGGAACACGGGGCAGTGCGTATTACCCGCCCGAGCAAATGGAAGCCTTCCTGGAAGCCGACCGCGCCGCCTTTGCATCGGGCCGCCTGTGGGTCGAGGAAGAATGGGTGTGGCACGCAGGCTTGCAGGAAGACCGCCGCGTGCAGACGTTTAAACGCCCCGTCTACGACAGCGAAGGCAAACCCGCGGTCTTGATCGGCATGTGCATTGACGTGACGGAGCGCATGCGCGCCGACCAGGCGCTGCAAGACTCGCTGCGCCAGTTGCGCAAACTGTCCGACCACAAGGAAACCCTGCGCGAAGAGGAACAGCGCCGCCTGGCCCGCTATGCGCACGACGCGCTGGGCCAGAACCTGATGGCGCTAAAGCTCGATGCGGACATGCTGCATTCCCGCACAGCGGAGAACCACCCCCGCCTGCACAGCCAGACAGGCAGCGCGCTGACCACGCTCGACGCCTCGATCCACGCTGTGCGCACGCTGATCAATGAACTGCACCCCAGCACCCTGGAACTGGGCTTGCCGGCCGCCGTCGACTGGCAGTTGAAACAGCTGGAGCGCAGCAGCGGCATGCACTGCCAGCTGCACCTGTTGAACGATGGCGGACATGAGGGACTGCCGCCCCGCACGACGTGGGCCGTGTTCCGCATGATCCAGGTGGCGCTGGGCAATATCTCGGCCGCAGCCCACGCCACGCGGGTGGACGTCACGCTGGACCTGGACCCCGAAGCCTTGCTGGTAGTGGTCGGCGACAATGGCACCGGCTTGCCGCCCAACAGCGGCGAGCCATTCGGCATGCTGGCCCTGCGCGAGCGCGTGGGCGCGTTCGGCGGCCAGGTTGTCGCCAGCCATATGCCGGGAAAAGGTACGACAGTGACCATACGCTTGCCCGGGATGGAAAAACGGGAAGCCGAAGCTTCCCGTTCTGTCTTGGCTTAGAAGCCTTAGTTCTGCGTCAGGAACGTTTTCAGCTTGTCCGAACGCGATGGCTGGCGCAGTTTGCTCATGGCCTTCGCTTCGATCTGGCGGATACGTTCGCGGGTCACGTCGAACTGCTTGCCGACTTCTTCCAGCGTGTGGTCATTCGACATTTCCACGCCATAGCGCATGCGCAGCACTTTGGCTTCGCGCGGCGTCAGCGAGTCCAGCACTTCCTTGATCACGTTGCGCATCGATGCGTGCATCGCAGCGTCCAGCGGCGCCAGCGTGGTGTTGTCTTCAATGAAGTCGCCCAGCTGGGAATCGCCATCCTCGCCCATCGGCGTTTCCATGGAAATCGGCTCTTTGGCGATCTTCATGATTTCGCGGACTTTGTTTTCCGGCATTTCCATCTTGACTGCCAGCGTGGCCAGATCCGGCTCGCTGCCGGTTTCCTGCATGATCTGGCGCGAAATGCGGTTCATCTTGTTAATGGTCTCGATCATGTGTACCGGCACGCGGATGGTACGGGCCATGTCCGCGATGGAGCGCGTGATCGCCTGGCGGATCCACCACGTTGCATAGGTCGAGAACTTGTAGCCGCGGCGGTACTCGAACTTGTCCACCGCCTTCAGCAGGCCGATGTTACCTTCCTGGATCAGGTCCAGGAATTGCAGGCCGCGGTTGATGTACTTCTTCGCAATGGAAATCACCAGGCGCAAGTTCGCCACGGTCATTTCACGCTTCGCCGTGCGGGCGCGCTTTTCACCGGCAGCCATCTGCTTGTTAATCTTGCGCAGGTCAGCCAGCGGCAGCGCCACGCGGGCCTGCAAGTCGATCATCTTCGATTGCAGCTCTTTCACGGCAGGCACGTTACGGCCCAGCACCGCGCTGTATGGGTAGCCGGCATTGACTTCGCCGTCCACCCAGTCCAGGTCGCACTCATTGCCCGGGAAGACTTTGATGAAGTGGGCGCGTGGCATGCCGCAGCGGTTCACGCACAGTTCCAGCACGGCGCGCTCGATCGAACGCACTTGTTCCATCTGGCCGCGCAAGGTGTCGCACAGCTTCTCCACGACCTTGGCCGTGAAGCGGATGCCCAGCAGCTCGGCGGAAATCGCTTCCTGCGCCTTCAGGTAAGCCGGCGAGCCATAGCCGCCGGATGCCTTGCGCATTTTTTCGAACTGCTCTTCGATGAATTCGAACTTCTCCAGCGCGCCTTTCTTCAGCTGCGCCAACTGCTCAGCCGAGTAGCCGGCCGCGCCGCCAGCAGCGCCGCCCTCTTCTTCTTCCTCGACGTCGTCCTCTTCTTCGTCTTCTTCGTCATCGCCGGCGGCGGCTACCGCCGGCGCAGCGGCGGTTTCGTTCAAGTCCACGAAGCCATCGACCACGTCGTCGACCTTCATTTCATCGGATTCGATCTTCTTGGCCAGCGCGATGATTTCTGCGATGGTGGTCGGGCAGGCGGAAATCGCCTGGATCATGTCCTTCAAGCCTTCTTCGATACGCTTGGCGATTTCGATTTCGCCTTCGCGCGTCAGCAGCGCCACGGCGCCCATTTCACGCATGTACATGCGGACCGGGTCGGTGGTGCGGCCGAAGTCGGAGTCCACGGTCGACAGCGCGGTCGCGGCGGCGGCTTCCACTTCATCGTCGGAAGCGGCAGTCACCACGCCATCCGTCAACAGCAGGCTTTCCTGGTCCGGCGCGCGCTCGTAGACAGCGATGCCCATGTCGTTCAGCGTCGCGATGATGCCTTCGATGGCTTCCGGATCAATGATGTTTTCCGGCAGATGGTCGTTGATTTCAGCGTACGTCAGGTAGCCGCGGTCCTTGCCCAGGTTGATCAGGTTCTTGAACTGCGTGCGGCGTTTTTCCAGCTCCTCCGCCGATGCGCCGTCCGAATTCAATGCGTCCAGGCCCTTGGCTTTGCGCTCGCGTGCCTTCGACGCGGCTTTCAATTCAGCGCGCTCAACGGCGTTCAGTGCCGCCACTTCATCGTTTTCCGGCGTGAATTCGCTCGGCTTGCGGCCACGGCGGCCGGGCACTTTGACGCCTGGCAGCTGGTAGCCGGACGTATCGATCGTGGCCAGCACGGCGGCATCGGTGGTCTGGCTGACCGCTGGTGCGGCGCCGGCCGGGATGATGGTCACTGGCGCGGCTTCGGCCTTGGCTTTGCTCACGCGCGTCTTTGGAGCAGGCTTGACCGCATCGCCGCCAGGCGCGGCCAGCGACACAGCCGTCGCCACGCCGGACTTGCGTGCGACTTTTACAACAGGTACTTCGACCGACGTTTCCGCAACAGCCGCCACACCTTCCGCCATGGCTGGCACAGCGCCAGCCACCTCTGGCGCAACGCCAGCCTGCACTGCTTCAGCCGCAGCGGCGGCAGCCAGGCGCGAACGGGTTTTCTTGACGACGGTTACTTTGCCGGCAGCCTCTTGCGCATTGTCGATGACATAAGATAAAGTGGTCTTAGGTACAGCCAGTTGCGCCGCGGTGGTGCGGGGTTTGGCAGACAGCGTGAGGGTTTTCGGCGTTTTCGTCATTCAAATATCTCTCAATGCGAGACTATGCCGAACGGTCCGGTTCCAGACCGTCAGCAAACAACATCTCGTCGGAAATTGAAAAAAGCCCGTTGCACTTGCTATGTACGGGCTTGCTTTTATCTACTATGCAAGGCGGGAATGTATTGCTGGTTAGTTGTGATACCTGCTGCAAGTCCTGCCGCTACAGCCAATTTTGTTTGGCGAGTCGATTATTATAACTGCATTCGACAGCAAACGCACGCTGAAAATCTCATGAGCAAAACAACATGATGATGGATTTTGCAATGCACCGATGCTGACAGCGTGATATGCTGGCGGCCTCTGATTAATCTGTGAAGTCGATGAACACTAGCCTTACCCCGGAACCGGCGGCCACCGAAGCGGCCAACCAGCCGGCCGCACCTGCGCAAACCGCCCGTGCCCTGTTGAAGCAACTGCAGCAACAGTTCCCACCTTTCCGCGATTGCCTGCCGCTGTCGATCGGTATCGACAAGCAAATCATGGCGCAAATGCCTGGCATCGATAAAAAGCTGATGCGCGCTGCGCTGGGCATCCACACTGGCTCGCAGCGCTACCTGCGCGTGATGGAAAAAGCCACCGTGCGCTATGACCTGGACGGCACGGCGGGCGCGGAAGTCACCGACGTGCACCGCAAGCATGCCAAGGAAGTATTGAAAGAGCGCCTGAAGAAAGAAGCGGAACGCAAGAAAGCGGAACGCGAAGCCGCCGCCGAAGCGGAAGCGGCCAAACAGCGCCAGGAAAAACTCAACCTGCTGGCTGCCAAGTTCTCCAAAAAAGGCTGATGAACGACGCCGCCGATTTGCCGATGGATACGGAGGCCGGCCCCGAGCTGCCTCCCTACATTGGCATTGCACTGGCCGATGTGCTGCTGGTGCGCGGCGCCGCCGAACTGGAGCAAGCCCATACGGCGTTGCTGTCGGCTGACGTGATCGGCTTCGACACGGAATCCAAGCCCACCTTCCTCAAAGGCCAGACGTCCGACGGCCCGCACCTGGTGCAGCTGTCGACGGATGCCGTCTGCTACCTGTTCCAGATCGGAACGCAGCCCTCCCCTGCACTGCCGCTGTTAAAGGAAGTGCTGGAATCGGAACAGATTCTCAAAGTAGGCTTTGGCCTGTCCGACGACGTGCGCCGCTTGCGCGCCAAGCTGGGCATCGAGCCGCAGCGCGTGGCCGATTTATCGGTCGCGCTGCGCGGCGGCCAGCGCAATGACCTGGGTGCGAAAAGCGCTGTCGCGCGCTTCTTCGGCCAGAAGCTGCAAAAGTCCAAGAAAATCTCCACCACCAACTGGGCGGCGCCGCGCTTGTCGGAACGGCAAATCCTGTATGCGGCCGATGACGCGCAAGTGGCGCTGCGCATTTACCGCCACTGGATCGCGGCCGGCAATGCACTGCCGCCGCAGCGTCCCGTGAAAAACAAGCGCAAGCCGCGGCCGCCGAAGCCGGCAGCCGCCTGACAGGCCACGCCAGTATTCCGTGGGGCGGCTCTTACAAATCCGCCAGCCTGCACCCCGGCGACGCACGCATGCTGGATTTATAACATCCGCCCTACGCCCGAGCCAACCTGCCCAGCACCGCCATCGCGTCCTCCAGCTCCGCATTCCACAGATGCCCGTAGTTGAGGCGCAGGCAATTCCCGAACTCCCGCCGCGCGGAAAACATCGGCCCCGGCGCAATGCTGATCCCCCGCTCCAGCGCGGCCCGCTGCAACGCCAGCGCATCGGCCCCGGCAGGCAACTCGACCCACAGGAAATATCCGCCCTCCGGCCGCGTCGCGCGCGTCCCGGCCGGGAAGTGCCGCGCCACCGCCATCAGCATGGCGTCGCGCTGCGCTTCCAGTGCGGACCGCAACTGCCGCAAGTGCCGGTCGTATCCGCCCTGCGCAAGGTAGCCGGCCAGCGCCAGCTGCGACGGCATCGCGCACGCCAGGCTGGTCGACAGCTTCAATCGTTCCACTGCTTTCGCATGCCGCCCCGGCGACGCCCAGCCGATACGGAACCCCGGCGCCAGGCACTTGGAAAAGGACCCGCAATGCATGACCAGTCCATGCTGGTCATAACGCTTGGCCAGCGCGGGACGGCGCGCGCCAAAATACAGTTCGCCATATACGTCGTCTTCGATCAGCGGCACCTGATGCCGCGCCAGCAATTCCACCACCGCCTGCTTTTTCCCGGCCGGCATCAGGCAGCCCAGCGGATTCTGGAAACTCGTCATCAGCCAGCACGCGGCAGGCCGGTGCCGTTCCAGCGCTTGCGCCAAGGCGCCGATCTCCATGCCGTCACGCGGATCGGTCGCCACTTCCACCGCGCGCAGCCCAAGACGCTCCAGCGCCTGCAAGGCCGCATAAAACGCGGGCGACTCGACCAGCACCGCATCTCCCGGCCTGGTGACGGCCTGCAGGCACAGGTTCAGCGCTTCCATTGCGCCGTTGGTGATGACGATATCGTCCGGCGGCACCGGCGCACCATCGAGCTGGTAGCGCAGCGCAATCTGGCGCCGCAACGCATCATTGCCGGGAGCGAGGTCCGCCACCGTGCTCCACGGGTCCAGCCTGCGCATGGCCGACGCGGTTTCCCGCGCCAGCCGCTCCAGCGGGAATAGCAGCGGGCTGGGAAAAGCCGAGCCAAACGGGATCGCGGAACGGTTGCGGGCCGCTCCCAGCACATCGAACACCAGCGCGCTGACGTCAACCACGGCCGCATCAAAGGCCGGCTGCGACACGTGCGGCTCTGGCGGCGCATCATCGGGCAAGCGGCGGCGCGCCACGTAATAGCCGGAGCGGGGCCGCGATTCAATCACGCCGCGCGCCTCCAGCAGGTAGTACGCCTGGAATACCGTGGCCGGGCTGACGCCGCGGCGGGCCTGCTGCTGGCGCACGGACGGCAGCCTGTCGCCGGGACGCAGCGCCTGCCGGCTGACCAGGTCTTCGATTTCTTGCGCCAGCGCTTCGTAGAGCTTCAATCTGATCCCCTGTTTTGTTGCGTTTCTGCGCCTGTCTTTCCGTGCCACACAGGCGTATTCTTATCGATCAGGCATTATCTTAGAGAATGGGCCCAAAATGAGGAAAACTATCCTGGCCGCCTGCCTTGCCGCGAGCATGCTGCTGCCGCAAGCGGATGCAGCAACAGCAGCGGCCAAACCACAAGAACTCAAAGCACTTCCCGACACCATGGCCCAGCGCGTGGCAGCCTGCACCGCCTGCCACACCGCGGGCGCCAAGGCGGAAGCTGATATCAAAGCCAATGCCCAGGCAGCGGCACGCGGCGCCGTATACTTTCCCCGCATCGCAGGCAAGCCTGCAGGCTACCTGTATAACCAGCTGCGCAATTTCCGCGACGGCCGCCGCAAGTACGCCATGATGACGTACATGACGGACCAGCTGTCCGATGCCTACCTGATGGAAATCGCGGAATACTTTGCATCGCTGCACCCGCCCTATCCGCCGCCGGGCGACACCAGCGCATCCGCGCCCATGCTGGAACGGGGCCGCATCCTGGCGCGGCAAGGCGACCCGCAAAAGAAAGTGCCCGCCTGCGTGGCTTGTCACGGTGAACAGCTGACCGGCGTGGCGCCGGCGATTCCCGGCTTGATCGGCCTGCCGCGCGACTACATCAATGCGCAATTCGGCGCCTGGCGCGACAAGGGCCGGCGCGCCCATGCGCCCGACTGCATGGCCGACATTGCCGCCCGGCTGTCGGATGAAGATATTGCCGCGGTTTCCGGCTGGCTCGCACAGCAGCCGGCCGACGCCACCATTTTGCCTGCCGCCTCCATGACCCGGCCGCTGCCCATTGCGTGCGGCAGCGCGCCGGACGCCGCCAATGCGGCAGCCACCGGCACGCACAACAAAACCGCACAGCAATCCGCAATGCCGCGCACCGGAGGCCAGCCATGAACCGCCGCCTCGCCATTGCACTGGCTGTCTTCGGATTGATATTGTCCGGTATCTGGCTGGCGGCGCCCGGCGACGATCCGCTGCCGCCGCCCGGCAAGGCCAGCGCCGCCCTGCCGGCAGCAGACAAGATCGCACGCGGCGCCTACCTGGCCCGCGCCGGCGACTGCCAGGCGTGCCATACGACGCGCGGCGGCCAGCCCTACGCGGGCGGACGCGCACTGCAAACGCCGTTCGGCAATGTGATGTCCCCGAACATCACGTCCGACAAGGAAACCGGTATCGGCGCATGGAGCGCGGATGACTTCTGGCGCGCGCTGCACAACGGCAAGTCGCGCAATGGCCGCCTGCTGTACCCCGCCTTCCCATACACGAACTACACGTCCGTATCACGCGACGACGCCGATGCGCTGTTTGCGTATTTCCAGTCCGTGCCGGCCGTGAAGCAAGCCAGCCTGCCGCATGAAGTGCGCTTCCCGTACAACTTGCAGGCCAGCCTGTGGGTATGGCGCGCGCTGTATTTCCGCCCTGCCGTCTACCGCGAAGACACGGGCCAGAGCGCGCAATGGAACCGTGGCGCGTACTTGGTGCAGGGACTGGGCCACTGCAATGCGTGTCACAGCACGCGCAATGCGCTGGGTGCGTCGAGCGACCGCATGTCCGGCGGGCTGATTACCATGCTGGGCTGGTATGCGCCGTCGCTGACCTCCGACGGCGAAGCAGGACTGGGCGACTGGGATACGGCGCACCTGGCGCAATTGCTGAAGACCGGCGTGTCGCCGCGCGCCACCGTGTTCGGGCCGATGGCGGAAGTCGTGCGCGAGAGCCTGCAGCATTTGTCGGACGATGACGTGCAGGCGATGGCGATGTACCTGAAAACGCTGCCGCACACGGGCGGCAAGGCGGCGCCCTATGAACGGTCCAAAGACCCGGACGTGCAGGCTTTCATTAATATGGGCAGCGAAATCTATGTGAAGCATTGCGTGCAATGCCACGGCTTTGCCGGCAAGGGCTTGCCGCCGGCCTACCCGCCACTGGACGGCAACCGCGCCTTGCTGATGGACGAAGCGGCCAACCCGATCCGCATTGTGCTCAATGGCGGCTTTGCCCCCGCCACCGGCGGCAATCCGCGCCCGTATGGCATGCCGCCGTTTGCGCACACGCTGTCGGACACGGAAGTGGCGGCCGTGGTGTCGTATATCCGGGCGTCGTGGAGCAATAACGCGCCGCCTGTGAACGGCAGCGACGTGGACCGCTACCGCCGCGTCCCGCTGGATTAAACCGTGCGCGCCGCCAGCCCCACGCGGTCCGTGGTGGCATGGCGCGCATCGTCCAGCGCGATTTTTTTCTCCGCCAGCAGCACCCGCAGCGCCGCATTCATCGTGTGGCACCCATCGCGCTGCTGCGCTTCCATCCAAGGCCGGATGCCCGACACATTGCCCGCTTCAATCATGTGCACAACGTCCGGATGCGCGGTCAGGCATTCCGTGGCCAGGTGATAACGGTCGCCATCGACGGAGGGCAACAGCGCCTGGCACAGTACGCCGCGCAGCGCATGAGCCAGCGCCTGCTGCTGCGGCTCCGAATTGCCCAATAAACGTATCATTTTTTGCAAGCCCAGTTCCGTCGAGCGGGCGTGCAAGGTGGCCAGCACCAGCGGGCCGGATTCGGCCAGCGCCAGCGCTTCCTGCGCTGTCTGCGCATCGCGGATTTCACCAATGACGATGACGTCCGGCCGTTCGCGCAGCGCATCGAGCGCGCCCAGGTAAAAACTCTCGACGTCGCCGTCAAAACCCACTTCGCGCTGCGTGATGACGCACTTGCGCTGCGGGATCAGGGTTTCCACCGGGTCTTCAATGGTGATGATGTGGCCCGAGCGGTGTTTGTTGATTTCATCGAGCATCGACGCAATCGTCGTGGACTTGCCCTGGCACGTGTCGCCGATGATCAATACCAGCCCGCTGGTCAACTGCGCGAATTTCTGTTCGTGGGGACGCAAGCCCAGGTTCGCCAGCGGCAGCGGCTCCTTCGGGAAGCGGCGGATCACGCAGCCGAGGCGCTTTTTACCCTGGAAAGTAAAGCAGTTGGCGCGGATACGGGCCGTGTGCAGGTCGATCGAGCGGTCGAACGCCCGGTCCTGGATCCGCTCTTGCCAGTTCGGCTCCACCACTTCAAAGAATTCTTCCAGCTCTTCGCGCGTAATCGGCGAATCCGTCACAGCCACCAAGCCTTTCGGCTGGCGCAGCAACAGGGGGCTGTTCTGGTGGATCAGGATGTCGCTGAACGTCAGCCGGGAATTGAGCAGGTGGAGGATTTGCTCGACCAGTGTGCCAAATACTGGATGGTCTTCGTTTTCCTCATAGGTCAGCGTGCGTATTTGCGAAGACTGGTGGTATTCCATGACTCAATTCCCTGGGTAAATTAATAGTTCCGCAAAGATTATACGGGCCGCGCGCCGCGCCGCCAGCGGTTTTGACGCCGATGCAGGCGATTGTTGGCGTGGACGCCACGCCCGTTGACAAGCAACCGCGCTGGCGGCCAATTGGCGCCCGATTGCCAGCGCCCGGGGCCGGGATTTTGCATTCTGTCCCCCAGCCCCGGCAATCTGTCGCACGGTGGAAGCCTGAAAAATATTGCTGCCGTACCATGATCTGCATCAAACACCTGATATGCGGGAGCCCGGCCTGCAGACGCAGACGCGGCACCCAAGATGGCTAAATACGCTTTTTCAAGGAGAATCAACATGGCAGCATTCAACAACATCGCCCGTTCCATCTTGCTGGCTGCCAGCGCCCTGGCCATCATCGTGCCCGCAGCCGGCGTGCAGGCCGGGCCGCTGAGCTGGCTGCGCGGCGGCGAAACCGTGCAAGGCAATGGCAAGATCGTCAAACAGACGCGCGACACGGGCCACTTCACGGGTTTGGCGCTGGCCTTGCCGGGCGAAGTGGAAGTCCGCACCGGCAATACGGAAAACGTGACGGTGGAAACGGATGAAAACGTGCAAGCGGTGATTGAAACCGTGGTGGAACACGGCACCTTGCAAGTGCGTCCCGTCAAGCGCGACGTGCGCATCGACACACGTACGTTGAAGGTCATCGTCAACGCAAAAATGCTGGAAAAAATCGCCGTCGGCGGCTCCGGCTCGGTCGATGCTGACACGCTGAAGGCGCCGAAACTCACCTTTGATGTGGGCGGTTCCGGTTCCATCAACGTGCGCAACATGGAAAGCGACGCCGTGGCCGTATCGCTGGGCGGCTCGGGCAACCTGAAAGCCGCCGGCAGTACGGAGCGCCTGCAAGTGTCGATCGGCGGTTCCGGCAAGGTCAATACCGACAAGCTGGCGGCCCGCGACGTTTCCGTCAGCATCGGCGGTTCCGGCCAGGCTACCGTATGGGCCAAGCAGTCGCTGAACCTGTCGGTGGCAGGTTCCGGCGACATCGGCTACTACGGTGACCCGCAGATCAGCAAGAACATCATGGGTTCCGGCTCCGTCAAGCGCCTGGGCGGCACGCAGAACTAAGCCGCCTTCACAGGTCGAACTTCAACTCCGCCACGACGGTACGCTGGGTGTACGGATGGAACGCCCAGTATTTGCGGTTGTTGAAGTTATCGATCCCCACCGATCCGCTCCACTGCCGGTTGAAGCGGTAGCGCACCCGCGCATCGAGCACCAGGTAATCCGACACGCCCATATACGTCATGCCATTCGGATCGTTGTTCAACAGCGATCCGTACTGGCGGCCGCTATAGCGCAAGCCGATGGTGGACGTCCAGTGCTCGCCCACGTGATATGACGCCATCAACACCGCGCGCCAGTCCGGCACGCGCGGCTGGCGTTTGCCGACGCTGGCCAGCAAAGCCGGATTGCTGGCGATGATGGAATCGGCATACGTGGCGCTGCCCGTCAGCGACAAGCCATGCAGCCACACTTCATCTTGCTGGTACGACAATTCCAGCCCATGGGTGCGGATACGGGCGATGTTTTGCACGGTATTGACAGTCGGCAGAGCGGGCAGCGGCTGCGAATACAGCGCATCGCGCGTGGTTTCGTGGAATGCCGTGATGCGCAGGCTGCCTTTTTCCAGTTGCCGTTCCGCTGTCAGTTCGCCGGTCCACGAACGTTCGGCGCGCAGCCATGGATCCGAGTTGACGATGGCATTGTTCACAATGGAACCCTGGAATAACTCTGCCGCGGTGGGATTGCGCACGGCGCGCCCCGCCGATGCTTTCAGCGACCAGTCATCGCTGGCGCGGTAGGCCAGTGCAGCCTTGGGCGACCACGATGATTCGCTGCGCTCTTTAAACAGCAGCAAGACATCGGCGCTGTTGGCGATACCGCCGCCAAACGCTTGCCAATGCTCGCCGCGCACGCCCAGCGTGGTTTTCCATACGTCCGTGATGCGCCACGTATCCTGCAGGTAGATGCTGGTCAGCCGTGTATCGCCGACAAACCGGGACACCGGCTTGCTGCCGGCGTCATCCATCCAGTCGGCGCCACTGGTGACGCGCGTGCGCAATTGCGCGCTGTCGCGCTGCACGCCGAATTCCACTGTGTGCGCCATACCATTCGGACGCCACACACCGCGCACCGTCAGCGTGTTCCAGCCGCTGCCGCCCATGTCGGTCAGGTTGCCCTGGCCCCTGGTATCGGGATTGGGCACCGCCACGGTCGGTGTGCGCACCTGGTCGCGCGCATAATCATACAGGCTGGCCGCCACTTCCCATTCGAACACGCCCCTGCCGCTTTGTTTCAGCGACAGGCCGTGCATCACGTGTTCCAGCGCCCCCCGCGATGGCGCAAAGTCCGACGCCAGCAAGCCATAGCTGCGGCCCGCCACGTTGACGGCGCCGCCATAGACCGGGTTCCCCGCATCGTCACGCAAGTACGACGACGACGTGCGCACCGCATCATTTTTCCACCAGCCCAGCGTGTAGCTGGCGCGCAGCGATGGCGCGATGTCGTACGCCAGCTTCATTTTCGCGTGGTCTTGCACCGTGTGCACCTGGCTGGTGGCGCCCAGGATCAGCCAGTCCGCGTTATTCGGGTTTTTATCGGCAATGGCGCCTGTGACAGCAATACCCTCGTTGCCTTCCTTGCCGGTGGTCACCAGCTTGTTGGCAAACGCGATGGGCTGGCCATTGCTGTCCAGCCGCGACACGCCGGTCCACCACGACCACGCGCCGGAACGGCCGCCTATCGATGCGCTGGCCTGGCCGCCGCTGTAACGGGAATCCGTGCCGTATTGCCGGAAGCCTTGCGTGCTGCCGGACAGTTTCACGTGCGCTTCCAGCTTGTCCGGCATGCGGGTCTGGAAATCCACGACAGCGCCCACCGAGTTGCCCGGATACGCAGCGGAAAACGGCCCATACAGCACATCGGCCCGTTCGATTTCTTCCGGCGACACCTGGCCCCAGCGGGGCGTATACGTGGCGCCGTTGCCCAGCAAATTCGACAGCAAAATGCCATCGGCATACACCAGCGAACGGGCGCTGTTGCCTGTGCCGGAGGCGCGGCTGGCCAGCACGGCATGGTCATAGTCGCCGATGTAGCGCTTGCGCACGTTCAGGCTGGGCAGGTATTTCAGCGCATCTTCCGCGTCACTGGCGTTGATGCGGTCTTCCACTTGCACACCCGTGATGCCTTCCATTGTCGTGGGAATTTGCGCGGGCAGCGACGTGGGACGCCCTGCCGTGATCTGGACCACGTGATCGGCCCAGGCAGGGGAAACCATGGACGCAGCAGCGCCCATCGCCGCCAGCATCACTGCCAGCGGCTTGCATGGTAAATTGTTCATTGCGTATCAGTGTGCGTGGGCGGGCCCGCTAGCGGGGACGACATCGAGGACAGGCGCAGGCGCCAGCAATTTGGCGCTGCTGTCGCCGGGGATTTCATCCCACGCGACACTGCCCTTCACGCACTGTTGAACCACCTTGAAATACACTTTGCCCGGTTCCACGGGCAGCTTGGCCTGGATGATGAATTCATCGAAATGCTCATCGGCCAGCGGGCCGCCCTTCCACGTGACTTCCCGCACGGCGGTGGTGATGGCCTTGCCGTGCGATTCCTGCGGCACGGACAACCTGCCTTGCACCATGGTGATCTTCCAGCCGGCCTTCGGCATCGGCTTGGCGCCGGTTACCGATTCCGGCAGCATCACGGTGATGGATTGGGTCGGGCTGCCGTCGCAGCCATGGCCGACGCGGAACGCCAGCTTGTGGTAGGTGTCGGCTTGTCCGGTGGGCTGGTCCAGGGTGACGTGGGCGGATGCGAACGGGGACAGCGCGGCGGCTGCCGCGATAGCGATCAACTTGTTCATATTGTTCACAATGCGCCTCACTTGGACTCTTTGGCAGGGACATAGTTCAAAGGCTTGACCAGCGCTTTGACTTCGACAGTTTCCAGCTTCTTGTCTTTCTTTTGCACGACCAGCGTCAGCGGCACCGTGTCGCCTTCTTTCATTTGCTGCTTCAACTGCATCAGCATCACGTGGTAGCCGCCGGACGCCAGCGCGACGGGTTTGCCGGCCGGCAGGTCGATGCCATCGACAGCCGACATTTTCATCATGCCGTTATCCATCGACATTTGATGGATTTCCACCATGCCCGCCACGGGCGAGCGCACTTCAACCAGGCGCGCATCCTGTGCGGACTGCACCAGCATAAAGGCGCCGGACGCTTTGGCGGCAGGCACCGTGGCGCGGACCCACGGATCTTTGACGGTCACTTGCGCGTGCGCGCTCGATGCCAGCAATGCGGCTGCGGACAGCATGGACAGGGAAACTACTTTGTTCAAGAACTTCATGTATCTACCTCTGAATCGGATTACGGGAGGCGCGGCACCGGAGTGCGGCGCGAAAAGTAAAACGTCAGACGTGCGCGGGCGGGCCGCGCGGCTGCGCCGTGGCCCAGACCGAAAGCGGCTGCGGCGCGTGATAGAACAGGAACGGTGTCAATTGCATGCCCACGTCGGGCAGGCTGGAAAGCGTAACGGGGGGCAGGCCGAACGAACCGGCATGCGTCTGGCAATAGGCGCAATCTTCGCCCATGGCTTTCGCCTTGCCGGAAGACTTGCCGCTGTCTTCCCCGGTGATCAGGCCGGACACCGTGACGCGGGAACCGTCGGCGCGGCAAATTTCCCACGTGGCGGGCACGCCTTGGCTGAAGGCGATGGCGTGCGAAATGGACGGCGCAAGCGCGTTCATCAAGACCGCAAAGCATGCGATCCAGAGCCACAGCGTCCTGGTTGCCGATGTCCGTTTCATAACGGGCGATTATAACCCGAGTCGTTTATACGGCGCGCTATACGTGGCATGGCGGCAAAGGCATAGTTCAACGGTGGAGTTGAGCCGCCGCCGCCCGCGCTGCCCGCCACCGGCTGGCCGGCGAAGGATGCGCGAACCCGCTGGCATTGGGTGCGCTGGACGCCTGCACCAGCTTGCGGAAATACCCCGCCAGCACGTGCGGTTCCCACCCTGCCCGGGCCGCCAGCTGCAAGCCGGCGCGGTCCGCTTCCAGTTCCTGCTGCCTGCCCAGCGGCGCCAGTTTCGCCATCAATGGGCCATCGTGGTCGACGGCATGTTCCAGCGCTGCAAACGGCTGCTCTGCCCACGCCGGCTCCAGCCGGATGGCTTCTTCATATTCCAGCAAATTGTGGCGCAGCACGGCATGGGCAATTTCATGCGCCAGCACCATGGCCAGTTCACCATCCGACAAATTCAGCGCATCCGCGTGGGCGCTGCTGACCAGCACCTTGCCGCCGGCAAAGGCATACGCATGTTCTTCGGGATCGGTGGTCGTGTGGACTTCCCACTGCCATGCTGCCGATTCGGGATAATCACGTGCCGCCTGCAACAGCAACGGTTGCACGATGCGCTGCACGCGCGCATGGAACGCGGCGTCGTTATCGAGCAGCTGCGCCGTGCGCAAATCCGCGATGCGTCCGTTGTACAGCACGGCCGCGCCAGCCATCACTTGCTGCTGGTCCAGCGCCAGCGGAACGGCGCTGGCGGCGCCCGGCACGGCCAGCAATCCAGCCAGCCATGCTGCCAGCAACGGCGCCCGCACAGCACGCCCTGCCCCGCCCCATGCCCGCGGCAAGGCGGCATAACAGGAGCAGCGCAAGGTCGCCATGGCGCTTAAGGTTTCAGCACTTCGCGTTCAACCAGCACGGTTTCCGTGCCGTCGGTCAGCCAGATCTGGCCATCCTGGATCGTGCACTGCAGCTGCATGGTGCGCTGGGCCATTTTTTCCAGCGCGGCCGATGCTTCAGCGGGAATATTGACCACGCTGACATTTTTCGCGCGGTCGATCTTGCCGGCCAGCGGCTTCCACCACACGTGCGACGTGGCGCTGTACGCATACACCATGACTTGTTCGGAACGGCCGGCCGCTTTCAGCAGGCGCTTGTCGTCCGGCTGGCCCACTTCAATCCACAGCTGGATTGCGCCAGTCAAATCCTTTTGCCACAAGTCGGGTTCTTCCGTATCGGACAAGCCTTTGGCATTGACCAGGGCGTCGTCGGCATGGATCGCAAACGCGAGGACGCGGATCATCAGGCGCTCGTCCGTTTCAGACGGGTGGCGCGCCAGGGTCAATTGGTGGGTGTTGTAGTAATTGCGGTCCATGTCGGCTATCGACAGTTCCGCCTTATAAATCGTGGATTTCAGTGCCATTAGAAGTTATTTAAAGACGACGGTTTTGCCGCCATTTTGCAAAATACGGTGTTCAACAAACCATTTGACGGCGCGCGCCAGCACCACGCACTCGACGTCGCGCCCGATAGCCGACAGCGTTTCCGCATCCATCGAGTGGTCGACGCGCTCGACGTCTTGCTCGATGATGGGGCCTTCATCGAGGTCGCTGGTGACGAAGTGCGCCGTCGCGCCGATCAGTTTCACGCCGCGGTGGTGCGCCTGCGCATACGGCTTGGCGCCCTTGAAGCTTGGCAGGAACGAGTGGTGGATGTTGATGGCCTTGCCCTTCAGGCGCGCGCACAGTTGCGGCGACAGGATTTGCATGTAGCGGGCCAGCACCACCAGGTCGATATTGTGCGACTCGACCAGTTCAATGATGCGCGCTTCCTGCGCCAGCTTGGCTTCTTCCGATGCCCCCGTTGCCAGCGGCAAGTGGTGGAACGGGATATTGTAGCTGGCCGCCAGCTGGTAAAAGTCCATGTGGTTCGACACGATGGCCGGGATTTCCACCGGCAGCAGGCCGCTCTTGTAGCGGAACAGCAAATCGTTGAGGCAGTGGCCAATCTTCGACACCATCAGCAGCACGCGTGGCTTGGCATGTGCATCGCGCAATTCCCAATCCAGCTTCATGTCGTCGCCCAATTGCGCGAATTCCGCGCGCAGCGCCTGGTCGGTCATGGCACTGTCTTCCAGCGCAAAGTGCACGCGCATGAAGAACAAATGGGATTCGCTGTCGCCAAACTGGGCGGAGTCGATGATGTTGCAGCCATGCTCGGCCAGGAAGCCGGAAACGCGATGCACGATGCCGCGCTGGTCCAGGCAAGACAGGGTCAGGATGTATTCAGGGTGCGTCATGGCGAAATAAAAATCGGTTTAGCTACAAAATAAACAGGCAATAACCTGCTATTGTCGCATGTCTTGGCGTCACAACAGGTATTTTGAAAAATAGCACGGTCGTTCATTTTAAGTTATAGTAGGAATACAACCCTGAATAACTATGGAGGCACGATGTCCACATCCCTGGAAAACCTGCAATACCGCCTGGCAACCCGTCCAGTCGGCCTGCCGACCGACAGCAACTGGCAGCGCGTGACGGAACCCGTACGCGAACTGGCCGATGGCGAAGTGCTGGTGAAGACGCAATACCTGTCGCTGGACCCGGCCATGCGCGGCTGGATGAATGACGCGAAATCGTATATCCGCCCGGTCGCCATTGGCGAAGTCATGCGCGCCGGCGGCATTGGCGAAGTGGTGGCGTCGAAATCGCCGAAATTTGCCGTGGGCGATATCGTCACGGGCGGCCTGGGCGTGCAAACGTACTGGATCGGCGCCGCGGATGACCGCAGCGCCGCACTGGCAAAAATCGACACGCGGCTGGCGCCAGCCACCGTGTGGACCAATACCTTGGGCATGCCGGGCATGACGGCTTACTTTGGCTTGCTGGAAGTGGGCCAGCCGAAAGCCGGCGAAACGGTCGTGGTGTCGGGCGCCGCCGGCGCGGTCGGCCAGACCGTGGGCCAGGTGGCGAAACAGCTGGGCTGCCGCGTGGTCGGCATTGCCGGCGGCAAAGATAAGTGCGACTTCGTTGTGAACGAGCTGGGCTTTGATGCGTGCATTGATTACAAGGCGGGCGATATTCGTGCCGGCCTGAAAGAACACTGCCCGCAAGGCGTCGACGTCTACTTCGACAACGTCGGCGGCGAGATTTTGGATACCGTATTGACGCGCATCAATATGAAAGCCCGGATTGTGATCTGTGGTGCGATTTCTCAATACAACAATACGACACCGGTCAAAGGTCCGGCCAATTACCTGTCGCTGCTGGTCAACCGTGCCCGCATGGAAGGCATGGTGGTGTTTGATTATGCCGACCGCTACCACGTCGCGATTGCCCAACTGGCCACTTGGTTAAAAGAAGGCAAGATCAAGAGCCGTGAAGATGTCGTGCAAGGCATCGATCAATTCCCGCAAGCATTGACGATGCTGTTTGAAGGCAAAAACTTTGGCAAGCTGGTGTTGAAAGTCGCGTAACGCGCTGTCTGCGCATCAGTCCGCCGCGGAACTTATCCGCGCGCTGCCCCTCTAAGCAAGGACCGCCATCCCGGCGGTCTTTTTACTTTCTAAGGAGCAGCATCATGACCGACTCGACCCCTCCGAAATCCCCTGAAAAATCCTCGTCGAAACGCGGCTTTGCCGCCATGGATGCCGAACAGCAGCGCGCCATTGCCAGCCGGGGCGGCCAGGCTGCGCACCAGAAAGGCACGGCCCATGAATTCAATTCCGAAGAAGCGCGCCGTGCAGGGCAAAAAGGCGGCGAAGCCGTCAGCCGCGACCGGGCCCACATGTCGGCCATTGGCCGCAAAGGCGGCGAGAGCCGCCAATCCGCCAACCGCTTGAACAAGCAGCAGGCGGCCAGCGGAGGCAATGAGCAATAGTCCTTCACACCATTTTGATGGGCGCGGCATGGGTCACGACATGCCGCCTGAAAGAGGGATACACAGTTTGATGCGTAGATGTGACATCTAGCAACTACTTTTAGTGACAAATATCAAGCCCGTCTATAATGAACTGGCTTGTCAAACTGGCACCACGAAAGGATTTGCCATGCCTACTGCGATTCCGTACGACGACTTGCAATCCGCGTTCAACTTTGTTTCCGCTGCGGCGCCCTATGAGCGCAATGCGTATATCGCCAAGGAAACGGGCGAAGTGTTCCACGCTGCACAAATCTACGATGCCTATAAGCGGATTCCACCCGATGTCGATGATGTGGAGCGGTATTGGTCCGTGCCGCACCGCCAGGATCTCGACCTGGGCAGCCGGCTGGAATTGAAATTCGTGCAAGAACACATTCCTGCTCAGTTCGCGGTTGCCGAAGATTTCTTCCACCGGCGCGGCGCGCACGCGAAATTCCACGATATGGTGGCAAAGGCTGGCAAAGAAGCGCAGTGGCGCCAGTATGAGCATGACGCCACGGAACAGGCGCTGCGCAAATGGGCGAATGACGAGGGATTGGCGCTGGCTTGAAGCCCGTATGGCCCGGCAGTCAGCCGGGCACGCCGACAATCACGCTGGACGCCTTGAACAGCGCCGTGACCGCCATTCCTTCTTTCAACCCCAAGGACTGGCTGCCTTCCAGGCTCAGGCTCGCGCCCAGCACGCCGCCGCCCGGCAACGTAATGCTGACGTCCGCATTGACTTCCCCCGCCACCAGGCGCGTGATGACCCCGCTTAACTGGTTGCGGGCCGACAGCCTGGCGCCATCGGCATCGGTGGCAATGATGACGGACGACGCCTTGACCAGCGCAAACGCGTCGCCGCCTACGGCCAAGCCCAGGCCATCCGTACTATCGCGTGTAATGATGGCCACCAGCCGCTGGCCGCCGACGATATCCAGCGTCACTTCATCATTGACGGCGCCCCGCTTGATGGATGAGACTGTGCCGGAAAACTGGTTGCGCGCGCTGGTTTTCATTTTCATGGTCTGGATCAGCAAGAAATCATCCGCCAGCGCATGCGACTGGCGGCTCAAGTGTTCAATAAACATGCGGTGTTCGCGCTCAATCAGGCGGAAGTTGTCCACCAACTGCTGGCCGCGCGGGGTCAGCCGCGTGCCGCCGCCGCCCTTGCCGCCCGCCAGGCGCTCGACCAGCGGCTCGCCCGCCAGGTTATTCATACCTTCAATGGCATCCCACGCCCCCTTGTAACTCATGTGCACAGCCTTGGCAGCCTGCGTAATCGAGCCATGGCTGGCAATGGCTGCCAGCAGCGCGACCCGGTCAGAGCCGCCCAGTTGCTGGCCGCCCACCGTCATCCAGACTTTGCCTTCCAGCGCCAGTTTGTCATCCGCCATCACAGGTCTCCACTTGTTGCTCTCCGGCGATCACACCATCCATCATGGTCAGCACATGGCCGCCGAAGACCCGCGCATCTTCCGGGTCGTGAGTAATCATCAGCATCGGCACTTTCAGGCGGCGCTGCAGCGCATCGAGTTCGTCGCGCATGCGCACGCGCAGCGCCGGGTCCAGCGCGGCAAACGGTTCATCGAGCAGCAACGCCTGCGGTTCGTCGATCAGTGCGCGCGCCAGCGCCACGCGCTGCCGCTGGCCGCCCGACAACTGGGCCGGGAACTGGTGCGCCACCGGACGCAATTCAAACGCGTCCAGCCAGTATTCGATTTTTTCACCGTGCGCCTTGGGCGGTGGATTGAACCATCCTTTTTTCAACCCGAACGCGATATTTTGCCGCACATTCAAATGGGGAAACAGCGCGTAATCCTGGAACAGGTAGCCGACCTGGCGCCGCTGTACCGGCACATCCACTTTCGCGGCACGGTCATACAGCGTCCGGCCATTGAGCCTGATATGGCCCGTGTCAGGCGTCACCAGCCCGGCGACGGCTTTTAACAGCATGCTCTTGCCGGCGCCGGATGCACCGTAAATCACGATACGGTCACTGGCCGACACCAGCTTCGCCTGCAAGCGGAATGTACGCTCGCCGGCACGCAGGGTTTTCGCGATATCCACATCGATCAGCATGATTTACAACCTGCGGTTGGGAGTGAGCCGATTGGCCAGCACCAGCACGGCAATGCACGTGATGGACGTAATTATCACCAGCAAATTCGCCGTATCGTCTTGCCCTGCCTGCACGGCTTCATACACGGCAATCGACAAGGTTTGCGTCTTGCCTGGGATGCTGCCGGCCACCATCAAGGTCGCGCCAAACTCGCCCATGGAACGGGCAAATGCCAGCAAAGTACCGGCCAGCACGCCGCGCCACGCCAGCGGAAAGGTCACGCGCAAAAAGACGCCGGCAGGCGAAATGCCCAGCACGCGGGCGGCATCTTCCAGTTGGGGTTCGACGGTTTCAAAGGCCGAGCGGGCCGCCTTCAGCACGAGGGGAAACGCGACGACTGCGGCAGCAATGGCCGCCGCCTGCCACGTGAAAATCAAGTTGATGCCGAACTGCCGTTGCAGCCAGTGCCCCAGCGGGCCATTGCGGCCCAGGATCACCAGCAGGTAATAGCCAAGCACCGTGGGCGGCATCACCATTGGTAAAGTCAATAACGCGTCCAGCGTTTCGCGGCCCCAAAAACGGCAACGCGCCAGCACGTAGCCCAGCGCGACGCCAAACACGATGTCCAGCAAGGTGGCCCAGCCGGCCACCTTTAATGACAGCGCCAGCGCAACCCAGGCTGGCTGCCAGAATTCACTCATTACGGTTTGCCGAATCCATATTTGGCCAATGTCGCCTGGCCTGCGGCGGAATGCACGTAGGCGAGGAATTGGTTGGCGCCGGCGCTATTGGGCGCGCTACGGATGGCGGCAATCGGATACGTGACCGGCGTGGCGCTTGGCACTGGCAGGACCACTTTGACTTTATCCTTTTGCGCGCCCGCATCCGTCACATACACAAAGCCCGCATCCACTTCACCGCGCGCCACATAATCGAGGCTTTGGCGCACGGAAGCGCCAAATACCAGCTTCGGTTCCACGGCAGTCCACAGGCCGGCTTTTTCCAGCGCTTCTTTCGCATAGCGGCCGATCGGCACACCGGCGGGATTGCCCATCGTGATTTTCGCCACGGCCGGCGATTTCAAATCCGCCAGACTTTTGATTGGCAGCGTGCGGGCGGCCGGCACAATCAGCACCACGCTGTTGCTGGCGAAATTCTTGCGGCTGCCCTGCACCAGCAAATGCTGCGCTTCCGCCTTGTCCATCGCATCCTGGTCGGCGGACGCGAAAACATCCACCGGTGCACCTTTGGCAATTTGCTGCACCAGCGCGTCAGACGCGGCAAAGTTCAGCAATACTTTATCGCCAGGATGGGCCGCTTCAAACGATTGCGATAATTCCTTGAACGCGTTGGTCAGGCTGGCAGCGGCGGACACCGTGATGTCGGCAGCCGACGCGGACCATGCAAACGCGCCCAGGATTGCGGTGCAGCACATTTTCTTCAACATCAGCACTCCTCGTAGTCAGGTATCAGCGCAATATACGGGATTATATAGCGTTACCCATGCGATGATGCCAACGATCACTATATAGTTCTGTATATATCGCTATTGCGGCTCGATGACGAGGTTGCCGCCCAGCAGTGGCCGGCGCAGGATCTGGTACACGTCGATGTCAAATTCACCGCGCGCCATGGGCTTCCGCCGCCCCTTGGGCTTGACGCCCATATAACACCAGCGGTCCACCAGCTGCACCTGGCGCAGCCCGTCCGACTCTTCCACGATGCCGATCGCGCCGCCATAGGGCCAGCGCGCCACTTGCCAGTCGCCCAGCGCTTCCAGCAGCCGCGCCCGGTGTACTTCCGGCGTTTCCGCGCCCGCGCACGCGCCGTGGCAGCGGCCGATCTGGTGTGCGAAACACGGACGGCCCCGCGCGATTTTTTCCAATCCCAGCAAGGCCGGACACAAACCATGCTGCTGCACCAGGCCGCGCAGGGCTTCCAGCGCAGCGGCACGGCTGCCAAACAAGCCAAACAAGTTATCCGTGCCGGCGAAATCCCGCTCGCGGCCATACACCAGTTGCAGCGCCACGCTCTCTTCCGGCAACACGTAGCCGCACATTTCCCGCGTGCGGCGCAGTTTCTGGTTGAACACGGGCTGCAGTTTCTTGATGAGTTGCGCTTCCCGCAACAGCGCGCCAATTTCCCCGCCCGTGCGTTCGAAATCAATGCGGGCACTGCGCGCCAGCATTTGCATTTCTTCAGGCGTGCGCAAATGGCTGAGTACCCGTGAGCGGATATTGACGCTTTTGCCCACGTAAATAGCGGTGCCGGCGCCATCGCGGAAGATATAAATGCCCGGCTGCTGGGGCAGCGCATCCAGGCTGGACTGGTCGATATGGGACGGGTAACTGAACGACAAGGCAGGATCACTGCGGACTATCAGCCCCACAGAATTCACATGGGTACGCATCGCACCATCATATGGTACATTTCCGCTCTTGTCCCGTAGAAATTACCGCATCATGCAGCCCCTGAAATACCTGAGCGCCTATTCCGACCAAACCCAGCAACAAGTCCGCCTGCTGATGGACCAGGGGCGGCTGAGCGAAACATTATTGAAACGCTATCCGGCCGCGCATGATGTCCGCAATGACAAGGCGCTGTACCAGTACGTGCAAGACTTGCGCGAAGAATTCCTGCGCAATGCAGCGCCCATCGACAAAGTCATGTTCGACAGCAAAATCCACGTGATTAACCATGCGCTGGGGCTGCACACGTCGATTTCCCGGGTGCAGGGCGGCAAGTTGAAGGCCAAGCATGAAATCCGCATCGGCACGATGTTCCGCGACGCGCCACCGGAATTTTTACGGATGATTGCCGTGCACGAACTGGCGCACGTGAAGGAAAAGCAGCACGACAAGGCGTTTTACAAGCTGTGCACGTATATGGAACCGAATTACCACCAGTATGAATTTGACGTGCGGCTGTATTTGACGGCGCTCGATGTGGAAGGCAAAAAACTGTGGGGCGCCTGAGCGCCCCATCCGGCTTAACGGTTAACGAACCGTTTCAGCAGTGCCGCCGGTGAACTGTCCACCATCATCAATTCCGCATGCTGCGGCTTAATGAAACCCTGCTCTTTCGCATGTTGGATGAACCCCACCAAGTGGTCGTAAAAACCGTCGACATTCAGCAAGCCCACTGGCTTGGAATGGATGCCCAGTTGCGACCACGTCAGCATTTCAAACAATTCTTCCATGGTCCCCATGCCGCCGGGCATGGCAATGAAACCGTCTGCCAGTTGCGCCATCATGGCTTTGCGCTCGTGCATGTCCTTGACGATGAATTGGCGGGTCAGGCCCGTGTGCCCGACTTCGCGTTCCACCAGCGCTGTCGGGATCACACCCGTGACTTCACCGCCCAAACGCAGCACTTCATCGGCAATCACGCCCATCAAGCCTACGTTGCCACCGCCATATACCAGCGACAAATTTGCTTCCACCAGCGCGCGCGCCAGCGAACGCGCCTCTTCCGCATAACGGGGAGACACGCCGCCATTGGCGCCGCAATAGACGCAGATCGATTTCAATTGTTGCAAGTTACTCGTCCTCTAGCTCGGATTTGGCCAGTTCCACGTCCAGCCGCTCGTTGGCGTCCGCTGCTTCGTGTGCGGCCGCCTTTTCATATAAACCGACAGCTTCGTCCATTTTCTTCTTGCCGTCCAGCATAACGAGCGCATTCGCATATTCGATATACGCTATAGCGCTGTTGGGATTCAATTCCATTGCCTTCTTGAACAGCTTGTAACCCTCTTCTTTTTTCGCGCCATAGGTCAGGCCGGCAATCATCGAGCCCACCTTGTCGACGATTTCCGCGTGGTAGCTGCCCAGTGCAATATGCGCATCCGCGTGCTTGGGCGCCAGCTTGATGGCGGTGTCCAGGCTGTTTTTGACTTTCGCACCGATGCCCTGCGACAGCGCCTTGACGACAGAGATGCCCTGCGCGTAGCGGCCCAGCGCATAGGCGTGCCAGTAAAAGCCGGCCGCATTCTTCGGCTGTTCTTCCTGCTGCTGTTCGCAGCGCTCCGCTACTTCCAGGTACAGGTCCAGCTTTTTCTTGTCACTCTTCTCCAGGTAATTGGCATAGATGCAGGTCGCGCGGTTCGCGACGGAATAACCATCGACGCCCTGCGCCAGGCCCAGTTCCGCAGCTTTTTCAAAGTCGCCCGCATGGTACGCAATCCACGCCTGCACCAGTTCCGGGGTCGATGGATAGCTTTCCGCATCGTTGGCGTGCAGGCGCGCCCACGCCTTTTTCAGGCTGGCTGCAGTGTAGACGTAAGCGTCATCCGCGTACGGGAATTTGGTCCATGCCATGGTGCTTCTCCTAGGTGAGTTTTTTTAGGTATTCTTCAGACAGTTTTTGGAACAGCAAATGCGTCTCACCGCGCAGGTAGGGGCCGATCTGCGACAGCACCTGGTAGCAGCCGCGGGCCAGTGCATCGGCCATCGATTGCTGCTCCGTATATTTACGCGGATTGCGTACGTATTCGTAAGACAGCCAGTACGTCGCGACCACCACCATATTAGTCGCCATTGCATCGATTTGCGCATCGGAAGCTTCCAGCGATTGCTCGCTGCGCAAGTCTTCGCATAATTGCTTGGCGACCTTGATTTTGTGCGCGAGGATTTGTTTGAAATGCAGTTCCAGCTTGCGGTTACGCGACAATAAATCATTGAGGTCGCGGTAAAAGAAGCGGTAACGCCAAATCAATTCAAACATCAAGTGCAAATACAGCCACACGTCTTCAATATTCGAACGGCGGCCATCCGGCACTTGCAATATCCGTTCGATTTCACCCTCGAATTGCGTGAAAATCGAATTGACAATATCGTCTTTATTTCGGAAGTGATAATAAAGATTACCCGGCGAAATATTCATTTCTTCCGCAATTACGGTAGTCGTGATATTCGGTTCGCCAAATTCGTTAAATAAACGAAGGGATAATTCCAGGATGCGTTCGCGCGTGCGTCGTGGTGCTTTTTGTTGCATGGTGGTCGTTATCGGTTTTTCTTCATGCAAGGATAACACCGAAGCATTGCTTTCCACAGTGCTATTCCTGTTGAGCTTCAACGCCATGAACCACCCTCAAGTAACGTTCCAGGTCAGTCAGCGCGGCATCGAGCTCCAGCAACGACTTGCGGGGCGGCTGGTCGCTGACGAGGCGCAGACTTTTATCTTGCAAGACAGATTCCCGCAGGCGCATGCCGTGGCGGGCCAGTTTCGGGGCCAGGTTGTGGCGCTGTTGCCACAATGCCTGGCGCGTATGCTGATAGGCTTGTTCGCACGTGTGGCGCCGGTTGTTGTAGCTGAACATCGCCGTAAAGAATAATTCGGCGTCGGTTTCACTGGGCTGAAACAACAATATATCCACGTGCGGATGGCTGACCTGATAGCTGGCCAGGCCGGTTTCCAGCCGCGAATGCAAGATCGAGCGGATAGTCTGCGACAACACGTCGATCAGGCCGCCATTCACCAGCTTGCCTGCACCGGCTTTAAAGCGGGCGTTATACGGAACAATGGGATTGACCAGCAACAGCAATTCCACGCCCTCTTCCAGCGCAATCGACGAGTGCATGGTTTTGCGCAAAGCGCCGTCGACAAAATGGTGGCCATTGATTTCCACTGGCGGGAATAAGCCGGGCACGGCGGCGCTGGCTTGCACGGCGGTCGAGATCGGCGTGCTGTCCCAGCCGGCTTCGCCAAAGCGCACGGCTTTGCCGGTATCGAGGTCGGTGGCGACAATAATCAGCTTGCGCCCCAGCTTGCGGAAATCATTGGTGCGGCCAGCCTGGCTATATACAGATTCCAGGTAGCGGCCCAGCGAATCCGCTGACAGGAAGCCGGCAGGCAGCGCTTCTTTCATGCGCTCGAATGAGCCGGCCAGGCTTTTGCGGTTGCGCGCATAGTGCAGCAGGCTGCCGGCCAGCAAACGGGGCACGGTGCGGGCGCGCTTGGCCAATTCCCGCAGCGCGGGGCGCAGCAGGGTTTCCGGACGGAATAGCAGCGCCCCTTCGGCAGCTTCCACGTCGCTTTCCACGAACAGCCGGCACATCTGGTGCGGCGTTACGCCATTGGCCAGGGCGGACGTAATCACGGCCCCGGCGCTGACGCCGACGTAAATGTCGGCCTTATTTAAATCCAGTCCTTCGATGGCTTCCGCAATGGCAGCCAGCGCACCGATTTCATATACCACGGCAAGCGGACCGCCACCTGCCAGCGCCAGCCCGATTTTCACCGGTGGCTTCGTCTCGTTATCTTGTTGTTTCTGTTCTGCGGGCATGTAATTCCATTAATGCCGGATAAGCGGCCGAAAACGCAAAAGGCCCGCACGCGGCAGGCCTGTAGCAAATTCCCTCGGACCCGGCCCGCAAGCGGGCCGGGGGAGGAGGACCGAGGGAACTTGTAGTACGGCCTGCTTAAGCTGCCTTGGCGGCTTCGCTGACGGAAGCGGCGGTTGGGAAAGCAATGGCGGCAGCTTTAGGCGCGGCAGCAGCTTTCGGTGCGGCAGCTTTCTTGGCCGCAGGCTTGCGGGCCGCTGGCTTTTTGGCTGGCGCTTCGGCTTTCGGCGCGGCAGCTTTTTTGGCGGCAGGCTTCTTGGCAGCAGCAGGCTTGGCAGCTTTCGCAGCAGGCTTGGCGGCAGCAACAACGATCTTCTTGCCGGTCAGTTCTTCCACGGCCTTGGTCAGCGCTTCAACGCGCTTGTTCAATTCTTGAACGTCTTTCTGGGTTGGCACGCCGATCGAGCCCAGGGCGCGGGAAACGCGCTCTTCAAACACTTGCTCCAGCTTGTCCCACGAACCGGCAGCCTGCTTGCCAACGCCGCTCACGGTTTCGCGCACTTCAGATACTTTATCTTCGGCCAGATCACGGGTACGCTTTTGCAACGCGGTGCCTTCTTTTACCAGCTTGGCAAAAACGCGGCCGCCTTCTTCCTGAGCTTTAGCGAATGCACCCAGGCCGGCTTGCCAGATTTGTTGTGCGGAGTTACGCACTGCACTTGCCAGTTGCTTGTCGTCTTCTTTTGCTGCCAGGGATTTCAGTTTCTTTGCCATAGTAAGCTCCTAAAGAGTCTTTCGTTTAATCGGATCGTTCCTTGCGATGAAAACATTTTAGGGGTCATTTCTAGAGATGGGCTTCTAATGGGGTAGAGTAGGCGTTCTAATGAACCGAGCAACAGTGCTTGCCAATTGTTGCCTGTCCTGTAATGATTGCTGGGTTGTCGATACTTAAGAATAAAGGAGAGACTTAATGCAATACTTTGTTACCGGAGCGACTGGATTTATCGGCAAACGCCTGGTCAGGAAACTGCTGGAAAAGAAAGGCAGCGTAGTCTATTTCCTGATGCGTGAAAGCAGCAGCGACAAGCTGCCAGCGCTCTACGAATACTGGGGTGTCAGTAAAGCGCGTGCTATTCCCGTATTCGGCGATTTGCGTAGTCCTAAACTGGGTGTCTCCAAAGACGATATCAAGCAACTGAGCAAGAATATCGATCATTTTTATCATCTGGCCGCCATTTATGACATGCTGGCCGATGCCGATGAACAAATGGCCGTCAATGTCGAAGGCACCCGCAATACAGTGGAATTCGCCAATGCGATCCAGGCCGGCATCCTGCACCACGTGAGCTCGATTGCCGCTGCCGGCATGTTTGAAGGCATTTTCCGCGAAGATATGTTTGACGAGGCAGAAAACCTCGACCATCCCTATTTCGCCACCAAACACGAATCTGAAAAAATCGTCCGCCAGGAAACCAAAGGCGCGTGGCGCGTATATCGCCCCGGCATGGTCGTGGGCGATTCCAAGACCGGCGAAATGGATAAAATCGACGGTCCGTATTATTTCTTCAAGCTGATCCAGCGCATCCGCCAATTACTGCCGCCATGGATGCCCACCATTGGTATTGAAGGTGGCCGCATTAATATCGTGCCGGTTGATTATGTGGTCAACGCCATGCACCACATTTCGCACCAGCCGGATCTGGATGGCCGCGCATTCCACCTGACGGACCCGGAACCGCTGCGCGTGGGCGAAGTATTGAATATCTTCTGCCGCGCTGCGCATGCGCCGACCATGAGTATCCGCATCAATGCGGCGCTGTTTGGCTTTATTCCAAAATCCATCAAGAAAGGCGTGATGGCGCTGACGCCGGTGCGCCGCGTGCGCGATGCCGTCATGAAAGACCTGGGCCTGCCGCCAGACTTGATGGGCTTCATCAACTACCCTACCCGCTTCGACAACCGCGATACGGCCAAGGCATTGAAAGGCACGGGCATTTCGTGCCCGCCGCTAGAAAGCTACGCGGCGCCCGTATGGGATTACTGGGAACGCAACCTGGACCCGGACCTGTTCATCGACCACACGCTGCGCGGCCAGGTGGCCGGCAAGGTCGTGCTGGTGACGGGCGGTTCGTCCGGCATCGGCCTGGCCGCTGCCCACAAGCTGGCGGAAGCCGGCGCCATCACGATTATTTGCGGCCGCGATGAAGCCAAGCTGGCGGAAGCGAAGAAAGAAGTGGAAGAGCGCGGCTTCGAGCTGATCACGTATGCGGCCGACTTGTCCGACATGGCCGATATCGACCGCTTCGCCAAAGTGCTGCTGGAAAACCATGGCGGCGTCGATGTGCTGGTCAACAATGCGGGCCGTTCGATCCGCCGCGCAATTGAATCATCGTATGACCGCTTCCACGACTTCGAACGCACGATGCAGTTGAATTACTTTGGTGCGCTGCGTTTGACGATGGCGCTGATGCCATCGATGACGGCAAAGAAACGCGGCCACGTGATCAACATTTCCTCGATCGGCGTGCTGACCAATGCGCCGCGTTTCTCCGCGTATGTGGCCTCGAAAGCCGCGCTGGACGCGTGGACCCGCTGCGCGTCGTCTGAACTGCAAGACCTGGGCATCAAGTTCACCACCATCAACATGCCGCTGGTGCGCACGCCGATGATTGCACCAACCAAGATCTACCAGAACGTGCCGACCCTGTCGCCGGAAGAAGCAGGCGACCTGATCGCGGAAGCCATCGTGTGGAAGCCGGTGCGCATTGCCACCCGCGTGGGTATCTTTGGCCAGGTATTGCACGCGCTGATGCCGCGCGTGGCGCAGATCGTGCTGAACACCACGTTCCGCATGTTCCCGGATTCGGAAGCCGCCAAGGGCGTGGATGGCAAGAAGGCGCCGCAAATGTCGTCGGAGCAGATCGCCATGCAGCAATTGCTGCGCGGGGTGCATTTCTAAGCTTTGCCGCCTGAAGCGTATGCCTGCTGACGCCGGCCCTGGGAAACCGGGCCGGCGTTTTTACACCCTTTCTTTGTAGCGATGCATAGCTTCGCATGTAGTGCCCGACTGATGCAGACTTTTCACTTTAAGAACACGGCTAGGGCTCATCTAAGGAAATAGGTTGAACCTTATTCCAATCCAGCTCAACATCGAGATCCACCAGTTTGGATGCATCTAAGATGGCAGCGGCCAATTTATTGGCCAGCCTGTTTTGGTCAGGTGTGAGCTTAGGTGCGCAAGCTCCCAACACATCGTCGAAACTCCAAGAAGTGCGCTCAAAACTGCACAGAAGGATCGCTTTGAGACGCCCAATTGCCGGTAGCCCATCTTTTCCGGTAACCAACGCAATTAGCCAACACGAAAATGCCAGTTCACAGGCCCTCATAGTCACCTCATTTGCTAATAAAGCTGAGGCATGTGCGGCAACCACAGCCGCATCGTTGAACCTTGCAACGGCAATCAAGAATTGAGCATAGTTTATGAGATTGTCCGGGTTATCGGGAGCCGCAGCAATAGCCTTCAGAAAGTATTCCTCGGCACTTACTTCATCATTACGCCACTTTTTGAGGAAGAGTGCATACCTGCCGAGAGTTGCTGCGTTGCCGTTATCTGCAGCAATTGCTTTTCGATAGAAATCCTCCGCCCGCGAAATGTCATTGCCCCGCTTTGCAAGGAATGATGCGTAGTTACCAAGGGTGTGAGCGTGGTTGGGATCTTCACCGATAGCCCTCAGATAGTATTCCTCAGCCTTTGCATCATCGTTCCGCCGCTTCTCAAGAAAAAGCGCGTAATTGCCAAGATTGGTGACGTTGCTAGGGTCTACGGCGATTGCCTTCAAAAAATACTCTTCAGCCTGCACATCATCGTTCAGTTTCTCTGTAAGAAAGATTGCATAGCTACCAAGGTTGCGGGCATGGTTTGCATCTGCTGCAATAGCTTTTCGATAAAATTCGCCTATCAATGCGTCATCTTTATCCAGTGCTCTCAGAAATCTTGCGTAGTTGCCCAAATAATTAGCATTAGTGGGGTCAGCAGCGATAGCCCTCAGGAAATAGTCCTGCGCCCGTGCAGTGTCATTTAGCTGGGTGTGAAGGAAAATTGCATACTGACTAAGTAATTGAGGCACATTTCCGACCGCGTCAAGACCTTCTTTGTACAATCGTTCTTTTTCAATTGCGTCCGTCGCTACATTGATGCGCTTCTGCCAATGCCACCAAGCTGATGGACCTGACTTCTCTGGTTCAGTCAGATTGGAGAGAGGTACCCTGACATTCAGAGCGTCAAGTACCGCTGAAGATTCAGCGCTAGCTGTCGCGGTAACGTTCTGACTAGGGACTCCTCCACTTAGTTCAAGGGAAGCAGAAGAACCGGAAATGTCACCTTCAGCTTTCTCGGTCAGGCGCTCTTTTGCTTTTCTAAGTTCTTGTGCGCGCAGATCTGCGCGCTCGCACAATTTATCGGGATTAAAGACATTTCCAAACGGCTCCTCTAGTAGCGCCATCAATTCATCGAACCCAGGGATTTCGATTAGTGCCCCCGCCTGTGCTGCAACGACAGCCTTAATCCGGTCACTTGGCGGGTCCCCCTTGCGCCAGCACCATTGAATGCCGCCGGGAATAGATTCGGAGGGAAGCTCCTCAAGTAATTTCATCAACGAACCATCATTCCCACCGTAACCAATGACGATAGGTGTGTAAAGGCGAAAGATTTCCACCAAGGCTTTGGAATACCCTTTGTCCATGTCGTCTACTTCCGTTGGTGAACTTTTGGGCCCCAGCAAAAAGTCATGGTGAAACTTAATTATCAACGGTCTCCGGAGCGTCGGCCGTGCAAAATTAGCTATGGCGCTGTGACCGATGACAATTGGAATTTTTTTGCCAAGCGCACCTAACGTTTCGGCAGGAAGATTGTCGAAATTTGGAGTAATGACCACGTTGTGACGTGACGGCGAATCAGGACTATCGGAATTCAGAATTTCCGCCAGCGCGTAATAACCATAACTGGGTGTAGCTGCCTCGATATGGCGCTCAAGCTCAGCATGACCTTGAGCGCGGTCATGACTCCATTTCGCCTGGTAAATGGCTGGGTATGCAGCCGCGAACGAAGTAATATCTGCAACGCTGGTACCAGGCGGAAGGCCGTCGATCCCGTGCGCTCCTTCGCTGAGCCATTGCCCAAAATTCTCGGCAATTCCGCCACGCTCTTTGTGAATTTTCTTTAACCACTCAAGGCCAAGTTCGCCAGCCGTTGGAATGCTGGACATCTTAGATGCACCAGCTCCCAGCAGGAAGCAAAAACGACGGTCTGGCATATTTGTGTGAATATGGCGAACCTCTTCGATAAAGCCTAGAAGATGAATATGACGGATGGGCGGGTTGCTCATGAACTGATTGACTTGGTTAGCAGGACTGAACCACTCCTGGCGATAGGTTCCAACTCAAAGTTTAACCCGGTTATTTTGTTTTTCCTAACAGATACATAGCAGCAAATTAAAACCTTCCTTGCGGGAACAACCAAAGAACGGCCCGGGTTACCTCAATGCCAGATGGATAATTGTTGCACCCAAGGAAATTTAGCTGGCAGGCTTTTTTATTTTGGCTGCCGCATATCCGTCGGCAACTGCTGCGCCGGCAGCCATTTGCGGTGAATGCGCAGGAACGTTCCATCGCGCTTCATGTCGCGCAGCGCGTCATTCCACGCCCGCACCAGTTCCTGCGGCGTATCGCTGGTGAACGCAAAAAACACATCTTCCGTACTCAGCGTACGCAGTAAAACCACATCGCTGCGCCGGTAGCCCATATGCTCCAGCGCCACACCTGCCGTTTCCTCGCCTTCCACCCATAAGTCGAACCGCCCCTGCATCAGCATGCGCGCACCTAGGTCGGAGCTGTTGGTTTCATCAGTCAGGCTGAAGCCTTCGCGCTGCGCCACATGGGCAAAGATGCTGCCGCGGCGCGCACCGGTGCGCCAGGCTTTCAAATCGTGGCCTGCGGCACGCAGCGCTTCCGCCCGGTCGGCCCGCGCAAAGACAGCAACCTTGACGAGGAACAGCGGCCCCGCATACACCATGGTTTTCGACCGTTCCGGCGTCGGCACAATGGACAGCAACAGTACGCGGCGGTCATTCTTTGCAATCGACAGCGCCCGTATCCACGGCACGATTTCAATAGGATCGCTGCGTCCCAGCCGCCGCTGCACTTCCTGCGCCAACTCCACCACCAGCCCCGTGGGTTTGCCATCTTCGATGAAGCTGACGGGCCGGCTATCCATGCCGAATATCCGCAAGGGCAGATCGGCTTCTGCCGCCATGGCAATACTGCACAGCAGCGCCAGCAAGAAAACGGCGCAGCGGGCCATCTTCACGTCAATTCACCCGTGCAGCCGATGCGCCATACAGCTGTGCATGCAACCGGAACCCTTCCTTGATATTTTCCCGCAGCACGGCGCCCTTCCACGGCTTCGTATAGAAGCGGTCGATGGCGCCGTGGTTGATGGCCGCCATGATCGGCGTCAGGTCGGCATAAGCGGACAGCATGATGCGGAACGTATCGGGCGCCAGGTTTTTCACGCGCTCCATGAATTCCGTACCGCTCATCATCGGCATGCACTGGTCGCACAAGATCACTTGCACGCGGTTGCGGGCCAGCAAGTCAAAGCCTTCGGCAGCAGTTTGCGCCGTCAAGATGCGGTAGCCGTCTTGCGCCAGGAAGTCCGACAGCACTTCCAGCATGAAGTGGTCGTCATCGACAATCAGCAAGGTTTGCTGCTCGACCTGGTGCTCTTCCACCGGCGCCTGCAGGCATTTGCCATCGCGCAGCATCAATTCAAATTCCTGTTCCGGCAATGGACGGCTGAAATAATACCCCTGCATTTCATCGCAGCCATGGCGGCGCAGATATGCCAGCTGCGCGTCTTTTTCCACGCCTTCCGCAATCACGTGCAATTTCAAGCTGTGCGCCATGTTGATGATGGCCAGCACAATGGCCGCATCGTCCGGATTGCTGGTGACTTCGCGCACGAATGCGATATCGATTTTCAGCTTGTCGATCGGGAACCGCTTCAGGTAAGCCAGCGACGAATAGCCGGTGCCGAAATCGTCGATGGAAATCTGGATTCCCAGCGCCTTCAAGTTTTGCAGCACAGTGATCGTGTCTTCCGCATTCGACATCAGCGACGATTCCGTCAATTCCAGTTCCAGCAATTCCGGCGCGATATCGTGCTCCTTGATAGCCTTCAGCACTTCTTCTTCCAGCCCTCCGACAAAGAACTGGATGCCCGACACGTTGACCGACAGCTTGACGTTGCCGATGCGCGAACGGCTCCATTCCGCGATCTTGCGGCACGCTTCATGGATCACCCACGTGCCAACCTTGACGATCAGCCCCGTCTCTTCCAGCAGCGGCACAAACAGCGCCGGCGACACCATGCCGTGGCCCGGACGGCTCCAGCGGATCAGCGCTTCCGCGCCGCTGATGCGGCCCGTGTTGATATCGACTTTAGGCTGGTAATACAAAATGAATTCGCCATTGTCGATGGCGCGGCGCAGCGCATTTTCCATGTCGAGCCGCGCCAGCGATTGCGCGTTCATTTCCGCCGTGAAGAAACGGAATGCATCGCGTCCCGCTTCCTTGGCGCGGTACATGGCGGTATCGGCATACTGGATCAAGGTGTCTGCATCCTGGCCGTCATCGGGGAACACGGAAATACCGATACTGGCCGTGACGGTGACTTCATGGCCTTTCAAATCAAACGGGCGGCGCATCGCGTCGCGGATCTTATCGACCACGGCAATCGCGTTTTGCGCGCCTTCCGGCAACATCAAAATCGCGGCAAATTCATCGCCGCCAAAGCGGCCGATGGTGTCGCGCACGCGCAGGCAATCGACCAGGCGGCTGGAGAACTGGCGCAGCAATTCATCGCCGATGGTGTGGCCCAGGGTATCGTTGATGTTCTTGAAGCGGTCCATGTCGAGGAACAGCACGGCCAGCGCCCACTTATGTTCAGCCGCCTGATGCAGCGAATGGCTGAGCGAATCATAGAACTGGCTGCGGTTCGGCAAGCCCGTCAGCGTGTCGAAGTGCGCCAGTTTCAACAGGCGCTGTTCCGCCTCCTTGCGCTCTGTGATGTCGCGCGCCACGGCCACTAAAATCCAGTTCTGCCCTGAACGCAGGGTGCGGCGCTGCACTTCCACCGACAATGGCGAGCCATCCTTGCGCTGCAACAGCATTTCCGCCATGGCGCCACTCTGGTCGCCCGCCAGCAGCTTGTCATATAAATCTTCCAGCCGCGCCAGTTCCGGGTCATGCGAACGTTCCGGCCCCACCTTCAGGAAGTCGTCGCGCAGATAGCCCAGCATGCGGCATGCCGTGGCATTCACGTCGACAAACGTATTCGATGCGCGGTCCACGAGGAAAATCGCATCAGCCGTGGCGTCCATCGCCAGGCGGAAGCGGCGCAAGTCTTCATCGAGGCGGATGCGCGCATTCATGTCTTGCTGCAGCTGCGCATGGTGGCGCTTGATCTGGTCGTACAGCTGCAGGTTTTCATAGGCGACGGCCACTTGCGCCGCCACCGTCACAGCCACCCGTTCATCGACTTCGGAAAAACTGTCGACGCCCAGCTTGTCGGCCAGGTATAGCCAGCCATGCACGTGTTCACTGGACGCCAGCGGCACGCCAAGGAACGAATGCACGGCGGGATGCGACTCTGGCAAGCCAATCGCATCCGGGTTACCCGGCAACGAGTCGATGCGGATCGGCTGGCGCTGCTGCAGCAAATTTGCCAGCACGCCGGCGCGCGGCGCGGTGAAAATCAAACGCGCCTGCTGGCCCACGCCGCAGCTTGCGAAATAACTGAGGCTGGCCGCGCCCGGCTCCAGCACGCCGATGCACGCATAGCGCGACACGCAAATGTTTTGCGCGACACGGCAGCCGATTTCAATCAGCGCTTGCGGATCGCGCTCCGCCCCCAGTTCAATGCCCAGCTCAATCAGCGCCGTCAGGCGCAAACTCACTGCCTGCAGGCTCGACAGCGAATGCGACAGCCGCGCCGTCATCTGGCTCAAATGTTCCGCTTCCGGTTCCGGCGATTCGCCAGCGAGCTGCGTAATCAACTGGCTCGACGACTCCACTTCGCCCAGGTATTCCGCCACCTGGTGGTCCAGGTTCATGAAGCGGCCATTGCTGGGCGGCTCCGGTGCAAAGGCCGGCACGGCGTCTTGCTCAGCCGCTGTGACGCCCAGCGCTTCATGCACGGTTTTTAAAATCACGTCCGGGTCGGACGGTTTCGGCAATACCCAGCGCACGCCGCACGCATCGGCCACGGCCATGGCTTCCCGCTCGCGGTATGTCGCCGTGTAAAAAATCACGGGCACAGTGGCGGTTTCCGGGTCGCGGTGCATGCGCGTGACGAATTCATAGCCATCCATATTCGGCATCAGGATGTCGGAAATCACCAGGTCCGGCTTTTCCTGCTTCACCATGCGCAAGCCTTCCACGCCATTGGCCGCTTCCAGCAAACGGTGGCCCCCATAACCCAACAGGGTCATCAGGAACTCCCGGTTCAACACATGGTCATCAACAATCAGGATCGTCGAGATGTCGGTTTTAGCCTGGGGCGACATCTCCCCCGGCAAGAAAGACTCGATTTGCGTGACAAACGTATCGGGTTCAATGGGTTTGCCGATATAGCCGTCAAAACCGGCCGCCAGCAGGCGCTCGCGGTCGCCCACCATGGCCAGCGCCGTCACCGCCAGCGTGGGAATCGGGCGCAAGGCCGGGTCTTGCTTCAATTGCGCCACCACGCCATAACCGTCGAGCTTGGGCAAGTGCACATCGCAGATAATCAGGTCCGGCAATTCCTGGCGCGCCATGGCGACACCCTGTTCCCCGTCATGCGCCATCAATGCTGTATAGCCGAAGGCATTCAACAGGTAGGTCATCAACTCCATGTTGGTCGGGTTGTCTTCAATAATTAAGATGCGCGCGGACACAGTACTACTCCCGGTTAATTCAACTCATCACTCATTGTTGCAGCGGTACTGCCAGCGTAAACACACTGCCCTCGCCATGGCGGCTTTCAAACTGTATTTCTCCATCCAGCAACTTGGCCAGCTTTTGGCACAGGTGCAAGCCCAGGCCGGCGCCTTCGGCCTGTTGCCGCTCCCCGCTGCCAAGCTGGCTGAATGCCTCGAATAAGCGGCCTTGCATGTCGGGGCTGATGCCAGCGCCAGTATCGCTGACGCTGATCGCGGCAAAAGCGCGCCCGCGGATCTCGCTGCGCGCCAGGATCACCTGCACAGTACCATGTTCAGTGAATTTGATGGCGTTGCCCACCAGGTGGCCAAGGATTTGCAGCAGCGCCCGGCGGTCGCCGTGCACGGTCAAGTCGCGGTCCGGCGCCATGTAATCGAGCGCCAAGCCTTTGCGCTGCGCCTGCGGCCGGAATTCGGCCAGCAATTCCGCCAGCAACGCATGGCACCCGACGGGCTGCAATTGCAACTCCACTTTACCCGACGCGATTTTGGTCAAGTCCAGCAAATCATTTATCAGCACCAGCAACTGGCGCGCGCTGCCTTGTATCGTGCGCAGCTGCCGCTCCTGTTCGTCCGTCAGCGGCCCCGGCAGGCACATCAGCAAGGTGCCCGTAAAGCCCAGGATAGCGTTCAATGGCGTGCGCAATTCATGCGACATGCTGGCCAGGAAGCGGTCCTTGGCCTGGTTGGCCTGCGCCAGCGCCAGGTTTTTTTCATACAGCGCCTGCTCGATGTTTTTGCGCTCCGTGATATCGCGGATCGCGCTCATGATCAACGTGCCCTCTTCCGTCTTGATGGGGCTGAGGCTGATCTCGATCGGAAATTCTTCGCCGTTTTTGCGCAAGCCAAACAAATGGCGGCCCGCGCCCATTTGGCGCGATTGCGGCTGCGCGAAATAATGGTCGCGGTGGCGGGCGTGGGCATTGCGGAAGCGCACCGGCATCAGGTTTTCCAGCGGCTGGCCGCGCAACTGGCCCGGTTCATAGCCGAACATGGCGTAAGCGCGGCTGGTGGCCAGTACGACCCTGCCTGCCGCATTGGCCATGACTATGGCGTCCGGCGTGGATTCGAGCACATTGCCAAAGTGCGCCTCCACCAGCTTGGCGTCGCGCAGCACTTTCAGTTGCGTGACGTCTTTCTTATTCCACAAGATGTATTCAATGGTGCCATACGCATTGCGCACGGCTTTGGCGGAACTGTCGATGTACACCAGCGCACCATCGCGGGCGCGCCGCAGCGATTCGTAGCTGGCGTTGCCATGGGTCAAGGTCTGGCGCAAAACGCGCCGCTCGGCTTCCACCATATCGGGCGGGACAATCAGGCTGGCCAACGTACGGCCCAGCGCTTCTTCGCCGGTGTAGCCAAACACGGATTGGGCGCCGCGCGTCCAGTAAACAACTTCGCCGTCCGGCGTGGTCACAATGACGGCGTCCGGCGTTTCATCCAGGATCAGCTTAGCGAAATCTGTTGCCATCGGTTCACCCCGGTAGTGCATTGGCACATACAATAACCATACAGCAACATGGTGCGAGAAAACTCACCAATTCTCACTGCGGAAGGGGATTTTCGTGATTACTATTTGTTGCCAACTCTTAATGCAGTCTACCTAACGATTAGCATGCTGTCTATTCTATTGCGCGCAATTGAATTCGTTGCTAACTGAAGCGATTTCATTCAGAACGGCGCTTAATACACGCTTGTCCGCGCCGAGGGCGACGTGGCCGATGCCGCCGAACGCGATATTGCGCGCGCCCGGCAAAAAAGAGGAATCCTGTGGCGCAATGATATTGTCGTGATGCGACCACAGTGACACGAACAAGGCGCGGGTTTCCGGCGTTTCGCTGGCAGCCAGCGCAGCCAGCCACGGAGACCCCAGGCGCATCTGGCCGGCATTGACGCCGGGGCCGAAATTGGCCAGCGCCGTGCCGTGGTGCGGCGTGCCGAGGGTAATGACTTTGGCGACTTTGTCTGCGCCATGACGCCGCAGGTACGCGCGGCTGGCCAGGCCGCCCATGCTGTGCGCAACGATGATGGCGCGGGGGCTGCCGGCTGCCTTGCACAGCCGCGCCAATGCTTCATGTATGCGCTCCGCATAGTCATCGATGCTGCCGGCAACCGGCTCCAGGTCCAGCGCCATATGGCTGATGCCGGCCTGCTTCAAGCGGGCCGACAAATGCACCCAGTAGCCGCTGTTGCAGCCATAGCCATGCACCAATAGGACAGGCACGCCAGTAGCGAGATGCAAGTTGCGGTTGGGCCGCAACATGTGCCACGACGTGGTCAGCATCGACGCGCGGAATTCCGTGTAAAACAGGCGCAGCGCCCCGCGCCAGTCAAGCCGGTGTTCTTCCGGCGTGACGCTGGCGGCGCGCGCCGCCATGGCAAAGTTATTGAGGTTGATGGCCAGCCGCACGATGGCCACGAAGGCCAGCGCCAGCAACGCGGCGCCCCACGGCCCGCCCTGCGGCCACCAGTGCAGGACACCCCAGCCGATGGCCAGCGCAGCCGCCAGCTGGATCAGCATGATGATGGCAAGCAGCAGGCGGGCCATGGCGGCGTTCCTTTATGCTGCCGCGTTCAGCCTGGGCGCCTGCTTGCCCAGGCTTTCCGCCAGACGGCTTGCCAGCCGCGCCGTGACGCCATAGATCGACAATTGCGGATTGGCGCCGATCGACGTGGGGAACAGCGAGCCATCGTGGACCGACAGATTCTGCACGCCAAAGTAGCGCCCATTGCCATCGACGACACCCTTGGACGGATCGGACGCCATGCCGCAGCCCCCCATCACGTGCGCCGATACGACGCGCATCAAATGGTCTTGCATCGGCAGCGCGTTGATGGCGGCTTTCGCCTGTTCCCAGCTGGTGTA
This sequence comes from Pseudoduganella ginsengisoli, assembly GCF_009720865.1. Taxonomy (GTDB): domain Bacteria; phylum Pseudomonadota; class Gammaproteobacteria; order Burkholderiales; family Burkholderiaceae_D; genus Rugamonas; species Rugamonas ginsengisoli. The sequence continues at coordinate 25,568 of NZ_WNLA01000009.1, read as the reverse complement.
CGACTGCGCCTGCTCGTGTACCGGCAAGACGCTTTTCGCCCCGGCGGCAAACTGGATTTCAGCCATGGTCAGCAATGCGCGCCGCACGCCGTCCCACACGGCCGGCGTGATCGGATAATGCAGCACCGGCAAGCCGTAATCGTTGAGGCCCACGGTGCCGCCAACGGAATCAGGATTGAAACCATCGCGCAGCAGCGCCAGGATCGTATGCACGTGCGGGAACTGGCGCATCATGTCCGCGTGCGCCTGGCCAAAGCCTTGCAGCGTGGTCGACATCAGCACCGGATGTTGCGGCGGCACTTCCAGCTTGTAGCCGACAGGACCGTCGACCGCATCGCGGTGCAGGAAGTGGTCGGAATACACGGATTGCGGTGCGCCCGAATACCCTTCGACTTTTTGTTCAAACAGCGCGGCCGACGCAATGGTCGGATGCAGGAACGTGCGGCGGCCGATCAAGCCGTGCGGATCCGGCGCCTTCGAGCGCAGCAGCAAGCCCGGATTATTGATGGCGCCGCCGGCCAGCACGTAGTGTTTCGCGCGCACGGTGACGAACTTGCCGGTCGGCGCCATGCCGTCGGCCGCCATCGCCTGCACGACCACGTGGTCGACTTGATCGCCGTTGAACGCCAGTTGCCACGCGCGGGCATGGTGCAGCAGGCGTGCGCCATGGTCGAGCGCGGAAGGAATGGTCGTCACCAGCATCGATTGCTTGGCATTGGTCGGGCAACCCATGCCGCAATAGCCGAGGTTCCAGCAACCGTTGACGTTGCGGCGGATGGTGTCGGTCGGCACGCCCAGATTTTCCGAACCTTTGGCCAGCAAACTGTTATTTTCATTGGGCGGCACTTCCCACTTGGCCACGTGCAGGCGCTGCTCCATCATGTCGAACCATGGCGCCATCGCATCCTTGGAATAATCCTTGAGGCCGAACTGCGATTGCCAGTAATTGAGCGTATCTTCCGGCGTGCGGAAGCTCGACGTCCAGTTGACGACCGTGGTGCCGCCCACCGTGCGGCCTTGCAAGATGTTGATGGTTTTGTCGCGCGTCTTGCGCGCTGCGCCTTCCTGGTACAGCGTCGGGTACGCCTGCGCTTCGCGCATTTTGAAGTCGCTCGACGACTTCAACGGTCCTTCTTCCAGGATGACGACATTCAAGCCGGCCAGCGTCAGGATTTCCGCCGTCACACCGCCGCCGGCGCCGCTGCCGATAATGGCGACGTCGGCTTCGATGGCCTGGTCTTGCTGCAATGCCGAGCAGTCCGTGACTTTCCAGCCGCGCTGCAAGCCTGCCTTGATCGGGTCCGGAATCACGGAACTGCCAGTCTGGGTTTGTACAGGGATAGTTGCCATGGTTCCTCAGCTCAGTTCCTTGATCGGGCCCGGGTAGCCAATTGCCGCCCACGCGTCCGGTTGTGCATACCAGGCGCCCAGCACCAGGTCGTGTAAAGCCGCATAGGCGCCGCGCAGCAGGCCCAGGCGGTGTGTGCGCCAGCCTTGCAGGAAAGCCGACACCTGGTCCGCGGACGCTTCTTCCCATGCGGGGACACCGGCCAGCAGACGGCGCGCCGGCGCCAGCGACAGCAAGCCGAACAAATCCTGGATTTCCTTTTGCGTGACCAGCGGCAAGGTCGCCACAGCGCCCTGCACGCCATCGACGGTGCGCGCAATGGCGGCGGCACGGTCGGCGCCGCCTGCGGGCAACATGGGACCGAGGATGGCAGGCACGATGGCGGTCAATACTGTGCGGGCGCCACCGTCCAGGCGGTACGGGGCCAGCGCCGGCGGGCCCTGTACCTTGCGATACACGGCCCCGCCTGCCGCCAGGACCAGGGCGCCCAGGACCCCGGCCTTCAGGAAGGTTCTGCGATTTGTCATGATGTCTCCAATTCTTGTATTTTTTAGTGTACGACAGGACACTAATGACCTTGGGAGCCAAAAATAGAGGCCATCCTCCAGCGGACTTCTGGTAAAAACTCGCCCCATGAAGAAAAAGAATACGCTCAGCCCCCTGGAAATCCAATTGCGCGACGCCCGCCTGGAGCGCAAGGCTGCCGGTAACGACCCCGCGCTGCATTCCGCCCGCCTTGCGTTGAAATCGTTTCAAAGTGAACGCCTGGCCGCCACGCACGCCGACTTGATGCGTGGCGACACGCATGATGCCGTCATGTTTTTCCTCGAAGAACTGTATGGCACGCACGACCTGAGCCAGCGCGACGTCGACCTGGAACGCATTGCGCCCACCATGTTGCGCGTGCTGCCTGCCGATGCACTGCAGACCATGACGGACGCCATGAGCCTCGATGCGCTGGCGGAACGGCTGGATACGGCGATGGCGAAATTACTGGGGCCGGAATTTACAGAGCAACAATATATAGAGGCGTACCGCCACGCAATGACGCGCGCGGACCGCGAGCGGCAGCTGGATCTGGTGCAAAGGCTGGGCGACTCGCTCAGTGAACTGGTGCGCATCCCGATGCTGTACGGCACGTTAGTGCTGATGCGGGGGCCGGCCAGGGTGGCGGGACTAGGCAGCTTGCAGCGTTTTCTGGAGCGGGGCTTTAATGCGTTCCGCAAGATGAAGAAACCGCAAGAGTTCGTGGCGACGATTACGCGGCGGGAGCGGGAGATCTTAAAGCGCTGTTATCAAGGCGACCCGGAACCGTTCAGCGTTGCTTAGTTTGCATAGTGGTGCCAGGCACTAACCGGATTTGCAACTTTCAGGATTTGCAGCGCACAAGAATCTGCCGCGCTATGCCGCGCAAGATGTTGACTTCTTCCGTCTCCAGCTGGGTGCGGGCAAACAGCCGTTTCAGCCGCGGCATCAATTTGCGGGGATTGTTTGCGTCCAGGAATCCCACTTCCACCAGCGCCTGCTCCAGGTGCGTATACATGCCATCGATTTGCGCCGCCGATGCCGCTTCGCCCTGGAAGCCAATCACCCCGCCATTGCCGGGCGCACGCGCCTCGGGAGCTTGCTGCCCCGCCAACCCCGCCATGCGGCACTCATAAGTCAGCACTTGCGCCGCCTGCGCCAGGTTCAGCGATGAGTATTCCGGGTTGGCGGGAATATTGATCAGCACGTTGGCTTTTTCCACGATTTCATTGGGCAAGCCAAAACGTTCATTGCCGAAGATGAGCGCCGCGTTTAATTCCGGCTGCGCCGCCACCTGCTCCGCCACCGCGCGGGGCGTCAGCACCGGCGGCGAATATTCGCGCAAGCGGGCCGACACGGCTGCCGCGAAATTCACGCCGTCCAGCGCCTCCCCCATAGAGCCGACGATCCGGGCCGATGACAGGATATCTTGCGCGCCGCTGGCAAACGCCACGGCTTCCTCATGTTGCAATGCCCCGTCAAAGCGGGGATTGACCAGCACCAGATCAGAAAATCCCATGGTTTTCATTGCCCGAGCCACGGAGCCAATGTTGCCAGGACGGCTAGTTTCTACAAGAACAATTCGCAGGCGGGTGAAGATCGATGCTGTGTTTTGAGGCAGGTTCATTTAAAATAGCGCAATTACGCGTTTTCGAAGCGGGCATTGTAGCCAATTTGGCGCCCGAATTCGATTCCGCCTGCTCTTTCTCATTCTTGTTCACACGCTAACCTGCCAGGGTGCTTTGCGCCGGGCGGGCAATGCGTTTTTTTACGGAAGCTCACATGCACCCAATGATCAATACGGCGGTAAAAGCCGCCCGCCGCGCCGCCGCCGTTATCAACCGCGCTACGTTCGACCTCGAGCGCGTTATTGTTACCGAAAAAAACCATAACGACTTCGTCACCGACGTTGACCGTGCCGCCGAAGAGGCAATCATTGATGTGCTGTCCAAGGCTTACCCTGACCATGGCTTCCTGTGCGAAGAGTCTGGCGCTTCCGCAAACGTGAACGACGATACCGAGAATGTGTGGATCATCGATCCACTGGACGGCACCACCAACTTCATGCACGGCTTCCCGCAGTACGCGGTTTCCATCGCCCTGCAAACCAAAGGCGTCATCACGCAAGCCGTCATCTACGACCCGTCCCGCAACGACTTGTTCACCGCCACCAAAGGCGCCGGCGCTTACCTGAATGAAAAGCGTATCCGTGTGGGCAAGCTGGACCGCATTGCCAACGCGCTGATCGCGACCGGCTACAAAACCGGCAACCCTGCCGCCCTGACGGAATACCTGAAGATGTACGGCATCATGGCTGAACGCTGCCAGGGCGTGCGCCGCGCAGGTTCCGCAGCACTGGACCTGGCTTACGTGGCCTGCGGCCGCCTGGATGGCTTCTATGAGAAAAACCTGAATCCATGGGATATCGCTGCAGGCTCGCTGCTGGTTTCCGAAGCGGGCGGTATCGTCGCGGAATTCAACGGTGAATCCGACTACCTGCACAAAGGCCACATCATTGCCGGCAGCCCGAAAGTGTTTGGTCAAATGGTTGGCCTGCTGGCAGAGTTTGCCTAAGAACGTTTCAAAAAGCCTGCTGCGTTGTTGCGGCGCCTTGCCGTGCTAGTGCACTGTCTGCGGCGCTGCGCCTAGCTGCAGACATTTTGAACCATTCTCTTAGTCAGAGGTCCAGGACAAAACCGGTCACCTGTACTATTCAAACAACATTCTGTAATTCTGTTACAAAATAAAAGGGGGCTGACCCCTTCATTATTGCCTTCGCGCAATAAATCTTGCGCGACTACTGTTATACTCGCCGGGCGGCTCCACCCAGCCTTATGCCCGGCTGACACCCTAGCAAACTGATAGCGTAGCGCCCATCCGGCGCTTGCTTGATATTAACCAAAAGTTAACATGTCCTTTAATACACTTGGTCTGTCTGATTCCATCGTTCGCGCGGTTGCTGAAACCGGTTACACGACGCCAACGCCGATCCAGACTCAAGCGATCCCAGCCGTTCTGAACGGTGGTGATCTGCTCGCCGGCGCACAAACCGGCACTGGCAAGACGGCCGGCTTCACGCTGCCCCTCTTGCACCGCCTGTCCACTGATGCCAACGGCGCCAAGCTGACCAACACGACGTCGACGCGCCCGATCCGCGCGCTGATCCTGACGCCGACCCGCGAACTGGCGGCCCAGGTGGAAGAAAGCGTGCGCGTTTATGGCAAATACACGAAGCTGAATTCAGCCGTGATCTTTGGCGGCGTCAGCATCAACCCGCAAATCAAGCAATTGCGCCACGGCGTGGATATCCTGGTGGCGACTCCTGGCCGCCTGCTGGACCACATGGCGCAAAACACCATCGACCTGTCGAAGATTGAAATCCTCGTGCTGGACGAAGCCGACCGCATGCTCGACATGGGCTTTATCCGCGACATCCGCAAAGTGCTGGCAGCCTTGCCGCCAAAGCGCCAGAACTTGCTGTTCTCGGCCACGTTCTCGGATGAAATCAAGGCGCTGGCTGATGGCTTGCTGAATAACCCCGCCACCATTGAAGTGGCGCGCCGCAATTCGACCGTGGAAATCATTTCACAGAAAATCCACCCGGTCGACCGCGACAAGAAACACCAGATGCTGTCGCACCTGATCCGCACGCACAAGTGGACGCAAGTGCTGGTATTCACCCGCACCAAGCACGGCGCCAACAAACTGGTGGAACAGCTGGGCGGCGACGGCATCAATGGCATGGCCATCCACGGCAACAAGAGCCAGTCGGCCCGCACCCGTGCGCTGTCGGAATTCAAGGATGGCACCTTGCAAGTGCTGGTGGCCACCGATATCGCGGCGCGCGGCATCGACATCGACCAGTTGCCGCACGTGGTCAACTATGACTTGCCGAATGTGCCGGAAGATTACGTGCACCGTATCGGCCGCACGGGCCGCGCCGGCGCCACTGGTGAAGCCGTATCGCTGGTGTGCGTCGATGAACACGTGATGTTGAAAGACATTGAAAAGCTCATCAAGCAAACCTTGCCGCGCGAAGTGATTCCAGGCTTTGAACCGGATCCAACGGCCAAGCCGCAACCGATCCAGCTGCGCAGCGGCACCGGCCACCACCGCAACCCGCGCCAGGGCAACGGCGGCGGCAACCGCAATGCGGGTGGCAATGGCGGCAATGGCCAGGCCCGCGCGAATGCAGGTGGCGGCCAGGGCCGTGCGCCTGGTGCAGCCAATGGCAACCGCAATGCGGGCGGCCAGGCGCGCGCAGGCTCGCCCAATGGCAACCGCAGTGCAGGCAGCCAGGGCCGCAATGGCGCACCAAACGGCAACCGTAACGGCGCACCGGGCGGCCGCAGCCAGGGCGCGTCGAACGGCCCACGCCACGCTCCGCGCGGCGGCCAGCAGCAACGCACGGGCGGCGGCGAACGCTGATCCCCAGCCGCGCCGGCCACACGGCGCGGCCCTGCACCCGGCGGCAATTTGGATTACGATAGCGCCCTGTTAAATCTCAACAGGACGTGCCATGCCCAAATTTGCCGCCAACCTGTCGATGCTGTTCACCGAGCAGCCCTTCCTGGACCGTTTTGCCGCCGCCCGCGAAGCCGGCTTCGATGCGGTTGAATTCCTGTTCCCGTATGCGTTCGATCCCGACCAGATCGCGGACCGCCTGCACCGCCACCAATTAAAACTGGTCTTGCATAACATGCCGTGCGGCGACTGGAATGCGGGCGACCGTGGCATGGCGTGCGATCCCCGCCGCAGCGATGAATTCCGCGATGGCGTGCAACTGGCAATTGATTTCGCCACGGAATTGGAAGTCACGCGCCTGCACTGCATGGCCGGCAAAGTGCCCCATGGCCTGGACCTGGAACGGGCCCGCGAAACCTACATCGGCAACCTGCAATTCGCGGCAGACCAATGCCGCAAGCACGGCATCGACGTCATGATCGAACCCATCAATTCGTACGACATGCCGGGCTACTTCCTCAACCGCAGCCAGCAGGCGCTCGACATCATGGCGGCATGCGACCGCCCCAACCTGTTGCTGCAATACGACATCTACCACATGCAGCGCATGGAAGGCGAACTGGCCAATACCATCCGTGCGCATCTGCCCCGCATCGGCCACATGCAATTGGCGGACACGCCAGGCCGCCACGAGCCCGGCACAGGTGAAATCCACTACCCGTTCCTGTTCAAGCTGCTCGATGAACTGGGCTATGACGGCTGGATCGGCTGCGAATACAATCCGCGCGCCGGCACCACCGAAGGACTGGGCTGGCTCAAGCAGCTGTAATCGCGAGGAAACTTGCGTCTGCGCAACAACCGGTAAATTTACCAGGAGCAAGATCAGCTTTCATTCCTAACAGGAGGAAACATGAACTTGCGCCCCCTGGTCAATTTTTGCCTGCTGGCGGCATTGGCGGGCTGCACCACTAATCCCCGCTTGCAGGATGCGCGCGCATTTGCCGCCGATACCGCCAAACTGGACAGCTACGCCGACCTCAGCGAACGCTTCCGCGATACGTATACCCGCGAACGTCCGTATCTGTCGGTGGCAGCCGACGCGCGCGAACGCCCCGCCAATACGGAGCGGCACACGGCGTTTGCCGACTTCATGGCCATCCATGACGCCGTCGTGCAATACATGCACACGCTGGGCCGGCTGGCGGGTGGCGATACCTTTTCGCTCGATGCCCCGTTGAAGTCGCTGGGCGGCAGCATCAAAGCCTGGCCCGATGCCGGTCTCGACAGCCGCCACGTCAATGCCTATAGCGGTCTGGCGCGGGTGCTGGCGCGCGCCGCCACCCAGCGAGAACAAGATAACGCTGTGCGGCAAATGGTGCATGACGCGGAACCGCACCTGCAATTGCTGCTGGACGCCATGCAGCGCCTGCTGCGCTATTACGACAAAAGCAGCGATAACGAGCGCGCCATCGTACTGGGCACGCTCGATGTGGAATTGCCGTTTGCCGATACGCCGCGTGACCGCTTGCTGGCCGTGCTGGCCAAAGCGCACCGCCTGGGCCTGGCGCAGGAATACCGGCAGGCGGGCTTGCGCCACACGCTGGCCATCAAGCATGTGGCCGCCATTGCCGCCGCCCATACGGCGCTGCTGCAGCGGATGGAAGCGCCGGACAACGCCATGGCCGCCAACGCGCCGCAACAGGCATCCGGCCCTGCGCGCGGCAGTGCGGACAGCGCGCCGCGGCCAGCCACCTTATCGCCACTGGATCAACCTTGAGCCGCACTGCCACCGGAGATTGCCATGAGCGCCACCAAGCCCCCTGCTCCAGCAGCACCCCTTGCCGAATCTGCGCCAGCCGTGCGGTCCGCACCGCCTTCGCCGGCTGCCGCCGCGCCGACTGCGCCACCTGCCCCCACGGCGCCGCCCGGTGGCATTGAAGCGCTCGCCAACAGCCTGTCCGCCATGGCCGACGCGCTGCACGAGCGCATCATGCGCGCCATCCGCCAGCGCGGCCACGATCACGCCCCGCGCAGCGATGCGCTGGAACACGGCATCACGCAGCAAGCAGCACAAGACTTGTTTGAACAGGAAGTACTGCTGCGCCAGTGCGCCAACCGCCTGTATGTGCAGACGGCGATTCTCGCAACGGCAGACGTGGACCATGTCCGGCACGACGTGCTGGCTGTGACGGCCGTGGCGCAAGAGCAATTGCGCTGCGTTGCCAAGGTGCAGAACCTGGTTGCATTGGCGGCAGACCTGGTGACGCTGGCCGGCACATTGGCCACGGGCAGGCCGGAACAGTGGCCCGCCGCCGTGCGCGACGTACGCCGCCGCCTCGATACGCTGCATGACGAAGGGAAACCATAGGCGCTATTGTGCGCGCCGTCCCGCCTGCCCCCTCTACTATAGAAAGCAAGAGGAGGCAGCAATGAACGGATTGACCGAGGAACAGCTGAACGCGCTGCACACCGCGCTGGAACAGCGCCGGCACATGCTGCTGGACCAGGTAGCGCTGGCCACCGCAGGTCCTGCTGTGGAAGAAGTGGAAACGTCGCCGGCCGACAGCGCCAGCAACCGCACGATGAACCAGTTACAGCAAGAAACCGCAGGCCACCAGATGACGCAATTGCGCGCCATTAAGCACGCGCTGGCCAAATTCAGCGACGGCAGTTACGGCAGTTGCGAAAACTGCGGCAACGATATCGGCTATTCACGTTTGCACGCGCGGCCTGAAGCCACGCTGTGTATCGCGTGCCAGACCCGCAGCGAACGCAGGCCGCGCTGACGCGTTGCGCAGCCGGTACCGCAACACGCGTGACGGCATGCGAGTGTCCATCCCGCGCAAGGCAAGCCTATAATCAAGCCATGTCCCCTGCGGGAGGTCAAGCAATGGCTTACCGGTCGATACTGGTGCACGTGGATGAAACGCCCCGCGTGGCGGAACGGATCCGCTACGCGGTGGAATTGGCGCTGCAAGATGACGGCCATTTGCTGGGCGTTGCCCTGACGGGGATTTCGCGCGTGCTGTACCAGAACGCCATCCTCGATGAGCAAGACCCCAACCTTGCCCTGCATTTGAATTTCTTGCGTGAACGCGCAAACCGCGCGCTGGAACAATTTGCGCCGCTGGTCCAACGGCTGGGTTTGCAGTCGTTTGAACAGCGCGTCGTCGATGACGATCCCGGCGCCGGCCTGAGTTTATTGGCGCGCCATGCCGACCTGGTGGTGATCGGCCAGGCCGATCCGGAACATGTCGCCACCGTGGCCGGTACGGAATTCCCGGCCCAGGTCTTGACCAACTCCGGCCGGCCCGTACTGGTCGTGCCTTATGCCGGCCTGCCCCGCCCGGCAGGCGCCGCCCATGCGCCGGCGCGGCGCATCCTGGTGGCATGGAATGGCAGCAAGGAAGCGGCGCGCGCCGTACGCGAAGCCTTGCCGCTATTAAAACGCGCCGATCACGTGTTCATTGCCGTATTCGATCCCGATTATCAAAAGGCGCTGCACGGCGAATCGCCCGGCGCCGATTTGCTGAAATTCCTGATGCGGCATGGCATCGATGCGGAAATCCTCGTGCGCCAGACCGAGCGGACCGGCATGTTGAAGCGGCCTTCCGGCACAGGTGAAGCGTTGCTGAGCCTGGCTGCAGACCAGGCATGCGATTTACTGGTGCTGGGCGCGTATGGCCATTCGCGTTTCCGCGAAACCTTGCTGGGCGGCGTGACGCGCACGGTGCTGGAAGCGATGACCTTGCCGGTGCTGATGGCGCATTAAAGGACGGCGACGGACCTATTCGTGCCACGCCTGGCTGCGGATTTTCGCCACCTGGCGCTGTGCCAGCCACATCCATAACTGCATGGCGGCTTCCTGCTTGGCGCCTGCCATCTTGCGGGGATTGGCCAGCGCCAGTTCGCAATCGCGGTCGGACCATTCGGCGTAACAGATGTCGCCGCCGGCAGCGACTTCCACTTCATACATCAAGCCATCGTCGTAGCCGAAACGTAATACCGCCGTACCGGGACCGCCATCCGGCGCCTGCACTTTGCCGCTATACACTTCAGCCAGCGCCGCGGCCAGTTGCGCCTCCGTCGGCGCAGCAACGCTGCGGCCATCGGGACGGGTCAGCTCCACCCATGCGTGCGTCATCGCAGCTCCCCTTTATTGATAACTTCCCGTGGTGGCGGGTGTGTGAGGATCGCTTTACTACGACATGGGCGCCCAGCCTTCAGGCCGGGCATCCCAGTTCGTATTTTGATTGTAGCAACTAACGTAGCCAACAACGCCGTGCTTCAAACAATTCTTGGGGAAATGTGTGCAGCGCTGCAACACGCACAGGGTGGTTCAGCGGGTGATGAATACGGGCAGCGACAGCGGATTGAAATCCTGCCAGTCGCCGTCAATAATGTTGCCTTCTGCTTCTTCAATGTGGTGGGCGCCCAGCTGGCGCAGCACGTCGATGGCGCGCTGTTCTTGCGCCAGCATGTCATCCGTATCGCCCAGGGCCACGGCCACCAGCATGCCACTGGGCCGCTGCTCGACTTCGTTGGCGATACTGCCCTGTTCCGCCTCCCCCGCTTCCTTCATGTGGGAAAAGCTGTACAGCGAACCCACGTGGCCGCCGACCAGCGCGCCCACGACGGCGCCCAGCGGTCCCGTCACGGGGGCAGTTGCCGCGCCCACCACAGCGCCTACGGCGCTGCCGGCCGCAACGCCTTTGGCCACGCCGGCATCGCTTTCCTTGGCGCCGGGCGATTTGTCACGGTCGCCGCCCAAGTCCAGCGCATTGTGCTGGCCCGGTGGATTGACGAAAAAAGTACTGATGCGTGCTTCAGGAAACCCCGCCGCCAGCAATGCATCGCGTGCGCGCGCGGTTTCTTCCTGCAATTGAAAATGGCCTGCAATGATGGTGCTCATGGTGCGCTCCTGTGTGAAGTATTGGCGCACCAGCTTGCCCGTACCGGCGCAGGCAGTCCGTGCGCTCACGCACGGGAGTGTAGATTACCAGTTGGCAATGGCGTAGGAGCGGCCCAACGTGGAAGGCGCCGTGAATACCACGTCCGGCGTCCAGGCCGGCGGCGGTGCATCGGTCCAGTCGCGCGGGTCGACGCGGTAATACTTTTGCAATTCGTCATACAAGGCCGGATGGCGTTCGCGCATTTGCCACGGCTTGCCAAAGAAAGTTTCCGTCGCCACGGCAAAGAATTCCGCCGGACTGGTTGCGCCATAATGGTCCATTACGCTGTCCGTGCGGCCATAGTAAGCGTCGTATTGCAAGTTAGCAAAGTCACGCGACAGCACGGCGGACCAGCTGCGGTAACTGTCCGGACTGCCGAGGTAAGGCGCGCCATTCGTGTGGCCGGATTCACTGTCGAGCTGGTGCGCAAACTCGTGCAGAACGACATGGTGGCTTTCGCCCCAGTGATGCGATGCATGCAGCACGTCATCCCAAGACAGCACAACCCGGCCATCTTCCCACGATTCGCCCAGCAGCGTTTGCCGCATATCCGTGACGACGCCGCCCGCCCCCACTTCACGCCGGGGCACGAGGAAAGCGCCAGGATAGACCAGAATGGTATGCAGCGCGCGGTACACTTTATTGGGCCGGTTCAGTACCAGCATGCTGGCTTGCCCGGCAATCGTGTAGCGCATTTCGTCCGTGATTTCCAAGCCTTCGCACCCGACAAATTTTTTCGTGTGCAGGAAATGCTTCGTTAATTGCAGTAATTGCTGCTGCGTGGCCGCATCCATGCGGCGGTAGGGGGGGATATTGCGCTCAACAATCGCCAGCGCATGCGGTGGCAAAGGTTGCGCCAGCGCGCGCTGCAACCGCCAGCGGGGCACCAGAAAAGGCAAGGCGCATGCCAGCGCCAGCAGGGGAATCCACCACAATGCTTCCATAGTGCCGTCCATTGTTATCGGTCAGCCACCAAGATGGGGTTCCAACAATGCAATTCAATGAGCAATTCAAGCGCATCAATGCAAACAGCCGGAACGAAGTCCGGCTGTTTTTACTGTAGCACGACGGCGCGGTCAGGACTGCGCTTTTTGCATCGATGGCGCGGCGCCAAACAGGGCGGCCACCAGCGGGTCGCGCGTCACGGGGCCGCGGTTCACGCGGATCGCATAGTGCGTATCATCGGCCAGGATGTGGAAGTGGCGGCCGGCGCCGGCCATGGCTTGCTCGCGCAGGCTGGGGCGTTCTTTACGGGGCGGCGTGCCTTCGCGTTTGGGCTGGGAAATGGCGCCCAGGAATTGTTTAACGCGCTCCGCGTCGGGCGTCAATTGATACACAGCCTTGCCCAGGTACGTCGCGGTGCCTTCAATATAGCGGGACAATTCAATCACACCCGCATCGCGCAAGTCGCGGATATATTTGCGGGCGCCCGACGGCGAAAATTTCAGGAACCAGGCGATTTCATCCGCCAGCATTTCATGCTGTTGCAGTTCAGCAATCAACTTTTGCATGTTTTCAATGCGGCGCAGGGTAGCGGACGTCGAGCGGACGCGCTCGATCGATGCCAGGGACAGTGGCTTGCGCTCAGGGACGGGGCCGGGACGCTCCACCAGTGCCAGTCTCGGCTTCTCCGTCAACTTTGCCGGTTCGTGCTGATCAGCGAGGCTGGACTCTTGGTTTTCTCTGAATGCATGCATGTGAATACTCCTTATCAATAGCCAGAGGCGCGATTCTGTGGATCGCGGCACGCGCCGTGGATTCAGGCGCCGTGCGTCGTCTACATCTGGTAATCAGGATGCCTTTCCGTCAGTTTTTGGTCTGTGCGGCAACGAACATAAGTGAGCAATACTGGAAATACGTAGGCAAATTGTTATGGAATGGTTGGGTGCGTTCCCGAACAGAAGCGGGCTGCGGCGGGTTTTATGCTGGCGGCACCTTATCCATGTGAAGGACGACATCATGAAATTACCTATGCTGCTGGCCGCCGTGGCGGCCGCCCTCACCCTCACCGCATGTGAAAAAACAGTCAACAACAGCCCGCCTGTCGTGGAAACGCCGGCGCCGGCCGCCGTGCCTGTCCCTGTACCCGTCCCAGGTCCTCCAGGCCCGCAAGGTCCACAGGGCGCGCCTGGTCCGCAAGGTGAGCCGGGCAAACCAGGCGATACCACGGTCGTGGTCCCACCCGCCGAGCCTGCCCGCTGAGTCGTTTATTAAGTAAGCGTTTCAGTTTGTAACCAACGATGCCGCTTCGGGCGGTTTAAGTTACTCTGTTACAATAAATGCCGCGCCGCACCATTTTTGGTGCGGCGCGGCTTTTTACGGGCGGCCACCGTGACGGCTGTCCGGGACTGGACTGTAGTAATTCCGCAACGATGACGATATGCATGTGCGCTAGCGCACAGTGACGTTGTACGAATGTCCATAAAGTGCAGTCCAACAGCGACATGCTGGAAATATTGTGGTGCAACAGCACTACCCTTTAAACATCGGGAGTAACTTGTGAATAACATTAAGAAAATCGCAATCGCCACGGCTTTGCTGTGCTCGACCGCCGCCATGGCGCAAGACGCAGCCATCAATCCTTCCTGGTACATCCAGCCATCGATCAGCGCCATGAAACCGGATTCGGACTTTGGCGTGGACAAAACCGGCTACGGCGCCGGCCTGAAATTCGGTAAGCCAGTGACCGACAACTGGGACGTGCAAATGGGTTACACCTATGCCCGCTCGAAAGAAGCCGGCCAGCGCTACCAGCAAGAAACCCTGGGCCTCGATGGCCTGTACCTGTTCTCCCGTAAGTCGTTCCGTCCATTCATCGTGGTGGGCGCCGGTGCAGAGCGCGACAAGACCAACCTGCGCATCAACCCGCAAACACAAAAAAGTTCGCCATTCGTCAGCGCCGGCCTGGGCTTCCAGGCTGACATGACGGACCGCCTGTCGCTGCAAGCCGACCTGCGCAACGTGCACGGCTTCCTGCGCGGTTCCGCTTTCCCGGCTGCCGGCGACAAAGCCAACAACCTGTACCTGACCGTGGGCCTGAACTACGCGCTGGGCGCGAAGCCAGTGCCGCCGGCACCGGCGCCAAAAGCCGCACCCGCACCGGAACCAGCGCCAGTAGCGCCGCCGCCACCACCGCCACCAGCACCACCTGCGCCGAAGTTTGAAAAAGTGACGATGTCGGCTACCGAACTGTTCGCATTCGACAGCGCCAAGCTGAACCCGAACCAGCCTAAGCTGGACGAACTGGCCACCTTGCTGGTGAACAACCCATCCGTGAACAACGTCACCATCACAGGCTACACGGACCGCCTGGGTTCCGACAAATACAACCAGAAGCTGTCCGAACAGCGCGCCAACTCCGTCAAGCAATACCTGGTGGGCAAAGGCGTGGCAGCGGACCGTCTGAACGCGATTGGCAAAGGCGAAGCGAACCCGCTCGTGGCATGCGACGCGAAGAAGCAAAAGCGTGCAGACTTGATCAAGTGCCTGGAACCTAACCGCCGCGTTGAAATCGACCAAGTGACGATTGAACGCCGCGTGAACTAACTTTCTGCAGCAATCACGAAAAGGGGCCAAACACCATTGGCCCCTTTTCTTTTGTGGAGCCTACTGATGAGAATACTGCGTCATCGGGGCCGCACCCTGCGCACGGTTGCAATGTGTACCATCACGGAATGGTTTGAGCACCGCGACAGCAGCAAGGGCGCCGCCCTCGCCTTTTATACCGCGTTTTCCATTGCCCCCATCCTGGTCCTGGTGATTGCCATTGCCGGCTTGTTTTATGGCCAGCAGGCGGCGCAGGGCGAATTGTTTGAACAATTGCGTGGCCTGATGGGCGCGCGCGGCGCGGAAGCGCTGCAAGCGATTCTGGCCGGTGCGCGCAACCATGTTGATGGCATGTGGGCCACGCTGATTGCCGGTATCCTGCTGCTGTTCGGCGCCACCACGGTGTTTGCGGAACTTAAAGCCAGCCTCGACGAAATCTGGCAATTGCCCCCGCTCACAAAAGGGTCGCTGTGGGATACCATCCGCACGCGCCTGCTGTCGTTTGGCATGGTGCTGGTGCTGGGCTTCCTGCTGCTGGTGTCGCTGGTGGTCAGCGCCGTCCTGTCGGTCGTGGAAAAATTCTGGCAGGGCCACTGGAGCAATACCACCATGCTGTTGACGGGCCTTAACTGGGTCATCAGCTTTATGGTCATTGCCGCCATGTTCGGCGTGATCTACAAAATGCTGCCGCGTATAAAACTGTCGTGGCGCGACGTCGTGATTGGCGCGCTGGGCACGGCAGCACTGTTCACCCTGGGCAAATATGCGATTGGCGCGTACATCGGCAACAGCGGCGTGGCCGACAGCTTTGGTGCGGCGGGTTCGCTGATAGCCCTGCTGCTGTGGGTGTATTACTCGGCGCAGATTTTTTTCCTCGGTGCGGAATTCGCGCGCCAGTATGCGCTGCAGATCGGCAGCCTGAAACACCATCCGCGCGATGAACACGGCGAGTTGAAAATGGGCTGACCGGTGGTTATTCGCCGAGCAATTCCGCAACGATTTCCATGCCTTCGATGCGCTCGGCCACCACCTTGACAATGACAATCACGGGCACGCCCAGCAGCAAGCCCCACACGCCCCACAGCCAGCCCCAGAACAGCAGCCCGACAAAGACAGCGGCAGGATTCATGCGCGCGATCTTGCCCGTCATCCACGTCGTGACAAACGTGCCCACCAAGGTGGCAATGGCCAGCGACGCGCCCGCTACCAGCAATACCATTTCCAGCGATTCGAATTGCAGGAACGCGACCAGCCCGGTCGCGCTGGTCACCAGCAGCGGGCCAAAGTACGGCATGATGTGCAGCAAGCCTGCCACGATGGCCCACGCACCCGCATTTTCCAGGCCGATGGCTTGCAAGGCCAGCCACGTCAGCAACGCCAGTAACGCATTGGTCACCAGCAGCATGAACATATAGCGCTGGATCGAACTGTTGATGTCTTCCAGGATGTGCACCGTGACTTTTTTCTGGGTCAGCGACGGCCCCGTCAGCTTGACGAGCTTGCGCTTGAACGTGTCGCCTGCCAGCAGTAAAAAGAAGACGAGGAAAATCACCATCGTCGCTTGCGACACAAAGCCTGCCAGTCCCATGGAACCGGCCCACACCCAGTCGATGACCTTGATGCCGCCCGTCTCGGACGGCGTCTTGCGCGCGGCAGGCTTGCGGGCTGCGCTGCCCGATGCCGCCTGTTCAATTTCATTAGCCACTGCCTGGATGCGTTCCAGCGTGCTGGGGCCGCTGCCCAGCTTGGCCCGCAACAGCGTCGACACTTTATGTGTAACAGTGGGCAGCTCGTCCATGATGTTCTGGAATTCACCGTGTAGGCGCTCGGCGCCGAATGCCAGGCCGCACAGAATAAACGCCGTCAGCAGCGTGGCGCCCACGGGGCGCGCAATACGCAGCCGCTCCAGCCAGCAGACGACGGGGTTCAGCGTATAGGTGATCAGGATGCCCAGCAACAGCGGCACGAGAAACGCACGCGACCATTGCAACGCATAGAGAAAGGCGACGGTGGCAATCACGCCCAGTGCGAGGCCGCGCGCATTGACGTGGATGGGGAGGCGTTCGGCAGCAGCGCCGCTTTCCCCTTCGGCGGCAGCATCAGGTTCGGGAGGAAAGGCGGCAGGCATCATTGCAGTGGTGCGGGACCGTCGCGGTCCCGCATGCCATCATTACTTCACGCGGATGTCGTTTTTAACTTCCTTCACGCCCTTCACGCTGCGGGCGATTTCACCGGCGCGCGTGATGTCGGCAGGCTGCGCCACAAAGCCGCTCAGCTGCACCGTGCCTTTAAAGGTTTCCACGTTGATTTCCGTGGATTTCAGCGAAGGCTCATTGAAGATGCTGGCTTTGACCTTGGTGGTCAGCATGGAATCGTCAACATATTCGCCGGCGCTTTCCTTGGTTGGCGTGGAAGCGCAGCCCACAACAGCAAACGCGGTGGCGGCGGTAAAGACGGCAGCAGCAAATTTTTGGGCAAATTTCATGATAAGACTCCTTGGTTAGTGCTCATCAGAGCAGTCCACCGGCATGGGTGCCATGCCGGCATGCAGGGGCCTGCAGCAGGCCGTTGTTCAGGAGTGTCGGACAGTTGCGCCGATTCATCTGTACGCTATCGAACACAGAACGCGCTCCGGAAACAGCGTGCGTCACCGCACAGACCCTGTGCATGTTGCTGACTAATCTGTTTGCATCCTCACCAAGGAGAACAACATGAAGACAACGCAAGCAATGGCAGCATTGATGATCGCGGCTTCTACCCTGATCACCGGCTGCTCGAACACCCCGGTGCAATCGACCAATTACTCGTCCATGGGCAGCGCCGCCACCTATGGCACGATTGAATCCATCCAAACCGTACGCATCGACCCTGCCACCAGTGGCGTGGGCGCGGTGACGGGCGGCCTGGTGGGCGCACTGGTGGGCAACCAGATTGGTTCCGGCAGTGGCCGCGCCGCCGCAACGGCAGCCGGTGCAATTGGCGGCGCCGTCGTGGGCAACAGTGTGGAACACAACCGCAGCCAGCCGTATGACGCGTACCAGATCACCGTGCGCATGGATAACGGCGACTACCGCACCATCAACCAGGACAGCGTGTACGACCTGCGCATCGGCAACCGCGTGCGTGTCGTCGACGGCCGTGTTTATCGCTACTAAGGAGACGTCATGGGCACCATATTGCTGATCGTACTGGTACTGGTTTTAGTGGGTGCTTTGCCGGCCTGGCCATACAGCCGCGGATGGGGTTATGCCCCCAGCGGTATTGCCGGCATCATTGTGCTGGTCTTGCTGGTCATGCTGCTCACTGGGCGGCTATAGGAGGACATCATGAACAAAGTCATCGCGGCGGCCCTGCTGGCCGCCTGCTGCGCAGCGCAGGCGCAAACGCCACCCGATGTGGCTGCCCATCAGCGCAAGGAACTCAGGCATGGAGATCCGGCCCGCTGGTATAAGGCCGACCGCAGCACGGCTGCGCAATTGCGTACGCTGCGCAAGGAAATCAACGCCGCGTATGCGGAAGCCAAGATCGGCTGCAAAAAAATGGCGGCCGATGAACGCAGCGACTGCATGAAGGAAGCCCGCGACAATTACGCAGCGGACATGAGCAATATGCGCGAGCTGAATTACGCGGCGAACCATATGGACACCAGCGTGTACGAAACCACGGGGCGCTGATCTCTAACTGAAAAACGGTGCCAGGGACTTTTCTGCCGCAAAGCAAGAAAGTCCCTGGCGCATTCTTGCGAAGTGGAAACGAAAAACGCCGCGAATGCGGCGCCGGTCGGGGCGGAACAGCTTTAGTGGCGGTGTTTGTGGCTTATCCACATGCCGGCGATCGCGGCGGCTACACCGGCCAGCAGCACGGGTTTGATCAACCGTTTGCGGATAATGAACGAACCCGCCTTGATCGCATACGGCAAAATCTTGGGCAAGCTTAGCCCGCTGGCCAAGCCCGCGACACCAGCCAATCCACCGCCATGCTGGCCGCTGAACAGTGACCCGAACCGGTGGTGCATGGCGCCCATCGCGTGATCCACGGCGCTGTGCATCAACGCATCCGGATGCAATGCATAAGCCAGCTGGCCCTTCGCATGGGCCACGCTGACGCGGTATAACTCCCCTTCGCGCACCAGCCGTTCTTTCGCAACGGCCAGTGCCGCACTATCCGCATCCTTCATTGAGTCTCCTTGGCACTAAAAAGCCTGCAGCGTCGTTGTAGCGCCTTGCCGTGCAGCAGCACTGTCCGCGACGCTACGCCTGGTTGCAGTCGTTTGAAAACAGCGCCTCATAGCAGCATTTCGCGGTCAGCCTTCAGCTCGGCCATGGTCGCAGGCAGCGACAATTTTCCTTGCCGCAGCATGGAACGCGCGCTCATGATGAAGCCAATGGTGATCAGCAAGAACGCCACCGCCAGCACCAGCAGGATTTTCCACCCCATGGCTTCCCAGCACAGGAAGATGATGGTGGCCGTGGTGAACGCAATGGCGAACCAGCCAGCCAGCAGCGCCAGCGCAAACACCACGGCCAGTTCGACCAGGTGATTGCGCGCTTCAGACAGTTCCAGGGCTGCCAGCTCCAGCCGCGACAGCATCAGCCGTCCCGTGTTGCGGGCCACCGCGGCCAGCGAAGCAATCAGGCCGGGATGGGACGGCGCTGGCTGTTCCATATCGAGTGGCGCCACTGGATCAGCGGCGGCCCAGGATCACGCCGACCAGCAGGCCCACGCCGGCTGCCAGCGCAATCGAACGCCATGGGTTTTCCTTGACATAGGCGTCGGTGGACTGCGCCATTTGTTTGCCAGCGGCAACTGCGCTTTGCTGGGCTTCGTGGGCCTTGGCCAGTGCCGTGTCCAGCGCCCGCATGCCGCGGCCACGCAGTTCCTCTGCTTTTTCGCCCGTCAGCGCGGTGGCGGCCGTGAACAGCGCTTGCGCATCTTTCACCAGGGTTTTGACGTCGTTGTTCACGGTACTGATGTTATTTTCCAGCATGATGGGCTCCTCAGTTGGGGTGTTAAAAACAGTGTGATGCAGTCCGGCGGAATCGGTTATTCCAGCAGATCACGCATGTCGTCAGCGTGTTCCTCTTCCACCGCCATGATCTTGATCAATAACTGGCGCGTGGTCGGGTCGGATTCGCCGATCTGCTCGATCATCTGGCGGTACGATTCAATGGCGACCCGCTCAGCAATCAGGTTGGCGCGCACCATGGATTGCACCTCCCTGGACTCATCATACTCGGCATGGCTACGCTCGAGCAATGTTGCTGGATTGAAATCCGGTTCGCCATTCAATTGAATGATACGCTCAGCCAGCCAATCTGCATGTTCCTGTTCCTGCTCCGCGTGTTCGAGGAACTCCGCCTTGATAGCAGCATTCTGCAAACCGGTCACCGTGTAATAGTGCCGTTTATAGCGCATGATGCAGACCAGTTCGGTTGCCAGCGCGCCATTCAGCAATTGAATGACTTCTTCGCGGTTGCCCTTGTAGCCTGCCGTGACCGGGCCATCGGCCAGGTTTTGCGCAGCTTGCCGGATCGCGTTGGTATCAAGGCCGGCCAGCGTGGATAGGGTCGATGCTGCCATGTTTTCTCCTGTTTCTTAATGTGAAGAAGATGCCCGGCCGGAAAGCCCGGCATCCTGGCTTTCGTTAATGGCGGGCGTTGACAGTGCGGCCCGCGTCGGACAGCACGATTTCAACGCGGCGGTTCAACTGGCGGTCCGCCGAGTTCGCGTTGCTGGCGACCGGATATTCTTCGCCATAGCCGCGCGTACTGATGCGGGTGCCCTCAATGCCCATGTTCATCAGCGCATTACGCACGGATTCCGCGCGGCGCTGCGACAGCACGAGGTTGTGTTCGGCCGTGCCGGTACTGTCCGTGAAGCCTTCCACCATCACCGTGCGGTCCGGGTGCTGGCGCATCACGTCCGCCAGTTTTTGCAGCACTTGCATACCGCCCGCCGTCAAATTCGACTGGTCAACGTTAAACAGCACGTCGCCCATCGTCATGACAATGCCCCGATCCGTCTGCTTGGCTTTCAAGTCCGCCAGCTGGGCGGCCAGCGCATCGGCTTGCGCCTGCGCATCGCGGGTGGCCGCAGCCTGGCTCTCCGCTGCCGCGCGAGCCGCATCCGCTTCCGCTTTCGCCTGTTCTGCACTGCGTTTAGCGTTATCCGCTTCCATCGTGCGGGCTTCCAGGCGGATCTGGTCGCGCTGGCGCGCGGCGTCCGCTACCGCAGCTTCAGCCGACTTTTGCTTGGCGACTTCCTGTGCCGTGGCGACGCGCTGCTTGGCCACATAAGCCAGCTTGTCGACTTCCGCAATGCTTTCATGGCGCGCCGCCGCTTCATTGGCGCGGTCCAGCGCGGCAGTTGCCTGGCGCAACTCCACTGCCGCATATTGCGATACGGCCGGGTTACCCTGCGCCGCCATGTAATCGCCTCTAGCCTGGTCCAGCATGCTGGTCGTCGTGGGTGCGGAGCTGCAAGCGGACAACGCAATGGCCAGCGCCAGCGCAGCCGGTTTAAGGAAGGATGGCTTCATGATCTTCTCCTTTTTTATTTGACCTGGGTACTGTTGGCGCGTTCCAGTTCTTCGCGCAGCACGCGGATGTTTTCCTGCAGCGCATCTGCCGCTGCCGATGCCTTGGCTGAACCCGCCTTACTTTGCGCCAGCTTGGCGTCCGCCTGCGCCTGCATGGCCAGGTCGCGCGCCCGCTGGTAATCCTTGGCCGCCAGCGCCTGGTTGGCTTCCTGCACTTTGGCGCGGGCCGACATCATTTCCGCCGGCGCCGCATCGGCAGCGCCGGCAGAGACCGCGCTTTCCACGGCAGCGCGCGACACTGCCACGTCCGCCGTGGCGGGCGCCTTCTGGCTGGCGCAACCGGCCAGCAGCATGACGGCCAGACCGCACAGGGCCGGCACGGTATGCATACGTGAGCTCATTGTTTTTCTCCTTCGGTTGGATGGGTACAGACGTTATAGGCCCGATAAGCAACGCATTCAGTACGCTGACGCACATAGAGCCTCGTGCGTTGCTGTTGACGCACCCGGCCGTTGCACGCCAGAATTCCGCCTCTGCCATAAAAGGTCCGTGCGGGCACGCACAGAGACCGCCACCGCGCAGCGCTATGCTTAACACTGGAAACATCACGGAAAGGCCCCCACAATGACCTTGCCACGCCGTAGCAAAATTGCCCTGGCCATTGGCGGCGTCCTCGTTGCCGTCCCGGCCGCCGCGCTGATTGCGCTGCATTATTACGACTGGAACCGCGCCCGCCCCTGGCTCAATGAAAAGACCAGCGAAGCAATCGGGCGCCCGTTTGCCATCCGCGGCGACTTGTCGCTGAACTGGGAAAAACACGTCGTGCCGGACCGCGACCGCAGCTGGCACGACTGGATCCCGTGGCCGCACCTCGTGGCGCACGACGTTCATATCGGCAACCCAGCCGCCATGACTGCCGCCGGTGCGCCGCCCGACATGGCCAGCGTCAGGGAATTCTCGTTTTCCCTGAACCCGTTCGCGTTGCTGGACAAGCAGATTTCCATTCCCGTGCTGCGTTTCGAAGCGCCCGCCGTACTGCTGCGCCGCACCGCCGACGGCGCCAATAACTGGACCTTCGACAAGAAAGACAAGCCGTCGCCATGGAAGCTGGACTTGCAGCGCATCGTATTCAACAAGGGCGTCGTGCACTACCTGGACGATGTGGCGAAAGCCGATGCCACGGCCGACATCGACACCATCAATGCAGACGCCACGTATGGCGTGTCGTGGACATTGCATGGCAGCTGGAAAGGCGCGCCGGTCAAGGGCAACGGCAAGGCCGGCGCCGTGCTGTCGCTGCAACAGCAAACCACGCCGTATCCCGTGATGGCGGATGTGACGCTGGGCGGCACCCGCATTGCGGTTGAAGGCACGCTGACCAAACCCACTGCGCTGGCGGCGCTGGACATGAAACTGCATATCTCCGGCCCCAGCATGGCGCGGCTGTATGCGCTGACCGGCATCGTGCTGCCGGAAACGCCGCCATTCAGCACGTCCGGCCATTTGACGGCGACACTGGGCAAAGACAGCGGCCACTACGTGTATGACAAGTTCATGGGGAAAGTCGGTTCCAGCGATATTGGCGGCCACCTGGAATACAAACAGCAAAAGCCGCGCGGCTACCTGAGCGGCAACGTGTCATCGAAGCTGCTGCAATTTGCCGACCTGGGCCCGCTGGTCGGCGCGGATTCCAACGCCAGCAAACAGGTGCGCGGCGTACCCGCCGTGCAGCCCGCCAACAAAGTGCTGCCGGTGGAACCGTTCAAGACCGAGCGGTGGACCAGCATCGACGCGGATGTCGGCTTCAAGGCCGACCGCATCGTGCGAGAAAAGCAGTTGCCGATCGCAAACCTGTACACGGAATTCCATTTGAAAGATGGCGTGCTGGCGCTGACGCCGCTGAATTTCGACTGGGCCGGCGGCACGCTGCATTCGAACGTCAAGCTCGATGGCAGCAATACCAAAGTCAAGGATGCGATTGCCGCGGAATTGAAAGCCGATGCGCGCCATTTAAAGTTGCGAGAACTGTTCCCCACGCTGCCGGACTTGAAAGCCAGCGTGGGTGAAATCAATGGCAATGCATCGCTGTCGGCGACGGGCAATTCCGTCGCCACCCTGCTGGCCAAATCCAATGGCGAAGTCAAAGCGCTGATCAACCAGGGCACCATCAGCAAACTGCTGCTGGAACAAATGGGGCTGAACTTGGGTAACGTCGTGCTGACGAAGCTGATGGGCGACAAGCAAGTCAAACTGCATTGCATGGCGGCCGACTTCAAAGTCACCGATGGCAAAGCCGATGCGCGCCAGTTCATTGTCGATACCGATGATGCGATCGTGTATGTGACGGGCTCGGTCGACCTGGCCAATGAAAAGCTGGACTTGACGATGAAACCGGACAGCAAGGGCTTGCGCATCATTACGTTGCGCTCGCCGATTTATTTGACGGGCACGTTTAAAAATCCGGACGTCAGCATCGACAAGAAAGTGCTGGCATTGAAAGCAGGCGGCGCCGTGGCGCTCGCGGTGGCCGCTGCGCCGGTTGCCGCGCTGATCCCGTTGATCAATGCGGGCCCGGATAAAGACAGCGAGTGCGCGGCCCTGCTGGCGCAGGCGCGCGTCAAACCGAAAGCACCGCCGCCGGGCAAGCAGGCCCGGTAGGGATGCAACTGCAAGGCAACAAATTTGCCTTGCACGTTAGGTGGCGAACAGAACGTTTTCACCTCGGCCGCTACAGTGTTCCTGTCAGTGATAAAAACAGGAGCATGCCATGAAAACTTTACTGTCCACTTCCATATTGGCCGCGATGCTGGCGTTAACGGGGTGCGCACCCACCACTGTGACGTCGGCAAACGATGCCTATGTGGCCGACAGTGTCGTCACTGCTAACGTGAAGTCCGCACTTGCCCTCCAGCCGGGCTTGAACCCGGCGGAAATTTACGTGGAAACCTACCAGGGCAATGTGCAGCTGGGCGGTTTTGTATCGAGCCAGCAGGAAATTGATACCGCGCTGGCCGCCGCACGCAGCGTCGCAGGGGTGAAGCTTGTTACCAATGACATGCGATTGAAATAATCAACGTAGTTCAAAGGTGCAGGGTCTTCAGGCCAGGCATCTGCACTTTAAATTCAAGCGTGCAGGGCCTTTAGGCCGGGCACCTTCATTTTAGGAGAACATCATGCATACGATGAAAACTGTTGCGGCCATAGCCGCCTTCCTTTCGCTGGGCGCTTGCTCGAGCATGAGCCAGCAAGATAAAAACACGGCGGTAGGCGCTGCCATTGGCGGCGTGGCCGGCTCCGTACTGACGGGCGGCAGCACGGCAGGCGCTGTCGGCGGTGCGGCAGTGGGCGGCGTGATCGGCAACCAGGTCAACAAGCCACCACGCTGATTGCCCGCCGTACACGGCAAAGCCCGCCATTATTGGCGGGCTTTTTTTGGCTCTGTTCGCGTTAATCGTGGAACTTTCCCATCGGCGTCCGGTCCAAGGAATCACATCCCGGGACTGGAGACGTATCATGGAAATGCAAGCCTTTGGATTATTGCTGACGCAGCTATCGGCATTGACGGCGCACCAGTGCGCGCAAGTGCAGGCTTGCCTGGGGCTGGAGGCGCCGCGGCCGCCGGTGGGGCGTTTGCTGGACCAGGCGGCCCAGCCGCAACTGTGCTGCCCGCGCTGCCATGCCACGCGCTGGTACCGGCATGGCCGCGAGTGCGGCTTGCAGCGCTACCGCTGCCGCGCCTGCGGCAAGACCTTCAATACCCTGACCGGCACGCCGCTAGCGCGGCTGCGCCATAAAGAGCGGTGGCTGGCTTACCTTGACAGCCTGCTGGCCTCGCACACGGTGCGCCAGGCCGCCGCCCGCAGCGGCGTGCACCGCAACACCAGCTTCCGCTGGCGCCACCGTTTCCTGGCGCTGCCGCGCACCGACCGCGCACCGCTGCTGCACGGCATTGCCGAGGCCGACGAAATGTTCTTGCTGGAATCGCAGAAGGGATCGCGCCACCTGACGCGCCCGGCGCGCCGCCGCGGCGGCAAGGCGCACTGGCGCGGCATTTCACATGAACAAGTCTGCATCCTGGTAGCGCGCGACCGCAACGGCCGCACGCTGGACTATGTGACCGGCCGCGGGCCGCTCACCAAAACCAGCCTGCACCGCTGCCTGCGCCCGGCGCTTGATCCCGACATCCTGCTGGTGA
>NZ_WNLA01000099.1 GCF_009720865.1 Pseudoduganella ginsengisoli | reverse complement strand
CAGAAGTAGGTAGCTTAACCGCAAGGAGGGCGCTTACCACGGTAGGATTCGTGACTGGGGTGAAGTCGTAACAAGGTAGCCGTATCGGAAGGTGCGGCTGGATCACCTCCTTTCTAGAGTAGGCACTTTCGCCTAATGCTCACACTTATCGGCTGTATGAAGAATGCTTTTATATAAGACCAGCGTCTTACATAAAAGTAGTACCGTTCTTTAACAATCTGGAAGAAGTAAAGTTTTATTTAAGCGTGTAAGAAATTACACACTTAGGGTAGTGTTCCGAAAGGAACGCATACAAAAACTCATCAAACACAGTAGTAAATGCTT
>NZ_WNLA01000098.1 GCF_009720865.1 Pseudoduganella ginsengisoli | reverse complement strand
TCGCGCTGCTGCCGGTCCAGTCGTGGTTCTTTGAAAACGCATTCGCCGCCGCGCAGCACTGGAACCAGTCGTTCCTGGTGCGCACTCCCGCGCTGGACGTGGAACGCTTGCGCGCCGCGCTGGCGCAGGTGGTGGCGCAGCACGATGCGTTCCGCCTGCGCTTCCATGGCGGCATGCAGCACTATGACGCTGCCGCGCCGGTCGAAGCGCTGCGCATGCTGGACGTGGGCGCGCTGGATGAAACCCGGCTGCAGGACGTATTGACGCAATGGCAGTCCGGCTTTGACCTGGCCGAAGGGCCGCTCTACAGCCTGGGCTACCTGCACGGCTATGCCGACGGCAG
>NZ_WNLA01000097.1 GCF_009720865.1 Pseudoduganella ginsengisoli | reverse complement strand
TGCCGGTAATGGTCGGTGTGGTGACACGGGTCAGGTTGTCGGTGTTCACATCACCGGAGTCGGACGCTGCAGTCAGGTCCAGCGCTGCCGGCGCGGACGGCGCAGTGCGGTCCACCGTCACAGCCAGTGCCTCGGAACGGGCGCTGACATTGCCTGCCGCGTCAACCTGCTCGGTAGTAAAGGAAATGCCACTGCCATCGGCGACACCTGTCGCCGTAATACTCCAGTTGCCGGAACCGTCGGCCACCGCCGAACCGGCCAGGACTGTATCGGCATACAGGCGCACGGTGGCGCCCGCAGCTGCGCCGTTGCCGGTGAAGACCAGGCCGGTAGCGTTGGTAATGTTGTCGGTG
>NZ_WNLA01000096.1 GCF_009720865.1 Pseudoduganella ginsengisoli | reverse complement strand
TGCATCCTGGTAGCGCGCGACCGCAACGGCCGCACGCTGGACTATGTGACCGGCCGCGGGCCGCTCACCAAAACCAGCCTGCACCGCTGCCTGCGCCCGGCGCTTGATCCCGACATCCTGCTGGTGACCGACGCCAATGCCGCCTACCGCGCCTTTGCGCGCGAAGCCGGCCTCAGCCACGAGGCCGTCAACCTGCGCGCCGGCGTGCGCGTGCGGGGCGCGCTGCACGTGCAAAACGTGAACGCGTACCACAGCCGTTTCCGCAACTGGCTGCACCGGTTCCACGGCGTCGCCACGCGCTACCTGCCCAATTACCTGGGCTGGCGCTGCGTGCTTGATGCAGGCCGCATCGATACCCCC
>NZ_WNLA01000095.1 GCF_009720865.1 Pseudoduganella ginsengisoli | reverse complement strand
GTGGCGCCGGACGATTTGGCGTATGTGATCTTTACGTCCGGCTCGACCGGCGTGCCGAAGGGTGTAAGCATCAGCCATCGCGGCGCGCTCAACACCATCGACGCCGTCAACCAGCGCTTTAGCGTGGGTCCGGATGACCGCGTGCTGGCCTTGTCCGAACTGAGCTTTGACTTGTCGGTGTACGACTTGTTTGGCTTGCTGGCGGCGGGCGGCGCGATTGTCTTCCCTGACCAGGCCAAGACCAAACAGCCGGAACACTGGTTAGCGTTGATGCAACAGCACGGCGTCACACTGTGGAACACGGTGCCGCAACTGGCTGAACTGCTGGCGGAAAGCGCCGAGCAGGATGGCGCGAACCTTAACCAGCTGCG
>NZ_WNLA01000094.1 GCF_009720865.1 Pseudoduganella ginsengisoli | reverse complement strand
ACCGTCAGGTCGGCCGTGGTCAATCCTGTCACCGCTTCGCTGAACGTGATGGTGACCGTGGACGTTTCGCCCGCCTTCAGCGCGCTATCCGACATGGCAATGACCGCGGTCGGGCGCAGCGTATCAATGGTGTAGTTCGACGAACTGGTCGTGCCGCTGCCGGCATTGCCCGCGCTATCGGCCACGCCGGTATTGTCCAGCGTGATGACGTTGGTTGCGTCTTCGATGCTGGCCGTCGGCGTATACGTGCCGGTCCACGTGGTGCCGCCATCGGAAGAACTGAGCGAGGCAATGGAACCGTTGGCCACCGTCAGGTCGGCCGTGGTCAATCCCGTCACCGCTTCGCTGAACGTGATGGTGACGGTGGCCGTTTCGCCTGCTTTCAATGC
>NZ_WNLA01000093.1 GCF_009720865.1 Pseudoduganella ginsengisoli | reverse complement strand
CAGCCCGCCACGGCACAGGCTCCGGATGCGGCGCCAACGGCAGCGCAGTCTGCCGCCGCGCCTGCGCAGGCACTGCCGCCTGCAGCAGCGCCTACTGCTGCTGCGCCTGCTCAACCAATGCAGCCTGCAGCGGCGGCGCCTGCGCAAGCCTGGTCTCCGGCAGCACCACTAACGGCCGCGGCGCCAGCACAAGCACTTGCTCCGGCAGCGCCGCCTGGCAAAGCACCACCGCCGTCCGCCATGGCTGCAGCGCCCGCGCACAGTGACGCGGCAACTCAGCCATCGCCTGTTGCGGCTGCCCATGCCAATGCAGCGCCAGCCGCACCGCACGCCACGGCCGGCGTGGCATCCGGCAAACAGCCAGCCGCCCCGGCGCTGGCGGCCCAGCCTGCGCCTG
>NZ_WNLA01000092.1 GCF_009720865.1 Pseudoduganella ginsengisoli | reverse complement strand
CCTGGCAGCACGTGCGCTATACCACCGATGCCGGCGACGTCAAGGATATCGATGTCGTCAACCATTTCGACCGCATGAACCGCGAAGATGGCAGCACCGCGACGGTCGACACCATGACCCATCAATATCAATCCTACCGGCCACGCCAGGCCGAGCAGGACGGCGACGACCCGTCCTTCCAGACCGTCAGCAGCCACCGCATCCGCTACGACGCCATGGGCAACCGAGTCGAAGACATGATTGACGGCGCCACGGAAACCTACCAGTACGATGCCCAGGCCCGCCTGCAGTCGGTGTACCGCGACGGCAAGCTGGTGGCCTCGCGCCGCTACGACGGCGCCGGCCGCACCGTCGAGGCGCTGGACGGCGGCGAGCGCCGCGTCAACGCCTATGACGCCGGCGGCCACCTG
>NZ_WNLA01000091.1 GCF_009720865.1 Pseudoduganella ginsengisoli | reverse complement strand
TGGCGCCCACTGCGGCGCTGACAGCCTTGTCGATGCCTGCCTTCGCTTGCGCCAGCGATGCGTCGGTGGTTACGCCGTTGAGCCATGCGCTGGCCGAAGCTTTCGCTGGCGTACGCGTGTACGCAGTACTTTCCGTTGCGGTATCGAGCGCGGCCGTAAACGCTGCCGCCGCTTCCGTCTTGTTGTCCACCACGCGCTTGTCGGTTTCTGATGCCGCCGCCAGGATCAAGCCTACCGTCGCATGGGCGCTGTAGCCCTGTTTCATCACCCCGGCCCAGTATTCGGCGCCGGACGCCTCCGCCGCGCGGCCGAACAGGTTCTGGTACACCGCCTTGATCAAATCCACATTGGACTTGCCTTCATACAGCGCCTGGTATTCGGGCGACTTCGCGAAATCCGCTGCAATCGATGCCACTGTGCTGCCTTTGTC
>NZ_WNLA01000090.1 GCF_009720865.1 Pseudoduganella ginsengisoli | reverse complement strand
CGATGGTGTAATTGGACGAAGCCGTGGTGCCGGAACCGGCATTCCCGTTGGCATCCGCCACCCCCGTGTTGTCCAGGGTGAGCACGTTGGTGGCATCCGTCACCGAAGCGGTCGGCGTCAACGTGGCGGTCCAGGTGGTGCCGCCATCGCTGGAACTGACGGTGGACAGGGTGCCGTTTTCCACCGTGATGTCGGCATTGGTGAAGCCTGTCACTGCTTCGCTGAACGTGATCGTCACCAGCGACGTCTCGCCGATGGCCAGCGCACTGTCGGCCAGCACAATGGTGGCGGTCGGGCGCAGCGTGTCGATGGTGTAGTTCGACGAACTGGCCGTGCCGCTGCCGGCGTTACCTGCCGTATCGGCCACGCCGGTATTGTCCAGCGTGATGACGTTGGTCGTGTCTTCGATGCCGGACGTCGGCGTGTACGT
>NZ_WNLA01000008.1 GCF_009720865.1 Pseudoduganella ginsengisoli | reverse complement strand
TGCCGCCTGCGCCGCCGCTGCCTCGCCCTTCCTTGCCGCCGCTGACGGCGCTGCACCAGGCGCTCGCGCGGCGGCCGGTCCGGCTGCAAGTGGAACTGTGCGACACCATGCTGACCTTGGCCCACCTCGACACGATGGCCGTGGGCGACGTGCTGGCGCTGCCGGCGCGCGTCGACCACCCGTTGCGTGTGGCCGTTGCCGGCGGCACCGCCATCTGCCACGCCCACCTGGGCGCCGTGCAAGGCCACCGCGCCGTTGAATTGCTGAATCAACTGAAAACACCGACATGAAAGAAAACGAATTGAAATCCCCGCCGCAAGTCATCGAACTGCCCGAACTGCATCCGCACGGCGGCGCCCACCCTTCGCTATTGAGCGGCAACATGGACGTGATCCGCAACGTCAAAGTGCGCCTGACCGTTCGCGTGGGCGAGGCGGAAGTCAGCGTGGGCGAATTGATGCAAATGAAGGAAGAACATATCCTCAAGCTCGACGCCACGCTCGACATGCCGGTTGACGTGCTGCTCGAAGGGAATGTCGTGGCGCGCGGCCAGCTGGTTGCCGTCGACGACAATTTTGGCGTGCGCATCACGGAAGTGCCGCAGGCCGGGCAGCCATGAAGTTGACCCGCATGATGGCGGCCTGCCTGCTCTGGCTGGCGGCGCAGGCAGCGGCCGCCTCCGACACGCCTGCCCCCCCGGCGGCCTCGGCGCCGCCATCCGCATCCGCATCAGCGTCAGCAGCCGCGTCCCCGATTCCATTCAAGCGGGAAAAGCACAGCGAAGATACGCTGGCTTACCAGAGCCTTGCGGCGCTGGTGCTGGCTGCGCTGGCTGCCTATGGGATTGCGCTGGGCCTGCGCCGGCTGCGGACCGGCAGCGTGGCGCTGCCCATGCAGCGTGCGCGGCGCATCCGCGTGGCGGAATCCGTGCGCCTGGGCCGCCATCACACGCTGCACGTGGTCGAATACGACGGCGAACAATTGCTGCTGTCGGAAGGCCAGCACGGCGTGACGGTAGTCAGCCGCAAGGATGGCGCCACGGGAGCGGCACATGACTAACCGCCAAGCCCTGCAACAAGCCGGCCTCGCGCTGCTGCTGGCCGCGATGGCGGGCGCCGCCTGCGCCGCCACCGGCGCGGACGTGGCGCTGCCCGGTGTGGACGTGCGCTTCGGCGCCGCGTCCGGCGGCCAGGTGTCGTCGGCGCTGAAAATACTGCTGGGCCTGACGGTATTGAGCATCGCGCCTGCACTGCTGGTTTCCGTCACGTCGTTCATCCGCATCGTGGTGGTGCTGTCGATGCTGCGCCATGCGCTCGGCATGCAGGAAACGCCGCCCAATACCGTGCTGATGAGCCTTGCGCTGTTCCTGACGCTGTTTACCATGTCGCCCGTGCTGACCCAGGTGAACGAGCAGGCATTCCAGCCCTTCATGGAAAACCGGCTGGAAGCGGCGCCCGCGTTCGACCGTGCGCTGGCGCCGATGCGCGACTTCATGGTGCGCCAGACCCGCGAACAGGACTTGCAGCTGATGGTGGAAATCGCACACAGCCCCATGCCGGAAACCGTGGACGACATCGCCACGGTGCAGCTGATTCCCGCCTTTATGCTGTCCGAACTGCGCTCGGCATTCCAGATCGGCTTCGTGATCTTCCTGCCGTTCGTGCTGATCGACCTGATTGTTTCCACCATCCTGATGTCGCTGGGGATGATGATGGTGCCGCCGGTGACGATTTCACTGCCGCTGAAGATCCTCGTGTTCGTGCTGATCGATGGCTGGAACCTGGTCGTACGCGCCTTGCTGGGGACGTTCCAGTAACGCCATGCCGCTGCCTTCGTTCGGTCCCGGCGCCCTGGCCGCCCTGCCCCTGCCCGGCGAAGAAACGCTGTGGGCCGCCGTGCGTGCCGGCGACGACGCCGCGCGCGCACGGCTGCTGGAAGCGTACCTGCCGTTTGCCGGGGTCATGGCGGCGCGCATGTACGCCGGCCGCATCGAACATGACCTCGACTACGAAGACTACCTGCAATTCGGCACCATCGGCCTGATCGAGGCGGCCGACCGCTACGATCCGGCCCACGGTGTGCTGTTCAAGACTTACGCGGCGCACCGCATCAACGGCGCCATCCAGAATGGCCTCGAGCAGATGAGTGAAAAGCGGGTGCAGGTATCGACACGCCAGCGGCTGCGCGCGGAACGGCGCGAAGGCGCCGTTATTGCGGAAGACAAGGACGTATTCCAGCAACTGGCCGATATAGCGGTCGGCCTGGCGATCGGCTACCTGATCGACGAACCGGAGGCTTACCTGCAGGAAGACGCATCGGCGCCGCCGGTGCAGTATGGCGGCATGGAACTACAGCAGTTGCGCAACCGCATGCAGGCGCTGGTGGACGGTTTGCCGCCGCGTGAACGTTTGGTGATAAAGTATCACTACCTTCAGCAACTGCCGTTCAACCTGATTGCGGAGTCGATGGGATTGACCAAAGGCCGCGTATCGCAAATCCACAGCAAGGCGCTGGCTTTGCTGCGGGAGGCAATGAAGGCAGTCAAGGCATGCGACGTGGCGTGGTAAGCTGCGGCAACAGCAACAGGAAACCATATAGATGCCAGCGATAAGCAGCGTCCAGCAAATCGTCGCCACCCTGCGCGCGGAAATGGCGGACCACGTGGCGCGCCGCCACCGGGCAGCGGGGACACGCGTCCCGGCCAGCCCGTCCGCGCAAGCCCCCATGGGCAGCCTGATCAGCCAGCGCGTGCAGGCGCTGGACCCCGATGACCCCAGGCGCAACAGCAAGGCTTTCCGCATCTTTCTGGAATCCGTGCTGCTGTCGGAATTTGGTATGGAGCTGATCAACGACCATGCGTTTTACCGCATGGTGGACCAGGTACAAGAGCAGATGGAACAGGATCCGCGCATTGCCGATGCGATTGGACGCGCGGTGGAGAGCTTGCTGAAAAAACCCTGAGCTGAATCGCGTGCCGCAAGATCAGGCGCCGCGCGCCGCCAGCAGCGCGGCGCGCAAGCGCTCGATCTGCGTATCGAGCCGCGCATCGAGTTCCCCGCCGCCGCCTTCGACAATACAGCCCCCCAGCGCCAGCGTGGTATCGGCCACCCAGGATACCGGCGCGCCATTGTCCGCCGGCGCTTCCAGCGCGCCCACGCTGCGCAATGCGGACAAGTCGTCCGGATGCAGGCGCACCGTGACGCCGTCGCGCGCCGCCACGTGGGACACGGTTTCACGCACGATGCCGCGCACGCCTTCGGCTGTGATGGCCTTGTCGCCCAGGATGCGGCAGACGGATTCAAACGCAATGGCCACCGCCATCTCTTCCAGGCCGGCCACGCCGTTTTCCACTGCGCCATGCAGCTTGTCGACAATGGAACGCATGCGCGCCAGTTCGGCGGCAAATGCCTGGCGCGATTCCGCTGCACCCGCTTCACGGCCTTCTTGCAAGCCGCGCTGGCGCCCCATTTCACGGGCGGTTTCCGCTTCCTGTTTGAACTGGGCCAGTACCGATTCGCGGGCCTGGTCGATCAGGGCTTGCAGGTCCGGCTGCGGGGCTGCGGCGGATACAGGAGACGCTGCGGGCGACGCGGTCGGCGATGCCTCGGAAGATGCTGCCGGCAACGTAGCCTCGGCCGGCGGCTGTACGCGCTGCCGGCGCGATGGCAGTTTGCGCTTCTGGTCGGACAGCGGAGGAGAACGGAGTATGGATGCCATGGAGTGTTATCAATGTGCGGACGACATGAGACTATGTCAGATGGCGGGCGTTTTGAGAAGCGGTAAGCAGCCCTTGCCGCAGCCATGTTTTCCATCGGCGGCCCGCAACGGCCGTCCAGATAGCCGGCCTTGAGACGAGTGGATGCGTTTTACGCAAGGACTAGTTGCTGCATGGTTGCGCCAGCGTCCTGTAAAACTGTGGGGAACATGTTAGTTTCCCCACAGTGTTCCCCCCTGGAAATTGGTTTATGTTATGGTACCTTCGCGAGGCAAGGAGGTGCTGTTTTTTGTGCGCCAATCCAATGTTCAAGCCGGACTGGCAGGAAGCGGTACAGTCCGATACTCACTTACTCGGCTTACGTGGGGCTCTTCAATGCAAATACTCGGTTTTCTTGCGCTTTTCTGCTTCTTACAATGTGCGCACGCATTGGGACCAGAGGAGCAAGAGTTTGTCGGCGTAATTAACAAGAGAATCATTACACTGAAATTTCTGGATGATCCTCATTTTTATGGGGGCGGAACGCCTCAGCTCTCCCGATGCGCGCACGAATGGATGGATGATCGGGGGCGTCTTACCTGTCATTCAAAAGACAAAGGCGACAGCGGCGTGATCTATGTCGTGGCGGAAAAGAAACCGTCCCGCCTGTTCAATGAGGCACGGCAGCTGTACAAGAGTCTCTATCCAAGCGGAAAGGTCGGAACTTGGAATGAAAAAGGTGTCTACTCCGATAATTTCTACGTTTGCACACAAGGCTGCTCGAAATCGGTTCCCGAGTTCTTCATTTTGATCACGCATGGTGACTAGCAGCGAATGTTGCCCTCGTCTAGCGATTAAGGTTGGATCGTGCACAGGGCCGCAGTAGGCGCTGGGTTTTTCTCAAGCAGGTTATATCGCTCCCGCAGGCTTACCGCCGCGTATACGCACCACAGCCTGGCGGGAAGCGACGTACAAATCCCCATTGGGCGCCACGGCCAGCGCCATCACTTCGCCGAACGCACGGGGCAACGTGGCAGCTGTTCCCGGCGGACCGCCCGCGCGGCCGGCCACCGTGCTCACGGCGCCGCTGCGCGCCATGCGGCGCACCAGCGGGCCGTCTGCAATGTAGGCGTTGCCGTCGCGGTCAAATTGCATGGCGCGGATCGCGGAAAAGGCAGCATCGCGCACGGCGCCGTCCCGATAGCCGGGTTTGCCCGGTTGGCCAGCCACGGTTTGCAGCGCGCCATCCGGGCCCACCCTGGCAATGGAAAATGCGTGCGCAATATAGAGCGCGCCGTCCGGCGCCGCCGCAACAATGCCACACGGCTCGGATATCGCGCCGCCGGCGCCGGGTCCGGCCGACAAGCGTATTTCCCTCGCCTGTCCGGATGGCGGGACAACGGTCAGCATGCCGCCGAAGCAGGAATACAGGTTACCGGCACGATCTGCGTGCAAACCCTGCACCGGATGCTGCAGCGCGAATGCAGCACGGCCCGGCGCCAGCCTCTGCCACCAGCGCTGCACCACGGCGTCCTGGCGGCTTCCCACCCGGCGAATGCTTCCGCCGGGGGCGATCTGGTAGACGCCCGCATCGACCCCGGCATAGATTCCCCCCCGCTCCGCAGGCGCCAGGTCCGGTCCGGGGAAAAACTGCGCGGTATCGCCTGCGCCGGCGTCCCGTACAGTGAAGCGGCCATCCGCCGTCAGCGTGGTAACACTGCCACCGGAAACGCGGCGCAGCCGGTCGCCATCCCGGACGTACAGCACGCCGCCGTCATCAAGGGCCATATTGGCGATGCCGGTAAACCGGGCTTGCTGCGCAGGTCCGTCGCGTCCCGGAGCAAATGCCGACAATGTCCCCTTGCTCCCGCTCCCACCCCACCGGAACAAGGCGCTACCGTCCCATGCGGCGGCGTACACTGTCCCTTGCCCGTCGTAAGCCACCCCGGCAAATCCCTGCTCCAACTCCTGTGCTGGTCCGGCCAATGCCATGGCGCGGCCGTCAGGCGCCACCTTGAACAGGGTTTCTTGCGAAGGCGACGCCACCAGCAGGCCGCCTGGCGCCGCCGCTACATTGACAGCATACGGGCGCTGCCCAGGCTGGTCACCGCCGCGGCTGTCAACCAGAACACGCCGCGGCAGGCACCGTTCAGGGTCGCAGCGGGCGCCGGCTGGCGCGTTGCGCTGCGCCACTTCCAGCCATGCCGCCGCCCCGCCCTGCGGCAGGCGCAGCACCGCGCTGCCATCGGTAACGAGCAACGTGCCGTCACCCGCCACCGCCAAGCCTTGCGGAACCAGTTCCGCCGCGCCCCCTTCCGGCCCAGGCTGTAGCGGCAATGCAGCGACAAAGCCGTCCGGGGCGATCCGGCGCACCTTCAGGTTGCCGCTGTCGGCAACATACAGCACGCCATTGCCGCCGGCCGCCAGCCCTGCGGGATACGCAAACCGCGCCCGCGCTGCAGCGCCGCCACTGTCGCCCCCCTCCCCCGGCCTGCCTGCCACCAGCGATACCATGCCATCAGCCGCAATGCGGCGTATCACGTGGTTCAGGGTGTCGGCCACATACAGGTTGCCATCCCCTCCAACAGCCAGGCCGGACGGCCCGCAAAAGCGCGCCTGCGGCCCCGGTCCATCACG
Source organism: Pseudoduganella ginsengisoli (assembly GCF_009720865.1). Taxonomy (GTDB): domain Bacteria; phylum Pseudomonadota; class Gammaproteobacteria; order Burkholderiales; family Burkholderiaceae_D; genus Rugamonas; species Rugamonas ginsengisoli. The sequence goes on along the minus strand of NZ_WNLA01000008.1, from coordinate 214,741 downwards.
GTAGCCGCATTGCTCGCGGTCACCGGCCACATCCACTATGCGTCCGTCGCCGCCGACTTTGCGCACGGCATTCCCATCGGTAAAGTACACGGCGCCATCGCTGCCGCCTGCCACGCCTTGCAGCCGCAAGCCGCCCGATGCCGTCTCTGGTACAGGCATAGTGGCGCCAGCCACCAGCTCCCAGCCTTCAGGCGTCGCGCCCATGGCGCTGGCGACGGCAGGCGCAGGGCCGGCGTCCCGGCAGCCCGCGAGCCAAGCCGCACCCACAGCCAGCGCCAATCCCGGCAATATCCAGTTTTGTCGCTTCACCATAAACCTGCCCTCAGATTATTTCCACATGGAAACAATACACGGATGGACTCGCTTTTACCAGCTTTGTCCATCCGAGACATCATTTCCCTTGCAGCTGCGCCAACAGCGAACCTGCCACCGACTGGCTCAACTGCTGCATCCAAGCCTCCATCGACAGTTCACTGCCATCCGCCTGCACCTGAACCTGTACGCCAGGTATCACAATCGACGCACCGGCCACAACCGGCGCCAGCGGCGTCGCCGTGACCGGCACATCGGCCTGTACCGCCGTGGCCGACGTATCGTTCAGGTAGCTGACGTATGGATTCAGCCCGGCCGGCGTGCCGCAACCGCTGCCGCCCAGCACCTGCACGGTGAAGCCGCGCGTCACCGTTGCGGCGGAACCGTTGGACAGCTCCGTGCTGGTGGCGCGCACCTGCAGCGCAATGGCGCCAGTGAAATCGCGTGGCGGCGTCAGTTTCAACGCCGCCAGGTTCCAGCCGCTGACGTCCACCACCGCGCCGCTGACGCCGATGCTCAACTGGCGCGTGCCGTCACTGAGCACGCTGCCTTTCGGCAAGCCGATCAGTTCCGTCTTCAGCGCGGCATCGACGTCGCCGTCTGCCAGGCGTGAGCCGATCACCGGCAGCGCAATGGCAGCATTGGCGAAGCCGTACGCCACGTCAGCGCTGCGCGGCAGGGTTTCCACCACTTTCAGCGCATCGATCATGGCGCCTTTGGCCGTACTGGTGTCGGTACCGCCTTCCAGCTGGATGCGCAGCGAGCGCGGCTGCCCGTTGCCCGTGAACGTGAAGCTCAGCGCTTCCCAGTTCAGTGCACTGTTGCTGCTGGTGCCTGCGTAACTGCCCACCTGCACGCCGTCGACATAGACGCCGATGCGGGTATTGGCTGCCGCCAGCCCCAGTGCGCCGGCATAGTTGAGGCTGAACGTGTAGGTGGCGCCCGCCACGGTGCCGATCTCGCGCTCGATGCCGACCGACTGGTAACGGCTGTTGCTGCCGCTGTTGACGCCATTGGTCAGGCCCAGCCACTCGCTGCCGGCGCCTGGCGCCGGGTGCACTTCCACGTTCTTGCCCAGTGCATTCGGCATCATGTCGCCATTGCCCCAGACCAGGAACGCGTCGTCCTTGCCGGCCCGCACCGGCAACCCATCCCATCCGGCGAACTCATCATCGTTGATGACGGTCGCGCCATAGGTCGTGTCGCACACATTTTCCCAGCTGGTATCGACCACGACACGCGATACGCTGGCGGCGGCCGGCGCCAGCACGACGACCGGCGCCTGGGCAACCGCATCCACCTGCACCGTGATGGCCTTACTGATGACAGCCTGGCTGCCGCCCACGGATTCGGTGGCGGTGGCGTTCACTTGCAGGTTCAGCGCGCCGCTGAACGTGACAGGCGGCTTGATGGCCAGTGCATACGTGTTCCAGCCGGTGATGTCGGCCACCGGCTGCGCCGCCGTCACCGTGAAGCTGCGCACGCCGTCGCTGATGAACGTACCTGCCGGCAGGCCGGACAGGGTCAGTTGCAGGGTTTCCGAACCATCCGTATCCGTCAGGCCAGCCTGGATGCCCTGCAAAATCACGCTGCCGCCCTGTGTGCCGCGGTTCAGCTGCACGCTCTGGTTCAGCGCAATGTTATCGACCATCATGCCGCGCCCGCTCTTCTCGCGCTCGGTCGCGTCGGTGACGATGCGGATGGTCTGCTTGCCGCCTTTGCCCGTGAAGTTCGCCACGGCTTTTTGCCAGTTCAGCGCATTCTCCCCGCTGGTGCTGTCATAGCTGGCGATTTTCACGTCGTCCACATACACCGCAATGCGGGTGGTGTTGGCGCCATAGCCGAGACGGCCTGCCAGGTCGAAACTCAGGCTGTAGCTGGCGCCCTTGTCGGTGGTGATCTCCCGGGCAATGCCCAGGGTCTGGAACTGGCTGCCGCCGGCGTCGTTGATTTCCAGCCAGTTGTTGCCGCCGCCGGACGCCGCCGCCACCGTGTGCAGGCGGTCATTGCTGTCCGCCATGCGGTCGCCCGCCGTCCAGATTTCAAAGCCATCCTTGCCGCCGCCCAAGCCTTCGCCCTGGCCGTGCTGGTCAGTGCGCGTGACCAGGGTCCAGCCGTCAAACACGCTGGCCGCGACCAGCGTCGATTCGTCGGACACGTTCGGCGCTGCTTCCCAGCCGGTGCGGAACACTTCGCGCTGCACGGTATTGCCCAGCAGCGCCAGGCTGGCCGCATCGGCCACGGCGCGCAAGTCCAGGTTCACGACGGCCGACGCGCTGGCGCTGCCATCGGACACCGTATAGGCCAGGCGCGCATAGTGCTCGCGCTGGTTGCCATAGCCGGCCTGCGCGTAACCCGCGCCGCCGGAAGCGTTGGCACCTGGCACGAAGCGCAGCTTGCCCGCATCCAGGTCGGCCTTGACGAAGCGGCTGCCCGCCGCCGTGGCGGCCCAGCTGCCGTTTGCCTGCAAGGTCTGCAACAGGCCGTCCGCAGGCAAGGCCGTGACCGTGATGGTGAGCGCGTCGCCATCCGCATCGGCCACGCTGAAGTCGCTCCAGCGCAGGGTCAATGCCGTGTCTTCCACGCCTACCGCCACGGAATTGGCGGCAGTCGGCGCATGGGACACCGGCGTCACCGTCAAGGTCACGGTCACCACGTTGGAATCAGCCGTGCCGTCGTTGACTTTATACGTAAAGCTGTCGGCGCCGTGGTAGCCGTGCGCCGGGGCGTACGTAAAGGTGCCGTTGGCGTTCAGCGTCACCGTGCCATGCGCGGCGCCTGCCACGATCACAGCCGCCAGCACATCGCCGTCCACGTCGGATGCCGTCGCGTAGGCCGACAACGTCACCGTGCCGTTTTCCAGCAGCGTGGCCGACTGGGCTGCCAGCACCGGCGCGTCGTTGACCGGCGTGACCGTCAGGTACACGGTGGCGATGCCGGATTCCGCCGAGCCGTCGCCGACCCGGTACGTATAGCTGTCCTGGCCATTGTAGTTGGCATGCGGACGGTACGTGACGAAACCGTTGCCGTCGATGGTCAGCGTGCCATGGGCCGGACCAGCCACAATGCGCGCTGCCAGCGTGTCGCCATCGGCATCGGAAGCGGATGCCAGCAAGTTGACGGCGACGCTGCCATCTTCGGCCAGCGTGACGCGCTGGTCCGCCACCACCGGCGCGTCGTTGACGGCCGTGACGGTGATAGCCAGCGTAGCCTCGTTCGACTGCAGCGCGCCATCGCCCAGCACGAAGCGCACGCGGTCGCTGCCGGCATAGTTGGCGGCCGGCGTGTAGCGGTAGCGGCCATCGCCTTCGCGCACCAGCGACCCATGCAGCGGGCCGGCAATAATCGACGCGTCCAGCGTGGTGCTGTCCACGTCCATGCCCAGCGTGCGCAAGTCGAACACGATGCTGCCGTCTTCCTGCAAGGTGACGGCGCCATCGCGCGCCACCGGCGCATCGTTGACCGGGTTGACAGTGATGCTGACGGTGGCCACGGCGGATTGCGCCTGGCCATCGCTGACGCGGTAGCTGTAGCTGTCGCTGCCGAAGTAATCGGCGTCCGGACGGTACGTCCAGCTGCCGTCGGCATTTTGAACCAGCGTGCCGTGCGCGGGACCATCGACGACCTGCGCCGTCAGCGCATCGCCGTCAATGTCGCTGGCGCTTGCCAGCGGCTGCATGGTGACGGCGCCGTCTTCATCGACCGCAAGCGACTGGCCGGCCAGCTCTGGCGCATCGTTGACGGCGTTGACCGTCATGGCCAGTGTGGCTTCATTCGAGGCCAGCTCGCCGTCAGTCAGTGTGAAGCGCACGCTGTCGGCGCCGTTGTAATTGGCGGCTGGCGTGTAGCGGTAGCGGCCATCGGCCAGGCGTTCCAGCACGCCATGGTCCGGCTGCGCAACGATCACCGCGTCGAGCGTACTGCTGTCGACGTCCAGGCCCAACTCGCGCAGGTCGAACACGATGCTGCCGTCTTCGTCCAGCGCGGCGTGACCATCGTGCGCCACCGGCGCATCGTTGACCGGGGTGACGGTGACCAGTACTTCGGCTACGCCGGACTCGGCCTGGCCGTCGCTGACGCGGTATGTGAACCGGTCCGCGCCAGCGTAGTCGGCATCCGGACGGTACGTGAAGGTGCCGTCCGCATTGACGGTGACGGAACCATGTGCCGGGCCGGACACGATGGCGCCGGTCAGCGCGTCGCCGTCGATGTCGCGGGCGCCTGCCAGCGGATCGATCACGGCTGCACCATCTTCGGCCACCGTAGCCGTTTGCTGTTCCGCGGCAGGCGCGTCGTTGACCGGGGTAATGGTCAGGCGCAGCGTTGCTTCCTGAGATTGCAGCTTGCCGTCGCTGAGCATGAAGCGCAGCGCGTCGTCGCCGTGGAAATCAGCGGCCGGGGTGTACGACCAGCGGCCGTCGGCCAGTTGCGCCAGCACGCCGTGCGCAGGCTGCTGCGTAACGATGGCCGTCAGCAGGTCGCCTTCCCCGTCGATGCCGAACGCCGCCAGGTTGAACACGATGCTGCCGTCTTCCTGCACGTCCAATGCGGCATCCTGCGCCACCGGCGCGGTATTGGCCGGCAGCACGGTCAGGCGTACGGTGACGGGCTGCGATGCGCCGCTGCCGTCGCCGATGACGTAGGTGAATGCGTCGTCGCCAGCGTAGGCGATGTCGGCCACGTACGTGAACGTGCCGTCGGCATTGCGCGTGACGGCGCCATGCGCAGGCTGGGCCAGCACGGTGGCCGCCATCGTGTCGCCCTCCACGTCGATTGCCCCGGCCAGCGGGTCGAACGTGTAGGGCTTGCCGGCCATGATGGTCCCAGCCGTGTCCGGGGCGGTCGGGACGTCGTTGACGGAGCGGACTGTCAGGCTGACGGTGGCCACGTTGGACGTGCGGCCGTCAACCGTGTAGCGGTAGGTGAAGGTGTCGGTGCCGTGGTAGTTGGCGTCGGGAATATAGCGAATCTTGCCATCGCTTTCCATGACGACACGTCCGTGCGCTGGCCCTGTAATAACATCGATCGCACCACCCGTCTCTCCCGCAAGCAAATCATTGCTCAGAGGAGAAAATACCAGTGGCGTATCTTCACTCGCCTCTATGACGTCATCCTCGGCAATTGGAGCTTCAACCAACCGGATGTCCCGTATTGTGACGGTGCTTTGTGCTTCACCAAATCCAATCAAGCCGAATGACAGGGTCACTGGCGATCCGCTAACGACACCAGCGCCGGCAGACACCTGGGACAAGTCCACATAGTAGGTCGTGGAGCCATCCGCATTGAACTGCCTGTGCACGGATGATGCAACGCGTTCAGCACCGCTCCCTTGTACATTTAACAAAGCATCACTATTGCTGAGGCCAATCGTTCCCGCAACGGATGCTCCGGTATTCGCATTCAACAAAGCGACTTCAAATGCATCATCAGGTGCCGCCTGATTTTCCACACCCTGCAAACCCTTTGCCACGGTAAAGGACAGGAACTTATCGTTGGAGTTGACCATGAAACTTTGCGTTAACCGCGCATTTCCAGTGTCATGTTCCGCCAGGATCGCCATGCCGCTGCGATAAGTCACATTGCCTTCGGCAACCCAGCTGCGTGCCATGCTTTCGCCAGCATCACTAAAGCCACCGTTCAGCAGCGTGCCGTTCACGACCACCTGAGTATTATTGGACACGCCCATAGAGGCGCTACTGTCTGTCAACGCCAGCGTCCAGCCGCCGTAATCTGTGCGCTGCAAGTTCCCATTGAGCGTGCCTTCATAGGCTGTCAAGCCACCTCCAGCAAGTACAGCCAGTCGTCCAAGTTCCGCCAACTGCTGCTTTGTCGGTAAACGCCGCATTCCGGGCATCAAACCAGCCGCCATGAAATCATCAGGATTCCCCGCGTGTTGCAACCCCAACGCATGGCCGAGCTCGTGCAGCACTACAGACAGCATATCCATCTTGCCGTCTGCCGCCGATCCCGGTCTTGCCTGCCACACGCCTTCCTGTGAGGTAGGCAAGAATTCACTTGTTTCATCAGGCGTGGTGTCGACGAACCAGCCATATCCGGCAGCATCATCATCGAGCACTATCGCAGCATTCCTGCCCACGCCTGAAGCTGTCCCCAACACATTGCCGCCCAAGTTTGTAAACCGGAGGTTGTTTTGCATTGGTGCGTAGGCCGTCCAGTCAGGGCCGTAGCCTGTCCCGCTCAGCTGTTGCTGCACATAACTTATCAAAGTACCGGCCGTAGTCGACAACAGGCTTTGCTGGACTATTCCCGTGCCGGTGACAGGCAATGCGTTCCCAGCCACGTCGCTGCCAGCTGCACCGATATCCGTTTCCAGATGATTGGCGCCGCCTATCGCCATTTGTACCGGAGGACGGATATAGATATGGAAGTGGTCTTTATGAGGCTCCACAAAACTGCTGCCGATCCTCAGCTCGTCAAGTACCTTGTGTATTCCCGGATATTTATTAAACCCGGGGTCACCGACGTGGATATACGAGATAAGACTGTCATTACTGGTGTTGTCGCCATGAAGCAAAGCGTTTTGAATTTGACGTTTTTGCTCTTCATTTCGGCCATTGGTGATAGCCCAGTTAGTACCGTCTTTCAAGTCATTCTGGGTAGCATAATACATTGCCAACATGGCCCGGGTGGCGTCACGTTGCTGGTTTTTCTGGCCATTGGTGTCGTTTTGCTGCAGAAGATTAGTCAAGTCCAATGCGCGTGAGTTCGACCATCCGGTACCGGCGTTCGCAGGAATAGTTACAGCCTGACCCGCACCACTCGAGCCAAAGTTATCGGGATGGACATAACCCTTCAGGCCGAAGTCCATCGCCATGCCGATGTCATGCGACTTATGGCTGCTACGAGAGGTCTGCAAATTTCCGTCAACGGTCCCATTAAAGCGCATGCGGCCCGGCTTGAACTCTGACGCGGCAAATTGAGCCGCCGCCATCAAATCACGCAGCCAGCTGGAAGCAAATTGCTCCGAATTACCAGCGCTGTATGGGCCGGTTTGCGTGTTATCCCATCCTGGCAAGGATGGGTTCGTTGCCTTACGGTCAAACAATTCCATCCAGTGCGGAGCGTTGTAGGCGTTTAGCCAGGACAACGTCTTAGTGCGTTCGGCCCCTGATTCTTCGAGCACCCCGTCAGCACCAACGTTATCAGCTATTGCAGGACGATTGGCCATCGAGGCAGCCAGTTCATCCATCGCTTTCGCTTTCGCCTGTGCAAAGACAGGATCGGTATGGTTTCGTACAGCGTTCTCGATATTTTCCTTCAGGGTGCGAAGCGCTGCCTCTGCATCGGCCTGCGCTTGCACCTTGGCGTCACCTGTCAGGTTAGGGTTAAGTGCGATCGGATCCGCACTATCCCACACAATTTGCCCATTCGCAGAATTCGCCAGCGAGGGAAGCCCGTTTGATTGGTTTTTCACGCCGGTTGCAGAGACATTCACCGTGTATTTCACAGTAACAGTAAATTTTCCTGGCGGAACAGATTTAACTTGTTTACTGCCGGATTTCGAGCCCTCACCGTATCCGTACCTGATCAGCTTCTCAAATACTTTAAGGGACAGCTTATCGTTCACATCGAATTTCCCGTCAACGGTAATATTACGAGGCTCGTTGCCGTTTGCAGCCGAACCCATGGCGGGAATGCCGAGATAGGCAAGACGCTGCTCCACCCGAAGCACATCAAGAATGTCGCCCTTGCCTTCAGCAACTTCACCTTTCAGCAAGAATTCGCTGTAACCCGGATTATCCAGCGGCCGATCTCCGAACAATGCTGATGGCGCACTCGCATAATCCTCGGCTGCCAGCGCAGCGAACCCTTCCTTGGATTCATTTGCCTTGGCCGGATCACTGGAATCCTTAAACGTGAAATACACTCCGGCGCTCTTTGACACCAGAGTTTGGGCAAGACGCAATTGCTTGACATCGTCCTTGCCCAAGAGCGGCACAAAGAACAGGATCCCCGACTCAGTGAAATCTGCGTCGACCAGGCTATCCTGGCTGCGGGCGTCCGCGGATTTGCGGGAGACCGGGATAGCTTTACCGTTAGCATCTTTTTGAGAGCCAACAACCAACTTGAAGCCCTCTTTCAGCGCGCTATCTGTAAGGCGCTCGAGGTCGTACGCTGCCAATTCGAACTTCGACAGTGTCGCCATGCGCGCCACCACGCGCGCACGCTCCGGCGCGGGCATATCCGCCAGCGCTTTGGTCAAATACGAGCTGTTCAGCTTGTTTTCCTGGACAAGCAATTTTTTTGCGGTCAATTCCTTCAGGTTGACTCCGATGACGTCCCCCATGCGGCCGAACGCCGCCACTTCCACTACCGGCGGATCAAATACGGTACCGGCAGGCGGGCTGGATGGAGCCGGCACATTAAGCATGTCTTGCGGCTGCAGGATGATGTGTTTCATTTCCCTGTCTTTTTCCGGCATCGCCAACGCAGCCCGAATGAGTGCATCGACGTTCCACGCAGCATTCTGATGCGGCTTTTGGGCAGGGTCGAAGATGTTTGCGCTGAAGCCGCCTTTAAGCTGGCCGAGCAACACTTTGCTATCCTCGGACAAGGACAAATTGATGACCCCGTAACCATCGAGCGGCAATGTCGCTCCCAGGTACTTGGGATCTCCATGCTTGCCGAACGGGTCCTTCACCACCCCCAGCTTCCCGCCAACGGAAACTTTTTTTGCCGTAGCGGAGCCGCCTACCGCCAGCGGCGGAGCCGATGGGGAATACACGAACATCGGCACCTCATACATGGCTTTCCAGTACGGGTCCAGGAAGTGGTAGTTATCGTCAGCAACAATTGCGTATTCTTCACCTTCAAACTCAACCAGCACCGAACTCTGTGCCCTCTGAATATCGAGACGATCCATCAATACGTTGCTTTGGTTCATCCGAATTGCGGACATAGTTGCCTGCGTAATACGGCCTTCGCTTCTGGTGATCGTCAACGTCGACAGGCCGCGATCATAGTCGGCTACGTTAGAGACAAGGAACCGGTCCGGGTCCTTCGTCGCACTGATCACTTGTGGCGCCTTGCCACTAATTGCATCGCCCGGCAACGTGGCCGTAACAGGCGCTCCAATCGTTCCCTTCGCAAAGTTCAGCGTATCAAGATCAAATACAAGAACGTTGCCTCGCTTGTTCTTGTCGCCCAACGTCACGCTATTCGGATTTTGAGGAACCGCCACGACCAAAGTATGCTTGTCTGGCCCCAGCGTCATGCCGCCCACGCCAAGCGGCGACGCTTCTATCCCCGTACCTTGCAATACAACCGATTTGCCTTTGCGGGAACCGGAACCGATGTCCATTGCAATCAGGCGGCTTCCGCTGGCGCCGCTGCCAAAACTGCGCCCTTCACCAATGAGCAATAAATTACCCGAGGTAGCCAAGCTGGTTACGTTGGCACCAGCGTCCAGCTTAAGGGTATCGATCAGCTTGAACGTCAATGTATCAATTTCGTAGACGACGCCTTTACCACCCACGTAGACCCGGGAAAGGTCTGAACTGAAGATGGCCGGCTGAATTTTGGCTCCCGTAAGATAAGTTCCGAATTCCACGCTGCTTCCCAGCAAACCGAGCAGTGGCGTTAAACCAACGGGCTTACCCTCGCGAACGAATTGGATACCTGTCCGTGTCAGCACGGCAGCCATATCAGATTTAGGCGAAATACGCGCAGTGGCTCCCGCAAACTCCAGCTTGTCTTTACCGATGACAATGCCGGAACCGTTCAATGTGCTTTGCGGAATAATCCGCACAGCCTGCCATTGCACGTTACCAACAGCAAATTCCTTGGGCGCGGGCACCACCAAGACGCCGCTGGCAGTTCCAGGGAATTTTTTCACGTCTTTAGTAGAGCCGTCACTGAGCACTGCACGGATCACAATCTCGCCGACAAACTTGCCCGGATCCGGGTTGTCAACGTTGAAAGTAATGATTCCGCCGTCACTGCTTACCTCTGCGGACGTAATGTTCGGAAGAACAACATTTCCAAACGGTGTTTCTGCAGGTGGCAAGCGACGCCCAATGTCCAGCGTGTAAGTCTCGTTCGGCGCAATTTTCGGCAACTCCACCTGCGAGAACCTTGGAACTCCGAAGTGATAGTCAGCGACCGTGGCTGTCGTGGCTGCGGACGCGATAATGCCGATCACGCTGACGGTCGTATCCAATGCCGCAACACCGATGCCAAATGCAATGCCAACCGAGCTGAAGTGAATCATGTTGCCCGGATCGCCGACCAGGTCAAACTTCCCGCCAATCACCCCCGGAATGCGTTTGCACACCACATACTCACCCGAAGAATCCACCCCCGGATACGGCAAGCTGGCCGTGCGCGCCACGCCATCCGCGCCGACGAAGCCGTTATCGACCAGCCACCACGTATCGGCAAAGCCGCCGCCTTCCACCGGCACCTTGCCCTTGCGGAAGAACACGACTTCGTCGCCCGGCGCGGCGCCCGCGCCTTGCAGCGGGATCGCCAGTTGCAGCGCGACCTGGGTAGGATCCTGTCCTGCCTGCAAGGTAAACGCGCCCACCGCCTGCAGCACGGTTGGCGCAGGCAACGGCATACCGGCGCGCGCTTCGATGTCCTGCAAATCAATGCGGGCAATCGACACGGCCGTGTCGGCCGCCAGCGCGCCAGCACCCACCAGCACGGTTTCACCGGTGACAGCGCTGACCGCGCCACCCGTGGCCGCCGCCACTACCACGCTGCGCGGCGCCGTGACGCCGGACGCATCGGTTGCTTTCGCCGCCTGCACTGTCAGTGCAATATCGCTCTGGCCGATGCCCTGGCTCAGCACGTGGCCAGCTTCGTCTTTCTCGGTCGTCAGGTGGATGACGCTGATGGTCACCCGGCCATCCTTCAGCGCTGTGATGACGCCGTTGGCGTCCACCGTTGCCACGCTTTCATCGCTGGACACATAGCGCGTGCCGTCCGGATAGCTGATGTAAATCGCATCGGCCCCGCCACCCGCGTTTTTCACCTTGATCTGGCGGCTGCCGCCTGGCGTCAAGGTCAATGTGGCCGGGTACAGGTCCGGTGCGAAGACCGACGCTTCACCGGCGTCCTCTTCCGAAGCCGGGTCCACTACCGCGCCGGTATTGAACGCCTGCGCCGCCCGTACCGTATGCCCTTGCGCATCCGTATGGCTGACCGTCACCAGCGCCGAGCCCTGCGCACGGGCGCGCAGCACGCCGTGTCCGGCGTCCAGGTTGATGGCCTGGCTGCCCACATAGCCAAGCGGCGCCAGGTCCTGGGCCGTGATGTCCAGGTAACCGGCATTGCCATCCAGGCTGACGTTGGCCTGATCAGCAAAGTCCGCCACCGCGTGCAGCAACACGTTCTGGCCCACCGTCAAGCCGGTTAGCGGCTGCAACCGCAGCGCCACCAGCTTGGCCCCGCTGACATCCACACCCAGTTCCATCGGCGCGCCGGACGCATAGCCGTCGTCCGCCTGCACCGTAATGACCGCGTGTCCCGCATATCCTGCGTCCGGCGTAAAGATCAGCGTCTGTCCGTCGGACGCCAGGCGCGCCGTGCCGTGCGTTGCGCCCAGCACGCGCCAGAACACGCTGTCGCCTTCGAGGTCCGGCGCCAGCGTATTCAACGCCACGCTGGTGCGCAAGTCCGTGTGCGTCTTCAGGAGGCTGCTCAAGTCGCCCGCCGGCGCGGCCGGCGCCACATTGGTGCGCAAGCCATAGTTGGCGTACAGCACCTGGCGGTCGGCCTGCGTCAGCTGGCCATTGCCGTCCACATCGCCAGCCATGTCGCCGGCATTGAGCGCCTGCTCGAACAGCGCGCTGTCCGTGCCATTGATATTGCCATCGTGGTTGACGTCGCCTGCCAGCGCCACCTGCACGCTGGCGTTGCCTTCCCCTTGCAGGGTCAGCAGCTTCATGCCCTCTTCCGTCACGCGCAGCAACGTCGTGGTGCGCGCGCCATTGCGTACGCTGCCCAGTACCGTGGCGCCAACCGTGTCCAGTTGCAGATCTGCACCTTCGGTCGTGACGGCAATCATGACGGCGCCCGCCGCCCCTGGCGTCTTGACTGTCGACGCCAGCTCGCTGGCGCGGACCGTGAAGCTCAGGTTGACCGGCGTGCCCGCTTGCAGCACGCCGCTCCAGTTGCCGCCACCGGCAGCACTGGTCCAGTTGACTGCCGCGCCCAGGCTGGCCGCCACCGGCGCCGTGATCGGCGTACCATCCGGGTAATAACCGTACTGTGCCCCGGTTGCATTGCCGCCCAGCGCACGGGCCAGGGTCAGGCGGCCAGCGCTGTCGTAGCGGTACGCAAACGATGCGCCGCCGTCAGCCGCGCCGGCAACCGGGCCCGCCACGTGCACGATATGGCCCTGCGCATCACGCAGGAAGCTGACACGCGCAGCGTCGCCACCGCCCGCCAGCACGATACCGGCGTCGCTGACCAGCCACTGCTGGCCATCGGCGAACTCCACCGCCAGCACTTTGCCGTTGGCGTCGAGCTGGTAGCGGGTGCCGTCCGGTCCCGTCAGCGTATAGGCTTCCGGCTGCCATGGCAGGCCCGTGACCGCGTCATACAAACGCTGGCCCTGGCGCTGCAAGCTGACCGGCTGCGTATTCGACCCATTTTGGGTGTCGTAAGTGGACGCCTCCAGGGTCCAGCCATTGCTGGTGGTGAAGTGCGGACGCACCACCACCGGCGCACCGGCCGTGATGCCCTGGCCGTTGGCCGCCACCGCCGACGTAGTTTGGAGGGTAAAACTCAGGTATTGGGTGGCAGCCTGCGGCAAGCCCAGGCTGCCCGGTACCTGCAGCCACACGCGGGCGCCTTCGCGCCACGCCATCGTGGCGCCGGAAACGTCGACGCCCTGCTGGTCGCCCGTCAGGCGGGTGTCAAGCAGCGGCAGCGTCCAGTTGCCGAAATCTTCCGCACCGGCGTGCGCGTTCAGCGTCCGGGTCAGGGCCAGCGCGTGGCCGCCCAGCTGGAATACCGCATCCGTGACGCTGCCCTGCTCCAGTTGCTTGTCCACTGAATCTACGACGATCCGGTTGCTGATTTCACTGGTGCGGCCCGCCAGGTCCCACGCCGTCAGCCGCAGGCGGTAAACGCCATTGGCAAATTGCGCGGGATCGATGGTGGCCAGGTCCAGCTGGCCCGAGACCTGCGCGGCGGCCAGGTCGGCGCCGGCCACACGGGTCCATGCGCCGTCCGTGCCGGATGCGATTTCCAGGCGCCAGCCCATCAATTGCGCGTCGGCGATACTTGCCTGCAGCAGCGTGGAACGGGTTACCGTGTACGGCGCCTGGTTTGCGCTGCCTTGCAGCGCGCCGCCCCAGCCCAGTGCCGGCGCGGCGGTATCGCGCGGATCGCGCACGCGGATGGTTTGCACCGTGGTGTGGCTGTAACCATCGACGTCGGTCGCCGTCACGCGCAATTCCACCAGTCCCGGCGTGGATGGCGTGACACGGACACGGCCTGCGCCATCGAGCGCCACGTCGGTCCAGTTGGCGGCGCCGGCGGCGCGCATTTGCGCCTTGACTTCGGCAATCGCGCCGAAGCTGCTGGCGCGCGCGGTGGCCAGTACCGTCTGGCCCGGCAACACCGGCGTGGCAGGGGTCAAGTCCACCAGCACGGCCGGTTCATTGGCAGCGGCATCGGCCGCCACGCGCAACGTGAACGTTTCCGTGACGGTATCGATACCGTCGCTGATGCGGGCGGTCACGACGAAATCGCCCACCTGGCCCGGTCCCGGCGTCCAGCGCAACTGGCCGGTGGCCGCATCATAGACGGCGCCCGGTGGCAGGTTGTCGAACGCGACGGAGAGCGCCGCGCTTTGCGCCGCGCCGTCCGCATCAGTCATGCGGATGGCATTGGCCGGCGCCGCACCGGCGCCTTTCACCACCGGCAGGCTCATGGCCTGGCCCACCACCAGCGCATGGCTGGAGACGTTCATGGCCGGCGCACGGTTCACGTCGAGCACACGCACCTGCACCGACGACAGCGTGGTCGCGGCGCCATCGGTGGCGGAGAAGCGGAACGTGTACACGCCGTCGCGCGCAGCCAGGTTATTGACCGCGCCCGCGTCCGGCGTCCATTCGAAGTAGCCGGTGGCGGCATCGAAGTGCACACCGGCCGGCGTGGTGTCATCATGCAGCAGCGACAGTACCGGCACGTCGCCATCGACGTCGGCAAAGCGCACGGTGAAGCCCAGCGTCTCGCCTTCGTGCACCAGTTGCAGCGGCGTCGGCAACGCGATCGGCGCCTGGTTGGTGTTGGCCACGCGCACTTCGATCACTTGTTCCGCCGTGGCGGCGCCATCGGTGGCGCGCACTGTCAGGCGATACACGCCGGACGGTAAACCATCTCCGGACGATTGCGCCGCCAGCACGCCGGGCGTCCAGCGCAGGGTCAGGCGGTCCTGGCCACCGCTGCCCGCCGCATGCGCCATGGTCATGCCGGCAGGCATACCGGACACGGTCCAGTGCATCGCGTCGAAGTCGGCGTCGCGCACCAGCACGCTCAAATCAAGCGCCGTACCCTCTGCCGCATTGACCACCGCCATCCCGGCGGCGGACGATACCGTCCCGCCGGCGGCATCCACTGCCAGCACTTCCGGCGCCAGGTTCGATGCCCGCACCACGATACGCACGTCGCGCACGGTGGTGTTGGGCTGCGCCACGAAGTCATCCGGCAAGACGACGCCGGCATGTTCCGGCGGCAAGCCGCTGTCCGTCACTTGCAGGCTGACGTCATAGCTGCCGGTCTGCGCCTGGGTGGGTGTCCAGACGATCCATGCCTGGCCGTATTGCGGGTCTTTCTCGATGCGTGCGCCGGACGGCAAGCCTTGCGCCACATAGCTGAGGGCATCCTGGTCCGGATCGGTCACCAGTACCGGAATGCGCATGGTCTGGCCGGCAATGGCCACCACGCGCGCAGGCACCGTGACTTCCGGCGGTTCGGTCAGGCTGGTGGCGGACAGCACGAAGCTGGCCGACGTCGCCAGCGCCTTGGCCGGATCGCCGTTACCATTGTTTTGCGCCACCACGGTGATGGTGTAATCGCCACGGTCGCCCGCACCCGGGGCAAACGTGATCAATGCCGTAGCATTGGCGCCGCTGCCGGTTTGCTGGAACGAGGCAAAGCGCGGCAGGCCGATGACGGACAGCGTCACCGGCTGGCCGTCGGGATCCACTGCAGACAGCGGAATGCTCAGCTGGCTGCCCTTGCCCACCGTGGCATTGGCAATACTGCCCAGCACCGGCGTGCGGTACACCTGTTCCACCACGATGGGGATCGTCACCTGGCTGAATGCCGGTACACCGCCGTCGCCGTTGTCGGTGGCCGTCACGGTCACGTCATAGCGGCCGGCCTGGGCATAGCCCGGCGTCCAGATGATTTCCAGCGTTTCCTCGTCGAAGCGGGCGCCGGCCGGCAAGCCGTCCACGCGGTATCGCACGCTGGAAGTGCCATTGCCGCCAACGGCAGGCTGCAATGGATCGAGCGGGTTGTAGCGGATCTTCGGTTCAAAGTCCGGATTGTCCGGATCGAACGCGAACACGCTGATCTGCAGCGGCTGGCCTTCCTGCACGTGCCAGGTTTCCTGCTGCGCAAAGCGTGGCGCGCCGTTGGCGTTCAAGACGTTCAGGCGGACGTTTTGCGTCACGGTCGTCGTGACTTCGTCGCTGCCGTCTGCCGGAATGCACGTGGCCGTCAACACCACCGGCAACGTCAGCTCACCATGCTGGTCGTAGCCCGGCGTCCATTCCAGCCAGCCCGTTTCCGGGTTCAGGGTGGCGCCACCCGGCAACATGGCGACGTCATAGCGCAGCGTAACGCGGGTGCCGTCCGCCTGCACCAGGCCGCCCGGCATGCTGCCGCCCAGCTGCAGTGCAAAGCGCTCGCCTTCGCGCAGGGTTTGCGGCGCCACCGGCGCCAGCACCGGCTTGGCGTAGCCCTGGTCCACGCGGATATTGAAGCGCTGTACCGTGCTGGTCTTGCCGTCGCTGGCAATGATGGTGACGTCGTGGTAATCGCCGGCCTGGTCATAGCCCGGGGTCCATGTCAGCATGCCCGTCGCCGCGTTGTAGGCGGCGCCTGGCGGCAGGTTGCGCACCGTGATGGTCAGCGCGTCGCCATCCGCATCGGCGGCCGTGACCGGCAACGCCAGCGCCTGGCCTTCGGTCAGCGTGATGTCGCCGCCGAGGTCCAGTACCGGCGCGTTGTTACCGCCTGCCACCGCAATGGTGAAGCGCTTCAGCGCCACGCCGCCACGGCTGTCCTGCACGCGCACAACAATTTCCGTATTGGCCAGCGAACGCGCGGTTGGCGTCCAGCTCAAGGTCGCCGTGTTGCGGTAGCCGGTGGCTTCCTGCGTCACTGCCGCGCCCGGCGTCAGGGTCAGACCTGCCGGGCCTTGCACGACTTCCCAGAAGAAGCGGCTGCCGTCCGTGTCGTCGGCCGTCAGGGTGGCCGTCCATGCTGTTCCCGCCGTTGCGGCCGGAAGCGCCACCTTTTCCGCTGCGGCAGCGTCACCCGCTGCCAGGACCCCATCGAGCACGGCGGCCAGCACCGTGCGTTCAGCCTGTGGCAAATCAGCCGGCAAATGTAATGCCGCCAGCAGTTGCGCTTCCGTTTCTGTCGCGTTGAAATCAATGTCCAGCAGGCGTGCTTCCAGTGCACTGCGGTTCGCCAGCCCCATACGGGACAGCAGCGCGGACAGCGCCACCGTATCGACTGCCGCAGCCGCACCGGCAACGCTGATCACCGGTGCGCTGTTCTGATACGGCACCGCATACACGCTATGCGCCAAATTGAATTTCACCAGCTGTCCGCTGCCCGCATCGGTGCCCACCACATTGGCGCCGCGCGTCACGGTCACGGTCTGGTCGCGCAGCACGGCGCCCGGCGCCAGCTTGCCGCCCATCGCATCGAGCGCGGCAGTCAAGTCCAAGGTCCACAGGCCGGCCTGGCTGCCAGCGCCGGCCAGGCCGCCCTGCACGGCATTGCCAAAGTATTGGCCCGGGTCCAGCAACAGGGTCAGCGGGCCGCGCAATTCGTCCGCACCAGTGTTCGTGATGGTGACGTCATAGCTGACGGCGCCCGTCGCGTGGTTGGCGCGGGTGTTGCTGAAGCTGAGTTTGACCATGCTGGAGAAGTCCAGCAACGTGGTGAACGCCGACACATAGTTCGACGCCAGCGGCGCCTGCACGGCGCTGCGCAGATTGGCCGACACGTCCAGCATCCAGCCGCCGGCCGGCAACTCCGGCAGGGTCAGGATGGCGGAGCGGGTCGCCGCGTTCCAGCGCACCGACAGCGGGTGCAGCACGAGGTTGCTGTTGCCGCCGCTGGCGGTCAGCGTATAGTTCATCGGGTTCAGTACGCTGGCCAGGTCTTCGGCATCCGCGCCATTGGCGCCCAGCCACATGGCCTGGTCGAAGTTGACGGCAATCGCATTGACCGGCAGCGGCACCATGGCGCCGTTCGGCACCGTGGAGGCCAGCACGTGCGGCGGACGCACCGTGGCGATTTCATCGATCCGCCCCGTCTGCGCCACCAGGATGCGGCCATCGTCGGTGGCAATGATGGCCTTGCCGACAGTGCCGCCGGACGCCACCTGCAGCACGCGGCGCGACTGCAGTTCCACCATGTAGACGCCCGCATCATGGGCAACGGCCGCGGCGCCCTGCGTTGCAGGACGCTGGCCCGGCGCGCTCGACGCCAGCAGCAGGCCCGCCAGCGGCGTGCCGTTGCGGCCGAAGCTGATGCTGTCAATGTTGGCGTTCAGGCGGTATTCCAGCTGCGCCTTGCCTTTTTGCTGGCCGCTCATCGGGAAGCTGATGATGTCGGATGTGGCATTCGGCTGCGACGACGTAATGTCGCCGCCGGTCCAGCGCACGCCCCACAGGCGGCCATCCGTGCCGAACGCGAGGTCGCGCACGCGCACGTTGGAGAAGTGCGTCCACCCGCCGCTGGACGGATCGTACGCTTCCACGCCACTGTTGGACGACACGTAAATGACGCCCGTATCCGGCGCAACCGCCAGCGCCTGCCCCAGCACGGCGCCGCCCGGTCCCGCCAGGCGGGTAATGATGGCGCCCGTCGCGGCGTCGGCCATCAGCAATTCATGGCCCGTCATGATCCACAGCTGGCCCACCCGGTCGAGCGCCATGTCCAGCACCGGCTCATCCAGCGTGAACAGCGGCGCCACGTTGCGGCCGCCCTCTTTCGGGAAGTAATACACCTGGTTGCGCAGTGCGCCCGCGCTGGCCAGGATGCCGCCATCGGACAGTTGCACCATCGCCTGCACGCCGATGCCGCCCTGGCTGGACGCAAAGCCGTCCGCATAGCCGCGCAGCGACAGCGGCGCCAGCACGGACCGCAATTCGCCCGGCTGGCCCGGCGCCACCAGGCCCGGCAAGCGGCTGGCCGCCAGGTCAAACAGCGCGCTCGATACATAGGTACGGTCCTGGCTCGCGGCCGGCAGTTGCGCCGTGGTCTGCAGCACGGTATTGCCGCCCAGCTCGGCCCGGCTGCCGTCGTCCGGCAGCACGGCGTTGGCGATCGTCGCCGCTTCGCGGTTGCCCGCCACGTCGGTGGCGGCCGCCAGGAATTCATAGCGGCGCCCCGCCACGCCGGTAAACACTTCATGGCCTTCCGCCGCAGGCAGCTGGCGCTGCCAGATGCGGAAGTCGCCGCCATCTTCGGACACGTACAAGGTCACGGATTTCACGCCGCTGGCGTCGTCCACCGACTGCCAGTGCACGTCGTAGCGCGGCGCGCCGCCATCGCCTGATGGCAGCGTCGTCACGTCCAGCGTGGTGCGCGGCGCAGCGGCATCGAGCGTCACGCCCGATGCCGCGCTTTCAATTGGCGGCGCGTCCCCGAACAGGATCTGGGCGCGGCTTTCGATGCGGGCGCCGCTGGCGCCGCCATCGGCAATGCCGGACGCCGCTACCGTATAGCTGACGAAGCCGCGCGCCGCCTGGGCGTCGCTGCTGGACGCCAGCAGCAGGCCACGGCGCGGATCGTTCATCGGTTCGCCCGTGGCCGGGTCGATGGCCTGCAACAGCCACGTGGCCGTGCCGGCCTGCGCATCCACACCCGCGCTAACGCGCAAGATGTAGCCCTTGCTGCCGGAAAAGTCGAAATCACCCTGGAACGCTGCGCGGTCATCGGGAATGTGCACATTCAAGTCGCCCAGTTTCAAATCGCCCAGGCGCAAGGTGCGCGCGTCGAGCGCCCGGTCGAGCTGGCTGACGATGCGCACCTGGCCCAGCGCATTGGCGCCCGGATTTTGGAACGATACCGTGTACGGCAAGGCAATGCCGGCCGGCACGTATTGCGCGCCATCGGCGCTAGGCAGCACTTGCGGGCCGCGCACGCTGACGGTAGCCGAACCGGCCGCCGCCTGTGCGGCGCTCTGCTGCAGGTATTGCGCCAGGTTCAGCGCCTGCGGACCGACTGGATTGAATTTTTCATCCAGCACGCCAATGTGGCGCAAGTATTCCAGCTCGGCGCGTCCGCCTGCAAAGACATTGAAGTTCAGGAAGTGCGTGGCGTGCGCCGCATTGGCGTCATAATCAGCCGCGTTCGGCGCCACCGGCACCGGCACGTCCACTTCCGCCGCCCCCGCTTCGCTGACGCGGTGCTCTTCATACTCGGTGCGGGCATGGGCAGCGGCCGTGTCGCCCGGGTAGCGCGACGTGTCGCCATACCACTGCTGTACTTTGTCGAAGAACGCCAGGATGCTGGCCTGGGTCTGGTAGCTGTCGCCGCCTTTGCCCAGCAGGATGCCGGCCGCCAAGGTGTCGTTCAGGCTCAGCACCAGCGCATCGTTGCGCACGGGAGGCGCCTCGCCTTCCGGACGCAGCAGCCCGGCCAGTTCCAGCGCGGCCAGCCAGCCTTTGGTCCACTGCTCTTCGTTGGCAGCCAGCACTTGCAGCGCGTTCGGCGCCTGGGCATCGGCCATGATGGCCGTGCGCAAACGCAGCGCGTAGCGGGTCTGGTCGGCAATGAATTCCGCGCGCGTGATCGGCGTGGCCGCGCCAAACACGTTAAAGCGGAACGGCATGGCCAGCCACTCTTCCTTGGTGACGTGGTCTTCATCGAACGGCGTGAGGAATTTCGCCGTCAAGCCTTGCTTGATGCTGTCCAGTCCTGCAGGGCCGCCATCGAGCAGGCCCGCTGCCTGCCAGTCCGGGCGCAGGCGGTACAGTTTTTCACGCAAGCCGCTGAAGTCGCGCGCAATCCACTCCTTCAGGCCCGGATACGTTTCAATCGAGAAGCTCGCGCCCACCATGCCGCGCGCGCCGATGTCGAACGCGTAGCCTGGCGCCAGGTTGAAACCGCTGGTATTGACTTCGCCATCCAGGCGCGCCCATGGAATGTCGGCGCGCGGCGTACCGTCCACCGGCGTCGGGCCATAGGTTTGCGTATTGACGCTGCCCGGCAGCGGCTGGCCCGGCGGCTGGCCGTTCAGGTTGGAGCCGAACACGACGTACGGCAAATTCAGCCCGCCCAGCACGTATTCGCTGTTACCCATGTCGGTGGCGCCCACGTCGAAGCGCACATAAGGGGTGTCGACGTTGGTCAGGCTTTGCAGCGCCACGCTGTACAGGTTGCCGTCGCCCGGTTCGATGCGCTGCGTGCCGCCGATGCCGATGGTGACGTCGGCTTCCACCATGCGTTCCACCACGTAGCGGTAAGGTTCCGTGACGGTCTTGCCGTCCGGGTTCATGACTTGCAAGTCGTACATGCCATGCGGCACGTCCTTGAGGTCGAACACGGCGCGGATGTGCGTCGCATCCAGCACTTGCCAGCGCTCCGGCTGCACTTCAAACATGCCGGGACGCGACAGCTTGACCAGCGCGCCCGCGGCAAACTGGGCGCCGCGGATATCCACGGTGACCCAGCGGTGGCCGTCGTCGCCGGTACCGCCCGCATCCGGCGTCACACTGGTGATGGCCAGCGGCAGCAATTCCGCGCGCAACGTCACCGGCGTGGCGTCCTCGGTCTGGCGCGAACGCACCAGCACATAATAGTCACCCGCTTTGGTGCTCGGGATCAGCGCCTGCTGGTCGGCCGACAATGCCTGCGTATAGGCTGCATCGTAGTCGTAGCCATTAGGCACGTCGCCATAGCGCACGTAGATTTCATTGGCGCCCTCGTCGCGCTGCGAATCCAGGCTGACGCGCAAGGTCTGGCCGGCCGCCACGCTGACCTTGTAGAGGCGGGTCTGGCCCGTCGACAGCGTGGTCGCCAGCGGATTGGCCACCGCCAGCGGCGGCACCGTCACCGCCATCGTGCCGCCCATGGCGGTCAGGTTGGCGGCTTTCGACGGCGGCAGATGCAGGCCATATTCGTCGTACGTGACGGGACCTTCATACACTTGGTTGTAAATGTCCGGCCGCACCACGATGCGCCAGTTGCCCTCTTTCATTGGCGGCAGCACGGCGTTCAAGCTGGCGGTATAGCTTTGATGGCCGGCCAAGCCGCCGTTATGGTCGACCTTGCCCAGCAGGATATCGTTCAAGCCCCACTGGTTGTCGAACGTCAGGTAGACCGCGTCGGTCCAGCTGCCCAGCGCAGGATTATCGGCCTGGTTGGCCACCGTGTAGCTGATCTGCACGTTGCCGCCCACGGTGCCGGCAGCCGGCACGGTGACGCCGGCAACCCGCATTTCCGCCGGCGGCGGCGTGACGATCAATACCGGTTGCGAGCGTGCCGCGGCATTGTTGTCCTTGTCGGTTTCAAACACGCGGGCGTTGCTGGACGAACCCAGCTCGCGGCCCGGATCGCTGACGACGAACACGTAATACGGGCCATCCATGCCGGCCGGCGCGCGCACGGTCAGGCTGGCGTCGTAGCCGCCGGCAGCCGCCAGGCCGCCGCTGTGGCTGACGTAGCCGAGGTAAGTATCGGATTTCAAATCCAGGTTGCGGTCGCGCGACAAATAAATCATGTCGTTCCAGCCGCCCTGGTCAGCCGGGGTATCGCCGCCACGGTTGTCGACGCGGTAGCTGACCGTAAACGGCTGGCCGGCCACGATGGAATCCGGCGCCGCCACGCCGCTTACCTGCAAGTCCGGCGGCGTCGCCAGCGTTACCGGCAGCGCGATGCTGGCCACGTTGTTGCCCTCGTCGCGGAATTCCTGCACCAGGTCGATGTGTGCATCGGACAGGCCAGGCAAGCCGGTACGTACCGTGCTGACCGCCTGGCCGATGGTATCGACGACGATGCCGGTATCGGCCTTGACGATCAGGCGGAACGCGCCATCGATCGACGACGGCAGCTTGAACGTGGCGGAATTCGTGTACGACTCGCCCGGCGCCAGGTAGCGCGGCAAGCCGTCGCGCAGGCCCAGCGACGTCTGGCGCACGTGCAGCGCGGTTTCCGCTTCATTGCCGCGGTCCACCAGCGCGAAGTCGCCATCGTCCAGCGACGCGTCGCGCGACAGGTAAACGCCGTCGAACCAGCTGTTGGCGCGGGTCGCGCGGGTGCCGTTGTTGGTGACGGTCCACGTCACGGTGACGGTCTGGCCGGATTTCGGGTTGGGTTCCGAAATCGTGATCTGGCCCACCTGCAAGTCCGGTTCCTTGTACGTCACGGCGATGCTGCCGCGGCCGATGTTGTTGGCGCTGTTGGCGCCCTCAAATACCGACGTGGCGAACAGCGCATCGCGCTGCCACGCATTGTCGTCGCTCCACGGCGCCTCATCGGCCGCGTGGTAATACGATTTCTGCGATTCGATCTGCGGCGCCAGCTTGCCGGCCGCATGTTCCGCGTCCGTAATGACGTAGACGTAGTATGGCCCTTCGATACCCGGCGGCAGCTTGACGCTGGCGCTGGCCGTGTAGGCTTGGCCCGCGCCCAGGCCGGCGCTGTTGCTGTGCACCACCGAACCGACTTGCACGGCGCGGCTGGCAATGAAGGTGGGGTCGGAACTGACGTAGATATTGTCGATCCAGCCGCGCGTGCCGCCCCAGACGGCGGCGCCGCTGTTGGTCACGGTCCACGTCACGGTGGTGGCTTCGCCGGAGTCGGCGGCGCCGTCCGTCTGCACCGACGTCACCTGCAGGTCGGCCGGCGCATTGGTCACGGCGCTGGCCACGGATTTCACGTTGTTGGTTTCGTTGAACTCGGCCACCCTGTGGTCCCAGTCCGTCTCCACCACGACAAATCCGCCCGCCACGGATGGCGACAGCTGCACCGTATCCGTCACCGTGTACTGCTCGCCGTTGCCCAGCGAGCGGTCTTGCGCGTAGGCGCCCACCAGCCACTTGTTGCGGGCTTTGGACAGGTCGGCGTTATCGGCGATCCACACCTTGTCCGTCCACTTGCCGGACGTGGGCGCGGCCGCGCTTTGCACCGTATAGCTGAACGTAAAGGCGGCGCCGGCCTGCGCCGCTTCCGGCGCCGTCACGTTGCGCACCACCAGGTCCGGCTTGATGGCGCCAATCACGTCGATCGCGCGCGCCTTGAAGTTTTCCGCCAGCGGCGTACCCGGATCATCCGGGTTGACGTTGACCGCCAGCGTATCCTGCACGATGGCGTTGTAGGTATCGCTCCACACGGTAATGTAGTACTTGCCGCTGGCGACATTGTCCGGCAGCGACACGGCAATTTCGCCGTCATAGCTGGCGTCCCGGGCCAGCATGCCGGCATGGGTGGTTTGCCCGATCAGGATGTCGCCCTTGCCCGGCGATGGCTTGCCCGGCGTGGTGGACAGCCACACGGTGTCGGTCCAGCCGGTCACACTGGCGCTGTTGCCGCGCGTGGCCGCCTCGCCCTTGTTGGTGACGGTATAGCGTACGTTGAACGACGAACCATACGTGGCCTGCGACGGCGCCACCACGCTGCCGGCCACCAGGTCGGCCAGCGGCACCGTATCGATGTGCACCTTGTGCACCGACACATTGTTGGTTTCGTTCGGATATTCCGCCACCTGGTTGTCCACGTCGGTGCGGACAATGATGTAGGCGTCACCACGGTAGCGCAGCGGCACGTCGAACGCGGCCAGCTGGCTGCTGTAGCTTTCGCCCGGCGCCAGCGCAGCCGTGTTGCCGATGCGGCCCAGCAGGATGGCATTGGCATTCAGGTTGCCATCGAGCGACAGGTAGACGGCGTCGCTCCAGCGTCCCGACGTCGGCAAGGTGCCGTTATTGGTGACCGTGAAGCTGACGCCGGCCGACGTACCGGCCGTCACATGGTCCGGTACCGTGATGGTGCCCACGCGCAGGTCTGGCCGCGGGGTCAGGCTGACCACCAGTTCACCGGCCGACAGCGCCACGTTGTTGCTGCGGGCGGCGCCGTGTTCATACACCTGGTCGCCGTTGCCGCCCAGCGCACTGTTGGTGGTGACGCGCACGCGGTAAGCGCCTTCGATGCGCTGCGGCAGGCGCACTTCTTCGCTGCGCGTGTAGCTGATGCCGGGTTCCAGGCCCTGCGCATACGTGTAGGTGCCGAGCAGGATGGCGGCGCCGTTGCCGCTGCTGTTACCGGATATAGGCACCAGCTCGACCTTGTCGGTCCACGATCCGCCCGCGCCGGCCGCACCCGTGTTTTGCACGGTCCACGACAACGTCAGCGGCGAACCTTCCTGCGCCGTGGCCGGCGCGGTAATGGCCTGCACCTGCAAGTCCGGCGTGACGGACAGCTGCACCGGCACCGCCAGCGACGCCAGGCGGTTATTGTCGGCGCGGTTGAACTCGAATACGCCGCCATTGTAGGCGGCCGCCACGTTGACATAGAACTGGCCGGCTATCCCTTCCGGCAGGATGACGTCCAGCGTGCGGCTGTAGCTGCCATCGACTGCCAGCTGGCCCAGGCGCGACGCGTTGGCCAGTTCATAGCGCTGGCCGGTGCCGTCCGGATTGGAACTGAGCCAGACGCGGTCGCTCCACGATGCCGCGTCCGTGATGCCGATGCCGCGGTTGGCAACGGTCCAGCTCACCTGCAGCGGACGGCCGCTGTACGCGGTACCCGACGTCGTCACCGACTCGACCTGCAAGTCCGCATACGGCTTGGGCATCACGTCCAGTGGCTGGGCCGCCTGGCCCACGTTATTGGCTTCCAGGCTGTTTTCCCATACCTTGGCGCCCGCGTCGGTACGCACGAACACCGTACCGGATCGGCTAAAGCCGGGGGCGAACTGGTATGTGACGGTACCCGTATATTCGGCGCCCGCATCGAGCGCGCCGTCATGCGCCACCGTGCCCAGCACGATGTCGTCGCTGTCGCCCAGCACCGCATTGGCGCTGTAGACCACCACGTCGCTCCACGAATACGTGCGGCCACGGCCCGCGCCCACGTTGGCGACCGTGTAGCTGACCGTTACGCTGGACGGATCGGCAATCACCTGGCGCGGCGCCACCACATTGCGCACGGCCAGGTCGGCGTACGCGTCGCGCGACACGTCCAGCACCAGGTCCGCCGTGTTATTGGCTTCCTGGCCATTTTCATTGACCACGTTGGCGCGGTCCGTCACCACGATCAGGCGGTAGCCGCCCGCCGCGTCGACCGGCAGCGTGTAGGCCAGCGTACCGGCGGCCACGGCGCCCGCCGCCAGCTGGCCATGGCTGACTTCACCCACCTTGATGTCGTCCGCACTGATGACGCCATCGCGCGACAGGTAGACCGTGTCCACCACACCGGCCGCGTCCGCACTGCCATTGTTGGCAGTGGTCCAGTTGATCTGTACGGCTGCGCCGCCCACCAGTTCGCCCGTCACGGCCAGCTGGCTGACGGACAGGTCCGGCGCCGTCACGCTGACCGGCAACGTGGCGATGTTGTTACTTTCATTCAACTCACCTACGTGGCCGCCCGCATCGGCAATCACTTCCAGGCGCCACTGTCCCGTTTGCATGGCGGGAACCGTCACGTTGACGGTTTGCGTGAACGCGCCGCCCGGCGCCACCTGGCGCGACGCGGCCGGCGTCGCCAAGGTCACGGTTTTCGATGGATCGGCCAGGTTGACCAGGCGGATGTGTTCATAGGTATACGAATTGGCCGCATCGTTGCCATTGTTGGTCACCGTGTACGACACTTGCAGCTGCTGGCCCACGCGCCATGCGTCCGGCGCGCTGACCTGGCTCACGGTGAAGTCCGGCTTCGGCTCCGCCAGCACGTCGGTGGCCGCCGTTGCCGCCACCACGTTGTTGGCGCTGTAGCCGGGTTCAAAGTTGCTGCCGAACGCATCGGTCTTGACGATGAAGTAATACTGGCCGCTGATACCGGCCGGCAGTTTCACATCCAGGCCGGCGGCATAGCTGGCGCCCGTGCCCAGCGCGCCACTGCGCGTGACGGAGCCCAGCAGCACGGCATTTTGCGCCAGCACCGGCGTCGGCGACAGGTACACCTGGTCCACCCACAGGCTGGTGTCGGTCGCCAGCGTGCCGAGATTGGCCACCGTCCATTCCACGCGCGTATTGCGGTTTGCATAGGCCGTGGCCGGCGCGGCCGTCACTTGCGGCGCCAGGTCGACGTAGGCGGCGGAAATCGCCACGCCGGACGACAGCAGCACGTTGTCGGCGCGCGTATCCGGCTCGCGGATAGCGCCATTGACGTCCGCCAGCACGGCAAAGCGGTAATTGCCGGAAATCCGGCCAGGGATGCGCACGGTGGCCGACTGCGTATAGCTGCCGCCCGCCTCCACCGGCGCCGTGACTTTCACGTTGGCCAGCAAGATATCGTCGGCATTGCCCGCCACGCCGTCGAACGTCAGCACCAGGCGGTCCACCCACGAGCCGGCCGCAGCGGCCCGGCCCTGGTTGGCGACGGTCCAGCTGACGGTCACTTCCTGCCCAGCCAGCGCAGACGACGGCGCCACCAGCGCGGTTGGCGCCAGGTTGGCGTAGTCGTGCGCGCCGGCGGCGAAGTCGCCGCTGGCCGCGTTGTTGGTTTCAGCGTTCCCCGCCACATTGGTTTCAAAGATGCTGCCCACGCCGGACGCATTGCTGTCGGCCGTCACCGTGGCCATGAACTGGCCGCTGCCGCGCAGGCCGGCCGGCAGCGTGAAGCGCAGCGAGCGGCTGCGCACGCCGCCTGCTTCCAGCGGCTGGCCGCCGTCGCCCGGGAAGGCCACCACGGTATCGAGCACCACGGCGCCCAGCGTTCCGTCCGCGTTGCGCTGGCGGATCACGACCCGGTCCTGGTAGCCGGCCGGCGCCGCCACCGTGCCCTGGTTGACGTCATCCCACAGCAAGGTCACGGTATCGCCGTCCATGGCGCCCGTTTCCTGCAGGCGCACGCTGCGCGCCAGCAAGTCCGGACCGACTGCCAGCTGGCGCTCCGCCACGTTGTCGGACTCCAGCGCGCCGGCCGCGCCATATTCAGGTACCTGGCCCAGCGTATCGACACTGACGCGCAGGCGGAACGTGCCCACCGCGTTCAGGCCCGCCGGCCACGTGAAGCTGGCGGAACGCGCCGCCTGCGCGCCTGGCGCCAAGTCCTGGCCGGTCTGCGGCAGGCTGATTGCCGCGATCACGGCATTGGTGGTCAGGTTGACCAGTTCCACCCGCTCCATCCAGCTGCCCTGCGCGCTGGCCGTGCCCGCATTGGCCGTGTTCCAGCGCACGGTGACGGTGTCGCCGCTCTGCCAGTTCGACGCCGGATCCAGCACCGGCTGGCCCGCCTGCAGGTTCGCGTACGGCGCCAACGTACTGGTGAAGCTGGCCGTAGCCAGGTTGTTGCGGGTATCGTCGCCCCGTTCATCCTGGGCGCCGGTGGTATCCGTTTCTATCGTTACCGTCAGGTTGCCGGCGCCGATCAAGCCGTCCGGCAGGCGCAGCTGCACACTGCGCGCAGCGGACTGGCCCGGCTGCAATGCCCCGGATGACGCTTCGGAATACGGCAGCGTCGCCTGCAGCAGTACTTCACCCGTACCGGCCTTGCGCACCACCACGCGTTCGCTGAAGTCGCCGCGCGTGGCCAGCAGCCCGGCATTGCGCGTGGTCCAGCGCACGTCGATGCGGGCGCCGGACTGCAGCGCGCCGCCATCGGCCGCCGCCACCGAGACATCCTGCACGGCCAGGTCAACCGCCGGCAGCGCATCCGACAAGTCGATCACGCGCGCCACTGGCGGCGTGTTGACGAACACCGCTAGGCTGTACGAAACCGCCACGTCGCCGGCCAGCGAATCGTCCAGCTCAATGGTGTAGCGGCCCGATACCGCCGCCACCAGTTCAGCATCCACCACGTCGCCCGTATACACTTCGGCGCCGTTCGGGTCGATGACGCGGATCTTTGCCGTGTAGTTGTAGCGGCCGTTGTAGGTACGCGCCGTCACGTTGCGCAAATCAATATACAGGCGGTCGCCCGCGCTGGCGGCCACGCTGTACGTATTCATCTCGCCCGTGTTGCGGATCACCTGGGCATCGACCCATTGGCCGCTGACCAGCGGCGTGGCGTCGGCCAGCGGCGCCAGGCGGAATGCATAGTTATTCGCGGCAAAATCGCTGGTGGTGACGGACAGTGTGTATTGCCCCGGCTGCAGCCACAGGTTGCGCGCCTGGTCATAGCTGTAGCTCGAGTTGTAAATAAATTCGTTGACCATGCCGCCGTCCGAATACGGACCGGACAGCTTCCAGTACACGTTGGCGCCCGTGTGGTCCGTCAGCCGGTCGAATGCGACCAGGCGCGGTTCGGTGACCGTAAAGGTATAGTCGCGGCTCTGGTTCTGGCCATTCAGCGTGCCGCGCACGGCCTGGCCCAGGGCCACCGGCGTGGCCGCGTTCTGGCTGCGGTTATCCAGCTGGAACGTGACGGACCCGGCGCTCGGGCTGCCATACGCAGCATTGTCGATCAGCAGGTAATACGGTCCGCTGTCGGCCAGCGTCACCGTGGACGAATCGGACGAAATGCCGGTGCGGGCCGCTACGGTCTGGCCATAGCGGTTCAACAGCGTCCACTGGCCGCTGCCGTAGTTGCCGCTGACGGCCACCGGGTTAAATTGCAGCATGTCGCCCGCCTGGCCGTCAATGCGGTACAGGCCGGTACTGAAATTCGACGTCAATGCCTGCGTGGCTTGCTGGCCATACGACAAGGCGGCCGGCAATCCCGCATCGAGGCGGCGCAGTGCGAAATTGAATGGAACGGCGGAGCCGCTATCCTGGCGCAGCGTGATGGTGTACACGCCGGCGGCCAGTTGGCGCGCCTGGCGGTAGTCGCCAATCACCGTGTTGCCAGCCGCATCGCTGACCACCACGTGCTGGTAATAGTAGCTGTAGAAATCCGGCACCGCCGGATGGTCGACATACCAGACGCCCCCTTCCTGCAATTCAAACTGGAAGGACTGCGGCGCGCCGTAGCTGACGGTCCCCGTCGCATTGAACGTCGACACCACGGTCTGCGGTGTATCGGCCGTACCCCAGCTGGCCGACAGCGACGCCGCTGCCGTGCCGTTGCGCAGCACGCGCACGAGGAAGGTGCCGCTCTGGGTAAAGTCATACGTGAAGGATGCGCCCTGGGCCGGTGTCCACGTGCGCAGCACGGAACCGGACGGCGACACCAGCTGGATCTCGCCCGTGCCGGCCCATTGCGGTACGGACAGCGTCAGCCGTTCGCCGGCGCGCGCATCGATGCTCCACAGGCCGGTGCCCGGGCTGCCCGCCGCCATGTCGAGCGCCTGCGCAACGCCATTCGGGCGGCCGATGCGCTGGCCGGACGGCACGGTGCGGGCCGTAAACTGGGCCGTGCCGGCAATCTGGTCGCCATTGGTGCGCACGCGCACCGCATAGGCGCCCGCTGCAGGCAGGTAAACCGACAGCGAACCATCCTGGCTGGCCGGCACACCGGTGCGCGAACCCAGCACGGCGCCGTCCGGCCCCACCACCTCGAACGCTACCGACGATGATGGCGCGCGCATGCCCTGCAAGTCGATCCAGCCGGCCTGGCTGGCCTGGAAGCTGTAGGCGTACTGATCCTGGCGGCTGCCCAGCTGCAGGGTTTGTTGCGTGTCCCACGCCAGCGCCGTGCTGGCAATGGCAGGCTGGCGCAGCTTGACGGTGAATTGCTCGTTAACGGTCGAGACGTAAGTCTGCTTGACCACCAGGTAGACTGGACCGGCCTGGGGTCCGGTAAAGCTGACGGACGAGTTGTAGGCGTAATTCGGACCGCTGATGACGCGGCCATACATATCAAGCAGCGTGTAGCGGGTGTAATCCTGGTACGGCGTCGGGTCAGTCAGGCTGAAGTTGTACAGCACGCCAGGGCTGGCATCGAAACGGTGCACGAACAGGTTCTGGCCGGCAGGCAGGCTGCCGGTGAAGGTGTCGGCCGCGCCATGGTCAATGGCCTCAGCCTCCAGCGACAGCAGGCGGAAGCCGAAATTCGGCATTGACGTGCCGTTGCCGCTGATGTTGACGGTATAGGTGCCGGCCGGCAGGCGGCGCACCCAATAGCTGCCATCGTTATCGGACAGCGTGGCGCTGTATTCGGAACCGCGCGGCCCGGTCAGCGACATCGACGCGGCGCCGCTCTTCGAATCAAGCACGACCGTGGTATCGGCCGCCAGCGTGAACGTGTAATGGTTGATGTTGCCCGGTCCGGCCAGCTTGCCGCTGACCAGCGAGCCCAGCGCAATCGGCGTGGACGGTTCGCTGTACTGGTACAGGCGCATCGTGTCCGTATGGGCCGCCGTGTCGCCGCTGTGGCTGCCCATCATCAGCACGTATTCGCCATCGCGCGGCAGCGTGAAGCGGTCGCCATTGTCATTGCCCTGGTAGCTGGTGGTGGAATACACGGTATCGCCGCTGGCGTCGATCAGGTACCAGTAGGTGTAAGGGTAGCCGCTGCCGTTGCGCGCATTGAACAGCAGTTGCTGGCCCGCCGTGCCCTGGATGCGGAACGCCGTCATGTAGCGGCCCTGGGCCACGCTGGACGTGACCGTTCCGCCAACGGCCAGTTCCGGCAGCGCCGACACCAGCGACGTGGAAATGTGGAACGCGCCTGGCGCCACCGTGCCCGGCGCCAGCTGCAATTCATAGCTGCCGGCCGCCAGGTAGACCAGGCGGCGTTCGCCCCCGCCGGACAGGTTGCCATTGCTGAAGACCGTACCCGGCACGTCGGTGCGCACCAGGCTGGCCGTGTAATTGTCGCCCACCACGTTGAGCCAGACGCGGGCCGGCTCGGCCAGCGTGAACTGGTAGCGGGTCTTGTCGGCCGGATGGTTGAGCGAAGCGTCGATCACGGAGCCCAGCACCAGCGGCTGCTGCAGCGATTGCGCAGTGCGCAGCGAGAACGCCGCGCTGGCCGTCAGCGGCGTGGAAGAACGGATGGCCGACAGTTGCACGGTATAGGCGCCGTCATAGGCCGCGTTGATGGCAATGCCGGTGACATAGGACGACATGGTGCCGGAAGCCACCACTTGGCCATACGGGTCGACCACGCGGTAGCCATAGCTGTCACTGCCGGCCGGCGGCGTGGACGGCGCAAACCAGTACGACTTGCCTGCCTGCAGCGATACTTCCAGCTGGCGGTCCGGCATGCCGCTGGTAAAGTTCACGTTCACGGCGCTGCCGCCGGCCGCCAACGTGTCCCGCGCCGTCACCAGGCTGGCCGTAAGCGCAAACGGCAGCGGCGTGGTCGGGGAATTGTACGAAGTAATGCGCAGCGTATACGTGCCGGGACGCACGCCGTACGCCAGCTTTCCGTTCGCCGAATACATGGTGCTGACAGTATTGCCGGTTGCGTCGTACAGCGCATACGAGTAAGGCGAACCGCCATTGCGGGTTTCATTGACGAACAGTTCGGATGCCGCGGCCGCCGTGAACGTATAGTTGTAATACTGCCCATACTGGACGAACGTCCCCTCGGTGCTGGCGCCGGTCTGCAGCGGCACGGCGGCCGCTGACGGTGTTTGCGTGACGTTGAAGCGCAGCGCGCCGCCGCCCTGGCGCGACACGGCCAGCAGGTAATGGCCGCTGCGCGGGATCGACAGGCGGCTGTAGTAGCTGGTAGCCGGGTCGCCGCTGCCAAGGTAAGTGCCGCCGGCATCGTACAGGCGGTAGGTATTGCCGGAAGATGCGCCCGGCAAGCCATGGAAGTCAACGTTGCGGCCGGCATCGAGCACGATATCAAACAGCGCATACGGTTCCGATGCGGCCAGATCCACCGACACTGCCGTGTCGGCGGCAATCGGACGGGCGTGGGCGGCATCGACCAGGCTGAAGGCGGCGGCGCCGCTGCCTCCCGTCAACGTCATCTGGTAATGGCCGGCCGGCACCCACAGCACCGGCATGCGCCAGCTGCTGCCGATGGACTGGCTGCTCTCCTGGCCGCGCGGGCCATTCAATGTCCAGGTCGACCAGTTACCGCTCTGCCACGATAGCGCCACCCAGCCATCTTCGGCCATGTCGAAACTGTAGTACAGCGGCGTACCGCTGGCGCTGCCGGCAACCGCCTGGCCCAATACGATCGGCGTGGCCGCCGGCACTGCCGGCTGGTTGACCTGGGTGCGGATCACGGTCAGCGTGGTGTTGCCTGCGCCTGCCGCCGTGCGCGTCAGGCGGAAGTAAATCGGGCCGCTGGCCTGGCTTTGCGTGAACGAACCGCTGGTACTGGTGGAATAATTGATCTGGCGGCCAAACGCGTCAAACGCGGTCAACTGGAACTGGCCTGCCGCGCCGGACAGCGTAAACGCGTAGCGGTCTTGCGGCAACGCTTCCGCCTGGAACAGCAGCGATGCGCCCGATGCCAGTCCGTTAATGGCTGCCGCCACGCCGGAATCGAGCTGGGTAGCGGTGGCAGCCGGCGTCGCGCGCAAGGTCCACGCGCCGCTGCCAGTGGTGCGGGCCGTCACGGCCAGGTCATAGTCGCCGACCGCCAGATAGACCAGCTGGCCCTGCGCTGCCGCGGAAGCGGTGAACTGGCGCGTGCTGATGACGGTACCCAGCGGGCCGTTCAACTGCCACTGGCCGTCGGCAAACGAATTGACGGATTCCAGCACGTATGCGCCTGGCTGGGTCACGCGGAACCGCGTGGACGACACCTGGCCCGGCACCGTGACGGCGCCGGACAATTCCGCCACCTGTCCCGGCTGCAGTACCCCCGCATCGGCGGCCGCGTCGCTGTAGGCCGTCACTGTCAGTGCGCCGGTAAACGCCGACGCATTAGGCAGGTAGCCGCCCGCCAGCACGTAATAGTCGCCGGACGACGGCAGCGCCACCGTTTGCACATTGTTGTTGCCGGCGCCGCGGTACGAACCGACCACGCGGCCCTGCGCGTCCATCACTTGCCAGTGCGCTGTGCCGGAACCGGACGTGATCTGCGTCACCAGCGACAGCCGGGCAGCGCCATCGACGTGCACCTTCACCATGCGGTCGGCATGGCCATCCGCCGAGCCCAGCGCGATGCTCTGGCCGGACGCCAGGTCCGCCGCCGCGCTTGCCGGTGTCAGCAGCATGCGGAAATCCGTGTCCGGCGTCTGGCGCGCAGTCGATTCCACCACCACTCGGTAACGGCCCGGCGCGGCCAGCACCGGCGCGTAATACGTTTCATCATTGTCGCCGGTACTCGACGCGATCACGGCGCCGGAGGCATCGAGCACGCTCCAGCGCATTTTCGACGTGTAAGCGGAAAGCTGGTCGAAGCGCAGCCAGCCGGTCTCAGCCACGTCCACGTACCACGTCGCCGCCGTTCCCGGCGTAGCCATCGCAGTATGGGCAGTGGCGCCCAGCGCCAGCGACTGCACTTGCGGCGTGGTACGGTACAGCGCGAAATTGTAATTGGCCGGCAGTACCGCGCCGGACTGGCTTTCTACGCTGACCCAGTAAGTGCCGGCGCGGTCAGCCACGATGACGCCGCTGTCATTCCAATTAGATGGCGTACTGAGCGTACGTGCGTCCGGGCCAAACACTGTATAGCGCAACTGGCTGGTGCTGGTACTGGTGCTGCCGGTCTGCAGGAACAGGCGGTCGCCCGCTTGCGCGGTGAACGCGTACAGCGCCGACGTAGCGCCAGTCTGCAGCGAACCCGTCACGTTTTCATTGACCGGCAACGGTTTGGCGCCCTGCTCGCCCAGCAGGCGGAACGTATAGTTGCCGGTGCGGTCGCCCACGCCGTCGACTGTCAGGCGGTACGTGCCGGCCGCCAATTCCAGGAATTTGTCGCCGCTGGCAGTCACGTCGCGGCTGGCCATGATTTGCTTGGCCCCCGTGTTCAGGCTCCACTGGGTCTGGTCGCCCAGCACGCCGTCGAAGAAGAAGCGGGCTTTTTCCGTGACGGTAAACTGGTAGACGTCCTGCTCACCTGGCTGTGCAATGGTGCCGCTGATTTCATGGACGCCGGGCGTTCCCTCTTCCGGATAACCCTGCACGGTGGTCTGGCTGATGCGGACGCCTTTGCCGTCGTAGCGGTACTTGATGCGGGTATCGGCGCCATCTTTCAGGCCAGCCGTCAGCGCGGCCAGTGAACCGCTGGCGCGCAGCGCCGCCGCAGGCTTCAGTGCATAGGTGCGCTGCTCGACCAGGTCGCGCGCGCCATCGTAGAAATACTGCACCAGGGCGCCATCCTGCGCCAGGGTCGCGGCCAGCAGGCCGTCGCCATCGTAGAAATGGCGGGTCAGCCGGTCGGCCGCGCTGTTGCCGACCATGGCCGACACGGCGCCAGCCTGCGGCGTCTCGCCGAGGCTTGCCGGCGCCACCTGCGACGCATGCACCACTTCGGCCACCACGTGCGATGCGCCGTCGTAGCGGTATTCCTTGACGCCGCCGTTGGCGCTGATTTCGTGCACCAGGCGCCCGCTGTCGTCATACGTACGCCATTCGGCCGTGTCTTCGGCGCCCGCCTGCGGACGGATGTCGTCCAGCGGCACGGCGCGCGGCATGCCTGCTTCATCGGCCAGCGCGTCCACGTCGACGGTTTCCGAGTAGCGCAGTGTGCGGGTCAGCTGGCCTGCCTCGTTGTAGCTGTACTCGGTCATGGCGCCATACGCGTCAACCTCGGCCGCCACGCGGCCGGCCGCATTGTAGAAAGTCCACTTGCGGCCGCCGGCGCCGTCCGCCATGACCTGGCGCCCCAGCACATCGTAGTAATAGCGCGTGCCGGTGGCGGAGCCGCCATGCGTTACCGCCACCAGGCGGCCTGCCGCATCATACGCGCTGACGGTCGAGACGCCGCCCGCATCCGTCACGATGACGCGCTGCCCGGCATCGTCGTACTGGGTCACGCTCGTGGCCTGCCCATTGCCGGCCGTCAGCTGGCGGCCCAGGCCATCGTAGGTATACGAGGTTTGCGTACCGGCCGCGACGTCGATCTTGCTCAGCAGGCGGCCCGACTGGTCG
Source organism: Pseudoduganella ginsengisoli (assembly GCF_009720865.1). Lineage (GTDB taxonomy): Bacteria > Pseudomonadota > Gammaproteobacteria > Burkholderiales > Burkholderiaceae_D > Rugamonas > Rugamonas ginsengisoli. The sequence goes on along the minus strand of NZ_WNLA01000008.1, from coordinate 179,159 downwards.
TAGACATAGCGCACTTCGCTGCTGCCTTCGGCCACGCCGGTCAACGCAGCGTCGGCCAGTACCTGCGCGTAGCGCGTCACGCGGCTCAACTGGCCGTAAGCATCGTACGCCATGTCCGTGCGCTGGATGTCGCGGCGCGTGAGGCCCTGCAAGTCCGCCGCGGGCGTGGCGCGCAGCACGATGGCGGCCACATCGGCCGCACTTTCATAGCCGGTCAGCGCGCCGGCGTCGACGGTCGGCGCCATATAGTCCAGCACGGCGATACGCTGGCCGTAGGCGTCATAGCGGTATTCCGTCACACGGCCTTCGGGGCTGATGGTAAAGCGCAGCAGGCCATGCAGGCCGGCGCCGCCTGGGGCCGGGTCGTAGTAGTGGCGCGTCGTGCGGGCGTCGGCCGGCCACTGGCTCCAGCCGCCGCCGTCGCCATCGGGCGTCAGGTACACGGTTTCGCTCAGCAGTTCATTGCGGTCGCTGTAGCGGTATTCCGTGGTGTTGCCCATGCCATCCTGGCGGAATTCCAGGTTGCCGCGGTAGTCGTAGCGCATCGTCACCGGGTTGCGGCCCGCTTCCGTCAAACGCGTCACCTGCGCGCCTTCGCCATATTCAAATTGCGTGCTGTCGTGCTCGCCGTTATTGCCGGGCAGCGCAATCGATTGGAGGCGGCCGTCGCTGTCGTATTCCAGGTATGTTTCGCCGCCCAGCGCGTCGGTGACCGTGGTGAGGTTGCCACTGTCGTAGCTGAACGACTGCCCCTGGCGCAGGCCATCGGTGCCGGCAGCCACCGTCAGCGTGAACGTGGCCGTCACATGGTAGCCCTGCAGGTCGGATGCGGTGACGGCAATCTCGATGCCGTCCACCTCGCCATGCAGCGGCACGCCAAAGAAGGTGCCGGTGACTGGATCAAATGCCAGCCAGGCCGGCAGCGGGTCGCCGTTGGCCAGTTCCGCGCGCAAGCCCAGCGGTCCGCCTTTGGGGTTGATGAAGGCGCCTTGCGGCAACGTGCAGCGGAACAGCGCGCCCTGCACGGCCGATTGCGGCGCCAGCGGGATCGCCACTTCAGGCGTGATGTCGGGCGGATTCGCGTCGAAGCCAAAGTACGCCCACGCGTGCAGGCCATCGTCATTGGTTGCCGAGATGCGCAGGCTGGTCCGCCCGGGGACGCCGGGCGTGCCGCGCAGCGTCTGCGTCGCGGCGTCATACGTCAGCCAGGCCGGCAGAGGAGAACCATCGGCCAAGGTCACGGCATACGACAGCGCGGCGCCTTCCTGGCTACTGGTAAACAAGCCTTGCGGCATTTGCCAAACCAGTTCTTCGCTGGCGTACACCCCCCACCATCCGGGGCTGCCCGACACTTGCGGCACGCCGGACAAGTCCACGCTGTCGCTGCCGCTGCTGCCGTCGGCGTGCGTCCATTCCGTGCCGGCGCGGTTGCCGTACCGGTCGTACAGCACGGTATCTCGGTTGCCCTGGCCATCGTCGCTGTACAGGCTGTAGCTGCCGTCCGGCCGGTCAATGCGGCCGGTGCTGGCGCCATTGGCGCTCAGCTGGTACGTGCAGGAAGAGCCATCGTCCGATCGGGACCAGCTGCCGCCGGTCTGCACGCCGTCGGCGCCGAATTCAGTGGTGGTGACGCCCTGGGCGTCGAACACGGTTTCCGTGCGGCTGCCATCGGCATGGTGGACGGTGTCGATCGAGCCGGTTGCCGTGATGACGGTCGAGCCATGCTCGCCGTCGCTGCGCTGCCAGGTTTCGCCCTGCGCATCGCCGTTCTGGACGGTTTGCACGCCGGCTGCGTCGCGCGAGGTGCGGGTGTAGCGGCCGTCGGCATAGGCAACCTCATGGTAGCTGCCGCCGTCCGCGTAGGCGATGTCCACCGTGGTCGTTGCCGCCGTGCTGCTCTCGCCGTCATAGTCATAGACGGTGATGGTGGTGCTGTAACCCTCGTACGATTCGCCACGCTCGGTCACGCGGCCCAGGCTGTCGGTGCGGGTATAGCTGGTGAAGTTTGAACTGTTACGCTCTGCTTCATAGCGGCTGCCGTCAGGCAGTTCGCGCTTTTCCGACAGCACCGTGCCCTGGCTGTCGATGGTCATGGTGATGACGGCGCCGTGGCTGTCGTGCTCAGTGCGGATGATATTGCCGGTCTCGGTGAACCGCAGCGTGACGTCCGCCCCCGCTGCGCCTGCCAGGAAGTAGCTGTCCGGCAGGCCGTCAACCGTTTCGGTGCGGGCCTGCAGCGCGCCGTCGCTGCCGATATGCGACACGATGCGGCGGTTCCACTCGCTGGCGGCCACATTGTAGCTGCCGTCGGCATTGCCGCCGCCCCCGTCGGTCACGCTGGCCACGCGGAATTGCCCATCCAGCTCGGTATAGCTGATGGACAGCGTGGCGCCATCGCTCTGGCTGATGCGCGCCAGGCGCGCGCTGTCGCCGTCGTAGCCGTATTCCGTGCGGAATACCTGGCCGTCGGCGATGCTGTTGTCGCCCGGCGTCAAGTCCACGGTGACCGCGGACAGGCGGTCCATGTCATCGTATTCATAGCGCACGCGGGTCTGGTCATGCCATGCGCCGGCCTGGTCCTGGATGCGGGTGCGCACGTCGGCCAGCAGGCCGCCGGCATAGTCATATGCCACCGACACGCCGTTGCCTGCGGCGGCGGCAAGGCGGCCGTCACTGGTGTAGCTGTAATCGATGCGGTTGCCCGCCGCATCCGTGGCCGATTGCAGGCGGCCGCTGGCCGCGTCATACGTTTCGCGCAGCGTACGGCCGGCATCGATCCATACCAAGCTGCCATCTTCGGCCACCTCGACCGAACCCTGCTCGGGGCCGCCAACGGCAACGTAATAGCTGTCTTCCGCGCCCATGCGGTAGTCGATGTCGGCGCCTTCGGCCGTGGTGCGGCGCACCGTACTGTAGCTCTGGCCCAGCTCGCCTTCGGCCAGCACCAGCTTTTTCGCTTCGAAGCCAACCAGCCAGTTGTCGCTATTGTCATCGGTCATGCGGCCCTGGCTGTTGTAGGTGCGCAGTACGCCCAGGTCCAGGCCATGCACCAGCAGGCGCTCATCCTGCATCTGCACCACGAGGTTGCCGCTGGCGCCATTGACGTAGACTTTGGGTCCGTTACGGCCGGCCTGCGCCTGCCCCGGCATCGTCCGCCCGCCCGGCAAAGCCGTCAAACCTGCATTGATCCCCAAACCCTGACCGTTAACAATCGCTACCATTTTCAAAAACTCCCAGTAAAGCCGCACCCATATGGGCTGGATTAAGTTGCCTTTTGGGCAAAATTTAGCTCGCGGCGGGCTTTGCCCCCGCTATCGAACTAGGTATCCGGAAGTTATTAAAAAAGTTTAGCGGAACGGCAACTAAATGCTTTGCGGATACTTATTCCGCAAAAAGGAGGCCGCTGGCGGTCCCGCATGCAGGCACCTGAATTTCCAGCGACTCAACCTTATCTTTAACGCATGATTAACGGTCGAGAATCTATTCTGCCGAGCAACGTACGCCCAATGCCACATTTTTTAATGGATTCACAAGAAAACTGGAAAATTCTGCTTAAAAGACTGGCACACAGTTGAATCTCCTCTTTTCAGCACGCGCCAGAACGCATAGCATGGAGGACTGCCCTCCTTCATTTGGTGAATAGCTATGCAGCAACAAGAACATTTTCATATCTATGTCCGAACCATGACCGGCGAGCGCCTGGCGTGGACGGAAACCACGACGTCGGATTTGGCGATGGCGGACGAAGCGTATTTGAATTTGATGATGCAACCGGACTTTGAAGGCAGCGATTTTGTCCTGGTCGCCGCGTTCGACGAACGCGTATTTTGTGTGTATGACTTTTCCGGTGAGCCGGACCAGACTGGCTGGTCCACGGACTGGCTGCGTAACCGCCCACTGCACTAACTCAACCAGCGGAGCCGGCATTGCGCCGGCTCCCCATCTTGCCCGCTCAGCCGTACGGCTGATATTCCACGCCGTTGCTCATCACGCCCACCAGTTGCGCATAGTTTTCCTGGCTTTCGCTAAAGTTTGCCAGCACATTGGCCAGCGAATCGTGGTGGCCGTTCAAGACATCGACCCAGTAATCGTAGCCCGCCTTTTCCGGCGCGCGGTGCAGCACGTTCCAGTACAAGTTGTTGACGATGCTTTCATTGGAAGCATGGGCGCCGTACCTGGCAATGAACTCGGATGAATCGACAAATGCCTGCGACACTTGCGTCAAGCTGGCGCCATGGTCCAGCTGAGCGATCCAGTAGCCCAGCCCGGGCTTATCCGGCGCGCGGTTGAATGCCGCCTGGTACAGCCGGTACGCCTGGCCGCCGGCGCCATCGATATCAAGCGCCACGCTGACATCGCTGAAGTCCAGCCGTTCCACATTGACCAGTAAATCGCTGCCTTCCGTGCCGACCTTATCCGTCACGCGGAATCCATCGCCATCCTTGGCCACTGCATAGTCGCTGTGCCTGCCCAGGTAATACGCGGAATCCGTGCCCCAGCCGCCATCGAGGAAATCATTGCCCCGGCCGCCGAACAGTGAGTCATTGCCGCTCATGCCATACATGTCGTCATCGCCCGCCGTGCCGTCGAGCTGGTCGCCGCGCGCCGTGCCTGCCGTCACCACGACTTTATTGCTGCCCAGGTCTTCCAGGATGCCCAGCGATACCTTTTGCTGGCTGCTGAGCGCCCCCTGCACCCACGATGCATCGACGTAGTAGGTGCCGGAATACGGTGCGACAAAACTCACATGGTCGCTGCCCCTGGCGCCGCCGCCATCATCTTCGGCAATGGGATTGCCGTAGCTGTCGAATACCATCAACAATGCCGGGTCAGCATAACTGCCGGACGTGATGGAATAAACCGCGCCCGCTTCACCATGCCAGCTGAACACGGCGTGATTCGCAGCGCCGGCATAGTCCGCCTGATACAAGGCCGCATAATCAAACACAGACGTCGCGCCATTGCCCGGGTTATATACCGACAATGGCAGCGGCGTGGCGGTAGTCATTTCACTGTTCGTCAAGCCCGCATATTGGGTAAGGATGCTGTAGCTCACTGCGCCTCCAGAAAAATCATTGTGATGATTGATCTTAATCAGCCCCCTTATAAGACACGGTAACAATTACATTTTGTTGCGGGGGTTACAGCTCTGCGGATTTCCCCGTATCGGCTGGTCCCGATGGCGGCAATCCCGCGCCGCTGTCCAATGCCGCGGGTGCCAGCGCCGATACTGCCGGGCCATGCAGCACGGCACCCTGCGTATCGAAGCGCGACCCATGGCACGGGCAATCCCAGCTGCGCTCGCCCGCGTTCCAGTGCACGACACAGCCCAGGTGCGTGCAGCGCGCCGACAGCGCATGCAATCCGCCGCCGGTATCGCGGTACACGGCCAGCTTGTGCACGCCCTGCCGCACGATGGCGCCCTGGCCCGGCGGAATTTCCGCGGCGGACTCGACTTCGCCGCCCGTCGCCCATTCCGCGTAATACGACAGGGTATTGGCTTGCTCCGCCACAAAGTCCGGCAAGCCATGCACGACCTTGCGCGCCGGGTCGTACAGCTCCACCCACGGATTGTCGCGTCCCATGATCAGGTCGCTGACGATCATGGCGCCAATGGTGCAATGGGTCATGCCATTGCCGGAATCGCCCGTGATGACGTAGACATTGTCCTTGTCCATGGGATTGCGGCCCAGATAAGCCAGCCCGTCCGCTGGTTCCATCACTTCGCCCGACCAGCGGTATTCCACTTGCTGCGCCATGGCAAACCGTTCCCGCGCCCACCGCTCCAGTTCGATGTAGCGGTGTTCCGGATGGTCATCCTGCCCTACCTTGTGGTCGGCGCCGCCCACGATCAGCAAATCATGGTCCGCGCCGTCCGGCGCATGGACGCGCACGTAGTAATACGGGTCGCCCGTGTCCCATAGGAGCACGTGCGGCAGCGCGTCCCGGGGAATGCGCAATGCAATCACATAGGTGCGGTAGGCCGCCTGCTTGGTATGCATGACGACGCGGTTGTTAAACGGCGTATTGGTGGCGGCCACCACGGCCTGCGCATAAATGTCGCCATGGTCCGTGCGCACCACCTGCACTGCCTTGTCGCCATCGATGGCGTGGGCGCGTACACCGCAATAAATGCGTCCGCCATGCCGCAGCAGTGCTTCAGCCAGCCCGTCCAGGTAACGCAGCGGATGGCACTGCGCCTGGTTGTGGAAGCACACGCAGGGGCCCGTATCAAAGCTGACGCCGGGCGCGCGCTGCAGCAGCGCGACATCGGCGCCGGCCCGCAGCGCCGCATCATATTCATGGCCCAGGTCCTGGAAGCCGTTTTCCGGCAGCGCGTACAGGTAGCCATCGACCCGTTCAAACGCACAGTGGATTTGTTCGCTGCGGACGATGGATTCCACCAGGCCGGCTGCCTGTTTAAAGCTGTCCGCCACCAGCTTTGCCTGGGTGGTGCCAAAGCCCGCTTCGATGCCCCGGTACCATTCGTCCGGAGGAAAAAAGTGCGCCGTCGTCCGGCCGGTTTCACCGGCGCCGATACCCAGCGCATCGATCAGCACCACGTGCCTGCCTTCGCGCGCCAGCAGGTAAGCGGCAGTCAGGCCGCCGATGCCGCCGCCAATGACGCACACTTGCGTATGCAAATCGCCTGGCATCGGTGGAAATTCCGGCAAGCCGGTACTGTCCAGCCAAGGGGACAGCGATGCGCCGTTCGTGATGTTCATGACCCACCTCTTGATGCGTTTCGGATGCCCCAGTGTAGGAAAAAGCGTTGAATTGGTGCGCGGAATAGCCAGCGTAGCGGCTGCCGCCCGCCTCGCAGCCGGGCGGCGCGCTACAATGCCGCCCTCTTCCACTTTGCCAACCGCCATGCCATCCATCACCGACTTTTCCGCCATGACCACGCAGCCAGCCTTTGACCATCCGCGCGAAGACCGGCGCCTGTCCGGCAACCCACTGCGCACCACGTGGAACCATTTCACCAATACCAGCGGCGAAGTCGATGCCGGGATCTGGGCTTGCGAAGTGGGCAGCTGGCGTATCGCCTTCCCGGATAACAAAGATGAATTCTTTTTCGTCACGGAAGGCCGCTGCCGCCTGACCGATGAACACGGACATGCCGTGGAAGCAGGTCCGGGCAATGCACTGGTGATACCAGCCGGTTTCAAGGGCGTTTTCGACGTGCTGGAACCTGTGAAAAAACACTATGTCATCGTGGAACGCAAAGTGTCCACGACAATCTGACAAGACTGATAGGAATTTTCCTATCGGGTTTTGCGTACAAATTGAATTTATTTATGTTTCGCGCAGCAATTTAATGGCCCTGCAGCAATGGTCGTCTTGTGAGATTGAAGGGCACTGAAACGTCTCTGCCAAAACACAAAATCGCTAACAGGAGCTTTAAAAATGCTGAGCCTCCACACCAACGCTGCCACGCTGTCCGCGCAAAATTCGATTTCCCGCACCAACAGCCGCCTGTCCACTTCCATGACCCGCCTGGGTACTGGCTACCGCGTCAACAGCGCGATGGACGATGCAGCGGGCCTGCAAATCGCAACGCGCCTGCGTGCCCAGACCAGCGGTATGGATATGGCCATGCGCAATACGCAGAATTCGATCTCGATGATCCAGACGGCCGACGGCGCGCTGGATGAAACCACGTCGATCCTGGTGCGCATGAAAGACCTGGCAACGCAGGCAGCGGACGGCTCGGCCACCGATCCTGACCGTACCGCGATGCAGGCAGAATATGATGCGCTGACGGATGAGTTGACCAACATTGTGTCCAACACGTCGTTTGGCGGCACCACGCTGCTGTCGTCGAAAGCCGACAGCAAATTCCTGGTGGCGATCAACTTCCAGATCGGCTCGGCAGCGTCGGAAGTCATGACGCAAGACTTGTCGACGCAATTGACGACGATGCATACCGCCCTGACGGCGACCAATGCCGGCCACGTCTTTGCATCGGACGGCACGGTCGGCGCCGGCAACGGCACGGCCATCGCTACGGCTGACAGCGCAAACGACCAGATCACGTCGCTGAACACGGCCATTGAAGCTGTGTCGAATGTGCGCTCGGCACTGGGCGCCGCCGCCAACCGCCTGGACCATGTGTTTAAAAACTTGTCCAACATGGTCAACAACACGAAAAACGCTTCCGGCCGCATCATGGACGTTGACTACGCGGGTGAAAGCGCGACGATGATGTCGAGCCAGATGCTGCTGCAAGCCGGTACCGCCATGCTCAAGCAGAGCAACAGCCAGTCGTCGCTGGTGCTGTCGCTGCTGCAATAATCGCCTCCCTCTTCCTGCTAACGGGCGCACTGGTTGCGCCCGTTTTTTATTGGGTGCGGCGTTCAAAGCGGTAAGTGGCCCGCACCGCCGCATTGATCTGCTCATCCGGATGCCGCCCGCCGGGCCCAATGCGGACGGTAAATGGTTATCGCAGTTGAACAGGTTGCGCAGCACGATGCCGGCCTGTGTGAGGCAGAACGCAGACCCGCATGCCGGATCGCGGGTAAGGTCAGGAATTTAGTGCGGCAAGGAGCATCAAATGACTGACTCGACAGTAAAGCAGGAAGACGAATTAAACGCCGGCGATGAAGCTGCGCCCTGCACGCCGGGGACGGGGGAAGATGTGTGTCCGGCCTGTGGCGGGACGGGCGTGGCGCGGGACGGTAAGGCATGCCCGGAATGTGGCGGCAGCGGTAAAGTCACGGAAGGGATAGGCGGAGGCTAAGAAAACAGGTTTTACCCTTTTACAAACGGGAGCTATGCGCTATAATGCGTGCACTCAACGGGAGGCTAGCTCAGGGGTAGAGCACTGCATTCACACTGCAGGGGTCACAAGTTCGAAACTTGTGCTTCCCACCAGAATTCGCGGCAAATATCAAAGGCTTACATTCACTGGATGTAAGCCTTTGTTGTTTCTCCACTTGAAATGCATTCCCCGAGATGGAGTTAAACTTGCTTGAACGCGTCACGAACAGTGTCCCATGAGAGGGCGCAGCGAGCGAAAAACCAGCTCGCGTATCTGTTTATCATCCTGGTACAGGTGGCCATTAAAAGCGTCCATAACTGGCTTTGCAGTGTTATCGACGTCCCTGAGAGTTCCGCCAGCATGTAAATGCAGCACATCAAGTTTTAGAGAAACTTCCAGAGGTTGTCTCACGATAGGAGTGGCGAGAATTGTTTCTTCCCATTTTCTCGCTTTCAGTGACATCAGGACGAATATACTCCCGCCAGAGTCTCGCATTTCGGAATTTCGGAAGATGCCGGGCGATCAGGGACCCAGAATGCATGAAGTATCGGCATTTAAAATTCTTAATAAATCCACTTTAAAATTCACCTGGCGACTGGCAGTACCGCAAACCAACGCTGGCAGACGGCCAGGTGAAAGATAATGTCAGCTTAAACCCGTCACTGTATCATTGCGAAGTTGCCATAGACGGAAATGCCATTGTAAGCAGTGCTGAAATCCAGGTAATAATAAGCACCAGCTTGCACAGAACTCCAACTACCCGATAGAACAGCGCCCTGAGAAGTTGCAGTGAACGTCTTGGTTCCATACGACTGGTCAGGCCAGAAGTCAATGTTACGATACAGGGTAACTGAAAGGCTCTTGTTGATACTGCTGATGGCACTACCTGACAACGACACGGCAGTTGAATTATTCAGGTAACAAAGCGGGGAACTCCACCCGCCGGTTGCACCATTGACGCTATAAGTGCCGGAGCACTGCGTTGAGATTGCTGTCACGCCACTAGCGCTCACCCTACCTGGCTGCGCGGCCATCGTTGCCGACTGCTCGTCATCCTTGAGCAATCGCCTTGCCTTTTGTTCGCGCTTAATGCGCATCATCTTCGCATACTGCTGGTCTGAAAGTACGCCGGCAAAGCGCCCTTCGACGACAACCGATTCACCGTTAGTCAAATTGGTTACCCGTGTGCCATCGTGAAGGTTTTCAAGTTTCACCTGGATTCCGGAGTAACTATCATATGCATAAGACACCTGTTGAGCAGATACCACTGAAGTGAAAGTCAGACCTGCAGCGAAACCCAGTGTAAGAATAGCTGATTGCAATTTAATCCCCTATGGTAGGCAGTTAATATAGGAAAAACCTTACCCCCCTTTATGGCTTTTTATATTGATCCGACCGTTCTGAACCGATCGAATTGAAAGCTGACAGTGGTGCAGAATATCAGGTTGAATTAAATAAAGATTCACACATTCTCACATTCACAAAAATATGCCTTACGCGCTGGCCGGTCTCGATTCTATTGAGGCCAACAGAAAATTGAACGCGAATTCAAGCAATTACAACGAAGCCGACTTATTGTGAAGCCGCCTTATTTCCAACGCCAGAGGCAAAGGCTTTTCTTGACTCTTTCGAAGAGGCCCGGCGCGGCCAGCCACGGCCCGCTGGCAGACACGTGCCATGCGATTGAATAGGTGGGCGGCGAGCCCTGCGTAAAGGCCGCTTGCCCGAAATTTTTTTTATGAATCGTGTAAGGACTTATGGCCCCGTCCGACACAACCACAACTCGTTGCATGACGAGGAAAGGATTTACCCAAACAACCAAAACATAGACATTACCCATGACACGAAAAACTTCCCGCCGCCTGCCTTTGCACGCCACCCTTGCCGGCGCATTGATGCTTGCCGCCCCCACGCTGTTCGCAGCCGACCTGACCGTCACCATCACGAACCTGACGCGCGCCACGTGGATGACGCCCTTCCTCGTCAGCGCCCACCCGAACAGCTTCAAGTCCTTCACTGAAGGCACGGCGGCCAGCGTGCAAATCCAAAGCGTTGCCGAGGCTGGCGACACCACGGGCGTGCAGGCGCTGCTGCCTGCCGGCGCCAGCAAGATCGTCAATCCAAACAATGGTCCGCTCAAGCCCGGCGGCAGCACGACCACAGCGACCTTCACGGGCGGCGCCGGCACTGCCAACACGCAGCTGACCGTGCTGGCGATGATGGTTCCGACCAACGACGGCTTCATGGCGCTCAATGCCATCGACATCCCTGCGGCGCCCGGCACGTATACGTATGACGTGACCGCCTACGATGCGGGCACGGAAGCCAACGATGAAAAAATGGCGGCGGCCGGCGGCATCAACCAGCCCGGCATGATTTTCCCGGCCTTCCTCAACGACGCCACCGGCAAACTGGCCTCCAACATCAACCCGAACGCCACCGGCTTTGCCAACGCCACCAAGGAAGGCTTTGTGCATATCCATCGCGGCATCGTCGGCAGCGCGCCGGGCGGCCCGAGCGCACTGGATAACACGGCGTACCGCTGGCTGAATCCCGTGGCGCGCGTTGTCTTGACGGTCAAATAAAGGGCGCCGCATGACTAACTCGAAACGCTACACGCTCGCCCTGGGCGCCATCGCGGCAGCAGCCATGCTGTCCGCCTGCAACGGCGGCAGCCACGCCATGACGGAAACACCCGCGCCGGTCACGCCGCCGGCGCCGGCCAACGCCATGTTCGACATCACGCTGGTGAACTTGACGGCCGGCCAGCCGCTGTCGCCGATGGTGGCGGTTGCCCACAGCGATGGTTTTTCCATGTTTAACGTCGGCGAACCAGCCAGCGTCGCGCTGGAACACATAGCTGAAGCGGGCGAAACCACGCAAATGGCGGCGCTGGCCAATGACTCGAAGTCCGTCTACGCCACTGCCGTTGCCAGCGGCGGCCCGCTGCTGCCGGGTCCGGGCAACAGCGCCAGCGTGACCTTGACCATACCGGCCGGCGGCCTGGCGAACGCGCGGCTGTCGATGGCCAGCATGCTGGGCAATACCAACGATGGATTTGCAGGGCTGAGCGCGCAATCGCTGTCATCGCTGGCGGTAGGCGCCACGATGACGGTGCGGTTGCTCAGCTATGACGCAGGCACGGAACGCAATACGGAAAGCGCCGATACGGTGCCGGGACCGGCAACGGCGAAGTCCGGCGGCAAGCGGGAAGGCTTTAACGCCACGCGCGATGACATCGTCAATACCGTACACCTGCATCCGGGTATCGTCAGCAGCGACGATGGGCTGGCGACGTCCGCGTTGACGCAAGCACAGCGCTGGGACAATCCCGTGGCGCTGTTGACGGTCAAGCGGACGCAATAAACGGCTGGCAGGGAGGCGCGGCGCCTGGCCGCCCTCCCCGTTGGCTGTTACTGCTTTTTGGCGGCGCCGGCTTTGGCGCTCTTTGCGCCTTTGGCCTGCGCCGATGGGCATGGGTTGTTGTTATTGGCATCGCACCATGTCTTGGCCTGGTCCCAGGTCCAGTATGGATACTTGCTCATGTCCATCTTCGCATTGATGCAAATGCCGGCCTGGTTCTGGCTTTGCTGCGCCTTGCAGGCGTCACGCACCGCGGTCGGGTTGGCCGTCGGATCCGCACTCATGGCTTGCGCAAAGCACGCCGTCGTCAAATCCTGGATTTCCATCGTGATGATGTTAGGTGTGCTGGTGCACGTGTCATACACGGCGGCGATCGGGTGGTTGGCCGCGATATACGCAGTCGGCTTGGTATCACCCGGCATCGTCACAGTACCGACGTCGAGCACGTTGAACGACTTCAGCTTGTACATGTCTTGCCACACCTGGCGTGGCTCGCTGCCAAACACGAGCACCGGCGCCGTGCCCTGCTTGGATGCATTGACGGGTGGGTTGGCCAGCAAGGTCAGCATCGGCGTAATGTAATTGCGGTTGGCGCTGGCATTGCTGAAGTAGGCTTCCGACATGCCCGGCGTCAGGCACGCGGTCTCGCCGCTGCCGGGAGCGGCGATCGGCGCGATATCAACAATGGATTCATACAGGTTGACCTGGCTGGCCGGCACGCCCACCGTGGTCAGCATGCGCTCCCAGCGGTTCAACGTGGCGTTGTTCAAGTAATCGTAAGCCTGGAATGACGTGTACGGCGGATAGTGCAGCATCATCACGGCTTTTTGCGACACCATCGGCAAGCCCAGCGGCAGCCAGAATTGCCATGGGCCAGGGCAGCCCTTCAAGTTTTGCGCACTTTGCACTTGCCAGCACGACTGGTCGGCTTCGCACGCGGTGACGCCGTTCAGCGCCTGGCCCGCATGGTTATTGTCAAGGAACGTGGTTTGCGCGGCCTGGTATTGCTGGGCGCGGGGATCGTTGCTGTCGATGCTGACCGTGTACGCGGTACCGGCGGCATTGGGTGCCACCGTCACGGAATTGACGGGAATGCCGTCGCGCTTGAGCGACTCCATCAGGTAGCATTCAATGGTGCCGGTAGTGGTGGCAGGCTTGCAGCTTGCATACGAAGACGGCGCAGTCATCGTGTACAACTGGTTGATATACGAGATCGGGCCGATGTCATAAGAAACCACCGCGGCGGACGCGGGCGCCGCCAGTGCGGCAGCAACGGACAGAGCTGACAGGGTATGACGCAATGCTGCTGAACTCATCTACACCTCCTTGTTATTATCGGGCGCCGCCACAGCGGCGGGCCGTTGCAGAATAGCATGGGAATGTGCAAATTTTATTGTCTTTGTGAAATAGTTTTACATCTGTACCGGCAGGCAGACACAGGCTCATCCCCGCGACACCCGCTTGTTCGATGACGGGTCCGCTTCCGCGTCAAACACCGGCGCAACGCCATGATGCAAGATCAATCGCGGCGCAGCCGTCTCGCCTGTATTAAAGAACCGCACGACATTGCTTAGCCGTTCAGCCTGCTCGCGCAGACTGTGCGATGCGGCAGCCGCCTGTTCCACCAGCGCGGCATTTTGCTGTGTCATGCCATCGAGTTGGGCAATGGCCTGGTTGATGTGGCTGATGCCGTGCGTTTGTTCGCGGCTGGCCGACGTGATCTCTCCCATGATGCCGGCCACCTTGCCGATACTGCCGACGATATCGCCCATGGTCTGCCCGGCTTCATTGACCAGCCTGGAACCGGCTTCCACGTTGGCGACCGAAGCGGCAATCAATTCCTTGATTTCCCGCGCGGCGCCGGCCGAGCGCTGTGCCAGCGAGCGCACTTCCGCCGCCACGACAGCAAAGCCGCGGCCCTGTTCTCCGGCGCGGGCCGCTTCCACGGCGGCATTCAAAGCCAGGATATTGGTCTGGAATGCGATGCCATCGATGACGCCAATGATGTCGACGATGCGGCGCGACGATGCGTGGATTTCGCCCATGGTATCGACCACTTGCGACACAATCGCGCCGCCCCGCTTTGCCACGGCCGACGCGGATTGCGCCAGCGTGTCAGCCCGCTGCGCATTGCCGGCATTGCGCTGCACGGTGGACGTCAATTCATCCATGGCTGCGACGGTTTCTTCCAGCGATCCGGCTTGCTGTTCCGTGCGGGCCGACAAATCCATATTGCCTGCCGCGATTTCACCGGATGCCGTGGTAATGGCATCGGTACCGGCCCGCACTTGTCCGACCACGTGCAGCAGGCTGTCGTTCATGGCTTTCAGCGCACGCAGTAAGCGGCCGGTTTCATCGCTTGCCTGCGTATCGATGCGCGACGACAAATCCCCGGCCGCCACGGTTTCCGCGACGGCAATCGCGCTGGCCAGCGGCGCCGTAATGGAGCGCGTAATAAACCACGCTACCGCGGCGCCCAGCGCCACCGCCAGCAAACCCAGCACCAGCAGCATGCCTTGCGACGCCGTCACCTGTTCGGCTGCCTGTGCGCCAGCCTGCGTGGCCAGCGTGGTTTCATGGGCAATCAATTGATCGAACGCTTTCAAGACTGCCTTTAATGCCGGACCCGCTTCATCCGTGAGGAAGGCGGCGGCATCCTGTGTTTCGCCATTGCGGCGCAACGTCAGCATGTGCTCATTTTTCGCCAGGCTGGTTTTCAGCGCTGCGTCCGCCAGCGCCAGCAACTGGTTTTCACGCGCATCCATGTGCAGCCTGACCAGCGCGTCGCGCGCGGCCGCATAGCGCTTGCGCGCTTCCGCCACCTTGTCCAGTTCGTCGTTGATCTGCAAATCCGGCACCACCATCATGGCCGTGGAACCGAGGGCAATGGCGCGCACGTGGCCCGTCATGGCGTTGGCGGCCGCCATTTTCACGTTTTTATCGTTGACGATATCTTGCGCGGCGCTGCCGATGCGGGCCAGCGACACCAGCCCGGTAGCCAGGATGGCTGCCAGCAAAACCAGCACAGCGCCAAATCCCAGCGCCAGCCGGGCGCCGATCTTCAGGTTAAGCGACATGGTGTTCCCCCGAATAGTGGTTGTATGCAGGGGATTATTCGGCAAAGGCGCAAGCGTACCTACGTCAATTCGGACTAGATCGCCACATTCTTGCTGTAGCCGGCACTGACCATAGGAAACAAATTCCAAAAGCAAATAATTCCATATGAAACAAGTACTTGCCGCGCGAAATTGAACACGTTAAGCCTGGCTTCAGGATGAGTTCATGCTAATCTTTTTTGGCAACATTGTCTTAAATACTATGGAGTCCTCATGAAGAAACCACTGATAAAAAAACTCAGCGTCGCCATCGCCGGCCTGATGCTGGCCGGCGCTGCCTCCGCGGCCATCGGCACCGCCTCGGCCAATGATGTCACCCTGGCTGGCAGCCCTGCCGATGCGTTTGCTTACGCGGCAGGCTGGAATCCGCACGCCGGCCCGAACGGCAATACCAGCGGCATGGATGCCCCGTTTGCATCCTATGGCAGCGGCACCTGGTCGCTGCTCGATAAACTCGATAGCGGCTCCGGCCTGCAAAATGCCGGCGTGCTGACTTTTACGTTCAACTTTTCAAACAGCACCAGCGGCGGCTGGAGCGTCACCAATACCAGCCTGACGTCGTCCGTGAATCTGGACCTAGCGCTTGCCATGCATGCGGGTAACCAGGGAGCCTCGTGGCTGTTCGATAACCAGACCGTGCTGCCGGGCCAAACGCTGAACGGCACGTGGGGAATCAACTGGACGGTAGGCAAAGGCCAGGACAACCATCCTCGCTTCAGCAATTTGACGCTGTTTGCCCGCGACATGGTGACGACGCCCGTACCAGAACCTGAAACGTGGGGCATGCTGCTGGCGGGGCTGGGCGTGGTCGGCCTGGCAGCACGCCGCCGCAAGCTGGCTTGATGCTGTAAGCAAAAGGCCGTCTCGCGACGGCCTTGCTAATTTACGCTGCCGGCGCCGTGCGCCACACGCATGTGCCTTTGACGCCTTTATCCAGCGCATTGAGCACGTCTTCATGCGCGGCCAGTTCATCAGCCGACGCCGCCAGCACGATAATCTCACCCAGCGCCACGTCTTCCAGCGCGCCATCGTGTGAGACAATTTCTTCTTCGACATCCATGCCCAGGCTGTTCTGGCCCCGGGTCATGGCCAGGTAGACGTCCGCCAGCAATTCCGCGTCCAGCAATGCGCCGTGCAGTTTGCGGTGGGCGTTGGAAATACCGAAGTGGTCGCACAGCGCATCCAGCGAGTTGCGCTTGCCCGGACGCATTTCCTTGGCTTGCACCAGCGTATCGATGACGCCATGCACGTGGCTGTCAAAGGACGGCAATTTTGCCAGGCTGAACTCGTGGTTCAGGAAGCCCATGTCGAACGGCGCGTTATGGATGATTAATTCCGCGCCTTGGATGTATGCGCGGAATTCATCGACGATTTCAGCAAATTTCGGCTTGGTGCTGAGGAATTCCGTCGTCAAGCCGTGCACCGCCAGTGCGCCCTCTTCCGAATCGCGTTCCGGATTGATGTAAACGTGGAAGTTATTTCCCGTCAACATGCGATTGACCAGCTCAACGCAGCCGATCTCAATGATGCGGTTGCCTTGTTTCGGGTTGATGCCGGTGGTTTCAGTATCGAGAACGATTTGACGCATGGGATTCATAAAGAAGGCTGACGAACGGGCGGCAGTATAGCAGAGGCTGCCTTGGCGAATTATTTGCGGCGGACCGACTCGACGCCCATGTTGGCGAGCTGGTCGGCTTTTTCATTGCCGGGATGGCCATTGTGGCCGCGCACCCAGCGCCAGTCGACTTTGTGCGTGGCCTGGATCTGGTCCAGCGCCTGCCACAAATCCGCATTCTTCACGGGTTCCTTGGTGGACGTCACCCAGCCCTTGCGCTTCCAGCCATGGATCCACTCGCTGATCCCCTTTTGCACATACTGGGAGTCAGTGTGCAGGACCACTTCGCACGGACGCTTCAATGCCTTCAGCGATTCAATCACCGCAGTCAATTCCATCCGGTTATTGGTCGTATTGAGCTCGCCGCCGAACATTTCTTTTTGCGCCTCGCCTGCCACCAGCCATGCCCCCCAGCCGCCGGTGCCAGGATTGCCCTTGCACGCACCGTCAGTAAAAATCTCAACCTTGTCCATCCTGTGATTCCCGTCGTTTATTCGTTGCCGGTATGGCGACCGGCGCCGCCACCCGTTTTTTTGTCCATGGCGGGCCGATCAGCCGCATGCCTTTGACGCGCTTGATCGCCTGCACCATATATACGGCGCCCAAATAGGGCCACCAGCGGGCGCCGGCGCGGTCCATGAACGCATAGCGCTGCAGCCACTTTTCAGTGCGGCAGGCAGGCGCATAACAGCCAAAGTGGCTGGTGGTCGCGCCCAAATTCAACAATTTTAACCAGTCGCGCATGCGCGGCATAGAGATGAATTCGCCGGCGGGCGGTAAAAAGTGCGATCCGGTCAGGCGTCCGGTGACCTGGCGCAAGCCCCACAGGCTGGCGGGATTGAAGCCGCAAATGATCACTTGCCCTTCAGGAATCAGGACCCGCTCCACTTCGCGCAACACCTGGTGCGGCTCGGCGGCAAATTCCAGCACGTGCGGCAACACGACCAAATCCAGGCTTTGCGACGCAAACGGCAGCTCCGCGTAATCGAACGTCACGGCCACCTGCCGCAGTTCCGTCACGTTATCGAGCCGCGCACGGGGCCGGATATCGGCCAGCCATTTGCGCGGCATGCGGTTGGCGGCCAGCGCATCGATTTGCGGCAAACCGATTTGCACGGCGTTATAGCCGAAAATATCGGCTGTCAGTGCGTCAAGCTGAGCTTGTTCCCATGCGCGCACGTACGCGCCGGCCGGCGTTTGCAGCCAGGAGTCCAGCGCTATAATGGATTTTTCTGATGCGGCGCTATCCATGCCACTTTCCCCGACTGTATGAACCAAACGCTCAGTGTTCTCACCATACCCGCTTTTAACGACAATTACCTGTGGCTGATCCACAATGGTGTGAACGCCGCCGTGGTGGACCCGGGCGATGCGCAACCCATCCAGGCAGCATTGCGCGCAAATAAGCTGGTGCTGACTGCCATTTTACTCACCCACCACCACGCCGACCATACCGGCGGTGTCCCTGCATTATTGCAGCAATACGCGGTGCCCGTATTCGGCCCCGCACACGATGGTATTGCTGTGGTCACGCAGCCACTGTCCGAGGGCGACGCCATCGACGTGCCGGGCTTGCCGCTGCGCTTGTCCGTGCTGGATGTGCCGGGCCATACGCGCGGCCATATTGCCTACGTCCGCAACGACGGCGAACACTGGCTGTTTTGCGGCGACACGCTGTTTGCCGGCGGCTGCGGCCGCCTGTTTGAAGGCACGCCCGCGCAAATGGCCGCGTCGCTGGACAAATTGGCGGCGCTGCCTTCCGATACGAAAGTCTTTTGCGCCCATGAATACACGCTGTCCAACCTGCGTTTCGCGCTGGCCGTGGAACCTGGCAATATGGATTTGCAGGCCCGCATGGAAGCGGACCGCCGCAAGCGGGACCGGGGCGAACCGACCGTGCCCAGCACGATCGGCATGGAACGCAGCACCAACCCGTTTTTGCGCTACGGGAAACCGCAAATCGCGGCACAATTAGTAACAAAAGGAAAACTGCAAGGTGGCGAAGACTCGGTGGCCGTGTTTGCGGCCCTGCGGCAATGGAAAAATACTTTCTGAGGAGACAGTATGAGTGTACGCCCGCTGGTGACGTTTTATTTTGACCCGATCAGCCCGTTTGCCTGGCTGGCGACCAAGGATATCAGCTGCATTGAAGCGGCTGGCTGCCGGGTTGAATTCCAGCCGATCTTATTTGCCGCCATGTTGACGGCGCACGGTAATAAAGGACCGGCGGAAATTCCCGCCAAGCGCGTGCACACGTTCCGCGACGTGATGCGGCTGGCGGCGGAAATGGGCTTGAAGTTTGTCGGGCCGCCGGGCCACCCGTTCAATCCGCTGATGGCGCTGCGCATGGCCACGGCCATTACGGATCCGGAACAGCGCAAAGCGTTCGTCGTTGCCATGTATGCGGCGTGCTGGGAACGGGGCAAGGATGTGTCGCAGTCTGATGTGCTGATTGTGCTGGCCAATGACTGCGGCCTCGATGGCGAAGCGCTGGCGGAAGCGGCCGTGACGCCGGAAATCAAGCAGCAGCTGGCCGCGGCCACGGAAACCGCCATCGGACGGGGCATTTTCGGCGTGCCCACGTTTGAATATGAAGGGGAATTTTTCTGGGGCGCGGACCGGATTGATTCGCTGCTGTGGCGGATTGCGGGGAACAGGATCGATGAGGCGGCGCTGCAAGCCTTCCTCGACAAACCACCGCTGTCCCAGCGAAAGCAGCAATAACAGCAACGGCGCCACACGGGCGCCGTTTTCAGTGAAGCGCCGCCCCGCGGCGCATTCATCAGATTTCTTCGTACAGCGGCAAGGTCAGGAATTCCGCGAAGTTCGACGACGTGCACATGTCGGCGAAGATCTGGCCTGCGCGGTCGTAGTTCGGGCTGGAACCATCCGGCGCCGTGGCTTTCACCTTCGGCAATTCTTCTTCGATCATCTTCAGCACGATGTCCGCGGTGACTTTGGCGCCATTGTCCAGCACGCCTTTGGTCGAGCGGATCCACTGCCAAACCTGCGCACGGCTGATTTCCGCCGTCGCCGCATCTTCCATCAGGTTGTGGATCGGCACGCAGCCATTGCCGCCCAGCCAGCTGCCCAGGTAGTGGATACCCACGTTGATGTTGTAGCGCAGGCCCGCTTCCGTGATCGGCGCTTCCGGCTGGAAGTTCAGCAAGTCGGCGGCTGTCACGTTGACGTCAGGACGCTGTTTGCTGATCTGGTTCGGCGCATCGCCCAGCACTTTCTTGAACTCGCCCATGGCCAGTTCCACCAGGCCAGGGTGCGCGACCCAGCCGCCGTCATAGCCATCGGTCGCGTCGCGCGATTTGTCGTTGCGCACGCCGCCCATCGCGATTTCATTCTTTTCCGGATCATTCTTGATCGGGATCAGTGCCGCCATGCCGCCGATGGCCGGTGCATTGCGCTTGTGGCAGGTTTTCAGCAGCAGCAGCGCGTACGAACGCATGAATGGCGACGTCATCGTGACTTTGGCGCGGTCGGCCAGGCAGAAGTCCTTGTCCAGCTTGAATTTCTTGATGCATGAGAAGATGTAATCCCAGCGGCCCGCGTTCAGGCCCGAGCTGTGTTCACGCAGCTCATACAGGATTTCATCCATTTCAAACGCGGCCAGGATGGTTTCGATCAGCACGGTGGCTTTGATCGTGCCTTGCGGGATGCCCAGCTCATTTTGCGTCATGACGAAGATGTCGTTCCACAGGCGCGCTTCCAGGTGCGATTCCATCTTCGGCAGGTAGAAGTAAGGACCGGCGCCACGGGCCAGCTGTTCTTTCGCGTTGTGGAACATGAACAGCGCGAAGTCGAAGATACCGCCGGAAATGCGCTTGCCATCGACCAGCACGTGCTTTTCATCCAGGTGCCAGCCGCGTGGACGCACCACCAGGGTGGCGGTCTTGTCGTTCAGCTTGTACGACTTGCCATTCTGTTCCAGCGAAATGGTTTTGCGCACCGCATCAATCATGTTGATCTGGCCGGAAATCTGGTTATCCCAGTTTGGCGTGTTCGAATCTTCGAAGTCGGTCATGTAGCTGTCGGCGCCGGAATTGAGCGCGTTGATGACCATCTTGCGGTCCACCGGGCCCGTGATTTCCACGCGGCGGCATTCCAGCGCTTTCGGGATCGGCGCAATCGTCCAGTTGCCTTCGCGGATATGGGCGGTTTCCTTCAGGAAGTCAGGACGCTCACCCTCGTCCAGGCGCTTGGCGCGGGCCACGCGGGCGGCCAGCAATTCCTGGCGGCGCGGCTCGAATGCACGCGACAGCTTGGCCACCAGGGCCAGCGCTTCAGGGGTCAGTACCGTTTCGTAACCGGGCTTGATGGCGCCCGTGATTTCCATACCAGCTGGCAGTTGAATGGTGGCTTGCGACATGTGATCTCCGTTCTTTCGTATTGATGGAATCCTCAGTATAGGCTTTTACGCCCACATCGTTTTTGCAGTATATTCACTAATAAGTTATGGAAACAAGACTAAAAATCACATCATCTATGCGTTTTTTGCACAAATCAAAAGGAGCAGTTGAATGGGGCAGTTCAGGCAAATCTCCACGTTCGTCGATGTTGTCGCCAAGGGCAGCCTGTCTGCCGCAGCCCGCGCGGAAGGCATAGCGCCCGCCGTTATTGGGCGCCGGCTTGATGCACTGGAGCAGCGGCTGGGGGTTAAACTGTTGCAGCGCACCACGCGCAAACTGGCCCTGACCAACGAAGGCGCCGCATTCCTGGAAGATTGCCAGCGCATTTTGACGGAACTGGAAGACGCGGAAGCGGCCGTGGCCGAACGCAGCGCGCGCGCAACAGGCCACTTGCTGGTGTCGGCGCCGGCCGGTTTTGGCCGCCAGCACGTGGCGCCGCTGCTGCCGTCGTTCCTCGCTGAACACCGCGACGTGCGCGCCACGCTGAACCTGTCCGACCGCGTGGTGGACTTGATCGGTGAAGGCGTTGACGTGGCGATCCGTATCGCGTCGCTGCAGGATTCCAGCCTGGTGGGCGTGAAGCTGGCGGACAATCACCGCGTCATTGTCGCCACCCCCGCTTACCTGAAACGCCATGGCACGCCGACCACGCTGGACGACCTGGCCAAGCACAATTGCCTGGCCATCAGCAGCGACGGCAGCCAGCGCGGCTGGACCTTCAAGGTCGATGGCAAAATCATCACGATGAAAGTGTCGGGCAACATGGGCTGCAATGACGGCGCCGTGCTGCACGAGTGGGTCTTGCAGGGTAAGGGGCTGGCGTGGCGTTCGATGTGGGAAGTGGGCGCCGACCTGGAGGCCGGCCGCTTGGTGCCGGTGCTGGAACAGCATGCCGCGCCAGGCAATGACATTTATGCGGTATTTGCCCAGCGCAACCACTTGCCGCTGCGGATACGGGCGTTTGTAGACTTCCTGCGCCGCTCGTACTCGCAACCGGGGTACTGGCGCAAAGCCACCTAACTAATCGGGTATTTCACATGCCTGTAGCGAAAGCTACAGGCGAAAAAAAATCCTCGTAGACCGAGGATTTTTCTTATCGTTGGATCCAGCCCTGTATTACAGAGGTTGGATGTTCGATGCTTGCTTGCCTTTTGGGCCAGCGGTTACGTCGAACGATACGCGCTGGTTCTCTTGCAGCGATTTGAAGCCTTGAGTTTGGATCGCCGAGAAGTGAGCGAACAGATCTTCGCCGCCTTCGTCAGGGGTGATGAAGCCAAAACCCTTCGAATCATTGAACCATTTTACGATACCAGTTGCCATTACAATTCCTATTTCAGTTAAATTGGGCTTGCGCCCGTGATATCGTTTGAAGCAAGTAAGCCAGCCAAGCTGCAGTACTCTGAATCTAACGATCCCGCATTATACCGAATAAAACGGGGTTGTCCCGTTTCCACGAAAATAAATGCAGGGAGTGACGTTATTGCGTTGTCTCGTCGTCCGAGCACGTGTTTCGCGCGGCATGGATGCCACTATAGACAAAATTTTAAGAAGAGGGTTGAGGAATATCATTCGTGCGTGTCGAGCTAACGCTCTCAAACACGATATTCCGCCGCCTTCGGGTCAATGGCTGCCCAGGACAAGTACTGCGAAATCATCGCCGCCAACTGCTGCCAGTGAACCACGTCGACCGGGCGTTTCCCCAGTAATGGCCGGACTTCCTGCTCCAGGCGGCGGGCTTCGGTTCCCAGCACAGGATAACCAAAAGTTGCTGCCGAACCAGCCACGCCGTGCAGTAATTCATGCAGTTTATGCAATGATTGCTCATCCGCGTCCGCGTTGCAGCAATACGACAGCGCTGCGGAAATCGCTGCCATCGTACCGGGAATCGTCGCCCCGTATTTCTCTGACAGCGCGTTCAGGCGGTCGCGGAAATGTGGATCCTGGACAGTGGCCATGATTTACTTGGTGCCGAAAATGCGGTCGCCCGCGTCGCCCAGGCCGGGAACAATGTAGGCGTGGTCGTTCAGGTGCGAATCCAGCGACGCGCAGTAAATTTTCACGCCTGGATGTGCGTTCTGGAACACCGTGATGCCTTCCGGCGCCGCCACCAGCGACAGGAAAATGATCTGGTCATCAGCCACGCCGCGCTTTTTCAGCACGTCAACCGCGTGCACGGCCGAATTGCCGGTCGCCACCATCGGGTCGCACAGGATGAACATGCGCTCTTCCAGGTCCGGCAACCGCACCAGGTATTCCACCGGCTGGTGGGTTTCCGGGTCGCGGAACACGCCGATGTGGCCCACGCGGGCCGACGGCACCAGGTCCAGCAAGCCATCGCTCATGCCGATACCGGCGCGCAGCACGGGAATGATGGCCAGCTTGCGGCCCGCAATCACGGGCGCCTGGATCGTCATCAGCGGCGTTTCGATTTCGCGGGTGGTCAGCGGCAAGTCGCGGGTGATTTCATACCCCATCAGCAGCGTGATTTCCTTCAGCAAGTCGCGGAAGGTGCGCGTCGACGTGGCCTTGTCGCGCATGTGGCTGAGCTTGTGCTGGATCAGCGGGTGGTTGGTGATGTAGAGGTTGGGAAAGCGCGGATCTTGTTTCATGTCGGGGAACCTGTGATCAGAGGATGCCCGGCCTGTACGCCCGGCACCCATGTCAATATAGAAATGCTTATACCCGGCATTATCCCAGCCCGGCGCGGGCTGGGGAATGTTTTTCGCGAATTAATTACTGCGGCAGTGCGCGCGCCAGGATGGCTGCGCAATCGGTTCCCGCCGGCAGCCGCCCGAACGCCCCGCCCGGCTCGCGGTCAATGCGCGATGCAATAAACGCCTCGCTGACTGCGCGCGGCGCGTGGCGCAGCAGCAAAGCCGCCTGTACGGCCAGCACGATGCGCTCGGCCAGCACGCGTGCGCCGAATTCATCCGGCGCCTGCCCTGCCATTGCACGCACATCGGCCAGCAGCGCTGCACGGTAGCCATCGAAATGCGCATTGCCGCCGCCCGCCAGCGCCAGTTCCGCCGCCAGCGCGTCGCCGGCCGCCGGGCTCTTGCCAAAGGCGCGCAGCAAATCCAGGCACATAATGTTGCCGGAACCTTCCCAGATCGAATTCACGGGGAAATCACGGTACATGCGCGCCAGCGGGCTTTCTTCGACATAGCCGCTGCCGCCGATGACTTCCATCGCTTCCGCGCCAAACGCGGGACCGCGCTTGCACACCCAGTACTTGCCGGCCGGCGTCAGGATGCGCCCCAGCAGCGTTTCCTGCGGATTGCCGGGATGGTCAAAGCAGCGCGCCAGGCGCATGGCCAATACCGTTGCCGCTTCCGATTCCAGCGCCAGGTCCGCCAGCACGTTTTGCATCAACGGCTGTTCCGACAGCGGCTTGCCAAACGCCGTGCGCCGGCGCGCGTGGTGCAGCACGTGCGTCAGCGCGGAACGCATGGTGGCTGCGCTGCCAATCACGCAATCGAGGCGCGTCAGGCTGGCCATGTCCAAAATGGTCGGGATGCCGCGCCCGGCCTGCCCTACCAGCCAGCCATAGGCGCCGGTAAACTCCACCTCGGACGACGCGTTCGAGCAATTGCCCAATTTATCCTTGAGGCGCTGCACCCGCACCTGGTTGCGGCTGCCATCGGGCAGGTAGCCAGGCACCAGGAAGCAGCTCAAGCCTGCACTGGTGCCCTCTTCCGTCTGCGCCAGTACCAGGTGCGCATCGCACTGCGGCGCCGAATAAAACCATTTATGGCCGACGATGCGGTACACGCCGCCGGCCTCCGCGCCAAACACGGATTGCGCTTCCGAAGGCAGCACTGGTTCGGCCCGTGTGGTATTGGCCCGCACGTCGGAACCGCCCTGCTTTTCTGTCATGCCCATGCCGATCAGCGCGCCGCGCTTTTGCGCAATCGGCAGCGGGCGCGGGTCATAGTCGCGCGACAGGATTTTCGGCAGCCACTGCTGCGCCAGCGCCGGCGCCGCATGGCGCAGCGCGGCGACGGATGCATACGTCATCGTCACGGGACACTGGGCGCCATTTTCGACCTGCCCAAACAACAGATACTTCGCAGCCCGCGCCACCTGTGCGCCCGGCGCACCATCCCATGCCGACGCATGGGCGCCATGTTCAATCAGCATTTGCATCAGCTGGTGCCAGGCCGGATGGAATTCCACCTGGTCGATGCGCTTGCCGGTACGGTCGAAATGATGCAAAACCGGTTTATTGGCATTCGCTAACCGCGCCAAATCCAGCGTTTCCGCCAATCCCAATCGCTCTCCCAGCGCCACTAATTCAGTGTGTGCCGCAGCGCCGCCTTCCCGTTCCAGCGCTTCGCGCAATGCAATATCTGCCAGATATAAATTGACATTCCCGAACGGCGCCGGCTGATTCAATACTTGATGTGTTTCAAATGGATTTTCCGTCACTGGCATGGCTCGCTCCTTACAGTCATTCCACGAGCGTAATGCGGTCACGGAAAAACAACAAGCACTTGCTTGAATAAATTATCCGCAGGAATTGTGCTGAAGATTATTTTCTCTTACTGTACGACCATGATTGCCATCTGCTACCCTGATGGTTGGAAAGCCATGCGGTTTTACTGCGCCTATTCGCATCAACCTTGTTAAAAGGCACGTTTTTTTCAAAAAACCGTGATAAAAGTTGTCATATTTCATTTTTTTAATGGCGCATCGGTGATACATTTCGTTCTGCTTTACCCCGCGCCTCAATAAAATAGACCGTGACGATGTTACCCAGCCCTTCCACCGTGCCGCTACGCGACAGCAAAAACGACATGGACAGCCTTCTAGAAGAGGCTGGTGACATCGTATTCCGGCTGCAACTGTCGGGCCATATTGAATATGCCAACCGCCGCGCCTGCTTGATGGCGGAAATGCCATCGTTGTACGGACAACTGTTGCCGGCGCTGGCCTATGACCCCGACCAGGCGCCACTGCGCGCCGCCCTCGCCGACGTCCAGCAAACAGGCGTGGCCGGCCGCGTGGAAGCCCGTTTCCGCTCGCACGAAACCGATATCTGGTTTGAATTGCGCATTTCACTGTTCGCCATCGAAGGACGCCAGGAATTCCTCGTCATCGGCCGCGACTTGACGGCGCAGCACGCGACGGAAGAGCGTTTGCGCCACATGGCCACGCACGATGCGCTGACGGAACTGCCTAACCGCCTGCTGCTGGCCGACCGCATCCGCATGACCATCGCGCAAGCCCGCCGCTCCGGCCAGGGTTTTGCCGTGGCCTCTATCGGCCTCGACGCGTTCAAAAAAGTCAACGACGGCCTCGGGCACCCGGTCGGCGACGCCGTGCTGCGCATGGCTGCCGCCCGCTTGCGTAAAACCCTGCGCGACAGCGATACGCTGGCCCGCGTGGGCGGCGATGAATTCGTCGCGGTTCTACCCGGCACGTATACGGAAGCGCAAATCAAGCTGGTAACGGGCCGCCTGCTGGCCACGCTGCAGGCGCCGTTTGAAATCGAAGGCCATACGATTTATATCGGCGCCTCGGCCGGCGTCGCCGTCTACCCGCAGCACGCGGAAGATGAAGTGCGGCTGGTGGCGATGGCCGATGCCGCGCTGTCGCGCGCAAAAATCACGGGCAAGGCCCGCGCAGTCGTGTATAACCCGCAGCACAGCGGTCCGCCGGAACACGATATTTCACTGGAAGCGGCCATGTTCTCGGCCGTGCGCGAAGGCGAGTTTTTACTGTATTACCAGCCCATCGTCGATGCCCGCACGCGGGAAATCGAAGGGTTTGAAACCCTGATGCGGTGGAAACACCCGACGTTGGGCATGGTGCCGCCGGCCCGGTTCGTGCCGATCGCGGAAACCAATGGCTTGATCAACCTGCTGGGCGCGTGGGCGCTGAAGTCGGCCTGCGTCCAGCTGAAGCAATTCCAGGAAGTTGCCAAGCGGAATTTGTATATTTCTGTTAACATTAGCCCCCGGCAATTCCGAAATGACAAATTCCTTGACGTGCTCGATGACGCGATTGCGTTTTCCGGCCTACCTGGTGAGCAATTGGTTTTAGAGATTACAGAAGGCACTTTGATGATCGATCCGGCGCATGCCGAGACGATCTTGACGAAAATGGCAGAGCGCAAAGCGCGCATCGCCATCGACGACTTTGGCACTGGTTATTCGTCGCTGGCCTACCTGAAACGCTTCCCGATTTCCGTCCTGAAAATCGACCGCGCCTTTATCCGCGACTTGCCGGGTTCGCAAAAGGATGGCGCCATCTGTAACGCCGTGCTCGATCTCGCCAAGCACCTGGATTTGTCCGTGGTCGCGGAAGGTGTGGAAACCGATGAACAGCTGGCCTACATGGCGCAGCGCGGCTGCAAATACATCCAGGGTTACCTGACCGGCAAGCCCATGGCTGCCGCGACCGCCATTGCGGCGCTCAATGAGCGCACGTACGCGAATCTGATGCCGGGCGAATTGCGGCAGGTGGGCGCATGAGCCAGACCGGCGCCAGCAGCAAAGCCGACGGCAGCAAGACCCTTGCCCTGCTGTGGGACCGCACCCGCATGCAAGGCGACATGCCGGGCTTCGCCAAAGCCATTACCGCCATCCTGTCCGCCATGCGCGGCGAAGATGACGTGGAATTCAACATGACGCGCACCGTGCTGTCGGACCCGGTCCTGACGCAAAAAGTGCTGCGCCTGGCCAATAGCGGCATGTATTCATCGTTTGGGCAGCACGTCAATACCGTGTCCAAAGCCGTGCTGGTGCTGGGCACCGATGCCATTGGCCACCTGGCGCTGGGCTTGAAGATGGTCGAAGAAATGACCAGCACGTCGCCCAACCACGGCGTGGCCCACGTTGAAATGGAAAAGGCCGTACTGGCCGGCATGGTGGCGCAGCAAGTGGCGGAAAGCGCGTCGTCGATCCACGCGGAAGAAGCTGTCGTGTGCTCGATGCTGCACACCTTGGGCCGCATGATGATCACGTTCTACATGCCCGAGCGCTGGGAATTGATGCGCCAGCAAGGCGGCGAAGGCCGTGAAGATGATGCGGCGCCCGATGTGCTGGGCCTGACCCTGGAAGAAGTGGGCAGCGCCGCCGCCGCGCACTGGGGTTTGCCGAAAAACCTGCAAAACGGCATGCGCAAACTAGGGCCGATGGAAGAAGGACAGGAAGTGTCGGCTTCCGACTGGATTGCCGGCCTGTCGACGATGGCTGCGCAATGCGCGGAATCGCTGTGGAATGACGATGCGGCGGGCGCCGAAGAAGTCAGGCGCATTACCGCCAGCTACTCCGCCATGCTGGGCGTCGATCCCGAACAAATGGATGCGGCCATCGAAAAAGCCAAAGCCGTGGCGGCAGCGGATTTGACCATCGCGCCGCTGTCCAAGCCGGCCGAGCGCCGCGCCAAGGCGCTGGCGAAAACACGCCAGCGCGCCGAAGGCATCAAGATCCTGCAAAGCGGCTTGAACGACATGCGCGACATCGCAGCCACGGCCATGCCGGGCCAGATGGTGTCGATTGCGCTGGAAACCATCTACCAGGGGCTGGAATTTTCGCGCGCCGTGGCGTTTGTCCGCAACCGCCGCGAAAGCTGCTACACCGCCCGCATGAGCTTTGGCGACGGCGTGCGCGAACGGCTGGCGGAAATGACATTTTCCGACGCCTATGAGCCGAACGTGTTCCATGCAGCGCTCAACAGCGACCGCGTGATTTTCATTGAAAACGCCAGGGATCCGAAGTTTGCCGCCAAGCTGCCGGGCTGGTGGCGCGACACGCTGAGCGAAGCACGCAGTTTCGTCGTGCTGCCGCTGCTGGCCAATGCGCAGCCGGCCGGCTTCCTGTATGGCGACTGGGATGAATCGTTCCCGCCGATTCAATTGAGCCAGACGGAATTCACGCTGCTCAACGATATCCGTGCGATGGTCGTCAAAGCCATCGAACGCCGCCATCAGCTGGAAACCGTCGGCGGCAACAAGGTAGCGTAATGAACGCTATTTAACGCTGATCGGTCCGCTGCCAGTGGAACGATAGCGCCGACACGATCCCCGCCGCGGCACACAGCCCCGCCGCCACGAAATACACCGATTCCGCGCCAAAGCGCTCCCAGCAGCGCGACAGCGCCACGCCTGCCAGCGAACCGCCGATGCCATACGACAGGCTGATATACAGCGCCTGTCCCCTTGCCTGCAATGGCCCGGCAAACCAGCGCTGCATGGCCAGCACGCTCGATGAGTGGTGCAGCGCAAACGTGGCCGCATGCAGCACTTGCGCAGCGATCAGCGCGGCGATCCATTGCGCACCGGCGCCGATCACGGCAAAGCGCACGGCGCCCGCAATAAAGGTGACCATCAGCAGGCGGCGCGCGCCCCACCGTTTCAGCAGCGGCCCCTGCAAATAAAACAGGACCACTTCGGCCACCACCCCCAGCGACCACATGGCGCCGATCAGTGTCTTGCTGTAGCCATGCCGCGCCAGATACAGTGAATAAAACGTGTACAGCGCCATGTGGGCCGCAATCATCAGCGCCGACGACACAAAGAATGCGATGACTTCGCGCCGGCGCAGCACGGACAGCAGCGCGGGCGGCGGACCCTTGTGCGGCTGGCGCGGCACGTCGCGCAGCCGCAGCGCCGCCATCCACGTGCACAGCAGCAGCGCGCCGGCCGACCAGGGCAGCGCACCGGTGCCGAACCAGTCCAGCACATAGGCCGTCGCCATCATCATGACGATAAAGCCGATGGAGCCCCACAGGCGGATCCGGCCGTAATACGTCATGTCGCCGCGCATTTCCGACAGCATCAGCGCTTCGCACAGCGGTCCCTGCGCACTGGTGAATAAATTCAGCACCACCATCGCCACAAAGAAATGCGCAAAATCCGTGCCGATAAAGAAGCCGGAAAATGCCGCCATGGCGGCCAGCCCCGTGATGCGCAGCACGCGCACGCGGTGTTCGCTGTGATCGGCGACCCAGCCCCACAGATTGGGGCCAACGATCCGCATAACCTGGATCAGCGCCATCAGCACGCCGATCTGCGCCACTGTCATGCCTTTGTCGGCATAAAACAGGCTGGCATAGCTGGAGAACGTGCCCGCGTGGGCATAGTAGAAGAAAAGGAAGGCGGAGTAATTGAAGAACTGGGTGGGCATATGGCCTCGTCATCCCCGCGAATGCCTGGGCGGCCCCGCGGCGATCCATGCTGAGCAACTCCGGATGCGGCCTATGGATTCCCGCATGCGCGGGAATGACGAATCAGGGCGCCGGCATTAAATTACTTTGCTCGGGCAATATCCGGCGTCGCCACCTGGACGTCACCGCACTGCGCGCGGTGCATCAGTGCGTGGTCCATCAACACCAGCGCCAGCATGGCTTCCGCAATCGGCGTGGCGCGGATGCCGACGCATGGATCGTGGCGGCCAAAGGTTTCCACCATGACGGGGTTGCCATCCTTGTCGATGGAACGGCGCGGCGTACGGATCGACGACGTTGGTTTAATGGCGATCGACACGGTAATATCCTGGCCCGTGGAAATGCCGCCCAGGACGCCGCCCGCGTTATTGCCGACGAAGCCTTGCGGCGTCAATTCATCGCCATGCTCGGAACCGCGCTGCGATACCGACTGGAAGCCGGCGCCAATCTCGACGCCCTTGACCGCGTTAATGCCCATCATCGCATACGCAATGTCGGCATCGAGCTTGTCGTAAATCGGCTGCCCCAGCCCCACCGGCACGTTTTGCGCGATGACATCGATGCGCGCGCCGATGGAATCGCCATCGCGGCGCAAATCATCCATATAGCTTTCCATGCGGGCGATCAGCGCCGCATCGGCCGTCGCGGCAAAGAACGGATTGTTCGGCACGTGCTCGTACGACTCAAATGGAATACCGATTTCACCCAGTTGGCTCATGCAGCCTTTAAAGACTGTGCCGTACTGCTGCAACAGCCATTTCTTGGCAATCGCTGCCGCGCCCACGATCGGCGCCGTCAAACGCGCCGACGAACGGCCGCCGCCGCGCGGATCGCGCACGCCATATTTGTGCCAGTACGTGTAATCGGCATGGCCGGGACGGAAGCTTTCCGCGATATTGCCGTAATCCTTGCTGCGCTGGTCTTCATTGCGGATCAGCAGCGCAATCGGCGTGCCGGTGGTGACGCCCTGGTACACGCCGGACAGGATTTCAACGCGGTCCGGCTCCTGGCGCTGCGTCACGTGGCGCGACGTGCCAGGCTTGCGGCGGTCCAGTTCAGGCTGGATATCCGCTTCCGACAGCGGCAGCCCGGGCGGGCAGCCATCGATGACGCAACCGATCGCCACGCCGTGCGATTCACCAAAAGTACTTACCGAAAACAGCTTGCCAAAAGAATTGCCGGACATGTCAGTAGAGATGTGAAAAACTGGGGGAACGCTGATTTTACCAGTCATCGGCGCAGGCCGTTGCCATCAAGCCAAAATAGTTCCTATTAGTACCAAAATTAAATGTAAGCCCCAGTCAAAAACGCAAATAAAATTTCTTCCAATCATCGAATATTTAACATTTCAATTGTCCTTCCAATAATTTGTGGCACAGCTACGCGACATACCTTGCAAATTGCGACTTATTGGCTACGGGAAAACGTTGAAATGATCGTTCTCTTTAACAATTCGCTATATACTTGATTCAAGTACACCGAGTCACCCCGGAGAAGCGACACATGCCCCAATCCCTTGAGAATCACGTCCCGGCCAAGGACGATCAAGACGATCTGGTATTCCTAGAAGAGCATCCAGCTGCACCGGCCACGCACGCGCCCCGCGAAGTATGGCGGGTGATGATCATCGACGACGACGAAGACGTCCATTCCACCACCACGTTTGCCTTGGGCAACCTGGACATGCAGCATCGTCCGCTGGAGTTCGTACACGCTTATTCGGCCGGACAGGCGCGCGAAATGCTGCGCCATGAAGAAGAAATCGCGGTCATCTTGCTGGACGTTGTCATGGAACAGGACGACGCGGGCTTGCATTTGGTGCGCTATATCCGCGAAACGCTGAAACTGGCCGACGTCCGCATTATCTTGCGCACGGGCCAGCCTGGCTATGCGCCGGAAATCGACGCGATCCGCGACTACGACATCAACGATTACAAGACCAAGTCCGAACTGACCCGCATCAAGCTGTTCACCACGGTGACGGCGGCCATCCGGTCGTACGAACAAATCCGCAAGATCAATGACAGCCGCCGTGGTCTGGACCGTATCGTCCACGCCAGCACGGAATTGATGTCGCTGCACGGCGTGCAAAACTTTGCCGCCGGCGTGCTGACGCAAATCGCCCACTTGCTGGGCCAGGAAACCAATGGCGTGCTGTGCGTGCAGGAATGCCCGGAAAACGGCTGCCAGGAACTGGTGGTGATGGCCGCGGCCGGCCAATACGTCAACCACAACAACACGCAACTGACGTGCAGCACGGAGCCGCGCATCGCCAGCGCCATGGAACATACGCTGGAAGAACGGCGCAACCATTATGAAGACGATGCCGTCACCTTGTATTTCGCCGGCAAAGCCAGCCGCGCGTTTGTTGCTTTCCTGCACACCAACCGCGCGCTGACGGAAATCGAACAGCGCTTGCTGGAAGTCTTTTGCAGCAATGTCGCAGTCGGCCTTGATAACGTGGAACTGGTGTCGCACCTGCATAACGCGGCGTTCTACGATGCGCTGTCGAAATTGCCGAACCGGACCCGCCTGGTGGAAATCCTGGACGCCACGATCAGCGGCCCCGGCAAGGATGACGCCACGTTGTCGCTGGTCGACCTCGACCACTTTGCGGAAACCAACGATGCGCTGGGCCACCAGTTTGGCGATGAATTGCTGGTCGCCGTGGCCGAACGCCTGCAGAGCCGTTTAGGCCAGCATTTAACGGTGGCCCGTATCGGCGGCGACATCTTCTGCGTGCTGGGCGATGCGACGCAAGTGAACCCGACCACCATTCTCGGCCTGTTCCAGGTGCCTTTCAGCATCGAAGGCCAGGACGTGCAACTGTCCGCCACACTGGGCCTGGTGCGCCTGGCTGAACACGAGGGTACGGGGGCTGATGCGCTGAAAGATGCGGACATTGCGCTGAAGCGCGCCAAGTCCATGCAGCGCGCCGGCCACTTCTACTATTCGCGCAGCATGGGCGTGGAAATCCGCGAACGCGTACGCATGATGCACGCGCTGCGCTCGGCATTCAGCCAGAACCAGCTGTTCGTCGTGTACCAGCCGCAAATCGACCTCGTCACGCGCCGCCCGGTCGGCGCGGAAGCGCTGCTGCGCTGGCAGACAGCGGACGGCAAGTTCGTGTCGCCGGATAAATTCATTCCGATTGCCGAATACTCGGGCCTGATCATCGACATGGGTGAATGGGTGATGCGCACCGCTTGCCGTGAACTGGTGGCGCTGCGTGCTGCCGGCCACGACAACTTCACGATGTCGATCAACGTGTCGCAAGTGCAGTTCCGCCACCCGTATTTCCTGGAAATGCTGCGCCGCGCGCTGGCCGATACGGGCGCGCCGCCGGAATTCGTCGAGCTGGAAATCACGGAATCCATGGCCATGGAGGAGCCGGACATGCTGATCAAGATGCTGGCGCAAATCAAGCAGACCGGCGTATCGATTGCCATTGACGACTTCGGCACGGGCTTCTCGTCGCTGTCGTACCTGCAGCGCCTGCAAATCGACCGCCTGAAGATCGACCGTGCGTTTGTGACGGAAATCACGGGTTCGGCGCGCGGCAGTTCGATTGCGGAAATGGTGATTCAACTGGGCCGCAATTTGGGCCTGGCCGTCATTGCAGAAGGCGTGGAAGATGAACGGCAAGCGCAAATCCTGCAATCGCTGGGCTGCCCGCTGGCGCAAGGCTTCCTGTTTGCGCGGCCCATGACAGCCGATGCGCTCAATGGCTGGCTCAGCAACGATGCGCTGGAAGGCGTGGCCTGATCTGCTTTACTCCGGAGAATAAAAAAACGCTATCGTCGGGATAGCGTTTTTTATTGGAGCCTTTAGAAATTAATCCGCCGGCTGTTCCTGTTCCGCCGGCCAGTCGCGGATATACGCTTTCAGCATGCGGTTTTCAAAGCTTTGCGCTTCCAGCACGGCGCGCGCCACGTCATAGAACGAAATCACGCCCAGCAGGGTTTTCGCATTCATGACCGGCAGATAGCGCGCATGCTTTTCCAGCATAATGCGGCGCACTTCATTGACTTCGGTATCCGGGGTCACGGTAATCGGGTGGTCTTCCATGTGCTTGCGCACGGTGCCAGCGCCCACCGAACCATTGTTTTCGTGCAGTGCCTTCAACACTTCACGGAAGGTCAGCATGCCGACCAGGTCGCCGAATTCCATCACCACTAGCGACCCGATATCTTTTTCCGCCATGGTTTTCGCGGCTTCCACCAGCGGCTGGTCCGGGGTAATGGTGTAGAGAATATTGCCTTTGACTTGCAGAATTTCGGAGACTTTCATTTTGGGCCGTCCTGTTATGTGTCTAGGGTTTCATTGTTAGCCTAGGTCCGAATGTAACGTATGGATAAGAAAAAATCCAGTATTGCACTGAATGAAACCTTCACTCTTTGCAACGCTGTTGTTCATAGCGGAAAAATAAGAGTACGATTCGGCCACCGAATTAGCCACCCGAACCAACGAGAGAGCTTCCATGAGCGGTCCCCAATACCCTGGTTTTGATACGCTTGCCTTGCACGCAGGCGCCGCGCCCGACCCGGCCACCGGCGCCCGTGCCACCCCGATCCACTTCACGTCGTCGTTTGCGTTCCGCGATTCGGACCATGCCGCATCGCTGTTCAATATGGAACGGGCCGGCCACGTGTATTCGCGCATTTCCAATCCCACCAACGCTGTGCTGGAAGAACGCATCGCAGCGCTGGAAGGCGGCGTGGCGGGCATTGCCACGGCCAGCGGCCAGGCCGCCATGCACCTGGGCCTGGCCACCATCGCCGGCGCCGGTTCGCACATTGTCGCGTCGCGCGCACTGTATGGCGGCTCGCATAATCTGCTGGGCTATACGCTGAAACGCTTTGGGATCGACACCACATTCGTCGATCCGCGCGACCTCGACGCATGGCGCGCCGCGATCCGGCCCGAAACCCGCGTGCTGTTTGGGGAAACGCTGGGCAATCCCGGCCTCGACGTGCTGGATATCCCTGCCGTAGCGGCATTGGCGCATGAACACCATTTGCCGCTGATGGTGGACTCCACCTTCACCACGCCCTACCTGCTGCGGCCATTTGACTTGGGCGCGGACCTGGTGTTCCACTCCGCCACCAAATTCCTGTGCGGACACGGCACGGCCATCGGCGGCTTGCTGGTCGATGGCGGCACGTTTGACTGGCAGGCGGCTTACGATAAAACGGGCCGCTTTGCGGAACTGTGCGAGCCGTATGACGGCTTCCACGGCATGGTGTTTGCGGAAGAGTCAACCGTGGGCTCGTTCGCGCTGCGGGCCCGGCGCGAAGGCTTGCGCGATTTCGGCGCGGCCATGAGCCCGCACAACGCGTTCGCTATCCTGCAAGGCATCGAAACGCTGGGCATGCGCATGGAGCGCCACGTGGCCAATACGCGCAAGGTGGTGGAGTTCCTTGCGGCGCATCCGGCGGTGGAATCCGTGTCGTATCCGGAATTGCCGTCGCATCCGGATTACGAGCTGGCCAAGCGCCTGCTGCCTAAGGGTTGCGGCGCCGTGTTCTCGTTCACCTTGAAGGGCGACCGCGCTGCTGGGCGGCGCTTCGTTGACGGGCTCAAAGTGTTTTCGCACCTGGCCAATGTGGGCGACGCGAAGTCGCTGGTGATCCACCCTGCTTCCACCACGCACTTCCGCGTGCCAGCCGACCAGCTGGCGGCGTCGGGTATTGCGGAAGGCACCATGCGTTTGTCTGTTGGACTGGAAGACCCGGCGGATTTGCTGGAAGACCTGGCGCGCGGCCTGAAACTGGCGCAGAAGGGAGCATGAGCATGATCCTTACCGTTCAAGGGGCGCCTGCTTACGCCTATACAGGCGGCAAACCGTTTGACGCCAGCCTGCCGACTGTCGTGTTCATTCATGGGGCGCAAAACGACCACTCCGTGTGGGGGCTGCAAAGCCGCTACCTGGCGCATCATGGCTATGGCGTGCTGGCGGTGGATTTGCCGGGTCACGGCCGCAGCAAGGGCGCGGCTTTGCGGTCGGTGGAAGCCATGGCGGACTGGCTGCTGGAAGTGCTGGCGTCGGCCGGCGTGGCCAAAGCTGCGCTGGTGGGCCACAGTATGGGTTCGCTGATTGCGCTGGAGACTGCGCACAAGGCGCCGGAGCGCGTGACGAAACTGGCGCTGCTCGGTTCCACCTTCCCGATGAAGGTGTCCGATGCGCTGCTCAATACATCGCGCGACAACGAGCAGGCCGCCATCGACATGGTCAACATCTTTTCCCATTCGACGATGGCGCACAAGCCGTCGTGTCCTGGGCCGGGCTTTTCCGTCATGGGCGGTGCGCGGCGGCTGATGCAGCGCATGTCGCAGATCAATCCGGAGCAATTGTTTTATACGGATTTTTACGCGTGCAATGCCTATGCGAATGGCGACGCGGCAGCGAAGTCCGTTTCGTGCCCTGCCCTGTTTGTGTTTGGCGCGAAGGATGTCATGACGTCGCCGAAGTCGGCCAAGGGCTTGCTGGCGGCGATACCGCATGCGAAGACTGTCACGGTGGATGCGGGGCATTCGATGATGCAGGAGCAGCCGGATGGGGTGCTGGAGGCATTGGCGGGGTTCCTGGCTTCGTAGGCAGGATCAGAATGCGGGGGCGGGTTCGCCGCCCTGGCGTCATGGCCTGTCCTTCAAATGCGGTTTCACTACTGGTGACTACCTCGTGCGACGCCGTGATATCTCGTAATAACTGGTACTAAAACCAGCAACAGGGGTTGACGCTCCATTATGACGTTGCAAGCTTCCATGACTGCTGCCGGTTGGCAGCAAATGGAACTGTTTTAGCTGGCTATCGCGTGGCCGCGTAAAGGTGGGGTTATTGTTGCAAATGGGGTGTGCTAAACTAGCATAAGCTTTTGATAATAAAAGAAAGAGTCCTGGCGCTGAGACGCGATTGACGGAACTCGTCGGGAATAAACGCACCTGATGGGGTGTCTACTTCACGTTGGACCGATGAAAAGAACGTCTCCGCATTTCAAAGTTAAAATGAAGAACGTTGTCCGTTGCCTTGGCTTTCTATCCGCAACTACTCTTGCTGGGTGTGTGTTGTCGGCTTGTACACCAACGCCTGTTGTGTCGGGAAATGCCATGATCGCAGCAAATTTATGTAAGAGTGTTCCGATCGGCGTTCCACTAAATACTGCAGCTTCGGTGATGCTTAATGAACATAAAGCTATCTTAATGGGCGGTGGCAAGGAATTGGCATTCATTGCGCTAAGAACTCCAGAAGGCTGCGCGTGTCACGTTAATTTAGATTCTGCTGGTACAACCACCGGAGTTTCATCAAAATGCGTGCAGTAATAGTTTCTACGCGCTATTTGTCTAACCTTCAGCTCCAGCGGACGCGCTACAGCGGGCTTCGCCCGCTTCCGCGCGCCGCTGAGCAATCACGTTGGGCGACAAATCATGCTACTTGAACAGATCATTCTCAACGTTGCTGCTTGGGCTAGAGAAGAACCACTGGTTAGAAAGGTTCATCTCTTCGGAAGTCGAGTAAAGGGTACCGAGACAAAAAACAGCGATCTAGACGTTGCCGTCGAAATTGAAAGAAAGGTGAGCGATTCGTGCGAATACACGACGTTCGCGTTCGAAGGTAGCGGACTTCGGTCACGGTTGCAGCGCATGCTGCCGTTCGAAGTCCAACTGGAGTGGTATGGCGGTCCACATGAAACCCCCACGGTACATTCCGGGTTAATGGAGGCAAGCATTTTAGTATTTGACCGTAATGCCCAACCTTCAGCTTCAGCGGACGCGCTACAGCGGGCGTTGCCCGCTTCCGCGCGCCGCTGAGCCAATACGTTAGAGGATTCCTTTGCAGCGTTTTTATATCTTTATCGGAAGGCGCACGCCTGAAGTTTGGGCCGCCAGCGCGGCTGTTGTCGCGTTACTTTGGGGTTGCTACGCTGCGTGGACTAAACAACCCATCTGGCTCAATCGTATGGGCGCAATCATTATTATCATCGGCGTCCTTCTAGCTGCCTCTCGCTTTCACGAATGGGTTCGGTCGAAAGTATCAGACTTTATCGACCAAGACTTCGAGGTTATTGCGAAGAGCGCGCTATGCGCACTTGAACGGGAGACGGGACCATTAAGCGATGAAAAGCGGGGGCGTATCATCGCGGAAGTTCGTGCAGAGACGCTAGCCGATCTGGACCAAATATTTGAAGAAGACAAGAAGCGAATTAAAAATCTCGAAGTCATCTTAGTTGTCTTTGGGACGCTCCTTAATGGGTTGGGCGACTATTTCGTGGAATTGTTAAAATAGCTATTCTTTAACCCTGCAGTCAACTGGACGAATAAAAGTCTATGAGGCAATTGCATAACACAGGCATGTACGAAGAACGCGAAATGCGTATGGTTGATGAAATCGTTCGTACGATCAAAG
This sequence comes from Pseudoduganella ginsengisoli, assembly GCF_009720865.1. Lineage (GTDB taxonomy): Bacteria > Pseudomonadota > Gammaproteobacteria > Burkholderiales > Burkholderiaceae_D > Rugamonas > Rugamonas ginsengisoli. The sequence goes on along the minus strand of NZ_WNLA01000008.1, from coordinate 140,308 downwards.
ATGCGCTGACCGCTGGTGGTGTCGAAGGTGCTGCACTAAGGGCTCTTACGGAAGAAATTTCCTTCTCGATGGCAGCGATCATTGATGGCTCCGCCTACATGGAGTTAAACGATGATCATTTGGTCCCAGTTCTTGGCTTTGCAGAAGGTCGCATGCGTGATCGCCTGCTCGTTCCATTGGAAGGCGGATCTTCACTTCATGGCTTGGTTCCCGGCTACATTGAAGCCAATTTCGGGGAAGAAATTGACTGATCAATTTGCTTTGATGCTCCGGCTCCAACCATGCGCTCAACCTCGCTCCCTTTGGTCGCTGGACGCTGCGCGATAAAGCCGCGCAGCGCCGATCAGCTTGAACGTTGGGCGCAAGGATAATATTGTGACTGTCGATCGGAAGAAAATCGAAGATGCCGTACTTGCACTATTGCAGCTGGGGTTGTACGACGGTAATCGCGCCTGGAAGACCTTCGACTGGGACATTATGGATAGCCTCCACGAAAAAGGCTTGATTTCAAACCCGGCGGGAAAAGCGAAGTCCGTTGCTCTTACTGAGCGCGGCATAGTTGAATCCGAACGATTGTTTACGCAACTTTTCGGATCCGACGATGCAAGGGAATAATATGAACCGACTGCCCAACAAGGCATTCCAGCCGACGCCTGCGGCGCGGCTGAATTTGGCACAATGGGCCGCATGAAATGACCAATTCACGACAATGGATTTTGGCAGCATTCGCTGTGATCGGCGCATTCTTCGTTGTCGGTATAGTCGCCGATATCGCTACTGGTGCGCTTGGCTATTGGCATGTGCTCGGCTCGGGATTTTTCGCAGCGATGGCCACAGTCGTATCAGCATTTATCGCGGCTCCAAAACGAAAATTCATGTTCGCCTCGTTTGCATTTGTAATTGGCGTAGCCGTCGCATGGTATTTTCTTGAGCCATCCTGGTACCCTGAGAATTACGGCGCTAAGGCGTATCAACCAACGCACCTACCAATTGTCGTGACGTGTCTAGGTGGTGTACTTGGGCTCATATTTGCAGCAATTCCGTGGCTACGGTCGAGGCGAAAATCTTGAGAACCAATGGCGTGCCCCACCAATTTTGCAGGTTGGTTCGTGGTAAATTTATTGAGCCTGTCCAACCTTTCATTCCACCGGACCCGGGCAAAAAACGCGCGGTCCGGTGAATTCTCACGTTGGGCTCCATGAATCCACGTCTCGCGAGATTGATTGCTGACTACCAAACCACTGTGTTTGAGGCTGTCGCTCTTTTGAAAAAGTCGGGCATTCCTCTGCCATCGTCCAACACCGAATGGACCGGCATCGATATTCCTGCACGTGGAACGCTTGAAAGCGGTGTTCCCTACTTCAAGCACGGTTATGGCTGCGCTGTCCGACTTCCTGCTGGCTCTGTTGATTTCGACTTCGGCGCTAACGGCGAAATCGACGGGTTCGATTCTTGGCGATTGGTCTCTTTTGCTGGCGACAAGCTTTCTGAATATGGCTTTGCTAACGATGCAGCCATGCAGGCTTGCTTCAAAAACGAGATCGCGGCAGGGACGTTAATTTTTTCGGGCTACATTCTCTACTACATTGCAGAGTCTATAGCCCAACCAAACATTCCAGCGGACGCCTGCCGGCGCCGCTGAACAATAACGTTAGACCGCACTTCTTTGCATTGCACGCAAATTTCATTTTTACAGTACCTAGGAGTTACATATGGAAGACATTCAAGAACAATGGCGCAAGGGATATCTCGATGGGTGGGCGGAGCAAGGCGTGCTGCCGACTTCGGAACCATCGATTCCGCCATTGCCCAGTATTCCTTCGGGTGTTTCGGATCCCGATAGCTGGGCTTACGGCGAAGGAAAGAGTCGGGGCATGATCGATCGCCTCAAATCTCAGGCCGGAATTGCCTGACTCAAAGTCTAACCTTTCATTCCAGCGGATCTCCTGCGGCGCGCGCTGAATTTGCACGTTGGGCAGCACGAGACGCGGTCAAGCATTGCACCAAACAACACCGTAGGAGATCGTATGCCGAAGGAAGCAACCAGCTCAAGCGATATGCGTCTTGAACTCCTGGCCACCAAGATCGACCTCTTGGCTACAAAGCTGGAACGTCAAGGCGCCGACTCAGACGGGAAGGACAAACCGAAGAAGCCTTGGTGGACCGTCACTGTTGAGATACTGGCCCTTCCAGCACTCATTGTCGCGATCCTCTTTCAGTTCACCCAGACCACCGCGAACCTTCGAACGCCGGAGAAGACTGCCGCCGAGACCGAAAAACTCCGCACAGAAGAGCTCAAGATCAGGGCCGACCTTGCGTTGCAGCATGAGACTTTGTCCGAGAAGAAGGGACAGGGTACAGCGGCCTATCGCTCCGAACTAGAAAAAGCGCTTCCACGCCTTGAAGAGACGATTACAAAGCTTGGCCAGGTACAGCAGCAGTCCAAACGATGGGCATTCGACCATGCACTCGTGAAGTACCTGTTGCTTTGGACAGTGTTCATGGGCATTGGCCTCTTTTTCGACATCGTCTCGCAGATTTGGCACGCGCTGATTTCTTCGGTTCGTAACACGATTAATGCCGTCTACTTGTACAAACACATCTCGGGCACTGGCCCGGAGGTAGAGAAGAGGCGCAAACGGCAAGACTTGGCGCGAAAGGTTTACCCGTTCCTTGACTCACTTCTTTATCCGGTGCCCCATCTTCTTAATTGGGCGGTCCGGATATCTATCTTTGTGGCTATCATCATTCCGTTCTTCAACGAGATGGCCGCGTACCTTGGATCGAAGGACACATTCGACAGCTTGTTGCTGAGTGCCCGGCAACTCAATGTGGGAGAAGCCATTGCAAAACTTCAGGCCATCTTGGGCCGCAATCCGTGAGGTGCGGCCTAACCGCTCGTTGCAGCCGACCGCCTTCGGCGGCGGCTGAACTCATTCGTTAGCCATTATGAACAAAGTTGCCGCATTCCTTGTCGCCCTTGTCATAGCAGCGGTCGTTGGACTACTGGTTGTTGCGGGTGGTTGGCCGGTAATCAACCTCCCAACGGAGATCGCAAAATCGCTACTGCAACTTGGCGTTATTGCCGCTGCCGGCCACGTTGTCTCGATACTGATCACGAAGGCAAACAATGAGCGTCAGGACCTGATGCGCGCGGATGACCTTCGTGTTGCGTTACTAGACAGGCTCAACGAGTCGTTCATTGATGTAAAAAAGGTCAGGCGACTGGCTAGGGCTACTTCCGAGAAGGTGATGATTGGCGGCGTCGTTTACATGTTCATTCATAAGACCAAATTCCATGATTACTTGCAGTTGCTCAACGATGCCCAGCTTGAGCTAGAACTAGTCTCCAAGGATGTTGAAAGCAACAAGTCCCTCTTCGTAGACGCAAAGGAAGTAATCAAGCGCCTGGACATGATGGAGGAGTACCTAAATCGTCTTGTGGACGAGTATGAAAATTCTTCGGTGAAGACAGTGAACGACCCAGTGGATTGTTTCCCAGTTGCCAGCTTTCCCCGTTTGAGCGACCTTCTTGGACCATACAAGGTTTCTGAATTCCGTAAGGAATTCGTGCATACGTACTATGCGAATCTCGAGTCAGTTCGTCGAGCTTTTTCAAGGATGACAGCCAAGGGTGGCTAACTTTTCATTCCAGCCGGCCGCCTTCATTGTGATGGAGGAAGTTCCTTCGGGAGACCAAGCAGTTCAATTCTTGAAACGCTTCTTCTCATGCAAATAAGCGCTAACCATCAGTTCCTGCGGACGCCTGACGGCACCGCTGAGCCAACACGTTAGGCCCCACTCCAATGACCACGGATCTGAAAGATCAGCACTGGCTTGAGACCTACAAGTCGCTCATCACGTTGTCGATTGAAGGCTTCAAGTTTTCAGCCCTGGCAAACGGCGGCTCGGCGGTAGCGTTGCTCGCGTATCTTGGAAACGTTGCCGGCAAAGGCGTTGCTACTCCCGACATGCGGTGCCCCATGGCCACCTTCTTGTTCGGGCTTGCATGCTGTGGTTTCGCAATGCTCTTTGCATATCTCGCGCAGTTGAAGCTGCTCAACGAAAGCGCGGTAGGCAATAGGCCACGGTTGTCGCATGCATGGGTCTTGTGGGTCGCGATCGTGCTCTTTGGGTGTAGCCTTGCGGCCTTTGGCGTCGGCGCATGGCAAGCCGTGGTGCGCTTCCGATGAATCGGCCTAACCCTTCCATCGAGCGGACGGTTTCCAGCGGGCTGCGCCCGCTTCCAACCGCCGTTCATGTCAATTATGAGGACTATCACTAATGGCAATGCACAATCCACCTCATCCCGGTGAGTTCATCACCGACATCTACTTGGAGCCCAACGGCATTTGTGGGCGCGAATTAGCAGACAAGCTTCGCGTCGCGCCATCTACTCTCAGCCGGGTCCTTAAGGGCACAAGCCGCGTTACTTCGGAAATGGCGCTGCGGCTGTCCAAAGCACTTGGGCGCTCGCCCGAGAGTTGGCTTGCTATGCAAGATGCACATGACCTCTGGAATGCCCGGCAGCAAGTTGATCTACGCAGGGTTAGCAAGCTCAAACTAATTGTTGCCTAACTTCGGCTCTAGCGGACGGCTCCCCCGCCGCTGCCATGATGGCCCAAATGAGGCAAGAGCATTTTGCGTACATTCTTGACGTCTCACAGCACATTCCTCTTGGTCATTCCCCGGGGAGTCATTGTCCTGAACCCTGTTCAAAATGCTGCACCAGCGTGACATCAAGCCCCCGCTCCACCGCATTTTCCACATGCCGCGCCAACTGGGCTGCTTCCTCCGCCGCAATGCGGTCCGCTTCGTCATCGCTGTCGCCCGCTGCCCCCGCATTGATGGCCATGCCGCCAAACACAAACACGCGGTAGACATCGGCCAACGTCAACCGGTCCACATTGGCCAACAACACCCAATTATCCGCCCCTTCGCTGACCCGTTTACCCCACTGCACCCGAGGCGGCGCTTCGGACTTGACTTTACCGACCCAGCCCTGCGCCGCCATCCGGCCCAATAGACTGTCCATTTCATCAAAGCCGATGCGCGTGCAAGACCGTATCGCCGCCGCATTGACCAGCGCCGTATCGCCATAACGCGACGCCGCATACAGCACTTTTAATATCGCCATCGCGTCAACAAACTCGCCGCCCGGCGGCGCCTCGTGCCACCACCGTTCATATTTGACGACCGGCAGCGCGGCCACAAACAGCGCGCCAATCAAGGTGATCAGCCACGACAAATAAATCCAGATCAGGAACAGCGGCAGCGCGGCCAGCGCGCCGTAAATCCGCGAATACGTGGGGAATTGCGTAATGAAGACCGCAAACCCGCGCTTGGCCAATTCAAAGAACAGCGCAGCCAGCAAGCCGCCCCACAGCGCGTCGCGCCAGTCGACCTGGCGGTTCGGCACCACCGTGTACATCAGCGTAAAGCCCGCCGTGGTCGCGGTCAGCGACAGCAAGGTGTACAAAATCGAGCCCAAGATAGGCACATCCCCCACCAGGTCGCTGGTGGCCATGTACACATTGGTCGACAGCGACAGCGACACGCCGATCAGCACCGGCCCCAGGGTCAGCAGCGCCCAGTACACAAGGATGCGGCGCGTCCAGCTGCGCTCCGCCTTTACCCGCCAGATACGGTTAAACACTTTTTCGATGGTGCCCATCATCGCCACAGACGTGAACACCAGCGCCACCGCACCCACCGCCGACAAGCGTGTCGCCTTGCTGGCAAACATCGTGACGTTGTTCAAGATCGGCGTGGCGATCTGTTTTGGCATGACGTTTTGCACAAAATACGCTTCCAGCGCCTTGCGCAATACGGTAAACATCGGGAACGTGGTAAAAATTGCCAGCGCAATCGTCACCAGCGGCACCAGCGCAAACACCGTCGTAAAGGTGAGGCTGCCTGCCACTTGCGGCAAGCTTTCTTCCCGCAAACGGCGCCCGGCGAAGCGCAGCATGTCGCGGATTTCCCGCCATGACAGCGAGCGTACAGCACCGACACCATCCTGCACATTGCGTGAAACCGAGGCGAGCAGAGGGGCAATCAGCGGGGAAATAATCTTGTTAACCATGAAGCTGTCTAAAAATCGTGTGGCCCATATAATAACGGAATGACCACACCAGACCTCATCATTCTTGTCTTATATTACTCGCGCCATGGCGCTACCCGCAGGCTGGCCGAGCTGATTGGCCAGGGCATCGACAGCGTGCCGGGCTGCGAAGCGCGCCTGCGTACGGTGCCTGCCGTGTCCAGTGTGGCCGAAGCCACGGCCTCTTCCGTGCCGGATGAGGGCGCCCCGTACGTGGAACTGGATGACTTGCGCGACTGCGCGGGCCTGGCGCTGGGCTCCCCTACCCGCTTTGGCAACATGGCGTCCGCCATGAAGTATTTTTGGGATGGGACATCGGCGGAATGGGTGTCCGGCACGCTGGCAGGCAAACCGGCTTGCGTGTTCACGTCCACTGGCAGCCTGCACGGCGGACAGGAATCTACGCTGCTGACCATGATGGTGCCGCTGCTGCACCACGGCATGATGGTGATGGGCTTGCCTTATACCAATCCTGAATTGATGACGACGTCCAGCGGCGGCTCGCCGTATGGCGCCACGCATTGGGCGGGACTGGACGGCAAGCGGACACTGACGGATGATGAGAAAAAGCTGGCCGTCGCACAAGGGAAGCGGCTGGCGGAAACCGCCTGGAAATTGCGGAGCGCATCATGAATAATGACAACAAACAAAAATTCTTCCATATCGGCGCCGTTGCCAGCATGAGCTTGCTGATCCTGTGGTGCATAGCGTGGGAAACGCTGATCGCGCCGCTGAAGCCAGGCGGTTCATGGCTGGCGCTGAAAGCCGCGCCACTGCTGTTCCCGCTGGCCGGCATTTTGAAACGCGACATTTATACGTTGCAGTGGACGTCGATGATGGTGCTGCTGTATTTCACGGAAGGCGTCGTGCGCGGCTGGAGCGACCTGGGCGCCACGTCCGCATGGCTGGGCTGGGGCGAAGCCGCCATCGTCGTGGTCTACTTCATTTGCGCCGTCATGTATGTGCGGCCTTATAAACAGGCTGCCCGCAAGATCGCCAAGGACTTGCTGGACAAGGTCAATACGACGGCCAAATAAACGATGACCACCGCCATGTCGAGCGCCGCCGCCAACACTTTCCTGGGCCACTGCCGCACGTTGCTGGGCGATCCCCACGTGTTGACCCTCGCGGGCGAAATGGAGCCATACCTGACCGACTGGCGCGGGCGATTTACAGGCAGCGCGCTGGCCGTGCTGCGCCCCGGCACCGCGCAGGAAGTGGCCGACACCGTGCGCGCCTGCGCGCAGTGGCGAGTGCCCATCGTGCCGCAAGGCGGCAAAACCGGGCTGGTACTGGGCAGCGTGCCCGATGGCAGCGGGACGGCCGTCGTGCTGTCGCTGGCGCGGCTGGACCGTATCCGCCATATCGATGCGTTCAACCGCACCATCACGGTCGATGCGGGCTGTATCCTGCAGGCCGTGCAGCAAGCCGCGCAAGACCAGGGCTGCCTGTTCCCATTGTCGCTGGCGGCCGAAGGCAGCTGCACCATCGGCGGCAACCTGGCCACCAACGCGGGCGGCACGGCCGTGCTGCGTTATGGGAATATGCGCGAATTGTGCCTGGGGCTGGAAGTGGTGACGCCACAAGGCGAACTATGGGACGGCTTGCGTGCACTGCGCAAAGATAATACGGGCTACGACTTGCGCGACCTGTATATCGGCGCCGAAGGCACGCTGGGCATCATTACCGGCGCCGTGTTGAAACTGTATCCGCAGCCGAAAGCCTGCATTACCGCGCTGGCCGCGCTGCCATCGCCCGATGCGGCGCTGGAATTACTGAAACTGGCGCAAGACCGCTGTGGCGCCAGCCTGACGGGATTTGAATTGATGTCGGCGTTTTGCCTGCATCTGGTGCGCACGCATTTCCCCCAGTTGCCGCAGCCGTTCACGGCAGCCCACCCGCAATACGTGTTGCTGGAACTGTCCAGCAGTGAATCGGAAGCGCACGCGGTGGCGCTGCTGGAACAGACCATCGGCGCGGCTTTGGAACGCCACATTATCCACGACGCCGTGGTCGCGTCGTCCATCGCCCAGTCGCAGGCGCTGTGGCAATTGCGCGAACATATCCCGCTGGCGCAGGCGAAGGCGGGCAAAAACATCAAGCACGATATTTCGCTGCCCGTATCCGTGATCCCGTCCTTTATTGCGCAGACGGCGCCGCAGTTGCAGCGCGCATTCCCCGGCTGCCAGCTGGTGTGCTTCGGCCACATGGGCGACGGCAACCTGCATTTCAATGTCGCACCGCCGGAAGGCATCGGCCATGAAGCATTCCTTGCCAACCAAGCCGAAGTCAACCGCCTCGTGCATGATGCGGTCAACCACTTTGACGGTTCCATCTCGGCCGAACATGGCATCGGCGCGCTGAAGCGCGATGAACTGGCGCGCTATAAAGCGCCGCTGGAACTGGCCCTGATGCGGGCCATCAAGCAGGCGCTGGATCCGCACAACCTGATGAATCCGGGGAAAATTCTATGACCACCTTGCGTGCATCCCTGCTGGTATGGCTCTTTGCAGCTGGCGCATGCCATGCGCAGACGATCAACAAATGCACGGTGGACGGCAAAGTCACTTACACGGAACAGCCGTGCCAGGGCGGCGCTGCGTCCGTGATTGCCGTACCGGATGCGCCGCCGCCCAATCCCGCGGCTTCGGCGGAGTTGCAGCGCATGCAGCACCAAGCCAACGCACTGCAACGCGAACGGCACCAGCGCGAAGCGCAAGATGAACGCGCACAGCAGCAAGCCGCCCGCGCCGCGCAGCAACGCAACAAGCAGTGCGCGCAACTGCGGCTGCAAAAGAAATGGGCCGATGACGAAGTACGGGGCGCGCTGGCGCAAAGCGCCGGCCGCGCGAAAATCAAAGCCCAGCGGGCCGCCGACAAGCTGGCGCTGGCGTGCCCCGCCTGATGGCCGCTGCACAGATAAACGCTGTGCGGCGCCACCTGCTGGCCGGCTGGCTGCTGTTTGGCGAATGGCGCACGCACCCGGTGCGTGCGCTGACGGCCATCTTTGCCATTGCCATCGGCGTGTCGCTGGGCTTTGCCATCCACCTGATCAATGCGGCCGCCTTCAATGAATTTTCCTCCGCCGTGAAAAGCTTGTCCGGCCAAGCCGACGTGCAAGTGAGCGGCACGGAAAGTACGTTTGACGAACAAATCTATCCTGCCCTGGCACAGCGCGACGGCGTCGCCGTGGCGTCGCCAGTGCTGCAGCTGTACGCATCCGTGCCCGGACAGCGCGCGCCGCTGGAAATCCTCGGCATCGACATGTTCCGCGCTTCCGCCATCACGCCGGACTTGATGGGCATTCCCGCCGAAGACCGCCCGATGGATGCGCTGGCCGACAATGCCGTGTTCCTGTCCGCCGCTGCGCAATCATGGCTGGGGGCCGCACCCGGCGGCATCGTGCAGTTGCAGGCCGGGACCAAAACGCTGGCGTTGCGGATAGCCGGACCACTGGCCCGCGCCCGCGCAGGCCAGCGGCTGGGTGTCATGGACCTGGGCGCCGCGCAATGGCGCTTCAACCGCCTTGGCAAACTGACGCGCGTGGATTTGAAATTGCGTGAAGGCGTGGACCGCGCCGCGTTCAAGGCGGCGCTGGCGGAAGAACTCGAACACGCGTATCCGGGCCGCTTCCACGTCGGCAGTCCGAATGATGAAGACCAGAACAGCCGCAACGACAATATGAGCCGGGCTTACCGCGTCAACTTGTCGGTGCTGGCGCTGGTGGCGTTGTTCACGGGAGCGTTCCTCGTGTTTTCCACGCAGGCGCTGTCCGTGATCCGGCGCCGCAGCCAGTTTGCGCTGCTGCGCGTGCTGGGGCTGGAACGTGGCCAGCTGCTGCGCCAGGTAATACTGGAAGGCTTGTCGCTGGGCGTGGTGGGCAGCGTACTGGGCATCGTGGCAGGCTATGTACTGGCGGCCAGCGTGCTGCAATTGTTTGGCGGCGACCTGGGCGCCGGGTTCTTCTCCGGCGCACGGCCGGAAGTGCAATTTACGCCGATTGCCGCCCTGGTCTATTTCGTGCTGGGGATCGGCGTGTCTGTATTGGGCAGCGCGGCGCCAGCCATGGAAGCGGCGCGGGCCCGTCCTGCCATTGCACTGAAAGCCGGCGCGGAAGAAGCCGCGCTGGCGCGCTTTGCGCCGGCCTGGCCGGGCCTCGCATGCGTCGCGCTGTCAGCCGTACTGTCGCAACTGCCGCCCGTGTGGGAATTGCCGGTCTTCGGCTACCTGTCGATTGCCCTGATGCTGATCGGCGCCATCGCCCTGATGCCGCGCGTGGCGGGGCTGGTGTTCCGCCTGCTGGCATCAATCTGGCACCGGGGGCCGGGGCGGCGCGAACAGGCATCGGCCGTCACGTCGCTGACGCTGACCCGCCTGGCCAACGCGCCGGGACAGGCCGGCATGGCGCTGGGCGGCGTACTGTCCAGCTTCAGCCTGATGGTGGCCATGGCCATCATGGTGGCCAGTTTCCGCATCTCCGTCGATCAGTGGCTGCTGCAAGTGCTGCCTGCCGACCTGTATGCCAGCAGCGCAGCCGGCGGCGGCACAGCGGGGCTGACGCCGGACGAACAAAAGCTGGTGCTGGCGCTGCCCGGCATCGCCAAAGCGGATTTCCTGCGCGTGAAGCCATTGCAGCTGGACCCGGCCCGCCCTCCCGTGCTGCTGATGGCCCGCAATGTCGATAGCGCGCGGCCGGAATCTGTCCTGGCCATGGCGGGTCCGTCGTTGCCCGTACCCGAAGGCCGCATGCCCGCGTGGGTGTCGGAACCGATGGCGGACTTGTATAACGTGCAGCCCGGCACCACATTGACGTTGCCGCTGGCAGGCAGGCCCCATGACTTTTTTGTCGCGGGCATCTGGCGCGACTATGCGCGCGCCCACGGCGCCGTGCAAATCCGCCTGGCGGATTACCAGGCGCTGACGGGCGATGTGGATATCAACAACGTCGCGCTATGGCTGGCGGGCGGCGCGCGCATGGAAGCATTAAAGGCGGCGTTAAGAGCGCTGCCATTCGGGCGCACGTTGGAACTCAATGAATTGTCGGAAATCCGTACGCTGAGCATGAGGATGTTTGACCGCAGCTTTGCCATCACCTACCTGCTGGAATTGATCGCCATTGCCATCGGCTTGTGCGGCGTGGCGGCGACATTCTCCGCGCAGACCTTTGCCCGCGCGCGCGAATTCGGCATGCTGCGCCATATCGGCGTCACGCGCCGCCAGATTCTTTCCATTTTAGCCATTGAAGGCGGCGCACTGACGGGGCTGGGCATTGCCACCGGCTTTATCCTGGGCTGGATCATCAGCCTGGTACTGGTGTTCATCGTCAATCCGCAATCGTTCCACTGGACCATGCAAATGCATTTGCCGTGGCCCTTGTTGGGCGCCGTGGCGGCGGCGCTGCTGGCGGCATCCGCATTGACGGCGCTGGCGTCCGGGCGGCGGGCGCTGTCCGGTGCGCCGATCCGGGCGGTCCGGGAGGATTGGTAATGCGTGAACTTGCCACCGGCTCGTCATCCCCGTGCAAACGTGGATCCGTACGGCGCTTGCTGACACGCGGCGCATGGATCCTCGCTTTCGCGAGGATGACAGCACCGGCCCTGGCCGCACCGCCCCAATACCCGCCCGTCACCCCGCTGCCGCCCGGCCAAACCCTGCAATTCCCCCGCGACTTCGGCGCCCACCCCGCCTATAAGACTGAATGGTGGTACGCGACCGGCTGGGTGAAAACCCCGGACGGCAAAGACCTCGGCTACCAGGTGACGTTCTTCCGCGCCGCGCCGCAGCACGACGCGGACAATCCCAGCCAATTCGCGCCGCACCAGCTGATCATTGGCCATGCGGCGCTGTCCGACCCGGCCGCCGGCAAATTGCAGCACGACCAGCGTTCCGCCCGTGAAGGCTTTGGCCTGGCTTACGCAAAAACCGGCGACACGGACGTGAAACTGGACGACTGGCGCATGGTGCGCGCTGCAAACGGCGTGTATCACGTCAAATTAGCCGGTTCCGGCTTTACGCTGGATTTGACGTTAACGCCCAGCCAGAGCGTCATGCAGCAAGGCGACCGCGGTTTTTCCCGCAAGAGCCCCGACCCGCTGGCCGCCAGCTATTACTACAGCGAGCCGCAGCTGCACACGACAGGCGCCATCACCCGTACCGGCGGCAAACCGCTGGCCGTCACGGGCGTCACGTGGCTGGACCATGAATGGTCGAGCGCTTACCTGGACCCGGATGCGGCAGGCTGGGACTGGGTCGGCATCAACCTCGATGACGGCGGCGCCCTGATGGCCTTTCATATGCGTAGCAAGACAGGTGGTACACTGTGGGCGCACGCGACATGGCGCGATGCATCCGGTAAGATCACGCATTACGCGCAGGACCAGGTCAGCTTTACCCCGCAAAGGCGGTGGCGTTCGCCCCGCACCAATGCCGAGTATCCCGTTGCCACCCAGCTTGCCACAGGCGATGTCCTGTGGGATATCGCGCCCCTGCAGGATGACCAGGAGCTTGATTCGCGCCGCAGTACGGGCGCCGTGTATTGGGAAGGGGCGGTGAAAGTGCAGCGCGACGGCATCCAGGCCGGCAAAGGCTACCTGGAGCTGACCGGCTATGTACGGCCCATGAAACTGTAAAAGATTAGAAATTTCAATGAATAACAGCATCGCAGGCAACAGCAATTCCAACCCGGCTGATAACGAGGGCCATTCCACGGCCAAATCCAGCGGCGCTGCCGCCGCGCCTGAAGCGCGCGAACTGAAAAAAGGCAGCCTGGCCGCCCTCAAAGGATTGCTGCCCTTCCTGCTGCCCTACAAAAAGCAGTTTGCCATGGCCGGCGTGGCGCTGGTGGTGGCCGCCGGTTCCACGCTGGCGATCCCGGTCGCCTTCAAGCAAATGATCGACCTGGGCTTTGGTGCGGCGGGTTCCGCCGGCAACCATATCGAGCATGTCAATGCCGTGTTCCTCGCGCTGTTCGGCGTGGCCACCGTGCTGGCGCTGGCTACTGCCGCGCGTTTTTATACGGTGTCGTGGCTGGGCGAGCGCGTCACAGCCGACATCCGCAGCGCCGTGTACCGCCACGTCGTCACGCAAAGCCCGGAATTCTTTGAAACCACGCAGACCGGCGAAGTGCTGTCGCGGATCACCACCGACACCACGCTGATCCAGGCCGTGGTGGGCACCAGTATTTCCATGGCGCTGCGCAATATACTGCTGTTTGTCGGCGGCCTGGCCATGCTGTTCTACACGTCGGCCAAGCTGTCGTCCATCATTCTCGGCTTGCTGGTGCTCACCGTCGTGCCGATCGTGCTGTTTGGCCGCCGCGTGCGCAAGCTGTCGCGCGCGTCGCAGGACCGTATTGCCGATGCTTCCGCCGTCGCCGGTGAAATCCTCAACGCGATGCCGACCGTGCAAGCGTTCACGCATGAAAAAATCGAAACCGAGCGTTTCAGCGCGTCGGTGGAAAGCGCGTTTGGCACCGCCATGCAGCGCATCCGCGCCCGCGCTTTCCTCACCATGCTGGCCATCGTGCTGGTGTTTGGCACTATCGTGTTCGTGCTGTGGCTGGGCGCCCACGCCGTGCTGGAAGGCACCATGACGGGCGGCGACCTGGGCCAGTTCATCCTGTATGCGACGACGGTGGCCGGCGCCATCGGCGCCCTGTCGGAAGTCATGGGCGAAGCGCAGCGCGCCGCTGGCGCCACCGAGCGCCTGCTGGAACTGATGTCCGTGAAGTCGGATATCCAGTCCCCTGCCCACCCGCTGCCGCTGCCGCCGCGCGCCGCCAATGGCGCGGCGCTGGCCTTGAACGACGTGACGTTCTCGTACCCGTCGCGTCCCGATACGGCAGCGCTGTCGCACCTGTCGCTGGACATCAAACCTGGTGAAACCATTGCCGTCGTGGGCCCGTCCGGCGCCGGTAAAACCACGCTGTTCCAGCTGTTCCTGCGTTTCTACGATCCGCAACTGGGGTCCATCAAACTCGATGGCGTCGATATCCGCCAACTGGAATTGCACACGCTGCGCAACGCGATCGGCATCGTGCCGCAAGATACAGTGATCTTCTCGACTGACGCGATGGAAAACATCCGCTATGGCCGCTTTGACGCAACCGATGAAGAAGTGATCCAGGCCGCGAAAATGGCGGCAGCCCATGAATTCATTGAGCGCTTGCCGAACGGCTACCAGTCGTTCCTGGGCGAGCGCGGCGTGCGCCTGTCCGGCGGCCAGCGCCAGCGCATCGCGATTGCCCGCGCGCTGCTGAAAAACCCGCCGCTGCTGTTGCTGGATGAAGCCACCAGCGCGCTGGATGCGGAATCGGAGCGCCTGGTGCAGGGCGCGCTGGAAGCGGCCATGAAAGGCCGTACCACCGTCATCATTGCGCACCGCCTGGCCACCGTGCAGCGCGCCGACCGCATTATCGTCATGGAAGATGGCAAGATCGTGGAAACGGGCGACCATGCATCGCTGGTCGCGCTGGGCGGCATTTATGCGAATCTGGCGGCGCTGCAATTCCATAACGTGCAGGTTGTGCACTGACCGGCGCCCTGCCCTGCCGCCCGCATGTCCTATCCTTACCTGAGCGACGTGGTGTTTGCCTTCACGGGCTACCACCTGCCACTGCCGCTGGCCACCTTCGGCATGATGGTGGCGCTGGCGCTGCTGGCCGCGTCAATCTGCCTGACGGCGGAAATGAAGCGCTTGCACAGCCTGGGCGCGCTGCCGATGGCGTGGCGCTCACAAGGCGGCGAGACGCTGCAGGTGGCGCCGCACGAAGTGGTGTCCAACCTGGCTTTGCTGGCGCTGTTTTTCGGCGTGGCGGGCGCGCGGGTGTTCCACATCCTTGAACACCTGGACAGCTTTGCCGCTAACCCGTGGGACATGATCTTCAGCCGCTCCGGCCTCAGCGTGCTGGGCGGCCTGCTATTCGGCGTCGTTGCCGGCCTGTGGTTCATCCGCCGCTGGCATTTGCCGGCGCGCGCCATGCTCGACGCCGTGGCGCCAGCCATGCTGCTCGGTTATGCGATCGGCCGCATCGGCTGCCAGATTTCCGGCGACGGCGACTGGGGCCGCGTAGCGGACATGGCGCTCAAACCCGGCTGGCTGCCCACATGGTTCTGGGCCCAGACTTACACGAACAATATTTTTGGCGAAACCATCGCCGCGCCGGGCGTGTATCCGGCGCCGGTCTATGAAGTCGTCATGTCGCTGGCGGGATTCGCCGTGCTATGGGCGCTGCGCAAGCATGCGTTCCGCCAGGGCTGGCTGTTTTCCCTGTACCTGGTGCTGGCGGGGATCGAACGGCTGGCCATCGAGCAAATCCGCGTCAATCCGGTACTGGATTTCGGCATCTTCCACGCCACGCAGGCCGAAGCCATTGCGCTGGCCATGGTGGCGTGCGGTGCGGCAGCGCTCGTCGTGCTGACACGCCGGACGCCGCAACAGGCCGCACCATAGCGGCCAGCAGCATGGCTGTTTAGCGCACCTTGCGGCGGCGCGCCGCCACGATTCCCGCCAGGCCCAGCGCCAGCAAGCCCATGGTGGCGGGTTCCGGCACGGTGGCTTCCTTGCCGTAGAATTCCAGCTCATTAATCTGGTGCATCCAGTTGCCCACCGTGTGGAACGACTGGTAACGGAAAATGCTGTATGCGGCCGGTGTGGCAAAATCCACGCCGGACGTGTATTCATTGACTTGCAGGCGGTTGTTCCAGGGCGACGTACCCAGGTTGTTATACGTGAAAATCGGCGTGTAATTGACACCGTCGTTCGAGCCCAGGATGCGCCAGTTATCCGAATCGCGGTCCGGCGAATCATTGCCCGACGCGGCAGTGAATGCCGTCAGCACATAGCGCTTGCTGCCGAAGTCCGCTTCAACCCATACATTGCCCGCATCGCAGCACCATTTGGCGTCGCCGCTGCCAACCTGGTTGTCAAACACGTTGAACGCGCCCTCATTGTAGAAATAAGGCTCGATGCTGGAGCGCAGCGTCGCGTTGTAATTGACCAGCGACGTGGCGCTCGCATTGTTTTCCGGGTCGGTCAAATCGCCGCCGCGCAGCGCGCCAGAACCATAGCCGCGCACCACGACCGCCTGTGCGGCGCAGCTGACAGCCAGTGAAGCAAACAGTACCGCCCGGATAGTCTTTTTCATGTGATCTCTCTTGATTTTAGGGAAACATATATTTCTATTTAGTAATTGTAATTGAATTTGAGAAAATATAAAACAGCTGTGACTAAAAGACACCCGCCTTGACTGGAACTTAACCACAGTGCACTCGGTTAAAATGTCGTCCTTTCCAGGAGACTCCCGTGACCGACGCCGAACTGCGCCAGCGCTGCCATACCATCCTGCCCGGCCACCGGCAGCCAACGCCCGCCGAACTGTATGCCGCCATGGCCGATTGGTGCGAACAGCACCAGGTGGCGCATGACGTGTATGGCGATGGTGAACTGATCCAGTCCTTTGAAGCGAAAATCGCCGCGCTGCTGGGTTGTGAAGCCGGCGTCTTTTGCATCACGGGCACGATGACGCAAGTGACGGCGCTGCGCGTGGCCTGCCATGCGCGCGCCAGCCGCCTGGTGGCGCTGCACCCGACTGCCCACATCTTCAAGCACGAACGGGGCAACCACCAGTTGCTGGACCACTTCCACGCGCTGCAAATCGGCGACCCGCACCGCCCGTGGACGCTGGATGACTTGAAAGCCATTCCGGACCAGCTGGCAGCCGTGGTACTGGAATTGCCTGCACGGGAAATCGGCGGCCAATGCCCGTCATGGGAAGAACTGCAAGCCATCAAGGCGTACTGCAAAGAACACGATATCCACCTGCACATGGATGGCGCGCGGCTGTGGGAAACCGCTGCCGCCTACGGCAAGCCGCTGCACGACATTTGCGCCGGCTTTGACAGCATCTACGTGTCGCTCTATAAAGGCATCGGCGGCCTTGGCGGCGCGGTCTTGCTGGGCAAGCGGCAATTTACCGCGGTGGCGGCGGAATGGTTCCGCCGCTCGGGCGGCAACGTGATCCACCGCTCGCCTTACATCGTGGCCGCCGCCATGCAATTCGATGCGCGGCTCGCTGCCATGCCCGCTTATTTCCGCCGCACACAGGCCCTGTATGAAACCCTGCGCGCCTTCCCGAAACTGACGCCCAATCCCGCCGCGCCACAGGCAAACCTGCTGCACGTGCACATGCCCGTCTGCCGCGAACGCGCCATGGCGCTGCGCAACCGCGTGGCGGAACAGCATGGCGTGTGGCTGTACAACCGCGCCAGCCATGCGCAATTGCCGGGCCACAGCTATACGGAATGGTACGTGGGCGACAACTTGATGGCGCTCGATGACGCGCGCCTGCACAGTGCGCTGGCGCTGTGGTGTAACGAACTTTGAAAAGAACACAATGACTTTTGAATCCCTGGGCTTGATCGATCCACTGCTGCGCATGCTGGCCACGGTCGGCTATACCGAACCAACCCCGATCCAGCAGCAAGCCATCCCGCCCATCCTGCAAGGCCGCGATGTGCTGGCCGCCGCGCAAACAGGTACCGGCAAGACTGCCGGTTTTGCCATTCCCCTGTTGCAGCGCCTGGCATCGGGCGGCGAGCGCGCCGCACCCGGCATGGTGCGCTGCCTGGTCTTGACGCCGACGCGCGAGCTGGCGGAGCAAGTGTTTGAAAGCTTCCGCAGCTACGGCCGCAATATCCCGATGCGCGCCTACGTCGCGTATGGCGGCGTACCGATCGATACGCAAATCGCCAAGCTGCGCAAGGGCCTCGATGTGCTGGTAGCCACGCCGGGCCGCTTGCTGGACTTGATGGGCCAGGGCGAAGTACAGTTCGACCAGCTGCAGGCGGTCGTGCTGGATGAAGCGGACCGCATGCTGGACCTGGGTTTCGCCAACGACCTGGAACAGATTCTTCTCGCGCTGCCGGACGAAAAACAAACGCTGCTGTTTTCCGCCACGTTCCCGGAAGTGATCCGCGACCTGGCGCAGGTGCTGCTGAATGACCCCGTGACGATCCAGGCCAGCCCGCGCAACCGCGCTGCCGCCACCGTGCGCCAATGGGCCATCACGACCGACAAACGCCGCAAGGCGCCGCTGCTTCTGCACCTGTTGCGCAAGAACGACTGGCCGCAAGTGCTGGTATTCGTGAAGACCCGCAAAGGCGCCGATGCGCTGGTTGGGCAATTGCAGGAACATGGCTTCAAGGCTGACGCCATCCATGGCGACAAAGCCCAGCACGCGCGCTTGCGGGCGCTGGAACGCTTCAAGGCAGGCCACGTGCAATTGCTGGTGGCCACCGACGTGGCCGCGCGCGGCCTCGATATCGATGCGCTGCCGCTGGTCGTGAATTTTGATTTGCCGACGGTTGCGGAAGATTATGTGCACCGCATCGGCCGCACGGGCCGCGCCGGCATGGAAGGCGAAGCGCTGTCGCTGGTGTGTGCAGACGAAGTGGAACCGTTGCGCGCCATAGAAAAACTCACGAAGCAAGTGTTGCCCCGCACGGAAGTGGCGGGCTATGAAGCCGAGCACCGCGTGCCCGATACCGCACCTGCTGCCAAGCCTTCCGGCAAGCCGGTCAAAAAGGATGCCCCGGCTAAGGGCAAGCAAGCGTCCAAACCCAATGTGGACCCGGACCAGCCGCTGAGCGCGGATCCCCGCTTCCGCACCGACCTCGATGGCGGCTTCCCTGCTGCAACGGCAACGCAGCGCAAAGCGCCTGCCGCCAAAGCCGGGCCAGGCGGCAAACCGGCGCGCGGCGGATTCCATGCCGCGCAAACGGGCCGTGCCCGGAATCCCGGTTATGGCCCCGCGGCAGGCGGCGCAGCGCCCAAAGGCGCAGTGGTCGTCACCGGCGGGCGCGGCGCCAAGGCGGTAGCCAAATCCGCTGCAAAAGCCACGGCGCGCACAAGCGGCAAGCGGCCGAAACGTTAAAGCCGAGCCCCCTGTTACAATCATGGGTTTGACCAATCCGCACCACGTTGGAGATTTGAATGCAGCAATACCTGGACCTGATCCGCACCGTCCTTGACACCGGCAGCTGGCAAGACAACCGCACCGGCATCCGCACCCTCAGCGTGCCGGGCGCCATGATGCGCTTTGACTTGCAAAAGGATGGATTCCCGGCAGTGACGACGAAAAAGCTGGCATTCAAATCCGTCGTCGGTGAATTGTGCGCGTTCCTGCGCGCGTCCAGCAGCGCGGCGGATTTCCGCGCGCTGGGCTGCAAGGTGTGGGACCAGAATGCCAATGAAAACCAGCAGTGGCTGGACAACCCGCATCGCACCGGCGCCGACGACCTGGGCCCCGTGTATGGCGTGCAGTGGCGCCAGTGGCCCGGCTACAAATTGCTGAACGCCGACGCGCACGCGCAAATCGCCGACGCGCAAAGGAACGGCTTCCGCGTCGTTGCACCGCTGGCGGAAGATGGCGTCAACAAGGTGCTGATGTACAAGGCCATTGACCAGTTGCGCGAATGCCTGGACACCATCGTCAACAATCCAGGCAGCCGCCGCATCCTGTTCCATGGCTGGAACCCTGCCGTGCTGGACCAGGTGGCGCTGCCAGCCTGCCATTTGCTGTACCAGTTCATCCCGAACGCCACCACCAAAGAGATTTCCCTGTGCCTGTACGTGCGCAGCAATGACATCGGCCTCGGCACGCCATTCAACCTGGCGGAAGGCGCGGCGCTGCTGGCGCTGGTGGGCCGCCTGACGGGCTATACGCCGCGCTGGTTCAGCTATTTCATCGGCGACGCGCACATCTATGAAAACCACCTGGACATGGTGCAGGAACAATTGAAGCGCGAACCCTTCCCTGCGCCGACACTGGCGATTTCCGACCGCGTGCCGGACTTTGCCAAGACTGGCAAGTATGAGCCGGAATGGCTGGAAAAAGTCGAGCCGTCGGACTTTTCGCTGGAAGGCTACCAGCACCACGCGCCAATCACGGCGCCGATGGCGGTGTGACGGCTTAGAACTGGAAGTAAATAAAGCCCACGCGGCCGTGGTTGAACACGATCAGGAAGTAGACGGCGATGGGCACTGCCACGCCGATCTGCCACGTGGGCGCAGCAGCTATCCTGTCCATCAGCATGTCGCGCCAGCGTATCGGCGTGAAATGCAGCAGCGCACCCAGGGCCAGCGCCACCGTTGCCGTGATCGTCAGCGGAAATTCGCCGCCGTGCGGTATCAGCATGTTGTAGAAATACGTTTGCGCCACGTCGATGCTGTCGGACCGGAACAGCAGGCGTGTCAGCGCCACCAGGGAAAAGATAAACGTAATCCGCATGGCCAGCGCGCTGCCGCGCAAAATCGGCTGCGGGATGCCGAGGCGGGTGCGCTGCTCCGTGCGGTAATGGCCAAGCGCCACCATGCTGCCATGCAGCAGCCCATATAAAACAAACTTCCAGCCGGCGCCATGCCACAGGCCGATGGCGACAAACGTAATCAGCAGGTTGACTGCAGTGGGCGCGCCCCACGCCTGGCTCAACGGCGTGTACAGGTAGTCGCGGAAGAACGACGACATCGTAATGTGCCAGCGCTGCCAGAAATTCGCGATACTGGTGGCCAGGTACGGGCGGTTGAAATTGCCCGGCAAGCGGTAGCCCAGCATGCGCGCGGCGCCTAGCGCCATATCCGTATAGCCGCTCAAATCCAGATAGACCTGGAAGCTGTAGCCGGCCAGCGCAATGATGAGGAACAGTGATGAAAACGTGGCCGGATCGGAAAACGCGGGTTCGACCAGATAGGCGCCCAGCGCGTCGGCCAGCAGCACTTTTTTCGCCAGGCCCCGGCCGGCCAGTACCAGCCCGCTGAAACGGTCCGCGCTTTCCACTTCATTGTGGGGACGCTCCAGCTGCGGGATGAAGTCGCCGGCGCGCACGATGGGACCGGACAGCAGGCGCGGGAAAAACGCCATGAACAGCGCGAAATTGCGCAGCGTGGTGGGCTTTTGCAAACGGCCCGCGGCCAGGTCGATCGGATACGTGATGGCCTGGAACGTCATGAAGGAAATCCCGACCGGCAAAATCACGTCCACATAAGGCACCGCCATATTCAAGTGCAGTACATGCGCAATGCTGTTCGCCACGTCGGCAAAGAAGTTCAGGTACTTGAAATAAATCAGGATCAGGATGCTGGCAATCACGGCCAGCGCCACGGACAGCCGTGCTTTCGCGGGATAGCGCACGACGCACGCACCCGCTGCATAATTGATCAGCGTAAGGCCGGACAGCAGGCCGGCAAAACGCCAGTCTAATGCCATGTAAAAGTAGTAGCTGGCGGCCAGCAGCCAGAGATTTTGCAAGGCCGGCCACGGTTGCAGCAGGCGGTGACTAAACAGGACAATGGCGAAAAAAATGAAGTAGCTAAAACTGGTAATGTCCACACTGTTCCTATCGATGGCGGCTGCTGGACGCTACCTGGGGATGCTGCTGCATCCAGGGCTGCCTGCTCAATTCCGTGGCCAGATAACTGGCGACGAATTGCTCGCCCTCCTGCGTAAAGTGGCTGGAGTCGACAAAATACCGGCTGCCGCCCTGCATCACACTGGCCAGATCCAGCACTGGCACATCCAGACGCTGGCCGGTTGAGCGGATAGCGTCATTAAACATGTTACTGAGTTCAACCAGCCGCTGCTCGTCCAGGCAGGGCGCATAATACAGCGCACTGCGCGCCAGCTCCGAATTCCCGCCTGCGAACCCTCGCGCCACAGTCATCAGCATGGGGGGGATGCCTTTCGCGCGCAGCGTCGCAACGGCTCGCTCCAGATTCGCACTATAGTCGGAAGGGAAACGTTCTTGCAAATTAAAAGCCGCTACCCTGGCCGGCCGCTCCCGCAACATCATTGCATTTTTCGCAATTAGAACGGACGTCATGATCCAATCCGGCGCTTCAGGTGCCGGCAGGCCCTCGTGTTTACGGGTCACCGGCGTTTTGCAAATCAGGCTGAGGTCATTCATGCCCGGGTAAATCACAGCGGCTGTCGGGTGCAGTGGCGCCACGACTCGCTCGGCAAGCATCACCAAGTCATTCACTCCGGCGCCTTCGATACCCGCATTGACTACATTGACTGTGCGCCGAGGCTGCTGCTGGCGCAACTGTTCCTGCAACAGTGCCGGGAATGTCTCGTCATTGGTGACAGCATATTCACCCGCCACGGCCGATGCGCCAATGACAGCGATGCGTAATTCATCTGGCGCGAGCCCCGCGGGAATTTCCGGCGAACGCAATCCTTGCGAGTTAATGACAAATACATGCTCCGGATTGGAATGCTTGGTAAACCGCTGGTTGGGGCGGTATCTCCTGGCTTCGCTTTCGGTTCCCTCGATCAGATAGGCATCATTCCCCTGCGTCAGCGCGGTGCGGCCGGTCTTAAGATACGTACGTATTTGCAGCGCCGCCTCGCCAGCCAGCAGCAAGCCCAGCCCGATACAGCCGGCAATCCAGAAGCGGCGCGGCACCTGGCTGGACTCGGCAACGGTGGCGGCCTCTTCGCGCATGGCTTCCAGCGCGGAAATCGACAGCACCTCCCAATTTTCCGGCACGCGCCCCAGGTGCTGTTCCAGCAGCAGGGAAATTTCCACGAAGTTGACCGAATCGCCGCCTGTATCAAGGAAACTATCCGTCGGCAAAATATCCGGGATGCCCAGGATTTGGCGGTAGCCTTCCAGCAGCGTCTGCGCCTGGCCTTGGCCGGTACTGGCTTCCTGCCCCGCGCGCAGCAAGCCACGGTAGTCAAATTTACCGGACGGCAGCAAAGGCAGCGGATCCAGGTGCAGCACAACAATCGCACTGGCCGGCAGCGCATAGCGCTCCAGCAAGGCCAGCTGCACGGCACGCACATTCTTGTCGTCGCTTACGGCCACGACAATGATGCGGTCATCCCCCGTGACGATGCCGTGCCAGCCGCGCTGCTGCATCCACCGTTCCAGTTCATCAAGGCTGATGCGCAAGCCGAGGATTTTCGAGAAACGGTTTCTACGGCCGATGATGCGATACAGTCCATTGGCCTGCTGGCATGCGATATCGCCCGTGTGCAGCAAATCGGGCCCCTGCGGTTTCGCCAGGTCGTCGAGGGTTTCCGCGTAACCCATCATGACATTGGGCCCGCGGTACACCAGTTCACCGGGACGGTCGGCTTCCGTGATGTACGCGCCGTCGTCGCCGGCCAGCAGGAATTCCCCGCCCGGCACAGGCAAACCGATGCATTCCGTGTTGTTCAGCACCAGGTCCGGCGGCAAATACGCCATGCGGGGCGCGGCTTCCGTTTGGCCATACATGACGAATAACTGCTTGCCATGGTCGCGCGCCCACGTACCGTATTGCCTGACCTGCTCGGCCGGCAGGCGGCCGCCCGCCTGCGCAATATAGCGCAGCGTGGGATAGTTCTTCGTGCGGAAGCTGATGCGCTCGAGCACATCGAATGAAAAAGGCACGCCGGAAAAACTGGTGGCGCCGCCGGATTCAAAAAATTGCCAGAATTCGTTTTCCGACAGCGCGCGTTCCGTCAGCAACACCGTGGCGCCGGCAAACAGGTGCGAATTGAGCACCGACATGCCGTAAGAGTAGTACAGCGGCAAGGTCGTGATGGCACGGTCATCAGGCGTCAAGCCCAGGTACGTGGCAATCGCACCCGCATTGGCTTCAATATTCTTGCGCGACAGGCGCACCAGTTTCGGGCTGCCCGTGGTGCCGGACGTCGACAGCAATACGCACAGGTCTGGATGCAGTTCCATTGCCGGCGCATCGTCTGGACGGTCGAATTTCCAGCGCCCGCTGGTTTGATGGAATACCGTGGTGATGCCGAATTGCTGGGCAATGCGCTTGTCGCGCAGCGTGGAGCCGGGTTCGGCCAGCACGACAGGATGGTGCGCGGCCAGACACGCGAGGTAGGCAATCACGCATTCAATGCGGTTTGCCGCTTCAATGATGGTCACGCGGGGTGCGCCCAGCGTGGCCGCCTGCTTGTCCACCGCTTCTGCCAGCGCCTCGTAACTGTAGCGCCGCCCGTCTTCCGTCAAGATAGCCAGACGCCCGCCATGCTGACGCAGGCGTTCGGCGAAGCAGCTATCGTAGTTAATTGGCGGCAAAGCCAATGGCACTACCAGGTCGGGGGCATTCACATCGTCACAAACTGAAATCAGACAAGAGTGTACTGAGGGGGCACAATAACTCTATCAAAAACTATTCCGATTTTACAATTTTGTTGACCAAGCGACAAGCAGTATTTCACCTACGAGCGTTGCGTATGCGCATCAGTAATTACATTGCAACACTGTTAGGCGGCAGACAATACGCTCTTGACCAGGACAAAGATTTCATGACGAATGGCAGGCTGCGCCGCGTCGAACTCCTTGCTGGCTTTTAAATACGCAGGCTTCTTCAATTCCACCTTTTCTTCCTTGGTGGCGGGTGGCGCGGCATCACCCAGGCTGGGGCCGCTGTTGTATTGATGCTTCAACACTTTCTGTCCATAGGACGACTGGTAAAAGCGCGCCATTTCCGCCGCGGTTTCCGCCGACACCAGTTTCGACACGGGGACGGACAATCGCTTGTACACGTCGGCAGGCGCCAGCTTGTCAACCTTGGCCATGGCTGCCTTACGCGCCTGCTCATTGGGGAAGCGGCTGGAACCAACGACCATCCGCATCATTTTTTCCGCCTGCATGGCGGCAAGCATGTCTTGCGTCGCCTTGACGGCGGCGGCATCCGGCGTTGCGGCGGACGCCGCCGGGGCAGCTGCAGTGGCTGCAGGTGTGGCGGCCACCAGCGCAGCCACGGAAATCAGGCTGGCAGAAACCAGCGAAGTAATCATGTGCATAACGCCTCCTGTTGAATGAAGAGCGCATGCTACCAGAGCGTAAATTTCAACGTTGCAAAATTTGCCAACGGTTACATCCTGGGACTGTTGTAATGGCCGACATGGAATGCAGATTGGCTCGCGAAGTCTGTCGATTGTTGCCGAATTAGCACTTTTTCTTGCTTAAATATGCCATCGACACTCACAGCCCGCACCAACGCACCATGAAAAAGCTCGCCCTGCCCTTACTGATGGCGGCCGCATTTGCCGCACTGCCGTCCCATGCCATCGAACCACTGCCGCTGGAAACTATGGAGACACCCCATGAATACCGGGTGGAAGTGCTGCAAGTGACCGACATCGAGCCCTACCAGGAAGCGTACAACGGTTTCCTGGAAACATTGAAAGAACAAGGGATCGCAGCCGGCAAGAACCTCAAGGTCAACCGCGTCAAGGTGGACTTCGACATCGAACGCGGCGGATTCTGGAACCGCCTGGGCGCGCTGATGAAAGTACGGCAGGAAGCCGTGCGCATGGCCGCCACGAAACCTGACCTGGTGCTGACCATCGGCACGCCGGCCACCAAATATGCACGCGGCATCCTGGAAGACGCCAAGGTGCCGGTGGTGTTCACGGCGGTCGCGCATCCGCAAGACGCGGGCTGCATATCGCTGGTCGATGGCGGCCCCGGTGTCACCGGATCCACTTTATATACGAGCATGCAGGATTCGCTGAAAATGGTGCAGCGGATCTTCCCCAATACCAGCCGGATCGGCATGATTCACACGGATGATGAAAACGGCGTCGCCAACGTGGCGGCGGCCGCCGACAGCGCCAAGCCACTGGGCATGGCCATCACGGCCAAACAGGTAGCGAAGACCGAGAGCATTATCCCGTCCGTGAAAGCGCTGCGCGAAGGCGGCAACGCGGTCGACATGTTTGCCGTGCCGCTCGACACGTATTACGGCCTGCACCGCTATGAAGCGGCGATCGACCTGGGCGAATATGGCAAGGAAAACAAGGTGCCGGTGGTGACCCTGGCCATGGTGCGCGTGCCGGGCGCGGCGCTGTACGTGGGCGCGGAATTCGGCAAGGTCGGCGCGCTGGCGGGCCAGCAGGCCGCCAAGATCCTGAAGTTCCACACCAAACCGGATGTGCTGCCGATCCTGCGGCAGGAACGTCCCACCATCCTGCTCGATCCGGAACGTCTGGCCGCGCTGGACGTCAAGCTGCCCCCTGCCGTATTGGAAGCCAAAACTTCCACGCGCAACGGGTTCTGGCAATTGTCGTGGGAACAGTTGACCCAATAAAACCCGCAACAAAAAAATAAGCGGCTGCGCGGGGAGCGCGCAGCCGCGAAACCGGCCACTTATCGGACCTTGAGCGCCGGGCCTTCAGGCCCGCGCATCCACATCCTGGACGGCAGCCGGAGGAGACACGGTCAGAATTCCACCCAATCGTCATTGCCACCGTTGGCGACGGCGCTGGCTTTTTTTGATGCGGCGGCCGGTTTGCCGCCACGGCTGGCAATCTGGCGTACCGAGGCGGCCTTGGCGGCCGGCTTAGCGGCCGGCTTGGGGGCGGTTTTCACGGGCGCGCGCGGCGCAGCCAAGGGCTGCAAAGCGGCATCGACTTTAAACACGCTGACCACTTGCTGCAGCCCGGCAGCACGTTCATACAGCGAATCCGCAGCGGCCGACGCTTCTTCCACCAGCGCCACGTTTTGCTGGGTCAGGCCATCCATTTGGCTGATGGCCGAGTGGATCTGGTCCAGGCCAGCCGTCTGGTCTTGGCTCGCCTGCGTGATTTCACTCATGATGCTGGCCACGCGGCCAATGCTGGTCACGATTTCTTCCATCGTGGCGCCGGCCTGGTCAACCAGCTTGGCGCCGGAATCGACCTTGTCGACGGAATCATCGATCAGCAATTTGATTTCCTTGGCCGCAGCGGCCGAACGCTGCGCCAGCGAGCGCACTTCCGACGCCACCACGGCAAAGCCGCGGCCCTGTTCACCGGCGCGCGCCGCTTCCACTGCGGCATTCAGCGCCAGGATGTTGGTCTGGAATGCAATGCCATCAATGACGCCAATGATGTCGACAATTTTCTTCGACGAATCGTTGATGGAACCCATGGTTTCCACCACTTGCGACACCACCTGGCCGCCGCGGCTGGCCACTTCCGATGCCGATTGCGCCAGCTGGTTGGCCTGGCGCGCATGTTCCGCATTTTGCTTGACGGTGCCCGTCAACTGTTCCATCGACGACGCGGTTTCCTCCAGCGACGCCGCCTGCTGCGCCGTGCGGTTCGACAAATCCATGTTGCCGGCGGCGATCTGGCCCGATGCGCTGGAAATCACATCCGTACTGCCGCGCACTTCGCCGACGATGTCAGCCAGGTTGGCTTTCATCTTGTCGAGCGCCTTCAGCAGCGAACCGATTTCATTGGTGCTGTGCGCTTCGGTCTTGCCGGTCAAGTCGCCTTCGGCCACGCGGTGCGCGACATCCATCGCTTCGCGCAGCGGCGCGGAAATCGCGCCCACGACAATGATACCGGCCACCAGCCCCAATACCGCGCCGATCACGACGACGGCAATCATGGTATTACGGGTCGATGCCAGGCTCGCCTGCACGGCTTCCTCATTCTCTTTGGCGCGCTTGTCGGTAAAGGCGGTAAACGCTTTCATCGCTTCATCGCCGACGCGGTAAGTCGGATTGATTTTCTTGATCAACACCATTTCCGCGTCATCCCACTGCTCCGCCCGCAGCGCCGCGGCGGCAGCCTTGATATGTTCGAGCCCCAGTCCGGCGCTCTTGGCATACCATTCCTGCGCCAGTTTGCGCTCTTCTTCGGATTTGATGTCGGCAAGGTATTTATCCCAGTTTTTCGCCAGGCGGGCCGACGTCGCATCGATAATGGTCCAGTGATTGGTCAGCGGATGGTCGTGCAGCTTGGACCAGTCAAAGCCCGGGTTATGCTGCAGCGCTTGCAGGATCTGGCTGCGGTTGATTTCCATATCGAGCCGGATGGCGGTTCGCCCGGTGGCATTGCGCTCGTCGCTAAGGCTTACATCGCTGAGCATCGATGCCGATTTATTGGCGCCATAGATACCCATCACGCCCATCACCAGCATCAACGCACTGAGGAACCCCAGCGCCCCGATCACCAGGTTCTTGATCTTAATATTAGCCAGCATGTCGCACTCCTTGATTAACCCTCATACTTAACCGCAAGCCGGCAAGACTTGCAGTGATTTGCCGCTGAAGAAGCGGTGTATCGCGCCCCTCAGCTCTTCTACTTCGTCAAACTCGATATACGTCACGTCCACCAGGTCGTCCAGCTCGCGCAGCAGCGTGGTCTTGATCGGCGCGCCTTTCCACACGAGGAACAGCACCGGCGTTGCGCGCCCCTTGAACACGTGGTATGCCAGCTCGAATGCGCTGGATTCGCTCATGCCGACGCGGATATTGATCATCACGTCGGCCTGCTCCAGCAGCCCAAGACGGTGGCGGCGGAAGTTCTTCGGCGT
Source organism: Pseudoduganella ginsengisoli (assembly GCF_009720865.1). Taxonomy (GTDB): domain Bacteria; phylum Pseudomonadota; class Gammaproteobacteria; order Burkholderiales; family Burkholderiaceae_D; genus Rugamonas; species Rugamonas ginsengisoli. The sequence continues at coordinate 111,880 of NZ_WNLA01000008.1, read as the reverse complement.
GAACGGCTGCTTGTGGTTGCGTTCAAACGACGCGCGGAACGTATCGGCGCTTTCCGCTTCCGTCCCCGTCAGATACTTGAACGGATAAGGGATGCCGTTGGCGGTATCGATCAGGGTCAGGATGTCGGCAATCATGCGCTGCTGGCGCTCATCGGATTCCGTGAACGGCTGGCGGATAAACAGTTTTAATGGCGGGACACCGACACTGCGCTCGCGCAGGCTGCGGCGGCGTTCCGGCACCTTGAAGGCGGCGGCCGCCATGTCGTCCGCGCCAGGCGTGCGGCGGCCCTGCAGCTGCGCCGGCTGCCGCGCTTCGGCCGCCATTTTGTGCAGCGCCTGCACCGAGTACAGGCTGGGCGGCTGCTGCGTGTATTTCAGCGCTTCGGCGCACGCTTCCGCCGCCGCAATGGTCGTGCAATACACAGCGCCCGACGCCAGCGTGGCCACCCGCAGGGCGCGGGACGAACCGATGGCCGAACGTTTTTCATCGACCGTCACAACCACCATGGCAATGGCTTTTTCCTTCAACAGCGCCAGCACCACATCGTCGAGCTCTTCGCGGATTGCCACGCCGCCCGCCGCCACCACTTGCGCCGTGACGTGGCTGGCAATCAGTTCAAAACCGGCTGCCGCCAGGTCGCGCGCCAGCGCCACTGCACGGGCCTGGTCGCCCTGGCGTACGCGCAGATAGACCAGGCCGCTGCGCGGCAAGCGCACGCCGGCCGCCAGTTGCGCCTTGAAATACGCTTCGCCAAACGTTGGGGCCACGCCCATCACTTCACCGGTGGATTTCATTTCCGGGCCCAGGATCGTATCGACGCCGGGGAATTTCCCGAATGGCAGCACGGCTTCCTTGACACTGTAAAACGGCGGCACGACTTCGCCGGTAATGCCCTGCTCCGCCAGGGTTTCGCCGGCCATGCAGCGCGCGGCGATTTTCGCCAGCGGCCGTCCGGTTGCCTTCGATACGAAGGGCACGGTGCGCGATGCACGGGGATTCACTTCCAGCACGAAGACCTGGTCGTGAACGCGGCCGTCGACTTTCTGGCGCTGCACGGCGAATTGCACATTCATCAAACCCACGACGTTGAGGCCGCGCGCCAGCCGCACGGTCTGGTACTTGATTTCATCGACAGTGTCAGGCGCCAGCGAATAAGGCGGCAGCGCACAGGCGGAATCGCCCGAGTGGATGCCTGCCTGTTCCACGTGCTCCATCACGCCGCCAATCACCACGTCCTTGCCATCAGCCACACAATCGACATCAATTTCAATCGCATCGTTGAGGAAGCGGTCCAGCAATACCGGCGAATCATTCGACACTTGCACGGCTTCGCGCATGTAGCGTTCCAGGTCGGCCCGTTCATGGACGATTTCCATGGCCCGGCCGCCCAGCACATACGATGGCCGCACCACCAGCGGATAGCCGATTTCTTCGGCCAGCTTCACGGCATCTGCTTCCGTGCGCGCCGTACGGTTGGGCGGCTGGCGCAAATCCAGTTTTTGCAGCAATTGCTGGAAGCGCTCGCGGTCCTCGGCCGCATCGATCATGTCGGGCGACGTGCCGATAATGGGGACGCCGTTGGCTTCCAGGTCGAGCGCCAGTTTCAATGGCGTCTGCCCGCCATACTGCACGATGACGCCGGCCGGACGTTCCAGCGCGACGATTTCCAGTACGTCTTCCAGGGTCAGCGATTCAAAATACAGGCGGTCAGACGTGTCGTAATCCGTCGATACGGTCTCGGGATTGCAGTTGACCATGATGGTTTCATAGCCATCGTCGCGCATGGCCAGCGCCGCGTGCACGCAGCAATAATCGAATTCAATGCCCTGGCCGATGCGGTTCGGGCCGCCGCCCAGCACCATGATCTTGGTTTTGCTGGTCGGCTGCGCTTCGCATTCATCGTCATACGTCGAATACATGTAGGCCGTGCGGGTGGCGAATTCGCCGGCGCAGGTATCGACCCGCTTATAGACGGGACGGATGCCCAGCAAATGGCGGTGCGTACGCACCGCGGTTTCCGTCGAATTGAGCAACGTGGCCAGGCGGCGGTCGCCGAAGCCCTGCTGTTTCAGCCGCATCAGCACAGGCTTGTCCAGCCCTTCCAGCGTTTGCGTCTGGATCCACTGTTCCACTTCCACCAGGTCGTGGATTTGCGCGAGGAACCATGGGTCGATTTTCGACAGCGCGTGCACTTCGGCCTGCGTCATCCCCTGGGCAAAGGCTTCGCCCACGTACCAGATACGCTGCGGGCCTGGCTGCGCCAGCTCCTGTTCGATCACGGCATTGCCGGTATTGGCGCGGCGCAGGCCATCCATGCCGATATCCAGCCCCCGAAGCGCCTTCTGGAACGATTCCTGGAACGTGCGGCCCATGGCCATCACTTCGCCCACGGATTTCATCTGCGTGGTCAGGCGCTGGTCGGCGCCGGGGAATTTCTCGAACGCGAAGCGCGGCACTTTCGTGACGACGTAATCAATTGATGGTTCAAACGACGCGGGTGTGGCGCCACCCGTGATGTCGTTGCGCAGTTCATCGAGCGTATAGCCGACCGCCAGCTTGGCGGCCACGCGGGCAATCGGGAAACCCGTGGCTTTCGACGCCAGCGCCGACGAGCGCGAGACGCGCGGATTCATTTCGATGACGATCATGCGTCCGTCAGCGGGATTCAACGCGAACTGCACGTTGGAGCCGCCCGTATCGACGCCAATTTCACGCAGTACGTTCAGCGACGCGTTGCGCATGATCTGGTATTCCTTGTCCGTCAAGGTTTGCGCAGGCGCCACCGTGATGGAATCCCCGGTGTGCACGCCCATCGGATCAAGGTTTTCAATCGAACAGACGATGATGCAGTTATCCTTGCGGTCGCGCACCACTTCCATTTCAAATTCTTTCCAGCCCAGCAGCGATTCTTCGATCAGCAATTCGGACGTGGGCGACAATTCCAGGCCGCGCGTGCAAATGGTCAGGAATTCTTCCGCATTGTGCGCAATGCCGCCGCCGCTGCCGCCCATCGTGAACGACGGACGGATAATCACGGGGAAGCCCAGCTTTTCCTGCTCGGCCCACGCTTCGGCCATCGTATGGGCGATACCGGAGCGGGCCGAACCCAGCCCGATGCGCGTCATCGCTTCCTTGAACTTGGCGCGGTCTTCGGCCTTGTCGATGGCTTCCGGCGTGGCGCCGATCAGCTCCACATTGAACTTTTCCAGCACGCCATGGCGGTGCAGGTCCAGCGCGCAATTGAGCGCCGTCTGGCCGCCCATCGTGGGCAGCACGGCTTGCGGCCGCTCTTTCTCGATAATGGCCGCTACCACTTGCCACGTGATGGGCTCAATGTAGGTGACATCGGCCATTTCCGGGTCCGTCATGATGGTGGCTGGATTCGAATTGACCAGCACCACCTTGTACCCTTCTTCCCGCAGCGCCTTGCATGCCTGCGCGCCGGAGTAATCGAATTCACAAGCCTGGCCAATGACAATGGGCCCGGCGCCGATGATCAGGATGCTGTTGATATCGGTGCGTTTAGCCATGCTGGCGGTCTCCCATCATCGAAATAAATTTATCAAACAGTGGCGCCAGGTCATGTGGGCCGGGCGAGGCTTCCGGGTGGCCCTGGAAGCAGAATGCGGGACGGTCGAGCCGCATAAAGCCTTGCAGCGAGCCATCGAACAGCGACACGTGTGTGACGGCACAGTTGGCCGGCAAGGTTGACGCATCAACAGCAAAGCCGTGGTTTTGCGACGTGATCATGACTTCACCGGTTGCCACATCCTGCACCGGGTGGTTGGCGCCGTGGTGGCCGAACTTCATTTTGATGGTGCGGGCGCCGCACGCCAGCGCCATAATTTGATGGCCGAGGCAAATGCCAAACGTGGGGATGCCTTTGTCCATCAACTCGCGCGCCGCAGTGATCGCATAGTCGCAAGGTCCCGGGTCGCCAGGGCCATTGGACAGGAAGATGCCGTCCGGCTGCAGCGCCAGCGCCGCTTGCGCCCCCGCTTCAGCCGGCAGCACCGTGACTTTGCAGCCCCGTTCAGCCAGCATGCGCAGGATGTTGGCTTTGACGCCAAAGTCATACGCGACCACGTGGAAGCGCGGTGCGTGCTGCTGGCCGAAGCCGCGGCCCAGCATCCATTCCGTTTCCCGCCATTCAAACGCTTCCTTGGTGGTGACGGTGCGGGCCAGGTCCATGCCGTTCAAGCCAGGGAAAGCACGCGCCCGTTCCAGCGCCGCTTCCGCCACCTTGACGGCGTCGTCACCCGTGACGATGGCGCCGTTCTGCGCGCCTTTTTCACGCAGGATGCGGGTCAGCTTGCGGGTATCGATGCCTGCGATGGCGACGACATCCTGTTCGCGCAGCCACTCCGGCAGTGTTTGCGTGGCGCGGAAATTCGACATTAGCAGCGGCAAGTCCTTGATGACGAGGCCGGCGGCGTGCAGCCGCGGCGATTCGCCATCTTCCGTGTTGATGCCCGTATTGCCGATATGCGGATACGTCAGTGTGACAATCTGGCGGCTATAGCTGGGGTCACTGAGGATTTCCTGATAACCCGTCATGGCGGTATTGAACACGACTTCGCCGCTGGTGGCGCCTGCCGCGCCTATTGATACGCCTTGGAACAGCGTGCCGTCCGCCAATGCCAATATCGCATGCTGCACGTCTCCAAGAGCGTGCCTGAGTGGGTGCTTCATTGTCTCCCTCCGAGGTCAAGACTGATGACAGGCCGTTTCTTCTGATTAATTTCTCTGGCGCTACAGGCACGATACAAAAAATAATTCGTTCAATTCTCTCGAAATGTCACAATCCAGCGAAACGCATGGGAGCATTTTGCAAGTTGAGGCACGCGCACAACGGGTGTGTAAAAAGGGGCTATTCATTCAGGCAAGCTCTCTTGGCAGCTTGGTTAGCCTGTTTCTCAATCACGGGATCGTGGCGGCGCTGCGTGATGAACAAGCTATAATGCGCGGTTCATGCAACAAGGATTATTTAAACAATGACACTGCTGGCCATCATCGTTGCCGCCGACCAGGAGCGCGGCATCGGCATCAACAACACGCTGCCGTGGAAACTGCCGGAAGACCTGGCGCATTTCAAGCGCCTGACAACCGGGCACCCCATCATCATGGGCCGCAAGACATTCGAATCCATCGGCCGCCCACTGCCAAACCGCCGTAACATTGTCGTCACGCGCAACGCGGACTGGCGCGCGGATGGCGTGGAAACCGTGCACTCGATCGATGAAGCACGTAAACTGGTGGCTGGCGATGCGCAGGCTTACATCATTGGCGGCGCGCAAGTCTACGCGCAGGCGCTGGCCGTGGCCGATACAGTCATCATGACGGAAATCCAGGCTGTATACGAATGCGACGCGCACTTCCCTGCACTGGGGCCTGAATGGCGCGAAACCGCGCGTGAAACGCACGTGTCAGGCACCGGGCTTGAATACGCCTTCGTGACCTTGCGCCGCGCAAGCTGAATTCTTCACACTCATTATTAATTGACGAGGTATCCCCATGTCCGGACACGGTTTCCACGTTCACGGCCCGCACGACCACGCGGTTGAACACGCTGCCCACAGCGATGATAAATTTGCCGGCAATATCGCCGTCACCACAGCCATCCTGGCCACGGTCGGCGCGCTGTTCGGCTACCAGGGCGGCGCCACGCAAAATGAGGCGGCCATGTTCAAAAACAATGCCGCCATCGATAAAACCCAGGCTGCCAACAGCTGGGCGTTTTACCAGTCGAAGTCGTCCAAGCAAAACCTGGCCGAACTGGCCATGATTTTGCCGGGCGCGGATACGGAAAAGTACAAGGCCGAAGTGGCCCGCTACAAGACGGAAAAAGAAGAAATCAAGAAAGACGCGGAAAAGGCGGAAGCGTCGTCGGCTGAATGGAACAAAAAATCCGATGCGGCCATGCATACGCACCACCAGTGGGCGCTGGCGACGACGGCCGTGCAAATCGCCATTTCGCTGGCGGCCATTACGCTGCTGACGCACCGTAAATGGCTGCTGTACACGTCTTACGCGGTGGCGGCTGCCGGCATCGTGCTGGGCATCTGCGCCGGTGCGCACGTCGATCCGCTGGCCTTCCTCGGCGGTGGCGCGCACCATTAATGCCGTATCGTCTATCATAGAAAACAATTTGACAGAAAATTCGGAAACTTTTTTCCCAAAAGCTGTGAGTTTTCTGCGAGAATCGCGCTCTTAATTTTTGTACCATGACTCTGGTGCCTGATACCGCAGGTGTCAGGGATCACTGATTCAAGCCCAGCCCGCTCCGGAGTTGAACGATCCCGGGGCGGTTGTTCTTTTGGAGAAAGACATCCATGAAATTTCGTTTCCCTATCGTCATCATTGATGAAGATTTCCGTTCCGAGAACACGTCCGGACTGGGTATTCGCGCCCTGGCCGCCGCGATGGAGAAAGAAGGCATGGAAGTGCTGGGCGTAACCAGCTATGGCGACCTGTCCCAGTTCGCCCAGCAGCAATCGCGCGCCTCGGCCTTCGTGCTGTCCATCGACGACGAGGAATTCGGCGGCGGTTCCAAGGAAGAAACCGACGAGGCGCTGAAGTCGCTGCGCGCCTTCGTCGAAGAAATCCGCTACAAGAACGCGGACATCCCGATTTACCTGTACGGCGAAACCCGCACGTCGCGCCACATCCCGAATGACATCTTGCGCGAATTGCACGGCTTCATCCACATGTTTGAAGATACGCCGGAATTCGTCGCGCGCCACATCATCCGCGAAGCCAAGTCGTACCTGGATTCGCTGGCGCCGCCGTTCTTCCGCGCGCTGGTGCACTATGCCAACGATGGCTCGTACTCGTGGCACTGCCCGGGCCACTCGGGCGGCGTGGCTTTCCTGAAGTCGCCAATCGGCCAGATGTTCCACCAATTCTTCGGTGAAAACATGCTGCGCGCCGATGTCTGCAACGCGGTGGAAGAACTGGGCCAGCTGCTGGACCATACCGGCCCCGTGGCCGCATCCGAACGCAACGCGGCGCGCATTTACAACGCCGACCACGCTTACTTCGTGACCAACGGCACGTCGACGTCGAACAAGATGGTGTGGCACTCGACCGTGGCGCCCGGCGACATCGTTGTCGTGGACCGCAACTGCCACAAATCGATCCTGCACTCGATCATCATGTGCGGCGCGATCCCCGTGTTCCTGATGCCGACCCGCAACCACCTGGGCATCATCGGCCCGATTCCACTGGAAGAATTCACCATGGAATCGATCAAGCGCAAGATTGAAAACAACCCGTTCGCGCGCGACGCCGCCAACAAGAAGCCGCGCATTCTGACCATCACGCAATCGACGTACGACGGCGTCGTGTACAACGTGGAAACCCTGCGGGAAATGCTGGACGGTGAAATCGACACCTTGCACTTCGACGAAGCTTGGCTGCCGCACGCAACGTTCCACGATTTCTACAAGAACATGCACGCGATCGGCAAAGACCGTCCGCGCGCCAAGGAATCGCTGATCTTCTCGACCCAGTCGACCCATAAATTGCTGGCCGGCCTGTCGCAGGCATCGCAAGTGCTGGTGCGCGACTCCGAATCCGTGCAGCTGGACAAGGACGCCTTCAATGAAGCGTACCTGATGCACACGTCGACGTCGCCGCAGTATTCGATCATCGCATCGTGCGACGTGGCGGCGGCCATGATGGAAGCGCCAGGCGGCACTGCGCTGGTGGAAGAATCCATCCTGGAAGCGCTGGACTTCCGCCGCGCCATGAAAAAGATCGACGAGGAATGGGGCAAAGACTGGTGGTTCAAGGTCTGGGGCCCGGACACCTTCGCGGAAGAAGGCATCGGTTCGCAGGAAGACTGGATCTTCAAGGCGGAAAGCAAGGAATGGCACGGCTTTGGCGACCTGGCGCCGGGCTTCAACATGTTGGACCCGATCAAGGCCACCATCGTCAATCCGGGCCTGTCGCTGGACGGCCAGTTTGGCGAAACCGGTATCCCTGCGTCCATCGTGACCAAGTACCTGGCGGAACACGGCGTCATCGTGGAAAAATGCGGCCTGTATTCGTTCTTCATCATGTTCACCATCGGCATTACCAAAGGCCGCTGGAACACGCTGCTGACCGCGCTGCAGCAGTTCAAGGACGATTACGACAAGAACATGCCGATGTGGCGCATCTTGCCGGAATTCGCCGCCGCAAACCCGCGCTATGAATCGATGGGCTTGCGCGACCTGTGCCAGCAAATCCACGACTTCTACAAAGCGTATGACGTGGCGCGCCTGACCACCGAGATGTACCTGTCGGACATGGTGCCTGCGATGAAGCCATCGGAAGCGTTTGCGAAAATGGCGCACCGTGAAATCGAACGCGTGGCCATCGATGAACTGGAAGGCCGCATCACATCGATCCTGCTGACGCCATACCCGCCGGGCATCCCGCTGCTGATCCCGGGCGAACGCTTCAACAAGACCATCGTCGATTACCTGCGCTTTGCACGCGATTTCAACGAACGCTTCCCAGGCTTCGAGACGGACGTGCACGGCCTGGTCAAGCGCGAAGTCAATGGCAAGCGCGATTACTTCGTCGATTGCGTGAAGCAGTAATCACCACACCAGCGTGACACCCAAGGGCCGGCATATCGCCGGCCTTTTTATTGGAAAAAGAGTTGCAAATCCGTTTGGTGCCTGGCACCGATTTAAAAAGTGTTGCAAATCCGCTTGGTGCCTGGCACCGATTCAAATCCGTTTGGTGCCTGGCACCGACTCAAAGCGAACGACTCGATACTTCGGGGCCTGGCCCCAAAAGAACTATCGTTCGCATGATGCTCATAGCGCGGAAGTTGCGGCAGAGTTGCTTTTCGGGCTTGGCCGTCACCATGGCAAGGCGGCGGGCGTAGAATCGTAGTGATTCAATAATCTTTCCGCCATTACCATAAGCAGCCGGTATGCTTGCGTCCCCTCAACCACCCAGTCTGCTTCCTGCCTATTTTGATGGTATGGGTGCCGAAGACATACTGACCGCGTCCCTGCATCCGGCCGCACCGTTGCCGGATGGCGCTGCCGACGCACTGGTAGCCGGGCTGGGCCTGGCTGGGGTGAATTTACGGCACGCCCATGACAGCCCCGGCGCAATGGCGGTATTTCTGTTCAGCCAATGGGATCAGCAAGCGTCAGCTGTTTTCAGTACGCTGTCCGTGGATAACGGCGGACGCCAATCCGTATTGGCTGTCTGCTGTGGAATACTTCCCGCCAACGCAAGCTGGTCGCTGCTCGACGCCGGCGCCGCCGACATCCTGCTGTGGCCGTCCGCCCCCGCCGGCGCCGGCAACATTGCCGCCCAGTGCGCAGCGCGCCTGCAACGGTGGCGCGCCACAGAACTGTTGATGCAAACAGACACCGTGCGCTCCTGTCTGGTCGGCGACAGCCTCGCCTGGCGCGCGCTGGTGCGCAATGTCGTGGAAGTGGCGGCATGGACGCACTCGCCTGTGCTGATTACCGGTGAAACCGGCACCGGCAAGGAACAAATTGCCAAGCTGATCCATCAACTCAACGGTTGCGCGCTCCCCGCCAGCCACGCCCGCCATGGCGATACGCCGCTGGTACTGGTTGACTGCAGTACGCTGGCGCAGGAACTGGCCGGCAGCGAATTTTTTGGCCATGAAAAAGGCGCGTTCACCGGCGCCGACAGCGCACGCGACGGCGCCTTTGCGCAAGCCGACGGCGGTATCCTGTTCCTCGATGAAGTGGGTGAATTGCCGTTGCCGCTGCAGGCGCAATTGCTGCGCGTGATCCAGGAACAGCAATACAAGCGGCTGGGCAGCAACCATTGGCAACCGACCCGGTTCCGCCTCGTGTGCGCCACCAACCGCGACCTCGAAGCCTGCGTCGCAGCGGGAACCTTCCGCGCCGACCTGTATTACCGCATCGCGGGCTGGCGTTGCCGCCCGCCTCCGCTGCGCGAGCGCCAGGGCGATATCCTGCCGCTGGTGTCGCATTTCTTGCAGCAGCTGGACCCGGACCAGCAACACGAACTGGACCCTGCCGTACGCGAATACCTGCTGACACGGCATTACCCCGGCAATGTGCGCGACCTGCGCCAGACTGTCGCGCGCATCTGGCACCGCCATTGCGGCCCGGGTCCGCTGACTATCGGCGACGTGCCGCCTGACGAAAGGCTGCACGCCGGCGCCGCATGGCCGGACCAGTGTTTTACGGATGCAGTGCGCCACGCGCTGGATCTTGGCGTCTCCCTGCCCGCCATCAGCCAGGCAGCAGCCGATACCGCGATGCGCCTGGCGCTGGCAGCGCAACAGGGCAACAACCAGCGCGCCGCCGCCATGCTGGGCATCAGCGACCGCGCGCTGCAAATGCGGCGCAAGGGCAAGCAAGACGGCCCCGCTTACCACTAGCGCGGCTTACCCGATACCAGCCAGCCGCAGGAAATTGTGGCCCGTGATCAGCGCCTCGTCGGCCGCCGGCAGGCCCAGCAATCTGACCTTTTCCAATTCCAGCCCCGGGTGCAGCCAAGGCCCGTCACTGCCAAACAGCAGCTTGTGGGGCCCGGCGCGGCGCACCGCCTGCTCCAGCAAATCATAGCGGCGCACGCCGGACGTATCCGCATAAATATTCGGGTGCCGCACCAGGTGGTCGATCAGCGCCAGCTGTGCGGCCCAGTCATCGGCAAAGCTGCCCAGGTGCGGCAAGATGAAATTCACGTCCGGATATTGCGTGGCCAGTAATTCCGCCACCGATGTCTCTCCGGCCGGGTCATACAGCACCGGCAGCCGGTAGCGGCGCGCCGCATCGCATACTTCGCCGCTGATGCGGGCGTCATGGCGGTGCACCTTGATGCCGATAAACCCATACTGTTCGACCGCAGTGCGCACCATGGCGCCGATGCGTCCCCGGTCCCTGCGCGCATGCACGAACGCATAGCCATAAAAGCGCTGCGGGCTGGCCGCCACCATGCGCGCCACTTCGCGGTTGGCCACCGCATAATCGCTGTGGAAGGCCGGCAGCAGCGCTGTGCGGGCGATACCCGCCTGGCTGGCGCGGCGCAGGTAGCGCGCCAACGTCGCGTCGCTGTCCCAGGGGCCGGACAAGCCATCCCCGGGGCCGGCATGGCAATGGCAGTCGATGATCATGGCGGACCGCGCAGCTTACGGCAATTCCAGCATGGGGAAACGCTCGGCGCGCCGCTTGCGCCACGGGCCGCTGTAAGCTTCTTCGCCCATCACTTCCTGGTTCGGCGCCGGGTCGCCGCCGGTGGCGGCGCGCAACGCCGCTGCCGATAAATGCGGCGCATGGCTGCGTACCGCCTGCATCAGCGCGCAGCGTATGGCGCGCGGACTGCCATCGCTGTCGCCGGCCAGCTTGGCGGCGGTGCCCGCAATCCGCACCACCCGCCGCGCTGTTTCAAACTCGCGGTCTTCCTGCGCCAGTTCCCCCATTTCATTCATTTCCATTTCCAGCGCCTTGCTGATGGCGCCGCCCAGCGCGGAACCCAGCGCCGTTCCGACTCCGGGGATGGGAATGAATGACCCCAGCGCTCCGCCCACCATCGGCAGCGCGGCCTTGGCGATGCCCCGCAGCGCGCCGCCCAGCGGCTTGGCGACTTTCTTGATGCCTTGCCACGCCTTCTTGAAGACGTTGCCGAGGAATTGCTCCATTTCCGCCTCATTGGTGACAGACAACAGTTCCATGGCCAGTTCCATTTCTTCCTGTTCGTTGAACGGCGCCGCTATTTCAAAAGGAAACTCCATGACTTCAAACCCGCCTGCCGCCGTGTGGCGGCAAGACGCACATTGGCAATCATTGCTATACATGGCTGCTACCTCCATTCCCATTCGCCGGCGCCATCGCCGCCGAAGTCACTGTTATCTGCATCGTCCGCCGCATCGAGCGGCGCATCGCCGGCTGCCAGCCAGTCCGGCTCATACACGGCGACACCAGCCGGCCAAAAGCCGCCAGCCGGCGCAATCCAGCCATAGGGCCAGCGGCCGTGCCACGGGCCATGCCATGCCTGGGGCCAGGGGCGTGCACCGTGCCACTGATCAGGAGCACCAGAGCGCAGCGGCACGCCCTTGCCGGCGCCGCCTTTACCCCGCAGGCCGCCTGCCTTGCCTGCTGACGCGGCCCATCCGGACCGTGTTCCACCGCCCATCCCCGCACGCCCCGCCTTGCCGGCGCCGCTTACCGCGCCCCGCGCGGGGCGCCCCAGCCTGCCGCCGCCCATGGCGCCCCGCCCAATGCGCATGCCCCGCTCGCCCTGTTCGCTCTCGCCGGACAGCAGCTCCGCTTCCTGCCATTCAGCTGAAAACGGCAATATCTCGAATTCGGTTTCCATGCCCGCCCCCACATCGTGCAATCCCGTTTGCCAGCAAGGCCGCAACGCGCGTCACATCCGCTTCACGGTGATCGGCCCGCAGCAGCAATGCCAGCGCCAAGCCACTTTTCGTCCGCAGCAGCACGCCCTGCACCTGTTCCGCCAGTGCCGCCGCATCGCCGCTACTCATCGGCGGCAATGGCACCAGTTGCACGGGAAATCCGCCGCCGTGGCATGCCAGCCCCAGCGCAGCCAATGCCTGCCGCAATTGCCGGATACGCGCCAGCAACGTACGCCGCAGCGACGGCCCGTCACGGGCATTGACGCGCAGTGCGTGCCGGGCCGCCGCAATCACCGCCACGGACGGCGGGCTGGCATGCACGCGGCTTTCGCTGCGCTGCTCAAAGGCTGCAATGGCTGGCGCCGGCCCTGCCAGCACGGCCAGCGGTGCGCCAAAGCCTTTGGCCAGCGACGCGCCGGCCAGCACCCGCGCGCCCTGCAAACCATGCAGCCGCACCGACCCGCCGCCATCCTGCCCCAGCACGCCCAGCGCCTGGGTGTCATCGAGCACCAGCCAGCCGTCCAGCGGCATCACGATGTCCGCGTAAGCCCGCAGCGGTGGCGGCCACGGATCGCCCGGCGTGTAGCCATCCGCCAGCACGACGGGAGCGCAGCCCTGCCGGTGCGCCCGTTGCGCCAGCCAGCAAAGCTGCCGCAGGTCGCCATGCCGGAAGCGCCGTACCGGCATGCCTTGCGCAGCTGCCCACTCCACACCCCAGCGCGCGATCGGGTACGCCGCCACATCCACCAGCAGCGCCGGCCTTTGTACGAATACCCCTTGCGCCAGCAAGCCAAACACGTCGCGGTACAAGTGCAAGGTTGACGGCAGCAAGGTGGCGGCTTCGCAGCCCTGCAAGGCGGCCAGTTCCTGCGCCAGTGCGGCGGCGCCCGGCGGCTCCTGCAGCGCGGCGGGCTTGCCCAGGGTGAGCGACGCCCATGCCGCCCAGCCGTCACGGGCGCCATGGCGCATCCCCAGATACAGCGCGCTGCGAAAGTCCACACCTGCCTCCCCGCTGCCGCGCCCCATCACGCCCGCTGGTGCTGCTGCGTGAGCCGCTGCCGCAGCAGCACGGACGGCAATGTGGAGTCGGCCGCAGGATCGGCGCCATCGACCGACAAATCGACACCGGTCGCCGCCCGGTACGCATGGATATACCCTTGCGCCTGCGGACGCCAGAACCGCGCCCAGTTGAACGCTTGCGTCGATTCGTACACGTCGCTCCAGTTGCCGTAACGGATAGACAGCAGCAACTGTTCACCAAACAGCGCCAGCGACCGGAAATGCACGACGCTGGTATCGGTCCAGTTTTGCAGCTTTTTCATCGCATCGACCCGGTCCATCCACGGTTCGGGGTACGCCACCATCACGCGGGTCGGCAGGAATTCACGGAATTCAGGCCGTGCCAGCAGCCATTGCTGCATCAGCATTTCGATCCGCGCGGTCGACGGCAAATCGCCGAACTGGTTGTGCGCCCCCTGCGACAGGATCAGGTGCACTTCCTTCAATGCATTCAGCACAGGGAACGCATCCGCCTTGACAGTGGTGTCGTCGTCTTGCCGGTAGAAGGCCGTCAACAAACGCAGCAAGTGGTGGAACGCTTCCAGGAATTTCGACCGGCTGTCCGCAGGGCGGAACTGGCGTACGGCCCGGCCGTCGAGCCGGATGCCGTAATGGTGGTCGTACTCGTAATTGCGCCGCACGACCGAGAGCCGGTGCTGTTCATCCTGCGTATAGCCCCACAGCAGGTTGTTCAGGGGCCGCAGCATGTCGATTTCCGTATTGGACAGCGGATCGGGGCCGATGCCGGGCGCCCGCAAGTTCTGGAAGCGCTGCGTAATGGCATTCATGGTTTGCACCAGCATGCCCTCTTCCTGCCAGTACGACCAGATCAGCTCCAGCAGGCACGGATTGGCCAGCCGCTCCTGGATAATGCCGAAGCACAGGTCCGCATCGGCATCCTTGTGTCCCAGGTGGATCGGGATATCCGGCAGCTTGCGGCGGATGACCGCCAGGTACGGCAAGGTCAGCGTGGAGCCATCCACCACTTCCAGGTAATCACTGGCCAGCACTTGCGCCAGGTCCGCGCCGTTGGGAATGTCGCGCCGGTCCAGGTAGGCCGCATCTTCGGCAGGATTGAACGCCAGCGGCAAGCTGAGGATGCCGCAATTGACCATCACGAAAGCTTCCGTGGCGGCCTTCAGCACGCGGTACGAATCCGCGTCATTGAAGGGCAGCAGGCGCCGGCCTTTCAAGTTGTTGTACATGGCGCCCTTGGCGGCAAAACGCTGCCGCTCGAAGTCCGGCACGGCGACAGGGGCGTCGCAGAACAGCTGGTCGATGAACTTCAGGTAGTTGTTGAAGCCCAGCGCTTCCGTGCTGTTGCGGATCAGGGTCCACAGCGGCAAGTCTTCCGTCGGCTCCGTTTCCGAGCGGGACAGCGACACGCCCACATTGCCGGTAATCGGGCTGGGAGTACGCTGTTCCACTTCCACGTCCGCCGCCACTTTTAAGCCCGCCATGGCGCCGGGTGACAGCACGCCTGCCAGCTCTTCCGGCGTCAGCGATGCCCCCGCGCCACTGCGGGCCATCGGCATCCCGGCCGCCGACAGCGCATGCGGATGGCCGGGCGTAGTATCCTGTCCCACGACAATGGCAGCGGGCCTGCCGCGCCGCGCAAACAGCACTTGCGCCTCGAAGCGGTGCACGCCGCTGTGGCGCAGCGTTGAGACAAACGTATGCCGGTCATCGCTGCGCTGCAGCCATGGCGAGCGCGCCACGACCCGCACCAGTGATTCATCGAGGGCGGCATCACCATCGACGTGCACTTCCGCAAAGGCTTTGTCGCCGACAAACGCGCAATGCTCGCCAACCGGCTGGCAATTGTTTTCATAGGACAGCGTCACCGTGGGGTTGAACGCGAAGTCAAAGCAGATATTTTCCGTGCAGCCGTGCAGCACCGCCGCGCACTGGTAATACAGCGCATCGAGCCGCATCGGCACGATATTGTCATACGCGGCAATGTAGGCGCCAGGTTCGCGCTGGTCGAACAGCACCGCGCCATCCTGCCCGGTAAAACCAGTGGCCACCAGGTGCGCTTCATCGGGCACCCATTTTTTTACTTCGTCGACGTCGCACGCCAGCATGCGCTCTCCCTGCCGGTTGTGCGCTTCATACAGCTTGATGGCGGCATTGACGATGGGCGCGCCGGTCTGCGTGTCGTGCACCGTCACCTGGATCGCCCCGCGCATTTTCTTTGCCGTGGCGGCCGCATTCTTGATGTTTGCCATGTCACTCTCCTTGGTCAATTACTACGGAACCACGGCACAGACGGCAGAGCGCCGCCCCGTGTCCAGCGTACTGCGCAAAGCCCAGTGCGTGAGCAGCCGCGCCAGCAGCACGCTTTCTTCTTCCGGATCGAGGCGGCCGTCGGCCCGCGCCTGCCCGATGACGGCGAACGCCAGCGATGGCGGCGCGTCATACAGCCGCTGCGGCGCGCGCCGCCACAGCGAAAACAGCACGGCGAGACGGCGCGGCTGGCGCTGTTTCACGCCCAGCGCCTCGGCCAGCGGCGCACCCCGCAACGCGGCCGGACGGTGCCGCGCCAGCAGGCGTACCAGCGCAGGCATGCTGTCCTGCAGTTGCTGCATCAGCCGCCTCAGCGCGGGCGGCAGGCCGGTTTGCGGATAATACGATTCCCACAATTGCGCCAGCCGCTGCCACTGCGGGTGCGGATACAGCAACTGGCCCATGGCGCAACTGAGTTTCACTCTTATCCATGGCATTGGGTGCGGATCTTCCGTATCGAGCCGGAACACGAATACGCGCGGCAGGCTCACTACGCCCATCAACCCCAGGGTCGCCACCACGCCGACGCGCGCCAGCGACCAGAAGTCCGCGACAATTTCTGAAATCCACCGCTCCCACAAGCGCCACACGCGGGGCGGGCCGCTGGCGCCACGCTGCATACCCTGCAGTACGGGCCGCAGCGAATTCACCAGGTCTAGCAGCGCAGCACCCTGGTGTCCCACTTCATGCACCAGCGACGACGCGATGCCGCTGCCCACCATGCGCTCACGCGGCACGCGGATAATGGCAACGGGGTTGTCATCGCCGCCCGGCAAACGGGTGCGGGCACGGCGGATGGCCGCGCCAGGCCCCCGGTCCAGGTAGCAAATCACCGGCGGCGCGCGGTAGGGTTTGCCCGGCAGCCGCAAGGCGTCGTCCGACACCACATCGAGGCCGGACAGCCACACGCCGTTTTCATGTTCGCTGCGCTGCGTAATGACGTCATTGAACAAATCGAATTGCGCCAGCGCCGCATTGAATTTCAGCCGCAGCACGGTAAAGCGGCGCTGCGCTTCGGCCGCGCTGCTGTTGCGGCCCGACGGGCTGCGCAGCCATACCAGGTAGCCATCGACCAGCCGCCGCAGATCGCGCCGCCCCCGCGCCAGGTGCGCTTCAATGGCAGCCTGCGATGCCGGCGACAGCGCGGCGGCCGGCACCATGGGCTCAATCAGCGCGAAAGGCTGGACCCGGGCCAGGCGCGCCTGCAGCGAGCGCGCTTCCTGCGCCAGCATCCACACGGCATAAGGGCTGATGGCCATGATGCGTTACACCCCGTACAGCACAATATGGCGGCCCTGGCGCGCCCAGCGGCCGGATGCGCCGCCATTGGCCGCGCCGCCACCGGACATGGCGCCGGATGCACCATTGATGCCGCCCGACGCGGCGCCCTGCATGCCGCCCTGCATGCCGCCCTGCATGCCGCCCGCCCCCATGCCGCCGCGTCCCATCCCGCCACGGCCTTGCGTCGCGCACTGTCCGCCGCCCTTGGTCAGCAAGCCTGGTGCATGCTTGCGCGCCGCCGCCGTGGCGGCCTGCTGGGCAATGGAACGGGGATCGCCACCGCGCGCCTGCGCGGCGCCTTTGACCGTATC
Organism: Pseudoduganella ginsengisoli; assembly: GCF_009720865.1. Taxonomy (GTDB): domain Bacteria; phylum Pseudomonadota; class Gammaproteobacteria; order Burkholderiales; family Burkholderiaceae_D; genus Rugamonas; species Rugamonas ginsengisoli. The sequence goes on along the minus strand of NZ_WNLA01000008.1, from coordinate 94,572 downwards.
GGCTGCCAGCCGCACAAAAGTACGCGCGCCTTCAAATTCCCGGTCTTCACCGGACATCTCGCCTTCCGCTTCCAGTCCCAGCGCACTGCCTGCGGCAGAGGCCAGGCCGCTGCCGATCTTGGCGCCCAGTGGACCGCCGAAGTAGCCGCCGATGGCGCCGCCGGCCAGCGGCAGCGCTTTTTTCGCCACGCCTTTCAATACGCCGCCCACCGCCTGTCCGACAGGAGAACGGATCACATTACCCGCAAAATTCGCGGCTTTTTTCAGGAACCCGCCGAGGAATTGTTCCAGTTCCGCTTCGTTGGTCACGGACAGCAATTCATTGGCCAGTTCCATTTCATCGGCTTCGGACAGCAAGCCCGTTTCGCCGCTCCATTCGCCCTGGCCAAACTCGAACTGCTCGCCTTCGTAACCCATTTCCTGGCCAAATTCCAGGGTCGTGCGATCGATGTCATGCATGATAGTCTCCGGTGAAGGTACTACGACAAACGCCGGAACGGACACGCCGCCCGGACCCACTTCGATTAACTGGGGACGACTGCCTCTCCCGCATGGTGCAGCAGGCCCGGCGCATGGTGCCTTGCCGCCTGCGCCAGCGCGGCCTGAAATCCTGCCCCTTTAGCATGGTGCAGCAGGCCCGGTGCATGGTGCCTTGCCGCCTGCGCCAGCGCAGCCTGAACACGCCGCTGAGCATCTTGCGCATTGCCGCCGGCATCGAGTTCCTGCGCGGCTTCGCGCATGAACCGGGCCAGATGGCGCGCATATTCGAATTGCTTGTCTTCGGGACTCAAGCCTTCCAGCTCCAGCCCGAATAAATTGGTGGCCTTACGTTTGATGTCGTCACTGCCAGCCGGCCACACTTGGCGCACCAGCTGGGCCAGCGTATGGCTGAGCAGGCGGCCCGGCGGCGTCTGCAGCACGGCGCGCCCGGCCGCATGGCTTTGCGCCACCAGGCGATTGCTGAAGGCGGGAAGTTGCCCGGTGGCGGCGGCTTCCAGCAGCGCAGCGCTGTCAGCCAGTTCCGTATCGGTTTCCCTGCCGCTGGGCGTATACACACTCCACGCGGGATCGGGCCGGTAGCTCAGCAATCGGTTGTTGGCATTCATGGCGGCATTCCCTTGTGTGGCGCAGATGCAGGACATACTGCAAGCGCCGTGCCATGGCCAGACTGGGGAGAAAAAAGGCGGCGCGGCGAACCTTGCTTCGGGTTGGCCGCGATTGACGGAAAAGATTGCGAAGAGAGCTTCGCCGCAAAGCTTACGCGGCGGCGGCCGGTATTAAGGCCGCCACATAGCCATGGAAATCCATGTGGTGTGTTTCCTTATACCGACGTGTTAATGAGGTTGCCGCTGCTGCCTGCCGATGGCAATTTGTCGGCCAGCGTTTGCAGGAAGCTGTTCAGCTTGCTACTGGGATCGGACGCGTCCGTGCCCAGCGCTTGCAGCAAGTTGCTGAATGCGTTTTGCAAGGCGCTGGACGCGCTGCTTTCCGTGGACGTGCTGCCAGCGCTGTCCGCACTGCTGGAACTGTCCGTGGAACTGCTGCCCAGTTTGGCAATCAGGCTTTGCAAATCCGCAGACAGACGGCCGGGACCGCCACCGGGGCCACCGGAGCCGCCCTGACCACCGCCCGGTGGCCCATACGATTGCCCATCCGGCGGCGGCCCGCCCGCCTGCGCTGACGCCCCCTGTTCATGCAGCGCCCCCATCAATTCATGCAAGAAACTCCCCAGCGCCTGTGCCGCATTGCCCCGGGTATCGGTGCTGCCCGTGGCAGAGCCACCGTCCGCCGCACCGGTAGCAGTCACACCGATGGATTGCAGCGCATCTGCTATTGCGCCGACGAGGCCGCCCCCGTCGGGTGGCGGCGGCGGACGATGGGCAGCGCCAGCGTTGCCAGCGCCGGAATTGTTCTGGGCTTGCGATACCCACGCAGCCTGGCTGGCTGCACTGGAAGACGTGACGGAACTGATGGTCATGGCGCCTCCGGTCAGGAACGTGGACCGCGCTGCGGCATCGCAGCCAGGCGCTGCTCGACTTGCTTGCGCTGCTCGGCAGTCAAGACCGCCAGCAGTTTTTGCCCGGTGCGCACGCGCTGCATTTCAAGGTTCGACATCGCCTGTGCGGCCGCCTGCGCCAGCGATGCGGCTTTCGCATCGTCATACTGGGCGCTGGCCGCCAGCGCATGCAGCGCTTCGCGTGCTTTGTGCAGCGCCTTGTCTTGCTCGCGGATATACGGCGCCTGGCTGTGCAGGATGGCGAACACCTTGTCTTGCTGGGCCTCCGTTAAATTCAAGCCATGCAGGAATGGCGGCGGGCCGAACGGTTCAGGGCCGCCTGCATGGCCTTGCGGGCCAGGGCCGCCTGGCATCTTTTCTCCGCCGTGCGGACCGCGGCCCGGCATGCCTGGGCCGCCAGGCATGCCGGGACCAAAGCGGCCGGGGCCCATACGGCCTTCCATTGGCGGCGGCGGGACATCCGCGCCGCCAGCCAGCGCGCCGCCATAAGCGCCCGGCGCTTGCATGGCGGGCACATCGTCCGCAATGGCCATGCCGACCGGCACGGCCAGCACGGCGGCCAACGCGATTTTTGTCACGAATGATTTGTCTTTGGTTTTCATGGCTGCTCCTCGGTGGTTGATCAGTGCAGCCATTGTGTGTCCGGAGCATGTAAAGCGCGGTTAGCGCAACGTAAAACCATGTAAAGATGGCACGTGTAAAAGCGGGTAAATGCACACATTCGCTCCATGCTTGTAAGCTATGATGCATCACCAACATTCGACACACGCTGCATAATGAGCAAGGTTTTATTGATCGACGATGACGCTGAACTGACTGGCATGTTCCAGGAGTACCTGGAGCAGGAAGGATTTGAAGTTAAAACCGCGCACGATGGCGAAACCGGGGCGGCCGCCGCGCTATCGGGGCTCTATGCGATTGCCGTGCTCGATGTGATGATGCCACGCATGAACGGCCTGGAAACACTGCGCCGCATCCGCGCCCACAGCAATATTCCCGTTTTGATGCTGACCGCGCGCGGCGACGATACGGACCGTATCGTGGGACTGGAGTTGGGCGCCGATGATTACGTAGCCAAGCCATGCACGCCGCGCGAATTGACGGCCCGCATTCGCGCCATCTTGCGCCGCACGCTGGCCACGCCTTCCGATACGGCCCATCATGCGCCGCTGGTCGTGGGCCAGTTAACCATGTGGCCTGAACAGCGGCGCGCCACGTGGGCCGGCAACAATCTTGAACTGACCAGCACGGAATTCAACTTGCTGGAAGTACTGGCGCGTAACGCGGGCAAGCCTGTCAGCAAGAACATGCTGTCGGAACAAGGACTGGGCCGTCCGATGGCGCGCTTCGACCGCAATATCGATGTTCACCTTAGCAGCTTGCGCCACAAGCTGGGTACGATAGCCGATGGCCGTTCCTGCCTGCAAACCGTGTACCGGCTTGGGTATCAATTGATCAAGGATTGACTGTGGGCCGTCTGTTCTGGAAATTCTTTTTCTCCATCTTGCTGGCGCAGGTGGCGGCCACCGTCGCAATTGGCGGCGCCGTCTGGCTGAAAAACCGCGATGCGAATCCACCACGCCGCTACGATATCGACACGGGGCCGCGCGCGGAAGACGCGATTGCGTCAGCCGCTGCCACGCTGGAATTCGGCGGCGTCCACGCCATGCAAAGTTTGCTGGAAAATATGGACCGGCACCGCGTACATGCGGTCGATGAATCAGGCCACGAATTGCTGGGCCGGATCGTCAAGCCCAATGCCGTATTGGAAGCGCGCGAAGTGTTGAAACAGGGGGAACGCCAGCGCGTGGTGCGCGAAGTCAAGGCGACCGATGGGCACCGGTATTTACTGTTCCTGCCCCAGCGCGAACCGCCAGGGCCGATGGGTCCCGGCTCGCCCCCACTGTTTTCCGGCGCGGGGTTGGCAGGCATTACGGCGGCGGCTTCCGCATCCTTTGGCCAACCCGCCATGCCGCTCGATGGTGCGCAGCGGCACGGCCCCGGCGCACCTGGTGGCTATGGCGGCTATGGCGGACCTGGCAGGCATGGCGGGCCGGAAAACTTCGGTGGCGGCGGAGCGCCTGGGGGACCGGGCAATTTTGGCGGCCCCGGTGGTCCGCCACCGCCGCGCTTCCAGCCACTGACGCCATTTATTCCCATTGCCGCCGCCGTGGTAGCCAGCCTGCTGTTTGCCGCCCTGCTGGCCTGGTATTTTTCGCGCCCGATCCGCTCGCTGCGCCAGGCATTCGAAGCCGCATCGCAAGGCGACCTGGCGCCCCGCTTTGGCGGCACAGCCGGCCAGCGTGGCGACGAACTGACGGATTTGGGCCGCGATTTCGACCGGATGACAGCGCGTTTGCGCAGCCTGATCGATGGCCAGACGCGTTTGCTGCACGATGTGTCGCACGAATTGCGCTCGCCGCTGGCCCGTCTGCAAGCGGCCATCGGCTTGGCGCACCAGCAGCCGGACAAAGCCCATGCGACCTTGGAGCGCATCGAGCGCGAAAGCGTGCGCATGGATAAACTGGTGGGCGAGTTGCTGACGCTGGCGCGGCTGGAATCCGGTTCCGTGACGACGCCCAAAGAACCCGTCAACATGGCGGAACTGGTCGATGAAATTGTCGCGGACGCGGAATATGAAGCGGCGCCCACTGGACGCGCCATCGAATTGCACGGCGATGCCGACGCCGCCGTCATCGGCCAGGCTGACTTGCTGGCGCGCGCCATTGAAAACATCGTTCGCAATGCCATCAAACACAGTCCGCCGGGCGGCACGGTGCGGGTGGAACTGGATGCGGAAGAAGCGAAACACCGGCTGCACATCCGCGTGCTGGACCGCGGGCCCGGCGTCGCGGAACAAGACTTGCAAGCGATCTTCCAGCCCTTCTTCCGCAGTACGGAGACGCCGTCAGACGTGGAGGGCCATGGCCTGGGCCTGGCCATTGCGCAGCAGGTCGTGCAGGCACACGGCGGCACACTGGCCGCGACGAACCGCGATGGCGGCGGCCTGTGCGTGCAAATCACGCTGCCCATCGCCTGACGCACCCAAGAAAAAAGCGGCGCGCCTGCATCAGCAAGCCGCGCCGCCTTCCTGTCTTTGCTAAGGCCGTTACGCTTTAGGCAAGGTCACGCCATGCTGGCCCTGGTATTTGCCGTTGCGGTCCTTGTAAGACGTTTCGCAGATTTCATCGCTCTCGAAGAACAGCACTTGCGCGCAGCCTTCTCCCGCGTAGATCTTCGCCGGCAGCGGCGTCGTGTTGGAAAATTCCAGGGTCACGTAGCCTTCCCATTCCGGCTCGAATGGCGTCACATTGACGATGATGCCGCAACGCGCATACGTGGATTTACCCAGGCACACGGTCAACACATTGCGCGGAATGCGGAAGTATTCAATGGTGCGGGCCAGTGCGAACGAATTCGGCGGGATGATGCACACGTCGCTCTTGATGTCGACAAACGAATTCGAATCGAAGTTTTTCGGGTCGACAATGGTGCTGTTGATGTTGGTGAACACCTTGAATTCATCAGCGCAGCGGATGTCGTAACCGTAAGACGACGTGCCATACGAAATCACTTTACGGCCATCCTGGGCGCGGACCTGGCCCGGTTCGAAGGGCTCGATCATGCCATGCTGCTCCGCCATGCGGCGTATCCATTTATCGCTCTTAATCGTCATCGCAAAACCATTTATTCAAGATTGCAGGCAGGCGCCAGGGCCCGAACACCCGGGATTTTACAAGAAACAATAGTATTCAAGGATAAATTTGCACATCCTAGGCCCGGCGCCGGCGATGATAAGCGTCGCGGGTATCCTGTGTAGCCAGCAACTCCGTGATCAATTCATGCACGGTTTGCGCCGTCAATTCAGGCGATTCCATCGGGAATAAATGCCCGCCCGGCAGCATGCGGATATGCTTGCCCACGAGCCGGTGCGTCGCGTCCAAACCCGCCATGCGGTTTTCTTCGGATTCCGTGCCACCGATAAAACCAGCCGGCACTTGCAGCCCGCCGCGCACCAGTTTGCCGACGTGGTGCGGCAAGCTGCGGTACACGGCTGTTTCATTTTCCCGCGTAAAGCGCAATTGCACGCCGTTCGGGTGCGGTTTCAGCCCCGCATCGATATAGTCGCGCAGCACGCCTGGCGCCCATGCGGCAAACAAATCCTTGGATGCGAAATGCTGGTACGCTGCCTCCGCATCCGGCCACACGTTGCGGCGGCGCGCAGAAAAGCGCGCCGGTGAAAACTTGTCGGCGATCGGCGTCTTGCGCATCATGCGCAAGACCAGCGCGCGCCAGCCCGCCACCACGGGCGAATCCAGCATCACCACGCAGCGCACCAAGTCCGGCCGCTTGGCGGCCGTCATCACACTGAGCATGCCGCCCAGCGAATGGCCCAGCAAAATCACCGGTTCCGTGTAGCGCTTTTCCAGCTCATCAGTCAATTCCCGCACCAGATGCGGCCACCCCGTACGGACAGGGTAAGCGGGGTTGTGCGCATGCATGTCAAGCGCACCAATACTGTAATGCTCGCTTAATAATTCAAACAGCTTGCGGTACGTCCCGGCCGGATAGCTGTTCGCGTGGGCAAAGTGGATTTGTGGTTTTTTCATGGTCTCTCCCTCATCGAAGCCATTGTAAAGAGGTTGCGCCATTAATAAATGGAACGCTTGTTCTAATCTGGTGCTGGCAGCCTGACAATTTCCGCGCAAGGTTCAGCGTCCATACCAGTAGCGCGCGTGGGCACTGCGATACGTTTCCACTGCAACGCTGTCGCCAATGTCAAGGCGGATGGCGCCCAGTTCGTCCGTGCGCAAGGAACGGATACCTAGCGCTTGATAGCGTGCCCAGACTTGCGGCTGCGGATGATGAAAACGGTTGCGGTAGCCCACCTGGAATAGCGCCACCGATGGATTCACTGCCTGCAAGAACGCTGCGGTCGACGATGTGCCGCTGCCGTGGTGCGGCGCCAGTAATACGTCGGCCTGTACCCGTTGCGCTATCCCCGCCAGTAATTGCGTTTCCTGCGGCGCTTCGATGTCGCCCGCAAGCAAGATGGATTTGCGGGCGGTACTGATCTTTAACACGCAGCTGCGGGCGTTGGGTTTCAATGCCGGGACGCTGTAGCTGTCGGCAGACGGATGCAATATTTCAAATACCACGCCATCCCAGCGCCACGTTTGCCCGGCCACGCACGGCACATGCCGGCGCGCCGCCTGTACCAGCGGATGGCGCCCGTGCAGTGATGACGCCAGCCAATCCACGCTGCTGCCTTGCAGGACCGCCAGCGCACCGCCGGCATGGTCGATGTCGCTGTGGCTGACAATGACGCCGTCCACATGGTGGATGCCGCGCGCCTTCAGGTACGGCAAGATGACGCGGTTGCCGCCATTCGTATCCAGGGAATATGCGGGCCCGGTATCGTACAGTAGCCGGTGCCCGGCGGTTTCCACCAGCAGCGCCATACCCTGCCCCACATCGAAGGCAGTGACGCGGAATTTGCCAGGCTCTGGATGGTCCGGCTTCGCCAGCAACAAGGGCAGCCACGTCACGAGGCCCAGCCAGCGGACCGGCCAGCCGCACGGCGCCAGCAGCCATGCCGTCCCCGCCAGCGCCCACGCAAATGCCCAGGCGGGAGGCACAGGCGCAGTCCACACCGCATGCGGCCACGCGCTGAGCCATTGCAGCGCCTGCGCCAGCAGCCAGACTGCGCCATGCGCCAGTTGCAGCAATGGCGTCCCAAGTACGGCAGGAAGCAGGCTGCCGGCCAGCGCCAGCGGCGTCACAAACAGGCTGACCACTGGAATGGCGATGGCATTGGCAACCGGGCTGACCAGTGAGAATTGGGCAAACAGCAGCATCGTCAGCGGCACCAGCCCGACTGTTACCGCATATTGCACGTGGGCCGCCGCTTTCAGGCTCGCCACCATGCTGGCGCGCGATTGCGGAGTCAGCCCGAACCGCGCGGGGAAAACGGATTGCGAATTATCCGCAGCATCTACGCTGATGGTGGCGTTCGCGCTGCCATCCGCCTTGGCAGCCGGCTTGCCGTTTTCGTCACATTTGTTCGTTAATTGCATATTTTCTTTAGCCGGCGCCACGGCCGCATGTCCGCTGCCTGCACGGCCAGCCGTCGCGTACAGGATCGCCGCAACCGCGCCAAATGACAGCCAGTATCCCGGCCACATCACAGCCCAGGGATCCAGCAGCACCGTGACACATGCCGCGAAGCACAGCACGTGGGTGATGCCGGCAATGCGGCCGCACCACAGCGCTACCGCGACTGCTGCCAGCATGTACAGGGTGCGCTGCGCTGGCACGCCTAAGCCTGCCAGCAGCACGTAGACAAACGCTGTCAGCAAACCTGCCAAAGCAGCCACCTTTTGCGCCGGCATCAGCAGCGGCAATTGCAGCCGTGTGAAGAATGACCTGCGCCACAACGCGGCAGCGCCCCAAGCGGCCAGTCCAGCCAGCATCGTGATATGCAGGCCGGAAATACTGACCAGGTGCGAGATACCGGTGCGGTTGAACACGTCCCAGTCGGACTGGCTGATGGCGCGCTGGTCGCCGATGACCAGCGCCACGATGACGCCGGCATATTCGCGGTCCGGCAAGGCTTGCATGATCCGGTCGCGCAGTGCGCCCCTGCCCCGCTCCACCACATTGCCAATTCCCGGTACGAATTCCGCCAGCTTTTCATTGAGCCCCTGCTGCCGGATGTAGCCGGTGGCGCGTATGCCCTGTTCCAGCAACCACAGCTCGTAGTCAAATCCATATGGATTCGCATTGCCATGCGGACGCTGCAGGCGGACCGTCAATTGCCAGCGCTGGCCGGGGCGGACGTCGGGAACGCTGGTAGTGCCGGCACGGCTGCCGGCAAACCACGACAGAGCAATGCGGGGAGGAATGCTGGCGCCAGGATTTTCCACGCTCTCGACAGTGAAATTGAACCGTACGCCTTGAAGGGAATGGCTGGGCAGGCTGGAGACGATGCCGATAATGGTGACATCCCGGCCTTCGTCTGCTTTTGCCAGTTCGTCAGACAGGGTATGTGAAGCCAGCAGTGCTGACCAGAGAAATCCGGTCGCAACGCCGCACGCGAAACCGGCGCAATGCCGAAGCCAAAATTGCCCGGCCGTGAATTTTAAAAATAGCAGCGAGAGAACCAGCGCGCATACCAGTGCCGCTGCAGGATGCGACGGCAACGTCGCTTGCGTTTGCAGCCACAAGGCGCCCGCCACTATCCCAGCCATCGCGCTTCGGGCCATGCCATGCTCCCCCAGGAAAAAACCAGTATCGGGGCGCGTTCCAAAAGCGGAATTGACGCGACGCAGAGGTGTAGCAGAGGTCCTGTTGGGTTGGCAAGGCTTCCCAAATCTCATCCAGGTACTTGCTGTCGTTGCGTCAGCGTATCTGATGCATTCGTTGTACGAATACAGCAACGAATGGGCGGCCCCCTCCCGAGAAGCTGCAATCAGTGACGCAGGAAAATCATTGACGGCGTACCTCCGGGACGTGGCGGGGCGTTACTTGTTGCAGGACGCGCCCGATGCTGCGCCTGGCAATCCCGCCATGCGCGGCAAGATGGCGCAAGCATTGGCCGTCGTCACCTCCCGCACGTCATCGACAGGGATACCCCGCAACTGCGCCAGCACTGCGCCGATACGGGGCACTTGGTCCGGCGTATTGACGCCCGGATGCACCCACGCCGGAGCAATATCCGGCGCATCCGTTTCCATGACGATGGCGGACAGCGGCAATTCGGTCGCCAGGCGGCGGATCTGCAAGGCGCGGGTAAACGTCAGGTTGCCGCCGAAGCCGAGTTTGAATCCCGCGTCGATGTAGCCCTGCGCCTGCTGGAAACTGCCATTGAACGCATGGGCAATACCGCCGTTCGGCGTAATCTGCCGCACATGTTTCAATACCTGGTCTTGCGACTTGCGCACATGCGTCAGCACCGGCAAGCCAAAGTCGCGCGCTATGCGTAACTGCTCCCGGAAGAACAGGATTTGCTTGTCCCGCATGGCCGCTTCATTCAGCAGCGGGATAAAGAAATCCAGGCCGATTTCACCGATGCCGATGAAGCGGGGATCGGCCATTGCCGCTTCCACCTTGGCGCGCAGCACGGCCAAATCATCTTCCGCCGCATTCGGCACGCAAATCGGGTGGATGCCCAGCGCATAGCACGTGTTATCGCGCTGCGCCGCCAGTTGCGCCACCGTGTCCAGGTTGCCCCGGTCGATGGCGGGAATCACAATCATGCCGACGCCCTGGCTGCGCGCGTCATCGGCGACGTCCAGCGCACGCGCACCGAATTCGTGGGCGTCCAAATGGCAATGGGTGTCGATCCACATGGCTAGACTCCTTGATTCCTTAACGCTCCTGCTGCAATCCCTGGTCCGTCAGCCGCAACACGCGGTCGCAGCGGCGCGCCAGTTCCGCATCGTGCGTGACAATGACAAAGGCCGTGCCCAGGTTGCGCGACAGTTCCAGCATCAAGTCAAACACTTGTTCTGCCGTATTGTGATCGAGGTTGCCGGTCGGTTCATCGGCCAGCACACAGGCAGGCTGCGTCACCAGCGCCCGCGCCAGCGCCACGCGCTGCCGTTCGCCGCCGGACAATTCCCCCGGCACGTGCGTCACGCGCTTGGCGAGATTGACCCGCGCGAGAATTTGCTGCGCCTGTTCATGCGCGGCAGCGCGCTTCATGCGGCGGATCATCAGCGGCATGGCCACGTTGTCGAGCGCGGAAAATTCCGGCAGCAAATGGTGGAACTGGTAGACAAAGCCCAGCGACGCATTGCGCAAGTCGCCGCGCGCAGCTTCGCCCAGGCTGGCGAAATCCTTGCCCAGCAGGGACACCATGCCCGCAGTGGGCGTATCGAGCCCGCCCAGCAAATGCAGCAGCGTGGACTTGCCGGAGCCGGATGCGCCGACAATGGCGACCCGTTCGCCGCGCCGCACATCGAGGTCGATGCCGCGCAACACCGGCACGGAATACGCGCCCTGCGTAAATGTTTTACCTAAGCCGCGGCACGACAGTACCGCAGTGCCATTGTCATTCATAGCGCAATGCCTCCGCAGGTTTTACACGGGCCGCCCACCAGCTGGGGTAGATCGTGGCGGCAAAGGCCAGGATCACGGACACAATGCCGATCCGGATCACGTCCGGCCAGCGCATGTCCGACGGAACAGTGCTGATGTAATAAATATCTCTCGACAGGAACTGGATACCCAGCACCCGTTCGATGAATGGCACGATGACGTCGATGTTTTGCGCCACCAGCACGCCGCCGGCCACGCCTGCCGCCGCGCCCATCACGCCGGCTATGCCGCCCTGGATCACGAAGATTTTCATGATCGACGCGGGCGAAGCGCCCAGCGTACGCAAGATGGCGATGTCGGCCTGCTTATCGGTCACCGTCATCACCAGCGTGGACACCAGGTTGAACGCCGCCACCGCGACGATCAGCGCCAGCACAATGAACATCATGCGTTTTTCCGTCTGCACGGCGGCAAACCAGTTCGCGTTCAATTTCGACCAGTCGCGCACTTCCAGTTGTCCACCCATCAATTTCTTCAATTCCTCCGCCACTTGCGGCGCACGGTGCATATCGGCCAGCTTCAAACGCAGGCCCGCCGGGCTGGACAACCGCAGCATGCGCTGCGCATCCTCTATATGGATGAACGCCATGCCCGCATCGAATTCCTGGTGCCCGGCCTGGAATACGCCCGCCACGGTAAAGGCGCGCATGCGGGGCACGACGCCGGCCGGCGTCACGGTGCCCTGCGCCAGCATCATGGTCACCTTGTCGCCGACACCCACTTGCAGCGCACGCGCCAGGTCGATACCCAGCACGATACGGAATTCGCCCGGCTGCAGCGCATCGAAACTGCCATAGCGGATACGGCCCGCCACGTCGGACACCTGCGGCTCTTCCGATGGCAGCACGCCGCGCACCACGGCCGGACGCAGCGCTTCCGCCCCGTGCTGCAGCATGGCCTGGGTTTCCACGAATGGCGCGGCGCCCCGCACTTCCGGGTGCCTGAATGCCTGCTGCGCGGCGGCGCGCCAGTCCGGCAGGCCGCCTTCCGGCTCAAACACTTCCACGTGCGCCAGCACGGACAGCATGCGGTCCGTGACTTCCTTCTGGAAGCCGTTCATCACGGACAGCACGATGATCAGCGCCGCTACACCCAGCGCAATGCCGGCCAGCGAAATAAACGAGATAAATGAAATAAAGCCATTGCGGCCGGTGCGCCGCCCGGCGCGCGTATAGCGCAAGCCGATCAGCCATTCATAAGGGAGATTTTTCAAGATCATGCTGTTCCCTTATTCGTAGCGCAGCGCTTCGGCTGGTTTGACTTTGGCCGCGCGCCAGCTGGGGTACAGCGTGGCGACGAACGCGAGGCCGATTGCGGTTGCCGCGATCGTCCCGACGTCGCTCCAGCGCAAGTCCGACGGCACCGCGCTGATGAAATAGATATCCTTGGACAGGAATTTCATGCCCAGCGCCTTTTCAATGGCCGGCACGATCACGTCGACATTGAGCGCCAGCAGCACGCCGCCCGTCACGCCGATCAATGTGCCCAGCACGCCGACCAGCGCGCCCTGCACCATAAAGATTTTCATCACGGATGCGGGCGATGCGCCCAGCGTGCGCAAAATCGCGATATCGGCCTGCTTGTCCGTTACCGTCATCACCAAGGTCGCCACCAGGTTGAATGCCGCCACGGCCACGATCAGCGTGAGGATAATGAACATCATGTTCTTTTGCGTGTGCACGGCGGCAAACCAGTTGGCATTGAGCTTGGACCAGTCGCGCACCAGCATACCGCCTGACATGATTTGCTTCAGTTCCGCCGCCACATACGGGGCGCGCTGCGTATCGGCCACGCGCAGGCGCAGGCCGAACGGTCCGTCAAAGCCCAGCAGGCGCTCGCCGTCTTCCAGCGCGATATACGCCAGGCCCGCATCGAATTCATTGTGGCCCGCTTCAAACGTGCCCGCCACGGTAAAAATGCGCATCGATGGCGCGGCGCTCAGCGCTTCGGCAGGATTAGTCCCGTTTTGCGCCAGCGCCATCGCCACCTTGCCGCCCACCGTCACGTCCAGCGCCTTGGCCAGTTCGACACCCAGCACAATGTTGTAGGAACCGGGGCGCAGCGCATCGAAACTGCCCTGCTTGGCGAGGCGGGTAACGCCCGACACCTTGCCTTCATATTCCGGCAAGATGCCGCGCACGATGGCAGGGCGCAGCTTGTCGCTGCCATGCACCAGCATCGCCTGGGTTTCCACGAATGGCGCGGCAGCCCTGACTTCCTTGTGCTGGGCGGCCTGGCGCGCCACGGCTTGCCAGTCTTTCATGCCGCCGCCCCGCACGTCATACATTTCAATGTGCGCCAGCACGGACAGCATGCGGTCCGTCACTTCCTTCTGGAAGCCGTTATATACGGACAGCACGACGATCAGCGCGGCCACGCCCAGCGCGATGCCGGCCATGGAAATGGCGGAAATGAAGGAGATAAAACTGTTACGGCCGCTGCGCTTGCCCGCGCGCGTATAGCGCAAGCCGACCAGCCACTCGAACGGCATGTTCGATGGCTTGGGCGCGCTGCCGGTACTGCTGGGTGAAGTCATAGGACCCGGTCAAAAACATGGTGAGCACGGATTTTGCCACATTAGCAGCATTTCATGCGTGAAACAGATAACGCAGCGGACCATTGCGTCCCGCTGCGGTAAAATGGACGGTTATGAAGCAGCTTACTGTCGCCGTCCCCTACTCGCTGATCCCCTCCGAACTTGCCAAAGACTTGACCCGCGCTTATACGGCGCCGGCATTGGCAATGTTGCTCGGCAGGCATGCCAAACAAACCATCACCGTTACGGAACCGGAAGCCCGGCTGCTGCCGCATGAAGCGTGGCTGACGCAGCGCCTGGCCGGCGCCCATACGGACCATGCTAACCATGCTGACCAGCCACCGCTGGCCCATGCCGCCATGCGCGCGCTTGGCGTGCCCGCGCAGCAAGGTTTCTGGTTCATCGTGCATCCCGTGCACCTGGCGCTGGCCCGTACCCATATGGTGCTGGGCGACCTGCGCAACCTGCACCTGACGGACGAAGATTCCCGTGCGCTGTTTGATGCGGCGAAACCGTATTTCGATGAAGTGGGCAAAACCCTCGTGTTTGGCGACGCCAACACGTGGTTCATGCGGGCCGACGACTGGCGCAACATGCGCTGCGCGTCGCCCGATGCCGCGATCGGCGAAAACCTGGCGGATTGGATGCCCGATGGCGAAGCAAAGCGCCCGTTCCGCCAACTGCAAAATGAAATACAGATGCTGTGGCATGCGCATCCCGCCAATGCGGCCCGCGAGCAGCGCGGCCTGGCGCCCGTGAATTCGTTCTGGATGTGGGGCGGCGCAGAAGGTGCGGACAGCGCGTCAGCCGCGTTGCCGGAACTGGCGGAAGCGGCTTGCCTGCCATGGCTGTCGGTGCTGGCCGCGCCGGCCTTGCGCGCAGCCGATGCGGCCACCGTGCTGGCGCGACCGCAAGACACGATTGCCGTGCTGGGCGCCGCGCTGCCCGCCGGCAAAGAAGCCGACTGGTCGGCCTGGCTGATGCACATGCAGCAACTGGAACAGCAATGGTTCGCGCCATTGCTGGAAGCGCTGCGCGGCGGACGCCTCGACGTGCTGGAACTGCTGTTGACCAGCCGTACCCATGCCGTGACGTATACGATTACCAAAGGTTCCCTGCGCAAGTTCTGGCGCAGCCCTTCCCTGCAAGGTTTGACAGCATGACCCGCATTGCCATCCGTCCCGTTCCATTCCGTGAATCTGAAATGCTGCGCCAGGGCGGCGTCCACCCTGTGCTGGCGCGCCTGTTCGCGGCGCGCGGGCTGACCGATCCCAGGGAATTGTCCAGCGAACTGGCAGCGCTCAGCCCTCCGGCCGGCCTGCTGCACATTGACATGGCCGCCGTGTTCCTGGCCGACGCCATCGCGGCAAAAAAACGCATGGTGATCGTCGCCGACTATGACTGCGACGGCGCCACGGCCTGTGCCGTCGCATTGCGCGGCTTGCGGCAACTGGGCGCCACGGTGGACTTCATCGTGCCCAACCGTTTCGAGTACGGCTATGGCTTGACGCCGGAAATCGTGGCATTGACGGCGCGCGAAAAGCAGCCCGACATCATCATCACGGTCGACAACGGCATCGCCAGCGTGGAAGGCGTGGCGGAGGCGAACCGGCGCGGCATCGAAGTCGTGGTGACGGACCACCACTTGCCGGGCGACACGCTGCCGGACGCCCGTGTCATCGTCAATCCGAACCAGCCTGCATGCGGCTTCCCCAGCAAGAACCTGGCCGGCGTGGGCGTCATGTTTTATGTGCTGCTGGCCCTGCGTGCGGAATTGCGCAAGCGGGGCGTGTTTGACGCATCGACGCAGCCCAAGCTGATTGAATTGCTGGACCTGGTGGCGCTGGGCACGGTGGCGGACGTCGTCAAGCTGGATACCAACAACCGCATCCTGGTGGCGCAAGGGTTGAAACGCATGCGCGCCGGCGCCATGCATGCCGGCGTGTCCGCGCTGTTCCGCGTGGCGGGACGCCAGGCGCGCACGGCGACGCCGTTTGACCTGGGCTTTGCCGTCGGTCCGCGGCTCAATGCGGCCGGGCGGCTGGAAGACATGTCGCTGGGGATTGAATGCCTGATCACGGACGACGAAGACCGCGCGTGGACGCTGGCCCAGCAGCTCAATGAAATCAACTTGAAGCGCCGCGAAATCGAAGCGGACATGCAGGATACGGCGCTGCTGCACCTGGATACCTTCGAGCCGGCCAACAGCACGACGATTGCCGTGTTTGACGAATCGTGGCACCAGGGTGTGATCGGCATTGTCGCGTCGCGCCTGAAAGAAAAGTTTTACCGCCCTACCATCACGTTTGCCCCGGCTGGCGATGGCTGGCTCAAAGGGTCGGGACGGTCGATCCCCGGCTTCCATTTGCGCGATGCGCTGGACCTGGTGTCGAAGAAGGCGCCGAGCCTGATCGACAAGTTCGGCGGCCACGCGATGGCGGCAGGCTTGACGATCCGCGCCGAAGCGTTCGATGCATTTTGTGCCGCGTTTGAGGCGGTGGGCCGCGACTGGCTGTCGGAATCGCAATTGGAGCGCGTGGTGGAAACCGATGGCCCGCTGGATGACGACTGCTACACGACGCAATTTATCGCGTTGATGGATGGCCAGGTATGGGGCCAGGGCTTTGCCCCGCCTGTGTTCTGCGATACGTTCCGCGTCGTCAGCCAGCGCATTTTAAAGGAGCGCCATTTGAAGCTGCTGCTGGAAAAGAATGGCATGCGCTACGACGCGATCTGGTTCGGCCATACCGACGCGCTGGGCGACCGTGCCCGCGTGGCATTCCGGCTGGATGCGAATGAATATAACGGCGTGACGCGGGTGCAGTTGCTGGTGGAGCATGCGGAGGCGGCGTAACTAGCCGGACCGCTCATCGCGCGAGTTTTTCCACCAGCGCCTCGAGTTCATCCAGATCAACAGGCTTCCTCAGCGCATGGGCGGTGGGACCGAGCGCACGCGCGTCGTCTGTCACGTCGTACCCGGAACACACAATCACCGCCAGCCCCGGGTTTTGGCGGAGCGCCTCGCGCGCCACGTCGAGGCCGGAGCCGTCGGGCAGCTCGATATCGGTCATCAACAGGTTCACATGCTGCGCGCGCAAGGCGTCGCGCGCACCGGCGGCGTCAGCCACCGGCACGATCCGGCGTTCGGGCGTGGCCAGCAATTCAGCGAACGACTCGCGGATGAAATCGTTGTCTTCGACGTAGAGGATGACAAAAGGGTTAGCGTTCATGGTGGACGGACTGGAATGGCACTATCTGGTTTCCGATGACCAGGGGAAGTTGATGTACTTGTCGCGCGTATCGTAACAAATATTGCCGTACATTTTCAGGTAAGACGCGCGCCGCGACGGATCGGCGTACACCGCGCCAGGATTGGCGGTATCGCGTTCATATTCCGCGATATTGCTGCTGGTGAGCGCCCGGGGCAGGATATCCATGGCTTGCGGGATGGATTTTCCTTCCATCCAGTCAGCGGCCTGCTGCCCCATCGCATAACCGAAGATTGGCGAAGCCAGGCTGATACTCGCCTTGTACGGGCTGCCGGCTTTCTTGATTTCAGCGACGGCTTCCTGCTCGCCGTCGATCCCGCCCAGGAACTGGTCCGCCCGCGCCTTGCCCGCTTCGCGCAATGCCGCCAGCGCGCCCAGCACCACCGTGTCCGCGCCCAGCACCACGTCGATGTTCGGTTGCGCCAGCAGGATGGTTTTCATCGTGCGGTATCCGCCCTCCTTGTCTACCGTGGCGGGCGAAATATCGGCCACCACCGTCACGCCAGGCAGTGTCCGCAGCGTATCGCGCATGGCGGTGAAGCGCGGCGCCAGGAATTGCAGGCCGTCATGCGTCAGCAGCACGACCTTGGCCTTACCGCCCAGCCGCGTGCGGATATATTGGGCTGCCGCTTCCGCCAGCACCTTGCCAGTCAGGTATTGCGGCGCATTCAGCACAGTCGTTGCCGGCGGCGGCACGATGGCGCCCACGTAAGCGCCACCGGCAATGACTTTCTTCAAGGCTGGCGCCAGCGACGGCGGATCGATCGGCGCGACCACGATCGCGCCGGTTTTATCGGCCGCGATGTCGCCCACCTGCCTGATCATCAGCGCCGGATCATTGTTGGCGAACGCCACGCTATACACGAGGCCCCGCGCCCGCGCCGCCGCTTCAAGCCCGCGTCCCGTACCCTGCATGAATTCACGCTTGTTGTCCTGCACGAACACGAGCTTTTTCTGCAAGCCTGCCGGCGCCCTGCAAGGAGGCCGCGCCGCATCGTACGCGGGTAAATTGACGGGCTTGGCCAGCCCCTCGCCAGCGGCGGCAACGCCGCTGAAACACATCAATGAAGCAAGCGCCGACAGCTGAAATTTCATCGCCATGCCCTCACGCATTCGCCATGGTCAGCACCAGCCGCGCCGCCGTACCCGGCCTGCGGTTGATGTATTCCACCTGTGTCTGCAACGCCGACGCCATCGTCTGGATGATCTTGCTGCCCAGCCCCGTGCCGCCCGCATGCTTGGCATTCGGCGTGATGCCCACCCCATCATCCTCGACCGTCAGCTCCGCTTTGCCATCGTCCAATCGCTTCAGCAACACCCGCACCTCGCCGGGTTCGCCCGGATACGCGTATTTGAAGGCGTTGGTGACCAGCTCCTGGACAGCCACGCCAAGGTTGACGCTGGCATCCGTGCGCAGTGAAATCGGCTCCAGATAGCATTTCAGGATGGCGGTATGGCCGTCATTCTTCATCGCGGTTTCCAGGTTGCTCAACATGGAGCCCAGATATTCGTGCAGCGCCACGTTGCTCACGTCGCCCGATGTATACAGGCTTTTGTGGATCAGCGAGATGGCGTTGATACGCGATTGGGTTTCAGCCAATGCATCCTTGGCCGCCGGGTCGGTGACGGAACGCATTTGCATGCGCACCTGCACCGCCACCAGCTGCAGGCTGTTGGCCACGCGGTGATTGACCTCGGCCAGCAGCACTTCCGCGCGTTCCCGCGCGATGGCCAGATCGGCCGTGCGCGCCTTCACGCGTTCTTCCAGCGTCAGGTTGATGGCCCGCACTTCGTCACGGGCCTGTTTCAGCTCTTTCCCGTTACGGTAGACGGTGAAGGCCACCACGCACACCACAAGGATGATGACGACGGCGGCGCCCACGGAAATCCAGCGCAGCAGCAATGCATTGCGTTGCTGTTCCGCGCTATTGAGCGTGCCATTCTCGTCGGAGATCAATATCGCGCCATACAGAAAAACGTTGATTTCATCCATCAGCGCCTTGCCGCGATTGCGCTGGAGCAATGCCATCGCCTCGGCATCGCGGCCGGCGCTTTTCAGCGCATTGCTGGAGTCCATCTCGGCGATTTTTTCGGCCACTGCTTCCGACAGCCTGGGCAACATGGCACGGTTCGGGGCATCCGGCGGAATCAATCGGCGCAAGTCGTCCAGCTCTTGCCGCGCCCGCGTCTTGGCCGTATCGTAAGGGGCCAGGTAAATCTCGTTACCGGTCAAAAGAAATCCGCGCTGGCTCGACTCCGCGGTGCGCAAGTGGTCGCGCAGCTCCACTGCCGTGACACGGATCGTGCGCTGCAACTCCGATTGCGTCAACAGGCTGTCGCCGCGTTCCACCAGCCAGATGGTGGTGCCCACGATCACGATCAGCGCAAGAAAGCCAATGGTCAGGCCCGCGCCTACGCCTATTGCCAACCGGCTTTGTCTGAACATCAGTCAACCTTTAAAATTATTCTTATTACAACCGGCGCTTGCAGCAGATGGAGGCGATGCCGCCTCAGTCATCGTCATTCGGATCCAGGTCCGGGAACATCACGGACGTGTACCCAAACTTGGTAAAGTCCTTGATCCGCATCGGATACAAGATGCCATGCAAATGATCGACTTCATGCTGCACCACACGCGCATGGAACCCGTCCACATCCCGCACGATGCGCTTGCCATACTGGTCGAAGCCTTCATAGTGCAGCTGCGTATAACGCGGCACACTGCCACGCAATCCAGGCACCGACAGGCAGCCTTCAAACGCTTCTTCCTGCCCGGGAGCCAACGGCGTCAGCACCGGATTGATCAATACAGTTTCCGGCACTTGCGGCGCATCCGGGTAGCGTGGATTGTTTTTGAAACCGTAAATCACCAGCTGCAAATTCACGCCGATCTGCGGCGCCGCGAGACCGGCGCCATTGGCCGCATGCATGGTATCAAACATGTCCGCGATCAGCGCGCGCAATTCAGGCGTATCGAATTGCGTCACAGGTTCCGCCACGCGCAGCAGGCGCGGGTCGCCCATTTTCAGGATGTCGCGGACTGCCATGGTTATTCCTCCGGTTGCAGCAATTCTTCCAGGCTGGCGCGGAATTCCGCGCCCGTTTCCGGGTGTTTCAGTCCCATGGCCACCGTGGCCTTCAGGTAGCCCAGCTTGGAGCCGCAATCGTAGCGCACGCCGTCGTAACGGTAGGCCAGCACACGCTCCGCCTGCATCAGCGCGGCGATGCCGTCCGTCAGCTGGATTTCACCACCGGCGCCCTTGCCGAGATGCTCCAGGTATTCAAAAATACGGCCGGACAGCACATAGCGCCCCACCACTGCCAGGGTCGAAGGCGCCACCTCCGGTGCGGGTTTTTCCACGATGCCCGACACCAGTTCCATGCGCTCACGGTAAGGCGCCGCGCTGACGATCCCGTACTGGTGCGTCTTATCCTTCGGCACATTCTGCACGGCGAGTACGGACGCGCGTTCGTAATCGTATGCGTCAACCATCTGCGCCAGCACCGGCTTGGCGTGGCCATTGGTATCCATAAAGTCGTCCGCCAGCAGCACGGCAAACGGTTCGTCGCCGACGACAGGGCGCGCGCACAGCACGGCATGGCCCAGGCCCAGCGCTTCCGACTGGCGGATGAAAATGCAATTGACGTGCGCCGGCACGGTATTGCGCACCTGTTCCAGCAGCGCGGTTTTTTTCGCCGCTTCCAGTTCCGCTTCCAGCTCATACGCTTTATCGAAATGGTCTTCGATGGCGCGCTTGTTACGGCCGGTAATGAAGATCAAATCCGTGATGCCCGCCGCCACCGCCTCTTCCACTGCATACTGGATCAGCGGCTTGTCGACGATCGGCAGCATTTCCTTCGGCTGCGCCTTGGTGGCGGGAAGGAAGCGGCTGCCCAGGCCCGCCACGGGAAATACCGCCTTGCGGATAGGGCCGCGCGGTGCGGTATTCGACTTGTCCTTCATGTTGACTCCTTATTGATTTTGTTCCAGCAGCGCCAGCAAGCCTGCTTCATCCAGAATGGTGACTTCCAGCTCTTCCGCCTTGGCCAGCTTGCTGCCAGCCTCCGCGCCGGCTACCACGTAACTGGTCTTCTTCGAAACCGAGCCACTGACCTTGCCGCCCGCCGCTTCAATCATGGCGCCGGCCTGGTCGCGCGACAGCGTCGGCAAGGTGCCTGTCAATACGAACGTTTTACCAGTCAGCTTGCCTTCCGGCGCGCTTGCCGCCTCCGGCAATTGCGCCAGCAATTCTTCGCGCAGCACGGCCAGCGCCTTCACCTGTTCGCGGTGCGCGGCATCCTGCATCCATTCATCGAGCGCGCCGGCCACGGTGGCAGGCAGACCAAATACATTGAATACGTTCAGGTACCCCAGCGCTTCCAGCGTGACACCGGCTTCCGCCAATTGCTTGCAGCGGGGTTCCGTCATTTTCGGAATGCCCAGCGCCGCCATCAATTTGACGGGGTCGAGCTTGTCGCGCAGCTTGGCAGGCGGCACATGCTCGCCCTGCGGGACCACACCGGCCGCCAGCAGCGCATCAATGGCTTGCTGGTTTTTTTCTTCCGCAAAGAAGTCGGCAATGGCTTCCGCCACCGTGCCGCCAATGTCCGGCAATACACGCAGCAGCGCCACCGGCGCGCGCCGGATCAGGGCAAACGTGCCCAGCCATTCGGCCAGCGTTTTACCGGTGGATTCGCCCACGTGGCGGATACCCAGCGCGAACAGCAGGCGCTCCAGCGGCGGCTTCTTGCTGGCGGCAATCGCTTCCAGCAAATTGTCTGCCCACTTGGTGGCGATCTTGCCTTGCGCGACCGTCTCCGGCGTCGTACCGTCGCGTTCATCCGCAAGACGTTTCATTTTCAGCAAGTCATCGAGCGTCAGCTTGTACAAGTCCGCCACACCGTGCACCAGGTTGCACTCGACCAGATTGTCGATATAGCGGTCGCCCAGCCCTTCGATATCCATCATGCGGCGGCCGGCAAAGTGGCGGATGGCTTCCTTGCGCTGGGCGGAGCAGAACAAACCGCCCGAGCAGCGCGCAATCGCTTCGCCTTCCTCGCGCACCACGTGCGAACCGCAGACCGGGCACGTTTTCGGCAACACGTAGCGCGGCGGCTCCGGATGCGGGCGCTTTTCCAGCACCACAGCCAAGACTTCCGGAATCACGTCGCCCGCGCGGCGCACAATGACGGTATCGCCCACGCGCACATCCTTGCGCTGCACTTCGCCTTCGTTGTGCAAGGTCGCATTGGTGACGTTCACGCCGCCGACAAACACGGGTTCCAGGCGGGCCACCGGTGTAATCGCACCGGTACGGCCGACCTGCACTTCAATGTCCTGCACAACCGTCGTGGCTTCTTCCGCGGGGAATTTGTGGGCAATCGCGAAGCGGGGAGCGCGCGATACAAAGCCCAGCCGCTTCTGGTCGGCCAGCCTGTTGGCTTTATAGACCACGCCATCGATTTCATATGGCAGGCCCGGACGCGCTGCGCCGATAGTCCGGTAATACTCCAGCAAGCCCTGCGCGCCAGTGACGACGGCGCTTTCTTTTGCTACCGGCAGCCCCAGCTCCTTGTACCAGTCCAGCAAGGCAGAGTGGGATTCCGGCATGTCCGCGCCGGCCAAGTCGCCGATACCGTACGCAAAGAAGCGCAGCGTACGCAGCGCGGTAATGCGCGAATCGAGCTGGCGCAGCGAACCGGCCGCCGCGTTGCGTGGATTGACGAATTCCTTATGGCCCGCTTCGCGCTGGCGCGCATTCAAGCGTGCAAAATCTTCCTTGAACATAAGCACTTCGCCGCGCACATCCAGCAGCGCTGGCGGATGGTCCGTATTGAGCCGCAGCGGGATGACTTTAATGGTGCGGATATTGGCCGTGACATCTTCACCCGTGTAGCCATCGCCGCGCGTGGCAGCCTGCACAAGCAAGCCGTTTTCATAGCGCAGGTTGATGGCCAGGCCGTCGTATTTGACTTCCGTTGCGTATTCAACTTGCGCCACGCCGAGGCCATCGCGCACGCGGCGGTCGAAGTTGTCGACGTCTTCCTCCGTAAAACCATTGTTCAGCGACAGCATCGGTACCGTATGCGTCACTTGCGCAAACTGTTCCGATGGCGGTGCGCCGACACGCAAGGTTGGCGAATCGGAGGCGCGCAATTCAGGATGCGCGGCTTCCAGCTGCTGCAATTCCACAAACAGCTGGTCATATTCCGCATCAGGAATGGTGGGCGCATCCAGCACGTGGTAAGCGTGCAGGTGGCGGTTCAATTCTTTCGTCAGCCAGGCTGCGCGCTCGGCAGGCGAACCGGCTCCTTTGCTTGCATCAGTCATGCACTACCCTCAGCTAAACAAACGCAATGCGCGGGTCGAGCCGGCCGGAATGTCATTGCGGTCCATGTCGGCATAAAACTCTTGCACCTGGCCGGCGATTTCCGCCAGCGCCTGGTCAGCCAGCGGCTGCGAAAAGTCATCGACAATCGATGCATCGAGACGCCCCGCCATGGATTTCGCGCACGCGATCATCGAGCCGAAGCCGTCACGCGCCGGCGCCACGCATGGCACGTCCAGCAGCAAGGTCAGGCGCGACGTGGTTTCTTCAGCCAAGGTCACATTGGTCGACAGCGAGAACAAGTGGCCGCCCTCGCCGTCCGGCATCACGTAACGGCCATCCGGACGCACGTCAAAGCCCTGCTTTTCCAGTGCGGCGATCAAGGTATTGATGGCCCATGGCGCGCCATTCGATTGCAGGTTCACGCCAAGTTGCGCATCGTGGCCCGCCACGAAGCGGTGCAGGTTTTTCGCTTCCTGCATCACTTCCATCATGTCCGGGATTTCCGGTTCCGCGCCGATTTCATCGGCCATCGCGCGCAAGCGCTGCACCAGTTCCGAATATTCCAGTTCATTCAGCGCCGTCGTGCGGCTGGCCAGCTGCACGCCGCCCTGCAGCTTGGTATAGACGCCGCCATGCTTGACCGGTTCCCATTCGCCGCTGACGGCCAGGCCGATATAGTGGACAGGCTTGTTGCCGACCAGGCGCAGCTTTTGCAGCGCAGGCAGCAGCTTGTCGCCGCGGGCCGGGGCTTCCAGCGCCAGCGGCAGCAGGCAATCAATCAGCGGGTCCACCAGCGCGGTCGCCAGTTCTTCCGGCGGTGTCGATGCATCCGCCGTGCGCACAACAGGCGTTTCCGGCTCATCGCCGTCGCCATATGCACCGGCCGGCGCCGCATGGTCCGGCGTGCTGTCGCCATCGAGCGAGAAGCTCGGCTCATGGCGCGCGCCGCCAGGATGTACCGTATCGCTGCCGGAACCGGCGCGCATCAGCACATCTTCGTGCTCGGATGCGAAGACGCGCTCCACGCTTTTCTTGGCCTTGTATTCCTGCCACTTGTTGTAAGTGAAAACGCCGACGATAAAGACGCCGCCGGCTGCGATCAAACTCATTTGAAGATCTGTCATGCTGCTTGTGCCTCGGAAGCGAAGTTTGCGGCGGATTCCATATCCACCGCCACGATGCGCGATACGCCCTGCTCTTGCATCGTCACACCGATCAGTTGATTGGCCATCTCCATCGCAATCTTGTTGTGCGAAATGAAGAGGAATTGCGTATGTTCGGACATGCGTTTCACCATGCGGCAGAAACGCTCCGTGTTGGCGTCGTCCAGCGGCGCATCGACTTCGTCGAGCAGGCAGAACGGCGCAGGGTTCAGGCGGAACATGGAAAACACCAGCGCCGTCGCGGTCAGCGCTTTTTCACCGCCGGACAGCAGGTGAATCGTAGCGTTCTTCTTGCCCGGCGGCTGCGCCATCACTTGCACGCCAGAGTCGAGAATCTCGTCGCCCGTCATGATCAGCTTTGCCTGGCCGCCGCCGAACAGAATCGGGAACAGTTCAGAGAAGTGGCCATTGACGCGGTCAAACGTATCCTGCAGCAAGTCGCGCGTTTCGCGGTCGATGCGGAAGATCGCGTCTTCCAATGTATTGATGGCTTCCGTCAAATCATTGAATTGCGAATCCAGGAAGCGCTTGCGCTCATTGGCTTGCGCCAGTTCATCCAGCGCGGCCAGGTTGACGGCGCCCAGCATGGCAATTGCATTGTTCAGGCGCGTGACTTCCGCCTGCAGGTATTGCGCTTTCATGTCAGGCTGCAGTTTCTCTGCCAATGCCTGTTCATCGGCGCCGGACTCTTGCAACTGTTGCGCGAATTGTTCCTGGTTCAGGCGCGCGGCCTGTTCCTTCAACTGCATTTCAGTGATCTTGTCGCGCTGCGGCTGCAGCGAACGCTCATTGCTCATGCGCGCTTCTTCAAAGCTGCGCAATTGCTGCGTGATCTGGTCCAGTTCATGGCGCGCATCGGACAGCGCGCGTTCCTGCTGCGTGCGGCGGTCCAGCAAATCCTGCAAGCCTTCATGTGCCGTACCCGCTTCCAGGCTTTCCAGTTCGCGCTGGCCCTGCTGAAGGCTTTCGGCCACTTGCTGCGCCTGCGCCTTGGCCGTGTCGATGGTGCGGCGCAATTCCGCGATACGGTTGCGCTGCGACTTTTCCGCGAATTCCGCTTCCTGTGCCGCGCGCTCCAGGTCGCGCTGCGCATTGCGCGCATCGGCCAGTTTCCGTTCCTGGTCCATCAGCGCTGTCTGGCCATCTTCATGGGCGCCCTGCAGATCGGCCAGCTCCATGTCGAGCTGTTCGAATTTTTCTTCGGATTCCATGCGCGCCTGCATGTGTTCTTCTTCCTGCGCGGCGATTTCCGCCAGGTCGGTGCTGATCTGCGTGCTGCGCTGCTGGAAGCGCGCCTGCACTTCCGACAGCTTCAACACATCCAGCTGCAATGCATGCACGGATTGCGTCAAGCTTTGCGATTTCTGGCGCAATTCCGCGATGACGCGCGCGTGGTTCGTTACGGCCGCATCGGCGCGCACAGCGCGGGCACGCGCTTCTTCGGCCAGCATCGATTGCGCGCGCAATTGCTTGATGATGTTGTCGATTTCCTGCTGGCGCGCCAGCATGCCGTCCTGCTCCGCGTCCGCCGCGTAAAAACGCACGGCCGATGGCGAAATCACATGGCCCTGGCGCGTCACGTAATAGCCGCCGGGCGGCAAGGTGTTGCGGTTGCTGAACGCCTCGGCTGCATCGTCCGCCACAAACACGTTGTGCAGCCAGTCTTGCAGCACGCCGCGCAAGCCCGGGTCATTCAACTTCAGCAAATTGAGGAACGGCTTCAGGCCGGGACGCTCCAGCATGCCGGGCGGCGCAGCCGTCACGGGGGCAAACAGCGCCAGCTTGGCCGGCGGCGCATCGTTGAAGAAGTGTTTGGCCCAGTCGATGTTCGACACTTGCAGCGCCGACGTGCGTTCGCGCAGGACCGCTTCCATCGCGGTTTCCCAGCCCGGCTCAATTTGCAGTTTTTGCCACAGGCGCGGCAACGCATCGAGTTCGTGCTTTTGCAGCCATGGCGTGACCTTGCCTTGCGTTTGCACGCGCTCCTGCAACTGTTTTAACGCATTCAGGCGCGCTTCCAGCTGCGCATTGGCGGCCGTCTCGGAATTGACCTGCAGCTGCGCGTCCTGGCGTTCTGCTTCCAGCACCGGCTGGAGTTCAGCGGCTTGCTCCAATTGCATGCCAACTTCTTCCAGCGTTTGCTGCTTTTCTTCCAGCTGCCATTTTAAATTGTCCAGATGCGCGGCATCCGGCATCGCCAGGCCGTTCTTTTCCTGCAGCAGGCGCTCCTTGCGCACGGCCAGGCCGTTCAGGATATTCGTCGCGTTGCGCTGCTGCGCGGATTCCAGTTCCAGCTGCTGCTGCATTTGCATGATGCGGCCGCGCGATTCCGTGCTGCGCTGCTGCGCGTCGCGCCAGCTCTGCTCCAGCAATGGCAGGCTCTCGGCCTTTTGTTCGGACGTCAATCGGGCCTGCTCGGCTTTCAGCGACAACTCTTCCAGCGAAAATTCCGCTTCTTCGAGTTGCTCCGTGTTGTCTTGCGCCTGTTCCTGCCACTGGTCACGCTGGGCTGCCAGGGTCGCCAGCTGGTTTTGCAGCCGCGTGCGGGACTCCACGACGAACTTGATTTGCGCTTCCAGGCTGCCGATTTCCGAATTGGTCTGGTACAGCAAGCCTTGCGCCGAGTGCAGGCGGTCGCCGGCCGCAAAGTGCGACTGGCGCATTTGTTCCAGCGTCAATTCCACGTTGCGCAGCTTGGCAGTCTGCTCTTCCAGGTCTGTCTGCGCCTGTTCCATTTCACGGAACCAGCGCTGCTGTTCGGCCTGCGCTTCATTGCGGCGCAACAGCCACAGCAGCTTTTGCTTTTCATCCTGGTCCGCTTGTAGCTGGTGGAAGCGCATGGCGACTTCCGCCTGTCCTTCCAGGCGTTCCAGATTAGTATTCAATTCGCGCAGGATATCTTCCACGCGCAGCAAATTCTCGCGCGTGTCATGCAACCGGTTTTCCGTTTCCCGGCGCCGTTCCTTATATTTCGACACGCCGGCTGCTTCTTCGAGAAACACGCGCAATTCTTCAGGGCGCGACTCGATAATGCGGGCAATCATGCCCTGGCCAATAATCGCATAAGCGCGCGGGCCCAATCCCGTACCCAGGAAAATATCCTGGATATCGCGGCGGCGTACCGGCTGGCCATTGATGTAATACGTCGACGTGCCGTCGCGCGTCAACGTGCGCTTGACAGCGATTTCCGCGTACTGGCCCCATTGGCCCGACGCTTTGCCTTCGTGGTTGTCGAACACCAGTTCAACCGATGCGCGGCCGGACGGCTTGCGGTGCGTGGAACCGTTGAAAATCACGTCCTGCATCGATTCGCCGCGCAATTCCGATGCTTTTGATTCGCCCAGCACCCACCGTACGGCATCGATAATGTTCGATTTGCCGCAACCGTTAGGACCTACTACGCCAACCAATTGACCCGGCACCTGGAAATTGGTGGGATCAACGAAAGACTTAAATCCCGACAATTTTATCGATGATAAACGCACGTTCTCAGCCGGATTCGGAATTGCTGTTATGAAAAGTGGCCTATCATACCATTTTGGTCGTCAATACTGGCCAATTCCATGATAAGAGCCACTCTAAAACCGAATAAAAACAATGCCATGAGCAAGACTTCCATCCTGTTTGTTTGCATGGGCAATATTTGCCGCTCCCCCACTGCCGAGGGCGTCTTCCGCCACCGGGCCGAACAAGCGGGATTGGCGCTGGATATTGATTCAGCAGGCACGCATGCGTATCACGTGGGCAATCCGCCGGACCAGCGCTCGATGCAGCATGCGCACAAGCGCGGCTATGACTTGTCGGCGCAGCGCGCGCGGCAGGTATCGGCCATGGATTTCGAAGTGTTCGACCATATCCTGGCCATGGACCATGAAAACCTGGCCATATTGACATCGCGCTGCCCTGCGCCATACCAGCACAAGCTGGGCTTATTCATGCAATACGCGACCCGGTCCGATTCCGATATCGTGCCGGATCCCTATTACGGCGGCGCGCAGGGGTTTGATCAGGTATTGGACTATGTGGAAGATGCCGCCGACGGACTGATAACAATGTTGCAAACTTGCAACCGTGACAAAGTGTGAATTTTAAATCCTGTCCAACCAGTAGACTGGCGGGCTTTGTTAAGGAGCCGCCATGCACCGCCACCTGATTGCCACGCTGTTGTTTTCCCTGAGCGCTACCTGCGCTGGCGCCGCCACGCAGGCGGAACGGGATTACGAGCAAATAAAGAACCTGCGCGCGGACGCCAGCCGCGCGATAAAAAAGGATCCGTCGCCGCAA
This sequence comes from Pseudoduganella ginsengisoli, assembly GCF_009720865.1. Taxonomy (GTDB): domain Bacteria; phylum Pseudomonadota; class Gammaproteobacteria; order Burkholderiales; family Burkholderiaceae_D; genus Rugamonas; species Rugamonas ginsengisoli. The sequence continues at coordinate 65,869 of NZ_WNLA01000008.1, read as the reverse complement.
GGCATGCAACAGGCGGCAGCCCTGCTGCAACAGGCGCTGGCCTTGCTGGATGACCCGGAAGTGGCGGCACGTGGCACAGGCAACCTTCCGCTGCATTTCAAGGGTTTCGACGTACGGTATGACCTGGCCGTCCTCTACGCAAGGCAAGGCAAGAAAGACGAAGCCCTGGCGCTGCTGGATGCGCTGGCCCAGTTCGGCCAGGCGGCGCGGTTTGCCGAACTCTTTGCCAACGACGCGGCATTCGACGGCTTGAAGGCGGATCCCCGCTTCCAGCGCATCCTGAGTGCGCACCGGGCGGCTTCCCGCGTCTGGGACAAGCAGGCCACCCCTTACCGCCCTGTATTGAGCAACGAAGAAAAAGTCGCCGGCCTGTCGCTGTTCTGGTCGGAAGCGCGCCACAGCTTTGCTCACTTCGACCACGTGCCAGACCTGGACTGGAACAAGACCTACCACACATACCTGGCCAAGGTGCTGGCCGCGCCCACCACGGAAGCCTATTACAAGGTCATGATGGAATTGGCGCCGCTGCTGCAGGACGGCCACACGAATATTTATGCGCCCGACGCGTTGCAAGACAAGCTGTATGCGCGCCCGCCCGTGGTGACCACGCTGGTGGAAAACAAAGTATTGGTCACGGACGTCCGCAGCCCGTCGCTGGCGCAGCGCATCCGGGCTGGCGACGAACTGGTGGCGATCGACGGCAAACCCGTAAAAACCTATGCGCAGGACTACGTGACGCGCTATGTCAGCGCATCCACGCCGCAAGACCGCGACGTGCGCACCTACAGCTACCAATTGCTGATGGGTGACGCCGGCAAGCCGCTGCAACTGCGCCTGCGCGGCGCCGATGGCAAGGAACGCACGGAAACCATTGGGCGCACTGGCTACAAGGACACGCAAAAGGTGCAGGAATCTGAATTCCGCCTACTGCCAGGCAATATTGCCTACCTGCGCGTCAATACGTTTGAAAATGACAGCGGCGTCAAGGCACTGGAAGCAGCGCTGCCGCAATTAATGCCGGCACATGGTTTGATCATCGACGTCCGGGCCAATGGCGGCGGCAGCGATGAATACGGGTATGAGATTCTCAGTTACCTGAGCAGCAAGCCGTTCGCCACGTCCCGCTCGTATGTACGGGACGACACGGCACTGGACCGCGCACGCGACATGGACCTGATCAAGTGGCGCCCCACGGAAGGAGGTAACACATTTGAGCATCGGCGCGACCGGGTCTACACCGGCCCGGTGGCTGTCCTGATCGGCCCCCGCAGTTTCTCCGCAGCCGAAGACTTTGCCGTCGCGTATGAAGCCATGCAGCGGGGCCCGCTGATCGGGATGGCAACGGCCGGCAGCACGGGCCAGCCGCTGTTCATGGACCTGCCCGGAGGCGGCAGCGCCCGCATTTGCGTGAAACGCGATGTGCGGCCGGATGGGCGCATGTTTGTCGGCCAAGGTGTCCAGCCAACCATTATTGTGGAGCCAACGGTGGCGGATGTGCGCGCCGGGCGCGACGCGGCGCTGGAGCGGGCCATCGAAGCGCTGCGGATCGAGCAGACCGCCCAGAAATAAGGCCGGCGGGCTATCAGGCGGCCGCGCCCGGCGCCGCCATCTCCGCATCATTGACAGCGGCCTGCCCGATCGCCTGCGACAGCGCACGGCCCACCAGCCCTTCGGTGCGGTAGACGCGCACTTTACCGTCGCGGAATTTCTGCGCCAGCACATCGCCGGACAGCGAAAACGCTTCCTGCCGCGAATGCGTGGAAAAAATGTACAAGGTCTTGCGGGGGCTGATCCACGCCAGCTTGACCTTGCGCGTGGCACCGCCGCCCTGCGCGCCATCTTCCTGGTCGAATTCCAGCCAGTCGCCGCGCGCCAGGCTATCGGCTGCTACCACGGCGTCATCATCTTGCGCAGGCGGTGGCGCCGCTTGCGCCTTGGCGGCAGCCTGCGCAGCCAATTCCTGGCGGCGCTCGGCGGCTTTTTTTGCCGCCTCCATGGCCAGCTCGACTTGCCGCTCCGGCGATACTTCCAGCGGCGCACGCACAATCGACGCGTGGCATTCAGCCAATTCGGCAAAGAACTGCAGGCGCTCGGCATCCTGCCACTTGATAATGTCCAGCCATTTATTCAGCGTCGTCAGCAAGCCCGGCAACTTGCCGATCAATTGCTTGCGCTCCTCCGCCGAAATCTTGGGCTTCACGCTCCAGATCAAATCATCCATGGTCTGCGTGGCATGCTTGACCGCGCCCGGCTTTTCCTCTTCCACGCTGTAGGCCAGCGTCAGCACATTGACCCAGCGGTTCTCCAAAAACGCTTCCACCACGGCCACCACTTCGCCCGTGCCCAGCCGCAGCGCCACGGCGTTTTTTGCCGACCTGGCAGCTTCCGCCATTTTTTCCTGTTTCAGCGCGGCGGCAATCGGCGCCGCCATTGCCGTGGCTTCGGCCGCTTCATCGGCTTTCAGCGACGCTTCCAGTTCATTGACGGCTTCCGTGAACACACTTTTTTCGTGGTCATGGTCGCGCCCCACGCGCTCGATACTGCGCTGCATGGCCTGGAACAGCGGATCATCCGGGCTCTTGCGCTGCTCCCATCCCATGCGCGACAGCAGGTCGATCAGACGCCGTGCCGGATGCGCTTCCTGGAAAAAGAAATCTTTATCGACCAGCGCCGCCTTCAGGACGGGAATTTGCAGGAACCGCATCAAGTCGCGGATTTCCTTGGAAATGTTCTGGTCCTGGAAGACCGTGTCAAACACGGCCGACAGCAAATCGATCGTGCTTTCGTCGGCGCGGGTCAACGTGCCTTGTGGCGCGTGCTGTTTGATGCTGGGCAGATAAAACACGTTGGGCGCTGCGCCCAGCCCGGCCAAGCCGGCGAACTGCGCGGCGCCAGGCGCACCATCGGCGGATGCGGCGCCCGGTATCGCACCCCAGGCCGCACTTTGCGCGCTCAGCAGCGCCAGCAAGCCGGAACCGCCAGCGGCCACACCCCCGGGAATAAACCCAACAGCCGTGCCTGCCACAGCGCCCATCGCCGGGCCTGCCGCTGCCACGCCGCCCGGCGCGGGGAAGCCTGCCGCCGCCACGCCCGGCACAGAGAATCCTGCGCCGGCCGGCTGCCACCCGCCCGCCATGCCGCCTTCGATACCACCACCAGCCAATTGCGCAGCACCGGCCACGCCACCTTGAACAGCCAAGGCATGCGCCTGTACGCCATGGCCGGCAAACTGCCCCGCCCCGCCCGCAGGCATGGCAAAGCCGCCCGGCATATACGCACGGACACCGCCCGCAGGCATGCCGCCCGCCGCCACCATGACAGGCGCCATGGGACCCATGCCCGGCGCGGCGCCGCCGGCCGCCATCCCGCCCTGCTGCACTTGCGACAGGAAATTGAACAGCGGCTGCTTGGACGCCGTCTGCGCGGCCCGCTGCGCAGCCTGATTGTTGCCGTCACCCTGGAAATTCTGCGCGGGACCTTGCGCCCACGAACCCGCCTTCAAATTGGCGATATCCGGCAAATCCGGAATCAACAGCGATGGATCCGCCGCAGGCTCCTGTGCATTGCCAAAGAACTGGCGCAACTGATTGGCCAGCTCTGCCTGCTGCTTGCGCTGCCGCGCGGGACTGGCGCTGCTGGCGTCATGCGAATCGGCCTTGCGGGTCTTGTAGCTGTCCACGGAACCCGGCTGCTCCGCCTTGCGCTGCAAGGTGTCGTTCAATTCGTCGAACATCGACGTCAAATTCATGAACAACGCGGGCTTCAGCAGCGACAGCAGCAACTCCGCCACCTCGTCTTCCTGCGTGAACGCCAGCCAAGCCTGCTGCAGCGCGCCGAGGATCACGTCCGGCCGGAACGGATTCTGGTTGACCCGCAAAATATCGCGGTCCAGCAAGAATGCCAGCCGCACGTTCAAGGTCGCCAGCGCATCGGAATATTGCACTTCAAATGGTTTGGCAATCGTGCCCAGCGCCACCTTGGTATCCATTTCTTCCATGGACACCAGCGACAGGGACTGGGCGACCGGCTTGGGCCTGGCCTTTTGCCCCGGCGCCAGCTCGGCAATTTCATGGCGCAGCGCTTTTTCCAGTTCTTTCTTGAACAGGCTGAGGTAGCCATAGTGGCCGCTGCGCAGCAAATTGCCGGCGCGGATACGGGCCGCCACCTGGCTGGCATCGCCGCCCAGATCGCCATCGATCAACTCGGCCGCAACACGCGTCGTAAAGTCCAGAAATTGCTCGCCGACGTGCCGGTGGACGATGTCGATCAGGTTCTCCAGCAACGCATGCCGCGGCGTCACCGCTTTTTTTGGCACGGCAGGATTTGTCTGATCTGATTGCATGGTCTAACCTGAATTGGTGGGAACGGCGGATTGCCACCCCCATATTCTTGCACATTATTGCCGCATGGCAATAGCTGCAAGTTAATAAACGGTAGTTTTTTTGCCGGACTGTCTCAACCTAAAGGGATTAAATCATGCAATCCAAGGTCAAAACCAGACAAGATTATCAGGGCAGCCAGGAAACGCCACAGCAAGGTGGCGGCATCAGCAGGCAGTCGGGAGCCAAAGGATCGGGATCGATGGGGCACCAGGAATTCCAGGGCGCCCGCCGCGACGATGCGCGAGCCGAGGAAAGCCGCAGGGCCAACCGGGTCAGCGCCCGCAGCACGCACCGTAACGGCGCAAGGGGACACTGACCGGGAATGCGGCGCGCCGCCTGTGCAGGCGGCGCAGTTGATCAGATATTCGTCACGCGGCGCCCTTTGGGCGGCGCAAAATCCATTACCTTATCGATCATTTTCACGTCGGCGGCCTGCTTGGCCGTCAAGTGCAAGTCTGAATAGTTATGGACTTGCCAATGGTCCTCCGACAATTCCACGTGGCGGCGCAGGATTTCTTCTGTGCGCGCATCGTCCGCCTGCAAGCCTTCGACGATGATCCGCAGCGCTTCCGGCCGCGCCCCCGATGGCGCACTGGCGTGCGACTTGTGCACCATAAAGCGCGCCGTACTGCTGGCATAACGTTTCTGGCCCGCCAGGAATACGATCACGGCGATCGACGCCACTGCGCCCGCGTTATAGAAATGAAAACGGATCGGCAGTTTGCTCAGGTAGTTATACAGGCAGATGCCGTCGCTGACATACCCGCCGTTCGATTGCAGCAGCACATGCGCGTCGGTCACCATGTCTTCCGTCATATCGGCAACCGCATCAAACATGCGGTGCACCATATCGCTGTTGACGTCGCCGGACAGCGTGAACCACGCGTGCCCGTCAAATTTTTCATGCTGGTCCATGGTTGGCCTCGTTGTTTTAATTACGACAATTTTAGCAAAGGAGTGCGCGCTGCCCGCGCACGCACACGGCATTCGTGCGCCGGGCCATCATTCCTGTAGGAAATTATCAATTTCTCCACTACAATCCTTGCTTTTCTTTTAATTCGCAAAATAAGTGGCAAAAAAGTTGATGGCTATTTCCCGTAATTTACTGTCCTGGAAAGTGGCGGCAAGCGTCGCATTGGCGGCAATCCTGACCGCTTGCGGCGGAGGCGGCGGTGGCGGCGCTTCCACTCCGTCGGCGCCGGACCCCGCACCCGGCTTTTCCGTATCGATCGACCGGACCGAACTGAAATTCAATGGCGATGAAGGTTCGACCATCGCGTCGCAAGTTGTCACCGGCTCCGGCAGCGGCGGCACGCCGCCTGCCACCATTTATACCGGCGGCCAGGATTTGGGCACGGCGCTGTCCGAAGTCCTGGTGCAAGTCGTTGGCGAACAAGTCCGCTTCACGGTTTATCCGAAGCCGCAACTGGCTGCCGGCGAATACAAAGGCAGCATTCGCCTGTTTGCCTGCACGGACGAACGCTGCACGCAGCATATCAAGGGTTCGCCGGCCGAGGTTCCTTATACCGTGACCATCGCCAAAGGATTGAAGGTGACACCGGGAACAGTGCAGCTAAGCGCCATGGCGGGTTCACGCGCCAGCGCCAATATTGCGGTGCAGCTGCCGTCCGGTGTCAGCACGTTCGCCGCCACCAGCAATACATCCTGGCTGCAAATCTCGAACGTTACCAGCAATGGCTTTAGCATCACCGCCGACGCCAAGGCGCCGGGTATTTACCAGGGCCTCGCTACTGTCGCGTCGGGCAACCGCAACGCTGGCGTGGTGGTCAGCTATGAAGTCAAAGCAGATGGTTCGACCATTACCAGCATTACGCCGGACCGCAAGTCGGTCGACTTTACGGCCACTGCCGGCATGAACAGCGACAGCCAGTCATTGACCGTCGCGGTGCCAGCCTGGGGCAAAGCGCTGGCCACCAGCATTCAATACCGTGGCAACGCCAGCGGCTGGCTGTCCGTGGCGCCGGCTGCCAATGGCAAGCTGACGCTGAGCGCCTCCGCTGCAACCCTGGCTGCCGGCAATTATCAAGCAGACTTGCTCTTGTCCGCCGGGCAAGATGTTTCGCCAATATCCGTGCCCGTCAGTATTAATGTCCTCGGAGCGAACTGGGCGATTGCCGGGCCATCGACCATCACCGCCGATGGATCGACGGCGGCGGCACAACTTGGAGGCAAGCTGAGCATTGATATTCCCAACTTGCCAGTCCAGGACTGGACGGTTTCCAGCAGCGCCAGCTGGCTGAAACTGTCGCGCACGACGGGGGCGACCCGCACCAACCAGGTGGACTTGACCATTGATGCTGCCGCCCTGGCGCAACTGGAGAACTTTGCTTCGCACACGGCGGAATTAACCATCAGCCTGGTCAGCGGCAAAGTATTCCCCACGAAATTCGCCGTCACCCTCAACAAGCGCGTACCGCAGCTGCACTTCATTAGCCCGTACACCCGCTTGCCAGGCGAAACCGGCACGTACATTGTGCGCGGACGCGGCTTCGACAGTATCGCGGATGCGGCGCAGGCGCTGCGGTTCAGCGGCGTGACCGCGACCCGGATTACCCGCGTCAACGATACACAGCTGGAACTCGCGATGCCCGCGCAGCAACAGGGCAATACCACCATTTCACTGACGAACAGCCTCGGCAGCGATTCCGGCTCAGTCACTTTGAAAGTGGTGGCGCAGCCCGCACAGGTTTATGCGGCCGCCACCACGCAAGGCGCGAAGGGCGGCATCGTATTCGATGCGGAACGCCAGGCTGTCTATACCGCCAATAAAACGCTGGGCGCGGTGATGCGCTTCAAAAAGTCGGGCGCGAACTGGGACGCCAGCAGCGCATCGGTGCCGCGCGCCGAAGGCGTGGCGCTCTCGCCGGATGGCAAGACGCTGCTGGTGACGGCCGCCAGCGGCCAAGTGGTGCTGTTCGATCCCGACACGCTGACGCAGCAAGGCAGCTACAAGGCTGGCTATATCGACGGTTATGAACTCAATTCCCTGCCGAACCTTGTCATGCGCAATGATGGCAAAGCACTGTTTAACGGCTATTCCGGGGTGGAAGGCGGTTCTGGCAGCATGCCGTACTTCGACCTGGTCACGCGCAAATTTGGCAACATTGGCGGCAGTTATGCCTTTGGCTGGGCCATTGCATCCGGCGACGGTTCCCACATCAATATCGTGCAATCGGCCAGCTATACGCCGGCGCCGCCGATGGTGACGCTTGACAGCAACGATACCGTCGCCAAGCCGAGCTCTGTCGGATTGTCCTTCTGGTATGAAGCGGCGCAAAGCTTGCGTGGCGAGCGCTTCGTCGAGGGCACTTATACCGTATGGGACCGTGATTTCAACATCATCGGCAAGATCAGCCTTCCCGAAGACGGCTATTACGGCCGCACGCCGGTCTTGTCTCCGGACGGCTCCCGCGCGTACATCATGGCCTACCCTAGCCGCTATAGCGGGACAGCGACCAAACCACGGGTCTACGTGCTCGATAGCAGCACCCGCATGATCACCACGACGAACTTGCCGCTGCTGGGGTACTTCGACCTGGCGGACTACCCGACCTGCAACGACGACCGCTATGAATGCAACACGCGCGCGCTGGGCACGATCAGCCCGGATGGCAAGACGCTGTTCTTTGTCGGCGATACCAAGCTGGTCGTCGCGCCCATCCCGCCTGTGCTGAACGGCAGCCGCGTGATGATGCGCCGCATTGTATTACCGGCAAAACCTTAAATGCCGGGGGCGCCGTCCATGCCTGGCCTGGCATGGACGGCGCCAGTGGCTCGCCACCCGCTTCAGGCTGCAAGATTGACATCCCTGCCCTTCTGGCATATAGTCCACAGTCTTGATCGGGAGAGCGCAGCGACCCGCTGCCGCCGAAGGGGCACTACCCAAAAACTCTCAGGCAAAAGGACCGGTCAGGGGCCAGCGGCGCGCAGCGCAGCTGGTTAAACTCTGGAGAGCGGCTGTTCGTTCGATACAGCCCACCGAAGGGGCGTGCAAACCTATCCGTTTGCTATCTCTCAGGTACCAAGGACAGAGGGGTTCGAAGTACGGCGCTGCCGTGCCTTATAGACCCTTTTGATCACTGGACCCAACATGACCCTGAAGTCGACTCCCCTCAATAATGCCCACCGCGCACTGAACGCCCGCATGGTCGATTTCGGCGGCTGGGACATGCCGGTCAATTACGGTTCGCAAATCGAAGAACACCACGCAGTGCGCACCGACGTCGGCATGTTCGACGTGGCCCACATGTGCGTGGTCGACATCAAAGGCGCCAACGTGCGCGGCTTCCTGCGCGGCCTGCTGGCCAACAACGTCGACAAGCTGCAAGTACCGGGCAAGGCCCTGTACTCGTGCATGCTCAATCCTGAAGGCACCGTCATCGATGACTTGATCGTCTACTTCATCAACGAAGAGTGGTTCCGCCTGGTGGTCAACGCCGGCACCGCTGAAAAAGACGTGGCATGGATGAAAGCCCACAACGACAAGACCGGCGCCAACCTCACCATTACCCAGCGCCGCGACGGTGATAACGCAATGGCGCTGATCGCCGTGCAAGGCCCGAACGCCCGCGCCAAGGTGTGGCAAGTGATCCCTGGCTCGCAAGCTGCGACCGGCGAAATGAAGCCATTCAATGTGGCCTTCGTACCAGACACCCCGTTCGGCGAAGCCATGGTGGCGCGCACCGGCTACACCGGCGAAGACGGTTTTGAAATCGGCGTGGCCGCCGACAAGGCCGAAGCGCTGTGGAATGCCCTGATTGCCGCCGGCGTCAAGCCGGCCGGCCTGGGTGCGCGCGACACGCTGCGCCTGGAAGCCGGCATGAACCTGTACGGCCAGGACATGGACGAATCCGTGAACCCGCTGGACGCCGGCCTGGCATGGACCATCGACCTGGTGTCGGAACGCGACTTCGTCGGCAAGTCTGCACTGCAGGCGAAAGGCCAGAACGCGCAATTCGTCGGCCTGATCCTGCGTGAAAAAGGCGGCGTGCTGCGCGCCCACCAGAAAGTCATCGCCGCCAATGGCGACACCGGTGAAATCACGTCCGGCACGTTCAGCCCAACGATGCAGCAAGCCATCGCCCTGGCGCGCGTGCCGATGGGCGTGAACGTAGGCGACACCGTGCATGTGGAAATCCGCGACAAGAAGCTGGCCGCCACGGTCGTGAAGCTGCCATTCGTCCGTAACGGTAAAATCCTGGCTGCCTGAGCATAGTCAGCACTAGGCATAACGAACAACAACCCAACTGGAGCCAATATGAGCAACATTCCTGCAGACCTGAAGTACACCGCATCCCACGAGTGGGTACGCGCTGAGGCGGACGGCACCCTGACCGTCGGCATCACTGAATTCGCGCAGGATGCGCTGGGCGACATCGTGTTCGTCGAACTGCCGAAAGTCGGCAATTCGTACACCGCCGGCGACGACGCTGCCGTGGTGGAATCCGTGAAAGCCGCTTCGGACATCTATGCGCCGGTTTCCGGCGAAGTGATCGCAGTCAACGACGCCGTGGTGGACGCACCTGAATCGATCAACAGCGACGCGTACGGCGCATGGCTGTTCAAGATCAAGCCAGCCGACGCCGCCGCGATCAACAGCCTGCTGGACGCTGCCGCTTACGGCAAGACCACCGAAGGTTAATCCTTCTGCGCCCGCGTTAATGCGGGCGTTCGTTTTCCTGCGGTCCACGTATATTCCTCTTCTGCCCCCCGCTATCATGACCCGTACCAGCCTGACCCAACTCGAAGCCCGCGATGCATTCATCGCCCGCCACATTGGCCCGGACGCCGCCGAGCAGCAGCAAATGCTCGACGTGCTGGGCTACGCCTCGCGCGCCGCGCTGATCGATGCCATCGTTCCGCCATCGATCCGCAACAAGAACACCCTGCCACTGGGCCAGTTCACCGAATCGATGCCTGAAACCGAAGCACTGGCGAAGCTGAAAGCCATCGCCGGCAAGAACAAGGTGCTGAAATCCTTGATCGGCCAGGGTTACTACAACACCCACACCCCGGGCGTTATCCTGCGCAACATTTTCGAGAACCCGGCCTGGTACACCGCCTACACCCCATACCAGCCAGAGATTTCGCAAGGCCGCCTGGAAGCCATTCTGAACTTCCAGCAAGTGGTGACCGACCTGACCGGCATGAGCATCGCCAACTCGTCGATGCTGGACGAGGGCACTGCCGCTGCGGAAGCCATGACGCTGATCCAGCGTGTGGGCAAATCGAAGTCCAACGTGTTCTACGTGGCCAACGACGTGCTGCCGCAAACGCTGGAAGTGGTGCAGACCCGCGCCACGCCGCTGGGCATCGAAGTGCGCACGTTTGACCCGTCGGAACTGGCCGGCGTCACCGGTGCATTCGGCGTGCTGCTGCAATACCCAGGCGTGAACGGCGTCGTGCGCGACTACCGCGCCGCCGTAGAAACCGTGAAAGCCGCAGGTGCGATGGTGGTGGTGGCAGCCGACCTGCTGGCCCTGACCATGCTGACGCCTCCAGGCGAATGGGGCGCCGACGTTGTCGTCGGCAACTCGCAGCGCTTTGGCGTACCGCTGGGCTTCGGCGGCCCGCACGCCGGCTACCTGGCCACCCGCGATGAATACAAGCGTTCGATGCCAGGCCGCCTGGTCGGCGTGACCATCGACCAGCAAGGCAACAAGGCTTACCGCCTGGCCCTGCAAACCCGGGAACAGCACATCCGCCGCGAAAAAGCCACGTCCAACATCTGCACCGCGCAAGTGCTGCTGGCTGTCATCGCGTCGATGTACGCGGTCTACCACGGCCCGGCCGGCCTGCTGCAAATCGCCAAGCGCGTACACCGCTTCACCGGCATCCTGGCTGCCAACCTGAAAACCCTGGGCTACAGCCTGGCCAACGATTCGTACTTCGACACGCTGACCGTGAAGACCGCCAATGCCGACGCGCTGCACGCAGCCGCTGTCGCCAACGGCGTCAACCTGCGCAAGATCGACGCGCACCACGTCGGCGTCTCGCTGGATGAAACCACGACCCGCGAAGACATCGCCACCTTGTGGACCATCTTCGCCGCCGGTATCAACTCGACTGCCACCGCTCCGGACTTCGACACCGTGGAAGCCGGCGTGGAGCGCGGCTTCAACGAAGCGCTGGGCCGTTCGTCCGCCTACCTGACGCACCCGATCTTCAACCGCTACCATTCCGAAACGGAAATGCTGCGCTACCTGCGCTCGCTGGCCGACAAGGACCTGGCGCTGGACCGCACCATGATCCCGCTGGGTTCGTGCACGATGAAGCTGAACGCCACCAGCGAAATGATTCCCGTGACGTGGCCGGAATTCTCGACCATCCACCCGTTCGCGCCAAACGACCAGACCGTCGGCTACCGCGAAATGATCGCGCAGCTGGAAGACATGCTGTGCGCCGTAACCGGCTACGCTGCCGTATCGCTGCAGCCGAACGCTGGCTCGCAGGGCGAATACGCGGGCCTGCTGGTGATCCAGAAGTACCACCAGTCGCGCGGCGAAGGCCACCGCAATATCTGCCTGATCCCATCGTCGGCACACGGCACCAACCCTGCTTCGGCCCAGATGGTCGGCATGCAGGTGGTGGTCACCGCCTGCGACGAGCGCGGCAACGTGGACCTGGCTGACTTGAAAGCCAAAGCAGAACAGCACAGCAAGAACCTGGCGTGCGTGATGGTGACGTATCCATCGACCCACGGCGTGTTCGAAGACGGCATCACGGAACTGTGCGACATCATCCACTCGCACGGCGGCCAGGTGTACGTGGACGGCGCCAACATGAATGCACTGGTCGGCGTGGCCGGTCCGGGCGCATTCGGCGGCGACGTATCGCACCTGAACCTGCACAAGACCTTCTGCATTCCGCACGGCGGCGGCGGCCCTGGCGTGGGCCCGATCGGCGTCGGCGCGCACCTGGCGAAATTCCTGCCTAACCAGCGTTCCAACGGCTACGTGCGCAGCGAAGACGGCATCGGTTCGATTTCGGCCGCACCGTTCGGCTCCGCATCGATCTTGCCGATTTCGTGGATGTACATCGCGATGATGGGCGCGGAAGGCTTGACCGCCGCGACGGAAACCGCGATCCTGAACGCGAACTACATCGCCCGCCGCCTGGCGCCGCACTTCCCAGTGCTGTACTCGGGCCACGACGGCCTGGTGGCGCACGAGTGCATCCTGGACCTGCGTCCTCTGACCGATGCCACCGGCATTTCGAATGAAGACGTGGCCAAGCGCCTGATGGACTTCGGCTTCCACGCGCCGACCATGAGCTTCCCGGTTCCTGGCACCCTGATGATCGAGCCGACCGAATCGGAAGCCAAGGCGGAACTGGACCGCTTCATCGACGCGATGATTGCGATCCGTGCCGAAATCGCCAAAGTGGAAAGCGGTGAATTCGACAAGGCCAACAACCCGCTGAAGTTCGCGCCGCACACGGCTGAAGTGCTGGTATCGGACAATTGGGACCGCAAGTACAGCCGCGAAGTGGCGGCGTACCCGGTGCCATCGCTGCGCCGTAACAAGTACTGGCCATCGGTAGGCCGTGCCGACAACGTGTACGGCGACCGTAACCTGTTCTGCAGCTGCGCGCCGATCAGCGATTACGAGTAAGTAGTCTCGTCATCCCCGCCTGCGCGGGGATGACGCTTTCTCAGCTTATGCTGCTGTCCCGAACTCCGCCGCTTCTTCTTCCCCTTCCCATACCGCCAACTGCGCAATTTCCTCGCAGCTGACGACCTCCCCGCCCCCGCGCACCCGCATCCACATCAACGCACCGCCCGGCGTCACGCCGACCGCATGCACGCCGCCTGTTTCACTGTCCACGCACAGGCTGGTCGCCACCAGCGATTCGCCCACAGCATGCGGCCGGCCCCATGACGAACCGACGGCGCGCGACACCAGCCACAACCCGCCAGAACCATCGGAGTACGCGATGTGTTCCGCCTGCGCATCCTGCCCGCACCACACGAGACGCGCGCCACGCGTATCGGCAACTTTCAGCGGCAGCGTATGCCCGCCCCGGTACACGACGATGCCGTCGCCCGCCACATACACGTCCGGCACATTGGGCACAGAACCCGGCGCCAGTACGAAACTGCACGCGCGCCGCGGAATCGCCTGGTACGCAATGTCGATGCCCCAGTTGAACGGGTCAGGGAACGATACAAACGACAGTGCCGAACCATCCTTGGCCAGCGACCACGCACCGGGCAAACGGTAGCAGCCGATGGCCAGTGGATCCGATCCTTGCGGCAGCGGCATGATTGCCGTCACGGGATTGGCCGCATTGAAATACCAGCGCCCTTCCCCGTCCGGCGTATCCGCCGTCACCAGCACCATGGCCGCAGCCCCCGGCAGCACAGGTCCCAGCGCCAGGCTGTTGACGGTTGCGCCATCGGGCAAGCCGCGCCGGCGTTCCGGCATCGCGGCAAAGGCGGAAACCCATCCGGCTTCATCAAGCGAAGCGGCCAAACCGGCCGCAGCATACAGCGCACATCCCCCATCGCCGCTGCGCCTGGACACAGCCAGCGCGACCGCGATCGCGCCATCGGCTCCCTGCCGCATATCGATACATTCAATTACCGACGCGCGGGAATCAAATGCCGGCAACGCCGCGCTCAAATCGGTTTGCGACCAGTTGCCAAATGCGGTGCGCCGGAACAAGTGCAAGTGGCCATTGGCGCCAACGGCAAACACCAGCGGCATGCCGTGGCTGTCACGCAGCGCAAAGAACGGACGGCGCGCATCAACTGGCGCCGCGCACGGCATGCTGCGGCTGCCGCTGCGCTCGATGTCATGCATGCGCACAAAATGCAGGCGGATCATTTCCGTTTCCGACAGCCCTTCCACCGCAAGGCGCTGCAGCAATGCATCCAGCCCATGGGAGGCGTTGATATTGTTCGTGTCGTAGCGCCCCATGACGGCGTCATAGCTGCGCGCCAGCCGCTCCGGCGCATCGAGCTGCGCGGTTTCCGGCAAAGCCAGCAAGGCAATTGCCAACTCGGCGCGGCCTCGTGCGGCACAAGGCTGCGATGCGAAGATCGACGTCCAGCGCAGCACTTCATCATTCACTGGTTCGCGCCGCAGCACGATGCGCGCCACGCGCGCCGCCGCATACCCCACCGCGCCCGACGCCGTTGCACCACCCAGCCCATCCACCTTGCGCCGTGCCAGCGCAGCCTTGCGCGTCATGCCTTCAATTGCCAGTGCCGCCAGATTTGCACTCATAATTAACGCTCCTCGTGAGCCAGTTCCAGTTCAATATTGCCTTCGCTATTCAGCTTCACGCCCCGGTAAGCCAGTTGCGGCCCGGCCGGCAGCACCAGGTGGCCCGCGGCTTGCCCGAACATTGCCGCCACGGCCGCGCCGAATTGCGCCACGACGGTTTGCTGCAGCGCCGCCATCCCCGCCGCATTGCCGTCCCAATCGTTGCTGATCTTGTTCATGTTCAGTAAGTGAGAACGCGCATCGGACACCACGTACACGCCAAGCACGCCGGAATCCGTAACCGCCGGCGCCAGGCGCCCGCTGACGTTCAGTGCTATGCTGCCGCGCGCCGATGGCACACATTGCAGCCGCAGCGACCACTGCATGGTGGTGCGCGCCCATCCTTTGCCGGCATAGGTCTTGCGCACGAATGGCCCGCTTTTCTGGTTGATGCGGTCCCACTCATAACGCATCAGTGAACTGCTGAGGTCAAAGGTCAGCCGTTCGACGCCTTCGGCATCGGCCTGGTTCGACACGCAGATGTGAAATTGCCAGTCCTGTTCCGATTCGCGGTCATGCGACCGCTCGCCGCCTTCGTGCCAGTGCAGCAACACATGGTCGCGGTAGCGCCAGCCGCTGGTTTCGGGTACGAAATCAGCACGCGCGCCGTTATCCAGTGTCGCCATGGCGCCAGATTTCTCATTCAGCGATTCCATGCGGTCCAGTTCATCGCCTTGCGCCCGCCGCGCGTGCACATAATCCGGCAGCGACGCCAGCCGCGCCCTGATGGGTTCCACCAGCAAGGGCCGGATGAATTCGTTGAAAAATGTATGGCGGGCAATCACCAGTTTGCCCACGCCGCCTTCGGCCGGCGCCGTGTTGAAATGCCCGGCATGGACGCCATACAGTTTGGGGTCGTGGGCGATTTTGCGGTCGCCCATCACTTGCAGGAAATTCAAACTGCCATGGGCGGCAAGGTTGGCGCCGGAAGGTTGCATACGGTCGAGAATATCGGTCGCATGTGTCTTGCGCGTGACAACGTAGCCCAGCACGAAAGGATTGCCATTGGCGGCCAGTTGTTTCAGCCAACGCCCCACTACAGCGGTAAACCGGTTCGCTATAAATTCGTTGTCAGTATTTAAATGCGTATTGAGCGCATCAGCCTGCGTTAAATCGCTTTGCTCAAAATCCAGCATCGCAGCTTGCACGCGGTAATACGCCTCGTCGAACCGCCCAAGGCGGTTGACGCTGGAAGGAACTGCCGGCGCAGCGCCATTTAACAAATCGCGCATCGGCACGGATTGCAATTGAATACGCACCTGGAACGCCAACCGCCACCCGGCCAGCGGCTGGCGCAAAACGTCGCCGCCAGCATAGCCGTTGGGAATGATCATGTTGCCGCCGACAAACGTCAGCACGAGCGCGGCAGTGCGTGGCAAGCCTGTTTCAAAATGGATTTCCGGCGCTGCCAGTACAGCGCGGTCATTGCCTTCTCCGCCTATCATCAGACCGGTTTGGTCCGGGTCGCCGGCGTTAACGGCCTGCGGAATGAAACCAGCATGTTGCATCATGGCAAGTTGCCGATTTACCACAGCAGGTTGCAACGCCCACACGAAATCAAAGCCATCGAGCGCCGCTTGAGGTGCCTTGCTGGTTTCCTGCTGGGAATTAAGCCCATGTGCGCCCATACTCTCGAAAGAGTTGCTTATGGTAAACATGGAAATGTTAGACATGTTACTATCCTTGTTGGGGGAGTGCTAAGATTGTTTGACCGGAACAGTTGCAATTTAACGAGTGCAACATTCTTCCGCCTTCCGGCAACCTTCCGGAAGGCATAAGTCCCTGATTTACAAAGAAATCATTTTTATGTGGGCGGCGGTGAATGAGCGAAAACGGGTTCCGCTTCGGCGATTGGCAGATTGATCCAGACAGCAATACGCTGCGTAACGGCGATACGGCAGCGGCTGTCGAGCCCAAGGCCATGGATGTGTTGCGGTACTTGTGCCGCCACGCAGGCGCCGTCATCCCTCCGGAAGAATTGCTGCAAGCCTGCTGGGGCAATGCCGAACTGGGTGACAACCCCATCCACAAAGCCATCACCCAACTGCGCCGTGCGCTGGGCGATTCCGCGTCCGAACCCCGCTATATCGAAACTGTCCGCAAGCGCGGCTACCGCGCCATCGCACCTGTCCTGTCGGAAGAAGCGGCTTTGGAAGGTTCCTGGCAGCAAGGTTCTCCCTTCCGCGGGCTGGAATCATTCCAGGAAAGCCATGCGGCCATCTTCTTTGGGCGCATGCAGGCGACTGCGCAATTGCGCGAGCTGGTGCTGCAGCAAGCTTCCGAAGGCTGCGCGATGGCGCTGGTGCTGGGACCTTCCGGGTCAGGCAAGACTTCTTTGGTGCGTGCCGGCCTGCTGCCGGGGCTGATGGCTTCGCGTACCGGCTCAGGCGAACCCGTGGCGCTGGCGTGCACCTTATATATGGATTGCGCGGACCTGGCGGATGGAAATTTGTTCCAGGCGCTGGCTGCTGTGCTGATCGACGCGGAAGTGGGCGGGCAACTGTTGTTCGCTGGTGACAATGCCGAGGGATTGGGGCGCTGGCTGGAATCTTCTGATGCTGAAACCATTGCCGGAAGGTTAAGGGAAGCTTCCGGAAGGATCAAAATCGGCTTGTTTGTGGACCGGCTCGAGGCGATTTTCCGGGCGCCGGGCGTCACTGATGAGATTCGCGTGCGGTTTATTGCTGTCTTGGAACATCTGGCGCGGTCGAAAGCGGTGCTGGTGATGCTGGCTTGCCGGAATGATTTTTATCCGGAAGTGATTGCGCTGCCAGCGTTGATGGCGCTGAAGGCGCGCGGCGGGCACTTTGACTTGAATCCGCCGGATGGGGCGGAGATTGCGCAGATGGTGCGGATGCCGGCCAAGGTGGCTGGGTTGAAGTTTGAGGTGGATCCAGCTACGGGGGCTTCGCTGGATGACGTGCTGTGTGATGCGGCGCGGGGGAGTCCGGATACGTTGCCTTTGCTTCAATACACGCTGAACGAACTTTATCGACAGCGCGCAGAGGATGGGACATTACGACTGGAGACTTTACGGCAATTAGGCGGTATTGAGGGCGCAATCGCTGTTCGCGCTGAGCAGGTCGTAGCAAGCTTAAATTCCACTAAAGCGCGAGCGTTACCTCGCGTGCTATCTCTGATTGTAGATGTTTCCGAAAAACAAGGCACGGTTACGGCGCGCCGAATACCTTGGTCAGCCTTGCCAGATACCGACGCAAATGAATTGCTGCAAGCACTCGTCGAAGCCCGACTGTTCGTGAGCGAACTGTCTGGAAATGTCCCCTGCTTCGGAATGGCACATGAAGCATTGCTTCGACGTTGGCCTAGAGTGTCCGAGTGGATAGAGCAACATCGCCATGCTTTACAACTGCGCACCCGGATTAGCATAGATGCGGACAAATGGGTTGCTGCCGGCAAACCGCGTGACTTGCTGCTTCCTCCTGGTAGCCGCATTAACCAGGCAGCCAACTTGATAGTTTTGGACGGTTTTTCGCTGTCTGCTCAGGAGCAAGAGTACATCGTTACCTCCCAACGCAGGGCGAAGCTGAGCGAACGACTCCGCGTGGGCATCATGATAATGATATGCCTCTTGGCAGTCTTAGCAGGTGTCTTGGGAATTACCGCCAAGAGAGCACAGGCTAATGCCGAGCAACATCGGATCGAGGCGGAAGGCCTGATGAGTTACATGCTCGGAGACTTTGTGGATAAATTGCGTCCGCTTGGCAAGCTTGCTTTGCTAAGCGATGTCAGCAATAAAGCGCTCACGTATCTTACGGCAAGTGACAATCAGGATTTATCAAGCACCGCCCAGATGCAGCGCGTTAAAGCCCTACAACTGATTGCGGACGTCAATATAGCGAAAAATGCACCAGAGGTTGCGAGCCAAGCCTTACAAGCCTCTGAAACTATGCTCGCCGCATGGGAAAAAAATGCGAAGCCGACGAAAGATTTGCTCAGGCTAAAGATGGCCAATGCTTTTCTCTTGGGACAAATTTATTTGAACAAGAATGAGCTTGGCGAAGCCCAACGCTACTTCATGGATTATGACAAGTTCAGTGTTCAGCTGATCGCGCTTAATCCCACAGATGCCGACGGGTGGCTGGAACAGTCCTATGCCCAAAACAATCTCGGTTCAGTTGCAGTGCGGCGAGGAAATTTTAAAGAAGCGATTCCACATTTTGAAAAATCAGTCGAGCTTAAGCGGCGCGTGCTAGCAAAGATTCCAAACGGACGCGAGGTACGGCTTGAACTGGCAAATAGCCTCTCATGGCTGGGAAGTTCATTGTCACGCCAAGGTGAGTTGATATCCGCAGCTAAATATATACAGGAACAAAAATCACTACTGGAGACAATGCACGCAGAGTCTCCAAATGACACAACCATTTCGTACCGTTTAGCAATTGCACAGGCTTTCAGCGCGGATCTGCGTTTTATTCAGGGCGAAATCCCATCCGCTGGCAGCGAGTTACGCCAAGCGGAGAAAATAATGAAGGATCTGACTGCAATTGATTCTTCCAATAAAAATTGGGAGTTTGCGCTGTTGCGCGTTCAATTACGCTTAATTGACACCGATATTGATAGCAAAAAAGAAAAAGAAGGTCTGGATAGGCTGGATATCCTTCTAAAGCGTTTGGAAGCTCTAATGGCTTCGGCCCCCAAGCGTTCTGATTTTGCAGTGATGAATGCCCGCGCCCTGTATAAAAAAGCACATTTTCTGGCTAATGCTGAAGAATTTGTTTTAGCAAGGCACGCAGTCAACAATTCGATTGCAACCCTACAACAACAGCATGAGCAGAACAAAAGCGACGCATCAATTTTAGCTTATTTATCTGAAGCAATACTGATCGATGCTGACCTTAGCCTGGATGAGAAGAAACCAGCCGAATCCATTTCGAAGTGCAAGAAAGTTCAAAATATATTGCAACCATTCTCCGAAAACACCAAAGACTATTGGATAATAGCGCCATATATACGGTCTTTTGCCTGCACCGGGGACATTGAAAAAGTAAAGCCACAGCAAAGATTGCTGTCAGATATGAGTTATGCAGAGCGAAACCATCTGCAATATTTAGTCACCCACGCCCATAGAAAGGAATCCAATGAGTAACGTCCCTCCAACCTCCTTTAAAAATGTGCAAGTTACGGCAATACCTGAGATCGATTCAGTAACTAAAAAGGTCAAATACAAAACTTCATTTGATCCTGACTCGCTTACGATTACCGAATTTGACACTGTTATTAATTACCAGCTCATTTCCCCAACTCCCGCTGACGTGACGATAAAGAAAGTCACTTTTAAGCCAGTAACCTCTAATCAGTTCAGCGAACCCAGTATCGGCGATAGCGGTAAAATTGTTACCTTTAGTGATGCAAATACTGCAAAAGAGACTTTCAACCTTACGCTTCATTTCGCTGACAGCGACGGCGTCGAGTTTCTTGTCGATCCAGAAGTGACGAACGAACCGCCTGTACCACCTATGTAATAGAAAGTCTTGAGGCCAGATATCGGAGGCATGCGGGAAGCATGCCTCTAAACGTGATTCTCGCGTTGCTGACCTCACCACACTGTTTGCCAAAAGTGTAAGATAGAGTCTCCCCACAAAGGAGTTCTGACCATGAAGCAATCCCTCAAGGCAGCACTGATGTCCGGCCTCGTATTCCCAGGGCTGGGGCAAATCATCTTCCTGAAAAAGCCCACCCGTGGCTGCATTTTCCTCATCCCTTCCCTGGTTTCCCTGTTTTACATCCTGCATGTCGCCTACGAACAAGCGTCGATGGTGGCGGCGCAGCTGGCCAATGGCACGCTGGCGCTGGACGTAACGGTGCTGGCGGCGCAAATTGCTGCTTCGCGCGTCAACGGGCCGACCATGACGGCGGCTACCCTTACCTGCGTACTGTGCTGGTCTGCCAGCATTCTGGACGCCATCTTGTTCGGTAACGACCATCACCATGAACCTGTCAAAGGACATGCTTAATGAATCAATCCGTGACTGCATCGGCATTTCTTGCCGCGTTTCTACTGGCGGCTTCCGGCGGCGCCTTTGCGCAGGCGTCCGGGATCAAGCGCACTGTCGTGACGAAGGCTGACGTCGCGGCGCCGGGACATGAAGCTGTCGTGGCGCGGGTGGAATTGGAGCCTGGCGCCGTGGCTGGGCGGCATTCCCATCCGGGAGATGAAATCAGCTATGTGCTGGAGGGCGAAGGTGAATTGCTGATTGAAGGGGAAGACCCGCGGCGCGTGAAGGCTGGAGATGCGTTTGTGATTCCGGCCGGGAAGGTGCATGACGCGCGCAATGTGGGCGGCACCGTCATGAAGCTGGTGGGGGTGTATGTCGTGGAGAAAGGGAAACCGCTGGCGACGCCGGCAAAATAAAACGCCGCGGTGGCGGCGTTTTATGGATCCTCGCCTGCGCGAGGGTGACGAGCTCACTGGAAAGCGGACCATAGCGGCCCGCTTTTTTTTACACCAGTTTTGCCGCGTGTTCGCGCGTCGCGTGGAATTGCAGTTTCGGCCAGCGCTCTTGCGTCAGGCGCAGGTTCACGCCCGACGTCGCCAGGTAAGCCAGGTTGCCTGCCGCATCGTAGGCCACGTTGGCCGACAACGCGTTTTCGAAGTCCGACAATGCTTTCTTGTCATCCGACGACACCCAGCGCGCCGTGGAAATCGACGTGCTCTCAAACACGGCATCGACGCCGTATTCATTCATCAGGCGGCTCGCCACCACTTCAAACTGCAGCACGCCGACCGCGCCCAGCACCAGCTCGCCGCCGGACACCGGCTTGAACACCTGTACCGCGCCCTCTTCGCCCAGCTGCTGCAAGCCCTTATGTAACTGCTTGATCTTCAGCGGGTTACGGATGCGTACCTGGCGGAAGAAGTCTGGCGCGAAGTATGGGATGCCGGTGAAGGTCAGCATTTCGCCTTCGGAGAAGCTGTCGCCGATCTGCATGTTGCCGTGGTTCGGCAAGCCGATGATGTCGCCTGCGTACGCTTCTTCCACCTGTTCGCGCGACGACGCCATGAACGTCACGACGGACGACACTTTGACTTCGCGGCCCAGGCGCAAATGCTTGACCTTCATGCCACGCTCGAAACGGCCCGAGCACACCCGCAGGAAGGCAATACGGTCGCGGTGCGCCGGGTCCATATTGGCCTGGATCTTGAATACGAAACCAGTGAACGGTTCCTCGGTCGGTTCCACCACGCGCACGGACGCGTCGCGGCCACGCGGTGCGGGCGCCCAGTCCACCAGCGCGGACAGGATTTCACGCACGCCGAAGTTGTTGATGGCGGAACCGAAGAACACGGGGGTCTGCACGCCGGCCAGGAAATCTTCCAGGTTGAACGGGTGCGATGCACCGTGCACCAGCTCGACTTCCATGCGCAACTGGTCCATCTCCATCGGGAACATTTCCTGCAGGCGCGGATTGTCGATGCCCTTGATGACTTCCACGTCCTGGTTCGCGCTTTCATCGCCGGCGCGGAACAGCAGGATTTCATCGTTCAGCAAGTGGTACACACCGCGGAAATTCTTGCCCATGCCAATCGGCCACGTCACGGGTGCGCACTGGATCTTCAGCACGGATTCCACTTCGTCCAGCAATTCCAGCGGGTCGCGGCATTCGCGGTCCAGCTTGTTCATGAACGTGACGATCGGCGTATTGCGCATGCGGCAAACGTCGAGCAGCTTAATGGTCTGCGCTTCCACGCCCTTGGCCGCATCGATGACCATCAGTGCCGAGTCCACCGCCGTCAGCACGCGGTAGGTATCTTCCGAGAAGTCCTGGTGGCCCGGGGTATCCAGCAAGTTGATAATGTGGTCACGGAAATCGAACTGCATCACCGACGATGCGACCGAAATGCCGCGCTGCTTTTCAATTTCCATCCAGTCGGACGTGGCGTGGCGGCCGGATTTACGGGCCTTCACCGTACCTGCCATCTGGATTGCGCCCGAGAACAGCAGCAGCTTTTCCGTCAGCGTGGTTTTACCCGCGTCCGGGTGGGAAATGATGCCGAACGTACGGCGGCGCTTGGTTTCACGCGCGATCAGGGCGGCAGATTTCACGCTGCCTTGTTCTGCGTTGTCGCTGGAGGTGGTGTCGATTTCGTTGGACATGGGGATGGCCGGGGCCTTGCGGAGCAAAACTGGAGATTTTACACCATTTCCCCGGGGTGTTTTAGCTGTAGCGGTGGGGCGCCAGGCTTGCTGTGCAAACCTGGCGCCGGCATGAGCTGAAGGCAGATTACGCGGAGGCCGGAAAGCGCACAGTGAACAACGCGCCCACACCCTGCGCACCGGTGCCGACCGCGACGGTGGCGCCATGCACGGCCGCGATGTCGCGCACAATGGCCAATCCCAGGCCATTGCCCGTCAACTTGCTGTCCAGCCGCACGTGGCGGTCAAACACGGCGCTGCGCAATGGCGGCGGGATACCGGGACCCGAATCTTCCACTTCCAGCACACTGCCCTGCTCCGGGCTTTGCCGGCAGCGCACCGTCACCATGCCGTGCTCCGGCGTATAGCGCAGCGCATTGTCAATCAGGTTATCGATCAAGTCACGCAGCAGGAAACGCTCGCCCAGCACGGCGGCCGGTTCCAGTTCAAAGCCCAGGTCGATGTGCTTGCGGGCCGCCTGCTCGACAAATTGCTGCACGCATTCCCCCACCAGTGCATCGAGCTGCATTGGCGCCAGCACGGATTTTTCCAGGTGGCCGGATTCGGCACGGGCCAGCGCCAGCAATTGCTTGCTCTGGCGCGCCATGCGCTCGGTGGCGGACAGCATCAGCGCCACCGTGTGCGCTGTTTCCGGATCACGGTGCCGCTGCGCCAGCCACTCCAGTTGCGCCTGCAAGCCCGCCAGCGGCGTGCGCAGTTGGTGCGCCGCGTCGGCAAGGAAATCCTGCTGCGCCTGCGCCGCGCTTTCCACGCGCGCCAGCAAGCCGTTAAACGCCAGCACCACGGGCTCCAGTTCATACGGCACGCCTTCCGGCGGAATCGGCTCCAGGTCGTCGCGGCTGCGCGCATTCAAATGGCTGCGCATGCGGTCCAGCGGGCGCAAGCCATTGGTGACGGACAGCCATGCCAGGCCGATACTGCCCACGGTCGCCACGACGCCCAGCGCCAGCAGCGCGCGCAATGCCGTCTGCCGGATCTGCGCACGCATGCGCACGGTTTTCGCCACGCCGATGACAGCCTCGCGCTGTCCCCGGCTGACGCGCAACGCGGCAATGCGCACCGGTTCGCCGCCGGCCACACCATCATACGCGATGGGCACGCCCACCTTGGGCGGCTTGCGCAATGGCGGAAAATCACGGTCCCCGGCCACCTGTGCACTGCCGTCGCGTACGGCAAACGCCACACGGTCGATATCGCCGCTGCGCAGCACTTGCTCGGCTTGCGGCGGCAAATCCATGCGCCACGCGCCATCCTTTACGTCGAGCCGCGCGCCCAGCGCACTGGCCGCATCAAACAAATTCTGGTCATACGCCATTTGCGCCGGCAGCCACGCCAGCAAATACGTCAGCACCCCGGCAATCAGGCTGATCAACACGAACGGGCCGATCAGGCAAGTCATCAGCCGCAGGCGGATGCTTCCCGGGCGCAGTGCGGCAGGCGCGTCACGCATGGGACGCCGTGGCCGGTTCCAGCATGTAGCCAAAGCCGCGGATGGTGCGGATCGTGATGCCCGCATCGGCAATTTTCAGGCGCAGGCGCGAGATATACACTTCCACCGCGTTCAATGTCATGTCGTCGCCGAACGGCAGGATGGCGTCAATGATTTGCTGCTTCGATACGACGCGCGAACCATGCTGCAGCAAGTATTCCAGCACGGCCCACTCACGGGCGGATAAATCGATCACGCGCTCGCCAATGCGGGCGCGGCGCGCCACCGCATCCAGCGCCAGCGCGCCCATGGCCAGCACTTGCGGCTTGGGCGCGTGGCGGCGCGCCAGCGCCCGCACGCGCGCCACCAGTTCCGGCATGGCAAACGGCTTCACCAGGTAATCGTCCGCTCCCAGTTCCAGGCCCCGCACACGGTCTTCGACGGCATCGCGCGCCGTCAGCAGCAAGACCGGCGTGGCGGCGCCCCGGGCGCGCATGCGGCGCACCACTTCAAAGCCATCGATGCCGGGCAAGCCGATATCGAGCACGACAACAGCGATGCCATCGCCTTCCGGCGTGGCCAGCACCGCATCGGCATCGGTACCGTTTTTCAGCACGTCGACCGCCATCCCGTGTCCCGTCAGGATACGGTGCAGGCCATCGGCCAGGACGGCGTCGTCTTCCACTACCAATACGTGCATCGGCTGCCTTTCAAACGGGGGTATGGCCACTATAGAGTCCGCAGGCGAACCGGGCAAGCGGAGGAATTTAGCCTCGCTTTTGTGACAATAGTTTCATCAAGTTGTCACATACGACGGGCATTATTGCATGGCGGAAATTTTATTCGACTGAGATCAAGATGAAAACGTTAATCCAGCCAGCCATCGCTTTAATGCAACGCTTGCGCCTGTTCCCTAAATTTACACTCGTTACGCTGGTATTCCTGTTGCCTTTGCTGATGGTCACCACTTTGCTGATGGCCGAACTGAACAAATCCATCGCCGTCACGGGCAGCGAACAGCGTGGCGTGGCCTACCTGCAGCAAGTACATGACATCACCCGCCTCGTGCAGCAGCACCGCGCGATCGAGCGCTTGCGCCTGGCAGCGCACCAAGCTGCCGATGGCGCACCATTGCGCACCCAGGCTGAAGAACGCATCAAACGGCTCGATGCATGGCAAGCCAATGCGGCCGGCCTGTCCGTAATGCCGGAATGGGCGGCAGTGCGCCAATCGTGGAGTACGCTGGCGGAACGCCAGGCCAACGGCGCATCGGACGCCAAGGACAGCATGCAGTTGCACGCCATGCTGATCACGCAGCTGGGCAAACTCGCGACAGCCGTGGCCGACCGCTCCAGCCTGAGCCTGGACCCGCAAGTGCAAACGTATTACTTGATTGCCGCGTTCACCCGCACACTGCCGGACATCGCTGAAGACTTGTCCGTGATTGCCGCCCGTGGCGGCGCGTATATCGACAGCGGCTTGTTCGAAGCCAATGAAGACCAGGTGGTCAATGCAACGGCCATGATTGCCCGCCACAACCTGGAGCGCCTGCCCAGCCAGGCAGCCGCCATGCTGCAGCACAATCCGGAATTGAAAGCCGCGCTGCAATCGCACGGGGCAGCCACCAATAACGCGCTCGCCTTCCTGGAGCGCACGAAAAGCGAAGTGACAAATTCGTACGATCAGACTTCCGGCAAGGAATTTTCCAGCGCCGGCAATGCCGCCATCGATGGCTTGTATGCGTTCGGCGGCGCCTGCGCGAAAGCACTGGACCAGTTGCTGGCGGAGCGGATGGCCGGCGCCCAGTTGCGCCGCAACCTGATGCTGGCCGGTGTGCTGGCGGCCATTGCCATGGCAGCGTTCCTGTTTGCCGGTTTTTACCTGTCCTTCTCGCGCGACGTGGGCGCGTTGAACCACGCCGTGCGCGCCGCCGCGGCGGGCGACTTGACGCAAGCCGTTGCCTCGCCCGCGCGCGATGAAATCGGCGCCCTTGTCAATGCCTTTGGCGGCATGACGGATGCGCTGGCCACCCTGGTCGGCGATATCCGCAGCGGCGCCGGCCGCATTGCCAGCGGCGCAGATGCACTGGCCGGCGGTAATACGGCGTTGTCCGGCCACACGGTATCGCAGGCGGAAGACTTGTCGGCAACCGCCGCCTCGATGCGCGCATTGACGGCAAACGTGCAGCGCAACGCGGCCCATGCGGCAAATGGCCGCAAGCTGGTCCAATCGGCGTCCGACATTGCCCACCAAGGCGGCGACAAGGTGGCGGCCGTGGCCGGCACCATGGCTGCCATCCGCGCCAGCTCCGACCAGATCCGTGACATCACCGGCGTCATCGACGGCATCGCGTTTCAGACCAATATCCTGGCGCTCAATGCCGCCGTAGAAGCCGCCCGCGCCGGCGAGGCGGGACGGGGCTTTGCCGTCGTGGCCAGCGAAGTGCGCTCGCTGGCGCAGCGCTCCGCATCGGCTGCCAAAGAAATCAAGGCGCTGATAGACGATTCCGTATCCCGCGTGGAAGCAGGCCATGCGCAGGCCGATGCAGCGGGCGTGACAATGGAACAAGTGCTGCAGTCCGTGCAACAGACAGCAGCCATCATTGCGCAAATCAGTGAAGCGGAAGCGGCGCAGCGGCAGCAAATCGAACAAGTGGACCGCGCCTTGGCCCGTATCGATGACATGACACGGCAAAACGGTGCGCTGGTGCTGCAGGCTTCCGCCGGGGCGGACAGCTTGCATGAAGAAGCCGTGCAACTGGGCACAGCCGTCAGCCGCTTCCGTCTGGACCATGGACATGAGCACGACGCGGAGGCCGCGCCCGCTGCGCTCGCCCATGACGGCCGCTGGCCAACTGTTGCTCAGCCACATGAATGGAGTGCGAACAAGCCCAGCATGGTGTCGCGCAAGCGCTTGCAGGGCTAGTTGAACAACATTCCGCTGGACAAACTTTCCGTAGGAATAAACTTACAAAGCGCCATGCTCCAAGCCTACACGGGTGCGGAGAACCGTCTTATGTTCGTAACCTACACAAGAACTTAAAGTACTAACAACGCAATCGATAAAGTGGGAACGAGAACAGAAGTCCCACCTGGTGTCCATATCACTGGTCCATATCACTGGCGTCGCATTGCAATCATGTACTTAAGCTTGTGAGGAAAAAAATGAACAGCACTCAACTTGACAGCGACAGCGGCACGCCACCCGTGGCCCGGATGGACCCCGACTCGCCGGAATTCAAAGTTGCGTCCCGGCCTGTCGTCAGTTACAGCGGCACCCAGCAAAACGAACTGCTGGCCGCCCTGCCTCGCGAAGTCCTGGAATCCCTGTTTGAACACCTCGAACTGGTTGCACTGCCATTTGGCAAAGAGTTGTTTGAGTATGGCAGCAAATTGGAAAACGTGTATTTTCCGACGACGGCAATCGTGTCGCTGCTGTATGTGATGGAAGATGGCGCCACCACGGAAATCGCCGTGGTCGGCCATGAAGGGGTGGTCGGCGTGTCGATGTTCCCCGGTGAGCGCGCCATGTGCAGCGCGGTCGTGCAAAGCGCCGGTTATGGCTACCGCCTGAAAGCGCAGGCACTGCGCGACTGCTTCAACCAGGGCGGCGCCCTGCCCCAGCTGTTAATGCGTTACAACCACGCGCTGTTTGCGCAAATGGCGCAAAACGCTGTCGGTGGCCGCCACAGTTCGATTGAACAAAAACTGTGCCGCTGGCTGCTGGACCGCCTGGACCGTTCCGCCACCAACGAGTTAAAAGTCACGCAGGAAATGATTTCCATTATGCTGGGCGTGCGGCGCGAAAGCATCACGGCCGCTGCCGGCAAGCTGCAGGACGACGGCATGATCACTTACCGCCGTGGCAATATCACTGTGCTTGATCGTGCAGGCTTGGAGCGCTACGCTGGGGAGTGCTATAAGGTGGCAAAGACGGAATATGACCGTCTGCTGGTGGACGTGGCAAGCTGCTGAGTTCCGGCGGACGGCCCGGCACCTTGGGCGGCGTGTGGCGCAGCGGAATATGCACTTCGATGCACGTACCCTGCTCATTGCGCCCGCGGCGTATCGTCAGCGTGCCGCCCAGCAGCAACGCCCGTTCACGCATCCCCAGCAAGCCATGCGACATGGGCTTGACGATGGTATTCGATTCGATGCCGATGCCATCGTCAATCACCCGCAGCGTCAATACTTCTTCCGCACATTGCAAGGTCACACTGACTGTGCTGGCCTTGGCGTATTTACGGATATTCGTCAGCGATTCCTGCACGATGCGGAACAAGGCAATGGCCAGGCTGCTGTCGCGTGATTTCGCAATGCCATCGATATGGCTGGCAATATCGGTTTCGCACGGCACGTTCGACATGCGGGTAAATTCTTCGCAATAGCTTTCAATGGCCGCGCACAAGCCCAGGTTATCGAGCAAGCTGGGGCGCAAATTCTCGATAATGCGGCGCTTCATTTCCACCGTATCGACCAGGGTGGCGCGGGCGCGCTTCAATTGCTGCGCCAAATCATCCATTGGCGGCTGCGTCCTTTGCAATTGGCCCATGACGGCTGCGATATCCATGGAAATCGACGTGAGATTCGCCCCCATTTCATCGTGCAATTCCCGCGATAGCCTGACTTTTTCCTCTTCGCTGATGCTGATCAGATGGCGCGACAGCACGGACAATTGCTCGGTACGCTGTTCCACCGTGGATTCCAGGTTTTCATTGGCAGCCTGCAACGCCTGCTCGGCGGCAGCGCGGTTCATGAAACTGCGCCGCACTTGCTGGTAGAACGCGATCAATACAATGATGGCGACGGCATTGATGCCCATGCCCAGCACAATCGCCTTGTGGTATTCGTTATAAAACGCTTCGCTGCGCTTTTTCAGCATTTCATTTTGTTCCTGCACCATGATGACCACCTGCAGGCGGATTTCATCCATGGCGGAACGCTCATCGCTGACTTTTGCGATGTTGACGATTTCTTCCAGGCCGCCGTGGCGGTACACGTCGATGGCTTGCGCCATCAGCGCCAGCTTGCGCCGCACGAGGGAACGCAATTGCGCGAGGTTTTTCAGCTGGACGGGATTTTCCGCCAACAGTTTTTCCAGTTCCGCGAATTCCGCTTCCGTTTCAGCCGTCACCGTGCGCGTCGGCCCCAGGTACGTTTCCCGGCCGGACGTAAAATACCCCCGCATGCTGCTTTCCGCATCGAGCACCAGCACGTTCAGGTATTGCAGCCGCTCCGCCACGCGCGACGTTTGCGCCAGTTGCGCGTTCGCGCCCCGCAACGACTGCAAGTTCAGGTACAGGCTGAAGCCATTGGCGATCAGAATCAATGCACATGTGATGCACAGAATCGTCTTGTAGATGGGCAGCTTGTGTTGCGGCGCTCTGTCGACTGTGAAATACATCCTGGTTCATTTCCTTCGCTGGTTAACCCAGCATAGCTGGCCAATTATAGACCGTGCGGAAATTTGCCGCAGCGCACAACTTTCTACGGTGCGCAGGATTTGCAGGTAGGAAAATTGAAGAAAGTTCGGAGGTGTTATCAAGAATGCATCGAGCGTTGCCGGAAGATTCAGCAACGCAGGCGGCGTGGCGCCGCCTCCGGTGCATTATTCCAGCAAATTGTTTTTCATCGCGTAATACGTCAAGTCACTGTTCGACTGCAAGCCCATCTTTTCCATGATCCGGGTACGGTACGTGCTGACGGTTTTAATACTGAGCGACAGCGCCACGCCGATATCCGACACGGTCGCGCCGCGCGCCAGGCGCAAGAACACCTGGAATTCACGGTCGGACAATTCCGTGTGCGGCGCCGTATTGGGGTCGCGGTCAAAGCTTTGCGCCAGCAATTCGCCCACTTGCGAGCTGACGTAACGGCGGCCCTGGTGTACCGTGCGCACGGCCGTCATCAATTCTTCTGCTTCACATTCTTTATTCAGATAGCCATTGGCGCCCATTTTGAACAGGTTCAGCGCATATTGCTGCGCCGGATAGCCGGACAAAATCAGCACAGGCAAGTCTGGCTGGCCTTGGCGGATGGTACGCAGCGTATCAACGCCGGACTGGTCCGGCATGGCGATATCGAGCAGCAGCACGTCGCAAATTTCGCGGCGTGCAATGTCCAACGCTTCGCGGCCGGTGCTGCCTTCGGCAACGACGGAAAATTCATCCGAAGATGAAAAAATCTGCTTGAAGCCGGCCCTAACTATCTGATGATCGTCACATATGGCAACGCGTATCATTGTTTTCCTCGTGTCTTCCTCGCATGGGAGAAACCCACACTGCCGACGACTTTTGCTATCAAAATAGTAACATTAATATTGTATCACTGCTATTTTACACTTCTGAGCCGTGCGGTGGAGGTTCTATTGGTACCTGGCCCTGACCAACCAGGCATAAAAAAAAGACGCACAGGCGCCTTTCTTGGTTCACGCTATTTCAGCAATTCCAGAATCGCCAGCAATTCCTTGCGCACCATTGCCCGGTCGATCGGCGGTGGCTGCACGGGCTGCGGCTCTCGGCCCATGGCTTCATCATACTCCGCATGGACGGCGGCAGCGCCCCGGCTATCGAGTTTATTACGGGCGCCACTGATCGTGAAACCCTGTTCATATAACAATTCCCGTATACGCCGTATCAACAATACTTCATGGTGCTGATAATAGCGCCGGTTGCCGCGCCGTTTGACGGGTTTTAGCTGCGTGAATTCCTGCTCCCAATAGCGCAGCACATGCGGCTTAACGCCGCACAGCTCGCTCACCTCGCCGATCGTGAAATACCGCTTGGCCGGGATGGGCGGCAACGCCGCCGGATCAGACTTGCCGAGACGATCGTTCATGGGTGGCACTCAATTAAGCGGCACGGGCCAGCGAGTTGCTTTCTTCGACCATACCTTTCAGCTTTTGGCTGGCATGGAAGGTCACCACACGGCGTGCCGTGATAGGAATTTCTTCGCCGGTTTTCGGATTGCGGCCAGGACGCTGCGGCTTGTCGCGCAGCTGGAAATTGCCGAACCCGGACAATTTGACGGCCTCGCCCCGCTCCAACGCATTGCGGATTTCGTCAAAGAAGGTCTCGACCATGTCTTTGGCTTCGCGCTTATTCAAGCCAACTTGCTCAAACAGCAGTTCCGCCAGCTCCGCCTTGGTCAAGGTCGGCATGTCTTTTTCCGCCTCTTTGCGCACTTTGGCGGACAGCATGGCGCTGTGCAGCTCCGCATCCAGGGCGGACTGGAGTACGTTGTTGTCGACGTCGTTGTTGTTAATTTTGCTGCCTCTAATCGTTGCGTAAAAATTGCGCCGCCCTGCATGCGGCCAGGCGGCGCAGCGGCAGGTTCATCGAACCCGCCCTACGTGTTTCAAGCGCGTGGTTTTGCTGCGTGTTTTTCAACTGCGGCAGCCGTTACAGCCGCCATCACAGCATCTACCACATCGTCTTGCAGGGTGTTTTGAGTATCTTGCAAGCTAAAGCGGAAAGCAAGCGATTTTTCATCCGCCTCCAACCCTTTGCCGCGATATTCGTCAAACAAAACAATGGCTTGCACGAGCTTGCCATTTGGATTTACTTGCAATGCGGAATTAAACGCATCCAGCAAAGCCTGCGCCGGCACGCTGTGCTTGACCACCAGCGCCAGGTCGCGCGTTGCGCCCGGGAACTTGGAGATCTCGCTATATTTTGGCACGTCGCGTTGCTGCAAGGCAATAGCATCCACCTCGAACACGACCGGCGCATTCGGCAAGTCATACTTTTGCAGCCAGCGCGGATGCAGTTCGCCGATGAAGCCGATGACTTTGCCGTCCAGTTCCACGTTGGCGGAACGGCCCGGGTGCAGCGCCGGGTGTGCTGCCTTGGTAAAACGCAGCTGCTTCGGTGCGAACAAGTGTTCCAGGTCCGCTTTCACGTCGAAGAAGTCGACGTTGCGGGTATCCATGCCCCACTGCTCATCGGCCACCGGACCATACGCCAGCGACGCCACGCGCTGCGGCTGGTCGTAGCCGGCCACGGTCAGCGGGCCGTCGGCCACTTGCGCATCACGCTTGAAAATGGCGCCCACTTCGAACACGCGCACGCGGCTGGCTTTGCGGTTCAAGTTGTAGCGCACGTTGGCAATCAGGCCGCCAATCAGGTTCGAGCGCATCACGCTCATCTGGCTGGCGATCGGATTTTGCAGCTTGATCGGGTTGTCATTGCCGGCAAAATCCAGTTCCCACTGCGATTCCACGAAGCTCATGTTGACGACTTCCTGGTAACCCAGGTCAGCCAGCTGGTGGCGCACGGCAAAGATGGAGCGGGTGTTTTCCGGCGCCAGCTTCATCGTGTTGGGCGCCACCGGGGCCACTGCTGGGATGTTTTCAAAGCCATACACGCGCGCCACTTCTTCGATCAAATCTTCTTCGATTTCAATGTCGAAACGGTACGACGGCGCCGTCACCGAGAACACTGCCCCGTTCGGGCCGTTTTCCAAAGTGAACGGCAGCGCCAGGCGCTTGAAGATGTCGGCGATAACTTCATCCGTCAGCGGTACGCCGATGACTTTCTGCGCGCGGGCCGTACGCATCTGCACGGCCTTAGGCTGCGGCAGGTTGACGATCTGGTCATCGATGGCGCCCACTTTCGTGTTGGGCGTGCCGCAGATTTCCACGATCAGCGATGTCAAACGCTCCAGGTGTTCCGGGATCGTCGCGTAATCCACGCCGCGTTCAAAGCGGTGCGCGGCATCGGTCGAGAAGTTGTACTTGCGGGCGCGGCCCTGGATGGCTTGCGGCCACCAGAATGCCGCTTCCAGGTAAATCGCCGTGGTCTCCAGGCTGACTGCCGTGGCATCGCCGCCCATGATACCGGCCAGCGATTCCAGTTCCTTGTCGTCGGCAATCACGCCGACCCAGTCATCGACGGTAATCGTGTTGCCGTTCAACAGCTTCAAGGTTTCACCGGCTTTGCCCCAGCGCACATCCAGGCTGCCATGGATCTTGTCCATGTCGAACACGTGCGATGGGCGGCCCAGTTCCAGCATGACGTAGTTGGAAATGTCCACCAGCGCCGACACGGACCGCATGCCGCTGCGCTCGATGCGCTGCTTCATCCACTCCGGCGTGGCCGCTTTCGCATTCAAGCCACGGATCACCCGGCCAGCGAAACGGCCGCACAAATCCGGCGCCGATACCTTAACGGGCAGCTTTTCATCCAGCGTCACCGGCACGGTGCGGAAAGCAGGCTGCGTCAATGGCGAACCCGTCAGGGCCGACACTTCACGCGCCACGCCCAGCACGGACAGGCAGTCTGCCTTGTTCGGGGTCAGCTTGATGGTGAATTTCAAGTCATTGAGCGCGAAGTAGTCGCGCAAGTTCTGGCCGATCGGCGCATCATCCGGCAACTCGATCAGGCCGGAACCTTCTTCGGACAGTTTCAATTCCTTGGCCGAGCACAGCATGCCTTGCGATTCCACGCCGCGCAGCTGGCCCACCTTGATTTCAAACGGCTTGCCATCGGCGCCCGGCGGCAGCACGGCGCCAGCCATCGCGCACGCGACTTTCAAGCCCGGGCGCACGTTCGGCGCGCCGCACACGATGTTCAGCAAGGTACCGGTGCCGACGTCCACCTGGCACACATTCAGGCGGTCCGCGTTCGGGTGCTTGGCGGTTTCACGCACGTGGCCGACCACAACATTGTTGAACGGCGGCGCCACCGGCTCCACTTCTTCCACTTCCAGGCCGGACATGGTCAGCAAGTGCGCCAGTTCGTCCGACGTCATTTTCGGATCAACCAGGGTCCGGAGCCAATTTTCAGAGAATTGCATAGCTAGCTTTCATTAACTCGTCATTCCTGCGAATGCGGGAATCCATGCGTCGCCACCATGGCTGGCGGCCTATGGATCCCCGCCTGCGCGGGGATGACGATGGATGATCTTCGGTTACTCAGTTGAATTGCTTCAGGAAACGCAAGTCGCCTTCATAGAACAGGCGCAGGTCGTTGATGCCGTAACGCAGCATCGTCAAGCGCTCCAGGCCGGAGCCGAACGCGAAGCCGATGTACTTTTCCGGATCCAGGCCGAAGTTGCGCACCACGGTCGGGTGTACCTGGCCCGAACCCGACACTTCCAGCCAGCGGCCTTTCAGCGGCCCGGAACCGAATGCAATGTCGATCTCCGCCGATGGCTCCGTGAACGGGAAATACGATGGACGGAAACGCACCTGCAAGTCGTCCGTTTCAAAGAACGCTTTGACGAAGTTCAGGTACACGCCCTTCAAGTCGGCAAACGAAATGTCTTCGGCAATCCACAAGCCTTCGACCTGGTGGAACATCGGCGAGTGCGTTGCATCGCTGTCCACGCGGTAAGTGCGGCCTGGTGCGATGACCTTGATGGGCGGCTGGCTGTTGCGCGCATAACGCACCTGCATCGGCGACGTATGCGTGCGCAGCAGCAGCGGCTTGCCGGTGCTGTCGTTGCCGTCGATATAGAAGGTGTCTTGCATCGAACGGGCCGGGTGGTTTTCCGGGCTGTTCAATGCAGTGAAATTGGTCCAGTCGGTTTCGATTTCCGGGCCGCCGGCCACGTCGAATCCGATCGAGCGGAAGATCTGTTCCACGCGTTCCCACGTGCGCATTACCGGGTGGATGCCGCCGCCGGCGCGGCCGCGGCCTGGCAGGGTGACATCGATTTCCTCGGCATTCAGGCGCATCTGTAACTGCGCTTCCGCCATGGCGTCTCGGCGCGCGGTCAGCGCGGCTTCGATCTGCACTTTGGCGGCATTGATCAGGGCGCCCTGCGCTTTTTTAGCGTCCGGGTCCAGCTTGCCCAGGCCCTTCATCATTTCCGTGATCTGGCCGGTCTTGCCCAGGTATTTGGCTTTCGCGTTTTCCAGTGCGGCTGCGTCTGCGGCGGCGATAAAGTCAGCACGGGCCGAGACGACGAGTTCTTCCAGGGTGTTCATCAGCAAAATTCCTGTCTTAGAAACCAAAAACGGGGCACAGGTTCACACCTTGCCCCGCTCTCAAGCACCGTCTTGCAACGGTGCAAACCGAACGCTTCTTACTTATGGCGCCTGATACCAGAGGTGTCAGGTACCACTAATTAGCCAGCGATCTTGGCTTTAACGGTGTTAACAATCGCAGCAAATGCTGGCTTGTCAAACACAGCCATGTCGGCCAGAACTTTACGGTCCAGTTCGATGTTGGCTTTTTTCAGGCCATTCATGAACACGCTGTAGGTCACGCCATGTTCACGCGTTGCCGCGTTGATACGGGTGATCCACAGGGCGCGGAATACGCGCTTCTTGTTACGACGGTCGCGGTATGCGTACTGGCCAGCGCGCATCACTGCTTGCTTGGCAATACGGTATACCTTGCTGCGACGGCCGCGGTAACCCTTGGCCAGGTTCAGTACTTTTTTATGACGGGCACGCGCAGTAACCCCACGTTTTACTCGAGGCATAGTAGCTCCTTAAATGAGTGTGAGATTAAGCGGATGGCATCATTGCGTAGACGCGCTGAACGTCCGTCGCATCGATGTTACGGGTACCACGCAGCTGACGCTTGTTTTTGGTGGTCTTCTTGGTCAGGATGTGGCGCTTGAAAGCCATACCCGATTTAACGGTACCACCTGGACGCACGCGAAAACGCTTCTTCGCGGAGCTCTTGGTTTTCATTTTTGGCATAATGCATCTGCCCTCTCGGACAGCTCCAAAGTAACAGGATTGCAGGTGGCA
Source organism: Pseudoduganella ginsengisoli (assembly GCF_009720865.1). Classification (GTDB taxonomy): domain Bacteria; phylum Pseudomonadota; class Gammaproteobacteria; order Burkholderiales; family Burkholderiaceae_D; genus Rugamonas; species Rugamonas ginsengisoli. The sequence goes on along the minus strand of NZ_WNLA01000008.1, from coordinate 29,889 downwards.
ACAACTATGTCGCGCTTGGGTGCCTGCTTTCACTTGTCGATGCAGCAGCCTTGCCGGCTACTACACTTTGCCCACGGTGAAGTGGACAAATTCAATACAAATTCCAGCGTCCGTTTATCTTTTCTCAAAGACAAACGTCACTGGAATCCGCGATTGTATCTTATTTTTTCTTTTTTGGGGCCAGAATCATGATCATCTGGCGGCCTTCCATCTTCGGGAATTGCTCGACCTGGCCATGCGGCTCCAGGTCAGCCTTCAGACGTTCCAGCATACGGAAGCCAATATCCTGGTGCGCCATTTCACGGCCGCGGAAACGCAGCGTGATCTTGGTTTTATCGCCATCCTCGAGGAACTTGATGAGGTTGCGCAGCTTGATATTGTAATCGCCATCATCGGTACCGGGACGGAATTTGACTTCCTTCACGGTAATGACTTTCTGCTTCAGTTTTGCTTCGTGCGCCTTCTTCTGCTCCGAATATTTGAACTTGCCGTAGTCCATCAGGCGGCAGACCGGTGGAGTCGCGTTAGGCGCGATTTCCACCAGGTCGACGTTCGCTTCTTCCGCCAGGCGGAAGGCTTCGGTCAGGCTCACGATACCGAGCGGTTCGTTATTCACGCCCGACAGACGCATTTCGGGATACGTGATTTCGCCATTGATGCGATGCTGCTTGTCAGTAGCTATTGTCTTTTCCTTCACAAATGATGAAAGGCCGGTATGCGAGTTTCCTCGGGATCAGGCTTTGGCTGCCACGTCTTGAGCAAGACGTTCAACCAGGGCATCGATGGACATCACGCCCAGATCGACATTGCCACGCGCCCGCACGGCCACAGTATTGGCATCCCGCTCCTTGTCGCCAACAACCAAAATGTATGGCATTTTTTGGACGGAATGCTCGCGTATTTTATACGTAATTTTTTCGTTCCGCAAATCAGTCTGGACGCGGAAGCCCTGTTTGCGCAGCTTGGCGGCCACATCCTGGACGTACTCGGCCTGCGCATCGGAGATGTTCAGGATCGATACCTGCACCGGCGCCAGCCACATGGGCAACGCACCCGCATAGTTTTCGATCAGGATGCCGATGAAGCGCTCCAGCGAACCGACGATGGCACGGTGCAGCATGACCGGGGTCTTGCGGCTATTGTCTTGCGCAACGTATTCCGCGCCCAGGCGGCCCGGCATGAAGAAGTCCACCTGCATGGTGCCAACCTGCCAAGGACGGCCCAGCGAATCCTTCAAGTGGTACTCGATCTTCGGACCATAGAACGCGCCCTCGCCCGGCAACTCAGTCCAGGTCACGCCGCATGCGCGCAGGCCCGAACGCAGCGCTTCTTCCGCCTCGTCCCACACGGCGTCGTCGCCGATACGGTTATCCGGACGCAGCGCCAGCTTGACGTCGATGTTTTCAAAGTGGAAGTCTTTGTACACTTCCATGGCTTGCTGGTGGAACGCCACGACTTCCGGCTCGATCTGCTCATGGGTGCAGAAAATGTGGCCGTCATCCTGGGTAAAGCCGCGCACGCGCATGATGCCGTGCAGCGCGCCCGACGGCTCGTTGCGGTGGCACTGGCCGAATTCACCATAGCGCAGCGGCAGGTCGCGGTACGAACGCAGGTCGCTGTTGAAAATCTGCACGTGGCCCGGGCAATTCATCGGCTTCAGCGCGTACGAGCGGTTTTCCGATTCCGTCACGAACATGTTTTCGCGGTAGTTTTCCCAGTGGCCGGTCTTGCCCCACAGCGAAGCGTCCAGGATTTGCGGCGCCTTGACTTCCTGGTAGCCGTTGTCCTGGTACTTCTTACGCATGTACTGTTCAACTTGCTGCCAGATGGTCCAGCCTTTCGGATGCCAGAACACGAGGCCAGGCGCCTCATCCTGGAAGTGGAAGAAGTCCAGCTGCTTGCCCAGCTTGCGGTGGTCGCGCTTTTCCGCTTCTTCCAGCATGAACAGGTATTGCTCCTGGTCTTCTTTCTTGGCCCACGCAGTGCCGTACACGCGCTGCAGCATTTCATTTTTCGAGTCGCCGCGCCAGTAAGCGCCAGCCAGCTTCATCAGCTTGAACACTTTCAGCTTGCCGGTCGATGGTACGTGCGGGCCGCGGCACAAGTCGGTGAAATTGCCTTCCGAGTACAGCGACACGTCTTCATTGGCAGGAATCGATGCAATGATTTCCGCTTTGTAGTGCTCGTTGATGGACTTGAAATATGCGACAGCCTCATCGCGCGGCAACACTTTGCGCTCGACCTTTTCATCTTTCTTTGCCAATTCCGCCATTTTCTTTTCAATCGCCACCAGGTCGTCCGGGGTGAATGGGCGCTTGTACGAGAAGTCGTAATAGAAGCCGTTTTCAATGACCGGACCGATGGTCACCTGCGCATCCGGGAACAGTTCTTTGACGGCATACGCCAGCAAGTGGGCGGTCGAGTGGCGGATGACGTCCAGCCCTTCCGGATCCTTGTCGGTCACGATAGCCAGGTCGACATCCTTGTCGATCAGGAACGACGTGTCGACGACTTTGCCATCGACTTTGCCGGCCAGGGCAGCCTTACCCAGGCTGGTGCTGATGTTGGAGGCCACCTGGGCCACCGTAACAGGGGCGTCAAATTGACGAACGGAACCATCGGGAAGACGGACTGCAACCATAATGCTCTCCAATCGGCCTGGGCCGGAAATTAAGGGTATGACGGGGTGATGAAACTAACAGACGAAAAAAAAACGCGGGCCAGCCGCGTTTTCTTTCAATTTGATAAGACGAAGAAAGCCGATCGACTAGCGTTACTTACTAACCTTGGTAGTAGTTCGCGGTGTCATAACCGGTTTGCCTTTCTCGCTCTTACATAGTTGTGGGTTGGTGGGCGGTGCAGAATTCGAATCTGCGACCCCCTGGATGTCGACCAGGTATTCTAACCAGCTGAACTAACCGCCCTTGGTACTGCTAGATAAATCTTACTACATGTTCTGGTGGGCGGTGAGGAATTCGAATCCCCGACCCCTTGGATGTCGACCAAGTATTCTAACCAGCTGAACTAACCGCCCGTTGTACTACTATTACTACTCATGCCGGATTACGCGCTGCGCGCTAATCCGGCCTACATTCTGGTGGGCGGTGCAGAATTCGAATCTGCGACCCCCTGGATGTCGACCAGGTATTCTAACCAGCTGAACTAACCGCCCGAGAGCCAGCATTATAGTGACGGAAACCTTGCCCGACAAGAGCGAAATACGCGATAGATTGTAAAAACATTGCTCAAACGTCGTATGTTATAGTCAGGAGCTATTCCAATAGCGCAACTCCATGAAATTCCTCCTCCCTATTTTTGCCGCCTTGCTACTGTCGCTGACGACAGTGAACGCCCGCGCCGCCGAACATGGCACGGCGGAAGAAGCGATTGCACTGATTAACAAAACCGCGGCATACCTGATCGATGAAGGTCCAGAAAGAACCTTTTTTGAGGTCAGCAATCCCAGGGGACGCTTTACGTACCGCGACTTGTATGTCGTGATTTACGATTTGCAGGGCAGGATCATGGCGCATGGCATGACGCCCCGGCTGGTCGGCTTGAACGCCATGGAATACCGGGACGACGATGACAAGCAATTTGTGCGTGAAATGATCGAGCGCGCCGCCAAAGGGCAAACCGGGCCCGTCGACTATAAGTGGGTACACCCGCAAACCCAGCGTTTGCACGCGAAGTCGGCTTACTTCCGCCAGGTGGGCTTGTACGTGATTACTGCCGGCATTTATAAGTAAGCCCATGTCCGGCACTCCCGACTCCACGCACCTGCACGCCCACCTCGATGGCGATGCGCATTACCAGCACCAGTCCGGCAAGCGCAGCCTGACGACCTTGACCCTCGCGCTGGCATTGACGTTGGGCTTTGCCGGCGTTGAAGCCATCTCCGGCTTTTTGTCCGGGTCGCTGGCGCTGGTGTCCGATGCGGGGCACATGCTGACGGATGCCGCCTCGCTGGCGCTGGCCCTGTTTGCCCAGCACATGACGCGCCGGCCGCCGTCGGAGCGCTACTCGTTCGGCTATGGCCGCGCGGAAGCGTTGGCGGCGTTCGTCAATGGCCTGGCCATGCTGGCGGTCGTCGCCTGGATCATCATTGAAGCGGCACAGCGGCTGATGGCGCCACACCCGGTTCAAGGGGCCGCCGTCATGGCGGTGGCCCTGATCGGGTTGCTGATCAACGTGGCCGTGGCGTGGATCTTGTCGCGCGACCAGGACAGCATGAATGCGCGGGCCGCACTGGTGCATGTGCTGGGCGACTTGCTGGGCTCGGTTGCCGCGCTGGCGGCGGGCGCCATCATTTATTTCACCGGCTGGATGCAGGCCGACCCGCTGCTGTCCGTGCTGGTGGCGCTGTTGATTTTGAAGTCCACGTTCGCCATCTTGCGCGAGTCGTACCACCACTTGATGGAAGGTGTGCCGGAACAGCTTGATTACGTGGCAGTCGGCGCCGACATTGAAATGATCAACGGCGTGGCGTCGGTACACGATCTGCACGTGTGGGCCATGTCGCCGGGCCAGCCCGCTTTGATCGGCCACGTGCGCATCTGCGACATGGCCGCATGGCCGCGCATCCTTGAAGAGATCCGCGCCATGCTGCTGGCGACGCATGGCATCGATCACGTCACCTTGCAGCCGGAACCCGCCTGAGCCGCACTGTCTCCGGTACGCATTACTACTTAGATGCAAGGCAGCAATGCCATGCTACGCTAGCCTCTTCGACAACGCGCAGGGGCGTCACTGTGAAGATCCGCGATTTGAAGGTTGGAACCCGGTTGGCATGGGGCTTTGGCGTCGTCCTGGCGTTACTGCTGGCAATCAGCACCATCGGCCACTGGCGCCTGCAAACCATGGGTGACCTGATCATCCGCATGCGCGACGAAGGCATGGCCAAGGAACGGCTGGCGTCCGAATGGCACAGCCTGACCCACGTCAATGGCGCGCGCACCATCGGCTTGAATTCCAGCACGGATGCCCGCGAGCGCCAGCGGATCCAGCAGCAAATCGACCAGGCCAGCCAGCGCATCGGGGTAGTTCAGCAGCAGTTGGAAAGCATGATCAACAGTGACGGCGAACGTACGCTCTATGCCGATATCGGCAGCCGCCGCAATGCTTACCGCCAGGCGCGCAGCGCCGTGTTTGCCGCCAAAGACCGCGGCGACGCCGCCGCGGCAACCCGGCTGGCGGCGGAGCAGCTGGACCCGGCGCTGGACGCCTACCTGGCCGCCATCAACAGCTTGAAACAGCGGCAGACCAGCTACATCGAAACGCTGTCGAAGCAGGCCGAGCAACAGTATCGGACCGGCCAGGCTTTGCTGCAGCTGCTCAGCGCAGCGGCGCTGCTGGCCGGCGCCGTGTTTGCGTGGTGGATTGCACGCTCGATTGCGCGCCCGATCCAGCATGCCGTGCGCATTGCCCAATCGGTTGCCACTGGCGACTTGAGCACGCCAATTGCCGTGCACTCGGCGGACGAGACGGGCCAGTTGATGCAGGCATTGAAAGACATGAGCGCCAGCCTGGCCTCGATCGTGCAGCAGGTGCGCAACGGCGCCGACACCATCGCTTCCGCATCCGGCCAGATGGCGGTCGGCAGCGGCGACCTGGCCGCGCGCACCGAACAGCAGGCCACGGCGCTGGAAGAAACCGCCGGCGCGATGACTGAACTGGTGGCCGCAGTCAAACGCAACGCCCTGCACTCGCGCCAGGCCGACCAGTTGACGCAGGAAGCGGCCAACGCCGCCAGCGAGGGCGGCGCAGTCATGACGGAAGTGGTGGACATCATGGCGTCCATGAACGGCGCGTCACGCCAAATCGTGGAAATCATCGCCGTCATCGACGGCATCGCGTTCCAGACCAATATCCTGGCATTGAACGCCGCCGTGGAAGCGGCCCGCGCCGGCGAACAGGGACGGGGCTTTGCCGTGGTAGCGTCGGAAGTGCGTTCACTGGCGCAGCGCAGCGCCGCCGCCGCCAAGGAAATCAAGGCGCTGATCGACGCGTCCGTGTCGCAGGTTGACGTGGGCAGCCAGCGCGTCGAACATGCTGGCGCCACCATGAACAACATCGTCGCCCGCATCGGCGAAGTCACCGCCATCATGGGAGACATCACGCACGCCAGCCAGGAACAAAGCAGCGGTATCGAACAGGTCAACCAGACAGTGGCGGCAATGGACAGCGTCACGCAGCAAAATGCCGCCCTGGCGGAAGAAGCCGCCGCCACGGTCGCATCCCTGCACGACCAGGCCGATCAACTGGCACAACTGGTCAGCGTCTTTACCTTGCCGGCCGCCGCATCAACACCTGTCCTGGCCGTGTTCGACGGGCCGGCATCGCCGCAGGCCAAACCGCAAGACCGGGCTCACCGCGCAGCTGCCTACTCGCCGCGCCGCCATGGCAGATCCACCTGAAAATCCGGCACACTGACACTGCCTTCACTCTCTTTCATATCAAACCAGCAAGGCAACGCGGCCAGTCAAACCACTGAACCAGCAATCCGCACTGGAAGCCATGCTGGCCAAGCACGGCTTGCCGTGCCTGCCACCATATTGCGCAGCGAAAGGCAAGAAAAAATAAACCGCCACAGGCCGGGACCGAATACTGATCAATCCCGGCCCATCCCGGCCAGTGCGTCAGCCGCGGCGCGCTTCCAGCACGCCCGGCACTTCGGCTATCGCGGCCAGCGCCTTTTGCAGGTGCGCGGTGGAATTGATTTCCGCCGTAAACGTCATGCGCGCCTGCCCTTTCGCGCTTTGCGTATTGACGCCGATCACATTCAGCTTTTCACGCGAAAACACTTCGGAGATATCGCGCAACAAACCCTGGCGGTCGCCTGCCAGCACGAAAATGCCGACCGGGTACACCGTGTCGGACACGCCGCGCCCCCATTCCGTGACGATCACCCGCTCCGGCGCCTTGGCGCGCATTTCCGCAAAGTTTTTGCAACTGGCGCGGTGGATCGACACGCCCTTGCCGCGCGTGACAAACCCAATGATGGGGTCCGGCGGCGCCGGTTTGCAGCATTTGGCCAGCTGCGTCATCAAGCCGTCGGTGCCGACCACCAGCACACCCGACTTGGCGCCCTGCTCCACGCTCGACGCCCGGCTCTTGCCAATCAATACTTCATCGACGGGACCGGTAGGCTCGACCGTGTCGTGCAGCGCTTGTTCCACATGGCGCAGGCTGAATTCTTCCTTGCCGACCGATAAGAACAATTCATCGACCTTGGAAAAGCCCAGCTTGGCAGCCAGCGCTTCCAGGTTGACAGCGGTTTTACCCTCGCGCTGCAAACTCTTTTCCACCAGCGCGCGGCCGTGCGACAACGTTTCCTGCATGTCGATCGCATGGAACCATGCCCGCACCTTGGAGCGGGTACGGTTGCTGGCCGTATAGCCTGGACTGAGCCAGTCGCGCGATGGCCCAGCCGAGCCGGGCGCGCCTTTGGCGGTGATGATTTCCACCGTCTGCCCGGTCTTCAGCTGGGTATTTAACGGCACCATGACGCCATCGACTTTGGCGCCACGGCAGCGGTGGCCGACGTCGCTGTGCAAGTGGTACGCGAAGTCAATCGGCGTGGCGCCGACCGGCAATTCCAGCACGCGCGCCTGTGGCGTCAGCACATAAATGCGGTCGTCCAGCGACGCGGATTTCAGCTTTTCCACCCACTCGCGCTGGACTTCTTCTTTTTCCACCACGTGTTCCGCCACATCGGATTTCCACGCCAGCAACTGGCGCAGCCACGCGATTTTTTCATCGTATTTCTGGCCCTGGAAATTCGAGCCGCCCGCTTCCTTGTAGCGCCAGTGCGCGGCCACGCCATATTCGGCAAACTGGTGCATTTCCTGCGTGCGGATTTGCACTTCCAGCGGGCGGCCGTCATCGGCCGTCACGACGGTATGCAGCGAGCGGTAGCCGTTTTGCTTCGGACGGGAAATGTAATCGTCAAATTCCTTGGGGATCGGCGTCCAGATGTTATGGACCACGCCGAGCACGGTATAGCACGTCTTGATATCCGACACGATCACGCGGAATGCGCGCACGTCGTACAGTTCCGTGAAATCCAGTTCCTTGCCGCGCATCTTGCTCCAGATCGAGTAGATGTGTTTCGGACGCCCGAACACTTCCGCGGCAATCCCGGCGGCGGCCAATTCTTTTTGCAAGCGCTCAATCGATGCGGACACGAACGTTTCGCGCAGCATGCGCTTTTCTTCCAGCATCTTGGCAATGCGTTTATACGTTTCCGGCTCAATGAAACGGAACGATAAATCTTCCAGTTCCCACTTCAATTGCCAGATGCCGAGGCGGTTGGCCAGCGGCGCGTAATAATCGAGGGTTTCGCGCCCATACGCGCGCGTGACGTCGTCAAAACGCTTGATGTCGGCAAAGTAGCGCAGCGACGTCAGGCACGACGCGAGGCGCACCAGCACCACGCGCATGTCGGTGGCCATGGCCAGCAACATCTTGCGCAGCGTTTCCACTTGCGCAACGGCTTGCTGCGACGCGTTCTTGCCACGGCCCAGGCCGCCGGACGGCTGGTTTTGCGTGAGTTCGCGCATGCGCAGCAATTGGCGCACGCTGTTGACCAGCTCCGCCACGTGTTCGCCATACATGGTTTCGATGCGGGGCGCCATCGCGGGCTCCAGCAGCGTCAGCTCGAACATCATGCCGGCAATGCGGGAATCCGCGTCCGTATTCAGGAAAGCCAGCGTGCTGGCCACGCCGACGGCGAAATCCACCGCAGGCTGGCCACTGGCGCACACTTTGTCGCCATACAATTCGCTGGCCTGATCAAGCGCCGCCAGCACGCGCGCTCCTTCGTCGGACGACAAGCCTTGTACCAGCTGGTCCGACGTTGCGCTGTTCAGCGCTGCGATAGAAACCATGAAACCTCTTGCTTACTGTATTGCTGCGGCCGGGAAGTGACGCTCACATGGCCGGGCCGTTCGCTGCAGGGCGGCGGCGCCGCAAGCGCCAGCGCCGTCCACCCTCCCTACGCCAGGATTACGCCTGGGCGGCAGTGACCACCATTTCAACCAGCCACTTAGGATCGGCCAGCTTGGCTTGCACGGTCGCGCGTGGCGGCGTTGCGCCTGGCACGACCCACTCTTCCCACACGGCGTTCAGCGCAGGGAACAGGGCCAGGTCGGTGATGTAGATCTGGGTCATCAGGATGCGCGACTTGTCGCTGCCGGCTTCAGCCAGCAGTTTGTCGATGCTTTCCAGCACTTCGCGGGTCTGGCCCGTGATGTCGGCGTCTGGGTTACCAGCTGCAACTTGGCCGGCCAGGTACACGGTGCCATTGTGAATAGCGGCTTCGGACAGGCGCTTGCCTACGTGCAGTCGTTTGATTTCCATTATTTCAGTTCTTTCGTTTTATGAGTTAAGTAAAAAATTCCGTGCGATGGCGATCTGGTCGTCATGCAGGAAGGTCGGAGCATGACCGACGTCCGGTATCTCCACCAGCGTGGCTTTTGGCCCCCGCTGCGTCATGTTTTCCGCTGTCGCGCGCGACAGCAAGTCGGATTGGGCGCCCCGCACCAGCAATGTAGGACAGCGGATCGCGTCATACGCAGCCCACAAGGCTGCCTGGTCCGCTTCCGCGGTTTCTACCGTCGTGGAACGGAATGGCTGCGCCAGGCCCAGGTCATAGTGGCGCGTCCACTGGCCGTCGGCGTCCTGCACCAGCACGTCGGCCGCCAGTTTGTGCCATTCTTCATCCGTATGCGGGCCGAAGGTCAGCGAAATATCGCGCACGAATTTCGCAGCCATGTCAAAGGTAGGGAAACGCACGTCCTGGCCAATGTAATCGCCAATGCGCTGCAGCGCCGCGCCATCGAGCGTCGGGCCGATATCGTTGAGCACCAGGCGGCTGATGGGTGAATCCGGCAGCGAGGCCAGCCCCATGCCGATCAAGCCGCCCATCGACGTGCCGAACCAGTGCACATCCTTGCGGCCCGTATGGCCCGAAGTGTACCCGGTCACGGCGGCAATCAACGTCACCATGTCGGCAACGTACTGCGGCAAGCGGTACAGCTGAGGATTGAGCAAACGGCCGGAACGGCCACGGCCCACGACGTCCGGGCACACGACGCGGTACCGGTCCGCCAGCGCGCGCGCCAGGTTGTCGAAATCGTCCGATACGCGGGTCACGCCGTGCACGCACACCAGCACCTGCGGATTATCCGGATCGCCCCACTCTTTGTAGGCCATCTGGTGCAAGCCGCTCGGGGAGATGCATTGCACAGACTTTATTTTCGCTTCAAGCATGCCCATTCCTTTTTTTCAATGCGACATTTTACAGGGTTACACGTAAAATCCTAAACCAGTGTAGCTCAGGCCTTTCCCTATAGACAACTTAAGGATATACATGACTTCTTTCCTCAAAGGCAAGACCGCACTGGTAACCGGCTCGACGTCCGGCATCGGACTGGGCATGGCCCGTTCGCTGGCTGCGGAAGGCGCCAACATCATCTTCAACGGCTTCGGCGATACCAATGAAATCGCCCAGCTGCAACACGCCACCGCCAGGGAATTTGGCGTGCAAACGGCGTACCACAATGCCGACATGGCGAAATCACCGGAAATCGAAGCACTGTTCGCGTTTGCCGCCGACCGCTTTGGCGGCATCGATATCCTCGTCAATAACGCCGGCATCCAGCACGTGGCCAATGTGGAAGATTTTCCGGTCGAAAAATGGGACTCGATTATCGCCATTAACCTGACGTCGGCGTTCCACACGTCGCGCCTGGCCCTGCCCTACATGCGCAAGAAAAACTGGGGCCGCATCATCAACCTGGCGTCCGCGCACGGCCTCGTGGGTTCGGCCGGCAAGTCCGCGTACGTGGCAGCCAAACACGGCCTGGTCGGCCTGACCAAGGTGACGGCGCTGGAAACCGCGCAAACCGGCGTCACGTGCAATGCGATTTGCCCGGGCTTCGTGCTGACGCCGCTGGTGCAAAAGCAAGTCGATACGCGTGCCTTGAAGGAAGGCTTGACCAACGAAGAAGCGAAAAAAGCCTTGTTGGCCGATAAGCAGCCATCTGGCGAATTCGTCACGCCGGAAGAACTGGGCGCGCTGGCTGTTTTCCTGTGCACGGATGCGGCCAAGCAAGTGCGCGGTGTGGCGTGGAATATGGACGGCGGCTGGGTCGCCCAGTAAGCGCTTCCCTGCATGGCGGCAGCGCTGATGCCGCCATGCGCACTAAGTACTAACCGCATGCGGGAATTCCACAATAGCTGGCCTGACCGCATTAGCGCAAGATCGCTCTCATCAAAGACAAATGGGGGGAGACGATCATGGCTGCTAAAAAACCGTTTTACAAAATCCTGTACGTACAGGTGCTGTTCGCCATCGCGGCGGGCGTGCTGATGGGCATGTACATGCCGACTGACGCTGTCGCCATGAAACCGCTGGGCGATGGCTTCATCAAGCTGATCAAAATGATCATTGCACCCGTGATTTTCTGCACCGTGGTTGCCGGTATTGCCGGTATGCAGGACGTCAAGAAAATCGGCCGCGTCGGCGGTAAAGCACTGCTGTACTTCGAAGTCGTGTCCACCATCGCGCTGGTGATCGGCCTGATTGTCGCCAACGTGTTGCGTCCAGGCGACGGCTTCAATGCCGATCCGCATACGCTTGACACCAAAGCCATCGCGCAATATACGGAAAAAGCCAAAGCACAGACCACGGTGGACTTCGTGATGAATATCATCCCGAACACCTTCGTTGATGCGTTTGCCAAAGGCGATATCCTGCAAGTGCTGCTGATTGCCATCCTGTTTGGCTTTGCCCTGTCGCTGATGGGCGAGCGCGGCAAACCCGTCACGAAATTCATTGATGACATTGCCCACGTGATCTTCGGCATGGTCAATATCGTCATGAAGGCAGCGCCGATCGGTGCGTTCGGCGCCATGGCCTTCACCATCGGCAAATACGGTATCGCGTCGCTGAAGCCGCTGGCAGCCCTGATGGGTTCGTTCTACCTGACTTGCTTCCTGTTTGTATTCGTCGTGCTGGGCGTGATTGCCAAGATGACGGGCTTCTCGATTGTCCGCTTCATTTCGTACATCAAGGAAGAATTGCTGATCGTGCTGGGCACCAGCTCGTCGGAGAGCGCCCTGCCTTCGCTGATGCGCAAACTGGAAAAACTGGGCTGCTCGAAATCCGTCGTCGGTCTGGTGGTGCCAACCGGCTACTCGTTCAACCTGGACGGCACCAACATTTACATGACGATGGCCGCCCTGTTCGTTGCCCAGGCCACCAACACGGAACTGACCCTGGCGCAGGAATTGACGATCCTGGGCGTGGCCATGCTGACTTCCAAAGGCGCCTCCGGCATTACCGGCGCCGGCTTCATCACCCTGGCGGCAACCCTGGCTGTGGTGCCGACGATTCCAGTGGCCGGCATGGCGCTGATCCTCGGTATCGACCGCTTCATGAGCGAATGCCGCGCCCTGACCAACTTCGTCGGCAACGGCGTGGCGACGGTGGTGGTGTCGAAGTGGGAAAAAGAGCTGGATGTCGCAACCATGCAGGCTGAATTGGCCAACCCGTCCCTGGCTGACGACGCGGCAGGCACGGCGCCGGCAGCAAAGGCAGCATGAAGTAGCCGCCTGCATACTATCCTTGTAATTCTTGACGGCACGCTACGGCGTGCCGTTTTTTTTTGCCAGCGCGGAGAAAAAACGGCGCGGCAAAGATGCCGCGCCGCCTGGTCTTGCGGGGAAAATTACAGTGCGGAGAAGTCCAGCTCGACGCCGGTGGCGGCAGCGATTTGTTCACGCGTCACGCCAGGCGCCAGTTCCGTGACTTTCAAGCCCGATGGCGTCACTTCCATCACGCCCAGGTCGGTAATCACCAGGTCCACCACGCCCACGCCGGTGAGCGGCAAGTCGCACTGCTTCAACAGTTTATGGGACGTGGTGCCGTCCTTGGCCGTCGCCACGTGTTCCATCAGCACCACGACTTTCTTGACGCCGGCCACCAGGTCCATGGCGCCACCCATGCCTTTGACCATCTTGCCTGGAATCATCCAGTTGGCCAGGTCGCCTTTTTCCGACACTTGCATGGCGCCCAGGATGGCCAGGTTGATCTTGCCGCCGCGGATCATGCCGAACGAATCAGCCGAGCTGAAGTACGCGGCGCCCGGCAGCGCCGTCACGGTCTGCTTGCCCGCATTGATCAAGTCCGCATCGACCTGGTCATCGGTCGGGAACGGGCCAATGCCCAGCAAACCGTTTTCCGACTGCAGGAACACTTCGATATCGGACGGCACATAGTTGGCCACCAGCGTCGGCAAGCCGATGCCCAGGTTCACATAAAAACCGTCCTGCAATTCTTTCGCTGCGCGTGCAGCCATTTGGTCACGAGTCCATGCCATGTTTGTCTCCTTGGTTGGCGTCAGTTGGCACGAATGGTGCGCTGTTCGATACGTTTTTCCGGCGTCGCGTTCACCACGATGCGATGCACGAAAATCCCCGGCGTGTGCACGGCATCCGGATCGATCTCGCCCACTTCCACCAGCTCTTCGACTTCCACGACCGTGATCTTGCCCGCAGCGGCCACATTCGGATTGAAGTTGCGCGCAGTCTTGCGGTACAGCAGGTTGCCGGCCTTGTCGGCCTTCCACGCTTTCACCAGCGACACGTCGGCCACCAGCGAACGTTCCATCACATATTGCTCGCCATCGAATTCACGGATTTCCTTGCCCTCGGCAACGATGGTGCCGACGCCGGTTTTCGTGAAGAAGGCCGGGATGCCGGCGCCGCCGGCGCGCAGTTTTTCCGCCAGCGTGCCTTGCGGCGTGAATTCCAGCTCCAGTTCACCGGCCAGGTATTGGCGTGCGAATTCCTTGTTTTCACCCACGTACGACGAAATCATTTTTTTGATCTGGCGGGTTTCCAGCAACTGGCCCAGGCCGAAACCATCGACGCCGGCGTTATTGGAAATCGCCGTCAAGCCTTTGGCGCCCGTGTCGCGCAGCGCGGCGATCAGGGCTTCAGGAATACCGCACAGGCCAAAACCGCCGACGGCAATCGTCTGGCCGTCCTGGATGATGCCGGCCAGGGCGGCAGCGGCATCAGGATAAACTTTATTCATAGGTGGTGTCCCTTGTGTTTTGATAAGCTTGCACTGTTGCTCAAGTGGCATACCAGAATAGAATACGGCCTCCAAAAGTACAATACCGTAGAATTACGCTTAGCCATGGACACCGCCTTGCACGATATCGATTACGAGACCATCTTCATGGAAGCGCCGGTCGGCATGTGCATCTCGGACAACCGCGTGATCCTGTCGGCGAACGCCGCGCTGGCCACGATGTTCGGCTATCACCGCATGGAACTGGCGGGCAAATCGTTTTCCATGCTGTATCCCACGCAAGATGAATTCAAGCGCACGGGCGACCGCATCATCCCCATCATGAATGCCAAGGGCCGCTATTCGGATGAGCGCATCATGCTGCGCGCCAGCGGTGAACTGTTCTGGTGCCATGTGACGGGCCATGCGCTCAATGCCAACCAGCCGCTGGGACGCGGCATCTGGACGTTTGAAGATGTCAGTGAAAAGCGGCCGGTGACAGCCGAACTGACGGCGCGCGAACGGGAAATTGCCGCACTGCTGGTGGAAGGCAAGACCAGCAAGGTGATTGCACGGGACGTGAATTTGAGTCCGCGCACGGTGGAAATGCACCGCGCACGGCTGATGAAGAAGTTTAGTGCTGCGACGTCATCGGAACTCGTGCACAAACTGGTCGGCGTGCACCTGTAACCCCGAACAACCTGCTGCGCGTTGCCCTGCCGGCCTGCGATGCCCGCTGTGCCGCTCGCGACGGTTCTTCGGGGTTGCTTTAGTTACATCGCCGTCATGCCGTCATCGGCGGAAATCACGGCGCCATTGATGAAGTGCGCCTCATCGCCGGCCAGCAGCAACAGCAGGCCGTCGAGGTCTTCCGGCTTGCCCGGCCGTTTGCGGGGCAGCATTTCAATCAGCTTGCGGCCCTGCTCGCTGGCGAAATAATCTTCATTGATTTCCGTGGAAATGTAGCCCGGGCAAATGGCATTGACGTTGATGCCATATTTACCCCACTCCACCGCCATGGCCTTCGTCATTTGCACGACACCTGCCTTGCTCATGCAATAAACGCCGATTTGCGGCAGCACGCGCAAGCCCGCGACGGACGCGATATTGATGATGCGGTGCTGTTTTTTGGGATCTCCCTTGGCGCGGGCAATCATGCGTTTGGCGGTTTCCTGCGCGACAAAGAAAGCGCCGCGCAAGTTGGTATCCATGACAAAGGCATAATCTTCTGGCGTCACGTCCACTAAACGTTGCGTTGTAGACACACCCGAATTATTGACGAGGATATCGATCTGGCCCGCTTCTGTTTCAGCATGGGCAATCGCGGATTTGATGCTGGCATAGTCCGTCACGTCCAGCGACACCACGTGGGCGGCGCCGCCCTCCGCCTCGATTTCCGCACGTAATTCTTTTAAGCGGTCGATCCGGCGCGAAGCCAGCACCACCTGGGCTCCCGCCTGCGCCAGCACTTTGGCAAACCGCGCCCCGAGGCCACTGGAAGCCCCCGTTATCAGCGCGACCTTTCCCTCAAAATTAACTTCGATGCCCACGGCGCTACTCCTGTCTTGTAATTGGCTTCGCCAGCCGCGCATCGTCTTGCCGCGCTCCCTGGTCTGCTGCTAATGATAACTAAAAAACCAGTATTAGATTGCAGCGTCTAGGATTGTCCCGCAAAATGGCGCCCAAGTTGCCGAAACGTTTCCGCACGTTCGTGCTATTATTTTTAAAAGCTTTCAAAACACCATTACCATAAGAACTATGACACAGCCTAACAACCTCGTAGAACAGTACGGCCCGCGCGATGCGATGGAATATGACGTCGTGATCGTCGGCGGTGGCCCAGCGGGCTTGTCCGCGGCCATCAAGATTAAACAGCTGGCTGCAGCCAGGAACCAGGAAATTTCCGTCGTCGTGCTGGAAAAAGGCGGCGAGCTGGGCGCCCATACCTTGTCGGGCGCCGTCATGGATCCCAAAGCCCTCACCGAGCTGATCCCGGACTGGAAAGAAAAAGGCGCACCGCTGAACACGCCGGTGACGGAAGACCGTTTCCTGCTGCTGACGGAAACCAAAGCCTACAAGGCGCCCGACATGCTGTTGCCGGAATGCTTCCAAAATCACGGCAATTATGTGATTTCGCTGGGTAATGTGGTGCGCTGGCTGGGCCAGCAAGCCGAAGCGCTGGGCGTGGAAATCTTCCCGGGCTTCGCGGCAGCCGAAGTGCTGTACAACGATGACGGTTCCGTCAAGGGCGTTGCGACCGGCAACATGGGCGTCAAGCGCGACGGTGAACCCGGTCCTGACTTCCAGCTGGGCATGGAATTGCACGGCAAATACACGCTGTTCGCGGAAGGCGCACGCGGCCACCTGGGCAAGCAAGTCATCGCCAAATATAAACTGGACGAAGGTAAAGACCCGCAGGCATACGGTATCGGTATTAAAGAACTGTGGGAAATCGACCCGGCCAAGCACCAGCCGGGCCTGGTGATCCACACGGCCGGCTGGCCGCTGGACAGCAAAACCTACGGCGGTTCGTTCCTGTACCACCTGGAAAACAACCAGGTGGTCATCGGCTACATCGTTGGCCTGAACTATGAAAACCCGTACCTGTCGCCGTACGAGGAATTCCAGCGCTACAAGACCCACCCTGCCATCCGCACGTTCCTGGAAGGCGGCAAGCGTATTTCGTATGGCGCCCGTGCGATTACCGCCGGCGGCCTCCAGTCGCTGCCGAAGCTGACTTTCCCGGGCGGCGCGCTGATCGGCTGCGACGCCGGCTTCCTGAACATGAGCCGCATCAAAGGTTCGCACGCGGCCATCAAGTCCGGCATGCTGGCAGCCGAAGCGGCAGTCGAAGCGCTGCTGGACAACCGCGCCAACGATGAACTGGTGTCGTTCCCGGTGAAATTCGAACAATCGTGGCTGCATGAAGAACTGTACGTTGCCCGTAACGTCAAGCAGTGGCTGAGCCGCGGCCTGTACCTGGGCGCCATCATGACCGGTATCGACCAGCTGATCTTCCGCGGCAAGGCGCCGTGGACCCTGCACCACTCGCATGCGGACCACGAATGCCTGAAACCGGCGTCGAATTACCAGCCTATCGTGTATCCGAAGCCGGACGGCAAGCTGACGTTCGACCGCCTGTCGTCGGTATTTATTTCCAATACCAACCACGCGGAAGACCAGCCGATCCACCTGACGCTGAAAAACGCCAACATCCCGGTGGACGTCAACCTGGCCAAGTTTGCCGGTCCGGAATCGCGCTACTGCCCTGCCGGCGTGTATGAATTCGTCAAGACGGATGAAGGCAAAGACCGCCTGCAAATCAATGCGCAAAACTGCGTGCACTGCAAAACGTGCGATATCAAAGATCCGACGCAGAATATTGTCTGGGTGACACCGGAAGGCGGCGGCGGTCCGAACTATCCAAATATGTGATCAAGCAGATTTTGTTCATGTAAACGAATAGCAACACAGCGCAGCCTTCGGACTGCGCTGTTTTGTTTTATGGCATCATAAACAGGTGCAAAAACGAGGTGTGGATGGGGGTGAAGTCCCTAAACGCCAAAAAATCAAAAAAAACTTCGAAAATTTCTCTCGAGCACTTAATGTGCGTACCGAAACGGTCGTCTAGTACTTCTGAGAGCGCAGATGTTTTGCAACGCTGCTCTGATTTGACCCCACATACACCAGGAGTTTTTCATGCTGAGCCTTCATACCAACAACGCAGCGCTGTCCGCGCAAAACTCTATCACTCGAACGCAGAGCCACTTGTCGACGTCGATGACCCGCCTGAGCACCGGCTACCGCATCAACTCGGCGATGGATGACGCGGCCGGTCTGCAGATCGCAACCCGTCTGCAAGCGCAAACGAGTGGTATGGGCATGGCCATGCGCAATACCCAAAACTCGATCTCGATGATCCAGACCGCCGACGGCGCCCTGGACGAGACCACCTCGATTCTGGTTCGCATGAAAGACTTGGCGACCCAGTCTGCTGACGGTTCTGCAACCGACGTCGACCGCAACGCAATGCAGTCGGAATACGATGCCCTGACCGACGAGCTGACCAACATCGTGTCGAACACGTCGTTCGGCGGCACCACGCTGCTGAGCTCGAAAGCCGACTCGAAATTCAACGTGGCGATCAACTTCCAGATCGGTTCCGCTGAATCCGAGCAGATGGGCGTGGACATCTCCACCCTGCTGCAAACCATGCACACCAACCTGACCAGCACCAACGGCGGCCACGTGTTCGCATCCGACGGCACCGTAGGCGCCGGCACCGGTACCGGCATCGCTACCGCCAACGCGGCAAACGACATGATCACCACGCTGTCGACTGCTATCGAATCCGTGTCGAACGTCCGTTCGTCGCTGGGTGCAGCAGCCAACCGCCTGGACCACGTGTACAACAACTTGTCGAACATGTCGACCAACACGAAGAACGCTTCCGGCCGCATCATGGACGTGGACTTCGCAACGGAATCGGCTTCGATGATGTCGAGCCAGATGCTGCTGCAAGCCGGCACTGCAATGCTGAAACAAAGCAACAGCCAGTCCTCGCTGGTTCTGTCCCTGCTGCAATAATAGCTATTATTGTTGTAGTGGTGATACTCCGGACGGCTTGCCGCCCCGGACAACAGGAGCCAACCGGGAATACGGTTGGCTTCTTTTTTTACAACTCGTAAAATCGGGTTATGGCAATAGACCGACTGACTCCTCCCGCAGCGACGCTGACGGTGCCGGAACGAATTGTCCGCGAGCAACCTGGCCAAGTCCAGGTGATCCCGCCGGTCAATACCGTGCCGGGCGAAGAGGCAAGCTTTTCCCTGCCCCCAGGGTTACCTGCGGCAGTGGGCGCTGTCGTCGATGCGCCGGACGCCATGCTGTCTCACGCGGGACTCAATACCTTAGCCAACGTACTGCATGCGCAAGCGGCCAATATGGCGGACCCTGCCGCGCTGCGCCCCGATCAATTGCAAATGTCGCGCCAGCTGGTGTGGCAACAGCCGGACGCCAATACCATGGCGCAATCATGGGCCGTGATGGTACGCACCTATGGCGACCAGCGCGCCGCACTGATGGACCAGGCCAATGGCCGCAGGCTGCCTTCCGGCATCTTTATGACGGACCAGGCGCAAAATGCCGTGCGCGATGGCCGCGCCACGCCGCAGCTGGTGTCCGAACTGGAATCATGGCGCTTTGCCGTGTATGCGTGGGGCGCGGAAAAACTCGTGCTGCGCGTCGTATCGCGCGATCCCGGCTTGCCGGATGAGCCGCGCCGCAAACGGGCCCGGATTGCCATCCGGCTGGAACTGACGTTGCCGGATATCGGCAAGGTGCTGGTCCAGATGGAACCGGCCGGCGACGGCATCGTGCTGGAAATCGGCGCCAACCAGAATGCTGCAATGGAATATATGCGGGAAATGCTGCCGCAACTGGCGGCAATTATTTCCCGCAACGGCTTGACGCTGGTGCGCTGCCACCTGATGCGCGAACTGGCGCCCGTACGCGAAGAATACAACAACCCGACCAGGGTACAGACCGCCATGCTGACGCAATCCGTGTTCAAATCCATGGCGGAAGTGGCGGTGCTGCTGTCGCAGCCCCAGCAACCCAAAGATTTGTTTTCCGAATCTGCGTGAGGATTTGCCTGGCTACTTCGGCAATACTTCAAATGCCAGCAATTGCGTGACCTGACCCGCCCCGAACGCATCGAAATTATCGTCGGACACCAGCACAATCGACAGGTGCCCATTGGCCAGGCGCGGCCCCCACGCCATCCCCTCGATGCAATCGACTTTGATCCCCAGCGCATTCAAATCCAGCACCAGCCGCTTTGGCACCGGCTTGAAATACGCCCCCGCCAGCGACGCCTGCCGGCTGGTATCGGTGGCGCCATCCGTATCGATCTCATAAATCCGCGCATGGAACTGGAGAGCCTGCCCCGGCGCCGGCTGCACGGCGGCGCGCTCGAGCACCAGCATGCGGTGGCTGTCGATGGCGAGAATTTCACTGATGCCGTTTTCCGCCGCACCGGACGACGGCGTCGCCCCCGGCGCCGCCTCGATCGGATAGGCAAATTGCGCCATCATGGTCCCCGTCAAATCGTAGCGGGTGATGCGGGACAGCGCACCGCTGGTGGCCGTGGCAGGCGCCCCATCCGCATACACCGGGCCTTCCATGGCCACCCACAGTGATTTGCCGTCTGCGGAAAAACTCATGGCTTCGTAGCTGAGGTTCATGCGCGCGCCCTGGGTTTGTGCTGCGGACATGCTGAACATATACGGCGTCGGCAAGCTTTGCAGCGTGCCGCCATCAGCAGACGTGTGGCGCACAAATGGCTGCAAGCCCAGCGACCGGTCGCCTTCGCTGCTCCACCAGATCGAGCCATCGCGGGGATCGAAGCGGACTGATTCCGCATCCGCCACTTCGCCGCCACGCAGCGCGTACTGGGCGCGCGACGGGTACAGGCTGCCATCGGCCTGGCGCAGGTATACGACGTCGCGCAGTTCCACACTGCTGAAGCCTTCGAGGCCGAAATTCAGCCTGGCCGTATAAAAACGCGCCGGGCTCAGTTCCGAGCGGTCATCGCTGATCAACACCCAGTTACCGCTATTCGGGTCGTAATCAATACCGGACAAGCCGCCCACCACGGACCCTTTAAATGCCATTTTCAGCGGAATGCGCTGCTCCCCCAGCAGCTTCAGGCTGCCCACGGAACGGTCAGGTTCACCGCCACCGCAGGCGGTCAGGATAGCGGCCAGCGCAATCGCGCAAACCGCCAGGCGGGAGTGGAAAGATGGGAGGCTCATGGTGCACGCATGTCATAGTTATTGTGGCAACTGTGACATTCTAGGAGCGGCTATTGGACGAAGCCGCCGCGTGCACACTATAGGCGTTATTGTTTTTCGTTGATGGGTTGCACAGATCCCATACGAAATGGCTGATACTTAGCCTACGGTGCCGATAATCGACACTTCCCGGTTTTCCGGCACTTCGTTATACGACAGCACGTGCAAGCCCGGCGCAAACAGGCGCGCATAGCGGGCCAGCAACGGCCGGATTTGCGGCAGCACCAGCAGCAGCGGCGGTGTGGCTTGCTGTTTCATCTGCTCGCGCGCCACCGGCATGTTCACTTGCAGCTGCGCCAGCAAATGCGGGTCGATCGGGTAGTTGTCCAGCACGACTTTACCGCCCTGGCGGGCCTGGTTCAGCGAACCGAGCAGCATATTTTCCAGTTCGCCGCCCAGGTTAAACGCCAGCATTTCCGACTTTTGACCGAACAGGCCGGACACGATCTGCCGCCGCAGCGCGCAGCGTACTTCGGCTGCCAGCAATATCGGGTCCTTGGTGGTTTCCGACGAGTCCAATAGCGTCGTGGCAATCGGCACGATATCTTTCAGCGACACGTTTTCCGTCAACAGTACGCGGAATACGCGCAGCAGCTGCGTATGCGTCAGCGCTTTTTCCAGCTGGGCCGCCAGCTTGGGCGACAGCGCCGTCAAGCGTTCGATAATGGCCGGCACGTCTTCGTGGCGGAACAATTCCGGCAAATATTCGCGCGTCAATTTCGACAAGTGCGTGGCAATCGCCGATGCCGCTTCCACCACCTGGTAGCCGAGGCCCAGCGCGTTGGCTTTTTCTCCCATTTCAATCCACGTGACCGGCATGCCGTACGCCGGCTCCACGCCGGGAATGCCATCAATCTTGCCGTACACGGTGGGCGACGGGATCGCCATCAGCCGGTCTGGAAACACTTCCGCCTGCGCCACCACGGCGCCCGACAACAGCACCGCATATTGCGATGGCTTCAAACCCAGGTCATCGCGCACGACAATTTGCGGCAGCACCATGCCCATTTGTTCGGAAATCGATTGCCGCACGCCGCGGATGCGCTTGGTCAGCGGTTCGCCATGGTTCTTGTCGATCAGGCCGACCAGCTTGTAGCCCACCGTCACTTGCAGCGGCTGCACGGCCGGCAGCGACTGCCATTCCAGCTCCGGCGTTTTTTCTTCCTTCAGCGCCGCTTCAATGGCCTTCATGGCCGTGTTGTCAGGCGCAACCACCCGCTGGCTCAGCCTGTATGCAACAAAGCCCAGCACGCCAGCAAACGTCAGGAACACCAGCCACGGCATGCCCGGCACCACGGCCAGGATCACCATCAGCCCGGCCGCGCTGCCAATCACGCTTGGCGACGACAGTACTTGCTGGCCGACAGTTTCTTCAAAGTCACCGGCATCGCTGATACGCGTCACGAGAATTGCGGACGCCGCCGACAGCAGCAGCGCAGGGATTTGCGCCACCAGGCCATCACCAATGGTCAGCAGTGCGTACTGGCGGAACGCATCGCCAAACGACATGTTGTGCATCAGCGAACCAATCGCGACGCCGCCCACCATGTTGATGATCAGGATCAGGATCGACGCCACGGCGTCGCCGCGCACGAACTTCGACGCACCGTCCATCGCGCCATAGAAGTCCGCTTCCATCGCCACATCCTTGCGGCGCTCTTGCGCTTTTTCCTGATTGATCAGGCCGGCATTGAGGTCGGCATCGATGGCCATTTGCTTGCCGGGCAAGGCATCCAGGGTGAAGCGGGCCGACACTTCGGAAATACGCTCGGCGCCCTTGGTCACCACGATGAAGTTAATGATCATCAAGATCACGAACACCACCAGGCCGACCACGTAATTGCCGCCAATGACGACGTTACCAAACGCTTCAATCACGTGGCCGGCAGCCGCCGTGCCTTCGTGGCCGCGCAGCAGCACGACGCGGGTCGACGCCACGTTCAAGGTCAGCCGCATCAAGGTCGTGGCCAGGATCACTGTCGGGAAGACAGAAAAGTCCAGCGGCCGCTTGGCCGTCACGCTGACGAGGATGACGATCAGCGCCAGCACGATATTGAAGGTGAACAGGATGTCCAGCAATGCAGGCGGCAACGGCAGAATAATCATGCCGAGGATCGCCAGCACAAACAGTGGGGTCGCGAACTTGTGGCGTCGCAGTTCGGCGACGATTCGGTTCAGGAAATTCATCAGGTTCTTGCCTCGCTCATACTTTCAGGTACTTGTAGTTCAGTCGGGAACAGCGGCTCATTGCCGCGCTGCCCGGACCGGAATGACTTCAGGGCCAGCACGTAGTTCAGCACTTGCGACACGGCCGCATATAGCTGGACAGGAATTTGCTGGTTGACCTGGCTGGTATTGTAGATGGCGCGCGCCAGCGGCGGCAGCGGCATCACTTCAATGTTGTGCTCGATGGCGATCTGGCGGATCACCAGCGCCATTTCATCAACCCCCTTGGCCAGCACAAATGGCGCTTCCGCGCGCGTTTCATCGTAGCGCAGCGCGACGGCATAGTGTTCCGGGTTGGTGACGACGACATCGGCTTGCGGCACGGTCTTGCGCGCGGCGCGCTGCGCCATCGCGCGCTGCAGCTGGCGGATCCGCTGTTTCACCTCGGGCCGGCCTTCATTGCCCTTGAATTCTTCCTTCAAGTCCTGCTTCGACATCCGCTGGTTTTGCGCATAGAAGAACGCCTGCGCCGGCACGTCGATGATGGCGAAGATCACAAACACGGAAATCATCGACATCAAGCCATCGAGCATCAGCGACGATCCCGTCAGCAAGGCTTCGTTGAACGGCAGCGCCTGCAAGCGCGTGTAATCCTTCATGGTCGACGTGGCAATGTGCACCAGCACCCAGCACAGCACGGTGGACTTGGCCAGCGACAGGCCGAATTCAAACGCATGCTTGCCGGTGAACAGGCGGCCCAGGTTGCTGACCGGTGAGAACCGCTCAAGCTTGGGTTGCCAGTGCTTGCCGCTGAACACCCAGCCGCCCGGGATCATGCTGCCGAGAATAATCGCCAACGGCACGACGAACAGCGGCAAGATCATCTTGACCAGCAGCCACGTGGCGGTCGAGAAAATAATCGACAGCGTGTTCAGCATTGAGCCTTCCGATTCATAATTGCTGAACGCCTGATGGAACAATTCCCGCATCTCATCCATATAGGCCGGCATCAGGAAGATGAACAGCTTCAGCGTCACGAGAATGCCGAGCGCGGTCGCCAGGTCGCGCGAACGGACAACCTGGCCCTCTTCCCGCGCCTTTTTCAGCTTCTGCGCTGACGCCTTCTCTGACTTGTCGCCAGTGCTGTCGTCAGCCATGGGCCACCCGCATTTGCGTTTCGATCATGTCCAGCACCTGGCCTGAAATCCGGATGTAGTGGCCGGGAATAAAGCGCACCACTTGTGCCAGCATGAACAGCCCGAACACCGTCACCACGGAAAAGCCCAGTGAAAACAAATTCAACGTTGGCGCCACCCGGTTCAGGAAACCAAAGCCGATCTGCACGACGATGGTGGCAAACACGATGGGCACGGCCAGCAGCATGGCGGCGGCAAACACCCACGCGACATTCCATGCCACCGTCTGCAACAGCAGCGGGTGGTAGCCGCCGCCCAGCGGCCACGCTTTAAAGCTGGCGCCGATCACGCCGGCAATTACCAGGTGGCCATCGACGGCAAAGAAAATCACGATGGTCAGCATGGTCAGCAAGGCCGACACCACGTCCGACGACTGGCCATTGATCGGGTCGTTCATGACCGCCATGGAAAAACCAATCTGGCTCGACACCACGTAGCCCAGCACCATCATGACCGACGTGGCAAAGTGGAACGCCAGCCCCAGCACGCCGCCAATGACGGCTTGCTCGATGGTGGCGGCGACGCCATGGAGGGATATCGGGTCGATGGGCGCCGCACTGGTCGTCAGCGGCAGCATTAAAATCGACAGCACCAGGCTGGCCAGCACGCGCACTGTCACCGGCACCATGGCTTCGCCCAGCACC
Organism: Pseudoduganella ginsengisoli; assembly: GCF_009720865.1. Lineage (GTDB taxonomy): Bacteria > Pseudomonadota > Gammaproteobacteria > Burkholderiales > Burkholderiaceae_D > Rugamonas > Rugamonas ginsengisoli. Next base: position 4,946 of record NZ_WNLA01000008.1, on the reverse strand, counting down.
GGCGCGGACGCCATCATGGCCATGACGCGCACGAACGGCCACCACCAGGCATTAAGCAGGGGCAACAGCTGGAGCATGATGGATTCCATCGTGCCTATCCCACCAGTGTGGCGGCGCGGGTGAAGATGGACACGCAATAATCCATCAGGTAGCCGGCCATCCAGCGTCCCGCCATAATCAGCGCCAGCAGCGTGACGATCAGGCGCGGCAGGAAGCTCAACGTTTGTTCATTGATTTGCGTGGCAGCCTGGATCAGCGCCACCACCAGGCCCGTGACGAGCCCTGGCACCACCAGTACCAGCACCAGCACCATGACGATGTGCAGCGACTCGGCAATGAGGTCGACAGCGAGATCGGGCGTCAGCATGGCATCCCCTAATAAGCCTGGATACTGGTGACCAGTGTATTGACGGTCAGTGTCCAGCCGTCAACCAGCACGAACAGCAGCAATTTAAACGGCAGCGAAATCACCAGCGGCGACAGCATCATCATACCCATGGCCATCAGCACCGACGACACGACAAGGTCGATGATGAGGAAGGGAATGAACAGCAGGCAGCCGATCTGGAACGCTGTTTTCAACTCCGACAGCACAAAGGCGGCCAGCTTGACGGTAAAGGCGTGATCGGATGGATTGGTGACTTTTTCATCGCCGGCCAGGTGGGCAATCTGCTTGAGCGCGGCCTTGCTGGTCTGGGCCAGCATGAAGCGGGAAATCGGCTTTTCAGCAATTTGCAGCGCCTGTTCCAGGCCAATCTTTTCCTGATCGTAAGGAACGAAGGCATTGCGCCACACATCGTCGCCAATGGGACGCATGACCAGCAGCGTGAGGATCAGCGCCACGCCGGTGACGACGCGGTTCGGCAAGCCCTGCTGGAGTCCCAGCGCCTGGCGCAGCAGCGCCAGCACAATCACGAAACGGGTAAAGCTCGTCATCATCATGACCAGCATGGGCAGCAAGCCCAGCAGGGTCATAATGATGAGAATCTGGGTCTTGACCGTCAGTTCAGTCTTCGCACCCGGTACCACATTGGCCAGCAAGTCGACCGCCTGGGCAGGCATGGCCAGGCCGATGCCGGCAAGCAGCGCAGCCGCACCCAGCAACCGCCCCCGGCGTTGCAGGAACGGCCGCCTCAGCAAAGCTGCCGTCTTCAAGGCTGCATCATGTCGAGGTTGAGACCATCCAGGTCGATGACCTTCAGGCCATAGTTTTCACCTGCCACCACGACTTCCGCGCGGCCGATGGCCGTGCCGTTGACCTTGATGGTCAGCGGCTCGCCGGCCAGCATGTCCAGCTCGACCACGCTTTCCGGGCCGATCGACATCAATTCCTGCAACGAGATGCGGGCCGAGCCCACTTCCAGCGTCAAGGTGACGGGAATCTTGCGCATCATTTGCGGCAAGTCGCGCCGGGGTGCGCCGGCACGGGCCGGCACCATGCCGTCCCCCATGTCATTGCCACCCTGGTCGATGATCATTTCTTCGGAAATATCTTCCAGCAACGCGTCACTGCCGCTGTTCGGATTTACGTTCATCATGTTTATTCGACGTCTTCAAAAGAGGTTAAACAGATTTTGCCCTTGTGCTCAGACACAGCCGCTGTGAACAAGCGCGAATCGTCGAGCAGGACGTCGGCGCGGTGCATGCTGATCGGGATCACGTCGCCGATTTGCATGTCAAACAAGTTACCCAGCATCACTTCCTTGGTGACCAGGATGCCTTTCAAATGCACTTGCAGGCGCGTCGCCAGCGGCGCCTGCCCCTGCGGCGTGCGGCGTGCATTGTCGCGTTCGGGCGACAGGCCATGCAGCACGGACGTCATCAATTGCTTATCCAGCGCAAACGAGAACGTGCCCACCAGCGGCGCTTTGCCGCCCGTGTCGTGGTCCGACACGGTGACGGTAATGACCCACGTGCCTTTGGGCGGCTGCGCGCCAGGTTCGGCGTGGAAATCTTGCGCCTTGCCTTGGTCCGGCATGCCTTCCGTTTTTTCAGGGCGGGGCAAATTCGCTTCAATACGGCCAGCCAGCGTACCGGCCAACTGTTGTCCCAGCACCACGGCCAGGCGGTCTTCCGTGGCCGTGACCTTCACGGTGCTGTCGTCCAGCGAACCATCGCTCTTGGCGCGGCCATAGCGGAAATTGAGGACAGCCAACAACACTTTGCGCTCCAGCGAGAACGCAATGTTGCCGGAGGGCGCGGCAAAGTTGAGCCAGCGGGCGCGCGGCTCGGTGCCGTCCAGACGCGAAAACACCACGCTATCGACCTGGAACGAGCCCCAATAGCGGCGGTTCATGTTCAGGCGCATCGATTGCGCCAGGTCTTCCTTGAGCTGCGCCGCGAACGCCGGCAAACGGTGTACAGGGCGCCCCAGCAAGCATGGATCCAGTACCTGATGCTGCGCGTTTTTTTTCACGAGGTTCATTCGAGGTTCGTGTCAATGTTGGAATCGGTACGCGGTCGGTACACTCTCATGGCGCTAAGCCATATGCCATATCCTAGCTTAAAAAAGGCAGGGCGAGCGAAGCTTACATGAAATTCTTGCCCATTGCCATGGATCAATTTTCGATCCTAAAGGCATCAAGTCTTTACAGAAATATTGCTAGCAGGTAAGCTTATTCATAGCACGATCATCGCACCATCGCGCAATTGCTGCAAAGCAATAAAAAATCATAAAAATGCGCTTAGTGCATGATTAAAAAGGAAATTCTGTCTCTTTGAGGGGACACGAATCCACCTTTTCTGTTGTTTCCGCACAATGGACTACACCAGACTAATTTCCAGCATGTATGATTCTTCGAGTCCGCCACGCATCGAAAAGGTGAAGGCGTTTGTCGGAATACCAGCCGACATGGGGCTATGGTAGCCATGTATGAGCAACGTTGCAATTAAGTAAGCAACCTAGCAAGCAACTTATGGAGGTGCAATATGGCTAACGAATTTGCCAGCCTGATCCAGTCGGATCTGGCTTCCCTGACCAATGCGGCTGCCGACCTGTCGAACGCCACAATCGCCCCTGCCGCCCAGTTCGGCAATATGCCCGGCCAGCCAGGCCAGTCCGGCCATCAAGGCGGCAACTTCTCGTTCGCGACCTCCATGCGCGAAGCCCTGAACAAAGTCAACAACGACGACGCCATGGCGGCGCAAAAGATGGCCGACGTGGATGCCGGCAAGAGCGATGACCTGGTCGGCGCCATGCTGGCCAGCCAGGAAGCCAACCTGTCGTTTTCCATGCTGATGCAAGTACGCAACAAAGTCATGGGCGCCATGGATGAACTGATCAAGCTGCCTCTGTAATGCAGTGCACCACTTTGCGTTTTAACCCCTCCTTCTCCGGAAGATTACAGTGACCAATCCCATCAAGTCCGCCCTTGCGCGCTTGCGGCCAGGCGACGGCAGTGCGCCGCTCCTGTCGCCGGCGCTGACCAAGAACCTGACTCCCATCCTGACCCTGGCGATCGGCATCACGGCGCTGATCATGATGGTGATGTGGCAAGACCAGTCCAGCTACAAGCCCGTGTTTGGCGCGCGCGAAAAAGTCGTCGCGTCCGACATGATGAGCGTGCTGGAATCCGAACATATTTCTTACCGCGTCCATCCGGACAGCGGCCAGGTCATGGTGCCGTCGTCCATGCTGGGCAAGGTGCGCATGCTGCTGGCCGCCAAAGGCGTGACGGCGCAATTGCCGGCCGGCCTGGAATTGATGGACAAGAATGATCCGCTGGGCGTGTCGCAATTCGTGCAGGACGTGCGCTTCCGCCGCGGCCTCGAAGGCGAACTGGCGCAGTCCATCATGACGCTGGATTCCATCGCCACGGCGCGCGTGCATTTGTCGATTGCCAAGTCCACGTCGTTTGTGTCCAGCGATGGCGACAAGTCGTCCGCCTCGGTCGTGATTTCCACCAAGCCGGGCCGCAAGCTGTCGAACGAAACCATTGCCGCCATCGTCAACATGGTGGCAGGCAGCGTGGCCAGCCTGAGCCCTGCCCGCGTCAGCCTGGTCGACCAGACCGGCAACCTGCTGTCGTCGCACGTGGACATGGATGAAGGCTTTGACGCCGGCTCCGCCGCCAATGAACACGGCAAGCGCGCGCAGGAAGATATCCGCACCAACATCAAAGGCTTGCTGGGCCCGATCGTCGGCGAAGACAACTTCAAGATCAGCGTGACGGCCAGCGTCAACAATGATCGCATTGAAGAAACCGTTGAAAAATATGGCACGGCGCCCAAAGTCACCAGCGAAGCCATGCGTGATGAGCAAGACCGCAACCGCCTCGTCATGGGTGTGCCGGGCACGCTGTCGAACCGCCCTCCTCCGGCCGACGCAAAAGCCGGCACCGACGGCAGCAAGACTGCCGATGGCAAGGATACCGAAGGCAGCGGCGACCAGAGCCGCAAGAACGCCACCACGCGCCAATACGCGTATGACCGCAGCATCATCCAGACCAAGCATGCGCGCGGCCAGCTGGAAAAACAAAATATTGCCGTCGTGCTGGCCCATGCCGCCGCACCATTCCCTAAAACCGGCTGGACCGCCGCGGAACTGGCCAATATCGATAAAGTGCTGCGCAACGGCCTGGGCATCGATGAAAAACGGGGCGATACGCTGGTCGTGACGGCCATGAATTTCCCGCCGAAACCGGCGCCGCAGCCATGGTGGCAAGAACGTGAAACCGTGGTCGATTACTCGCTGTGGCTGACCTATGCCGTGGGCGCGCTGCTGGCCTTCTTCCTGTTCGTGCGCCCAATGCTCAAGCTGCTGATCACGGCAGTGCAAGCCGTGCTGCCGAAACCACCAGTTCCTGTGGCCGCCGCGCCGGAACAAGTGACGCTGCGTGCACCAAGCGACCGCCGTGGCGCAGGCGCAGCAGCAGGCGATGCGGCCGCCACTGGCGCACAGCCGCAACTGGCCGGCCAGGCCGCACAAGGCAGCGCGGCGCACGCGG
>NZ_WNLA01000089.1 GCF_009720865.1 Pseudoduganella ginsengisoli | reverse complement strand
GTATCGGACAGCCCAATGGTAGCGGTGGGCCGCAGGGTATCGATAGTGTAGTTCGACGAACTGGCCGTGCCGCTGCCGGTATTGCCATCGCTGTCGGCGACGCCTGTCTTGTCGAGCGTGATGACATTGGTCGTGTCTTCGATACTGGATGTCGGCGTGTACGTGCCGGTCCACGTGGTGCCGCCATCGGAAGAACTGAGCGAGGCAATGGAACCGTTGGCTACCGTCAGGTCAGCCGTGGTCAGTCCCGTCACCGCTTCGCTGAACGTGATGGTGACGGTAGCCGTTTCACCCGCCGTCAACGCGCTATCGGACAGCGCAACCGTGGCTGTGGGGCGCACAGTGGCTACCGTGTAATTGGACGAGCTGGTGCTGCCGCTGCCGGCGTTGCCGGCGCTATCCTGTACGCCCGTGTTGTCGAGTGTGATGACATTGGTCGC
>NZ_WNLA01000088.1 GCF_009720865.1 Pseudoduganella ginsengisoli | reverse complement strand
ATTCGTGACTGGGGTGAAGTCGTAACAAGGTAGCCGTATCGGAAGGTGCGGCTGGATCACCTCCTTTCTAGAGTAGGCACTCCGCCTGACGTCCACACTTATCGGCTGTAGTAAGAAGAACGCAAAATGTTGGGGCTGTAGCTCAGCTGGTTAGAGCACCGTGTTGATAACGCGGGGGTCGTTGGTTCGAGCCCAACCAGCCCTACCAGTCTCACTAGTACTAGTAATACCCATTGGGGGATTAGCTCAGCTGGGAGAGCACCTGCTTTGCAAGCAGGGGGTCGTCGGTTCGATCCCGTCATCCTCCACCAAAACTGCTCTTATGTAAGACCGGAGTCTTAGATAAGCGTAGTACCGTTCTTTAACAATCTGGAAGAAGTAAAGTTTTATTTAAGCGCACACAGCAATGTGTGTACTTAGGGTAGTAAAACTCATCATCACAACGTAGTAAATGCTTGCC
>NZ_WNLA01000087.1 GCF_009720865.1 Pseudoduganella ginsengisoli | reverse complement strand
GAAACGGCCACGGTCGCCCGCAGCCACGGGCAGCTGCGCTTTGCTGCCGGCGCGCTCGATGACGGCGGCGCCGCACTGCTGGTCCAAGGGCCGGCTGGCGCGCAGGACGTGCGCCGGCTCGATACCGCGCTGGACGGCGCGGCATCTGTATCGCTGGCGGGTGTCCGCTATGCCATCACCGGCATGTCCGGCGATACCATGACCTTGGCGCCCGCGCGCCATGTCGCGCTGTACAGCGAAGCGCGCATGCCGGATGCCGCAGCGCCAGCCGTCAGCTGGCAATGGCGGCAACGCACGCCGTGGTGGCAAGCCGAAACGTGGACGAACCGCATTGCCGCCATGGCGACAGCCATCGCGCTGTGCTGCGCACTGGGCGCCGCATTCACATCCGCTGCGCCAGCCCGCGCCCTATCGGCTGCCGCGCCTGCGCTGGCAGCGGCAGTGGCGGCCGCACTGCTGGCGGCC
>NZ_WNLA01000086.1 GCF_009720865.1 Pseudoduganella ginsengisoli | reverse complement strand
TGCCTGCCGCCCCGCGCCGCTGGCAGCCGCGCCGTAGCCGCCGGATGCGCTGGCGGAAATTTTCACGGTACTGCCGCCGCCGCCCGCGCCTTCCGCACGGCTGGCGGCGCTGGCGCCCTGCTCTCCCGCGCCGGACGACGCATCGTACGATCCTGTGCCGCCAGCCGCTGCGCTATACCCTTCGATCTGGCCGCCGCCTTTCAACGCCAGCGTGGCGTTGGCATTGCCGCCGCGCCGGTTCGCGCCTTGCGCATGCGATGCACCGCCATTGCCGCCAAACGCTGACGCATAGCCCTGGGCGTTCCGCCCCGTTAATTCCAGCTGAGCATCCGCATTGCCACCCCGCCCGGCGCTGCCGCCCGCGGACGCGGCGCCGCCATTGCCCCCTGTGGCGCTGGCCGAACCCTGTGTCGTGGCATTGCCGCTGGCCGTGGCGCGGACTTTCGCGGTGGCGCCGCCGCCATCCCCAGC
>NZ_WNLA01000085.1 GCF_009720865.1 Pseudoduganella ginsengisoli | reverse complement strand
CCTGGCGCGCGGCCTGTTCCGCATGCAGGCGCAGGCTGCGCGCGGCGGCCGGGCGCAGGGCGGGAGCAGGCTGGGACAGCACGCGTTCGCGCTGTCCCGGGGACAGCGTCGCCAGCCACGCGCCGCGCCACGCAGCAGGGCCTTGCGCCAGTAATTGCCGCATCATCCAGGCCGGTTCGCCGGCCGGCATGGCGGCGCCTGCACCTTCGACGGGAGGCAGCAGCGCCGGGTCGGCAGGAATGCCCAGTTCGCGCAGTTCGGCCAGGTGGCTTTCCAGCACGGCGCGGTCGGATGGCGGCAACTGCGCCAGCACCCAGTCGCGGTCATGGCCGGCCAGGCCATGCAGCAGCAGCGCCGAGCGGCGGTGCGCGGCCATTACAGCTGCTCCCGCGACGGCGCGGCCGGCTGTTGCAGCCACGCGTGCACCTGGGCCAGCACGGCCTGGCGCTGTTCCTGCGACAGTTCCTGCGCCGCGCCCTG
>NZ_WNLA01000084.1 GCF_009720865.1 Pseudoduganella ginsengisoli | reverse complement strand
ATTCGTCAGTATTTTGAGTGAGTGACCCCAACCGCAAGGTTGGAAAACAGAGATTGAACTGAAGAGTTTGATCCTGGCTCAGATTGAACGCTGGCGGCATGCTTTACACATGCAAGTCGAACGGCAGCGCGGGCTTCGGCCTGGCGGCGAGTGGCGAACGGGTGAGTAATATATCGGAACGTACCCAGGAGTGGGGGATAACGTAGCGAAAGTTACGCTAATACCGCATACGTCCTAAGGGAGAAAGCGGGGGATCGCAAGACCTCGTGCTCATGGAGCGGCCGATATCTGATTAGCTAGTTGGTGGGGTAAAGGCTCACCAAGGCAACGATCAGTAGCTGGTCTGAGAGGACGACCAGCCACACTGGAACTGAGACACGGTCCAGACTCCTACGGGAGGCAGCAGTGGGGAATTTTGGACAATGGGGGCAACCCTGATCCAGCAATGCCGCGTGAGTGAAGAAGGCCTTCGGGTTGTAAAGCTCTTTTGTCAGGGAAGAAACGATCCT
>NZ_WNLA01000083.1 GCF_009720865.1 Pseudoduganella ginsengisoli | reverse complement strand
GCTGCCAGCGCCTGGCTGAAAGGCATTACCACGGATGCATCGCTGGCGGCGGCCAAGGCTGGCGTCGATAAAGCCGTCAGCGCGGTAGTAAATGCCACGGCGCAGCGCGGCACGCTGGCAGACGGCTATATTCGCGATGCGGTGGTGTTTGCCGATGCCAACGGCAACGGCGTGCTCGATGCAGGCGAAGCGCAGACCAAGACCGATGCGCAGGGTAACTTCACGCTGACGGGTGGCAGCGGCGCGCTGATTTCGATTGGCGGCGTGGATATCGCCACTGGCAGCGCCGTGAACGGCAGCTTCAAAGCGCCGGCCGGCTCGACCATGATCAGCCCGCTGACCACGCTGGTGCATTCGGTGGCCAGCAGCGGCAACCTGAGCACGGCGCAAGCGGAAGCGCTGGTGAAAACCAAGCTGGGCATTTCGGACAAGGTGAACTTGTCCAGCTTTGACCCGATCGCGGCCGCCGTGAAAACGGACGCCAGCACGGATGACAAAGCCATGGCGCTGAAAGTGCAGTCGCTGGCGGCACAGGTCAATACCGTGATGGGCCAGGTGGGCGCGGTGCTGAGCGGCGCCGGTGTGACGCAGGGCAGCGATGGCGGCGCCAATGCGGCGACCAATGCGCTGGCAAACCTGATTACCAAGGCGGAAGACAAGGTTGACCTGGGCTCGTCCGACACGGCGAAACAGATCGTCAAGGGCGCGGCGGAAACGGC
>NZ_WNLA01000082.1 GCF_009720865.1 Pseudoduganella ginsengisoli | reverse complement strand
CCCTGCGCGCCTGCGCCGACGAACGGGACGCGGTGCAGGCGCGCCTGCTGGAAGCGCGGCGCCGCGCCGACAGTCTTGAACGCGACCGCGACGCGGCGCTGGCCGAACACGACCTTGCCACAGCCCGGCGCGCCTTCCAGCAGGCCGACGATATCTGGCTGCAACGCTTACATTGGAGGAAATCGCAGTGACCACCATCCCCTCTACGCTGGCGCCGCCTGACGGCCACACGCCGCTGCGCGCGGCCGACGTGGCCAACCACAGCGACAGCTGGCTGCGCCAGATGGAACTGGCGCAAATGGCCGGCATGGGCGGCACCGGGCCGCGGCCACACGCGGCAAGCGCACCAGCCCATGGCGCACCGGCGCCAGACATGGCGGCGGCACGGCCTGCCGCCTCCGTGCATCCCGTGTTGCCCCGCGTCAGGCCGCAAACACCGGCTGCCGACGAACCGGATGCCGCTGCGCCAGCCGATAGCGATCGCAGTGCGCCGGATACGGCTGCGGTAGCGGCGCTGCCCGGCGCTACTGCCCAGCCGTTCACGCCAAAAAGTGTGCAGCAGCCTGCGGCGCAGGATGTGGCCGACATAAAAGGCAGTGGCACAGCCGCGCCGGCACAGGTTTCCGCTCCGGCCGCGCCCGTGGCTAAACCGGCATCCGGCGCGCCTGCCGCCGCCACGCCCCCGGACGCGGCAACGCCTTCGCATGCGGATGGCGCGGCA
>NZ_WNLA01000081.1 GCF_009720865.1 Pseudoduganella ginsengisoli | reverse complement strand
GTTGGGTAACTCATCATCGAGTAAATGCGTATAACCGGCAAGGTTATAGGGACAAGCCGTACGGGCAATTAGTACTGGTTAGCTTAATGCATTACTGCACTTCCACACCCAGCCTATCAACGTCCTGGTCTCGAACGACCCTTCAAGGAGCTCAAGGCTCCGGGAAATCTCATCTTAAGGCAAGTTTCCCGCTTAGATGCTTTCAGCGGTTATCTCTTCCGAACTTAGCTACCCGGCAATGCCACTGGCGTGACAACCGGTACACCAGAGGTTCGTCCACTCCGGTCCTCTCGTACTAGGAGCAGCCCCCTTCAAATTTCCAACGCCCACGGCAGATAGGGACCAAACTGTCTCACGACGTTTTAAACCCAGCTCACGTACCACTTTAAATGGCGAACAGCCATACCCTTGGGACCGGCTACAGCCCCAGGATGTGATGAGCCGACATCGAGGTGCCAAACTCCCCCGTCGATATGAACTCTTGGGAGGAATCAGCCTGTTATCCCCAGAGTACCTTTTATCCGTTGAGCGATGGCCCTTCCATACAGAACCACCGGATCACTATGTCCTACTTTCGTACCTGCTCGACTTGTCGGTCTCGCAGTTAAGCACGCTTATGCCATTGCACTATTAGCACGATGTCCGACCGTACCTAGCGTACCTTCGAACTCCTCCGTTACACTTTAGGAGGAGACCGCCCCAGTCAAACTGCCTACCATGCACTGTCCCCGA
>NZ_WNLA01000080.1 GCF_009720865.1 Pseudoduganella ginsengisoli | reverse complement strand
CAGAAGTAGGTAGCTTAACCGCAAGGAGGGCGCTTACCACGGTAGGATTCGTGACTGGGGTGAAGTCGTAACAAGGTAGCCGTATCGGAAGGTGCGGCTGGATCACCTCCTTTCTAGAGTAGGCACTCCGCCTGACGTCCACACTTATCGGCTGTAGTAAAGAAGAACGCAAAAATGTTGGGGCTGTAGCTCAGCTGGTTAGAGCACCGTGTTGATAACGCGGGGGTCGTTGGTTCGAGCCCAACCAGCCCTACCAGTTCCAACTAGTAATACCCATTGGGGGATTAGCTCAGCTGGGAGAGCACCTGCTTTGCAAGCAGGGGGTCGTCGGTTCGATCCCGTCATCCTCCACCAAAACTGCTCTTATGTAAGACCCGAGTCTTAGATAAGCGTAGTACCGTTCTTTAACAATCTGGAAGAAGTAAAGTTTTATTTAAGCGTGTAAGAAATTACACACTTAGGGTAGTGTTCCGAAAGGAACGCATACAAAAACTCATCAAACACAGTAGTAAATGCTTGAGCTTATAGCCGTCAAGGTTATAGGGACAAGTGAATAAGTGCACATGGCGGATGCCTTGGCGATTACAGGCGATGAAGGACGTGGAAGTCTGCGAAAAGTTCCGGGGAGCTGACAAACAAGCTTTGATCCGGAAATGTCCGAATGGGGAAACCCGGCCTTTTAGGTCATCACCCACTGAATACATAGGTGTGTGAAGCGAACGCGGCGAACTGAAACATCTAAGTAGCTGCAGGAAAAGAAATCAACCGAGATTCCCAAAGTAGTGGCGAGCGAAATGGGAAGAGCCTGTACGTGATAGT
>NZ_WNLA01000007.1 GCF_009720865.1 Pseudoduganella ginsengisoli | reverse complement strand
GGGGTACCGCGGCGGAACTCCCGCGGGGGCGGGGTGCACCGGCTTTTGATGAGGTGTCAGGGCGTTGCGGTATGGGATGCGGCGGCGGCCGGGTGGCGCGGCCAAATGACGTGCTGGCCGCTGTGGGCCGGCACGGGTTCGCCGGGCGCCAGATCCACCACCGGCAACTCCGCCGCAGCAACGGCGCCGGCTTCCCGCATCAGCGCCCGCTGGCGCAGGATCGTCACCATCGGCTTGCCGCCTTGCCGTACTGTCACCTCTTGCAATTCGCTTCCGGCGCCGCGCAACAGCATTGCCAGGACACCATCGCTCACGCCCAGCATGGCCGGCTGCAGCCAACCCCGCCGCGGCAGACAAGTCCATGCCAGCACACTGCACGGCAGCACGGACGTGACAGCGGCACCCAGTTCACGCTGCAGGTCGGCCAGCGCCGCCCATAACGCCACGGGATAGACCACCGCCAGCACGGGGCGGCCCGGCAAGCCATCGCCATGGCGCACCACATCGCCCGGCTCCAGCGCGTGGCCGGCGGCGGCCAGTTGCGCCTGCACATAAGCGGCCGCCTCCACATCACGCTGCAAAGCGCGGTTCCATGGCAGCGTGGCCGTACGCAGCCAATAATCCGCCACCACCACGCGCACTTCGCCGGGACTGGACGCCACGCCATCCCCCCATCGCGTTGCCAGCTGGCGCAATGCACCGGCAACGCCGGCCATGCCGCCGCCATCGGCCGGCAGCGGCAAGCTGCCCTGCGCATCCCAGCGCCCGCCCTTGCGCAGCGCCCATTCCAGCATATCGCTGCGCAACGCCACGAACAGCACGGCGCGCGCTCTCTTACCCTGCCACACGTTGCACCTCTTCCAGCGTGGTGGCGCCGCTTGCCACGGCATGCAGCGCACTGTCCAGTAAAGGGCGCATGCCCTGGCTCGCGGCATACTGTTTCAGCGCCGAGATCGGGGCGCGGGCCACGATCATTTCACGCAGCGCGTCGTCCAGCACCAGCACTTCCGCCACGGCGCGCCGCCCCTGGTAGCCGGCGCCGCGGCAGTGGCCGCATCCCTTGCCTGCGCGGAAATCCCAGTCCGCCACGTCCGCAGCGGATAACCCGGCTTCCTGCAAGGCTGCCTCGTCCGGCTGCACGGGAACGCTGCAATGGGGGCAATTCGTGCGCAGCAGGCGCTGCGCAACGATGCCGTTCAGCGCCGCGGCAAAACTGTAGGCGTCAACCCCCATGTGCAAGAAGCGGCCCAGCACATCGAACACGTTATTGGCGTGCACACTGGTAAACACCAGGTGCCCGGTCAGCGCCGCCTGCACGGCAATCTGGGCGGTTTCGTCGTCGCGGATTTCGCCCACCATGATCTTGTCCGGGTCGTGGCGCAGGATGGAGCGCAGGCCGCGGGCAAATGTCAGGCCCTTCTTCTCATTCACGGGAATCTGCAGCACGCGCGGCAGGCGGTATTCCACCGGGTCTTCAATGGTGACGATTTTTTCGCGGCCCATGTGAATTTCCGTAATGGCGCCATACAGCGTGGTGGTCTTGCCGGAACCCGTCGGCCCCGTCACCAGCAGCATGCCGTGCGGTTTGCGGGCCAGCTTGCGGACCGCCGCCATCGCGGCAGGGTCCAGCCCCAGGTGATCGAGCCGCAAGGCTTTGGCCTGCTCGGTCAGCGATTGCCGGTCCAGCAAACGCAATACCGCATCTTCGCCAAAGATATTGGGCATGATCGACACGCGGAAATCAATGTCCCGTCCATTGACCCGCACCTTGAAGCGGCCATCCTGCGGCACGCGCCGCTCGGCAATATCGAGTTCCGCCATGACTTTGATACGGGAGATGACTTGCTCGCTCATTTCCGTGCCATGCGCCTGGGTAATCGGAACCAGCACGCCGTCGATACGGTAAGACACGTGCAGGCTGCCCGCGTCGCATTCCAGGTGGATATCGCTGGCGCGCAACTTCAGCGCATCGTAGATGGTCGAGTTGACCAGCTTGACGACGGCGCTGGCGTCTTCACTGATGCTGGCCAGCGTAATGACGGCTGCGACGTCGTGTTCTTCCCCCGTCGCTTCCTGGGTATCGAGTCCATCGACTGCCCGCATTTCACGTTCATGCTGCGCCAGCAAAGCGCGCACGTCATCCGGATGCGCCAACACCACGGCCGGCATGCCTGCCGCCATGCCGGCGCGGCGCAGCGCCCACTCCTCGCCAGCGCTGTCGAAGGGATCGGTCAGCACCAGGCAGGAAGGCGCCGCCAGCAGCACGCCGCGGGCAACGCAATCAGGGAAAGGAATCCGTTCGAAGTCTGGCTGCAGCGCCTGCAGCTGCTGCATGTCCAGCAATGGAAAGGCGAAATGGCTGGCCAGCGCCTGCATCACGGCGGCGCCATCGCGTCCGGCCAGGTGCTCCAGCCCCTGGACTGGCGGGCAGCCATGCTCGGCCGCCCATAAACGCGCCTGCGCCATCAGTTCCGGCGTCAGCCATGCGCCGTCCATATCCCTCACTACAGACTCCCTGCCAAATCAAATATCGGTAAATACATCAACACCACGATGCCGCCGATGACCACACCGATCACGATCATCAGCACTGGTTCCAGCAGCCGCGACGCCCAGTCCACCCAGCGCGCAAACTGGTCGTCGGAAAAACGGGCCGCCCGCTCCAGCATGTCCGCCAATTGGCCGGACCGTTCGCCGACCTGGATCAGCGAATCCGTGACCGGTCCAACCAGGCCCGCTGCCGCCAGCGCGGACGACAGGCTGCGGCCTTGCTGTACCGCCAGCAGGCACTGCGCCAGCTGTTCTTGCGACTGAGGTCCCAGCAAGCCGCCCACCATGCCCAGCGCACGCGGCAACGCAATGCCGGACGCCAGCAGCAAACTCAGCGCGCGGTAAAAACGCGCCAGGCGGAATTGGCGTACGCGGCTGGCCAGCCACGGCAGGCGCAGCACGCGCTCCAGCAGCCAGGTCCGGCCTTGCCGCCGCAACAGGGTGCTGGCCAACAGCACGGCGCCGCCCACGGCCATGGCCAGCGCCAGTTGCCAATGGCCCGCCACCATGCGGCCAAACCCCAGCAGCAGGCCGGACAGCCATGGCATGTCGCGCCCCGCCGATTCATACACCACGGCAAAACGCGGCACCACGTACCCCAGCAAGAACAGCGTCACGAAACTGCCCACGGCCAGCAGCATGGTGGGATAGATGGCCGCGGTGACCAGTTTTTTCTTTAACTGATCGAACTGCAGCTGATAGGCGATATAGCGCGACAATGCCGGCGCCAGGTCACCGGTACGCTCCGCAGCCCGCACGGTGGCGACAAAAATATCGGGGAAGTGCTGTGGCCATTGGGCCAATACATCGGAAAAGCTGTGCCCTTCGAGCAGCGACTGCAGCATGCCGGCCATGACGCCGGCCACGCCGGCATGGCTCTCCTTGGCTTGCAGACTGGCCAATGCCTCGTTCAGATGCAGGCCGGCTTCTAGCAGGGCCAGCAGTTCCTGGGTGAACAGCAGCAAAGGAAAAGCGGCGCGCCCGCTTGCTGCCGGGCGCGCCGCCGCTTCCAACTCTACCGAGGCAACGCGAAAGCCGCGCGCTGCGGCGAGACGCAGGGCTTCGGCTTCGGTGATGCCTTCGAAGCGGAGTATGGCAGTGTGGCCGCGGACGTCTACGCCGTGCAATAACAGCGTATCGTTCCCCGCTCTCTGCTCTCTCATACTTGCTGCCAGTAGCATTCTTTAACTGTGTGCCTTTTGAGCGCCAGCCGCACAAACGTCGGCGTGACGCCTATTATTCATAGACGCCACGCCTCAACCTGCCCGCATGTTCAGCTCAAACTATCAGTGCTTCATCGCTTTATTCAGGCTTGACCTGCACAGCAATGCGCGCTGGCATACGAAGATCATCGGCCCAAATCATGACGGCAAGAGGACCGATTGGCACTTCGAGTTCCAGCACGCGTTGGAACTGCGAAGTCACGATGCCCACCCGTCCACTTGGGATGTGAATCGTCCCCAAGAACACCTGCTGCAGCCCAACTGGCGCTTCATCGAAAAAACCCAGCGACACGTCAGTCTCGCCATCAACATCGGCTTGAGTTCCGACAGAAACACATGTGTCATTTGCTGCCGTCAGCTCCCCGTCCACGTAGGCAGGAATAATCACGTTTTTGTTGGCCGGATCAAAAACAAACAAAATCGCGTTCGGAGGGCTAATCGTAGCTTGAAGCATCAGTTGGTTCCTCTCTTAATAAGTTCCTGCAATACCTCGCCACCCTGGCGCCGCATGCAATCGATGCAATGCGGGAAGAATTCTGTCGTTTCGCCGAGCGCCTGAGCGGGCTGGTGATCGACGATGGAATTACCACTCTTCGTACCTGGGTTCTTCGTACCACAGGTGTGGCAGCCATGCTTTTCCATCAGCTTATTGACTTCACGCTGCTCAGCTGCGGTTGGCTTACCCATATGCCCAGGGATCGACTCTTTGGCGAAAGGTCCAGGTTTCAGGGTAGATACACCCTTAGCGGCATGCTTGGCTTCATTCGCCTTCTCCGCCACGCGCGCAACCTCAACTGCCCGTTCGGCCGCGCGTGCAGCCTTCATGGCTTGGCCTGCAAATGGGATCGGGCTCATCACGCCAACCGCGCTCATGCCAACATCGACCACTGCAGCCCCAACGCCCACGCCAGTATACATTGCTACCCCCAATTTACCTATGTCGTAAATGAGGAATGCCACGTCAATCGGGCTATGCCCATCCGGATCAACGAACTTGTACGGGTTGTTGTTCGCGTACGCATAGCGGTTGAAACTATGGACGTTATCCGGAACAACGCCTTGCGGATCCATGCCGACGAAGCGGCCCAGCAGCGGATCATAGTAGCGGGCGCCCATGTAGGTCAGGCCGGTGTTGCTGTCATGCGGTTTACCCGTGAACCACAGGTTGTTGTTGGTGCTGGCTGGCTGGTTGTTCAGCTTGTCGCCATATGGACGGTAGGTTTCCTTCCACAGCACGTTGCCGTTGGCATCGGTCGCCACTTGCGGCGTACCGGCAGCGTCGTTGTGGAAATACGTGATGGTTTCACCTGCAACGCCCACTGCGACGATCGCATTGGTCGACGGTACGCCGAACCATTCGACAAACTCGCGCACCATTTTCCACTGGAAGTTGTAAGTACCCGGGGTCGTCGGCGCCTTGGCCGGTACCTGGAAGGTGTACTGCTGCCCAGGCAACACGCTGCCCACCACGTCGACGCGGCCGGTGCCCCATGTGGAGTTGTCGCCAGGATTCTGCGAGCCGAGCTTATAGGCGTTGGCCGCAGTCCAGGTGGTGGTGCCGCTGTTGCGCATCGTGACCGGAACCGTATAGCTCTGGCCCGGCGTCATGCTTGTAGGCACATTTTGCGACACGAATTCCGCGCCGTTAAACGCCGTTGGCGTCGAGTTCACCAGCACGTTCGACGTCAATTCGCCAAACCATTCGACACCTTCACGCAGCATGCGCCACTGGAAGTTGTAACCACCCGCCGTACTCGGCGCCGTCACCGTGAAGTTAAAGGTGACGCTGTCGCCTGGCGCGACCGAATTAGGCAAGGCGACGCGGCCCATGCCCCAGGTGCCGTTGTCCTGCGGGTTTTGCGACCCCAGGAAATACTGGCTGGCAGCCGTCCACGTGCTGGTGCCGGTATTTTTTACCGTGACCCAGACCTGATTGCCGGTCGAACCGGAAATCATGGCGGACGGCACCACCTGGGAAATAAATTGCGCATTGTTGGTTTGCGCCAGCGCGCCGCCGGAGCACATCAGCAGCGCCAACACCGTCAACAGTGCGCTGCCGGCAGCGCGCAAGTGATACCCGGCCAGGCGCAGGACGCGCTGCCACGCCGCACCGGTCGATTGAATAAGCGTTTCCAAAATTTTCATGGCATTAGTAGTGGATGCGAAAGAGGAACGATCAGCGGGCATCATGGCGTCACCCGTTGTGCAATGCGTTTGCCGCCCAGGTAGATGTACTCGACCAGACGGTTCGACTGGCTCGGCGTAAACTCGATCAATTGGTTGCCATGGCTGCCATAGACTTCATACGTTTTGACGCCCGCCTTGGTGGCGCTGACGCGGCGGTTCAGGCCGTCGTACGTGTACTCGATCTTGGCTGCAGCATTGCCGCAGTTCACGCACGTCAGGTTCGGCACGCCATCGTAGGTGTAGGTGTTGCCAGAGCCCGAAGTCACGTTGCCGTAAGCGTCGTAGCCATAGGTCGTGGTACGGCTGCCGGTTACGCTGTTCAAGCGGTTGGTGCCATCGGTATAGCTGTAATACAGGTTGGAACCACCCAGCACCTGGCTGGTGATGTTGCCGGCGCCGTTGTATGCGATCGTTCCGCTACCCCATGGACCGTTGGCGGTGGTCAGGCGGTCCAAACTGTCGTAGCCGAAGCTGCGGTTATAGCTGCCATCCGCGCTGTCGCTGATGCTGCTCAGGTTACCCATGCCATCGTAGCCGTAGCTGCTGTTGACATAGTACGTACCCGATTTTTGCGTGCGGAAAGTACTTGGCCACAGGCGGCTGTGCTGGTCGTACTCGGTGACCGTGCCGTTCGCATAGTTGATCTGCTTCGGCATACCGGACGGCCAGTAACTCACGCTGGTGATATAGCCCGACACCTGGGTTGGACGGCCCAGGGCATCCGGCGCGTACGAGACAACCTTGCCCGATTGCGGATACGTAATCGATTGCAGCTGGTCGCGCGTGTTGTAGCCATAGCCGGTGGTAAACGTGCGGCCATCAACCACCACGGATTCCGAGGTCAGATTGTTGTTCGCGTCATAGGCATAGCTGCGGTTGGCGGACGAGGAATTGACCGTCAGCAGGCGGTGCGTCTTGCTGTACGTCTTGCTGACCGCCGGCGCGCCATTTGGATAACTCACTGCCGTCAGGCGGTTCTGGTTATCGTACGTATAGTTCGTGGTGCCGGACGCGCCCACGGTGCGGGACGTCATGTTGCCGGCGGCATCGCGCCCGTAGGTGGTGGTACCCGTTTCCGGATCCGTGACGGAGGTCAGGTAATAATTGCTGTTGTAGCCGTAGCTGCGGGTCAGGCCGGCCTGGGTCACCGAGGTCACCAGGTCCTTGCTGTTGCGGGCCAGCGTAACGTTGGCCGAGGCATCGGGTTTGCTGATGCCCATCACGAACGTCTGGTCCGGGTTGCCGTAGCCGCGCAGGGTTTCCGTGGTCGCGTTGTTGCGCTCATCGGTCACGGTCCGGGTGCCGGCGCCATAGGTGAACGTGCGCGTGGTATTGTCGGCATTGGTGATCAGCCCCACACGGCCCAGCCCGTCATACTGCTGGAACTTGGTGCCAATGCTTGCGCCTGGATTCGATTCGAAGTTCTTGCGGCCATTGTTGTCGTAAGTGGTGGTGCGGACCACGCCCCCCAGGTCGACGCTGATCGGGCGCATGAAACCGTCATACTGGGTGGTTTCCTTCAAGGTGCCGCGCGTGACGATCTTCGACGTGTAGCCGATTGTGGGTCCCGTATAACTGATCGATACCGCATCCCCGGCAGGACGTGTAATCGACGTCAGGCGGTTTTGCAAATCGTAGCCATACGTCGTCGTACGCTGGTCGCCGTTGGTTTCCGACGTGATGTTGCCGGCATCGCTGACCACGCGCGTGATGTTGACGCCTTCCGGCTGGGACTCGCTTTGTGGAATGCCGCGCTTGTAATTCGACAGCGTATGGGTCAGCGAGCGCGGGTACGTCACGGTGGCAACGTTGCCCTGTGCATCGTACGTGTACGACGTGCTGACGCCGTCACGGGTCTGGCTCAGCAAGTTGCCATTCGTATCGAAGCTGCGGGTAATGGAACTGCCAGGGAAACTTTCATCCTTGACTTGCTTGACCAGCCACTTGTTGGTGTTGATGTTGTACGTCAGCGTGGTCGTGCGGCTGCCGCCATTCGGGCCGCTTTCCGCGACCTGGCCTGGATTGCCATAGGCGTCATAGTTCGAATACGTGGTCGAATACGTGGCGCCGTCACGGGTAATGACTTTTTGGCTCAGCAACGGCACGCTGGTATCCGGATCGGAACGCTTGTATTCGTAAGCGCCGAGACGATAATATTTTTCGCCGGAAATGCGCTGCTTGGTCCAGCTATAGGTTTCAGTCTGTTTGCCGTCGATATCCTTAGACATCAGCAAGCCCACCATCCAGACCGTGCCAATGCCGTCGGCAGTGTAGCGGGGACCATAGTGGCGATAAGTCGTCACCTTGCCGTCCGGCGCCGTCATCGTCGTCATGTCATAAACGCCTGCCGTTGCGCTTGGCGTGTATTTAAACGTCCAGACGCCGTCCGGGCTGATGGTTGAATACGGGCTGATCGGGCTGACGGTTTTTTTGGTCACCGCCGAATTCACCGTGATTTTGCTGGTACCGGTCGCGATGACGAAGCGGTCGAATTCAATCAGCGTATATTCATAGCTGGTGGAACCGCCTTCCGGCGTGGTGACTTTCTTCATTGCATACGGCCCGCCGTTAGGCGCATAAACCGTCGTGTTGTATTCGTATTTCCACGCAAAGCCGTCCGGCCGCGTTACCGACGTCAACTGGAATGAACTCGGGTAGTTGGGAACCTGGTCATAGGCATAATTCAAGTACTGGTTGCCAGAAGCCTGAATCCTGGAAACACGGGTCCACCCCGTCAAGCCGCTGTCCAGATATTCAAACGTGACCCAGCGGCCATCGTTGGTATCGACGCGGGTAATTTCATTCGTATCCGGGGTTTTGTAGCTGACGATCGCGTAGTTGCCATTGCGGTCGGTAATTTTCGTCGTGTACCAGCCAGTGACGCCATTGGGCAACTTGACCTTTTGGGTCATCTCATAGCGCATGCCATCCGGCGAATACACCACCAGACCTTTCGGGCTCGCCTGGCAATCGACACGCCATTGGCGCGTACTGATCATCAATGGCGAAGTGCCGGTAAATGCCAGCATTTGGCGTCCGCCATCCTGCATTTCCAGCACAGGGTTGTCGCCAATGACAGTGGCGTCCGAGTTGTTGCATACGTCGTTGTAGGGGTCGTTTTGCAGCCATGGTTGCAATACACGGCCGAAGTGGATGTTCCAGCCCAAGCCGGCCAGATGCGATACGCCCGGCTGCGCCGCCGTACTGTTATACGAACGGATGACGCTCAGGTCAAACCCGCCATTACCTGGCAGGAAAATGTCCGTATATTGGTGATTCAATGCCCCCGAAAACGGGTCGATCGTTTCGAAATTGGTTTGAGTGATGTGATTACGGTTGGGATAAATGCCCGGCTCGACATACGGGTCCGGCATCACTGACTGGGCCATCCCCAGCGCCGGCAAAGTTAACAAGCCTGCACATCCCAAATACGTGCAAAGCAATTTCAAACGACCGCGAAACACCATTGCAACCCTCCGGTTTCAAAAAAGAAAACCCGGATCGTAAATTACAAAGTTTGCAATTGTCAATTGGAAATTGATTTTTAAATACTATTGCATTAAAAGTCAACTAACGCGGCGCAGGCTGCGTACAGCCAGGCGAAAAAAAAAAGGCAGCCGAAGCTGCCTTTTTGTCACTGCCACTGAACGCTGAAATCAGCCTTTCAAGTTACGCAGTTTGGCGATCGCGGCCAATTGGCCCACCGCCGCAGCCAGCTCGGCCTGCGCAGTTGCGTAGTCCATCTTGCCGGTGCTGTTTTCCAGAGCTTCTTCCGCCAGTTTCTTGGCGGCGTTGGCTTTGGCTTCATCCAGGTCTTTGCCACGGATCGCGGTGTCAGCCAGTACCGTCACGGAATTTGGTTGCACTTCCAGCAGGCCGCCGGCAACGAAGACGAATTCGTCTTCAGCCTGGCCTGGCACCTGGATACGCACCGCACCCGGACGAATACGGGTGATCAGCGGCGTGTGCTTTGGGTAGATACCCAGCTCGCCCTGTTCACCAGGCAACGCGACGAAAGTGGCTTCGCCGGAGAAGATTTGCTCTTCAGCGGAGACCACATCAACGTGTATGGTATTTGCCATGTGTGTCCTATCGGGGGTAAACGTTCCCGGCGTGCCGGGAACGTTGCCTTTTACCGGGAATTAACCCAGTTTCTTGGCTTTTTCGATTGCTTCTTCGATCGCGCCAACCATGTAGAACGCTTGTTCTGGCAGGTGATCCAGTTCGCCGGAAGCGATCATCTTGAAGCCCTTGATCGTGTCTTTCAGCGAAACGTATTTACCAGGCGCGCCGGTGAACACTTCAGCAACGTGGAATGGCTGGGACAGGAAACGCTGCATCTTACGAGCGCGTGCCACGGTCAGCTTGTCTTCCGGCGCCAGTTCGTCCATACCCAGAATTGCGATAATGTCACGCAGTTCTTTGTAGCGCTGCAGGGTGCCCTGCACAGCGCGTGCGGTTTCGTAGTGTTCCTGGCCAACCACCAGCGGGTCCAGCTGACGGGAGGTCGAATCCAGTGGGTCAACCGCAGGGTAGATACCCAGCGAAGCGATGTCACGCGACAGAACGACGGTCGAATCCAGGTGACCGAAGGTGGTCGCTGGCGATGGGTCGGTCAAGTCGTCGGCTGGAACGTAGACGGCCTGGATCGACGTAATCGAGCCGGTTTTGGTCGACGTAATACGCTCTTGCAGACGGCCCATTTCTTCGGCCAGGGTAGGCTGGTAACCCACTGCGGAAGGCATACGGCCCAGCAGTGCGGAAACTTCGGTACCGGCCAGCGTGAAGCGGTAGATGTTGTCCACGAAGAACAGAACGTCTTTACCTTCGTCACGGAATGCTTCCGCCATGGTCAGACCGGTCAGCGCCACGCGCAGACGGTTGCCTGGTGGTTCATTCATCTGGCCGTACACCATCGCCACTTTGGAGTTTTCTGGGTTTTCCAGATCCACCACTTTGGCGTCAGCCATTTCGTGGTAGAAGTCGTTACCTTCACGGGTACGCTCACCAACACCGGCGAACACGGACAGACCCGAGTGCGCTTTAGCGATGTTGTTGATCAGTTCCATCATGTTAACGGTCTTGCCCACACCGGCACCACCGAACAGACCAACCTTACCACCCTTGGCGAACGGGCAGACCAGGTCAATAACCTTGATGCCGGTTTCCAGCAAGTCTTGCGATGGCGACAGTTCGTCGTACGCAGGAGCTACGCGGTGGATCGAAGCCATCTGGTCGTGAGCAACTGGACCGCACTCGTCGATCGGGTTACCCAGCACGTCCATAATACGGCCCAGGGTTGCTTTACCCACTGGCACCATGATTGGCTTGCCGGTGTTTTGGATTTGCATGCCGCGACGCAGACCGTCGGACGAACCCAGAGCAATGGTACGGACCACGCCGTCACCCAGCTGCTGTTGTACTTCCAGGGTCAGTTCCGAGCCTGCCATTTTCAGGGCGTCGAAAACCTTAGGCATCGCGTCACGTGGGAACTCAACGTCCACCACCGCGCCGATACACTGAACGATTTTGCCATCAGCCATGTTCGTTCCTTCAAATATAGTTAAATTCGTTTAAACCGCTGCCGCACCGGCCACGATTTCGGAGAGTTCTTTGGTAATCGCTGCCTGGCGGGTCTTGTTGTAGACCAGCTTCAGTTCGCCGATGACATTACCTGCGTTGTCGCTGGCGGCCTTCATGGCCACCATCCGCGCCGATTGCTCGGACGCCAGGTTTTCTGCCACTGCCTGGTATACCAGCGCTTCAATGTAGCGCTCCAGCAGTTCATCGATCACGGTTTGCGCATCAGGCTCATAGATGTAATCCCACTGGTGGGTATTGGCATCCGCCTTGATTTTGTCAGCCGTCAGGGGCAGCAACTGCTCCACCATCGGCTCTTGCTTCATCGTGTTGATGAATTTGGTATAGCACAGGTATACAGCGTCCAGCTTGCCTTCCTGGAACTTCTCGAGCACGACCTTGACAGGTCCGATCAGTTTTTCCAGGTGCGGCGTGTCGCCGATCTGCGTTGCCTGGGCAACGACAGAAACGCCGACGCGATTCAGGAACCCCAAACCTTTGTTACCGATAGCTACCGCTTCAATCTTGTTACCCTGAGCTTCCAGCTCGCGGGTCTTGTTCGTCACCTGACGCAGAACGTTGGTGTTCATGCCGCCGCACAGACCTTTATCGGTCGTCACAACGATGAAACCCACTTTCTTGGCCTGGTCGCCCTTGGCCGTAGCCAGGAACGGGTGCGTGTATTCCGGATTGGCGGAAGCCAGATTAGCGGCGATATTACGAACCTTGTCACTGTAAGGACGGGCGGCGCGCATACGGTCCTGCGCTTTGCGCATTTTCGATGCAGCGACCATTTCCATCGCCTTGGTGATCTTCTTCGTATTCTCTACGCTCTTGATCTTGCCACGTATCTCTTTGCCGACTGCCATGAGTCCTTCTCCTTTGCAGTGGCGGCCCGTGTTTCAGGGCCGCCGGATATTAGTTTGCGAAGGATTTCTTGAAATCAGCAATGGCGGCGGCCAGCGCAGCTTCGCCGTCCTTGTCCAGTTGCTTGCTTTCTTCGATCTTGGCCAGCAGCGCAGCTTGCTTGGATTTCAGGTGGCTGTGCAGACCGGCTTCGAAAGCCAATACCTTCTTCACAGGCACGTCGTCCAGGTAGCCCTTGTTCACGGCGAACAGCGATGCACCCATCAGGGAGATCGACAGTGGCGCGTACTGGGTCTGCTTCAGCAGTTCCGTCACGCGGGCGCCGCGGTCCAGCTGCTTGCGGGTCGACTCGTCCAGGTCGGAAGCGAACTGCGCGAACGCAGCCAGTTCACGGTACTGTGCCAAGTCGGTACGGATACCGCCGGACAGGTTTTTGATGACCTTGGTCTGAGCAGCACCACCCACGCGGGACACCGAGATACCTGCGTTAATTGCAGGACGTACACCGGCGTTGAACAGCGAGGTTTCCAGGAAGATCTGGCCGTCGGTAATCGAAATCACGTTGGTTGGAACGAACGCGGAAACGTCGCCAGCCTGGGTTTCAATGATCGGCAGTGCGGTCAGCGAGCCGGTCTTGCCTTTGACGGCGCCGCCGGTGAACGCTTCAACGTAGTCAGCGTTAACACGTGCTGCGCGCTCCAGCAGACGCGAGTGCAGGTAGAACACGTCGCCTGGGTACGCTTCACGGCCTGGTGGACGGCGCAGCAGCAGCGAGATTTGACGGTAAGCAACTGCTTGCTTCGACAAGTCATCGTAGACGATCAGTGCGTCTTCGCCGCGGTCACGGAAGTATTCACCCATCGTGCAGCCCGAGTAGGCCGAGATGTATTGCATTGCAGCCGATTCCGAAGCGGTCGCGGCAACAACGATGGTGTATTCCATCGCGCCGTGCTGTTCCAGGGAACGCACGATGTTTTTAATGGTCGATGCTTTTTGACCGATGGCGACGTAGATACACGTCATGCCCTGGCCTTTTTGGTTGATGATCGCGTCAACTGCCACAGCCGATTTACCGGTCTGGCGGTCGCCAATGATCAGCTCACGCTGGCCACGGCCGATTGGTACCATCGCGTCGATCGACTTCAGGCCGGTCTGCATAGGCTGCGACACGGATTCACGGGCAATAACGCCCGGAGCGATCTTTTCGATTGGCGAGGTCAGCTTGGCGTCAACTGGACCTTTGCCGTCGATCGGCTGGCCCAGGGCGTTCACCACGCGGCCGCGCAGTTCCGGGCCCACTGGTACTTCCAGAATACGGCCGGTGCACTTAACGGTGTCGCCTTCCGAGATGTGCTCGTAAGCACCCAGAATAACGGCGCCGACGGAGTCACGCTCCAGGTTCATTGCCAGGCCAAAGGTGTTGCCAGGGAATTCCAGCATCTCGCCTTGCATCACATCGGACAGACCGTGAATGCGGCAGATACCGTCGGCAACGGAAATGACGGTGCCTTGATTGCGCACTTCAGCGCCGCCATCAATGCCTTGAATCCGGCTCTTGATCAGCTCGCTGATTTCAGATGGGTTGAGTTGCATACTAACTCCTAAATGTTTTCTCTCCGCTTGCGCGAGGGTATGTGGTCTGCCGATGCTGCCGGCGTTGCCGCCTGTGACTTGATTAAGAAGTCAGGGCGGTACGCATCTGCTGCAGCTTGGCGCGTACCGAAGTGTCCAGCACTTCGTCACCAACTACCACACGCACACCACCGATCAGCGATGGGTCCACGGTTACGGTCGGGTTGAGCTTGCGGCTGAATTTCTTTTCCAGCGTCGCGACCAGCTCGGATACCTGTGCTGCGCTCAGCTCGAATGCGCTGGTGATGTCAGCATCGGCTGCACCTTCCGCCAAGTTTTTCAACTGGGCGAACTGGGCGCCGATTTCCGGCAGCAGCTCGATACGGCCATTGGCCAGCAGCATGTCCAGGAAGTTTTTCGCTTCCGGGGTCAGCGGCGATTTCAGCAGAGATTGAATGGTGGCGGCGATGTCGCTATCCGAAACTTTCGGATTGCGCGCGTATGCCAGCACGTCGGCATGGGCGCCGACCTGGGCCAATTCGGACACCAGGTCGGACCATTGCGCGAGGTTGCCAGCTTGAGCTACGCGGAAGAGGGCTTCCGCGTAAGGACGGGCGACGGTTGCGATTTCAGCCATGATTACAGCTCGGTCGCCAGGCGATTCAACAGGTCAGCGTGAGCCGACGCGGTGACTTCGCGCTTCAGGATTTGCTCGGCGCCTTTGACAGCCAGGTCAGCCACTTGCGCGCGCAGTGCTTCGCGGGCCTGGGTGATTTGCTGATCGGCTTCAGCTTTGGCGTTAGCGACGATGCGCTCCGCTTCAGCTTTGGCATTTGCCTTGATTTCTTCGGCTACCAGTTGCGCGCGCTTTTCCGCGTCGGACACCAGCGTTGCAGCTTCGTCACGGGCGGTGGCCAAGGCTTGTGCGGATTGCTTTGCAGCGATTTCCATCGAAGCCTTGCCCTGGTCGGCAGCAGCCAGACCGTCGGCGATACGCTTGGCACGCTCGTCCAGCGCACCGTTCAGCGCTGGGAATACGAATTTCATCGAGAACCAAACGAGCACCGCGAAGGTGATCATCTGGCCGACGAGCGACATATTAATGTCCATACCTTGCTCCTAAAAAGTTCCCCTGTTGGAGCGGTTATTACTGAGCTACGGCAACAGCGGCTGCTTTAACAGCGTTCAGGAATGGGTTGTTGAACGTGAACAGCAGAGCAACACCAACGCCGATCATCGAGATCGCGTCCAGCAGACCAGCGATAACGAACAGTTTGGTTTGCAGTTGTGGCATCAGTTCAGGCTGACGTGCCGAAGCTTCCAGGAACTTGCCGCCCAGGATAGCGAAGCCGAGTGCGGTGCCGATGGCGCCCAGGCCAACGATGATTGCTACGGCCAGAACGGTCATGCCTTGTACTTGTGCGATCAGAGCTTGCATTAGATTTCTCCTAATTTAAAAAAAACGAAAGATACGAAAATTACAAATCAAAAAGTTGTTGATTAATGCTTCTCAACCGCGAGGGCCAGATACACAACCGTCAACGCCATAAACACAAAAGCTTGCAAAGTTACAATCAGAATGTGGAAGATTGCCCATGGACCACCCAGCAGCCACTGTGCCCACCATGGCAGCAGAGCGATCAGGATGAAAATCAGTTCGCCGGCATACATGTTGCCGAACAGTCGCAGTGACAGCGAAATTGGTTTGGCAAACAATTCCAGCATCTGGAAGATGAAGTTCACTGGGGCCAGGAAGATGGCGCCAACACCGTGAGCATGGAATGGTGCGGTAAACAATTCTTTGGTCCAGCCGCCAGCGCCTTTGGCTTTGATCGAAAAGCCGATGATGCAGATCAGGACGCCGATCGACATGCCGAACGTGTGGTTCACGTCAGCCGTTGGCACCACGCGCAGCTTGTAAACACCGAAGAATTCCAGGATTTTCGGCATCAGGTCCACTGGCAGGAAGTCCATTGCGTTCATCAGCCACACCCATACGAAGATGGTGATGGCCAGCGGTGCAATCACGTTGCTCTTGGCGTGGAAAGCAGAATTGACGGTGTCGTTGACGAGTTCCATGACCCATTCAACGAAGTTTTGCAGCTTGCCTGGTACGCCGGACGTGGCGCGGCGGGCAGCCAGCATGAAGATGGTCAGGAAAACCAGACCCAGGATGGCGGAAATCCAGAACGTATCCAGATTGATCGTGCCATCGGCGGATTTCAGGTGAGACAGGTGGTGCTGAATATACTCTGTGGCGTTAGCCGGGGCCGCGTGGCCCCCGTGTTCAGTGGTCATAATGTCGTCAGATTTTGTTAATTAAACCGCTAGCAGCGCGAACCAATAGGCGAGGGTCGCTACCGCAAATCCTAGAATCAGCCAAACTGTGCCGGCCGACGAAAACATCACGAGGGCGCACGCAAACAGCACTGCTGTTATTAAAACCTTTACCATTTCGGCACGAAAATGCGTGCGGAAAGCTTGTTTCGCGTCATTAGTTCCGCGCATGACAATAATCGCGTACACCAGACTTCCGATGACCGCGATTGCTCCGCCGATGGCGGCAGACCAGCCGCTCTCATGGCTGCCAAAAAATCCGGTGGCGGCCGAGAAGAAGACGGCGATTGTGAACTGCAGGGCAACTACTTTAAACACGGGCCGGGCAACGGTTTGCGTAACATCACTCACTTGCCAGGTTCCCAGAGAAAGCGTATACAACTAAAGACACAGGATTATATTAGGAATTTCGCCATCCGGTCAAACGAAGATGCACCGATTTGGGGGGTTTTGCTGTCGGAACGCGACGGATTTACGGCGGGTTTAGAGGAGTTGCACCAACTTAGCAATCCATGTGCGCGCTATCAGCGCGCATTTTCATATGATTTTGTTATCTATTCCAGTGTTTATCGGCAGCGCTTTATATAGATTATGGTTATAACTCGGCGTGATGATGTTTCCTGTGGAGAAAGACTTTTTTTGATATAAAGGGCAACGAAAATCGCGATTTGCGTAATTTTGTTGCCATTTCACTACCTTGATACAAATTTTTACGCTTTTTTGATCCATGAAATTTTCGAATGGCTCGACGTAAAAAAGCCCGTGATGCAACTCATCACGGGCCTCGTATTTTTACGGTACGCGAAAATCAGGCAGGGGTGCCGCGCAGACGGGCCAGCACCCCGTCCAGGACGTCCAGATCCGCAAAGTCGATCACCACCTGGCCTTTACCCTTGGCGCCCATCTTGAACACCACCGGGGTGGCCAGTACATCAGACAGTTCTTCTTCCAGGCGCAAGATGTCGCCGGACTTTTCCCGTACCGGGCGCTGTTCCGCCGTGCCCGCCGCTTCTTCCTGCGCGCGCTGCACCAGCTTTTCCGTTTCCCGCACGGACAGGCGCTTGGCAATCACAACGTTGGCCAATGTAATCTGCGTGGCGGCATCGACTGCCAGCAGCGCACGGGCGTGGCCCATGTCGATATCGCCCGCCATCAGCATGGTTTGCACGGGACTGGCCAGGTTCATCAGGCGCAGCAAGTTCGACACGGCGGAACGGGAACGGCCCACTGCGTTAGCCGCCTGTTCGTGCGTGAAGTCGAATTCATTGATCAGGCGGGTAATGCCCTGTGCTTCCTCCAATGGATTGAGGTCTTCGCGCTGCATGTTTTCAATCAGCGCCATGGCGGCAGCCGTGCGGTCATCCACGTCGCGCACCAGCACCGGCACTTGTTCCAGGCCCGCCATTTGCGCGGCGCGGAAGCGGCGTTCACCGGCAATGATTTCATATTTCATCTTGCCGCCGGACTTGCCGACCGGGCGCACCAGGATAGGCTGCATGATGCCCTGGGTTTTAATCGACGCGGCCAGCTCCGTCAGGCCGGTTTCATCCATGCGCGTGCGCGGCTGGTATTTGCCCGGCTGCATCACCGTGACGGACATTTCCTGCGTGGTGTGGCCATTCGCGGTGGCCGGATTGGACGCAGGGTTGGAGGGATCGAGGTCGCCGCCCAGCAGCGCGTCCAGGCCGCGGCCCAAACCTTTGAGTTTTTTCGTTGCCATAATTCTTTGGTCCCTTTACATCTTCTTGATGCGCTTGATCATTTCCGCGCCAAAAGCGATATACGCTTGCGCGCCCTTGGAACTCGGGTCGAACGTCACGCCCGGAATGCCATAAGACGGCGCTTCGGCCAGGCGCACATTGCGCGGGATGATGGTCTTGAACACTTTGTCGCCAAAATGCTGTTCCAGCTGGGCCGACACTTGCTGCGACAACGTCATGCGCGGGTCGAACATCACGCGCAGCAAGCCAATGATCTTCAAATCCGGATTCAGGTTCGCGTGCACTTTCTTGATGGTGTTGACCAGGTCGGATAACCCTTCCAGCGCGTAATACTCGCACTGCATGGGAATAATCACGCCGTTGGCGGCGCACAGGCCGTTCAGGGTCAGCAAGGACAGCGCGGGCGGGCAGTCAATCAGCACGAAGTCGTATTCCTTGTCGACCACGGCCAGCGCATCTTTCAGGCGGCGCTCGCGGTTATCCAATTCCACCATTTCCACTTCGGCGCCGGCCAGTTCGCGGTTCGACGGCAGCACGTCAAAGCGGCCCGATTCCGAACGCTGGCGCGCCGTGGCCACGTCGGCCGTACCGAGCATGACTTCATAAGTGGACGCCGCCAGGCCGGCCTTGTTGATGCCGGCGCCCATGGTGGCATTGCCTTGCGGGTCCAGGTCCACCAGCAGCACGCGCTGCTTGAGTTTGGCCAGCCCTGCTGCGAGGTTGACTGTCGTTGTCGTTTTACCAACTCCGCCTTTCTGGTTTGCTACGCAAAAAATTTTGGCCATGAATCTTCTTGTTATCTCTTATTGAGGTAAACGATTTATATCGTATAAATGGTTTATATTGTTTATTCGGTTTATACGATATAAATGATTTATACCGTTTATACCGATTCGGGAATTACATCTTTTTGATGATCACCAAATGGCGCTCCGCATCCAGTCCCGGTACCTGCAGGGGCTGCAAATCCGTCGCTTGCCATGGGGCTGGCAGGCGCTCCCGCTCCTCCTGTGGCGCGGTGCCTTTGAGGGCGATAAAACGGCCGCCCTCTTCCAGCAAATGCCCCGACCAGTTGACGAAATCAGACAGGTCGGCAAAGGCGCGCGACGTGATCACGTCGAACAACTGCGCCACGGCCAAATCCTGCACCTTCATCGTGTACACGGTCACGTTGGCGAGGCCCAACTGCGCCTTCACCTGGGTCAGGAAAGCGGTTTTCTTGTGCACGGTATCAATCATCGACACCTTCATATCCGGCCGCGCAATGGCCAGCACGATACCCGGCAAACCGCCGCCCGCGCCCACGTCCAGCACGTTTTTTACGCCCGCAAACGCAGGCACGGCCGCCAGCGAATCCAGCAAATGCAGCGTCATCATTTGCATCGGATCGCGCACCGACGTCAGGTTGTAGACGCTGTTCCACTTGTTGAGCAGCGCCAG
Source organism: Pseudoduganella ginsengisoli (assembly GCF_009720865.1). Taxonomy (GTDB): domain Bacteria; phylum Pseudomonadota; class Gammaproteobacteria; order Burkholderiales; family Burkholderiaceae_D; genus Rugamonas; species Rugamonas ginsengisoli. The sequence continues at coordinate 205,673 of NZ_WNLA01000007.1, read as the reverse complement.
GTAATCCAGCAACTGCTCGTGCTGCGCAGCAGATAACTCCAGTTTTAGTTCATTGACGCCGTTTTTCAATACTTCGGCCAATGCTGCCCGGTCGAAGTATTTCATCAAGCAGCCCCTTCCTGCTCAGCCTGCGTGGCATTGGAAGCGCTTCCAAACGCGCCATACCCGGCTTTCTTCAAGTGCACCAGCAGCAGCGAAATCGCGGCCGGCGTGACACCGGAAATACGCGATGCCTGGCCCAGGGTTTCCGGCTTGTTTTTCGTCAGTTTCTGGCGCACTTCCATCGACAGGGCCGTGATCTGCATGTAGTCGACGCCGTCCGGCAATTTCAGGTTTTCATAGTGCTCGTGGCGCTCGACTTCCTTGCTCTGGCGTTCGATGTAGCCCGAGTATTTCAGGGTGATTTCCACCTGTTCGCGCACGGCGGCATCCTCGACGCCAGGGCCGGCCAGCGCCTGTCCTTCGACGCCTTCCAGGGTCATCAGCTTGTCGTACACGACGCCCGGACGGCGCAGCAAATCCGCCAGGTTGTATTCGCGTTCGATGGCCTGGCCAATCACGCGCTCGGACTCAGCAGCGGCCAGAATACGCGGGTTGACCCACGTGGAACGCAGGCGTTCCAGCTCCAGCGCCACGGCTTCACGCTTGCGTTCAAACGCTTCCCACTGCGCATCGCCGACGCAGCCCAGCTTGCGGCCGATTTCCGTCAAGCGCATATCGGCATTGTCTTCACGCAGGCTCAGGCGGTACTCGGCGCGGCTGGTGAACATGCGGTATGGCTCCATCACGCCCTGCGTGACGAGGTCATCGACCATGACGCCCAGGTACGCTTCCGAGCGCGCCGGGGTCCATGCGTCGCGGCCCTGGGTTTGCAAGGCCGCGTTGATGCCGGCCAGCATGCCCTGTGCGGCAGCTTCTTCGTAGCCCGTGGTGCCATTGATCTGGCCGGCGAAATACAGGCCGGAAATCGCCTTGGTTTCCAGCGACGCTTTCAAGCCGCGCGGGTCGAAATAATCGTATTCAATGGCATAGCCGGGACGCAAAATGTGTGCGTTTTCCAAGCCCTTCATCGAACGCACCAGGTTGATTTGCACGTCGAATGGCAGGCTGGTGGAGATGCCGTTTGGATAGAATTCGTTGGTGGTCAAGCCTTCCGGTTCCAGGAAAATCTGGTGCGACTCCTTGCTGGAGAAACGGTGGATCTTGTCTTCAATCGACGGGCAATAACGCGGGCCGACGCCTTCAATCACGCCGGTGTACATCGGGCTACGGTCCAGCCCGCCACGGATGATGTCGTGCGTTTGCGCATTGGTATGCGTGACCCAGCACGGCAGCTGTTTCGGGTGCATGGCCGTGTTGCCCATGAACGAAAACACGGGGACCGGATCGAGGTCGCCGGGCTGTTCCGTCATGGCGGCAAAGTCGATGCTGCGGCCGTCAATCCGCGGCGGCGTACCGGTTTTCAGGCGGCCTTGCGGCAGCTTGAGTTCCTTCAACCGGGACGACAGCGAGATCGCTGGCGGGTCGCCGGCACGGCCTGCCGAGTAGTTTTGCAAGCCCACGTGGATCTTGCCATCCAGGAAGGTGCCGGCCGTCAGCACGACCGCGCGGGCCAGGAATTTCAAGCCGATTTGCGTGACGGCGCCGACCACGCGGTCGCCTTCCACCATCAAGTCATCGACGGCTTGTTGAAATAACCACAAATTCGGCTGGTTTTCCAGGCGTGAACGTATTGCCTGTTTGTAAAGAATTCGGTCGGCCTGGGCGCGCGTGGCGCGCACTGCCGGGCCTTTGGACGAGTTCAAAATACGGAACTGGATACCGGATTCATCGGTAGCAATGGCCATGGCGCCGCCCATGGCGTCGACTTCTTTGACCAGGTGGCCCTTGCCAATCCCGCCGATGGACGGGTTGCAAGACATCTGGCCGAGGGTTTCGATGTTATGCGTCAGCAGCAGGGTTTTCTGGCCCATGCGGGCCGAAGCCAGCGCCGCTTCGGTACCGGCATGGCCGCCACCCACGACGATTACGTCGAATTCAGTAGGAAATAACATGTTTGGGAATGTGAGAAAAGCGAAGAATTGAAACTCGATTATAGAGCGTTTTGCGTCTGCAAATTTTTTAGGCACGCAAATTAGTGAAAATGTTCCACGTGGAACAGCGATTTTCACTATGGGTTGGTTCCACGTGAAACATCTTCAGGGCTCATACGCATTGTTCCACGTGAAACAATGCAGGTATAAAAAAAGGGACGCCGCAGCGCCCCTTCCTCACCTCGCAGATTGTTTCACGTGGAACAAATCACCACCGGATCCACGCATCGTATGTGGTTTTGACTATCAGCACCGAGACCACCACGAGGAACAGCCGGCGCACAAAACCGCTGCCATGTTTCAGCGCCAGCTTGGTGCCGACCAGTGAACCGCACACATTGCACACCGCCATGGTCAGGCCCAGTTGCCAGATCAAATGGCCGCTCCAGCCAAACCATGCCAGTGCCGCGATATTGCACGCCACGTTGACGATCTTGGCCACGGCCGACGCAGACAAGAAATCAAAGCCAAAGAAACGCACGAACAAGAACACGAGGAAGCTGCCGGTGCCGGGGCCGAAGAAGCCGTCGTAAAAACCAATCAGCGAACCGATAGCCACCGCCCACGCCTTCTCCTGTACACCGGTAAACAGCGGCGCGTGGATGCTGCCCAGGTCTTTGCGCTTGAATGTGTAGATCGCCACGGCAAGCAACACCAGCGGCAGCAGCGAACGCAGGAAGTCAGGCGGGATTTTGGTGACGGTGTACGCGCCGATGAAAGCAAACACCAGCGCGGCCATCGACGCGGGCGCCGCAGTCGACCACGCAATGCGCACGCGGCGCGCATAATTCACGGCGGCAGCGGCCGTGCCAAACACGGACGCCATCTTGTTCGTCCCCAGCAGGGTCGCAGGCGCCGTGGTATTGAAGACAGAAAAAATCGCGGGAATCTGGATCAGCCCCCCGCCCCCGACCACCGCATCGACCAGCCCTGCGGCAAATGCAGCGACGCCCAGCGTCAAGTAATCAACCATGCAACTGCCGCGTGCGCGGCCTCCGGAAAAAGCAAAGCCGACATTGTACGGAACTCGGCTGCGCGTCGCTTCCGCAGCAATACGCATACAGTGGGCATGGCGTTGCAGGCGCCAGGGCGCCGGTGTAATCTGGAACGCCCGACACTCTCCGGTATCCGACATGAATGACTTCGCCTTCAGCACTGTCGCTCACCTCGTTTCAGAACTGGGCGCGGCCCGCAAGCTGGGCACGCACGTGCGCAACCGCTTCCCTGCCGCCCGCCATGCGCTGCTGGTGACGGATCCGGGCTTCTTGCGTACCGGCTTGGTGCAGGCGCCGACGGCCAGTTTGGAAGCGGCAGGATTCCATGTGCACATCCATGCCGATGTCGTGGCAGATCCACCGGAAGCCATCGTGCACGCTGCAATGGCTGCCGCGAAAGCATTCGGCGCCGATATAGTCATTGGCCTCGGTGGCGGCAGTTCCATGGACGTAGCCAAACTGATTGCCGTGCTGGCGGTCGACAACGCGCAGCCGCTGGCGGACATCTACGGCATCGGCAACGTGAAGGGGGACCGCCTGCCGCTGGTGCAGGTACCGACCACCGCCGGCACGGGTTCCGAAGTCACCAACATTGCCATTGTCACCACCGGTGCAACCACGAAGATGGGTGTGGTCGCACCGCAGCTGTATGCCGACCTGGCAGTGCTGGATGCGGAACTCACGGTGGGATTGCCGCCGGCTGTGACCGCCGCCACCGGCATCGATGCGATGGTGCATGCCATCGAAGCCTATACCAGCCGCCACAAAAAAAACCCGCTGTCGGACATGCTGGCGCGCCAGGCGCTGACCCTGCTGTCGGCAAACCTGATCCGCGTATGCGAACACGGCAGCGACCTGGCTGCGCGCCAATCGATGCTGCTGGGCGCCCTGCTGGCTGGCCAGGCATTTGCCAATGCCCCGGTGGCGGCAGTGCATGCGCTGGCTTATCCGATCGGCGGCATTTTCCACGTGCCGCACGGCTTGTCGAATTCGCTGGTGCTGCCGCACGTGCTGCGCTTCAATGCGCCAGCTGCCGCCAGCCTGTACGCGGAGTTGGCCAGTATCGTCGTGCCCCATGCCAGCGGCAGCGTGGAAGCCCGTTCGGAAGCCTTGGCGGTCGCCATGCAGCAAATGGCGGCTGCCACCGGCATCGAGCGCACGCTGCAGCAAGTCGGTATCACCGCAGGCGACCTCGACCGCCTGGCTGACGACGCCATGCTGCAAACCCGCCTGCTGGGCAATAACCCGCGCGAAGTGACCCGGGCAGACGCGCGCGCGATCTACGCTGCAGCCCTTTAACGGGCTTTACAGGCGTTTTTTGGCACAATAGGAGGCAATACTCATCCATACCACGTTTACAGCCTCAAAACGGCTGTAAACGCTTCGGTACGAAAGACTGCGGCGCCGGATAGTTGCCAAGCTGCACAAAAGTGCCAGTAACCTTTCCAGAGCGGAAATAGCAATGCCAGGGATTTCTTGCCTTACGGCAGAAAAGTCCCTGGCACTTTTTTCGGAAGGGAAATTCTTTAGTCGACAATTCGGGGCCTGGCCCCTCGTCGCCGGCTAAAGGTCACTGCGGCATCAGTTCGGCACGTCGACCGTGGTGCCCGCGACGTTGATGGCATTCGCGCCGGGCGTGGCGGCAATGGGCGGCAGGTTCGCTGCCGTGATTGGCACCAGGTTACTGGTGCGCGTCGTCGTGCGCACTACTTGCGATGGCGGCAGCGGCGACGAGGCGCTATTTTTCACGTTCGCATACACGGCATCCAATGCGCGGAACAGGTACACGTGCAGCGGCACGATCACGGTCGGCAATGCGTTGCTGAACGAATCAAAGTGGTTGGCATTGGTGACTTCGATATAGCGCAGCTTGCTTGCGCTGCCTTCCGCCACCGCATTCAAACCCAGGTACGCACGCGATGCGTGGTTGACGGGAATCAGTGCATCGCTGCGGCCTGCAACAATCACAGCCGGCTTGCCCTTCAAATTGCCGGTCGCCTGCACTTCTGCAATCCCCGCACGCACCCGCTCGCTTTGCGCCGCCAGCACGGCATTCAGTGCGCCGCCCGTGACCGGGTCGCTGCCCGTTGCCAGTGCACGCAGGCACAGGAAACCATCAAGCGACTGGTCCGCCACGCCGGTCGATGGCGACATGCCGAACGCATACTGGCGCGCGCCGTTGGTGCTGTCTTCATACACGACGTTGCCGATGATGCCGTTTTGCGTGGCAAAGCTGGCGGCTTTTTGTTCTGCCGTAAATGGCGTCACCACACCCGTGGCGGCGTCGGTCGGCGCGAAGCTGAAACCGCACACTTTATCGGTCACGGAGAACTTGCCGTACGCATACGCATACGTCACCGCCACCAGGATATTCGTGCCAGCGTGCAAACCTTGCAGCGGTTCCGCATCCGCAGTCCAGCCATACGCCTTGAGCTTGGCCAAAGCGTTGGCTTGCTGTTCCAACGCATTGGCGCCCGTCAGCAAGCCTTTTGCCACCAGCGACGTGCAGCGGCCCACACTGGCCGCGCCGCCTGCCGCGCACGGCTGGTACAGCGCTGCATACGTCGAATAATCAAACAGCGCCTTGCCTTGCGCTGCTACCGGCGCACCGCCCTGGCGCACCGTATAGCCGGCCGCTGTCTTCGGCTGGATTTGCGGTTCCGTTGCCGCCACGCCGCTGATCAAGCCCTTGGTATCCTGTTCCGCCGCCAGCAATGCCGAGCCCGCGCCATTGGAAATGCTGGACGCAATCGTCACCGTGTTCTGGGGTGTGAAACGCACCAGGTGGTTCTTGCCATCGGACGCCAGCGTACCGAAGCGCTCGTTCAACACGTAGTACGCAAACTCCACCGCCTGCAGCGTCACCTTGCCCCAATCCTTTTCCGGATTCATTTGCGAGTGCGCATGCTTGAACGCCACGCGGCCCGGGTAACTGGTGTTGTACGCGGTGCGCTCCGCGTCCGTCAGCACCGGTGCAAAGATGGCATTCTTGCCGGCCGCCGTGCGGGTGGCGCGCACGCCGTTTTGCAAGTTCACGCTGTCATCGTCAAACGCATACAAGCCCGTGCCGCTGCCTTTGTCCGCATACGCCACCGCGCACTTGTTTTTCAGCCCCCATTCACCGGCACTGCCGATCGCACCATAAATGCCGCGCGAACCGCTGGACGTACCCGTCACGATGCACGGATTCGCCGTATCGAACGTGTTCGGCACTTGCACCATCAAGGTCACGTTCATGCGGCCAGTGCCGTCATCGGCGTACGCGATATATTCCGCGCCAGCCACCATCCCTTCGCCGCTGCCCGGGACACCGGCTGCACTGACGTTCGGGCCATACAGCGTGCCATAGCCGCTGTTGGCAGCGATATCGAGCACCGCGCGGTAATTCGCAAAGATGGCATTGCGGCGCAACTCTTTTGCCGTGGGATTGCGCGGGTCAGCATAGGCGGGCGCCGCTGCGGCGGCCAGCCCCGTCTTGCCCAGGCCCGCCGTCAGCAAGTCATCCGTCTGGCCGTCATAATTGGTGACGGTGACGGCGCCCAGGAAAGTGGGCGCGGCATTCAAGACTTCCGGATCGTTGCCCTTGTCGCCGCAACCGGCCAGGACACCGCACGCCACCAGGCTGGCAGCCATGGCGGTTAATCGAAAAATACGCTGTTGATGCATTGTCGTTCTCCTCAGTTCGTAATAACAGCCGAAAAAAACGCCGGACTATGCCGGCGTATAACTTGCACGGGTAAGCTCAGGCTGGTCGTCTGCGTCCCATCCTGTCCACCACCTCCCCCACTATCCCTTTGCGGAACAGCAGCACGCACGCCACGAAGATCAACCCCGTCACCATGCTCACTGCTTCGCCTAATGTGTTAAACCACTCGATCCCGGTACTCTTGCCAAGGTAAGTACCGATATCGCCTAACTTGTTTTCCAACATGATGATCAGCATCGATCCCAGGATCGGCCCCGCCAGCGTTCCCATGCCGCCCACCAGGGTCATCAGGATCACCAGGCCGGACATTGCCCAGTGCACGTCCGTCAGCGTTTCGAAACCCAGCACCACGGTCTTGGTGGCGCCCGCCAGCCCCGCCAGCGCCGCCGACAACACAAATGCCATCAGCTTGTACTTGTCGACGTCATAGCCCAGCGAAATCGCACGCGGTTCGTTTTCCTTGATGGCCTTCAATACCTGGCCAAACGGCGAATGCACGGTGCGCACGATCAGCGCAAAGCCCAGCACGAAAGTCGCCAGCACCACGTAATACAGCGCCAGGTCGTTCGACAAGTCCGCCACACCCAGCAATGTTCCACGTGGAACACTCTGCAAGCCATCTTCACCGCCCGTGAACGGCGCCCGCAGTGCGCCGAAGTACACCAGCTGCGCCAACGCCAGCGTAATCATGGAGAAATAAATACCCTGGCGGCGGATGGCCAGCGCGCCCATCACCAGGCCGATCAGCGCCGCGCCCACTACGCCGGCCAGCAGCCCCAGCTCAAATGGCCAGTGCAATTCCTTCAGCGCATAGCCCGCCATATAGCCGGCGCCGCCAAAGAATGCCGCGTGGCCAAACGACAGCAAGCCGGTAAAACCAATCAGCAAGTTGAAGGCGCACGCAAACAGCGCAAAGCACAGCAACTTCATCAGGAACACGGGATAGCCGTAAAACGGCGCCGCCACCGCGATACCAAGGGCAATGCCATAGCCCAGTTTCTTGTTCATGTGGGCTCCTTATTTCTCTTTGCCGAACAAGCCGGCCGGACGCAGCAGCAATACCACCACCATCACGAGGAACACGACCGTGGAGGAAAACTCGGGATAGAACACGCGCGTCAATCCTTCAATGACGCCCAGGCCCAGGCCCGTCAAAATCGATCCCATGATGGAACCCATGCCGCCAATCACCACCACGGCAAACACGATGATGATGAGGTTCGAGCCCATCAGCGGCGTCACCTGGATGATGGGCGCGGCCAGCACGCCGGCAAAGCCGGCTAGCGCCACGCCGAAGCCATACGTCAGCGTCACCATCAGCGGCACGTTGATACCGAACGCTTCCACCAGTTTCGGGTTTTCCGTGCCGGCCCGCAGGTACGCGCCCAGCTTGGTTTTCTCGATGACAAACCACGTCGCCAGGCACACTACCAGAGAAGCCACCACGACCCACGCACGGTAGTTCGGCAAGATCATGAAGCCCAGGTCGGTCGCGCCTTGCAGCGCGGCCGGCGTTTCAAACGGTTGGCCGGACACGCCGTAAAACGAACGGAACAGCCCTTCCACCAGTAACGTGATGCCGAACGTCAGCAGCAAGCCATATAAATGGTCCAGCTTGTACAGCCAGCGCAACATGGTCTTTTCAATGAGGATGCCGAACGCGCCGACAATGACGGGCGCCAGCACCAGCATGGCCCAGTAATTGAGCCCGAAGTACGTCATCCCCATCCAGGCGAGAAACGCCCCCATCATGTACAGGGCGCCGTGGGAGAAATTAATTACGTTGAGCAAACCAAAGATCACCGCCAGGCCCAGCGACAACATCGCGTAAAACGAGCCGTTGACGAGGCCGATCAATAATTGGCTCAACAGTGCGGAAAAGGGAATGCCGAATATTTCCATAACAATCCAGACCGGTGAGAACAAAGAAGAAGCGCAACTGCCGGGCAGCCAGCGCATCCATCGTCATCGCCGCGCAAGCCGCCACCAGCTCAGCATGGATCACCGCGGAAGCGCCGAGCCGGGCGCGGGGATGGCGCGTCAGGGCTACAGGAACTGGGCTGCGCGTGAATCACCGCGCAGGCAGCCAGCCCTGCGCGGCGATGACGAGGTATCACATTACTTCCACAGCTTGCACTGCGATTCCGCCTTGGTCAGATATGCCTGGTCGCCAGGAATCGTGGCCACCAGCTTGTAGTAATCCCATGGGTATTTCGAGTCCGACTGCTTTTTGACTTCCATCAAATACATGTCGTGCACCATGCGGCCATCGGGGCGGATCACGCCATTTTTCGCGAACATATCGTTGATCGGCGTTTTCTTCAGTTGCGCCATCACCTTGTCCGGATCATCCGAGCCCACGGCTTTCACGGCTTTCAGGTAATTCGCCGTGGCGGAATAATCGGCTGCCTGCAGCATCGACGGTTCCTTCTTCATCTTTTCAAAGTAGCGCTTCGACCACGCGCGGGTATCCGCGTTGGCATCCCAGTACCAGCCATCGGTCAGGTACATGCCGGCTGTCGTGTTCAAGCCCAGCGAATGGATGTCATTGATGAAGATCAGCAGGCCAGCCAGTTTCATCTTCTTGGCAATGCCGAACTCGTTGGCGGCCTTGATGGAATTGATGGCGTCGCCGCCGGCATTGGCCAGGCCGAGGATTTGCGCGCCCGACGATTGCGCCTGCAACAGGAACGACGAGAAGTCCGACGCCGCCAGTGGATGCTTGACGCTGCCCAGCACTTTGCCGCCGGCCGCTTTTACGACGTCGGCCGTATCTTTTTCCAGCGACTGGCCGAATGCATAGTCGGCCGTCAGGAAGTACCAGTTCTTGCCGCCCTGCTTGGCAATGGCGCCGCCCGTGCCGCGCGCCAGCGCCACCGTGTCGTACGCATAGTGCACGGTGTACGGCGAGCATTCTTCATTGGTCAGGCGGTTGGTGCCCGCGCCGATGGCAATGAACACTTTTTTCTTTTCCGCCGCGACTTTCGCCATGGCCAGGTTGGCGCCGGAATTGGTGCCGCCAATCAGCATGTCGACGCCCTGCTGGTCAAACCATTCACGCGCCTTCGACGCGGCAATGTCGGCCTTGTTCTGGTGGTCGGCAGACACAAACTCAACTTTTTTACCGGCAATCACCACACCCGCATCGGCAATCGCCATCTTGATGGCTTCCGCGCCGCCAAGGCCGTCAATGTCGGAATACAGGCCCGACATGTCGGTAATAAAACCAATCTTGATGCTGTCCCCGGAGACCTGGGCATTAGCACACGACAGTACACTGAGAGCAGTAGCAGCGGCGATAGTCTTGAGTTTCATTTTGTCTCCGTTAAAAATTGTTTTCAATCAAACGCCAAGCAATTCGGTCAAGACCGGCATCTTGGCGTTCAACTCCGATGCAGCGAAGGTCTCGACAATCTGACCGTGCTCCATCACATAAAACCGGTCCGCCAGCGGCGCGGCGAAGCGGAAATTCTGCTCCACCATGACAATGGTGTAGCCCTTGGATTTCAATGTGGTGATCATGCGCGCCAGCCCCTGGACGATGACGGGGGCCAAGCCTTCGGATATTTCATCGAGCAGCAATAATTTCGCGCCGGTGCGCAGGATGCGCGCCACAGCCAGCATTTGCTGCTCGCCGCCGGACAAACGCGTGCCCTGGCTGTGGCGGCGTTCCTGCAAGTTCGGGAACATCTGGTAAATCTCGTCCACGGACATGCCGGGACCGCCATTCAATTGCGGCGGCAACATCAAGTTTTCTTCCGTCGACAGCGACGAAAAAATGCCCCGCTCTTCCGGGCAATAGCCGATGCCCAGGTGGGCAATTTTGTGCGTCGGCAAGTGGATGGCTTCCACGCCGTTGACTTTGATCGACCCTTTGCGTGCGCCCGTCAATCCCATGATGGCGCGCAAGGTCGTCGTGCGTCCTGCGCCATTACGGCCCAGCAAAGTCACCACTTCGCCCGGCTGCACTTTGATATTCACGTCATGCAAGATATGCGATTCGCCATACCACGCGCGCAAGCCTGAAATTTCCAATGCCGGCGCCGCCATCAGTGCGCTCCCGCCAGTTCGGTGGCTTCGCTGCCCATATATGCTTCCATCACTTGCGCATTGCTAGACACTTCCGCATAGCTGCCTTCGGCCAGCATGGCGCCGCGCTGCAGCACGGAAATTTTGTCGCAGATACCCGACACCACTTTCATGTTGTGCTCCACCATCAAAATCGTGCGGCCGGACGAGACCTTTTTAATCAATTCCGTCACGCGGTGTACATCTTCGTGGCCCATGCCCTGGGTCGGTTCATCAAGCAGCATCAATTCCGGTTCCATTGCCAGCGTGGTGGCAATTTCCAGCGCGCGCTTGCGGCCATATGGCATGTCGGCCGTGATGGTGTCGGCAAAGCTGGTCAAATCCACTTCGGCCAACAGCGCCATGGCGCGGTCGTTCAACTGGTCCAGCGACTTTTCGCTTTTCCAGAAGTGAAAAGTCGTGCCCAGCTGGCGCTGCAAGCCGATGCGCACGTTTTGCAGCACCGTCAAATGCGGGAACACTGCGGAAATCTGGAACGAACGAATGATGCCCATGCGGGCAATGGTGGCGGGCTTGGCCGCAGTAATGTCTTTACCGTTGAACAGAATCTGGCCGGACGTGGGGACCAGGAACTTCGTCAACAAGTTAAAGCACGTGGTTTTGCCGGCGCCGTTTGGGCCGATCAATGCATGGATATGGCCGCGCTGCACACGCAAATTCACGTCGTTGACGGCGGTAAATCCCTTGAACTCTTTGGTCAAATGTCTTGTTTCCAAGATGTAGTTTGACATCACGTCCCCCGGTTATTCTTGTAAAACCGATAAATTGTGCTCCGATCATACACAGCTTGGAAACCTTGAACAATACAGTATTTTTACGGGTAAATTTGCTGTTTTGACCATTTTTATGCTGGTAAAGTTCCCGCTTTTTTCACTGCATTGCGCGGCATCAGATTTTGCATTCCTGGATCATTTGTGCAGCTTTTTCAGCAATCATGACAGTCGGCGAATTGGTGTTGCCGGACGTGATGAAAGGCATGACGGAGGCGTCGGCCACCCGTAGTCCCGTTACGCCCCGCACCCGCAACCGGCTGTCGACCACGGCCAGCCCATCGTCCGCCTTGCCCATGCGGCACGTGCCGACCGGATGGAAAATCGTCGTGCCGATTGCCGCAGCGGCCTGCACCAGGTCGCCATCGGTCTGGTATTGCGGACCGGGACGGAATTCCTCCGGCTGAAAACGCGCCAGCGATGGCGCTTGCACGATGCGGCGCGTCAAACGGATGGCTTCCATCGCGGTTTGCCGGTCTTCCGGCGTAGCCAGGTACATGGGCGCGATTTTCGGCGCCGCATACGGGTCACTCGACACCAGCCGGACATAACCGCGCGATGTGGGCCGCAAATTGCATACGCTGGCGGTAAACGCGGGGAAACCATGCAGCGGTTCGCCAAACTTTTCCAGCGACAGCGGCTGCACGTGGTATTGCAGATTCGGTGTCGCCACATCGGGCCGCGAACGGGCAAAGGCGCCCAGCTGTGACGGCGCCATCGACATGGGACCGCTGCGCTTGAGCGCATATTCGAGGCCGATGCGCATCTTGCCGAACCAGCTGGCCGCCAGCGTATTCAACGTGGTGGCGCCCTGGATTTTGTAAATCATGCGCAACTGTAAATGGTCTTGTAAGTTAGCGCCCACTCCAGGCGATTCGACGAGCGGGCTAATGCCCAATGGCTGCAGCACATCGGCCGGTCCGATACCGGACAATTGCAGCAAGTGCGGCGAACCGATGGCGCCTGCCGTGGAAATGGTTTCGCGGGCCGATGCGGCATGCCAGCGTGTGCCGCCACCCGTGAAGATCACGCCGCGGCACGCAGGTCCGCCGGGCGTGTGGACAATATCAAACTTTTCCACATGACAGCCCGTCATCACGGTCAAGTTACCGCGCTGTAACGCCGTCTTTAAAAACGCCCGCGCCGTGTTCCAGCGCAACCCCTTCTTTTGATTGACTTCAAAGTACGCACAGCCCAGGTTATCCCCGCGGTTGAAGTCATCGACTTGGGGGATGCCGGTTTCCGCCGCCGCCTTGCGGAATGCATCGAGGATGGGCCACGACAAACGCTGGCGCTCGACCCGCCACTCGCCACCGGCCCCGTGAAAGGCAGAGGCGCCGCCATGGTGGTCTTCGCTTTGCCGGAACAAGGGCAGCACGGATTCCCAGCGCCAGCTGGTATCGCCGCATACGTCGGCCCAGCGGTCATAATCACCGGCCTGGCCGCGCATATAAATCATGCCATTGATGGACGAACTGCCGCCCAATACTTTGCCACGCGGATAAATCAGGCTGCGTCCGCCCAGGCCGGGATCCTGTTCCGTCCGGTATAGCCAGTCCGTGCGCGGGTTGTTAATGCAATACAGGTAGCCGACGGGGATGTGGATCCATAAATAATCATCTTTGCCACCGGCTTCGATCAACAGCACGGACACGTTTTTATCGCGCGTGAGGCGGTTTGCCAAGACACAGCCGGCTGTGCCGGCGCCGATGATGATGTAGTCAAACTGGCCAGCCGATTCCAATCCGCCCCCTTATTGCTTCATTTCTTCAACCAGCGTGCGGACCAGCTGCGCGGCCGGCATGCCGCGCGACCGGTGTACTTGCGTCCCGCACCACAGCGACATCCATTCCGTATCGCCCCGCTTGGCCGCTTCCGCGCGGATACTGCCCGTCAATGCGTTTTGCACCGGGTAAGCCGGCACTTGCTCTTCCACGTCGCCCATCAATTGCATGAAGCGGTTATCCAGTCCCCGCGCATACCGGCCGGAAAATGCGCGGGTCTGCCGCGTGGTATGTTCTTTTGCCTGCAACAGCCGCTGTTTATACGCGGGATGGATACCGGATTCATCCGTCACGAGGAAGGCCGTGCCCATTTGCACGGCTTGGGCCCCGTGCGCCAGCGCCCGCTTGATGTCCGCGCCATCCATGATGCCGCCGGCAGCCACGACAGGAATATGCACCGCCGCCACGACAGCAGGCAGCAATTCAAACGTCGTCAGCCGTGCTTCCTTTTGCGGTCCGATAAACGTGCCCCGGTGTCCGCCCGCCTCGATGCCGGAAGCAATCACGCCATCCGCGCCGGCCGCTTGCCACGCCAACGCTTCATCGACCGTGGTCACGGTGCCCAGCACGGCAATGCCGGCTTGCTGCAATTGCGCGACTTGTTCCTTGTGCAACTGGTTGAACGTGAAACTGGCAACAGCGGGTTTCAGATCAATCAGCGCTTCAAATTGCGCCTGGAAATCTTCACACCATTTGGCGGGCAGCGGCAGTTTGTCCCAGCCCAGCGCATCCAGCACGGGACGCAGCAATACTTCGGCCCGCGCCACTTCGTCCGCCGATGGCGACGGCGTGTTTTGCACAAAGAAATTCAGACAAAAAGGCCGGTCCGTGCGCTCACGGATGGCGGCAACCTGGTTGCGCAACGTGTCTGGCGACAGCAAAGAACCGGCCAGCGAGCCCAGCGCTCCAGCATTCGACACGGCAGCCACCTGGTCTGGCGTATTGGCGCCACCTGCGGTGGGCCCCTGAATAATCGGATGTTCAAACAGTGAAAGCCACGTCATACCTCCCCCTTATAGCCCTGTGGATAACCTAATGAATATCCACAGGCATGAAATGTGAGTAAACCGCGATGTTGTTCCCGCCCGGATTTTTGTCCAAAAGTCGTCCCGTTTACATACACGGTTTACGCAGGTGCTTGTACAGGCCGTAAACCGCTGATTTTTTTCCAGTAAACGGGTTTATCCACAGAAAACCGGGGGTGTTAACAAATACTATTATTTTGTAAACATCCTTTTAAAGTAAACCAAAGGCATCTTACGCGCCACTGACGGCAAAATCCCACATGCCGTCGAAGAAAAGCCGCTACACCATTGAAACTGATTCTCGACAACATCGGCTTCTTCTATACTGAATTGGCAACCGTCCATCCCAGACCCCGCCGGAGTTGCCGTGCCTATACTGCGCAAACGAACGGAAATCGCCCGCTCGAACGCTTACTTGCGTTTTCGCCGCCGTTTGCTGGCCGGGTTGTTCTTGATGGCGTTGTTGGCAACTGCCCTGGTCGCCTGGCAAATTCGTTCTTCTGCGCTGGAGCGGGAGGCGGGATTGCAACGGCAAACCCAGCACTTCGTCCGGGCCATGGAAGCCCACGTGAAATACGCGATCCAGTTCGTGGACTTGTCGCTGATAGGCTTTGCCAATGCCATCAAGGTGTTACCACCTGAAAAAACTGCATCGGAAGCCACGATGCGGGCGCTGCTGTCTTCTCCCGGTGACGCGTTCAACCATGATTTCTGGATCACATTTATTGATGCGCAAGGCAAAGCCATTGCCAGCACCAGCCGTTTTCCCGTCAGCGGCACAGATTATTCAGACCGCGATTACTTCATCGCGCTGAAAAACGGGACTGCGCAAGGGCTTTACGTGGGTGGCCCCACGATAGGCAAGATTTCCAAGCAAAAATTGTTTTACCTGGCACGCCGTGTAGAGGGGCCGGATGGCCAGTTCCTGGGCGTCATTACTGCGCCGCTCGATGCGGCGCGCTTTGCCAACGTGTTTGAAAATGCCCGCATGGCCCAGGATGTCACCATTGCCTTGATCCACCGCAATGGCCGCGTCATTGCCCGGGTGCCGAATTTTGAAACCGCATTCAACACGGATTTATCGGACACCGTGTTATTCCGCAGCCTGGCGAAAAGTCCTGCCGGCTCGTACCAGGTATTGAGCAAAATCGACAAGCTGCCCCGCATTTTCAGCTACCGGGCCATGGAAAACTTGCCGCTGATCGTGGCCGTGGGCAGTTCCGACCTCGACGCCTTGTGGTTTTCCGGTCCGGCGTTTGTGGTGGGCACGTCCGGACTGGCGCTGTTGCTGGTGCTGATGGTGTTATCCGGCCACTTCGCGCTGAGATCCTATGCCAAAGTCGAAGACCGGGAAGCGCGCTACCGCTTGCTGTATGCGTCCAGCCGGGAAATGGAAGAAAAACTCGCGGCCAGTGAAACACGGCTGCGCCTGATTGCCGATAATTTGCCGGCACTGGTCACATATGTTGATTGCGAGCAGCGCTATACGTTCACCAACCGGCGCTTTGAAGAAGTGTTCAACATGCCGCCAGGCGGCGCCTTGGGCAAGACTGTGCAGGAAATGATCGGGCCGGAAGCGTATGCGTTGTCGGCGCGCTACCTGCAGCGGGCATTCCTGGGGGAATCCGTGCATTTTGAACGTCCGCTGCGCACCAGGGAAGGCAACCTGCGCTGGGACGCCATCACGTATGTGCCGGATTTCGGGCCCGACAAAGCAGTGCGGGGCTTATTCGTGATGGCGGAAAACATCACGGAGCGGCGCAAAAACAATGAATCCATGAAACTGGCCGCGCTGATGTACCAAAACAGCAGCGAAGGCATGATGGTGACGGATGCGGAAGGCATGATTTTATCCGTCAATCCCGCGTTTACCCGCATCAGCGGCTATACGGAAGCGGAGGTGCTGGGGCACTGGGCATATGAATTGACGTCCGGCCGCCAGGATTATGAATTTTTCCGCAAGATGCGCAACGCCATCCGCAATACAGGACAGTGGGAAGGCGAAGTCTGGCAGCAAGCCAAAAATGGCGAACATTACCTGGTGGCGCTGCGTTTCGACGCCGTGTTTGACCAGAATGGCGAAGCCTACCGGCGCGTCGCCCTGTTTTCCGATATCACGAAGAAAAAAGCATCGGAAGAATTGATCTGGAAGCAAGCGAACTTCGATACGCTGACGGGCTTGCCGAACCGCCGCATGTTTGGCGAACGCTTGCGCCAGGAAATGAAGAAATCCGACCGCACGCAATTGCCCATGGCGCTGGTCTTTATTGACCTCGATGGCTTCAAGGAAGTCAACGACACGCTGGGCCATGACATGGGCGACGTGTTGCTGAAAGAAGTGGCGGCGCGGCTGGGCAATTGTGTGCGCGGCACGGATACCGTGGCGCGGCTGGGCGGCGATGAATTCACGGTCATCCTGGCCGAGCTCAATGATCCGCCCGACGTGTTGCGCATTGCGCAAGAAATCTTGAAAACCACGTCGGCGCCGATCCAGCTGGGAACGGATATTGTCCATATTTCCGCCAGTCTGGGCATCACGTTTTACCCGGACGATGCGCGCGATGCCGATACCCTGTTGAAAAATGCGGACCAGGCCATGTATGCGGCAAAACAGCAGGGCCGCAACCGCTTCAATTATTTCGCGCCGTTCATGCAGGAAGCCACGCGTGCGCGCATGACGTTGGCCAATGAAATGCGTGATGCACTGATGCATAACCAGTTCCGCGTGCTGTACCAGCCTGTCATTGAGTTATCCACTGGCAACGTCGTGAAAGCGGAAGCTCTCGTGCGCTGGCAACACCCGGCGCGGGGGTTACTGTGCCCTTCTGAATTCATTCCTGTGGCAGAACATACGGGCGCCATCGTCGGCATAGGCGACTGGGTATTCCGCCAGGCAGTGCAAACCGTGAAGCGCATGCAGTTGCTGCACGATAAAAACTTCCAGGTGTCCGTCAATGGGTCCATTTGCCAGTTCCGCGAAAGGGGCGTCAACGTGGCGGAGTGGCTTGATTACCTGGGCGAACAGCGGCTGGCGCCGAAAAGCATCATCGTGGAAGTCACGGAAAGCATGCTGCTCGATACAGACCACGCCGTGGTGCACAAATTACAGGCATTGCATGAGGCTGGCATCGCGCTGTCGCTCGATGACTTTGGCACCGGCTACTGTTCCGTGGCGTTTTTAAAGCGTTACGCACTGAATTTCTTGAAAATCGACCCATCCTTCCTCATGGAAAACGAGGCCGGCCCCGCCTTGTGTGAAGCCGTGATTGCGTTGGCCCACAAACTGGGCATCCGTGTCATCGCCGAAGGCGTGGAAAACCAGCGCCAGCAAGTGCAATTGCTGGCCGCTGGGTGTGATTTTGGCCAGGGTTACGTGTTTTCCGCTCCCATCACCAGTGATGAACTCGATGAAATGCTGTCGGCTGTTGATAAGTCCATCAATATCCACAGGACAGCATGTGAGTAAACCTGCAGGTTGTGCACCGGGATTTTTTTGTCCAGTTTTTACCCCTACGCTGGTACAGCGGTTGTCCAGCTCCTTATCGTTAACGTAAACAACTGATTTTTTGATGGTTAACGTGGTTATCCACAGTTCAGGCCACGTTTACTACTACTATCATTTTAAATAAAAAGCTTTAGTGTTTAAGGTAGTTTGGCGTTGTTCTGTAGACAGGTCTGAAAAACGCAAAAAAGAGCGAATGTGAACAACCTGTTGGATATCCACAGGATCAATAGTGGAAAAACCAGGGTTGGCGTGAATGGTTTTTGTTGTCCAAAAGTCGTCCTGCATCGATACAATGCTTGTTCAGCAGGTTTTGAAACGCGTAAACCGCTGATTTTTCGCTTGTTAACAGGCTTATCCACAAAAAACTGGTGGTTTACTATCTACTACTATGTTTTTTATATATTTTTCTTGTAAACCAAAAGCCTAAAAACTCGGGGGAAGAATGCGTTTAGGAATCATCAGCGCGCTAGCTGAAGAACAGATGGGCTTGATCGATGCGATGCAACACGTGGAAAAACAGGTGCACGGCATGCGTGAATACACTGCTGGCAAGCTGTGGGACATCGATGCGGTCTGTGTGCTGTCCCGTATTGGCAAAGTCGCTGCCGCCATGACTGCCAGCATTCTTGTGGAAAAGTTTAGAGTTACCCACATTGTCTTTACCGGTGTCGCTGGGAGTGGCGATGTGGGCGTGCGTGTCGGCGATATCGTGGTGGCGGAATCACTGGTTCAGCACGATATGGATGCCAGTCCCCTGTTTCCCCGCTTTGAAATTCCGTTAACCGGGCAATCGCACATCGCTTCCGACCGTGATTTGACCCGCCGGCTGGCGCTGGCGGCCCGTGAATTCTTGCAAGAAGAGCCAGACACCCCGCAATTGCACCGTGGTTTGATTGCCAGTGGCGATCAATTCATCAAGCACCGGGCGCAATTGGGCGCGTTGAAAGATGCGTTGCCGGATTTATTGGCAGTGGAAATGGAAGGCGCGGCCGTTGCGCAAGTATGTTTTGAACTGGGCATCCCATTTGGCGTGATCCGCACCATCTCCGACAACGCCAACGAAGATGCGCCTGTGGATTTCATGGAGTTTGTCCACAAGGTGGCGTCGCGCTATGCGTTTGGCGTGCTGCAAAACTTTTGCCGTACTTAAATTTGGGGCCAGGCCCTGAAATATCGACTACAGCGTTCCATGTGGGTAACCTTGGCTTTTTCCACAGGGGCTGATGGTTATTCGAGCGGAGTGCCGCGTTTTAATGCGCGGCGTATTTCTGTCATTTCTTGGGGAAGCAGTGCTTGCGCGCATAAATCCCGGTAATTAGCCTGGCGTGTTGCGTCGTCCCGGCCTAACCGCAGGTACAGTTCGTGGGGAACGATTAATTCGTCGAGCTGTCCTTCCCCGTTGCAACGGTAACTGGTCCATCGGTACTCTCCTGGCGCATCGGTCATGCCAGCCCGAATGGGATTGAGTTCGATGTAACGGTAGCAACGCATCAGGTGTTCGTCGCTCAATATCAAGGATGCATAGTAACGGCCACTCCACAGCGAGCCGGAACGCTGGTATTTCTGGTTGAAATATCCGCCGTAGCGGCTGCCCAGCGACATAAATAAGCGCGGCAAACTATCC
The DNA here is from genome assembly GCF_009720865.1 of Pseudoduganella ginsengisoli. Classification (GTDB taxonomy): domain Bacteria; phylum Pseudomonadota; class Gammaproteobacteria; order Burkholderiales; family Burkholderiaceae_D; genus Rugamonas; species Rugamonas ginsengisoli. Next base: position 186,082 of record NZ_WNLA01000007.1, on the reverse strand, counting down.
AAATCTCTGGGAGAGATGAGCATATGTACGTGATTTGTCATCAGCGTGTAAGCATGCAAATCGCATCGGTAATGTTCCAATGCCCACTGCAGTGCGGCTAAGTACATCAGGTAGTCGTATTCGCGGCGGAATACTTCGCAGCGATTGTGACCGCGTTGCACGACGTGCAGCGGTGCACATGTAGATGGAATTCGAAGAAGTCTAGGCATCCCATCAGCATGCCATTTGCGCATTCAAGAGCTTTTGCGGGGAATTAAGCATGCCGGCGCTGTTTGGCGAGGTATACATCAAAAAATCATGGAACGCGCGCCAAGGCCCCTGTCATAGCTTTCAAATGGCAGAAATGGGGCGAACGATAGTGCTTTTGGGGCCAGGCCCCAATAAAAAACGCCGGGTGGATAACCCGGCGCTTTTCCACAGCATGTAAAGAATCAGTTGTTCCCTGCTCGAACCGGCGTGTGGCAGCCTGAACGCGTATGGATGAAAAAGGCTGCGTGGATAACTCAGCCCTTTTCCACAACCAACCTATTTACGCGCCCAAGGTCATCAGGCTCGCATTGCCGCCCGCTGCGGTGGTGTTCACGCACAGCGCACGTTCCGCCAGCAGACGCCATACCGGGATGGCGCCGCTGTCGTCAGTTTCAATAATGCCGACCAGCGCGCCGTCGCGGGCCGCCATAGGCTCGCGTACAGCCGCTACAAGCGGCGATTCCACCAAGGCCAGCTGGAAGTCCCCACGGAAGGCTTCCAGGGCCCCTACGGCCGCGATACGGCCTTTTACGGCTGCCGGCAGGTCTACTGGCACGATATCGCCCGATTTCGGCACGATGACGGCCTGGTTGCCCGTCGCCAGTACGGCGGCCAGCTGGTTCAGCAAGCCAGCCTGGGTCGCCGCATGGCACACGATGGCGCCACGAGGGGCAAAGCTCAGCGTATTGCGCTCGCCGGTCGGACCAGGCAGCGCCAGCGTCACCCCCAGCATCGATTGCAGGCCATATTGTTCCGCCAGCGCCGCGACTTTTTCGCGGCCCGAGGTTTTCGCCCACGCCGCCAGCGTATCCAGTGCCGGATTCGCAGCACGCTGCGGCGCACCCGCCACGACGGCGCCACGCTGCAAACGCTTCAGGTACAGCGGACCGCCCGCCTTCGGGCCCGTGCCGGACTTGCCTTCGCCGCCAAATGGCTGCACGCCCACCACCGCGCCCACGATATTGCGGTTCACGTAGATATTGCCCACGTGCGCACGCGACGTGATGAAATCAATGGTTTCATCGATACGCGAATGCACACCCAAGGTCAGGCCATAGCCGCTGGCATTGATCTGGTCGACGATCTTGCCCAAGTCCGCGCGCTGATAGCGGATCACGTGCATCACCGGGCCAAACACTTCCTTCGTCAATTCTTCCAGCGAACGGATTTCCAGCACGGTCGGCGGCACGAAGGTGCCATTGGCGCCCGCCGGCACGTTCAGCGCATGGCATGCCAGGGCGGATTTGCGCATTTTTTCAATGTGCGCCAGCAGGTTTTGCTGCGCTTCGCTGTCGATGACGGGACCGATGTCCGTCACCAGGCGGTCCGGCGAACCCAGGTTCAGTTCACCCATCGCGCCCTTCAGCATCTTGATGGTCTTATCGGCGATATCTGCCTGCAGGAACAGTACGCGCAGCGCCGAGCAGCGCTGCCCCGCGCTGTCAAACGCGGACGACACGGCATCCTGCACCACCTGCTCCGGCAGCGCCGACGAATCGACTATCATGGCATTCTGGCCGCCGGTTTCCGCCACCAGTGGAATGTCCGCGCCTTCAATCACGGCGCGCTTGGCCAGCGTACGGTTGATCAGCTGCGCCACTTCGGTCGAACCCGTGAAGATCACACCGCGCACGCGGGCGTCGTTGCACAGGCCCGCACCCACCACTTCGCCACGGCCCGGCAGGAATTGCAGCGCCGCGCGCGGTACGCCCGCTTCGTGCAGCAATTCCACGGCGCGGTAGGCGATCAGCGGCGTTTGTTCCGCCGGTTTGGCCAGCACCACGTTACCGGCAGCCAGCGCGGCGGCGGCCTGGCCCGTGAAGATCGCCAGCGGGAAGTTCCATGGGCTGATGCAGGTGACAGGACCCAGCGCCAGCGTGTTCGGCTTGCCCGAGATTTCTGCTGCGTAGTAGCGCAGGAAGTCCACCGCTTCGCGGATTTCCGCAATCGCGTTCGGCAGCGATTTGCCCGCTTCGCGGATGGCCAGCGCCATCAGTTCCAGCTGGTGCTGTTCAAACAAGTCCGCAGCGCGGTTCAGTGCCGCGGCGCGCACGGACGGTTCCGTCGTCTGCCATTCCAGCGCAAAGGCCGATGCGGCCGTTAATGCGGTATTCACATCGGCGGCAGCCGCTTCCGTCACCTGGCCCACGATATCCGTGCGCTGTGCCGGGTTGATCACCGGCTGCGAAGGCTGGCCGATGGTCAGCGCGCCCGCCAGCAAGGGACCGGCCGTCCACGTGCGCGGCTGCGCCAGCACGTCCGCCACTTCGCGCAGCGTATTTTCATTCGACAGGTCAATACCGGCGGAATTGCGGCGCTCGGCGCCAAACATGTTCACTGGCAGCGGAATCGCAGGATGCGGCTGGCCGCCGTGCGAACGCGCCACTTCCACCGGGTTCTTGATCAGCGATTCAATCGGAATCGCTTCATCGACGATCTGGTTGACGAACGACGAGTTGGCGCCGTTTTCCAGCAGGCGGCGCACCAGGTACGCCAGCAGCGTTTCATGGGAACCGACCGGCGCGTAGATGCGGCACGCCTTGTCCAGGTTGTCCTTGCCCACCACCTGGTCGTACAGCGATTCACCCATGCCGTGCAGGCACTGGAATTCATAGTTGGTGACGTTGTCGCGCTTGGCCCACGTGTAAATCGTCGACAGGGTTTGTGCATTATGCGTGGCAAATTGCGCGTAAATCACGTCGGTATTGGCCAGCAGCTTTTGCGCGCACACCAGGTACGACAAGTCCGTGTACACCTTGCGCGAATACACCGGGTAGCCGGACATGCCATCGACTTGCGCGCGCTTGATTTCCGCGTCCCAGTAAGCGCCCTTCACCAGGCGCACCATAAACTTGCGGCCGCTGCGCTTGCACAGGTCGATCAGGTAATCCAGCACATACGGGCAGCGCTTCTGGTACGCCTGCACGACGAAGCCGATGCCGTCAAAGCCGGCCAGTTCCGGGTCGAACGCCATGGCTTCCATCAAGTCCAGCGACAGTTCCAGGCGGTCCGCTTCTTCCGCATCGATGTTCAGGCCGATGTTGTATTGCTTGGCCAGTTTCACCAGCGCGGTCAGGCGCGGCAACAGTTCAGACATCACGCGGGCGCGCTGGGCGCGCGAATAGCGCGGGTGCAGCGCCGACAATTTCACGGAAATGCCGGGACCATCCTTGATGCCGCGGCCATTTGACGCGCGGCCAATCGCGTGGATCGCTTTTTCATACGCGGCATAGTAGTTGTCTGCATCGGCAGCGGTCAGCGCCGCTTCACCCAGCATGTCGAACGAATAACGGTAGCCGCGCGCTTCATTCGGTTTGCCATTCTTGATGGCTTCATCGATGGTCTGGCCCGTGACGAACTGGTTGCCCAGCATGCGCATGGCCAAATCAACGCCCTTGCGGATCAGCGGCTCGCCGCCCTTGGCAATCAAACGCGTGATGGCCGAACCCAAGCCTTCTTCGCTCGACGAAGACACTAATTTACCCGTCACCAGCAAGCCCCACGTGGCCGCGTTGACGAACATCGACGGCGATTCGCCCAGGTGTTTGCGCCAGTCGCCCTTGCTGATCTTGTCGGCGATCAGGCGGTCGGCGGTGGCGGCGTCGGGAATACGCAACAGTGCTTCGGCCAGGCACATCAGCGCCACGCCTTCTTCCGACGACAGAGAGAATTCATGCATCAGCGCATCCACGCCGGACGCGCGGGTGCGCTCCTTGCGTACGGACGACACGAGCTTATGTGCCAGCGCCTGGGCTTCCATCGTACTGCCGTCATCCCGTACCTGGCTAAGCAGCCATTGCACGGCGTCAGTTTCGTCGCGGCGGTAAGCCGCGGTGATGGCTGCGCGCAGAGGGGTAGGATCGCGCAGGATTTCCGCCGACAGGGCGGAAAACGGAGTGGTGGTGCTTGCTGCTGCTTGCATGTGAACTCTCTACAAAGGTTGTCATTGTTGGAGCGCGCTGCACGGAACCTGTTAAAAAAACGCCCGTCCGGCTTGTGGCTGGGCGAGCGTATTTCCGTGCAACTGCTGATGATTCGATTGTAGAGGGATTTCTTCTGGATTAATTCTGGTATTACTTAGGACTAGCCATACATTGTTTTTGGTGAGAGAATTTCACCAAATAAAATTAGAAGGGGAATTTATCCATGCTGGACAAGATTAGCAAAAAGATCCTGATGGAACTGCAGAGCGACGGACGCATCAGTAACGTCGAACTGGCTGCGCGCGTGAACCTGTCGCCGGCCGCCTGCCTGGAGCGCGTGCGCAAGCTGCACGAGTCCGGTTACATCATGGGCTACACCGCCCAACTCAATCCGCAATTGCTGGATGTGTCGTTGCTGGTGTTTATCGAAGTCGTGCTAGATCGTACCACGCCGGAAGTATTTGATGCATTTAAACAAAGCGTGCAATTGATCCCCGAAGTGCTGGAGTGCCACATGGTGGCCGGCGGCTTCGACTACCTGGTCAAGGCGCGTGTCAAGGATATGGCGGCTTACCGGGAATTCCTGGGCAAGACGCTGTTACAGAAGGGTGTGCGGGAAACCCATACCTATGCGGTGATGGAAGAAGTGAAAAATACAAGCAAGCTGCCTATCAAGTAACAGCAGTAACCGCTGCACGGGCGCAGCCATAACAAGGACCGGCAGGCAGGCGCCCCTTCGCGCCTGTCCTGACCCATCCAGGCCCGTACTTGCGGATGCAAGGCAAGCTTGCGCGACTTGGAGGAGAGAATGAAGTTGCAGCGCAAGCAGGTGCATCACGTTGGTTGGGTAGTGGGGGCTGTGACAGCCGGGTCCCTGGTGTCATGGACGGCGCAACAGATGGCGGGGAGCACCGCATCGATCTGGCCATCCGCGCTGGCGGCGCTGACAGGCGTGCTGGCGCTGCACATCAAAGGCGCGCGCCGCCCTGACGACGGCCCGCAGCGCTTTGCGCGCACGGTGGGCGAGGAAATTGACGCCATCATGATCGGCGCGGCGGAAACGTCGTATTTTGTCGATTCCGTCAAAAAGAAAATCGAATCCGACGTGCGCACGGCCGGCGAAATCGTCACCGGCTCGGGCCAGAATGCGCGCACCACGGAAAAAATCGCCGCCAACGCGGAACGGGCTGCGCAAGTGGCCGCCCGCGTACGCGCTGAAACGGAAACCGGGCGCAGCGAAGCAGACCAGGGCCTGGAACGCATCCGCCGCGCCCGCGCCGATGCGCAGCAGGCATCGGGCGTGATGGCGGAATTGCAAGACAAGGCCAGGCGCATCTACGGTTTTACCACCGCCATTACAGAAATCTCGGCCCGCACCAATCTGCTGGCGCTCAATGCCGCCATTGAAGCGGCGCGCGCCGGGGAACAGGGACGCGGCTTTGCCGTGGTGGCGGGCGAAGTGCGGCAACTGGCGCAGCGCACCAAGGAAGCCACCGATGAAATCTCGCTGATGGTGCGGGCCATCAACGAGCAGGCGGAAACCGCCAGCCGCGGCATGACGTCGCTGGCGTCCAGCGTCAGCGAGGCGGCGCAGAATGTGGAAACCGTCCACGGCCTGCTGTCATCGATCGAGCAATCATCGGCCGCGTCGGAAACGGAAATCGGCGAGATTGCGCGCGCGTCGCGCAAGCACGTCGATACCACCCACGTGATTGCGGAAGCCATTGCACAGATCCGCGACAGCATGTTGACCACGGAAAGTGAACTGCCCCGCGCGGCCGGTTCCGCGATGGCGGTGGCGGAACGGGCCGAAGTCATTACGGCAGCGCTGGGCAGCGCCCAGGTGCCGACTGCGCACGACGACATCAAGCAGGCGGCGCAGCAGGCCGCGCGCACTGTCGGTTTGCTGTTTGAAGATGCGATCAGGCGCGGCGTGATCAGTGAAGCGGCGCTGTTCGACCGCCAATACAAGCCGATCCCGAATACCGACCCGCCCAAGTATACGACGCAATTTGACCGCTTCACGGACAAGGTGTTGCCGGATTTGCAGGAAGGCTTGCTGACGGCCATGCCGCAGCTGGCCTATGCGGGCGCGGTGGACAACAATGGCTACTTCCCTACACATAACAAGAAGTTTTCCCAGCCGCTGACGGGCAATTACGACATCGACATCGTCAACAACCGCACCAAGCGGATCTTCAGCGACCGCACGGGGAAACGGTGCGGCTCGAATACGGCGCCGTTCCTGCTGCAGACGTACAAGCGGGATACGGGGGAAGTCATGCACGACTTGTCGGCGCCCATTTACGTCAATGGGCGGCACTGGGGCGGGTTCCGGATCGGGTACAAGTCAGCGGGACATTGAGCTGTCCGGGGCCTGCTTGCCGGATTACGCGCGCTGCGCTAATCCAGCCTACCTCTTACTGCGGCTGTAGCTGTAGGCCGGATTAGGCGGGAACCGCCGTAATCCGGCATTGCTGCTTAGTCGATATCGCTGCGCGGCGCCGTTCCCGGCGCCGTTTTCTGCACCACGGTATTCATGGCTTCCAGGTTGGCGCGCAGCCATTTGTGGGCCGGGCTGCGGGCATCGCGTTCGTGCCACAGCATATCGAGGTGCACGGCTGGCAGCTGGAATGGCAATTCCTTGTGCACCAGCGCGTCCGTCATGCCGGTCGATGCAATCAGGTGCTTCGGCAGCACGGTAATCAAATCCGAGTTGGCCACCACGCGGCCGGCTGTGAAGAACTGGTTCACGGTCAGCAGGATGCGGCGTTCGCGCTGCATTTGCGCCAGCGCTTCATCGACCAGGCCGTGCGCGCGGCCGGAAAAGCTCACCAATAAATGGTTGGCGGCGCAATAGTTATCCAAAGTCAGTTCCACTTTAGCCAGCGGGTGGTCGCGCCGCATCACGCACACGTAATGGCCGGAATACAGGCGTTCGTGGCGGATCGGGGAACTGGTGTCGGACGACAGCTGGGCCGCCACGCCGGGGAAGAAGCCGACCGCCAGGTCGACGTCGCCGCGCAACAGCATCGGGCGCGGCTCACGCGTGGTCAGCGGCACCATGCGTACATTGACGCCGGGCGCTTCGCGTTCGATCGACCGCATCAGCGACGGCAGCCAGAAGGCGGCGGTCGCGTCGGCCATCGCCAGGCGGAAAGTGGCGTGCGCTTTGGACACGTCGAAGGTTTCCGGCGTGACGGCCGCTTCCAAGCTGGCCAGTGCGCTGCGCACGGAAGGCCATAACGCTTCGGCGCGGGGCGTCGGCTTGACGCCATACGCGGTGCGGATCAGCAATTCATCGCCGAGGCTTTCGCGCAGGCGCTTGATGGCGTTGGAGACGGCGGGCTGCGTCATGGCCAGGTGGCCGGCCGCGCGGGTCAGGTTTTGTTCAGTCATGACTGCGTCGAATACACGCAGCAAGTTCAAGTCCAGCGTCAGAAAGCTCATGGTATGTAAGTGTGGACTTATTCGTTTCCCGAATGATTGATATCGGGAAACGAAATTGGATTTATATGTTGCAGCGCACTATAGTTACGCTTGATTGTAATGTTTCCTGAACTTCGATGTCTACCTTCATTTCTGCAGTCCAAGCTCTACTTTTGGAAGTCTCGCTGATGACCGCACTGCAGGCGGTACTGGGCTCCCTGCTGGCAGTTTTCCTGGTGTTGCTGTTCAAGCCGCTGCTGCTGGGTGTGGTGCGCGCGCTGGCGCTGGTGATCCACCCGAAGCCAAGCCGCGAAGAACGCGCACAGCGCCGTAAGATGCGCGATGCGCTGGTCTTGAACCGCATGCTGAACTCGATGGAAATTGCCCCCAGCCACGCCGCCGAACTGCGCGCGCTGGCCGCCCGCGCGTAAGACTTATCCACAGCCGGCGCCGATTTTTATTGCAAAAACGTCTGGTGCCAGGCACCAAACGAAATTGCAACATTTTGCGGAATGAGAATTACTTTTCACCCAGCAGCTGCGGCTTGAGGGAACTGTCCACCGGCTTGTCGCCGATCCAGATGCGCAGGATGGCGTTGTAGAACGCCTGGTCCGGCAATACGGCGCCGACTGGTTTGCCGTTCAGATAACATTGCGTGCCGCTGTTGGGGATCCAGTCCACCGTCAATACGTCGCCCTTCTTCAAGCCGGGAAACGATGCGAACATTTCACCGAATTGTTTCGTCTGCGGCACAATCTTGCCGCGCTCGGCCGCATCCGTGTTGTCGTTCAAGCCCGCCATAAACGCTTTGCCGAAATCTTCCGACGTCAGTTCACGCAGCACGTGGATATGCACGCGCCGTGCGCCAGGCGCAGCCAGCACGTCGGCCACCGTGGTTTTCTTGTCTTGCAAATAAAGGCCCAGCGCATAGACCTTGAACACGACTTTGGTGCGCAAGCCCGCGCCATTAAGCTTCAGCGTCTGGCCCGCCACGGTCACGGTATCGTCGAATTTCACGCCAGCCACGTCAACGGCGGCAAATGCAGGGAACGCGGCCGCCAGCATAACGGCCGCAGCGGCGGATTTCAGAATAGTTCTGCGGAAAGATTGCATGCTGTCTCCATGGTGGTGTCGTTATAGGTGCTGGCGACTATAACACCATGGAGAAGGACGTTTATTTCTTTTCGGAAACTGGTGGCGTTTTCGCCGCAGTCAATCGTTCAAACTTGGCAAACAACTGTTCTTTCGATTCTTGCCAGTCCGGATGCAACGGAATGCACTCGACCGGACAGATTTGCACGCATTGCGGCTCATCGAAGTGTCCGACGCACTCGGTGCACTTGTTGGGATCGATTTCATAGATTTCCAGGCCCATGTAAATCGCATCGTTCGGGCACTCCGGTTCGCAGACGTCGCAATTGATGCATTCGTCAGTGATCATCAACGCCATGATGGATCTCCTTACACCCCGGTGCCGCGCGTGGCGGCGATTTTCTTTTGCAGCCAGCGGTCAACCGACGGGAACACGAACTTCGACACGTCGCCGCCCAGTTGCGCGATTTCCCGCACGATGGTGCCGGAAATGAACTGGTACTGGTCGGACGGCGTCAGGAACAGCGTTTCGACATCCGGCAACAGGTAGCGGTTCATGCCCGCCATCTGGAATTCATATTCAAAGTCAGACACGGCGCGCAAGCCGCGCACGATCACGCGCGCATCATGGTCGCGCACGAAATCCTTCAACAGCCCGGAAAAACTCTCGACCTTGACGTTTGGATAATGGCCCAGCACTTCGTTGGCGATGGTCAGGCGCTCGTCCAGCGAAAAGAACGGACGCTTGTTTTGACTGTCCGCCACGCCGACGATCAGCTGGTCGAACAGGCCCGATGCACGGCGCACCAGATCTTCATGACCGCGCGTCAGCGGATCAAATGTTCCCGGATAAACGGCTACAACCATTGCGGCTCCCTACAGTGACTCCAAACAATAGAACGCGCATTATGCCTGAAAGCGTTACTGCAGTGCAGCAAGCGTTCAGGTCAGCCGTTGTACTGTAGTAAATGGTAGTACACCATGCCCGCCTTGTCAGCGCGCACCACGTCCCAGCCTGCCATCCAGTCCGGGGCGTCTTCCCCTTCGAACGTCAATGGCAAACCGGATTCCGCATAGACCAGTGCGCCCGGCGCCAGCAGTTTCGCGCACAGCGGCAGCGTACGGGACAGGAAGTCTTGCTGATAGGGCGGATCCAGGAAAATCACATCAAATTGCTGGCCGCGCGACGCCAGCGATTGCGCCAGCACCAGCGCATCGGCACGCTGCAACGTGACATTGGCGGCATTGAGCTTGGTTTTGATGGTGTCGAGCTGGCGGATCACGGCGGTATTGGTGTCCGCCATCAGCACACTGGCTGCGCCGCGGCTGGCTGCTTCAAAGCCCAGGGCGCCGCTGCCGGCAAACAAGTCCAATACCTTGGCCTGCGACCAGTTGGCGTCGCGCAAGTGGTTGATCCAGTTGAACACGGTTTCGCGCACGCGGTCCGGCGTCGGACGCAAACCCAGTGCTTCCAGCACTGGCAAGGGCGTGCGTTTCCACGCGCCGCCTATGATGCGCACCTGGTTGCTTTGTTTCGGGCCGTGGACCGGGACTTTAGGGGTTTTAGTGGACTTCTTTTGCATGGGCGGAACTATAACATGCCGGTTTTTGCCCCTTACTTCTGGGCAAGCGCATTTAAATCATCGATCCACCCCTGCATGCGCTTCTGCGCATGTTCGCGCTGCTCCGGCGTGGCAATCCGGATCACCGTGTGCACCAGTTCAATATTGCCCGCCAAATAGGCATCAAAGAACGCCTTGCGGTCCGACGGCTTTTCCATCCGGTCGAACAATTCCTTCACCAAGTCGCGGATCCACCCTTCCGCCACGGCTTGCGAAGGTTTTTCCTGCTGGATTTTCTTGGCCAGCTCAAAAATGGCTTGCTGGCGCCGCATGCGTTCATCGAGCCACAATTCGTTATCCATCGGACGGGCGTCGGACGCCTTGCGGATGATGGCTTCCTGGTCCCGGCTGAAATCGCCAAACCACAACTCGAACTGTTCCATCGACTTTTTATAGCGGAACTTCATTTGTTCCGTGCGGTCGCCCTTCATGTTTTTGCGGCGGAAATCCCGGTTGTTTTTTTCGAACTTCTTTTCCATGGCAACCAGTTGCTCCGGCGTGAGTTTCAGCGCCAGTTCCGCAATATCCGGCACCGCCTTCATCAGCACCGTCTCGGCGCGGGCGCGCGCTTCGCGGTAATCCGCCTGTAAATCCGCCGCCGTCGGCGTGCCCTGCAGCTGGCGCTGGCCGGTGCGCAACAGTTGCACGTAGTCTAGCAACTGGGTTTTGCGGTGCCAGCGGAACAAGTCGCCGATATCGGATTTCACGCCGGGTTTTTGGTCGGACGTCAGGTCGACATAGGCGTCGAGCCACCAGAACAGCAAGGTATCGCCATTGTTATACGCCAGTCGGAGCGAACTGCAGGCGCCCAGCAGCGCCAGCACCAGCACGACGAAAAAGTAGCGTGCGCCCCTGTGAGACAGGGGCTGCGTGTTAAACTTTTCCATATTTTCAACTCTCATTTTTTCGGCCTATGAACGTTGTTATTCTCGCCGCCGGCATGGGCAAACGCATGCAGTCCGCTTTGCCTAAAGTGTTGCATCCGCTTGCCGGCAAGCCGCTGTTGTCGCACGTTATTCACACGGCGCGCGGCTTGTCCCCGTCCAAATTATGCGTGATTTACGGGCATGGAGGCGCAGCTGTCCTGACTCATCTGGAAAAAGAGAAGCAAATTCCCGGCACCGACATTTCCGCCGCACTGCAAGAACCGCAGCTGGGTACGGGCCACGCTGTCATGCAAGCGCTGCCGGTGCTGGATGAAGCGCACCCGACGTTGATCCTGTACGGCGACGTGCCGCTGACGACAGCCAGCTCGCTGCAGCGCCTGGTGGACGCGGCGGGTGGCGACAAGCTGGGTATCCTGACCGTGGAACAAGACGATCCATTTGGCCTGGGCCGCATCATCCGCAATGCGGACGGCGCCATTGAACGGATCGTGGAAGAAAAAGATGCGACGCCTGAACAGCGCGCCATCAAGGAAATCAACAGCGGCATCATCGTGGCGCCAACGCGCCACTTGAAAAAATGGCTGTCCGCATTGCAAAACAATAACGCGCAAGGCGAGTATTACCTGACCGATATCGTGGCCCAGGCGGTTACCGATGGCGTGCCGGTCGTGTCGGCGCAGCCGTCCGGCCAGTGGGAAGTGGCTGGCGTGAACAGTAAAGTGCAGCTGGCCCAGCTGGAACGCATCCACCAGCTCAACATTGCCCAGGCGCTGCTGGAAAAAGGCGTGACGCTGATGGATCCGGCCCGTATCGACGTGCGTGGCGAGCTGATCTGCGGCCGCGACGTGACAATTGACGTCGGCTGTGTATTCGAAGGCAAAGTCGAACTGGCGGATGGCGTCACCGTGGGGGCGCACAGCGTGCTGGTCAATACGAAAGTCGGCGCCGGCGTCAACATCAAGCCGTTCTGCCATTTCGAAGAGGCCGTTGTTGGCGCTGCTTCGCAAGTGGGACCGTATGCGCGCCTGCGTCCAGGCACGGAATTGGGCGAAGATGTGCACATCGGTAACTTCGTCGAAGTCAAGAACAGCCAGATCGCCGCGCACAGCAAGGCCAACCACCTGGCTTACGTGGGCGACGCCACCATTGGTTCCAAAGTCAACGTGGGCGCCGGTGTTATCACTTGCAACTATGACGGTGCAAACAAATTCCGTACGGTGATTGAAGACGACGCGTTCATCGGCAGTGATTGCCAGCTGGTGGCGCCAGTCACCGTGGGCCGCGGCGCCACCATCGGCGCAGGCACGACGTTGACCAAGGATGCGCCGGCGGAGCAGCTGACCTTGTCGCGCACCAAGCAAATGTCGCTGGCGGGCTGGAAGCGCCCTGTGAAGATCAAGAAGTAATTCAGCCTGCTTCCTCGCAATGGCGCCCTTTGTGGCGCCATTTTTTACGTTTGCACGCTGTGGATAAATTTGTTGAAAAGCATGTAGAGAAGCTGGGATTAAGCAGCGGATATCTTGTGGGCAGCCTGAGGATAGCGTGTGGGTAAATGTTGTATATATGAGAAATCGTCGCCGCGATTGTAAAAAAAGTATGCTGATTTGACATCGCTGTTTAATATTTCCTTTTGGAAATTTTACGGACACTGTGATGGCAAATACTGCTCCCCTGATCGCCACTGGCTTGCCAAATGTATATGTAACCGACCCGGTTCCGGGAGAGCGGGGAATCGAATGTGCCGTGGCGCTGGCCGACGGCAAACTGTTGGCAACGGGACCGTTTGGTATTTTCCGCTTCGGCGCGGATGGCAAACCCGATCCAACTTTTGGCGGGGACGGCAAAGTCACGCTGTTTACTTCGCTGGCGGGGGGAACCATCACCGCGCTGGCCGTCACCGCCGACGGCAAGTATCTGGTGGCCGGCCATGAAGGAGGCCTGGCAGTGGCGGATCCGGGTACGTATTTGCCTGAACAATACCGGGGACTCGATCCGCATATGTTCATCCGCCGCTATAACGCCGATGGCAGCCTGGACGCCACGTTTGGCGCGGGGGGCAAGGTGGTTGCCGATGCGGGCGGGATCGAAGCCGTGAAGGCGATGCGCGTACAGCCCGATGGAAAGATCGTCCTCGCGGGCACCATGGCGGCCATCGATGCCAAGGCGACCAGCGGGGCGGGCAGCGAACGCCACGTGATACTGGCACGCTTTGACAGCACTGGCGTGCCGGACCGCCAGTTTGGCAAGGATGGCGTGGTCATTGCGCCGGACAAGATGTCGGTGGCAACGGACATGGAAATACTGCCGAACGGCGGCTTGCTGGTGGCGGCGCAAAGCTGGAATGGCAAGCTGCCGGCGGCGCTGGCCGGCCAGGCCATCGAGCCATGGCCCAATGCGCCTGCCCTGCTGCATTTCCATGCGGACGGTTCGGCCGATACGCAGTTCGGCACAGGCGGCCTGCAAATCCTTGAATACCCGGCCAATCTGAACCAGACCGACGGCCTGACCCAGAGCCGCAGGTTTGGCCCGTCGCTGACGCTGCAGCAAGACGGCAAGTATCTGGTCGCGCTCGACAGCGAAGCCCCATATGCCGGCCACGATATCGACGTCAAATATTTTGCGGTCGCCCGCTTCCTCCCGGATGGCGCGCTGGACCAGGGTTTTGGCACGAAGGGCTGGGCCACGCCGGTGGTGCGCGTTCCCGCCGCGATGACGGCCGGCGAAGAAAGCTTGGGTGCCTTGGGCCCGGTCAGCGCAGCGGTGGACAGTGCGGGACGTATCATCGTGGGCGCCCAGTTGGTCTATGTACGGCAGGGCGACCATACCGTCGTGACGCGGCTGGCCCTGCAGCGTTTGCAGGCTGACGGGCAAGCCGACGCGCACTTTGGCGAACAGGGCCAAGTCACGCTGCAACAGCTCGAACCGCTGCAGCAGATTAACCTGGGCACGCTGTTGCCGGCGTCCGATGGCGGCGTCACGCTGGTGGGAACCGTGATGGATACGGCCGGCAAAACCGCCGCCGCGCCCATGTTTGCCAAATACCTGGCCGATGGCACGCCGGATTTGACCTGGCAGCCGCCCCAGCCGGCCAACCGCATTGATTATGTACAGGGCCGTCCGGATGCCGTGCTCAATGCCGGCATTGCCGTCTACGACCGCGAATTGATGCAATTGGCGGAAGGCCGCGGCAATTACCAGGGTGCGTACCTTGTGTTGCAGCGGGAAGGCGGTGCGGTGGCGGACGACATGTTTGGCGCGACTGGCGCGTTGTCCTTCCAGCAGGGCCATGTCCTGATGCATGGCATCGATATTGGCGCCGTGCATACTGGCGGCGGCATGTTGCGCATCGATTTCAATGGGGCGGCCACCGGCGCCCTCGTCAATGACGCGCTGGCCGCCATCGCTTACCAGAATGTCACCGCGTCAACCGCGTCAGCCATCCGCCTGGGGTGGACATTCAGCGACGGCGCCCTTGCCGCCACGGCCGTGACAACGGTGGCGCTGCAGCCCAATGCCACTCCATATTGGGTGGACAGCCTGTTGTACCGGACGGCTGGCAAGACTGCCGAACAGATGGCGGCCAATGAGCGCGCGTTGCTGGGACCGGACCATACCATCAAGTATTCGTTTGCCACCGATGCCGCGCATGGCACGTACACGGCCAGTGAGCGCGCGTTCGTGGAAGCGCAAATGCAAAAGATTGCCGGTATCGTCAACGTGCACTATGTCGCGGGCCGGTCCGGTGGCAGCGACGGCCTGGAACTGTATAACTTCATCCGCGACGGCGAAAGCAAGATTGCCGGCCAGGGCAGCTATCCCAATGACGGCGGCACCAAGCTGTGGATGGCGTTTACCGACTTCCGCCAGGGGGATGCGGCAGCCAATGCCGTGCGCTGGAGCGCCATCCTGCAGCACGAACTGGGCCACACGCTGGGCCTGAAACATCCGTTTGACGCGGGACCGGGCGGCGTCTTGCCCAGACTGGAAGACAATATGGACAACTCGCTGATGTCGTACACGTCCAAGGTCAATGCGCTGCTCGATCCGCCGGACCTGGGCCGCCTCGACATCGCCGCCCTGCAATACCTGTATGGTCCCAATCCGGCTGCGCGCGCAGGGGACGATACCTATGTGCTCACTAAGGCGGCGTTTGACGTCAACCAGCCCGATGTGCACAACTTCATTTGGGACGGCAATGGCGTCGACACCATCAGCGGCGCCGCGCTGGCCGACGACATCACGTTGTACCTGGAGCCTGGCCGCTGGGGCTATATCGGCCAGCGCGGCCACCTGATCACGGACGCCGGCCAGATCACCGTCAATTACGGCACTGTGATTGAAAACGCGGTGGGCGGCAGCGGCAACGACACCTTGTCCGGCAATGGCGCCGACAACGTGCTGCAAGGCGGCGCGGGCAATGACGTGCTGGCGGGCTTGCAAGGCAACGACCGGCTCGATGGGGGCGCGGGGACGGATACGGCCGTGTATGGCGGTGCGCGCAGCGCCTATACCGTGCTGCGGGGAGCGGACGGCGTGCATGTGTCGGGCGCCGAGGGGAACGACGTGCTGACCGGTATCGAGCGCGTGGCGTTTGCCGACGGCATGCTGGCGCTGGATATCGACGGCAATGCCGGCGCCATCTATCGCCTGTACCGGGCGGCGCTGGGCCGGACGCCGGACCAGGAAGGGCTGGGCTACTGGATCAAGATGCTGGACCAGGGCATGAGCATGGCCGATGCAGCCCGCTGTTTCACCAGCGCCAGCGAATTCACCAGCCTGTATGGCGGCAGCCATGACGCGTATCTGCAGGCGCTGTACCGCAACGTGCTGCAGCGTGAGCCCGACGCGGCAGGCCTGGCATGGTGGACCGGCCAGATGGACCACCACGGCGCCAGCGAAGCGGATGTCTTGCTGGGCTTTTGCAATAGTGCGGAATTCCAGGCGCAAGTCATCGGCTCGACCACGGGCGGCATTGCCTATCAGCTGTATGCCGGATGACAGGATTGCTTCTGTGGGTAACCTTGTTGAAAAGTGTGCGGAAAAGCTGGGAATATCCAGAGGACAGGCTGTGATTTAGCTGGGAAAGCCTGTGGGCAGGTGGTGCACCGAGACAGTGTGGCTGTGCATAAATTTGTGGGTAAAGGGCTGGATAAGCGTCTGATAAGCAGGGGATAGCCATCGAATAAGCCGGGATAACCTGAATGCGCATGTGCATAAGGCTGTGTAAAAACAGGGGATAGTGCTGGAATAACTATCCACAGGCTTTTAGCACCATCTCAAGCTTGAAATGTGAATAACAGTGTGGGTAACGCTGTGGGAACCCGTTGCATAACCGTGGCTCCGCAGTGGAAAACTTTGCGCTTACACGGGTATCCGCGTCTCGAACTTGCTGCGGAACGTAGAGAAGTACGTCTTCACGTTGCGCACATTGGTGCGGGTGGCAAACAAGCGGTGCGCCAGCGCGTGATAGGCAGGCATATCGGCCACTTGCAGCACCAGCACAAAGTCCGGCCCCGGCGACACCCGGTAGCACTGCAGCACAGCCGGTTCGCCCGCCACATGCTGTTCGAATTCTTCCATGCGCTCGGCCGCCTGCACGTCGAGCGTGATTTCCACGATGGCGGTCAAACCGGCTCCGACCTTGTCCGGCGCCAGCAGCGCCACCTGGCGCGCAATGACGCCGGTTTCCGTCAAATGCTTGACGCGGCGCAGGCACGTCGGCGCGGAAACATGTACCAGTTGCGCCAGTTCCGCATTGGTCAGCGCTGCATTGTCTTGTAACGCATTAAGAATGCGGCGGTCGATGTCGTCGAAAGATGGAATATTCATTCAGATTCAAGTTAAATATGAAATTTAATTTCTACATGATACATGGTTGAAATAATATTTCATGCACAATTGAATTTGGAAAGCATATTTCATAGGTGCTGCTCTACACTGGGTCGTGTTAAATAACTCACCCATTCGAGGAAACTTCTATGTGCGGCATCGTCGGCGCGGTAGCGCAACGTAACATCACCCCTATCCTGGTTGAAGGTTTGAAGCGCCTGGAATACCGCGGCTACGATTCGTGCGGCGTGGCGCTGCACGTGGACGGCAAGCTGCAACGTTCGCGCTCGACGTCGCGCGTGGCGGACCTGGGCAAGCAAGTGGAAGAAACCGGCCTGAGCGGCTTTACCGGCATCGCGCACACCCGCTGGGCCACGCACGGCGCGCCAGCTTCGCACAATGCCCACCCGCACTTCTCGCCTACGTCGGACAATGCCCGCATCGCGCTGGTGCACAACGGCATCATTGAAAACCACGACGAACTGCGCAAGGAATTGCAAGACCTGGGCTACGTGTTCCAGAGCCAAACCGACACGGAAGTGATCGCCCACCTGGTTGACCACATGTACCAGGGCGACTTGTTTGAAACCGTGCAGCAGGCCGTCAAGCGCTTGCACGGTGCGTACGCGATTGCCGTGTTCTGCCGCGAAGAACCGCACCGCGTGGTGGCAGCGCGCCAGGGTTCGCCGCTGATCGTCGGCCTGGGCAAAGGTGAAAACTTTGTTGCATCCGACGCGATGGCGCTGGCCGGCACCACCGACCAGATCATTTATCTGGAAGAAGGCGACGTGGTCGACCTGCAACTGGGCCGCGTGTGGATTGTCGATGCCAACGGCAAGCAAGTCGAGCGCGAAGTGAAGACCGTGCACGCCCACACGGGCGCGGCGGAACTGGGCCCGTACCGCCACTACATGCAAAAGGAAATCTTTGAACAGCCGCGCGTGATCGGCGATACGCTGGAAGGCGTCACGGGCGTGATGCCGGAACTGTTCGGCGACGGCGCGTATAACGTGTTCAAGGACATCGACCGCGTGCTGGTGCTGGCATGCGGCACCAGCTACTACGCGGGGCTGACGGCCAAGTACTGGATCGAATCGATTGCCAAGCTGCCGGTCAACGTGGAAATCGCGTCCGAATACCGCTACCGCGATTCCGTGCCGCATCCGAAAACCCTGGTGGTGACGATTTCGCAAAGCGGTGAAACGGCCGACACGCTGGCGGCGCTGAAACACGCCCGCGCGCAAGGCATGGAACATACGCTGACCATTTGCAACGTGCAGACCAGCGCCATGGTGCGTGAATGCAAACTGGCCTACATCACCCGCGCCGGGGTGGAAGTGGGCGTGGCATCGACCAAGGCGTTCACGACGCAGCTGGTGGGCCTGTTCCTGCTGACGATGACGCTGGCGCAAGTCAATGGCCGCTTGAGCGAAGAGGAAGAAGCGGCGCACTTGAAAGCGCTGCGTCACTTGCCGGCGTCGGTTTCTGCCGTGCTGGCGCTGGAGCCGCAAATCATTGCGTGGGCAGACGAATTTGCCCGCAAGGAAAACGCGCTGTTCCTGGGCCGCGGCATGCACTACCCGATCGCGCTGGAAGGCGCATTGAAACTCAAAGAAATTTCGTACATCCACGCGGAAGCATATCCGGCAGGTGAACTGAAGCACGGCCCGCTGGCGCTGGTGACGGAAGAAATGCCGGTGGTGACGATTGCGCCGAACGACACCTTGCTGGAAAAGCTGAAATCGAACATGCAGGAAGTGCGCGCCCGCGGCGGCCAGCTGTTCGTGTTTGCCGACGTGGATTCGCGCATCCAGTCCAGCGACGGCGTGCACGTGATCCGCATGCCGGAACACTATGGCCACCTGTCGCCGATCCTGCACGTGGTGTCGCTGCAGTTGCTGGCGTATCACTCGGCACTGGCGCGGGGGACGGATGTGGATAAGCCGCGTAATTTGGCGAAGTCGGTGACGGTGGAATAAGCGGCGAGGGCGCGCAAAGCGCCCAGCCTACACGCTCGTCACCGCCAGTTGGAATGGCCGGCACCATACCGCCATCGGCCATGCTGTTATGCAGCACAGGGAGGTGGGCCTGTGCTGCCTTCCGTCGGACAGCGTTCGCTTCCTTGGTGGCCAGTGCCTGGGCCGCAAGCGTTTTTCCATCTTCACCCGCTCTGCGTTCGCCGCGTCCCGGCACAGCATCGCTTCCCGAGCCGCCTCGCATTGTAGGCATGCCTGTCTTGCGGGACCAAGGCTCAAGTGCAGGTAGCGCGGTAGCAAGGCTTGTCTTTCCGCAAATCATGAAGATGCCTTTGTTCAATAATTGACTCTCGGCATTTATTTCCTGTTCAACCTCGATTTCGCACGCGATCCGAATCAGGAGACCTCATGAGACGTCATACTATAACGCTCGGAGCATTAACCACAGCAGGTGGTAAAGTCATTGAGGCAAGTAGCCATGGCAGCATCAACGGCGCGCGAATCGCGTTAGAGGACGACATGCTATTTTGCCCAGCCTGTAAATCGCAAGGAAAGATACTTTGCGTTGGTCCGCGCATCCCAGAGAAATGGAACGGCAAGCAAGTCGCGCTGGAAAATGATTTGTGCGTTTGCGGCTGCCAGCCGCCGCCGCTACTCCTGCCCAATCAGTTCGTACGCTATCAAACAATCAGCGAAGGTTCCTCCAATGTTGGCGTTGCAAGATCCGCCCGGCCAACGAGACAGCAGTTAAGTTCAACAGCGGCGCCGGATGCGGATGGCTATGACCTGGACTTTCTGGTGATTGATGAGCTGAGCGGCCTCCCGGCATCGGATTGGCATTACACCATCGAACTGGCCAATGGCTGGCGCCTTGAAGGCCGAACTGACCAATACGGTAAAACATCTAAGATCACCGCGGCCTATGCGGCGGACGCCGTCGTCCACGTGTATGCGCCGGATCCGACCCCGATCAATCCGTTTTGGGACCGCTGACATGACGCAGAAAAAAGCTGTCAAAACCCACAAGGCAAAGCTCACGCCGATTTCAAATACCGAGCCGGAGGAAGTGAAAGTTGACGACTCCGCGCGGCTGCGCGAGATCCGGGCGCTGGTCGTGGCAAACAACCGATCTTTGGTCAGCACCGACATCATCATCTGTCAGATCTACATGGAGTCACGCTTTGACAAGGATGCCCATGCACAAGGCAGTTCCGCGCGAGGATTGATGCAGCTACTGAAGTCGCCGGTGAAGGAACTCGCCCGCCTGAACAATCTTGCAAAGCCAAAGGCCGAACGCCGCCCGGAACAGATTTTGTACACCGAGGCCGACACCTTTCACGACAGCCCGGAATTCGTTGACGAGGCGACCAATATTCAAACGGGCACCGCCTACTTGCAAGCGCTGATCAATAAGCATGCTTCGGCTGGCATGCCCGCTGCAATCGAAGAAGCGTACAAGGACTACCGAGGCGTGCGGAACGGAATTTACTACAGCAAAGGCCGCCGCTGCCAAACTGGAGAGCAATCCAGAATCGATGCAAGTATTGAGGGAGATGGTCAAATGAGGATACTTCTTGGTATTGTCAGCTTCGGCGCAGCGTCTGTGTCGTTTGCGATGCCGGTCGTCAAGACATGCAGTGTGGGGGGAGTTCGCCACCAAAACGTTTCCGTCATCAAGGACGCCAAAGTCGCGTCCACTTACCTCTACTATCTGAAACAGGACGGCAATCGGATTCCCTTTTTTGGCACAACAGAGCAGTCCAGGGGGGACTCGATATTGGTCCAGTGTGCCGGGAAAAAGCTGCGGGCGTTGATTGTGTCTGGTGAATTCACGGCCAACGCGCTGCAAGGCTTTGTGGTCACGTACGCTCCAGGCGCAAGTTCGCCGGAACGAATGGACTTTGCCGAAAAAAGCCGGCCAAGATGGCTGTATCTGGCGCCGCGTGAAATCATCGTGGTGTTTTCCACGTCCGGTTACGGTGAGACCAGCGCGCCATATGTGGCGTATCGCCATGCCGTGGGAACAAGCAATGCCGATACGATCAAAGCGCTCAACGAGCTGCCATCGCCAGTTGGGTTTGAGGTCGTGAAATTGGCGCAGCAGGCGCGGTGAGGCCGGTCCTGTAATTCCTGCCAGCAGAGGCGCTGCAAAATTACGATACTTCCCGGCTGCAGGTACTTCCCGAATAAAAGCGTATGTAAGGTGGTTCAGACGGTAGGCAAAACTCGATGCCAAGACAATCGGCTTCAGTTGCCCGCTGGCGGCGTCGTAACAATGTGGTTGGATTTCGCATAGGATCAGGCGCGTCGCCGAAAGGAAGTTTTCTTGAAGGACTGGGCTGAAAAACTGGACGCCTTCCTCAAGTTTAACGACCGTGATGTCCCTGAAGGCGCAGGACGGGTGTCCAAGAAACAGGCCGATGCCCACGCCGAAGATCAGTATGAGCAGTTTTTCTGCCCGGCGGCGATTAATGATGGAAGCAGAAGGTGCCGAGGCAAACGTACGAGCCTTGGAGGATGCCGCCAAGGCACTTCCAAAATCTGGCTGGAAGAACAAAAACTAACCACGACTTCATCATTACCCTCCATCACTGCGAGGCAAATATCGCCCGCAAATTACCCGCAGCAATTTGGATGCCTTTCTCGGCCGCCCTAAGGCATGGCCGACCAGCTGTTCTTGAGCAACAGCGCTGTCGAAAGCCCCCGCCGCTTCTAAAGAAAACCGCATTCCTCCAGCATTTGCTAACCTCCCGACATCTCCAAGGCTACCAATAGCCTGCCACGCCAGCGGTCTTTCCATATGAAGCGGCCGTCGCCATTGCGGCTAGCCTGCATCACCTTCGTAAGGATGAGTTTGATGAAACCTGTCCCCTTCATCGCAAGCTTGCCGGCAACCTTTCATCCGCGCCGCATGGCAGTGGTGCAAGTGATCGCTGGCATAGGCGTGTGCAGCATCCCGCCCACCGCCACCGCAGCCCCAACTCAACTACTGGTCGGCAGCGCCTCGCAACGCTGCCTGGACATCTACTCCGGCAGTCAGCAGCCCGAGACCCCGGCCATCATTTTTGACTGCCACGGCAGAATTAACCAGCAGTGGGAATACACGGCAGCCGGCGAATTGCGTACCTTCGACGGCGCCCGCTGCCTGGACGTCAGGGCCGCCAGCACCGAGCCCAAGGCCATCGTGCAATCGTATCCGTGCCACGGCCGCGCCAATCAAAAATGGACGATCCGGCCGGATAAAACCATTGCCAGCGTACAGTCCGGGCTGTGCCTGACAGTGCTGGGCGGCCGCACGGCAAACGGCACCGGCATCGACATGTGGCCCTGCCAGGGCCTGTCTCATCAACAGTGGGCATTCAGCGCGGTACCGCCATCCACCAACGATACGCAGCCGCCAACACCGCCAAGCGGGCTGGCCATCAGCGCGCTGACATGCCGCTCTGCCACGCTGACATGGCAGGCTGCCACCGACAATGTCGGCGTCGCTTATTACGACGTCTACCGTGATGGCCAAGCCTTGGGGACAGTCAATTCCAGCACACTGGCTGTCCAGCTCGCGCTGACGCCGGGGACCAGTTGGGGCTTGTATGTCAATGCGCGCGATGGCGCTGGCAATGTGTCACAGGCCAGCACGACGCTTCCGCTCAAGGTGCCGCAGTGCGAGGCGGACACGCAAGCCCCGTCAGTGCCGGCTGGATTGCGTGGCACCGTGTCGGGAACCACGGCGACCCTGGCATGGGATGCGTCCAGCGATAATATCGGCGTCACAGGTTACGACGTCTACCGCAACAGCACGAAAATCAGCACCACCAGCGCACTCGGCTACATCGATACCGGCCTGGCTGCCAACACCACGTACCAGTACACGGTCGCAGCCCGCGATGCACAAGGCAATGTCTCGCCGCGCGGGCCGGCTTTGTCCCTGACCTCGGGCAAGAGCTGCACCGATGTCATTTGCTCGGCAACGCAAGTCGCTGCCGAGACGGATATCCCGTGGGGACTGGCCGCTTTGCCGGATGGCACAGTGCTGTACAGCCGGCGCGACGCGCAAGACATCATACGGCTGGATCCGGCCACCGGCGCCAAAACGTCGCTGGGCATGATTCCCAACGTGCAGGGGACCGATGGCGAAGGCGGCCTGCTGGGCATTGCTTTCGCGCCAGGATTCCCGGACCAGGATGCCTGGCTGTACGTCTATCACACCAGCCCGACAGACAACCGCATCGTGCGCCTGCGCTACGTGAATGGAAAGCTCGACATGGCATCGCTGGAAGTCTTGTTGAAGGGCATTCCGCGCAATAAATTCCACAACGGCGGACGCCTGCGTTTTGGTCCGGACGGCAAGCTGTACGCGTCCACGGGCGATGGACAAAACGGCCCGTTTGCGCAAGACATTCAACGGCTTTCCGGCAAGATCCTGCGGTTGAACCCGAATGGCACACCGCCGCCTGATAATCCGTTCGGCAATTATGTGTGGAGTTACGGCCACCGCAATCCGCAGGGGCTGGCGTTCGATGCCAGCGGCCGCTTGTGGGAACAGGAATTTGGCGATTCACAGGACGAAACCAACTTGATCGTTAAAGGCGGCAACTATGGCTGGCCGAATTGCGAAGGCGTGATCTCGCGCGCCGGAACGGGCTGCGCCACGGCAGGCTACATTGCACCGAAATATACGTACCGGAATACGGAAGCATCGTGCAGCGGCATCGCCATTGTCGGCAATGCGCTGTACATCGGCTGCCTGGCAGGCAAGCGCTTATATCGCAGTGAAATCAGTGGAAGCAGCCTGGTCAACGTGCGGCAATATTTTGTTGGCACCTATGGCCGGATACGTACGCTGGAGCCAGCGATCGATGGGAATTTGTGGATGACCACCAGCGATGCAGCGGGGGATAAGGACAGTGTGCCGAACAATACGAATACGCAGGTGTTGAAGATTACTCTGAAGCCGTAGGCGGGGGATCTGGGTGATAGTGCTTACGTTTGACTCAGGCCAGCCTGTCCCGGGCACGCTCCAATTCAGCATGTTCGAAAGCAGGTGCGAAGGACTCAAGTTCCAGAGCCGCCATCCCAACCCCCGGCGACAGCGCGACTTCCCGCCAGTGCTCGACAGCTGACACGACCTGCGCCATTACCCGCTTGGCATCATCCACACTCAATTCAAATCGCGCAGCCTGCTTCAACAGCTCATCCACTGACGTGACTGGCCCGCTGTCTTCACTGAGCCAAGTCTTGGACTCCCGTTCCTTGTCCGGAAACGGGTTCAGGTCGAATGCAGGCGCCAGACGCCACAAGTTTGCGCCTGAGTAAAGGAAACCAATGTTGTGCAAGTGGTCGTCCACGTTGGTGATGAGGTGGTTGAACACCATCCGCCGCCACAACTGTTGTGCGTCGTCCTTAAAAGCCAGGCTTTTCGAACGCATCGCATCGACCACCTCAGTGTACGCGTGTTCATCGGTACGGCGGGCCTGTAGCAACGTCGTACCGGAGATATACGGGATGCGGGCCTGTTCAGCGGTGCGGTCAAAACGGCGAATGACGGCCACCGGTTCGCTGTGGACCATGACGACGCGGGCCGACGCGGCATCGATGCCTGCAAGACTTGCCAAACGCAACGCCAGCACTTCGCCACGGGTGACACTGCGTTCGTCCTTTACACTTGGAAATTTGCCCAGCGCCAGCGCACCATCTTCATCCAATATGCTGCATTTGGGGCGCATGCCCCCAAGCGACGTCGCCTTGCCAAGCAGGTATTTCAAGTCCTCTGACGATTCCTTGCTCAGCTCGACCGCACGGGAAGCAGTCATCATGTGTTCGAGCTCCAGTAGTGGTGGCGTCGTGCGCTGCCCGGCTTCGATGTTGCGCAAATAGCGCTTGCGCGCATCGCGCAGACGCAGCGCGCCGATGCGGCTGTAGTCATCGACTGCGCACAGGTAGTCGAGCTCGGTTAACGGCCCGAGGGACGAATTTTTTTGACGCTCTTTGGCGTGGGCGCGCGCAATGACGCGACGGCCCCAGGTGTCAGGTTCCGTATCCGCCAGCGCAAAGAAGAACGTGGAGTCATCCTTGGTCGGGGCCTTGCGCACTTGGTATCCCGCTGTTTTCGTCAAGTCAGGCGAGATGTCGAAGTAGCGCGTATCCGTCAGCCAGTCTTCGCGGTAAGCGAACTGGGAAAATTCACGGGGGCCGTTTCGTACATAGACAAGTTTGCCGACAGCATGCTCGGCTGCACCGAGAAACACGTCCAACTCGACTTGCGTCGTGGCAGGCGGTTTGCGTGTGTGCGTTGCCATGCTCAGAATGACCCCGTGTCCGGTGTGCGCCGCCGCGAACGAACGCGCTGCGGCAGTTTCTCATCCATCAGCGCCAACCCTACACTGTCCTGTGACGTATCCAGCAGCATTTCAAGCTTGTCGAGCTCGCCGAAGACTTGCAGGGCACGGGCAAAGTACTGCAACGCTGTACCGGCAAAACCTTCCTCCATCCGGCGCACAGTGTTGAGTGACGCGCCTATGCGTTCCGCCAGCATTTGTTGGGACATGTTGCGTCGCCGCCGGGCCAGCGAAATGTTCTGGCCCAACTGGGCCAAGGCCCGCTCGACGGGAAGTGGAATTGGACTGCTCATGATTTTTAATACCTCCAAAAGGCACTTTAATCAATTTAAATGCTCTTTTATGAGTGATTATTGGGCAATCGGCAGGTGTCGTCAAGAATTTCACTTAATCGCCTAAATATGGATATTAAAGCAATTTAATGGCCTATATATGAGTACTAAATCTGAAAAACTAACCACAGCAGCCAAAGCCATGAAATGCTGACTTCTCGCCTGCTAAAGCACGAACAGACCACGCCACCCAAGCCAGTATGCCGGTCCTTTCACCAAAGGAGGACCTATGGCTTTCGACTTCGGAAACTTATTGCCGCAATATGTGGGCGGTCTGGCTGCCGCCGATCCGGCCCAGGCCGAGAGAGATTTCGGTACCGTGGCGCAGCACGCGCCCTCCTCGGCGATGGCGCAGGGCATTACTGAAGCGTTGCGCTCGGACCAGACACCGCCGTTTGCTCAAATGGTCAGCCAGCTGTTTGGCCGCAGCGATCCCACGCAGCGCGCAGGCATGCTGAACCAGCTGCTGTCGCATGTCAGCCCGGCCATGCTGGCGTCGCTGGCGGGTACCATCGGCAATTTCCTCAGCCAGGGCTCGCAGCCGCAAGTGACACCGCAACAGGCCAACGCCATCATACCGGCGCAATTGAGCGCACTCAGCGTACCGCCGCCTCCTCAATCACCTGCGCCACCACGTCCGGATGCGACACCATCACCACATGCGACGCGCCTTTGACTTCCCGCACGTCTTTCGCCCCCGCCCGCTGCGCCATGAAGCGGAACGCTTCTGACGGAATATTCCGGTCGCCGCTGCCGTAGACGAAATACGACGGCAATTGCTTCCACGCTGTCCCGGTTGCCGGTTCTTCCAGCGCGGCCACGGCAATAGGACGCTGGCCCGCCGCCATCAGCGCAGCCTGCGGCGCCGGCACGTCCGCAGCGAACTGCGCGCGGAATTTATCCTGGCGGATGTACAGGTCCTTGCCATCGTCCAGCGATACCGGATCCGCCAGTGCCTGCCCCAGCGTGCTGCCGGGGAATTTGTGCGCCAGGCCCGCGACAGTCTCGCCCTGCTCCGGCGCAAACGCCGCCACATACACGAGCGCTTTGACGTCTGGATTGTTTTCCGCCGCCTTGGAAATCACCATGCCGCCATACGAGTGGCCGACCAGCACGACGGGGCCTTTGACGGACTGGATCACATTGGCTGCGTAGCGCGCATCCGCGCCGACACCGCGCAGCGGATTGGCCACGCTCAGTACCGGATACCCTTTACCAGCAAGCTTTTTCGCTACGCCATCCCAACTGCTGGAATCGGCAAAAGCGCCGTGTACGAAAACAATCGTGGGCTTGGCCGGGGTGCCCTGCGCGGCAGTAATCGACCCTTCCGCATGGGCTTGGGGCAGCGCGGCAAAGGCAGCGCTAACAGCAAAGGTGATGGCGGACAGCAATTTGGTGGCGTTCATGTGTTTTTCCTTGATAAGAGAGATTACAGGTGGCCGACTTCGATAACCGCATGGGCAAAGGCGGCAGGCGCTTCTTGCGGCAAGTTGTGGCCGATGGCGCCGGGCAATTGCTGGTGCTTGTATTTGCCCGTGAAGCGCTTGGCGTACGCAGCTGGTTCCGGGTGCGGCGCGCCGTTGGCGTCGCCTTCCATCGTGATGGTGGGCACCGTGATGGATGGGAATTGGGCCAGGCGCGCTTCCAGGTCCGCATATTTCGCTTCCCCCGCAGCGAGGCCGAGGCGCCAGCGGTAGTTGTGCACCGTGATGGCGACGTGGTCCGGGTTTTCCAGCGAAGCGGCGCTGCGGTCAAACGTGGCATTGTCGAAGCGCCACTGCGGCGACGCGGTTTGCCAGATCAGCTTGGCGAAGTCGTGGCGGTTTTTTTCATAGCCGGCCTGGCCACGTTCGGTGGCGAAGTAAAACTGGTACCACCATTGCAGTTCGGCGGCGGGCGGCAACGGCTGCTTGCCTGCTTGCTGGCTGCCGATCAGGTAGCCGCTGACGGACACCAAGCCTTTGACCCGCTGCGGCCACAGCGCAGCGACGATATCGGCCGTGCGCGCGCCCCAGTCATAGCCGGCCAGCACGGCCTTGTCGATCTTCAGCGCATCCATCAGCGCCACCACGTCGGCAGCCAGTGCGGCCGGTTCGCCGTTGCGCACGGCATTTGCGTCGAGGAAGCGGGTTGAACCATAGCCGCGCAGGTGCGGCACGATCACGCGGTAGCCGGCTTGCGTCAGCAGCGGCACCACGTCGATGTAGCTGTGGATATCGTATGGCCAGCCATGCAGCAAGATCACGACAGGACCGTTGGCTGGACCTTCATCGACATAGCCGACATTGAGTACGCCTGCATCGATTTGCTTGATGGCGGCAAAGGTTGGCGCCTGCGCCAGGGCCGGTTGGGCAAATTGTGCGGCGGCGGCGAGGGCGGCCATGGCGGCGATACGGGTGCGGACACTGCTGGTTGGCTTGTTCATACATGCTCCGTTCAGGGTGATTGAGGGGTTCGGTGCGGCAAATTAATTACTGCGATAATCATTATGTTCGTAAATATATCCAAGGTTTCTGCACTTTTCAAGTACGATAATCATTATCTCGATAAATAATTTTTGGAGCTGTCAGATGAGCAACGACGAAAACAGCCGCAAGAACGCGGCAAAACTGGGCGATTTCATGTGTTTCGCCATCTATTCGACCAACCTCGCCTACTCGCGCGTATACAAGCCAGTGCTGGAACAGCTGGGCCTGACGTACCCGCAATACGTGACCATCATTTGCCTGTGGGAAGAAGACCGGCAGACGGTGAAGGGCTTGAGTGAAAAGCTGTTCCTGGAACCCAGCACGATGACGCCGATGCTGAAGCGCCTGGAAGCGATGGGCTACGTGCGCCGCGAGCGCGACGCGGAAGATGAGCGCAGCGTGCGCGTATCGCTGACGGACACGGGGCGCGCGCTGCGTGAAAAAGCGTTTGATTACCGCGAAATTACCGCCAAGGCGGCGGGACTGGCGCCCGATGAATTCCGGGCGCTGCAAAAGGCCGTGGTCAAGCTGCGGACCAACTTGATGGATGCGGCTGGCCCGGCGGCGTAACGCGCCCGCCATGTCCACGCCGCCGGGCTTGGCAGGCCGTGGCCAGCAAGCCGGCCCATCCAAGGCCCAGCAACACCAGCGTGCCAGGCTCCGGCACCTCGGTATAGCCAACGATCAGTGTCGACTTCATTGTCACCGGTGTACCGTCTGGCGCCGTCAGTAGCGGGCCGACGTCCATGTCGAGGTAGTCCGTTTCATTTAGCGCGCGGTTGCCGGGGGCGCCGATGGTGTTGAGCACGACGGAGCCAAGCAGGTCTTCCGTGGTGCTGCCGACGGTGCGGGTCAGTACAAACGCTTGAGCAAAATCGGTGGAATTGACCGGATTGCCGCCAGCGTCCTTGACGTGCACACCGATGACGGATGGATCGACGAAGGATAACGTCAAGCCGGGCGACAGTCCGTAGCTGGCAATGATGTTGCTTTGCGCGGCAGAGAGCACATTCGGCAGGATATTGCCGACGCTGGCCACCTGCACTTCACGGTAAATCCGCGCATCGGAAATCAGCCAGCGCCGGCCGGGTCCAGGGCCCTGGCGGTTGATGTCATTGACCACCGTGGCGGTGGCCAGCGCCCCGACAGCGGCGCCGCCAGGGCCGGCAGCGGACCCCACCACACCGCCTGCCACCACGGTGGCGCCTTTGAGCAGGCTGCGCCAGAAACCATCATGGGTGGCATAGGCGGTGGCGGGATCCTGGAATACCGCCAGCATGCCGGCATCCGGGCCGCTTTCAACGACGGGGTAGAAAAACCGCCCATTTTCCAATTGCGCGGCAAAGGCTTGCTGTGCCTCAGCCATTGGCATGGCGCGGGCCGGTACCGCACTGATGGACGCGAGTACGAACAATGCGCTGGCGGTACGCATTGCCCACTTTGAATATAGCGTTGTCATGGCAAACTCTCCTGGATCGATCACGGTCTATGGCCTTGCACAGGCCAAGCGTAGATATGCAGGAGCCATGCCTGCCCGGCGACACGCTGGTGGGCAGGCGTTTGCGGCCATCCCAGACAAAGAATGAGGTCCGGATGAAAGGAATACCGACAACCGCCGATGATGCGGGAGGCGCTTTAACCGGCAAATTGATCGCGCCGCGTCGCCAGCGCCACGATGGCGGCGCCGGCAGCGATGACCAGCGCATCTTCAATCAAGCCGCTGCGGGTCTGGCCTATTTTCGCCATGGCTTGCTTGCGGCCCGCCAGCGTCAGGTAAGCCAGCGGCACGGCAGTGGCGACAGCCGCCACGGCGCCGGCCGGTTCGCGGCCCCGTGGCGCCAGCGCGGCGCCCGCAATGCCGGCGCTCATCACGCGCGCCACCAGTCCCGGCAACACAGTACGGTCGGGAGCCGACTTCAATTTGTCGCCGAATAACTCTCCGGCCCCCATGGCCAGCGCGCCATACTTGAACAGCGGGCGGTCCAGTAATACCAGTTTTCCTGACGTATGGCGGTCCGCCAGGCGCGCCGTGGCCAAGGTGGCCATCGGCGTCATGGCGCGTGCGCTGGCGACAGCGCCAATCAGGAAGGATGGAAGCAGGTTGCGAAAGTTCATGCGTGTCTCCTGGCAGTGATGATGCCAGCTTACCTGTTCGCCACCGGTACAATGTCGGAACGCCACCCGGCAATGTGTAGGAATTTGTAGGATTACATGCCCGTCACCATCAACCCCGCCGAAGTCGAGTTCAGCGCAATCCGCGCGCAGGGACCAGGCGGACAAAACGTCAACAAGGTTTCGTGTGCCGTGCATGCGCGGTTTGATATTGCCGCATCGTCGCTGCCGCAGCATATCAAGCAGCGCATGCTGGCGCTGCGTGACAGCCGCATCACGGAAGATGGCGTTGTCGTCATCAAGGCGCAGCAATCGCGCAGCCTGGAACAAAACAAGGAGGACGCGCTGAACCGCCTGCAGCAACTGGTCGACCAGGCTGCCGATATTCCAGCGGTGCGGCGCCCCACCCGCCCGACCCGCGCATCGCAGCGCCGCCGGCTCGATGGCAAAGCCCGCAGCGGGCAAATCAAGGCGCTGCGGGGCAAGGTGCTTGATTAGCAGCCCGATCCGCGTCAGCGCTTCATCGACAATTCCACTTCGCCAGGGAATGGCAGCGACAGATAGCCGCCGTCCGGATTGCGTATCTGCGCCACGTATTCCGGGCAGTAATCCGCATTGTCGGCAATGATCAGCGCACCGGGGCGCAGGCGGTCTTCCAGCAGGCGCAGCACGTCGAAATACAAGCCTTTGGCGCCATCGAGCAGCAGCATGTCGATTTGTTCCGGCAAGCCGGTGCGCAGGGTTTCCAGTGCATCGCCTTCGCGGATTTCCACCAGGTCCAGCAAGCCGCCCGCCGCCAGGTTGTCGCGGGCGCGCTGCGCTTTCGAGGGTTCGAATTCCGTCGTGATCAATCGGCCGCCACCATTGTCGCGCAGGGCGGCGGCCAGGTGCAGCGTCGAGATGCCGAACGACGTGCCGAATTCAACGATCACACGCGCCTGGCTGCTGCGCGCCAGCATGTATAGCAGCGTGCCGGTTTCCCGCGACACGGGGATTGCCACATCCTTCAGGCGCGCATACACGGCGCGGTATTCGGTTTTGCTATTCAACATGCGTTCACGCTCGGCTACCGGTAGTGCGGCAAATTCGGCCAGCGCCGGGGTTTGCACGTTTTCCGCTTCGGAAAACAAGCGCTCCAGCAGCGCGGCGACAGGGGCGGACATCAGGGTCGTCATGGGGGTATTCCTTTCTGAAGTAAGAGCTGAAATAATATGAAGAATCCTTCACATTTCATATTCGCGTTCCCAGTCCCCGCCATGAGCGACCGCCCAAGTTCCCGGATTTCCTCGCGCCGCAAGCCGAAACAGGCCCGCTCGAATGACCTCGTCAGCGCGATTTTGCAGGCGGCTATTCAGGTTTTGGCCAAAGAAGGGGCGCATCGCTTCACGACGACGCGGGTGGCGGAACGGGCCGGTGTCAGCGTGGGCTCGGTGTACCAGTACTTCCCGAACAAGGCATCGATCCTGTTCCGCTTGCAGAGCGATGAATGGCGGCAAACCACTGCCATGCTGGCGGCGATTTTGCAGGATGCGCGCATGCCGCCGTTGCAACGGTTGCGCAAGCTGGTGCACACGTTCGTGCGGTCGGAATGCGAGGAAGCGGATGTCCGCACTGCGCTCAACGATGCGGCGCCCTTTTACCGCGACGCGCCGGAAGCGCTGGAAGCCAAAGCAACTTGCGACCGCATGTTCCAAGTCTTCATGCAAGAAGCGCTGCCCGGCGTGGACGAAGCCGCGCGTGCCATCGCGGCGGATCTGGTCACGGCGGCCATGAGCGCCGTCGGCCAGAAATTTTCAGAAACGCCTCGTACCAGCGAAGAAATCACGGCCTATGCGGATGCACTGGCCGATATGCTGTGCGCTTACCTGGCGCACTTGTCCAATCCAGGAAAACCATGACCCACTTCAAACGCAAAGCGCTGGCCATGCTGGCCGGCATCCTGTTGACCTTTAATGCGAGCGCCAATGCCGATTCCGGCGTGCTGTTCTATCCCGCCACTGGCGACGGCAAGCACGCGTCTGCCGTAATGCTGCATGGCTATAGCTGCATCGACGATTGCATGCCGGCCTTCAAGCGCTATGCCGATATGCTCAATGCCCAGGGGCTCGACGTGTACTTCGTCAAGTATTACGACGACAGCGACCGGCGTGCGCTCGCTGACGGCACCCTCGACCAGGGCCCTGCTTATGCAGCCCGCTTCAAAAAATGGACCGGTCACGTGCGTGCAGCCATCCACAACGTCAAAGCGCAGCCGCGTTCCGATGGCCATGTGGCGCTGCTCGGGTTTTCGCAGGGCGGCCGGCTGGCCATTGCCAGCGCGGCCAATAACCCCGACGTACAGGCACTGGTAGGGGTGTACGCCGCCTTCCCGCGCACCGCTGAGTTGGATGCGGATATCACTGCATTGCCACCGACGCTGCTGCTGCACGGCAGCGGGGATACTGTGGTTCCATTGGCGGATGGCGAAGCCGCTTATGCCCAAGCCCAGGCGCTGGGCGCGGCGCAGGAGCTGGTGGTGTATCCCGGCGAAGGGCATGGTTTTGATTTCAGCGAGAAGGGCAAAGCGGCAATCGATGCGCGCCAGCGCGTGGTGGCGTTTGTGCAGCGCCAGCTGAAGTAAGACCGTCAGCGCCGCAATTCCGACATGATTTTCTCCGCAAGGAAATCCACCGGCGGCCGGTTGGATTTGCTGCTGCGCGCGAGGATCACCTCCAGCTCGCCAATTTCCGGCAACCCCTGTGCCTGGCCCAATACGCTGAGGTGAGCCGGCACCGCGCAGCGCGCCAGCGGCGCCACGGCCAGTCCCGCTTCCACCATGCTCAACAGCCCCATCAAACTGGGGCTTTCATACGATGTCCGGTAAGGAATCCTGGCGCGCTCCAGGCTGCGGATCGCATTTTCGCGCGCCACGCTGCCGGGCAGGAAAACCGCAATCGGCAGCGGCCGTTCGCGCCAGATATCTTTCGCACTCGGCGTGGCGGCCCACACCATGGGTTCAAAGCGGATGAACTCTCCCGACAAGCCTTTGACGCGCGTGGCGCACACCAGATCGACGGAGCCATCCTTGACCATCGGCGCCAGCGCCACGCTGGGCAGTCCCACCACCTGGATTTGCACCTTCGGGTACGTGGCAGAGAATTTTTTCAAGATCGATGGCAGCAGCGAATACGCGTAATCGTCCGGTACGCCAATCACCACGCGGCCCGTGATGTCTGGCCGCACGATGGCGGCCCACGCTTCGTCGCGCAGCGCCAGCATGCGCCGTGCGTATGTCAGCAAGACTTCGCCGTCCTGCGTCAGCGTCACACTGCGCGGCTTGCGCACGAACAGCGGCTTGCCCAGCGCGGTTTCCAGCGTCTTGATTTGCATGCTGACCGCCGATTGCGTGCGGTGCACGACTTCCGCTGCGCGCGTGATGTTGCCCGTGTCGGCCACGGCCACCAGCATGGTCAAAACGTCAAGGTCGAGTGCTTTCATGGTGTTGGTATCAGAAAAACTGATTGATGCAATCAATATTATGCGATTTTCTTAGGCTAACACGTCGGGCATAGTAGTGGCAAAGGAGGTCACATGAACGCACGCACCAACCCATCCATCTTCGCTTCGCCTGAACTGTACTTCGCCACGCTGTTGTCCGGCATGCGCGTGCCATACGTGGCGTCCGGCGCTGGGGAACCCGTGTTTTTCGTGCATGGCTCCCTGTGCGACTACCGCTACTGGAATAGCCAGATCAACGTGTTGTCTAAACAGTTCTTCTGCGTTTCCACCAGCCTGAGCCACTACTGGCCGGCCGATGACGCCCGCACCCACAGTGAATTCAGCTGGCAGGCGCACGTGGACGAACTGGCGGAATTCATCACGGCCATGAACGTGGGCCCCGTGCACCTGGTGGGCCATTCGCGCGGCGGCGCCGTGGCATTCCAGCTGGCGCGCCAGCACCCCCACCTCGTGAAATCGCTGGTGCTGGCCGATCCGGGCGGCCCGCTGCAAATCGACGGCATGCCGGAAGCCGTACTGCCTGCCGCAACCCTGGCCGTACGCGCCAAGGCTGCGGAATTGATCGAGCAGGGCGACGTGGAAGCGGGACTGGAAATGTTTGTGGATTCCGTCAGCATGCCCGGCATCTGGCGCAAGAGTTCCAATAATTTCCGCACCATGGCGATCGACAATGCCGCCACGCTGCCGAAGCAATTCCGCGATCCGCTGCCCGCCTATAGCCGCGTGGCAGCCGGCGAAGTGACATGCCGGACGCTGTTGATCAACGGTGAAAAAAGCCCGCGCATGTACCGCGACAATATCGACAAGCTGGTGGAGTGGATGCCGCATGCGGAACAGCAGACCATCGCCGGCGCGTCGCACGGCATGAACGTGACGAATCCGGCAGCATTTAACCGGTTGATCCAGGCGTTTGTGGAAAACCAGCAGTAACACGGCTTTCGCATAAGGGGAGTGACACCCCTTGCGCAGTCTCTTTTTCGGCCCGACAATGCCGGCCGCAACGCGCAGAAACGGAGACGACATGCACACCTGGAAAACCACGGCGGCCGCCATTGTTGCGGCTTGCGTAGCAACGCAACCTGCGGCCGCAGCGGACAACTTTCAATTACGGTACAACCTGGCCGGCAACCTCGGCGGCGAATTGTTCGCCGCGCGCGACCAGGTTGGCTGGGCTGGCGGCCTGGCGTTGACCGCAATGGAAAACAGCAGGGTGACGGGCGATAACGGGCTGGCGCTGACGCGCACGATTCCCGGCGGGACCGTGCCGTTGCCGAATACGCCCAGCGCCTTATACCCTGCTTACAGCGCCAGCGTGGCGCAGGTTGCCGGTACGGGCACGCAAAAGCAGGCCAATCTGGGACTGGCTTACATCACTGAAGAACACTATGGCGGCGGGCGGCTGGCGTTTTTGCTGAACGTCCCATTCGCTAAAAAAACACAGCGCTTCGAAGCCATGGCCGCGACGCCGGCGCTGAACTGGAGCCCGGCGATACCGGCGCCCGTGCGGGCCGCCGTCACGGCGAGTTTCAATCGCCAGTACCAGGCGCAGATCGGAATACAGGCTGGCGAATCAAGCGGTGAAACCACCGGTATGGGCGATGTGGAAGTGCAGGCTGGGTGGCGCTACGTGCAGGACCAGTTGCGCGTGCTGGCCGGGGCATCCGTGGTGCTCCCGACCGGTAAGTACAGCGCGGCGGCGGGGCCGGACACTGGTTATGGCAATTACACCACGTTCCGGCCGGCAGTGCAGGCAACATGGCTGCCTGTTGCCGGCGTGGCGCTGTCCGGCAAGGTGACGTGGGCCGTGAATACCCGCAACCGGGACAATGATGTACGCAGCGGGAACTGGGCCGGCCTGGAGCTGGCCGCAGGCTATCAGACTTCATTGGGCGTGCTGGGATTGAACGGCTTGCGCGTCCAGCAATACCAGGCCGACAGCGGGAATCCTTGGGGCAGCGGCAAGCTGCGCTCGACCAATGCGGGCGTGTTTTACACCGTGCGGCTGGAGCCGGTGAATGCGGCGATGACGTTGCAGTACATGGCCACCACCGCGTCCCGCAATGCCCGGCATGGGAATTTTTCGCAGTTGCGGATAACGAAATTCTTTTGATGGCCAGCCTTACGCGGCTCGGGCCGCCGGCTGCATCGTGGCCGCATAACTGGCCGGGCTGATGCGCCAGTACAGCGCTGCCACGACCGCCACGCACGCCAGATGCAGCTGCCATCCGGCCAGATAGCTGCCCGTCATGCCATGCAGCGCCGCCACGATCCACGGCGGCAGCGACGCCATCAGGAATCCTCCGCCCTGCATCAGCGCCGACAGCGCGCCAGCCTGGGCCGGGTCTGGCAAATGGTCGAGCGCGACAATCAGCGACAGCGAAAAACAGCCGCCCAATCCCGCGCCCAGCAGCAATACCCATGCAACCGGCGCCACGTCAGGGACGAATGCCAATGCCGCGTAACCGGCCGCCTGGAGCCCCATCGTCAGCCACAGCCACGGGCGGCGGTCTTGATGCTTGCGGGCCAGGATCGGCAGCAGCAGTGCGGAACACGCCTGGCATGCCGACATGATGGCGAACAGGCTGCCGCTGGCGGCGGCGCTCCAGCCATGTTCGCGGTAAAACGGCGCCAGCCAGGCCACCACGGTGGAAAAGCCGCCATTCATCAAGCCGAAGCAAACCATCAGCAGCCACACGCGGGGTTTGCGCAAGTAATCCATGACGGCCAGATGGCCCGGCTGCGTGCCGGTATCGCGCGGCAGGCTGCAGGCGGCCAGCGCCAGCGCCGCGGCGGCCGGCAATGCCATCCACGCCAGCCCTGCGTGCCAGTCGCTGGCTGCGTTGGCGGCCCGTGGCGCCATTTGCGCGCCCAGTGCGCCGCCCACCATCAGCATGGCGGAATACAGCCCCATGACAACGCCTACGTGCTTTGGAAACTGCCGCTTGATAATGCCGGGCAGGACGGCCTGGATCACGGCGACGCCGAGCCCCATCAAGGCAGCGGTGCCCACGATTTGCCAGCCCGCCGTCGTGTACAGCCGCAGCATCGACCCCAGCACCAGCAAGGCCAGCGCGGCAATGATGGAACGCCGCGCGCCGATGCGCGCTTGCAGGAAGGGGCCGCCAAAGGCAAACACGCCCATCAGCAGCATCGGCACCAGGGTCAGCAGCGATAAGCCTTGCAAATCCAGGCCCGTCTGCGCACCGATATCGGCGGCCAGCGGGCCAATGCCGGTAATGAATGGCCGCAAGTTCAGCGCCACGGCGGCGATGGCGGCCAGCATCAGCACGGCGGGAACGGTTTTCTCGCGCGTCGTTGCGCTGCGCAGGTAGCGGCAGTCATCGGTCATCTGGTTCCCCTTCTCCATGCCGGCCGACTATAGCGGCCCGCCGATATATTGGGAATTCAGCCATCCAGATAACATGTATCGATTTTTCTGCATGTCTGTTTGACCAATACGGGGACGCGGCCGGTGGTGATGACTGGTTCCCTGCGAAAAAACAAGGCACTTGCTAAAATGGCATGATCAATCACTTGTCCGGAATCCAGCATGCCTGTCGAAATCGCCACCATTTTCAACGTCAACGAAGCTGCCGTCCTGTTTGACCAATACCGGGTTTTTTATGGCAAACCATCCGACCTGGATGCGGCAAAACGTTTCCTGTCCAAGCGCATGACCCATCAGCAATCCGTGATTTTATTGGCGCGGAACGACGCGGGCGCGTGCGTGGGATTCAGCCAGTTGTATCCCACTTTCTCGTCCGTCTCGATGCGCAAGAAATTCATCTTGAATGACTTGTTCGTGCTGCCTGAAGCACGTGGCGCCGGCGTGGCCACGGCACTGCTGGAATACGCCAAGCGGGTTGCCCGCGAGTACGGTGCGCTGGCGCTGACGTTGTCGACCGCCGTGGACAATGCCACTGCGCGCCAGCTATATCAAGCCAATGGCTGGGAGCTGGAACAGGATTACGTGTCGTACGATTTCTCGCTGTAAAAGGCCGCGTGCCGTATCAGCGCAACACGGCAGTAATGGCGTCGATGACGGCCTGTGGCTGTTCGCGCTGGATGTAGTGGCCGGATTTGGCGATGGGTTCGGCACGGGCAGCACCCGTCATGCGGGCCCAGTCCGCGCTGAGGCCATCGACGGATTCCTTGAATGATGCGGACATCAGCATGCTGGTTTCCGTGCTGATGAGGACTCGCGCTGGTACATGCAGCGGCGCTGCCATGTTGATGGTGTTCAGGCAGCCGGTCTGGTCATCGAACTCCCGGCGCATGGCAGCCTGGAACATGACGCTACCCATGGTTTTTATGGCGCTAGCCGTTGTGGGCATGTCGCGCTGCAGGGTTTCCCAGTGCCGCGGATGCGTCGGGTCCAGCAGCACGATACCTGCCACGTCGGCCGGATACATCTTCGCAAATACATACTGGTACAAACCGCCCAGCGAATGGCCGACCAGCAGATATGGCGGCTTCACGCCTGCCACTTGCAATACACGCCGCTCTTCCGCTGCAATGGTGCATGCATCGCGCGGCCCGGGGATCATGCGGCTGGCGCCATAGCCGGGGCGGTCATAGGCGAATACCTGCGCATGCTGCTGAACGGCAGGCAGTACCTGGCTCCATACGACTTTTCCATCGCCGAGGCCGGACTGGAAAACCACGGTAGGATTGCCCGGGCTGGCCGGTCCCACCAGTGCATAGCTGACATTCCCGTCTGGCAGAGCGGCGGTACCGGTGGTGGAGACAGCGGCGCAGCCGGACAGCAGCACGGCGGCGGCAAAGAGTATGGCCTTGGTCATAACGAGCTCCTGATGCTTGGAAGAATTGCATCTAGAGTACGTATCCTGCGCCGGGGTGTTGCCGCCTTTTACATGCGCTTACATTGTGCGCAGGCATGGGGGCGCCTGCCCAGGCCAATGACGGCATTGCCGGTGTCAGATGACTTGCAAGTCTACTTCGGCAACGTGGGCTATGACTTTGACGATAACAGCGGCGTGCGGCCTGTGCTGGAAGCGCCGGACAGGTAATGCACCAGCTGCCGCGCATGGGTCGACAGCGTATCCCACGCACGGATACAGATGCGCAGCTCGCGTGTCGCCCACGCGTTATCCAGCGCCACCGTCGTGACAGGCAAATCGTGGATATAGCGCGCTGCAGCCACTTCCGGCAGCATGGCGATGCCGGCTTTTTCCGCCACCAGTTGCGCGATGGCGGAAAAGCTGGGCGCCCGCACGCGGATCTTCAGCGGCCGCGCATTTTGCCGGGCCATGTCTTCGATAAAGCGCTGCATGGCGCGCTCCGGCGGCAGGCACACGAACGGATAGTCCAGCGCATCTTTCAATTGCACGGCGCGGCTGTGCGCCAGCGGGTGGCCGGCCGGGACCAGCAGCACCAGCTTATCGTGCCGGAATGGCAGCGACGTGACGCTGCCGGTGGCCACATTGCCATCGAGGACGCCGATATCGGCCAGGCCGGTTTGCACGGAATGCAGCACGTCGGTACTGTTTTGTTCCACCAGCTGTAAATCCACTTCCGGGTAATCGCCAAGGAACGGGCCCAGTGCGGCAGGCAAAAACGTGCTGTTGGCGACGGTGGTGCCGGCCAGCCGCAACGTGATGCGGCGCTGGCCCGTCAAATCGCGCACCGTGTCCTTCAACCCTTCCACGCCTTGCAGCACGTGGCGCGCATGGTCCAGCACCAGGCGGCCCGCCGGCGTGGCGTCCATGCCGTCCGCATGGCGCTGGAAGATGGTTAAACCGCAGCGCTCTTCAAAATGCCGCAGCCGGTTGCTGGCGGCGGACAGCGCGATGGGAAAGGCTGCCGCGGCTTTACTGAGGCTGCCCGCATCGGCAATGGCCACCAGCAGCCGCAAGTCCACCAGGTCGAAATGCATGGGGTTTCTCCCTACGAGAAGGGTGGGTATGTGAAACAAGCATTCTAGCGAACTTTGCTTCGCGCCAAAATAAGGCTCGATCACGGAGGTCTGATATGAAACGCGCACCCATCCCCTTGCAAACCTGGCTCCATGATGGGCGGCTGTATGCCGTGCTGTCCGCGGCTGGCTTCAGCCTGAAGGCCGTGTTCGTCAAGCTTGGGTATGCGGCCGGTCCGGTCGATGCGCTGACCCTGCTGGCGATGCGCATGGGATTTGCGCTGCCGCTGTTTGCATGGCTGGTGTGGCTGAGCAGGGATACGCCCAAGGCGCCGCTCAGCGCCGCGGACATCGTGCATATCCTGTTACTGGGCTTGTTCGGCTACTACCTGTCCAGCCTGTTCGACTTTTATGGCCTGGAATACATCAGCGCGGGACTGGAACGGCTGATCTTGTACGTGTATCCAACGCTGGTATTGGTGTTCCAGGCCATCGCCCGCCGCGCCATGCCGTCCGGCCGCGTGGCGCAGGCCATGGCGGTTTGCTATGCGGGGCTGGCCATTGCATTTATCCATGACGCGGGCGCCGCATCGGAAGGCGCGCATGTGTGGCTCGGTGGCGCGTGGGTGTTTGCCAGCGCCGTCACGTATGCGCTGTATTACCTCGGCACGGGCGCCATGGTGGGCCGTATTGGCTCCATGCGGTTGACGGGGCTGGCCGGCGGCGCGTCGTCGCTGCTGGTGCTGGCGCATTACTGGATGGCGGGCCGCCCTTCTGCCTTGCTGTCATTGCCTGCGGGCGTGTGGTGGAATGCGGGGCTGATGGCGGTGCTGTCGACGGCATTGCCGGTGTACTGGATGGCGCTGGCGATCCAGCGCATGGGGGCGGCCCAGGCGGCGGCATTTGGCAGCCTCGGGCCGGTGTTGACGGTGGTGGCCAGCTGGGCGCTGCTGGGGGAAGCGTTGTCGGCTTACCAGCTGGGCGGGTTGGCGCTCGTGATGCTGGGGGTGGCGCGGTTGAAGCCTTGTGCGGCAGATAAAGTGGAGAGGGCCGCTGCACCCGCCGTCACGGTCCCCGGCCGGCCATCATGCTAGACTCATGGGACCATGATTCCCACCCTTGCCCTTCACCAGCGCAGCTATGGCGCGCTGCAAGACCCGGACCGCCACGCCTACGCGCAGCTGGTGCTGCCCGTGGCGGGCGAAGTGCGGCTCGACATTGAAGGCAAGGCGGGACGGCTCGATCCCGTGCATGGCGCGCTGGTGCCGCCCGGCGCGTGGCATGCGCAATGCAGCGCCGTCAGCAACCGTTCGCTGATCCTCGATGTGGATGCCGGCGCCATGACGCACGGCATGTGGGCGCGGCTGCTGGATCAACCGTTCATGACGCTCAGCCCTGCCGCCCGCAAACTGATTGACTACCTCGGCATGATGTCGGAACAGCATGCGGCGCCACCGGCCGTGCTGCAAGGCTGGCTGCCCCTGCTGCTCGATACGCTGGCGCTGGTGGACCCGCAGCCGGTATCGCGGCTGGCGGCGTTGCTGGCCCGCATCCAGGGCGAACCGGGCTTGCCATGGACCACGGATACGATGGCGCGCTGCGCCGGCGTCAGCGTCAGCCGGCTGCATGCGCTGTTCCGCGAAGAACTCGACGCCACACCGCACGCGTGGCTGTTGCAACAGCGGCTGGAATACGCGTGCACGTGGCTGGCCGGCAGTGGCCGGCAGGTGGCGGACATTGCGCTGGCAGCGGGCTTTGCCGACCAGAGCGCGCTGACCAAAGCCATGCGCCAGGCCATGGATACCACGCCTGCCGCGTACCGCAAGCGCATGCTGGAGAATTTGACAAAAACGCAGTAGAACGCGACAGGAATGGCACGCGCAATCCGGCCAACATCCCTGCTTTCAGGGAGACGCATGATGGCCGGAGCACAATCGACGACGAATTCTTTCAATACCTCGGTGCCGGGGATGGCTTCCGGCCTCATGGCCGGCGTCGCCGCAGGCGCCATGTGGGGCCTGGTCTTTATCGCACCCCGGCTGGCGCCGGACTTCGCGCCTGTGCAACTGTCCGCCGGGCGTTATCTCGCCTATGGCATCGTGGCCGCCATCCTGGTGGCGCCTTCATGGCGCAGGCTGACAGCGCGGCTCACGGGACGCGAATGGTGGGCGCTGCTGTGGCTCAGTTTTCTCGGCAATATCCTGTATTACGTGTTCCTCGCCAATGCTGTGCAACGGGGCGGTGTCGCCATGACGTCGCTGGTGATCGGCTTGCTGCCGGTGGCCGTGACCCTGGCAGGCAGCCGCCATGCCGGTGCGGCGCCGCTACGGCGGCTGTTGCCTTCCGTGGCGCTGAGCGTGGCTGGATTGGCGTGTGTTGCGTGGCAATCGCTGTCGGCCGGCGGCATGGGCTCCATGACGGGATTGCTGTGCGCCGTGGGGGCGCTGGTGTCGTGGACTGCGTACGCTGTGCAGAACAGCCGCTGGCTGGCGCGGCTGCATTCCGTGTCGGCCGGTGACTGGAGCTTGCTGACAGGCGTTGTCACGGGCGCCGAGGCGCTGCTGCTGGTTCCGGCTTCACTGGCTGCCCCGATGGCGCATACAGCCCAGCAGTGGTGCGTTTTTATCGGCCTGGTGGCCAGTGTTGCCGTGCTGTGTTCTGTGGCGGGCAACGCCTTGTGGAACCACGCCAGCCGCGTGCTGCCGCTGGCGCTGACGGGACAAATGATCGTGTTTGAAACCCTGTTTGCCATGCTGTACGGCTACCTGTGGGAACAGCGCTGGCCGGCTACGCTGGAATGCGTGGCGCTGGCGCTGCTGCTGGCCGGCGTGGTGTCGTGCGCGCGGGTGCACCGTGGCCATGGCGCCGCTTGACCGCGCGAACGACAGCCTGCGTGCGTCCGCGCACATTCGGTGCTGCGCTTCTTCTCTAAGCTCGATGATTCCGGCCCTGCCATCGGCTTATGGCAGCGTCATCCCTGGATCACTGCTGAGGAGGACTTATGCTTGCGATGGATTACCGCGGTCCCTACCGTGTCCGTGCCGCCCACAAACCCGACCCCCATATCGAACACCCGGGCGACGCCATCGTGCGCGTCACCCGCTCCTGCATTTGCGGCTCGGACTTGCACCTGTATCACGGCCTGGTGCCGGATACACGCGTCGGCAGCACGTTTGGCCATGAATTTACCGGCATT
Source organism: Pseudoduganella ginsengisoli (assembly GCF_009720865.1). Lineage (GTDB taxonomy): Bacteria > Pseudomonadota > Gammaproteobacteria > Burkholderiales > Burkholderiaceae_D > Rugamonas > Rugamonas ginsengisoli. The sequence continues at coordinate 143,259 of NZ_WNLA01000007.1, read as the reverse complement.
GTCGAAGAAGTCGGGCCCGACGTGCAAAAGCTCAAGCCCGGCGACCGTGTACTGGTGCCGTTCAATATTGCATGCGGCGCGTGCTTCTTTTGCGAACGTGAACTGTACGGCAATTGCCACCATACGAATCCGGAAGCCACGGCAGTGGGCGCGATTTTCGGCTATTCGCACACGGCCGGCGGCTATGACGGCGGCCAGGCGGAACTGGTGCGGGTGCCGATGGCCGACGTCGGGCCGACCGTGATTCCCGATGATATCGACGAAGACGACGCCGTGCTGTTGACCGACGCTTTCCCGACCGGCTACCAGGCAGCGGAAATGGGCGACATCGACGCGGGCGACACCGTCGTGGTGTTTGGCGCCGGGCCGATCGGCATCTTTGCCGCCAAGTCGGCGTGGCTGATGGGCGCCGGCCGCGTTATCGTGGTCGACCACGTCGAATACCGGCTGGAATTCGTCAAGCGCTTTGCGCAGTGTGAAGTCGTGAATTTCCGCGAAGTACAGGACATGGCGCTGCACATCAAGCGCATGACCGATGGCCTCGGCGCCGACGTGTGCATCGACGCGGTCGGCTGCGAAGCGGCCGGCAATGCCGCGCAAACCTTGACCGGCCTGTACACGATGATGCAGGCTGGTTCCGCCACGGCGCTGCACTGGGCGATCAATTCCGTGCGTAAGGGCGGCAATGTGTCGATTGTCGGCGTCTACGGGCCCACGTTCAATGCGGTACCGATCGGCAATGCGCTGAACAAGGGGCTGACCCTGCGCATGAACCAGGCCAGCGTCAAGCGCCACTTGCCGCGCCTGATCGAGCATGTCCGCGCAGGCAACGTGAAACCCAGCGACATCATCACGCACCGCATTCCACTCGAAGAAGTGTCGGATGCGTACCATATTTTTTCCGGCAAGCTCGATCACTGCATCAAGACCATCCTGGTGACGCCGGGCGCGCGGCAGGTGCAGTCGCTTACCGCTGCACCCATGCATTGACAGGAGGCGCCATGGAACCGACCGGACATACCCCCGATGCAATGAAACCGCAACCGCCGCAGGCGCACAGCCACGGCTACGACGAAGGCCACGAACACGACCACCTGCATGCGCCGCGGCGCCCGCTGCCCGACATGTCGCACATCCAGGGCTGGGGCGCGGACCTGGACCGCAAAAACCGCCCCGCCGTGCCGATGGAACGCACGCCGCCGCGCCTGGACGTGCAGCCACTGCCGTTGAAACAGCAGCCGCCATCGGTCGAAGTGCTGGTGTCGCCAGAACACCTGGACGGCTTGACGCCCGTGTTCGGCACCACGGCGCCGCCCAAAGGATTGAGTGGATGGCTGCGGCGCCAGGCGTACAAGATGACGGAAAACGATGTGCGCCACTTCCTCATGCTGGTGCTGGCCGACCGGGTCGACATGGTGGAAGGGCTGGGTGAAGACCTGGCGCGGGGCCACGTGCCGAACGTGCTGGCGGAAATGGGCATCAAAGCCGAGTGGCAGCACAACAAGGCGGGGCTGGTGCGCAAGGCGGCGGTGACGGCAGCGGCCGGCGCAGCACTGTACTGGCTGCTGCGGCGGCGCGGCCGGGACTAGGGTGTATGCTCAGCGGTTCTGGTAGCCGCCATACGTTGCCACTGGGCTCCATGCCGGCGATACCGCCGGCGCTTGCGGCGCCAGTGCGCCATAAGCGCCCGCGCCATACACCACCTTGCCGTTGACGATGGTGAGCACGCTTTCCAGGTTCTTGATTTTCTCGGCCGGCATCGAGAAATAATCGTCCGGCAGCACCACCAGGTCCGCATATTGGCCTGGGGCGATCTTGCCTTTGACTTTTTCCTCGCCGCTCATCCACGCGCTGCCTTGCGTCATCAGGCGCAGCGCGTTATAGCGGCTCAGCACATCCTTGGCTTGCCACATCGGCAAACCGCCCGCGCTCTTGCCCGTCACGGCCCAGTACAGCGACGGCCACGGATTGTAGCTGCTGACGCGGGTGCCGTCGGTGCCCAGGCCGACCGGCACGCCCAGGTCGAGCATCTTGCGGATCGGCGGCATTTGCCGCGTTTGCGGCCCATATTGCTGCCAGTACGCTTCACCCTGGAAGTACATGCGGTTTTGCACGGCGATGCCGCCGCCCAGCTTTTTGATACGCCGGATCTGGTCATCGGTCATGGTCTCGCCATGGTCGACTATCCAGCGCAAGCCATTGAATGGCGTTTTCTTATTGACCTTTTCAATCACCGCCAGGTCGCGCTCGATGCTTTCCGCATACGTGGCGTGGATGCGGAACGGCCAGCGGTTGGCCACCAGCAGCGACAGCACGCTTTCCAGTTCGCCCTCCATGTGTTCCGGCAGCTCCGGCCGTGGCTGCAGGAAGTTTTCAAAGTCGCCGGCGCTCCACACGAGGTTTTCACCGCCCCCTTCCGCGTTGAAGCCATTTGGATAAAACATGTGGTCATTCTTGTTCAACTGGGTCCGTTCCACCCAGCGCTGGAAGTCCTGCAATTCCTTGCCGGGCTTCTGTGCGAACAGGTAATACGACGTGCGCACCGTCAGCTTGCCTTCTTTCGCCAGTTCGATGCTGACGCCGTAATCGTCGGGGAATGCTTGTCCGCCGCCGCCCGCATCGACGGCGCTGGTGACACCCAGCCGGTTCAATTCGCGGTAGTAGTGGACCGTGGAATTCAACTGGTCGGCGCGTCCCAGCTTGCTGGTTTTACCCAAGGTGGAATACAGCACCATGGCGTTGGGCTTGGCCACCAGCAATCCGGTTGGCTGGCCCTGCGCATCGAGCTGCACTTCGCCATCCTGGTAGCGGGTATCCTTGCTGTAGCCCAGTGTTTCTATGCCCTTCTTGTTCAGGTAACCGAGGCCGTACAGGTACAGGATGAACACGGGCTTGTCCGGCACCGCTTCATTGATTTCGTCCAGCGTGGGCAAGCGCTTTTCTTCGAACTGGTGTTCGGTCCAGCCGCCGACCACCTTGACCCATTCGCCATCCGGCGTGCGGGCTGCCTGTTCCTTCAGCATTTGCATGGCGCGCTTGAGCGACGTGACGCCGTCCCAGCGCAATTCCATGTTGTAGTTCAAGCCTTCGCGGATCACGTGCGTATGTGAATCGTTCAAGCCTGGTATCACGGTCTTGCCCTGCACGTCGACGATGCTGGTGGCGCTGCCTTTCAGTTTCAGCATGCGGGCGCTGGTGCCGGTGGCGGCAATCTTGCCATCCTTGATGGCGACCGCCTGCACGAATTCGCCGGGTTTGGCCATGGTGGCGATCTTGCCGTTGGTCAGGATCAAGTCTGCCTGCGCATGGGCGTAGCCGGCCACGAACAGCGCGGCAAGCAGGGCATGTTTAGAAACGGTTTGCATGGTTTTTATCCTTTGGTGGAAGGCTGGCGCATGAATTCAATGGCGTCGCGGATCTGGTCGCGGGTCAGTTCGGGACGGCCGCCTTTGGGCGGCATGGCGCCCAGCCCGTCGATTGCATGGTCAGTGAGTTGCTTTAATCCGGCTGCATCAGGCGCCGCGCGCCGCGCCCACGCTTGGACGTCGCCTGCCTTGGGGGAACTCACCATCACGTTTTCCGGTGCATGGCAGGCCATGCAGACGGCCTGGTAGACCGCTTTTCCCTGGGCCAGGCGCTGGGCCATGTCATGGGCCTGGGCGGTGGGCGGCAATGCCGGCAGCACGGCCAGCATCAGCATGGTGATGGGCTTGAACATGGCGTTCTCCTGGAACTGTAAAGCCGGCGTGGTGCGCCGGCGTTGCCGGTTGCTTACTTGCCTTCTTGCGCCTTGAACATGTCGTTGGCGTAAATCAGGCCCAGGCCATAGCCGCCGCCGTGCTGTTTAGCGGTATTCGTGACTGGAACGTAGGTGGCGCCGCGCGCCCAGTCGCGCTGCAGTTCCAGCATGTATTGCATCCACGTGATCGGGTGCGCGCCAGCCTGCACCATGCGCTGCACGGCCATGTCATGTGCTTCCTTGGTGACGCCGCCCGATGCATCGGTGACGATATAGACGTCGTAACCCTGGTCCATCGCCGACAGCGCCGGCTGCAGCAGGCACACTTCGGTCCACAGCGCAGCCATCACGATTTTCTTTTTGCCGTATTTGTTGACCTGGTCCACCACGCGCTGGTCTTCCCACGTGTTCATCGTCGTGCGGTCGATCGGCTTCTGGTCCGGGAACACGGCCTGCAGTTCAGGGAAGATCGGGCCGCTGAACGATTTGGCGGCCACCGTGGTCAGGATGGTCGGCACCTTGAACGTGGCGGCGGCTTTGGCCAGGCCGGTCACGTTGTTGCGCAATTCCGCGATATCGATGGAACGGGTGGCAAACGCCATCTGTGGCTGGTGGTCGATCAGCAGCAGCGTGTGGTTGTCCGGGGACAGCAGTTTTGGCGATGGCTGGGCTGCCGGCTGTGCGGCTTGCGACGGTGCGGCGGCGGCAAAGGCCATCACGATTGGCATGGCGAATTTGGCGAGGGTTTTGAAGTTCATGATGTCATCTCCATATAATCAAAAATTTCGACAGGTTTTCCGCACAAAGCGGTGACTGGTTAATTGGCCGGCTTCACAGATGGATGCTGTGTTGCGCGACCCAATGGAGCCATTATGCGAAACAAATCCGGATTTAAAAAACGGAAAAGTTATTGGCTTATTGTCGAAAAAATCGAATATAAAAACCGCAAGTGAGGGTACCGGTGGAGAAGGAGGATGGCGAGGCGCGTGGCGGTGTGGGTCCTGCGGCCGGGAAATAGTTGCAAATCACGCTGGTGCCTGGCACCAAATTTGTCAATTACGGCAGCGCCATCACCGCGCGCAAGTCGCTCATGAAGGCTTCGATGATGTCGCCGCGCCGGCTGGCCTTGTGCGCGCACGTGTGGATGGTGACGCGGTACGCCAGTTCGTCCGTATTGAGCGCCTGCAGCAGCCCCAGTTTTTCATAAGGCTCGGCGAAGTGCGAAGGTAAAAAGCCGCAATAGCGGCCGGACATGATCAATACCGCCACCGCTTCCATGTTGTCGGCGCGGGCGCCATAGTTTTGCTGGCCGAAGCGGCTTTCAAATTCCGGTACCGGGTAGCTGCGGCCTATCCATTCATAATTGGCCACGTCGACCGTGCTGATTTTGTCGGACGTGCCATACAGCGAGTGGCCCTGGCCGCAATACGCGATCTGCTTTTCCACGTACAGCGGCACGTATTCCAGTTCCGGCAACTGGTGCCAGAAATAGCCGATGCCCAGGTCCAGTTCCCCGGCCAGCATCTGCTCTTCGATTTCATTGGGCGAGCGGTTGAAGATGTGGAAGCGTACGGCTTCATCGCGCTTGCGGAAATTCGAAATCGCCACACCCAGCTTGGCGTTTTGTGCAGGCGCCGTATGGCCGATCAAGCCGATGCGCAGCGAACCACTGAGTTTCTTTTCAATGTTGCGCGCTTCTTCGCAAAAGTCGTTGACCACGTCCAGCATGCGCCGTGCCGCCTGCGCAAAGCGCTCGCCCTTCGGCGTCAGGCGGAAACCTGCGCGGCCACGGTCGCACAGGCGGAAACCCAGGCGTGCTTCCAGGGTCGACAATTGCGTGCTGATGGTCGACTGGTTCACATTGAGCATGGTTTGCGCCAGCGACAGGCCGCCCGCATCCGCCACCGCTAAGAAAACGCGGATCAGGCGCAAATCGAGATCGGACAGGTTGGTCAGCATGGCGGATCAGGTGGCTGGCTAGCTTGGTGATGATGGCCCATTTTAACGGACGGCGGGCCGCCTGGCTGCGCGGCCCGTCTATACCGGTTAGAACGTTACAACGAGCGACGTGGCCAGCAGCGAGTTGTTCTTGCGGTACAGCGCCGCTTTCTGCGCCAGCAGGACTGCCTGGTTGGCCCAGTCGTAGCGGTACTCGAATTTCAGCTTGGTGTTGGCGTTGATGGTGTACGCGCCACCCAGCGTGATTTCCGAACGGTTCGTTCCCCGCACTTTGCCCGGCGTGCCGGCTGCCGCGGCATTGCTTAAGGCTGCCTCGGTCGGGCCAAAACCATTGCGGTAGTCGCCTGCGCCCAGCATGGCTACGGAGGCATCCGAGCACGCTAACGGAAGGCCCGTGGCGTCAGTGCAGCCAGTGAAGACCGTGCCCAGCGTGCCGCCGCCATTCTTGTCGTTCTTCAGGTAATCGGCGCGCGCCATCAATTCCAGGCGTGGCGAGACCAGGTACGTGCCCAGCACGGAAACCCCGGCCCACTGCGCATCGCTGCCGTTGAACGCCATGTTCTTCCAGCGGCCCACATTGATCTGGCCATTGATCGACAGCGCGCCGCGCGTATAGAACGCATCGGTCGACAGCATGCGCAACCCCTTGTCCATGTACTTGCCGAACTGGCCTGTCACGCCGATGCCGGCAAATTCACTGTGCGCATAATCTGTGCGGAACACGAAGACCGGGCTGCGGTTGTTGTCCGCGTGGCTGGACTTGTTCATGTTGGCCAGCAGCGCTTTCGTGGTCCACGCGCCGCGCACGAATTCCACACCGGCGCCCGCGTAATAGCTGGGCTGTGTGAAATCAAACAGCAAGTTGTGCGTGACCAGCTTGGTCTGGTGCGACAGGAAGTATTCGTAACCCGTGAAGTCGGCAAACTGGCCCGCTACCAGTTTCACATCCTGTTCTTCCAGCGGCACGGACACTGTCGCTTCATGGATCACGGAACCCAGGTTGAACGTGGAACTGGCGCTCTTGTGCGGCACCAGTTGCAAGTGCCACTTGGTGCCGCCTTCCATTTCCTTATCGATTTGCAGCATGGCCATGCCGAAGAAGGAATTGTCGAACGCATACGACGAATCCTGCGCGGCGGCGCCACGGTCGATCGCGTCGAAGTTATTCAAGAAATTGAAGCCGGAACTGCGGCGGTTGCGGCTAGCGATATACGTTGGGTCCAGCATGCCGCTGATCTTCAGGCCGGCCATGCCGGACTCGGTTTTCGCATCTTCCAGCGCATCGATTTTCACTTGCATGCGCTTGACTTCCGCACGCAGCTGTTCGATTTCAGTATCCGCCGCATACGACGATGCCGCTGCGATCAGGCAAGGCAATGCCAGGGTGAGGTGCTTGAACATGGTGTCTCCTTTTTTAATGTGTGCTGCTGACTGGAGCTGGTGCGGTCGAGGCAACAGCAGTTTTGGATACGGATGGCTGGGTATGCGTGACTGGCTTGATGGCCGGCGCGGCCACCGGCGCCGCCATGGCGCGGCGCGTTTCCGCCAGACGGCGGCGGCGTGCACGGGCTTCCAGCAGGCCGGACACGATGACGGCGCATGTCACCACCATGATGGTCACGGCCGCCACGGCATTGACAGTCGGGTTCAAGCCGAATTTCGCGCGGGAGAAAATCACGACCGGCAGCGTCGTGGCGCCCGGACCAGCGAGGAAGGCCGAGATCACGACATCGTCAAACGACAAGGTGAACGTCAGCAGGAAGGCCGACAGCAGCGCCGGCATGATCAGTGGCAGCGTAATGAGGAAGAACACTTGCAGCGGACGGGCGCCCAGGTCTTGCGCGGCTTCTTCCAGCGAGCCATTCAATTCGCGCAGGCGCGATGAAATCACGACGGACGCATACGCCATGCCCAGCATCGTGTGGCCGATCAGGATGGTGCTCATGTCGCGCTGGCCGAAACCAAATGCGCTTTGCACCATCACCAAGAGCAGCATGACGGACAAGCCCAGAATCACTTCCGGCATCACCAGCGGCAAATTCATCAGGCTGGAGAACAGCATGCGGCCACGGAAGCGTTTATAGCGTTCCAGCGTGTATGCGGCGAACGTGCCAAGAATCACGGACAGCAGGCCGCACAGCAGCGCCACTTTGATCGACAGGAAGAAGCCTGCAATCAATTCATCGTCGCGCAGCAGCGCTTGATACCACTTCAGCGAAAAACGGGTCCACACCGTCACCAGTGACGATTCGTTAAACGAAAACACCACCAGTGACAGGATAGGGAGGTACAGGAAGGCATAGACGGCAGCCATCCAGGCGCGGGAAAACCAGCGGATCATGATTTTTCTCCGAATTTGTTGAAGACTGCCATCGGCACCAGGATCAGCATGATCATCACGACGGCTACGGCGGACGCCATGGCCCAGTCGTTATTGCCGAAGAATTCATCCCACAGCACACGGCCGATCATCAGTGTTTCCGGGCCGCCCAGCAGTTCCGGAATCACGTATTCGCCCAGCGAAGGAATGAACACCAGCATGGAGCCGGCCACGATGCCGTTTTTTGACAGCGGCACCGTGATCAGCCAGAAGGCTTTCCACGGCGTGGCGCCAAGGTCGGCGGCCGCTTCCAGCAAGCGCGTATCGAACTTTTGCAGGTTGGCTACCAGCGGCAAGATCATGAACGGCAAATATGTGTAGACCATGCCCAGGGTCAGCGAGAACGGTGTGTTCAGCATTTGCAGCGGTTCGCTGATGACGCCCAGCGACAGCAGCACGTTGTTGAACAAGCCATTCGTGGCCAGCAAGCCTTTCCACGAATAGATGCGGATCAGGAACGACGTCCAGAACGGCAGCATCACGGCCATCAGCAGCGACGGGCGGATATGTTCAGGCGAGCGGGCCAGGAAATAGGCGAATGGATACCCGATCGCCAGGCACAGCACCGTGTTGATGGCCGCGTATTTGACGGACGACAGGTAGGTCGCCACGTACAGCGAATCCGTGAACAGGAACTGGTATTTGTTAAAGTCGACTTTGACGCTCAAGACACCATCAACCAGCGTCCAGGGCTTGATGATGGTGGCTTCGCCCATTTGCGAAAAGCTGAACTGCAGGATGATCAGCATGGGAATGGCCGTCAGCGTCAGCAGCCACGCGAACGGCACGCCGATTACGAGGCGCTGTCCGAGGCCGCCACGCAGCAGCCATTGTTGTATGCGTTCGAACATGGCGGCTCCTCAGCGGCCCACGACAACCATGGCGTCGTCGCTCCAGTGCAGGTGAACGTGGTCGCCTGCGTTGAATCCGAGGTCGTCGTGCCGGTAATGGTTCAAGTGCGTGACTTTGACGCGCTGGCCGTCCTTGAGGCGTACGTGGAATGCCGTCAAATTGCCGTAGTACGACAGTTCTTCGACCTTGCCGGCCACAGTGTTGTACGTCTGGTTGGCGGGTTCGCGCGAAATCGAGATTTTTTCCGGACGCAGCACGACACCAGCAGTCGAACCGCGCACGGCGGACACGCCGCGGCCCACGTAAATTGGGCAATTGGCCGTCTTGATCAGCGCGTGGTCGCTGTGGTCTTCCTCCACCGTGCCTTCGAACAAATTGACGCTGCCAATGAAGTCCGCCACGAAGCGGCAATTCGGCGATTCATAGATTTCTTCCGGCGTCCCCACTTGCAGGAAGCGGCCTTCGCTCATGATGGCAATGCGCGACGCCATCGTCATGGCTTCTTCCTGGTCGTGCGTCACCATCACGCACGTGACGCCCACCTGGTGGATGATGTTGGCCAGTTCTAGCTGCGTTTGTTCGCGCAGCTTCTTGTCGAGCGCGCCCAATGGTTCGTCCAGCAACAGCAATTGCGGGCGCTTTGCCAGCGAGCGGGCCAGCGCCACGCGCTGCTGCTGGCCGCCGGACAACTGGTGCGGTTTGCGCTGCGCGTATTTTTCCAGCTGCACCAGGCGCAGGTTTTGTTCCACCAGTTCCGCAATCTGCTTGGCCGGCATGCCGTCGCGGCGCAGGCCGAACGCGATGTTGTCCCATACCGTCATGTGCGGGAATAGTGCGTACGACTGGAACATCATGTTGATGGGCCGTTCATACGGCGGCATGGCCGTGATGTCCTTGCCCGCCAGCGAAATGCGGCCTTTGGTGGGCGTTTCAAAACCGGCCAGCATGCGCAGCAGCGTGGACTTGCCGCAGCCGGAACTGCCGAGCAGCGCGAAGATTTCGCCTTTATTCACGCTCAGGCTGATGTCGTCGACAGCGGTGACGGCATTGTCGTACACCTTGCTGACGTTATCGATGGAAAGGAATTTGGTGGGCAAAGCGCTGCCCTGGCTCATCTCGGCCATGATGGATCTCCTCAACTGCTTTGGAATCGGATAACGCCCTGGCCATGGCATGGCCGCGGGCGGGGGGAAGGTCAGACTCCGGTTTTGAACTTCGTGTACAGGCGCGTCATCGTGCGGCGGATGTCGGTGCCGACGCTGTCGGGCACCACCATCTTTTTCATGTCGTCAGGCTGCAGGAATACGGCCTTGTTTTGCGCCACGGCGGGTTTGACGAACTTCAGCGATTCCTTGTTGGCGTTGGCGTACAACACCTTGTTGGTGATGGATGCATGCACTTCCGGGCGCAAGATGTAATTGATCCACAGGTGCGCATTTTTGGGGTGCGGCGCATCGGCGGGAATGGCCATCGATTCGAACGACAGCAAGCCGCCGTTGGCAGGAATCAGCGTTTCGATTTTCTGGCCCGTCTTGTTGTCGATGGCGCGCTGGCGTGCCGAGTTGAAGTCGCCGGACCAGCCCAGCGCCACGCAGATGGAGCCGTTCGCCATGTCATTGATGTAGCCGGTGGTGGAGAACAGCGTGACATAGGGACGCACTTGCTGCAGGACCTTGAAGGCTTCCTGGTAATCGGCGGTGTTCTTGCTGTAGGGGTTTTTGCCCATGGCGTGCAGGGCGGACGGGAAGACTTCAGAGGCGGCATCGAGCAGCGACACGCCGCAGGATTTGAGTTTGGACGCGTATTCGGGCTTGAAGATCAAGTCCCACGCATTGGCCGGCATCGGTGTATTGCCCAGCGCGGCCTTGACCTTGTCCACGTTGATGCCGATCGTCGTATAACCCCACAGCCAGTTCACCAGGTGGGCATTGCCCGGATCGACCTTGGCAATCTGTTCCTGCACCACCGGGTCAAGGTTGTGCAGGTTGGGCAGCTGGTTCTTGTCCAGCTTTTGCATCAGGCCCGCTTCAATCTGCATCTTGGCCCAGATCGACGATGGCACCACGATGTCGTAGCCGGTTTTTCCCCCAACCAGCTTCGCATGCAGGATTTCGTTGGTGTCGTAAATGTCGTAGCGGACTTTGATGCCCGTCTCTTTTTCAAAATTGGCGACGGTCTCCGGCGCGATGTATTCGGACCAGTTATAGATATTCAGGACTTTTTCTTCCTGAGCCGATACGGTTGCGCAAGCTGCCAGCATGGCGGCGGTCACTACATGTTTGATCGATTTCATTTCAACTCTCCCAGTTGTTGAATGCGAAAACTTCAGCACAGCGTCGGGTGGGTCGCGCCGGTACGCCATCCACCCGGCGGGCCTTATTCGAGTACGACGTAGAATTTCTTGGCGTCTTCCATCGTGATCCAGCGGCCGGCAAAGCCTTTCGGCAATACGTAGCCCTGGCCGGCCGCGAATTCGCGGCGGCCGCCTGCGCTGTCGATCAGGGCCACGCGGCCCTCGGTGATCCAGCACGCTTCGTCGTATGGCATGGCAGGGAATTCCACTTCGCCCTGTTTTCCTTCCCACAGGCCGACGGCATAACCTTTATTCACGCCTTCGGCGGCGCGCCAGTCGCCTTCATCCATGCCATAGTCCAGTTTCTGGAAGCTGGCGATGCCCGCATTCAGGGCCACGATATCTGCTACGGTCTTGGTCATCTATATCTCCTTGGTGATGGTGCGTATTCGTTTGTTGGTTAAATTTCAGGCAGTACGCAAAACCTGTTTCATTTCCTGGTAGGCGCGCATCCCTGCCACACCCAGTTCGCGGCCGATGCCGCTGCGTTTGAAGCCGCCCCAGGACGTGCCGGGGAAAATCATTTGCGGCGCATTGATCCACACCAGGCCAGCCTGCAAGCCGTCCGACATGGTTTTTGCCGCTTCGCTGTTTTCCGTTACCACGGTGGCGACGAGGCCGAACTGGCTGTCGTTGGCGATTTGCACGGCTTGCTGGTAGGTGCTGAAGCGGCGCACGCACGCCACCGGACCGAAGATTTCTTCTGTCCATAACGGGTGGTCATGCGGCACATCGGCATACACGCGCGGCGCGATAAAGAAGCCGGGGGGCGTGTCTTCCGGCAAATGGCCTTTGGCCAGCACGGGAATGTTGTCGGCGTGGGCGCGCGCCACGTAGCCCAGGATTTTTTCCAGCTGGCGGGCGCTGATGACGGGCCCCATATTCGCGTCCGGGCCGCCCACTTTCAGCGCTTCCACTGCCGCCTTCAGGCGCGAAGTGAATTCATCGTAGACGCTGTCCTGCACGAGGATACGCGACGTGGCGGAACACATTTGGCCGGCGTTGCAAAAGGCGCCGCTGACGGCCAGTTCGACGGCAAGGTTCAGGTTGGCGTCGGCGCACACGATCAGCGCGGATTTGCCGCCCAGTTCCAGGCTGACGCGGGCCATGCGCTGCGCGCATTCACGCATGACGGCCACGCCGGTTTCCGTGCTGCCCGTGAACGATACTTTTGCCATGCCGGGATGCGACACCAGTGCGCGGCCCGTGTCGGCGCTGCCGAATACGAGGTTCAACACACCTGGCGGCAAGCCCGCTTCATGGATCAAATTGGCCAGCGCCAGTTCGGCAACCGGCGTCAATTCCGACGGCTTCAGCACAATGGTGCAGCCGGCCGCCAGCGCTGCCGCGACTTTCCATGCGGTCGTCACCATCGGGAAGTTCCATGGCACGATCAGCGCCACCGAGCCGCACGCTTCATAGTGCATTTGCGCGCAATAGCTGGCCACACCGAGGTCCAGGTCTTCCACCTGCAGGTTTTTCATATTGGCGCACACGTCGCCGTAGTAGCGGAACGTGTTGATGACATCCAGCACGTCGACTTCCGCTTCGCCGGCAGGCTTGCCATTGTTGTGGCGCTGCAGCGCGGCCAGTTCGTCGTGCGCCTGTTCGATGCGGTCCGCAATGGCGCGCAAAACGCGGGCGCGTTCCAGGCGGTTTTTGGCCTTCCACGATGGCAGTGCGCGGGCGGCGGCTTTCGCGGCTTTTTCCACTTGCACAGCCGTGGCGGCATGGAATTCGCCGATGGCGGATCCGGTGACCGGATCGAGCACGAAATGCTGGCCGCCGCCGCCGTTTTCACATTTGCCGTTAATCAGCGCGCCAGGCAGGGACAGCGCGGCGCCTTGCGCCAGCGCGGAAGCCAGTTCGGTGGGGGCCACGGTGAATTGGCATTGGGTGTCGCGGGTATTCATGGGGAGTCTCCGAAGGATCAGCGGTAGGCGACGCCAGGCAGTACGCACAGCGCTTCGAACGCCAGGTTGGCGGCCAGCAGCGACGTCAGGCCCGCGTTGTCGTATGCCGGCGCCACTTCCACCACGTCGGCGCCGACGATATTCAGGCCGCGCATGCCGCGGATGATTTCCAGGCCCTGGGCGACAGTCAGGCCGCCCACTTCCGGCGTACCGGTGCCCGGTGCAAAGGCAGGATCGATGCCGTCGACGTCAAAGCTCAGGTACACGGGCCGGTCGCCGATGCGCTGCGCGATTTCCCTGATCAGCGGAGCGAGGGATTTGTTCCAGCACTCTTCCACCTGGACCACGCGGAAACCCTGTTTGCGGCACCAGTCAAAGTCTTCCGCTTCATAGCCGGTGCCGCGCAAGCCGATTTGCGTCACGTATTCCGTTTGCAGCAAACCTTCTTCGACAGCGCGGCGGAATGGCGTGCCGTGCGCGATTTTTTCGCCGAACATGGTGTCGTTGACGTCGGCGTGCGCATCGACGTGCACCAGCGCCACAGGACCGTGCTTTTTCGCGATGGCGCGCAGGATCGGCAAGGTCACCGTATGGTCGCCGCCCAGCGAAATCGGAATGCAGCCGTGGGCCAGGATGCCGTCATACGCTTCCTCGATGCGGCGGATCGAGTCGTGCAGGTTGTAGGAATTGATGGCGACGTCGCCAATGTCCGCCACTTGCAGCGAATCGAATGGCGCGGCGCGGGTGGCCATGTTGTAAGGGCGCAGCAGCACGGATTCGGAGCGCACGTGGCGCGGGCCGAAACGGGCGCCCGTGCGGTTCGAGGTGCCGAGGTCAAACGGGATGCCGACGAAGCAGGCATCAAGACCCTCGGCGGTTGGCGCGTGCGGCAGGCGCATCATGGTCGCGATGCCGCCACTGCGCGGCATCTCATTGCCGCCCAAAGGCTGGTTCAGGGAGGTTTGCGCTTGCATGTTGAACAAATCCTTTCGATAACGGTCCCGCCGGGCCGTGGTCGCGCCACAGCCAGCAGAGAAAAATGTGCAGTAAGAGGAGTCCGGGCCGGCCGGGAATTACATGGGGAAGCCGAGCTTCTTGATACCGTTGATCCACATGCGCTTCCATCCGCCTTCGGAATCGGCGCCATCAAAGGCGTGGAAGGTGATCTTGGCGCCAGCCCAGCGGAATGGTTCCGGGGGGATCCACGACGGGCCCTGCGTGGAAATATCCAGCGAGCGCTCAGGCGTTTTGCGGTCGAACAGGATGTTTAATCCCATCAGCGCGCCGAAGCGGCTGCCTGCCACGCCAAAGCCTGTATAGCCGGCCACGTACACGACTTTCTCGTTGAAGTAGCGGCGCGCGAAGACGGCGCCACGCGAGCAATAGTCGATCGGGCCGCCCCACGCGTGCGAGAAGTGCACGTCATGCAGTTGCGGGAAGGTTTGATAAAACACTTTGCCCAGCGGGTGATATGTGGATTCTTCGCGGTCTTGCGCAGGGTTGTTGTTGCCGTTGAAGTGGTAGCTCACCAGGCCGCCGAAGATGATGCGGTTATCTTTCGTCAGGCGGTAGTAATTCAATTGCGTGCGCGTGTCATACACGCCCTGGCGGTTTTTCCAGCCAATGCGGTCCAGCTGTTCCTTGCTCAAAGGCTGGGTGGCCAGCACGTGGTCGCGCACTTGCATGACGCGGCGGCCGATATCCTTGATGCCGACGTGCGCCGTGCCGGTGCCCAGCAGTACGCGCGGCGTGCGGATGCGGCCGGCCTGCGTATGCACCAGCATGGTGGCGCCGCAATCTTCGAATTTCGTCAGCGGCGACATTTCATACAAACGTACGCCCAGTTTCAGCGCAGCGGCTTTCAAGCCCCACGCCATCTTGGCCGGGTGGACGATGCCGCTGCGGTCGCGCGACCACATGGCGCCTGCATACAGCGGCGAGCCAAGCTGCGCCTGCGCTTCTTCACGGTTCAGCAGCACGACGTTGTGGCCATGCTGTTTGTGCAGCATGAAATCCTGTTCCAGGTGTTCCAGGTGGGCGTCGTCGACGGCCACCGTCATTTCGCCATTCCATTCCAGGTCGGCGTCGATGCCATAGCGCGCCACGGTGGCCTTGAAGCCATCCAGGTTGTCGTGGCCGAATTGTTCGAGGATGTCGAGGTCTTTAGGGAAAACGCGGGTGGCGTTCGGCAGGCCGTGCATGACGGAAGTGGAAATGATGCCGCCCGCGCGGCCGGATGCGCCATAGGCGACTTTGCCGGCTTCGATCACCACCACGTCCAGGTGCGGCATCAATTCCTTGGCTTGCACGGCAGCCCACAGGCCCGTAAAGCCGCCGCCGACAATCACCAGGTCGGCCGTGGTCTGGCCGATCAGTTCACGTTCGACTTGCGGCGCCAGCGGGTTGTCCAGCCAATAAGGGAACAGCTTGACGTCCTTGAAACACTTTTCGATAGCGCCCTTCATCTCCATCTCCTGCTTTTTAGCTTATTGATGTGAAGTAGTCTATCGCCGCATATGCATATGAAAAATCACGACATATCTATCTTTACTTTGATGGCAACCGGGGTAACGGACGTGGTTACAATATGGGATTGTTAAAATACAAAGTTATAACTTAGATCAAGGAAAGAGCTCCCATGCATATCCGCCGCACCGTCTTAGCTTACTCCATTGCCGCTGCCTTTCTCCCCTCTGCCGCGTGGGCGCAGCAGCAGTCCGACCAGATCGAAGTCGTCACGGTGACGGCGCAAAAGCGCAAGGAAGACCCGAACAAAGTGGCGATGAGTATTTCGGCGGTCAGCGGTGCGCAGCTGCAGTCGCAGCACGTGGCGGACTTCACGGATTTGACGCGCGTGGTGCCGAATATTTCGTTCACGGCGGCCACTGGCAATGGCGGGGCCGGTCCCGGCACGTCGAACATCGAAGTGCGCGGCATCAGTTCCGCCGCGGGCGCCGCCACGGTCGGCATTTACCTGGGCGACGTGTCGCTCACCGTGGGCAATGTGTACACGATGGGGACGGTGGAACCGAAATTCTTCGACATCGACCGGGTCGAAGTGCTGCGCGGCCCGCAGGCGACGCTGTACGGCGCCAGCTCGATGGGCGGCACCATCAAGTTCGTGCCGAATGAGCCGGACTTGAAGGAGCGCGAATTCACCACCTATGCGGATGTCTCCGCGCTGAAGGGCGGCAGCACCAGCTATTCCGCCAATGCGGTGGCGAACTTCCCGCTGATCGATGATGAACTGGCGCTGCGCATCGGCGTGCAGACGCAGCGCGCCGGCGGCTTTATCGACCAGGTCGATGGCGCGGGCAAGGTGCTGGCGAACGACATCAACAAGATCGATGACCAGGAATTGCGCATGGCGCTGAAGTGGAAGCCGCTGCGCACGTTGACCGTCACGCCATCGTTCTATTACCAAAAAGTGGATGCGAAGGATATTGCGGCGTTCAATTTCGAATTGCCGCCCTATCAGGCGAAAAAGCAGGTGCGCGAGCCATCGAAGGACGTGCTGCAAACGGCGAACCTGGCCGTGAACTGGGATCTGGGCTGGGCTGATTTCGTGTCCAGCACCAGCTACTTCAAGCGCAAGTTCGACCGCACGCAAAATGGTTCCGCGTACAACAGTTATTCGCTGTCCACGTTCCTGACGTCGACCGACGACGGCGGCAATGCACCGCCTGAATTGATCGATGCGATTGCAGGCTTGCCGTCGGCAGTCTTGATCAATAACCGCGTGCGCCAGGTGGCGCAGGAATTCCGCCTGGCGTCGCGTCCTTACGATGAAAAAGTGTCGCCGTGGACGTGGCTGGGTGGCATGTACTTCTCGAACCAGCATACAGGCATCGATGAAAACGACCCGATCTTCGGCGTTAACGCGACGTTTGCCAGCTTTGGCTACAAGACGCCGGATCCGGACTTGCTGCCGGGCTGGAACGCGGGTTCCTTCCCGGGCGATAACTCGTTCCAGGGCGTGTTCCGCTACCGTGAAAAGCAAAGTTCGATTTTCGGCGAAGCGAATTACTACTTCACGCCGGCGCTGCACGCGACCATTGGCGCGCGCTACCTGAAGGGCGATTCCATCCTGAACCAGCGCAATGGCCTGTATCTGGCGGGGGCGGGCAACAACAGCAGCACCAGCCTGTCGTCGAAAGCCTTTACGCCGAAGTATGCGGTGACGTGGGACATCAGCCCGCAGCACACCGTGTATGCGACGGCAGCTAAGGGCTTCCGCCTGGGCGGCTCCAACGTCTTCGTGCCGCCTACCACGTGCGGCGATGACCTGGCGGCCAACGGCCTGACGCAAGGCCCGGCGACCTACGCATCGGACAGCCTGTGGAGCTATGAGGCGGGCAGCAAATCGCGCTTCCTCAACAACCGCGTGTCCGTCAATGCGGACGTGTTCTACATCAAGTGGAAAAATATCCAGCAGGGCGTATATCTGCCGACCTGCACGTACACGTACAACGCCAACGCGGGCAATGCCGTCAGCAAGGGCTTTGAATTCGACATCAAGGCCAAGCCGGTATCCGGCCTGACGTTGAGCGCGGCGGGCGGCTATGTGCAAGCGGAATTGTCGAATGACGAAGGCATCAACAATGGCGTGCTGGGAGCCGTGCGCGGTGCGCAGGTACAGGGCGTGCCGAAATATAACGCGTCCGTCAGCGCGCAATACAACTTCGCCGTGTTTGGCGACAAGAGCGCGTTTGTCGCGGGCGGCGTGCAGTGGGTCGGCCCATCCAAAGGCTCGCTCAATACCACCAGCACGGATTACGAGCGCCCTGCCTACCACACGGCTGATTTCAGTGCGGGCCTGTCCGTTGACCGCTACAAGTTCACGGCCTACGTGAAGAACGCGTTTGACAACCATACGGTGATCCAGCATCCGCAGGTGGCGTCCATCGTGCAGGGTTACCGTGTGACGCCGCGCGCGATCGGCATGAGCGTGGCAGCGAAATTCTGATCAGGAGATTGCAATGGGCGACGACGTATTGCGTGGCAGCTGTTTGTGCGGTGGCGTGGCATACAAGGCCGATGGTCCTGTGAAGCATACCAGCCACTGTTACTGCACGATGTGCCAGAAGCAGCATGGCGCGGCGTCCGGAACGTATGCGAATGTGGCGCGCGCCACGTTCGCGTATGAGCGGGGCGAAGACCTGGTAACGGAATATGCGTCGTCCGATCACGGACGGCGCGGCTTTTGCAAGGTTTGTGGTTCCACTTTGTACTGGCGCAGCACGCAGGCGGAAGGCCGGATTGCAGTGACCTTGGGTACGCTGGATCCCGCTTATACGGGAACCGTGCAGCGGGAACTGCACACGGACACCAAGCCTTCCTGGCTGCCCGTGAAATAAAAAACTCCCGCCAGGTTGGACGTGGCGGGAGTTGTACTATTGTATTACCTGAAGCGGGATTACTTGGTGGCGGCGGCAACTGCAGGCGCTGCCGCTGGTGCTGCCGCAGCTTTTTCAGCTGGCTTGGATTCTTCTTTCTTGCCGTGGTCTTTGGCCTTGTGCTTGGTGTGCGAAGCGGTCTTTTCAGTCTTCGCATCGGCCTTCACTTCGCCTTTGACGTCGGTCTTCGCGGCTTCTTCCTTCTTCACTTCCTTGGTGTCGGCCTTGGCGGCAACCTTGGTGTCCTTGGCTTCCGCTTTAACTTCAGTTTTCACAGGGGCTTTGACTTCGGCTTTGGCTTCGGTCTTGGCCGGCGTTGCAGCCGGCGCGGCGGCAGGAGCAGGCGATTGAGCAAAAGCAGCGGTAGCAAACAGGCCGGCGATCAGGGTAGCGATAGTCTTGGTCATGATAGTTTTCCTTTAAATTTGATATATACGGTTTATTCTGTATTTCGGGATTACTTGGCAGCTACGGCTGGTGCTGCCGGAGCCGCTGCCGCTTGTTCAGCCGGCTTGGCTGCCTTGCGATGCTTTTTGTGTTTGGTGTGCGACGCGGTTTTTTCAGTTTTCGCGTCGGCCTTCACTTCGCTTTTTGCTTCCGTCTTCGCAGCTTCCTTGACTTCCGCCTTCACCGGCGCTTTCACGTCAGCTTTGGCTTCCGCTTTTGCTGGCGCCGCAGCTGGAGCGGTAACGGTGGCGGAAGGTGCTGGCGCTTGAGCGAAAGCTGCGGTAGCGAACAGGCCGGCGATCAGGGTAGCGATGGTCTTGGTCATGATATTCAGTCCTTAAATTCTATATAAACGGTTTATTCAGTATTAACGGCTGTCTGGTGTTACTTGGTCTGTTCTGCTGCTGGCTTTACTTGTTTCGTTTCGTGCACTTTGCTGTGTCACTTGAGCATAAAACGGACGCCGGAATACTGTCGTTGACGGTCTTTACACGTGCTTACAATTGATGGGATTACTTACAATCTGCGTGTCATCCACCTCTGTAAACGCAAGCAGGCCGCACCGGCATGTTTGCCGGTGCGGCCTGTATCGATGCTGATTTTTATACTGTTGGCAGGCGCAGGATCTCTTCTGTGGCGAGGATGTCGCCAAATGTGTCGGCGATCGCCGCCAGCGATGCACGGTGCAGCGCGGCGTGTGGCAGCACGGCGCCATCCTGCATGTCCAGGTCGCGCGTAGCGCATGCATCGCTGGCCACCAGCACGCTATAACCCAACGGTTCCGCGTCGCGCGCGGCGCCGGCCACGCACGCATGCGTCATCAGGCCCGTGATCAGCACGTGCTGCACACCGGCTGCTTTCAGGCGCGCATCGAGGCCGGTGCTCTGGAAGACACTGACGGTGGATTTCTGCAATACCGTGTGGCGTGGCGCCGGCTGCAGCTCGCTGTGCTGTTGCGCGCTGTCGCTGCCTGCCGCGAAGATGGGGCTGCCGGCAGGCGTCACGTGCTGGATATGGAAGACGGGGATGTTGTGGCGGTCTGCATGGGCCACCAGCTTGCGCGTGTTGCGCAGCGCGTTCAAGCCATCGGGAATCGGCATCTTGCCGGTGAAGTATTCATTTTGAAAATCGATCACCAGCAGCGCCGTGCGAGCGGTTTCGATCGTGTGCGGGGCGGTAGCGCCCACCATGGTGCGGATGGTCGGGTGGTTCATTTGAAGCTCCTGTGTTGAGTTGAGAACAGGGCGAAGTATCGGGCTGGTATGCATTTGCCGAAAGCCGTCAAAAAGACAAGATATGCTAGGATCGGGCCATGTTGAAACCTGCGCACACCGTCGCTGTCCTTGCATTCGACGGCATCAGTCCCTTCCACCTGTCAGTCCCCTGCATGGTGTTCAGCGACGACGTGTTACGTCTTGATGTGCCCCGCTACGGCCTGGTCATTTGCGGTCAGAAAACGGGCCCGATTGCCACCATGTCGGGCTTTGACATCGTGGTCGAGCGTGATTTGTCCGCGCTGGCGCAAGCCGACACGGTGATTGTTCCCGCCTGGCCGGATCCCGATATCGCGCCGCCGCAGCCGCTGCTGCAGGCGCTGCGCGATGCCCATGCGCGCGGCGCACGCATTGCCGGCTTGTGCCTGGGGGCATTCGTGCTGGCGGAAGCAGGGTTGCTCGATGGCCGCACGGCGTCCACGCACTGGGTGTGGGCGGATGATTTCGCCCGCAAATATCCGAACGTGACGCTGGACCGCAACGTGCTGTACGTCGACGATGGCAATATCCTCACGTCAGCCGGCACGGCGGCCGCAATTGATTGCTGCCTGCATTTGCTGCGTTGCGATTACGGTGCGGAAGTGGCGGCCCGGGTGGCGCGCCGCATGGTGGTGGCGCCCGTGCGCCATGGCGGACAGGCGCAATACATTGAACAGCCATTGCCCAAGTCCATGGGCAACGACCCGCTCAGCGTGGCGCTGGACTGGGCTATCGCGAACCTGGCGCAGCCGGTCAGCGTCGATCTGCTGGCGGAGCGGGCAGCCATGAGCCGCCGCAATTTCACGCGGCGCTTCAAAATGAAGACGGGAACCACTGTGGCGCAATGGCTGATCAATTGCCGGCTGGCGGTGGCGCAGCGCTTGCTGGAAACCACGGCACTGGCCATCGATCTGGTGGCGGACCAGGCCGGATTTGGTTCCGCTGCGTCGCTGCGGCAGCACTTCACGGCAAAGTTCGCCGTGTCGCCGGCGGCATACCGCAAGCAATTCCGCTGAAAAATAAAAAAGCTCCTGCCGTGACAGGAGCTTTTCTATGGAGGGGGCGGTGTATTACTTGGTGGTGGCGGCTACCGCAGGTGCTGCGGCGGGAGCCGGTGCCGCTGCGGTTTTTTCAGCCGGCTTGGTTTCATCTTTCTTGGCGTGTTCCTTGGCCTTGTGCTTGGTGTGCGACGCGGTCTTTTCCGCCTTCACTTCGCCTTTCGCTTCAGTCTTCGCGGCTTCTTCCTTCTTCACTTCCTTGGTGTCGGCTTTGGCGGCAACCTTGGTGTCTTTGGCTTCCGCCTTCACTTCAGCCTTGGCAGGCGTTGCAGCCGGTGTGGCGGCGGCAGGGGCAGGCGATTGAGCAAAAGCAGCGGTAGCAAACAGGCCGGCGATCAGGGTAGCGATGGTCTTGGTCATGATATTCGTTCCTTAAATTCGGTATAAACGGTTTATTCAGTACGGCTGCTGATTACTTGGTGGTGGCGGCGACGGCTGGTGCTGCTGCCGGAGCCGGCGTCGCCGCTGCGGTTTTTTCAGCCGGCTTGGCTTCTTTGCTGTGTTCTTTGTGCTTGGTGTGCGACGCGGTTTTTTCAGTTTTCGCGTCAGCCTTCACTTCGCTTTTCACTTCCTTGGTGTCGGCCTTGGCAGCAACCTTGGTGTCCTTGGCTTCCGCTTTGACTTCAGCTTTGGCTTCGGTCTTGGCTGGCGTTGCAGCCGGTGCGGCGGCTGGAGCTGGCGATTGAGCGAAAGCTGCGGTAGCGAACAGGCCGGCGATCAGGGTAGCGATGGTTTTGGTCATGATATGTAGTCCTTAAATTCTATATAAACGGTTTATTCAGTATTAACGCTTGTCTGGCATTACTTGGTCGGTTGTGCTTCTGCTTTGACTTCTGCTTTGACTTCTGCTTTAACTTCGGCTTTGGATTCGGTTTTTACCTCAGGCTTGGCTTCGGCTTTCACTTCAGCCTTGGCTACCGGGGCTGCTGGTGCAGGCGTGGCCGGTGCGGAGGTTTGGGACTGTGCAAACGCGGCGCTGGCGAACAGGCTGGCGATCAGTACGGCGGTCACTTTTTTCATGTTTCAGTTCTCTTTCTGAGATGTGCTGCAGTAGTTTGGTTTGCTTCGTTTCGTGCACTTTGCTGTGTCACTTGAGCCTAAAACGGGCGCAGGAAACCCGCCGTTGACGGTCTTTACACGTGCTTACAATTGATGAAAATGCTTACAGCTTTGTAAGCAGAAGGCCCGCCGCCATCAGCACGAACAGCGCCCCCATGCACCGGCGCAGAACCCGCATGGCGCCGCCATGCAGCAGGCGCGTACCGGCTTTGGCAGCCAGTAAAACGTAGGTCGCGTGTGATACAAACATGCACACGACGAAGGTCAGGCTCAATAGCAGGAAGCGCGGGCCCGTCATTTGCTGCATGGGCAGGAACTGGGGAAAAACCGCGGTGAAGAACAAAATACTTTTAGGATTGCTGCACGCGACGGCCAGCCCGCGCATGAAGACAGCACGGCGGCTGCCGTCGCCATCCGCCGTCTGAATGGCGGGCGTCGCGGCCTGGCGCCATTGCTGGATGCCGAGCCACGCCAGGTAAGCGGCGCCGCCGGTCTTCAATAGGGAGAAGGCGGCGGGTGAATGGGAAAACAGCAGGCCCGCGCCGCTGACCGCCACGCAGGAAACAATAAAGACACCGGCCGCATTGCCGGCGGAACTGTACAGCGTGCGGCGGGCGCCCAGCGCCAGGGTGGTGGAAATGGCCAGCAGCACGCCGGGACCGGGACTGAAGGTGGCGGCCAGTGCGACCGCGACAAACGATAACCACAGCGACAGTGGCATGTGCGCCTCACGGATGGGTGGCGCCGTGGCTGACGAATGCGGCGCGCTGGCGCAGCCGCTCATAGTAAGCGCGTACCGCCGGCAAATCCGCATGGCTGATCGGCGTCGCTTGCCAGCGCTGCACGGAGACGCCCAGCACGATATCGGCCAGCGTAAACGTGTCGCCCGCTGCAAAGGCGCCGGTCGCCGCCAGGTGCGCGTCCAGCGTGGCCATTTGCCGGTTCCACGCTGCCGCGCTGGCGGCGATGGCTGCCGGATCGGTGAAGTCAGGATGGCGGCGTACCAGCGCCATGAACGCGTAGCGCCACGCTGCGTTTAAATCCGTGGCTTGCCAGTCCATCCATTTTTCCACGTGGGCGCGCGCCAGCGGATCGGGCGGCAGCAAGTCCGCGCGCTGATGGCGCCCGGCCAGGTAGCGGCAAATCGTATTCGACTCCCACAGCACGTTATCGCCATCGACCAGCACCGGCACCAGCCCGTGCGGGTTCAGTTGCAGGAATTCCCGCGTGGGCGCGGGACGGCTGGTGCCCATCCCCCACTCGTCCAGCTCATACGGCAATCCGATTTCCGCACAGGTCCACAACACTTTGCGGACATTGATCGAAGGGGCTTTTCCAAGGATTTTCAACATGGCGTCTCCGCGAGGGTCAGGAGCAGCCAGTATCACATCGATACGAAATGGAATAAATCCCGTAATATTTACAATATCGTGAACTAAAGGTTAATAATTGTGGACAAAATGCGCAGCATGGAAGTCTTCGTGCGGGTCGTTGACGCGGGCAGCTTTACCGCGGCGGCAAGGCAATTGGCGATTTCCACGGTCATGGTCAGCAAACATATCGCGGCGCTGGAAAAGCTGGTCGGCGCGCGCCTGCTGTACCGGACCACGCGCAGCCTGAGCTTGACGGAAATCGGCATCCGCTATTGCGACGAATGCCGCCACATCCTGCAACTGGTGGAGGCAGCGGAAAAAGGTGCGCAAGCCATGCGCGCCACGCCGCGCGGCACCATCAAGCTCAGTACCCCGGCGGCATTTGGCGGCCATTGCCTGGCCCCGGCGCTGGCCGATTACCTGGCCCGCTATCCGGACGTCAGCGTCGAGCTGGAATTGTCGAACCGGGCGGCGGACCTGGTGGAAGAGGGGCTGGACGCCATCGTCCGCATCGGCGACTTGAAGGATTCCGCGCTGGTGGCGCGGCCGCTGCGGCCTACCCGCATGGTGATTTGCGCCGCTCCTTCTTATCTGGCGCGCCGTGGCACGCCGCAGACGCCGGCCGATCTGGGCCGCCATGATTCGGTGGACTTCCAGCATTGGCGGCGCGACGTGCGGTGGCGGCTGAAAGGGATGGAGCCTGGCGCGCCATTGCCGGTATCGCGGCTGCGCTCCAACCAGGGGCCCGCGCTGCGGCAAGCCGCGCTGGCAGGGCTGGGACTGGTGATGCAGGCGGAAGTGGTGCTGGCGGACGATATCGCGGCGGGCAGGCTGGTGCCGGTGCTGCGCGAATACATGCCGGAACCCCGTCCCATGCACTTGATGTATCCACGCGACCGCCAGGCTACGCCTAAACTCAGTAGTTTTGTCGAGTTTGTCGTGGACCGGTTTGGCGCGTGAAGTGTCAAATTAACTACATCCATACCATCTATGCAATGCAACAATGATTGCTACCGGACAAAAAACCCTTTAGAGTGAGGGGTTTAGCTGTTCAATCTTGTAAGCCTTGCCATGCTTGCCCAGGTGTGGCGCCTTCCCCTGATACACCATGACTTTGAAATCGTTCGTGCGTACCGGTCTGCCTGCCGTGTGCGCGTCGCTGGCCCTGACTTCCGTTCCCGTCCACGCGCAGAAAATGTCGGCTGCCGAGAAGCTGAAGCAGGAACTCACTGCGGCTGTCGCGGAGGCCAATGCACGCAAGGCCGATTCCGGCGTTGGCAGCATCGAAGCCGCGAAAGCGGAAGCCGAACGCCAGGCGCGTATCAAGGAAGCCCTGGCGGCGCCGACACTGTCGCCGACGGCGCTGATGCGGGGCGCTGCGGCGCCAGGCACGGCTGCCCTGCCGGCCGCCGGCGCCGAGCAGGCTGCCGCCGCGCCACAGGACGCGCAGGCGCCCGCCGCTCCTGCCACGCCGGAAATGGTGGCCATGGGCGCTGAACAGCGTCTGGCGCTGGTGATCGGCAATTCCGCCTATAAGTCGTCGCCGCTGATCAATCCGATCAACGATGCGCGCGCCATGGCGATCAAGTTGCAGCAACTGGGTTTTACCGTCATCAAGAAGGAAAACGCCAGCCTGGAAGAAATGATGTCGGCCGTGCGCGAGTTTGGCAACCAGCTGAAAAACGGCGGCGTGGGCCTGTTTTATTACGCCGGTCACGGCATCCAGGCCAAGGGCGTCAATTACCTGGTGCCGGTCGACGCGAATATCGCACGCGAAGATGAACTGGCGACGCGCGCCTACAACGCCAACGAAGTGCTGGAAAAAATGGATACGGCGAAGAATCGTATCAACCTCGTGGTGCTCGACGCGTGCCGCGACAACCCGTTTGCGCGCAGCTTCCGTTCCGGTTCGCGCGGCCTGGCCAGCATGGATTCAACGCCGAAAGGCACGCTGGTGGCGTACGCAACGTCGCCCGGCTCCACGGCGTCGGACGGCAGCGGCGGCAATGGCTTGTACACGGCCCAGCTGCTGGCCGCCATGGCGGAACCCGGCATGAAAGTCGAAGACGTGTTCAAGCGCGTGCGCGAAGGCGTGCAGGCGGAGTCGGAAGGCAAGCAAACGCCGTGGGAAATGTCTTCGATTACCGGCAATTTCTATTTCAATCCGACGGCGGAACAGCAGGCGCAACCCGTCGTCAGCGCCACGCAGGCGCCGCGCGTGGGCGCGATGGCGCGCAACGCGTCGCAAACGCTGATTCCCCGCAAGCTGATTGAAAACTATCAGCTGGCCGGCAACTTCGCGATCCAGTCCGGTGCGGCGCAAGGCGGCTTCTCTGCCAGCGGCCACCACTTCGCCCTTGTGACGGGCGACAAGACGCTGCATGTATGGAATACGGATACCGGCATGGCGACCGTGACGGAGCCCGGCTACGGCGTGCCGTCGCAGTCGGCCAACCGCCGCTTCCTGCTGGGCCTTGCCGACAATGGCAAAGTTACGCTGACGGACTTGCACAACGAGGCGGCGCCGAAAGTATTGGCGGGTTTGCCGGCCGGGATTACCAAAGCCGGCCTGTCGCCGGATGGCCGCCGCCTCGTCATTTATACGCGCGACGATGGCTTCATGCTGTATGACGCGGAAAGCGGCCAGCGCATGGCAAAGCTGGACAGCGTCGATGGCGAACCCCGTTATGAATTTGCGCCCACCGGCAACCGCCTGCTGACGTGGGGCAGCCGTGACAGCACGATGAAACTGTGGGACAGCGACAAGGGCACCAAGGTGGCGCGCATGAGCGACCACTGGGACCCGGTGGCGATGACGCGCTTTTCCCGCGACGGCGCCTTCTTGATGAGCGCCGCAGCCAATGACAAGGCGGTGATTTTCCGCATGTCCGATGGCGACAGCCTGCGCCGCTTCAATTTCGGCGACGGCAATCCGGTACCGCAATTTGCCGATTTCTTCCAGGACGGCAAACGCTTGCTGGCGTATGTGCTGCGCAGCGCGCGCCAGGAACTGGGCGCCGTCATGCATCTGGGCGTGTGGGACACGGCCAGCGGCAACTTTGTCGGCAGCCTGCTGGGCGATGGCATCACCGTGCGCAATTACCGCTTCTCGCCGGACCGTTCGCGCCTGTTCGTCAATGCGGGCGACCGCAACCTGTACGTGTTCGACATGAACAACTTGAAGCGCCTGTCGACCCTGGCCGGCGCGGAATTGCTGCACGTGTCGCCGGACGGCCGCCGCGTCATCGTCAAGGGAACGGAAGGCGTGCGCCTGGTCGACGTGCAGACGCTGTCGCCGATCGCGCGCATGCCGGGCCAGGTCAGCGCGTATATGTCGCCGAAAGGCGGCTTGTTCGTGACCAGTACGGAAACGGGCTTGCTGACGTTGTGGAGCCTGGAAAACGGCGACGCCATCGGCCACTTGAAAGGCCACCTGGACGCCATCACGGGCGCGCTGTTTTCCGATGATGGCCGCCGCCTCGTGACGGTGGGCACGGATAACGTGGCCAAGCTGTGGGCGCTGCCGGAAATCCGCGAAGCGAACCAGCTGGTGAAAGACCAGTTCGAGTCGAGCGCGGAATACCACAAGCGCATGAGCAACTGGACGTCGCCTTACAGCGCGCTGGTCACGCTGGTCGGCTATAACGCCGATACGCAAACGTATTCCGTCAAAGTGGGCGACGTCGCCATCGACGTGCCGTTCGAACGCGACGCCGCGCGCAAGCTGATGGGCCAGCGCCAGGCCATCGTCACGGGCAATCTGCGCTTCTTCGACGTGGAACAGCTGGTGCTGGCCGACGCGAAGCTGACGCGCCTGCCGTAAGGACGCGGAATATCCGATAATGTGTGGAGAGCGCCCGGCCCTGGCCGGGCTTGAACCCATGCATAGACTGGATTTGTATGCACGTCCTTTCCGCCACCATCGATAACCTGCGCTCCATTGCCAGCGCCAGGCTGGCTTTGAACAATCCCGCTGAACGGGGCATGCTGTACCCAAACGTCAACGTCATCCTGGGCAATAATGGCGCGGGCAAGAGTACGCTGCTGCGTGCGATTGCCATGGGCATCCTGGCCCCCAGCCTGGGCGATTCCGGCTACCGGCCGGATTCCATGGTGCGGCGTGCGCCATCGGTGAAGGGCCGCAGCGCCAAAAGCAAGGCGGCCAAAGGCGCGCCGCCGCTGACGGGACGCGCCGGCGTAACCTTGACGCTGCACGCACAGGACTGGCCCGCAACCGCCCCTGCGTTGCCTGGGAAGGGCGAACTGTCGCTGGCCGGTGAAATCGCCGTGCGGGGCGATTTTGAAAGCTTCGTGTGGACCGACCAGCCGGCGAAAGACGTGGCCGCGCAATTGACCGACACGTATTACAAGCGCCAGAGTTCCGCATTTTTCCTGGCAGGCTATGGCGCCACGCGCCGCGTGGAAACGTCGGAGCGGCTCGATCCCACCGCGCGCGACAAGGCGCGCTCGCCCCGCTACGCCCGTGTGGCCGGCTTGTTTGAAGACCATATCGCACTGATTCCGCTGGAATCGTGGCTGCCGGATTATCGCGAGAAGAACCGCGGCCGCTATACGCAAGTGATCCACCTGATCAACAAGCTGTTGCCGCCGAATTGCCGCCTGGCGGAAGTCTTGCCGGATGGCGCCCAGCGCGATTACCTGTTCGAGATGGCTGGCACGGTGGTGCCGTTCCGCGCGCTGTCTGACGGGTACAAAGCCTATATCGGCTGGATCGGCGACATGCTGTACCACGTGTGCATGAATAGCCCGAGCGGCAAAAAGCTGGTGGAAAACCATGGTGTGGTGCTGATTGACGAAGTGGATTTGCATCTGCATCCGGAATGGCAGCAGACCGTGCTGCCGACGTTGTCGAAGGCGCTGCCGAACGTGCAATTCATCGTGACGACGCACAGTCCGCTGGTAGTGGGCTCGCTGGAAGCATCGAACCTGTTCGTGCTGGACGTGACTGGCGATGGCGCGCTGGTGACGCGCCGTCCTGAAAAAGTACATGGCGCCAGCGCCGAGCAAATCCTGTTGAGTCCCTATTTCGGCCTGGAGAGCACACGTACGCGCGAAGTGGCGAAAGACTTGCGCAAGCTGGCCGACCAGGCTACCGCCGACGACCCGAAAGCGGCGCTGGAATACCTGAAATTGCTGGCCAAGCGGAAGATCGCATCGTGATCGCTTATCCGATCGATCCGGCTGAGTTAATTGCCCGCATTGAACAGGAAAAGCCGGGCTGGCTGGCGCGCGCCCGCGACCGCAAGGATGCTTATGCGCAGGCGCGAGCCTATGTGGAAGGCGGCGAATTCTGGGGCGAAATCAAGGGTGTGTACATCGCGCTGCAGCACGAAAAATGCGCGTACTGTGAAATGAAGCTGGCCGGTAAAGCGTATGCGGCCAAGGTGCACGAAGTGGAGCATTTCCGGCCCAAGAGCCGGCTGCGTGCGTGGCCGGGCGACATCAAGCGCCTCAAGGGCTATACGCCGCCCTGCGCGACCGGTGGCGCCAGCGCAACGGGCTATTACCTGCATGCGTATAACCCGTTCAATTACGCGATCGCGTGCACGCGCTGCAATTCCAGTTTGAAGTCCGACTATTTTCCCGTGCGGGGTACCCGCAACTTCCGCGAAGAAGATGCGGGGCTGCTGCGTTCGGAAGATCCATTATTGGTCTATCCGATTGCGGGGCTGGACGTGGACCCGGCGGAACTCATCACGTTTATCGGCGTGCTGGCGGTACCGGTGCATGCGGCGGGGCCGTTGTATGAACGGGCCGAAGTGACGATCCGCTTTTTTGACTTGAACCACGAAGATTTGACGACGCGCCGCGCGGAAGTCATCGCGGCGCTGTATCTTGCGCTCAGGGGAAAAGAGCTGGCTGCCGATGCGGCGGACATCCGCGATTTCAGCGATGGCATTGCCCGCTATCTGAGCCCGGCGACAGGTTTTTCCGCATGCGCCGCCGCGTATTACGCGCTGTATCAGAAAGACCGCAGCCTTGCCGTGCAAATCGGGCGGGAAGCGCAGAAATTGCTGCCGCGCTGATCACATTCAGCGCAGCAGCGAATACAGCACGATGCCGATCACGACGGCAGCCACCATGACCACCATTTCACTGACAAAAAAGCCAATGACGGCGCCCAGCAGCGACATGCCTGCCACGGCCGGCGTGCCATAGGACAGCAGCACGGGGTTATTGATCGTCACGTAGCAGGCAAAGGCGGCAGCCAGCACGGCGCATGCAAAGCGGCCCATCAGTTTGGTGGTGCGGGAGACTTTGACGCGCTTGCGGGGCGGGGCCGCATCCGGATTCGAGGGAATGGTTGGTTTCGTACTTTCCATCCCGATAGGATACACCGCAAGCAGACGGTTTCGCGATGTCCAGATCGATTCATGCATATTTACTATCTTGTGCAACTGATAGTTATCCGGGCGCAGAAATTAATAATCGTATCAAAGTAATAAGGCTCTTGTTGATATCGCTTCACCTGAAGTAAGCATGTAGCAAGCCGTTTTTACTGCTGATCTCGGAGGTATCGCCTGTATGAGTCCGACTTTCCCTTTGTGGCCGGCTGCCGAGCTGTCGCCCATGCGGTCTGGTTACGAATTGCTGACCAAGGCCGTGTCCGGCGTGCTGCGGCATGCCAGTGTCGATGTGCTGCCGCCGTTTGTGCGCACCTTGGGCTTGCCCCAGGCCGAGCTGATGGCCGCGCTGGAGTGCTGCCGGCCGCATGACGCGTATGTGCCGATTTCCGAACTCAAATATGCCGTGGTGCTGGGCACCGTGCCGCCGCTGTTCCATGAAGTGGTGGGGCATTTGATGGCGTCGCGCACGCCGGAGGCGGATGCGCAGCATGTGAACTGGCTGGCGCGCGCCATTGCCGCTGCCAGTCTGGGGAACCGCATGCTGTGGCAAGACCTGGGCCTGGCGGGCCGGCATGAAGTGACGGCGCTGATGAAGCTGTATTTCCAGCCGCTGTTCCAGCGCAATGTCACGGATTTAAAATGGAAGCGGTTTATCTTCCGCGAACTGGGCGACAAGCTGGGGCGGCACGACATGCATCCGCCGGGTTGCCACCGCTGCGCGCAATACCGCAAGTGCTTTGAGACGGGGCGTTTGGCGCCGCCTGCCGCGATGGCCATCAAACGTGCGGTCGCCGCATAAAGTCAGCACAGGGTCCCCAGCATGGCTAGCTGGTGCACCATGTCCGGCTGCTGCATCGCCCATAGCGCCCAGGCGCTGACTGCGGCCAGCAGCATGGCCAGCAGCCATTGCGCTTTGCTGTTCATGCCGGCTGCACGCGCGCAATGGCGCGGTCGTCGATGGGCCAGTGCAGTGCTGCCGCGATCAAGCCGATGACGACGGACGCCAGCCACATGATGTAATACGACCCCGTTGCATCGAACACGCGTCCGCCCAGCCATACGCCGAGGAAGCCGCCCAGCTGGTGGCCGACAAACACGAGCCCGAACAGTGTCGAGATATAGCGTACGCCAAACACTTGCGACACCAGCCCGTTCGTCAGCGGCACTGTGCCCAGCCACGTGGCGCCCATGACGAAGGCAAATACATACACGCCGCCCACCGACAGCGGCAGCGTGGCAAACAGCAGCATGGCCGCCGAGCGCACCAGATACAGGTAAGCCAGCAAATGCTTGCGGCGGTACACATTGCCCAATTCCCCGCACACGTAAATGCCGCCCACGTTGGCCAGCGCCACGATGGCCAGCGCCGCCACGCCCGTGTTGGCAGACAGCCCTTTATCCGTCAGATAAGCCGGCAAATGCCCGGCAATAAAAGCCAGCTGGAAGCCGCAGGCAAAAAAGCCCAGGTTCAGCAGCCAGAAACCCCGGTGCGACAGCGCTTCCGCGATGGCCTGGCGCATGGACTG
The DNA here is from genome assembly GCF_009720865.1 of Pseudoduganella ginsengisoli. Classification (GTDB taxonomy): domain Bacteria; phylum Pseudomonadota; class Gammaproteobacteria; order Burkholderiales; family Burkholderiaceae_D; genus Rugamonas; species Rugamonas ginsengisoli. The sequence goes on along the minus strand of NZ_WNLA01000007.1, from coordinate 111,583 downwards.
GCCACCCTGCTGCCCATTGCGCGCTGCCGCGCTGTCATCGAGCGGATACGCAAGCGGCGCGGCAAACGCCAAGACGAACGCAATCAGCACCAGCGCCACCAGCCAGCCCAGCGCAGAAATCAAGCCTTGCGTGGCGGGCACCATGGCGAACTGGCCGACGCCGCCCACGGCGCCCGCCAGTCCCAATGCCCAGCTGCGCCGCGATGGCGGCACGATACGGCTCAGCGCCCCGTACACGGTGCCAAACGCCGTGCCGGACAGCGCGAGCCCGATCAGCAGCCCGCCCGCCAGCGCCAGTTCCACGCCGGTCGCCGCATGGGCCATCAGGTACAGTCCCGCCCCATACAGCAGGCACGCGCCAGCCAGCACGCGGCGCGAACCCCAGCGGTCCGCCATCATGCCCGTGAATGGCTGCGCGATGCCCCACACGAGGTTTTGCAGCGCTATCGCCAGCGCGAATTCTTCCCTGCCCCAGCCCCGTGCGGACGTCATCGGCAGCATAAATAAACCCTGCACGTGGCGCATGCCCAGCGCCAGTCCCATGATGATGCCGCCGCACACGATGGCGGCCAGCGGCGATTTCAGCTTGTCCATGCCCGTCTCCGTTGGATTACCGTGAATCCAGCATAGCGGCACAGGGTCCGCGCGCGCCAACGGTCATTTGGCATGCCACCAATGCGCGCTATGCATGCGATGGATGCGAATTCACCGTTTGTCCCGCCAATATTGACCGCCGACAATGCAGGCATACACGCAACGGAGGTCATCATGCAATTCACGCTACAAGCAGGGGAAAGCGCCGCGCTGGCGCAGGCAGGCACGGTACGGGTGCGCTGCCACGCAGGTTTTTTGTGGATTACGGGATTCCGCAACGGCGAAGACGTCGTGCTGGGGGCGGGCGACAGTGCCGTGCTGCCACCCACTGAACGGCATTATTTTTCTGCGCTGGGGCGGGTGCCGCACGCGGCATTTGATTTGCAGCGCGAAGACGTGGAGTACGGCCGGATAACGGCGCTCGGGGCAATCACATCACAGTACCGCCATCTGCTGCGACGTTTGCGCCACCTGCTGCAATAGCCAGTCGCGGAACACGGCTACGTCAGGGCGCGGATGGGGCGCCGCCTGTAGCAGCCAGTAGCCATAGCCTTCCACCTGCATGCGCTGGTCCATTTGCGCCGCCAGGCGGCCATCCTTGAGCATCGGCAGCACCAGCGCCAGGCGGCCCAGCGCCACACCGTGGCCTTCGATGGCAGCCTGGATCACCTGGTCATACTGGTTGAAGTGCAGGTAACCCTTGGGTGGGCGCCGGTTCATGTTGTGCGCCGACAGCCAAGGCATCCAGTGCAGCCACGTGCGGCCGCGGTCGTCCAGGTCCAGCAGCACGTGATCGAGCACGCCATCTGGCTGCTTAAAAGCGGTTTCCGCCAGCGCCCTGCTGGCCACCGGCACCACGGCTTCGCCAAACAAATGCAGGGCATCGTCCGGCACGTGGGTGCGGCCGCCATAGCGGATCGCCAAGTCCACTTCATCTTGCTTTAAATCAACAAGGCGGTTGCTGGTCGCCAGCCGGATATCGATATTCGGGTGCGCCGCCTGGAACGCACCCAGGCGCGGCAAGATCCACAGCGACGCCACGCCGATGCTGGCGGAAATCGTCACCGGTTTGATGCGCTTTTCCTGTTGCAGCGCATCCGACAAATCCGCCAGCTTGTCCAGCCATGGCGACGCCAGGTGGAATAATTGTTCGCCTGCTTCCGTCAGCGCAATGCTGCGGCTATTGCGGATAAACAATTGCACGCCCAGCCGCTCTTCCAGCGCCTGGATCTGGCGGCTGACGGCCGACTGTGTCAGGCACAGGTCTGCCGCCGCGGCAGTAATGCTCAAACGCCGCGCGGCGGCTACAAATCCGCGCAAGGCATCGAGGGGCGGCAGCGAAACTAGCCTGTTTTGCATCATATCTCCGGAAAAAATGTTTTAATCGCATTAAAATGCCAAAACCGACATTATGAGGGAGCTTACGATGAGTGATTGCGATGTCGTCACTGAACGTATCTTCGATGCACCGCGCGAGCGCGTGTTTCGCGCCTTTAGCGATCCCTCCATCCTGGCCCGCTGGTGGGGGCCGGATGGCTTCACCAATACTTTCAAAGTATTTGATTTCGAACCAGGCGGCCTGTGGAAATTCACCATGCACGGGCCGGACGGTGTCAATTATCCCAATGAATCAGTTTTTTCGCTGATCACGCGCCCGGAACGGATTGAATTCGACCATGTGCTGGGCACGCCGTTCAAGGCCATTTTCGCGTTTATCGAGCAGGAAGGTAAAACCTTGCTGCACTGGACCATGCGCTTCCCCACTGCGGAAGCTTGCGCCAAAGTGCGCGATTTTGTCATTTCCGCCAATGGCGAAAACCTGGACCGTCTGGAAGAGCAGCTGGAGCGGCTGAGTGGCCGCGCGCCTGCGTGAATCCGCCTGACTCCGCTTAATCGGATCAGCAAAACCGATAGCATTTTTCTTGCCGCTGTGAACTGGTAGCGGCAATCCTGCAACATTTACCGCCGGTCTTGCGCCTGGCCTATTTCCGCGTGACATAATGTACAGGCTTCCATATTGCAATGTGGACCACCATGATGGATCGGCGCCCCTCCAAGGACTTTTGGCTGACCGTGGTATCGGCGTCGCTGATGCTGGCGCTGATATGGGCGGCTGTGTGGCGCATCGATGGGTCGGAGCGGGAACGCTTCCTGCAGGACCAGCGCGCCGCCGTGCAAAGCAAAGTGGGCGGCATCCGCGCCGAGCTGGAAAAAACACTGAACCAGCGTCTGCACCTGGTGCGGGGGCTGGCGGCGTTTGCCCGCAGCCAGCCGAAAATCGACCGCCAGGCGTTCGAGGTCTATGCGCGGGAATTGCTGGGCAGCCAGGCCGGCATCATGAGCCTGCAACTGGCGCCCGGTGGCGTTATTTCCTATCTGTACCCGCTGGCCGGCAACGAAGGGGCGCAGGGCCATGACTTGCTGCGCGATCAACGGGCCCGCAGCGTCATCCTGGAAATGCTGGAAACCCGTGAATTCCGCCTGGCCGGCCCCATGCCGCTGCGCCAGGGCGGCGTCGGCCTGATCGGCCGCATGCCCATTTATACCAGCACGGCGGCCGCCGCAGCGGCAGCGTTCCAGGAAGGCGAGCTGGCGTCGGAACACCGCCCCGGTACCGCCACGGCGATGGCGCAGCAAGCGGGGCGCACGGGTTTATCGAGCCCGGTGCCGCCAAGCGCGGCGGCAGGCGAGCATTTCTGGGGCTTTGCCACAGTCCTCATCAACTGGACGGATTTGCTGCGCGATACGGGGTTGTCGGACGCCGTGGCCGATGTCGAATGGGCGCTGCGGGGCAAGGATGGCAAGGGCGCGCAGGGCGACGTGATAGCCGGCGACCCCGCGCTGTTTGGACCGGCACAACCTGGGCCGGACTCCGTGCTGGCCACTGTCAGCCTGCCGGCCGGCTACTGGCAACTGGCTGGCCGCCCCGCCGGCGGCTGGAGCGCCACCTGGCCCGGGCGCAGCATGCTGTATGCCGGCGCTGCGTTGCTCAGCGTGCTGGTGCTGGTGATCACGTGGATGCAGTTGAAATACCGGCGCGCGCTGGAGCTGGCAAGGGCGGCGGAACAGGCGGCGCGCTGGGCGGCGGAAGCGGCCAGCCAGGCGAAAAGCGATTTCCTCGCCAATGTCAGCCATGAAGTGCGCACGCCCATCAATGCCGTCATTGGCTTTACCCAGCTGGCGCTGCGCGCGTCGCCCGAGCCCAAGGTCAAGTCCTACCTGCAAAAAGTGCAGGGCTCCACCTACATCCTGCTGAACCTGATCAACGACATCCTCGACTTGTCGAAGATCGAAGCGAACCGGCTGGAACTGGAACGGGTGCCGTTCAACCTGGAAGATGTGTTTTCCAATATCGCCAACGTGATCGCGCTGCAGGCGAGCCAGAAAGGGCTGGAACTGGCGTTTCACCTCGATCCCGCCATTCCCGGCACGCTGATCGGCGATCCGCTGCGTCTCGGGCAGGCGCTGGCCAACCTGGTGGTCAATGCCGTGAAATTCACGGAACAGGGTGAAGTGGTGGTGACGGCGGAACTGGCGGGGCCCGTGGGGCCCGATACCGTGGCGGTGCGCTTCCACGTGCGCGATACCGGCATCGGCATCCCGCACGACAAGCTGGAAAAACTGTTTACACCATTTACCCAGGCAGACAGCTCCATCACGCGCCGTTTTGGCGGCACGGGACTGGGTTTATCGATTACCAAGGAACTGGTGGGCCGCATGGGCGGCCAGATGGGCGTGGCCAGCGAACCGGGCGCCGGCAGCACGTTTTCCTTTACGCTGTGCCTGGCCTATGGCGACAGCCGCCGCGCCGCGTTTTGCCCGCTGCTGGAAGGACGCGGCTTGCGCGTGCTGGTGGTGGACGATAATTTGTCTGCCCGTGAAATCCTCAGTGAAACCTTGCGCGGCGTGGCGCGCACCGTGGTGGCGGCGGAATCCGGCGAAGAAGCGCTGGCGCTGCTGGGCGATGCCGCCAGTCCGGCGCCGTATGACGTGATCTTGCTGGACTGGCGCATGCCAGGACTCGATGGGCTGGAAACAGGACGCCGCATCGCGGCGCGCTATGCCGGCAGTGTGCAGCCGACTTTGCTGATGGTCAGCGCTTACGATGGCGAAGCCGTGCGACAGGAAGCCGAGAGTGCAGGCATCCGCCGTTTCCTCACCAAGCCCGTCAACCCCAGCGCGCTGCTTGATACGGTGCTGGAATTGATCGGCCAGCATGACCTGGCGCCGGGGCTTGATGATGGCGGCTTTGAACAGCGCATGGCGCGCTGGCAGCGCGCACTGAATGGCCGTACGGTGATGGTGGCGGAAGATAACCGCGTCAACCAGGAAGTGCTGCAAGGCTTGCTGGAGCAAGTCGGGGTCAGCGTGGTGCTGGCCCAGCATGGCGAAGATGCGCTGGAAAAGCTGTACCGCATGCCGGTCGACGCCGTGCTGATGGACTTGCAGATGCCCCGCCTGGATGGCTTGCAGGCGACAGCCATCATCCGCCAGGATGCTGCGTGGCGCCGCCTGCCTATCATCGCCATGACGGCCCACGCGCAGGCGTCGGACCGCGAACGGTGCCTGGCCGTGGGCATGAATGCGCACTTGACGAAACCCATCGACCCGGAACAGCTGTACCGCACACTGGAAGAATGGCTGCCAGCGCAGATTGCCCTGGATGCGGCGCCGCCCGCAACCACTACCGGCGTGGCGGACCAGGGGCCTGAATTGCCTGCCACCCTGCCAGGCATTGATATTGCCGCCGCCCTGAAAGTCGTGGCGGGCAACCGCGCCAACTTCGTGCGCATTGCGCGCCGCTTTACGGCAGATTTTATGGGTGTGGCCGATGCGCTGATGCGCCATGCTGCCATCGGCGAATGGGGCGAAGCAAGCCGCCTGGCGCACGCGCTCAAAGGCGCGGCCGGCAACAGCGGCGCGCTGGCGGTATTCCATGCGGCGGCCGCGCTGGAACGCCTGTGCGCGCAAATTGCCGAAGATGGCGGTGAAAACTCCGTGCAGGAAAGCGGCGCGGCGGCGCTGGTGGAGCGTATCCGCACTGGCATGGCGGAAGTGCAGGATAGCGTGGCGCAGCTGGAAGTGGACCGTACCATGCCGGAAAACAGCGGGGCGGTGGCGCTGCATCCCGCTGCGCAAGACGGCGGCTTCGCAGCATTGCTCGATGATGCCGCGCAGCGGCTGAAAACACGCCGCCTGGTGACCGAAGAACAGATAGCCACCATGCGCGCCCTGTGCAGCGCAGACGCCAGGCCGGCGCTGGAAACGTTCATCCAGGCGCTGGACCGGTTCGATTACCGTGAAGCGGAAACCGCGCTGGCGCAAGTGCGCAGCCAGACCGCTTCCTGCTCCACCTGACACTGTGACAGGAAACGCCGCCGTGCATGCCACCCCTTCCATTCTTGTTGTTGACGATACGCCGTCGAACTTGCGGGCGCTGGCCGGCCTGCTGTCGCCCAGCTACGATATCCGCGTCGCCACACGCGGCGACGATGCGCTGGACGCTGTCGCATCTGATGCGCCGGATCTGATCTTGCTCGACATCCTGATGCCGGACATGGATGGCTATGCCGTGTGCCGTGAATTGAAGCGGCGCCCCCGCAGCTGCGACATTCCCGTGATTTTCATTACATCCAAGGATGAAACGGAAGATGAAACGCATGGCTTCGAAGTGGGCGCCGCGGATTACATCACGAAGCCGTTCGATGGGCAGGTCGTGCTGGCGCGCGTGCGCCGGCAATTGGCGGTCAAGGCGCGCATCGATGAATTGCACCGCCAGCGCAGCGGGCAAACCGTTCACGAAACCAACCTGTTTCGCTGGACCAGCGACGGCTGGCAAGTGCGGTTTCAGTCCGCCGCGCCGTTTGTGCTGTCCGATACGCCGGGCGCGTGCTATCTGATGCATTTGCTGTTGTACCCGGGGCGCTATTTCCCTGTCGAAGAACTGGTGTTTCACCTGTCGCCGCAAGAGCGTTCGCATTTCCTTGCCGATGCGCGGCAAATGCTGGATGCGCATACGCTGCGCCATTACTCGGTGCAGGTCGACAAGCTGCAAGCGCAGCGCCACGACGCGCTGGATCAAGGCGACTTGACCATGCTGCGCCAGGCCCAGGCCGGCATGGACTGGGTGGTGGGCGAGTTGAAACGGGCCGGTGCGCTGGGCAAGGATAAGCGCTTCCTGTCGCCGGACCGTGAACGCATGCGCAAGTCCGTGGGCAGCGCGATCCGCCACTGTCTCGCTGAAATTGCCGAGCATGACCAGCACCTCGGGCAGCATTTGCATTTTCCCCGCCTGCGCATGGGTTATGAGCTCGTGTATGAACCGGGCAATGGCGCCGAGTGGCGCATGAATTGATTGCCTGCCATGCCAGCCGCCCTGCCATCCCGCCCCGCAAGGCGCTTCATGAGCCGCCGCACGCTGCGCCTGCGGGTACGCTGCCGCGCATTGGCTGACGCTGTGCGGCGCTTCTGGTGCGGCTGCCCGCTGGCGCTGCGCATGCTGGCGGTACCGATGCTATGCATGGTGTTGCTGACGGGGGGGCTGGCAGCCGGATGGAACCATGCGCGGCAAGTGCAGCAGCAGGCGGTGGCGCTGCGGGAGCCCGCGTCTGCCGCCATGCGCAATGCGGCGCTGCAGCGGCTGCAAGCGGGCCTGGCGCAAATGCAGGTGGATGTACACCGGCTGGCCAGCGTGGAACCGGGCTCCGGCGGGCAAATGCTGGCAGCGATGCTGCGTACCCGGTTGCGGCAAGACAGCAGGCAAGTGCAGCTTCTGGCGCACGAGCTGGAACCATTCCTGGAACAGCGCATCAGCGCATATCAGGCGCAGGTGGAACTGGCGGTATCGCAAATGAGCGGCGATCCCGCTGCCGGGCGCGTGGCGGCAGAACTGGCGGCGGCGCGCTACGCGGCGCTGCGCAATGCGGTGGCGGTGCGGCTGGAAGCGGAGCAGCGCAAGGCGCAAGCGGCCCAGGCGGAACTGGACGCCATGCTGGACAAGCCCTATGGGGTGTACTGGCCGCTGGCGCTGGCCTTGGCCACGCTGGCGGCGTTATCTGCCGTGGTCTCGGCATGGCTGTCGTTGCGGCCCCTGCACCGCCTGGCGCCCGCCATGACGCGGCTGGCCGGCGGCGATACGCAGCTGGGTGACCTGGGGGCGCACCGGCAAGATGATTTGGGTGCAATGGCGGCGGCAGTCGCGGTGTTCCAGCGCAATGCCTTGGAATTGCATCACACGCAGCAGGCGTTGCAGGCGGCGGAATCGCAGCTGGCGTCCGTGATCCAGGCCATGCCCAACGGCGTGGCCGTATTTGACAGCGCGCAGCGGCTGGTGCTGTTCAACGAACCGTTCGTGCAACTGGTGCAATTGCCCCGCGCCGCGCTGGCCGGGCAGCGCTGGGTGGAACTGGCGTTGCGCATGACGCAAGCTGACGGCGACACCGCGGAATGGGAACATGCCGTCAATTGCTGGTTCGACAGCCCGGGACGCACGCTGCGCCATGAAGTGCGGCTGGGGCAGCACTGGCTACTGTTTGCCTGCAATCGTATCGATGGCCGCAACATGAAGGGCGGCGGGCTGGTGCTGGTGTTGACGGACCTGACGCGGCGCAAGCAGATGGAAGAAGAATTGCGCCAGCTGGCGCTGAACGATGCGCTGACACGCTTGCCGAACCGGCGCCTGTTCATGGACCGCCTGGCCCATGCGGCGCAAGCCAGCCAGCGCCGCCACAGCCATGGCGCCGTGCTGTTTATCGACTTGAACAAGTTCAAGCAATTGAATGACCAGCATGGCCATGAAGCGGGCGACTTGCTGTTGATGGAAGTGGCGCACCGCTTATTGCTGGCGGCGCGCGCCAGCGATACGGTGGCGCGGCTCGGGGGCGATGAATTTGTCGTGCTGGCCGAGGGGCTGGGCGAAGACCGGGGACAGGCGGAAGCCGCGGCCGCGCTCCTGGCGGAGAAGCTGCACGAAGCGCTCGACGCACCGTATTTGCTGGGCGCGCTGCTGCACCACGGCAGCGCCAGTATCGGCGTCAGTGTCTTCATGGGAGGCGAGATGGACCCGGCGGCGATCTTGCGCGAAGCGGATGCCGCCATGTACCGTTACAAAACACACCACACTGGCCATGGCATGTAACCGCTTGGCTGGCTACAATACCGGCCAGGAGGTGTCATGACGAAACTGATGCTGGTGGAAGACGACGAACGGCTGTCGTCGCTGATTGCGGAATACCTGGCTGCCAACGAATTCGACGTGCACGTGGTGGCGCGCGGCGATGAAGCGCTGGCTTGCTTTCACGCGTTTATGCCGGATGTGGTGGTGCTGGACTTGATGTTGCCAGGCTTGCCCGGCAATGAAGTGTGCCGCCAGTTGCGGGCGGTCAGCCAGGTTCCGGTCCTGGTGCTGACGGCGCGCGATGACAGCTACGACCAGGTGGCGCTGCTGGAATACGGCGCCGATGATTTCGTCAACAAGCCCGTACAGCCCCGCGTATTGCTGGCCCGCCTGCGCGCCCTGCTGCGCCGCGCGGCGCCCCCGGCTGCACCTGCCGCGCCGCGCACGGACATATTGAGCTTTGGCGCGCTGGAAATCATCTTGACGGACCGCGTCGTGCATTGGCACGGCAAGCCGATGGCGCTGTCGAATACGGAATACAAATTGATGCTGGTCCTGGCGGAATCGGCCGGCACCGTGCTGTCGCGCGATACCCTGCTGAAGAAAATGCGCGGCATTGAATTCGATGGCCTGGACCGTAGCATTGACAACAGCATTTCCAAACTGCGCAAGAAGTTCGACGACCACGACGGGGAGCGCATCAAGACTGTGTGGGGCGAGGGGTATTTGTTTTCGCCGTCGGCGTGGGGGTGAATTTTATGCGGCGCCTGGCAATTGCCGCAGGTATTCTCCCGGCGGCTTGCCCACCAGCGCCGTGAATTCATTGATGAAGTGCGCCTGGTCGAAGTAGCCCAGGTCCAGCGCCAGTTGCGCCAGTTTGACGGGAACACCGGCCTGCAATTGCGCCACTGCCTCATGCATGCGGTAGCGCTTGATGACCCATTTGGGACTGGCGCCGACATAATGCTGGAACAGGCGCTGCAGGCTGCGTTTGGTCAAGCCTGACTGCTGCGCCAGCGCTTCCACAGTCACCATGCCGGTATCGGCGGCAATGGCTGCCACCAGTGCATTGGCGCGCGCAACGTCGGCATGCACGTTCAATCGCGGCAGGCGTGCCAGCAGCAAGCGTTCCGCGGCAGCAAACCTTGCCTGGGCATCGCAGCAGGCGCGGATATCCTGTACATACGCCACGCCTTCCACCCCGAACACGGCATCGGGCGGCAGCGTGGTGTCTGCGATGGCGGCCAATGGCTTGCCCAGGAATGGCTGGAAACCGCCAGGACGGAACTTGATGCCGAACGCGAAGCCTTGTCCTTCCAGCAGTTTGGTAAAGCGCGCCGTATGCACGCCATGTATCCCTTCCGTATCGTGCTCGATCACCAGGTGCACATTCGGATGCGGCAGCGTTTCCTGCGTCTGAGGCGGGTGGCCCTGCATGTTCCACGCCACGTGCCAGTAATGTTCAACCAGTTCTGCCAGCGCCGCGCAAGGCAACTGCCGTTCATGGCTGAACTGGCCCTGGCCGAGGCGGGGAACCAGCACGCCGCGTGGTTCCCCGGACGGCGTTGCGTGTCGCGTTTTTCCAATCATGGCGGCGGTGGATGCAGTTTACTGTGGGACTCGCATCTTACAGGAGCCATGATGAAGCGCGCAGTATCCCTTTTTCTTTTCGCCACGTGCGTGGCAGCCCATGCAGCGGGAGGTAATACCATGCAAGCCAGCGGTACGTTTGACATCACGTTGACGCCCCAGCAAGACGCCCAGCCGTGGGGCCGGCAGCGCCTTGAAAAGGTTTTCCATGGGCCGCTCGATGGCGTCAGCCAAGGTGAAATGCTGGCGGTGCGGACCGCCACCAAAGGGTCGGCAGGCTACGTGGCGCTGGAACAGGTGACCGCGACCCTGGACGGCCGCAAGGGGATGTTCTTCCTGCAGCATTCGGGCTTGATGGACAAAGGCACGCCAACATTGACGGTCAATGTGGTGCCGGATTCCGGTACCGGCGAATTGCAGGGGTTGAAGGGAACGATGACCATCAATATGGAAGGCGGCAAGCACGCGTACACCTTCAGCTACAGCTTGCCGTAATTATTCAAACACGGGCGCCAGTGCCAGCGGCGCATTCTGGCTGATCACCTGTCCCTTGTCCGTGGCCGCATCGAAGCGCACCGTTACCACGCTGTAGGCATTGCCTGCTTCGTCCGGGAAGGCCGGGCCGGATAACACCGGCAGCGGTGCGCCATCGCGGCCTTTCCAGCGCACGTCCGCATCCGATTTTTTAGCGAACGTGAAACGCACGCCCACGCAATGCTTGTCGCGGTAACCGGCCGCATTGACGGTGCGCTGGAAATCCAGCGCCTGTTCGCACGCGGCACGCAATTCCGCGCCTTCATACACGCCATCCGGACGCACGGCTATCGAGACGCGCGGCCGGAAGACATAGGCGCCCAGCTTGCGGTTGATGGTCAACGCCGCGTTTTCGTCATACGCAGCTTTCAGCAGCGGAAATACGGCCCGCCCCACCGCATCGAGCGGCAAATTCAGCTGCATGCTTTTGCCGGACAAGACCAGCTTGAAATCCGGTGGCAGCGGGCTGCCATCGCGGGCGCTGACCTGGTAATGCTGTTGCAGGAACTGTTTCGGCTTGCCGTACTTTTCAAACGCCACCATGCCGCGGTAAGCGTCGCGGTAACTGAGCCAGTCGCCCTCTTGCGCATGCGCCGGCACACAGGCCGCGGTGGCGGCCAGTGCGAGGCAGGCGATGAGGGACTGGATCTGTTTCATGGTCAGAAGCGGTAAGCCAGCGCAGTGGACACCGCCATGCCGTTGGCGCGGTCGGTCAGGGGGCTGTTTTTCGCATCGCCGCGCAATTGCGTGACCTGCACATTGGTCGTCAGCAGCCATGCCGGGGACAGCGCCCAGTTCCAGCGCGCGCCCACGTGGAGATCCTTGATGCCGCCGGATGCTGAATACGCCCACACCGGCGCAGGTGCAACAGGCTTGCCATCGTAAATGGCGGCAACAGGCATGACACTCAGCACGTCTTCCGAGCGCAAGCCAAAATAGCCCGTGTTGTAAGCGCGGTTGCCCAGCGTGGCGCCTGCCGTCAGCGACAGCGTATGGTGTGGCGCCAGTTCGATGGCGCCCCGCTGCACGTCAATCGTCCAGCGCAAGCCATTGCGCGCTTCGCCAGCGCCATACAGCACGCTGTTGGTGATGCGCAGGCGGTCGGCCAGGTAATAGTTGAAGAAGAAGCCCCCTTCTGCGCGTGCACCGATATCGCGGAAACGGTACGACAGGTTGTATTTCGTGCCTGCCGTGGTGACCATACCCGGTGGCAGCGTAATGCCCATAGAATTTGTGTTGGTAATGGCGACGGCCGAATCCAGCACGGATGAGCCATTCTTGCTGCGGGCCGGATGCACGGACAGCAGCGGACCAAATTCGATACCCGGCGCCGAGGACAGGTGCCAGCCGGCGTTCATGCCGGAAATGAAGACGCCATTGCTCCAGCCGATTTGCAACACCGGCAGCGCGCGCACCTTGCGGTCGCCTCCCCCTTCATAATTCGGCGCCGAACGCACACCGAGGCCGGCATACATGTCATAGCTACCGTCCGGCATCAGGCCAGGTTCGGGTGCTTGCGCCCAAGCGGAAACGGCGCCGCAGGTTGCGGCGCCGGCCAGGAAGAGGGAGAGGGACTTGCGCATAATGGATGGATAGTCAAAGCCGGATGACGGGACAGGCCGTCATTCTAGCGCCCCTGCTCTCCATCCGTCTCCGTTAAAACTGCGCCACGCTGGTGGCGAAGATGACCGGCTCGTCGCTGCGTTCGATGATCACCACGTCGCCGGCGCCTTTCATGCCCTGGATGCAATCGGTTGCCGGGCCAGGCGTACGGTTTTGCACGCTGGCATACAGCTTGCCGCCGGCGCGCGTTACGCCTGTGAACGTGGCCGACTGGCACGTCATGCCCAGGCCGCCCCACGCAAACAAGACCGTTTGCGTGGAAAAGTCGATCGATGGCATCGGCGTGGCGGCATCCACATACTGGTTCCACAGCTTGCGCAGCTTGAGTTCATCCGTCACGGTGGCGGTAAATGGCGCGGTCTTGTCGGTCGCGCTCATTTGGGCGTCAATGCGCTTGAATTTCACCGGCGTGGCTTTCAATTCATCAAAGCTGATCTTGCCATCGAATTTATCCACGACGGCGACAGCAACAGGGCTGGTGACCACCATGGTGCACGCGACATCGGGTGCAGGAGGCGGCGCCTTGGCATATTCCACGTGCAGTACGCCTTCCAGCACGGAAGTGCGGACGATACTGACGCCGGCACAGCCATCGCCATAGCCGGTGAACACGGCCAACACCATTTTCTTGTTGAAGTCGATGGATGGCTCCACAGGGACTTCGGTGCGGTTGGCGTTGATCTGGCGCCACAGTACCGTCCAGCCTTTGGCATCGGTGACCGCCGCGGTTTTGAATTCGCTATTGCCGGAGTATTGATTCACCACCAGCTGTTCGAATGGCACCGTGTCGCCTGCTTTCAATTGCGGCGTCAAATCCACCACTTCGATCTTGTGCGAAGTACCGAGGCCCAGGTCTGCCTTGTCGCGGTTTTTGATGATGGTGTCAAACGTTTCACGGTAGCGCTCATCCGTACAGCTGGTGCGTGGACCGGCAATCGAGTCGCCCGACGAGCAGCGCTTCAACTCCGGCGTGGCGCCAAACAAGGCTTGCGAATACGACGCATCGGCGCAGCTTCCGGCCACATCCCAGAATACTTGCGCGTTGTCGATGATGTACAGGCGATTGAGTTTGTCGCTGCAGGCGGCGCCCTGCGCCATTTTCGTGAAGACTGCCTTGTCCACCAGTGCGGAAGGATTCGGTTCGCCCACGGCGATGCCTTGCGTGCCGGGCGTCACCGCCGCGCTCATTTGTTCCGCCATGCCGCCGCCACCGCCACAGGCGCTCAGTGAAACAAGTGCTGCCATTGCCAGCGCCAGTGGTTCCAGCCGCAGCGAAGAATTTTTCAGTCCAGCCAGTTTGATCACGATGCCTCCTAAAGGGGATTTTTGTATTTGATACAACCATTTTAGGCAGCCGGGGCAGAAACTTCCCCTTCGAAATGTCCGCGAATTGTCTAAAATTTGTAATTTCGGGCTTTCCGGAAGTTAATCCTTATACAATCCCGGCCCATGAACCGCCTGTTCTTCCGCTTCTTCCTGTTCGTGATGCTGGCCATCACGGGGGCGGCGTTTGCCGTGCATTTTGCGATCAGCCGGCTGTATGGCGATCCATTGGAAGATATCGCGCGGCGCCAGGCTGCGGCCCAGATTTTCCTGTTGCAGCACTATGTGGACCAGGCGCCGCCCGACGAATGGCTGGCGCGGTTGAATAAGGTGCGTGAAGTGTCCGACGTGCGCTATGACCTGGTGCCGCTGGCGCAAGTGCGCGCCGCGTTGCCGGAAAGCCGCCACGCGGCGCTGGCGCGGGGCGACGTCGTCATCGATGTGGCGCATAAAGCGTTTTTCCGCCGTGTGGATTTGAAGGGCGAGCGCTATGTGGGCAGCGACGAAGACGTGATCCACGCGCAAGGGCTGCCGATCGATACGTCGCAGGCACTGTGGCAGGAAGGGCTGCGCTATGCAGTCGTGGCGCTGGCGTTGCTGGCGCCGATTGCGCTGTGGTCACGGTCGCACTGGAAGGGATTGCAGCATTTGTCGCAAGTGGCCGATGACTTTGGCGCGGGGCAGTTGTCGGCGCGGGCTGTCATGCCCCGTTCCGCCAGCATTTATCCGCTGGCTGAGCGCATGAATGCGATGGCGGCCCGTATCGGGCAATTGCTGGAGTCGCAGCGCAGCTTGCTGCATTCCGTATCACATGAAATCCGCACGCCCATTGCACGCCTGGAATTCGGGCTGGAATTGCTGCGCAGCGCGGCCGATGCGGAATCCAATCCGGCATTGGAAAAACGCATCGCCGCGATGGAAAAGGATTTATATGAATTGAATGCATTGGTCAGCGAGTTGCTGGGCATGGCGCGGCTCGACAGTGGCCAGCCTTTGCAGCGGCAGCCGTTTGGCCTGGCCGATGCGCTGCGCGATTGCGTGGCCGGCTTGCCGCCAGGCGCGGACATCGAACTGCAACTGGCGGATGACCTGGGTACAGTGGATGGCGATGCGCGGCTGCTGATGCGCGCCGTGGGCAACCTGGCGGGCAATGCCCGTAAATACGCGGCGCATCGCGTCGTGGTGGCGGCCGCGCGGTTGCCGGACAGTGTGGAAATCATCGTGGATGACGACGGCCCGGGTATCCCGCCGGATGAACGGGAGCACATCTTTGAACCGTTCTACCGGCTGGACCGCAGCCGCGACCGCAATACGGGCGGCTTTGGCCTGGGCTTATCGATTGCGCGCAAGGCCGTGGCGCTGCATGGCGGCAGCGTGCAGGCGGCAGACAGCCCGCTGGGCGGCGCACGCTTTACCGTGCGCTTGCCGGTTTAAACGCGCATGGGAACCGGTTTGTGCTTGTCCCGCCCCACCCGCTCGAATTCTGAAATCACTTGCGCGCCAAACAGCAGCAATGTGGCGCCGATTTCCAGGCTGAACATGACGACGATGGCTGTCGTCAGCGAGCCATAGACGACATTGACTTGCGACAGCGTCGTGAAGTACCACACCAGCACATGGCGCGCCACTTCCCACAGCGCCGTGGCCGTGACGCCGCCGATCAGCGCATGGGAAAACGACAGCCGCCCCACCGGCATCACGAGGTAAATCGACGTCAGCACCAGCACTTCACCGGCCACGCCCAGCAAATACAGCAGGAAACCAGACACGCCTTGCAGCGACCACGTATGGCCGAGCAGCACGACTTCCTTTTCACCCAGCACTTGCAGCACGCCTGCCGCTACCGTCACCAGCAGCGCGCCAATGCCCAGCGACAGGATGTAGCAATACGGCAGGATGGCGGAAACCAGGTAATGGCGGCGCCGGATCGCCACCCGGTGCAGGAAGATCACGGACATGGCGTTTTCCAGCACGGTGAAGGCCAGTGAACTGAAAAACAGCATCGTCACGCCCAGCACCCAGCCAATCACGCTGCGCTGCTGCAGAAACAGGCTGACTTCACGAACGATGGCGCGCGACTGGCCCGGAATCAGCCATTCCAGGTAACGGCCTATGGTTTGCAGCAATTCCACATCGTCAAACCAGTGCGACAGTACGACAGCCACCAGCATCAGCAACGGGACGATGGACAGCAGCGAGTAATACGCCACCGCGCCCGCCAGCAGCAATCCCTGGTTGGCGCGGAAGCCATTGATGCACTGAAGCAAAAATGCAACGGGGTGGGCCGCAACCCAGGCGGCCGCCTTACGGTTGAGTATTCGCATGCGTTTATTGTACGCATGCTGGGCAGTTCTCAGCGCGCTACAGCCTTATTACGCTCAGCAACGTCGATATCCAGGTAGCGCCAGTTGGTTTGTTCGACGGGGTGGCGCTTGTAGTTTTTCAGCCAAGGCTGGCGGATATCGGCGGAAATCGGGTGCGTCAGCACGACCCAGGGGTTATACGCGTGGATCAACTGGTTCATGTCGCGGTACAGCGCGCGCCGCGCCGGCGTGTCATCCATCGTGCGGGCCTGTTCATAGCGCTCGTTATAAGCGGGCAAATTGAAGCGCGCGTAATTGGCGCGGCCGCTGTTGGGGCCATACAGCAGCTGGTAGTAATTGTCGCCGTCAGGGAAATCGGCGATCCAGTTGGTCTCGAACATCATGACTTTGCCCAGCCGTGACGCCTTGATGATTTCTGTTTTCTTGTCGCTCTTGAATTGCACGCGCAGCCCGATGGCATTGAGGTTCTTGCGCCACAGTTCATCGCGCAGGCGGCCCACGGTGGTAGGCTCCGTATGCATCGTCAACAGCAGCGGGCGGCCATCCGGCAACGTGCGGAAGCCATCCTTGCCGGTCTTGTAGCCAAAGCGGTCCAGCAGCGCGCGGGCCAGCGCGGGATCGTAAGCCACAGGGCTTTTGTAGGCCGGATCGTAACCGCGCACATTCGGCGGCAGCGGCGATTGCGCGGGCAGCGCCAGGCCCTTCTTCAACAGCGCCACATCTTCCTGCCCGTTATAGCTGAGTGCAATGGCGCGCCGCAGTGCGACCTTGTCCTTGCCATAGCCGCCGATGACCGGGTCTTCCATGTTCATCCACATGTAATACGTTTGCAGCACGGGAAACGGCGACAATTCCATGCCCCGTTTGGCCAATTCCGGTTTCAGTGCGGGCGGTGTACTGTCGGCCAGCACCATGTCGCGCATGGATTCCGGCACTTGCTCGATATAGTCGAATTCCCCGTTCAAAAAGCCCAGCACGCGCGACTGGTATTCCTCCATGATTTTCACTTCGATGCGCTGCACCAGCGGCAGGCGCCTGCCTTCCAGCTTGGCCGCATAGCTGCGTGTTTCCCGCGGTGTATCCGGGCCGGCGTGGAACACCGTGTCGCGGAAGGCTGGATTGGCCAGCAGCGTGATCTTGTCGCTGCGCTTCCATTCGCCCACGATGAACGGGCCTGTGCCGATGGGGTGATTGCCCAGCTGTGCGCCATACGCTTGCGCCGCTTCGTGCGCCACCACGCTGGTGGCAGGCATGGCCAGGTAAAACAGGAAATTGGGATCGGGTCCGTTGAGGCGGATGCGCAACGTGTAGCGGTCGACGGCCTGCAAGCCGGGAATCACCGTCGCATAGCCGAACTGCTTTTTCAGCGCCGCATCGCCTGCCAGCTTGCCGTCGAACAGGAACAGCCATGGCGACTTCAATACGGGGTCATACAGGCGCTTGATGCTGTACACGTAGTCTTCCGCCGTGACTTCGCGCCGTTTCCCCTTGAAGACGGGGTCCGGCGTGAAGTAGATCCCGGGGCGCAGGTGAAACGTGTAAGTGACGCCATCCTTGTCCAGCCGGGGCATGTCGCGCAAGGTATTCGGCTGCAGCTTGACGGGGCGCGCCAGGTATTCGTAGCGCAGCAGCGGATCGAACAGGTTTTCCAGCAGCGCCAGGGTGGCGATATCCGATGCCGTGGCAGGGTCCAGCGCCGTCTCGCCGGTGGACAGGAACGTGCGCAGTACCTTGTCATGCGGTGCGGGCGGCGGCAGGGTATCGGCCGCAGCGCACAGCAGGGGCAAGGCGGCCAGCACTGCCAGCGCGGGTATGCGGAATCGTGTCATGTCGTCCTGTTTGATAAGCTACGGCCAACAGCATAAGCCAAAGCCATGCCGGACCGGTATACTTTGGGACTTCGTCAGCCTTTACTTCCGGTTTCTCTACGCCCATGTCCCTCAATTACATCTGGTCCGGCTTTTTCCTCGTGGGCTTCGCCGCCGCGCTGGCGCAGTGGATACTCCTTGGCGACAACGAGATTTTCAAGCGCATTATCGATGGCACGTTTGAATCCGCGCGCATGGGCGTCATGGATATCGCGCTGCCGCTGGCCGGGGTGATGACGCTGTGGCTGGGCATCATGAACGTGGGCGAAAAGGCGGGCGCCATTGGCTGGCTGGCGAAAATCATTTCGCCGTTCTTTTCCCGCATCTTCCCGGATGTGCCGAAAGACCATCCCGCCACGGGCCATATGGTGATGAATTTCGCTGCCAACTTGCTCGGCCTCGACAATGCCGCCACGCCGTTTGGCCTGAAAGCGATGGAAAGCCTGCAAACGCTCAATCCCAGCAAGGATGAAGCAAGCAATGCGCAAATCATGTTCCTCGTGCTGCATACGTCGGGACTGACCCTGATTCCGCTGGCGATCATGGCGCAGCGTTCCATTTTCGGCGCAGCTGACCCGTCCGACATTTTCATCCCGTGCCTGATCGCCACCTACGTCGCTACAGTGACGGGCATCATTGCGGTGGCTATCCGCCAGCGCATCAACTTGTTCGACAGCGTCGTGTTGTCCTGGCTGGGCGGCATCACGGCCGCCATCGTGTCGATGATTTACTACTTCACGCAATACCTGACCAAGACGGAAATCGAGACGTTTTCCAAGGTGTTCAGCAACCTGGTGCTGATTGGCGTCATTACCGTGTTTATCGTCGGCGCGCTGCGCAAGAAAGTCAACGTGTATGAAGCGTTTATCGAGGGCGCCAAAGGGGGCGTTCAGACGTCGCTGACGGTGATTCCTTACCTGGTGGGCATGCTGGTGGCGATCAGCGTGATCCGCAATGCCGGTATTTTCAATTTCGTCGTGTCCGGCTTTAACTGGATTTTCTCCGGGCTGGGCTTCAATACGGATTTTGTGCCGGCCTTGCCGACTGCATTGATGAAACCGTTGAGCAGCAGCGCATCCAAGGCCATGATGATCGACGCCATGAAAACGTATGGCGTGGATTCATTTGTCGGCCGCCTGACGTGCGTGTTCCAGGGTTCGGCCGATACGACGTTTTATATCGTCGCGCTGTATTTCGGCTCTGTGGGCATTCGCCGCACGCGCTATGCGATTTCATGCGGCCTGATTGCGGATTTCGCTGGTGTGGTCGCGGCGATTGCGGTCGCCTATTTGTTCTTCCATTGAGGAGGTGCCTGACGATGCGCTGCCTGATGTTTTCCATTCTGCTGGCGTATGGCGCTGCGCATGCCGCGTTGCCTGAACCTGTGGCCAAGCAGCTGCAGGCTGCCAATATTCCGGAAGACGCCGTGGGTGTGGTGGTTTTGCGGGGCAATGCCGTGCTGCTGTCGCACCAGGCGGACAAGGTCATGCAGCCTGCATCGACAATGAAGCTGGTGACGACATTGGCGGGCCTTGACTTGCTGGGGCCTGTATTCCGCGGGCGCACGGAATTGCGCAGCACGGGCGAAGTGGCGGGCGGCACGCTGAAAGGCGACCTGTATTTGCGGGGCGGGGCCGATGCGGACTTCAATGAAGATGCGCTGGTGCACATGCTGGAAAAGCTGCGTACGGCGGGCATCCGCAAGATCGACGGCGATCTGGTGCTGGACCGCACGCTGTTCCAGCCGGCGCGGCCGGATATCGGCGCCGTGCAGTTCGATGAATATCCGGATGCGTATTACAACGTGATTCCCGATGCGCTGCTGCTGAACATGAACATGTCGCGCATTACGATCGATTCCACGGGCGGCAAGCTGCGCTTTGATATGTTGCCGCAGCTGGACAACGTATCGGTGGCCTCGGAGATGGTGCTGGCCGATATCGATTGCGCCAAATGGGAAGATGCGTGGAAGCCGCCCACGTGGACGCGCAATGGATCGCGCATCACAGTGACATTGCGCGGCTCGTTTCCCCGCCATTGCGGGCCGAAGACGGTCAACGTGAATTTGCTGGACCGCAGCGACTATGCGGAGCGGCTGTTCCGCAATACGTGGTCGAAGCTGGGGGGGACGTTCAGGGGCGCGGCGCGCGAAGCGGAGGTGGAGAACGCCACGCCTGCGTCCTCCAGGGTGCTGGCGGAACACGTGTCGCGGCCATTGGCGGACGTGCTGCGCGATATAAACAAGACATCCGACAACGGCCTGGCGCGCACCTTGTACCTGAGCCTTGGCAGCCTGGAAGCGGACGGCTGGCTGGGCAGCAGGCCACTGGCCGTGCCAGCGTCGCGCATTCCCGTCATCGGCGGCGGGCCGGCCCCTGGCAATGCCGGTGCGCCTGCGGCGGCCATTTTGCCCTCCGCGCCGGAACTGACCGCCGTGCGTGCCGAGCAGGCCATCCGTGGCTGGCTGCGCCGCCAGGGCATTGATGATACGGGTTTGGTGCTGGAAAACGGTTCCGGCCTGTCGCGCATTGAGCGCATCAAGCCTGCGCAAATGGCAGCGCTGCTGCAAGCGGCGCAGCGTTCGCCGTGGCAGCCGGAATTCCTTTCCAGCCTGCCGATTGCCGCCGTGGATGGCACCATGCGCCGCCGCCTGGCAGGCACGCCCGCCGCCATGCGGGCGCGCATGAAAACCGGGGCCTTGAAAAATGTGGCGGCAATTGCCGGCTACGCACCCGATGCGCATGGCGAGCCGTGCATCGTGGTGGCGTTCATCAACCACGACCTGGCAGGCAATGGCAACGGCCGCAAAGTGGGCGATGCGCTGATCGAATGGGTGGCAGCGCAGGGGTCAGACGTGCATTGATGCGTCAACCCAGTGGGGTCAGGCGTGCATTAGTGCATTGGGCTTTCCGCACCCTGCGAAGCCATTTCAATTGATGGCGTTTTGCGTCCGAGCTGAGTTTAATTTGCACAGCGGCGAGTGATGGCTGGCCAAGCATGGTTGCAGGCGTGCCCGGTTCTGCTGGTTCTTTGGGGAGCCAGCGGAAAATCCCGATGCATGATTGCACGTCTGACCCCAGCAGGGATACGCACGAATGCACGTCTGACCCCAGGGTTACAGCACGCGGGTATAGGTTTGGCGTACCAGTGCCCGGTCGCCGCAATCGAAATGCCACCATTCGGTATTGATGCCGGCAAAGCCCGACGATTGCATGGCGCCGCGCAGCAAGCCGCGGTTGGCCACGTGCGCTTCCGTCAGTTCGCCGCGGGCCAGCATCTGTCCTTCCAGCGCAGGGTGGGAACGGTCCGTCATGTCGTCGAAGCCCGTGCCCATGTCCAGCTCATTGCCCTGTTCATCGCAAATGGTGACGTCCACTGCCATGCCGAAGGAATGGATCGAACCGCGTGCCGGTTCAGCCAGGTAGATTTGCAAGTCCGTGCCCTGCAGCGCATCCCACAGCAGTTGCTGCACCCGTTGCGGACGCAGCGCATCGAGTACCAGCAGCGTATAGCCGGGACGCTCATGCGCCAGCCATGCGGCGGCCCGTTCCAGCGCAGCGGCTGCGTCGCGGTGCAGCCAGGCGCAGTCATAAGGTGAATACAGGTCGCGGCCGACAAAGTTGTTGGCGGTGGCGTAGCGCAAATCCGTGCGGATGCCGGCAATGGTGGCCAGCGCCCGGAAGTCCGGATGCGCTGGCACGTTTTCGCTGTCGATGGTACGGGTCATGCCATGCTCTCCTGCCGGCGTGTATGGCTTTGTATCGGCCGGCATCGTTACTACAGCTTAGTGCAGTTCCTGCGTCGCCGCCACTGGCGCGGCAGCTTGCGGGCGGGTCAGCACGTCCAGGATGGCGGCGGTTTCCGCATCCGGTTCGCCATCGTATTTGGACTGGCGGTACTTGGACTGGAACACAAACAGCACGTTGCGGGTGGCGTCATCGAGCACGCCGGTTTGCGCCAGTGCATAGCCATGCTGCGCCAGGCGTTTCTGGATCCACATGATGTCCGGCATTTGTGTTTCAAACACGGCTTGCTGCGCCGCTACCTGGGCTGCATCGGGCCAGGTAATCAAACCGGCGTCCGCCAATTGCTTCCACGGGAACATGGGGCCGGGGTCTTGCTTGCGCTGCGGCGCGATGTCGGCGTGGCCGAGGATGTTTTGCGGCGCGATCTGGTGGCGTTTGACGATGTCTTTCAACAGCAGGATCAACTGGTCGATCTGGGCCTGGCTGAATGGCGCATACGCGCCACGCGCGTTGTCCGTATAGCCGGGATTGACGATTTCAATGCCGATCGATGCGGGGTTCAGGTTGGAGAACGTTTTCCAGCTCGACAAGCCTGCGTGGTTGGACTGGCGCGATTCATCGACCAGCACATAAAACTTCGGTTCCGCTTCATCCGTCAGCAGGTAATGGCTGCTGACCACTTGTTCCGTCAGCGTCTTGATCGCGCTTGGCAAATTGCCCACCGTGTAATGCAGGATGACAAACTTGACGCGGCTGCTCTGGCTGCGGGCCGTGTAGGTGTTATCGAGCCGCGCGGCTGGGGGCGCGGTGGCGCAGCCGGTCAGCAATGCAGCGGTCAGGGGCAACAGCAGCTTTTTAAGCAAGGATATTCTCCGGTATCAGTTCTGGGGCCGTGCCGCCAGGCGGGCCGCCGCGTAATGGGGCTGAGCGGCATGGCGGTGCATGGGGACATTGGGCGCCAGCGTATCACGCATAGCCGTTTCGATCAGCGGGTGCAAATCCGCCGCGCGGCCGGACAGCGCTACGGGGCGCACGCCATAGCGCGACACCAGCGCCATCGCGATGCGCGCCAGTTCCCGGCCCGCCTGCTGCAGGATCGTGCGCGCCGCCGGGTCTTGTTCCGCGCTGGCGGCAACGGCCAGCGCCAGTTTGCCGATGGCGCCCCGTTCGCTGCCATACATGAATTGGCGCGAGCGGTCCCATTCGCTGCCGCCGACATAATCGAAGACGGCTTGCGCCATGGGAGAATCGCGCCAGGCGCCGGGCTGTTCGTCTTCGCGGCGCCAGATGTGGCGCAACGCTTCGCGGGCAATCCAGTAACCGCCGCCGCCATCATCGAGGCCCACGCCACGGCCGCCGGCGCGGTGGAAGGCGCCGTGTTCGTCGATATAGGCGGCTATCGAGCCGGTGCCTGCGTAGACCAGGTAGCCTGCGCCAGGTGTGAAACTGTCGAGGTAGGCGATTTCCACGTCGTTTGACATGGTGACGCGATCGGGTGTGATGCCCAGCAATTCAGACAGCCATTGCGCGGGCAGCGTGTTATCGCTGCCCCAGCCTGTCAACCCGGCGCAAACGCGCGTGGGTTGTCCGCAAGCGAGCACCGCCTGGGCCATTTCTGCAAAGACACTGTGCATAACGTCCCGCCCTGCGTCGCTGTGCATTTGCAACGCCGACATACCCGCGACATGCCCTTCCGCCACGATCGGCCCTTCGGCATCCGCCAGCGCCCAACGCGTTTGCGTCCCGCCAGCATCAATCCCCAAGCCCAGCGTTGTCATGTCAAATCTTTCGAAATAATTTGGTGCCAGGCACCAACGTGATTTGCAACTATTTCCAGCCAACGAAATGCCGATTCGTTATAGCTGTGCAGTGACTCTTTCGCTTTCATTGCCCAGGCGATCCACGGCGCTGACCACGGCAATGACTGGCTGCAACGCGCCATCGTCCGCCAACGTCACTTCCGTCAAATTCGATGGCGCCGTGATAAAGCGCCATTCGTTGCCGTATTTCGCCCAGATCGCAAACTGCGTCGTGGTTTTGCCGGTGGACAGGCTCAAATCCAGCCCGCCCACGCCCCGCCGCGCCGATACGCGCGGCGCAGCCGGTGCATCGGCCCCCAGCCACGGCGTGGCCGGCACCAGCGCCGCGCTGGTATAGCTGGCCGTGCGCAGCTGGTCCGCCACCCCTTTGCGGTTTTGCATCAATGCGGCAATGCTGAAGTGCACGTGCCCATTGACGCCCTGCCGGCTGCGCGTGATGCCGATTTGCTTGACGATTTCCTCCGCATCAAACGACTTCGCCGTGTTGTCGATCCTGCTCGTGTAAAGCCCCGGCCACACATGGCGGCCCTTCGTGTTTTCACGTAGCCAGTAATCCAGCAGCACGTCAAACGCCTGCGGTTGCTGGGCAATCGGCCAATACAGCTGCGGCGCCAGGTAATCGAGCCAGCCATTTTTCAGCCACAGTTCCGCATCCGCATACAGCTTGTCATACTGGGAAAAGCCGACTATGCCGGGCGGCCGGCGGTCCGGGCGGCCGATGCCGAATGGGCTGATGCCAAAGCGCACCCACGCTTTTTCCTTGTGGATGCCCGTGTACAGCGCTTCAATCAGCTGGTTGACGTTTTGCCGGCGCCACGACGCGCGATCCAGCCTGCCGCCGCCCTGCACGTAGCGCTGCCATGCCGGCTGGTCCGGGAATTCCAGCTCCGGCTTCATGCCGCCGGAAGACGGCACATCCAGCGCAGCCGTTTCTGCCCCCGTGGCGCTAGGCGCTTCAATCGGATAAGGATAGAAATAGTCATCGATATGCACGCCATCGATGTCATAGCGCCGCACCACGTCCAGCACCACGTCGAGCGTGTGTTTCGACGCTTCCTGCTCGCCCGGATCCATCCACTGGTAACGGCCATAGGTTTTCACCGTATTGGGCTTCGTTACGGAAATGTGGCTGCGCGCTGCCGGGGATTTTGCCGTCGCATGGCGCGCACGGTAAGGGTTGAACCATGCATGCAATTCCAGCCCCCGCGCGTGCGCCTGGTCGATCCAGAATTGCAGCGGATCATAGGCCGGCGAAGGCGCTTTACCTTGCTGGCCTGTCAGGAATTCACTCCACGGTTCCAGTTCGGACGGGTAAATCGCATCCGCGCTGGGACGCACTTGCAGCACGATGGCATTCAAATTCAGCGCGCGGGCGCGGTCCAAAATCGCAATGGCTTCTGCTTGCTGTTTTGCTACCGGCAAGTTGCTGCGGCTGGGCCAATCGATATTGGCGACAGTCGATACCCACGCCGCACGGAATTCGCGCGGTGCGGGCGGCGGCAACACACCATTGGTGGCTGGCGCTTTGCCAGTGGCGGGCAAAGGCGCCGCGCCGGGAACCGTACCCGCGCCGGATGGCTGCGCGTCAGGCAACGGCGGCGCCAGCGACGTGGTGGAACAGGCGCTCATCAGCGCCGCCAGGGCGGCGGCAGCGCCGGCGGTCAGGGTCAGCCGCTTTTTCGGATTCAAAACCATACCTCGATTCAGTGATTGCGCCCGTATTGTAGCGGTAAGTGTGTCAGCCCTCGCGCCCGAACGCGGGATCGACCTTGATCAGCGCCGTCACGGCAAACGCCGGGATCGTGGCCAGGCACGCATAAATGAAGAAGTGCTGGTAGCCCAGCTGCTGCTGGATCCAGCCGCTGGCCATTTGCGGCGCCATCATGCCCAGCGCCATGAAACCCGTGCAAATCGCATAATGCGCCGTCTTGTGCGCGCCATCAGACACCATGATCATGAACATCAGGTAGGACGCAAAGCCGAAGCCATAGCCAAACTGTTCCAGCGCGATGGCGCCGGTAATCACGGCCAGGCTGGACGGCATCATCGTGGACAGCCAGACAAACACCAGGTCCGGCACGTGCACGGCAAACGCCATCGGCCACAGGCACCGTTTCAAGCCAAAGCGGGCAATCGTCACACCGCCCAGCAAGCCGCCCGCCGTCAGTGCCAGGATGCCCACCGTGCCATAGGCAAAACCATAATCCGTGTTCGACAATCCCAGCCCGCCCACATTGCGCGGGTCAAGCAGGAATGGCGTGGCCATTTTCAGCAATTGCGCTTCGCCGAGGCGGAACAGCAGCAGGAAGCCAAGGATGACGGCAATGCCCTCCTTGCGGAAAAAAGCAGCAAAGGTGTCGAAGAATTCGCGGTACAGCGCATGGCCGGCAGCCGGCGGCTGATCCGCTGCGGGACGGGGCAAGACCAACGCATGCCACGCGAACAGCGCCAAAAACAATGCGCCCAGCGCCACGAACACGATGGCCCACGCCGTATGGGCATCGCCATAGCGTGTTATCAAGACGCCCGACAGGGAAACCAGCGCGCCCTGCCCCAATATGGTCGCAGCCCGGTAAAACGTGCTGCGCACGCCGACGTACGCGGCCTGCTGCTGCTTGCGCAAGGCCAGCATGTAAAAGCCGTCCGCCGCGATGTCATGGGTGGCGGAACTGAACGCCATCAGCCACAGCACGGCCAGGCTGGCCTGGAAAAACGCGGGTAAATGCGTGGTCAGCGCCACCATGGCCATGCTGGTTCCCAGCAGGAATTGCAGCACGACGACCCAGCGCCGCCTTGTGCCGAACATTTCCACCAGCGGCGACCACAATGGCTTGATCACCCATGGCAAGTACAGCCAGCCCGTGTACAGCGCAATGTCGGTATTGGAAAAGCCCGTGTTTTTGTACATCACGGTGGCCAAGGTCATGACGACCACGTACGGTATGCCCTGGCCAAAATACAGCGACGGTATCCAGCGCCAGGCGTTGCGTTGTTCGGTTGCTTCCAAAGTGGACTTTCAGTTGGTTCGGTCGGATGCCAGCGCTGCCCGCACACTGCCGCCAGCTTGCGCCAGCACGGCTTCAGCCTGTTCCGGCGTCTGCCCGTTCAGCAGCGCGACAATGGCGGTTTTCACGTGGTAGCGGCACTGTTCCAGCGTGGCGCGGGCAGTGGCTTCGTCTACGCCTGTCGCGTGCATGGTCAGGCGCACGGCGCGCTGCACCAGCTTGGCGTTGGTGGCCTGCAAGTCTACCATCAGGTTGCCGTACACTTTATGCAGCCGCACCATCAAGGCGCTGGAAATCGTATTGAGCGCGATTTTTTGCGACGTTCCCGCTTTCAACCGCGTACTGCCGGAAATGACTTCTTCGCCCGTGTCGAGCGTAATGCCGATATCGGCTCGCATGGCGACGGGCGCATCGCGGTTGTTGGCAATCCCGATCGTCAGTGCGCCTGCTTGCCGCGCCGCCGCCAGTGCGCCCAGCACATAAGGCGTGCCGCCCGATGCGGCCAGCAGGAATACGACATCATGCGGTCCCGGCGTGACGGCTTTGATATCTTCCGCCCCCTGCTCCGCATTGTCTTCCGCCCCTTCCACGGCCTGGAACATGGCGCCCGCGCCGCCTGCCAGCAGCGCGACCGCCCGCTCATGGGGCCAGGAAAACGTGGGATACAGTTCAACGCTGTCAAGCACGCCAAGGCGGCCGGACGTGCCGGCGCCGACGTACAGCAAACGCCCGCCAGCCTGCAAACGGGGCACGGCGGCGGCGATCGCGGCGCTGATCTCGGGCGCGGCGCGGCGCACGGCGTGCACGGCCTGCAGCTGGTCGTCGACAAAGGCGCCGACCAGGTCCGCATCGGCGTATTGGTCCAGTTGTGCGTGGCGAACACTGGGGGTTTCAGTTTTCAGCATCGCTCGGCCTGGAAGTTAGGGTTGCTATGCGGGGGCGCGTCGCATTTCCGCCACGAAGTCGTAATGATCGCTGCGGCAATACGAGTGGGTCAGTTCCACGGCTTCGCCGGAATCCAGGTAGGCGATACGCGTGATGAACAATACCGCCTGCCCTTCCGGCACTTCCAGCTGCTGCGCCAGTTCGGCCGGCGCATTCATGGCGCGGATGTGCTGCAGCGCGCGCGCCGGCGCCTTGCCGGTCGATTCCAGGAACGCATACAGCGAATCGCCGATGGCTTCCGGTTTCGGCACGATATGCTGCGGCAGCACGGACACCTCATACGCCATCACGACGTCGTCCGCCATCCGCAGCCGCTCCAGGCGCGCGACTTTGCTGCTGGGCGACAGGGCCAGGCTCATTTGTTCGTCGGCCGATGCCGTGACGATGGCGCGCTTCAGCCAGCGCGATTTCGGCGTGTAGCCGCGCTGTTGCAACTGTTCTGAAAAACTGGTGAGGTTGGACAACGGCTGTTCGATGCGGGGCGCAATGTAATTGCCCGAACCGCGGCGGCGCACCACCAGGCCCTGCTCGACCAGCTGGTCGATGGCCTTGCGCGCCGTGACGCGCGAAACATTCAACAGTTCCGACAACGTGCGCTCGGACGGCAACGCCTGGTCGACCTGGTAGCGCCCGTTGCGCACGTCGTCACTGAGCTTGCGCGCGATCTGCATATACAGCGGCGAATTGTCTGATACATCTGCGTGGAATTCAACGCTGGTCTGGCTCATACGGTTTTCTCCTAAGCCTCCAGTGTAAACGGGGCGGCGCTTTTGCGTCCATCTTTGCTTGAACCAACCTTATTGACTGCGTTATGTGCCGCACATGCCGCATTTCACCGGTAAGCTGGAGGCATGGCAAACAGGTCAACTTCTGCGCAACAGGTGATAGTCATCGGCGGCGGCGTCGTGGGGCTGGCGTCGGCCTGGTGGCTGCTGGAAACAGGCTACCGGGTGACA
Source organism: Pseudoduganella ginsengisoli (assembly GCF_009720865.1). Classification (GTDB taxonomy): domain Bacteria; phylum Pseudomonadota; class Gammaproteobacteria; order Burkholderiales; family Burkholderiaceae_D; genus Rugamonas; species Rugamonas ginsengisoli. Next base: position 83,139 of record NZ_WNLA01000007.1, on the reverse strand, counting down.
CTGGTGGAACAGGCGGCAGCAGTGGGCCTCGGGTCCAGCTACCGTAACGGCGGGCAACTCAGTTACCGCTATGTTGCTCCGCTGGCCGACGCGGGCGTGCCGTTAAAAGCATTGCAATGGATGCTGCAGCCGGATGGGCCAATGCGCTTCAAGCCGGAAGCGGACTGGCGCCAGTGGCGCTGGCTGGCGCGGTTTCTTGCCTGTTGCAATGCCAGAGCCAATCGGCGCACGACAGCCACGCTGTTGCAATTGGGAGAGTTGAGCCGCAATGCCATGGCGCAGCTGGCGCTGGTTCTACCGCTATCGGAATTTTCATGGCGCAACGCAGGCAAGCTGGTGGTGTACCGGTCGCGTTCAGCGTTCGATGCGGTGGTCGCCCGGCCTGACCCGGACCATGTGCGTTACGTGCTGTCCCCGGCGGAAATCGTACAGCGCGAACCGGCCTTGGCGGAACTGGCGCCGCAACTGGCGGGCGGGATTTATAACGATGGCGAAGCCGTGGCGGATTGCCATGCGTTTTGCGAAGCACTGGCGCTGCGGGTGCGAGCGCATGCCCGGTTTACTGGCATGGTGCAGGCGGCCGTGCGGCAATTGCGTGTGCAGCGGGGCCGCATCGATGGACTGCTGACCAGCGCCGGCAGCCTGCATGCGGACCATTACGTGCTGGCGGCCGGTGTCTGCAGCCGCAGCCTGGCTGAAACCGCAGGGATAGCCTTGCCGATCTACCCGCTGAAAGGCTATAGCCTGACGGCGCCGATCCGCGATCACGATCGTGCGCCGGAAATCAGCGTGACGGATTTCGAGCGCAAAGTGCTGTATGCGCGCATCGGCAACCATTTGCGCGTGGCCGCGATGGCCGATCTGGTGGGCAATGACACGGCCATCGACCCGCACCGCATCGCGTCGCTGCAGCGCCTGGCCCGCGCCACCCTGCCCCACGCAGCCGACTATGGCCACGCGGAATCCTGGGCCGGCCTGCGCCCCGCCACACCCCACGGCGCTCCCATTATCGGCGCCACCCGCTATCCGAACCTGTGGCTGAACGTGGGGCACGGGGCGCTGGGGTTCACCTTCGCGTGCGGAACGGCGGCACTGCTGGCGGACTTGATGCAGGGAAAATCCACGCCAACGACGCTGAACGGGCTAGTGCTGTCAAATTAGCAACATGCGCCGGGATACCCAATATGGCGGATAATGGCGGGATTTCCGCTTCTTTAAGAAACCTGGGTGCCGGGCCTTCAGGCCAGGCTTTCACATATCAGCATCCCGATGTCCAAATCCAAGTCCCCTGCCTGCCCTTGCGGAGGTTCCTCCCTCGCCACTTGCTGCGGCCCTTATATAGAAGGCGCCGCCGTACCGCAAACCGCCGAGCAACTGATGCGTTCGCGCTACACGGCGTACACGCAAAAAAACGAGGCGTACCTGCAGGCCACGTGGCACCCCAGCACGCGCCCGAATGAGCCGGTTGTCAGCCCAAATGAAAAATTGCAATGGCTGGGACTTGAGGTAAAATCTGCTTTACGTTTACGTCAACGTAAAGCAGAAAACGAAGATTATGTTGAATTCGTTGCAAGATTCCGCGTTCAAGGCAAAGGCCAGCGCTTGCACGAAGTCAGCCGCTTTTTGCGCGAACCTTCACCAGAGGGGCTGCGCTGGTTCTACGTTGACGGTACTTTTCCCGAATAACCACTGACCAACTCAGTGATCAACTGAGACGCGGCCGGAGACGCCGCCTTGAGAAGAGGAACCAGAATGCCGCACATCGAAAGCAAACTCAATCCGCGCAGCGACGACTTCAAGTCCAATGCCGCCGCCATGCAAGCGCTGGTCGACGACCTGCGCGACAAAGTCGCCAAGCTGGCCCTGGGCGGCGGCGAAGCGGCGTGCGCCAAGCACGTTGCGCGCGGCAAATTGCTGCCGCGCGACCGTGTGCAAATGCTGCTCGATCCCGGCACCCCGTTCCTCGAACTGTCGCAAATGGCAGCCTATGGCATGTATGACGATGCGGCGCCGGCCGCCGGCATCATTACCGGTATCGGCCGCGTATCGGGCCAGGAATGCGTGATCGTGTGTAACGATGCCACCGTCAAGGGCGGCACGTATTACCCGATGACGGTCAAGAAGCATTTGCGCGCGCAGGAAATCGCGGACCAGAACAACTTGCCGTGCATTTACCTGGTGGACTCGGGCGGCGCCAACTTGCCGAACCAGGATGACGTGTTCCCGGACCGCGACCATTTCGGCCGCATTTTCTTCAACCAGGCCAATATGTCGGCCAAAGGCATCCCGCAAATCGCCGTCGTCATGGGTTCGTGCACGGCGGGCGGCGCCTACGTTCCTGCCATGAGCGATGAATCCATCATCGTCAAGGAACAGGGCACGATTTTCCTTGGCGGCCCTCCGCTGGTGAAGGCGGCAACGGGTGAAGTGGTCAGCGCGGAAGACCTGGGCGGCGGCGACGTGCACACGCGCTTGTCCGGCGTGGCCGACCACCTGGCGCAAAATGATTTGCATGCGCTGTCGATGGCCCGCACCATCGTGTCGAACTTGAACCGCACCAAGCCGCAGCAGGGCGCGTTAAGGGAAGCCGTCGAGCCGAAATATCCGACCAATGAATTGTATGGCGTGATTCCGGTCGATACCCGCAAGCCATTCGATATCCGCGAAGTCATTGCCCGCATCGTCGATGGCAGCGAATTCGATGAATTCAAGGCGCGCTACGGCACCACCTTGGTGTGCGGCTTTGCCCACATCTATGGCATGAAAGTCGGCATCGTCGCCAACAACGGCATTTTGTTCTCCGAGTCCGCATTGAAAGGCGCGCACTTCATCGAACTGTGCGCGCAGCGCAAGATCCCGCTGGTGTTCCTGCAAAACATCACCGGCTTCATGGTGGGGCGCAAGTACGAGAACGAAGGCATTGCCCGCAACGGCGCCAAGATGGTAACGGCGGTTGCCACGGCAGCGGTGCCGAAATTCACCGTGGTGATCGGCGGCAGCTTCGGCGCCGGCAACTATGGCATGTGCGGCCGCGCGTATTCGCCGCGCTTTATGTGGATGTGGCCGAATGCCCGTATTTCCGTCATGGGCGGCGAACAGGCGGCATCCGTGCTGGCCACCGTGAAACGCGATGGCATTGAAGCGAAGGGCGGCCAATGGTCGGCGGAAGAAGAAGCCACGTTCAAGCAGCCGATCAAGGACCAGTATGAACACCAGGGCCACCCGTACTATGCGACGGCGCGCCTGTGGGACGACGGCGTCATCGATCCGGCCGACACCCGCATGGTGCTGGGCCTGGGCCTGTCCGCCGCGTTGAATGCGGAAATCCCGGACACGAAGTTCGGCGTATTCCGCATGTAAGGGGGATCGGTATATGACTTACGAAACCTTGAATGTCACGATCGACGGTAAACTGGCCACCGTCACCCTGAACCGTCCGGACGTGCGCAACGCGTTCAACGACACGACCATCAGTGAAATCACGCTGGCGTTTGATGCGCTGGCCAAGCAGGACGGCGTGCGCGCCATTGTGCTGGCGGCCAATGGCCCCGCCTTTTGCGCCGGCGGCGACTTGAACTGGATGAAGAAAATGGCGGGCTATACGCACGCCGAAAACAATGCAGATGCGATGCTGCTGGCAGAAATGCTGCGCACCATATACCAGTGCCCGCAGCCCGTGGTCGCCAAAGTGCATGGCGATTGCTACGCGGGCGGCATGGGCCTGGTGGCGGCATGCGACATCGTGATTGCCGCAGACGTGGCAAACTTCTGCCTGAGCGAAGTGAAGCTGGGATTGATCCCGGCCACCATTTCACCTTATGTCATTAAAGCCATGGGCGAACAAGCGTCGCGCCGCTATTTCCTGACCGCCGAGCGGTTTGGAGCGGCCGAGGCGCACCGCATCGGCTTCGTACACGAACTGGCGACCCCAGACACGATCGATGCGAAGACGGCGGAACTCGTCAAGGCCCTGCTGGGCAACAGCCCGAACGCGGTGCGCGAAGCGAAAACGCTGGTGCGCGATGTGGCGGGACGTCCCGTCGACGATGCGCTACTGGCTGACACGGCGCTGCGCATCGCCAATATCCGCGCGTCAGAGCAGGGCCGCGAGGGCGTGCAATCCTTCCTGGAGAAGCGCAAGCCATCCTGGCTGTAGCGCGCACGCAGCCCGTGGCGGTAACGGAAACGGAGCAGTTTTGGAAGCAAATCAACAGAGCGCAAGTCTGAGCGCAAATGCCGATGGCGACTGGGTGGCGCGCAGCCTGCGCAGCGTCTGGCACCCATGCACGCAGATGCAGCACCATGAAACGGTCCCGCTGATCGCGGTCAGCCACGGCCGTGGTCCGTGGCTGTATGACCACCATGGCGACCGCTATCTGGACGCCATCAGTTCGTGGTGGGTCAACCTGTTTGGCCATGCCAACCAGCGCATCAATGGCGCGCTGAAAGAGCAGCTGGACATGCTGGAACACGCGATGCTGGCCGGCTTCACGCACGAACCCGTGATCCGCCTGTCGGAACGCTTATCCGCATTGACGCAGCACCAGCTGGGCCACGCTTTCTACGCCTCGGACGGCGCATCCGCCGTGGAAATCGCATTGAAGATGAGTTTCCATGCATGGCGTAATGCCGGCCACACGGACAAGCAGGAATTTGTTTGCCTCAAGGGCAGCTACCACGGCGAAACCATCGGCGCGCTGGCCGTCACCGACGTGGCGCTGTTCAAGGATGCGTATGGCCCGCTGCTGCGTTCGTCGCGCATTGTCATGTCGCCCGATGCGCGCCAGGCTGCCGAAGGCGAAACTGCGCAGGACGTGGCCCGCCGCGCCGCCGCCGACGTGCAAAAGCTGTTCGAAGAAAAGGCTTCCACCATTGCCGCCATCATTATCGAACCGCTGGTGCAGTGCGCCACCGGCATGGCGATGCACGACCCGCTGTATTTGAAGCTGGTACGCGAACTGTGCGACCAGCACGGGGTGCACTTGGTCCTCGATGAAATTGCCGTCGGCTGCGGCCGTACCGGCACGTTCTTCGCGTGCGAACAGGCCGGTATCTGGCCGGATTTCCTGTGCCTGTCGAAGGGCATTTCCGGCGGCTACCTGCCGCTGTCGATCGTGCTGGCGCGCGAAGAAATTTACCAGGCGTTTTACAGCGCCGACGTCACGCGCGGCTTCCTGCATTCGCATTCGTACACGGGCAATCCGCTGGCGTGCCGTGCTGCATTGGCGACGCTCGATATCTTTGAAGAAGACCATGTGCTGGCAGCGAACAAGGTGCGTGCGGACAAATTGACCAAAGCCTTGGCGCCGCTGGCGAATCACGAACGCATCACGAACGCGCGCCAGCGCGGCATGATCTGGGCGTTTGACGCCATCGATGCCGGACCAGGCTTCTCGCGCCGCTTCTTTACGGAAGCCACGCGTCAGGAATTGCTGCTGCGCCCCATCGGCAACACGATTTATCTGATGCCGCCGTATATCCTCAATGATGAGGAAATCGACGGCCTGGCTGCGCGCACCCTGTCGGTGTTCGAAACCACCATCGCCGGGGAGTGACCATGGATTTGTTGAATAAATTACAGCTCCAGCTGGCCGGCCTCGAAGAAAAAAGCTTGATCCGCAAGCGCCGCCACGTGGAAACGCCGACCGGCCCGCGCGTCAAAGTCGATGGCCGCGACATGCTGTGCTTTTCCAGCAATGATTATCTGAGCCTGGCCGGCCATCCGAAGGTCATGGCTGCGCTGCAGGAAGGTGTGTCCCTGTATGGCGCCGGCAGTGGCGCGTCGCATTTGATTTCCGGTCACAGCCGCGCCCACGCGCAGCTGGAAGAACGCCTGGCCGGTTTTGTCGGCCCATACCTGGAATCGCCGAAAGCGCTGTATTTCTGCACCGGCTACATGGCCAACCTGGCGGTATTGACGGGTCTCGCCGTAGGCGACAAGGATACAGAAATCTTTTCCGAATCGCTGAACCACGCGTCGCTGATCGATGGCGCGCGCCTGTCGCGCACCACGGTCAAAGTAGTCGGCCATGCTGATGTGGCAAGCCTGGCAACGTTGCTGGAACAAAGCACGGCAGCCAACAAGATTGTCGTCACGGACAGTGTGTTCAGCATGGACGGCGATTTGGCGCCGCTGCCGGCATTGCTGGCGCTGTGTGAAAAACATGGGGCGTGGCTGGTGGTCGATGATGCGCACGGCTTCGGCACCCTCGGTGAAAACGGCCGCGGCGCGCTTGAACACTTCAATTTGCGCTCGCCGTATCTCGTCTATGTCGGTACGCTGGGCAAGGCGGCCGGTGTCGGCGGCGCCTTCGTTGCCGCGCACGAACTCGTGATTGAAACGCTGATCCAGCGCGCCCGCCCTTACATCTTTACGACGGCCGCGCCGCCGGCGCTGGCGCACGCATTGCTGGCCAGCGTTGATATCATTGAAGGTGAAGAAGGGCGCCAGCGCCGCGCGCACGTGCAGGCGCTGATTGCGCATCTGAAAGCCAACTTGAAGTTGAAACGTTGGCAACTGATGCCATCCGATACGGCGGTACAGCCGATCGTGATCGGCGATAATGCTGAAACCATGCGCGTATCCGCCGCGCTGTACGCGCAAGGCTTCTGGGTGGGGGGGATCCGTCCGCCAACCGTGCCGGTGGGAACGTCGCGTTTGCGCCTGACCCTGGCGGCCGGCCACACGCTGGAAGAGCTGGACCGTGTGATCGCGGCAATTCATGTGCTGGAGGAGCAGTCATGAGCAAGCCGGATGTTACGAATTTGACCCCGACGGCGGATTTGCCGGTTGTGGTGGTGGGAGAAACCGTGGTGGGCGCCGCTGTCGCTCATCAGGAACCCAAAGCTGAACCGCAGCCGTCGTCGGCGCCTGCGGGCTGGCCGCCCCGTTTCACGTGCTTTGTCACGGGGACGGATACGGAAATCGGCAAAACGTTGGCATCGTCCGCGATCCTGCATTCGCTGGTGCGCCAGGGCGTGCGTGCGTGCGGCATGAAGCCGGTGGCAGCCGGCGCGGAACTGCGCAACGGCGTGCTGCATAACGATGATGCCGACATGCTGATCGCGGCCGGCAACGTGACGATGCCGCAATCGCTGACGACGCCGTACATGCTGATGGAGCCTGCCGCGCCGCATATCGCCGCCGCGCTGGAAGGCGTGACCATCGATCCGGTGCCGATCCTGGCCGCGTACCTTGAAATCGCGGCCGCGTCGGATGCCGTCGTGGTGGAAGGGGTGGGCGGATTTTGCGTGCCGCTCAACGACAGCTTTGACACAGCCGACCTTGCGCAGCAGCTCGACTTGCCGGTGATCCTGGTGGTGGGCTTGCGCTTGGGCTGCATCAGCCACGCGCTGCTGACAGCCGAAGCCATTGCCGCGCGCGGCTTGAAACTGGTGGGGTGGATTGCCAATGAAGTCCAGCCGGACATGGCGTTCGCCGATGAAAACGTGGCAGCGTTGAAGCAGCGCATTGGTGCGCCGCTGCTGGGGCGCATCCCGCGCCTGGCGCAGCCTACCGCTGCCGCCGCTGCCGAATATTTGAATCTGGCGGGCCTGCCGAACTGGCCCACCCGCCGCAATACTCAATGAATGTGAAGGAAACATGATGTCGCAAGCGACCCTGCAAGAACCTAAGACTGCACAGACCGTGGAGCTGCACCGCCCAGCGAAAGCCATTACCTTGCCCGAAGCGGCCACGTGGCCACTGGAAGAAGTCATGGCGCTGTACGAGCTGCCGTTCAACGACCTGATGTTCCGCGCCCAGCAGACGCATAAGGCGTACTGGCCGGAAGGCGATGTGGAGCTGGCGACCCTGCTGTCGATCAAGACCGGCGGCTGCGAAGAAGATTGCGGCTATTGCCCGCAGGCGGCGCGCTATGACACGGGCGTGGAAGCCAAGAAAATCCTGGACATCGACACCGTGCTGGAAGCGGCGCGCCAGGCCAAGGACAATGGCGCGACCCGTTTCTGCATGGGCGCCGCATGGCGCAGCCCGAAAGAGCGCGACATGGATAAAGTGGAAAACATGGTGCGCGAAGTGAAGGCCATGGGACTGGAAACCTGCGCCACGCTGGGCATGCTGGAAGCGCAGCAGGCCGAGCGCCTGAAAGCTGCGGGCCTGGATTACTACAACCACAACCTCGATACGGCGCCGGAGTTCTACAACAACGTGATCTCGACCCGCGAATACCAGGACCGTCTGGATACCTTGGGCCACGTGCGCAACGCGGGCTTGAAAGTGTGCTGCGGCGGTATCGTCGGCATGGGCGAAACGCGCGCCCAGCGCGCCGGCTTGATTGCGCAGCTGGCCAACCTGAACCCGTACCCGGAATCGGTGCCGGTCAACCACCTGGTGCAGGTGGAAGGCACGCCGCTGCACGGCCTGGACCCGCTGGACCCGCTGGAATTCGTGCGCACCATTGCCGTGGCACGCATCACGATGCCGAAAGCGCGCGTGCGCCTGTCGGCAGGCCGTCGCGAACTGGGCGAAGCCGTGCAGGCGATGTGCTTCATGGCGGGCGCCAATTCCATCTTCTACGGCGACAAACTGCTGACCACCGATAACCCGGAAGCCAACGATGACCGCGCGCTGCTGGCCAAGCTGGGCCTGAAGACCCGCGCCAATACGCTGGAATCGGTGCAGAAGGAACGCTGCGGCTGCTGAGCCGCCCCACACGCTGCCACCCAAGCCCGCACCACAAGTCCACGGGCTTGGGCCATGGTGGCCCAGAACGCATTTCTTAAAAAAATCCCGGCCACGAGCTGAATAGAGAGAGACCATGTTCAAAAAAATCCTGATTGCCAACCGTGGTGAAATCGCCTGCCGCGTCGCTGCCACCGCGCGCCGCCTGGGCATCAAGACTGTCGCCGTTTACTCGGAAGCGGACGCCAACGCCAAGCACGTTGCCGTGTGCGATGAAGCAGTCTTGCTGGGCCCTGCGGCCGCCAAGGAAAGCTACCTGCGCGGCGATAAAATCATCGCCGTGGCCAAAGCCACCGGCGCTGAAGCGATCCACCCTGGCTATGGCTTCCTGTCGGAAAACGCGGAATTCGCCGATGCGTGCATCGAGGCTGGCCTGGTCTTCATTGGCCCGCCGGCTTCCGCCATGCGCGCGATGGGCTCCAAGTCGGCCGCGAAATCGCTGATGGAAAAAGCCAGCGTGCCGCTGGTGCCGGGCTACCACGGCGACAATCAGGATCCGGAATTCCTGCAAACGCAGGCTGACCGCATTGGCTACCCGGTGCTGCTGAAGGCGTCGGCCGGCGGCGGCGGCAAGGGCATGCGCGTGGTGGAATCGTCGGAAGCGTTCCGCGATGCGCTGGCGTCGTGCAAGCGCGAAGCTATCAGTTCCTTTGGCGACGACAAGGTGCTGGCAGAGAAATACCTGCAGCGCCCGCGCCACATTGAAATCCAGGTGTTCGCCGACACGCACGGCAATTGCATCCACTTGTTCGAGCGTGATTGCTCGGTGCAGCGCCGCCACCAGAAAGTGCTGGAAGAAGCGCCTGCGCCAGGCATGACGGCTGAGCGCCGCGCCGCCATGGGCGAAGCGGCCGTCGCTGCCGCCAAGGCGGTCGGCTACGTGGGCGCCGGCACGGTGGAATTCATTGCCAACCAGGATGGCTCGTTCTACTTCATGGAAATGAACACCCGCCTGCAGGTGGAACACCCAGTGACGGAAATGATCACGGGCGCCGATCTGGTGGAATGGCAGTTGCGCGTGGCCGCCGGTGAAGCGCTGCCGAAGAAGCAAAGCGAACTGGCGATCAATGGCCACGCGATCGAAGCACGCGTTTATGCGGAAAATCCGGAAAAGGGCTTCCTGCCATCGATCGGCACGTTGCGCCATTTGGGCACGCCCGATGCCGTGAATTTTGAGCTGGGCGGCATCCCTGGCCACCCCGCCGGCGTGCGTATCGATGCCGGTGTGCGCGAAGGCGATGCGATTTCGCCATTCTATGACCCGATGATCGCGAAACTCATCGTGTGGGGCGCGGACCGCAAGCAGGCGCTGGCCCGGATGTCGCAGGCGCTGTCGCAATACCAGATCGTCGGCCTGGCGTCGAACATCGCGTTCCTGAACCGGCTGGTGCAGGGCGAAGCGTTTGCCACGGCAGACCTGGATACGGGCCTGATCGAGCGTAACCACGACGCGCTGTTCCCGCAAGCGCAGCCTGCGGCGGCAGGTGCGCTGGCGCTGGCAGCCGTTGCATTGATCGAAGCGGAAAAAGAAAAATCGGCTGCGCAGTCGGGCGCCAATGCCGGCGACCCATGGGGCCAGGCATTAGGCTGGCGCATGAACCAGCCATACGTGCGCAAGCTGTCGTTTGCCGACGATGCATCGAAGGATTATCGCGTGGACGTGACGTACCTGAACGATGGCTGGATGTTCGGCAGCGCGGATACGCAGCCGCAGTTGCTGACGCTGATGTCGCAGCAGGGCGCCGATATCAGCATCAAGCTGGGCGAGACGGCGGTACATGGCAGCGTACGGCGCGATGGCGACGTGTTCCATGTCTTTACCAATGGCTTGCACTACACGCTGAACTACAACGACCCGATGGCCCATGCGGGCGAATCTGAAGCAGAAGGCGGCCGCCTGACGGCGCCGATGCCGGGCAAGGTCGTGGCGGTGCTGGCGGAAAAAGGCAAGGAAGTCAAAAAGGGCGATCCGCTGGTCATCATGGAAGCCATGAAAATGGAACACACGATCTCCGCGCCGCATGATGGCGTGGTCGATGACGTGCTGTATGCGGTGGGCGACCAGGTGGCGGACGGCGCGCCACTGCTGGCGTTCCGCGCAGCCTGATGACGCAGTTGCAGGAGGAGCAAATGCGTATTTTGTTGCACCGCGCGGATGGCAAGACTGAGCCATGGATCAAGGACTTCGCGCGGTATTTGCCGGAGGCGGAAGTGGTCGTGTGGGAGAAAGGCGTGCCAGCCCCTCCGTGCGATTACGCCGTCGTGTTTGTACCGCCGGAAGAGATGCTGCCAGATTTACAGAATGTGAAAGGTATTTTCCTGACGGGCTCCGGCGCCGACGGCATCCTGCGGTTTGGCGACGCCATCCCGCTGCACATCCCTGTCGTTCGCCTGACCGATGCCGGCATGGGCGCACAGATGGCGGAATACGTCGTGCATGCCGTGCTGCGCTACTACCGCCGCTTCCACGAATATGAAGAACTGGCGCGTGCCGGCGAGTGGGCGCCACTGCTGCCGCCCGTGCGCGAAGATTTCGCCGTGGGCGTGATGGGCACCGGCGTGCTGGGTTCGCGCGTGCTGGAAGCGTTAAAGCCGTTTGGCTTCCCGCTGCGCGCGTGGAGCCGCACGGCGCGCGCCATCGATGGCGTGCAGTGTTTCCACGGCGCCGATGGCCTCGATACCTTCCTGCGCGGCACCCGCGTGGCAGTCTGCATGCTGCCGCTGACGGAAGAGACCAACAACATCCTCAACCTCACCAACATGGCGAAGATGCCGCAAGGCTCGTTCATCGTGAACGTGGGACGGGGTGGCCACGTGTCGGAACCGGATTTGCTGAATTTGATGCGCACCGGCCATATCGAAGCGGCGACGCTCGACGTGTTCCGCCATGAACCGCTGCCGGCGCAGCACCCGTTCTGGAAAGAACCGCGCATCACGATTACGCCGCATATTTCCGCGCTGACGTTGCGCCGCGAAAGCGTGCAGCAAATCGCGGGCAAGATGCGGCAAATGGCGCAGGGTGAGCCTGTCGCTGACGTGATTGACCGCAGCATAGGATATTGAGAGGAAGTTGAGATGAACGCACTACCCAAGAAAGTCAAAATCGTTGAAGTCGGTCCGCGCGACGGCCTGCAAAATGAAAAAGAAACCATTTCCGCCGACGTGAAAATCGAGCTGGTGAACCGCCTGTCGTCGGCAGGGTTTGCCAATATCGAAGCGGCATCGTTCGTGTCGCCGAAGTGGGTGCCGCAAATGGCCACCAGCGCCGAAGTGATGGAGCGCATCACGCGCCGCGCCGGTGCGATTTATTCCGCGCTGACGCCGAATATGAAAGGTCTGGAAGGCGCATTGGCAGCGAAAGCCGATGAAGTGGTGATCTTTGGTTCTGCGTCTGAAGCGTTCTCGCAAAAGAACATCAATTGCTCGATCGAAGAATCGATTGCCCGCTTCGTCGACGTGGCGAAAGCCGCCAAAGACCATGGCTTGCGTTTGCGCGGTTCCATCAGCTGCTCGTTTGGCTGCCCATACCAGGGCGACGTTCCATTGGACGCGGTAGCCGACGTGGTGGGCCGCATGCGCGACCTGGGCTGCGATGAAATCGATATTGCCGACACCATCGGCGTGGCCACGCCGCGCAAGACGCAGGCCGTGATGGAGCGCGCCGCGTCGGTATTCCGCCTGGATGGCATTTCCGGCCACTTCCACGATACCTACGGCCAGGCGCTGGCGAACATCTACGCCAGCCTGGAAGTGGGCGTATCGATTTTCCACTCGTCCGTGGCGGGCCTGGGCGGCTGCCCATACGCGAAGGGCGCCACCGGAAACGTGGCGACGGAAGATGTGCTGTACATGATGAATGGACTGGGCATCGAGACGGGCATCGACCTGGATATCGTGGTCGATGCGGGACAGTACATTTCCGGCATCTTGAACCGCAAAGGTTCCAGCCGCGCAGGCAACGCCATCGCGGCCAAGCGCGCGGGCTAAGCGGTACCGTTGGCGGGCGGGTTTTACGGGGGCGCCGAGCCAAACCCGCCCTACGCGGCCAATGCGACTTTTGCTTCCTGCACTGCCAAGCCTTTAACGGTGCGCGACACGCCATTCTTCGCGGCCACCATCTCCGCCAAAATCGACAGGGCAATTTCCGGCGGCGTCTTGCTGCCGATATATAGCCCGGCCGGGCCATGCAAGCGGTCCAGCTGTTCATGTTCCAGCCCGAAGTGCTGCATCAGCCGCATGCGGCGTTTCGCGTTATTCAAGCGCGAACCTATTGCCGCCACATAAAACGCAGGCGAGCGCAATGCTTCCATGAGAGCCAGGTCATCCAGCTTGGGATCATGCGTCAGCGCGATCACCGCCGTGCTGCAATCCGGCTGCATGGCCAGCACCACATCGTCCGGCATGCCGCGCACCATCGTCACACCCGGCACGTGCCACGACTGCGCATATTCGTCGCGCGGATCGCACACGGTGATGTCAAAACCCAGTCCCAGCGCCACCTGGCACAGATACGCACTGAGTTGCCCGGCGCCGATGACCAGCAGCCGGTAGCGCGGGCCGAACGCCATCGTCAGCATGTCGCCGTCCAGCGCCACTTCACGGAAGCTTTCCGCCTCGCCCAAGGTCACGCGGCCTGACGGCAAATGCAGTTCGCGCGCCACCAGGCCCCGCCCCTGCAAGGCTTCCAGCAATTCAGCCAGCCGTGTGCCGGGACCCACGCGTTCAATCACCAGTTCCAGCGTACCGCCGCACGGCAAGCCGAAACGGTGCGCCGTATCGGCATCAATGCCATACCGGACGGCGAAGGCAGGGCGGCCATTGAACAAGCCGTCCAGTCCTCGTTCATGGACGCCGGCTATCAAGTCATCTTCAATGCAGCCGCCCGACACGGACCCCGCCACCATGCCATCGGCGCGGATGGCCATCAGCGACCCGGGAGGGCGGGGCGATGAACCCCACGTCGCGGCCACCGTCACCAGCGCGGTGTCATGTCCTGCGGCGGACCAGGCATGCGCCTGTTTCAGCACAGAGATATCGGCGGAATCCATGTCGGCTCCTTATGCTTTCAATGCATCCGTGCTGAACGGCAGGTTGCGCAGGTATTTGCCCGTGGCCGCGGCTATCGCATTGGCCACGGCCGGCGCCACCGGCGGCACGCCTGGTTCACCGACACCGGTCGGCTTCTCGGCGGACGGCATGATATGCACGTCGACCTTCGGCATCTGGTTGATGCGCAGCGGCGCATAGTCGTGGAAGTTTGATTGTTCCACCACGCCATCCTTGAGCGTAATGGCGCCTTGCAGCGCAGCCGACAGCGCAAAGCCCACACCCCCCTCGATTTGCGAGCGCACGTTGTCCGGGTTGATGGCGATGCCGCAATCGACCGCGCACACAATGCGGTCAACCACCACGCTGCCGTCAAGCTTGACGGTGACTTCCGCCACTTGCGCGACATACGTCTTGAACGACTCGTGCACCGCCACGCCCCGTGCGCGCCGTTCGCCATTGGCGCCCTTGGCCAGCGGCGTACCCCAGCCAGCTTTTTCCGCCGCCAGTTTCAGCACGGCGGCATGGCGCGGATGGTGTTCCAGCAGCGCCAGGCGGAATGCCACCGGGTCCTGGCCTGCCGCCGCTGCCACTTCATCGATAAACGTTTCAGTGGAATAGGCCGTATGCGTGGAACCCACGGAGCGCCACCACAGCACCGGCACGCCGATATCCTGCGGCGAGTGCAAGTCCACCAGCATGTTGGGGATGGCGTACGGCAGGTTGGCCGCCCCTTCGACGGACACGAAATCAATGCCATCCTTGATCATGCCGGCGAATGCGGTATTAGCCAGGATCGATTGGCCCACGAGGCGGTGGCGCCAGCCAATCAGCTTACCCTGCGCATCGAGCGCGGCTTCCAGCGCATGGTGGAAGGCCGGGCGGTAGTAGCCCGCCTTCATGTCGTCTTCACGCAGCCACACCAGCTTGACGGGCGCCTTGCCATCGATGGCTTTGGCGACTTGCACGGCTTCCAGGATATAGTCGGCATCCTTGCTGGCGCGGCGGCCGAAACTGCCGCCTGCATACAGCATGTTCAAATTTACCTGTTCCGGCTTCAAGCCCAGCAGGCCGGCCACTTTGGCCTGGTCGATGGTCTGGAATTGCTCGCCATTCCAGATATCGCAGCGGTCCTTTTGCAGGTGCACCACGCAATTCATGGGTTCCATGGCCGCGTGGGCCAGGTATGGGAAGTCATACGCGGCGCGCAACACACGCGCCGGCGCCGCAAACGCTGCATTGGCATCGCCTTCCTTGCGGGCCACTGCGCCGGGGGATTTCGCCAGTTCATGGTAGCGCGCAAAGATGTCATCCGTGCCCAGTTTGAACGCGTTCGTGTCATCCCATTCGACTTGCAAGGCATCGCGGCCTTTCTTCGCGCTCCACGTGTCTTTGGCCAGCACCGCCACGCCGGACGGAATGGCGGCCACGTTGACCACGCCTTTCACTGCAAGGGCTGCTTTGGCGTCAAACGATTTCACCTTGCCGCCGAAGCGGGGCGGGTGCGCCACCACGGCGGTCAGCATGCCGGGCAAATGCACGTCTTGCGTAAAGCGGGCCTGGCCGCGGATCTTGGCGGCGGTATCCTTGCGCGGCGCGCGCTTGCCAATCAGCTTGAAATCCTTTGGGTCTTTGAGCTGGACGCTGGCCGGTACCGGCAGTGCTGCCGCCGCCTGCGCCAACTGGCCAAACGTGGCCTTGCGCTGCGACGGCGCATGCGTGACGACGCCCTCGCTGACCGTGATGCTGTCTGCAGGCACTTGCCATTGCTGGGCCGCCGCCGCAACCAGCATGGCGCGCGCCGATGCGCCGGCCTGGCGCAACTGGTCCCACGAATTGGCCATGGCCGTGCTGCCGCCCGTGCCCTGCACAGGGCCCCACTGCAAGTTGTTGTAGCGTTTCGCATCCGCAGGCGCGCCCTCAATGCGCACTTGCGCCCACGCGGCATCGAGTTCTTCCGCCACCAGCGTGGCCAGGCCCGTGTACGTGCCCTGGCCCATTTCCAGGTGCTTGGAAATCACGGTGACTGTGCCGTCCGCGCCGATGCGCAGGAAGGCATTCGGCTCGAATGGCGCAGCGGCGGATGCAGTGGCAGCGTTTGCAGCCGAGGCAACCGCGCCCGGCAGGTACAGGGCCAGTGTCAGGCTTGCTGCGCCTTGCAGGAAGTTGCGGCGGCTGGCGTTTTCAATACGAGCGTTCATGGTGTCTCCTTAAGCCAGCGATTTGGCCGCGTCATGAATGGCGGCGCGGATGCGCACATACGTGGCGCAGCGGCAGATATTGCCGGCCATGGCGGCGTCGATATCGGCGTCCGATGGCTTGCGGTTTTTTTCCAGCAGCGCGACGGCGCTCATGATCTGGCCCGACTGGCAGTAGCCGCACTGCACGACGTCGAGCTTTTGCCAGGCGTCTTGCACCACCTTGGCCACCTTGGCGGTCTTTGCGTGATCAACGCCTTCAATCGTGACGATTTTCTTGCCAACTGCGGCGGAGATGGGCGTGCTGCACGAGCGCACCGGTTCACCGGCCAGGTGGACGGTGCACGCGCCGCACAAGCCCATGCCGCAGCCATATTTGGTGCCGGTCATTTGCAGCGTATCGCGCAATACCCACAGCAGCGGGGTATCGGGGGCGGCGTCGACGCGGGTCGCTTTGCCGTTGATGTCGAGAGTGATCATGGGAGCTCCTGGTAGGTATCCGACTGTATTCGCGTCTGCATTTTCGTCCGCGCCACGCGCGAACCGATAGCACGATCCTGTGAGTTTTTTGCCTAATCCTGTGAAGCCCGCCACAGATGGATAAAGGTGGATTACCATCGGCAGCATTGAATCAGGAGTTTTTGTGAACCAGCTCGCCCATATCCCCCGCCAGGACACCAACGCCATTGAAACGCTGCGCCAGCCGCTGGCTGCCGCAGTAGCACGCTGGACGCGCGGCGCCGGCCAGTTCGTGACGCCGGTTCCCGGCCTGACTTTTTTCCGCCGCGAAGAACCGTCGCAGGCTGCGGCGTGCATGGTGGAACCCAGCGTGGCGCTGATCGTGCAGGGCGCCAAACAGGCGCTGCTGGGGGATAACGTCTATAACTACGACATCACGCGTTTCCTGATTACGTCGCTGGATTTGCCGGCCATGATGCGCGTGGTCGACGCCAGCCCGGAAAAGCCCTATCTGGGCGTGGTGATGAAGCTGGACTTGCGGGTGGTGGCGGAAGTCGTGATGCAGAGCGGGATGGCGCCGCCGTCCGAACAGCAGGCCGACAGCGGCATGATGCTGGGGGAAACCACGCCGGCCATGTTGACGGCATTTACCCGGTTGCTGGAATTGCTGGACGATCCATCGTCCATTCCCGTGCTGGCGCCGCTGATCCAGCGGGAAATCTGCTACCGCCTGCTGATGAGCGACCAGGGCGCGCGCCTGTGGCAAATTGCGTCCGTGGGCAGCCAGAGCCACCGCATCGGCCGCGCGATCGAATGGCTGAAGTCGCACTATGCGAGTCCGCTGCGCATCGATGCGCTGGCCGCGCACGTGCAAATGAGCGCATCGACATTCCACCACCATTTCCGCCTGTTGACGGCGATGAGCCCGTTGCAATACCAGAAATGGCTGCGCTTGAACGAAGCGCGGCGCATGATGCTGGCGGAACACCTGGATGCGTCCACGGCAGCATTCCACGTCGGCTATGAAAGCCCGTCCCAATTCAGCCGCGAATATAGCCGGCTGTTTGGCGCGCCGCCGCGGCGCGATATTGAAAACTTGCGGCGCTTGGCTTAGCCGGGAATGAGCAGAAAACGAAAAAGCCCGTGAAACCTTGCGATTTCACGGGCTTTTGAATTTGGTCGGAGTACTAGGATTCGAACCTAGGACCCTCTGGTCCCAAACCAGATGCGCTACCGGGCTGCGCTACACTCCGAATGGTTCACATCATACCCGCTGCAAGCCCGTTGGTCAAATAGCTGGCGGCGGATAAGCGATATTTTATTGAAGCCGGGAAAGGAAAAAGCCTGTGAAACGTTTCCATTTCACAGGCTTTTAAATTTGGTCGGAGTACAAGGATTCGAACCTTGGACCCTCTGGTCCCAAACCAGATGCGCTACCGGGCTGCGCTACACTCCGAAGAAGCAAGACTATAGCGGGTCTTGGACTGAGCGTCAACCTTTAATTTGCAATGCCCGGTCATACAGCGCATTTTTCTTCTTACCCGTGATCTGCGCCGTCAGTGCCGCTGCCTGTTTAACAGGCAATTCCGCCAGTAAAATGTTCAAAATCCGTTCCGCTTCAGCATCTTCCGCATCGCTGGCTTGCGGTGCGCCTTCCACCAGCACGACGAATTCGCCTTTTTGCCGGTGCGCATCCGCTGCCAGCCATTGCGCAGCTTCCGACAGCGGGCAGCGGTGGATCTCTTCAAATAATTTCGTTAATTCGCGGGCAAACACGACTTGACGCGTGGGCTCAAACGCGGCTGCCAGCGCTTCCGCACATTCAACAATGCGGTGTGGCGCTTCATAAAACACCATCGTGGCGGCCACGGTGCGCAATTGCTGCAAAGTGGTCTCGCGCTGTTTCGCTTTCGATGGCAGGAAGCCGACAAAATGAAACTGGTCGTTGACGAGGCCACTGGCGGACAAGGCCGTCACGGCAGCCGACGCACCCGGCAATGGCATCACGCGCAACCCGGCGGCCCGTACGGCATCGACAATCCGCGCCCCCGGATCGGACACGGCGGGCGTACCCGCATCGGACACGAGGGCAATCCGTTCCCCTGCCTGCAAACGCGCAATCAAACTTTCCGCGGCTTCCCGCTCGTTATGCTGGTGCGCGGCAATCAAGGGCTTGTTCAAGCCGAAGCGGGTCAGCAATTGCGCGGTATTTCTCGTATCTTCACAGGCCACCGCATTGACTAAACTCAAGACATGCAAGGCCCGGACACTAATATCCGCAACGTTTCCTATGGGCGTCGCCACTACATACAATGTTGCGATAGGATAGGTCTGGTTGGCTGCTTCGCCCAGGACGGGCAGGGTGGCAATGCTGGTTGCTTGATCTGTCATTGGAGATTGGGATGCTGCCGATAAAAGTGAAATTGCTGCTGGTTTGCCTGGTAGCCGGACTCGCCAGCGCCTGCAACTCGCCGATGCCGCAGATGTCTTGCGGCACAAGCGGCCCATTGTGCGCGTCCGGCCCTGCCGTGACAAGTGCGCCCGTACCAAAAGCCGTACCGCTGCCCAAACCTGCCCCTGTATATTCGACCGCCCCGCGCCGTGAAATGGGGCCGCCTGCCGAGGTGGAAGTGTTCCCGGTTGACCTGGCTGGCGTCATGCCTAGTGCGCAACCGCGGCTGAAAGTTGAAAACGTGACGCCACTTGAGCCGGACACGGTTGGCGGATCCGGCGCGGACGGCCGTTCAGGCAGTTCGGACGCGCATGGATCGCCTCAGCAGGGTAATGCTGCCGGTACGCAGGAAGATCAGGCTGGCGGCGCGGATAACGGCAATTCGTCCGGCGTGTCCGGTGTTTCGGGAGTATCCGGCGTTTCGGGAGTTTCCGGTGTGTCCGGTGTATCGGGTACATCGGGCACGTCGCGGGCAACGGTTGCCGCCGGTACTGCAACCGTGTCCGGCCTTTCCGGCGGGGCGGCGCTGCCGGGCGCCGCCATCGCGCCGGGCAGCCTGGCAACCAAAGCTGCCGCCACCCAGCAAGGCGCGCCTGCCGTCCCCTACCGCATCGGCTTGCTGCTGCCATTGCGTTCCGATGCGTTGCGCCAGGCATCCGAAGCCCTGCGCGCGGGTTTCCTGGCCGCCTGGGAGCGCGACAGGCAAGGCGTCGAAGTGTCCGTGATTGAAACCGGTGACGCGGCGCCGGATGTGCTGGCGTCTTATACCGAAGCGCTGCCCCAGCAAGACATGATAGTCGGCCCGCTATCCCGTTCGGCCGTCTCCGCCGTGGCGAACAGCCGCAAAGTCGCCAAACCCACGATTGCGCTGAATTACCCCGATAACCGCGATACCGCATCGTTGCCGCCACAAATGATGCTGATCGGCTTGTCGATTGAAGATGAAGCGCGCCAGATGGCGGACTGGGCCAGCCGTGAACAGCCGGGCGCCACAGCCTATGTCGTGGGCGGCAGCGTGGCGTGGCAGCGCCGCAGTGCGGGTGCGTTTGCCGCGCAGTGGCAGCGCGTCGGCCTGTCGGCCAAGATGGTGGAACTGAGCACCGCCAACGGCTACCTCAACGATGGCGAACTGGTGGCGCTGCGCGGCAAGCTGCAAATGGAACCGGGCGCCGTCGTCTTTGCCGCGCTGGACCCGGACCAGACCCGCCAGCTGCGCATCGCACTGGCCGCGCCGCCGCTGGGCGATGTCCCCATTTATGGCACGTCGTCGCTGAACCCGGGCCGTTCACGGCAAATTGCCGGCACGGAAATGGATGGCGTGCGCTTGCTGGACATGCCGTGGCAATTGCAGCGCGACCATCCGGCTGTCATGGTCTATCCACAACTGGCGCCCGGCAGCGAGCGCAAGCCGGATGCGGATATGGAGCGTTTATATGCGCTGGGTATTGACGCGTACCGTGTGGCCCGTGAAATCGCCCGCCAGCAAGACCAACCCACGGCCAAGTTCCGCCTCGATGGGGTAACCGGCCAGTTGAATGTCAGCTTTGGCGACGGCACGGCCCGTTTTGAGCGGCGCGAATTGCAAGCCGTCTATAAAAATGGCGTACCCGTACCGCTGACGTTGAGCCAGCAACCCTGACATGACCGCCACCGGCCGCCAACTGCACGGCCAGGCGGGCGAAGACCGCGCGCTGGAGTATTTGTCCAGCCACGGTCTGACGCTGGTTGAACGCAATTTCCGCTGCAAGGTGGGCGAAATCGACCTCATCATGCAAGACTGGCAGAACTTGGTGTTTGTCGAAGTGCGCCGCCGCGACAGCAGGGATTTCGGCGGCGCGCTGGCCAGCGTGACGCCGGTCAAACAGCGCCGCATGGTGCGCGCCGCGCAGTTTTACCTGTTGCGCTATAAGAAACTTCCCCCGTGCCGCTTTGATGTCATTGCCATCGATGGCGATAGCTTGCAGTGGCTGCGAAACGCCATAGTTGAAGGAATGTAAGCATTTTTAACCTCGCTTGTCAGAGCTTGCTGATGACTGCACTATAATTCTGAGCCTTGACGTCTTCCCCTGCTGAAATGAGGGAACTCCCACTGCTGGCCTCTCACGTCCGAGAGGGGCGGCTGGCCTATGCCTGCTGCCTTATTCAGTTCTGCGGGATATCTTTCGACCTCGCCTATGGCGACCGCAGACTGGAAAAATCGTGGTGATGCTGGCACCCCGGCGTCTAACGACTGACCTGAAGCGCTATAACTTAGAGAATCAAAATGCGAAAAAGTTCAAAATTTTTGGAGAATCGACGAAAATTGCCGTTTCTCCTCTTTGCTCTGCATAGCGGGGTTTCTCAGGGATATTAATGAATACTCAACGCATCCTCTCCCACTTCCACGAAAGTGCCGAAATCAAGATCCAGTCCGCGACGGTACTGGCGCAGCCTATTGGGCAAGCGATTGAAATGATGTTTTCGGCTTTGTCTAACGGCAACAAAATCCTGGCGTGCGGCAATGGCGGTTCGGCTGCCGATGCCCAGCATTTCGCGGCGGAGCTGGTAGGGCGCTTCGAGCGTGAGCGCTTCCCGCTGCCGGCGATTTCACTGGCCACCGACACGTCGATCCTGACGGCCGTGGCCAATGATTACAGCTACCGTGAAATTTTCTCCAAACAAGTGCAAGCGTTTGGCCAGGCTGGCGATATCTTGCTGGCTATTTCCACGTCCGGTAATTCCGCCAACGTGATGGCGGCCATCGAAGCGGCGCTGGAGCGGGAAATGCGCGTCATTGCGCTGACCGGCAAAGGCGGCGGCGCGATCGGCAAGATGCTGACGGATGCGGATGTGCATATTTGTGTGCCGGCGGACCGTACCGCCCGGATCCAGGAAGTGCACCTGGTAACGATCCATGCCTTGTGCGACGGCATTGATGTCGCGCTGTTTGGTGGAGATGTGAATGAATAAGGCAGTACGTAAGATCCAGCGTCCGCTGGCGGTCATGTTGTTGGGCGCCGCATTGGCGTCGTCGCTGTCCGGTTGCGTGGGCCTGGTGGCGGCCGGCGCCGTGGGCGGCACCCTGGCTGCGTCCGACCGCCGCACGTTTGGTGCGCAAACGGAAGACAAAGCCATTGCAGTCAAAGCGGAAACGAAATTCCCTTCGGTGGTGGGCGATGCCGGCCACGTGAATATCGCCAGCTTTAACCGCCGCGTGCTGTTGACTGGTGAAGTGCGCGATGAAGCAATGCGCAATGCCGTCGAGCGCGAAGTGCGCGCCATTGAAGGCGTCGTGTCGGTGACCAATGAACTGGAAATTGCCGGCGTGTCGAGCTACACGTCCCGCTCCAACGACGTGCTGTTGACCACCAAAGTCAAAGCCAGCCTGGTGGACACGAAAGATATTTCCGCCAATTCTTTCAAAGTCGTCAGCGAACGCGGCAACGTGTACCTGATGGGCCGCGTGACGCAGCGCGAAGGCAACATCGCGGCGGAAGTCGCCCGTGGCGTGCCTGGCGTGTACAAGGTCGTCAAAGTCTTCGAATACATTTCCGAAGATGAGTGGAAACAGTACCAGGCCAAAGCCGGTAACTGACCCGCACCGCTATCTGCAGGCGGCGTACCGGTTATTGCCGGCGCCGCAGCGTACAGCGCCGACGCGCCCTATAATGGATTCATTGCTGTCCTTGGATGCCTGACATGACTTCTTCCCGCGCCTGGATCAAACCCGCACTGGCTGCCGCTGTTTTGGCCGGCATAGGCTTGACTGCTTATTTTTCCCTCAACAGCGCCAACCCGGCGCCGCCCGTGACGTTCGTTGGCATCAACGGCGAACAAATCACGCCGGCCAGCTTGCAGGGGAAAGTCGTGATGGTGAATTTCTGGGCCACGTCTTGTGCCACGTGCGTCAAAGAAATGCCGCAAATGGTCGATACGTACAATAAATACAAGGCAAAAGGGCTGGAATTCGTGGCCGTGGCCATGCAGGAAGACCGCCCGGATTACGTGCTGAATTTCGCGGAAACCCGCCAGTTGCCGTTCAAGGTGGCGCTGGACGTCAAAGGCGATGCAGCCAAGGCATATGGCGACGTGAAAATGACGCCGACCACGTTCGTAATCGACAAGCAGGGCCGCATCATCAAGCGCTATGTGGGCGAGCCGGAATTCCCGGCCCTGCATCAATTGCTGGAAAAAGCGCTGCAGGGTTGATCCATGCCGGGCTTATAACCCAGCTTGCAGCGATAAATACCACCCTTTCTGTGTCTTCGGATTGAAGACAGTGATGGTTCCAAGGTTCGCATACGCGACGGTCAGCGACACTTGCTTGGCCGGGAACCACGCGGCAAACACGTCGTAATACGACTTTTCCGGATCCACCCCCAGGTTATGCGGCTTGCGCCGGTATTCCGCACCGATGGCCAGCGTGCGGTGCGCCAGCCATGCGGCCGACACTTCCGGCTGCAGCTTCACCGTGTCGCCCTGGTCGCCGCCGAAGCCGAGGATGCCCATCTGGTTGGCCTTGGTGGCGCGCAGCGTGCCATTCACGAGCAGGCTGTGTTCCAGGCAGATTTTTGTCGCGGACACGTAATAGTCGACGCCCCGGTCATCCTTGGCGCCCAGCTGCCTGACGCTGGTGACGCCCAGTGCGCGCAAGCCGTTGATGCCTTTGTTTTTCTTGTACATGGCGCCCATCGATACTTGCGGCATGGCGCGGTCCTGGTCATAGACAGCGTTACCCGCGAGCCTGACTTTCAAGCCGAGGATATCTTGCTGGATGCGCAGCAAATTCAGTGGCGCCAAATCGCCTTTGAAATCTTGCCGCGCCACTGATAATTCCACGCGGTCGGCAATGCCCACGGCGACGCCGCGGGTATCGAGCGAATAATCCTGCGTTTGCACGCGCGTGAAGTGCGCATTGCCGCCCCAGCTGTCGCGCGTGCCGTAACCGGTGATCAGCGCCCACGGCGAAATACCGCCGCCGCCCGCGCCTTCCACCATGCTGACGCCACCGGTAGCGAGGAAGCGGCCCATGTCGGGTTGCAATGGCGCCAAGGGAGCGTGTGCCGTGACGATATCGCGGTGCATAGGCGCCAGCCTGGCAATCAGGCGGTTCGACGTCTCAGTGGAGACGCCATGGCGTGCCATCGCCAGTTGCAAATCTTCCGCCAGCGCATTGAACATGGCGTCCGTGATTTTCAAGTCGATGTGGACCGACTTCATGTCGCGCACGGTGCCGGCGCCATCCATGGTCTTGTCGCGGTATTTGCCCGTGTATTTGCAGGGGCCGCCCGCATATTCGCAAAATTGCTCTTGCAAGCGTTGGTTGATTTGCGGGATATCAAAATCCGCAAAGTTATCTTTGATGCGGGGATCGGCCAAGACCAGTTCCAGGAACGTATCGGTGATCTGCTTGATGCCTTCCTTGCCGCCCAGGCCGCGGAACGTGGAGTCTTCCGTGTACGGAGTCTGGGCCAGCGCCAGCGAAGAAGCGAGCAGCAGGCCGGTTGCCAACAGGGTGTTTTTCCGCATTGTTTGTCCTCGACAATGTATCACTGACGGTTCAATGTAACAGATCACACCCTTACCGCCGCGCCCGGCCAGCGCTTATTTCGGCCACAACACCATTTGTGTGCAACGGAACAACGCGATGGTCTTGCCCGTGTCTTTGTGGATCACCGTCGCGTCCCACACTTGCGTGGTGCGGCCCAGGTGGACGGGTTTTGCCGTCACGGCAATCACGCCTTCGCGGGCCGTGCCCAGGTGGTTGGATTTCAGTTCAATCGTCGTGAAGTTCTCCGCGCCTTGCGGCAAGTGGGCGATGCAGCCATAGCCGCATGCCGTGTCCGCCAGGGTCACGATGCTGCCCGCGTGCAGGAAGCCGTTCGGCGCCAAATGGAAGGGCTGGATTTCAATTTCCGCCTGTAATTCGCCATCTTGAATGGACGTGAAGCGGATGCCCATGTGCTCGGGCAGCTTGCCTTTGCTGCGCAGGTTGACTTGATCAAGGTTGAAGCGGGAAGTGTCCATGACAGTGTCCTTGCGTGTAGAGATAACGCAACATCATACCCGTCAAACCGCACGACCGTTCTTCAAGCGCATGGCGTAATAAATCAATACCGTGACATTTTTTAACAATACTTGGCGCAAATCCGGCTCCTAGACTGGTTTGGCACGAGCGTTTTTTTAAAACCAAAACAGGAGACGACAATGGTGTTGAAAAAGCAGTTGGCAGTGATGGGCAGCGCGCTGGCTTTGGCCTTGACCGCGCTGCCGGCAATGGCAGGCAATACGGGACTGGCGTTCGTACACGGCACGGGTAAGCAAACTGACGCGGCCAACGATTACTGGACCCGGGAAATGATTGATTCAGTGCGCCAGGGGCTGCCAAACCAGAATCTGTATATCGTCATCAACTGCGATTTCGACCAGTACATGTGGACCGCCGGCGCGGCAGGCTGCCTGGCCGACCAGCTGCATCCGTTCATCGTCAACAACAACATCACGGACCTGGTGGTGGAAACGCACTCGAATGGCGGCAATATCTTGCGCTGGGTGATGTCGAACCCCACGCAGGACAGCCGCTATCCCGCCATCATCAATGCGATCCGCTGGGTCAATGCGCTGGCGCCATCGTCGCTGGGCACGCCGCTGGCCGATGCCTCCATCAGCGGCAATGCATTTGAAAGCGCCGTGGGCTGGCTGCTGGGCTACAAGAGCGACGCCGTGCGCCAGCAGCAAACCAGCTGGATGGCCAGCTATAACGCGTCGTGGCTGTATGGCACGGCAGGCCGCCCGGCGCTGCCGAAGCCGTTTTATCACGTAGTGGGGACGGACGTGGATAGCTCGCCGTTCGACAGCGACAGTTACTGCGGCGGTTATACGTTGAACGTGGGGCTGGAAATCACGCAGGCGTGGCTGGACAGCTGTTCGGACGGCTTCCTGAACTGCAGCAGCCAGTCCGGCGCCGGCTGGCGCTGGTTCCAGGACAAGGACCGCACGGCCGATGCCGAACCGCTGTCGCACAACCAGAGCCGCCGCAAGTGCTTCGGCCTGGACGCCATCTTGCGCAACGATATCTGAACGGGGAGCCGAACATGCAAATCATGCAAATGAAACTGTCAATGATGGCGGCGGCGCTGGCTGCCTGTGTGTCCGCATCCGCGGTGGAACTGTTGCCGAAACAGGCAGGGGACCTGGAACCGGTTGCCGTGGCGGCGGCCAAGCCTGTGCAGCAAGCGGCCAAGGCGGGGGCGCCGGGGCAATCGCGCGAACCGGTGGCAATGAGCTGGGCGTCGTCTGACGCGGGCATGGCGGCGGCCATGCCGCATGAAGCGGAAAGCCGCGAATCGTATGTCATCGTGACGGGGGCGGAACTGGCCAAGGGAGTGCCACTCAATACCACCGTGCCGCGTGCCGTCGTGCGGGTACAGGCGCTCGATACATCGAGCCCCCGTTCGAACCTGGCGATCCACCCGCAATCGATGACGGTCATCGACAAGGCGGGCCGCGCGCATGGTCCGGCGGAAGCAATGGAGTCGCTGGTGACGGACGATAAGCTGGCCAAGGCGGACATGCCGTTTGCGCCCGGTACGTCGGCGTTCCGCCTGCACCAGGACATGGGCGCGGGGCAGTTCAAGCTGCGTGCGGACAACCTGGGAGAGAACGAACGGTTCCTGATCAACGTGGTGGAGCCGGACAGCCCCGTGTCGCTGACGATGCAGGCGGGTGCTGCCGCGTACCTGCATGGGCAGCAGTTGTCGTTGACCTCGGAATTGCGCAGCAAGGATGGTTCGAAGTCCGTGTTTTCCAAATTGGAAGGCTACGTGATGTCGCCGGCAGGGCGGCGTTTCCCGCTGACGTTTAAAAATGGCGCTGGTGGGCGTATGACGGCGCAGCTGGCGCTGGATGCCGATGAAGAATTGGCGCCGGGCTTGTGGGAAGTGCATGCGCACGGGCAGGGCAAGGCAAAGCAGGGCGACGTCATGCGTTCGCTGCGGCTGGCCTTCCCCGTTGCCATGCCCACGGCCAAGCTGGACCGCAAAGTGGCGCTGGCGGAGCACGCGGGGGGCATCGCCGTGAACTTTGGTGTGGAAGCGGCGCAGGCGGGGCGCTATGAAGTGCGCGGTGTGCTGTATGGCACGGTGCAGGGGGTATTGAAACCGATCGGTGTCGCGCATGCTGCGCAGTGGCTGGAGCCGGGCAGTGGCACGATCGCCATGACGTTCGCGCCGGAACTGCGCGCTGCGGCTACCGGGCCATATGAAATCCGCGAACTGTTCTTGCTGGATCAGGGCCGCCTGGGCGTGCTGCAGCGGCAGCAGCGGGCCGTGGTAATCGATGAGCGTGAATTGGCGCGCGTCAGCCCGCGTCCGGAAAAGCTGGCAACGGCAGCGCCGCAACGCGTGAAGTAACCGCCATCCGGAAGTCTGGCCCGTCATAGCATCTTGTTCGAACGCTTTATGCGAACGATAGTGCTTTTGGGGCCAGGCCCCGAAATGTCGACTAAATTTGGTAAATTTGGTGCCAGGCACCAGCGGGATTTGCAACAATCTTGCTTCGAGTTACGCCCAGACGATTGGCGTTTTGCCTTTGGCTTCCAGGTAGGCATTGGCCCGTGAAAACGGTTTGCTGCCAAAGAAGCCCCGGTGCGCGGACAGCGGCGAGGGGTGCGGCGATGTGATGATCAAGTGGCGGCGCGCATCGATCAGCTCGCGCTTTTTCATCGCATAGCTGCCCCACAAAATAAACACGAGGTTATCGCGCTCTTGCGACAGCTTGCGGATCGCGCTGTCCGTGAACTGTTCCCAGCCTTTGCCCGCATGCGAACCCGCCGTATGGGCCCGCACCGTCAGCACGGCATTCAACAGGAACACGCCCTGCTGCGCCCAGTCGGATAAATCCGTGCGCGTGCGCATCACGCCGATATCGTCGGCCAGTTCCTGGAAAATATTTTGCAGGCTCGGTTGCGGGCGGTTGCCTTCCGGGACGGAAAAGCAAAAGCCCATGGCTGCGCCAGGCGTGTGATAAGGGTCTTGCCCGAGAATGACGACTTTGACGTCGTCAAACGGCGTCAAGTCAAAGGCGCGGAAGATATCGCGCCCCTGGGGGAAGCAGCGTCCGGACGCATATTCATTGCGCACGAACGCCGTCAGATTTTCCCAGTACGGCTGCTCGAACTGGTCCTGCAGCTCGCGCTTCCAGGACGCTTCGATGCGGACGTCAGCCAATTACGCCTGTTCCAGGACGTTGTGGGCCTGCTGGTCAGCGTGATACGACGAACGCACCATCGCGCCAACGGCCGCGTGCTTGAAGCCCATTTTATAGGCTTCTTCCTCGAACATCTTGAACACGTCCGGGTGCACGTAGCGGCGCACCGGCAAGTGGCTGTTCGATGGCGCCAGGTATTGGCCGATGGTCAGCATGTCGATGTCGTGCTCGCGCATGTCGCGCATCACTTGCAGGATTTCTTCGTCGGTTTCGCCCAGGCCGACCATGATGCCGGACTTGGTCTTCACGTTCGGATACATGGCCTTGAAGTCTTTCAACAGCTTCAGCGAGTGCATGTAGTCGGAACCAGGACGCGCTTCCTTGTACAGGCGCGGCACGGTTTCCAGGTTGTGGTTCATCACGTCCGGCAAGCCTTCAGCGAAGATATCCAGCGCTTTTTGCAGGCGGCCGCGGAAGTCCGGCACCAGCACTTCCACCGTGGTGTTCGGCGACAGTTCGCGCGTCTTCTGGATGCACTCGACGAAGTGGGCGGCGCCGCCGTCGCGCAAGTCGTCGCGGTCCACCGACGTCACCACCACGTAGTTCAAACGCAGCTTGGCGATGGTGTTGGCCAGGTTTTGCGGTTCATCCTTGTCCAGCGGGTCAGGACGGCCATGGCCCACGTCGCAGAACGGGCAGCGGCGGGTGCACTTGTCGCCCATGATCATGAAGGTCGCCGTGCCCTTGCCGAAGCATTCGCCGATGTTCGGGCAGCTGGCTTCTTCGCACACAGTCACCAGCTTGTTTTCACGCAGGATGTCCTTGATTTCATAGAAGCGGGTCGACGTCGACGCCGCTTTCACACGGATCCACTCCGGCTTTTTCAGGCGCTCCACCTGCTCGATCGGCGTGATCTTGATGGGAATGCGCGAGGTCTTGCTGGCGCCTTTCTGCTTTTCGCTGGCGTTGTAAGCGGGGGCGTTGCTGGAAGTGGTCTCGGTAGTCATAGGCTTAATTCGATACGGTGGTTACTTCGGCAGGTTCGGCCACTTGTAGCAGCTTTACCAGTTCGTTGGCTAACGCCAGCTGCACATCGGCCAGCGGCGCTTCCACGCCCATCGAGCGCATGTCGATGGTTTCCAGTCCAGAGTAACCGCAGGGGTTAATCCAGGAAAATGGGGCTAAATCCATACCCACATTCAGCGACACCCCGTGGTAGGTGCAGCCGTTGCCGCGCACTTTGAGTCCCAGCGCGGCGATCTTGGCGCCCTTTTTTGGGCCGCCAGCGATATAAATGCCCGGCGCGCCGTCAATGCGCTCGCCGGCCAGATGATACGTTTCCAGTACGTTGATGATGGCCTGTTCGATTTTGTTGACGAACTGGCGCGCGTACAATTTGCCGCCGGGTTTATTGCGGCGCAGGTCCATCATCAGGTAAATCACCACCTGGCCGGGGCCATGGTACGTGATTTCTCCGCCCCGGTCGGTTTGCACGACAGGGATGTCCGTGGTGGCGCTCAGCAGGTGGCCGCGGTCGGCGCCCAGTCCCAGCGTGTACACGGGCGGGTGTTCGACGATCCACAATTCATCAGGCGTGTCAGGCGTACGCGCATCAGTGAACGCGCGCATGGCGGCAAACGTGGGTTCGTAGTCGGCTTGGCCGAGGTTTCGAATAAGCGCCGGGGCAGTAGAC
The DNA here is from genome assembly GCF_009720865.1 of Pseudoduganella ginsengisoli. Taxonomy (GTDB): domain Bacteria; phylum Pseudomonadota; class Gammaproteobacteria; order Burkholderiales; family Burkholderiaceae_D; genus Rugamonas; species Rugamonas ginsengisoli. The sequence continues at coordinate 53,401 of NZ_WNLA01000007.1, read as the reverse complement.
ATGGACGGGTTTGTTACGGAAAACCCCGTCATTATAAGTCAGTCCTGAATTACTTTCCCGGCGCCTTGCCTATTTTGTCAGCAGAAAATTGCAGAAAGATAGTGATTTGACGGGCTTTCTTGATGCGGCAGGCAAGCTTAACGGGCAGCCAATTTTGCCTTTTCCACCAAAGCCAGCCACTGCTGCACCGGTTCCCGCTGCCATTGGGCGTTCGCGTAATCCTTCAATTTCGCAGGCACGTCATCGCCGCTGTGCACCAGCCGCTGCAGCATCATGGCCAAGTCGGTATCGGCAATTGACCACTCGCCGAACAGGTTCTCGCCATTTACGAGCTTATCGGCAGCGCGGAACAATTTATCCGCGGCCGCACGCGCCTCTGGGGACAGAGGTTGCGTGGCCGGCTGGTGGAAAACAGTCAAAGTGCTGCGTTCTTCGCGGATCGGCATCAAGTCGCTGCGCACCCACGCCTGGATTTCACGGGCGCGGGCGCGCTGCTGCGATGCCTTCGGGTAGACCGCCTTGTATTCTGGGGCCGGGAACACGTCTTCCAGGTATTCCGAGATGGCCGACGATTCCGTCAGCACGAAGCCGTCATGCACCAGCGCGGGAATACGGCCATTCAGCGCCAGGTCGCGGTAGCCCGGTTGCTGGTGTTCGCCGGTATTCAAGTCCAGCGCTGCCAGTTCAAATGGAATGCCTTTTTCTTTCAGCGTCACGAAGACAGACATCGCATACGGGCTGGAAAATTCGCTGTTGACGTAAAGCTTGAGGTTCATGCTACGTGTTCCTGTGTGGATTGGGCATTTTATGGTACGTCTTGCCGGATTAACCACATAACGATATATTTTCTCTATTCTTGCTAATTCTATTCACAAGAACATGCGACTGCCCGCCTTTCCCGCGCTGCGCGCCTTTGAGGCGGCGGCCCGGTATGAAAATTTTTCCCGCGCCGCTGATGAATTGCATTTGACTCACGGCGCGATCAGCCACCAGGTGCGCGCGCTCGAAGATGAATTGGGCGTGCAACTGTTCATCCGCAATGGCCGCCACGTGAAAATCACGCCGGATGGCCGCAAATTTGCCCAGTCGCTGACGAAAGCGTTTGCCGATATCGTGCTGGCAGCCGATGCCGTGCGGCCGAAGCAGGGTTGCCGCCGGCTGTCGATTTCATCGATTCCCTCGTTTGCGGCACGCTGGCTGGCGCCCCGGCTCGGACAATTCATCGAGCATCACCCGGATATCGAAGTACTGCTGCAGGCATCCGGCCAGTTGCAGGATCTGGAGCGGGAAGGCATCGATGTCGGTATCCGCTTTGGCAAGGGACGCTATCCGGGCCTGATGGTGCAGCATTTGATGGGCGACATTTACTATCCCGTCGCCAGTCCTTCTTACCGGGGCGGCGACTTGCCCCGCACGCCGCAGGACTTGGCGCAAGCCACGTTGCTGCGCTCGAATGAACCGTGGCTGCCATGGTTCCGCGCAGCGGGGCTGGACCTGGCGGAACCGTCCGGCGGCGTCATGTATGAAGATTTATCGATGCTGATCCGGTCAGCCGTGGATGGCGACGGCGTGGCGCTGGTGCGCCATGTGGTGGCCATGCAGGAAATCGCGTCGGGACAACTGGTGCGGCTGTTTGATATAGCCACGCCCAGTGCGGATGAATATTACTTTGTCAGCCCGCCGCTGGCGGCGGAACAGCTCCATGTGCAGGCATTCCGCACATGGCTGCTGGCGCAAATTGCGGAATTTCTTCCGCAATTGCACATTACATCACGACTTTGACCATCGGATGGCCGGACAGTTCGCTGTACAGCGCGTCCAGTTGCGGACGGCTGGTGGCGCGCACGGTCACCGTCAAACCCGTGTAGTTGCCCTTGGACGAAGGGCGCACTTCCATTTTGCCTTCATGGAAAGTTGGATCGTGCTTGATCACCACGGCCAGCATGGTGGCCGTGAATTCTGCATGGGCGACACCCATGATCTTGATCGGGAAATCGCTCGGGTATTCGATCAGCGATTCTTTCGGCGGGTTCAGCGTGGCCATGATAGTAATTCCTGTCAAAACAAATAGATACAGGGGATATTGTACCGTAGCACGCTGCTTTCAAGGCGACCGGCGAGGGCTGCAGCCAAATACGGCGACGGCGGCATGGCGCCCATGCCGCCCATGCCGCCGTGCGCAGAATTAAGCAGCAGGCTTGGCCGACAACCGCTTCAGCCGCTCCAGCGCCGACTCGCCACCGCCAGCCGCTTCATTGGCCACCGACTTGCGCAGCGCATCGAGTTCCGCCTTCTGGTCATGCGGACGCTGGCCGATGTCCGCGACGATCTTCATGCCGGCCGCTTCATTCGACACGGCCTGGGCGCGGCGCGTCAGCGCATTCAACGCGCTGGAGTTGCCCTGCAAGCCTTTCAGGCCATTCAACTGTTCCTGGCGCTCGGCGCGCACTTGCTGCAAATCGCGCTGCGCGTTGGCGGTCGCCAGCGCCTGCATGGCTTTCTTGGCGGCGGCATCGAAATCAGCCAGTTGCTGCGACAGCGCATCGACGATCTTTTGCAGTTCGTCCATATACTCTTTCGCATCCGCTGCTTCCTGTTCTTCCAGCGGCAGGCGCGCTTTATTGGCTTCCAGTTCGTCGCAGAACAGGTTGATGGTGGCTTCCGAAATCTTGCCCGCCGCGAGGCGCTCACCCAGCGTTTCCGCAGCGCGCTCGTCGCTGGCGATCAGTTCGCGCAGCTTGACGACGTCGTTGTGCTCCTTGTCGAAGGAGGCACGGGCAGCGGCCAGCTTTTGCGCGGTGCTGCGCAAGGTGTCGGCCAGGCGGTCACGGTCTGCCTCGGTCGCCGTTTCTGGATCGAAGTTGGCGATTGCTTCGGATACGCGGTCGCCCAGCGCGCCAAAGTGTTTCGAGATCAGGCGTGCGGTCAGGCCCCAGCCATTCGAGTTGCTCATAGTCGTGTCCTTCCTTTCGGTTTATTTGAAGTTACTGCACATTGCGGATGTCTCAGTGGATCTCACTGAATGACGATCCGTTCCTGCTCCACCGGTATCCCAATGACAAAATCCACATGGATACCGCGTTTGCTGCTATCGCCATTCACGCTGCGGATAATCTCCGTCGTGATCAGCAAAAATTCCGGTCCTGCGCCGCCGCGCAAATCGCGCACGTACGGCATGTAATACACATCCTGCTGCAAGCCTTCGCGTCCCGCCGCATCATCGATGCGGGTTTCGCCACCCTGGAATGGCTGTACCCATTCCGTGTGCGGGTCGCCCGCGTCGCGCTGGTAATCAATGCCTTCGTCTGCGCCGAATACCAGGTTCAAATCCTGTTCATCGAGGCCATAGTCGCCCAGCTGGTTGCGCCACAACGTATAACTGCGGTCGCCGAGGCCATACCCTTTTTCACCCGTGTACGCTTCCTGGTCTTCCACGGTTTCCGGGATCACGCGGGCCAGCTGCGTGCAATACATGATTTCCGCTACGTTGCCTTGCGCATCCACATACACTTGCAAGAACTTTTCATCGGCCTGGTCATCGCCCTTGTCCAGGTAATAGCGGTAGACCTTGCCGCTGAGGTTCAACTTCAGCCTCGAAATCGCCAGGATGCGGAAATCCGACGCCTGGGGCAGCGCAATCAGCGAGCCGGACGTATTGGCGCGCAGCAGGGGCGCTTGCTGGATCGTCACCATGCTGCCGATGCGGGCATTGAGCGGCAAGCTTTGATCTTCCGGCGCGTCGACGGCGCCCTTTTTCATGGCGGCGTTGCGTACGTACCCGAATGCATCCTTCCAACCCATATCAATCTCCCAGCGTATAGTTAGCGCCCTGGCGGCTCGCTTTGCGGCGCGTCAAGACCTTGTACAGCACAAAACCAATCAGACCCAGCATCACCCAGCCAAACCAGCCGATGCCCGACGATTCGTGCTTGCGCGCCGGACGTTCCACTGGCTGTTCCTGCACTTGCGGCGCCGGTGTCGCGGCAGTGGCGTCATCCGGATTCATCGGATTGGGCACCGTGCCGGCGCCGGACGCCGTATTGGTGCTGCCGCTGCCCACCGGACCGATGGAACCCACGTCTGCCGGAATATTGCTTGGCAGTGATTGCTGTTGCGGCGCCTGGTGCGCATGGGCGCCGCCCGCCAAGACGCTGCCCAGCACGGCGCCGGCTGCCGCCGCGCCGGCCGTGCCCCAGCGGCTTGGGCGGTCTTGCGGCTGGCTGTAACCACCGTTGTATGGATTATTGCTATAGCCGCCGTTGTTGCCATACTGTGGTGGCGGCGGAGGCGGCGCCTGGCGCTGCATCACCGGGTCCGACGGCGGCAAGCGGTTTTGCTGCGCAGTGCGTTCATCCATCGTGCGCACGGCATTGTCTTGCGCAGTCTTTTGCGACATGTCGCGGTTCATCGCCGAGCGGCTGCCGCTGGACGGCGGCGCCGTATCGGCCTGCTGCGTCCGGCTGGAACCAAAGGAACCAAATGAGCCGGACGACGGGCTGCGCGATGGCGTACTCTTGGAAGTACTGCTGCGCTGCGACGAAAATCCGCCCTTATAAGAACCCGAACTCTGGGTCGGCCTGGCTTCCGCCAGCGGCCCGCCCATCGCCAGCGACAGCGATAAAGCAAGTACTACGGCTTTGCGGAGAGACTTCATCATGTATCCTGATCGTCTTGAGGTTGATTAAATAACAGCATAATAGCTGGCAAACTTTTACGCATCGGTAAAAAAACGCCAGATTTACCACCATGACACGCAAATACTCTGACATGAATCAGCACGACGCGTTGTATACCGTCGCGCGAAACTATCCTGGCGGCATCGAAGCATTGTCCCAATGCATGGGCATTTCGGTGAACGTTTTACGTAACAAATTGTCACCAACCATCGCTTCCCACTACCCTTCGTTTGAAGAAGTATCGATCATTATCGACCTGTGCCAGAAAGCAGGCGTTCCCGATGCGCTGATGCCCCTGCATGCCATGCTGGTCCGGCATGGTATGGCGGCTTTCGTGGTTCCAGTACCGGAAAAGGTGGCACAGGATGACTTGTCGCAAACCGTCTGCCGTGTCATGAGCCAGGTGGGCGACGTGGCGGAAGCCGTATCGCAGTCCTTGTTGGACGGCAAGATCACCCCGGCTGAAGCGGACTTGATTGAACGCGAATTCAATGCGGCGCTGTCGGCGCTGGGCGAGTGGCGCGCCCGCATACGCTTGCTGGCTGGTACGCAAGATGGGGATGGCTAAGGCGAAAAAAAATGCCAGCCGGTAGGGGCTGGCAGAAACTATTTTGTATTGGGAGGAAAATAGTGCGTGAAGATCACGTGACGCCACTGTAAGGAATTCCTCCTGGCCCGGCCACCGCCGTGGGACGAACTGCAGAATTTGGGGGATGAACGGCAGAATCCTGGGCTGGGCCGCAGCTTGCTGCCGCGTCAAGACTGGCTGCTATTGCTCCGGATTCTTGCGGTTGCGGCCTTCTTTCTCCTTGTTCTCTTCGCGCGGACCACGGCGGTTGTCGCCAGATGGCGCATTTTGCGGCTGTGGACGGGCTTCCTGGCGCTGGGGCGGCTGCTGTTGCGGCGCCTGCTGGCGTTCCAGGCGCATGGCTTCGCGCTGTTCGCGGCGCTGCTGTTCCTGGCGCTGCATGTCCTGGCGTTGAGCTTCTTGCTGTTGCTGCGCCTGCCGTTGCTGCATTTCCTGGCGCAGGGCATCCTGGCGCAGGGCATCCTGGCGCTGTTGGTCTTGCCGTTGCTGGAATTCCTGGCGCTGGCGCTCTTGCCGTTGCGCTTCCTGCCGCTGGGCTTCCTGCTGGCGCTGCTGTTCCTGGCGCAGGGCATCCTGCCGTTGCGCCTCCTGACGCTGCTGCTCTTGCCGCTGCGCTTCTTGGCGCTGGAATTCCTGCCGTTGCTGTTCCTGGCGTTGCGTCTCCTGCCGCTGGCCATCCTGGCGCGCACGTTCCTGCCGCTGGAATTCCTGGCGCTGCTGGTCTTGCCGCTGCATGTCCTGGCGCTGGGCGTCTTGCCGTTGCTGTTCCTGGCGCAGGGCATCCTGGCGCTGATATTCCTGCCGCTGGCGCTCCTGCCGCTGCTGCTCAACATTTTGCTGCGGCAATTGGCCCGGTTGCGGCTGCAATCCCTGCTGTGGCGGCACTGGCAACTGCTGGCTGATGCGGCCACGCTCATCGCGGCGCTCGCCATCGCGCTCAAAGCGGCGGCCATCCTGCACGCCACCCGGCTGCTGCACGACAGGCGCACCGCCCGGCATGATGCGTTGCGGCTGCGCTTGCAGCGTATTGCCCGGCACAGGCTGGCCGATTGGCGCACGCTGGCCGTCACGGCCGTCACGGCCGTCACGGCCATCATGCCGTTCGCGCCAGTCATCGCGCGATTCGCGGCGCGTTTCAATCACGCGGCCCGGTCGGTGTTCCAGTTGCGGCACAACCGGCGGTGCGGTAATCAATGGCGCTTTACGCACGTCGGCGGCAGGCAGTGCAATGCGCGGTTCACGCCCCACGTTGACGATGCTGCGGCGTTCAAAGTATTCGCGCGGCAGCACGGTCACGCCATCGCGGCGCCCATCATTGCGCGGTTCTTCTTTCCAGCGCACCTTGCCCCCATGCTGCCATTCGAGGCGGCGTTCATGCTCCACCGACACGCGGTAAGCCGGCACATAGCGGTCGCGCGGCGTCAGCGGATACCAGCCGACACCGGGGCCGGCCCGGTGGTCGCGGAACGTCACGTTCCAGCCGTTGCCGCCCACCCAGCCCACCAGTGCAGGCGCCCACGCAGGACGCACGACGGTGCGGCCCGGCGCCCAATACCAGCGCGATTGCACGAACACCCAGCGGCCATAGTGCGACGGCGCATAACCCCACGGCGCGTCATCGACCCACGTCCAGCCCCACGGTTCCAGCCACGTCCAGCGGCCGTCGCGGTAGGGCGCCCATTCCGCGCTGACACCGCGCGGCGCCCACAGCGGGCCGTAATCCGGATCTTCGCGCCACGTACCGTGCTGGTCCAGCTCTTCATAGCCCGTCATGTCGGCTGTGACGTAGCGTGCCGACTGCGAATTGTCATCGCGCCGGTCGCGCGCCTGCGCCCAGTCATCAAACGGTGTGCGCTGGGCCACGCCGGTAAAGATGTCGTCGCCGCGAATTTCCATGCGTTTGCCCGCGCGCAGGCTCATGGACGTGCCGGCGCCATCCACGCGGCCGGCGCCGGCCAGCATGGTCACGACGCTGGTGTCGGGCGCGCGCTCCGTATCGATGCGCAGCGAACCTGGCTCGGACATCGTCACGCGGCCCTGTGGCGTGCTCAATTCAAAGCCGCTCAAATGTTCCGGATTGCGGATGCGCACATTGGCCGTGCCGTAATCAAGGCGCAGGCGCAGCACGTTGTCATCGAGTTCCATGACTTCCATGCTGGAGTCGCCATCGAGCCGGATCGACGTCGAGCCGACGCGGAATTCCGTGCGCGCGCCGGGCGCCGCCGTGATGCGGGTACCCGACGTCACGGGCCAGTTCAGCAGGTTGCCGCCCGCTTCATCGCCACCGGGTTCCTGCAGCGTGACCTGGCCATCCACCACGGACACGCGCGCCACACGGGCCGGCGGGTCGTCGGCCATCGCCAGCGACGTGACGGCCACCAGCGCAGACAACAGGATTAAATGCTTGATTTTGCGGTGCATGACAACGCTCCGGGAGCAGGGGAATGATGCTATTAAACGCGTGATCGGGCGTAACGACGACCCCCGTTACAGAATTTTTCAATCGGACGCTACAAATTTCGTCAAGCGTGCGCGCTGCTTCGTTTGACAAAGAACAATGCCGTGCCGACTCCCATCAGCAAGCCGCCAAACACACGGTTTTGCGCCTTGACGGCTTTGGCATCGCGGAAAAAGCGCTGCATCGACGATGCCAGGAATGCATAGCCATGCATGACCATCAAGTCGATCGTGCACATGGTCACGGCCAGGATCAGCAGTTGCGGCAGCAGCGGGTGGTCTTGCGCAATGAATTGCGGCAGCACGGCCACCATGAAAATAATGCCCTTGGGATTGGTGGCGTTGGTGAGGAAACCTGTCAGCACGCGGCGGCGCAGCGACGGCGCTTCGGTCTGCACCACTTGCGCCCCCGGTCCGGCCGCGCCTTTGGCGCGCCATTGTGAAAAGCCCAGCCAGATCAGGTACAGCGCGCCCACGGTCTTGACCACATTGAACGCCACTTCGGACGCCAGCAGCAGCGATCCCACGCCCGCACCGGCAATGGCCAGCACCAGCAGCAAGCCCGCCTGCAGCCCGACGATGGTGCCGCTGGCCTTGCGCACGCCATACGACAACCCGTGCGACATCGACAACACGGCGCCGGAGCCGGGCGACACGGCAATAATGCAGGCGGCAATAACAAACGTGATCCAGGTGGCGAACGTCATGGCAGTACTCCAGGGAAAGATCCAAACATTGTATCCGCAGTAGTTTATGGGTGCAGTGTTGCTTATGCGGTAAGATTGCCGTTCAATTTAATCTGATTTTTAACGCCATGACACTTGCCGCCACTCTCTTCACGACCATCTTGCGTACGGAGGGCTGCTGATATGGCCGGATCGAGCCTGCTGGCGCTGATTGACGACATCACGACCATCCTCGACGACGTTGCCGCCATGAGCAAAGTCGCCGCCAAGAAAACTGCCGGTGTGCTGGGCGACGACCTGGCGCTGAATGCGCAGCAAGTGGCGGGCGTGCAGGCGGAGCGGGAATTGCCCGTGGTGTGGGCCGTGGGCGTCGGGTCGCTGAAAAACAAGGCGATCCTCGTGCCCGCCGCACTGGCCATCAGTGCATTCGCGCCGTGGTCGGTGACGCCGCTGCTGATGGTGGGCGGCGCCTACCTGTGCTTCGAAGGGTTTGAAAAAGTCGCCCATCCACTGCTGCACAGCGGGGAAGAAGATGAACAGCACCATGCGGAATTGTCGGCGGCATTGGCCAATCCCGAAGTTGACATGGTGGCGCTGGAAAAAGACAAGATCAAAGGAGCGATCCGCACGGACTTCATCCTGTCGGCGGAAATCATCGTAATTGCCCTCGGCACCGTGGCCGATGCGCCGTTCGGGCAGCAAGTAGCCGTGCTGGCCGGGGTCGCAGCCCTGATGACGGTGGGCGTGTATGGCATCGTGGCCGCCATTGTAAAGATGGATGACGCGGGTTTATATCTCGCGCGCCTGCCCGGCGCCGGCGGCTTCGTCAAAGGCGTGGGCCGCTTCCTGCTGGCGGCTGCACCGAAATTGATGAAATTCTTGTCCGTGGCCGGGACGCTGGCCATGTTCATGGTGGGCGGCGGCATCCTGACGCACGGCATCCCTGGCGCGCATGACGTGATCCATCACGCGGTGGAAGCGGTCGCAGACATCGCGGGCGTTGGCCGGGCGCTGGCGGCCGTCATGCCGCCGGTATTGGACGCGATTGGCGGCCTGGTGGCGGGCGGCCTGGTGCTGGCAGTCGTTACCGCCGCCGGCAAAGTCGTCAACCTGTTCCGCCGCAAAGCCTAATCACGCAGGTTTTTTCTTTGGCTTCTTCGGCGCGGGCGGCGGCAAGGCGGCTGCCGTGACCCGCGCCAGCCCGCACAGCCACTCCCGCTCATCCCATTTGTCTTCCGGCACCACATACCACGGCTTGGCCTGTGGATAAGGCGGCGCCTGTTCCGGCTCCCCCATGTAGTTCTTGCTGGCAGGAACCGGTTTGACGAATAGCCGGTCGTCGCAAACCAGCGCAAACATCTTGCCATCGCAATAAATCGCATATTCGCCAAACATTTTGCGGGCATCCACAGGGCCCGCCCCGGAGAACTGGTCTACCAGGAAATCCACTGTTCCTTGCTGCGATCCCATACGCTTCCTAACCTTTGGAATTTTGATCTACGTCAATAAAATTTCGTGCCCAACTACGTAAACTGCCTGCATAACTTGTGATAGAGCAAGAATATCAACTGCAGGAGGGCGCGATGCGCACGAATTTACCCGTTACCAACCGCGAAGTCGAATTGTCGGCCGATCAGGCGATTGTTTCCAAGACTGATCTGAATGGCAACATCACGTATGTGAACCCGTATTTCGTGCAAGTCAGCGGCTTTTCCGAAGAAGAACTGATCGGCTCGCCGCAAAATATCTTGCGCCACCCGGACATGCCGCCGGAAGCGTTTGCCGACCTGTGGCATTCGATCAGGGAAGGCACCCCATGGACGGGACTGGTAAAAAACCGCTGCAAAAACGGCGATTTTTACTGGGTTAAAGCCAATATCACGCCCATCAAGGAAGCCGGCCGCACGCTGGGCTATATGTCCGTGCGCACCAAGGCGGACCGCGACCAGATCGCTGCCGCGCAAGCCGCTTACCAGTTGATCCGCGCGGGCGACAAGCGCGTGGCGATCCGCAATGGCCAAGTGATCCACCTGGGCATTGGCAACGTGTTGTCGCGCCTCAGCCATATGTCGCTGGCCATGCGCATCTGGGCTGCCACCAGCGGCGTCAACGTGCTGCTGGCGCTGGTGTGCATTGCCAGCCTGTTCGGCGACGGCGCTTCTGATTTGATCCGCTACACCATCTTTGGCGCCACCTTCATCGGCCTGCTGGTCAATGTCTTCCTGTGGTACACATTGCGCACCAGCGTGCTGCAACCGCTGGGCCGCGCGCTGGAAGGCGCCCGTTCGATTGCCGCCGGCGACTTGTCCGGTTCGTTCGATACGGATGCCACCGATGAAGTGGGCCAGCTGTTGCGCGCGCTGCAGCAAATGAACAGCAATTTGATTGCCACCATCCGCGACGTGCGCGTCAATGTGGAAACCATGGCCGTGGCGACGCGCCAGATCGCGGCCGGCAATGCCGACTTGTCGGGCCGGACGGAATCACAGGCGGCCAGCCTGGAAGAAACCGCATCGAGCATCGATGAATTCTCGTCCACCGTCAAACAAAACGCGGAAAATTCCGCGCAAGCCAATGACCTCGCGGTGGCCGCATCGGAAGTGGCAGTGGAAGGCGGCCAGATTGTGTCTGAAGTCATTGCGACGATGGATGAAATCAATGCCTCGTCGAAGAAAATTGTCGACATCATTGGCCTGATCGAAGGCATCGCGTTCCAGACCAACATCCTGGCGCTCAATGCCGCCGTGGAAGCCGCCCGTGCCGGTGAACAGGGCCGCGGTTTTGCCGTGGTGGCAGGCGAAGTGCGCAACCTGGCGCAGCGTTCGTCGATGGCGGCAAAAGACATCAAGCAATTGATCAACGTGTCTGTCAGCAAAGTCAGCATGGGCATGGAGCGTGCCAACCGCGCCGGCGACACGATGGAACAAGTGGTCGGCGCCGTGCAGCAAGTGACGGCCATCATGCGTGAAATCTCCGTAGCGTCGCGCGAACAAAGCATCGGCGTTGACCAGGTCAACCAGGCCATTGCCCATATGGACCAGGTGACGCAGCAAAATGCCGCGCTGGTCGAAGAAGCAGCAGCGGCCGCCGCCAGCCTGGCCAATGAAGCGGGCGGCTTGAAGCAGGCCGTCAGCCTGTTCAAGTTTGGCCGGACCGCTTTACCGGCTACTCCAGCCGCCGTGCGTCCTATCCGCAGCGCGGCAGCACCTGATACCGCCGGCGTAAAACGGCTGGCAGCTTGAGGCAGTACTGACATGAATACCATCACCCCTGACTTCCCTGTGCAATTCGACGCCAGCACCATCGAGCGCCTCAGCACTTCCGGCCCGCGCTATACGTCGTACCCGACGGCCGACCGCTTTACCGCTGATTTCCGCTATGGCGACTTCCTGGAAGCGCTGGCCGCCATCAAGATGAGCGGCCCACGGGGACCGCTGTCGCTGTACGTGCACATTCCATTTTGCGAATCCATTTGCTACTACTGCGGCTGCAACAAGATCATCACGCGCGACCGCAGCAAGGCGGCCGTGTACCTGTCGTACCTGAAGCAGGAAATTGAAATGCAGGGCAAGCTGTTTTCCGGCATGCACCAGGTCGACCAGCTGCACTTTGGCGGCGGTACGCCGACGTACCTGAGCGACCGCCAGATGGATGAATTGATGGCGCACTTGCGCCGTCACTTCGCATTCGCGCCCGATCATGCGGGTGAATATTCGATTGAAATCGATCCGCGCACCGTGTCGCCGGAACGCGTGCACACACTGCGCAAGCAGGGCTTCAACCGCCTTAGCCTGGGCGTGCAGGATTTCGATCCGGACGTGCAGCAAGCCGTCAACCGCATCCAGCCCGAGCAGGAAACACTGGCAGTCATGCAGGCGGCGCGCGGCGCCGGCTTCCGCTCCATCAGCATCGACCTGATTTACGGCTTGCCGAAGCAAACCCTGGACAGCATGAAGCAAACCATGGCCAAGGTGATTGCCGCCAGCCCGGACCGCATTTCGCTGTACAACTATGCGCACATGCCGCACTTGTTCAAGCCGCAGCGCCGCATCAGCGAAGACGATTTGCCATCGCCGAACACCAAGCTCGATATGCTGGCGCTGTGCATCGCGTTGCTGACGCAGGCCGGCTACGTGTACATCGGCATGGACCATTTTGCCAAGCCGGATGACGACCTCGCCGTGGCGCAGCGCCAGGGCCGCCTGCACCGCAACTTCCAGGGATATTCGACGCATGCGGATGCGGACCTGGTGGCGCTGGGCGTATCGGCCATCAGTTCGGTCGGCAATACGTACAGCCAGAATGAAAAGACGCTCGACGCGTATTACGAACAGCTGGAACTGGGCCGCCTGCCCGTGGCGCGCGGCTTTCGCCTGAATGCCGACGACCTGCTGCGCCGCCACATCATCCAGCAATTGATGTGCAACTTTGAACTGGCCGTAGCGTCGCTGGAACAGGCGTACCCGATCCGCTTCAACCAGTACTTCGCCAAAGAGTTGGCTGAGCTGAAAGCATTGGAAGACGATGGCCTGGTTTCGTACGACGGCGCCTGGTTGTCCGTTACGCTGAAAGGACGCCTGCTGATCCGCAATATCTGCATGGTGTTTGACCGCTACCTGGGCATGCCGCGCCCCGCGCAGGAAACCGCATCCGTACAGCCGCTGCGGTTTTCCAAAACAATTTGAACGGCCCGCGCCATGAACTTGCTGCCCTTCTTTGCCGCCGGCCTGGCCGCAAGCGTTCATTGCGTGGGGATGTGCGGCGGGATCGCCGCCATGCTGGGGGGCGCGGCGGCAGCGCGGCCAACAGCCAATGATGGCGCGGCGCCCGTGGTATTCCACGCGCGTGGCGCAGCCGCGGCGGCAGCCGTTTCACCCATCGTAGTTTTGCCCCGCTTGCTGCGCATCGCCACCTTCAACGCCGGCCGCATCGCCAGCTATGTGGTGGCGGGCGCCATTGCAGGCGGTTTATCGGAAGGCGTGCTGGGGTTGGCGGCCGCCGCGCCGCTGCAAAAAGCAGCGCTGGCGCTGGCCAATTTGATGCTGCTGGCGGCGGGCCTGTACCTGATGAATGCGTGGCATGGATTGGCGCATGCCGAACGGGCCGGCCAGCACGTGTGGCGGCACGTCCAGCCACTGCTGGCGCCTTTGCTGCCGATGGATACTGCCGCCAAAGCACTGGCCGCTGGTGCGCTGTGGGGCTGGCTGCCCTGCGGCCTCGTGTACAGCATGCTGGTGACGGCCATGCTGAGTGGCGATGGCATGAATGGCGCCCGCATCATGCTGGCGTTCGGCCTGGGTACGGCGCCCTTGCTGTTTGCCGCCGGCATGGCGGGCATGGCATTGCGCCGCTTCCTGCAGCAGCGTGCCGTGCGCATCGCATGCGGCGTTGTGGTGATGGCATTCGGCGTGCTGGGTTTATTGCGTGTGGCTGGACTGGATATTCCCGGCGCGCCGGGACTGCATGGCTGGGCAGATGTGCTGTGCATTGGAGGTGGACGATGAACGCTGTATTGGCTGCGGCGCCCAGTGCCGTACCGCAGCAAGACCCCTGCTGCTTCCACTGCGGCTTGCCTGCCGCTCCAAACGCGCAGTGGACCGTGGCCATCGATGGCGCGCCGCGCCAGATGTGCTGCCCCGGCTGCGCGGCCGTTGCGCAAGCCATCGTTGATGCGGGCCAGTCGTCGTGGTATGCCACGCGCGACGGCTATGCCGCCACCGCGTCCGGCGCCGATGCGCTGCCGGCGGAATTGGCTTTGTACCGCAATGACGATCCCCGCTTTGCGCTGGACGCCACGGATTGCGAAGCCGTGCTGCTGGTCGACGGCATTCGCTGCGCCGCCTGCGTATGGCTGATTGAACACCGCCTGCTGCAAATGCCTGGCGTCGTACAGGCGGAAATGAATATCGCCACGGGCCGCTTGCGCGTGCGGTGGCGCAAGGATGGCTGCGAGGCGGCAGATGTGCTGCGCGCATTGCATGCCATTGGCTATCCGGCGTGGCCATACGATGCGGCCCGCCATAGCCGCCAGTTGCAGCAATCCAGCAAAGCCCTGGGCCGCCGCTTGTTTGTTGCCGGGCTGTCGATGATGCAAGTGATGATGTACGTGGCGCCTGCCTATCTGGCCGACGATGCCGTCAACCGGGGCACTTTGGATGACGGCATGGCGGCGCTGATGCAGTGGGCCAGCCTGTTGCTGACCCTGCCCGCGATTTGCTATTCCGCCACGCCTTTCTTCCGTGGCGCGTGGTCCAGCCTGCGCGCCCGCGCACTGGGCATGGACGTGCCGGTAGCGCTGGGCATCGCGGCAGCCTTTGGCGCCAGCGTAATTGCCACGTGGCGCGGCCAGGGCGACGTGTATTACGACTCCGTCACCATGTTTATTTTCCTGCTGCTGTGCAGCCGCTGGCTGGAACTGGCGGCGCGGCGCAAGGCGGCATCCGCGCTGGAGCGCATGCAACATGGCTTGCCTGCATCGGCATCGCTGCTGGCCGGCTGGCCCACGGCGCGCATTGCCACCGTGGTCGATGCGGCCGCGCTGAAAGCCGGCGACGTGATTGCCGTGAAGCCGGGCGAAGCGTTTGCCGCGGACGGCGACATCATCGAAGGATCGACGTCGGCAGACTTGTCGCTGTTGACGGGCGAAAGCGCGCCGCAAGCAATGGCGGCTGGCGCCACGGTGCCGGGCGGCGCCATCAATGCGGGCAATGCCGTGCTGTTGCGCGTGACGCGCGCTGCCGGCGACAGCACGCTGGCCGGGTTGCTGAAACTGGTGGAAAAAGCCGGCAGCAGCAAGCCTGCCATGGCCATGTGGGCGGACCGCGTCGCATCGATTTTCGTGGCCGCGCTGCTGTTGCTGGCGGCGGGTGCGTGGCTGTGGTGGCACTGGGCCGATCCGGGCCGCGCGTGGCCGGTGGCCATTGCCGTGCTGGTCGTGTCGTGCCCGTGCGCGCTGTCGCTGGCCACGCCATCGGCACTGGCTGCCGCCACGGACCGGCTGCTGGCGCAAGGCATCCTCGTGGTGCAGCCCCACGTGCTGGAAACCTTGCACCGCGCCACCCATATCGTCTTCGATAAAACCGGCACGCTGACCGAAGGCAAGCCTGCCGTACGCCACGTGAGCCGCATGGGCCCGGGCGCCGGTCCGGATAACCGCGCAGCGTTGCACATTGCCGCGGCGCTGGAAGCCAACAGCGCGCACCCGATTGCGCGCGCCATCAGCGCGGCGGCAGAAAGCCGCATTGCTGCACGCTGGACTGCCATGGATGTGCGTGAAATGCCGGGCCAGGGGCTGGAAGGTTTTGTCTGCGGGCAGCGTTACCGGCTTGGCAATGCGGCCTTTGTTGCCGCCATTGCCGGCAACGATATGGGCGAGCCGGACGACGGCGCTGTGCCGGAGAGGTGCGGCGGCGGCCTGACCACTGTGTACCTGGGCACGAATGGCGCGTGGCTCGCATGTTTTTACATCTGCGATGCGTTGCGCGCCGATGCACAGCGCACGGTCGACGACTTCCTCAAACAAGGCAAGCAAGTGGTGCTGTTGAGCGGCGACCGCGACCGGCTGGCGCGGCAAGTGGCGAACCAGCTGGGCATCACGATGGTGCAGGGCGATTGCCTGCCGCAGCAAAAAGTCGACTACGTGCGGCAACTGCAGCGGGGCGGCGCGGTCGTGGCCATGGTGGGCGACGGCATCAACGATGCGGCAGTGCTCCGCAGCGCCGACGTGTCGTTTGCCATGGGCAGCGGCGCGGCGCTGGCGCAAGCGCACGCGGACGCTGTGCTGTTGAATGGACAACTGCATGCAGTGGCGGACAGCGCACACTGCGCCGGCCGCGCCATGGGCGTGATCCGGCAAAACCTTGCGTGGGCCATGCTGTACAACGCGACGGCCATTCCTGCCGCGGCCTTGGGCTGGCTGAATCCGTGGCTGTCCGGCGTGGGCATGGCGCTCAGTTCCGCCGTGGTGGTCATCAATGCATTGAGATTGCGAAAGGCATAGCCATGGAAGCCTTGTATTTACTGATTCCCCTCAGCGTGGTGCTGGTGTTTGGCGCACTGTGGCTGTTTTTCAAGGCATCGGACAGCGGGCAATTCGATGACCTGGTTGGCCCAGGCTTGCGCGTCCTGCAAGATGACGACACGACGCATTAATTCAATCCCTATCTAAAACCGAGTCGGGCAATTTTGATCCACGTCAAAGTTTTTTAGTGCCCACCCCCGTAACCTTTGATTCACATCATTAAAGCGTTCTACGGGAGAACACCAAAGTGGAAAACTACAACTACCGGGTCGTCAAGCAGTTCGCCATCGCGACTGTCTTGTGGGGCGTGGTCGGCATGCTGGTCGGCGTTGTCATTGCCGCCCAGCTGGCATGGCCAGCACTGAATTTCGACATTCCCTGGCTGACCTATGGCCGCCTGCGGCCTTTGCATACCAACGCCGTCATCTTTGCGTTCGGCGTTTCTGGATTGTTCGCCACGTCATACTACGTGGTACAGCGCACTTGCCAGGTCCGGCTGTTCTCGGACAAGCTGGCTTCGTTCACGTTCTGGGGCTGGCAAGCCGTCATTATCAGCGCCGTATTCACGCTGCCGGCCGGCCTCACGCGCGGCAAGGAATACGCTGAACTGGAATGGCCCATCACGTTGCTGATCGCTGTCGTGTGGGTTGCCTATGCCATCACGTATTTCGGCACCATTATCAAGCGCCGCGTCCAGCACATCTATGTCGCCAACTGGTTCTTCGGCGGCTTCATTCTCGCCGTGACCTTGCTGCACGTGGTGAACGGCATGAGCATGCCGGCCACGCTGTGGAAATCGTACTCGATGTACACCGGCGTGCAAGACGCGATGATCCAGTGGTGGTATGGCCACAATGCCGTGGGCTTCATCCTGACGGCCGGCTACCTGGGCATGGTGTACTACTTCATTCCCAAGCAGGCCAACCGCCCCGTGTATTCGTACCGCCTGTCGATCGTGCACTTCTGGGCGCTGATCTTCACCTACATGTGGGCTGGTCCGCACCACTTGCACTACACGGCGCTGCCTGACTGGACGCAGTCGCTGGGCATGGTGTTCTCGCTGATCCTGCTGGCGCCATCGTGGGGCGGCATGATCAACGGCATGATGACGCTGTCGGGCGCATGGCACAAGCTGCGCACCGATCCGATCCTGAAATTCATGATCGTGTCGCTGTCGTTCTACGGCATGGCCACGTTCGAAGGTCCGATGATGTCGATCAAGACGGTCAATGCACTGTCGCACTACACGGACTGGGGTATCGCCCACGTTCACGGCGGCGCACTGGGCTGGGTGGGCTTCATCACCATGGGTTCGATTTACTACCTGCTGCCACGCCTGGCGGGTCGCAAGGAAATGTGGAGCATGCAGCTGGTCGACGTGCACTTCTGGGTGGCCACCATCGGCATCGTGCTGTACATCGCCGCCATGTGGATTGCCGGTGTGATGCAAGGCTTGATGTGGCGCGCGGTGAACCCGGACGGCACGCTGACGTACACCTTCGTCGAAGGCGTGAAGGCAACCTATCCGTACTACGTGGTGCGCTTCCTAGGCGGCACGCTGTACCTGAGCGGCATGTGCGTGATGGCTTACAACACGTGGATGACCCTGCGCGGCCAGAAAACGCCTGAAGCCCGCATCCCAGAACTGAAGGCCGCCTAAGGCCAGGAGAACGACATGAAATTTTCCCATGAATGGATCGAGAAGAACCCCTGGCTGCTGATCGTGCTGGTCACGCTGGTGGTCTCGGTGGGCGGCGCGGTGGAAATCATCCCGCTGTTCTTCCAGCACTCCACCACGGAACCGGTGGCGGGTATCAAGCCATACAGCCCGCTGCGCCTGGCGGGACGCGATGTGTATGTACGTGAAGGCTGCTATGGCTGCCACTCGCAAATGATCCGCCCGTTCCGCGCCGAGACGGAACGCTATGGCCACTATTCGGTGGCCGGTGAGTTCGTGTACGACCGTCCGTTCCAGTGGGGTTCCAAGCGCACCGGCCCGGACCTGGCCCGCGTGGGCGGCCGCTACTCCGACGAGTGGCACCGCACGCACCTGACCAACCCGCGCGACGTGGTGCCGGAATCGAACATGCCTGGCTATCCATGGCTGTCCGCCACGGCGCTGAAGCCGGCCGACATCGTGCCCCGCCTGCGCGCGCTGCAGCGCCTCGGCGATCCGTACACGGATGCTGAAATTGCCGCCGCACCGATGGAACTGGAAGGCAAGACGGAAGAAGACGCGCTGATCGCGTACCTGCAAGGGTTAGGTACTGCCATCAAAACACGCAACTGAGCACGCAACTGAGCACGCAACTGAGCGAGAAATTAACATGGACCTGCACTTAATATTTGACCGTGCCGCCAGCGTGATGACGGTGGTTTCGTTCGTCACCTTCATGGGCATCGTGCTGTGGGCCTGGGCCCGCAGTAACCAGCCCCAATTCGCGCAAGCCGCGCAACTGCCTTTTGCTGACGGGGAGGATTGATCATGTCCGACTTCACCAGCGAATTCTGGAACCTGTACATTGTCGTCCTCACCATGCTGGGTGTGATCGGCTGCGCTGTGCTGCTGTATTCGCAGTCGATGCACAAGATCAAGGCGGGCAAGGACAATCCCATCGGAACCACCGGCCACGTGTGGGACGAAGACTTGACGGAATTGAACACGCCGATGCCGCGCTGGTGGATGTGGCTGTTCTACATCACCATCGTGTTCGGGCTCGCTTACCTGTTCCTGTATCCGGGCCTGGGCGCCTATGCCGGTAAGCTGGGATGGAAATCGTCCGGCCAGTACCAGGCCGAGCTGGATCAGGCCACAAAAAACTACGGCCCGCTGTTTGACGGCTACCTGAAGCAGGATATCCAGACGGTGGCGGCCGATCCGAAAGCCCATGCGATCGGTGAACGCCTGTTCCTCACCTATTGCGCACAGTGCCACGGTTCCGATGCGCGCGGCAGCAAGGGCTTCCCCAACCTGACGGACAAGGACTGGCTGTATGGCGGTGCACCGGACGTGATCAAGACCACCATCATGCATGGCCGTAATGGCGTGATGCCGCCGATGGGCGGGGCGCTGGGTTCCGACAAGGATGTGGAAAACGTCGCGCACTACGTGGTCAGCCTGTCCGATGGCGCTGCCGATCCGATCAAGGCAGTCTTCGGCAAGGCCAAGTTTGCAGCCTGCATGGCGTGCCACACGGCTGCCGGCACGGGTAACCAGGCTATCGGTGCGCCCAACCTGACGGACAAGGTCTGGCTGCATGGCGGCGGCCTGGAAACCATCAAGGAAACCATCACCAAAGGCCGCAACAGCACGATGCCGGCGTTTGCCGACTTCCTCGGTGAAGGCAAGGTGCATGTGCTGGCAGCGTATGTATGGAGCCTGTCAAATACGCCAGCGAACAAGGCGGAAACTCAGCCGGCAACGGCGGCGGTGGTAAATAGCGATGAACGCGCCGGAACGAGTCATTAAAATGTATGCGGCGCGGGAGGCGATCCACCCGCGCGAAACGCAAGGCCACTTCACACGGCTGCGCTGGCTGTGTGTGTGGCTGACGCAAATTGCCTTCTACGCAGCCCCATGGCTGCAGTGGAATGGCCGCCAGGCCCTGTTGTTCGACCTGGCTGCCCGCAAGTTTTACATCTTTGGCCTCGTGCTGTGGCCGCAGGACTTCATTTACCTGGCTGTCCTGCTGATCATTTGCGCCTACAGCCTGTTCCTCGTGACCGCCGTGGCAGGGCGTGCATGGTGCGGTTTCGCGTGCCCGCAAACCGTTTATACGGAAATCTTCCTGTGGCTGGAACGCCGCTGGGAAGGCCCGCGCAGCGCGCGCCTGCGCCTCGACAAGCAGGGCCTCACGCTGGACAAGGCATGGCGCCGCGGCGGCAAGCACTTGTCGTGGGGCCTGGTCGGCTTGTGGACGGGCTTTACGTTTGTCGGCTACTTCACGCCGATCCGGATGTTGAGTCAATTGCAGTTCGGTCCATGGGAATGGTTCTGGGTCTTGTTTTACAGCTTTGCCACGTATGGCAATGCCGGCTGGCTGCGCGAACAGGTGTGCCGCTACATGTGCCCTTATGCGCGCTTCCAGAGCTCGATGTTTGACCGCGATACCTTGATCGTCACGTATGACGCGCAGCGCGGCGAACCGCGTGTTCCGATGGGCAAGGAAGGCGGTTCGTGCATCGATTGTTCGATGTGCGTGCAAGTATGTCCGGCGGGGATTGATATCCGCAAGGGCTTGCAATATGAATGCATCAGTTGCGCCGTGTGTATCGATGCATGCGACGGCGTGATGGACAAGATTGGCCGTCCCCGTGGCCTGATCCACTACGCGACCGGCAGCGGCAAGGTGGCGTCGTGGAAGAAAGTGCTGCGGCCCCGCATCCTGATTTACAGCGCGATCCTGTGGCTGATCATCGCAGCCTTTGGCGCTGCACTGTGGATGCGCACGCCGCTGAAACTGGACGTGCTGCGCGACCGGGGCGCGATGGGCCGCGAAGTGGAAGATGGGGCGATTGAAAACGTGTACCGGCTGCAAATCATGAATACAACGGAACAGCCGCACCGCTACCGCATCACGGTGTCCGGCCTCGACACGCTGGCGCCGGTGACGGCTGACGTGGTGTCGGTCGGCGCCACGGAAACCCTGGCTGTGCCGCTGCGCTTGCGGGTGGAAGCGGACCGGGGGCAAAAAGGCTCGAACCATATCGACATTGCACTGACGGCGCTGGATGACCCGGCCTTGCATGTCCAGGAACAAGCAGTCTTTATCGTGCCGCGCCGCTAAGCGGTGAAAGTGACGAAGGAGGAATGATCATGGATAACACGCCCTGGTGGAATCAACGGTGGCCCTGGCTGTTGATGCTGGGCCCCTTCATTGTGCTGCTGGCCGGTTCCTATACGGGATGGCTGGCCTTTTCCCGGCCTGATGCACTGGTGGTGGGCGACTACTACAAGCAGGGCAAGGCCATCAACCAGGACTTGCGGCGCGACCGTGCGGCGTCGGAAATGGGCATGGTGGCGGCGCTGCGCTATGACGCGGCGCGCGGCGTCTTGACGGGCAAAATCGATGGCCACAGCGTGATGCCGGAAACCGTCGTCGTGCACCTGGTGCATGCGACGCAGCCATCGAAGGACGTGGTGCTGCAAGTGCATCCCGCCGCGGATGGCGCATTTGACGCCCCGCTGCCCATGCTGGAGCGCAGCCGCTGGCAAGTATTGGTGGAAAGCGACAAGCGCGACTGGCGGCTGGAAGGGCGCTGGCAGTGGCCGGAACAGCGGGAAATGAACTTAAACGCGGGAAATCTGTAAGGCACGTGGGTGCTGCGACGCGCCCTGTCCCTGGCTCTGCTGGGCATGTTGTAGGAAACCCTTTCCTTTTGCCATGGTATCCTTGCCACCGGCAGGCTTAGGTAGGAAAATTCCCAGCATTCCCCAGCCAAGGACGACATGAAACCGCTCGGCATCAAAGTCAAAGTTGCTTTAGCCACCAGCATCACGTCCGTCGTTGTCGTGGGCTTGGTGACTGCGATGCAGATGCGCAAGCTGGAACAGGATTTCACGCGCGTATTGTTTGCCCAGCAGACCGCGCTGATCAATCGCACCGCAGAAGAGCTGGACGACAAATTGAACATGCTGCTTGGCATCATTGCGATGTCCGCCAAGATGCAGCCGCCGTCCCTTGTCCGCGACCCTGCCGCGCTGCGCGCCTATTACGCCGACCGGGCCGTCCTGTCACTGTTCGACGATATCCTCGTGCTGGACCCCAAGGGCCAGATCATTGCGGACTTGCCGGAAGTGGCGGGCCGCACGCAAATCAATGCGGGCGACCGTGCCTTCTTCAAGAAAGTGCTGGCCACGCACCAGCCATTGATTGCAGAACCCGTGATTGGAAAGTCCGGCAAGCAGCCCATTGTGCAAATGGCGGCGCCCGTGCTGGACAACAAAGGCGAAGTGCAAGCCGTGCTGGTCGGCGTGCTGCGGCTGTACAAGGAAAATGTGCTGGGCCACCTGCGCAATGCGAAAGTGGGCCGCACCGGCTATTACTTTGCCGTGACCCGCTCCGATGCGCCGCTGTACGTGCTGCACCCAGACCTGGAGCGCATGCTGAAACCACGCCCGCCCAATGCGGATTCCGCCACCACCCGTGCATTGAATGAAGGCTTTGAAGGCACGGCCATCGGCACGGGCAGCAACGGCATACACGCCTTTAGCAGTTTCAAGGCGTTGAAATCCGTCGACTGGGTGCTGGCCGCATCGCTGCCGGTGGAAGAGGCATTTGAACCGTTCGAAGGCATGCGGTCGCGTGTGGCGACTTGGGGCATATTGGCTTCGCTGGCGGCGGCAGCGCTGATCGGCTGGCTGACCACGCGGCTGATGGCGCCTCTGGCGCGATTGCAGGATGCTATCCAGCGCATGCAGGCGGGCCGGCGCCAGGACACGTTCACGCCGATTGCCGTGTCGGCCAACGATGAAATCGGCGAAGTCACGCAGGCATTCAACAGCTTGATGCGCCAGCGCGAGGCGGCCGACCGCCGTTTGCACGACATGATCGACCTGGCGCCGAACGCCATCGTGGTGACGGACGCGGACGGGCGCATTGAAACGTTCAACCGGGAAGCGGAGCGCTGCTTTGGCTATGCACGCGACGATATCCTGGGCCGGCCGGTGGAAATGCTGATTCCGCCGGACCAGCGCGACGCGCACCAGCAATTGCGGCAAGGCTTTGCATCGACGCGGCTGTCGCCGGAACCGGTGCGCATGGGCAGCGGGCGCACGCTGCAAGGCTTGCGCAAAGATGGCAGCCGATTCCCGGCCGACATCAGTTTGTCTGCCATCAGCACGGCGGACGGCCTAAAGGTACTGGCTGTCATTACCGACATCACGCAACGCGAGCGTTTGCGCCAGGAGTCGGAAGCCCGTGCGGCGGAACTGGAGCAATCGCGCGACCGTGCGGAAGCGGCCAACCGCGCCAAGAGCGATTTCGTGGCGAACATGAGCCATGAAATCCGCACGCCGATGAATGCCGTCTTGGGTATGGCGCATTTGCTGGGCAATACGCCATTGACGGCGCAGCAGCGCAAATACCTGAACATGGTGCAGGCTTCGGGCCAGACTTTGCTGGCCATCCTCAACGATGTGCTGGACTTTTCCAAGATCGAAGCGCGCCGCATGGAACTGGCGCCGGTGGACTTCGACCTGGATGATACGGTCAACAGCCTGGCCACGACGATGACAATGAATGCGGGTGAAAAAGAACTGGAACTGGCGATTGCCGTCGCGCCCGACGTGCCGCGCCAGTTGCATGGCGATGCGCTGCGCCTGCAGCAAATCCTCGTCAACCTGGCCGGCAACGCCATCAAATTCACGGAGCAGGGCGAAGTGGTGGTGCGCGTTGCGCTGGCATCGCGTGACGGCGCTACGGCCATGCTGCGCTTTGAAGTCGCCGATACCGGCATCGGCATCAGTGAAGCGCAGCAGGCGCAATTGTTCAATGCATTCACGCAGGGCGATGAAAGCATTACGCGCCGCTTTGGCGGCACGGGCCTGGGGCTGGCCATCACGAAGAAATTGATTGAATTGATGGGGGGCGATATCGCGGTCGACAGTGCGGAAGGCAAGGGCAGCCGGTTCTGGTTTACGTTGCCGTTTGCCGTGGTGGCCGATGCCGCCAAAGAAGTCCGGCAGCCAGGGCCGGGCAAGCAGCGTGTGCTGGTGGCGGACGACAATGCCACCAGCCGTGAGCTGGTGTGCCAGCTGATCCGCGCATGGGGCTGGGAGGTGGAACAGGCGCCGTCATTTGATGCGGCGCTGGAGCGCTTGCCGGCGCAGCCTCACTGCAACGTGTTGCTGGCCGACTGGCACATGCCCGGTATGGATGCACCGGATGCCCTGCGCAAAGTGCGCCGCGTGGCCGCGGATTTGCCGGTTGTGACCATGCTCAATGCCTTTGCCCGCGACCGTATCGATGCTGCCGCCACGTCGGGCCGCCAATTGCAGCCGGATGCCGTGCTGGTGAAGCCGGTTACGGCATCGAGCCTGTATGACGCCTTGCACCAGGCGCTGCAAACCAAGGCAGGCGGCAACGATGGCGCTGCCAAGCCAAGCGCCATTGCCGGCCGCCTGCGAGGTGTGCATTTCCTGCTGGTGGAAGACAACTTGCTGAACCAGGCTGTCGCGCGTGGCATCCTCGAACACGCGGGCGCCACGGTGGATACGGTGGGTGATGGCCAGCAAGCCGTGGACTTGCTGCGCACGGATGCGGGGCGCTATGACGTCGTGCTGATGGATATGCAAATGCCGGTGCTGGACGGTTTTTCCGCCACCGCCATATTGCGCCGTGAATTGAAACTCACGCTGCCCGTGATTGCCATGACGGCCGGCGTGCTGGCATCGGAACGGGACCGCTGCGTGGAAGCGGGCATCAGCGACTTTATTGCCAAGCCGGTGGTGGTGGAAGACATGCTGGCGGTGATTGGCCGCCATTTGCCATCCGCTTCCGGCGCGCTGCTGGCCAATGGCGCGCCTGCACCAGGCGTGGCGCAATCTGCTGCGTTGGCTGCTCCCACCGCCGCACCAGCGCCGGCGCTTGCCCATCAAGAGCTGGAACCGCTGTTCAATATGTCCGGCCTGATGAAAGTCATGGGCAAGGACCCGAAAGGGCGCGCCGTGATGTTCCGCATGGTGCGGGGCGCCGTCAGTTCCGGCATGAAGCCGGCCGATGACGCCGACCTGGCGCTGAAAGAAGACCGTCCTGAGGACGCGGCCCGCATCTTGCACAGTTTAAGGGGCGCCATCGGCGTGCTGGGCGCCAAGCGCCTGATCCGCGCCACACTGGAGGCGGAACACGCCATCACGGAACAGCGCCGCGATGAATGGCCCGCGCATTTTGCCGAAGTGCGCACGGTGCTGGCCGCTACCTTGCAGGAAGCGGAAGAATGGCTGGAGCGGGAGGAAAACGCGACGACTTGACGCAGCCCATCACCGGTTCACCGCACGGACCGTCAACGATGGCAAAGCATCCGTGTTCGGCCTTGAATTCGACATCAAGCTGCCGCCCGCAGCGGGCCGCCAGCTGCGCATCAGTGTGGCCGATGCGCTGGCACAGCAGCGCTATGGCATGCAGCGCTACCAGGGTGCGGATAGCAGCTCGCTGCGGCAAACGTGGACACGCGGAGCACGGACACTCCGCGTGGCGTTCGAGATGGCGCTGCGTTAAGATCAGGATGCCTGGCCTGAAGGCCCGGCCACCCCTGGTTAAATTGCGCGGGCGATGAGGATTTTCTGGATATCGCTGGTGCCTTCGTAAATCTGGCACACGCGCACGTCGCGGTAGATGCGTTCGACCGGGAAATCGGATACATAACCATAGCCGCCGTGGATCTGGATCGCATCCGAACACACGCGCTCCGCCATTTCGGACGCGAACAGCTTGGCCATGGCCGCTTCCTTCAGGCAGGGCAAGCCCGCATCTTTCATCGACGCCGCGTGCAGGATCAACTGGCGTGCCGCTTCGATTTGCGTGGCCATGTCGGCCAGCTTGAATTGCACGGACTGGTGGTCAAAGATGGCTTGGCCAAAGCTTTCGCGCTCTTTCGCATATTTCAGCGCCGCCTCATACGCGGAGCGGGCCATGCCCACCGATTGCGATGCGATGCCGATGCGGCCGCCTTCCAGGCCGGACAGCGCAATCTTGTAACCCTGGCCCAATTCGCCAATCAGGTTTTCGGCAGGGATGCGGCAATTCTCGAACAGGATTTGCGCCGTGTCGGACGAATGCTGGCCCATTTTCTGTTCCAGGTTGGCCACGATGTAGCCCGGCGTATTGGTCGGCACCCAGAACGCGCTGATGCCTTTCTTGCCGGCTGCCTTGTCCGTGACCGCCATGACGATGGCCACGTCCGCGTATTTGCCGCTGGTGATGAACTGCTTGACGCCATTGATGACGTAATGGTCGCCGTCGCTGTCTGTCACCCTTGTGGCGGTGGTGCGCAAAGCAGCCGCATCGGAACCCGTATGCGGTTCCGTCAGGCAGAACGCGCCCAGCATCTCGCCTTGCGCCAAGGGACGCAGCCATTGCTGCTTTTGCTTGTCGTTGGCATACATCATGGCGATGCTGCACACGGGGCAATTGTTGACGGAAATGATGGTGGACGTGCCGCCATCGCCGGCGGCGATTTCTTCCAGCACCACGGCCAGCGACACGTAATCCATGCCGGCGCCGCCCAGTTCTTCCGGCACGGCCACGCCGAACGCGCCCAGCGTGGCCAGTTCTTTCAATTCTTCTTTAGGGAAGTGGTGTTCCTTGTCCCACCGGGCAGCTTGTGGCGCCAGGCGCTCCTGCGAAAAAGTGCGCAGGGCGTCGCGGATCATTTGGTGTTGTTCGCTCAGAATCATGTTGTGTCTCGTTGTTGTTGATGTACGTGGCGCGTTACCAGCCGATCTCCGTGCCATCGTAATTGCGGTACGTGGCTTTGGCAGATGCAGGCAATTCCGCCAGCGTCTTGCGGATACCGGCAGCGCTTTCTTCCACGGAAATATCCGCGCCCGTACCGCCCATATCCGTGCGCACCCAGCCCGGGTGCAGCGCCACGCACGTCACGCCTTGCGGGCCGAACGTCAGCGACGTGTCGATCAGCACGGAATTGAGCGCGGCCTTGCTGGCGCGGTACAGCGAACCGCTGGGGTGATTGCGTTCGCTGAGGGAACCCATGCGCGATGACAGCACGGCCAGCTTGCCGCCTTTTTCCCTGTTATTGCCGCGCGCGGCCGCCACCCAGGGGGCGATCATCGGCAACAGCCGCATGGCGGCCAGCACATTGGTGTGCATCACCAGGTCAAAGTCCGTCTGCATGGGGAAACCATCGTGGCGTGGGCCGAATACGCCCGCGTTCAAGATGGCCACATCCAGCTGCTCGCCATCGAGTTTCCAGCCCAGGCCCGCGACAGCTTCCACATTGTTCACGTCCAGGCCATGGGCTTCCGCCCCCATCGCGGCCAGCGCATCGACGTCGTCCGGCCTGCGCGCGGTGGCGATCACGCGCCAGCCGTCACGCAGGTATTGGCGCGCCAATTCGTGGCCAATGCCACGCGATGCGCCGATGATGAGTGCGGACGGCATTGCTTACACCATTTCAATCGCGATGGCAGTGGCTTCGCCGCCGCCGATGCACAGTGCCGCCACGCCGCGCTTGCCGCCCGTGCGTTTCAGCGCGCCCATCAGCGTCACCATGATGCGGGCGCCCGACGCGCCGATCGGGTGGCCCAGCGCGCAGGCGCCGCCATGGACGTTGACCTTGTCATGCGGGATTTCCAGGTCGCGCATGGCGGCCATCGGCACGGCGGCAAACGCTTCATTGATCTCGAACAGGTCCACGTCGGGCGTAGTCCAGCCGGTCTTTGCATACACCTTCTGGATGGCGCCGATCGGGGCGGTGGTGAACCAGTTGGGTTCCTGCGCATTGGTGGCGTGCGCGAGGATTTTTGCGATCGGGGTCAGGCCCAGTTCTTTCGCGGTCGATTCGCGCATCATCACCAGTGCAGCGGCGCCATCATTGATGGACGACGACGATGCGGCCGTGATGGTGCCGTCTTTCTTGAATGCCGGACGCAGCGACGGGATTTTTTCCGGCTTGGCTTTGGAAGGGCCTTCATCCTTGTCGATCACTACATCGCCGGCGCGCGACGTGACCGTCACCGGTGCGATTTCCCACTTGAAGTAACCTTCATTGGTAGCTTCCTGCGCGCGTTTTACCGACGCGATGGCAAACGCATCCTGGTCTTCGCGGGAGAACTGGTAGTGCGCCGAGCACTCTTCCGCGAACGTGCCCATCGAGCGGCCTTCGCCGGTCTTTTCATTGCGCGAATAGGCATCTTCCAGGCCGTCGTACATCATGTGGTCAAACATCATGCCGTGGCCGATGCGGTAGCCGCCGCGCGCCTTTGGAATCAGGTAGGGTGCGTTGGTCATGGATTCCATGCCGCCCGCGATGACGACTTTGGCGGAACCGGCAGCCAGCGTGTCGTAAGCGAAGATGGCGGCCTGCATGGCGGAACCGCACATTTTCGACAGGGTCACGGCGCCGGTGGTGGTCGGCAGGCCGGCTTTCAGCAGCGCCTGGCGGGCAGGGGCCTGGCCCTGGCCAGCCATCAGGCAGTTACCGAAGTAGACATGCTCCACACTGCCTGGAGCAACGCCAGCGCGCTCCACGGCTGCGGCGATGGCCACGGCGCCCAGGTCATGGGCAGCCTTGCCGGAAAAGTCGCCCTGGAAGGCGCCCATCGGGGTACGGGCGGCGCCAACGATGACAATAGGATCATTCATTTTCAGTAGTCTCCAGTAAGGTCGGCGCAACGTGCGCCGGTGGGGTAGTAGGTAAGCCCTGATACGAAAAACGTACGTCTTGCGGGTACGGGAAGATGTCTTCCACTTCCCCCGCCAGGATGCGTTCCTTGCGGGTTTGCCAGAATTCGCGCGTCAGCAAGTCCGCATGGTGTTGCAGGAAGTACTTGCGGATTTTCGCGTTGCCGAGCAAGAAGCGGCCGAATTGTTCAGGGAAGACGTCATGCTTGCCGATTGGGTACCACGGCTCGGCGGACATTTCATCTTCTTCATTGCGTGCCTGCGGAATATCGCGGAAGTTGCAGTCCGTGATGTATTCGATTTCATCGTAGTCGTAAAACACGACGCGCTTGTGGCGCGTGACGCCGAAGTTCTTGTACAGCATATCGCCAGGGAAGATATTCGCCGCCACCAGGTCCTTGATGGCGTTGCCGTATTCGCGCACGCCGTGTTCGATGCGGGCGTCATCGCCTTCCTGTTCTGCGTGCGTCAGCCAGATATTGAGCGGCACCATGCGGCGCTCGATGTACAGGTGCCTGATGACGACCTGGTCGCCTTCTTCTTCCAGCAAGGACGGGGCGAAGTGCCTGATCTCGGCGATCAGTTCTTCTTTCATGCGGTGGCGGGGAAACGCCACGTTGGAATATTCCAGCGTGTCGGCCATGCGGCCGACGCGGTCGTGGTGTTTGACCAGCAGGTATTTTTCCTTGATCTGCGCGCGCGTGGTTTCCTTCGGCGATGGATAGAAATCCTTGATGATCTTGAACACGTACGGGAACGACGGCAGTGCAAACACCAGCATCACGAGGCCGCGGATGCCGGGCGCCACGTCGAACAAGTCTGAAGAATGCTTCAGGTGCTGCATGTAATCGCGGTAGAACAGCGTTTTACCCTGTTTTTGCAGGCCCAGCACCGTGTAAATCTCGCTGCGCGGTTTGCGCGGCAGCAGCGTGCGCAGGAATTGCACATACGCGGACGGCACTTCCATGTCGACCTGGAAGTATGCGCGCGTAAAGGAAAACAGGATGATGATTTGTTCTTTGTCGAACAGCACCGTATCGAGGATCAATTCCCCATGGCGGTTGTGCAGGATCGGCACGACGAACGGGTATTCGCGCGCGCCATTGATGCCTTTGCCGACGATGTAGGCGCCCTTGTTGCGGAAGAACAGGCTCGATAACACCTGGATCTGGTGATTCGGTTCCAGTTCTTCGCCGCCAAACAAGTCGCGCAAACGCGCTTCCACTTGCGCCACGTCGCGGTCCAGGTTCGCGAATTTCGCATTGAGCTGGAAGTTCGTGACAATGCGCTTCAGCGTAAAGCGCAAACCGTCTGCGCCGGGGTAATACATGCGGTACGTGGGCGCCGGTTCTTCCGTGTCGATGTATTCGGTCGATACCATGGGCCGCACGAATATGAATTCGTTGTGGAAGTAGCTGCGGTGCAGGATATTGCAGCACACGGAATTGAAGAAGGTTTCCGCCAATTCCGGCTGCTTGTGGCCGGACAGCAGGCCGATGAAGTGCAGCTTGCACTCGCGCCACACGTCGTCCGTCAATTCGGCCGGGTCGTATTCATCTTCCAGCATGTGCACGCATTCCTGCACGCGCTTGTCATAGAAGCCGATGCGTTCGCGCGCCGCCTCTTGTGCGATTTTCCACGCGCCCCGTTCAAAATGTTCTTTGGCTTGCTGGCTGCTCTGGCGGAACAGCCGGTAATGCTTGTCGAAACCGTCGCGTATCGTGCGCGCGATATCGAAGGCTATCTGGGACGATAGCAGTTTGGGGAATGCAGCAGCTTGCGTCATAAACCGTACCGTTTGGTGTGTTTACATGCCGGCCGCCGCATCCCCGAAGCGATGCTTACTTGGTTTCCGCGAACAGTTCGCGGCCGATCAGCATGCGGCGGATTTCGCTGGTGCCGGCGCCGATTTCATACAGCTTGGCGTCGCGCCACAGGCGGCCGACCGGATACTCGTTGATGTAGCCGTTGCCGCCCAACGTCTGGATCGCCTCGCCGGCCATCCACGTCGCTTTCTCAGCACTATACAGAATTGCACCGGCGGCATCTTTACGCAGCTGGCGTACAGCTTCCGGCGTGGTGGCGCGGTCACAAGCCTGGCCTACAGCGTAGACGTACGCTTTGCACGCCATCATGGTCGAGTACATGTCAGCGATCTTGCCCTGCATGAGCTGGAATTCGCCGATCGGCTGGCCGAATTGCTTGCGGTCGTGGATGTAGGGCACGACGACGTCCATGCACGCCTGCATGATGCCCAGCGGGCCGCCGGACAGCACGGTGCGCTCGAAGTCCAGGCCGGACATCAGCACGTTGACGCCTTTGCCCAGGCCGCCCAGCACGTTTTCTGCAGGGACTTCGCAATCTTCGAAGACCAGTTCGCCCGTGTGCGAACCGCGCATGCCCAGCTTGTCCAGTTTTTGCGCAATGGAGAAGCCTTTGAACCCTTTTTCAATCAGGAAGGCCGTCATGCCGCGCGGGCCCGCTTCCAGGTCGTTTTTCGCGTACACCACCAGCACGTCCGCGTCAGGACCATTGGTGATCCACATTTTGGTGCCGTTCAGCACCCAGCGGTCGCCTTTGAAGTCGGCGCGCAGCTTCATGCTGACGACGTCGGAACCGGCGTTCGGCTCAGACATGGCCAGTGCACCCACGTGTTCACCGGAAATGAGCTTCGGCAAGTATTTCTTCTTTTGCTCTTCGGTACCGTTGCGCTTGATCTGGTTGACGCACAGGTTCGAATGCGCGCCATACGACAGGCCGACGGACGCGGATGCGCGCGAGATTTCTTCCATGGCCACGATATGCGCCAGGTAACCCATGTTGGCGCCACCGTATTCTTCCGGCACGGTAATGCCCAGCAAGCCCAGCTCGCCCATCTTGCGCCACAGGTCCATTGGGAACTGGTCAGTGCGGTCGATTTCCGCAGCGCGCGGCGCGATTTCCGCAGCGGCAAACTGTTGTACGGCTTCGCGCAGGGCGGCGATGTCTTCGCCGTGGTCAAAGGTCAGGCCTGGAAGGTGGAGCATGTCGTCCTCGTTGTTGTAAGGGGTAATGAAGCGATCATGATACGCTCAAGTGACGTTAACGTAAACGTCAAGTAGGGCGTGTTTTCAACCGGCAGTGGATTGCTTTTCAGCCAATCCTGCGAGTAAGCGCTTGCACTCATCTTCATGGGCGGTGATTTCCGCCAAAGTCATTTCAATGTCTTCACGCTGCTGTTCCAAGGTTTCGCGGTGCTGGTTCAGTACGCCCAGGAAGCGGTTCATCTGGGCGGCGGTGTCTTTGGGCGACTCATACATGTCGACCAGGCTCTTGATTTCAGACAGCGACAGGCCCAGGCGCTTGCCGCGCAAGGTCAGCTTCAGGCGGGTGCGGTCGCGCGGCGTATACACGCGGTTGCGGCCGCCTGCGCCCTCGCGAGAAGGGCTCAGCAAGCCCTGGTCTTCATAAAAGCGGATGGCGCGCGCCGTGACGTCAAATTCACGGGCCAATTCAGTAATGGTATAAGTCGGCATGTCGGTGGCAGTTTCTGTGGTGAGACGCGGATTAACGGGCATAATGACAAGCTTGTGCTTGGCTATCTTCCGTTTACGTAACGTCAACCACATTGTAGCGCGCTTGCCTGGAAAGTGAACCATGAACCATCTTGAATCCCAATTGCACTATCCGTTTGGCGACACCATTCCCGCTACCGGCGAAGTGCACCAGCTAGCGCCCGGCCTGGCCTGGCTGCGCATGCCACTGCCATTCGCACTGGACCACATCAACCTGTGGCTGCTGGAAGACCGCTTTGGCGAGAAGGAAGAGGCTGGCTGGAGTGTCGTCGATTGCGGCGCATCGACTGACGCCACCAAGGCCGGCTGGGAACAAGTGTTTGCGCAGGGCTTGCAGGGCAAGCCGCTGCAGCGCGTGCTGGTCACCCATTGCCATCCTGACCACGTGGGCTTGTCGGACTGGCTGTGCCGCCGCTGGCGCGCGCCGCTGTGGATGTCGGCTGCCGATTTCGGCTTTGCCCGCATGATGGCGGCCGCGCTGCCCGGCGTGGATGGCACGTCGGCCTTGCCGCATTTCGAGCGCCATGGCTTGTCTGACCCGGACATGCTGGAAAAGATGGGCAGCCGCCGCAATTACTATCCGTCGCTGGTGCCGGCCGTTCCGGCCGCCTACACGCGTATGCAAGATGGCGACGCCGTCACCATCGGCCAACACGCGTGGCGTGTGATTACGGGTTTTGGCCATGCCCCTGAACACGTTTCACTATATTGTGCGGATTTAAATATGTTGATATCCGGCGATATGGTGTTGCCGCGAATTTCCACCAATGTCTCGGTATTTGCCGTGGAGCCGGAAGCCAATCCGCTGGCTTTATATCTGGATTCATTGTCCAGATATGCGGATTTACCGGATGACGTGCTGGTCTTGCCATCGCATGGTAAACCGTTCCGTGGCTTGCATACCCGTATCCAGCAATTGCGCGACCACCACGATGCCCGGCTGGCGGAAGTGGTGGCGGCGTGCACGGGACAGTGGCGGACTGCGGCAGAGATCGTTCCGATTATGTTCCGCCGTCCTCTTGATGCCCATCAACTAAGCTTTGCGCTCGGCGAGGCGCTGGCCCATCTTCACAAGTTGTGGCGTGAAGGTATCGTGCGACGGGCCACCGATGGTGGCGGAATAATACGTTTCATGGTAATCCCATGAGTGTCACATTTATGTGACAATTGGAGAGAAAGTGGCGTAAACGCATCTTGCTGAACGAACGTTCAATCCAACGATGTCGCCGCTGAATACAATTTTCCGTATTATTCAGAGCTTGGTACAAAGTTTGGAAAGGACTTTGATCACTGCGCGATCATGAGCCCTTCAAATGTTATATTTTGAATTCTCGATTGTCACAAGCGCTGAGAGACTGACAATTATGCCGCGACGTGAAATAGTGCAACTATGAATTCATCCAACGAACGCGAAAGCTTTAGCCAGCGACTCCAGCAGGCTCTTAAAAACGCACATTATTCACCCGATAGCCCCACCCGCCTGGCCAGGGAATTTAATATCCGTTTCGACGGCCGGCCGATTACTGTGCATGCGGCCCGCAAATGGCTGGTGGGCGAAGCTATTCCTACGCAGGAAAAATTGCGCATGATTGCGCAATGGTTAGGCGTGCCTGCCGACTGGTTACGCTTTGGCGGGCCGGAATCGGTGGCCCCGACGGAGCAAAATGGCAGCAGCCTGTCCCGTTTCGAGTCGGCTGATGTGAAACTCATTGCTGATTTACAGCGATTAGATGAACATCACCGCCAGATCGCCCGAGAATTTATCCGCATGCTGGTGCGGGTAAATTATCAGAAGTAACCGCCATTCCGGCGGCGGAACTGTCCCGCCGCCGCGTCCCAAACGCCGCCGCGTGCTGTCTTGTAATAAATCGTCATCAATTCGACACGAAAATCAGGCACAATACCCATGCATGTGATTTTCAAGGAGTCTGCATTGAGCCGTCCGATTCGAAACAATTACAGCAATTCTGCGCAATTGAAAGATTTGATGACTGCGCCGCCTATGTCTGCGACGCGCCATGCTGAAGTCCTGCGCAAAAGAAATGAACAGCGCCGGATGCTGGAAGAAATGCGGGAATTGAAGCGGGCCGATACCCGTTTCGGTAATTGACCCCTGCCGTATCCAGTTATACCGGTTTTACATTCCTGCCCAGCGGGGCGCCAGTTCGTGTTCAACCGCGAATAGGTCAAGTACGCGCGCCACTGTGTGATCGACCATCTCGGCGATCGATTGCGGCTGATGATAAAAGCTGGGTAAGGGCGGGAAAATAATGCCGCCCATTTCCGTCACGGCGGTCATATTGCGCAAATGCGCCAGGTTAAATGGTGTTTCGCGCACCATCAATACCAGCCGGCGGCGCTCTTTGAGCATGACGTCCGCTGCGCGGGCAATCAAGTTGTCGGACAAGCCGTGCGCCACGGCCGCCAGGGTTTTCATCGAGCACGGCGCAATCACCATCCCGTCACACTGGAACGAGCCGCTGGCAATGGCTGCGCCGATATTGTTTTGCTTGTGCACGACGTCGGCCAGCGCTTCCACTTGCTTGCGCTGCAAACCGGTCTCTTGATGCAGGGTCAGCACTGCCGCGTCGGAAATCACCAGGTGCGATTCGACTTTCTGCGGCAGTGCCTTTAGCACTTCCAGCAGCCGCACGCCATACACGGCGCCAGTGGCGCCCGTGATGGCAATGACGAGCCGCTTTGGCTTATCAGCCATTGTTGTCCAGCAGGGCCTTCAGTTCGCCGGATTCAAACATTTCCGACATGATGTCCGAGCCGCCGATGAACTCGCCGCGCACGTACAGCTGTGGAATGGTTGGCCAGTTCGAGTATTCTTTGATGCCCTGGCGCACTTCAGGGTCGTCCAGCACGTTCACGGTGGCGATGTTTTCAACGCCGCACGCTTTCAGGATCTGGATAGCACGGCCGGAAAAGCCGCATTGCGGGAACTGGGCGGTGCCCTTCATGAACAGGACCACTGGCGTGTTGGTCACGGTTTCTTTGATCCAGGTTTGTACGTCGCTCATAACTGCCTCAGGGGAAAAGATGAAGATGCCGACATTTTATAAGAAATCGGCACCCGGGGTATCAGCAAGCCAGCTACTACTTGCCCATTAGAAAAAAGGTGCCAGGGACTTTTTTGCTAGATCTAAATTCCCGGCACGGTGATTTGGCAAGTTTTAGCCGCGCAGTTTTGCGAAGGCTGCGGCCATCGAACCTTGCACTTGGGGCTCGCGCGACTGCTGCTTCTGGTGCTGGCCCATGGCGCGGCGGTCATTGCGCTCACTGCGCTGCTCGGGGCGGGACCCCGCCTGTGGAGCACTGTCCGACAGGCGCATGGTCAAGGCAATGCGCTTGCGCTTGACGTCGACTTCCAGCACTTTGACCTTGACCACCTGGCCCGCTTTCACCACCGTATGCGGGTCCTTGACGAACGAGTTCGACAGCGCGGAAATGTGGACAAGTCCATCCTGGTGCACGCCGATATCCACAAACGCGCCAAACGCGGCCACATTGGTCACCACGCCTTCCAGGATCATATCCGGGCGCAAGTCGCTGATTTCCTCCACGCCTTCCTTGAACGTCGCCGTGGTGAATTCCGGACGCGGATCGCGGCCCGGCTTTTCCAGTTCTTTCAAGATATCCGTCACCGTTGGCACGCCGAACTTGTCGTCCGCATACTTGGCCGGGTTCAACGACTTGATCAGCGATGATTCGCCGATGACGCCTTTAATATCCTTTTTGATATCAGAAAGGATTTTTTCTACGACAGGATAGGATTCCGGGTGCACTGCCGACGCATCCAGCGGGTTTTCTCCACCCAAAATGCGCAGGAAGCCGGCCGCCTGTTCAAACGTCTTGTCGCCCAAACGGGGCACTTTCTTCAAGCCCGCGCGCGACGTGAAGGCGCCATTCGCATCGCGGAAGTTCACGATACCCTGCGCCACGCTGGCCGACAGCCCGGATACGCGCGCCAGCAGCGGCGCCGACGCAGTATTCACATCCACACCAACCGCATTCACGCAATCTTCCACCACGGCATCCAGCGTGCGCGCCAATTGCGTTTGCGACACGTCGTGCTGGTATTGCCCCACGCCGATGGATTTCGGGTCGATCTTCACCAGTTCCGCCAGCGGATCTTGCAAACGGCGGGCAATCGATACGGCGCCGCGCAACGACACGTCCAGCTCCGGCAATTCGCGCGACGCGAATTCCGAGGCGGAATACACGGATGCCCCGGCTTCCGACACGACAATCTTGGTCAGCTTTTGCTCCGGATATAACTTAATCAACTCTTGCGCCAGCTTGTCGGTTTCGCGCGATGCCGTGCCATTGCCAATGGAAACCAGGGACACATTGTGCTTGGCGGCCAGGCGGCCCAGCGTTTGCAGCGAACCGGCCCAGTCATTTCTTGGCTGGTGCGGATAAATCGTTGCCGTTTCAACCACTTTGCCGGTGGAATCGACCACGGCGACTTTGACGCCGGTACGCAAGCCAGGGTCCAGGCCCATGGTGGCGCGCTGCCCCGCCGGGGCTGCCAGCAGCAACGCTTTCAAATTGGTAGCGAAGACATTGATGGCATCCGTTTCCGCTTTTTCACGCAGCGCGCCCATCAATTCGGTTTCCAGGTGCATGAAGCTTTTGACGCGCCACGTCCAGCGCGCCGTGTCGGCCAGCCATTTGTCGGCAGGGCGGCCTGCCTGTTTGATGCCGAAACGGGCGGCAATGCGGCTTTCGCACGGGTTCAGCGGCGCATCCCACTTGGGTTTTTCCGCTTCCGTATCCAGGCGCAACGTCACGTCCAGCACGCCTTCACGGCGGCCGCGCAGCAATGCCAATGCACGGTGCGATGGCACGGTGGCCAGGGTTTCCGAGTAATCAAAGTAATCGGCGAATTTTTCGCCTTCTTCCTGCTTGCCTTCCACGACTTTGGACTCAACTACCGCATGTTCCTGCACGTATTCGCGCAACGATTGCAGCAGGGTCGCGTCTTCGGCAAAGCGTTCCATGAGGATTTGGCGCGCGCCGTCGAGGGCGGCTTTGGTATCCGGCACGCCGGGATTGGCCACGCCATCGGCATTGGTGAAGGCTTCGCGCAAGTAAGCCTGCGCGTGCGTGTCAGGATTCAGCGTGGGGTCGGCCAGCAAGGCATCGGCCAGCGGCATCAAGCCTGCTTCGATGGCGATTTGCGCCTTGGTGCGGCGTTTTTGTTTATAAGGGAGGTACAAGTCTTCCAGGCGGGTCTTGTCTTCCGCATGCAGGACGGCGTCCAGCAATGCCGGCGTCATCTTGTTTTGCTCGGTAATCGACGCCACGATGGCGGCGCGGCGCTCTTCCAGTTCGCGCAGGTAGCGCAAGCGCTCTTCCAGCAAGCGCAATTGCGTATCATCCAGGCCGCCGGTGGCTTCCTTGCGATAACGAGCAATGAAGGGCACGGTGGCGCCTTCATCCAGCAGGGCGACGGCGGCAGTGACCTGGGCCGGCTTGGCGGCCAATTCGTTGGCAAGGCGTTGTTCGATGGTAGGCAGCATGGCGTATTTCCTCTAAGACGAGCCCGGAATCATACGCAATGCCGCTGCCATCGCCAACCTCAGGACCGCAGCTTTCCTTATCTTTCATGTTTTAGACGGGATATGTTCGAAGAAACACAAACCAGAATCCCCCTAAAACGGATAATATTACATGTTGCAGTTTTAGAACCGTCCACTTCCCAATAAAACAGCAGTTCTGTAAGCACCAAAGTAAGAGTTCGTAAAAGCTATGCGCACTATGGATTTGACACGCGCCGAAACCCGCGAAACCACCCCGGCCCAGGCCCCAGCATCGGCACCAGCGACCCAGCTGCCCTATGCGGTTGCCACGTGGCTACAGCGGGTGGATGCAGCTGCGCATCCGAAGCCGAAGCTGGCAGTAATACCAGAGCCGGACCCGAAACAGCCGCAAACGCAGTACCGGTTAATTTATGTGCTGGCGCCGACCAGCGGTGGCCGCCATGTGGCGCTGTGCCTGTACAAGGCACGCTTGCGCCCGAATGGCGACGTGGCTGCCGCAACGCCTGTCAGCGAAGTATTTTCCCTGTTGTCCGCGCCGCCTTCTTTCCTGGAAGCCGGTGATGAAGACTTGATCCGCTTCTTTGTTGCCATGCGCAGCGGCCCGAATTCACAAACGGGCAGCGCCACGGAACCACGCGGCAAGATTGGTGCGGCCCTGCTGCAAATGCTGGCTGAACAGGACAAACTGCTGTGGGCCAATTCGTGGTCCGACGTGGGCAATGGGCTGGTGTACCCGATGAAAGGTGGCGCGCTGCGGCAGGCCAACCTGGCATGGCGCGAAGAAGGCAAGGGCTTGCGGCTGGGCTGGGCAGTGGAAGCGCCGGAAGGTGCGCGCCATCATGGCGCCGATTCCGTCGACTACATGCTGCCGACCGATCCGCCATGGTACATCGATAACCTGTCGTGCGGCGTACTGCAATTAAACCAGGGCGGCACGGAAATCCCGCTGGCCGACTTGCAGGCGCTGGTGGCGCAAGCGCCGCTGTTGACGGCCAACGATAAACTGCGCGTGTCGCAACTGTTGCTGGCGCACGGCTTGCAGCAATTGATGCCGCTGCCGCAGCCGCTGCCGCAGCGCATCCGCAATGACGTGTTGCCGAAACCTATCCTTGTGCTGGATTCGGCCATGCTGGCCGATGGCGCGCACCAGCGCTGGAACGATTACGCGGTCTTGTCGTATGACTATGATGGCGAACGCGTGTCGTTCGACCCGTCGCAGCGCGTCGTGCGCCAGCGCGGCGAAGTCACTGAAGTCATCCAGCGCAATGAACAGGCTGAAGCCGATGCGCTGGCGGCGCTGACGGCGCTGGGCTTCCGCAAGCCGAATGCGCTGCCGCTGTCGTCCGTGCGCGGCGGCTTGCTGCTGGCTAGCCAGGCTGACTGGCTGCGCTTTGCCGCTGATGGCATTGATGAATTGCGCAGCAATGGCTGGCAAGTGGAAAAGACATCGAAGTACCGCTATGACGTGACGGCTGTCGATGGCTGGTATGCGGAAGTGGAAGAAGACGACGCCGATGGCGGCCACGCGTGGTTCGACCTGGAGCTGGGCATTGTGGTGGCGGGCGAACGCATTCCGCTGTTGCCGGTGCTGGTGCAAATGATCCGCAATGCGCCCAACGATTTCAGCCCGAAAGCGCTGGCCGTGCATGCGGAAGAAGACCAGATGCTGGCGACGTTGTCCGATGGCGAGCGTGTCGCGTTGCCATGGAACCGCGTGAAGCCGATTCTCGCCACCTTGGGCGAACTGTATTTCAGCGAAAAAATCCGCCACTCGGTGCGCATGGCCACGCTGGATGCGGCGCGCCTCGATGAATTGGCGCGTACGGTGGACTTTGAATGGACTGGCGGCGAAGAGTTGCGTGAAATGGGCCGCCGCCTGAACCAGTTCAGTTCCGTCAAGCGCGTGCCGACGCCGGCCGGCTTGCGCGCCACGTTGCGCGATTACCAGGCCGACGGCCTCGCATGGATGCAATTCCTGCGCGAATATGGTTTAGCCGGCATCCTGGCCGATGA
This sequence comes from Pseudoduganella ginsengisoli, assembly GCF_009720865.1. Taxonomy (GTDB): domain Bacteria; phylum Pseudomonadota; class Gammaproteobacteria; order Burkholderiales; family Burkholderiaceae_D; genus Rugamonas; species Rugamonas ginsengisoli. Next base: position 13,492 of record NZ_WNLA01000007.1, on the reverse strand, counting down.
CATGGGCTTGGGTAAAACCGTGCAAACGCTGGCGCACATCCTGGTGGAAAAAGAGGCAGGCCGCCTCACGCATCCGGTGCTGGTGATTGCCCCTACGAGCTTGATGGGCAACTGGCAAGATGAAGCAGCGCGCTTCGCGCCGGACTTGCGCGTGCTGCTGTTGCAAGGCAAAGACCGCGCACAATTGTTTGACCAGATTCCGCAGGCGGACCTGGTGCTGACGACGTACGCGCTGCTGCCGCGCGATGAAGAAAAACTGCACGAACATGAATTCCACCTGGTGATCCTTGATGAGTCGCATTACATCAAGAACACCCGCTCGAAGGCGGCGCAAAGCGCGAGCTTGCTGAAGTCGCGCCACCGTTTATGCCTGTCCGGCACGCCGCTGGAAAACCACCTGGGGGAATTGTGGTCGCAATTCCACTTCCTGTTGCCAGGCTTGCTGGGCGACGAGAAAACTTTCAACTCGCAATTCCGGCATCCGATCGAACGGCAAGACGATCCGCTGCGCCGCGCGCTGCTGAACCGCCGCATCAAGCCGTTCCTGCTGCGCCGTACCAAGGACAGCGTGGCCAAGGAACTTCCGCCAAAAACAGAAATGGTGCGCAAGGTGGAGTTGACGGGCGCCCAGCGCGACTTGTATGAAACCGTGCGGCTGGCCATGGACCAGAAGGTGCGCGAAGAAATCGACCGTAAAGGCGTGGCGCGCAGCCAGATCGTGATCCTGGAAGCGTTGCTGAAACTGCGCCAGGTATGCTGCGACCCGCGTCTCGTGAAAACGCTGCCGTCGAAAAAACAGGCAGCCGGTTCCGCCAAGCTGCAGGATTTGATGCAGATGGTGGAGGATTTGCTGGAAGAGAAACGTAAAATCCTCGTGTTCTCGCAATTCACGTCGATGCTGGAATTGATTGAAGAAGAACTGGATGCGCGTGACATTCCGTACGCGATCCTGACCGGCGAAACCAAGGACCGCAGCGCGCAAGTGGCGGCGTTCCAGCAAGGCGCTGTGCCGATCTTCCTGATTTCGCTGAAGGCCGGCGGCGTGGGCTTGAACTTGACGGCCGCCGATACCGTGATTCACTACGACCCGTGGTGGAACCCGGCAGCGGAAAACCAGGCTACGGACCGCGCCTGGCGTATCGGCCAGGACAAGCCGGTATTTGTCTACAAGTTGATTGCCAAGGGCACGCTGGAAGAAAAGATCCAGGTCTTGCAGCAGAAAAAATCCGACCTGGCGCAATCGGTGCTGGCGGAAGGCGAATCGCAAAAGATGACGTTGACGCAGGAAGACTTGCAGCAAATCTTTGCGCCTTTGGTAGATTAAGTGGATTGATCCATGTCCGAAGCCTTGTACCGCCAAATTCTCGACAACAGCAGCGACGTGCATTTTATGCTTGAATGCGACAGCGGCAAGCTGCTGTACCTGAGCCCTGCTGCCGGCCGCCGTTTCGGCTACACGCTGGAACAGGCGCAAAAGCTGGCCGATGGCTTGATCAAAGAATTGCCGTTGCGGCTAGAGCGCTTTGCGGCTGGCGACCAAAGCCGATTGCGCGTGCGGCGCGAACTGGATCTGGCCCATGCGACCGATGGCAGCACGATCCCGGTCGACGTGGAATCCGTGCTGGTATTGAATGAGTTCGGCAGCGCCGTGGCGCTGACGGGCACGGTCCGCGATGCCAGCGAGCGGCACGAATGGCAGCAACAGCAAAAGAAATTCGCGTCGATGCTGTCGCATGAATTCCGCACGCCGCTGTCCACCATCGATGGCGCCATCCAGCGCCTGGAAATGACGGGCGCCCACCACGACGAGGCAACGCGCAAACGTTATACAAAAATCCAGACAGCAGTTGACCGGCTGTTGGCCATGCTGGACGAATACCTGTCGCCGGAACGGCTGGCGTCGATAGGCCGCAAGCGCCAACCCAACGAGATTTCACCGCTGGCGCTGCTGGAAACCGCGGCAGAGCAGGCCCGCACACGCCGCGCCAATGTGCGTGTGGAAGTGGAAGGCATGCCGCAATGGCTGCGCTGCGACCCGGCCGGCATGCGCCTGTGCCTGGAGATCTTGCTCGACAATGCCATTAAGTACACACGCGATGACGTGGCCATAACACTGATCGGCAAAAAAGCAACAGAGGGTGGCATTGAATTCGCGGTATCGGACCAGGGTAATGGTATCCCCCCTGATGAGATCGATAAGCTGTTTGAAAAAGGCTACCGGGGCCCTAATGCCGTTGGTATTGCTGGTTCCGGCCTCGGCTTATATATGGCGCGTGCAGTGGTGGAAGTACATGGCGGGACGCTGACGGTCGAGAATTTTTCTGAAAGCGGCAAGAAATTTAGGATTTGGCTTCCAATCGCAGCTTGAGCCGGGAAAAGCCTTGCGCCATGCAGCACCAACCGGTGATAATTCTCACCATGTAGGCGCATGCTTACATCCAATTAAATGGCGCTTCATACATGACGCAGATATTGATCGTGGAAGACAATCTGGACTATGCCGAAGAAATGGCGGAGTTCCTGACTGAGCTTGAACACGTAGTCCACATCACCAATAACGCCGGCGAAATGTGGTCGGCACTGAGCCAAGGCAATGTTGGCGTGGTGGTGCTCGACCTGGGCTTGCCGGACGAGGATGGCTTCAATGTCATTCCGCGCATGCGCCAGCTATATCCGCACATTGGTTTGCTGGTTCTGACGGGCCGAGTAGCATTTGATAACCGCATTCTCGGCTTGCGTTTAGGCGCCGACCATTATCTGACCAAACCCATCAAGTTCCCTGAACTGGCCGCGCACATTGAAGCGCTGGACCGTCGCGTGGGCCCACAGGAAACCGTGCCGCTGCCCGCCAAATGGACATTGCGCCTGGCCGCCCGCCGCCTGGAATTGCAAGGGCAAGCCATCACGCTGACGGAAAAGGAATGCAACTTTCTGCATTTGCTGACGATCAATACACGTCCGGTGCCGCGCCAGGTCATCGTTGCCGGTATTGGCGGTGACGACCCCGATGCGGGCCGGCGTGTCGATATGCTGGTGTACCGTTTGCGAAAAAAGGCCCGCAGTGGTTTGGGGCAGGATTTGCCATTGCGCAGCGCGTATGGCGAAGGCTACAGCCTGTCGACCAGCTTCAATTTGTCCTGAACGATAACCAATCGGTATCGGTTGAGTTACTTCACATAAAAAATTTCCACTTGTGACAATTGGAGATTTTCTTTCCGTAATGATTTCCTAAGATGAATTCTTGTGCTGTGCAGCATATTGCGCATGGCCGAATTTGCCAGAGGAGTTTACGGATGAAAATCAGGGACTTAAGAATTGGCATGCGCCTGGGCGGAGGCTTTGGCGTATTGATGCTGCTGGTAATAACGATGGCAGTGGCGGGCGCCTGGCAGTTGCAGGCGGTAGGGAATCTGACGGGCCGCATGGTCAACGAGGCCATGGCCAAGGAACGCTTGATAGCAGAATGGCACCGGATGGTCGGCATGGTCGGCGTGCGGGTGCTGGCGCTGGCGCGCGATCCACAAGTTGACGATGCTCAAGCCAAAGCCGATGCCGCAGTGGCAGCGGCTACGCGGGTGCGCGTCACCGATATTCAAAAGCAACTGGAAGCCATGCTGGTGACGCCGGAAGAGCAAGCCTTGTTTGCACGCGTGAGCGATGTGCGCAAGGACTATGCCGCCACGCGCGACCGTGTGTTTGCACTCCAGCAAAAAGGGGACCGTGACGGCGCCCGCGCGCTGGCCAACAGTGCGCTGGCGCCCAAACTGGACCAGTACCTGGAACGGCTGGGAGACATCGGCAAGCACCAGGCTGAAATCAGCAAGGTATTGGCGCAAGAAGTGCAAAAAGATTACCAGAGCGGTACGCAATTCCTGGTCTGGGCAGCCGTGTGCGCGGTGGTGTTGGGCGCCTGGTTCGCGTGGCGCATTACTGTGTCGATCACCGCGCCCCTGCACCAGGCCGTGCAGGTGGCGCAAACCGTGGCATCCGGCAACCTGGGCAGCCAGATCATTGTTACCAGCCGCGATGAAACGGGCCAGTTGCTGCAAGCGTTGAAAGACATGAATAACAGTCTGGCCAGCCTGGTTGGCCAGGTACGGGGCGGCACCGACACGATTGCCATGGCGTCGGGCCAGATTGCCAGCGGTAACCTGGATTTATCGAGCCGGACCGAGCGGCAAGCCAGTTCGCTGCAGCAGACGGCGTCGTCGATGGAGCAATTGACAGCCACGGTGCGCCAGAATGATGACAATTCCCGCCAGGCCCATGCGCTGGCCATGTCAGCCTCGGCTGTGGCGCAACAAGGCGGCGTGGTGGTGGGCCAAGTGGTCGACACCATGGGACAGATCAATGCATCGGCGCAGAAAATTGCCGACATCATCGGCGTCATCGATGGCATTGCCTTCCAAACCAATATCCTGGCATTGAACGCCGCAGTGGAAGCGGCGCGTGCCGGCGAGCAGGGCCGGGGATTTGCCGTGGTGGCGTCGGAAGTGCGCGGCCTGGCACAGCGCAGCGCCACGGCGGCGCGGGAAATCAAGGCGCTGATCGTCGATTCGGTGGCCCAGGTGGAAAATGGCGCGAAACTGGTGGACCTGGCTGGCACGACCATGGACGATATCGTGGGCCACGTGCAGCGCGTGACAGGATTGATCGGCGAAATTACGCAGGCCAGCGCGGAACAAAGCGATGGCATCGAACAAATCAACCAGGCCATCATGCAAATGGATCAGGTGACGCAGCAAAATGCCGCGCTGGTGGAAGAGGCGGCCGCTGCAGCGGATGCGCTGCAAGAACAAAGTGTGGCGCTGGCCAACCTGGTCAGTGCATTCAGCCTGGCTGGCAACGGGGGCGGCAGTGGAGCCGGTAACGCTGGGCAGCCCTATCCGCCCGGCCGGCTGGCCCGGCGTTTATTGACGACATAGCAAGTTTTAATTAAAAAGGGACGGAGTCGGGCATTTTTTTGAACTTTGAAAAATAATCAGGGACAGAGTAGTTGATTCGAGGTACTATCGCACTTCCCGATAGCACTTTATTTGACAACATGGCCCGGCTTCCCCGACTCATCGTCCCGTTCCAACCACACCACGTGATACAAAAAGCCCTGTCCGGCGTCCCCCTGTTCCAGGAAGACGCCGACTATACGGCATTCCTGGACTGGCTGCGTACGGCCGCCCGCAACTGGAAGATTTCCATCCACGCTTATGCGCTGCTGCCGGACTGCCTGCACATGCTGGTGTCGCCGGCTGACGAAGAGGGCTTGGGGCAGGCCATGCAATGGATAGGCCGCAACTACGTGCCGTACTACAACCGGAAATATGGCCGTTCCGGCACGTTATGGCAGGGCCGTTTCAAGACGTCCGTCGTCGATGCCGAGTCATATTTGCTGCTCAATAGCCGGTATATCGAGTATCTCCCCGTGCGGGCCGGCTTGGCGTTCGAGCCGGCCGGCTATAAGTGGTCCAGTTATGGCCAGCATGCGGGCCTGAACCCGGATCCGGTAGTGACAGACCACCCGCTGTACTGGGCGCTCGGTAACACGCCGTACCAGCGTGAAAACACGTATGCGGAAATGGCGTCCTCAGACCTGTCGAAAGACCAGATCCTCACAGTGGAAAAGTCGGTTTTAAAAGGCTGGCCGCTGGGCTCGGACAAGTTCAAAACTGACTTGCAAAACCGGATGCAGCGCCAGGTGCTGCCCGCCAAACGGGGGCGTCCATTCAAGAAGGCCCTTGATTAAACAGACAATTTTTTGTCGCTAGCCCGGCCACACGCCGGGTATTTTTATGCCGTTATTGACTATGTCCCTAATTAAAAAATATGGCGATTCCTGTTGATTTAATTTGACTCCGACCCTAATTGTTTTTGTTGAGTTTACGTTGACCTTGTTCTATTCTGAGTTTTCGTTATCTAAATGCAGTGGAGAAAACATGGAATCGCAAGGTTTGTACGACCCAGCCAACGAACATGACGCGTGCGGCGTCGGTTTCGTCGCCCACATCAAGGGCAAGAAAAGCCATTCGATCGTGGAGCAGGGTCTGCTGATCCTGAAGAACCTCGATCACCGGGGCGCGGTTGGCGCGGACGCGCTGATGGGCGACGGCGCCGGTATCCTGATTCAGATCCCGGACCAGTACTACCGCGATGAAATGGCCAAGCAAGGCGTGGAACTGCCGCCGCCAGGCGAATACGGTGTCGGCATGGTGTTCCTGCCGAAAGAAAACGCATCCCGTATCGCATGCGAACAGGAAATCGAGCGCGCCGTGCGCATCGAAGGCCAGGTCGTGCTGGGCTGGCGTAACGTACCGGTCGACTATGACATGCCGATGTCGCCGACCGTGCGCGCCAAAGAACCCGTGATCCGCCAGATCTTTATCGGCCGCGGCGCCGACATCATGGTGACCGACGCGCTGGAGCGCAAACTGTACGTGATCCGCAAATCGTCGGGCCACGCGATCCAGGCCCTGAAGTTGCTGCATGGCAAAGAATTCTTCGTGCCATCGATGTCGGCCCGTACCGTCGTCTACAAAGGTTTGCTGCTGGCGGACCAGGTGGGCGTCTACTATAAAGACTTGCAAGATCCACGCTGCATCTCGGCCCTGGCCCTGGTGCACCAGCGCTTCTCCACCAATACCTTCCCAGAGTGGCCACTGGCCCACCCATACCGCCTGATCGCGCACAACGGCGAGATCAACACCGTTAAGGGTAACTTCAACTGGATGCGCGCCCGTGAAGGCGTGATGAAATCCGCCGTGCTGGGCGACGACCTGCAAAAGCTGTTCCCGCTGATCTATGAAGGCCAGTCGGACACCGCATGCTTCGACAACGCGCTGGAACTGCTGCTGATGGCAGGCTACCCGCTGGCACAGGCAATGATGATGATGATTCCGGAAGCGTGGGAAAACCACACGCTGATGGACGACAACCGCAAAGCATTCTACGAATACTATGCGTCGATGATGGAACCATGGGACGGCCCGGCCGCCATGGCCTTTACCGATGGCCGCTATATCGGCGGCACCCTCGACCGTAACGGCTTGCGTCCTGCCCGCTACATCGTGACCGATGACGACCTGGTGGTGATGGCGTCGGAATCCGGCGTGCTGCCGATTCCTGAATCGAAGATCATCCAGAAATGGCGTCTGCAGCCAGGCAAGATGTTCTTGATCGACCTGGAAGCCGGCCGCATCATCGATGACAAGGAATTGAAAGATACGTACGCCAACGCCAAGCCGTACAAGGCATGGATCAACGCCGTGCGCATCAAGCTGAACGAAATCAAGCTGTCGGAAAGCCAGCTGGCGAAAAACGTCGCCAAGTACGATGCCGCAGGCGAAAAAGCCGTGCCATCGATCCTGGACCGCCAGCAGGCATTCGGCTACACGCAAGAAGACATCCGCTTCCTGCTGGCGCCAATGGCAGTGGCCGGCGAAGAAGCCACCGGCTCGATGGGTAACGACTCGCCGCTGGCGATCATGTCGAACAAGCTGAAGCCGCTGTACAACTACTTCAAGCAATTGTTCGCCCAGGTGACCAACCCGCCGATCGACCCGATCCGCGAAGCCATGGTGATGTCGCTGGTGTCGTTCATCGGTCCGAAACCGAACCTTCTGGACACCAACAACGTGAACCCGCCGATGCGTCTCGAAGTGGCGCAGCCGGTGCTGGGCTTCGACGACATGGCGCGCCTGCGCAATATCGCGCAACACACGGGCAACAAGTTCAAGTCGTATGAATTGAACATTTGCTACCCGCTGGCATGGGGCAACGAAGGCGTGGAAGCATGCCTGGCCTCGCTGTGCGCGGAAGCCGTGGACGCGGTGAAATCCGGCCACAACATCCTGATCGTGTCCGACCGTTCCATCAGCGCCGACCGCGTGGCGATTCCTGCGCTGCTGGCCACGTCGACCATCCACCAGCACCTGGTGTCGAAGGGCTTGCGCGCTTCGACCGGCCTGGTGGTGGAAACCGGCTCGGCCCGCGAAACCCACCACTTTGCCCTGCTGGCGGGCTACGGCGCGGAAGCCGTGCACCCGTACCTGGCGATGGAAACCCTGATGGAAATCGCGCCGACCCTGCAAGGCGATTTGACGGGCGAACAAGCGATCTACAACTTCACCAAAGCCATCGGCAAGGGCTTGATGAAGGTGATGTCGAAGATGGGTATCTCGACCTACATGTCGTACTGCGGCGCGCAAATCTTCGAAGCCATCGGCTTGAACAAGTCGCTGGTGGACAAGTACTTCCGTGGCACGCCATCGAACGTCGAAGGCATCGGCGTGTTCGAAGTGGCCGAAGAAGCGCTGCGCCTGCACAACCTGGCGTTCGGCAACGACCCTGTGCTGAAAAATGCGCTGGACGCCGGCGGTGAATACGCGTTCCGTATCCGTGGCGAAGACCACCTGTGGACGCCGGACGCGATCGCCAAGCTGCAGCACTCGACCCGCGCCAACAATTACTCGACCTATAAAGAGTATGCGCAGATCATCAACGACCAGACCAAGCGCCACCTGACGTTGCGCGGCCTGTTCGAATTCAAGATCGATCCAAGCAAGGCCATCGCGCTGGACCAGGTGGAACCGGCGAAAGAGATCGTCAAGCGTTTCGCTACCGGCGCCATGTCGCTGGGCTCGATCTCGACCGAGGCGCACGCCACCTTGGCCGTTGCCATGAACCGTATCGGCGGCAAGTCGAACACGGGTGAAGGCGGTGAAGATCCGGCGCGCTACAAGATGGAATTGAAGGGCATTCCAATCAAGCAGGGCGACACCATGGCCACCGTGCTGGGTTCGGACAAGATGGTGGTGGACATCCCGCTGCAAGAAGGCGACTCGCTGCGTTCGCGCATCAAGCAGGTAGCGTCGGGCCGCTTCGGTGTGACTGCCGAATACCTGAGCTCCGCTGACCAGATCCAGATCAAGATGGCGCAGGGCGCGAAGCCAGGCGAAGGCGGCCAGCTGCCAGGCCATAAAGTGTCCGAGTACATTGCGCAGCTGCGCTTCTCGGTACCAGGCGTGGGCCTGATTTCGCCGCCACCGCACCACGATATCTATTCGATTGAAGACTTGGCGCAGCTGATTCACGACTTGAAAAACGTGAATCCTTCCGCGTCGATCTCCGTCAAGCTGGTGTCGGAAGTAGGTATCGGTACCGTGGCAGCCGGCGTTTCCAAGGCCAAAGCCGACCACGTGGTGGTGGCAGGCCATGACGGCGGTACCGGCGCATCGCCGCTGTCGTCCGTGAAACACGCTGGTACCCCATGGGAACTGGGCCTGGCGGAAACGCAGCAGACGCTGGTATTGAATGGCTTGCGCTCCCGTATCCGTGTGCAGGCTGACGGCCAGATGCGTACCGGCCGCGACGTGGTGATTGCCGCGCTGCTGGGCGCCGACGAAATCGGCTTCGCCACCGCACCGCTGGTGGTGGAAGGCTGCATCATGATGCGCAAGTGCCACTTGAATACGTGCCCGGTTGGCGTTGCCACCCAGGATCCGGTGCTGCGCGCCAAGTTCCAGGGCAAGCCGGAACACGTGGTCAACTACTTCTTCTTCGTTGCGGAAGAAGCCCGCCAGCTGATGGCGCAACTGGGCATCCGCACGTTCGACGAATTGATCGGCCGCTCCGACCTGCTGGACAAGTCGAAAGCCATCGCACACTGGAAAGCGCAAGGCTTGGACTTCTCCAACATCTTCTACCAGCCAAAACTGGCGGAAGGCCAGCAGGTGTACCACGTGGAAGACCAGGACCACGGCCTGGACAAGGCACTGGACCACAAGCTGATCGCCCAGGCCAAAGCCGCACTGGAAAAAGGCGAGCGCGTGTCGTTCATCTCGCCAGTGAAGAACGTCAACCGCACGGTCGGCACCATGCTGTCCGGCGAAGTGGCGAAGCGTTATGGTCACGCCGGCCTGCCGGACGACACCATCCACATCCAGCTGCAAGGCACGGCCGGCCAGTCCGCCGCCGCGTTCCTGGCACATGGCATCACGCTGGACCTGGTGGGCGAGGGTAACGACTATGTGGGTAAAGGCTTGTCGGGCGGCCGCATCATCGTGCGTCCGAACACGGAATTCCGTGGCTGGGCAGTGAACAACATCATCATCGGTAACACCGTGCTGTACGGCGCGATTGCCGGCGAAGCGTTCTTCAACGGCGTGGCAGGCGAACGTTTCGCTGTGCGTAACTCGGGCGCCACCGCGATTGTTGAAGGCGTGGGCGACCACGGTTGCGAATACATGACCGGCGGTACCGTGGTCGTGCTGGGCGCCACCGGCCGCAACTTCGCAGCGGGTATGTCGGGCGGTATCGCTTACGTGTACGACCCGGACGGCGATTTCGCACAGAAGTGCAACCTGTCCATGGTGTCGCTGGAATCGGTGTTGCCTGCCGCCGAGCAGAAAGTCGACCAGAACACGTGGCACAGCCAGCACCGTGACGGCGAGCCGGAGGCCGACGAGGTCATCCTGAAGCGCCTGATCGAGCGCCACTTCAAGCATACGGGCTCCACCCGTGCGCGCTTCCTGCTCGATAACTGGGCTGAAGGCCGCAGCAAGTTCGTGAAAGTGTTCCCGAACGAGTACAAGCGCGCGCTGATCGAGATGGCGGAAGACAAGGCCCTCGAAATGGAAACCCAGGCTATCGCTGCCTGATGTGATGCAGATCCCCGGCCTGAGCGGCTACGCGCCGCCGCCGGGGGACGCAAACTGATGAGAATAAGGAATTGAATCGTGGGTAAAATCACCGGCTTTATGGAATTCAAGCGCCAGGACGAAAGCTACCTGGCTCCCGAGGCACGCCTCAAGAACTACAAGGAATTCGTCCTGCACCTGACGAATGACCAGGCCAAGATCCAGGGCGCGCGCTGCATGGATTGCGGCATCCCGTTCTGCAACAATGGCTGCCCGGTCAACAACATCATCCCTGACTGGAATGACCTGGTGTACCGCGGCAATTACCGCGAAGCACTGGACGTGCTGCATTCGACCAACAACTTCCCGGAGTTCACGGGCCGCATTTGCCCGGCGCCGTGCGAAGCCGCCTGCACCTTGGGCATCAGCGAAGATCCGGTCGGCATCAAGTCGATCGAACACAAGATCATCGACGAAGGCTGGGAACACGGCTGGGTTGTGCCGCAGCCGGCAAGCGTTAAAACCGGCAAGAAAGTTGCCGTGGTTGGCTCCGGTCCTGCAGGTTTGGCTGCCGCCCAGCAGCTGGCCCGCGCCGGCCACGATGTGACCGTGTTCGAAAAAGCCGACCGCGTCGGCGGCCTGCTGCGCTACGGCATCCCTGACTTCAAGATGGAAAAGTCGCACATCGACCGCCGCGTGGAACAGATGGAAGCGGAAGGCGTGAAATTCCGTACCAACGTGCTGATCGGCAAAGATTTCCCGGCCAACGTCAACAACTGGGCCAAGGAAACCATCTTCCCGGAAGACCTGGACAAGGAATTCGACGCCGTGGTGCTGGCCGGCGGTGCGGAACAGCCGCGCGATTTGCCAGTGCCAGGCCGCGACTTGAAGGGCGTGCACTTCGCCATGGACTTCCTGCCGCAGCAAAATAAAGTCAACGCAGGCGATAAAGTCAAAGACCAGATCAAGGCCAACGGCAAGCACGTGGTCGTGATTGGCGGCGGCGACACGGGTTCCGACTGCGTGGGCACCTCGAACCGCCACGGCGCAGCCTCGGTAACGCAGTTCGAATTGATGCCAATGCCGCCAGAGCAAGAGAACAAGCCGCTGGTGTGGCCATACTGGCCAACCAAGCTGCGCACGTCGTCGTCGCACGAAGAAGGTTGCGAACGTGACTGGGCCGTGGCGACCAAGCGCCTGGAAGGCAAAAATGGCAAGGTTGAAAAACTGATTGCGTGCCGCGTGGAATGGAAAGACGGCAAGATGACGGAAGTGCCGGATTCGGAATTTGAAATGAAAGCCGATCTCGTGTTCCTGGCCATGGGCTTCGTGTCGCCAGTGCAGCAAATCCTGGACGCGTTCGGCGTCGACAAGGATGCACGCGGCAACGCCAAAGCCACTACCGAAGGCGACAGCAGCTACAAGACGTCGGTACCGAAAGTGTTCGCAGCCGGCGACATGCGCCGTGGCCAGTCGCTGGTGGTGTGGGCGATCCGCGAAGGCCGCCAATGCGCCCGCGCGGTGGATGAGTTCCTGATGGGTTCGTCGAACTTGCCGCGCTAATCAGTCAAACAAGTTATAACTCCCACCGGAGAAAGTCGGGCGATCCTCGGCTTCTCCGGTTTTTTTTTGCCCTCCGCGGACCGGTTCCGGACTGCATCTGTGTCATACCTGTTATGACTTTTGGTGACGATTGGATAGTTTGTTTCCAATTGTAAATTGTTATAATGCACAGTTTATTGTCATTTTTTAATCACCAGGATTACTCTGCATGGCCGCCATCCAAAGTCAGCTGCAACAGCTCTACGTCACTTACTTCAACCGTCCAGCAGACAAGGAAGGCTTGGCCTACTGGACGGCTGCGCTGGACAAAGGCAGCACAGTGGCATCGATTGCAGCGGATTTCGCGAAGTCGCCCGAATACCAGGCGCTGTATGAAGGCAAGTCCAATGTGGATTTGATCAAGGCGGTGTACCAGAACCTGTTCGGCCGCGTGGCGGAGGCGTCCGGCGCCGAATACTGGGCCGGGGTGATGAAACAGGGCTACAGCGCCCATGCGACGGTTGGCTTGATCCTGGCGGCGGCATCAGAAACCGACAAGCGCGTGGTGGACAACAAGACGGAAGCGGCGGCAGCGTTTACGGCCGCGCTCGATACCGCAACGGAAAGCACTGCGTACACGCGTACGCCAGCGAAAGCTTCGGCCAGCGCATGGCTCAACGGCGTAACCACCGACGCATCGCTGGCGCAAGCGAAGGCAGGCATCGACAAGGCTGTCAGCGCCGCAGTGGGCGCCACGGCACAGGCGATGGCCGCCACCACGCAACAGTTGCAGCAACTGTATGTGACCTATTTCAACCGTCCGGCCGATACGGACGGCCTGGCGTTCTGGACCGGCTATGTGGAAAGCGGCACCAGCGTGGCGTCGATCGCGGCCGATTTCGCGAAATCGCCGGAATATAAAGCACTGTACGAAGGTAAGTCGAATACCGACCTGATCAAGGCGGTCTATTTGAACTTGTTCGGCCGTGAAGCGGAGCCGTCCGGCGCCGAATACTGGGCCGGGGTGATGAAACAGGGCTACAGCGCGCACGAGACGGTGGGCATGATCCTGGCGGCGGCATCGGCAACCGATAGCCGCGTGGTGGCCAACAAGGTTGACGCGGCCACGGCCTTTACCACTGCGCTCGATACGGCGGCGGAAAGCACGGCCTATACGCTGGCCACTGCCAAGGCGGCTGCCAGCGCCTGGCTGAAAGGCATTACCACGGATGCATCGCTGGCGGCGGCCAAGGCTGGCGTCGATAAAGCCGTCAGCGCGGTAGTAAATGCCACGGCGCAGCGCGGCACGCTGGCAGACGGCT
>NZ_WNLA01000079.1 GCF_009720865.1 Pseudoduganella ginsengisoli | reverse complement strand
GCGGCTGGCTGGCGTCGGCCGCCGATCCGCGCGGCCGCTGGCTGGCCACCGTCACGCGGGAGCCGGATGAGTCGGGCCGCCGCAACCGCTCCCGCCTGGCCGTGCAAGACACGCGCAGCGGCCGCATCATCACGGAACGGCACGTCGAAGGCGACCTGCAGGCGCTGGTCCCTTCGTCGAACGGCAATATGCTGTACGGCGTGCTGGGCGCCCCTGCAATGGAAGGCGTGCAGCGGGCCGGCTATACGCAGCCGGACGGCGGGCAATTGCTGGCATTCGATTTGGCGGCGGACCTGGGCCAGGCGCCACAGCAGCCGGATGCGGCGTGGGGCGCTCGCCGCTGCCCGATCGAAGATGAGGCGCCGCAGGCACGCGACATCGCGCAAGTTTTGCAGCCGCCGGAAGCGCAATACACGTACACGCTGCCCGCCGACTCGCCCGACAATACAGGCCGCCAGTGCCATGGCGATGAATGGTGGCAGCCGGGCATTGCCAGCGAGCGGATCCGGCAATGGGGCGTGTCGCCTGATGGCCGGGTGTGGATCGACCGCGTCAACCAGCTGGAAAAGCTGGACAAGGATACCGGCCAGTCCGCCGGCCGCATCACGACGCCCCGCAATGACAAGGTGTGCAGCATTCCCCTGTACGACGCCCAGCAATTCCTCGTGTGGCAAGGCGACACGGTCAGCTTGAAAGCGTTTACGGGCAATGCGTCGGCCATCCTCGTCAACAAGGAAGGCTGGCATGCCGACAGTGTCGTGCGGCTGGGCGATAAATTCGGCGTGCGCTGGGTGAAAGCCGAGCCGTCCGCCAACACGGTGATCTTGCCGGTCGCACCGGTTGCACGGCCCACGCCGCCACCGGCCGGTCCGGGCGCGGCGCCGGCTGCGGCGGCAACACCGGCCGCTGC
>NZ_WNLA01000078.1 GCF_009720865.1 Pseudoduganella ginsengisoli | reverse complement strand
GCTGCCGCCGTGTGCGTCACGCTCCAGTTGCCGCTGGCGTCGGCCACGGCATTGCCCACTTCCACCCCGCCGGCATACAGATGCACTTTGGCGCCGGCTTCCGCGCCACCGCCGGCAAACACCGGGTTGAGAGCGTTGGTGATGTTGTCGGTGTTGATGTTGCTGTCCGAGCTGGCCGCCAGGTCCGGCGCCGATAGCACCGCACCCGGCGTCACGTCTACCGTCACGGTCAGCACGCCGGAAGCAACGCTGATATTGCCCGCCGCATCAGTGGCTTTGGCGGTCAGGTTATGTTCGCCGTTATCCAAGGTGCTGGTGGTAATGCTCCACACGCCGCTGCCATTGGCGGTGGCCGTGCCAACCACCGTCTCGCCGTCATACAGCGTAACGAAGCTGTTGGCTTCCGCCGTACCGGTAATCGTCGGCGTGGTGACACGGGTCAGGTTGTCTGTGTTCACATCACCGGAGTCGGACGCTGCAGTCAGGTCCAGCGCTGCCGGCGCGGACGGCGCAGTGCGGTCCACCGTCACAGCCAGCGCCTCGGAACGGGCGCTGACGTTGCCTGCCGCATCGACTTGCTCCGTGGTGAAGGCAATCTCTTTACCCTCTGCCACAGTGGACGTAATGCTCCAGTTGCCGCTGGCATCGGCCACGGCCGAACCGGCCAGGGCAGCACCCGCGTACAGACGCACCGTGGCGCCTGCCTCCGCACCGCTGCCAGTAAAGACCGGGTAGGCGGCATTGGTAATGTTGTCGGTGCTCGATACGCCGCTGTCCGACGCTGCCTGCAAGTCCGGCGCCGATGGCGCCGCACCCGGCGTCACGTCTACCGTCACGGTCAGCGCGCTGGAAGCAGCGCTGATATTGCCCGCCGCATCAGTGGCTTTGGCGGTCAGGTTATGTTCGCCGTTATCCAAGGTGCTGGTG
>NZ_WNLA01000077.1 GCF_009720865.1 Pseudoduganella ginsengisoli | reverse complement strand
TAGCTGCCGCCGTGTGCGTCACGCTCCAGTTGCCGCTGGCGTCGGCCACGGCATTGCCCACTTCCACCCCGCCGGCATACAGATGCACTTTGACGCCGGCTTCCGCGCCACCGCCGGCAAACACCGGATTGAGAGCGTTGGTGATGTTGTCGGTATTCGATGAGCCGTTATCCGAAGTGGCCTGCAAGTCCGGCGCCGCCAATTGCGGCTGGCCAGTGTCGACCGTAATCGACAGCGGCAGCGAAGCACCGGACACATTGCCCGCCACGTCAGTTGCCGTCACCGTCAGGTTGTGCGTGCCATCCACCATCACCGTGCCTGGCGTAAAGCTCCAGTTGCCGCTGCCGTTGGTCAGCGCAGTGCCGATCAGCGTGCCGCCGTCATATACCGACACCGTGCTGTTGGCTTCCGCCGTGCCGCTGATGGTTGGCTTGTTGACATTGGTGATGCGGTCGCCCGGCACACCCGAGTCCGATACCAGTCCCGGCGCTGCCGGCACTGCCGGCGCCGTGCGGTCGATCGTCACTTTCAGGCCCTGCGACGGCGCACTGAAGTTGCCCGCCTTGTCTTCCTGCGTGACCGTGTACGCAATGTCGACGCCGGTAGCTGCCGCCGTGTGCGTCACGCTCCAGTTGCCGCTGGCGTCGGCCACGGCATTGCCCACTTCCACCCCGCCGGCATACAGATGCACTTTGGCGCCGGCTTCCGCGCCACCGCCGGCAAACACCGGGTTGAGAGCGTTGGTGATGTTGTCGGTATTCGATGAGCCGTTATCCGAAGTGGCCTGCAAGTCCGGCGCCGCCAATTGCGGCTGGCCAGTGTCGACCGTAATCGACAGCGGCAGCGAAGCGCCGGACACATTGCCCGCCACGTCAGTTGCCGTCACCGTCAGGTTGTGCGTGCCATCCACCATCACCGTGCCTGGCGTAAAGCTCCAGTTGCCGCTGC
>NZ_WNLA01000076.1 GCF_009720865.1 Pseudoduganella ginsengisoli | reverse complement strand
GGTGGCCGGCGCGGCGGTGGCCGGTGTGGCGGCGCGCGTTGCCGCCTGTGGCGCAGCAGTGCCCGGTGCGGTCGTGGCGGCAGCTTGTGCCCACATTGAAGGGCCTGCCGAAGGTGCGCTGGTCACTGCGGACAACGGCGCAGCCGATGGCGCGGTGGAAAGCGGTGCCGCCATGGCTGGTGCAGCCGTACCTGGCGCAGAGGAGGGCGCTGCTGTCGTTTGCGCCAGTCCCGCAGCGGCGCTTGGCGCGGCCGTGCCTGGGGCGGGGGTGCCCGGCGCCGGCGCCGCTGTTGCCGCCATTGGTGACCGTACTGCCACGGTTGGCGCGGCGGTACCCGGCGCCGCTGTTGCGGCCATCGGTGTCCGTGCTGCCAGGGTTGGTGCGGCCGTACCCGGCGCGCTATTGGCGTAGGCACTGGCGGCTGCGGCCGATGGCGCTGCGGTACCCGGGGCGGCCGTTGCGGGCGCAGCAGGACCGCGCGTGGCTGTTGCCGCCGGTGCGGCAGTGCCAGGCGCGGCAGTACCAGGCGCGGCAGTACCAGGTGCGGCAGTACCAGGTGCGGCAGCGGCGCCAGTCAACGGTGCGGCAGCCGCGCCCTGCGGCGTGGCCGAAGGAGCGGCCGTGCCCGGTGCTGTAGCCGCTACATCGGCTGGCAGGGACGATGGTGGCTGGGTCTGGAACTGCATTGGTGCACCAGTGGCCGCCGTATTCCATGTAGCGGCAGATGGTGCGGCCGAGGCAGGCTGGCCCGGAGCGGAAGATGACGCTGCCGGCGAGGCGGGGGCTGCCGATGGGGCGGCCGAAGGCGGGACCATATTCCGTGCCGGTTCTGCCGATGGCGCAGACCAGCCATAACCGGCCGGCGCCAATCCCGCATCCAGTGCAGCGGCGCTTGCCGGGCCTGCCGCACGGGCAGCGCCGACTGCGCCCACCGCGCCGACCGCATCGGCAGC
>NZ_WNLA01000075.1 GCF_009720865.1 Pseudoduganella ginsengisoli | reverse complement strand
ACAGCGCAACCGTGGCTGTGGGGCGCACAGTGGCTACCGTGTAATTGGACGAGCTGGTGCTGCCGCTGCCGGCGTTGCCGGCGCTATCCTGTACGCCCGTGTTGTCGAGTGTGATGACATTGGTCGCGTCATCGACCGAGCTCGATGGCGTGTACGTACCGGTCCACGTGGTGCCGCCATCGGAAGAACTGAGCGAGGCTATGGAACCGTTGGCCACCGTCAGGTCGGCCGTGGTCAATCCTGTCACCGCTTCGCTGAACGTGATGGTGACGGTGGCTGTTTCGCCCGCTGTCAGCGCCGAGTCGGACAAACTGATGGTGGCGGTGGGCCGGGTCGAATCGATGGTGTAATTGGACGAAGCCGTGGTGCCGGAACCGGCATTCCCGTTGGCATCCGCCACCCCCGTGTTGTCCAGGGTGAGCACGTTGGTGGCATCCGTCACCGAAGCGGTCGGCGTCAACGTGGCAGTCCAGGTGGTGCCGCCATCGCTGGAACTGACGGTGGACAGGGTACCGTTTTCCACCGTGATGTCGGCATTGGTGAAGCCTGTCACTGCTTCGCTGAACGTGATCGTCACCAGCGACGTCTCGCCGATGGCCAGCGCACTGTCGGCCAGCACAATGGTGGCGGCCGGGCGCAGCGTGTCGATGGTGTAGTTCGGCGAACTGGCCGTGCCGCTGCCGGCGTTACCGGCCGTATCGGCCACGCCGGTATTGTCCAGCGTGATGACGTTGGTCGTGTCTTCGATGCCGGACGTCGGCGTGTACGTGCCGGTCCACGTGGTGCCGCCATCGGATGAACTGAGCGAGGCTATGGAACCGTTGGCCACCGTCAGGTCGGCCGTGGTCAATCCTGTCACCGCTTCGCTGAACGTGATGGTGACCGTGGACGTTTCGCCCGCCTTCAGCGCGCTATCCGACATGGCAATGACCGCGGTCGGGCGCAGCGTATCAA
>NZ_WNLA01000074.1 GCF_009720865.1 Pseudoduganella ginsengisoli | reverse complement strand
GCAATATCAGCGCTGCTTCCAGCGCGCTGACCGTGACGGTAGACGTGACGCCGGGTGCGGCGCCATCGACGCCGGACTTGCAGGCAGCTTCGGACAGCGGCGTATCGAGCACCGACAACATTACCAATGCCGCCAATCCGGTCTTTACTGGCAGTGGTGCGGAGGCAGGCGCCACGGTGCGTCTGTACGCGGGCGCTGCCCTGGCCGGTTCGGCCGTGGCCGATGCCGGCGGCAACTGGAGCATTACGTCCACTGTGGCAGAGGGTAAAGAGATTGCCTTCACCACGGAGCAAGTCGATGCGGCAGGCAATGTCAGCGCCCGTTCCGAGGCGCTGGCCGTGACAGTGGACCGCACTGCGCCGTCCGCGCCGGCAGCGCTGGACCTGATTGCAGCGTCCGACTCCGGTGATGTGAACACCGACAACCTGACCCGTGTCACCACACCGACCATTACCGGCACGGCGGAAGCCAACAGCCTCGTTACGCTGTATGACGGCGAGACGGTGGTTGGCACGGCCACCGCCAATGGCAGCGGCGTGTGGAGCATCACCACCAGCACCTTGGATAACGGCGAACATAACCTGACCGCCAAAGCCACTGATGCGGCGGGCAATATCAGCGCTGCTTCCAGCGCGCTGACCGTGACGGTAGACGTGACGCCGGGTGCGGCGCCATCGACGCCGGACTTGCAGGCAGCTTCGGACAGCGGCGTATCGAGCACCGACAACATTACCAATGCCGCCAATCCGGTCTTTACTGGCAGCGGTGCGGAGGCAGGCGCTACGGTGCGCCTGTACGCGGGCGCTGCCCTGGCCGGTTCGGCCGTGGCCGATGCCAGCGGCAACTGGAGCATTACGTCCACTGTGGCAGAGGGTAAAGAGATTGCCTTCACCACGGAGCAAGTCGATGCGGCAGGCAATGTCAGCGCCCGTTCCGAGGCGCTGGCTGTGACGGTGGACCGCACTGCGCCGTCCGCGCCGGCAGCGCTGGACCTGACTGCAGCGTCCGACTCCGGTGATGTGAACACCGACAACCTGACCCGTGTCACCACACCGACCATTACCGGCA
>NZ_WNLA01000072.1 GCF_009720865.1 Pseudoduganella ginsengisoli | reverse complement strand
TGATCTGCTCTGGAAAAATTAGACGCTTTTGAGCGCGAGTTTTTTGGTCAATAATCCCTTAGCGGATGGAGGATGACCATGAAGCGAAAACATTTTCCTGCAGAACAGATTGTTGCCGTTCTGAAGCAAGCCGAGTTGGGCATGGCAGTCGGCGATATCGTGCGACAACTCGGCATTTCCGAGCAGACCTTTTATCGGTGGAAGAAGCAGTATGGTGGCCTGCAGTCTGAGGGCGTGCGTGAACTGAAAGTCCTACAGGACGAGAATGCGCGCCTGAAAAAGCTGGTAGCCGAACTGAGCCTGGACAAGGCGATTCTGCAGGACGTCGCGTCAAAAAAGTGGGGCGGCCCGCGTTGAAACGTGAAGTGGTTGAGTACATCATGGACCACTACGGGCTGAAGCTCGCGCGGGCATGCCGTCTGATTAAGCAGGTGCGCAGTACGCAGTACCTGACGTCCAAGAAGGATCCAAAGCTGGCCTTGCGACAGCGCCTGCGCGAGTTGGCGCAGGTACGTGTGCGCTGGGGCTACCGGCGCCTGCACGTGCTGCTAAAACGCGAAGGCTTTCAGTTGGGTGTTAACCAGACCTACCGCTGGTATTGCCTTGAGCAGCTCCAGTTGCGGGCTTGGCGCAAGAAGCGACGCAAGAGCACGGTCACCCGGCAGGCGCGTATGCAGCCGCGCCAGCAAAACGATGCGTGGAGCATGGACTTCGTTGCCGACCAATTGGCCGATGGAACCAAGGTGCGGCTGCTGACGATCATCGATATCTTCAGTCGAGAATGCTTGGCCATCGTGACAGGTCACCGCCTTCGTGGCGAAGACGTGGTGGCAGCGCTGAACCGGATTGTCGAAAAAAGGCCGGCGCCCAAATTCCTGTTTGTCGACAACGGCAGCGAATTCTCGGGCCAAATGCTCGATCTCTGGGCCTATCACCATCAGACCAAGATCGATTTCAGCCGGCCGGGCAAGCCAACCGACAACTGCTTCATCGAGACGTTCAATGGTTCGTTGCGCGACGAATGCCTCAACGTCCATTGGTTCGCCACCCTGGCCGAGGTCCAGGCTGTCGTGGAGACCTGGCGGGTGGACTACAATGAGATTCGGCCTCACATGACTCTCAAGGACCAGACTCCAAAAGACTTCGCTCGGAGGCTGGTCACTGAAGGGGGGGGAACGGGCCCTTAGCCGACCAAATTCTCGGCAGCGAAGTGTCCATGAAATCCAAGCGGATCAC
>NZ_WNLA01000071.1 GCF_009720865.1 Pseudoduganella ginsengisoli | reverse complement strand
GGCGCGGGGCGGCAGGCAGGTGCGGGCGGCGAGGCCACTGCGGCGGCACGGGGTGTGTCGGGCCGGGGCCAGGTGGAAGTGGAAGCGCTCGTCAACGGCGGCCTGGGCGCCAATGGCTACAACGGCGCGGCGGGCGGCAAGGGCGCCGACGCGCAATTGAACAATGCGGCGACGGGTTCCACCAGCGGCAAATTGATGCTGAGCCAGTGGGGCCATGGCGGTAGCGGCGGCGATAGCAACGGGGCCGATGGCGGCGCGGCAGGCCGGGCGCGCTCGCACATGCAAGTCCATGACCGCACAGCGTCCAGCCTCGATGTGCGCAGCGAGGCCAGTGGCGGCAATGGCGGCAGCGCCACGGGCAATGGCGGGCGCGCGATGGCGGGCGGCGATGCGGTATCGCGGGTGCAGGTGGCCGGCGTGGGCGATATCGCCGCCAGCGGCAATGCGGGCGGCGGATCGGCGGGCTACAGCGCGCAAGGCCATGGCGCCAATGGCGGCAATGCGTCGAGCAGCGTGCATGCCGTCACCACGGGCAACCATAGCGTGAACGTGCTGGCGCAAGGCTATGGCGGTGTAGCCGGTTCCGCCATCACGCCGGGCCGCAAGGGCGGCAACGGCGGCACGGGGCAGGCACAAGCCAGCGGCCAGTCCGGCAGCGGCGCCGTCAGCGTGATGGCGATCCAGCATGGCGGGCCGGGCGGTTTTGGCGGCGCCGGGGCAGCCAGTGGCGACGGCGCGGATAGCTCCATGGTCAATGCGGTATCGGGCAGCACCACGGGCGCATTGACCTTGGACCAGCGTGCACGGGGCGGCGATGGCGGCGAAAGCCGGCTGGGGCCGGGCGGACGGGCAGGCCACGCGCGTTCCAGGTTGACGGTGTCGGACAGCCGCGCCGCCAGCCTGTCCGGCGCCGTCTTGGCCGAGGGCGGCTATGGCGGCCATTCGTATGAAACCACGCAGTCATTGGCGGGCCGGGGCGGCAACGCGGACAGCGTGCTGCACTTGTCATCGGCGCGGGCCGGTGCGGGTGTCAGCGGCAGCAGCGTGGCCAATGGCGGCACGGGCGGCTATAACCAGCATGGCTATATCGGTGTGGGCGGCAACGCCAGCGCGCTGGCCGACGTGAAGGGCAGGGGCAATGCCGCCAGTTCCGCCGTGGCGGCGGGCGGCGTGGCGATTCCATTGAATTCGACCGGCAACGGCCCGGGCGGCACGGGCGGCAATGCGGCGGCGCATGCGCTGGCGGCAGCGGAGCGCCGTGCCGTTGCATCGGCCCAGGCGACTGGCGGGCAGGGCGCGCA
>NZ_WNLA01000070.1 GCF_009720865.1 Pseudoduganella ginsengisoli | reverse complement strand
TGGCGGTCCTGGGCCAGCGCTGCCCCGGCGTGGTGGCTGCCACGCTGGCGGCCTGGATGGCGGGCGCGGTGGTCATGCTGGTCGATGACGCGCTGCCGCCGGCGCGGGTGGCCGCCATGCTGGAAGCTGCCGGCGCCTCGCTTGGCATCGCACTGGGGGACTGCGCCTTCCCTGCAACAGCGGGGCTGGCCGTGCTGCATTGGGATGAAATGCCCCGGCCCGCAGCGTCCGGGCCCATGCCAAGCCAGTTCGCGGCGGGCGGGGACGCGGCCTACCTGGCGTTCACTTCCGGTTCCACTGGCAAGCCGAAGGCCATCCTGGGCAGCCATAACGGCCTGGCCCAGTTCCTGGACTGGCAGCGCGGCGTGTCCGGCATCGGCCCGGGCGACCGCGTGGCGAACTTCACCAGCCTGTCGTTTGACGTGGTGCTGCGGGAACTGTTCCTGCCGCTGACGTCTGGCGCCGCTTTGTGCATTCCAGACCAGCCGGAACTGGGTCCCGGGCCGGTGGCGAAATTCCTTGCCACGGCGCGCATCACGCTGCTGCATACGGTGCCGACGCTGGCCATGCTGTGGCTGCAGCGCTGGCCGGACGAAGCGGCGGCCGGCGCGCTGCGCACGGTGTTCTTTGCAGGCGAACCGCTGTCGGACACCGTGGTGGCGCGCTGGCGCCGCCGCTTCCCCGGCTGCACCGTGTACAACCTGTATGGCCCGACTGAAACCACGCTGGCCAAATGCGCGGCGCAGGTGCCGGACCCCGCGCCAGCCGGGATCCAGTCCATCGGCGCAGCCATCGACGGATCGCAGGCGCTGGTGCTCGATGCCGGTTTGCGCCTGTGCGGCCGGGGCGAACTGGGTGAAATCGTCATCCGCAGTCCGTATCGTTCGCACGGTTATGTGGCGGAAGGCGTGCCGCAGCCTACGTTTATCGCCAACCCGTGGCATGGCGGCGAAGGCGGCACGCTGTACCGTACCGGCGACCTGGGACGCTACGAACCGGATGGCCGGCTGGCGATCCTGGGGCGCCGCGATGACCAGGTCAAGATCAATGGCGTGCGTATCGAACTGGCTGAAGTGCGCGCCGCGATGCAGGCATGTCCTGGCGTTGCCGACGCCTATGTCACGGTGGTGGAGCAGGGCGGCGCGAAGCAATTGGTGGGCTTTGCCGTTGCGGCCAGCGCTGACGGCGGCGCGGCAGCGGTTACCGCGGCCAGCCTGGGCGCCAGCCTGCGCGCCAGACTGGCTGCGGCCATGGTGCCTTCACGGCTGGTGCTGGCCGATGAATTGCCGCGCAATGCCAACGGCAAGGTGGACCGGCAGCGCTTGCTGCAGACGGCCGCCGCT
>NZ_WNLA01000006.1 GCF_009720865.1 Pseudoduganella ginsengisoli | reverse complement strand
GGCAGCCGCGTGCCGCCGGCGCCGGGCGCACGCCGCGTCCGGAAGGTGGCCAGCCGCGCCGCCAGCGCCCGCCGAAGGAAACGCCGGAGCAAATTGCGGCCCGTGAAGCGGAGGCGCTGTTCCGCAACCCGATCCCGCCGGTCACGTTCCCGGAAGACTTGCCGGTGTCTGGCCGCCGCCATGAAATCGCCGAAGCGCTGCAAAACAACCAGGTCGTCATCGTTTCGGGTGAAACGGGTTCCGGTAAAACCACGCAGTTGCCAAAAATCTGCCTGGAACTGGGCCGTGGCCGCAAGGGCGTGATTGGCCATACACAGCCGCGCCGGATTGCCGCATCGTCCACCGCCAAGCGCATTGCGCAGGAACTGGGTACGCCGCTGGGCGAAAACGTGGGCTTCAAGGTGCGTTTTGCCGACACCTTGTCGAAAGGCGCGGCCATCAAGCTGATGACGGACGGTATTCTGTTGGCGGAAACGCAGACCGACCCGCTGCTGAAAGCCTACGACACCATCATCATCGACGAGGCGCACGAGCGCAGCCTGAACATCGACTTCCTGCTGGGCTACCTGAAGCAATTGCTGCCGCGCCGTCCGGATTTGAAGGTCATCATCACGTCGGCCACGATTGATGCGGACCGTTTTGCGCGCCACTTCGGCACGCCGGAAAAGCCGGCGCCCGTGATTGAAGTGTCGGGCCGCTTGTATGCGGTGGAAGTGCGTTACCGCCCCGTTGACCGCGACGTGGCGCCGATGGGACAGCAGCCCGCCGATGGCCGTCCGCAAGCGCGCGCCGCCGCCGCGGAGCGCGACAAGCGCGATTTGATGGACGCCATTGTCGATGGCGTCGATGAAGTGTGCCGCCTGGGACAGGGCGACGTGCTGGTCTTCCTGCCCGGCGAGCGTGAAATCCGCGACGCGGCCGAAGCGCTGCGCAAGCACCATCCGCCGCACGTGGAAATCCTGCCGCTGTTTGCCCGCCTGTCGGTGGAAGAACAAGACCGCGTGTTCCGCACGACGAATGCGCGCCGCATCGTGCTGGCCACCAACGTGGCGGAAACGTCGCTGACTGTGCCGGGCATTCGCTACGTGGTTGATACGGGCTTGGCCCGCGTCAAGCGCTATAGCTACCGCAACAAGGTCGAGCAACTGCAGATCGAACCGGTCGCGCAATCGGCAGCCAACCAGCGCGCCGGCCGATGCGGCCGTGTCGCCGATGGCGTGTGTATCCGCCTGTATGACGAACAGGATTTCCTGCAGCGCCCGAAATTCACGGACCCGGAAATCCTGCGCTCATCGCTGGCCTCCGTCATCCTGCGCATGAAGACGCTGCACCTGGCGGATGTGGAGACTTTTCCATTCATCGAGCCGCCGCTGGCGCGCGCGATTGCCGACGGCTACCAGTTGCTGCAGGAACTGGGCGCAGTCGATGAATACAACCAGATCACGGCGCTGGGCCGCAAGCTGGCCAAGCTGCCGCTGGACCCGCGCGTGGGCCGCATGATTTTGGCCGGCCTCGATAACGCGGCGCTGACGGAAGTGCTGATTGTGGCAGCCGCATTGTCCGTGCAAGACCCGCGCGACCGCCCGATTGAAGCGCAGCAGGCAGCCGACGAAGCGCACAAGAAATTCGCCGATGAAAAATCCGAATTCCTCAGCTACCTGAAAATGTGGAAGTGGTTCGAGAACGCCATTGAGCACAAGAAGTCGAACCGCCAGTTGATGGACAATTGCCGCGCGAATTTCCTGTCGCAGCTGCGCCTGCGCGAGTGGCGCGACGTGCATTCGCAATTGCTGACCATCGTGAAAGAGCAGGGCTGGCGTTTGAATGAAGCGCCGGCTACCTATGACAACCTGCACCTGGCGCTGCTGACCGGCTTGCTGGGCAACGTCGGCTTCAAGGGCGAAGATGAACCGGGCGCCGGTTTCCTGGGCGCGCGCGGCATCCGCTTCCACGTGTGGCCTGGCTCGCACCTGTCGAAAAAGCCTGGCAAGTGGATCATGGCGGCCGAACTGGTGGAAACCACGCGTTTGTATGCACGCTGCGTGGCGAAGATCGAGCCGGAGTGGCTGGAAAAAGTCGGCTCGCACTTGCTGAAAAAATCGTGGGGCGAGCCGCGCTGGGAAAAGCGCAGCGCGCAAGTGACGGCATCGGAACGGGCCACGCTGTATGGCCTCGTCGTGTACAGCCAGCGCCGCATCAATTACGGCGCGCACAACCCGGCCGAGGCGCGTGAAATCTTTATCCGCGACGCGCTGGTGGGCGGCGACTTCGACACCCGCGCGCCATTCTTTGCGCATAACCACCGGCTGATCAAGGAAATTGAAAACCTCGAACACAAGTCGCGCCGTATCGACGTGCTGGTCGATGATGAATTGATTGCCGCGTTTTACGACAAGCTGATTCCCTTTGATGTCGTCAATGGCGCCGCGTTTGAAAAGTGGCACAAGGACGCCACGCGCGACAATCCCAAGCTGCTGTACCTGAACCGCGATGAATTGATGCGGCATGAAGCGGCAGGCGTGACGACGGAGCTGTTCCCGAAAACCATGCTGGCGGCAGGCTTGGAAATGGCGCTGACGTACCACTTCGAACCGGGCAGCGTGCGTGATGGCGTGACCCTGGCGGTGCCGCTGTATGCGTTGAACCAGTTGTCGCGCGAACGGTGCGAGTGGCTGGTGCCGGGCATGCTGAAAGAGAAGGTGCATTTGCTGCTGAAATCCCTGCCGCAAAAGCTGCGCCGCCATTGCGTGCCGCTGCCGGATTATGCGGCGAAATTCTGCGAGCGTGTGCAGGAAGCCAATGGGTTCGGCAAGGGCGATTTGATCGACGCCATCATTGCCGATATCCGCCAGCAAATCACGATTACCCCATTGAGCTCGGACTTCAAGCCGGAAACGCTGCCCGCCCACCACTTCATGAATTTCAAGGTGATTGACGAGCATGGCCGCCAGCTGGACATGGGCCGCAACCTGGCCACGCTGCAGGCGGAATATGGCATGCAGGCGCGCCAGAGTTTCCAGAAGATGGCGGAGACCACGGCGCCAGCCGGTGTGCAGCCGAAGGCTGGGACGCCTGCAGGCGCCAAGCCGCACGGCGGCATTCATGGCGGTACGGTGCAAGCCAAAGCCCCGGCGGCGGAAGCGGCGCCGCCATCGCAGCACACGAACATTACTGGCTGGACTTTCGGCGAATTGCCGGAACTGCTGGAAATCACGCAAGGCAAGCTGACCCTGATCGGCTTCCCGGCGCTGGTCGATAAAGGCACGCATTGCGACCTGGAAGTGTTCGATGATCCTTCCGTGGCAGAGCGTACGCACCGCATCGGCTTGCGCCGTTTATTTGCGCTGCAAATGAAGGATCAAATCAAGTTCATTGAAAAGAGCATCCCGAACTTGCAGCAAATGGGCATGCAATTCATGGCCATGGGCACGCAGGAAGAGTTGCGCGACCAGATCATCAACAAGGCGCTCGATATCGCGTGCCTGCAGGATCCATTGCCGGTTGATGCGGCGTCGTTCACCAAGCGCAAGGATGAAGGCAAATCGCGCCTCGTGTTGCTGGTCAATGAAGTGGCGCGCCTGCTGTCGCAAGTGCTGACGGAATACCACGGCTTGCCGAAGCGCCTGCAAAACATCAATGCGCAAGTGGCGGCCGACATGCAGCAGCAGTTGCAGGGATTGGTGCACAAGCGCTTCCTGCTCGATACGGACTATAGCCAGCTGGCGCACTTCCCGCGCTATTTGAAAGCCATGAACGTGCGGCTGGAAAAACTGCGCGGCGATCCTGCGCGCGATGCAAAACTGATGGCGGAGTGGCAAGTCGCTGCCGCGCCATACCAGCGCCTGATGCGCGACAAGTCCGCAGGCCGCAATACGGACCCGAAACTGGTGGAATTCCGCTGGATGCTGGAAGAGTTGCGCGTATCGCTGTTTGCGCAAGAGCTGCGCACGCCGATGCCAGTGTCCGTCAAGCGCTTGCAAAAAGTGTGGGAATCCATGCAGCGCTAAGTGCGCCGGCCATCCCGCGTACGCAGCGGGTGCGCGGCGGGGTTAGCCGGCGCAGTCCCATAGCCCGGCCCCCCGGCTTCCCGCGCTCAGTCTCTGGCTGTTACCGGTTGCCGCTGCCGCCGCGCTGGCGGTTGCCGCGTCCCTGGCCCGACTCGCTGCTGATGGTGAATTCATCGCCCCCTTCGCTGCCGGCGCCGGACAGGTTGCCCGGTTGAACCGACGTATTTTGCTGGCGGCCGCTTTGCTGCGAGCGGTACGAATCAAGGCGAGGGCGGTCTTGCGTATCTTTGTGCTGGTTCGTGTGTTTCTTGCGGGTTTTCATCGTCATTGCGTTCTCCTGAGTGGTGCGCCAGCGCACGGAGCGGGATAGCGGCAGCCGGTATATTGCGCTGCAACACATGACCTCTGGAGTTGCCATGGCCAAATCCGCTCCCGGTATGCGCTTGCTGCGCAGCCTGACCCGTGCCGCGAAGTCGCAGCAAAAAATGGTGTCCAGGCTGCTGGCTGTTTCAAAACCGAAGGCACAGCCTAAACCCAAACGCGCAGCGGTGGCGCTCCGTAGCCCGGCAGCATTGGAACTGCGCAAGCATGACCGTAAAGAAACGCCGGTCGCCCCCGGCAAATGGCTGGCAGCCCATATTGCGCTGCCGCAGTTGCCGGGCCAGCCGCCGGGACGGCGCATGGCGTACTGGCTGTATTTGCCGGACCAGCCCGCCCCGGCACTGGGCTGGCCCCTGATTGTCATGCTGCATGGCTGCCAGCAGAGCGCCACGCAATTTGCGCAGGGTACGCGCATGAACCGGGTGGCGGAACAAAAGGGCTACGCTGTGCTGTATCCGCAGCAATTGGCCAGTAGCCAGGCGCAGCGTTGCTGGCGCTGGTATGATTCAGCGACGCAGCAGGGCGGCGGCGATACAGAGTTGCTGGCCATGCTGGTGGCCAAAGTCTGCGTGCAGCACGGTTTCAATGTGCGGCGCATTTATGCATGCGGTTTATCGGCAGGGGCGGGCATGGCGGCCGTACTGGCATTGAATCATCCGGAATTGATTGCGGCCGTGGGACTGCATTCCGGCCCGGTGTTTGGCGCGGGCCATACACCGGCTGGCGCGCTGCACGTGATGCGGCACGGCGCCGTATCGCATGCGGACGCAATTGAGGGCGTGCTGCGCGGGCGCCCGGGCTTTCCCGGCATGCCTGCGCTCTTGATCCAGGGCGATGCGGACCACGTCGTGCATCCCGTGAACCAGCAACAGTTGACGCGGCAATGGCTGCTGCTGAATGGCTTGCCACTGTCTGCGCGCGCCACGGTGACCAGCAGGGACGCCACCCGCAGCGGCAGCCGCCATGCGCATACGATCCGCGACTATGCGGCCGGGAACAAGGTGGTGCTGCGCGTGGCCAGCATTGCGGGCCTGGGCCATGCGTGGAGCGGCGGTGACCCGGAATGGAAATTCAATGCGGCGGCGGGACCGGATGCGAGCCGCATGATGGCGGCGTTTTTTGCGCAGCACCGGCGTTCATAGCAGCAGCATCATGACCGCCACAGCGGTTGGCGCCAGCGCCCCCAGCAGCAACCCTGCCGCGCCGATTGAGCCATCGCGGAAGCCTGCCTTGAGCAGCGCGGCCCCGGCCGGATTGGGCGCGTTGGCAATCACCGTCAAGCCGCCGCCCGCCACGGCGCCCGCCACCAGCATGTATTGCGCATGGGGTGTGATGCCATCGGCCAGCGAGCCCAGATAAGTCAGCGCGGCGTTATCCGTGATGGCGGTCAGCGCCACGGCGCCAAAGAACAGCGCCAGTGGTTGCAGTTGCGAGATCACCGGTTGCAGCCACCATTGCTGCATGCCGCCCAGGACCACGAGGCCGGCCAGGAAAAAGCCCACCAGCAAGCCTTCCTTGAGGATCAGCGGCTGCTGGTAGCGCTGGTACGCGTGGGCGAAGCCGAGGAACAGCAGGAAGATGCCAAGGAACAGCACCGGGTGATGCGCCAGCACCACCACCAGCGCCAGCACGCCCAGGTGCACCAGCGTGACAGGCAGGGGAACGGGGTGTTGCGCGGTATTGTTTGCGCCGGCCGGTGGCTGCACGTGGCGCCGCAGCAGGAAGGTCATGGCGGTCGCGTTGATCACTGTCGCCAGCGCGGCTTTCCAGCCGAATTGGGATGCCATGAATGCGCTGTCCCAGTCCCACGTGGCAGCCACCATCAGCACGGGCGGCGCGGCATACGCGGTCAAGGTGCCGCCGATCGACACATTCACGAACAGCACGCCCAGCGCGCCATATTTCAGCCATTCTGGGACGCCGTCGCGGAACACCAGCGGCGCCAAGGTCAATGCCGCCAGGGTCATGGCGGCCGGTTCCGTCACCAGCGATCCCGCCAGCGGCACCACGGCCATGCCCAGCCACACCAGCGCCAGTTCGCCGCGCACGGGCGCCAGCCGCGCCAGCAGCGACAGCACGCGCTGCACGCAATCAAGCACCGGCCGCGATGCAGCCACCACCATGACGACAAACACGAACAGTGGTTCCGTGTACTGGCGCGATTCCGCATACGCAATGGCATTTTGCGCGCCCGCCATCAGCGCGATGGCGGCAACGAGGATGGCGGCCCAGAAGCCGAACACGACTTCCACTTCGCCCAGCAAGTGGAACAGCCCCGCATGGCGCGGGTGACGGTGGGCCAGCGTTTCGAAGAATTTCGCAGCGAAGGTGTGGATCAGTGCGAGGGCGAACAGGATGGCGCCGGTCAATTGGATATCAGTCATATGTTTATTTTAGCGCAACCAACACGCTCGAATTTGACCATTGGAAACGTGTATACCTTGTCAAAACCGCGTTTTCAAAGTACTGTATGGATATCCAGTATTTTTGTTTGAAGGCGGGTCAGGCCCATGCACAGTTCATCGCTCATTGCCACGCCGGAAAGCTTGCATCCTGCCCTGTGGCGGGCATCGCAACTGGCGCAAGGGGCGGTGCGCTGCATCGATACCGGCCATGCCGTGCTGTCGGCCCAATTGCCGGGCGGGGGCTGGCCAGTAGGGAGTTTGACGGAGTTATTGCTGCAGCAGCCGGGCATCGGTGAAATCCGTTTGCTGCGGCCCGCGCTGCAGCAGGCGGCGCAGCGGCCCGTGGTGCTGCTGGCGCCGCCGCAAATACCACAGGGGCTGGCGCTGGCGGCGCTGGGCTTGCCTCCGGGGCAGATGGTCTGGATACGCAATACCGGCAAATCCGGCGACGCGCTGTGGGCAGCGGAACAAGTCTTGCGCAGCGGCTGTTGCGGGGCGCTGCTGTTGTGGCAGCAGCAAATCCGCCATGAAAACCTGCGCCGCCTGCATTTGGCGGCGCAAAGCGGCGATACGCTGTTTTGCCTGATGCGGCCGCTGGCTGCCGCGCAAGATGCTTCGCCCGCGCCATTGCGGCTGGCGCTGCGGACGGCTCAGGGCGGGCTGTCGATTGAATTTGTAAAACGCCGGGGACCTCAGCGCGATGCGCCGCTGTTCCTGCCCTTGCCACCTTCTTTGTTACAGCGTCATGCAACTGTGGATCGGCCTTTGCCTGTACCGGCTACCGCTCGAAGTGTTTTGCCCCAGCTGGTCAGCGGCTAGCTGCACGGCGGTATTGGAGCAGGATGGCGTGCTGGCGATGTCGCGCGCAGCCCATGCCGCCGGTGTGCGGGTGGGGATGCGGCGCGGCGGCGCACTGTTGATGGCGCCGGACATTCAATTGCATGAACGCAGTGTGCAGCGGGAAGCCGACGCATTGCAGGCGGCAGCGCTGGCGCTGCTGCGCTATACGCCGCAAGTGGCGCTGGCGGAAGAAGGCGTGCTGTTGCTCGACATCGGCGCCAGCTTGCGCTTGTTTGGCGGCATCCGCAACCTGTGCCGGCTGGCGGCGGCCAGTGTGCGGGCATTGGGCTTTACCGCTGCACTCAGTTGCGCACCGACTGCGCAGGGTGCGTGGCTGCTGGCGCGCAGCCGCAGCGGACGTTCTTTAACAATGCAATCACTGACTCGCCGCCTGGCGCGGCTGCCGGCCTGGCTGCCGCCGCCCGCCCGGCCATTCCGCACGTGGCTGGAGGGCATCGGCTGCCAGACGGTGGGGGAGTTGCGCCGGCTGCCCCGTCCCGGCTTGCAGCGCCGCTGTGGCCGCGCGCTGCTCGATGTGCTCGATGCGGCTTATGGCGAAGCGCCGGAAATGCATGCGTGGCTGGAACCGCCGCCGGAATTCAAAGCGGGGCTGGAATTATTTGACCGGATTGAACATGCGGAAGCGCTGCTGCATGGCGCGCAGCGGCTGGTGCAGCAAATGACGGGCTGGCTGACTGTACATCACTACGCCGTCGAACGGATTTGCCTGTTGCTGGACCATGAACGGGGCAGGACGGCTTGTCCACCCACTGCGATTGATATCGTGCTGGCGGAAGCTGTCTGGCGCGGCGACCATTTGTTGCGGCTGTTGAAGGAGCGGCTGGCCCGTACCGAATTGCCTGCGCCTGTGATTGGCTTGCGGCTGGAAGCTGTGCAAGTGCAGGCGATGACGCCATTGACGGCGTCGCTGTTTCCCGAGCCGGGCGGCACCAGCCAGGACCGTGAACGCTTGTTTGAATTGCTGGTGGCGCGGCTGGGCGCCGATAACGTGCTGCGCGCTGCGCCGCAAGCGGATTACCGGCCGGACCAGGCCAATGCGTGGCAACCGGTGCAGCATAAGCTGCGCCCCCAGGACCAGCGCCTGCCTCCGCACAGCTTGCCCCGGCCCGTGTGGCTGTTGCCTAAGCCGGTCGCGCTGATCATGCGCGACAACCGGCCGTTTTATATGTCGCCTCTGCGGCTGGTGTCCGGCGCGGAGCGCATTGAAGCAGGCTGGTGGAATGCGATACAGGTGCGCGACTATTTCATTGCCGAGGGCAGCGACCATGCGCATTACTGGATTTTCCTGGAACGTTCGGGTGATGGGGGGGAGCCTCGCTGGTATTTGCACGGACTGTTTGGATAGACGGTAAACTGCCGCTTATGCGAACCCAACGACATGACTTCCCCGGCACCCACGGCCACCAGCTGGCGGCGCGCCTCGATTCACCTGATGACGCGCCCCGTGCCTACGCGCTGTATGCGCACTGTTTCACCTGCGGCAAAGACGTGCTGGCGGCACGGCGCATTGCGCAGGAATTGACGGAACACGGCATTGCCGTGCTGCGTTTTGATTTCACGGGCATCGGCGCCAGCGGCGGCGATTTTGCTGACACGAATTTTTCCACCAACGTCGATGATTTATTGGTGGCGGCAGCATACTTGCGCACGCATTTCAACGCGCCGCAATTATTGATCGGCCACAGCCTGGGCGGCACGGCCATGCTGGCGGCGGCGGAACACTTACCGGAAGCCAAAGCCGTGGTGACGATTGCATCGCCCGGCAGCCCAGTCTTTGCCACCAGTACGTTCAGCGAACACTTGGAACGCATTGCCGAAGAAGGGGAAGCCCGCGTGCAACTGGCCGGACGGCCATTCCGCATCCGCCAGCAATTCGTCGACGATGCGGGGACGCATAGCCTGCGCGACAAAATTGCCGGCCTGCGCAAGGCGCTGCTGGTCATGCATGCGCCCGGCGACGATACCGTGCCGCTCAGCCATGCGATGGAAATTTTTGGTCCGGCCAAACATCCGAAAAGTTTTGTGTCGCTGGATGACGCGGACCATTTGCTGACGCGTAAAGAAGATACCGCCTATGTGGCGGACGTCATTGCCGCATGGAGCCGCCGCTATCTGGCATAAGCGCGGCAATCAGCGCGGCAATCAGCGTTGATTCAGCGTTGAATCAGGTCGACACGCGGTTACGCCCCTGATGCTTGGCGCGGTACAGTGCCTGGTCCGCCAGTTCGTACAGCGCATCCTGGTCCAGTGAAACGCCGGGATGCAGGAAGGCGGCGCCGCTCGACAAGGTCACCATGCCCGTGGGGGGATTGTCCTGATGCGCCATCGCGCAAGCGGCCATCGCCGTATGGATTTGCCGCGCCAGCGCCAGGCATTCTTCTTCGCCGCTGGCAGAGAACAGGCACGCGAATTCATCGCCGCCAATGCGGAAACATAAATCGCCGCCACGGTTCAGCGCGCCGCGTATGCAAGCCGCCACCGCTTTCAATACTGCGTCGCCTTGCGGATGGCCGTAATGGTCGTTGTATTCCTTGAAACGGTCCACATCCAGTAACAGCAGGCAGAGCAGGCGGTTGTCGCGCAGCGCCCGCATTTGCTCTTCGTGGAAACGCATGTTGAAGTAGCGGCGGTTCTTCAAGCCCGTCAATTCATCCGTGACGCTGTCATTTTCCGCTTGCCGGGTCTCCGTGATGTCCGTCGATACGGCACAGGTGGCGATGACTTCGTTTTGCTCGCCATACAGGGGGAACTTGGTGGTCAGGTACGTGTGCAGCGTCTTGTCGCAATGGTAGACGGATTCTTCTTCGTGCACGGCGCGCCGCTCCAGTGCTGCGCGGCGGTCATTGCGCCACAGCTGTTCGGCTATCTCGGGTGGAAACAAGTCAAAGACATTGGCGCCGACAAAGGTAGCGGCATCGTAGCCGTCGAGGATTTCAAAATGGCGGTTGGCCATCGTCACGCGGCCTTCCAGATCCTTGGTGGAAATCAGTATGGGCGCGTTGTCGAGGATGGCCTGGAAGATGCGCGCCTGCTGGCGCAGGGCATCGAGTTCACGCCGTAAGCGGGCGTTTTCTTCCAGCAGCAGTTGTTCAGAGGTGGGCGCATCCATACGTGCTTCGAGGTCGGCAGGTTATTTTTAGTATAACCGCAGCCGCGAACCATCCGCATGGTGAATGCGCCCGGTGTTGCAGCCTGGCCTTACTTCAACGGAGCAAGGATCGCTTGCAGGCGGTCCGGCGTCCCTTCGATGCGTTCCAGGCGCGGATATTTCAAGCCTCCGTGGTAATCCAGCATGACCGTGCGGATTTTACTGCCCTTCTTGACCAGCAGTTCGATGGGTTTGCCGGAGGTTTTTGCCGCCGTGACGGCAGTGCGCAAGACGTCGGCTTTATACGTGGTGCCATTGACGGCCATGATAGTCGTGCTGCCGCCCAGGCCGGCCTGGAAGCCCACACCTTCCCACTGCAGCGCTTCGATCTTGCCCTCGCTGCTGACGGAAAAGCCCAGCGAATACTGGAAGTCCGCCGACTTGCTGCGCTCTTCCACGCCTTTCAGGTACGGCGTTGGCGTATCGGTATAGACCAGCTTCCAGCCTGCGCGCGCCAGGCCATCCAATGGCGCCGGGCCGACAGTTTCCACGCGGGTGCGCAGGAACGTGGCCCAGTCGTAAGGCTGGACGGCATTGAGGGCTTTGACGACGTCGTCAAACGTGTAGTGGCTGGCCGTATAGCTGCCATTGTCAACGCCAAAGAAATGACGGGCGAAATTGTCCAGCGATTTCGTGTCGCCCGACAGTTCGCGGATCTTGGTGTCGGCATCCAGCCAGATCAGGGCGCCTTCGTTGTAATAATCTTCACTGCGCTGCCAGCTGGTCCAGCCCTGCGGACGGCGGCCATTGATGATGGGGTCATACGTGGTGTCTTCCACAGGGCGCCACGAACGGCCGCGCATGGCGTCGTAGCGGGCAGCCGTGGCGGCAATAATGTCACGTACGCTTTCCGGGCGGAGCAGGCCGGAACGGGCTGACAGCACATGGCCCCAGTATTGCGTCTGGCCTTCATACACCCACAGCAAATTGTTTTGCAGCGGCGTGTTGAAGTTCAATACGTTCTGGCCCGCCGGGCGGCGGAACTTGCCGTTCCAGGAATGCGTGAATTCATGGGGCAGCAAGCCGCGCACGGATTCCGTTTTGTTCCAGTCCGTGAAGTAATCCAGCTTGACGCCGTTTTCGCTGGACTGGTGGTGTTCGCGGCCAACGCCGCCGAATTCTTCCGACAGGGCCAGCAGGAAATCGTAGTGTGCGTAATGCTGCGAGTTGAACAGCTTATAAGCTTGCTGGACCAGGGCGCGGTGCAGTTCGATTTGTTCCGGCCTGGCTTCCGCCGCTTCCGCCGTGTCGGCAAACACGTTCAAATGCACCGGCAGCTTGCCGCCCGGATCGAGGTCATAGCGCTGGTGGTAGCGGCCTGCAAACAACGGCGAGTCCACCAGTGTTTCCAGGTCCAGCGGCTTGAATTGCACGGTATCGCCTTTGCGTTCCGCCGTATCCAGCGCCGTCGCATAGCCCCAGCCTTCCGGCAAGGTCAGGCTGGCCTGCACCTGGATGCGGCGCGTCGCATAGCCGGCCGGATACAAGGTCATCGAATGCCACTGCACGCCCAGGATATCGCTGGTGATCGTCGTGCGGCCCTGGTTCGGCTCGGTCGGCGACAGGTACTGGTACTCCACTTCCACGGTCTTCGCATCGCGCGGCACGTCAATGTGGAAAGCGTACACGTTGATCGGATCGCGCGCCCATGTTAGCGGCTTGCCATTGACGGTCAGTTTCAGTCCCGCAAGCTGGTTCAGCGGACCGCTGGGGCCGTGGTTGGCCGGTATCCATTGCGGGTACAGCAGCGTTAGCTTGCCTGGTTTGGCGGGAATGCTTTCCTTGATGCGGAAGATTTGCTGCGACGTGTTCGACGCATCGACATTGAGCACGATGGCGCCCGGATACGGCTGGTCTGCCGGAGCGGGGATGGTGTCGGCAGCGTGGGCAGCGATGAACGTGGTGGAAGTGGCGGCCAGTACAGTCCGTACGAGGCTGCGTACGGCAGGGCGGAAAGACATCATTTAAGGGCAAAACAGGGGATTTAAAGAGGTTCAGTGTAGCACGCGGGAAATTTTCTAATGTTTCGAAGTGTACGCAAAATAACCGAAGAAAATTTGAAAAAAAAGCTCTTGAAACTGTAAATGGGCAACCGTATATCGGATTCACCGGTTGCCCAGCAGGGGACCGGCGGACCTTATCGCTTAACTTTAAAAGGATATGAATCATGCGTACTTTTGACCTGACTCCACTGTATCGTTCCGCTATCGGCTTCGACCGCCTGGCACAAATGCTCAATGACGCCCAGCGCGGCGATGCACAGCCCAGCTACCCCCCATACAACATCGAACTGGTGTCGGAAGACCAGTACCGTATCGTGATGGCGCTGGCAGGTTTCAACCGTTCGGAAATCGACATCACTTCCGAGCGCGATACCTTGCTGGTGGTGGGCCGCAAACAGCGCGACGGCGTGGAACGCACTTACCTGCACCGCGGCATCGCTGCCCGCGACTTCGAGCAGCGTTTCCAGCTGGCCAACCACGTGAAAGTCACGGGGGCCTCGTTCGATAACGGCATGCTGACCATCGAACTGGTGCGTGAAGTACCGGAAGCCCTGAAACCACGCAAGATCGCTATCGATGGCGTGGAAGCTTCGAACGTGGCGGCTATCGAGCAGCGCCAGGCAGCCTAATCTCCTGGCAGCAGGAGTACCGCGCAGCGCGCGCTGCGCGGTACCAGCATCGCAACATGGCCGGCTTTTGCCGGCCTTATTCGTTTTTACATGGGTGCAGGGCCTTCAGGCCAGGCATCCACATTGATTGTCAATCCTGCATCGCAAATGAGGTGCAGGCAGAACGCCACAGTTCAGCAAAGTTAAGCGGCGTCTAAGTCTGTTGCCTCATATTGGATACATCGAAAATCCTTCTATCCAGGAGAGCAGCAATGCAAAACCAACCTGTTTCCAAAACGATCAAGCGTGGTGTTCTGGCCCTGGCCGTACTCGGAGCCTTGGGCGCAGGTGGAGCCGTCGTCGTTCAACAGAATCATGCCGGCGCCGTGCCGGTTCCGGCACCGGCTTCGGCTTCGGCGCCGGCTGCCAATGTGCCGGCAGGCGTTCCTGTCGCCGCCCCCATGATTGCCATGCCGGACTTCAGCGTCATCGCTGAACGCAACGGGCCTGCCGTGGTCAACATCAGCGTCACCGGCACCACGAAAACTGCCGGTTATGACCAGCGTGGCCGCGATCCGTTTGGCGACGATCCGTTTTATGAATTCTTCCGCCGCTTCCAGCAAGGCCAGCCGCGCGGCGAACGCCCGATGCCGGTCCATGGCGTCGGTTCCGGCTTCATCATCAGCGCTGACGGCGTGATCCTGACCAACGCCCACGTGGTGCGCGACGCCAGCGAAGTGACGGTCAAGCTGACCGACCGCCGCGAATTCCGCGCCAAGGTATTGGGTTCCGATCCGAAAACCGACGTGGCGGTGCTGAAGATCGATGCAAAAAACTTGCCCGTGGCGCCGCTGGGCCGCACGTCTGACTTGAAAGTCGGCGAGTGGGTGCTGGCAATCGGTTCGCCATACGGCCTGGAAAGCACGGTGACGGCTGGTGTCGTCAGCGCCAAGGGCCGCTCGCTGCCGGATGACAGCTATGTGCCGTTCATCCAGACCGACGTGGCAGTCAACCCCGGCAACTCGGGCGGCCCGCTGTTCAATACGCGCGGTGAAGTGATCGGCATTAACTCGCAGATTTACAGCCAGACGGGGGGCTACCAGGGTTTGTCGTTCGCGATCCCGATTGACGTGGCCACCAAGATCAAAGACCAGATTGTTTCGACAGGCAAGGTGTCGCATGCCAAGCTGGGTGTTTCCGTGCAGGAAGTCAACCAGAGCTTCGCTGACTCGTTTAACCTGGCCACGCCGGAAGGCGCGCTGGTGGCGAACGTGGAGCCGGGCGGTCCTGCCGACAAGCTGGGCTTGAAAGCGGGCGACGTAATCCGCAAAGTCAATGGCCAAAAGATTGTCGCGTCAGCTGACTTGCCAGCCATCGTTGGCTTGGCCATGCCGGGCGACAAAGTCAGCCTGGAAGTCTGGCGCCAGGGTAAATCCATTGAATTGAGCGGCAAGCTGGGCAATGCAATGGATAAGGTCGCCGATGTGGCGCGCGCCAGCGATGGCGCCTCAGGCAAAGTGAAGCTGGGCCTGGCGCTGCGTCCGCTGGATCCGCTGGAAAAACGCCAGTCCGGCATCCAGTCTGGTTTGCTGGTCGAACAGGCATCCGGCGCCGCCGCGTTTGCCGGTGTGGAACCGGGCGATGTGTTGTTGTCCGTCAATGGCCGCCCTGTGAATTCGCTGGAGCAGGTGCGCGAATTGATGGCGAAGTCCGATAAGTCCGTTGCCTTGCTGATCCAGCGCGGGGATGACAAAATATTCATTCCTGTGCGGATCGGTTAAAGCTGTGACTGTAGGGCGGATTAGCGCGGAGCGCGTAATCCGCCATTGCATGCATACCGGTAGTGCCGACCCTACAATAAAAACAGAAAGGATAAAACCATGCGGCTATTGCTGGTGGAAGATGACACGATGATCGGTGAAGTAGTGCTCGACCTGTTACGGGCCGAGCACTACGCAGTCGACTGGGTCAAAGATGGCGATATGGCGGACACGGCCCTGCAGACGCAAACCTATGACCTCGTGTTGCTGGACCTGGGTTTACCCCGCAAGGATGGTCTGGAAGTATTGCGTTCAATGCGGGCGCGCAAAGAATTGACGCCAGTGCTGGTGGCCACGGCCCGCGATGCGGTTGACCAGCGCATTGCCGGCCTGGATGCGGGCGCGGACGACTATGTATTAAAACCATACGACCTGGATGAATTACTGGCCCGCATTCGCGCCTTGCTGCGCCGCTCGGCGGGCCGCGCGGAACCCGTGTTTGAACACAAGGGCGTGTCCGTCAATCCGCAAACGCGGGAAGTCATTGCCAATGGCCAGCCCGTGAATTTGTCTGCCCGCGAATGGGCCGTGCTGGAAGCGCTGATTGCGCGTCCCGGCATCGTGCTGTCGCGGGCCCAGCTGGAAGAAAAGCTGTATAGCTGGAAAGATGAAGTCAACAGCAATGCCGTGGAAGTGTATATCCACGGCTTGCGTAAAAAGCTCGGCAGCGAGTTGATCCAGAACGTGCGCGGCTTGGGCTACATGGTGCCGAAGAATTGATGAAACTGCCTGAGTTGCCTGTCACGCATTCGCTGCGCGGCCGCCTGCTGTGGTTTTTGCTGGCGGCCATCGTGCTGGCGGCCATGGCGCAAGCTGTCATCGCATACCGTAGCGCCCGCAGCGATGCGGATGAAATCTTCGATTACCACATGCAGCAAATGGCGCTGTCGCTGCGCTCCGGTGCGCCGATGGCGAACCAGTATGGCCAGGGCGACGCGGCCGACAACGACGACATGGTGGTGCAAGTGTGGACGCCGGACGGTGTCCAGGTGTTCCGTTCGCTGTCGCGCGCGGAATTGCCGCAGCGCGCCGTGCTGGGTTTTTCCAATGTGCGCGTGCGGGGCGCCACATACCGCGTGTTTTCCATCCAGACCAATAACCAGACCGTGCAAATTGCGCAAGACATGAAAGTGCGCCAGCGCATGGCAGGCGCGCTCGCGCTGCGCACGGTGGCGCCGATTGCCATGATGGCGCCCTTGCTGATGCTGGTCGTGTGGTGGGTGGTCAGTGGTTCACTGGCGCCGGTGTCGCGCGTGCGCAAGCAAGTGGCGGCGCGCCAGGCTGACGATTTGTCGCCCGTGTCGGAAGCCGGCTTGCCGGATGAAGTGCAGCCGCTGGTGCAGGAATTGAATTTGCTGTTTGGCCGCGTGAAAACCGCGTTTGAAGCACAGCAGCATTTCGTTGCCGATGCGGCCCATGAATTGCGCACGCCGCTGGCGGCGTTGAAGTTGCAGGTGTTGAGCCTGGAGCGCGCCGACAGCGCGGAAGCGCGCGCCGTGGCCGTGGGCCGGCTGACGTCAGGCATTGAGCGCGCCACACGGCTGGTCGAACAATTGCTGGTGCTGGCACGGCAGGAAGCGGACAGCGAATTCAAGAAAGACGACGTCAACCTGGCCGACCTGGCGCGCCGCACCTTGGGGGATCTGGCCGGCATTGCGCAAACACGGGGCATCGACCTGGGCTTGCACCATGCGGAAGATGCCGTCGTGGCGGGGCAGGGCGATGCGCTGCTGATCTTGCTGCGCAACCTGGTCGACAACGCCATCAAATACACGCCGTCCGGCGGTACGGTCGACGTGGAAGTGCGCCAGCATGAAGGCAAAGCCGTGCTGTGTGTGGAAGACAGCGGCCCCGGCATTCCACCGGAAGAACGGGAACGCGTGTTCAGCCGCTTTTACCGCGTGCCGGGCAGTCCGGCCGGCGGCAGTGGCCTGGGACTGGCGATCATCAAAGCCATTGCGGAACGCCATGGCGCCACGCTGGTACTGGACCAGTCGCCCCGCTTGGGCGGATTGCAAGTGCGGGTGGAATTTCCTACTGTCACAAGCATTTCATAAAAGCATGGCCTGCTCACGCTAGAATGGCGGTTTTGATACCGTCAGCGGAGCAGGCATGAAAAAAATCGGCTTTTCGGGTACGTTGGACCCGATCACCAATGGCCACATGTGGGTGATCGGCGAAGCCCGGTCCATCGCGGATGACGTGGTGGTGTTCCTGTCCGAGAATTCGACCAAGCAACCCAAGTTTTCCGCCGAACAGCGCAAGGATATCGTGCTGCGCAGCTGCGCCGAGCGGGGCTGGAGCAATGTGCAAGTGATGATCGTGAAAAGCGATTACACGGCGCGCGTGGCGAAGCGGCATGGCGTCGATTACCTGATCCGCGGTATTCGCACCACGGCGGACTTCGATTACGAAAACCTGATCCAGCAAACCAATGTCGACGTGATTGGCGGCGCCAAGACGCTGTTCGTCATGCCGCCGCGGGACCTCGGTTCCGTCAGTTCCAGTTTCGTCAAAGCGCTGGAAGGACCGGTGGGCTGGAACTGGACCATGAAAAAATTCGTGCCGCCACCCGCTTATCACGCGTGGATCATGAGCTGGCTGCGCAAGGAGTGGGATGGCTTGTGGCAATATAGCCAGGCGTCCGTCGATGTGCGGGCCCGTGCCGATACGTGGTTCCTGCGTATTACGGGCAGCGATGCGTATGGCGGCACGGACCGCCACTATCACAACCTCGACCATCTGGTGCACGGCTTGGCGGAAATCCGCACGTGGAGCGCCAATGTCGGCCCCAGCCGCCATGATGCCGACCTGGTGCGTGCAGCCTTCTGGTTCCACGATTTGCACTATGTGCATGGCGATGGTCCTGCCGCCGATGGGGAATTGTCGAATGAAGAACACAGCGCCCGCCTGTGGCTGGGCAGCGGCTTAGGCGACGGCAAGCAGGCAGGCTTCTCGGATGGCGTGGCCGCGCTGATCCGCGCCACCGACCACTTCCAGGGGCCGGCCATCAGCCACCCGTTGAAGGAAACCATGCTCAGCGTGGACCTTGCGATCCTGGGGCAGGATGAAGAAGTGTACCGCCACTATGCGCAGGGTATCCGCCACGAATACAGCCACGTGCCGGACGACACCTATCCGGTGCAGCGCGGCCAGGTGTTGACGTACCTGCGCCAGAAAGCCATAGCCGGCACCTTGTTTGGCGATCCCTTCTTTGCCGAACAATACAATGCGCTGGCGATTGCCAATATGACGTGGGAATTGCAGCAACTGGGGCAGTGACTGATACGCTGCCCCGGCTTGCCAGTCTTTAGAACTTCACCCACAGGCGGCCGAAGTACGACGCACCGTTCAAGCCAAACTGCACGGAGTCATACTTGAAGCCGTTGTCCGTTTCATCCGGATTCTGGCGGGTCGGCTTCACGTTGAAGATGTTGGCGCCGCCAAACGTCAGCTTGGTATTTTTCGTGATCGAGTACGTGAAGGACAGGTCCGCCGACGTCTTCGCTTCATACTTCGCGTTCGGTACCCCAGCGGCCGTGCCGCTGAACGTGCCCAGGGTTTGCGGGCCGAAGTGAATGATCTTGAAGTCGGTTTCCAGCGCACCCGTGACGTAATCAAAGCCCAAGGTGGCCTTGCTGCGCGGGCCGCCCTGTTCGA
Organism: Pseudoduganella ginsengisoli; assembly: GCF_009720865.1. Lineage (GTDB taxonomy): Bacteria > Pseudomonadota > Gammaproteobacteria > Burkholderiales > Burkholderiaceae_D > Rugamonas > Rugamonas ginsengisoli. The sequence goes on along the minus strand of NZ_WNLA01000006.1, from coordinate 283,862 downwards.
TGAACAGGCGCTCGCGCTCGGACAGCAGCACGTCTTCATAGCCTTTCAGCGATGCCGGTGCGTGGATGCCCGTCACTTCGGTCTTGCTGAAGTTCATGGCCAGGAACGTGGTCAGCTTGTTGCCGGCCACGGTGGCTTTATGCGACGCCGTCAAATCCAGGCCCTGGGTTTTCGTATCGACCGAGTTGACGAAAAATTGCGCTTCGCCCACGCCCAGCTTGGCCAGGCGCTCTGCCAGCGATGGGTAGTTGCCGGCATTGAAGCGGCCGGACAGCACGATGCGGTCCTTGATCTTGATGTCGTACAGGTCAGCCGTGACCGACACGGCTGGAACCGGCGTCCACGTCGTGCCCAAGGTGTAGCTGGTGGATTTTTCTTCTTTCAGCTTGGGAATGCCTGCCGCATTGGCGACCGGGCCGCCGTTTGGCGCCAGCACCACGTCGGTTGGCACGCCGCTGATGAAGTCCGTGAACGTCGACGAGAAATACACTTGCTGCAGCGATGGGGCGCGGAAGCCCGTGCTGGCGGACGCACGCAGCAGCAAGTCCGGCGTCACGCGCAGCGAACCGGCCAGCTTGCCGGTGGTGGTGGAACCGAAGTCGCTGTAGCGTTCATGGCGCAGCGCGCCTTGCACTTTCACGCGGTCGGTCACGTCCAGTTCCAGGTCCAGGTATTCCGCGCTGCTGTGGCGGCGGGCTGCGGTGCGGTCGCCCGGCTGGAAGCCCGGGAAGCCCTGGCTGCCGGCATTGCCGCCAAAGCCGACGCCGTCCGCATCGATGTACGAACCGGGTTCGCCGGCAAAGATCTTGTATTGTTCGCTGCGGTATTCCGCGCCGAACGCCACGTTCAAGCCTTGCAGCACGTGGTCGTAGTAGCGGCTGAAGTCGGCATTGGACGTCAACTGGCGGAACGAGAAACCGCCCGCATCAAACGACGATGGGCTGACGCCTTTGCCGCCCTTGATCAAGTCGGCGTTGGCCATCGACGCATTGAGCGTATTGCTGATGTTGTACAGCATGCGGTTGTAGCCATAAGTCTGCGAAAAGTCGGCATTCCATTCGCCGAACTTGTTCTTGTGGCCGACAATCGCATAGCGGTCATCGATGTCGCCATTGATGAACGGCACGAAGCCGTTCGGGTACATGGCTGCCGAGTTACGCGATGGAATATCGTCCGTGCCCACGCCGCCACGGGCCCATGCCGCGCTGGACGCGTCGCGCTTTTGCGCGCCGGCCGTGAAATAGAATTTGCCGCCCGGGATGGTCGGCACTTCACCGTTCACGTACAAGGTCTGGTTTTCCGCTTTGGTGTCGCCAATGATGCGGGGATTGCCGGCATCCGCGCGGTTCGAGCGGCCACGGTCCAGGTATTCGCCCGTGATGCCGACCACGCCGCCGGCCAGGGCCACGCCGCAGTAAGCGGACGCCATGTAATTCTTGCCGTCGCCTTCCGAATACTGGCTGTAGCCCGTCACGGCTTCGCAGCCCAGGCTTTTCTTCAGGCCGATGTCCATCACACCGGCAATCGCGTCGGAACCATATTGGGCGGCAGCACCGTCACGCAGCACTTGCACATCCTTGATGGCCAGCAGCGGGATGGCATTCATGTCGGTGCCCGTATTGCCGCGGTTGCGCGCGCCAAACAGGTTGACCAGCGCCGTCGTGTGGCGGCGCTTGCCATTGACCAGCACCAGCGTCTGGTCCGAACCCAGGCCGCGCAGTGCGGCGGAATCGACCAGGTCGGCGCCGTCCGCACCGGTCTGGCGGGTCGAGTTGAACGAAGGCGACACGTACGTCAGCGATTGCGCCAGGTCGAATTGCGCCCCCTGTTCGGCAGCTTTGGTCATGGGAATCACGTCGACCGGGACCACGGTGTCGGTGGCGGACGAGGTGGCGCGGCGCGAACCGACGATGCTGATTGTTTGCGGCTGCGAAGCACTTTCGCCGGCGGTCTGCGCATAAACGGCAGGGGGCAGGGTGGCCATGGCGGCGCCCCCGTACAGGCTGATTAGAACTGCTTTACGTAAAGTGCTGGTTGCAAACACGCGCGTCTCCGGAGTTAAAAAAAATGCGGCGATTGTAATCGAGGCAAGATTTTCAGGACATCCGTAGTACAACGTAGATAAGTTACTCAGCAGTCAGATGTGTAGAGGCTATAATACTGTATAAAAACACAGTATTTTTTTTAAGCCATGTCAACTGACTTACCTGATTACGCGGAACTTTTCTGCCTGTCGAATTTCTCGTTCCTGCAGGGGGCGTCCCATGCGGAAGAGTTGGCGGAGCGGGCTGTGCAACTGGGGTACAAAGCGTTGGCCGTCACCGATGAATGTTCGCTGGCCGGGGTCGTGCGCGCGCATGGCGTGGCGAAGCGGGCCGGGTTGAAATTATTGATCGGTGCGCACTTTCATTTGACGGAAGCGGACGGCAGTGCGGGCTTGTCGCTGCTGGTGCTGGCGCAAGACCGGGAAGGGTATGGCAATTTATCGGAATTGATCACGCTGGCGCGCACGCGCAGTGGCGTGGTCAAGGGGCAGTATTTGCTGCGTCCGGCCGATATCGCGGCGCCGCAGCCGGCCTATGCGCATTTGCAGGGTTTGCCTCATTGCCTGGCGATTTTGCTGCCGCATTATCCCGTGGATATGCCGGAAGAGATCGACCGGCTGCACCGGCAGGCAGCGTGGATGGCGGAGCAATTCCCGGAACGTGCATGGATGGGCTTGAATTTGCTGCAGCGGGCATTTGATGAAAGCCACCGCATCAGCATTGACGAAGTGGCGCTGCAGCATGGCTTGCCCGTGGTGGCGGTGGGCGACGTGCGCATGCATGTGCGTTCCCGCAAGCCGCTGCTCGATACGTTGACGGCCGTGCGGCTTGGCAAGCCGGTGGGCGAGTGCGGTTATGGCTTGCCGCAAAATGGCGAACAGCATTTGCGGCAGCGCCTGCGGCTGGCCAATATTTATCCGCGCGCCGCGCTGGATGAGACCTTGCGCATCGCCAGCCTGTGCACGTTTTCACTGGAAGAATTGCGCTATGAATATCCGCATGAACTGGTGCCGGATGGGCATACGCCATCGAGTTATTTGCGCGAGCAAACGTATATCGGCGCCGGTGGCCGCTATCCGAACGGCATTCCCGCCAAGGTGGTAGAACAGGTGGAGAAAGAGCTGGAACTCATCGCGGAATTGAAATACGAGTTTTATTTCCTCACGGTGTATGACATTGTCCGCTATGCGCGTTCCCAGCACATCCTTTGCCAGGGCCGGGGTTCGGCGGCGAATTCCGCTGTCTGTTATTGCCTGGGGGTGACGGAAGTCGACCCTGAACATTCGAATTTGCTGGTGGGGCGGTTTATTTCACGGGAGCGCAACGAGCCGCCGGACATCGACGTGGACTTCGAACACCAGCGGCGCGAAGAAGTCATTCAATACATTTATACGAAATATGGCAGGCACCGCGCCGCGCTGGCGGCCACCGTGATTTGCTACCGCCCGAAAAGCGCGCTGCGCGACAGTGGCAAGGCGCTGGGCGTGGATTTGGCCATTGTGGAAAAAGTGGCGCGCTCGCATCACTGGTTCGACAGCCGACAGGAATTGCTGGCGCGGCTGGGCGAATGCGGGCTGGACCCGGAATCGCAGCTGGCGCACCAGTGGTCGTCGCTGGCATACCAGTTCCTCGGCTTTCCCCGCCATTTGTCGCAGCACGTGGGTGGCTTTGTCATTGCGCAGGATAAGTTGTCGCGCCTGGTGCCGATTGAAAATGCCAGCATGCCGGACCGCAGCGTCATCCAGTGGGACAAGGATGACCTGGAAGAACTGGGGCTGATGAAAGTCGATGTGCTGGCGCTGGGCATGCTGTCCGCACTGCGGCGCGCGCTGGACATGGTGGGGGAGCGGCGCGGCACGCAGTTCCGCCTGCAGGATATTCCGCGGGAAGACACGGCCACCTACGACATGATGTGCGAAGCGGACACCATCGGCGTATTCCAGATTGAATCGCGCGCGCAAATGAGCATGCTGCCCCGTTTAAAGCCCCGCGTGTTTTACGACCTCGTGATTGAAGTGGCGCTGGTGCGGCCGGGGCCGATTCAGGGCGGCATGGTGCATCCGTATTTAAAACGGCGGCTGGACCCCAGCCTGATTGATTATCCTCCCCGCCTGGAAGCTGCACTGGAACGTACGCTGGGTGTGCCGATCTTCCAGGAACAGGTGATGCAGGTGGCGATGATCGCCGCCGGTTTTAGCGAGGGCGACGCGGACCAGTTGCGGCGTGCCATGGCGGCCTGGAAGCGCAAGGGCGGCATCGATAAATATGAAGGAAAAATCAAGGCCGGCATGATGGAAAGGCAGTATCCCGCTGAATTTGCGGACGCCATCTGCAACCAGATCCGCGGCTTTGGTGAATATGGTTTTCCCGAATCGCACGCGGCCAGTTTTGCGCTGCTGACGTATTTCAGTTCATGGATCAAGTGCCACGAACCCGCCGCGTTTCTATGCGCGCTGCTCAATAGCCAGCCCATGGGGTTTTATGGGCCATCGCAACTGGTGCAGGATGCCAGGCGTCACGGTGTGGTGGTGCGGCCCGTTGACATCACGTGCAGCAACTGGGATTCGTCGCTGGAAGAAGTGGATGGTCCGCGTGGCCAGCCTGCCGTGCGGCTGGGGCTGTCGCTGTTGCGGGGCATGCGTCCCGACAGTGCGGAGCGCATCGAGGTCGCGCGCATCGTGCGGCCATTTGCCAGTGTGGCGGATTTGGCGCGCCGTGCCGGGCTGGACCGCCATGATTTGCAGGTACTGGCAGCGGGCAATGCATTGCGCCCGTTGGCCGGCAACCGCAGGCAAGCGCTATGGGATGCGGCAGGCGCCGTGCCGGACAAGGATTTATTACGCCCCACCGTGCCGCAGGAAGAAACGCCGCAACTGGCGCCGCCATCGGAAGGCGATGAAATCCTGCACGACTACCGTTCACAAGGGTTGACTCTGGACCGGCACCCGCTGGCGCTGTTGCGGCCGCAATTGCTGGCCAAGCGGTTTTTGCCGGCGTCCACGCTGAACACGTTTGAACAGGGCTGGCCTGCGCGGGGCTGCGGTATCGTCACTGTGCGCCAGCGTCCGGGCACGGCCAAGGGCGTGTTGTTTATCACGATTGAAGACGAGACCGGCAACGTCAACGTCATTGTGTGGCCCACACTGGTGGAGCAGCAGCGCCGTGAAGTGCTCAATGCATCGCTGCTGGGCGTGTATGGCGTGTGGCAGCGCGAAGGCAAGGTGTGCCACCTGGTTGCCAAGCGGCTGGTGGATTTGTCGCATTTGCTGGGGCGGTTGAAAACAGGGAGCCGGGATTTTCATTGAAGTTGTTGTGGATATTTATTTTTTGATAATATGACGACGAACTTCTTCCCTCTCTGTAGAAAAGCTATGAAAAAACTGATTCTTTCCCTGTTGATGTGCCTGTCCGGTTCCGCCTTTGCCAACTCTGCCTGCGACGCCCCGAAAAATGATTTCGACGGCCTGTATTGCCTGAACAAGGTATATCAGGAAGCAGACAAGGAGTTGAACGAAACTTACAAGAAGCTGAGTTCCCAACTGGACGCCAATGGAAAGAAAGCCCTGAAAAGCGGGCAGCTGGCGTGGATCGAGTCGCGCAACCAACATTGTTCGAAGCGTGAAGCGAACGGCTTTTACGTGAATCTCGACTGCGCCGCCAACACCACGATCGAGCGCTCCCGCTTCCTGCAAGACCGCCTGCGTGAATGCACGAGCGCCGGCTGCATGAACAGCAAGCTGTAACGTATGTACGCTGGCGGATGATGCCTGATAAGTCCATGTCAGGGAGACCGTCATGTCGCTGGAAAAATATCAGAGATGCCTGCTGGGACTCGCGCTGGGGGCGCCTTATGAAGGCGGCGGGGCGGACTTCCCAAGGCGAAATGCGCTGGACTGACGACACGCAAATGTCAGCCGCATTGCATGCGGAGCGGGCTCCCGCCGCCTGAAACCCTACCGAAATTTTCTCGAATGAAATGTCTAATTTGAGACATTTTTCTATCCGTGTTCAGAATGAAACGGAACTGACGCGTCCCCGCAACGTTAAACAAACCCTTCTAAAAATTTACGGCCAGACATATTGTTTTCCAGCGTGACATACACCTACACTGGGCCCCTGTCTGGATGCGGAGATGATCCTCCCACCTGGGCATACACAACATAAAAGGGCGTACTACGCCGCAAAGATAATACTGGAGAGAGTTAAATGATCGGGATTTCGCGTACTTCCAAAATCGCACTCGCAGTGAAAATGGCTTGTGCAGCCGCCGCCGTGGGCGCTGCAGGCTATGCCGCCGCAGCCGACACCACCCGTGTCATCGTGGCCTTCAAGCCAGGCAAAGCTGCCGACATTCACGCTGCGGTGAAAGCAGCCAAGGGCGCCGTCAAACATGAAATCTTTGGCATGGACGCCATGGCCATTGAAGTACCGACCCAGGCACTGAATGGCCTGGCGCACAACCCGAACGTGGAATACGTCGAAGAAGACGTGAAGCGTAAGCCATTCTCCGGCACCACCGCATCGACCGGCACCCCATACATGCTGGGCCAGCTGGTGCCATGGGGTATCAAGGCAGTGCAGGCGGACCAGCTGTCCGACGCCAGCACCGGCAACCGCAAGGTCTGCATTATCGACTCGGGCTATGACCGCACGCACGAAGATTTGAGCGGCAACGTCGTGACCGGCGAATACGACAGCGGCACGGGCTGGTGGTACACCGATGAAAACCACCACGGCACCCACGTGGCAGGCACCATCGCCGGCATCAACAACAGCGGCGTCGGCGTGGTGGGCGTGAACCCGAACCGCAAGCTGAACCTGCACATCGTCAAAGTATTCGGCGCTGATGGCTGGGCTTATTCGTCCACGCTGGCAACCGCTGCCAACAAGTGCGCGGCAGCCAAGGCCAATGTGGTCAGCATGTCGCTGGGCGGCGCATCGTCCAGCAAGACTGAACAGCGCGCCTTTGACAGCCTGCAAAGCGCTGGCGCACTGTCGATCGCCGCTGCCGGTAACGATGGCAACACGGCTGTATCGTACCCAGCCGGCTATGCCAGCGTGATGAGCGTGGCGGCCGTGGATGAAAGCCTGACCTGGGCTTCGTTCTCTCAGTACAACAGCAAAGTGGAAATCGCCGGTCCTGGCGTGAACGTGCTGTCGACCGTGCCAATGGGCGCGGGCGCCGAGCCATCGCTGGTCGTGGGCGCGAGCACCTACGCACCAGGCGCGATGGATGGTTCGCCAAAAACCACCGCTACCGGCGCACTGGCTGACTTCGGCCTGGGCGATACCGTCAACACGGCCATGGCTGGCAAAGTGTGCCTGATCCAGCGCGGCACGGTGGACTTCGCTACCAAGGTCAGCAACTGCAAGGCCAGCGGCGGTGTTGGCGCAGTGGTGTACAACAATGCAGCTGGCGGCTTCGGCGGCACGCTGGGCACCACCGTGACCACCATTCCATCGGTGACGGCATCGGATACCGAAGGCGCGGCAATGAAAGCGCAACTGGGTGCATCGGCAACGGTGGCCGTGAAGCCAACCAATTACAGCTTCTATGACGGCACGTCGATGGCAACGCCGCACGTATCGGCTGTGGCTGCGCTGGTGTGGAGCTACTTCCCAACCTGCACGGGCTCGCAGATCCGCACGTCGCTGACCAAGAGCGCGAAAGACTTGAACGCGGCCGGCCGCGACGTCTACACCGGCTATGGCCTGGTGCAGGCGAAGGCTGCATATGACCGCATCAAGTCGCTGGGCTGCGGCATGTAATTTCTGACGTAGTGCTGTATTGAGCGGGGCGCTGCGTGCGCCCCGTTTTATTGCGGTCAACCGGATTGTTAATGCTACTATGATAATTATCAAATGATTCATCGTGGTGGTTCATGTTCCGCTCTGTTCCCCTCTACATCTTCTGGCTTTTACCTACCATTCCCGTTACGGCTGCCCATGCGCAGGATGATGCCGCTGTGCTGATTGCCCGCATCGAAGCGTCCCAGGCCGCCAGTCCCAATGAATTGGATACCCTGGGCTTGAAGGCGCTGATGGAGCGCCTGCATGTGCCCGGTCTTAGCATTGCCGTCGTCAAAGACTTCAAGCTGCATTGGGCCAAGGCGTACGGCATCGCGGATGCGGAAACGGGACGGCTGGTGGAAACAGGAACCCGGTTCCAGGCAGCGTCCATCAGCAAGCCCGTGACGGCGCTGGCTGCCATGCGTATGGTGCAGGAGCGGCGCTTGAATCTCGATGCGGATGTCAATACTGTCCTGACATCGTGGAAAGTGCCGCAATCCACGTGGAGCCAGCCAGTCACGCCGCGCTCGCTGTTCAGCCACACGTCCGGCGCCGACGACGGTTTTGGCTTTCCCGGCTATGAACCGCAAGCGCCGTTGCCAGCGCCAGTGCAGATTCTCAATGGGTTGCCGCCATCGAATGTGGGCAAAGTCGCGTTTGCACGGGCGCCGTATGCCGCCTACCAATATTCTGGCGGCGGTTTGACCATCATGCAGTTGGCCATGGCAGACGTGTGCAACTGTTCGTTTGCGAACTTGATGCAGTCGTCTGTCCTGGCGCCGCTGCACATGCAGGACAGTTCCTTTGATCCGCCCGAAACACGCATCCATGCCGCGCTGGCGCATGACGAGCAGGGCCGCCGCATGGGTGCGCCATGGCACATTTATCCGGAACTGGCAGCCGCTGCATTGTGGAGCACGCCAACGGATTTGGCGAAGTTCATGATTGAAATGCAAACTGCGCTACGCGGCCCCCGCGGCGCCGTGCTGGAACAGCGCTTCGCACAGGACATGACGACGCCCGTTGGTGTTGGTCCCTATGCGGTGGGATGGTCGATGGCGCGCCGTGGCGACGGTTGGTATTTTTCTCACAGTGGATCGAACTGGGGGTATCGTGCATGGATGACGGGGCATGTGCGCAAAGGATATGGCATGGTCATCATGACCAATGGCGACAACGGCATGGCGCTGATGAACCAGGTTGCTGACCGTATCGCCAATGCGTATGAATGGGATTCTGTTGAAAGGAAGTGAAATGTCTGAGCAGCAGTCTGCATGGCAGCAGCAATTTTCCATGGTGGCCGAGGCGCTGTCCGGCGAGCCGGGCGTCTCTGTCGGCCAGCGGGGCAAGAAGGGTTTCGGGTCTTCAGCATTGCAGGTCAATGGCAAGATATTTGCCATGGTGTCGTCTGCCGATGAATTTGTCGTCAAGCTGCCGCGCAAACGTGTTGACGAACTGGTGGCGGCCGGAAGCGGACAGCAATTTGATCCCGGGCATGGCCGGTTAATGAAAGAGTGGCTGGCTGTTCATCAGGCGGCAGCCAAGGATAGTCTGCAACTGGCGCGGGAAGCGCTGCACTTTGTCGGCGCCCAGCGATGACTGTGCCGCCTCCGCAAGTCCTGTTGTTCGATCTTGGCGGCGTACTGATCGACATTGATTTCCAGCGCATTCTTGCCGCATGGGCGCCATATTCCCGGTTATCGCTGGAACAATTGCAGCAACTTTTTTGCAACGATTTGCCTTACCAGCGCCACGAGCGGGGCGAGATCACAGCCAGTGAATACTTTGCGCACATCGCGCAGACACTGCAGCTGCAGGCGCCGGTTGCGCAGATTGAGGCAGGCTGGAACGCCATCTTTCAAGGCGAGATTGCCGAGGCGGTGCAACTGGTGTCGTCATTGCGCGGGACCATTCCCTGCCACGCGTTCACCAACACCAACGCCAGCCATATGGCGTGCTGGATGCGGCTGTATCCGGCCGTGGCGCAATCGTTCGGCCGCGTGTTCGCTTCGCATCAGATCGGCTTGCGCAAACCTGAGCGCGCAGCGTTCGAGCATATCTGCCGGGAACTGGACGTGCGACCGGAAGCTGTCCTGTTTTTTGATGACCTCGCAGAGAACGTTGAGGCAGCCAACGCAGCAGGCTTGCGCGGCGTGCTGGTGCGCCATACTGGCGACATCGCTGCGGCACTTGCCGACAATCATGTGGATTTTGTAAAATAGACAATTCCGCGTTCGATCATCCACCTGTCCATGTCCGTTGCGTCCCATCCCCGTTCGCTGATCACCAAAGGTTTCTGGCTTGCCGGCGCGTATAACGTGTTCGGCATGCTGACGTTTTCCAAGCTGTTCATGAATCCCTTGCTGGCGGCAGTCGATCCCGCCGTGTTTTCGTGGCTGGGGCAGGTTGCCGTCGTGCTGTGGGGGCTGGCGTATTGGGCCGTGGCGAAGACTTATCACCATGTGCCAGCGCTGCTTGCCGTGTTTGCGTTTGAAAAGCTCGTGTATGTGCTGGCGTGGCTGCGCTGGCTGTCTGACAAGGCGCAGACGCTGCCATCGATCGCGTCCGAGTCGCCGCTGACTGCCATGTTCTTTTCGGTCTATGGCGCGGGTGACCTGGTGTTTGGGCTGTTCTTTGCGTGGACGGCGTGGCATGTCGGCAAGGCGCGCTAAATCACTGGTCTTGATCTGGCTGGCTTGTACGGGCCAGGTGCGGTCTGCGGACGTACCGCAAGAAGACTTGAAAATGGCTGCCGATGCGGCGCTCACATCCCGCGCAACATTATCTGCGCGTGCAATTGCAATGGCGAAGTCCAGTCCGTTGATTGCCGAAGCTGCGCACACTCGCCCGACGGACACTCCGCTGCGCGAACCTTCGCTGGCGCAAGCGATCGGGCGCGCAGGCAAGCAAGGCATCGTCGAGCGCAGCGTCGAGGCGTACACTGAAATATTAATCCAGTGCCAGAAAAACCAGTCGCCAATCCTGACCGTACCGTTTCAACGCGCCGATAGCCAGCAAGCGCACTGCTACCGTTTTTGAACCACCTTATTCAAGGAGCCATCATGTCTGTCACTATGCTGCAATCCCTGTTTGGCCAAAAGGCATGGGCCAATAGCGAATTATTCGATGTATTGGCAACCGTGACGGCCGAAGCGGATTTGCATATGGCGATCCGGACGCTGAACCACATTTATGTCGTGGACCGGATTTTCCGCGCGCACTTGCTGGGCGAGGCGCATGGTTATGATGCCACCAATACCAAGGCCACGCCCACCTTGGAAGAGTTGCGCGCAGCAGTAAAGGAAACCGATGCATGGTTCCAAGGCTATGTTGCCACGCTGGATGACGCGGCATTGGCGCAGCCGGTGCAGTTCCGCTTCACGGATGGCGACGCGGGCACGATGTCGCGCGAAGAAATCCTGATGCACGTGATCACGCACGGCGGCTACCATCGCGGCAATGTGGGGCAGATATTGAAGAACATCAGCGTGGCGCCGCCACGGGATTTGCTGACGAAATATTTGCATGTGGCGGAACCGCAGCGGCGTGCTGTTTGAGTAAGGTTAGCAGCCATTGCCGATGGAGATTGGACCGAATAGGTATCGCTGCTCCTGTCGCTGTGCCATGTACTGTCTTCCAGAAGTATCCCTGTAGATTTTTTCTAATAAGAAAACATGAAAACACCAATCACTGAATTCGAAACCCAAAACCTGCTGGAACAAGGTTCCCGCCGCGCCAACGCTAAAGCTGTGCTGGCCAAAAGCGCAGCAAGCCGCACGTCGTTGCTTGCCTCCGCCATTGCTACAGGCGTGGCTGTCTACTTCATGGGAGACTTTGCGGCGCCATTGGCAGTGAAAGTATTAATTTCCGTGGGATTTGCCAGCGCTATCCTCAGCCAGATCGAATGCTGGCATTTGCAGCGCCGCCTTGATGCCGCCATTGAACTGCTGCGCCAGGCTGAAAGCAGGCGTGGCTGAGCCGCCACGGTGACCTGTCCGGGGGCCGCTGCGTGTTAACATCCGCGGCCATACCTATAACAGACGGAGAAGTTACCATGCTGCAATTGAACCTGCTTGCCATTATCGTTGCTGCCTCTTCCAGCTTCATGCTGGGCGGCCTGTGGTATTCACCAGCGCTGTTTGGCAACACGTGGAACCGCGAAGCAGGGCCGTGTGACAACTGTAAACAAGAGCAGGGCCATCCTGCTAAGGTGTTTGGCGTTAGCTTTATCTTTGCGTTGTTGGCTGCGTTTGTGTATGCGTGGCTGATGCCGGCTGCAGCGTCCGCCCCGATCGCGGCCGGGCAGGGACTGGCTGTCGGCGGAGGTCTGGTTGCCGCCAGTTTCGGTATCAATTACCAGTTCGCCAACCGCAGTACCAAGCTGCTGCTGATCGATGGCGGGTATCACTTGGTGCAGTTTCTTATTTATGGTTTGGTTATTGGGGCGTGGCATTAAACATGGGGCTGGGTTGTTAGCATGAGTGCAGTAGCATGCAGTCATAGCGCAGCACTTTCGCCGCCGCAGACGGCCTGATTCAAGCCGCTGGAAGTGGGTAATTTAGATAGGAGGTCGCAAGCAGTCTCCGTTACCTGGCCGGCTCAATCCAGATAAGGTGCGACGATGGTTTGCCACTGCTGGCCATCAAAGGCCATGGCGAATTCCAGGCTGGCGACGACCAGCAATCCGTCGTAGGCATCCATATGTCCGCGGATCGATACCGGTTTGCCATCATGCATAACGGGTTCGAGTTCCTTGCCATTCCAGATGGCGAAGTTGTAGTCGGAAGCCAGCCAAAGCTTGTCCTGGAACCACAGCACGTCGTTCCATAACACGCTGGATCCGCCTTCGTATATGCGCTTCCAGGTGGATTTGTTTCCGACCCACAGGCTTCCGCCCTCGCTCGAGATATACACGTTGCCATCCCCGGCGCAAGTGACCGTACCTAACTGGACGTTGCTGGGGAAACCCATTTGCGTCCACTTTGTACCGTCGTAATGCCAGACGTCGCCGTGGCCGCCTACTGCATACATGTCGTGGTCAGAGAATGCATCAAGATCCCTGAAACCCAGCTTATTCGAAGATTGGACCTTCGGAAAACCGTCTCGGAATGACTGCCATTGGCCAACAGCGACGCGCTTGTAAAGTGAGCGCCCGGCCCCAACGGAATAGGTGTAGCCGTTAATACATTTCAGCCGGTAGGGGTGTGGCCAAGCGCCAGGAGAGATATGCTCCATTGGGCCATTGCCGCCACCGATTGGCCATGTGTCACCATCCATGTTTTTTGCGGAAACCATGCCGCCTGGACGGCTAAACGGAAGCCTGGAAACACCGATTACTGGAAAAGCCATGCCCGAAAGCTCTTGGCCACCAATATTTAGCCGGCTGCCATTTACTAAACCTGAAGGCTCATCAAGGTAGATAGCAATAATTTTTGTTGGAATATCATGATTTGCCAGATGTGAGGCATCTTCGTAGCCTATACTTTTCCTGGCACCTAGATAGACGATATTTTTGTCACGGACAGCTACATCGATAATTTCCCAGCCTTGGAGGTAGTCGATCCAAGTGCTCTTGTCAATAAATATATTTATCACTTATTACCTTAGTTGTCGCGGTAATGGGTCAGGCTGGTATCTCCGGCCTAGCATTGGTGTTGGCACAGCTAAAGCTGCCGCGATTATTTGAAAAACTGTAGGTGTGTTTTACTGCGTCCTTTCGCTTGAATATAGAGTTGTAGATGTATGATTCTTTCATTTCTTCAATAATTATTCCATTTCTATATCAATATTGATAGACTAACGATAACACCCTTTGGCCAAAAGCGCAGCGAGCCGCACGTCGTTGCTAGCTTCCGCCATTGCAACGGGCGTGGCTGTCCATTTCAGGGGCGACTTTGCAGCGCCATGGCCAGTGAAAGTATTAATTTCCGCGGGATTTGTCAGCGCTATCCTCAGCTAGATCGAATACTGGCATTTGCAGCGCCGCCTTGATACCGCGATTGAACTGCTGCGCCGGCTGAAAGCACGCGTGGCTGAGCCACTACAGTGACCTGTCCGGGGGGCGCTGCATGTCAACATCCGTGGCTATACCTATAACAAACGGAGAAGTTAATAATTTAGGTTGTCTGAACAAAAAAAAGACCACATCTGTCAGAAACTTGAGGGTTTTCCCTTAGGAATAAATAGCCTAGCGCATCTGGAATTCCAAAAATATCGTTGAACTTACTTGGAAAGTCCGAGCTTCTAAGCTGAAGGGCGAATATAAATTCTTCTGTTTGAATGGTCTCGTTTTGAAGAAGGCAAGGGTTTCCTCCAATTCGAGAGCCACAGTCCTTGTCATTTGATGTGAAGCTGCCAATTTCCATTAAATGTGAAGGTATGAATGTTCCTTTGGAGATATTCCCGCCTATGCGATGTTGAATGACTTTTGTTGAGCCTTGCATCAGGTACGATAACTCATCTGGATCTCCATGATAGGTTATTTGATCAAGGAAGTAGTCGGAGTCCGAGTAATATGAGAACACTGATGTGTAATGATCTTCTGGCAACTCGAATCCGGTATGTTTCGCAATGAATGAGTTGGGGATGGACGCAACTAAAGTCAATGGCAATCCATTTGGACTGAGAGGCCAGTCGGTAACTCCTTCAATTAATGCTTCGCCACCAATCCGAGGGAGAAGTAAATTGTTCGTGGGATTGTTGATGAGTATTTCATGGCTCATAGTCGTTCCTTTATAAGCAAGTGGTGCAAGTCCTGCATTTAGATTGTTCACGTAAGAACTCTTCCGCCTGTTTGCGCAGTTTTCGAGCTCTGCTAGCGGGAATTCCGGCCTTACGTAATCCACCTTGAGTAATGTCCAGTTCACGTTTTGTATCAGGATGGAATTCATTTCTTCCCAATCCCTGTTGCAGCCTAATGCGACCTTCATGATAGTGGGCACCGCCGATGCCGCGACTATCCTTTTCTGGTCCCCGAGTATGGTGATCTAAGTCGAGCGCAATAGATGGATTGTCTGCATCTCGACACTTCTTGTTTGCAAGACCTTTTTGAACCAAATATTCATGTCGTACTAACTCATGGGCTTGTAATCCATCATTTACGTGAGCCGCACCATTCAAATTTCCGTAAGTTCCGAGCTCCATGAGCTTAGCTAAGCCAAGCGGATCAATCCATCCCGTGCTATTTGAGGCATATTGATAAGTATTTATGCCGCCGAAAAGCCCTATGGGGTCTTGTGTAATGTAACGCGCGCTATTTACATCATAATATCTGAAGCGGTTATAGTGTAAGGAGGTCTCTTGGTCTAAGTATTGACCTTGGAACCTCAAAGGTTGCTCTACGCGGTTCACATCATATCGCTGTACTTTCCCCCAAGCACGATAGTGCGCAGCCCAGAACACTTCCCCTTCTCTATCTATTAACTCCGATGGCGTTCCTAGATGGTCACACTGATAGTAGAGAATGCTGTCGAACGCCGACGTGGCTTCTATTGAGGCCAATTGATGGTTGCGCGATGCATGGTGCCGAAATTCCGCTTGGATATGCCTATCTTCTATCCTATTAACAACATGTGCATTAGCATCAGGGAAAGATGCTAATAAAGTCCACGTGTTCACAGACCACACATGTGTATCGCGGTTTGCGAATGACGCGATGCCCTCCCAGGACTCAACCCGCGCCAACGGCACGAAGCTGTCCGGCTCATACACATACGTGATCGTCTTATCCGCATGCACTTCCTGCACCATCACATCGCCATCCCACACAAACAGCGTAGTGACGCCAGTATGCGCAAGCCCCACCGGCGGAGCATCCTCGCCAGCCTCCCACCGCTGTTCATCCACCCGCTTTGCAATCCTCCGTCCAAACGCGTCATAGCTATAGCGCGCCACCATCCGTGAATTGGCAAAGGTTCGCACCGCCGTTATCAGCCGGTTATCCGTGTCGTACGAAAACTCCAGCACCCCTTCGTCATTAGCGCCAGTCAGCAAGCGTGGCCGCTTGACGATCGTATTGCCTTGCGTATCGTATTCATACGCATAGCCCATGTACTGGCGCAGCAGGTTATGCGTCACTTTTGCCAGGCGCGGAGGCGTGGTTCCCGGCGCGGGCTGTTCGTCCAGTTCGCGCAAGACTTGCCGCGTGTCGATCGGGGCGCGTTCCGCAGCCGGGTCGAGCAGGTTGCCTGCCGGGTCGAACGCGAACGTTTCAGTCAACCCGGGTTGTACCGCCGACAGCAGCTGGCCCAGCGGGTCGTACGTGTAGCGGATGCTGTGGCCAAACTTGTCGTCGATGTGGACCAGATTGCTGACGGCATCGTATTCGTAATGCCGCTCACGCAGGTGCTGGCTGCCTTTCTCCAGCGTAAAGGCGCTCAGGCGCGATTGCGGATCGTAACTGCGGCGCTCCACCAGCCGTTCCTTGGCCGTTCCCCATTCCCGCCGCGTTTCCCGGTGCAACTGGTCGCGTTCCAGGTCCACCAGCGGCGTGCCTTGCCACAGGGTGCCGTGCCAGTGGCCGCTGCCGTAGCGCAGCGTATCGATGCGGCGGCCATTGGGAAGAATGGTTTGAATGCGGTTGCCCAGTTCATCGTACGCGTGCGTCATTGTGAAGGCCGCGATGAACTCAGCAGGCTGGCCGGGCAGGCGAGGCGCAGAAGGCGAATAGGCGGCACGTTCGTCAATCAGCTGCCCTGCCGCGTCATACATGAAGCGATGTTCCGCTTGCGACGTGGCCGTTGCGATCAGCCGGCCCACCGCATCATACGCATAGCGCACGCCGCCATCGGCGCTGCTCTTGGCCAGCAGGCGGCCCAATGCATCGCGCGCGTATTCGGTGCGGATGCCGGCGCTGTCGCTGGCAATCAGGTGCCCGGCCTTGCTGTAGAAATAAGCTGTGGTCTTGCCATCAAAACCCGTTTCGCTGGCCAGCCGGCTTTCCGCGTCATAGCCGAACAGGTACGCGTCGCCATTGCCGTTGACCAGTTCCGTGACCCGCAGCGCTTTGTCATACGCATAACGCAGCGTCTGTTCTTTCGCATCGATCCGCTCCGTCAGCAGCCCATGGCCGTCGTAGCGGTAGCGCGTCTTATGGCCTTTGGCGTCGGTATGCGCCACCAGGTTGCCTTCTGCATCGTAGTCATACGATTCGGCAGTCTGGTCGGGGTAAGTGATACGCACCATGCGCCCCAGCGCATCGTAGTGATAGCGCGTCGTATTACCCGCAGCATCGGTAAATTCCGTCAGCCGGCCATGCACATCGTAGCCATACCGCGTGGTGTAGTTCGAGCAATCGGTATAAGCGGCAAGGCGGCCCGCCGCGTCATACGTCAAGCGCTTGTTGCCGCCGCGCGCATCGGTGACGGTTGCCAGCCGTCCCTGCGCGTCGTAGGCGTAGCGGGTGCTGCGGTTCAGCGCATCGGTGCGCTCCAGCAGGCGGCCGGCGTCGTCATAGCGGCTGCGTGTCGTATGGCCCAACGCATCGGTGACGGCGACCGGCAAATGGTTCGCATCGTAGTCGATGCGCGTCACGTGGTTTTGCGCATCGGTCACGCTCGTGAGGTTGCCCGCCGCGTCATAGCCATAGCGGGTTTCGGCGCCATCGGCGTCGATGTCGGCCAGCAGCATGCCGTCGCGGTCCCATTGGCGCCGGCCTAGCGGGCGCACGCTGCCATCCGGATGGATACGGTGCACCTCGGTTGCCAGCCAGCGCGCATTGAAACGGTATTCCAGGATGCCGCCATCCGGTTCTGTCACGCGCGTCGTGTCGTTGTCGATGTAGGCAATCTGCACTTCATCGCGGCCGTCTTGCGTGGTGGTACGCACAGCGCGCGCCTGGTAGCTGTTGGCGGCTGTGATGGGGCGGAGCGCCGCCAGTTGCGCTGCCTCCAGGCCGTTGCCTGCCCAGCGCTCGCGCAGCATGTCCAGGCTGACCCATTCAAGGCCGTGTTGGAAGCCGCCATATGTCGTGTACTGCACCAGTAAATGGTGGTGGTACGCGTAACTGCGCGACTGGCTGGCGAGATTGGTTTGCTCCACCAGGCCACAGCGCAGCGGCAGCGCTTCGAATGCGCCTTCCGGAGCAGTGGCCGTGACGAGGTCCGGCATGTCCGCTTCGTAGCGGTAGCGCACGTGGCACAGGCGGCTGCCATCGGGCAGCACCTGTTCGATCCTGCCGATCCGTGGCGCCATGGTTTGCGGCTCGGCGCCCATTTCCAGCGGCAGCCAACCGTCGCGCAGCGCTTCGATTGTCACGCCATCATCGGTACGGATGCGCAGCAGGACTTCGCCGGGGCGCGCGTCGTGGCGGCGTTCGATCGCGGTGCCCTTGCCATCGCGTTCCTCGCGGCGCGACAGGCAGAAGCGCTGTACGCGGAGCGGGGCGCCTGGCGCCAGCATGGCGTTGACGCCATCGTAGCCGTGCGGCAGCCAGCCATCCGGCCCCTTGGTGAATGTATCGGTGCTGCCGTCGCGCCACACCAGCGACAGTTGCCGGTCGCTGTCGCGCCGCAAGATGAACCCTTCGGCGCGGTGGTCGTGTTGCTGGCCGATGGCCAGCGCCGGCAGGCGCAGCGCCCGCCCGCTGGCTTCGTGATAGACGATACCTTGGGCGCAAACGGACAGGCTGCTGGTGTAGGGCGTGGACCAGCGCGCGCCCAGCAAGCCCCAGTCTTCGCATTCCGATCCGGAGCGGTAGACGCGGGTCCACGCCAGCGGCTCGGCGCCGTCGATCACAAAGTCGGTCTGGGCCAGGATTTCCTCGCCGGTGCCATAGTGCACCGGGTGGTTGCTCTTGACAGGTTTGCCGCCGGGGGCGCTGTCTTTCGGGCAGCAGTCGGACGGTTTA
Source organism: Pseudoduganella ginsengisoli (assembly GCF_009720865.1). Taxonomy (GTDB): domain Bacteria; phylum Pseudomonadota; class Gammaproteobacteria; order Burkholderiales; family Burkholderiaceae_D; genus Rugamonas; species Rugamonas ginsengisoli. Next base: position 265,181 of record NZ_WNLA01000006.1, on the reverse strand, counting down.
TCCGCCTTTGGTTCCTTCTTTTGCTTGGTCTTGCCGCCGTCATGGCCATCCTTGTCGCCACCGTTGTGGGCGGATTTGGCTGGTGGTTTTTTCGGAGGCGGGGGTGTCGAACCCGGCGCGCCTTTTTTTGCCGGCACCAGTTTCTTCAACAAGCCATCGACAAACGGAATTTTCCTGACCTTCTTGAGCACGAGGTTTTCCGCCGCGTTAACAGCCATGTCGCCCAGTGTGCTCAGCACCGGCGGGGTTTTGCCTGTCAAGACAAAGTCTGCAGCGTGATCCAGCACCGTGGCCGCCGTGTCGGCCGCATAACCCGTACCGGCCACCGTACCGCCCACGACGCCGCCGGCCGCGGCACCGGTTTCCATCACCGCGGCCGCAGGCGCACCGATACCCGTGGCGCCCACGGCCAGGCCCGTTACGCCCAGCGCAGCGCTGCCGGTGGCGATATCGCCGCCCACGTCCATGGCTTTCTGCCCTGCCGCGTGCAGGTCGCCGGAGACATTGTCCTTATAGTGCTGCGCCGCGTCTTTCAATTCCTGGCTGGCGCTGTTGGCCAGGCTGCGCAACCGGGCTTTCGCGCCCTGCACGCCGCGTTCATAAATCCGGCCAAACGTATTGCGGTCATTCATCCAGATAAAGCGCGATTCCTGGACCGTTTGCGTGCCGTTCGCGCCTTTGGTGGAACTCTTGTCCTTGGGTTGCACCCGCTTTAAATACGTGCCGCTCTTGATGCCGCCCACCGTGCCGCGTTCATCGCCTTTGACACTGGGAATAAAACTTTTGCCATGCAAGAACGCCGGCTCGCTGTGCATCTTGACCGAGCGCGACACATCTTGCGCATCCTTGAATTCGCCAGTGATGGTGTAGGGGATCGGTATGACGGAATTGCCGACCGGGGTCTTGCAGATATCCGGTGTCACGCTGACACAATAAAAGCGCTGGGATTTGGTGACGGTTTCGTGAGCCATAGGATGTCAACTGAGGGCGGCGGCCGAGGTCAATTCGTTTAGGCGGGCCAGGGCTTCGGGCGTGCCGGCATGGTGCAGCCGTACTTCATCGAACGTGCCATCGGCCAAAAGGGCCAGCCGCCAGGTCAGTTCCACGGCGCCGTTGTCAAGGTCGATGACGACGGTATCGATGGCCAGCGGCTGGGCGGCCAGCACGCCGTCCGCGCCCGCCGCCAGGATGAATAGCGCCTGTTGCGGCAGCGCGAACGTGAACGTGCGGTTGCCGTCAGCGCCGGTGACGGCATAAGGGGCGCCGGCAGGGCACAGGTTCGTCAGCGTGAAACGTTCGCCGCCTTCCAGATGCGGACATTGCTGGTCATCCGGCGCGCCGTTCCAGTAGCGGAAATCGAAATCCTTCGGCAGCAGTGGCACCTCATCTTCGTGCCACGTGGTTTTCAATTCGACCTGGCCGATCAGGTTACGGCGCGGCAGCCAGCCGCGCCCGACAAAGCCCATGCCCGCAGCGGGAATGGTGTGCTTGCCGCAAGCGGCATCCCAAAAAGCGCGGGCAGTCAATGGCTGCACAGGGTATTCAATGCGCGGCGCCGGCAGCGTCTCCATGCCGCAAGCCAGGGCAAACCAGTCGCGGGTAAATCCGCAACCGACAGGATTGGACTGGCAACTGTCATGTGCCACCGGAGCGGGCGCTGTATCGGGATAGCTGGCCTGCTGTTCCGGCGTCAGCCTATGGCTTGCAGGGATGTTCGCGGCCCAGGCATCGCTTGCTTCGGCGCGGCACTCGCCGCCAAACGCATATTCATAGCGCAGCGGCAGCGGCGTGCAGGCGGCTGCGCTGTCCAGGCGCCATGGCGTGCCATGCACCCAGCGCAGGGGCGCCGCCAGCCGGTGCAAGTGGCGTTCACCGTGGATACGCAAGGTTTTATCGACCAGCAGGGCGCCGGGCCGGGGGGCGGCGCACGCCAGGTCTTTTTGCCATTGCTGGTAGACCTCGGGCGATAGCGGCTGCCATGGATTGAGCGGGCGGGGGCGCTCCGGCAACGCCGGCGGCAGGTCGGGGCGCTGGACGCGCAGCGCGATATCGAAGCTGGGCCTTTTCCCGCCTTGAGGCGGATAGGCGGCGCCGATAACAACAACGTCGCACAGCGGTTTATAGGGCGCCAGGTCGCTCTCATAGCGCACGCTGCGATCGAGATTGTCTTCGTAGTGCACATCCGCCACGTGCAGCAGGGCGGCTGCCGGCGTTAAGTACGCTTGCCCGGGCGTGGCGCCGGGAGACAAGGTGTAACCGGTCTTCGCAGTGATGACATGGAATGCAACGCCGTTCTGGTCCAACGTATCAAAGTGCAGGGCGTCGAATCCGGTGCGGTTGTCGAACCGCAGGCTGGGGATGGCTGGAATTTCCACGGTCAGCCTTCCGGATTGGTGTCGACGTCGTCGCCATGCAATTCAACTTTCTTCGAGCCGCGGATGATGATTTCCTTGCCCGAGATTTCAATGCGGCCGTCCTGTTTCATGACGAACGAGCTGGCGCCCACTTCAATGCGGAATTCTTCTCCGGCGGTGAAGGAAATCTTTTGGCCGGCCGTCACGTATTTCGACAGGCCGACTTCCTCAGCCTGCATCAGCGCGACCGTGGTGTTCATGGCTGCCCCAACCGACGTCTGGTAAGCGCCGCCGATGGTGACGACTTTGGCCAGGCCCACGGTCTCGATCTTCATGTGGCCGATCGTGACATTACGGGTTCCGCCAATATCGATGGTTTCATTCTTCCCCACATCCTCCGTGCGGTTATCGCCGATACTGATGCTCTCGTTATGATCGACCCGCTCCTTGCGGTTGTTATGCACGGTGATGGTTTCATCATGATCGACGGTCTCCGTGCGGTCATGCTTGATGTGGTTGATTTCGTCGTGGTCGATGGTCTTGCGCCGGTCGTTGCCGACCCACTTGTCTTCATCGTGCTCGACTTCCGTCAATTGATCCTTTTCCGCGTGCAGCCACAGCTGCTCGGCGCCTTTCTTGTCTTCGAAGCGCAACGCATTGGCGTTGGCGTACGCGCCGCCCGGCGTTGAACGGGTCAGGATGCCGCTCTGGGTTTTATTGTCGGGCAAGGTCCATGGCGGCATGGTTTGCGCATTCGGCACCATGCCGGTAATCAGCGGGCGGTCCGGATTCCCGTCCAAAAATTGCACGATGACTTCCGTGCCGATGCGCGGAATCGACGTCATGCCGAAGTTCGATCCGGCCCACGGCGTGGCCACGCGCACCCAGGCCGAACTTTTATCGTCGAACTGGCCCTCGCGGTCCCAGTGGAATTGCACCCGCACGCGGCCGAATTCATCGGTATGGATTTCTTCGCCGGATGGCCCCGCAACAGTGGCGGTCTGCAGCCCATACAGTTTCGGCTCCGTGCTGTTGTAGCCGCGGCCGGGGCGCCACGGAATGATCTTGCGTACGCACGTCAGCGTGTTGCTGTAGTGGGCCGGCTGGCTGCCATTGGCGTGGTAATTGTTGCTGGCGCTGTGGCGGGTCGAAATGATCAGGAACGTGCTGTCTTCGCTGTTGCTGCCGTCCGGGTCGATGTCGAAGTGGCCCGTCAGCCGGAACCAGCGGCCGGGCTGGACGAAGCGGTCATTGCCGCCCGCTTCGAAGCGCTTGCCGCCTGCTTCGATTTCTTCCATGCGGCGGCGCGCCAGCGCATTGCCATCGTCACCCGCGGAAAAACCATAGGCGCCCGTGTATTCATACACTTCCAGCTGCGGCACGTTGCCTTGCTGGTGGATGGTGGGCAGCGCCGCGCTTTGCGGGCGGGGCGACTTAAAGTCAAAGCTGGACAGCGCCACGCTGGCCGGGATAATGCGCCGCACGGGCGACCAGTCGCCAATGGCGTCGTCTTCCTGCGCGCCGGCTTCGCGCTGGTAGGCAATGGTGGGGACGCCGTCAATGGGATCGGCGGCAGTCGAGTCGTCCGCCAGGACCAGCGTGTGGCCATCGGCGCGGTGTTCATACCAGTAGTGCCAGCCGCGCTGTTCCCAGCGCCGGTGCACATAGTTATAGTCGGTTTCCCCCGCCTGGCAGGCATCCGTCAACACCGGGTCGGCGCCCTGGATGCGGGTTTTCCAGTCAGGCAGCGGGTAGCCGGCAAAGATTTCCGCGGTTTGCTGCTGCACGGTTTTACCGTGGAACAGGTAATAATCGCGGCGCAGGCGCAGGTACGCCAGCCATGGGCCCAGCTGCATGCGGTAAAACGCGAAGCCGCCGTCGGTGCGGATCAGGGCGAATTCAAAGACGTAGCCATTGAAGTAGCGCAGGGTGCCGTCTTCCCGCACGAGGGAAATCGTCACCATTTTCCCTTCGACGTCTTTCAACGCCAGCCGGGCATCGTCCGACAGCACTTCAACCGTGAAATTGAAATCCTGCGACAGCGCTTCGTCCGCTTCCAGCCGGTTGGGAAGCAACTGTGCGTCCGGCCCATCCTCGTTGGGAAAGGCCAGGCGCAACAGGCGGTTGGTTTGGGGGAGGCCGAACAGGGCCTGGGCGACGTCGGCAGCTTTTAAGGGCTTGGTCATAGCTAGTTGCAAGTTACCTGTGGCACAGGAGGTTGCAATGCTAGCATTAAATTAACTTTTTGATACTGTTGCCCGTATTCTATCGTGCGCCACCCCAGCCGCACAGATCAATGCATCAGCGCGCTGCGGCGTCCCGCTGGTAGTAACTGCGCACTTCGTTCATCCACGTCTGGTTGGCCATGTCCGGCCAGTGGTCCTTGTCGAAGCCAGGCGCGTTTTCAATGCGTTCCTTGCTGATGTCCATCGTGAAGCGCTTGTTGGCCGTGTCCAGCGTCAATGCTTCCCAGGGCACGGCAAACAGTTTTTCACCCAGCGTCAGCACGCCGCCGCTGGCCATCACGACATAGGCGACCATGCCGGTCTGCATGTCGAGCATGATTTCCTTTACCGTGCCCAAATGTTCATTTTGCAGGTTGTGCACGTGGTCGCCGATCAAGGTGTCGGCGCCCATCAGGGATGGGCCAGGGCCTTGGTGGCCGGTGTCGACATACATGCCGTAAGCATCGCGTTCCGAATAAGTCATAACGGTCTCCTTTGCAAAATTGCATTGTCCTGCACGCGCAACCGGGTCTCTGTGCGGCACGCCACCGACCGTCAACATTGCCAAAATACCTATGCTTGCAGGCTGATAACTGGTTTTTTCCAGACGTAGGGATGAAGAAGACTCAACTTTGCGCTATAATTTTAATTTCCCGCATCGTGCCGACCGGCACCCGATCTGCCCATGACCAAATATGTCTTCGTCACCGGCGGCGTTGTGTCTTCCCTTGGTAAAGGGATTGCCGCCGCCTCCCTCGCCGCGATCCTCGAATCGCGCGGCCTCAAAGTCACCATGCTCAAACTGGATCCGTATATCAACGTCGATCCGGGCACCATGAGCCCAATGCAGCACGGTGAAGTGTTTGTTACTGATGATGGCGCCGAGACCGATTTGGACCTCGGCCACTATGAGCGTTTCATCTCCACCCGCATGCGCAAGGTGAATAACTTCACCACCGGCCAGATCTACGAATCCGTGATCCGCAAGGAGCGCCGTGGTGAATACCTGGGCAAAACCGTCCAGGTCATCCCGCACATCACCAATGAAATCCAGGATTACATCCGCCGTGGCGCGGAAGGCTACGACGTCGCCCTGTGCGAAATCGGCGGCACCGTCGGCGATATTGAATCGCTGCCATTCCTGGAAGCCGCGCGTCAGCTGAGCTTGCGCGCAGGCCGCAAAAACTCGGCGTTCGTGCACTTGACGCTGGTGCCGTACATTGCATCGGCCGGCGAACTGAAAACCAAGCCGACCCAGCACTCCGTGCAAAAGCTGCGTGAAATCGGTATTTCGCCTAACGCGCTGCTGTGCCGTGCCGACCGCCGCATTCCGGAAGATGAAGTCGCGAAGATTTCGCTGTTCTCGAACATCGAAGAACGCGGCGTGATTTCCGTATGGGACGTCGACACCATTTATAAAGTGCCGCAAATGCTGCATGACCAGGGCCTGGACGCGATCATTTGCGAAGCGCTGGACTTGAATCCGGCGCCGGCCGACCTGTCGATGTGGAGCAAGCTGATCTACACGCTGGAAAACCCGAAATCCGAAGTGTCGATCGGTATGGTGGGCAAGTACGTGGAACTGACGGAATCGTACAAGTCGCTGACCGAAGCGCTGCGCCACGCCGGTATCCACAACGAAGCCAAGGTCAACATCGAGTACATCGACTCGGAAGAAATCGAAGCCAACGGCGCAGCCAGCCTGTCGCAATACGACGCCATCCTGGTGCCGGGCGGCTTCGGCAAGCGCGGTGTGGAAGGCAAGATCAAGGCCGCCCAGTTCGCCCGTGAAAACAAGATCCCTTACCTGGGCATTTGCCTGGGCATGCAGGTGGCGCTGATTGAATATGCGCGTAACAAGGCGGGTCTGACCAACGCCAACTCGACCGAGTTCGAACCGGAAACCGACCAGCCAGTCGTTGCGCTGATCGATGAATGGCAAGGCTTGGACGGCAAAGTGGAAAAGCGCGACGAGAAATCCGACCTGGGCGGCACCATGCGCCTGGGCGCGCAAGCATGCGCCGTGAAGCCGGATACGCTGGCTGCTGAAATCTACGGCAGCGTCGTGACCGAGCGTCACCGCCACCGCTACGAAGCCAACAACCTGTACCTGGGCCGCGTCGAAGCTGCCGGCCTGGTGGTGGCAGCGCGTACGCCGACCGAAGACCTGTGCGAAATCATGGAATTGCCGCGCAGCGTACACCCATGGTACATGGGCGTGCAGTACCACCCGGAATTCAAATCCACCCCGCGCGACGGCCACCCGCTGTTCACGTCGTACATCAAGGCAGCGCTGGCAAATAAAGCTGCCCGTGGCGGCCAGCTGCACGCGGTTTCCCAAGAGGATGCAGCATGAAACTGTGCGGATTCGACGTTGGCCTTGATAAGCCGTTTTTCCTGATCGCCGGCACGTGCGTGATCGAGTCGCGCCAGATGGCGTTCGACACGGCTGGCGCGCTGAAAGAGATGACCACTGAACTGGGCATCCCGTTCATCTATAAATCGTCGTTCGACAAGGCGAACCGTTCGTCGGGCACGTCGTACCGTGGTCCGGGCATGGAAAAAGGCTTGGAAATCCTGGGCGACGTGAAGCGCGACCTGGGCGTGCCAGTGCTGACTGACGTGCACTCGGTGGAAGAAATCGCTGCCGTGTCGTCCGTCGTCGACGTGCTGCAGACCCCGGCCTTCCTGTGCCGCCAGACGGATTTCATCACGGCGTGCGCGGAATCGGGCAAGCCGGTCAACATCAAGAAGGGCCAGTTCCTGGCGCCTGGCGACATGAAGAACGTTATCGACAAAGCCCGTGCCGCTGCACGCGCCAAGGGCTTGAACGAAGACAACTTCATGGCGTGCGAGCGCGGCGCTTCGTTTGGCTACAACAACCTGGTGTCCGACATGCGTTCGCTGGCCATCATGCGCGAAACCGGCGCGCCGGTCGTGTTCGACGCGACGCACTCGGTGCAGCTGCCGGGCGGTAACGGTACATCGTCGGGCGGCATGCGCGAGATGGTGCCTGTGCTGTCGCGTGCGGCCGTCGCGGTTGGGGTCGCGGGCCTGTTCATGGAAACGCACCCGAACCCGGCCACGGCGCTGTCGGATGGTCCGAATGCCGTACCACTGGGCCGCATGAAAGATTTGCTGTCCGTGCTGATCGAGCTGGACCGCATCACCAAGAAAGCTGGTTTCCTGGAAAACAGCTTCAATTGATGCAATGACATGATTTACCGGGGCGGGCCCGGCGTATAGACAGTACGCCGGGCCCGCTTCCACATCCAGGCTACCTCTGTTACCCTTGCTGCAATTTTTTTGCCGGGAGCAGAGCAGTTGGCCCCGAACCAGTTTTCGCTTTAACTTTGGAGATACACATGAGTGCAATCGTAGACATCATTGGCCGTGAAATCATCGACTCGCGCGGCAATCCAACCGTCGAATGCGACGTGCTGCTGGAATCGGGTGTGATGGGCCGCGCCGCTGTGCCGTCGGGCGCATCGACCGGTTCGCGCGAAGCCATCGAACTGCGCGACGGCGACGCCAAGCGCTACTTCGGCAAAGGCGTGCTGCAAGCCTGCGAAAACATCAACACGGAAATCTCGGAAGCCATCATCGGCCTGGACGCCAATGAGCAGGCTTTCCTGGACCGCACGCTGATCGACCTGGACGGCACGGAAAACAAGTCGCGCCTGGGCGCGAACGCCATGCTGGCCGTGTCGATGGCTGTCGCCAAAGCCGCTGCGGAAGAAGCCGGCCTGCCACTGTACCGCTACTTCGGCGGTTCGGGCGCGATGCAATTGCCAGTGCCGATGATGAACGTCATCAACGGCGGCGCCCACGCCGACAACAACCTGGACATCCAGGAATTCATGATCATCCCGGTCGGCGCCCCATCGTTCAAGGAAGCCATCCGCTACGGCGCGGAAGTATTCCACACGCTGAAGAAAATCCTGCACAAGAAAGGCTTGACCACGGCCGTGGGCGACGAAGGCGGCTTCGCTCCTTCCGTTGCTTCGCACGAAGAAGCCATCAAGCTGATCATCCAGGCTATCGAAGAAGCCGGCTACGAGCCAGGCACGCAAATCGCCCTGGGCCTGGACTGCGCAGCGTCCGAATTCTACAAAGACGGCAAATACCACCTGGAAGGCGAAGGCTTGGTGCTGTCCGCTGAAGAATTCACCAACCTGCTGTCGACCTGGTGCGACAAGTACCCGATCATCTCGATTGAAGACGCGATGCACGAAGGCGACTGGGAAGGCTGGGCGCACTTGACCCGCGCGCTGGGCGGCAAAGTGCAGCTGGTGGGCGACGACCTGTTCGTCACCAATACCAAGATCCTGAAAGAAGGCATCCAGAAGGGCATCGCCAACTCGATCCTGATCAAGATCAACCAGATCGGCACCTTGACTGAAACCTTCGCTGCCATCGAGATGGCCAAGCGCGCAGGCTACACCGCTGTGATCTCGCACCGCTCGGGCGAAACGGAAGATTCGACCATTGCCGATATCGCCGTTGGCTTGAACGCACTGCAGATCAAGACGGGTTCGATGTCCCGTTCGGACCGTATGGCCAAGTACAACCAGCTGCTGCGCATTGAAGAAGATCTGGGCGACATCGCTTCCTACCCAGGCCGCGACGCGTTCTACAACCTGAAGTAATGTAAGTTAAAGCGGCCGGATGCAGTCCGGCCGCTTGTATGCCCTATGCGTCTGATTACCCTTGCACTGGCAGTGTTGCTGCTGTTGATCCAATACCCGCTGTGGCTGGGGAAGGGCGGCTGGTTGCGCGTGCGTGAGCTGGAAGGCCAGCTCAACGTCGCGCAAGAAAAGAATGCCGCGCTGAAAAGCCGTAACGCCAAGCTTGAATCCGAAGTGCGCGACCTGAAAGATGGTACCGGCGCCGTGGAAGAGCGGGCCCGCTATGAGCTGTCGATGCTCAAGCAAAATGAAATCTTTGTGCAAATCCTCGGCAAGGACCAGCCCAAGCCGCAGAGCAGCGGCACGCCGGCGCCAGCCGCCGCACCGGCCACGCCTGTCCCGGCTGCCCCGTCAGCCATGAGGCCCAAGTCGTAATTCCATCAACGTCCTTCACGTTTGCACGTCCGGACCATGACCATTTCCTTGATCCGCCGCCGCCTGCTTGCCAGCAGCGGCGCGCTGCTGTTTGCGGGCGTGATGCCCGCACGCGCCCAGCCTGCACCGGAAGCCCCCCTGCTGGCGCAAGCCATCGGGCCCAACGTGGTGCTGCTAAATACTGGCGATAATGCCGTGCGCGGCATCATGCAGCGCGCGCTGGACTTCGGCCAGGTGACGGCGCAGACTGCCAATGCGCTGGCTGTCATGGAGCGCACTGGCGTGGCCATGCGGCTGGAACAGGAAGGCAGTGCCGCAAGTGCGGGCAATGGCGAGGCAGGGCGCAATATCGCCGGCGGCTACGTGGGTGGCGACATCGATTTACGCTTTAATTTTGACGCATGGCGCTATGCCTTCGCCGTAACCGAGAAACGAAACGATGGCAGCGTATCGCGCAGCCTGCAGTTTTTCGATGCGCAAGGCAATGCCGTGCATAAGCTGTACGCGCGCAATGAGGCGGCTGGAGGCTTGTTTGACCAGCTGGCGATGGATTTTCGCGCTGCCGGGCAAACCCCGTCGCTGGTGACAGTCACGGCGCCCGCGCGGATCGAAGAAAAGCCGGACAGCACCATCCCGCTCCCAGCCTTCCATCAAGCGTGGCTCGCCATGACCGATCCCGGCCAATTCAGCGCCATCCTCGCGGCATTCGGCGCAACGCGCCGACAGGCCATGCGCCTGGCGCCACCCGCCATGGCGCAGCGTCTGGCGCCGCAAGCACTGCGGGCGCTGGTGGATGGCATTGCCCAACACAAGCTGCCTATTGTGGCGTACGTGGGGAATGCCGGTGTCACGCAGATTTATGCCGGCACGTTGGCGCAGGCTTCCGGCGATGGCGCTGCTTATATGGCGCAAGCGCCAGGATTCCGCCTTGCGCTGCGTGACAGCGCCTTGCGTAGCGGCTATCTGGTACAGCGCGCCGGTGCGGTGTCCGTGGAGTTTTACGGGGAGGGCGCCGAGCCGGCGCTGACACTGGTGGGCCGGCGCGACCTGGCCAGGCCGCTGGCATGGGCTGAATTGCTTCAGTCATTGCCGAGAGCGTGATACCCATGCGGGGCGGATTTTCAAATCCGGCCCGCATGGGTTTCCAGCCAACGCAACGAGATGCGTCGCCGCTTATTTACTGTGCGCGATCCACGCGTTGACGCGGGCTTCCAGCAATGGCAGCGGCAGCGTGCCATCGCCCAGGATCACCGCATGGAACGCCGGGTAGCTGAATTTGCTGCCCAGTTCACGCTGCGCCTTGTCGCGCAACTCCAGGATTTTCAGCGAACCGATCTTGTAGCTTAATGCCTGCGCCGGCCATACCATGTAGCGCTCGATCTGGTTTTTCGCGCGGGCTTCCGAGACGCCCAGCGTGTCCACCATGTACGCAATGGCTTTTTCACGGCTCCAGCCCAGCGCATGCATGCCCGTGTCCACCACCAGGCGCACCGCGCGCAGCATTTCCGCGTTCAGGTGGCCGTAGTAATACACCGGATCGTCATACAGGCCGAAGTCCTTGCCCAGCGTTTCGGAATACAAGGCCCAGCCTTCCGTGTACGCGGCATTGTTCTGGTTTTCCGTGCTGAACATGCGGAAGTCCGGCAGCGGCATTTCCTTCAGCAGGGCGGCGTGGAAGTGGTGGCCCGGCACGCCTTCGTGCAACAGCAGGCTGGCCATGCCCGTGCGGCTGTAATCTTTCGGATCGTTGACGACGGCCCAGAACACGCCCGGGTGGGAACCGTCAGCAGCAGGCGGCGTGTAATGATCGGATGCGGTAGCGCGCGTCAGTTCCGGCTCCAGGTCCACCACCAGCTTGGATTTCGGCACCAGCGTGAAATACGCGGGCAGCTTGGTTTGCACCGTGTCATACAGCTTGCGGTACGCGTCGAGCACTTCGGCTTCCGTCTTGAACGGCTTGAATTGCTGCTGGTCGCGTACCCATTGCGGGAACGCTTGCGCCGGGCCGTCGTAGCCCAGTTTGCCCATCAAGCCCTGCATCTGGCCCGTGATGCGCGCCACTTCCTTCAGGCCAAGGTCGTGCACAGCTTGCGGCGTCAGCGGCAGGTTGGTGCTGTCGGCAATGCGGGCCTGGTACCACTTGGCGCCATTTGGCAGCGCGCTCCAGCCCGTGCTGTCACGGCTGGCGGGCAGGTATTCGGTTTCCAGGAAGCGCACCAGGCGGTCCAGCGCGGGGTTGAGTTTTTCCACGGCAGCACGGTAGTCGCGCGTCAACCGGGCTTGATCTTGCGCGCTGAACGACGCCGGCATGCGCGTCACAGGCGAGTAGTACACGCTGGCTTCAGGCTTGCCGCTCCTGAGCGCCGCCATTTGCGGCAGCATCGCTTGCGTGATGCTCTTGGGCTGCACGATGCCCTGTTTGACGCCTTCGCGCATATTGGCAATGGCCTGGTCGATCCACGGCGCCAACTGGCGCACGCGGCTCAGGTAATCCTGGTATTGCTTGACGGTGCCCAGCGGCTGCGACCCCGTGCCGCCTGCGTAATTGGCCAGGGTGCTGGGAATATTGTCGAAATGGTTCAGCGGCAGCAAGTGTTCCGGGAATGGCGCCAGCGCGAGGGCGGCGTCCAGTTCATAGGCCAGCAAGTCCAGGGTCATCTGGTCTGGCTGCGCCAACTGCGCACGGGGGATGCCGGCCAGGCGCTTTTGCATCTGGCGATAGGTGGCGAATTGTTTATCCCGCACGGCAGGGGCGATCGCCATGCCGATCTGGTCGTTGTAGCGGCTGTCGCCGTTGGCGGTGGCAAACAGCAGCGGGTCAAAGCGGGCGCGGGCCACATGGAATTCTTTAGCCAGTTGCGCCAGCTGGCGCTGGGCGGGGCCGCTCTGGGTCTGGGTTGCCGGCGCTGCCTGTGCCGGAATGGTGGTGATGGAGGCGGCCAGCAGGCTGGCGGCAAGAACCGTGGTGGCGAAACGGGTAGGCAGCATGGGTATCCTGAGCAAAGTCGGAAAGGCGCTCAGGATACCCTTTTCAGCAGGGGAACGGCAATCAGTGCCGCTGCCTGATTTAGTGTTTGACGTCGCCGGCGTGGATCAGCGCTTCCGCAGGTTCATCGCTGGCAAACAATTGCGCGCAATCGACTTTGTCGTACTCGTAGTGCTTACCGCAGAAGTCGCAATTGATGGCCACCGAACCCTGTTCTTCCAGCACGCTGTCGATTTCCGGCTTACCCAAGGTCTTCAGCATGTTGCCGACTTTTTCGCGGGTGCAGCTGCAGTGGAACGATGGGTGCACGGGATCGAAGACGCGGATGGTCTCTTCCCAGAACAGGCGCTGCATCAGCACGTCGATGGTGGTGCCGAGGATTTCCTCTTCCTTCAAGGTCGAGCCCAGCACGACAGCACGGTTCCACGTTTCCAGCGCTTCTTCAGACGACACCGGCTGCGCTTCCGCCTTGCCGCCATGGTGCGGCAGCTTTTGCAGCAGCATGCCGCGCGATACGCTGTCATCGGCTGCCAGCCACAGGCGGGTATCGAGCTGTTCGGAACGCAGCATGTAGTGTTCAATCACGGTGGCGACATCATCCGCATCCAGCGGCACGATACCCTGGTAGGGCTGCTGGCCCGGCACTTTCTCGGCCGGATCCAGCGTAATGATGAAGCGGCCCTTGCCGTGTTCATTCAACAGCTTGGTCAAGCCGGCCTCGTCATCGACGACAGCGTCATGGCGCAGCTTGGCCGTGGCGCGCAGGCGCAGCTGCGAATCACATTCCACCACCAGCAAGCGCACCGGGCCGTCGCCATGGATTTGCATGACGATGGAACCATTGAATTTCAAATTCGCCGACAGCAGGGCGGCAGCCGACACCATCTGGCCCAGCAGGCGGCGCACTGGCGCCGGGTAATCATGGCGGGCCTGGATTTCACGCCATGTGGCGGACACATCGATCAACTCGCCACGCACGGAGGCATTTTCAAAAATGAATTTTTGCAGCGTGTCCTGGCTGGTTGCGAGGTCTGGGGTCTTGCTCATTATTTTTCCTGAGGTGTTAATTTTTTCAATTGTGTTTTAAACAGCCTGCCGCGCTGGACGTAGCTGTCGGCGCTGCCTTGCAGGCGCGCCACGTCTTCAGGCGTCAGGGTGCGCACGGCTTTGGCCGGCGAACCAATGATCAGCTGGTTGTCTGGAAATTCCTTGCCTTCCGTGACCAGGGCGCCGGCGCCCACCAGGCAACCTTTGCCGATCTTCGCGCCATTCAAGACCACGGCTTGAATGCCGATCAGCGACCCATCGCCGATGGTGCAGCCGTGCAGCATGGCCTGGTGGCCGATCGTCACGTTGTTGCCCACGTCCAGCGGGTAACCCATATCGGTATGCATGACGGTACCTTCTTGCACATTGCTGTTTTCACCGATGGTGATGCGTTCGTTATCACCCCGCAAAGTCGCGCCATACCAAACCGAAGCATTTGCGCGCAGCGTGACCTTGCCAATCAAGGTGGCGTTGTCGGCAACAAAGGCGGATGCATCGATGTCAGGCGCGTGGTCGCCCAATTGGTAAATCGTCATGGAATGCCTTCAAAAGAGGGGAATGCCGCTATTTTACGCCGAGGCCGCTAAAACCCGGCAAAATGGCATCGGCAGTAGCAACCTGTGATTTTCGCACGATCGTGCTAAACTTTGAACTGGCCACCAGGAAAATTTCCTGGCCACTCCCATATGGCGCCAAGTGCGCTCCTTTCAAGGTGGAATCTTTCTATGCATAAACCGTCCCGGTCTGAATTTATCGATGTGCGCGGCGTGCGCACGCATATCCGTCACTGGGGCCGGGAAGGCGCGCCCAAACTATTCATGGTGCATGGCTGGATGGACGTCTCCGCCTCTTTCCAGTTTGTCGTCGATTGCCTGCAAGGCGACTGGCACGTGATTTCGCCCGACTGGCGCGGCTTTGGCCTGACGGAATCGCCCAAGGTCGATACGTACTGGTTCCCGGATTACCTGGGCGACCTGGACGCCATCTTGCGCCACTACCAGCCTGATGGCGCGGTCAATTTGCTGGGGCACAGCATGGGCGGCAATATTGTCGGCCTGTATGCGGGGGCGCGGCCGGCCCGCATCCGCCGACTGATCAACCTGGAAGGGTTTGGCTTGAAATCCACGACGCCGGACGAGGCGCCGGGCCGCTATGCCAAGTGGATGGATGAATTGCTGGAGCCACAGGAAATGAAAGGCTATCCCGACCTGGCCGGCGTGGCGGGCCGCCTGCAAAAGACGAATCCGCGCTTGCGCGATGACCGCGCGGCATTCCTTGCCAAACACTGGGCGGCGCAAGGGGAAGATGGCCAGTGGCGCATCCTGGGCGACGCAGCTCACAAGCGCACCAGCCCGCTGCTGTACCACGTGGAAGAAGTGATGGCATGCTGGCGCGCCATCACGGCACCCGTGCTGTGGGTGGAAGCCACCCATACCAATATGTGGCTGTGGATGGGCCCGAAGGCGGAAGCGCGCGTGGAAGTGGACCGCCGCCTGGGCCACCTGGCCAACGTGACGGCAAAAATGATTGATAACGCGGGCCACATGCTGCACCACGACCAGCCGGAACAGCTGGCCGCCATGATTGAAGAGTTTCTCGTCTGATATCTGTCGAATGATCGGACGGTGGCGGGGTACAATGGAGCCTTCCCTTGTCCGTGATGATTTGTAACTGTATGTTGAAAGTCGATCTGCATTGCCATTCCAACGTCTCTGATGGCGTATTGCCTCCTGCGAAGGTCGCGCAGATGGCGCGCCTGGGCGGCGTGGACGTGTGGGCGCTGACGGATCACGATGAAGTAAGCGGCATTGCCGCCGCGCGCCAGGCTGCGCAGGAGCAGGGCATGCGCTTCGCGTCGGGCGTGGAAATTTCCATTACGTGGGCCAATGAAACTGTCCATATTGTCGGCCTGCAAATCGATGAAAATAACCGGGCGCTGACGGAAGGTTTGCACCAGACCCGTTCCGGCCGCGACCGCCGCGGCCATGAAATTTCGAACCAGCTGGCGCTGCACGGCATTCCTGATGCGTATGAAGGCGCATTGAAATATGTCGACAATCCGGATTTGATGTCCCGTACCCACTTTGCCCGCTATATCGTGGAGCTGGGCATTTGCAATACGGTGCCGGAAGTGTTCAAGCGCTACCTGGCCGAAGGCAAGCCCGGTTATGTGGAACACCGCTGGGCGACCTTGGAGCAGGCCATGCAGTGGATTAAAGGGGCGGGCGGCATTCCTGTGATTGCCCACCCGGGCCGCTATAAATTTTCCAGCATGGCGCAAGGCGTGCTGTTCGATGAATTCAAGCAGTTGGGCGGCGTCGCCATTGAAGTGGTGACGGGGAGCCACACGCCCGACCAGTATCCGGAATACGCGGAACTGGCGAACCGTTATGGTTTCCTCGCGTCGCGCGGCACGGATTTCCATGCACCGGGTGAAGCGCGCGTGAGTTTTGCAGAATTGCCACCATTGCCATCCAATGTCAAACCCGTCTGGCACGACTGGTTCTGAACTTGTTTTTGAGTCACATCAACCGCATCTAAGCTGCGGATTAATCTCTTGGCGAGTGCACTATGAAACGTATCGTCCTGTTTATCGCAACCAACCTGGCCGTGATGGTGGTGCTGTCCATTGTCTTGTCCGTGCTGGGGATTGCGCGGCCGGGCGGCTATGGCGGGCTGAACCTGGGTAATTTGATGGCGTATTCGCTCGTGATTGGTTTCACGGGCGCGATCATTTCCCTGCTGATGAGCAAGCCGATGGCAAAGTGGAGCACGGGCGCCCGCGTCATCGATGCGCCCCGTGATTCGATGGAACATTGGCTGGTCTCGACCGTGCAGCAATTGTCGCAGCGGGCCGGCATCGGCATGCCGGAAGTGGCGATTTATGAAGGCGAACCCAATGCGTTTGCCACGGGCGCCTTCAAGGATTCCGCTCTGGTGGCGGTGTCGACGGGCTTGCTGCAATCCATGAACCGTGAAGAAGTCGAAGCCGTGCTGGGCCATGAAGTGGCGCACATTGCCAATGGCGACATGGTGACGATGACGTTGATTCAAGGCGTCGTGAATACGTTTGTCGTGTTCCTGGCCCGCGTCGTGGGCTACTTTGTCGACAGCGCGCTGAATGGCCGCCGCGACAGCGATGATTACCGCCCCGGCATCGGTTACACGATTACCACGGTCGTGTGTGAAATTGTGTTTGGCTTGCTGGCGTCCATGATCGTTGCGTGGTTCTCGCGCCAGCGCGAATTCCGCGCCGATGCTGGTTCCGCCCAACTGTTGGGCAGCAAGGTGCCGATGCAGCATGCGCTGATGCGCCTGGGCGGCATGCAGCCAGGCGCCTTGCCGCAAGACATGGCGGCGTCCGGTATTGCCAATGGCGGCGGCTGGTCGGCCCTGTTTTCCACCCACCCTCCGATGGAAGAGCGGATAGCGGCCTTGCAAAGTTTGCCGCGCTAAAATTTAACTATGAGCCAATATTTCCAGGTCCATCCAGTCAATCCCCAGCTGCGCCTGATCAAGCAGGCGGCGCAAATCATCCACGGCGGCGGCATCGTCGCGCTGCCGACGGATTCCTGCTATGCACTGGTGTGCCACCTGGACGATAAAGCGGCGGTCGAGCGCCTGCGCCGTATCCGCGGCATCGATGAAAAGCACCATTTGACGCTGCTCTGCCGCGATTTAAGTGAAATCGGCGTCTATGCGCGCGTCGATAATAAACAGTTCCGCATGTTGAAGGCGGCCACGCCGGGTCCCTTTACCTTCATACTCGAAGCGACGCGCTGCGTGCCACGCCGCCTGTCGCACCCGTCGCGCAAAACCATCGGCTTGCGCGTGCCCGCCACGCCGATCGTGGAATTGCTGCTGGCCGAATTGCAGCAGCCGCTGCTGGGCACGACGCTGATTTTGCCGGGCGACGACGATCCGCTGACGGACCCCGACGCCATCCGCGAACGCCTGGAAAAACAGGTGGACTTGATCGTGGACGGTGGCGCCTGCAGTTTCGAGCCCACCACCGTGGTGGACTTGACGGGCGACGAACCGGAACTGGTGCGCCAGGGGCAGGGCGATCCCGCTGTGCTGGGCATGTAAACTTTCCTCTCTATACCATGTTCCAGACTGCAATTTGCGGTCTGGTAGAATCCCCTCATGACTGATATCAACACCTTCGTCCAAACCGTTACGGTCGCGGCTATCCCTGTCTTGCTGGCGCTGGCCTGGAACCAAGTGGCCCGTGCGTACGCGGCGCGTTATTTTGGCGACAACACGGCGGCAGAGCAGGGTCGCCTGGATTTGAATCCCCTGCATTACATCGACCCGTTCGGCACGGTATTGCTGCCATTGCTGACGTATTGGGCGTTCCAGATTCCCTTGTTGTATCCCAAAGCTGCGCCGGTGAATTTCAGCCGGTTGCGCAACCCGAAGAAGCAAATGGGCTTTGTTGCATTGGCGGGTCCCGCTGCCAACCTGGCGATGGGTGTGGTGTGGGGCTTCCTGATTATCGTGTTCCGCGCTTCCGGCGTAACGGAGCCCTTCCTAACGGGCATGGCGCAAGCCGGCATCTGGATCAATGCGGTCGTCATTGTGCTGAGCCTGCTCCCGATTCCGGGCTTTGATGGCGGGGTGCTGCTGACGTCGCTGCTGCCGATGCGCGCCGCTATCGCGTTCGACGGCTTGTCCCGGCACCGCTTTATTATCTTAATGCTGCTGATGCTGGGCATGTCGTCCGGCGTACTGTCCCCGCTGTTGAACACACTGATCAACCTGGTCGTGTACCTGTTTGGCGTACTGCTGTTCCCCGTCAATTTATTGCTGAGCTGACATGTATCCTGACCGAGTCGTCTCCGGCATGCGTCCCACCGGGAGCATGCACCTGGGCCACTACCACGGCGCCCTGGCCAACTGGATCAAGATGCAGGCAGAACAGCCATGCCTGTTCTTTGTCGCTGACTGGCATGCGCTGACCACGCATTACGATGACCCGAGTGTCATCGAGCGCAGTACGTGGGACATGCTGGTGGACTGGCTGGCAGCCGGGATTGACCCATCGCAGGCAACCTTGTTCATCCAGTCCCGCGTGCCGGAACATGCCGAATTGCATTTGCTGCTGTCGATGGCGACGCCGCTGGGCTGGCTGGAGCGGGTGCCGACGTACAAGGATCAAATCGACAATCTCGCCAATAAAGACCTCGCAACGTATGGCTTCCTCGGCTATCCACTGTTACAAGCCGCCGACGTGCTGATTTACCGCGCCAGTGAAGTGCCGGTGGGGGAAGACCAGGTGCCGCATATTGAAATGATGCGTGAAATTGCGCGCCGTTTTAATTACTTATACGGAAAAGAAAAGGGTTTCGAGGAAAAAGCGCAAGAAGCTGTAAAAAAGCTGGGCAGCAAACGGGCCCGCCTGTATAACGATTTGCGCACCCAATTCCAGCAGGATGGCGATGCGGAAGCACTGGAACAAGCCAAGGCCATGCTCGATGATGCGCACAGCCTGTCAATGGTGGATCGTGAACGCTTGTTCGGCTACCTGGAAGGCAGCCGCAAGCTGATCCTCGTGGAGCCACAGGCGAAATTGACGGCCGCGGCGCGCCTGCCGGGGCTCGATGGCCGCAAGATGTCCAAAAGCTATGGCAACGCGATTGCCCTGCGTGAAGAAAAAGATGTCGTCACGAAGAAAATCCGTACCATGCCGACCGATCCCGCCCGCGTGCGCCGCTCCGATCCGGGCGAACCGGCACGCTGCCCCGTCTGGCAATTCCATCAAGTGTATTCCGATGGCCCGACACAGGAGTGGGTCGTAAAAGGATGCCAGTCGGCGGGAATCGGCTGTATCGAATGTAAACAGCCCGTGATTGACGCTATCATCCGGGAACAGGAGCCCATGCACGAGCGCGCCCAGCCCTATCTGGACGACCCGTCGCTGGTGCGCGCCATTGTTGCGGACGGCAATGACGTGGCCCGCAAGCTGGCTCAGGAAACCATGCGCGATGTGCGCGAAGCGATGGGCCTGGCGTATTTTTAATGGCCCGTCCGTTTGGAGATGTTGATGAGTGATGTGATTTCCCCGTGGGTGCAGCGTTTCGCCCCGTTGATTCCCAGTGGCGACGTGCTGGACCTGGCTTGCGGCACGGGCCGCCATGCGCGCCACCTGGCGGCGCTGGGCCATGCCGTGGTGGCGGTGGACCAGAATGCGGATGCGCTGGTGGAAGCTGCCGGGCCCGGCATTGTCACGTCGCAAATCGACCTGGAAGCAGACGATGCGGTCTGGGCCTTTGGCCCGGAGCGCTTTGCCGGCATTGTCGTGACGAATTACCTGCACCGTCCGCTGATTGCGGACATGGTGGGCAGTTTGGCGCCCAATGGCGTGTTGATTTATGAAACTTTCTCTGAAGGCAACGGCCAGTTCGGCAAACCGTCGAATCCGGCCTACCTGTTGGCGCCAGGCGAACTGCTGGCGTGGGCTGCGCAGCACGGATTGCGCGTGATTGCTTTTGAGGATGGCCTGGTGGAAACCCCGAAACGGGCGCTGGTCCAGCGCATCGTCGCCGTGAAGCCGGAATTCCCGCGCGTTGCGGCACTTTTGCCAGCTTTTTAAAGTAAGTATTAAGAAATTATTGTGAAATTATGACGAACAGAACCGCATGCGCTGCAAGGCGCCTGTTGCGACGCAGTGCGAGCACTGCTAGCAGCGGGCAACACAGCAGGGCGCCGGTTATGGAAGTCAGAATTCACAAGAATTTCTGCGTACTTACTTGTGAATATATGTGATATGCCAGCCGTTGCGGCAGGCTATCGTCTACAATCGTTGTTTTAATTTCTTTCTGTTTATCATTCCTATGATTAAGGGCAGCATAGTAGCAATTGTCACCCCGATGAACGCAGACGGCAGTCTCGATTATCCGGGTTTGAACAAGCTGGTCGACTGGCACATTGCCGAAGGCACGGATGCCATCGTCATTGCCGGCACCACGGGTGAATCGGCGACGGTCAGTGTCGAAGAGCACTGCGCACTGATCAAAGCGACTGTCGAATACGCTAAAGGCCGCATTCCCATCATCGCTGGCGCGGGCGGCAACTCGACTGCCGAAGCCATCAAACTAACGCAGTTCGCGAAAGAAGCGGGCGCGGATGCGACCTTGCAAGTGGTTCCTTACTACAACCGTCCTACCCAGGAAGGCATGTACCAGCACTTCAAGGCCATTGCGGAAGCCGTGGATTTGCCAGTGATTTTGTACAACGTGCCGGGCCGTACGGTTGCCGACATGTCGAACGAAACCATCCTGCGTCTGGCGGAAATCAAGAACGTTATCGGCGTGAAAGACGCGACCGGCAATATCGGCCGCGGCCTGGATCTGCTGCGCCTGGCGCCTAAATCGTTTGCCGTGTACTCGGGTGACGATGCGACGGCCGTGTCCCTGATGATGGCTGGCGGCAAGGGCAATATCTCGGTGACGGCCAACGTGGCGCCGAAGATCATGCATGAAATGTGCAAAGCCGCGATGGAAGGCAACATTGCCAAGGCGCTGGAATTGAACAATAAAGTGTTCTCGCTGCACCAGAAACTGTTCATCGAGCCTAACCCTGTGCCGGTGAAATGGGCGCTGACGGAAATGGGCATGATGCCTGCCGGTATCCGCCTGCCGCTGGTACCGCTGGCAGCCGAGTACCACGAGACCGTACGCAGCGCACTGCGTGAAGCCGGCCTGATTAACTGAGCACCTGCGCCCCGAGTGGCCTCTCATTCCAGTAAAACATGACTATTCGCAAGACAGCATCCCTCACTCCGCAGCGCGGCCTGGTCCTGGCCGCCCTTACCGTCAGCCTGACCGGCTGCGGCATGATCAGCTCAGTGGTTGGCACCGACAAGGTGGATTACAAATCGGCAAAGAAAGCCAGCACCCTGGATGTTCCGCCAGATTTGACGCAATTGCAGAAAGATAACCGCTATTCGCTGCCGGATTCGAACCGCGGCGTGGCGACCGCATCCGGCTATAACGCCGCGCGCGGCAATGGCCCGGCAGCCGTACAGGCTGCGCCGTCCAACGACATCGCCACCACCGGTTCCGACAGCGTGCGCGTGGTGCGTGCAGGCAACCAGCGCTGGCTGGTCGTCAAGCAAACGCCGGAGCAACTGTGGCCACAGTTGAAGAACTTCTGGGAAGATTCGGGCTTTACGCTGGCAGTGGATGCGCCAGCGGCAGGCATCCTGGAAACTGAATGGAATGAGAACCGCGCGAAGATCCCGCAAGACTTTATCCGCAACACGATCGGTAAAGCGTTTGACGGCCTGTATGGCAGTGGTGAGCGCGACAAATACCGCACGCGCCTCGAGCGCCTGCCGGATGGCACCACGGAAATCTACATCAGCCACCGTGGCGCACAGGAAGTCGTGGTAGGGGCGCAGAAGGAAACCACGCAGTGGACCGCGCGCCCGAATGACCCGAACCTGGAAGCACTGTTCCTGGCCAAGCTGATGACCAAGCTGGGCGCAGGCAAGGATGAGGCGCAAGCACGCACGGCAGTCGACAATGCTGCGCTGCAACCGCTGCACGCAGTGATGAAGGGTGAAGGCGAAAGCCGCCATGTGGAAGTTGATGAAGGCTTCGATCGCTCTTGGCGCCGCGTCGGCCTGGCGCTGGACCGCGCCGGCTTCACGGTGGAAGACCGTGACCGCGTCAACGGCATTTACTTCGTCCGCTATGTGGACCAGGATGCCGGCACGGCGAAAGGCTTCTTCGCGAAACTGTTTAGCTGGAATTCGGACAAGGACAAGGAAGCCCAGCGCTACCGTGTGACGGTAAAAGCCGGCGAGGGCAGCACCAGCAAAGTTGGTGTATTGACCAACGATGGCAAGCCGGAATTGACGCCGACTGGCGAGAAGATCCTGACGTTGCTGCACGAACAGCTGAAATAACGGTAGTTACAAGTCGTAACAAAAAACCGGCTCCATGTGGGCCGGTTTTTTTATCTGCGTAAAGATTAGTTTCTTTTCCCTTCGGTGCCTGGCGCCAAATCGGGATCGGAAGGTACAGGCGAAAAAAAACCGGCCCGCAGGCCGGTTTCTTTTAGCTTGCGAAGATTACTTCGAAGCAGCTGGAGCAGCAGCAGCAGCGGCCGAAGCAGCAGCGGAAGCAGCCGAAGCAGCAGCCGAAGCGGCAGCAGCAGCGTCGGTAGCAGCGGAAGCGGCAGCAGCAGCAGCGTCAGCGGCTGGAGCAGCAGGAGCTGGAGCAGCTGCTGGGGCTTCAGCGGCTGGGGTTGCTACTGGAGCTGGTGCAGGTGCTTCTTCTTTCTTGGAGCAAGCAGCCAGAGCAACGGCCAGCAGGGAGGCGATCAGCAGGGATTTTTTCATGATTTTCCTTAATTAATTCAAAAATAAACAACAATGTTGCGATGAATAATTACCGGTAATTATCGCTCATTAGGGTGTCTTCGTAAGCCTTCGTACCACAAGGTGCATGACAGACAACAAAAACTTCCTAACCCAATATTATAGCGATTTTTGGTGCGTCGCAATAGCAAAACAAGCCGATTTCACAACTATTTTGCATTAGCGCAATACGTTGTTACTTCAGCCAATTGCATCCAACCGCACGGATTAACGGCAAACTGTCGAACAGGCAGCATTCTACATCGATAACGCTCAGAGTCCAGTAGTTCCCGCATGCAAACCGGGCACCGTCTCCGCCCAGATGGCGGAAAAGCGCTCCAGGGGGACTTGCGTATCCGGTTCGGAGTCGTATACTGCTTGGCCCCGCAAGTGGTCGGAATGAAAACGCCGCACGATATGGCGCTCGTCGGCCACGCAAAACGAGTCCGTCAGCAGCTTCAGGGACGGCGCCGTCAGGCGGCATTCAATCGCATGGCTATAGTCCGTCAACAGGCGCGCAAAACGGGGGGCATGGCGCTCCAGTTCAGCATTCGTGTGCGCGACCAGTTCCAGTTTGCCATGGTGCGATAAAAAACGCCTTAACAGCGTATCCATCTGCGTACTGCCCAGTTCCCACAGTGAAAAGTTCGGATCGAACATGCGCAGCGTGATCTGCGCTTTGGAAATGCATTCGCGCAGCTGTTCTTGAAAGGCGGCGCGCGTATCGAACGAGATCACGCGCTTTTCCACACTGTCTGACGGCATTTCCATGCTGATCTCCTGTGATTAAGCAAACTCCAGCCAGCCGTCGCCATACCACGCGTACAAGGCGTCGATGACGTCATCCGATGCGTCCGCCAGCGCCGCGCCATCCAGGCGGCGCTCGTTGGCCAGCGCCACCAGCGTGGCTTTGTCTGCGCGGCCAATGGCAAAGGACTCGCCATTGATGAAAATATTATTGCCGCGATAGAGCATTTGTGTCTTCCGGGACAACACTAGCCCCTTCTTCGCTGCTGATTGGAGGAATCTTTCTAAAGTCAGCGGCTTTTCCACCGGCGTGAAGAAGACGTTGTGTTTTGGTTCAGACAAGTATTCGCCAAGGAAGATCAAAATGTCATCGGCAGTGAATTGCACTTTATTTAATTCATCGGCAATGGTTTCCAGCATGTGCTTGGGAATTTCCGCCGGCTTGGCCGATGCCTGCAAGTCTGGATCGGCATAGCGGCCCGGCAAATCAATGGAGTCTGCCATGAATTGCAGGAAGTTCTCGCCCAGTTCCTGGTACGACGGCGAACGGAAACCAATCGAATACGTCTGGCAATCGCCGATCGCGACGCCATCGTGCGCGTAGTGGGGCGGCAGGTACAGCATGTCGCCCGGCTCGAGGACGAATTCTTCTTCCGCTTCAAAGTGGCTGAGGATCTTCAGCGGCAAGCCTTCGATCAGGCTCAAGTCTTTCTGCGCGCTGATGCGCCAGCGGCGCTGGCCCTGCGCCTGCAGCAGGAACACGTCATAGGAATCAAAGTGCGGGCCGACGCCGCCGCCATCGGTGGCAAAGCTCACCATCAAGTCGTCGAGGCGGGCATCCGGCACGAAGCGGAATTCGCGCAGCAAGGCATCGGCCTTGGCGTCTTGCAGGTTCACGCCCTGCACCAGCATGGTCCATTCTTTTTGCGCGCGGGGCGGCAAGGATTCCAGCGGGCCATATTGCATGTCCCAATTGCCATCCTTGAGTGTGACGAGGCGGGATTCCACATAATTCTTGCTGGCCAGTTCCGCCAGTTTGTCGAACGACAGCAGCGGTTTGAAGCCAGGGATGGCCTGGCGGATCAGCAAGGGTTTTTTATGCCAGTATTCGCGCAGGAATTGCGCAGGCGTGATGTCGCCTAAGAGGGTCAGTTTTTTCATGCCACATTATAGCCGCCGATCCGGTCGTCTTTGACGGACAAGGTATAATCCCCGTGCTTATATCTGAAAGGAAGCCATAATGAAGATCGCCAAGAATACCGTCGTGACCGTGAACTACAAGCTGTCCGACGCACAAAATAACCTGATCGAAGACGGTCGCCAGCCTATGGTTTACCTGCACGGTGGCTATGAAAATACGCTGCCGAAAATCGAGGAAGAACTGGACGGTAAAGAAGCCGGCTATTCGTCGACCATCCAGATTGAACCGGAAGATGCGTTTGGCGATTACGATTCGTCGCTGGTGAAAGTCGAGCCGCGCAACCGCCTGCCAGAGCCGCTGGAAGTGGGCATGCAATTCGAAGGCATGCCGGAAGAGGGCGGCGATGAAGAAGCGATGATTTTCACCGTGACCGATATCGCTGACGACAAGGTCGTGTTGGACGGTAACCACCCGCTGGCCGGCATGGCCCTGCGTTTCGAATTGACCGTGGTGGACGTGCGCGCCGCCACCGATGAAGAAATCGCCCACGAACACGTGCATGGCGCCCATGGCCACCATCACGACGACGAGGATGACGGCGAAGACGGCGACCACTTCCGCTCGCACCCGATCCATTAATTAAGGCGTGTCTGAGTCCTTCAGACTGAACAGGGAAGCCGTGCCAGGCTGAACGCGCACGGTTTCCCATTCGCTCGCCACGCCCAGCCGTCCAATATTGCCGTGCCACGTGATCGTGGGCTTGGCGTCTCCCTTGCTGTCGACCAGCAGCACTTTCCCTTTATATTTTTCCGCAAACGCGCGCACTTGCTTGCGTATGGGCGCATAGCCATCCTGTTTGGCGGAAAAGCCTGACAGCAGTGAAAAGCCTTCATCCACGTGCGCCTTGATGTCGCCATCCGTAAACAGCACGAGCCCCTCACGCCGCTGCGCCATCAGGAACAAGCGGTGCAGCCACGCGCGGTTGGCCACCAGCCGGTCTTCATATTCACTGTTGCGGCCTGCTTCGGGCAGGTAGTGGTTATTGTTGTCAGGGACATTCATCGTGGCAAACAGCACGCCCCCCTGTTCCCAATACGCGTTTTCCGCGTAGCTGCGGAACTTCACGTTGGCCGACTGCCGCGAAAGTGGCATGCGGCGCACGCCCAGCGACTGGCTATCGGGAAAAAACACTTCGCGGATGCGGCTCAGCCGCTCAATCGCGTTCGAGCGTCCGGCCGAATTGCGGCAACCAGCCCAGTCGCTGCCGGCAGGCGCCAGCACCAGCGGCCGCGGGCTGCCATCGAGGATGTCGCGCCGCTGCGCATACAGCCGGTCGCTGCACGCTTCCGTTTGCGCCTTGATGCCGGTGGCGACAATGAACGCGGGCTTGTCCTGGTTGGCTTCGGTAATGGTCCGGCGCAGCACGTTTTCATCGGCTACCGCGCGGAACGGATGGCCGATGACGGCAAAGTGGAACGGGCGCGCAGGCTGGGCCTGTCCGCCCTCGCTGGACATGGCGGCGCTGCCCGGCGCGGCAAGGGCCGGCATGGCCGCTGCCACGAGCAAAGCAAGCGCGCCGCGCCGTATCATGCCAGCGCCGGCTCCGCCAGTTTCTTCAACTGGTACAAGCGTTCCAGCGCTTCACGCGGCGTCAGCGCGTCCGGATCCAGGTCGTCCAGCGCCGACAGCAAGGCGCGCAATGCCGGATCTTCGGCCGGCGCCGCGGCGGCCACTGGCGCGGCATCATCATTCGCATCGACTGCCGGTGCGGCAAACAAGTCCAGCTGCGGCTGAGCGTCGAGCGCTTGCGCTTCCAGCCGCGCCAAATGCTTGCGGGCCGCCTTGATGACGGTCTGCGGCACGCCGGCCAGCTGCGCCACCTGCAAACCATAGCTTTGCGATGCGGGGCCGTTTTGCACGGCGTGCAGGAACACGATGGAATCCTTGTGCTCAACGGCGGACAAGTGCACGTTGGCCGCCGTTGGATGGCTTTCCGGCAGTTGCGTCAATTCGAAGTAGTGCGTTGCGAACAACGTGAAGCTGCGCGATACGTCGATCAGCTGGCGCGCAATGGCCCATGCCAGCGCCAGGCCGTCAAAGGTCGACGTGCCACGGCCGATTTCATCCATCAGCACCAGCGAGTGTTCGGTCGCGCCATTCAGGATCGCAGCCGCTTCCGTCATTTCCACCATAAAGGTCGAGCGGCCGCCCGCCAGGTCGTCGGTGGCGCCGATACGGGTAAAGATGCGGTCGATCGGGCCGATCGTGGCCGACGCCGCCGGCACATAGCTGCCGACGTAGGCCAGCAGCGTAATCAATGCGACCTGGCGCATGTACGTGGATTTACCGCCCATGTTAGGGCCGGTAATCAGCAGCAAACGGCGGTCGTTGACGAAGCGGCAGTCGTTGGCAATAAACCGTTCGATCTGTCCTTCCACCACCGGATGGCGGCCTTCGACGATATTGATGCACGGTTCTTCCACCAGCTGCGGTGCGCACCAGTTGTTGCGCAGCGCGTGGTCGGTCAGCGCCGTCAGGGCATCGAGTTGCGCCAGCGCCTGGGCAATCCCTTGCAGGGTGCCGATGAAAGGCGCCAGGTCGGCCAGCACCTGGTCGTACAGGATTTTTTCGCGGGCCAGCGCGCGGTCTTGCGCGGACAGCGCCTTGTCTTCAAACGCTTTCAATTCCGGCGTGATGTAGCGTTCGCAGTTTTTCAGCGTCTGCCGGCGGCGGTAGTCGTCCGGCACCTTGTCGGCCTGGCCATTGGTGACTTCAATGTAGAAGCCATGCACCTTGTTGTATTCCACGCGCAGGTTGGCAATGCCGGTGCGGGCCCGTTCACGGGTTTCCAGGTCCACCAGGTATTGGCCCGCGTTTTCCGACAAGCCGCGCAATTCATCGAGTTCCGCATCGAAGCCGCGCGCAATCACGCCGCCGTCGCGCACCATGGTGGCTGGTTCCGCCATGATGGCGCGCACCAGCAAGTCCAGGCAGGGTTCCGGCGTGGCCAGTGCGGTTGCCAATGAATCCACCAGGGCGGCGCCATCCGTGCCATGGTCCGGCTGCACGGCGCGCTGGGCCAGCTGGCGCAGCGCAGGCAATTGCTGCAAGCCGTCGCGCAGGCTGGCCAAGTCGCGCGGACGGGCCGACAGCAGCGCGATGCGGGTGGTGATGCGTTCAATATCGGGTACTTGCGCCAGCACGTGCGACAGCGAGCCCGTCACGTCGGCCTGCGACAGCGCGGCAATGGCCTGGTGGCGCGAGCGGGCCACGCGCTGTTCGCGTTTCGCGTGGTGCAGCCAGTAGCGCAGCAGGCGCGAACCCATGGCCGTGCGGCAGTGGTCCAGCAGCGAGAACAGCGTCGGCGATTCCTGGCCGCGGATGGTTTCCGTCAGTTCCAGGTTGCGGCGGGTGGCGGCATCGAGGCCGATGAATTCCGATTCCGTTTCCACGGTGATGGAGTTCACGTGCTGCAAACCTTTGCCTTGCGTCGATTGCGCATAGCGCAGCAGCGCGCCGGCAGAACCAAAGGCGGCGCCCAGGCCATCGGCGCCAAAGCCCGTCAGCGTCGACACGCCCAGCTGTTCCATCAGCGCCTTGTGGCCGGACACGACATCGAAGTGCCAGTCCGGTACACGGTTCACGTGGCAAGGCGGCGTACTGTCTTCAAACAGTTCCGCTTCATCGCCGCGCAGCATTTCCGCCGGGGCGATGCGTTCCAGTTCCTGTTGCAAGCGCACCGCCACGGTGCGCGCATCGCCGGAAAATTCCATCAGTTTCAGCGCGCCGCTGGCCAGCGACAGCCACGCCAGGCCGGCTGTCACGACTTTGCGCTGGCTGACCATGCAAACGGCCAGCAGCGGGCGCTCGGATTTTTCCGGCAACAAGTCCGCATCCGTCAACGTGCCCGGCGTCACCACGCGCATGACCTTGCGCTCGACCGGGCCCTTGCTGGTGGCCGGGTCGCCAATCTGTTCGCAAATGGCACACGATTCGCCAATCTTGACCAGCTTGGCCAGGTAGCCTTCCAGCGAATGGAACGGCACGCCCGCCATCTTGATCGGCTGGCCGTTTTGCGTGCCGCGCGACGTCAGCGTAATGCCCAGCACGCGCGACGCTTTTTCCGCATCGTCGTGGAACAGTTCATAAAAGTCGCCCATGCGGTAAAACACCAGCATGGTCGGGTGCTCCGCTTTAATGCGAAGGTATTGCGCCATCATTGGCGTGACCTTCTCGGACGGGCTGGCTTTGATGGCGGCGGCGTTGATTTCGGCTGGAACAGTGGTCATCGTGATTCTACAATTCGGTATGCAGTGCGGCGTAAGGCCGACATTTTACCGTGTCCGGCGGCGGAACTGGCGCCCGCTCCTTGCTCTATTGGTATTTATTCGCGGCACGCTGCCACACGGGGTCATCCTTGAGCTTGCGGATGACGGGCGCCAGCTTTTCAAACACGGCGGCTTTCGAGTGGGGCACCAGGAAACGGCGTTCCGTTTGCTGGCCCGGCAAGTCGGTCAGCTGGAATTTATCCGTCAGCGCATGCGTCTTCAAATAATAACGGGCCACGGATTCCGCCACGGCAACGCAATCGACGCGGCCCAGCCGCAGCTTTTCCAGGTTGATGTCCTCGCTGAGGGCATCGTTGCGCACCAGGCCCTGGCGCGCAATCCACTCATCGATGCCGGGGTACACATAGCCCAGCACCAGCCCGATTGAGCGTCCCGCCATCGAACCTTTGACGTCCGGATCAAAACCGTAGCCTGTACGCGACACCAGCACAAAGCGGTCAATGGCAAACGGCACGGTCCACAAGTATTTTTGCTGCGCCACGTCGTCAAACCATTGCGGCATCATGCCGATGACAATGCCATCCATGCTGCCGTCTTCCAGTTTCAATTGCAGCCGCTTGCGGGGCAGGTACGTCAGTTTGAACGTCAAGCCGCCCAGGCGCTGCTGGTTCAAGTGTTCTATCAAGTCGAAATAGACACCACGGTTGTTGGCGATGACCAGTGGCGCGAAATTGGCGCTGGTGTACACAGTTACCACTTCCGCGCGCGCAAGCGCGCAACTGCCAACAAACAGCACGAGCAGGGCGGTAAGGGGTACTCTCATAAAAGAAATATAGCATGCGTGAAATATCGCGCCGGCCGGCGATGAATCGCATCGCGCGGGTGAAGCTTTGTGGCAACATAAAATGCGCTGGTGTAACAATTCGTTGCACCGGTCATCGTAACTGTCCATACCGCACGCTATAATCGGCGGATGGAAAAACTCAGAGACTACGCTCAAGTTGTTGCCGAGGCGCGCACCGGCAAGCTGGCATTCCCCACCAGTGTCAATGCAGCCTTGCAATTGCAGCAAGCGCTGGCCGACCCGGATTGCCACGTGGAAGACGCCATCCGCAAAGTGCTGGCCGAGCCAGTATTGGCGGCTCGCTCCGTTGCGCTGGCCAACTCTGCAGTCTTTACCCGCAATGGCGGCCCGCAGGTAACCAGCGCCCGTGCTGCCGTGATGCGGGTTGGTTACCGTAATTTATATTCGCTGGCGTCCGCCATGGTGGTGCGCCAGTTCGGCGCGCGCATCGGCGACCCGCAATTACGCGCCAAGGCGGAACAATTGTGGCGCCACTGCGCGTCCGTGGCGGCGCTGAGCCATGTGCTGGGCCGTGAACTGACGCAGGTGGATCCCGATACCGCCATGTTTGCCGGCATCATGCACGAAGTGGCAGGGTTTTATTTGCTGGCGCGGGCCGACGACATGCCGGGCTTGCTCGACGATCCGGATGAACGCATGGGCGCCATCCATGAAATCCTGTCGCGGGAATTATTGAAGAAGCTGCAGGTGCCGGAGCCGGTGGCGGCCGCCATTGCATCGCTGCGGGGCGGCGGCATGTCGATTCCACCGTCAGGATTGCGCGACACGCTGTTGCTGGCCAAGCGGCTGGCGCCGCAGCGCGCACCGCTGGTATGGTGCGATGACGCCGTGCTGGGACGCACGGCGGCAGTCGATGCCTACCTTAAAGGCAACACGGCCATCGATGACATCTTGCTGGAATCGAATGAAGAAGCCAAGTCGATGAGCACGGCCTTACTGGTTTGATTCCAGCGTCGCTTCGAATATCTTCACCAGCGTTTGAATGCCTTCCGCGTCCACCGCATCAAAGCGGTCCGGGCGCGGACTGTCCAAATCCAGCACGCCGACCACCACGCCATGGCGGCGCACCGGCGCCACCAGTTCCGAACGCGAATTGACGTCGCACGCAATGTGACCGGGGAACGCATGCACGTCCGGCACCACCACGGTTTCTCCGCGCTCCACCGCCGTGCCGCACACGCCGCGGCCTTTCTTGATGCGGATACAGGCAGGCTTGCCCTGGAAGGGGCCCAGCACCAGTTCATCTCCCTGCAGGAAATAAAAACCGGCCCAATTCAAATCTGGCATGCTGTTGAACAGCAGGGCGCTGAAGTTAGCGGAATTGGCGGTCATGTCGCTCTCGCCGGCGACCAGCCCCTGCAATTGTGAGCGCAGGTCGGCATACATGGTCTGCTTCGCATCAGGGGTATCGGTGCGGTAAGCGGCGTCGCTGATAGTAAAAGTCATGGCGTGACAGGTAATGGTTAATCGGAGCCGGGTATTGTACGCCGCACGATTGAAAATTGCCGGGCCCGGCTATTGGTGAAAAGTGGCATAATGGCAAATAAAATTGTGTAAAAGAAAATATTTTGCAACCATGCGCGAGCGCACGCGCAAACTTGGTACTATCGACCAGGCTGTCACTTAACAGAATGCCACCGTGAATGCATCAATCAATATCCTGGTAGTCGACGACGTCGAGCAAAATCTCACCGCAGTCGGTGCGCTATTGGCGCGCTCCGGCGTTACGCTGCTGTCCGCCTCGTCCGGCGCGCAAGCGCTGGAACTGTTGCTGGAGCATGATGTGGCGCTGGCGCTGATCGACGTGCAAATGCCTGGCATGAATGGCTTTGAATTGGCCGAATTGATGCGCGGCTCGGAACGTACCCGCGCCATCCCCCTGATATTCCTGACGGCCGCCGCGCGCGACCAGGCGTACACGTTCCGAGGTTATGAAGCGGGCGCCGTGGATTTCCTGTTCAAGCCATTTGACGGCCAGGTGTTGATCAACAAGGTCAATGTCTTTGTCGAACTGCACCAGCAAAAGCGGCAGTTGTCGGCGCAGCTGGAAGAGTTGAAGCGCGCGCTGCACCTCAATGAATTGTTCACGGCCGTGCTGGGGCACGACTTGCGCACGCCGCTGTCGGTGGTGATGAATGGCGCCATGCTGTTGCCGATGATGACGGACCATCCGAAGGTCGCCGTGACGGCGCAGCGTATCCAGAGCAGCGCCAAGCGCATGGCGCAAATGGTTGACCAGTTGCTGGACCTGGCGCGCATCCGCTCAGGTGAATTGCGCCCGGATTTGCTGGAGGCAGACTATGGCGCGCTGTGCCGCCTGATTGCCGATGAATTCACGACACCGGACCACCCATCGCGCATTGCCGTGCAAACCAGCGGCGATACGGTGGGCGTGTGCGACAGCGGCATGATGTCGCAAGTGTTGTCCAACCTGATGGGCAATGCGCTGGTCCATGGTGAAGCGGACCAGCCCGTGCACGTGACGATCGATGGCAATGACCCGCGCAGCCTCACCGTCAGCGTGGCCAACCGGGGCGAAATTGCGCCGGAATTGCTTGATAGCGTGTTCGAGCCGTACCGGCGCGGCGGCACCCGTAAATCCGGCCAGGGCCTGGGCCTGGGCCTGTACACGGCCCGCATGTTCATTGCCGCCCATGGCGGCGATATCACGGCGGCTTCCAGCAAGGAGGAGGGAACCGTGTTCACCTTCAAAGTGCCGCGCCGGCCGGCCGTGGAGGCGCGGCCATGAGCGCCTACCAGCACACCCTGGCCGCATCGCTGATGCCGGGCAGTGCACCGGAGGCCGTGCCGTTCATGGCGCCGGATCTCTACGACAATAGCCGCATTGTGACGGAAGAATTCCTGCGCATGGCGCAGGAAGCGGGCGGCATCGGCAGTTTCGAATGGTTCCCCGATACCGGCCGCATGGTGGTGTCGGCCACGTACCGCAAGCTGTGGGGACTGGCGCCGGGCGTGGAAGTGACGGCCGACATGCTGGTCAACCTGATTGATGAACGCGACCGGGAACGGCTCGGGCCGGCGCGCATGGCGGAAGACAATCCGCTTGAATATACGGAATACCGCATCCGCCGTGCCGACACGGGCGAGCTGCGCTGGCTGGCGCGCCAGGGCGAAGTGGTGGCGCGTCCCGGCGAACCGCGCCGCTATATCGGCGTGTCGTTTGACATCACGGGCCGCAAGCAGACGGAGCAGGCATTGCGGGCCAGCCAGGACCGGCTGGCCGCGATTTTCGGCCAGGCGTCGGTCGGCCTGTCGGAGCTGGATTTGGCGGGCCGCTTCCGCCGCGTCAACGGTGCGCTGTGCCACATGCTGGGCCGCACCGAACAAGAGCTGGTGGGGCTGCACATGGATGACATCATCCACCCCGACGAACTGGAAGAAAACCGTGCGCTGGTAAAACGGCTGGTGGAGACGGGCCAGTCGTTCACGCTGGAAAAACGCTACTTCAAGCCGGATGGCAACTGGGTATGGATTTCATCGAGCATGAGCCGGCTCGAAGATGAAGCGGGCCAGCCGCAAGCGCTGATTGCCGTGAAGACGGACATCACGGAGCGGCGCCGCGTGGAAGCCGCGCTGCGCGATTTGAACGACACGCTGGAACAGCGCGTGGGCCGCGAAATCGCAGAGCGCGACAAGGCGGAAGAAGCGCTGCGCCAGTCGCAAAAAATGGAAGCCGTGGGGCAGTTGACGGGGGGCGTCGCGCACGATTTCAACAACGTGCTGCAAATTATTTCCGGCAATTTGCACTTGCTGCAATTGCAGGCCGGCGGCGACGCCATGATGCGCAAGCGGCTCGACATGGCGATTGCCGCCGTTGAACGGGGCGCGCGCCTGTCGTCGCAATTGCTGGCGTTTGCGCGGCGCCAGCCGCTGCAGCCGGTGGTGTCGAACCTGGGCCGGCTGGTCAGCCGCATGGACGACTTATTGCGCCGCACGCTGGGCGAAGCAATTGACATCGTGACCGTGATTGGCAGCGGCTTATGGAATACGCTGGTTGACCCTGGCCAGATTGAAAATGTGATTTTGAACCTGGCCATCAATGCGCGCGACGCCATGCAAGGCGCGGGCAAGCTGACGATTGAAGTAGGCAACACGGTGCTGGACGAGTATTACGTCAACAACCTGCTCGATGTGCCGTCCGGCCAATACGTGATGCTGTCCGTGACCGATACCGGGGCCGGCATGACGCCGGAAGTGCTGCAGCGCGCCTTTGAACCATTTTTCACCACCAAGCGCGAAGGCGAGGGCACGGGGCTGGGCTTGTCGATGGCGTATGGCTTCGTCAAGCAAAGCCGCGGCCACATTAAAATCCTCAGCGAGCCGGGCCAGGGGACCAGCATCAAGATTTATTTGCCGCGCAGCCTGGGCGAAGAAACGCGTCCGGACGACGGGGCGCGCAGCCAGGAGCTGGGCGGCACGGAAACCATTTTGGTGGTCGAAGACGATCACGGTGTGCGCGCCGTCGTCATCGACATGCTGTCAGCGCTGGGCTACCGCGTACTCGCGGCTGAGAACGGCGCTGATGCCATGGAATTGCTGAAGCGGCAGCACGTGGATTTGCTGTTTACCGATGTCGTGATGCCGGGCACGCTGCGCAGCCCGGACCTGGCGGTGGCAGCCCGTGAACTGCAGCCGGATATAGCCGTGCTGTTTACATCCGGCTATCCGCAAAACGCCATCGTGCATGGCGGCCGCCTGGATGCCGGGCTGGAATTGCTGAGCAAACCGTACCGCCGCGAAGACCTGGCCCGCAAGCTGCGCCACGTCTTCAATAACCGCAACCAGGAGATCGCGGCGCGCCAGCGGCAGCTGGAAGCGGCGGTGGGCTTGCTGCCGCCGCAGCCGCCGATTGCCGACAAGTCGCTGCGCGTGCTGGTGGTGGAAGACAATGTGGATTCCCAGGCCATGGTGTGCGAATTGATCGGCATGCTGGGCCATACCGTCAACGGCGTGTGCAATGGCGAACAAGCGTGGCAATTGCTCCAGGCGCATGATGTTGACGTGCTGTTCACCGATATCAGCTTGCCCGGCATGTCCGGCATCGACCTGGCGCGCCGTGTGCTGGAGTCCGGCAAGGCTGTCCGCATTATCTTTTCCACCGGCTATGGCAAGGATGCGCTGGAGCAATCCGGCCTGCATGCGACCGTGCTGCGCAAGCCCTATGACTTGATGGATTTGAAGGCGGCGCTGGATCACTCTTGATTCCTACGCGCTGATCA
The DNA here is from genome assembly GCF_009720865.1 of Pseudoduganella ginsengisoli. Lineage (GTDB taxonomy): Bacteria > Pseudomonadota > Gammaproteobacteria > Burkholderiales > Burkholderiaceae_D > Rugamonas > Rugamonas ginsengisoli. The sequence continues at coordinate 229,857 of NZ_WNLA01000006.1, read as the reverse complement.
GCAGTAGTCCTATGCCGGATGGCGCGTACCGTGGTTAAGCTGTGCGGAAAACCGTTACAGCTTGGAGGGAATATGGCGGAAGCGGCATCCGGGGCGCGCAAGGCCGGCAGTACGCGCGCAGCACTGATCAATGACTTATTGCGGCGCGTATTCGGCGTCGGTTCGCTGCGCCCGGGCCAGCGGCAAGTGATTGATTCCGTGCTGGCCGGGCGCGATACGCTGGCCATCATGCCGACAGGCGGCGGCAAGTCGCTGTGCTACCAGATCCCCGCGTCGCTGCTGCCAGGGACCACCGTGGTGGTATCGCCGCTGATTTCACTGATGCAGGACCAGCTCGAAAAACTGGAAGAGCTGGGCATCCGCGCTGCGCAAGTCAACAGCAGCCTGCCCCGCGCGGAAGAACTGGAAGCGCTCGACAGCATCCGGCAGCGCGCCAGCGACATTGTGTTTTGCACGCCGGAGCGGCTGGTCACGGAAGAGTTTCTTGCCTTGCTGCGCACCAGCGCCGTGTCGCTGGTCGTCATCGATGAAGCGCATTGCATTTCCCAGTGGGGGCATGATTTCCGTCCGGCTTACCTGGGGCTGGGCGCCGCCGTTGCCGCGCTGGGCCATCCGCCCGTACTGGCGCTGACTGCCACGGCAACGGAAGACGTCATTGCCGATATCGGCCAGCAGCTGGGGCTGCGCGACTTAAACGTCATCAATACGGGCATGTACCGGCCCAACCTGTATTACCGTGTGCTGCAATGCACGAATGCCGACGAAAAACTCGCGCGGGCGCTGGAACTGGTACAGGGCAGCGAGGGCGCGGGCATCGTATATGCGGCCACCGTCAAGGCTGCGGAACAGTTGCATGCGCTGCTGGAGCAGCAAGGCGCCAGCGTGGCGCTATACCACGGCAAACTCCCCGCCGCCCAGCGCAAGCTGCAGCAGCAATGGTTCATGGGCGGCGAACGGCGCGTGATGGTGGCCACCAATGCGTTTGGCATGGGCATCGACAAGCCGGACGTGCGCTTCGTCATCCACCTGCAAGTGCCGGCCAGCCTGGAAGCGTATTACCAGGAATCCGGCCGCGCAGGCCGCGATGGGAGCAATGCCGATTGCACTTTGCTGTACTTCCAGGACGATAAACGGCTGCAGCAATTTTTCCTTGTGCGCCATTACCCTGACGCCGTGGAGCTGGCCGCCGTGCATGCCGCTGTGTGCGCGCTGGCGCTGGATGGCGATGCGGCTGGCAGGCCGGTGCCGTTTGCCGCATTGCGCGATGCGCTGGCCCAGTTGCAGTTGCCGCAATCGCGGCTGCATGTGTGCCTGAAATTGCTGAAGGATGGCGGCATGCTGCGGCAAAACCGCAGCCTTGCATGGCTGCCCCGCCAGCAGCCCGTCGGCGCCCAATGGTATGCGCGGCTGGCCAGCGTGTACGAAGACAAGCAGGAGCGCGACCGCGCGGCGCTGGAAAGCATGGTGGCGTATGCGCAAAGCGGATATTGCCGCTGGAAGCTGCTGCTGGATTATTTTGGCGCCAATGAAGACGGCATGGAGCATTGCGGCGGCTGCGACAATTGCATTGCGCCGCCCGGGGTGGCGTTTGAAGAAGAGGCAGAGGAATTGGAACCGGCTGTGCCGCAGCCGCCGGCGGTGCAAGTGGGCAGCCAGGTGCGGGTGCCGAAATATGACGTGGGCACCGTCGTGTCGGTGGCGGGCGACCAGGTGACGATCGCCTTTCCTGGCGACGTACCCCGTACCTTCCTGGCGGAATATGTGCAGCCAGTATAGGGAACGAAGGAGCGCTGATGGCCGGACCGGACGACATGGTGGTGGTGCGCAGGGGAGGGCTGTATTGCGTGCCGGGCGATTTTTATATCGACCCGTGGCGTCCCGTTGCGCGCGCCGTCATTACGCATGCGCATTCCGACCATGCCCGCATCGGCCATGGCCATTACCTGGCGGCGGAACCTGGCGTCGGCATCCTGCGCGCGCGGCTGGGCGCCATTGCCGTCGATGGCCTCGCGTATGGCCAAACAGTGGAACACAACGGCGTGCGCATTTCCCTGCATCCTGCCGGCCACGTACTGGGTTCCGCGCAAGTGCGCATGGAATACCGGGGCGAGGTATGGGTGGCGTCCGGAGACTACAAGGTGGAGGCGGACGCCACGTGCACGCCGTTTGAACCGGTGCGCTGCCACACGTTCATCACGGAATCCACGTTTGGCTTGCCGATCTACCGCTGGGCGCCGCAGCAGGACATCTATGCGGACATCAATGCGTGGTGGGCGCGCAATGCGGCGCAAGGGCGCGCCAGCGTGTTGCTGGGCTATGCGTTTGGCAAGGCGCAGCGCATGCTGAGCGGGCTCGATCCGTCGCTGGGCCCCATCGTCTGCCATGGCGCCGTCGAAGCGCTGAACCGCGTGTACCGCGCGGCCGGCGTGGTGCTGCCGGACACGCGCATGGTGTCCGATGTCGCCCGCGATACATTGCGGCGCGCCATCGTGCTGGCGCCGCCGTCCGCCGCCGGTTCGCCGTGGACCCGGCGCTTTGGCGATTACAGCGACGCGTTTGCCAGCGGCTGGATGCTGGTGCGGGGCGCGCGCCGGCGGCGCGGCGTGGACCGGGGCTTCGTGCTGTCCGACCACGCGGACTGGCCGGGGTTGCTGGCGGCGATCGAGGCCACCGGCGCGCAGCGCATTATCGTCACGCATGGCTCGATTCCCGTCATGGTGCGGTGGCTGCGCCAGAATGGCTACGACGCGGGCGCATTCGAGACGGAATATGGCGGCGAAGAGGCGGGCGATGCCGAACCCGCGGCGCAGGAGGCGGCCGATGCGTGAATTCGCGCGCCTGTATGCGGAACTGGATGACACCACGTCCACCACGCGCAAGCTGGAAGCGCTGCAAGCATACTTTGCGGCGGCAGCGCCGGACAACGCCGCGTGGGCCGTGTATTTTCTTGCCGGCGGCAAGCCGCGCCAGGCCGTCCCTGTCAAATTGCTGCGCCAGTATGCGACGGAATATGCGGGCCTCGACAGCTGGCTGTTCGACGAGTGCTACCACGCGGTGGGCGATCTGGCGGAAACCATCGCGCTGGTGTTGCCGGCGCCGCGCGCCCGCAGCGATGCCGGGCTGGCCGAGTGGATCGAACAGCGCATCGCGCCGCTGCGCGGGGCCGCGCCGGACACCATCCGCGCCGCGCTGTTTGAATACTGGGACCAGCTGGAAACCCGTGAACGCTATCTGCTGGTGAAGCTGATCGGCGGCGGCTTCCGCGTCGGTGTATCGCGCCTGCTGGTGACGCGGGCGCTGGCCGCGCTGTCCGGCATCGACGCCAAAGTCATTGCACAGCGGCTGATGGGCTGGACCGATGGCCGCGCGCGGCCCAGCGGCGCCGCCTTCCTGGCGCTGACAGGCGCGCCGCAGCAGGATGAGCCGGCGCAGCAGGGCGGCCACCCGTATCCGTTTTTCCTTGCGCACCCGCTGGCGGGCGATCCCGCCGCGCTGGGGCCGGTCGCGCAATGGCAGGTGGAGTGGAAATATGACGGCATGCGCGCGCAGCTGGTGGCCCGCGCGGGACAGGTGTGGCTGTGGTCGCGGGGAGAGGAATTGATTACGGACCGCTATCCGGAACTGGCGGCGCTGCGGTTGCCCGACGGCACGGTGATCGATGGCGAAATCCTGATCTGGCGCGAGGAGGCGGCGGCGCCGGCGCCGTTTGCCGACCTGCAAAAGCGCATCGGACGCAAGGCGGTGTCCGCGAAATTGCTGGCGGAATTTCCCGCCGTGCTGGTGGCGTATGACGTGCTCGAATGTGGCGGCGCCGACGTGCGGCATCTGCCGCAGCGCGAGCGGCGCAGTTTGCTGGAACAGCTGGTGCGGGATACGGCGTCGCCCGCATTGCGGATCTCGCCGCTGGTTGCAGCGGATAGCTGGGATGAACTGGCAGCGCTGCGGGCGCAATCGCGCGAACGGGGCGTGGAAGGCATGATGCTGAAGGCGGCCGATGCCCGCTATGGCGTGGGCCGCACGCGCGACGTGGGCACGTGGTGGAAGTGGAAAATCGATCCGTACAGCGTCGATGCGGTGCTGGTCTACGCGCAGGCCGGGCACGGGCGGCGCGCGTCGCTGTACACGGATTATACGTTTGCCGTGTGGGGCCATGATGCGCAGGGCGGGCGGCAGCTGGTGCCGTTTGCCAAGGCGTATTCCGGTTTGACGGACGTGGAAATCGCTGCAGTGGACCAGGCCATCCGCCGCACGACGATTGAACGCTTCGGTCCGGTGCGCAGCGTGCAGCCGACCATGGTGTTTGAAATCGGCTTTGAAGGCATTGCCCGCTCGCCCCGGCACAAGTCCGGCATTGCCGTGCGCTTTCCCCGCATCCTGCGCCAGCGCACCGATAAAACGGTGGACGATGCCGATACGCTGGCCACCTTGCAGGCCATGCTGGGGCCGGCGCCATGAGCCGGCTGGCGCGGCAGTTGCGCAGCAAGGCTGCCGCCAGCGCGGTGGCGATGGCGGCGCCCGAAGTCCCGGCGCCGGCCAGGCGCCGCGTGGGCGGTGCGGATCCGCTGGCCCAGGCGGAAGACTGGTTCGCACAGCGCGGCTGGCAGATATTCCCGTTCCAGCGCGACGTCTGGCAAGCAGCCCTCGATGGCCGCTCCGGCCTGCTGCATGCGACGACGGGCGCAGGCAAAACGTACGCGGCCTGGTTTGCCGCCATGCTGCGCGGCGCGCGGCAGCCGGGCAGGCAACGCCAGGGTTTGCGTGTGCTGTGGATTACCCCGATGCGCGCGCTGGCCGCCGATACGCTGCGCAGTTTGCAGGCCGCCGCGCGTGACTTGCAGCCCGCATGGGCGGTTGCCGCCCGCACCGGCGACACGTCATCGGCGGAGCGGGCCCGCCAGTCCAAACGCTTGCCGGAAACGCTGGTGACGACGCCGGAAAGCTTGTCGCTGATGCTGAGCCGCGCCGAGGCGCAAGACCATTGCGCGCTGCTCGATATGGTGGTGGTCGATGAATGGCATGAGTTGGTGGGCAACAAGCGCGGCGTGCAAGTGCAACTGGCGCTGGCGCGTCTGCGCCGCTGGCGGCCCGGCCTGCCCGTGTGGGGATTGTCCGCCACGCTCGGCAACCTGGAGCGCGCATTGCACGTGCTGACCGGCTCTGGTTCCGGCGCCGGTGCCGTGATTGTCGAAGGCGCCACGCCCAAAGCGATCGTGGTCGATACGCTGGTGCCGGACCATCCGTCGCGCTTTCCGTGGGCGGGCCACCTGGGCCTGGCGATGCTGCCCCGCGTGGCCGAGGAAATCGAGCGCCATGCCGCCACGCTGGTTTTTACCAATACCCGTTCGCAGGCGGAGCTGTGGTACCAGAACTTGCTGGAAGCGCGGCCCGATTGGGCAGGCATGGTGGCGCTGCACCATGGTTCGCTGGACAAGGCGGTGCGCGAATGGGTCGAGCAGGGCCTGAAGGACGGCAGGCTGAAAGCCGTGGTCTGCACGTCCAGCCTGGACCTGGGCGTGGATTTTTTACCCGTCGAGCGCGTGCTGCAAGTGGGCAGCGCGAAAGGCGTGGCGCGGCTGTTGCAGCGGGCCGGGCGGTCCGGCCACGCGCCGGGGCGCGTATCGCGCGTGACGCTGGTGCCCACGCACAGCCTGGAATTGCTGGAAGCGGCAGGCGCCAGGCAAGCCGTCAAGGAGCGCCGCATCGAAGCACGCACGGCGCCGGACAAGCCGCTGGACGTGCTGGTCCAGCACCTGGTGACCATTGCCGCAGGCGGCGGATTTGTAGCGGATGCGCTGAAGGATGAAGTGCGCAGCGCGTGGTCGTACCGCCAGTTGCAGGATGATGAATGGCAGTGGGCGCTGGACTTCGTCGCGCGCGGCGGCCAGAGTCTGACGGCCTATCCGGAATATCACCGCGTCCAGCCCGATGAACACGGCGTCTGGCGCGTGCGCGATGCGGCCATTGCGCGCCGCCACCGCATGAATATCGGCACCATCGTGGCCGACGCCAGCATGCACGTGCAATTCCTGCGCGGCGCGCGCCTGGGCACGGTGGAAGAAGCGTTTATCGCGCGCCTGAAACCGGGCGACCATTTCCTGTTTGGCGGGCGCATACTGGAATTCGTCCGTGTGCATGAAATGACGGCCTATGTGCGGCGCGCGCAGCGTGCGCGCGGCGCGGTGCCGCGCTGGCAGGGCGGACGCATGCCGCTGTCGTCGGAACTGGCGCACGCGGTGCTGGCGCAATTGCAGCAGGCGGCGCACGGCCGCTACGACGGCCCGGAAATGCAGGCGGTACGGCCGTTGCTGGAAGTGCAGCAGCGCTGGTCCGCGCTGCCCGGACCGGACGTCACGGTGGTGGAAAGCATGCGCTCACGCGAAGGGCACCATGTGTTTATCTATCCGTTTGCCGGACGCGCAGTGCATACGGGACTGGCGTCGCTGCTGGCCTGGCGCCTGGCGCAAACGCGGCCCGCCACCTTTTCCATGGCCGTCAACGATTACGGGCTGGAACTGGTGGCGCCGGAGCCGTTTGACTGGCCCGGTGCGGCGATCTTCGATGACGAACACTTGCTGGAGCATGTGCTGGCCAGCCTGAACGCGGCGGAATTGTCGCAACGCCGTTTCCGCGACATTGCCCGCATTGCTGGCCTGGTGTTCCAGGGTTATCCGGGCGGGCATAAAAGTGCGCGCCAGCTGCAGGCATCGTCGTCGCTGTTCTTTGACGTGTTCCGCAAACATGATGCGGGCAATCTGCTGCTGACGCAGGCGCAGCGCGAAGTGCTGGAACAGGAACTGGAACTGGGCCGGTTGCGTGCGGCCTTGCTGGACTTGCAGCGGCGCGCGATGGCTTTCCATACGGTGGCGCGCGCCACGCCATTTGGATTTGCGCTGATGGTCGAGCGCTTCCGCGAACAGCTCAGTACGGAAAAGCTGGCGGACCGGGTGGCGCGCATGTTGCGGGAACTGGAAAAAGCCGCAGGGCCGGAGCACGGTGCATGAGCGTGCAAGGCGTGGATATCGCGGGCGAACGCGTGCTGCTGTTGCCGCACAAGGCGCTGTACTGGCCGCGCGAACGTTTGCTGGCCGTGGCCGATATCCACTTCGGCAAAGCGGCCGCGTTTCGCGCGCAGGGTGTGCCGGTACCGCACGGCACCACAATGGAAAACCTGGCGGCGCTCGACGCCATCATGGCGGAGATGGCGGTGGCGCACCTGGTGTTCCTCGGCGACTTCCTGCACGCCCAGGCGGCCCATGCGGCGACCGGCGCATTGCTGGCGTGGCGCGCCCGCCATCAGTACGTGCGCATGACCTTAGTACGCGGCAACCATGACCGCCATGCGGGCGACCCTGCCGCCTTGCTGTCGCTCGATGTGGTGGACGAGCCCTATCACGTGGCGCCGTTTGCGTTTTGCCACCATCCGGATTTCCCCGCCGGGACAGGCCATGTGGTGGCGGGGCACGTGCACCCTGTCTACCGTTTGTCGGACGGGCGCGATGCTTTACGTCTGCCATGTTTTATTGCCGGAGCACAGCGCACGATCTTGCCGGCGTTCGGTGCTTTTACCGGCGGACACGCATTGCAGCCGATGCAGGGCGACCGCGTGTTTGTTGTCGCTGGTGATGCAGTCTTTTCTGTAGGAAAAATCACAACGAGTACGTAAGAAAAAAGAAGTCACTGGTTGTCAGATTGCTCCTACATCGCCTACTGCATGAGTCCTATGTCTTCCTCAACAGCGTTGATCTACCATGAAATTGCCCTGTAAGGGCTTCACTGAGAGCACCGCTCCGTAAAGTTGTGCAACGAAACAGAGGAGAATGAGATGGCATCACAAGGCGACAACAACGCAGGCAGACGTGACGGTACCCAAACCGGTAATCAGGCCGGCAACCAGTCAGGCAGCAAGTCGGGTGGCAAGGCAGGCAACAAGCAGAGCGGCGATACCAGCAGCCGCGGCTTCGCATCGATGGACCCTGCACGACAGCGGGAAATCGCTGCTCAGGGCGGACGTGCCGCCCACCAAAAAGGCACGGCGCACGAATTTACGCCAGAAGAGGCTCGCCGCGCAGGCAGCATGAGCCATAAGAACAGCCAGAGTGCGAAGAATGCATCCAGCCAGAGCGCGACCGGCAGCCAGTCCGGCGCAGCCAGCCAGGGCGCTTCTTCCAGCCAGCAAGCCAGCCAGCAGGGCGGCAGCCAGCGACAGGGCGAACAGAACAATCAATAACCAGCGTCGGACTCGTCATTCCCGCGTGCGCGAGAATGACGAAGCGCTGTGGCGCCGCAGGGCGCCATTTGCATTAAAACACGACATTCGCCGTCAACTGCGCGGAATGCGGCATGCCGATCGCTGCGCGCGAACCGCCATTGTTCAGCGTGCCGACATAGAACTTGTCGAACACGTTGTACACATTTAACTGCAAGTTCACGTGTTTGTTGACTTTGTACATGGCGACCGCATCGGCCACCGTGTATGCGGGGATGCCCGGCGTATTTTGCGACGCCAGGTTCAGCGTTGGGTCCACGACGCGTTTTTGTTCCGACATGTGGCGCACGCCGCCGCCCAGCGTCAACGTATCATTGAGCTGGTAGCTGGTCCACAGCGTGGCCGTGAAGTCGGGCGACCAGCGCGCATGCGCACCGGCGGCGCTGTTGCCCGTCGTGCCCTGCAACACCTTGGTATCCATCGTGGCCAGGCCGGCAATGATGCTCCAGTTGCGCGTGATCTGGCCGACCGCGCCCAGCTCGATCCCTTGAACGCGGCGTTTGCCCAGTTGTGCCACCGTGTTGGTGGCGGCATCCGTGACGGTCAATTCATTCTTGTTGTCGGTACGGTACAGCGCACCCGTCAGCGCCAGCTGCTTTTCAATCACGTCCCACTTCGTGCCCAGCTCGATATTCGTGGTTTTTTGCGGGTCCATGTTGGGCGCGGCGATATTGCCCGGCGTGGCGCTCAACGTGAAATTGGCGCTGCCTGGCGGTGTTTGCGAAGTCGCATACGACAGATAAATGCTGCCATTGTCCGCCGGCTTATACAGCGCGCCGGCTTTCCAGCTGGCCAGGTTGCCGGACTTGTTCAACTGGCTGGCCAGCAGCGCACCCACTGGGGCCGTGGCCGACACGGTCGCGGCATCCGTGCTGGTACGGTAATGCTCGTAACGTACGCCGCCATTGATTTGCCACTGGCTGGTCAGCTTCAGCGTGTCGAATACGTAGCCGGCCACCGTCGTGGTTTTGCCCTTGCTGTACGCGCCCGTCAGCACGGGCGCGTAGCCGGTCAACGTGCCGTCGTTGGGATCCGGGTGGTACAAATTCGCCCACAGGCCGGTGACTGCCGGGAAGCCATTGGCGGCCGGCGCAGCCGTGTACGTGCCCAGGCCGGCGCGGGTGGGGGTGAACTGTTGTTCCGACAAGAATTCCAGTCCGGCCGACAGGTTGTGTACCAGTGCGCCGGTGTTGAATTCAGTAACCACGTTGGTGGTATTGGCGAGGATTTCATTGTCTTGCAAAATGCTTTGGCGGGTGCGCACGACTTTCCAGCCGGCGGGCGCGACCGTGGCAGCAACGGGCACCACGCCGTTGACCCCTGTCAGGATGCGGTCAATGCTGGATTTGCCATAGCGGCTGGTATTGGTCAGCGTGGTCTTTGGCGCCAGTTCGTGTTCGATTTTCACGGTCGCCATATCGGCGCTGATGTCTTCGTAATCGGTGCGGTAGCCGTAGTAGGCATGGCGGTCCACACGCGGGGCCATATTGGCGGCAGGGAAGGTGGCCTGGTTAAAACCTGGCAGGCCGACGGCCGGCACGCCGCCATCGGGCACACCGTTTTGGCGTACGTGTTGCGAGTAGACATAGAAGCGGGTTGGCGTGCCGAGGCCGAAGGCCAGCGACGGGGCAATTGCATGGCGCTGTTTTTCAATGACTTTACGGCCCATGGCGCCGCCATCTTCCGCCATTGCGTTCAGGCGGAACGCTGCGTTGTCGCCGATGGTGCGGTTCACGTCCACGGTGGCGCGGGCTTTCTCACCCGTGTTGTAGCTGACAGAACCGGACACGGAATTTTCACGCTGCGGCAGTTTGGACGACAGGTTGATGTAGCCGGCCGATGCGCCGCGTCCAATGTCGGCGCCGGCAGGACCTTTCGCCACTTCGATTTGTTCAATATTAAAGACGTCGCGCGAGACGGCGCCCAGGTCGCGGATGCCATCGACGAAAATCGCCGATTGTGCGGCAAAGCCGCGCATCTGGAACGTGTCACCGGCGCTGGTATTGCCGTTTTCACCCAGCTGCAAGGTGATGCCCGGCGTATTTTGCAGCGCTTCCATCAGCGATGATGCAGCTTGCTCCTGCAGCACTTCCTTTTTAATGACAGTGATCGTTTGCGTGGTGTCGGCCAGTGGCTGCGTGAATTTGGGCGACGAGACTTTGTCGGCCTTGAAAGGCACGTCGGCAGCCGCATTGACTTGCACTTCCTTCATGGTTTGCTGCTGCGCCGACGCGGCCAGTGGCAGGGTGACGGCGGCCAGCGCCAGGACAGAGCGGGACAGCAGGGGTTGAGTGGCAACGGTGTGCTTGCGGCTGCGAATAACGGACACGAAAAAATCTCCAGACAGAAGGTGAAGGCTGGCTGGTCCGGGGAGAGGGCGGAATTAGCTGGCAAAGCAGTGGTGTTCTGTAAATAATAATCGTTCTCACTATCATTCGCAATACATTGGAAACATACCAGCAATAAACAATAACTTACGTAAATTCCCGAACAGGCCGATTGACTCCGCAAATGATAATCATTATCATCTTCGAGTCGCCTGCTGTGTTCCACTAACAAGAAAGCATCCCTTGAGCGTTTCCAAACAAGCCAGCCGCGCGGTGTGGCTGAAAAATCTGCACCAGTGGCATTGGATCAGCTCCGCGCTGTGTTTGCTGGGTATGTTCTTGTTCAGCATTACCGGCATCACGCTGAATCACGCATCGCAAATCGAAGCCAAGCCCGCCATCACGCGCAAGCAGGCGACGGTGCCGGCGCCGCTGGCCGCGCAATTAAGAACGTACGCGGAAGCACACGATGGCGCCAAGGAAGCATTGCCGGACGCGGCGGAAAAATGGCTGCGCGATACGTGGTCGATTAATGTGGGCGGGCGCGCTGCCGAATGGTCTGTTGATGAAGTGTACGTGCCGCTGCCGAAAGCGGGCGGCGATGCGTGGGTGCGCATCGGCCTGGAAGATGGCGCTGCGGAATTTGAAAATACCGACCGGGGCTGGATTTCGTGGCTCAACGACGTGCACAAGGGCCGCAATACCGGTGCGGCCTGGAACTGGTTCATCGATATTTTCGCCGCGTGCTGCCTGGTGTTTTGCATCACCGGATTCCTGATCTTGAAATTCCATGCGGCCAACCGGCCATCGACGTGGCCGATTGTCGGCTTCGGCGTTCTGGTACCGCTTGTCATTGCATTGCTGCTTATTCACTAAGTATTCATTAAGGTCTTTTTATGAAATTACGCTACACCATCGCCATGGGCCTGCCGCTGGCCAGCGCTTCCGCCATGGCGGCCGACCTGGCTGTCAAATTCGACATCCCGCAATTGAATGTGGCGGAATATCACCGCCCATATGTGGCGGCCTGGCTGGAAAACGCCGAACAGAAAGTCGTGGCGAATCTCGCGGTGCTGTACGACGTCAAGAAGAAAGACAATGGCGGCGCCAAGTACTTGAAAGACATGCGCCAGTGGTGGCGCAAGGCGGGCCGCGATGTGACGATGCCTATGGATGGCGTGTCCGGCGCCACCCGCGCACCGGGCGAACATACGCTGACCTTCAGTGCCGCCACGCCAACGATCGATAAGCTGCCGGCCGGCCAATACCAGCTGGTGATGGAAGTGGCGCGTGAAGCGGGCGGCCGCGAACTGGTGAAAGTGCCGGTCACGTTGCCGCTGAAGGCTGGCCAGCTGGGCACGGCCAAGGGCAAGGAAGAAGTGGGCAACGTCACTGCACTGTATAAATAAGGAGCGCCGCCATCATGAGTCCTGTTAAACCGCTGTTGGCGCTGGCGCTGGCCGGCTTTGCATTGAATGCGTACGCGCATAAACCCTGGCTGCTGCCGTCAACCACGATGGTGGAAAGCAAGGATGCGTGGGTGACGGTCGATGCCGCTATTTCTGAAGATTTGTTTACCATCGACCACCAGCCTTTGCGGCTCGATGGCGTGACGGTGACGGGCCCGGATGGCGCGAAAGTCGAATTAAAAAATGCGATGACGAGCCGCATGCGCTCCACGTTTGATGTGCAGATGGCCAAGGCCGGCACGTATAAAGTCGCGCTGGTATCGCAAAGCGTGATGGGCAGCTACAAGCTCAATGGCGAAATGAAGCGTTTCCGCGGCACGGAAGAATCGCTGGCCAAGGATGTACCGGCCGGCGCCGAAGACGTGAAGATCACGCGCACGGCCAGCCGCCTGGAAACGTTTGTGTCCGCGAATTCCACTGATGATGCCGTGCTGAAGCCGACCGGCGTGGGCCTGGAACTGGTGCCGGTGACGCACCCGAACGATATGCGCGTTGGTGAAAAAGCCACGTGGCGTTTCCTGTTGGACGGCAAGCCAGCCGCCAACCAGGCGTTCAGCCTGATTCCTGGCGGCGTGCGCTACCGTGGCACCTTGGGTGAAATCCGCCACAGCACGGACGCGAAGGGCGAAATTTCATTCACGTTGCCGGAAGCCGGCATGTATCTGGTCACGTCAAGCTGGCCTGCAACGCCGGCGCCAGCGCCGGGCCAGTTGCCGCCAATGCCGCCGCGCCGCGCAACTTATGCGGCGACAGTGGAAGTGCTGCCGCAATAATCCGCACGATGCGCCGGGTTTTATTGCCGCACCATATTGCTGCCGACCCGGCGCCGGCCGGTGCGGCCGTGCACAGCTTTGCCGGCCACAGCATGGGCACGACATGGTCGGTGCGGCTGGCGGCGGCGCCCGATAAGCCCGTGCCGGAGGAATTGCAAGAGTTGCTGCAACAGCAGCTCGATATCGTCGTGGCGGAAATGAGCCACTGGGAAGCCGATTCCAACCTGGGCCGCTTCAACCGTGCGGCGGCAGGCACGTGGCATGTGTTGCCGCGCGCGTTTTTTGACGTGTTGACGTATGCGGTGGAAGTGGGGCGACTGAGTGGCGATGCATATGACCCGTCAGCCGGGAACATCGTCAATCGCTGGGGTTTTGGGCCATCCAACGGGAGCCTGCACTATGAAGATCCTGCATTTACCGCGCCGGCTCCCGATGAAGTCGAACGTTTGCGCGCACAGCGCCTCGCTTCCCGCATCCAGCTCGACCCCGACCGCAAGCGCGCTTACCAGCCCGGCCGCGTGCAACTGGATTTGTCGGCCGTAGCGAAAGGCTACAGCGTCGACCGCCTTGCGTATTTCCTGTCCCATCACGGCGTCAAACACTTCCTCGCCGAAGTGGGCGGCGAATTGCGGGGCGCCGGCATGCGGCCGGATGGCCAGCCCTGGTGGGTGGAACTCGAACCATTGCCGGACAGCGGATTGCCCGGCATGGTGCTGGCGCTGCACGGCTTGTCGGTGGCCACTTCCGGCGACTACCGCAAATTTTTCATGCACGGTGGGCAGCGTTATGCGCACACCATCGATCCCCGCACGGCCATGCCCGTGGCCAATGGCCTGGCTTCCGTCACCGTGGTGCACCCGCAATGCATGGCGGCCGATGCGTGGTCTACGGCATTGACCGTGCTGGGCCCGCAGCACGGACTGGCCATGGCGGAACGGCAAGGTTTGGCGGCGCGCTTCGTGCTGCGCGATGGCGATGGTCCCGCCTGCACGGAATTGATCAGCAGCGCCATGCAAGCCATGCTGGACGAAGACGAATAACATTGACCTCATGATAGTCACACTCGACACGACCCGGCTGGCGCTGGCAGCAGCCTGCCTGGTCAGCTATGGCCTGGTTTGTACGCCGCTTTGGCGGCACTGGCGCAACAACAAGGCGCAAGCGCAGCGCCCTGCCGGACAGGCCGCTGAACCAGGCTGGATCGTTGCTCATGCCAGCCAGACGGGCAATGCCGAACAATTGGCCGCGCAAACCGCGGACACGCTGCGGCTGGCAGGCATCCCGGTGCGGCTGTGCACACTGTCGGCACTGTCCCAAGACGAGCTGCAGCAAGCCGAACGCATACTGTTTGTCGTCAGCACCTATGGCGAGGGCGATGCGCCCGATGCGGCGGCAGCCTTTGTCGGCCGCTTCATGACGGGCGCGCTGCCATTGCCCCGGTTGCACTATGGCGTGCTGGCGTTGGGCGACAGCAGTTACAGCCACTATTGCGGCTTTGGCCGTGCGCTCGATACATGGCTGCAAGAGCAGGGCGCACAGCCGCTGGTGCCCCATATCGAAGCGGACTGCCTGGCGGACAGCGCCATCGGTGCATGGCGCCATGCACTGAGCCATTTGGCGGGCACCACCGATGCGCCCGACTGGAGCGGCCCAGCCTTTGGCGCCTGGCGCCTGGCCGAGCGCCGCTGCCTCAATGAAGGCAGCAGTGGCGCGCCGATTTACCACATTGAACTGGAGCCGCTGGACGGCGTGCTGCCGGAGTGGCAATCCGGCGACCTGGTGCAGGTGGTGGCGCCGGCAGAGCCGGACAAGCCGCGCGAATATTCGATTGCATCGATTCCGTCCGATGGCCGCGTGCATTTGCTGGTGCGCCTGCATCTGCATGGCGACGGCAAGCCGGAAGGGGGCATGGGTGTCGCGTCGGGCTGGCTGTGCCGGGAAGCGCCGCTGGGCGCCAGCCTGCCAATGCGCTTGCGCCAGCACAGCCGCTTCCGCCTTGATGGCAACGCACAGCGGCCGCTGATCTTGATTGGCAACGGCAGTGGCATTGCCGGCTTGCGCGGCCATTTACGGGCGCGCGCGCAGGCCGGGCAGGGCCGCAACTGGCTGCTGTTTGGCGAGCGCCACGCGCAGCATGATTACCACTACGGCGATGAATGGGAAGCGCTGCGCGCAGCGGGGCAATTGCAGCAGCTCGACGTGGCGTGGTCGCGCGACAGTGCAGTGCAGGGCAGCGCCATCCGCTACGTGCAAGACCTCTTGCCGCCGAAGGCGTCTGTGTTACGGCAGTGGGTGGCCCAGGGGGCGGCGATTTATGTATGCGGCAGCCTGCAAGGCATGGCGGCGGGCGTGGACCGGGCGCTGGGCGATATCCTCGGACGCAACGAACTGGATGCGCTGGTAGCGGAAAACCGGTACCGGCGCGATGTGTATTAAGTCCGGCCCGGCCCGTGGCCAAAAGAAAACCCCGCCCTCGTGAGAGAGCGGGGTTTTTTTAGCCGATTAGCTCAGCAGTCCAGCAATTACTTGAACTCGTAGCTTGCGGCAAAGCCGTAGGTGCGCAAGCCTGGGTTCTGGTAGTCCCAGCCATAACGCCACTTGACCGCCTGCTCCTTGTTGAACACGTTGTTCACGTACAGGGACAGCTTGACGTTCTTGATGCCGGTGTACGAGAAGTTGTAGTCCATGGTGACTGGCGGCTTCACGGTTTCGCAGGCTGCCATGTTTTCCGCGGCAACCTTCTGGGTCACGCAGTAGGTTGGCGAATCTTCGCTGTTGTTGCTGTAGTTGCCAGCGTAGTGCACGGTCACGCCGTTGGTCATGACGCCGGTTTTCAGCACGGCCATCACGTTGGCGTTCAGGCGGCCGCCGACGCCCATGTTCAGGAACGAGTCATAGGTGCCGTACTGGTTCGGGCCGTAGGTGTTGTCGCCCACGTTGAACGACTGGAAGTTCCAGTTGTACACGCCGTCCAGCTTCAGGGTCAGGTCGCCCAGTGCGCCCAGTTTTTGACGGGTGCTGGCTTCGAAGTCGAAACCTTTGGCACGGGTCTTGCCGCTGTTCACGTATGGGTTGTAAACCAGGCCCAGCTTGCCAACCGGGAACGTCGCGGTGGTGTTGCCGTATTTCTTGGCCAGCGCGATGAACTCGTTGTCTTGCGCGGTGCTGTCGATACGCACCAAGGTGCCTGGCTTCAGCGAATCTTCCGCTTTCAGCACGTCCACCACGGTACGGGTGCCGATTTCATCCTTGCGCTCGATGCTGAAGAAGTCCAGCGTGAACACGGTGTTTTTGATCGGTTCCCACACCATACCCACGGTCAGCGACTTCGACGTTTCAGGCTTCAGGTCCGGGTTCGACTTCACGAAGCTTGGCAGCGAAGCCAGGCATTCGTTGTTGCGGTAGGTGTTGGCCAGCTGCTTGTCAGCGGTGGTGGCGCCTGGTGCATTCTGAACAATGTTGTTCAGTGCAGTGGCGGTTGGGCAGCGCTTCAGGTCGTTGACGTTGTTCGACACGGAGCTGCGGCCCAGGCCGTTACCGGTTTCAATGATGTTCGGGGCGCGGAAGCCGCCGGCTGCGGTTGCACGCAGCAGCAGGTTGTCGGTCGCGTTGAAGCGCAGGCCCAGTTTCGGCGTCACGTGCGCATCCGATGTGTTGGTCTTGTCTGCGCGCAGGGCGGCATTCAATTCCAGTTTCTTGAACACAGGAATGGTGGCTTCGGTGAAGACCGCGCCCTGGGTCATGGAGTCATCCACTTGCAGGCCGAAGATACCCACCAGGTCGCCGCGCAGCACGTTGTCCGAGCTGGCCATGGCGTACGACATGCGGCGCAGGTCGGCGCCCACGGCGATGCTCAGCGGACCGGCTGGCAGTTGCGCTACTTCGCCGGTGATGGTGCCGTCGATGAAGGCGATCTTCGCATCGCCTTTCGTGGTGCGGACCGGGAACATCGATTCCAGCAGTTCGGTATCGTTGGTCTGGCCGAACTTGTAGGTCTTGTTGACGATCGCATTGGTGTAGCCCTTGGCGCTCACGGCGCGGGTCGCCTTGGTGGCGTTCGACGACATGTAGCCGGCTGCCGATTTCCAGTCGTAGTCGCCGATCTGGCCGGTCAGGGCCAGCATGAAGCGCGACTGCTTGGAGTCGGTGCTGTTGAAGTTGAAGCCGTTGCCGGTGTCCATCAGGCGCGCGCGGTATTCAACCGGGGTGCTGTATGGGTTGCTTGGGTGGCCCACTGGCAGCTTAGGATACGAGAATGGGCCAACCATCTTGCCTTCGATGGCGTTGTACCACACGCTGGTCGACGACGTGGTCGAACCGTTGCTTGCGCTGAACGGCGCCACGATGTAGTCGGTCTTGGCGCCGGCGGCCGTGATTTCGAAGTTCGCGTCGATCGACGAACCGATACGGAAGTGCGTGTTGCTGGTCAGCGCCCAACGGTCGTTGAAGGTGGCGTCGCCGGTGTAGGGCAGCACGTCCAGTTTGCACAGCTTGTCGGTCGGGTCAATGGCGTCGGCCGGGCAGCCTGGCGCCGCCACGATGTTGGTCGAGCTCAGGAAGTAGTTACCGGTAGGCGAGAAGGTGCTCTTCGCGTCCCAGGTCGAACGGCCCGGGGTCAGGCGGTGCCATGCCGGCACCAAGCTGCGCACTTCGCCGCGCGACCAGCCGTCGGTCTTGTAGCCTTCCAGGGCTACGTAGGTGTTGAAGCCGTTCTTGTCGATGTCGCCCCAGCCGGCCAGGATGCTGGCGTTGCGCTTGCGGTAGTCATCAAAACCGTCCATCGCGGTGTAGCTGGTCTTCAGCTTGACACCGGTGTATTCCTTGCGCAGGATCAGGTTGACCACGCCGGCGATCGCGTCGGAGCCGTAGATTGCGGAAGCGCCATCCTTCAGGATTTCAATGCGTTCGATCGATTCAGCAGCGATCGCGTCCAGGTTGGTGAAGTTTTCCTGTGCGCTTTCAGCCAGGCCGTAAGGCGCGATGCGGCGGCCATTGACCAGAACCAGCGTCGATACCTTACCCAGTGCGCGCATGTCGACACTGGACGAACCTGGCGCGAAGCTGCCGGACGAAGCCGTTGCCGAGTTGCTACCCTCGCCCACAGCGGCGACGGACTTCAGGATGTCCAGCGCCGTGGTGGCGCCCAGGCGCTCGATGTCGGCGCGGTTCATCGTGGTCACGGAACCAGCGGCTTCCGTATTGGTACGCTTAATGCTCGAACCGGTGATTTCCACGCGCTGGATGGATTCTGCAGCCTGTTGGGCCATTGCGGATTGCGCGCAGGCGATCGCCACGGCGGCGGCAATAATGCTCTTGTTGAGGATAGGTGCCTTTTTCAAAACTACTCCCTGAAGTTAAAACATTCGCACGATAATTGCCGGCTTGGGGTTGCCAGTTCGGTAATTTCGCATCCTTAAAATTGCTTTTTTTACTTACTTGACGCAAGAAAAGTGCGAGAAGGTAACATATGATCCACTTTTGTACCAATGACTTTTTTTTCGTATCATTTTTGCCGCCTGGCGTAGTCTTTTCGGCATCGTGCCTTCTTCAGGGCGAGGCACGGCCGGGTGAACGGCGTCAGATACCGGCTTCCTCCAGCCCGCGCGCCAGGCTCGACACGCTGGGGTTGTCGACAAATACACAGCGCTTGCCCGTGCGCTTGCAATAATCCTTCACGCGCCAGTAGGCGCTATGGCTGATGCAGCCGGTCTGGCAAATCACGAGATCGGCGGCCGCCATCGACGCTTCCAGGCGCGCGACATTGTCTTCCAGCCCGCCGTCGTGGTGCGCGAACTGGCCGCCCACTTGCTCGACCAGCGCGCGGTAGCTGGCCACGTTGCCGCTGCGGCCCCCCACGCACAGCACGCTGCGCTGGGACAGCCAGATCACGCCGGCTTGCCCGGCTGGTTCCGGTGGCGGCAGGCCGCCTGCATCCGGCCGGCCGGCCAGCGCGGCGCGCGCCTGTTCGTGCTGCAGTTCCTGTTTCAACTCCTGGATTTGCAGGCGCAGTGCGCGCTCGCGTTCATCGGCCAGCGCCAGGCGCTGCGCCAGGCGGTCGCGCGACGGGAGTCCGGGAATCGACGCGCGCAACTGTTCCAGCTCGTGGCGCAGCGAATCGGCCAGGCTGTCGCGGCCCACCAATTGCGCGCGCATTTGCATCAACTGGGCGCTGTGGCGGTCGCGCTCGGCCTGCCATTCTTGCTGCAGGGCGGCGTGGCGCTGCTGCAGGCGCGCCGTTTCCCGCGTCAGCTGAAGGTTTTCTTCAATGGTGGCATGGAAGCGCGCCAGGTCGGCCCGCACGCACGCGCCGGCCTGATGCTGGATCATGTGCAAGTCGCGGCACATTTGTTCTTCCAATTCCTGCGTGCAGCGCGCGTGCGTCAGCGCGGCCCAGAATGCGCCGGCCACATCGCCTTTGGCCACCGCCGCATGCCACTGGGCCGCCACCTGTTCCGTGTCCCTGGCGGCGCGGAATTGCCGCACGGCGGCGGCATAGCGCCGGTCCAGTTCCTTTTGCAGCGCTTCGGACAAGCGGTTGCGGGCGCCGCATTCCGTTACGACGCCCACGTGAATGTCGTAATCGCCCGCTATGACGGCGCCGCCGGTGACTTTGCCGACCAGCTTGCGTAGCGCCGCCAGCGGCATGCCGACACCCACCAGGGGACAGTGGCAAGCGCTGGAAAGGTCCCACAGTTTGCGGCGGCGTGACGGCTGCGCGGATGCCTGCGGGGCCGGGCCCTGCTGATGCTTGTCGCACATGGCAGCCTCCGTTACAGGGCTGCGGCCGGCGTACGGTGGCGGGCCATGAGGCGGGCCAGGAAGCTTTCCTGTACCGGCATGGCGCGTTCCACTTCGTAAGCCCACTGGTCGGACAATTGCTGGCACGTGGCGGCCAATACCGGCGCCAGGCCGGGCAGGGTGGCCAGTGCTTTCAAATGGCGCTCGATGACGGAAGCCAGCTTGACGCAGCCGCCTTCGCCCGCGTTGGCGGTGTAATGGGACATCAGGTGCAGTACGGCGGACAGCATCAGTTCCGGGCGCTGTCCCGGCTGAACGCTGTGTTGGAAAATAGGGGCAGTGTCAGTACGGTCGATGTTAGCCATCAAGCTCTCCTTGCGATGTCGGTGGACGTGAGGAGGCTGGCTACCGCGCTAAAGCGGATGGCTGGCAGTGTTGCCGGTAATGCGGCGGGAACTTATGCGGTGAGGATCAGCTTGCCCAGCTGCGTGACGCGCAGGCGGTAAATCTTGTTATTGTGTTCGATCTCGACTTCGCGCTGGTCTTGCATCAGCGTGGCGCTGGTAATGCGGCGGACTGGAACGGGTTCGTTCGCGGCAGGCGGAGTTGGGACGGCGGCGAGAGGCGTTTTGGCACTGTGCATGCAATGGCTCCTAATGAATGATAATGATTCTCATTTATATTATTCGACATTGCTATCAACTTTGCAAGCAGATTTACAAAGTTAATTAAATAAAAAGGCCCGTCACATTTGGACGGGCCGGCGATGATGGTGGAACGGGTCAGGCCGTGGCCAGTTGCGGTACCGGACTGGCGGCCGTTGTAGCGGCTTCGGCCCGCGCCCGCTGGCGGCTGCGTGAGCGCGATGGGGGCAAGCGCCGCAGGTTTTTCAGCGCTTCCGCATCCTTGATGCCGATGGTGCGCTGGTCGACGCTGATCAGGCCCACTTCATTGAAGGCTGACAACGTGCGGCTGACGGTTTCCAGCGTCAATCCCAGGTAGCTGCCGATTTCATGGCGCGTCATGCGCAAATTAAACAGCTTGCTGGAATAGCCCATGGCGGCAAAGCGGTCGGCGAGATTGACGAGGAAGCGGGCCACGCGCGCTTCCGCCGACAGCGCACCCAGCATGCCGATCATGGTTTGTTCGCGCACCAGTTCGCGGCTCATGACGCCGTACAGCAAGTTCTCCAGTTCCGTGTGGGCCCGGCCCAGCGCGGCCAGTTTGCGGAACGGCAGCAGGATCACGTCGCAGTCCGACAACGCCACGGCTTCCGACGCGTAATGGCGGGTATGGATGCCATCAACGCCCATCATGTCCCCTTTCATGGGGAAGCTCAGGACTTGCTCATTGCCGAATTCATCGATCAGCACGGTTTTGAGGAAACCGGAATTGACGACGAACAGCGCGTCAAAGGTTTGGCCGATGGTATGCACGCGCTGGCCGGCCTTGAATTGCACGTGCTGGAACAGCAATTCGTCAGTGGGAGGAATATTGGTGGTGGGTATGTGGAGCAAATCGCAAACTTCGCGCAAGTTCGACCAGAGCCGGCCCTGGCGCTGGCGGCCTGCTTCTGCGCTGGCAGGGTGTGCTGACGCGGGGCGGAAGTCGGAAATATGTGTGGACTGCATGGTGCTCTCCTGGTGGCTTTGTCCATCCCTGGGACTTTGTCGGTATATGTGCCATCCAGTCAAAACGTGTTAGTTGTGACTATTCGGCAACTTTTTGAATGGTTTCAGTATGCCAACCGAGGCCAAGCGTGAATATCAGCGGGCGCTGAATATACGGGTAGGAGACGGCGTAGTCTTGTAGGAATTTTCCTAACGAAAGACCACGCGCAGCGTAGGGGATTTACGTAGGGGCTACGCCTTGAATGGCGCCAGCAGGCGGTGCGCGACCGCATATTGCACCATTTCAGACAACGAGTTCATGCCCATTTTCTGCATGATGCGGGTCTTGTGCGTGCTGACGGTTTTCACGGATAAATGCAGGCCGTTGGCAATGTCTGTGATGGATTTGCCACCCACCAGCAATGAAAACACTTCGAATTCGCGGTCCGACAACTGCTTATGCAACAAGTTCTCGTTCGGCATCATGATGTTCAGCGCCAATTGCTCCGCCACTTCCGCGCTGATATAAGGCCGGCCCGTGGCCACGCGGCGGATCGCGCCCACCAGTTGCGTGCCCGCGCTTTCCTTGGTCAGGTAACCTTGCGCACCGGCGCGGATGGCGCGCACGGCGTATTGTTCTTCCTCATGCATGGTGAGGATCAGGATGTTGAGCTTGGGCGCTTCCGTCTTGATTTGCCGGATCAGCTCGACGCCACTGCGGCCCGGCATGGATAAATCCAGCAGCAGCAAATCAAAGCCGCCCTGGCGTACATGGTTGAGAACTTCGAAGCCGTCAGTGGCTTCGCCGGTAATGTCGATGTCCGGCGCGCCGTCGAGGATGCGCTTGAGACCTTCGCGCATGATGGTGTGGTCGTCTGCAATGACTATTCGGATCATGTTGGCCTTGTTGGTGGCGGCAGGCAGCCTGCTGCCGCCGGGTTTTGAAGCGCCGGATCAATCCGGCAATGGTTCTTTCAGCAAGCGGTGCACCAGCACCGGGATTTTCGAGTGCGACAGCACTTTGTTGGTGACGCTGCCCAGCAGGAGCTGGCCCCAGCCGCTGCGGCCGTGCGATCCGATAAAAATCAGATCGCAGCCATGTTCATTGGCCACATCGACGATTTTTTGCGCCGCGCTTTCCGCAAAGGCTGTGATGCCGTGGCACTGCAAGCCTTTTTTCTCGCAAGAATCGAGTATCGGTTGCACATGCTCGCGTCCGGCGCGCAGCATGGCGGCGCGGTATTCCTCTTCGCTGGGGTAGCTGGGCGGAATGATTTCAACGTATATCGGGTATTGATATTCCGGCGCGACAAACAGCGCCAAGACTTCCGCACCCATTTGCTGGGCGAATTTCACGCCCGCGCAAGCCGTCATGGAAGAAACTGCGGAACCGTCGGTGGTGATGAGGATTTTCCGGTACATATCAAGCTCCTTTCCCTCTGAAGGCAATGCATGCATCTTCATTGTAGCCCCGGATTGAACCACAAGAGGATGATAACGTCTTGATAATTGTCAACAAACTGATGGGTATAACGCAATTTAAATAGTGGCAGGGTGGACTTTTTTGCACAGAAGCATCGAATTACCACCCATTGCACCCCTTGCAAGGGCGAGCGATGATAGTATCTGCAAATACAACAGTAAACTTGGTTTTACCCACGCCGCAGGGGGATGGCAGGCGGCTTTCCTGTCCCGGCGATTGAACAAGGGGCTTGCGCCCTGCTAAACTCGCACCAGCGGTTTTGATATTGCCGGGCATCATTAAATGCCCGTGCCGAGGTAAAACAGCAGCAACGCAGCATATGCAGCAACCAATACAGACATGGAGAAGCAGGAATGACCAACGCCGCTGATGATTTCGAATCACTATTTGATGAAGTGTCTGCGCAACGCGCCGCAGCTCCAGCACCAGCGGCGCCGGCTCCGGCGCCGGCAGCCTCAGCGGAAGATGACCTGGAAAGCCTGTTTGACGAAGTCGCAGCGGCCCGTCCGCCTGACGCGGCGGCTTCCGCTGCCGCCGCACCTGCGGCTGAAGCCGCTCCAGAGGCAGCGGAAGCCGGCAGTGACGGCGGCGACGGCGATTCCGGCAACCCGATGTTCGAACGCCTGGGCGGTATCGTGCGCCTGCTGCACGATTCGCTGCGTGAACTGGGCTATGACAAGGCGCTGACGGAAGCATCGGCGCAGATCGGCGATGCCCAGGACCGTCTTGAATACGTGGCGACCTTGACGGAACAGGCCGCCAATAAAGTGCTGAACACGCTGGATGACGGCATGCCGGCCCAGGACGTGTTGTCGAAAAAGTCCAAGGAAATGGAAGACCGCTGGGCTGCGCTGTTTGCCGGCAAGCTGTCGATCGATGAATTCAAGGTGCTGGCGGGCGATTCGCGCGCGTTCGCGGCCGCCGTGTCGGAAGCGACCGAGGCGGAAAAAGCCCGTTTGCTGGAAATCATGATGGCGCAAGACTTCCAGGACATTACGGGCCAGCTGATCAAGAAAGTCGTGGTGATTACCAAGACCGTGGAATCGGAACTGGCGCAACTGTTGCGCGATAACGCTCCGGCCGACAAGCGCGAGAAGATGGCGCAAAAAGAAGTACAGCTGATGAGCGGCCCATCTGTGCCACAGGTGGCGCTGAGCCAGGACAGTGTCGATGACCTTCTTGCCGATCTGGGATTCTAATGGACGATATGCTCAAGGAGTTCGTCGTCGAGGCGATGGACCTGGCAGTAAATGTAGAAGAACACCTGTTGCGCCTCGAACGCGACCCCAACAATAAAGAAACGCTGAATGCCGTGTTCCGGTCGTTCCACACGATCAAGGGCGGCGCCGGCTTCATGAACCTGGGCGCGCTGGTGACGGCGTGCCACCTGACGGAAAACCTGTTCGACGCTTTGCGTACCGGCGCAGCACCCGTGACGCCGCTGTCGATCGAGGCGGCCCTGCAGGCGTCGGGTTTCGTGGCCGACCAGCTGTCGGAACTGAATAACGGCGCCCCGCCGGAAAGCCTGGGCGCGATGCCGGCCGACCTGGAAGCCATCCTCAAGGACGCCATCGAAGGCAAGAGCAGCGCCCCTGCCAAGGCGGCGCCTGCGGCGCCAGCGGCGCCGGCGCCGACCGCTGCGCCAGCTGCAGCCACTGCCGCGCCGGCGGCCACCGCGGCGCCAGCTGCCGGTGACGATGGGCTGGACTGGGAAGGCATGTATATCTCCGTCGTGCCGGAAGGGACTTACACGCGCAGCGCGCCGGCGCCGGCAGCAGTAGCCGCCGCGGCGCCTGTTGCTGTAGCGCCTGCTGCAGTGCATGCGGAAGGCGTGGCCGAAGCGCAGGCGGCTGCCGCTGCTGCGCCGGCGCCGCGCGGCCGTGCGGAAAAGAGTGACGACAAGCCGTCGTCTGCACCAGCCAAGGAAGAATCGATCCGTATCGATGCGGTCAAGCTGGACGCGCTGCTGGAAGTGGCGGGTGAATCCGTGCAGGCCGCCAACCAGGCTGCCGTGCTGCTGGAACGCCTGCAGCAATTCAAATTCGAAGGCCAGGCCGCGACCTTGATGTCGGCGCTGACGGAAACCCTGGAGCGGGCGTCGCGCTACTCCACGGAATTGCAGCGCGCCACGCTGGCAACCCGCATGCAGCCGGTCGGCCGCCTGTTCCAGAAATTCCCGCGCCTGGTGCGCGAACTGGCCAAAGACCTGGGCAAGGAAGTCGAACTGACCATCGAAGGTGCGGAAACTGAAGTGGACCGCGTGGTGGTGGACAGCCTGTACGACCCGCTGGTGCACATGCTGCGCAACGCGCTGGACCACGGTGTCGAAGGCCCGGACGCCCGTATCGCTGCGGGCAAGTCGCCGCGCGCATTTATTTCGCTGAAAGCCTGGCAGGAAGCCAACAGCGTCATGATTGTTTTGCAAGATGATGGCCGCGGCATGGACCCGGTGGCGCTGCGCCGCAAGGCTGCCGAGAAGGGCCTGATCTCGCCAAATGCGAACATGACCGACGACGAATCGTATCAACTGGTATTCTTACCGGGTTTCTCGACCAAGGAAGTGGCCTCCAGCGTGTCTGGCCGCGGTGTCGGTATGGACGTGGTGAAGACTGCCGTGGAAAAAAACCGCGGCGCGATCCACATCGAATCCGCACTGGGCAAGGGCACCAAGTTCGCCATCCGCTTGCCGATCGAACTGTCCATTGTTCCAACCATGCTGGTGTCGACCTCCGGCGCGCAACTGGCGCTGCCGATGGCCGTGGTCCAGCGCGTGGTGGAATTGCCGGAAGAGTTCATGGAAGTGGGCGGCGCGCCGGTGCTGAAAGACCAGGGCCGTCCGCTGCCGGTACGCACGCTGGCTGGTGCGCTGGGCTATGCTCCAGTGTCCGAGCGCGTGGGTATCGTCGTCAACGCACCGCAGCCATACATTCTGGCCGTGGAAGCGGTGGACGGCACGGCCGACCTGGTAATTAAGCCGATGACCGCGATTGCGGTCGAAGGCATTACCGGTACGGCGCGTTCGGCAGAGGGCGATCTGGTGCTAGTGGTGGGCCTATCGTTCCTGATGGAAGGGTGCAGGAGTAGTGTACGCATGGCGGCTTGATAACCAGAGGGCCGCAGCATAAAACACCAAAGCCTGCGAGATCCGCAGGCTTTTTTTTCGGCGTCATACGGTGGTGCTAACCCCAGGCCGCATCGGCTCACGAGGCGGAATTTCGGGCTTGGTTTTGCATTGCACAAACTATGGCATAATCAAAGTGAATATCTAACCAGGCAGTAGCAGCAATCATTATGAAGACGCTTTACGACAAACTCTGGGAATCCCACGTGGTGCGCACCGAGGAAGATGGTACCGCCATCCTCTACATCGACCGCCATCTGGTGCACGAAGTCACCAGCCCGCAAGCATTTGACGGCCTGCGCGCCGCCAACCGCCAGCCATGGCGCGTTTCGGCCAACCTCGCCGTGGCCGACCACAACGTGCCGACCACCGACCGGTCGCATGGCATTGAAGACCCGGTGTCGCGCCTGCAGGTTGAAACCCTGGACAAGAACACCAAGTCCTACGGTCTCACGTATTTCAACATGAACGACAAGCGCCAGGGCATCGTGCACGTGATCGGCCCTGAGCAGGGCGCGACCCTGCCGGGCATGACGGTCGTGTGCGGCGACTCGCACACGTCGACCCACGGCGCGTTCGGCGCGCTGGCGCATGGCATCGGCACGTCCGAAGTGGAACACGTGCTGGCCACGCAGACCTTGCTGCAGAAAAAATCGAAATCCATGCTGGTGCAGGTGGATGGCGTGCTGGGCGCCGGCGTCACGGCGAAAGACATCGTGCTGGCCATTATCGGCAAGATCGGCACGGCGGGCGGCACCGGCTACGCGATGGAATTCGGCGGTTCCGCCATCCGTTCGCTGTCGATGGAAGGCCGCATGACGGTGTGTAACATGGCGATCGAAGCAGGCGCGCGCGCCGGCATGGTTGGCGTCGATGACACCACCATCAATTACGTCAAAGGCCGCCCATTCTCGCCGGTCGGCCCGCACTGGGACCGCGCGGTTGAATACTGGCGCACGCTGCACACGGACGCTGGCGCGAAATTCGACCTGGTCGTGACCCTGGATGCCGCTGACATCAAGCCGCAGGTCACGTGGGGCACGTCGCCGGAACAAGTGGTGGCGGTCGATGCCCGCGTACCGGATCCGGACACGGAAAAAGACCCGGTCAAGCGCGACGCCATGGAAAAGGCGCTGGTCTACATGAACCTGAAGCCGAACACGCCGATCGAAGATATCCGCATCGACAAAGTGTTCATTGGTTCGTGCACCAATTCCCGCATCGAAGACTTGCGCGCGGCAGCCGCTGTCGTGCGGGGCAAGCAGCGCGCATCGAACGTCAAGCTGGCGCTGGTGGTGCCGGGTTCTGGCCTCGTCAAAGAGCAGGCAGAGCGCGAAGGGCTGGATGCGATCTTCAAGGCCGCCGGCTTTGAATGGCGCGAACCTGGCTGCTCGATGTGCCTGGCCATGAATGCCGACCGCCTGGAACCGGGAGAGCGCTGCGCCTCGACGTCGAACCGCAACTTCGAAGGCCGCCAGGGCCAGGGCGGCCGCACCCACCTGGTGTCGCCGGCCATGGCCGCGGCAGCCGGTATCGCCGGCCACTTTGTCGACGTGCGCACGATGCGCTGATGCGCCGCATTTGAATTTACTTACCTAGCAAGAGAATTAACATGAAAACCACCTTCGCCCTGATCATTACCGCCCTGACCATCGTAACCCTGTCCGGCTGCAACACTATTTCCGGCATTGGCAAAGACGTGCAAAAGGTTGGGCAGGTCGTCACGAACGCGGGTGGGAAATAACAGCAGCCGGTAAGGGCGCAGGCGGCAGGGCCGCCGCGCATTGCCGGCGCATCGCAGAATACATCATGGAAAAATTTACGATACATGAAGGCCTCGTGGCTCCTCTGGACCGCGCCAATGTCGATACCGACGCCATCATTCCCAAGCAATTCCTGAAATCCATCCACCGCACCGGCTTCGGTCCGAACCTGTTCGACGAGTGGCGCTACCTCGACCACGGCGAACCCGGCATGGACAACAGCAAGCGTCCGCTGAACCCGGACTTCGTGCTGAACCAGCCGCGCTACCAGGGCGCTTCGATCCTGATGGCCCGCAAGAATTTCGGCTGCGGTTCATCGCGCGAGCACGCGCCATGGGCGCTGGACCAATATGGTTTCCGCGTGATCCTGGCCCCCAGCTTCGCGGACATTTTCTTCAATAATTCCTTCAAGATCGGCCTGTTGCCGATCGTGCTGACCGAGCAGCAGATCGACCATCTGTTCAACGAAGTCAAGGCTTTCCCGGGTTATCGCCTGGTGGTGGACCTTGAAAACCAGCGCATTTCCACGAGCAATGGCTCTCTCTCTTACCCCTTCGAGATCGATGCCTTCCGCAAATACTGCCTGATGAACGGTCTTGACGACATTGGCCTGACCTTGCGCCACGCGGACGAGATCCGCGCGTTCGAGGAGCGTCATCTGGCAAACCAGCCCTGGCTGGCCAACGTCATCTAAAACACCATGAAAATTGCAATCCTCCCGGGCGACGGCATCGGCCCGGAAATCGTAGACCAAGCCGTCAAAGTGCTGAACGCACTGGACGAAAAATTTGAACTGGAAACCGCGCCGGTCGGCGGCGCCGGCTATGCCGCGCACGGCCACCCGCTGCCGGAAGGCACGTTGAACCTGGCCAAAGCCGCTGACGCGATCCTGTTTGGCGCCGTGGGCGACTACCAGTACGACAACCTGGAACGCGCGCTGCGTCCGGAACAGGCGATCCTGGGCTTGCGCAAGAACCTGGGCCTGTTCGGCAACCTGCGTCCGGCGATCCTGTACCCGGAACTGGCCGGCGCGTCGACCTTGAAGCCGGAAGTCGTGTCGGGCCTGGATATCCTGATCGTGCGCGAACTGACGGGCGACATTTACTTCGGCCAGCCGCGCGGCGTGCGCGAGTGCCCGGACGGCCCGTTCAAAGGCCAGCGCGAAGGTTTCGACACGATGCGCTATGCGGAAGGCGAAATCCGCCGCATCGCCCACGTGGCATTCCAGGCGGCGCAAAAGCGCGCTAAGCGCCTGACGTCCGTCGATAAAGCCAACGTGCTGGAAACGTTCCAGTTCTGGAAAGACATCATGATCGACGTGTCCAAGGAATATCCGGACGTCGCGCTGGACCACATGTATGTCGACAACGCCGCCATGCAGCTGGTGCGCGCGCCGAAGAAATTCGACGTGATCGTGACCGGCAATATGTTTGGCGACATCTTGTCCGACGCGGCCGCCATGCTGACCGGTTCGATCGGCATGCTGCCATCGGCTTCGCTGGACGCCAACAATAAAGGCTTGTACGAGCCATCGCACGGTTCGGCGCCGGACATCGCCGGCAAAGGCATCGCCAATCCGCTGGCGACGATCCTGTCCGCGGCCATGATGCTGCGCTTCTCTTTGAGCCGCGCGGAGCAGGCTGACCGTATTGAAAACGCAGTAAAACAAGTGCTGGCGCAAGGCTTGCGCACCGCCGACATCTACGAGGAAGGCACCACGAAAGTGGGCACCGCGCAAATGGGCGATGCAGTGGTGAAAGCGCTGGCATCCTAAGTGCCATGGGACAGCCCGCAAGGCTGTCCGGTAGAAGCTTCCGCCAACGTTGCGGAAGCCTTTAAAACTCATTCAAGGGAAAGAAAATGAAACTCGTAGGTCTGGTAGGTTGGCGTGGCATGGTCGGTTCGGTCCTGATGCAGCGCATGCAGGAAGAGGGCGACTTCGCTCACATCGAACCGGTGTTCTTCTCCACGTCGAACACGGGCGGCGCGGCGCCATCGATGGCGAAGAATGAAACCACGCTGAAAGACGCGAACAACATTGATGAACTGAAGCGCTGCGACATCATCATTTCGTGCCAGGGCGGCGACTACACCACCGCTGTCTTCCCGAAACTGCGCGCAGCCGGCTGGAATGGCTACTGGATCGACGCGGCCTCCACGCTGCGTATGGAAAAAGACGCCGTCATCGTGCTGGACCCAATCAACCTGAACGTCATCAAGGACGCGATGGCCAAGGGCGTGAAGAACTTCGTCGGCGGTAACTGCACCGTGTCGTGCATGCTGATGGGCCTGGGCGGCCTGTTCAAGCAAGACCTGGTGGAATGGATGACGTCGATGACGTACCAGGCTGCTTCCGGCGGCGGCGCGCAGCACATGCGCGAACTGCTGACCCAGTTCGGCACCATTAATGCATCCGTCAAATCGCTGCTGGACAACCCGGCATCGGCCATCCTGGAAATCGACCGCCAGGTGCTGGCGACCCAGCACGGCCTGTCGGCTGACGAAACCAAGCAGTTCGGCGTACCGCTGGGCGGCAACCTGATTCCTTGGATCGACAAGGACCTGGGCAACGGCCAGTCGAAAGAAGAGTGGAAGGGCGGCGCGGAAACCAACAAGATCCTGGGCCGCGGCCTGGACTTTGGCACGGCCGCGATTCCAGTCGATGGCCTGTGCGTGCGGATCGGCGCGATGCGCTGCCACTCGCAGGCGCTGACCATCAAGCTGAAGAAAGATGTGCCGCTCGATGAAATCAACGACATCATCGCCAACGACAACCAGTGGGTGAAGTTCGTGCCGAACACGCGTGAAGCGTCGATGCGCGACCTGACCCCGGCTGCTGTGACCGGCAGCCTGACCATCCCGGTCGGCCGCGTACGCAAGCTGGCTATGGGTAATGATTACCTGTCCGCGTTCACGGTGGGCGACCAGTTGCTGTGGGGTGCTGCAGAGCCGCTGCGCCGCATGCTGCGCATCGTGCTGGATAAATAAGCACTGATTAAATTAGCGCCATCCAAAGGCCGGTTTCCCAGTGAAACCGGCCTTTTTTCTTTCGATTGAATTTGAAATTCGGCGCTAAGGTGACAGAACGGCCCGCAAAGCTTGCATGCGCCATGCCATGGTGTTATGTTGGCCCTATCCGGGAATGCAACTTTTTCCAATTCAATAACTACACACCACACTATGCACGTTCGCCACCGCTCCAAGCCCCTGTCGTTTGCGTTGAAAACACTTACCAGCGCCGTAGCTTGCGCAGTATTGCTGTCTCCCGTCGCCAACGCAGCCGGGCTGGGCAAGCTGACCGTGCTGTCGTCGCTGGGCCAGCCGCTGCGCGCGGAAATTGAATTGACGGCGGTGGGCGCGGAAGAATCGTCCGACCTGACTGCCAAGCTGGCGCCGGCCGAAGCGTTCCGCCTGGCTAATATTGATTTCAATCCCGCTTTGCTGTCGCTGCGCTTTGAAGTGGATAACCGCAATGGGCGGCAATTCATCCGCGTGTCGTCGTCGCAGCCGATCAATGAACCGTTTGTCGACATGCTGCTGGAATTGAGCTGGACCGGCGGCCGTCTGGTGCGCGAATACACGTTCTTGCTGGATCCGGCGGAAATGCGCAATGCGCAATCGCCGCAAGTGGCGGCGCCAGTGGATTTGCCGGCCCGCACGTCGGCGCCGCCTGCGCAAGCGCCGCGCGCCGCTGCGCCACGTCCGGCGCGTGAACCGGCTCCCGCGCCTGCGCGCGAGCCTGCCGCGCCGCGCGAAGGCGGCAATGAATACCATGTGAAACCGGGCGATACGCTGGGCAAGATTGCGCGCCAGCTGAAACCCGTCGATGTGTCGCTGGACATGATGCTGGTGGCGCTGTATCGCGCCAACCCGGAAGCGTTTGCCGGCAATAACATGAACCGCCTGAAGTCCGGGCAGATCCTCAGCGTGCCGGATTCGGACGCCATCAAGGGCGGCGCGTCGGAAAGCGAAGCGCATGGCGTGGTGATTGCCCATGCGGCGGATTTCAATGCCTACCGCAACAAGCTGGCGGGCCAGGTCGCGTCCAGCACGCCGGTGCAAGGCGCGGAAAGCGGCCAGTCGGCTGCCGGCAAGATTACCGCCAAGGTCGAAGAGCGCGCGACGCCCGCCAATGAGGCGAAAGACCAGCTGAAGCTGTCGAAAGCCACGGGCGGCGAAGGCGGCAAGGGCAAGACTGCGAAAGCATCGGAAGAAGACAAGATCGCGCGTGAAAAGCAGGTGGCCGAAGCCAATGCGCGCGTGAAAGAACTGGAAAAGAACGTCACGGACCTGGAAAAGCTGATGGCCGTGAAGAACAAGGCCATGGCGGACAAGCAGAAAGCCGCGTCGGCTTCCGCGCCTGCGGCGTCGGCGCCAGTGGTGGCGTCCGTGCCGGTGGAAGCGCCGCCGCCAGCGCCGAAGAAGCCGGCCAAGCCGGTCATTACCGAGCCATCGCTGATGGATACGGTGATGGACAATATCCAGCTGATCGGCGCGGGCCTGGTTGCTGTGCTGGGCGGCGCTGGTTTGATTGCAATGCGCCGCCGCCGCGCTGCCGCGCAAGACACGCCGAAAGCCGACGCGCCGAAAGTTGCCGAGGTCAGCGTGCTGGGCGATCCGGGCGCGCAAGCGCAGCCGCTGATTGCGGAAACGGGCGGCCAGAGTGTCGACACCAACAACAGTGTATTCAATTCCAACTTTGCGCCATCGGCCAGCCAGCTCGATACCAATGAAGTGGATCCGGTGGCGGAAGCGGACGTGTACATTGCGTATGGCCGCGATGCGCAAGCGGAAGAAATCCTGAAGGAAGCGCTGCGCACGCATCCTGAACGCCATCCGGTGCGCCTGAAGCTGATGGAAATTTTCTCGAACCGCAAGGATGCGCGTTCGTTTGAAGCGCAGGCATCGGAACTGTATTCGATGACCAAAGGGCAGGGCGACGAATGGGCGCAAGCTGCCGCCATGGGGCTGGCGCTGGATCCGGGTAATCCGCTGTATGCGGGTTCGGGGGGCGCTGCTGGTTCGGCCGTGGCGGCGGAAACGGCGCCGGCTGCGGCTGCGGAGGCGCCGTTGTCGGCGGATGATTTCGCCAGCATGTTTGCCGAACCGGAGCCGGTGGCCAGCGTTGCGCCGGCTGCGGAAGCGCATGATTTCTCCGGCCTGGACCTGGACTTGAGTTCCGACGCCACGGCCACAGGTGCTGCGGCGACGGAAGCGCCGGTCAGCGCCATGGACTTTTCGCTGGATGACTTGACGGCGCTGCCATCGCTGGATGACACGCCGGCCGTGACGCAAGCGCCGATTCCTGCCGCCGAAGCAGAACATTTCCTGGACTTCGATCTGGGCGGCTTGAATATGGACACGACGCAGGCGCCGTCCGCCGCGCCAGCCGAGCCGGCCGCTGCTGAACCGTTTGACCTGGCGTTTGACATGGAAGCGCCGCCGGCCGCTGCAACGGAAGCGCCGGCTGCGGAACCTGCGCCACTGACGGCCGATGATTTCGCGATGGACTTTGGCCTGGATTTGCCGACGACGGCGCCGGCCGTGGATTTGCCTGCGCCAGTGCCTGAGGTGGCTGCCGACCCGCTGGCCGAACTGGATATGATGGACTTCAACTTGCCAGGTTCGGCTGCAGAGGAAACGGCTGCGCCGCAAGCGGATGTGGCGGTGGCGGAGCCGGCCTTGGCTGCCGACGACTTTTCGATTCCGGACTTCCCGGAGCTGGATGTCGCTGCCACCCAGGCGCCATCGGCGCCACCGACTGCCGCGGACTTTGATTTGTCGGGCATCGACCTTGATCTGATCGGCAGCAACGCCAAGCTGGCGACGCCGGCTGAGGGTGGTGAAGAAATGTCCGCGCTGCAAATGGAAATGGATACCAAGCTGGACCTGGCGATCGCGTATCAGGAAATCGGCGACAAGGAAGGCGCCCGCGAATTGCTGGACGAGGTGATCCGTGGCGGCACCGGCGACCAGGTCAACCGCGCCACGGCGATGCGCGCCGCGCTAGGCTGATTTCCCCAAGCTCCCCCAGCAAAGCCGGCCCCGCGCCGGCTTTTTAATTCCCCACCGTGGGGTCAGACGTGCATTGATGCGTTTCCCGGCTGGGGTCAGGCGTGCATTCGTGCATATTCCTCATAGGAGAAAGCGGTCGCAGTGGGCGTATCCGCTGCTGCAGAGCTCGCCAGCAATTCAAACGGGCTCATCCATGAGAATCGCGCTGCCATGCGGGCTGCGGGGATTTCGGGACGCACGAATGCACGTCTGACCCCGCTGGGGGGATGCATCAACGCACGTCTGACCCTACGGGTACGAATGGAGCTCGCCAGCAATTCAAACGGGCTCATCCATGAGAATCGCGCTGCCATGCGGGCTGCGGGGATTTCGGGACGCACGAATGCACGTCTGACCCCACCGGGGGGATGCATCAACGCACGTCTGACCCTACGGGTATAATGCGGCGATCCCCACCTGACATGAGCAGCAATTGAAACGCATCGCACTCGGCGTCCAGTATGACGGCCAAGCCTGGCAAGGCTATCAAACTCAACCCGGCGGCAATACCGTGCAAGACCAGCTGGAGGCGGCCATTGAGCGCTTTGCCACTGTGCACCTGGGCACCACGTGCGCGGGGCGCACGGATGCGGGCGTGCATGCAATGGGGCAGGTCGTCCACTTTGATACGGACATTCGCCGCGAAATGCATGCGTGGGTGCGGGGCATTAATGCATTCCTGCCGCCATCCATCGGCGTGCGCTGGGCCAAGGAAATCCATGACGTCGAACCGGGCGAGCGCCATATCGAGGGCGATTTCCATGCGCGCTTTTCCGCCCGCTCGCGCACTTATCACTATTTGCTGCATAACCACCAGGTCCGCTCGCCGCTGCTGGCGGGCCGCGCCGGCTTTTGCCATCGCCCGCTCGATGTCGAGCGCATGCGCGCCGCCGTGCCTGCGCTCATTGGCGAGCACGACTTCACGACGTTCCGCGCCGCTTATTGCCAGGCCAAGACCCCCGTGAAATTCATGCATGAAATTAATATTGAACGGCACGGCGACTTAATAGTATTCACTTTGCGAGCCAGCGCCTTCCTGCACCACATGGTGCGCAACCTGGTGGGCTCGCTGGTCTACATCGGCCAGGGCCGTGAACAGCCCGAATGGCTGGGCCAATTGCTGGCCGCTAAAGACCGCACGCTGGCCGCGCCCACATTCATGCCGGACGGCCTGTACTTGGCAGATATCGAATATGACGACAAGTGGGGCGTGCCGCGTGAAAGCGGCCGCCCGTTGCCGTGGTTTTAACAACGAGGAGAGCTATGCACCGCACCCGTATCAAGATTTGCGGCTTGACCCGCGCTGAAGACGTGGCGGCCGTGGCCGCCGCTGGCGCCGATGCGGCCGGCTTCGTGTTTTATCCAAAAAGCCCCCGCTACGTGACGCCGGAAAAAGCCGGCGAATTGATCGCGGGTTTGCCACCGTTCATTTCCGCCACCGGCCTGTTCGTCAATGCCTCGCCGGAAGAGGTGGCCGCCACCGTCAAAGCGTCCCGCGTCACCCTGCTGCAATTCCACGGCGATGAAACCGCCGGGCAGTGCGCAGCCGCTGCCGAAGCCGCGAATACGCGCTATTTGCGCGTATTCAGGGTCAAACCTGACACACGTCAAGATGAACTGCTAGAATATGAGCGGATTTGCCGTGCCTCCAGCCCGCTGTTTGCGGGTTTGCTACTCGATACGTGGGTAGACGCGTACGGCGGCGCAGGAAAGGTTTTCGATTGGTCTCTCGTCCCAAAAGATCTCGCGCATCGGGCCGTTTTGAGTGGTGGCTTGAGCGTACACAACGCGACTGGCGCGATTGCCCAGTTACGCCCGTACGCAGTTGACATCTCCAGCGGTGTCGAAGCGTCCAAGGGCATCAAAGATCCCGAGCGGATAGCCGCCTTTGTGCAGGCTGTCCGCGCAGCTGACGCAAACTAGTGGCACCTGTGCTTGCAGGTGTCACCCTTGTCAAGAGAGACACCTATCATGAGCAACAATGCAGCCCCGCTGTTCCACGCCACCGACTACGAACTGCCTGACCCGACCGGCCACTTTGGCCCCTATGGCGGTTCGTTCGCCGCAGAAACCCTGACGTACGCACTGTCCGAGCTGAAAGAAGCGTACGCAAAATACAGCCAGGATCCCGCCTTCCTGGAAGAATTCCGCTACGAACTGAAGCATTTCGTCGGCCGTCCTTCGCCGATTTACCACGCAAAACGGTGGTCTGAACTGGCTGGCGGCGCGCAGATTTACTTCAAGCGCGAAGACTTGAACCACACCGGCGCCCACAAGATCAATAACGTGATCGGCCAGGCGTTGCTGGCCAAACGCATGGGCAAGCCGCGCATCATTGCCGAGACCGGCGCGGGCCAGCACGGCGTGGCCACCGCCACCATTTGCGCCCGTTTCGGCCTCGAGTGCGTCGTGTACATGGGCAGCGAAGACGTCAAGCGCCAGGCGCAAAACGTGTACCGCATGAAGCTGCTGGGCGCGACCGTGGTACCCGTTGAATCCGGCTCCAAGACCCTCAAGGATGCGCTCAATGAAGCCATGCGCGACTGGGTCACCAACATTGAAAACACGTTCTACATCATCGGCACCGTGGCGGGCCCGCATCCGTACCCAATGCTGGTGCGCGACTTCCAGTCTGTGATTGGTGAAGAGTGCCTGGTGCAAATGCCGGAACTGGCAGGCCGCCAGCCGGATTACGTGGTCGCGTGTATTGGTGGCGGTTCCAACGCCATGGGCATTTTTTACCCGTACATTGACCAGAAACAGGTGCAGCTGATCGGCGTGGAAGCCGCCGGTGAAGGCTTGGATACCGATAAACATGCGGCGTCGCTGACCAAAGGCTATCCAGGCGTGCTGCACGGTAACCGCACGTATTTGCTGCAAGATGAAAATGGCCAGATCATCGAGACGCACTCGGTCTCGGCCGGCCTGGATTACCCGGGCGTAGGCCCGGAACACGCGTACCTCAAAGACAGCGGCCGGGCGCAATACGTGTCGATCACGGACGAGGAAGCGCTGAAGGCGTTCCACGACAGTTGCCACATCGAAGGCATCATCCCGGCGCTGGAATCGTCGCACGCGCTGGCGTATGCGGCCAAGCTGGCGGCAACCCTGCCGAAAGATAAAATCGTATTGGCCAACCTGTCGGGCCGTGGCGACAAGGACATGCATACGGTGGCGGAGCGGATGGGCATGAAATTCGGCTGATGGCCTGTTATTGCCAGGTCAACCTCTCACTGTAAATTTGTGGAGCCTGACACCTCCGGTATCAGGCTCCAATACATAACGAAAGCTATCATGTCCCGTATCGCCCCAACTTTTGCCGCTCTGAAAGAGCAAAACAAAACCGCGCTGGTCACCTTCATTACCGGTGGCGACCCTGCGCCTGAACTGACGGTCCCGCTGATGCATGCCCTGGTCGCCGGCGGCGCCGACGTGCTGGAGCTGGGCGTCCCGTTTTCCGACCCGATGGCCGAAGGCCCCGTGATCCAGCGCGCCTGCGAACGCGCGCT
The DNA here is from genome assembly GCF_009720865.1 of Pseudoduganella ginsengisoli. GTDB lineage: Bacteria > Pseudomonadota > Gammaproteobacteria > Burkholderiales > Burkholderiaceae_D > Rugamonas > Rugamonas ginsengisoli. Next base: position 192,744 of record NZ_WNLA01000006.1, on the reverse strand, counting down.
GGCGCTGGGCGTCACCATGCGCGACGTCTTTGGCTACGTGCGCGAATTCCGCAAAACCAACCAGTCCACCCCGGTGGTGCTGATGGGTTACGCGAACCCGATCGAGCGCATGGGCTGGGATGCCTTTGTCGCCGCATCGAAAGAAGCAGGCGCCGATGGCGCCATCGTCGTGGATTATCCGCCGGAAGAGTGCGAAGAGTTCGCCGCAAAAATGCGCGCGGCGGAACTGGACGTGATTTTCCTGCTGGCGCCCACGTCGACTGAGGAGCGCGTACAGCAAGTCGCCAAAGTCGGCGGCGGCTTCAGCTATTACGTGTCGCTGAAAGGCGTGACCGGCGCCGGCAATATCGATACGGCTGACGTAGCGGCCCGCCTGGCTGCCATCCGCAAGCACGTGCCGCTGCCGATCGGCGTGGGTTTCGGCATCCGTGACGGCGCCACCGCCCGCGCCGTGGCGGAAGTGGCGGACGCGGTCGTGATCGGCAGCCGCATCATTCAAGAAATTGAAAATACGCCGAAAGACGGCGTGGTTGCCGCTGTACAAGCGTTCACGCAAAGCATCCGCACCGCGCTGGACGCCTGATTTTAAGCGCGGGCAAGATGTAAAATCTAACGTCCGTGCTTAAAATTGAAAGTTTTGAATGTTCGACATGGCAAGCTAAAACGGCTACACTTCCGCCACTTAAGTTGATGCAAGTTGTGAAGTAGGGGTGTTTCGACAACATTGACACCCTTGCATAACAGCCCCGGCCGGGCGGTGTTGTCCGCAGGCGGGGCCATGTCCGTTCAGGACCATAGGAGAAATATATGAGCTGGTTGGAAAAACTGCTGCCGCCGCGCATTCAACGCAATGAAGCCGCCGCACGCAAAACCATGCCGGAAGGCCTGTGGGTCAAATGCCCGTCTTGCGAGGCGGTGCTGTACCGTACCGACCTGGAATCGAACCTGCACGTGTGCCCGAAGTGCGACCACCACATGCGTATCCGCGCCCGCGAGCGCCTGGACGCGCTGCTGGATGCGGAAGGCCGCTATGAAATCGGCCAGGAAGCGCTGCCGGTCGATACGCTGAAATTCAAAGACAGCAAAAAATACCCAGACCGCCTGAAGCAAGCCATGGAAGCCACCGGTGAAACCGATGCACTGATCGCCATGGGTGGCGCCATCATGAGCCTGCCAGTGGTGGTGGCGTGCTTCGAATTCGAATTCATGGGCGGTTCCATGGGTTCCGTCGTGGGCGAGCGCTTTGCCCGTGCCGCGCAAGTGGCGCTGGAACAGAAAGTACCGTTCATCTGCATTACCGCCACCGGTGGCGCCCGCATGCAGGAAGGCTTGCTGTCGCTGATGCAAATGGCGAAAACCACGGCCATGCTGACCAAATTGGCCGAGAAAAAGCTGCCATTCATCAGCGTGCTGACCGACCCGACCATGGGTGGCGTCTCCGCTTCGTTCGCCTTCATGGGCGACGTCGTGATGGCTGAGCCGAAAGCGCTGATCGGCTTTGCCGGCCCGCGCGTGATTGAAAACACCGTGCGTGAAAAATTGCCGGAAGGCTTCCAGCGCGCGGAATTCCTCGTGCAAAAAGGCGCGGTCGACATGATCGTTGACCGCCGCCAGATGCGCGAAGAAATCGCCCGCCTGCTGGCGCTGCTGCAAAACCAGGCGGCGGAAGTCATCGCCTGATTCAACGCTTGCGCGTTACCACGCGGCGGAGCTTAGGCCCGCCGCGTTTGTTTTACGCGGGGCGGAACCCGGCGTTCCCATCGTGATCCGCCATGCATGCGCCACGATGGTTCACGCCGGATTACGCTGGGACCAGGCGTCCCCGCTGATCCACCCTGCATCGGATGCAACACCTCTGGAATTCCACGATGTCGACACTCCCCACCACGTTGCCGGCCTGGCTGGCGCTGATCGAATCCCGCCACGCCGTCACTGAAATCAACATGGGCCTGGACCGCGTACGCGCTGTCAAGGAACGCATGCAGCTGCAATTCCCATGCCCCGTCATCATGGTGGCTGGCACCAACGGTAAAGGTTCCACCTGCGCCATGCTGGAATCGATCCTGCTGACGGCGGGCTACAAAGTGGGCCTGTACATCAAGCCGCACTTCCTGGATTTCAATGAACGCGCACGCTTGAATGGCGACCTGGCAACGGATGAACAACTGGTGGCCAGTTTCAACGTGGTGGAAGCCGCCCGCGGCGACACCATGCTGACGTACTTTGAATTCACGACCTTGGCGATCATGCACTTGATGGCCAATTCCGGCCTGGACGTGGCCATCCTGGAAGTCGGCCTGGGCGGCCGCCTGGACGCTGTCAATGTCGTCGATGCGGATGTCTCGATTGTCACCAGCGTCGATATCGACCACGTGGATTACCTGGGCGGCACGCGCGAACAGATCGGCTTTGAGAAGGCCGGCATTTTCCGCACCGGCAAACCGGCGATTTGCAGCGATCCCGTGCCGCCGCAAGCGCTGATCGATTACGCAACGGAAATCGGCGCCGACTTGTGGCTGATGGGCCGCGACTTCAATTATGCGGGCGACAAGCAGCAGTGGAATTACGGCGGCCGGTCGATGCGCCGCAATGCGCTGGCATACCCGAGCCTGCGCGGCGCCAACCAGCTGCTCAATGCGTCTGCCGCGCTGGCTGCGCTGGAAGCGCTGAAAAATGTATTGCCGACCGGCGCGCAAGACGTGCGCACCGGCCTCGTGACGGTGGAATTGCCGGGCCGCTTCCAGGTGTTGCCGGGCCGCCCGACCGTGATCCTGGATGTGGCGCACAACCCCCATGCCGCAGCTGGCCTGAACCAGAATCTCGGCAACATGGGCTACCACGCATACACCTATGCCGTGTTTGGCTCGATGCACGACAAGGATATCGATGGCGTGATTGCCGCCATGTCCGAGCATATCGATCACTGGTGCCTGACGGATTTGCCGTCGCCACGCGCGGCAACGGCATCGGAACTGGCTGCGAAAGTGCAGGCAATCCAGCCGGAACGCGACGAACGCACCATCAACATATTCGAAGATCCTGCCCAAGCGTTCACAAATGCAATGAGCCGGGCCACCGAGAATGATAGAATTGTGGTCTTTGGATCGTTTTACACCGTCGCCGGCGTCATGGCGGCACGAAAAAACGCTCTGCACTGAAGAATTGACTGTCTGATATCGAATTGACGCATGGGCTTGTTCTCGAAACTCTCCAAAAACAAGCAGGAAGCCGCTGGCCAGGACAGCGGCTACTATAGCAAGGCCGATGACCAGGCCGTGCTGGAGCGGGCCAGGTCCAAACGCGCAAGCAGCGCGGACGGCCCTGCGGCCCGCCGTTCCCGTTCCGGCGAAGATCCGGATTTGCCTGAAAAGAAACGTGCCCGCCGCCGCCTCGTTGGCGCCGTGGCCCTCGCGCTGGCCGTTGCGATCGGCTTGCCAATGCTGCTCGATTCTGAACCGAAACCACTGGCATCCGATATCGCCATCCAGATTCCTTCCAAAGACAAGCCTGCCGAACCAGCGCCCCGTTCCAGCCGGGAACAGGGTGTATCGGATGTGGCCGCGCTCGACAAGAATGAAGAAATCGTCGATGCGCCTGTGCCGGCCAAGCCTGCTGCTGCCGCGCCCGTTGCTGCCAAGCCCGCCGCCCCAACGCCGGCGCCTGCCGCCGCACTGGCCGCTGCGCCGGTAGACAAACCAGTGCACGTGGAACCGGCTGCGCCCGTCAAAGATCCCGCCAAGGAAGCTGCAAAAGAAGCGGCAAAAGAAGCTGCCGCCAAAGCCGCTGCCGACAGGCTGGCGCTGGAAGCCAAGCTGGCCAAAGAGCATAAAGCCCAAGAGTTGAAAGACGCGAAAGAGCGCGCCGACGCGAAGGCGAAGGCCGAGCACGAACAAAAGCTGGCGGACGCGAAAGCGAAGGCGGAAGCGGATGCGAAAGCGAAGCAGGAAGCCAAAGCCAAGCAGGAGCAAGAACAAAAGTTGGCGAAAGCGAAAGCGGATGCGGAAGCCAAAGCCAAGGCGGACGAAGCCAAGCACACGAAGCCGGATGACAGCGCCCGCGCCATGGCGATCCTGGAAGACAAGCCATCCGACGCCCGCTACATGGTGCAAGTGGCTGCCGTGGCGTCGCAGGAAAAAGTCGATGAATTGCAAGGCAAGCTGAGGGATGCAGGCATCAAGTCATTCACGCAAAAAGTCAATACGGCTGGCGGCGGATCGCTGACCCGTATCCGCGTGGGCCCGTTCTCCAGCAAGGAAGAAGCGGAAAAAGTCCGCGCCAAGCTCAGCAAGATTGGCTTGAGCAGCAGCCTGGCCACGTCGTAAGCCGGCGGCACGGATAGCACGGTACAGCAGCGATGTCGGGTGAGTTGACCATCTTCGATTATCTGGTGATGTTTGTATTGCTGTCCTCCGTCATCATCAGCACCTTGCGCGGGCTGGTGCGTGAAATGGTGTCGCTGGCCGGCTGGATCATTGCCTTTGTCGTGGCCAATGCGTATAGCGCGCCGCTGGCGCAGCTGCTGCCGGCCGTCATACCTGGCGACGTGGTGCGGCTGATCCTTGCGTTTATTGCATTGTTTATCGGCGTGCGGTTACTGACGGGATTGTTTGGGATGGCAATCGATGCACTGATCAAGGCGGGCGGCCTGACGATGGCCGACCGTGGCCTGGGCAGCCTGTTTGGCCTCGGGCGCGGCCTTGTGATCGTGCTGGCTGCCGTCATATTGTGCGGGATGACGTCGATTCCGCAGCAGGATTTCTGGAAGAAGGCACTGTTGAGTCCGTACGCGGAGACCGGAGTGCGCACCGTGAAACCCTTCCTGCCTGATGCGCTCGCGCAGCATGTGCAATTTTAGACCATGGGTGCCGGGTCTGAAGGCCGGGCATCCACATATCAGAGGGTGCCGGGTCTGACAGGCCGGGCATCCACGGATCAGAACAGAATTCGTTAAATCTGCAGTACCAAGTCCAGGAGCACTACCATGTGTGGCATCGTCGGCGTCGTTTCCCACCAACCCGTCAATCAATTGCTGTATGACGCGCTGCTGCTGTTGCAGCACCGCGGCCAGGATGCAGCGGGCATCGCAACCAACCACAGCAGCATGTTTTCCATGCACAAGGCCAACGGCCTCGTGCGTGACGTATTCCGTACCCGTAACATGCGTTCGCTGGCGGGCAATTCCGGTATCGGCCACTGCCGTTATCCAACCGCCGGTTCGTCCAGCGAAGAGGAAGCGCAGCCGTTCTACGTCAACGCGCCGTTCGGCATCACGCTGGCGCACAACGGCAACCTCACCAACTGGGAACAGTTGAAAGAGGAAATGTTCAAGAATGACCGCCGCCACATCAACACGGATTCCGATTCGGAAGTGTTGCTGAATGTGCTGGCGCACGAAATCCAGACCGCGACCACTGGCTTGTCGCTGGACCCGGAAGCCATTTTCAAGGCCGTGAAAGTGTTGATGCGCCGTGTGCGCGGCGGTTATGCCGCCGTGGCGCAAATTGCCGGCGTCGGTTTGCTGGCGTTCCGCGACCCGAACGGTATCCGTCCACTGTGCCTGGGCGTCAATGAAACGGAGCAGGGCGCGGAATACATGATCGCGTCGGAATCCGTGGCGCTGGAAGGCATGGGCTTCCGCTTCGTGCGCGACGTGGCGCCGGGCGAAGCGCTGTTCATTGATGCCGACAAAAAACTGCACGCGCAGCAATGCTTCGAAGGCGCCAAGCTGCAGCCATGCGTCTTTGAATTCGTCTACCTGGCCCGTCCGGATTCCGTCATCGACGGTGCATCCGTGTACGCCACCCGCCTGAAAATGGGTGAATACCTGGCCGACAAGATCAAGCGTGAAATTCCTGACGGGGAAATTGACGTCGTGATGCCGATCCCTGATTCGTCGCGTCCTGCGGCAATCCAGCTGGCGCTGCGCCTGGGCGTGGAATACCGCGAAGGTTTCATCAAGAACCGCTACATCGGCCGTACCTTCATCATGCCGGGCCAGGCTGCGCGTAAAAAATCCGTGCGCCAGAAGCTGAACGCGATTGGCGATGAATTCAAGGGCAAGAACGTGCTGCTGGTGGATGACTCCATCGTGCGCGGCACCACGTCCCGTGAAATCGTACAGATGGCGCGCGACTCCGGCGCCAAGAAAGTCATCTTCGCATCCGCCGCGCCGCCAGTGATTTACCCGAACGTGTACGGCATCGATATGCCGACCCGCGACGAGCTGATCGCCCATGGCCGCACGGTGGAAGAAGTGTGCAAGGAAATCACGGCCGATTACCTGGTGTACCAGGACATCGACGCACTGAAGAAATCCATTGCAGACGTGAACCCGAACCTGACGAATTTCGAAGCGTCGTGCTTCGATGGCGTTTATATCACCGGCGACGTGTCGCCGGATTACCTGGACAAGCTGGAACATGCCCGCCACAACCCTAAAAAGGCTGTGGTGGAAGATGCGGCCCGCACCCAGTTGAACCTGAATGCGGCAACCACGGAAGCGTGATGCCATAAGCCCGGATGCGCTCCGGGCTTTTTTATCTCTACTATCATGACAGAAAAGAAATCTTACGGCTTTACCACCACCATTCTGCATAACGACCGCCGCAAAAACATCGAGCACGGCTCGCTGCACAAGCCGGTGCACACGTCGGTGGCGTTTGGCTACAAGGATGCGCGCCAGCTGGCGTCCGTGTTCCAGGGTAAAGAGCCAGGCTTCCGCTATGGCCGCCAGGGCAACCCGACGGTGTCCGCGCTGGAAGACAAGATCAACAACATGGAACAGGGTGTCGCTACCCTGTGCTTCGCCACCGGTATGGCGGCCATCGGCGCCGTGTTCCAGGGCTTGTTGCGGGCCGGCGATCACGTGGTGTCCACCTCTTTCCTGTTCGGTAATACCAACTCGCTGTGGCAAACGGTGGCGGGGCAGGGCGTGGCCGTGGACTTCGTGGATGCGACCGACGTGAACAACGTAGAGGCTGCGCTGCAGCCCCATACGCGCATTGTGTTCGTGGAAACCATTGCCAACCCGCGTACGCAAGTGGCGGACTTAAAGCGCATTGGCGAGCTGTGCAAAGCACGGGGCATCCTGTACATCGTCGATAACACGATGACGACGCCGTACCTGTTCGTGCCGAAAGCCGTGGGCGCTGGCCTGGTGGTCAATTCGCTGACCAAGTCCATCGGTGGCCACGGCGCGGCGCTGGGCGGCGCGTTGACCGATACCGGCGAATACGACTGGGGCCGGTTCCCGAACATTTACGAAAACTATAAAAAAGCGGCGCCCGCCCAGTGGGGCATCACGCAAATCCGCGCCAAAGGCTTGCGCGACTTCGGCGCGTCGCTGGGCCCGGAAGCGGCGCACCACATTGCACTAGGCGCCGAGACGCTGGCCCTGCGCATGGAGCGCACGTGCGCCAATGCGAAAGCGCTGGCGGAAATGCTGGAAGCCGATGACCGTGTGGCAGCCGTGTATTACCCTGGCTTGGAATCGCACCCGCAGCACGCGATTGCTTCGAGCCTGTTCCGCGCTGCCGGTTCGCTGCTGAGCTTTGAGCTGAAAGACGGCATTGATTGCTTCGACTTCCTCAACCGGCTGAAGCTGGCAGTGCCGGCGTCGAACCTGGGCGATACGCGCACGTTGATCATCCCGGTCGCGCACACGATCTTCTATGAAATGGGCGCGGAACGCCGCGCCTCGATGGGCATCGCGGAATCGCTGATCCGCGTGTCGGTCGGCATTGAAGATACGGAGGATTTGCTGGGCGACTTCAGGGAAGCGCTGGCGGCGTGTTGATGCCTTGACTGGCAAGCGTGTGCATGCGGCGCACGCTTGCATCTGCTAGCACAATTCGCTAGCATCTAAGGGTGAACACCAAACACCGCAAAACGCTGCGCGCGATTTTTGCGCGCCCTACGTCCTCGTCAATTGTCTTTTCCGACATCGAGGCATTGATAGTTGCGCTTGGTGGCGAGGTGCATGAGCGCGAAGGTTCCCGCGTCAAAATCATCCTTCACAGTGAGCAGTGGCGTTGCCATCGCCCTCATCCTGGCAAGGAAGCCAAGCGTTATCAGGTAGAAGAAGCCAGAGAGTTACTTGAACGTGCCGGAGTGCAACCATGAATACGATGAACTACAAAGGCTATGTCGCTCGCATTGAGTTTGACGAGCGCGATAATATATTTGTCGGACGTGTTCTGGGCTTGCGCGCCATGATCAGTTTCCACGGCGAGACGGTCAGCGAATTGCGATCCGCGTTCGAAGGTGCTATCGAGGATTTTTTACTTGATTGCAAGGACCAAGGCATCAAGCCAGAAAAGCCGGCATCAGGCAAGCTGATGCTGCGGGTGCCGCCCGAAATCCATGGGGCTGCATTGGTGGCCGCGCAAGCAGCGGGTAAGAGCTTGAATCAATGGGCAACTGAAGTGCTGCAAAGCGCGGTTCACGCTTGATTTACCAGGGCATTGCGCCTTCCATCTGATACGGATGCCGCCACCCGGGCAGCGCAGCAATCCGGTCCAGCCAAGCATGCACCTTAGGCGGATAGCTGACATTGGCCTGCTCCGGCCAATACATATAGCCGCAGATGGAAAAGTCCGCCATGCTCACCTGGTCGTCCAGCAGGAACCGGCGGCCATCCGATAACTCCTCTTCCAGCCGCGTGATATCCGAATCGAAGCGATTGCGGAACCACGGCAAGACCGAGCCGGCATAAGCGGCCGGATCAAACTTTTGCCCAAAGCGCAAATGCGCCATTGAAAAGCCAATGCGGTTGGCTTCCCAGAACAGCCATTCGCGTACGCGGTCCAGCCGCTGCTGCGATTCGCCGCCGTATGCTTTTAAATACTCGGCCAGATGCAGCAAGATGGCATTCGATTGCACGTACGCCTGGCCGTCATGTACCAGTAAAGGCACTTCGCCATATTTGGCCAGCGTGCGGAAGGGTTCCGGCCGGTCCTTGCGGTCCAGCTTCAAATCGATCTCGGTGTAGCTGTGCGGTACCCCGGCCACTTCCATGGCCAGCTTGACCTTATAGCTGTGGCCGGATTCGCAATTGCCGTAAAGCTGGAAGGTAGCCATGCTGAGTGCCAGGTTTAATGCCAGGTGCGCAGCAAACCGACTGCCAAGCCTTCCAGCGCGAATTCATCGGCTTCCGGGTTCACGGTGATGACTTTGAAGTCCGGATTTTCCGGCAACAATTCAATCGTGGAACCTGTCTTGCGGTAGCGCTTCACGGTGACTTCGCTGCCGATGCGGGCCACCACCACCTGGCCATTCTTCGCGCTGTCGACTTTTTTCACGGCCAGCAAATCGCCATCCATGATGCCGATGTCACGCATGGATTCGCCGCGTACTTTCAGCAGGAAATCCGGCTTGGCGGAAAACAGGGCAGGGTCCACGTTGTAGCTGGTTTCCAGGTTTTCCTGCGCGAGGATGGGCGAGCCGGCAGCCACGCGGCCGATCAGCGGCAGCGAAATCAAATGGGTGACGGCGGTGGCGGCGGCCGAGACGGCCGCCTTCGCCGATTCCGCATGCGCGCCCAGCAAACGAATGCCGCGTGACGTGCCTGCCGCGATTTCAATGGCGCCCTTGCGCGCCAGTGCCTGCAAGTGTTCTTCCGCCGCATTGGCGGACTTGAACCCCAGTTCAGCCGCGATTTCCGCGCGGGTAGGAGGGAAGCCGGTATTGTCGATGGCATCCTTGATCAGATTGAGAATTTGTTCCTGGCGTGCGGTGAGCTTGATCATGGTGCGGGAGCTTATTAAGCCTGTGGATATAGACAGTCTGTATTTTTGTACAGTGTGACTGCTATTGCAAGGGTTTTTCGCTGTGCGGAACAAATTATTTTCATAGGGCGGTAGCCGGCTTGCTGTTCCGTACTATTGCTACAAAACGAAAAACGCGCTATAGTCGCGGGCTTACCTCTTCCCACACCCGTCTTGACGCCGGGGTGGGCATTAACACAGTCCTTAAGGGAGTTTACATGCGTCACTACGAAATCGTATTTATCGTCCACCCGGACCAAAGCGAGCAAGTTCCTGCGATGATCGAACGTTACAAAGCCAGCGTGACCTCGCGCGGCGGTAACGTGCACCGTGTGGAAGATTGGGGCCGCCGTCAAATGGCTTACTCGATCCAGAAACTGGCTAAAGCACACTACATCTGCATGAACATCGAATGCGACAACGAGACCCTGGTCGAGCTGGAAACCGCGTTCAAATTCAATGATGCTGTTCTGCGTCACCTGACCGTGAAGATGAAGAAAGCGGAAACCGCTCCTTCGCCGATGATGAAGTCGGTACAACGTGAAGATGCGGCCAAGAGCCATCGCGCAGAAGCCCAAGCTGCCGCTGCTGCCTAAGTATTGATCGGGAACCACACTGGATAACCAGCTCGTTGTCACGGCGCTGATCACCGAAAGGGATCTGGTCCGTTACACCCCCGCAGGACTGCCGATTGTGAATGCCACGTTGCAGCACAGTTCGCAGCAAACGGAAGCCGGCATACAGCGCCTGGCCGAGTTTGAAATCCCCGCTGTCGCAGCGGGCGAGATTTCAAGCCGGTTCAGCCAGGCGCCGCTGGGAGGGTTGTACCAGTTCACAGGGTTTCTGAACAAGAAAAGCCGCAATAGCAAAAGCCTGGTGTTTCACATCATTGATTTTCGTTTATTAGATACAGGAGCCTAAAATGGCATTCGGTAAAAAGTTCGACAAAAACAAACTGAAGCTGAAAGAAAAGCGCAAACAGCAAAACCCGCTGTTCAAGCGTAAGAAGTTCTGCCGCTTCACCGCCGCCGGCGTTGAGCAAGTGGACTACAAAGACGTAGACACTCTGAAAGATTTCGTTCAGGAAAACGGCAAGATCATGCCTGCACGCCTGACCGGCACCAAAGCACACTACCAGCGTCAAGTTGACACCGCGATCAAGCGTGCCCGTTACCTGGCCCTGCTGCCGTACACCGACCTGCACAACGCTTAATTGCGGCAGTCGCTAGAAACTGGAGAACACTATGCAAATCATTCTGTTGGAAAAAGTTGTTAACGTCGGCAACCTGGGCGACGTGGTGAAAGTCAAAGACGGCTACGCACGTAACTTCCTGATCCCACAAAAGCTGGCTCGCCGTGCGACCACCGCTGCTGTGGCTGAATTCGAAGCCAAGCGCGCTGAACTGGAAAAAGCTGCTGCCGCCAAGCTGGCTGCTGCGCAAGCCCAAGGCGAAAAACTGAACGGCATGACCGTGACCGTATCGCAGAAAGCCGGCGTTGACGGCCGTCTGTTCGGTTCCGTGACCAACTTCGACATCGCTGAAGCCCTGACCAAAGCAGGTTTCGCTGTTGAAAAAGCAGCTGTTCGCATGCCGAACGGCCCGCTGAAAGTCACCGGCGAGCACGCTGTTTCCGTCGCGCTGCACACCGACGTTGTGGTCGACGTGACCGTGGCTGTCGTTGGCGAAGCTGCCTAATATTTCCACAAGGGAATATTAAAGTAAGACTCGTTGTATAAATAGAAAAGCCGGGCTAGTCCCGGCTTTTTTATTGCAATCAACTAAGACAAGTTGTGGCTTTTTAACGTGAAAATCACAACTATTAGCAGGTATAATTCGCGTCCATGAACACCCCGGCAACCGATCCACAAGTAGATTCGCTGCGCATTCCGCCGCACTCGATCGAGGCAGAGCAATCTGTCATCGGTGGCTTGTTGCGCGATAACGCGGCATTCGACCGTATCGCGGACTTGCTGAGCCCGGACGATTTTTACCGCTACGACCACCGCATCATTTATGAGCAGGTGGTGCGCCTGATCAATGCGTCCAAACCGGCTGACGTCATCACGGTATTTGAAGCGATGACCATGCTGGGCAAGCAAGATGACATCGGCGGCCTCGCGTACTTGAACGCGATGGCGCAAAACACGCCGTCCGCCGCGAATATCCGCCGCTATGCGGAAATCGTGCGCGACCGCGGCATCTTGCGCAAGCTGATCACGGTGGCGGATGAAATTTCCGGCAATGCATTCAATCCGCAGGGCAAGGAAGTCAAGCAAATGCTGGACGAGGCGGAATCCAAGATTTTCGCCATTGCAGAACAGGGCGCCCGTGGCGCCGCCGGCTGGCTGCCCGTGCAGCCGCTGCTGACGCAGGTGGTCGAGCGCATCGATGAACTGTACAGCCGCGACACCACCAGTGAAATTACCGGCGTGCCGACCGGCTTTGCCGACCTCGACAAGATGACGTCCGGCTTGCAGCCAGGCGACCTGGTCATCGTGGCAGGACGTCCATCGATGGGCAAAACCGCATTCTCCGTCAACATCGGTGAAAACGTGGCAGTCGATGCCGGTTTGCCGGTGGCGATCTTCTCGATGGAGATGGGCGGCGCCCAGCTGGCCATGCGTATGCTGGGTTCCGTTGGCGAACTGGACCAGCACCGCCTGCGTACCGGCAAGCTGATTGATGAAGACTGGCCGCGTTTGACGTTGGCCATTCAAAAGCTCAACGATGCGCAAGTGTTCATCGATGAAACGCCGGCGCTGAACCCGATTGAAATGCGGGCCCGCTCGCGCCGCTTGTCGCGCCAGTGCGGCAAGCTGGGCTTGATCATCGTCGACTACCTGCAGCTGATGCAGGGTTCCCAGCCGGGCGACAACCGCGCGGCCGAGATTTCTGAAATTTCGCGGTCGCTGAAGGGCTTGGCGAAAGAATTGCATTGCCCCGTGATTGCGCTGTCGCAGTTGAACCGCTCGCTGGAACAACGTCCGAATAAACGTCCCGTGATGTCGGACTTGCGTGAATCGGGCGCTATTGAGCAGGATGCGGACGTCATCATCTTCCTGTACCGCGACGAAGTTTATAACCCGGATTCGCCTGAAAAAGGCACTGCCGAGATCATTATCGGCAAACAGCGTAACGGCCCGATCGGGGCGGTACGTTTAACGTGGCGTGGCATGTACACGAAGTTCGGCAACTACCACGGTACCTTGGCCACGTACCAGGGTGATTGATTCAGGCAACTGGTCACCCGCAACACTTCCCAGCAATACCTCACCGGCCGCTCACTGCGGCGGCTGTCTGTAGTACTGATGTTTCAAATTTGGAGAACAAAATGTTTGGACGCTTGATGCCCACCGAGGGCAAGTTTTTTGACCTGTTCAACCAGCACGCTGAACTGTGCGTCAAAGGCGCCAAAGAAATGGTCGGCCTGATGACCAACTTTGACGACCTGGAAAATCGCGTACACGCGATTGAGGGCATCGAAAAACAAGCTGACAAGATCACCTACGCCGTCGTCGACCTGCTGCACAAAACGTTCATCACGCCGATCGACCGTGACGACATCCACAAGCTGATCACCAAGATGGACGACATCCTGGACTTGATGGAAGACGCGGGCCAGACCGTCTCGCTGTACGACTTGCATTCGGTGACGCCGGAAGCCAAGCGCCTGGCGGAACTGACCTTGGCGTGCACGGAAAAAGTGCAAGCCGCCGTGGCCCTGCTGCATAACATGGATAACTCGCGCCAGATCGTCGGCATCTGCGAAGAAATCGACCGCCTGGAATCGGACGCCGACCATGTGATGCGCGCCGCCATGTCCAAACTGTTCCGCGATGAACCGGACGTGCGCAACCTGATCAAGATGAAAGCCATTTACGAAATCCTGGAAACGGTGACGGACCGCTGCGAAGACGTGGCCAACATCATCGAAGGCATCATCGTCGAAAACGCGTAAAGCGCAACTCAAAAAAAGAACATTCCATGCAAACTCTGGAAATAAGCATCTACGCGCTGGGCATCCTGATTTTCCTCGCGCTGGTGTTTGACTTCATGAATGGCTTCCACGACGCGGCCAATGCGATCGCGACCGTGGTATCGACGGGCGTGCTGAAACCGCAAACCGCTGTGGCCATGGCAGCATTCTTTAACTTTGTCGCGATCTTCGTGGTGGGCCTGAAAGTGGCTACCACGATCGGCAAAGGCACCATCGATCCCCACGTGGTCGACCATTACGTGATCTTTGGCGCCCTGGTGGGCGCCATCGTATGGAACTTGATCACATGGTACTACGGCATTCCATCGTCGTCGTCGCACGCGCTGATCGGCGGCTTGGTGGGCGCGGCCGTGGCCAAGTCGGGCACCGGCTCGCTGGTAGCCGGCGGCTTGATCAAAACCGTGACGTTCATCGTCGTGGCGCCACTGCTGGGCTTCGTGCTGGGCTCGCTGATCATGCTGATCGTGTCGTGGGTGTGCGTGCGTTCCACGCCGCGCAAGGTCGATACGTGGTTCCGCCGCCTGCAATTGTTCTCCGCAGCCAGCTACAGCCTGGGCCACGGCGGCAACGATGCGCAGAAAACCATGGGTATCATCTGGATGCTGCTGATTGCCTCCGGCCACGTGGCGGCGGATGCCTCGGCGCCGCCTACCTGGGTCATCATTGCCTGCTACGGCGCGATTTCGTTTGGCACCTTGTTTGGCGGCTGGCGTATCGTGAAAACCATGGGCCAGAAAATCACCAAGCTGAAGCCGGTTGGCGGTTTTTGCGCTGAAACCGGTGGCGCGATTACGCTGCTGATGGCTTCGTTCTGGGGCGTGCCTGTGTCCACCACGCACACCATCACGGGCGCCATCGTTGGCGTAGGTTCCGCGCAAAAGATGTCGGCCGTGCGCTGGGGCGTTGCGGGCAACATCGTGTGGGCGTGGATCTTCACGATTCCCGCATCGGCTTTCGTGGCTGCGATTGCCTGGTGGGTTGGCAAGCACATCATGTAATGAAATATGTGCTTTAAAGAAAGGGAGCTGCGGCTCCCTTTTTTCTTGCCTGCTACAATGGCCGGATGTCTTCCATCTCATCCATTCTGAACCGGATCAAGCCGGATAATTTCACGCTGGCCCTGCTGGCCACGGTTGCCATCGCCACAGTGCTGCCTTGCACTGGGCAGGTTGCCGTAACGTTCAGCAAGATCACTGCTGTTGCCATTGGCGCGTTGTTTTTCCTGCATGGCGCCAAATTGCCCCGCGAAGCCATCGTGGCGGGCATGACGCACTGGCGCCTGCACTTGACGGTGCTGTGCTTTACGTTCGTGCTGTTCCCCGTGCTGGGCTTGCTGATGAAACCGTTGGCGCTGGCCGTGCTGACGCCGGAACTGTACCTGGGCATGCTGTTCCTGTGCATGCTGCCCTCCACCGTGCAATCGTCGATTGCTTTTACCGCCATGGGGCGGGGCAACGTGCCGGCCGCGATTTGCAGCGCATCGGCCTCGAATTTTGTCGGCATCTTTATTACGCCGCTGCTGGTGTCCGCGTTCGTCATGCAGGGCGCGGCGGGCCGCTCCGCCAGCGACGCCGTGCTGGCCATTGTGATCCAGCTGCTGTTGCCATTTATTGCCGGGCAAGCGCTGCGGGGATGGATCGGTACGTGGGTGGACCGCCATAAGCCGGTCTTGAAATATGTGGACCAGGGCTCGATCTTGCTGGTGGTGTATACCGCGTTTTCCGAAGCGGTCAGTGAAGGCATCTGGAGCAAGCTGGGCGTGCCGGCGCTGCTGGCGCTGGTCGCCGTGTGCTGCGTGCTGCTGGCCGTGGTGCTGTGGCTGACGGGCTATGTCAGCCGCCGCCTGGGTTTTTCGCGTGAAGATGAAATCACCATCGTGTTTTGCGGGTCCAAGAAAAGCCTGGCCTCCGGCGTGCCGATGGCCAAGGTTTTGTTTGCCACATCATCATTGGGGATGGTGATCTTGCCGCTGATGCTGTTCCATCAAATCCAGTTGATGGTGTGCGCCGTGCTGGCGCAGCGTTTCGGCAGCCGTCCAGAAGGAGAATAAATGGGTAATCTGGTTATCGCGCAGGAAGATCCATCGTCGCCTGACGCCGTGCGGCTGATGGCGGAATTGTCCGCCGTATTGCAAGACATTACGGGCGACAATGGCTTGTCGTCGTTTGGTCCGGATGACGTGCGGGTACCCCGTTCGTGTTTCCTGGTGGCGCGCGACGACAAGGGCAGGGCAGTCGGTTGCGGCGCGTTGCGCCCGCTCGATGGCGCTGCCGCGGAAATCAAGCGCATGTATGCCGCGCAAGGCGGCAGCGGTGTGGGCGCCGCACTGCTGGCGGCGCTGGAGCAGGAAGCCGATGCGCTGGGTTACCATGTGATCCGCCTGTCGACGCGTATCGTCAATACCCGCGCGGTATCGTTTTACGAACGGCATGGCTACCGCCTGATTCCCAACTTCGGCCGCTATAAAGGGCGCGAGGAATCAGCCTGCTTTGAAAAACAATTAGTCCGCCACGAATGAGCCGTCTCGTTAAATTCGCCGTTCCAGCGCTGGTGCTGGCGGCTGCCTCCTGGCTGTATGCCACCCCTTATCTGGCCGTCAATGGCATGCGCAGCGCCGCCGAAGCGCGCGATGCCGAGCGCTTGAATGGCTACATTGATTTCCCCGCCGTGAAGGAAAACCTGAAAAGTTCGCTGAACGCGAAAATCGGCGGCGACGTGCGCGCCAGCGACAATCCATTGAAAGCCATGGGCGCCGCGCTGGGCGCGATGATCATCAACCCGATGGTGGACCTGTTCATTACGCCGGAAGCCATTGCGGACATGATGAAGGGGCAGAAGCCGTCGCTGACGGGCAAAAGCAGCGGCACCGGCCAGCCGGGCGCCAAGGCGGAAACCCACATGGGCTACGAAGGCGTTAACCGCTTCGTGGTATCGGTCCGCAAGCAGGGCGATGATGGCGAGCCTGTCGCCATGGTGATGCAGCGCGACGGTTTGGCAACGTGGAAACTGGTGGCGCTGCGCTTGCCTCTTTAATGCAGGCACTGCTGCATGTTCCTGACTTTAAAATCAACGTTGCGGCGTGGTTTGATGTGGCGTTGAATCCCGTCCCGCGGAATCCGTTGAATCTGAATGATCCGATTTGACGAGAGCCCGTGAAACAATGTGGGCAATTATTTGATGCAGACCGCCCGCACCATCTTGATGTCGGTAATTCCCAGCAAGACTTTCTCGATGCCGTCCATCTTCAAGGTCAGCATGCCGTCTTCCAGTGCGGCCGCCAGCAGCTGGGCCACGCGGGCGTGTTCCTGCAACAGTTTTTTCACCTTGTCGGTCCCGAGCATCAATTCGTGCAGGCCGACCCGGCCCTTGTAGCCGCGGTTGCATTCATCGCAGCCGACCGCGCGGTACAAGGTGAATTTGCCATCCTTGTCCGCATAGCGTTCGCGCCAGCCTTTCAACACGGCGGCACGCCCGGCCTTCGCATCCTTCTTGAAGCTTTCCGTGTTTTGCAATTCTTCGCAAAACTCCGTCAACAGCAATTCCAGTTCGACTTCGGAAGGCTGGTACGCCTGCTTGCAGTTGCCGCACAGGCGCTTGGCCAAACGCTGCGCCAGGATGCCCAGCAGTGCATCGGCAAAGTTGAACGGGTCCATGCCCATGTCCAGCAGGCGCACGATGGATTCCGGCGCGCTGTTGGTGTGCAAGGTGGCGAATACCAGGTGGCCCGTCAGCGACGCCTCAATCCCCATGCCGACAGTTTCCTTGTCGCGCATTTCACCGACCATGATGATGTCCGGGTCGGCCCGCAGGAAGGCCCGCATCACGGTGGCGAAGTCCAGCCCCGCCTTGCGGTTGACCTGCACCTGGCGCAAGCCTTTTTGCGTGATTTCCACCGGGTCTTCCGCTGTCCAGATTTTCGTGTCCGGCGTATTCAGGTAATTGAGCACGGAGTGCAAGGTGGTGGTCTTGCCGGAGCCCGTCGGGCCGCATACGAAGAACAAGCCATACGGTTTTTCAATGGCGGAGCGCAGGCGGTCCAGGTTGAAGGGCAGCACACCCAGCTTGTCGAGCGGGATCGGTTCGCCGGCCGCCAGGATACGCATGACGATGTCTTCGACGCCGCCCGTGGAGGGAATGGTCGCGACGCGCAATTCAATATCCAGCGGACCATATTTCTTGAATTTGATCTTGCCGTCCTGCGGCTTGCGGCGCTCGGAAATATCAAGGTCGCACATGATCTTGATGCGGGCTGCCAGCGCGCTCCGGTAGGCATGGGGAATTTCAATGTACGGCACCAGCGAGCCATCCTTGCGGAAGCGGATGCCGACTTTTCCTTTGCCCGGCAACGGTTCGATGTGGATGTCCGACACGCCCTGGCGGTAAGCATCGACAATGATCTTGTTGACCAGCTTGACCAGTTCATTTTCGACGGCTTCCGACACCTGCTCCTGCTCGCCGCCGTCTTCATCGGAATCGTCCAGGCCGGACAGCAATTCGCCCACCGAGCCCGACTCGCTGGCGGCGCCATAAAACTGGTCCACCGTCTGTTCGAATTCCAGGTTGGTGGTAACGCGGTAAACGATTTTCGAGCGGGGGAAAATCTGGTTGACGATGCGCGTGTTGGCCACCTGTTCCGGGTCTGTCGCCAGCACCAGCAAGCCATCCTTGTTTTCTTCCAGCGGCAGCCACCAGCACTCTTCCACGTATTGCCGCTTCAGGTTGCGCAGCAATTCGACGGGCTTGATGCGGTCCGGCTTGTAGGGCTCATATGGCACGCCGAAATGGCGCGACAGCGCCTGGCCCAGCACGGGCAGCTTGACGTGCATTTCCTTCAGCAGCACGTCTTCCACTGTCACGTCATTCTTGCGTGCCGTGCGCGTGGCCATTTCCAGGTCGGCCGGGGAAATCACGGCATCGGACACCAGGCCGTCATATTTGGTGCGCACATATTGCGGCGGCCGCATGCGCTGGCTCAGCGCCACCGACAGCGTGTCGCACAATTCTTTTACGCCATCGAGCGCGATTTGCGAAAACGGTCCGCCTTCGCGGTTATTGATGAACTGCACGACACCCAGCAATTCCTTCGACTGCACGGAAATCAGCGGCGCCACCAGCATTTCCCGCGTGCGGTAGCCGGTGCGCTGGTCCACGCCCTGCTGGAAGCGCAAGTCCGGCGACAGCCGTTTTAATTCATTTTCATCGTAGACGTCGGTGATGTTGACGGTCTTGTGCGTCAACGCCACGTAGCCGGCAATCGAGTGCGGTGTCACCGCAAGTTTCAAGTCGCGGAAGGTGGTCAGTCCCGTCTTGACCTTGGAAACAATGTAATCCTTTTCATGGTCCATTGCGTACAGCGTGAAGCGGTCGCAATTGAACAAGTCGCAGAATTCCATGCCCAGGTCGAGCATGATTTCATCGAGGTTGTTGGTGGCGTGGATCTTGGTGGTGACTGCATGAAGCTTTTTGAAGAACGCCAACCGCAGGTCAACCTCGCTGGGTTTTTGACTGAAATGGCCGGCGTCGTTCATGAGTTCCTTACAGTTCTACTTCGAGACCTTCGTAGGCTAGGAAGACTTGCAAGCCTTCCGGAATAACGGACGCGTGGCGCGCCATCACTTCCGCAAACACGGCTTCCAGCTCGTCGTCGCTGCGGGTGGGCTCGTGGTGCGTGCAATACAGCCGTTTGGCGCCGGCCTTGATCGCCATCGCCAGCGCTGAATCAAACGTACCGTGTCCCCAGCCCTGCTTGGCCGGATATTCTTCACGCGTGTAGGAACAGTCTACTATCAATGCCGTGACGCCGCGCACCATGTCTTCAATCGCGCGCGCCCGCTCTTCAATATGCTGCTGGAACGACGCATGGTCGGGATGGTCTTCCGGATAGATGTTGTAATGCGGCTCGTGGTCGCCCGTGAAGAACACGGATTTGCCATTGCATTCAATGCGGTAGCCCAGGTCGATGACCGGGTGGTTCATCACGACATTGGACACGCTGGCATCGCCCACCATGATGGTTTCGCCCAGGCCCAGCGTACGGTATTCAATGGTGGCGTCCATCTGCGTTTCGCTGACGGGGAAATAACTGTTTTGCAACTGCACGCCCATCACGTGCTCGATGCCATTGCCGGTATCCGGGTCGGTGGCGCCATGCAGGCGCACGCGGCTGCCTTTGATGAACAGCGGGGTAAAGAAGGGCAGGCCGTGGATATGGTCCCAATGACTGTGGGTAATGAAAATATTGGCGTGGACCGGCACTTTCTTTTGGGCGATCAATGACTGCGCCAGCGCGAAAATTCCAGTGCCGCCATCGATCACGATCAGGGTGTCATCATCACTGCGCACTTCGATGCAGGTGGTGTTGCCACCATAGCGCGCCGTGCGTGGTCCTGGCGATGGTATCGAGCCGCGGACCCCCCAAAATTTGAATTTCATTCTTTATGCCCCTAACCTTTTTTTCATCCATAGTTGCCCGGTTACATCTTCATGGTTGAACAGGCAAGTGACGGTTAGTTCGATGATAGCCTTTTTTTCACGAAATCTGGGCCAAAAGTTGCGAAATTGAAGTACAAACTGCCACTTGGGGACGGCAATAGGCTTTTAACCGCAAATCCAATGTACAGCGGGCTGCCCGGGAGCTAAACTGTCAATAATTACGTCTGGGCATCAAATTAAACCATGCAAGAGCTGAACCATACCCAAATTGCGCAGAGGCTGGACCAGCTGACCGAATTGAGCGTGGCGCTGGGCGCCAGTATCAACACGGACGAGCTGCTCGAGCGCATCCTGATGGTGGCCAAAAGCATGACCCATGCGGATGGCGGCACGCTGTACCGTCCCAGTGCGGATGGCCGCAGCCTGTGTTTCCACATTTCCGTCAATGACACGCTGGGCATCCGGCAGGGCGGCGTGCATGGCGACAAGATCGATATCCCCGCCGTGCCTTTGTACGATGAACACGGCGACAAGAACCTGTCGTCCGTCGCCGCGTATTCCGCCAACTTCCGGCTGTCCGTCAATATCGAAGACGTGTACCAGGCCGACGTCTTTAACTTTTCCGGCATGCGCATGTTCGACCAGCAGCGCGGCTACCATTCGCAATCGTTCCTGACGGTGCCGATGGCGGACCACGAAGGCGAACTGGTTGGCGTGCTGCAGCTGATTAATGCGAAAGACCCGGTGACGGGCGCCATCCACGCGTTTACGCCGACGGACCAGCGTTTTATCGAAGCGCTGGCGGCGCAGGCTGCCGTGGCCATCACGAATCAGCGCCTGATCCTGCAACTGGAAGAATTGCTGGAATCACTGGTCAACCTGATCAACATCGGCATCGATGAAAAGTCGCCGTACACGGGCCGCCATTGCCAGTTCGTGCCGGAATTGACGATGATGCTGGCCGAAGCCGTCCACAGCACGGACACAGGGCCGCTGGCGGACTTCCGCATGACGGATGCGGACCGCAAGGAATTGTGGCTGGCCGGCTTGCTGCACGACTGCGGCAAGATCACGACGCCGGTGCACGTGGTCGACAAGGCCACCAAGCTGGAAACCATTTTCGACCGCATCCACACGGTGTCGACCCGTTTCGAAGTGCTGATGCGCGATGCGGAAATCCGCGCCCTGAAAGCCAAACTGGCGGGCGGCGACCACGCGGCCATCGACGCCCAGCTGGCGCAAGAACTGGAACAGCTGGAAGCGGACCGCCAGTTCCTGCGCATGGCCAATGTCGGCGGCGAGGGCATGAAGCCGGAAGACCAGGAAAAAGTGCGGCAACTGGCCAAGATGCGCTGGCTGGGACCGGTTATCCA
This sequence comes from Pseudoduganella ginsengisoli, assembly GCF_009720865.1. Lineage (GTDB taxonomy): Bacteria > Pseudomonadota > Gammaproteobacteria > Burkholderiales > Burkholderiaceae_D > Rugamonas > Rugamonas ginsengisoli. The sequence continues at coordinate 171,176 of NZ_WNLA01000006.1, read as the reverse complement.
GAAGAAGGAGCCGGGCGGCGAAGAACCGCCATTCCGGCGCGAAGAACAGGATTTCCTCACGCAGGAAGAAGTCGACAACCTGACCATCCGCTTCGGCACCTTGACCGATCCGGAGCGCAAGGAAATCAACAACCACATCGTCATGACGATCCGCATGCTGGAGTCGCTGCCATGGCCGAAGCATTTGCAAAATGTGCCGGAATACGCGGGCGGCCACCACGAGCGCATGGATGGCAAGGGGTATCCGCGCGGCCTGACGAAAGACCAGATGTCGGTGCAAGCCCGCATCATGGCCATTGCCGATATCTTCGAAGCGCTGATGGCGCGCGACCGTCCGTACAAGAAGGGCAAGATGATGTCGGAAGCCATGCGCATCCTGGGCAACTTCAGCCTGAACGGCCACATCGACCCGGACTTGTTCGACATCTTCGTGCGGCAAAAAGTGTATCTGGCGTTTGCCCACAAAAACGTGGACGAACGGCAGATCGATCACATCGACGAATCAAAAATTCCGGGCTATACCCCTTAACTGCACTGACTGCCAGGAGCTGGTGTGCCACTGAAAATTCCCCGATTGGCGGACAAGGCGGTCAAGGCGCTGCAAAAATATTACCAGCGCTGGCTGCTGGGGCTGGTGCTGACGGCATTGGCTGGCGCATACCTGATGAACGCGCTGCCATCGGAAACGCTGGACCGGATGGAAACATCGGTGGCGGACTTGCGCATGCGGCTGGAAAAGCCCGAGCTGGATCCGCGCGTGGTCATCGTCGACATTGACAGCAAAAGCCTGACTGAAGTCGGGCGCTTTCCGTGGAGCCGCAACCATGTTGCCGAACTTGTGCGACAGCTGACGGACAAGTATCAGGTCAGCGCCATCGGCTTTGACGTGTCATTCCCTGAACCTGACACCAGTTCCGGTTTCGATGTGCTGGCGCAACTGGCGCAGCAAGAGTTGAAGCAGGTGCCGGGCCTGGACAAGCAATTGCAGCGGCTGCAGCCGGCCATGGATTACGACGGCTTGCTGGCTGGCGCGCTGAAGGGGCAGCCTGTGGTGCTGGGCTACAACCTGTCTGGTACGGAAACCAAAGGCGTACTGCCCGAACCGGCCTTTACCGAAGAAGATCTCAATGGCCGCGAACTGACGGCGATCGAGACCAGTGGTTATGAAGCCAATATCCCCCGTTTGCAGGCGGCCGCCGCGACAGCCGGCAGTTTCAGTGTGGTGACGGACCCGGATGGCGTCGTGCGCAGCACGGCGCTGCTGCAAAAGGTGGGCAAGGGGTATTACACTACGCTGTCGCTGGCGACGGTGGCCGTGGCAATCAATGCCTACGCAATCAAGCCGCTGTTTGAAGAGACAGTCGATACGCTGTCGGACAGCCAGAAAGCTTCTGGCGGCGTTGAAAAGATCGCTATGTTCAGCAAGGAAGGCAACCGCCTGATTCCCGTTGGCGAAGCATTAACAACGACAGTTCAGTTCCGTGGCAAGGGAGGCCCCAACGGCGGCGCCTTCCGCTATGTGTCGGCAGTCGATGTCATGAAGGGTAAAGTGCCGCAGGATGTGCTGGAAGGCGCCATCGTGCTGGTAGGTACGACAGCCCCCGGTCTGAACGACTTGCGGGCCACGCCAGTCAATGCGGAATATCCAGGGGTGGAAATCCACGCAAACATCGTGAAATCCATCCTGGATGACCAGTTCAAGGTGCGCCCCTCCGAAGCATTTGTGCAGGAAATGGCAATGGCACTGGTGGTGGGGCTGGTGCTGACACTGGCATTGCCGGCGCTGTCTCCGTTATGGTCGGTCGTGTTGTCGGTAGCGGTGATGGGCGCAGCGGCATTTGCAAACTTTTATATGTATAGCCACTTTGACGTGGTGCTGAAGGTCGCCGTGATTTTGCTGCTGGGCGCCGCGCTGTTCGTGCTCAACGTAGCGTGGGGCTACTTCTTCGAAGTGCGCCGGGGCCGCGCACTGGTGTCCCGTTTCGGTGAATACGTGGCGCCCGAACTGGTGGCCGAGATGGCGGAAGACCCGGAAAAGTACAACATGGATGGCGAAAGCCGCGAACTGACGGTGATGTTCGTCGACGTGCGGGGCTTTACGACGATTTCCGAAGGCTTGACGCCTAAACAACTGCGCGAATACATCAATTTGTACCTGACGGCGATGTCCGAAGATATTCGCGACTACTATCGCGGCACGCTGGACAAATACATCGGCGACGCCGTGATGGCATTCTGGGGCGCGCCGGTGGCGTTCCCCGACCATGCGTTCCGCGGCGTGGCGACGGCGCTGAAAATGCAGGAAAGCGCCCATAAATTGAATGACGATTTTATCAAGCGTGGCTGGCCAGAGTTGAAAATCGGTATCGGCTTGAATTCCGGCCCGATGCACGTGGGCGACATGGGTTCGGCCATCCGCCGCGCGTACACGGTGATGGGCGACGCCGTGAACCTGGGTTCGCGGCTGGAAGGCATCACGAAAGTGTATGGCGTGGGCATTTGCGTGGGCGAAGTCACCCGCCATGCCGCGACGGAATTCGCTTACCGCGAGCTGGACCTGGTGAAAGTCAAGGGCAAGAACGAACCGGTGGCGATTTTTGAACCGGTTTGCCTCGATAAAGACTTGCCGGAAGCCGATCGGGCGGAAATCGCCCGCTGGCACGAAGCGCTTGCGCTGGTGCGCAAGCAGCAGTGGGATGCGGCCCAGGCCATGCTGGAAGAACTCCATGCGGCCCACCCCAGGGGCTTGTACGCGCTGTATTTGGAACGCATCGCCATCTACCGCGAACACCCGCCGGGCGACGACTGGGATGGCGTGACCAAGTTCGAGACCAAATAGAACGCATGGGTGCCGGGCCTTTAGGCCGGGCATCAACATATCAGGGCACACTTCCAAAAGTGTCTCCCGCCTGCATCAAGCGCCGCGAAAGTTGCGGACTTCACTGATAAATCGGACTAAACTTAAAGTAACAACCATTTCTTAACGGCCAAATTGTCAGATGGCTATCGGGAGCGGTTGGCGCTGCTGTCCGGAGGCATCATGAGGTGTCGCATTATGCAAATGCTGGCTGCAACGGCCCTGGCCGCTGCTGCTGGTGATGCATACGCCTACGGTTACTCCGACGACCAGGATGACCGCGTCAAAGGCAGCGCGGTACTGGATCGCAGTGACAGCAAAGTGCGCGCAGGCGTTTCGCTTGGCTATTCGATTCCTTTATCTGGGCCAGAGCGCCGTGGCGATACGCTGGACGTGTATGGCAGCTGGTCGCAGGCCGGCAGCCGCTATGGCGGCGGCCTCGGAAGCCAGGGCGGGGCGGCGTATTTGAATAGCGGCGGCAGCGGCCCTGTGGGCAGCGCCACCGGCAGCCCGCTGGCGGGCGGCGGTGCGGCGGACTTGCTGGATAACGCAGGCAAGGGCGCCGCTGTGGGCGTGCGCTGGAACCAGATGCTGTCGTCCGGCGGCGGATATGAATCCCGGCTTAGCCTGGGCGCGGACCTGCGCGGCTACCGTGCCAACGGTCCGCTGCAAGAAGTAGAACCTGGCAACGACGTGACCGTCGCGCCCGTGAGCGTGAATGTCAGCGGCAACTGGACCTTGAATGAGGGGACCGTGAGCGGATCTGTAACCTGGCTGCACAACATCGGCGCGCCGCGTGGCCACCAGGATGACATTGCCCGCCTGCGTCCCGGCGCCAGCCCGAACTACAGCATCGTGCGCCTGGCCGCGCAGTTGACCCGCAATTTGCCCAGCGACTTCCAGGTGCGCGCCGGCGTACACGGCCAATATACGAATGACGTGCTGCTGCCAGGCGAACAGTTTGGCGGCGGCGGGGCGGGCGGCGGCTTGCTGGTGCGGGGATTTACCGACCGCGTGCTGGCGCATGACAGCGGCCTGGCGGCGCACGTGGAATTGTATACACCGGAACTGTGCGGCGAATACCTCCGCTGGCAGTGCCGGGGACTCGTGTTTTACGACAAAGGCTATTTCCGTAACAGCCGCGACTTGCCTGGCGAGTTGCGCAGCAACAGCGTGCGCAGCATCGGCGTCGGCCTGCGCATGAACATATACAAGAACGTAGACCTGCAAGTGGATTATGGCCGCGTGGTCAAGTCCAGCAACGTACCGCAAGACGACAAGAACCGCCTGCACGTGCGCATCGGCATGCGCTGGTGATCCCGCCACAGCAAAAAAGGAAGGCACGATGAACCTCCATCCCGTCCACCATGGACTGCGCCGCAAAATGCTCGCTGTCCTGGTCGCTGCCTGCTACACCTCCGCCTACGCCAATCCCACCGCCCCGCAAGTGATCGCCGGACAGGCCAGCTTCCAGCAGAGCGGCAATCTGTTTTCCATCACGAATACACCGAACGCCATCATCAACTGGCAGAGCTTTTCCATTGCGCCGGATGAAATCACGCGGTTTATCCAGCAAAGTGCGAACAGCCGGGTACTGAACCGTATCACGGGACAGGACCCCAGCCGCATCCTTGGCGCGCTGCAGTCGAACGGGCACGTGTACCTGATCAACCCGAATGGCATCGTATTCGGCAAGGATGCGCGGGTCGACGTGCAGGGGCTGGTGGCGTCGTCACTGGCGCTGTCGGACAGCGATTTCCTGGCGGGGCGCAACCGTTTCAGCGGCACGGGCGCAGGAAAAGTGTCGAACGAAGGCGCCATCGTGACGCCGGGCGGCGGCAAGGTGTACCTGGTCGGCTCCAGCGTGGAAAATTCCGGGGTGATCACATCAAAGCAGGGCGACGTCGTGCTGGCGGCTGGGCATACGGTGCAGCTGGTCGATTCCAGCGATCCATCCGTCCACGTGGTGGTGTCGGCGCCGGATGACCAGGCACTGAACCTGGGGCAGGTGCTGGCGTCCGGCGGACGTGTCGGCATTTACGGCGCGCTGGTGAACCAGCGCGGCAAAGTCAATGCAGACAGCGCCGTGCGCGGCGAGAATGGCAAGATCGTGCTGAAAGCGTCCGGCACCACGCTGCTGGAAAAGGGTTCCGTCACCAGTGCCGTCAACAGCGCGGGGCAGGGCGGCGACATCAAGCTGCTGGGCCAGCGGGTCGGTTTGACCGATGATGCGCTGCTGGACGCCAGCGGCGCCACCGGCGGCGGGCAGGTTTTGATAGGCGGCGGCTACCAGGGCAAGGATGCGTCCGTGCCGAATGCGCAGCAAACGTATATCGGTGAAAAAGTGCAGGTGCGTGCCAATGCGCTCGATAACGGCAATGGCGGGCGCATCATCGCGTGGGGCGACAACGCCACGCGCGTGTATGGCAGCCTGTTTGCACGCGGCGGCGCACAGGGCGGCGATGGCGGCTTCATTGAAACGTCCGGCCACTATCTGGACATGCAAGGCAATGCCGATACCCGCGCGCCGCTGGGTAAAACCGGCCAGCTGTTGCTGGACCCGACCAATATCACGATCATTTCCGGCTCGCCATCGTCAGGCAGCAATGTCGCCATCACGTCGCCACCCAACGAGTTCCGGGAATCCACCAGTAACACCGATAGCGAACTCGACACGGGCCGTCTGGTCTCCGAGCTGGCCAATAACAACATCACCGTCAGCACCACCAATAGCAACGCCGCTGCCACCGGTAACCTGACGGTGAACGCGCCCATCAGCTGGGCCAGCACCAATAGCCTGACCTTAAAGGCCGATAACAATATAGTCATCAACGACACGATTACGGCAGCCAGCGCGCCGCTGGTCTTGACCGCCACCGGCGGTTCGATTTCGCAGACCAGCACCGGCTATGTCACCGTGGCTTCCGTGACCGCATCGGCGCCGGCCGGCAATATCGCACTGAACCACACGTCGAACGCCATCAGCGGCGCCGTCTCCGCATCCGCATCGGGCAATATTTACCTGGCGGCGCAAACGCTGACCACGGGAACCGTGACGTCCAGCGGCAGCGGCGCCATCCAGGCATCCAGTTCATCGGGCGCGCTGACCATTGGCGGCAACATGAGCACCAATGGCGGCGCCATCGTACTGCAGGCGCCAGTCCTGAACGGTATCGTCACCGGCAGCAGTACGGCGATTTCCAGCGGCAATGGCTTGATCACGCTGCAAGGCGATAACATGGATTTGCAGGGCACCATCAGTGCCGGCAGCGGCGGCATTTCAGCCACCGCGCGCAGTACCAGCCAGTCAGTGCACCTGGGCGGTACGGAAGCCGATTCCACCAATATCCTGGCGATTTCGCAAGCGGAAATCCAGCGCATGTCCACGACCGGCGCCATCACGGTGACCAATAACGGCAGCACCGGCACGCCGGACATCGTCGTCAATGCGCTCAACACAGCGTCGTCGCACCCCAGCGGCGCATTCAATGTCGTGGCGCAGGGCGATGGCAGCATCGACGTCCAGGGCAACGTAACGACGGCCGGCAACCTGCTGCTGAGCACCAGCAACACGACCACGTCGCGCATCACAGTGGGCGGTACGCTGACGTCGTCAGCCAGCACGATCCTGTCGACCGGACTGCTGACGGTGAACCAGAACATCGCAGGCAATCTGGTCGCCGTGCTGACCAATAATTCCATCGACCTGGGCTCCGCCACCGAGACGGCCGGTACGCTCAACGTGGCGTCGGCCACCATGTCGCGCTTCGTGACGAATAACCTGAGCTTTACCGTCAACAGCGCCAACAGCACCGGCGACATTACACTGAGCCAGGCGTTGAACTGGGCGCAGCATTTGTACCTCTCCACGCCGGACCAGTATGTCGTCAATAACGCGGTGACCGTGGGCGGCCAGCTGCAATTGAGCGGCGGCAGCTGGATACAGAATGCGGCATCGCTGCCCTCGCTAAGCCTGGGCAGCTTGTCGCTGGCGTCGTCGGCCGGATTCCGGCGCGTGGTCGGCGGCGCAGGCACCACCAGCAACCCGTATCAGCTCACGGATGTTTACGGTTTGCAGGGCGTGACGTCGTTCAATAACACGGACAATTTCATCCTGGCCAATAACATCGATGCATCGGTCACGTCATCATGGGACAGCGGTGCGGGCTTTGTCCCGCTGGGCACGGCCTCGCTGCCGTATAACGGCATATTCAACGGCAACAGCAAGAGCATCACCGGCCTGAACATTTCCCGCAGCAGCGCCAGCACGGCCACCGGCCTGTTTGGTTACCTCGGCAGCGGCACCATCAAGAACCTGACCTTGGGCGGCTCCATCACCGGCAAACTCATGACGGGCGGCCTGGTCGGCAGCGCCACCAGTTCATCCGGGGCCATCACCAACGTCACCAGCAGCGCATCGGTCACAGGCGATTACCATGTGGGCGGCCTGGTCGGCAGCAATGCGGCAACCATCACCAGTTCCAGCAGCAGCGGCGTGGTACAGGCCATCATGGATTCAAGCGGCAATGCCGATGTGGGCGGGCTGGTGGGGACCAACGCCGGCGCCATCACCAAGTCGTTCGCCACAGGCCAGGTGGCCACTTATGGCCAGATGGCGGGCGGGCTGGTGGGGCAGAACGCCGGCGGTTCCATCACCAAATCGTATTCGAGCAGCAATGTCATGGGCGGACGCAATGTCGGCGGGCTGGTGGGGCGCAATCTGTCGGGCACCATTGCCAACACGTACGCGACCGGCCCCGTTACCGGCAGCAATGTCAGCAGCCTCGTGGTGCACGAATATGTCGGCGGGCTGATCGGCGATTCCGCCGGTACCGTGCAGACCTCCTACAGCACAGGTACGGTGACGTCCGGCACCGGCTTCACGAATTTGCATGGCTCGATTGGCGGCAATTTCGGCACGTACACCAATAACTACTGGAATTCCACGACGGCAGGCAGCGGTGTGACGGACAGCGTGGCGACAAGCCTGACGACCACGCAACTGATGCAGCAGTCGAATTTAACGGGGTTCGACTTCAGTACCGTCTGGCAGCTCTACAACGGCAATACCAACGCCATGCTGCGTGACTTCCTCGTGCCGCTGACGGTCACACTGACGGGCGGTACATCCAGCAAAACCTATGACGGCACGGCGCAAGCCTTCAATGCAACCGCGTCCTACAGCGGCTTTACAGGTAGTGATACGGTGGCCAACCTGGGCGGCACGTTGAGCTGGGGCAGCAGCGGCGCCCTGCATGCGGGCACGTACACGCCGACCGGCCTGACGTCGACCAAGTACGACATCAGCTATACCGGCGCATCGTCGTCGCTGACCATTGCCCAGCGCCCCGTCACTGCCACGGTTTCCGGCAGCAAGGTCTATGACGGCCAGTTGACGATGGCGTATTCCGCGTCGCTCAGCAATGTGCTGGCGGCGGACAGCAGCCATGTGTCCGCAACGGGCACCGTGACATACCAGAACAAGAATGTCGGCACAGGCAAGGCGCTCAATTTCGGCCTGTCGCTGACAGGGTCCGCGGCCTCAGATTACACGCTGACGAGCAGCAGCGGCACCGGTACCATTACGGCAGCGGCGTTGACGATCAGCGGCATCTCGGGCGTGAGCCGCGTCTATGACGGGACAGTCAGCGCCACGCTCAACACGGGTTCCGCTTCGCTGTGCTGCGCCGTCAGCGGCGACAGCGTCAGTTTTACTTATACCCCGGGCAGCACGACCTTTGCGGACAAGAATGTCGGCACCGGCAAAGTCATCACGATCGGCAGCGGCGCCTTCACACTGAGTGGCGCCGATGCGGGCAATTACACGATGACGCCGCCGACCGGCATCACGGCCAATGTCACTCCCGCTCCGCTGACGGTCAGCGGCCTGACGGGTGTTTCGCGCGTGTACAACGCCACCACCACGGCTTCCGTATCCGGCACGCCAGCCATTGTGGGCGTGCTGGGCTCGGACGTGGTCGGCATTTCTCCCACGGTTGGCAGCGGCACGTTTGCCAGCAAGGATGTCGGCACGGGCAAGGCCATTACCTTGGCCAGTTCAGCCTTTACGCTGACGGGCGCCGATGCGGGCAATTACAGCGTGACGGCGCCGTCCGGCCTGACGGCCAACGTGACGGCAGCCACCCTGACAGCCAGCGGTATCACGGCGTCGAACCGCACGTACGACACGACGACGACGGCAACCTTGACGGGAACGCCGGTCTTGTCCGGCATTATGTCGGGCGATACGGTCAGCGCCAGTTCCACTTTGGGGGCAGGCACGTTTGCGGACAAGAATGCCGGCACCGGCAAAGCTGTCACGGCGCCGGGCAGCGTCGTGACGTTGCTGGGCGCCGATGCGGGCAATTACACGGTGGCGTCGCTGACGGGGCTGACGGCCAACATCACCCAGGCGCCGCTGACGGTGTCCGGGCTGACCGCCACCAGCCGCACGTACAACATGCTGACGTCGGCCGCCACCAGCGGCGGCACGCTGGCCGGCATCCTCGGCAGCGACTCCGTGACCATGGGTGCTGTGACGGCGGACTTCGCTGACAAAAATGTCGGCACCGGAAAATCCGTCACCGTATCCAGCGTGGCGCTGGGCAGCACGGATGCCGCCAATTACAGCGTGACGCTGCCGACCGGCCTGACGGCCAACATCACGCCGGCAGTGTTGACGGTCAGCGGCATGACGGCCAGCAGCCGCGTCTATGATGCCACCACCACGGCGGCGACGACGGGCGGCACGCTGGCTGGTGTGCTGGGCAGCGAATCGGTGGCCTTGGGTACGGCCACGGCGGCGTTCGCCGACAAAAACGTTGGCACCGGCAAGAGCGTAACGGTATCGTCGGTCGCGCTGACGGGGGCGGATGCGGGCAACTATACGGTGACGCCGCCGACCGGGCTGACTGCCGACATCACGGCCGCCAGCCTGACGGTGACCGGCTTGTCGGGCGTGTCGCGCGCGTATAACACGGGGACCAGCGTGACCATCAGCGGTACGCCGGCATTGAGCGGCGTGCTGGGCTCGGATACGGTCACGCTGAACTCCACGCTGACCACCGGCACGGTGGCGGATAAAAATGTCGGCACCGCCAAGGCTGTCACGTTACCGGGTGGCGCGCTGACGATCAGCGGCACGGATGCCGCCAATTACACGCTGACGATCCCCACCAGCCTGACGGCGGACATTACGGCCGCGCCGCTGACGGTGTCGGGCCTGACCGCCACCAGCCGCGTGTATAACGGCAGCACCAGCGTGGCAACGTCCGGTGGCTCGCTGGCCGGTGTGTATGAAGGGGAAGCGGTCAGCCTGGGGACGGTGACGGCGAACTTTGCGGACAAAAACGCCGGTACCGGCAAAGCCGTCACCGTGTCGCAAGCCGCTTTGACGGGCGCCGATGCGGGCAACTATACGGTGACCCTGCCGACCGGCCTGACGGCCAATATTACGGCGGCGCCATTGACGGTGTCGGGTATTCCCGGCCTGACCCGCGTTTATGACAGTACGGCCAGCGCCAATACCAGCGGCGGCACCGTGTCCGGCGCCGTCAGCGGCGACAGCGTCTCGGTCGGCGCCGTGACGGCAACGTTTGCAGACAAAAATGTCGGCACCGGCAAAGCCGTGACGGTCACCGCGGTCGCCCTGGCAGGCGCGGATGCCGGCAACTATACGGTGACGATACCGACCGGCCTGACGGGCGCCATTACACCGGCCACACTGACCATGACCGGCATTTCCGGCGTGTCGAAACAGTACGACAACACGACGACCGCCACCACCACGGGCGGAACGCTGACGGGCGTGTTCAGCGGCGATACCGTCACGGCGGGCAGCTTTACCGCCAGCTATGCGGACAAGAATGTCGGCACGGCCAAGCCGCTGAGCCTGACCACGATTGCGCTGTCCGGCACGGATGCGGGCAATTACGTGCTCACGCAGCCGACCGGCATTACTGCAGACATCACGCAGCGGCCATCGTCCACCTGGTCGGGCGCGGCGGATAACTTCTGGAGCAATGGCAATAACTGGGTGGGCGGCATTGCGCCGGACGGCGCCAATGTGGCGGCCGCCATCTTGCCGCTGGCATCGCAGGACGTGATTTTGGATAGCGGTTCCGTCACGCTCAATACCTTGACCGTGTCTGGCGGACAGAAGGTGCAGATCAGCGGCGGCACGCTGACCTTGGGGACCAGTGCCAGCCATGCATCGACGTCGGCCGCCATGGTCGTGGTCAGCGGCGCGCTCAACGTGGTTGGCAACCTGACCGGGACCACGCTGACGCAAACGGGCGGCACGATAGCCGGTTCCGGCACGATGTCATATAGCACCATTGCGCAGGGCGGCGGCGCCATCAGCGGTTTGAGTTCGGTGGCGGCCACCAATAACTGGTCGCAAAGCGGCGGCACGTTCTCGATTCCGGGCGCGCTGTCGGTTACGCAAGGCACCGGGTCGCTGGTAATGAAAGCCACGACCGCCACCACCGGCATCACGCTCAACGTGACCGAGGGCGGCGGCATTTCGCAAAATGGCCCGCTGGTGACCAATTCGCTGACGACGACGTCGCAGACTGGCGTGGTATTGACCAACACCAGCAACCAGATCAAGGCGTACACGGGCAGCAACAGCGCGTCGGGCGGCATTTCGCTGGTCAATGTCACGGGCAGCAATTCACTGGTGCTGGGACCAGTGACCAGCACGGGCGGCGGTATCACGGTTGACAATACCGGCGCAGGCGGCATCCACGTCACGGGTGCGCTGAGCGCACCGACCGGCGCCGTCAAGCTGACCGCGCACAGTCCGATCAACGTGGCGTCGTCCATCACGGCCGACAGCATTGCATTGGACGCCAGCACCACTATTGCGCTGGCATCCGGTTCGTCGCTGTCGGCAGTGCATAACATCACGATCGATGCGGGCACCAGTATCGGAGTCGATGGCGCCATTACCAGCACATCGGGCTCGGTGGCGATGACGGCCGATACGGGCAATATCGTGGCCAGCAGCAGCGCAAATATCAATAGCCCGGGCGGCCTGAGCATGACCACGCTTGCCGGTTCCGTCACCGCGCCAAGCTCGGTCTTCGCCAGCGGTACGTCGCCGACCGTGGTGGATGCTGTGGCAAATGCGGCAGCCCAGGCGGCTGCCGATGCGGCCGCGAAGAAAGCGGCAGAAGAGGCCGCCGCCAAGGCTGCTGCGGACGCGGCTGCGAAGAAAGCCGCAGACGAAGCCGCCGCCAAGGCTGCTGCTGACGCGGCTGCGAAGAAAGCTGCGGAAGAAGCCGCTGCCAAGGCCGCGGCCGATGCCGCCGCGAAGAAAGCCGCGGAAGAAGCCGCCGCCAAGGCAGCAGCAGAAGCGGCAGCGAAGAAAGCCGCGGAAGAAGCCGCCGCCAAGGCGGCAGCCGAAGCGGCTGCGAAAAAGGCCGCAGAAGAAGCGGCCGCCAAAGCCGCCGCCGAAGCAGCGGCAAAAGCTGCGGAAGAAGCCGCGGCCAAGGCTGCGGCGGAAGCCGCCGCGAAAGCCGCCGCCGAAGCAGCCGCCAAGGCAGCGGAAGAAGCTGCCGCCCGCGCGGCCGAAGAAGCCGCACGGATCGCCGCGGAAGAAGCGGCAGCCAAAGCTGCGGCAGACGCGGCCGCCAAGGCAGCAGCCGATGCAGCAGCGAAAAAAGCCGCCGACGAAGCCGCCGCCAAGGCTGCAGCCGACGCGGCAGCGAAGAAAGCCGCAGCGGAGGCGGCAGCCAAAGCGGCAGCGGAAGCCAAAGCGGCAGCGGAAGCCGCCGCCAAGAAAGCCGCGGAAGAAGCCGCCGCCAAGGCCGCGGCGGAAGCGGCAGCGAAAGCCCAGCAAACCAAGGAAGCCGAGCCCGTCCGCACGGCCGTGAATACTACGGTGAACCTGATTAATGCCTCGTCTGCCAAAGTCGTGGAAACCACGCCGGCGCCAAGTGCATCGGGCGGCGGCACGTCGTCCAGCGCCGCGTCAAGTGCTTCGCCGAGCTCCTCGTCCAGTTCGTCGTCTAGCTCATCCTCTGAAAGCAAATCCGAGGGCGATTCCAAGAAGGAGGAGAAAAAGGATGGCGTTGCACCTCAGGACACCGCACCTAAGAAAGACGAGCCTGTCAAGAAACTGTATTGCAACTGAGCGGGTTGCCGCCAGGCGGTTGGCCATGGGCGCGGCCGCCGCATGGGCCTTGGCGTGCGCCATGCCGGCGCTGGCCAGCACGGTAGCCGGCACGGTGACCCAGCTCAGCGGCGCCATGACGGCCAGCCGGGCCGATGGCGTCGTGCGGCCCCTGGCGCTGAAATCCGAAGTGGCCAGCGGCGAATTGCTGACCACGGCGAAAGACAGCTACGCCATCGTGAAGTTCATCGATGACAGTGAAATCGTGCTGAAACCGGTGACGGTGCTGGCCATCGACCATTTTGTGTTTGAGCATGGCAAACCGTCCGGCGACAGCGCGGGCTTGCGGCTGCTGCGGGGCGGCATGCGCTCCGTGACAGGCTTGCTGGGCAAGCGCAACAAGGAAAAATTCACACTGCATACGCCGAGCGCCACCATTGGTATCCGTGGCACCACGTTTTTCCTCGAATACCTGACGGGCAGTGCGGATGGCGCGGCTGCCAGCGCACTCGATCCGGGCTTGCACGTGTATGTCAGCGATGGCGGTATTTCACTGACCAACCAGGCCGGCTTTTTTCAATACGACCCAGGCCAGTATGGCTATATCAAGGATGACAAGACCAAGCCCGCCAAGATGTTTGCCAACCCCGGCATGCGGTTTGATTTGCCGGCTGAATTCGGCGCCAGCGGGTTGCCGGACAAATGATGGGAAAAGCAACTTTATGTTGCCGGCATTTTTGTGACAAATTTATTTCAAGAAGGCACTATTTGTTGTTTGTGTGATAGCATCCCGTTGTGCTGGATCAAGGCAAAACAGTGACGGGATTTGTCTCATGCAGTTGCAATATTTACTGTTACCGGCCGCAACAGGCCGTCAGTGAGTAATAATTCCATACAGCACAAGAACAACCCACGAGCCGATACATGAAACGACCACTTGCGCGCATCTTTGCAGCCTCCCTCCTGGCCGCCGCCGTCAGCACTGCCTGGGCTGCAGAACCGGATGACGGTATCGTCCGGTTTGAAATCACGCGGTTTATTGTCAGCGGTAATACTTTGTTACCGCAAGCCGAGATCGACAGCACGCTGGCGCCGTTTGCCGGCCCGCGGCGCGATTTCGGCGACGTGCAGCGCGCATTGGAAGCGCTGGAAGCCGTCTATCACGCGCATGGCTACAACATTGTCACCGTGGAGTTGCCGGAGCAGGAACTCGACAAGGGCGAAGTGCAGCTGAAAGTGGTGCAAACCAAAATCGGCCGGGTCAAGGTCAGCGGCAACCAGTATTTCGATGAAGCCAATGTGCGCCGCGCCTTGCCGCATTTGCAGGAAGGCCAGACGCCGAACTTGAAAAAAGTGTCGGCCGGCTTGCGGCTGGCCAATGACAGCCCGGCGCGCAAGATCGCGCTGAAACTGCAAAGCAGCGACGAAGAGGGCGAAGTCGATGCGGCGCTGGACGTGACGGATGAAAAGCCGTGGAAAGCCATGCTGAACGTGGACAATACCGGTACGGATTCGACCGGTAAGACCCACGTGGGCGTCGTGCTGCAGCACGCCAACCTGTGGGGCCTCGACCATGTCGCCAGCCTGCAATACACCACGACGGCGGAAAAGCCGAACCAGGTCAAAGTGTATGGCCTGGGCTACCACATCCCGCTATACAGCCTGGGCGATGCAATTGACTTGTTTGCCAGCTATTCGAACGTGGATTCCGGCGTCGTGTCGGCCGGCGTCTTGAGCCTGGCCGTCAGCGGCAAGGGTTCCGTCTATGGCGCGCGCTATACGCACAACCTGGCCAAGCGGGGCGAGCTGGATTCGCGCCTGATCTATGGCCTCGACTACAAGGCGTTCAAGAATAGCGTGCTGTATTCCGGCGCCCAGCTGGGCAATGACGTGACGGTGCATCCATTGTCTGTCAACTATGTCGCCAACTGGGCCAAGGAAGGCACCGACCTGGGCGGTTCCGCCACGCTGGTGGTCAACATCCCGGGCGGCGACAAAGGCAGCGCCGATGACTTTACGCGCGTGCGCACGGGCGCCAAGGCCCGCTATACGGCGCTGCGCCTGTCCGGCAGCTATGGCCGTTCGCTGGCCAGCGACTGGCAGTTGCGCGCCATCGTCAATGCCCAGCTGACGCCCGATGCGCTGATTCCTGGCGAACAGTTCGGTGGCGGCGGCGCTGGTTCCGTGCGCGGCTTTGCTGAGCGTGAAATTTCCAACGACAGCGGCGTGGGGGCAAACCTGGAAGCGTACGCCCCTGATTTTTGCAGCTCCGACCGCTGGCAGTGCCGCGTGCTGGGCTTTTATGACATGGCCTACGTGAAACGCAACCATGCGCTCGCTGGTGAATTGACCAGTACCACCATTGGCAGCGTGGGCCTGGGCTTGCGCGTACTGATGGGCAGTTCCCTCAACCTGCAGCTCGATTACGGCCACGTCGTGCAGGCCGGCGCAACGGGCCGCAATGGCGCCAACCGCTTGCACGTGCGATTGGGCCTATCTTACTAGGACCCTATCATGAACTCCCCCGGGCGCCCCCTGTACCTCAAGCGCAAAGCGCTGGCTGTCATGGTGGCCGCCTGTTATGGGGCGGCTTATGCCAATCCCCTGGCGCCGCAAATCATCGCGGGCCAGGCCGCCTTCCAGCAAAATGGCAAGGTGTTTTCCATCACGAATACACCGAACGCCATCATCAACTGGCAAAGCTTTTCCATTGCGCCGGATGAAGTCACGCGGTTTATCCAGCAAAACGCGGACAGCCGGGTATTGAACCGCATTACCGGGCAAGACCCCAGCCGCATCCTCGGCGCGCTGCAATCGAACGGGCACGTGTACCTGATCAACCCGAATGGCATCGTATTCGGCAAGGATGCGCGGGTCGACGTGCAGGGGCTGGTGGCGTCGTCGCTGGCCCTGTCGGACAGCGATTTCCTGGCGGGGCGCAACCGTTTCAGCGGCACGGGCGCAGGAAAAGTGTCGAACGAAGGCGCCATCGTGACGCCCGGCGGCGGCAAGGTGTACCTGGTCGGCGCCAGCGTGGAAAATGCCGGCGTGATCACATCAAAGCAGGGCGACGTCGTGCTGGCGGCTGGGCATACGGTGCAACTGGTCGATTCCAGCGATCCATCCGTCCACGTGGTGGTGTCGGCGCCGGATGACCAGGCACTGAACCTGGGGCAGGTGCTGGCGTCCGGCGGACGTGTCGGCATTTACGGCGCGCTGGTGAACCAGCGCGGCAAAGTCAATGCCGACAGCGCCGTGCGCGGCGAGAATGGCAAGATCGTGCTGAAGGCGTCCGGCACCACGCTGCTGGAAAAGGGTTCCGTCACCAGCGCCGTCAACAGCGCGGGACAGGGCGGCGACATCAGGCTGCTGGGCGAGCGCGTCGGCTTGACCGATGATGCGCTGCTGGACGCCAGCGGCGCCAAGGGCGGCGGCCAGATCCTCATCGGCGGCAATTACCAGGGCAAGGATGCCTCTGTGCCGAATGCGCAGCAGACGTATATCGGCGAAGGAGCGGTGGTGCGCGCCGATGCGAAAGTCGAAGGCGACGGCGGCCGCATCATCGCGTGGAGCGACAAGGCCACGCGCGTGTATGGCAGCCTGTCGGCGCAGGGCGGCGCCAGGTGGGGCGACGGCGGCTTGATCGAAACGTCGGGCGGCTATCTCGACATGCAGGGCAAGGCCAATGCTTCCGCGCCGGCCGGCAAGGGCGGCAAGCTGTTGCTGGACCCGACGGACATCACGATTGCCACCGGTGTCACGACCAGCGGTGTGACGGCGGCGACACCATTCGCACAAGCCACCAATGTTTCCACCAGTACGATTATCCCGACACTGATCACGACGGCGCTGAACCTGGGCACCAGTGTGGAAGTGACAACGGCCAACTCCGCCAGCACCAGCAGTTCCGGCAGCCTGACGGTATCCAGTGCCGTGCAATGGAGCGGCGCGTCGACGCTGACGTTGACGGCCACCGCCGGCGCGATGAATATCAACGCCAATATCGAAGGCACCAATGCCAGCGCGGCGCTGGTCATGACGGCGACTGGCGACATTACGCAAAATTCCAGCACCGCCATCAAGGTACCGACGGTCACCGCCACGTCGTCGGCCGGCAGCATTTCGCTGTTAGGATCGCAAAACGAGATTTCCACGCTGTCGCTGCAGGCATACAAATCAATCAGCGCATTCACGTCCAATAGCGCCACGTCGGTTTCCAAAGCCAAGTCCACCACGGCCAGCCTGTCGGACACGGGCGACGTCAGCCTGCAAAGCGACGGCGTGCTGACGATCGCCGGTGAAGTGTCGACCACGCGCGGCGACGTGACGATCGAAGGCTCGCAGGGCATCGTGGTCAGCAGCGCCGGCAGTGTTTCTTCCGGCGGCAACAATATCTCGTTCACGCAAGACAGCGGCTATTCCGTCGCCATCAATTCCGGGGCGACAGTCAGCAGCAGCGGCGGCAATATCTGCATTTCCACCGATACGCTGACTGCTGCCGGCATCGTCAACGCCGGCAGCGGCGACTTGAACATCATGACGCTGACGAGCGGCCGTCCGCTGGAAATCGGCGCCACCAGCGCGACCGCCACGTCGCTGTCGCTGACGTCGTCGATGCTGCCGAACTTGCGCACCACGGGCACGCTGGCGGCCACGACTTCCGGCTCGGGCGGCACCGTCACGGTGTCGGGCACGGTAGACTACACCACCGGCAATTCCAAGCCATCCACGGTGACGTTGACGGCGGACGATGACATCACGCTCAACGGTACGCTGAAAGTCACGGGCGACATCAACCTGACCACGACAACGTATGGCGCCAAGCGCGTGACCTTCGGCAGCGCGTCCAGCACCACGGCGAGTGGCAGCCTGACGACGCGGTCTGGTCAATTGAGCCTGAATGGCCCGGTTTCCGCATCGACGTTCGAGGTCCGGACGGAAAATGACATGATCGTCGGCAGCGGGACGGAAAACTCGAGCACCATGGTGATCCCCGTCAGCAGTGTCACGGGCAAAGTCACGGCCAGCACGCTGAGTTTTGTCGTCAACAATGACAGTGACGTCGGCGACATTACGCTCAATAGTGCGCTGAACTGGACCGGTAACCTGACGCTGTCGGCGCCCACCAGCCTGACCGTCACGGGCAACCTGGCCGTCACGGGCGCGCTGACACTGGACGATGGCGCGTGGGTGCAGAACAGCGCGAGTTTGCCGACGCTGTCGGCGGGCGACTTCGTCATCAATAACGCTACCTTCCTGCGCGTGCTGGGGGGCGATGGGACCAGCACCAGTACACCGTACCTGCTGACGGACGTGTATGGCTTGCAAGGCATGGCTACATTGCTCAGCTCCACGCTCCACTACAAGCTGGCCAACAATATCGATGCCAGCGGCACGTCATCGTGGGCCAATGGATTCCAGCCGATCGGCAACAGCGATTATCCATACCAGGGGGACTTTAACGGCAACAGCAAGTCCATCATCGGCTTGTACATCAACCGTCCTTCGTATTACTCCGCCGGCCTGTTTGGTGAATTGAACGGCAGCGCCAATGTGCATGACTTGACGCTGGCCGGTACGGTCATCGGAGGCGCCTACGTGGGCGGGCTGGCGGGCTATGTCGGCTCGGGTGTCACCATCAGCAATGTCACCAGCAGCATCAACGTCAGCAGCGATTATTCGGGCGACGTTTATGCGGGCGGGCTGGCTGGCTATAACTGGGGCACCATTGAAAGTTCATCGTCCAGCGGCAGTGTGACTGCCGTTGGTACGGGCACCGTGTATGCCGGCGGCTTGATGGGGTATAACACGAACTCCATCAATAACGTGCACGCCAGCGGCACTGTGTCGGCAACCGGCGCCTATGCGTATGCAGGCGGGCTGACCGGCTTGAACTATGAAGACATTACGGGCACGTCGTATGCCACCGGCGCCGTGTCGGCCGATGGCAGTTCTACCGGCGCAGCGGGCGGCCTGATTGGCATTAACGTCGTCAATGTGTCGGGCGTCTATGCCACCGGCAACGTGACGGGCTATAACAATGCGGCTGCCGGCGGCTTAATCGGCTACAACAGCGCTACCGTGTCGGACGTGTATGCCACCGGCGCCGTCACCGGCCTCAGTAATGTCGGTGGCCTGGTGGGGGAAAACAACGGCGATATCACGCTGTCCTACGCGACCGGCGCCGCCACGGGCACGAAGAGTCATGTCGGCGGCCTGGTGGGGAATAACAATTCCAGCAACACGCTGCAGTATGTATATGCCACCGGTAATGTCAGCGCGGGCGCCTATGGCGGCGGCCTGGCCGGCCTCAATGAGGGCGATATTTACGATGCGTATGCGACGGGTAACGTCACCGCGACGTCGACCGGATCCGTCACCCACCAATACTTCGGCGGTTTTGCCGGCTATAACAGCGGCTATATCAGCCGCGCATACAGCACGGGAACGATGTCCACGTCGGGATCCGGCCCGTTCAGCGGCGTCACGGCATTTTCCACCAACAATACCATCGGCTGCGACTGCTCGAATGCCGCGCCTCATACGTATTACAACAGCGCCAATACCAGTGCATCCAATGTGAATTCCACTGGCCTGACGACGGCACAAATGCTGCAGTCGTCCAATTTCACGGGATTTGATTTCACCGGGACGTTCTCGCAGGCGCCGACACCGGCAGTGTGGCGCAATTATGATGGCTACACGACGCCGATGCTGAAATCCATGCTGACGGCGTTGACCATCAATACGACTGGTTCTTACTCGCACGTGTATGACGGCACGACGCCTTCGTTCACGGGCACGCCCACATACACGGGCTTTACCGGCAGCGATACGTCGTCATCGTTGTCCGGTTCACTGGTGTGGGGTACGGCCAAGAATGTCGGTACCGGATACACGACCCTGTCGGGCCTGTATTCCACCAAGTACGACATCAGCTATACGGGCAGCGCGACGCTGGCAATCACGGCGCGCACCGTGACGCCGACCGCGTCCAAGGTGTATGACGGCACGACGTCGCTGACCAGCGCCAACATCACGTTCTCCAACATGGTGTCGGGCGACAGCCTGAGCCTGATTGCGACGATGTCGTATGCGAACAAGAATGTCGGCACCGGTAAAACCATCAACCTGTCGGAAGCCAACCTGAGCGGCGCCAGCGCCGGCAACTACACGCTCAGCACGTCCGGCGCCACCGGCACGATTACCGCGAAGTCGCTGACGGTATCCGGCATGACGGGCGTGAACCGCACTTATACGGCGGGCACGTCGGCATCCGTCAGCGGCGGTACGTTGTCCGGCATGATCAGCGGCGACACCGTCACCCTCGGTACGACAACGGCCAGCTTCGCCGACAAGAACGTGGGCACGTCGAAAGCCATTACGGTCAGCAGCGTCGGCCTGTCCGGCACCGATGCCGGCAATTACACGGTGACCGCGCCGACCGGTTTGACGGCCAATATCACGGCCGCCACGCTGACGGTAACGGGCCTGTCTGGCGTATCGCGCACGTATGACGCGGGCACGACGGCCACCACGACGGGCGGCACGCTGTCCGGCAAATTGGGCAGCGATGACGTCAGCGTGGGGACGGTAGCAGCCAGCTATGCCGACAAGAATGTCGGCGCGTCGAAATCCGTAACGGTGTCCAGCGTGACGCTGTCGGGTACGGATGCCGGCAATTACACCGTGACGCTGCCGACCGGCGTGACGGGCACGATCACGGCTGCGCCGTTGACGGTGTCAGGCATGACGGCCGTGAGCCGCACGTATGACCGCACGACGACCGCCACCACCACGGGCGGCACGCTGTCCGGTATCCTGGGCGATGACAGTGTGACGCTGGGTACGACGACAGCCAGCTTTGCCAGCAAGACCGTTGGCGCCAGCAAGCCGGTGACGGTCAGCAGCGTCGGCTTGAGCGGTACGGATGCGGGCAATTATTCGGTGACCGTGCCGACCGGGCTGACGGCCGACATTACTGCCGCAACGCTGACGGTGTCGGGCATGACGGGCGTCAACCGCACATACAACGCGGGCACGTCGGCTTCTGTCAGCGGCGGCACGCTGTCCGGCATCATCAGCGGCGACACCGTCACATTGGGCACGACAACGGCCAGCTTCGCCGACAAGAATGTCGGCGCCAGTAAAGCCATCACGGTCAGCAGCGTCGGTTTGTCCGGCACGGATGCGGGCAATTATTCGGTCACGGCGCCGACCGGCCTGACGGCCAACATCACGGCAGCGGCGCTGACCGTGTCCGGCATGTCGGCGGTATCGCGCACGTATGATGCGACCACCACGGCGACGACCAGCGGCGGCGCCCTGTCCGGCATCCTGGGTTCCGATGACGTGTCGATGAGCACGGTCACGGCGGCGTTTGCCAATAAAAACGCCGGCACCGGCAAGGCCGTGACAGTCAGCAGCATCGCGCTGTCCGGCACGGATGCCGGCAACTATTCGGTGACGGCGCCAACGGGGCTGACGGCCAATATCACGGCAGCGCCGCTGACGGTTTCCGGCATGTCGGGCGTGTCGCGCACGTATACCAGCGGCACGTCCGCCACCACCACCGGCGGTACGCTGTCCGGTATCCTCGGCAGCGATACCGTGACGATGGGAACGGTGACAGCCAGCTTCGCCGACAAGAATGTCGGGACCGGCAAAGCCATCACAGTCAGCAGCGTCGGCTTGTCCGGCACGGACGCGGGCAATTATTCGGTCACGGCGCCAACCGGCCTGACGGGCGATATCACGGCGGCGCAGCTGACGGTGAGCGGCATGACGGGCGTGTCGCGCACGTATGATGCAACCACCACCGCCACCACCAGCGGCGGTACGCTGTCCGGCGTGTTCAGCGGCGACTCGGTTGCCAAGAGCACGGTGACTGCCAGCTTTGCCGATAAAAATATTGGCACTGGCAAGGCCATTACCGTCAGCAGCATCGCCTTGTCCGGCACGGATGCCGGCAATTACACGGTGACCGTGCCAACGGGACTGACGGCCAACGTCACCGCAGCGCCACTGACCGTCACGGGCATGTCCGGCGTATCGCGCACCTATGATGCGACGACCACGGCCACCACGACCGGCGGCGCGCTGTCCGGCGTGCTCGGTTCCGACTCCGTTACGCTGGGTACGGCCACGGCCAGCTTTGCCAGCAAGACCGTGGGCACGTCCAAAGCCATTACCGTCAGCAGTATCGGCTTGTCCGGCACGGACAGCGGCAACTATACGCTCACCATGCCGGCCGGCCTGACAGCCGATATCAAGGCGGCGGAGCTGACCGTGACCGGTATGGCGGGCGTCAGCCGCGTGTATGACGCCACCGCCACGGCCACGACGGCGGGCGGCACGCTGTCCGGCATCTTCAGTGGCGACACGGTCGCCAAGGGCGCCGTCACGGCAGCCTTTGCCGATAAAAACGTGGGGACGTCGAAAGCCATCACCGTCAGCAATATCGCGCTGACCGGCGCGGATGCGGGCAACTATACGGTGGCCGTGCCGACCGGGCTGACCGCCGACGTGACGGCGGCGCCGCTGACCATCACGGGGATCACCGGCGTGTCGCGCGTGTACGATGCCACCACGACGGCCACCACGTCGGGCGGCACGTTGAACGGCCTGCTCGGTTCGGATGCCGTCACGATAGGTGCTGTCACGGCGGCCTTTGCCGACAAGAACACCGGCACCGGCAAAACCGTCACAGTCAGCAATGTCGCGCTGAGCGGCACGGACGCCGCCAATTACACGGTAACCATGCCGGCCAGCATAACGGCCAACATTACGGCGGCGCCATTGACAGTGTCGGGCATGACGGTACCGGACCGCACCTACAATGCCAACGCCATTGCCACCACGTCGGGCGGTACGCTGGCCGGCGTACTGTCAGGCGACACGGTCGCGGTGGGTACGGTCACGGCAGCGTATGCCGACGCCATTCCGGGCGCCGGCAAAGCCGTCACCATATCGAATCTGGCATTGACCGGGACCGACGCCGCGAATTATTCCGTGACGATCCCCACCGGGTTGACCGGCAACATCACGCAAGCGCCGACTGCCACCTATATCGGACCGGGCACCGGCAACTGGGCCACTCCCAGCTTCTGGCTGAACGGGATAGTCCCGGTCAACAATTATGTGCTGGCGGCGACATTGAACGGCTCGTCCGGCGCGGTCGCCTTCACCAGCGGCACGGTGACCCTGCAATCGCTGACGGCTGCCAATGGACAATCGCTGAATATCACGGGCGGCACGCTGACCCTGGGCGCCGCGGCGACGGATTTGTCCCATGTCGCAGGGTCCGTTACCGTTGGTTCCACCGGCACGTTGAGCGTGGTGGGCAAGCTGACGGCGGGCGTGTACACGCAATCGGGCGGCACGGTCAATGGCAGCGGCATCCTCGCTGCCCAGCAATTTGCCATGAGCGGCGGCGCCATCGGCAGCCTGGCCGGCCTCGACGTCGCCAGCAGCTACAGCCATACGGGCGGCACGATTTCCATACCGGGCGCGGTGCAAATTACGCAAGCGGCAGGCAACCTCGCGCTGCGCGCCATGACGGCAACCGCCGGCATGAACCTGACGGCAACGGCCGGCGCCATCACGCAGACGGGGGCGCTGGATACGGCGTCGCTGTCCACCACGTCGGCCACCGGTGTCACATTGACCAACAATTCCAACCATATCCTGGCGTACACAGGTGTCAATGGCACGGGCGGCATCCAGCTGGTGAACAAGCTGACCGGCGCCGACCAGTTGTCGCTGGGCGCCGTGACCACGACGGGCGGCAGCCTGGTAGTCGATAACACGGGCGGCATAGTCTCGACAGGCGCGCAATCCGCGCCGGCCGGCAAGGTATCGCTGACGGCGCACAGCCCGATCACACTGAACTACTCGATTACCGCGCAAGATATTGATTTGTCGGCCAGTACGGAGATCGCGCTGAATAGCGGTTCGTCGCTGCAGGCGGCCAACAATGTCGATCTGGCCGCTGGCACGGAGATCGCGCTGGGTTCCGGCGCCACCGTGCAGGCGGCAAACAGTATCGGGCTGTCGGCGGGTACCGACATTGCGATGAGCAGTGGTTCATCGCTGCAGGCAACCAAGAATATCGGCATGACGGCCGGTTCCGACATTACGCTGGCCGGCTCGCTGCAAAGTACGTCGGGCAGCATCACTGCGACGGCCACGGCAGGGGGCATCACTGCGCTGCCAGGCACCAGTATTAGTGCAACAACGCCAGTATCTTTGACCGCTGCGACCGGAACTGTGTCATCATCCGCGATTACGTTTGCGGGCGGCGCCACGCCGGTAATTAACGATCCGGCAACGGTTGCCGCTGCTGAAGCGGCGGCAGCCAAGGCGGCGGCCGACGCGGCAGCGAAGAAAGCGGCAGAAGAGGCCGCCGCCAAGGCTGCCGCGGACGCGGCGGCGAAAAAAGCTGCGGAAGAAGCCGCCGCCAAGGCTGCTGCGGAAGCCGCGGTGAAGAAGGCCGCGGAAGAAGCTGCTGCCAAGGCTGCTGCGGAAGCGGCGGCGAAGAAGGCCGCGGAAGAAGCCGCCGCGAAGGCGGCAGCGGAAGCAGCAGCCAAAAAAGCCGCGGAAGAAGCCGCAGCGAAGGCAGCGGCGGAAGCAGCCGCCAAAAAAGCCGCAGAAGAAGCGGCCGCCAAGGCCGCAGCGGAAGCGGCAGCGAAGGCGGCAGCAGAAGCGGCCGCCAAGGCCGCCGAAGAAGCCGCAGCGAAAGCCGCGGCAGAGGCTGCAGCCCGCGCAGCGGAAGAAGCCGCCGCCAGGGCCGCAGCGGAAGCAGCAGAAGCAGCAGCGAAGGCTGCGGCGGAAGAAGCCGCAGCGAAAGCCGCTGCGGAGGCGGCCGCGAAAAAAGCCGCCGAGGACGCCGCAGCCAAGGCCGCAGCCGATGCGGCAGCCAAGAAAGCTGCAGCCGATGCCGCCGCCAAGGCAGCCGCGGAAGCCGCTGCGAAGAAGGCTGCGGAAGAAGCGGCGGCAAAAGCCGCGCAAAACACGAATAACGAGCCGGTAGGCCAGGCCATCAGTTCCACGGTGAATATCATTAACACCGCGGCATCGGCGGTCAACGCCCTGCAAGACCAGGCGGACGCCAAGAAGCTGGCCACGGCGGCCACCGCATCGTCGCCGGCTTCGTCCGCCTCGTCTTCCACGCCGGCCTCTTCGCAGACTTCGTCAACGGCTTCGGCCTCGACCGCGCAGCAAAGCACGGCGGAAGAAAAGCCCGGCGAGACCAAGGAAGAAAAGAAGGATGGCAATGCGAAGACTGCCGACGTCGTGAAAAAAGATGAACCCGTGAAAAAACTGTACTGCAACTGACAGCATTACCGACTTAAGAGACAGAATGAAGAAAGAGTTTTTCCCGCCGCTGACCCTCAAGCGCAAACTGCTGGCCGTCATGGTCGCCGCCTGTTACGGCGCAGCCCAGGCCAACCCGATGTCGCCCCAGGTGATCTCCGGCCAGGCCCTGTTCAACCAGCAGGGCAACGTATTCACGATTACGAACACGCCGAACACGATCATTAACTGGCAAGCGTTTTCCATTAACCCGAATGAGGTTACGCGGTTCATCCAGCAAAGCGGCGACAGCAAAGTCTTGAACCGCATTGTCGGCCAGGACCCCAGCAAGATCCTGGGCAGTTTGCAATCGAATGGCCAGGTCTATCTGGTCAACCCGAACGGCATCTTGTTCGGCAAGGATGCCCGGGTTGACGTCAACGGGCTGGTGGCGTCGTCGCTGTCGATGTCGGACAGCGATTTCCTGGCGGGGAAAAAATATTTCATTGGCGCCGGCAGCGGCAAGGTGGCCAACCAGGGCGCCATCGTGACGCCCAACGGCGGCCACGTATACCTGATTGCATCGGATGTGGAAAACAGCGGCGTGATCACGTCGCCGCAGGGGGACGTCGTGCTGGCGGCGGGCCACACGGTGCAGCTGGCCGATTCCAGCGACCCTCAAGTGCACGTGGTGGTGTCGGCGCCGGCCAGCCAGGCGCTGAACCTGGGCCAGGTCCTGGCGACCGGCGGCCGGGTTGGCATTTATGGTGCGCTGGTCAACCAGCGCGGCGCCGTCAATGCCAATAGCGCCGTGCGCGGTGAAAACGGCAAGATCGTGCTGAAAGCGTCGGGCACCACCTTGCTGGAACAGGGCAGCGTGACGTCGGCCACGAACAGCGCCGGCAAGGGCGGCGACATCCGGCTGCTGGGCCAGAACGTTGCGCTCAATGGCGACGCCAAAGTCGACGCCAGCGGCGCGGCTGGCGGCACGGTACTGGTGGGCGGCGATTACCAGGGCGCCAATGCTGCCGTGCCGAATGCGAAGCAGGCGTTTGTGTCCGCCGATGCGGCCATCCGCGCCGATGCCGCGCAGGCCGGCGCGCAGGGCGGCAAAGTCATTGTGTGGGGCGATGATGCGGCGCGCGTGTACGGCGCCATTTCCGCGCAAGGCGGGGCGCAGGGGCAGGGCGGCCTGGTGGAAACGTCAGGCCATTACCTGGACGTGGCCGGTGCGCGCATCGATACCCGCGCCGCAGGCGGCAAGAACGGCATGTGGCTGCTGGACCCGGACAGCATTGCCATTGATTCGAGCTATACGGGACCGAACACGCTGGCCGACGTGAAAACCTTCTCGGCCGGCGCGGCAACGGGCGCCACCAGCATCAATCCAGCCTTGCTTAATGCGGCAACGTCCGATATCACGCTGCAGGCGCGCAGCAACATCGACATCAATTCCGCCATCAACGTGGCGCAGTCCGGCGTGAAACTGACGGCCCAGGCGGGCGGTTCCATCACCGTGGGGGCGGCAGTGAGCACGCAGGGCGGCGACGTGGCCTTGCAAGCCAATTATGGCGACACGGCCAGCGGCAGTGGCGCCGTCAACGTCAATGCGGCCGTGGCGACCAACGGCGGCGCGTTCAAAGCCAGCGGCGCGCAAATCCATGTCAACTCCGGCATCAATGTCGGTACCGGTGCGGTAGACTTGCGCGCGGATGTCGCGGGCGGCCACATTGCCATTGCCGGCACGGGTTCGATTACCGGTTCGGCCGTTGCGGATGACCGGCTGGTTTCGTTCATTGCCGACAATATGTCGATCGAAGGCAAAGTCGATGGCGGCGGCACGTCCGGCGATACCACCGTGTCGTTCACGCCGTACACCAGCTCCCGCCCGATCGCCATCGGCGCGGCCCGCTCCGGCGCCAGCCTGGGCTTGACGGCGGCCGATCTCGGCCACGTCTCTGCCTACGGCATCAATATCGGCAGCGCGGGCGCGTCCGGCGGCATCACCGTGGGGCAAGACCTGGACTTGTCGTCCGGCGTGCGTAGCGTGTTCTTTGAAAGCGCGGGCGACGTCAACGTCAATGCCAAAGTCAAAACCGGCATCACGGACGGCGCCATTTACGTGGGCGCCTATGGCGGTACGGCGAAGATCGCCTTTGGCAGCGGCGGCGGGGTGCAAGCCAACAACGTCATGCTGCGCGCCAATAACATGGAGCTGGGCAGCACGGCCAATACCATCCAGGCCACCAGTACGGCCAAGCTGTCCGCGTATTCATCCGATGCGGACGTCGTCGTGGGGACCGTGCCGACCACGGCGCCGGTGGCGCTGGGCTTGTCGATTGCTGAACTGGGCGCCATCAGTGCGCCGGAAATCAATATCGGCGACAAATCGGGCAGTGCGCTGCGCGTCACCAATGCCGTGGACTTGTCGTCGACGGGCACCACGAAACTGGTGCTGGCAGGTTCGTCCGTGTCGCTGGACGCCGGCGTGAAAGCCGCCGATACGGTGGCGCTGATGTCGGATGGCGACATCGTCCAGAAGTTTGGCCTGATCGAAGCGCCGCGGCTGATGGCCACCGGCGCCAGCGTGGCGCTGACGAAGCAGAATACCGTGCAACACCTGGCCGGTTCGGCCAGCACCGGCAACTTCAGCTTCAACAATGTGGGGGCACTCAACGTCACCACCGTGGCCGGTGTCAACGGCATCAGCCTGGGCAGCGGCAATTCCAGCACAGTGACGCTGGTGGGCGACACCATCAATATCCGCCAGCCTCTGGCGGCGCCATCCGGTGCGGTTACCGTGACGGGAACCACCGGTGTCACGGTGGGCAATACTGACGCACCTGCCAGCGCATCCATCCAGGCCGGCTCCATGACGCTGGGCGGCGGAAAAGTCGCCTTGCTGTCGGGCGCCGGCTTGCAGGCGCATTCTGTGGAATTTAAGGCCGACAGCCTGGACCTGGCCACGGGTTCCACCACCAATGCGGGAACCGGCAATATTTCCGTCACATCGAACGCGGGCCATGCGCTGGTGGTGGGCGCAGGCGCCACCGACAGCGCATCGGTGCTCGGCATCGATACGGCGGAACTGGCCACGATGACCAGTTACCACCTGCATTTGACGACGCAGAGCGGCAACGTCACGCTCAATGCCGCCAATTTGTCGACCACCAGCAATATCACGGGCGGTGTGGATGTGACGGCGGCCGGCAATATCGCCGTGACGGGCGCCCTGACGGCGCCTGGCTCGGTGACGGCCATTGCCAGCAACAATATTGCGTTCAACGCCGACTTGACGACCAATGCGCTGTTTACGTCGTCGTCCGGCTTTTCGATGGGCTCGGGCGTCAAGATCGTGGCGCCGCAAACCGTGACGATATCCGCGTCCGGCGCACCGCTGATTGCGGTAGGCGCGGGCGCGGCGGCCAGCGAGGGCGGCATCGTGCTGACCGATACGGCCATCAAGAACATCGGCACCAAGAACCTGGCGATTTCCAATTCCCGGTCGGGCGGCAGCATCACGGTGGGGGCGCTGGACTTGAGCAACACGGCATCCTACAAGAACGGTTCGCTGTCGCTGTCGGCCAACAGCCTGTCCGTGACGGGCGCCGTCAAGGGGCTTGATACGGTGACGCTGACATCGTCCGGCACGTTCCAGAACAGTGGTTCGGTAACGGCCAAGAATGTCGCTATTTCCGCCGTCAATGCCAACCTGGCCAGCGGCAGTTCGATCAGTGCGACGCAAGGCGTGACGGTGACGTCGGCTGCTTCCGGCAGTACGGTGCTGGGCAGCGGCGCCACCGACAGCGCCACGGTACTGGGCTTGACGGACACGGAATTGCGCACGGTGGCGACGCCCAACCTGAACTTTATCGGGGCGGGTACCGTTGAATTGCGCGCACTGAACCTGGCTGGCGCCGGCCCGTCCGAAATGCTGGGCATCGTCGGCGGCCAAGGCATCAATATCACGGGCGCCGTGAATTTGCCGAACACGCCGACCTTGCACCTGTCGTCCACCACGGGCGGCATCACGCAAAGCGCGCCGGTTACCGTCAGCAGCCTGATGCTGACCGGGGTGGGCGGCAACGTGGTGTTGAACCAGGCGAATAACGTCGATACGCTGTTTGGCGGCGTATCGTCGGGCAACCTGGAATTCACCAATGCCCGCACGCTGACCAATCACGGCATCACGGCGGCAGGCGGCAAGGTCACGCTGAAGGTGACGGGCAATATCTTGCAGGGCGATGGCGATATCGTGGCCGATACGCTGGACATGACGGCCAGCGGCAGCATCGGTACGCCGTCCAAGGCGCTGGAAACCATGGTGTCCGTGCTGAGCGCGGAAAGCAGCGCCACATCCGGCAACAACCCGGTCAATATCAACAACGTTAACTACACGGCCAACCCGGTTACCGCCAACGCGGGCCAGCTGACCGTGTACAAGCTGAAAGTCAACAGCGGCAATAGCGGCGCGGTCACGCTGAACAACCACGGCGCGACCGTGGTGGCCAGCAGCGGTGTCGTGAAGACGGACAGCGGCAAGATCACGGTAACGGCGCACAGCCCGCTGACGATTGACGGCACCGTGGAAACCATCAGCGGCGATATCGCGTTGACGGCCAGCTCCAGTGTGGGCGGCAGTGATGCGCTGAACTTCTCGCCGTCGGCGCAAGTGAAGTCCGTCAGCGGCTTTATCACGCTGGCGGCGGGGACGACGATTTCCGGCGTGACGACGGCCACCGTCCAGGCGGCCCCTGGCAAGCTGACGCAGTTTGCGGATTTGACAAACAATCCGACTGCGGCGCCAACGCAAACGCCGACTGCCGCACCAACGCAAACGCCAACTGCGGAGCCAACGCAGACGCCGACTGCCGCACCAACGCAAACGCCAACTGCGGCGCCGACGCAGACGCCGACTGCTGCACCGACACAGACGCCGACTGCGGCGCCAACGCAGACGCCGACTGCCGCGCCAACGCAGACGCCGACCGCCGAACCGACACAGACGCCGACTGCGGCGCCAACACAAACGCCAACTGCCGCACCGACGCAGACGCCGACACCGTCGCCAACGGTGGCGCCAACGGAAGCGCCAACCCAGGCGCCAACCCAGGCTCCAACCCAGGCGCCAACGCAATCGCCGCCAACGGAACCGCCAACGCAGGCGCCCACGCAAGCCCCTACGCAGGCGCCGACCCAGGCGCCGACGCAAGCCCCTACCCAGGCCCCTACCCAGGCCCCTACGCAAGCGCCGACGCAGGCGCCAACGGTGGCGCCGAGCCCGGACATTTGCGTGATTGCGCCATCGTCGGCCTTGTGCGCCGTGCTATCCCCGCCAACGGCAGAGCAGCCTAACAAGCCGGTGGCCGTGGCCAGTGCGCAAGTGATCAAGGCAGTCAACGACGTGCAGCCGCCCATTGCCCAAGCCGAAGTCGTCATGAAAGACCCGGTGCCAACCGCCGCCCCGACGGATGGCCCGGTAGCAGCGTCTTCCACGCCGGAAGAGAAAACGAAGGAAGAAACCAAGGAAGCCAAATCCGCCGCAGCCGACAAGGAAGTGAAAAAAAATGAACCCGTCAAAAAACTTTATTGCAACTAAAGCCCTGCTGCTGATTGCATTCTGCCTCAGCTGCTCGTTTGCAATGGCGGCCCAGGTGGCCGGCACGGTGACCCAGCTGAGCGGGCCGCTATTGGCGAAGAAAGCCAGTGGCGCCGTAAAAATCCTGTCGCTGAAGTCGGAAGTGGAAAGCGGCGATACGCTGGTGACGGAGAAAAACACGTATGCGATGGTGAAGTTCATCGACAACAGTGAAATCACGCTGAAGCCCGCGTCGCAGCTCACCATCGATAACTTCGCGTTCGATAACGCGAAGCCCGATGGCGACAGCGCCAGCTTCAATTTGCTGAAGGGCGGCATGCGCTCGGTCAGTGGCTTGCTGGGCAAGCGCAACAAGGAAAAATTTGCGCTGAAGACGCCGGCGGCCACCATCGGTATCCGCGGCACCACGTTCATTGTCGACTATGTGCCGGGCGGTGAAGAAAAAGCGCTGGCATCGGTGCAGGCTTATCTGAACGCCAGCACGGCGGGCATCGGCGATGCGGCGCCGATCGCACCGCTGCAACTGGCTCAGAACGTGCCGGCCGCCGGGCCGGCGTCCGGCGCCCTGGCGCCTGGTTTGTACCTGCATGTGATCGACGGTATCGTGCATTTGACCAATCCGGCCGGCGTCCAGTCGTTCAATGCGGGTCAGTTTGGCTTTGTTCCGAACTTCAAGCAGCCGCCGATCATCGTGCCGCAAAATCCGGGCATCAAATTCCAGCCGCCGCCCGTGTTCAACCAATCGTCGGCGCCTGGCGATACGTCCAGCAAACCTGCCAAGTCGAACTCCGTCGATTGCGAAGTCCGCTGATGGCCTGACCCGCGGGACTCCCTGCTGAGTCCCCGCTACAACACCCCGGTGCGCTGTCCTGGCGCACCGGCGTTTTCTTCCCCGAAACTGTGGTACAAAGTCGCTTGACCTTCCCATCATGGGATGGTTGAAGATACAGGCATCACAGGAGTACGCATTGAAAGCAGACTATTCACCGCCTCAACCTTATGTGCTGACCTTCGGCGTGGAAGGCATGACGTGCGCATCGTGCGTGGCGCGGGTCGAACGCGCGCTGTCGGCCGTGCCCGGCGTGGCCAGCGCCAGTGTCAACCTGGCCACGGAACAGGCGCGGGTTGAATCGTCCGGACCGCTGGCGATCGATGCCATGCGGGCGGCGCTCGACAAGGCGGGCTTTGGCGTAACAGAGCAGGCAGCCATGACCGTGCCAGACGCGGAGCCCGCGCGCCCCAAGGCTGGCGGTGCTGCCGTGCTGTGGTCGGCCCTGCTGTCGCTGCCACTGATGGCGCCCATGGTGGCGGACTGGTTTGGCTACCGCCTAATGGTGGCGCCGCAAACCCTGGCGCTGTTGCAATTGCTGCTGGCCACGCCGGTGCAATTCATTTTTGGGGCGCGTTTTTACAAGGCAGGGTTCAAGGCGCTGCTGGCTGGCGGCGGCAATATGGATTTGCTGGTGGCGCTGGGTACCAGTGCCGCGTATGGCACCAGCGTGTACCACGTGTGGCGCTTTGAAACCATGGATGGCTATGCGCACGCGCATTCCAGCCTGTATTTCGAAGCGTCGGCCGTGGTCATTACGCTGGTATTGCTGGGCAAATGGCTGGAAGCGCGCGCCAAGCGGCAGGCTGTCTCCGCCATCCGCGCATTGCAGTCGCTGCGGCCTGACCGGGCGCGCGTGCGCCGTGGCGGCGTGGAGACCGACGTGCCGATTGCACAAGTGGCGGTGGGCGATATCGTCGTCGTGCGTCCGGGCGAGCGCATTGCCATCGATGGCGTGGTGCTGGAAGGCGACAGCCAGGTCGATGAAGCGCTGATTACCGGCGAAAGCTTGCCGGTGGCGCGCGGTCCCGGCGATCGGGTGACGGGCGGCGCCATCAATGGCGAAGGCTTGCTGCTGGTGCGCACCACGGCGATTGGCGCGGAAACCGTGCTGGCGCGGATTATCCGGCTGGTGGAAGATGCGCAGGGCGCCAAAGCGCCCGTGCAGCGGCTGGTCGATAAAGTCAGCGCCATCTTCGTGCCGGTCGTGCTGGTGCTGGCCGGGCTGACGTATGGCGGCTGGTGGTACACCGGCGCTGAACCGGAACTGGCGCTGATGCACGCGGTGGCGGTGCTGGTGATTGCCTGCCCGTGCGCGCTGGGGCTGGCGACACCGGCGGCCATCATGGCGGGGACCGGAGCGGCGGCGCGCCATGGCATTCTCGTCAAGGACATGCAGGCGCTGGAACTGGCGCAGCGCATCACGACGGTGGTGTTTGACAAGACCGGTACGCTCACCAGCGGCAAGCCTGTGCTGGCTGCGCTGGAACCCTATGCGACGGACCGCCAGCGCCTGCTGGTGCTGGCAGCGGCCATGCAGCGGGGCAGCGAACATGCACTGGCCCGCGCCGTGATGGACGCGGCGGCGCAGCGAGGCATCGTGGCGCCTGCCGCAGTGGGCATGACGGCCATGCCAGGGCGGGGATTATCGGCCAGCGTGGAAGGGCTGCCGCTATTGCTGGGCAGTGCGCGCCTGATGCAGGAACACCATATCTCGCTGGCCCCGCTGGCGGCGCTGGCGGCGCAACTGGAGCAGGACGGCCATACGGTATCGTGGCTGGCCGACAGTGCGCGCCACGAATTGCTGGGGCTGTTGGCCTTTGCGGATCCCGTCAAGCCCACGGCGGCGGGCGCCGTGCACGCTTTGCATGCGCAAGGCATCGCGACAGTCATGCTGACGGGCGATAACGTGGGGGCGGCAAACCGCGTCGCCAAGCAAGCGCCGGTGCAGACTGTGGAAGCGGGCCTGCTGCCGGAAGATAAAACGCGCCGTATCAGTGAATTGAAGGAGGCGGGCGGCGTGGTGGCCATGGTGGGCGACGGCATCAACGATGCGCCGGCGCTGGCCGCGGCCGATGTCGGCATTGCCATGTCGGGCGGCGCGGATGCCGCCATGCATGCGGCGGGGATCACGTTGATGCGGCCCGACCCGCTGCTGGTGGCGGGCGCCATCGATATCTCGCGCCGCACTGTGCGCAAGATCCGGCAGAATTTGTTCTGGGCCTTTATTTATAACCTGGCCGGCATTCCGCTGGCGGCTGCTGGTTTGCTGAACCCGATGGTGGCGGGCGCCGCAATGGCGGCCAGCTCCGTCAGCGTGGTGGCCAATGCATTGCTGCTGCGGCGCTGGAAGCCCGTCCCACCGAAGGAAACACCATGAACATCGGCCAGGCTGCGCAGGCGTCCGGCGTCAGCGCGAAGATGATCCGGTATTACGAAAGCATTGCGCTGTTGAAGGCGGCGTCGCGCACGGATGCCGGCTACCGCATTTATGGCGCGGATGACGTGCATACGCTGCGTTTCATCCGCCGCGCCCGCAAGCTGGGTTTTTCGCTGGAACAGATCCGCGACTTGCTCGCGCTGTGGCAAGACCGCGCGCGGGAAAGCGCTGACGTGAAGCGCATCGCCAGCACCCACGTCGATGAACTCAATGCCCGCATCCGCGAATTGACGGAAATGCGCGACACGCTGGCGTCGCTGGCGGATGCCTGCTGCGGCGACCAGCGGCCGGATTGCCCGATCTTGCTGACGTTGGGCGCGGAAGATGCCGATGCGGATTAGCGGATAAACATCCACACAGTCAGCGCCAGGCCGACCGTCACGACGAACAGCCGCATGGCGCGTTCCGGCATGCGGTGGATCAGCCACGAGCCGCACAAGCCGCCCGCAATGCCGCCCACGCACAGCGCCAGCGCGGCGGGCCAGCTGATGCGGTCCGACAGCGCGAACACCAGCGTGGCGGAACAGTTCATGGCCATGGCCAGCATGTTTTTCGTGGCGGTCGCCATGCGGATTTGCTGGCCTGCGATGGTCAGTGCCGCCAGCATCAAAAAGCCGATGCCGCCGCCGAAATAGCCGCCATAGACGGCAATGCACGACTGGACCGCTGCCAGCGCCCACGCCGGCATGCCCTCCACCGCATGCAGCGGCTGGCTGCGGAAGCTGCCCCATGCAAACACAGACGTGGCAAACAGCACCAGCCACGGCACCAGTTTGGCGAAGAACGTGGGCGGCGTCACCAGCAACAGCAGGGCGCCGGCGATGCCGCCGATAAAACTGATGGTGAACAGTTGGCGGAACGTCAGTCCCGCCACGCCGCCCGCCAGCTTGCGGCCGGCGATGGCCGACGTGGTCTGGCTGGGGAACATGGCAATGGTGGACGTCATATTGGCGGCTACGGGATCGAGCCCGGCCAGCAGCAGCGTGGGGAAGGTGATGAACGAGCCGCCGCCGGCCAGCGCATTTTGCACCCCGGCGAACAGCCCTGCAGCAGCGATCAGGACGACTGTGGACAGTTCCATGGTGTGCGGGATGGTGGGGACAGCCTGATTATAGCGGCCTGCCTGCGCAGGCGCTGCGTGCAGCGTATTTCAGGCATGATGGCTGGGTGGCTTGCTGGCGGGGAGGAAATGCGATGGTTGAATTGTATTACTGGCCGACGATACAGGGCCGGGGCGAATTCGTCCGGCTGGCGCTGGAAGCTGCCGGTGTACCTTACCGCGACGTGGCGCGTGAAAAGCATGGCCTGGCAGCGATGCAGGCCGTGCTCGATGCGCAGAGCGTGCAGCACCCGTCATTTGCGCCGCCGGTGCTGCGGGCGGGCGGATTGCTGATTGGGCAGACTGCCAATATCTTGCTGCATCTGGGCCGTGCATATGGGCTGGCGCCGCGTGCGGAAGCAGGGCGGCTGTGGGCGCACCAGTTGCAGTTGACGATCGCGGACATGGTGGCGGAAGCGCATGACACGCACCATCCGATATCCGTCAACCTGTATTACGAAGACCAGAAGGCTGCGGCGAAAAAGCGGGCCAAGGAATTCGTGGAAACGCGCATCCCGAAATATCTGGGCTACTTTGAGCAGGTGCTGGAAAACAGCAAGGGCAGCTATGCGCTGGGGAAGCGGCTGTCGTATGTGGACTTGTCGCTGTTCCAGCTGGTCGAAGGCTTGCGCTACGCTTTCCCGCGCGCCATGGCGCGCAATGAAGGGAATTGGCCGAAGCTGATTGCGTTGCATGGCCGCGTCATGCAAGTGCCCGCGGTTGCCGCCTACCTGCGTTCGGCGCGGCGGATTGCCTTCAATGAAGACGATATTTTCCGCCGCTATGCCGAGCTGGATTTCTGAGCCGGCTTGCCCGATTCAGCGGGCGCCGGTGACAGGAAAGCCCGCGTCGGCAATGGCTGCGCGCACTTCATCGAGTGTACGGCCAGAAGTCACTTTGACTTTTTTTGCGGCCAGGTCGACATCGACCTTGGCGCCCGCATCGATCCGCTGCACCGCACGCGTCACGCTGGCCGCGCAACCGCCGCACGTCATGTCTTGCACGTCGAATTCATACATGGTGTTACTCCTGAAGGTAAAGAAAGCCATACTGTAATCCTTCCCAGCGTAGGAAGGTCAAGCAAAATCACCCCCAGTGGGGTCAGACGTGCATTCGTGCATCCATCCCGTGGGGTCAGACGTGCATTCGTGCATACAAATTTTAAATATAGCCTGCTATTAAAGGGTTTCTGCGGTTCAGTTCGTTTCGAAAACAACCGAGCTCAGCAATCGAATTTTGCCCAATTTGCGCGCGTTCTCCTATGAGCGCTATGCACGAATGCACGTCTGACCCCACGGGGAATACGCACGAATGCACGTCTGACCCCACTGGGGGGAATAAAAAGCCCCGCGCACCTTGCGATGCGCGGGGCTGGCTATGAAGCGTTGTTGAGGGCTTACAGCACGTCGGATGCGTGATCCGCCAGGCGCGAACGTTCGCCGCGCGCCAGGGTCACGTGGCCGCTGTGCGACCAGCCTTTGAAACGGTCCACGACGTACGTTAGGCCGCTTGAGCCTTCCGTCAGGTAGGGCGTATCGATCTGCGCGATGTTGCCCAGGCACAGGATCTTCGTGCCCGGACCGGCGCGCGTCACCAGGGTCTTCATCTGCTTCGGCGTCAGGTTTTGCGCCTCGTCGATGATGAGGAACTTGTTGACGAACGTGCGGCCACGCATGAAGTTCAGCGACTTGATCTTGATGCGCGAACGGATCAAATCCTGCGTCGCCGCGCGGCCCCATTCGCCGCCTTCGCCGTCCGACTTGTTCAGCACTTCGAGATTGTCGTCAAACGCGCCCATCCACGGCGACATCTTTTCTTCTTCCGTACCAGGCAAGAAGCCGATGTCTTCACCCACCGGCACCGTCACACGGGTCACGATGATTTCGTTATACAGCTTGGTTTCCAGCACTTGCGCCAGACCGGCCGCCAATGCCAGCAGGGTTTTACCCGTACCAGCCTGGCCCAGCAACGTGACGAAGTCGCACTCCGGATTCATCAACAGGTTCAACGCGAAGTTCTGTTCCCGGTTGCGCGCGGTGACGCCCCACACATTGTTCTTGTTGTGCGAGTAGTCGCGCAAGGTTTGCAGCACGGCAGTCTTGCCGTTGATCTGCTTCACCTGGCCATAGAATGGCGCTTCGCCATTGTTAGGCTCCAGGAAGATGAACTGGTTCACCAGCAGCGATGGAATGAATGGACCGGTGACGCGGTAGAACGTCGCGCTCTGGCCATTCTTGTTTTCCTGCCAGGACTCCATGTCCTTGCCATGCTTGTCCCAGAAGTCGTCCGGCAATTGCACGATGCCGGAATACAGCAAGTCCGTATCTTCCAGCACGTGGTCATTGAAGTAATCTTCCGCCGGCAATCCCAGTGCGCGGGCCTTGATGCGCATGTTGATGTCTTTCGACACCAGCACCACGGCGCGGCCCGGCTGGTCCGCTTCCAGCGAACGCACGACAGCCAGGATCTGGTTGTCGGCTTTCCCTTGCGGCAAGCCTTCCGGCAAGTCCGCTACGTGCA
The DNA here is from genome assembly GCF_009720865.1 of Pseudoduganella ginsengisoli. Taxonomy (GTDB): domain Bacteria; phylum Pseudomonadota; class Gammaproteobacteria; order Burkholderiales; family Burkholderiaceae_D; genus Rugamonas; species Rugamonas ginsengisoli. Next base: position 133,421 of record NZ_WNLA01000006.1, on the reverse strand, counting down.
GCTTGGTCTGGAAGTACAGGCGGCCCTTGGCATCCTTGTTGCCCAGCTTGGACAGCACGATGCCGGCTTCGATGGCGTCATCGTCCGTGTCCGCCATCAGCGCATCGAGCGTGCGCGATACCTGGCGGGCGTTGCGGGCCACCTCGGACATCCCCTTCTTGTGGTTGTCCAATTCTTCCAATGTCATCATGGGCAGGTAGACATCGTGCTCCTCGAAACGGAACAGCGACGACGGGTCGTGCATCAACACGTTGGTGTCGAGCACGAACAGCTTGGTCAGGCCGGCCTGGTCCGCATGGCGGCTCGAAGACGACTTGATGGCGACTTCATGTTCCTTGTGCTTGGCCGGGTGCGGGCCTTCCACCGAGACGGGCGGCGTCTTGCCGCGCGGCGACTTGGCTTTGGTCTTTGGCGTCGGCGAAATTTCTTCCGTCAAAGGTACATGCACATGCGGTTCCGCCGCCGGTACGGCTTTCGCCTTGGCGTTTGATTTGCGCGCAGGCTTGGCGGCCGGCGCTTCTGCTACAACTTGAACTGCGGGTTTGACTGCTTTTGCTACGGGCACCGCCTTCACGGATGCTTTTTTAGGCGCGGGTGGCGCCTGTTCTTCCAAGGGCAAAGGCACGGGACGTGCGCCGCTGGCCTTCGGGTAATCTTTTGCGAGCAACAGGGTAGCTGGCTTGCTTGGCATTTTTGGCAGTGGCATCAGGATCTCGATCTAAAAAAAAGCTTGATGGGTCCGCCCATTGGACACGCCGCGCGAAGTGTAGCGGCGCATGGGGTGGATGCTGACGGAAAGGTAATACAAGACTGCCGCGGGCGGGGAACGCCCGAATTGGGGTACCGGAAGGTGGCATACGCCACCGGGTACAGTGGGTGGGTAGGGTTTGACTCAAAGTACTTGGTTTTTGACGAATTCCAAAACTTCATCCACGTGAGTAGCAACCTTCACGCCTCTCCATTCTTTCACCAATCGGCCTTGAGCGTCAACGATAAACGTGCTGCGCTCAACACCCCTGACAGTCTTACCGTACATTTGCTTCATCTTCATGACATTGAAGAGGCTGCATACGGTTTCATCGGGGTCGGAAATCAATTCAAACGGCAGTCCCAGCTTGGCCTTGAAATTTTCGTGCGAACGAATGGAATCGCGGCTGATGCCATAAATTTCCACGCCGGCCGCCTGGAACTGGCCGTATGCATCGCGGAACGCCATGTTTTCAGTGGTGCAGCCAGGGGTATTGTCCTTGGGATAAAAGAACAGTACGGTGTGCTTGGCCGGGCGGCCCAGCAGCTGGAAGGTCTGGCCGCTGGTCATCGCAGCGGAAAAATCGGCGAGGGGTACTGCAGTTTGGCTGTCAGCCACGGAGGTTCTCCTGGTTGGTATAGTCAACTTGGATATGGGGGCGGTTTGAGGAATTTCAATACCGCAATGTTGATTTAATTGGCAGTACCTGACACCTACGGTATCAGGCACTGGCGGGTTGAGTTTTCTCAAAAATCAGCGCCAGCGTCACTTTGCGGCCTTCGCCCATCAAAATATTGTAAGTACGGCATGCAGCATTGGTGTCCATGCACTCAACGCCGATGTGCTTGCTGGTCAAAGGATTGGTCAGGCGCGGGTGCACGAAGCGCTGGCGCTCGCCGGTGCCGAGGATGACGACATCTGGCTGGTCTGCCGCCAGCATTTCAAAATGTTCGGCGGCCAGTGCTTCAAACGAATCCACCGGCCACGCGCGCGGCGCTGTTTCCGGCAGCATATATAAGCTGTTGGTGAACGGCTGGGCATTGATTTCAACCCCGCCAGCGAAGTAGCCGGTCACGGTCTGGTATTGCTGGGTGGTGCTGGGATGGAGCTTCATAGCGTGTATCTGTGCGTAAAGTAGCGTAATTATGCGTAAAGGGACGCGATTTCTCTATGTATTGTAACGTTTTCACGCGATCCGGGGCCGCCAGAGGTTGCTTTAATGGGGCGCTTTCGGCAGAATGGGTATTTTCGCAATGCACCAAAAAGTCACATTGACGCGCACGTAAATAGAATTTTTGGGTCTTCTGACCGAATTTTCTTGCGCGAGATGGGGCGAAAGCCACCAAGAAAGTTAGGATCAGATTTTGCGACCGGTTCAAAAATCGAACAAGCTGGCGGAAGTTTGCTATGAAATCCGCGGTCCCGTGCCTGAAAAGGCGCGCCAGATGGAAGAAGAGGGCCACCGCATCACGAAGCTGAATATCGGCAACCTGGCCGTATTTGGTTTCGAGCCACCGGACGAAATCGTCCATGACATGATGGTCAACCTGCCGAATGCGGCAGGTTATACGGATTCCAAAGGCATGTTCGCGCCGCGCAAGGCCGTCATGCACTACACGCAGGGCAAGAAAATTGCCGGCGTGACGATTGACGACATTTATCTGGGCAATGGCGCATCCGAATTGATCGTGATGTCCATGAACGCCTTGCTGAACACGGGCGACGAAGTGCTGGTGCCGGCGCCGGACTACCCGCTGTGGACAGCGGCTGTCAGCCTGTCGGGCGGCACGCCGGTGCACTATGTCTGCGATGAAAAGCAAGACTGGTTCCCGGACATTGACGACATGCGCAAGAAGATCACGCCGAATACCAAGGCGATCGTCGTGATCAACCCGAACAACCCGACGGGTGCGCTGTATCCCAATGAAATCTTGCTGCAGATTATAGAACTGGCGCGCCAGCACCAGTTGATCATCTATGCGGATGAAATTTACGACAAAGTGCTGTACGACGGTAATGAACATACGTCGATCGCTTCGCTGGCGGACGACATCCTGTTCGTGACGTTCAACGGCTTGTCAAAAAACTACCGTTCGTGCGGCTACCGCGCCGGCTGGATGGTGGTATCGGGCGAAAAACGCCACGCCAAGGATTACATCGAAGGCCTGAATATGCTGGCTTCGATGCGTTTGTGCGCAAACGCGCCGGGCCAGTTTGCCATCCAGACTGCGCTCGGAGGCTACCAGTCCATACAGGACCTGGTGGGGCCGGGCGGGCGCCTGTTGAAGCAACGCGATCTGGCTTACAAGCTGTTGACCGATATCCCGGGCGTCACTTGTGTCAAGCCGAAAGCCGCGCTGTACATGTTCCCGCGTCTTGATCCGAAGATCTACCCGATCGCGGATGACCAGCAGTTCGCGTACGACCTGCTGGCAGAAACCAAAGTACTTATCGTCCAGGGCACCGGATTCAACTGGATTGCGCCGGATCACTTCCGCGTCGTGTTCTTGCCGAACACGGATGACATGGAAGAAGCATTCGGACGTATCGCGCGCTTCATGGAAGGCTACCGCAAGCGCCACGGCAGCCCAATCTGATCAAACACGAAAACTCACCATTATGAAACCCATCAAAGTAGGCTTATTAGGCATTGGCACCGTGGGTGCCGGCACGTTCAACGTCTTGGCACGCAATCAAGAAGAGATTACCCGCCGCGCAGGCCGTGGTATTGAAATTATTGCCGTTGCCGACCTGAACACTGCACGCGCCAATGAGCTGACCGGCGGCAAGTGCAAAGTCGTGTCCGACGCGCGTGAACTGGTTAACGATCCGGAAATCGATATCATCATCGAACTGATCGGCGGCTATGGCATTGCGCGCGAACTCGTCATGCAAGCGATCGCCAATGGCAAGCATGTGGTGACGGCAAACAAAGCCCTGCTGGCAACGCACGGCAATGAAATCTTCGCGGCCGCACAAGCCAAAGGCGTCATGGTCGCGTTCGAAGCGGCTGTCGCTGGCGGCATTCCGATCATCAAGGCGCTGCGCGAAGGCTTGACGGCGAACCGTATTCAATGGCTGGCCGGCATCATCAACGGCACCACCAACTTCATCTTGTCCGAAATGCGAGACAAGGGCCTGGACTTCGACACTGTGCTGAAAGAAGCGCAGCGCCTCGGTTACGCAGAAGCAGACCCGACCTTCGACATCGAAGGCGTGGATGCGGCGCACAAGGCCACCATCATGTCGGCCATTGCTTTCGGTATTCCTGTGCAGTTCGACAAGGCGCACGTGGAAGGCATCACCAAGCTGCAAGCCGTGGACATTCAATACGCGGAACAGCTGGGCTACCGCATCAAGCTGCTGGGTATCGCCAAGCGCGCCATCGTCAATGGCACGGAAGGCATCGAGCTGCGCGTGCACCCGACCTTGATCCCGTCCAAGCGCCTGATCGCCAACGTGGAAGGCGCGATGAATGCCGTGCTGGTGCAGGGCGACGCTGTCGGCGCGACCTTGTACTACGGCAAGGGTGCGGGTTCCGAGCCAACCGCTTCGGCCGTGATTGCCGACCTGGTCGACATCACCCGCCTGGCGACGGCTGATCCGGAACACCGCGTGCCGCACCTGGCGTTCCAGCCCAACGCGATGAACGACATCAACATTCTGCCGATGTCGGAAATCACCACCAGCTACTACCTGCGGTTGAACGTGGTGGACCAGCCGGGCGTGCTGGCCGACCTGACGCGCATCCTGGCCGACGCGACGATTTCCATCGACGCCATGATGCAAAAGGAACCGGCAGACAACGAGACGCACACCGACATCGTGATCTTGACGCACCAGACGCAGGAAAAGAATGTCGTGGCGGCGATTGCGAAGATGGAAGCGTTATCCACAGTTGTGGGCCAGGTGACCAAGATCCGCCTGGAAAACCTCAGCTGATTGCATCAGTCTTTGTAGAGGGAGCGGCGCTGCGTGCGCCGCTTTTCTTTGCCGCGCCGAAAAAAAGTCCCTGGCACCTTTTTGCAGTTTGGAAAGAAGTCTCCGTGGTGGTGTCACGCCATGGCTGGCAGCCTATGCGTGAAGCGCTGTTCAATTTGCCGCACTGCCTCGGCCACACCGTTTTCCTGCGCCATGGCGCGTGCCACGGCCTGCGCGCGCTCGGCCATGGCGGGCGTGCGAATCGCGTGCGTCATGTGCGCGGCCAGCTTTTGGGGCGTTACACTGCGCACGTGCAGCGGTTTGCCCGCGCAACCGAGCCGCTGCAATTCCCGTCCCCAGTGTTCTTGTTCGCTGATATGCGCCACCACCACGGATGGTTTGCCAGCCAGCGTGACGGATTGCGTTGTGCCGGCGCCGCCATGGTGGACCACGGCGCGGCAGCGGGGAAAGACCAGGTGGTGGGGCGCGGCGCCTGTATACAGGATGCGGTCGCCGGAAACAAAGCCGCACGCTTGCGCATCCGGGCTTTGTATGATGGCGCGGCAGCCCGCCAGGCGGACCGCATCCGTCATCAGCTTCAATGCATTGGTTTGCAGCGCCACATCGCGTGGCATCCAGCTGCCGGTGGTGACATAAACAGGCGCGTCGCCCGCATCGAGGAAGGCCGCCAGTGCGCCGCCCAGCTGTCCCTCCAGCTGCATATTGGGCATATCCAGGAAGCCCGTTACTTGAATGGATTGCGGCCAGTCCGGCTGGCGCCCGCAAATTTGCGGGCTGATGCCCACCAGTGTCAAATGCCGCGACAGCCATCCATCCATGACGACATCGCGCGTCGGCGGCATTTGCAAGCTGCTGCGCAGCCGGTTGGGGTAGTGGCCGATCGTGCGGTGCAGGGCGGTGCGGGTCAGCCACCACATGAAGCGGTTGCCCAGCTTGCCGAACGGGTGATGAATCGGGTGGCTGAACGCGCTGGGCACCCCGGCATGGGACAGCAAGACGCTGACATACGGTTTGCCCGCGTATTCCGCCGCCACCTGCAACGGTTGCGTGAAGTAATGGCCGATCAGCACATCGGATTCGCCGCACAACGCGCGCGCCGCCGCGAACATGGCGTCTTCCGCCGGTGCGTAGCAATGTTTGACCAGCGTCGCCATTTGCTCCAGCGGATTGCGCATGCGGCATGCTTCAGCGCCGATCCGTTCAGCCTCTTCAGGCGCCAGCACGGGCGACGCAATGACGCGCAGCTTGACGCCGGATGCGGACGTGACGGCGGCGTAGGCGGCGCTGTCAACGCACGTGATGGCCAGCGTCACGTCATGTCCCGCCGCTTGTAACCCTTCTGCCAGGGCAAGGAAGGGACGAATGTCGCCATGGCTGCCCCACGTTTGCATGCCGATTTTCATGACTGTTTCCAGGTTGCAAAAACGCTATCGTGACATGGATAGCGAAAGTCCGCCAGGCAGCGTGCAATGCATAAAAAAAACCGGGCAACGATTGCTCGCGGCCCGGAAAAATACGCTGGGTAAAGCCACTTCAACTACGGTGTTACACCTGCGGGTAGGCAGGTTTACTGCGGGGATACAACTACTGCGGGGTACTGCTACTACAAGGGGTACGACAAGCTTACTTAGCGACCGTCAATTCGCTCTTCACTTCTTTGACGCCTTCCACGCTGGACGCAGCCTGGATCGCTTTGGTGCCGGTGTCGGTATTGGCAACCTGGCCCGTCAGCGTCACCACGCCCTGGCTGGTTGTTGCCGAAACGCCTTTGAAATCTGCAATGGCAGCTTTGACTTTGGCGTTCAGCGCGCTGTCAGCCGTGGCGACAGCGGCGCCAGCCATGGCGCCTTCCTGCTGGCCAGCGGCGAAAGCAGGGGACAGGGCGGCAGCGGACAATGCGGTGAAGGCGGCGGTGGCCAGCAGGCGGGAAAAGGTATTCGTCATATTCGCTACTCCATAAAGGTTGTCTAAGAACGCCTTGTGACGTTGATCTCCTTACAGCAAAGCGCGTGCCAGCTCGATGGAATCATTAAAAATCAATGGCTTACGTTGATTGATTGCTGTGTGGAATATTTTGGCGGCGAGGATTTGTCGGGCTGTGGCGACAACATGCCGCCACACCCGGTGTAAAGCCAGGAAAATCAAGGGGTTAAGGCTGTCGCCATGGGGCGACAGCGGTCAGCTTTCCGCCCTGAATTGCGCTGCATCCAATTCATGGCGCTGCAGCAAGCGGTAAAACTCCGTGCGGTTGCGCTCGGCCAGCCGCGCCGCGTCGGCCACATTGCCATCTGTCAGCTTGAGCAGTTGCACCAGGTATTGCCGCTCAAAGCGCTGCTTGGCTTCCGTATAGCTGAGCACTTCCAGCGACGGCACTTTCAGCGCCCGCTGCACCAGCGACAGCGGCGCCAGGCTCGAGGTCGCCAATGCACACACGTGTTCCACCACGTTGACCAGTTGCCGCACATTGCCGGGCCACGGCGCCCGCGTCAGCGCTTCCAGCGCATCGGGCGCGAAGCCCGTCACTTGCTTGCCATACTTCGCCGCCAGCGATTGCAGGAAGCGCGTGGCCAGCAATGCAATGTCTTCGCGCCGCTCGGATAGCGGCGGCAACGTCAGCGTGATGACGTTCAAGCGGTAATACAAGTCTTCGCGGAACTGGCCTTCCTGCATGGCCGCATCCAGGTCGCGGTGCGTGGCGGACAGGATGCGCACGTCAACCGGCTTGCCCACGTCGGAACCCAGCTGCCGCACCACGCGCTCTTGCAGCACGCGCAACAGCTTCACCTGCAGCAGCAGCGGCATGTCGCCTATCTCATCGAGGAACAAGGTGCCGCCGTCGGCTGCCTGCACCAGGCCCTCGCGCCCGGATACCGCGCCGGTAAAGGCGCCCTTCACGTGGCCGAACAATTCCGATTCCAGCAACTGTTCGGGAATCGCGCCGCAATTGACGGCAATGAACGGAGCCTTCGCGCGGCGGCTGGCGCGGTGGATGGCGCGCGCCAGCAATTCCTTGCCGGTGCCGCTTTCGCCCCGTATCAATACGCTGGCGTCCGACGCTGCCACCAGCCGCGCTTCGGCCAGCAATTCCGCCATTGCCTGGCTGCGGCTGACGATTTCTTCGCGCCACTGGCCATCGTCCGCCCCCTGCGCCGATGGCGGAGCGCTCAACTGCAAGCCTTGTGCAACGCGCTCCAGCAGCACTTTCGCATCGAACGGTTTGGTGAGGTAAGCAAAGGCGCCCAGGCGCGTGGCTTCCACGGCATCGGGAATGGTGCCGTGCGCTGTCAATAAAATCACGGGCAGCGCGGGATGGCGCGCGCGGATGTGCTGGAACAGCGCCATGCCATCTTTGCCGGGCAGGCGGATATCGCTGATCACCAGCGACGGCAGGGCGATGTCGAGCTGCGCCAGCGCCGCTTCCGCACTGGGCACTGCCGTGACCGCATAGCCATTGGCAGACAGGCGCAATGACAACAGGCGCAGCAAGTCGGCGTCATCGTCCACCAGCAAAATGGCGGCGCCCATACGCACGGGCAGGTTATCGTTGCCGTTCATTGCTGACTCCCCGCGCAGGCAAGTTGCGCTCGATGGCTTTCAAGCTTTCCAGCGTTTCGGCCAGTTGATCGATTTTGCGCTGGCTTTCCTTCAGCTGCGCCTGCAGCTTGTCGCCATGCTCGGCCAGGCGGCGCTGTTCCTGGCATTGCGCCGATAACAGCGCCGCCAGCAGCGCCAGTGGATGCGTGGTCGATGCCACGCCGTCAAATTGCGCCTGGGCGCGCGGCAGGTCGCCGCTGCCCCGCGTCCACAGCAGCACCATGCCCATTTGCAGCGCTACGCGGGGCGATGGCTGGCGCATGCCCAGCGTGGCCAGTTCCTGCAGCAATTCACCTTGCGTCATGCGGCGTAACTGCTGGTGATAGGCCAGCAGCGGCGCAGTTTCATCGGCCAGCATGACGGTGGTGGGCGGCGGCGCTTCGGCCGGGGCGCGCGGCAGCACAATGGATGCCGTGGAAGGAAGGCGGGGAACGCTGCAGCCGGACATCAGCATTGCCGCCAGCAATAGCGCAGCGGGTAGTACGGCAGCGCCGGCGGCAGCGGTATGGCGGCATGCGCCGTGCACCGCGTGCGCGCCGCGGCGCCGGATGCGCGCTGTATTGCGGTCTGGGTAATCAATCGTCATAAGGCAACTCAATTTGAAAATGGGCGCCGCGCTCAGACGGCATCAGGCGCAGTGCGCCGCCATGCGCGTGCACGTATTCGCGCACGATGGCGAGGCCGATGCCATTGCCACGGCGGGCGCTGGCGGGTTGGCGTTCGCCCTGGTAAAACGGTTCAAAAATACGTTCGCTATCTTGCGGCGCGACGCCGGGACCTTCGTCGCGGCAATCGATATGCAGCTTGCCTTGCGCTTCGGACAAAGAAAAATGCACGGCGCCGCCCTGCGGGGAAAAGCGCAGTGCGTTCGACAGTAAATTGCCCAGCGCGGCCGCCATCAGATCGGCATCCAGCAACAGCGGGCGGACCTGGCCTTCCACCGCGCAGTGCACGTGGCGCGCCTGGCACTGCAGGCGCTGGGCGGCAATGACGCTGTCCAGCAGTACGCCGGGATCGGTGGTGGTGCGCCGCAGCCGCTGCGCGGCAAAGCCCGCCTCATTAAAGCGCAGCAAGTCTTCAATTTGCGCCTGCAGCGACAGCGTGTTTTGGCGCAGGATGGCGGCAATTTCCCGCTGTTGGCGGGACAGGGGGCCGGGAACTTCATCTTCCAGCAGCGATACGCCTTCCACCAGCGCGGCCAGCGGCGTTTTCAATTCATGCGACACGTGGCGCACAAAGCGCGCCTTGTCGGCTTCCACTTCGGCCAGGCGCTTACGCAGCCAGTCCAGCTGCGTGCCAAGCCGGCGCAAATCGCCGGGGCCCTGCACGGCTATGGTTTCGTCGTAGCGGTTGCCGCCCAGCCGGACGATGGCTTGTTCGATTTGTTTTAGCGGGCGTGACAGCCACGCGCCGCCGCCCAGCGCCAGCAGGGCTGCCAGTGCGACGGCAACGGCCACCTGCGTGGTCAGCAGGCGGCGCCGCTGGTCCAGTTCATCGAGCAGCACCTGGTTGCGGCGCTCGACTTCGTGCCGCACGGCGTCTTCCAGCAATTGGCTGACAGCGGGCAAGCCGGCCAATGCCCGGTCCAGCGTCTGGCCCAATGCGCGGCGGGCTGGCGCGGTGCTGCGGCGTTCGCGCGTTGCCGGCACCGACTGCAGTACGGCAGCGACAGCTTCGCCCCGCGCGCGCCAGTCGGCCAGCGCGGCGTGCTGTGAGCTGGGCAGGCCGGCGCCGATAGTGGCCAATGCGGATTGCGCTTCGCGCCATGCATCGGCATAGCGGTCGCGGAAGGCTGGATCGTCCAGCACAAGGAACTGGCGCGCGCTGCGCTCCATGGCCACGCCCCGTTCGCTGAGGCGCTGCACCTGTTCGGCCAGCGCGACCGCATGCCGGCCCGCTTCGCGGCTATGGGCGGCGAGGCGGTCCAGGGTCAGCAGGGCATGCACGGATGTGGCGCCCAGCAGCGCCGCGATCAGTACGAAGACGCCCAGCGATAGTTGGCGAAACGAAAGTTCCGGAAACATGGGCGCGGCTGGAAAGTTGGGCAGGGCGGATCACAGGGTGGCGCGATGATAGTTCAAAGAGCGGAAACACGGCGTCCGGTTGCCATCATGACCCAATGCTATCGTTTCCAAAGCGAACGATAGTACTGGCCAGGTCCCCAAGGAAAGTTGTGACTTTGAACGGTGCCAGGCACCGAAGGGAATTGCAACTAATTCAGCCTGGAAATTCGACGGTGACTTTCAAGCCTTTGCCACCCGCGCCATCCGACAGCGAGACGGTGCCGCCATGCAGCGCGGCGATATCCCGCACGATCGCCAGGCCCAGCCCCGCGCCGCCCGGATTGACTTGCATCGATGCCGCTGCCCGGTAAAACGGTGAAAACACCCGCTCCCGCTCGCTTGCGGGAATGCCGGCGCCGCTGTCTTCCACTTCCAGCAGCAGCTTGCCGCCGCCGGGCAGTACGCGCACGGTGACGCTGCCGCCCGCCGGCGTATAGCGCAGCGCATTGTCGACCAGGTTCGACACCATTTCCTGCAGCAGCAGCGGCTGCCCCCGCACGATGGCTTCATGTTCCGCTTCCAGCGCCAGGTCGATCTGCTTGCCCACTGCCGTCACCGCCAGTTGCAGCGCCACGTTTTGCGCCAGTTCGCGCAAGCCCACGGGCACCGGCCTGACATCGCCGCTGTGTTCAATGCGGGCCAGCATCAACAAGCGGTTCGCCAAGTGCACGGCGGCATCCGTGGTGGCGGCAATGCCGGACACCATGGCGCGCAACGCTTCCTTGTCCACCGGCCCTTCGCTGCGGTCGATTTCCCTCAGCGTCATTTCCGACTGGGTTTTCAATACCGTCAGCGGCGTGCGCAACTGGTGTGACGCATCGGCAATAAAGCGCCGCTGCGATGCGATCAGGCTGCGGATGCGCGACATCGAGCCATTCATGGCTTCCACCAGCGGGCGCACTTCGCGGTGTACCAGCGCAGGGTCCACGTCATGCAAGTCCGAGGCGCTGCGCATTTCCACTTCGGCGCGCAGCCGCATCAACGGGCGCAATACCAGGCGCACGGCAAACCACACCAGCAGGGTGGCCGCCAGCACCACCCACGCCTGCCAGGCCAGCGTATCCTTCAAAATCTGGATCGTCAGGCCGCGCCGCGCATCCGTGGTTTCCGCCACCTGGATCAGCGCCACGCCGCGCATGGAATCGTCGTACACCGGCTGCACCAGCGCGGCAATGCGCACCGGCTGGCCGTTGTAGTCCGCATGATAAAAGCGCACCAGCGCCGGATACGCTTCCGAGCGGGGCACATTGGGCGGCACGGGCGGCAAGTCGTCAAAACCGGATGCGGTTTCGCCATTCATGCCCGTCACCTTGTAATAGATGCGGCCCAGCGTATCCGTCTCAAAACTGTCCAGCGCCACGTAAGGCACGTCCACCACGACTTTGCCGTTTTCAATCGACACCCGTTCCGCCAGCGCGCGCGTGGATGCCAGCAGCGAGCGGTCGTACGCCATGTCGGCCGCATCGAGCGCATTGCGGTAGACCGACACGGCATTCACGGCCATCAGCAGGATCAGCGGAACCAGCAGCCAGCGCAGCAGCTGGGTGCGCAGGCTGCCCAGCGGCACGCTGTCCTGTGCTGCGCCAGGCGCGCCAGCAACAGCGCGCGGCACGGCTTCTCCATCCGGCCCGGCGTCGCTGGCGCTGTGCTGATCCATCGCTGCCGGCCTTATGCGCCGTCGCGCGGCTGCAGCAGGTAGCCGATGCCGCGCAGCGTGGTAATGGCGGCCGCCCCCGGCTGCGCACTTTCCAGCTTTTTGCGCACCCGATGTATATACAAGTCGATGGCGTCGAGGTTCGCGTCATCTTCCAGCGCAAACACTTCGTCAAACAGTTTCTCTTTCGATACCGCGCGCCCGCTGCGGGAAATCAGCGCTTCCAGCACTGCGTGTTCGCGCGGCGTCAGCGCCAGCGCATTGCCATGGTAGCTGAACATGCGCGTCACGGTATCGAAACTCAGCGCGCCGCACGTGTGCACGACAGCTTCATTGCCCACGCTGCGGCGCAGCTGCGCCTTGACGCGCGCTTCCAGTTCCGCCAGCTCGAATGGCTTGGCCAGGTAATCATCGGCGCCCAGGTTCAGCCCCTGCACCCGTTCTTCCAGGCCGCCGCGGGCCGTCAAGATCAATACCGGCGTCCTGGCGCGGGAGCCGCTGCGCGCCCGCAAGCGCTTCAATACTTCCAGGCCATCCATTTTGGGCAGCGTCAAGTCCAGGATCACCAGCGCGTAATCCTGCGTATGCAGCAGGGCGTCCGCGTCGGCGCCGTTGTCCGCGCATTCCACGGTCAAGTTGGAATCTCGCAACGCCTTGGCCAGCGAGCGCTGTAATTCAATATGGTCTTCTACGAGCAGGATACGCATGGTGTTGTTTTTGGGTGTCTCCAGGCGCGCATCATCGCTGCGCGGGAAGGAAAAGTAAAACCCTTTTCTGGTACTGTTGCAAAAGCCTTCAATGAATAGGCTATGAAACGGCAATGAAAGGCAATTGAAAGGAAGTGCGACCTATAGTGGAACCCTGATATTTACTTATCAGCACCATTTCAAACAATTATATCTATAGGAGATGTCCATGAAGAAGTCCGCAATGACCGTCGCCGTCCTCGCCCTGGCAGCGGGTAGCGCCCACGCCGAGAGCAACGTGCAGGTATATGGCCTGATCGATGCCGGGGTGGAAAACGTCAACCACGCAGCGGCCAATGGCAATGGCGTGACCCGCGTGGTGTCGGGCGGCATGAATACGTCGCGTTGGGGCTTCCGGGGCAGTGAAGACCTGGGCGGCGGCCTGAAAGCCGTGTTCCAGCTGGAAGGCGGCATCCTCCTTGACACGGGCAACATGGACACAGCGCTGTTCCGCCGCCAGGCCAATGTGGGCCTGGAAGGGGAGTGGGGGCGCCTGGTGGCGGGCCGTTCGTTCACCACCGTGTATGACACCGTGATTGCCTATGATCCGATGGGCTTTGCGCCATCGTATTCGTGGGCGACCAGCGGTCCTGCAACCGGTCCTTCCAAATATGGCTTCACGACCGGTTTCGATAACCTGATCAAGTACTCGGGCAGCACCGGCAACCTGAAATACGGCGCCACCATTGGCCTGGGCGAGCAAACCACGGGTGCGGCCGACAGCCGCAAGGTGGCCGGCAACGTGGCGTATTCCGCCAACGGCCTGGGCGTGATGGCAACGTGGGAACGCATCAACGGCAACGTGGTGCCAGCTACCGGCAACCGCGACGAAAACACGGTATGGCACGTGGGCGCCAGCTATGAAACGGGTCCATGGAAATTGTGGGGCGTCGTGCGCGACTTCAAGACCGTGGCAGGCAAGGCCGCCACGCCGGACGTGAAAGCCACCACCGTATGGGGCGGCGTTGCGTACAAACCGCAGCCGAACGTGACGCTGACGGGCGCCATCTACCGCATCGACGTCAAGAACGTGGCGGCGGGCAAGGATGCGGATCCGATCATGTACGTGGCACGCTACCGCTACGCACTGTCCAAGCGTACCGACCTGTATGTGGCCACCGCGTACGCAAAAGCCAAGAATGGCCAACTGACGGGCCTGTCGCGTGACGACGCTGGTTTCGATACCAGCCAGCGCGGCGTGATCGGCGGCATCCAGCACCGCTTCTAAGTGCTGGTCCAAGCACGGTTGCCACGAACCCAGCCATGCAACGCCGCGCCGCCCTGATCGCACTTGCCGCTACCGCTGCCGCCCCGGCCAGGGCGCTGGCGGCAACGGCTGCGGGCAGCAAAATCGAGTGCATCGTGCCGTCCAAGCCGGGCGGCGCGATGGACTTGACGTGCAAGCTGGCGCGCAAGGGGTTGCAAGCGATGCCTGACGTCAGCAAGCACGGCATGCACATCAGCTATGTACCTGGCGGCATCGGCGCTGTCGCGTGGCACCAGCTGGTGTCGCAGCGGCGCGCGGAACCGGACACGCTGGTCGTGTTTTCCGGCGGCTCACTGCTCAACATCGCACAGGGCAAGTTCGGCAAGGCGACGGCCGCCGACGTGCGCTGGGTGGCGGCGCTGGGCGCGGACTACGGCATGATCGCCGTGCGTGCGGATTCGCCGTACAAAACATTGGCCGATTTGCTGGCTGCGCTGAAAAAGCATCCGGAACAAGTGCTGATCGGCGTCTCCGGCACCATCGGCAGCCAGGACTGGCTGAAGATGGCGCTGGTGGCGCGCGCCGCCGGCATCGACCCGAAAGCGCTGCGCTTCGTGGCGCTGGAAGGCGGCGGCGAAGCTTTCACGGCAATGCATGCCAACTATGTGCAAGTGGTGTCGGGCGATGCATCGGAAGCGTCGCTCAATGCCACGCCGGATAAAACCCGCGTGCTGGCCGTGCTGTCGCAAGAACGCTTGCCCGGCGCACTGGCCGGCGTGCCGACGGCGAAAGAGCAGGGCATCGATGTGGTGTGGCCTGTGATTCGCGGTGTCTGGATGGGACCGCAAGTGGCCGACACCGATTACAACGCCTGGGTACAGCGCTTCGAGCGCATGTTGGCCAGCAAGGAATTCGCGCAGTTGCGCGCGGCTTCCGGACTATACCCCTTTGCCCTGACAGGCGATGCGCTGACCGCCTATGTCAGGAAAGCCGTGGACGATTACGGCAAACGCGCCCGGGAATTCGGCCTGGTGCGTTAGGAAAATACCTGTTTAACACTTAAAAAATTCGGAGATCACCATGTTGAAAACGACCCTGGCCGTCGCTGCCGCCCTCTTCACGTCTGCCGCTTTTGCGCAGGTGCCTGCCGGCTATCCCGCCGACTACCAAAAGATTATCGATGGCGCGAAAAAAGAAGGCAAACTGGTGATTTATGGCGCCACCGACAGCAAGGCCACGCAGCCGCTGATCAAGGATTTTTCCGCGCAATTCCCCGGCATCACGGTGGAATACAACGACATGAATTCCACTGAAGTGTATAACCGCTTTATTTCCGAAGCGGCCGCCGGCGGCAACACGGCCGACGTCATGTGGTCGTCCGCCATGGACTTGCAGATGCGCCTGGCGTCGGACGGGCATGCGCTGCAATACAAATCGGTGGAAAGCGCCAAGCTGCCAACGTGGGCGATCTGGGATGACAAGGCGTATGGCACCACGTTTGAGCCGGCCGCCTTCGTATACAACAAGCGCCTGGTCTCTGCCGCCGAAGTGCCGCAAACCCATACGGACTTCGTCAACCTGATCAAGCAGCCCAAGTTCGCCGACAAGGTCACCACGTATGACATTGAAAAATCCGGACTGGGCTTCATGTTCATGACGCAGGATGCAAAAGAATTCCCGAAATTCCTGGACCTGGAAAATGCCTTTGGCGCTGCCCGCGTGCGCGTGCAATCGTCGACCGGCACCATGATGGAGCGTATCTCGTCCGGTGAAAACCTGATCGGCTATAACGTGCTGGGTTCGTACGCGCTGGTGCGCGCCAAGACCGATCCTTCGATCGGCGTGGCGCTGCCGAAGGATTACACGCTGGTGATGTCGCGCGTCATGTTCATCAACAAGGCGGCGAAGAATGTCAACGCCGCCAAGCTGTGGCTGGACTACATGCTGTCGCACCGCGGCCAGGTGGTGATTGCCAACGATTCCAAGCTGTACGCGATCCGCCAGGACGTGACGGGTGAGACCACGTCGGCTGACCTGATCAAGCAAATCGGCAAGGACAACATCCGTCCCGTGCCGGTGCATCCGATCCTGCTGCAATTCCTGGGGCCACAGAAGCGTATGGCGTTCCTGAAGCAGTGGAAGGAAACCGCAGGGAAAAAATAATACCCCGCCTCCTCGTCATTCCGCATCGGCGGACCGCCGCGCAGGCGGGAAGCCCTAGATCGCTGGCCGAAATGGCTCAGCATGGATCCCCGCTTGCGCAGGGATGACGAGGCGCAGGCTGCGTATCCCGATTTCAACGGAGCGAACATGCAAACATTAACTCTGCCAGGCAATGGCCGCCGTTCACTGAACTGGCCGCGCGGACTGGTCGTCACCCTGACCGTGGTGGCCATCTTCCTGCCCCTGCTGCTGATCTTTTACCAAAGCTTCCTGTCCGCGCCATTTTTCATGCCGGACAAGGAACTGGGCCTGGATGCCTACCAGTTCATCTTTGAAGACCCGGACTTCATCCTGGCCTTTAAAAACGGCACGTTGCTGGCCGCCGGCCTGACCTTGATTGCCGTACCGCTGGGCGGCGCGCTGGCCTTCCTGATGGTGCGTACGGACTTGCCGGGCCGCGGCTTCATCTCGCCGCTGCTGCTGGTGCCGATCTTCGTGTCGCCCATGGTGATGGGCTTCGGCTACGTGGTGGCCATGGGTCCGGTGGGCTTCTATTCCACGTGGGCGAAGGAAATCCTCGGCTTCATCCCGTGGAACATCTATTCGTTCACCAGCATCGTCATCATTGCCGGCCTGACGCACGTGCCGCACGTATACCTGTATGCATCGTCCGCGCTGAAAAGCCTGGGCTCCGACGTGGAAGAAGCTGCCCGCGTGGCAGGCGCTTCGCCGCTGCAAGTGATGCTCAATGTATCGCTGCCGATGATCATGCCGGCGCTGGCGTATGCCGGTGTGCTGGTGTTCTTCCTGGGCTTTGAAGTGTTCGGCCTGGTGCTGGTGCTGGGCGACCCGGAAGGCCACCTTGTGCTGCCGACTTACCTGTATAAGCTGACCAATAAACTGGGCACGCCGTCGTACCACTTGATGGCTGCCGTAGCCGTATGCCTGGTGGCCGTGACGATGCCGCTGGTGATGCTGCAGCGCCGCCTGCTGAAGTCCGCCAACAAATACGTATCGATCAAAGGCAAGGGCGCGCGCACCAAGTCCATGCCGCTGGGTAAATGGAAGTGGGTGGCATTCGGCCTGCTGTTCGCGTGGCTGCTGTTTACCATCGTCGTGCCCCTGTCGGGTATCGTGCTGCGCTCGTTCGTGCAGTATTGGGGCGAAGGCGTGAAGCTGGCGGATGTACTGACCTTGCAGCACTTCCGCGACATCTTCGAGCAGCACGCCATGATGCGCGGCATCCTCAACACGGTGCTGATCGGCGTGATCGGCGGCGGCCTGGCGGTCGCGTGCTACAGCGCGATTGCGCTGGCCATGCACCGCAAGCCGGACGGCATTACCCGCCTGCTGGACTACAGCGTGCTGGTGCCGCGCGCGATTCCCGGCCTGCTGGCGGGCCTGGCGTTCCTGTGGGTATTCCTGTTCGTGCCATCGTGGCTGGACGGATTCTTCAAGGGTTCGGATAACTTCTTTGCCGTGTGGATGACAGAAAGCGTCGTGCCGGCCTTGCGTTCGCTGCGCTCCACCATCTTCGCTGTGTGGCTCGCATATTCTGTCGTATGGCTGGCCTATGGCATGCGCCTGATTTCCACCGCGCTGCTGCAAGTGGGACCGGAACTGGAAGAAGCGGCGCGTGCGGTGGGCGCCAAGCGCGGCCAGGTGACCCGCGATGTCACGCTGCCACTGATTAAATTCGGTTTGCTGGGCGGCTGGCTGATGGTGTTCCTGATCTTTGAACGCGAATATTCGACCGGCGTGTACTTGCTGTCGCCGGGCACGGAAGTCATCGGCGCCATGCTGGTGTCGCTGTGGGCGGGCGGTTCGACGGACCTGGTGGCGGCGCTGTCGTTCATCAATATCACACTGGTGGCCATTGGCCTGGGCATTGCGCTGCGATTTGGCGTAAAGCTCCATAATTAAACTAGGACTTACATCATGAAGCGAGACATCATGACCAATGAACTGACCACGAATGAGCTGAGCGTCAGCGACCTGCACCTGGAATATGGCAGCGGCGCGACTGCCAACCCGATTTTGAAGGGTGTGTCGATGCACTTGCAAAAGGGCGAAGTGGTGGCGCTGCTGGGCCCATCGGGCAGCGGCAAGACCACGTTGCTGCGCGCCGTGGCGGGCTTGGAAAGCCCGAAGCTGGGCACCATCGCCATCGGCGACCGTGTCGTGTTCGACGGCTCCCGCCAGTTTGAAATGCCTGCCGAACAGCGCAGCCTGGGGCTGGTGTTCCAGTCATATGCGCTGTGGCCGCACAAGACCGTGTTCGACAACGTCGCGTATGGCCTCAAATTGCGCAAGATGGGCGCCAGTGAAATCAAGGAACGCGTGATGGAAGTGCTGAAGCAGCTGGGCCTGGGGCACCTGGCCGAGCGCTTCCCGCACCAGATGTCCGGCGGCCAGCAGCAGCGCGTGGCGATTGCCCGCGCGCTGGTGTACAACCCGCCCGTGATCTTGCTGGATGAACCGCTGTCCAACCTGGATGCGAAATTGCGCGAGGAAGCGCGCTCATTCCTGCGCGAACTGATCGTGCGTCTGGGTTTGTCGGCGCTGATGGTGACGCACGACCAGGGCGAAGCCATGGCGATTTCCGACCGCATCCTGCTGCTCAATAACGGCAAGATCGAACAGCAGGGCAATCCGCAAAGCATGTATGAGACGCCGAACACGCTGTTTACTGCGGAATTCATGGGCAGTAACAACCGTTTGCCGGCCAAGGTGCTGGGCCGCGATGGCAATGCCGTGACGTTGGACGTCAACGGCGTGACCTTGCAGGCGACAGCACGCGGCAAGGGCGAAACGGATCCGGCCACGGTGATCCGCGTGGAAGAAGTGGTGGTGCGCGCGGAAAGCACGCCGAACGCGCTGCCGCTGCCGCTGATCACGTGCATGTACCTGGGCGACAAGTGGGAGTGCATCTTCGGCACGGCGGACGGCAGCATCCATTTGCGTGCGTATTCCAAGTACAAGCTCGATGCCCGCACGTATTGGCTGCATATGCCGGCGGACCGGCTGTGGGTGTTCTGACGCGGCCCGCATGACAGGCAGGGGCCGGTCTGCACCGGCCCCTTGCATTACTGGTCGAGACTCCACACGTACTGCATGCGCGTCCACGACGCCTGCGCCACGCCATCGACCGTGCCCGGTTTAAAGCGGCACAAGCTCAGTCCCGCCTGCGCAGCTTTATCCAGCGCCCTGAAGCCGCTGGACTTTTCCACTTTTGAATCCACCACCTTGCCATCCGTTCCAATCAGGAACGCCAGCGTGACCATGCCGGATTCGCCGTTACGCAGCGATATGGCTGGATAGTCGGGCCGCGCGCAGTTGGCGGCATCCACCACTGCTGGCACATGCACGGGCGCTTTAGGCACGGCGGCAGGCTTGTCGCCGCCGTCAAGGCTGGCACGGCCATGCGGCGGCGGGTCCGCGGGAATACTGTCCGGCGCCACGCGCGCCGTCACGGGCGGCGGATTGTTTGGCTGCTGCACATTGTCCGGCATGGGCGGCACCACGATGTCAGGCCGCACCAGCGGATCCATCGGCAATTCCACGTAATCCACCTTGGGCGGTGGCGGCGGTTCGCTTGGCAGGACGTCGACCGCCACTTCGGGCGCACGGAAGATGGTCACCTTGTTGTGGGTCGCCGCGTACAGGCCGAGCGCCAGGTGGACGGCGGCAACGAGCGTCAGGCCGGTGTAGTTTTTGCGGGTATTCATGGTCGCTCCTGGTGGTTGATGGAAGTCCGAATTGCTTTGGTGTAGAAGAAATATATTCCATTGAATGGAAATTTAAAAGTAATTTTGTTGGTAATGGTGCGTATGTTAAGATTCCATCCCATGGAAACGAATTTTGCTGACAGGTGGAATATGACTATCCGGGTAATGCTGGCCGACGACCATCCGATCGTCATGACGGGATTTGCAATGTCGCTGGAAGGGCAGGGCATGGACGTGGTGGCGCAAGTCAAGACGCCAGCCGACGCCATCGCCCAGTACCGGGCGCTGCAGCCGGACGTGCTGGTGCTGGATATGCGCTTTGGTGAAGAATTGACTGGCATGGATGTGGCGCGGCAAGTGCTGGCGCACGACCCTGCCGCGAAGATCATTTTCCTGAGCCAGTTCGATCAGGACAGCCTGATCAAGGAAACCTACCGGCTCGGCGCGCGCGCCTTCATGACCAAGGATTGCGATCCCGATGAACTGGCCGCTGCCGTGCGCCGCGCCTATGAGGGCGGGCTGTATTTCATGCCGCAGATTGCCCAGCGGCTGGCGCAGATTTCCGTGCAGGGCGAGTTGTCGCCGCAAGCGCAACTCGATGACCGTTCGCTGGCCATCTTCACGATGATGGCGGAAGGGCTGACCAACGCGGAAATCGCGGAAAAGCTCAACGTGTCGACCAAGACCATCAGCAATATCAGCCAGGCCGTGAAAGAAAAGCTGGGCGTGGAGCGGCCCGCGCTGATTACGCGGCTGGCCGTGCGGCATGGCTTGATTGAACCTTGAACGTGCCGGCCTGGATGGCGCCGTGGCGGCGCTGGAGCCTGCCGCATTGGAGTCTCCGGTTTCGGCTGCTGTCCATCATCATTGTTCCGCTGGCGTACATGTTCGCCACGTTTGTCGTTTACCTGTATGCGTCGGGGATTGCCGACGTGGGCGACGAACTGGCGGAGCGTGGGCCGCTGGTGGCAAAAGTGCTGGCCGACAGCAGCGAATACCACCTTGCCACGGGGCGCGTGGCGGAATTGCGGCAGGGTGTCGAGCGCGTGGTGCAGGCCGACAGGGGGATTTACCAGGTCGACGTGCTCGATACGGCGCGCAAGGCCGTGGTCACCGTGGCGGCGCGGCGCGGCGGCTCGCCGGACGTGCGTCCGTATGAGGCGCCTATTGTGCGGCGGCTGGTGTGGGTCCACACAGGACAGGCAACCGGACAGCCTGGCTTCAGCACGGAGACGGTCGGCTATGTGCGCGTGACGATGTCGCCCACGGCGGCCATGCGCCGCCACATGAACCAGTTTTACGTGGCGCTGCTGGTGGCAGCGCTGGGCCTGGTTGCGTGCGCCGCGCTGGCCTGGCAATTCGCCCGCCACTTCAACGATTCACTGCAATCGACCATGCGCGCATTGCGTACCGCCGATGCGGAAAAGCGGCTGTTGCTGCGCCGCGTGAATACTGCCGTGGAAGAAGAACGCAAAAGCATCGCGCTGGAAATCCACGATGAATTGAATGCGACCTTGATTGCCGTGCGGCTGGAATCGCAGCGCATTGCAGCGCTGGCGCACAAGGAGAATGCGGCGGATGAAATCAGCCAGCGTGCACAGGGCATCACGAAGCTGGCGCTGGGTTTGTACAACAGTGGCCGCTCGCTGGTGCGGCGCTTGCGGCCGGAAGTGCTGGACATGCTGGGCTTGCAGGGCGCGGTGGAGGAAATGGTGCGCCACCACGACAGCATGGGGCAAGGCTGCCGCTACCTGTTCCGCGCCGAAGGGGAGTTTTCCAAGCTCGATAGCGCCGTGGCGATTTCCGCTTACCGCATCGTGCAGGAAGCCTTGTCGAATGTGGCCAAGCATGCGCGCGCCACGGAAGTTACCGTGGCGCTGGCGCGGGAAAGCAAGGAGGGAGGAGACGCATTGCGCATCACCGTAACGGATAACGGCAAGGGCTTTGATCCCGCCCTGGCAGCGGGCGGGATCGGCATTGCCGGCATGCGCGAGCGCGTGGCAGCTTATGCCGGGACGTTCGATGTGGCCAGCATGCAGGGGGCGGGAACGTCCATTACGATCCGTTTGCCCCTGGCTGCTTCAGCAGACGCACCGTGAGGTAGGCCAGCGCGCCCACGCCCGCCAGCAGCACGCCCCACAGCAAGCCGTTGTCGGACAGGTTGACGATTTTGCCCGCAGCGTTGGCGGCTTTCCCGCCTGGTGAACGGGGCGGCGTTGCTGTGCCGGGGGCGCTGGATGCGGGGGCTGCAGCGGGGAGGCTTGCCGCAGGCGCCGCGATGGCAGGCCGTGCCGGTCCCGCTTCTGCCTGCGGCAGCGCGCGCAATTCCTTTTCCGAGTAGCCGGGAGCGATATGCCCCAGATCATGTTCCATGCCCGGCGCGCCCGCGCGGCCGTATGACAGCGTGTACGGACCGTTGCCGTTGGCGAGGAACAGCAGGGTGGCCGGGGTCCACGACAATTGCAGTTTGGGCGCCTGCGACAGCGGCAGCGCTGCTGCCTGCGGGCTATAGGGCCGCGCCACCCATTGCGCCAATTGCGTGGGGGCCAAGGGCAAGCCATCGGACCGTTTGCGCTTGCCGTCTTGCGTAATGTCGTAAAACGTTGCGCTGGTCATGGGAATGAAGGGATCGGCCGTGGCGGGATCCGGCGGCGCCGCTACTCCCGGATCTTCCCGGTAGTGCCGGTGCAGGTGCAGGTGGCCGTGCAAATGGTGGTGGCGGATCGGCTGGGGCGCCGGCTGGTATGGCGCAGGCGGTGCGGCTTCGCGGTAGCGGCCCAGCATGGCTGCATACACCGCGTTCGGGGTGGAAAATTGCATGCCGACCCTTTCCGCCGGAATGCCGATGCCTGCCGCATAGACCAGGTCTCCCGGCACGCGGCCCGCCGCGGGCGCCAGCACGGCGCTGTCCATGGCCGGCGCCATTTGCCGCCGGTTGAACGACAGCGCCGTGATCCCGGCAAAGATGGCCGGCGTGCCGCTGCGCCACGTCAGGCGCGCATAGCGGAATTGCGATGGCTCGAACGTGAGCAGGTCGCAGGCCAGCACGGCGCCATCGGTGGCGGACAGCCATTGCAAATCCGCCGCGCCCAGTGGCCGCCAGTTGCGCAGATCATCGCTGGCTTCCAGCCACACCTGCGCCGTATAGCCAGGCTTGCCGGCGGGCGGTGTGAAGCGCAGCGCCGTCACAGTGGGCGGCGTGGCGCGGGACGCCACGCCCAGGTCGAGGACCAGCGTTTCCACCTGTGACGCTGGCGCCTGCGGGCGCGGCGGCGGCCCTCCGCTGGTGACGGACAACAGCCTGCCATCGCTGTCCGTGCGCAATTCCAGCTTGAAGTCGCCTCCGGTGTTCACCGATGCGCGGGCGCCTTCTTGCCGGTACAGTGGAAAGATGCGCAGCGGCAGTTCCCGCGCATCCGTGTACGTATCGGTGGGGGGCTGGCGCAGCGCATAGGGTACCGGCAAGCCGCGCCGGTCGAACAGGCGGACGTCGGCCAGCCCGGCCGATTGCGCGTGCAGGTAGACCGCGGCCGGCATGCGCAGCGCGTGTACACCGTTGTCGTCCGCGACAGAAACGGGAATCGACCACGCATACGCGGACGGCGTGTCGGCATACAGCGCGCTGCCCGCCCGCGCAGGCCATGGCGCAGCCAGCAGCACGGCGCAGCCAAAGGCCATCAGGGTGCGCCGTTTCATGCGGCACCATTCGTGCGGCGTGGCAGGGGCGCCGCGTAGCCGATGATGACCATCAGCAGGCCGACGCCGATAAAGGCAGCAATACCGTCGGGGCCCGTGCGGTTATGCACGTCCAGCAGGAACAGCTTGGCCACCACGGCGGCTAGCAGCGCCGCGCCCACACCCCACTGGCGCGGGTGGATGCGCACGGCCGCATGCCGCATCAGCGCCAGCGCCGTGCCGGCCCACACCAGCGACAGCATGGCTTGCGTGAATTTCGACGCCATCAGCGCATCGAACGTATAGTCGATGCCCAGGTAATGCGATACGCTGCGCAACAGCACCAGGTTGAACCACAGCCACGCGCCGCCGGCGCCTGCCAGTTGCATGCGGCTGGCCCAGCGGGACCGTACTTCCGGCGCGGAAGCGCGCCAGTAGGCGATGGCCAGCAAGGCGGCAAAGCCGGTCGTCAAATCCAGCGGGTTCAGCAGCGGCACAAACGGCAGCGGCGCCATGCTGCCATCGAACGTGAAGTTCCACACCACTGCCACCGTCAGCGACCAGGCGACGGCAATGCGCAAGGTCACGCGGCGGTGCCACAGCGCCAGCGGCGCCAGCGGCCAGGCGCCAAGGCTGGCGCGGCGCAGCAGCCATGCCATGGCCGCCATCGTGCCCCACGCCGGAACATACAGCAGCCATTGCGAATCGCGCGGCAGCGTATCCGCCAGCAACAGGCGCAGTGCGGGCCAGATCATCAGCAGCGGCAGCGCCACCAGTTGCAAGTGCAGCAGGGTAGGCGTGGCGCCGTGCGTGATCCACCCAGTGCGCCGCCACAGCGCCAGCGCATAGCTTGCCGCCACCCACGCCAGCACGCCTGCCGCGCACAGCGCCGCATCCGGCAGCATATCGAACAGGTAGAGCCAGGCCAGCATTGCGCCGCCGGCAAACAATTGCGCGCCAAACGCTGGAGCGGACAGCCACATCAGCTGTGGCCATACGCGCCGCTGCGCAATGAACAGCACCACGGCCGATAGCGCGGCCACCAGCATCAGGTAGAGCGACCAGCTGAATGGCAGCGTTTCAAACGGCAATTGAACGGCCGCCACGCCGCTGCCCCACGCCGCCAGCGCAGGCAGCGCGACGATAAACCACGCGGCGCCGGCAATCGCCAGCAATGTGCGGTTGCCGCCGGCATCGGGATTGGCCGTGTGGCGGCGTTCACACACGTACGACAGGCTGACCGCCAGCATCAGCGCGGCGGGAATCGCGCTGTCGATGAACGAACCGGTATCGTATGCCCATGACAGGTTGGTCATCAGGAGGAACGTGACGCCAGACATGACCAGCGCCACTTGCGCCAGCCATGCGGCGCTGGGCCATTGCCAGCGCAGGTAAATCTGGTACAGCAGCGCCGCCACGGCCAGCGCGCTGGCCACCATCCAATTCAATTCCGCATAACCTTCCGCTTGCACGAACACTTCCAGCCACGCCCCGGCCAGCAGCCACACGGCAGCGATGGGCAACAGCATTTCAGCCAAGCCTTTGCCGGTGTCGGCGGAGCAGGGCTGCAAGGCCGCGGCGTCGGCAGCGCGCAATTGCAGCGCGATGAAAAATGCCGCAACGGCCAGCACGGCAAACCCGATCGCCATGTGCGTGCGCGCGATGTCTTCCTGGCTCATCAGGCTTACTGCGCGCAGGAATGAAACCCATGACGCCAGCTGTACCAGCAAGCCGAAGCCCCACGCCAGCGGACGGCGCTGGCGCAGACCGGTCCAGATCACGCCGGCTGCTTCCAGCGCCCACGCGGCCGACATCCAATGGTCGTCGACGCCGTAGGGAATGGCCAAGGTGGCGGACACGATGCCCAGGGCAAGGAATGCTTCGCCCAGCAGCCGGCAATTTTCTCCCATGCGGCGTTTCACGAAAATGGCCAGGCACAGATACAGCGCAGCCAGCGCCAGCGCGGAATACGCCATTCCGTATCGCATGTCGGCGACGAGGCCGTATTGCAGCCCCATGGCCGCCAACGGGGCGCCGAAGACCAGCGTGCCGTCAACGTAGTGCGTGAGGCGTGGCGCCTGCTGCCGCGCATAGAAAATCGCGACAGCGATATACATCAGCAGGAACAGGACGAGGAAGCTTTGCGACGCCGGGTAATCGCTGGGATCGTAGTGCAGCACGCCCCACGACGTGGCCAGCGTGAACGTGCAGATGAAACCCAGCACGTTCAGCGGCCGCCATGACTTCAGGGCCGCAATGGCGATAATGCCGGCATTCAGGACGGCGCACCACGTGAACAGTGCGATCTGGCTGCCGCCGCCGCTGGACAGGATCACCGGGGTGGCAAAACCGCCGATGATGCCGAACACGGCCAGCCAGACGGAATCCTGCAGCACTGCCAGCAGGCAGGTGAAGGCCACGAAGATACCCAGCAGCGCGATGGCCGTCAGGTCAGGGATCAGTTGAAACGTCTTGGAAGCGGCAAAGGTCACCACCATGAGCAGGGACAGCGCCGTGCCCTGTACCGGCAGGCTGATGGAAGGCCGCTTGGCGCGGATACTCCACCCCCACGCCAGCAGCGCCAGCGCGCCGGCCGCGACACCGGCCACCAGGTATTCATTAGGGATTACATACGTCCCCGCCAGGTATTTCAGCAGGAAGCACAACCCCATGAACAGGATCAGCAAGCCCAGTTTGGCCACCACATTGCCGCCGAATAGCCACTCGCGCAGCCGTTCATTGAAGTCCGCTGGCGGCGGACGGCCGCCGCCGGAACCGGTACTGAATGCGGGCTGCGTATTACCCTGTTCCATGATGCATCCTTTCAAAAAAGGGAAACTTCAGCGGACAACGAATTGACTGGCGCCAGGGTCCGCGCGGCGCACAAAACGCACCACCGCATCGACGGTGACGGTATCGATGTTGCCCGCCATGCGCTGGTCAAACGGATGGTCATCAAAGGCCACGTTGGCGCGGAACATGCGGGCGCCCAGGCGGGGGAGGGCGGGGATGTGAACCGTGACAGGGGTAAAACCGGCGCCTTTCAGCCACGCTTGCGCTTCATCGCGGGTTTCCACCTGGCCCGGCGTGGCGCCTGCCGCGGCCAGGGTTTCCAGCACCCACTGGTTGGAATTCTGGTAGCGCGTGCTGTACGCATACGACAGCATGTTGTATTGCGCCTGGTGCAGGCGGCGCGGCGTGTGCGACGCCAGCACTTGCACCAGGCGCTGCTGCACGGCTTCCGATGGAATGACGATCTGCGCTTCATACAGGAACATATCGTCGAGGAAGAAATTGCCCAGCCCTTCGTTGTACAGGCTTGAGCTGGCCGTGCCGCAGCCATTCAATTCATGCACGACCAGCCAGCGGCCTTTGGGGTGGTCGCGCCATGCGAAGGCCATGTGCGAGTAGCGCAAGCCGTAGGCGGATAAATCCTGCCCGGCGCGGGCCACCAGCGCCACCTGCGCGCCGCTGGCGTCGAGCGCGTCGCGCGTGCGCAGCGCCAGGTCCATTGCCTGCACGGCATTGCGCGCTTCCAGCGGGCGGTTTTCACAGCTGGCGCCGGCCCGTGCCGTCGAAACAACGCCGGTCAATGCGCAGGCCAGCAGTACGCCGGCAATCAGCGGGCGGGCGCGCATTATGCGTCCACCCGGCTGTGGTGCAGCAGCGACTTGCCCAGTTCATTCGGGATGAAGGCCAGCATCTTGCCCGACATGACCAGTATGTGGCCGGTCGACGTGGCCGTGACGGTAACGGCTTTGCCGGCCGCATCGGACAATCCCTGCGCAGCAGCGCCGCTCAACTGCACGGACGCTTCCACGCCGGCCGATGCGCCTTTCAGCACCACCACCACGCCGTCGGCCACGGTTTCCACGGCGGAGACGACCACGTAGCCGGACGCGGCCACGGCAGACATCGAGCCCAGTACTACGATGCCGCCCGCCATCGACAGTTCTTCCGACGCGTTCGACAGCCGCGAATCGCCTTGGCCTTTGGCCTGGGCAGGGGCAGTAAAAATAGTAAAGCAGAGCAACGAAATTAAGACGGGCAAGCGTTTCATGGCATCGATCTCCGGTGGTGAAAGTGCCTGCATCATTGTCTTAACTTACATGGCTGGCAACGAATATGCTACCGGTTACACAGATGATATGATCAGTATCAAATTCCGATACCCGATGATGGAAAACTGGCACCATGTCCCACACCAGCCTCATGATTGATGCACTGAAACGGCAGTTAAAGGCGAAGGCCGTCACGTATGCCGAATTAGGCCGGCGCATTGGTTTGTCCGAGCCCAGCGTGAAGCGCATGTTTGCGCAGCGCAGTTTTACGCTGGAGCGGCTGGAACAGGTGCTGGACGTGGTCGGCATGGATTTCGCGGAACTGGCGCTGGCGGCCACCAACGCGCCGCAGCTGATTTCGCAGCTGACCTATGCGCAGGAAGAGGAAATCATCGGCGACACGAAATTGCTGGTGGTGGCCGTGGCGGCGCTGAACCAGATCCCCGTCGAGGAAATCGTGGCGGTGTACCGGATCAGCGAAGCGGAAACCGTGAAGTATTTATTGAGGCTGGACCGCATTGGTTTTTTGACCCTGCTGCCGAATAACCGGGTCAAGCTGCTGGTATCGCGGACATTCAGCTGGATACCGAATGGCCCGATCCAGACTTGGTTCCGGCAAGAGGCTTCCGGCGATTACCTCGATACGCGGTTTGCCGGCAGCCATGAATTGATGCGGCTGGTGAGCGTGATGCTGTCGCCCCGTTCCACCAAGGCGCTGCTGGAACGCTTGAAGCAGGTGGCCGATGAATTCTCGCAGCAGCACCAGGACGATGCGCGGCTGCCGTATGACCAGCGGCACTCGATCACGTTCCTGCTGGCCGCACGGCCATGGCTGCCGGAAGCATTCAAGGCACTGATGCGCTGATACGTTAAATGGTTGAAGCAGTGTATATTTCGACAATTCCCAATCAGACTAAGCAATTATGAGCAAACCAAGCCAGTTCGCATTGATGTCCCAGCGGCGCTTCGCCCCGTTTTTCTGGGTGCAGTTCTTTGGCGCGTTCAACGACAACCTGTTCAAGACTGCGCTGGTGGTGGCGCTGGGCTTTGACGCCGCCAGCTGGACCACGATGTCCGCGTCCACCATCACCAACCTGATCCCCGGCCTGTTCATCTTGCCGTACGTGGTGTTTTCCGCCACGGCAGGCCAGATTGCCGACAAGTTTGAAAAGGCCGGCCTGTCGCGCCTCGTCAAATGGCTGGAAGTGGCGATCATGGCGATGACGGGCCTGGGCTGGATGACGCACACCCTGTGGCTGCTGATCCTCGGCGTGGTTGGCATGGGCGTGCATTCGACCTTGTTCGGCCCCGTCAAATATGCGTACTTGCCGCAGCAGCTGAAGCCCGAAGAACTGATGGGCGGGAATGGCATGATTGAAATGGGGACGTTTGTCGGCATCCTGCTGGGCCAG
Organism: Pseudoduganella ginsengisoli; assembly: GCF_009720865.1. GTDB lineage: Bacteria > Pseudomonadota > Gammaproteobacteria > Burkholderiales > Burkholderiaceae_D > Rugamonas > Rugamonas ginsengisoli. The sequence goes on along the minus strand of NZ_WNLA01000006.1, from coordinate 104,428 downwards.
GTGCTGGGCGCCATCCTCGTGGCCACCAAGGGCATTGGCCTGGAACTGGTGGCAGGTGGGACGTTGCTGACAGCCGTAGTCGGCCTGGTGGCCAGCTATCGCGTGCCCAATACGCCGGCGCCTGCGCCGAATTTGCAAATCAACTGGAATTTCCTCACGGAGTCCATCCGCAATATCCGCCATTCAGCGGGCAACCGCACCGTGTTCCTGTCGATGCTGGGCAATTCGTGGTTCTGGTTTTACGGCGCGCTGGTGCTGGCGCAATTCCCCGTGTATGCGAAAGATTACCTGCATGGCGACTCCAGCGTCTTCGTACTGTTGCTGACGATGTTTTCCGTTGGCGTGGGCACGGGTTCGCTGCTGTGCGAACGCTTGTCCGGCCACAAGGTGGAAATCGGCCTGGTGCCGTTTGGCGCCATCGGCATGACGGTATTTGGCGCCGACCTGTATTTCGCCAGCACCGGCTATGCCAATACGGCGGCCGTCGTGTGGGACACGTTCCTGCAGCAGGACAGCGCGCTGCGCATCCTGTTTGACGTGGTGATGATCGGCGTGTTCGGCGGCTTCTTCATCGTGCCGTTGTTTGCGCTGATCCAGACCCGCTGCGATCCCGAACATTTGTCGCGCACCATCGCGGGCATGAACATCCTCAATGCGCTGTTCATGGTGGCGGCCACCGGCATGGCGATTGTGTTGCTGGGGCAGGGCTTGACGATCCCTGAACTGTTCTTGGCCACGGCCATCTTGAATGCCGTGGTGGCGATGTACATCTTCTCGCTGGTGCCGGAATTCCTCATGCGCTTCCTGGCATGGCTGCTGATTCACACCTTCCACCGCGTGAAGACGGTCGATGCGGACCGGATTCCTGAAGCCGGCCCGGCAGTCCTCGTGTGCAACCACGTCAGCTATGTCGATGCGATCGTCATCGGCGCGGCCAGCCCGCGTCCGATCCGCTTCGTAATGGACCACCGTATCTTCAAGATGCCGTTGCTGGGCTGGATTTTCCGTACCGCGAAAGCTATCCCTATTGCCCCGGCCAAGGAAGATCCATGGCTGATGGAAAAAGCGTTTGTCGATATCGCGCAGGCGCTGCATGAAGGGGACCTGGTGTGCATCTTCCCTGAAGGGAAACTGACGTCCACCGGCGAGATCAATGAATTCAAAGGCGGCATTGCGAAGATCGTCGAACGCAGCAAAGTGCCGGTCATTCCGATGGCGCTGCGCGGCTTGTGGGGGCATTTGCTGAGCCGCAGCCAGGACAATGTGTTCGAGCGGGCGTTCCGTAAAGGCTGGCGTTCCAGCCTGGCGCTGGCCGTGGGCCATCCGGTCGAGCCGCACAACGTGACGCCGGAGTTATTGCATACGCAAGTGGCGCAGTTGCGCGGCGACTGGAAATAACGCTATGCAGTTGTGTTGGCCATCCGTTCGGCGGCCAGGCGCAGCAATTCATTGAAATCCACGGGCTTCGTCAAATGGCAGTCGAAGCCCGCATCCAGCGTGCGCCGCCGCGCCTCGTTCTGCCCCCATCCCGTCAGCGCCACCATCACCATCCGCTCCGCACCCGGATGCTGCCGTATCAGGCGCGCTGCTTCATAGCCATCCATGCCCGGCATGCCCAGGTCCATGATGACCAGATCCGGCGACCGGCGGTTGACCGCCGCCACGGCGGCATACCCGTCATACGCCATCTCCACCTGGTAATTTTCCATCTCAAACAGCGCCGCCAGCGATTCCGCCGCATCGCGGTTATCGTCCACCACCAGTACCCGGGGCCGGGGCCCGGCAGCATCGATGCGCTGCGGCGCGGACGTTGGCGCCAGCACGGACGGCTGCTCCGGCAGCGGCAGCCGGATGACAAATTCACTGCCCTGGCCCACGCCCGGGCTGGATGCTTCCACCGTGCCGCCATGCATTTGCGCGAACTGCCGCGCCAGCGACAGGCCAATGCCCAGCCCACTGGAAATTTGCCCGCTGACGGTGCGGCTCTGTTCAAACAGGTTGAAGATTTTCGGAATCGCATCCGGATCCAGGCCGATGCCTGTATCGCGGATCGCCACGCAGATTTGCGCGGGCCTGGCCCCGGCGGCTTCCTCCTTCCATGCCCGCACACCGACACGTCCGCCTTGCGGGGTGAACTTGATGGCGTTCGACAGGATGTTGGAATAAATTTGCACCACGCGTGAATAATCAACGTCCAGCACGATGGGTTCCGTCGGCAAGTCCTGGTCCAGGTGGATGCGCTTGGCGATGGCGGACTGCATGCACAGTTCTATCACGTGGCGCATGATTTCACTGAATTTGAACGGGCGCCGCTGCAGCTGGATTTTACCGCTGGTGATGCGCGCCACGTCCAGCAAATCATCGACCAGCCGTGTCAGGTGCACGACCTGCCGCTCCACCACTTCCTTGATGCGGGCGGCTGGTTCCGACTGGGGGAATAAATGCGTCAGCAACGTGGCCGACGTGCGGATCGGGGCCAGCGGGTTGCGCAATTCGTGCCCCAGGCTGGCGAGGAATTCATCCTTGCGCTGGCTGGCTTCACGCATCTGGTATTGCTTGTCGCGGCCTCGCAGCAGTGCATGCACGGCCGTGATCAGGGTCACGGTGCGGACCGGCCGTTCCATCAAGGTCAGGTTGCCCAGGTTGGCGACAGCGCGCCGCACCAGCAGCGAATCCCCCCCTTTTTGCGCCAGCAGCAAGATGGGCAAGTCCGACCAGTGGGGCTGGTTTTGCACATAATCGCTGAGCACGCGAAAGCCGCTGGCCGACAGCGCTTCTTCCACGGTGACGACGGCGCCGACTCCCAGCTGCAACTGCTCGCGCAAGTCTGCCACGGTACGGCAGATGGCGGACTCGATGTGCGCCGTGGCCAGCACTTTTTCCGTCAGCGCGGCATTCTGGCCGCCGGGCGCATAGATCAGGATGCGCTTTTCCATGGCCGTTCAGTTGCCCGGGTTGTTGCCGGCCACCTGCGTCGGCACGCCTGTCAGGATGCCGTGGAAGCCGCTCAGTACAGTGCCCACACGGGGGCCCTGCGCCGTGATACAGAACCGCCGCAGCTTGCGCTCATGGCTGCTGCCCCGTTTCTTGAAGATGGAAATCGCCTGCAATACTTCGCCTGCCGATTCAAAGTAGCGCAGCATGACGACGTTGTCGGCAATGTAGCTGGCATCGGCGGATGACGACATATTGGTGCCAATAAGGCCGGGCTGGATACCCACCACGATGGTGACGACGCCGCGCTGGCCCAGGTAGGTCAGCAATTCGTGCAGGTAGGTGGCCATGAAGCGCTCATCCGGCACGGCGTTCATGTAGCCGTTCAGGCTGTCGATAACAATGACGCGCGCGCCCTGGTCCGCCGCATCGACGACGGCTTGCGTGAACTGGCCCGGCGTCAGTTCTGCGGGATCGACTTGCTGTACGGTCAGCAAGCCTTCTGCGATGGCATTGTTCAAGCCCAGCTGCATGCCTTCGCAGCGGTTCAGCATATTGTTGCGCGACTCTTCAAACAGGAACATGGCGCAGCGTTCGCCCCGTTTGGCGGCAGCGGAAATGCATTGCGCCGCCATGGTGGACTTGCCGGAACCTGGCGGTCCCGCCACCAGCGTACTGGTGCCTTCTTCAATGCCGCCGCCCAGCATGGCGTCAAGCTCCGGCAACCCGGTCGACAATTGCTGGCGGATTTTTCGTACGCGGCTGTCCGACGCCACCAGGCGGGGGAACACGCGCAAGCCGCCGTGGACGATGCGGTAATCATGGGCGCCGCCGCGGAACGCAATGCCCCGGTATTTCACGATGCGCAAGTGGCGCCGCTCATTGCCATAGGCCTGGTCGGCCACGCTCAACGTGATGACACCATGCGCCACGCTGCGCACTTGCAAATCCGTGTTGAGGGCAGTGCGGTCGTCAAGGAAGATGGTCGTGCAGTTGCGGCTGACCAGATACTGTTTCAGTGCCAGCACCTGGCGCCGGTAACGCAGTGCGCTTTCCGCCAGCAACTGCAGCTCGGACAGCGAATCCAGCACAGCACGCGTGGGCTGGTATTTTTCAATGGCCGCCAGGATGCGCTGTGTCGTCGTACCCAGTTCAATTTCCGACGGGTGGAAAATCGAATATTGCTGGTCGGGGTCGAGTGCGTTCTGGTCTGTGATGATTTCTTCCACGTGGATGCCGCTCAGGTCCCAGCCATGGGAATGGGCCACTGCCGCCAGTTCCGCCGATGATTCCGCCAGCGTGATGTACAGCACGGATTCACCCAGGCGCACGCCTTCCGTGAGAAATTGCAGGGCCAGCGTGGTCTTGCCGGTGCCGGGCTCGCCTTCCACGAGGTAGAGCCGGTCACGGGTAAAACCGCCTGACAAAATCGTATCCAGTCCGGGCACGCCGGATGACAAAAAGCGCCCGGTGTCGCTGTTCTGTTCCATGGTTGTTTTGCTGGGAATTGTGTCTTTACGATAATACCGCAACTCAAAAAACCGCCATGTCCGATACAAATGTTCAGAAAAATGTACTTAAATATCATGAACTTGTAGCGCTTTCCTACATATATGTGGTTACAAAACCACCGGTTTGACGGGGCCTGTGATTCTTACAATATGTGCTTTCCGGACAACTGGGGATTGAACCAACATGACTTACCTGATCAAGAGCGCCTTAGCCGTTTCCCTTCTCGCATCGCTGGCCGCCTGTGGCGGCGACAACGTTTCCACGCCGCCCCAGGGCGGACCCGTGCTGAAAGCCGTGCAAGTCACGGCGGACTTCAACCAGGGCATCGACGGCTGGAAGGGCGATTCCAGCGACTATTCGGCTGCCGACGCGCCGGAAAACGTCGTGTTTGAACAGCGCGCACTGGGCGCGCCGCTGAGCGGCAAGGGTTATTACGTGGCAGGCACCAACCGCAGCGATGACTTGTTCCTGTACGTGAAAAAACAGTTTGGCGGGTTCGTGCCATCGGCCAGCTACAAAGTCATGTTCACCGTGAAGTTCGCCACGGATGTGCCGACCGGCTGCATGGGCGTGGGCGGTTCGCCGGGCGAATCGGTGTGGGTGTTTGGCGCCGCATCGGATATTGAACCGAAAAATGTCGTCAACAATGGCCGCACTGCGTTGAATATCGACCGCGGCAACCAGGGCGGCGGCGGCAAGGCAGGGCAAATGCTGGGCACCATCGGCAACAGCGTGACGGATTGCGGCAAGCCCGTGATGGAATCGAAGACCCTGAAGAGCAAGGAACCGCTGACCGTAAAGGCCGATGCGGAAGGCAAGCTGTGGCTGCTGGTGGGGATCGACTCCGGCTTCGAGGCAGCGTCGAAGCTGACGTTCCAGTCGGTCGTGCTGGATGCGGAACCTGTCAAATAAGTTTCTTCAGCGGGGACGTCCGTTCCCTTACCCGTGGCCAGTCCCGACCACGGTTTCACCCGCCCCGTCACAGGGCGGGTTTTTTTTACGTTGACGCCGGTTTCCATTCCAGCGATGCGTGCCCGCCATCGATCCCCATAAACAGGAAATCACAGCGCTGGCACAGCCGCTGGCACGGGTTGCCCAGTGTGACTTGCAGCCTCACGGGCAGTCCCAGCCGTGCGCCATGCGCCTGCAAGCCGCGCAACAAGCCTTTGCCGATCCCCTGGCCCCGGAATTCCGGCAGCAGGCTCAAATCGACGAGGCGCACTTCATGTTCGCTGAAGTGCACATACAGGCGGCCGATGGGCTGGTCGTGCCGGACGATAATCGTGATCTCGGCGCCCGGATAGCGGCGCTGCCAATATGTTTGCTGCGCAAGGAATTGTGCACGCACCAGCAGCGCTTCGGCGTCCGTGTCGCAGCCGCGCAGGCTGGAGGGCGGACGGGTGCTGGTATATAAGCGGTGCAGGAAAGGCTGGTCGGCAGCGGTGGCCTGGCGCAGCTCTATGGTCTGGATGCTTGCGGTCTTGGCGATCATCTGGGCAGCCTCCTCGCATGAAACTGTCTTGTTTTTATGGTATCGCAAAAACGTGCGGAAAACCGGCTAAAATTGACAAATCGTGCCGCCTTGTCCACAGTGCGGGGAGGAAAGGGCACTCAGGTATGAGTCACAACGAAAAAAGACATAGCGACGCTGAGCGGGCGCAGGTGCGCCGCCAGCAGGTGCTCGATGCGGCGGCCATCTGCTTTAAACGCAGTGGTTTTCATGGCGCCAGCATGTCTGAAATTTCGAAAGCTGCCGGCATGAGCGCCGGCCATATCTATAACTATTTCGACAGCAAGGATGCGATCATCGCTGCGTTTGTCGAACAAAATGTGGAGCGCGTGACGGCAATCCTGCGCGACCTGGAACAGCGCGCCGACCCGTTAATGGGGCTGGTCGATGACACGGAAAACAGTGTAACGGATCACGTGGAATCGGACCGCATTGCACTGCGCCTGGAAATCTGGGCCGAAGCGTCGCGCAATCCCGCCATTGCCGCCGTCGTGCGCGATGCCGACCTGCGCTCGCGCACGCATTTCCGCGCGGTGCTGAAAAACGCACGCGAGCTGCGCCAGCTCGATGCCAGCGATGCCACCGTGGACGGCTTGATGGAAGCCGTGATTGCCCTGTTCCATGGCTTGCACGTGCGCGCTATTCATAACCCTGACGCCGCCCGTCCGGCGATTGTCGCTTCGGTCCGCAATGCGTTGCGGGCCATGCTGTTTTCCTGACTTAGGATGAAATGATGAGTTCCAGTTATGTCTTCCCGGTGCGCCATGTGGTGGGTTTGCCTGTCGCTGGCAGCGAAGCGCAATTCCCCGTGCGCCGCGTGTATTGCGTCGGCCGCAATTACGCGGGCCATGCGCGTGAAATGGGCTCGGATCCGGACCGCGAGCCGCCATTCTTCTTTTGCAAACCGGGTGATGACGCCGCTATCGTGCCATCGAAACCGGGCGCCGTGACGGAGCTGCCATACCCGCCGCAAACCAGCAATTACCACTTCGAGTGCGAGCTGGTGGTGGCGATCGGCAAGGGCGGGCGCGATATCCCGGTGGAAGAAGCGCGCCAGCATATCTTTGGCTATGCAGTGGGCTTTGACATGACGCGCCGTGATTTGCAGGGGCAGATGAAAGATGCGGGCCGCCCGTGGGAAGTGGGCAAGGCGTTCGATTATTCCGCACCGATCGGCATGTTGCACCGTGCGGAAGACGTGCCGGGCATCGAGCAGGCATCGATTGCGTTGTCGGTGGATGGGCAGGTGCGCCAGTCCAGCAGCATTTCGCACTTGATCTGGTCGCTGTCGGAAACCATCGCGAATTTGTCGACGCTGTGGGAATTGCAGCCGGGCGATTTGATTTTCAGCGGTACGCCGGAAGGCGTGGGTGCGGTGCAGCGCGGACAGACGCTGGTTGGCGAAATCGCGGGCTTGACGCCGCTGCTGGTGAAGATCGTTTGATCAGCGCGGCGGGTGCAGCAGCGCATCGATGGCCTGCAAACCCGCCAGCGCACCCAATGCAATGCCGCAGTCGCGCGGATCTGCCACACTTGGTTCGCGCGGGTTGACGCGCACCATGCGTCCGCCGCAGTCATGCAAGACGCGCTGGCCGAAATGGCGCACGGAAGGAATCGCCGTGCCCGCGCCCAGTTCCACCACGACAGGCCGGCGCGCACTGGCCAGCCAGCGCAGCAGCCGTCCCTGCTGGGCTTCCGACCGTTTTTCCAGCCATTCCCAGTCGCCAAACATCAAGATATTCGGCCGCGCCAGTCCGCCGCAATGGGGGCAGCAGGGCGGTTCGTTCGTCAGCCTGCACGCATCGGCATCGACTTGCGGCATGAAGGCATCGGCAGTCCAGATCTCGCTGGTGCACGGTTCCATGCATTGCAGGTGGTGGATGGAGCCATGGCATTCCGCGATGGCTTGCGTGTCGAAGCCGGCAGCGTGGAATTGGCCATCGACATTGCTGGTGAAGACGCCCAGTCCATGGTCCATGTGGTTGCCCCATTTGCGTAGTATTTGAAATCCCGCGTGAGGAACCGTGGCGCGGTACAGCGCCAGGCGGTGGCCATAAAAGCCCCAGGCCAGCGCCGGGTCGGTGCGGAAAGTGCTTGGCGACGCGACGCTGGAAAATTCCATCCGCGCCTTGCCCAGCGCCGGATAGGCTTTCCAGAAGCCTTGGTTGCCGCGGAAGTCGGGCAACCCGGAATCAACCCCCATGCCGGCGCCGGCGGTGACGAGGAGGGCGTCAGCATCGCGGATCAGTTCGGCAGCATGTTCGATGGTGGCGGTGGTCATCGCGGTAGGGGCGGTAGAAATGTCTTAAGGATAGCGGGAAAGCGTGACGCCATGCACTCCATGCAAGTACGCAGCTTGCAGGCGTGCTGTGCTCGTTCGGGCGCGCGTTCAGGCAGCGGGCGGCTATATCCGGAAAATCGGTTTTTACTAAAATTTACTATCGCATGCTACCTCCTGCTCTCCTGCGCTAACCTGCTCTGCGCGTCATGCCGGCATAACGGTGGCGCTGATTGGGATTTTAGTATTCGATAGTAGGGAATCGTGCGGGTGAGTAGGCGATAGCAGCCGGTAGTAAACTGCCGATTTATGAGGAACCGGTCCCCGATGTCCTGCCGCCATGGCCGTTCTGGGCTCACCATGCGATGCCGCGGCAAGGCGAAAAATTTGCAGCAATCTTGCCGTTCCCATTACATTTTTTGGGACGCCTGCTATAATGCGCCAGTCGTCGGGGCGTAGCGCAGCCTGGTAGCGTACTTGCATGGGGTGCAAGGGGTCGGAAGTTCGAATCTTCTCGCCCCGACCAATAGAATCAAAGACTTAGCGAAGGCCGGAGAAATCCGGCCTTTTCTATTTCCGGTCCGTGCCTTACCGGTGCCTTAAATATTGTCGGAACCAGCCGGCGTTTCCGGGACATTCCCGGACAATTGGCCGTCTCAAGAGAAGATGGTTTGGCTGCTCAATTCACAGTCATTGCCCGCCGAGTCGCCGGGTTCAATCGATCCTGGCAGCATGGGCAGGGTTTCTACTTTGCCGGCAATCTGATCGGCAAAAAAATCATCAGTCTGCCCGCGTATTTTTAATTTATCTCATTAAAATCATTGGCTTATGAGTGGCGCTGGACGGCAATTCGATCGGCAAATATGTCTAGTGAAACTCACCAATTCGAGCTCACGTTTTTGCGGTTTCTCGTATCGTTGCGGAGATGGGTTATGTTCGGATACACGGAGGCAGGAGTTCTCCGCGAGTTGGCGCCCGTATAGGTGGGGCCCAAGCCCGCATCAGCAGGCTTGGGGTTATCGGCGGCAATGCGCGTTCGGGCGCATATCGCTGGCAGCCATCACCGATTATCAGGCGCGTAATGGGCTACTTTGGACATACATTCTTGTTGCCATTTTGAGATCGATTCCGCATCCCAGGCGACCGCCCGTGCCCCGATGGGAATCGGGGGCGGAAACGTTCCGGCCTTGACTGCATCGTAGATCGTCGTCCGTGAACATCCCGTGGCTGCGATCACTTGCGGCAGACGCATGAATTTTCGTGGTTCGTTCATCATTTGCTCCTTGACGCTAGATTTCAGATTGAGAACAGCCACAGGCGCGCGCTGCGCTCGGCCGCATTCGCGTTGCCTTGGTTGCGCGGCCGTTGTGGCGGGATATCTGCCGACTGTAAGAACCAGTCCTTGGCGACTCAGGTGGGCGCCCCGTCATCGTGCAGCGGGCCGAAATTGCCGGCCCGACGAGATCAGGGCGAATCAAAAAATGAAGAATTCGAAAACGATGGCTGTTGCGTGCAGCTATCGCACACAATGCTCATGGAATGGCGACTGTATCCGCCGAGTTCCTAATCTAAGGCTTGCCTACTTCTGCAGGGCCAGCTGCTGCCCTTGCAATGTAGGTGGCGCGACGACTGTTGTCAAACGTTGTGCACCGGATTTCCGTGGATGTTACTGGGCAAGTCGGATTGGGCGGGGAACGCTTTCGTTCGGCCTTGGCATTGACTATCTGATGAGTTTTTATATGACCTGCAGCCCATCGTCCTTGTCATCGCGGCAGCGACGGTTTCCGTATGTGAGAAGGTATGAAATTTTCTACAGTGTAATTTGATATGCTGTAGCAATAACGGCATTCGACCAGAAGAAGGCGATCATTGGCGGTGAATTATGAATCGTTCAAGCTATCGGGAGTCCTCTAGGCGTTGTAAGGGATGCCAAATTGTTACGCAGCCTGCACATCCGCAGTGACAATTGCCAGAATTCAAGAAATGAATATCGATACTATAAAATCAATGGCTGATCGCACTAATCGACATGAACGGGCGTTGAAAGCGATTCTGAAGCGAAATAAGAAGTGGGGTTGCCTGTATCCCGGTTGTAATAGAAAAAGCATATTCTCCCATGCTATATCGAAGTCCATTTCGCTCGCGGCCATCGCAGAGGAAGGACATCTGTCGACCATCAGGTCTCTCAGGAAGGAAGACGTCAAGATGCTGCAGTTCGGTAGCATCAGTGTCCACGATGCTACGGCCTTCAATGGCTTCTGCGAAGCACATGACGCAATGTTCTTAACTCTGGATACCAAGGAAATTTCTGACGCGAAGAGCCTGTTCTTGCAAGCCTACAGGTCGGTCATATCCGAATGTGCCAACGAATCCAGAATCGCAGCATTGAGGCACGAGAACTTCAAGCAAATGGACATTGCTAGCATGCTGGACATGCACGTCGAAGAGTATCCATGGCTGGAAGAAGAGCGATTCAAAGCCCTCTTCATAATCGAATACCTGAAAATGGTTGAAGCCGAAAAACGACGTGCGAGCGAGTTGATGCAACTGCCAGGGCAGCTTTTGGAGAAGCTGGTGCTCTTAGAGGAAGTGCCGTTGGACGATTTCAGCGTTGTTTCCACAGAACAGCTCAGTCACTATATTCCCTTCAGACGCCTGAACTTTAAGATTCCGGTGGCATTGAACTGCATTCTGTCCGTTGTGGCAGACAACACTCGGTTGGACTTCTATTTCGCCGTCATTCCATACAAACAGTCCACACTGGTCATGGGCATCGTTCCGAAGTTGAGCAAACAGTGGTTGTTGGACAGACTGATGCAAAGTTTTTCCTGTGATATTGCAGCACTCAACCTTGTAGAGTCCATAATGGTTTGCAGTAACGAGTGGTATATGACCCCGTCGGTACTCGCCGAGATGTCCAGTGAAAAGCGCGACGTCTTCCTCCATGATTCTACTTTCATTAACGAACAGCGTTTCTACGAAGACTACGACATGACTCTGTTTGACAGTTTGCGAAGGGCAATTTCGCAACAATACCCGGACTGCGAAGCGCAACTGAAATTGGACATGATCGACGTGATCCCCCAGCGGGAAAGCTACCAGGTACGTCACAAGAGAATGATTGACAAACTGCTCTCAGAGTCGGTCAAGTTGCGCGACGTTGATTGAGCGCAACACCATGCCCGCGGGTTGCTCTGAACCTGCCAACGTGAAAAAAGACCGCTTCTGTTCTTGGCTAAGGCTATTGCGCATGCCCTCATTGGGGCGGTAGCGGCCACTCAACGGATAGTATTCGCCAAGCCGAAATCATTACTCTAAAGGTTCTGGCGATGTTACTCGTGGTGCTTGCGCTGGCGTCTCCACATCGGTGGAAGCGCCGGCTGTAGCGGCCGCCGACGCCGTGCCAGCATTGGCCTGACGCTGCAGCGTGGCCCGGGCAATGCGCACGGCCTTTGCCGCGCCGCGCACCATGTTCTTGAGCTTGGATTTCTCGATGACCAATTGGCTGGGCGTGATCGCCTCGTCGATACAGAGCGTTTCCAGCATCGGCATGAGCTGGTCCACCTTTTCAATGAGCTCCAGCAGCCGACGGTCCAGCATCGAGAAGACCTTGGTCTCAAGTAGTAATGGCTCCACATCGTAGGTCGCCAAACTGGCGACGTTCTGGGCCACGCATTGCGCTTCCATGTCCGCCAGTGCCTGGTTAACGCGGACCAGCCGATTTTCCAGCATGTTGCGAATTTCCTGTTCGATGCGCCCGACTTCCTGCTCGGACACCTTCATATGGGCGAACACTGTGATGTAGTGGAAGTTAACCTGCGTGATTTCAAAGCAGCGCAGATAGAGGCGCTTGCCTTCCGGGCTGCATAGGGTGATGGACACCTTGCGGCTGGCTGACTCGATATGGTCGGACTTCGCAATGACCTTGCGCGCGAGAAGTCTGCGGTTGGTGGCGTCATGGTTCGCATTGAAAACGGCGGTGGCTTCGGTAGGCGAGTTCATGGTGCACCTATAAAACAAGGCTATCGCCAGAGCGTAATCCAGTCCGGCACCAAGCTATACCCGAAAAACCGATAAAAAGCAGGCTGTTTCCGGGCCACCCCGCGTATTGCAGTGGTTCGACGACGAAAATTAATTTATATCGTTTGCTTGGCCGGTGGTTACTCGACCGGGTAACAGCCGACACACCCGCGGTAGTAATAGCTTGGATTTTCTTTTCCACGGAGCGGATAGCTGCTTCGAGGTTGCGTGCACGAACCACCATCGTGTAATGGTAGTTCCGTCCCCAGTTGCCATACTTGGAAAAGCACAAATGGAATTCGGTCATCACAGCCTCCCCCATCCAGAGCCAACACATCGTCGCCACCCACATATGATCGCGCCCTTTGGGGATAGTGCAAGCCGTCGCAACGCGGTGTTGCCGGTACTTGCTGGAGGCTTTGCGCCGCGCCTCAGGTTTTTGGGAGGGCACGCAAATGCGGTGAACGGCACTTGAAATTGCCGCCGGCGCCGCCTACAGTGCCTGTAGCGGATTTTCTGTGCATGCCTGCCGGAGCGGCTGGGCTTCCGAAGTCTGTGATGCAAACGAGCAGTTTTTTCCGATGGTAGCTGGCAGCCCATCGAAAGCGGTTCACACCGCCGCAGCATAGCCAGCCTGTCAATTAGGGGTATCCAACCCCGTCACCCCCCATGGGACAACCTCCCATGCGGGCGATTGTCCCGTCCATTTTTTGCACGGAGGCAATCGTGGAAGAGTTTTTCCTGATCGATATTTCCGACTCCACCGTCCAGTCTGCGGAATCCGACGACTGGTCCGATGATGAGCCGATTGAGGAGTTCACCGAGGAAGAAGTGGTGCGCCTGCATTGGTGGCTGCTTCAAAAGGTGCGGCTGCTGAGTATCGCCAGCACCCCGCTGGCGGAAAAGTTCGAGATCGTGCGCTGGGTCTTCACTGACCGCCAGCGCGATCTGCAGCCTTTCTCGTTCGTGAGTTGCATGCGCGTGGTTGCCTGCAGCCCGTTGTCCGGATTGCCCTTCATTGGGCGTTGCGATGCCGAAGAGGTACGCGACTGGATCGGCACGCATTTGCGGCGCTGGTTCGAGGCATCACTGGCGGCGTATCCGGAATGGGTACGGCGTACCGTATTCGCCAATCCTGGTTGGGTCGCGGATCGGCTGGCGGCCAATCCGCAATGGATCAACGAACAGATGCGCCGCGTCGAGGAGCGTGGCGATCTCTTCTCCCAGGCATGAGCCGTCCAACCTTTCGGAGGCGATATGACACCGGAACAAGAGGAGTTCGACCAGCGATTCCAGGCCGTGCGCGCCAGCGCGTATGGACGATGGACACCGTTGCTGCTCGCACTGGGCGTCGACGAGAAAGTACTGAACCGGCGTAACCAGCCATGCCCCATTGCGGCCTGTGGCGGGACGGACCGATTCCAGTACACCGACAAGTTTGGTGACGGCAACTATGTATGCCGCGCTTGTGGCGCCGGCGGCGGCTTCAAGCTGCTGATGGGCTACTTTGGTTGGAATGCCGGTACCGCGCTGCACCGGGTCGAGATGGCACTGGGCCTGCTGCCGGCGTCGCCGCGCGTTCCCGGCAAGGTGCAGGATGCCCGCAAGCTGATTTACCGCATCCTGTCCGAAACCCGGCCGATTACGCAGGGCGACGAAGTGGACCGTTATCTGCGCTTTCGTGGCCTTGGCATGGATGGCTATCCGGCCACCTTACGCTTCCACCCAGCGCTCGGGTACTACGAACCCGACCCGGGCACTGGCAAGTCAAAACTGGTGCGCAAGTACGCGGCGCTGGTGGCGGTGGTCCAGGACCAGGGCGGGCAGGTGGTGTCGTTGCATCGCACCTATTTGCAGGACGGCCGCAAGGCGCTGGGCGCGGAGTCGAAGAAGCTGCTATGCGGCGGCGTGAACGGCGCGGCCATCCGGTTGGGCGAACCTGCCGGTGAACTGTCGGTTTGCGAAGGTGTCGAGACAGCTCTGGCGATCTTCAAGCGCACCGGCCAGCCCGTTTGGGCAGGCATCTGCGCCGGCAACCTGGAGCGTATATGGGTGCCGGACGCGGTGACGCGACTGCGGATCTACGGCGACAACGACGCCGACGCGATGTACGACGGCCAGGCTGCCGCATATGGCCTGGCGCGGCGGTACATGAAATGTTGCCGTCACGGGGAGAACCGGCAGGCTGAAGTGTTCATTCCCCGGATTGCCGGCGCGGACTGGGCCAATGTGTTCGAACGCCATGCCGCCCAGGAGGAATTGGCAGCGTGAGTTGCCAAGTGCAGCGGTAGCAGTTAGGCGCAAGCCTTGATGTGGCGCGCAAGCGCCAGAGCGGTAGCAATACCTTGATTTTTAACCCTGCGGGGGCCTATCCCCGGCAGGGGCAGGCCGTCCGCGTTTTTTGACCGGAGGAAGCATCATGAAAACTGGACAGTCCTTGAATGCCCTGGCGGATGAAATCGCACGCCAGCATACGGCCAAGCACGACCTGATCGTGTCGGCCACGAAAATGCGCGGCGAAACCACGCCAGCGCACGAGTTTGGGTTGGTGATCGACGAACCCAAGGTCGGCGACGTGCGCTATCCGCTGAACGACTTCGTGTGCGGGCAGTTGGCGAAGAAGCTCGACATTCCGCTGACATACTTCAAGCGGATGCGCGAGTTCAACCCGGCCTTGCTGGACCTGAATGTCAACGGCTGGTTGAACCTCAACCATGCTGACAGTTACCTGGTCCGCACGCTCGATGGAAGGGCAAGGGCATTGCTGTCGACCCGTTATCGCCGGTTGGACAACTTCGACCTGGCGAAAAGCATCGTACCGGTCTTGCAGCAATTGCCGGGCGCGCGCTTCGAGTCGGTGGCGTTGACTGACAAGAAGCTGTACCTGAAGGTGGTCAGCTCGAAGATTGAATGCGAGGTGGCGCCGGGCGACATCGTGCATGCGGGCGTCGTGGTCAGCAATTCGGAAATCGGCTGCGGCACGCTGCGGGTGGAACCGTTGCTGTTTCGTCTCGTGTGCAGCAACGGCCTCATCGTCCAGGACCGCACCATGCGCAAGAATCACGCCGGGCGCAACCTGGTGTCCGACAACGACGAAGTGCTGGTCTACCAGAACGACACCCTTGAAGCGGATGACAAAGCCATCTTCCTCAAGGTTCGCGACCTGGTCCAGACCGCGGTGTCAGAGGCGACGTTCGATCTGATCTCGGAAAAGATGCGCAAGACCATGGGCATCAAGCTGACGGGCAATCCGGTCAGGGCGGTGGAAGTGCTGTCCAACCGCTATGCCTTGAACGAGGCCGAGTGCGCCGGCGTGCTGCGGCATCTGTTCCAGGAGCATGACCTGAGTGGCTATGGACTGCTCAACGCGGTCACTGGCTATGCCCAGGAAGTCGACGATTACGATCGTGCGACGGAGTTTGAGGAGTTGGGCGGCAAACTGCTGGAATTGTCAGCCGCTGACTGGCGGCCGATCGTCGAAGCGGTGTAATCCGCGGAGTTGAGGGGAGGGAGCCGTGACCGGTTGTGCCGAAGGGCAGCGGGAACGGACTCCCTTCTCCCCGACAGAGCAACGCTAGAGCGGGGTGACATGGAAGACCAGCAGCAAGCGTCCGTGCACGATCAGGGGGGCTGCGGCTTCGTCGGCATCCTTGAGCAGCGTGTCGGCATAGTCTTTGTTTGCGCAGCGCAGCAGCAGACCTTCGCCGATGCGCCGCTCCACTTGCCTGACCATCGTTTGTCCATTCTGGCCGAGCAGATAGACGCCGTTACAGGAGATTTGAGTTTGCGTGTCGTCGAAAAAGAAAGGTTCGCCGTCGCGTATCAGTGGGGCCATTTCTTGCCCGCGCATGATGCCGACCTTGAGCGAAGTATGTGCGTCGATGTGGCTCAGGAGCGCGCCTATCCAGTCGGCCGGTACCTTTCCGTCAGGATACAACGTATCGAGCAGGTGCTGAGGCAAGCGGGCGTAAGAGAAATTCGCGCGGTGGCGCTGTAAACCCAGCAGCCAGTTGGGGTCCAGGTTCAGTTGCATGCCAAGCAATGCCAGTGAAGCGAGATCCGGCAGTCCGGGGAGATTGGGCTTGAGCCAGCGCTTCACGGTTTGCGGTGCGCGGCCGGTGATTTTTGCGAGGTAGAGCGTGTATTGGCTTGGCGGGATGTCGCGTGCAGCCAACTCAGCGATTAGCCGGTTGCGTAGCCCCGGCACCAAGTTCGATTCAAGCTCGCGTGCAAGTTCGCGGGCAGGTGGGGCACTGCGCTGTTCTGGCTCCATGAGGCGCTTGAGTCCTGTTTACGGGGCATATTGGATTTGTTGGGAGCAGCTGCTCGGGCGGTGCTGGGTTTGGTATCAGGTTGCTACATGGCGCTAGCATCCATCGAACAGGACATTGTCGTCAAGAGGACAATGGTTTTGCGGTGAACAGGGGGAGCAGTTGCTCTTGACCGTGTAAATCGTGCGGTGTAGTTTCCGCAATTGGCAGTCGGTGCTTGTAAATGTAGCGATCGCGCATCGCTGTGCAGTGATATCACCCCGCACCATAGATGTAACCACGCCCCGCATCGGGGCAAAACGGAGTCACCCATCATGGACAGTGCCATTCACCTGACGGATGTGCAGCAACTGAACCTACAATTTCTGTTGACGATTCAGGCCGGACTCAGGCAGAACCGGATCGCCACCAGCTATAAGTTCCACCTCGATCCGGATTGCGCGGCCCTGCTCAGCACGATGTCGGTCAGCGATCTGGTCGCATTGGCGCCGAGTTTGCCGCATGAAAGCCTGTTCCTGCCAATCGGAAACTTGCCGGCTGTGCTGGCGGCGCCGGCGGGCCTGGCAGTCACCTTGTGCCGGGTAGGCGCCAGCCGGACGGTCGGCAAGGCCGATCAGCCGTTGCCGATCGTGCAGTCGAATTGATCCCAGCACCATGGCGGCCTCCGACGCCGATAGCTATATTCGCGCCCTGCAGATGGCCAGGGAATGCATCGCGCTGGGCGCGCGATTGGGCACGGTTGTGCATGTGACCGGCTTGCGCGCCTCGCTGCTGAAGGCCCATTTCTTTCGCAATAGCGCCTCTGTCAATGGTCGGCGGCCCGAATCCAGCGAGTGGCTCCATTGCGGGAACATTCTGACGCGTGCCGAGGCATCGGAATTTGCCAATATCTTTACCTCGCTGCGTGAGCAGCAGCGTTGCACGCCGGCCGAAGCGCTGGTGCTGGCGTACCGCATGTATGCGGACAGCAGTTCCGGCCGCCCCACGCTGTCGTTCGACCGGGCCTTTTCACTGGTATGCCAGTTGCTCGGCATCTGGCAGTGCCGCGAGCCGGCACTCGCCATGCACCGCTGTCCGCTATGCCGGGCACAATATCTAGGGGCGATAGGGACGCCGCCGCCCCTCACCGCCGGGTGCGTGTTCTGTCATCTGCTGCACCGCTATCCGCTCGACCCGCGCGTCAAGTCCCATTTCATGGGACGGCATGCCCAGTTGGCCGACATCCTCACCCCGAATAACGCCGAGGCGAAAAAACAGTCCTAATTGGCTTGTTTCCGCATGGACGCCGCGCCAGGACCACTCGACACTGGTAGCCCACAGAACTCCTGGGGTCTGCCATGTCTCTTGCGAACCTGTTGAAGCGGCTGCGCGCAGGCGCGACCGGTGACGTTGCCGCACCTGCGAGCCCGAAGGCCGCCCCGGCGACGGCGACGGCAGCCGGTATCCGCGCCAGCGGCGTCGAGGAATTACTGGCCAACCACCACGACGTGATTGCCCGCATCAAACTCTGCTATGGATGCGACAACGCCACGTTTACCGCTGATCTGCTGGAGCCCATCCGCAATTACGCTGGCTATGTCAACGCGCTGCCGGCGACCGCTGGCAGCTATCACTGCCAAGCGGGCGGCATGCTTCGTATCGGGCTGGAGGTGGCGTTCTATGCGCTCCAGGCCACCGATTCCCAGATCTTTGCCGGCCGGCAGACCATTTCAAACCGGGTGATCCTGGAGCCGCGCTGGCGCCGCGCCACCTTCATCGCCGGGCTGTGCAGCGAGCTTTACCGGTGTTTTGGCCAGGTACGGGTGCGCGATGTCCAGGGGCACTTGTGGCAGCCCTATGTCGCGCCTCTGAGCGCGTGGTTGCGGGAGCGGCGCTGCACGACCTTCCATGCGCAGTGGCTGGCGGGACCGGAACGGCGGGCGCCGGGACTGTTTGCCCTACCCATGATCGTTCCCGCAAAGACGTTGGCTGATCTTGCCTTAGGCAACGACGTGATCGTTCCCAACATGCTCGCCTCCATATCAGGGCTCGCCACCTACCACGAACATAACGTGATGGACCGCCTGGTCCGCCATGCTGCCGCGCTCGTGATCCATCGCCAGCGCAGCGCGGCGGGAGCGGCGGGAGCCGAGGAGTCGGTGCCGGTGCATCTCGCGCGTCACCTGGTCGAAGCCATGCGGGAACTGGTGCAGTCGGACCACAACTGGCTGCCGAATGCGCCCCGTTCGCGGTTGTGGTACGGCGCGGATGGCTTGTATCTGGTCTGGCCGAACGGCGCGTCGGACGTGATCCGGTTGCTTGCCGACGAACGTTTGCCCGGTGCACCCGACGATGCTTCCAAATCCCTGGAAATACTGGTTGCCGGCGGGATCGTGTCCGCCGGGAACAATGGCGCATGCGTGGTCCGGATACAACCGCCGGGCGCGCCTGAACCATTGGATGCGATCAGGATTGCACCGCCGAGCTTGCTGCTTGCCGACGTGGTGCCGCCGCCGGAGCCAATCCCGCAAGCGCTGGAGGTGGTGCAGGCAGAAAGGTGTAGTGAGCCGCGGCGCCCGGAGGACGGCGCCCATGTGCGAACAGAGAATGCTTCCCCACCGCAGGAGACTGCGCCCGTGCCAATGCCACAGCGTCGACGCCCGGCACGCACGCAGGCGCCCGAAGACGCGGACGCGGCGCAATTGCCGCTCCCTGAAGTGCCGCCACCGCCACCGGCCCGGTTGGACAAAAGTGGTGGCGTAAAGCCTGGCCAGGAGCTGGCCGCCCCCCAAGGCGCGCGGCCCCCTGATGACAGTGCCCGACAGGCCGAATCGCCGCGCCGCGCGGCCTTGCGTGCGCCGATGCGCTTGAACCGCACGGTGGCCCGGGCGCTGTCGGCCATCGTCAGTACGCTATGTGACGACAAGCCGCAATGTCATGTCATCGCTGGCGTGTTGTTCGTTCCGCTCGCTTCGCTGGATTGGCAGGGTGTCGACGCGCGCCAGGCGTGGCGCGCATTGTTTGACGCGGGCATGCTGGAGCCGGACGAGGACGGCGAGTGCGTGCAGTCGCAGGAGATCGACGGCGCGCGCGTTCCCGGAGTATTCATTGGTGCGCAGTTTGTCACCGGCCTGCCGGTTTCCGCTGCCAGTCCGGCTACGTAGTGGAGGGCCGTCATGCTGATGCGTAACTATGAAATGCCCTGGCGCAGCCCCCTGGAGCTGGTGGCGAGCACGACCTGGGCCGGCGCGGCGCTCGGGACGATTGCCGGGACCCCCGGTACGATTCCAGTGGCGCTGGGCGCCGCCATGCTGTCAGTGATGGTGCCGATGACGGTACTGCGCGCCCGGCAGGGGCTGCGCATCGTTGGCGTACGCGCAGCCTTGTCGGGGCGCGCCATGGAAATGATGACGACGAAACGCCTGGCGCGCCTGGCATCCGACCCGGACATGGTGGTGTTCGGGTTCGGTTTCGAATGGCAGCCGGTGCATTCGCAGCGGCTGTACGAGCTGGCCAAGGTGGATTACCGCGACCTGCGTATTCCGCCCACGGTGCTGAAATTGCTGGGCTATGTCGTCAATCCGCAGCCGGACGACGAAATCGGCCTGCCGTACATTCACGGGGTGGAGCAGCGTGAGAAGCTGCTGGCGCGGCCATTGCAGAATTTCGAGGGGGGCACCCTGGTGGTCGGGACCACCCAATCCGGCAAGGGCGTGTGCCTGGGCTGGCTGATCACCCAGGCGGTCAAGCGCGGCGACGTGGTGATCATCCTGGACCCGAAAAACTCCAAGCGCCTGAAGCGGCTGGTGGAGAAGGCCTGCGCCGATTACCGCGAGGATGACACCTTTCTATGGTTCCATCCGGCGTTTCCGGAGACCGGCGTGCGCCTGGACTTCACCTTCAACTGGCAAAAACCGACGGAGATCGCCTCGCGCATCCAGTCGATACTGCCGCCGGACACGGCCGGCGCGTTCTCGGCGTTCGGCTGGGATGCGGTGAACGTGGTCACGCAGGGCATGGTGCGCCTGGAGCGGCGTCCGAATTTGATGAAGCTGACCAAGTACATCGAGGCGGGCATCGATCCGATCCTGGAGGAAACGCTGAAACGTTTCTACGAGGAGCTGCTGGGACGGGGCTGGCGTACCGACCCGGACCTGGTTCGCCTGCTGGAAAAGGCCCGCAAAGGGACGCTGAAATCCCCATCGCCCGTGGCCAGCGCCGAACTGGTGGCCTTCGTCGAATACTATGAACGCCATGTGCACGAGTCGCGCCACGACAAGGTGATCGACTCGCAAGTGCGGGTGTTCCGGCACAATCGCGAGCACTACCAGAAAATCACGGCCAACCTGCTGCCGATCCTGTCCATGCTGACCTCGGGAGAGCTGGGCAAGACCCTCTCGCCGGAACCATTCGACGAGGCGGACGAACGCCCGATCATGAACCTGGAGAAAATCGAGCGCGGCGGCCACGTGCTGCTGATGTGTCTCGACTCGCTGCCCGATCCGGCGGTGGCGTCTGCCATCGGCGCGATGTGCCTGGCCGACCTGGCGGCGCGCTCGGGCATCCGCTACAACCTGGGTGGCCACCGGCGCATCTCGCTGTTCGTCGACGAGGTGTCCAATGTCATCAACCAGCCACTGATCGAAATCATGAACAAGGGCGCGGAAGGCGGCATCTACACCACCGTCGCGATGCAGACCATTGCCGACCTGGCCAAGCGCCTGGGCAGCCAGGAGGCGGCGCGCATGGCGCTGGGGAACCTGAACAACCTGATCGCGTTCCGCACCAAGGACCAGCCCACACAGGAATTCATCAACGAAACCTTTGGCCAGACCGCGATCCACAACATGAAGGTCGGCCGCAACACGGCAAGGGACGGCCACCTGGGCGACTTCACCATGGTGGAATCGACCCAGATCGCGGAGGAGTTCAATGAATTGGTGCCCACTTCGCTCTTGGGCAAGTTGCCGAACCTGCAGTTCTTTGCTTCGGTGTCCGGTGGCCGACTGTGTAAGGGACGCTTCACCTTACTTGACCCGGGTGCCGAATCGGACGCTGGCAAAGTCAAGGAGCCGGCATGACGATGATCCGGGCCGTCACTATCGCCTCGCTGGTGGGGCTGTTGCTGCTGGTGCTGTACCTGCCGGCGGTGGCGCCACCCTCGGCATTCTTTGGCCGTATCCGGGCCGAGCACGGCCAGCAGGGGGCGGCATGGGGGCAGGCGCATGCGCGGCAGGCGCTTGAACGCGCACTATCCATCGCCGAGCGGCCGGTGGCCGCGCCGATGATCGGCACCGATACTGGTGCGGGGAAGGGGATGGCCATGACGGCCGCGGGCCGGCAGTTCGATACCGTGGGTAGACGTCTCCTCGATAGTGATTACCTGCGCTCGGTGAACGCCTTGTTGCTGCTTGCTGCCTTCCGGCTGGCGGCGCTGGTGCAGTTGGCGCCGGGTTTCCTGCTGCTGGCGTGTGCGTGCGTTGCCGACGGGTTGGTGCGTCGACGCGTGAAAAGCCTGGAATTTTCCCGGCATCACCCGGAAGTGTGGACGGCCAGCGTCTGCGCCGGCTGTCTCGCGGTCTGTACGGTGGTTATTACGGCGGTGCTGCCGGCAGCGGTGCCTGTGGTGCTCGCGCCGTTGATGGTCGGATCGGCTTGTGTGTGTACCGCAATTGCGATTGCCAACTATCCTGCGGGGACCGACCGGGGCATTACTTTGGTTTGAATGCTTCCGAAGGCGCGTTGTACTACTAGACGGATCATCCCGCTTTTGCTAATAGCCCAAAGCGCCCATTCCCGTCGAGGCCAGTGAAGGTTTCGATATGCGCCAAATCTCGAATGGCATTCGGTGGGTCTGAGTTCTCGATAACGATAACTTGGACTTCACTTTTCAGACTAGCGAGATGCTTATAGAAGTGCTCTGCTACGCTGGTGGCCTTGAGCATTATTTCATCGTCCGAGAGCTCACCATGTCGCGAAGACATCGGCTCACGATAGGTCAAAAGAGGCGTATCGAGGACCAGGAAGCCAGGGTGCGGCAGTTTGTTCTCAATGCAATAAACGATTACCGCGACATTAAAGGCCGCATGTAGAATTGCGCGCACGCCTTTACCATTGGCCGCACGGCTCTTGCCGCCGACAGTAATGTCGTACGACCTTTCATCGAACTGAACCTTATTCGCATTAGGGAAATGCCACGCGGTTAAAACAGCCTTTACAGTTTCGCCGAACTTGAATGCTGTGGTGGAGTCCGGACCAGCAACGGGAGCCTTATCTTCGCGCTTCGTAGGTTCTGCCTCGATCGCAGCGCGGCGAGCGACCAGTTTCGCACGCTGCTGATAGAGGTCAATGAACTTGCTGACTTCTATTTTCTTGGTAGTGTACGCTTCGTAGCTTTCTCGCAACGAAGCTTCAAGTGGACGTTCTTCAAGAATAGTCTTGTCTAACCTGTCGATCTCGGTTTTTAGCTGGGTAAGAGTATGAGCGAGGTCGCTGGCATCAGCCTCGAGGGATGTGATCGTTTGATTAAGCTCTAGCTGTTCAAGTTCGATCTTGGCTGCTTCAGCTGACGCAGCCATGTGTGCCATTGAGATTTCCTCCGCAACATGAACGTGAGTTTGCGCTGCGGATGGTGCTCCACATACAGGACAATCCAACCCAGCCATAGCTAGTAGTACAAAGCCGCCTTCTTCAATGGACTGCAGGCGTTGCAGGTCCGAGTTGTAGACCGCTCTTAGTTTGGCGAAGCGTTGCAATGTTACGTCAAGCTCATTTGCCCGGCTTTGCAAATCACGGCGATGATCTGTAGCGTTGCGTCGTTCAATAACAAGGCTATCCAGCCGCGCTTGAGCATTCTGCAATTGCGTGGACAGATCTTCCGTACTTTGTTCGAGTCGGCGGAGCTGCTGTTCGGCTTCTTTCTCGTCGGGAGGATTTTCGCCTAGCTCACCGTCAAGCTGAGCTATTAGCTCGGTTACCAATTCAATTTTGGCCGTCTTAGCCACCTTTCGTTCGGCGAGCTTAGGGACAGTCACCGCGGCAGATCCGTCAGTTCCTGTGATCAAAAATTTGAAGAGATTTTGCTCGAATGTACGCTCGGCAGGGATGCCCGAGGCAAAAATCGGGCTCTTCTCAGCGATGATGTCCTCCTCGGATACGACGGCGTACGGTGACAGGAGAAAGATGGACAATACATCCTTTTTCCCGTTTCCATCACGGACGATCTGCTTGCCGGCAAACCCCATCACATCAAGTAGCATTTGCGAAACAGAATCGTTCCGTCTGGAGTCATGTTTTTGGCGGAGTACCACGCCATTCTCAATATCTACACTTACTACCAGTCCTTCAAGCAGCCTGAAGTGGCCGCCTTGGGTAGGGCGGTAAAGGGTTACATTACGACCATTGGGCAAAGTCAAGCCTAGCCAAGCGGCATCGTACGCCAGAATTTCCTCCGTCTCTGGCAAATTCTTGGATACGCCGAGCATAAACAGAATTGCTTTCGACGTGAACGATTTTCCTGTATTCGAAGCCCCATAGATAATGTTGAGCCCTTCATCGAACCACAGTTCAGCGGGTTTGATGTTGGGGCCGGAAAAGGCGAGATGTCGTAACCGTATACCGGTCATGTCGGAAATCCTACTGATGTCTTTGCTGCTCGGAATTCTGCAGTCCAGCGGCCGATTCTACTTTCGATTAGCGAGCGAATTTCAGCGGTAGTCTGCCCAGAAAAGTAGCCAGCCATCCAATTGGCTCGCTGCTTTAGGGCGAGTGAATATGGCGTTTGCAAGAGATCGAGATAGCTGGGCGCCGCATCACTTGCGCAGAACTCGATGCCAGTTTCGCACTCGAACACTTCGATGAGGTGCATCTGCTGCATCATACGCAAGCTTTGCTCAACCAGGGGACGGCGAATCAATAGCTCTCCAGTTCTGTTGGGTAGATCAGGGTGAAGGCTTTCGGGAACGTCGTGGCCATCAAGGTCCCCTGTGTGAACAACCAAGTGGTCAAACCAAGTCATCTCCGTCAGGTCACAACGGCGAGGATAGAACGCTTCAAGTACCACTAGCGCGCGAATACCTGTCTCAAGCTTGCTGTTGAATGGAGGAACTCGCCAATTTTTTTCCTCTAACGATGCCATGGTAAGCGCCCCTCGTTCGCAAATTGATGGCAAGTTCCCTGCTTGACTTGGGGGCCAGCATGTTTTCCTAAAATACCTGATGCTTGCAGGATGGCAGCCTGCCTCATTACTTGGCTAAGTCTTGTCAAACCGTCCGAATGATCGTCGCCATGAATTTCGACGACGCCATGGTAGACCTCATCTTTGAACGTACTCAAATATTCCTCGGGGGTAGAGTCGCGATAGAACCGATCAAATGCAACAGAGTCAAAGAAACGGGTGCGCTGGTCACGCAGATGCGTACCGTAATTTGCACTGGCCAATGCCGTCTCTGCATCAGGGTATGTGCCAGGCCCCTTTTCTGAATACAGCTTGAGCAGTTGTCCTATATACGCGGATTCATCAGCCTGTATTTCAGCGGGAACAACACCTCGGGGAGAAGGTCCAGGATCTTCATTGAACCATTTTACAAGCACGGGTTGGCAAGCCGGATCGTTTGCGAGTCGTGCAGCGTCAAGCCAATGGACCTGGGTGAAGTCGAACGCTTTGATTTTGGCCTCGATCTCTGGAGTAAATTGGATCATCTGCTTGTCGACGAGTCGACCAGCGATGCTGGTGTTCCAGCGGTCCAGAAAGGCTTGCCGGAACCGTTCAGGATGAGCGATAAACTGCTGTACTGCGCGGCCTACACCAAGGGGGGCGACAAAGATATATGCTCGTGGTAAGGAATAGGCACCGGACGCGGAGTGCATAAAAATCTTGCCAAGCTCAATAAAAGCGGAAGGCTCGGAAAGAGTCTTGTTGAGTTGCTTGCACTGGAAATTGTCCCAAGCGCCTTCCATGCGCCTATCCGTTACATAACCAGTTACGTCGCGCCCCATGTCTCCAGTGCCGCGCCAGAGTTCATGGCTATGGTAGTCCTTGCAACGCTGCGCCAACCAGTCGTTTACGAAGTCCTCCAGACGATCTGCAGGAAGGGCGCGGATTAGGATGGCGTGGTTAATGCGCAAGTCTAATTCTCCAGTTTACTAGCTGCAATTATGCCCCGGTATTGCTAGTACGGCAATTAAAGTTGCTGTTACTGATTTGACTGATTGGCGACAAACCATCAATGTTTTTGGCGTCTTACCCGGGCTGATCTTGAAACAGGCATGAAATTGGTGGCATTCCGAGGAGAGAAAAAATACAAGCGGTCCTACCATTGTCAAATCAAGCCGCCTTACCGGACTTCATGACGAGGTGCATAGAATGACTACCGCGCAAATTTCATTTCACCCCGCTCCAAAACTGGCGCAGTGTGAAACGGGCGTAATGCCACCGGCTGCGAACAACGCGGTGACGGTGGTCACACGCGTATGGCTGGACGAATATGCCTGGCTCGAAGCCTTGTACAACGACGTCGCCAACAGTTCGCCGAAGCTGCGCTACCCGGATCTGATCAGCGCCTGCGTGTCGCTGGTGTTCAACAGACCCGGCGCTGACCTGCGCATCTTCACCTTCCTGCATACGCGCCTCGTGCTGCGCGACCAGCATACCGCGCGCAGGCAGGAAGAAATGTGGCGTGAACAATATGAATTGCTGCTGGCATTGCAGAAGTCTGAGCAGAACCGGCACCCGCACCCGCAATTCAAGCTGGACCATTTTACGACCGCGTGCGTTGCGCTGGCGATGGAAGAGGATGGCGCAAAGAGCAAACTGTTCGAACACGCGCGCCGCAACATTGCCCGCCGCGCCGCAACGCAGTCTCGATAATTCGAAGTACGCGCCCTGAGGCGCACACCCGCAATCGACCCCGCCTGGCTACCGCCGGCTTACCCGAAGTCACCCAACTCCTCGCATGACGCGAGGGTGATTCCACATCGGGCTTAGCCGTGAGGTGCACATGCAACTCTCCATTCAATCATTCCTGCCGCTGCTGGCTGTCGTGCCGGGCGTCTCAAGCGCTTGCTGGGAGCAGGCGGCGGCGAAGCACAACGTTCCAGTCGTCTGGCTGCAAGCGATTGCCGACGTCGAGTCAGGCATGAACCCTGCGGCGATCAACGAAGACCACCGCCACCGCACCGGAACGGTCGATATCGGGCTCATGCAAATCAATTCCAGCGCGCGCATGTTGCGCAACCTGGGAGTCACGGAAAAAACGCTGCTGGACCCTTGCACGAATATCGACGCCGGCGCGCGCATCCTGGCCGAAAAGGTCACCCGCTACGGGCCAACTTGGGAGGCCATCGGCGCCTACAACGCTTCGTGCGTCACCTTGACCATGGAACAGTGTCTGCGCGTGCGCATCCGCTACGCATGGCGCTTCTATCGGGCGCTGTTGCGGCGCATGGGGCCAGCCAAGCCTGAACAATCCCCATCGCTCGTCGCAGCCCCGCTCATTGCAGTGAGGATGCGATGACGTCCGTGACATCGAATACGCGGCGGTATGCCGCGATGGCGGGCAGCCTGGCGCTGCCAGTGCTGCTTGCCGCCTGTTCAAGCCTGGACCGGCATGCGGTCGTGATGGAAGCGCGCCGCCACAGCCAAGTGTCAGGCTACCGTATTGCGCAGCTGGGCCATGGTGAGGGCAGTTATTACGGTTTTTGCCTGACTCCGGCCTGTCCGGGTGTGACAGCCAAGACTCCGGCCGATCAGGACAAGCCGATTGCGCAGATGCGCCAAAACGACAACACAAAAATACCGATGCCGGCCTTGGCTGCGCCGTCCACGCTGGTGGTGCATTTCCCTACCGGGTCTGCGGTCCTTGATACGCACGACGCGCAACGGATCTCGCAATGGTCCGTCCGCGCCGGGCGTCTTGGCACGATCGCAATAGCCGGACGTACGGACGATGTCGGCGCCGAAGCGCTGAACCATCGCCTGGCCGGCGCGCGAGCGCGCGCGGTTGCCGACTATCTTCGCGACCAATTGGGCGTCGCACCGGCGCGCCTGTCTTGGGAAGCGCGGGGCGTGTGCTGCTACGTGGGCGACAACACCACCGACTCCGGGCGCCAAGCTAACCGCCGCGCTGAAATCACCTTTCACTCATTGACGGAGGGACAGCCATGACAACTGGCGGCATTCGCCGGGAACAGCGCGTGAGGGCGCTCCCCTGGCCCTGGACACGGCCGCGCGGAAGCCGTCCGCCGCGCTGGAAGGCTCGCAGGCGGGCCGTGGCGCGAGGCCCGCCTGCGAGGCCAAGATGCCCCGGGAGCGCGTGGCGGGACGCGGACGAACAGCGCGCAATGGTTATCTTGAGGAGACTTGCATGAGTACGTTTAACACGTGGGCCCATGTGCCCACCGCGTGGCGCCTGCCACGGAAAGGCGGCGGCGCCCTCGCGCTGTTCACGGTAATGCTGCTGGGCCTGATATTGGCCGCGCCAGGCCAGGCGCTCGACCTGGTCACTTTTTCGGGCCTGACCGGCCCGTTGGTGTCGGCCCTGACGCAACTGGCCGACCTGGCGCCAGGCATCAAGGCGCTGGTGGGCTTTATCGGCTTCGTGGTGGCGCTGATCTCGCTCGCCGCGCTGCGCAACTTCGGTCCGGTGCTGTTCTATGTCGGGCTGGCCATCTTTGCCGCCGTCGGCCTCGTGATCGCGGGTGCGATCATGGGCGCGGTGATTTGAACAGGGTAGGGGAACGGGATGCTGGCCGATACCTACATTCCCCGCCGGCTGGACGACCAGTGGAAGATTGGCCTGTGGGATGTCGATGTGGCTGCCCCGTTCCTCTTCATGCTGTTCCTTGGTTACCTTGCCGGTTCGCTATGGGGATTTTGTGCAGCCAGTGCGCTGGGCATCTACCTGTCGCGCAAGATGGCGCGCGCCAAGGCCGACAAGCACGCGGCCTATCCCTTGCACTGGTTGTGCTGGCATTTGCCGACCAATCCGTTGAGTTCAATGCGGGCAACACCGCCTTCGCATATCCGCCGCATGGTGGGGTAAGGAGTGAACATGGACAACGTCCGGTACCAGGAAGACCTGCGTGAATTGCGTTTGCGCATCCGTCACAGAAGCATCGGCATGGGCATGCTGTGCGCATGCCTGTTCGTCGCGTTGCTGGTCATTTATAGATTGGTCGTCGAGGAGCGCGTCGTGGTGACACCGCCCCAAGTCACCAAGTCGTTCTGGGTTTCGGGGGAGCGCGTCTCGAGCGCCTATCTGGAACAGATGGGCGGCTACGTCGCTTGGCTGATGCTGGACCTCACACCTGCCTCGGCCGAATGGAAAAAGAACGCCTTGCTGAGCTTTGTCGCACCGGAAGACTACCAGGCGCTCAAGCTCCAGATGGAACTGGAGGCCGAGCGGCTGCGCAAGATGAACGGAAGTACCTACTTCCTGTTGCAACAACTTGAACCCGACGAGGATACTCAGACGGTCTTGTTGACCGGCAGGCTGCGCACGCTCGTCAACGGGCAGGAAACTTCGCTGTTGCAAAAACGCTTCCGGGCCGTCTTCCAGTATCGCGGCGGGCGCACCCAACTAAGAACATTTAAAGGGGTTGCGCCATGAGCGGCAAGCGCCTCATCTTGCCGCTTGGCCTCATGTGCTGGACGATATGCGCCTACGCAGGGCAGTCGCGCGACGTGCGCGATGGTGAAACCATGGAAGCGGCCATCGCCAGCGATGCCCCGACCCGCATCCGGCTGGTTGGGCAGCGGATCATCAATGTGGTCGGCAACATCCACTCGACCAGCAATTGCGATGGTACCGGGCAGGCCGCTGCGGGACCGCAGGCGACCGCGCAATTGGCCTCTCCCGCTGTGAACCCGCGCGGGGACGTCATGCTCAATTGTGACCTCGACAAGGGCGAGATCTACGTTCGCCCGGTAACGTCGAACCAATCCAAGCCGATCAACCTGTTTGTCTCCTCGCCGCGCGCGACCTACAACCTGCTGCTGCGTCCCGCGCAGATGACGTCCGAGACGCTGGTGCTGCGCGACCGCCGCCTGGACGCGGGCGAGGCGGCGCCGAAAGCGTCGCGGCAACGCGCGGCCGGCCATGTACGGGCCATGAAGGAGATGCTCGTCGCTATGGTGGGAGGCCGCGAGACCGCCAGCGTCCAGGTCGACCGCATGGACGTCGCGCGGCCGTTGTGGCAAGAGGCCGACCTGCGGCTGATCCGAAAACACCAGGGCAGCGCGCTGGTCGGAGAAACATACCGGCTGCGCAATACCGGCGCCACGACCATGGTGCTGGCCGAGCAGGAGTTTGACCGTGACGGCGTGATGGCGGTGGCCATCGAACAACATAACGTACGCCCGGGCGAATCCACGCTGGTGTACGTGATCCGTGGTGGGGAGGACACGCCATGAAGCTACAGGAAAAATGGCGCAAGCTAACCAGCCGCCTGGCGCCGCGCCAGCAGCAATTCCTCATGGCGGCGGGCATTCTAACTGGCGGGGTAGGCATCTTCTGGCTGGTCCTGGCATTGTCGGCAAGCGGCACGCCCCGGGCGGCGCCACGTCCCGACCGCGCCAAGGAAAAAACGGTGGTCAAGCCCGAGCAGGAAGGCATCACGCCCTTGCGCGTCGATCCGGTGGACCAGTGGGTGGGAACGGCGGGCAAGGCGCTGGCCCAGTACAAGGTGGACAAGGAAACGCAGGAGCGCATCAACGCCGAGCGCAAGGCCGGTGAACAGTCGCTCATGGAGCGTCTTGCCGAAGTCGAGCGCCGGCAGCAGGAACCACGGCAGGACGATTCTCCGGTGCCGCCTGTATCGATGGCGCAGGAGCGCGCACCGGCCGTGGCGCGATCACCGGTCGTGCCGCAGGCGGCGCAGGCCGCGCGCGTGCCGGTTTCCCCGTCGGACATGCAAGGCTTCCCTCCGGGGACGCCGGCTTCGCCGCTGCCCGCGCCAGGAATGGGAACAGCCCCGCAGGCCGAGCAGCCGCCAGCGCTGACCAGAGTCAACCTGGCCGCGCCGGGCGCCGCAGCCAAGGCGGCGAAAGGCGAGGATGGCAGCGATGGCGGGAGCGAGGGCGGACAAGACGATGACGGCACGCTGGAAACCTACCTGCCGGTGGGCTTCATCCGCGGCGAACTGCTCACTGGCCTTATGGCGCCGACCGGCGGGCAAGCGCAGGCCGATCCTCTGCCCGTGCAGATTCGGCTGCTGGATAACGCGATTTTGCCGAATCACTACCGCGCTGATGTCAAGGAATGCTTCGTGATCGCATCCGGTTACGGCAGGGTCAGCGATTCGCGGGCCTATATGCGCACCGTCAACCTGACCTGCATACGCCCCGGTGGCGTACCGCTGGAAGTGAAGATCGAGGGCAATGTACTTGGCGAGGACGGCATTCTCGGTGTGCGGGGTCAGTTGATCACCATGCAAGGACAGATGCTGGCGAATGCGCTGCGCGCCAGCATTGTGGGCGGCATTGGGCAAGGCTTTGCACAAGCCGGCTCAACCTTCACCGCGACGCCGTTCGGAACCTTGGCGACGAATCAGGAAGGATTGGGCGACCGGATGCAGCGCGGCATCGCAGGTGGTTTTGGGCGTTCACTTGATAACCTTGCCAATTATTACATCAAGCTGGCGGAGGCGACTTTCCCCGTGATCGAAGTGGGGGCCAAGCGCGAAGTGCACATCATCCTGACCAAGGGCGTCAAGTTGCCGCGGTTGCCGAGGGAGGCGCGCCATGCCGTCGATGATTAACTGGATGCCGCTCGTCTGGCTGGCACTGGCCCAACCCGCTTTGGCAGGCAGGACGGAAGATACGTTGCTTGCGCAGTTGCGCCAGGCGCATCCGGCCACCCGCTTTGACCGGGTGGCGGCAACACCGGTGCCGGGGCTGTACGAGGTATGGATGGGAGAGAACGTCGCCTACGTTGGCGGTGGCAACGTGCGCTACCTGCTGTTCGGCCACTTGTTCGATACACGCCAAATGCGGGACCTGACCGCGCTCAGCCAAGCCGGCGTGGCCAAGGCCAGCGCCAGTGCGGCGGAAGGAAACATACCTGGCCCTGTCGACTTGTCGGGATTGCCGGCCGGCGACGCCATTGCTGTGGTTCGCGGCAATGGTTCGCGCAAACTGGTGGTGTTCACCGATCCGGCTTGTGGCTTTTGCCGTCAGCTCGACACGACCTTGCGCCAATTGAACGATGTCACCGTATTGCATTTCCTGGTTCCGTTCCAGG
Source organism: Pseudoduganella ginsengisoli (assembly GCF_009720865.1). Classification (GTDB taxonomy): domain Bacteria; phylum Pseudomonadota; class Gammaproteobacteria; order Burkholderiales; family Burkholderiaceae_D; genus Rugamonas; species Rugamonas ginsengisoli. The sequence continues at coordinate 72,685 of NZ_WNLA01000006.1, read as the reverse complement.
GTACGCAATTACCGGAGGCGATCTGGTGCGATCAGGACCGCGGGACCGCCTATGCGCAGGTGATGGCCGGAAGTGCCTCGCCGGTAAACGACGCCAAAGCGTGCGCGAACCCGCTGGAGCGCAATCTCGCCCTGGCCGCCAGGCTGGGTGTGCAGGCCACGCCGACCCTATTTTTCGCCGACGGCAGTCGCGCAGCCGGTGCATTGAGCCGTGATGACGTCGAGGCCCGGTTGGCGCAAGCATCGACCAGCAAGACACCGGGCAAAAGCATCGCAAGGAGTGGACATGAAGCTGCCAAACACCGTTAAGCCGGCCGTCCTTGCGCTGTCAACCTGGGCTTCCAGCGTATTGCTGTTGTCCGCCTGCGGCAACCTTACCGGCCTGGATGGTTCGTCCAAGTTCAGTTGCAAGGCGCCGGAAGGCGTGCATTGCACGTCGGTGACGGCCAACTATTACAACCGTGGTCCTGTCGGCGCTGGTGAAGAGGCGCGCCGCCACGCTGCGGAGGGCAGCGCGCCCGCTTCCGCACCAAGGCCTGCCATGGCGCCTGGGCTTGATCCCGTCGCGTTGCGCTCCCCGGTGCGCGTGCTGCGCCTGTGGGTCAAGGCGTGGGAAGACAGCGACCGCGACCTGGTCGACCAGTCCTACGTGTACGTGCGGGTGGACGACGGGCGTTGGCAGGTGGCGCATGTGCAGCGCGAAGAGCGCGAGGTATACGCGCCGCTGCGCCCGCCTGCAGCCCCGTTATCCGGCCCGTCATCCGGCCCGTCCGTGGCGTCGCCGGGACCCGCTGCGGCAAAAGAGGGCGCCGACCTTGGCCATGGCGCCATGGGAATGCCGCCGGCCATCGAACCGCCGCGCCAATAACCGTCGAGGAGAAAACCGTGCTCGATATCGCAAGCGAGGAACTGCGCTCCGGTCCACGCCATATCCTGGACTGGCTCGGACTGCGTTCACCGGACGATGCGCCGGCCGAGCAGTTCGCGTCCTGGCTGCCGTACAGCGCCTACGTTCCTGATGAGCAGTTGTTCATCAACCGCAACGGCTGCCTTGGCTTCGTGCTGGAAGTGCTGCCGCAATGCGGCGCCGATGACCGCATGGTCGAGGTGCTGGCCAGCCTGTACACCAATTGCCCGGCGGGCACCGGTATCCAGTTCCACCTGTTTGGCTCGCCCCACGTGCGCGACGTGCTGCGCGACTACGCGAACCTGCGCACGGAGGACGCCGACCAATATGAGAAGGGCAGCGCCTACGGCCGCCCGGCACGTAACCGCAACCTGTACCGCGTGCTGGCGCGCCAGCGTGTCGAGCACCTGCTCGCTGGAACGCAGCGCTCTATGACGCCGGCGCACCATTTCACGCTGCGCGACTTTCGGCTGCTGGTATCGGTCACCCTGCCGGGGCGAGGCGGCGACGAGGCGCGGCTGAGCATGCTGTGCGCGCTGCGCGACTCGATGTCCGTCACGCTGGCGTCGGCGTCGCTGCCGAACCGGCGCTGTGACGCCGATGGCCTGATCAACTGGTGCGCCCAGTTCACCAATCCGGACCGCATGACCCGCACGGCCCTGTCTTCGCTGCACTACGACGAAGGGCGCGAGGTGCGCGACCAGATCGTCGACCTCGACACCATCCAGGACCAGGCGCCCGACGCGTTGCTGTTCTCCAAGCTCTCCGGCGGCGCGCCGCTTGCCGCCTACTTCCTGTCGATCAAGTCGTTCCCGAAGCATTTCCATTTGTCACAGATGGGTAGCCTGATCGGCGACCTGATGCAGCCGCCGCTGCAGTACAGCGCACCGTTCCTGCTGACCATGGGGGTGCACATCCTCGACCACGCGGACACGCGCAGCGCGTTGGCGGCCAACCATTTCCGCGCCAACCAGAACGCGGCGAGCAAACTGGCCGACGTGATGCCGGACGTGGAGCAAAAGCGGCAGGACTGGGAAGCGGCCGCCAGCGCCGCCGACGCCGGCGGCAGGCTGGTGTCGATGTACCACCAACTGGGCATTTTTTGTGCGAAGGAGCGTGGGGCGCAAGCCGTCGAGACCGCGCGTGCGATCTGGCGTGCACGCGGCTTCGAGCTGAACGTCGATATCTTCAAGCAGCGCCAGGCGCTGCTCGCCAGCCTGCCGATGACACTGTCGCCGACATTCCATGACGATTTGCGCAAGATGCGCCGGGTGACACGGAAAACCGACGCCAACGCGATCCACCTGGCGCCCCTGATCGCTGAATGGCGTGGCACCAGCACGCCGGCCCTGGTGCTGTCCGGGCGGCGCGGGCAGGTCACGACGCTTGACCTGTTCGACAACGACCTGGGCAACTACAACGGCGCCGTGGTCGGGGCGCCGGGCTCGGGCAAGTCGGTATGGCTCAATGAGCTGGCGTGGTCGTACCGCTCGGTTGGCGCGAAGGTCTGGATGATGGACCTGGGGCGTTCCTTTGAAAAACTGTGCCGCAAGGCCAACGGGGCCTATATCGAATTCGATGCGCGCAGCGCCATCAATATCAATCCGTTCTCGGTGATCAACGATATCTGCGAGGACATGGACATGCTGGTGCCCGCGATCGCCAAGATGTGCTCGATGAAGAGCCAGTTGGACGAAGTGCAGTACAAGGCGATCTCGGCGATCTTGCTGCGGCTGTGGCAGCAGTATGGCCGCGACATGACGATGACCGCCATGCGCGACGCCTTCAAGAGCGGCTCGATCCCGGACCTGGAGGTGCTGAATGACCAGCGTATCCGCGACCTGGCCATCATGCTCAATCCCTATTCGAAGGACGGACAATATGCGCGCTTCTTCGAAGGCCGCAACAACGTCGACTTTTCCAACGACCTGATCGTGCTGGAAAACGAGGAATTGAAGCGCCGCCCCGACCTGCACGCCGTGGTCAACATCCTGTTGATGTACCAGATCACGGCCGAGATGTATTTGACGCGCAACCGGCGTAAGTTGCTCATCATGGATGAGCTCAAGCAGCAACTGGGCGAGATCGGCAGCGACGATCCCGTCAAGGCGGCAGTGGTCGAAGAGGCGGCGCGCCGGGCGAGGAAGTATGGCGGGGCGCTGGTCACCGCCACGCAGGGCGCCGACGACTATTACGGTTCGGCGCAGATGGAGGCCGCCTTCAACTGCTCGGACTGGGTCTTCCTGCTGCGCCAGAAGCCCGAATCGATCGAACTGCTGGGCCGCAAGGGGCGGCTGCTGATGGACGAGAGTAAGAAACGCCTGCTCAACTCCCTGCGCACCGAGGCCGGCGCCTATGCCGAAATGTACGTGTCCTCGCCGGTGGGCGAAGGCGTGGTGCGCCTGGTGCTGGACCCCGCTACCCACCTGCTGTTTTCCAACAAGCTGGAGGACAACAAGCCGATCGATGCGCTGCGCGCCCAGGGCTACAGCATCGACGAGGCAATCAATCGCGTGCTAGCGGAAAGGGTCAAATCATGAAACCCATATTGGCTGGTATCGCGGTTGCGCTGTCAATCAACGCCGTCGCGCTGGCGGCGTATCACCACTGGGTGATCCAGCCCATCCCTGTCGTCGGGGTGGTCGATGCCTGGCTGGTTTTCCGGGAGGAGCAGACACGGCACCTGCAGGCCGTGTCAAGCGGCACCGACGACGTGGCGCGGAGCAAGGCGCTGGCGGCGGCGCGCGATTTCGCCGCCGGTTATCCCGCCCGCCTGGCCGAATTGCAACGCGATTGCGGTTGCCTGGTGGTGGACCGCTCCGCCATCGCGGCGCTGCCCGACGGCGTGCAGGACTTGACGCCGCTGTTGCGGCAGCGGGTGCGGCCATGAGGACGACGTTGATGCGTCACTTGCGCCGGATGTGGCGCGACTGGCCGTGCTATGCGCTGCTGGCGGTCGTCTGGCTGCTGGCGACGCTCCGGGTGCTGGTCGATCCCACCCCGAGATTGCCGATCCTCTTCAATGTCACGCCCAGCCTGCCGTATTGGGTCGCCATCGTGGACTATGGTGCACACGGCGTCGCGCGTGGTGACTACGTCATCTTCGCGTTCCGCGGCGACGCGGTAACGCACTTTCCAGGCCTGCGTGGCCAGCCGTTCTTCAAGCGGGTAGCCGGGGTGGCGGGGGACCTGGTGACAGTGCGCGAGCACAGGGTGTTCGTCAATGGCACCGATATGGGGATGGCCAAGCGCTTCGCCACCGTGTCGCGGCTGGCGCTGGAACCGATTGCGGCAACGGTGATCCCTGCCGGCTATCTGTACATGCAGGGCCTCAATGCGGACAGCTTCGATTCCCGCTATCGCCTGTGCGGCTTGGTGGCGCAGCGCGACGTCCTAGCCGTGGTGCGGCCGCTGTTTTGAGGGGCAAAAGATGAGCGAACGAACAATACAACTCCTGGCCCTGTGCCTGGCGCTGGCGATGGTGCCGGAAACACGCGCCGAATCGCTGGGAGTGATCGGGCCGGTCTACCGCATCGCGGAGGAGGATTTCCTGGCCATGGTTGAGCGGCGTTTGCGCGAGCGGGAAGCGAGCGGCGAGCTGGCCAGACTGCGCGGCCTGGCAATAGAGCGGGGGCGCATGGCGGTGCTGCAGCCCGCGCCGCTGCCGCTACAGGTGGCGCAAACGGCGCGCTCCTACCATTACGACCCGAGTTATGTGCTGGACCGCAACCTTCTGGACGCGTCCGGCAAGTTGCTGTTTCCGGCCGGGACACGGGCCAATCCACTCGACATCGTGTCCCTGTCGCGCCGCCTGCTCTTTCTCGACGCGCGCGACCCACGGCAGGTCGCCTTGGCCTCAAACCTGATTGGGAAGTACGCGGGGGCGGTCAAGCCCGTGCTGACGGGCGGCTCTTACCTCGACCTGATGCGCCGCTGGCGCATGCCCGTCTATTACGACCAGCACGGCCTGCTGGTGCGGCGCTTGGCGATCCGCCACGTGCCGGCGCTTGTGTCGCAAGAGGACAAGATGCTGCGCATCGATGAAATAGTGCCGCCTGCCATAACGTCACCCCGAGAGGAGGCAAGACGATGAATCCAATGGCGCAAAGGGCCAGGTCCGTGCGCAGGCATGCGCGGTTGGCCGTCGCATTCGTGCTGGCGGCGTTGCTGGCATGCCCCTGCACGATGGCCGCCAGCACGTGCACCGGGCGCTTTCCCAACCCGATCACCGACATCTGCTGGAGCTGCATCATGCCGATTTCCCTTGGCGGCCTGTCCCTGGCATCGATCGGCGGCCAGGAGGATATTCCGAATCCGGGTTCGCCACTGTGCTCGTGCGGCGTGAACCCGACGGTGGGCCTGTCGATCGGCTTTTGGGAGCCTGTACGCCACGTCGAGGTGGTCCGGCGTTCATTCTGCCTGGTGTCGCTGGGCGGCGTCGACCTCAATCCCGGCATCGCCGCGCCGGACGCCGGCCGTTCGGTGGACGCCGGTGGCGACCAGAACAGTTTTTACCAGGCCCACTTCTACGCCAACCCGGTGCTGTACTGGCTGAACGTGGTGGCCGACTTTCCCTGCCTCGAAAAAGGGTCGTTCGACCTGGCCTACCTGACCGAAGTCGATCCGCTTTGGAACGACGACGAATTGACGCTGATCTTGAATCCCGAGGCGACCCTGTTCGCCAATCCGGTGGCGCAGGCGGCCTGCGCGGCAGATTGTGTGGCGGCAACTACCGGCTTTCCGCGCCCTGAGCTGTTCTGGTGCGCCGGCTGCCAGGGGGCGATTCATCCGCTCGATGGCCATGTGCCGTACCACCTGGGTGGTGTGCGCACGGCCGAACTCCTGGCGCAGCGGCTGACCGCCAAGCTGCACCGTGAGCTGCTGGCCTGGGGCCGCCATGGCGCGCCCGGGCTGTGCGGTCCTTACTTCTTGCCAGTGATGGACAAGCGCGCCTACAAGAGCCAGTTGACCTATCCGATTCCTGCCACGGCCAAGGAGGCTGGCCGGTGCTGCCAGCCGCTGGGCCGCAGCACCGTGCTGTGGGGGGCCGGCAAGGAGTATCCCGTGCGTGGCGAAGATTTCGGGTTCATGTTGTTCCGGAAGGGGAATTGCTGTGTTGGCTACTAATTTTCGCATGTCATTGAGGCGCCTGGCCTGGCTGGGCGTGTTCGCCCCACTGGCGGTGGTGTGTGCCGGCGCAGTGGAACCTGCGGGAACCCATCACATCGAGCGGTTGCCGCAGCCATCGGCCGGCGCCGGGATTGACCTGGCGCAAGTGGCGCGCGGCTTTGATGCGGCCGGTGTGGGCGTTGCTCCGCCGTTGGCTGGCACGCGCCTGATCGTGTTCATCAGCCTTGCCATGCCGGAAGGCGCGCTGCGCCGCCTGCTCGCCGACGGGGCGCGTTCGGGCGCGGTACTGGTGCTGCGTGGACTGGAGGATGGCTCGATACGCAAGACGGTGGCGCACATCGGCCAGCTCGCTGGCGGCCGCACGGGGGCGATTCAGATCGATCCGCAGGCGTTTGCGCGCTATGGCGTTCAGCAGGTGCCGGTGGTCGTCCTGGCGCGCGGTGCGGGTACTACAACCGGTTGCGGGGAACCGGGTTGCGCCCCGGCGGACAGCTTCGTGTCGGTCGCGGGGGATGTCTCCATTGCCCATGCGCTGGACCATGTGGTGCGTAGCGCGCCGCAATTTCGCGCCGATGCCGAAAGGCTGCGCGCCCTGCTGGAGCCCTGACGTGCGCCGCGCCACCGCATGCCTGACGCTATGCGCACTGCTGACAGGGCAGGTGCGCATGGCCGTTGCGCAAGTGGACGACCTGGCGGCGGCGCGTGCCGCCAATACCGCCGCACGCGGTGCGGTCAACGCCACGTCGGCCGCCGCTGTGGTGCCGGGCTATGGCGTCAGCGCGCCGCAAAGCGCGCTGTATGGCCAGACCAACCTGGGAGCCCAGGCGCAATTGGCCGCGTGCGCGCTGGCGCTTGACCCTGCCGCCTGCGAAGCGGGGCGGCATGCGGTGTTATCGGCCGGCATCCCCCGGCCTGGCTTGTCGGCGGCCGATCCGCAAGTGGCGGGCGCGGCCGCCGTGGCGAGGGCGCCGCTTGCCGCCGCCCCCCTGCTGGCTGGCCTGTACGCTGGTTGTCCCGGCCCCGGTCCCTGCGCACCCAACACGTTTTGCGTAGGCGCCCAGTGCTTCAATACGGCGCAGGTGAATGATCCCGACTTCGCCCAGGCCATGAGCTACCTGGAAGCGGCGCGCGAGGCTGGTGTGTACCTGGACCCGGCCACCACGCAGGTGTTTGCGGGGGAGGACAACCGCTGCCGGCAACGCCTGCTGGCCAATTGTTGCAAGACCAACAGCGCCGGTGCCGGTTTCAGCAATGGCTCGATGTTCGGCACCGGGTCGCGGCTGGTGTTTGACGTCCTGATGAATTCGAACAACCGCAGTTTCATCGCCGCCGGCATCAAGTCCATGCTGACCAGCTACGGCTTCAGCGGCACCTTTACGACCTTTGGCGTGACGGTGGCCATCAACGGCGTGGCTTTGCCGGCCGGGTCCGTGACGGTCGCAACGGGAAGCAGCTACGCGGTGGCGTTCAATCCCTGGTCGCTGGCCATCACGGTGGTGTTCATGGTCGTGACGTCAATGATGTCTTGTAGTAGCGCGGAAGGCCAACTCTCTATGAAGGAAGGCGCACGTCTGTGCCGCAGCGTTGGCACCTGGTGCTCGAAGTGCATTAGGGTACTGGGACATTGCGTTTCCTGCATCGAGCACACGACGTCCAAGTGCTGCTTCAATTCGGTTCTGGCGCGGATCATCAATGAGCAGGGACGCGCGCAACTAGGAATGGACTGGGGGCAGCCGCAAAACCCCACCTGTGGCGGTTTCAGTATCGGCCAGTTGCAGGCGCTGGACTTTTCCAGGATGGACTTGTCGGAATTCTATGCATCCATTTCGCCTACGTTGCCCAACGTCCAGGCGCTCAAGGGGGCAGCGGCAGCCAAGGCGCCCCAATGTTATGCGGGGAGTGGAAAATGTTGAGAAACCGATTTTGGAAGGTCTGCCTGGCGGGCTTTGCTCTGGCCCACGCCATTGATGCCGGCGCGCAGACGGCGCGCAGGCCGGTGCAACAGTTCGCGCCGCTGCTGCTCGCCGCGCTGGACGCACCGGATGGCGCCGCGCATGGCGTATTGACGGGCGACATGGCGGAGGCGATCAGCAGGCAGTTCGGCACCAGTGCACCGATCGAGATCGACGTTGCCACCATCGTCCGCTATGCGCAGCCCGGCTGCGCACGCCTCGGTGTCGAAGTGTCGCAGCAGGGCGTGAAGTTCGGCGCCACGGCAATCCCGCTGCGGCAGGAAATCCGCTTCGAACTCAACTATTGCAGCGATGGATTGCCGCCGCGCAGCCTGGCGGTAAGGGGAACGCCGTGAAGCGGCCGATCCCGTTCCTGTTATGTCTGGCAATGGCAGCGGCCTGCCGGGCGGCTGGACCATCCGAGCCGGATGAAGGGGCCGATGCCTGGGCCGGACCGCCGTCCGATCCCCGAACCGGTTGGCACTTCTATGTCGATCCGCCGCCTGCGCCACGGCCCAGGGCCGCGCCGCATCCACGGAACGCGCAGGGCGACGAGCGCGATGCGCTGGCCCGGTTCCGGCAACTGCAAAAGGAAGTCGAGGAGCGCCGCGCGCTGGCCGTCATCCTGCCGACCGAGCCGAATGTCCGCCGATACATGGAACTGGAAGCGAAGGTGGTCAGGAACGCCTCCCTGTTTGCCGACATCGCGCAGCGTATCGCGTGGTCCCATCCTGAACTGGACCCGGCTACGCAGGGGCGGCCTGTCAACGCGACAGCGCTCGAAGTGTTCGAGCAGGAGCAGGCGCGTGCGCGCTCCGAAGTGCTGGCGCGGGCGGCACGCGAGCACGTGCTGATGTTTTTCTTTCGCGGCGACTGCGGCTACTGCCACGCGATGGCGCCGGTGCTGGACGCATTCCGCAGGCGCCACGGCATTCGCATCATTGCGGTCAGCGCCGACGGCGGCGCCCTGGCGGGTTTTCCGGATGCGCGTCGCGACAACGGCATCGTGCGCACGATGCACGTGCAGCAGTTTCCTGCGCTGTTCCTCGCGCAGCCGTTTTCCGGCCGGATTGACCCGGTCGGTGTTGGCGTGCTGTCCGAAGCTCAGTTGGCGGAGCGGATCGTCACGCTGTTCGATGGACGGGATGGCAAGGGCAGTCCGCAACCGGTATTCGGATTTGATCAACCGTAGGAGTCAAACATGATATTTACTCGCAAAACCATCGGCGCGGCATTCATGGCCTCCGCTTTGGCGGGGGCGGCGCAGGCGGGCGACCTGAACGCCGCTGTCGACTCCATGTTCAACGACCTGGGCACGATCGGCAACTACACGGCGCCTGGCGCCTTCAAGGGACAGGTCTTCAACACCTATAGCGGCGGCAGCCTGATGTTGCGCAGCCAGAACAAGACCTACCAGCTGATGGCGGTCAGCTTCCCCACCATGAAGGCTGGCTGTGGGGGGATTGATGCGTTCGGGGGATCGTTCTCGCATATTTCGGCGACCGAATTCAAGAACATGCTCAGGAACATTACCGCCGCGCTGCCGGGCGTGGCCTTCCAGTTGGCCCTGGAGTCGGTGTCGCCACTCCTCGGCGGTGTGACGAAATGGACCAAGAACCTGGAGAGCATGCTCACTAACGCCAACATCAGCACCTGCAACACCGCCAAGTCACTGGTCAATTCGGCCATGGAGGCGACCGGCGTCAGTACCGATAAGGTATGCGAAGACCTGGCCGTGACGCTCGGGCTGGAATCGGATTACGCGGCGGCCAGGGTCCGCTGCCAGACCGACAAGCCATCCGTGCTGGCGACGGCGCGCGGCTCGTCCGATCCGCTGGTGCGCAACAAGGCGCCGTTCGTGGGCAACCTGACGTGGAAAGCGCTGAAATTGGCGGGAACTAACCTGGATGACCAGGAACGCGAACTGATCATGAGCCTGGTAGGCACAGTGATCTTTCCTGAAGATGGGCGCGATCCGGAGCCATTTTCTCCTACGATAACTTCGATTGGTCGACTGCTTTACGGCAGCACTGATGCGCCCGGCGGAAAAGTAATTCAAGAGGTGTTACGTTGCAGCGACTACGTAGATTGTGCATCGGTCTCTATCGACCGGCACTACCAGCACACCCCGTTTACGCTGAAAGTCGAGGTGCTGATGCGTTCTATCGCGAACAAGATATTGACTCGTTCACCGATTCCCAATAATTCCGCTGAAATTGGGTTTGTAAATCAAACCACTGAGCCGGTGTTTCGCATGCTTTCTGTGGCGACAGCGGTTCCCTCCATCGATCTCAGTGAGCAAATGATTGGTCGTTTCCGCGATCTTATTGCAGCGGATTACGCCTACGTCTTCCTGGAAAGACATTTGCGTCAAGGAATTCACGCCTTGGACAAAGACTACATCCTTGATTCTCAGCAGCGGGAACGTGCCAAAGAATTGCGCCTGCGAGCTCAAGAGCTTCTCGCCCAGCTTTCGAGGGAAAAGTCGCTCATTCATCAGCGTGTGGGTTCCATCAACGCAATTGCAACGGCCGTCGAGCAGGTGGATCGGCAAATGCGTAGCAGCATGCCGCAGCATGTTCTTGATATGCTGGGCCGCCATGCGGCATGGATGAAGTAGAAGAAGACGTACGGGAGCGAGGCGATGTGGGAAATTTACGCTTACCAGAACAACGATAGCTTGTTCGGTATACTCAACGCGATCGCGGCGATTACGGGAGCTGCGTCATATGCCAGCGCCATTGGCCTCGTTGCAGTATGCGGCTTCTTTGCCGCGCTTCTTGCGTACGCGCTGGTGCCGCAGAAGCTGCAAGGCTGGTATTGGCTCGCTTCGGTGACGCTGGTGTTGTCGGTTCTGCTCGTGCCGAAGGTGACAGTCGGTATTGTCGACAAGACCGGCATGTCGGCGGTCACCGTTGTGGGCAACGTGCCTTTCGGGCTAGCCGTTTTTGGTTCGCTAACCAGTACGGTTGGGAACACCCTGACCGAGCTCTACGAAACGGCCATGCAGGCTCTGCCAGGAATCGCAGAGCTGCCGGCCGAACTGTCGTATCAGCGCAATGGCCTAATGTTCGGGAACCGCATGATCCGGGAAACCAGCAAGCTGGTCTTTCAGAATCCAGGATTCCGTTTGGACATGATCAACTTCATCAACAACTGCACCATGTATGACCTGGCGTCGGGGGACTTGTCACCGGAGGCGTTTGCCACATCGGATGATGTATGGTCCTTGATGGCGTCGCCTAATCCTGCACGGTTTACCCCGATTTCCGATTCGTCGGGCGCGATGACTGTCATGCCGTGCACTGATGCCTACGTCAATTTGAATGGAAGGCTTCCCACGCAACTGAACTTGTTGCAAGGGATATTGGCGCAGCGTATGAATCCGACGCTGCCGGGCACCGCCGCAGCCGCAGTGATCGCCGGGCAAATTCAGCAGGCGTACATCAAGAACGGCATTGCCGACGCGGCAGCAGATGCGGCCGGGATCATCCGTCAGAATGCAATGATCAATGCACTCAACGACACGTCGGTGGTAGTGGGGCAGAAAATCAATGATCCCGCTTCCATCCTACTGGCAGTGGGACGTGCGCAAGCGGTGGCACAGATCAATGCATCCTGGATCAATAACGGCAAAGTCGCGGAACAGGCGTTGCCGGTGCTGCGCAATTCCATCGAGGCCATCACGTATGCCATCTTCCCCGTCGTGATTCTCCTGCTGATGCTCACCAGCGGCCGCGAAACTATGGTCGGACTGAAAAACTATGTATCAGTGCTCATCTGGATTCAGCTCTGGCCGCCGCTATATGCCATCCTTAATTACATGGCCACGATCTACGCGGCGCGAGACCTCGCCGCCGCCGCTTCGGTAGGAGGAGGGGCGAGCGCATTGTCTATCTCCACCGCGTCGTCTATCTATTCCGGGGCCATATCCGGTGAGGCTGTGGTTGGCTGGATGACCATGAGTATTCCCATCATCGCCTGGGCCGCCCTGAAACGGATGGAAACGCTGGGAACCGCATTAATTTCGGGTGTTCAATCGTTGCAGTCTTCTATCAGCAGTACCTCGGCAGGGGCTGCACTAGGAAACCTCTCGATGGGCAACACCAGCATGGATCAGGTTTCGCTGGCGCCAATGCGAACCTCTGCGTTCTTCAAAAGCTGGCAGGATAATACAACCGGAACGAAGTACACCTCTAACGTCGCCAGCGGCCTCACTGCAGCCAAGGCGCTTGCCAATGAAGGCCCTGTATCCCGTGTCATCGATACGAAGGTAACCCAGCAGCATGTGGAGGCTGCCTCACGATCGATGGTTGCCGCGAAGGCAGAGTCATTAGCGGCATCTCGGGACAAGGCGGCTGCACTGAGCGATGCGTTGGTGTATGCGAACGGAAGGAGCAGTGCAAGAAATCGCACCGATGGTATAACGACTTCCAGCAGTGAAAGCGTCGGGGAGAAAATTGGCGAACTGATGCAAATTGCGAAGTCTGTGGCGGCTTCTACTGGTGCCAGTGAGCAGCAAGTGGCATCAGTAGCATTTGGTGGAAGTTCGACGTTAAGTGTCGGTCTGCCCGGCGCATTGAGAAAGCTATCTCCAGTCGATGTGAATGCCCAGATTTATGGAAGGAGTGGGAAGGAGTATTCCGCATCAGCACAAAAGCTCGACCAGCAAATTGACAGCGCCCTTAGCAGTGAAGATAAGGCCAAGTATAAGGCATTCTCAGATTCTGTTTCGCGCAATACAGGAGTGATTACTTCGATACTAAACGATGATCGGAATGGACGGGAAAAGGCCGCACGGCTCACTGAAAGTGTGACGCGAAGTGACCGCGCGGAAGCCAGCCTGCGTGAACAGGCTGAAGTCACCGAAAGCCTGGTTGCCGCCTATGCGCGAGGGGAATCCATTAGCAAGGATTTGGCCAAGGATCCACGTAATATTGAGCTGTTCGAGCAATTGCTTGCTGGCGGAAAAACGGGGAGCGCTGCAGAGTTGATACGCCTAGAATCATACCTCGGAAACATTGCACGGATGCCCGTCCATATCAATAGTCCAGGTGGTCTTCCAACGTCATTTATTGATGTGAAGGATGAGTATCTCCGGCTGAAATCCGAAAAGGATCTCAATCCAGATGTCGACAAGGTATGGAATTCCTATGGCGAGCGCATTAAGCCAACGCCTACACACAATCGATCTCCAATGGCCAGGCATGGAAGTCAGGCGAAAGGAACATCGGTCCGGCAAGAAATGGCTGAAAAGGGAGTTGAACTATCTCAACATATGAAGGAGTTGCAGGCTCGATTTGACGCGGAGCAAGTGCATCGCACCGCAGGAAACCATGTGGCGTCTGGGCAATCCCTATTTGGCAAAGTAAATGATCAAGTGAAAAATGACCCCGATGTTGTCGCCGAAAGGATGAAGGAATTGACGAAGAAGATCGAGAGCAAGTGGAAAAAATAAGTCTGTCTACTAATCACGTATTGGGTAGTCGCTTTCGATGCGTAGATCACCCCGTTCGTCAAAGCCGAAGAGTTTACTTTTCGGATAGTAATCTGATGTGTACTCCGTGTCGTAACTGAAATGTCGTGTGAGCCACACGAGCATTGCCAGCAGTAGGTACAGCAACATAAGGAATGCAGTCAATAATCCGGCCGCAATGTAGAGATCTGTTGCAAGTCCAGTTCGTACCATAGTCCAGCCGCTTGCAAAGCCAGCACTTGAAAGTAGGAGGAGGTGTCGTAGGATGTTCATGTCGCCTTTTCCTTGGGAGTGAAAAATGCCGATGCTATATGTCATGTTGATCGCGGCTTCTGTGATGTTCAGTGAGCGCGCGCAGGCTGTATCGCTTGCGGGGCGTGCGACTGATGAAAGTGTCTGTGATCTATCCCCGCTAACAAACTATCGGCTGACACGTAAAATATTTGTTCCCGCGCGAACTCGTGGGCTTTCGGAAATTTATGCGCGCCTCGCTTTGCAGTTTGTAACTACAGAGTGTAAGAACGGCCAACTGCTTATCCTGCACACTGAGTACGGCAATTCGGACGACGACGGCGCATTTCGGCTAGTCAGCCAGGAGCTCTGCAATGTCGCGGATATACAGCGCGAGGCCACGCCAACAGCCGATTACCCCAACTCGTTCCAGATTAAGTGCCGCATCCAGAAAATGCAAGCCGCCAAACAAAGGCTTGCAGCGGCTGAAGCCAAGGAGTCGACGGAAGAAATGATCAGGACCCGTTCGCCATGGATGACATCGAGCCAGCAGGCGCCGGACAGTAGCAGCGAACAGGACAAGAAGAAATGTCCCGCGACGATATCGTTCGGGCAGCTCCTCGGGATCGGTGGTGGAGGCTGCAGTCGAGATTAGTGCAAATGGAGGGGGAAATGGATGAGAAATCAGAGGCAAAAAACGTAGCCGATACGCAGGCGCTACTGGTGCAGATGTGCACCGACCTGCATGCGCAGCAGATCGCGTTACGCGAAGAGCAGCGCATCAGTGCGCGCGAACGGAAGTCGGAACGGCGATGGAATCTGGCAATCAAGGCCGTGCTGATTTTTGCACCGGTCGCGGCCGGGGCGGTGTTCATCGCCAACGCGTCCGGGTTCTCATTCGGGCCGTTTGGCGACGTGGTCGGCGTGGTGCACATCAAAGGCGAGATAGCGCAGGGAACGCTGGCCGGTGCGGAGAAGGTCGTGCCGGCCCTGGAAGACGCCTTTTCCAACCCGCACGTGAAGCAAGTGGTGCTAGCGATTGACAGTCCGGGCGGTGCACCGGCGGAGGCCGAGCGCATCACCAATGCGATCTCGCTGCTGAAGAAAAAATACCCCAAGCCGGTCACGGCGATCATCGGCAACCTGGGAGCGTCGGCCGCATACATGACCGCCATGTATGCGGATCGCATCGTGGCCGGAAAATACAGCCTGGTGGGATCGATCGGGGCCATCATCGCGCCATGGCAACTGGACAAGGCTATCGCCCAGTTTCATGTGTCGCAGCGGGTCTATGCATCCGGGAAATTGAAGGCATTCCTGAATCCTTTCACGCCGTTTTCACAAGAGTCCGATGCCAAGGCGCAACAGCTTGTCAGCCATGTGGGGACAATGTTTGTCCAGGAGCTGGCTGGCCAGCGTGGGCGGCGCCTGAAGCGCGAGGTTGACTACGGAACGGGCGAGGTATGGAGCGGTGAAGAGGCGGTGGCCATTGGGCTGGTTGACGAGATTGGATCGCTGGAGACATTGGCACGTGATTTCGCATACTTAAAGCCCTACAGCTTTGGTCCGAATGAATCATCGGCCATGCGCTTCGCGTCGACGGTCGGCCAGTCGATGGCGAAAGCGTTGGTGAGCATTTCTGTAGTCAATTTCGGAAGCGGGTTGAGGTAAGTTTAAGAATGAGGACAGTTCCCCGTGGATCGGGGAACTGTTTTTTGAACACAGCATCACAGTAGGTCGAAATCAGCCCACACGCAGTGGTGGTCGGACGCCTCGGTTTTAGCGGTTACGCTATCAAACGGTTGCCATAGTTTTGGGTGGTAATTGCCGCGTCGCTCGATTCCAACCGCAGCCAGCGTGCCGTGTAGCGCTGGAGACATGATGATGTAGTCGATCTTGTTGCTAGCGGTGCCAGTGCCGTAGGTGCCTGGCCGGTCCGTGGGGTAGTCTGCATGGGTTTGAATGTCGGACCATCCTCCATCGAATAGCGGGGCGACAGCCGGGCTGTCAGGAGTGTCGTTGAGGTCACCCGCAATCAACACAAGCGGGCTAATCTGCTCTGCCGCCGTCCTCGCGATCTCAGCCGCGCGTTGTCCTTGCGCTAGCCTCCTCGCTTGTGCGCTGGCGTCGTCTCCTCCGCGTTTGGATTTGAAGTGATTGGGGCAGACCACGAGCTGTTGCTTTGAAGGGAGCAGCAAAACATACTCCGGACAATCTCGCGAGAAAACCCTTCGTCCCGCAACTTCGTCGTCGACATGGGAACGGATGCCAATGATAGGGTAGCGGCTGAGGATGCCGACGTCGATACCGCGTTCATCATTGCCGTCGATGACCATTACATGTGGAAAGCCTCGGCCGAAGGCGGCCTCAAGTACCTGCTCGTTAAAGCGCTGTAGCGTCGGCCTGTTCTCCACCTCCACGCATATCAGGACGTCGGGGTTGACAGCGTCGATTACGCGGCCGGTATTCATGACGGCCTCCCAGGAGACATCCTCCCTGCGTAGTTCGAACCATCCCGTCCAGTCACCGCGTCCGTTTGCTACGACGGAAACGGTGCCGTCGTTCGTCCTGCGGTAGAGCTGTTGTCGCACTTTGTTGAGCGTTACAAGCGCATTTGACGGTGGATTCAGCGCGGAGAAATGGTAGCGTCGGTCCAGTGCCAGCAGCACCTCTTTATCTGCGTCGTCGTAGATGGCTTTGGCGATGATCCCATTCGCAATGGCATGGTCGTCAACCGCCTGTTGCCCGTTCTGTGTGCCAGGCATCATGGCCGAGGGCCGGGTGAACAAGTTTTCCAGGTTATAGGACGCTATGCGAATGCTCATGTTGGGCCGCTCCCTGCAAATTTAGGTTTTGTTCCTGTAAAAATTGTTACGGGGCTGCAAACTATCGCTGATGAGACAGTCTAAGCGAAATGCCACTAAGATGTGTGACCAATTGTCGCTGCATTGACGATGCATGTTTTGACCGCGGTGGCCGTTCGAGGAGCGCGGCAGGGAAGTGAGCATAGCGTCGTAGAAGTGATTCTTTTAGGCGGGATCTCGGAAAGCGCGTGCGTTACATCTCGCTGCCTTTGGCATGAGGCGCCATCGCAGCCTGCCGTACGACATCGCTGTAGTGGAACCGGCGGCCAACGAACGCTGGTACCGTGTGATTCCGACCAAACTGATGTTTGGATGCTGCGGGCCTTTTCCCGCGTTGCGGGCTAACGCTGTTGATGGCCAGGGCGGCGTTGTAGCGCTTCCGGTTCCAGCTCATGCAGGCCACTCTGACGCACGACGGTGCACGTTTCATGTACGCAAGGCGATCGATGCCGCTGGTTCGCGCGAGGGACGGGGGAATTGCTATCGTTGCGGGCGATATTTCGATTGTGATGACTTATCTTGACACTGCCCGGCGATCAGGCCAGGCCGTGCCACGTAGCTGATGTTTTGGCCGATCCAGAGCCCGTCTAGCGTTTTCACAAATGTCGTCGGAGTTCAGATAACGAATAGCCGCCTCACGGCCAAACGCGCGGAGCAATTGCAAGGCATAGTTCACCAGGTGCGTGGTGTTGGCATTGATTCGCCTGCTGTTTTTCCCATTTGGTGTCATGATGGCCATGATCGCAAAGTCGGCGGTTACTGGGATTGGCTTGGCTCAAACCGGGTGATGATTCGATGAGATAGCGTTGCGCCGTTTCGACGAAATTACGGTAGGCTGCAACCAGAAATCACGAGACAAGCGGGGGCGTTTCAGAGTTGAAGATGGCTGAAGGATGCCCTGTAGGCGACCGGTTCCCAGTGCAGCTGCGTTGATTAGTCGTCGCGCAGTATATGTGGCATGGGCGCTACGGAATAGGGACACGGTACAGGTGGAAGGGGGCACTTTGCTCGCCATTGCGGCCTATCAATAATGTGGTGGCAGATCATTGGTGGTCTGTCACCGCACGCATTATAGGCTCCAAATTCCATTCCTATTCAATGAGTGCAGTAAACTAAGTAGGAAAATTTTCCAATGATATTCATGACTCCCGCAGACATCGCAAAAAAATTGAAAGAATGGATAACTCACTATTCGAGTTTGTCTATATTTCAGAAAATTGGTGTAATTATTGGCATGCTAATGTGCGCGATTCTTGTTGCCATCCCTTATGTGCCTGATCTATCCGCTCATTTTTTTCAGAAAGACAAGTTGGGATTTAGTGATTTCGGTATTTTAACATTGAGGTACTTTGCGATAGTCTTCTTGGTCTCAATGCTGCTATTGACGATAAAAGATAAAAAGTCAGAAGGGAGAGTTAATTCTTTAACGGAGGATGGTAATTCGCTTGTAGGAGAGGATGGTATACATGCCATTGCCTCGGAGCATTGTTTTTCAGTGTATTCCCCGAAGGGGTTTGCTGAACAATTGAGCAAGATTCCAACCAATCAGTGGGCCTCTCGCGCCTCCTATATCGGAATTGATGGAGGGAAATTGTGGCTGGAAATCAGCCGCAATCCGCATTACGCTACAGACCAAAGAGATTTAATGGATGCGGTGGAGAAAATGTTGAATGGCGATCTCGGAATTTCAAGAATTGTTTCGCTTGGTCCAGGTGACTCAAAGTCAGATTCAAGTATTATTAACTACCTCTATAGTATCTCAAAAAATAAAATAACATATATTCCGGTAGATATAAGTGAGTATATGGTTCTAAATTCGATAAGATGCATCTCCGAGATGCATGCGGCAGCAAATGTGCCTTTTGGTGTCTTGGGCGACTTTGAAAGCGATCTGCAATCAATAAGGGAGTTGCTTGGTGCCAATGAGCAGGAAGGAAAAACTTTATTTGTAATGCTAGGTAATACAATTTCAAACCTAGACAAAGGGCCGGAATCCTTTTATAAGCAAGTACACCTATTTATGCAGCCAGGTGACTATTTTTTGTTCGACATCTTGCTCGGAAATTACGACCAACGGCTAAATGGCTCGATTGATAAGCAATGTGATGCGAATTCGATATTTCCTTGTGATGATGTTTGGGATGTTTATAAGAAATTCATTGCTCAGGGCGCGCGAAGAATTAGTGGCGATCACTCTGTTTATAAAGACGTTCTTAACGAATTTTCTGATAATGTCGTGGTTACTCGAAGAAAATATGACTTTGATGACTCGGATGAGTTGTGTATGCAATACAAAAAGGATGGGGTGAGGAAAGTTCCGATATTTTATTGGAGAAAGTATGATAAAAATGGAGAAAAATTTGAGGCTAGGTTAAAGCAAAAGCTGAACCCCACCGGGAGAAATGGGGTGATAGCAACAGACTGTATCCCTGATCCTGTAGGCGGCCTCAAGTTGTTCTTATATAGGCGCCCCAATGTATAGAGATTTGTGAACGCATGCTCACTCTGCCCAAGTTTCGTGCGTGCTGCAGCTTCGTGGCCAGCTAAGTTGTTCACGAATGGTATAGCTACTGTTCAAACACTACGGCAGTTGCAGCCATAGGGGCTATTGACAGTACACTTCATTTCGACAGGATATCGGCTGGCATACTGCTAGGTCGCGCTGAATTTCTTGACCGTGCATTCAATCGATATATGAAGTATGAGCTGAAGCGCAATCGTAATCTTGCCCCGGCATTCCCGGACACAACCTATTGCTTGATTAGCCCCGATCTGAGCTCGGCGCATTAGTTCTTCCCGAAACATGCTTGTCGACTTGTAGCGCAAGGATGAATGCGGATGAATCTCGTTAAAGTGCTTAAACGCCGGACGCTGCAGGCATCTGCCGTAGCACGATCTCGGCGCTGCTGCGGTCCATGCGGCTGACGTAATCGCGTTTAAACGTGTTCACGAAGCTTTCGGCCATTCCGTTGGACTGCGGCCTACACACTGGCGTACGGATTGGCTTGATGCCCAGTTCTCGGACCAGGGCATGCGTATCGTTGGCGCGAAAAGCGCCGCCATTATCGCTCAGGAATTCCAGCTCGACTCCATCGTCGACTTTGACGTCACCAAAGCGCGCTTCAACGGCTTCAATCAACATATCGCGTACAGGCTCGCCGGGCAGGCCATGGCTCGGTTTGCTTGTTCTTAGTCATATGCACAGTCTTACTCCTAGTCGTAAAGATAGCGCATAGACTGTGCCTGGCGATTCAGGGGGCTATTTCAGTGTCCCTAATCAGTCTACACAACGCCGCCCAGTGAGCGCGCCACTGGTGACGATGATTTGGCCGTTGTCGGCGCCGACCTCGTTGTCGACGATAATAAGATATGCAGAACTGGAGAGGAAATTGCCGCAAAGTGCTACAGGTGGTTTTCGGCGCTGTGCGCGCGAGGTCATGGCGTGTCGCCGGCCACCAAGCCTAACCGTTCGGCAGGCACGATCGTCGTGGACCTGCTCAAGCCGAAAGAGAAGGTGACAATCGGGAAAAGCGGCTGGTATTGGACAGCGTCACAGGCGCTGGCATTGTTCGGATCGCAGATCCTGGATCGTACCAAGCGGATGCAGTTGTCGCCGTAGGCGCTTTGGATGCAGTTGACATTGTTACGCGCCGGACTTGCCGGAAGGCTGCCGGTGGGTATCGGCTCATCGCTCATCTGGCCACTGGTGTCGCGTGTGATCGACAGATAATCGATCCGCACGTGCGCGGCGGTAATGGGAACGCCCAGCGGCAATTGCCCGGAGATATCATCAAATACCGCCGCCCTGCGGATGGCTTCCATCGTTGCGGCGCTGCTGAAATCGGCAACCGCCGCGGCATTGGCGGCCCGGCGTGTCACCTCCTGCAAAATATTGATCATGTAGAGCATGCGCGCCAGCTCCATGACGCCAAATACAAACAGCAAAAATACAGGCAAAACCAGCGCCAACTCGACGACGGTAGCGCCGGCCTGCCGAAATTGAAGGCTATTCGCTCGCATCGCTGTTATTTCCCCAGGTAGCTAACGCTGGCTTCGCCGGTAATGACGATATCCATTAGTTCGGACGCTGGAAAGAAAATGTCCTGCACCGTCGCCTGGACGACTACCCTGACCGTCGTTGGCGTGGTCTGGCCATTGCAATGGATGCCGTTACACTGAACGTCGACAGAAATTGGAATTGTCCCTGGGTTGAGTTCATCCAGGTGTGCCCGTACGATATTTTCAGTCAGCTGCGTTGCGTATCCAACCTTGTTTGGATCTTTCATGGTGACGAGCGGCATCGATGCGAGAAAAGCGGTGCCATTTTGCGCCGCTTTTTGTATGGCGGCGTAGTGCCACATAATGCGACCGAAATATAATGGCGTGATGAGCAGCAGGACCAGTAGTGGCAGTACCAGTGCGAATTCAATGGCTGCGATGCCATGCTGGCGATGTCGATGAGGGCGTTGGCGCCGCTTCATTGGATCAGCTCCACCTGGCTGCCTAGCATTTGTTCCTCGGCTGCTCCTGCGAATTCGGCGTATAGACTGGTGGCGGTGGCCGGCACGGTCATAAAAAATTTCCCAATCCCGATTACGCTGGCGGCAACGGTCGTCCCGCCAGCGACCGGACAGGAGAGCAGGGGCACATTGAGTATCCGGCGGTTGGCGACGCCTGGCTGGTGCGGCACCGAAGGGGCAAGGAAATTAGTGCCGGCAGTCGCCTTGTACGGCGTGGACGTGCCGCCCGGATAGCTGGCATTGGCGCTGGGCAAGCCTGGTTTGTACAAGGTCGACCATGTCGACGTGGCAAAGGGCGTATAGCCGGTAGCCGGTTCGCTGGCGCCGGCGGTATAGGATGAGAACGGAACCGCCCGGGCATTGGCCCATAAAGGTCCGTAGATGGCCGCCGTATTGCCCGCCGGAGCTGGAAGCGGGTCGGCAATCGTCCAAAGTTTGCCTGCGCTGGAGGTCGATTGAGCGGATTGCCCACCGGGGGTGGCACTCATCCAGTTGATGCCGGTATAGACGTAGGATTTGATATTGCGGTCAGGTGGCGCGCCGTCGGGGGCGCACGTACTGCCGGTGTACTGATCAAAGCGGGAGTTGAGCTCATGGTACAGCGACGCCAGCGGAAATGGCCGGCTGACGGTAATAGTTCCGCCAGTGATACGTGGCATGGCGAGAACGCCTGCGCAGACGAACGGTGCCAGCATGGCAGGCGCTGTGTTGGCGGACGATCCCATTGTCCCAGGAATGGCAAACGGATCGATGGCAAAATTGTCGGGCGACGTTCCGGCAGGGTTCAATTGCATCAGGTCATAACTGACGCCGCGCCGGAACCCGAACTCGACCAGCTCCTGGTAGGCTGGCGGCCCTGGGTTAGCGCGGGAGGCGGCTGGCACCTGCGATTGCGCGCACAGTGCGATCGGCGTGATATTGATGGCCAGACGGCCCGCGATGGCGGTTGCCTGAACGCTGGCAGTGCTGTCGCCGCTGGAGGAGAATAACTGGCTGAGGACGCGCAATACACGGCCGTGCGCCGCGTCCAGTTCACCGGTGTCGACTTTGGCATAGATCAGACCATTGGGGGCGGATTGCGCCGCACCCGTTTCAAGCCATGTGCCATTGACGCTGGAGCTGAACTTCAGCGCACTGTCATTCCACGCGACAGTCTGATTATGATAGCTGTATTGCCAGCTCCCTGCGGTGCTGGCAGCCTTGGCGATGGCGTTGCCCACGCCCGATGCCGATCCGTTCAGTTCACGGGCGGCGGACAGTGCTACGGCATTCGCCATGCCTTGCAATTCGGTCTTGCGGTTCGTCAGTTGCGGCAGGTCCAACGCGAATGTGAAAATGCAAAGGATTATCAATAACAACAGAGCCAGCATGATGGCGATGGCGCCGTGTTGCCGCTGGCTGGACATCAGCCGGTCCTTACCCTGCCGCGGCCGCGTCTCAGTGGTCCTGCGGGACATGATATGGTTCAGGTCTGGCAGACGAAACTCGTTATGCATCCGCATCCCTCCAAGATTTCTACATGATGTCAGCTGGCAGATATGTGGCTCAGTGGCAATGTGATCTTAGCGAGACTAGTACCATGCGATTTGATGTGCGGCAAATGGCCATTATTTCTTTGCCGGCTAAATGGGCGGGCCGAAGAGTTCCATCGTCGCCGCGGCACACGTCGGATCGTAATCGCGCCTCTGCTGCCCCGGGGAAACAGTAGGTGTTGTTTCCGCGGGCGGCAATTGGGCTATCAGACCAGCATGGGCTAAAGTCTTCAATCTGCCTGCCCGTTTGCTCCCCTTGGTGAATTTGGCCAGTTCGTCATAAAGTGGAGGGTTATCGGCGCGGTCAAGTTCAAAGTTAATTCGCAAAGCCTTGGTCATCGCCGCCCCCATCATGCTGCGCCACATCGACTGCGCGGTTGATATCAGAGTTTCCAGTGCCGAGCATGGCGCGCGCCAGTTCCAGCCCCGCCTGCTGGAAGCCTTTTACGTTGGCAAAGATCGGGTCTTTGAGCTCGTGAATGACGTGATTGGGGAAAGCGGCCTTGAGCGCATGCCGGTAAAAGAAAGCTCCGCCGCCCACCAGGATGATGTTGCGGATGTCGCTGGCATCGCCGACATAGTGCAGCATCTCGGCAATCGCTTGTTCGGGAATCTTCCTGGCCAGCGGCAGATGGCGGGCCATGTCATATTCATGTTGGAAGACTACCGGCTTCCTTCCGGTTCGCAGTGCGACATCGACCGTGTCGTAGTCGCGGTAGTGTGAGCCGGTAGCGCGGCTGATGCCCTCGATGATGGTGTGCAGCACATCGTGCATGCCGCGAGGGACCGAATGACTGCGCTTGTCGATCTGCTGCATGCCCTGGGTCACTAGCCAGTCGAAAGTGCGCCGGCCAGGATCGACGATCAGGCTGCGCTCCTTGCGCAATTGGGCCACTTTGCTTTGCATGAGGCCATAATGCATCAGTGCTCCGGCTGGCTGCGCGATCGCCTTGGCGCGCAGAACTTTCACCCGGCGTCCCTTGCCCAGTTCATGCTCGCCGGCCAGGCGGCGCTCCAGCGCGTTCACCAGCGGCTTGATCTTGTAGGTGGCGACCGGCAAGCCGACCACCAGCAGATCGATCTGATCGAGTTGCATGTAGTGCAGGGCGCCCAGCAGTAGGGCTAGGTACTCCTGTGTCTCGCAGTAGCGGTCGTGCTGCAGCACGTTCGCGTTGAAAACATCGGCGGCAAGATGAACGTCAGGGCCGACCTCGTAGACCAGGCCACCGACCGGTATGCCGACAGTCTTGCGCCTGGCGCCCCAGGCTTCCGGTTCCAGCGCGGCTTCGGCTGGATGCGCTTGTGACGGAAACATCTCGCAGCGCAGTTCGCCGTTCCTGACCGCGGTGACGAATTTCGTGTTGCCGCGACCGACATCCACCGCCCGAACCACAGGTTCCATGACACGCCCCTTTTAGCCAAGATGGCGGAAGCGTAAAGGATGAACGCGACATCGACCACATGAAATCGGCGTGAATATGCCGCCCTTTTCGATCCAGCTACGACTGCGGTCCTGCCGTGGAACTGGCCTAGTAGTTCTGGACAAGGCATTGCACGGCCTTGGCGCCGTTGGCCGGCGTGCGGTCCGTGCCGGGCAGTTCCCCAGTTGCAGTGTGGGCGCCTGGATTGGACGGTTTTACTCCGATCAATGCGGGTTCGCTTCAAGATCTACAATCAGAGGCGCTTGCCTGTCGTGGCGCGTCATAGGGAAAACCAGCGGGACTTTTTGATTACAAAATCAATTGGCCCTCAATTACAAATTCTCGTTTTTCGCGCGCCTTGACAACGCCATTTTCGCTGCCTATTCTGCGATCACCGTCAGGACCCGCTTCCTTGAACATCGTGTTCAGAATGCGGCGCTGGCCAGCGTCATAGCCCGTTGCGGTCGTAACCCGTCTGCTGATTGTCGGCCATGCCGATTGCATCATTTGAGTCGTACTTCTTCGATTGCACCAGCGCCGCCTTCAACGAAGGCCGGGCATCTGGTGCCGCTTTTTCGATCTTTTCCTGAGACTGCGGGCGGCTTCGCCCTGGATGCGTGACATGGCGCTTGACGCCATCTGCGCGCAGTACGCCATCGCGGCGTGATGGATCGTGCCGGCACGTCCGGCGGCGTGGGCACGGCAAGACCGTTCCCGTGATGATTATTCCCCACTCAGCTCGTATGGCCACCGCGCAGGCGGTGCCGGGTTGTGATGGCGCCGCAGAAGCGCCGGTCAGCCTGGTACGTACGGCGACATGAAGCGGCCTGGTGGTAGGGCCGAGGATAACCGTGTGAGTTGGGGGCACGTTTCTGGCGGCTATTGCCGCCGCGTGATGCCCTTGCCGCGTTCAAGGCGCGGCACCGTCCATCCAGGAGGTGGGGCGCGGTGCTGGAGGAGAAATTCACTGCCCGTGTGCATACTCATTTTTACGACACCAGGCTTGACAGCGAACCCGTTATCCAGCGTGGCCCGGCTTCCGGAACCGGCCTCGTTCAAGTTCATCCCGGCACTTGCCCTGCGCGGCCGGCACGGCAGGATCGGTGGACAGGTCATGAGGGGCGCTTGCCAGGCGGTGGCGGCGCTGGGTACCCGCGCGTCGGGCGATAGGCGTATGCGAATGGCGTTGGCTGTCGCGCGCCTGCGCGCTGTTCAAGCAACACAGGAGGCACACATGGGCAATGAAGTGGATTGGAAGTCGCAACTGGCCGAGATCATTGGCCAGCACAATGAAATGCACGCGGTCCGCAACAAGGTTATTTCGCACCGCACGCGTGATGCGCGCAGCCAGGCGCTGTTTCGCATGTTCCGCCAGTTGCGCGACCTGGGCTACCACGTCGCCCCGCAAAACATCGGCGAGCGCCACGTGGCGGCACTGATGCAGTGCTGGACCGCTCAGCAGCTGCTGGGCGGGCAGGCGCGCGAAAAACCGTTCAGTGCGGCGTACATCCAGCAGCAACTGTCGATCCTGCGCGTGTTCGCCGGCTGGATCGGCAAGCCGGGTCTGGTGCAAGGGGCGGCGGCTTACGTCGACGATCCGGCGCTGGTGACAAGACTCTACGCCGCACAGCGCGATAACACCTGGGACGGGCACGGCATTACCGCCGAGGATCTGGTGCGGCGGGTAGAGGCGATGGACCGGCACGTGGGCCTGCAGTTGCGCCTGATGATGGCGTTTGGCATGCGCCGCAAGGAAGCGATCATGTTCCGCCCGCACGTGGCGCAAGTGCCGGCCTATGCGCTGCCCGATGGCCATCCCTCCGCCCGGCGTTTTGTGAGCTTCCTGCGCATCGTGCGCGGCACGAAAGGCGGACGCCTGCGTTACACGGCAGTGCGCAATGACGTGCAGCGCCAGACGCTGGATGATGCGCAGCAGTTGACCAAGGGGCATTTCGGCCATGTGGGGCGGCCGGGCTTGTCGCTCAGGCAGTCGCTCGACCTGTTTTCCAACGTGGTGCGCAACGCCGGGATCTCGCGCGCCGGGCTGGGCGTGACGGCGCATGGCCTGCGCCATGAATTTGCCACGGACCTGTATTTCGAGATCGCGCATGTGCGCGCGCCGGTGCGTGGCGGTGACCCGGAGGTCGATCCGGTGGTGCGGCTTGATGCGTACCGTCAGGTGGCTGAACAATTAGGTCATCACAGACCGACAATTAGTCGAGCCTATTTAGGTCAGGCTGGTAGGGCCACAGGGGGTAATTATGAAGCCTGAGCATATCGGTCGTGGCGCGGGGCAACGGTACGGCGGCAACGCGCCTTGTGCCGCCCGCCAGCAGCCGCCCGGCTGGGATGCCGCGTGGGCCGCGCGTTTTAGCCGCTGGGGCGGGGCGCTTTCCCGCTGGGCGATCCGTTCCTTCTCGCGCTGGCTGAACGCGGCCAGGCTGGCAAGCTTGCCGGGGCACCTGTGCAACGTGCAGCGTTCGCGGCGGGTGCTGCGCGCGGTGCGTGGCTTCCGGGAGCCCGACGCCGCCGGCCGCTGCCTGGCCTACCTGCGCGCCGTCGATCCCCTGGTGTTCGAGGAAGTAGTGATGTCGGCCCTGGAGGATGCTGGCCTGTTGGTGCTGCGTGGCAGGCGCTATAGCGGTGACGGTGGTGTGGACGGTATCGTTTGGCTGCCCGACCGCGGTTGGTATGCGGTGCAGTCCAAGCGCTACCGGCAGCACGTGTGCCTGGCGCATGTCTGTGCCTTTGGCGAGGTCATTGGTGCCGGCGGGTATGACGGTGGACTGTTCGTGCATACCGGGCGCAGCGGGGCCGCATTGTATCCGCAAATGGATGCCGCGCGAATTGCCTTGCTCAGCGGCGAGCGGCTATTGCGGCTGGTGCGGGAGCGCGTGCTTGAGTTCCGGCTGCATAGAGGAAGATAAGGCAGCATGGCGAAGCTGATCGGGGATCGCTATGTCGGTTTTTCGGTGAACAGCATGTGACGGCATCCTTGAAATTACGAGCGGCAGGTGCAATGATGAAGACGCTTATTGTGGGAATCGCTCCTACATTGCTCCAG
The DNA here is from genome assembly GCF_009720865.1 of Pseudoduganella ginsengisoli. GTDB lineage: Bacteria > Pseudomonadota > Gammaproteobacteria > Burkholderiales > Burkholderiaceae_D > Rugamonas > Rugamonas ginsengisoli. The sequence goes on along the minus strand of NZ_WNLA01000006.1, from coordinate 45,589 downwards.
GTGCGCTCCATCGCGGTGTGTTTCCTGGACCTTGGTTCACCCAAGGCGTTGCGGTCGTCACCCGTCTGCGTATTGCTGGCTTTCATGCCCGCGTTGTCCTTCGCCCCGCGCGTCGGACTGAGTAGTTCCAACAGGTTTGCGTGGCACTTGTGCTCCGCTCTCTGAAGCATTTTCATTTGCTTCTTCAGGTTGAGGCCCTGGTTCGCGAGAATCACGGGCCTTTTTTCTCTGCGCTTGTGCGCATGAACCCAGTCGCGCCGGCGTGGCGCGTGGCGGGACATGGTTCCCGCCAGGGAACCGTGCTCCCTTTTTTCATTGTTGACAGAAGGAGGTACATCATGTGTTCCAACCTGGACGATTTTGCCGACCCCTTGTTTTGGGAAGCGGATGAAGCGTTGCTCAAGGCCCGCTGGCCGAAGGGCATGATTCGTGGTTTGCGTAGCAGGGTATTACACACCGGCGCGCGGATGATGACGATGTTTGATGCAGGCAGGGCCGAGGTCTTGCGCTTTTGCGCTGGATGGGAAGCAATGCGGTTGGGTGAGCAGGATGCCCGCGATGCCATCTGCCGGCCACCGTTGATGTTTGCCGGTGCCGGTGATTTGCGCGCTTACTGGCAGCTTGGTTTTGATGGCGAAATCAAGTCGCTGGAATGGTTGGGTTGCCGGCAGTGGCACGACGGCAGCGGCAGGGCTTGTCCGGTCCATGGGTAATGACGTGGCGATGTATCTGTATCGCTGGTTTACTTTCCCAGGGAGGCAAGACGATCATGCGTGGATTGGATATCAGGGTGATGCTTGCGCAGGCAAAAATCACGGCGCTGTGTAACCCGGAAGAGGCGCAAGAGCTGTACTGTGACGTGTTGTACGAGGCCATGGCGCAAGGTGTGCGGGACGCGCGAGCAAACATCGACCAGGTGCCCTTGCTATTTAAGGGGGAAGAGTTGCTCGAATCGCGCTGGCATGACGGCTACATGACCGAGTTGCTGCGCCAGGACATGGATGATTGCCCGAGCTGTAATGATGGTACAGGCAATCCATGTCCGTTTCATGGGTGAGACGGAGCATCGGCGCGGTAATGGCCTATAAGGCAAGACGATGGTTTGAACTGGCGGGGCATCGCAGTCCCGCGAGGGCATGGTGCCTCGCATTTTTTTTGGGAGGGCATCATGGGCAAGGAACAGGAAGGTCGTGGCAATCGGCAGCAACGCCGCATGGGCCGCGAAGAGGAAATGGTGTGGTCGCAGTTCTACCGCACTGTCGGCGATCCCACGGTCGCCGCGGAACTGATTGCACACATGGACCAGGACGACGACGCCAGGCGTCAGCATTCCGGCCTGTACCTGCGCTGCCGGCAGTCGTTGCGGCGAGCGAAGGAGCGGCAGGCCAGAGCCCGAGCGGTCGGCAAGGCGCTGCGCTTCATGTTATTCGGGGTGCTCGGCTGGCCGTTCGCCGTGCTGGCGCGCTGCTGGCGCTTCACGGCCGAAGCCGGCCTCGCGTTTTTGGTGCGGCACGACGAACCGGCGACGGTTCAACTGCGCAAGATCGGAAAACGCCCGGCACAAAAGAGCAAGGCGGTGCAGGAGGAACCGAAGGCGCCGGCCACCGGGTCAGAGAGCCGCTAGGTGGTGGCCTTCCAGGCACCCGCGATACGCCTCGTCGATCAGACGATGCAGTTCGCGGGTATCCCTGGAGGTGCCCCAGTAGTGGCGCTTGCACTTGCGGATGTAGCGCTTCAAGTCGCCGATGGTCCTGATCTGGCCGGGAGTAATTCCGGTAATGAAGGCCAGGTTCTCGATCTCGTTCGGAGTCAGGCGGATATGGATTCCTAGTCGCAGCATGGGAATTCGCCGTGGCGTTGGGGTTGATGGGAATGCGGTGCATGCGCGCTTGCGCACTGGCGTTTCGCTGGTAAAACCATGTTAAGCATAGATCCCCGCGCATTCAACTGCTGTGCGTGCGGGATCACCGGTTTTGCCGCGAACCGAAAAAATCATGCGAGGAAGGAGGGCATCATGAAACGCATGGACTGGAATTCACCACAGGGGAACGTGGACGCGCGCTTTGACGCGTTGTGTGCGCCACTGCTGGTATGGCTGGAGGAGCTGAGGCCGGGCAGGCGGGTGCGTGCAAGGGACGGCACGCTGTTTATCCGCACGAACCGCACTTGCATCTGCTTTTGCAACCTCAGGAATGGTTCCCTGTGTTCGGCCAGGGATATCTGCCGCGAAAACGGCGGCGTGGCCCTGGAAGAATTGAAGGGCATGGAGGGCATTGAACATGAGGTGTGAGAGTAATCAGGTTGTTTGTCCAGTTCACCAGTTGTCGGCGGAGATGGAAGAAATCGATAACGTGGCTGGCCTGGGCGAGTGGATGGCGCTGCAGACGTGGCTCGCAAATTGGCGGCCGGAAGCCGATCCAACGCGTAGCGTGGAGGCGCTGAGCCTAGTGCTCCTTCGCGCAATGCGGGCGGGGTATGTTGCTTATCTTATCGGTGTCAAGGCAATGCCCGAGCTGTTTGCTCTGGACCAATCCTTGGCGCGGATGTGGCAGGAAGGCTACGCCAGTGCACGGACGGATGCCGGGTTTGGAGTTATCCATCCGGTGGCATGAAGTGAGGGAAGACCCGATCGCAGGTGAAAATGGCAGGGACGGCGCAGTTTGGCCGTCCCTTTGCATCCGCGCCTGCCGTTACGGCGTGTATGGCCACCACCAGGCGGCTGGTTGGCACGTTAAAATAGCGCTTTTGCAGCGTGATCTTGAATATGGGTTCCTGCTCGATGTGGTTTCAGTAGTGCTGGACTTGGGGGAGCAATGGTGAAGTCGGCAGGTGGGCGCGGTAAGCTGGGAGCCAGTGTCGTGCCCGAAGTTGATGCCGGGGCGTATCTGGCACTGGTCAGCGAGCTGAAGGCGAAAATCTCGCAGGCGCGGTTGCGTGCTGGCTTGGCGGTCAATCGTGAACTGGTTTTGCTATATTGGGACATCGGGCGGGAGATTTTGGCGCGCCAGCAGCACGAAGGCTGGGGAGCCAAAGTGATCGAACGCCTCGGCGCAGATCTTGGCCGGGCCTTCCCTGAAATGACAGGACTTTCTCCCCGTAATTTGAAGTACATGCGTGCGTTTGCTAGTGCATGGCCGGACCCGGCAATTGTGCAACAGCTTGTTGCACAATTGCCGTGGGGCCACAATATCCGCCTTGTCGAGGGCGTAAAGTCGGAGACCGAGCGGGTGTGGTATGCAAGGCAGTGCGTGGAGCATGGGTGGAGCAGAAACGTACTGGACCATCAGATTTCCAGCGACCTCTATTCCCGTCAAGGTGGCGCCATTACCAACTTCGCCCGTACGCTGCCCGCACCGCAGTCCGAATTGGCGCAACAGTTGCTGAAGGACCCTTACACGTTCGATTTTCTCTCGCTCGGGCCTGATTTGCTTGAGCGTGACCTGGAGCGGGGACTGATCGACCACCTGCGCGAGCTGATCCTGGAGCTAGGCAAAGGCTTTGCTTTCGTGGGAAGCCAATACCATCTTGAGGTGGGCGGGCAGGATTACTATCTGGATCTGCTGTTTTATCACCTGCGCCTGCGCTGCTTCGTGGTTATCGAACTTAAAATTGAGGACTTCAAGCCGGAATTCGCAGGCAAGATGAATTTTTACCTCTCTGCCGTGGATGCCCAATTGCGGCACCCGGATGACCAGCCGACCATTGGTATTATCCTTTGCAAGGGCCGCAACGAGGTCATCGTCGAGTATGCGTTGCGCGATTCCAGCAAGCCCATCGGTGTGGCGCAATACCGCATGTCCTCCGCGCTGCCGCCGCAGCTGCAGCAAGCATTGCCGACGATCGAGGATTTGTCGCGCGAGTTTCCGTTGATGGCAGTGATCAAAATGCGGATGGAAATCGAATCCGCACTGAGGCGACTTGCTGCGGCACGCGGCGCGGTGGAACTACCGGTGGGTGTGGCGAGTTTGTTGAAAACGTTGCAAAGCCTGGGCGTGATCATTCCGGGGACCGAACAATTCCTGGAGGCGCTGGCGACGATGAACCAGGCAGTGCATGGCATTGATCTTGATCCAAGCAAGGCGGCCGAGGCGACGGAAACCGGTGGCGCATTCCTCAAGGCCATTCATACTCTGATGACAAACTGACGCGGACGCGAAGTGGCACCGATCGCAGGTGTCTACTTGGCCGAACTAATGCTGGTCGGCGTAATTTGCCCGAATGGTGGTTTGTTATGGAAGAAGGTGGAGTGTCGACCAGCCCACGAAGCGGAGGAATTATGGGAAAGAAGCCATTAATTGTCATCGTCATCATCCTACTCGCCGCCGTGGTCGGCTTTTTGGCCGCTGACCGGCAGGATAAAATGAACGCCCGGGACCGCGACAAGGCGTTCGATGCGCGGTTTGCAAAATAAACCAAGGAAAGACGCAACACGCCGTTCGCAGGCGGCCGGTGGCGGTAAAGGAATGCAATGATAGATAGCGAAGACCCATCATCAATTGTCGAGGTCGACTTTGAGAGGGACATATTGCCCCATCTGGAAGCCATGGACCCTGATGCAAGGCTGGCTTGTGAAAAGCTGATCATCTGGCTGAGCGAACGCCCAAAGGACGCCGAGCCGTTGAGCCAGCAGCAAATGGATGAAATGGTCGAAGAGATCAGGCTTGAAAATATTCGCCGCCGGCTAGGTGGCAAGGTAGGATGCATCCTTCCCTTTAAGAAGCCGACGTCAGCTACAGGAGCCTCTTAACGCGTCCGGTCGAGCTTGTTGATTGCCATTGGCACGGTTTTTTTCTCGGCCAGATTGCAGACAATGCCGTTCCCTGCCAGCCCTCCGTTGGAGAAAAGCTCATAGAGCACTTGTGCCGCAAAACGGACCACGACGTCGTTGATAAACAAGCCTTGCGACGCCAGTGACATGCGCACCGAGCATGAAGGAGTGTCGTCTTCCGGTCCACCTTGCTCCAACAGTTCCGGATAGCGCTCGGTGACGCAGCGCAGCCGCTGCGGCGCATCGAGCGGCAGCCGCGTGCTCGGCGGCTGGCCCAGCACCACCTGCCCATCGTGCTGGCGGTTGCCCAGATCCAGCCAGTATGCGTAGCGGGCACCGGAAAACAGGTATTCGTGCGTCCTGCGCCGCGCGGCTCGGGTATCGACGCAACTGATCAGAATATCCGCTTCCCGCTGCCGGAACTGGCGTTCGCCCCGCCAAGCCTGTTCGATGGGGTGGATGCTGGCGTCCCAGTCCAGTCCGTAGAAGTGGTTCAGGCGCGAAATCGTCACCACCGCCTTGTGGGTGCCAATGTCGCTACGGCTATAAAGTTGGCGCCCAACGTTGGCCTCGCTCACCGTATCCGGATCAAAAGCATGCACGTACAGGCCCGCTGGGTGGCCGAGTGCGCGCATGGCAATGTCTAGCCGCGCAAGGCAACCCGCCATCTGCGCGCCATTGCCGCCGACACCCGCCAGATGGATGGTCACACGGCGCGTGAGCAGTTCGCTGTCGATCCTGTGGGGCAGGGTGTCCATTATTCGCTTCCCTCCATGCGTGCAAGCCCGATGAAGTCGTCCCACCGCTCGCACAAGTCGATAAACAGGCCATTGATGGCCAACCGGAACCGGGCTTCAGGATGGTGGCTGCGCACCCGCCCGAAGACGCCACACAGCTTGATGGCCCGGTCATCTAAGTCGTCCTGCGCCGAAAAGAACGCCCTGCCATCGCCGTGCGAATGCAGATCGACCACGACCTGCTCGGATGCGGCCAGCAGGGGCGGACGGTAGATCACGTGCAACCCATCGGCCTCAATGGTCTCGCAGGGGGCCATGCGCAGTGCGCCGGTGTTGGCGCAATGGATGATAGCTGCCGCCGTCTCGGTTGGACTGGCTTGCCGGGCCATCTGAACGAACTGGCGCAGTAGCCCCGCCGGAATGACGCCAAACGATAGCGCCAGTTGCGGTGCAAGAGATCCATACGGTAGCGGCAGCGTGGCGTCGATGTGGCCGCATTGCGCTACGCATTCCAGCCATGGCAGGCGCGCCTGCACGAACAGGCCGTTGGCGGCCACGACAAGTCGCATGCCGGTCGCCATCGGCGGCAACTCGCCATGGCGCGGCATGGCGACGACGGGGCAGGCGGCCAGCAGCGCGGCGTCACGCGGGTCAAGCATCGCCGCCTCCAATTTTCTCGATGGCGTCGGCCAGCGTTACGCCGGTGGGCAGAAGCGAGCGCCCCGGGAAGCGCGCGGGCGGTGCGTCCAGCATGGATTGCCAGAATGCGTAAGCCCCGCCGGGATGGCGTACCGTCTTGGCGCCGTTCGGGTGCGAGAAGAACGAGCAGAAGAAGGCATCGACCCATGCATCGATCCGGCTGCTGGCCTCGCCGCTGGGGAGAACCGCGCTGCCTTGGCAGATCGCACCGGTATCGCTGACGTTGAAGTAGGGGGCTCGGTAGAGCCCGGTGTCGCGCGTCGGTCGCTTCGTTCCTTTCACCGCCCACACGTGCCAGCCTTTGGGGCCGACCGCGAAGACCAGCGCAGGGTGCGGCACGACTTCGCCACGCTCGCCGAACTCCGTGCATTTGAACGCGATGTGCCGTGTCGTGGCGGGTTGCCACCACACCAGCAGGTTCGGGCCGCTGTAGAGTGTCCTGCCATCAAGGAACGACGCGCCGACGCCGCTCTGGTGGTTCAGGTCGCGCGCCAGCCGGTGCGCCGCGCGGGGTGTCATCGGTTTTCCCGCGAGAATAACGGGACGGCCATCGGCCACTTCGACCGCATGGATGCTGGCATAGGCGTGTGGCTGGCTGGCCCCGTGTTCCCGGTAGATCAGGACGGCCTCGGCCAGCAGGTAGCTGGCGGCGCGCGGGGCGTGGACTTGGAATGTCGCATGCATGGTATGTTCCTCCTGTGGAATCAGTATCCCTCGGCCAGATGCAGCAGCAACTGGTCGATCAGGCCGATGGCGCGCAGGTTGGGCTCCATCGCGCGCATCCATTGGCGAAAGGCGCGCGGGTCCGCTGTCGGGAGAATGACCTCGCCAATTTCCTCGAATGAATCGCCCTGCCATGCATAGTGTGCGTAGTCGTCCGATACGCGCACCGCGATGTCCTCGTCGCGCCAGCACAGCACCGCGCAAAAGCCGGTGAACAAGCCTTCCCGGCGCGAGGCAAAGGTGTTGTCTGTCGGCGTTTCCGCCAATGCCAGCGCCAGCGTTGTGGCGCGCCGCACGTACCCATCGACGTGTTCGATGGCAATGTCGCGCAGGACTGGCAGTGGCATGCGTTCCGGCCTGCGCCGCAACGCCCACGCCGGGAACGCTTGCTCGATGTCGGCGCGCGTTACCATGTCGGCGCGCATCGCCTCCCATGCCTCCTTGTCATCGCCGCACTCGCTGTCCAGCATTTCCGTCTCGTCCTCTTCGCCCAGCCAGTATTGGTTCGATGCCTCGTCCAGCACATTCGATGGCGTAAACAGCGGATAGGCTTGCCAGCTTTTTTCCTCCAGTATGTCCAGCACGGTCGCGCCAAGGCCGGGAACTGCCGCTTCCAGCCGCTCGAATCCCGGACCCACGGTCCAGTGGCAGATGTTGCGCTCCGACCAGCGGATATGGACGCCGCGCACCGCCTGTGCCTCGGCGGCATCCAGAGCGCAGGCGGCTTCGTCGAAGTCGTCGATATGATCGATGGCCACCGGTTCGATCTGGAACAACGGTTCCAGGCAGGCCGTGTCACCGATGTGCCGGTGCAGCCACTTGGACAGGACCGCAGCGCAAGCGGCCAATGGATCGCTCGCCGCCAGCGGAAAGTCACGCCGTGTGATCACTTTGGCGCACGCAAGGTAGCCAGCCAGCGTTCCCGCCACGCGCTGGCCGGCCGCTGGCAGGATCGTCGCCGGAATGTCTGCGGCCAGCACGGGCTGCGCCAGAGCGGCTAGGGTAGGGGCGGCAGCCATGGCGAGGGCGGTACGGGACGCAGTGCCGCTGGGCCGACGCCGGTCGCGGTGTTGGCGCAGGCGTGCGCAAAGCGCTGCCAGCAATGCGCGGCATGAATAAGGTGCCGCTTGTTCAGCGCGCGGTTCGTCTTGGCGGCGCAGGGTTCGGCGCGTCCGTCCGCCATGGCGGTGGTCAAGGCGGTAAATTCGCTCCAGTTCATCGTGCACCTTTCGTGCCGACCGCGCGGCGGAAAGTGATTTCTTGTACCCCGCCAACCAGTTCATCGGCCACGACGATTTCGGCGCTGATCAGTTCCGGGTAGATGGCGCTGTGCAGGTCGCGCACTTCCCGGTGCGTCAGGCCCGGTGGCGCGGGCAGGGTAATGCCGTTGTAGAGATAGCGGCGTTGTGTTGCTTCGACGGCGATGGCCATGATGCCTCCTGTCAGAATAGTTGCGGCTGGCGGTTCTTCTGCCAACTGCAGTCCGGGTCATTGTTGGGATTGTCGGGGGCGGCTGCTTCACCGACTTCGTCGCCGCCGTCCAAGTCGGCGCAGCGCGGGGCGGGCTTGGTGTGTGGCTTGGCTGCGGCCGCAGGCTTGGATGCGGGCTTACTTTGTTTTTGCAGATTGGTTTTCTCGGTCTGGATCGCCCGGCTTGCGGCGGCCGCCTGCTCCAGCAGCGGCGCAAGTTCGGCGCGGTAGCCGGTCAATGCGGTGACGAATCCGGCATCGAACTCCTCCGGCGTGGCGGTCAGCGTCAGGTCGGCAGCCAACTTGATGGCTGCGGCGACATTTGGACGAGGCATGACCGATATGGTCATCAGGCCGCGTTCGGCGTCGGCGGTGACTAACATCGCCAGCCGGGTGCTGGTGGCCAGAGGGTATAACTCGGTGAACATTCCCATGGCGGTTCTCCTTTGGTGGGCATGGAACCATGGTATGGCTTCGGCATACTGGGTCTAGAGGCGATACGCATGAAGCGACAACGCGGCATTCCTTTCCATATCTCTCTGACTTGTGCAGAGCGCGTGTGTGGCCTGCAAGGGCGAAATCGACCATTCATTTGCTTCCCGACCCCAATACTTGCTACGATGACACATCGATAACTGCTCTTGGGAATCGTCATGCAACTCGTTCACGGATCGGACATTCAACGCGCGCTGCGAGACATATTGCCAATTCGAATTGCAGTAGCCTATGTCGGGATCGACTGGGCAACTTATATTGAGGCAAAACTTCTCAAGGAAATCGTACTGTCCCCGACCTTGGGTACCAATCCCTCGGCGATTATGGAAATCGCAGACCTGCTCGGTTGGGAGAATGTGCATTTTCTCGACAACCTGCATGCCAAGATTTACCTTGGCGCGACGAAGGCCGCAGTGGGCAGCTTCAATTTGACCGCCAACGGGCTTAGCGCAGAAGGCTTGGAAGAGGCAGGATTCGTAGTTCAGGAATCGCGAGCACTTGCCGGGTTAGACGCGCTACTTGAATCCTATAAATCCCAGGCTGTGGCAACGTATCCCACAACTAAGGAAAAACTTGAGCGCGTGGCCGCACTACGCGCCCAATGGGATCGCGCAGTCAAGACGGGTGCGATTAGGAACGACGCGAAGCCTAAGGAATTGCCAGAGTATCAGTCAGTCGCGCCAGATGAATTCTATGTCTGTTGGGTTGCGGGCGAGGTGCAATATAACGAAGATGTCGTGCCCATGGGGATGGTCAAAGACGCGGTCTCCTTTTTGGAGAACGACAAAGTTCAGCCGGACCGCTGGATACTCTGCTGGTGTGCCCGTAACGATGGCTTACCCGACGAGCGCCGTAAGCCTTACTGGTTGCATGTTGACGAAGTGCTGTCTAATGGCGCGCTTGACGAGCAGTACACAAAACTCGCAATCGAACGAAACGACCGTTGCCCGTTGCCTCCACCGTTCGAATTGACGGATGCCGCTGTCAGTGCACTGCGTGCAATATTGAATTCCGGTCGGTTCCCGGCTTTCCAAGGGAACGTTAATCCGTGGTCAATCAATCCGACTTTACCCCAATTGCCAGCATTTCTGGAGGCGCTACGTGAAGAGTTGGGCATGGTGCCGATTGCAGCAAGTTCGAACGCCGATCAAATCGACTCATTGAAGAAGATCTTTGCGGAGCGTATCCGCACGGCCATGGATATCTCGTTGGAAAAAAAATATGTCACACACGCGATCGACGGATTGCTGCAAGCGCGCCATGCTGTCGATGTGGCAAAACGACTAGTCAGGCCAGGCGCGGATATCAAGAGCGGACTAAAGAAGCTTGCGCGGGCGAAAGCTCTGCATCTCTCATTCGAGAGCATTATGCTCGAGAAACAATTCCAGCCGCTATTCTCACATCAGGATCTGGAGTGCGCCCGCTTTAATCTGATGGAAGCCGATCCGTTATATCAAGTTAAATGTAGTTAGGTAAACCGGTCCTTTTCTTGATCTGGACCGCTGCAGATGTGGCCGAACTGGGTAACCGATCCGGAGGCCGCTAGCTTGTCGATCTCGGCGCGCATTGCAGCGATCCAGGACTGGATTTCGGCGTTCGCCGCCTGCGCCGCGCGCGTGTCCGCGTTATCGCTGGTGAGCTTGGGCAGGTCGAGTAGGCGCTGGGCCAATTTTTCGTAGTTGGACATACTGCCATCGCATTGGCGTCCAGCGAACACGTAAAAATGATACATGTCGATGTCGGTTCCCCTGGCATGGCTGGCGTTCCCAAGATCCTTGCCGTGCTCGTCCGACACGTCGTTGACGGGCTCAAGCATTGCAGCGTTCTCTTGCATCCATTCGTACGTGCGGAACGGCCACATCCTGGCGCGTACAAATGTCGCCCGGGTCATGCGCGAACTGGAGGGGCTTCGTCTCATCGTCTTATGTGGAACAAGAGCGCATTTGCTGGGGCCTGCCGTTGCTGGCCTCCCCCTGGTGTTAGCTGCGCACATTGGCCTGACAGGCCTGCATGCGCACTGGCGAACAAGTCGCTTGGCGATGAATGGCTGTCCCACTCGGAAGCGGAGCGCACTGCTGAGCGCCTGAGGCGCTGGTCGGAAGTAGTAGTGAGGCAGATCCGCATGATTGAAAAGGAAGGGCGGCTGCACCCGCTTTGAACGATGAACCCATCGTCGCACAGCGGCTTGGTCGGCACTGGTAATAGTTTTGTGTGAGGTTTCAAGGTGCGAAACCGGCGTCTGGCGTCGCATAAGATTGCCCCGAAGCGGGCACGGTGTACTGGCGGGCGTTCGTTCCGGCTGGCGGTCACGCGCGCGCCGCACCCCGCCGCTTCTTGTTTGTTGATGACCTGCACAATGCTCAGCGGCTCAAAGCAAGCGCTAGCGCTGCCGCATACCTGTTCATGCAACGTACTGTGCGGTTTCGTATATTGTAAATATGATATTGTTTTCGTTTTAAAAATCCAGTGGTTCAGCAGTGAAGGAGAGCACACGCCGTCCTTTTCATTGCTGGAGCGGCGCGGCGACCTAATCGGGAGTTTGATTTTTGTTAAACGGAAAAGATCATGTACACATCTGGCGGGAGTTGGAGCGGGTTGAACAACGGCTGAGCACCGGCGCAGGCGTCGCTGTCGGCCGCTTGTACGATTCCGTGGGACGGCCTGCTGCGCAAGCGTTCACCAATTTTGGTAATCAATTCACTGCCGGGATCGGCCGGGTCGAACGTGTGCGGCAAGCGCTCGATCAGTCTGGCCCGATGGCTCGGCGGATGGTGGAGCAACAGTTGTCCGGTATTGGCATTGCCGCTGTCTGGGACATACTTGTCGCCGCTTGCAAGGAAATTGCCCTGTATTACGGCGGTGCTGTGGTCGCGGGCGCTGCCTTGGGCGGGGCTATCGGCTCCGTCGCATTGGGCGTTGGTGCCATCCCGGGGGCGGCGATTGGCACCGCGGCTGGTGCCCAGGTAGCGACCTGGATCATGGCGCTGATGGGGCTGAAGCAATTGGCCGAAGGTCTCGCCAGTATGCTGCCTGCTGCGCTGGATCAGTATGAACGTGGCTTCCGCGAAGCATGGGGAGCGGCACCGGACGACCTCCGCGATACATGGAAAAGTATCTCTCCTGCTTCCGGTAATACCCATACGGCCGCATGGCATTTGTCGCAGGGACATGTAATCATGATGACCGCGATCCTTGCGGCCTTGGTGACATACCTCACGCGAGGTCGAGGAAATAAAGCTTCGCTTTTGCAAGAGATCCGGCAGAGCCCCAGGTTGGGGCCCAGGTTTGCGGAATGGCTAATCGGGAATGAGCGGAAACTGCTGGGGCATCCGCAGTTGCAAGTGCGGCCAGGTATTGCGGCCGCAATGAAGTTGACCGAGTCCGCGACGACAAGCATGCGGAGGGCCTCATCACCAAAGACCGGTATCAACCACGCGCCGAACAATACCGGTCGCACAGGCTTTACCGGGGCAGGTGAAACTGTCATCAATGACCCGGCTGAAATGGCCTATTCGTCCATTAGGTCGAAATACATGGGCGATATCGCGGCGGTCTCGGCAAATACGGGGTTGTCGATTCAAGAAGCCACCACATTGAAGAAGCACCTATTTTTTGGAAAGCATGCTATTCCTGAAGGCGGTACCGGTAAATTTAATTTGATGCGCTTTTCTGCCGATGATGAAATCGCGTTCGCATGGATGCAGGCCCAAAAAGGACCTTTATCCCTCGACGGCCAGGCATGGTTTCAACAACTGGCAGCGCACGAGTTAGGCGAGCGCAGTTTGATGGCCAAGGGAATCCCATACCGAAACCCAGCGGCATGGGATCCCCAAGCACTGGGCGGCGCAGGTCGATTTAATTCAACGCCGCCCGGTGCGCATGACTTGGCCCCGCCTCAGCCGGGCTATGGTACATTCCCCGGTTTTGGTGGATGGTAACTAGTTAGAGTTGATGACATGATGGAATCCAGAGTAGAACATGGGCTAGTCCGGCTATCGAAAATAAACTTCGATATGGCGGGATGCTCCCCCGAGTTGGTGGAAAACTTGGCCGGCGAATATATCAGACGTGTGGCTATTATGTCGGGAGAGCAAGGAATTAGTATGCCTTCGCCATTTTTTAATCCGTTGTCGATGCTTTCTATTGATGGCCACGTCGCGAAAAAAGCGATGGAACGGTTCCAGTCGGCAGTGGGGGACAAGGTACGAAACGCGTACTTGCGTAGAGCGTGCGAATGTTACTTGCAGTGGTGCGAAGGCATTGACGAAGGTGACCCTATCGCCGGGAGATATCCCGATTTATTCGAGCCGCTGGTCAAACTCCTGGAAGTGGGCGGCGAGTTTGGATTACATCATGGCGAATTAATGGTGGGAAATGGTGCCGTGCCGCTTCGAGACTGGATGCGCTTTGCCAAGGCAGTGCCGTTCTCCATGCCTTCGACGGTGTGACATCGATGCCGATTTGCGGATCGAATTTGCGCGCGCTCAGGCTGCATAGTTTTCCAGGTTGATGATGGCGTCCGCCATCTCTGTTAACTCGGGCGTATGCGAAATGAAGTACTCCTGCGCATATCCGCCAATGCGCAACACTTCCCGTTTCATGGCCATGAAACGCCGCTTGTTCTGTGCGTCGAATGCGCCATCGGCCTCGTCGGAGAATAGTGTGGCGCAGCGCGGGTCGTCGGTCTGCGCCAGGTATAGCGCCATGGCGCGCGTCAGGCACTCGTTGGTCCAGATGCGCTCGCCACCGCTCATCTTCGCCACGCTCTTGAACGTATTGCTGTGCGCGTCGTGCACCGTAATATCAAAGCCTTCGCGCAGTTCGCCCTTGGCGGTGGCCAGTTGCGTTTTGATCGAGACGGAAAAGCGCGGGCCGTAGCAGGCGAGCAGCAACTGGTTGGCCAGGCTCGAGAGCTCCGGCCCGGCGTCGTCGATGGCGAGCGCAATGATGCCGTCGTTGCCCAGCGCCTTAGCCAGCAGCGACCAGTCTTCCATCCTCCGTTCCAGCTGCTGCAAGCGTAGCTCGTGCGCCTGGCAGGCTAGCGCCAGTGCATCGTATTGGCGGGCCAGTTCGTTTGCTCGGTCCATTTCCCGCATCGCCGCCATGTGCGCCTGCTCCGCCGCCTGCAAGCGTGCCGCCGCTTCCTCGCATTCCTGGTTGGCAAGTCCAACCCGGCCGTGGTCGAACGCGGGGGGCAGCGCTGCAAGCAGCGTGTCGAGGCGCGCCACCGTTTCAGTGGGGCTTGCCGCCTGCTTGCGCCGGCTATTGGTTTGCTCCAGGCGGCTGCGTTGCAAGTCGTATTCCCTGCTTTCTTCGGCCCGCTCGATGCCGCAGTGCTCGGTGTGCGAGGCGATCCGGTCCTCAAGCTCCGCCAGCATGGCGGAGGATCGCAGCAGGGCGTCCAGCCGCGCCGCCATGTGCTCGTGGCGCGCGAGCCGCTGGCGGCTGCGTGTCAACTTCAATGCGGCGTGCCGTTCCGCCTGGCGCAGCTGCTCAATGCCGGTGGATTGGTGCTGCAGTGCCGTAATCTCGGTAGCAAGCCGGGCATGCTGTTCGTTGAGCCGCGCCACCACAGCGCCTGCATCCGGCAGCAACGCCTGTGCGGTATGGGCATCGGCCAACAGCTTGCAGCCGGTTTGCAACGCCATGCCGGCGCACGGCACTTCCGCGGTCAAGGTGAAGCGTTGCCGCAGTTCCTGTGCACGCAGTGCCGCCTGGCCGGCCTCGCGCTCGATACCGGCTTGCCGGGATTGCGCCAGCGCCAATGCGGATTCGGCGCGTTCACGCTCCGCCAGCGCGTCCTGCAGGCCCGCCAGGTCCGCTTCGCGCCGCGCCGTAATGAGCTGTAATAGCGGCAGCCGGATCGCGGCGCGCTGCGCATGGCGCGCCTGTTCACGCGCATCCAGCAACGTGGTGCGCTGGGCGAGGAGCGAAACATGATGGGTTTCACGGCGTGCCGCGCGTTGGGCGTGCCGCTCGGCCATCTCGTCGAATGCCGCCTGTTCGCGCCGCAGTTCCGCTTCCAGCGCATCAAGTGCCTGCCGGTGTTCGATTTGCGCCGCCTCGCGTTCCGCCAGGAGTTGGGCGCGGCGAGCCTCGGTGGCGGCCACCATGGTTTCCTCGGCGCGCAGGGCGGCCAGTGCGTTACGCTTGGCGTCAAGCCTGGCAGCGGCGACATTGCGGTTTTGCCGCGCCAGGTCTGCCTTGGCGCTGGTGTTGCCCAGAGCATCGCGCTCCTGCGCCAACGTTGCCAGCGCCAAGCGCTGGGCTTGCAGTTGCTGGCGCTGGGCCATCAGACCCGCGCGCAGCAGTTTGAGCACTTCGGCGGCGCGTTCGCCACGCTCGCGCACGGCGTCCTGGCGCAGCAGGTCGGCCAGCAGGCTCTTGATCTCGCCATTGCGGTAGCTGGACAATTGGCGACGTTGCTGGGCGGAGAACGCCGTACTGAAAAACGTCGCAGCCGATCCTGCAATGCCTTCCACGCAGCGGCTATAGGTCTCCATTTTGCCGTCCGACACGGTGCCATTGTGCAGCCGTACCGGCGACCAGCCTTGTCCATCCCGCCGGTGCAGGTAGGCTTCGATGCGGCGCTTGCCGTTCAGGCGTATCACCAGGTGGCTGCGGTAGCGCACGCCGTCCATCGCCCATTCGAACTCTTTGTGGTTTTCCGGCAGGTATACCTCGTCGTAATAGGAAAACGCGCCCAGTCCATCGGCGCCGGCGCGCGATGGCATGGTGGGGTAGGGCGTCATGTTGTCGAGGATGGTGCTCTTGCCGCGACCGTTGCGACCGGTTAGCGCCACCAGCGCGGCGCCCCCGGTCTCGCGTTCGAAGTCGACGGTGATGCTGTCGCGGCCCAGTCCATCGCGGATGCCGCAAAAGCCGGTGAGTGTCAGGGACAGGGGAGTCATGGCACGGTCCTTTCAGATGGTGACAACGGCAGGGGCTGGCGCCTCCGCACGGTCATGCCATGATCCACCCTGGTTCCCGATCTTCAACCCGGCGTCTTCCCTCGATTCCGATGTCAGCAACCGCTCCGCAATGGCCTCCGGGCTGTGTCGTTCCAGGACGTCCAGGCAGGCCGCCAGCGGCGTGGCGTCCGTCGAGGTGGCCGCCGCCCATGCCCGCAGTTGCGCGTGCAGGTCGGCCGCGCGCGCAATTCCCGCCGACCGGGCGCGCGATACGGGCAGCACGCGCCCTTCCAGCTTGATCCCGGCCGCCCCAGTCAGCGTGGCGGCGATGGCGTCGCGATCGACCTGATGCGCGGCTTCCTCGGGGACGCACCAGCGCACCCGTATCCATGTCCCCGCCAGGTCATGCTGCCGGGCGAAGTCGGACAAGGCCGCGATATCGGGCGGACCCTCAAACGTCAATTCATGCGTGCGGCGCGCTGGCGTCGGGATGAACACGTAATCGGCGCCATCCGCTTCGACATGCCATACCAGGAAGCCTTTTTCACCCTGCTCGCCGTAATGTAGCCGCCCGATCGATCCCGGGTAGGCGATCATTTGGCCCTCGATGCGCCAGCATTGGTGCATATGGATATGGCCCAACAGGAAGGCGCTGGCGTGCGCGGAAAACAGCGCTCCCTTGGTGAATTCATGGTCCAGGCCCGCCATCGGCACGCCGTGTTCGGTGGTGCAGCTATGCACCGTGCCATGTGACAGCCCGGCCGTCGGGATGCCGCGTGCGCGTGCCGCGTCATGCATGGGCGCCAGCCCCTCCAGCAGCATGGCCAGGTGTTCGCCCATGGCGCAGGCGGCGTTGCCCGCGCCGACGGTGGCGGCCAGCGCCGCCTTGTTCAAGGTGGGAATGCAACTGCACAGCAGCCGCGCACCGCTTGGCACGGTGTCGAAGCGCCAGTTGGCCGAAGCCAGCCAGCTGCCATCACCCAGCAGCGTCACCTGTTCGATCCGGTCGGCCACATGTACCGGATAGCGGCCGCCCAGCAGGGAGAACAGGCGCAGCATGCCTGGCGGCTCATGGCTGTAGGTGCCCTGCAGCATCAGCACGGGACAATGGTCGGCCAGGCGGCGGATTTGCCGGGCCAGCGCGGCGAAGGCGGGGGAGTGCGCCGGCAGTGCGTGGTCGGTGCTATCGCCGGTGATGATGGCCACTTCCGCGCCGTGGCGGATGGCCTCGTCCACGGCATGGGCGAAGCAGCGGTCCACTTCGGCCAGCGTGTCGTCGGCATAGTGCAGGTCGGAGAAGTGCGCGATGGTGATCATGGCGAACTCCTTATTCCTGTGGGCCGATTTCGGCGTCGATGTGTTGGCGCAATCCCTCGGCATTGCCTTGGTAGCGCGCCAGTTCGGCCTGCACACGCTTGATGCCCTGCGCGTTGCGCCGCCAGCCAGCACCCCATGCCCAATCCAGGTAGGCATCCAGCCGGGCGCGCTCCACGCCAAGTTCGGCGCCCAGTGCGTAGACCGCATCCGCGCCTTCCGCGTTGGCTGGCGGTGCCGCCGCCGTGCTCCGCGAGGGCGTTTGCCGGGCTTGCGTGGCAGCCGGGGTATTGCCCGCTGCATCAGCCGGCATGTCCACTACCTGGATGGAATCGCTCGCGTCATTGGGCATTGGCGCGACGTCGCCTTGCAGCGCGCGTGCAGCGTCGTCCGCGATGCGCAGCGTGGACTCCACATCCTGTTGGGCGAGCAGCGCGGCCACGTCGACCGGTGCTTCCAGTTCGATGATCCAGTGCGCGCTGCGCACCGGTTGTCCGGTCTTGGCGTCCAGGTGCGATACCTCGCGCAGCTTCTTGGTAAAATAAAACGGCGTGCGGTTGCGGTCGAGGAAGCCGGCGATCCGGCCGCCGCGCATGAAAGCGATGGCCTCGAAGCGCTCGATGGCGCGCGACAGCGCATAGAAACTGTTGGTGTGCAGTTCGAACGCGTCGAGCGAGCGGATGCCGGGAATATAGAAGATGAAGCGGCCCGACAGGTTGCACTGGCGGTTCTGGAATTCCGGGCAGCGCTCAGGATCGCACAACCCGTCGTTCTCGGGCCGTGGTTGCGTGCCGCGCCCGCCAAAGGTGCGCACGGCGCGCTGCTTGTGCTGGTCCACCTTGGCGGGCGAAAACATCATGCAGCGCCGTGTCTGGCCATCAAGCGAGTATTCGCTCCAGTAGCGCTTTTCGCTCCGCGCCCAGCAGGCCAGTTCGTGGGGCATCACGCTTTGCCAGGCGTCGGCCGGGAAGATGACGGGGAAGCGGTACAGGCGCACTTCGCCATCGCCGCGGTCTTCGCCATATGCTGCCAGGATCTGGCCAGCCAGCGCTGGATTGGGGAAATCGTTGGGGCGGACCGTGAACCATGCGACATTTTTTGGGGCCAGCGGCGTCTTCACGTCGGGGAAGCGCTCGGCGATTTTTTGCTCGATCTGTTCAAACGTGGCGTTGTGCGCCAGGCCGTCGTCGTAGAGCGCCTTGATGGCCGGATTGGCGGCGGCCGCCTTGGTGAGCACTTTGATGCCGGCGCGGATCTTGCCTGCGGTGGGAATCCGCATTTGCTGCCGGCCGAGGATGGTGGCGGGCACCAGCGGGGCAACCGGTGTCGTGACTGCGTTCTTGTCCATACCTGTCTCCAAAAATAAGATGGGGGAACAGGTCTATGGTCTCGCCCGATACGGCGCATGCAAGTGGTCGAGGGTGCCTGTAGCCAATCCTGCGGTCGCATGCAATGGGTGTTGCCTTTTCCGCCGGTGGAGCGATGCCGACAAGCGAAAACAGCTTGTGGGCACCGACCGATTCACACCAGCGCTGGAAACGCAGTGGCGTCCATCCATGCGCAGGCCGTTGTCTCCGCCTCGGCGTAAGCCACATCCAGCAGATGGCGCTGATAGGCTTCAGTCGCGCTGATGGAGTATGTCGCACAGTCTGTTCGCTCGTCATTGGTCAGACCGTCCCACCAAGCCATGCTCTCGGCGCGATTGGCCGTACGCGCCAGGAACACGCGGTATCCGACTTCGTCACCGTCCACAAAGGTGCGCAGCCACCAGCCGTTGCCTGATGCCGTGGAGACGGGGGTGATGGTGTAACTTCGACCGTCAAGTTGTTCAGGATCGGATTTCATGGCATAGCTCGTGCGGCTCGGTATTTTGTTAATCGAAGTGCAAGATGAAAAACGGGGGGCGCCTGAGTTATAAGGCATGTTGCGCTCCTGCTGCTTTCAGCAGTTGATGTACTGCGGCGCATTTGACGCCCAGGGCATGGCCAATGTCCTGATGTGAAGCGCCTTCCTCCCACATGCGCGAGGCCGCCATCCGTCTCGCGCACGCGGTATTGAGTCCGGCGAGTCCAGCGTGATTAAACATGCGCCGGAATATCTCATGCATTTCCTTGCAGACCAAGTAACGGCTGCGGGTGTTGGAGCGGCTAATCCGCATGGGCCGTCCGTCGCGTGACAGGAACAGCCTGCTGGCGGGATCGAGTCCGCGAAAGCCGTGTTTTGCCGAGGCTCCCAACTGTTTGACCAACCGCTCTGCGAGATAAGCGTCGATGGCGGCAACGGTGTCGGGGCAGTTGAATTGCAGAGGGCGGTCGGCGTGGTTCGTGGCAATCTCGGCCCGCAATATCGAGTGATTTCGCACATGACCAGTCGCGTCCATATAATCCTGAACGGTAAGCTGGGCGATTTCCAGTGGCTTGGCGCCGGTGGAAAGGAGGACCAGCAACAGTGCCTTGTCGCGGAGCGGCGCATGGCTGTGCTGGTGTATTTTTCCCAGCAACAGTTCGACCTGCGCGGATGTCAACGTTTGGGGAGGCTCAAAGTGGGCCGGCACGGCGCCGGGCCGGAAATGCTCAAGTGCTTCCAGGTAGGCGTCCTGATGGTTGCGCAACAGGCTGGCGCTGGGGGACGTGTCTTCATCGACTTCGAGGACACCAACGACTTGCTGCAACGCCAGTGCTAGACGGCGGACCCTGTTGGAGACGGTGCTTTTCGTTACGCCGTGCGCGGCGGCGATGTGGTCGTATCTAATGCCGGCTGCGGCGGCGCGCAGCATGGCGGTCGCGTTGGTGAAGAATTCTGCGTCCATGGTTTATCTCCGAAACGTGGCGATGCCATAGGATCATCCTGATTCGTTTTGTGTCTAGCCAGTTGAAAACCGGCCGGAATTTATCGCTTTTCCGCTGTACGGGGCTGAGCCAGTGCAATTAGGCGAAGCATCATGGACGAGGCTCCATACGGATGGCATCAATTGTCGAGACGCTGCTGGCGCTACCTGCCCTTTGATGATCAGCAAGGCCTTGTAGGGGCATATGGCCGTTGGCAGTGGGCTAAGAGCTCATGCGGCATCTGAGGAAGTGGCAGGTAGACCTAATACATTTGCTGGGGCTTAAAAATACCCGGCCATAGTCTTATAAAGTGCCGCTGTCCTGTGCCGACAACCTGCTAAAATCACCGTGTGCTCCCCATCACGAGCTAGTCCATAGTTGTACAAGAAGCTGGCCCCCTTCACTTTTCCGGTGCATTTGCACCTGTGGGTTGTCGGCGGTCGGCAATTTTACCTTGAGGATCTAGACGTTAGTATGGCGGTGGCAATTCACATACTCGTCGCTTGAGACTGGTGGGTGATTTAATTTTTTGATGTATGTCCGGCGAATTTAATGCGGGACTTGATCCGCATGCTCCTCCACTTGCCGCTTAAATATCGGTCAGCTCATCCGACGACCAAACGTCGTTCAGCCATTGCGCGCGCTGTCGCAACTTCGGTATCAAACTCATCGTCCAACTCTCGCCGCTAATCATGCCGCTGCTCATGCCGCCGCGAGCAAAGCGAGGGATAGTAAGGTCTTGGTCGCGCCTGAGCTCTGCGCCGGTCAAAGATGTAAAACAAGCCCGGAGGATAAGTTCGACCACGCTATCATCTTTCGGTATCGGCACGTGGCACAGGGCGTGCGCCATTTCCATCCACAAGAATGGATCTCCCCGGAATCCCCACTGTGACGGAATTGGATCAAACAAGTCCGCCATGACGGCATAAGATGGGGCCAGGGGAATGGTGTACGCCTTGGATGACATCTCGATCACAGTTGGGACGATAGTTTCAAGCCACAATCGAGTAGAAGCCATCATATTTATCGGCGGAGAACCGACGTCAATGCTTCCCAATTGAAAAAAATCCGAGCCAGCAGCTGCACGTATCGAGGTCAGAAGCGTCTCCTCAATATCGGTTCCCGCCCGTTGCCTATCGCCGCTGTAAAGGGTTTCAATTACCCGGTCGCACAACAGACGATTGCCATCATACGCGTCGAAGAGAGCAGGCTTTTCAGCGATGAGTTTGCGAAGTAGCTGAGTTGGAGTGCGGCTGTTGTCCTGCAGCAGAAAATGCAGGTCTTCCCTTTCGGGGTGCTTTTCTACTGCGATCTCGGCGGCCGACTGATTGCCATTAAGCGTGCGTAAAGAGGTGTCCGCTCCTAAATTGAGTAGCGACCAGACGACGTGACGGTTCGCGCCATGCCATGCTGCCTGATGCAACGGCGTATAGCCTTTTGAACTCCGTGCGTTGATCAGTTCAGGCTGGCGGTCCAAATACGGCAGTAGCTCGTGCCACTTCCCTTGATAAGCTAATTTGACTATCTCTGACATCATCCCTTGTCCCCAATCCACTGCTATTTATGCTCTCAGAATATCGCTCGCTATCATATTCAGCAGCAGGCACCGGCGCGATCAGAGTCGCGCTGTCCCCGTTATTGTGCTCTTGAATCCTCGGCTTGCTGGCGTGGGCGAACCAATGCTAAACGTAGTATTACTTGACGGCATCCCTTAAAGGGAGCCTCTCCTTAATGGCGACATGGCTCCACCCGTGGTCGAAGGTAAATGTTCGCGCGATGCCAGCTGGATTTTGAATTTTAAGCACTCGCGATTCCGCTGGAGTAGTCGCATGCTCGACGACATATAGCCAATATGCATCACCTTTTTCACGGGCGTAGTCGAACTGTGTATGTGACAGGCCCACAGGTCGATCTTGCAGGTTGCCGGTCATCGACTTTACTTCGACCCACCGAATTTGCCTACCGCTAGCATCGGTCTCGTACAGATCAAAACCGGGGTTGCCGTCCGGCGTACGGCGCAATGCAGGTTCAAGGTTAATGACCAAGTCAATGGCTCGTCCTTCAATCTTCATTCGCGTCGCTTGGTCAAGACCGTCGGGGTCAGTTCCATCATCGTTCGGATGGGTAGCAACGTAGGAGATGAAAGGGCGCCCTCCGGCATGGCCAGGTGGCCTTTTGCCATGGGAGCCACCAGTTCCAGTGCCTGTTCCACCCGATGCACCGTGGCTGCCGGCTTCGCCGTGCGGCCTCCCGTTAGCGTGACCGCCGTTGTATGCTGTGCTCGCACCCGCACCCGCACCCGCACCCGCACCCGCACCCGCACCCGCACCCGCACCCGCACCCGCACCCGCATTGCGGGCTTGGCCGCCAAATCTCGTGCCAATCCCCACGCCGTCACCTCCTTCAGGATCTGGTGTGCCGCCCTGTATGTCTGGCATATCATCCCCGTACAAATCTTGCGCATTGTCGTAAACGTCATTGTTGGAATGCGCGTGGCCCTCTGGCTCTGCGTCTATTGGAGACTCAGGTTGAGGCGGTGAATCAGTTATACCTAGTCGGGTCGTAAGATCAGCCACATTCGTAATGCCGAGCTTGCGCAGTAAATCAAGAGCTGCAGGATCGATACCGACCTCTTTTGCCAACTGGTCGATGAGTGGTGGCTTGAAGGAGATCTTGGTAAGCAGGAAGGGGTTAGGTTTCCAACCTAATGTATCGAATACAACGAGGTCTGGTCGCAAGAGTTCGCCGCTTGAATCGGGAACCCAAGCTGCCTTATTCAGATGGCGAAGGAAAGCCGCAGGGAAGGGCGGCGTTTTGCGCTCTCCGTAGTGTGACCAAGTGTAGGAGCCTTCAAAGATGCTGCGTCCGCGACGTTCTTCGAGGTCACCGAGGCTTTCCCAGAGCAGGCGGGCTCGTTCGGCACGTTGTTCTGCCGTCAGCTTGGGCAGCAGAGCGATGAGATCGTCGACCCCTTCAAGCAACCAGTCGGTGATCCGGTCATTGCTCCCTGACGTGGTCTCGTAACCTGTTTGTCGGCGCAACTCCAACTTCTCCTCACGTGACAGTTCGTTCGGTGCTTCGAGCGGGCGTGGATAGCGTAATGCGCCACATGATTCCAGCACCTCACGCATATTCTCCCCACGCAGACAGTCGTAAGTGTCGTCAACTATGTTTACGCCCTTCACTCCCGCAAAGAGTTGTTTCAAGCGTTCAGTTGCTATGTAGACTTCGTGTGGCTTGGCGACATATCCTTCGCCGTCGCCAGCATCGATCACCATCACGAAAGTTGTGTCTCGTAATGCTGTTCGAAGTTTGTCCTTCTGGCTTGCTGAATCTGTACTGAACGCGGCGCGGATGCGTTCAATGTCGGCTGTATAGTCTTCTTCGCTTACTTCCACCTCTTCCTTCCGATACTTTGGCAAGACGTTTCGAATGACGTCGTCCACCGGGTCAGGTTCTGTAATTTTCAGCGAACTCAGGAACGCGCGTGCCTCCGGCGTTGCGCACACCGCTCTGCGTACAGTCGGAAATCCGGTTGCGATGGTACTCGGCAGGAATGCCTTTGCTTCGCCGTTTTCGTGCGCGACAATGTGCATGCCGTCATCTAACCGAACTAGCGGGATCGTGTCGAGCCTACGACGTAAGGCAGCCTCTTGACCACTCAGAAATTCATACAGGCGTAACATCCACTCGTCGGATTGCGCTTCAAGAAATGATTTGGTTAGACTCGGCACCAACTTTGCCGGCGTGATTTCGTCGATATCGAGTTCACGCATCAGGTAGTGGCGGATTTCAGGTGCCTTATCCTGGGTGATGTCGCTAGAGAGCCAAGCTGCGCCTGCCAAACTGAAGAGTGTTGCGATCTGTTCCGGACTAAACAATTCTCTGATGTCTTGTGTTCGTGCCAGCTTTGCCTGGCGGGCAGTGACATAGTTGCCGTCGAAAGTCGGCAGCAGTGGCTCACCCAGTAATGTCTGCCGTACAGCTTCGAACATCGGGCCGAACCGCGAACCTTGAGCGAATTTTTCGCGGTCAAGAGGCAAGCAGCGTAGTGCCGCGACATCTAGCATGGCGTTATCACGCATCCAGCACATTGCATCCAACAGCAGGTCAGTCGTTTCTTTGACCAGATACTGGTTCCATGGGTCGGCCGGCAGTATGTTGTCGCGGCTAGGCGTCGTTCGATATGGCCCCTGAATTAGAAAGCCCAAATGACTCTCGACCACGGTCGGGAAAAATACCACAAGGGGGGACTTGGCAAGTGGATGCACGAGCCAACGACTCGGGGAGTCCTTTATAGCGACCAACGCAAAGGCAATTTCTACACGCCCCTTCTTCAACTGGTCAGTTGCCATTACATCGCGATGGAACACCAGCCAGTTTTGATCAACTTCTGCCTGGCCACTTTCCTGGCCGATCACGCTGACGCGTTGGACATTCGGGCCAAGTGCTTCCGGGCAGTTGCGCAAATAGAATCCGGATGCCCCGCCATCAACGTTCCAGTTTATTTCGTCAATGTTTCGAAGGAACAGGAGCGCACTGGCGCCAATATGACGGAATCCCGCTGTAATGTCCTGCAGCGCTGCAGTGTCGTCAGACCTCAGGGGGAGAATGATTTGCGTTTCGTCCGCTTTACGTGCTGTGCGCTCAGCTTGTTTAGGGAAGACGTATCCTTCAATCGCAAAGTCTTCATCACCTGAGTGAATCTCAGGCAAATCGGTGACGGTGTAGACAGATTTGAAACCGAGGCCAAATCGACCAATCGAGGCTTCGTCCTTGGTGCTCTCAGCGATGTCACACACGCTGCGGACGTCGGCTTCGTTGAACGGCTTGCCGTAGTGAGTCAGCGTCAGCCGATCTGAAGATAACTTGAACTCCACCTTGCGTGGACCGCCTTGGTCGACTCGCCGACTAAGGGCATCCTCCGCATTTTGCAGAAGCTCAAAAATGAAGTGCGTGCGGTCGTCGTATAAGTCCGCCGCCAGCCTCCCGGACTTTTGCGCGCCTTCTGTGCCATAGCGTTGACGATTTTCTTCACAAATCTGAAAGTAGTTTGACGCCATATTCACTCCATTGATCAGGCATCTTTTTGATGCGGATTTGGCAAGCCACGTTGCGGACACAATATTATGCTAATGTGTTGCTGTATGGCAAAGCAAATCCAGCAAAGCCTGAAACAATAGGGCCCTAGGAAAGCCTGATTTGCAAGCCGATGCTAGGGGCCATTTACGCTTAAATGTTCTTTGCGGCTTTGCATCAACGCGCGGAGGCGTTTAAGAGTCCTCAGCTTCGCTTGACGGTACAAACGCATTTGAAGCCACTTGGGATACCAGCGATGGCCTATACGACCGATATATTCCTCTAGTGCCCAGTCTGCAATCCGGAAGCCGATGATCCTCGGACGATAGACGTCTGAGTTAACTGGGATGAAGCAGCGCCAAGGCATAGAGTCGTACAACACATTAGGGGCTAGCGGGAAACGAGGGCTCATCCCGACATGGCGAATCGGTCCATGCCACATGAGCTTCAGCACCGCGCCGCATCCTTTAAATCGCTGGTTAAGGTTACTTGGCTGACCAACGGTGAAACAGTTTATTCCAGAGTCGCCGTTTAACGGATGTCCGCTCACGGCATGAAACACGCCTGATTCCAGTATGGATTCAAGTGCCCACGGACTAGTAACATGGATTAGCTTAATTCCGTGCATTTCAATATCAGTCTCCGAAAAGTCGAGAGATAATACGTCCGAAGAAACTATTTGCGCGATTGCAGGCAAGCTGTTCATTGGGGGCAAAGTATTCCTCTTTCGCGATCTGATCCAGGCGCCGACCGCGCTGAATCTGCGCCTCCGTCATGTCGCCTGCCCAAATCACC
Organism: Pseudoduganella ginsengisoli; assembly: GCF_009720865.1. Classification (GTDB taxonomy): domain Bacteria; phylum Pseudomonadota; class Gammaproteobacteria; order Burkholderiales; family Burkholderiaceae_D; genus Rugamonas; species Rugamonas ginsengisoli. The sequence continues at coordinate 19,770 of NZ_WNLA01000006.1, read as the reverse complement.
TGGTTGTTTCTGATGTAATAGTGAGACCGGCAAGCGAAACCCCAATTACCGACCGACGGATGAAGTGTGACACCAGAGGTGGTTTTCGATAGTGTCCATTCGGTGGCACGTAAAGGCGTTACCACCTTCTGGCCGCAGCCGCAACAGCACTTATGCGCTGCGGTCATATATTTTTCGGAAATATAGAGGACGCCGTCTTCGAGTACTTTTGGCATGAATTCAACGTACTCGGGGTGCAATTTATTAACCTTCAACTCGTTCGTCCTTTGTCAGCATATGAGCGTTGATGGCATACACGGATTCATGCTCCCCAATTTGATCATCGTAGATTCCGTAGTACTTTTTCCAGCGAATCACGGCGTGGACCGCGTTCAGCGCGTTTAGTTCATTGACCTGAATATTTAAGCCATAGTCGTTTCGCATGTTTCCGGAGTCGACCGGAACCCTACGATCAAAGTGGTCGTTTTTCTTCGGAGAGAAAAACGTTGTGCGAACCTGGCCTACCAGCTTTTGGGCATCCTTCGTCATCTGGACGTGCATGCCGACGTCGATGAATGGTATGCCTGCCTGCAGCAAGTATTTTGCTATCAATTCCCGCGCTGCGCCTTTGTCTATACAAATGAAAACGAAGTCGAAATGCTGCAGCAGGCCGACATTCTGGTCGGTAACATATTCCGGATGGGCTTCGACACCGCGCCGCATTACGCTGTAAATGCGGGCGTAGCGTTTCGCCTTGAGTTCCGGAGTTTGAAGGTCGCTGATAGCGGTAGCACTCGGCGCTCGAAAAGCGTTATGCGAATAGAAGGCATCGCCGTCGAACAAATGAATCTCATTTACATGCGTTTTGGCGACCAGGTCGAGGATGTGCGAACCGGTGCCCCCTAAGCCGACAATCGCAATTCGAAGTGCGGCCACTTTCCCAGCAATGGAGCCAATGCCAGAGCGCGTGGACGCCGTATCAGCGTAGTAGAAGACCGAGTTGTCCGTCGTTTGTGCGGGCTTATACAGCCGGGCGGTCAGGGTCGGGTCCAAATGTTGGGCCGGAGCTGAGATGACGTTAATGTAGTGAGTCATCTTGTCGTAGTAGTCGTTGTAGAAGCCAGTCCGCGGCTTAGTGGAAAACCCGTGGTCTACAACGATGCCATCGCCGAAATCACTCCGACCGCTGGAGTGGACGATTCCTGCGATGGGGGTGCCCTCTATTGAGCACGGATGTTCACCGATGAACCAAGCCTGGTGATTTGCCGCGGCGTTCGTCAGGTTGTCCTCGCGCAAGTGAATCGGGCAGACGAGTGTCCCGCGTTTCAAATCCCCTGGTGCGTTCCGGTACGGGACGTCGTGCACCAAAAGGTGCAAGCCGGTCTGCCGCCGAATTTCGACGCTGTAGCCGTCGTCCATCAGGCGCTGGAGATCCGGATTACGACTTATCAGATCGGCCAACATTGAACACCATACCTTTCTTGATTTTGATGGAAGGGGCATTGTCTACGAGAGAGCCTTCGGGGCCGTGCGGATCGGAATACGTCACCGTCCAGGCCCAGTTATCGCCGAAATTTGCGTCGGGAAATGCAAGGACGCACAGCTCGCGGAAGGTGAGTTCTTTCTTGAGCACTTCGAACTTCTCGGCATTGATGATGATTTCAAACGGCTGCCCGTGCTCGCTGCTATTGCTTTGGCTTTGCTGGTTACTCATGGTCATTTTCCATCGACAAGGTTGAGGCGTGAGTCGCCCATGAGCTGCATTATGAGTGAATTATAAATACGTGGCAATAAAAATTATCACGTAATAATTTCTTTGCTGTGTGGTTTGGCAAGCCTTATAATCGCGCGTACAGCAGAGGAGACTACATGGACACACAGCGGGATATACAGCGCGAGCGCCTTTTTTATATTGACTTTTTGGCATTTTTCTGTGGCCAAGTTGCACGTAAGGATCTTGTCGCTCGTTTTGGTATCAGCGAACCTGCTGCGACGAAGGATCTTTCCCTTTATGCGGAAACTGCGCCGACCATGTTGGAATACGATTTGCGCCAACGCTGCTACCGCTACGCTGGCGGTACCCCGCATTTCGAGCATGATGTGGGGCAGGCCCTGTTTTCGCTGTCAGGGGAGCGTGCGATTGCGCTGGACTTTGAGCATGCCAAGCGCTTACCCAGCTCGGTGCAGCTATCGATCAAACGCCAAACGCCGGCGGGGCTTGTCGCGACGCTGACTCGGGCGATTTATCAACAGCGCGAAGTATCTGCCAAATACTTTTCTCTCAAACGTGGCGCGGGCGAACGCAGACTTTCTCCAACTGCGGTGGTCCATGATGGACTGCGATGGCATGTGCGCTGCTTTGACCACAACGAAGAGCGTTTCAAGGACTACAACCTAGCCCGCTTCCAGGAAGTGGTTGAGGGAGAACGATCCTCGGTTAGCGCTGCGCAGGATCCTGAATGGAATGCTGAGGTCGACGTTCGCTTGATCGCCCATCCGCGATCAACCCATCCGGAGACAATTCAGTGGGATTACGACATGGGAGCGGAGGGCATGGTTGCGCGCCTGCGTGTTTGCCTGGTCTCTTATTTCCTTCGGCACTGGCATATCGACACAACGCCGAATGCGACGAAGGACCCGAAAGAGTTTCAGCTATTTTTGAAGAATCGTGAGGAATTGTTAAACAGTGGCGTGTCATCGTGGGTATTTGACGATGACAGCGAATCTAAGAACAAAGTCGACAACACCGCGATATGACATCAGAAACGAATAAATTGAGCAGCAAAGCGAACGCGCAGCAGCGGGAAGCCATTCATGCAATCGATGGTCCGGTGCTTATTATCGCAGGACCTGGTTCAGGTAAGACCTTCACGCTTGTGGAGCGAATCGTGTACCTGATCACCGAGAAAGGTGTTGCGCCGGAGTCTCTCTTTGTTGTTACGTTCACGGACAAGGCTGCGCGCGAGCTGACCACTCGCATCTCAAATCGGCTGACCGAGGTCGGTATCAGGTTCAATTTGAACGAAATGTACCTTGGCACCTTCCATTCGATTTGCCTGCGGCTGCTGGAGGACTTTCGCGAGTTCACCAGGCTCAAGCGCAGCTTCACGCTGTTCGACCAGTTCGATCAGCAATATTTCCTGTACCAGCGTATTAAGGACTTCCGCGACTTACCTGATGCGCAGCTCGTGATGGGCGACGACCAGGCCGGCCGATGGAAGCAGTCGGAGAACTTGCTCAAGTGGCTCAACAAGGTCAGCGAAGAAGCCCTCGATGTCGATACATTGGCGGCAGCGCCTGAATTGGAAATCCGGGCATTGGCTGCGTGCTTCGCCAAGTATCAAGAACTGATGCTCGAGAATAATGCTCTCGATTTTTCGGGCATTCAATACGAAGCGTTGCGGTTGCTGGAACAGCACCCTGCAGTGCTGGCACAGCTTCAACAAAAGCTGACGTACCTGATGGTGGACGAGTACCAGGACACCAACACCATCCAGGAACGCATTCTTTTGCTGTTGGCAGGTGAGCGGCGCAATCTCTGTGTCGTAGGAGATGACGACCAAGGCTTGTACCGCTTCCGTGGGGCGACCATCCGTAACATTTTGGAGTTTCCAGCTCTATTTCCGGAGGGGCAATGCAAACGCGTGACGCTTTCGGTCAACTATCGTTCACACCCAGACATCATCCGCTTCTACAACGAATGGATGCGTGAGCAGAGGTGGGATGATGGAACACGTGTCTTCCGCTTCGCTAAAGAAATCGTACCGCGCGAGGATGATTTTCCAGCAGCGCCGACCGCTGTGCGGCTTGCAGCCAGCGACGATGAGGATGAAAGCACTAACTGGCACGCGGAAGTTCTGGCCTTCCTTAATGGCCTGAAGGCCTCGGGCCGCTTGTCCGACTGGAATCAGGTTGCCTTCCTGTTCCGCTCCGTCAAGAACGACAAGGTGGTCGCGCTGGCGCGTTTCCTCGAAACGGAGGGGGTGCCGGTATTCTCGCCGCGCTCGAACATGTTTTTTGAGCGCCAGGAAATCCGTTTGATGATTGGCGCGCTGATCTTCCTGTTCCCGCAATTTCCCAAAGTGAGGGCATGGGCCGAAGGCGTTACGCTACCCATCTGGGATTACTACGACCATCAGTGTTTCGCAGCCTTCGTCGCTGAGCTGCGTAAGCCAGAAAACAAACCATTGCTGGAGTGGGCGCGTCCAATGGCCAAACGCCATGCAGTGCTTACACAAAACACCGACTACGCATTCTCCAGCCTATTCTACCAACTGCTGCAGTTCCCGCTGTTTTCGCGTTTCCTCACCGATGAAGCGGTCCTGGGCGTGGACAAGGGCCGCGCGGCACGCAATCTCGGTAAGTTCTCGAAATTACTTACCAAGTTCGAGTATCTGCACTATGTCAGTGTCTTGAATCCTGAGTGGCTGGAGAAAAACATCCGTGACTTTTTCAATCAGTTCTTGCGCTTTCTCGTCGATGGTGGCATCGGGGAATATGAGGACGATGCGGAATATGCGCCTAAGGGGTGCATCTCGTTTCTAACCATCCACCAGTCAAAGGGCCTGGAGTTTCCAGTGGTCGTTTGCGGTTCGCTGGAGGCAGTGCCCCGCAAACAGTACAGCGCACTTGACGTGCTTCTGGAGGATGGCGGTTACCTTTCGAAGGAACGTTTCGAACCACTTGATCATATTAAAAATTTCGACTTCTGGCGCCTGTTTTACACAGCGTTCTCTCGTGCTCAAAACCTGCTAGTGCTGGCGGCGCAGGAAAAGCATGGACGTGGCCGCTCACCTTCAAAGTACTTCGATCGTCTTTTTTATGAGCTGCCGAGTTGGCGTGATATTGACCCATCGGCGCTGAGTTTTGAGGCCGTCAAGCAAATTAACCTGAAGCGCGAATACTCCTTCACGTCGCACATCACGGTGTTCGAGAACTGTGCCGAGCAGTACCGCTTTTTCAAGGAACTGGAGTTTGCACCGATTCGTGAAAGCCCAATGCTGTTCGGTACATTAGTACACCAAACCATCGAGGACATTCACAAGACGGTGTTGCGCGGTGATGAAGGCATCCTGAACCGGGAAGTCATTGAAACTTGGTTTTCGACCAACTACACCATGCTATCCAAGAAGGAACGTGTATACCTGGCACCTGGTTCGCAGCAAGCGGCGTTGTTGCATGTGCTGCGTTACTACGAGCGGGAGACTGGTAACTGGGACCGTATCAAGGAGGCCGAGGTTGAAATTTCGCTAGTCAAGGATCAATACATCCTTAAAGGCAGTGTCGACCTTATTCGCGGTGAGCACGATACGGTGGAAATCGTCGACTTTAAATCTGAAAAGAAGCCCGACATGGAGAAGGAGCGGGACCGCCTCCGGCAATACCAACACCAGTTGGAGGTGTACGCCCATCTGGTAGAGGAGCGAACGGGCCATAAGGTTAGCCGGATGCATCTTTACTACACAGGGGAAGATGAGGGGAATCCCTACGTTTCATTTGGGAAGGATGATCGCTCAATCGGCAAGACAATAGCCCGCTTTGACGAAATTGTGACCCGTATTGAGCAGCAGGATTACGCGCTGGTGGCACGTCCAACCAAAGTTTGCCAAAACTGCGACATGCGCTCGTACTGCGACAACAAGGACTGGAAATTTAGGAAAAACAACAAATGACGAAAAACTTCGCTACACAAGAAGGTCTGCAACTCGCTTCTGCTGACGTCGGCGCTATTAATGTCGAGAAATATGAGTTTGAACCGATCAAAGGCTATCCGATGCTCAATTGGCGCGGAAAACGACCATTTACTTCAACGCAGTACTACCCCGCTCAATTGAAGGAGGTTCACGGCGAAGAAGTAGAAGGTTGGCGCAACAAGATTTTCTGGGGTGATAACCTTCAGGTGATGAGTCATTTAATCAAAGAGTATCGTGGGAAAGTCGATCTCGTATACATCGATCCGCCTTTTGACTCAAATGCTCAATACAAGAAGGAAATCAAGATTGGGAAAGGGAGTATATATAACGACACTGGAGTTTTTGAGGAAAAGCAATATTCCGATATTTGGAATAATGATGAATACATGCAATTTATGTATGAGCGCCTTGTAATGCTTCGTGAGTTGTTATCTCCTACTGGAGTTATTTTTCTTCATTGCGACTGGCATGCTAATAGCCATTTGCGCTTGATGTTGGAAGAAATTATGGGGAAGGGTAACTTCCTCAATGAAATAGTTTGGAAGCGGCGCGGAGGGACTACTTCTCCAGATGCTCGGGTATTGCCGAGAATTACTGATACTATTCTCGTTTTTGGGAAGAGTAATGATTTTGAATTCAATCCAATTTATATCCGGGATGAGGATGATCCATATATTGAGCGTTTTAGTCGTGATGATGGCGATGGCCGGAAATATAACTTGATTCCGTTAAATGCCTCTCAGCCTCGTCCCAATTTAATGTATGAGTATAACGGTTACAAAGCTCCTAGGTTTGGCTGGAGTGTTTCACTCGAACGTATGAAAGAACTTGATCAGAAGGGGTTACTTTACTTTCCTTCAGATAAGAATCAACGCATTTATAAAAAATCTTTTCTTGATGAGTGGCCGGGGCAACCTCTCACTTCTTTATGGACAGATATAAAGCTAGTTAATCCAATGGCTGAGGAACGTACCAATTATCCTACTCAAAAACCGGAAGCCTTGCTTGAACGAATTGTGTCATTAGCCTCGAAACCTGGTGGGCTAGTTTTTGATTGTTTTATGGGCTCAGGGACGACTCAAGCCGCCGCCCTTAAACTTGGACGGCGCTTTATTGGTGCTGATATTAATCTTGGTGCAATCCAGACAACTACCAAACGCCTAATAGGTTTGGCTGATGAATTGCGCCAAAAAAGCTTGGTGAGTGAGTTTACTCATTATATTGGGTTTGAAGTGTTAAATGTTAATCACTATGACGTTTTTCGGAATCCTGTCCAGGCGAAAGAATTGCTGATCGAAGCGTTAGAAGTGCAGAAGCTAGAGTTCACCACTATTTTCGATGGCGAGAAAGATGGTCGAATGATTAAGATAATGCCTATCAATCGCATTGCGACACGCGCTGACTTAAACGAATTAATTGCTGGATTTGACTATAAAGCATGGCAACAAAGGCAAAATGAAAATCCCAATCGTGTGGTTGAAAAAATAACTCTTGTCTGTATGGGGCACGAACCGAACTTGGCAGCCGAACTCGAATTCGCTTCCAAGCCATTTAAGATCGATGTGGAAGTCGTAGATATCCTGCGCGACAAGGCTGACTTAGAGTTTAAACGGGATTCGCACGCTAAGCTTGCTATCGAAGAGGGTACATTAGTTGTAAAGCAGTTCTATCCTATGAACCTGTTGCAAAAACTGTCTCTCCAAAAAGAATCGATTGAAAATTGGAAGGAGCTGGTTGAGTCCGTGTTGATTGATTGGAATTATGATGGTGCGGTATTGCAGCCGACAGTAGTAGATATTCCAGGTAGGGACGATTTGGTCAAGGGAACGTACAAAATTCCTGGCGATGCAGGAACTATCCGCGTGAAGATCACTGATTTGCTGTCAGAGTCGTGGGAAGGGAGTGTAAGCAATGGCGACTAAGCGCGTAGCAAAGGCAGTGAATGCGTCCCTCGACTTCGCCTTTTTCCAGTTTCTTTGGCAGTTTTACCAGACCAACAGAGGTACTATACGCACGCATTATAAGGAATTGACGCGTAAGTTCCTTGACTTTAATAATCCAGAGAAGAATCCTAAAGCTTTCCTGCGGCAGCCACAGTTCGAAGCGCTTGAAACCTATGTCTTTCTCAAAGAATTCTTGGGAAATGCCAAGGTTGAGGCCATTTTCCAAAATTGGTTTGAGAAGCAAGGTCGCTTCGCCGATCGTGCTGAGGGCGGCGTAGTGTCTGGCAATACAGGACAGGTGGGTCTTTTTGATAAAATTACTCAGGAGCAATACCGAGCTGTGTTCGCGGTAATGCAAAAAAATTCGCGCACTTACCCGAACTATATTTTCGCTCTGACGATGGGCACAGGTAAAACCATCCTTATGGCGACATGTATTTTTTATGAATTCTTGCTAGGCAATAAGTTCGAGAAGGATGCCCGCTATTGCCACAACGCGTTGGTCTTTGCACCCGACAAAACGGTACTACAGTCCTTGAAGGAAATCGAGGCGTTTGACCTTACCCGCGTTGTGCCGCCGGAATATGTTAATTTTTTAACTACGCATCTACGTTTTCACTATCTTGAAGAGGCAGGTACTTCCCTTGATACGTTAGACCGATCGCGCTTCAATATCATCGTTTCTAACACACAAAAGATTATCCTCAAGCGTCAGCATAAGGACAGATCCTGCGTCGATAAATTGTTTGGCGCCGCTGTTGATACTATTGGCGCTACCGGTGTCTACGCTGAGGCCGCAGACCTCTACGACTTCGATCAACCGGAAGATGATGGTGAACTCACCACCAACCAACGGTTTGAGAAATTGCGTCGCTTGGAGCAGTTGGGTATCTACGTGGATGAGGCCCATCACGCATTTGGTAAAGCGCTGGCAAAGGACATGGGGGTCGGGGCGAAAGAATCCGATACAAGCTTGCGTACGACTATCGACATTTTGGCTGCTAGCTTGAGTAAGGCGGGCACTCGAGTTGTCGCTTGCTATAACTATACAGGTACCCCCTATGTGGGGCGCGCGGTGTTACCGGAGGTGGTCTACGCTTATGGACTTAAGGAGGCTATCGACAAGGGGTTCCTTAAGAAGGTGACGTTGCATGGATATGCAAACACCCGCACCGACGAATTTGTTGATATTGCTATAGAGAATTTTTTAAATGAGACAGGTAAGCTACGACCGGAAGGTCTGCTGCCGAAGTTGGCCTTCTTTGCCTCTACTATTGATGAATTAACCGGCGAATTACGGCCAGCCGTGGAGCGCGCGCTGACTAGACACGGCATTCCGACCTCGAGGATACTAGTCAATGTGGGCGATGACAAACTCACTACTAACGACGATATCCGTGAGTTCAATCGTCTTGATACCGAAGGCTCTGAAAAGCAGTTCATCTTGCTCGTCAATAAAGGCCGCGAAGGCTGGAACTGTCGCTCGCTTTTCGGTGTAGGCCTGTTCCGTGAGCCCAAGTCTAAAGTTTTCGTTCTGCAAGCCACAATGCGCTGTCTGCGTGCTATTGGTGGAGCGCAGCATACTGGCCACGTCTTCCTATCTGATGACAACCTCAATACTCTGAACGACGAGCTGCAACAAAACTTCCACATCAGTGCCGAAGAGCTTCAAAAGGTCGCAAAGGATAAGGAGCGAGTTGAAGTCCGCGTCGTTGAGCCCTCTGTCAAGATCAAGCTAGTGCGCGTTCGCAAGCTATACCTTATGCGCGAAAAGATGCTTGTACCTGGCCAAGCATTGGGCCTTGACCGCACTAACAAGGAAAGTTGGAACTCGCTAATCGAGCGCTATCGGCTAATCGAAACGCAGCAAGACGGGCTGACTGCTGCTGACGCAGCTCGCGCATCCGTAAGTCGAACTTTTGACCTGACTTCGCGGAGGAAGAAGCGTACCTTTTCCCGATTATCGCTTGTGGCTGAGGTGTCTCGATATTTGAACCGAAACCCCCTGGAGATTGAGAGACTGCTTGACGAAACAAAGGAAGGCACTGACGAACTGGTTGCCATTACCAATGACTTCAACGAGTTGCTCTACGACGAGATTATCCCGCGCCTGTTCCATCAACTCTACAACCTCGATGAATATCAGCACAATGAGGAGCATGAAGTCGATTTGATCAAGGTTCCGCCGAATGGATACTATGAGGTGTCTGCAGCGAAGGATAAAATTGTTCGGATGAGCAGCGAGTTGATCAAAGACGAGGAGCGCACGAAAAGCTTTCACCTTGATACATACTGCTTCGATTCTGGCTCGGAAAATTGGCTTTTCTGGGATCTGCTGCGCGAGAATCGTGTGAAAAAAATCTATTTCACCGGGATGCTGACCCATGGCCAGTCCGATTTTTTCATACAGTACATTGATCCTGATTCTCGGGCTGTGCGCAGTTATTACCCGGACTTTATCTTCCAGCGTGAAGAGCCTGATGGTAGCTTGAAGTACGTCATTGTTGAGGTGAAGGCCGATAACCAGATCGAGGATGCAGTGGTGCAAGCCAAAAAGGACTTCGCCCAACAAATTGCGGTTGCCAGTGGAATGGAATACCGCATCCTTAAGTCGTCAGATGCCGATAAACGGCACTATAGACTTCTGCTATAAGGTAATAGAGGAATAAGCGCTTGGCTAAGTTAGGATTTAAGTGAGATTTGCAAATCGCATTACAAATTTATAATGTTTTTTCTTTTGTAAGTTGCGATAAGTGTCTTCCTAGCAGGCGCCAAGCCTCCCGTTTCTCTTCTGCGTAGTCATGGTGCAGGTAGTGTCGTCGCACCTTACTGCCACCCAGCACGTGATTCTGGCAGCGATCAATGACTTCGATGCTGACGCCCAAGCGCTGCATCATGGTGGCGCCGGTGCGCCGCAGATCGTGCGATGTCCATGGCCCATTCTTCCCGCCGGCCAGCACCAAGGTGCTGTCCTGGACGCGGTTTTTCATCGGCGCGCGTGGTGAGCCGTCTTTGTTTCGCCTGAACATGCCCTGTCGGTCCCCGATCTGTTTCGTGAAGGACTTCACGTCGAGGTGCGTCTCCACGTTCCGGGAAGGGAAGCACCAGGCTGTGTGCCCGGTCAGTGCGTGCAACCGCTTGAACTGCTCCAGGGTGAACGCGGACATATAAACGGTTAGATCGCTGATGTTGCCCTTCACGTTGGCCTTTGGGATGAACCATTCGCCGGCCTTTAGGTCGACGTGCTCCCATTTGGCCATCGATGTTTCCCCCACGCGGGTCAATGTCGAGAGCATGATCCAGATCGCGCACTGCGTCATCGGCTCCAGCGGCTGTGGCACCACGCGCTTGTTCGGTGCCGCGTCGTATTCAAGCTGACGCCGAACCAGGATGCCGCGCAGTTCGGTGACCTCGGCGTCGGACAGTACGCGATCGCGGAAGCCATCCATGTCGAAGTCCGGCGCCACGATCTTTTCGATCTCGATCAACTCCATCGGGTCGCCTTCCACCAGCAACTTGCGCCAAGGCTGGCGCTTGCGTGCCCACGCAAACATCTGCGTCAGATCGTTGCGCAAGATCACCGCCGCCCGGTTGACGTCGCGCTCGACCAGTTTGCGCAGCACGCCGCGGATCTGGTGTTCGTTGATGTCGCGCACCTTGATCGATCCGATGTGCGGCAGCACACCGGTGGTAAAGCTGCGTTTCAGTTCAGCGTTCCCATCCTTGCGGCGCACGCCATCGGAAATCCAGGCATCGAACATATCCTGGACCGTTTTGCCTTCCATTGCGGCTTTGGCGAGCTGCTCAGCCTGGATGGCCGCCTCCGCTGACTTTGCCATTTCCGCCGCCGCCCATGCCTCCTCATGCTGCACCTGGATGTCGATGCCTTCGCGTGCAAGGGCGCGCACCCGCGCCGCCTCGCTGCGCGCATCGGCCAACGACAAATGCCCGTCATCGGTGGCCGGGCCATAGGAGCGGGACAGCCTGAGTTCGCGCTGCCGGCCGCCGACGACGTACTGGATGATCCAGGTCTTGACCCCGTTGGCGGCAATGCGCAGCTGCAGCCCGGTGTCGACATTCTGCTTGTAGGGTTTGTCGCGGGGTTTCAGTGCCGCGACCTGCAGGGCCGTCATTTTCGCCATGATCCGTGCCTTAACCGTGCCTTAAATATTTTCTGATGCCAGTGTATATCGTCGGCCGTCACTGGACGATGAAATTTCGTATCTATATGATTTTAAACAGTTTGTGTGTTGCTGGTGGATCGCGCCGGACGTCTGCGGATGTGTGATTTATCTCATGGGGTGCAAGGGGTCGGAAGTTCGAATCTTCTCGCCCCGACCAATAGATTCAACGAGTTAGGCCAACCTTCGGGTTGGCCTTTTTCGTATGTGGCGCAGTTGGTAAGAAATTTGGTAAGAAAAAATCCTGGCAGCGCTTCTGCTGCTACTTGCGGCCACTTCCGCTTCCCACTTCCGCATTCCAATTCACATCATTGCCGGCCACGCCGGATGCCTTCGATCCCAGATATCGTGGCGGAGTTCCAGTTGTCGGTAAAACGATCGGCAAATCGATCGGCAAAAAAATTATACATGCGTCAGGAGTTTTCTCGATTACTCCATTAGAATCATAGGCTTGTAAGTAATAGGGATCGGCAAGGAGATCGGCAAAAATGTTCAATGAAATCCACCAGTTCGAACCGACATGGCCAAGTGACCGGCTGTGGCGGGATTTGCATCCCGTTGCTGAAGATATTGTCGTGGCATCCGTGAAATTGACGGAAAAAGCTCATGCCACGACGCGATCCGCCATCCGAGCGCTGGTGCGGCAGATGAATTCCTACTACAGCAATCGGATCGAAGGGCAAAGCACGCATCCCCTGAACATCGCCAGGGCGCTTGGCAACGATTTTTCCCAGCGGCCTGATGAGGCGCGCTTGCAACGCATCGCGCTGGCTCATATCGCGGCCGAGGAAACGTTGGAGGGGGAACTGAACGCACAACTACCACTGACGTCGGCTTTCTTGATCATGGCGCACCGTGAAATGTACCAACGCCTGGCGGTAGAGGATCGATTGTCCGACGACGGGATGGAAATCGTTCCAGGCCAGTTGCGCGTGCAGGACGTCGAGGTCGGGCGGCATGTTGCTCCCACCGCGCAGTCCGTGCCGAAGTTCCTGCACCGGATGGACCAGCAGTATGGCGTGGCACGCGGCTGGGAAAGCACCTTGATCGCAGCCGCCTGTGCCCATCAACGGGGCGCATGGGTACACCCGTTTGCTGATGGAAACGGCCGGGCGACGCGCTTGCAGACCCATTGCGCTTTATGGAAGCTGTCGGAAGGCTTGTGGTCCCCAAGCCGTGGCTTCGCTCGCGACACGGCCAGGTACTACGCTGCGTTGCAGGCGGCGGACATGATGCGCCAGGGTGATCTCGATGGAAGGGGCAATCTCAGCGAGAAGGGCTTCTCGACCTGGCTGCATTACTTCCTGGATGTTTGCCACGACCAGGTCAGCTACATGTCGAAGCTACTGGATCTCGATGGTGTGCGCCAGCGCATCGAAGCGTTGGTGATACAGCGCAGCGTTGCGGACAAGGGCTACCGCCGCGAAGCGGTCTTGCCGCTGTTCCATGTGTTTGCCTTGGGACCTGTCACCCGTGGGGAGTTTGCCCAGATGACCGGGTTGGGGGAGCGTACGGCACGTTCGCTGATGGCCAAGTTGCTCGACGATGGCTTGCTGGTCAGTGATCACCGGATTGGCCCCGTTCGTATGGGGTTGCCGTTGAATGCACTTAATACCCTTTTTCCTGCCCTTTATCCCGAAGTAAACCAGCCGCTGATCTGAGTGACATCCCCCGGGGCTGCGGCATTCGTATCTCAACATGGCGGCTATGTAAAATGGCCCCAAGCCCGCCAGCAGGCTTGGGGCCATCGATGGCGATCTGCTTTTTTGAGCGCACATCGCCATTAGCCATCAGCGATTGTCAGTCGCGTAAAGGGCTACTCTGGACATGCATGCCTGCTGCCACTTTGCGATCGATTCCGCATCCCAGGCGACCGCCCGGGCCCCAATGGGAATCGGGGGCGGAAAAGTTCCGGCCTTGACGGCATCGTAGATCGACGTCCGTGAACATCCCGTGGCTGCGATCACTTGCGGCAGGCGCATGAATTTTCGAGGTTCGTGCATTGCATTCTCCTTGATGATGAGTGTTGGGCTGGTAATGACGGGTTGCATGCGCTCGACTGCGTACCACGCGCGTTGCCTTGACGCGCACGAGCGGTGCGGCGGTATATGTGCCGACTGTAGATCCAGTCCTTGGCAACTCAAGTGACAGACTACGATCGTGTGGCAGGCGGGCATCTCCTGCTGGACAAGACCAGGGTGAACAAAGAGAGAACAATGCGGAAGCAATGATTCGGCCGCAGCTTGCTCGTTACCGCAAACAATGCGCCCCGGGGTTGTGCAGGATTCCACGTTCGTGCGCATTGTCAATCAAGATGCTTGCCTACTTCTGCAGGACCAGCTACTGCAATTCAAAATGTAGGCCGTGTGGCGGAGCATGTCAAACGTCGTGCACCGCATTTCCATGCATGTGACGGTACCTATCTGGATTCCGTTTCATGTCCAGGTGATGCCGCCGATGGCGCCGGCGCAGTCGCCATCGGTCAGGCTGGACTTGCCGCAGGCGCGAGGGACGAGTTCGCCCTTCGGTGCAGCGTGCGCTTGGCAACCCGGACTGCATTGGTGGCGTCATGTACCGCCTTTCTCAGTTGGGACTTCTGCATGGCCAATTCCGCCACGGTGATCGCTTCATTGATGCGTAGCGTTTCCAGCATGAGAACAAGTAGATCCACTTTCTCGATGAGCCCCACCATTCGGAGGTCATGCGCCGAGAAGATCCTCGTCGCGAACGACAATGGCTCGACATCGTACTCCGCCAAACTGGTGATACGACAAGCTTGGCAATGTGCCTCCGTGCTTGCCAGTAGCTGGTTGAAATGGGCGAGCCGGGCATCCAGCATGGTGAGGAGTTCCTGCCCAATGCGCTCCACGTCATATATGGGTACTCGCCTGCAGGCTTGCGCTGTAACGTAATGAAGATGTCGCTGCGAGATCGTAAAGCAGCGCAGGTAGAGGCGTTTGGCTTCAGGACTATGGAGACAGACCATTACCTCGCGTCCCGATGAGTCGATATAGCGCCGCTTTATCCCATCGGCTATGCGCTGCAGCAGCTTTCGATTTATGGCGTCGTGATTCGCAACGATGATAGTCCGGACTTCAGTTTGGGATTTCATGGCGCACCTCGGGTAACTGGGATGTCGTTCGAGCGTACCCAAGTCCCGCGCCGCGCTCCAGCCGAAAGCCCCGCAATTTGAGGGGGCTTTTCGATCTTGGCCAAATTACTTGAATAGCTGGGGCTATTCAGAACGTTTCGGCAACTGACAGGGAAGTCATGCAGGCGTTGTGCCGTTGGGCATCGGTGTGTGCGGTACATCTAGCCACGTATCGGCCAGTTCCCAAGTTGTTGCCGGAGACGCTGATGTTGCCACGACGAAGGCTGTTGCGGGGCGCGCGGATCGAAGGCCTACAATCAGAGGTAATCGAATAAGTGGACGCGTCAAAGGGGCGAATGACCGCTTTCGGGCTGCTACGAAATCTTTGAGGGTTAAATTCACAAATCCTCAAGGAGCAAGGTCCTATTGCATGGCTTGACAACCCACCTTTCGGCTCCTATTCTGGCTGCACTGTCTGGACCCGCTTCCATGAACATCGCGTTCTCAATGCGGCGCAGGCCTGCGACAAAGCCCGTTGCGGTCGTCACCCGCCACCCGACAGTATTCTTGCGCTTCGACGCACCGATTGCACTGGACGCCCCGTCCTTGATGGCGGCGTTACTCGTGCCTTTTAATTCCGATCTGTTTTCAGAGTATGGGCAGTCATGCCCAGATTTCGTGGTATGGCTTCCTTGTATGCCATGCACGGCACGCCCTGGTTGGCGTGATGAGTTGCACCGGCAAGTCCGGTTGCCTGGGGACGGCAATGCCGTACTCCTTTGTTCTTGATACACACCTCAGACTGTACGGTCACCGCGCAAGCGGTGCCTCGCTGTGACGTCGCCATAGAAGCGGCGGACGGCCCGGTACGTACGGTGGCACGAAGCGGCCTGGTGGTAGGGCCGAGGATAACCGTGCGAGGTCGTGCAACGTGTTTTTGCGGCGAGTCGCCGCCACGTGATGTCTTTGCTGTGCGCAGCGCGGCACTGCCCGTCCAGGAGGCGGGGCTTGTGACAGAAGGCGAAATTCGCTGTCCAAGCACATAGGCATTTTTACGGCACCTTGATTATCCAATCCTGCGCCCAGGAAGCCGGTCCGGGCGCGCTGGCATCTTCCGGCACTTGCAGCGCCCGGCCCGCGCTGCAAGGTGTGATTGGGCCGAAGGCGGCGGCGACCTGGCAGTGGCGGCGTCTAGGCAGTGAATCCGATTGGCTCCATTTAGCCGGCCTGGCCGGATATGGGGCAGCGCGAGCATTCGCGCAATCAAGGAGGTTTATATGGGCAGGAATCAAGACTGGCGCCGCCAACTGGCTGCGATCATTGACCGGCATAACGAGATGCATGCATTTCGCCACAAGCCGATCTCGCACAGCACGCGAGCGGCGCGCCGCCAGGCGCTATTCCGGATGTTCGAGTTGTTGCGCTCCTTGGGGTACAAGGCGGCGCCGGATCACTTGGGTGATCGCCACGTGAAGGCGCTAGTGCGTTATTGGTGTGCGGAACCTGTGGAAGGCTGCGTGCCGGCACGCCACCAGCCGTGCAGTGCGGCCTATATCCAGCAGCAATTGTCCATCCTGCGGGTCTACGCCGGGTGGATCGGCAAGGCGGGCATGGTGCGCGAAGCGGAGGTGTATGCGGACAATCCTTTCATGGTGACCAGGCAATACGCTGCGCAGCATGATCATAGCTGGGCTGCCAAGGGCATCGATCCGGCGGAGTTGATCAAGCAGGTCGTCCGGATCGACCCTTACGTGGGCATGCAGTTGCGCCTGATGCTTGCCTTTGGCATGCGGCGCAAGGAAGCGGTGATGTTTGCGCCACAGGTTGCCGAAGTGCCGGCATTTGCGCTGCCAGTGGATCATCCGTCGGCGCTGTGCTTTCTGAGCTTCTTGAGCATCAAGCGTGGCACCAAGGGTGGGCGTCTTCGCTATACCGCCGTGCGCAGCGATGAACAGCGGCAGGTACTCGACGAGGTCCGGGAACTTGCGCGCACGCGGCACGGTCACATTGGCAACCCGGAGCTGTCGCTCAAGCAGGCACTGGATCGCTTCTCGAATGTGGTGAGAAGCACGGGGATGACGCGCAAGGAATTGGGCGTGACGGCCCATGGCTTGCGACACCAGTTCGCCAATGACTTGTACTTCGACCTGGCGCATGTGCTTTCCCCGGTGCGCGGCGGCGACCCGGCGTTTGATCCTGAAGTACGGCGCGATGCTTACCGGCAGGTGGCTGAACAACTTGGGCACCATAGGCCTGCCGTTAGTGGCGCCTACCTAGGTTCGGTTCGCGGGAAAGGAGGGGCAGGCCATGAAACGTGAGCAGGCATCGCATGCGCCAGGACAAGGGCGCAATGATCGTCCATCCGCTAACCGCCATGCGCCGCACCTCGTGGGATGGGATGCTGCGTGGGCTGCACGTTTTCGGCGCTGGAGCAGGGCGCTCGGCCGGTTGGCAATCCGATGGTGTTCGCTCTGGGTGAACCTGACCTGGTTGTCGTATTTTCCTGGGCATCAGCATAATGTCCGCCGGTCGCGCCGAGTGCTGCGCAAGGTACGTGGCTTCAAGGAGCCTGGTGCCGGCGCGCGCTGCTTGGCATACTTGCGCCGCATCGATCCGCTGCTGTTCGAGGAAGTGATCATGTCGGCGCTGGAGGATGCTGGCTTGTTCGTGCTGCGTAGCCAGCATTATGGTGGCGATGGCGGTGGGGATGGTGTTGTCTGGATTCCGGGCCGAGGCTGGTGCTCGGTGCTGTGCAATCGCTTCCGTGGCCAGGTGCACGCGGCTGACGTACGGGCGATAGCTTGGGCTCTTGCCAAGAGCGGTTACGACGGTGGGCTGCTTGTGCATTCGTGCCTTTGCGTGACGGCGTTGCATGCGCAGTTGGATACAGCGCGTATTGCCTTGCTGGGCGGCGATCGGCTGCTTCGGCTGATACGTGAGCGCGTATTGGAATGCCGATGGCCTAAGGCGAAGGCCCGGGCTGCGCCGTGAATGCTGTTGGCACTGTTCGAGTGTAATAGGTGTTTCGTTTGTCGTCTGATGCAACCGCCGGTTCATGAGCCTGTCAGGTCATGGCACTTCAGGCACCTGTGATATGCCTCGTCGATCAGGCGATGCAGTTCACGGGTGTCCCTGGATGTGCCCCAGTAGTGGCGCTTGCACTTGCTGATATAGCGTTCCAGGTCGTCCATGGTCCTGATCTCGCCGGGTTCGATATCGGTGATAAAGATCAGGTGCTCAATCTCGCGCACTGTCAGGCGGATATGGGTTCCTAGTCGCAGCATGGGAGTTCGCCGTGGCGTTGAGGGTGATGAACGTGCGACGCAGGCATGCTTGCGCCCTCGCGGTTCATTGGGAATACATGTTAGGCCTGGGTGTTCGCGTGTTCAACTACCGTGCTGACGGAATCTATGGTCGTGCAGAGTGCTTGAAATTGCGGGGAGACGCGGGTGTTATCTAGCGCATGAATTGACATTCGCCATAGGGTGCTCGGGAGGCGCGATTTGAAGCTTTGTAGTGCCGCTGCAGGTATGTGGATGGGGGCATGGGGTTTGTGCAACAGACTGTTGCACAAATACTTGGAGCCCGCCTTGCGAGTGCCGTGAGGCTGTCGCCAGTTCTCCAGCCTTAGTAAACGGCCCCGCGCCATTGTCAGCGGTCTTGCGCTGCGCGAGAATCCGGGCCCTTTCCATTGCATCGCCAAGCGCCGGGCAGGTTCGTTTCAAAGTTCTACGCGCTGGCGATCTTTGGGTGAGTTGTCGCTGCCATCAGTGCGTCAGTTCGGTAGAATGCTCAAGGAACGGCACGCCGCCATAGCGGCCCTGCAGGTAGCCGCGTTCCAGGGCCTCGTTCTTGCGCGGGCTGAAGTCAGACAACGGTACCAAGGACGACGCCTGCTCCATGTTCTTTTCCACAAACCAGATCTGGTCGCGTCGGAACAGGTCCGGGGCGTCTAGCAGCGAAGTGTCGTGGGTCGTGAACAGCAGTTGCGCACCGTTGGTGTTGGCATGCGGCTGGTGGAACAGGCGCACGATCTGGCGTAACAGCAGCGTGTGCAGGCTGGTATCGAGATCGTCCACCACCAAGGTTATTCCCTTTTTCAATATGTCA
Source organism: Pseudoduganella ginsengisoli (assembly GCF_009720865.1). Classification (GTDB taxonomy): domain Bacteria; phylum Pseudomonadota; class Gammaproteobacteria; order Burkholderiales; family Burkholderiaceae_D; genus Rugamonas; species Rugamonas ginsengisoli. The sequence continues at coordinate 773 of NZ_WNLA01000006.1, read as the reverse complement.
AGGATCGGGCCGGCCAGGAACATCAGGTTGCGCGTGCCGTTGGATTCGTCCATCAGGTCAAATACCGCATCGCCACCCTCGGTGCGATGGGAAAAGCGGAATTGATGCTCCTCGACTTCTTCGTTGCGTAGTTTCGTCTTCCCCGTCGCCATGTCTAAGTGGACAGTCTGGCCTTGTACCTGGCGCGTCACCACCTCGATATCCGCAATGCGGATGTCCGCTGCCATCAGGAAGTCGCACATGCGCTGCTTGCCGCCGGGCTGCTTGAGCATCTGGATGGAGGCATGCGGGTTGAGTTGGCTTTGTTCATTGAAGATGACCAGGCTAAGCGCAAACCAGTCAAATATGGGGCGCAACGCTTCGCTGTTGAGCTGGACCGCCATGGACAGGAAGAGGGCATTAGGACGGGGCGCACCCTCCCATAGATGCTTGGCTCCTTTTAAGCCTGTGCCAAATTCGTAGAGGTCTTCGCCATGCTCCGCGTCGAAGTGGCGCTCGAACCACCGCTGCGGCTTAAACGCTTTATACACGAGCAGGTGCTCGCTGATGATGCGTTGCTGGGTCATGGAGAAACCGTACTGGTAGCACACATCGCCGATCGTGAAGGTCACTTCGAATGCTGTTGGTTCCGTAGCCGATTCCTTGTTGATCTGCTCTGGAAAAATTAGACGCTTTTGAGCGCGAGTTTTTTGGTCAATAATCCCTTAGCGGATGGAGGATGACCATGAAGCGAAAACATTTTCCTGCAGAACAGATTGTTGCCGTTCTGAAGC
>NZ_WNLA01000069.1 GCF_009720865.1 Pseudoduganella ginsengisoli | reverse complement strand
CCGCCTGCGTTGCCGCCTGGCGCGCCGTCCGGCGTGCCGCTGTCGGCCATCCAGCCAGGTCCGGCGTCGTCCGCTGCGCCGCAGCCGGCGCAGGAAACGCCGCCGCCGCAGCCTCAACCTCAGCCTCAACCGCAGCAGCAATGAAACCACGGCTTGCGCGCGGATTCACGCTGATCGAGTTGCTCGTCACGCTGGCCATCCTTGGCCTGTTGAGCGCGCTCGTGATTCCCGTTGCGCAAGTAACGATACAGCGCCGGAATGAGCAGGAATTGCGGGAGGCGTTGCGCGATATCCGCCACGCCATCGACGCGTACAAGCAGGCGTATGACGAAGGCCGCATTCCGAAGGGGATGCTGGGCAGTTCAGGCTATCCGAAAAACCTGGAAGTGCTGGTGGAAGGCGTGGCGGACCAGCGCAACCCGAAGCGCGCGAAAATCTATTTCCTGCGCCGCATTCCCCGCGACCCGTTCAATGCGGATTCGAACGTGTCGCCGACACAATCGTGGGGCAAGCGCAGCTATGCCAGCGAAGCCGATGAGCCGCGTGAAGGGGAAGATGTCTATGATGTATTTACACTGTCCGACCGCACGGGCTTGAATGGCGTACCGTACCGCAAATGGTAAAGATAAAAAACAAGGGCTTCACGCTGATTGAATTGCTGGTGGTGCTGGGCATTATTGCCTTGCTGCTGACTTTGGCCGTGCCGCGCTATTTCCCTAGTGTGGACAGCGCCAAGGAAACCATTTTGTCCGACAACTTGCGCCAGACGCGCGCGGTCATCGGCCAGTACTACGGCGATACGGGCCGTTATCCCGATTCGCTGGAACAGCTGGTGGAAAAAAAATACCTGCGCGCGCTGCCGGTCGATCCCATCACGGAAAGCACGACCAGCTGGCTGTTGGTGCCGCCGGAAGAGGGCGTGCAAGGGGGCGTGGCCGACATCCATAGTGGCGCCCCGGGCAACGACCGCCATGGCAAGCCGTATGCGGAATGGTAAGCAACACGGGTTCACCTACCTGAGCCTGATTATCCTGGTCGCCATCATTGGCCTGGCCAGTGCTGCCACGATCAAGCTGGGTTCCATCATGCAGCGCAGCGCCGCCGAGCGGGAATTGCTGGCCATCGGCGCTGAATACGCGGATGCGCTGGAAAGCTATGCGAAAGCGACGCCGCCCGGCCAGTCGCCGCTGCCGCCATCGTTCAAGGAATTATTGCGCGATAACCGCTTTCCCAATGTGCGGCGGCATTTGCGGCGCGTGTACGTGGATCCGCTGACGGGCAACGCGGAGTGGGGTATCGTCTATGCTAACCAGGTGCCGGGCGCTTTGCCGGTACCGCTTGCCGCCGGCGCGATGCCGGGCGCCGCTGCGGGGGCGCCTCCCGGCACCGGTGC
>NZ_WNLA01000068.1 GCF_009720865.1 Pseudoduganella ginsengisoli | reverse complement strand
CGCAGGGCGTCGCGGGCGGCCGCCAGTTGCTGCTGCACCTGGACCAGGTAACCGTGCGCGGCCCGCTGCGCCGTCACGTCCAGCACGGCGTTGGCGCGGCGCTGCGCCATCAGCGCACTCTGGGCAGCGGACAGCGCCTGTTGCAGGCCGCCCACCTTGCGTTCATGGCCGGCCACGGCGTCATTGAGGGGCGCCAGTTCGCGCCCGATCTGGTCGATGTCCCAGTCCGTCACCTGGCGCACCGGTTCCAGCGCATAGTGAAATCCGCGGCGGTCGCGCGTCATGGCTGCGCCTCCCCTTGCATGGCGGCGCGCAGCAGCGCCAGCGCGTCCGCGCGCGGCACGCCCCCTTCGCGCTGGCGCAGGAAGCGCGACAGCGCCGGCCACAAGGCAATGGCGCGATCGATGTCGGCGCTGCTGCCGGACTTATAGGCGCCCATGTCGATCAATTGGCGGTTGCGTTCGTACACCGCCAGGCACTCGAGCGCGTCGTGCACCAGCGCCTGGTCTTCAGGCGTCACCAGGTCGCCAAACAGGCGGCTGACGCTGTGCAGCACGTCGATGGCGGGGTAATGGCCCTGCTGCGCCAGGCGGCGCGCCAGCACCACGTGGCCGTCCAGCGTGGCGCGCAGCATGTCCGAGACGGGTTCGTTGAAGTCGTCGCCGTCCACCAGCACCGTGTACAGCGCCGTGATGGCGCCGCCGCCAGCCGCCGTGCCGCAGCGTTCGCACAATTCCGGCAGTTCGGCAAACACGGACGGGGTATAGCCGCGTGCGGTCGGCGGCTCGCCCACGGCCAGGCCGATTTCGCGGCGCGCCATGGCAAAGCGGGTGACCGAATCCATCATCAGCATGACTTGCCGGCCTTCGCCACGGAAGTATTCGGCAATGGCGGTGGCGGCATAAGCGGCGCGGGCGCGGGCCAGCGCTGGCTGGTCGGACGTCGCCACGACTACGACCGAGCGGCGCAAACCGTCTTCGCCCAGCTGCTTGTCGATGAATTCCCGCACTTCGCGGCCCCGTTCGCCGATCAGCGCAATGACGTTGACTTCACTGAGGGCGTGGCGGGCAATCATGCCCAGCAGCGTGCTTTTGCCGACGCCGCTGCCGGCAAAGATGCCGACCCGCTGTCCCTGGCCCAGCGTCAGCATGCCGTCGATGCAGCGGATGCCGGTCTCCAGCACGGTATCGACGCGCGGGCGCGTCAGCGGATTGAGCGGCGCCGCCTTCAGCGGACGCCAGCCGTCCGCCGCAATGGCGGGACCGTCGTCCAGCGGCGTGCCGAACGCATCGATCACGCGGCCCAGCAGCTGTGGCCCGACGGCGATGCGCGGCATCTGGCCGGTGGCGATCACGCGGCTGCCCACGCCCACGCCATGCAGTTCGCCATAGGGCATCAGCATCACGCGCCCGTCCCGCAGCCCCACCACCTCTGCGCGCAGCGGCTTCGCATGGCCGGCCGCATCGGCGCCGCGGCGCGGCACGATGTCGCAGATTTCTCCCACCAGCACGTCGGGACCGGACGATTCAATGCCCAGGCCCGCCAGTTGCCGCACGTGGCCGACTTTGCGCACCAGCTCTGCTGCGCGGACCGCATCGAGATAGCGCTGCATCAGGCCCACCGTTTCCACAGGCGCGCCAGCTGCGCCACCGGACCGGCCGGTGCGGCAGCGCGCGGCAGCAGTGCGACGCTGGCCGCCGGTACGGCGTGC
>NZ_WNLA01000067.1 GCF_009720865.1 Pseudoduganella ginsengisoli | reverse complement strand
CTGCCGCCGATGGGCAAGCGGCTGCGGGCGGGCCGGCCGCGGCGCCGGCGGCGTGCGGCAACCGGCTGGAACAAATCATCCATGACGTCTGGTGCGCAGCGCTGGGACAGGCCGCCTTCGGCCCCGATACGAATTTCTTCGATGCGGGCGGCCACTCGCTGTTGCTGCTGGACGTACAGCACCGGCTGCAGCAGGCGCTGGGCCGCGATATCGCGGCAGTGCACTTGTTCCAGCACCCGACCATACGCGCGCTGGCGGCATTCCTGGCGCAGCAGGGGCAGCCGCAAGCCGCTGCGCCGGTTGCGCGCAGTGCCGGGCGCACCGGGGCGGCGCAGGCCGCGCGCCGGGCGCGCCTGGCGCAATCCCGTCAACAGAACTGACAGTTTAATTAAGCAAGAGGGCATATGGCAGCTGATTTGGCAGTACATGACAACGGATCGGACATCGCAATTATCGCGATGCACGGCCGCTTCCCCGGCGCCGGCAATATCGAAGCGTACTGGGACAACCTGTTGCGCGGCGATTGCGCGTTGCGGCCGTTGAGCAGCGAGGAATTGCAGGAAGCCGGCGTACCGCCGGAAGTGGCGGCGCGTCCTCATTACGTCGCCTGGGCCGGCACGCTGGAACGGGTGGCTGAATTCGACGCGGAATACTTCGACATGAGCCCGCGCGAAGCGGAGATTACAGACGTGCAGCAACGCTTGATGCTGGAATGCGCGGCGGAATTGCTGGACCGTGGCGGCTACGATGCTGGCCGGTATGACGGCAATATCGGCGTCTTTGCCGGTTCGGCCATGAGTTCCTACATGTTCGGCGTGCTGCGGCGGCCGGACTTGCTGGAATCGCTGGGCGAGCTGGCGCTGCGCCATGGCAACGACAAGGATTTCCTGGCGTCGCGGGTATCCTATAAGCTGGATCTGCGCGGTCCCAGCATGGCGATCCAGACTTCGTGTTCCAGCGGCCTGGTGGCGGTGCACGTGGCTTGCCAGAGCTTGCTGTCCGGGGAATCCGACATGGCCATCGCCGGCGCGGTGTCGGTACGCGTACCGCAGGCGTCGGGGTATTTCCACCAGCAGGAAGGCATCCTGTCGCGCGACGGCCGTTGCCGCCCGTTCGATCACCAGGCCAGCGGCACCATATTCACGAACGGCATCGGCCTGGTGTTGCTGAAGCGGCTGGACGATGCGCTGCGCGACGGCGATACCGTGGTGGCGGTATTGAAAGGCACAGCCATCAATAACGACGGGGCCGCTAAAGTCGGCTTCAGCGCTCCCAGCGTGGACGGCCAGGCCGCCGTGATTGCCGATGCGCTGGCCGTGGCGGATGTGGATCCGCGCCAGGTCAGCTACATTGAAGCACACGGCACCGGCACGTTCCTTGGCGACCCGATTGAATTCGAAGCGTTGCGGCTGGCCTATGGCGCAGAGGGACAACGCTGCGCGATTGGTTCGGCCAAGTCCAATGTCGGCCACCTGGGCCCGGCCGGCGGCATGGCGGGCCTGATCAAGGCGGCCTTGATGCTGCAGCACCGCACGGTGGCGCCGACTGCGAACTTCGAACGGTGCAACCCGGCGATTCCCATGGCGCAGACCCGCTTCCACGTGGCGCAGCAGGCTGCGCCATGGCGCAGCGAAGGCGATGGTCCGCTGCTGGCCGGCGTCAGCTCATTCGGCATTGGCGGCACCAATGCGCACGCGGTGCTGGCCGAGGCGCCGCCGGCGCAGCCGCGCAGCATGGCGGCGCCTCGGCCAGCACCG
>NZ_WNLA01000066.1 GCF_009720865.1 Pseudoduganella ginsengisoli | reverse complement strand
TTGTTGCGCGCGGAGTAAAAATGAGCCACTTCGCGCAAAGTAAAACTGAGCCACTTTTTTGTAAAGTCAGGTCTTTTGCGCGAGACCTGAGTGCTACACAAGGAAGAGTGGATGGAAATACATGTGCTCAAGGCCCAGGGCCTCTCGGAGCGCCGGATTGCCAAGCAGCTGGGCATTTCAAGGAACACGGTGGCGCGCTATCTGGACGCACCGGAGGCGCCGCGATACAAGCTGCGGGAAGCTCGGCCTACCAAGCTTGATCCGTTCAAGGCGTACATCGAACAGCGGATCGCTGAGGCAAGGCCCGACTGGATTCCGGCGCCGGCCATGCTGCGCGAGCTGCGAGGGCTTGGCTACGGCGGGCAGGTACGGCAGTTACAAGACTTCATGCGCTTGCATAAAGCGGCGCCCAAGCCAGATCCGGTGGTGCGGTTCGAAACAGCACCGGGGCAGCAAATGCAATGCGACTTCGTGGTGTTCCGGCGCGGTCGGGATCCGCTGTACGCTTTTACGGCGACGTTGGGCTACAGCCGATGGCGTTGGGTGCGCTTTACTTCGGACGAAACTGCGGCGACCTTGGTGGCCTGTCATCACGCCTTGTTCGATGCGCTGGGCGGCGTGCCGAAAGAAGTCCTGTACGACAACGCCAAGAGCGTCGTTATCAAACGCGACGGCTATGGTGAAGGCCAGCACCGCTGGAATGACGACTTCCTCGACATGGCAAAGCTGTACGGTTTCATGCCGCGACTGTGCCGTCCTTACCGCGCCCGGACCAAGGGCAAGGTCGAGCGCTTTCACCGCTACCTGCGCGGCAATTTCTACGTGCCGCTGGACAGCCGGATGAAAGCCAGCGGGCTGATCGTGGACGTGGCCACCGCCAATGCCGAAGTGGGTAAATGGCTACGCGACGTGGCCAACCGCCGCGTTCATCCGCTCACCGGCCATGCGCCGAAAACGCTGTTCGAGCATACCGAGAAAGCGCTGCTGCAACCCTTGCCGGATTACGTGCCGCGCTGCGAGCCGATCCAACCGACGGCACCATCGGCGCGCCAGCGGCATCACTCGTTCCAGCACCCACTGTCGGTCTATCAGCAAATCCTCACGGAGGTGGCGGCATGAACCTGCAAGCTGAACGCATTGACGCCCACTGCCGCCAATTGAAACTCGATGGGTTGGCTGAACGGTTTGCTGCCATTGCTGGGCAAGCCGCGGACCACGACTGGAGTTTCCTGGACTTCCTGGAGCAGGCGTTGAGCCATGAGCGCGACACGCGACAAATCCGCAGCCGCCAGACTTTGGTGCGCATGGCTTCGTTCCCGGTCATTAAAACGCTGGAACAATATGATTTTGACTTCGCGGTCGGCGCGCCGAAAAACGTGATTGATGAACTGGCCACGCTGCGTTTCATCGAGCGCGGAGAGAACGCAGTGTTACTGGGACCATCCGGTGTGGGCAAGAGCCACTTGGCGATCGCCCTGGGCTACCTGGCCACGCAGGCAGGCATCAAGACTCACTTCGTGACTGCGGCCGATTTGATGCTGCAACTGGCTGCCGCCCAGCGGCAGGACCGGTACGAGTCTGTCATGCGCCATCGGGTACTGGGGCCGCGCCTGCTGATCATCGACGAGATTGGCTACCTGCCGTTTACCGGCGACCAGGCCAGCCACTTCTTCCACATCATCTCTAAGCGGTACGAACGTGGCGGCTCGATGATACTGACCAGTAATCTGCCGTTTGCGCAGTGGGGTGACACCTTTGGCGACAACCCGACGCTGACAGCTGCGATGCTCGACCGAGTGCTGCACCATGCCCATATCGTGCAGATCAAGGGGGACAGCTATCGGTTACGAAGGATGAAGAAAGCGGGATTTCTGGAGAAGCCCGCCAAGGTAGTGGCTCAGAATTCGGCCGCGTAAAGGCCCGCAAAGTGGCTCAGATTTACTCCGCGCTTGACA
>NZ_WNLA01000065.1 GCF_009720865.1 Pseudoduganella ginsengisoli | reverse complement strand
CACTGAATACATAGGTGTGTGAAGCGAACGCGGCGAACTGAAACATCTAAGTAGCTGCAGGAAAAGAAATCAACCGAGATTCCCAAAGTAGTGGCGAGCGAAATGGGAAGAGCCTGTACGTGATAGTCAGTCTGATAGAAGAATCCTCTGGAAATAGGAGCCATAGCGGGTGATAGCCCCGTATTCGAAATCAGGTTGGTGGTACTAAGCGTACGACAAGTAGGGCGGGACACGAGAAATCCTGTCTGAACATGGGGGGACCATCCTCCAAGGCTAAATACTCGTAATCGACCGATAGTGAACCAGTACCGTGAGGGAAAGGCGAAAAGAACCCCGGGAGGGGAGTGAAATAGATCCTGAAACCGTGTGCATACAAACAGTCGGAGCCTCTTTATGGGGTGACGGCGTACCTTTTGTATAATGGGTCAGCGACTTACATTCAGTGGCGAGGTTAACCAGATTGGGGAGCCGTAGAGAAATCGAGTCCGAACAGGGCGCCAGTCGCTGGGTGTAGACCCGAAACCAAGTGATCTATCCATGGCCAGGTTGAAGGTGCGGTAACACGCACTGGAGGACCGAACCCACTAATGTTGAAAAATTAGGGGATGAGCTGTGGATAGGGGTGAAAGGCTAAACAAACTTGGAAATAGCTGGTTCTCTCCGAAAACTATTTAGGTAGTGCCTCAAGTATCACCGACGGGGGTAGAGCACTGTTATGGCTAGGGGGTCATCGCGACTTACCAAACCATTGCAAACTCCGAATACCGTTGAGTGCGAGCTTGGGAGACAGACGTCGGGTGCTAACGTCCGGCGTCAAGAGGGAAACAACCCAGACCGCCAGCTAAGGTCCCAAAGATTGGCTAAGTGGAAAACGAAGTGGGAAGGCTAAAACAGTCAGGATGTTGGCTTAGAAGCAGCCATCATTTAAAGAAAGCGTAATAGCTCACTGATCGAGTCGTCCTGCGCGGAAGATGTAACGGGGCTAAGCCAGTCACCGAAGCTGCGGATATGCGTAAGCATATGGTAGGAGAGCGTTCTGTAAGCCTGCGAAGGTGTCTTGTAAAGGATGCTGGAGGTATCAGAAGTGCGAATGCTGACATGAGTAGCGATAATGGGGGTGAAAAGCCTCCACGCCGTAAGCCCAAGGTTTCCTGTTCAACGTTCATCGGAGCAGGGTGAGTCGGCCCCTAAGGCGAGGCAGAGATGCGTAGCTGATGGGAAGCAGGTTAATATTCCTGCACCGTCGTATGATGCGATGGGGGGACGGATCGCGGAAGGTTGTCCAACTGTTGGAATAGTTGGTTTCTGGTTCAGAGAAGGTACTTAGGCAAATCCGGGTACGTAATTCAAGGGACTGGGACGAGCGCCTTTATGGTGCGAAGCAATCGGAAGTGGTTCCAAGAAAAGCCTCTAAGCTTCAGTCATACGAGACCGTACCGCAAACCGACACAGGTGGGCGAGATGAGTATTCTAAGGCGCTTGAGAGAACTCGGGAGAAGGAACTCGGCAAATTGGTACCGTAACTTCGGGAAAAGGTACGCCCCGGTAGCTTGACTGGCCTGCGCCAGAAGGGTGAAAGGGTTGCAATAAACTGGTGGCTGCGACTGTTTAATAAAAACACAGCACTCTGCAAACACGAAAGTGGACGTATAGGGTGTGACGCCTGCCCGGTGCTGGAAGATTAAATGATGGGGTGCAAGCTCTTGATTGAAGTCCCAGTAAACGGCGGCCGTAACTATAACGGTCCTAAGGTAGCGAAATTCCTTGTCGGGTAAGTTCCGACCTGCACGAATGGCGTAACGATGGCCACACTGTCTCCTCCCGAGACTCAGCGAAGTTGAAGTGTTTGTGATGATGCAATCTACCCGCGGCTAGACGGAAAGACCCCATGAACCTTTACTGTAGCTTTGCATTGGACTTTGAACCAATCTGTGTAGGATAGGTGGGAGGCTTTGAAGCGGGGACGCCAGTTC
>NZ_WNLA01000064.1 GCF_009720865.1 Pseudoduganella ginsengisoli | reverse complement strand
CCGGTGCGGCAGGCGCCGCCGGCACGCCCGGTTGCGCAGGCACAGCGGCAGGCGCGGCGCCCGGCAATGGCACGGGCTGGCGCACTACGGGATCCGGACGGCGGCGGAAGTTGCCTTCCGTACCAGCCGAGAATTCCGCTGCCGCCGCGTCCGGACGCTGCACATTGCGCACCAGGTGCGGCGTAATCGACAGCACGATTTCCGTCTTTTGCTTGTCATCGAGCTGGCTGCCGAACAGGCGGCCCAGCAGCGGCAATTCACCCACCAGCGGCACCTTGGAACCGGAACTGCGGTCTTCACTGTTGATCAGCCCGGCCAGCACCTGGTTTTCGCCATCCTTCAATTGCAGCATAGTGGATGCTTGCCGTGTGCCGATCTGGTATGCCTTGGTGCCGTATTTGGTTTCCACCTGGCTGACCAGGTTCGACACTTCCAGCGAAATACGGATACCCACTTCGTTGTTCAGGTAAATAACGGGTTCCGCATTCAACGTCAGGCCCACATCCACGTAGCTGACGGAATCGCTGGCAAAGCCGCCCGTGCCCGGCGACACGGTGGTGGTGATGACAGGCACCTTGTCGCCGATCAGCACCTTGGCTTTTTCCTTGTTGCGCACGCGGATGCGGGGATTGGCCAGCAAGTTTGCATCGCCATCGGTCTTGTTGGCAGTGATGGAAGCGTTGATGCCGGACAAGGCGATGGTGCGCTGGTTCAAGTGATTCAAGTCATTGACGGTCAATTGGTTGCCGCCAGACGTGATCAGCGGCGAGAACGTCACCTTGGTGGGCCATACGACGCCCAGCTCCATCAGGCGCGTGCGTTTGACTTCGAGGATTTCCACGTCCAGCATGACTTCCGGCTCCGCCACGTCTTGCAGCGCCACCAGTTTTTCCGCCAGGCGGATGGCTTCCGCGTTATCGCGCACGATCACCAGGTTCAATTTTTCATCGACCACCACGTCGCGCGATTTCAAGATCGTCTTCAAGGTGTTGGCCACGGACTTGGCTTCCGCATTGGAAAGGAAGAACGTCTTGACCACCATTTCCTGGTATTCCTTCAGCTTGGCCGCCACGTTCGGGTAGATCAGGATGGTATTGCCATCGAGGACTTGCTGTTCCAGCTGGTTCGTCATCAGCAGGTAATATACGGCGGCTTCGACCGTGGAATTCTTCAGGAAAATCGATGCCTTCTGGTCGGTTTTCACATCCTTGTCGAACACGAAATTCAACCCCGAGCGGCGCGCAATGACTTCAAACACTTGCTTCAGCGGCGCGTCGCGGAATTCCACCGTGATGGGCTGCTTGAACGCTTTCGACAAGCCCGTGTCGATCGTTGGCTGCACATTCTTTTCATTGACGTCGCGCAGCAGCTGGCGCGCCGCTTCGTGGCTGGGGCGTTCCGACAGCACGGCGTTGAGCTTTTGCCGGGCGCCTTCATAATCTTTTTTGTCCGCCTGTTCGCGCGCAGCGGCCACCATCTTGTCCTGGCGCTCCATTGCTTCCACGCTGCGCAAGCCCGCACGGCCGCGCTCATTGAGCGGATTTAAGGCCAGCACGCGCTGGTAGCCTTGCAGCGCCATGTCGCGCCGCCCCTCGGCCAGGTCGCGCTCCGCCTGGTCCAGCAGGCGCACTGTCGCGCGGTCGCGCACCTGCAAATACGCCGTCCGGTATTGCGGATTATTCGGATCTTTTGCGATGGCTTCCTGGAATTTCAGCAGCCCCGCTTCCACCTGGTCCTGGTCGACCAGTGCATTGCCCTCGCGGTATGCCTGCTGGGCGGCGCAGCCCGCCAGGGTCAGCGCCACCAGCGCCGTCAACGTGGACTTGTAAATCAATGTGCGGGACATCAGTCGGCTACTCCAATATTAAGCTGCTGGACCTGGTTCAGCGGCAGGTAAGTCAGTTTCATGACAGGCGGCGCAATTGCATCGACGCGGTACGCGCCGTCGAGCACCATTTGATTGCGCACGATCAGCGTGCGGTCCGGCCCGCGGGCGAGGAACACTTCCCACGCGCCATCCGATACGGCCTTGCCAATATAGGTGTAGGGCAGCGGCGGCGCCACGGGCGGCGGTGGTGGCGGCGGCTTCGGTGGCGGCGGGGGCGGCGGCGTGAAGCTTTGCGTGCCGAACATGCCATCCGCGCCGGCAAAGACGGCGTCGCCAGGCTCGCCAACCAGCTGCGCGCGCGGCA
>NZ_WNLA01000063.1 GCF_009720865.1 Pseudoduganella ginsengisoli | reverse complement strand
GCGGAAGGGCTTGCGACCGCTCCGGCCCGCGCGGCGCGCGCACGGCTGTCCGCCATCAGCGGCGACGACGTGCTGGCGGCAATGGACCGCCACGGCTGGCAAATCCTGCGCGCCGCGCAGGCGCTGGGCATTTCGCGGCCCTCGCTGTACAAGCTGCTGGCCGCGCATCCGCAAGTGCGCCGCGCCAGCGCCATCCCGGAAGAGGAAATCCGCCACGCGCTGGCGCGGCACGGGCCGGATGTGGAACGCTGCGCCAGTGCGCTGCGTACGCCGGCCGATGCGCTGCGGCGCCGCCTGCTGGCGCTGAACGTGGCGCTGGGCGATGGGGCGGATTAAGAGACGCGCCAGCCGCCTGGCGTGCCATTGCCGGTATCGTCGCGCCCAGCGCCCACCTGGCATTCAGGATCGAAGGAAAAGACGCGGATTTCCGGCGCGAAGTTGGGGCCGCGGTAAATGCGGACCGTCAGGTACAGCGACACGGCCCAGCGTCCCGGGATGCTGGTGACGTCGAGCGTCTTTTTCCATCCCTGCGTGACGGTGCGCAAGGTCTTCGTGTCCACGGTGCTGCTGGAAAAGTCGAGGTAGAGCGGGTAGCTGGCGCCCAGCGCCTGCACGAAGGGAGACGGCGGTGCGCGCCGCACGTCCTTGCTGTCCAGCGCAAAGATCACGCGCGGCAGCGTGACAAAGCAGCAGTCGACGATCTGGTATGAACTGAAATCAAGTCCGAGGCCCCGGCCGATGGCGCCAGTGCCGATGACTTCGATGCTCAGTTGATCGCCTTCGACCAGCAGGATTTCATTGTCGTACAAGCCGGTCGGATGGTTGGGCGTGTCGCCATTCCGGCCCTTGAATTTGTAGGTCAGCTTGTCGCTGATCTGGTCGATATCGAAGCCGATGGTCAGGGTTACTTCATGGTTATCACTCATGCTGCTACTCCTTGTTGTGGTAAAGCGGGTCGCGCCGCAGCGCCATCAAATCCGGCTCACTGGCAATCAAGTGAGCCGGATAGCCGAGCCTTGCGGCCTGCTTCAACGCGGCAAGGGCGGCGCTGCGGTCACCAAGCAATTCGTGGACAATGGCGGCGCGGAAGTGCACGTCGGGCCGTTGCGGCCCCGCCGCCACTGCGCGCGCAGTCCAGGCGCGGGCTTCGGCGGCCTGGCCCAGCCGGGCTTGATACAAGCCCATGCGCGACTGGTACTGCAGGTCGCCGGGAGCGTGCGCCAGCAGCGGCGCCAGCAAGTCCACTGCCGTGCGGTAAGCGCGGCGCGCTTCGTCTTCGCGGCCCGGCATCCAGCGCAGCGCATCGCCCAGGTTGGCCCAGTTGAGGTACTGGTTCGGACTGCCTTTGCCCGCAGACACCGCGAGTTCGAAATTGCGCGTGGCGCCCGGATAGTCGCCACGGGCAAACAGCACGGTGCCGAGGTTGCCGTACAGGCGGCTGTTGGGGCGCACCTGCAAGCCCTGTTGCAGCACCTGCAGCGCTTCGTCCTGGCGGTTTAGCTGCAGCAGCGCGGCGCTCAGGTTGGCATAGGCAAACACCGCGTCCGGCTGCAGCGCGATGCTGCGCCGGAATGCCTGCTCGGCCGCCGCATAGTCGCCGCGCTGGAAGTGCAGCTTGCCCTGCAAATCGGCAAAGAAGCGGTCGGCCGGGTATAAGCTGGCGCCCAGCGCAATGGCCTGTTCTGCTTGCGCATCGCGCTGTTGCCGGATTAACCGGTCGGCATTGGCGAACAGCGCATACAGGTTGCGCGGGTCGAGGCGCAGCGCCTGTTCCGTGGCTTGCCGCGCTTCTTCCATGCGCCCCTGGTATTCCCGCACCCAGGCCAGCGCCGTGTGGGCCAGCGCCAACTGGTCATCGAGCTGCAACGCCTGCTGGGCGCTGGCGTCGGCCCGCTGCAGCCACACCGGGTCGCGTCCGTCGCTTGTATAGCGCAGCGCATAGGCCAGCGCCAGTCCGGCCGTGGCGCCGGCATGGCGCGGTTCGCGCGCCAGGATCGCGTTGAAGTGGCGGATCGCTTGTTCCAGGCTGCCGTCGCGGTCGAATTCATGCAGCGCCGCCATACCATCGCGCATAGACACTGCCGGCGAAAACAGCAGCGTGGCGGGCGCACGCCAAACCAGGCCCGCCAGCAGCGCTGCCGACAGCGCTATGGTGGCCACGGCGGCTGCCGCGGCGCGGGGCCGCGGCAGCCAGA
>NZ_WNLA01000062.1 GCF_009720865.1 Pseudoduganella ginsengisoli | reverse complement strand
CGACAACGGAACCGGCCACGACTGAGCCAGCGACCACCGAGCCTTCGACGACCGAACCGGCTACGACTGAGCCAGCAACCACCGAACCTTCGACGACGGAACCGGCCACGACTGAACCAGCAACCACGGAACCTTCGACGACGGAACCTGCTACGACTGAGCCAGCAACCACGGAGCCTTCGCCAACGGAACCGGCTACGACTGAGCCAGCCACCACGGAGCCTTCGACGACGGAGCCGGCCACGACTGAGCCAGCCACCACCGAGCCATCGACGACTGAGCCAGCGACGACGGAACCTTCGACGACGGAACCTTCGACGACGGAACCGGCCACGACTGAGCCAGCAACCACCGAGCCTTCGACCACGGAACCGGCCACGACTGAGCCAGCGACCACCGAGCCTTCGACGACCGAACCGGCTACGACTGAGCCAGCCACCACCGAGCCTTCGACAACGGAACCGGCTACGACTGAGCCAGCGACCACCGAACCATCGACAACGGAACCGGCCACGACTGAGCCAGCGACCACCGAGCCTTCGACGACGGAACCGGCCACGACTGAACCAGCCACCACGGAACCTTCGACAACGGAACCAGCCACGACTGAGCCAGCGACCACCGAACCATCGACGACGGAACCGGCCACGACTGAGCCAGGAACCACCGAGCCATCGACGACGGAGCCGGCTACGACTGAGCCAGCGACCACCGAACCTTCGACAACGGAACCGGCTACGACTGAGCCAGCAACCACCGAACCTTCGACGACTGAACCGGCCACGACTGAGCCCGCCACCACGGAACCTTCGACGACCGAGCCATCGACAACGGAACCGGCCACGACTGAGCCAGCGACCACCGAGCCTTCGACGACCGAACCGGCCACGACTGAGCCAGCCACCACGGAGCCTTCGACAACGGAACCGGCTACGACTGAACCAGCAACCACCGAGCCATCGACGACGGAGCCGGCCACGACTGAGCCAGCGACCACGGAACCTTCGACAACGGAACCAGCTACGACTGAGCCAGCCACCACGGAACCTTCGACAACGGAACCGGCCACGACTGAGCCAGCCACCACCGAGCCATCGACGACGGAGCCAGCTACGACTGAGCCAGCAACCACCGAGCCATCGACAACTGAACCGGCCACGACTGAGCCAGCCACCACCGAGCCATCGACGACTGAGCCAGCGACGACGGAACCTTCGACGACGGAACCGGCCACGACTGAGCCAGCAACCACCGAACCTTCGACGACTGAACCGGCCACGACTGAGCCAGCAACCACCGAACCTTCGACGACTGAACCGGCCACGACTGAGCCAGCAACCACCGAGCCTTCGACAACGGAACCGGCTACGACTGAGCCAGCGACCACGGAACCTTCGCCAACGGAACCGGCTACGACTGAACCAGCAACCACCGAGCCGTCGACGACAGAACCGGCTACGACTGAGCCAGCGACCACGGAACCTTCGACAACGGAACCTGCTACGACTGAACCAGCCACCACTGAGCCTTCGACGACGGAACCGGCCACGACTGAGCCAGCCACCACGGAACCTTCGACGACGGAACCGGCCACGACTGAGCCCGCCACCACGGAACCTTCGACGACGGAACCTGCTACGACTGAGCCAGCAACCACGGAGCCAGCCACCACGGAGCCTTCGACGACGGAGCCGGCCACGACTGAGCCAGCCACGACTGAGCCTTCGACGACGGAACCGGCTACGACTGAGCCAGCCACTACGGAGCCTTCGACAACGGAACCGGCCACGACTGAGCCAGCGACCACCGAGCCTTCGACGACTGAACCGGCCACGACTGAACCAGTCACCACGGAACCTTCGACAACGGAACCTGCTACGACTGAGCCAACCACCACTGAGCCTTCGACGACGGAACCGGCTACGACTGAGCCAGCGACCACCGAACCTTCGACGACGGAACCGGCCACGACTGAGCCAGGAACCACTGAGCCATCGACGACGGAACCGGCCATGACTGAGCCCGCCACCACGGAACCTTCGACGACGGAACCTGCTACAACTGAGCCAGCAACCACGGAGCCTTCGCCAACGGAACCGGCTACGACTGAGCCAGCCACCACGGAGCCTTCGACGACGGAGCCGGCCACGACTGAGCCAGCCACCACCGAGCCATCGACGACGGAGCCAGCTACGACTGAGCCAGCGACGACGGAACCTTCGACGACGGAACCTTCGACGACGGAACCGGCCACGACTGAGCCAGCAACCACCGAGCCATCGACAACGGAACCGGCCACGACTGAGCCAGCAACCACCGAGCCTTCGACCACGGAACCGGCCACGACTGAGC
>NZ_WNLA01000061.1 GCF_009720865.1 Pseudoduganella ginsengisoli | reverse complement strand
GCCGCAGCGGCACGGGGGGCGCGTCCGGCCGTTGCGGGCGCCGCCCCGGCAAGCGATGCAGCGGGCGCGCCGGAACCGCCGCCTGGCGCCATGGAAGAACCGGCATCCGATACGCAGGCCATGCCGGAGCCGGGTGGCGAAGCCCATGCCGAACAGCCATTGCCGGGCAAGCGCAACCTGCACATCACGGGCACGGGGCGCGACGTCAACCTGTGGATCCGCGACAGCGAACTGACGCCCGCCCAATCCGTGCAACTGGCGGCAAAGCTGGCGGCCGACATGGCCGGCATGGGCTTGCGCCTGAAAGGTACGGCCGTCAATGGCAAGCCGCTGCCTGACACGGCAGAAGAACACAGCGACATCAACGACATCAGCGACATTTTTGCGCCGGGCCCGGAGCACGGCCACGCGCGCATCACCACTTTGGAGCAGGCACATGGCACTCGATAGCATTCCCGCCACCGGCGCGACCGGCCACAACCAGATCAACCAGCAGGATTTCCTGCGCATCCTGCTGACGCAACTGAATGCCCAGAACCCGCTGAAACCGATGGACAACACGGCCTTCGTGGCCCAGCTGGCGCAATTCCAGCAGCTGGAGCAGACCCAGCAAATGGTGTCCGGCATGAACCAGCTGGTGGCGGTGCAAACGGCAACCCAGTCCATGTCGCTGCTGGGCCGCACCGTCAGCCTGCAAAATGGCGCCAGCCTCGCGTCCGGCCAGGTGACGGGTGTGTCCGTCAGCGGCACCACGCCGGTCATGACCATCCATCCGGCCAGCGGCGCCGATCTCACCAACGTGGCGCGCAAGCAGATCCTCGACATCAAATAACCCTTGCTAAGGACCAGTCATGCTTAAATCCATCAATATCGGCACTTCCGGCCTGGTCGGCTTTTCCAAGGGCCTGGAAACCATCAGCCAGAACGTGGCCAACCTGAACACGCCCGGCTACAAAGGGTCGTCCGCCCAGTTCACGGCGCTGTTCGACGCGGGTGACCAGAGCGCTGGCAACGCCACCGGCAACCGCAACAGCCACACCGGCATGCGCGGCGGCGCCGGCATGGCGGTTCTGCCCAGCGTTATCGACTTCGGCCAGGGCCAGGTCAGCCAGACCGGCAATGACCTCGACGTGGCGATCGATGGCAGCGGCTTTTTCGTGCTGCATGACGATGCCGGCAACGCCAGCTATACCCGCGACGGCCGCTTCAGCTTCAACAGCGATGGCCTGCTCGTCAACCAGGCCGGCCTGAAAGCACAGGCGCTGGGCACGGACGGGGCGCTGCACGACATCACGCTGGAAGGCGCGCGCAACAATCCGGCTTCCGCCACCAAAAACATTAAACTGTCCGGCACGCTGTCCACCGCCGACACGACGAAAATCGTCAGCGGCATCAACGTGACCGACGCGGCAGGCGGCAGCCACACGCTGTCGGTGGAATTCAAGAACAATACGGCGGCCACGGCCGGCAGCTGGCTGGTCACCGTCAAGGACGGCGCCACCACGGTCGGCAGCGGGGAAATCCGCTATGCCAACGGTGTGCTCGATCCCACCCGCGCCAGCGTGGCCGTGACGTATGCGCCGGCCGGCGTGGCCTCGCTGCCGCTGACGTTCACCGTCGATGCCGCGTCCACCAGCGCTGCTTCCGGCAGTTCGACGATGGCCGCCAGTTCGGTGGACGGCTATGGCCTGGGCGTGCTGACCAGCGCCACCTTCGACAGCACCGGCACGCTGGTGATCAGCTATTCCAACGGACAGACTGCCAAAAACCAGACGCTGGCGCTGGCCAACGTGGCCTCGACGGCGGAACTGGAACAGGCGTCCGGCAACACGTATACCAGCAACAAGCCACAGTCCGTGACCCTGGGCGTGGCCAAGGGCAGCGGCACGTCGATTGCCGCCGGTTCCGTGGAAGGCTCGAACGTCGACCTGTCCACCCAGTTTTCCGCCATCATCATCACGCAGCGGGGCTACCAGGCTTCCTCCGAGCTGGTCAGCACGGCCAATGAAATGCTCGATACGCTGATGCGGATGAAAGGCTGAGCGTGGCCGTCACTGCCTACCAATTGCTGGGCGCCAGCGCCGCGCACGCGCTGGAAACCCGCGTGGCCGAAGCGCTGGCCCGCTGGAGCGCCGAATGGTGCCCGCTGCCGGACCATGCGGTGCGCTGCGTGGCCGCCTCCACAGCGGCTCCCTCTGCCGCCCAATTTACCGCAGCCCGCCAGCTGGACAGCGGCCCCGTGCTGTGGGCGGCCGTTCCTGCTGGCTTGCCGCGCTGGCTGGAGCAAGCCATCTTCAGCCTGGATGACAGCCATGACGCCGATGGCCGCCACCTGCCGTCGCCGCTGGGCGGCGCCGTCGCTGCCGATGCACTGGCTGCACTGCTCGATGAACTGGCGCTGGCGCTGACCGGCAGCCCATCGTGCGCCGCGACGGAGCAGGCGCTGCCGGACGGGCTGCTGCGCCATGGCTCCGGCGCCGTGGTGTGCACGGTGCAGCTGGGCGTCCA
>NZ_WNLA01000060.1 GCF_009720865.1 Pseudoduganella ginsengisoli | reverse complement strand
CCACGCTAAAGCGCTGGTTGACGGCGTCGATGGTGTTGAGCGCGCCGCGATGGCTGATGCTTACACCCTTCGGCACGCCGGTCGAGCCGGACGTAAAGATCACATACGCCAAATCGTCCGGCGCCACTTGCGGCAGCGCTTGTGCACGCAAGCCTTCATCACTGGCCAGCTGTTCCAGCAGGGTTTCAATCACCAGCAGGCGGTAGCGCCCCGCCAGTGTGGCCTGGATCTCTGCGCATGCGGCCTGTTTAGCCGACAGCAGCACGGTGCGCACTTTGCCCTGCTGTAGCACGGTGTCGATGCGGCCGGCCGGCCATTCGACGTGCAGCGGCAGGTAGCCATGGCCGGACTGCATGATGGCCAGGCTTGCCGCCACCTGGTTGTAGCCTTTTTCGCTGAGGATGGCAATCAAGCCGCCGTCCGTGCCTTCGCTGCGCACCAGGTGGCGCGCCAGCTGCGCGCTGTCTGCGCGCAGCTGCGCATGGCTGAACTGGCGGCCGCTGCCGCCTTCAATCACGGCAATGGCGTCATCGCGGCCTGCGCAGCGGCTAAACAAGGTGCCGGTGCTGGTTGCCTGCACGGCGGCATTGGCTTGCGCAATCAATGCATGGTCGCGGGCCGGCAGCTGGAACAAGTCCGTCCCGGCTTCCCAGTCCGCATACGCCAGGTGGGTGATCAGCGCGCAGTACAGCCGGTTCATTTCCGCCACATACTCCGGGCTGAACAATTGATCGACATACAGCCACTTGCTCATGAAGCGGCCATTGGCCTCGATCGCCTGCAAGTCGATCCACGCTTGCGACGTCTGGGCGCTCCAGTCGCGCTGTTCAACGATTTCCGAATCGTCCAGCCAGAACGACCGGTCTGTCTCGTCCAGCAAATTGCCGATGATGCCGGTAAACACGATGGGCGACACTGCCTTGTTGCCGTCAAGCTTATGGCGGCGCGCCAGTTCACGCTGCACCTCGATGCCGTTAAACAAGCCGTGGTCCACGTCTTGCCACATCGTGTCGTGGGCGCGCTTGAGCGTCTTCAGCACATCGCTGCCGAATCCCTGGAAGTGGAACAGGTTGGTGCTGGTGAAGTCGCCCCACAGCCTGGACACCTCTTCGTGCATCGCATAGCGGTTGAACACCGTCATGGTGATCAGGAATTCGCGGTAGCCGGAGAAGTGCGACAGCACCGAGCCATACAGGCCCAGCAGCACGGACGAGTACGACACGCCATACTTGCGCGACTGTTCCTTGAATTTTTGCCACGCTTCGCCTTCCACAAACAACGTGTGGTCGTTGAATTTTGGCGCCGTCACGCTTTCCGGCGGCACGAGGAAAGGCAGTTCCAGGCGCAGCGGCATGTCGGCTACCTTGTCCATCCAGTACTGTTTGTCTTTCGCGTACCAGCGCGAATGTTCCAGGTGCTTGAAGTATTCCTGGTAATCCTTGAAGCTGATCGATGGCGGATTGCAGCGGTAAGCCGGGTCGCGGTACAGCTGGTTCAATTCCGCGAACATGGCCTGGCGGCTTTGCGCGTCCAGCAAGATCAGGTCGATACTGATGTGCAGCACATCGCAATCGTCGAAGCGCGACACTTCAAACGTGAACAGCGGGAACGACGTGGCGTCGTAGACCTTGTGCGACAGCCGCTCGCGCACCGCGTCCAGCGTGTCTTCCTTGCGTGCCTGGCCGCGGCAATCGTTGATCTGGATGCGGTAAGGACCAGTTTGCTCCAGCGGCAGATAGCGCTGCTGCAGCCGCTCGAAGCTGTACACGGTGCGCAACACGTCGTATTGCTCGATCAGCGTGTTCAGCGCGCGCTGCAAGGTGTTCACGTCGAGCTGGCGGTAACTGTACTCGTTGTAGATGTGGTTGGAGATATTGCCGATCTCATAGTTGGCAAGGCGCCCCATCAGGTAGGCGCGCTGCACGGCCGTCATGTCGAACCAGTCGCCGGTATTTTCGTTGTGCAGCAGCGGCAATTGGCTCAAGTCGCTTTCGCCCGCTACGTCGGCAAAGTCGCTGGCCGTGTATTCGACAGCCGCCGCCTGCGAGCAGTGTGCAATGACCGCCTCCAGGTGGCGCTGCAATGCCGCAGCCAGCTGGCCGGTCACCGCCGCGCCGAAGCGGGTGTACATGCGGCAGCGCAGCTGGTCGCTCTGCACCATTGCAATCACGCCGATATCGTGGCTCAGCGCATTGTCCGGTGCGATCGCCATGCCGGCCGGGTCGGCGCAAGGCTGCCAGTCCGCCGCGCCGTCCGTGTCGAAGCGGCCCAGGTAATTGAAGCTGACCGATGGCAGGGCCGGATGCGCATAGCCCATCAGCGTACCGAAGCCGATACCCTTGTTCGGCACGGCGCGCAAGCGTTCCTTGTTGGCCTTGATACTGGCGCGCAAGTCTTGCTCGACCGTCAGGGCCACCGGGAACAGCGTGGTGAACCAGCCCACCGTGCGCGACAGGTCGATGTCCGTGGCGATCTCTTCCCTGCCGTGACCTTCCAGCATGATGTGGTTGCACGCCCGTCCGCCGACATCGGACAGCGCGTAGGCAAACGCTGTCAGCAGCAGATCATTGATCTGCGTATGGTAAGCGGCATTGCAGCGTTGCAGCAGCTTGGTGGTCAGTGCGCTGTCCAGCACCAGTTCGGTATCGCTGACGGCGCCATCGCCCTTGTCCAGCGCCAGCGGCGCGGCGCTGCCCAGCAAATCCAGCCAGTACGGCAACTCGGCACGGTGCGTGGTTTCATACCGGCTCACCGTGTCCACCCACTGGCGATAGCTGGTCAGCTTCGGCGGCAGGGCCTGGCCTTCATAGGCGGCCTGCAAATCCTCCGCCAGCACGCGCCAGCTGATGGTGTCGACAATCAGGTGGTGCAGCGCGAAGAACACGCGGGCGCTGCCGTCGGCATAGCCGTGCAGGTAGCCCAGGCTGTAGAGCGGCC
>NZ_WNLA01000005.1 GCF_009720865.1 Pseudoduganella ginsengisoli | reverse complement strand
GGTGGCGCCGCCGGCGCGGCGCCAGCCCCGGCGCCATGCGATGGCGCTGCCGTATCCGCTGCAGCGCCAGCCGATGCGCCATGCTGTTGCGCCGCCAAGCCCCCCGCTGCACTTCCCTGCACGGCGCCGCCCTGTTTCTGCGGCACGTACCACACGGGCAAAGCCAGCGTAAAGGTGCTGCCTTCGCCCGGCGCGCTGGCCAGCGTGATATTCCCGCCCAGCAGGCGCGCCAAGTCCCGTGAGATGGCTAGCCCCAGGCCGCTGCCGCCATATCGGCGGCTGGTGCTGCCATCGGCCTGCTGGAATGCGCCGAAAATCGCTTCGTGGTGTTCCGGCGCGATGCCGATGCCAGAATCCATCACGGCAAAGGACAGGCACCCTTCGCTGGCCACGGTAATGCGCAGCGACACCTGGCCGTGGTCCGTGAATTTGATGGCATTGGCCAGCAGGTTCTTCAGGATTTGCTCGAGACGCTGGCGGTCCGTGAACATTGCGGTGGGCACATCCGGCCCCAGCTCCACGTGGAATGCCAGCTGCTTGTCGCGGGCGATGGGGTCAAAGATTTGCGCCAGGCTGTCCGCCACATGGCGCACGTCCAACTGTTCCGGCGCGAGTTCCAGCTTGCCCGCTTCGACTTTGGAAATGTCGAGGATATCGTTGATCAAATTCAGCAAATCATTGCCGGCCGAGTAGATGGTTTGCGCAAAGCGCACTTGCTCGTCGTTGAGGTTGCCGCTGCTGTTTTCCGACAGCAGCTTGGCAAGTATCAGCGAACTGTTCAGCGGCGTGCGCAATTCATGCGACATATTCGCGAGGAATTGCGACTTGTACTGGCTGGCGCGTTCCAGTTCGAGCGCCCGCAGTTCCAGCTGCCGGCGCACTTCAGCCAGCGCCACGTTGCGCTGGTCCAGCGCCAGCGCCTGTTCCGACAATTGTTCGTTGGTCTGTTCCAGTTCCGCTTTCTGGTTTTCCAGGCTGGCTTGCGATTCTTCCAGCACCTTCGACTGTTCTTCCAGTTCCTCGTTGGCCGTGCGCAGTTCTTCCTGCTGCACCTGCAATTCCTCATTCAATTGCTGGGTTTCGGCCAGCACTTCGGCCAGGCGCTGGCGCGCCAGCGTGGCGTCGATCGCCGTGCCGATATTGGCTGCCGCCTGCTTCACGAAGTCGATGTGGCGCGGCAGCGGCGCCTGCAAAAAGCCCAGCTCCACGACGCCGTTGACAATGCCATTGCTGTCGACCGGCGCCAGCAGCACATGGCGGGGCCTCGCTGCGCCCAGCGCGGAACTGATTTGCACGTAATCGTCCGGCACGTCGTCCAGCCGGATCAGGCGGCGCTGCTCGGCGGCTTGCCAGATTTGTCCTTCACCGGCCAGCACCAGCGGGTCGCGCTGCAAATCCTCACGGCTATAACCGTAGGCCGCCGTGCGGCGCAAGGTGCCGTCCGCTTCACGCACATACAGCGCGCCCACTGCCACGCCCAGGTATTCAGACAGGAAGCGCAGCAGCGCTTCCGACAACTGGGGCAGCGCCATCTGGCCGATGCCTTTTTCCGCCAGCTGGCTCTGGCCGCCGCGCAGCCAGCTTTGTTCCTGCAAACGTTCCGCATGCTCGCGTTGCTCACGCAGCGCGGCGCCAAACAAGTCGGACAAACGCGTCATGTCGCGCCGGCCATTCATGGCCAGTACGCCCCCCACCACCAGGCTGATAATCAGGAAGGAGGCGACGGACCAGTTGGTCACCGTGCGCGCATCATCGCTGCGTTCCGTCAGCAGCCGCTGTTCCGCCACGAGGAATTGCTGCAGTTGCGAACGCACTTCATCGAATTCCAGCTTGCCCCGCCCTGATTTCACCGGGCCCAGGTAATCGCCGCCATTGCGGCGCAAATCAATCACCAGTTGCGCATAGCGTTCCCACTGCTGTTGCTGGGCCGCGATGGCGGCCACGTGGCTTGCTTGCGGCGGATTATCTTCGACCAGTTTCCGCAGGTCGGCCAGCCCCGTTTGCAGCTTAGGCCGTGATAACTGGTATGGCGCGAGAAACGCTTCATCGCCCGTCAGCAGGAAGCCGCGCATGCCGGACTCCATTTCCACAGCCAGCTTGCCGATTTCATTAGCCTGGCTGATGGCGCGCTGCGAGTGTTCCACCCACGACAGCACATTCAGCAGGTACAGCAACAAACCAATAAACACAGCAACATTGACGATGCCGGCCACCAGCGGCAGCGTGATATTGCGGTTCAGGATGCGGCGGAAACTACGGTCGTCCTGCGGTGTGGAGCCGGTCATGGTGAAGTCTGGGTTTTCGCTTGAGAGCCACAAGTTTAGTCCAAATGCAATTTTTATCGCACCGCCACAGGCAATCGTGCGGGCAGCTGTACCGCTGCCGGAATGGGCTGGCTATAATGGACTGACCTGCCAACTTTGCCCGTTTGCCATGCGCCTGTCCACCTCGCTTATTGCCCTGCTCCCCCTGCTGCTGACAGCCTGCGCGCGCGACAGCGCCACGTATTACGTGGACAAAGGCAGCAACCAGCACACGTTGTCGGTACGGCGCCAGCAGGATTACTTTTGGAACGACAATGTCCGCGTGATTCTCGTGGCCACGCGCATGCCGGACTGCCAGCGCCAGATCCCGCTGGGGGAAATGCTGGTCGATGAAGTGGACCTGGAAGTCTTTGCCCAGCCAGAAAACCACTGGAGCCTGCGCAATGGCAACCAGGTGTGGCAAGTGGAGACGCAAAACTGCGCACTGATCGGCGAAGGCGGGCCAGTGACGGGGGACAAGGTGGGGACGTTCAAGGTCGATGCCAAGAACAAGCTGGTGTTTGAAGAAGCGGCGCCGGCCGCAGCCCCGGCAAATTAAACCGTGCCACTGGCGTCAAATGCGTAGGGCGGACTCTACGAGGCCGCCATGCGCGCGCCACGTGGACGCATGCATGGCCTCGGCGGCCCCGCGGATTTGACTCGGCATTCCCGTCAAACCCGCCCGGCTTCACGTGGTTACTGCGCGGCCTTTTTGGCTTTCGCCGTGGCCGTCATCGTTGCCTGCTGGCGCGGCGTATAGCGCGCATCAAAGAACCCGTTGTATTGCGCTTCCTGGAAATCCAGCTCGCCATTGGCGCGGGCGGCCAGCACTTCTGCTTTCACTTGTTCACGGGTCAACGCCGATGCCGTGTGCTGCACGGGTGGATAGTTACCTTCATTGAAGTCCAGCTCGCCAGCGGCGCGGGCGCGCAACACTTCGGCTTTGACCTGTTCACGGGTCAAGGCGGATTTCTGTTGCTGGTTTTGCTGCACGAATTCATACACGTCAGACTGGGCAAAAGCAGCGCCGGTGGCCAGCAACAGGGTGGCGGTAGCAAGGAATTGGGCTTTCATGATGGGCTCCTTCAGGAAGATGTTGTCGATGAACCCATCATAGGATTGAATTAACCGATAAAAAAGCGCAAAAATCTGTACACAACTATTCGATAATCCGATGAATTGGTAGGGACAGGGCCATTATGCTATGGTGAGTTTTGCTAACAAATAATGCTGTTCAACTCACTTTATTCGGCCAAGCTTAACAATGGACCAGTTCCGCGCCATGCACATCTTCAAGGCTGTTGCCGACGCCCGCAGTTTCACGCAGGCGGCGGAACAACTGGAGTTGCCCCGTCCGACCGTGACCAATGCCGTGCAAGCAATCGAGCAAAAACTCGGCGTGCGGCTGCTGCAGCGGACCACGCGCAAAGTCAGCCTGACCGTGGAAGGCATGATTTACCTGGACCGCTGCACTGCCCTGCTCAGCGAGCTGGAAGATGTCAATGCACTGTTTTTAGGCGATGGGCGGCGGCCGTCGGGCACCATCCGTGTGGATTTGCCGGAGCGGGCCGCGCACCACACGGTCATACCGGCGCTGCCGGATTTCCTGCGCCAGTATCCGGACATCGACGTGCGGCTGGGCTCGAACGACCGCATGGCCGACCTGGCCGGCGAAGGCATTGATTGCGCCATCCGCAGCGGCGTGCTGCGCGATTCCACGCTGATTGCGCGCCGCCTGGGCGAGATGGAACAAATCAACGTGGCGGCGCGCAGTTACCTGGACGCGCATGGGCGTCCGCAATCGCCGGCGGAACTGTCCCGCCACCAGGCGGTCAATTACTTTTCCAGCCTGACGGGGCGCGATTTTCCCTGGGAATATGTGGATGAACATGGCGCCGTGAAAACCCTGGCGCTGCGCAGCCGCGTGTCCGTCAGCAGCACGGAAGCGTATCTGGCGGCCTGCCGGGCGGGACTGGGGCTGATCCAGATGCCGCGTGCGGGGCTCGATGGCTTGCTGGCGTGTGGTGAACTGGAAGAAGTCTTGCCGCAATGGCGACCGGCGCCGCTGCCGATTTCCATTGTTTACTCGCATAACCGGCACTTGTCACCCCGGGTGCGGGTATTTGTCGACTGGCTGGCGCAAGTGATGCAGCTGGAATAACTGTGACACAATAGATACTTTGAGCAATATTTCCAGATGACCATGCCTTCCCGCCCAGCTTTTGCCCTGTTGCTGGCCCTGTCCGTACCGGCTGTTTTTCCAGTCTATGCGGCAGCGCCACCGGTCGCGCACACGCTGCGCGCGGAGCAGCGTCCTGAATCCCACAGCGGCCAGCCTGCCGTAAAAATCGATGGCGCCGCCATGCTGCGCCACGTGCAGGCGCTGGCCTCCGATGAATTCGAAGGCCGCGCTCCCGGTTCCCGGGGTGAAACCGTCACCGTCAACTATTTGCAGGAAGTCTTCAAGAAAGCCGGCATTGCGCCAGCCATGCCCGATGGCGGCTACCTGCAAAACGTGCCGATGATGTATATGCAGTCAACGCCGGCGCTGTCCTATGCGGCAGTGGGCGGCAAGAGCGTGGCGCTGGCTTATCCGGAAGATTTCATTGCCTGGTCAATGCGCGCAGAACGCAAGGTCAGCGTGGCCAATTCCGAGCTGGTGTTTGTCGGCTATGGCGTGACGGCGCCGGAATTCCAGTGGGATGATTACAAGGGGGCGGATTTAAAAGGCAAGACCCTGGTCATGCTGATCAATGATCCGCCGCTGCCGGATCCGAAGAAGAAAAACAAGCTGGACGACGCCATATTCGGCGGTGCGGCCATGACGTATTACGGCCGCTGGACTTACAAGTTCGCCATGGCAGCGAAGCTGGGGGCGGCCGGCGCGCTGATCGTGCATGAGACGAAGGCGGCAGGCTATCCTTATGACGTCGTGCGCAACAGCTTCGGGCGCGGCAATTACGGCATCAAGGTCAAGGGCGATACGCCGGGTTTACCGCCGGTGCCGGGCTGGCTGAGCCTGGCGCGGGCGCGCGACATGTTCAAGGCCGGCGGACATGATTTCGACACGCTGAAGAAAGCCGCGCTGTCGCGCGACTTCAAGCCGGTGCCGCTGGGCGTGACCGTCAATATGGCCGTCGCCAATGCGTGGGGCGACATGGCGTCGCACAACGTGGTGGGCAAGATCGATGGCGCCGACCCGAAATTAAAAGATGAAGCAGTCGTGTACACGGCGCACTGGGACCATTTCGGCATTGACGATACGTTGCCAGGGCCCCGGTCGAAACAGATTTTCCATGGCGCGCTGGATAACGCCACCGGCGTTGCCGCGCTGCTGGAAATCGCCCGCACGTATAAAGCGCTGCCGCCCGCCCAAGCGCCCAAGCGCACAGTGCTGTTCGTGCTGACCACGGGTGAAGAACGGGGTTTGTTGGGGGCGCAATTCTATACGCGCCATCCGGTGCTGCCGCTGGCTAAGACTGTCGTCACCATCAACCTCGACGGCATGAATGTGTGGGGCAAGACGCGCGACGTGATCTTGTCCGGCCATGGCAAGTCCGCGGCGGATGAACTGGTAATGGCGGCGGCCAAGGCGCAGGGCCGGGTCGTGAAGCCGGAAGTGCATGCGGAGTCCGGCATGTTTTACCGGGGCGACCAGTTTGAATTTGCCCGTTCGGGCGTGCCGGTGATCTTTACGCAGGGCGGTGTGGATTACGTGGGCAAGGCGCCCAACCAGGCGGCCAAGCTGGCGCAATATACTGCGCGCGATTACCACACGGTCAATGATACGGTGCAGCCGGACTGGGATATGGCGGGCGCGGCGCAGGATGCGGAATTACTGTTCCAGGCGGGGTACCGTGCGGCGCAAGATGCAGCTGGGCCGCAATGGAAAGCCTGGGCGGAATTCAAATCGGTGCGCGAAACAGCAAAGTAAACCGGGCCAGCCTTGGCCCCCAGTGCGATTCCTTAGGGCGGCTTTTAAAACGCCGCCGCCAGCGTCAACGCGGCGGACGCAGGCGGGTTTGGCTCGGCGCCCCCATAAAACCCGCCTTACGGTTACAGGTTGCTGGTCAGCGTGCGCTGCAATGCACTCGCATGCGGCCCCGGCACCGTCAGCAGCGCCAGCTTGCTGGCCAGCCGCTGCAATTGCGTACGGTTGCGCTGCTGGTAGGCATCGGGGTTGCCGGCAATTTCCTGCGCCAGTTCCGCTGCCGCCGCCTCGATGCGCGGCAAATCCTGCGGCGTCAAATCCAGCACGCTGGTCAAATACGTCGTGCCCCACTGTAAGCGCGTAGCGCTGCCTTCCGCCGCTGCCCACGCTTGTTCATACCAGCGCAGCGTCCCTGCCGTATCGCCACGGCGGCGCGCTGCCGACGCCAGGCTCAGCATGAAGTAATACGGCGAATGCGACGACACCAGTTCCGACTGCAATAACGCTTCCGCCTGCTGCGGCAAGCCCGCGTCATTCAATGCGCTGACGGCCGTATTGACCAATGTATGGCGTGCATACGGGTCGGCTTCCGCTTCCAGCACCTGTTCCACGGTCTGCTTCACGAGGTCCACCATGCCGTCAGCCGGTGCACCGATGCGTACCATGCGCATTTGCAAACGCACGGCCATCAAACGGTCGCCGGCTGACAGGCTGGGGTCCGCAGCAAAGCCGCGTGCCGCCTGGCCCAGTGCACTCACCAGTTCCGCCTGGCGGGCGCCGGACCACTTGATCAAATTCACGCCGCTGTTGACGAGGATGTCCATATTGGCGCGCGCCAGATGCGGGTCGCCAAACACGGCCAATAAACGGTCTGCCGCTGCCGCAATGGCAGCCGCAGCCTGCGCAGCGCTGGCCGACGCATTGCCGGCCGGGCCACCCGTGGCAATCCGCCCCGCCGCTGCCACTTGCGCGTGCAAGTGCAGGCGGGCTGCCGCCTTGGCGCATGCATCGCCCGGTGGGCAGGCCGCCGCCAGCCGCGCCAGCACGGCAGGCTGTTCCGCCGCCGACGACAAATTGCCTTCGTCGGTATCCCACGAATACAGGCTCAGCAACGACCACTCGGCTTCATCCAGTGCACGGGAACCGTTCAGCGCCGCTTGCAGCGACGCGGCAGCCGTATGTTGCGCGGCCAGCGCGATATCGAGCGCGGCAATAAATTGTTCCCCATCGAGTTCGCACGGCAAGCGCGTGATTTCACGGCCTTCCGGGCTGAACAGCACCAGCGTCGGGTAGCTGCGCAAGCGGTATTGCGCGGCCAGCGCCTGCGCGCCTGGCGCATCGCCATCGAGCCAGAATGGCAGCAAGTTGCGCATGCGCTGCGCAAAATCCGAACGGCTGAAAATATCCGCTTTGACGCGGTTGCACGGCGGGCACCAGCCCGCGCCCCAGTACAGGAACAGGGGACGGCCATTACCGGCCGCCAGTTTGAAGGCGGCGGATAAATCGCCGCTTTGCCACTCGATTGCCGCGCCGCCCATTTTTTAAGCCTCGCGCGCCAGGGCTAAAAATTCCGTGCGCAGCGCCAGGTTCGGCTGCAATTCGCCCAGCATGGCGGACGTCACGGTTTCTTCGCCGGGAGTACGGATGCCGCGGCTTTCCATACACAGGTGGCGGCATTTCACCACCACGCCGACAGCTTTCGGTTCCAGCGCATCCATCAGCGCATTGGCGATTTGCTGCGTCATGCGCTCCTGCACTTGCAGGCGGCGCGAGAAGCAATCCACCAGGCGGGTCAGCTTGGACAAACCGACAATCTTGCCGTTCGGGACATAACCGACGGTGGCTTTGCCAAAGAATGGCGCCAGGTGGTGTTCGCAGTGGCTGTAGACAGGAATGCCTTTTACCACGATCAATTCATTGTATTGCTCGGCGCCGTCTTCAAACACTTTCAACAGTTCGGCCGGGTCTTGTTCGTAGCCTGCCGTCCATTGCTTCCATGCTTTGGACACGCGGTGCGGCGTTTCCAGCAAGCCGGGACGGTCCGGGTCTTCGCCCAGACTGGCCAGGAAGCGGCGCCAGTCCTGTTCACTAAATGCTTCTTTGGTCATAAATGTGCAGCCATAAAAAATGCGATTGCCGCCAGTATATAGAAAACAGCGCGCCGCCACCGGAGGCGGCCATTTATTTACCCGGAGGACGATGCGCGTTGATCAGCGCCGACGCAATCGACACCATGGCCCCATCGGCCGGCCGCTCCGGCCACTCGTCGTCCGGCCCAAACCAGCGCGCTTCGGCAATCTCGGTCGGATCGACGCGGATCTCCCCTTCCAGGTAGTCGGCAGTGAACGCCAGCATCAGCGAGTGGGGAAAAGGCCACGACTGGCTGCCGAAATATTGCAAGTTATGCACCTTCAATCCCACTTCTTCAAAGACTTCCCGATGAATTGCCTCTTCCACGGACTCACCGGCCTCAAGAAATCCTGCCAGTGCCGTAAACCGTTTATAGGGGGCATTGGCGTGCAGGGCAAGTAAGCACTGCGCGCCTTTGCGTATCAACACCATCATGGCGGGGGAAATGCGCGGATAGGCGGTCATGCCACACGCGGGACAAACATAACTACGGTCGCTGGCAGACGGTTGCATGGGTGTGGCGCAAGCGCCGCAATAGCGGTGCGTGCGGGCCCACTCCGCCAACTGGTAGGCGCGGCCGGCCAACCCCAGGAACTCGCCGTCCAGCACGCCTAACAGCGATCGCAGGCTGTGCCACGAAAAATCTGGTTGTTGCACAGCGTCACTATTTGTCCACGAAGTCTGGTAAAGTGTTTGTTGCCACACGCCAACATGATGAGTTGCCGACGGGTCAATTGACAGTCCGTCATCCAGGCCAGGCAACGACAGGTCGGCAGTACGCAGCAAGACCCGGCCGGCGTGGAACAAAAAGATGCGGGTTTCCCCTATGTGAGGTGGTTGATTTATCGCTGGATAAAAAGACTGTGGAGTTTTCAACATGGTCAGTAATTTTAAAAAAACATTAAGCCAAGCATAACCCGACTTCTATTTAAATTGTTAATGAGTACGCGCTAAGTCATTGTTTCCAGACCAAGATTTAACGTACTTTTTTCGCCCTTCTCTCAATTTCACTCCGATTGCAGGTAAGATATATTGCTGTTAGGAGATAAAAAATGGCCTCGATCGTCACCACATTTACCACTGCCCAAATTGCCGCATTGACCACGGCCCAGACTGCTGTCTGGGGCACGCAGGACATTGCCGCATTGACAACAGATCAGGTGCAAGTGCTGAACACAGCACAATTGCGGGCCATCAACAGCAACACGCTGAAAGCCATGACGACGGCAGGCATCCAGACGCTGAGCACGACGCAGCTGGGTGGCTTGTCGACGCTGCAGCTGTCGAGCCTGGGCACGAACCAGATTACCGCCCTGTCGTCCAGCCAGTTCACGGAAGGCTTCGACAGCGCCCAGTTGAACGCGCTGACGTCGATCCAGATCGGCGCGCTGACCACGCTGCAGATTTACCAGCTCGACGCCACCGATATTTCCGGCTTCGGCACCCGCCAGATCAATGCCTTCACGACCAAGCAACTGGCCGCCATCAGCGACGCCAACCTGGCCGGCCTGACGACGCAGCAGGCTGCGGCCCTGTCGTCACGCCAGGTTGCCGGGCTGACCACGTCGCAGTTGAATGCGATGGAAACCAGCGACTTTGGCGCCATCAATACGCAAGCGCTGGCCGGCCTGTCGCTGACGCAAGTGCGCGCCCTCGACGATTCCCACGTCGCCGCGCTGACTACGCTGCAAACCCGTAACCTGTCGACCAGCCAGTTGAACGCGCTGACCAGCGACCAGGTCGATGCGCTGGAAACCGTGGACCTGGCTGCGCTGACGTCGCTGCAAATGCCGATTTTGAATTCGGTCCAGATCGAGGCGCTGAGC
This sequence comes from Pseudoduganella ginsengisoli, assembly GCF_009720865.1. GTDB lineage: Bacteria > Pseudomonadota > Gammaproteobacteria > Burkholderiales > Burkholderiaceae_D > Rugamonas > Rugamonas ginsengisoli. The sequence continues at coordinate 297,854 of NZ_WNLA01000005.1, read as the reverse complement.
GCCACGCAAATGGGCACGTTCAATTCCGTGCAATCGACGGCGCTGACCACGCTGCAAATGGCGCGCATCAGCTCGACGCAGCTGGCTGCCATGAATACGCTGGCATTTTCGTCGCTGAAGACCCAGCAAATCGCCGCACTGAACACCACCACGGTCAGCACGTTGACGTCCGACCAGCTGGGCTTGCTGAACACGCTGCAAGTCCAGGGCATGACGACCAAGCAGGTGCAAGCGCTGGACGCCACGCAAGTGGCTGCGCTGAATACGCTGCAAGTCTCGAACCTGACCACACGCCAATTGTCGACCATGCTGACCAGCCAGCTGGAAGCCATGGAGACGGTTGACTTTGCGTCGCTGAAATCGACGCAGCTGGCCGCCCTGACCACGCCGCAATTGACGGCGCTCGACACGTCGTACATCTCGGTGTTGAAGTCCACGCAGACGGCGGGTCTCGATACCAGGCAAGTGCGCGCGCTGACCAGCGACCAGGTGGCGGCATTGCCGTCGCTGACGCTGGCTGCCCTGAAAACCAACCAGTCGGCCGCCCTGTCGACCGACGCTGTTGCCGGCATGGGTACGGCGCAAGCGTCCGCATTGACGACCTTGCAACTGTCGGCGCTGACGTCGCTGCAAGCGCGCGCGCTGACGACGGACCAGGTCATTGCGTTGAACAGCCTGCAAGTGAATGCGCTGGGTACGCGCCTGATTGCCGTGCTGACGTCCGACCAGTTGAATGCACTGGAAACCATTGACTTCAACCGCCTGCAATCGCAAATGGTGGCGGCGCTGACGTCGGTACAGCTGTCGGCGCTGAGCACCGACCAGGTGGTGGCGCTCAATACGCTGCAAGCCAGTTCGCTGTCCACGAAACAAATGCAGGCGCTGTCGTCCGACCAGCTCAATGCGCTGGAAACCATCGACTTGCGCAGCCTGAAAACCAACCAGCTGGCGGTGTTGACGACGGGCCAGGTGCAAGGCTTGGCCAGCAGCCAGATTGCCAACCTGACGTCGCTGCAAGCTGCCGCACTGACCACGCTGCAACTGAGCGTATTCGATACGGCGCAACTGGCGGCATTTGCCAGCAGCGGCCTGGCGGCATTGAAAACCAACCAGATTGCCGCCCTGTCCACCGACAATATTGCATCGCTGTCCACCGCGCAAATTGTCCAGCTCAATTCGCTGCAACTGGGCGCGCTGAGCACGCTGCAATTGTCGGTACTGACGTCCGACCAGATTGCCGCGCTGACCACGCTGCAAGTATCGTCGCTGAATACGCGCCAGTTGACGTCGCTGTCGTCGGACCAGATCAATGCACTGGAAACCAATGACTTTGCAGTACTGAAATCCAACCAGATTCCTGCGCTGAACAGCGTGCAAGTCAGCGCGCTGGGCACCAACCTGGTGGCCGCACTGACGACGGTGCAAGTGGGCATGCTGACGACCAAACAAGTGTCGCTGCTGAACACGGATCAGCTGGCTGCAATGGAAAGCAATGACTTCGCTGCGCTGAAGTCGAATCAGTTGGCGGCGCTGACCAGCGATTCCGTTGCCCTGATTCCAACGCTGCAACTGGCTGCCATGGGCACCTTGCAGATTATGCAACTGAGCTCGGCGCAAGTTTCCGCCCTGTCCACGGACCAGATGCTGAGCCTGCGTTCGACGCAAATCGCCGTGCTGACCACGTCGCAAGTGGCGGCGCTGCAAAATACGCAGCTGGAAGTCTTGCCGACCACCACGTTCTCGCTGCTGAAGACCAACCAGCTGAACGCGCTGAATTCGCTGCAAATGGGCGCCATCACGACCACGCAAATGGCCGGCATGACGACGCTGCAAGTAGCGAACCTGGGCACGCGCCAGGTGGCTGCGCTGAACAGCGACCAGCTGGGCGCAATGGAAACCGTGGACTTGCAAGCGCTGCGTTCGAACCAGATCGCCGTGTTGGGCACCGACACGCTGGCCGGCCTGCCCACGACGCAATTCCAGGTATTGACCACGCTGCAAATCGCCGGCCTGACGTCGCAGCAAATGCAAAACCTGACGGCCAGCCAGATCACGGCGTTGACCACGCTGCAGGCGGCGAACTTGAATACGCGCCAGGTATCCGTGCTGACGTCCGACCAGTTGGCGGCGCTGGAAACCAATGACTTTGCCGCGCTGAAGACCTTGCAGACGACGGCGCTGACGACGGACCAGATTGCCAAGCTGTCGACCACGCTGGTGGCGGCGCTGACCACGTTGCAAGCATCGACCCTGACCACGCAGCAAGTGGCCACGTTGACGTCCGACCAGACGTCGGCCATGGAATCGAATGACCTGGCGGCGCTGAAAACCAATCAGCTGGCCGCGCTGGGCAGCGACAGTTTCACGGCGCTGAACACGGACCAGGTACGCGCCATCACGACCTTGCAAATCGGCGCGCTGACGTCTGCGCAACTGAATGCTGTCACGGCTGCCAACATTGTCCAGCTGACGTCGGCACAAGTAGCGAACTTGCGCACCAACCAGCTGTCCGCCCTGACGACGGACTTGCTGGGCGCGCTGGAAACCAATGACTTTGCCGCACTGCGCACCAACCAGGTTGCCGCGCTGACGTCGTACCAGACCGGTACGCTGTCGTCCAGCCTGCTGGCGGCACTGACTACGCAGCAAGTGGGCGCCCTGTCCACCTTGCAAATCTCGTCGCTGAACACGGACCAGATCCGCGCGCTGGAAACCAATGACGTCGCCGCGCTGAAATCCACGCAACTGTCCGGCCTGTCTACCGACCATATTGCATCGCTGACGTCGGACCAGTTGCTGGCGATGACGTCGATCCAGATGGCAGCGCTGACCAGCCTGCAATTCTCGGCACTGACGACGGACCAGCTGGGCTTGCTGAATTCCGTGCAGTTGACGGCGCTGAGCACCAATCAAATCGTCGGCCTGACGACCTTGCAGCTGGACAGCCTGTCCACGGCATCGTTCTCGCGCCTGAAAGTCACGCAAATTGCCGCGCTCAATACGTGGCAAGTGTCCGGCCTCGACACTACGCACATCGCGGCCTTCAATACAGCCCAGGCGGCTGCGCTGACCACGCTGCAAGTCAGCGTGCTCAATTCGGACCAGATCGCCGCCATTGAAACCGATGACCTGGCCGCACTGAAGACCAACCAGCTGGCCACGCTGAGTACGGACCAGATCGGTGCACTGAACACCGTGCAAATCCAGAACTTGAAAGCCACGCAGTTGACGGCCTTCAACAGCACGCAGTTGCCCGGCTTTAATTCCGCGCAAATCGTCGCGCTGACGAGCTTGCAAGTGTCCAGCCTGGCGACGGCGCAAGTGGCAGCCCTGTCCAGCTACCAGCTGAACGCCATGGAAGTGGACGACTTTGCCAGCCTGAAGGCATCGCAACTCATTGCGCTGACCAGCGACCAGATGCAAAACGTGGATACCGCCCACGTTGTGGCGCTGACGACGTTGCAAATGGCGTCGTTGACCAGCACGCAGCTCGTTGGCCTGTCCACGGCCGGCATTGCCGCCATTGAAGTGGAAGACTTGGCTGTCATCAAGATCACGCCGCTGTCGTATCTGTCCAGCACGCAGATCCGCGCCCTGACCAATGACCAAATCATTGCGCTGACCAGCCTGCAAGTGGGCGCACTGACGACGGACCAGATCGTGGCCCTGACCACTGACCAGTTGCGCGTACTGGAAGACGCCGATCTGGCCACGTTGCGCGCCAACCAGCTGGCGGCACTGACGACCTTGCAACTGGTGTCGCTGCAAGATTCGCAAGTGCAGGCGCTGACGTCGCTGCAATTGACGCAGCTGACCACCGACCAGTTCACGGCGCTGACGACGAACCAGATCGTGGCGCTGACGTCGTCGCAAATCCGTTCGCTCAATACGCTGCAAGTGTCGTCGCTGACGACGGCGCAGCTGGGCGCGATGGAGCTGGACGATTTCGCTTTGCTGAAAACCAACCAGATTGCCGCACTGACCACCTTGCAGATGACGGCCCTGAGCAACGACCAGCTGACGACGCTGACCACGCTGCAAATGCGCGCGCTGACCAGCGACCAGTTGCTGGCGCTGACGACGGCGCAGTTGAAGGTGTTCGAATATGAAGACCTGGCGGCATTGACGACGACGCAAATCGGCTACCTGGGCAGCACCCAGCTGGAAGCGCTGAATGACGACCAGTTGCAAGCGCTGACGACCTTGCAAATCCGCGCACTCAACGCCACGCAGTTGACCGGCCTGTCGACGGAGCGCATCGTGGCGCTGACGTCCGACCAGTTGAATGCACTGACGTCCGACCAGGTGCAGGATTTGTCGTCGACGCAAATCCGCGCCATCGAACTCGATGACATCGCGACACTGACCACCAAGCAAATCGCCAATTTGGCGGATTCGCAAGTCGCTGCGCTGACGACCGACCAGGTGGTGGCGCTGACCACGTACCAGGCCAGCGCCCTGACGTCCCTCCAATTGCAGGCGCTGACGTCCGACCAGTTGAATGCGCTGGAACCGGAAGACCTGGCCGTGCTGGCGTACAACCCGGCAATGGTATTGACCAGCAACCTGATTTCCATGCTGACGGCTGCGCAAATCCCGAACCTGACCACCAGCCAGCTGGCTGCCATGGCCAGCGACCAGATGAACGCATTCAACACGGCGCAGATCGATGCGCTGACGACCAGGCAAGTGCTGGCGCTGCACTCTGGCCTGCTGCAAGCGCTGACCAGCACACAGTTGCGCGCCATTACGGTAGACGATGTGGCCGTGCTGACGACGGCGCAATTGAATTACCTGACCAGCGGACAGATTGCCCAGTTGCTGACGACGCAAGTGGAAGCGCTGACGTCCACGCAAGTGGCCAGCCTGGCAACGGAACAGTTGGCGGCCATGTCCACCGACCAGGTCGTTGCACTGGAATCGGAAGACCTGGTGGCATTGAAAACCAGCCAAGTCATGGCGCTGACCAGCGACCAGCTAGTGAGCCTGGGTGCGGATGACATCATTTACCTGTCGTCTACGCAATTGAACGTGCTCGACAGCGCACAATTGCAAGCGCTGACCAGCGACCAGATCATTGTGCTGACCACGGCGCAAACCACGGGCCTGTCGAGCAACCAGCTGGGTACGCTGACGTCAGTGCAATTGGCGGCAATGGAAACCGACAATCTGGCGCGCCTGACCACGCTGCAATTGAACGCGCTGGACAGCGTCCACATCGCGTACCTGACCAGCGATCAGATCGCCGGCTTGACCACGCTGCAAGTGTCCACGCTGGATACGGACCTGGTAACGGCCTTGACGACGGACCAGTTGGCCGCATTGGAAACCAATGACTTGCGCTCGCTGAAGAGCACGCAAATTGGCGCCCTGTCCACGCTGCAAGTGCAAACCCTGGGCACGGACAACCTGGCGCTGCTGACCACCGTGCAACTGGCCGGCCTCGACGCCACGCAAATGGCGTCGCTGACGTCCGACCAGCTGGCAGGATTGACGACGCAGCAAGTGGCGAATTTGAGCCTGACGCAACTGGCCGCGCTGACCAGCACGCAAGTCGTGGGCCTGGAAACCAATGACTTGAATGCGCTGAAAACCACGCAATTGCAGGCGCTGACGTCTGAACAGCTGGCGGCATTGACGACCGACCAGACCAGCGCGCTGAACACCAAGCAAATTGCCAGCCTGACGGCCACGCAAATTGCCGAAGGCTTCACGACGGCGCAGATTGCCGCGCTGACGACGCTGCAAGCGCGCGCGCTGACCAGCGACCAGTTCGCTGCGATGACGTCCGTGCAAGTGGCGGCGATTGAAACGTCCGACTTGTACGCGCTGAGCTCGCTGCAAATGTCGACCTTGGATGCAACGCTGCTGTCGTCGCTGACGACCTTGCAAACCAATGCACTGTCAACGACAGCGCTGGCCGGCCTGAGCCTGACGCAACTGGCCAATGGCATCACGACCGAGCAATTGCAGACCTTGGGCACGCAACAGTTGAACGCGCTGTCTACGCTGCAATTCTCGTCGCTGACGAGCCTGCAGATTTCCGTGCTGTCCACCGTACAAATGGCGGCGCTGGGCACGAAGGCCGTGGCTGCGCTGACAACGGACCAGATCGAACTGGGCTTGACGGATACGCAATTTGCCGCCTTCAACACGGCGGCCATCCGCACGCTGACGTCGCTGCAAATTTCGGTACTGCAAGATGACCACCTGGCCGCGCTCGATACCGAGCAACTGGGCGTCATGACCAGCACGCAGCTGGGCGGCTTCAGTACGCACCAGATCAATACGCTGAACACCTTGCAAATCAGTTCGCTGACCAGCACGGCCATTGCCAGCCTGAATGCCACTACACTGGCCGATGGCTTGAGCAATACGCAGTTGGCGGCATTGACGACGTTGCAGGCAGCATCGCTGACGACCGCGCAATTGAACGCCCTGTCCAGCGACCAGTTGAACGCGCTGGAAACCATCGACTTGTCGTCGCTGACCACCAAGCAAATCAGCTCGCTGGACAGCACGCTGTTCATGGGCTTGAACACGGCGCAAGTTGCCGCATTGACGACCTTGCAAGTGCGCTCGCTGACGACCCTGCAAATGGCCGCGCTGGATACGGCCAACTTTGCAGAATTGACGAGCGACCAGATGAACGCCTTGTCGAGCACGCAAATCCGCGCACTCGATGCGGGCGTGCTGGCGACGCTGCCAACGAGCAACCTGGCGGCGCTGGGTACGGCCGTGATTGCATCGCTGTCGACCTTGCAGATCAGCACCCTGTCGCTGACGCAAATCCCGTCACTGACCACCGACCAGGTGCCGGCACTGACCAGCACACAAATCGCGGCGCTGACGGCCGACCAGATGCTGGTGGTGACGACGGACCAGGTGACGGCACTGTCCACGGCCCAGATCGGCTACCTGTCGACCAGCCAGATCACGGCGCTGACCAATGCGCAATTGCTGGCGTTCTCGGCAGACCAGATCCAGGCCATCAAGGTCAGCCAGATCACGGCGCTGACGGTGGACCAGATCGGTATCTTGTCGGATACGCAGCTGACCAGCTTCACGACGCAGCAAATTCAAAACCTCAGCAATACGCAAATTGCGTCGCTGTCCGCTACGCAGGCGGCCACCTTGGCCACCAACCAGATTGCTGCGCTGAAGAATTCGCAACTGGCCGTGTGGACGGTCGACCAGATCAGCGCGCTGAACAGCGATCAAGTGCCGGTGATGAATACGTCGCAAATCAGCAACCTCAGCACCGACCAGATCACGTACCTGACGGACACGCAGATCACGTACCTGACCACGAAGCAGATTGCCGCGCTGAAAGCCAGCCAGACATCGGTACTGAGCGCAACGCAACTAGCACAGCTCAGCAACAGCCAGGTCGATGCCATGACGACGGCGCAAGTCGCGGCACTGACGACCTTGCAGATTTCGTCGCTGCCGATCACGCAATGGAATGCATTGAACACGTACCAGTTGCAGGCGCTGAAAGCCACGCAAGTGCAGGCCATGACCACTGAACAGGTGGCCGATTTGACCGTCACGCAGGCAGGCGCCCTCAGCACCTTGATGATTTCGTCGTTCACCACCTTGCAAATCACGGCGCTGGAAACGCAAGACATCGCGGCCATGAGCCGGACGCAGGCCAACGCCTTCAGCGCTACGCAGGCAGCAGCCATGACGACGGACCAGCGTATGGCGCTGGAATCGGGCTCGACGTATTACTCGACGCCGCTGGTGCTGGACCTGGATGGCAATGGCGTGACCACGGTCAGCCTGGCGCAGGGTGTGCAATTCGACATCAATGCGTCCGGCGAGAAAATCGCCACCGGCTGGGTTGGTTCGAAAGATGGCTTGCTGGCGCTGGACCGCAACAATGACGGCATCATCAACGATGGTTCGGAATTGTTCGGCGACCATACGAAACTGGCCGATGGCAGCAATGCCACCGATGGCTACCAGGCACTGGCTGCGCTCGACAGCAATGCCGACGGCGTCATCGACAGCCGTGACGCAGCGTTTGGCCAGCTGCGTGTGTGGATCGATGAAAACGGCGATGGCGCCAGCACGGCCGGCGAATTGCATACGCTGCAAAACCTGGATATCGCGTCGCTGTCGATTGCCGCGCAGACCAGCAGCGACACCGACCACGGCAATATCGTGGGCTTGAAGTCGAGCTACACGAAGACCGATGGCAGCACCGGTGCAACAGCGGACGTGTGGTTCCGTACATCGGCCTCGGCTATGTCGGCGCAGGTATCCGGCATGTCGCATGCACTGTCGAGCTACAAGATGGCCATCGATACAGCCGCGGCGGCACCGAAGCTGAAGCTGGATCAGACTGGTAGCGCGATGGCGCCGGCCGTGCAGCAAATGGCCGATGCGATGCGCGACTTTGACGCCCATGCGCCACTGTTGTCGACGGCGCCGGTGGACCGTCCGGACAGCATGCAAACCTTGAAGCAAGGCCACACTGGCTGGCTGGCGCTGCCAAACAAATAAGCAGCCGCAACCCAAGCGCCGTTTCCCGTTCGCGGGAACGGCGCTTTTTCTTTTGGCGCCCCCGCCACAAAGGGGTGCTGTCATAGGGGAAAGTCGCAAGAAAGCCCCCCACAACCCCTTTGTTTCTGGTTTAGAATAGCCCACGCCAGCCGATAATAGACTGGCAGAAGAATCACCGCCTACTTGCGTATTCCGCTGCCAAACTACAGAACAAAAGGGAGCAACATGAAAGCAGTCATTCTTGCAGGCGGACTGGGTACACGGCTGAGTGAAGAGACCACCGTCAAACCCAAACCGATGGTGGAAATCGGTGGCAAGCCCATCTTGTGGCACATCCTCAAAACGTACTCGGCGCACGGCATCAACGATTTCGTGATTTGCTGCGGCTACAAGGGTTACGTGATCAAGGAATTCTTCGCCAACTATTTCCTGCATACGTCGGACGTCACGTTCGACATGCAAAACAACACCATGCAAGTGCATGAGCGCCATGCCGAACCGTGGAAAGTCACCTTGGTCGATACGGGCGACACCACGCAAACGGGCGGCCGCCTGAAGCGCGTGCGCCAGTATGTGGAAAACGATGACGCGTTCTGCTTTACGTACGGCGACGGCGTCTCCGACATCGACATCACAGCATCGATTGCGTTCCATAAGGCACATGGCAAGCTGGCCACGATGACGGCCGTGCAGCCGCCGGGCCGCTTTGGCGCACTGGACCTCGATGGCGACGCCATCACGGCCTTCAAGGAAAAACCGCAAGGCGACGGCAACTGGATCAATGGCGGCTACTTCGTGCTGTCGCCGAAAGTCATCGATTACATTACCGATGACGGCACGTACTGGGAACGCGACCCGCTGGAAAAACTCGCCACGGACCGCCAGCTGAATGCCTATCCGCACAGTGGTTTCTGGCAGCCGATGGATACGCTGCGCGATAAAGTCGCGCTGGAAGAATTGTGGCAAAGCGGTCATGCCCCATGGAAGCGCTGGGCATGAAGCCATCGTTCTGGCAAGGCAAACGCGTATTTCTTACCGGTCACACGGGTTTTAAAGGCAGCTGGCTCAGCTTGTGGCTGCAGCAATTGGGTGCACAGGTGCACGGTTTTGCGCTGCCCGCGCCGAGCCAGCCCAGCCTGTTCGACGTCGCCCAGGTGGCGCAAGGCATGCAATCGACACTCGGCGATATCCGCGACGCGGACGCCGTGCGTGCCGCCATGCAGGCAGCACAGCCGGACATCGTCATCCACATGGCGGCGCAAGCGCTGGTGCGCTATTCGTATGCGCACCCGGTGGAAACGTACGCCACCAACGTCATGGGCTTGGTGCACGTGTTTGAAGCCGTGCGCGCCACGCCGGGCATCAAGGCTGTCGTCAACGTCACCAGCGACAAGTGCTATGAAAACAAGGAATGGCCGTGGGGGTACCGTGAAAACGAACCCATGGGCGGCTACGATCCTTACAGCAACAGCAAGGGTTGCGCGGAACTAATCACCAGCGCGTACCGCAATTCGTATTTCAATCCGGCCAAGTATGCCGAGCACGGCATTGCATTGGGTTCCGGCCGCGCCGGCAATGTGATTGGTGGCGGCGACTGGGCGGAAGACCGTTTGATTCCCGACATGGTCCGCGCAATTGCCGCCGGCAAACCCGTGCAAATCCGCAGTCCGCACGCGATCCGTCCGTGGCAGCACGTGCTGGAACCACTGTCGGGCTACCTGACCTTGGCCGAACATTTATATGAACACGGCGCAACGTTTGCCGAAGGTTTTAATTTCGGCCCGCATGATGCCGATGCCCGCCCTGTGGAATGGATCATTTCCCGCCTGTGCGACAGCTGGGGCGATGGCGCCGCATGGCAACTGGACGCCGCGCCGCAGCCACATGAGGCAACCTATCTGAAACTGGACTGCTCGAAGGCGAAAGGCCGCCTGGGCTGGCAGCCGCGCTGGAACCTGGCGCATACCATCGACCAGATTGTCTCGTGGCACAAGGCGCACGCGGACGGCGCGGACATGCGCGCGCTGACCCTGGCGCAGATCACCGAATATCAAAACACTGAAATTTAAGTAAGGCAGCACATCATGAGCCAGACCAAAGAACAATTGCGCGAACAAATCCTCAAGCTGGTAGCCGAATATGGCGCGCTGGCCAGCCAGCCGAAGGCTTTCGTCCCCGGTGAATCCGTGATCCCGCCGGCCGGTAAAGTCGTCGGCGCGCCGGAAATGGAACGGATGGTCGATGCCTCGCTGGATGCATGGCTGACCACAGGCCGTTTCAATGATGAGTTCGAAGCGAAACTGGCCAAGCTGCTGGGCGTGCAATTCCTCATTACCGTCAACTCCGGGTCGTCCGCCAACCTGGTGGCGTTTTCCGCGCTGACGTCGCCCAAACTGGGCGACCGCGCGATTCTGCCAGGCGACGAAGTCATCGGCGTGGCAGCCGGCTTCCCGACCACCGTGAACCCGATCCTGCAATTCGGCGCCGTGCCCGTGTTTGTCGACGTGGAACTGGGCACGTACAACATTGACGTAACGAAGCTGGAGGCAGCGATTTCGCCGAAGACCAAGGCGATTATGCTGGCCCACACGTTGGGCAACCCCTACAACCTCGATGCGATTACCGCCATCTGCAAGAAATACAACCTGTGGCTGGTGGAAGATTGCTGCGACGCGCTGGGCTCCACGTACCACGGCAAAATGGTCGGCACCTTTGGCGACATCGGCACCATGTCGTTCTATCCAGCCCACCACATCACGATGGGCGAAGGCGGCGCAGTCTTCACCAACAATCCTGAATTGAAAGCCATTGCGGAATCGTTCCGCGACTGGGGCCGCGACTGCTATTGCGCGCCAGGCAAGGACAACACGTGCGGCAAGCGCTTCTGCTGGAAGCTGGGCACTTTGCCGGAAGGCTATGACCACAAATACACGTATTCGCACCTCGGCTACAACCTCAAGATTACAGATATGCAAGCCGCATGCGGCGTGGCGCAAATCGACCGCGCAGCCGGCTTCATCCAGGCCCGCAAGGACAATTTCAAGTTCCTCAAAGAGCGGCTGCAAACGTGCACGGAATTCCTGATCTTGCCGGAAGCCACCGAACATTCAGACCCGTCGTGGTTCGGCTTCCCGATGACCATCAAGGCTGAATCCGGCGTGTCGCGCGTGGACTTGCTGCAGTACCTGGACCAGCACAAGATCGGTACCCGCCTGCTGTTCGCAGGCAACCTGACGCGCCAGCCTTACATGGTGGGCCGCAACTACCGCGTTTCCGGTGAATTGACGAATACCGATATCGTCATGAACGACACGTTCTGGATCGGCGTCTATCCAGGATTGACTAAGGAAATGCTGGAATATGCCGCTACCAAGATTGAAGAGTTCTTTGGTGTTGGTTTTTGATCGTCAATCCGTATCAAAGAGTGAAATAACAGGGGCATAGGCGCATTTCTCGGCCAATTAAACCTGTCTCTGCAGCATATAATGGCCAACGCCCCTGCTCTAACGGCAGCATCTCAATCAAGTGATGGAGGAAGTGAAAAATGAACAAACGCGAACGTCAGATGCTGGATATTCTGAAACGTGGCAAAGAGGAATTCGGTTACCTGGCAGTCAAGGCCGAATTCGAAGCCGAGGGCACCCGTATCGATGAGCTGCTGCGCTTGCTGGACATCGCGCGCCACGCTGAACTGAAAGTCGGCCTGAAGATCGGCGGCTGCGAAGCCGTACGCGACTTGCTGGAAAGCCGCCAGATCGGCGTTGATTACATCATTGCACCGATGGTGGAAACGCCCTACGCGCTGTCGAAATTCATCGACGCGAAAAACAAGGTGTATTCCGCTGAAGAACAGTCGGATACCGACTTCCTGTTCAACCTGGAAACCCTGTCCACCTTCGGCCACCTGGAAGACATGGCCAAGGCTGCCGCCGCCGCGAATGGTGTGCAAGGCATCGTGTTTGGCCGCGTGGACTTCTCGCTGTCGCACGGCCTGTCGCGCGACGACATCAATTCCGACCAGGTTACCGATTACATCCTGAAAACCGCCGCCGTATGCAAACAGCACAAGCTGGACCTGGTGGTGGGTGGCGGTGTATCGATGGATTCGCTGCCGGCACTGCGCCGCATGGCTGCCGTGCACCTGACCCGTTTCGAAACCCGCAAGGTGATCTTCGACGGCCAGGCTGCCAACGCGCCCAACATGGAGCAAGGCTTGCTGCAAGCTGTGCACTTTGAACTGCTGTGGCTGCAGAACAAGCGTGACTACTATGGCTTCATCGAGCGCGAAGATGCGAAACGTATCGACATGCTGGAAGCACGCTGGAAAGTATTGAACAAATAAGCATGGTGGACGCAATTGCGGGCGCGCCTGTGCGCGCGCTGGTTTTCGGCGCCACCGGCGCCATCGGCTCCGCGATTGCGACGCGGTTTGCCGCGGAAGGCTGGGAAGTCGCGGGCGTGTCCCGCAGCGGTGGCGTTGACGCCACCGACCCGGCCTGGGATCACATCCGTCCGCTGGCGTATGACCCGTTCAGCGCCACGCCGGAAGGCGAGGCTGCCCTCACGGCCGGCGGACCGTATCACGCGGTCTGCTGGGCGCAAGGCGCCAACGGTACCGACAATGTCTACAACGTGGATCTGGACCAGCACCTGGCCCTGTACCAGGCCAATTGCCTGTACATCCTGTCCACGCTGAAATTCCTGCTCGACAAAAAGCTGCTGGCGCCTGGCGCCCGCCTGGCTGTCATCAGTTCGATCTGGCAAAACCTGGCGCGCCAGGACAAGCTGTCCTACTGCATGACCAAGGCTGCATTGCAGGGCCTGGTGTTGTCCGCCAGCGCCGACCTGGCCAAGGAAGGCATGCTGATCAACGCCATCCTGCCCGGTGCACTGGACACGCCGATGACGCGCAAGAACGTCGCGCCGGCCCAGCTGGAAAAGCTCAGCAACGCCACGTATTTCCATAAACTCCCCGCACTGGAAGATGTCAGCCGCCTGGCCCTCTTCCTGTGCTCGCCGCAAAACACCGGGATTACCGGCCAGTTCATTGCGGCTGACCTGGGCTTCAGCCATGTCCGACTCCTTTAAGATTGCCTCGTCCGCCGGCGAATACGCCGTGCGCATCGGCAGCACCGACGCTGTCCGTGCTGACACCATCGTCCTGTGCGACCAATTCTTTGCCCCCGCCTACCAGGCGCAGGGGTTGAAAGTCATCGGCATCGAAGCCACGGAAGCGGCCAAGAGCCTGGACCGCATGGGCGACATCATCGTTGCCATGCGCGAGTTCGGCGCCAACCGCAAGACGCACGTGCTGGCAGTCGGCGGCGGCGTGATCCAGGATATCGCGACCTTCGTCACGTCCATCTACATGCGCGGCCTGCAGTGGGATTATGTGCCGACCACGTTGCTGGGCATGGTGGATTCCTGCATCGGCGGCAAGTCGTCGATCAATGTCGGCGCGTATAAAAACCTGGTCGGCAATTTCTACCCGCCGCAAACCGTGGTGATCGACATGAAATTCGCCGCCACGTTGAACACGGAACAGCGCGTGGCCGGCCTGTGCGAAGCCGTCAAGATTTGCTTTGCCCACACGGGCAGCGCGTTTGACGATTACCTGGCCATGAATCCGCAGCCGCATGACGCGCCCGAGCAATTGCGCGACGTGATCCGCCTGTCGCTGATGACCAAGCGCTGGTTCATTGAAATCGATGAGCACGACAAGAAAGAGCGCCTGCTGCTGAACTATGGCCACACGTTTGGCCATGCGATTGAAAGCGCATGCGACTTCGTGATTCCGCACGGGATTGCTGTCGGCATCGGCGTGCTGGCGTCGCTGCACTTTGCGCGCCTGAACCAGCATTACCCGACACCGCCGCAGCGCGTGCAGCAAATGGAAGCGTACATGACGCGCCTGCTGGCCAACTTGCCGCAATTGCCGGGCTGGATTCCGCAAGTGCTTGTTGCCGACCTGATGCGCCGCTTTGAAGCGGACAAGAAGCACAGCGCCAGCCATTACGCTGTCATCGTGCCGGATGCGCAGGGCCAGCTGGTCCGCCTGGAATTGCCGAAGACCGACGCCAGCCGCACCATGCTGCAACAGGCGTTCGAAGCGGCACTGCAGCAAGCTGCCACCTGCGGCGCGGCTTGACCATGGCGGCGCTGTCTCCCCTGCCCCTGTCGGCGGCACTGTCCGGCAGCCTGCGCGCCGCGCCGTGGCACTATGTCGTCACGGGCGCCAATGGCTGGATCGGACGCGCCACCCTGGCCGCATTGCGCGCCGCACTGGGCGACGCCTTCAGCAGCCGCGTGACAGCACTGGGTTCCCGTCCCGGCAGCATAGCCGTGGATGGCGTGACGTTGCCCATCGAACCGCTGCTGGACTGGACGCCGCCACCGAATCAGCGCTTGCTGGTCTGCCATTATGCGTTCCTCACAATGGACAAGGTGCAAGGCATGAGCGCGGACGAATACGTCGCGCGCAATGAAGCGATCCGCCATGCCGTGCTGGGCTGGATTGCCTCCGGCGCCGTGCAGGGCGCGCTGGTGCCATCGTCGGGCGCCGTCTACGATTACCTGCGCGGGCTGGAAGACCCTGCGCTGGCCGCTGCACGCAATCCCAACGCCGTGCTGTATGGCCGGCTCAAGTATGAAGATGAACAAGCGTTCCAGGCGGCCTGCGCGGCCCATGGCGTACGTGTCGTGATTCCGCGCGTGTTCAACCTGGCCGGCCCGTGCATCAATAAATTCGATGCCTACGCGCTGGCGTCGTTCATCACGCGCCTGCTGCAAGATGACGCCATCACCATCAATGCGCGCCGCCCTGTGCTGCGCTCGTATTACTACATCGGCGATTTGCTGGAACTGTGCCTGGGCTTGCTGCTGCGCGCCGAAGCACCCGCCACCGTGTGCTTCGATACGGCATCCGATGAAACCGTGGAACTCGATGCGCTGGCGCGCCGCGTGGCGGCCGTGCTGGGCCGCGATACCGCGCCACAGCGCGCCCCGCTCGATCCCGCATTGACGCCGGACTTGTATGCCGGTAACCGCGCGGCCATTGCAAAACTGGAGCAACTGCTGGGCATAGCACCGCTGGACCTGGACCGGCAAATCGCTGCCACCGCACAATATATTGCGCAAGAGCTGGCCATACCGCTGCCTGCGCCAACCCGCTAAAGGAACATCATGAAATACAGCGACCTCATTGCCGAATGGCTCAAAAGTATGGGCTACACGCACTGCTTCTATGTGGCAGGCGGCAACATCATGCACATGCTGGCCTCCAGCGCCAAGCACTTCAAAATGGTCAGCGTGATCCATGAAGTGGCAGCCGGCGTGGCCGCTGAATATTTCAATGAATCGTCCACCGATGGTTCCAAGGCGTTTGCCCTGGTGACGGCCGGCCCCGGCATGACCAACCTGGTGACGGCGCTGGCCGGCGCGTACCTTGAAAGCCGTGAATTGCTGGTGATCGGCGGCCAGGTGAAAACCGCCGACCTCAGCCGTGGCACCTTGCGCCAGCGCGGCATCCAGGAAATCGACGGTGTCGCCATTGCCAAGCCCGTCTGCAGTGTGTCAGCGCTGCTGGAAGAACCCGTGACGCGGGCCCGCATGGAGCAATTGGTGCTGGATGCCAACCATGGCCGCAAAGGCCCCGTATTCCTGGAATTGCCGCTCGATATACAGGGCCGCACCGTGGACCGTGCAGAACTGGAACAAGTGACGCCGCCTGCACCGCCAGCGCTGCCGAAAGCCGATGCCGGCGTGATTGAACGCCTGGCGGAAAAAATCCGCGCTGCGCAGCGTCCACTGATGCTGCTGGGCGGCGGCGTGTCGCGCACTACGGCGACAGCGTTGCACGACCAGTTTGAAAAAATGGGCATGCCGATCGCCACCACGTGGAATGGCGCCGACCGCATCGAAGCCGACCACCCGAATTACTTTGGCCGCCCAAATACGTGGGGCCAGCGCTATGCGAACCTGCTGTTGCAGCAAAGCGATTTGCTGCTGGCGTTCGGCACCCGCCTGGGCATGCAGCAGACCGGCTTCAACTGGCAGCAATTCGTGCCGAACGGTGAAGTCGTGCACGTGGACGTGGACCTGGCGGAACTGGAAAAAGGCCACCCGGAAGTGGCATGGCCGATCCACGCGGACGTCAACACGCTGCTGAAAGACTTGAGCGCGCACGACCTGGGCCAGCACGAAGACTGGCTCGCGTATTGCCGCGAAGTGAAAGCCGCCGTGCCGCTGATCGAGCAAAACACGACGGGTGAAGCGTACATTTCGCCGTACCGCTTCGTCGAGCAACTGTCGCGCCGCTGCCGTCCCGACGACGTGGTGGTGCCATGCAGCTCTGGCGGCGCGTTTACCGTCATGATGCAAACGTTCGCGCAGCAGCGCGGCCAGACCATCGTCACCAACAAAGGGCTGGCATCGATGGGCTATGGCTTGTCCGGCGCCATCGGCGCTGCGCTGGCGCACCCGGACCGCCGCACGATCCTGGTCGAAGGCGATGGCGGCTTCGCGCAAAACTTGCAGGAAATCGGCACGGCCGCCGTCAACAAGCTGAACTTGAAAATGTTCATCTTTGACGACAATGGCTATGCATCGATCCGCATGACGCAAAAGAATTACTTTGGCGGCAGCTATATCGGTTGCGATATCAAGTCCGGCCTCGGCTTGCCGGACTGGGAAGTACTGTTCAAGGCGTGGGGCGTGCCGGCGCTGCGCATCGGCAAGGATTTCGACCAGCACGACGATTTCGCGCAACTGTTCGATACGGACGGCCCGGCCGCGTTCATCGTGTCGATCGACCCGGAACAGAGCTATTTCCCGAAAATCATGAGCCGCGTGACGGCCAGCGGCACGATGGAATCGAACCCGCTGCACCAGATGTCGCCAGCGCTGGAAGATGAATTGCAGCGCGCTACCATGCGCTACCTGGATTGATTTCCGGCAATACGCCCTCCATATACAAGCCTGAACAATAAGGACCATCCATGAGCAAACCTACCGCCGCCCAGCAACAGCAGCAAGAGTTACTGGCTGCGTTTGCCGCCAACGATATCGAGCGTATCGACGCCGCCGCGCTGACCCTGGCCAGCGGCGGCATCCTCGGCATCGTTGAATTGTTCGACGTGGCGCAGCGTTTATCTGCGGCCCAGCAGAACGACAAGGCGCAGGGGCTGTACCGCATGTGGCTGGACAATACGAAGTCGCCGCTCGCGTATGCGGCGCATTTCAACCTGGCTGTGCTGCAGGCGGAAAAAGATCCGGCCGCAGCGGAAGCGTCGTACCGCGCCGCGCTGGAACACAACCCGCAATTCGTCGAAGGCTTGCTGAACCTGGGCACCTTGCTGGAGCGCATGAAGCGTCCGGAAGAGTCGCTGGAACTGTGGCGCCGCGCCGTGGATTTGTCGCCGCCGAATACGCCGCCAACCCGCGCACTGCGCGTGCAGGCGCTGAACAACCTGGGCCGTTTGCAGGAAATCCTCAAGCGCATGCCGGAAGCGGAAGCCGCGCTGGCGGAAAGCTTACGGCTGGAACCAGACCAGCGCCACGTGATCACGCACTGGGTGCACTTGCGCCAAAAACAGTGCAACTGGCCTGTGTTCGATACCCGCATCGGCATTTCCGAACGCAAGCTGCTCGATGGCACGTCCGCGCTGGCCATGCTGAGCGCGTCGCCGGAGCCCATCGAGCAAGTGGGCGCGTCGCAGCGCTACGTGGAAGAAAAAGTATTGAAAGGCGTGGCGCCGATGGCCACGGCCGGCTACAAGCACGAGCGCTTGCGCATCGGCTACCTGTCGTCGGACTTTTGCTCGCACGCCGTGTCGATCCTGACGGCGGAACTGTACGGCTTGCACGACCGCAGCAAATTTGAAGTGTTTGGTTTTTGCTGGAGCCACGAAGATGGTTCGCCGCTGCGCGCCCGCGTGATTGCCGGCATGGACCACCATATCCGCATCGGTGCGCTGTCCGACCTGGAAGCGGCGCAACTGATACGCGCGTGTGAAATCGACATCCTCGTAGACTTGCACGGCCTGACGTTGAATGCGCGCCACAATATCCTGTCGCACCGCCCTGCCCCCGTGCAAATCACGTGGCTGGGCCTGCCAGGCCCGACTGCCCTGCCGGAAATCGATTACGTGATTTCTGACCCGTTCGTGATGCCGCCCGAGCTGGAGCCTTTCTTCACTGAAAAGCCGCTGCACATGCCGCACACGTTCCAGATCAATGACCGCCAGCGCCAGATCGGCGTCAAGCCCACGCGGGCATCGTGCGGCTTGCCGGAAGATGCGTATGTGTTCTGCGCATTCAACAATACGTTCAAGATCACGCCGGAAGTGTTCGACAGCTGGATGCGCATCATGCGCGACGTGCCGCATTCCGTGCTATGGCTGGTGGCCGATGGCGACATCGTGCGTTCGAACTTGCAGCGCGAAGCCAAGCAGCGCGGCGTCGATCCCGACCGCCTGCTGTTTGCCAAGCGCGTGGCGCCGGCCGACTACCTGGCCCGCTTCCAGGTGGCCGACCTGTTCCTCGACACCAACCCATTCGGCGGCGGCACCACGGCCAGCGATGCACTGTGGGCCGGTTTGCCGGTGCTGACGTGCGCCGGTAAAACGTTCTCGTCCCGCATGGCAGGCAGCCTGCTGCGCGCGGTCGGGTTGCCGGAACTGGTGACGTTCACGATGGCCGACTATGAAGCGCTGGCCATCAAGCTGGGCAATGACCGCGCCTACACTGCCGAGTTGCACAAGAAGCTCGACGACAACCGCCTGACGACGCCGCTGTTCGACAGCGAGCGCTTCGTGCGCGACCTGGAAGAACGGTACTTACAAATTGCCGCCACGCCGGACCGCACGACGACACCAAGCGGCTTGCCGCTGGTATCGATCCTGATCCCGACGCACAACCGTCCCGATTATGCGGAACTGGCGCTGAAGAGCGCGCTGGCGCAAACGTATCCGAATACGGAAATCATCATCAGCGACAATAGCGATGACGAGTTGACGCGCGCCCGCTTTGCCCCGTACGTGGCCAAGCATCCGCAAATCCGCTATTACCGCGTGCCTGGTTATGGTCCGGCGGAAAACGGCATGAATTGCTTCAAGCATTCGCGCGGCGATTACATCAATTACCTGATGGACGACGACCTCTACCATCCAGACAAAATCATGCGCATGATGTCGTTCATGCTGACGGATGAAAAGATCGGCCTCGTCACGTCGTTCCGCCAATTGATCGATGCCAATGGCAACCACATGGCGCCGATTTCCGGCACGGAACGCCTGTTTGAAACGGAAGCCCGCATCAGCGGCCGCCAGTTTGGCCATTTGCTGTTGACGGGCGGCCGCAACCTGATTGGCGAACCCACGACGGTGCTGGTGCGCAAGGCCGCGCTGGACCGCTACTTCGGCACGTTCTGCGGCCGTCCGTACACGGTGCTGTCGGATGTGGCGACGTGGCTGTCGATTTTGAAAGAACATGATGCCGTGTACCTGCCGGAAGCATTGAGCTACTTCCGCCTGCACGGCGGCCAGGACCAGCGCGGCAATGGCCAGGCCATCCGCGCCAACCTGGACTGGCTGCAACTGTATTGCGATGCGCTGGAAAACAATTTGTACTTCGATGACCGCCACACGGCCGAGGAACAATTGTCCAGCAAGCTGACCACGTGCCTGTGGTACCTGGGCACCATGCGCGGGGAAATTCGCGATGGTAATTTTGACTTGCCAGGCATACAAGCATTGGTGTCCCAGGCCACGGCGCTGCTGTTAACCCATCCCAACCGGAACAAGCAATGAAGACCAGACCGTATGTGATCCTGACCCCCAGCTATTGCGTCAGCGCGGGGGTGCGCGTCATGCACCAGCTGTGCCATGAACTCAATATGCTGGGCTTTGACGCGTCGATCCTGATTACTTCCAACATCAGCCCGCCCGGCACGCCGGTCATCAATCCGCTGTGGAATACGCCCGTCATCAACAACCAGGCGCGTGAAAACTGGGAAGCCATCAATAACGAAGCCATCTTCATTGCACCGGACGACCTCGACGGCAACCCACTCAATTGCAAGCGCCTCGTGTATTACGTGCTGGGCCGCGAAAACGTGGCGCCAGCCGACGACTATTACCGCTTCTATTACACGCGCGCCTTCCCGATGGATAAAACCAAGGAAGTGCCGACCCTGCTGCTGCTGCCGGTGGATTTAAGCTTGTTCAACGCGAACAATACGCCGGAGCGCACGCAGGATATGGTGTGGATGGGTAAGAATCCGGAACACTGGCCGAACCGCCCGCCCAACGTGGTGCCGATCACGTACAAGTGGCCGCCGACGCGCGAAGAATTGGCCGCCCACTTGCGCCAGACCCGCTACCTGTACACGTACGATGCCGTCAGCTGCACCAACACGGAAGCCGTGCTGTGCGGCGCCGTCGTCATCGTCAAGCACATCAGCTATCACGGCTGGGAGTGGACCAAGGCGGACATGGAGGCCACGGAATTCGGCATTGGCGGCTTTGCCTTCGATGAATCGGAAGCGGAACTGCAGCGCGCTTATGACACGCGCATCGAGCTGGTGCAGAAGGTGCGCGAAACTGTCGCGTCCTTCCGCCCGAAGCTGCTGGAACTGGCCGACCACACGCAGTGGCTGTTCAAGGACTAAGAGGTGTAGAACTGTAGGGCGGATTAGCGCACAGCGCGTAATCCGCCAAGTGTGCAGGCCACGCACGCGTGGCGGATTACGCTGCGCTAATCCGCCCTACGCCGTTGTTATGACGCGTTCGCTTGCGCGTAGGTTTCCGGCGTGCCGATATCGAGGAACGTGGCGGTGGTTTCGTGCGTGTAAATCTTGCCCACCAAATGGTGCATGACTTCCGTGCTGAAGTCCGTCACGTGCGGCATGTCCTTCGCCATCATGGCCAGCAATTCCGCTGACAAGATATAAATCGCGCCATTGGCCAAATTGCCCGGCGGGTTGGCCACTTTTTCATGGAAGCCCACGACGACCCCGGCGTCATCCAGCTCGACAATGCCGCACGTTTGCGGCGTGGCCGTGCGGAACGTCATCATCGTCATCAGGCAGTGCACCGGACGGCTGGCATGCGCGTGTAAAAACGCTGTGAAATCCGCCAGGCAGTAATTGTCGGCATGGATCAGCATGGCGTCGCCCCCCTGGAAAAACGGCAAGTTGGCCATCAGGGTCCCGGCCGTGCCCAGCAATTCTTTTTCTTCCGCGATGTCCACTTGCGACGCAAAACGGCTGCCCGCCAGGTAAGCATGCACTTGCGGCGCCAGGTAATGCGTATTGACGAGGCAGCGGCTGATGCCGGCTGCCGTCAACCGCTCCAGCCAGATATCCAGCAACGGCTGGCCCTTGATCGGCACCAGGCATTTCGGCACGGTATCGGTCAGCGGACGCAAACGCGTACCCAGGCCGGCGGCCAGCAACAGCGCCCTCATGCCGTCAACTCCTTCAGCAATTCTTCCGTCTGGATCGGCACGTTGCCGACACGGCCCACTTGCACGGCAGCCGCCAGCGAGCCCAGGCAAGCGGCTTCCCAGATGTCGGCGCCGGACGCCAGCGCCAGCGCGCTGGCAATCAACAGGCTGTCGCCGGCGCCCGCCACGTCGCGCGGCGCCACGTTCAGCGCACTGATGCGGTCCGTGACCCATGGCGTGCCCGGCACGTCGCCGATATGCACCAGCATGCCGTCGCCGCCCATTTTCAACAGCACGTTGCGGGCATCGGCCATGCCGCGCAACTGTTCAGCCAGCACGACGAGGCCCGCATCCATGTTACGGGCGCCCAGACGCGCTTCGTGCTCCGTCGGCGTAATCAAATCCATGCCGTGGAAGCGCGAAATATCGCCCACTTGCGACGACGACTGGCTGTCGGCCGCCAGCAAGATGCCTTTGGCTTTCGCCATGGCCGTGATGCGGTCCACCACCGGCTGCGGCAGCAAGCCATAGTTAAAGTCGGAAAACACCAGCACGTTGGCGCCTTCCATGGCTTGCTCCATCAGCGCCACCAGGTCTTCCTGCAATTGCGTGGAAATCGCGTCCTGGCGCAAATGGCTGACGCGCAGCATGCTCTTGCCATGGCAGCGGTAGCGCTGCTTCAGCGTGGTTGGGCGGCTATCGTCCGTCAGCATGTGCGCATTGACGTTCATGCGCTGCAATTCATCGAGCGCATACTGGCGCACGGCGTCGGCGCCCGTCAGCGACACGAATTCCGCTTTCGCACCCATGCCCGCCGCGTGCGCCGCCACGATCCCGGCGCCGCCGACGAAGCGCGTGGTATCGATGGGGCTGACAACGATGGTCGGGTCTTCGCGCGACATGCCCAGCGGTTCGCACGTGATGTATTCATCGATGATCAAATCGCCCACCACGCACACTTTGCAGGTGGAGAACTTTCTCACCAGTTCGCGCAAGCGCGCCAGGCTGATGTTGTGGCGGCCCAAATAATCATGAGGCAAGCCGATCGGGTTGAAATTCGCCGGTTCGATTTCCTTGTTCAGCAAGTCCGACGATGAAAACCAGCTTTCACCGGAACTGAACAGCAGGCGGCCGCCATAGCTTTCCAGGACAGGCAATTCCGGATTGTCCGCCGTCTCATGTTCCTTGCCCTTGACCACGATATCGGGCCGCAGGCGCGCCACCAGTTCCGCCGCCGGCTCATCCATAATGAACGATTCATTGACTTGCGCAATGCTTTGCACGCTTTCCAGCCGCAACGCTTCCGGCACGTGGGCGGCCTTGCCGGCAATCCGGTCCGACGCCACGGCCACGATCAGGCGCGTACCGCATTCGCTGGCAAAGCGCAGCAAACGCAAGTGGCCCGGGTGCAAGACATTGAAGTTGCCTGTAACGAGAACGGTCTTTTCTGACATGGTGTTATTCGTGATGGTTCAAGGTGCGGCAGCGCCAGGCTGCTGCCGTGCGCCGAGGCGCTGGCGTAATTCAGCGATCGCGCCAGCCACGTTGGAAAAATCAATGCCTTTCATGTCCGCCAGATCCAGCTGCCACCATTGCAAGGCCAGCAATTCGGCAATCACGGCGTCGTCAAAGCGGTAGCGGATCACGCGCGCCGGGTTGCCGCCGACAATCGCATACGGCGGCACGTCGGCCACGACGACGGCGCCCATGCCGATAATGGCCCCGGTGCCAATGGTGACGCCGGTGCGCACGCTGGCGTTATCGCCGATCCACACATCGTTGCCGATAAGGGTAGGCGCGTTGGGCGGCGCGATATTGACGCCGCCGCCAAGCACGGTGTCGCCATAAATCTGGCTGCAATCGCGGTACTGGAATTCGTGGATCGACAGCCAGTTGGTCGGGTGGCTGAAAGCGCCGACGGAAACGCGGGCGCCAAACGTGCAATAGCGGCCGATTTTCGCGTTGGTCACGTACGAAAAACAGCCGAGGCCGAAGTAGCGGCCCAGCTCGGACTTGCTGACACAGGAATGCTTGTCGATCGTGACGTTGTCCACGATGTCGCAGCCGACCAGTGCGGCGCCGGCGGCCAGCCGTACAAACGGCGCCGTCGACAGCACTTGCTCCGTGCCGGAATTGATTTGATGAAAGCGCATGGCCGCGCCGCTCACTTCGCCGCAGGGATCAATTGCAAGGCTGGCAGCGGTACGAGGAATTGCCCGCCCTGCTCCATGTACGGACCATGCTTGGCCGTGATCGGCTTGACGTACATCCACGCCAAGATCACCACCAGGTCGGGCTTGCGGGTCACCAGTTCGGTCGATGGATGCACAGGCAAATGCGCGCCGGGGCTGAACGTGTCCCACTTGATCGGGTTATCGTCCACGATGTATTTCAGGCGCGATTCCAGCTCGAAGTGGTACAGCAAGGTGGTGGCGGTCGTCGACGCACCATAACCCGCCACGGTCTTGCCTTCCGCAATGGCGCGGTCCACGACGTCCAGCACGGCGCGCTTGCGTACTTCGATGTCCTTGTAAAACTGGCGGTAGATTTCCGGCTGCGTAATACCGCGGCGTTCTTCTTCCGCAAACATGGCTTGCAGGCGCTCGCTGCGCGGACGCTGGCCCGTCGACAGCGGCTGCGCAAAGGCGCGGATCGAACCGCCCTTGGTGGCCACACGCTCGACATCGAACAAGGTCATGTCGTGCAGGCGGAAGAAGCGCTCCAGCGGCAGCAAGGAATGGTGCGAAACGTGTTCGTGGTAAATCGTGTCGAACACGAAATGGTCCACCATGTCCGGGATGTACGACACTTCAAACACGAATGCGCCATCCGGGGCCAGTAGCGTGCGGATGCCGGCCACGATGTCGCCGATCTGGTCCGCGTGGGCAAATACATTGTTGGCGCACATCAGCTGGGCCGGGCCCAATTCCGCGCGCAATTCCTTCGCCACGGCCGACGAGAAGAAGTCGGGATGGGTCGGCACGCCTTCGGCCGTGGCGCCTGCCGCGATATTCTTGGCCGGGTCCACGCCTTGCACGCGCAAGCCCAGCGCCTTGTACGCTTTCAACAGCGAACCATCATTGCTGCCGATTTCCACCACCAGCGCGCCCGGCTGGATAGCCAGCTTTTCCACGACGGCTTTCGCATATTCCTGGAAGTGTTGCACCAGGCCCAGCGACGACGACGTGCGGTACGTGTAATTGCGGAACAGGATGTCCGGATCGACAATGTCGAGGTTTTGCACGTGGCCGCAATCGAGGCAGATATACGTGTCGAGCGGGAACAGTTCCTGCGGCTCATTCAATTGATCCGCTTTGACAAACGCGTCGCCGATCGGCGAGGGCTTGATCGGCAACACCAGTTCAAATTGCGTGGAACCGCACAGGCGGCAATCGTCGCGATGCTTGTAGTTTTTCATAGTCAACCTCCTGGTGCTTGTTCCGGGGCGGTGGTCAGCTCGCGCAGCCACCCTGCATGTTCATCGATATAACGCTTGCCATTGCATTCACGGCGCTCGATATACGACGGGTCGCTGGTATCTTCATCGGCCACCACGCGCGCCAGCCGCACCATTTCATCGTCCGACTCATCAAACGGCAGCAGGAATTCCGACAACGGCGCGTCGATGCACAATTCCGGCGACAGGTATTGGAAGGCGCTGATCAGCGACGCTTCGCGGCTCGGGTGCTTGGAACGTGCCCCCATCGACGACGTGGTAAAGCTCGCGTCCTTGGTGGTCGGCAAAATTTGCGTTATGCGGAACGTTTTCCAGCTGCCCAGCATGGTCAAGAAAGACATGCCATTGCCGCCGGTAATCATCCGTCCGGCCAGGTGGGCAAACGGGATCACCTGTTCAATCGGCAGCGACACGGCCGTGGTGCCGGGAATCGGCATATTGGCAATGCCATTGAATTCATTCAAGCCGCCCATGTTGGTGAACACCATGTAGCCGCGCTCGATCAGGCGTGCGGCCACGGTATCCCAAAAGATTTGCGGGAAACGCTTGGCGGAATTGTTGATCGGGCACAGCAGGACCGAGCGGCCCATCCGCAAGCCCAGGTCCAGCGCCTGCTGCATGGCGGCCCGTTCCCAGTCCACGCGGATGCGCGGCGCCTCAAGCTTGGCATTCCACGGCAGGCGCAGCACGAAGCGCTGCATGTCGGTTTCACTGATGCCGCCACGGCCCGGGTAATGGCTGCCCAGGTATTTCACGCCATCCGAATGGCGGAAGCCGCGGTCGATCCAGCACGCGCTCATCGGCTTGTTGATTTCAAAGCGGTCTTGCGGAATGTAATTGCTGCGCAACACTGCCTGCATGATGTCGTCTTGCAGCACCAGCACTTTCAGGAAGCGGTGGCCATACATGCGCGCCACCGCCACGTGGGCCGGACGCACCAGCAAGATAATGCCGTGGCCATGCTGCTGCACGAAGGCGTCGGCCAGCGCGCAAAATTCCGACGTTTCACCAATGTTGTAGCCGCACAGGATGATCCACGCATCCTGGCCGGGAATCCGCACGGTGTTATTGAACATGTCGTCAAAACCCGCATGCAATTCAGCAAACGGGTCGGCTGCCGGTGGCGCTACCGGCGCCGTGGCCAACTCGCCAGGAGCTGCGGGATCGGATTCGGACATGGACTCTCTCCTCTGGTGATTCAATCTTGGCATTCTAAACAAAGAGCGCCGTAGTCAAAAATGTTTTTCTCTGTAACAACAAACTGCTGCATCAATTCACTGCGTCAATTAAATCCCGCCATCGTGCGCGCCAATTCTTCCGGCCACACGACGGAGACGCCGCCATCGACAAAAATGCTTTGGCCATTGATGAAAGCGGCCTTGTCACTGCACAGGAATTCCACCAGGTTGGCGGAATCGGCGGCTTCACCGATGCGTTTCAACGGCACGAAATCGTGGTACAGCTGCATCAGCGGCTGGTTGCTTTCCACGAAACGGCGCGATTCATCTTTCAGGTAACTGAGCGGCATGATGGCGTTGATGCGTACATTGCGGCGTCCCATGCCCCACGCGTGGAATTTGACCAGCTGGTTGAGGCCGGCTTTGGCCACGTGGTAGCTGTCCGGCTGCGAACCGCCGACAAATTGCGCATAGACGGAACTGACGACGGCTATGGCGCGGTCGCCGCTATCGCAAAACTGGTCGGCAAAGCCATTGATCAACAGGCGCGTGGCATTCAGCGTCACTTGCATTTCACCTTGCCACGCATCGCCCGTACCCCGGTAGCGCTGGCAAAACACGAGGTAGCGCACTTTGCCGCCGGCTTGCACGACTTGCTCGACCACGGGCGCCGCGTCAACCAGCGCTTCCAAGTCCACGGCTATGTGGCGGTAGGCCAGGCCGCCGTCCGGCTTGGTGCGCGACAGCACGGTCACCGCATGGCCCTGCGCGATAAAACGCTCGGCCAGCAAGCGGCCCAGCCCTTTGGTGCCGCCGACAATCACCACTTGTTCTTGCGCACTCATGCCTGCTCCTGTACACGATCCACCAGCGCTGCCTGCCAGCTGGCAATCTCGGCAGCAGGGGCATTTTCTTCCGGCGCAAAGCCCGCAAAGATCGTGGCGCTGCGGTCAAATGGCCCGTTCGTGGTTTCATGCACGATCAGCACATCGGAACGGATGATCAGCGTGTGGAACAGCGGTTCCGACATGCGGTAATAAAACGCGCGCCGGCCATCGCCGCCATCGGGCTGGCCCAGTTTCACCACTTGCGTGACATTGCCCGCATCATCGAACACGACCACGTCCACCGCGCCATGCACGAGGTGGAACGATTCACTTTTGGCCGGATGCTTGTGCGGACGGATATACGATCCCGGCTTGATGGCGATGAACATTTCATGCAGCGGCGCGCTGCCGTCCGCGTGCAAATTGATGCGTACGCGGCCACGGGGGCTGGCGTCAACGGCTTCTTTCAGCAACGCGATTTCCGCTGCGCCGATGGCGGCAACCGGGCCGGGCGCCACATATACTTCATTCGACTGTTTAATCAACTGCATGGCCAGGCTCCGGATAAATTGATTGCATGACGCCGCCTTGCTGCAGCCAG
Organism: Pseudoduganella ginsengisoli; assembly: GCF_009720865.1. Taxonomy (GTDB): domain Bacteria; phylum Pseudomonadota; class Gammaproteobacteria; order Burkholderiales; family Burkholderiaceae_D; genus Rugamonas; species Rugamonas ginsengisoli. Next base: position 269,837 of record NZ_WNLA01000005.1, on the reverse strand, counting down.
CCGTCAAAACGCGCGCGCACGCTTTGCTGCGCACCGGCGCTCAGCGCCAGCAGGCACAGGCCGATATCGTCCTGTGCCTGCAGTACGCTGGACGGCACGATGGGAATAGCCGTACCGGGAATGCGGCAGCCTGCCTTGTCCGGTGCATCGTCCAGAACGATATCCACCAGTTGCGCCAAACCCAGCGCGTGGATGAACATGATGGCTTGATGGCCCGCGCCAAAAATCGCCACGCGGCGGCCTTGCGCATGCATATCGCCAAGCCATTGCTGGTAATGGGTGCGCTGGCCGGGCCACGCGGCGCGGTAGCGGGCAAACAGTGCAGACGGGCCCAGGCCCGACGGTGCGGCTTGCCCGGGGGCGCCCGCCTGCAACAGCAGCACCAGCGCATCTTCCTGCGTACCGGGATAGCGCAGGCACTGGCGCACAGCCAGGCCGGCGCGTGCGGCCAGCGCACGCAGCGTTGCTTCTGTGAAGTAGCACACGTGCTCTTCCCAGATAAAACTGTAGTCGCACACCGTCAAGAATTTGCTGCTGTCCGGCACTTCCACCAGCAGCACGCCGCCCGGCTTTAATGCCCCGGCCAGTGCCTGCAACATGGCCACCGGGTCGTGGCTGTGTTCCAGCAGGTAGCGGCACGTGACCAGGTCAGCCTTGCCGCACGATGCCAGCACGTCATGGCGTAATACGTGCTGCCACGTTTCCAGGTACGGATAGCGGCCGGGCTGCGCTGCAGATTGCGCCGCCAAATCCGGCGTGTGCCGCGCGCCGCCCCACTCCGTCATGTGCTGCAACAGCGGTCCTTCAAACGGGCCCAGGCCCAGCACGCCGGGCGCATCCGGCATCAGTGCGCGCACGTGCTGCGCCACGTCCGGCAAGTGCGCGGACGGTTCGTTATAGCGGATCCACGCGTGGCGCGGCACGAGCGCATCGAGCGGCGGCAATTGCAGCAATTGCACCAGCTGGCACTGCGCGCATTCCACCATGGCCAGCGGCAGGCGCGGTGCATCCGGCCCGTCGCTGAAACGGTTACAGGGCGGAACGTCGCCCACTGCCAGCGCCGTGTCCGGCGCCAGCGGGGCGCTGCATAAGCGGCAAGTGCCCACGTGCGCCATCACTGATCCATGACGACCATGCAGCGGCCGGCAAAGGTGCCGGCGCGCATACCGTCAATGGCTTCATTGATCTGATCCAGCGTAAAGCGGTGCGTGATCAGGTTTTTCAACTGGATGCGGCCCGTGCGGTACAGCTGGTGGTAGCGCGGGATATCCGTTTGCGGGATGGCTTCGCCGCCCGTCGAACCACTCAAGCCTTTGCCAAAGTGCAGCGGCAGCGAATAAATATTGATGTTGTTGCCTTTCTTCGGCACGCCCACCAAGGTCACGCGGCCTTGCGGCTTCGTCAGTTCGTAACCCATTTCAATGATCTTCGGCTGGCCCGTGTTGTCGATGAACGCATCGACGCCATTCGGTCCCAGCAAGTCGATGATGGCCTGGCGCGCATCCGTCGTGCTGCTGTTGATCAGGTGCGTCGCGCCCATTTCCTTGGCCAGCGCCAGCTTACTGTCATGCAGGTCCACGGCAATGATCGGATAGGCCGACACCAGCGCGGCAGCCTGCACGATGTTCAAGCCGATGCCGCCCGCGCCGAACACAACGACAGCTTCGCCAATTTTGACTTTGGCATTGTTTTCCACCACGCCGAAACCCGTCGTCACGGCGCAGCCGAACAGGGCCGCCACTTCCAGGTCGCTGTCGGCGGGAATCGCCGTCACACGGTTTTCCGACACGATCGTGTATTCGCTGAACGTGGTGACTTGGCCCGCATTGATTTTCTTGCCGTCCAGCGTGTAGTTGGCAGTCGGCGCTTCAATGCCGTTGCCTTTGCGCCAGTGCAGCACCACCTTGTCGCCGGCTTTCACGTGGCGCACGCCCGGACCGATATCCATCACGGTGCCGGATGCTTCGTGGCCCAGCAAGTGCGGGATGTACTTGTCTTCGCCCTTGGCGCCGTCGATTTCACCGATCTGCGAACCGCAGATGCCGCTGTAATGGACTTTGACCAGCACCTGGCCCACGTCCAGCTTGTCCGGCATCGTGATTTCCGCGATGGCCAGCGGCGCTTTCTGTTGCACCAGAATGGCGGCTTTCATGGTTTTTGGCATAGTCGTCATGGTTGCCTCACTCGAAGTAAATCAGCGAATGGTCGCCGGTGTAGCCGGTTTGCTTGAACCACCATTCCCACTCTTCCGGCGTGCAAAACGCTTCGCACGTGACTTGCCAGTACAGCAGGTTGGCTTTTTCTTCTTCGTTGCGGTACGACTCCACGCACAGGTATTTATGTTTGCCGACACGCTCCATTTCACGCAACGCCTTGTCGAGGTCGTAGTTGTGCAAGTTGTGCAGCGTGGTGATGGAAAACACCAGGTCAAAATGCTTGTCCGGGAAGGGCAGGCTGTTGGCGTTGCCCAGGATCAGGCGGTCGCGGATTTCTTCCTTGGCATTGTCCAGCGCGTACTGGGAAATATCGAGGCCGTGGATTTCCAGGCCCGGCACCAGCAGCGACATTTCATACAGCAGGAAGCCCTTGCCGCAACCCACGTCCAGCACCTTGTCGCCGGCTTTCAGACCGTAATGGTCGATCATGGCCTGCGCCACGGGCGCCCAGCGGCCCGGCATGTATTTGTAGCCGCCGTAGCAGATTTTGCGGTCGCCATCCCAGTAATCGAAGCCCCACTGCTTGGCCAGCGCGGCTGCTTTCGCCTTCGGATAGTCAGTGTCGTTCACGCGCGCCAGATAGTCGCGCTTGGTGCTTTTATGGACGACGGAAAGGAAGTCGATGTAAGCCATGTTTGCTTTCTATCTCTCTATACTAGGTGAGTCTCAAAATAAGTGCGCGCCTTGGCCAGCTGGATTTCCAGCAAGCCATCGGCAGCGATGCCCGCATGCAGGCGGCGCTGGCGGTCTTGCGCGCGTAATTCATTCAGCAGGATGCCGCACCACTTGATGCGGTGCAGCGGCAACACGGCGGCAATGCGGCGGGCAATGGCGCCGTCATCCCGCAGCGCAGCCAGCACAGTTCGCTGGAACAGTGTGCCATGGGCGGCGCTGACAGGCACTTCCGGTTGGCACTGGAAGTCGCAGATCAGCTTGGCCGGGTCATCCCAGCCTGCGTATTCAAAGTCCACGAACGCCAGCCGGTCGTCGTGTTGCAATGTGTTGTGGAAACCAAAATCGGATGGCGACAGGATCAGCGCCGTGCGCGGCAGTGGCGCCGACAAATCGCCCTCGGCGGCCAGCGCGGCGCGCGCTGCCGCATCGCGCCGCTCCCACGCGGGCGCCAGGGTGTTGCGCACAAATGCGTGCGCGTCGCGCTCGATGGCGCTGACGCTGCTGCCATTGGCCGGGGCGCACGCCAGCAAGCCGTCTATGCGGCGTTGCGCCAGGTCCAGGTGGGTTTGCACGGCCGTGCACGCATCCGATGCGAACGGCAGGCGGTCCGCCCCCTCCGCATCGCGCAAGGTGTTCAGCGACGCAATAAACGCGGCCGCCTGCGCCATGTGATCATCCGTCAGTTCAACGGGACGCTGGCCCGGCAGCAATGCGTACAGCGCGCAATTGAGCGCCTTATCCATGCCTAGCGTACGCGGCACAGCCGTGACACCGTGGCGCGAACAAAAATCCAGAAAACCGTATTCCGTGCCGAGGCGGTCGCGCGTGTCGGCCTGGTGGGAAAAATATTGCTTGAGGATCGTGCTGTTACCGCGGTGATCGGTAATACGCAGCACTTCGCTGTTACGCCCGGCGCGCAGCGCCACCGCTTGCAATGGTTCGCTGGCGCCGTGCCGCGCACAAAATGCCGTCACGGCGGCGCTGAGTCCCGTCATACCAGCTTCAAAATGCCCGGGAGCTGGTCCCACGACGTCATGACAGTCCAGCCAGGCTGGGCTTGGGTATTGCCATCCGGCGAGAACAGGATTTTCTCGACGGTGTCCGGCAGCATGGCCAGGATTTCCGGCAAATCATCGACATAGTGCGTGCATTGCTGCGCGACGATGCGGGCGATTTTTTCATCCTTGGTCAGCTCGAAAAACACTTGCTCCTGTTTCCATGCGAGGCCATCGTCCGCATGGAAACCCTGCTGGGCCAGCCAGCTGCGGGCGGCCGCGTGCAAGTCCCATTTCTCGCCCAGGTAAGGCCAGCGGGTTTTGTGGCTGACGATGCACATGGGAATGTTATGCCCCGCCAGCGCGCGCAAGGTATCGCGCATGCCGGGATACGGCGCCGCTTCCAGGATCCGGCCACCGTAGACCGCGCCTTGCAGCTTGGTCCATTCGTCTTCCTGGTCGATGCTGCGCAAATAGTCGCGCACCGCGTTTTTTTGCGGCGGCGTCTCTTCCGGAATCAGCTGTAAATCCAGCGCTGCCTGGCGGAACAACTGATCGTAGCTGATCAGCGTATTGTCAAAGTCCAGTCCTAGCCGCATGGATCAGCCCAACCGTTCGAGGATCTGGTGCGTAATGGCTTCCGCATCCATGCCCAGCATTTCACGGGCTTCTTCCTGTTCGCCGCAACCGGACAGGAAACGGTCTGGACCAGCAACGATCAGCACTTTGCTGAGGTCCACACGCTTGGTGTAGCCCCACTCCAGCACAGCGCTGCCCGCGCCAGCCGTGAACGCATGTTCTTCCACCACCACGACGAGTTTCTTGGTCGCGAAAGCTTTGCCCAACAGCTCATCATCGAGTGGCTTGACCGTGTGCATGCTGACCACTTCGGCGGAAATGCCTTTTTCACTGAGGCGTTGCGCAGTTTCCAGCGCCGGTGCAATCATGTTGCCAACCGACAGGATGGTGACATCGGTACCCGGACGCATGACGATACCCTTGCCGATCGTGAACGCTGGTTCCACATCGTGTACATTCGGTTCGCCTTTCTTGCCCAAACGGATATACGTTGGGCGGCCCAGGCGCAGTGCATCGCGCACGGCGCCTTTGACTTCAACCGGGTCGGCCGGGCACACCACGTGCATATTCGGCAGCGAGCGCAGGATCGCGATATCTTCCATCGAATGGTGGGTTGCGCCCAGGTTCGCATACGACAGGCCGGCGCCCGTGCCGACCACGATCACAGGCAAGTTCGGGTAGCAAATGTCGAGGCGGATCTGCTCCAGCACACGCGTCGTATTGAACGGCGTAATCGTGTACGTGATGGGACGCAAGCCCGACGCGGCCAGCCCGGAAGCCAAGCCCGTCATGTTGGCTTCCGCCACGCCGCAGTTGTAGAAGCGGTTCGGATGCTTGTCTTTGAATTTGTCGAACAGGCGGTTGCCGATGTCGCCGGCCAGCATCACCAGTTCAGGATATTCGTCACCCAGTTCCGTGACGGCTTTAGCAAAAGCATTTCTCATGTTTTATACACCCAGTTCCGCTTTGGACTTTTGAACTTCTTCTTCGGTCGGAATGCGGTAGTGCCAGTTATTGTCATCTTCCATGAACGACACGCCTTTACCTTTGACGGTGTGGGCGACAATCATGGTGGGCTGGTCGGTTTTCGTGTCTTGCACGGCAGCGAGAATCGCGGCGTGGTCGTGGCCATCGATTTCATGCACGTGCCAGCCAAATGAGCGGAATTTTTCCGCCAGCGGGTCCAGGCCCAGCACTTCGCGCGAACGGCCCGTGGCTTGCCACTTGTTGAAGTCGACGAAGGCCGTCAGGTTGCCCAGCTTGTTGGCGGAAGCGAACAGCGCGGATTCCCACACGGAACCCTCATTGCATTCGCCATCGCTCATCAAGACAAACGTGCGGTAATCCTTTTGCTGGATGCGGGCAGCGAGCGCCATGCCATTGCCGCATGCCAGGCCGTGGCCCAGCGAGCCCGTCGCGGTTTCCACGCCGGCCAGGCGCGGCGTCGGGTGTTCTTCCAGCAGCGAACCCTTTTTACCGTAGGTCAGCAAGTCTTCCGGCTTGATAAAACCTTTCCATGCCAGCGCCGCATACAGCGCCGTGGCTGCGTGGCCCTTGGACAGGATGAAACGGTCGCGGTCGGCCCACTGCGGATTGGCCGGATCGACTTTCAGCACCGAGTGGTACAGCACCGACACCATGTCGATGCACGACAGCGCGGACGCCAGGTGGGCCGCGCCGGCACGGTGCGACATTTCAATGGCCGTGGCCCGGAACTGGGCCGCCAGTTGTACGGAAGTGGTTGTCATCAATTACGCCTGCAGGTTCAGGTGCTTCATCCAGCGCACCGTGTAGTACTCATCCTTGTCGACCAGTTCGCCGGACTTGAACTTGGCCGACACGTCTTCAATGGCTTGCGCCACCGAATATTGCTGCTTGAAGCCGGTGGCCAGCAGCTTGTCGGAATTCTGGCGGTACGAACGCGGGTCGTTCGACGCGGAAACGACGATATCGGCCGGCACCTTGGCGGCCACACGCTGCGCGATATCCATGATGGAAATGTTTTCAAAGCCCGCGTTGTAGCAGCCATTGTCGATTTCCGGATGGGCCAGGAAGTGGCGGTACACATTGACCATGTCGCCAATGTGGATGTTCGGGCGGGTCTGGTCGCCGCCGAATACCGTCATCTTGCCATTCTTCAGCGCTTGCATGGTCAGCATGTTGACCGACACGTCCAGGCGCATGCGCGGCGACCAGCCGCACACGGTAGCCGGACGCACGCAGTGGATGCGCATCTTGTCCGCATAGGAGAGCAGTACGCGCTCGGCCACCATCTTGGTCTTGTTGTATGCAGTGATCGGCACCAGTTCCAGGTCTTCCGTCACTTGCGGGTCATCCTTGACGCCATACACGCTGCCCGAGCTGGCAAAGATGAATTGCTTGACGCCGGCGCGCACGGCGCGGTCAGCCAGCTGCTGGGTGGCCAGCACATTGACTTCCCACGACAAGGTCGGGTTCATTTCCACGCCCGGATCGTTGGCAATATTGGCCAGATGGATCACGGTGTCCACGCCGTCGAGCGGAATGCTGTTCACGTCGCGGGTATCCTGCTTCAGGATCGTCAGCTGAGGATGCGGCTGCAAGTGGTTGCCAAACCATTGCGTATCAACCACGGTAATGGTGTGGCCGTCTTTCAGCAGCTGTTCGGTCAATACGGTGCCGACATAGCCGCAACCGCCGGTAATCAAGAGTTTCATAGGTGATCCTTAGCGCTTGTGAATGTAATCCGCTGGCAGGGTTTTCAGCGTCTCCAGATTGGTATCGACCCAATCCAGCGTTTGCTTGAGGCCGTCAGCGAGGTTGATGGTGTGGTTCCAGCCCAGTTCTTTACGGATTTTTGCGCTGTCGAGCAGGTAAGCCTGGTCTTTGCCGAGGCGGTCTTCCGTGACTTCCACCAGGTCGGCAAAGGCCACGCCAGTGGCGTCGCACACTTGTTCCACCAGTTGGCGGATCGATACCGTGTCATAGGTCGAGATGTGGTAGCTGTCGCCCGCCACGCCGTTTTCCGCGATGCGCAAGGTCGCTTCCGCCACGTCATCGATATGGATGAACGAGCGCACCGAATGGCCGCCGCCATGCAATTGCATTTTCTTGCCCAGGCGCGCATACAGCATGGCGCGCGGCATGATGCGGTACAGTTGCTGGCCCGGGCCATACACGTTGGCCGCGCGGGTGAAGCAGACGGGGAAGTTGTACGCCTTGAAGAAGCTCATCAAGTGCAAATCGCACGCGGCGCGCGATACCGCATACGGCGTGCTGGGCGCGAAGTGGAAGCTTTCAGGAATCCAGCCATCCGTGCTGCCATACACTTCCGGCGTCGTCACGTGCACGTATTTCTTCAGGTATTTCAGCTTGCGCAATTCATCATGCAGCAACACCTGGCCCACCACGTTGGTCTGGTACCAGTCGGCCGGCGTGATCCAGCTTTGCGCGACCATGCCTTGCGCGGCAAAGTTCACGATGTATTCCGGCTGCTGGTCATCGATCAGCTTCATCAGCTCGGGCAGCTGCGTATTCAGGTTAATTGCGTGGAACTGGAACTGGCCCGGATGCGCGTGCCATTTGTACGGCAACAGCACATCGTGCGGTTCTTCGGAGCGGCTGACGCCGATCACATTGTGTCCACGGTCCAGCAAGTAATTAACAAAGCTGGCGCCGGAAAAGGAATTGCTGCCGATAACGAGATAGCGATGAGGCATGTTGATGGGCTAATCGAATTGAACGAAGGCCGGCAAGGCCGGCCCGGATGTCGGAAATCAGGCAGGCTGCGCAGCAGCCGGCGGATTGTCACACAGGTATTGCATGCACATGTGGCCAACCACCAGCTGCAAGTCTTCGGCAATTTGCATATCGTCGATGGCAAAGTGCAGTGGATGGCGCGCCAGGTCCTTGCATTTGCCGCCGGAATAGCCCAGCACGGCAAACGTGTGCATGCCCATGGCATTGCCGGTTTCCAGCGCCTTCACCACGTTCGGGGAATTGCCGCTGCCGGACAAGATAATCAGCACGTCACCGGCGCGGCCTTTGGCGCGCAACTGCTCCGAGTAAATCTGGTCATAGCCAAGGTCATTGCCGAGGCACGTCAGCACGGCCGCATTGGCGCTCAGCGATTCCACCCGCATGCCGACGCCGTGCTTTTTGCCAACGCCGTACAGGAAATCATTCGCCAGGTGGATGGCGTTGCCGGCGCTGCCGCCGTTGCCGCAGAAATAAATGGAATTTCCGGTACGCCATGCTTCGCGCATGGCTTCCGCCAACACAGGCACTTGCTGCATGGCGTCGAGTTGGAGGGCTTGAGTCAGTTTGCCGACGTAGGTAGCGATTATTTGCTGCATGTTGAATTCTGCTGACGGGTAAATGACAACGGCCAGATTTAACGCAAAGTATCTGGGGCCTTGTAGCCTCTAAGCCGAACCGATCTTATTTCTCTTTCCCAGTGCCGTCAATCTTAATCAGGCAGCGGTTACACTGCCTATTCCTGAGATTGAAAAGAGGCAGTGATAGTGGAGCAACTTGATTGCGTGGTGATAGGTGCAGGCGTGGTCGGTCTGGCAGTGGCGCGTGCGCTGGCGCTGGCAGGCCGCGATGTGGTGATTGTGGAAGCAGAAAACTGCATCGGCAGCGGCACCAGTTCGCGCAACAGCGAAGTCATTCACGCGGGCATTTACTACCCGGCCGGGTCCTTGAAAGCGCGCCTTTGCGTGCAAGGCAAGGAAGCGCTGTATGCGTATTGTGCGGAACGCGGTATCGCACACCGCCGCTGCGGCAAATTGATTGTCGCCACTGATAGCAGCCAGCTGGCGCAGCTGGAGCAAATCCGCGGCAAAGCCGCCGCCAACGGCGTGCATGACTTGCGCGTGCTGAGCCAGGACGAAGCGCAAGCGATGGAACCGGGCTTGCGCTGCACGGGCGCCCTGCTGTCGCCATCGACGGGCATTATCGACAGCCATGGCTTGATGCTGGGCTTGCTGGGCGATGCGGAACAGGCCGGCGCGACGCTGGTATTGCAGGCGCCGCTGGAAGGGGGGCGGGTCGGCCAGGATGGTTTGTTTATCCACGTGCAGGGGGAAACCTGGCAAGCCCGCTCCGTGATAAATTGCGCTGGAATTCATGCGCCGGCTGTTGCGGCCACGCTACAGGGTTTGGATGCCCGTTTCCAGCCGCGTGCTTACTATGCCAAGGGAAATTACTTTTCGTGCAGCGTACGGGCGCCGTTTTCACACTTGATTTATCCCGTCCCCGAGCAGGCCGGGCTGGGCGTGCACCTGACTTTGGACCTGGCAGGCCGCGCCCGCTTCGGCCCCGACGTGGAATGGGTCGAGTCGCCGGATTACGCCGTCGATGTGGCGCGCGCGGACAGTTTTTATGCGGAAATCCGTAGATATTGGCCGGCGTTGCCGGACCATGCGCTGCGCGCCGATTACGCGGGCATCCGCCCTAAACTGGACGGTCCCGGCCATGCGGCAGCCGATTTCCGCATCGATGATGCATCGGTGCACGGCATCCCCGGCCTCGTGAATTTGTTTGGCATCGAGTCGCCGGGGTTGACGTCGTCGCTGGCGCTGGCAGAGCTGGTCAGCGCCAAATTGAAGGATTAAGGTTCCCGCAGCGATTCGTCCAGCGCCTTGGTCAGCGGCCACAGCAGGTATGACATGACGGAACGCTTGCCGACCACAATTTCCCCCGTGACCGTCATACCCGGCAACAGGCGGGCGCCCCCTTCCAGCTTGCGCAATTTGCTGTCCGGTCCCCATTCGATGGTGGCCAAATAATAGGCATTGGTACCCTCGCCCGGACGCACCTGGTCGCGCTTGAACGAATCTTCACTGATGGTGGTGACTTTGCCATCGAGCATGCCGTGCTTCTGGTACGGGAACGCGTCCAGCTTCAAGTGCGTCACATCGCCTTTCTTGATGGCGCCCACGTCCAGCGAATCCACTTGCACTTCTGCTTCCAGCTTGGCATTGAGCGGCACCAGCGTGAACATGGCTTCGGTGCCGCGCGCCACGCCGCCCGGCGACACATTCTTGCCGATTTCCAGCACCACGGCATCGGCCGGCGCCGTCAGCTGCACCAGCTTGTTGCGCAAATCCGCTTTCGCCAATTGTTCATTGATGCCGTCGCGGTCACGCGTGGCCGCCAGTAAATCTTCCATCGCGCGCTGGCGCCAGTTGCGGGTAAACGCAGCCAGTTCCGCTTGCGCCCCCGCCAGTTCACGCTGCATTTCCGCATCCTTGTTGCGGCCCATGACCATCGACCGTTCCACTTCCAGGCGGCGGTCGCGCGCTTCCAGCAATTGCATCTTGGCGCCGAAGTTTTCCGCCACCAGCTTTTCCTGCATGGCTTCGATTTCCGCCAGCGATTTATGGCGCTGCGCCAGCACCACCTGGTCGCGCTGGTTGGTTTCTATGGCCGCCTTCAAGCGCGCGACATTTTGTTCCATGCGCAGCTTTTGCGCTTCATAGTTGGCCTGGCGCTCACTTGCCAATTGCGCCTGCAATTGCTGGTCCGCATCGCCCGTGCCATGGCTTTCCACGGCTTTGCCGGACAATTCCGCGCGCAGGCTGGCGGTTTGCGTATCCAGGCTTTTCAGCCGGTTGCGCAACTGGGTTTCATCGGCTTGCGTAAAGGTCGGATCCAGGGTCGCCAGCACATCGCCTTTTTTCACGACCTGGCCGGGGCGCACGTCGATGGTCTTCACGATGGCGGTATCCAGCGGGGATACAACAATATTTGGTTGCGGATTTACGAGACGGCCATGGGCCACGACGACTTTTTCCACTTTGGAAATGCTGGCCCACACGATGAACGTGAAAAAGGCAAACGCCATCACGTGCAAGGTCAGCCGCACATAGCGGGGCAGCGGATTGCGCTCGATGGCATCCGCGTCCGGCAAGAAGTCGATCTCGGTTTGGTCCTGTGGACTGCGGGATTTTTTTGGTTCCATGGATTACAAGTGGCTGGTCTGCTGGTTCCACAAATGCTGGTACGTATCGCTGCGCGTCAGCAATTCCTGGTGACGGCCCGCGTCCACCAGGCGGCCGCGCTGCATGACAAGGATGGCGTCCGCATTCACCAGGGTGGACAGGCGGTGCGAAATCATGACGACAGTACGCCCAACGGCAATGCGCGACAAATTCTTGATGAAGATGGCTTCACTCTCCGGGTCCAGCGCCGACGCGGCTTCGTCCAGGATCAGGATGCGCGGCTTGGCCAGCAGCGAACGGGCAATCGACAGCCGCTGTTTCTGGCCGCCCGACAAGTTGGTGGCGTTTTCTTCCAGCAAGGTGTCATAACCGTTCGGCAAGCGCTCAATAAATTCATCGGCGCCCGCGGCAGCCGCCGCTTCGGCGATTTCTTCAAACGTGGCGTCCGGCTTGGTGACAATCAAGTTTTCCCGCACGGTGCCGCGGAACAGGAAGTTTTCCTGCAATACGACGCCAATCTGGCGGCGCAAGTGCGGCAATTCAATTTCACGGGCATCGATACCGTCAAAGCGCACGATGCCTTCCTGCACGTTATACAAGCCTTGAATGACCTTGGTCAGCGTGGTCTTGCCGGAACCGGAACGGCCGACAATGCCGACCACGGTGCCGGGCTGGATCGTAAACGTCGTGCGGTCCAGCGCGGTATTGGGCGAGCCCGGATAGCGGAACGTCACGTCGTCAAAACGGATTTCACCGTTCAAGATCGGGCGCAAGCCGCCGGCGCCGGCGCGGCCTTCCGGTGCGCGGTTCATCACCTCGCCCAGCATTTTTACGGACAACGCGGTTTCCTGGTATTCATTGACCAGGCCCACCAGCGCAATCAGCGGCTGCGTCACGCGCTGCGACAGCATCTGGAATGCAATCAGCGCACCCACCGACAAGGTATTGTCAAACACGTCTTGCGCACCCAGCACGATGATCACGACCGGCATCAGCTTGCCAAGGAAGTCGGTAATCGCGTTACCCGTGATGGAAATCTGGCCGACGCGGAAGTGCATCGTGATGGCTTCGGCGGAACGCTGGTCCCAGCTGCGGCGCTGCGCCGGTTCAATAGCCAGTGCTTTCACGGTACGCATGCCGTGGATGGTTTCCACCAGCATGCCCTGGCGCTGGCCTTCGGCCGCATACAGCGCATTCAGGCGGCGCTGGTAAGCGGGCACCATGGCAGCCACGATGGCGGCAATCACGCCGGTAAACGCCAGCACGATCAGCGCCAGTTTGGCGGAATAGCTGAACAGGATAGGCAGGAAAATCACCAGTGCAATCAAGTCCAGGCCCGTGAAGAACAGGCGGCCCGTCAGGAAGTTGCGGATTTTTTCCAGTTGCTGCATGTGGCGCGTGATGACGCCGGCCGTGTGGCTTTCAAAGTAGTCAATCGGCAGCGACAGCAAATGGCCAAACACGCGCCGCGTCAACCGCATGTCGATCTTGTTGGACGCGGCCAGGGTCAGCATCTGCCGCAGGAAACCAAACGTGGCGTCAAACACCAGCGCCAGTACTATGCCGGCCGCCAGCACCCACAGCGTCGTCACGCTCTGGTGCGTCAACACCTTGTCGATCACCAGCTGGAAGAAAATCGGCGATGACATGGCCAGCAAATGCATGGCGACGGCGGCAATGAAGATGTCGCGGTACGCGGCTTTTTGCTTGAGGATTTCCGGGATAAACCAGCGCAAGCCAAACGGCTGGTTCGGGTCATTCAATTTGTGCTGGCGCTTGAGGAACAGCACGTCGCCTTGCCAGCGGGCGCAAAAGTCAGCCTGCGGCACCAGCACAATGCCGGCCTGGCTGTTCACAGGGTTCAGCACGGCAGCCAACGTTGATTCGCCATCGCGCTTGACGCCGACTACGATCACCATATTGCCGTCCTGCAGGCGCGCCATCAGGGGGAACACCCCGTCCTGCGCCGTGAGGCCATCCCACGTCAAGTGCCCTGCTTTGGCCTTCAGGCCGATGTCATTGGCTATGCGCAGCAACAAGGTGTCGCGCGGTTCTTCCGCGCCCAGCGCGTATTCGTCGATCAGCCGTTCCGGATTGATCTGCAAGCCATGGTGCTGCGCGATCGCCGTCAGGCATTGGATGGCAGTATGGGGGAATTTATCGTGCATCGATTCGCTTGAGCATTAGGGAAGTGCAGTTGCATCGTTGCAAGATGCAGGCGCCTTTGGATTCTACCCCAGAGAAGTAGGCGCAGGAATGGTTTCAAAGCGCCGATTAAAGCGGCAGAACCGGGTGTCCTGCCGCTTTAACACGATACGGCTGAGCTAGGGACCTACTTCGGCGCGGCCAGCCAGCCGCTTGCCGATTCGCCATGCAGCGCTTTCAGGCGCAGCGCTTCCGCATCCGCTTGCGCCGCCGTGCCGGGGGCCGGCAACGCTTGCGCATACTCGGCCAACGCCCGCGCCAGGCTGGCTACGCCTGTGGTGAGGCTGCCTGCCGCATTTTGCGCACTGCCGGCAAACCACACGTCGGCCGTATCGCGCCGGGCGCCGTCTTCCAGCAAGTACGATGACATCAGGCCAACGATGTTGCCGTTATTGGATGCCAAAGCGACTTGGGCAGCGAGGCTGATGCGGGCAATCTTCAGCGACGCCAACGTATGCAATTCCGATGCATCGCTGACGCCGTCACCGTTGTTGTCCGTCCACACGCGCAACTGTTGCCATGCGCTATCGGCCGCGCTCAAGGCGCCATCGCCATTACTGTCGAGCTCTGCCAATGCCTGATAGCCATTGGCAGCCTGGCCACCCTGGCTCAATGGCGTGCTGGAACCGAACAATTCCGCTCCGCTGGTAATGGCGCCATCGCCATCGCGGTCCAGCGCCAGCAAACCGTCGCCGCCGCCGACCCAGCCGGTGGCCACTTTGCTGCCAGTGGCTTGCATGTCGAAGTGCACGCCGGCGTCCACACTCAAGGTATCGAGGCCGTTGCCATCCAGGTCCAGCACGACCGGCGTATAGAACGGCTGCGTGAACGCATTGATTTGCTCATCCGTCAGCGCCAGCACCTGGCGCGGGTTCAGGACGCACACCTGGTCTGACCGCAGCGCGGAAATTTGCAGGGTCGTCAGGCCCTGCATCTGCTCTTCATCGAGCAGTTTGATGTTCGCCAGCGGCAGCACGGCCAGGTCGCGCGTTTCAATCGCGGCGATCTGCGCGGAACTGAAGCCGGTCAGCGCCACGGTACTGAGCGCGCGGAACTGCGCCGTCGTCATGGCTGTGATCTGGTCTTCCGTCAGCAGGCTCAGGTGCATAGGCGCCAGTTGCGTCAATTCACTGGTCGCCAGCGCTGCCACATCCTGCGTGTCCAGCGCACTCAAGGTGCCGGCCGCAGCCAGCGCAAACAAGTGCTTGAACTTCAATGCCTGTGCCTGGGTCACTGTCAGCGCGTGGATCTGGTCCGTATTCAAACCGGACCATGCATCCGCGCTCAAGGCTTGAATTTGCCACGAGGCCAGCGCGGCCACCTGGTCAGTCGTCATGCCGGCCAGCTGAGTCGCCGTCAGCGCCGCCAGCATATTGGTGCGCAAGCCCAGCAGCGACGCCGTGCTCATGGCGGAAATTGCCGTGCTCGGCAATGCACGGAATTGCGCACTGCTGAGCGCGGCAATTTGTACGGATTGCAGCGCGGCGATTTGTCTGGTGCCGAAGGATGTGCTCAGTTGCTTGGTCGACAGCCCTGCCACTTGCGCGGTGGTGATTTGCGCCAGGGTGTCGGAGGGCAGTACATCCCATTGGGCAGTAGTCAGGCCGGCCAGTGCGCTTGGCGCCAGCGCGCGCCAGTCCTGGGTTTCAATTGACGGCAACGCGTCCGTGGTCAGCGCTGCCAACTGCGCCGACGTCAACGCAGCAGCTTGCTGCGAAGTCAGCAGCATCACTTGATACGTTCCCAGCTCAGCTATTTGCGCTGTCTTGAGCCCCGCGATAGCGCTACTGCGCAACGATGCCAGCATATCGGTCCACGTCAATGCCCCTGACGGCAATGCAGCCACTTGCGCCGACGACAAGGCGCCGATTTGCGCCGTTGTCAGCAAATATGTTTGCGAACTGTTCAAGCCGGCGATTGCATTCGGCGACAATGCACCGAATTGCAGAGCGGAAAGTTCTGCCAGTTGCGACGCGCTCAGTTGAGCGATTTGCGCGGATTTCAATGCGCTGATCGCGCTGGTCTTCAATCCTTTCAGCGCAGACAGACTAAGGTTCGGCAGCGCATCCGTGCTCAATGCCGCTAATTGCGCCGTATTCAATGTGGCGAACTGCGCAGACGTCAAAAAGGCGGTTTGGTCCGAAGTCAAATGCGCGAACTGGGCTGTGTTCATTGCAGCGATTTGCGCCGCAGTCAACTGGCTGACCAGATAGAACGGCAACGCTTCGATTTGCAAAGTCGTCAGTGCGGCTATCGCTGACGTACGCAACACGGCCACGTCTTGCGTTTCCAGCCCAAGGATGCCATCCGTCGACAAGGCAGCCATTTGCTGCGACGTCAGTGCCGCAATTTCCCGGGTTGACAGTTCCCACACGCGGAAGCTGTCCCAGTTTGCTACATGCTCCCCTTTCAAACCAGCGATGGCAGCGGTACTCAGGGCTGGGTAGTTGTTGTCGAAGATAGCCAGCATTGTATCCGTTGACAACGCGTTCAACTGTGCTGCCGACAGTGCGCCGACCTGATTGCTGGTGAGACTGATGATGTCGGTACTATCGAGGGCCGTCATGGCCGACGTCGACAGCGAAGCAATTTGCTCCGACTTCAACCCCATGAAGTGCAAGAAGTTCAGCGCAGCAATTTGCCGCGTTGTCCAGGCAGCGATGACTGCCGGCTTGATGCCTTCCAACACGTATGGCAATACCGCCAGGTCAGCGGTTGGCAATGCATTGAATTGCCGGCTGTCGAGGGCAGCCAATTGCTGCGAGTTCAAGAAGACAAAATCTTCCGTCGCCAATCCCAATGCCAACTGGCTGGTCGACAGGGCGGCGAACTGTGCAGACGTCATTGCCGCAACCTGCAACTCGTTCAGCGCAGCCATTTGTGCGGTGCTCAGGACAGCAACGGCTGCCGTCCGCAATGCCTTCAAATCTTCCCACTCCAGCGCCGCCAAGGCATCGGTTCGCAACGCGGCCGCTTGGGTGGCATCGAATGCAGCTGCCTGCGCTGTTGTCAGCGCAAGAATCTGGTCTGTCGTCAGAGCCCCGACATGGCTGGAGTTCCAGCCGGACAGTGCACCCGGCTTCAACTTCGCCAATATTTCTGGCGTCAGCGCCGCCAGCGCTGCCGTCGATAGCGCCCGCAATTGCTGCGATCCAAGCGCGGCAGCCTGCACAGTTTGCAATCCGGCGATCGCATCCGTGGACAACCCCGCCAGCCCGGCCGACGAAAACGCCAGCACTTGCGCCGATGTCAGACCAGCAAATTGTTCCGACGTCAGCGCCGCCACTTGCTTGGAATTCCAGCTGCCCAAAATCGACGTCTTCAACCCGGCAATCGTGCTGCCATCCAGGAACGAAGCCGGCGCCGTCTGCAGCGCAGCAAACTGGCTGCTGCTGAACGCCGCCAACTGGGCCGTCGTCAACGCCACCAGTTGTGCCGTGCTGAGGCCGCCATTGGCCAGTTGCGACGTCGTCAATGCCATCAATTGCAGCGACGTCAGCGCCAACAGCGCTTCGTCGTCCAGTGCGCGCAATTGCGCTGTCGTCAGCGCTGCAATCGCATTGGCTTTCAACGCGGCGACATCATTGGTTTCCAGCGCCAGCAATGCCGTAGTGCTCAATGCCGCCACTTGCGCGCTGGTCAGTGCCGCCGCTTGCGCCGTGGTCAGGTAAGCCAGCTGGCCTTCGCTCAGCCATCCCAGCTGCTGCGACGACAGGCCCGCCACCGCCAGCGGCTTGAGCCACGCAATTTGCGTGGGATCCATCCCCGACAACGCATTGGACGACAAGGCGCCCGCCTGGCGGGAACTCAGCGCGCCCACTTGCAAGGAGTTCAAATACGCGGCTTGTGCATCGTCCAGCCCGGCAATGCCGGCCACGGACAATGCAGCAATCTGGTCGCTGCGCAAGGCCATTAACTGGTTCGATGCGAGTTGCGCCACTTGCTGCGATGCCAGCGTGCCCAGCATCGACGCTTTCAATTCCAGGATCGCTGCCGTGCTGAGATAAGCCAGCGGGCCGCCCGGCAACGCGCCAAATTGCGCCGTGTTCAATGCGGCCAGTTGCGCCGGCGTCAGCGCTGCCAGCTGGGTGGTGGTAAAGCCGGTCGCCCATTGCGCCGTGCTCAGCGCCGCCAACTGCGTGCTGGACATGGCGCGCACGTGCGTGGTGCCCAGCCCGGCCAGTTGCATCGACGTCAGCGCGCCCAGCACACTGGCTTTCAATGCCATGAAATCAGACGTTTCCAGTACTGCCAGATCTGACGAATCCAGCGCAGCAATCTGGCGCGACGTCAGCGCTGCCGCCTGCGCCGTCGTCAGCGCAACGATTTGTTCGGTGCCAAATGCGGCCAATTGCACCGATGTCAGGCTTGCAATGGCGGTGGTGGGCAAGAATCCCAATTGACGGGTATCGAGCGCGGCAATGTCCGCAGTGGGCAAATTGCCCAGCACAGCCGGCGGCAACATGCCCAATTGCGTGCTGGTCAATGCGCGGATGTGGTCCGTCGATAAGCCGGCCAGGCCGGCGCTGGACAGGGCCGCCAATTGCGCCGAACCCAACGCGGCAATCTGGTGCGTGCCAAACGCGGCCAATTCTGCCGACGACAAGCCAGCCAGCAGCGCGGGTTTCAAGCCGGCCAGCGCTGCCGTCCCGAGGAAATCTGCCGGACTGCCCGGCAAGGCGGCAAATTGCGAAGAACTCAGCGCCACCAGTTGCAGCGAGCTGAGCGCGGCAAGCTGGCTGGTGGACAAGCCTGCCAGCTGGGCTGTCGTCAATGCCACTAATTGCTGCGTCGTCATGGCGCGCAGCGAGGCGCTTGGCAGCGCTTGCAGCAGCGACACATCCAGCTTGGACAAGGTGGCCGCAGCCAGCGCCGCCACGTCCGCCGTTTCCATCACGGCCAGCCCTGCCGCGCCCAGCGCCGCCAGTTGGCTGCTGCCCAGCGCTGCGGCTTGCAACGTGGTCAGCCACGTGATTTGCGCAGTATCCAGCGCTTCCAGCACGGAAGTTTTCAAGCCGTTCAGCACGATGGGCTTCAGGGCGGCGATTTCTTCGCTGCCCAGGCCCGGCAACACGTCTTCCGGCAAGTTATTCAATTGCGCGGCGCTCAGCGCGCTGGCCTGCAGCGCAGACAGCGAACGCAATTGCGCCGTGGACAATCCAGCCAGCGCTGCCGTCGTCAGCGCAGCGATTTGCGCACTATTGAGCATCGACAGCTGCAGCGTCGACAAATCGCTCACTTGTTCAGAATTCAATGCAGCAATGCCGGACGGTTTCAGGCCGGCGATGCTGACCAGCGCCGAACCCGGCAACACCATCACTTGATTGGCGGACAGCGACGCCAGTTGCGCCGTTGTCCACGCCGCCACCTGATCGGTGGTGAGGCCGTTTTTCAACTGCAAGGTCGTCAATGCGGCAGCCTGGCTTGGCGTCATGGCGCGCATGGCGGCCGTGCTGAGCGATGCCAGCTGCGCTGTCGACATGCCGACAAATGTTGCGGCCGGCATGGCCGCCAGGTCGCGCGTTTCAAACGCGGCCAGTTGTTCGGTATTCCACGCGGCCATCGTGGCGGCCTTGAATGCCGCCACTTGCACGGTGGTCAGCGCCACGATTTGCGCGGTATCGAGGTGCGCCAGTTGCGCAGTCGGCACGGCAATCAGCGTGGCAGGGCTGATAGCGGCAATTTGCTGGCTGCTCAAACCATCCAGCGCGGCGCTCGACAGCATGCCCAGCGCCGCAGCCGACAGCCGCGACACTTGCAGCGTGCCCAAGCCCGCCACTTGAGCGGATGACAAGCCGGCCACGGCTGTGGAAGCCAGGCCGCCCAGCTGCGCTGAATTCAGCGCCTGCAATTGCGCCGTACTCCAGTGCGACAAGTCTGCCGATGACAGTTTGCCGATCGCGGCCACGGCCAGCGCCCGCACGTCGGCCGTATCCAGCACGGTGTACAGGTCGTCCGGCATGGCAGCGAATTGCGCAGCGCTCAGCGCGGCAAATTGCGCCGATGTCAGCGCCCCGGCCTGCGTAATGTCAAAGCCTTCCGACAGTTGCAAGGTACCCAGCGCCGCGATTTGCGACGTCTTCATGGCGCGGATTTGCGCCGTGCCCAGCGCCGCCACCTGCGCCGACGTCAAGCCTGCAATGGCATTGGTTTTCAGCGCCGCCAGGTCGATGCTTTCCAGCGCCGCTACGCCGGTGGCGCCCAGTGCGCGCACCGAAGAACTATCCAGCGAAGCCGCTTGCGCCGTCGTCAGGGCCGCCACTTGCGATGCCGACAAGCCGCCGGCCTGCGCCGTCGTCAGTCCCGCCAGCGTGGCGGGCTTCAAGGCGGCAATCAGCTTGGTCGGCAGCGCCGCCAGCGATGTCACGGACAAAGCCGACAATTGCGCACTGCCCAGTACGGCGGCTTGCGCGGTACTCCACGCCGCCACCTGGTTCGACGTCACGCCCTGCGCCAGTTGCGCCGTATTCAGTGCGGCTGTCTGCGCCGTGGTGAGCGCAGCAAACCGCGTCGTATCGAGTGCGGCAATTTGCGCATTGCTGAGCAAGGCCACGATAGCTGGACGCAACGCGGCAATGTCCACGGCGTCCATCGCGCCAACGGCCGCCGCATCCAGTCCGGCAATTTGCGCACTGCCCAGCGCAGCGGCCTGCGCCGTCGTCAATGCCGACACCAGCGTGTCATCGATGGCCGCTACCTGGTCGCTGCGCAGCGCAACAATGGCCGAAGTCCGCAGCGCCGCCAACGCATTCGCGGAAAACACGGCCAATGCGGTATTGCTCAGCCCCGCCAGGCCCGCCGGCGCCAGTCCGCCCACCGCCGCAGCGGGCAACGCCGCCGCCTGCGTGGCGCTCAGCACTGCCGCTTGCTGCGACGTCAAGACCGCCACTTGCATCGATTGCACACTGCCCAGTTGCGTCGCCGTCAACGCCGCCACCTGTTGTGTGTTCATCGTACTAAAGGCTGCGGTGGAGATCGCGCCGACTTGTGCAGCAGAAAACAGGCCCAGCTGGGTAATCGACAATGTCGCCAGTTGTGTACTGTCCAGGCCCGCCATGATGGAAGTGGGCAAAGCAGCCAACTGGGCGTTGGTCATCATTGAAAGCGTGAACATGCTATCTCGCAGGCATTAATGGCAGGGACGGAAGCTTGATTTTATATAAAAAACAAGATGCCGTCAGGAAAATATTTTAAACAAAAAAAAACGGCAAGACCGCAGTCTTGCCGTTTTGTCAGGGCAAAGCGAGATCGCTCCCGCTCGCTACCCGATTACTTCGAAGCCAGGATGCCGCCCAGGCCGGAGCTGCTGGACAGGGCCTTCAGACGCAGGTCGCTGTCGGTGGCCGCCAAGTCTGCCGCGCCGTTCAGCTTGGTCGCGTCGAACTGGCTGATCGCTGCTGCCAGCGTCGCTACGCTGCTGTTGACGCTGGCGTTGGCATCCAGGGTCAGCGAACCGCTTGCGACTGGCGCCGCGCTGCCGAAGGACGTCATCGACTGCACCAGACCGCTGACGTTGCCGCGCAGGTCAGCTGCACCCGGCGTCACGCTGCTGCCGGCGAACCAGACGTCGGCTGCCGCGTGGCTCTGGCCATCAGCCGTTTCGTAGGTGGACGTCATACCCACGATATTGCCGTTGTTCAGCGACACATCCGACTTGCCGTTCAGGTTCAGCTTGCTGATGTTCAGGTCAGCCAGCGACTTCAGCTCGCCCGCATCGCTAATACCGTCAGCGTTGCCATCCACCCACACACGCAGGTTGCCGAACGCGGCATCCGCACTGGTGATGGCGCCGTCGCCGTTGGTATCCAGCTCAGCCAGGGCCTGGTAACCGTTGCCGGCTTTCTGGCCGTTCGCCAGCGTGGTGCCAGAGCCGAACAGTTCGGAGCCATCGTCGATGGCGCCGTTGCCGTTGCGGTCCAGCGCCAGCAAGCCGTCGCCGCCGCCCACCCAGCCCGTGCCTGCCTTGCTGCCAGAACCAGTCATGTCGAACTGGACGCCAGAGCTGAAGGCCAGGGTGTCGATGCCATCGTTGCCCAGATCCAGCACGATCGGAGTGTAGAACGGGCTGTGGAAGGCGCCGATCTGATCCGTGGTCATCGCCTGGATCTGATCCGAGGTCAGCGCGCACACTTGCGTGCTGGCCAGGGTCGAGATCTGCAGCGTCGTGATGCCTGCCACCTGGGTGGTAGTCAGCGCACGGATCGTTGCGGTCTTCAGTGCTGCCATGTCTTGCGTTTCCAGCTGCGAGATCTGCAGCGTGTTCAGCGCCTTGATCTGGCTGCTGTTCAGCGCGGCGAACTGCGTGGTCGACATGCCGACCAGCTGGTCGGTGGTCAGCGCGGCCACGTGATCCGTGGTCAGGCCGCCAATCGCCGCGGTCTTCAGTGCCGCCAGGTCGCTGGTTTCCATCGCAGCAATCGCCGCGGTGGTGAAGCCGCCCATCTGGGCGCTGGTCAGCGCAGCCGCCTGGCTGGTGGTCAGCGACACCATCTGGTTGGTATTCAGCGCTTGCAGCTGGCTCGTCTTCAGGCCGGCAATCGCCGACGTCTTCAGGGCCGAGAAGTCATCCGTTTCCATCGCAGCGATCGAGTCGGACGACAGCGCGGACACTTGCGAGGAGCTCAGCACTGCAGCTTGGGCGCTGTTCAGAGCAACGATCTGGGCCGTGTTGAAGCCGTTGGCCAGTGCGTTGGTGGTCAGCGCAGCAACCTGGTTGGTGCCCAGCGCATCGATCTGGACGCTCGTCAGGCCGGCAATCTGCGCAGTCTTCAGTGCGGCAATCACCGTGGTCTTCAGCGCGCTGATGTCCGTGGTTTCAATTGCAGCGATCTGGTCGGAGCTCAGCGAACCGAACTGCGTGGTCGACAGGGCTGCCAGCTGGCTCGACGTCAGGTTGACGATTTGCGCCGTGGTCAGGCCGTTCGCCAGCTGGTTGGTGGTCAGCGCCACAACCTGGTTGGAGCCCAGCGCACTGATCTGATCCGTCGTGATCGCGGCAATCTGGTCGGACGTCAGGCCAACCACCGCAGCCGAGCGCAGCGCTGCCAAGTCGTTGGTTTCCATCGCAGCAATCGCGGCAGTGTTGAAGCCAGCCATTTGCGCGCTGCCCAGTGCCGCCATCTGGTTGGTGCCGAATGCCACCACTTGTGCCGTGTTCAGGGCCGACAGCTGAGCCGTCTTCAGACCGGCAATCGCCGAAGTCTTCAGCACTGCAATGTCGTCGCTTTCCATCGCAGCGAACTGGTCGGAAGTCAGCGCGCCCACTTGCTGCGAGCTCAGGACCGCGGCTTGCGCCGTGTTCAGGGCAACGATCTGGGCGGTGTTAAAGCCGTTCGCCAGTGCGTTGGTGGTCAGCGCAGCAGCCTGGTTGGTGCCCAGCGCGCCGATCTGGTCGGTCGTCAGGCCGGCGATCTGCACCGTCTTCAGTGCAGCGATCACGGTGGTCTTCAGGCCGATGATGTCGGCCGTTTCAATCGCGGCAATCGCAGTGGACGTCAGCGCGTTGAACTGCATCGTATTCAGGCCGGCCAGCTGGGTCGACGTCATGGCCACCACTTGCGCGGTAGTCAGGCCGTTGGCGATCTGGCTGGTGGTCAAGGCAGACATCTGCGACGACGTCATGTTGCCGATCTGGTCGGTCGTGATGGCGGCAACCTGGTCGGAAGTCAGGCCGGCAATCGCAGCCGTCTTCAGTGCAGCCAAGTCCTGGGTTTCCAGCGCAGCAATCGCGGCGGTGCTGAAGCCGGCCATCTGGCTGCTGCCCAGCGCAGCCATCTGGCTGGTGCTGAATGCCACCACTTGCGCCGTGTTCAGGGCCGACAATTGCGCCGTCTTCAGGCCGGCAATCGCCGAAGTCTTCAGCACTGCAATGTCATCGCTTTCCATCGCAGCGAACTGGTCGGACGTCAGCGCACCGACTTGCTGCGAGCTCAGGACCGCAGCTTGCGCCGTGTTCAGCGCAACGATCTGGGCCGTGTTGAAGCCGTTGGCCAGTGCGTTGGTGGACAGTGCAGCAGCCTGGTTGGTGCCCAGCGCGCCGATCTGGTCGGTCGTCAGGCCGGCGATCTGCAGCGTCTTCATGGCGGCGATCACGGTGGTCTTCAGGCCGATGATGTCGGACGTTTCAATCGCGGCGATCTGGTCAGAGGTCAGCGAAGCGAACTGCGTCGTGTTCAAGCCGGCCAGCTGGGTCGACGTCATGGCCACCACTTGTGCGGTGGTCAAGCCGTTGGCGATCTGGCTGGTGGTCAGCGCAGCAATCTGCGACGACGTCATGTTGCCGATCTGGTCGGTCGTGATGGCAGCCACCTGGTCGGAAGTCAGGCCGGCAATCGCCGCCGTCTTCAGTGCAGCCAGGTCCTGGGTTTCCATCGCGGCAATCGCAGCCGTGTTGAAGCCAGCCATCTGGGCGCTCGACAGCGCAGCCACCTGGTTGGTGCCCAGCGCCACCACTTGCGCAGTGTTCAGGGCCGACAGTTGCGCCGTCTTCAGGCCGGCAATCGCCGACGTTTTCAGCACAGCCAGGTCATCGCTTTCCAGCGCAGCGATCTGGTCAGAGCCCAGCGCGCCCACTTGCTGCGAGCTCAGCACCGAAGCCTGTGCCGTATTCAGCGCAACGATCTGGGCCGTATTGAAGCCATTGGCCAGCGCGTTGGTGGACAGTGCGGCAGCCTGGCTGGTGCTCAGCGCGCCGATCTGGTCGGTCGTCAGGCCGGCAACCTGCACCGTCTTCAGTGCGGCAATCACGGTGGTCTTCAGACCGACGATGTCCGCTGTTTCAATCGCGGCAATCGCATCGGACGTCAGTGCATTGAACTGCGTCGTGCTCAGGCCGGCCAGCTGGGACGACGTCATGGCCACCACTTGTGCAGTGGTCAAGCCGTTGGCGATCTGGCTGGTGGTCATGGCGGCAATCTGCGACGACGTCATGTTGCCGATCTGGTCGGTCGTGACTGCGGCAACCTGGTCAGAGGTCAGGCCGGCAATCGCAGCGGTCTTCAGTGCGGCCAGGTCTTGGGTTTCCATCGCGGCAATCGCGGCAGTGCTGAAGCCAGCCATCTGGGCGCTGCCCAGTGCGGCAACCTGCGACGTCGTCATCGACTGAACCTGGTTGGTATTCAGTGCCGACAGCTGGGCCGTCTTCAGGCCGGCAATCGCCGACGTCTTCAGGGCCGAGAAGTCATCCGTTTCCATTGCAGCGATCTGATCCGAAGTCAGGTTCGCCACTTGCTGCGAGCTCAGTACAGCAGCCTGGGCGCTGTTCAGCGCAACGATCTGGGCCGTGTTGAAGCCGTTGGCCAGCGCGTTGGTGGTCAGTGCCGCCACCTGGTTGGTGCCCAGGGCGCCGATCTGGTCGGTCGTCAGGCCGGCGATCTGCACCGTCTTCATGGCGGCGATCACGGTGGTCTTCAGGCCGACGATGTCGGACGTTTCAATCGCGGCAATCGCGTCGGAAGTCAGCGACGAGAATTGCATGGTCGACAGTGCGCCCAGCTGGGTCGACGTCAGCGCTTGCACTTGCAAGGTCGACAAGCCGTTGGCCAACTGGTTCGTGGTCAGGCCGCCCACTTGCGACGACGTCAGTGCGCCGATCTGGTCGGTGGTCAGCGCATTGACCTGGTCGGTCGTCAGGCCGGACATGGCAGCGGTTTTCAGCGCGGCCACGTCATTGGTTTCCATCGCGGCGATGGCGGCGGTGTTGAAGCCAGCCATTTGCGCGCTGCCCAGTGCGGCAACTTGCGAGGTCGTCATCGATACGACCTGGTTGGTGTTCAGGGCCGACAGTTGCGCGGTTTTCAGGCCGGCAATCGCAGACGTCTTCAACGCGGAGAAGTCGTCGGTTTCCATCGCGGCGATCTGGTCCGACGTCAAGTTCGCCACTTGCTGCGAGCTCAGCACGGCAGCTTGCGCGCTGTTCAGGGCAGCGATCTGGTTGGTGGCGAAGCCGTTGGCCAGTACGTTGGTGGTCAGCGCGGTGACTTGGCTGGTGGTCAGTGCACCGATCTGGTCGGTGTTCAGGCCGGCGATCTGCACCGTCTTCAGTGCAGCGATCACCGTGGTCTTCAGGCCCACGATGTCGGACGTTTCAATCGCGCCGATCTGGTCGGACGACAGCGCTGCGAACTGCGTGGTGGACATGGCGCCCATCTGGGTCGACGTCAGCGCTTGCACTTGCAAGGTCGACATGCCGTTGGCCAGCTGGTTGGTGGTCAGGCTGCCCACTTGCGACGACGTCAGCGCGCCGATCTGGTCCGTGGTCAGGGCATTGACCTGGTCGGTCGTCAGGCCGGACATGGCGGCGGTCTTCAGTGCTGCCAGGTCGTTGGTTTCCATTGCAGCGATGGCGGCGGTGTTGAAGCCAGCCATTTGCGCGCTGCCCAGTGCGGCAACTTGCGAGGTCGTCATCGACACGACCTGATTGGTGTTCAGGGCCGACAGCTGCGCCGTCTTCAAGCCGGCAATCGCGGCGGTTTTCAGGGACGAGAAGTCATCCGTTTCCATCGCGGCCAGCGAGTCGGACGACAGCGCGGACACTTGCGAGGAGCTCAGTGCGGCAGCCTGGGCGGTATTCAGTGCAACGATCTGGTTGGTGCTCAGGGCATTGGCCAGTACGTTGGTGGTCAGTGCGGCAACCTGGCTGGTGCTCAGGTTAGCGATCTGGTCGGTGGTCAGGCCGGCAGCCTGGATGGTTTTCAGTGCGGCGATTTGCGTAGACTTCAGGCCGGCCAGGTCAGCGGTTTCAATGGCGGCAATCGCGTCGGAACCCAGTGCACCGAATTGCGTGGTGGACAGTGCGCCCAGTTGGCTGGAATTCAGGGCGGCAACCTGGTTGGTCTGCAAGCCGTTGGCCAGCTGGCTGGTGGTCATGCCGCTGATCTGGCTGCTCGTCAGCGCGCCAACCTGGTCGGTGGTCAGGGCGGAAACTTGGTCGGAGCTCAGGCCGGCGATGGCGCTGCTCTTCAGTGCGGCGACGTCGCTGGTTTCCATGGCGGCCAGCACGTTGGTGGCCAGTGCGCCCACCTGGCTGCTGCCCAGGGCGGAAATTTGCTGCGTATTCAGCGAAACAATCTGGTCCGTGGTCAGCGCCGTCAGCTGGACCGTTTTCAGGCCGGCAATGGCGGACGTTTTCAGTGCGGAGAAGTCATCCGTCTGCATCGCGGCGATGGAATCGGAGCTCAGCGAAGCAACTTGCTGCGAGCTCAGCACGGCGGCCTGGGCCGACGTCAGCGCGACGATCTGGTTGGTGGTAAAGCCGGTGGACAGTTGCGTCGTGGTCAGTGCAGCCACCTGGTTCGTGCCCAGCGCGCCCACCTGGTCGGTCGACATGGCGGCCAATTGCGACGACTTCAGCGCGGCAATCGCCGTGGTCTTGAAGCCGACGATGTCCGACGTTTCAAACGCGGCAATCGCATCAGAACTCAGTGCCGAAGCCTGCGCGCTGCTCATCGCGCTCAGCTGGGTCGACGTCATGGCGGCAGCCTGCAGCGTCGACAGGCCGTTGGCCAGCTGGTTTGTCGTAAAAGCAGGAACTTGCGCAGAGGTGAAGACCCCCATTTGATCCGTGGTCAGCGCACCGAACTGGTCGGTGTTCAGACCGGCGATATCGGCGGTAGCAAGACCGGCAATCTGCAAAGTCGATAAATTAGCAATCTGCAACGTAGTCAAGCTGGTGACGATGCTCATTTCATTCTCCTAGGGGTACTACACAACTCTGGGTGGACACGAATTGGAGCTGCTTCGCTCCATTCCCTATCGATGATTAAAGGTCTTGCTGAATTCTGGATCCCAACTGCTTAAACCAGTCGCCGAAGACTCCGCTTTTCATTCTTAACGACAATACGGCGGTTTACTTTAGTAAACAAAAGGAGATGCGAGTGAGAAACTTATATTGTGTTTTTATATACACATTCACGGTTCCCGCCCACGTTTCGACGGTGCGCCAAGTACAAAGCGACCGCCTAAGCCCTTTCGTTAAGTAAACTTTTCGGCGAATAAAGTTTACGGGACGCAATTACGAGTATAACTTAGGTCCCCCTGGGAAATTTTGCTCAGGAGAACCTTTTTATGGAATCTGCGTGCTTTGTCTCGGGCTTGCAACTAGGTAAACATGCAAGTGACAAGCTGTCATTTTCTAAGTGACTAGACAGACAGCCATCACTAATTTTAAGTAGGAAATATCACGGCGAGATGACAAGCAGACTGCCCTTTCCGCCCTTATTCAGGGTTTATCGGGCATGCGCGGACCAGGTCACCGGTAGCGGTTGACGATGTCCTGGTAGCCGCCGTCGGCCCGCATGGCTTTGAGCGCCGCATTAAAACGGTCGCGCACGTCGCGGTCGGCAAAGGCGGCGGCAAACACCGTGGTGTTCGGGAAAATGTCGTGATATTCGACTTCGTCGTCGGTTTTCATGGTGGCGGCCAGCTGGCGCCGGTACCAATTGAACACGTAGCGGTCCACCACGATGACGTCGACCCGGCGCGCCCAGAATACGCGGGCTTGGGCGTCCTGGGTGCTGCTCTGGAAATAATTGTCGCGGAAACGGCCCTGCGCATCGGGCCGGTATCGCGCTGCAAACGCCGGCCCCAAGTCAGCCCAGCCGTTTTGCCAGATGATGAAACGGTACTGGTCGAGATCGGTATCGGTGGCCAGCCGGATCCGGTCCGCCTTGCGGCTGACGGCAATATTCACATACTCGACGACACCGTCCGAGTAATACACGCCGGGCTCGTCTGTGCCATGCACGGACATGACGATGTCGGCCTGGCCGCCCTTCAAGGCGGGCAGCATGCGCGATTTCGACATCACTTCGCTTTTCATGCCATAGCCAAGACGGGCCAGTAGGGCGCGCGCCATGTCCACTTCGATGCCGGCCACATTGCCGGCGGCGTCCAGGTACACGTACGGAGGCCGGTCGGTAT
This sequence comes from Pseudoduganella ginsengisoli, assembly GCF_009720865.1. Lineage (GTDB taxonomy): Bacteria > Pseudomonadota > Gammaproteobacteria > Burkholderiales > Burkholderiaceae_D > Rugamonas > Rugamonas ginsengisoli. The sequence goes on along the minus strand of NZ_WNLA01000005.1, from coordinate 241,322 downwards.
TGAAACCTACGGTCAGGTCAGCCGCCACGGCAGCCTGGCACGCCAGCGCCACAGCAAACCAGATGAACAAGCGCGCCACCCGTGCCTCCCTGTGTTCTATATAGCAATAACTTAATGCAACGGGTTGCATCGAACAAGCATCCGGTAGCGGAAAGTGCTACGCTCGCCACACATGAAGCGTAGAAACTTATTGACCTATGCCGCCCTCAGCGCGGTCTTGGCGAAAGCGGGCGCGGCCCCGCTGGCCGCCATGCGGCTTGTCACCACGCACTTGCCGCCACTGGTGCAGGAAAACCACACCGAGCGGCCGGGGGCGCTGCAAGAACTGGTGGCGGAAATTTGCAAACGGGCGGGCCTGGCGCCGGACACGGCCTACGTCCCCTGGCGGCGCGCCCTGTTTTTAGCCACCACCATGCCGGCCACGGCAATTTATCCGTTGACCCGCGTGCCGGAACGGGAATCCCAGTTCCGCTGGCTGGCGCCCCTGTATGACGAGCACTATGTTTTTGTCGCGCCGCGCGGCAAGCGCTTCGATATCAGCCAGCCGGACAAAATGAAAGACAGGCGGATCGCCATGCTGCGCGGCGCCGCACAAATCTTGATGCTGCGCGAACTGGGCTACCACCACTTTGTCGAAGCCAAATCCATCGACGAAGTGCACCGCTTCCTGGTGGGCGGCATGGCTGATGCATCATTTGGCGAACGCAATATCATCCGCGCATCGCTGCAAAGCCGTGGTGCGGAGACGGCATTCGACACCAGCGCGCCCGTGCGCACGACGACGGCGTGGCTGGCCGGTTCGCTGGATTTCACGGCCGATGATGCGCTCCTATTTAAACGGGCAGCCGATGCGATGGCAGCCGAAGGCGTCAGCAAAAAGATACTGGCGAAATACAATCTCGAATAACGAGTTGCAATACGGGGAAATACAAAGCATGGAAAACATTCCATCGTCAAAACTGGTTGAAATCATCCGCGCACAAGTCCGGCTGGCCAGCCTGGCCCACAACCTCAGCGCCGTGATGGATGAAGCGTCCGGCGTTGCCGCGCAATTGGCGGACGCGGATGGCGCTGTCGTCGAATTATTGGAAGGCGATGAAATCGTCTACCGCTCCGCGTCCGGCATTGCCGTGGCCCAGCTGGGTTTGCGCATGCCGGTTGCCAACAGCTTGTCCGGCTATTGCCTGACCAACCGCTGCGCCGCGCTGTGCACCGACAGTGAAGTGGACGAGCGCGTCAACCGCGAAGCATGCCGCCGGGTCGGCTTGCGCTCCATGATTATCGTGCCGCTGATGGCCAATGGCGCCGCCATCGCCGTCATGAAGCTGCTGTGGCGCGAACCCCGTACATTTATCCATGCGGAACTGGAAATCGTGACGGCGCTGGCCGGCATGGCAGCGGTCCTGATGCAGCAGTCGGCCCGCGAAGGCGCCGATGTGCTGCAGCGGCGCCTGACGCAAGACACGACGACCGGTGCGGCCAACCGCTCGTATTTCTATGAACAGTTGCGGTTGAAAATCGCGGCAGCCGAGCGCAGCCGGGGCAAGCTGGCGATTGCCATGATCCGCGTCGAGGGCTTGCGCGACGCGAACATCATGGAAAATTTCGACGGCGTCCTCAAGCGCATTACACGCCGCATTGAAGGCGAGTGCCGCGAAGGCGACTTTATCGGCCGCATGGGAGCAGATGAATTCGCCATCATACTCGGCATGGCTGTACGCCAGTCCGTGGTCGACAGCCAGATCTTGCGCATTTGCCAGGCCATCGCCGATGAAGGCCACGCCACCGGCGCCGGCAACAAAGTCATCTTGCCGATCCGCGCCGGCAGTGCGATCCACCCGGAGGAAGGCGCCACAGCGGACGTCTTGATTTTCAACGCCAGCGCAGCGCTGGCCCGCGATGGCGAGCGGCAGACGCTGAAGCTGGCGGCGGCGGCGTGACGCCATAGCAGGGCTGGCGCTTGTGCACCAGCCCGCTCCACCATCAGCCATGCGGCTCCGTCTCCACCACGGCCGTCAACTCGCGCGCCTTGATCGCGCTCATCAAGCCCAGCAAGGTGCTGAAGGCATTGTTGTCGGCGCCACCCATCTGCACTTGCGGCACCAGCGGCACTTTGGCTGCTTCGAACGCCTCCGCCAGGCGCAGCATCACGGTTTGCATCAATTGCTTGTCCGCGCCCTCGCCTTGCATGGCTTCCGATTTGGCCTGGATCGCCGCCGCTTCCGCTTCACCGACGGAACGGATGGCTGAAGCGCGGCCAGAACCTTCCATCTCTTGCTTGAAGCGTTCCGCCTGCGCCAGCGCTTCGATTTCCTGGCGGCGTTTCTCTGCCGCCTTGACACTGGCCGCGCCCTGGTTTTCCTTGATGGAGATATCCACCAGCGACCCCGTCAATTCCTTTTGTTTGGCGGCGCGCTGTTCGGCTTCATTCAGTTCGCGTTCCTTGTCGGCGGCAATCTGCTTTTGCGCAAATGTTTCCACCTGTTCCCGTGCGATCTGGCGGTCGCGCAACTGGGCCATGATGTTTTCAATCTTGTTGTCGCCTTCCTGCGGCTTTGGCGTGCCTATCAAGACTTCCTGGAATTCCAGCGAATACGCCTGGAAACGCTGGCGCATGTCATCCGACGCATTGGCCTGCAATTCACTGCGCGACTGGATCAGTTCAATGAACGTCTTGGTTTGCGACACGTTCTTGAAGTACGACGACACCATGGGGTCCAAGGTCTGTTCCACCAGTTGCGCGACATTGCCGAAGCGCTGCACCACCATGGGCGCCTTGCGGTAATCAATGTGCACGACGACTGACAGCGGCAATTGCGGTTCAAACGCATCCTTGGTGATCAAGGTAATTTCGCGCAAGTTCTTGTCGAAGTTCGAGCCGCTTTCACCCGACTTCCACATCAAGACAAAGTTCGTCGTCGGCACCAGCTCGATCTTGCCCGCATACGTGTTGAAGGCGTATTTGCCTGGCATCAGCGGGTCGCGCCACACGCCACGGCAACCGCTTTCCACCAGTTCGCCATGCGTATATTCCGTGCCGGACAAGTCCGTGCCTTTATGGCCCGTGTACGACACGACCACACCCACGTAGCCGACCGGAATCACGGTCTTCTTGATGAATTCCACTGTCGCAAACAAGCGGTTGATGAAATACGTGCCTTCCACCAGCACGCGTTCCTGGCGGCCACGGCGGCCACCCGCCGCGAGGAATTTTTCAGGTTCCTGGAATGCGTTGTGCGTATCGCCCACATCCGGCGCCAGCAATTCATCTTTGACGAGGCCGGGACCATCTTGCACCGTCACGACCGCCAGTTGGTCGGAATCATGCGAGCCCGTGGTTTCCTTGATCACGACCGGCGTGAAACCGCCACGCTCATCGAGCAGCCCGCGCATTTGTTCGTAATAGACTTTTTCCTTCGCATCGAGCGACATCGAATACGTTGCTTCTTCCGTCATCACGACAAACAGCGCGGGATTAATGATGTGCGTACCTTCGCGCAAAATCATCCGCTGCGGGCCTTTCTGGCCGCCGTTGCTGAGGAAAGCGCGCACGTCACGGAAATCGGCAATGCGGGAGTTATCAGCCAGCGTTTGTCCGGCGGGCAAATCGATGCCGTCGCGCGCAAACACGTAGCCGATGGTGCCTTGCGTGACGGACACCATGGGATGGATATGGACGCGGTATTGGAACGGCGCAAAGAAGTGGAAACCGCCACGGCGGAGTTCAGGTTGCAGGCCCGCTTCGCCATGTAAGGCTAGCAAGCCACTTTGCACGGAGCCTGACGAGCTCCACAGTTTTTCAACGACGCCGATACGGTCGTTGGGAATGTACTTGACGACACCAGAGACCAGCAACAACAGCAATACAGCCAACAACACAGCAGCAATCACGACAAGACCTGCAAGCGGGCTAGACATACATACCTTTCGGTTGTGGGAAAGACTGGAAAAATGGATGCGTCACGGCGGCGCCCATGGGCGCGCGGGGATGAGCGTCGTCAGCGGCCTGGTGGCGCCGTGACAGGCAAATTCGGTGCATGGGGGATGGCATCAGCCGGTTTGCGCAAGCCAGTCGCGTGGGCAGCCTGGCGGGGCAGAAGGTGCGCTTGAAGCGCGGAGGACACAGAGTCAAACACGATTATTATTAATGCTCTTCAGCAAGATCGTGAATTCATTGTGGCACAAATTGATATAAATTAAAGATGTTGCACTGCGATTAGAGGATCGCCTCTAAAAACACAAAACCCCTGAAGCACGGGGCTTTCAGGGGTTTTATTGGCTGGTTTGCAGCGCACAAATCGCTTATGGCTTGGCAGCCATAGTCGGCGTAACGATTTCCCATTTAGAGTGCCAGGCAGAAACTTCAGCACAACGCCAACTCACTAGCATCTGTATGCTCTTTTGTCTCTGCGGCAGCGGATCGGCAAGAATCGGCTCATGATGAGCAATCCTGTTTCGAAATTTTCTCAACGAGTCCAACTCGTTGTGAATCGCCTGCCGGGCTTGCGATGGCGTATAAGCGGTAGGCAGATTGGGAAACATGTTGTGAATATTGGCATCCCACACACGGACTTGATGACGGCTGGTGAACATGTGGCACCAGAACGCAAACTTAAGTTCCGCGATAACCTTCCCGGTTGCTCCTGGTGCCATTTTGGCACGCGCCCTCAGCAGCTCATCCTTAGGCTTGAAGTTCGGACCATGGGGATTAGGAAGACTATGCTCAAATGTAGGATTCCATGGCCAGTCAGGGCCGTATGTCGCCTCAAGAGCGGAAGCTACGCCATTGCGTATAGCAACTTCGCAAATGTGAAGGGATGCAAAAAAAGCTGCGGACGTCAGCGCATGCCAACTGTATTTCTCCAGTACATCGGCTCCCGCCGAGAATCCCGCCGCTGCCTCGAAAGTCGCTATGCGCGTGACGGATAACGTCGTTGTTATCGCACTAATTTGTGCGGTCGTCAGCCCACTTGCCATGCGTCGCCGCCCCTTGCTTAATCGAGTTTGATCAATCACGTGCTATACTTTGCTCGTGAGCTTGTGGACTTGCGGGCGTGAGCCTCCCCCATAAGACAAATGATGTTACAAGACGGCCCACTTCGGTGGGCCGTTTTCATTTGCATCAATGGACATACAACAAAAAACCCGCCTTTCTGAGAGAAAAGGCGGGTTTCTGGTTAAGCCACAACAGCTTAGAACGGAATATCGTCATCCATATCCGAGAAGTTCGGCGCCGGACGGGCTGCCGGACGCGGCGCCGGTGCTGCCTGCTGTGGCTGTGGACGTGGCGCCGGACGGGATACCGGCGCATCATAGCCGCCGTCATCCATCGAATCGCCACCGCCCATGCCGCCGGAACGGCCGCCCAGCATTTGCATGTTTTCAGCGATGATGTCAGTTGCGTATTTCTCTACGCCATCTTTGTCCGTGTATTTACGGGTTTGCAGGCGGCCTTCCACGTACACCGACGAACCCTTTTTCAGGTATTGGCCGACGATTTCAGCCAGGCGGCCGAAGAACGAAATGCGGTGCCATTCGGTCTGCTCTTTTTGCTCGCCGGTGTTGCGGTCTTTCGACTTGTACGACGTCGCCACGGCGATGTTGGCAATCGCATCACCGCTGGGCATGTAGCGGATTTCCGGATCACGGCCCAGATTGCCGACGATGATGACTTTGTTGACTGATGCCATTTATAAACTCCTGGATGTTGGTCTGGGGTGCCCCAAAACCCAAGAGTTTAACTGAATTTGCCTGCCCTTAGAACAACCACGCCTTGTTAATCATCATGCATCAGGCACGCGCCGCTTGCAGCAAACGCAGCGCAATCACCACGGCACAGGCAACGGCAATACAGCCTGCCAGATACACCGCATCGATGCCCCGCTGGGCAGCCAGCGCACCGGCCAGCGGGCTGGTCAGGCCCAGCGACATATCCAGGAAAGCCACGTAGGCGCCCATGGCCGAGCCACGGCTTTGCGGCGGCGCCCGTTTGACAGCTTCCACGCCAAAACCGGGAAAAGCCAGCGAATAGCCAAAGCCGGTCAACGCCGCGCCCACATACACCAGCTGTGGCGCCGGCGCTTGCCAAATGCACAGCAGCCCCACCACTTCGACCAGCACGCACACCAGCGCGACTTGCGCGCCGCCAATCCGGTCCGGTAAATGCCCGAACAGCAGGCGCGCACCAATAAACGCCGCACCAAACGCCGGAAACACCAGCGACGGGCTGCCCCAGTCTTTCGCGGCAAACAGCAGGGAAATAAAGGCTGTGATGACGCCAAATCCCACGCTGGAAAACGCCAGCCCCAGCCCCGGCCACCACACTGCACCCAATACTTTATAGAACGGCATGCGGCGCATGGCGGCTGGCGGCACGCCCTGGCAACGGGCCAGCAACAGCAGCGCGCAAACCGGCGCCAGCATGGCGGCCCATGCGACACCCTGGAAACCATACTGTTGGTACAACGCCATCCCGGCCGGTGCACCGGCGCCGTACGCGCCATACATGGCAATGCCTACCCACGCCATGACTTTGCCCGCATTGTGCGGTCCGGCCAGGCCGACACCCCAGCTCAGCGCGCCAGTGGCAATCAAACTTTCCGCGCAGCCCAGCAAGACCCGCCCCAACAGCAGCACGGCCACGGACGCCTGCGGTTGGCCGGCGAGCGGCAGCGACGCCAGATACACCAGCGCCGACGCGATCGCCATGACGCAACCAGTCACCACGGCGCGTTTGGCGCCGCGCGTATCAGCCAAGCCGCCAGCCCAAGCCCGGCTCAGCAGCGCGGCGACAAATTGGGCGCCGGCAATCACGCCAACCACGAACGTGCTGAACCCTAGCTGGCCATGCACGTGCAGCGGCAACACCGGCAATGCCATGCCGATGGCAAGAAAACTGGCAAACACGGCCAGCACGATGGGAAATAATGTTTGCACTACATTGATGGCCTGTGGCGGCGCCGATGTAGCGAAGTCTCGGGGAGCATTCATGGGAATTCTTTCAAAGTTGGCAGTTCAAAAGCGAGCAATTGCTCACAATTAAATTGTAAAATCGCCATCCCCCTTCGAAAACTCGCATTCCGAAACCGCCATGACCGACATCCCCCGCCCCCGCAAAGCCCCGCAGCAAGCGCGTTCGCGCAACACGGTTGACGTGATTCTGGAAGCCACGGCTCGCGTTTTTGCCCAGCATGGCTATGCCGGCACCAACACGAATTTGATCGCGGAAAAAGCCGGCATCAGCGTCGGTTCGCTGTATCAATACTTCCCGCACAAGGATGCGCTGATTGCCGCCCTGCACCAGCGCCACGCCGAGCAAGTGCAGCAGGCCATCGAAACCGTGCTGGCCCAACCCGTTGAGCCGACGTTGGCGGGACATATCGGCGCCATGGTGCGCGCGCTGCTGGCTGCCCATTTACTGGAACCGGCGCTGCACAAGATGCTGGAACAGCAATTCCCGTATTTCGACGCGCCGCAGTCGGAAAACGAAACCGACCTCAGCATTTTCAAACGCGTGCGCACGCTGCTGGACGACTGGCGCGCCGACATCGTGCCGCGCGACCTGGACCTGGCCACGTGGGTGATCTTGCGCATCATGCAATCCATGGTGCACGCGGCTGTGATCGACGCGCCGCCCTTTGCCACATCCGATATCGAAGTGGCCATCATTGATGCGGTGATGGGTTACCTGAGTTACCGGCCAGCATCAACTCATTGAATTTGCTGGAACTGCGCCGCCAAATACTGGTATTATGTACAGTGCCAAGCGCCGGGTTTGATTCATCTCATGCCCGGCGCAAGTCTTTATATCCAGCTATAGTATCGGGCTGACCCGAAAGGCATACATCCCCATGGAATACATCCGCGTCCGCGGCGCTCGCACGCACAACCTGAAAAACATCAACCTCGACCTGCCCCGCAACAAGCTGATCGTGATCACCGGTTTGTCCGGTTCCGGCAAATCGTCGCTGGCGTTCGACACGCTGTATGCGGAAGGCCAGCGACGCTACGTGGAATCGCTGTCGGCTTATGCGCGCCAATTCCTGCAATTGATGGAAAAACCGGACGTGGACTTGATCGAAGGCTTGTCGCCGGCGATTTCCATTGAACAAAAGGCCACGTCGCACAATCCCCGTTCCACGGTCGGCACCGTGACGGAAATCCACGATTACCTGCGCCTGCTGTATGCGCGCGTCGGTACGCCGTATTGCCCGGACCACCCGGAAAATGCGCTGGCCGCGCAATCCGTGTCGCAAATGGTCGATGCCGTGCTGGCCATGCCGGAAGGGACCAAGCTGATGATCCTCGCGCCTGTGGTGGCCAACCGCAAGGGCGAACATGTGGACTTGTTCGAGCAAATGCAGGCGCAGGGTTTCGTGCGCTTCCGCATCCAGAGCGGCACGCATGACGCGAAGATTTATGACGCCGATGATTTGCCAAAGCTGAAGAAGACGGAAAAGCACACGATCGACGTCGTCATTGACCGCGTCAAAGTCAATGCCGACATCAAGCAGCGCCTGGCGGAAAGCTTTGAGACGGCGCTGCGCCTGGCCGATGGCCGCGCCGTCGCGTATGAAATGGATACGGCCAAGGAACACGTGTACTCGAACAAATTCGCGTGCAACGTGTGCGGCTATTCGCTGCAAGAACTGGAACCGCGTTTGTTCTCGTTCAACAACCCGATGGGCGCGTGCCCCGAGTGCGACGGCCTGGGCCACATTGAATTCTTTGACCCGAAACGCATAGTCGCGTTCCCGAACTTGTCGCTGGCGTCCGGCGCCATCAAAGGCTGGGACCGCCGCAACCAGTTTTATTTCCAGATGTTGACGGCGCTGGCTGCGTATTACGAATTCGACCTCGATACGCCCTTCGAGCAATTGCCGAAAACTGCGCGCGACGTGATCTTGCAAGGCTCCGGCAAACAATCGATTCCATTCACTTATATCAATGAACGCGGCCGCGCCGTGGTCAAGGAACATACGTTTGAAGGCGTGGTCAACAACCTGTCGCGCCGCTACCGTGAAACGGATTCCATGGCCGTCAAGGAAGAATTGGCCAAGTTCATCAACGAAAAAGAATGCCCGTCGTGCGCCGGTGCGCGCCTGCGCGTGGAAGCGCGTTTCGTCAAAGTCGGCATGGGCGACCATGAGCGCGCGATTTATGAAATTGCCCGCAAGCCGCTGCGCGATTGCCTCGATTATTTTGAAGGCTTGGAACTGTCTGGCGCGAAGAAGGAAATCGCCGACCGCGTCATCAAGGAAATCGTGTCGCGGTTGACGTTCCTGAATAACGTCGGCCTCGATTATTTGTCGCTGGACCGCAGCGCCGATACCTTATCCGGAGGCGAAGCGCAGCGTATCCGCCTGGCGTCGCAAATCGGTTCCGGCCTGACTGGCGTGATGTATGTGCTCGATGAACCATCGATCGGCTTGCACCAGCGCGACAACGACCGCCTGATCGATACCTTGAAACACTTGCGCGACATCGGCAATTCCGTGCTGGTGGTGGAACACGATGAAGATGCGATCCGCACGGCCGACTACATTGTCGACATGGGCAAAGGCGCGGGCGTGCATGGCGGCGACGTGATTGCCGCCGGTCCGCTGAAAGACATCTTGAAGAACAAGGATTCGCTGACGTCGCAATACCTGTCCGGCGCGAAGAAAATCGAAGTGCCGAAGAAGCGCCACCAGTTCGATGAAGAGCGCCAGCTGGTGATCACGGGCGCGACCGGCAACAACCTGAAAAACGTGACCTTGCAATTGCCGGTCGGCTTGATGACGTGTATCACCGGCGTGTCCGGTTCCGGCAAATCATCGCTGATCAACGATACGCTGTATCCGGCCCTGTCGCGCCACCTGTATGGTTCGCAGACGGAACCGTCGCCACATGAATCCATCAGCGGCCTGGAACACTTCGACAAAGTCATCTCGGTCGACCAGGCGCCGATCGGCCGTACGCCACGCTCGAACCCGGCGACTTATACCGGCCTGTTCACGCCGATCCGTGATTTGTTCGCCACCGTGCCGACCGCGAAAGAGCGCGGCTACAGCGCCGGGCGTTTCTCGTTCAACGTCAAAGGCGGCCGCTGCGAAGCGTGCCAGGGCGACGGCGTGATCAAGGTGGAAATGCACTTCTTGCCGGACGTCTATGTGCCGTGCGACGTGTGCCACGGCAAGCGCTACAACCGTGAAACGCTGGAAGTGCAATACAAGGGCAAAAACATCACGGAAGTGCTGGACATGACGGTGGAAGATGCGCACGAATTCTTCAAGCCCGTGCCGCTGATTGCCCGCAAATTGCAAACCCTGCTGGACGTGGGCCTGGGCTACATCAAGCTGGGGCAAAGCGCGACCACGTTATCAGGTGGTGAGGCGCAGCGCGTGAAACTGTCGCTGGAACTGTCGAAGCGCGATACGGGCCGCACCTTGTACATCCTCGATGAACCGACCACGGGCCTGCACTTCCACGATATCGACTTGCTGTTGAAAGTCATCCACCGCCTGCGCGACCAGGGCAATACGCTGGCCATCATCGAGCACAACCTCGATGTGATCAAGACGGCGGACTGGATAGTCGACCTGGGGCCGGAAGGGGGCGCCGGTGGCGGACAGATTATTGCCACCGGCTCGCCGGAAGAGGTGGCGGGCAACCCGGACAGCGTGACGGGCAGGTATCTGGTGCCGCTGCTGCCGGCGCTGGCGCCGAAGAAGAAAAAAGCGTAATGGCCGATGCCGCCGCCCTCCCCGGACGGCGGCATTTTTTTTATTGCTGCGCCGTGGCGTTGCCCTTCTCGGCCGCCACCCAGCCCTTGATCTGCGCTTCCAGCACATCCATCGGCAACGCGCCCGCGCCCAGCACCTGGTCGTGGAACTTGCGGATGTCAAAGCGCGGACCCAGTTCCTGCTTCGCATAGTCGCGCAGCGACAGGATTTTCAGCTGGCCGATCTTGTAGCCCAGCGCCTGGCCAGGCCACACGATGTAGCGGTCCGTCTCGCTCTGCACTTCGACTTCTTCAATGCCGGAATGGTCGTGGAAGAAATCTACCACTTGCTGGCGTGTCCACTTCTTGTAGTGCAAGCCCGTATCCACCACCAAACGGATCGCGCGCAGCATTTCATCCTGCAAATGGCCGTAGTAGCTATAAGGATCCTTGAAGAAGCCCAGTTCCTCACCCAGGCGTTCGGAATACAGCGCCCAGCCTTCCGCATACGCCGTGTAATTGCCCTGCTGGCGGAACATCGGCAAGCCGTCGATTTCCTGCGCGATGGAAATCTGCATGTGGTGGCCCGGCACGCCTTCATGCAAGGCCGTGGTTTCAATGCTGACGGTGGAACGCTTGGCAAAGTCGCCGGTATTGACCATCACGCGGCCCGGACGCTTGCCATCCGGCGAGCCGCCCATATACGCGGCGCCTGAAGCGCCTTTTTCGCGGAATTCCTCGACCCGTTTGATTTCCACTTTCGCCTTCGGCAAGATGCCGAATTGCTGCGGCAATTGCGCATACATCTGGTCCGTATATTTCTGGTACAGGTCGATGATTTCCTGGCGCGATTTCGGGTGCAGCGCAGGGTTGGCTTCCACTGCCTTGTTGAACGACTTCAAATCCTTGTAGCCCAGCTTTTGCGCCACTTGCAGCATTTGTCCTTCAATGCGGGCCACTTCGGACAAGCCCAGCTGGTGGATTTCTTCCGGGCTCATGTCCGTGGTGGTGGCATGCTTCGCCTTGATGCTGTAGCGCGCTTCGCCATTCGGCAGCGACCACATGCCCACATCCTTGCGGCCGTGCGGCAGGTATTGCGTCTTGACGTACGCACCCAGTTGCTTGTATGCGGGGACCACATCTTTTTGCACGGCGGCCAGGATTTCCTTCGTCAGGCGCGCTTTATCCGCCGCAGAGAAATCATTGGGGAATTTTTTCAGTGGTTCGGCAAATGGCGAGGCGGACGGTTTCATGGCCGCCACATCTTCACACTGCTTGGCGATTTTCGGAATCAGGAATTTAGGCGGCATCAAGCCATCCTTCACGCCTTTGTCCATCTGGATGCGGGTTTCCGCGAACAGCTTGGGCAACTTGTGCAGGCGGACGATATAGTCTTCGTAATCCTTGACGGTTTCAAACGGCAGCGCCGACACAATTTGCGGGATGTCCAGGTGCACGCCGGAATTTTGCGCCAGCGGCATTTCCCAGTCGCGGAACGGCATGCTTTCCACATTGTTGCGCAATTCGCGCACCATCAAATCGCGGTTCAGCTTTTCCTGCAGGGGAAAACCTGTGGTATCGATGGCTTCAAATCGCTTGAGGAAATCCAGCGTCGCCTGATTATCCGCGTCAATGGCCGCTTGCGAAAAGTCTTGCCAGCGGTCGTTGAAGCGCTTGTCTCCCAGCAGCGACGCCCATTCCGGGCTGCCGCGCATCGTGTGGTCCCACTGTTCCTTGAGCAGTGCATTGAGGGCGGCGCGGCGGCTCTCCAGGTCGGGGGCGTCGGCATGGGCAGCGCCCAGCATCAATGAAAACAGCAGTGCGCTGGCGGCGCCAAGGCGGCGGGGGATAGTCATGCAAGCCTCAAGTAAAAAGTGGTGGAGCTTGCACTGTATCGGGCAACGCGGCCTGGCGCGCGCACAATCGGATGGAGTGTTAAAACAAAGGCACGAACTGCAGATACACGCGACAGGCGGCATCAGCCCGCGGCATCGAGCGCCACGTCCGGCTTGGCGGCTTTCCACTTCGCGCCGACGGGACCACGGGCCTTGCGCGCCCAGTAGCGCCACGAAGCGCCCCGCCCCGCCAGCCACGCCTCCAATTGGCCGAAACGGTCAAAGCCCCAGAATGGTTCGCCATCGGCAATGACGAACGGCACGCCAAACACGCCCCGTTCCAGCGCCTGCTGCGTTTCCTCCTTGAACAGCGCTTTCACCTGGTCCGACAGCAGCGCAGCAGCCAGCGCCTCTTCCACCACGCCAAGTTCCGCCGCCAGCCGGCACACGGTAGCGGCATCGGCCAGCGGTGCGCGTTCGGCAAAATACGCGTGGTAGCAGCGCTTGGCGAAGCGCACGGCCAGTTCATCGCCATATTGCAGCCGGATCCACAGCATGGCGCGCCCAGGCGCCAGCAGCAATGCCGGAAACACGTCCGGCTGGCGGTACGCAATGCCATGCGAGCGCGCCGTACGGCGGATATCGTGCCGCACGTAGTCGCCCTTGATCGGCACCAGCGGCAGCGGCGTGCTGCCCGTCGCCTGCAGCATGGCCGCCATCATGACGGGACGCCAGCGCACCGTGCGCCCGTGGCGCGCCGCCAGTTCATCGATGCAGGTGGACGCAAAGTAGCCGTAGGGCGAGCCAAAGTCGAAATAAAAATCGACGGGTTCCATGATCACACCGCGCCGAAGTCGTCGTTGGAATCGGGCAGCGCTTGCAGGGCTTCGGCAAAGCGCGGGTTAATCAGCAGGAAGAAGGCGACGACGGTGACAAACAAAACCTTGGTCATGATGCACTCCTTGTTTCGCACAGGTGTGCGAAATTAGTTTAAAAAATGCCCCACCTTGGGTGAGGCAACGGTCACTCTTGGTACGTAAAGCTTTTATACGTGGAAATCAGGCGGCCATAGGCCACGGAAATGCGTTTCAGCGTGGAAGGATCGCGCATGAAACGGGCGTCATGCAGCAATCCCACGATCAGGCAGTAAATCTCGAATACCAGCTGTTCCGGATCCGTATCGGGCCGCAAGTGGCCCACTTCCACGGCTTGCAGCACGGTCTTGCGCAGCGACGCGCGCCAGCGCAGCACGCCCTGCTCGATGCGGTCGCGCAGCGGGCCGGATAAATCATCGAATTCAAACGCGCCCGCCGTGTACAGGCAGCCGGTGCGGGGCCCTGTTTCGCAGCAGCGCCGGATCCACGCCTGGATTTGCGCCGTCAGCCGGGGCAAGCCCTGCGGCAGCTTCAGCGACGGCATGAAAATATCCTGCGCAAAGCGGCGGTCATATTCATTGAGCACGGCTTCCTGCAAGGCTTCCAGCGAGCCGACACGGGAAAACACGCCGCTCTTGCTGATACCGAGGCGCTTGGAAATCTCGCCCAGCGATACCTTGCCAATGCCTTCGGCGGCCGCCATTTCATATGCGGCCTGGATGATGGCGCTGTAAGTGGCTTCGCTTTTACTGGTCAGGGTATCCATGAAGCCACTTTAGCACACCTGTGCGAAACTTGCTAGCCTTCCGTGATGGCGTGTTCCGGGCCGGTCAGCGCCGTGCTTTGCAGGAATAATGTTGACCAGCCAGGCAAATCACTGCGCTCGGCGCTCGACAGGCTGCCGTCCGGCAGCCACACATCCTGGTCGAGCGGCGTCACGGCTGTTGCGGGCGGCACGATGGGCACGGCCGACAGGCGGTTCGAACCCTGCGTATCGAGGTCGGTGATGGCGCGCACCAGTTCCGCCGCATCCATCGGCACGGCGGCCAGCGGAATGCCGAGGCGGTCGGCCAGCAACTGGTTGCGGAACGCCAGCACGTCGGCCGGACGGCCATCGACGAGGTTTTCATCGAATACGGCGGCCGCCAGCGATGTATCCCAGCTCAAACCGCGGCGCGACAAATGCGTACTGCCTGTCAATGCATAGGCATCATCCACCACCACCGACGTGCTGGCGATGCGCAGCGCGCGGCCCGCGCCCACGCCCGGAGAAAACACGGCGAAGCGGGACCCGGCCGCCGTGCGCGCGGCCGTGATGGCGTCCAGCAGCGACTGGTCGCGCACTTCGCGCAAACGCTGCGGCGTACCCGGCGCCGGCAGGCTGGACACGCACAGCACGACGCGCAAGCCACGGCGCGCCGCCATGCGCGCCAGCAGCACTTGCCACAGGCTGACATTTTCCGCCGCCGCGGCAGCCGGATTGCCATCGGCGCAGCGCAGCACCAGGTTGTCGAGTTCCGGCGTCTCAATGTAAATCAAGTCTTCCGCGCGGTTGATGGCGGCCACCAGCGAATACAAGGCTTCACGCGAACCAAACACGCTGCTCTGGATGCGCCGGTCCAGCGCACGGCACGCGGCCAGTGCATTGGTGGCGGGCGGATTCTGGTTGCTCAGCCACGTGCCCAGCTGGCCCGGCGCGGGGCCGCCGCCGGGAATACCAGCCGGTACAGGGATATTGTTATTGAGCCACACATAAAACGTGTCCAGCACGTTGGTCAAGGTCGGGTAATAGCCATTGCTGTTGATGGCCTGGCACACCAGCGGCAAGCCTTCCACGCCCATGGCGCTGGTGCGCAGCACGGCCACCACGGGGCTGGGCGCGGCCACGGCGGCAGCGGGCGGCAATAACGTCATCGACGCTTCCGCTACCAGCGCCACTTCCGACTGCATCAGCAAGCCGCGCAAGGTGGGATCGGCCACGCCCCGGAACGCGGCAATGCCCAGGCCCGCCGTGCGCTCGCGCACATATTCACCTGCCGCGATGGCCGCGCCGCCCGACAGCACGGCGCCCGTGCCATGCACTTCGATCGACGCCGGCACGCCGGGATAGCCGAGGAAGTGATTGGTGGCCGGTTCCAGCGCCCACGGCACGGGTGGCGATGCGCCAATCACAGCCGCCTGCGCCGCCGCGCCCAGCGATGCACCCACCACCTCGTTACGGTTCATCAAGCCCAGCGGCAGCGACGCGGAACCCGCTTCGGCCGCGCCGCGTCCCAGCAAATGCACGCCATTGCCGGCCAGGGCCAGCACGCCGCCGCCCGGACCATTCTGGCCCGGCGGCAAATCGCCCGGCTGTGCACCGGGTGCGGGAACGCTGGGATGCGCCCGGGGCAGCGGCCGGCCTACGCTGTCGGCGCGGTCCGCCGTGGAACCAAAGGCAGGATCGGTCAGCGACAGCAGCGCGGTCGGGTTGGCCGTCAAATAATTGGCCAAGGTGCCGACCAGGCTGGCCGCCGCAATGGTATTGCGGTCCACGAGCATCGCCGGGGCGCCCGTCTGCACTACATGGGCGCCGGCGGGAATACTGCCCGGCGCCAATGGCGGCGCGGCGCCCACCAGCCCTGTTTCACATACGACCCAGCTGCCCGCCAATGCGTTGGCCGCCACCGGCGCGCCAGCCAGCGCCGCCGGCCGGTTAAAGGGCAGCGCCGCATAACGGCGCGTCAAGACTCCGCCGCCTGCGCGGGGAATCACGGCTTGCACGTCGAAGCGCATCTGGCCGACCGGATTGGAAAGCCCATTGGGCAGCGCCAGCACGGCAAACGCCGTGCCGTTCAAGCCCACGACAGCCGAGCCGCCGGACAGCCTGAAATGGTTGCCGGTGGCGAGGTCAAAACCCAGCGGCCACGCGCGCACATTGGCGCCTGCGCAGGCAGGGCCGAAGTTCGCTTCCAGCAGCACCAGTTGGCGGTCCGCCGGCACGCCGCCATCGCCCTGCAGCGGCAGCACGCGGTACTGGCCCACGGCCAGCGCGGCAGGCGGTGTATTGGCGGCATCGGCCAGCGCGCCGGGGAAGGGACTTGCGGCGGCGGGAACTGGCGGCACCAGCCCTGCGGGGGCGGACGGCGCGCCCCACCCGGTATCGGTGACGCCCAGCACCATGCGGGCCGGATTGGCAGGGGCATTGGGCAAGGCCAGCATGGCGGCCGCCACGGCGCCGCTGGTGGCGCGCAAAACCGGTCCCGCCGATGGCGCCACCGTGATGCGCGTACTGGGGCGGTTCTGGTCCATTTCGCGCCGCAGCTGGCCCGGCTTCAACGCGGCCGCATCGGGGAAGGCGGGATTGGCCGCGGCCATATCGCTGCGGCGGCGCCGGTAGCCGACCAAAAACGCTTCTTCATCGACCACGGCCACGCGCACGAAATCGCGCGTGAGATTCGTGTGCAGCGGCCCGGCCGGCCACAGCGTGACGCCTGCCGCCGCGGGCGCCGTGTACGGGCCGCCCGGCAGCACGGCGATGCGCGCCAGCGGCGCATTGTCGGCGGGCGGGTTGTATGGCACGTTGGGCGAACCGGCCGGCGGCGCGGGCACGGACACCGTGGGCGCGGCCGTGAAATTCAACACGATATTGCCGCCCGCGCCGCCGCCGGCCAGGCTGGTGGCGGGATTGGGAATTGCCGCACCACCCACCGACAACGTCAGGCGCTGCACATTGTTGGTATCGGCCGTATCGCCATCGACGGACAGGAACGGTGCGCCCAGCACGCCCTCGTGCGGATTGACCAGGTGCGCCGTCAGCCCCGGCGCGAAATTTGCCACCTGCGGCAAACTGGCCGGTGCGCCCGCTGCCGGTACGGGCGCCAGCACAGCGCCCGGCGTGGCCATGTTGGCAAGCTGGATATTCGGCGCCAGCAGCTGGAAAGTCCCATTGCCGGGCGCCGTCTCGCCGATGCCATAGTTGAGCAGCCACGACCACCAGCATGCGACGGCGCCCGGATCGATGGGACGGCCGCGCCGGTCGAAGCACCACAAATCCACTTGCGCCGTCATGTTGGCGACCAGCGTGTCAGGCGACTGGCCGCCGGGACGGCGCAAATGCGTCATCGGCAGCGCCATGTTGCCCGTGACGTTGGCGCCATCGGACGTCACCAGCCCCACGCAATTCATGCGTTCAAACACATTGTCGCCATCGAGCGCGCCATTGAACATGGCGTCGATAAAACCGGTGGTCACGCCCGCATTCGGGAACACCATCATAAAGCTGCGCACTTGCGGGCGCGATGGCACGCCAGCCACGGGCGCGGCCGCGCCCAATGCGGCGGCAGTCGGCGGCGGCAACAGCGCCAGGCACTGGTGCAGCCGCTGTTCCACTTCCGGCAGCAGGCGGAACCACGCCACCAGACGGGTCTGCCCTGCATAAATGCCATTGGCGGCAAACGGGTTGTTGCCATCGATGTTGCGCAAGGTGTCCAGCGCGGGCGGCACGGCATTGTTTTGCACGTAATACAGGCTCAGGTTGCCCGTGGCGGGCGGCAGCCAGTTCGTATTGTTCAGCGCCACCGGCACATGCAGCTGGCTCGGCTGATTGGCGGGCCCCGGCAGCGCGGGCAGCATCGGCATGGCGTTGCCGCCCGTGAACCAAGGGCCCAGCACAGGCGCCATGATGCCCAAGGTATTGACGGGCGGCTGGTACAGAGTCGTCATGCGCGTCTCCTAAACAATGTTGGACAACGTGGCATCGCCCGAGCGGCCGAGCGGATCGATGACGCGCACGGACACGCTGGTCAGTGCGCCGGCCGGCACGGCGTTGGCATCAAAGGCTTGCCATGTCTGCGCCACCGGGTCATAACTGAACGGCAAATCCAGCTTGCGGGGCCGTGCGCCTTTTTCAATGCGCCACGCATCGAAGCGGAAATTGCCCATCATGGTGCCTTGCAAAGTTTGCGCGGGCGGCGGCGTCACCGTGATATTCAAGCCGCCGCCTGCCGCGCTGACGGACACGTGCTGCACGGGCGGCGGCGCGCCTTTCGGCACCGACGCCAGCTTGACGGGGCCGCTGGCGTCGCCCCATTCACCGGCCACCAGCACGGGATCGGCGCCGGGCGGCGATTCGCCCTGCACTTCCACCACGAAGCGGTAATTGACCCACGGTTTCAACGGCTGCGGCGCGACGATGTCGAAACTGTGGCCTTCATCAGTCGATTCCAGGTCCGCAGGCTGCAGCACCCCGGACAACACGGTCGGCATGCGCAGCGGATCGGCGCCGGCTGTCGACGTGCGCCGCAGTCGCCACGCTTTCGGCGCGCTGGCGCCATGCGGCACGCGCACGCGCAGGGTCACGCCATGTTCGACCGGGTTCTTGCCCGGCACGTTGACGACGGCCACCAGCGGCTGCCCCGGCCCGCCCACGTTTGGCACACCGAAGGCAAACATGGAACTCTTGGACAATTCCGACAAGCCGCCATTCGGCCCTTCCGCCACCACGCGGTAAAACACGGCCACATTCAAGCCGGCCGACACGCGGTGCGTGAAATGCACCTTGCCATCGGCGCCCGCATGCAGCGGTTCCGGCGTGATCATTTCAAAGTGGTCCCAGCTGAACAGGTTCTTGTGGTCGACCAGCAGGCCGGCGCGGTCATTGATCAGCGCCAGGTTGCGCAAGTCGTCGGCCAGGCCGCTGTCGATGCCATCGAGCGCTTTCTGCAGCGTGGATTCCGTGCTGGTGTACACGCGGTAGCCGACGCCGGGTGCACCGTTAAACGAAAACTCCGCGCGCGCATGGCCCATCGCATCAGGCCGCGACGTGTACGTTAATGGCCGGATAATGACGGGCGCTTCCGGCGGACGCGGATCCGTGATGGTTTTGTTGGCCGGATAGGCATTCAACGATTCATGGTTCAGCACATCACGCCAGCGCGCCGTGTAACTGACCTTGATCTGCTGCGCTGGATACAATGCAGGCCCGGTGCGCGTAATGACCAGCAATTGCTGTGGATGGCCGGGCGCGCTGGACGGATCGAGTTCCAGCTTGGCCTGATTGCCCGGCGTATTCGGCAAGTTCGCCAGGTCATAGTAGGCGCTGGCGGCAGGGTTGGCGCCAAACGTTTCCAGCAGCACCAATCCCGTCAATTCCGCGCCGCCGGCTGGCAATTCCGCAATGTTCGGCAGCGGGATGCGGATTTCTATCGTGCCGGCCAGCAGCCCGGCCGGCGGATCGGCGGGCGGCGGTGCAAACACGGGCGGCGACGGGAAAATCAGCAGCGCGGGACGCATTGGCGCCGTGCGCTGCTTGGCGGGCGCTGTGCGCTTGCCCCAGCCGGACCAGCGGCCAAACCAGTCGCCCCTGGCGATGCGGTAATCAATCGCGCCCGGTGCGCCGTTGCGGTCTTCCATGCGCGCTTCGCCTGCTTCGGCCGGGTCTTCCGGCTGCGTCACGATCCACGGCAGCGGCGTGCCGGGCGGCGCGGCATTGCTGCCAAAGGCCATGCGCTTGCCATTGGCAAAGGCGTGCAGCGTGCGTTCGCCGTACTGGTCATGGGCCGCCACGGCTGCCACCGACGGCGCCTGGAAACCTTTGGCCAGCAGGCGCAATGCGCGCCGCACATTCGGTGGCGGCGGGGTGCCAAGCCAGCCACGGTCATCGCACGAGGCAATCACGGGGGCAGCCATGCCCTGCGGCGGGTAACCGGCGAAAGCCACGGCGCACTGCGTCAAATCCAGGTACGGGATATCTTCGGCAGGCGGGATCTTGAATTGCTCCAGTTCCGGGAACTGGGCCAGCGCATCGGCCTTGCCCGTGCGCAGGGCGCCGAGGAACGACATGGCTTCAGCCTTGGTCCACGCCGCGCTATTCCAGCGGAACAAGCCGCGTATGCGGTACAGCACCAGCGAACCGTCCGGCGCTTTCACGTCGCGGTCCACGTCGCCCAGGCCCAGCAAGTGGCCCAGGTCCGGATCGATGGAACTGGCCAGCAGCGACGTTTCTATGCCCACACCCATTTCGCCGGGCTGGGAACCGGCTGCCTGGTTGCTGATGGCTTGCTGGTCGCGCAAATCCCACGTGGCCTCTGACAAGTCGTGCAGCAGGGTCTTTAGCCATTGATCGATGCGGGGGCGCACTTGCGCCACGCGCTGCGCCGCCTCCGCGCCGCCCGCAGCGGGCGCCGACGCGGGACTGGCTGCCGTGTACGCGACGTACATGGGCTGGCGCGTGACGGCGGCGCGGTCAACGCGGTGCCCGGCTTCCGAATCGGCATTCGGTGGCGGCGTGTAGCGGGGCGCCGGATCAACGGGCAAGCTCCACCACTCCCAAAACCGCCCTTCGCCATGGCGCTGCACGGCTGTCGCATCGATCCAGCGGATACCCGCCACATAGCCGCTGCCGCGCACGCGGATGCGGGGGATGAACCAGTGGCACAGCGCATATGGGTCGCGGTTGTCGGACTGGATCACGGTCGGACCATGTTCCGTATCGGCCAGCGCTTCGAATACCAGTCCCTGCGCCACGGCGGCCAGGGCGCCCGTGGTGATGGCGGTATGGGCCACACCGGCAATCGTGATGGCCGGCGCGACGTTCGCAGTGTGCGGCGCGGCGATGGGTACCGGCGTGGGGGCCAACGTCGGCGCAGCAATCGGCCCGATGGTCGGCCGTGGTATCGGTCCAATGGTGGGCCGCGGGACCGGACCGATGGTGGGCCTTGGGAATGGCGTCAGGGTAGGCGCCAGCGTGGGGCCAAAGGTGGGCGCCGACGTAGGGAACGTGGTCGGAGCAAACGTCGGCGCAGTGGTGGGGGCCGATGTCGGCGCTGACGTTGGAGCGGTCACCGGCCGCACCAGCAGCCGCGCCCAGATCACATCCGGTTCGCTGAAATAGCCATACACGGGGTTGTCCGGCGTAACGGTGAACGGCAGTGACAAGGTGTTGCCCTGGCTGTCGATCCACACGACGCCATCGTTGCGCGCCATTTGTTCCAGCACGCCGGCGGGGATGATGGTGCGCGTCACCATCAGCGGCGTGGCGGGCAGGCCGAGGCGCGGCGCCGGCAGGCAGCGCACGTGGATGCCGGGCGGCAGGTGGCTATCGCCAACGCCATCGATGGCGCCAGCTATCCATGCCCATGCGGGAGCGAGTGTGCTCATACGGACGTCTCCTTCATCACAATTCAAGCGCCACGGTGGCGGGACGGTTGAAGATCTGTATCTGGCCTGACGCGCCGGCAGCGCCATGCTCGCGGAACTTCAATTCGATATCGAACAGGCGGCTGGTCAGCGCCGGACGCGGCGCCGAAGCCCCCGCCACGAACAGCACTCGCGTACCGGCCGCGTTGCGCACCACTTCCTTCAGCGAGCTGCCCAGCTTGGAACGTGATGAACTCCATTGCGGCTGGCCATTGACGATGATTTGCGTATCGTCCGTGTGGAACACCTCCAGCGACCCAATTTCCAGCCGCGGTTTCGGTTCCGGCTCGTTCAGGGCGCCCGTGCGCATGCCGGCGCGCCACACCGGTTCATCGGCTTCCAGCAGCACGCCGGCGATTTCCCACGGCGTCGCCGCCACGCCCGTCTGGCGCCAGATCACCGTCGTGCGCGGCGCGGGAGGCAGCGGCCATGGGTCCATGCCGCAATCGCGCAGCGCTTCATCGAGCGCCGCGTCGGACACCACGGGCTCGCTCTGCGCCGCATATTTCGCTTGCAGGTTGAAGGTGGTGATGGCGTCGTTCGGCGTGCCGCCATCCGGCGCCGGTTCAAAGCCCAGCGCGCGCAGCATGCCGGTCGGATTGTGGTAGCGCGACGTGCGGAAGTGGCTGCGCGCCACCAGCACTTCTTTGACGCTGCTGTCGCCCGGCTTGACGGTATTGAGCAGCAAATCATATTCGCTGTTCGGCACCAGGTCCGCAATCACCGTGACCTTGGACGCGCCGCTGCCGGGATTGACGTTCAGGCAAGGCAAGTCATCGAGCACTTGCTGGATTTGCGCATCCACCACGGTCCACGCATCGGTCGTCACTTGCCACAGCGGGTTGTCGGCCACGTAGCCCGGCAAGGCGGGATCGTCGCGCGTCACGTCGAGGATGTGGCGGCTGCCATCGACGTGCAAGCCGTAGCCATGCAGCGAACCGGCAGGCGGACGCGTATGGTAGACCTTGACCTTCAATTCGCGGCCATCGTACTTGCTGACCAGCGACCGCAAATGGTCGACGCGGAACCAGAAGCCGATCGGATCGTCGAGGAAGTGCGGCGGATCTTCATGGGTCGGCGACACATGCGTGACGTAGCGCGCCAGCCCGCGCGGATCAAACGTGCGTTCATCGAAACCGGGGCCGCCCTGCGCCGGATCCATGTCCAATGTCGTGGTCTGCGCCGATGGCAGGCTGTTTGGATCCGTCACGCCAAAGGCCGCCGTATTGAACGTGAATTCTTCCGTGCCGCCCGCCAGCCAGCCGCCTGCCGATGGCGGCAGCGGATCGTCATCGGGCTTCTGGGCTTGCCAGCCCTGGTATTCCCACGTGACGCACACCTTGTAGCTGCTGGCCGCATCGAGCGCCGTCTCTTTGCCCGGCTCATTGTTGTTCTGGTTTTGCGTCTGGTCTTGCACCCACGCGATCAAGCCATCCTGGAACGCCTGGTCGTCGTGCTGCGCCTGCCATGCTTCCTGCGTCAGGCCGCACAGCGCCACGAGGCTGACGTTACCCCGGAACCATGGCGCCACTTCGATCCGCCTCCACGCCTTGCCATCCTTGCGCGGAGGCAGTTTGTAGCGGTACACGCGGCACGGCAGCCGGCTGGTTTCCTTGAACGGCACCGGTTCACCCTGCAGCGCCACTACGCCATGCTGTTCATCGATGGCCGTGACTGTCAAAGCCTGCGCGGCTTCCACCGCCACCAGGTCATACAGCGACAATGGCGTGGTGCGGACAGTCTGTGCGCCCCAGCATACCGTGTGCAGCAGCGGCGGCTGTTTGGCTTCCATGTTGCGGTCAATGAGGATTTGCGCAATGCCCGCATGGCGCAAGGTCAGCCACTGGCGGCCCGGGCCCTGGCTTTGCACGCGGTCCAGCACATTGCCCGACGCATCCATCGCCACCAGCATGACCCAGCCTGGGTTGTTGCTGGTGGTGGGCGTCTCTTCCGGCGTGACTTCAGCCGCCACTTCATCGACGGGCGCCGACAAGTGCATGCCTGCCACCTTGCTCAACAGGGCCGCCACCCATTCGCTGCCCGCTTTGCGGCCAAGCATCCTGCCTTCGTACCTGGCGCCGGAAGCGCCCGCGAACCTGCTGTACTCCCCTTCTTTTTCCGGCATGCGGTCGCACACGCGGCCCTCGTGTTCCGGTTCGCCGGCCGCCCCCCAGCACACGGTATAGACAAGGATAGGCAGCAAGCCCATGGTGGCTTCCAGCCGGATTGCCACGATGCCCTGACCCGGCAGCGTCAGCCACTGGCGGCCCGCTTCACGCGTCTGGATGCGGGCCACGGCGTTTCCATTGGCGTCGAATGCCGTCAACAGCACGGAATCCTTGCCCGGATCGAGGTTGACGGCCACTTCATCGACGGCGCCTGCGGCATGGCGGCCCTGCAACACGCTGTACAGGCGCACCACGCGTTCGCTGCCTTCCGCCACGCATTCCATCTTGCCTTCATAGACGGCGCCGGACGCGCCCGTGAACGTGGAAATCGTGCCGTCATGGGCCGGCATGGTGTCGCACACGCGGCGTGTGGGCGGCGGCAGCGCGCCCTTCTCGATGCACACTTGCAGCAGCAATTCGCCTTCCAGCAAAGTCTTCGACAAATCGAAGGCCAGCGGCGCCGTGCACGCCATCGCGCCCTGCTTGCGGAACGCCGGGAAGCGCCAGCCCTGCGTGATTGGCATGCCTTCATGCACGATGGTCCCCGCCAGCGGCGCCACGGCGCCCGGCACATAGTTAAAGCCTGCGGCGGAACCGAGCGCAATCAATGTGCCCAGCGTGTAGTGGCTGTCGAGTTTTGCCACGGCCTTGAATTTGCTGGGGTATGGCGTGTTGGCAGGCGGCACGGCAATGAAGGCGCCGAAGCCGTCGTATGCCCACACGCGGTCCTTGCCCAGCGCGCACGACGGCACGGCGGCCGGACGGGGATCGCACAGCTGGCCAAAGGTTTCAGCCGGATTGCCGGGCACATTTTGCGATTCCGGCGTCAGCCAGCGCGCCCATGGCGCCGGGTCGATAGTCCACAGGCCCAGTTCACGCCCCTCTTCGCTGCTAGGCGGAATACCGTCCGGCGCCGCTTCAATCAGCGCCTTGCGGTGTGTCGGCAGCCACCACGCGGACGGGAACGGGCCGGCCACGGGCTGCCACTGCGCGCCATCCCACTTCTGCAACTCGACCTTCGTGATGCGGTACGCATATTTCAACTGGTTGGAACCGCTCCACGCCGTCAGCGCGGCCGGCGCAGGCACTTCGCGCGTAAAGGTGGCGCCCGGATCCAGGTCCGCCACATAGTGCGTGAATTTCAGTACGCCCACGGTATCGGGCCACACCGATGGCACGTCGCCGCTGCCATTGACGGCCGCCTTGCCTTTGACGATGGCCAGGTGGTCAACCAGGTCCATGCCGGAAATCGGCGCGGCTGGTTTCGGGATGGCCGAACTGGAGTCATTGCCGATTTCAATATCGACACAGCCGGAAATCTCAAACAGCCAGCAATCAATCGATGCGCAGAAGTGGCCCTTGGCATACGGGTCCTTGCCTTCTTCAATGCGGAAGTAAAGCCAGCCATTGACGTCCAGTGTGACGACCACCAGGTCCAGCGAACCGGCCACGCCGGCCGCGCCAGCGCACAGCAATGGCTTCGTGCCCAGGCCGACCAGGAGGAAGGCGGAAATCTCCAGCGAGAATGGCCCCGCTTCCCAGCGCAAATCAAAACCTGCGCCAAAGCCGATCGAGAAGCCGTCGAAGTCCAGCGCGGGAAGGTTGGCCCACGATGGAATCAAGGTGCCGCCCAGGTGCTTCAATTCGCGCTCTTCAAACATCAGGAAGGCCCACGCCTTCACGTCCAGCACTTCGGGGAACAGCACGATGGTGACCGGGTCGCCCGCGCGGCCCGGGCCATTGTCGCTGCCGACGCGGATGTACCACGCCTGGTTGCTGCCCGCCAGCGGGAAATAGGCGGAAATCGGCACCTTCAATTCCAGCACTTTGGGAATCTTGTACGTGGTGCGCACGGCGATCATCAGCGCATCGGGTTCAATCACCACCATGCCGAGGATGCGCGTGGACGAACCGCTGTTGCTGCCTTGCGCCGTGGCCTGGCTCTTGCGCTGCGTGATCAAGTGCGCGTCGATGCTGAACACGACGGAAATATCCGGGAAGCCCAGCGTCAGCGCCCCTTCCGCATTAAAGCTGAAACCGCCGTCCGGCAAGGTGCCGATGACGGCGCCCACGCCAAACGCAAACTGGCCCGACAAGCGCTTGTATTTTTTATCGGGCTGCAAGCCATACCATTGCAGCTGGCGTTCCACCGGGTCCGGATGCGTGCACGCAGTCAAGTCGCGCGTGCCATTGGCTACGAAGCGGCCCATGAAGCCAAACAAGCCAAAGCCGGTGCCGCCCAGCGGAATACCGACCGGCAGCTGGATACCCACTTCGACAGACACGAAATCATGGTCAACGGCCAGTGCGCCGTACGCCGACAGCTTGGCGGGGATCACTTCCAGCGCCAGCATGGCGCGGAAAGCGCCGCCATCGCCGATCGTCACGGAACCCTTGCCGTTCAGGGTGTTCGGCACTTCCACGACGGCCGTCAAGCCGCGCAATTCCACGGCGGATTTATCCGGTGTGCTTTCAAAGCGCATGCGGATCACGGCGCCTTCGAGGCGGATCACGCCGAGGTCGATGGCGAATTCCAGGTCGAATTCCATCCAGTCGGAACCGTTGCCCAGGCGGCTGGACGCCACGCGGATCAAGTCGCCCAGCGGACCGCCCAAGGTCCATGTGCCCGGATCGACCACCTGCACCGACAAATTTTTCATGCACAGGCTGATGTCTTGCAGCCCGCCCGTATTGTTGCCATCGAACTGGATGCCGACGCCCTGGTACTTCAGCTTCAAATTGCCCTGCACGACAAATACGCCGGTTATGCCGGTCTTGATGCGCAAGTCCACCGTGTAATCCGTGGTGGCGGCAGCATGCGGCGCGCCATTCCACTTGTACGACAGCGTGAATTTTTCAAACACGACGCTGCCGTGGTGGTCGCCCGGCCCCGCATCCTTGTTGATGAACAGGCCGATCACGGCGCCCGCTGCAATGCAGGCGAGGCCGCCGACGAAGTCGCCCGCTTCCGTGCCCGTGATATCGGCTTCGTCAAGCTTGGCCGCCAGCGCGGGGCCGAATGCCAGGCCGCTGGCCCACACGTCGCTGATCAATTGCAGCTTGCCATACGGGATGCTGAGCGCGCCGGTGGCTTCCGTCTGGCCCGTGCTGGCGTCATACGCCCAGTTCAGCAGCACTTCCCAGTAATCAGGGCCGCCCGGCTGCGTGGACGACAGCGCCGGCTGCTGGCCGCCGACAGTCGGCATGTTGGTGTCGGTTGGACGCCAGCGCACCTTGGCTTCCGCCAGCGTGGGAATGAAATCCGCCGCCCCCGTGGCGGACGGACTGTCCCAGCGCACTTTTACGGTGATGCGGTAATCGTTTTGCGCATTGCTAGGCGTGGTGGTGACAATTTGCGTGATGGGGCCATCGGCGCCCGGCACCAACATGGTCACACGCGAACTGCGGCCATCCGGTCCCGGCAACGATGGCTGCTGTTGCTGGCCCGCTTCAATGGCAAATATTTCCGCGCAGCGGTAGCCGGCGCGGTCCATGTCCGCTTTCGCCAGCGCATGCTGGCCGCTCTGGATATTGTCGGTCGCGTCGCGCGTCCAGTCATGGCGCCACACGGGCGTGCCATTGGCGCCCGTTTGCAGGTATGGCTGGCCATCGGGCGCATTCCCCGGCGGCAGCGCCAGGCGGCGCGTGTCGATCATGCGCTGCGGCGCGCCTTGCAGCACGGTGGGCCAGTTCACAGGCGCTTCCGTCTCGCGGCGTCCCATGACGCGGACCGGGTCGTTGACGACCGCCAGCACGGCAGCCATCGCACGCTCCTTGCGCTGGTCCGCCAGGTCATTGTTATGCTGTTCGTTGGCGCTCTGGTTGGCGCCATACCATAAGTCATCGGTGCGGCCCACCACATAGAACTTGCGGTCCGCGCCCGGATTGGCCGCTTCCAGCCCCGCAATCCACGCGGCAATTTGCTGTTCCAGCGTGGCGCCCGGCGGGCCATTGCGGCCCTGGAAATTGATTGCCATCGGATAGGCGAGCGCCTGGTGCTTTTGCAAAGTCTGTCCGGGCGGCGCGGCCGTGACATTTTCATCTTCATTCTTGACGGCGATCGGCGTGGATTCGCCATATTCGTACAGCACTTGCACGGTGCGCGTGATGAAATCCTGCGTGGGCGGCACGGGGATCGGCGTATTGTCGCCAGACGGCACCAGCACTTCGACTTCCGCATCGGTGCCCTGCTGCGCCGTGACTTTGGCGCCTGCCAATGCCGCCGGGACCGGGGCCGTCGAGCGGGCGCCCGTCGTGTGGTATTCGCGCGCCAGGAACGTATCGCTGACGCGGGTCGGCTGCAGCGGCGACGCCTCGCCTTCCAGCGTGACCAGGCCGGCCGAAGTGGGCGTGGCGGTTTCCTGGTGGCCGATGGCCAGCGGGCCGGCCGGCGTCACATCGATGCGGATGCGGCGCACGCCTTGCGTATCGCCCGGCTCGCCATTGTCATCGGTGACCAGTAATTCAAACGGGCCGCTGCCGTTGGGCAGCCCTGCCAGGTTAAACGTGGACGCGGAACGCGCCACCACGGGCACGCTGCCGCCGCCCAGCGTCCAGCGCACGGCAATAGCCTGGCCGCGCGTTTCCAGCGCCACTTGCCGCAGCAAGTGCGCGGGGCCCCGCAAGTGCAGCACGTTGTGGCGCAGCGGGCCGCCATTGGCGGTGGCGTCAATGACCGGTGGCGCGCCACTGGGGCTGCCGCTCTGGCGCGGGAACGTCACGGTGATTTGCTGCAGCTCCGTCTGGCCGGATGGGATCGCACTGGGCAGGCTGGGTTGCGGCGCAGGCTGGCCTACCAGGGTGGCATCGGCCACGCGCAGCCGGTAGCGCAGCACGGCGTCGGTCGGCGCATCGAACCACGGCGTCGTATCGCTATTGCCTTCGATGCCGCCGGGGATTTCCCACCACACGCCGATGACTTTCATGTCAGCCACGCCGCCGCCAATCGATGCATTCAAATTGAACTTGGCGCGCACGCGCTGCAATTGCGCCTGCGGCCCGGTCGGCACGGCGTACGCATACAGCGGCGGATTAGGCTGCACGGACACGCCCGTCAAGTTGCCCGCATTGAGCTGTTCGATGGTCAAAAAGGTATTGAGCTGCTGCGGGAAATCCTTGCTGAAATCCGCCGCGATTTCACCCTGCATGCCGAACGGGACGCCGACCAGCAAATCGCGTCCGCCCACCGTCATGTTGTCAACCAGCGGCGTATTTAAGGGCAGGAAGAACGTCAATTCCTTGAGCGACACGCCCATGAAACTTTCATCCTTGCCGCGCGCTTCGATTTCCGCCGGAGTGAAGGTGGGCGACACGTCGGCCACCAAGGTATCAAGCTTGAAACCGAATTGCGAATTGCCGATCACGGCCGTGTTCGGCTGCATATTGGCCCGCACCACGCCGCCGGACGGCGCATTCGGGTCCAGCGGGTCGGGCGCATCCATCAATTGCACCAGCGTGCCGGCCCCGTTGCCGCTGATGCGCAACACGCACGATGCCTGCAGCGTGACGCGGCGCGCGGCCGGCGGACCGCCTGCCGCCTGCAGCGACGGCGTTTTCATGGGGTCGCTGCTGTTGATGGTGGCCGCGTTCAAGCCCGGCAAAATCACGGACACGGGATTGACCTTGATGTCGAGCGCCCATTGCACGGGGATGTCTTCCTGCACGAAGCCGCCCGGCGCCGGTGCACCGCCCGACGTGGCAGGGAATGGCGCCGCGCGCGTGACGGACAGGCGGAATGGCAAACCGGTCGATACGCCCGGCACGCTCAAGATCCAGTTGGCCGTGTTCAGGTCGAACTGGTCGGCAATGGATTGCAGCGTCCCCTCGTGCAGGTAAAAGCCGGGACTGGCCGTGGAGCGATGATCAACGATGTTGAGCAAGGCAATTTGTTCAAGGATGCCGTCTGGAACAACCGGCGCCAGGCCCGTCGTCATCGGCAACAAGTCCAGTATGTTCATCCCCCTGCGCACGCTCATGGCATCTCCCCGGCTGATCAGTGAGTGCAATCATGAACGAAAAACAATGGAAAAACTATCACATTGCTACAACACAAACATTGTGAAATGCAAGTCACAGCATATTGATCTCATCCATATACTGCGCGGGTTTCTTTGCTTCCATTAGGAATGAATTGTTAAATTTTCGCAATTAGATGCAGGAATCTTGACTCTCATCAAGCATTGAGCGACTATCAATTACTACCCCTTGTCGGAGCCGCGCATGTTGCAGGCCAGGTCCCGTTTAATGGCCGGCTTCTTTGCCGGTGTCTTAAGCAGCATTGCCGCCTTGCCATGCGCGATGGCGGAAGTGCTGTTTTATCCGCGCCCGGAAAGCCTGGACGATGCGCGCGGCGATTACCCGTTCCAGTTGCTGCAACTGGCGCTGATCAAAGCAGGCAGCGGCCAGCAAGTCGTCATGTCGCCGCACTATATGCAGCAAAACCGCTCGATCATCGAAGTGGCGAAAGACACGGGTAAAGTCCACATCACGGCCACCATGACATCCGTGGAACGGGAACAGCAACTGCTGCCAGTCCGTATCCCGATCAGCAAAGGCTTGATCGGCTGGCGGCTGCTGCTGGTGCGGCACGGTGAGCACAACCTGTATCGTGATGTCCGCGCCGTGGCCGACCTGGCGCCTTACAGAGTGGCGCAAGGCCATGACTGGCCGGACCTGGCAATCTTGCGCGCCAATGGCGCCGACCCGGCGCCCGTGTCCAGCTACAACAGCCTGTTCGGCATGCTGAAAGCAGGCCGCATTGATTACCTGCCCCGCTCCGTGCAGGAAATCTGGGCGGAAGCGGCGCACCATCCGGACCTGGCGATTGAACCCTACCTGGTGCTGCGTTATCCGGCCGCCGACTATTTCTTCGTCAACCGCAACAATACCAGGCTGGCCGAGCAAATCCGGCTGGGGCTCGAAGCAGCCATTGCGGACGGCTCCATGGACCAGCTGTTTTACCGCCATTACGGCGCGCTGCTGCGCGAAGCGGCGCTCGATAAGCGGCGCGTGATTGAATTGGCCAATCCTTTGCTGCCGCCGGAAACGCCGCTGGCGCGCAAGGAATTGTGGTTCCGGCTGGAAGACTTGAAAAAAGTGCCTTGATTACTGTGCCAGCAGGCGCAGCCTGGCGATATCGAGGATTTCAATCCCGCCCCGCACCAGCGCAATGGCGTGCTGCGCTTCGAATTGCTTGAGGATTTGATTGACGGTCTGGCGCGACAGCGACAGCATCAGCGACAGCTGTTCTTGCGGCACGTGCAGCATGCGGCGGTTGCGGTCTTTCCAGTCGCCATAGCCTTCGGCCATCGTGACCAGCCGGCGCGCCAGGCGGGCGCTCGCTGGCAGCAGCGCGGTTTCTTCCATCACCATGAACGTCAGCCGCAGCTTGTGCGTCATCAGCAGCGCCAGCGCGCGCCAGTGCACAGGCTGCGCATCCAATAGCGCCAGCAATGGCTGCTGCGGCACGTGCAGCAAGGTCACGTCACCTTCCGCCCACGCATCGTGCGTGCGGGGCTGGCCATCGAACAGTGAAATTTCGCCAAACCAGTGCGGCGGCTCCACCAGCGCCAGCACGGCTTCCTTGCCGGTTTCCGACAAGCCGCCCACACGCACGGCGCCATCGACAATCGCATACATGCCGTCGGGCGCGTCGCCGCGTGCAAACAGGCGCTGGCCGCTGCGCAAACGGCGCACGTGCGCCAGCGCCAGCAACTGGTCTTGCAGCGCGGGTTCCAGCGCGTGGAACCAGCTGCCCGTGCGCAGCAGTGCGCGGTAGCCGGCCGGAGTGTGAGTGTTCATGCGGCCATTTTACGGCTTGTGTCGGCTACCCGACAGCGCCGCCGCGCCGTGAAACGCATGATGCGCTTTCCCACCTTTTGGAGACGCCCATGAAAACCATCACCGAACAATTATCGGCCTACGCGGCATACCACCGCGACAAGCGCAACATCGCCACGCATTTCATCGGCATCCCGATGATCGTGGCGGCCGTGGCCATCCTGCTGTCGCGCCCCGCGTTCCATGCAGGCGGCATCACGCTGTCTGCCGCCACAGTGCTGGCCATGGCGGCGGTGGCGTATTACTTCATACTGGATCTCGGCTTCGGCGTCATCATGGCGGCGCTGATGGTGGCAGCCTTATGGCTGGGGCAATGGAGCGCCGCGCAAGACACGGCCACGTGGCTGATGCTGGGCGTGGGCGGCTTCGTCGTGGGCTGGACCTTCCAGTTTATCGGCCATTACTACGAAGGCCGCAAACCCGCGTTTGTCGACGACCTCAGCGGGCTGATTATCGGGCCGCTGTTCGTCGTGGCGGAAGCGCTGTTCGTGCTGGGCCTGTATAAAGGACTGGAAGCCGATATCGTGCGCCACGCGGGAGCGTTGCGCAGCGCACGGTAAGGGTCAGGCGCCGGGATAGGCTGCGTCGATTTGCTGGATGATTTTCTGGCTGAGCGCGATGTACTTCTGGTAGCGCTCGTACAACTCAGGAGAAGTAGCCATACGGCGCAGCAAGCGCTTGGCCTTCGGTGTCGTCAGCGCCGCGTAAAGCTGCGCCGGTTCATCACCCTGATCCAGCGAAATGTCCATATAAGCGCGCAGCTTTTCCTGGCTCGTGCGCCAGAAGTTCTCGGAAGATTGTATGGAAGGCAGCAACGCCTGATGCAAGTCCAGGATGTCATTCAACAGGGCGGCATCTTCAATATTTGTCAGCTTGCCGGCGCTTTTGAATCCTTCAAAGCGGCTGCGCTCCGGCTTGAAAAAGCGGTTCGTATCCATCAGCGCATACGCCTGCATGAATTTCTCGCCATCCGGACGGCCTTTCGGATCCAGCGCTGCAAGGTATTTGTAATTGGCGTCGGCTTCGTGGTAAGACTGCGCCAGGCCCGCCAGGTTGGCCGCATCGTTCGCCAAATCAGCTTTTAGGCCCAGCAGGAATGATTTCACCTGCTGCTGTTCATGGCGGTGCTCGCTCATGCTGTGGAACCAGATACTGATGCTGACGGCGAACACGATGATGGCGATTTCCAGCGCGATTTCCCGCAACTTGTGGCCAATCCCGTGTTCCTTGGCGACCGCCATGTGGATCACATTCTTGCCGTGCTTGGCCACTTCCAATTCCGCCATCTGATTATCCATTTGCAAAAAAGCAAAATGATAACGCATTGCAATATCGGCAAGCCAAAAAAAATGCGCCCGGGAGACTCAACCCGGGCGCATTGTTGATGCAGAAATGCTACAGCTTAGTTCGCCAGACGCTTTTCAATCGCCGCCTTGGTTTCCACCAGCTCTTTCGGCAAGTGGTAAGCCAGCTTGTCGAACAGTTCTGCGTGCAATTTCAATTCTTCCTGCCACGCTGCCTTGTCGATCGACGTGATCTGGTTGAACTGTTCTTGCGTGAAGTTCAGGCCGTCCCAGTTCAAGTCGCCGAATTCCGGCGTCGTGCCAAACACGTTTTCCACGCCGCCGGCTTTGCCTTCGATGCGGTCCAGCATCCACTTCAGTACGCGCATGTTGTCGCCGAAGCCTGGCCACACGAACTTGCCTTCGGCATCGGTACGGAACCAGTTGACGCAGTAGATCCTCGGCGCAGCCGCGCCGATTTTCTCGCCCAGGTTCAGCCAGTGCTGGAAGTAGTCGCTCATGTTGTAGCCCATGAATGGCAGCATGGCGAATGGATCGCGGCGTACCACGCCTTGCTGGCCAGCGGCAGCAGCGGTGGTTTCCGAACCCATGGTGGCAGCCATGTACACGCCTTCCACCCAGTTGCGCGCTTCAGTGACCAGCGGCACGGTGGTGGAACGGCGGCCGCCGAAGATGAAGGCGGAAATCGGCACGCCGGCTGGATCATTCCAGGCCGGGTCGATCACCGGGTTCTGCGTGGCAGCCACGGTGAAGCGCGCGTTCGGGTGCGCAGCCTTGGTGCCGGACGCAGGCGTCCAGTCTTTACCTTGCCAGTCGATCAGGTGCGCAGGCGCTTCCTTGGTCAAGCCTTCCCACCACACGTCGCCGTCATCGGTCAGCGCCACGTTGGTGAAGATGGTGTCTTCGCCCAGGCAAGCCATGCAGTTCGAGTTGGTCTTGGTGTTGGTGCCCGGCGCCACGCCGAAGTAGCCGGCTTCCGGATTGATCGCGTACAGGCGGCCATCGGCGCCCGGCTTGATCCATGCAATGTCGTCGCCAATGGTGGTGACTTTCCAGCCATTGAACGATGCCGGCGGAATCAGCATGGCGAAGTTGGTCTTGCCGCAAGCCGATGGGAATGCCGCTGCCACGTAGTGCTTTTTGCCTTCCGGCGATTCCACGCCCAGGATCAGCATGTGTTCTGCCAGCCAGCCTTTGCCGCCCTGCTGCGCTTCCTGGAAACCCATGTTCGATGCGATACGCAGTGCGAAGCACTTCTTGCCCAGCAGCGCATTGCCGCCGTAGCCCGAACCGTACGACCAGATTTCACGCGATTCCGGGAAGTGCACGATGTATTTGGTGCTGTTGCATGGCCATGGCACGTCCTTCTCGCCGGCAGCCAGCGGCGCGCCCACGGTGTGCACGCATGGCACGTAGTCGCCATCGGCGCCCAGCACGTCGAACACAGCCTTGCCCATGCGGGTCATGATGCGCATGTTGACGGCAACGTATGGCGAATCCGACAGTTCCACGCCGATGTGCGCAATCGGCGAACCCAGCGGGCCCATCGAGAATGGCACCACGTACAGCGTGCGGCCAGCCATGCAGCCATCGAACAGGCCGTTCAACGTGGTGCGCATTTCAGCCGGGGCCATCCAGTTGTTGGTCGGGCCGGCGGCTTCCTTGGTTTGCGAGCAGATGAACGTACGGTCTTCCACGCGGGCCACGTCGGTCGGGTCCGAGCACGCCAGGTAAGAATTCGGACGCAGTTCCGGATTCAGTTTTTTCATGGTGCCGGCGGCAACCATTTCACCGCACAGGCGGTCATATTCTTCCTGCGAGCCATCGCACCAGTAGATGCGGGCAGGACGGGTCAGCGCCGCGATTTCGGCAACCCAGTTAATAAGACCTTGATGCTTGACGTAAGCTGGGACGTTCAGGGCTGCAACGCCACCCATGATGGGCTGATTCATAGTACCTCCAATGCCAATAAAGAATTCTTTGTCTTGTCCCGGCACGGCAGGATCGTCGTCAGCTTTTGGCTATGCGCTCAGGAAGGCATTTCAGTATGCTTCGGCGGTACGGCGGTCTTGTCGGTGCGCCTGGAAAAATTCACGGGCGCCCAGTCCATATTATGCATCCGGACTGATGGAACGTATTGCGCAGACCCGCTGTTGGGTCTGAAATCTGCGCCGATTGTACACCTGTCATCGGCCGATTCCGACAGAAATGTAGGAGAATTGGTTGACTTTTGTAGTAGGCTATTTGGTTGATTTTTGAATCCTGTTATTACACTACGAAATGATGTTTCTTCTTTGTCAACACCTATGAAAATTGCCATTCTCGACGATTATCAGGAAGCAACTCGTAGCCTTGAATGCATGAAATTGCTTGAAGGACACGATGTCAAAATCTTCAATAATTCCCCCAAAGGCGTGGGCCAACTGGCCGCCCGGCTGGCGCCGTTTGACGCGCTGGTACTGATCCGCGAGCGCACGTCATTTAACCGGGCGCTGCTGTCAAAATTGCCTAATTTGAAGCTGCTTTCCCAGACGGGCAAGGTCAGCGGGCACATCGACGTGGCGGCCGCCACGGAATTGGGAATCGCCATTGCAGAAGGCGTGGGCTCGCCCACGGCGCCAGCAGAATTGACGTGGACGCTGATCATGGCTGCCCAGCGCAAGATCGTGCCGTATGCGATGCATTTGAAAAACGGCCTGTGGCAAACGTCGTCGTCGCTGCCGGAATACAACACGGTGGGCACCGTCCTCAAAGGCCGCACGATGGCGATCTGGGGCTACGGCAAAATCGGCAAGCTGATTGCCGGCTATGCCAAAGTGTTTGGCATGCGCGTGATGGTGTGGGGCAGCCAGTCCAGCCGTGATGCCGCAGTCGCCGATGGCTATAGCGCTGCTGAAACGCGCGAACAATTCTTTGAACAGGCCGATGTGCTGACCTTGCACTTGCGGCTGGCCGATGCTACGCGCGGCATCGTCACAGCGGACGATTTGCAGCGGATGAAACCCACCGCACTGTTCGTCAATACGAGCCGTGCGGAACTGGTGGCCGAAGGCGCGCTGGAAGCATCGCTGCGCGCGGGCCGCCCCGGTGCGGCCGCGCTCGATGTATTTGAACAGGAACCGCTGCAGCCGGACTCGATTTTGCTGAAAGTGCCGAACGTGCTGGCCACGCCGCATTTGGGCTACGTGGAAAAAGACAGTTATGAACTGTATTTCAATGCGGCATTTAAAAATGTCGTGGCCTTTGCACAAGGCACACCGGCCGGCATCCTGAATCCGGAATACGCGGCCAACGCCAGGCAGTAATCAGCCAAAGCGGACGGCGTACACGGGCGGCATATTTTGTGAAATCGTGCGCCAGTAATCGCCGCCGTTCGACGACAGCCACACGCTGCCTGTCGTCGATGCCATCAGCAAGGTCTTGCCATCGTCCGCCACCACTAAACCGTGGCGGTACACGAGGTCATAGCAATGGTCCTGCGGTAAGCCGTTGCGCTGCACGGTGAAGCTTTGGCCGCCATCCGAGGTGCGGGTGGTGGCCATCGCCGCATCGACCGGGATGCGCTGCTGGTCTGCCACGCCCGGCGCAAACCACGCCGTCTCGCCATCGCGCGGATGCACGGCCACGGCAAAACCAAAACTCGATAAGGGCGCCGTGACTTCCGTCCACGTGGCGCCATTGTCGATGGAGCGCCAGATACCGCTGTGATGCTGGCACCACAGCTTGTCCGGCTCGGCCGGGCAGCGCACGATGCGGTGCGGGTCTTGCACGACGCCCTGGTCCATCATGTCGGGCGGCATGTAGCGCGCCTGCATGCCTTGCGCGCGCAGCGCCCACGTGGCGCCGCCATCCGTCGTCAGCCACGCGCCCGCGCACGAAATGCCGATCAATACGCTGCGGCTGTTGCGGGGATCCACGCAAATACTGTGGATGCCCGGCGTGTCATAGCCGCCGCCAAACCAGTCGGGGCGCCCCGGCATATTCCATAATGACTCCACCAGTTGCCACGAATCGCCGCGGTCGCTGGAGCGGAACAGGCCGCCCGGCAATGTTCCCGCCCACAACACACCCGGTTCATCCGCGCCGCCGGCTTCCAGCGACCAGATTTGCCTGAGTTTCCATTCCGTCTTGTCCGTGCTATCGGCCGGCTTTTCCGGATACACAGGCACACTGATTTCCGTCCACTCGGCACTGCCCGCATCGCGCCGGTGCAGCTTGGCGCCGAAGTGGCCCAGGTTCAGCGCCGCATAGACGGTGCCGTCGCGCGCATCGGGCAAGACCATGCTGACCGGCTCGCCTAAAAAGTGGCGGGCGTCGATTTCCCATTCGCCATTTTTATTCGCCAGTTCAAACAAGCCTTTGCGGGTCGCGATATACGCGCGGTCTGTCATGTCAGCCTCCGGATAATGCCTGCAAAATATAAATTTTCGAATCAGGCTGCAGCGCATCATCCAGCAACACCCGGTCGCGGCTACGCTTGCCATCAATAAAAATCACGACGTTTTCACGCAAATGCCCCTGGTCATCCAGCACGTACGCGCGCAGCCGCGCATTCCCGGCAAACGCGCCATCGAGCGCGCTGCGCAAGTTGCTTGCCTGCGTCGATAATTCCGGCACCGGCAAAAAACGCGCGAGTTGTTGGGTGAAAATAATTTGCGCCAAGGTAAGTCCTAGAATGAGGATGCCCGCCCTAAAGGCCCTGCACCTTTGTCTGAATGGAAATTCTAGCGCGGTTTATCGCGGCTTAGCGCTAAAATAAAATCACGGCAACTCTGAAAGCCACACATGGCAATCACCCCGCAAGACTTGCAATCTTTAATGCAGGAAGTGGAGCAGGAAGACCCGATCGACTTTGCCGACTTGCCGTTCGACGAGCATGAATTGCGCGCGCTGGTGGCCAACCACTTGTGTGAAATGGCCGATGCGATGGAGTCATTCAGCGAGGAAGACCGGCGCCTGACATTGCTGGCGGTGGCCGCCAAGCTGGTGCTGGAAAATATGGTGCTGCACATCCAGCTGCTGCGCCGCCACGGCTTGCCGATGAGTGAAACAGCAAATGCGCTGCTGAGCAGGCTGCGCGAAGGCAAAGATCCGGGCAGCGGCGAATCATAGCGTCAGCGGCTGATTTGGCGGGCGGCCGGCACGTTCAGCACGACGTCGGTTTCCGCCACCGCCACGCACGGCAAGATCAAGCCTTCCTGTTTTTCTTCGCGGCTGACGCCGGGCCATTCGATCAGGTAGCGGATGGCGCCGCTTTCCAGCTTGCACAGGCACGTGCGGCACGTGCCATTGCGGCATGAACTGGGCAAGCGGATACCGCCCTGCTCCGCTGCTTTCAACAATGCCGTGGCGCCGTCCGCGTCAAACGTCCAGCCTTGCGACGCCAGCGTGGCGCGCATGGTTATGGCTGCACCTTGCACGCCGTGCGCGCTTGCGCCAGGCGCACTTCACGGCGCTCATCGATGGATTCGGACTGGCCCGCACTGAGCAACTGGTCAACTTCTTCTTTCGGCAAGTTGTCGTAATAATTATTGGCGACGCACTCGCAATATTTCGGCACCAGTTTCAAATTTTTCGGCGCGCCCGGCCCGGTATTGCCGGCCCGTTCGCAGCGGCTGCGCTCGACCCGCTTCAATCCATCCAGGCGCGGATCGGATGCCGCGTGTGCTGCGGCGGCAAGCAGCGCAAAGGTCATCCCCGTGGTGACATATTTCAGCATCGCTTACTCCTTGACGGGCGGCTTTGCCGGCTTAGGCGCCGGTTCGGGATCCGCTGCCTCCCCCTCCTGCAAAGGTGGCGGCGGCATGACTTCTTCCGGCATGTAGCGCCACTTCCCCGCGTTTTGCAGCATGGTGCGCAAGCCTGGCAGCGGGAACCCCGCGTTATACGCGCGCTGCGCATATTTGTTGGCCAGCTCGTAATTATTCAGTTTGAAATACGCGAGGCCGAGGTTGTAGTGGATGACGGCATTGCGGCTATCCAGTTCGACGGCCCGCACATACATTTCCACAGCCTTGTCATTCAAACCCAGCCCGAACAGGTAACCGGCATACGCTGCATACACGGCAGCATCATCCGGCGCAAAGCGCTGGGCGCGGTCGTAATAGCACTCGACCGGATATTTCATGCCGGGTATCGTGGCGCGCTTTTCCTTCAGCGCCAGCCGCGTCAGCGCATTCAATGCGGGAGCATGGTTGGGAAACGCGGCCAGCGTCGCTTCCAGCGCAGTACCGCCGGCCATGCCACGGGCGCCGCTTTCCACTTCCGGTGTGAACGCTGTTTTTTCCACCTGAGAAAGCCGGGCGGCAAATTCCGTCCTGCCTTTGCGGTAATCCGACAAAGTGGCCGGTTCGTCAAGTGCGCCGCAAATTTTTGACGCAGCCATTGCCGGAGCGGCTGCGGCGGCCAGCAGGCAGGCAGCCGCCAGCGCAGATAAACATTTCATGGGGTCTCCACATATTTCCTGCAGTAATTTACCACGAGCGCAGCCACTGTCCAGTCCATTCCGCGACCTGGTCGCGCCATGCGCGGCTGGAGAAAGTATGGTCGGCGCCAGGCAACTCCCGGCGCGTGATGCGGGGCGCCTGCATCAGCTTGCGCCACGCTTTGGTACTGCCCGCCAATTCCTGGAATTCCATGGCGGTCATGTCAGCCGGACTGATGACGAACAACACCGGTCCGTGAAAGCGCTGCAAGCCCGCATACAGCCGTGGGCCCAGCGGCGGCGCAGGGGGCGGCACGGCAGCGGGCGCCGCGTGCACGGACAGCAAATCATCCGGCAAGGCCGTCACGGTAACGGCAGCCGACGGCGTCTGCTGCAAAACCTTGCGCACTTGTTCGGCCAGCGAAGCGGCTGACCCGCGCACATCGAAACGGCCGCTCAATATTTTGCGCCACAGCGCGGGATCCACCAGGCGCCGCAAGTAGTAATGCTTGAGCATGGTTTTGGCCAGCCTGCCTTCATCGCGCGCCCACGGATTCAGCAACACGAGGCCGCTGACGCGGGCGTCATCCGCGCCATACAGCATGGCGGCGGCAGCGCCGTCGCACAGCCCCCACAGTACGATATCGCGCAATCCCGGCACGGCCTGCATGAAGCAATCGGCGGCGGCGCGCACATCCGCGCCGATATCTTCGAATGTGCGCGGCGTCCCTTCGCCATCGCCCATGCCGCGCGCATCGAAGCGCATGACGGGGATGCCTTGCGCGGCCAGGCTGCGCGCCAGCAAGGTGAATTGGCGATGGCTGCCGGCCCGGTATTGGGGACCGCCGACGATCACCAGCACGCCGCGCGGTCCTGGCTGCTGCGGCAGCGTGACGATGGCCGGCAGAGAGTCCGCGCCGCAGGCAAAGGCCAGCGCCTGCTCGTAATACGGCATGTCACTGTGCATGGCGCGCTCCCATTGCGGCCACCGTAGCCCCCACCAGCGCGGAACTGGTGGTGACTTCCTGCGTGCCCCAGAATTGCAGCCCCGCCACCACTTGCGCCTGCACCGAGGCCCCCTGCTGCCGCCACGTTTGCAGCACAGCGTTGCTGGCTGGCGTCAACGGGCGGCTGGCGTCGGCCGCCAATTCAAACCAGTGCGTGGCGCACGGCGGCGCCAGTTGTTTGCTGTCCAGCGCGTCGAGTGCATCGGCCATCGCGGGCGCCAGCGTATAACCGGCAATTTCCAGCGGCGTACCATCGCGCAGCGATGCCCGCAATGCCGCCGTGGTTGTGCGCGCCGCCTGCTGCTGGTCCAGCATGTCGGCAGCCAGTTGCAGGCGCAGGAATTGCGTCAGGTACGCGGCGCCGCTGTGCACCGGCTGCCACAGCAGCAGGCGGGAACAAGCGAACTCGCGCGCGCAATCGAGCGCCAGCAACGCGCCCATGCGCAAGCCCCACAGGCCCGGCGCCTGTCCGCTGCGTTCGCGCAGCCATGACACGGCATGCGCCACGTCGGCGCGCCACCATTCCCAGCGCGCATCGCTGAAATCGCCGCTGCTGTCGCCGCAGCCCAGCAAGTCGATTTGCAGCACGGCCACGCCTTGCGCCGCCAGCGCGCGCGCCGCCAGCGCCGCCATGCGGCGGCTGCGGTTCATTTCTTCCGCAAACGGATGCACGTACACCAGCGCCGCCGAAGCCGGCCCGGCTGGCGCATGGTACAGGCAAAAGCGGGCGCCCTGCCCGGCAATGGGCAGAAAAAACGGTGCGGGTGGAGGGAGCGCGGGCGCGGCCGGCGCAGCGGCGCCGGAAGGGATCATGCAGTCAGCTTGAATTCAACGAATTTTGCCAGCGAACCTACCGTGGCAAACGTGCTGGCATCGATTTCATCATCATCGATGGCAAAACCGAATTGTTCTTCTAAAGTGGCAATCAGCTGGACCACGGCCATCGAATCGAGTTCCGGGATACTGCCCATCAGCGCCGAATCCGCCGTCAGCGCATCGGCGGCGCCGGGCGGCAGGCTCAATGTGTCGGCCAGGATGGTCTTAATTTCTTGCAAATACATTACTTACTCCAAGGATGTGCGCCGCATGGCGTGCAGTTGCTGGTGCAGCTTCCGCAACAAGGGCCAGCGATAATGGTTGATATGGTACATGGTGCGCACCTCGTCAGTCCATTGACGGTGCCAGGGCAATACCTTGCCATAAAACTCCACAACCCGCAGGCCGGGCCGTGAAAACAGCAGCCGGAAGCTTTCATCGCGCATCAGCAGCGCGGGCGAATAATGCGATTCCACGCTTTCGTCATAGGCGGTTTTCAACACCACCAGCACGCCGCCGCCTTCAATGCACAAGTCCATCGCCACCAGCCGGTCATTGAACCAGTAGCGCACCGCGCTGCCCGCGCCACGGCGGCAAAACGCCGCCAGCATGTCCGTATAAAAGCGGCCTTGCGCATTGTCCGCATGGACTGCCGTGCCTTCCGCGCCCTTCCAGCCGCTGCTTTCCAGCCGGCCGTAATCGGCAACCGCGGCGGCCATCTGTTTCGGCGCGGTACAGATTTCCAGGCGCGTCGCAATGCCTTCGCGCTGCAGGCGGCTGCGCTGCTTTTTCAAGTTATTGCGTAAATTCTTGCCCCGCCCCGCCCAGTAATCGTCGTACGACGCGTGGATGGTGATGCACGACGTCTCGATGTAATCCAGCGTTTGCACGCGGCCGCCATCCAGCGGACGCGCCGCCAGCACGGGATCGCATTGCATGACCGCTAAAATGAGCTTGCCGCCGGGCAATGCGCCCAGCAAGCTGCTGCGCAACTGCGCCGCATCTTCGCCCGGCAATTGCAGCCACATGGCCAGCGGTTGCTGCGCCGGCTGGAACGTGGCCCATACCCCCTGGCGTTGTTGCACCACCACGGCCATCGCCACCACGCGGCCGCCGTGTTCGCACGTGGCCAGCAACGCGCGGCCGTCATCAAAGTGTTGCAGCAAGGGAATAACGAAATCCGCTTCCAGCAGGGGCGCCGCAGCGCCGGCAGCATTGAGCGCATTCCAGCGGTCCGCATGGGCGGCGAAGTCTGTTGCCGGGGTCAGGGTCCAGGTCATGGAGCGCAAAAAGAGCGGAAAATAGTTGCCACTTTATCACAATCGACTTGCCCAGGCGATGGACAGCCCCCCAGCCTGCGCGTACCATGCGGCCCCATGAGCGACCTGATACATGATTTCATATTTGACAGCGCGCGCCGCACACCGGGCGCGGAAGCGCTGGTTTATGGCGCGCGCCGCCTCGACTATGCCGCGCTGGCCGGCGCCGTGCGCAGCGCTGCCGACGCGCTGGCTGCGCTGGGCCTGGAGCGGGGTGAACGGGTCGCCGTCTGCATGGAAAAAAATGTGGAAAACGTGGCGGCCATGTTTGGCGCGGCCGCGGCCGGCGGCGTGTTCGTGCCCGTCAATCCACTGCTGAAACCGGAACAGGTCGCCTATATCCTGGCCGACTGCAACGTGCGCATCCTGGTCACCAGCGCCGACCGCCTGCGTTTGCTGGCGCCTGCGCTGGCGCAATGCCCTGACCTGGCGACGGTGATTGCCGTCAATCCGTCCGGCGCGGCAATGCCTGAAGTCGAAGGTATTGCCGTACTGAGCTGGGATAGCGCACTGGCCGCACCGCCAGGCACGCCGCCGCGCGCTGGCATCGACACGGACATGGCGGCGATTTTGTATACGTCGGGCAGCACGGGCAAACCCAAAGGCGTCGTGCTGTCGCACCGCAACCTGGTGGCCGGCGCCGTCAGCGTGTCCACGTACCTGAACAATACAGCGCAAGACCGCCTGCTCGCTGTTTTGCCGCTGAGCTTTGACTATGGCTTGAGCCAGCTGACCACGGCCTTCCGCGTGGGCGCCACGGCCGTGCTGTTGAACCACTTGCTGCCGCGCGACGTCGTCAAAGCCGTCACGGCGGAACGCATCACGGGCCTGGCGGCCGTACCACCGCTGTGGCTGCAACTGGCGCCGCTGAGCTGGCCTGCTGACTGCACATTGCGCTACTGGACCAATTCCGGCGGCGCCATGCAGCGCCCCACGCTCGATGCACTGCGCCAGGCGCTGCCGAACGCCCAGCCTTACCTGATGTATGGCTTGACGGAAGCATTCCGTTCCACGTATTTGCCGCCTTCCGAGCTGCAGCGCCGCCCCGATTCCATGGGCAAGGCGATTCCCAATGCGGAAGTACTGGTGCTGCGTCCCGATGGCAGCGAATGCGATGCGAATGAACCGGGCGAACTGGTGCACCGCGGCGCGCTGGTGTCGCTGGGCTACTGGAA
Source organism: Pseudoduganella ginsengisoli (assembly GCF_009720865.1). Taxonomy (GTDB): domain Bacteria; phylum Pseudomonadota; class Gammaproteobacteria; order Burkholderiales; family Burkholderiaceae_D; genus Rugamonas; species Rugamonas ginsengisoli. The sequence continues at coordinate 197,680 of NZ_WNLA01000005.1, read as the reverse complement.
TGATCCCGCCAAGACCGCCGAGCGCTTCAAGCCCTACGTGCAGCCTAACGGCGCCGGATTGACGGTGCAGGAATGGGCCGTGTGGTCGGGCGACACGGTGCGCCGCGATGCGGAAGGCTTCCTGTATTTCATTTCCCGCACCGATGAAATGATTAAAACATCGGGTTACCGCGTCAGCCCGACTGAAGTGGAAGAAGTCGTCTATGCAAAGGGCGGCGTGCTGGAAGCGGCCGCCATCGGCGCCCCGCACCCGACGCTGGGACAAGCGATCGTCGTCATTGCCCAGGGCGCTGACGGCGCCACGGCGGAAGCGTTGCTGGCGGCCGTCAAACCGCATTTGCCTGCCTACATGCTGCCGCAGCGTATCGTCATGGCGGACGCTGCCCTGCCCCGCAATCCCAACGGTAAAATCGACCGCAAATTATTGAGCCTGCAATACGCAGACTGTTTCCAGACTTGAAGATGACCACGCCTGTCCGCCCGCAACACGCCCCGCTCGAACAATTCCCCATCGTGAACGACTGCCTGGTGGTGGGCGGCGTGCCCTTGCCGCGCCTGGCGGCGCAAGTGGGCCAGACGCCGTTTTATGCGTATGACCGGGGCGCGCTGACACGCCGCGTGCAGGCATTACGCACGGCGCTGCCGCCGGAAATCGCGCTGCACTATGCCATGAAAGCCAACCCGATGCCGGCCGTGGTCCAGCATATGGCGGACCTGGTGGACGGGCTCGACGTGGCGTCCGGCGGCGAATTGCGCGTGGCGCTCGACACCGGCATCGATCCGCAGCACATCAGCTTTGCCGGTCCCGGCAAGAGCGCTGCGGACCTGGCCAGTGCGGTGGCGGCCGGGATAGTATTGAACGTGGAATCGGCCGGCGAACTGGAACGCGTCGCCGCCATCGGCAAGACACTGCACGTGCGCCCGCAAGTGGCGCTGCGCATCAACCCCGACTTTGAACTGAAATCGTCCGGCATGAAAATGGGGGGCGGCCCCAAGCAATTCGGCATCGATGCGGAAATCGCGCCCGATGTGCTGGCACGGCTGGCGCAACTGGACGTGGATTTCCACGGCTTCCACATCTTCAGCGGTTCGCAGAATTTGAAAGCTGCCGCGCTGCGCGAAGCCCACGAAAAGACGTTTGCCCTGGCGCTGCGCCTGGCAGCCCATGCGCCCGCGCCGCTGCGCACGCTGAATATCGGCGGCGGCTTCGGCATCCCGTATTTCCCGGGCGAAGAACGGCTGGATATCCAGCAAGTGGGCGATGGCTTGCGCGCCATGCTGCCGGACGTGCTGCGCGCACTGCCCGGCGTGCAAATCGTGATCGAGCTGGGCCGCTATCTGGTGGGGGAAGCCGGTGTGTACGTCAGCCGCATCATCGAGCGCAAGGAGTCGCGCGGCCGCACTTACCTCGTCACCGATGGCGGCCTGCACCACCACTTGTCCGCATCCGGTAATTTCGGCCAGGTGATCCGTAAGAATTATCCGGTGGTGATCGGCAACCGCGTGCAGCAAGGGCCCCGTGAAACGGCGACCGTCGTGGGCCCGCTGTGCACGCCGCTGGATTTGCTGGCGGACCAGATGGAACTGGCGCAGGCAGGCCCCGGCGACCTGGTGGCCGTGCTGCAATCGGGCGCCTACGGCTTGAGCGCCAGCCCCGGCGCGTTCCTCAGCCACCCGGCTGCGGCGGAAGTGCTGGTTGGCCGCCGCGGCTGACTGTTGGGCGCTACCACCCGCTCGATGACGACAGTGTGACAGCTGGGTAACTATATCGCCCGCAGTGCCTGCCATGCATTGTTATTTCTATTGCTACACCGCGTGTTACATGCCAACATAATGGATGGTATGTTGGCAAGCTCACGTCCATCGTGTGCAGCCCTTCACTCAAAGGAATCGTATGTCCCATCGCGTAAATAAGCTGGCGCTCGCCACCATGGTCGCAGCCCTGTCCACCGGACTGGTTGCATGCAAAAAACAAGAATCGAGTGAGACGCTGGTCGCGCAAGCCAAGCAGTATCAGCAAAAAGGCGACATCAACGCCGCCATGATCCAGTTGAAAAACGCGCTGCTGGCCAACCCCGACGATGCGGAAGCGCGCTTCATGCTGGCGTCCGCCTATATTGAAAATGGCGATGGCGCCGCCGCGGAAAAAGAAATCCGCCGCGCCATCAGCCTCAAGTATGCGTCCGACAAAACCGCCCCCATCCTGGCGCGCGCGCTGCTGTTGCAAAACCAGCCGCAAAAAGTGCTGGACGAAACGGCGGAAGAATCGAAAAAGATGGGCGGCGACCTGACGCTGTACCGCGCGGAAGCGCTGCTGGCCTTGGGCAAGCGGGAAGAGTCCGTTGCCTTGCTGGACCAGGCTTTGCAAGCCGAACCTAAAAATCCGCTGCTGCTGGCTGCCAAAGGCCGCCTGGCAAAGATCAATGGCGATGAAGAAGGCGCCATGCGCCTGGCCGACGAGGCATTGGCTGTCGCGCCGCAAAGCCCGGAAGCGCTGATGTTCAAAGCCGACTTGCTGCGCGTGCAGCGCAAGACGGACGAAGCCATTGCCCAGTACGATAAAGTCATTGCCGCCAAGCCTAACCACCGCTCCGCGCACATTGAAAAAGCCTATCTGGAATTGACGGCCGGCCAGTACGACAAAGCCCAGGCTGACCTGGACAAGGCCAAGAAAATCACCCCGGGCAGCATGCTGGTCACCTACACGCAAGCGTTGCTGGATTTCTCGCAAAACAAGAATTCAGCGGCCCAGGAAAGCGTGCAAAAAGTCTTGCGTGTGGCGCCGGACCATATGCCCACCATCTTGCTGGCGGGTGCACTCGCGCTGCGTATGGGTTCCGTGCAGCAGGCGGAACAGCATCTGCGCAAGTACTTGGAAAAAAACCCGGACAACGTTTACGCCCGCAAGATGCTGGCTAGCGCCCTGTTGAAAACCGGCCAGAGCCCGGATGCGCTCAGTGTGCTGACACCGGCGCTGAAAGGCGATTCCGACGACCTGCAAGTGTATGCACTGGCAGGCGAAACTTATATGCAGGCGCGCGACTTTAACAAGGCGTCGGAATACTTTGAAAAAGCGTCCAGCAAGGCGCCGGAATCGGCTGGTTTGCACGTGCAGCTGGGCATCAGCAAGCTGCAAAAAGGCGAGGAAGCCAAAGGCATGGCGGAACTCGAGACGGCTGTGAAACTCGATAAGACGCCGCAGGCAGGCATGGTGCTGGCCCGCGCGCAGTTGGCCCAAAAGAATTTCGACAAGGCCGCCAACACGGTGGCGGAACTGGAAAAGAAATTCCCGGACAATGAAGTGGTCATTGAGTTGAAGGGCTTGGTGCAAGTCGGCAAGAAAGATCTTGCCGGCGCAAAAGCCAGCTTTGAAAAAGCCGCCAGCTTGAAGCCGGATTATTACTCTGCAACGGGCAACCTGGCGCTGCTGGCCATGGCGGAGAAAAAACCTGCCGAAGCCAAGGCCGCGTTGCAGCGCTTCCTCGACAAGAACAAGAAGAGCATTGACGCCATGACGGCCATGGCGGCGCTCTCTGCGATGGAGAAAAATGTTCCGGAAGCAACCCGCTGGCTGGAATTGGCACAGACGGAAAATCCGGATGCAGTGGGTCCTGCCAGCCGTTTGATTACACAATATCTGTCGACTAACCAGCAGCAAAAAGCATTGACCTTGGCGCGCAAGATGTTGGCGACTAATCCCAACAATGTGGAATTGATGGAATTGCTGGCGAAATCGCAAATGGCCAATAAAGATACGGATGGCGCGCTGGAAACGTACAGCAAGCTGGCCGGCGCCCAGCCGAAAAATGCTGCGGTACAAGTTGCCATTGCCAACCTGCACATGATGTTGAAAAATCCGACGGCCGCCGAAGACGACATCAAGAAAGCCCTGCAATTGCAGCCGGATTATCCTGTTGCCCAGATCGCCTATGCGGAATTGCTGTTCAACAAAAAACAAGTCGACCAGGCTCTTGCCCAGGCCCGCGCCATTCAAAAGAAACATCCAGAAGCGGCAGCCGGGTATCTGGTGGAAGGCGATATCCTGATGAAGACAGGCAAGCCGGCCCAAGCGCTACCGCTGTATGAGAAATCGCTGGCGATGGCGAAATCCATTGATTCATTGACCCGCGTCATCAATGCGCAGCGCGCCGCCGGCAAAAACGCGGAAGCAGACAAGCGCCTGGCCCAGGCCATTCAGCAATTCCCCAAAGATGCGCGCTTGCAATTCCTCCAAGTGGAATTGAGCCTGCGTGACAAGCAATACAAGCAAGCTGCCGAGCAACTGGAAGCCATGGCCAAGGATGCGCCGAATAACCCGGCGGTCTTGAATAACCTGGCCTTTGCGTACCAGCAGACCAAGGATAGCCGCGCGCTGGCAACGGCAGAAGCCGCTTACAAGGCAGCGAACACGGAGCCGGCCATCATGGATACGCTGGGCTGGATCCTCGTGGAACAGGGCGGCGACGTCAAACGCGCGACGCAGCTGTTGCAGCAAGCCAGCACCAAGGCGCCGCAATCGAGTGAAATCCGCTATCACTTGGCGATGGCATTGTTCAAGTCGGGCGATAAAGCGGGTGCGCGCAAAGAAGTGGAACAAGCGCTGGCCAGCAATGCCCCGTTCAGCAAAGCCGACGATGCACGCGCATTGCTGAAACAATTGCAATAATGGTGGCGCACGGCAGACATTTGATTTGCCGATGTGCTAAGGGAGCGGTACGATAAGCTTCAGCCCGCCCCTCTTCCCTACCGACGCAGTACCCAGGAGAAATCCCATGGACCACAATGACGAGGCGCCAGAGCACGGCTTGACCATCAAGCCGCCGGCCCCCCGATCCCACGTCGTCTGCATGGAACCGCTTGCCCTTGGCAACGAAGTCATCATGCAGCAAGATCATTTTGCCATCCGTCTTGCCGACACCGATGTCGGACGTAATTCCGCCAGCATGTTGATCAACAAGATGTATGGCTGGCGTGGCTATGGCGACAAGCACAAGGTCGAAGAAAATCCCAACCGCATTACCTTGTCTGCCACGGACAAGGGCAATGTGATTGGGACCGTCACCATCGGCATTGATTCCGATGCCGGCATACTGGCCGATGAGATTTTCCACGACGAAATTCAGAAAGTGCGTTTGCGCGGCGGCAAGGTCTGCGAAATTACCAAGCTGGCGTTTGATCCCACGCTGCGCTCCAAAATGGCGCTGGCCTCGCTGTTCCACGTCTTATTTATCTTTGCGCATTACCGCCACCATTGCACAGACGTGTTCATTGAAGTCAATCCGCGCCACCGCCGCTATTACGAAGCCATGCTGGGATTTAAGGCGATCGGCGATGTGCGCACGAATCCGCGAGTCGATGCCCCGGCGTACCTGTTATGGGTTAGTATGGCGCACGTCAATGCGGAGATTGCGCGGCTGGGCGGTACCAGCGACCATCCGGGCAATGAACGCTCACTGTATCCGTACTTCCTGTCGCGCCGAGAAGAAACCGGCCTGGCAAACCGCTTGCTGAAATTGGATCAACCTGGCGGCTGAGGCAGCCTCAGCCGTGCGCCCGCATCATGCGGGTTCTGTTATATTTTCCCGGTGACTATCCCTGACCCTGCGCATAGCATCCGCCTTGCCGATACCGACGAAACGCGATTTTCCGCCAGTCAGTTGCTGGGGAAGATGTACGCGTGGCGCGGCTATGCCGGCACGCACCGGGTGGAAGAACATCCGCATCGCGTCACACTGTTTGCCACGGAACGGGGCGAAACAGTAGGCACGGTGACGCTGGGTTTTGACTCGGCCGAGGGCTTGCTGGCCGACGCGGATTTCAAGGATGTGATTGACGGCTACCGCATGCAGGGAGGCCGCGTGTGCGAAATCACCAAGCTGGCCATCGCGCCGGGCGCCAATTCCCGGCAGACACTGGCATCGCTGTGCCACGTGATGTTTATCTACAGCCATACCAAGCACCGCTGTACGGACGTGTTTATTGAAGTCAATCCACGCCACCGCCGCTATTACGAAACCATGCTGGGCTTCCAGTGCCTGGGCGAACAGCGCATCAACAAGCGGGTCAACGCACCCAGTTTCCTGCTGTGGACCAGCATGGACCACGTGGCTGAGCAAATTGCCAAGCTGGGCGGCACCGCATCTCCCACCAGTACCGTGCGTTCGCTGTATCCGCACTTCCTGCCGCCGGCCGACGCTGCCAGCTTGACCGACCGCCTGCTCAACAAAACCAAGTAAGGTCTCCGGCTGCGCGAAGCCAGCGCCATGAGCATGGTCACGCCCCGGCGATACGCTGGATCAATGTGTCGGAATTCTTTACAGCTGCTGACTTGAAATCCATTCGCATTCGCGCATGTTTTTTTCAAAATCCTATTAATTCAAATACTTGCAAATCTTTTCACTGCTTGGCATGCGAATTGCTTAATGTTGAGTGTGCTGGCCAATATGGCAAGCGTTTTGAATCCAACAAGGAGATTTTTTATGAAACTGCTCAAAAAAGCGATGATCGGTTCTGCGCTGGCACTGGCCTTTTCCGCTGCACAAGCTACCCCGATTACGGTTGGTGGCGTGACCTGGGATCCGGACTATGTAAAAGGTTCGGAGAAAGATTTCATCGCTCAGTATGACTTCACCCAATGGTTCGGTACCAAAGTTGAGACTGCTGGCACCGCCCCTGATTTCACTGACGCGGTCTCGATCGGCACCGTTTTCTCCAGCCTGAATGGCTCGTCGTCCGCTACCGGTTTTTACCTGAAGGGCGCTGGCCAAGTTTATCGCGTCAATGCCAACAGCTACGCTAACGGCAAAAACTTCTGCACGAATTGCGAAGTGACCTACGCCTTTGGCGGCATCGGTTTGAACAACAATCAAACTTTTGATGTTACCAACGCATGGGCACGCCTGTATGTCAACAGCCTGACCCCTGACTTCAACCCTCCAGTTGACAGCCAAGCTGCAGTTAACGATGCCGTCTCGGGTTCGCTGTGGCTCGACCTGAAGATCAATTCCGTTGCCTTCAAGAGCGGTGACGTGACCGACGGCGTCGTCAGCGCGGTTCTGGAAGTGATCGGCGGTTCTGCTGCCGGCAATTTCATGCCAAATACGCTCGCGTACACGGCGAATGCATTCTTCGAGCCTGACACGGCTTATTCGGCTGGCGGTAACGGTTCGCTGAAAGGCAACACCATTCCTGAGCCAGGTTCGCTGGCACTGCTGGGCCTGGGCCTGCTGGGCGCCAGCGCTGTGCGTCGCCGCAGCAACAAGGCTTAATCGTCTCGTTCGACCAGTAAAACTGCCCGGCATGCCGGGCAGTTTTTTTTCGGCTTATTGGTAACGTCCAGGCGCCACCAGGTTGGCGGGATCCAGCGCTTGCTTGAGTTTGGCATGGAAAGCTGCCGAATGCGTCTGGTTGACCTTAATGGCGGCCATGGTATCGACGCCGACCCGGTATGGGAACACGCCGATCTTGCGCCCTTCTTCCAGTAATTCCTTGTAACAAGCACGCGCCCGCGCCACCGCTTCCGGCTGGCTGCGGTCAAACAGCAGCGGCACCGTACTGTCGAATAGACGTTCATTAACGGAAGTAAACGTCAGCAGCGGTTCCATGCCGTGCTTTTTCGCCACGCGCGTCACCAGATTCACATACGCTCGCGCATATTGCGGCCGCATCGGCACCAGCGGCGCGTACCACAGCAAGCCGCAGCCATCGCGGCCAGGATCGCGTCCATCATCCGGCTGCTTGCCGGGATTGCGCCAGTACGCCAGCGGCAGCGCGGTTTCATTGGGACGCCCCGCCACCAGGTCCAGCGACTTGGCCAGGGTCGCCGCCGTACTGCCGAGCCGCTGCCCGGCGCCACCAGGCAACAATTTCGCCAGCTTGGCCAACGTGCGGGCATTGCCAGGACTCAAGAACAACATGCGCGTGCCAACGCCGGCCAGCGCCCGTTTGATTTCCTTTTGCGCGGCCGCCACCATGGTCTTGGTGCCATACAGCGTGCAAAAGCCAGTCCACGGCGCGATCTGGTATTGGCGGCCGAGGGTTTCAATCACGTCCAGCGGAATCTGGCCATTGCCGTCCGGCGGCGTATCCGGATACGGCGCATTCATGGCCAGCACGCGGTGCCGGTTCATCAAATTGATACCGCCCACCGTGCCCGGCAGCGAACGCAGGATATGGCGCACGCGTTCCACTGCAGTTTCCAGCAGCGCATCATCTTTCAAGTTGAACAGGCACACTTTGACGACTTCGGGCCGGCGCGCCAGCACAATGCTCATGCGCGTCACGACGCCATACCCGCTTTGCGTAAACAGTGGCGCCGTATGCGGGCCGAGACCCCACTTGAACAGGCTCGCCAGCTCTTTCGTCCCCGCTTCGCGCAACGTCGTGCGGTACAGGCTGCCATCGGCCAGCACAGCTTCGATATCCGTCACGGCGCCAAAGTGGTCCGTGTGCGGCGTCACGCCATAACCCCGCTCCAGCGCATTGCTGAGCAAGCTGCAGCTGGGGCCGGCGCCGGTGACCGGCACCATGTATTGGTGGTTGTTGGCATCTAGGAATTCCGCCAGCATTGCCTGCGTGACGCCAGGCTGCAACGTCACTACGCCCAGCTCCGCATCAAAATTCATTTCTTTCAGCCCGCCCAAGTCGAGGATCACGCTGCCGTCGCCGGCCGGCAAGGCCGTGCCGTACCCCCAGTTGTGGCCCGTGCTGATCGGGTGAACGGCAATGCCATGCTGACTGGCAACACGCATGACAGCCGAGACGCAGGTATCTTCCCCGTCATTCTGGACGATACGGACAGCCGCGCGGATGGTGCGGGTGCTGCCGCCCGTATCCGCGCCATAAGCTTGCTGGGCGGCTTCTTGCGACAACACTTCCGCAACGCCGGGAATGGCGCGCCAGGCGGCGCAGGCAAGGTCGAGAGGATTAGGGTCGAGTGGCGGGGTCATATGGACTCACTTGGCGGCTATGGGCGATGTCACTGGCAACAGGTCGCGTTGATAAGGGTGGACGGTTTGGTGATACAAGGTGGAAATTTTTTTCACGTAATCGCGCGTTTCCGGATACGGCGGCACACCACCATAACGGTCAACGGCTTTCTCACCAGCATTATATGCGGCTGTCACTAGAGTAACATTGCCCTTGAAATAAGCCAGCAGCCAGCGGAGGTAAGCGAGACCTCCGCGCACGTTTTGTTCCTCATTGAACACATCCCGCACCTGGAAACGCTGCGCGGTTTCAGGAATCAACTGCATCAGGCCCTGCGCCTGCCTGGGTGAGACCGCGCGGCTGTTAAAACCGGACTCAACGGAAATGATGGCCAGCGCCAGCAAGGGATCGACATTGAATTCCGGCGCCAGGCGCCCCACCAGCCGCGCCACTTGCGGATTCGGCGTCCACAGCGACACAGGCGGCAATTCAAATTTCGGCGGGGGTGGCAATGCCGGCAACAGGCAAGCCGGCGCGACGGGCAGCGCCGTCATTTGCCCCATCATGGTTTGCGCCTGCGCGTGACCTTGGGCTGCAGCCAGCGCAAACAAGTGGCGGGCGCTGCCATCATCGCGGGGACCGCCGCGGCCATTGGCCAGCATCCAGCCCAGCGCATACTGGGCCGGCGCCGATCCCATGCGTGCTGCTTCGCAATACAATTCCCGCGCATGGGCAGGATCGCGCGCCACGCCTTCGCCATGTTCATAACGGGCGGCGCTGGCCATCAGGTCCGCTGCCGTGTCATCGGATGGTGCAGCCGCGCCGGCGGCACATGCTGCCCACAATACGATAAAGCACGTCTCTCGCTTCATGACTGCTGCTCCCCATGACAGACAGCACAACAGTCATTGTAGCAACTGAACAGCGTAAATTTGAGCTAACGTAAGACGCGCGTTACGCATCACCTTCTGCGCGCGCCAACAAGTCTTCGTCCTTTTTCTTGGGCGAAATAAATGCCTTATGGAACAAATGGCGCGCCAACAAGAGCGGCGGCATGCGCAGCCAGTTGCCCCGCAAATAAATGAGGAAGCGGGCCGTGCCACTCCACCGGTCATTGCAGCTGGTGTGCATCGGCATCAGTGCACGGTGAAACAAGCCATCCATCAATGCCAGAAGCAAAGAATTAGGGCGGCCTGCCTCGCCGGCTTCCACGGCTTCCGGCGGCAATGGCGTACCCAGCAGGCTGGACGTATAGCGCAGCGCGTAAAACAAGGGGCGCGTTAACTGCAATAGCCGGGCGCGCTCCGCCAGCCCCGCCCAAAAGCCGGGACGGCTGGCGAAATGGCGCAACAGCGCATCGAGGTCGACCAGGTCGCGCAAGCCGTGATCCAGGTCGCCGTCAAAGAACAAGTGGGTCGCACTGTGCAGCACCATGTCTTCCGGCGCCAGCACGTAGACGCCCTCCATGTCCGGCACCGGTACGGCGCCGGCGCGCAGCCTGGCAGGATCAGGATGCACGGGCGCCGTGCGGGGCAAGATGGCATGGTGGACGTCGATGGCGGTTTGCCGGTGCACATGCACCATGGGCGGCAATTCATGCATCCATTCCCGGTAATAGCGCTGGTCATACGCATCATGGTGCGTGGAGGCCCAGCCACTGAGCATCAGCTCGGACTCCACGTCCGGCAATTGCGCTTCATCGACCAGAATATCGATGTCGGAATACAGCCGTCCGGGCGCGGACGGCAGGCGGGCGATCGTATACGCGGCGCCTTTCAGCAAGATCAGCGGCACGCCGATGCCGGCCAGCGCCATACGGATTTGCCGCACTTCCCACAGGGCTGCCTGCGTGTGCCTCTCGGCAATAACACGCACCCATTCCAAATGTTCGCGCACGGGCGGCGGAACTAGCGCCAGTTCGCCGCGCTGTTCCAGCATGTAATACAGCCGGGCATTGAGGTTGCAGGCAATCAACTGGCGTAACAGCAAGTGCCATTCGGGCGCAGACAGTCCGGCCAGGCAGCGCGGATCACGGAAGGCCATGACGGCCAGCGGCAAGGTTGTCATGGCTGGGCCGCCAACTCGTCAAACACTGCCATGGCGTCATCCAATGCACTGTAGGTATAGCGGTAACTGCGCACATGGCTGACCAGGTCGGCCAGCATGTCAAAGCCGCGGGCGCCCAGCAAGCTGTAATTAAAGGCGTTCTTGGCCATTTCCATGTGCGTGTGGGCGCGCTCCAGTGTTTCCAGAGTGGACGCTGCACCGGCCTCGTAGCGGGGGAAGACGATCCATCCGGGCCGCGCGCATTCGGCGCCGCGCGTCACGGCGTCGGTGGGCGTGCGCAAGTGGGCCACCGTGCCTTTCATGGTATCGGCCACGGGGGGGCTGAACACTGGCTGATCCAGGTATTGCTGCATGACGGTGATCGACGCATTTTTCAGGCTGATGGGACGGGGCACGGGCACGATCAAGCCATCGTCCGGCCGCACCAGGGTCAGCTCATCGGACAGCAAGCGCCACCCGCGGTGCGCCAGTGCCGCGCACAGCGTGCTTTTGCCCGATCCCGGCGGCGCCGGCAAGATCACGGCGCGCCCGCCGCGTTCCAGCACGGCGGCATGAATCATCAGGTAACGGTGGGCCCGGTTCGCCACGCACCAGTTCAACCCCCATTCAAACATGGGAAACGCTTGCGCCAGCGGCAAAGGCTGGAACAGCGCATGGCCATCGAACAGCATGTTCACCTGGGGCCGGTACCAGCGCCGCAAGGTGGCGGGGCGCACGATTTCAATTTGAAAATCCGAGAACGCATCCGCGGCATGCACGGGAAAATCGCGGTACATCAGCGCGATGCCATCGGCCAGCGCCGGCACGGACGAACGCAGGTGCACGGAAAAACAGCCGGTTTGCAGGACAATGCCCTCGCGGGCCATGCGCGCACCCAATTCGGCGCGGGACAGGGAGCCGATCGTCGTCATGCAGGCAAGGGAACAGGCAGGCATTCAACCAGAGCAATCTCTTGCAACTCAGCAAGTAGCTCGCTCAGCGGTTCAAGGTGGGAGGCATCGAGGCGGAGCGCTTGCGCCAGCGCCTCGATCGGGGCTGGCGCGCTGCGCAGCGCCTCCAGTACTTCAATGGCGGCCGCATCCATCAGATGCGTATCGCTCGTCAGATTGTGATACAGCACGTACGCTTCGTTATCCCAGGTGCGGTAGCGCAGGGTTAATCCCGGCGTCAGGCGCCACAGCGCTGGCATTAAAAGCCGGTGCCCTGCCCCCAGCTACCTTGCAAGTAGCGGGCAATGTCGTCAACCGTCCAGATCTTGCCGCCCGCGATAGGCTGGAAGCCGCTGGTGCAATACTTGGTCCAGATCTCGACAACTTTATCGGCGGACAGATAGGGGGTGGAATAACCCGCGTTGGCGTTCAGCCAGGCCGCAATACAGTGGCGGGCCACGGTTTGCGCGTCGCCGCTGCCCAGGTTAATCACATAACCCAGCGTTTTGTTGTAAAACGAGGAACTCGACGAGCATGGGAACAGGTACTGGAACTTCCAGTCCCACATGCTGATGGCGGTCGCACCCGCAACCGGCGGCACCCGCACCGGCCAATACGGTTTGTTCCTGTATTGCTTCCACCAGCCGTGCGACCGGCCGCCACAGCTGCCTACCGTCGGGGCACGGCTGTGGGTCACGGCAAACGAACCGGCAGCGGACGGCGTGGCAAAGATGCAGCTATTGCCTTCCGCTAAACCCGGCTGGCTCTTGAGCGTCAGTACGGCACCCACCGCAACTGCGCCCGCCTTGGTAAAGCGGCGCCGCGCCGCACCAGCAAACACCGGGGCGTCGGCCTGTGGGGCGCTTGCGCCCCCTTCTGGATGCTCTTGGTTACTCACGATATCTGTCCTCTATCGATAGGCCACGGGTAGCGGCCAGGAATTATTTGCCGAATATCAAGCAATAATTATTCCATACAGCTTTGCGTACTTAAGCTTTGTTTAGTATCAAAGACTTAGCGCAAGAAATAGTAACTTGGTTACCGTCACACTTTAGTCTAGCGCAAAAGCTGTAAGAAATCTCGACATTGTTAACAGTCGTTACTTAGAAGAAACTTTCCGGAATCACAAGAACGTCGCCCGGGCGCATCGGGACATTGGCGGAAATATCGCCATCCTTGATCAAGTCATTGAGTCGCACATTAAATTTTTGCTGCTTTCCATCAACCATGCGGATGATGCTGGCGCGGTTGCCCGCAGCAAATTCCGTCACGCCGCCGACAGCAATCAGTACATCCATCAGCGACATATCGACACGGTAAGGCAAGGCTTGCGGTTTGGCCGCCTGGCCGATGACGCGGATTTGTTCGCCATACGTGCCGACAAAGCCCGTGACCACGACAGTCACGACAGGCTGCTGGATGAACTTAGACAACGCTTTTTCAATATCACGCGCCAGTTCCGTCGGCGTCTTGCCGCTGGCTTGCAAATCTTCGACCAGCGGTGTCGAGATCTTTCCGTCCGGACGGACCGGTACGGTTTGCGACACTTCCGGATTACGCCACACGACGATATTGACGTTATCGCCCGGGCCAATCAGGTAATCCCCCACAGGCGCCAGTTCAGTCGGCAAGGTGGCCTTGGTGGCGCATCCACCCAGCATCAGGCCAGCCAGCGCGACCGCGCCACATGCCAGCCACTTGAAAGTTTGCATTTTGAAAATTTTCACTCGGGTCCTCTTCACGGGTCTGCGGCACAGCAATGTACCGGCCTGTTGTTACATGTTTGCCATGTATGCTAGCAGGAATATTTACTATTGGGCAGCTCTTTGCAGCAGTGCGGACACATAGCGCCCGGGAATCGCATAGGAAATGCCGCTGGGATTGGTAATGGCGGCTTCCTTGAAGCCTTTGACGAACCCCATATTAATAACAGCGTAGACAGTGCCGTCAGCCGGGTCGTAGACAGGGCTGCCGCTATTGCCGGGATAGGCGGTTCCGTCCAGCTGGAAGATATCGAAAGGCCGCGCCAATTGCACAATAGCGCGCGCATCGAGCTGGCGCGCCCCGATCGATGGGATGATGATCGGCGTGATGGCGGACAGCGTCGCCCTGTGCGTGACATGGTGCAATCCTAGTACCATTCCCAGAGGAAACCCGGTCAGCGCCAGTTCGCGTCCTTCGCGCAACGTTGCGGAATCGCCCAGTTTCAAGGCTGGCAACGGCGGGCCGCCCGCCAGCCGCAAATGCGCCAGGTCATGGTCGGGATCGACACCGGCCAAGGTGGCGGCGCGGAATGCAATGGTATTGCCCTCGCCCGCAATCACGATGCCCAGGCTTTCTTTCTGGTCCGCTTTAATGGCATTGCTGACCACGTGGGCGTTGGTGATGACACTGAGGCCATCGCCCGTCACCCATCCGGTGCCAAAGAAAATCACGGCCGGGCTACGGGTTGGCAATGATGTGCCGATGGCAACGATGGAGGGCTTGACTGCCGCAATGGTGGTGCTCAGATCCGCAGCACGGGCCGGCTCCAGTGCAAAAAACAGCGAGAAGCAGAGGCACAGCAAGCGGATCGGCATGGCGGCGTGGCGGGTAGTTGGGGCGCCGTCACAATATCAGATTTTCCGTGCAGCACGATAGGAGAATACCCACACATGGCAGGCACTTCCTGTCACAATCCATACTTGGGCAAAATTGTTCTATCAGAAATGATTGTTTCAGAATTCATGATCTCCGCTATCCCCGCCGCACAGCTGAGTTCCCATGCATATTAGTAGCAACAAGCAATCATTTCTCCTGTATCATAGAACAGTTTTGATGTATTTTAGGCAAGTACAGGCTTGCTACAGCACCTTAGGTGAGATAGACGCATGGCAGAATTACAGGCCCTTATCCTGACGTTCCTGAAGGCGATAGGCAAATACCGCTGGTACGCGGTTGGGATCACGTGGGCAATTTCCGTGATCGGCTGGACGGTCGTCTACCGGTTGCCGGATTCCTACCAGGCATCCGCACGCGTGTATGTCGATACCCAAAGTATCTTGAAACCGCTGCTCTCCACCATGACCACGGTGCCCAACGTGGAACAGCAGGTGCAATTCATGCGCCGCACGCTGATCAGCCGCCCGAACGTCGAGCGCGTGATGCGCATGGTCGACCTCGACATCAAAAACAAGACGGTGCAAGACCATGAACAAATGGTCGACGAATTGACTTCGGCCATCAAAATCACGGGTACGGAACGCGACGACATTTACACGATTTCCTATAGCAATTCCAATCCCAAGCTGGGCAAGGAAATCGTGCAGTCGCTGCTGACGATCTTCGTGGAAGGCTCATTCGGCGGCAAGAAACAAGAGTCCGACAAGGCCGTGCAATTTATTGACGAGCAAATCAAGACGTACGAAGAAAAGCTGGCTGCCGGTGAAAATGCGCTGAAGGAATTCAAAATCCAGCACATGAACGTGCTGCCGCGCCAGGGCAGCGATTACAGCTCCATCATCACGGATCTGTCCGACAAGCTGAGCCAAGCTAAGCTGGAACTGGCGGAAGCGGAGCAGGCGCGCAATGCACTGAAACGGCAGATCGCCGGCGAAGATCCGGCGCCTGTGGCTGCCGCCACCACGTCGGACACTGATTCCATCAATCCGGAACTCGACGGCCGCATTCAGGCGCTGGAAAAGAATCTGGACCAGTTGCGCATGCAATACACGGAAGAGCATCCGGACATCGTGTCGAGCAAGCGCTTGCTGGCGCAGTTGCAAGCACGCAAGAAGGAAGAAGCCAAGAAGCGCGGCGGGCGGCCGAATGATCCGGGCGCGAATTTCAGCCCGATGATGCAGCAAATGAACGTTGCCCTGTCCGTCGAAGAAGCGCGCGTGGCCTCGCTGAAGGCCCGCGTCAATGAATATGCATCGCGCCTGGGCTCGGCACGCACGCAGAGCGTTGCGGCGCCGGAAGTGGAAGCGCAACTGGCCCAGCTGAACCGCGATTACGCGGTGAACAAGGAAAACTATACGAAACTGGTGGAACGCCGTGAAGCGGCCCGCCTGTCGGGCGACTTGACGTCCGCCACCGACATGATGAGCTTCCGCGTGATTGACCCGCCGACAGCGCCGACCGTGCCGACCGGCCCGCAGCGTCCGCGCCTGATGTCGCTGGTGTTTGCCGGTGCGCTGGTTGCGGGCCTGGGCGTGGCATTACTGATGAGCCAGGTTCGCCCAACCTTCGTGACGCAAAATGCGTTGCGAGCCGCGACCGGCTTGCCCATCCTGGGCAGTATCAGCATGAATTGGACCGACGAGCAAAAAATCCGCCGCCGCCGCCGCCTGTATGCCTTCTCTGCGGCAGTCGCCCTGTTGTTTACAGCCTATGGCGGCGTCATGGCAGCGTTGCTGCTGAAGTCTTAGTCCTTGTACGGGGAACGAAATGAGCATTATTGAACGGGCGGCAAGCCGCCTGGAAAACAAACAGCCCGCCGCTGCACCGGATGCGCCCGCACAGCAAGCCCCGTTGGAAGGGAAGACGGTAGCCCAGCCCGTGGATCAACCTGCAGTGCAGCCAGCGGCGGAACTGGCAGCCGCGCCGGCCGTGGCGGAAACGCCGGTAACGCCGGTGACAGCGCAGGAACCGGCAGCACCGGCGGTTGCACCCGAAGCAGCTGCCGCCCCCGCTGAAAAACCCGTGCGCCGTAACACCAAGCGCGTCGAACTAGACTTGAAGCGCATGCAGGAAATCGGCCTGGTGACTGCCGCCGGCGGCCGCACCATGCTGGTCGAGGATTTCCGTATCATCAAGCGCCCGCTGATCAAGCGCGCCCTGGCGCAGCGCGACCCGGGGGAAAATCCAGGCAACCTGATCATGGTCACCAGCTCCCTGCCTGGCGAAGGCAAGACCTTCTGTTCCATCAACCTGGCGATGAGTATCGCCATGGAACTGGACCATACCGTGCTGCTGGTGGACGCCGACGTGGCGCGCCCTTCCGTTCTGCGCACGCTGGGCTTGCCGGCCCAGCGCGGTTTGATGGATTTGCTGCTCGACGACAAGCTCGACATGCAGGAAGTCATGTTGCGGACCAATGTCGATACTTTCACGATCTTGCCTGCGGGTACAAACTCGTCCCGCGCTACGGAATTGCTGGCCAGCCAGACGATGACGAATCTGGTCCATGAAATTGCCAACCGCTATCCTGACCGTATCGTGATTTTCGACTCGCCGCCCCTGCTGCTGACCAGTGAAGCCCACGTGCTGGCCGGTCACATGGGCCAGATTGTTGTCGTGGTAGAAGCGGAACGTACGACCCAGCACGCCGTGAAAGAATCGCTGCGCCAGCTGGAAGGGTTGCCGAACGTTAATCTGATTTACAACAAGACCCGCGAGTTCCCAGGTACGGAAACGTATGACTATCACTACGGTTAATTGGCTCGGCCGTGCCGTCCCGCGCGCGCCACGGCTGGCGCCGGCGCCGGCAGCTGTCGCCCTGGCCCTGCTGGCGCTGTCGCCCGCATGCCGGGCAGACTGGAAATTTATCCCGCAATTTTCATTGTCAGAAACGTATTCCGACAACATTGCCTTGCGCCCGGTCGCGCAGGAGAACTGGGTCACGACCCTGTCGCCGGCGTTCAGCCTGGACAATAAAGGGCCGCGCCTGGATTTGCACGCCACTTATAGCAAGCAGTTTTACGAATATGCCGACAAGGCAGTCGGCGGCACGCAGCATGGCACCCAGAACTTGTCCGCTGAAGCCAAAGGCAAGCTGATCGAAGAATTGCTGTTTGTGGACGCGACGGCCAACATTTCGCAGCAAAACGTGTCGATCTTTGGCGCCCTGTCGCCGACCGCAGGCAACTCGTTTGCGACCGACAATTTTGTGGAAGTCAAAACCGCCCGCGTCAGCCCTTACTTCAAACACCGCTTTGGCCCGTATGCCAATGCGGAATTGCGCTATGCCTATGACCGCGTGACGTCGTCCAAATCCGGTTTGAATAATTCGACCGGCGATACGTATTCGCTGAGTATCAACAGCGGCACGGCATTCCGCCAGCTGGGTTGGGGATTGCAAGCGAGCAAGAGCAAACAACAGGGATTGGCCACGACGGCCGTGGGCGGTTCGTCCACCAGTGAAAATGCCAGCGCCAATCTGCGCTGGCTGGCCAGTGCACAATTCAACTTAACGGCCCAGGCCGGCTATGACAGCTTTGATTATCAGGCGCTGGGCGGCCGCAATAGCGGTGCGGCGTGGGAAGTCGGGATGGAATGGCAGCCCAGCACGCGGACCCACGTGAAAGCCAGCGCCGGCAGGCATTTCTACGGCAACAGCTACTTGCTGGAAGCGCAATACCGTGCCCGCGCGTCGATCTGGACACTGAATTACAACGATGCCGTGACCAGTACGCGCCAGCAATTCCTGCTGCCGTCGACCATCGATACGTTCACGACGCTGGACCGGATGTTTTCTTCCACCATCGCGGATCCCGTTGCGCGGCGCCAGGTGGTGGAAGCGTATATCCAGGCGGCCGGCCTGCCATCGTCGCTGGCCAACAATATCAATTACTTCAGCAACCGCTACTTCCTGCAAAAGCAATTCCAGGCAGCACTGGTCATGAATGGCGCCCATGCAACCACCGTGCTGACGCTGCAGGATATGCGCCGCAATGCCTTGTCGAGCGCCGTCGTGGATTCGAATTTGCTGGGTAGCTCGCTGTCGCAATTGAATGAAAATACCAGCCAGACGGGCGCCAACGCGACCCTGACGTGGCGCCTGACGTCGCGCGACGGCTTGCGGGCCACGGCCGATGTGTCGCGCATGCGCTCGCTGTCAGCGCATACCAGCAACCTCAACCGCAGCATACGCGTCGGGCTGACACGTCAATTGCAGCCCAAGCTGAGCGCCGCGATCGACTTGCGCCGCATCAAGGGCGGCCTGGGCATCGCCCAGTACACGGAAAACGCTGTCTCAGCGACCCTTAACAAACAGTTCTAGCGGAGTCTGCAGGATGTATGAAAGTTATTATGGGCTCAGCGACAAGCCGTTCCGACTGCGCCCCGATCCCCATTTCTTCTTTGGAAGCAAAGGCCATAAACGGGCCATGGCTTACCTGGAATATGGCTTGTCGCAAGGCGAAGGCTTTATCGTCATCACGGGTGAAGTCGGCGCAGGCAAGACCACGCTGGTGCGCAACATGCTCAGCACCTTGGAAGCGCAGCACATCGTAGCCGCGCACCTGGTCAATACGCACTTGAATGCGGAAGACGTGCTGCGCATGGTGGTGTCCGCGTTTGGCTTGCCGGCCGAAGACGCCAACAAGAGCGCCCTGCTGAGCCGCCTGGAAACGTTCCTGCGCACGTGCGATGCGCAAGGCAAGCGCGCGCTGCTGGTGGTCGATGAAGCGCAAAACCTGTCGCCGCGCACGGTGGAAGAATTGCGCATGCTGTCAAACTTCCAGACCGACGATAAATCGCTGCTGCAAACCTTCCTGCTGGGCCAGCCGGAATTCCGCACGACGCTGCACAGCCCGGACATGCAGCAATTGCGCCAGCGCGTGATTGCCACGTATCACCTGGGTCCGATGGACGCCGTGGAAACCCAGGCGTATATCGAACACCGCTTGCATACGGTGGGCTGGAACAATAACCCGTCGTTCACGCCGGCAGCCCATGCGGCGATTTATGAATATTCGGGCGGCATTCCCCGCATGACGAACCATTTGTGCGACCGTTTGATGCTGATGGGCTTCCTGGAAGAGTTGCATGAGTTCAACGACAAACATGTCGATGATGTGATCCGCGACATCCAGGCGGAATTCCAGCCGCCGCCGGCAGCAGTGGCTGCCGCCGCCCCTGATGCGCGCCACAGCGACGAAGCGGAGCTGGCTGCCGCGATTGCCAGCTATCCGGATGCCATGGATGAACGCATGATGCGGCTGGAAAAGTCGGTCGTGTCGGTATTGAATATCTTGAAAAAAATTGTCGCCCAGCCGGCCGGCGCCAGCACGCCGTCCAGCCAGGACAACAACGATTGATTGCACCATGAGCCTGCCGCCGGACAGTGTCGCCCTGCCGTACCGTATCGCCTGCGTGGCCGGTGCACGGCCGAATTTCATGAAGATTGCCCCGGTCATGAAAGCGCTGCAGGCGCTGGGCCCGCAAGTGGACGTCAAGCTCGTGCATACGGGCCAGCACTACGACGAAGCCATGAGTGCGCAATTCTTTGCTGAATTGGGTATTCCCGAACCGGACGTGAACCTGGCGGCAGGCTCCGGCAGCCATGCGCAGCAAACTGCCGACATCATGTGCAAGTTCGAACCTGTGCTCGACGCGTTGCAGCCGCACGCGGTATTGGTGGTGGGCGACGTGAATTCCACCTTGGCCTGCACCTTGGTGGCCGTCAAGCGGGGTACCCCCGTGATCCACGTGGAAGCGGGTCTGCGCAGTTTTGACCGCACGATGCCGGAAGAAATCAACCGCGTGCTGACGGACCAGATTGCCGCGCTGCTGTTCACGACGGAGCCCGCCGCGCAAGGCCATTTGCTGCGCGAAGGGATTGCAGCGGAGCGCATCCATTACGTGGGCAACGTGATGATCGATACCTTGCTGGGTAACTTGCCCAACGCGGCGCCGGCGGAACAGACCGTGGCTGCGGCAGGCCGCCCCGGCTTCACGTCGGCCCCCGACGGCTATGCCGTCGTGACCTTGCACCGTCCGGCAAACGTCGATGATGCGGCCGTGTTGCGTGGCTTGCTGGACACCGTGGCGCACATAGCCGGCCGTACGCCGGTGGTGCTGCCGCTGCACCCCCGCACCCGCGCCGCCATCGAGCGGCACGGCTTGCAACACCTGTTGGCGCGGCAAGATGTGCTGCTGCTGCCGCCCCAGGGCTACCTGGAAATGCTGGGACTGATGCGGTCGGCGCGCGTCGTGCTGACGGATTCCGGCGGCATCCAGGAAGAAACCACTGCGCTCGGCGTGCCTTGCATCACCTTGCGCGACAACACTGAACGGCCCATCACGGTCGAACAGGGTACCAATACCATTGCCGGCACGGATGCGCAGCGCATCCTGGCCATTTATGATCAATTGCTGGCAGGCGGCGGCAAAGCCGGACGCGTGCCGCACTACTGGGACGGCCAGGCGGCGGTACGCATCGCGCAAGCCACGCTGTCCTGGCTGCAGAACGGACGACCATGAGTACATCAGCTCCTATCCGCAACGCCATGACCATCGACGTGGAAGATTACTTCCAGGTGTCGGCGTTTGCCCCTTATATCGAACGCGACAGCTGGCCCACGCGCGAATGCCGCGTCGAACGCAATGTGGACCGCATCCTGGCCATCCTCGAAGAAGGCAATGTCAAAGCCACGTTCTTTACGCTGGGCTGGATTGCCGAACGCTATCCCGCCATGGTCAAGCGCATCGTCGCGGGCGGCCACGAACTGGCCAGCCATGGCTATGGCCATTTGCGCGCATCGGACCAGGACCGTGCGCAATTCATGCAAGACATCGGGTCGGCCAAGGCCATCCTGGAAGATATCGGCGGCCAGCAAGTGCTGGGTTACCGCGCGCCCAGCTTTTCCATCGGCCCCGGCAACCTGTGGGCGCTGGAAGCGCTGCATGACGCCGGCTACCGCTACAGTTCCAGTATCTATCCCGTGCAGCACGACCACTACGGCATGCCCGATGCGCCCCGCTTTGCGTGGCACCCGAATGGCAGCGAAGGCTTGCTGGAAGTGCCGATCACGACGGTCCGCATGGGCCAGCGCAACATGCCGGCCGGCGGCGGCGGCTATTTCCGCCTGTTCCCGTACGCGCTGTCGCGCTGGATGATGCAGCAAGTGAACCAGCGCGATGGCCAGCCCGCGATTTTCTATTTCCACCCGTGGGAAATCGATCCTGGCCAGCCGCGCCCGGACGGCATCAACTTGAAAACCCGCTTCCGTCATTACGTCAACCTGGCAAAAATGGATAGCCGCATCCAGGCCCTGACGCGCGACTTCGCGTGGGACCGGATGGACCGCATTTTCCTGAAACAGGCATAAACCATGCAATTAGCAGACCACGCTGCGGCCCCTCCGGCCGCGCCCGGCACGCGCGCCCTGACCGTCAAGCTGATGCAGCCGGCCGACATGGCGCGCTGGGACGCGTTTGTGGCCGCCTGCCCGGAAGCCACGTTCTTCCACCGCGCCGGCTGGCAAACCATTATCGACCGCGTGTATGGCCACAAGACGTGGTTTTATTATGCGGAACGCGATGGCCACATTGTCGGCATCCTGTGCCTGGCGGAAGTCAAAAGCCGTTTATTTGGCCACTCGCTGGCGTCGCTGCCGTTTTGCGTGCTGGGCGGCGTGGCCGCCACCGATGACGCGGCGCGTCCCATGCTCGATGCGGCAGCGGAAAAGCTGGCGCGCGAATTGAATGTGGGCCACCTGGAATACCGCAACCTGTCGCCGGCCCATCCCGGCGATGCATCGTGGTACCAGAAAGAACTGTACGTCACCTTCCGCAAAGAAATCTCGGCGGATGATGAAACCAATATGAATGCGATTCCCCGCAAGCAGCGCGCGATGGTCCGTAAAGGCATCAAGTGCGGCTTGCGCGCTGTCGTGGAAGACAATGTCGACCGTTTCTTCACCGCGTATTCCGTCAGTGTGCACCGCCTTGGCACGCCCGTGTTTTCCAAAAAATACTTTGCCGTCATCAAGGAAGTGTTTGGCGAGGAATGCGAAATCCGTGTGATTTTGCGCGGCGATGAATTGATTGCCGGCGTCATGAGTTTTTACTGGCGCGATGAAGTGTTGCCGTATTACGGCGGCAGCTTGCCAGCGGCGCGCGAATGCGCGGGCAATGACTTCATGTACTGGAACCTGATGCAATATGCAGCTTCGCGCGGCGTGCGCATCTTTGATTTCGGCCGCAGCAAGCGCGGCACGGGCGCATTCGACTTCAAGAAGAACTGGGGCTTTGAGCCGACGCAACTGGCCTATGAATACAAGCTGATCGCGTCGACGGAACTGCCGGACAATAACCCGCTGAACCCGAAATACCAGTTGTTCATCAAAATGTGGAAAAAGCTGCCGCTGCCGGTGGCCAATTTCCTCGGCCCGTTCATCGTCCGCAGCCTGGGATAAGCATGCAAGCCCAACAAGATCTCCTGTTGCTGGTCCACCGTATCCCTTATCCGCCAAATAAGGGCGACAAGATCCGCTCGTACCATATCCTCAAGCACTTGTCGCAGCGCTACCGCGTGCATTTGGCCACGTTCATCGATGACGCGGATGACTGGCAGCACGTGCCGCACGTACAGCAACTGTGCGCCAGCAGCCATTTCGCCAACCTGAACCCGAAGCTGGCGCGCGTGCGCAGCCTGGGCGCGCTGCTGGGACGCCGCTCACTGTCGCTCGACTATTACCGCGACAGCAAATTGCGCGCGTGGGTCGACCAGACCGTGCGCGCGAACAAGATCGACCGCATCGTCGTGTTTTCCTCGGCCATGGCGCAATATGCGGCCGATTATCCGCAAGCGCACCGCGTGGTGGATTTCGTCGACGTGGATTCTGAAAAATGGCGCGAATACGCGGAGAAAAAACCGTGGCCGGCCAGCCTGCTGTTCCGCTATGAAGCCACGCAATTGCTGCGCTATGAGCGCGAAGTGGCGGCTAGCAGCGATGCGGCGCTGTTCGTGTCCGCGCCGGAAGCGGCGCTGTTTACCCGCCTGGCCCCGGAAAGCACGTCCCGCATCGGCTACTTCAATAACGGTGTCGATACCGCGTATTTTTCGCCGGACCATGCGTATGCGTCGCCGTTTGCCGATGGCGAGCGCGCCATCGTGTTTACCGGTGCGATGGATTACTGGCCGAATATCGATGCGGTCGAATGGTTTACGGCGCAAGTACTGCCCAAAGTGCAGCAAGCCGTGCCCGGCCTGCGTTTCTACATCGTCGGCGCGCGTCCATCGCCCGCCGTGCAGGCGCTGGCGAAAGCCAACAGCGTCATCGTGACGGGCACCGTGCCCGACGTGCGGCCCTACCTGGCGCACGCGGAACTGTCGGTCGCCCCGCTGCGCGTGGCGCGCGGCATCCAGAATAAAGTGCTGGAAGCGATGGCCATGGCCAAGGCATGCATCGTGTCGCCGCAAGCGCTGGAAGGCATCGACGCGACGCCGGGCAGCGAATTGCTGCTGGCGGAAAGTCCGGACGATTTCGCGCAAGCCGTCATCACTCAATTGCAACAGCCGGATGGTGCGCGCGCCGTCGGCGCGGCCGCGCGTGCGCGTGTGCTGCAACGCTATAGCTGGCAAACCAACCTGGCCAGCATCGAGGCCAAGCTATGCTGACCAATACCCCCGCCGCCGCGCCGGCCATCTCCATTCCATCGGCGCCGCCCGCTGCCCGCCATGCCGCCGTGCTGGCGGCAGCGGCGCTGCTGTTGATGGTGGCGCTGTACTTCGCCACCGCCGCCTCGCTGGTGGCGATCTGGAACAGTTCGGAAACCTTCATGCACGGCTACGTGATTTTGCCCATCAGCCTGTGGCTGATCTGGCGCCGCCGTGACAACCTGGCGCTGTATCCGCCCCGTCCATACTGGCCTGCGCTGGTGGCCCTGGGCTTGGCCGGCGCCGCGTGGCTGCTGGCGCGCATGGGTGAAGTGCAAGTCGTGATGCAATATGCATTCGTCGCCATGCTGCCGCTGGCCGTGCTGGCCATCGTCGGCGTGCAGCTGGCGCGCTCGTTTGCGTTCCCGCTGCTGTTCCTGCTGGCTGCCGTGCCCTTTGGCGAAGTGCTGATCGACCCGCTGATCAATTTCACGGCGGACTTCACGGTGTGGACGTTGCAGTTGATGGGCATGCCCGTGCTGCGCAACGGCACGCACTTTGAAATCCCCAGCGGTAACTGGTCCGTCGTGGAAGCGTGCAGCGGCTTGCGCTACCTGGTGTCGTCGATCACGCTGGGCTTCCTGTACGCGTACCTGACGTACACCAGCACGTGGCGGCGCGCCTGCTTCGTGCTGCTGTCGCTGGTGGTGCCCGTGATTGCCAATGGCTTGCGGGCCGTCATGATCGTCTTGCTGGGCCACTACAGCGGCATGACCTTGGCGGTCGGCGTCGATCACTTGATTTATGGCTGGCTGTTCTTCGGCCTCGTCATGCTGCTGATGTTCTGGATCGGCGGCTATTGGCGCGAAGATGAAGAGGCGGCGGCGCCGGCCACCATCCAGGCGGCGGCCGCGCAGCCTGCCGTGCCGACGCGCACTAGCGCCATTGCCGCGCTGGTGACGGTGGCGGTGGCCGCCATCTGGCCGGTCATGGCCGCATACAACGACCACGTCAACTACAACCCCGCCGTACCGCAACTGGCGCTGTCGCTGCCACTGCCGCCGGCCAAGCCATATTCCACCTGGGAGCCGCGCTACATGCCGGCCGACGCCAGCATCAGCCAGGTGGTGCAGGCAGCCGATGGCGCGCCCGTGGCCGTCCACATCATGGCTTACCGTAACCAGAGCAACAGCAAGGCGCTGATCAGCTCTTCCAACAAGCTGACCGGTGAAAAAGAGGCGAACCACGTGGTGGCCAACGGCACGGCCCAGGTGGCGGTGAATGGCCGCACGCTGGCGCTGCGCGAAGCGCGCATCAGCGGTCCGGAAGGCGACCAGCTGGTGTGGTACTGGCTGCGCGTAGGCGGCCACGATACCGCCAGCAACTATGGCGGCAAGCTGTGGCAGGCGTGGTACAAGCTGACGTGGCGCGGCGATGACGGCGCCACCGTGCTGGTATCGACACCGCTGGCCCGCCCGACGGCGGAAGGGGCCGAAGCAGCGCGCGCCACGTTGCGTGCTTTCCTGCAGGCGCAATTGCCTGCCATCGACAGCGCGCTGCAAGCAGCGCAGCGCCGCTAAGGAGGACCTGGCATGGTTCAACGCCCTTTGGTCGTCCACCTCGTGTATTCGCTCGACGTCGGCGGACTGGAAACCCTGCTGGTCGATTGCATCAACCGCATGCCGCCGGAAAAATACCGGCATGCCGTTGTGTGCCTGACCCGCTATTCCGATTTCGTGAAAAAAATCACGCAGCCCGGCGTGGAAGTCATTGCGCTGAACAAGCCGCCCGGCCTGGCGCTGGGCATCCACGTCACGTTGTGGAAACTGCTGCGCCGCCTGAAACCCACGGTGCTGCACACGTATAACCTCGCGACGCTGGAATATGCGGCAGCGGCCATGCTGGCCGGCACGCCGGTGCGCATCCACGCGGAACATGGCCGCGACGCCAGCGACCCGCACGGCCTCAATCCGAAGCACAACCTGCTGCGCCGCCTGATGCTGCCGTTCGTCGACCGCTATATCCCCGTGTCGGACGACTTGAAAAAATGGCTGGACCAGGTGGTGCGCATCCCCGCCGACAAGTCGCTGTTGATCAAGAATGGCGTCGATACGGACAAATTCTCGCCGGCGCCATTCGATGCCTGCGATGCGCCCTGGACAGCCGAACATTTCGTCATCGGCACCGTGGCGCGCGTGCAGGACGTGAAAAACCATGCGGGCCTGGTGCAGGCGTTTGCCCGCCTGCGCGAACTATTGCCGGACCAGGCAGGCCGGCTGCGCCTCAGTATCATCGGCGATGGCCCGCTGCTGGAAAAAGTCCGCGCCCAGGTGGCGCAACTGGGTTTGACGGACGTGGTGTGGCTGCCCGGCGCGCGCAGCGACATTGCCCGCCAGTTGCACGGCTTTTCGCTGTTTGCGCTGCCGTCGCTGGCCGAAGGCACGCCGGTCTCGATGCTGGAAGCGATGGCGTGCGCGATGCCCGTGGTGGCCACCCGCGTGGGCGGCATCCCGGAAGTCATGACCGATGGCATGCAAGGCAGCCTGGTGCCGCAAGGCGATACGGAAGCGCTGGCCGCCGCGTTTGCCCGTTATGTGCAAGATCCGGCGCTGGCGCGCAGCCATGGCGCGGCCGCGCGCCAGCGCGTGCTACAGCAATACAGCATGGCGGCTATGCTGGACGCTTATCTGGGACTGTACGATGCGCTGTGCCTGCGCAAGGCCGGCCGCGCGGCCCACTGACTTTAGGAATGCAACATGTGTGGAATTGTCGGAATTTTTGATACCCATGGCACGCGCGACATCGACCGCGCGGCGCTGCACCGCATGAATGAAAGCCAGCATCACCGCGGGCCGGATGAGGGCGAGCTGTACACGGAAAAAGCGCTGGGCATGGGCCACCGCCGCCTGTCCGTGATCGACCTGGCCACGGGCCAGCAACCGCTGTTCAATGCCGACCGCAGCGTCGTGATTGTCTACAACGGTGAAATCTACAATTACCGCGAATTGATGGCCGAGCTGAAAGGCATGGGCCACGTATTCCAGACCAAGTCCGATACGGAAGTCGTGCTGCAATCGTGGCTGGCGTGGGGTCCGGACTGCGTGCACCGCCTGAAAGGCATGTTCGCGTTTGGCATCTGGGACCGCAACCAGCAAACCATGTTCCTCGCGCGCGACCACGTGGGCATCAAGCCCATGTTTTATTCGCTGCTGCCGACCGGCTACTTCGTGTTTGGTTCCGAATTGAAGTCCATCATGACGCACCCGGAACTGTCGCGCGAATTGAATGTCCAGGCGGTCGAAGATTTCTTCGCCTATGGCTACGTGCCGGACCCGAAAACCATTTTCCACAATGCGTACAAGCTGCAGCCTGGCCACCGCATCCTGTTGAAAGTGGGCGACAAGGCCGTACGCCAGGAAAAGTGGTGGGACGTGTCGTTCCAGCCGCAGCAAACGGCGCAAAGCGAAGCGGACATCGAACGTGAATTGATCGACCGTTTGCGCGCATCCGTGCAAAGCCAGATGGTGGCGGAGGTGCCGCTGGGTGCGTTCCTGTCGGGCGGCGTGGATTCATCCGCCGTCGTGGCTATGATGGCGCAGCAGGATGGCCCGGTCGTCAACACGTGCTCGATCGGCTTCAATGATCCGGAATTCGATGAAACCAAATATGCGCAGCAAGTGGCGCAGCGCTACAACACGGTGCACCACGCGCAAATCGTCGACAACGATGACTATGGCTTGATCGATACCTTGGCGCGCCTGTATGACGAACCGTTTGCCGACAGTTCCGCCATCCCCACGTACCGCGTATGCCAGCTGGCGCGCCAGCGCGTGACGGTGGCCCTGTCGGGCGACGGCGGCGATGAAAACTTTGCCGGCTACCGCCGCTACCGCTATGCGATGGCGGAACAGTCGGTGCGCGACAAGCTGCCGGCCGGCTTGCGCAAGCCGCTGTTCGGCGCCTTGGGCAAGTGGTATCCGAAAGCCGACTGGGCGCCCCGCGTGTTCCGCGCCAAGACTACGTTTGAAGCACTGGCGCGCGACCTGGTGGAGGGTTACTTCCACGGCGTGTCCATCATGCCGGACCGCGTGCGCGCAGAACTGTTCAGCGACAAATTCAAGGCCAGCCTGCAAGGCTACCGCGCCATCGACGTCATGCAGGAACACGCGGCCAACACGGATGCGGAAGATCCGCTGTCCGTCATCCAGTACCTGGATTTTAAAACGTGGCTGCCGGGCGGCATCCTCACCAAAGTCGACCGCGCGTCCATGGCGCACTCGCTGGAAGTGCGCGTGCCGATACTTGACCATACGCTGGTCGAGTGGGCGGCGGGCTTGCCGGCCCACCTGAAGCTCCATGGCGGTGAAGGCAAGTACATCTTCAAGCAGGCATTGCGTCCGCACCTGTCGGAAGATATTTTGTTCCGTTCCAAGCGGGGCTTTTCGATTCCGCTGGCCAGCTGGTTCCGCGGCCCGCTAAAGCAGACCGTGCGCGACACGGTCCTCAGCCCGCTGCTGCTCGATACCGGCCTGTTCAATGAGCGCTACCTGCGCCACATGGTGGAACAGCATGAGTCGGGCATGAAGGATTACAGTGCGGCGCTGTGGTCGGTGCTGATGTTTGCCACGTTCCTGCGCGTCAGCGCGTATCAGTAAATGAACCGCTCGACGTCACTCTATCTCGACCTGGTCCGCTTTTCCGCCGCCATGGTGGTGATGCTGGGCCACCTGGCCGGCAAGCGGTTCACGGACGGCGTGCTGTGGCGCCTGGGTGGTTACATGGACGACGCCGTCATGGTGTTTTTCGTGTTGTCGGGTTTCGTCATTGCCTATGTCGTGCACCAGAAAGAAACGGACGCTACGGCGTACGGGATTTCACGGGCCGCGCGCATTTATTCCGTCGCGATCCCGGCGCTGGTGCTGACCTTTGCGCTGGACACGGCGGGCAAGCACTACGCGCCGGAACTGTATTCAATGGACTGGGGCTATACCGGCGGCAACCCTGTGTGGCAATTCTTCGCGGGCTTATTCTTTGTCAACCAGCTGTGGTACAACCCGATTGAAATCGGCTCGAACTTGCCGTACTGGTCGCTGGGGTTCGAAGTCTGGTATTACCTGTTCTTTGCCATCTTTTACTTTGGCCGTTCCAGCTGGAAGTGGCTGTGGCTGGCCATTGCCATCGGCATTGCCGGTCCCCGCATTGCCATCTTTTTCCCCATCTGGATGCTGGGCTATGGCGCTTACGTGTGGACCGCGCGCCGCAAGCCAGGCCAGGGTGCGGGATTGCTGCTGCTGGCGTTGTCCGTGGCTGGTTATGCGCTGTACTGCTATTTCCTGAAACCCGGGTTCAACAGCGGCGGCGCGGATGTGGGCCAGTTCCACAACCTGCTGCCACGCTACATCGTCGGCCCCCTGTTTGCCCTGCATTTGGCAGGCTTCGTATGGGCGTCGGACTTGTTCGGCAAATGGCTGGCGCTGGGACAAAAGCCGATCCGCTGGCTGGCCGGCACGACATTTACGATTTATTTGTTCCACTTGCCGGTCGCGCAATGCCTGGCCACGCTGGTGCCGTGGGCCCCGGCGGATTGGCGCACCCGGCTGGTCATCTTGCCGGGGACGCTGATCTTGATGTTTGTGATTGCGGAGTTTTCCGAACGGAAAAAGGAAGTGTGGAACCGCTGGATTTCCAGCGTGTTTCAGCGCGCTGGCGTGGCTGCGCGCTGAAACACGCTTAATCCGCTTAACCGCGGCGCCAAGCCTGGTACCAGGCAAAGAAGCGCTGCAAGCCATCATCGAGCGGCGTACTGGGCGCAAAGCCGACCCAGTTTTGCAGCTTCGTGATGTCAGCATGCGTGGCCGGCACGTCGCCCGGCTGCATCGGCAGGAAGTCCATGTTGGCCTTGATGCCGCTGGCGCGCTCCAGCGACGCAATGAAGTCCAGCACACGCACGGGATGGTGATTGCCGATGTTGAACACGGCGTGCGGCACTTTGCCTTCACCCGGCTGCGGCTTGAACAGCAGGCGCACGACGCCTTCCACGATATCGTCGATATACGTGAAATCGCGCGTCAGCACGCCGCCGGCAAACACGGGGATGGTTTCACCGGCCAGCATTTTTTCAGAAAAGCTGAAGTACGCCATGTCCGGACGGCCCCACGGACCGTAGACGGTAAAGAAGCGCAAACCAGTGGCAGGCAGCTGGTACAGTTTGCTGTACGAGTGCGCCATCAATTCATTCGACTTTTTCGTGGCCGCGTACAGCGACACCGGCGCGTCCGTCACATCGTCTTCGCTGAACGGCACTTTGGCATTTTCGCCATACACGCTGCTGCTGCTGGCATAGACCAGGTGGCCCACCTTGTGATGGCGGCACGCTTCCAGCATGTTGCCGAAAGCAACCAGGTTGGACTGGATATACGCTTGCGGGTTCGTGATGGAATACCGCACGCCGGCTTGCGCCGCCAGGTGCACGACCAGTTCCGGCTGCACGTCATCGAACAGCGCGCGCACTTGCGCGTCATCCGACAATTCCACCGTGCGGCACGTGACGCCGGCTGGTTCCAGCAATGCCGCCACGCGGTCATGCTTGAGCTTGACCGGGTAGTAATCGTTGAAGTTGTCCGCCCCGACCACGGTATGCCCCATGGCCGCCAAACGCGAAGCAACGAAGCTGCCGACGAACCCGGCAGCCCCGGTCACGAGGATCGTGCTCATGCACCAGCCTTGCCGATGCGGCCGATACCTTCGTAGCGCAGTCCGGCAGTTGCCACGACTTCCGGATCGTAGATATTGCGGCCGTCAAACACTGCCTTGTCGCGCAATACTTGCGCCAGGTCGTTAAAGTCTGGCGTGCGGAATTCCTTCCATTCCGTGACCAGCACCAGCACGTCGGCGCCTTGCACGGCGTCGCCAGCCTTGCCCACGATTTCCAGCGAAGCCTGCAGCTTTTCCGCGCCATGTTCCAGGGTCAGCACGCGCAATGCTTCCTTGCTGGCGACTGGATCATAAGCGCGCACGCTGGCGCCGGCGGCAAACAGGTTGCGGATCAGCACCAGGCTTGGCGCTTCACGCATATCGTCGGTGTTGGGCTTGAACGACAAGCCCCACAGGCCGATGGTCTTGCCGCGCAAGTTTTCCACGCCGCCATAGAAGCGCACCAGCTTGTTGAACAGCACGTTTTTCTGGTTTTCATTGACCAGTTCGGTCGCGGTCAGGATGTGCAAGGTCTGGTCGTTGTCGGCAGCCGTCTTGACGAGCGCCTTGACGTCTTTCGGGAAGCACGAACCACCGTAACCCATGCCTGGATACAGGAATTGCGAACCAATCCGTGGGTCCATACCAATGCCCAGGCGCACGGATTCAATATCCGCACCCAGCAGTTCGGCCAGGTTGGCCAATTCATTCATGAAGCTGATACGGGTCGCCAGCATGGCGTTGGCAGCATATTTGGTCAATTCCGCGCTGCGCACGTCCATTGCAACGAATTTTTCGTGGTTGCGGCTGAACGGTGCGTACAGCTGGCGCATCAATTTCAGCGCGCCGGCATCGTCGCCGCCGACAACGATACGGTCCGGCTTCATGAAGTCGTCCAGCGCCGCGCCTTCCTTGAGGAATTCCGGGTTGCTGACGACGGAGAAGCTGACGTTGACGCCGCGTTTCGCCACTTCTTCGCCAATGGCGGCGCGCACTTTGTCGGCGGTACCGACCGGCACCGTGGATTTATCCACCACCACGACCGGTTTCGTAATGCGCTGGCCGATGCTGCGGGCCGCAGCCAGGATGTATTGCAAGTCGGCGCTGCCATCTTCGTCCGGCGGCGTGCCGACAGCCAGGAAAATCACTTCCGCGTGTTCCACCGCCACGTCGTAGCTGGTCGAGAACTTCAGGCGGCCCGCTTCCGCATTGCGCACGACCATGCCTTCCAGGCCAGGTTCGTGGATCGGGATTTCCCCGTTATTCAGCATGTTGATCTTGCGCTCATCGACGTCCAGGCACAGCACATTATTGCCCACATCGGCAAAACAGGCGCCCGACACCAAACCTACATAACCGGATCCGATAACAGTGATTTTCATATTGGCAAAGGAGAAGATTGAAAACTTTGGGTCAAGCCGGACAGCGTACAATGTCCCGACGTCTGAAAGATAGCTCTTGCGTAATTATACTTTCAATTTTATCATCAGTGTAATATCCGAAATTGTGTAGATGCAATTCGCACGCGCATTTCTGCACACGCCCCATCCCACCTCTTCCGTTCCGGCCATGAAGCTTTTGACGTTCAGCACACTCTATCCCAATTCGGAACAACCCAGTCACGGAATTTTCGTAGAGACAAGACTGAAATACTTGCTGGCCAGCGGCCAGGCCGAGTCGCGCGTCGTGGCGCCGGTACCATGGTTTCCTTCATCGTCGCCCCGTTTTGGCGAATATGCGGTATACAACAAAGTACCCCGCAGCGAAGTGCGCCACGGCATCAGCATCACGCATCCGCGCTATATTGTGCTGCCCAAGATCGGCATGTACGTGACCCCGCTGATGCTGGCGCAATCGGCAAAAAAGGAAATCGGCCGCATTATCGATGAAGGCTACGATTTCGACGCCATCGACGCCCACTATTTTTACCCGGACGGCGTCGCCGCTGTCATGCTGGGCAAGTACTTTAACAAACCCGTCGTGATTACCGCACGCGGCACCGACATCAACTTGATTCCCCAGTACAGCCTGCCACGCCGCATGATTTTGTGGGCGGCGCGCAATGCCAAGGGCATCATTACCGTGTGCCAGGCGTTGAAAGATGAAATGGTGCAACTTGGGGTCACGCCGTCGTCTATCACGCCGCTGCGCAATGGCGTCGATTTGCAGCGCTTCCACGTGATGGACAAGGCTGCCGCCCGCGCCACCTTGGGACTCGACCGGTTCACGCTGCTGTCCGTCGGCTTGTTAAATGAACGCAAGCGGCACGACTTGATCATCAGTGCACTGCCATCGTTGCCAGACGTGCAATTGCTGATTGCCGGTTCCGGTCCGGACCGGGCGAAACTGGAAGCGCTGACGCACCAGCTGGGTGTGGCGGACCGCGTGACTTTCCTTGGCGCAGTGCCGCAAACGGAACTCAAGCTGTACTACAATGCTGCGGACTTGATGGTGCTGGCGTCGAGCCGCGAAGGGTGGGCCAATGTGTTGCTGGAATCGATGGCGTGCGGCACACCAGTCGTGGCCAGCAATGTGTGGGGCACGCCGGAAGTCGTGGCGGCGCCCGAAGCCGGCATGCTGATGCCGCAACATACGCCGCAAGGGCTGGTGGAAGCCGTGCGCCTGTTGCGCGAACGCTACCCGGCGCGGGAAGCCACGCGCGCCTATGCGGAACGCTTCAACTGGGACGATACCACCCAGGGCCAGATCGATCTCTTCAAAAAAATTCTCGTGGAACTAGCTTCGTGAAAATCCTTTATCACCACCGTACCCGCTCGAAAGACGGGCAGTATGTGCACATTGAAGAAATGATTGACGCCCTGCGCGAGCAAGGCCATGAAGTGATCATCGTGGCGCCGAAAGCCGCCGAAGAAACGCCGTTTGGCTCCGATGCGGGCGCCGTCGCGTGGCTGAAACGCCACTTGCCGAAGTGGTTCTATGAATTGATGGAATTTGGCTATACGCTGGTGGCGTACCGCGCGCTGATGCGTGCCATTGCCACCCATAAGCCGGACGTGCTGTACGAGCGCTACAACTTGTTCTTGCCCGCAGGCATTTGGGCGGCACGCCGCCACCGCTTGCCGATGTTACTGGAAATCAATGCTCCCATCATGGAAGAGCGTTCCCGCTATGACGGCTTGTCGCTGAAATCGCTGGCGCGGTGGTCGCAGGGCTACGCGTGGCGCAATGCCGACAAAGTCTTGCCTGTCACCAAGGTGCTGGGCGACATCGTGGCGTCGTATGGCGTGCAGCAAGACCGCATTGTCGTGATCCCGAACGGCATCAACTGGTCGCGTTTCGCCGATGCGCCCGACACGCAGGCAGCCAAGCGCGCACTGGGGCTGGAAGGCCAGCTGGTGTTGGGCTTCACGGGTTTCGTGCGCGACTGGCACGGCCTCGATAAAGTCATTGCCATGATGGCAGGCGACCCGCCGGACGCGCGCCGCCATTTGCTGGTAGTGGGCGACGGCCCGGCCCGCGAAGCGCTGGAACAGCAGGCGCGCGAACTGGGGATTGCCGACCGCGTCACGTTCACCGGCATTGTCGGCCGCGACGACGTGGCGCGCCACGTGGCGGCGT
This sequence comes from Pseudoduganella ginsengisoli, assembly GCF_009720865.1. Classification (GTDB taxonomy): domain Bacteria; phylum Pseudomonadota; class Gammaproteobacteria; order Burkholderiales; family Burkholderiaceae_D; genus Rugamonas; species Rugamonas ginsengisoli. The sequence continues at coordinate 163,177 of NZ_WNLA01000005.1, read as the reverse complement.
TCGACATTGCGCTGCAGCCGGCCGTGGTCGCGTATGCATCGCCGCTGAAACTGTTTGAATACCTGGCGCTGGGCAAAGCCATCGTGGGACCGGCCCAGCCGAATATCGAAGAAATCCTGCGCCCGGACTACAACGCCGTGCTGTTCGATCCAAAAGATCCCTATGGCCTGGCGCAAGCCGTGCAGCGCCTGTGCGACGACAGCGCCTTGCGCAGCCTCGTGGCGGACAACGCCCGCCGCACCATCGATGAACAAAACCTGACGTGGCATGCCAACGCGCATCGCGCCGTCTCGCTATTCGAAGGTTTGTTGCGCCGTGCGTGACATCATCATCTTCATCATCGTTTTCGGTTCCCTGCCGTTTATTTTCAAACGGCCGGCAATCGGCGTGATGATGTTTGCGTGGATCAGCCTGATGAATCCACACCGGCTGACTTACGGGGCAGCCTATGATTTTCCGTTTGCCCTGCTACTGAGCGGCTGCACGCTGATCAGCATGCTGATGTCCAAGGACCCGAAAAGCCTGCCGTCCAACCGGGTACTGGTAGCGCTAATCATCTTTTTCTCATGGACAACAATTACCAGCTTCTTCGCGCTGGAGCCGGACTTGGCGTGGAAAGAGTGGTCGCGGGTATTCAAGACTTTCTTCATGGTGCTGGTCACCCTGGCCGTGATCCGCACGGAACTCGATATCAAGCAGTTGACCATGGTGATCACGGCGTCTCTGGCGTTTTATGGCTTGAAGGGTGGCTTGTTTACCATCGGCAGTGGCGGCCATTACCGTGTGCAAGGGCCGGAAGGCACATACATCACAGATAACAATTGCATGGCGCTGGCTATGGTGCAAATCACGCCCCTGATCTGGTACCACGCGATGCAGGAAAAGCGCAAATGGTTCAAGCTGGGTTTCCAGGCCCTGACGGCGCTGACACTGGTGTCCGCCATGGGCAGCTATTCGCGTGGCGCGCTCTTGGCGACCGGCGCCATGCTGGGCTTCCTGTGGCTGAAAAGCCGCAACAAGGTGGCAACCGGCATGGTGCTGCTGGCGCTGGCGCCGGCCGTGCTGATGCTGATGCCTGATCAATGGATGGGGCGCATGCAATCCATCGACAATTATCAGGAAGACGGGTCCGCCATGGGACGGATCAATGCGTGGACCTTTGCTTACAACGTAGCCAAGTCGCACTTGCTGGGGGGCGGCTATATTGTCTTTACATTCAAGCAATTCCAGCTGTATGCGCCCAATCCGCAGGATTTCCACGTCGCCCACAGTATTTATTTCCAAGTGCTGGGTGAACACGGATTCATCGGCTTGGGGCTGTTCCTGCTGTTCATGGTCCTGGCATGGCGTAGCGGTTCGCGCATCTTGGCGGCCACCAAGGACAAGGCGGAATTGAAGTGGGCCAGGGATTTGGCCGCCATGTGCCAGGTCAGCCTGATCGGCTATGCCGTCGGCGGCGCGTTCCTGTCGATGGCCTACTATGACTTGTACTATTACATCGTGGCCATCATGCTGTTGCTGGAAAAATGGCTGGCCCTGCAACCGAAGGAAGCGCCGCCACCGCCTGTCCGGCAAGTACGGACCCGGCCACGGCCCCCGCTGAAGCCCGCGCCCAGCCGATGAGCAGTCCGCCCAGCAACCGCAAGCTCGTCAGCATTGCGTTTGCCATCCAGTACGTGGAAATGGTGATTCAGTTTGTCGCCGTCATGATACTGGCGCGGCTGCTGTCACCCAGCGAGATCGGCACGTATTCCGTGGCCGCGTTCCTGACGGCCATGCTGCATGTGCTGCGTGATTTCGGCATCGCGCAATATGTGATCCAGACGCCCGACCTGACGCCCGCCAAGCTGCGCTCGGCCATGGGCATGGCGTGGCTGCTGGCGGGGCTGGTCGGCGCCATCCTGCTGGCCTTCAGCGGCGTTGCCGCGCAATTCTATGCCAAGCCCGAACTGCAGGCGCTACTGACCGTGATGGCGGCCAGTTTCGCGCTGTCGCCGCTGGGCTCCATTACCGTCAATGTATTGCGGCGCGAATCGCGGCTGGACGCCGTGTTCTGGGTCCGGGTCGGCAGCACGTTGAGCCACACGGCCGTCAGTATCGGGCTGGCGGCGGCGGGCCTGGGCGCCATCAGCCTGGCGTGGGCCAACCTGGCGTCCGTCTGCGCCTTTGGCTTGATTGCCAACATGGCGCGGCCTGCGGGCATGCCGTGGCTGCCATCGTTCCGCAATTTACGGCCCGTGCTGGCGTTTGGCAGCGTGTCCAGCCTGGGCAGCGCCGCGCAAATGGCGGGCACCGCCTTGCCGGAACTGATCATGGGTAAAACCATGAACATGGCGGCGGTCGGCTATTTCAGCCGCGCCACGGGCCTCGTGCAATTGTTTTCCCGCTTAGTCGGCGAAGCGCTGTCGCCGCTGGTGCTGCCGTATTTTTCACAGACGCGTAACCAGGGCCAGGCGCTGGCGCCGTCTTACCTGCACTCCGTGCGCCTCGTCACGGCGCTGGCCTGGCCGTTTTACCTGGTGCTGGCCATCGTGGCCGAACCCATGGTCAGCCTGCTGTACGGCGGCCAATGGGCGCCATCAGTGCCGGTCGTGCGCCTGCTGTGTGTGGCCAGCGCCGCGTCGGCCGTGTCCCTGTTTGCCACGCAAGCGATGGTGGCCAACCGCTGCCTGCGCGCCAGCACCATGTACAGCATCATCACGCAGGGCATGAAAATCGCCGCCGTACTGGCCACGTCCACGCACGACATTGCCACCGTGGGCATGGCGCTGGCTGCCGCCGAATGTATTGCGCTGGCGGTCAGCTGCTGGTTCTTGCGCCACACGCTGGACATCACGCCCGGCCAGCTGCTGCAAACGTGCCGCGACAGCGCGTTCGTCGCCAGTGCGGCTGCCCTGCCGCCATGGCTGGTGCATGTGGCGCTGGCCCGGCTGTCGCCCGCGCTGGCGCTGCCCTTGTGCATTGCCGCCGCCGCCGTCGGCTGGCTGGGCAGCCTGGTGTGGACGCGCCACCCGCTGGGCGAACAAATCGTGCACATCCTTGCCACGCCGGCCGTGGCGCGCCGCCTGCCGTCTGGCTGGCTGGCCCGCCTGGCGGACTGGATGCGGCAGCGCGTGCCGCCCGTCCCCCTGTTGTCCCTACCCGCCATCTTGCCGGGCTGCGGGCCCGCGCCGCGCTCCGTCGAAGATGCCGGCCACCATATCCCTGTCAGCAGCGGCCGCATTGCCATGGCGCTGGCCTTGCAGGCAATGGCCGTGCAGCCGGGCGAAAAAGTGCTGCTGCCGGCATGGCACAGCCAGGCCATGGTGCCGCCCGTGCTGTGGCGCGATGCGATCCCCGTGTTTTACCGCATGCATGCGGATGGCGCCATCAACCTCGACGACGTGGCCGCCAAACTCGATGGCGTGCGCGTACTCGTGGTCAGCCATTACTATGGTTTTGCGCAAGACATGGCGGCCATCCGCGCGTTTTGCGATGCGCATGGTTTGCTGTTGCTGGAAGATTGCGCACACCGGTTCTTCAGCGTGGGCAATGCTCACCCGCCAGGCTGGCATGGCGATTATGCGATTGCCAGCGGCATGAAATTTTTCCCTGTGTATGAAGGCGGCACCTTGCTGTCGTCGCGCCACCGGCTGGATGGCATCGCACTGCACAGCGGCGGCAAGGGCTTTGAAGCGAAAGCCGTGCTGGGCGTGCTGGACAAAAGCTTCAGCCACCGCCGCCTGCCGCTGGCGGCAGCCATGCTGGCGCCGCTGCTGGCCGTGAAACAGATGCTGTGGCGGCGCTACAAGCAGCAACGGCCTGCCACGCAAGCGCTGAGCCCCGCGTCATCCGACAGCAGTTTTGATTTCGATCCCCGCTGGCTGCACGTGCGCTCGGCCATCTTTTCACGGCTGGTGCTGCACCTGGTGTCGCGCAAGCGCATCGCGGCCGGCCGGCGCCGCCATTACCTGGCGCTGCAGCAGGCGGTGGCAGGCTTGCCCGGCTGCCGGCCGTGGCAGCCGGCATTGCCGCCGGACGTGGTGCCGTGGGCATTCCCGTTGTGGATAGCTGACGCCGATACGGTCTGTGAAAAATTGTTGGCCGATGGCGTGCCGCTGATCCGTTTCGGCCAGCCTGCATGGCCCGGTTCGCAAGGGGTGTGCGCCAATACGGACGCCATAGCGGCGCACGTGGTGGGCCTGCCGTGCCACCAGGGGCTGCGCGCGGCGGAACTGGCGCGCGTCATCGATTGCGTGCAGCGGGCGCTGAAGCCTGCCTAGTTGGCCTTCGCTGCGCTACCGCTGCGGCAGGCGGCAAAGTCTTCAAAGGCACCGTAGCGCGGCGTGGCCGGACGTTCCGTCCCGCACAAATCCGGCGCTTGCACCGCTGCTGCGCGCCGGGGCGCGGGCACGCGCCACGCCAGGTCCAGATTGCGCACATTGTTGAACCAGTCCCGCTGCGGATGGCTGGCCGCATACAGGCGCATCACGCTGGTGGTCAAATTATCGTCCAGCCGCACTTGCGCGCCTTGCTGCACCAGCACCGGGCCATCAATCAAATTGCCCGCCACGTTGGCACTCGTGGAGGAAAACCGCGCCAGCACGCCGCCCGTATCGAGCAGCGTGTTGTGCAGCACGCTGCTGCGCGCGGCGCTGTTCAAATAAATGCCCGCGTCGGAACAGCTGGCCACCAGGTTGGCGCGAATCACGCCTTCGCTTTGTTCCATGATGCAGCGCTGGTCGCGGCAATACGCTTTGGTGGTGCCGCCGCCGCCCAGCGACAAGCCAATACGCTGGCCGCCCGCGCCATGCAGCCGCTGTTCGCACAGCACGGCGTTTTGTTCCAGCACATTGTGTTCACCGCCGCCTTTGACGAATGCGCCATAGCTGACGCGATCGCCCTCTAGCTTGATGAAATCACTGATGACGTTGCGGCGGATGCTCCAGTGGCTGGCCGCCACCAGGTCGACCGGCGTCACGGGATTGGCCGTATCGCGCGGCGCCGTGTTGCTCAGTGTATTGGCAACGATGGCGCCATGGTCCGGGAATTGGCCATCAAGGCCATTGATTTTAAAGTGGGCGTTGAAATCCAGGATGGTATTGTTGTGCGCCGTGAAGTGGTGCGCTGCGCCGACCACGTGGAAAGCGTGTTCGCAATCCGTATGGCGGGCGCACACGCCCTGGATCGTGAGATTTTCAAACCGCCAGTACGGTGCGGCGACTTTGAAACCTTCTTGCAGCGCCATGCCGATGAACACCGTTCCGGGCCTGGCGGCACGCACGGTCACCGGCGCCGCCTCGGTGCCGGGACGGGTCAGGGCCAATGGCTGTACTTCCAGCCGGTAGTGGCCGGGCGACAGTGTGATGACGGTCCCCGGCTGTGCGGCTGCCAGGGCCTTGCGCAGCGCGGCGGCATTGGCCACTTCCAAGATGGTACCGGCAGGCCCGCTCACGGCAGCAGGTTGCGCCCCCAGGCTGCTGTCAAAAACCTGCGGCAACGCTTGCGTTCCCCGGTCTGCTGTCAACAGCCAGTGTTGCGCTTTCGCGCCCAGCGCTTCAATCGTGGGATTGTGTCCCTGGCTGCGGTGAGCAATATACGGCGCCAGCGCGCGCGGCGTAATGCCGGCGCGCTCCAATCCATACAGCGCAGTGCCGGCGGCGGAACAGCCCAGCAAACCTGCAACAATCAGCCAGCGCCCCAGCTTAGCCATTGTTCCCCAAACCATGACGGCTCAACAAGTCGTACATGGTGGGACGGCTGACACCCAGTAATTCCGACGCTTTGACGATGTTGCCGTCGGTACGCGCCAGCACTTTGACGATGGCCTTGTATTCCGCTTCATCGCGTACCTGGCGCAAATTCAGCGGTTCGCCTTCGACCGCATCGGTCGCCAAGCCCATGTCATCGGGCACGATCTGGCTGCCGTCGGCCATGATCACGGCCCGCTTGATGCAGTTTTCCATTTCCCGCACATTGCCGGGCCATGGGTGCGCTTCGATCACTTGCAGCGCTTCTTTGCTGAAGTGCAGGTTGGCGCGCGATTCCTGCGCGCAGAACTTGTTCTTGAAGTGGTGCGCCAGCAGCACGGCGTCGCCGACGCGGTTGCGCAGCGGCGGAATCGTCACGACGATTTCCGACAGGCGGTAATACAAGTCTTCCCGGAAGCGGCCGGCCGCCGCCAGTTCTTTCAAATTGCGGTGGGTTGCGCACACGACGCGCACGTCGACAGGAATTTCTTCATGCCCGCCCACGCGCTCGATGACGCGCTCTTGCAGGAAGCGCAGCAGCTTCGCTTGCAGCGCCATCGGCAAGTCGCCCACTTCATCGAGGAAGAACGTGCCGCCGCTGGCCAGTTCGACCTTGCCTTTGGTTTGCTTGGCCGCGCCGGTAAACGCGCCCTTTTCATAGCCAAACAGTTCGGATTCCAGCAAGTTTTCCGGAATGGCCGCGCAATTGATGGCCATGAAGCGCTCTTTAGAACGCGGGCTCAGCTGGTGCAGCGCGCGCGCCAGCACTTCCTTGCCGGTGCCGGATTCCCCCAGCAACATGACGGAAGCAGACGTCGGCGCAACTTTTTCAATGCTGCGGCAAATTTTTTGCATACCCACATCGCGGCTGATCACGCCATCGAGCGGCGAATCGCCCTGCGTTTGCAGCATGCGGCGGTTTTCACTTTGCAGCGCATGCAGGTAAAACGCGCGCTGCACGACCAGGCCCAGCAAATCCGGATCGGCTGGTTTCTGGTGGAAGTCATACGCGCCCATGCCGATCGCCTGTACGGCGTGCGCATGGTCCTGGTTGCCCGTCAACACAATGACTTTGGTATCCGGCGCCATGGCCAGCACTTGCTGCAGCACGGCCAGCCCTTGCGTGGCGCCATCCGGATCAGGCGGCAAGCCCAGGTCGGTGATCACCACTTCCGGTTCATGGCGGCGCACTTGCGCCAGCGCCGTTTCACAGTCGCCCGCCACCACGACCTCGTAGGCGTCGAAACTCCATTTCAACTGCTTTTGCAGTCCGGGATCGTCTTCAATGATCAATAATTTTTTGCTCACGGTATTCCTTCGTCCTGGCCCTATGCGGCCTGTGCATCCTGTACGTACATTGGCAACGTTACACGGAATGTTGTGCCGCGCTGTGGCGTACTGCTGACATCGAGCCGTCCGCCCAGTTCGTGTATGTATTCCCGGCTTTCAAATGCACCAATCCCCATACCCGCCGGCTTGGTTGATTCAAACGGCTTGAACAGCCGGTCGCGAATGAATTCTTCCGTCATGCCCTGGCCCGTGTCGCTGATTTCCACCAGCACGGCATTGCCGGACTGGCCCAGCGTAATGTTCACCGAGCCATCTTTCGGCGTTGCTTCGATCGCGTTTTGAATCAGGTGGCCCAGCACGCGCTCCAGCCGCTCCCAGTCCGCCACCACCCGCAAACCCGGCTGCTGGACCTGCAATACCGGACGCGGTTCAAACGCTGCTTTCAAGGATACGGCTTGTTGCAATAACTGGTCAATCGGCAACGAAACAGGCCGTTCCGGCGCATCGTTGCGGCTGAGTTTTTGCAGCATCAGCTTCATTTTCTGCACCGAGTGCGTCACGGTATCGAGCATATCTTGCTGGAATTCCGGGTTGTTGCGGTGCTTGTGCGCGTTCGGGATCAGCAGCGACAGCTGGGCCACGAGGTTTTTCAAATCATGCACGACAAATGTCGACATGCGGTTAAACGATTCAAACTGGCGCGCCAGCATCAGCGCCGTCGCGGCTTCCTGCTGCGCCAGGTAACTGGCGGCCTGGCTGCCCGCTACTTTCAGCAAATCAATGACTTCCCAATTCAACTGGACGGCGCTGCGCGGCTGCAGCAACAGCATGAAACCGAACAGCCGCCCTTGCAGCATCAGCGGCACTACCAGCCATGCGCGTTCCATGGTTTGCAGCCATTCTGGCAGCGTAATGCCGTCATACAGTTCGCCATCGCGGCGGTATTCATCGACGTCCACCACCCACTGGCGGGTCGCGAGGAATTGGCAAAAAGATGATTCACCCGGTTCATTGGCCGTGATCACGGGGCAATGGTATTGCGCCAGCGGTTCATAGGCGCCACTGTCGCGGCGCAGCCAGACGGCGCCGCCAGGGCTTTCCACCAGCCCCGCCACCGCCTGGATCGTGCGTTCGCCCAGCCCCGGCCCCTCCTGCGACAGCATGCGCGTAAAGCGCAGCCATTCTTCACGATAATCGTAGTTGTATGTGTAAAAGTGCTTGCTGATGAAAACTTTCAGCCACGCGCGCGACGTGCCGGAAAACAGCAGCGCAGCCAGCAGCACAATGGCGCCAAACACAAACGCCACCTGCATGACGGAACCCCAGTTGCCGCCGAAATAACGCAGGTAATAGCCGGCCGTACTCATGGCCAGCAAATAAGCGGCGGAACCACCCAGCGCAACGGAATGGAACAGGATGCGGCGCGACACGGACAACGCGCTCGACCACGAATCCGAACGCGATACGCCGATGGCAATCAGCGGCATGGTCAGCGCCTGCACAAAGCCGCGCGCCGCCCAGATGTCGGGGTTGATGCGGCGGAACAGCATGGCGTCGGCATACAGGTAAAAATCGTAGACAAACATGCCGCCGATACCCATGCACGCATATTTGATGGCCCAGCGTTCTTGCGGCGTCTTGTTGCGGTACGCCTGTTCCACCAGGATCATGATCATGACGGCGATCATTGCGTGCAAGACCACCAGCGCCAGCCCGGAGTCTTCCAGCAGCGATGGCGCCCACGTCTCCACCGCCGCCACGGCCGCGAACAGGCCCAGCGTAATCGCTGCCAGTTGCAGCAAGCGGTTGCTGCGCAGCGCGCGCCAATCCGCACCGGGGCGCAATATGCCCATCATGCTGAGCAGGAATGCCGCCCAGCCTGCGGCACGGATGAATTCCAGTACGTGCTCGACCGGCGCGCCAGGCGTTTGCCACCACGCGTGCCATGCGAAATTGCCGGCCCAGGCCGCCGTTCCCAGCGCTCCCACCACCAGCAGCGCCGCATGCGCGCGGTGCCGCCAGCGCGTCAATTGCAGCACCGTCAACAGCGCAAAGGCCAGCGCGGCGATGCCATAACTGACCGCAGTGATGGTAATCAGCATACCGGCGCCTGTCTCATCAGCGGCCGCTGCCAAACATGACCACTTTCATGGTATCGATCAGCACGAGGATGTCGAGGAACAGGCTGTTGTTCTTTACATAGTAGAGGTCGTACTGCAGCTTTTGCACGGAATCTTCCACCGTCGAACCATAGCCGTAGCGCACTTGCGCCCAGCCCGTGATGCCAGGCTTGATGCTGTGGCGGACGTTGTAGTACGGGATTTCCGCAATCAATTGCTCGACAAAATAAGGCCGTTCCGGACGCGGGCCGACAAAACTCATTTCGCCTTTGAACACATTCCACAGTTGCGGCAATTCATCGATACGCACTTTGCGGATGAAGTCGCCCACGCGCGTCACGCGGGGATCGTTGACGGCAGCCCACTGCGGCTTGCCGCCTTTTTCAGCATTGGTGCCCATGCTGCGGAACTTGTGCACACGGAACGTGCGGCCGGCGCGGCCCGTGCGCTCCTGGTTATAAAACACGGGACCGCCGTCTTCCAGGCGGATCAGGGCGGCCGTGACCAGCATAATCGGCGCGGTCAGCGCGAGGATGATGGTGCTGACAACAATATCAAAAGCGCGCTTCATGAACGTGCGCACAAAGCTCTGGTCGAAGCCGCCGCCAAACACGAGCCAACTCGGCTGCAGGGATTCCACGCGGATCTGGTAGGTTTCCCGTTCAAAGAACGTGGCGGCATCCGTCACAGTAATGCCGAACAACTTACATTCCAACAACTCGCGGATGGGGAACGTGCCGCCACGGCGGTTTTGCACGGCCACGACAATTTCACTGGCGTCATATTTGCGCGCCAGCGCCACCAGCGACATGCCGGGTTCCATTTGCAAGACGGAGGTGGGCGCCACGCGGCATTCTTCGCCAGGCATGGCCACATAGCCTGCCACATCATATTTGTGATAGCTGGTCGCCGTCGTCGCCATGTCGCCGCATTCTTTTGCCAGCGGACCAACGCCGAGGAACATGATGCGCGTTTCCAGGAAGCGGAATTCCGACGTGGTGAAGAAAATCGCGCGCGCGGCCAAAATGCCCAGCGCGGAAATGCCAAACACCAGCAACAGGATGCCGCGGCCAAAATACAGGTCCGGCGCAATATAGAACACCAGCGTCAGGATACCGAACGCCATCGCAAACGATGGCATCAGGCGCAGGAAGAACAGCGGGTTGCGCAAACCTTCCGCAAAATTCAGCTGGTACATGCCCAGTGCGCTCATGGAAAAGACAATGGCGCCGGCAAAGACGCAGGCAGACAGCAGGAAGTGCTCCAGCTTGGGCGCGATGAAATCTTCGCCATCAAAGAAGCGGATGGCAGAGCCCACATAGAACGAGCCGATCAGGATGAGCACTTCAACGAACAGCAAGCTGAACGCGACTTTGGATACGTAATGGTTAGATATTTTTAACATGTCATTTTTCCTCGGCACTGCCGGGAATCAGTCCATTAGGGACAAGCCAAGCCGGCACTATCCCATTGCCAGCCCTATTCAATCATATGCATGAGCACATAGCCCGCCGGGTAGCCCACCAGCTTAAGTGTCGGCGACGGCTACGCCCAGCGCAAGCTGCTGCGTTGGCTTGGCGCTACTGCTGTGTTCGGGGAATTCGCCGCTATCGTCAATGAGTTTGTCAGCAAATGCAAGCTTTACAATGACTTAAGTAAAGGATAGTTACAATAAGTTTATTTATTTGGCACCAATACCTATGTCATTATAGCAATAAAGTTGCGATTTGATATGCGCACGGCTGATTTTAGCGGACAGATATCACGTGTTGTGACCGAGCAAATTGATCTTGACAAGGAAGTTGAACAACAGGAAAATCAGGCGTTGTTTTTAGGATTTATTTTGCGTGGAAAAGTAAAATTTCCGCGCAGAAAAGTCGTTTCCGCGCTAATCTGCCCTGACTGTATCCACACGGCATTATTTTCAGGTGCCGCCACTTTTCAGGATAGATCAGCTATGCGCAACATCCCTTTCCGTTCCATGCCTCCCTTACTCGCTACGCTGCTGTGCGCCTCGCTCGCTGCTTGTGGCGGAGGCAATAGCGATACGCCTGCTTTGCCGCCAGCCAGCCTGGTGACGATGGGCGGTCCAGCCATTACCAATCCGTCGAAGGCCACGATTCCAGCCGCCACGGCGGAAACGCCTGCCACGGACACCGCACCCGCTTCGCCGACAGTACAGGGCGGCACTGTGCCAGCCACGCTGGCCGCCGGTTCCACGACCGGTTTGCTGACGGGCGGCGCCGCGCCGGCCCCTGCCGCTGCCGTATCGTTTGCCAATATTACGTCTGTACAAGTCACCAGCACGGGTACCGCACCGCAAATCAATGCGCCCGTCACGTTTGGCCAAGTCTTCAAGGCGGGCGACGTCAAGAGCACGGAATACCTGGGCGCCAAGACGGCGGCCGGCACCACGGTGCCGATCCAGGTGGACGTCAAGGCGCGCCACGCGGATGGCTCGCTGCGCCACGCCATCATCACGGTGGTACTGCCAACCAGCCTGCCTGCACAAACGCAAGCCATTTACCTGGTCAAAGGCACGGCGCCCGGCGCCACGGCTGCCGCGACGCCCCAGCAATTGCTCAATGCCGGCTTTACGTCATCGTTCAGCGCGACGATCGGCGGCAAGGTGTATACCGCATCGGCCGATGCGTTGTTGAAGAGCGGCAAATTTACTACGTGGATGTCGGGCCCGCTCGCCACTGAATGGCAAGTGTCGGCGCCACTGCAAACGGCGTCCGGCGAAGTCCATCCGCACCTGTCGGCCCGCTTTGCCATCCGCGCCTATGGCACCAGCAAAGCCCGTGTGGACGTCACGGTGGAAAATGCATGGGCGTTCGAAGCCAAGCCACAAAACTTCACGTATGACGCGCAAGTGCTGATTGGCGGCCGCGCCAGCTACACCAAGGCAGGCATGACCCATTACCACCATGCGCGCTGGCGCCAGGTGGCGTGGTGGGGCACGGCGCCCGCACTGCAGGTGAGCCACAATCCTGCTTACCTGATCGCATCCAAGGCGGTGCCGAATTATGACCAGACCGTGAAAGTGCAAACCACGGCGCTGACGGATTTGAAAACCACGCTCAATAAAACGTTGACGCAGGCCATGCCGACGGGTCTCGTCTCTACTTATATGCCAATGACGGGCGGCCGGATCGACATCGGCATCTTGCCGGGCTGGGCTGCCATGACGGTGCTGAGCACCAGTTCCGTGGCCCGCGATTTGACCTTGAGCACGGGCGACCTGGCCGGCAGCTGGTCGATCCACTACCGCGACCGCCGCACGGACCGTCCGGTCACGCTGGCCGATTATCCCTACATGACGATAGTCGGCCGCTCGACCGATACGTACAACCCGGCCACCAAGCAGTACGAAGCCTTCCCGGCCTGTGCCGGCGCTGGCCTGTGCGACATCCCGACCACGGCCGACACGGCGCACCAGCCCAGCCTGGCATACCTGCCTTACGTGCTGACCGGTGATTACTACTACCTGGAAGAACTGCAATTCTGGGCCAACTTCGATAGTTTCTCGGAGAATCCCAACTACCGCAGCTTTGGCAAAGGGTTGGTGCAAAATGACCAGGTGCGTGGCCAGGCGTGGTCCATGCGTACGTTAGGCCAGGCGGCTTACATTACGCCGGACAGCGACCCGCAAAAAGCCGTGCTGACGAACCTGGTCAATAACAACCTGAACTGGTATGAAACCACGTACGTCAACAATAGCCAGGCTAACAAGCTGGGTGTGCTGATCAATGGTTATGCCTTCAGCTATAACAATGGTACGGCGATTGCACCTTGGCAAGATGACTTCTTCACGTCGGTCGCCGGCCACTTGAGTGAACTGGGCTTCACCAAAGCGCAAGCCTTGCTGGCATGGAAGGCGCAATTTGCCGTGAGCCGCATGGTGGGCGCCGGCGCCTGCTGGATCGATGGCGCGATTTATAACGTGACGCTGAAGAACAGCAGCACCGATACCGCCATTTATTCGACTATTGCCGACGTGTACAAGGCCAGCCATACGCCGGAGATTGCCGCGTTGACTTGCAACAGCACGCAAATGGCAGCAGCCTTCGGTGTGCAGGTCGGTGAAATGACGGGTGTATCCAGCTTCAACATGGGCTATCCTTCCAATATGCAGCCGGCACTGGCGTTCGCGGCGCCACTGACGACTGACGGCGCGAAGGCATGGAAATTGTTCATGAGCCGTACGGTAAAGCCGGATTACAGCACCGCACCGCAGTTCGCCATTGTTCCCCGCTAATACCGCAGCGCACAACTGCCGTATGGACTTGCAAAACATATATTGAATAGGTACCATCGACAGCCTTGATCAATATGGCGGCACGCTCCTCGGGCGTGCCGCTTTGCGTGCGCCTATCATGCTTTCACCCTTCGCCCGGCGGCTGTTTTCGCTCGCCTCTCCGGCATTCAGCGATGGCAGGCTGACTATCCTGCTGTTCCACAAAATTCCGGCACTGGCGGACCCGCTGACGCCAGACGAACTGAACCTCACGCATTTTTGTGAAATGCTGGACTTCCTGTCCGAGCATATGCACGTCATGCCGTTGAGCGAAGCCGTGACGCAATTGCCGCGTGGCAAACTACCAAAGCGCTCGGTTGCCCTGACATTCGATGACGGCTATGTCGACTGGCTGGACCATGTCGCCCCCGCCCTGCGCGAACGGCAAATGACGGGAACGTTTTTCGTTACGACGGAACAATTGGCAGGACCTTCGCTGTGGCATGAACGCATTGTTGCCGCCGTGCGCGCATTGCCTGACCAGGGCGTCACGCTGCCGTATGGTTTTGGCGGCTTCAATGATTTGCGTACTGAAAACCGGCGCCAGGCGCTGGTCACGGAATTGCAAGCGCGGCTGAAATACGCCAGCGTAGTGGACCGCATGGCAGCGCTGGCCCAGCTGGAGGCGCAAGCCACGGTCCCGTTGCAATTGCCGCCGCACTTTGATGCGGATGCGGTGCGTGCACTGCACAGCCAGGGCTTCGAGATCGGCGCCCACACGGTAGGCCATCCCATCCTCAGCGAATGCACGGCCGAACAGGCCATGGCAGAAATTGGCGGATGCAAGGAACAGCTGGAAGCCATCATTCGCGCCAAAGTCAATTTGTTTGCCTACCCCAATGGCCGGCCACAAAAAGATTACCGCGAAGAACACGTCAAGATGGTCAAAGCTTGCGGCTACCAGGCTGCCGTGGCGACCAGCCCCGGCGCCGCGACAGCCGATGCCGACTTGTTCCAGCTGCCCCGCTTCACGCCGTGGCGCACGTCGCCGGAACGCCTCGCATACCAGTTGGTGCGCAATGCACGGGTGCGCGGCGTGACCGTGCCCGTCTCCGGCAGCGCCAAGGCGGAAAACAGCAATGACGTGCGCTGCCTGCTGATTGCCAGCACATTCCCGCCGATTCATGGCGGCTCTGCCGTCGTGTATGAAAACCTGTGCCGCCAAATGCCCGAAGGCAGCATCCGCGTGCTGACCGCCCATACAAATTACCTGACCAATAAGGAAATTCCTGGCTGGCGCGAACACGATGCCAAGGCGACTTACCCGATTGACCGCGTACCCCTGTTACGGCCGCTGATGCAGCCGCCGCCCCGCAACCTTGCCGTGTCGGTGTACCGCCTGCTGGTGAAGGACTTGCCGCTGTATGCGAGCAACCTGATCACGGCAGCGTGGCTGGCCAAGCGCCACCGCATCAATGTCGTGTGCGTGGGCGAGCTTGTCACGGGAAGCTGGCTGGGTATCGCGCTGAAAAAACTGTTTGGCTGCAAACTAGTGATTTACGTGCATGGCGAAGAAATTACGCAGGCCACCGGTGGCCGTTTGCACGGCAATAGCCGCAAGAAATACCTGGATGCGGCTGACAAAGTCGTGGCCGTCAGCAGCTTCACGTGCGACGCGCTCACGCACAAGATGCAGTTGCAGCCGGAATCCATTGCCTTGATCCAGAACGGCGTCGACACGGGACGTTTCACGCCCGGTCCCGTTCCTGCCGACCTCGTTGAAAAACACCGCTTGCACGGCAAGAAAGTCGTCCTCACGGTTGGCCGCCTGGTACCGCGTAAAGGTGTGGATATGGCGCTGCAAGCCATGATGCGCATTGTGCGCCAGCGCCAGGATATTCATTACCTGGTGGTGGGCGATGGCGAATTGCGCGAGCAATTAAAGCACACCATTGCCACCGAAAAGCTTGGCGACTCAGTCACCCTCGTGGGCCAGATTTCCGATGCCGACCTGGTGCGCTACCTGCGCCTGTGCGACTTGTTCATCATGCCTAACCGCACCATGCCCGACGGCGATACGGAGGGCTTCGGCCTGGTGTTCCGTGAAGCCAATGCCTGCGGCAAACCCGTCATTGGCGGGCGTGCCGGCGGCGTCGTGGAAGCCGTGCTGGACCGCGAAACAGGTTACCTGGTCGATGGGACGGATGCGGAAGACATTGCGCGCGCCGTGGTCACCATTCTGGATGACCCGGCCCTGCGCAACCGGCTGAGCGAAAATGGCTTACGCGTAGCGCTGCAAAACAATACTGCGATGGTGGCCCGCCAGTTCTTGCGGACTTGCGAACGCTTGCTCAACCACAACGTCGTCTGACGGCGCGCCGCTTAAGCCGGGGAGCCCAGTTGCGTCAGCCGCCATACAGGCTGGCGCAACAGGGCAGGCAGCTTGCAAATGGCTTTTTTCAGCACAAAACGCAAGCTGTGCAATGGCGCCAGTTGCATCAGCACGGCCCGCGCCAAGTCAAAGTCGCCACGGGCAAAGGCAATGTCGAACAGTTCGAGTTGACGACGACTAATGCTGCGCATAATCAAGTCCCGATGGGCTGCTGCGCCGGCATGGTTGGCCAGTGAATACTGGAGGATATGCACGGTCCCCCGCACTTGCCGCAAATTGTCGCGCGACGTATTGCCGCGATGCTTGCGGATTTTCACCAGCGGCTGCTTGCACACGGCAACTTTGCCGGCCAGCATGACGCGCATGGAAAATTCCCAATCTTCGCTGCCGATACCCTTGAAGTTGGTGTTGTAGCCTTTCAAGGCGTGGAAGAACGCGCGGCGGACGATGAAGCCCGACGAGAAAAATGCCTGGAACCGGATGGAGCGGGCATAGATATCTGGAACCGGATACAAAAAATCACCGTGTTCTTGCACCCCGTCAAAGTAATTCGCTGGCGCTTGTGCGAATTTATCTTCTGGATGGGCGCTTTCCGCATCAAAGGTGCGGAAATTGCAGTACAGTGCATCCGTATCCGGGTGCTTGTTCAGCCACGCTTGCATGGTTTCAACGAAAGCGGGTTCCAGCAAGTCATCGGAGTCGCACAGCGTAATGTAGTCGCCCGTGGCAGCAGCGACGCCGCTGTTGCGTGTGGCTTGTACACCACGGTTTGCGAATTCCAGGTAGCGGACACGGTCGCCATACGCCGCAACAACGGCGGCAGTATCGTCAGTCGAACCATCGTTGACCACGATAATTTCGTGGAACGGTGCGGTTTGCGCCAAGGCAGCATCCAGCGTCGCGCCGATCAGCGAGGCGCGATTATAAGCTGGGATAATGAGACTGATTCGAATGGGAGCTGGTGTACGTATCATGGACGTATTCCTAAAAATCAGGCCGACTACCTGTTTTTCGTAAGGGAAGTATATACGGTCTTGTGCAAATTATCATAAAACCGTTAACATCAGTGCTTGCCGTCCACAGAACGGTTGAACTGGAGTCCTGGGTATGGCCAAATCCGTATTGCTGATTGCTTTCCACTTTCCACCGCAAAGTGGCAGTAGTGGAGTACAGCGTACGTTAGCATTTTGCCGATATTTACCTACGCACAATTGGCAGCCGCTGATGCTGTCCGCACAACCCCAGGCTTACCCGGTTTCGGCGACGGATTTGTTGCAAGACATTCCCGCCGACACCGTCGTCCAGCGCGCGTTCGCGCTGGACAGTGCCCGCCACCTTTCCCTCAAGGGCCATTACCTGCGGCTGTGGGCATTGCCCGACCGCTGGATTTCATGGTGGTTCGGCGCGGTGCCAGCCGGCCGGCGCCTGTTGCACCGCTACCGCCCCCAGGTGATCTGGTCCACCTACCCGATCGCCACGGCGCACCTGATCGGCCTGACCTTGCACCGCCTCAGCGGCGTGCCCTGGGTGGCGGATTTACGCGATCCCATGATCAGTACCGGATTTCCCACAGACAAGTTGTCACTGTGGGTCTACCGCTGGATCGAACGGCAAGTGGTGCGCCACAGCAGCCGCGTCGTGTGCACGACACCAGGCGCCGTACGTGACTACCAGCGCCGCTATCCGGAAGCGCCGCCGGAAAAATTCGTCGTCATTGAAAATGGCTACGACGAACACAGCTTCCCGTCCGGGCCGGAACCCGTGCCGCCCGCCGGGCCCTTCTTACTGCTGCACAGCGGCGTCGTCTACCCGGCCGAACGCGATCCGGCCTGCCTGTTCCAGGCGCTGGCGGACCTGCGCAGCGAAGGGTTGCTGTCCAGCAAGCAGTTTTGCCTGCTGCTGCGCGCCACCGCGCACGACCGGCGCATCAGCGAACAAGTGCAGCAATATGGTTTAGCGGACATGGTGCGGATCGAGCCGCCCATCCACTACCGCGCCGCGCTGGCGGAAATGATGCAGGCGCACGGTTTGCTGATCTTGCAAGGCAGCAGCTGCAATGCGCAAATCCCCGCCAAGCTGTATGAATATATCCGCAGCGGCCGCCCCATCCTTGCACTGACCGACCTGGCCGGCGATACGGCCACGGCGCTGAGCGGCTGCAGCAGCGCCGTGGTGGCGCCGCTGGATGACGTAGCCGCCATCCGCGCCACGTTGCTGGCTTTTCTGGACAAGGTCCGTACAGGCCAGTTGCCCCCGCCGCCGATGGCAGAGCGGCAAGCGGCATCGCGCCAGTCCCGCGCCACCCAGCTGGCCGAATTGCTGGATCAAGTTGCTCAGTAGCAGCATCGTTATCCTGCTGGTATCACTTCCGGCATTGCATGTTGAAATACGCTGCGGTAACATGAGATTGAAACTGCCTGCTATCATTTCAACAAGTCCAGGATCGCGTCTGATCTTGTTTTGCCGTCGATGCGGCATCCCACCGGTTGAACTCCCGCAGCAGTAGTGATCGCATCCCTACGACTTACCCCAATCCGGCAGTTCGCCGCCAGCAAGGAAGCGGCATAAGTGCGCAACAACATCATCATCGCGTTACTGCAAAAGCATTTCCAGTTACTGATCAATATTGGCAGCGTACTGGTGCTGTCGCGGCTTATTTCTCCGGAAGAAACCGGGGTGTTTTCCATTGGCGTCGCCATTGCCGCCCTGACCCACGCGCTGCGTGATTTCGGCGTCGGTAATTTCCTCATCAAGGAAATGGAAATCACGCTGGAAAAGATCAACACGGCATTCACTATTTCCCTTGCCATCGCCATTGTCCTCAGCATCGTGCTGTTTGCCATAGCGGGACCCGTGGCAGACTTTTACGCGAAGCCGGAAGTCGCCACCATCATCGGCATTTCCACAGTCGGCCTGCTGATTTCCCCGTTTTCCACCATCAGCCTGTCGCTGATGGTGCGCAACCAGCAATTTGCCAGAATGTTTCCCGTCAGCATTTCCGGCGCGATTTGCAATGCGTCGACCGCCATCACGCTGGGCTGGCTGGGCTTTGGCGCCAAGGCACTGGCGATGGGCCAGCTGGCCAGCGCCATCATTATCGTGGTGGTGGCCAACCTGCGCGGCTACCAGCCCGGCATGTACCGCATCTCGTTCCAGCACTGGCGGCGGATTTCGCAATTCGGCGCCCACACGACAGCGTTCGGCATTGCGGAACAAATTGGCCAGCGCGCCAATGACTTGATCGTCGGTAAGCTGCTGGGCTTCAGCGCAGTCGGCCTGCTGAGCCGGTCGGGCACGCTGATCACCATGATGCAGGAATCCGTGATGCAGGCCGCCATGCCGGTGGTCCTGTCGACCATGGCGGAGCAAAACCGCAAGGATGGCGACGTCACGCCGCAATTGCGCAAGTCGCTCGAATATTTCACGCTGATCGTGTGGCCCTTCTTTATCGTGCTGGGCATTTTTTCACTGGACGTGGTGCGCGTGCTGTTTGGCGAAAAATGGCTGGCGGCAGCCCCTTACACGTCCATCCTGTGCGCCGGCGCCTGCTTTGCCGTCATGTCGTCGCCGCTCAGCACCATTTGCAACGCCACGGGCCGGGTCGACCTGTTGTCCCGCTATGGCGCCATCGTGCAGGGGACGCGCATCACGCTGATTTTCGGCGCCGCATTGCAGGGCAGCCTGTATACGGTGGCGCTGGCGCTGGTCGTGGCCGACGCCATTCAAAGCATGATTGCTTACCGGATTGCCCATGCCATCACAGGCATCAGCCTGCGCCAGATTGCAACGGCTTGCTGGCGCAGCCTGGCGGTGGCCGCCATCGTTGCCGGCGTATCGCTGCTGTTGTCCTGGCTGCTGCCCGCGTCGCCCGCGCTGCGCGTACCGCTGATTGCCGCCACGGCCACCGTGACCTGGCTGGCCAGTGTCTACATGGTCGGCCATCCGGTTGTCGGCGACCTCGCCGTCATCACCAAGGCGGCCGCCGCACGGCTGCAATACCGCCGCTAATCTGTCACAGGCTTGCCGCCTGGGGCACCCCATCGAGCAGCGCGCACAATTCCCGATAACGTGACGCGGCAGCCATGCCGCGCACACCATGCGCCAGTTGCGGCGCGTAGCCGTCAAAGCCGGCGATCAGGGCCGTCAGCGCCTGCTGGTCCAGGCTGACCACGGCCAGGCGCAGCGCGGCGCGCACGCCGGCCGGCAGCACCAGGAAATCTGCCGGCGACAAGGCGGCTGGCTCCGGCGCCGCTGCCGCACTGTCGTCCGGCGCCTCCCAGCTCCGCACAAACGACAAGCCCAGGTGCCGCTCCAGGCATTCAAAGATTTCATCGCGGCGGTATGGCTTGCGGATAAAGTCATCCATGCCCGACTCCATCACTTCATCGCGTTCGTCCTGGAATGCGGACGCCGTCACCGCAACGATTTTCACGTCCATACCGCCCGGCAGCGCACGGATGCGGCGCGTCGCATCAATGCCGCTCATGACGGGCATGCGGTTATCCATCCAGATGAAATGCGGATGCCAGCTTTCAAACTGTTCCACCGCCGCCTGGCCATTGACGGCGACGCGCACATCGAGCCCCACATCTTCCAGCAAACGCTGCAACAGCAGCCAGTTTTGCATCTGGTCTTCCGCAATCAGGATGCGGTACGCGGGCTGGCCAGGCGCCACCCGTTCCACGCGGCCCTGGCGGCCCGCACGCGCCAGCGGCATTTCCAGCGCGGCGCGCTGCATCGGCAATTCAATGCGGAAGCACGACCCCTTGCCTGGCGTACTGGCCAGCGCCAGCGTACCGCCCATCAAGTCCATCAGCTTGCGCGTGATCGACAAGCCCAGGCCCGTGCCTTCCTGCGCGCGGTCCACTTGCACAAAGGGTTCAAATACGCGCGCCTGGTCCGCTGCGCTAATGCCGACACCGCTGTCCTCCACTTCAATCACCAGCGTCACGCCACCGCCATCCCGCTCTGCCGTGGCGGCGCGCAATGTCACGCCGCCCTGCTCCGTGAATTTGATGGCATTGCCCACCAGGTTCAGCACGCACTGGCGCAACTTGGTTTCATCGCCATGCAGCACGGCGGCCAGTGGATCGCCCAGTTCCAGCACCAGCTGCAAGCCCTTGTCATGGGCCCGTACGGCCATCAGGTCCGCAATGTCGCGGCACATCAGCGCCACGTCGAACGGCGCCCGCTCCACGATGGCGCGCTCCGCTTCAATCTTCGACATGTCCAGCACATCGTTAATCAGCGACAGCAGGTTTTCACCGCTGCGGTTGATCAAGTCCAGCGTCTTGCGCTGCGGCCCCGTTACGTTGTCTTCATGGCGCAGCAATTCGGAAAAGCCCAGGATGGCGTTCAGCGGCGTGCGCAATTCATGGCTCATGTTCGACAGGAATACGCTCTTGGCCCGATTGGCCGCCACCGCTTCTTCCTTGGCGGACGCCAGCTCCCTGGTCCGGGCATCGACCAGTTCCTGCAAATGCAGCCGGTAATGCTGCAATTCCTCTTCGCGCGAGCGGCGCGTCGCCACTTCCCGCTCCAGGTCGGACGTGCGGCGCTTGACCATCACGCGCAACTGCACGATGAAGGCAGCAGCCACGATGACAGCGGCCAGCAGCGCACCCAGCGGACGGTAGTCGATTTCCCTCGCATAGCTGATGTTGGCCCATTTCTGGCGAAAACTGTCGCGCTCTGCGCGGGGAATGGCGGCCAGCGCCTGGTCCATCATGGCCACCAGCTCCGGCCAGTCAGAGCGCACACCGATGCGTAACTGGTACGTGTAATCCGTTTCCCCCGCCACACGCACGTCATTGGCGCCCGTTTCCATCAACTGGTGCGACGCCGTCAGCAGCGCGCCCGCATAGGCATTGGCTTCCCCCTTGCGCAGCAAGGCCACCGCTTCCTTCAAGCTTGCGACCGGCGCCCGGCCCACACCGGGCCATTCGCGCTGCAGCCATTCATCGAGCGACGTGTGGCGGATCACGGCGACTTTTTTACCAGCCATATTGGCCAGGCTGGGCGGCGACGCGCCAACGGCTGCAAACAGGACGACGGGCGTGCTGATATACGTATCAGAAAAGCGCAGGTAGTTTTGCCGGCCGCCCGCTTGCGCTGCCGATGCAACGACGTCCACTTCGCGCTGGCGGGCCGCATCGAGCAGCGGCGCCAGGCCCTCATACGGCACCAGCTCAAAGCGCACACCCAGCATTTGCTCAATGCGCCGCATGAATTCAATCGAGATGCCGCGCGGCGCGCCATCATCGCCTTTCCATTCAATCGGCGTGCGGTGCGCGTCATAACCGATGCGGATTGCCGGGTGGCCGGCCAGCCAGCTGCGCTGTTCATCACTGAGCGGCAAGTCGCGCTGCACGGGGATGCCTTCGGCCGCCGTCAGCCAGCGCGAGCGGATCATTGCATGCTCGTCGGGCCGGATCGCCGCCAGCCCTTTGTCGAATATCGTTTGCAGCAGCGGTTCATCGTTGCGCAGCGCAAAGCGCACGGTAGCCGCTTCCGAGTAATAGTAAAGCAGGCCGATTTTCAACGGCGTGCGGCCTTGCGCCAACTGCCGCTGCACGACCGGCAAATCGTCAAAAAAACCATCGGCTTCATTGCGCTGGAGCCGCGCGATGCCCTCGGCGGGACTGTCCACTTCGACCAGCACGCAGTCAGGGCAGCGCGACCGCAGTACGGGAATGCGCGCGGTATTTTTCACGACAGCGATGCGGCGCTTGCCGAAGTCCGACAGCATGCGCACTTCCGGCGTTTGCTGCGGCACGGCCATGGCAATGGGGAATTCCAGGTACGGCGCCGTAAAGTTCAGGCGGGCTTTGCGTTCGGGCCGTTCACGCGCGCCCATCACGCCATCGACTTCGTGGGCCATGGCTTTTTTCAGCGCTTCATCCCAGGTCGATCCCGCATAGCGCACCGTCAGCCCCGTTTTACGGGCAATCAGGTTGGCGTAATCAATCGACGCGCCGCCAAACGATGCGGTATCGGCATCGGCGCGGCGAAAATTCAGCGGGGGGTTATTCTGGTCGACCGCCAGCGTAACCAAGGGATGGGCTTTGACCCATGCCTGTTCCGCCTCGGTGAGTAGGGCGCGGTCTTCGCCCTGGGCGGCCGACGGCCCGGCACAGGCAAACACCGCCAGCACCACCAGGGACCATAGCCTGCGGCCAAAGTGCATCCAGCATACTGAAACTGCTCGCATAAACCGCCTACAAAGGTTCGCCAGGCCGGCGCGGGATCGACAGAAACCATCCTACGTCAATCCCGCACTGAAGGCAGTAAAAAACCAGTTAAAAGGCGGCTGCCACCTGGTTACTGTGGCAACCAGGTCGCATCAGCCATTGGCGCACTATCAGCGCGGCGGATAAAACGCCTGGCCATCAGCCGCCATGGTTTTCAGCAGGGCCGGTACGGCAAAACGGGGCCCGTGGCTGGCCGCCAGACGTTCGCAGCGCTGCACAAACCCGGCCGCGCCCACCGTATCGATTTCACTGAGCGGGCCGCCCCGGAATGGCGGGAACCCCCAGCCCAGGATGGCGCCCACGTCGGCATCGCGCGCGTTCATCAACACGCCTTCTTCCATGCAGCGCACGGTTTCCACGGCCTGCACAGTGATCAGGCGCTCGACCAGCTGCGCCACGTCCGGCTGTACAGCGGCGCGCGGATATTGCTCCGCCAGGCCAGGCCACAGGCGTTTGCTGCCGCCATCCGGATAATCATAAAAGCCCTGGCCAGCCTTCTTGCCGATGCGGCCCAGTTCCACCATGCGCGCCGCCACTTGATGCCCTGGCCGGGGCTGATAGGCGGCGCCCAGGTCGGCGCGGGTCTGGCGGTCGATTTTGACGATCAGTTCACTGGACACTTCATCCGTCAGCGCCAGCGGCCCCACCGGCATCCCCGCCTGCAAGCCCGCGTTTTCAATCAAGGCCGGCGCCACGCCTTCGGCCAGCAGCGCCAGCCCTTCCAGCACATAGGTGGAAAATACGCGGCTCGTATAAAAACCGCGCGCGTCGTTGACGACGATCGGCGTCATGCCCAGCGCCTGCACAAAGTCCAGCGCGTGCGCCAGCGTTGCCTGGCTGGTTTGCCTGCCGATGATGACTTCCACCAGCGGCATCCGGTCCACGGGAGAAAAGAAATGCAGGCCGATGAATTGCTCCGGACGGGAGCTGGCTTCGGCCAGGCCGGAAATCGGCAGCGTCGACGTATTCGATGCAAGGATGGCGCCGGCAGGCATCACCGCTTCCGCTTTGCGCGTCACGTCCGCTTTCAGGGCGCGGTCTTCAAACACGGCTTCAATCACCATTTCGCACTCGGCCAGCTGCGCATAATCCGTGGTGGCGGTGATGCGCTCCAGCAGCGCCTGCGCCTGGTCCGGCGCAAGCTGGCCCCGCGCCGCCTGTTTTTCCACCAGCTTGTGCGAATAGCCTTTGCCCTTGTCAGCCGCAGGCTGGTCGCGGTCGATCAGCACCACGCGCATGCCCGCCCTGGCTGCCACATACGCAATCCCCGCGCCCATCATGCCAGCGCCCAGCACGCCGACCTGGCTGTAGCGGCGGCGCGGCACATCCGGCGGACGGGAGGCCAGCTTGTTGGCTTCACCCATGGAAAAGAACAGCGAGCGGATCATGTTCTTCGCTTCTTTCGACAGCACCATTTGCACGAAGTAGCGCGCTTCCACGGCCAGGCCCGTGTCGATATCCACGTTCACGCCTTCATACACGCACGACAGGATCGCTTGCGGCGCCGGGTAATTGCCCCACGTTTTTGCATGTGTCATGGCATTGGCCGCCATCAGCACTTGCTGCACGGCGGGGCTGGCGACCGCGCCGCCCGGCACCTTGTAGCCTTTGACATCCCATGGCTGCTGCACGGGCGCCGTTTGCGCCAGCACCCATGCGCGCGCCGCCGCCACTTCTTCGCCCGCCGGCGCCACGGCATGGATGATGCCCAGCTTCAGCGCCTCGCCTGCCTTCAGGCGCTTGCCTTCCAACAGCAGCGGCAGCGCTTTCTGGATTCCCGTCAGGCGCGGCAAGCGCTGCGTGCCGCCGCCACCCGGCAATAAGCCCAGCGTCACTTCCGGCAAGCCAAAGCGGGCTTTGGGATTATCCGCCGCGACCCGGTAATGGCCTGCCAGCGCCACTTCCAGGCCGCCGCCCAATGCGGAGCCGCCCAGCGCCACCGCGACCGGCTTGCCGCACGTTTCCAGCTTGCGCAGCGCGCGGTGCAGCGCCGTTACCCGCTCCAGCAGTACCGCCGCCTGGTCCGTATTCAACAGCCATTCCAGGTCGCCGCCTGCAATAAAGTCCGGCTTGGCGGACGTCATGATGGCGCCTTTGACGGCATCGTCTTGCACGACGCGGGCTATCGCCTCAAACAGCGCCGTGCAGCTGGCTTCATTGAGCACATTCTGGCTGCGGCCCGGCATATCCCAGCACAGCGTGGCAATGCCGTCCGCATCGATCGTCACATTGATCATGGTATGTTCTCCTTACAGGCGTTCAATGATGGTGGCAGTCCCCATACCGGCGCCGACACACAGCGTCGCCAGCCCCGTGGCGGCATTGCGGCGCTCCATTTCATCGAGCAGGATGCCGAGGATCATGGCGCCCGTGGCGCCCAGCGGATGGCCCATGGCGATGGCGCCGCCATTGACGTTGATCTTGTCGTGCGGGATGGACAGCACATCCATGAAGCGCAGCACGACCGACGCAAACGCTTCATTCAATTCCCACAAATCGATATCGGCCGCGCCCATGCCGGCCCGCTTCAGCGCCTTTTCCGCCGCATGGCTGGGGCCCGTCAGCATGATCGATGGTTCTGAACCGACCGACGCAAAGGAACGGATGCGGGCGCGCGGTTTCAGGCCGGCGCGCTGGCCTGCCTCGCGGCTGCCGAACAGCACGGCGGCAGCGCCATCGACGATGCCGGAACTGTTGCCCGCATGGTGGATGTGCCGCACGCTTTCCAGTTCCGGATAGCGCTTGCGGATCACCGCATCAAAGCCGAATTGCTCGCCCATGTCGGCAAACGACGGTTTCAGCGCTGCCAGCGATTCGGCCGTGGTGTGCGGCCGCACGGTTTCATCGCGCGTCAAAATCGGCAAGCCGTTGACGTCCACGACCGGCGTGACGCTGCCGTTGAACCACCCGCTTTCCCATGCGTGATGGGCGCGGCGGTGGCTTTCCGCCGCATACGCATCGGCGTCCAGGCGGCTGTAGCCATACAAGGTGGCGATGGCGTCAGCGGAAATCCCCTGCGGCACGAAATGCGTTTTAAACGCGATTTGCGGATCCACCGGCCACGCCCAGCCGGATGACCCCATCGGCACGCGCGACATGGCTTCCACGCCGCCGCCCACCACCATGTCGGACTGGCCGGACATCACTTGTGCCGCCGCCATGTTGCACGCTTCCAGGCCCGACGCGCAAAAGCGGTTGATTTGCACGCCCGCCACGGTTTGCGCATAATCTGCAGCCAGCGCGGCAATGCGGCCGATGCACGCGCCCTGTTCACCCACCGGTTCCACGCAGCCCAGTACCACATCGTCGACCAGCGCCGTATCGAGCCTGTTGCGCGCGGCCAGCGCGCGCAGCGCGGTTTCCGCCAGCCGCAGCGGCGTCACGCCATGCAGCGAGCCATCTTTCTTGCCTTTGCCGCGCGGCGTGCGCACAGCGTCGTAGATATACGCTTCCATCGTCTCCTCGCCAAAATTGGTTATGTGACCTAATTTTTATAGGTATGTTGACCTATTTTAGGGGAAAGCGCAATAATGTCGCCATGAATATGAAAACCGCACGTCCTGCCCGTCCTGCGCCCCCGTTGCGCGGCAAGGAATCCAATACCACGACCAAGGGCTATGAGCGCTCGGCCGCCATCATGGAAGCGGCCTACGCGATCCTGGCCACTGAGGGCTATGCGGGATTGTCGATGCGCAGCATTGCGCAGCGGGTCGGCGTCAGCCTGTCGAACGTGCAGCACTATTACCCCAGCCGCGACGCGCTGATTGAAGCGCTGCTGGAACTGACGTTCACCACGTACCAGGCGGACATGGACCGCATCGTGGCGGGCATGGAATCGCCGCAGCTGCGCTTTGCCGGCGTGATTGATTACTTTCTGGAGACGCTGCGCGACCAGATGCAAAGCGGCCTGTTTTTTGAAGTGGCGGCGCTGGCCAACCGCCATGCCGTGGCGGCCAGCATCTTCGACACGATGCTGACGCGGGCCCGCAAGAATTTGCGGCGCCTGATCCGCGACATCGACCCCGCCATGGCGCCCGCGCAATGCGACTTGCGGGCCGCGCTGATCGTGTCGCAACTGATCGGCGGCATGGTGTTCATTGCCGATACGCGCCCCAAACATGATGAGCTGGCCGGACTGCAGCAAGAAATGGCCGCCGCCATCCGGCGCATCGCGTTCGGTACCTGAAGCGGCCTGTCGCCGCCTGGCGCTATTCAGGCCAGCGTGCGCTGCACCAGCCACACCATGCCGGCGCAGGCGGCCAGCACGGAACTGAGTTTCACGAAGCGCGCCTGCCAGCGCTGATCCAGCCAGCGGCCCACCAGCTTCAGCGCCAGCAGCACGCACGCAACAAATACCACCTGTCCCGCCTCGACGCCCACATTGAAGGCAAACAGGCTCAATGCGCGGTTGCTGGCCGACAGGCCCATTTCCACCAGCACGGCGGCAATCCCCAGCCCGTGCAGCAAGCCGCACGCAAATACCAGCCATGGCCGGTGCCGGGCCGACGCGGGCCCGCGCCACAGGTTATCGACAGCCATCAGCACGATGCTGAGGGCAATCAGCGGTTCGACGACGGCAGGCGGCGCGCTGACATAGCCCAGTGCCGACGCCGCCAGCGTGATGCTGTGCGCAATGGTGAAACTGGTGACGACAGCGAGCCAGTAGCGCCAGCCGGCGCCCACTACCAGCACCGTCAGCAGGAACAGCAAATGGTCCGGTCCCTGCAAAATATGCTCGGCGCCCAGCAAGGTGAAATCCTGGAACACGGCCCACGGCCCGGCAAAATACTGGTGGCTATTGCGTTCGCGCGACAGCACGGACAATTCCGTCTCTTCGCCGCGGATCACTTGCAGCGCCAGCTTTTTACCGGCCGTCGCATCGGCATGGAACATGCGCACCGTGACGTGCGGCGCCGTGACGGGACCATCCCACTGGTAGCGCCGCAGCAGTGCAAATTCCGCTTCGCCCTGCCCTGCTTCCACGCTGGGGCTGGGGTGGGACAGCAGCATGTCTTCAAACAGCACGCGGCCAGGCTGGCCGCTGCTGCGGATGTCGATCATCGCATTGAGCTGCGTGCTCAGCATGTTGCGGTGGGCATTGATTTCCGCCGCGCTGATCAAGCCATCATGGTTGTCATCGAAACCCGCCAGCGCGGCGACGGGAATCGCGATCGTCACATACGCGGAATCGCCAACCAGCCGCACGGCGCCCTGCCCGGACGGCATCAGGTGCGCCATGGCGGCCGGTGCGGCCAGCATGGCGCACACCATCAGCCATGCCAGCCGCCACGTGATGCCAAACATCATTTACCACCTGTCGTCGAGGAAGCCGTGCCTTTCACGCAGCGCTGGATGTAAGGGTAGCCGTCCGTGATGTAGTAGTGGTAAATCCCGTTCGGGAATTCCGGCGTTACGCCCGTGCGGCCATTGCACTCATCGAGGTCGCCCAGGCCCGCCACGTATTCGTAATCCTGCGTGAAGGTGCCCATGGCGGCAATCGACGTCGATGGACGTCCGCTCGATGGCGTCGTCTTCATGCGGTAGCTGGACGTCATGATCTTGACGCCGCTGGTGGCGTCCGACGCGGTCTTGTAGCCGTAGCGCGCATAGATCGGGAAGCCGTCGACGGCAAAACCGACCAGGGTCATGGTGGACGTGCCCTTGCCCAGCTTCGTGATGTATTCTTCCGGCATGCCGTGGTAGTGGTACGCGCCATCCGGCTGCACGTGCGCATTGTTGGTATCGGTGCCGAACTTGAAGTACGTCTGGTTCAGCGCTTCGATTTTCCATACGCCTGCATTCTGGTAGCTTTCCGCCGTCGATGGGTCGTACTTCACGCTGTTCATCGCATAGCCGAGGATATGGTCGACAGCCGTGCCCGTGGTGCTGACGACAGCCGGCGTCATCGTAGTCTGGAAGTCCACCGTGATCTGGCCGATGGTGTTCGGGTTGCCCGAATTCGGGAACGTGCCGACTTTGTGGTCCGGCACGCCGTTGCCCGTGAAGCGGCGCAGCGTGCTGGTGCACGATACCGCGGCGGTGCTGGCCATGCCCGTGGTTGGGTTGGTGGTGCTGTTGGTATAGCTGCAGTAAACGCCCGCCGTGCTGCTGGTGCCGGACGTCGTGGTGCCGGCTGTCGGCGTCACGCTGACGCTCGATGACGCCGTGCCGCTACCGGCCGAGTTGGTGGCCTTGACGCTGCAGCTGTACGCGGTGCCATTGGTCAGGCCCGTCACGGCAATCGGGCTGGCAGTGCCGGTACCGGTCTTGGTGGCGCCGCCGCCCGTGCAGCTGGCCGTATAGCCGGTAATGGCGGCGCCGCCATTTGACGCGGGCGCCGTGAACGCAATGCTGGCGCTGGTATTGCCCGCCGTAGCCGTGCCGATGGTAGGCGCGCCCGGCGCCGTGACCGTCGGCGTGTTCGGATTATTCGGGTCGGACGGCGTCGTCGTACCCACCGGCGTCACGGTCACCGTGCCCGATGCGGCGCTGTTGCCTTGTGCATTGGCGGCTTTGACGGAACACGTGTAGGCCACGCCATTGGTCAGGCCCGCCACCTGCAATGGGCTGGACAAGCCGGATCCCGTCTTGCTGACGCCGCTGGCGCTGCACGTGGCGGTATAGGCGGTAATCGTGCTGCCGCCATTCGATGCGGGCGCCGTGAAGGCAATGCTGGCGGTGCCGTTGCCGGCCGTGCCGGCGCCTATCGTGGGTGCGCCCGGCACGGTGTTGCCGGCAACGCGGTTAATTGGCGTATAGCGGATGCCGTTGGTAATCGACGGCAGTGTATTGTTGTAATTTTCCGTACTACGGGAAAAGTTGAACAACACGTTGTCGACGCTATCGAGCTTCCTGTCGAGAACATCGATCCAGTACGCTTTACCTGCCGCTTCCGGCTCCCGGTGCAGCACATTGGTGTAAAACGCCGTCACCAATGCCGAGTTGGTGGGATTGGTCCCATACAGGCTCTTGAATTCAGGCGAGCCGGTAAACGCGGCCAGCACGACGCTCATGGGGTTGCCGTAGTCCAGCACATTGATCCAAAAGCCCAGCCCGGGTTCATCCGGCACGCGGTTAAAGGCCGCCTGGTACAGGCGATACGCGATGCCCGGGATGCCATCAACATCGAGGGCAATATTGGTGTCGGCAAATTGCAGCCGCTGTGTGCGCGTGACCGTCACTGTGCCGTCGTTGCCTTCCGTATCTGTCACGGTATAACCGCTGCCGCTGGCAGCAATCGTGTAACGGCTCGCATTGCCGCCAAAGACGACCGTCGATACGCCATTGGCCGCAATGTCCGTCGTGGGTGCGCCCTGCACCGCGCCGCCCATCAGCGTGCGCACAGCGTTGCCGGCACTGGTAGCGGTCGAATCGGAGCCGCCGCAGCCCGTCAGCAATACTGCACAGGCAGCTACCACAGCGCCCGCCCCCGGACTCAATCGCATTTTCATAGCTTCCCCCATGGATTATTTCCACTCATTATCGATTGGAAATATGGAGAAATTATGCACAGCGACGCATCTGTTGTTTATCCGCACAACATATCGCCATAATTAATGACACATAATCAATTGAATATAATGCGATATTCACACTCCTTTAAATTTTGCGACGGCATTCATTTCTGCCAAAACAAATTTAAAAATGGAGACTTATAAAGTGAAACTTTCTAAATGCTATAAAGCTTTAATTGCCGCTGCTGTACTAACATTAACTACCCCTGCTTTTGCGCAATATCAAACGACGGCTTATCGGGCATCGATTTTGCACTTTGTCGATGATCCCGCCGTCAGCCAAACCCCTTACGAATACTATGAAGATGGCGTACTGGTCGTCGGCACGGACGGCAAAGTCAAGGCGGTCGGCCCTGCCAACACGGTCCTGAACAATTATCCCTATATTCAAGTGGTCGATTATTCCGGGAAAATATTGATGCCCGGATTTATTGATAGCCACGTGCATTATCCTCAAACGGAAATGATCGCTTCTTTTGGGGAGCAACTACTGGATTGGCTGAATACTTATACTTTCCCCACTGAACAGCAATTCTCGAATAAAACTTATGCAAAAAGCGTCGCTAAAACATTTATTAATGAATTAGTACGGAATGGCACAACGACGGCACTGGTATTCGGCACTGTCAGCCCGAATTCCGTCGATGCCTTGTTTGAGGAAGCGCAGACGCGCAATATGCGTTTGATTGCCGGCAAGGTCATGATGGACCGCAATGCGCCGGACTACCTGCTGGATACGCCGGCCAGCTCGTATACGGACAGCAAGGCGCTGATCCAGAAATGGCACAAGAATGGCCGCGCGCTGTATGCCGTCACGCCCCGCTTTGCGCCGACGTCCACGCCGGAACAGCTGGCCAAGGCCGGTCAATTGCTGCGGGAATTCCCGGACGTGTACATGCACACCCACTTGTCTGAAAACAAGGCGGAAATCGCGTGGGTGCAGTCGCTGTTCCCGTCATCGACCGGCTACCTGGACGTGTATAACAGCTTCGGCCTGTCGCGCAACCGCTCCGTCTATGCGCACGGCGTGCATTTGCGCGACGATGAATTCCAGTCGCTGGCACAGACGGGCGCCGCCATTGCCTTTTGCCCGACGTCGAACATGTTCCTCGGCAGCGGCCTGTTCAACCTGCAAAAGGCGGAACAATACGGCGTGAAAGTGGGCCTGGGCACGGACGTGGGCGCGGGCACCAGCTTCAATGCGCTGCAGACCATGAATGAAGCGTACAAGATGACGCAGTTGCGCAAGGCGTTTGTCGATGATCCAAGCACGGTCAATCCACTGAAAGCCATCAAGGCGTATTACCTGGCGACCCTGGGTGCGGCGCGCGCGCTGAGCCTGGAAAACCAGGTCGGCAGCTTCAAGATCGGCAACGAGGCGGACTTTGTCGTCATCAACCCGAATGCAACGGACTTGCTGAAGTTCCGCATGCAAAAGACCAATACCATTGAAGACAAGCTGTTTGTGCTGCAAATGCTGGGCGACGACCGCGCCATCCAGAACACTTACGTGATGGGCAAAAAGCAGACCGTCAACGGGTATGGTTCGGGCTACTACCAGTACACGTACAACTAAGCTTCATTGCCTGGGCGCCCAGCCCAGGTTTTTCAGCAGGCTGTCGCCATAGCGGAACTCGGTCAGCATGTTCTGGTCCGTGATGGTTTCCAGCCTGCGCCCCGCGCGGCGTGCAAACACGGCTTCATCATAGCGTTCATAGCGCTGGAAATCTTCCCGCACCTTGGCCGCCACCTGCGGCCGCGTGATATCGACCAGTGCGCCCACGCGGCGCACTGCCTCGCCTTCGTCCGGCAGCGCCAGCATGTCGCCTGCCACGACGAAATTACGCATCTTGTACACGTTGCGGAACACGCCAGCCGCGGTCTTGTAAACATCCGGCGCATCCGTGCTGTTAAACGCAATCACACCGCCGGGCCGCAAATGGCTGCGCGCCACGCGCAGGAAGTCGTCGCTGAGCAGCATGGTGATATAGGCGCGGTAGTGGAACGTGGTATTCATGACCAGCAAGTCGTAATGTTCACCGGGATGCCGTTTCAGCCAGCGCCGGCCGTCGTCGAAATGCATGGCAATGCGGCGATCGTCCAGTACCGGCCGCACGGCGTCATAGCGGCGGATCACGTCCACGTAGCCGGGATTGATTTCCAGCACGTCGACGTGTTCCACACCGGGGAAATTGGCCAGCACGCGCGTCCACGATCCCGCACTCATGCCCAGCACCAGTATGCGTTTCGGGCGGGGCTGCACGGCGGCCAGCATATAAACGCGGGAAATCATGTTGCTGTCCACCATGTAGTCCGTATTGACCCGGCCATCGTACGCATTGCCGCCATAAACGATGTCGCCCAGGTCGCCGCCGTCGAGCAAATGCACGATGCCATAGCGGTTTTCCACCGCGCCTTTATAGGCATGGCCGCCCGTGTCCATCGCCGCCACCAGCCGGCCCAGCAACGCATCGGGTATAGCGGTGACAGCAGCAATGGCCAGCGCCGTACTGGCGGCCCATGCAGGGACGGCCCGCCGCCCGCCATCCGCCTGCAGGCAAAAGGCGGACACCATCAACGTGGCGCCCGCCATCAGCGCGAGGCTTTGCTGCAACGTGCACAGCTGTAGCACGATAAAGCCGGTCACCAGCGGCCCCAGGGTAGAACCGGCGATATTGGCGAAATACACGCGCGACACGGACGAGCCCACGCTGTCAGTGCTGGCGGAGGAGCCAAGGTGGTGGGCAATGGGAAAGATCATGCTTTTCAACAGCGCCGTCACCAGCACGCACAGCATCAATGCCGCCGTACCGGCGCCGCGCAGTTGTGCAAAGGCAGCCACCACCAGCCAGGGGAACAGCATGTCCGTGCTTGCCGCCACCAGCAGGATGACGGCCGCCACGCGGAACAAGCCCGCGTGGCGCGTGCAATAGCGCTTGCCCCAGCCGGCCCCCAGCGCTATGCCCAGCAAGTACAGCGCAAGGATGGCGCCAAACGCTTGCGGCGCCCCGCGGTAAATAAAGCTGGCCATGCGCACCCACAGGATTTCCTGGCTCAGGCTGAGGAAGCCCATGAAAAATGATAGCCAGCGCGCCGCCCCTTTCATACCGTCCTCCTGCGGTAGCCCACGTACACGGAGCCGGACACAATGAAATTACCTGCCGCCGCCACGTAAATCGACTGGTCCAGCGTCAGGTAGTGGAACAGCAGCACGCCAGCCGCCAGTGCGCCCAGCGCGGCGCCCATGGTATTGGCCCAGTACAGCGTACCGATCGACAGGCCGACATTGGCATTGCTGCGGAACAGGTGGGCCACCAGCATCGGCAATGTGGCGCCCATCAGGCTGGCAGGCAGCAGGATCAATAGAAAGTTCGCCGCCGCAATCACGGGCAGGCTGCTGTGCAGGAAGCGTGCGCCCACGGCAGGAATCAGCGCCGTGCTGGCAAGGCCGAACAGGCCGATGCCCAGTTCGCACAGCGCGAACAATTGCACGGTACGGTGGCCCAGCCGGTCCGCCAGCTGTCCGCCGGCCAGTGCGCCGCAGCCCAGGCCCAGCATGAAGGTGGAAACAATGATGGTGATGGATTCAATGTCGACGCCAAAGGCGCCAAACAGCAGACGCTGCCAGGCGACCTGGTAAATCAGCGCCGATACACCGGACAGGAAAAAGACGCCGAGCAGCAAGGGCTGGGAAGTTTTGCCGGGCACGCGGACTCCTGGGTTGGTTGGCCAGAGTACTGCCCTTCATTTTCACATCATCCGGCCGTTGCGCATAGTTCCCAATTGAATGAAAGACCGCTACTGAAGAGTTAAAATATCAAAAATAACAATTTGCAAAGCATTGCAAAAAATGAAATGCGGGGAAACTATGCAATGGCTTGCCGGACAATTTGAACTCTCTCGCCATGCCAATGGCCGCAACTTGCGCCCGATGGAAGGCTTGCGCGGCTTTGCCGTGTTTCTTGTCTTCCTGGTCCATTACGCGACACTGATCTCGCCATGGGCCAGCCCGGGCTCAAAACTGGCCGGCGTGCTCGATATCGTGCACGCGATGGGGAATGCAGGCGTCGACCTGTTCTTTGTGCTCAGCGGCTACCTGATTTATGGCTCGCTGATTGCGCGGCCGCAGCCCTTCCTGCCATTCATGTGGCGCCGCGTGGTGCGCATTTATCCGGCGTTTTGCGCCGTATTTGCGCTGTACCTGGCGCTGTCCTTCCTCCGCCCGGAAGACAGCAAGATTCCGTCCGCTCCACTGGCAGCCGCGATCTACGTACTGCAAAATTTCTTGCTGCTGCCGGGGCTGTTCTCCATCAAGCCCATTATCACGGTGGCCTGGTCGCTGAGCTATGAAATGTTTTATTACATTGCCATGCCGTTTGTCATCGGCGCGCTTGGCTTGCGCCGCCGCAGCAGCGCCGTACGGGTCGCGCTGTTTGCGGTGGCAGCAACTGCCATTGCCGGATATTGCCTGCTCCACGACGGGCACGTTCGCCTGATCATGTTCATCGGCGGCATCTTGCTGCATGAAGCGCTGCGCAAGCCGCCGGTGGAGGCGCCGCATAGCAGCGCCTCCTTGTTCTTGCTGGCGGGCGCGCTGGCCATGACCACGCTCCCCATCCCAGGTGCTGCCGGCTACACCGCCAAGATCGTCACGCTGTTTTTTGTGTTCCCTGTCGTCTGCTACACGTGCCTGCTGGCGCCCCGGGCCTGGCTGACCCGGGCATTTTGCTGGACCCCGCTGCGCTGGCTGGGCAACATGAGCTATTCGTATTACCTGATGCACGGTCTCGGCTTGAAGTTCGGCTTCCTCGTGCTGGCCAGGGTGATGCCGCATGCGGCGCACGAATCGGTGTTCGCGGCGGTGGTCTTGCCGGTGATGTTCGTGCTGACCTTGCTGCCATCGGCAGCGCTGTTCTTGCTGGTGGAACGGCCATTTTCGCTGGCTACGCCCGTCAAGCAGGGCGGACAGGTCTTGCCGCAGCAAATGCAGGCTTAAACCGGGATTTGGGGAGGGAAAACAGGGAACTGGTGCGGCTGGCGGGGATCGAACCCACAACCCTTGGCTTCGGAGGCCAATACTCTATCCATTGAGCTACAGCCGCGCTGGAAGGATGAAACCCCCGAAGGATACCGGGTCTGGTGCCGTATGTCCACGAAAAGTGTCTCTTTTGCACCTTTGCACGTCCACTACCAATTCTTTACGACTATAATCCCTCGTTTGGCGCCCTAGCTGTTCCTGCAATAACAAACACGCCGACGCAAGTTTCGAAACTGTTACCAAGGAAATTCATGAGCCACGATTCTCCGATCCGCACGCCCAAGCAACTTGCAGCAGCCGTTATCGGCTTTTTTGCCGTCACCATTATCGGCATTGTGCTGCTGGTGCAATATGTCACCAATACCAAACTGACGGGCGCCGGCTCCGAAGGCCAGACTTCGCAAGCCGTTGAAGCGCGCTTGCGTCCTGTTGCCGATGCTGGTTATACGCTGAAAGATGCCAATGGCCCGAAAGTGCTGCAAAGCGGCGAAGCCGTGTACACGGCAACGTGCCAGGCTTGCCACGGCACCGGCGCTGCCGGTGCACCGAAAGTCGGCGACAGCGGCGCCTGGGGCCCGCGCCTGGCACAAGGCCAGGACACTGTGATCAAACACGCCCTGCAAGGCTTGAACGCCATGCCGGCCAAAGGCGGCAATCCTGACCTGGATGACGTGGAAATTGCACGCGCCGTGGTCTACATGGCCAACAAATCGGGCGGCAAGCTGAAAGAACCGGAAGTACCGGCCCCAGCCGCGGCGCCCGCTGCATCGGCTGCGGCTGAAGCGCCAAAATCCTGAGCGCTACGCGCGCCGGAACAAGCCGCCCTCCGGGGCGGTTTTTTTTTGCGCAACGCTTGTTGCAAATCCGGTTGGTGCCCGGCACCGTCATAAAAAAAACCGCCCCGGAGGGCGGTTGCGGTGAGGCTGGGAATACTTACCAGATAATCACGCGGTCTTTCGGCGGCAGGTACATCTTGTCGCCATCTTTGACCTTGAACGCTTCATAGAAGCCCGGCTGGTTGCGCATCGTGCCGTTGGCGCGGAACTGGCCTGGCGAGTGCGGGTCGGTCTTCACGCGCTTGATCATTTCCGGATCACGCATCTTGCTGCGCCATACCTGGGCAAAGCCCATGAAGAAGCGCTGGTCGCCCGTCAAACCATCAATCACCGGCGCCGGCTTGCCCTTCAGCGACAGTTTATAAGCCTTGTAGGCAATCGCCACGCCGGAGTTGTCGGCAATGTTTTCACCCAAGGTCAGTTCACCGTTGACGTTGTAGCCAGGCAGCGGGCTGAATGCGTTGTATTGCGCCACCAGCGCCTTGGTCTTTTGCGCGAAGTTCTTGCCGTCCGCTTCCGTCCACCAGTTGCGCAGGTTGCCGTCACCGTCGTACTGCGAACCCTGGTCATCGAAACCGTGGCTGATTTCGTGGCCGATCACGGCGCCGATACCGCCATAGTTGACCGCGTCATCCGCATTCGCATCGAAGAACGGCGGCTGCAGGATCGCGGCCGGGAACACGATTTCATTCATTTCCGGGTTGTAGTACGCATTGATCGTCTGCGGCGTCATGCCCCACTCGTCGCGGTCGATCGGCTTGCCCAGTTTGTTGATTTCCTTGTTGTAGTCGGCCATGTTGGAACGGACCACGTTGCCCACCAGGTCGTCCTTGGACACCACCAGCGCCGAGTAATCGCGCCACTTGTTCGGGTAGCCGATCTTCGTCGTGAACTTGGCCAGCTTGGCTTGCGCTTCTTTCTTCGTTGCCGGGCTCATCCAGTCCAGTTTGTCGATCGATTGCTTGTACGCGACCATCAGGTTTTTCACCAGCGCTTCCATGCGCGCCTTGCGCTCGGCCGGGAAGTGTTGTTCCACGTACAGCTTGCCCAGCGATTCGCCCAGCGCGCCTTCCACCGTCGCGACACCGCGCTTCCAGCGTGGACGCATTTCCTTCGCGCCCGACAACGTCGCGCCATAGAACGCGAAGTTTTCATCGACAAAGGCTTTCGACAGGTACGGCGCATAGGCGCGGATGGTTTGCCACGTGAAGTACGCTTTCCATGCGTCCAGCGGCGTGGCCGCCAGGATGTCGGACACGCCTTTCAGGTACGACGGCTGGCTGACGATCACGTAGTTGACCTTGCCCGTCACGCCCAGGCCCGCCAGGTAAGGCGTCCAGTCGAAGTTCGGGGTCAGTTCATTGAGCTTGGCAATTTCAAACTTGTTGTACGCCTTGACCGGGTCGCGCAGTTCGACCGGGGTCCACTGTACTTTGGCCAGTTCCGTTTCCAGCGCCACGATGGTCTGCGCCTTGGCGGCAGCATCCTTGTCACCCGCCAGCGTCAGCATGGCGGCCACGTGCTGCTGGTACTTGGCCAGAATATCTTTCAGGCGCGCATCGTCCTTGTTCAGGTAGTAATCGCGCTCAGGCAAGCCCAGGCCGCTCTGGAAGAAGTCCACCACGTATTTGGTGGAATCCTTGTTGTCCTGGTGAACCGCGCCTGCGAACGGCGCCGACGTGCCAACCTTCGCGAATTGCGCCATCAGCGCAGGGATTTCTTTCTTGTCTTGCAGTGCGGCAATTTGCGCCAGCTGGCCGTTCAGCGGCGAAATGCCCAGCTGTTCCAGTTTGGCTTCATCCATGAAGCTGGCGTAGAAATCGCCAATGCGCTGTGCATCCGCGCTGGACTTGGGATTCGCGGCGGACTGCTCAATGATGGCGCGCAGCTGTGGCTGCGTGTCTTCGTGCAGTTTGACGAACGAGCCCCAGCTCGACTTGTCCGCCGGGATTTCCGTCGTGGCCAGCCATTTGCCGCTCAAGTGGGTAAAGAAGTCATCCTGCGCGCGCACCGCAGGATCGATATATTCAACGGCGATGCCGGAAGTCGGCTTCGCTACGGATTTGGCAGCGGAAGCGCCGGCGGCGCTGGCTTGGCCAGTGGCGGTTGCCAGCAGGGCCAGGGTCAATGCACTGAGCAGATGTCGGTTCACAGGTGAATGTCCTTCGATTAATTGTCGTACCGGCTTATGACCGGGTTTAAAACTGTAGCACAGCGGGAAGACACAAAGATAGCAAAAGAGCCACTTGCGTGGCCCCTTTGCTGCACAAACTGTGCAAATTACCAGATGATGATGCGATTTTCTGGCGCAACGTATAACTTGTCGCCTTCCTTCACGCCAAACGCTTCATAAAAGCCCGGCTGGTTCACGACCGTGCCGTTGGCGCGGAACTGGCCCGGCGAGTGCGGGTCGGTTTTCACTTGCTTGATTTGCTGCGCTTCGCGCATCTTGGTGCGCCATACCTGGCCAAAGCCCATGTAGAAACGCTGCTCGCCCGTCAGGTTGTCGATCACCGGCGCCGGCTGGCCATGCAGCGACAGCTTGTACGCCTTGTATGCAATGGCCAGGCCCGAGTTGTCCGCAATGTTTTCACCCAAGGTCAGCGCGCCATTGACGTTATAGCCCGGCAGCGGGCTGTAGCCGTCATACTGCCTGGTCAGCGCATCGGCCTTGGCCTTGAATTTCGCACGGTCTTCAGCCGTCCACCAGTCGCGCAAATTGCCGTCGCCATCGGACTGGCTGCCCTTGTCGTCGAAACCGTGGCTGATTTCATGGCCGATCACGGCGCCGATCGCACCATAGTTGACGGCATCATCGGCTGCCGCGTTGAAGAATGGCGGCTGCAGGATGGCGGCCGGGAACACGATTTCGTTGGCGGTCGGGCGGTAATACGCGTTAACGGTTTGCGGCGTCATGCCCCACTCTTCGCGGTCCACCGGCGCACCCAGCTTGGCGATATTGCGCTTGTAATCGAACTCCGCCGCGCGGCGCATATTACCCGTCAAGTCGCCCGGCACGATCGACAGCGCACTGTAATCGCGCCACTTGTTGGGATAACCGATCTTGGTGGTGAACTTGGCCAGCTTGTCTTGCGCTTCACGCTTGGTTTCCGGGCCCATCCAGTCCAGCTTGTCGATGCTGTCCTTGTACGCTGCCATCAGGTTTTTCACCAGCGTTTCCATGCGCGCCTTGCGCTCGGCCGGGAAGTACTTCGCCACGTACAGCTGGCCCATGCCTTCGCCAATTGCGCTTTCCACCGTGGCGACACCGCGCTTCCAGCGGGGCGGCTGCGCCGTCACGCCACTGATCACGCCTTCATAAAATGCGAAGTCTGCATCAGCAAACGCTTTCGACAGATACGGCGACGCATCGCGCAGCAATTGCCATTCAAAATATGCCTTCAGCGTGTCGAGCGGCGTGGCATCGACCACTTGCGCGAAGCCCTTCAGGTAGCTGGGCTGGTTGACGATCACGTAATTGGTCTTGGTGGCCACGCCGGCTTTGCCCATTGCGTCGAGCCAGTCATAGCCGGGCGCCGTCTCGCCCAGCTTGGCAATCTCGGTCTTGTTGTAGCGCTTCACCGGGTCGCGGTTGTCGACTTTGGTCCACTGCACTTCCGCCAGCGCGGTTTCAAATTCCAGAATCGCTTGCGCTGCCGCTTCCGGCGCCTTGTGGCCCGCCAGTTTCAGGATGTGGGCCACGTGCGCCACATACTTGGTGCGGATGCCGGCCAGGCGCTCGTCATCTTTTTTCAGGTAGTAATCGCGGTCCGGCAAACCCAGGCCGCTTTGCGATACGTACGCGGCATTCTTTTGCGAGTCGCGCGCATCGGTGCTCACGTAAACCGCATAGGGCGTCGACACGCCGATGCGCGTCAGGCGCGCGATCAAGCCGGGCAAGGCTTTCTTGTCCTTGATGCCGCGGATCTGGCTCAACTCGCCCGACAGCGGCTTGATGCCCTGCTTTTCCAGCAGCGCTTCATTCATGTAGCTGGCGTACAGGTCGGCGATTTTCTGTTCATTGCTGCCGGCCTTTTGTTTGCTGGCTTGCAGGTCTTCGATAATGGAGCGCAGTTGCGGCAACGTGTCGTCGCGCAGCTTGGCGAACGAGCCCCAGCTGGATTTGTCTTCGGGGATTTGCGTGGTCTTCAGCCACTCGCCGTTCAAATGCTGGAAAAAGTCATCCTGAGGACGCACCTTGGCATCGATGTACTGGATATCGATGCCCGACGTCAGCGCGGCCGGCGCCGATTGATGTTCACGTCCTTCATGCGCGAAGGTGGCTGGCCCATAGGCAGCGAGCAGGCTCATAGCCAGGGTGCTCAGCAAGATGCGTTTCACTACAACTCTCCTTTGTCAGAACTTGGTTTCCAGCCGCGCGCTCCACACCGTGTAAGTGGGATTGACCGTACTGGATAATTTTGCAACGCCCCTAGTGGTAACCAGGTTATTGCCGGTGGCGTCATCGGCCAGCATATTACTCGCAGACAGGCGTATTTGGGTCAGCGGCGTGGCTTTCCACAACACGTAAGCGTCCAGCACGCGCTTGCGGCTCACTTCCACCACTTGTTCCGTTGACGTTTGCACACGGATCGCCGGCGTCCAGTTAAAGCTGGCGCCCAACGTCAGCGGCACGTCCTTCATGCGGTAATCCACGCCGATATTGCCGGTCTGCTTCGCTTGCTGGTCCAGCCGATTGTCCGGGCCGGGAATGCCATCCACATTCGACCAGAAGCGGCTGTAATTGGAGCGGAAATCTATCGCTGGCGCGTCAGGGAACAATTCCACCAACTGGAACTTCGCTTCCAGTTCGATGCCTTTGGTCTTTGCATGGCCGACATTCGATGGCGTCGACACCCAGCGCACGGAACCATCAGGCGCCGTATATGTGGTCAAGGTGCGGCGGATCAAGTTATCGATATCGCGCACAAACGCACTGGCCGACAGGATGCCCGCGCGGCCCAGGTAGTGTTCATACGCGACATCGAAACCAGCCGCCAGTTCCGGCTTCAAATTCGGATTGCCGGTGCGGTCAGGACGCGTCGCATCATTGTTGCGCGACAGGGCGGGCAGCGCGATCAAGTCCTGCACGTTGGGCGACTTATAACTTTTCGTCCAGCTCATGCGCACCTGGTCGCGTTCCTTGCCGGGGATGCGCCATACGCCGTGCAATAGCGGGGAAAACACGCTGCTGGTATTGGACACGGTGCCGGCGCTGCGGTCCGACGTGGTGCGGATGCCTTCCCAGCGCGCGCCCAGGTAGACGCTCCACTGCGGCGTGATATCCCATTCATCCTGCGCAAACACGGCCACGCGGCGCGTGTCGGCAGTCAGGTTGTCGCCCGAGTCGGCAAATTGCGACACGCCGTTTTTATCCAGCGACACGCGGGTCTGTGCGCGGTGGCTGGCTTCCAGATCCCAGCCTGCCGCCAGCAAGTGGCCCTGGCCCAGCGGCGACGTGTATTTGCCGCCCGTATTCAAGCCGCGGTCGCGCGAATTGTCCGTATCGAGGAAGCGGTTTTCAAAGGCGCCTGTACCATCGTATTGATAGCGCCGCACGTCGCTGTCACGCTGGCCCAGGCCAAACCCGAATTTCACGTCCAGCTTCGATGCGCCTTGCAGCCGGTGGATCCAGTTGCCAAAGCCGCGCACAAACGTATTGCTGGCGTGCGACTGCGTATAAGCCGTCGCGTATTCCGCAGGCGGCACGCCAGGCAGCGCGACCGGCTGGTTCAATTCACTGGTGGCGCCCGTATCGCTGCGCATGGCCATCACGAACGTCTGGAAATTGACTGTGTCGCCGTTATCGAACTTGTACGACAGGCGGGGCGCCAGATGCAAATTCTTCGACGTGCCGCTATTGTCTTCATCCTGCATTTGCAAGCGCTCCACCGTGCCGTCGGCGCGCGTGTCGGTGCTGACGGTATGGCCCACGTTGTGCTGGCGGTTGACGCCCAAGGAACCGGTCAGCGTGTAATTCAACGCTCCCTCTTTGCCCGGCAGCGTCACGGACAGATTCGGCGTGTGCAGGCCCTGCTCCACCGAATCCGCCAGCTTCACCTGGATGTCTTTTTGCTGGTAGCCGTCGCGCAGCACGATGTTGATGGTGCCGGCAATGGCGCGCGTGCTGTGTTCCGCAATGGGGCCGCGCATGACTTCCACGCGCTCCACCTGGTCCGGCGACAGCGATTCCATGGAAAAGCCGGCCGGAGGGCGTTCGCCATTGACGAGGATTTGCGTATAGCCGTTGCCAAGGCCGCGCATGCGCACATCGCCGCCACGGCCCGGACGGCCGCCGCCGATGGTCACCCCCGGCAAGCGTTTCAGCACGTCACCGAGGCTGGTATCGCCATTGCGGTCCAATTCTTCGCGGCCATACACTTGCTTGCCCGCCGTGGAATTGCGGCGCTCATCCATATCGCTGGCGCGGGTGTTGGAGATCGTCACTTGCGGCACCACTGGCTGTGCCGGCGTCTTCCCCTCATCCTTTTGCTGCTGGGCCAAGGCATGAACGGGGGCGCCTATTAATGCCAGGCAGGCAATGGGGATCAGTTTGCTCATGGAATTTCTGGGGATTGCAGTCCGTGCGGCCGGGGCTGGCTGGAGCAGTCTGGCTGGCTCGGGAGAGTGTGCCGCGCACGCATTGTAATCGCGTGCGGGCCTGCAGAGCCCGTTTGTTAACGGGTTTTTACTTTTCGATACACGTCGTTTTTCGCAGCAACATTCAGTGCAGGAATCCACAGCCGTACTGCGTGTTTTGCCGCAGCGCTGCTGTCAAATCAACAGCTCAGCCGCCATGGCCAATTTAAAAAAAAGCCAGCGCGGGCGCGCTGGCGGAAAACCACTACAGGGTAGAGAGAATTACAAGGCCAGTGTAGGCCGCGTCCGCTTGCCCTTCCTGTTTTCTTACAATTGCTTACCGTCGTGAATAGACCATTTACAGAACTGATAAACCGTGGAAAACGAAATGTTGAGAGGCTGTCAAACTTTCTCTTGTTGATACGTCATTTGTGTGGCGCGGCAGGCTTAAAAGTGCCTGAAAAGCGAATGAAATTACGCACAGGCTACTCAGGTTGCCCAAAATCAGGTTTATACTGAATTCACCGCAATACCATAGGGTAATGCGTGCTTGGATACAGGTGAAACATGGGCAAGAAACTCAAGAATACCGGGCTGGTTGGGCTCGGTGTAGTGGCCGGCATCGCCGTTTCGTTGCAATTTTCCGCGATGGCGCAGCGCCCTGCCGATCCCGCCCTGCCGCTGGAAGAATTGCGGCAGCTGGCCGACGTGTTTGGCCTGATCAAATCCGATTATGTGGAACCGGTCGAAGACAAGAAATTGCTGACCGAAGCCATTACCGGCATGGTCGCATCGCTCGACCCCCACTCTGCTTACCTCGACAAAAAAGCCTACGCTGAATTGCGTGAAGGTTCGCAAGGCAAGTTCGTCGGCCTGGGCATTGAAATCGGCCAGAGCGAAGATGGCTACATCAAGATTGTCGCCCCGATTGAAGACTCGCCTGCTTACCGCGCCGGCATCAAGGCTGGCGACTTGATCACACGGCTTGATGCCACGCCCGTGAAAGGCTTGAGCCTCGATGAATCCGTGAAAAAAATGCGTGGCGAGCCGCACAGCAAAGTATCGCTGACCGTGCTGCGCAAGGATGAACCGGAACCGCTGGTGTTCCACATCACGCGTGAAGAAATCCACCAGAAAAGCGTGAAGGGCAAGATCGTCGAACCAGGTTACGCGTGGCTGCGCATTGCGCAATTCCAGGAACCGACCGTCGATGACCTGGCCGCGAAAATCACGGAACTGTACAAGCAGGATCCGCAAATGAAGGGCCTGGTGCTGGACTTGCGCAATGATCCGGGCGGCGTGCTGCAAGGCGCAATCGGCGTGGCGGCAGCATTCCTGCCGCGCGATGCCGCCATCGT
The DNA here is from genome assembly GCF_009720865.1 of Pseudoduganella ginsengisoli. Lineage (GTDB taxonomy): Bacteria > Pseudomonadota > Gammaproteobacteria > Burkholderiales > Burkholderiaceae_D > Rugamonas > Rugamonas ginsengisoli. The sequence continues at coordinate 118,831 of NZ_WNLA01000005.1, read as the reverse complement.
GTCCACCAATGGCCAATTGCCGGATTCGCGCCAGACATTTTACGGGCGTCCGGAATACTACTTGCTGCGCAATGAAGGCGACATCCTCGCCAAATTGCCGGCTGCCGTGAAGAATGTACCGATGGCGGTGCTGGTCAATACCGGTTCCGCATCGGCCTCCGAAATCGTGGCAGGCGCGCTGCAGGATTACAAGCGCGCCACCATTATCGGCACGCAAACGTTCGGCAAAGGTTCCGTGCAAACCATCCGCCAGTTGACGGCCGATACAGCGGTCAAACTGACGACGGCGCGCTACTACACGCCAAATGGCCGCTCGATCCAGGCCAAGGGCATTACGCCGGACTTGCAGGTGGAAGAAAACGCCGATGGCGATGGCTTGAATGCGCTGCGCTTGCGGGAAGCAGACTTGTCGAAACACTTGACCAATGACCGCGACCAGGAAGCCGCCAAGGCCAAGCGCGATGAAGCGGAAGAACAGTTGCGTATCTTGATGGCGGAGCGCAAGCGCAAGCCGCTGGAATTCGGCAGCGGCGACGACTTCCAACTGCAGCAAGCGCTGAATCATTTGAAGGGCCTGCCCGTGCAAACGGCCAAACAGGATTCCAAGCTGGTGCAGGCCGATCCTGTACCCGCAAAAACTCCCTTGAAAAAATAGCCAATGTTGTGACAATAGATAGCCAGCACCCAAACGGCGTCCCAGCGGGCGCCGTTTTACCTTTCCGGCTCGTCGCATCGTGTAAAATTTCTCGGTCAGGCGACCGCCTTTTAAGAAAGATTACAAAATATGAAACAAGTCGTCATCAGCGGCACCGGTCTGTTTACCCCGCCATACTCGATTTCCAACGATGAACTGGTGGAGTGCTTCAACGCGTATGTGGAACAATTCAATGCCGACAACGCGGACGCTATCGCGGCCGGCACCGTCACGGCGCTGGAGCCATCGAGCTCCGCTTTTATTGAAAAGGCGTCCGGCATCAAGGCGCGCTACGTGATGGAAAAGGAAGGCATCCTCGATCCGAAGCGCATGGTGCCGCGCATTCCTGAGCGCAGCAATGACGAACTGTCGCTGCAGGCGGAAATTTGCGTGAAGGCGGCCCACCAGGCGCTGGACCGCGCAGGCCGCACGCCGGCCGACATCGACATGGTGCTGGTCGCATGCTCGAACATGCAGCGCGCCTATCCTGCCATGGCGGTGGAAGTGCAGCAGGCGCTGGGCATCGATGGCTATGGCTTCGACATGAACGTGGCCTGCTCGTCGGCCACGTTCGGCATCCAGACCGCCGTGGCGGCCGTGCAAAGCGGCCAGGCCCGCGCCGTGCTGGTGCTCAATCCGGAAATCACCAGCGGCCACCTGGACTGGCGCGACCGCGACAGCCACTTCATCTTTGGCGACGCGTGCACGGCCATCGTGGTGGAGGCCAAGGATGCGGCAGTGTCGAAGCACCAGTGGGAAATCCTCGACACCAAGCTGAAAACCAGCTTCTCGAACAATATCCGCAACAACTTCGGTTTCATGAACCGCTTCGATGAAAGCGGCGTGGGCCAGCCGGACAAGCTGTTCAAGCAGCAGGGCCGCAAAGTGTTCAAGGAAGTGTGCCCGATGGCCGCCGCCATGATCAAGGAAAGCATTGCCCGCACCGGGCTGCAAGTGGAACAGTTCAAGCGTTTCTGGCTGCACCAGGCCAACCTCAGCATGAACCAGCTGATTTCCCGCACCATCCTGGGCCGCGACGCGGAACCGCATGAATCGCCAGTGATCCTGGATACCTATGCCAACACGTCGTCGGCCGGCTCCATCATTGCATTCCACAAGCACCAGGATGATTTGGATACCGGTGCGTTGGGTGTGATCTGCTCGTTTGGCGCCGGCTATTCCATCGGCGCTGTCGTCGTACGCAAGCTGTAAAAAACCTCCATCGCATGCCTGTGCTACCCTTGAACGGTTGTCCACCGTTTAAGGGTATTACTTACGCATGCACCATGACCTTCCCCTGATCACCACCATTGCTGCCGCGCTCGGTTCCGGGCTGGCATTCGGCTTCATTGCCACCAAGCTCCGTTTGCCCGCGCTGGTCGGCTATTTGGCAGCCGGCATCTTGATCGGACCTGCCACGCCGGGCTTTGTTGCCGATACGGCGCTGGCCGGGCAATTGGCGGAAATCGGCGTCATGCTGATGATGTTTGGCGTGGGGCTGCATTTCTCGCTCGATGATTTGTGGGAAGTGCGCAAGGTCGCACTGCCGGGCGCTGTGCTGCAAATCGGCGCCGCCACGGCCATGGGCATGGGATTGGCGCACTGGTGGGGCTGGAGCCTTGGCGGCGGCCTGGTATTTGGGCTGGCGCTGTCCGTGGCCAGTACTGTCGTGCTGCTGCGGGCGCTGGAAGAACGGGGCATCCTCGATACCTTCAATGGCCGCATCGCGGTCGGCTGGCTGGTGGTGGAAGACCTTGTTACCGTCATCGTGCTGGTGCTGTTGCCGCCGCTGGCCGGTGCACTGGGCGGCGCCGCGCCTGCCGATATACATACCGATCCGGATACGCCGCTGTGGCAAACCGTCGCCTTCACCATTGGCCAGGCGGCGGCATTTATCGCCTTCATGATGCTGGTGGGCCGCAAGCTGTTCCCCTGGCTGCTGTGGCAAGTGGCGCGCACGGGGTCGCGCGAATTGTTCACGCTGTGCGTGATTGCGGCAGCCGTCGGGATTGCGTTTGCCGCCACCAAACTGTTTGGCATTTCATTTGCGCTGGGCGCATTCTTTGCGGGCATGGTGCTGCGCGAATCGGAATTGAGCCACCGCGCCGCCAATGAATCGCTGCCGCTGCGCGACGCCTTTGCCGTGCTGTTCTTTGTCTCCGTCGGCATGCTGTTTGAACCAGCTATCCTCGTGCAACAGCCGCTGCACGTGCTGGCCGTGCTGGGCATTATCGTGCTGGGCAAATCACTGGCGGCGTTTGTGCTGGTGCTGCTACTGCGCTATCCGGCCAAGACCGCGCTGATGGTGTCGGCCAGCCTTGCGCAAATTGGCGAATTCTCCTTCATCCTGGCGGGGCTGGGCATCGCACTGCAATTGATGCCGCATGAAGGGCAAAGCCTGATCCTGGCAGGCGCCATCCTGTCGATTGCACTGAACCCGCTGATCTTTGCCGCAACAGGGCCGCTGGAACGCCGCTTTGGAAAAAACAGTCTGCTGGCGGCGCGCTTCGAACGCAGCGCGGATCCGCTGGCGGAATTGCCGATGTCGGTGCCGCATGAAAAACTCAGCGGGCAAGTGGTGCTGGTCGGATATGGCCGCGTGGGCCGCCGCATTGCCGCGCAACTGGCTTCGCGCGGCATTCCGTACGTGGTGGCAGAACAAAACCGCGAACTGGTCGACCAGCTGCGCCAGCAAGGCGTGCCTGCCGTGGCGGGCAATGCGGGGGAACCGGCGGTGCTGATCCAGGCCCATATTGCACGCGCCGCCATGCTGGTGATTGCCACGCCGGATACGTTCCACGTGCGGGCCATGCTGGAAACTGCGCGGGCCTTGAATCCCGATATCCGCACCGTCATGCGCACGCATAGCGACGAAGAAGCGGAATTGCTGCGCAAGGAACGGGCAGGGGAAATCTTCATGGGAGAAGATGAACTGGCGCGGGGGATGACGGCATACGTCGTGAAAACTTATGGAGAGCACCGCGCCCAGCATGAGCACGCGGCGCATTGACGTTTGATCCGAGCCAGGCACACGGTTTTAGAGGAATGCATAAAAATTAATTAGTTATCAGAATTGAATGAATCGATTACTATGTCGCTCCCGCGTCGCGGCGCCGCGTTCAGTTGCCGCACATTCGGAGTAGTCGTCGATGAGCAAGCAGTTGGGCCCCATTTTGAAATTTCTAGGCGCGGACGACGACGGCTGGCACGTCAGTATCTTGCTGGCCGCGCCGGCAGCGTCCATGCCCCATGTCGCGTGCCCCGCATCGGAATCCATCCACGCCACCTTGCTGGCGCGCCACGGCAGCGGCGTCGATGCCACGGAAGTGCGCAGCTTCCGCCTGGCGATCCCGCAAACCGCGTTTGAACAGCGCGTGCGCTATGACGTCGATGGCGCCGTCCACAGCTTCGTCGTCCCCGCGCGCGGCGCCGCGCCCACTTGCGCCTACACGTCGTGCAACGGCTTTTCCGATCCCAAAGTCATCAAGAAAGTGCGCGAACCCAATGCCATGTGGCGCCGCATGGCGGAGCGGCACGGCGCCCGCGCGCACCATTTGCTGCTGATGGGCGGCGACCAGGTGTACAGCGACAATATGTGGGAAGACGTCGATGCGTTGCGCGCCTGGCGCGCGCTGCCGGCCGATGCGCGCGACAGCGCGCCCTTCACGGAAACCATGCGCGCCCAGGTCGATGCGTTTTACTTCAATCTGTACATGGAACGCTGGAGCCAGCCTGCCGTGGCGGCCATGATGGCGCAGGCGCCCACCGTCATGATGTGGGATGACCACGATATTTTTGACGGCTGGGGTTCGTATCCGGATGCACAGCAGCACAGCGCCGTCTATCAAGGTATCTACAGCGTGGCGCGCCATTATTTCCGCCTGTTCCAGCTCCATGCGGCAGACGACGCTTCCGTTGCACTGCGCCTGCCAGGACAGCCGGGCTACAGCCAAGGCATCCGTGCCGGAGAATGCGCGATTCTTGTGCTGGACTTGCGCAGCGAGCGCACCCGCACCCGCGTGATGAGCGATGAAGCGTGGCAAGCCGTGTACACGTGGCTGGAAGAACAGCACGGCTGCCGCCACTTGTTCGTGATGTCCAGCATCCCCGTGGTGCACCCGGATTTCTCGACGCTGGAAACCTTGCTGAGCGCCCTGCCCGGCCGGCAGGAATTGGAAGATGACTTGCAAGACCACTGGCTGAGCCGCACGCACCGCCAGGAACGCCTGCGCCTGATACACCGCTTGCTGGACTGGGCTGCCGCGCGCCGCACCCGCGTCACCGTGCTGTCAGGCGACGTGCACGTGGGCGCGCTGGGCGTGATTGAATCGGACCGGCATCACCGCTCCCCCCACACGCCGGTGAACGCGGACGTCATCAACCAGTTGACGTCTTCCGGCATCGTACATCCGGCGCCGCCTGCCATGGCGCTGTTTTACCTGGAACACGTGGGCGGCCGCGTGGAAACGGTAGACCGCGGCATCACGGCCACGATGTATCCGTTCCCCGGCACGTCGCACCGCTATATCGGCGCGCGCAATTACCTGAGCCTGGAACCGGATACGGGCGCAGACACAGGCCACCGTATCTGGGCCAACTGGTGGGTGGAAGGCGAAGAGCAGCCGTACACGAAAGCCATCCATCCGGTCGGCGCCGAGTAAGCCGCCCAGTGAGTCTGCTAGAGCGCCAGCAACCCCAGTTCAATCGCGCGGCTGATCGCATGCCGCGTGCTGTAGACCTGCAGCTTGGCCGCCGCATTCTGCAAATGGAAATACACGGCGCGCTGTGAAATCCCCATCATGTCGCTGACTTCCCGGATGGTTTTGTCTTGCGCACTCCACGCCAGCGCTTCCCGCTCCCGCTCCGACAGCACACCGGCGCTACGCAGCAGGAATGCCGCGCCTTCATGCAAGTGCAGCGCCAGCAATTGCAGCGTGCCCTGTTGCGCACAGCCGGTAAAGCTGTCGCCATGCCGGCTGCGGTAAAAGTCCACGCGGCTCACGCCCGAACCACTGCGGCACGCGACGCTCATGCCATACACGACACCCGCTTCCCCCAGCTGTCCATACAGCGCATGGGGATACGCGGCATGCAGCACGTCGGCGCGCCACGATTGCGGCAGCGGTGAACGCGCCAGGCCGACATCGACCGGGTCACCCGTCTGGCGGCACAGTGCACGCAGCAAGGGATCCGGCAAACTGCCGACGGCTGTGCCGATACTGTCTTCCGCAGGCTGGTGGCGCACCATGAACCCCGTCACGCCAAGGTGCACATAGGCGCGCTGCGCCCCCAGCCGCCACGCTTCCCAGCTGACCGGCTGCAACAGCGGCGTGAAGAACCGGGCCAGAGCTTGCTGGCCCAGCATGTCTGCGGCGTCGATCAGCATACAGCCCCCTGATCGCGCAAGAAGTCCGCATACGAATACACAGGCCCCGGCAGCATATGCGCCGGCAAGTCGAACAAGGCCCAGTAATAATCCTGCTTGCCGGCGCAATGCCGCGCCGGCAGACAATACGACAGCCAATCCTGTTCGATGGCGTCCGTGTACATGCCCGTGTCGGAAAAGAATGGCAGCAAGCGCATATCCTGCAAGCCTTCGACCAGTTCACGCGGTGCGCCATTGTCTTGCGCCACTTCCATCTGCGCCAGCATGCCCGCTTCCGTCTCCACCACCATCAATGTCGGCTTGCCATTGATGTCGAAGAACAGGATGCCGGATGGATTCGGGAACAGGTAATACTCGACAAAGCCATACTGGCGGCGCAATTGATCCACCAGCGTCGCCATGGCGGGATCGGACAGGAACGTGAACGAGTGCCGCGCCAGCAAATCGCGCATGGTGTGCGACTGCGCGCAGAAGTACGCGTGTTCCAGCGTACGCACTTCATATTCCAGCCGGTCCAGCGCCCCGTGGTCACTCTTCTTGATAAAGCGGTCAATCAAGCCACTGTTGAATGCATCAATGGCCACCCGCTCATCCGCTTCACCCGTGAACAGGATTTTCTTGCATGGCAGGGCATTGACGGATTCGCAAAACGCCACGCCATTCATTTGCGGCATCCCGTAATCCACCACCAGCACGGCCGGCAACTGGAAGCGGTGGCGGTTCATCACCATGCGGTAAATCTGGTCGACATTGAACGCCACCACGCGCCGCTCGAACGACAGTACCTCTTCGTCATAGCCGACCGTGATATTGAACGGGCTGCTGGTGCGGTGCGCATCGCGCACCCACGCCAGCGCCGCTTCCGCGTCATGGAAAGCGCGCCGCGCCAGCTGGTGCGGCAATTGGAATGACAGGCTTTCCAGGAAAGTCTGGCTGTCATCTATCAGTGTCACCAGCGTCGGGTGCTGGTAAATCGGCAAAGTCAGGTCCATCAAACAGGTTCAAAATCAGTTACGTCAAATACCGGGCGCGGAAAATCCAGGGCGAAGATGGTATACCGCTGCAACCGCGAAATGCAACGGATCGTCACGTTCCATGCATCGAGCACTTCCTGGCAAAAACTCAGGCCGATACCGGAACCGCTGCCTTGCGGGTACGTGTAAAAGCGCCGGAAGATATGCGGCTGGCGGGCCGGATCGATGCCGCTACCCGTATCGATAAACAGCAAACGCGGCTGGGCGCGCGTACCATCGATAATGATGCGGATACGCCCCTTGCCGGCCCGCTGCAGCGCCGCCAATGCGTTGCGCAGCAGGTTCAGCAAGACCATCGAACACAAATCACTCTGCCCCAGGAATTGGAAATCAGCCCGCACCGTGACAGCGACCAGTTCCGCCTGCCCCGGATTGGCAAAGGGATAGCGTTCCAGCATGGACTTTACCATTGTTTGCATCGACAGCACTTCGCGCTGGCGGGAAGTACGCTGGCTGGCAGTGGAACTCAATAACAGCAAGTCAATGGCGTTATTCATGTGCCGCACTTCGATTTCCACCCGCGCCAGCGCTTTTTCCATGGCCACCCGGTCGCGTTCCTGCATGCCGGGCGCCTGCTGCAGCAAGCGCTTCATGCCCCGTGAATTGGCGTCGATCGACAGCAAGGGCGTGCGCAATTCGTGCGAAACCGTACCCATGGCCGCCGCCATGCCAGCCAGCCGCTCCGCTTCCAGCATGCCCCGCCCCACTTTGGCCAATGACACGGCAACAATGGCAAACAGGTAAATCGGCCACTGTCCCTGCATCAGCAGCTGCACCAATGTGCCGTCCGCATGCAGTACGTAATAAAGTGCGTACGCCAGTGACGTGCCGATCACATACGACAGCAGCGCCAGCGCGAAATCAAAATGGAACAGCAAGATGACGGCAATCAGCAGCGATTCACTCCACACGCTATTGGCCCCGTTCATCAGGTACATATACGTGAAGAAGAACGGCAGGATATACGTCAGCCCCGCCACTTGATAGGCGGGGAACCAGCGCTGGCGGGCGAAACGCACTGCGCAGATACCGGGCAGGCAGACGGCCATGCCGGCCAGGCGCAGCCACAAGTTTTCATACGGCTGCGGAAACCAGTCATGCCACACCACGTAATACAGCGGCATGCCCACCAGCGCAATCCACGACATTTGCGCAATGCGTTTGATGACGGCATCGTGCGGATGTGCCTGTTCACGCTGCCAGCCGGCAGCGGCCTGCGCCCAACCCCGTCTCAACGCTGAAAAGTATTTTGTTCTGGACACACTAATTACCTATTTGACATCACCCAATCCATGCGTACGATGAATGCGAACGCGCACGGAGGATACCACCGAGTGCCGTCCCCTTTCCCTTTCTTCCACAGGAGCCTGTATGACTGACACTTTCATTGCCTTCCCTTCCACTGCCTCTTCCGGCGTGCTGTCCACCTTGCCCGCCGCCGAGCACCGTCTTCCCGACTTCGTCAATGCACGCATGGATGAACATTACGTCGAGCGGGTCGGCAAGCTGCTGGGCGGCGAGCATATGCACACGTGGCTGCCGCCCGGCCCCGACGCGATTTATGTCGCCAGCAACGATTACCTGTGTATCGCGGGCGAACACCAGCTGCTGCAGGCGCAGGCTGATTGCCTGCGCCTGGGCGGCGCGGATTTGCTGATGTCGTCCGTATTCCTGCAGGAAGGCAGCCGCCAGCACCGTCTCGAACAGCAGTTTGCCCGCTTCATGGGTTCGGAAGATGGCTTGCTGACGCAATCCGGCTGGGCTGCCAACGTCGGCCTGCTGCAAAGCATCGCTGGTCCCGGTGTGCCCGTGTATCTGGACATGATGGCGCACGCATCGCTGTGGGAAGGCGTCACGTCCGGCCAGGCCAAAGCCGTGCCGTTCCTGCACAACGACATGGGGCACTTGCAGCGCCAGCTGGACAAGCACGGGCCCGGCGTTATCGTCGTGGACACCGTGTACAGCACCAATGGCAGCCTGTGTCCGTTGGAAGCCGTGGTGGCGCTGGCCGAATCGTCCGGCAGCATCGTGGTCGCAGATGAATCGCACTCGCTGGGGACGCACGGGCCGCAAGGGGCGGGGCTGGTGGCGCAACTGGGCTTGTCGGACCGCGTGCATTTCCGCACGGCGTCGCTGGCCAAGGCGTTTGCGGGACGGGCCGGCCTGATTACGTGCTCGACCAAATTCAAAGGCTATTTCCTGTCCGCGTCGCGTCCAGCGATTTTCAGTTCATGCCTGCTGAGCCATGAACTGGCGTGGTTTGAAGCGGCGCTGGCGTTGATCCGCCACGCCGATGACCGCCGTGCAGCCTTGCGCGCGAATGCGCAGCAAATCCGTGCGGGCCTGACGGACATCGGCTACAACGTCAGCGATGGCAGTGAACAGATTATTGCGCTGGAACCGGGGCCGGAACCGCGCACGCTGGCGTTGCGCAAGGCGCTGGAAGCACGGGGAGTATTTGGCGCCGTGTTCTGCGCACCCGCGACGGCGCGCAACCGCTCGCTGGTGCGGCTGACGCTCAATTCCGGGCTGACGCAGGTGGAGATCGACAAGATCCTGTCCGTGTGCGCGGAGATTTACGATGAACTGGATGTGCCCACGTGGTCATCCAGCAAGCGCGCACGCCGCAACTGATCACAAGCTGGCAGCCAGCTCCGCACCTTCCTTGATCGCGCGCTTGGCGTCCAGCTCCGCCGCCAGCGCGGCGCCTCCGATCTTGTGGAACCGTGGGCTGCCTTGCTGCGCCTGCCCTTCCGGCGGCATCAGCTCGGCCAGGCTATCCTGCCCCGCGCAAATCACGATGTTATCCACGGCAAGCAAACGCTGTTCGCCATCGACAGTGATATGCAAACCGTGGTCATCGATTTTGTCGTACTGCACACCACCCAGCATGACGACGCCATTGCGCGCCAATACCGCGCGGTGCACCCAGCCCGACGTCTTGCCCAGGCCGGCGCCCAGCTTGGTGGTCTTGCGCTGCAACAGGTACAGCTGGCGCACGGGCTCCGCCACGTGGGCATGGACCAGCCCCCCGCCCGTGGTGGCCTTCAAATCCACGCCCCATTCACGCGTCCAATGGTCGACCGGCAGCGGCAAAGGATGGCGCGGGTCATGCAGCAGGTATTCACCCACGTCGAAACCAATGCCGCCCGCGCCTATGATGGCCACGCGCTTGCCGACCGGCTTTTTGTGCAGCAGCACGTCGAGGTACGACAGCACCTTTGCGTTTTCAATCCCGGGAATCGGCGGCATGCGCACCTTGATGCCGGTGGCGACGATGACTTCGTCATAGCCGCCGGCCAGCAACTGCTCGCGCGTCACGCGCGTATTCAGGCGCACGTCGACGCCCGTCAATTCCAGCTTGCGCGCAAAGTAGCGCAGGGTTTCAGCGAATTCTTCCTTGCCGGGGATTTGCATGGCCACCTTGAACTGGCCGCCCACTTTGTCGCTGGCGTCAAACAACGTCACGTGGTGGCCGCATTCCGCCGCCACCGTGGCGGCCGACAGGCCAGCAGGCCCGGCCCCGACGACGGCCACCTTGCGCGCCTTCGGCTTGCGCACGTATTGCAGTTCTGTTTCATGGCAGGCGCGGGGATTCACGAGGCAGCTGGCCCGCTTGTTCTGGAACGTGTGGTCGAGGCACGCCTGGTTGCAGCCGATGCACGTATTGATTTCATCCACGCGGCCGGTAGCGGCTTTCACGACAAAGTCCGGGTCGGCCAGGAAGGGCCGCGCCATCGACACCATGTCCGCATCGCCGCGGGCAATGATGGCTTCCGCTTCATCGGGCATATTGATGCGGTTCGACGCCACCACGGGGACCGTGACTTCCTTTCGCAAGCGACCGGCCACGCTGGCAAAGGCTGCACGGGGCACGGACGTGACGATGGTCGGCACGCGCGCCTCATGCCAGCCGATGCCCGTGTTCAGGATCGTCACCCCGGCCTGCTGCAGCGCTTTCGCCACCGTGACGACGTCTTCCCACGTATTGCCCCCTTCCACCAGGTCCAGCAGCGAATGGCGGTACATGATGATAAATTCGCGGCCCACGGCAGCGCGGATGCGGCGCACGATTTCCACCGGCAGGCGCATGCGGTTTTCAATGGCGCCGCCCCAGCGGTCGGTGCGCGTATTGGTGCGCGCGCACAGGAACTGGTTCAGCAGATAGCCTTCGCTGCCCATCACTTCGATGCCGTCATAACCGGCTTTTTGCGCCAGCTTCGCGCAGCGAACGTAATCCTTGATGGTGGATTCGATGCCCGCTTCCGTCAGCGGACCAGGCTTGAATGGGGAAATCGGCGATTTGTGGCCGGACGCCGAAACGACGAAGGGATGGTAGCCATAGCGGCCCGAATGCAGGATTTGCATCAGGATTTTGCCGCCCTCTTCGTGCACGGCGCGGGTGACTTTGCTGTGGTTGTAAATATCGCCTGCGGAATTCATCGTGCCGCCCAGCGGCAGCAGCCAGCCCTGGCGGTTGGGCGAAATACCGCCCGTTACAATCAGGCCGACGCCGCCTTTGGCCCGTTCGCGGTAAAACGCCGCCAGCTTGCCATAATTGAAAAAGCGGTCTTCCAGGCCCGTATGCATCGACCCCATGATGACGCGGTTGCGCAAGGTCGTGAAGCCAAGGTCGAGGGGAGCCAGCAGGTGGGAGTAGCGTGCGGTCGTCATGTTGAATTCTTAGAATGGAGACGTAAAGACCGGGATTACAGCGGAAATCATTAGACCCGTGTTTCTAAAATCCTTGCCATCGCTCTGTAACACTCGTGTCCCAAATTGCTAGATCGTTGACATATAAATCTGGCGAAGTCGGCCCGAGACAAGGCGCAAAGCACAGCAAGGCAGCGCCTTGCGAGCATTTGCAACGCCGTATCGGGTCGATGCTCGCCGGATTTAGTCAACGAGTCTGCAATTTGGGGCACGAGCATGAACTACGCTTGTATTCTGCCACTCTTTACCGTACGCTGGAAAAATGAAGCGATTGTTAGTCCTGCTGCTGTTTAGCCTGTGCATCCACGCACACGCCCAGCCTGCAAAAACCGAACCACCGAAACTGGAAGTCGCGGTTAACCGCATCCAACAGGACAACCTGCATTTGTATGAAGTCAATGCCAATGGCGCCGTACAGGCGCCGCTGGCGGCCGTGTGGAAAACGCTCACCAATTATGAAAAAATGAATGAATTCGTGCCCGACATGCAGTCATGCCGGGTATTGTCGCGCAATGGCAATGAAGTCATCATCGAACAGTTCGGCACGGCGCACTTCCTGTTCATGTCGAAATCCATCCACCTGATCGTGCGCGCCATAGAACAGCCGATGGCCGCTATCGACATCGCGCTGATTTCAGGCGATATGAAGCACTATGAATCGCGCTGGGAATTGCAGCCGCTGGCCGACGGCGGGACGCGCGTGGTCTATTCCGGCAAGCTGGTGCCGAATTTCTACGTGCCCGGGATTTTAGGCACCAATCTCATCCGCAGTGATATCGAGCGCATGATGGGGGCCGTGCTGGCCCGCATCGACAAGGGCGGGGCCTAAAGTGTGGATGCCCGGCCTGAAGGCCCGGCACCCATGATTTAAGCGAGGTACGTATCGCGGTCGCGCAGCTCGGCAAACTGTTCGATGCTGCCGATCTTGATCATCACGGGATTCAAGCTCAAATTCGCCTGCATCGCGCGCCACGCGAATTGCCATTCGCGCTCCTGCGCTTCAGCCGGCGTCTTCGTGAAGGCTGCGCCCAGCGCCGCGCGGGTGCCGTATTCGATGGCGCCATCAATACCCGCCCAGCTGGGCAAGGTGCGCTGTACGGCGCGGTGGATACGCTCGCCGAATTCTTCCGTGTTATGGATGATCAGGCAGGCGTCAGCGGAAAACAAGTCAAACAGGTTGCGGTCCCACACCTGGGAAAAGCTCAGGGTCAGGCATTGCGCGGTCGGGCGCAGGATGAATTCACCCTGCGACAGGGCCTGTTCCAGGTCGCCGCGGATGCCATAACGGTACAGGGTTGGGGGGCGTTGATAGTCGTGCATGGGACGATGGTACTCTTATTTCTTTAATGGGTGACGCACGTGCCGGTGCGCGCGCATCGCGGCGGAAGCAATGAAGATTTCCCGCAGCAGGTAAACAAAACTGGCAATCAACGCCACCATTGCCAGCACAAACAAGCCGGCAATGTATTTATCCAGCGTAACGTCGGTGGTATCGCCAATGAACAGCATGCCAATCACCAGGCAGACCAATAACCCGCACGACGTCGATGACGCAATCGCAATATTGATCAAGTGCGATCTTCGGTACAGCACATCGAGTTCGTTCAGGGAACTTTCGTTGTAGCCAACGTCGAGCCGGTCTTCCAGCACGCGCGAGCGGTCGATAATGCGGGCCAGGCGGTTGGTCAGCACCATCAGTTTGGTGCACACGCCGGCCAACAGGAATACCGGCGCGATCGCCAGCTGGATGATATGGCCGATATCGCCGACTTGTATATTCATCTGAAGCTAATTCTGGTACGGGTCCGGGCATAAGTGTAACAGACGGCGCACCACCGCCTGCCGCTTTCCCGGATGCGTCAGTCGAAGCGGCGCTGCTTGCGGAATTGTTCAGTCGCCGTCACCAATGCCCGCGTAATACCGGTTTCCATGGCGCCGTGGCCCGCATCTGGAATCATTTTCATGACGGAGCCTTTCCAAGCCTGGTGCAGGCGCCACGCGGACACTGGCGGGCAAATCACGTCATAGCGGCCCTGCACGATCACGGCCGGCAAGTGGGCAATGCGGCTGACATTGTCCAGCAACTGGTTATCGGTAAAGAAGCCCAGGTTGGCCATGTAATGCGATTCCAGGCGGCCCACGCCCAGGTCCAGCGAATCCGACGGCGGTTCTTCCGGCTGCGGCAGCAGGAACACGCGGCGCCCTTCAAAGCGGCTCCACGCGCGCACGGCCGGCCAGTACACTTCCGGGTCATGGCTCATGATCCGCTGGTGGTAGGCGGCCAGCAAATCGCCCCGCTCGTCCACAGGAATGCCCGCAACGAATTCGTCATACACGTCCGGGTGGAACCATTCGGAACCATTGAGGAAGAAGTCGATTTCACGCCGGGTGCACAGGAAGATGCCCCGCAACACAAAGCCCAGGCAGCGTTCCGGGTGCGCCTGGCCATACGCCAGCGCCAGGGTGGAACCCCATGAACCGCCAAACACCAGCCACTGTTCAATGCCAAACATGGTGCGCAAGCGCTCGATATCTTCGATCAGCAATGGCGTCGTGTTGTTGCGGCACTCGCCCAGCGGCATGGATTTGCCCGCGCCGCGCTGGTCGAACAAGATCACGCGGTAATGCAGCGGATCGAAGAAACGCCGGTGCGCGGGTGACAGGCCCGCGCCGGGGCCGCCATGCAGGAACAGCACGGGAATGCCGTTCGGGTTGCCCACCTCTTCCCAGTAGATGGTGTGGAGATCGTCAACTGCCAGCATTCCGTGCCGCAGCGGGGAGATCGGGGGAAACAGCGTGGTATTCAGTTCTGCCATGGGGATCCTTGTTGTTTCCGTGATTTTAATGGATGCCCGGCATACCCGTCAGAAGAAGGTATTGACGGCATAACGCACTGTGTAGGCGTCGTCCACTACCAGCAACAGCGGCCATTTATCGAACGTCGTGCACGGGTGCGATATGCCGCAGCCGATCAAGTCGCCCACCTGCAGCGATGTGCACAGCGGATCGCCTTCCGGCAAGCGCAGATACGCGTGCTGGTCATTCATCTTGTCGATGCGGCAGCCGGGCGACAAGTCCACTGCCTCTTCCGCGCCGAAAGCGCCCGGTTCGCCGGGGCGGTGCACATACAGGGGCAGCGGCAATTCCATGTCATACGACGCATCGCGCTTGCCCATCGACAGGATCGCCAGGTCCGGTTCCGGCCGCGACAGCACCATGCTCCACACTTCCAGCGCCGGGCGCAGCCCACTCGATACGTGTTCGCGCTGGTCAACATCCTGCGTTAAATCCTGATAAAAACCGTGATCGTTGGTCAGATAGCAGCCGCTGCGCAGTACCGGCAGCACCGGACGCGACAAGCCCTTGACGCCCGCAAAGCCGCGCGCCACCAGATCGAAATACGCGGAGCCGCCGGCCGACAGCACGATCTGTTCGCCGCCAAACAGTTTTTCCTTGTCCGCCTCGCGCACCAGCGCCACCAGTTGCGCGACAAACGCTTGCACGGCTTCCACCGCGTGATGCCGGTCATGGCTGTGCAACAGCCCTTCATAGCCTTCGATGCCCGCCAGCTGCACACCCGGCGCTTTCTTGATGGCGCGCGCTACGGCCATCGCCTGTTCTGGCGTGCGGCAGCCGGCGCGCTTGCCTTGCAGGCCCAGTTCCACCAGCAGCGGCAGCGGGCGCTCCAGCCTGGACGCCACCACGGCTTGTGACAGGCGGTGCACGCCCGCCTCGGAATCGGCCAGCGCCATGAATTCAAAACGGGGATCGGATTTCATCAGCGCCACCATGGCGTGGATGTCCGACGGCGCCACCAGCTGGTTGGCCAGCAGTACGCGGCGCACGCCGAAGCGGTACGCGACCTGCACTTGCGCCGCCGTGGCCAAGGTCATGCCCCACGCGCCGTTGGCAATTTGCGCGCCAAACAATTGCGGACACATGGTGGTCTTGCCATGGGGCGCCAGCACGGCGCCATGGCGCGCGCAAAAGCTGTGCATCCAGTCGAGATTGTGCAGCAGCGCGGATTCCTTTAGCAGCGCGACCGGGTAGCTGGTGTCGCCGCGCAGCACATTCCAGCGCTGTACGCCGATTGCCCCCTGGCGCATCGGCTCCGTCAACGGCAAGCCTTTGACGCCCGGCTGCAATACCTGTTCTCCCAGGCTGGCCAGCGCCAGCCCGCCATCGGGCAATAAACGGTCCATATCCCCTCCAGAAGAAAAAAAGCACCGCGAGCATGATGCTCGCGGTGCTTCATGTTGAGCTCAGTTCAGCAGTCTTACGACATGTGCTGGCCGCCGTTGATGGCGATGTTGGCGCCGGTGACGAATGCAGCTTCGTCCGACGACAGGTAAGCCACCAGGCCCGCGACTTCTTCCGGTTTGCCCAGGCGAGCCATCGGGATTTGCGGGATGATCTTCGAATCCAGCACTTCCTGAGGGATCTCCATCACCATCTTGGTGCCGATGTAACCTGGCGAAATGGTGTTGACGGTGACGCCTTTGCGCGCCACTTCCAGCGCCAGCGCTTTCGTGAAACCGTGTACGCCGGCTTTCGCAGCCGAGTAGTTGGTCTGGCCGAACGCGCCTTTCTGGCCGTTGACGGAGGAAATGTTGATGATACGGCCCCAGCCGCGATCCACCATGCCATCCGCAACCGGCTTGGTCATGTTGAATACGGAATCCAGGTTGGTGCGCATGACGGCGTCCCAATTGACCTTGTCCATCTTCTTGAAGGTCATGTCGCGGGTGATACCGGCATTGTTGACCAGCACTTCGACCGGACCCACTTCGCTTTGTACCTTGGCCACGCAAGCCTGTGCCGACTCATAGTCAGCCACGTCGCACGGATACGCCTTGAAGTCATAGCCCTGATCTTTCATCGTGGCCAGCCAGGCTTCCGCTTTCGTGTTGTTGGGGGAATACGTGGTTACTACTTTATAGCCGAGGGCTGCCAGTTTGATGCAAATTGCTTCGCCCAAACCACCCATACCACCCGTTACCAATGCAACTCGTGCCATTTTTTTATCCCCTCTTTTTTTCAATCAATAAGACGTGAACAGTACTACCAATTGCAAAAATTAAGCGCGCTCGACAGCAAGAGCAACACCCATGCCACCGCCGATGCACAGCGATGCCAAGCCCTTCTTGGCATCACGGCGCACCATTTCGTGCAGCAGCGTGACCAGAATACGTGCACCGGATGCACCGATTGGGTGACCGATCGCGATGGCGCCACCGTTCACGTTGATCTTGCTCGTATCCCAGCCCATTTCTTTGTTCACGGCGATAGCTTGTGCCGCGAACGCTTCATTGATTTCCATCAGGTCCAGGTCTTGCGGCGTCCAGCCGGCTTTTTTCAGGCACAGTTTGGCGGCCGATACCGGGCCCATGCCCATGAATGCCGGGTCCAGGCCGGACGAGGCGTACGCCTTGACTTTGGCCAGCACTGGCAAGCCCAGTTCTTTCGCCTGGGTCGCGGTCATCATGATGACGGCAGCGGCGCCATCATTGATGCCGGATGCGTTACCCGCAGTCACGGTGCCTTCCTTGTTGAACGCCGGGCGCAGGCCGGACAGCGCTTCCAGGGTCGAACCTGGCTTGATGTATTCATCCGAATCGAACACCACGGTGCTCTTCTTGCTGGCGATTTCCAGTGGAATGATCTCGTCCTTGAACTTGCCTTCCTTTTGCGCGGCTTCGGCTTTCAGCTGCGACTGCAGGGCGAATTCATCTTGTTCGGCACGGGAGATTTCATATTTCTTGGCCACGTTTTCCGCCGTGATGCCCATGTGGTACTGGTTGTACACGTCCCACAGGCCGTCCACGATCATGGTGTCGGTCATCTTGACGTCGCCCATGCGGAAACCGTCGCGCGAACCGTTCAGCACGTGCGGCGAAGCGCTCATGTTTTCCTGGCCGCCGGCGATGATGATGCTGGCGTCGCCGCACTTGATGGCCTGGGTGGCCAGGTGGGTGGCTTTCAGGCCGCTGCCGCACACTTTGTTAATGGTGTAGGCTGGAACACTGGTTGGCAGACCGGCTTTGATCACTGCCTGGCGCGCTGGGTTCTGGCCCACGCCAGCGGTCAGCACTTGGCCCAGGATGGCTTCGCTGATCAGGTTCGGGTCGATATTGGTTTTCGCCAGCAAGCCCTTGATAACATGGGCGCCCAGTTCCGCTGCAGGGATCTTGGCCAGGCTGCCGCCGAACTTGCCTACGGCCGTACGGCCTGCTGCTACGATGACTACATCTTCCATTTGTTTCTCCAGTGAACATGGCCGAATGGCCGATGAAAAAATTTCAACTTACTAATTCTATCGGGGAGCATGTGGCGCACGATTGAATAACCCTTGCAGCGGTACGGCTGCTTCGGTCATCAGCGTGTGTGCATCCCGGGCGATGCCGGCCGCTTGCCTGCCATAGGCTTGCACGCGGTCGAGCGCCTGTTGCGACTGCACCGCCGACAGGCTCAGCCAGTCTTGCGGGTCTTTCAGCGATAGCAATTGATTTGATGCGTCCGAGGCAATGACGAAGAGGTTCTTGACGGAGTCCAGCTGGAGGTCGACCAGGCCGGCGCTACTTTGAAGCACGGCTTTGGCACAGGTATCAAAACTGCGGATGTGAGCTTCAATCAAGGACTGCGCTTGCGAATACTGTTCTGGGTTAAACATGGATTCCTTGTCAGAAAGCGGACCTGCAAACCAAAAACGTTATGATATGCATCACTTCTGTCAACGCCTTTGATCTAGAGCAATGCTACCAATTTCATTGTGGTTGAATTGTCACGAATTGTCACTATAAGAGTTTGATACCGTCGAGCGCCCCGGCACACTGCTCCCGTATCACATTAATGAAATCAAGCACATATGCCTTCGAACGGAGCGTATCTGGCACCGAAACGTACAGATCTGACCACAGTCCGCTTTCATTGACAGGCCGTGATACTACGTAGTCATAATCAACATAATTTTTAATCGCCCAATTTGGTAGGACGGCAATACCGCGCTTGCTGGCCACCAATTGCATTATGGCAACGGTGAGTTCCGCCATGCGGCGCTCATAGCGTATGCCTGCCGGACGCAAGACTTCTCGGATCAATTCCACCCGCTGTTCCGGTACCGGATAAGTAATGATGGTTTCATCCGTGAAGTCACTGGCGTGCAAGCGGCGCTGAGCAGCCAGCCGGTGCTTGTGCGCCATCACGACCAGCATTTCAAAGCGAAACAGCGGGAACGCCGCATACCCGGCGCTGTATTCGGAACCAATCACCAAATCCGCCTGGCCCGAACGCAGCAATTCGGCAGGCTCGCTGTGGAAACCGGAGACCAGGTCGATTTCCACTTCCGGCCACCGCTTGCGGAATTCATTCATCACTGGCATCAGCCAGTCGAAGCACGTATGGCACTCCAGGGCCACGCGCAATTGCCCTTGGTCGCCTTGCGACAGGCGGGCCACGTCGCGTTCCGCCTGTTCGATTTCCGGCAACAGCGTATCGGCCAGGCGCAGCAGGCGCTCGCCCGTCGCGGTAAAGCCGATCGGCACGGATTTGCGCTCAAACAGCGGGCTGCCGTAGCGATCTTCCAGCAATTTGATCTGATGCGACAGCGCGGACTGCGTCAGGTTGAGCAATTGCGCGGCGCGCACCAGGCTGCCGGCGGAGCGCAAGGCACTGAGCGTACGTAAGTGGCGTATTTCCAGCATATGAAGAGGATTCAAGCATCCCTGAAAAATCTTGCCGCAACTTTACAACACGAATATTTAATCTAAATGACAACATGCCGATCTGCATAAAACTTTATCCCGGCACGCCCCAGGAATTTCTAAACAGCAAAACCCTTGCTACATCAGCCTTCCCGGGCTGCCGGTGCTGTGTCTGATTAATAAGACGGCACTCCCATTTCTTTCTTAACCACAGTAAAATGCTACGGCTTATGCCGTTCCGCGGCAGGCAAACCCGGCCGATGGGCCCAAGCAATACCCTTAACTGACCGTTTTATGTCCAAGAGCCCGTTCCACAAGCCCATCGAAATCAAGATTTCCACCGTCGTCGCAGTTTCCGCCATCTTGTACACGTCCGACGGCATCGCGCTCGATGCCGCGTTGAACGAAATGACGGGCGGCGTGCCAGACTTTTTCGAAGGCGACTTGGCAGTGATCGACGTGGGTTCGCTGACGCCCGGCTGTGAACGCATAGACTGGGCCAGCACCATTGCCCTGCTGAAGAAATACCGCCTCAATCCGGTGGCTGTGCGCCATGCATCGCCGGATATGGTGGATGAAATCCTGGCGCAGGGTTTGTCGCTGGATACGGGCAAGACGGAAGAACATACGGCGGCAGCGGCACCGGCCGCCGCACCGGCGCCGGCTCCCGCGGCGGCGCCTGCGCCGGCCCCGGCAGTCGGCTCGGCCGGCACCCTGATCATTGACACCCCGGTCCGCGCCGGCCAGCGCATTTATGCGCGCGGCGGCGACTTGATTGTGACGGCCGTCGTCAACAACGGCGCTGAAATCATCGCGGACGGCAGCATTCACGTGTACAACACGTTAAATGGCCGCGCCCTGGCGGGTGCGTCCGGCAACGCCAGCGCCCGTATTTTTGCGCTGTCGATGGCGCCGGAACTGGTGTCGATTGCAGGGGTTTACCGTACTTTTGAAGATGGATTCCCGGCTGAGCATGCGCGCAAGCCGACCCAAGTCAGCCTTGCTGGCGACCGGCTGGATATACTGTCAGTCAATTCAACTCCAACCCGCGCTTAAGTTGCTCTCTGAGCTGCTCACTTAAAAGGATTATTTGTGGCAAGAATTATCGTTGTAACGTCCGGTAAGGGCGGTGTCGGCAAGACGACTACCAGCGCCAGCTTTTCGACCGGCCTGGCCATGCGTGGCCACAAAACTGCTGTGATCGACTTCGACGTCGGTTTGCGTAACCTGGACTTGATCATGGGTTGCGAGCGCCGTGTCGTCTATGACTTGATCAACGTCATTAACAAAGAAGCGACGCTGAACCAGGCGCTGATCAAGGACAAGCACTGCGAAAACCTGTTCATCCTGCCGGCTTCGCAAACGCGCGACAAAGATGCGCTGACGGAAGATGGCGTGGAAGCCGTGCTGCATGAAATGATCAACATGGGCTTCGAATACATCATTTGCGATTCGCCCGCCGGTATCGAGCACGGCGCGCTGATGGCGCTGACGTTTGCCGATGAAGCCATTGTCGTGACCAATCCGGAAGTGTCTTCGGTACGTGACTCGGACCGCATCCTCGGCATCATCCAGGCCAAATCGCGCCGCGCGCAATCGGGCGGCGAGCCGGTCAAAGAACATTTGCTGATCACCCGCTACTCGCCTAAGCGCGTGGAAGCCGATGAAATGCTGTCGTATGGCGACGTGCAGGAAATCCTGCGCATTCCGCTGATCGGCATCATTCCGGAATCGGAATCCGTGCTGCACGCATCCAACCAGGGCAACCCGGCGATTCACTTCAAGGGCACCGACGTGGCGGAAGCGTACGAAGACGTGGTGTCGCGTTTCCTGGGCCAGGAAATGCCTCTGCGTTTCATCAATTACGAGAAACCAGGCTTCCTGCAGCGCATCTTCGGGGGCAAGTGACATGGCACTGCTGTCTTTCCTGTTCCCCTCCAAGCCGAAGACGGCCAGCGCCGCCAAGGAACGGCTGCAAATCATCATTGCGCGCGAGCGCAATGGCCGCGCCGGTCCGGATTTCCTGCCGGCCCTGCACAAAGAGCTGATCGAGGTGATCTCCAAGTACACGAAAGTGGAAGCGGACGACATCAAGATCTCGCTGGACCGCCAAGGCAACCTGGAAGTGTTGGATGTCAACGTGGTGCTGCCGGATACCTGATCCGGCAACCGTGTTATCGAATGACAAATGGCCGCTGCTCAGCGGCCATTTTTTATTTGGGCATCAGCGCCCTTGCCACCGAGGCGCAAGCTTCCACATGCTGGTAGCCGCTCATTTTCCCCGGAATACCGATTACTTTGCAGGAACAGCCATCAGCGCCCTTGCCACCGAGGCGCAAGCTTCGACGTGCTGGTAGCCGATTTGCCTGAATGCAAAGAATCCAATCGCTGCCGAGGCCGCTTGGCCCGCAAACGGCACGAAGCGCGTAGCCTGCTTGGCCACGGCCTTACCCGCACTGCGCTGCAGTAATTTCAAAATGATTTCCCGCGTGATATAGCGTCCCACCATGGCGCCGCCCACGCTGACGGCGGCTTCATACGCGCGGATCTTTAATTCTGGCTGCAGCCTGCCGACCTGCTCAGGTGTCAAGCCGAATTCACGATTGATGTCTTCGATCAGGGTCGCGAACAAGCGCAAATCCGTCACCACATCGAGTCCCGGCAGGGGCACGGCGGCAATGCCTGCCGACACGGCAGCGCGCCTTTGAACAAGACGGCGGCAGCGGTCCCGCACATCGGCAATTTCCTTTTCAGACGAGGGAACCAGTGTCCATTCCTGCGATTTTTTTGCAAACATGGTTACTTTTTTCCTATCTGCAATTGTACTAAAGGCCATTGTGAAGCCCACTTTGTCCGTGTACCGTGTGATGATGCGACGTTTGTATATAGGCTATCATCTAATTCTCTTCGGAAAAAATTAACAGAATTAGCAGAAAACACTCGTATTCTTGTAACCATTTTTTAACTTTTTCCGATCAGCCTGGCGCATCCGGTATCATGCAGGCAGATACGGAACCGCGACATCATGAGAATCGTTGTACTAGACAATGACCGTAGCCAAGCTGATTTGATCTGCCAGGTACTGACCTCGGCGGGCCACTTGTGCCATGGTTTCCAGACTGGCAAAGACTTGCTGGCCCACATGCGCAAGGACAATTACGACATGTTAATCATGGAGTGGCAAGTGTCCGATATGACCGGAGCGGAAGTCGTCAAGCGCGCCCGGGAACGCATGCCGGAAAAAGCCCCTGTGCTGTTCCTTACGACCAGTTCTGGTGAAGATGATATCGTAGCCGGCTTGGCTGCCGGCGCCGACGACTACATGATCAAGCCGCTGCGCCGCAGCGAAATGCTGGCGCGCGTGCAAGCATTGCTGCGCCGCGCTTATCCGACGCAAAACGGCGCCGAGCAATTGCAATTTGGGCAATACACGTTTGAAACCCGCCCCGGCCGCCTGTTGATGGATGGCGCCGTGCTGGACGTCACGCATAAAGAATTCTCGCTGGCCCTGCTGTTCTTCCGTAACCTGGGCCGCCCGCTGTCGCGCGCTTACATTCATGAAGCCGTATGGATCCGCGAAACTGCAGTGCCATCGCGCACCATGGATACCCACGTATCGCGCGTCCGCAACAAACTGCAATTGAAGCCGGAAAACGGCTTCCGCCTGGTACCCGTGTACAGCTACGGGTACCGCCTGGAAAAGCTGGGCGCATAATCTGCCTCCCCCCGCTCCGGCTGCTGCTGTAGCCGGACAGCCGCACAGTTATAGCTATCATTACCCCCTGCGGCCGGTGCCGCCCGGCACATCACGGTATAATGGCCACTGGCGTACATTTCCGTCATTCCAATATACCGTTCCGTGATGCAACTGCTTGCCGTCGGCCTCAACCACACCACCGCGCCTGTTTCGCTGCGCGAGCGGCTGGCGTTCGCGCCGGATCAGCTGGGTGAAGCGGTGCGGGCAGCGCAAGCATGGTTTGCCCGCAGCGCCACGCGCGGCAATGACGAAGCCGCCATTTTATCGACTTGCAACCGCACGGAATTGTACGGCGCCAGCCAGGGCGACAACCCGCTCGACGCCGGCGCACACTTCCTGGCCGATTTCCACCAGTTGAATTACAGCGAATTGCGGCCGCATTTGTACATGCTGCCGCAACACGACGCCGTGCGCCACACATTCCGCGTGGCATCCGGCCTCGATTCCATGGTGCTGGGAGAAACCCAGATTCTGGGCCAGATCAAGGATGCCATCCGCACGGCGGAAGAAGCCGGCGGCCTGGGCACTTACCTGCACCAGCTGTTCCAGCGCAGTTTTTCCGTTGCCAAGGAAGTGCGCAGCACCACGGAAATTGGCGCGCACAGTGTGTCGATGGCTGCCGCCGCCGTGCGCCTGTCGCAGCGCATTTTCGACAAAATTTCCGAGCAGCACGTACTGTTCATCGGCGCCGGTGAAATGATCGAACTGTGCGCGACGCACTTTGCCGCGCAAAATCCGAAGTCCATCACCATTGCCAACCGCACCATGGAGCGGGGCGAGCAGTTGGCGCACCGTTTTTCCGCGAAAGCCATGCGGCTGGCCGAATTGCAGGACAAGCTGCACCAGTATGACATCGTGATTTCCTGCACGGCGTCGTCGCTGCCGCTGATCGGCCTGGGCATGGTGGAGCGCGCCGTCAAGGCACGCCGCCACAAGCCGATGTTCATGGTGGATTTGGCCGTGCCGCGCGATATCGAGCCGGAAGTGGGCCGCTTGAATGACGTATTCCTGTACACGGTCGATGATTTGGGCAAAGTCGTGCAAACCGGCCTGGAAAACCGCCAGGCTGCCGTGGCGCAGGCGGAAGCCATTATTGAAACGCGTGTGCAATCGTTCATGCACTGGATCGATGACCGCGCAGTGGTGCCGGTCATTCAAGGCTTGCAGGAAAGCGGCGAAGCATTGCGCCTGCTGGAACTGGAGCGGGCCCGCAAGATGCTGGCCAAGGGTGAAGATATCGACACGGTGCTGGAAGCGTTGTCGAAGGGTCTGACCGCGAAATTCATGCATGGCCCGCAGCAGGCGCTGCACCGTGCGCAGGGCGACGAGCGCGCCCAGCTGGCGGCGCTGCTGCCGCAATTGTTCAGCAAACGCCGTTAGCTTTTGTCTTGCCGCAGCTTCGCTGCGCTCCTCTGTATTTCCGCGCCGGCCTGGCGCACTCTCCCAACACTTCTGAGCGACTATGAAACCATCGATGCTGGCCAAGCTGGATCAACTGGCCAACCGACTGACCGAACTGGATGAATTGCTGATGTCCGAAGGCGCCACCGCCAATATGGACAGCTACCGCAAAATGACCCGCGAACACGCGGAACTGGGGCCGCTGGTGGCGCTGTACCAGTCGTACCAGGGTGTGCTGGCCGATATCGCGGAAGCGCAGGGCATGCTGGCCGATCCGGACATGAAGGATTTCGCGCAAGAAGAAATCGAAGCGGGCAAGGCCAGGCTGGCGGACCTGGAGCTGGAATTGCAAAAGATGCTGCTGCCGAAAGACGCCAACGACGAGCGCAACATCTTCCTGGAAATCCGCGCCGGTACCGGTGGCGATGAATCGGCGCTGTTTGCCGGCGATTTGCTGCGCATGTACACGCGCTTTGCGGAGCGCAACCGGTGGCAGGTGGAAATGGTGTCGGAATCGCCGTCGGACCTGGGCGGCTACCGCGAAGTCATCGTGCGGCTGGTGGGCAACGGCGTGTATTCGAAGCTGAAATTTGAATCCGGCGGCCACCGCGTGCAGCGCGTACCGGCCACGGAAACGCAGGGCCGCATCCACACGTCGGCGTGCACGGTGGCGGTGATGCCGGAAGCCGATGAAGTGGAAGACGTCCACATCAATCCAGCCGATTTGCGCATCGATACGTTCCGCGCATCCGGCGCCGGCGGCCAGCACATCAATAAAACCGATTCCGCTGTGCGCCTGACGCACTTGCCGACGGGGATCGTGGTGGAATGCCAGGATGACCGCTCGCAGCACAAGAACAAGGCGCAGGCCATGAAGGTACTGGCGGCGCGCATCAAGGACGTGCAGCTGCGCGAACAGCAATCGAAGGAAGCGGCCACCCGCAAGAGCCTGATCGGTTCCGGCGACCGCAGCGAGCGCATCCGCACCTACAACTTCCCGCAAGGCCGCATGACGGACCACCGCATCAACCTGACGTTGTACAAGCTGGACTTCATCATGGATGGCGACCTGACGGAATTGACCAACGCGCTGGCCGCCGAGCACCAGGCCGAAATGCTGGCCGCCCTGGGCGACTAACCATGGGGTCAGACGTGCATTCGTGCGTTTCCCCCGTGGGGTCAGGCGTGCAATGATGCAGATCGGCTGTCGCCCGGTCCCGCAACCCGCGCGGGCACGCGCTTCTGCGGGTGGCGAATTGCGCGGGCGCTGCGCAAGTGGCCGCAGCGTTTCCAACATGGCCAGCCAAAAGCGCGCGTTCTCCTATGGCGAGTATGCACGAATGCACGTCTGACCCCACCGGGTGTATGCATCAATGCACGTCTGACCCCACTTTAAGAATGAAATAAGGCCGCCGTGGGGCGTTTGTGCGAGAATCGCGCCTTTAACCCGGATCAAAGACAACGATGAAACCACGCACCTTGCTCCTGTCCATCGCACTGGCCTGCTTCGGGCTGATTGGCGTTGCCATGTATTTGCAGCACGTGGCCAACCTGGCGCCGTGCCCACGCTGCGTGATCCAGCGTTATGCCTTCCTGGCTGTCGGCATTGCCGCCCTGATCGGCTATTTCACGAATTCCATCAAAATTCCCGGCGCTGTCGCCCTGCTGGCCGCGGTGGGCGGCCTGTTTGCCGCGGGACAGCACCTGTACATCATTGCCCACCCAAGCTTTGGCTGCGGCATCGACCCGGTAGAAAACTTCCTCAACAAGCTGCCGACCGCGCACCTCATGCCCTTCCTGTTTGAATCGTATGGCGCGTGCGAACATGCCGACATGGTCCTGGGCATGGATATTCCGCAGTGGTCATTCCTGTGGTTCGGCCTGTTCACGGTTGCCCTGGCCTGGACCTTGCTGCGCAGCCGCAAGACGTAAACATGGCGAACCCCACCGTCGCCCAGCTGCAAGTCCAGCAGCAGCTCGACCCGCTGGATAACCGCATCCTGCTGTGCCACGCACTGGGCTTGACGCGCGTGGGCTTGATCACGCAGTCGGAACGCGTGCTGACCGATGAGGAAATCCAGCGTTATAGCAGCCTCGTACAGCGCCGCCTCCATGGCGAACCCATTGCCTATATCGTCGGCCAGCGCGAGTTTTACGGCTTGCCGTTCAACGTCAGCCCCGCCGTGCTGATCCCCCGCCCTGATACGGAATTGTTGGTGGAACTGGCGCTGGAACGCCTGCCCCCGCGCAGCAAGGTGCTGGACATGGGCACCGGCAGCGGCGCCATTGCCATCGCCATCGCGCACAGCCGCCCCGATGCCGCCGTCACGGCGCTTGATGTCAGCCCGGATGCGCTGGACGTGGCGCGCAGCAATGCCGCGCTGAACCAGGCCAGCGTGCAATTCCTGCTCAGTGACTGGTACAGCGCTGTCCAGGGCGAACGCTATGGCTTGATCGTCTCAAACCCGCCGTATATCGTGGCCGGCGACCGCCACCTGTCCGAAGGCGATTTGCGCTTCGAGCCGCAAGGCGCGCTGACCGACCATGCCGACGGCCTGACCTGCCTGCGCACCATCATTGCCGGCGCCCCGGAACACTTGGAACCCGACAGCTGGCTGTTGATGGAACACGGCTACGACCAGGCCGAAGCGGTGCGCGCCCTGCTGTCCGCTCAGGGGTACACTGAAGTGCAGAGCTGGCGGGATCTGGCAGGGATCGAACGGGTCAGCGGCGGCCGCAAACCCCAGTCATAATCACGCCATGCAGGGCTGTTACACTGGCTAGTCCGGCCAATTTTGAGCACTTCCAACACGGTCGTCCGTTTTCGGTTAATCTCGCACCAATATTTTTTTGCTGCACCAGAAAGGAAGATCAAATTGTCCAATCTTTTGACACGCCGCCTGACCCTGCTGGCCGATGCACAATATCGGTCCGTGCTGGCTGGCGGCCTGCGCGGCATTGAACGAGAAACCCTGCGGATCGACCCGACAGGCCACATGGCGGACACCCCGCATCCTGTGGCGCTCGGCTCGGCGCTGACTCACCCGGAAATCACGACGGATTACGCGGAAACCCTGCTGGAATTCATTACCCCGGCAGAACACGACATCGCCACCACCCTGGACAAGCTGGATGGCATCCACCGCTTTGCCTACAGCAAGCTGGGCACGGAAATGCTGTGGAGCCAGTCGATGCCGTGCGAATTGCCGCCGGAAGAAAAGATTGCCATCGCGTGGTATGGCACGTCGAATATCGGCATGCTGAAGCACGTGTACCGCCGCGGCCTGGCGCTGCGCTATGGCAAAGCCATGCAATGCATTGCCGGTATCCACTACAACTTTTCGCTGGATGAAAACCTGTGGCGCGTGCTGGACCAGCATGAAAACCCGCAGCAAAAGCTGTCGGCCAAAGCCTACCAGTCGGAAAGCTATTTCGCCACCATCCGCAATTTCCGCCGCTACAGCTGGCTGCTGATGTATTTGTTCGGCGCGTCGCCGGCCCTGTCGGCCAACTTCCTGCGCGGCCGAGCGCACAAGCTGGAACGCCTGTCCGACGATACGCTGTTCCTGCCCTATGCGACCAGCCTGCGCATGAGCGACCTCGGTTACCAGAACGATGCACAGTCTGGCCTGAGCCCGCACGAAAACTGCCTCGACAGCTACGTCGCCACCTTGACCAAAGCCGTCAACCAGCCCTACGCGCCGTACGCGGAAATCGGCACCAAACGCGATGGCGAATGGGTGCAGCTGTCGACCAACGTGATCCAGATTGAAAACGAGTATTACGCGACGATCCGCCCGAAACGCGTGATCCGCAGCGGCGAGCGTCCGTTGCAGGCGCTGTGCTCGCGCGGCGTGCAATACATTGAAGTGCGCTGCATGGACGTCGACCCGTTCGAACCGGTCGGCATCAGCCTGCAAACGGGCCGCTTCCTCGACGCCTTCCTGCTGTTCTGCGCACTGGAAGAAAGCGCGAAGATTTCAGAAGAAGAAGGCCGCCTCCACACGGGCAATTTCGCGCGCACGGTGAAGGAAGGCCGCCGTCCCGGCCTGACCTTGCTGCGCGATGGCGTGGAAACGCCGCTGGCCGATTGGGGCCGCGCATTGGTGGAGCGTATCCGGCCCGTGGCGGAATTGCTGGACCGCCAGCGCGGCGGCACGGAATACGTCGACGCGCTGAATGCGCAGCTGCCGAAGCTGGCCGATCCGGAACAAACGCCATCGGCCCGCGTGCTGCGTGAAATCCGCGCGTTGAATGGTTCATACACGGCGTTCGGCTTGCGCCAAAGCGAACGTCACGCGGCCACCTTCCGCAGCCGTCCTCCCACTGCGGAGGAACAGGCGTATTTCAGCAGCCTGGCCGCCAGTTCGCTGGCGGAACAAGAAGAACTGGAACGTACGCAAACCGGCAACTTCGACGACTTCGTGGCGGCTTACCGCGCCAGTAACCTGTGCAAGGACTTTGCCGACGTTCCCTGTTGATAGGGCGCCATGCTGACCTTCTACAATGAGCTGCACAGCCAGCACCGTGGCCGCCACGAATTTTTCCGTGGCGAGCTGGTGCCGTGCTTTGAAAAACCGGAGCGGGTCGACCAGGTGCTGGCGGAGCTGGGCCGCCGCGGCCTGGGACAAATCGTCACGCCGCACAGCGTGCCGCCGATGACGCTGGAGCGTGTCCACACGCCGCGCTATCTGTCCTTCTTGCGCAATGCATGGTCCGACTGGGTCGCGCTCGATCCCGCCAATGCGAATAAGGACGCGTTTCCCGCCGTCTGGCCCGTGCGCACATTGCGCGCCGATATCGAACCCGATAATTTTTGCGCGAAGCTGGGCCTGTATTCGATGGACAGCGGCACCCCCATTACGTCCGGCACGTGGACTGCCGCCAAGACAGGCGCCGATTGCGCCGTCAATGCTGCGCACGCGCTGCGCCTCGGCGAACGGGCCACGTTTGCGCTGACGCGTCCACCGGGCCACCATGCGGGCGCGGATTTTTATGGCGGCTACTGCTTCCTGAATAACGCGGCGCTGGCCGCACAGCACATGCTCGATGATGGCGCCCGCAAGATTGCCATCCTCGACATCGACTACCACCACGGCAATGGCACGCAAAGCATCTTCTATGACCGCAGCGACGTGCTGTTCGTGTCGATCCATGCCGATCCGCGCAGCGAATACCCGTTTTACCTGGGCCACGCGGATGAAACGGGCCATGGCGCGGGCCTGGGCTACAACGTGAACTTGCCGCTGCCGCATGGCGCCAGCACGCAGGCATGGTTTGCCGCGCTGGAAACCGCGTGCCTGCGCCTGCAAATGTTCCAGCCCGAAGCGCTGATCGTATCGCTGGGCGTCGATACGTTTGCCGGCGATCCGCTGTCGCACTTCGGCCTGCAAAGCGCCGATTACCTGCGCATCGGCGAACGCCTGTCTTACCTCGGTTTGCCCACTGCTTTCATTTTCGAAGGGGGGTATGCGGTCAAGGAATTGGGCGTCAATGTTGTAAATGTGCTGGAAGGGTTTGATACAGCCTTGTGATCCGCTGCCGGGGGACAGTAACATCAAATCACCGCATAACCGGAGTCTCCATGAAACGCAGGCAATATCGAAAACTGCTGGGCGCGATGGCGCTCTCTGTCCCCGGCCTGGCTGCTTCAGGCACACCTCCCCTTGAGTACTACAACGCCACCAGCAATCCTGCCCGTCCGTTCACGCAGGCCGTGCGGGCAGGCGATTACGTGCACGTGTCCGGCCAGATGGGGACCGATGCGAATGGCCTGGTGCCGGGCGGCTTCGAAGCGCAATCGCGCAAGGCCATGGACAATATTGCCGTCATCCTCAAAGGCATGAACCTGCCGATGGACAGCATCGTCAAATGCACGGTGATGATGGTGGACATGAACAAGTGGGGCGACTTCAACAAAATCTACACGACGTATTTCAAGCCGGACCGCCTGCCGGCGCGCAGCGCATTTGGCGTCAATGCACTGGCGCTGGGCGGGGAAGTGGAAATTGAATGCCTGGCGTATGCGCCGGTGCCGGAGAGCGAAAAGCGGCGGGCACGTTGATATTCCGGGCGGAAATATTATAATCTGGGCAACTTATTAAAGGAGCCCGTTTTGAAGCTGACTACCGCCTGCCTGTCTACCCTAGCCTTGTTGCATGCCACTGTCGCCTTCGCGGATGCTCCGCCACTGCAAGAACAAATCGACGCCGCGCTGGCGCCAATGTTCAAAGCTGATGCGCCGGGCGCCACCGTGATTGTGACGCGCGATGGCCAGCCTGTGTTCCGCAAGGCATATGGCCGGGCTGACGTCGATAAGAAAACACCGATGCAGCCCGACATGCAATTGCGCCTGGGCTCCGTTACCAAGCAATTCACGGCCGTCGCGATCCTGATGTTGGCGGAACAAGGCAAATTGTCGCTGCAAGATGACATCACGCGCTTTTTGCCAGATTACCCGGTTAACGGCCATCGCATCACCATCGAACAGCTGTTGCAGCACAAAGCTGGTATCCGCAACTACACCGCCATGCCGCGATTCTGGCCGAATGCAGACAAAGATACCGGTGTCGCGCAATTCATCGACTTCTTTAAAAACGAGCCTCTGGACTTCGCGCCGGGAGAACGCTGGTCTTACAGTAACTCCGGCTATTTCCTGCTGGGCGCCATCATTGAAAAAGCTTCCGGCCAGCGCTATGCGGATTTCATTGCACAGCATATTTTTGAGCCGCTGGGCATGCAGGACACGGCATACGAAGGCCATGAGCGCAGTGGCAAACACCGCGTCGAAGGTTACCGCGCAGGGTTTTTCAGCGGCTATTCAACCGCGGAAAAAATCAGCATGACGCTGCCGTATGCAGCGGGCGCGCTGGTCTCCACTGTGGATGACCTGGCGCGCTGGAACGATGCCATTGTGTCCGGCAAGCTGTTGAAAGCGGAAAGCTGGCAGCAGGCAATGACGCCCTGTACATTGCCGAAGGAAGCCAAGTGCAACTATGGCTATGGCTGGTTCATCAGCAGTTTGCGCGGCCATAAAATGATCTGGCACGGCGGAGACATTCCAGGCTTTAACGCGGAAACGCTGCGCCTGCCGGATGATAAACTGTTCGTCGCCGTCCTGAGCAACGGCAACCGCGACGTGCTCGACTCCGACCGCATTGCCTTTACGGCGGCTGCGATCGCCATCGGCAATCCCTTCCCCGAGCAAAAAGCCGTGGCCTTGGCGCCGGAGGCGCTCGATGCGCTGGCCGGTACTTACAAAATGCCGGACAACGCACTACGCACCTTCACCCGCAAAGGCGCCGGCCTCAGTTACGAGCGTCCGGGCCGCCCTGCCATGACGCTCAAACCGTATGCGCCGGACCGCTTCTTTGTCGAAGGTTCGCTGACGACGTTTGAATTCCAGCGTGGCACGGACGGCAAGGTCACCGGGGTGACGCTGGTGCAGGCCGGCAGCGAGCAGGCGGCGGTGCGCGTGGCCAATTAATTTGAAAGATCAGGATACGTCATGCTGAAAATCTCTCTGGCCGCATTGGCCTTTTGCGCCAGCACTGGCGCGCTGGCTGCCCCTGCCGGAAATGAGCGCCCCACGCTCAACCAGGACGCCCTCCAGAAGTGCAAGCCGGCATGGCCAAAAGAAGCGCTTCGCCAGGAACTGACCGGCACTGTCAGTGTGGCCCTTCTGATTGACGTGGATGGTTCGGTGGTAGCAAACGAAGTCCGCAAATCCAGTGGGCATGCGCTGCTGGACGAAGCGGCGCGCACGGGCCTTATCAGCTGCCAGTTCAAGCCGGGGCGGGTCGATGGCGTCCCAGCGCGTGTCTGGGCCAAGATACAGTACCAGTGGACGCTGGAAATAGATACAGATACGCCCACGCCGGCGCAGCTGACGCAGCAGCTGGCTGCCCAGTATCGTGACGCGGCGCTGGCCGGCAACCGGGATGCGCTGCTTGCCATCGCGCAAGTCTATGCTAAAGACACACCGCATGAAGCGGCCACGCCGGCACAGATGCGACAAGCCTATGCGCAAAGCCCGGCGGCAGCACAATTCGAACTGGGCCGCCGCCTGTTCTTGGGCCAGGGCGCCCCGGGCGATCCCGGCGAAGCATGGACCTGGTTCCATGCTTCGGCTGAAGCCGGTTTCGCTCCTGCGCAACGGGAGCTGGGCTGGCTCTACGATACCGGCAACGGCGTGGAGCGCAACGCCGGGCTGGCAATCACGTGGTACCAAAAGGCGGCGGAGCAGGGCGACCACGTGGCGGAAAACAGCCTCGGCGTCATCTACCACTATGCCCTCGGCGTGCCACGCGACTATGCGCTGGCAGCCTCCTGGTATCGTAAAGCCGCCGCCAGTGGGAGTCACTGGGCCCAGGCCAACCTCGGCCGCCTGGCTTTGCACGGCAATGGCATGGAAAAGAATCCAGCCGAAGCATTGCGCTGGCTGCGCCTGGCTGCCGGCAGCAACAACCACGCTGCGGAAGGCGATCTGGCCCTGATGTATTTTCTGGGCATCGGCGTTCCCGCCGACGATGCACAGGGTATCGCCTATCTGCGCAAGGCAGCCGAAGGTGGTGACCAGCCATCGCAATTCCGCCTGTCGCTGGCGCTCGCGCACGGTGCACGCATGCCGGTTGATCTGGCCGAGTCCATTTATTGGCAGCGCAAGCTGGGGGAACAGGGCCATCGCAGCGGGCAAAATAGTTTGGGCTACTCGTACGAAATCGGACGCGGCGTGGCGCAGGATTACCCGAGCGCGCGCGAATGGTATGAGCTGGCGGTCGCGCAAGGCAGCGGCAACGCCGCAGCGGCACTGGGCAGCATGTTTGAAGAGGGCCGTGGCGTGAAAGAGGACTTGGCGAAAGCTGTCGAGCTGTACCAAACGGCCATCACCCACAACAACGCCGATGGCATGGCGCGGATGGCGGCGCTTCATGAAGCAGGCCGCGCAGTCGAAAAAGATCAGGCAGCAGCCCGCGCGCTGTACGAACGCGCCGCCGCCCTGGACAACGAAACCGCCATGCGCCGCCTGGCAGCCGCATATGAGCAAGGCGACTGGGGTATGGCGCCGGATCCGGCCCAGGCAAAGGTGTGGCGAGACAAGGCGGACCGCAGGGCAAGCCGGAAGACGGATCCATTCACGCTGTAATCCATGCTGAAGCAAGTGTAGGCCCCCAGAATCGTTAACTCAGGCGCCCCTGTAGGATCCATGGCTTACGCAGGTATTCTGAGACGAGTGGCTTTGCTCGTCTCAGGAAAAAGTGACCGCCCTGGCGGTTATGCAGCGATCACGACGGCCAAGTCGTTTGATACGTAAAGTTCATCAAAAGGGGCGTTACAGTTGGCCCTTGACGGATCCATTGATCGCCAGCGTGCCCATGGTCTGTTCATTGTCAACATAATCATCCACCAGGTAACTCATCAACACATTCCCAAGAGGAAATAAATTGTCTATTTTATCACTTCCTATTTATCCCAACTATTAAAAAAATCGCTTGCAATTAAATAGCGCACGATCTATAGTGTGCACATACCCGCTGCGCAGTACAATGTGCAGCGCCAACCAAGTAGTACACGATGTAATCGCTAACTATTGAAAAGGAGCATCAATCATGGCACTGGAACAAGTTCTGTACACCGCCCACGCTAAATCCACCGGTGGCCGCGAAGGCCGCGCTGTTTCGTCGGACGGCGCGCTGGATGCCAAACTGACCACCCCGAAAGAACTGGGCGGCAACGGCCTGCCAGGCACCAACCCGGAACAACTGTTCGCAGCGGGCTACTCCGCCTGCTTCATCGGCGCCATGAAATTCGTGGGCGGCCGTGACAAGATCGCCGTTCCGGCAGACGTATCGATCGATGCGGCAGTCGGCATCGGCCCTATCCCTAACGGCTTCGGCATTCAAGTGGAAATGAAAATCTCGCTGCCTGGCCTGGACCGCGAAACCGCCGAGAAACTGGTGCAAGCTGCCCACATCGTTTGCCCGTACTCGAACGCCACCCGCGGCAACATCGACGTGACGCTGACGGTCGTTTAATACACGGCTCACCGCATCAACAAGGCGCTTCGGCGCCTTTTTGCTTTTCTGCACGTACAATCAAGGTTAGACCAACAGGAGTTCCGAATGATTGAATGGCAGCGGCAAGCGTTTAAAGACATGGCAGTGGCGGACCTGTACCAGGTGCTGTATCACCGCCAGCAAGTATTCGTCCTGGAACAGAATTGCCTGTATCCGGACATCGACAATTACGACCAGGATGCGCACCACGTGACAGCGTGGGTGGTGAAAGACGGCAAGCGCGAACTGGCCGCGTGCCTGCGCGTGATTGCGCCGGGCGTGAAGTACACGGAAATGTCGCTGGGCCGCGTGCTGTCCACGCAGGCTGCGCGCGGTACCGGCATTGGCCGCCAGCTGCTGGCACAGGGCATCGCCTATGCGGAAGAACTGTATCCAGGCCATGCATGCCGCATCGGCGCGCAGCAATACCTGGAACAGTTTTACGGCAGCTTCGGCTTCAAGACGGTCAGCGAACCGTATGATGAAGACGGCATCATGCACGTGGAAATGGTGCGTTAAAACGTCATCACAAAGCGGGCGCCCTGCCCTACCGGCCTGGCATAGCGCACCATGCCGCCATTGGCGTGCACCAGGTGCCGCACCATCGCCAGGCCGATACCGCGTCCCTGCTTTTTCGATGAAAAGAATGGCGTGAAAATATGCGCCGCCATTTCATCCGGCACGCCATGGCCGTTATCCGCCACTTCGATGCGCAGGCGGCCGCCCCGGCTCAGGCGCGCGCTGACCTGCAAATGCGGCTGCGGTGTGTCGGCAGTGGCTTCCGCGGCATTTTTCAGTAAATTGATCAGCGCCTGCTCCAGCTGGCCGGGGTCGGCCATGACTTCCAGCGATTGCGGCTCCACCGTGAATTCCGCGCAGCCGCCGCGCGCCAGCCACTGCGGCGCCATCAGCATCGACAGGCGCGCAAACAAATCGCGCACCGCCACCGGCTCCGGCTGCGCGGCCGGCACGGTGGACAGGCTGCGGTAGCTGGCCACGAATTCCACCAGGCTGGCGGCGCGGCGCGCAATGGCGTCCAGCGCCGTACCCAGGTCCGCATTGACGTCTGGCGGCAATTCAGCCTGCACTTCCGCCAGCAAGTCGCACGCGGTACGGGACAGCGACGCCACCGGTGTCAGTGAATTCATGATTTCATGCGTCAGCACTTGCACCAGCTGGCGCCATGCATTGAGCGCTTCGGCTTCCAGCTGGCTTTCCACGGGCATCAGTGCGGCCAGCCGCTGCGCATCGCCCTGCACCGTCAACTCGGAGACCGCTGCCAATGCGCGCTCCGTACCGCGTTCTGTTTCATAGCTGACCAGTGCGCGGCTGCCGCTGGCCTGTGCCGCCAGCAAGCGCCCGATTTCATGCGGATCGCTGGCGCGTCCCGGCGCCAGCAAGCGCCGTGCGCTGGCGTTGAGCGGCGTGACTTCGCCGCCACCCACCGCGTGCGCGATGCGGAACAGTGCAATCGGCGCATTTTCCAGCCGCGCCTCCATGGTTTGCGCAGCGTCCAGCAACGCGCGCCGGTCCGGCGTCAATTCCGCGGCAGGCGCCATGCTTTGGGGTTCACTGCGCGGCCTCCAGCATTGGCGCAGCGTCCAAGCGCAGGGGATGGCCACGAGAACATACAGCGTCAGCAGGCGCGGAGAATGAATGAACAAAGCTGCCGCAGCGGACAATGCCATCAGCGCCGCCACGCAGGCGGCTGCCAGTACGCCTCGGCGGCGGTCAGATGCCATGCTTGCCCAGCTTGCGGTATAGCGCGGCACGGCTGAGGCCCAGCGTACGCGCCGCCTGGCTGATATTGCCATTGGCTGCAGCCAGCGCAGCAGCAATCGCATCGCGTTCCAGTGCACTCAGCGTCAAATCGTCGCCCGCAATACGCAGCGGCGGCGCCGTGGCCGCGCTGCCCGTCCCCACCGGGCCTGCCGCATTGGCCGCATCAACCTCATGAACCGCGCCGGCCGATGGCGGCAAATCCGCCGGATTAGCCTGGCCGGCGCTGGCGTCCAGGCCCGGCAAGCCGAAATCGGCCAGCACATACTGCGCACTGGTCCCCAGGATCACCGCGCGTTCGCACGCGTGGCGCAGCGCGCGCACGTTGCCCGGCCACGCATATTGCACCAGCCACGCCTGCGCAGCCACGTCAAGCTCGCGCGCAGGGCGCTGGTACTGCCGCTCATACCAGCCAAGGTAATGGCGCAGCAAGCCTGGAATATCGTCGCGCCGCTCGCGCAGCGGCGGCACGCGGATCACGATGGTATTCAGGCGGAACAGCAAGTCCGGACGGAACACGGCCGGATCGAACAGCTTGATTTCATCGAGGTTGGTGGCGCTGACGATGCGCACGTCGATGGCTTCCGGCTTGTCCGCGCCAATCGGCGTCACTTCGCGCCGCTCCAGCACTGTCAACAGCTTGGCTTGTGCAGCCAGCGGCATATTGCCGATTTCATCGAGGAACAGCGTGCCGCCGCTGGCGGCCTGGAAACGTCCGGCGCGGTCGGCTTTCGCATCGGTGAACGATCCCTTGCGATGGCCAAACAGCTCGCTTTCAAAAGTCGACTCAGGCAACGCCCCCATATCCACCGCCAGACACGTACCGTCCGCACGGCGCGAAGCCGCATGGATGGCGCGCGCCACCAGTTCCTTGCCCACGCCGTTTTCGCCCAGCACCATGACGTTGGCATCGGTCGGCCCCACGCTGGCAATCATGGTTTTCACTGCGCGTATGGCAGGCGAGTCGCCCATCAGCGCGGCAGTGGCGCCTGCTGCTGCGGTACGCGGCGCGGTACGCCGCGCCAGCGCTGCATCCACGGCCGCCACCAGGCGTGCGTTATCCCACGGCTTGGTGATGAAGTCGCACGCGCCGCGCTTGAGCGCTTCCACCGCCAGCGGCACGTCGGCATAGGCGGTCAATGCGATGACAAAGGGCGGCTGCGGCTGCACGCGCAGCAAGTCCAGCAGCGCCAGCCCTTCGCCGCCATCAATACGGCCCGGCGTGAAATTCAAATCCAGCAGCACCACGTCCGGCGCCCCCTGCTGCAGGTAGCGCGGCAACTGGGCCGGGTCGTTCAGCGCGGCGACTTTGCCGTAGCGGCGGCGCAGCAGCAATTGCGCGGCGCAGGCCACGTCGGCGTCGTCGTCCAGGATCAGGATATGTGCAGTGGAATCAGGCATGGAGCGCATTCTAGCAGCACCTTTTGCGCCCACGGACAGGCTTTTTCACACTGTCCGGAAGCGGACACCCGCTGCTGTCCGGATGCGGACAACAGCAGGCAAATATTCCGTAAAAACGGGGTGGCACAGCGCTTGCAATACAGCCTGCATGAACTCATTCCAGCCCAAACCCGCCACCGGCGCCGCCATGGATACCATCGTGCCCAAACGGCGCGGCAAGAAAATCATCGTGGCTTGCGCCACCGTGGCCGCCATCGCGGCGGCCGCCGCTGCACTGTGGCACTGGATGCCGCGCGGCCTGCAAGTCCCGGCCGGCGACCTGCGCACCGCCACTGTCGAACAGGGCGTTTACCGCGACGACATCGTGGTGCGCGCCAGCACCGTACCGCTGCGCTCCGTGATGCTCGATTCAGTGGAATCGGGCCGCATCGAAGAAGTGTTTGCGCGCGACGGCGACCGTGTGCAGCAGGGACAACTGCTGTTCCGTATCGCCAACCCGCAGCGCAACCTGGAATTGCTGGCGCGGCAGGCCGAACACGCGCAACAGATTTCCAACCTGTCCAACTTGCGCGTGGCGCAGGAAGCCAGCCGCAGCGACCGTGAACGCCGCATCGACGACCTTGTTTTCCAGCTCGAGCAAACGCGCAAGCAGCACGAGCGCAATGCGCGCCTGGCTGCACAAGGCTATGTGTCGGCCGCCGCGCTGGAAGAATCGCAGGACAAGCTGGAGCGCCAGCAGCGCGCGCTGGCACAGGCGCGGCAAAGCGACAGTACGGAAGGCCGCGTGCGCGAACATGCGCTGACCCAGCTGCAAAACGCGCTCGATGGCTTGAAATCGGGCCTGAAACTGGTCAGCGCCACGGTCGACGCATTGGCCGTGCGCGCTCCCACTGCCGGCCGTTTGACGGATTTCCATTTACAGGTGGGCGAATCGATCACCAATGGCAAGCACGTGGGCCGCATCGACGATCCCGACCACTTCAAGCTGACAGCGGAAGTCGACGAGTTTTACCTGAAGCGCGTGGCGGCCGGGCGTCACGGCGTGGTACAGCACGATGGCCACAGCTATGCAGTCGACGTGGCCACTGTGTACCCGCAAATCAAGGACGGCCGCTTCACTGTGGAACTGGTCTTCACCGGCGCGGCGCCGGAACAGCTCAGCCCCGGCCAGAGCCTGGACGCGCGCATCGCGCTGGGCGAACCGGCGCCCGCGCTGCTGCTGCCCAACGGCGCCTACATCAATGACAGCGGCGGCGCCTGGGTCTTCGTACTGTCGCCAGGCGGCGCCACCGCCGAACGGCGCGACATCCGCACCGGCCGCCGCAACAACAGCCAGATCGAAGTGCTGGGCGGGCTGGCACGGGGCGAAACCGTCATCGTATCCAGCTACACCGCCTACGGCAAAGCACTCAAGCTGCAAATTTCCAAGTAAGCTCTCCACCAAACAAAAGGAATCCTTCATGCTCAAGCTCTCTTGTGTCAGCAAAATCCATCAGGCAGGCGAAGTCCAGACTACGGCGCTGGACCGCATCGACCTGGAAATCGACGCCGGCGAATATGTCGCCATCACCGGTCCGTCCGGCTGCGGCAAGTCCACGCTGCTCAGCCTCCTCGGCCTGCTCGACGTGCCCAGCAGCGGCGAATACTGGTTCGATGGCACCAACGTGGCGGGGTGGAGCGAAGCCAAACTCAATGCATTGCGGCGCGGCCGCATTGGTTTCATTTTCCAGAGCTTCAACCTGATCGAAGAATTGAGCGTCTTTGAGAACGTGGAACTGGCGCTGGAATATACCGGCATGCCGTCGCGCGAGCGCGAAGCCAAGGTGACGGCCATGCTGAACAAGCTGGGCGTGCTGCATCGCGCAGGACACCGCCCGTCCCAGCTGTCCGGCGGCCAGCAGCAGCGCGTGGCCATTGCCCGCGCGCTGGTGGCAGGGCCGGCCGTGCTGCTGGCCGACGAACCGACCGGTAACCTGGATACGGCGCACGGCGATGAAGTCATGCGCCTGCTGCGCACCATCAACGCCGAAGGCACCACGGTCGTCATGGTGACGCACTCGCCGGCCCATGCGGCACAGGCATCGCGCACCATCAACCTGCTCGATGGCCGCATCATGGTCGATGCGCTGCGCGCCGCATGATGCTGCGCGACTTTCGCATCGGCTGGCGCCTGCTGCTGCAGGAGCGCGCCTATTCAGCCGTCACCATCATCGGCTTGGCTGCGGGCCTGGCCGCCTGCTTCCTGCTGCTGGCGTATGTGCGCTTCAGCTACAGCTACGAGAGCCATGTGCCGCAAGCGGACCGCGTGTACGTGGCGAAAACCCGGATCGAGTCGCCATCCGTCGGCGGCTGGTATGAGCGCTCGCCATTCGGCCTGCTGGGCGTGGCCGAACGCAGCGGCCTGGCGGAAGCCGCCGCCGTGGCCCTGACTGGCGGCGTGACATTGCGCCAGGGCGCCAGCCTCACGGAACTGGACATCAACGTTTTCAGTACCGGCATGCCCAAGGTACTGGGCTTGTACGCCGTGCAAGGCGACTTGCAGGCCGCGCTGGAGCGGCCGGATGCTGTCGCACTGACGGAAAGCGTGGCGCGCCGGCTGTTCGGCAACACCGGCAGCGCGATCGGCAAACCACTCACCTTGGAAAACATCAGTTTTAACGTGGCGGCCGTCGTGCCCGATCCCCCTGCCGCCTCCAGCCTGAAATACCAGGCCCTGTTCGGTCTCGGCAGCCGCCTGATACAAGACGAACAGCGCAAGTCATGGGAACGCAACTGGGGCGGCATCGTCACGCTGCTGTACGTGCGGCTGGCGCCCGGCGCCACGCCGCAAGCCATGCTGCAGGCGCTGCAGCATGCGCTGGACCAGGCGCCCCGCCTCGCCCAAAGCAAAGCAGGCGCCATGCACCTGGGCCTGACACCGCTGCGCGGCTGGTATTTCGACCGGGACCTCGCCAGCAAGGATGTGCAGGGCCGCCATGGCAATCCGGCGCTGGTGATGGGCGTCGGCGCCATTGCAGGGTTGATCTTGCTGCTGGCTACCATCAACTACGTGAACCTGGCGACTGTGCGTGTCATGCGCCGCCGTCCTGAAATCGCGCTGCGCAAGCTGCTCGGCGCAGGGCGCGCCCGTGTGGCCGGCCTGCTGCTGGCGGAATCCATGCTGGTGGCGCTGCTGGCGACGACGGCCGGCCTGCTGCTGGCGTGGCTGCTGCTGCCTGCCTGTTCGCAGCTGCTGAACCGCCCGCTGGCTGCTGCAGCCGGTATCGGGACCGTGCTGGCGGCGTTGGCCATCGGCGCCGCCACCGGTGTGCTGGCGGGCCTGTATCCGGCCTGGGTCGCACTGCACGTGCGCCCTGCCCATGCGCTGGAAGGACGCGGCGGCCAGGAAACCCACAGTACCGCGTGGCTGCGCCGCACGGTCACCGTACTGCAAATGACGGCCGCCATGGGCCTGACCGCCACCACCCTGGCGGTCGCGTGGCAGACGCGCTATGCCAGCGCGGCGGAACCAGGCTTTGATCCGCGTCCGCTGCTGGTACTGGACTTGCCCACGCAGATGTGGGAGGGCCAGGCGGCGCGCCAGTTGCGCGACGCGCTGCAGCGCGTGTCAGGTGTGGAGGGCGTCGCCATTTCGCCGGCGCCGGCCGGACGCTTTTATCTTGGCCTGAACAATCCGGTACAGCGCCCCGATGGCCATTCCGCCGCCATGCAGGAGCGCATGGTCTCGCCCAACTTTTTCCACGTCTATGGCGTGCAGGCGCTGGCCGGACGCCTGTTCGATCCGCAGCGCGAACAGGAAACCAACGATGGCTCCGTGGTGCTGAACGCAGCCGCTGCCAAAGCGCTGGGCTATGCCACGCCACAAGAGGCGGTGGGACAGACAGTGCAAGTCATGAAAGGCAAAGGCGCCGTGCAGCCAGTGGTGGTGGGCATCGTGCCGGACTTGCGCTACCAGTCGCTGCGCGAGCAGGCCACGCCGGTCATTTACCGCAACAGCCTGAACGCCTCCGTCCTCACTGTACGCTACCGTGGCGATATGGCGGACCTGGAACGCGCGGCAGACGCGCTGTGGCGGCAATACTTCCCGGACAATTTGCCGGACATCCGCCGCGCCGGCAGCTATTACACGGAAAACTATGCAGACGATGCACGCCTGGCCGGACTGCTGGCAGTGGCCAGCGCCACGGCGCTGCTGCTGTCGGCGTTCGGCATCTATGTGCTGTCCGCTTACACCGTGCAGCGCCGCGCCCGTGAAATCGTGCTGCGCAAGCTGCATGGCGCGCGTGGCGGCGCCATTGCCCGCCTGCTGGGCAGGGAGTTCGCGTGGATGCTGGGTTGTGCGGCGCTGCTGGGCCTTCCGGCTGCCGCGCTGGCGATCCAGACTTATCTGGCCCCATTTGCCGAGCGCGCGCCAATTGGCGGCTGGACCTTGCTGGCGGCGCTGGGCGCTGTCGCAGCCGTGTCGCTGGCCGCCACTATCCGCCACACACTGGCCGCGCTGCGCCTGCCGCCGGCGCTGGCGTTACGTACATAAAAGGGGGCCGGGCCTTCAGGCCGGGCATCCTCACCTTGGAATCCATCATGACATTGCGTGATTTTCGTATCGGCTGGCGCATGCTGTGGCAAGAGCGCGCCTATTCCCTCGTCTCCATTGCCGGGCTGGCCGTGGGGCTGGCCACCTGCTTCCTGCTGCTGGGCTTTGTGCGCTACTGCCTCAGCTACAACAGCCACGTGCCGGATGCGGCGCGGGTGTATGCCGTCAAGCAGCGCATCAACGTGTTTCCCCGTCCTGAATGGGCGATTCATGCCGGGCTGCCGCTGCGCGACGCGGCGCTGGCGACCGGCATGGTGGAGCAGGCCACCATCCTGCGCGAGCTGGACGTGCAATTGAAGGTAGACCGCCAGCGCTACAAGGCGCAACTCGGTGTGGCCGATCCCGCTGCCATCGGGATGCTGGGCTTGCGCGCGCTGCAAGGCGATTTAAAGGCCGCGCTAACCCGGCCGGATGGCCTGGCGCTGACGCAGGAACTGGCGCGCAAAATGCTCGGCGGCGAGACCGTGCTGGGCCGCAGCGTCATGCTCAACGACACGGCGCTGCAAGTATTGGCCGTGGTGGCGGATGCTCCCGCCAACAGCACGATGCCTTACCAGGCCCTTGCGGGAACGGCCAGCAGCGCCTGGCCGGACCGCGCCGATTACAGCACCAACCTGCGCCGCCGTGGTTCCATTTACCTGCGCCTGAAACCAGGCGCCGATCCGGGCAGGCTGGCGCAGCAGCTGCAATCGTTCGTCAACAGCCACCCGAGCGAAATCGCAGTGCGCAATGGCCCGCTGGGACAAAACCTCAATGGCCGCAATGTGACCGATATTGCGCTAGCCGCACTGCCGGACGTGTACTTCGACGCCGAACTGGCGGCCGGCCGCTACGGCAGCCGCTATGGCAACCGCAACAGCGTCTTGGCGCTGGCGGCGGTGGCGGTACTGAT
Organism: Pseudoduganella ginsengisoli; assembly: GCF_009720865.1. GTDB lineage: Bacteria > Pseudomonadota > Gammaproteobacteria > Burkholderiales > Burkholderiaceae_D > Rugamonas > Rugamonas ginsengisoli. Next base: position 75,425 of record NZ_WNLA01000005.1, on the reverse strand, counting down.
CCTGCTGCTGGCAGCCGCCAACTATGTCAACCTGGCTACCGTGCGCACATTGCGGCGCCAGCGCGAAATCGCCATGCGCAAGCTGCTGGGCGCCAGCCCGGCGCGGCTGGTGATGCAATTCCTGGCTGAATCGTCGCTGGTGGCGCTGCTGGCAACTGTGGCCGGCCTGGTGCTGGTGTGGCTTTGCCTCCCTGCGTTTGCCGCGCTGGTGGACCGCAAGCTGGACGGCCTGCTGTCGCCCGCCAATTGCGCGGCAGCCCTGGCGCTGGGTGTACTGGTGGGACTGTGCGCTGGCGTCTATCCGGCCTGGATCGCCCTGCGCGTACGCGCCGCTGCCGCATTGGCGGGACGGGGCGACAGCGAAACGGCAACGGGCCTGTGGCTGCGCCGCGCGCTGACGGTACTGCAATTCGGCGCCGCCATGGCGCTGGCGGCAACCACGCTGGCCATCGCATGGCAAACCAGTTACGCCAGCCACGCGGACCGTGGCTTCGATCCTGATGGCTTGCTGGTGCTGGATCTGCCCACCGGTAGCGGCCAACCTGCCGCAAAAGACTTCCTCGATGCGGTAGCGCGCCTGCCTGGTATCCGTGGCGTGAACACCATGTCCGAAGCCGTGGGGCGCGACGACAACATGATGACCGGCGTGATGCGCGACCGCCATGGCGCATCGGTGCGCGTGGAACTGCGCACCGTCAGCCCGGAATTTTTCGCCGTCTATGGCTTGAAGCCGCTGTATGGCCGCCTGTTCGACAAAGAACAGGATCCGCCGGACAGCCGCAACGTCGTGCTGAACGTGGCGGCAGCACTGGCGCTGGGTTTCACTGCGCCGCAAGACGCGGTCGGGCAGCGGCTTGGCGAGTTCACGATCGTGGGCATTGCGCCGGAAGTGCGCTATCAAAGCCTGCGCCAGCACGCACAGCCACTGGCATACACGGCGCGCGGCGGCGCCGTTGCCAGCCTGCGTGCGGACGGCGATATGGCCGCCGTCAGCCAGGCCATCCTGCCGCTGTGGCAGCGCTATTTCCCCGACCAGGACCTGGAATTGCGCAGCGCCGCCAGCATGTTCGGCCTGGCATATGAGGAAGATGCGCGGCTGGCCCGCATGATGGCGTCGGCCAGCCTGATCGCTGTCATGCTGGCGGCATGCGGCATTTACGTGCTGTCGGCTTATAGCGTTCAGCGCAGCCGCAAGGAAATCGTACTGCGCAAGCTGCATGGCGCCGGCAAGGCAGCCATTGCACGCCTGGTGGCGCGCGAGTTCGCAGTCTTGATCGGCGCTGGCGCCGTGCTGGGCCTGCCGTTGGCGGCGCTGGCCATGCAGCACTACCTGGCAGCCTACGTGGAACAGGCGCCGATGGGGTGGTGGCCGCTGGCGGGTGCGCTGATGCTGGCGGTGCTGGTGGCGCTGATGGCTACCGCGCGCCATACGATTGCTGCGTTACGGCTATCGCCTGCTGCAGCATTGCGCGGATAGCCCAGGCGAAAAAAATCCCCGCTGCACACGCAAGCGGGGATTTTTCTCAGCAAGCTGGATTTACTTCACGCTCACCAGCTCGATCTCAAACACCAGGGTGGAGTTGGCCGGAATCGTGGTGGTGGTGACGCCATTTTCCGTCTTGGTCTGCGGCGTGCTGCCATAGCCCAGTTCTGGCGGAATAACCACAGTGCGCTTGCCACCGACTTTCATGCCCAGGACGCCCCGGTCCCAACCCTTGATCAGGCCGCCATTCAACGAAAAGGTAAAGGTGCCGCTGGTGTTGGTATCGAATTGCGCACCCTTGCAATCCTTGGCGGCATCCAGTTGGGTAGCGCTGCAACCCGCTTTGCTGGAGTCATACAGCCAGCCCGTATATTTGGCGGCGTACGTCTTGCTGTACTCGACAGCTGCGCCGGTACCCACCGTGATGTCGGCGATCGTCACTGCGGCCGATGGCGACGCCTTCTTCACCGATACCACTTCCACTTCAAACACGACCGGCGTATAGACCGGCACTTTGATGCCGGTCGGGCTGGTGTATTCATGCACGCCGTACGCGAGGTTATATGGCAGGACCAGATTGGCTTTGCCTCCCACTCTCATGCCCGGCACTTCCTGGTCCCAGCCCAACAGCGAATAATTGGTACCTGGCAGCACGGCGCCGGTGCCAGGAGCGAAGCTGCGGGTCCCCTTTTCAAACTCGGTGCCACGGGAATTTGGCTTGGTGCTGTCGTACAGGTAACCCGTGTAGTTGACGGTGGCCAGGTCGCCTGCCACCACGGTGTCGCCCTTGCCTTCTATGAGGTTGGTCTTGTAAGGAGGGGCCGGTTGGGCAGGGATTTCCACCGTCGTGGTTTTCTTGGCGCCGCCGCCGCACGCCGTCAGCGTCAGCGCGCAGAACAGCGGTACGAATTTCAAGAACATCGATTTCATAACACCCTTTTTTGCAATAGTAGACATGCCGATCCGGCCAGGGCAGCAGTGTAGCAGACTGCCGCCTGCCCTTCGCCGGATGTAGGCTGCCGTTACAAATTTGAAGATCAGATTTCCACCTGGGTACCCAGTTCAATGACCCGGTTCGGCGGAATCTGGTAATAGTCGGCCGCCGCACGGGCATTGCGCGACATGGCGACAAACAAATGCTCGCGCCACGACACCATGCCGGAACCCGGCGTGGAAATCACCGTCTGGCGGGCGATGAAGAACGACGTTTCCATCATGTCGAATTCCAGCCCGTGCGCGCCGCACAGTTTCAGCACATTCGGAATGTCTGGTTCATCCTTGAAACCGTAATGCACATTGACCTGGTAGCACTGGTGGCCCAGTTCCGTGATCTTGACTTGCTCGGCAGCGGGCACCCATGGTTCTTCCACGATGTAGACCGTGATGAACACCACCCGTTCATGCAGCACCTTGTTGTGCGACAGGTTGTGCAGCAGCGCGTGCGGCACGCCGTCGCTTTCGCCGCGCAGGAAAATCGCCGTGCCATACACGCGGGTGGGCGGCGCCATGAACAGCGATTCCAGGAATGCATCGAGCGGAATCGCGTGCTTTTCCAGGTTCTGGAATACCAGTTCGCGGCCCGTGCGCCACGTCAGCATGATCGTCAACAGCACGGAACCCAGCAGCAGCGGGAACCAGCCGCCGTGCAGCAGCTTCAAGGTGGAAGCCGAGAACAGCATGATGTCGATGAAGATGAAGAAGCCGGTGGCGCTGAAACACACCAGCAGCGGCAAGTGCCAGCGGTAGCGGGTCACGAAGAACGTCAGGATCGTGGTCGACAGCATGGTGGCCGTCACGGCGATGCCATAGGCAGCCGCCAGGTTTTCCGATGAACCAAAGCCCAGCACGGCGATCAGCACCACGCCCAGCTGCAGCCAGTTAACGGCGGGGATATAGACCTGGCCCATTTCCGTGGCCGACGTGTGCAGCACGCGCATACGGGGCAGCAAGCCCAGTGCAATGGCCTGGCGCGTCATCGAGAACGTGCCGGAAATCGTCGCCTGCGATGCAATCACAGTGGCCATGGTAGACAACACGACCAGCGGAATCACGCTCCAGCTGCCCAGTTGCTGGAAGAAAGGATTGGAAATCGCTGCCGGCGTGGCGATCAGCAGCGCCCCCTGGCCCAGATAATTCAGCGCCAGCGCGGGGAACGTCACGAGGAACCACGCCATGCGGATCGGTTTCTTGCCGAAGTGGCCCATGTCCGCGTATAGCGCTTCGGCGCCGGTAAATGCCAGCACGACGGCGCCCAGCGCCACGAAGCCCGCATATTTATTGTTCAGCATGAAGACCAGCGCATGCCACGGATTCAGTGCCGACAGGATTTGCGGCGCCTTCATGATATTGAGGACGCCCATGACAGCCAGTGAAGCAAACCAGACCACCATGACAGGACCGAACCAGCGTCCGATACCAGCCGTGCCATGCTGCTGCAGCGCATACAGCGACACCAGCACGATGATCGTCAGCGGCACAACATAGGGTTTAAAGGCCGGCGTCACCACTTCCAGCCCTTCGATGGCGGACAGCACGGAAATCGCCGGCGTCACCACGCTGTCGCCATAAAACATCGTGGCGCCAAACACGCCCAATAGCAGCAGCGGGCCATGCCAACCGGAGCGCTTGCTGACGGAATTGAGCGCCAGCGCCATCAGCGCCATCACGCCGCCCTCGCCGCGGTTATCCGCGCGCAGCACCAAGGTGACGTATTTGAGTGACACGATCATCGTCAAGCCCCAGAAAATCAGGGACACAACGCCGGTCAAATTGGCGGGATTGAGAACGAGCCCGTGTTCCGGGTCGAAAATGGTTTTCAGCGTATACAGGGGACTGGTGCCAATGTCGCCATAGACGATGCCGACGGCAGCCAGGGTCAGCGCGACTAAGCTGCTCTTCTTATGTTCCGCGGTCAAGATTGCACCTGAAGTTGTTTTGGTGCGTTGCACAATAGGTTAACTATAGTCAATTTGCAAGTCCCGTTTTACCGTTTGAATAACGGATTTTACCGCTCTCAGCGGTGTTATACGATTTCCGGGATAATGGCAGACCGCCCGAAGTTTCCGCGCAGCCATCCGTTGCGCTTAAAGGTCTGACTCATGAATCCAGGCATTCTGTACGCCGCCCTTGCTTTCTTTTGCTGGGGCTTGTTTCCCCTGTATTTCCACGCCATCGGCCCCGTGCCGCCCATGGAAATCCTTGCGCACCGCATGCTGTGGTCGCTGGTATTCCTCGGTATCGTCCTGACAGCCCGCAGCCAGTGGCGCTGGCTGCCGGACGTGCTGAAAAAGCCAAAAGTCGTGGCAAGTTTCATTGCCAGCGCACTGCTCCTGACGGCCAACTGGTTTTTCTATATCTGGGCCGTGAAAAATGGCCACGTCATCGATGCCAGCCTCGGTTATTTCATCAATCCTCTCATCAATGTCTTATTCGGCCTCGTGTTTTTAAAAGAAAAGCTGCGCCGCGGACAGTGGGTGGCAGTCGGCCTTGCCGCGGTGGGTGTCGCGTGGCTGACATGGCAGGCGGGCAAGCCGCCATACATTGCGCTGATACTGGGGCTGACGTTTGGCGGCTATGGCTTGCTGCGCAAGACAGCCGCGCTGGCGGCGCTGGAAGGCTTGTCGTTCGAGACCATCATCCTGTTCCCGCTGGCGGTGGCGTATGTGGGCTGGCTGTCGCTGCACGGTGAAAACACGTTCGTCAATTCGCCGGCCAGCACGCGCTGGCTGCTGGCGGCGGCCGGTCCGATCACCGCCATTCCACTGCTGCTGTTTGCGGCCGGTGCGCGCCGCATCCCGATGTCTGTGCTGGGCATGCTGCAATACCTGTCGCCCACCATGCAAATGCTGCTGGGCCTGTGGTTCTTTGGCGAAGCGTTTTCGCCGGAGCGGCTGGCAGGCTTTATCGTGATCTGGTCGGCGCTGGTGGTATATATGCTGGAGGGCTGGTGGATCGCGCGTCGGAGGTAGGGCCGGTTTTACAAAGCCGCCCTACATTTTCAGTCCCGTTTGTCGTATGCTGTTGACCTTCTTTAGTAATACTTTCACGAGACTTTCCTAATGGCAAATTACGTCTATACCATGAACCGCGTGGGCAAAATTGTCCCGCCCAAGCGCCAGATCCTTAAAGATATCTCGCTGTCCTTTTTCCCGGGCGCGAAAATCGGCGTGCTGGGCCTGAACGGCTCCGGTAAATCGACCTTGCTGAAAATTATGGCCGGCATTGATACGGACATCCAGGGCGAAGCGCGCCCGATGCCTGGCCTGAACATTGGCTACCTGCCGCAAGAACCGCAACTGGATCCGGAAAAAACCGTGCGCCAGGAAGTGGAATCCGGCCTGGGTGAAGCCTTCAGCGCACAAGCGCAACTGGAAGCCGTCTACGCCGCTTATGCCGAGCCGGATGCGGACTTCGACGCGCTGGCCAAGGAACAGGAACGCCTGGAATCCATCATTGCCGCAGCCGACGGCGGCAACTTGAACCTGCAACTGGAAATGGCGGCCGACGCGCTGCGCCTGCCGCCATGGGAACAAAAAATCGGCGTGCTGTCCGGTGGTGAAAAGCGCCGCGTGGCGCTGTGCAAACTGTTGCTGTCCAAGCCAGACATGCTGCTGCTCGACGAACCCACCAACCACCTGGATGCGGAATCCGTCGAGTGGCTGGAACAATTCCTCGTGCGCTTCCCGGGCACCGTGGTCGGCATCACCCACGACCGCTACTTCCTGGACAACGCGGCGGAATGGATCCTGGAACTGGACCGTGGCCACGGCATTCCATGGAAAGGCAATTACTCGTCCTGGCTGGACCAGAAGCAGGAACGCCTGAAGCAGGAAGAAGCCACGGAATCGGCACGCCAGAAAGCGCTGCAAAAAGAATTGGAATGGTCGCGCCAGAATCCAAAGGCACGCCAGGCCAAGTCGAAAGCCCGTATGGCCCGCTTCAATGAGCTGAGCGAATACGAATACCAGAAACGCAACGAAACGCAGGAAATCTTTATTCCTGTGGCTGAGCGTCTGGGCAATGACGTCATTGAATTCAAGAATGTGTCGAAATCGTTTGGCGACCGCCTGCTGATCGACAACCTGTCGTTCATCATCCCGCCTGGCGCCATCGTCGGCATCATCGGCCCGAACGGCGCCGGTAAGTCGACGCTGTTCAAGATGATTGCCGGTATCGAGCAGCCGGACAGCGGCGAAGTCGTGATCGGTAAAACCGCGAAGATTTCTCTGGTGGACCAGAGCCGCGACAAGCTGGACAACGACAAGACCGTGTTTGAAGCAGTTTCCGGTGGCGCTGACATCCTGTCCGTGGGCCGCTTTGAAATGCCGTCGCGCGCCTATGTGGGCCGCTTCAACTTCAAGGGTTCGGACCAGCAAAAGATCGTCGGCAACCTGTCCGGTGGTGAGCGCGGCCGCCTGCACCTGGCGAAAACCCTGCTGATGGGCGGCAATGTCCTGCTGTTGGACGAACCATCGAATGACCTGGACGTGGAAACCCTGCGTGCGCTGGAAGATGCGCTGCTGGAATTCGCTGGTTCCGTGATGGTGATCTCCCACGACCGCTGGTTCCTGGACCGTATCGCAACGCACATCCTCGCGTTTGAAGGCGATTCGCAAGTCACGTTCTTCGCTGGTAACTACCAGGAATACGAAGCGGACAAGAAGAAGCGTTTGGGTGAAGAAGGGGCGAAACCGAAGCGTATCCGCTACAAGCCACTGACGACGTAATGCTCAGTAAAATGGGACCGGTACACGGTCCCATTTTTTATTGGAGAAAACATGCGTGCAATGATTGCGGTGGTATCGATGGTGGCGTGCGGCGCCGCCATGGCGCAGGATGTGACGGCGGATAAACTGGGCTGGATGTCTGGCTGCTGGGCCGCTGCCGGTGGCGAAGCGGGTTCCGGCGAGCAGTGGATGGCGCCGGCCGGCGGTACGTTGATGGGCATGAGCCGCACCGTGAAAAACGGCAAGACGGTTGGGTGGGAAGCGCTGCATATCCGCGATGTGGACGGCAAATTGGCCTATGTGGCGAAACCGCACAACCAGCCAGAAGCGGCTTTTAAATTGGCCAGCCTGGAAGGCCAGCATGTGGTGTTTGAAAATCCGCAGCATGACTTCCCCCAGCGGATTATCTACAAGCGCGATGGCGACCAGTTGCATGCGCGTATCGAAGGGACCATGAAGGGGAAAGCCAAGGGCATTGATTTTCCGCTGCAAAAGACTGCGTGCCCAGGAACATAACTGCCGGCAATTTGGTGCCAGGCACCGAGCGTAAAAGCAACAATGGCGCCACGAAGGCGCCATTTTTTATGTTGCAAATCCCTTTGGTGCCAGGCACCAAATGAATTTGCAATATTGCTGCGTTAGAAGTTGTAGCGCGCGCCCAGCGAGACGGCGCCTTTCTTGCGGCCCTGGTCGATGCCGTTTTTGCCGTAGTGCTCATATTCAAGCGACAGCGACACTTTTTCATTCAGCGCATATTCTCCGCCGACCGACGCATACAGGTTCGTGCGGTTATTGTCGCCCGTCACGTATGGCGTTGCCAGGCCCGTGCCGTGCACTTCATTCTTGTTGTACGCGACACCCAGTTTGCCGAACACGGACAGTTGCTGGTTAATCGGTACACTGCCCTTGCCGGCCAGGTAGAACGCATGCGACTTGCTGTCGACGTGGCCGTTGGCGCCGCCTACCGTGTAGTTGTAGTCAGAGCTGCCGAAGTCCGTATAGCCACCTTCCACGGCAAGATTCTTGTTTAACTGGTAGCCGCCAAAAATCTTGCCGGACCATTCCGTGCTGCTGCGGTCACCATTGCTGGTGTCGTTCGACAGGCTGTACTTGTGCTTGCTGGAAACCACGCCAACACCGGCGTAAGGACCCACTTCGTCAGCAGCATAAGCAGCGGAAACACCACCAAAGGCGGTAGCGGAAACAATCAGGGCGGTCAGGATTTTTTTCATTTGTTCGATCTTTCGCAGGTTAAGTTTGCTTGGGATCGCAATTTCACGGAATCGCGATGTAGGCAAGATAGCATTGAGAATTTGCCTACGTCGTTAGGAATTCCGTAAGAATTGTCACGAGTTGTAATCGCTATTGAAACGAAGGGGATCGCCACAAGATGGCGGATTTTCGCTTAAGATAGGCTTAAGATGCCTGCTAGATAACAATCTTGCGGAAGGTCAGGCTGATGCGCGCGCCGCGCTGCGTCTTTTCCTTGTTGATGCCATGCCGCCAATGGTGCTGCAGCGCGCCAGCCATTAACAGCAGGCTGCCATTGCCCAGCGCGATCTTCACGGTCTTGGGCATAGTCTTGTGTTTGAGGATAAATGTGCGCGGATCGCCAAAGCTCACGGATGCAATGGCGGGATTGCGGCCCAGTTCCCGTTCGTCATCGCTGTGGAAACCCATGCTGTCTTGCTCATTGCGGTAATAGTTGAGCAATACGCTGTTGAAGGCCAGGCCGGTCGCCGCTTCCACCGCCTGTTTGATGTCCAGTTGCAGCGGCGTGAATGGCTGCGGTTCAAATGTCGTGCCCGAATACGTGTAGCGGGCATCCGGATCGCCATGCCATGCACTGAGACGGGGTTGCAGCATGGTTTTGCCATACAGCGTGATGGATTCCGCGCGCCACGCTGTTTCATCGATCAGGCGCTGCATGACGGTAACCGCATCTTGCGCCAGCGGCAGCCGGGGCAAGAAATACAGTTCGCCATCGTCGATGGGAATCGCTTCCAGCGTCGTGTTTTGATCGGCAAACAAGTCCATAGGCCGGTATCATAACAGGCATGAAAAAACGCCAATTCTTCGGCGCCCTGGCTGCGGCCGGCGCCCTTCCCGTCCTAAACTCTGCCCACGCGGCGCCCGTAAAAACCAGCGGTCCCGTCTTGCTGACGGTGACCGGCCCCATCAGCAAACCCAACCGGGGCCCGCTGGACCCCAGCGGCTTCGACCAGATGCTGGTCAAGCACAAAGTCAATTTCACCAAAGCTTACGTATTTGACTTCGCAATGCTGGCAGCGCTGCCCGCCATCACCATCAAGCCAACCCTGGAATACGACAACAAACCGCACACGCTGAAAGGCCCGCTGCTGGTCGATGTCTTGAAAGCCGCCGGCGCCACCTTGACGGAGAACAGCACCCTCGCGTTGCGCGCCGTGGATGGTTATGCCGCATCCATTACCGTGGCGCAAGCCCGCGCGCAGCGCTACATCATCGCCACGCACCTGGAAGGCGCGCCGATTGCGCTGGGCGGACTGGGTCCCCTGTGGGCGGTCTACGATGCGGATAACGTGCCGGACATGGCAAAGAAACCCGTGGCGGAACGTTTCGGTTCATGCCCGTGGGGTTTGTATCACGTGGAAGTGCAGTCAGTGCTGGTGTGAGAAGCACTGCAGTCTGACGTCCGGATCAGGGAGGACGTCAGACAGACGGGACCGGTCAGGCGTACGCTTCAGCCAGCGACATGACGCGCGGCGTGATGGTGATGCCAACGTCGCCAAACACTTTTGTAATGATCGCCATGTTGGCGGCATTCTCTTCCGGCTTCCAGCCTTTGAACAGGTCGGTGCCATCTTTGTGGAAGTGCAAATCCAGTACCTTGCCCCGGTCTTTGTGCGTGTAGCCGGAGCTGTGGGTATTTTCAAAACCGGCAGCCTTCAGCGCAGCAATCACGGCCGTTGGCGGATTGTCCGGGTCTGTGGCGATATACACACCAAATGTCTTGCCAGGCGGCTTGGCAGCGATATCCACATCATAGATACCAGGCGCCTTGGTGACCGAAGTGCTTTTCAGAAATAACATGTTCTATCCTCTATCCTCTGCTGGGCAACGCCACCCCGGGCGCGCTTCCTGACTTGTTTTTCTGATCCAAAAAAATTCCAACAATTAAGCTTATTGCTTTCGCCGAGGATTTACAAGAAATTCGGCGGTGCGCACAAGCAACATGCACCCAGGGACGATTTAACTGTTGTGCTTTCGGCGCGCCAGCGCCACAGTGGGCGCCACCAAGGCATCATATAGCGCTCCCGTCGGCGCATCCCACGCCGTCACCGCCTGCTGCTGGCGCGCCACAGTCGCCATGTCGCCACGGGCAATCGGACCGCTCAAGGCCGGCGCGGCGCCCAGCCGGAAAACATTGGCCAGTGTTTCCGACGCCAGCGGCTGCGCCAGTTCACGCGCCACCGGTTCCGGAATGCCTGCCGCCTGATAAGCGCGCAACGCGGCGTCGAGCACCGTGGTCAAATAGTTACTGGCAAATACCGCTGCCGCGTGATAAACGGTTTTTGCGGCTGCGTCGATGGCCACGGGACGGGCGCCGATGGCAACCAATGCCGGTTCCAGCACGGCAATGGCTTGCGCATCGCCTTCGATGCCGCAAAATGTGCCACTAAAAGCAGCAGCCACGCTGGCCGGGTCGGCAAAACTGCGGATCGGATGCACACTGGCCACATAAGCGCCTGCGCTGCGCGCCGCCTGCAAACGGTCCGACGCCAGCGCGCCGCTGCAATGAAAGACAATGGCGTCTTTTAACGGCACGCTGGCGGCCAGCGCTGCACAAGCAGGCACGATCTGGTCGTCGCCGACGGATAGCATATAGATATCAACATCGCGCAGTGCGGCATAAGCATCCGCCGCCGTACCCGCGCCGATGAATGACACGGCTTGCTGTGCGGACGGCAGCGAACGGGCCAGCACATCGTGCAAGTCAAAGACCGCACCCGCCCACAATTTTCCGAATACGCGGCCCACGTGGCCGCCGCCAATGATGCTCAGGCGATGCATCAGAAACTGGAACCCGGCTGCTGCAGGAATTCGCGCTCTTCCGCCGTTGATTCGCGTCCCAGGACCGCATTGCGGTGCGGGAAGCGGCCAAAGCGGCGGATCACGTCGTAATGGCGGCGCGCATAGTCATATGTGCTTTCAAAACCGGCCGACGTGGAACGCAGCATGTCGAACAAATCCAGTGAACGCTGTTGCATCGACAACGATTCCGAATGCTCGAACGGCAGCAGCGCAAAAATCCGCTGCACGGGCGGCAAGGTTTGATTGGCGCCGCTGTTATCGAGCGCCAGCGCTGCTTCCAGCGCCAGCGGATCACCGGCAAACGCCTTGGCCGTGCCGCGGTAGATATTGCGGGTGAATTGGTCCAGCACGATGATGCGGGCCAGCGTGCCCTGCGTGCCTTCATCGTCCCAGTGGCGCAGGCTGCCCGACAATGCCGCTTCCACCACATGGCCGAATTGCTCTGCGATCTGGCGGTCGAACTGGTCATCCTTGCGGAACCACTCCGGCCGCTGCGTATTGTGGCCCTTGACGCCAATCGGCAAGAACCAGAAATCCAGCACATCCTGTGCGTTGGTTAATTCCATAAAAGTTTCCTGACATGTGGATGCCCAGCCTGATGGCCCGGCACCCAGGTTATCGAATTAGTTACGTGCGTGAGATAACTGGAACCCGTCCAGCCCCTCGAACTGCGACATTTCCTTGGCCAGTTCCGCCATCGTTGCGCCGGAGCGCTTGCTGAGCGCAATGGCAACGAAACGCCACTCCTGCGCCCCGTGGTCGCTGCTGATCATCATCGATCCGCCCGCCACTTCATAACCGCGCTTCAGCGCAATGGCGCGCAAATCCTTTACGTCCGGCATAAAGCCTTCCTTGAAGCGCATCGTCATCGCCACCGCATGGCGGGACGGCAGCCACGCTTCCACCTTGGACAGGAAAATCATCGACATCGCGCACAGGAAGCCCAAGCCGATCGCGCCCAGGTAAAAACCCAGGCCGATCATGATGCCCATGGCAGCCGACGCCCAGATCGATGCCGCCGTCGTCAAGCCGCTGATATTAAAACCTTCGCGCATGATCACGCCCGCGCCAAGAAAGCCAATCCCTGTGACGATGCCCTGTATCACGCGGGTGGGGTCGGTGCCGGCCAGCTGCATCATGCCGCCGCCAAACCACATGTGCGGATAGCCGCAAATCACCGTCAGTGCACATGCCGCCATGCTGACCAGGCCATATGTGCGCATCCCCGCCGCTCGCCCGTGGTACGAACGCTCATACCCTACGGCTAAACCCAGCAGCAGCGCCCCGACTATGTTCAGCAAGATCAGCATATTGGTCGCCAATTCGCTGAGCGACCAGTAACCGGACAGGATGTGATAGGTGGGCATGGCGCACTCCTTATTGTTATGTAACTGCGCGGTGACCGCCGGGCGGCGCTGTTACTTGCCAGCGGCAGGTTTCTTCGTCAACTGCTTTTCAAATTCCTTATCGAGCTTGCTGATGCGCTGCGGCTTTTGCGGGCCTTGGGCATTGACGAAGGCAACGAAATCATCGAGTTCCATGGGCGGGCAAAGCGGCGGCTTGCCCGGTCCTTCCGTCAAAAAGAAATGGCCGCTGCCGGTGCGCGACATGGAATACAAACGGTTGCCGCTGCGTTCTTTCAAACGGTCGAGCGCATTGCTGGCTTTGGTGGATCGGGCACTGCTCATATCGCCTCCGTGCGGGTGTGCAGCCAGGCCAGCGCGTCGCCGTCCAGCAGCGGCGCCAGGCGTGTGCGCACCACCGCGTGGTAATCATTGAGCCACTGGCGTTCATCGTCGCGCAGCAAGCCTGCTTCAATGCAGCGCGTATCGATCGGGCACAGGGTCAGGGTTTCAAATTGCAGGAATGCGCCGAATTCCGTTTCACCGGCCGGCACATTCAAGACGAGGTTTTCAATGCGGATGCCCCACTGGCCGGGCCGGTACACGCCCGGTTCAATCGACGTGATCATGCCCGGCAACATGGCAGTCTGCGCTTCCGGCATGGCCGAGGGCGAAATCGACTGCGGGCCTTCGTGCACATTCATGAAGAAGCCCACGCCGTGGCCCGTGCCGTGGCCGAAATCGATGCCTTCCGCCCACAGCGGCGCACGGGCAATGGCATCGAGCATGGGCGACTTCACGCCATGCGGGAAGCGGGCCCGCGACAACGCAATCATGCCCTTCAACACCAGCGTGAAATCGCGCCGCTGCTCTTCGGACACGGCGCCCACCGGCACCACCCGCGTGACGTCCGTGGTGCCGCCCAAATACTGGCCGCCCGAGTCAATCAGCAGCAAGCCATCGCCCGCCACCAGCGCGCAGCTGCCAGCCTTGGCGCGGTAATGCATGATGGCGCCGTTGGCATTGAAGCCGGCAATGGTGCCAAAGCTGGGGCTGACGAAATGGGGCCGCCTGGCGCGTGTTTGCGTCAGGCGTTCGCCCAACGCAAACTCAGTCAGCGGTTCGCGTGCATGATGCGCCAGTTGCGCATCGAGCCAGCACAAGAATTCACACAGGGCGGCGCCATCCTGCTCCATCGTGGCCCGCACGTGCTGCGCTTCTTCGGCGGTTTTTTGCGACTTGGCCAGGGTGGTGGGATTGATGGCTTCCACCACGTTGACCGCAGCAGGCAGCGACTGGCGCGTGCCATACGTGACGCGGCGCGGATCCAGCAAGACAGTCGCCTGGTCCGGCAAGGCAGCCAGTGCCTCAGCAAAAGCGTGGTACGGCGCGACATCGACGCCGGCGGCAGCCAATGCCGTCACCAGGCCGGGCGGGATTTTGTGCTCCGCCACATACACCGTGCTGCGTTGCGGCGCAATCAGCGCATGGGCGACGAACACAGGATTGAAGTGGACGTCGGCGCCGCGCAAATTGAACAGCCACGCGATATCGTCCAAGGTGGAAATCACGTGGTATTCGGCGCCATGCGAGGCCATCGCACTGCGCAGCGCAGCCAGCTTTTCAGCGCGCGGCACCGCAGCATACGGCGCCAGCAATTCATAGACGGGTTCGGGCGGCAAGCCGGGACGGCCTTGCCACACGTCGTCCAGCAAATCCGTTTCCGTATGCAGCACGATATCGCGCTCGGCCAGCTTCTGCTCCAGCATGCGGGCAATTGCCAGGCCCAGTACGGCGCCATCGGCGGCCACGACCTGGCCCTGCGTCATATGGTCGGCCAGCCAGTCCACGTACAAGGTACTGCCGCCGGATGGGATTTTCATCAGCGCGATGCCGGTCCCTGCTAATTCATTTTCAGCCTGGGTCCAGTAGCGGGCATCGGTCCACACACCGGCAAATTGCGCTGTGATGATCAGCGTGCCGACGGACCCGGTGAAGCCGGACAGCCATTCGCGGCCTTGCCAGCGGGGCGGCAAATATTCGGACAAGTGCGGGTCGGCGGATGGCACCAGCAAGGCGTCGATCCGTTGGCGCGCCATGGCTTCCCGCACTGCTGCGAGACGGCCGGCGATGGCGGTAAGGTCTGGTTGGGGCATGAGCGAGGCAGTGCTGTCTACTTGGCTCTATCATACCCTGCGCCATGTCCAGCCGGGATAGTATCTTGCCGCTCAATGCAACGTGCGCGACTCGTCCTGGTGGTGTTCAAAATCCGGCACGCGGCGCCGTTCCTGGTCGGGCGGCGGTGTCGTTCCCTTGCCGGCTTCCGGCGCGGCCAGCAGCGGCGTCGCGTGCTGTGCGCGGTAGCGTGAGCCGAAGTAATAAGCCAGCAGCGCGGCCGCGCCAAGCCAGCCTGCGACTCTCCAAATGCCCCATCGTGATATGGCCGCTGCCGTACCGCGTGCGACCAGGGTTTCGCCTACTTGGCGTGCCAAGGTATCCATGTTTGCTCCTCCGGTGAGTGCCATGCCACAGCTTAATCCAACTATACGCCTGTCAGTGTTAGCGCACTAACACAGATTTTCAGGTTGGAATTGAGCCTGCCGGTGTCACGTGTGCGCTTCAAAATTGCGCAACCCGTCGAGATCGAGAATCCGGATACCGCCATAGTCGAGGCGCAGCAAGCCCTGTTTTTCCAGCACTTGCAGCGCCTGGTTGGCCCGCTGCCGCGACGCACCCGACAACAGCCCCACTTCTTCCTGCGAAATTTGCACCAGGTGTTCCGTTCCCGGATACAACTGCGTATTGAACAGTCCAGCCAGGCAGCGCGCCACGCGCGTATCGACATCGAGCAGGCGCTCGTTTTCCACCATGCCGATAAACTGTCCGAGCCGCTCGTTGAGCTGCATGAGCAAAAACCGCGTAAACGGCAGGCTAGTTTCCAGCAGCCAATTAAAAGTATCGGCGGGCATGCGTGCAATGCGGCTGTCACGCAACGCCATGGCGTCGTATTTTCGCAATTCATTCTTTAGCAGCGACCCTTCGCCAAACCAGCTGCCCTGCGGCACGCCAGTAAACGTCACGCTTTTCCCGTTCGGCGAAAAGTTATTCATCTTGACCATGCCGCTGACGATACCGACCCAGTGGTCCACTACCTCGCCCTTGTGGCAGACGAACCCGCCCTTCGGCACGAATACTTCATAGCAATCCGCTTCGACACGGGCCATTTGCTCCGGCGTCAGCACAGGCGCCCACGTGGCCGCGTGGAGGGATTCAATCAAAGTCGGCTGCTGGGTTGGTTGCTTAGTAGTCATTGTTGCAAGGCAACGTCAAAAAGTGGTTTGATTGTCGTCAAAAAGACAACTCTGCAGGGAAACGCAGGCTAATATTCATCACACTTAAAAAGCACTTATAAGAGATGTGGTTGCCCGACCTGAAGGTCCTGCACGCCATAGCTTGAACATAATTATCGCAGCTTCATCCAACCGGGGCTATGAAGGAGACGAAAGTGCACACAGCAATGGATACATTCCCACGCCGCTTATTGCAGCATGGGAAGGAGCGGCCCCACAAGCCTGCATACCGTGAAAAATATCTCGGTATCTGGCAAACGTGGAACTGGGCCCAGGTCAATGATGAAGTCCGCGCATTGGCGTGCGGACTGGCAGCGCTGGGCTTCCAGCGCGGCATGAACCTTGCCATCATTGGCGATAACCGGCCCCGGCTGTACTGGTCCATGCTGGCGGCCCAATGCCTGGGCGGCGTGCCTGTGCCGCTGTACCAGGATGCACCGGCCGCCGACATGGCGTTCGTGCTGGATAACGCGGAAATCGCATTTGCCGTAGTGGAAGACCAGGAACAGGTCGACAAGCTCCTGGAATTAAAGGAACAGTGCCCGCGCATTGCGCACGTGTTATATGACGATGAGCGCGGCATGCGCCATTACACGCACAAGGAATTGCAATCGTTCGCCCAAGTCCAGGAACTGGGCCGCGCGTACGACAAAGCCCATCCCGGCTTTTTTGAAGCGCAGGTGGAGGAAGGCCGCAGCAGCGATAACGCCGTCATCCTGTATACGTCCGGCACCACGGGCAAACCCAAAGGCGTGTGCCAGACGCACCACGCGCTGATGTCGGCCGGCGCCGGCAGCGTGGGCTTCGACCAATTGACCGACAATGAAGACATCCTGTCGTATTTGCCGATGGCGTGGGTCGGCGATTGCCTGTTTTCGCTAGCCCAGGCAATGGTGGCAGGCTTCACCGTCAATTGCCCGGAATCCGGCGAAACCGTCATGACGGACATGCGCGAAATCGGCCCAACGTGCTATTTCGCGCCGCCGCGCGTATTTGAAAATTTGCTGACCAATGTGACGATCCGCATGGACGACGCGGGCAAGTTGAAAAAAGGCTTGTTTGACTATTTCATGGACGTGGCCAGGCGCGTGGGCGCCGATATCCTGGACGGCAAACCCGTGGCCTTCGGCGACCGGTTCAAGTATGCACTGGGCAACGTGCTGATTTACGGCCCGCTGAAAAATGTGCTGGGCATGTCGCGCATCCGTGTCGCCTACACGGCAGGCGCCGCCATCGGTCCTGACTTGTTCCGCTTTTACCGCTCGATCGGCGTCAACCTCAAGCAGTTGTACGGTTCCACGGAAACGTGCGCCTATGTATGCCTGCAGCCGGACGGCAAAATCAAGTTCGACAGCGTGGGCTTGCCTGCCCCGGGCGTCGAAGTCAAACTGGCTGACAATGGCGAAGTGCTGGTGAAATCCGCCACGTTGATGGATGGCTATTACAAGCGTCCGGACGCGACGGCGGAAGCCATCGACCAGCATGGCTATTTCCACACGGGCGATGCCGGCATGTTCGACAGCGAAGGCCACTTGAAAATCATCGACCGCGCTGCCGACGTGGGGCGCATGAATTGCGGCACGATGTTCGCGCCCAACTACATTGAAAATAAACTCAAGTTCTTCCCATACATTAAGGAAGCCGTGGCCTTTGGCCATGGCCGCGACCAGGTGTGCGCCTTCATCAATATCGACATGGGCGCCGTGGGCAACTGGGCCGAACGCCGCGGCATTGCGTATTCCGGCTATACGGACCTGGCGTCGCATCCGGCCACGTATGAATTGATGCAGGAATGCGTCGAGCAGGTCAATGCCGGCCTGGCGGCCGAGCCTTCGATGGGCAACACGCAGATTTCCCGCTTCCTCGTGCTGCACAAGGAACTCGATCCGGATGACGATGAGCTGACCCGCACCCGCAAAGTGCGCCGCAAGTTCGTCGCTGAAAAATATGCGGTGCTGATCGATGCGCTGTATACCGGCAAGGGATCGCAATTTATCGAAACCCAGGTCAAGTTCGAGGATGGCCGCACCGGCAAGGTGTCGGCCGACCTCGTGATCCGGGATTGCAAAAAACTGCCTGCCGTGCAGGCGGCTGCGTGACCAGGAGAACAGCATGCAAATGAATGAACCTGATGCGCTGTTCAATGCAGCGCGCCGCATCGGCCCGGAAATCCTCGACTTGCGCAATATCTCGCTGTCGTTTGGCGGCGTGAAAGCGCTGACCAATATTTCGTTCAACGTGCGCCAGCATGAAATCCGCGCCATCATCGGCCCGAATGGCGCCGGTAAAAGCTCGATGCTGAACGTGATCAATGGCGTGTACCGCCCGCAGGAAGGTGAAATCATTTACCGGGGCGAGCACCGCAAGAACATGGATTGCTACCAGGCCGCGAAATCCGGCATTGCCCGCACGTTCCAGAACATCGCGCTGTTCAAGGGCATGACGGTACTCGACAACATCATGACGGGCCGCAACCTGAAGATGAAGTCGAATTTCCTGATGCAGGCGCTGTATTGGGGCCCTGCCCGCCGCGAAGAAATCGAGCACCGCAAAAAGTGCGAAGAAATCATCGACTTCCTGGAAATCCAGGCAATCCGTAAAACCCCGGTGGGCCGCCTGCCTTACGGCTTGCAAAAACGCGTGGAACTGGGCCGCGCACTGGCGGCGGAACCGGAAATCCTGCTGCTCGATGAACCGATGGCCGGCATGAACGTGGAAGAAAAACAGGACATGTGCCGCTTCATCCTCGACGTGAACGACCAGTTCGGCACCACCATTGTGCTGATCGAACACGACATGGGCGTCGTCATGGATATTTCCGACCGCGTCGTGGTACTCGATTACGGCAAAAAAATCGGCGACGGCACGCCGGACGAAGTGCGCAGCAACGAAGACGTCATCAAGGCGTACCTGGGTGGCCATTAATGGGGATGTGGATAAACATGAACCTGAGCTTTTTCTTTGAAGTGCTGATTGGCGGCCTGCTGTCCGGCGTCATGTATGCGCTGGTGGCGATCGGCTTTGTGCTGATCTATAAGGCGTCCGGCGTCTTTAACTTTGCGCAGGGCGCGATGGTGTTCTTTGCCGCGCTCACGTGCGTCGGCATCATGGACAAATTCGGCCTGTCGCTGTGGCTGGCGATTCCCGGCACCATTGTTGCGATGGTCATCCTGGGCCTGTGCATCGAACGGGTCGTGCTGCGGCCCCTGGTGAACCAGCCGGAAATCACGCTGTTCATGGCCACCATCGGCCTGACGTTCTTTATCGAAGGGCTGGCGCAACTGATCTGGGGCAACCAGGTGCACAAGCTGGAATTGCCAATTGAAGACGTGCCGCTGGAATTCCTGGCCGAGAAATTCAACATCATCGTGTCGCAGTTCGACGTGATGGCGGCCGGCGTGTGCGCCATCATGGTGGCAGTGCTGTCGCTGGTGTTTTCGAAAACCAAAGTGGGCCGCGCGCTGCGCGCCGTGGCGGACGATCACCAGGCCGCATTGGCCGTCGGCATTCCGCTGCAGCGCATCTGGGCCATCCTGTGGGCCGTGGCCGGCATGGTGGCGCTGGTGGCGGGCTTGCTGTGGGGTGCCCGCAATGGCGTGCAATTCGCACTGACCTTTATTGCGCTGAAAGCGTTGCCCGTGCTGATTTTGGGCGGCTTCACGTCCGTGCCGGGTGCGATTGTCGGCGGCCTGATTATCGGCGCGTCGGAAAAACTGGCGGAAGTGTATATCGGCCCGATGGTGGGCGGCGGTATCGAAGGCTGGTTCCCGTATGTGCTGGCCCTGCTGTTCCTCCTCGTTCGCCCTGAAGGACTATTCGGCGAAAAAATCATCCGTCGCATCTGAAAGTCCATCAAAAACCGCCGCAGCGTCGTTGCCGCGGCTCGTCGTACCATTTGTACTGCCATCGTCGCCGCGCCTAGCTGCGCCGATTTTTGAAGAACTTTAGGAGCAGCCATGATTTATCGTGAAACCGGCCAGTTCAAGACCAGCTATGAAACGGACGGCCAAATCCTGCCGATCCGCCAAGACCGCAGCATGCTGTTCGGCACGCTGGCGGTGGCCCTGCTGGTACTGCCGTTCGCCGCCTCGCCGTACATGCTGTCGGCGATCCTGATTCCATTCCTGATCTTTTCACTGGCAGCGCTGGGCTTAAATATCCTGACCGGCTACGCGGGCCAGCTGTCATTGGGGACGGCAGCCTTCATGGCCGTCGGTGCGTTTGCGTCGTATAACTTCGTGCTGCGCATCCCGGGCATTCCAATTTTGCTGGCCTTCGTGCTGGGCGGATTGAGCGCCGCGCTGGTGGGGATTGCATTTGGCTTGCCATCGCTGCGCATCCGCGGCTTTTACCTGGCCGCCGCCACCTTGGCCACGCAATTCTTCGTCGTCTGGTGCCTCACCAAGATTGGCTGGCTGACCAACTACAGCGCATCCGGCGTCATCACCGCGCAAAAAATTGAAATCCTCGGCTATGCATTCGATACGCCGGCCGCCAAATACGTGCTGGTATTGCTGGTGGTCGCCGTCATGGCGCTGCTGGCAAAAAACATGGTGCGCTCGAACGTGGGCCGCTCGTGGATGGCCGTGCGCGACATGGACGTGGCAGCGGAAGTCATTGGCTTCCGCCTGATGCGCACCAAGCTGCTGGCGTTTGCCGTCAGCTCGTTCTACTGCGGCGTGGCCGGTGCGCTGTACGCGTTTGCCTACCTGGGCACGGTGGAACCGGAAGCGTACAACCTGGAACTGTCGTTCCGCATCCTGTTCATGATCATCATTGGCGGCGTGGGTTCCATACTCGGCTGCTTCCTGGGCGCCGCGTTTATTGTGCTGCTGCCAGTATTCCTCAATGTGCTGGCCCACAGCCTCGCATTGCCAACCAGCGTGGCGTCGAACCTGGAATTGATGGTGTTTGGCGCCCTGATTATTTTCTTCCTGATCGTGGAACCCCACGGTCTGGCGCGTTTGTGGCAAATCGGTAAAGAGAAATTACGCCTGTGGCCTTTCCCGCACTGAGCGTACAACCTAGATAGGAGACTTGAACATGGCATACGTAAAAACCATTGCTGCCGCTGTCCTGCTTGCCACTGCGGGCGGTGCTTTCGCCAACACCGAACAATTCATTGCCTTGCCGTCGTACCGCGTGGGTCCCTACGCGTCCGGCGGCTCCGGCTTCTATGGCGGTATCATCGATTACTTCAACCTCGTCAACGCCAATGGCGGTATCAATGGGGTCAAGCTGTCGTGGGAAGAATGCGAAACTGAATACAATGCGGCGCGCGGCGTCGAATGCTATGAGCGCATGAAAACCAAGAATGGCGGCGCCACGCTGGTTGATCCGCTGTCGACCGGCATTGCGTACGGCATCCTGGACCGCGTGGCCACCGACAAAGTGCCGATGACGACCCTGGGCTATGGCCGCTCCGATGCCGCCAACGGCAAAGTGTTTCCTTATGTGTTCCCGCTGATCACCAGCTACTGGAACCAGGCCGCCGCCATGATCAAATACCTGGGCGACAAGTCCGGCGGCATGGACAAGCTGAAAGGCAAGAAGATTGTCCACCTGTACCACGATTCCGCGTTCGGCAAGGAACCGTTGCCGGTGCTGGAAGCGCTGGCCAAGCAGCATGGCTTTGAGCTGATCAAGATCCCGGTCGCGCCACCCGGCAGCGAACAGCAGTCGCAATGGCTGCAAATCCGCCAGGCCAAGCCGGATTACGTGATCCTGTGGGGCTGGGGCGTGATGAATTCCGTCGCCATCAAGACCGCGCAGCGCAACGGCTTCCCGCGCGACAAAATGCTGGGCGTGTGGTGGGCCGGTTCCGAAGACGACACGGTGGCGGCAGGCGATGCAGCCAAAGGCTATACGGCCATGACGTTCAATACGCCGGGCAATTACCCCGTCATCGACGAACTGAGAAAGAAAGTGTACGCGGCCGGTAAAGGCAATTTGTCCGACCAGAACCGCATTGGTTCCGTCTACCACATGCGCGGCATGACGGCCGGCATCCTGTGGACGGAAGCGATCCGCCACGCGCAGGAAAAATTCGGCAAGGGCAAACCCATGACGGGCGAGCAAGTGCGCTGGGGCCTGGAAAACATGAACATCGATGAAGCGCGCCAAAAAGCGCTGGGCGCGTTCGGCATGTTCCCGCCAGTGAAAACGTCGTGCGAAGACCACGAAGGTTCGGGCGCCGTCAAAGTGCAGCAGTGGGATGGCGCCAAGTGGAATGCCATCACGCCAACGTGGGTGGTGGGCGACAAGGCGCTGACCCGCAAGCTGGTCGATGAATCGTCGGCCAAGTATGCGGAAGAGAAGAAGATCACGCCGGCCTGCGCCAAGTCGTAGCCACTGCTTTGCGCCGCCCGCAGGCGGCGCAATCATTTACAGCATGGGTGCCGGGCCTTCAGGCCGGGCATCCACATTGTAGGAACATTTATGAACACCGCCACTGCCCAAGAAACCGCTGCCGCCGCCAACGCGGTCCAGCCTTACCTGTCGGTCAATAACGTGGAAGTGATTTACGACCACGTGATCCTCGTGCTGAAAGGCGTTTCGCTGCAAGTCCCGCAAGGGAAAATTGTCGCGCTGCTGGGCGCCAATGGGGCCGGCAAATCAACCACGTTAAAAACCATCTCCACCTTGCTGCGCGGTGAACGGGGCGACGTCACCAAAGGCGAAGTCACGTTCAAGGGCGAGCGCGTCGACCAGTTGACGCCGAATGAACTGGTCAAGCGGGGCTTGTCGCAAGTGATGGAAGGACGCCACTGCTTCGGCCACCTGACCATTGAAGAAAACCTGTTGACGGGCGCATACACGCGCAGCCAGAGCCGCGCGGAATTGCGCGAATCGCTGGAAAAGGTGTACCACTACTTCCCGCGCCTGAAGACGCGCCGCACCAGCCAGGCCGGCTACACGTCCGGCGGTGAACAGCAAATGTGCGCGATTGGCCGCTCGCTGATGGCCAGGCCATCGATGATCTTGCTGGACGAGCCATCGATGGGCATTGCGCCGCAAATCGTCGAAGAAATCTTTGGCATCGTCAAAGACTTGAATGCCAAGGAAAACGTGTCCTTCCTGCTGGCCGAACAAAACACCATGGTGGCGCTGCGCTATGCGGACTTTGGCTACATCCTGGAAAACGGCAGGGTCGTCATGGAAGGCGCCGCATCGGACCTGGCCAACAATGAAGACGTCAAGGAATTCTATCTGGGCATGTCCGGCGCTGGCCGCAAGAGCTTCCGCGACATGAAGTTTTACCGCCGCCGCAAACGCTGGCTGGCTTGAAGAGGATGGTAATGAATATCGAGAAAGCCAAAGCCTTTTGCCGCAGCCTGCCCGGTGCGACGGAAGATATCAAGTGGGGCGCCGACCTCGTTTTTTCCGTCGGCGACAAGATGTTCGCGGTGACGGGCAATTGTGTCGCCGCCGGCGGCATCAGCTTCAAAGTCGACGATGACCGCTTTCTCGAACTGACGGACCGCCAGGGCATTATTCCCGCGCCATATCTGGCGCGCGCCCGGTGGGTCAAGATCGAAGATTTGAAAGCCGTCAGCGATGCGGAAGCGGCGGAATTACTCAAGCGTTCGTATGAACTGGTGTTCAGCAAACTGACTAAAAAATTGCAGCGCGAAATCGGAGAGGGCCAAGGTGCGTGACATGAGCGATACCCAAATCAGCGGTACTCCCAGCGATACGCTGGATAGCCTGGAAACACGCGATCCGGAACAGCGCGAAGGCGAATTGCTGGCGCGTTTGCCTGGCCTGGTGGCGCGCGCGCAAAGCGCTGCGGGCTGGGGCCGCATCCTGGCCGGTATCGACCCGCGCGATATCCACAGCCGCAAGGCGCTGGCCGCGCTGCCAGTCACGCGCAAGTCCGACTTGAAAGCACTACAGCTGCAAGAGCGGCCATTCGGCGGCTTGAATGCCACCTCGGTCGGCCAGTTGAAGCGCGTGTATATGTCGCCCGGTCCCATCTTCGATCCGGAGGGCTTAGGCGCGGACTGGTGGCGTTTTTCGCGGCCCCTGTATGCGGCCGGCGTGCGTCCCGGCAGCCTGCTGCAAAACTGTTTCTCCTACCATTTCACGCCTGCCGCCTTCATGGTCGAAAGCGGCGCCGCGCGCCTTGGCTGCCCCGTGATCCCGGCCGGCAGCGGCCAGACCGAACAGCAAGTGCAAGCGATGGCGGCGCTGCGGCCGGACACCTACGTCGGCACGCCTTCGTTCTTGAAAATCATTATCGAAAAAGCCCGCGACATGGGCGCCGATATCTCATGCCTGAAAAACGCGCTGGTCAGTGCGGAAGCGCTGCCGGATTCGTTGCGGCGCTGGCTGATCGACCATGGCGTGCCTAGCGTGCTGCAATGCTATGCATCGGCCGACGCAGGCAGCATGGCGTATGAAACCGCGACGTCCGGGGTCGTCCATCCCGGCATGGTGGTCGATGAAGACATCTTGCTGGAAATCGTCCGCCCCGGCAGCGGTGAACCCGTGGCGCCCGGCGAAGTGGGCGAAGTGGTGGTCACCGTGTTCAATCCCGACTATCCGCTGGTCCGCTTTGGCACGGGGGATTTGTCGGCCGTACTGACCGATGCGGGGCCATCGCCTTGCGGCCGCACCAATGTGCGCATCCGCGGCTGGATGGGCCGGGCCGACCAGACCACCAAAGTGCGCGCCATGTTCGTGCATCCGGCACAAGTCAATGAAATCGCACGGCGCCACCCGGAAATCCACAAGGCGCGCCTGGTGGTATCGGGCCGCGTGTCGAACGACGTGATGACCCTGCATTGCGAAGTGGATGATCCCGCTGCCGCTTATGCGCCGCCCATCATAGAGAGTATACGTGACCTGACCAAGCTGCGCGGCGAGGTGCAATTCGCAGTTCGCGGCAGTTTGCCGAATGATGGCAAGGTGATCGACGACGTACGCGACTATTCGTGATTTCTGTGGCTTTCATCCAACGTGGGAGCAGGCTGGCGGGATATGGCGGATAATAATGCCTTCCTACCAGCTGTCATAACACATAACAATCATGCAAGACTTCCACCACAACCGCGCACGCGCCCTCCTCGAATCTGCGGAAGAAATCTTTGACAAGGCCACTGTCGATGCGTCCGTGACGCGTATGGCGGATGAGCTGAACGCCCGCTTCAACAACACGGACAACCAGGAATTCCCGCTGGTGCTGGGCGTCATGGGCGGCGCCGTGGTGTTCACCGGCAATCTGCTGCCGCAACTGACGTTCCCGCTGGAATTCGACTATATCCACGTCAGCCGCTACGGCGATGAAGACAAGGGTGGCCAGGTCGTATGGAAAGTCATCCCGCGCTCGAACGTGGCAGGCCGCACGGTGATCGTGCTGGACGACATCCTGGACGAAGGCGAAACCCTGGCCCACGTCAAAGAGCGCCTGCTGGAAATGGGTGCTGCCGAAGTCATTCTGGCCGTGTTTGCGGACAAGGCCATCGGCAAAACCAAGCCGGTCAAACCTGACCTGGTCGGCATTACGATCCCGAACCGCTTCGTCGTAGGCTTCGGTATGGATGCGTATGGCTACTGGCGCAATTTGCCGGGTCTGTGGGCCATCAAGACTGAAGATTCAAAGTAAGTAGTCACTACGAGATTTCTCGTCAGCAATTTCTCTTTGACTGTACCCATTTCGGGTACTAAGATGCCCAATATGGGTATCTTTGCGGACGTACTGTTTTCCAAGACACAGCAGCGTGTGCTGGCCATTTTGTATGGCCAGCCGTACCGCTCGTTTTACGCCAACGAAATCATTTCCCTTGCCGCCTGCGGCTCCGGCGCAGTGCAGCGCGAACTGGCCAGCCTGGAAGCATCCGGCCTCGTACACGGCTGGCGTTCTGGCAATCAAAAACATTATCAAGTCAACCACGAAGCACCGATCTTCGAGGAATTGCGCGGCATCGTCGTGAAGACCTTTGGCACCGCTGAAGCCATCAAGGCTGCATTGGCGCCCGTGCTAGAAAAGATGCAGGCAGTATTTATCCACGGCGACGCGGTGGAAGGCACCGTGCATGGCGGCGGCGCCATTGAACTGGTGGCCGTGGCGCCGGAAGAATTGCATGCGCCATTGAAGGACGTGCTGGCAACGTTGCCGCCCATGCTGGGGCGAAACATCGCGCCCGTTTGCTATACGGCGGACACGTTTTGGCTGCAGTGGCGCGCGCATGATGCGGCGCTGGCCAGCGTGATGGAACGGACCAAGATTTTCATCAAAGGGACGGACGCCGACCTGGTGAAACTGGCCGGCGCGGGGGCTTGATTAGCCGTCGTTCAGCAAATAACCATCTTCAATCCGCGCCGAACACGCGCGCACCAGCTGCTTGACCGTCCACTGCGCCACTTCTTCAGGCGATTTGCCCAGATAATTCTGCGACGCCGCGACAATGACCGGCAACGATGCAAACAGCGCCGGCACGTCATCGACCTTCATGCGCTGCTTTTCCAGCAACAGGAATTTCAACAGCACTTTCACTGCATATTCCGCATTGCGCGCCGGGTTCCCGGACAGGAAATCGAGCCGCACGCGGGCCCGCTTCAGCGCCTGCGCCACGTCCGTGAACACGGCGCCGTGGCCCGGCACTACGACGCGCGCATCCAGCGATTCAATCAAATCCAAGGTCGCGCGTTCTTCGGCAAAGCCGGATTGGCCATCGAGTTCCGGGAAAATCACGCCAAAGCCGTTTTGCCACAGCGCGTCAGCGGAAATCAAAATGCCTTCCTGCGCGCAAAACAGCATCAGCGAATGCGCATCATGGCCGGGTGCGCCCAGCACGTCCCATTCCATATCGGCCATGGTCAGCTTGTCGCCAGGCGACAGCGTGCCATCGATGGAAAAGCGGGGACACGTCTGTCCTGTCGCCTTGAAACTCAGCTTGTCTTCATCCCAGCGCCGCACGTTGTCCGCTTCCGACACGGGAATGTACGTGGCGCTGCCGAAATGCGCCTGCAAGATCGCATTGCCGCCGCAGTGGTCGGAATGCAGGTGGGTGTTGACGATGCGGTCCAGGCGGCGGCCATGCAGTCCGTGCCGCACCAGCGCCAGCGTTTGCTGCTCGTGCAGCACATAGCCGGTATCGACCAGGGTCGCATCGTGACGGCCCAGCATCAGGATATTGTTCGACGAAAGCCAGCCCCGCTCGAACACGTGGATGTTGTCATGCAAAACCGTCATGGTGTCATCCGAAATCAATCATTTCTTCACGGCGGCGGATTTCTTCCCACACGGCCCGTTTGAAGTTGTCATCGGCGCGCGACCACGCGACGATTTCATCGATGGTACGCAGGCAGCCTTCGCAAAAACCAGTGTCCCGGTTCATTTTGCACAGGCTGACGCAGGGGGATGGCACCGTGGCGCCAGCCAGTGGCGCCGCAGTTGGGATGTCAGTGCTCATTGCGAAAATTCAATAAGGAGTGCGACATTTTACCGCGCCAGGCATCCCGGCAGTGGGTCAGGGCTGGAACGCTCCCTCTACAGTCATCGCACTGCAGCATTTTAGCCATAGAAACCTGCACCTTACTCCAAACCGCTTTTTTATGCTTGAAAAACGATACTTTGGTCCTATACTACCATCCACATGGATGGCACATGGATGCCAAATAGATGGAGAACACAATGTCGGTGCATGAACTCAAGCCTAAAAACACAGATTCCGAAAAAATCACGATCAACCTCGGCCCGGTCGACCTTGGCCAGATTGATTTACTGGTGCAGGAAGGTTTTTACGCCAACCGTACCGACTTGATCCGGACCGCCATCCGCAACCAGCTGGCGCAGCATGCCGACGTGGTCAAGCAAACTGTCGCGCGCAAAAGCCTGGTGCTGGGCATGCAGCATTACACCCGCGCCGACCTCGAAGCCATACAGGCGGCCGGCCAGCGCCTGCAAATCCAGGTGCTGGGACTGGCCAGCATCGCCACCGACGTGCCAGCCGAACTGGCGCTGGCCACTATTGAATCCATCACGGTATTGGGCGCGCTGCACGCCAGCGCTGCCGTCAAAGCCGCCCTGTCAGGGCGCATACGTTAGGAGCAATCCATGTTGAAAATGAACCAGGCACTATTGAACCAGTTACACGACGCCACCCGGCAATTGATGGCCAACGGGCCCGTGGCTGCCACCGCCGCCATCCAGCAAGCGCTGGGCGGCCAGCCTGCCCCCGCACAGCAACAACCCGCCATGCGCGACTTGAATCCCGCACCGGCCGCCTCCCGCACGAGCCGCCCCCCGGCCAACCCGGCCGATACCCTGCACATCCACACGCTGGCTGGCGACGTGCACGATGAACCAGAAAGCCCGGCAGCCGCAACCCAGGCGCCGCAGCGCGCATCCGTACACATGGCGCCCGGCGCCAAGGCCCTGGTCGATGGCTTGCTGGCAAAACTGGGCGCCTTGCAGTCCGATGGCACGGCCGCGATGCCCGACCTGCCCGACCTCTCCGGACTATCCGACCTGCCCGGCCTGGACTTGCCGGGCCAGCGCAAGGTCCGTACGCCTGCGCCATTGCCACCCGGCGCGCAATTCGTCGCCGGCGTGTACCGCGGCGCCACCGGCACCCGCGACTACAAGCTGTACGTGCCAGCGAACTACCATGGCCAGCCCATGCCGCTGCTGGTCATGCTGCATGGCTGCACCCAGGATCCGGACGATTTTGCTGCCGGCACCCGCATGAACGCATTGGCCGAGGAACAAGGGTTGCTGGTGGTCTATCCGGCCCAGTCCCGGCAAGCCAACCAGCAACGCTGCTGGAACTGGTTCAATGCGCTGGACCAGCAACGGGGCCAGGGCGAGCCCGCCATCATCGCCGGTATCGCGCAACAGGTGGCCGCGCAATATGCTGTGGCGCCACGGCAAGTGTATGTGGCCGGCATGTCGGCCGGCGGCGCCATGGCCGTCATTGCAGGCACGCTGTATCCCGACATCTTCGCTGCGGTGGGCGTGCATTCCGGCCTGCCGTACGCGTCGGCCAGGGATTTGCCGTCCGCGCTGCAAGCCATGAAACAGGGCGCGCCCGCCAAAGATGCGGCCATTGCCGGCAACAGCCGACCCATCATCGTATTCCATGGCGATCGTGACCACACCGTCCACCCGCGCAACGGCGAGCAAGTCATGTCGCAACAGTTGCACCGCCATGCCGGCGCCCGCGCCCAGCGCGACCAGGGCAGCGTGCCGCAGGGGCGCAACTTTACCCGCACCACGCACCACCATCCCGACGGCACGCCGCTGGGCGAACACTGGGTCATCCATGGCGCCGGGCATGCCTGGTCCGGCGGCAGCACGGATGGCAGCTATACCGATGCAAGCGGTCCCGATGCCAGCCGCGAAATGCTGCGTTTTTTCCACACTGTCGCTGCCTAAGTAAGTACGCATAAATTCTTGTGAGTTCTGACTTCCATAACCGGCGCTCTGCCGCGTTGCCCGCTGCTAGCAGTGCTCGCACTGCGTCGCACCGGGCGCCTTGCAGCGCATCCGGTTCTGTTCGTCATAACTTCACAATAATTTCTTGGTACTTACTTAGCATCCGGCGCGAATACCCCCGTGTGTGCGCCAACATACACAAACCCGGCTGCTTAGCTTTTATACTGGTGCCGTAACCGGCCAGACAACTGGCCGGGCAGATGGCGTCAACGCCACGCAGAGCGTTCCGGAGACATCCACCCATACGCTGCGCTATCCCTAGTGATCCGGCGCAGCGCGACCGATGGAGGTAGCCATGAAACTCGACCACGATTTGTTCGACCAGCTGCGCACGCAATTCCACGATGCCACGCGCCAGTTCCTATCAACATTGTTTCCAGGGCCGCCGCCGCAACCAGGCCATTTCCTGCACGGGGAATTCACCAACCACGCGGGTACCCGCAGCTACAAGCTGTATGTGCCGGGTGGTTACCGTGGCCAGCCGCTTCCATTGGTGGTGATGCTGCATGGCTGCACGCAAGACCCTGACGATTTTGCCGCCGGTACACGCATGAATGCACTGGCCGAGGAAGCGCGCTGTTTTGTCGTGTATCCGGCCCAGTCGCAAGACGCCAACCCGCACCGCTGCTGGAACTGGTTCAACGCGCTGGACCAGCAACGGGGCCAGGGCGAACCCTCCATCATTGCCGGTATCGCGGACCAGGTCATGGCCCGCTACAGCATCGAGCGCAGCCAGGTGTATGTGGCGGGACTATCGGCGGGCGGCGCCATGGCAGCCATAGTCGGCGCCCTGTATCCGGATATCTTTTGCGCCGTCGGCGTGCATTCCGGCATGCCGTTCGCCGCCGCACAAGACTTGCCTTCCGCATTGTCCGCCATGAAACGGGGCATGCAGGCGCAACCCATCAAAGGAGGCGGCTTGCCCATCATCGTGTTTCACGGGGACCAGGACAACACCGTCCACCCGCGCAATGGCGAGCAGGTGCTGATCCAGAAACTGCACGGCCACGGCGTGCTGCACAACGCCGCCACCGACACGGGCAGCGTGCCGGATGGCTACCGCTACACCCGCATCACGCACCGTCGCAGCAATGGCAAGCCGCTGGGGGAGCACTGGGTGGTGCATGGGGCAGGCCATGCATGGAGCGGCGGCAGTGAAGAAGGCAGCTACACGGATGCCCGCGGTCCCGACGCCAGCCGGGAAATGCTGCGCTTCTTTAAAACGTGCCGGGATTAACCCGTCTTGCGGGATGGCGCCGGCGTTTGTACCGTACGCGGCGCCCGTCCCCGGAACATCCATTTCATTGCCAGCACGGCCAGCGCCAGCAGCAGCGTGATGCCATTGGCAATGATGACCGGCCACGATTGCAGCATCACGCCATAGATGAACCACAGCGCGATGCCGACCGTCAGCACGATGTACATCAGCGTCGACACCCCTTCCCCGCTGCGGCGGCGCCACACCAGCACGACTTGCGGCACGAACGCGATGGTCGTGCAAAACGCGGCGCAATAACCCAGCAAATCAACCCAGTACGGCTGCATCAGGCATCCTTCGTGAACAACTCGATACGTTCCCGCTTCTTGTCCATGTCGTGGTCCGTATCCGCATAGCGCAGCGCGATTTCCACGAATTGCCTCTGGATGTCGAGGAAGGCGTCCGTAATATCCGGATCGAAGTGCGTGCCCCGTCCTTCCGTGATGATGGCCACCGCCTGCTCATGCGACATGCCGTCCTTGTACACGCGGCGGCTGATCAACGCGTCATACACGTCGGCCAGCGCCATCAGGCGTGCGGAAATCGGGATCGCATCACCCGCCAGCCCTTCCGGATAACCGCTGCCATCCCATTTTTCCTGGTGGCCGTACGCGATTTCCTTGGCAAAGCGGAGGAAATCCACTTCGATCCCCAGTTCCCGCTCGGCCGCGATAATCGCGTCGCGTCCCAAGGTGGTATGGGTCTTCATGATTTCCATTTCATGCGGTTCGAAACGGCCTGGCTTGAGCAAAATACGGTCCGGAATCCCCACCTTGCCGATATCGTGCAGCGGCGCCGACTTGAACAGCAATTCAATCGTGGCGTCATCGAGGAAGTGCGAAAAGCGCGGATGATGGCGCAAGCGCTCAGCCAGCGCTTTCACGTACCACGACGTGCGGCGGATATGGTTGCCCGTCTCGTTGTCGCGCGTTTCCGCCAGCGACGCCATCGTGTGGATCGCCACGTCCTGCAATGCCGCCACCTCGGCCGTACGGCGTTTGACTTCCGACTCCAGGAACGTGTTCTGGTCGCGCAGGAAATCGTGCACGCGCTTCATGGCCAGCTGCGTCTTGATCCGCGCCAGCACGATCGGTGCAGATACCGGTTTCGTGATGTAGTCGGCCGCGCCCAGCGACAAGCCCATTTGCTCGTCCGTGATTTCACTCATGGCCGTCACGAAAATCACGGGGATATCGCGCGTCGCAGGGTTGGATTTCAACTGTTTGCACACGTCATAACCGCTCATGCCCGGCATCATGATGTCGAGCAGGATCAAGTCCGGCTTGCTGTCGCCATTGGCGATCTTCAGTGCCCGCTCGCCATTGACGGCGATCTTGGTGCGGTAATCTTCTTCCAGGATGGCGCACAGCAGGTCGATATTGTCCGGCGTGTCGTCCACCACGAGGATGGTTGGTTTGGCTTGCGTAGCTGTCATGATGGCTGAAATTATAAGGTGACTTGCAACGCGCCCGCCGCTTCCTGCAATTGCGCCAGCGCGCCTTCGAAATCATACTGCGCAATCTGGCGCCTGAGTTGGCGGCCATGCTCGCCCTGCCCGGCCGCCTGCAATTGCGCTTCCAGGCTTTCCGCCAGGCGCGCCGCCGCCGCATCGTCCTGCGCCAGCAGCGCGGCCATATCGCGCATGGCCGTTGCCAGTGCTTCCGGGTCGGCGCTGGCTGCCGGTGCGGCCGACGGCGCCTGCGTGGCGCCCATACGGCGCGCGTCGAGCGCCAGCATGATCACGCCCAGCACTTCCTGCAATTCCAGCGTCAGCGCCGCCAGCGCGTCATCGCGGCCTTCCATCACACCTTGCGCCAGCATTTGTTCCAGCTTTGCCGCGCTGTCGACGACGCCGGATGCGCCGATATTGCCTGCCAGGCCCTTGACCGTATGCGCTTCGCGCGTGGCGGTTTCCAGGTCATTGTTTTCAATCGCGTCGTGGATGCGCTGCATGACGCCGATCTGCGTTTCCGCGAAACGGGCCAGCAGCTTGCGCATCAATTTCACGTTGCCGCCCACGCGCTGCAATGCCGCGTCCATTTTCAAGCCCGGGATCATTGGCAGCGTATCTTCCTGCGGCGGCGCTTCCGCCACCACTTGCTGCGGATTCTTTACCTTGACCCAGCGCGCCAGCGTGGCAAACAGTTGCGCCACGTCGATCGGCTTGGCGATGAAGTCATTCATGCCCGCATCCAGGCATTTTTCCTTGTCGCCCACCATGGCGTTGGCGGTCATGGCGATCACGGGCAAGTCCGCATAACGGGGATTTTCGCGCAGCTTGCGGGTGGCGTCATAGCCATCCATGACCGGCATCTGGCAATCCATCAGTACGCCGTCGTAATCATTGACGCCGATTTTCGCCAGCGCCATGGCGCCATTGCTGGCCACAT
This sequence comes from Pseudoduganella ginsengisoli, assembly GCF_009720865.1. Lineage (GTDB taxonomy): Bacteria > Pseudomonadota > Gammaproteobacteria > Burkholderiales > Burkholderiaceae_D > Rugamonas > Rugamonas ginsengisoli. Next base: position 42,360 of record NZ_WNLA01000005.1, on the reverse strand, counting down.
CCACGCGGATACCGGCATCGCCCAGGATTTGCTGCGCGACTTCCTGGTTGATTTCATTGTCTTCCACCAGCAGCAGCCATGCGCCGCGCACGGATGCCGCCGCAGACTGGTAATCTTGCGCCCGGCGGATACGGCGGCATTCTGAAAAGCCTTTGCCGTACACGGACGACACGGCATCGAGCAAGGTCGAAGCGCTGACCGGTTTGCTCAGCAGACCATCGAGCGGGATGTCGCGCGCCTCATCCATCAGCACGTCGCGGTTGTACGCTGTCACCATGATGGCGCGCGGCGGTTCAGATGCGGTTTGTTCAGCCTGTGCGCGCAACGCCTGCACCACGTCGATGCCGCTCATGCCCGGCATTTGCCAGTCCACCAGCGCCAGCCCGAACGGCTTGTCTTCCGCACGCGCCTGCGCCACCATGTGCAGCGCCTTTTCGCCGTTTTCAGCGGCGGCAGCATCGAATTTCATGGACTGCAGCATGCCGAGGAAGATTTCGCGGGCCGTCGCGTTATCGTCCACCACCAGCACGCGCACGCTGGAAATGTCGGCATCCGGCTTGATTTCCACCTGGGGCACGGCCGCCAGGCCGAATTTCGCCGTGAACCAGAACGTGCTGCCCACGCCCGCTTCGCTTTCCAGCCCGATTTCGCCATCCATCATTTCCACCAGCCGCTTGCTGATGGTCAGGCCCAGGCCCGTGCCGCCGTGGTGGCGCGTGGTGGACGTATCGGCTTGCGTAAAAGCCTGGAACAATTTGCTTTGCTGGGCCGGCGTCAAGCCCACGCCCGTGTCGCGCACGTCGACGCGCAAACGCACGCCATCTTCCAGCTTTTCCAGCAGGCGGATGGTAACGACGATCTCGCCCTTTTCCGTGAACTTGATGGCATTGTTGGTCAGGTTGATCAATACCTGGCCAAAACGCAGCGGATCGCCCACCAGCGCCGTCGGCACGTCAGGACCGATATCGAACAGCAGTTCCAGCCCTTTATCTTGCGCCCGCATGACGGACAAATCGGCAATTTGCGCCATCACGTCTTCCAGGAAGAAATCGATGCGCTCGAAATTCATCTTGCCCGCTTCAATCTTGGAAAAGTCCAGGATGTCATTGATGATGCCCAGCAGGTGGCGCGCAGCCGATTCGACTTTTTCCAGGTAATTGCGCTGTTTCGGGGTCAAGTCCGTCTGCAGCGCCAGGTGCGTCATGCCGATGATGCCATTCATCGGCGTGCGGATTTCATGGCTCATGTTGGCCAAAAAGTCCGACTTCGCCTTGGTCGCGTCTTCCGCCACTTCCACCGCATGGCGCAGCTGCTGTTCCGCCGCCAGGCTGACCGTCATGTGCTTCAGTGCGCGCAGCAATTCGCCCGTTTCGTCTTTCGACGTGGCTTCGATCTCCATGCTCAAGTCGCCCTGCGCCACGCGGGTGGCAATGGCAATGGCTTTATCCAGCGGACGCGTGATGGAACGGGCCGAATACGCAAAACCCACGGCCACCATGATGGCGGCCAGGCCGAACAGGGTCATGGCCATCAGCGATGAATTGATATCGGCACGGGCATTGGCGGCGCTGGCCATCACCTGGTTTTGCTGCAGCTGGTTCAGTTCATGGATCGCACCCAGCAAGCGGTTCAGCGCCGGCATTGCCAGGTGGATCATGCGCTCTTCGGCCGCATCGCGGTCTTCCGCTTCCACCATGTCCGCCACGGCGATGAACGAGTCATAGTATTCGGCGCGCGCTTTCTTGATTTTCTCGATCAGCCGCATGGCGTCCGGCGTCGCATCAAGCTCGCCCAGCCGCTCCAGTTCGCGGTCGATATTGAGCTTGATGGCATCGATGCGCGCATAGCTTTCGATCCGTTGCTCCAGCTTTTTCTGGATGATCAAGGTAGCAATACGGGTGGCTGCTTCGCGCGACTGCGTGTCGATATTGTTGGCGGCTGCAGCGGCGGCCCAGTCCATGCTGAGGATGTGGTCCGTTTCAGCGCGGATCGAGTAAATGCGGGACACGCCGACCAGGATCACACCCAGCATCAGCAAGATCAGGGTGGCATAGCCGACGGTAATGCGGACACTGATGCGGATGTCCTGGAAGCGCATGATGGGTCTTTCAATGTTTGCCGCATACAGCGGCCAGGTTCATTACTTGGAATCGCCTGCGGTATCGGCGCGCTGCGCTTGCCGCTGCTCGATATGCAGTTTCAGGCATGCGGGGCACCAGCACGTGACGTCCGTGTCGCCAGATGGCACAGGGAAGGCAGGCGGCATGGCCGTGCACCAGCACGGGCTGCCGTCATTGCCATCGGCCATCGCGCAATGGAATTCCGCGCCGCAGCGTTTGCAAATGCTCATCGCTTGTCTCCGTCATCGCCGCCCAGCGGGAAGTTGCGCATGGCGCGGCGCAGTGTGTCCATTTGCACATTGAAGCGGGTGCAGGCGCCGCATACCATCAAGTGCAGGCGCATGCGGGCGCGCTCGACCAGGGTCAGGTCGCGGTCCATTCCCTCGGACACCAGACGGTGCACTTCGCGGCAGGTGGGCTTGAGTTTATCCATGGTCAGCCTTTTACAGTGTGAGCGCCGAACCAGTTCAAGTCCAGGCATTCGCGCAGCCGCAAGCGCGCCCGGTACAGCAGCACCCATGCATTAGACGAAGAAATCGCCAATTCCTTACAGATTTCTTCGGTTTCCAGTTCCAGCCATTCGCGCATCATGAAAATGCGGGCAGCCTTGGCGGGCAGCTTTTCCAGGCAAATTTCCAGCACACGAAAGAAGTCTTTTTGTTCCAGTGTCTGGTCTGGATTGCCCCACTGGCGCGGCATGTCGACCGTGTGGCCGTCGGCCAGGAACAATGCATCAATGACATCATCTTCGCTCTGGTCTTCGCCATATTCAATGGGGCGCTCGCGGGTGGCGGCGCGCAGGCAGTCGATGATTTTGAATTTCAGGATGCCCGTCACGTAGGTGCGCAGCGACGACTGTCCCTGGAAGCGGTCAGGCTGCTCCAGTACAGCGATCAGGGCATCTTGCACGGCATCTTCCGCCAGTGATTCGTTTCTAAGTTGCAACAATGCGAAGCGGACAAGCTGGGGCCGCATGGCTTCGAGTTGGCGGTGCAGGTGGTCAGGGGCGGTCATAGTCAGCCAGCCTAGCTGAAGCCATCGGAATTGACAATCAGCAAAAAGCCCTATAATCCGCAGTTGGCTGTAAAATCGCGCTCAAACGCACCTGCACAAAATACTTTTACCGGAATTGCCATGACGTCTCTCTCGAATCTGAACCTGGAAGTGCCTGCCAGCGACCTGACCGCGGTGTCCCCGCAAATCAAGGCACAGATCCTGGCTGAAGCGCTGCCATATATCCGCAACTTCCATGGCAAGACCATCGTCATCAAATACGGTGGCAATGCAATGACCGATGAGCGCCTGAAACACGGTTTCGCACGCGACGTCATCCTGCTGAAACTGGTCGGCATGAATCCGGTGGTGGTGCACGGCGGCGGTCCGCAAATCGATAACGCGCTGAAGAAAATCGGCAAGCAGGGCACGTTCGTGCAAGGCATGCGGATCACCGACGAAGAAACCATGGAAGTGGTGGAGTGGGTGCTGGGCGGCGAAGTGCAGCAAGACATCGTTATGCTGATCAACCATTACGGCGGCCAGGCAGTGGGCCTGACCGGTAAAGACGGCGGCTTGATCCGCGCCCGCAAGATGGCGATGCCAGACCGCGACAACCCGGGCCAGTTCCTGGACATTGGTTTTGTCGGCGAAATCGACGCCATCAACCCGGCTGTCGTGAAAGCGCTGCAGGACGACGCCTTCATTCCAATCATTTCGCCGATTGGTTTCGGCCAGGATGGCCAGGCTTACAACATCAATGCCGACGTCGTGGCTGGCAAGATCGCGGAAATCCTGAAAGCTGAAAAGCTGATCATGATGACCAACATCGCCGGCGTGCAAGACAAGAATGGCAAGCTGGTGACCGACTTGTCGGCCCGTGAAATCGATGAAATGTTCGCTGACGGCACGATTTCCGGCGGCATGCTGCCAAAAATCTCGTCCGCACTGGACGCTGCCAAGTCCGGCGTCAACACCGTGCACATCATCGATGGCCGCATCGAGCATTCTTTGTTGCTGGAAGTCTTGACGGAACAGGCTTTTGGCACTATGATCCGGTCTCACTAATTTTTTGGCGGCGTTCGTTGTACCACAGCCGCCAGAATGAATGCCCTTGTAGCTCAGTGGTAGAGCACTCCCTTGGTAAGGGAGAGGCCACGTGTTCAATCCACGTCAAGGGCACCACTCTCCGCCCCCCGCAGTTTCTCTAATAATTTCCCTCGTTTTTAGTAAATCCGTTCCACGGCGATACCGCGTTTGCGCAGTAATTCCGGCACGTTGCCTTTGCCGACCAGATGCAGCACGCCAATTGCGGCAAAACTGTGCCGTTCGCGCGCCAGCAGGCTGGCAATACCGGATGCCAGCCCGGGATTGCGCTGGTCCAGCAACACGCGCTGTACGAATTTGCCGGAAAACGTGTCGTCTTCTTCCGCCTTGCGCGCGATTTCATTGAGCCCGGCCTGGTCCGCGTGGCGCCACGCATGGACGATGTCGCGCGCCTGCCTGGCCTGTTCTTCATCTTCAATGGCGGCAATGCCTTCTTCCAGGAAGCGCGCCTGTTCCGCGTTGCTCATGCGGTTAAACAGCATCATTTGCCCCGCCACGGATTCCAGCTCCACCACACGCAACCGGCGCTCCCTGGCCTGGCGCGACAGCCACGCATCGACTGCCAGCGCCGGCTCATAGCCCTGCGCAACGAATTCACTGATGGTCAGCAGGCTGGCCACCATCCAGGGCTGCATGGGCGCCACGGTTTCCGGCGCAATCGCATAGCGGCGCAACAATTGCTGCAAGCGGGGACGGTAGGCGGGGGATAACTCTTCCGATACGGCGCCGCGGCCATTGCGGGCCATGCCGTGGTCGCGCACGGCGCGGGTAATGGCGGCCTGGTCGCCCAGCGGGTCGATTTCCAGCGCCAGCACGGACGCCTGCTGCAGCGCGGCCGTCACGCGCGGCTCCAACGGATAAAAATCCGCCGCCCCCACGTGGATGGTGCCGAACAAATAAGCAGTATGGCCGCCGTGTTCCAGCTTGAACAATGCGCCGCGGTTGGGGATAGCGGCCGATGGTTCGGCCGCCTGCAGTGGGCCGTTGAACGGTACGCCGAACCACAGGAACAGGCTGCAAAATAAAACTATAATCTGGCGTTGCATGATTTCCCCTCTTCTGCCGTGAATATACCCCGTTCCTCCCCGGTCTGGCTGTTTGATCTGGACAATACGCTGCACAATGCGTCGCACGCGATTTTTCCAGCCATCACGGCCAACATGAATACCTACATTGCCCGCGTCCTGGGCGATGATGGCGCACCGGCCGGCGCGGATGCCGTCAATGCAGCGCGCACCTTGTACTGGCGGCGCTATGGCGCCACCATGCTGGGCCTCGTCAAGCACCATGGCGTGGATTCCGCCCACTTCCTGAAAGTCACGCATGACTTCCCGGAACTCGATTCCATGGTGCGGGCGGAAAAGGGCTTGGGACAACTGCTGCGCGCCCTGCCCGGCCGCAAAGTGTTGCTGACCAACGCGCCGCACCGCTATTCGCGCGACGTGCTGCGCATCCTCGGTATCCACCGCGAGTTTTCACACCACATCGCGATTGAGCACATGCGCATCCACCGCCATTTGCGTCCGAAACCATCGCGCCTGATGCTGCGCAGCGTGATGAAAAAGCAAAAAGCGGCGCCGGCGCGCTGCATCCTGGTGGAAGACACGCTGGCCAATTTGCGCGCCGCGCGGAGCCTGGGCATGCGCACGGCATGGGTCACGCAATACCTGAAAGTGGCGGATCCGATCGGCATGGCGCATGTGCCTAAGCGCTTTTTCCGTCCACGCTGGGTCGATGTCAAAGTAAAATCTGTGCGGCACTTGCCCGCGCAGCTGGCACGGCTGCGTTCATAATTCTTTGATCATTTTAATTTCCTATCATGGCAAGCACACCGCCCGGCCAGCGCAGGCAGCAAATCCTCGTCGCTTTGGCAGAAATGCTGGAACAACCCAAAGGCGAGAAAATCACCACGGCAGCGCTGGCGCGCAAGCTGGAATTTTCTGAAGCAGCGCTGTACCGCCATTTCGCCAGCAAGGCGCAAATGTTCGAAGGGTTGATTGATTTCATTGAAGCGAGCGTGTTTGGCGTGATCAACCAGATCATGGAAAAGCAGGCCAGCGGCGTGGCGCAAGTGCGCGACATCATCAGCATGCTGCTGCAATTTTCTGCCAGTAATCCCGGCATGACCCGCGTGCTGACGGGCGATGCGCTGGTGGGTGAAGACGAGCGCCTGCAACAGCGCATGAACCAGCTGCACGAACGTATCGAGCTGGCATTGCGCCAGGCGCTGCGCCTGGCCACCACGGAAGGCTATGGCCACGAAGACGACATCAGCGCCCGCGCCGCGGTCTTGCTGGCCTATGTGATCGGCCGCTGGCACCGCTATGCGAAGAGCGGCTTCAAACTCGATCCGTCGCACGATACGGCGCTGCATATCGCCCTGCTGCTTTAATTTATGAACCACGAAGTATTCGCACTGCTGGACGACGCCAGCCCGGACGGATTGGCGCAAGCCCGTTCCCGCCTGTACACGGGGCATGTGGCGACGCTGCGCTGCGATGGCCACGGTGGCGTGACGGCATGGCGCGCAGTACTGGCTGAGATGGAAAAGCATTTGGCGCAAGGCCGCCATGCCGTCACGCTGTGCGCGTATGAACTGGGCGCGCACATCCTCGGCATGCCTTCCCATCCGGCCGCCGATGCGGATGCCCCCACGGCGCGCGTATTGGTTTTTGAATGCTGCGAACTGCTGGCGCAAGCGGAAGTGGCGGCATGGCTGGCCGCGCGGGCAGGCAGCGAGCCGTCCGGCATTGCCGCGATTGAAGCCAACGTCGATGAAGCGCAATTCACGGAAGCCATAGCGCGCATCCGCAACTACATCGCGGCAGGCGATACATACCAGGTCAATTACACGTACCGTTTGCGCTTCGATGCATATGGTTCCATCTTTGCGCTGTACCAGCGCCTGCGCGCCCGCCAGCCCGTGCCATATGGCGCACTGATTGCGCCCGATGACGGCACGGCGGTATTGTCGCTGTCGCCGGAATTGTTTGTCCGCTTTGCCGATGGCGAATTGACGGCGCGGCCCATGAAAGGCACGGCGCCCGCCGCGGCCGATGACGAAGAAAATGCGCGCCGTGCAGCCGCCCTGGCGCAAGACACGAAGAACCGCGCGGAAAACCTGATGATCGTGGACTTGCTGCGCAACGATATCGGCCGCATTGCGCAAACCGGCACCGTCAAGGTCCCTGCTTTGTTCGACGTGCGCCGCTACAGCAGCGTGCTGCAAATGACGTCCACCGTGCAGGCGCAATTGAAACCGCAAGCCACGCTGGCCGATATCTTTGACGCACTGTATCCGTGTGGTTCCATCACGGGCGCGCCCAAGCGCCGCACGATGGAAATCATTGCGGAGCTGGAGCCGGCGCCGCGCGGCCTGTACACGGGCGCCATCGGCTGGTTTGAGCCTGCGCCGGCAGGGGAAACCATAGGCCCATTCTGCATGTCCGTGCCGATCCGCACGTTGTCGCTGCAGCCGCCCGCGCACGGGGTACGCCGCGGTGAACTGGGCGTGGGCGCCGGCATCGTGTACGACAGCGATCCGGCTGATGAATATGCCGAATGCAAGCTGAAGGCGCGCTTCCTGACGGGCCTTGCCAGCGAACATGAACTGTTTGAAACCATGTATGCCACGCGCGAAGACGGCGTGCGCCACTTGGACCGCCACCTGGCGCGGCTGGCGGCGTCGGCCCGCTATTTCGGCTATCCATGGGATGAAGCGGCGGCGCGCGCGCTGGCCGCGCAAACTTGCGCCACGTTCGCACCGGCAACGCCGATGCGCTTGCGGCTGGCCCTGCGCGCAGGCCATGCGGCATCGCTCAGTTCCGGCAACGCATCCGCCCGTGCGGCGCCTGCCCCGGCCACCGACGGCGCCTTGTCCGTCCAGCACGGTGTCCTGGCGCCGTTGGCCGCCCCTGTGCGCGTTTTACTGGCGTCCGATACCACCCGCGCGGACGATGTCTTCCTGCGCCATAAAAGCAGCGTACGGGCCCGCTATGACGCTGCGTGGCGCGCTGCGGAAGCACAAGGCGCGTTCGACATGCTGTTTTTCAACGAACGGGGCGAATTGACGGAAGGCGGCCGCAGCAATGTGTTCGTGCACATCCAGGGCCGCTGGCTGACGCCGCCGCTGGCCTGCGGCTTGTTGCCCGGCATCATGCGCAGCGTGCTACTGGATGATCCCGCCTGGAATGCGGAAGAAGCTGTCGTCACCCGCGCCATGCTGGATCAAGCCGACGAGATTGTCCTATGCAATGCGCTGCGCGGCGCGCTTCCAGCCACGATCGCCGCCTGACTTCTTCCCCGCAAGCAATGCGGCTTTGTTACCACCTTTGCGCAGCGGCAATGGCATACAATGCAAGAGTAATCTGCCATCAATAATCCGCTCATCACAGCGGGGAGGCCGCCATGAACACGCCAGCACGATGGAAGGCAGCAGCCCTGTGCGCCGGCTGGATCGGGTGCACTGCGCCTGCCTTGGCTGCGCAGGAAATCACGTGGTACCTGTATGACCTGGCGCCGCTGGTGATTGCCGACGGTCCGCACAAGGGGGCCGGTTTTATCGAACTGTCGCTGCAGCAGCAATTGATCCCCGCATTGCCGGAGTACAAGCACAAAGTCGTCATCGTGCCGATCCAGCGCGTCGCCATGATGTTGAAATCCGATCCGCAAGCCTGCAATCCCGGCCTGATCCGCAACGCGGAACGGGAACAATTCATGACGTTTTCCACGCCAACGCTGGCGGCTTTGCCTGCGGGCATGTTCGTGCGCCGGGGCGATACCGCCCGCGTCGCGCCCTATATGAATGCCAAAGGAAAACTCGTCCTGGACAAGCTACTTGCCGATGGCAAATTCAATGTCGGTATTGATTCCGCCCGCAGCTATGGCGGTCCCGTTGACGCCGTGCTGAAGCCATACCGCGACAAATCCCAACTGTTCACACTGAGCATCCCCGACGCATCGCGCAACCTGACGCAAATGGTGATCGCCAAACGCATCGACGGCATGCTGGGCCAGCCTTTCGAGGTACCCTATTACCTGGGCGGGCGCACGGTGGACGACGTCAAGGCGCTGGCTTTTTATCCGCTCGATGAACAAGCCGATGTGGTCGTCAACCACGTGGCATGCGCCAACAGCGAACAGGGCCAGGCAGTGATCCGCAAACTCAATGCGGTGCTGGCCAAACCCGGTGTACGCGAAGCGCTGGCTGCGCATTATGCAGCGTGGCTCGATGACGATGCCCGCAAACTGGCGGACGCCATGCGCCGCCACACCTTTGCCGTCAAACCCTGATGAACAGGCTGCATGCCACAACTGCTTATCTGAACCGCCTGCATGTCCGCCAGGCTGCCCGGGTGCTGGCCGTGGCCCTGGTGCTCAGTGCGCTGTTTTCAACGGTACAAATTGCCATCGATTTGCATAACGAGCGGCAAAATGTGCGCGGCACCATCGAGCAAGTGTTGAACAGCCTGAGCCGCCCCGCCAGCCAGGCAGCCTTTAGTGTCAGCCCGTATCTGGCCGAAGGCGTGGTCGATAGCCTGCTGATGTACCAGCCGTTCCACACCGCTGTGATTTCCACGGAAACAGGCGTCGTGCTGGCGCAGCGCTCCCGTCCCCGTGCGCCAGACCGCATGGCGTGGCTGGCCGACTGGCTGACGCAGGGTGAACGGGAATTCACGCTGCCGTTGTACACGCCCAATTTGAAAGAACCGGTAGGCCGCGTCACCGTACAAGTTGACGCCAGCGTGCTGGCAGCCGGTGTACTGGCCCGTGCGGGATTGACGGTACTGTTCGACTTGCTGAAAAACACGGGATTGGCGCTGGCCGCCACGATCGTGTTTTATTACACGCTGTCGCGTCCGTTAACGTCGTTGTCACGGGCGCTGGCGGAAGCGCAGCAATTGCGCACGGCCACGCGCCTGCACGCGCACCTGGGCCGCCATGCCGATAAAGAAATGCACACATTGCTGGCAGCCGCCAACCGCTTCCTGGAAAACCAGGTGGAAGCGCGCACGGAAGAATTGCGCCAGCAAAATGAACAATTGCAGCGCCTGAATGCGGAAGTGCAGGCAGCGCGGGCCGAAGCGGAAAGCGCAACCCATGCAAAAAGCCAGTTCCTCGCCAACATGAGCCATGAATTGCGCACGCCGCTCAATGCCATTCTCGGCTATGCGCAAATTCTCGACCGCGATGGCGGCTTGTCCGAACGCCAGCAGCGCGGCATCACGACCATTGAACGCAGCGGCACGCATTTGCTGTCGCTGATTAACGACGTGCTGGATTTATCCCGTATTGAAGCGGCGAAATTCACGCTGGAACCGCAACCCATGGTGCTGGCCGCCTTTATTGACGGCATCGGCGATATCGTCCGCGTGAAGGCGGAAGAAAAGCTGCTGCGCTTTGTCTGCATGCTGGAGCCGGGCTTGCCGGCTGCCGTACTGTGCGATGAAAAACGGTTGCGCCAAGTGTTGCTGAACTTGCTGGGCAACGCCATCAAATTTACGCCATCGGGCCAGGTCAGCTTGCGCGTGCAGCAACGTCCGCATACCGTGCCGGACCAGGTGCGGCTGCGCTTCACGGTGCATGACAGCGGCGTCGGCATGACGGAAGAAGAATTGACGCGCATCTTCCAGCCATTCGAACAGGCGGGCGATGCGGGACGGCGCGCCAGCGGCACGGGACTGGGACTGGCCATCAGTGCACAAATCGTGGCGCTGATGGGCGGCCATATCGACGTGCAAAGCTTGCCGGATGAAGGCAGCCGGTTTTGGTTCGAACTGGTGCTGCCGCTGGCATCGTCGGCAGCGGCAACGCGTACGGCGCCCGTGGTGACAGGTTATGAAGGCACGCGCCGCAGCGTGCTCGTCATCGATGACCAGGATGGCAACCGGGCCATGCTGGCGGATTTGCTGGAAGGACTGGGCTTTGTCACGTGGGAAGCAGTTGATGGCCAGACCGGACTGGATTCCATGCAGCGCGATTTGCCGGACCTCGTCATTACCGACATTGCCATGCCCGGCATCGACGGGCTGGAGTTGATGCGTATCATGCGGGCCGACCCCATGTTGCGCCATTTACCCATCATTGCCGTGTCCGCCAGCATTTCACAGGCAGGCGAAGCGGCCAGCCTGGATGCAGGCGCCAATGTCTTCCTGCCCAAACCGATCGACCAGCCGGCGCTGCTGCAGCACATTGGCGCTTGCCTGCGGCTGCGGTGGATCACCGGGATGGCCCCGGCGCCTGTTGATGTGCCCACCGATACCCCGATGCTGGCGCCGCCGCCGGCCGATATCGAACAGCTGTATGCGCTGGCCATGACGGGCAATATGCGCAGCATTCACCGCTTTGCCACGGAACTGGCGGCACGCGACGACCGCTACCGGCCTTTCGCGGCACGGCTGCAGGCATTGGCCGATGGCTACCAGTCGCGCGCCATCCTGGCGCTGGCGCAACAGCACCTGGGGCTGCCATCGTGACGGCCGCACAAAAGACCGTGCTGATCATCGATGACACGCCCGCCAACCTGGGTGTGCTGGTTGATTACCTGGAACAGCACGACTTATGCGTGGTGGTGGCGCAAGATGGCGAAGAAGGCTTGATGCGGGCAGTGTTCTTGCGCCCTGACTTGATTTTGCTGGATGTCATGATGCCCGTCATGGATGGCCTGGCCACGTGCCGCCGCCTGAAGGATGATCCGCTGACGCGCGACATTCCCGTGATTTTCATGACCGCGCTCAGTGAAACGCGCAGCAAGATGGCGGGCTTCCAGGCGGGCGGCGTGGATTACATCACCAAGCCATTCCAGGTGGAAGAAGTGTTGATGCGGCTGACGACGCATTTGAACTTGCACCACACGACGCGGGAATTGCAAAAAACCGTGGCGCAATTGAACCTGGCGCAGGCGGAACTAGTACGCAGTGAAACGCTGGCTGCACTGGGCGCCATGGTGGCGGGCATTGCGCATGAATTGAATACGCCAATCGGCAATGGTTTGCTGATCGCCAGCACGCTGACGGACTTGAGCCGTGGCATGACGCGGGATTTGCAGGAAGGCAAAGGGCTGACGCGTTCCGCGCTGGAAAAGTATTTACGGGAAGCGAATGAAGTGGGCGACATCTTGCAGCGCAACCTCGAACGGGCGGGCAGCTTCATCAACAGCTTCAAGCAAGTCGCCGTCGACCGCACCAGTGCACAGCGCCGTAAATTTGTGCTGGCCGACGTGGTAACGGAAACCGTGCTGCTGCTGTCGCCCACGTTGAAAAACACGCCGTTCAAAGTGCAGCACGCTATCGACCGGTCGATCGAGCTGGACAGTTTCCCTGGCCCGCTGGGGCAAATCATTACCAACCTGATCAACAACGCCGTGCTGCACGGGTTTGAAGGGCGCAGCCATGGCAGCATCCACATTCAGGCGGACATAGCGGAATCGGGCCAGCTGGAATTGACGGTGGCCGATGACGGCATCGGCATTCCGGAAGCCAACTTGCAGCGCATCTTTGACCCGTTTTTCACGACCAAGATGGGGGCAGGCGGCAGCGGCCTCGGCTTATACGTGTGCTACAACATTGCCACCACAGTCTTGAATGGGCAAATCCAGGTCAGCAGTGCGCCCGGTGACGGCACGCGATTCCTGCTGACCCTGCCTTTGAAAGCGTAGCGTTATTTCTGAATGATCATGTCGAAGCCACCCCAGAACATGCGCTTGCCATCGAACGGCAATTTCTTGGGATCCATCATTTCAGCCAGCCTGGGGTCTTTCATGACTTTTTCGTTGACTTCATCGCGTTTGGCGCGGGATTCATAAACAATCCACGCAAAAATCACCGTCTCATTGTCTTCCAGCTTCACGGCTTGCGGGAATGACGTGTGCTGGCCCGGCTTCACATCATCGGCAATGCACTCGCGGTATTCCAGCGCCCCATGTTCGCGCCACACATCGGCGCACAGGTTGGCCATCTTCTTGTATTCCTCAACATTGGCTTTCGGAACGGGCAATACAAATCCATCGACGTACGGCATGGCAACCTCCATGTGACAGGTTGGTGGACTTGCAAGAGTAGGCGCGTTTGATTGCAGACACAAGCAGTGTTTAAACCGCGCCGGCAAACTGGCGGCGGTAAGCGCCGGGGCTGGTGGCAGCGAGGCGGCGGAAGTGGTGGCGCAGCGATTCTTCGGAACCAAAACCTGCCCGTTCCGCCACTTGTACCAATGGAATATCCGCGGTTTCCAATAAATCCTTGGCCAGCGCCACCCGCTCATGGATCAGCCATTCCATCGCGCCCATGCCGGTCGCTTCCTGGAATTGCCGCTGCAACGTGCGGGGGCTCATGGCCGCGCGTTGCGCCATGCTGTTGACCGTATGCGGCAGCGAAGGATTGCTGCGCAGCCACTCCATCAGGCGCGACAGCCTGCCCTGTTCATCATGCGCCATCGGACGCGGTAAAAACTGCGCCTGCCCGCCCTCGCGGTGCGGCGCCACGACCAGCCGCTGCGCCACCAGGTTGCCGATGCGGGCGCCGTAATCGCGCCGTACCACGTGCAGCAGCATATCGATCCCGGCTGCGGAACCTGCCGACGTAATCACCTGTCCCTCATCGACATACAGGTCATCCGGCTGCACGATGATTTTCGGGTGGCGTTTGGCCAGCCGGTCCGTATAGCGCCAGTGCGTCGTCGCTTTCTTGCCATCCAATACACCTGCCGCCGCCAGCACAAAGACGCCGGAACAAATCGAGCACAGCCGCGCGCCACGCGCATGGGCGGCCCGGATGGCGTCCACCAATGCCGGCGGCGGCGCTTCATCGGCATCGCGCCAGCCAGGGATGACGATGGTGTCCGCCCGCGCCAGCAGGGCCGGTGCATATGGCGCCTGCACCGTGATGCCACCGGCTGCGCGGATCGGCCCCGGTTCCACTGCCACCACTTCAAAGTCATACCAGGGTACGCCCAGTTCCGGCCGGTCCAGTGCGAACAATTCCACCACGCAACCAAATTCAAACGTGCACAGGCGGTCGTAAGCGAGGGCGACAACAAGATGTTTTTCCATGGCCTAATCTTAACGGAGTTTGGCATTTGCGCCACTGCTCAGCGTGATGAGCGGGCTTGATAATGACTCCATCGCAACCCACCAGGAGAACCGCATGTCCTTCGTTACTGAAATCCCGGCAGCTTCCAGCGCAGACGCTTTGGCCCACTTTGAAGCATCATTCACGTTTGAAACGGATTGCTGGGACGTACACCACGCGATCAGCAGCGGCCAGCAGGATTTCGTATTGCTGGACGTGCGCGGCACGGAAAAATACGCAGCCGGCCACGTGCCGGGCGCAATCGACCTGGCGCACCGCAAAATCATTGGTTCAAAAATGGCGGCTTATCCACAGGGCACGCTGTTCGTGGTCTACTGCGCCGGCCCCCACTGCAACGGCGCAGCCCGCGCCGCCGTGCGGCTGGCCAAGCTGGGGCTGCCCGTCAAAGTCATGCCGGGCGGCATCACCGGGTGGGTGGATGAGGGATTTACGCTGGAGAAATCGGAAGTGGCGGCAGCCACATAAATCCCGGGGCGGACTTATCCGCCCAACGCCTTCTCCACCGCCCCCACCAGCTGCTTATCTTCCGGCGTCACCTTGCTCGGGAAGCTGTCCACGACCTTCCCGTTGCGGTCGATCAAGTATTTGTGGAAGTTCCACGCCGGCGCCTTGCCGGTGGCTTTGATCAAGTCCGCATACAGCGCATTGGGCGCCGAACCGGACACGACGGATTTTGCAAACATGGGGAATTTCACGCCATACGTGTTGTAGCAAAAGTCCGCGATTTCCTTGGATGAGCCGGGTTCCTGCTTGCCGAAGTCATTCGACGGGAAACCCAGCACCACGAGCCCTTTGGCGCCATATTTGGCGTACAGCGCTTCCAGTCCCTCGTATTGCTTGGTGAAGCCGCAATAGCTGGCCGTATTGACGACAAGGATCACCTTGCCGGCGTATTGGCACAGGTTTTGTGGCGCGTCGTCTTGCAAACGGTTGAACGATTGCTTGAGGATGGCTGGGCAGGCAGCGGGCGCAGCCGTTGCCGCAACGCCAGCCTGTTGCGCATGGACAGGCGCCTGGGCAGACAGGACCAGGGCGGAAACAAGGGCGAAAGCGATTTTCTTGGACATGATGGTGTGCGCAGGTAAAAAAACGATTCTAAGCCAAACCGTGCGCCATCCACATCTCCGACAAGCGTAAAAAGCAAACATGCGCTTGAGGCAGCACAAAAGGTATCTGCCTTACCCGCGCAAAATGGGAAGTTCCCTATTTCAAGGAGCCTTGCCATGCCGCGCCGAACCTTGCCCATACTGATGCTGATCATCTTGATGGCCATTGCCGCCTATGTGCGGCTGCCCGCCCATGCCGCTGCACAGGTGGAAGCGGGGGCCAGCCAGGAACAGGCCCGGCCATGGTGGTGGCCGCCATGGGTCAAGCCGCCGCAGGTGAAGCCTGCACGCCTGGCCCCCATGCAAGCCAGCGGCGTTTCCGTGTCCGGCTTGTCGTCAGGGGCTTATATGGCCGTGCAATTTGACGTCGCGTATTCCGATTTGGTGACGGGCGCCGGCATCATTGCCGGCGGCCCCTATGACTGCGCCCAGGGCAGGCTGGACACGGCCACGGCAGTTTGCAGCTGCACCGGCTGGCTGCCGTGCCATATCAAGCGGGGCGGCACGAACCCGCCCGCGCTGGCCGCCATTGCCGCGGAGTATGAACAACAAGGAGCCATCGCGCCGCTGGCCAATCTGGCCCGCCACCGCATCTGGCTGTTTTCCGGTACTGGCGATACCGTCGTGCCGACGCCCATCGTGGACGATTTGCGCGCATGGTACAGCCGCTATACGCCATTCATCGCTTACCGCAACGATATTCACGCGCAGCATGCGATGCCGACCGATAACTACGGCAACGCATGCGGCGAACTGGATACTCCCTACATCAGCAATTGCGGCTTCGATGCCGCCGGCGCGCTATTGCAGTGGATTTATCCCGGCCTGCTCCCCCGCAGCACGGCCCCTGCCACGGGAAGGATGGTCGCGTTCGACCAGTCGGAATTCTTGCCCGACCCCACCGCGCATGGCATGGCGCTGCGCGGCTACCTGTATGTGCCGCGCGATTGCGAAGCCAGCCAGGGCCAGGGTTGCCGGCTGCACATTGCCTTTCACGGCTGCCTGCAAAATGCGGAACAGGTAGGCGACCAATTCATCCGCCATGCCGGCTATAACGCGTGGGCCGACAGCAACCGCCTGCTGGTGCTGTATCCGCAAACCGCCGCGATTTATCCGCTGGCCAATCCGAAAGCCTGCTGGGACTGGTTCAGCTATGACGACCCGGCGTATGCGCGCCGCCAAGGCCGCCAGATGGCCGCCATCAAGCGCATGGCGGACCGCCTGACGGGGCATTAATGCACTAAATACCGGCCAGGCAGATGTATTTGATTTCCAGATACTCGTCGAGCCCGTACTTCGATCCTTCACGTCCCAGGCCCGACTGCTTGACGCCGCCAAACGGTGCAATTTCATTGGAAATCAAGCCTGTGTTGACGCCGACCATGCCCGATTCCAAACCTTCCGCCACGCGCCAGATACGGCCGACGTCGCGCGAATAGAAATACGCGGCCAATCCGAATTCCGTGCTGTTGGCCAGCGCAATGGCTTCGTCATCCGTCTGGAAGCGGAACAGCGGCGCCAGTGGCCCAAACGTTTCTTCGCCCGCCACCCGCATAGCGGGCGTCACGTCGGCAATCACGGTCGGTTCAAAGAAACCATGGCCCAGCGCATGGCGCTTGCCGCCCATCAGCAGGCGGCCGCCCTTGGCCAGCGCATCGGCCACATGTTCTTCCACCTTTTGCACGGCTTTATCATCGATCAGCGGCCCTTGCGTGACGCCCGCATCGGCGCCATTGCCCACCTTCAGCTTGCCCACGGCTGCCACGAATTTCTCGGCAAATGCGTCATACACGCCATCCTGCACGTAAATGCGGTTCGCGCACACGCACGTCTGGCCGGAGTTGCGGTACTTCGATGCAATCGCGCCTTCTACCGCCGCATCGAGGTCGGCATCGTCGAACACAATGAACGGCGCATTGCCGCCCAGTTCCAGCGACAGTTTTTTAATCGTGGGCGCGCACTGTTCCATCAGCAGGCGTCCCACGCCGGTGGAACCGGTAAAGCTCAGCTTGCGCACAATGGGATTGGACGTCATTTCCGCGCCGATTTCGCGCGGCGAACCCGTGACAACAGAAAACACGCCAGGCGGCACCCCGGCCTGTTCCGCCAGGACCGCCAGCGCCAGCGCAGAAAACGGCGTAGCTTCGGCCGGCTTCAGCACGATAGGGCAGCCTGCCGCCAGCGCCGGCGCCGCCTTGCGGGTAATCATCGCCAGCGGGAAATTCCACGGCGTAATCGCCGCACACACGCCGACCGGTTCCTTGGTGACGATCAGCCGCTTGTCCGGCCACGGCGACGCCAGTGTATCGCCGGCAATGCGCTTGGCTTCTTCCGCAAACCATTCAAAAAACGACGCCGCATACGCGACTTCGCCGCGCGATTCCGCCAGCGGCTTGCCCTGTTCCGTCGTCATCAGCAGCGCCAGGTCTTCCGCATTGGCCAGCATTAAATCCGACCATTTGCGCAAGATGGCCGAGCGCTCTTTGGCGGTCTTTTTGCGCCACGCCGGCCATGCGGCATTGGCTGCTTCAATCGCGCGCCGCGTTTCAGCAGCGCCCAGGTTGGGGATCACGCCGATCTGTTCGCCGGTCGCGGGGTTCGTAACGGGGTGCGTGCCGCCGCTGTCCGCGCCGACCCAGGCCCCGTTGACATACGCTTGCTGGCGCAACAAGCTGGAATTTTTCAGTTGCATGCTGGTCTCCGTAAGTTGGGATGACGGTTGCCAGGTATGCTACGCCAGTCACGGTTTGTTTGCATCCCCGTACAGCCACACGCGCATCAGCGAAAACAGTTTATCGATGTCGATCGGCTTCGCAATGTAATCGCTGGCCCCTGCATCGAGGCATTGCTGGCGGTCATTGAGCATGGCCTTGGCCGTCAGCGCAATAATGGGCAGTCGGCGCCATTCGGGCACCATGCGGATGCGGCGCATGGCTTCCAGGCCATCCATTTCCGGCATCATCACGTCCATCAGCACCACATCGATTTCCGGACAAGCCGCCAGCTGCTCCAGCGCTTCGCGGCCATTGGCGGCGTGCACCACCCGCATATCCTTGGTGTCCAGCGCCGACGACAGTGAAAACACGTTGCGGATATCGTCATCCACCAGCAGCACCGTGCGGCCCGCGAAAATCGCTTCCTTGGCCATCTCGCGCCGCGCTGCATACTGCTGTTGCGGCAGCGCGTTTTCCACGTGATGCAGGAACAGGCTGACTTCGCCCAGCAACCGTTCCTGGCTCTTGGCGCCTTTGACGATGATGTGTTCCGTAAAGCGTTCCAGCTGCCGCATGTCTTCGTGCGCCAATGGCTGGTCGGAATGAATAATGACGGGCACCCGGCCCACTGCGCCGGGCCGCCGCAAGCGCTCCAGCAACGCCGGCGCTGCCATGCCGGACAAGCCCAGGTTCAGCACCATGCAATCAAACGTGCCCTGCTCCCATTGCGCCAACGCGTCAGCGCCGCTGTGCGCCTGGACGATTTCCAGCTGGTCGCGCGCCAGCAATGCCGCCATGGCCGCAGCCTGCCCGGGCTGTCCCGCCACCAGCAATCGCTTGCTGCCCGGCGTCATGGATGACGTGTCGATCGCATCGATAATCTGTTCCAGCTGTTCCGCGCTGACTGGCTTGCTGGCAAAGCCGACCGCGCCCATATCCAGCGCCCGCTGCCGCTCATCGACACAGGTAATGAAGTGGACCGGAATGCCGCGCGTGGCGTCATTTTCCTTAATGCGGCGCATCACGCCCCAGCCATCCATATGGGGCAGCATGACGTCGAGGATGATGGCATGCGGTGCGCGCCGCTCGGCCAGCGCCAGCCCCGCTTCGCCATCAGTGGCAACCAGCGCCAGAAATCCATGCTCACGCACCTTGTCGCGCAAGATGCGGGCAAACGCAGGATCATCTTCGATAATCAGGATGGCGCGGCGGCCCTCCGCGCTCAGCGCGCGGTCATCGGGGATGGCGCCCGGCACGTCCAGCGCCGCTATTCCCGCCGATGCCGGCTCGCGGACCGGCTCTTGCGCCGGAGACGGCGCCATTGCCTGCGGCTTGGCCAATGCCGGCGCCGCTTCCGCTGCCACTGCAGGCCGGGAAGCATCGCAAGCCTGCAGCGGCAAGTACACGGTAAACGTACTGCCTTTGCCCAGCTCACTGGCCAGCGTGATGTCACCGCCCAGACGCTGCGCCAGCTGGCGCGAAATCGACAACCCGAGGCCGGAACCGCCATATTTGCGGGCAGTCGAGCCATCGGCCTGCTGGAATGCGTGGAACACCATGTCATGCTTGTCCGGTGCAATGCCGATCCCGCTGTCGCGCACCGTAAAGGCCAGCGCCGGTTCGCCCAGCGGACTGTCCGCGCACAACGCCAATGTCAGCGACACTTCGCCCGCGCTGGTGAATTTAAACGCATTGCCCAGCAAGTTGCGCAAGATTTGCAGCAGCCGGTGTTCGTCGCTGCGGATGCGTTCCGGCGTGCCCGGCAATTGCCCGACGTTCAGCAGCAAGTGTTTTTGTTCGGCCACGGGAGCAAACAGCGCCTGCAACTGTTGCAGCAGCGCGCCGACGTCCACTTCTTCGATATGCATGGCCATTTGGCCTGCTTCGATCTTCGACAAATCCAGGATATCGTTAATCAAATTCAGCAAATCCTTGCCCGCGCCATGGATGGTGGCTGCGTATTCAACTTGCCTGTCATCGAGGTGCCCGCCCTTGTTTTGCTGCAGCAGGCTGGAAAGTATCAGCATGCTGTTGAGCGGCGTGCGCAGTTCGTGCGACATATTCGCAAGGAACTCGGACTTATAGGCGCTGACACGCTCCAGCTCTTGCGCCTTGCGCGCCAGTTCACGGCTGGCGGCCTCGGTTTCCTGGCTGCGCTTGCGGATGATTTCCCGCTGCTGCTCCAGCAACAGCGCGCGCTCTTCCAGTTCTTCATTCGATTGCTGCAATTCTTCCTGCTGCACGCGCAATTCTTCCGTCTGCGCCTGCGTTTGCATCAGCAATTCATTGACCCGTTCGCGCGCTTGCGCCACGTCGATGGCAATGGCCAGCGCCTCGCCGGCCTTGGCCAGCCAGTCCAGGTGCTGGTCCGTGAAAGGCTGGAAGCCCGACACTTCCACCAGGCCAAACAGCCGCCCGTCATGCAGCAGCGGCACGGCAAGAATGGCGGCCGGCGCGGCATGTCCGGTCGATGACGCGATGTGCGGGTACGATGGCGGCGCCTGCGTCACCTGCAAGATGCGCCGCTGTTCGGCAGCCGCGCCGGCCACGCCGTCGCCCAGCGCGATTTGTCCGGGCGCGCCCGACAGTGCGTGGGACGCCATCAGGTTCAATACCTTGCCTTCCGGTTCGTACAAATACAGCGCCCCCACCGTGGCGCCCACATACGTGCACAGGAAGCTGACCAGTTCCGGGCCCATGTCGGCCAGCCGTATGTCGCCGCGCATGCGCATGTTCAATTCATTGATGCCGCTCTTGTGCCAGTCCAGCAGCGCTTCCCGCCCGCGGTGGCTGCGCAGCGCCTGCGTCATCGCGCGCAGCGCCAGGTCCAGTGAGCGCTGCACTTCGCTCATGCTGCCTATATCGCCCAGCAACTGCCCCACCTCGTTGGGCGCCGCCACGGACAACGCCTTCGGCGGCATCGCCAGCACGGCAATGTCATGTTCCAGGTTGCCCTCGGCGACAGCATTGACGGTCTCGATCTTTTCCTTGGCGCCGCTGGTCATGCTGGCCACATGGTCGCGCAGATCCAGCACCGGGCGCAGTATCTTGCGGTTCAAATAGCCCCAGCTGGACAGCGTCACCACGCCCGCCACCGCGGCAATGGCCAGCGCCAATTGCAGATACGCGACCTGCCGCGCCTCGAGCGCGCGCAAGGCCTGGCTGGTGCGCTGGTCGACCGATTGCAGGAAAGCGTCAATCGGCTGCATGATGCGGTCCTTCTCCGCGTGATAGCGGGGACTGAACATCAATGTGCGCGCATAAGCGGCGTCCGGCGCGCGTTCCACCACGCCGCCCTGCCCGGGATCCTTGAAGCGTCCCCGCATGGCGTCAAATGCTTCTTTTTCAATGGACACCAGCGCATCGGAGCGCGCCTGCGCTTCCGCCAGCATGCCGAATTCCGCCTCGCTGAATCCCGCCTTGCGCATCAGGCTTTGCAGCGCTTCGGCGCCATCGCTGCCGCCGGGGCCGGCCGCATGCCACCAATATGTATTCGTATAATTGCGTGGCCGCGCCAATTTGCCATTGCGGATATCGAGAATGGCAAAGTAATTCTTTTCGTACTGGGTATCGCCCGTCACCACATAGGTGCGCGCCATGCGTGTTAAATCATCCGAGCTTTGGCGCAGTTGCTCGGCCAGCTTATAGGATTGAAAGCGCGCCTCTTCGCTTTTCACCACGTCCTGGTGAATGGTCAGGAGCTGGAACAGGTCAAAAGCAAGCAGCAGCAGCACTGACAACGAAAACAGTGCAGTCAACGCCGTGACGGTTTTTATCTTCATAGAAAGCCATGCTTCCTTTCTCAGCATTGGCTAGTATCAGATAAAAACCCACTGGATGATAAAAATTTTCTGCGCGTTGTCGCAAAATCTGCACCATGCCGGTGCGGCACTTATCGAATTTTTAACTCTGCCAGTTTGGCATCGGGTGGTGGCCAGCGCAGGCGCAGGTCTTGCAGCGTTTCCAGCAACAGCGTGGCGATCGCCAGGTCGCGGTGCGGCTTGGAATCGGCCGGCACGATGAACCATGGCGCATGGTCCGCATCCGTCGCCAGGATCGCATCTTCATAGGCGTCCTGGAACGTGCGCCACTTCTTGCGCTGGTCGATGTCGGACTGGTCGAACTTCCACTGCTTTTTCGGATCCTCGAGCCGGGCCTGCAAGCGCTTGCGCTGTTCATCTTTGGAGATATGCAGGAACACTTTGACGATGGTGGTGCCGGTTTCCGCCAGCATGCGTTCAAAGTCGCGGATATGCCCATAGCGGCGCTGGCACTCCTTGCTGCCGATTTGCTTCAGCACGCGCGTAATCAGCACTTCTTCATAATGGCTGCGGTTGAATATGGCGATTTCCCCTTTGGCAGGGACATGCTGGTGCACGCGCCACAGGTAGTCGTAACCCGCTTCCAGCGGCGTAGGCGCCTTGAATGACGTGGCGCGCAAGCCGACCGGGTTGATTCCGCTGTACAGCGAACGCACGGCGCCATCCTTGCCGGACGTATCCATGCCCTGCAATACCAGCAACACCTTGTGCTTGCGCTGCGCATACAAGATGGTTTGCAGGTCGCTGACACGCTCCAGCACCTGATCCGTGCGTTCCTTGTCGCCCGACTTGCTGCCGTCGCCCAGCGGCTGGCGCGCGGCATCTTCTTCGCGCAGCGTGAATTTGTCTGGAACGCGGAACAGGTCGCGGGCTTTCATGGCATCCTCTCGGCATTGGCGTTGGGATGAGCCTAGCAGATGCGCGCCAACCGTGGCGCATCAACGCCGCTGCGGGTAGCGCGACGCCGCCACGTCGCGCAGCGCGGCCAGCATGGTTTCCGCACCGGGCGACAAGCGGTGGCGCTGGCGCGTAATGATGCCGTACATATCCATGCGCAAGCCCAGTTCGAACGGCAGCACCACCAGCAAGCCCGTATCAAGGTAAGGCCGCACCAGTTCTTCCGGCGTAGCGGCCACCATGTGGCTGCCGATCAGCAGCGACGTCAAGACCGGCAAAGCCAGCGTTTCCACGGTTTCCACCGGCGGCTCCAGCCCGGCCGACAGGAACAGCGACGTCAAACGGTCGCGCAAGATGCTGCCGGCCGGCGGCAATACCCACGGCGTGGCCGCCAGGTCGGCCAACGCCAGGTCCGTGCGCCCCGCCAGCGGGTGGCCGGCGCCAGCGACCAGGCTGTGAGGTTCATCGGTCAGCGGTTCAAAGTGCAATTCATTGGCCAGCGTACTGTCCAGGATACGGCCGACCACCATATCCAGCTCGCCCGCGCGCAGCCGCTCCGTCATCAGCTTGCTGGTATCGACCGTAACGGAAACCTGCAGCCGGGGATGGCGCTGTTTGACCAGCTTGACGGCATCGGTCACCAGGCCCGCCGATGGCGTCAGCACCGTGCCGACCGACACCCGGCCACTGAGGCCGGACAACAGTTCCATCACTTCCTGGTGCGCGGAATCCATTTCCGCCAGCGCGGCGCCGGCGCGGCGGATCATCACTTCGCCATACCACGTGGGCACCACGCCCCGCGGCAAGCGCTCAAACAGTTGCACGTTCAGCGCATGTTCCAATTCCGCCAGCAGTTTCGAGGCGGCAGGCTGCGTCAGGTTGGCCGCTTGCGCCGCATGCAAAATCGACCCATGCCGCCCCAATTCCACCAGCAGCACGAGATGGCGGGTTTTCAGGTGGGAGCGGACAAAGCGGTCGGCGCGGGGATCGGACATTGGCATTACGTCAAGGAAACGGACTCATTCATGATAGAGAGCGGTCCTGCCACCGTCAATGCGTACGTCCACCTCACTGGTCGTTGAACAGCGTGTCGGGCAAGCCGCGTGCACCGCCTGAATCGAACTGGTACAAGCCGCCCGCCACGCCGGGCTGCGGCATGGCGCCCACCAGCAACTGGTCGCGCTGCGGCCCGCCAAATGCAGGCTGGGTCGGGTATTCGGCCGGTAGCGCGATGCTGCGCAGCTGGCGGCCATCCGGCCCGTAGCATACTACTTTGCCTGCGCCAAAATGCGCGCTCCACAGGCAGCCATCCGCATCGACCACGACGCCGCGCGGCTGGGCATGCGGCACGTCGGCAAACAAGCGGATATTGGCGGCTTTCGCGGCTGGCGCATCGTAATCGCACTGCATGATGCGGTGGGTCACGGCGTCGCTGAAATACAGCGTGCGGCCATCGGGGCTGACAGCGATGCTGTGCGCCAGCGCGGCGGCGCGGTCCGGCAGGCGCGTGCGCGCCGGTTTCACGGGCGCGATGCCTTGTGGTCCCGGCCACGTATACATCGACACGCCATCCGGGTCGCACCACCACCACAGGCCATGGTGCCAGCGCAAGTTATCCACGTGGCCGCGGGCCAGCAGCGTGGCGCATTGGCTGCCGATTGCTTCGTCCATCTGGTGACGCAAGTTCGGCATGGCGGCCGCCATGGCTACGCCTGCTCGCACCACGCGCGGACAAAGGCGCGCGCATTGCCGCCCACCGCCGACGCACTCATGCCGGGCTTGTACAGCGCGGATCCCAGCCCGAAACCGGCTGCGCCGGCGGCGCGGTAGCCGCCCATCGTATCGGGCGCGATGCCGCCAACGGGCAACACACGCGCGCATCGGCCGGACAGGCGGTATACGGCACGTCGCGCCAGCCATGCAAACTGCCCACCATGCCGCACGCGACAACCGGCAAGGCAGGACGGGCGCGCATCCAGGCGCCCGCCACGTCATCGAGCGCACCGGCAAATGCGGCAGCGCCGGAAATCACGGATGCGCCATTGCCATTGGCGCTGATCAGGAAGGCGCGCAAACTGGTGCTGCCCCAATCCACGCCTATCAGGCGGGCACCGGCCAGCGCCTGCTGTTCGGTAGCCATCGCCATCACCACTCGGCGACGGAACCGTCGAAGTGGCGCCACAGCGGGTTGCGCCAATCTTCCGTGTTGCGGCTCGCTTCGATGACTTTTTCTTCATTGATCACGACACCCAGGCCCGGCTTTGGCAGCGGCTTGATGTAGCCTTTATCGAGGTGGAAGTCTTCCGGGTTCAACACGTAATCCAGCACTTCGCCACCCTTGTTGTAGTGGATGCCCATGCTTTGTTCCTGGATCACGGCGTTGTACGACACGAAGTCCACTTGCAGGCACGACGCCAGCGCGATCGGGCCCAATGGGCAGTGCGGCGCCAACGTGACGTCATACGCCTCCGCCATGGCGGCGATTTTCACGCATTCAGTAATGCCGCCGGCGTGCGACAAATCCGGCTGCAAAATCGAAATGCCGCCGCGCTCGAACACATGCTTGAATTCAAAGCGCGAATACATGCGCTCACCGGCCGCCAGCGGAATCGGCGTGGCCGCGGCCAGGCGCGGATAGTATTCAGCCTGTTCCGCCAGTACCGGTTCTTCCACGAACAGTGGACGGTAAGGTTCCAGTTCCTTCAGCAAGACTTTGGCCATCGGCGCGGCCACGCGGCCGTGGAAGTCGATGCCGAATTCGATGTCATTGCCAAACGCTTCGCGGATTTCCGCAATGCGCGATACGGCGGCATCGACTTTCTTCGACGTGTCGATCAGGCCGAATTCTTCAGTGCCGTTCATTTTGAACGTATCAAAGCCTGCTTCGCGCAGCGCCCTGATGCCGGCAATGACGTCGGCCGGACGGTCGCCGCCCACCCAGCTATACGTTTTCATGCGGTCGCGCACGAGGCCGCCCAGTAATTCGTAGACCGGCACGCCCAGCGCCTTGCCCTTGATGTCCCACAGTGCCTGGTCG
Source organism: Pseudoduganella ginsengisoli (assembly GCF_009720865.1). Lineage (GTDB taxonomy): Bacteria > Pseudomonadota > Gammaproteobacteria > Burkholderiales > Burkholderiaceae_D > Rugamonas > Rugamonas ginsengisoli. The sequence goes on along the minus strand of NZ_WNLA01000005.1, from coordinate 16,480 downwards.
ATACCAGCCATGGCGCTCATCAGGATAGGACCGCCGCGGTAAAAGCCGCCGCGGTACATTACTTGCCACAAGTCGTTGATGCGGCGCGGGTCTTGCCCGATCAGGTAATGGCCGAGCTCTTCAACGGCAGTTTCCACCGAACGCGCTTTACCTTCGATCACGGGTTCGCCCCAGCCGACGATGCCTTCGTCGGTTTCAATCTTCAGCAGCATCCAGCGCGGTGGAATACGGTACGTGGTGAGTTTTGTGATTTTCATGGCTTCATCTGTGTGGGGATACGATGAAGCGAGTCTAAGACGGGACGTTAAATCAGAAATATCAAACTTTTACGCGCTCCTATGCTCTTTTGGTATAAGTTCAATGCTTGCGTCCAAGCGCGATGTCCAGCGGCTTACATGCCATCACGATTTCGCGCTGGCAGACTTCCACGGCCTGGATACGGGACGCTTCGCTCTCTTCACTGTTCCCGCTATCCTCGCTGTCACCGTCTTCTGCCACTTCCCGATGCTTGTCCGGCACAAAGGCAGACACCTTGTAGTCAACAGTGGGATACATACCTTTCGCACACTCGACGCCAACCGTACCATCAGGCATGAACAGCATTCTCGCCGTCCCCCGTGTCTTGCGTCGTGCTTCAGGCCCATCCTGTAGTTTCAGCTGCTTCTTCAACGCCAGCACGACTTCGCGCAAGTCGGTGGCTTTGGCGCAGGCGGTTTGCGCAGCGTCCTTGCCAGAGAACGCATAGGATTCCGGCTCAGCAGCCGCGCAATTGAACACCCACGCAGCGGCGCAACCGATAATGACTTTAGCAAGCATATTTTGATATCAAAAAAGATACCATTTTACTTAACAGTCACTGGGCCGCCAACGCCGCGGCCCGGATCCCCCACCACGCCGCCTCTTCAAACACGGAAAAGCCCGATAAATCCGAATGGGCAAACAAAACCGGGCCATCCACGCCACGCAGCGCCAGCGCCCCCTGGTTCGACAGGAAACCCGGCAGCGGCGCCGCCATCGCGTGGCCCCGCAGCGTGATATCGACCCGTTCCACGCACGGTGCAAACGCGGCGCCATACGCGGCTTGGAGATCGGCTGACGCCAGCGCCAGCAGCTCGGCAGGAGACGACGCCACCATCCAGCGCCGCGCCGACACGGGCGTGCGGTCCGACAGTGCGACGTAGGCCGAAAACACGGTCTTGGGCGGCGGCGTCACGCGGATATCCTGGTGGGTGGACACGACGAAACCCAGCCCCGGTTCCTGGTACACGACGTTATCCCAGGACAGCGGCGTATGCGGCTTTTCTTGCGGGAAGCGGTTCAACAGGAAATTCGCCACCAGCCACGGCGAATACACGGGATTGTCGCGTTCCGCGTCATAGCCATATTGTGCGATGTTGTCGACCACGCGGGCCGCCACGTACAAGGGCATGGCGCAAATGGCTTTGCGGGCCTGCACCAGGTAGCTGACCGGTTTGCCATGCTCAAGACGGAAGCATAGCGCTTCCACGCCCCGCCCCGTCGTTTTCACGGACACCACGGTGCCAGCATGCCGCTTGACGGCCGCCTTTTGTTCCAGCCCCGCCGCCAATGGCTGCAAGCCGCCCGGCCACGTCAGCCACGCGCCGTTCGACGCATTGGCAGCCTGCCCCCAGCGGCTGCAGTAATAGTGCAGCCCCGCCCACGCGGAAACGTGGTCATAGCGCGCGCCATAATCATCGCGGCAGCAATAATTCAAATACCAGTGCAAGGTCGGCGACCGGTAGCCTTGCTGTTCCAGCCACTGCTTCAATGTGATGCGGTCCAGCGCCCGCCACTGCGGATCTTGCGACGACAGCACGGTGGGAAATACAAAAATGCGCTTGCCATCGCTGCCACGGGTTTGCCGCAGTTTGTCGACTTCGGCAAAGAAGCGCTTGTGTTCCGCCAGTTCCCAGTCCGGCACGCCTTCCGTCGGGATAAACCCTTCCTGCCACCGGCCCTGGAACAGCAAGCGTTCTTCCGGCGCATGCAGCAGCCAGCGCTCGTCGTAATACGGCTTTTCCGCATACGGGTCGCGCAAGATGATGCCGAGGTCAAACAGGATGTCGCGCACGTGCGTGGATTCAGGCGACGGCAGCGGCAGGTAATGGCCGCCGGTCGGGTATTCCAGGTCGCCAAAGCGCCCGCCCGCCGCATTGCCATACGGTTGCGGCCCATCCACCATCAGGAAATCGGTGAGCCCCAGCTTGTGCAGCTTCCACGCGGCCGTCATGCCGGCAATGCCGGAACCAAGGATGGCGACATCCGTGCGCAAGGTCTGCGATGGCGGCGGCAGCGCCTTGCGGTCGCGCATGAAGTGCCCTTCATCGCGGCCCGGGTAGTGCACGGTGGGCGTGATTTCCTGCCAGCGCTGGAAACCCGCCACGCTGCCCGCAGCCACGGCGCCACTGGCGCCTGCCCACACGAGGAAGGAACGCCGGTCCATCAGCGGATCACCTTGCGCCAGTCCTGTTCGAATTCATGCACCAGCGACTGCGTATTCAACCGGTTCGGCGCCATGTCCATGCGCTGCATGTCTGGCGGGAAGGCAAACATGGCGCGCGTCGTGTCGCCATTCAGGAACCGCATCGGCAAGCGGTACTGGTCCGGCGGCTGGTACGCCATTTGCGGCGACGCGAGGATGAAGCCCCATTCGCCAAACGATGGCACATACGCGTGATAGGGATACGTCTTCAGCCCCACGTCGCGCAAGGTGGCGTCCACCGTCCAGTAAGCGTGCGGCGCAAAGAAAGGCGACGTCGATTGCACGACAATCAGGCCATTGGCTGCCACATGTTTTTTCACCATGCCGTAAAACGGCACCGAATACAGCTTGCCCAGCGCGAAACTGGAGGGATCAGGAAAATCAATGATGACAGCGTCGAACATCTCTTCCGTGTTTTGCAGCCAGATCGCCGCATCCGCATTGATGACGCGGGCGCGCGGATTGCGGAACGAGCCGCCATTCAATTTCACCAGTTCATCGCGCGTGGTGAACGCGCCCGTCATGGCCGGGTCCAGGTCCACCAGGGTCACGTGTTCAATATTCGGATAGCGCAGGATTTCCCGCAGCGCCAGGCCATCGCCGCCGCCCAGCACCAGCACCTTTTTCGCCCACGGCAGCGCCTCCAGCGCCGGGTGCACGAGCGCTTCGTGGTAGCGGTACTCATCGCGCGACGAGAACTGCAGGTTGCCATTGATGTACAGCCGCAAATCATCTTTCCAGCGCGTGATGACGAGGCGCTGGTATGGCGTCGTCGTTGAATACACGATTTCATCGCCAAACAAGCCATGTTCGCCCCAGTGCGTCATGCGGTCGGCGCCGATAAAGCCCGCCACAAGAACACACAGCACGGTGGCGGCGCGCAGCACGCGGCCGGACAAGTTTTCCAGTTCGGTGCGGAACACGTAAATGGTCCAGCAAGCCACGCCCACATTGAGCATGCCAAACAGGAAACCCGTGCGCACCAGGCCCAGGTACGGCGCCAGCACCAGCGGGAACAGCACGGACACTGCCAGCGCGCCCAGGTAGTCAAAGGTCAGCACACGGCTCACCAATTCATTGAATTCCGTCTTGCGCTCGTTCAGCGCGCGCATCACCAGCGGCACTTCCATGCCCACCAGCGCCCCCACCATGAATACCATCACATACAGCAGCGCGCGGAACGGCGCCGCCATCCACGAAAACGTCAAAAACAGTACGGCAGCCGACACGCCGCCGATCAGTCCCACGGCCAGCTCGATGTCGACAAAGCGCGCCAGGACCTGGTCATCGCTGACATACTTCGACACGTGGGCGCCCACGCCCATGGCGAACAGGTAGCAACCGATAATCGTGGAAAACTGCAGCACCGAGTCGCCCAGCAGGTAGCTCGACAGCGCGCCGGCAATCAATTCATAGGCCAGTCCACACGAGGCGACAACAAAGACGGACAGGATCAGAATTCTTTTTGTCATCGGGTATTTCTGCACTAATATTGTCAGTATTACAGGATACTATCCGAGGAATGCCGTGCCGCCCATCCTAAACTATGCGATTCACCTGTTCCTGGCCGCGCTGCTGCTGATCATGTTCTTCGCGATCTATACGCGCCTCACGCCTTACGATGAAGTGCTGCTGATCCGCCAGGGCAACCCGGCGGCAGCATTGTCGCTGGGCGGCGCGCTGATCGGCTTTTCGCTGACCATCGCATCGAGCCTGATTCATACGGCGAATTACGAGCAATTCTTCCTGTGGGCTTTCGGCGCCATGGCAGTGCAGGTACTGGTGTATTTCGTTACCTCGCACATGCTGAAAATGTCGCGCGATCACATTGAAAACGGCAATGCCGCGTATGGCGGTTTGCTGGGCGCCATTTCCATTTCAATTGGCGCCATCAACGCGGCCTGCATTTCCTGAATCTGGTATGTGGATGCCCGGCCTAAAGGCCCTGCACCCAAACTCTAAATGTGAAGGAGACCATCATGGGCCTTGGCAGCTTTATCAAGAAGCAGTTTATCGACGTCATCCAGTGGACGGAAGACCAGGAAGGCGTACTGGCATGGCGCTTCCCCATGCAAGACCAGGAAATCCAGAATGGCGGCGTGCTGGTCGTGCGCGAATCGCAAGTGGCGGTATTCGTCAATGAAGGCCAGATTGCCGACGTGTTCGGCCCCGGCACGCACAAGCTGACCACGCAAACGTTGCCGGTGCTGACCAACCTGAAAAACTGGGACAAGCTGTTTGACTCGCCGTTCAAGTCGGACGTGTATTTCTTCAGCACCCGCGTGCAGACGGGCCGCAAATGGGGCACGCAGCAGCCGATCACGATCCGCGACAAGGATTTCGACATGATCCGCGTACGGGCCTTCGGCATGTATTCATACCGCGTGGCAGATCCCCGCAAGTTTTATACGGAGTTGTCCGGCACGCGCGAAATTTACACGCGCGATAACGTGGAAGACCAGCTGCGCGGCATTTTACTTGCCACCATGGCCGGCTCGCTGGGCGCATCCAATGTGGCCTTCCTCGACATGGCGGCCAACCAGGCGCTGATGGCGCAGCAGGTGCGCGGCGACTTGGCCGATGCGTTTGCCCGCTATGGCGTGGGGCTCGATGAATTCAACGTGGCCAGCGTCAGCTTGCCGGAAGAATTGCAGGCCGCGCTGGACGAGCGCATTTCCGCCGGCATGAAGGGGGGACTGGGCGCCGACAAGATGGCTGGCTATACCAAGTTCCAGGTGGCCAATGCGATCCCGCTGGCGGCGCAAAACGAAGGCGGCATTGCCGGCATCGGCGCGGGCCTGGGCGCCGGCGTGACGCTGGGGCAGGCCATGGGCCAGGCCGTGGGTGCATCGCTGTCGCCTGCGGCGCCGCAGGCTGCTCCGGCAGCAGTGTCGGCGGAAGACGATATCGAAGCCCGTTTGGGCAAGCTGAAAGGCTTGCTGGACAAGGGGCTGATTTCAGCGGCCGACTATGACACGGCCAAGTCGGAATTGTTGAAGAAGCTGATTGGTTGAACAACGTTAAAGCGCTGACATGCAGATAGTTTCTTGCCCCAGCTGCGGCGCGGAAGTCACGTTCCGCTCGCACGCGTCCGTCATGGCCGTGTGCGAGTACTGCAATACCAGCGTCCTCAAGGGCGCCGATGCAGTCAAGGACATGGGCAAGATGTCCGCCGTGCTGGAAGATTATTCTCCGGTCCAGATCAACACGTCGGGCGTGCTGGGCGGCCGCCAGTTCACCGTGGTGGGCCGCATCCAGCTGCAATACAGCGCGGGCATGTGGAATGAGTGGTATTTGCTGTTCGACGACGGAACCAATGGATGGCTGGGCGATTCGTCCGGCCAGTTCGTTGTCACGACCGTGCGCCAGACCTCAGGCGCGCTGCCATCATTCGACAGCCTGTCGCCCGGCAGCTTTACCACGGTAGATAACCGCCGCTATACGGTGGCCGAAGTGCGCACGGCGCAATGCATCGGCGGCCAGGGTGAATTGCCGTTCAAGGTGGGTGAAGGCTGGCAGGCCAAGGTGGCCGACTTGCGCGATGGCGGCAGCTTTGCCACGCTTGATTACTCGGACGATGACGTGCCCACTGCCTACACGGGCGTCTCCGTCACATTGGAAAGCATGCAGTGCCAGCTGCTGCGCGACGATGACGAAATCCGGCGCACCACAGGGCGCCACCGGGGCAAGCTGACAGCACTAGACTGCCCATCGTGCGGTGGCCCCATCCAATACCTGCCCGGGCTGACGTCAGCCCTGCTGTGCCCTTCATGCCATGCGCAGCTCGACGCGGCCAGCCCGAAAGTGCAAGTGCTGCAGGCAGGCGAGCGGCTGGAAGCCATGCGGCCTTCGCTGGAACTGGGCGCTATGGCGCGCATGAACCAGCAGGAAATCCGCGTCATCGGCTTCATGGTACGTGAAGACGATGAAGGCACGCGCTGGAACGAATACCTCGTGTATGGCGCCCGCTCGGGCTTTTCATGGCTGGTGGAAACGGATGACGGGTGGTCCCGCGCTACCGTGATGTCCGAGTGGCCGCAGTGGGAGGGCGGCGACTATGCGCGGCAGGACAAGGCATCGTTCAAGAAGCTGTACAGCTATGGCGCGCGGGTCGTGTATGCGGCGGGCGCGTTCAATTGGCGGGTACAGGCGGGCGACACGGTGTACGTGACGGAATTCGAGCAGGGACAAGTCAGGCTGGCGGCGGAACTGGCGCGGGAAGAATTGACGTGGTCCCGTTCCACGCCGGTGCCTTATGACCAGTTGAAGGCGCTGTTTGGCGCGTCGATGCGCGGCAAGGAACCGGCCCCGAAAACACGCCCCGGCAGCCCCAAGAGCCTGGCCAAGAAAGCCATCATGATCATGCTGGCGCTGAACCTGGTGCCGATCCTGCTGTCATTCCGCGGCGCGTTCTTCTATAACCTGTTCGGCGTGCTGGCGATTTTCCTGCCCGCGTTGTTCATTGAATCACAAGACAAGGATAAATAATGGGCCGCTACACCATGTACGTGGTCTTCGTGCTGGCGGTGACCACTGTCAGCAGCTGGGTCCACATGCTGAACAGCTTCAGTTCTTCGTCCGGCGGCGGCTCCAGCTGGAGTTCGCATTCCAGTGGCGGCGGCAGCTATGGCGGGGGCTATGGCGGCGGTGGCGGAGGAGGCCACAAGTAATGCAACACCAGCCACGCGGCCGGCATGTGCTGGCGGATTTATCGGGCATTGATGCGGCGAAGCTGACCAGTTGCGGCACGATCGAGCGCCTGCTGCGCGCCGCCGCCGAGGCGGCCGGCGCGCACGTATTGCACAGCCATTTCCACGGTTTCGGCCCCGGCCAGGGTGTGACGGGCGTAGCGCTGCTAGCCGAGTCCCACATTTCCATCCATACGTGGCCGGAGCACGGCTACGCCGCCGCCGACATTTTCATGTGCGGCGATGCGCGGCCGGAACTGGCGCTGCAGATGTTGCAATCGGCGCTGGCGCCGCAATCGTGCATCGTGCAAACCGTCGAACGCACGCCAGGCAGGGCGATTGACCCGAATTAACAATAGTGCGACACTGGCGGCTTCCCATTAACCGAACAGGAGAATCAGCCATGCGTACTTTGGATATTGCCCTCCTGCCGGCAGCCTGATTCACGCCCTTCCATCACTGGCATGATGTAACGGCGCGCAGCGCCGGCTTTCCCCATTTAAATCGGCCTTTTGCCTTCACGCAAAAGGATGTGCTGTCGCGCGCCTGCATGGCGCGCCTGATGGGAAACATCATGTTATCTATTCAATTTGAAACGCTGCAGCGTATCGGTTTTACCAACGCGTTTTTCTCACAGCTGGCGCCTGTTCAGGACGGAATGAATGCGCACGTCATGCGCATTATCGAAGTTCATAAAGACAGGCTTACTCTTCACGACGGGGAGCGTCCCTGTTCAGCCCGTGTTTTGCCACGATTACTCTCCCTATTGGAAGAAAATGATTATTCCCTGGCGGTCGGCGACTGGGTTGTCGCAGAAAACAATGTATTAGATGAGCTGTGGATTACCTCAAAGTTATCCCCAGTCAATCATTTAAGCCGCCGTTCTTTTGATGGCCGTAGACAATCCGTGGCCAGCAATATCGATACGGCATTATTAGTGATGGGCCTGGACCATGATTTCAATTTACGGCGGCTGGAACGTTATATTGCCCTGGTTGCCGCGGCAGATATTACACCTGTCGTGGTATTAACCAAGGCCGATACCGTTACTAACGCTGGTGAATGCATTCAACAAACCATGCAGAGGTTAAATCACCGCTACCCCATTTTGCCATCAACGCCTTGGATAAGTCTTCCGTTCAACAATTGGCGCCATGGCTCAACAGCGGGCAAACCCTGTGTTTATTAGGTTCGTCCGGCGCCGGCAAATCCACATTAACCAATACTTTGACGAATGCGAATCAGCAAACAGGCGCCATCAGGGAAGATGACAGCCGCGGCCGTCATACGACAACGCACCGCTCCATGCATTTCTGTGTATCCGGCGCCTGTATTATTGATGCGCCCGGATTACGGACTTTAAGGCCGGATGGTGGCGACGACAGTATTAACACAGCCTTTGAAGATATCGGCTATTGGGCAGCACAATGCCAATTCAGGAATTGCCACCATGAGTCAGAACCTGGCTGTGCAGTTCGCGAACATTGCGATCCGGACCGCATCTTCAATTACCACAAGCTGTTGCGCGATTTGCACCGTACCCAGCAAACGCCACTGGAACGTATTAATGAACGCTCCCGCTGGAAAGCCATCATAAAATCCGTCCGCAACAAACGGGAATGAGCACCAGCGGCGCCCCTGAAGTCCCGGTTGGACCTTTCAGGGGTGAAAAGCACTGTTTTATGCCAGAAGTTAGCGCAATCATGCTGATTTATGGTACAAGAACCAGTAAACTGGGCATCCCCCACATGAACCGGAGAATCCCATGGCTTTATCCCGCATCGGTCAAATTGCCTTGCCTGTTTCCGACGCCAACCGCGCAGAAGCGTTTTATGGCGGCACGCTGGGTTTGAATAAACTGTTCCGTTATGGCGACCTGGTATTTTTTGATTGCGGCGGGGTGCGTTTGATGCTGGAAGGTACGCCTAAAGCAGTCCAGCCGGGCGCCGGGGTCTGCCATTATTTCTATGTGGAAGAAATTGAAGCCATGGCGGCGATCTTGAAAGCCCGCGGCGTACAATTTGATGGTGATCCGCATTTAATTGCTAAAATGCCGGATCATGAATTATGGATGGCGTTTTTCCGCGACCCCGATGGCCATTTACTGGCATTGATGGAAGAAAAGCGCTGAGAGGATCGTTATGCGTAACTGGGCATCACTTGCTGTATTGCTGACGCTTGCCGCCTGTGGCAATGATTACCAGCCGGTACAGTTATACCAAGCCACGACACCGGCATGCAGTAAATGGGAAGAGGGTTCGACATTTGCACTGCCCGAAAATATTACTGTCACTGCGACGCCGCCCATAGCATTGCCGGACGGTGGCGTGGAAATCAATGTCGTCTATATGGTGCCCCGTGGCGGCATGGCGCAATTCACCAGCCGTGCATTTAAAATCAGTGCTCCTAAAGGTCCGCCATTAGCCAACGGTGAATTGGTGACGATTTATCGCCGTGGTACGGAGGGCCGGCCGGAAATAGTCGATGTGATTGAACAAGTTCCGGTATTGATGACGGGTATCGGCACCTCGGATACGACGCAATACCGTTTTAAATTGCATTTCAAGGGGAAATTGCCGGAGCGCTTTGATTTCATGCTGCCTGATATGAAAATCAAGAATGAACGCTATCCGGTACGAACATTTACGTACCGGTATTTTGAAGACCGTAAAACTTATGGCATGTGCAGTTAATTAGAGGCGGACTGGGCAGCCTGCTTTAATTTGTGCACAGTATCGACGACAAGTTGCCGGGCTTGTTGGCAATCAAGGCTCGCCAAGGTTTGCAAATCGCGGGTTTTCCCGATTTCACGCGCCACGAGGTAGCCCAGGTAATAACCGCGGCGCGGCGCCAGGCCCGTGTTATCGCGTCGAGTGCTAAATAACGGCCCATACAGCGCATCGTCGCTGTTATCAAGCACGGTTTCCAAATGCGCCAGCGATGCATATAGCGTGGCTTTTACTTTCGGCAAACTGCCTTCCGGGAAAGTCAGCAGCATTTCCGATTCCGTCGCGTCAGGATTCAACGCTTGCGAAACATAGGTTGCCAATCCTTCCCGCCATAATGGCTGCCACATCCCCTGCCCTTCGCATTCGGGAGCCCGAACGTTGTGATGGATATGGAACAGTTCATGGTGGAAGAAGGCCGCCTCGTTACCGTTGCCATGCAAGGCCGTCATCATGTCGGCCCCGAAAATCAGGTAATGCTTGCCCTCCAGTTCACGGGGGCCGCCATCCATTTCGCCCAGCGAATGCAACAGGTACAACGGTACCGGGAGCTGGAAATCAGGGAAAGCGCGCGAAAACGTGGCCATATGGCGAGGCAGTTCCGCATCAAACTGGCCAATCTTGGCCAGGTAGGCTTGGCGCCACTTTCCAAAGCCTGCAATAACGCTGGCAATGTGGCGGTCCCGCTCGGTTGCGGTGGCTTTGGGACCAAAGCGCTGCAGCCCGTAAAACGCGGGGAATTTGCTGCCGACGTCACGGTGGAACGCTGCGACCCGTTCGTTTTCCGCCATATCCTGGGTAGCGTCCCAGAAAGTCACGAAATCGCGCGCCAGGTTGGTGACTTTCACCGGTTCGCCAGCACTGGCCACGGCTGTGCACAACAGCAGAGTTATTAACAGCAAGCGTTTCATCCGTGCTTTCGTTGATTAAAAGCAAATTATGACACGCCAATGTTATCAAATCAACATTAGTGCTTGGCTCGCCAGCGTGCAATGGCCGCCAGTTGCGCAACGGCAACCGCCAATTCCGCCTGCACCTTCGCATAATCAATTTGGCCGCTGTGATGCGCCAATTGTTCTTCCGCGAGTTTGCGGGCTTCATTGGCCCGTGCTTCATCCAGGTCTTTCCCCCGGATCACCGTATCGGCCAGCACAGTAATATTGTCCGGCTGTACTTCCAAAATACCGCCCGCCACGAACAGGAATTCCTCGTCGCCTGAGCCCGGTTTTTGAATGCGGACCACGCCGGGCCGGATGCGGGTAATCAGCGGCGTATGGCGCGGATAAATACCCAATTCACCCTGTTCTCCCGGCAGCACGACAAACGTGGCGGGACCGGAAAAATATTGACCTTCGGCGGAAACAACGTCGATATGCAAAGTGGCGACGGCCATGGCAATCCTGTATAGGGTGATGAATGGTTACGATACTAACACCCAGACAACGAAAAGGCAGCCCGGCCCAGGTACCGGCGTGTAGCGATGCCTGCTCACCGCTTCGCCCCGGTCTGCATTTCCGGGCTGACCAGGAACTTCCAGTCGCTGTAATGGGAAGCATTTTTAAACGCCGCATCGTCCTGCTCGAAGCCATCGCGCTTGACGGGCGCCTGTGCCGACAAGGAATAGATCCCGACGATGCGGCCATCCAGCCATACCATGCCCCACAGCGCCTTTTTCGTCATCGGATCAACAAAAATCTTTCTCAGATGCCGGTGCGCCATTCCGCTGCGGCGATCATCCAGCAACTCTTCCAGCGAAGCAGGATAGGGCCGGCCGTTTGCAGGCGTTGCCTCGCGGTACCGTTGCAGCGCCATACGGAATTGGTGGCCAATAAACAATAATTCTTTTTCCCTCTCGCGCTGACTGATCGTGGCGTCGATCTCCAGCGCATACGTACCGGCCAGCCCCACCAGGGCCACGACAATCAGTGTCCACATATATGCCCAGCCGGCCGAGCGCCGGCCCAGCCGCGCTTTAGTACGCCGCATACGGTATGCCATCCCGGCCCTCCCCTTCGGCGCCGCTGCGCACGTCCGCCACGCCGGAACTGTCCGGATCCGTGGAGGGCAACAAGACCCAGCTGGCGGGCGATTCCGTGATCGGGTCCACTGGCACGGCGCGCAGGTAGCGCCGCTCAACCAGCTCCTTCAGGGAACTGGGGTAGCGTCCCTGGTCAGCGTGGTAGCGGTCAATCGAGCGGCGCATGGATGCCAAACTGTCGCGCAACGCAAATTCCCGGGCGCGTGTAATGGTTCCCCAGTAACGCGGTACGGCCACGGTGGTCAGCAGCGCAATGATGGCCATCACGGTCAACAGTTCGATCAGCGTAAAGCCGCGCGCAGGCCGGTTCACCATGCGCGATACGGGACGCCGTTCAATCCCGTTCCCCCGGATTTCGAGTACACGTCAAAAACATCGCGGCCTTCGCTCGGTGCGTCCGGTGGCGAAGCATAGCTGCGCACCCCCCAGCTTTCCGCCGGACGGATAGCTTGACCTGCATTGAAGGGATCGGCCGGCAAGCGCCTCAGAAAATACAGGCGCTGCCGCGTAGGGCTGCGCTGGTCCACCACCCCGTCCACCAGCACATTCAGCGACGGCGGATAGCCGCTATCGCCGATTTTCATCATGATCCGGCCCTGTTCGGCGGCACGTTTGTAAGCGTCGATTGCTTCCCGGATCTGTATCAGCGCGGCGCGCAGTTCATATTCTTGCTGACGCTTGACCGCCACTTGCGCGGTGGGTACCGCCAGCATGGCCAGCACCCCCATGATGGCCAGCGTCATCATCAATTCAATGAACGTAAAGCCTTGCTGGGATACGCGGCGGCAAACTGCAGTCATGAGTGTCCCGTCTTGCCTTTGGCAGTAATGGGCACCGGCGCTGGCGATGGCGGCACCGGTAATGGTGCAACAGCCGGCGCCTTGGATGGAGACCAGGCGCCCGGCGGGGATGCGGTTTCCGACAACGGTGCCGCCGGCTGTGCTGCGGCTGGCTGTGCTGCGGCTGGCTGTGCTGCGGCTGGCTGTGCTGTGGCTGGCTGTGCTGCTGCCGGTTGTGCCGCTGCCGGTTGTGCCGCTGCCGGTTGTGCCGCTGCCGGTTGTGCCGCTGCCGGCTGTGCCGCTGCCGGTTGTGCCGCTGCCGGTTGTGCCGGGACGGCGCCAACAACTGGCGCCAGCGTCAACGGCTTGGCCCCGGCCAGCGCTTCCGTACCCGCATCAAATTCCGCTGCCGGCAGTTCCGGCCGCCGTATGGCGCGCACGATACGGGGTGTAATGGACAGCAGGATTTCCGTCCGCTGCGCATCATCCTTCTGGCTGCCGAACAACCGGCCCAGCAGCGGCAACTCCCCGGCGCCAGGCACCTTGTTGGCATTCGAGCGGTCCTCGTCGCTGATCAGGCCAGCCAGCACCTGGGTTTCACCATGTTTCAGGCGCAGCACGGTGTTGGCGCTGCGGGCGCCAATCTGGTACGACAAGGTACCGGTCTTGCTGATCACTTCACGCACCAGGTTCGACACTTCCAACCCAACCTTGATGGCCACTTCATCGTCCAGCGAAATCGTCGGCTCCACTTCCAGCTTCAGCCCGACATCCAGGTAATTGACGGATTCAGTGACGGCCAGGTTGGTGGACGTGGTCGTGATGACCGGAACCCGGTCGCCGATGGTCACTTTGGCCTTTTCCTTGTTGCGCACACGGATGCGGGGATTGGCCAGAATATTGCCATCCTGGTCTTCCTTGCGGGCATTGATCCGGAGGCTGTCGATCGTCGCCGCCGTGGTCGCGGAACGGATGCCGCGCAAGTTACGCAGCGTTAAAGGGGTTTTATCCAGCTGTAATGGCGACAATGCCAGCTGGGTCGGCCATTGGATACCCAATTCCAGCAGGCGGGAACGTTTGACTTCAACGATTTCCACGTCCAGCACGACTTCGGGATCGCCGACATCCTGCAACGCGACCAGGCGTTCGGCCAGGCGCACGGCCTCGGGGGTATCGCGCATGATCAGCATGCCGAGGCGCTCATCGACCACCAGGTCCTGGGTTTTAACGATGGTCTTGATGCTGTTCGCCACTGCCTTGACGTCGGCATTGGCCAGGATAAACGTGCGCACCACCAGCGTTTGGTAATCCTTGACCTTTTGCTGGGCATTCGGATAAATCAGGACCGCATTCTGGCTCAGTACTTTCTGGCGCAACTGGCTGGTCGTCAGCAGCAGGTTCAGGCAGTCCTCCACCGACATGTCCTTGGCCCGCAACGTACCCTTCAAGTCCGGACGCACATCGGCGTCATAAAAAATGTTCAGGCCCGCCATCTGCGCAATCGCATCGAGGATAGTGCGCAGCGGTGCATCCTGGAATTCCAGCGTAATCGGCTTCTGGAAGCGTGCAGACAGCCGCGCATCCGTGCGCGCCTGCCGGCCATGCAATTCGTCGAACCGTTCTTTCACGGCCAGCGCCTGGCGCTGGAACGGGTTCTCGGCCAAGACCTGGCGCAGTTTATCCTGCGCCTGCAGCAGGCTGGCCGGGCTGCCTTCTTCCACCAGTTGCGCCGCTTCCCTGGCCAGCGTTTCATGCTGACGGTCCATCGCCAGGTTTTGCAAGCCCTGGCGCGCCATGGCGTTGGCCGGCTCAATGGATTGCACCCGCGCGAAATACTGGCGCGCCTCGTCCGCACGTCCTTCGCTCCTGGCCATATCCGCCGCTGCCAGCAAACGATTGATCACGGACGTGCGCTGGCTGGCCAGCGCCAGGCGGTATTCACCGTTGCCGGGCTCGTGCTGCACGGCGGCTTCCAGTTGTGCCAGGCCCTGCTCATACTGGCCGGCGGCCAGCAATCCCTGTCCTTCGCGGAACGCGCGCGGACCGGCGCATCCAGCCAGCGAAGCGGCGCACAGTGCGGCGATCGCCCACCGCCACGGCGCATACCGGAAACCCTGCTTGTCATGTTGATTCACTTACTTACCTGCACTTATCGTCAAATGTTGCGGTTGATCCAACGGGAGATAACGTATCTGCAAGATGCGCCCATCTTCACTATCCAATCGGTACTGGCCTTCGACCGTGTCCCCCACCTTGGCCAGGATCGTACGGTCGCCCCAGCGCAGGAACAGCGTGACCTGGCCATCCTCGACGGCGCGGCCCAGCACCTGGAATGGCGGGGGCGGCGCCACCGGCGCCACCGGCTGCGATGGCGGGGGCGGCGGCGCTGTTGCGGCAACAGGCGCGGCCACCGGCTGTACCGGCCGTGGCGCGGCAAAGACGTTTTCCGCCATCGCCTCGCCGGTGCGCGGCAGGATTTCCAGCACTTCGGCATCCCTGTCCGGTAAAGCAACTGGACCCGCCGTGGCCGCAACAGGTTGCCGCTGCGGCCGGGCGGGCGTACTGAGCGCCGACTGCGCGTCATCCCGCGGCGCCCAATAGGCGGCCAGCAGTGTCGCCAGCAATACCACCATCAATCCTGCGCGGCGTGTCCGTGCATTCATGGCGCCCCCTCCGGCAGCGCCTGCGCGGCTGCAACGGCGCCGGCCGGCAAACGGGCATGCACCACCCACTCGATACGCGCCTCCATTTCCAGCGACTCCGGGCGCTCGCGCCGGTATTGAACGCTGGTCAGCGCCAGCGCGCGCCGGGCTTGCAGGGCGCGCTGTATCAGCCGCTGCACGGCCTGCGGGTTGCCTTTAACGGGCAGGCTCATATGGTAACGGACAAAGCCGCCTGCCACGTCGGCCTGCTCGCGGTAATCACCGCGCTGCATGGCCAATCCTTCCTGCGCCCCCAATTGCAAAACTTCCTGGACCACTTCCGGCAGTTCCGCATAAGGTGTCAGCACATCGTCAAACGCCTGTAATCGCGCTGCCGTCCCTGTTTGCGGCGTTTGCGCGGCCGGGGCGCGCACACGCGCAGCGTCCCGCAACACGGATTCCCGCTGCAATGCCTGCAGCCGGCGGCCCTGGGTATCGTCCACCCACCAGGCCGCGCCGGCCAGCAGCACGCCCGCCAGCAACACCAGCGGCAGCCAGCCATGGCGCCGGAGCGCGCGCCGGGCGCCACATCGGATCCGCCAGGCCAGCGCGGCGCCGGCGCCGCGCCATTGGCGCACGTACGTCAAGGCTGCCATCGCACCTCCACCGTGAAGCGATATGGACGTGCCGGCGCCGTATCGTCCTGTTCGTGCTGCGTCAGCACGGCCGCCGTCAACGGCCGCCGGTCGGCAAGGTACGCTACGTAGCGGGCCATATCATTGCTGTCCGCAGCCTGCGCCTGCAAACGCAGCGTGCCGCGCCCGGTGGCCGGCTCGGCTTCCGCCACTTGCACGTTCAGCAGCGACACTGGCAAATCCTGCGGCGGCTCCATGGCGCGCAGCAAGGCGGCAATCGGCATATTCAGCGTGCGGATTGCATGGTTGACGTGCCGGATGCGGACCGTTTCGGCTTCGCTGCGGCGCGCTTGGGCCACCGGCGATGGCGCCGCCGGCGCCGCCAGGGCCTGTTCCAGCGCCGCAGCGCGCGTGCTGGTTTGCCAGGCAGCGCCAGCCATCAGCGACGCCAGCGCCAGCACAGCGCCGG
>NZ_WNLA01000059.1 GCF_009720865.1 Pseudoduganella ginsengisoli | reverse complement strand
GGTATAGCGCACGTGCTGCCAGGTGCGGTTGCCGTTCTGGTCGAAGCGGTATTGCACCGCATAGCTGGCACCGCGGATGCCGGTGGCGTCGATGGCGGCCAGGCGGTTGGCGCGGTCATAGGTGTTGTCCGTTGACATTGTGTTCACAGCGCTGTGATGGGATGTCTGATCGCTGTCCACAAGGCGTCAACAAGGGCGCCGCCTGGGCGTCCACAATGGGTTGCTCAGGCGGTTTTTGAAGCAATTTTCTGGGACAGGGTAGGGTTTGCTATACCCCCGCAAAGCGGCGGCACGCGGCAACCGGCGGCATGCCGGGCGTTGCACTTCCTTGATATCGCCTACCGGCCCTGCTCAGGACAAGTCCCGAAACCCCGATATATTCATGCGCTATTGCATAGCCTTGGTGCGAAATGCAAACTAGTGTCAGTCACCCCTTAACAACTTCGAACAAAGCATGTGTAAACGAATTCGTAGCGCATCAAATTGTTCATTTTCATCCAGTAAGGGCTTTCCATTGCGCTGGAGTACAACGTCATTAAGTGACCCCATCCCGCCGTAGCTGGCAAGAATCCTACTGGCTGTCTCCTGCGGGTCAACTGCAATTTGAGTAGCAAGGTTTTCGTAAGTAGCTGTCCAGTCATGCCGCTCTCCAATGCGTAGCAGCGTTGCCATCTGACACAAAATGGATTGTATTTCGTCTAGTTTCATTATCGCAATGGTTTTATTGTTACGACTTCCACGCCTTTTATTCCCCATGCTTTCGGTACGATAATTTGCTGGGTTCCCCCCATATAAAATCCTCCTTGACCTCCCACGGTACCCACATACACTTGCGTTCCCGCCGGGATCTTGATGCCAAAGGCGGTATCAATTGGCGACTTCGCCCCATTGGGCCACTCTGGAAGAACAGCTTTATCAATGCGTGTTTGAATAACTCCCTTGGGAGATTCAATACTAAAGTACTGGCCATATTCAGTACCTGCTACGCCTGCACGGTAGAGAATAGTATCTTGTTCCAGCTTGACTGAAGTATAGCGCCCACCCGCGAAAGTCCCAGCCATACCAGTATCGATAGGGCCAAGCATACGATATTCGCCATTTACTTGACCTAAGCCTGGTTCGTATCGGATACCGAATTGCTGAGTAAATGAGCGAGGTCCAGTGTAAGCGGCTTGTGAGCCAGGTACTCCGGCTAATGACCCTACCAAGCCAGACTGGGCACTGGCTAGATTATCGACAACGTCATTAGGTGCGCCGAGAAGGCGCGCGCCATTCGCGTAGCCGGAGAAAACAGGTCCCGCAGCAGCCAGGCCCAAGTCGGTTCTAAATCGTTTGATATTCGCTTCCCGGGCTGCTTCAGCTTGCTGGTCAATTGGCACTAACTGAGGGCCAAGGGCCGCATCAAGTGCGTTTTTTTGCCGCTGAATTGCATCATAAATTTGATTGTTTTCACGAGCCAAGTCCAGGAAGTTGCCGAATCTACCCGTTACTGGGCTTTCCATCAGCGTTGATAATGGCTGGAT
Source organism: Pseudoduganella ginsengisoli (assembly GCF_009720865.1). GTDB lineage: Bacteria > Pseudomonadota > Gammaproteobacteria > Burkholderiales > Burkholderiaceae_D > Rugamonas > Rugamonas ginsengisoli. Next base: position 1,418 of record NZ_WNLA01000059.1, on the reverse strand, counting down.
ATTTGTCAACGCTTGGTTGGCATACCGTGCAACCCTTTGAGCTAGACCCTGCGCTGTTTTAGCGAAGGCCTCCATGTTCGCCGCACCGGCGGCTTTGCCCTCACGGGCCATCTTCGCCCACTCCTCTGGCGACATTGCAAACTCCTTCAATTGCGCCGCCAGATCGAGTTCATATACCGGCGGCCTGTCAGCCAAGGCTTGAAGATTGACATTGCCACCTCTCTGCGCTGCCGCCCGCACCTCCGCATCCAAATCCACCTCATACTTCACATTCTGCGTCGCATAGCGTTCAGTATGTGCATCGGTCGTTTTCATAGCCGACGCTAAACTTTCCCCAATCGCATTCCCAAACGCATCCGTCGCCACCTGCTGCATACTGACCCTGCCACCGCGCATCATTGCTGCCACGGTTCCCGCCGCCATGCCGCTGAGCGTGCCGGTCAGCAGCCTGCGCATGGTGTCGCTGTGCAGCCAGTCGCGCAGCGTGTCGCTGCCGCTGAGTGCTTCGGTGACGGCGCCGCCGACCGCCGTGCCGCCGCTGGCCGCCGCGACGGCGCGCCAGCTGAAGCCCTGCTGCAGATGGGTCACGATGCCGATGCCCTGGGTCGCCACGTTGCTCACGGCGGCGCGGGTGGCGCTGCCCATGTCTTTCAGCAGGCTGCCGTCAGCGGCGGTCTTGACGGCTTCCGCCATGCCCGAGGACACCCCGGCGCTGACGGCGCTCAGCGCCACGGCTTTCCAGTTGAAGCCATTCTGTTCGCCGAGCGCGATGCCGGCCGCCTGGCTGGCCATGGACCCGGCCGCGCCGACCACGAGGCCGCCACCGAAGCCGGCGGCCTCGACGGCCACGCCACCCACCGCACCGCCGCCGCCCAGCGCCGTCGCGCCGGCTTGCAGGATGTTGCCCAACCCGGTGGCAGTACTGCTCATCACGCCGGCCGTGTACAGGGTCGCCACCACCGCCACCGCAATCGTGATGATCTTGCCCAGGGCGCCGCAGCCATGCTTGCCGGGCGCCGCCATCTGCGGCGTGGTGTCGCCCACCAGCTGGCCCAGGCTGTACGACTTGAAACTGTGGTGGTCGTTGCTCACCAGCGTCACGCGCGGCGGCAGCACCAGGGTCTGGCCGGCCGCCAGGTTGCCGTTCAGGTCGGTGTTGGCGCCGGCGATCAGGTGCCACAGGTTGTCGTCGCCCCACACGGCCTTGGCGATCGAGCGCAGGGTGTCGCCGGCCTGCACCGTGTACTGGGCGCCGCCGTCGCTCTGGCTGACGATGGCGCCGACGTTGTCGCTGAACGATTCATTGTGGTTGTCGCTCGATCCCACCAGCTCGCCGTTGGCCAGCAGGATGTGGGTGGCATTGTTGGCCGCCAGGTTCAGGCGCTTTTCCAGCAGCTGGCCGTCGACACTGTAGGCCA
>NZ_WNLA01000058.1 GCF_009720865.1 Pseudoduganella ginsengisoli | reverse complement strand
GCAGCTGCGCATGGCTGAACTGGCGGCCGCTGCCGCCTTCAATCACGGCAATGGCGTCATCGCGGCCTGCGCAGCGGCTAAACAAGGTGCCGGTGCTGGTTGCCTGCACGGCGGCATTGGCTTGCGCGACCAGCGCCTGGTGCCGGGCCGGCAGCTGGAACAAGTCCACGTCGCTCTCCCAGTCGGCATGCGCCAGGTGGTTGATCAACGCGACGTACAGCTGGTTCATCTCGCCCACATACTCTGGGCTGAACAATTGATCGACGTACAGCCACTTGCTCATGAAGCGGCCATTGACTTCGATTGCCTGCAAGTCGATCCAGGACTGGGAAGTCTGCCCGCTCCAGAAGCGCTCTTCCACGCGCTCGCTATCGTGCAGGTAGTGATTGCTTTCCAGTTCGTCGAACAGGCTGCCGACCAGGCCCGTAAAGACAATCGGCGACACGGCCTTGCTGGCATTGAGCTTCAAACGCTTCGACAGCTCGCGCTGCACGTCCATGCCGGTAAACAGCGAATGGCTGATATCGGCCCACATTTCACGGTGCGTGGTGCGCAGCGTGTCGATGAGGCGGCGGCCAAAACCCTTGAAGTGGAACAGGTTGGTGGACGTGAAATCGCCCCACAGCGCATTGACTTCTTCATGGACGGCATAGCGGTTGAACAAGGTCATCGTGATGAGGAATTCCTTGTGTCCGGAGAAGTAAGACAGCACCGCGCCATACACGCCCATCAAGACGGACGAATACGAGACGTCGTGTTTGCGCGCCTGTTCCTTGAAGCGGCTCCATACATCCGGCTCCACATATAGCGTGTGCTCGACGAATTTCGGGAACTCAACCGATTCCGGCGCCACCAGGAACGGCAGCTCGGGGCGCAGCGGCATATGCGGGATCTTGTCCAGCCAATAGCGTTTGTCGGCTTCGTACCACGCGGATTTGCGCAGCAGCTGGTAGTACTTCTGGTAGTCGTAGAACGTGATCGACGGCGTCTGGAACACATACGCCGGATCGCGGTACGCCTGGTCTACGACTTCAAACAGCGCCTGGCGGCTATGCGCGTCCAGCAAGATCAGGTCGGTACTGATATGCAGCACCACGCCATTCCTGAAGCGCGAGACCTCATAGGTGAACAGTGCGAAGCGTTCGGCGTCATACACCTTGTGCGACAGGCGCGCGCGCACCACGCCGACATCGGCGGCGTTGATGTCGCGGTCCTGGTAGTCATGCGTGACGATATGGTAGTGCGGCGTCTGGTCCACCGGCAAGAACCGCTGCTTCAGCAAGTCATAGGAAAACACGGTCCTCAGCACCGGATAGGCGCGGATCGCCTGGTTCACGACGGATTCCAGGCGCGCCACGTCCAGCTCATCCAGGTAATACTCATGGTAGACGTGGTTGGAGACATTGCCGATCTCATAGTTGGCCAGGCGGCCCAGCAGGTACACCTTCTGGATTTCCGTCATCTCGAACCACTGGTCTTGCGCACCGGCGTCCGGCAGCAGCGGCATGTGCTGGAGGTCGGCCTCGCTGGCGACGGCACGGAAGTCGCTCGCCGTATATTCCGCATCGGCCTTGCCGGTGCAGTGGTCCACCACGCGCCGCAGCGCGCCGTCGAAGGCGCGGGCAAAGCGTTGCAGGTGCGCTGCGCCGATAGCGCCGCCAATTTCGAAGCGCAGGCAGCCGCCGCTGACGACGCCGCCGATGTCGAGCAGATTGGCCAGCACATTGGCAGGCGCCGAGGATTGCCCGGCGTTGTCCATCTGCACCTCCCAAGGCTGCGTACCATCGGTTTCGCTGACCTGGCCCAGGTAGTTAAAGCGGATCACCGGCAAATCTTGCAGGCGGTATCCCATCAGGGCGCCGTACGTCAGCCCCCGGTCGGGAATGGTGCGCAAATGCTCTTTCACGGCGATGACAGTGTCGCCGGTCGCCGCGCCGCTGGCCAGGCGTACCGGATACAGCGTGGCAAACCAGCCCACGGTGCGGCTGATATCCGTCGTGCCGTCGGCGCTTTCACGGCCATGGCCTTCCAGCAGCACGTGATGGGTGGACTGGCCGGTCAGCCCGGTCAGCGCTTCGGCCAGGGCCGCCAGCAGCAAGTCATTGATCTGTGTGTGGTATGCGCGGTTGCTGTGCTGTAGCAACCGCTGCGTGGTTTCGCGGTCGAGCGCCAGTTCGACGCTGCCTGGCCGCGCACCGTCCACCATGGCGTGCAGCGCCGACGGGTCCTGATCGGCGTTCAGCGCCGTCCAGAAATCCCGCTCATGCTGGCGGCTTTGCGCGAATTGCTGCACGCTGTGCACCCACTGGCGATAGCTGCTCAGCTTAGGCGGCAGGGCCTGGCCTTCATACGCGGCCTGCAAATCCTCCGCCAGCACGCGCCAGCTGATGGTGTCGACAATCAGGTGGTGCAGCGCGAAGAACACGCGGGCGCTGCCGTCGGCATAGCCGTGCAGGTAGCCCAGGCTGTAGAGCGGCCCTTCGGCCAGGTCAAAGCCGGACTGCCATTGCGTCAATACGTCCTGCAGCCGGGTTTCATCCAGCGCGCCCACGTCCAGCACGCGCAGCGCCTCGACCGGCGCGGCAGCGTCATAGTGCTGCATGCCGCCATGGAAGCGCAGGCGGAACGCATCGTGCTGCGCCACCACTTGCGCCAGCGCGGCGCGCAAGCGTTCCACGTCCAGCGCGGGAGTGCGCACCAGGAACGACTGGTTCCAGTGCTGCGCGGCGGCGAATGCGTTTTCAAAGAACCACGACTGGACCGGCAGCAGCGCGAAGCTGCCGCTTAGTAAGCCCTGCTCCGACACGACCTGGCGCGCCGGACCGCCGGCCTGGCTGCGCAGCTGCACGCACAGCGCTTCGACCGTCTTGCAGTTGAAGATGTCCTGGATCGTGATGGCCACGCCCAGCTGCTGGCGCAGCTTGCTGCTGAGCTGGATGCTGATAATGCTGTCGCCGCCCAGGTTGAAGAATTCATCGCGGATGCCGACTTGCTCGGCTGGCAAGCCCAGCGCCTTGGCCCACAGTGCGCACACGGTGCTTTCCAGTTCATCGCGCGGCGCCACGTAGCCGTGCTGCCCGCCCGCCTCCAGCGCCGGCAGGCGCGCGGTATCGAGCTTGCCGTTGGCGGTCAGCGGCAGCGCTTCCAGGTGCATGAACACGGACGGCACCATGTACTCGGGCAGGCTGTGGCGCAGCGCGGCCGTCAAGGCGTCGTGCTCCAGCGCCTCGGCCGCCACGTAATACGCGGCCAGGAATTTCGCCCCCAGCGCCGCGTCGTCCACGGCCAGCACCACGGCCTGCTTGATGCCGGCCACCTGCGCCAGCGCATGTTCGATTTCGCCCAGCTCCACGCGGTACCCGCGCAGTTTCAGCTGCTTGTCCTTGCGCCCGGCAAACTCGATGTAGCCGTCGCGGTGCCAGCGTCCCAGGTCGCCAGTGCGGTACAGGCGTCCCAGCGTGGCATGCTCGAAGAAGCTGGCTGCCGTGCGTTGTTCGTCGCCCCAGTAATTGAGCGCCACACCGGCGCCGCCAATATGGATTTCGCCAATCACGCCCACCGGGCAATGCGCCTGCTCATCGTTGAGCACGTACATTTGCTGATTCGGCATGGCCACGCCATAGGGAATGCTGCTCCAGTGGGCCGGTACCGGCGTACCGATTTCATGCCAGATCGACCAGATACTGCCTTCCGTCGCGCCGCCCAGGCCCATCACGCGCACCTGTGGCGCGCAGCCTTTCAGGCGCGCAGCCAGGCCGGTCGGAATCCAGTCGCCACTGAGCATGGCTACACGCAGCTGGTTAAGGTTCGCGCCATCCTGCTCGGCGCTTTCCGCCAGCAGTTCAGCCAGTTGCGGCACCGTGTTCCACAGTGTGACGCCGTGCTGTTGCATCAACGCTAACCAGTGTTCCGGCTGTT
>NZ_WNLA01000057.1 GCF_009720865.1 Pseudoduganella ginsengisoli | reverse complement strand
TCTTGATGCTGGCGGGCCGCGTCGATGCGGTCCGGGGCGCCCGCGTGGCGGCGCGGCGCGACGCCTGCACTGGCAATGGCTGTGCGGCGCCGGACGATGTGACGGAATGGCTGCTGGAGCCGGAAGGCGCGGGTCCCGTCACGGTGGCGGTGCGTCCGCTGCCGGCGGCCGTGGCGGCGGGCGATGCGCGCTATCGGCATGTCTATATTGAGCAGGGCAAGCCGGTGTGGCGCGCGCTGGAAGGCGGCGGCGCCGCATCCGGGCTGTCGCATGCGGCGCCAGCCCGCCCGCAGCCAGTGCGGGTATTGGACCGTTATGGCGCACTGCTGTGGGCCGATGGCGCCACGGTGCGCGAAGCGCGTGCAGCAGGGCTGTCCGCCATGCTGGGGGTGGCGCCGGAACACGCGTCCGGCGTGGCCGGCATGCTGGCCCGTGTACCTGGTGGCGGACCGCAAACGGCCATGCTGACGCTGGACTTGCCATTGCAGCAAAGGGCGCAGCGCATCCTGGAATGCGTGGCATGGCAGCGCGGACGCTGGGATGGCGGTGCATGCCATGGCGGGACAGCGCCGCCGTCCAGCCGCCAGGCTGGGCTGGTGCTGCTCGATGCGCACAGCGGCGACATCCTGGCGGCGGCGGGGGCGGGCAATGCCCCGGCAGGCGCGTTCAACTGGCCGGAAGTGCGTGCCTTCGACCGCGCCAACCCCGCGCGCAGCCCTCTGCGCATTCCGGCCTGGCAGCATGACGGCGGCGTGCACCGCAGTCCGGGTTCCACGTTCAAGGTCGTCAGCGCGCTGGGACTGGAACTGGCCGCGCGCGGCGACCGCCAGCTCGATGGGCTGCTGGACGGCATGGCGCCCGCCGACATCAACCGCATGGCCCATGCGCGGGGCTATGACTTTGGCACGGCGGCCCCCGCGTATCCTGCCAGCGGGCGCGCCCGGATTACCAATTATCACGAACAGGGGCTGGAACACCGGGCGCAGGATGGCCGTCTGGGATTGCGGCAGGCGTTGGCATACAGCCAGAACACGTGGTTTGCGTGGGCCGCGGAATGGAGCGACCGCAGCTTGCTGGGCATGCCGGACGGGGGCATGCCCGACGTGCTGCCGCTGGAGCCGGGCGCGCTCGATGGTGTGCGGCCCGTGATGGCGGCCGCGCGCAAGGTCGGCTTTGGCGCGGCCATGCGGCTCGATGGCGGCTTGCTGCCGCCGCAATTCCCATGGTCCGCTTACGACGCGCTGCAATCGGTGCCGTCGCACATCGATCCTGTGCAAACCCGGCACGAAGTGCGGCAAATGGCCATCGGTTTGCGCATGCAGGCGACGCCGCTGCAAATGGCGGTGGTGTCGGGCGCCATCGGCGAAGGGGCGGCGGTGGCGCCCCGGCTGTTGCAAACACTGAATGGCCGCATGGCCCAAACGGCGCCATTGGCGGCGCTCGATGTGCGGCTGGACCGCATCCGCGCCGGCATGAAAGGGGTGATCGACAGCGGCACGGCGGCCGGCGCCTTTGGCGGCCCGGCGCTGGCCGGCGTGCGGCGTGGCCTGTATGGCAAGACCGGCACGGCGCCCACCGGCGAGGGGACGGCCACCGTGTGGTTCACCGGCTGGCTGGAGCCCGATACGTTGCAGGGGCAGCCGCACCGCCTCGCATTTGCATTATTTGTCAGCCATTCCGAAGCCAGCGGCGGCGAGCATGCGGCGCCCGTGATGGCCGCGCTGCTGGCTGACCTCAGCCGTATCGCTGGAACAGAAGGCAAAAAACCTTCGTATCCGCGGCAATGACCGGCATGCAAACATGGCATCATCGTGCAGACTCCGCCGAAGTCTGCGCGTTGTGCGCAGTCCGGCCGGACGCAAGGACAGGTCATGCGGTTGCCGGGAACACGCTATCAGGAACATGGATGGGAACACGTGCGCAAGCTGCTGGGCCGCTGTTCGCTGGCCGTGTTCGGTGCATTGCCGGTGGAGGCGCTGCTCGATGCCGCGCGCCGGCCGGAAGTGCTCAATGAAGTGCTCGATGATTATCTGGACGCGATGGCCGTGCAATTGCGCGACCCCCGCTACCACGCGCAAGCCGCCTTGCCGGGCAACAGCTATGGCGAAACCGCAGGGGAGCTGGCGTGCTCGCTGCTGTTTGAATTGCGCGCGCAGCCGTCCATGTGGGACAGCCTGTGCGCAGCCGTGGCGGCGGAGCATGCGAAGCAAGGCGCATTCTGGCAGCACGGCGGCGGCAGCGCCATGCTGCGCAAGAAAGCCAACGACATGTATGCCGTGTTGCGGGACAAGGCTGACGCGGATGCCTGCACGGCCGCCACCGGCCGTCCGTGTTCGCCGAACCGCATCTACACGTACCGCATGCTGGATATGGCGTACAGTGAAATTGCCCGCATCTTTGCCAACTGGCGCCACTGCGAAGCGCAAGTGGCCGACATCCTGGGCCGCGCGCCCCGCGGCATGCCGATTGAAGCGCGCCAGATGCAGACCATTGCCGATTGCCGCGCCGCGTGGGTGATACGGTGGAGCGAGACCTTGGAGCGCCACACGGGCAATCCCGGGCCATTGCACACGAAGTCCAAACGCTTCGCCAGCCTGAAAAACCAGCCGGAGACCATTGCCGCCATGCTGGAGGAAATCGGCGAGTATGAAGCGCTGTCGGCCAACCGGGATGCGCTGGGACAGGTACGCAGCGATGAAGAAGAGGCGGCGCTGTGGCTGGAAGATTATTGGCGCGTCGTGGCGCAGTCGGAAGCGGCTGAAGCGGCGGGCGCCGTGGACAGCGGCGGGGAATTGCCGGAGCCGCCGGAACCCGATTTGCTGGACTGCTTGCTGGCGCCGCCCGGCCACCATTTCCAGCATGATGATGACAGCGATGACGATGAACCCGTCATGGAAGCCGCCGCCATTCAAGACGATGACGTTTCCCTGTCCCCCGGCTTTGTTGGTGAAGCGGCATTGCATGGGGCAGGGCAAGTCGCCGCGATATTGGCCGGCGTGTCGCTGCCGGTCAGGCTGGCCGTCTACCACGCGCTGCTGGGGCCGCGCGACGACAGCTATCCGGACGCATGGCTCGATGCCGCCACTGGCGAATTGCCGTCATTGCGCCAGCTGGCTGCGCTGGACGGCATTTCCATGCCGACCTTGCGCAAGCGGCGCAATGAAGCGATGGCGCAACTGGCGCAAGCGGCCGCTGACGGCGTGACAGGAAAGGGACGAGATGAGTGAACATAAAGTACTGGCGCAAGCGCTGCTGGCGCGCGCCGTGCCGGGCGACCGGCTGGTGCTGGCGGACGCGGTGCTGCTGGCAGCGCTGGACGGCAGCCGCCCGCTGGCGCCGTCCGAACGCAGTGCGCTGCAAGGCTCGCCGCTGACGTTGCGGCGTTTTAAGCATTTGGCCTTGCAGCGCCGTGCCGCGCCGCAGGCCGCCAACGATGCGCAATGGTTCAAAAGCAGCGGCATGCTGCGCGCGGCCGCCGATACTGCCGAACTGGAAGAACTGGTGACGGATGACGGCCATTGGGCGCTGCATTTCGTGGCGGACGGCGGGCCGGGCTGGCAGCTGGTCTTGAAACTGGATGCGCAGGCGCCATTCGCGCAGCGCCTGTTGCGCGAACGCCCGCTGCTGCGCGTGGTCGATGGCGGCGGCGCGATCTTGCTGCAAGGGCGCCTTGATGATGATGGCGAGTGCGAGCGCCCGTGGACATCCGAGCTGGCGCCGATGGCGCACTTCCAGCTGTATGGCGCGACGTTTGCCATTGAACCGTGCCGGTGACCATGTTCGGCATCGGTAACAGCGCGGTGCAGGCGGCGCAGGTGGCGCAGCTGGGGACTGCGCTGGTGGCGCTGCGGCTTGGCCGGGCGGCGCGGCTGCCATCCGGATGCGTGGAGCTGGTCTTCAGCGCGGCAGGCCAGGCCCGCCGCGCGCCGTACAGCCGCAAGGGCCGCGATGAAAGCGCGTATGCCTACCATCCTGGTCCCTATGAAACTGCCTTTGCCCCATTTGCGGCTGCGCCGGAAATCGGCTTGCGGCTGCGCTACCTGGCCGATGCCAGCGATCCCCGCGTGGCGCAGCAGCGCTTTGACTTGTTCCTGTTCAGCGAAGCGGGCGACGCGCTGGCCATCGATGCGTTGCACGGCGCCGTGGCTGCGGCGGTGCGCGATGCGCTGGCGCAGGGTACGCTGGATTTACCAGCCTGCACCACGCTGGACGAGTGGCACGCGTTCCGGGCCGGGCTCAATGAATTGCTGTACACGCGGTTCGGGCTGACAGTCGATGACTGCGTGCCGGTGGATCTGGCTGATGCCGTTGATTACGCGCAGGTATTGCGGGCGCGGCAAGCGGACATGCCCGGCGCGCAAGTTCGCGCTGGTGCGGGCGAAGCTGTGCTGGCGTCTGAATCGCAGGCGTCCGGCGCCGATGCGCATGTTGCGGCGGACGAGCCAGTGTTTACGTTTGACGAAGTGCATGGCGCAGCGCCGGATGTCCCGGTGGCCGCTGCAGCCGCGCCGAGCCTCGGCTGCGGCCCGGCTGCAGCCGATGCGCACGCACTGCGCCGCCTGTTCCTGGAATTGCCTGCCTGGTCCGCAGGCGTGCGGGCGCTGGATCTGCCGGCCGGGCAGCTGCTGTTTGCCGCGCGGCGCGAATATCCTTGTCGACAGCGACTTCGAGCTTGCCGCTCAACGGCGTTCCCGGCGTCAGTGCAACCGCCGTTTGCGGCGTATCGCCCGCATCATCGGCGGCGCCCACGCTGGCGCTGATGGTATA
>NZ_WNLA01000056.1 GCF_009720865.1 Pseudoduganella ginsengisoli | reverse complement strand
CCACGCTGAACCAGGCGATTAATGATGCGGCCGGGCAGGTGGGGAATATTATTCCGACCGCAGCACCGACGGTAGCGCCGACGGATGCACCGACCACCGCACCGACCGATGCGCCAACGGCTGCGCCAACTGCGGCTCCGACGGTGGCCCCAACCGTCGCTCCGACTGTTGCACCCACCGTGGCGCCTACGGTTGCTCCAACCAGCGCCCCAACGGTGGCCCCTACGGCAGCGCCAACTGTCGCGCCAACGGTCGCGCCGACAGCCGCACCAACTGTTGCGCCGACCCAGGCGCCGACTGAAGCGCCGACGCAGGCGCCAACCGAAGCGCCGACGCCGGCGCCTACCCCTGCGCCTACCCCTGCGCCCACGGAGGCGCCGAAAACCCTGCTGGTCTCGGTCGATAACAACAAAGTGCTGTCGTTCGGCGGCACAGCGACTGGTAACATTGAACTGGCGACGGACGCCAACAATGTGGCGACCTTCACCCGTGGCGGCGTGACTGCCACAGCGCATCCTGACCTGGATGATGTCGCGGCAATCGCTGTCAGCGCGGGCCAGACCTTGAAAGCCACGGCGGCACAATTGTCGGGCCATGCCGTAACGGGCGCCGGCAATGTCGTGATTTCCGGTGCGGATGGCAACCAGACGCTGCAGGTTGAAACCACCGGCAGCGCGGTGGTTCGCGGCGGGTTGGGCGCAGACCGCATTGTGCTGGGCGATGCCGCACAGACGCTGGAGTTCACCTTTGGCCGCGCGGTCGATCTGACGCAGTACAACGAAGTCCCTAAAGTTTTTGTCAATCTTGCCAATGCTGCCGACAAGGTATCCAAGGGCGATTTGCTGGGATTCGACTTCAATGGCAAAAAGTATACGGTGACGTCGCTTGGGGATAGCACGACATTGCAAAGCGCCATTGATGCTGCGGTAGATGGCGGTGGTGCACCGCTGGGCGCTGGCAAGATTAAAGTCATCACAAGCGGCAATACGTTGTCGCTGGTCGGCCAGAACGCCAATGACCAGTTGACTTATCTTGCGTTGCGCGACAAGGAGACATCCCGCTATTCCGACTCGCATGCGCAGCAACTCGATACAGTGGTGAATTTCCAGACCGGCGTTGACAAAATCAAGCTGTACAGCGCAGAAGGCGTCTTCCTGGGCGCCCCGACGTCGCTGACGCGGGTTGCCGACATGGATGGCAGCCAGATTACGACCAGCCAGCAATTGGCAGACAAAGTACAGGGCGCATCTGTATTCCAGTCGATGTTGGCAATGCAGGCGGGTATCGTTACGGTGACGGGGGGCGATTTCGCCGGCACCTACCTTTATGTGCGCCGCCCTGCAGAGACCAGTGATCTGGGACGGGATCTGTTCGTGAAGCTGGAAAATCCCAAGGGCCTGGGCGCCGTCGGGCCCCTGGATGTGGCTGCGTGGTTCGATGTGCCGCTCGACAAGACTGCCCCTGCTGCCGTGTTTGACAGCGTGAACTATTACGCGGATTACCGCTTGCTGGTTTTGCAGGGTAAAGATGTGTACACCTTGCTGAGCACGAACGAGACTTCAAACACCAACCTCAAAGCCAATCTGGACTGGTCCAAGCTGACCTGGGATATCAATGGTGACGATGGTGTTACGGCTGATATCAAGTTCACGCTGGCCGACATTGAATCGGCTGTGGTGAGCCATGACCGGCTGAAGATCACACTGACCGCGGCAAAACAGGCGCAAATCGCCGCGGCCCAAGGCGTGGGCAACCAGCGCTCGGCCAAGGACACAATTGATATTGCCAACGGCTTCCAGGGCGACAGCAAAGGTAATGTCAGCACGCAGGATGGCGCAGCCAACGTGAAATTGAAGATGACTGCCATCGTAGACCTGGGAACGGGTGGGGCTTCGGCGCCGTCTGTCGAGGCCGATTACGTGCAAGCCCAAGCATCCGCAGTCACATCGCAGGCCAGCGTCGACATGAGCAACGTTTACGCTGCCATGTTTGACGTGCCTGGCGTCGAACCGGGCAAGACCATCACGCTGACCAATGCCAATCATGTTGAGACCCTCTTCGCCGGCAATGACACTTCGCCGTCCGGCGCTATCAATGTTACCGGCAGTGCTCCCCACATCTTTACCGGTAATGGGAATGACACGATTACCTCGACGTCGCAGGGCTCAGTGGAAATCGAGGCCGGTGGTGGCGCCGACGTGATCACCGGTGGCACGGGCGCCAATACGTATGTCTTCTCGCCTGAAAACTTCAATGCCGTCGGTGCGGATGCCTTGCTGGCTGCCGCCGATACCATCACCAACTGGAATGCGGCCCTCTCCAACCGCATTGATTTCCAAAGCCTGAAACTGGCTGCCGTCGCCCATGGCGCCGCAGCGGTTGCGGGCAAAGCCGGGATTTCCGCACAGGGCCTGGCTAGCTTCAATGCATCCGACACGACTGCCGCGCAAAAACTGGCGGCGGTGGCAGCGGCAACGGACGGTGATCCGCTGGGTACGTCCGTGATCTTCAATGATGGCGGCAATGCCTATGTCTACGTGGTGGGCAGTGCCGGTGCAGGCGTCCAGTCCGGCGATGCGCTGATCAAATTGAATGGCGTGACGGCAGGCGGGCTGGTGTTCAAGGATGGCGGCATTACGGCCTTGGCGCAGGTTGATAATACGGCGCCAAACGTGAGTCTGAGTGGCGCATATTATCGCGAAGATGCGCACAGCTTGCACATTATAGGTTCTGGCTTCGAGACGCTGTTCAACACGGGAGAGGATCGGACTATCGATATCAAATCGTGGTTGGACTGGTCCAAGCTGCGCCTAGATGTTAGGTTCCTGGGCACAGTGATGAGCACGGTGACGTTCAGCCTGGCCGACATAGAATCCGTCCACGTGACAGCAGAGAATGCATTGGACATTACGCTGACGCAAGCCAAGCATGAGGCATTGCTGGCAATGCCAGATTTCGGGGCCGGACCTAAATTGCAGTCACCGGACAAGCTTAATGTTGATGCCGGATTTATTAAAGATGCCGCAGGTAACGTCAACAGCGCCGGGGATGCCAGCATCTATGGTGTGTCGAACTATTACAAGCTCTGGTTGACGGATGGCGCTAGCGCGAAGCCCGTTACCGGCGCTGATGAGTTCTTTATCGCACCGCCAACAGGCAATAGTGCGAACTCTGCCGTTGACTTTGCGCAGGTCAAAACAGGTTATGTCAATATGGCTGGCCTGAATGCAGGCCAAACCATTACGGTGACCAACCTCGGCAAACTTAGTTCAGCCTTTGAATTTGACGCTTTCTCCGATTACGGTAACCACGGTCGTATCATCGCCACCTCGGTGGCCGCCGGTAAATTCAATACTGGCGATGGCAATGACGTGCTGACTGCCAACACCAGTGGCGATGTGACGTTCAGGGCTGGCGGTGGTGCCGACGTGATGACCGGTGGCACGGGTAAGAACAGTTATATATTCCAGCATACGGATTTCAACGCCACCAGCGCGGCTGATTTGCTGAAGGCGGCCGATACCATTACCAACTGGAATAGCGGCAGTGGTAACGTGATTGCGTTTGAAAGCGGGACCCGGGCTGCGGTAGCGCTCAAGATTGTTGCTCATGATGCAGCACCGGTGTTGGGACGTGCCTCAGTCGCCTATAACGGCGTGGCAAGCTTTGCACGGCCAGACAATACGGTGCAGCTGAAACTGGCTGCCCTGGTGGCGGCCATGGCGAACGATGAGGCCGGCACAACCGCTATCTTTACCCATGGCACCGATACCTATATGTATGTGGTTGGTAACAGTGCTGCGGGTGTGCAGGAGGGCGATGGGCTGATCAAACTGAATGGTGTGTCGGCAAACAGCCTGGTAATTGAAGACGGCAAGGTAATTGGTTTCGAGCGTGCAGCCGATACTACGCCGCCAACCGCGACGATCAATAATATCCAGTTCTTCGAGGGTACTCGCCTGCTCGTGGTTACCGGCGAAAACTTCAACACGCTGCTGGCCGAAGGCGAAACGGTGTCGGCCCGCGACATGAAGGGCCAGCTGGACTGGACCAAGCTGTCGTTGTCCTTGTATGGCGCCAGCGGCGATAGCACGGTCACCTTCACGGCGGCCGACATCGACGCCGTCAAGCTGAGCAACGACGGCTCGCTGCAAATTATGCTAACGGCAGACAAGGCGGCGGCAATCAAGGCATCGACGGGCTATGGCACGCCGGTGGAAGATAACTTTACGGTTGATATGGGCTTCCTAAAGGACGTGGCAGGCAATGTCGCGACGCAGGATAGCGCTGCCGGCCAGCTGGTGACCATTGGTTCGGAAATTTTGTCGGACACGGCCGTCCATACGCCGTCGTCGGCAACCGATTTCTTTGTTGTCGACGCCCGCGTCAACAACGCCGCCCTGGAGGCTGCCGGCATCCAGGCGGGTATGGTCAATGTGAATGTATCGGCCGGCAATGTCGTGACGGTGACCCACCTCGACCACGATACGCAGGTATCCGCGCTGGGCCAGAACGGCAGCCTGATCGCGTCCGGCAGCGGCGCCACCCGCTTCGAAGGGGGCAATGGCAACGATACGTTGACGTCGACGTCAACCGGCCCGGTCACCTTCATCGGTGGCGCCGGCGCCGACAAGATCACGGGTGGCACGGGCGCGAATACCTTCGTGTACGACGGGCTGAGTGGCGACTTCAATGCGGGCCCTGCGGCGGACCTGCTTGCCGGCGCCGATACCATCACCAACTGGAATGCCGGTGCCGGCAACAAGATTGTCTTTGCCGGCAAACAGTTGCATAGCCTTGCCGCTACAACGGCATCCGGGTCGTATGCAGGCGTGAACGCCAATGGAATGGCCACGTTCAGTACGTTTGGTGACACGCTGGAACACAAGATCGAAGCCATCGGTAACAGGATGAAGTATGCGGAGGATGGCGCGTCGATGGCGTTCAACCATAACGGCGATGCTTATCTGTACGTACACAGCGATGGTACGGGCAGCCAAGCTGGCAATGCATTGATCAAGCTGGCTGGCGTGACTGCGTCAGCATTGAAGTTCACCGATGGCATGGTCACCGGCTTCAGCAACGTCGGCACTACCCTGACGGGCACCAGTGGTGCCGACAGTCTGGTAGGAACGCCACTGAATGATGTACTCAAAGGCGGTCTGGGCAACGATATGCTTAATGGCGGTGATGGCCTTGATACAGCAGTGTTCAGCGGCGCATTGGCGTCGTCCACCGTGACCAAAACAGCGGGCGGCTATACCGTCCAGGGCCCTGATGGGATCGACAGCCTGGTGGGTGTGGAGCGCCTCAAGTTTGATGACAAGTCGCTGGCGCTGGATGTTGATGGTGTACCTGGCCAGGTGTATCGCTTGATGGAAACCGCGTTCAGCCGTACGCCTGATCCGGAAGGATTGGGCTATTGGATTGCGCATTTCGACAGCGGCGCGGCAACCCAGTTCGACCTTGCGCAAACTCTCGCCGGTACGCAGGAGTTCAAGGGGCTGGCTGGCAACACGTCCACGTCGATCATCACTTATTTATATCAAGCCGTGCTGCATACCACCCCGAATGCTGACGGACTGGCGTACTGGGCCAATGTTCTGGACAACAAGCAATCCACTGTGAGTGAAGTGCTGTACTACTTCGCCGAAAGCACGGAAAACGTCAACGGTACGGCGAGCCTGATTGGCCAGGGCATCCAGTACATCCCGCACGCCGGCTGATTACTGGTGCTCTGGTGCAGCGTAGCGAAGGAGTGGGCTGCGCTGCACGGATCAAGCTGACTGGCGTCAGCGCTGTGTAAATCCATTTCCAAAACGGCCGCATCACCGGCTTCTGAAGGCCACCGCTTTTCATCAATACGGTGGTGCATGCAGGGAGTCGTCCCATCATGGGCCACTTACAAGTCAGGATCATTCCATATGACCACCGCTGCAATTCAGCTGCAACAGCTCTACGTCACTTACTTCAACCGTCCAGCAGACAAGGAAGGCTTGGCCTACTGGACGGCTGCGCTGGACAAAGGCAGCACAGTGGCATCGATTGCAGCGGATTTCGCGAAGTCG
>NZ_WNLA01000055.1 GCF_009720865.1 Pseudoduganella ginsengisoli | reverse complement strand
CAGCGCGGCGCACGCGGCGGCGCTGGGCGGCGCGCCCGACACGGCCGCCACCACGCCGGGCGGCGTGAAACCTGGCATGCCGGTGGTGCCGCTGCTGGAAAACTATGATTTGCCGCCGACCGGCTCGTCCGTCGACGTCATGGTTGACCACCTGAAGATCCTGGCTGAGAAAGAGCCGGAGCGTGTAGCAGAAGTCGTTAAACAGTGGATGCAGAAAAATGGCCGACCTCAATAATGATATGGGCGACCCATCGGGCGCTTTCCTGACGCCGGTGGAACAGGCCGCCATTGTGCTGCTGTCGATCGGCGAAGAGCCGGCCGCCGCGGTGCTGCGCTGCCTGTCCCGCGAAGAATTGCTGGAAGTGACGCAAGTGATGTCGCGCATGAGCGGCATTAAGGTCGAAGCCGTGAAAACCGCGATGCAGGCGTTCTTTGACGATTACCGCGAACAGTCGGGCGTGCACGGCGCGTCGCGCAGCTACCTGAAGCGCTCGCTGGACCTGGCGCTGGGCGGCGATATTGCCAACACTGTGCTGAACAACATTTACGGCGATGAATTGCGTCCGAAGATGGCGCGCCTGCAGTGGGCGTCGCCGAAATGGCTGGCCGAATATATCGCCAACGAACACGTGCAGATGCAGGCTGTTTTCCTGGCCTTCCTGCCGCCGGCGCTGGCCGGCCAGATCATCGATGCGCTGCCGGCCGACGGCCGCGACCTGGTGCTGCTGAACCTGGCCCGTCTCGATGAAATCGACCGCGACTTACTGGAAGAACTGGATGAACTGGTGAACCGCTGCCTGGGCAGCTTTGATTCGCAAAGCACCAGCGTGGAGGGTGTGCGCCAGGTGGCCGAGATCCTGAACCGGCTCCCAAGCAACCGCGCGCAGATGGTGGAATTGCTGCGCGCGCACGACCCGCAAGTGGTCGAGCAAATCGAACTGTCGATGTACGACTTCCTGATCCTGTCGACGCAGACCGAAGCAACGCTGTCGCGCCTGATCGAAGAAGTGCCGCTGGAACAATGGGCGATTGCCCTCAAAGGCGCGGAACTGTCGATCCGCGACGCGGTGCTGAAGACCATGCCGAAGCGCCAGGCACAGGCGTTCGAAGACATGATGCGCCGCGCCGGCCCGGTGCCGATGTCGCGTATCGAAGCCGCACGCCAGGAAATCATGACGACCGTGAAAGCGCTGGCCGACGCCGGCGAGCTGGAAGTCCAACTGTTTGCTGAAAAGGTGGTTGAATAATGAAGCAGTTCCGCCCTTACCGTTTCCCTCCCCTGTCGCAATTTGCGCCGGCGCCTGCGCGCGCCGCGGCAAGCGGCTTGACCACGGATTCCGTCCAGTGGCAGGCATCCGTGCAGGAAGGGTTCGAGCAGGGCCAGCGCGATGGCTATGAAATCGGCTTGCAGCGCGGTCAGGAAGATGGTTTTGAAGCGGGCCGCAGTGCGGGCTTTGAACAGGGCCGCGAAGAAGGCCGCAATGAAACGCTGGTGGCGTTCGATAATTTTGCCCGCCCCGTCGATTCCATGCTGAAGGGCTTGAAAAAATTGCGCGCCGATTACCGCGCCGCGCAGCGCAAGGAAGTGGTGGACCTGGTGGCCAAAGTCGCCCGCTCCGTGATCCGCGCGGAGCTGGCGCTGCAGCCCGTGCAAATCATGGCGCTGGTCGATGAAACATTGGCATCGATGCCACCGACCCGCGACGATATCGACGTGTATTTGAATCCGGAAGAATTGAAACGCATCCAGGACCTCGATCCGAAGCGCACCAAGCGCTGGAACCTGATCCCGGATTCGCGCCTGGACGTGGGCGAGTGCCGCATCCGCGCGGGCGACAACGAAGTCGACGCCGGCTGCCACCAGCGTCTTGCTGCTGTCATGGAACAGGTCGATAATCAGTTAACCGCCGCCGACGCCGGCGAAGAGCCTGAAAGCGAAGAATGATTGCCGATGCACTCCGCAAGCTGGAACTCGATGCGGTCCCGATGGCGACGCCCACGGGGCGGCTGGTCGGCGCATCGGGCTTGCTGCTGGAAGCCGTAGGCTGCCCGCTGCACACGGGCCAGCGCTGCCAGATCGAGACGGTCGGCGGCGAATGGCTCGATGCGCAAGTGGTGGGCTTCCGCGACAAATTATCGTTCCTGATGCCGTTCAAAAAAGCCATCGGCTTGCAAACCGGCGCCCGTGTGCTGCCGTCCCCGGACAAATCCACGCTGGCGATCGGCCCGTCGTGGCTGGGCCGCATGGTCAATGGCCTGGGCGAACCGATCGACGGCCTGGGCAAGCTGGGCGGCGAGTTCCCGCTCGATTACACGCCGCCGCGCGTCCATCCGCTGCGCAAGAAACCCGTGACGGAACCGCTCGACGTGGGTATCCGCGCCATCAACTCCATGCTGACGATCGGCCGCGGCCAGCGCGTCGGCCTGATGGCCGGTTCCGGCGTCGGTAAATCCGTCTTGCTGGGCATGATGACGCGCCAGACCGTGGCTGACGTCGTCGTGGTGGGCCTGATCGGCGAACGTTCGCGCGAAGTGCGGGAATTCGTCGATATGTCACTGGGCGCGGAAGGCATGCGCAAAGCCGTGCTGGTGATTGCACCGGCCGATGAATCGCCGCTGATGCGTATCATGGCGACGGAACTGTGCCACTCGATTGCCGCACACTACCGCGACCAGGGTAAAAATGTCTTGCTGCTGGTCGATTCGCTGACCCGCTATGCGATGGCGCTGCGCGAACAGGCGCTGGCGCTGGGCGAACCGCCCGCCACCAAAGGCTATCCGCCGTCCGTGTTTTCCAACTTGCCGCAACTGGTCGAGAGCGCCGGCAATGGCGAAAACGCGGTCGGCAGCATGAGCGCCATTTATACCGTGCTGGCGGAAGGCGATGACCAGCAGGATCCGGTGGTCGATACGGCGCGCGCGATCCTCGATGGCCACATCGTGCTGACGCGCGAACTGGCGGAACGGGGCCATTATCCCGCCATCAATGTTGGCGCTTCGGTATCGCGCTGCATGGCGCACGTGATTTCGCCGTCCCACATGAATGCGGCGCGCGCGCTGAAAGCATCCGTGGCGCGCCACGACCGCGTGCGCGACCTGATCCCGCTGGGCGCCTATGTGCCGGGCGCCGATCCGATGACCGATAAGGCAGTGAACCTGCATCCGCACATCGAAGATTTCCTGTGCCAGGGCGCCAAGGAACCGGCGCCCTACGCCAACTGCGTAGAACACCTTGAAAGGCTGATGGCATGACCCCACCGACCAAAATACGCAGCCTGTCCACCCTGGTGGATTTGCGCACGACGGAAGTCGAGCGCTTGCAGACCGAAATGGCAGCCAAGGAAAGCGTGCGCGAACGCTACCAGAAAAACCTGGACCGCCTGACGGGCTTGTACAAAAACAGCGGCGCCAGCGGCAGCCTGCCGCTGGCGCTGGCCAGCAACTGCGGCGACTATAAACAAGCCGTCATGCAAATGGTCGACAGCCACAAACTGGACTTGACCATGCATGAAGCGGATATGGCCGTCTCGCAGCGGGCATTGAATGCCGCGTACGTCAAACGCGAAATCCTGGGGCAAGTGTTGCAGAAAGAGCAAAAGGCGCTGGCGTCGCAGGAACAGGCGAAAGAACGCAAGCGGCAAGATGAATTGGCAACACAATTGTGGCTGCGCGGCCAAAAGTAAATCTTTTTTACCTAATCCGTAGTTTCCGCACGTCACAATTTCATAAGAGGATGAAGTTGGTCGCCTATTACTTAGGTACACTTCCAACACACACCCTCGGAGTACGAAAATGGCTACGACCAGCAGCACCACCTACGATCCGACCTCGACCGCCACCAAACTGGCCACCGCCTATACGGCCGGCCGTCAGGCGATGATCACTGCCCAGTCTTCCCGCGCCGCGGCCCAGTCCAAAGCGCTGACCACGCTCAGCTCCGCGATGAGCGAATTTTCGTCTGCCCTGTCGTCGTTCAGCTCGCAAAAGAGCCTGGTGGCCAATTCCGCCAAATTCGACGCCAACGTCGGTACGGCCACGGCCAGCTCCACGGCGATTGCCGGCACGTATAACTTTTATGTCGAGCGCCTGGCCACGGCTGGCCAGGTTTCCTATGGCGGCGTGCAAGATACCGCGGCGGCCGGCAGCGGCAGCCTGAACGTGGTGCTGGCCGATGGCAGCAATTTCAACGTCAACCTGACCAATTCCGACAACAACCACGACGGTGTGCTGACCGCGCAGGAAATCGCGTCCGCCATCAACCAGGCGGCCGACAACAATGCGCGCGTGACGGCGTCCACGCTGACCGTCAATGGCGAGCCGGCGCTTGTCTTGACCGCAGGCAATACCGGCGCGGACAACGCCGTATCGCTCGATACGTCCGGCGTGACCAACCTGGACTTGAAAGGTTTCCTGGACGACCCTGCAAAACAGCAGACGCTGGTGGCGGCGCAGGACGCCGTCGTGTGGGTGGGCGCACAAAACACGGGCACCCGCGTGCAGCAGGCGTCGAACACGTTCAATCTGGTGGACAACGTGAAAATGACGTTCACCCGCGCCCAGAGCGCAGGCGAATCGCCTGCTACGCTGACGGTCGGCCTGGACAAGTCCACTACGCATGCCAACGTGCAAGCGTTCGTCGATGCCTACAACAAACTGTCGACCACGCTGGCCACGCTGACCGCGCCCGGCGATCCGGCAACCAAGAAAGACCCTGGCCCGTTTGCGCAGGATTCCGGCCTGATGGCGCTGCGCAGCCGCATGAGTTCGGCGCTGCGCCAGGTGTCCGGCGGCCTGAGCTTGCCGAACTTCGGCATCACCGGCCAGCGCGACGGCACCATTGCACTTGACAGCGCGCGCCTGGATAAAGCCATCTCGGCCAATCCGGCCGCGCTGGATGCACTGTTTGGCAGCGCCACCATCAATCATGAGTCCGGCGTGCTGGGCGACTTGGACAAGCTGAACAGCCAATGGACCAATTCCGTCGATGGCCAGTTGAACCAGCGCAAGAGCTCCGTGCAAAAACAGCAATCGTCGCTGTCCGACCGCCAGGCGCAACTGGACGACCAATACAACAGCGCGTACAAGCGCTACCTGTCGCAATTTACGCAATTGCAAACCCTGCAAGCGCAAATGGCACAGAACACGGGGTTGTTTGACTCCATGTTCAGCCAATCGAATAGTTAAAGAGACCCCAAATGAGCCTGGAAGCCTATAGCAGTTACCACTCCACCAACCTCGACGCGCAGACTGCCCGCGCGTCGCCGGTGGAGCTGGTGCTCGTCCTGACTGACGGCCTGCTGGAAGAGCTGGCCCGTGCACGCGGCCATATCATCGGCAAGCGCTACGAGTTGAAGGCCAACAGCCTGAATAAATGCACGGAAATCATCAACGGTTTGTCCAGCTCGCTCGATTATGAGCAAGGCGGCGAAATCGTGGCCAACCTGGGCCGCCTGTATGACTACTGCGCAGCGCGGCTGTACCGGGCCGGCGTGGACATGGAACCAGCCATTATCGATGAAGTAAGCGGTCTGCTCACCACCATCAAGCAAGGCTGGCTGGGAGTGCAGGCAAAGAATGGATAGGCAAACGACGTTGCTGCAACTGGGCCAAAAAATGAGCGCCGCAACCAACGCTTCCGACTGGAAAGCGCTTGCGGCGATCAATACATTGATGGCGTCATCGCTACCCGCGATGGCGGCACAAGGCCCCTGGACACCCGCCGAGCGCGCCGCGCTGGCGTCGCTGCGCGAATTGCATAACCAGGCCATCCTGCGGGCGCGTAACGCCAGCGATGAACTGGGCAAGCACCTGGCAGAGATGCAGGCTAACAAGGAGGGCTGGCTCGCTTATGCCCTCAACAGCGAACCCGCTGCAACAGGAACCACCGCATGACTATGATTTCGACATCTGTGCCCGCCACTTCCACCGTACCCGGCCAGCCCCTGCTGGACTTGCTGTCGGGCACCGGTGCGCCCGTGGCGCCGGCCAATGCCGCCGCCGTTCCTGACCTGGAAGTCCCTGCAACGGGCGCCCCCACTGGCGCGCCGCTGCCTTTTGCACAATTGCTTGATGTGGCCGCCGATGCCCTGGGCTCCGCCGCACCGGATGCGGCGCCAGTGCGCGGCCATGACGTCCCGGCGCCCGATGCGGCGGCGGACACACGCAACACGCTGGACACGCTGGCCGCACTGGCGGCACAGGCGGTATTGCCAGCCGGACTGGCTGCCTTCGTTACCCCGGCGACCGCGGCGCCAGGCACGGCCGCGCCGGCCAGCACCGCTGCTACGGCGGCGCCGGCAGCTGCC
>NZ_WNLA01000054.1 GCF_009720865.1 Pseudoduganella ginsengisoli | reverse complement strand
TAGAGCCTTCCAAACCCGGATTGGCATCCACCTACCCACCCAGGATTCAAAAAACGGCTAATCAGCCGGTCCCGGCCCGGCCACCACGGAACCAGCGCCGAGATCAAAAACCGGGTCCAAAACGGGGTTTTATGCCAATACTTGGCACGTATATGCCAATCGTCGGCATAAAACCCCGCCTTTTACCCGGTGGAGGGCCGTTTTAATGGTCTTAAAGCCAATTGAAGCCGGATTAACCCTTTTCGCGGTTTTACCCGTTGCGGCATTATCCGGCCGCGCCCGGCGGCGAAATTCCCGCCCTCCCGGAACCCTACCACAGCCTCCTGGATGCCTCTGCAAGCCCCGCTACGGCCCCGCAGCGCCCTCTATGCAGCCAGCCAGGTCCGGCACAAAGAACACGATAAATCCACATTTCACTATTCATATTGGAAAACAAACGCATCAAACCATTCGTTTTCCATTCCATCGACGCTTAATCAAAGCAGCCAAGTGCGTTTTTAACTTCGCCAAGTCCACCAATTATTCGACAACCAGCCAATCATAAAAATTCGTTACCAGTCGCTTCTATTCAACCCACGGTTTTTGTGCGAACAAATCTGGATCAATTGGTGGCAAACCACAAGCGGTGCATCAAAAATTAAAATTACTCGATATTGAGATTCAAAGTTCGTATTTTTTGATTCAAAAACACGTCATTTAATATTCCAATTCAATCGCATACCGATCAAAATAATAATCAATAAGACTGGAAACGATTTTTTCATATTAAGAATCAAGCCAATTTAAATAGGATGATTTCGCCATTAAAAATTAAAATCAATAGTGAAATCTGCATTTAAAAAAATAATATACAACACTTTTCCTAACCTTCATTTTTCGTACAAATCATCAATCACGCAAGACCGAAATATTTTCGCGCACCAAAAATACGAAAATTTTCCTTTATAACACAATAAACATCACATCAAAAATAATTGATCATTTTCAAAAAACTTATAACGATCAAATCAAAAACCAAAACCGTTCTCGCCTGTTAACTCAAATAATAAAGCCAACATAATATCCTGACGCGCGCCAATAGGCGCTTGTCTCCGGTCGAATTTGCTTCGCAAATCAAACCCCGCTAAAGCGGGGTCGATCCGGCCGGTTATTTTTGAAAATCGAAAATACAAAAACCCTTTAAAAACATTAGCAGCGCATCGCCCGTGGTCCATGCCAATGTTGCAAGACAGACATCGGCACACACTGACCAGCGGCCCAGGCGGCCGCCGCGTCCCGAGAGGGCGCGGGGTTTCGGCCGACGCCACGGCGCGCAGGTGCCCGTAGCCCGGCGCTAGCCGGGTGAGGCGGTAGGGGCCGGTCCGGCAGGACTGCCCCGTAGGGGCACCCCGTAGCCCGCCGAAGGTCTGCGCGACCGTTCCGCAGCGGAAACTTTGCGATTTCGCAACACCGTTTTCGCGGGTTAGAGGAAATTTCTCGTGGGAAGTTGAAAAAGTGTCACGATGGGCGTCGCGAAGCGATGCGCAGCGGTCCGCGTCCCCGGCAGGGGCGGGGGTCTTTTTATGCCCCCTTTAGGGGGCCTGGAGCAGTTCGAATAGGGCGTCAGCCCATGAGTGTTTTAAGGTTTTTGTTTTATCTGTTTTATCTATATAGAGATTGGGACACTTTTTCCGGTGTATTGGGACACTTTTTCCGGTTGTATTGGGACACTTTTTCCGGTTAACGTGTCTTTGGGACACTTGACAAACGGAGTACCAATATCATAATGGTACACTTAAATACAGTAGTCCCAATAACCGGAAACTATGTCCCAATAGGACACCTTTTCCCATGTCCTAGCAACCGGAAAGTATGTCCCAATAGGTGCAAAATGCAGAAAGCCCAGCACATGATCAGGCTCAACAAAGAGCAGATGTTGTGTGACATGCAAGTCAACATGAGCAACGCGCTGGCCAGGAGCGCACATGCGCTCTCCCTGTCGGAAAAACGCATCGTAGCGGCTTGTATCGCCAAGACGGACCAGCTACCTAGTCTGGAGGACATCAAAGAGCGTGGCGCGTGGCTAGTGCGCCTTTCTGCAGCTGATTATGCGGCAACCTTCGACGTCGACCTGGACACAGCCTATGACCAGCTACAGGCCGCCTCCAAAAACCTGTTTAGGCGCTACATCACTGCCACCCGGGACACCAAGAAGGGGCCGGAGGTCTACCAATGCGTGTGGGTAGGCGGGGTACGCTACCACAAGGGTGAAGGCTGGATTGAACTGGATTGGTGGCATGAGATCGTGCCGCACCTGTTCAACCTGCGCGGGGAATTTACCCAGTACAAGCTCAGGCAAGCAACCGCCTTGCGCTCGATGTACTCGTGGCGGTTGTTCGAACTCTTCCAGTCGTGGCGCGGCAAAGGCGTCTACCACCCTTCGCTGGATGACTTCTGCAAGGCAATGGAAGTGCCAGAGTGCTACCGGAAAAACTTCAAATCGATCCGCACCCGCGTTATCGAGCCGGCGGTCCGTGAACTGGTCGAGAAGAACAACATGCTGATCACTTGGAAAACCTTGAATGAAGGTAGGAAAGTGGTCGGTCTCGATTTCACTTTCCAGCCGATGGACATCCTCGAAGAAGAGCCGATTGAATCGATCCGGCCGATGATCGCCGAAGATCAGGCCTACCGCGACAAGCTGGAGGCCAATGGCCAGCAGCGCATCGATGCTTCGCTGGATCCAGTCGCATAGACCGCAAAGCTAGTATCCATGCGGATTTCGGCTTTAACTATTACATTTCGAGGGTCGAACTATGAGGTTTTGACAGTCTCGTTTTTTGCCAAAAGACGAGAGATTTACGGTCCTCAAGGGACCGGAAATCTGTAGTGACGAAGCCTCACTCACCCAGCACCTCCGGCCGGCGCCTTCTCAGCCACTGGTACAGCGTATTCAATCGCGGGCCTCGCCCGCGATTTACCCCTGCGCGGCTGTGCCTTTTGCGTAGCCTTTTTCTGACTGACGGCGAAGCGCGGCCGTGAGCGCGACGGTCGCGAACGCTGTACCTCTGACTGCCGCCATCCGGCGGCGGGCCAAGCACGACGGGCGCGCGGCAGCTAACTACCCTTGCCCCGCCTTGCGCGGGGCTTGGCAAAACCTTATCGCTCTGGCAGGGCCAGAGCGCTGGAGTTCTTGAAAATCATGCCACCAAGCTACTTCGCCTCATCCCCCGCCAGCTGCAAAAACACCGCCCGCTTGATGTAGCTGGCCCGCGCAATACCTTGCCGTTTGGCCGTCGCGGTCAGCCGCTCCAGGTCCGCACGCGACAGCCTCAGTGTGATCTGCACACTGTCCTCGTCCGGGGCTTTGGCCACCGGCTCCGGCTTGGCCGGCTGGCTCGGCTGCGGCGCGTCCGGTGCTGTCGCGATGAACTTCTGCAGCGCATGCTCCTTCTGGGGACCGAACCGTTTTTTCCTAATCGCCATGATCAAATTCCGCTATAAATGAATATCAGATGAATATTCAAAGAATATCTAATGAATATTCAAAATATGGACTGCATCAATGTATTCAACTCCATGATGGCCTTCTCATCGCGCGGGGTCTGCTCCAGCACCGACAACCCGTTGCCGGCCGCATTGGCCACGCTCTTGCGACGCCGGATCGGGGTGTTCAGGTACTGCAGCGCAGGATAGTCCGCCACGGCAGCGGCAGCGTCATCGTTGTCGGTACCTGCCGGGTCGGCCAAGTTCAGTACCGCCAGCGCCTGCAGTTCCGGATTCAGGGCGCGCGCCTCTTCAATCAGCGCGGCAATGTCCGCCACCGCCCACACGTCCAACGAGCGCGGCTGGAACGGCACCAGCACCAAGTCCGACAGCACCAGCGCAGCGCGCAGCGCCGTGCTGTCGCGGCCGCCGGCATCGATGATGATGTCCTCGAACTTGCCGCGCTGATGCCGCAGTTGGGTGCGCAGTTGGCTGCCGTCCGGATAGTGTGCGGTCGCGATCGCCGGCTGCCGACCAGCCTCGCCGCGGATGGCCAGCGCCGTCGACGCGGTGTCTTGGCGGTCCGCATCAATCAGCCAGACATCCCGCCCGGCCAACGCCCGGGCAATCGCAATGTTCAGCGCCAATGTCGTCTTGCCAACCCCGCCCTTGATCGCCCCTACCGTGATGATTTTTCCACCCATCATGCCTCCTGGATAACGTTGAACGACTATACAGGATTCCGCTGGATTGAATGCTATTTGAATATTCAAAAGATATTCTTTGAATAGTCTTTGTTTTGACAGCAGCCGTGCCGCGCGCCAGACCTAAGGCCGCCATGCTGGCCCTGATGCTCTTGCTGGCCGGGGCCCCCGGCGCCGGTACCGACCTGGAGAAGCCGCCGCTGACGGTGCCGTTGTTTGATGGTATCGAGCGCGGTTACAAACCGCCGTCAACCCCGCTAAAACGCCCTGAAATTCCCGATTTCTGGCGTTTATTTGAGCTAACCGTGGCTTGCGGCCCGAAAAGTCGTGATTTCGGGACGAATTACACGTCGAAGGCCGCTTCGCGAACAAAAAAGCCGCCCAAAACAGCTCTTTAGACCCCTCCACAGGCACGATAACCACCCGCGACAACCGTTACATCGCCCCCTAGTGGCGAGGATTCCCCTGATCTCCGCCTCCGAGCTGGACAAGGAGAGAAACCGCGAAGCGGAGCGCCGGGGCAAGATCGCCGAGGCCGTCGGCAGCCTGGTCGCTGCCCGCGCCGAGCGGGTCATGCAAACCCGTCAGTTATCTCTGCTGCAAGCGCTGGAGAAGCGCGCCCAGGAACGGGTGCGCATAGGCGTGGCCGAAACCAGCGAGCAAGTGCACTACCTGGAGCAGGTGGCTGCCTTGGAAACCCGCATCCAGGCCCTGCAAGGAGATGAAATCAAGGCGAGGTGGCAGGTGAAAACCGGCAGCATGGCAGAGCTGGCCATCACGGTCGCGATAGTGGCCCTATGCGCCGTGGTGATTTACACCAGAAGGGAAGTGCCAGGCACCTTCATCCCCTTTTTCTACCGCTACGACCGCCTCTACAAGGAGGGCCTGATCGACGGCCACGAGTGGAAACAGCACCGTTTCGACTTCATTTCAGCCTCGAAAACCCACAAAACTGACTGAAACGGCTAGAAGAAGCCAGAAGAAGCCAGAAATTCCCCAATAAAGCCAAAATTTCACTGACAAACCCGCCCGTCTCTCCCCCCGGACACCTCAGCGGTGAACAACTTTCCACAGCCGAGCCAGATGACGCACGTAACATAACTCATTGATAATAATAAGTTTTCGACAATGACGATGACAACTGTCAGCCATCCGCCACGCCCGCACTTGGACGATGGCGAAACGTCGGCCAGCACGCCCATGCCGGATGAGACAGAAAATGTCTCAGCTTAAATATTTGATTTGATTGAAGAGGACAGGCAATGAGTCGTCCGCAAAGACAGCGGCGAGATTCTCATCATGAGGTAGGATTGGAATTCAAATCTGTCAACATTGTAAAAACTTCGAACTCTTCCGGACATTATTTCCAACTCTTCCGGATCGATTCCATGTTGCCAGCGACTGCTTTTTATTTCTTCCCAGCGTTTCGGAAATTAATTCCGGCACACTGTTTGCTTTGCCTTTTTAAAACTTCCGGCTGGACATTTTCATCTTCCGCTTCAGGGCGTCAAACCAGTGATCTAAGTTGATCACCGGATTATCGGAACCTCCGCCAACTTGTTTCGCTACCGTTTTGCCGCTTTTGCTGAAGACCGCGCCGCCATTTACATTGCCTTCGGTCGATTTGATTTGCTACTCAACTGACTTGGGGCGGGAAGCGCTGCGGTTTTTGTTTTGCTCTGAATTTCTTGCAGGGCTTTCGGCGGAAAGTCGAGCTAATCAATCACCGTGAAAACATCATACCATTACCTTTCCCCACCGCACCAGTAAAAGTTATTCGGCACAAACCCATCCATGGCATTTTGACGACACGCAAACATAATCCAGGAACCCTCCGGCGATTCACTGCAGCGTTCACGCGGCCATTTCCAGCCGTTGTTCCAGCCCATCACCAAGCCAAGCAACCAAGTTGAAATAATTCCAAGACCACATCCCGCCATTAAATTTACTGGAAACCGTTCAATTTTACTAACCGCGACTGGATTTTTATTAACTTCACCATTCCAAACCAATTCAAGCGCTTCAAAACGCTATATAAAACCTCCACCAGCAATGAAACCGCCTTGGCCAAACTATTCCCGGTACTCAACGATTCAATCCATCATTCAAAACCGCTCAACAGCCCCCTCCAGAAACAGCAAAAGCAGGCTCATCGCCTGCTTTCTCTGATTCCACCCCGCCGCCATACCGCGCGCCCTAGGTTCAAACCTTTCCAACGATAAAAATTTCCAATCCCAAACACCTATCCGACCACGCGGCTATTCCCCAGCTGGCGCCCGGCACACACCAGGACCGTCCAGCGCCCCGCCAGCCACGTTAAACCTGCCAGCCCACACCAACCCATTCAACCGTCCTGCAAACCGCTTTAAAGGCCCTTAGAGCCTTCCAAACCCGGATTGGCATCCACCTACCCACCCAGGATTCAAAAAACGGCTAATCAGCCGGTCCCGGCCCGGCCACCACGGAACCAGCGCCGAGATCAAAAACCGGGTCCAAAACGGGG
>NZ_WNLA01000053.1 GCF_009720865.1 Pseudoduganella ginsengisoli | reverse complement strand
CCGGCGCCGGCGGCACGCGGCTGCCCCTCGGCGCGCGGCGGCTGCCCTGGCCGCGGCCCTGGCTGTGGCGCACGCGTCACGTTGGCGGGAGATTGCTGGGAAACTGGGGACTTCTTGCTGGCTTCTGACATTGTTTTTTACATGTATTTCGCGCGAACATCGCGCACCGAATTATAATGCGGCGAATGGAAAACCCTACCCAATTCGTCCAATGGCTGCGCTCTGTCGCGCCCTATATCCACGCCTTCCGCGGCAAAACCTTCGTCATTGCCTTCCCCGGTGAACTGGTGGCGGCTGGCGCGCTGCCCGTGCTAGCGCATGATTTGTCACTGCTGCACGCCCTCGGCATCAAAGTCGTCGTCGTGCACGGCTCCCGTCCGCAGGTGGCGGAACAGCTGGCCCTGCGTAACGTCGAAGGCCGCTTCACCAATGGCGTGCGGATTACCGACACGGCGGCGCTGGAATGCGCCAAGGAAGCCGCCGGCGAATTGCGCCTCGATATCGAAGCGGCATTTTCCCAGGGCTTGCCCAATACGCCCATGGCCCACGCGGCCATCCACATCATTTCCGGCAACTTCGTCACGGCCCGCCCGATGGGCGTCATTGACGGCGTCGACCTGGAATTGACGGGCATTACCCGTAAAGTCGATGCGGAAACCATCCACGCACTGCTGGGCGCGGGCGGCCTGGTGCTGCTGTCGCCGCTGGGTTTCTCGCCCACCGGCGAAGCATTCAACCTGACGATGGAAGACGTCGCCGTCACGGCGGCCATTTCCCTGCACGCGGACAAACTCGTCTTCATCAGCGAGACGCCGCTGATGACGGACGTCACGGGCCGCGAAATCCGCGAATTGTCATCGCACCAGGCTGAAGCCGTGCTGATGGCGAACTTCTTGCCGGAAGCCACGGCGTTTTACCTGAAACACTGCATCAAGGCGTGCCATAACGGCGTGCCCCGTGCCCACATCGTGCCCTTTGAAATGGACGGCTCCGCACTGCTGGAACTGTTCACCCACGATGGCGTCGGCACCATGATTTCCCACGAAAACCTGGAAAGCTTGCGCCAGGCCACCATTGAAGACGTGGGCGGCATCATTAAACTGATCGAACCGCTGGAAGCGGACGGTACCCTCGTCAAGCGCGGCCGGGAACTGATCGAACGGGAAATCGACCTGTTCTCCGTCATCGAGCACGATGGCGTGATTTTCGGCTGCGCCGCGCTGTATCCCTTCCCGGAACAAAAAATGGCGGAAATGGCGTGCCTGACCGTCAACCCGGAAGTCCAGGCGCAGGGCGACGGCGAGCGTATTTTGAAGCACATGGAAAACCGTGCGCGCGCGCTTGGCCTCAAACAATTGTTCGTGCTGACCACCCGTACCGCGCACTGGTTCATCAAGCGGGGCTTCGTACCCGCCACGGTCGACGCCCTGCCGAAAGACCGCCAGCGCATGTACAACTGGCAACGCCGGTCCCAGGTTTTGATTAAGACCTTATAATCTCACTTTTACCACCGCATTCAGGAGTACCAAGATGGCCCGTACCGTCCATTGCATCAAACTCAACAAGGAAGCCGAAGGCATGGACTTCCCGCCATACCCGGGCGAACTGGGCAAGCGTATTTACGAATCCGTGTCGAAAGAAGCATGGGCCGCCTGGCTCAAGCACCAGACCATGCTGGTCAATGAAAACCGCCTGAACCTGGCGGATCAGCGCGCCCGCAAATACCTGGCGGCGCAAATGGAAAAGCATTTCTTTGGCGACGGCGCCGATGCGGCAGCCGGTTACGTGCCGCCTGCGGAGTAAGCTGGCTGCTGTCCTGCACAAAGCGCCCTTGGGGCGCTTTTTCATTTCAGCGATACCGCCTTGCACTGCCGCAGCTCGCAACGCGCCAGGAACACGCGGCCGTCGCTGCACGCCATGCGGTACATTTCAACCGGCCCCGCGTCCGACACCAGCCCCGCTCCCGGACCACCGGTGCAATGGGATTGCTTGGCCATGTTTTCCACGGTTGCCGATGACACGCCGGGCGTGAATTCCACCC
Organism: Pseudoduganella ginsengisoli; assembly: GCF_009720865.1. Taxonomy (GTDB): domain Bacteria; phylum Pseudomonadota; class Gammaproteobacteria; order Burkholderiales; family Burkholderiaceae_D; genus Rugamonas; species Rugamonas ginsengisoli. The sequence goes on along the minus strand of NZ_WNLA01000053.1, from coordinate 4,943 downwards.
GCGTGATTTCCACGCCATTGATTTCCACGCGCCTGCTGCCATCGCTGGCATACTCGGACGGCGGCGCTTTCTTCAACGACGCGGCACGCCGGGCCGCTTCCGCTTCCTGCTCTTTATTGTGGCCAAACGGCATACTGGAACACGCCGCCAGCATCAGCGGCAACACCAGCGGCAGCAACACCAATCGTTTCATTAGCGTCTCCGGGAAGGCCGGGACCATCCCGGCCGATGAAGCTTAACGTATCAGTAAGTCAGCGTGCGCACGCCTTCTGGCGTGCCCAGCAGGCACACATTGGCGCCACGCGCAGCAAACAGGCCGACAGCGATCACGCCGACGATCTGGTTGATTTGCGCTTCCAGCGCCACCGGGTCCGTGATCGACAGGCCGGCCACGTCCAGGATGTTGCCGCCATTGTCCGTCACGAATGCTTCATTGGTGCCGGCTTTCAGGCGCAGCTTAGGCTGGCCGCCCAGCGCGGCCAGCTGGCGCGCCACGGCGTTGCAGGCCATTGGCAGCACTTCGACCGGCAGCGGGAATTTGCCCAGCGTGTCCACCAGCTTGGAACCGTCGGCGATGCAGACGAACTTTTTCGACACGGATGCAACGATCTTTTCACGCGTCAGCGCCGCACCGCCACCCTTGATCATGGCGCCCGCCGCATTGATTTCATCGGCGCCGTCAATGTACACGGCGATTTCCGGCACATCGTTCAGGTCCAGCACGGCGATACCGTGGCCGCGCAAACGCGCAGCAGTGGCTTCCGACGACGCAACCGTCCCTTTGAAACGGTCCTTGATCTTGGCCAATTCATCAATGAAGAAATTGGCGGTCGAGCCGGTACCGACGCCGATGATGTCACCTTCCACGTAAGCAATGGCGGAACGGGCTACGGCTTGTTTCAATTCGTCTTGGGTCATGATGCTAAAAAGTAAATTAAAAGGCGGGAAAATGCCGCTATTTTACCGGATCCCCCTACTGCCTCACCGTCCGTGCACCAAATTACCAACGGGCAAGCCTTTTTTGCCTGCCCTGCTTTGCCGCAAACGGGTACGGTATGCGAAAATGGATAGACCAACAGCTCCTTCCAGGATCGCTCATGGAATCCCCCCAAACCATACTGATAGTCGATGACAGCCGCGTCTCGCGCCTGATGGCACGCCAGTACATCCTCGGCATGCATGCCGACTGGGTCATCGAAGAAGCCGGCACCGGCGAAGATGCGCTGGAAAAGGTAAAAAGCTTCACGCCAAAGCTGGTATTGATGGACGTGAACATGCCAGGCATGGGTGGCTTGGCCGCTGCCGAGCAAATGCGCAAATTGCTGCCGACCGCCCATATTTCCTTACTGACTGCCAACGTGCAAACCGCCACCCGCAACCGGGCGACGGAACTGGGCATCGGGTTCATGGAAAAGCCGATTACCGAAGCCCGCATTGCCCAGCTGATCGCACCGCTGGAAACGCAGCCATGATTACGCTGACCGAGCTGCAGCACGACGCGCTGGTAGAGATTTTCAACATCGGCGTGGGCCAGGCCGCCGCGTCGATGAGCGGCATCGTCAATGAAGAAGTCACGATGTCGGTGCCGTCGATCAGCTTCCTGAACCGGGCGGAAGCCGCATCGCTGCTGGGCGGCAAAAACAAGCAAGACCAGTTGCAGCGCATTTGCGGCGTCAGCCAGCACTATGCCGGCGCATTCCAGACCGAAGCCATCTTGATGTTCCCGGAAGATAAAAGCCTGGAAATCGTGCGCCTGATGGTGGGCGAATCCGTACCGCTGGCCGAACTGACGGAAATGGAACAGGAAGCGATGAGCGAGATCGGCAACATCATCTTGAATTCCTGCGTCGGCACGCTGGCCAACCTGTTCCAGCGCGAATTGCAAGGGTCGCTGCCGGTTTACCACGTGGGCACCAGCGAAGAAATCCTCGGCGCGTCCGGCAGTGCAGCCGATTCCATCGTGCTGATGCTGCACATCGACTTCATCCTCGAGATGCACCAGATCCACGGCTATGTGGCGTTTATCCTTGATGTCACGGCGCTGCACGACTTGAAAGACCAGATCAACCTGTATCTCGACAAAGTCATGGGCAACGGTTAACCACCATGGATGCGAACCGCACTGGCTTGCTGGAAGGGGTACTGGCCGCCGTCAATCTCGGCGCCATCGTACTCGACGGCGACTGCCGCATCGTCCTGTGGAACCGCTGGATGGAACGTTACGCGGGCATACCGGCCAGCGACGTCATCGGCCACGACTTTTTCAGCCTGCATCAAGACTTGCGGGGCAAACGCATCGACTCCGCCATCACGCAAGCGCTGCGCAGCAATTTGCCATCGGTCTTGTCGCAAACCCTGAACAAATCACCCTTCCCATTGTATGCCGACGCCGCGGCGCGCAGCCGCGATGAGCGCATCCAGCAGGCGCTGGCGGTGTCGCCGGTGGAGGTGGCTGGCGCCGGGCGCCATTGCCTGATCCAGATCAGCGACGTCAGCATCGCAGTGGGCCGCGAAAAGCTGTTGCGCGATCAGGCCATGGTGCTGCGCTCGCAAACGTTCTCCGATGGCTTGACGGGCATCGCCAACCGCCGCCATTTCGACGTGGCGATTGACAAGGAATTGCGGCGCGCCAAGCGCTATGGCAATGCCCTGTCAATGCTGATGATCGATATCGACCACTTCAAGCCGTACAACGACCATTACGGCCACCAGCAGGGCGACCAGTGCCTGATCCAGGTGGCGGTGGCGCTGGCAACGATGCTGCAGCGTTCGACGGATTTGCTGGCGCGCTATGGCGGCGAAGAATTCGCCATCATCTTGCCGGACACGGATGCGCAGGCGGCGTACATGCTGGCGGAAACCATGCGCACACGCGTCATCAGCCTGAACCTGCCCCATGAAAAGTCGCCGGCCCAGCTGGTGACGGTCAGCATCGGCATCGCCACCATGTGCGCGGCGGACCAGTATGACGTGCCCGGCCTGATCAATGCAGCGGACCGCGCGCTGTATTCAGCCAAGCATGCCGGGCGCAATTGCGTGCAGGCGCACGTTACCGCGTCTGCATGACTTAAAAGAACGTCACTTCATCGGCCGCCGCCGCTGCCACCACTTCGCCGGTATGCACAGCGCGCTCCTCCGCCATCGCATACGTACTGGCCAGCGCCGCCAATAACGGCGCCGGGTCCAGTTGCGGCACGGCGGCCGGCTGCGCCGCGCACTGGTGCGAATGGTCGCGCAGCACATCGGGCATGCTGCGGATATTGTGCTGCACGTGCGACAGGATCTGGCTCACGCGGTCCTGGAATTGCAACTGCACCAGCGCCTGCGCCACTTCATCCTTGATGCCGCGGCTTTCGTCCTGCAGCATCTGCGACGATTGCTGCAGCGCGCCCGCCACGTCCTGGAAGTTGGCCAGCACGGAACCTATCGTGTTTTCCGACGCCTGCATCGATTGCTGTTCCTGCTGCTGCGACACGTTCGCCGCCTCGCACGTCGCGTCGATCGCGGCGCTGATTTGCGCCACTTGCTGTGAAATGCTTTTCCCAGTTTCCGCCGACTTGGCCGACAGCGACCGCACTTCGCGCGCCACAACGGCAAACCCCCGCCCCGCTTCCCCTGCGCGGGCCGCTTCAATGGCGGCGTTCAGCGCCAGCAAATTCGTATGCCACGCAATGCTGGCCACTTCCGTCGCCATGGTTTGCAATGGCGCGGTAAACGCCTGCAATTGCCGGACTTTTTCCAGCATGGCGGCTTTGCTGGCGGCCGTGCTTTTCAGCAGCGCCAGCACTTCGCCCAATTCTTTTTCACTGTTGGCAAACACGGCCACCAGCCCCTGGTCATCACCGCCGGACGCGGACAGCGCCGCATCGAGCCGGTCGACGATGGTGGAAAAGCGCGCCGTCAAATCACACACGGCATCTTCCATTTGCGAGCGCGATGACTGCAAATGCGCATCCCACACCGAGACCATTTGCTCGCTGAATTGCTGGCGGCTGGCCAGATAATCCTGCATGCCGATATCGGCAGAGCGGTCTTTACGGCCAGTGAATAAATTACCTAGATATTTCAGCAATGCCTGCATGGATTCATCCGCTGCGAAAACAAAACCTGCATCATGCAGCGAATATCGTTCCTCCAACAAGGGCAAAGGTTTAATTCCTATATTTTCAGTCGCGCAAATAATACAGCTTGCCATTATTACCAAGTATAAATAGCAAGACTCCGCACAACAGCATCAGCCACATGGGCGCTTCCGGCACCGGCATCAAGGCCACAGCGTAATCAAAGGCATAACCGCTGTGCGCCTCCAGGTTCCAGACTGTATGGATCATGACATCCTGCATCCCGGCGCCCAGCATGCCGAGATCCAATACACGATGATTAAAAAAGGATTGCGCTTGCGCCAATGACGTAAAAGATTGGCTATATAAATCGACACCGTGATTACTAACGATGAATTCCAGTTTTTGAAAACCCAGATTCAATAGTGACGAATTGAATAATCCCAGCATTAAATGTTGCGCGCCATTGGTGGAAAACTGAAACGCGCCATCGGATTCATATGTATAAATATTGCCCGGCGCTTGCTGATGTTGATATGACACGCCTTGCGCACCCTGGCCGATGACGGACGCGCCGGCCGGCAGCGCCGCGCCGGCCGGCGCATCCGGTGCGCCACTGGCGCGCGCCATGACATTCGCGCCGCCGGCAATATCGAGCGGCGCCCTGCCCGCACCGCCGCCTGTATCGCTGACGGCCTGGCTCGATGCCTCTGTTTCGCCGGGTACGACGACCGCTTTCGCGCTGGCCTGCGCAGTCATCGCGTGCCCGCGCCACGCGCCGCCCGATGTGGCGCGCGACTGCGCCATGCCGCTGATGCCGGAAGCGCGCGCGGACGATTGCGCCACGCCGCCGTGCAGCGCGGTGGCGGCTTCGCTGAGTGC
>NZ_WNLA01000052.1 GCF_009720865.1 Pseudoduganella ginsengisoli | reverse complement strand
TGGCGGCGCGCCCGCGCGTGCTGCTGCTGTCCGCGCGCAACGGCGACGCGCTGGCGGCTGGCAGGGAGCAACTGGCGCAGCACCTGGATCGCCACCATGCAGGGCAACACGGCGAGGCGTGGTTCGCGGACGCCGCCTATACCACGCAGGTGGGACGGCGCCAGCATGGCGAACGCTATGCGGTGGTGGCGGCCGACGCGGCGCAAGCTGCGGCATTGCTGCGCGCGCCGGATGCGCGCGCCGTATCCGGCCGTGCACAGCAAACCGCCACGGTCTTGCTTTTCCCTGGCCAGGGCAGCCAGCGCATCGGCATGGCAGCGCAGCTGTACCGCGCGTGCACGCCGTTCCGCCATGCGTTCGATGAAGTCGAGGCGCTGGTGTCGGCGGAACTCGACACCAGTCTGAAAACCCTGTTGTGGAGCGACCAGCCTTACCACGCGCAGCGCCTGAAGCAAACGGCGTTTGCGCAGCCGGCCTTGTTCGCGGTCGAATATGCGCTGGCGCGCACCCTGATGGCTGCGGGCATCCGCCCGGCCGCGCTGCTGGGCCATAGCCTGGGCGAGGTGACGGCGGCCGCGGTGGCCGGAGTCTTTACGCTGGCCGACGCCGCGCGCATCGTGGTGCTGCGCGGCCGCCTGATGCAGTCGGCGGCGCCGGGCGCCATGCTGGCGGTGCAGGCCGCCAGCGATCGCGTGGCCGCTTTCCTTGCACAAGACGTGGCGCAGGGCGTCGAGATCGCGGCGATCAATTCGCCGCGCCAGACCGTGCTGGCCGGCCCTGAAGACGCCATTGGCGCGCTGGCCGCACGCCTGAAAGCCGATGGCTACCCGCATGCGAGGCTGGAAACTTCGCATGCCTTCCACAGCGCGGCAATGGAACCGGTACTGGCGGCATTCGAACAGGCGCTCGCAGCCTGCACCTTGCGCGCCCCGGAAATACCGGTGTTGTCGAACGTCAGCGGCGCCTGGCTCAGCGCCGAACAGGCCACGTCGCCAGCCTACTGGGCGGCGCAAATCCGCCAGCCGGTGCGTTTTGCCGATTGCGCGCGCGCCCTGGCGGAAGTGGGAGGAGGACGCGCCGTGCTGATCGAAGCGGGGCCCGGCCAGACGCTGTCCGGCCTGCTGCGCGCCAACCATATCCCGGCGCCGATGCAAGTGTGCGCCGTGCTGGACGGCGCGGCCGGCGGCGATGGCGACGATGCGCAAACGCGCGAATATAGCGGCCTGCTGCTGGCCTGTGCACGGGCCTGGAGCGTGGGCAATGCCATCGACTGGCGCCTGTTTGACGAAGGCGAACGCCCGCAACGCACAGTGTTGCCCGCTTACCCGTTCCAGCGCCGTCCATACTGGATCGACCCGGCGCCGCCGCAGGCGACGGCAACGCAAGGCGCAGCGGCCGCGTGCACTGCGCCAGTGGCGTCCGATGCGGCAACGGCGCCAGCCAGCCTGCCACAGGCGGACGCGCCCGCGGCAGAGGCCAATCCGATCGAGGCCGTCGTAGCGGCGCTGTACAGCGAATTCCTCGGCGTGGCCACGGTGGATCCCGACGCGTCGTTCTTTGCGCTGGGCGGCAATTCGCTGGTGGCGGTGCAACTGGTGGCGCGCCTGCGCGGCATGTTCCAGGTCGATATCCCGCTGCGCGGCCTTTATCAATCCAACTCGGTACGCGCCATCGCGGCGCTGGTGGCCGAACAGCTCATCGCACAAGGACCCGTCGCATGACGCATTTCACCCCGCAACAACAATCGATCCTGCAGGAACGCCTGCGTTTGCTGGGCTTGCACGGCATGGCGCCGGCGCAGGCTGCGCAGCCCGCACCTGAACAGGCAGTGCAACAGACGGTGCAGCCGGCCGCCGCGGCCGGCGCCATGCCCGAGCTGAGCCTGATATTTTTTTCCAGCGCAGAGGGCGCGGCGGGCGGTACGTATCAACTGTTGCTGGACGCGGTGCGCCTGGCAGACCAGGCAGGATTCAAGGCCGTATGGACGCCCGAGCGGCATTTCCAGGACGTCGGCGGCCCTTATCCGAATCCGGCGGTGCTGGGCGCCGCCATTGCCGCCGTCACGTCGCGGCTGCGGGTGCGGGCCGGCTCCATCAACTTGCCGCTGCATGACCCGCTGCGCGTGGCGGAAGAGTGGGCCGTGGTGGACAACTTGTCCAATGGCCGTGTCGACGTCGCCATCGCGCCGGGCTGGCATGCGGGCGACTTCATCCTGCAGCCGCAGAATTATGAAATGCGCCGCCAATTGAGCAGCAGCCATCTCGACCAGGTGCAGGCGCTGTGGCGCGGCGAGCGGATCGTGCGCAACGACCCGTCCGGCAAGGCTGTTGAAGTCCGCACGTTCCCGCGGCCGGTGCAGCCTGCGCTGCCCGTGTGGCTGACGATTTCCCACAATGCCGACGCGTGGGCCTATGCCGGCCGCCGTGGCGTCAATGTGCTGACGGCACTGATCAACCACAGCCTGGAAGGACTGGTGGAACGCATTGCGATTTACCGCGCGGCGCGCGCCGAAGCGGGCCTGGACCCGAAAGGCGGCGTGGTGTCGCTGATGCTGCACACCTACGTCGGCGCGGATGGCGAGGACGTCAAGGCCATGGTGAAGCCGGCGCTGAGCGCCTACCTGGCCGGCTTCCTGGCCCAGCAAGACCATTTGAACAGCGCCGACCAGCGCCACCAGGACGTACGCGCCCTGGTGCGGGCCGATCCCCAGGCATTTGTCGACTTCGTGTTCGAACGCTATTACGAAAGCTGTTCGCTGCTGGGCAGCGAGGAACGCTGTACCGCCATGCTGCGCCGGGTGGCGGAGGCGGGCGTCACGGAAGTCGCCTGCCTGGCCGACTTCGGCCTGGGCCACGCCACCGTCATGCAGGGCTTGCAGCGCCTTGCCGCCATGCGTACCCGCCTGGCGGCGTGACGCGGCACTTCACACTATTTGACCTGAAAGAGAACGCACAATGATTCCGATTTCTTCCGACACGCACGTAGAGCTGCGCAACTTTAACCGCGTACTGCAAGCGCAAGCTGCCAGGCACGCATCGAAGCCGGTGCTGCGCTTCCTGAATGCGCAATGCGAAACCAGCCATGCATGGCGCTATGAAGACCTGGACGCCCAGGCGCGCCGCATTGCCTCGCACCTGCTGTCGCACGCGCGCCGCGGCGACCGCGTCATGCTGCTGTTCCCGAACGGAGCGGAATTCATTTCCGCCTTCATCGGCTGCCTGTATGCCGGCATGATTGCCGTGCCAGTGTATGCGTTCGACCAGCAGCGCCTGCAAAAGTCGCTGCCGCTGCTGGTCAATGTGCTGCGCGACAGCGGTGCGGCCGTGCTGCTGGCGCCGGACGAGCTGGTGCAGCAATTGAAAATGCCGTTGATGTCGCAGCCGGAACTGGCCGCCACCGTGCGCCTGGCGGCGCTGGAAACCGCCTGCGCGGCAGCGCCGCTGGAAGCCATCGCCGACCCGGACCCCAGCCAGATCGCGTTTCTGCAATATACGTCCGGTTCCACCGGCCGCCCCAAAGGCGTCATGGTTTCGCACGGCAACCTGGTTGACAATGAACGCCGCATTGCCGCTGCGTTTCGCATCGATGCGTCGTCGCGCGGCGTATTCTGGCTGCCGCATTACCACGACATGGGCTTGATCGGCGGCTTGCTGCAGCCGCTGTATTCCGCTTTCGAATCCACCTTTATCTCACCGGCGCATTTTGCGCGCGACCCGCTGTCGTGGCTGGAAACCATCAGCGCGTGCGAGGCCAACCTGAGCGGCGCGCCGAATTTTGCTTATGAGTTATGCGCCCGCGACCCGTCCGAAGAACGGGTCGAGCGCCTGCAGCTTGGACAGTGGCGCACGGCATTCTGCGGTGCGGAACCGATCCGCGCGCAAACCCTGCAGCGCTTTACCGACCGGTTTGCGCCGCGCGGTTTCAACGGCGGCGCATTCCTGCCGTGCTACGGGCTGGCGGAAGCCACGCTGTTCGTCACCGGCCGCTTTGGCGACGTGGCGCAAATCAGCCGCGCGTTCGATGCCGATGCACTGCGCGGCGGCGTGGCGCAACCTGCGGCCGAAGGTGCGGACCCGTACCGTGCGGTGTCCAGCGGCTACGTCGGTGCGCCGGGCGAAGTCGTCGTGGCCGATCCCGATACGCTGGCGCCCTGTGCCGACGGCCAGGTCGGCGAAATCCTCGTGTGTACCGCCAGCGTCGCGCAGGGATATTGGGAAAACGAGGAAGCCACGCGCGCCATCTTCCAGGCCCAAGTCGCCGGGTTTGACGGCAATTATCTGCGCACCGGCGACCTGGGTTTCATTGCCGATGGCGAGCTGTTCGTCAGCGGCCGCCGCAAGGAATTGATCATCCTGAATGGCCGCAACTATTACCCGCAAGACCTGGAAGCGACGGTACTGGAGCGCACGGCGGCGCTGAAACCAGCCGCATGCGCGGCCTTCGGCATCGAACGCGATGGCGCGGAGCAGCTGGTGGTGGTGCTGGCGGTGCGCCGCACCGACATTGGCGCGGAGGAGGGGCTGGCGGTGCTGGCGGATGCAGCGGCGGCGGTCGGCGCGGTCCACGGTGTGCCGGTGGCGCGCCTGGTGCTGGCGCCGCCGCGTGCAATCGGCAAGACCACCAGCGGCAAATTGCAGCGCGCGGCCTGCCGCGAACAGTATCTGCGCGGCGCACTGGAAACCGTGCTGGCCTGGCCGGCGCAGGATGGCGCACAGCTGGCGGCGCCGGAAATGGTGGCTCCCGCCACGCCGGTTGAACGGTGGCTGCACAGCGCGTGCTGCGCGCTAATGAAGCGGGACGGAATCGGCATGACGGCGTCGTTGCTGGAAATGGGCATGAACAGCATCGAACTGGCCCAGCTGGCGGCCGCCATCGAAGGCCGCTTCGGCTTCGCACCCGACATCAGTGAAGTGTTTGCGCAACCGACGTTGCAGGCGCTGGCGGCAGGCATCGATGCGCGCCTGCAGCAACTGGTGGCGACCATGCCTGAACAGCAATTGCGCGAATTGCTGGGCGCATTGGATGCGGCGTAATGCCAGGGAGAGCTGAGACATGACGACGTATCGCTATTGCGGCATCCGGCCGCAGCTGGCTGCCGATGTCTTCCTTGCGCCTGGCGCGCAGGTGATCGGCGATGTGGTGCTGGCCGCTGGCGTCAGCATCTGGAGCAATGCCGTGCTGCGCGGCGACAAGGAACGCATCCGCGTAGGCGCGGCCACCAACGTGCAGGATGGCTGCGTGCTGCACACGGACCCGGGTTTCCCGCTGATCCTCGGCGCCGACGTCAGCATAGGCCATAACGCCGTGCTGCATGGCTGTACGGTGGGCGACGGCACCGTGGTCGGCATCAATGCCGTGATCATGAATGGCGTGGTGGTGGGGCGTAACAGCCTGGTCGCGGCCGGCAGCGTGCTGGGCAGCAACCAGCATTTTCCTGATGGCTCGCTCATCAGCGGCAACCCGGCGCGGGTGGTGCTGGAGCTGTCCCCGGAAGACCGCAGCGGCCTGCTGTCAGGCACCCGTGCGTATGCGGACATGGCGCGCGAATGCCTGCAGGACGGCGTATTCCAGCGCTGTGAACCGGAGCCGCTGCCAGCGGCGCCGCGCCATGGCTGACGGCGCGCACGCGGCGCGCTGGCTGCGCCATTTTGGCCCGTCCAGCGCCCATGCCGGCGCCAACCTGGTGTGCCTGCCGCATGCGGGAGCGGGCGCGTTCCAGTTCGCGTCGTGGGCGCGGCCGCTGGCGGGACTGGCCCACGTGGTGGCCGTGCAGTTGCCGGGCCGGGAAGACCGCGTGGGCGAACCTTGCATGACCGGCAGCGCGGCGCTGGTGGAGCAGGTGGCGGCCGCACTGGCCGCGTTGCCGCCACGGCCGCTGGTGCTGTATGGCCACAGCATGGGGGCGTCGCTGGCGCACGCGCTCACGCAGCGCTTGCGCCGCGACGGCGTGCCGGTGCGCGCACTGCTGGTATCGGGCCAGGTGCCGCCCCATGCGACGCGCAGCCGTCCACCGCTGGACACGCCCGATGCGCTGCTGGCCTGGCTGCGCGCGCTCGATGGCATGCCGGCCGCCGTGCTGGCCAATGACGAATTGATGGCGCTGTGGCTACCCACGGCATGGGCCGACATGCAATTGCTGGACGACTGTTTTGCCGTGGCCAATGCGGCGGCGCCAGTGCGGATCGACGTGCCGCTGACCGCGCTGGCGGGTTCCGGCGACTGGCTGGCGCCGCCCGAGCGGGTGGCGCGCTGGCGCGATTGCACCAGCGCGGCATTCCACGGCGCCACCTTGGAGGGCGGCCATTTTTTTCCGCAAAACCAACCCGCTGCCATGCTGGCCGAAGTGCGCGCAGCGCTGTTGCGCGCCCTGGCCGGCATCACGCAGCTTGCAGACAATTATTATTCCTGAAGAAAGAAGCACAATGAAGACGAAGTCCGCATCTCTCCTTGCCGTATTGCTGGCCACGGGCGGCGCCGCCGCAACCGCCGCCGATACGGCATCCGACGCTACGCCGCTGCTGCTGGCCGACGCCGCCGCCGTTGCCGGGGGCCACGCCGCCGACAGCGGCAGTGCGCGCATCCGCGACGAACCGGCGCCATCACCAGGCAATCCGCTGTTGCAGGGAAGCCACCTCAATTTCATGCTGCGCACCTTTATCGACAAACAGGCGGTCAACGGCGCATTTACGCGCCATGCGTGGACGGAGAATTTGCAAGTCAACTTTGAATCCGGCTATACCCCGGGCATGGTCGGGCTGGGCGTCGATGTTTCGCCATTCATGGCCGTGCGTGTCGACAGCAGCGCCAATCCCGGCAATCTGGCGCATACCGGCGAGCCGCGCGACCGCGCCTGGGCTTACTTCGGCAAGTATGCGGTGAAAGCGAAAATCGGCGACGGCACGGTGCTGAAATACGGGCTGCAGCAGACCAGCAACCCTGTCATGGAAAGCAAGGATAACCGCGGCTTGCCGCCCACCTACCGCGGCCTGACGCTGGTGTCCACGCTGGCGCCGGGCGTCACGCTGGATGCGGGCAGCTTCGACCGCATGGTCGGGCGCGGCCGCTCCCACCTGGGCCCACTGAGCAGCAATTTTGGCGGCATGCCGATGTCCCGCCAGAGCTATGTGGGCGGCAGCTGGGATTATGCGGAAGGCGCCAACGCCACGCTGTATGCGAGCCGTGCACGCGACCTGTGGGACCAGGCGTACCTGGCCTGGTCCACGCGGCTGGGCGAAGCGGCAGGCGTCAAATGGGGCGCCAACCTGAATCTGTATGTGACGCAGGGACAGGGCAGGCGGCTGCAGGGGGACATCGACAACCAAGCCTATAGCATCGGGCTGACCGGTACGCACGGCGCCTTTACCGGCATGGCCGCGTTCCAGCAGGTATCGGGCGACCACTTCCATGACTTCACCGGCGATACCTGGGGCAATGCGCTGGCCAACGCCATGCTGGTCGATTACGGCGCGCCGCATGAGCGCTCGCTGCAGCTGCGCGGCGCGGTCGATGCCGGCAAGCTCGGTGTGCCGGGTTTGCGCGTGATGTTCTGGGCCATCAGCGGGCGGGGCGCCAACGGCGCCGACAATGCGGCCCGCTACAGCGACCCTGGCCATCCGCTGTATGAGCTGTATTGGAAAAACGGCCGTCCGATCCAGGGCGGACACCGCGAATTCGGCATCTATCCGACGTATGTGCTGCAGGACGGCGCATTAAAAGGAAGCAAAATTTCGTTCTACGCGGTGGCGCACCGCGCCTCGCGCTACTACTACGACAGCGGTATCCGTGAATATAAATTCGCGTTCGACATGCCATGGAAGGGCTATTGACCCGGTCCCGCCATGCGCACTTTTTACACGGTATTGACCGGACAATTGCTGTCGGCGCTGGCGACGGCGACCAGCACTTGCGCGCTGAACTGGTGGATATACCAGTCCAGCGGTTCCGTGTCGCGCTATGCGCTGGCATTTTTTTTCACAGCGTTGCCTGGCCTGCTGCTGGCGCCGCTGGCGGGCGTGCTGGCCGACCGCTATCCGCGCCGGAACGTGCTGCTGGCCAGCACCTTGCTGTCGGCATCGGTGGCGGCTGCCATGCTGTCGCTGCTGGAGGCCGGGCGCTTAAGTCCGATATGGATTTATGGCGGCATGTGTGTGCAATCGTGCTGCCTGGCGCTGCACCTGCCGGCATTTCAGGCGCTGGCGCGGCAACTGACGCCGCCCGGGCGGCTGGGACGCAGCGCTGGCCTGCTGCAATTGGCGGAAGGCTGCAGCCAGACCTTGGCGCCGGGCGCGGCCGGATTGCTGACGCCGGCCTTTGGCCTGAGGGCGCCGCTGCTGCTGGCGCTGGGCGCCGG
>NZ_WNLA01000051.1 GCF_009720865.1 Pseudoduganella ginsengisoli | reverse complement strand
GCGTTGTGTTCGTCAGCAGCAGAGAAGCGAGATTATCTAGTGTTTCCTGATATCCGTCAACCCCTCGTTTGCATCGCTGTTTCGTTTTCAAACCGTCGCAGCGCTGCGGGGACAGAACTATAGCAAAGCCACACTCGTCCCGCAAGTAGCCTTTTTTTCGAACCAGACTTGCCAGAAAGGCATATACTTGTCCACAGCAGCACTCTTCAGGAGTCAGGATGGTCCCAAACGAACTGCCAGCCGGAATTCCGCCGACCGTTCTCGTTGTCGACGATTCCCCGACATTCCTGACCGCCCTGCTCGATCACCTTGCATCCCGCGGTTTTCTCGTTCTCATTGCTCGCAATGCGGAAGAAGGATTGATGCGTGCGGAATTCGGCTTGCCGGACTTGATCTTGATGGACGTCGTGCTGCCAGGCATTGACGGCTTCGAAGCATGCCGCCGCCTGAAATGCGTGGAAGGCACGCGCGACACACCTGTCATCTTCATGACCAGCCTTACCGACCCACGGCAAAAAATCATCGGCTTCGACGCTGGCGGCGTCGACTACATCACCAAGCCATTCCAGATTGAAGAGGTGATGGCGCGCATACACACCCACCTGGCGCTGCGCAAAGCCAACCGCGAATTGCAGCAAATGTGCGAGCAGTTGAACCGCGCCAAAGCGGAGCTGGTTCAAAATGAAAAGCTGGCGGCGCTGGGCGCCCTCGTAGCCGGCATTTCCCACGAACTCAATACCCCGATCGGCAATGGCTTAATGATCGCCAGCGCCTTTGAAGACCAGACCAAAGAAATGCGTGGCCAGTTTGCCCGCGGCGAACCGATGCGCCGCTCATCGCTGGATGCGTACCTGAATAACGCCAGCACGGCGACGGAAGTGCTGGTGCGCAACCTGCACCGCGCAGCCGACCTGGTCACCAATTTCAAACAAGTGGCGGTCGACCAGACCAGCGCACAGCGCCGCACCTTCTTGCTGGCGGAAGTCGTGGCGGGCAACATCCTGACCCTGCTGCCAACGATACGGCGTACACCGTACCAGGTCTTGCAAGATATCCCCCCCTCGCTGATGATGGACAGCTACCCCGGCCCGCTGGGCCAGGTGATCACCAACCTCGTGACCAATGCCATCATTCACGGGCTGGATGGGCGCGACTCCGGCACCATCACCATCAACTCCGGCCTGGAAGTCGACGATGGCGTCATCATGACGATTGCCGACGATGGCAATGGCATCACGCCGGACAATTTACTGCATATCTTTGAACCATTCTTCACCACCAAGCTGGGTGTTGGCGGTTCCGGGTTGGGTTTGCACATCGTGCACAATATAGTCAGCGACATGCTGGGCGGCCGCATCGAAGTTCGCAGCACGCCCGGCAAGGGAACAGTCTTTACCCTGTACCTGCCACTGACGGCGCCTAAGCATTAACGCTTCCATCTACCGCCGCCAGTTCTTTCAGGCGCCGCCGGTTTCCCTTGATCCACCCCACCAGCGTCTGTGCCGCCATTGGCGCCGCCACCAAAGGACCTTGCGCCATTTCGCAGCCATAACTGCGCAGTAGCGCCAGATCCGCGCCATGCTCGACGCCCTCCGCCACCACGGCAATGCGCAGCTGGTGCGCCGCTTCAATTGACTGCTGCAGCATGGCGGCACGCGCTGGCTGCTGCGATGCTTCGTGCACAATCACATGATCGATGCGCAGCTCCGTCAACGGGCAGCGCGCCAATTGCTGCTGTGTCGTTTGTCCCGCACGGTAGCCGGCAATGCCAATGCCAAAGCCCCGCAAGCTCAAATGCGCAAGATTCGCAATGCTGAGCGGCGCGGCGCTGGTCAGCACAGCCTCCTGGCATTCCCATGTGACACTGCGCTGCGCTACCCCGTGATCGTGGACGCAACTGGTGAGCTGGTCGACCATGCGCCGATCCGCCAGCAATTCAGCCGGCAAGCGAATTGACATCGTCAACGTCACAAGGCCGATATCGTGCCACGCCTTCAATTGCGCCAACGCTTGCCGCGCGATACTCATTGCCAGTGGGGCGATGGCGGCAGAGTCCTCTAATGCCGGCAGAAAGCGCGCAGCGCGGATCAGCCCCCGCTCGGGATGCTGCCAGCATGCATGCACGTCCACGCCACGCAGCATGCCGCCCGCCACGTCGATGCGCGGCTCAAAATAGGGAATGAATTGCTGCTGCGCCAGCGCCGCTTCGACTTCTTCCGCCGCCGGCACCGATGCCGCGGCAACACACAGCGCCTGCGCATCCGCTTGCGCCAGCAACGATTGCAGCATATCGAAATGCACTGGCTTCAGTACCGTGCCCAGCAATTGCATGCGCGCCGGAACGCCCTGCATGCTGGCTGCCGCTTCCGCCAGCCGTATTTCCCGCGCACTGGCAACGGCCAGGCTGGCCGCCAGTCCCAATTCTCTTAAATGCCGGATCAATTCCAGGCCATCCATGCCCGGCATATCGAGGTCCGTCAACACCAGTTCCACGGGGATGCCGCGCGCCTCCAGTTTGCGCAGCGCATCGATGCCATCACACGCCTGCAAGACATTGCCAAAGCCGGCCTGCCGCAGCAAGCCCACCATATGATCGCGCTGGACCGCGCTGTCCTCCACCACCATCGCCGTGCAATTGCTCCAGTCTTGCACAGCGCCCCCTACGTCGAGAACGACGACAGTTGCTGCAGGATTTCACGGCCGATGTTATCGAGCGGGACAGACCGTTCCACGGCGCCCCGTTTCACCGCTTCCTTCGGCATGCCATACACGACGCAGCTGGCTTCATCCTGTGCGACCGTGTAAGCGCCTGCATTGCGCATTTCCAGCATGCCGGCTGCGCCGTCATCACCCATGCCGGTCATGATGACGCCCAGCGCATTGGAACCGGCACACTTGGCCACGGAACGGAACAGCACATCGACCGACGGGCGGTGCCGGTTGACCAGCGGCCCATCGACCACTTCCACGAAATACTGCGCGCCATTGCGGCGCAACAGCATATGTTTGCCGCCAGGCGCAATCAGTGCGCGGCCCGGCACCACGCGATCGCCAGTCTGCGCTTCTTTGACTTCGATCTGGCAAATGGAATTGAGCCGCTCCGCAAAAGCTGCCGTGAATTTTTCCGGCATGTGCTGAACGATGACGATGCCCGGCGATACGCGCGGCAAGGTCGTCAGCACTACTTCCAGCGCCTGCGTGCCGCCTGTCGACGTGCCGATGGCCACCACGCGCTCCGTGGTCTGCACCATCGCGCGGTTATCGGCGGCAGGCAAAATCGCATCGGCGGTCAGCTTCGCAGTCGGGTGCAATACCGGGGCGGCGGCGCGGCCGGCGAGGCGGCGCACATTTGCCACCGAGGCAGCGCGCACGGCGCCTACCAGTTCATCGGCGCTATCGTTGAGGAATTGTTTGAGTTCCAGCTTGGGTTTGGTGATGATGGAAACCGCGCCCGCCGCCATGGCTTCCATCGTGGTCTTGGCTGCCTTGGCAGTCAGCGTCGAGCAAATCACGACGGGCGTGGGACGTTCCGCCATCAGCTTGCGCAGGAACGTGATGCCATCCATGCGCGGCATTTCCACATCCAGCACGATCACGTCCGGCCAGGCCGTCTTCATGCGTTCCATGGCGAGTATGGGATCGGCCACCGCGTGCAGCACCTGGATGTCCGGCGCCTTGTTCAACAGCGCCGTGACCACCTGGCGAACCACTGCTGAATCGTCCACCACGAGCACATTGATTTTCTTCATAACCGCTCCTTCAGCGCTTGCCCTGGCCGAGGACCCGGTGGACCAACCCTCACCCACACGTCGCCCGTCTTGACGTTGAAAATGATATGGCGGTGCCCTATGCCGAACAGGCTTTCCGACACCACCGGTATGTTATGCATGCGCAGCAAGCGTTCTGCAGTTTCGCCATTGCGCCGCCCGATATTCTTGTCATCATTGCGCTCAATGTCGGGGAACATCATGCCGCCGCCGAATACCTTGGCTTGGCATTCTTCCGGCTTGATGCCCAGCTTGCGCAGGTCCGTCAACATCAAATCCAGCGCTCCTTCACAATAACGGCCGCTCAGGTGCGCCACGGCTTCGTTTTCCCCCACCGTCAGCAAGAAGTGCGACATGGCCCCCACACGCCGCTTGGAGTGCCACAGTGTGATCGACACACAAGACCCCAGCAAGGTACGGATACGGTGCCTGGCGTCGCCTACAAAATGCTCGCCCGGCATCAGAAAAACATCGATTACTCCCGCCACACGCCACCCTCATACCTTACGGTAGACCGATGGTCCCTGCACCTGTAAAGGCCCTGCCATGTCATGCAGGCTTTCAGAATGGCCGATCAACAGGTAGCCGCCAGGACGTATCGCGCCCAATAGCCGCCCCACCACTTCGCGCTTGGTCTCCGGGCTGAAATAAATCAGCACGTTGCGCAGGAAAATCACATCGAACAAGCCGAATTTCGGCAGCGTTTCATTCAAATTCACTTGATGGAATTGCACGCGCTGGCGCAAGCGCTTGTCGACCAGCAGCGTGCCTTCCTGTTCCGCGATGCCACGCAGGCAATACCGCTTCAGGAAAGCGGGCGGAATATGGCTGGTGCGCTCGCGCATGTAATGGCCTGCTTTGGCCGAGGCCAGCACGCGGGTACTGATGTCAGATGCATACAGTTCCCACTCATGCTCGCCCAGCACATCGTCCAGCACCATGGCGATGCTGTATGGTTCTTCGCCCGTCGAACACGCGGCGCTCCATACGCGGAACGGCTGCCGCTGCTCCAGCGACGCTGCCGCCAGCTTGCGCAGCAAGTCGAAGTGCTTGGATTCGCGGAAAAAGTAGGTTTCGTTGGTGGTCAGCAGATCAATTGCAATCTGCACCTCACCTGGCGACTGGCCGGCAGCCAGCATACGGAAGTAGGCGCCGTAACTACCCAAGCGGTAATGCATGAGCCGCTTGGCAAGTCGGCCACTGACCAGCGCTTTTTTTGCGGCCGACAGCGTAATGCCGGCATGGTCGAAAATAAAGCGCTGGAACAGCGTGAACTCTTGGTCGGTAATGGGATCTACTGACATCGTTGAGGCATCTCGCATTCACCATCCTCGCACTAGAACCGGGTAAAGTGCCCGTCGTCTGCATCTATTTCAGAGGATATCACCTTGCGCGGCGGTACGCGCGAACCTGTTGTTCCTCTGGAAGATTTTCTTGCAGGCGCCTGTGCGCGCCGCCCGCCACTGCCGCCATTGATGCTGAAGAAGGCCATAGTTTGCTGCAATTCTTCAGCTTGGCCGCTCATTTCTTCCGCAGTGGACGCCAACTCTTCAGATCCCGCTGCATTTTGCTGCGTGGTATCACTCAACTGGCTCATTGCCGCACTGATCTGGCTGACACCGGATGCCTGCTCTTCCGATGCGGCAGTGATTTCCTGCACCAGATCCGACGTCTTTTTGATATTGGGCACCATGGAATCCAGCAACGTGCCAGCCTTCTCCGCCAGGGTCACGCTACTGCCGGCGACTTCACCAATTTCTTGCGCAGCGATTTGCGCACGTTCCGCCAATTTGCGCACTTCCGCCGCCACCACGGCAAAGCCTTTGCCATGCTCCCCCGCGCGCGCCGCTTCAATGGCGGCATTGAGTGCCAGCAAATTGGTCTGGTACGCGATATCGTCAATGATGACAATCTTGTTGGCAATTTGCTTCATCGCGGCGACCGTGGTGCGGACCGCTTCGCCCCCCTCCGTTGCTTCTTTGGCCGCCTTGCCGGCCATCGCATCCGTGACCTTGGCATTCTCGGTATTTTGCGTAATCGATGCCGTCATCTCCTCCATCGACGCGCTGCTTTGTTCCACGCTGGCAGCCTGTTCGCTGGCGGCTTGCGACAGCGATTGCGCCGTCGCACTAACCTGCTCGGATGCGGCCGCCAGCGCTGAGGCGCTTTCATTGACTTCCGCCACCACTTGCGACAGCTTCGTGACGGCGGCATTGGCAAAGCCCATCATCTCGCCAAATGCCCCCTCATATTTCTTGTCGATAGTGCGCGTCAGGTCGCCGGCAGCAATGGCTTCCATCATGCTAACCATATCGTCGATGCCTTCCTGGGTTGTCGCCACCAGCTGGTTCAAACCTTCCGCCATTTCTTGCTGGAAGCCGTGTAAACCGTGCAAGTCAATCCGGGTTTTAAAGTCGCCCTTGTTGGCTGCAGCAATGGCGCGGCGCTGGCCATCAATGACTTGCTGCAGCTTGGCCACCATATTGCCCATTGCACGCAGTAATTGACCTGTTTCATCGGCGGACGTCGATTCCAGCGACACGCTCAAATCGCCATTGGCCAGCCGGTTCGCAGCGCTGACCGCATCATCCAGTGGCCGTGTGATACTGCGCGTGATCATCCAGGCTGCCGCGATGGACAACACCACCAATACAATCAACGCGCCAATGATCAGTTGCGTCGCGCGGGTCACCACTGCGCTCATGTTGGCATCGGCAGCTTTGGTCGTTGCGGCGCTAATGGCGCGCAACTGTTCAAAAGCTTCCGCCAGCGGCTTGTCTGCGCCACTGACGGCCTTATCCAGCTCGCTGGAATCTTCAATCTTGCGGGAACGCATTTCCGCGATCCTCGCCACGGCATTGCGGTAAATCAGGGTATTGTCGTGAATCTTATTGAGGATTTTTTCTTCTTCGGCCGTCATGCGGCCAGTTGCCTTGTACTCATCGTCAACGTTGTCGATGATGTCCATCTGTGCATTGAATTTTTTGTCGTAATCGGCACCGCGGATGACAAAATTCTTGAAGGCGTGTACGGCATTACCCAATGCAACTGTGCCTTTCGTGGTGGCGGCCCCTTTTGCGATGGCATCGATTTTGACTTCTTGCCATTGTGCATTCATGTCACGGATTTCATTGTGCGCAATTAAGCCGAACAATATCGTCAGTAACGTCAACAATGCGAATGCAAAGCCCAGCCTCTTGCCGATCGTGAACTTCTCAAGCATTTGCTCCCCCCGTCGTTAGGTTGAACTGCTTTCACAATTTTTTAACACTATAGACACATGCTAGGGCCCGGAACACTGGACAAGCAAGCGGCTCAGTAAAAAATAGTGACCAAAAGCTACAAGAATAGACGTGACCAATTCCCGCCAGCGTGTGATGAATCGGCGCCGGCCCGGCTTAACGGCCTTTCTTGCCTTGGTATACTGACTTGCATGAGCTCAACCAGCACCGTCGCCATTTCTGAAGCCGCTGCACCGGCGACCTGGCGCCGCCTGTTATCCATACTGTGCGTCAATGCTGCCGCCTGGCTCGTGTTGAGCGCATTGGGCGCGCTCACGTCACTGAACGACGATTTGCGCGAAGGGTTGCATAGCGACTACCTGATTGTATTCGGGGTCTGGGTGCAATCGTCGCTGATGCTGGCCATGTTGTCGGGCGCACTATATATCGCTTTGACGTACCGCCCGAATTGGATTGCCACTGGGAAACGCATCGTACTGTCGTATGGGCTATTCCTGTTGATCTTGCTGCCATTTCAATTGATCCACTTGCTCAAGCCGGTATTGAACAGCGACGGCCAAGGTATGAGCTGGCAAGCCATAGGCGACGCAATCAACCAGATCGACCGCTATGCCAGCCTGCTCAGGTTTTCCACGACCACTGCTGTCTATTTCGCCGTTGTTGGTTTAAAGACCTGGCAACTGGGCAAGGCACGCCAGCGCGATGTCGAACGGGCGCTGGCCGATAGTCAGGCGCTGCGCCATGAATTGGCACAGCAACGGGCGCTGGCACTGAGAGCCCAGCTTGAACCGCATTTTCTATTCAACGCACTGGGCGCCATCAGCGCATTGGTCCGGGCAAAGGAGTCAGATATTGCGCTGGACGGCATCCATGATCTCGGCGAATTATTGCGGTATGCGCTCGCCGCAGGCGACAAGGAGTGGGCCAGTATCGCCGACGAGCTGGCGTTTGTTGAGCAATACCTGTCACTGCAGCGCTTGCGTTATGGCGCGCGCCTGCAAGTGCGCGTCGAAGGCTTGGACCCACAACTGCTATCTTGCGACATGCCCCCGCTACTCTTGCAGCCGCTGGTCGAGAATGCCATTCGCCATGATCTTGATTGCCATGATGGCCCGAGCGATATACAGATAGCGTTCCAGCGCTGCGATGGAAACGTCCACGTCCGGATCAGCAATCCCATCCATCCCGCGCACCCCGCCAATCCCGGCGCGGGCCTGGGACTGAAGTCGACGGCCGCGCGTATTCGTTCTGCGTATGGCGACGCGGCAGCAATTACCGTATCAAACGGCGACGGCAAGTTCCATGTCGACCTTACATTCCCTGAATATGCACCAGCTTAAGCAAGTGGCTGTCCGCGCACTCATCGTTGATGATGAGGAGCCCGCCCGGACCAATGTGCGGCTGTCACTGGCCAGGCATCCCAATTGGGAAATCGTTGGCGAGCACAGCAGCGCCGCAAGCTTGCGCTCTGCACTTCCCGGCATCGCGGCCGATGTGGTTTTCCTGGATATCCAGATGCCGGGGGAATCCGGCCTGAGCCTGGCAGCCAGCCTGGCTGGCCTGGAGACGCCGCCAATGATCATCTTTGTCACTGCCTATAGCGACTATGCCGTCAACGCTTTCGACTTGCACGCGCTCGATTACCTGACCAAGCCGTGGCACAGCAAACGGTTCAGCCAGGCCGTCGAACGGGCTGAGTCGCTGCTGGCCCTGCGTCAGCGCGATCCATACCGGTTAGCCGTGTTGAATTGTGTGAACGACAGTGGAGTGGGCTATCTGGATGCGCTGACAATTCGCTCTGTCGGCCTGATCGAACGCGTTCAACTGGCACAAGTGCAATGGATTGGCGCCGCAGGCAATTATGTGGAACTGCACGTCCACGCGCGCACCCTGCTGCACCGTGTCACCATCAGCCACCTCGAGGCGCGTCTCAATCCCAGGGATTTTCTGCGGGTGCACAGGACGGCGATTGTGCGCCGCCCGGAATGTGTAGCGCTGTCCACCATAGGCGATGGACGGTACGAAGTCCGGTTGCGTTGCGGCGCCCAGATACCGGTGAGCGAGCGCTATGTCGATGCGGTCCGCCGGTGCATCGAAGCAGTGAGCTGAACGGTACCGTCATGGTCCGGTTTCCACCAGCAGGCGAGCCAGGTCCACAGCATTCGCCATGGCGAAATACCCGGCATCATTGGGATGGGTGGCATCCCCACTGTTGAGGGTGGCGAGCTGGCGCGACGGGTGTGCAGGGTCGCGCAACACCGCATCGAAATCAATATATCCATCAAACACCCCGCCCGTGCGTATCCACTGATTCACGGCTTGCCGTTTGGCTTCCATGCTTGCGGTATGGGGCAAGGGCCGGGTTGCGCCTTCGCGCGGCAACAGCGTGCCGGCCCAAATCTTGACGCCCTTCGCATGGGCGCGCTCGACCAGCTGCTTCATGCCTTCGATGATTTGCTGTGCCGTCACCTGGTCCTGCGGCGTTTTCAGCAATTCGGATGCACTGATATCGTTGATGCCTTGCAAAAGAATAATCCAGCGCAGACCGGCCTTGCTCAATACATCGCGCTCAAAACGGTTCAGCGTACTGGGTCCGACATAGGGATCGCCAAAATCGTTGAGCACCCGGTTGCCTGCGATGCCTGCGTTAACAACGGACACGCGGCCTGCGACAGGCAAGCCCTGCAAGCGGTTGGCCAGGAAATCGGTCCAGCGTGCATTGCCGTCTTGTGTCGAACGAACGCCATCCGAAACCGAATCGCCGACGACAACCAGCGTCTGTGTTCCCTTGGGCGCGGCGACTTCCACATCAGTCAGGAAATATCGGCTGTCGTCGTACTGCGCCCCGGTGACGGAGGCCAGGTTGGCGACGTCTTTTCCTTCGATCAAATACGCAGTCTGGGAACCGAAGCCATGAATGGTTGGCGTGGCAGATCCCATCGGTAAATAAAGGCTGACAGCCAGTTGTGCCAGTGCCTTGACGGACAATGGCACTGGATCACTCAAGACACTCTTGCCCGGTTCGATAGTAATGGCTGCAGCGCCATTAAACCGGGCTTGATGACTGCTGCCTTCGATAGCCGCTCCAGCGCCGGCATGCAGCGCAACGTGCACGGAGCTGATGGTTAAAGGTTCCGTGCCCAGCAAATTCGAGAAACGCAATCGGATACTTGTTCCGCCGGCGCTGGTGCGTACCACTTGGCGGATTGTCTGCGGCTTGAGCGGCGCCCCGGCGCCGTCCGGCGCGGCCATCCAGCCCGCGACCCAAGCCGTCGCCGGCAGCGGAGGCGTATCTTGCGCGTAGACTGGTAAAGCAAAGAACATCAGGGCCGAAGCCGGTAGTGCCGTTGCCAAACGCTGAATGCAGTTCATAAGCCGGGATCCAAAAGAGGAGCCCAAATTATTTATCGGGACGGCGGCGTGCGAGAGCGGAATGTGACGAATGCCCGCTGTAGCGGGATAAAAAAACAGGAAAACCAAAAGCAAAAAACCCCGCCAGAATTAACTGACGGGGCTTTTTTAATAACTAGCCTGACGATAACCTACTTTCACACTGGTTGCAGCACTATCATCGGCGCAGAGTCGTTTCACGGTCCTGTTCGGGATGGGAAGGGGTG
>NZ_WNLA01000050.1 GCF_009720865.1 Pseudoduganella ginsengisoli | reverse complement strand
CGACTGGCTGGCGGCCCACATGGCGGCCCGCGCTGCCGGCGCCACTGCCGCCGCGGGCGGTGGTGAGCGGCGTGGCGAAGACGAAGGGCGCTTCGGCCGCCGCGCCGACGACGTGCAAATCGGTAAAGTCCTCAAAGTAGACCAGGCCAAGGTCGAGCGCATGATGGATTTGATCGGCGAAATGGTGGTGGCAAAAAACAGCCTGCCCTACCTGGCCAACCGCGCGGAAAACCAGTTCGGCGTGCGTGAACTGGCGCGCGACATCAAGGCGCAATATGCCGTCATCAACCGCATTGCCGAAGAAATGCAGGACGCCATCATGCAGGTGCGGATGATGCCCGTATCGGTCGTGCTGCAGCGCTTCCCCCGCCTGGTGCGCGACATTTCGCGCCGTTTGGGCAAGGAAGTGGAACTGGTGCTGGAAGGCGAAGACACGGAAGCGGACAAAAATATCGTGGAAGTGCTGGCCGACCCGCTGATGCATATGGTGCGCAACAGCCTCGATCACGGCTTTGAAATGCCGGAACAGCGCCTTGCCAGCGGCAAACCGCGCTGCGGGCGGCTGCTGATCCGCGCCGTCCAGGAATCGGACCGCGTGCGTATTGAAGTGTGTGACGACGGGCGCGGCATCGATCCGGAACAGATACGCCGCAAGGCAGTGGCCAAAGGCATTATCGATGAGGCCCAGGCCGAGCGCCTGACCGATGCGCAAGCGCAGGAACTGGTGTTTGCGCCGGGCTTTTCCACGGCGGACGCCATCACCGACTTGTCGGGACGGGGCGTCGGCATGGACGTGGTGCGCACGGCGCTGTCGAATGCGGGCGGGACGCTGGAATTGCACAGCGTGCCCGGCGCCGGCACCACCTTGCGCCTGTCGCTGCCGCTGTCGGTAGCGGTCACCAACGTCATGGTGGTGGAATCGGACGGCCAGATCTTCGGCGTGCCGATGGACCTGGTGGTGGAATCCGTGCGCTTGCCGATGGCCGCCATCCGCTCCATCAAGCAAAGCATGACCACCGTACTGCGCGGCGCCATCGTGCCGCTGGTGGCCCTCAATTCGCTGCTGGCGCTGCCTGCGGAACCGCAGCCCAATGCCGACGACGAACTGGCCGCGCTGGTGGTGCGCGCCGGCGGCGAAAGAGTCGGCCTGCTGGTCGACCAGTTCCGCGGCGTCATTGACGTGCTGTTGAAACCCCTGCCCGGAGAACTGGGCAGGATGGCGTGCTATGCCGGTTCGGCGCTGCTGGGCGACGGGTCCGTGCTGATGGTACTGAACCCCAAGGAGCTGTTATGACCATTGAATACCAGAATAACGTGGCCCGTTTCACCGACACGGTGACGATCGAAGAAGCGGATGGCTTGCTGGCGTGGCTGGCCAGCCACCCCGATGCACGGGCCGATCTGGCGGACTGCACGCACTGCCACGCGGCCATCCTGCAATTGCTGATGGCGGCCCGTCCCGTCCTTGCCGCCCTGCCGCGCGATGCGGGGCTGGCCATCTGGCTGGGCGCCGCCCTGCCCTGATCCCTTTCATTTATCACAAGGAGTACTGCCATGTCCAAATCCATTTTCCTTATCGACGATTCCGCCACCATGCTGATGAGCCTGCGCAGCACGCTGGAAATGCACGGTTTGAAAGTCGATACCGCCAAAGACGGCCAGGAAGCATTCAACCGCATCAAGGGCGGCCTGAAGCCGGACTTGATCATCACCGACATCAATATGCCGAACATGAATGGCCTGGACTTCATCAAGCATGCCCGCACCGTGCTGCGCTTCACGCCCATCCTGGCGCTGACGACGGAAAGCGAAACCACCAAGCGCGATGAAGCCAAGCGCCTGGGCGCCACCGGCTGGCTGGTCAAGCCCGTTCCCGGCCCTGACTTGCTGAGCGTGATCCGCCGCCTGGTGCCGGGCGCATAAGGAGAGAGCCATGCGCCACCTGTTCATCGGCAGCGGCCGTTCCGGCAACCTGGCCAGCGCATTGCTGGCCGGCGCGGCAGGCTTGCTGCACGTGCGATTCCACGACACGCTGGCGCCGCTGTTCCACGCGCCCGGTTCGTATGCCGGCGAAGCGCTGCTGGTCGCCGTTGCGGTGTTCATGCTGCTGCAAGCGCAGCGGGGGCTTTCGATGCTGCTGCAGCCGCTGCTGCACGGCCGCATGCTGCGCGCCGCGCATGACTGGCTGGCGCAGCGCGCCGTCGTGCTGTCGCACCGCCAGCGGCTGCGCCGCAACCTCGAGGACTTGAATACGTACCTGCCGGTCGTGACGGGCCAGCTCGATGCGGCCAACCAGTGCACGGAACAAGGCGCGATAGCCGTGATGGCGGAACTGGAGTCGCTGAGCGGCGCCAGTTCGCAATTGCTGGAATTGCTGCGCGGCTGCGATGCCGACAGCGCTGCGCGCCAGTCAGCGCGCCTGCAGCAAAACCAGCAGATGCTGGAGCAGCTGGCGAACTTCATCGGCAGCCGCGCCAGCGAAGCGCAAACCGACGAACAGCGCGTCCATGACGTGCTGGCGCTGGTGGACAAGCTGGCAGGTTCCACGGAACTGATCCGCACCATTGCCCGCCAAACCAATTTGCTGGCGCTCAATGCCGCCATCGAAGCAGCGCGCGCCGGTCCGGCCGGCAAGGGATTTGCCGTCGTGGCCACGGAAGTACGGCACCTGTCGCAAGCGACGGAAAAGGCCACGGGCGCCATTGATGAAGCGCTGGCCGCCGTCGGCGGGCAGGTGCGGCAAAGCTTGCTGGCCATCGTTGCCAGCGCGCGCAACTGCGACACGCATATCCGCGCGCTGTCGGAAGGGTTTGAGCAGACCATGAGCGATTTCGCCGACACGCTGGGCGACTTGACGCGCATTTGCGGCCAGTCGCATGTGGCGATCGGCGACATCCACGGCAGAATCGTCGGCGCGCTGGGCCACATGCAATTCCAGGACGTCAGCCGCCAGCAAATTGAAAACGTCAAGGCCATGCTGGAGAAAATTGTCGCGCACCTCAATGACGTGGTGGGCGACGCCACATCGCCGCCAGCCGAGCAGCAGACCGCCCCGGCACTGGCCGCGATGCTGGAAGCGCACCGTTCGCAATATGTGATGGCGCAGCAGCGTGAAATTCACGATGCGGCGCTGGGACTGGAGGGTGGCGGGGCCGCCCGGCCGGCGATTGAACTGTTTTAATCAGCCAGGAGGCAGCCGCAATTCATTGCGCGCCTTTTGTGCGCAGCAGCCGCGCAGGAAGCCGCGCAACTCGTCAAATTCCACGGGTTTGCCAAAATACAGCACGTGGGGCGGGATGCCGCCCCGCTGTTCCAGCACGTCAGGCTCGACGCTGCTGAGGATGGCAATGCTCATGTCCGCCAATTCGGGACGCTCCAGCAGCGTACGGATCATTTCCAGCCCGTCCAGGCCCGCCATCATGATGTCTGATAACAGCACATCCGGCTTTTGCGCGGCAATTTCCAGCAGCGCCTTGTAGCCGTTATCGCAATACTGCACTTGCATCGGCAATTTCCACGCATTGAAGTGCTGCTGATAAACGACTTGCTGCATGGGATTGTCCTCGACAACCAGCACTTGCAGCGGCTGGCCGGCGCGCACCGGCGCCAGTTTCGGCGCTACGGCCGGCACCGCCGATGAGGCGGGCTCCGCCGTGGCAAGCGTGCTGGCTTTATACGCATGGACGGCGGACAACGGGATGCGCCGGTGTCCGCCTTTGGTTTTCCACGCCTTGATAATGCCCGCTTCCACCAGCTGTTGGACAGTCGATGGAGAAATCCCCAGCAGGCGCGCCGCCTCCGGTGTCGTGCATACCTCGTCGTTGAAATCACTATCGGTCACGTCTGGCCCATGCCTGTTAATCATAAAACAAGGAATTATCCTTTACTTTCAGGAACTAACCTAATTGTTTCACACTTTCTTAATATGGTCCTGCCCATTTCAATTCCGTAGAGCAACACTATTGCTCTTTTGTTCTATACAATATGTTTCCTGTCGCCATACTATACCTGTTATGCACGCGGGCATGCGGTGCGAGGGACTGTTACATGACATGATGAAGACCGTGACATTCATGCCTGCCATCATGTAGATTGACGGATGGCATTGCAGTGCAACAAAAGTCGTGGCAAAAAAGCGTCGTTTGATCGCCAAATTGGTGCAATTTTGGTATTACCAATTGTAAATATTGCACTTTTCAATCGTGCGCAGCATCATAATGTCGGCGGCTGAGTTCGCCAACTGATGCACACATAAAGCACCGCAAAGAAGGTGCAGACGGGTAAAGCAGCACGGGTTACACCAGAGTCACTTCGCGAGGTAAAAAAATTACCTCAATACAATTAAAATCTTGCGTCGCAGCAAAAGCATGTCAAGGGAAGAGCATAGACGTTGCTTTTTCACACCAAAAGTTGCATTTGGTTAAATAATTTTGCTTTTTATTTGACACTTATCAATGCGCTTCTGATAGAATATTTTCTATGACGCAACGGGTAGAGTAAAAATGAAAACATTTGCCATCTCAGCTATTGCCTTCTACTTCTTTTACGTTTTGAACGGTCTCATGGCTCCTGGTCATGCAACCCGCCAGCAACAAAGCGGCGCATGCCAAGAAGCAGTGACGGCTGACACCGGCTCCAAGGCCGCCTCCATCGGCGCCTGCAAGAGCACGAACCTGGTGGCTCGCACCATCGCCTCCAACTAAGCACTTGATCCGGACCTGGCTCCGGAATCCGGTGTGCGTCCGCAAGAGTTATACGGTTTTCACGATTTTTGCGGAATCGTCTTCCAGCATATTCCCGCGCTACGGATACCCTTGACGGCATCCGCAGCGCGGAACTGCGACTCCTTATTAGACTGTCCTGTTCCGCCCATTGCGCGGATGCCTGTGCTCACCGCAGCGGCGAGCCGGTTTTGCCGTGTTCGCGCCGCTGCGCATGGTAAATGCCTGTGTGGCCGGAAAACAGGTACGAGACCACGCACGCCAGCGCCGCGTACGGTCCGATCGCCGGGCCGAATAATTCCAGCGCCATCACAGTCGATGCAATCGGCGTATTGGCTGCGCCCGCAAAGACCGCGACAAAACCCAGCGCCGCCAGCAAGCCAAACGGCAAATGCAGCAGCGGCGCCAGCGCGTTGCCCAAGGTGGCGCCGATATAAAACAGCGGCGTCACTTCCCCGCCCTTGAAACCGCTGCCCAGCGACGCCACGGTAAAGGCAAACTTGCCAAGCCAGTCCCAGTGCGCCAGCTGGCTGTGGAACGCTTGCGCAATGACCGGCAAGCCCAGGCCGATGTAGCGGTCCGTCCCGAGCGCCCACACGGCGGCCGCCACGACGGCGCCGCCCAGCAATGGGCGCAGCGGCGCATACGCGATGTGCCGCTTGACCAGTGCGGACAGCGCATGGGTGCAGCGGGCAAACGCCATCCCGGCGAAACCAAATGCCATGCCGGCGCCGGCAACGGCCAGCAGCGCCAGCGCGCCGGCCGGCGGCACGAAGCCCGCGCTGTAATGCGTGTGGTGCACACCCCATGCGGTGGCTGCGAGATCAGCCACGATGGCCGCCACCGCGCAGGGATAAATCGCGTCGTAGCGCATGCGGCCGATGGCCAGCACCTCCAGCCCGAAAATGGCGCCGGCCAGCGGCGTACCGAATACGGAAGCAAAGCCGGCGCTGATCCCCGCAATCAGCAGGATGCGGCGGTCATGGGGCCGCAGGCGGAACACGTGCGTCAGCTGATCGGCCAGCGCACCGCCCATTTGCACGGCAGTCCCTTCGCGGCCGACCGAAGCGCCAAACCAGTGCGATACGACAGTCGCCGCCAGTACCAGCGGCGCCAGGCGCAGCGGCACCACTTGCTTCGGGTCGTGGATTTCATCGATCAGCAAATTATTGCCCGCCTCGACGGAGCGGCCAAAGTGCAAGTAAATCCAGCCGACGATGAAACCCGCCGCCGGCAGCAGCCAGATGATGGCCGGATGCGCACTGCGCGCCGCCGTGGCGGCATCGAGCGCAAACAGGAACAGGGCCGATGCGCTGCCCGCCAATCCTGCCACCAGGCTGGCAATCAGCGTCCATTTCGCGAGATAGATAAAAGGGGAAGTGAGGGAAGCGTCGTCGGTCTGCATGGCCCGCAGCATAGCATGCGGGGTATGATTGCTAAACGCAGCTACCACGCAGCTACCGCGCAGTTACCATCGCGTTATGAATTTTCATTATAATGACGCGGCCAAAAAACCGCAGAACTCATATGAATCCACAAGTCCAGGCTTTTTTCGATCCCGCCACATCCACCGTCACGTATGTCGTGCATGCGGGAGAAGGCAGTGCATGCGCGGTGATTGACTCCGTGCTCGATTACGACCCCAAATCCGGCCGTACGTCGACGCACAATGCGGACCAGGTGGTGGCATTCATCCGCGCACACCGCTTGCAAACCCAATGGCTGCTGGAGACCCACGCCCATGCCGACCATTTATCGGCCGCCCCTTACCTGCAGCAGCAACTGGGCGGCAAGATCGCCATCGGCGCTGCCATTTGCACCGTGCAGACAGCGTTTTCAGGCATTTACAATTTCAAGCATGCCGGCGCGCGCGATGGTTCGCAATTCGACCATCTGTTTGAAGCGGACGAGGCGTTCATGATTGGCGAGCTGCAGGCGCACGCATTGCACGTGCCAGGCCACACGCCGGCCGATATCGCGTACCAGGTGGGCGACGCCGTGTTCATCGGCGACACCATGTTCATGCCGGACGTGGGAACGGCCCGCTGCGATTTCCCCGGCGGTTCGGCCTCCACCCTGTACCACTCCGTGCGCCGCCTGCTGGCATTGCCGCCAGAAACGCGCCTGTTCATGTGCCACGACTACCCGCCAGCGCAGCGCGAGGCGGCATGGGAAACCACGGTGGCGGCACAGCGCGCCGCCAATATCCACATCCACGACGGCGTGTCGGAACAGGAATTTGTCGACATGCGCACGCGGCGCGATGCGACGCTGCAAATGCCGGTGCTGATCCTGCCTGCGATCCAGGTCAATATCAGCGCCGGCCACTTGCCGGAGCCGGAAGACAATGGCGTGCGCTATCTGAAGATACCGCTGAACGCTCTGTGAACTTGAGATGAGGATGCCCGGCCTGAAGGCCCGGCACCCTTGCGTTACCTTGCCTGCGCCGGTGCGCGGCCCAGCGGCTGGTCCATATTCGCCAGGAACCACGTCAGCGACGACATCACGGCCACGTGGCGTTTCAGGCTGTCCGGGTCCACTTTGTCGAGCGTGTCGGCCGGCGTGTGGTGGAAGTGGAAATAGCTGTGCGTATCGACCAGCGGCATGAACAGCGGCACACCACCCGATTCCAGCATGTGCAAGTCGGCCGCGCCCAGGTGGTCTTCACGCTTGACGATACCGGCGCCCAGCGGCTGCAATGCCTGCTGCAGCGGCGCGAAATACTTGACCGATTCCGGCGCGATACTGGCCAGGATGCCGAATGGACGGCCGCCGCCGCTGTCGCTCTCAATGCCCGCGAACTGCTTGCCCAGCGCATTCTTATAGGCCGCGTAATACGCCTCGCCCCCCTTCAAGCCATTTTCCTCGTTCATCCACGCCACCATGCGGATGGTGCGGCGCGGCTGCAATCCCAGCTGCTTGATGGTTTTCAGCACACCCATGGCGCCTGCCACGCCGGTGCCATCGTCATGTGCGCCCGTCGCCAGGTCCCATGAATCGAGGTGGCCGGACACGATCACCACTTCATCGGGCAGCTCGGCGCCCGGCAAGTCGGCAATCACGTTGAAGCTGTCCACGTCCGGCAAAGTTTGCGGCGTCAACGTCACGTGCATTTTCACCGGGCCGCGCTTCAGCAGGCGTCCCACCAGCATGGCGTCTTCCGCCGTCACGGCGGCGGCTGGAATGCGCTGGCTGTCGTTCAGGCGCGTCGCGCCAGTATGCGGGATGCGGTAATCGGCGCCCCCCACGGAGCGCACCAGCGCCGCCACGGCGCCCAGCGCTGCCGCTTCGCGCGGCCCATTGGTGCGGTAATTCGAACCCTGGCCGTACGCCGGGCCGGCCAGGCCGCGGTCGGCCATGGCCTGGTCGAACGGCACGTCGAACAGCACGATGGCGCCTTTGGCTTCCGCCGCGCGCGCTTTCAATTCATCGAAACTTTTCACCAGCAGCACCGGCGCGGTAAGGCCCGCCGCCGGCGTGGCGCCGGAGCCGCCCAGCGCAGTCAGCACCACGCGCTGCGACAGGCCGGCGGGACGGCCCGCATAGTCAACCAGTTCCGCGCTTTCCACGCCGCGCACCCAGTGCGGCACTTTGACCGGTTGCAGCGTGACCTTGGCGCCCAGTTTGCGCATGGCGTCGGCCACCTGTTCCACGGCAGCGGCGGCGCCCGGCGAGCCGGACAGGCGCGGGCCGATCAAGTCAGTCATGTCCGCCAGGCGCTCGAAAGCGTAATCGCTGCTCATGGCGGTGTCGCGGATTTGCCCCAGGGTGGCGGGGTCATTGGCCGGGGCGGCGGTAGCGGCGCCCAGCGTGCTGCATAAGACGGTGGTCAATACGGCAAGTTTCATTGGGATTCCTCAAAGAAAGGACAGAAACAATAACCGATTTATTAATGTTTCGCAGTGTATCTATCAAAAACCGCCACGTTGCCAGTTGCTTGCCATTGTCATACTATAAAGACATCATCATTCTCGGGGCCCCGACATGCTCAAGGGCAAACTGTGCACGGTACGCCATCTGTTGACGGCCGACTTGAATACCTTCATTGCGCTGGCCAATGATTTGCCGTCGCGCGGCGATTATTTTTCATCGCAGTTCAAGTCGCCGGAAACCATGCGCAAAGAGTTCATGCAAAACGGCTTCGTTACCGAAGACAGTGAACTGTTTGTCGTTGAAGACCTGGCGCACCACATCGTCGGCGTCATCACGCACTTCAAAAGCCGCACGCCGACCACGCGTGAAATCGGCTACCGGCTGTTCGACCCTGCCCTGGCTGGCCGCGGCTACATGACGGAAGCCACGCAAATGCTGGTCGATTACCTGTTCAACGTGCACGTGTGGCACCGGCTGGAATTGCTGATGGCGCCGGAAAACACGGCGTCCGTGCGGATTGCACAAAAGTGCGGCTTTGTCGAAGAAGGCGTGCTGCGCCAGTCCTTCTTTATCCATGGCCGTTATCAGGATGTAAAGGTGTACAGCCTGCTGCGCCAGGAATGGGAACAGCTGGCGTTACAAAGCCGCGGCGCTTTGTAAGAATATGTATGAGGTGTGGGCGAATTTTCCTACATCAGCTAAAGTGCTTCCATGAATCAAAGCCGCCCGCCGGGCATCGCTAAGGGGATCACATCATGCTGAACAAGAAATTTTTGACTGCCGTTGCCGTGTTGGGCGCCGTTGCTGTTTCGTCCACGGCCAGCGCCGCGGGTGACCGCGATTTCAATACTGCCGCCGGCGCCGTGATAGGCGCAGCCATTGGCAGCCAGAACGGTGGTTCCGGCGGCGCTGTGGTCGGCGGCATCGTCGGCGCGGCCGTTGGCAACAGCCTCAGCGGCGGCCATGGCCGCGGCTACGTCTCGACCCGCGTGTATGCATCGCCGGCGCCCGTGTATGTCCAGCCCGCGCCGGTATATTACGAGCCGGCCCCGGTCTACTATGAACCGGCGCCCCGCTATTACTACCGCCCTGCGCCACGCACCGTGTACGTGGAACCAGCCCGTCCGGTCGTGTATTACAACGAATACCGTGGCCACGGCTACTATCATGACCGTGGCTACCACCATGGCCACCACCGCCACGGCGATTAATTCCGCCCTGCCTTTAAAACGGCCTGCCGCTGCCGAGCGCCAGGCCGTTTTTTCATGCCCCCCCGCTAGCCATGGCCATCAGCGGCGCTGTGCCGCAAAAGGAGCGCCATGGACTGCTGCGGCACCATTATTCCCCTGGAACTGGGCCATTACCGGCTGATTGAACGGATCGGCGGGTCGGCCTATGGCGCCGTGTGGCGCGCGGCCGGTCCTGCCTTCGGCCCCTACAGCACACGCGAAGTTGCGCTGAAACTCGTGAATGAAGCGCAAATGGCGCAAGCGCATCCATCGCTGCGGCAACGGTGGATTGCCAGCGCAGAAGCGGAAATTGACTTCCTGGAATCGCTGGAACCGTGGGATGAACGGCACATCGTGCGCCTGCTCGACAGCGGCCGGCACCGGGGCTTGCCCGTCATGGCGCTGGAATTGATGGACTGCGACCTGGGCCGCCATATGCAGGCGCTGCGCCATGCCGGCAGCACGCTGCCGCTGGCCACCGTGCTGGCGTGGATGGGCCAGCTGAACCAGGCGCTGGGCAAGGTGCACCAGTATGGCTGGCGGCACCTGGACCTTAAACCCGGCAATGTGCTGGCCGATACGCGGCAGGGCCTCGTCAAACTGGCGGATTTCGGCGCCAACCGCCGATTGGCCGCCGCGCAGGAACACAGCTATACCGGCACCGCGAACTGGCAGGCTCCGGAACAATTTTTCCCGGCGCCGCATGGCGGCTACCTGACGGGCGCCGCCAGCGATTATTTTGCGCTGGGCGCCCTGTTTTATTTCCTGGCCACGGGCGGCATGCCGCTGCAATATGGCAGCGCATGCGGGCTGGCGCGGCGCGATGATCCGCACGGCGCGGCGGACGTCTTGCTGGCGCGCCATGGCGGCGCCATGCCGCCCACGCTGCTGCCCGATGAAATGGAAGGATTTGCACTGGCGTGCGGCCCGGCCGCAACGCCTGCGCTGGCATTATTGCGCCGGTTGCTCGATGCCGATCCCGCGGCGCGGCCACGCCATGCGCTGGACATCAGCCGGGCTCTGGCCGCCATTGCCGCCGCAGCCGGCTTGCCGCCGTTGCAAGGCTCGGCGTGGTGTGCACCGGGACACGCTGCCATGGCGCCTGCCGCCTTATGGCGCAACAGCGCGCAGCAGGCTTCCAATGACACCGCTTCCGCCACGGCATCCGCGGCAAGAGGCCGGCCATGACTGCCGCCATCTCCCGCAGTGGCACCGCCCGCACCGCTGCCGCGCGCACTGCCGCCGCAGCCCTGCTGTCCGCCGCCCGCGCCTG
>NZ_WNLA01000004.1 GCF_009720865.1 Pseudoduganella ginsengisoli | reverse complement strand
GACAGCGCGACCGGCCGCCAGCTCGGCGTAGCTGTGCTGGCGGCCGGTCGCGCTGTCGATGACGGCAATGGCGGCCCCGCGCGCGGCAGCGCCTGCGAGCACGCTGTCATGCAGGGTGCTCGCGGCGGCGGCACAAATTTCCTCGTCCAGCATGTGCTTGTTATTCCTTACCAGAGTCATACCTATCCTTCAAAATTTGCGGCGCACCGGCGTGGCCTTGAGCGCGCACGGGTCCCTGGCCGCCGGCAGGGGCCGGCAGCCTGATGTTCTGTATCGTTGTCTGATGCCGGCCTGAAGCCGCAGCGGCACTGCGGGCGCTATGGCCCGTGGCCGGCCCTGTGGCGGCCTGGGTTCGATTTCATCGGTGCTATTGGTGGATCACGTCGATGTCAAGCATGGCGTTGTGGCGCCGGTATCCCAGCATCCCGCTGGCGGCTGCGGCGAAGGGATGCTGGGCGCCGGGGAATTAGCCGCCGATACGGTGGTGGCGGAATTGATGGCCGTTCAGATTGACGTCGGTCCGCTTGTTGTGGCCGAAACGGTCTTCGCCGGCAACCAGCACGGACGCGTACTTGTCCAGGTTGTAGTGTTCGCCGTGGTCAGTCACGCTGGTCATGCCTGGGAAGATCTGGGTGCTGCCTTTCACGTAGCGCGCGTTGGTGCTGTAGCGGCGCGAATCCGTGCTGGTGTTCGGGGCGGAACCATGGATGCAACGGGTGGTGAAGATGACGGCCTCGCCGGCCTGCATTTCCATGTAAACGGCGTCGTCCTCATTGGGTTCCCAATCCTTGTCGTATTTCAGGTCGGCGAAGGTATAGCCATAGAAACCGGTGCTGTCGTAGTCGAAATTCTTTTCGAACGTCTTGCTCTCATCGAAATACATGCGCTTGTGCGTGCCGGGCTGGAATTTCAGGCAGCCGTTTTCCTTGGTGCACTCGGTCCACGCAGTCCAGACCGTCAAGACGATGCCCCACTCGCTTTTCTCATTCGGGATCAATTGCGGCACCTTATTGTTGGCATAGGCGAAGTTTTCCACCTGGTGCCATTCGGTTCCCTTGTCGCCCGGGGACTTGGAAAACACTTCGGTACGCCACAAGAAGATGTCATTGCCCATCAGGCTGGCGAGCCGGTGGATGATCTTGGGATTGGTGGCGTGATCCGTCAGCAAATTCAAGTCAAGATGGCGGTCATAATGGTATTTGTTGGGCGTGTAGATCTTGCTTTCCGTGCTAACCAGCTCTTCGAAAATGTTGTCCCACATTTCCTCCGCTTCTTCTTTTTCATAAACCTTGAACGGCTTCAGGTAACCATTTGCATGGAAAAAATCAATTTCTTCTTGCGATAAAGAAAATTCAGCCACCGGTATATCTCCTCGAATGATTTAACAAAAACAAACTGCGTTACATCGGTATTGCGCGGGCGCGGCACGGCCTAGTCATTGAGTGCCTGATCCATTTCGATCGCCGCATTCAGGCGGGAAAAACCAACCGTCCTGGCGGGAACGCCGGCCACGGTCATGTGGGCAGGGACATCGCGCAGCACAACACTGCCGGCGCCGACCTTGGCGCCCTCACCCACTTCGATATTGCCAAGGATTTTTGCGCCGGCGCACAGCAGCGCGCCCCGGCGGATTTTCGGATGGCGGTCGCCGCGATGCTTGCCGGTGCCGCCCAACGTGACTTCGTGCAGGATGGATACCTCATCCTCGACCACGGTGGTTTCACCGATCACCAGTCCCGTCGCGTGGTCAAGGAAGATGCCCTGGCCCAGGCGGGCGGCAGGATGGATATCGACTGCGCATACCAGGGAAGTCTTCATTTGCAGCATATGGGCCGACAGATGCTGGCCGCGCAGCCACAACACATGGCTGACGCGGTACGACTGCAATGCAAGGAAGCCCTTACTGAAAAAGAACACCTGCAGTACACCCTGCGAAGCGGGATCGCGTTCGCAGAACGCTTCAAGATCGGCCGCCGCTGCATCACACAGCTCCCGGCATTGACTGATGATGCGCCCGACGATGTCCGGATAGGCTTCGCCGTTGTGCCCGGTGCTGAATAAATGGTGGGAAAGCAGCGCCGCCAGCGCGGACTGGAAATCGGCGGCAGCGCCGAGAATGCTGTGCAAATACGCCTGCGCGGCGGGTTCGCTTGAACCCAGCAATTGCAATTCGGCCCGCATCTGATCCCAGATCCTGTTCTGTCTGGCCATCAAGCCGGCACCATAAGCAACGTCGTCCAATATCACCGTCATTTCGCCTCTTTCAAGAGCAAACCATGAGCCATCAAGCAGTCGGTCGCATGTCCGGCATCGGCCTGGCGCCAATGCGCGGCAGGCGTGAGAAATTATTTTTATAATAAGCTTATGCGATTTCTAATTAATTATATTGCAATGCCGATCGTGTGTATACCGTATTAACACTTATTTAACATTGCTTTTACTTTAATAGTTAATGGCTTGTAACCACAGCTAAGACAGCGCTGTCTAATGGGAAATTTCTGTTTTTAACGAATAAAATTCAGAGGACGCTGTGTAGAAAAACCTGCGCCGGCCAAGGCCGCGCACAGGAAAATGTCTATACAGGCGACCAGCGATGACGCGAAAAGGGAAAAGGCTGAAGGTCGCCAGCGCGGCGTCGTCAAGGCGGGCAACTGGCCGGGCGGCATGGCGAAACTGCGCAGGATGGTGCTACGCGCTTCACTCTGAAAACAGCACGCACATTTGAGCGGGCGCAAACCTTGCGCTGCCCGTGTTTGACAAGATCGAGCACGTAACAGGCCAATCCAGTCTGCATTTCAGGAGAAACCTCATGAACTTTCGCGCCTGCTGGCTACTCGCCCTCGTATTGCCCGCGCTGAACATCCAGGCGGCGCAGCGCTACACCATCACACCCACGGGCGCTTCCGGGACCGCTTACGCTGGCCTCTCCATCAACCAGGCCGGCGACATCGCCGGCAACGCATTTATATTCAGTGAAGGTGTGCTGACGAATCTTGGCAGCCTTACCGGCAATTATGTCGAAGTCGGAGGCATCAACGATAGCCGCATGGTGACAGGCACGGTTTACTCCGGCTTCGGCCACGCGGAGCCCTTCATTTACAAGAACGGCGCCACAACAACGCTGGGCGCGCTGGGCCAGCAAACCGGCTATGGCTATGCGATCAACAATCGCGGCATGGTGGCCGGCATGATCGATACCAGTCCATTCGACTATCCAAACCAGTATGCCTTCGGCTTTATCTACGCGAACGGCGTCATGCAGGGATTGCCCACGCTGGGCGGCCGCCGAAGTTCGGCCAATGACATCAACGATGCCGGCGTCGCGGTAGGTATGTCAGACACTTCCGAACTGGGGAAGGCCAGCGCCGTGCGCTACGAAAATGGCACCATCACCGCACTGGATACCTTGCCCGGCAGCCCGGTCAGCGGCGCCAACGCCGTCAATGACCGGAAAGATGCGGTCGGATATTCCCTGGTGCAGATTAATGGCGGTTATCACGATCGCTCGGTGATTTTTTCCGGCGGCGCGGTGGCCGATATCGGCCTGCTGGGAAGCCCGTTCAATGACAGTGTCGGCTACGACATCAACAATTGGGGCGAAGTGGTCGGAACCGAGAGGCGGCAAACCGGCGGAAGTACCGGATATCTGTTTACGGACGGACATCTTCTTGATCTGAATACCCTGGTCGAGGGGCCGGGAAATTGGTCCATCACCGGCGCGCGCGGCATCAACGACCGGCATCAAATCGCCGCGTGGGGATGCAACGGCTCCGGCTGCCAGGCCCTGCTGCTTACTCCCGCCGCGATACCCGAGCCTCAGGCGTGGCTCATGGTACTGGCCGGCCTGGCGCTATTGCGGGCAAACAGCTTACGCCGCCTGATTTGCCCATCCACTATGCCGCGAGGCGCCATGAAGTTCCGGCCACAGCCGCTGCTGTAAACACATGGCATGCCGTGCCCCAAACGAGGCGCCGCCCGCCATAACACTGCCGCTGCCGATAGCGCGGCGACGATAGCCGGCATCCATGTCAGCGTTTCATACACTCGCTGGCCACTGCGCGGCCACGCGATCCGGCCCCCTGGGGCGCCCGGCTCGTTAGCACGCCCCGCATTGCCCCCATAACTGGCGGCGCTGGCAAGCTGAACCGAGCCGGCCAGCGGTGTCGGTGAAGTTGCCAACCGGCGGAGCGCTGCCAGGGGCGTATTGCCAGGCGCATGGTGCCCCCCAGCCGACAGCGATAGGCATGGAAACTGCATCTTCCCTCCATGCCTGGAGCCCGTCATGCGATACAAGCCCTCTAAACCGCGTCAACGCATTCTGTATCTGGCCTGCGCCATGCTGGCTGCCTTGGGTGTACGCCCTACGACAGCGCAAGTGGCCGAACGCGATTTGCTGCAAAGCCGCGCCGGCGCAATCGTATTGCACCATGGCACGGCAGTGGCCAACCCCGCGCTTCATGCGGCCGGCGCGGCGATCAGTTCCCCCTTCCCCGCCGAGCTGGACCGCCAAGGCCGCTTCTGGCCGGCGTTTGGCGCGGACGCCGCGCCGGCGTTGTCGCTCGCGGCGGCGGGCGTGGAAATGGAAATGGCAAAGCTGCCGCAGATCTCGCCAGGCGATCCACTGCGGCATGAAGGCCCTGAACCGGCCTACCGGTGGCAGGCAAGCATCCCGGCGCGCCATTGGCTGATGACGGGCTACGGCAATTACTATGGTTCACCAGACCGGTTGATGGCCGGTCCCGGCCTGCAGCAGGTGCTGGGACTGCAGATCCGCTCGCGCTACACGGTGGCGCTGGAAAACGGCGCCTACGTGCTGCGCATGGCAATCGGATTGCGCAACAATGGCAACGTTGCGCTGCATGACGTGCTTTTCCGGCTGTGCTTTACCGACGCCGTGGCCGGGCCGCCAGGCTCCCCCGCACAGCGGCTGTTCCGCGCCACGGGGCATAGCGTCGAAGGCCAGGCCATTTACAGCGGCACGGCGCACGCCGATGGTTACGGCCGGCGCGCCACCGCCGGCCATGCCGCCACGGTGGCCGCGACGCTGCTGCTGCCGTCCGAAACACGCACGTTCCAGCTGGAGCTGCGCGGCCAGCCGGTCATGGCCGCCACCGAACTGTACCCGGCTTACCTGGTCGGCATGCGCGAAGCCCCCGGTGGCGAGCGGCTGTGGCCCGCCAGCATCGTCAGCGGAGACGTGCCGCCCGCACCACGTTATTACTACCGCGAGGCCGCGCTGTTGATCCCGGCGCCATACCGTTTTTCCCTGCACGGTCCGCACGCCGAAGTGACACCCGCTCGTCCCGCCGACGGCTAACCCCAAGGAGCCAGCCATGCCAACATCCGCATCCCTGTTCCACCCAGCATTGCAGGCTGCATGCAGCATGCTGCTGGCCGTTCTGCTGCTTGCGCCGCCCGCATGGGCGGCCAATGAAGATACCCGGGTCGAAATCCTCCCCTCAAGCCATCCCGCATTTCCCGCGCTGGACCGCGTGCGTGTCGAACGGATCGTGCGCACTACGCTGCTGGAGCACAGTACGACGCCATATCTGCTGGCCAGGATACGCGTCCAGTTCGCCCCAGACGGCATACCGCTGCACCTGGTGGTCTACCTGGCGCACGCCAATATTTCCCAGGCCGATACGGCCCGCATCACGCTGGCCCCCGGCTACGTGGTAAGCGCGGTCGACACCGCCTACCAGCAGCGGGAAAGCGATCTCGAGCCGGGCACGTTCACGGTCCAGGATGCCGACATGCTGTTCGAGACCCCGGTCGACTTCATCGCCACCGCCGCGGCCGGCGTCCGGCGCGGCTGCGAGCTGGGCGCCGCTGCCGGCTATGCGTGCGACGTCCTGTTGGGCAGTGCCGCCGGCGTGCAGGACATCCGCAACTACCTGCTGGCGCCGCGCCTGAAAGCGCTGGGCAACATCGGCCACGGCAACCCGAACGGTATCCAGCTGGCCGACGGCATGTTGACCAATAGCTGGTTCGCCACGCTGCCGGCCGGCACGCTGGCCGGCAAGCTGCTGTATTTTAATTCGTGCCAGGTCCATAACGCGCCACTGGAACCGGCCATCATGGGCGCCGGCGCCCGTACCTACATCGGCGGCAACCTGAACCTGCCGATCGGCGGTTCGGAAGAAGTATTCAAATGCTTCTGGAATGCGGCACTGAACGACCGGTCCGGGATGGGCGCCGCGCTGGGCGCCTGCGAAGAGGCACAGGGCTTGACGGGCTTCCACGGCCTGTCCGGCGATGCCGGCCGGTTCACCGACAACCGTATCGGCGACGACGACGGCTATCACGCCGGCGACACTGCCGACCATGCTTACACGTCGCCCCGCGTCCAGCGCGTGCTGGCATATTTCGCGGGCCAGCTGGGCCAGCACGGCGGTGCCGGCCTCGACACCGGCGGCAGCGACCGTCCCGTCGGCCTGACACATGTGCTGGCGCTGCCGCCATTGGCGCAAGTCACCGCCGCCACGGTGACGCTGCGCCTGCGAGGTACCAACAGCCTGGTGAAAAACGACGTCATTTTTTACAACGATTCGGTATCCGCCACCGAGGCTGAGCGCGAACCCTGCGCTCCGACCGCGCAATGCGACGGCTTGCAACCGTTCCTGCCATATATTGCGCTGCGCGACCTGCTGGGCGCGGAACCGCGGGCGGGCGTCGATTACCTGGTGCACCTCAACCTGGCCAAGGTGCCGCTGCGCCTGCGCGACAGCACCGGCGGCCCCGGCGGCTCGCAGGCGCCGGCGCCCGACGTTTACCGCAACCTGCTTGGCGTGCTGGCCAGCGGCCACCTCGACCTGATCATCGGCGACGACAGCATGGTCGACTATTCGGAACTGGCGGTGAGCTATACCTTGCCCTCGCATGCGACCGGTGACCTGGACGGCGACGGCAGGATCGACCGCAACGACCTGGACATCATTTTGAGCGGCCTGGACACCGACGCCACGGCGGGCGGCGACCCGCGCGACCTCGACCTCGACGGCCGTATCACCGTGCTCGATGCGCGCCGCCTGGTCCTGCTGTGCAGCAAAACCCAATGTGCCCGCTGACTCCCAAGGAGAAACTGCCATGAAAAAATCGCTGCTCGTCCTGGCCATGCTGCTATGCATGGCAATGCCCGTCCCGCCGGCCCATGCACTGGCCCTTTCGCTGTTTCCCCAATCGGGCTTGCTGATACACCGGTTCGACGACGTGTTCATTGACATCAACCTGATCGGCCTGACATCCGGTGCCCCCGGCAGGACGCTGGGGGCGTTTGAAATGGACCTGGAATTCGATCCGCAAGCCTTCCAGAAAATCGACATTGCGCCCGCCGGCTGGGGTCCGGCATTGGGCAACGTGGCGGCCGGTGAAGCACTGGCTTCGATGGCCCTGACTGCGCCCGGCGTGCTGCACATCAGCGCCGTTTCACTGCTGGAAACCAGCGCTGCCGGCTGCAGTTTTTGCACCGGCCCCTATCTCGACGAATTACAGGGCAACAGCTTCCACCTCGCGACCGTGGGGCTATATGCCTACAATCCCGGTTTCGTCGACATGACGACCAACATCGGCACACGCATGGCCGTACTGGCCGACGGCGCCGGCAACCGCTTGCCCGATGTGCCGGACGCGCTGCTTCAGCTCACCATACCGGAGCCCGGCACGGGTCCGTTACTGCTGCTGGGGCTGGTGAGTGCCGCCATCGCCGGACGCGTGTGTCGCCGCAGCGCCACGAAACGTCCCGGCCCATGAGCAGCGGGGCTGCCTGGGCGTTCGCGGCACAATCGCGGCGAATTCGATGCGCGATGAACTGACAGGCAAGCCACGGCTGCTTTCCCTGCCATTCAGTCCCGGCCATCACCACGTTTGGAGGCATCATGAGAACCCTCATCGAAATGGCAGCCAGCCTGCACCTTGCCATGCGGTTCTGTGCAACAGGGACCCTGCCGAAATTGCCGCGGGATGCCAATTTCCCGCGCACTTTCCGTGGAAAGAGGGGCTGGAGCGCGGTCGTTGCCGGTGCCTTGCTGCTGGACGCTGCAGCCTATGCACAGGTGACTCCGCCCCTGCCCGACGGTCCTCTTACCGTCAACATACGTTCCACCAGCCGCGTCGTACAGCCGTTTGCCATCACCTCCGGCAGCATGGCTGGCTTTACGGACAGCCTGATACCCATGGGTGTCAATGAATCGAAGAATGTAAGCTATGCGCAGTTCCAGATCGTCTCGCCGGTCAGCGTCAAGATCACTTTCAGTTCTGACGACGGCGGCAACTTCGACCGTCTGTTTGACTTCACGCCAGGCATTTATTTTGTGGGCATGCAATATACATCGCCCCTTCTTTCCAGTGACTACGCGGACCTGTGGATACAAAAATTCGACGGCCGTGTGTTCGGCCCGAAACTGCTGGAAGTCAGGAAGTCCGCCGACAGCTATGTGCATGCATTTTTCCGCACCGCCAGCAGCGGCGCTTCGGGTCTCGCCCAGGTGACGACGACTGAGCACACTGTTTCGGTCGACAAGACGCTGAATATCCCTGGCGGAGACGCCACATTCAACAACAGCGACAGCCT
Source organism: Pseudoduganella ginsengisoli (assembly GCF_009720865.1). Taxonomy (GTDB): domain Bacteria; phylum Pseudomonadota; class Gammaproteobacteria; order Burkholderiales; family Burkholderiaceae_D; genus Rugamonas; species Rugamonas ginsengisoli. Next base: position 365,745 of record NZ_WNLA01000004.1, on the reverse strand, counting down.
CTGGCCAACTGGGCTGTATTGTCCCAGTCCCACCACCTGCGCGCCGATGACCAGGACCATCAGCGCCGGCGGCGCAAGCGTGACGCTGAGCGTAAGCAATGGCATGAACAGCGCCAGCGGCGTGTTGCCGCCGTCGCGGTACGACCGGATCGATGCCAGCAGCAGCGGCACAATCGTGCATCTGGTCCACACGCGCATTCCCTTCGTTCCACCGGGCGCCCCAACCATCGACGCGCTGCCGGCGCAGGCGCCCATCACAGCGGCTTACGGCGTGCGTACATTGACCCTGACCGGCATCGGTGATGGCACTGACGGAGAAATGCAGGCATTGCACCTGAGTGCGGTGAGTTCCGACACAGCCGTCATCCCAGCACCCGAGCTGATCTATCATCCGGGCGACAGCACGGCAACGCTGCACTACCGCGCCGCACCAGGCGCCGTGAGGAAGGCCACCATCACCGTCACCGTAACGGACGATGGCGGAACGCCCGGCTATCCGGCAGACGACCAGTCCACCACCATGAGTTTCCAGGTCTCCGCGCTCGCCAGGCGCGCCTGCGATGTGCCGGCATGCCATGTCTACGTCACCCAGCGCGATAATGCCCTGACCGAAGTAATCGATGCCGGCACCAACATCGCGTTCGACGACAATCTGCGCGGCAGCTCCCCATTGGCGATCAGCCCGGACGGCAGGCAGCTGTACTCGGTAGTAGGCAGTTCATTCCTCATTACCAATCCCGCCACACATGATGTGCTGGCTACGCTCACGCTTCCCGATGTGCCCACTGCCATGGCCCAGTCCCCATCCGGCGACCGGCTGTACCTGACCATTCCCGCACGGCTCATTGGCGCCACCGATGCGCTGGCGGTGGTCGATACCGGCGCCAGGACGGTAACGCAGTTCGACCTTGGCACCAGCGGCTTTGCCGATGGCATCGTGTCCAGCCTGGATGGACGACGACTGTATGTCAGTACCGATGACGGCGAGCTGCTGACTGTCTCGACTCCGGCACTGCGCGTGCTGGGATCGGTGGCGATAGACGACGGCCCCCATCATCTGGCAGCCAGCCCAGGGGGAGACCGCGTTTATGTCGTCAGCCGTGACCACAACAACGTTGCGGTGGTCGATACCATCGGCCAGGCGATGGCAGGACGAATCGCCACCGGCAACCGGCCGGAGGGCATCGCCCTGACGCCCGACGGCAAGAAGGCTTTACTCTCGGTATGGGTGGGCGCCTATCAGGGCCGGATCGACACCATTGACACCACGACGCTGACCGTGACCGGGAGCACCGGCCTGAACGGCTTGAACGGGCCGAAGGAAATTGCGCTCACACCCGACGGTACGCGCGCCTATGTTTCCTTCGAGACGGACCGCTCGGTGGTTGTCCTGTCGACGCTGACCGGACGCATCGTGAAGACCATCCCCATCGGCACGCCTACGATCGGCATGGTGATGGCGCCATTGCCGCTGCTTCCGTTGCTGATGGGTGACGTGACACATGACGGTGTCGTCGACCAGCGCGATGTCGCCCGCTTGCTGGCCGACCTCAACCTGACGGTCAATGCCTCGGCCTGCGGCCTTGCCTGCGACCTGGATGCCGATGGCGTGATCACTGTGCTCGATGCGCGGCGCATGGTGAACCTGTGTACTGTCGCGGGCTGCGGTGCGCGCTAGCGTGACCAAGCGTTTCTTAGCCATGCCCAGCACAAGTATCGCCACACCGTCCGCGCAGCGGCCAAGGCACTGCCTCCCATCCGGCGTGGCGGCTACACCCTGTCCATATTGCCGCGCTCGGCAATGCTGCCTGCCCGCCGGCGCGACCATGTGCGACGGCCACGAGCTGGTTCCGCGCCGTGTCGCCGTGGCGCGCCATATGGCACTGTACAGCGCGGGCCAGGTCGTGCAGAGGGCGGTCTTCATCGTCCGGTTCGGCAGCTTTAAACATACCCGCGCCGACCAGTGCAGCCGGCAGCGGATCACCGGTTTCCATATGAGCGGCGACGTGCTTGCGCTCGACAGCATAGGATTGCAGTGGTACCAGTCGGCCGCCACTGCACTCGAAGATAGCGAGGTCTGCGTGATCAGCTACGACCTGATGCGCACCTTCCCCGCCTACTTCAACGCGCTTGCCAGCACGGCGATTGCAAGGGCACAGCATGTGTCGCTGCACTTGCGGCGCACCAGCGCCCCGCAAAAACTGGCAGCGTTCCTGCTTGACCTGGCGGGTGAATTCGACGCGCGCGGCTATGCATCAAGGCATTTCCGCCTTCCCATGCGGCATCAGGATATTGCAAACTTCCTCGACATTACACCTGCCAGCATGAGCCGCTTATTGAAGCAATTCAGGCTCATGCAACTGATCGACGCATCGGAGCGGGAAATTATGTTGCGTGATCCACGCGGCTTGTCCTGCGTGATGGCAGAGGGTATGCCCTTCAACTACGGCGGATAACATGCCTTCGTATTGCTGCCCGCCGCCGCCGAACGCGCATCCGCGCCTGCCATCGAACGGCATCCCGTCCGGCTCCGCTCCTGCCAGGGACAACACGCTGTCCACCATCTCCTGCGCCAGTTGCCGCATGCGCGACTTGTGCCTGCCGGCAGGCTTGAGCGACAGCGAATGCGCCGGTTTCGAACGATTGGTCGTACGGCGGCGTCTGCTGTTGCGGGGTGAAATACTGCACCAGATGAACGAACCCATGCAGGACAAACTGTACGCCGTCCATAGTGGCCAGATCAAGTGTTACCAGGTTTCGTATGCAGGCGAACAACGCATCACGGCGCTGCCGTTTGGCGGCGAAATACTGGGATGCGATGCAATCGGCAGTATGGTCCATGCGACATCGGCACAGGCCAATTGTCCCAGCATCATCTGTGAATTCAATTACTCGCAACTGGTTGCAGCGGCACGCAATTTCACACCGCTGGCGCGGCGTATGGAGCTGTTACTGAGCAAAGCACTGGCGCACCAGCAGTCTGTGAATCTCATGCTGAGCCTGCCACGTGCAGAGCAGAAGCTCGCCACTTTCCTGTTGCAAACCGCTTGGGCTTGTGCATTGCGTGGCGGTGATGGCATTACCTTCGAGCTGGGTCTCTCGCGCCGGGACATCGCCGATTATCTCGGCCTGACCGACGCAACGATTGCCCGGCTGCTGCAACGTTTCATCCGCTATGGTTGCCTGGCCGTGTTCCGCCGGCGTTTCACGCTGCTCGATGCCATCCGCTTGCGGGATATCGCACGCGGCGACTACCACACCGGTGAGGCTCGCCGCGCACAGCAAGCCTTGTGAATGGAGCCGCCATCCTGGCTCAGCCGGAAGGCAGCAGCACGGCAGTCCCCCTTACCCGCCCAGCGCCCAGCGCACGCGCATTCACTGCCCAATTCACCGCCCGAACCAGATTTCACAGAAGTGGTTTCAGCATCATTTCCACTATCCTGGCCAGCAGCCTGCCGTAAAGCTGGCAGTTGCCTTGGCAGGTCTGGAAACGGCTGCACGGCCAGTGCTATGGCCGTTGCAGCCGCTGCGGTGCGCTGATCCCTGCCGAGCGCCTGCCGGGGCTGTCCGAAGCGCACCTGTGCCTGTACTGCCAGAGGGCCAGCGCTGCCCGTGATCAGGTCAGCTGCAGCGCCGCATGCCTTGGCAGGCGCACGCTGGCGCCATCGAGGCGGAACACGCTGACCACTTGCTGCAGTTTATGGGCCTGGTCCCGCATCGATGCCGAGGCGGCGGCCGCCTCTTCCACCAGAGCCGCATTTTGCTGGGTGACGGAATCCATTTCCGAGATGGCCTGGTTAATCTGTTCGATGCCGGCTTCCTGCTCTTGGCCGGCATCGCTGATTTCCCCCATGATGGCTGTCACGCGTTGCACGCTGGCCACCACCTCATCCATTGTCTTGCCGGCCTGCTCCACCAGCCGGCTGCCGGCGCCCACCTTTTCCACGGAGTCGTTGATCAGCGCCTTGATTTCGCGCGCCGCGGCCGCGGAGCGCTGCGCCAGGTTGCGCACTTCGCTGGCCACCACGGCAAAGCCGCGGCCCTGCTCGCCCGCCCGCGCCGCTTCCACCGCGGCATTCAGGGCCAGGATATTGGTCTGGAATGCGATCCCGTCGATCACGCCGATGATGTCGACGATCTTGCCGGCTGATTCGCTGATCGATCCCATCGTGGTCACCACTTCCGACACCACGACGCCGCCCTGGCGTGCGATCTGCGATGCGCTGCCAGCGAGCTCGTTGGCGCGGCGGGCGCTGTCGCCATTTTGCTTGACGGTGGAAGTGAGTTGTTCCATCGACGAGGCCGTCTCCTCCAGCGAGCTGGCCTGTTGCTCCGTGCGCGAAGACAGGTCGAGGCTGCCATTGGCGATTTGTCCCGACGCTGCCGCAATCACGTCGGTCCCCTGGCGCACCTGGCCGACGATATCGCGCAGGCTACCGTTCATTTCCTTCAGCGCCTGCATCAGCTGCCCCGTTTCGTCGGCTGACGTGACCGCGATATCACTGCCCAGATTGCCGGACGCCACAGTCTGCGCCACCGACAGCGCACGGTTCAACGGAATCGAAATGATGCGCGCCAGCCACCAGACCAGGAACGCCCCCAGCACCAAACTGGCGGCAATCACGGCAATGATCCACAGGCGCGATTCCGCATACAGCCGGTCCCCGGCCTTGCTGGCTTCGATCCCCCCCTGAACGTTGATGTCCGCCAGCTGCTCGATGGTTTGCGTTACCGCGCGGAACATTTTGCTGGAATCGCCGCGCAGGACAGCGCTGGCCTCGTCATTCCGGTTTGCGCGCGACAAGGCCAGCAGCTTGGCGCTCTCGGCAAGGTAACGCTCCACTTGCCCGCTGAATTCACCATAGAGCGCACGTTCCGACGCTTCGCTGATCAACTTTTCATATTCGGCGCGGTGCTTGGACAACTGGCCGCCCAGCGTCACCAGGCGCTGGTCGAACTCCTTGATTTCAGCCTCGCCGGTGGCCAGGATATGCTGCACTTCCAGTGAACGGTAGCGTGCCAGGTCGTACTTTATTTCAAGCAACACGCGCACACTGGGCATCCAGTTTTCTTCCAGGTCCGTCGAGGTCTGGTTGACACGCGCCAACTGCACAATGGAAAACGCCCCCAGGCCGATGAACAGGAACAGGATCATGCCAAAGGAAACCATCAACTTGGTCGCGATGCGCAAATCATGAAATCGTTTCATATCTCACCATGTCCAGGACATATTAAATATCAAAAAATATGCAACTCACCAGCAAGCCGCCGTGCGCTGTTATGGCAACAGGGGATGCTGTTAAACGGGAGCGGCGTCACGGCCCATCCGGCTACCTGCGCCGCTGCCCGGTCTGCGCGCAGCGCAGCTGGCCGGAGTTTCTCCCTTTAAAAACTTTCCCACTCTGCCAATTCGGCAGGCGCCCGGCCTTTCCTGCCCGCGGCTGGTTTGCCAGCAGTGGGCAATTTCTCCGCCACCAGTCGAAGCGGCGGCTTGGCGTTGGCCTTGGCGCGTGCAGGTCCCGCAGCCGCTGCCGCTGCCGGCACGGCGCCGAGATTGAAGACCGAGACCGTCGTCGACAAGTGCGCCGCCATTTCCCGCAGCGAGTCAGTGGCAGCGGCGGCTTCCTCGACGAGCGCGGCATTTTGCTGCGTGACCGTATCCATTTCCGATACGGCCTGATTGATCTGCTCGATGCCCACTTCCTGTTCCCGGCTGGCAGCGGCAATCTCATTCATGACACTGCTTACCTGCTGCACGCTGTGCACGATCGAGCGCATGGTCGCGCCGGCATCCGTCCCCTTGACGAAGTCTGGTGCATTGGCCACGGGGTCGATGACACGAAGCCATGCAACGCGTGTACGCGCTCGATATCGACGCCAAAAAGATAATCACCTATGTCCACGGTCACCAACCGGCGGCAGCCTACCGGCGCCGTCTCGTGCTCTGCTTGCATGACAAATCCTTTTTGATCCGGGTTCCCGCCTGCCGCAGCAGCCAGGGCATCTCAATTGGGAAGCGGCGGGTCTGGGCCGCGGGCGGAAGCAGTGACTACGAAGATGAGGTAGTCGTTGAGGCTATGGGGCGGTGTACTGGCAGCACATCAATACCGCCTGCCTTGGGAAAGGCGTGCTTACTGGTTACAAATCGTAGCACGAAAAATTCCCAAAATAAACAATTTGATCAATTTAGTCAATTTCAACAAATAGCCGACACTCCCTTGAATTGGGCGAATTTTTCGAATAAGTTATTACTGGAGAACTGGCCGACGGACGCCGCGGCGTGGCAGGCGGGCACCTGTTTAATACAGCTGGCATGTAGGGGCGCCGCCGGCCAGATTTAACCGCAAACGCTGGTCGCCCTGGCAACAGCAATCCGCCCTGGCGCCCATCCGGACTGCCGGCCTGTCATTGGGACCTGATCGTGAATCTCATAAAACTTCCCGTCGCCGAATTGCAACTTGGTATGTATATTGAAAAAATGGCGGGGCCGTGGCTCGCATCGCCATTCTGGCAGCGGCAACTCTTGCTCGACAACGTAGACGATCTGAACAAGCTGCGTGCCAGCACCATCCGCGAAGTCTGGATCAATCTGGCCAAAAGCACCATTGTAGTCTCACCCGCCGGCTCGGCGGACGCGCCGGCGCCGCCCGCCGAACCCGCAGCCATAACTGAACCCGCCCCGCCCCCCGCCGTCCGGCCAGCGCTGAACGCCATCGTGCCGGTCGGCATTGCCGATGAATTGGAACACGCGACCGTCCTGCTGAAAAAATCCAGGGAGGCGGTACAGTCGATGTTCATGGAAGCGCGCATGGGCAAGGCCATTTCCATGGAGGCCGCGGCGCCGCTGGTCGATGAAATTGCCGAGTCGGTACTGCGCAACTCCGACGCCATGATCGGCCTGGCCCGGCTGAAGACATCGGATGACTATACCTACATGCATTCCGTCGCGGTGTGCGCGCTGATGGTGGCGCTGGGGAAACAGCTGAACCTGGACGATGACGCATTGCGCGAAGCGGGCATGGCCGGACTGTTGCACGACATTGGCAAGATGGCGATTCCCCTCACCATCCTGCAAAAGCCGGGCAAGCTCTCCGACGAGGAATACCAGCAGATCAAGCGCCACCCCAAGGCTGGCTACGACATGCTGGCCAGCCTGCCCATGATCCCGGCGGCGGCGCTTGATGTCTGCCTGCACCACCACGAGAAAATCGATGGCAGCGGCTACCCCGAAGGGTTGAAAGGCGGCAGCATCAGCCTGTACTCGCGCATGGGCGCGATCTGCGACGTCTACGATGCCATCACCTCGAACCGTCCGTACAAGCAAGGCTGGTGTCCGGCCGAATCGTTGCGCCGCATGGCGGAATGGAGCAAGGGCCATTTTGACGAACGCATCTTCGCCGCCTTTGTCAAATGCCTGGGCATCTATCCGATCGGTACGCTGGTCCGCCTGAAATCGGAGCGGATCGGCGTGGTGGTGGAGCAAGCCACCGGCAAGCCCCTAACCAAGCCCAAGGTGCGGGTCTTTTACTCCGCCAAATCGCGCAGCTACCTGCGCCCGGAACTCATCGACCTGTCGGCACCGGGCGTCAAAGATGGCATCGCGTCGACCGAAGAGGCGGCCACCTGGGGGCTGGAGGATATCGACCGCTACTGGTCGGGCGAAGTGGAATTCATCTGACCGGCCCGATCCGCCTACCGCCGATCCGCGAGTGCCCGGCCAGCCCGGCGGGCCGCCATGGCGCTGCCGGCCGTCTCCAGGCCAGGCAGATCCAGCCACGGGTCATCCACGCTGTGCGCGGCACGCTGAAACATTTCGACGTCGTCGTTGCGCAGCGCTGCACCGGCCTGTTCCAGCGAAGCGTACAGTGCGCATGGCCGCTACCAGCTCCCTGCAGGTCTGCAGATTCATACCGGCGGATCTGCTGCCGTTGGCAAATACCTGCAAGCCCTGTTTTCCGCGGCTGGCTTGTTGCTAGCTTCGCCGGTGGGAGCAGTAATTGGGGGATATGCTGGAGCTGTTTACTTGGTTGGTTCATTGGCTGGGACTGTAGGCGGTGGGATGGCAGGTGGATGGGTGGCAGCCCGCTTGACTGACACCTACTACGGCAACCGATAAGATGAAGGAGTTTGTCTTGAATAGACCGTTCTTTTTGCCAAGTGGTTTGTCTTTGGAATGTCGACGCAATCAACTTGAATTGTTGAAATTGACTTCCGATAAGTTGCAGAATAGTCGTGATAATGGTGAAACTTGGATAGAGTTTCCTTGGAGGGGTACTCTCTGTCTACGAGTTGCCAGTTTTCTTGGAACATTCAACTGGCCTCCTGTCTTAGATTGCTTTGGCTGGCGAGCAGGAGCAGTTTCCATAGCTTGGCACTCAAAGGGAGATGACGAAGCTAATATAGGAAAATTCATTGGTGCATTCGACGAACAAAAAGGAATTTGGCGAATGAAATATATGGGCACTTTCGACCTCGGTAGTGGTGAGTTACTGACTTGGTACGAAAAGGTTGGGTTTGAAGTCTTAACAGGCACCATGCGCAGATGACTCGGCAACAACACCTTTTATGCGGTCTACACCAGCAACGACACACAGAACAGCGACGCCAGCGTGCGCACCGGTTATGCCTACGACCGCCTGGGCCACCTGCTGAAAACCACCAGCGCCGCCACCGCCATCTACCAGGCCGACGACCAGCTGCACCGCCTTGGCGCGACCAGCCGGGACGATATGGGCGTGATCCAAACCGGCTTTGCCGCCCAGGAAACCCTCTACCGCTATGACGAGCTGGGCCGCCGCATCCAGACCACGGTGGCCTCGTCCAACACCGCCCAGGCCGCCACCGTCACCAGTGCGGTGCGTTACGACGCGGCCGGCAACGTCGCCGCCACCCGCGATGCCTTCGGCAATACCACCCGCATGAGCTACGACAATTTCGGCCACCGGCTGAGCGTCGTAGACGCCGAAGGCGGCACGCTGACGTGGTGTGTGGATGCCTTCGGCCACGTGCTCAGCCACACCGACCTGGAGGACGTTACCACCCGCTACACCTACACGTCGGCCGGCCAGCTTGCTACCGCGCGCTCGTCGCGCGAGCGCACCGACTACCGTTACGACCACGCCACCGGCCGCCTGAGCCAGGTCGACCAAACCCTGGGCGGCGTGCACACTGTCGCCACCTACGGCTATGACCTGGCCGGCAACCGCACCATGGAAAAAACCGTGGCCGACGGCCGCCTGCTGCAAAACCAGACCAACACCTATGACCGCGCCAACCGCCTGGCCGCCATCGACGCCACCGGCATCCGCGGTGCCAGCTATGCGGTGCAATACCGCTTCGACCAGAACGGCAACCGCACCTGGCAGCACGTGCGCTATACCACCGATGCCGGCGACGTCAAGGATATCGATGTCGTCAACCATTTCGACCGCATGAACCGCGAAGATGGCAGCACCGCGACGGTCGACACCATGACCCATCAATACCAGTCCTACCGGCCACGCCAGGCCTACCAGGACGGCGACGACCCGTCCTTCCAGACCGTCAGCAGCCACCGCATCCGCTACGACGCCATGGGCAACCGTGTCGAAGACATGATTGACGGCGCCACGGAAACCTACCAGTACGATGCCCAGGCACGCTTGCAGTCGGTGTACCGCGACGGCAAGCTGGTGGCCTCGCGCCGCTACGATGGCGCCGGCCGCACCGTCGAGGCGCTGGACGGCGGCGAGCGCCGCGTCAACGCCTATGACGCCGGTGGCCACCTGCTGCGCCAGCGCGTGCGCGACGCCGGCGGCGCCTTCCAGTACGACGTCGACTATGTGCACTACACCGTCGGCAATCCTTTGACCTGCTACGCGGCCGCCTACGACCGGCTCGGCAACAACACCTTTTATGCGGTCTACACCGGCAACGATCCCATCGCCAGCCGCACGTCGTGGACCAACATTTATTACAACAAACACGGCGATGCCTGGCGCGACGACAAAACCACGGTGGGCGCGCCGAAAAGCACCATGCTGGCCACCACCAAAACCTATGCCGGCAACAACCTGGCGCGGGTCGACAAGGGCGGCAAGGATGCCAGTAAAACCACCCTGGCCTACAGTGTCGACGGCCAGCTGCTGGAAAAGCGCCTGAACCTGGCGGCCAACAATGCCACCCACATCCTGCTGGCCAACGGCGAGCTGGTGGGATCGAGCGACAACCACAATGAATCGTTCAGTGAAGCCAGACGATGAAACGAAATAGCGGAGCAAATGCGGTTGCGGGAAGAGCTAATGCGCCGAGTTCAGATCGGCGCTAATTAAGCGATAGGCTGTGTCCGGAAATGCCGGGGCAAGATCACGGCCCTTCGCTAAAAAAAACAGCTACTACGGCCTCTGCTGACTTCTCGCTCGGTTTTACCAACATCGCCTTTTCAGGCATGAGGCGAGATCTCCCCAAGGTAAGAACGCACTCCTTCCCTGCACAACCGCCGGATTTACGCCGCTACGCTTTGACCCCGAGAGCTTTGCGGTTTCATGCCCGCTCGCCCTGCTTGGCAGCGCCTCCTATCCGGTTCTTGTTCATCGGCTCGCAGTTTCGCTCCACGCTTCCTCCCCACAGTCGGTCACCCTTCTGCAGTTGCGCGTCACTTCGCTCGCTGTGGTCAGCTTGCGGCGGGACTTTCACCCACATGAGTGCGCCCATGCTGGGCGCACAAGAAAAAGCCCGCATCATGGCGGGCTAACTTCTTGATTCTCTTAGAGATTCTGGAGGCGAGGACGGGAGTCGAACCCGTCTAGACGGCTTTGCAGGCCGCTGCATAACCGCTTTGCTACCTCGCCAGGGAGACTTGACTGAAACGGCAGCCGGTTACTGTCTGCCGTTCGGAATTCTGGAGCGGGAGAAGAGTCTCGAACTCTCGACCTCAACCTTGGCAAGGTTGCGCTCTACCAACTGAGCTACTCCCGCATGGAGTTGTGTACTACGCATGAAAACCTGGAGCGGGAGAAGAGTCTCGAACTCTCGACCTCAACCTTGGCAAGGTTGCGCTCTACCAACTGAGCTACTCCCGCATTGGAGTCATGTACTACGCCGTAAAACTTGGAGCGGGAGAAGAGTCTCGAACTCTCGACCTCAACCTTGGCAAGGTTGCGCTCTACCAACTGAGCTACTCCCGCATGGAGCCTTACTATTTACTTCTACAACTATCCGACTTCAGCAATCTTTCGACTGGAGCGGGAGAAGAGTCTCGAACTCTCGACCTCAACCTTGGCAAGGTTGCGCTCTACCAACTGAGCTACTCCCGCATCGGAGCCCTGCATTATCGCAGAAACATTCTTGTTTGACCAGAGCTTGTTTCTACAACATCGTTTCCAACTTCGCACATTTAACTGGAGCGGGAGAAGAGTCTCGAACTCTCGACCTCAACCTTGGCAAGGTTGCGCTCTACCAACTGAGCTACTCCCGCTTCGTTCTTACTGCGCGTTGTCATCAACAACAGGCAGGCATTATAGAGCCTGGAAAAAACCTGTCAAGGCGAAGTAAACGATTTATTTCAATTTCTCAAAGATTGCCACTTTTCTCTTTGATCAATGGCCACGCTTTTTGCAGGTAGTAGAACATCGACCATACCGTCAGCACGCTGGCAATCCACAGCAGCTTGTCGCCCCAGAACTGGGTATCGACGGCGCCGAACAGGATGTCGTGGTACAGCAACAGCGGGATCGCCGTCATTTGCGCAGCGGTTTTGATCTTGCCGATGGAGTTAACCGCCACCGACTTCGATGCGCCGATTTGCGCCATCCATTCGCGCAGCGCGGAAATCGTGATTTCGCGGCCAATGATGATGAACGCCAGGATGGCATTGCAGCGGTCCAGCTGCGTCAGCACCAGCAAGGCGCCCGCCACCATCAACTTGTCCGCAACGGGATCGAGGAACGCACCGAACGCGGAGGTCTGGTTCCAGCGGCGCGCGAGGAAGCCGTCAAACCAGTCAGTAACGGCCGCCACAATGAACACGAGGGTCGCCGCCAGATTGCGGTCGGCCAGCGGCAGCCATGCTTGCGGCAGGAAGTACACGCCGACTACCAGGGGAATCAACGCAACGCGCAACCAGGTCAACAGAATGGGAATATTGAAAGGCATAGACTGCGGTAGAAACTTAATAATTGTTATAGACGCGCCGCTAGTCTACCTTGCAACCTGACTTAGCACCAGCAAGCGTGCGCAGCGTGCTCAATGCAGCTGGCGGTAAATCTCTTCTGCCAATGCGCTGGAAATCCCTTCCACGGATTTCAAATCCTCGACGCTGGCATTCATCACGCCGCGCAAGCCGCCAAAACGCGTCAACAGCTTCTGGCGGCGCTTGGCGCCGATACCTTCAATCTCTTCCAGCCGCGACGTCTGGCGCGCCTTGGCGCGCTTGGCGCGCATGCCGGTAATGGCGAAGCGGTGCGCCTCGTCGCGGATTTGCGCCACCAGCATCAGCGCGGCCGACTCCTTGCCCAATTCCTGCGGCGCGCGGCCATCGGCAAAGATCAAGGTTTCCAGGCCCACGCGCCTGCCCTCGCCTTTCGCCACGCCGACAATCAGGCTGATGTCGAGACCCAGCTCCGAAAACACTTGCCTTGCCATTTCCACCTGACCCTTGCCGCCGTCGACCAGCACCACATCCGGCATGACGCCTTCCGACGACGCCACCTTTTCATAGCGGCGCGTCAGCACCTGGCGCATGGCGGCGTAATCATCGCCCGGCGTGATGTCATTGATGTTGTAGCGGCGGTATTCACCGTTCTGCATCTGGTGGTGATGGAACACCACGCACGACGCCTGCGTGGCTTCGCCCTGCGTGTGCGAGATGTCGAAGCATTCGATGCGCAGCGTTTCCAGGTCGTCCGCTTCCAGGTTCAATGCATCGGCCAGCGCGCGCGTGCGCGATTGCTGTGAGCCCTGTTCCGACAGCAGGCGCGCCAGTGCGATCTCGCCGCCCTTTTGCGCCAGTTCCAGCCACTGGCGGCGCTGCCCTTGCGGCTGGAAAATCAGGTTGATGCGGTGGCCGCACTGTTCCTGCAGCGCCAGCATCAATTCCGGCTGGTCGTATTCAATGTTGAGGATCAGTGTGCCGGGAATGAATTTTTCCGTGTAGTGCTGGACCAGGAAAGCCGACAGCACTTCCACTTCCGGCGCCGCTTCTGCTACGGCCGCCGCATCGCCCAGGTGCGACGGGAAATACGCGCGGTCGCCCAGGTGGCGGCCACCGCGCACCATGGCCAGGTTCACGCACGCGCGGCCGCCCTGCACAATGACGGCAATGATGTCGATGTCGGCATCGCCCGTGGTTTCCATGCTTTGCTGGTGCAGCACTTTCGACAGCGACTGGATCTGGTTGCGCACGCCGGCCGCCTGCTCGAATTTCAATTCCGATGCAAAGCCCAGCATTTTCTTTTCCAGGTCGGCCAGTACTTCCGTCTGCCGGCCGCGCAGGAAGCGCGCCGCATTGTCGACGTCCAGCTTGTAGTCTTCCACCGTGATGGCGCCCACGCACGGCGCGCTGCAGCGGCCGATCTGGTGCAGCAAACACGGGCGCGTACGGTTCGAATACACGCTGTCTTCGCAGGTGCGGATCTGGAACACCTTCTGCAAAATCTGCATGGATTCTTTGACCGCCCACGAATTCGGGAATGGGCCGAAGTACTGGTTCTTTTTATCGACGGCGCCGCGGTAATACACCATGCGCGGCGCATCGCCGCTGGTGATTTTCAAATACGGATACGATTTGTCATCGCGGAACAGGATGTTGAAGCGCGGCTGCAGCGCCTTGATCAGGTTATTTTCCAGGATCAGCGCTTCCGCTTCGCTGCGCGTGACCGTGGTTTCCAGGCGCGCGATGCGCTCGACCATCATGGCAATGCGGGGACTCGACAGCGTCTTCTGGAAATAGCTCGATACACGCTTCTTCAAGTCGCGCGCCTTGCCCACATACAGCACGTTGTCGGCCGCATCAAAGTAGCGGTACACGCCCGGCAAATTGGGCAATTTCGCGACGGTGGCCAATACCTCGCCGCGTGCATCCTGTTTGCTGACTTCGTCGTTCATACTGTTTATAACGTTTCCTGCTGCGACTGCTCAACGATGACAAAGGCCACCGCATAATCCGCCTCATCGCTGACGGTGACTTGCGCCGACAGCCGTTGTTGCCGCATATGCCCGGCCAGCGCGCCGCTGAACACAAAGGCCGGCTTGCCGGCCGCATCGTTCAATACTTGCGCCGACGCCAAGGTCATCGGCGGCACCACGCCCGTGCCCAGCGCCTTGCCCAGCGCTTCCTTCGCGGCCCAGCGCGTGGCCAGGTAGCGCACGGCGCGCTCCGGACTGCGCTCGCCGCGCAGCCGGTATTGCTCCAGTTCTTCCGGCCCCAGCACCTTTTCCACGAACCGCAGGCCAGTGCGCTCGGCCGACTGGCCGATGCGTGCGATCTGGCATATATCGGTGCCGATGCCGAAGATCATTTGGCGCCCACGCCCGTGCCTAAACGCGTCGCTGTCATAATGGCCTTCATTTCACGCACGGCGTTTTCCCAGCCGACGAACACGGAGTGTGCGACGATGGCGTGGCCAATGTTCAATTCCACGATGCCGGGGATGGCGGCAATTGCCTGCACGTTGGTGTAGTGCAGGCCGTGGCCGGCATTGACCTTCAAGCCTTTTTGCAAGCCCCACGCCACGCCGGCTTTGACGCGTTCCAGTTCCTTCAACTGTTCCGCGCCTTCCGCATCCGCATACGCGCCCGTATGCAGTTCGATCACTGGCGCGCCGGCTTCCGCGGCGGCAGCGATTTGCTGTTCATCCGCATCGATGAACAGGCTGACGCGGATGCCTTCGGCCTGCAATTGCCTGACAGCCGCCTTCACGTCGGCGAAATGGCCCACCACATCAAGTCCGCCTTCGGTCGTGACTTCCGTGCGCTTTTCCGGCACCAGGCACACGTCGGCAGGCTTGATCTTGCACGCGAAGTCCAGCATTTCGCTGGTGACGGCCGCCTCCAGGTTCATGCGCGTGACCAGTTGCGGCGCCAGCGCAATGACGTCGGCATCCTTGATGTGGCGGCGGTCTTCGCGCAGGTGCAGCGTGATGCAGTCGGCGCCGGCCTGCTCAGCCAGCAGCGCTGTACGGATCGGGTCTGGATAGACGGTGCCGCGCGCATTGCGCAAGGTGGCCACGTGGTCGATGTTCACGCCCAGGTCGATCACCGGGCCGGATGGATAGAGGAAGCTCATGGTCGTCAAATTTGTGAGAGGTCGATCAATATCTGGCGCGTGTTCAGGGGCGCGCCGCCCAGGTGATGCGCCAGCAGGAAACGCATCAATTGTTTGCTTTGCGCCTGCGTCGCAGTGTCTTGGTAATCTTCGCGCTCCATATCGAGCAAAGTCTTGCCCGTTACGCGCGGCCACGTGTCATGGGCCTGTTCGGGACGGGGACCGCGCTCCGGGTCCACCACATATACCTGCCCGGCTTTCACTTTGGCGCGCGTGCCAGTGCAATGCGTGAGGTCCGCCGCGACACCGGTTTCCTTCAACAGCGCGCGCTCGAACTTGCGCAGCACGATGGGCGCCGGTTCATTATGCGCCAGCTGGTTCAGGGTGGACACGTAATGGTTGAACAGTGCGGGATGCGCGTCGTCGCGCGCCAGCAATTTCACCAGTAATTCGTTCAAATAAAAGCCGCACAGCAGCGCGGTCTTTTCCAGCGGCAGCATGCCGCCCACCCACTCCGCGTCGGTGAGGGTGCGCAATTCATTCTTGCCGGTCCAGCTGGCCGATAACGGCTGGAACGTTTGCAGCACGCCGCGCAATTGCGAATGGGGACGCTTGGCGCCTTTCGCGATCAGGGCCACGCGGCCATAGTCGCGCGTCAGCATGTCAACGATCAGGCTGGTTTCTTTATACGGATAGCTGTGCAGCACGAACGCAGGCTGGCCTGCCACGCGGGTGCCAATGGTGCGCTCCCGGCTTGGCGTGCGGGCGCGCTTTTGTACGGGAGCGGCGACGGCTGGCGGTGCAGCCGGCCCGGCCGCTGGCAAAACAGACGAGCCTGCCGTGCCGCTTCCGGGGTCTGATTCCGGGAGTGACACGGCAGGCTCGGCTATGGTGGACATCGTGGCGATGGGATTACTCGTAGCCGTATGCGCGCAGGCCCGCTTCGTTGTCGGCCCAGCCGGATTTCACTTTGACCCAGATTTCCAGGTACACGGGGCCGCCAAACAGTTTTTCCATATCCTGGCGGGCTTGCGTGGACACGTCTTTCAAACGGGCGCCCTTGTTGCCGATCACCATGGATTTGTGCGAATCGCGCTCCACGAGAATGGCGGCAAAGATGCGCCGCAAATTGCCTTCCTGCTCGAATTTCTCAATGATGACCGTGCTCTTGTACGGCAATTCATCGCCGACGAAGCGGAACAGTTTTTCCCGCACGATTTCCGACGCGAGGAATTTTTCGCTGCGGTCGGTAATATCGTCCGCGTCAAAGACAGGCGCGTTCTCCGGCAACAGGCGCTTGATTTCGTCTTGCAGGCCATCGAGCTGGAATTTCAGCTTGGCCGACACCGGCACCACGGCCGCGAAATCATGCTTAGCCGCCACTTGCTGCGCGAACGGCAGCAGCACGGCTTTATCCTTGGTGCGGTCGGATTTGTTGATGACCAAAATCACCGGCACCTGCTTCGGCAGCAGGTTCAGCACCTGCTCGTCAGCGGGGCCGAACGTACCGGCCTCGATCACGTACAGGATCACGTCCGACGAATCGAGCGTATTGGTGACGGTCTTGTTCAGCGTCTTGTTCAGCGCATTCGCGTGGCGCGTCTGGAAGCCCGGCGTGTCGACGTAAATGAATTGCGCGTCATCGACTGTCTGGATGCCCGTGATGCGGTGGCGCGTCGTTTGCGCCTTGCGCGACGTGATGCTGACCTTGGCGCCGATCAGCATATTCATCAAGGTGGACTTGCCCACGTTGGGGCGGCCGACAATGGCGATATAGCCGCAACGGAAAGGAGCGGAGGTGGTTGGGGTGTTCATGTTGACCTTCTTTTACTGTTTGACTGCCTTGCCGTCTTTCGCCACTGCGGCTGCCTGATCGCCGGGTTGATCCGATTGCCCTTGTATCGTCGCGATGCCGGCCAGCTTCAACTGGGCGCCACGCTGGCGCGGCTTGCGGCTTGCCGTGGGCGTCTTTTGCATCGCCTGTTCCGCGACTTCCAGCGCCAGTTTGGCGGCAGCTTGTTCGCCGGCACGGCGGCTGCCGCCACGGCCATAGACTTGGATGCCCAGTTTCGGCACCAGGCATTCGATTTCAAATTCCTGGCTGTGCGCGGCGCCATGGGTCGCCACCACATTGTACTGCGGCAGCGAAATCTTCTTCGCCTGCAAGAATTCCTGCAGCAAGGTTTTCGCATCTTTGCCCAAGGTGCGGGGATCGACGCTGTCGAGGATGGGGATATAAAACGCGCGGATGACCTTGGCGGCGCTATCAAATCCCGTGTCCAGGAAAATTGCGCCCAGGATGGCTTCCAGCGTGTCGGCCAGGATGGATGGGCGGCGGAAACCGCCCGATTTCAATTCGCCTTCGCCCAGGCGCAGGAATTGCGACAATTCCAGCTTTTGCGCGATTTCATACAGCGACTGCTGCTTGACGAGGTTGGCGCGTAGGCGCGACAAATCGCCTTCATCGACGTTCAGGTAGCGCTCGTACAAAATCGACGCCACCACGCAATTCAAAATGGAATCGCCGAGGAATTCCAGGCGTTCGTTATGCAAACTGCTGTGGCTACGGTGCGTCAACGCCTGCAACAGCAAGGCGTCGGTTTGAAAGGTGTAGCCGAGACGGGTTTGCAATAACTGTAAATTCATGGGGTTTTATTCTGTTTTGGGCTTGGCGGCGGCTTGCCCCGATTTCGATGTGGTGCCGGTATATTCCAGCAACAAACTGGCCGGTCCGACCAGCGGGATTTTCTTATCGTAGGCGAAGGAAACTTCCAGGCCGCCTTCTTCGCGTTCAATCAGCAAGTCTTTGCCGGTAATTGACGAGATATAGCCCACTTCCGCGCTTTTATTAAACGACGTAATGATTTCCGCCGGGGTTGTGCCATCCGCCTTGGCTTTGGCGATGGCCCCCTGGATCGCGCGGTATTCCGAATACGTGGGCAAGATTTTTGCGGCCAGCAAGCCAACCATGCTGAGCACGGCAATGGCCAAAATCAGGCCAACCAGGGAAATACCTTGCTGCTTGTGCTTGCCACGCATCTTGCCTTCTCCTTATTGGATGCTACCAATCCGCTTCAATGGGTTGCCGAGGTTCATCCAGACAAAGAATGCTTTACCGACAATATTTTTGTCCGGGACGAAGCCCCAGTAACGGCTGTCCGCGCTGTTATCGCGGTTATCGCCCATCATAAAGTAATTGCCGGCAGGCACAACACACGTAAAGCCTTCGTAGCGATAAGTGCACGCTTCGCTATGCGGGAAATCTTTCACATCCGACAAGTTCACCGTCGGCGCCGCTTCCGTGACAATCACGCGGTGTTCCACCCCCGTCAAGTTTTCCTTGAACTGTTTCGAATACGTGAGGCTTTCTTCGTTCAGGTAATCTTCCAGCGGCGTGTATTCCACCGGCTTGCCGTTGACAGTCAAACGCTTGTTTTCATAGGTGATTTTATCGCCCGGCACGCCGATGACGCGCTTGATGTAATCCTGGCTCATATCGCGCGGATACTTGAACACCATCACGTCGCCACGCTGCGGATCATTCAGTTGCACGACTTTTTTATTCAAAATCGGCAGGCGGATGCCATACGTGAACTTGTTCACGAGGATCAGGTCGCCCACTTGCAGGGTCGGCACCATCGACATCGACGGGATCTTGAATGGTTCATATAGGAACGAACGCAGGAAAAACACGAGGGCAATCACGGGGAAGAACGAGCCCGAGTACTCCACCCACGTTGGCTGGCGCATATTGGCCGCTTCGATTTCCGCGCGGCTGGTGGTGTTGTCCAGCTTGATGCCGTCGGCCGTCAGCTTGGCCGTGCGGGCGTCGTATTCCGCCAGCGCGCGGTCGGCGGCGGCACGGCGCTGCTTGGCCAGATAAAACACGTCCAGGCACCAGATCACGCCCGTGATCACCATCAGGATGAACAGGATCAGGGCGAAGTTCGTCAGCAGACTTTGCAAGGTCATTTCTCTTCCACTTGTAAGATGGCCAGGAAGGCTTCTTGTGGAATCTCCACCGACCCCACCTGCTTCATGCGTTTTTTACCGGCTTTCTGTTTTTCCAGCAGTTTCTTTTTGCGGGTAATGTCGCCACCGTAGCACTTGGCCAGCACGTTCTTGCGCAGTGCTTTCACGTTTTCACGGGAAATCACGTTGACGCCAATGGCTGCCTGAATCGCCACGTCGAACATTTGGCGCGGAATCAGTTCACGCATTTTCGCGGCCACCTGGCGGCCACGGTAGGCACTGTTGGAACGGTGCACGATGATGGCCAGCGCGTCGACTTTTTCGCCGTTGATCAGCATGTCGACTTTCACCACGTCGGATGGACGGTATTCCTTGAACTCGTAATCCATCGACGCATAGCCGCGCGACGTGGACTTCAGCTTGTCGAAGAAGTCCAGCACGATTTCACCCATCGGCATTTCATAGACCAGCTTCACCTGGCGGCCGTGGTAGCTCATGTCCATCTGGATGCCGCGCTTGGCGATACACAGCGTGATCACGGAACCAACGTACTCTTGCGGCATGTACAGGTTGACCGTGACGATCGGTTCGCGGATTTCATTGATCTTCGTGGTTTCCGGCATGCGCGACGGATTATCCACCTTGACCACCGTGCCATCGCGCATGACGACTTCATACACAACGGTCGGCGCCGTGGTAATCAAGTCCTGGTCGAATTCGCGCTCCAGACGTTCCTGCACGATTTCCATGTGCAGCAAGCCCAGGAAGCCGCAACGGAAGCCAAAGCCCAGCGCCTGTGACACTTCCGGCTCGTACATCAGCGCGGCGTCATTGAGCTTCAGCTTTTCCAGCGCATCGCGCAGCGAATCATACTGGTTGGCTTCTACCGGGAACAGGCCGGCAAACACCTGTGGCTGCACTTCCTTGAAGCCTGGCAGCGGCGCCGGCGCCGGTGCGTTGGCCAAGGTAATCGTGTCGCCCACTTTAGCGGCAGCCAGTTCTTTAATACCAGCAATGATGAAACCGACCTGGCCGGCCGTCAGCTGCGGCAGCGAAACCGAGCGCGGCGAGAACACGCCCACGTCGTCCACCAGCTGCACGGAATCCGTCGCCATCAGTTTGATCTTGTCTTTTGGCTTCAAGGTGCCGTTCACGACACGCACCAGCATCACCACGCCGACATACGCGTCGTACCACGAGTCGACAATCAGCGCCTGCAGCGGTGCATTCGGGTCGCCTTTTGGCGGCGGCACTTTGGCAATAATGGCTTCCAGCACGTCATCGACGCCCATGCCGGTCTTGGCCGAGCAATGCACGGCGTCGCCGGCTTCGATACCGATCACGTCTTCAATTTCAGCAATGGCGCTGGGCGGATCCGCGTTGGGCAAGTCGATCTTGTTCAAGACCGGCACCACTTCCACGCCCAGGTCCAGCGCCGTATAGCAGTTCGCAACGGTTTGCGCTTCCACACCCTGCGATGCATCGACCACCAGCAGCGCGCCTTCGCAGGCGGACAGCGAGCGGGACACTTCGTACGAAAAGTCCACGTGGCCCGGCGTGTCGATCAGGTTCAGGTTGTACACCTGGCCATCGCGCGCCTTGTAGCTCAGCGCCGCGGTCTGCGCCTTGATGGTAATGCCGCGCTCGCGTTCCAGATCCATCGAATCGAGCACCTGCGCTTCCATTTCGCGCTCGGACAAGCCGCCGCACAGCTGAATGATGCGGTCGGCCAGCGTCGATTTACCGTGGTCGATGTGGGCGATGATGGAAAAATTGCGTATGTTGTTCATTAAACAAATCTAAAAAAGGACGGCCGCCATCCCGGCGGTGACTGGCATATTTTCTTTTTGCAATACAAAAAGCGCTCGAGTCAGGGCACTTTGGCCCCCTGGTGAGCGCTTTTGTTACTTCGTCTGCACGGAAACAAGAGCTTTACAAGGGTGGCATTTTACCGGATTTCAGAGGGGAAAGCCCGGTTTTCGAAGGGATCCCGTGTGCGAAACGTGATTTCGCGGGGGATTTTTCAGAGTGGGATACTTATTTATTGCCCAGTAACACGCTTTTTACCGCATCTTCGTTCAAAAAATAGTGGCAAAGCTCAGGCTCGTCAAGATTGGCATATAAAACCGGCACCAATTCGTCAAAACGGGCGACCAGCGCTTCATCCGCATCGACGTCAATCACGTCAACCGTAAACGGATGCTCCGGCGTCTGGAACTTGTTGAGGGCGTCCAGCATGTCCTGGCACAGGTGGCAGTAGGAACGGGAATACAGGGTGAAGTGCATTGGATGCCTGTCGGGTGAATTTGTCATCCCCGCGCAGGCGAGGATCCATAGTGCGCCCTTTCCAGGCGCTCAGCATGGATCCTCGCGGGGCCGCCGAGGCGTGCGCGAGGATGACGAGACGCGGGTTACTTCGACGACGGCGCCGGGCGCAGCGAAACGAATTGCGCCACGTCGCCGCGCCGCACCAGCACCACGTGCGACTTCTTCGGATCGAGCTTGGCCACGGCGGCATTGAATTGCTTGGCGTCGCGGATTTCAATGTTATTCAGCTGCAGCAGCACATCGCCCGCCTGCAGACCGGCCCGTGCCGCGGCGCCTTCCGCTGCCACCACCACCACGCCAGCATCCAGGCTCAATTCTTTCTTCTGAGCGGCGGTCAAGTCACTGACCTTGAAGCCCAGCGCATTGGCCACATCCGGCTTGTCCACGCTTCCGGCTTTCGCGGTTTTCTCGTTATCCAGTTCCACCACAGTGACCGGCAAATCCACTTGCTGGCCCTTGCGCCATACAGTGACAGTGGCCTTTGAGTCCAGTTGCGCGCTGCCTATCATGCGCGGCAAGTCGCTGGAACGGTTTACAGGCACGCCATTGAATTTAATGATGATGTCGCCTGCCTTGATACCGGCCTTGTCGGCAGGGCCGCCCGGTTCCACCAGCGTCACTTCGGCGCCCTGCGTGTTTTTCAGGCCCAGCGCTTCCGCCACTTCCTTGCCCAGTTCGCCAATGCGCACGCCGATGCGGCCACGGGCAACTTTGCCGGATTTTTTCAGCTGGTCCGCCACGCGCATGGCTTCATCGATGGGAATCGAGAATGAAATGCCGTTATAGCCGCCAGACAACGTGGCGATTTGCGAATTGATGCCGATCACCTCGCCGCGCATATTGATCAGCGGGCCGCCCGAGTTGCCGGGATTGACGGCCACGTCCGACTGGATCAGCGGCAGGTAATCGCCCGTATCGCGCGACTTGGCGGAAATAATGCCGGCCGTGACGGTGTTTTCCAGGTTGAATGGCGAGCCGATCGCCACCACCCACTCGCCTACGCGGATCTTGCTGGAATCGCCGATGGTCAGGCTGGGCAGCTTGCTGCCTTCGATTTTCAACAGCGCCACGTCGGTACGGGTATCGGCGCCCAGCACCTTGGCCTTGAATTCACGCTTGTCGGTCAAGGTCACATACACTTCATCGGCGCCATCGACCACGTGCGCATTGGTGAGGATATAGCCGTCCGGCGACGTGATGAAGCCGGAACCAATGCCGCGCTGCACTTCATCGCCCTGCTGTGGCGCATTGCGGCGGCCACGCGGCGACTGGCCTTGCGGGCCGCGCGGCGTGGGAATCTGGCCGCCAAAGAAGCGGCGCAGGAATTCCTGCATTTCATCGGCATCCACCTGGCCTGGCGCATTTTGCAGCTTCAGGCGCTCCGTGGTACGGATATTCACCACGGCGGGACCGACTTTTTCCACCATGTCGGCAAAATCGGGCAAGCCCGCGACAGAAGAAGACGCCGCTTGCGCCGCAGGGGCCAGGCCAGCCATGGCGGGAGCGAACAAGACACCTGCGCTGATCATCAGCGCGGACAACGTAGTGCGAGTAGCAGTCGGGAAAGTCGTTTTCATTGGCAGGAAAATTTTGGATATTTTTGAATGTTGGATTCAAATCACGGTGCGTCCGGTCGGCACATGGTAAGCGAAAACCAGACATGCAGCCCATACAAGATGTTGCAAAGTGCAAGTTTTTTCAAGGGGCAAATGCGCGACATGTCCCACCTGTTTTTAACGCAGCAGCCAGTGCTGCTTCTCGCGCAATGCGTGCTGGCCATTGCGCAGCATTTGCCTACCAGCGCCCCTGCTCGGCCTTGTCGATCAGCGGCGCCAGGCGTTCCGCAATCAGTTCGCGCGCGCGGAAGATCCGGCTGCGCACGGTGCCGAGGGGGCAATCCGTGGCCAACGCAATATCCTCATAACTCAAGCCTTCCAGTTCGCGCAGGATAATCGTGATGCGCAGCTCATGCGGCAACGCATCCACGGCCGCGCTGACGGTCAGCGCAATCTGTTTGCTGGCCAGCACGGATTCCGGCGTATTGTTATCCCGCAGCTGTTCTTCCAGCGCATGGGCCTGCTCACGGGATTGCGCCGCCGTCGCCATGACGCGATAGGCAACGCTGGCCACATGGTTGCGGGCGGTATTGATGGCGATGCGGTACAGCCACGTATAAAACGCGGCATCGCCCCGGAAATACGGCAGCGCGCGGTAGGCTTTGATAAAGGCTTCCTGCACCACGTCTTCCGTTTCCGATGGATCGCGCACGGCGCGCTTCAACAGGCGCATCAGCCGGCGCCGGTATTTCATGACCAGCACGTCGAAAGCGCCGCGATCGCCGGCTTGCGCCCGCCCGACCAGCTCCTGGTCGCTTTCGCGTTCTGTCGTCACCGCATCCCCTGGTTGCAGCCACGCTGCCTGTGCAGGGTGGGCACTGCATCACAGATCCCTGGCCGCGCAAGCGCGGCATGCCACCGACAGTGAACGGAAGGCGCCCGGCGCCACGCTGTCTGGCAACACCAGCAAGCGCACGGTGCGGCCATCGTCCAGCCGCAGCGGCAACACCAGCAGCCACGGCCACAAAACAGCGCCCGGCAGCAATCGCGCCGGCATTTGTAGCGGCATGGGCGCCGGCATGGCGGCGCAAGGACTGTGGTTCAGGTATACCGCCAGCCGGATGGCGCCGTTATTCGATATATCAAGCCGGCAGCCCTTGCCATTTCGGAGCGCCAGAGGCGGGTGGCATAAGGCTACAAAGCCTGCCAGTACAGCCAGCCAGACCAACGGCGCGTCTGGCGGCCACGCGGCAAGCGGAGCAATGATGACGGACAAGGCCATGCCTGCCTGCAGCCAGCGCAAGCAGCGCGACGGACGCACGAACAGCGACACGGCGATGCCCATGGCTATGCCTGTTGAAGTGGAAAATGTGGGGGCGTAAACGACAATGGCGCCGGACTGGCCGGCGCCATTCAGCGCCCGCCCCGACCGTTAGGCCAGGGCGGTGCAAATTAGTTCCCGGAATCTCGATAAACCTGCTACGCGTTGCACTGCCGGCCTGCGATGCTCACTGTACTTGCGTACAGCTGCGCTTCTCAGCCAGCATTGCCGCCGCGCGCGACGGTTTCTCGAGTTCCGTTAGATTTTACCGAAGACCAAACTACCGTTCGTTCCGCCGAAGCCGAACGAGTTTTTCACGGCGTACTGGATCTTGGCATCCCGCGCCACGTTGGCGCAGAAGTCCAGATCGCAGGCAGGATCCTGGTTGAAGATGTTGATGGTTGGCGGAATCACCTGGTGGTGAATCGCCAAGACCGTAAACACGGCTTCCAGGCCGCCCGCGCCACCCAGCAGGTGGCCCGTCATCGATTTGGTCGAGCTGACAACCAATTGCTTGGCGTGATCGCCGAAGGTGCGCTTGATGCCAACAACCTCGGCCTGGTCGCCCAGCGGGGTCGACGTGCCGTGGGCGTTCACATACTGCACCTGGTCTGGGTTGAGGCCGGAGTTTTTCAGCGCAGCAATCACAGCCTTGCTGCCGCCGCTACCGTCTTCCAGTGGCGACGTCATGTGGTAGGCGTCCGCGGTCATGCCGAAGCCATGGACTTCCGCATAGATCTTGGCGCCACGGGCTTTCGCATGTTCGTACTCTTCCAGCACCATCACGCCGGCGCCCTCGCCCAGCACGAAGCCGTCGCGGTCCTTGTCCCATGGACGGGATGCGGTTGCCGGGTCGTCGTTGCGAGTCGACAGGGCGCGGGCCGAGGCGAAGCCGCCCATGCCCAGTGGCGACACGGTCGATTCCGCGCCGCCGGCCACCATCACGTCGGCATCGCCGTACTCGATGAGGCGCGCGGCTACGCCGATGCTGTGCAGGCCGGTGGTGCACGCTGTCACGATGGACAGGTTAGGACCACGCATGCCGTACTTGATGGACAGATTGCCCGAAATCATGTTGATAATCGACGCAGGCACGAAGAACGGCGAAATGCGGCGCGGGCCGCGCTTGTCGTAATCCGCTTTCTGCTCTTCGATCATCGGCAGGCCACCGATGCCGGAACCAATGATCACGCCGATACGGTCGGCGTTTTCTTCGGTAACAACAAGGCCTGCATCCTGGACCGCCTGAATGCCGGCCGCCATGCCAAAGTGGATAAACGTATCCATATGGCGCGCTTCCTTACCGGGGATGTAATCCTCGATATTGAAGCCCTTTACTTCACCAGCGAAGTGGGTAGAAAAAGGCTGCGCATCAAATTTGGTGATGTTGGCGATCCCCGATTTACCCTCAGTGACTGCGCTCCACGCTTCGGCAATCGAATTGCCGACGGGAGACACGCAGCCGAGGCCGGTGACCACTACACGACGGTTTTTAGAACTCAAGCGATTCTCCTGGAGTGGATCGGGTCGGCTGATTAGCCAGCCTTGACGTGCGCGGTCGCGTAGTCGATCGCTTGTTGCACGGTGGTGATCTTTTCTGCCTGTTCGTCAGGGATTTCCATTTCGAACTCGTCTTCCAGTGCCATCACCAGTTCAACGGTGTCCAGCGAGTCAGCACCCAGATCGTCAACGAAGGACGATTCGTTTTTGATGTCCGCTTCAGCGACGCCCAGTTGTTCAGCGACGATCTTTTTAACGCGTTGTTCGATATCCGACATGTTATGGCTCCATTGTGTTTGTTACGGAAAGCGCGCATTTTATCAGGTTTGCGCGCTGAAAAACTAATTTCAGCAAGTGGTGCTATTTAGACTGAAATCATTACTAAATGATGTCTTTGCGTGCTCAAAACCACGCAATTCCATCAATTCATATACATGCCGCCATTCACGTGCAACGTGGTGCCCGTGATGTAAGCGGCCTGTGGCGAGGCCAGGAATGCCACCGCTGCCGCGATGTCTTCCGGCTTACCCAAACGGCCCAGCGGGATCTGCGTCAGCAGTGCCGCGTGCTGGTCATCGCCCAGCGCCTTGGTCATATCGGTATCGATAAAGCCAGGCGCCACGCTGTTGACGGTGATGTTGCGGCTGCCGATTTCACGGGCCAGCGCGCGCGTCATGCCTTCCACACCGGCCTTGGCCGCTGCGTAATTGATCTGGCCTGGATTGCCGGCCGACGCCACGACGGACGTGATGTTGATGATGCGGCCGCCCTTGGCTTTCATCATGCCGCGCAGCACGGCGCGCGACAGGCGGCCCACCGACGACAGGTTGGTGGCGATCACGTTATCCCACTCTTCATCTTTCATGCGCATGGCCAGCTGGTCTTGCGTGATGCCCGCATTGTTGACGAGGATGGCGACGGCGCCGTGCGTTTTGGCGATGTCATCGATGATGGCGGCGCAAGCGGCGGCATCGGTAACGTTCAACACCATGCCTAGTCCGGCTTCGGCGCCGATGTCAGCCAGGTAGGCGGAAATCGCTTGCGCGCCGGCTTCAGTCGTTGCCGTGCCGATTACGCGCGCACCCTGGCGCGCCAGTTCTTGTGCGATGGCCTTGCCGATGCCGCGCGATGCGCCCGTTACCAGGGCGACTTGATTCGACAGAGTCATGTCTATCCTTTAATCAGTGGTACCTGACACCTGCGGTATCAGGCACCAGTTATTACTTATACGTTGCAATAATGCTGTCCAGCGTCGCCTGGTCATAGATGGCGCTGCCAACCAGATTGCCGTCGATGCGCTTGGCCAGGCCCATCAACACCTTGCCCGGACCGCATTCGATCACTTGCGTCATGCCGTCAGCAGCGACCTTTTGCATCGTTTCCACCCAGCGCACTGGCGACGCAGCCTGGCGCACCAGTGCATCTTTAATGGCGGCCGGATCGTTGACGATGGCGACATCGACGTTGTTGATCAGCGGGATTTGCGGCGCGTTGAACGTGATGTTGGCCATGTAGTCGCGCAGGCGGTCCGAAGCCGGCTTCAGCAGCGACGAGTGGAATGGCGCCGATACCGGCAATTTCAGCGCACGCTTGGCGCCCTTGGCTTTGGCCAGTTCGCAGGCGCGCTCAACGGCGGCAACGTGGCCGGCAATCACGACTTGCGCGGGCGCATTGAAGTTGACCGGTTCGACGACTTCGCCGTTAGCCGCTTCAGCGCACGCTGCACGCACGTCATCATCGGTCAGGCCCAGGATGGCTGCCATCGTGCCCTGCCCGACCGGCACGGCTTCCTGCATGGCTTGCGCACGGAAGCGCACCAGCGGCACGGCATCCTTGAAGGCGATCACGCCGCTTGCAACCAGCGCCGAGTATTCACCCAGGCTGTGGCCCGCCACCACGGTTGGCACGGGACCGCCGGCGGCAATCCATGCGCGGTAGGCAGCCACAGCGGCCGTCAGCATGACGGGCTGCGTGTTGGTGGTCAGGTCCAGCTCTTCTTTCGGACCTTCGGCCATCAGTTTGCCGATATCAAAACCCAGCGCGTCCGATGCTTCCGCAATGGTTTGCGCCACCACGGGGTTGCCCGCGAAACCATCCATCATGCCAATGGCTTGCGAACCTTGGCCTGGGAATACAAATGCAAATTTGCTCATATCTGTCTCGTTCTAATTGGTCAGGGCTAAGGCGTGCCATGGTAGGACAACTCCCCGCACCATCCCAACTTTTAGAACTCTAATTCTAAAGAGATCGCTATTTTACCGCGCCAGTGGCAAAAATCACATCCGCGCCAGGACGGCGCCCCACGTGAAGCCACCGCCAACGCCTTCCATCAAGACGTTATCGCCTTTCTTGATGCGGCCATCGCGCACGGCGATATCGAGCGCCAGCGGAATCGACGCAGCCGACGTATTGCCATGCTGGTCCACGGTCACGACCATTTTTTCTTCCGGCATGCGCAGTTTTTTCGCCGTGCCTTTCATGATGCGGATATTGGCCTGGTGAGGAATCAGCCAATCCAATTCTTCCGCCGACATGCCGGCATGTTCCAGCGCTTCATTGGCCACTTGCTCCAGCACGGTTACGGCCAGCTTGAATACCGCCTGGCCATCCATGTACAGGTACGAGCTGCCGGCCACGGCGCCGCCCGCCAGCGTGCCTGGCACACTGAGGATGTCCGAGTGGCGGCCATCAGCATGCAATTTCGTGGCCAGGATGCCCGGCTCTTCCGACGCGCTCAGCACAATGGCGCCCGCGCCGTCACCGAACAGCACGCACGTGGTGCGGTCTTCGAAATTCAAAATGCGGGAAAACACTTCGGCGCCTATCACCAGCACATTCTTGTGCACGCCGGCGCGGATAAAGGCGTCCGCCGTCGATACCGCGTAGACGAAGCCGCTGCAAACCGCTTGCACGTCGACTGCCGCACTGTGGTTGGTCATGCCCAGCTTGCGCTGCACGATGCAGGCGGTGCTGGGGAAGCTGCCGAAGAAGTCCGGCGTCGAGCTGGCAACAATGATCAAGTCGATCTGGTCGGCTTGCAAGCCGGCCATTTCCAGCGCTTTGCGGGCCGCGTGGGCCGCCAGGTCGGACGAATTCTGCTCAGGCTCGGCATAGTGCCGCGCTGAAATGCCGCTGCGGCTGACGATCCAGTCGTCCGAAGTCTCGATCCCCTTGGCTGCCAATTGCTCAGCCAGGTCTTGGTTGGTCACACGTTTTTCAGGCAGATAACTGCCGGTGCCTATAATTTTGCTGTACAAAGTCATGCCGTTTCATCCCTGTTATGTGGATGCCCGACCTAAAGGTCCGGCACCCAGTATCCAGATATTCAGGCCGGCGTATTGCGAGGCGTTCCCAGCCGGCGCTCACGCCGGCAGCTCCCTTGGAACGGCATCCCCGCGTTACGCCTGCTCTTGCGTTGGTTCCGCACCGCGCGGCATCAGTTCAGCGATCATGGTCGCCACCTGAGCCTGCACGTCATTTTTTGCTGCCTCGTACGCCCGGCGCAGCGCCCATTCGAACGCATACGCATCAGCCCCGCCATGGCTCTTGAACACCAGGCCGCGCAAGCCCAGCAAACCGGCGCCGTTATAGCGGGATGGGTTAAATTTGTTTTTCATGGCCTTCAGCGCGCCACCGGCAATCACGGCGCCCAGCATGGTCAGGAAATTGCGCTTGAATTCCGTGGTTATCACGGTTTTCATGAAGTGGCCCAAGCCTTCCATGGCCTTCAACGTCACGTTGCCGACAAAGCCGTCGCACACGACGAGGTCCACAGTACCCTTGAAGATATCCGTGCCTTCCACGTTGCCGTAGTAATTCAGTGCGCCGCGCTCTTTATCGGCCTGCAGCAGCTTGGCCGTGGCCTTCACCAGCTCATTGCCTTTGATATCTTCCGTGCCCACGTTCAGCAAGCCGATGGTGGGCTTGTCGATACCTTCCATTGCGTGCACGAGCACGGAACCCATGATGGCGAACTGGTGCAAATGGTGCGGTTCGCAATCAACGTTGGCGCCCAGGTCGAGCATGTAGGTGGGGCCACCCTTCTCATTGGGCAAGATACTGCAAATGGCTGGGCGGTCGACACCGGCCATGGTTTTCAGCACATAGCGGGAGACAGCCATCAGCGCGCCGGTGTTGCCGGCGGAAACGGCCGCTTGCGCCTTGCCGTCTTTGACTTGCTCGATCGCCACGCGCATCGACGAATCTTTTTTACGGCGCAGGGCAACCTCGAGCGGGTCGTCCATGGCCACCTGTTCGGAAGCGTGCTGGATCGTAATGCGCGGCAGCGTATCCGCGCCGTGTTTTTTCAATTCCGCGCGGATGACGTCTTCCAGGCCGACCAGGATCAGCTCGACATCAGGCATTTGCCTGGAAAAGGAAATCGCGGCCGGAATAGTGACAGACGGGCCGTGGTCGCCGCCCATGCAGTCGATGGATATTTTTATTGTCATGTGGGACAGATGCGGGGCCGGAACGGATTGCGTTCAGTCCTGCTGGATACAGATGACGGGCTGGAATTCAGCCGAAAGAAAAGAAAAAAGCGGCGTAACGTCAGTCAAGCTCACGTCGCACCGCCTTTATTCTGGGTAAAAACGCCGATTACTCGTCGTTTTTGGTCTTCAGCACTTTACGGCCACGGTAGAAACCGTTAGGGCTGATGTGGTGACGCAGGTGCGTTTCACCGGTGGTTGGCTCGACTGCCAGGTTTGGTGCAACCAGGAAATCGTGCGAACGGTGCATGCCACGCTTCGATGGGGACTTTTTGTTCTGTTGAACTGCCATGATGACTCCTAATACAAAGTTCTAAGATTCTAACACATTCGACCGGCAAATACATGCGAATCGAGTATCTCTACGGCAAATGGTTAGTAAAACGATTAGTAACTTAGCCACTTGCCAACGCTTACTTCTACTACAACTACAACGATGCCAATACTCGATACTTGCACGCGTCTGACACGTTTTTTACTACTACAAACTTGAATTCGATTATTTTTTCAGGTTCTTCAAACCTGCAAACGGCGACTGCGCATCGGACTTCAACGAGTCGAGCAGCGACGTATCCGGACATTCCTCGTGTTTGGCCGTGTGCGGCAATGCCAGCAGGGCTTCATCTTCCACCAGGTACATCAAGTCCATTTCGCGGGCGCCGACAATCACGTCGATGGTTTCATCGTCGATGATCTCTTCGATTTCATCCGCGTTTGCATCGTCCTTGCCCAGCATCAGCAGGGTCGACGACTCCAATTCATGAGCAAACGGCTGCATGCAGCGCTGGCAAACCAGTTGCACCGTACCCTTGGTCGACAGGCGCAACTGCGGGAAACCATGCTTGCTGGTGCCCCCTTCTGCTTTCCAGGTGATTTCACCGGAGGCGTCCGCAGTCTCCTTGGCCAACCGGGTCATGTCAGCGACTGGCGTTACGCCGTCGCGGGTTCCATTGGTCCGACAAAATTCAAACGCGTCGATCACAAAGGCAGTCATTAGCAGCATTCCCCGGAAAACCTGCGATAATAGCAGGATTTTCTGCGGTGTGCCTGTTTACGAGCACATTTTTATTTGCGCCAAATCACAGTGCGCAAAGCATATAACAAAATATTGCTACGAGCCAGTAAACCAATGCCGATTATTCAAAATTCCCCTCCCGACAACGGTGTGAAACTGGTGCTGGCCTCCAGTTCCGTCTACCGCCGGGAATTGCTGGGCCGTTTGCAGTTGCCGTTTTCCGTCGACGTGCCCGATATCGATGAAAGCCCGAAGCCTGGCGAGACGCCCAGCGCCACAGCGCTGCGCCTGGCCCGGGAAAAAGCGGCAGCCGTGGCGGCGCGCCATCCGGGCGCACTGGTGATTGGCTCCGACCAGGTTGCCACGCTGGACGACGAACAGATCGGCAAACCCGGTTCGCACGCCGCCGCGCTGGCGCAATTGCAAAAAATGCGCGGCCGCGAAGTGATCTTCCATACGGCGCTGTGCCTGTGGGATGGACGCAACAATTCCGCGCAAGTGGAAGATATACAAACCATCGTCACGTTCCGCGATTTACCGGATGCGGAACTGGACGCCTACCTGCGTATAGAGCAGCCGTATGACTGCGCGGGCAGCGCCAAGAACGAAGGTTTGGGCATTGCCATCCTCGAACGCATCGCCACTGACGACCCGACCGCCCTGACCGGCTTGCCGCTGATTGCCCTGACCGGCATGCTGCGCGCCGCCGGCGTGCCCTTCTTCCACCCGACCAAATGAATATGACCGGCACCCTGTTCCTGATCCCGAATACCCTGGGCGACACTGAATCGCTGTCGCACGTCATCCCTGAACACGTACAAGCCACCACGGCCGGCCTCGTCAATTTCGTGGCGGAAAACGCCAAGACGGCGCGCGCTTTCTTAAAACTCGTCAGCGCGAATTACCCGTTGGCCAAGCCGATGCAGGAAATCCGCATCAGCGAATTGAACGTGAATACGCCGCCGGCGGCGCTGAAAGGCTTATTGGAACCGCTGCTGGCCGGTGAAGATGCGGGCTTGCTGTCCGAAGCCGGCGTGCCGGCCGTGGCCGATCCGGGCGCGGACCTGGTGCGCCTGGCGCACCAGCACGGCATTCCCGTGCGGCCTTTGGTGGGACCGTCGTCGCTGCTGCTGGCCGTCATGGCAAGCGGCTTGAATGGCCAGAGCTTTGCTTTCAACGGCTACCTGCCAACCGATGCAGCACTGCGCAGCAAGCGCTTGAAAGAACTGGAAATCCGCTCGCGCCATGAAAAGCAGACGCAGCTGTTTATTGAAACACCGTACCGCAATGGCCCGATGCTGGAAGCGATTACCGCCAGCTGCCATGGCACCACGCTCGTGTGTGTGGCCACCGACATCAGCCTGCCTGGCGAAACCATCAAGACCATGACCGTCGCGCAGTGGAAGGGTCAGCTTGCGGCGGGCAAGACGCCGGACTTCCACAAGAAGCCGACCGTGTTTTTGATATTGGGCCAGTAACGCACGCTCAGCATAAATTGCCGCGGGGCGCGCAGCGTGCCGCGGCATCCATGCTCAGTGCAGCCCCGCCCGGTATTCATTGACCCAGTCATACGCCGTCACCTGGATTTCAAACAAATCCGCCGGTTCCAGCCCCAGGTTATCCAGCAACCCGGCCATCTCTTCACCATCCCCCGCCCGTTCGACATGCTCGATCAACGACAGCATGCCGCCATATTCGCCGCGCCGGTACAGCAGCGCGGCGCGCACGTCGTCAATGACATTGACGCTGTCGAGGATGTCTTCCATCGGCACGGAAAACAGCGTATTCATCAGCGACATGATGCCGACCGTGAAGCCGATATCCGCACCGGTGCGCTGGCCCGGGTGCAAGCGCTCCATCATCAATTCCATCATTTTGCCGCGGGTAGTGGCCATCAGCAGAAGCGGCGAATCAAATTCCTGCTTAGGCCCGCTCTTTACATAGAGCAGTATCTGCAGCCACCGCTGCAATTGCCGCCGCCCCAGCACGATCAACGCATGGCTGACGGAATTGATGCGGAAGCGCGCCCCCACTGCCGGCGTATTGACCAGGCGCAGCAAATTGAGCGTAATCAGCGCATCGTGTTTCACGCTGCGCTCGATTTCCTGCTGGTCCGCATCCGTGTTCAACAGGTTCAGCAAATGCAAGATGGCCATGTGTGACGGCTCAATCTTCTTGCCGCTAAGGATGACAGGGCGGGCAAAGTAATAACCCTGGAAATATTCAAAACCGAGGTCCATGCAGTGCTGGAATTCCTCGATGGTTTCCACCTTTTCCGCCAGCAGCTTTTGCCGTGAATTTTTCAAGCTGTGCGCCAGCGTATCGAGTTCCGCGCGGGGCATGTCGTGGATATCGACCTTGATGACATCGGCCATCGGCTGGAATTTTTGCACGTCTTCCGTGTGATGGATCACGTCGTCGAGCGCAAACCGGAAGCCCTGCTCTTTCAATTCCCGTACCCGCGCCAGCACGTCCGGCGTCGCATGCACGGTTTCCAGGATTTCCAGGATGACTTTATCCGTGGGCAGGAAGTGGATGAAATCACTCATCAGCCCCACTTCATCGACATTGACGAACGCCATTTGCTCGCCCACCACCTGTTCCATGCCCAGCTCGCTGGCATGGGCAATGACGGAAGCGGTGGCCGTGGCATTGTCCGTCACGTGGGCGGATTGCGCATCGGCATGGCGGAACAGCAATTCATAGGCAACCAGACGCTGGCTGCGATTGAGGATAGGTTGTCGGGCCAGATAAAACTGGTTCGCAATAGCAGGAGAAAAGTCCGCAGGCGTGGTCATGAACGGCCTCAATCTGCAAGTTAGTGATAGCGCAGCGGCATGCAAACCGCTACGGCGCCGCCAGACCTGTTGTAGCGTCCGGTTAATACTAGCCTATACCTAACAATGCAGTCCTGACAATACTTTTCGTTACAACTTTTTCAACCTTTGCGGGGGCCGTTGCGCGGTCCCGACGTCCGGCCCGTGCCCACGAAGGGTTTCCCCGCAGGGCGGGCGCCGCGCTGGCTGCCGCCGTCCGCCGGACCGGAGCCGCCCATGCCGGACGGACGGCCAGTGCTTCGGCCGTAGCCGGCGCCGTCACCGCCACGTGGCGGGCGGCTTTCGTAGCCGCTTCCTTCGCCACCACGTTGAGGACGTCCCTCATCGCCGCGCCCTTCACCGCTGCGCCGGGAACGGCTTTCAAAGCTGCGCTCGTCACCACCGCGCTGTGCACGGCCGCCATGGGCACGCTCATCGCTGTCACGCTGGGACCGGTTCGGATAGCCACGCTCGCCGCCATCACGCTGAGGACGGTTCTGATACCCGCGCTCGTCCGCGCGCTGGCCGCGGCTGTCATATCCGCCGTCGCGGCCGCCGGCAGGACGTGCATCGCGCATGCGTTCGCTGCCCGGGCGGCCACGATTGGAACCTTCCATGCCGCCGCGTTCATTGCCCTGCCGCCCACCGCCAAATCCGTCATCGCCGCCACGCCCGCCTTCCGGGCGCTCGCTGCGAGGCCGTCCCGATCCGCCGCGGGCTTTGCCGCCGCCATAAACGCTGCCGCCGCCGGAGCCTTCCGGACCTGCACGCTTGCCGCTGCTGCGCGGCGACGCAGCCGCGCGCGGGCCATCGGCATGCGGCGACGCCGTCATGCGCGGTGTCGTGGCGGCCAGGCCGGATTCCAGCACAAATGCCGCGCCCTCATCGACACCGAGCACGTCCACCAGGTATGGCATCACTTGCTTGAGCGTGGCTTCCAGCGTGTAAGGCGGATTGATGATGAACATGCCGCTGCTATGCAAGCCGCCAAAACCGTCCGGCCCCGGCGTGCGGATTGTCAGCGACACGTTCAGCCATTCGGTGCCCGGCAAATGCTTCAAGCGCTCGGCAAAATTGCGTGCTTCGATGCGCTGCAAGATCGGGTACCACACGGCGTACGTGCCGCCCGGGAAGCGCTTGATGGCTTCCTGCAGCATGTCCGTCACCTTGCGGTAATCCTGCTTGTCTTCATACGGCGGGTCGCACAGCACGACGGCACGGCGCGATGGCGGCGGCAACAGCGCTTTGAGCGACTGGAAACCGTCGGCGCGCGTCACCAGCGCGCGCTGGCCGCGCACGGATGGACGGTGGCCCTGCGCAGCCGCATGTTCGGCCAGCTTGCGGAAGTTATCGGTACACAGCTTGAAATCGGCCGGGTGCATTTCATACATGCGCAGGCGGTCTTGTTCGCGCGCCACCTGCTCGGCGCAATAAGGCGAGCCCGGATAAAAGCGCAGCTTGCCACTCGGGTTCATCCCCTTGATCAAATTCACGTATTCCGCCAGCGCTTGCGGCAAATCGTCGCGCTCCCACAGGGGGCCGATACCGGTCGCCGACTCGCCGCTTTTTGCCGCATACTCCCCGTCCAGCTGGTACACGCCCGCACCCGCATGGGTATCGATATACGTGTAGGCAGTGTCTTTCCGGTTCATGTATTGCAATAACTGGATCAACACAAAGTGCTTCAGCACGTCGGCGTGGTTGCCGGCGTGGAAGGCGTGGCGGTAACTGAACATGGGATTTTTCCTCTTGGTGGATGGTGCTGCAAGGGGTGCATTATACAGGCCGCCCCATGCAAAAACCGCCGCGCGCCAGGAGGAGACTGGCGGCGGCCGCCCTATCCTGACGATTACGCAACCTTCTTGCCGCCTTCAAAGAATTGTTCATTTTCCGTGGAACCATGCAGCGCCGTGGTCGAGCTCTGGCCTTGCTGGATGGTTTGCGTGACCGCATCGAAGTAGCCGGTCCCCACTTCCCGCTGGTGCTTGACAGCCGTGAAGCCCTTTTCTGCCGCCGCAAATTCGGATTCCTGCAATTCCACGAAGGCCGGCATCTGGCGCCGCGCATAGCCGTGCGCCAGATTGAACATCGAGTAATTCAGCGAATGGAAGCCTGCCAGCGTGATGAACTGGAATTTATAGCCCATGGCGCCCAGTTCGCGCTGGAATTTTGCAATGGTGGCGTCATCCAGGTTTTTCTTCCAGTTGAACGACGGCGAACAGTTATACGCCAGCATCTTGCCGGGGAATTGCGCATGCACGGCTTCGGCGAATTTCTTGGCAAAGACCAGATCCGGCTTGCCTGTTTCGCACCACACGAGATCTGCATACGGCGCATACGCGAGCGCGCGGGAAACCGCCTGCTCAAGACCGGCCCGCACTTTATAAAACCCTTCCACCGTGCGCTCGCCCGTGCAAAAAGGCTGGTCATTGACGTCGATATCGGACGTCAGCAAATCCGCCGCTTCCGCATCCGTGCGGGCAATCACCAAGGTCGGCGTGCCCATCACGTCCGCCGCCAGCCGCGCCGCCGTCAATTTTTCCACGGCTTCACGCGACGGCACCAGCACCTTGCCGCCCATGTGGCCGCACTTTTTGACGGACGCCAGCTGGTCTTCAAAGTGCACGCCTGCCGCACCGGCTTCGATCATGGCTTTCATCAATTCATACGCATTGAGCACGCCGCCGAAACCTGCTTCCGCATCGGCCACGATGGGCGCGAAATAATCGATGTCGTCTTTGCCTTCGGACCATTGAATCTGGTCGGCCCGCTGGAACGTATTGTTAATGCGGCGCACCACCATCGGCACGGAATTGGCGGGATACAGCGACTGGTCCGGATACATTTCACCGGCCACGTTGGCATCGCCCGCAACTTGCCAGCCGGACAAGTAAATCGCCTTCAATCCCGCTTTGACTTGCTGCATGGCCTGGTTGCCCGTCAGCGCCCCCAGTGCGTTGACGAAGGGTTCGTTATTGACGAGATGCCACAGTTTTTCCGCGCCCCGCTGCGCCAGCGTATGCTCGATTTTCAGCGAGCCCCGCAAGCGCACCACGTCCGCGGCCGTATAGGTGCGGGTCACGCCTTTCCAGCGCGGATTCGTGTCCCAGTCCTGCTGTAATGCGGCGATTTGCTGTTCTCGGGTAGCCATGGCGTTCTCCTGTCTGAGTCTGATACAAAGTGAAGTGTGTTAAAGACATAGTAGGCGCTGTTGTTCACCGCAGCAATACTCTTATATAAGACAAATGAGTAACAATATGTCACACTAAAACAATGGTTTACCACACTGATTTCATGATTCGGAACGTAATTTCTTCCCGTGAGAGCAAGCGCATGCGGCAGAGCCGCATGGGTTTCCGCGATATGAAACAAGGATTCCGTCACATGAAAAACAGCGAGGGATTCTCTTATGGAAACTATCATTAATAAATAGAAACGATAGTTATCGTAGGAAAATACAATGGGACATTCTGGCAACCTCTGCTATTCTGAAGTCACCAAGAACAAAACATATCGGAGCAGCCAGCAGCACGGATCCGGGACCGGATGATGTCGACGCCAGCGGAAGCAATAGTTCCAATGCGGATATCCAGCCACCAGAAACGCACCTGGCACGCTGCACTGCCCCTCCGGAAGGGCAGTGCGAGCGCATCGGCCGCACCCTCGCAGGTGCGGCTTTTTATTGTGCGGAAGCGTTTTGCAGGCGCACTGCGCGGGTATTGCCCCCTACGCCGACTGCCGTGGCAATCGCCATGGCCTGGAAGATGCCGATGCCGATAAACAGCCAGCCCGGCCGGCCCGCGTCCATCAGCGCGCCAAACAGCAGCGGCGCCATGGACAAGCCGCTGTCCAGCCCCGAATACACGACACCAAATACGCGGCCCGTGGCGTTGGCCGGCGCCGCGGCCTTGATCATCAAGTCGCGCGACGGACCGGCGATCCCGGCGGCAAAGCCGATGGCGCCCATCAGCACGAAGGCCAGCCACGCCGGTACGGCGCCGGACGCCAGCACCACCGCCAGCAGCGCCGCCAGGGTGAAGGCAAACGCGATGGTTTTATCATGGTCTTTGCGCCCTGCTGCCAGGAAGCCGCCCAGCACCATGCCCACTGCCGACGCGCCCATATAGGCCGTGTAGCTGGACGTCGCCATGGCCAGCGACATGCCATACAGCGACACCAGCGCCGGCGACGCGAAACTCTGGATGCCGCCCAGCGCCAGCGCCGTCACGAAGAAGAACGCAAAGCACATCCACACCGATTTCAAGCGCAGGAAGTCCAGCGAGCCGCCGCTCTTCGCATGGGCGTGGCGCACGATGGGATTCGGGCGCAGCGCATGGCGGTTCAAGACCAGGATGGCCAGCACCGTGAACGGCAGCGCGGCGGCCCACAGCAGCGCCGTGCGCCAGTCTGTCATCGTGGTGACGGCCGTCATGAACAGCGGCGACAGGGCCCAGCCGATGTTGCCGCTGATGCCGTGCACGGAAAACGCGTGCGCCATGCGCGCCTGCGATACGCGCTGATTCAGCAGCGTATAGTCAGCCGGGTGGAATACGCTGTTGCCCAGGCCGGCAAGCATGGCGCCGGCAATCAGCACCGGATAATGCTGGGCGCCGGACAGCACCAGCGCCGACACACCCAGCAAGCCGACGCCGGAAAACAGCACGGCGCGCGCGCCGAAGCGGTCAACGACAAAGCCGGCCAGCGCCTGGCCGATGCCGGATACGATGAAGAACACCGTCATCAGCAGCCCCACTTCCACGTGGGTCAGGTTAAATTGCGGAATCAGCCACGGGAACAGCGCGGCCAGGATCACGTGGTAAAAGTGCGAAATGCCGTGCGCGAGGCCGACCAGGCCAATGACACGGGCATCGGAACGCAAGGTAGCGTTGTCAGGGGATGCCATCAAAAGACTCCAGTTGAATGAACTGAAGTGCAGTGTATGCAAATTTGCCGCGTCTGAATTAAGATAGAAAGACATCTTTTATCGCAAAACCGCCAACCATGCCTGTTCCTGTCGTCACCCATACCGGGCTCGATTGCCCGCTTGCAGATCCAAGCGATGCCCGGCCCGTGACCGTGCGCGCCCGCAACCTGGACGTCACCCACCAGATGCAGCCCCATGCCCATGCGTGGGGCCAGGTGACCTTCACCTTGGAGGGCGTGGTGCGCGTGACAGCCAATAACAGCAGCTGGGTCGTGCCGCCGCAGCGCGCCATCTGGATTCCCCCCGGCGTCATGCATGCCGTCGATATCCTGGAACCGGCGCACTTGCGTCCCCTGTTCGTGCTGGCCACGCGCTCGCCCTTCCCCGGCAATGAATGCCGCGTGCTGGCCGTGTCGCCACTGATGCGGGAAATGCTGATGGCGCTGGAACAGCTGGACCAGACCGACCATGGCAGCCGCGCGACATTGCTGTGCGAATTGATCCTCGATGAAGTGCCGCGCCTGCTGACGCGGCCCATGCGCGTGCCGCTGCCGGAAGACAAGCGCCTGGCCAGCCTGTGCGCCGCGCTGATGGCCGATCCAGGCATGCCGCATACACTGGAAACGTGGGCCAGCCACGTGGGCGCATCGGAACGCACGTTGGCGCGCCTGTTTGAAAAAGAACTGGGCATGACGTTTGGACAGTGGCGCCAGCAAGTCCGGCTGGCCCATGCTGCACCCATGATTGCGCGCGGCGTGCCGCTGGCGCAAGTGGCCGAGCAATTGGGCTACGCCAGCCAGTCCGCGTTTTCCGCCATGTTCCGTAAAACCTTCGGCACCACGCCATCCGCATTCTTTGCCGACGGCGTGTAAGTGCTACGCCAGCTCGTCAAGCAGCGCGCGCGCCAGCAGCAAGTCGCGCGTGCCGAATCCTTCCGTAAAGCGGCCGTAGGCCGCCTGCAACGGCGCCAGCGCTTCCCTGGCCCGGCCCTGCGACTGGCGCAGGCGCGCGAGGCTGGTAGCGGCGCGTAATTCCCAGGCGCCCGCGCCCTGTTCGCGGGCAACGTCCAGCGCGCGCTGGAACAGCTGGCCCGCCTGCTCCGGCGATCCGCCCCGCATCATCGATTCGCCCCAGCTGCGCAGCACTTCCGCACAGCTCCAGCCAGCCTGGCCGGCATCGGCGCGCGCAATGGCGCGTGCGCTCAGCAGGCGCAGATGCAGGGTCGCCATCACATCGACTTGCATATCGCCGCAATAAGGGCTTTGCTGCAGCGCCAGCACGGCAGGATCGGCCGCGTCGTCGCCGTCCTGCTGCAAGCGCTGGGCCAGCGCGAATCCCTCGCCCCAGAAATGCCAGTGCGGCAGCGAACAGCGCTGCGAATGGTCCAGCATCATTTCCGTATAGCGGGCCGCATCGGCATCGTGGCCGGACCATGCCGCCACCGTGCAGCCCAGCAGCAGCGCAAAGCACAGTGAAATGCCATGCCCCACGCGCAGCGCATCGTCCACGCATTGCTGCGCCACTTGCGCGGCCTGTTCCGGATAGCCCTGCAGCCACAGCACGCGGCCCTGGATCGCCAGCGTTGATATATGCTGGTCGAACTGGAAGCCCCGGTGCAATGCATGGCGCCGGTGGCTCAATGGGTGGCGCGCCACAAAGTCGACGTGGGCGCGGGCGCGCTGCTGGTGCCCGAGATAATGCATGCTGCGCGCCAGCATGCGCGCGTGCCCTACTTGCGCCAGTTCGCCGCCATGCACCGCCGCCGCGCCATAGCGCTCGGCAAAACCCAGCGCCGCCTGATAGTCGCCGCCGAAGATCGCATCCGTATAGCATCCCCACAGCGCGGCCATGCGGGCCACGCCGTCATCGAGCCGCTCCGCCAGCGCCAGCGCGCGCGCAAACGCCTCGGCGCGGCGGGCGCTGTCGGCTTGCCCGCCCACATGCACCAGTGCGTGTCCCATCGCCAGCTGCAGCCGCATTTCCGTGCCCGCATCGATGCGCAGCGCGCCGCCCTCCACGCGCCGCATCGCCTGTTCCAGGCGGCGCCGGTATTCATCCATCAGCGACAGCTGGTACCACAGCGTGGCGGACGCCGCGCACAGCCGCAGACCCGCTGCAAAGCGGTTGCCGCCATCGTCGTCCAGCGCATCGCCCGCAGTTTCATTGGCTGCATCAAGCGCCCAATCCAGCGCTGCCCGCACGTGGCCAATGCTGCCGCCAAAGCGGTCCAGCCATTTTGCCAGCGGCATGTCGTCGAACAGGTTTTGCGCCTGCTCCATCAACGTGCAGCAGCGCTGCACATAGCGGCCCGATACCCGTTCCAGTTCGCCGCTGGCGCGCAATTTATCGAGCGCATAGGCGCGCGTCGTGCCCAGCAGGCGGTATTGTGTTTCACTGCCGCTGCTGTCCACGCTGAGCAGCGACTTGGCCGCCAGGTTGGCAATGCTGTCAACGACGAAGTCACGGTCCACCTGGCCGCAACATACGACATCGATGGCGCAATCCAAGCCGAATGGCGCACGGAACACGGCAAAGCGCCGCAAGATCGCCTGTTCCAGCGGCGGCAGCATGTCGTAGCTCCAGTCCAGCGTAGCGCGCAAGGTCTGGTGGCGCGGCAGTGCGGTGCGGCGGCCCCGCGTCAACACGGCAAAGCAATCTTCCAGCCGCGCCGCCAGGCCCTGCACGCCGAAAAATTCCGCCCGCCCCGCCGCCAGTTCAATCGCCAGCGGAATGCCGTCGAGGCGGCGGCAAATGTCGGCCACGCAGGCGGCATTGTCCATCGTGAGTTTGAACCCATCCATGCCGCTGGCGGCGCGTTCGGCAAACAATTGCACGGCGGGGCTGGCCGCCAGCGCCGCGAAAGCATCGCCGCTGTCTTCCACGCATTCCGGCAGCGCCAGCGGCGGCAAGCGGTGCACGCATTCGCCTTCCGCGCGCAAGGGTTCACGGCTGGTTGCCAGGATGCGGATGCCATTGGTTTCGTGCAGCAGGCGCTCCGCCAGCGCAGCGGCGGCGTCGATCACGTGTTCGCAATTGTCGAACACCAGCAACGCCTGCATGCCGCGCAAATGCGCCAGCAAGCCGGGGACCGGATCTTGCGCCAGCGCGGGCACGCCCAGCACCATGGCCAGCGCACCGCCCAGCTGGGCGGCGTCAGCCAGCGGCGCCATGTCCAGCATATGCACGCGTTCGCCCAGCGCGGCGCTGCGCGCGGCCACGGACAGCGCCACCGATGTCTTGCCCATGCCGCCCGGCCCGGCCACGGTCACCAGCCGTCCTTCGGACAGCATGTCTTCGATGCGCTGCACCGTATCGCGCCGTCCGAACAGGCGCGGCTGCTGCAGCAATGGCACATTGGCCGGTATCAGGGCGGACGCCGCCGTGGTTTCCGGCGCCGCGGCAACGCGGCGCACCGGCGCAACAAAACTGTAGCCCCGCCCGACGACGTTATCGACATACGGATGGCCGCTGTCGTCCTGTAACACCTTGCGCAATGCCGCCACGTGCACCCGCAAATTGCCCTCTTCCACAAAGGTTTGCGGCCACACGCGGGCCAGCAGTTCATCCTTGGCAATCACTTCCCCGGCCCGCTCCACCAGCGCCAGCAGCAAGTCAAACGCCCGTCCATGCAGCCGGACGGCGCCGCCGCTGCCATACAGTGCACGCTCGGCGGGCACCAGCCGGAACGGACCAAACAGAAAGATGGTATCGGGGGCAAGCATGTCGTTAAAACATGTAGTAATGGCAAAGGGTTTGCTTAACACCAATTTACAA
This sequence comes from Pseudoduganella ginsengisoli, assembly GCF_009720865.1. Classification (GTDB taxonomy): domain Bacteria; phylum Pseudomonadota; class Gammaproteobacteria; order Burkholderiales; family Burkholderiaceae_D; genus Rugamonas; species Rugamonas ginsengisoli. Next base: position 322,808 of record NZ_WNLA01000004.1, on the reverse strand, counting down.
GAATTTATGCGCGGGTGCAGCAATTAGTTCTTAATATGGCATGGTTCCCACCCCGGAGGCTGCTGTGATTCCATCCGTGCCATCCACCGACCATGCTGAAGCCTGGACCCGGCTTGATGCGGTGGTGCGCCGTGCCGACAGCGCCGCCGGCCCCTATGGGCTCAGCAATGCCGCCACGCGCTGCCGTCTGTTGCAGGCGATCGCCGCCGAACTCGATGCGCAGGCGGACGCGCTGCAGGAAGCCGCGCGGCGCGAACTGGGCACCGATAGCGGGACTGTCATGCTGGAGCGGGCCGCGATCCGCCAGCAAATCGATGCGCTGTGCACGGTGTTGCAGCGCCACCACTGGCAACATGCTGCGATTGAAACCACGCCGCTGCGCCTGTGCGCGCAGCATGTGCCGTTGGGTCCCACGGCGATCCTGGGCGGCGGCGCCACGCCCGTCCATGGCGCCATCGGTCCCGATGCGCTGGCAGCGCTGGCGGCAGGCTGCCCCGTCATCGTGCATGCCCGCCATACCCACCCGATGTGCCATGCGCTGGCCGGGCAGGCCGTGCTGCGCGCCGTGCGCGAGGCAGGTTTGCCTGACGGCGTGTATGCGCTGACGCCGGAATTGCCGGGCAGCGTAGACGCGCTGGTGGCGCACCCTGACGTGCGCGCGGCAGCCGCCGGCAACCGCAGCGATGCGCTACGCCTGATGCGGCGCAGCCTGGACCGTGCGGAGCCTATCCCCGTGCTGTCCGAACCTGGTGCGTGCAATCCTGTCTTTATTTTGCCGGGCGCCTTGAATGCGCAGGCGGAACATCTGGGCCAACGGCTGGTGCGCCAGTTTGCCGCCGCACCGGCCGCGCACCGGCCCGCGCTGGTGTTTGCGCTCGGTGGCGATGGCTACGTGGATTTACGTGAAACCATCATCGACGCCGTCAATGCGCTGGCGCCAGTGGTCATGCCGGAGGGGACGCATGGCCATGCGCAGCGGACCGACTGGCTGCTGTCGGCGCCACGCGTCACGCTGCTGGCCGAAGGAGCGCAGCCCGGCGCGCGGGGGCTGGCAAGACCCATGTTTGCTGAAACGGATGACACCCACCTGCCCGCGCCGCCGCTGCTGGACGATGCCTGCCGCAGCCCTGCCGGACTGCTGGTGCGCTGCAGCAGCGGCCAAGCCATGCTGGACGCCGCCGCACGGCTGGGACGCCAGCACGCCGCCGTGATCCACATGACGGCCGGCGACGGCTTTGACGATCTGGCGCTGGCCACTAAATTGCTGTCCCGGCTGCAGCGCATTGCCGGGCAAATCGGCATCAACAGTACCGTGGCGCCGCCAGCCTGGCATGTGGCTGGCGCCAGCTTTGCCATTGAACGGTTCCTGCGTCCCGTGGTGTATCAGGACGCGCCTCCCATCCTGCTCCCCGCCGCGCTGCAGGATGACAACCCGCTGCACTTGTTGCGCGCGGTTGACGGGGAAATGCGGCACTAGTGCTACCCAGCTATCTCTGCAGGAGAACAGTATGCGAAGCAAGTACGTGGAAGAAAAAGTCGGTGTCGCTAAAATCCGCATCCGCCAGCAGCGCAGCTGCACAATGGCGGTTTTGGGTTCCTTCGTGGCGGCGGACAAGCTGCTGAAGAACTGGGCCACGGCCATGCAGCCCAGCGCCGAGTGCGACTTTGAAATCGAATACCTGGATGGCTATACGGTCACGGGCCGCTATCCGATGCGGCAAAAGTGCACAACCAGGCAATCGCTGGGCGCATACGTAAAACGGGCGATTGAAGGCGTGGCGGCGGGCGGCAAGGCCGTGGCCATCGCGGGCATGGAAGCGTCAGGCTTTTTGGCGCGCTATGAAGTGGAGGATTTTGCCGAGCGGGATGGACGCAGGAAGGCGGCTTGATGGGTGGCCTGGATTCCAGGCCACCTTGCCGCACAAGGCTTACTTGCTGAACGCCAGTTCGCCATCCTTGACGTCGACACGGATCGTATCGTTCGGGCCGAAGCGGCCTTCCAGGATCAGTTTCGACAACGGGTTTTCTATCCCCTGCTGCACTGCGCGCTTCAACGGCCGCGCGCCGTACACCGGATCGTAGCCTGCCTCCGCGATCTTTTGCAGCGCCGCGTCGGACACGTTCAAGCCCATATCCATGCGGTTCAGGCGCTGTTCCAGGATCCTCAGCTGGATCTTCGCAATCGCGCCGATGTTCTTGTCGTCCAGCCCGTGGAACACGACGATTTCATCGATGCGGTTGATGAATTCCGGCCGGAAGTGGGAACGCACTTCCGCCATCACGGACAATTTCACCAGCGCCGGATCCGAGTCTTCCATCGACTGGATTTTTTGCGAACCCAGGTTCGACGTCATGATGATCACGGTATTCTTGAAGTCCACCGTGCGGCCCTGGCCATCCGTCATGCGGCCGTCATCGAGCACTTGCAGCAGCACGTTGAACACGTCGTGGTGCGCTTTTTCCACTTCGTCCAGCAAGATCACGCTGTATGGCTTGCGGCGCACGGCTTCCGTCAGGTAGCCGCCTTCGTCGTAACCCACATAGCCGGGCGGCGCGCCTATCAGGCGGGCCACCGAATGCTTTTCCATGAATTCACTCATGTCGAGGCGGATCAGCGAATCTTCCGTATCGAACAGGAACGCTGCCAGCGCCTTCGTCAATTCCGTCTTGCCGACACCCGTCGGGCCCAGGAACATGAACGAACCATAGGGACGGTTCGGGTCCGCCAGGCCGGCACGGGAACGGCGGATCGCGTCGGCTACGGCATTGATGGCCTCATCCTGCCCCACCACGCGCTCGTGCAGCTTTTCTTCAATGTGCAGCAGCTTGTCGCGTTCGCCCTGCATCATGCGCGACACGGGAATCCCCGTCGCACGCGATACGACTTCCGCGATTTCTTCCGCACCCACTTGCGTGCGCAGCAGCTTGGGTTTATCGGCAGCCTGCGCCCCGCCCGCGGCGGATTCGGCCTGCTTCAATTGCGCTTCCAGCTCCGGCAATTTACCGTACTGCAGTTCCGATACCCGCTGCCAGTTCGATGCGCGCGTCGCTTCTTCCATTTGCTGGCGGATGCGTTCGATTTCTTCCTTGATGTGCGTGGTGCCCTGCACGTTGGCTTTTTCCGCCTTCAGCACTTCTTCGAAATCGTTGTACTCGCGCTGCAGCTTGGCGATTTCTTCATCGATCAAGTCCAGGCGGCGGCGCGACGCCTCATCTTTTTCCTTCTTGACGGCTTCCTTCTCGATCTTTAACTGGATCAGGCGCCGTTCCAGCTTGTCCATGACTTCCGGCTTCGAATCGATCTCGATCTTGATCTTCGACGCGGCTTCATCGATCAAGTCAATCGCCTTGTCCGGCAGGAAGCGGTCCGTAATGTAGCGGTGCGACAGTTCGGCCGCTGCGATGATGGCCGGATCGGTAATGGCAACCTTGTGGTGCAGCTCATATTTGTCCTGCAGGCCGCGCAGGATGGCAATCGTGGCTTCCACGGTCGGTTCATCGACGAGGATTTTCTGGAAGCGGCGCTCCAGCGCGGCATCCTTTTCAATGTATTTGCGGTATTCGTCCAAGGTCGTGGCGCCCACGCAGTGCAATTCGCCGCGCGCCAGCGCGGGCTTCAGCATATTGCCCGCATCCATTGCGCCTTCCGCTTTGCCGGCGCCCACCATGATGTGCAGCTCATCGATGAACACGATGGTCTGCCCTTCATCCATGGCCAGTTCTTTCAGCACGGCTTTCAGGCGCTCTTCGAATTCGCCACGGTATTTCGCGCCCGCCAGCAAGGCCGCCATGTCCAGCGACAGCACGCGCTTGCCGCGCAGTGAATCGGGCACTTCATTGTTGACGATACGCTGCGCCAGCCCTTCCACGATGGCGGTCTTGCCGACGCCGGGTTCGCCGATCAGCACAGGATTGTTCTTGGTACGGCGCTGCAACACCTGGATCGCGCGGCGGATTTCATCGTCGCGGCCAATGACAGGATCAAGCTTGCCCTGGCGCGCACGTTCCGTCAGGTCCAGCGTGTATTTTTTCAGGGCTTCGCGCTGGCCTTCCGCTTCCTGCGAATCGACTTTGCCGCCGCCGCGCACGGTGTCGATCGCCGCTTCCAGCGATTTGCGGGTCAGGCCATTTTCACGGGCCAGGCGGCCCGCATCGGACTTGTCGTCCGTCAGCGCCAGCAACACCATTTCACTGGACACGAACTGGTCGCCGCGCTTCTGCGCTTCCTTGTCGGCCAGATTCAACACGCCGATGAATTCACGGCTGGCTTGGACGTCGCCGCCGTTGCCGGAGACCTTGGGCAGGCGCTCCATGCCGCTCTTGATGCCGTTGGTCAAGCCGCCCAGGTTGACACCCGCGCGCTGCAACAGCGAACGGGCGCCGCCATCGTCCTGGTTGATCAGGGCCGACAGCAGGTGCAGGGGCTCAATATAGGGATTGTCGTTACCGACGGCCAAGCTTTGTGCGTCCGCCAGGGCTTCTTGCAATTTCGTTGTGAGTTTGTCTTGCCGCATGATAAACCGCTCCGGTTTGTGTCTGTGTTGCGGACAAGGTAAGGCTCAAAGCCGCATTTTCAAGACTGCCATTTCTTGAGCGCAGCATCATCGCTGACGCGCGCATCGACCCAGCGCGCCCCGTCCGGCGTCTGTTCTTTTTTCCAGAACGGCGCTTCGGTTTTCAGATAATCAATAATGAATTCGCAAGCGGCAAATGCTTCGCCACGGTGGGCCGACGTGACGGCCACCATGACGATTTGTTCCGCCGGCTTCAGCGGGCCGATGCGGTGGATCACCAGCGCACCATAGATCGGCCAGCGCTGCTGCGCCTGGCCAATGATGGCGGCAATTGATTGTTCCGTCATGCCCGGGTAATGCTCCAGTTCCATTTCCGCCACGTGCGCGCCTTCATTCAGGTCGCGCACGGTGCCGACGAAACTCACGACGCCGCCCACCTTGGCATTGCCGGCGCGCAGTTGCGCCAGCTCATAGGCCACATCGAAATCTTCCGCCTGGACACGGACTTGACTAAAAAACGCCGTCATTTTGCATCGGCGCCTATGCGGCGGAACAATTGTTCGATACGCGACGCCGTGCGCGCATCGGCCAGCGCCGGCATCGCGCACAGTTGCAGGAATTGCGCCGCTTGCGTCATGGGCTTTTGGCCGGACTTCAGCGACGATTGCAGCACTTCCACCTGCATTTTCAAACGGTCGCGGGCAAATTCCGCGCCGCTGTCCACGCCCGCCACGATTTCCAGGCGCAGTACTTCACTGAGCAACGTGGCGCGGGCCTGCTCCAGGCGCGCCGCATAGGCGCTGCGCTTGCCGCTCTCGGCGGCTGCCGCAATGCCCGCCGCAAAGCGGCCGTGCAGCACGCGTTCATATTCGCCCGGCAAGGCCGGCAACGCTTTCCAGCGGCTTTCCCAATCGGCGCCATCGATGGTTTCACCGGTGGTGATGGCCGATTCCAGCGCTTGCGTCAAACGCAGCTTGTCGCGCAGCGCATTGGCTTGCGCCGCGCCGGCGCGTTTGCGGATCGCATCGGCTTGCGCCTGGACGGCGGCAGTGGCGGCTTTGTAGCGGGCCTCGATTTTCCCTTCGCTGGCACGCGGCACGTGGCCGGATGCATGCCATGCCTGCGCTGCATCGCGCAGCGCTTTCGTGATGGCAGCCAGTTGCGCCTTGTCGTCGCCCGTGAACGTGGCGTTTTCCAGTTGCGCGCAAATATCTTCACGCACGTGCAAGTGGGCTTTGCGTTCACTGTCGGCTGCATGGGCGGATTCCTTGCGGGCGGCAAAGATCGCATCGCACGCGGCGCGGAAACGCTGCCACAGCGCCTGTTCCTGCTTGCGCTCCAGCGGCAGCGCACGGGCGTATTCCTGCCATTGCTCTTGCAAGTGGCGCACGGTATCGAGCGTGTGGCGGTCGGTCGGCGCCAGCTTTTCCGTCTCGGCAATCAATTGCTCGCGGCGGGCCACTTCGATACGGCGCTGCTCTTCGAGCGGGCCCGTCATCTTGGCCATGGCTTGATCAAACGCGGCATCGAGCTTTTTCTTTTCCTTGCGGTCGATCGCTCCCAAGCGGCCCCATGCCTGACGCAAACGCTGGGCGGCGGCGGCCAGCGCCTTGAAATTCGGTACTTCGCCGGCCAGTTCCGCCGCCATTTTTTCCACTTCGGAAATCATGGCTTCCGCTTTGGCGGCATTCGTGTGGCGCTCATCGGCCAGGTGCTTGAAGTGGGCCGCGGCCGGCGCATACGCTGCCGTACACGCTGCATCGAAACGCTCCCACAGCGACTTGGGCGCGGCGCCGGAGACGCCGTCCAGCGCTTTCCAGCGCTCGCGCATGGAACCGACTTTTTTGGCCAGTTCGGGCATCGACAGTTTTTGCGCCGGCAATTCTTCCACGGCTTTCACCAATTCTTCGCGCGACACATTGCCGCCCCAGCGCGCCCAGTCGCCCAGCCGCTTCAGCTCGGCACGCACGTGCGCGAGGCGGTCCGCTTGCGCTTGCGTCAAACGGCCGGTCCTGGTTTCTTTCAACACCTTGTCGTGGTCGGCGGCTATGTGCAACTGGCCCTGGTTCAACGCCGCTTCCATCTGGTCGACAATCGCCATGAAGTGGCGGTTGGCTTCACGGTTGGCTTCCTGCGCGGCAGGCGATTCCTTGCGCGCTTCGGGCTTGCCGCCGTGTTCCTGATGCTGGACCTTGGGCGGCGGCGCTTCTTCTTTGACGCGCACCGGCGCCGGCACGGCAGCCAGCAGGGCGTCGAATTCCTGTTGCAGCGCCTGCGCCGCAACCGCATCGGCGACTTTCGGCAGCGCATTCCAGCTGCGTTTCAATTCATCGGCATTCAGCGTAGCGGCGTCTTGCGCCTGCCAGCCTGCCAGCGCCGCACGGCGTGCAGCGACAGTCTCTTGCCCTGCGCGGACGCCGGCCAGCGCCGTGTCGAAGTCTGCCAGCAAGTGGCGTGGCAGCGATTCTTTTTCCGGCGACGCCTGGCGCGCCGCATGGCCGGCAGCCAGTTCATCGAGCAGCGCAGGCACGGCATCGGCCGTGACGCCTTCCGGCAACTGCCCGGCCGCGATGCGGCGCACGGCCGCCAGCGCATCGAGCGCGGCGCGCTGCAGCGCCATCTGGTCTTCCAGGCGTTTTGCCAGCGTGGCGCGCACGGCGTCAAATTCTTCTGTCAACGCAGGACCGGCGGCAATGACTTTCCACATGCGGTCCAGTTCGGCGACCAGATTGGGCGTGAGCTTGTCATCTTGCGCCAGCTTGCGGGCCGATGCGATGGCTGCTTCCGCCTGGCGCTGCTCCGCTTGCTGGTGGCGCAAGGCGTCCAGACGGCCTTGCATGAGTTTTGCCACGCGGCGGTCCGTATTGCGCATCGCTTGCTGGACTTTTTCCAGCATGGCCTGGCTGTTGACGTGCTCGGCAGCCGCCAGCCGCACGTCGGCAAATTCGCTTTGCAAGATCAGGTCGACGGCGCCCGTCTCATCGCCCCCCAGCGCCTTGGCCCGTTCCAACTGGGCAGCACGGCGGGCGGCAGTCTGCTCAGCATTGGCGGCAGTTGCAGCGCTTGCTGCAGCCTGTTCCGGATTGGCCTGCTGATCGGACGGCTTGTCGCCGGGGCGTTTGAAGAGGAATTCGAACATAATGGGCTACCGGGTGATCAAAACCACCATCATAGCAAAGTAACGCGTTTTGCTTCGGCGGCCACCCGGAATCGCCCCTCGTTGGCGGGCACGGCCCATTATTCCATCATGGCGCGGCGGCTGTTGGCGCGCCGTTTAAATTGCAGCTCAGACACTGGAATCGGGGTTTCCAGTTCATCATCCGGCACTTCGACCGGCAAGGCCGCCAGCTGCGGCACCAGGTCAATGACATTATCATCGGGTTCCGATAATAATAATTGTTCAGTCGGCGCCGGCAAGGCGCCACGGCAGCGGCGCGCTTCCGCCACATGGGCGTCGTGCAGCAGGAACTGGTTGGCAATCGCGAACCACTCTTCGCCGCCAATGGCGGTGCGGGCCACGTTGAACAATTCCTTTTCTTCCTTGTCCAGCCGGTTCAGCATGGAGTCGCAAAAGGTATCGATGCGTTCGGCAATTTCTTCTCCGCACGCTTCATTATCCCGCTGCGATTTCGCCACCTGTTCCTGCAGCGACCGGATCACATTGAGCGCCGAATCATTCAGGCGGCCCAATTCTTCCAATAGCTGGTCGGCTTGCTGCGTGGCCTGGCGGATGGCGGGGATCAAATACATTTCGATCTTGCGCCAATGGCAAGCCTGGTACAGGCGGTTCAGCGATTCGTAGGCGAACTCCAGTTGGTTCAGTGACATGCCATGCTGGCGCAGCAACGTGGCTTGCACATATTTTTGGAACGATTGCAGACTGACACGGATATTAGCTTGCTCTACAGATAGAGCTACCAAGGTATAAGTGGCCGTTAACATCTTTACTCCAAGCTAGAATCACTCAACAAAGCGAGAGGCGGAAGTAAAAGTGTAAAGATTTGCGACTGCTGATGCCTTGACATTGAACAAACCAACATCAAGGGTCTTGCAACTTGATCCGAAGATCGGCCATCCCCGGTTCCAGCGACGGACTGACTGTACCGCCAAAGCGGCGCACCAGTTGCTGAATACCGCTATTTTCAGACAACGCTTCGCCGACCAGTTCCGCAGTGCCCCGGCCGCGGAAATAGTCGACCAGCTTTTGAAACAGAATAGCGCCTAGACCCATTCCCTTCAAGTCAGATCGTACCAAAATAGCAAATTCTGCCTTTCTGTTATCCGGATCTGCAACAGCCCGCACGACACCCAACGTTTCAGGGTTTCCGTCCGGCATGGACCGCGACGCAATAAACGCCATCGCGCGGTCGTAATCAATTTGCGTCAAGCGCGCCAGCTGGTTCGGATGCAGTTCGCGGATCGGTGAAAAGAAACGCAGCCGCACATCTTCAGGTTGCAATTGTGCAAAGAATTCACGGTGCTGCGGCGTGTCTTCCGGGCGGATCGGCCGCAACACCAGCGGCGCGCCTTGCCATTGGATTTCCTGTTCCAGTTCTTGCGGATAGGGCCGGATCGCTTGCGCATGGCCGGCGCGCGGCGCCCCCAGTTGCAGCGACGCCTGCAGCGCCAGCACGCCTTGCGCATCGGCCAGCAGCGGATCCAGCGTCAGCGACACCAGTTCCGCCGTATCGGCCACCAGGTCCGACACCTGGATCAGCACATGGCACAGCGCATCGATGTCGGCTGCCGGACGCAAACGGGGGCCGTTGCGCACGCCGGCCAATGCGCGCGCCACACGGGTGCGCTCGACCAGTTCCCGCGCCAGCACCATATTTAAGGGCGGCAAGCCAACGGCTTGCTCATCTTCCAGCCCGGCCACCAGCTCCGCCGCTGCCCCGCCCCGGCCAAAGCGGATCACGGGGCCGAACATCGGGTCGGTTTCCACGGTAATGGCCAATTCATGGGCCAGCGCCCGGGCCAGCCGCATGCCGGGGCCAGCGCCTGGATCGGCCACGGCAATGCCATACGCTGCCAGCACGGCGCAAGCATCGGCCCCATCGAGCACCGTTCGGCCCTCTTTGATGGCTTGCAAAACCAAGGCGTGCGCGGCTTCCCGCTCGGGACGGCTGGCACGGGGCAAGGCGCCCGGCACTTGATTCAATTGATCCTGGCTGCGGCGGTATTGCACCAGCTGCATAAAGCCATGCACGGCCTGTTCCGGCGTGTCATACGTCGGCAAACCCGCTTGCGCCAGCACTTGCCGCGCAGGCGCCATGGTTTCGCCGCCCAGCCAGCACGACAGCACATTCTTGCCGGACGCCTGCACCGGCGCGACCAGCGCTTGCGCCACCGCAGCAGCATCCACACCCTGCGACGGGGCAAACACCAGCAGCACGGCATCAGGCGCCAGTGCGGCGCCGGCAGGCGCCAGCAACGCCTGCAGCGCCGCAGCGCACGTTTCAGGCGGCGCATCCATGTCCAGGATCACGGGATCGCCCGCCAGTTTGCCGTCCGCCTGCGCCACGGCGCCGGCGGCAATGCGGGCCAGCGCCGCGCCATTGGACAGGACCGCCAGCTTTTCACCGCGCAGCGGCTTGGCCCGGCCCAGCGTTTCCACCGCGTCGAATAAGTCTTCCGTTGCATGCACGCGCAGCATGCCGGCGCGGCGGAACGCGGCGTCATACACGTCGTCGCCCGGCCCGCCACCTGGTTTCAATACGATCACAGGCTTGGCGCGCGAAGCAATGCGTCCCGCCGTCATGAATTTACGGGCGCACACGACACTTTCCACATACATCAGGATGGCGCCCGTCTCATCGTCATCGGCCAGGTAATCAAGCAAATCACCGAGGTCGATATCGCCCCGCTCCCCCAGCGACACGCATTTGGAAAACCCCACATCGTGCAAATGCGCCCAGTCCAGCGCCGCCGTCATGACGGCATCCGACTCGGACAGCAAGGCAATGCGCCCCATCGGCAGGCGCGATGGGGCCAGGCTGGCATTCAAGCCGCTGGCAGGCGCCAGCAAACCCACGCCGCCCGGACCCAGGATACGCAGCACATGCGGTTTCGCCGCATCCAGCATGGCTTGATGCAAGGTCGTGCCTTCCCACCGGGTTTCCCGCTCCAGCCCCGGCGTCAGCACCACGGCGGCCCGCGTGCCACGCTTGCCCAGTTGCGCAATCAAATCAGGCACGGTGGCAGGCGGCGTGCAAATAACGGCGAGATCCGGCGCCTGCGGGAGCTGCTCCACACTGCCATAACAGGCGATGCCCAGCAAACTGTCATATTTCGGATTGACGGGCCACAGCGCCCCCGCATAGCCGCCTTCGGCCATATGGTTCAGCACAACCGTGCCGGGACGGCCCGGCCGCTGCGAAGCGCCGATCACGGCGACCGATCCAGGGTCAAACAGCTTGCCAAAATTGCGGATGCTCATGGGGCCAGCCTCCTTACCGTTCTTACATGTTGATGTGTGGCCTTGCGTCACTCCCTGCCAGATTGCCGACGACACGCCTCGGCTCATCCATGCCTCACCATTTGGATGTGTGGTCTTCCGTCACGCCCGCCAAATTACTGACCACCCGCTTCGGTTCATCGGCGCTGGAACGCACCCAGCCCGTAAACGTGCCGATCGGCTGCAGATACTTGCTCGCTGCAATCACCAGGTTCTTGTTTTGCCGCCGCGCGCCTTCCGGCGTGAAGTGCAGTTCCAGCAAATCATCTTCCGTAAAGATATGCCACTTCGACAGCGGATCGTGGTGGTCATAAATAAAGTGTGCGGCTGCCAGCGGGTGCACCTGGCCATCGAGCCACAGCGCATTTTCATTGGCGCCGAAATATCCCGCCTGCAAATTGAACCCCAGCTCCAGGCTGTGGCCGGATGCCCAGCGCCACGCTGTATTGCGGGCCAGCAAACCATTGGAATAATCAAAGCTGGCCACGCCGCCATCGAGACTGTATTCGCCGCGCCACAAACGCACTTCGCCCGTCAGCGGCATGCCGGACGATTTTTGCGTGGCATGCACGGAACCGCCGGCAATCGGCCCCGTTGCCAGCAACAGCGGCGCCGCGGGCGGCCCGAATTGCGCATCGATTTCCAGGTAGGGCGACACGAGTTCCAGGCTATAGCGGCCGTCCCCGCTGCAATTGACGGCAATACGCGTACCCTTGGCCTTGAAGGTACTGTTGCCGCCGGCATGGTCCGCGACTTTCGCCGCAATGCCAGGCAAGCCTTCCTGTGAAAAATTAGCCAGCATGTCTTCATCCTTGCGGTCGAACGCATAGGCAAAACATGAACTGATCCAGCCCAGGTCCACAATGGCCACAGCGCAAAACACGTCTTCCGTGGCCAACGCCACGTAATGCCATTTTTTATGGTGAAAGCGCCGCCACAATGCCCCCCGGGCATGGCTGCCCGCCAGCCGGGTCCAGTCAAATTGCGCGGCCTGGCCGGAAAAGCGGCCCAACAGCGGCATGCCGTCGGCGCCGACAACGGCGGCCGGTGCGGATGGCAGCATCATCGCGCATCCTCCTCGGCCCCGGACAGCGCCGCCTGCAGCAGGCCGGCCAATTCCACGGGTTCACACGCGCCTACCCGCACTTGCGGGCAGCCATGCCAGCTGGCGCAGCGTTGCAGCGCGCCCGCCACATCGCGCACGAAACGGTCGCTGATTTTCACTCCGGGCTCCAACGTTACGGATTTCAATTCAAATAATTGTTCGCGCCGGTGCGCTTTCGCATCCACGCGCCCTACCAGCGCGCCACGGCGCAAAACCGGCAGCGTGAAATAGCCATAGCGGCGTTTTTCCGCCGGCGTATAGCATTCCAGGCGGTAGTCAAAACCAAACAAATCCAGCGCGCGGCGGCGGTCCCACACGACGGGATCAAATGGCGACAGGATGGTCGTCGCGGTGGCGGCCAGGTTGCCGGCTGCCGCACCGGCCGCCAGGTCGGCCAGATCCGGGTGGATATACACCGGGTCATCCCAGCCCTGCACCCTGGCGCGCAGCAGCAATCCTTGCGCCACCAGCGTTTCCGGATCCAGCCGTGGTGGTTTAGTCCTGAAATAATCAGCAATCCACGATGCCCGCGCCAGGCCCAGCGCCTTGACGGTTTTCAGCACGAACGTGCGGCGCACGTCGTCAAGGGCGGGCGTGCGGCGGTCATCCCAGTCCGGCAACACGCGCTCCGCCAGGTCATACACGCGCTGGAAATTGTGACGCCGGGCTATCATCAAGTGGCCCGCTGTAAAAAGCACTTCAAGCGACCGTTTTTCCGGCTTCCACTGCCACCAGCCCCCCGCCTGCCCGTCAGTGCGCTCAAAATCCGACGATTTCACGGGGCCATGGGCGCGGATGTGGGCCAGCACGGCATCGACCTCCGCGCGCCGCTCCCGCATCCACGCTGCCGAATATTTCCAGCCCATGGCGGCCGGATCGAGCATGCGGTGCCGGAACAAGCCGTAATCCTCGATGGGCACGAAGCATGCTTCATGCGCCCAGTATTCAAACAGCGCGCCCTCTTCCAATAACTGTTCCAGCCACACGGGCGGGTAATCGCCCAGGCGGCTCCACAACACCAGGTAGGGACTGCGCGCCACGACGTGGATGGTGTCGATTTGCAGCATGCCCATGTGCCGGATGGTGTCCAGCACGTCGGATTTTTGTGCCTTTTTGCGGCGCGGCTGCAACAATCCCTGCGCCGCCAAATGCAGCGCACGGGCAGCAGCCAGGGTTAGCGTTAATTCAGACAAGCGCACATCCTTTCCTCGGGGAAGCCAGCGGGCTATTCTAATGAAGAAAGCTGGAATGTTTCCCCTAACCGTTATCACTTTGGTACACGAAAACGAAAAATGTGCCATGGCTAGCCTCAATAGGTCCGTTTGCGTGCAGAATAGAAGTGAGCAGCCGCTGGCTGCGCTGTTAAGGGGGCATGTGATCCAGACCGAAAGCCCAATCCGACGCCTGCTGCGCAAACTGTATCGGGTGATACTGTTGCCGGCGTTTGCGCTCGTACTTTTGGTCTCCATGTGGACCGCCGTGATATACCAGGTCCACCAGGAATACCGGGGCGCCCGGCATGAAGCGGTGCTGCACGCCCAGACGCTGTCGCGCACCTTGGCTGAAAATGCCGGCCACTTGCTGCGCCAGAGCGATCATGCGACGCAGTTGTTCAAGCTTAAATATGAGGAAACCGGCGGCGCCCTGCGGCTGGCGGAATTCACCCGCAAAGGCGGCTTGCTGGATTCGCTCATGCCTTCCAAGCTGCAATTGCCGATTGCCCTGTATAAAGCCGATGGCAGGTTGATGGACAGCCTGCACGGGATCTTCCAGGACGATATACGCGTCGAACCCGTGTACCAGGCATTGTCGCAATCGGCCGAAGACATCCCGCACGCATCGAACGTCGTGGTCAATTCGCAAACGTCGAAATGGCTGATCCAGATTGCCCGCCGCGTTAACGGCCGCAATGGCGAATTTGGCGGCATCATCATGCTGATGATCGACCCCGCGTATTTCGTCGAAGATTACGACCGGTTGCACATGGATGAAAACGGGCTGGTAATGCTGGTCAGCCGCGATTCCGGGCTGGCCATTGCCCGCGTCGATGAACAGCTGTATATCACGGACACGATAGATTTCACCGCCACGGCAGATCCCTCCGGCTCCGCCGATGAACTGGTGCTGCGCCATGCATTCGACGGCGTCGACCGCATCTACAGCTACCGCGACATGCCGCGCTACCAGCTGACCGCCGTGGTGGGCAACACCGTCACGCATGCGATGGCCCGCTTCGAACGCCAGCGGCGCCTGTATTTCAGCGTGGCGGCCGCCGCTTCCGTGCTGGTGTTTATCTTTGCGCTATTGCTGATGCAGCAAAGCTTGCGCCTGCGCGACAGCATGGAAGCGGCCAACGCGGCCCAGCAAAAATTGCGCGCGGCCGCCGACGCCAGCCTGGACGCCGTGTTCCTGTTGAAGGCGTGCCGCAACCGCGAGGGCGCCGTGGTGGACTTCACGCTGGCCGACGTCAACGAGCGTGGCGCCGCCATGCTGGGCCACCACCACGACGACGTGGTCGGCCACCGCATCGGCGAACTGGCGCCCACGTGGCGCAGCGAAGGCTTTATCGACAAATACCGGCAAGTGCTGGAAACCACGATTCCACTGGAAGAAGAAGTAGAAACGCAGAACTTGCCGGGCCAGCCGAATGAATCGCGCTGGCTGCGGCACCAGATCGTCGCCATTGATGATGGCGTAGCCGTCACCACCCGCAATATCAGTTCGCGCAAGCGCGACGAACTGGCCATGCGCAAGCACCAGGCGGAGCTGCAGGCAGTCAATGACGCGTCGCCTCTGGGCTTGCTGCGTGCCGACGCGAACGGCCATTGCACGTACGTCAACCGCACGTTTGAATCCATCACGGGCCTGACGCGCGACCAGGCGCTGGGCGACCAGTGGCTGGCGGCCGTGCACCCGAACGACCGCAAAGTGCTGCAGGAAGCGCTGGAACATTTGCGCGACACGCTGCAACCGTTCCAGGATACGCTGCGCTGCGTGCACCCGGATGGCCAGATCGTGTGGACGTCGATCAAAGTGGCCCCCATCATCGTCGATGGCCACATCGAAGGCTTTGTCAGCACGGTGGACGACATCACGATGATGCGCAAATCCGTGATGGCGCTGCGGGAAAGCGAAGCGCGCCTGCGCACCATCGCCGATACGCTGCCGGCCATGATTGCCTACATCGATTTTGAAGAAGTCTACCGCTTCAACAATATCGCGTATGAGCGGGAATTTTCCCGCAGCGGCATGGACGTCATGGGCAAGACCGTGCGCGAGACGGTCGGCGAGCCGCGCTATGCATTCCTGGAACCGTATATCCGCCGCGTGCTGTCCGGCGAGCCGCTGGCGTTCGAGGAAGACGATGACAGCACCGGCATCGTGCGCACGTTTGAAGTCAATTACATTCCCCAGTTTGATGAAGAAGGCGCCGCCGTCATCGGTTTCCACGTCATGCGCCAGGACATCACCGCACAAAAACGCGAACAGCAACGCTTGCTGAAACTGTCGCAAGTCGATGCGCTGACGGGATTGACCAACCGCGCCGGTTTCCAGCAAAAGCTGTCCGACACGATGACCGCATGCCGCGACAATGGCTTATTGATGGCCGTGATGTACATGGATATCGACCGCTTCAAGCCCGTCAACGACACGTTTGGCCACAGCGTGGGCGACGCGCTGCTAAAAGCGTTCTCGGGCCGCCTGCAGCATGCGATGCGCGCCACCGATACCATTGCCCGCCTGGGCGGCGACGAATTCACCATCATCATGGAACGCATCAGCAAGCAGGAAGATGCGGAGACGGCGGCCGGGAAAATCGTCGTCGCCATGCAGGCGCCGTTCGTGCTCGACAACATCACCGTGCACGTGTCGACCAGCATCGGCTTGACGTGGTACCGGGGCGAAGACGTCAGCGCGGCGGAATTGCTGAACCGGGCCGACATGCTGCTGTACCAGGCCAAGCAGGCGGGCCGCAACACGTTCCGCTCGGGCGCGCTGATTCCCGACCTCGATGCCGCCTAAATCAAGGCAGTAATATCGACTAGCTCATGCCGGGCGCGCGCCGTTTGCAGTATATTGTGCGCTTTTCCGCAAGTTTGACCGGCTATCCATGCGTTTGCTGCACACATCCGACTGGCATCTGGGCCAGTCGCTCCACAATTACGACCGCCACTACGAACACCAGTGCTTCCTCGACTGGCTGCTGTACACCATCGTGTCCGAGCAGGCCGACGCGCTGCTCATTTGCGGCGACGTGTTCGACAATGCCAACCCGTCCGCCGCGTCGCAGCGCCAGCTATACCATTTCCTGCGCCAGGCGAAGCAGCGCGCGCCGCAGCTCGACGTGATCGTCATAGCCGGCAACCACGATTCGCCGGGCCGCCTCGATGCGCCCGGCCCGCTGCTGGAAGAACATGGGACGCGCGTGGTGGGCAATGTGCCGCGGCACGACGATGGCGGCATCGACGTGGAACAACTCGTGCTTCCGCTGACGGACAGCACGGGCAATGTCGCCGCCTGGTGCATCGCCATGCCCTTCCTGCGCCCGGCCGACGTGCCACGTGTTGAAGGCGACGGCGATCCGTACCTGGGCGGCATCGCGCTGCTGTACAGCCAGGCGCTGGCCGTGGCGCAGGCACGCCGCCAGCCGGGGCAAACCATCGTCGCCATGGGGCACTGCCACATGGTGGGCGGCGAAATGTCGAATGAATCGGAGCGCCGCATTGTCATTGGCGGCACGGAAATGCTGCCGTCCGGAATTTTTGGACCCGGCATCGCCTATGCGGCGCTGGGCCACCTGCACCTGGCGCAGGCCGTCGGCAAGCAGGACCACATCCGCTACAGCGGCAGCCCCTTGCCGCTGTCGTTCTCGGAAGTGCATTACCAGCACCAGGTGCTGCGCATCGACTTAATGGATGGCTTGCCGGCAGACGTGGTTTCGATTCCCGTGCCGCGCGCGGTGGACATGCTGCGCTTGCCGGAAAAGCCCGCGCCTTTGGCCCAGGTACTGGAACATTTGGCGGCGCTGGCGCCGCCCGACGTGCCGTTCGATGCGCGGCCTTACGTCGAAGTGCGCGTCTTGCTGGACCAGCCGCAGCCCGGCATGCGCGCCAAAATTGAAGCGGCGCTGGAAAACAAGGCCGTGCGGCTGGCCCGCATCGACACGTCCGCCGTGCGCCGCGCGCCATCGCTCGATGAAGTCACGCAGACGCTGGAACAGCTGGACAAATTGCAGCCGGACGATATTTTCAAGCGGCTGTACAGGCAGCGCTACGATACCGATGCACCGGCCGACCAGCTGGCGGCATTTGCTGAATTGATGGCGGGGGCATAAGCATGCGTATCCTGCGTATCGGCGGCAAAAACCTGGCGTCGCTGGCCAATGAATTTTCCGTGGACTTTGAACAGGAGCCGCTGGCCTCCAGCGGCCTGTTTGCCATCAGCGGCCCTACGGGCGCCGGCAAATCCACATTGCTCGACACCTTGTGCCTGGCCCTGTACGACGCGACGCCGCGCCTGCTGAAAGCCATGCGCGGCAGCATGGTGCCCGACGTCGGCGCCGAGACGGTATCGACACAAGACACGCGCAACCTGCTGCGCCGCGGCGCCACGGAAGGCTATGCGGAAGTCGATTTCGTCGGCAGCGACCAGATGCGCTACCGCGCCCGCTGGGCCGTGCGCCGCTCGCGCAACCGCGCGGAAGGGGCATTGCAGCCAACCACGATGGCGCTGCATACATTGCCGGAGCTGGTCCCGGTCGGCAACACAAAAACCGAAGTCAAAGGGGAAATCGAAAAGCGCATCGGACTGTCGTTCGAACAATTCACGCGCGCTGTCCTGCTGGCGCAAAATGAATTCGCCACGTTCCTGAAGGCAGACGACAATGAGCGCGGCGAACTGTTGGAAACCCTGACGGGCAGCGCTGTCTACAGCGACATTTCCATGCGCGCGTTCGAGCGCGCCAAGCAGGAAACCGCCGCGCTGCAAAAACTCACGTCGCGCCTGGCCGACCAAAAGCCGCTAAGCAGCGAAGAACGCACGGCCCTGCTGGCGCAGCGCCTTGAAGCGGAACAGGCGCTGGCTGGCCTGGAGACGCGCAAGGAAAGCCTGGAACAGCGCCAGCGCTGGTTTGAACAGGCCGCGCGCCTGCAGGCATCGGAACAGCAGGCAGCCGGCGTGCTGCAACAGCGCCAGCAAGACATCGCCGAAGCGCAGCCGCGCCGCGACGCGTTGCAGCGCCTCGACGCCGTGCAGGCGGCGCGCCCGCTGGCCATGGAAATCGCGCGCATTGAAGCGGAAATCGCGTCCGCACAGGCGGCGCAATCGGCCGGTGCGCAAACCATGGAACAGGCGCTGGCCGGCCACAAGCAAGCCATCACGGCACAGCAGCAGGCCGAAGCCGCGCTGGCGCAGGCAGAAAGCGCGCAGCGCAACGCCGGTCCGCAACTGGACCAGGCGCGCGCACTCGATGCCCGCATCGAAGCGCTGCTGCCCGCCCACAAGCAGGCGTCCGGCGTGCTGGAAGCTGCCAACAAAGCCGATGCGCAAGCCAAAGCCGCGCTGCACAGCAAGCAAAGCGAACGGCGCCAAATGCAGGCGGCGCAGCAGCATGGGCTGGACTGGCTGGCGCAGCACGCGCCATGGCAGCCATTGGCGGAGCGGTGGGAAAAATGGGACCTGCTGTTCGCGCAAGCTGGCCATGCGCAATCCCAGGCCGACAAGCATCACCAGGCGCTGACGGCGATCCAGCAAAACGGCGCACGCTACCGCGAAGAAGATGGCCGCGCCAAAGCCGCGCTGGCCGCCGCCGTGGAAAAGCTGGACGCCGCGCAAGAACAGCGCAGGCAGGCTGACGCGGCGCTGGCCGCCTTCGATGCGGACACCTTGCAAACGCAGCGCCGCGCATGGGAAGCGCGGCGCGACCAGCTGGCCGGCGCCGACAAATTGTGGAGCGAATTGCAGGGCAAGGCGGAACGCCACGCGCAGCTGGACAGCCAGTCCGCCACGTTGCGCACCAGCCGCGCCACGGCGGAAACCGCGCTGGCCGCCGCGCAGCATGGCTACGCCGTCATCATGGCGGAATTCGGCGCGGCGGAAAAAGCGTTGAAGCTGGCTGAAGCCGCGTGCGGCGAAAGCGTGGAAAAGCTGCGCGCCACGCTGGAAGACGACACGCCTTGCCCCGTATGCGGCGCCCACGACCACCCGTACCGCCACGATGACGGCGCGCTGGCGTCGATGCTGCATACGCTGCAGGCCGACGTGCTGCGCTGCCGCGACCAGCTGCAAAAGAATATCGAACAGCAGGCGGCGCAGCGCGCCGCCGTCCAGTCGTGCATCGAGCGCCTGGCAGCCATCGGCATCGAACAGCAGTCATTGCAAGGCGCACTGGATCAATTGATTGTGCAATGGCAGGCGCACCCGCTGGCGCACGAAGCGGCGCACAGCGCGCCGGATGCGCTCGATCCATGGCTGACCGGCAACGCCGTGGCAGAAGCAGCCGACGCCGATCTGGCCGGCGCGCGCGCCGCGTGGCTGGCGCAGCAATTGTCCGCTGCCCGCAACGGCATGCAGCAGCTGGAACAGCAGGAGCAAGCGTGGCGCCGCGCCCAGGCTGCGCGCGATGCCGCGCAAAAAGGCGTCGACCTGGCCGTGGCGGAACACCAGCGCGCGCAAGCTGCCGCCACGCAGTCTGCCGCCGCGCTGGCGCAAGCGATTGCCGATTACCGCGCGCTTGATGAAAAGCGCATTGAAACCGCGCAGCAGCTGGCCGGCCTGCTCGATGAACTGGACAGCGCCTTCAGCGGCGGCGACACGGTGAACGATGAGTGGAAAGATGCGTGGCGCAGCGCGCCGGAAGCATTCCATGATGCGCGCCGCGCGGAAGCCCGGCAATGGCAGACGCAGCGCACGCAAGCCGATGAACGGGCCGCCGCCATTTCCCAGCTCGACACCGAAGTGCAGGCGCTGGCCGATATCCAGGCACGCACGGGCGCCGATGCGGCGGCGGCGCGCGCAGCGTATGCGGCTGCCGATACGGGCGTCATCGCACTGCAGGAACAGCGCATGGCGCTGTGGGGCGGCAAGGAAGTGCGCGACGTCGAAGTTCAGCTGCAGGCCGCTATCGATGCGGCGCGCGAGCGCATGGCGGCGCAACAGCAAGCCAGCCAGCAGGCGTTGCAGCAGCATGCGCGCGCCGAAGAGGCGTGTGCGCAGGCGGCCAGCCGCGTGGCGGCCCTGCGCGACAGCGCCCGCAATGCGGAACAGCGCCTGGCGCTGTGGCTGCGCGAATTCAACCGCGAACGCCTTGGCGATGCAGCGCTGGAGAGCGTAGCGCCCGCCGTGGCGGACATGTTCGAAGACAGCGGAGGCGACGCCGCAGTCACCGCCCATCCCGGCTTGCTGACGATGGAAGGCTTGCAGGCATTGCTGGCGCAGACGGAGGAAGACGTGCGCGCTGAACGTGAAGCGTTGCAGGCGCTGGAGCAGCATGCCGCCAGCGCCGCCACCGTCCTGCAGGAACGCCGCCTGCAGCGTGAACAGCACCTTGCCGGCGGCGACAGCGAATACACGGCTGAAACACTGGCGCAAGCCATGCAGGAACTGGCAATGGCGCACCGCCAGGCTGCCGATACGCTGGCCGCGCACCGCCTGTCGATTGCACAGGATGACGACAAGCGCCAGCGCGCCGCCGCCATGATGGACGACATCGAAGCGCAGGAAGCCGTGGAGCAGCGCTGGGCGCGCCTGGCGGATTTGATCGGCTCGGCGGACGGCAAGAAATTCCGCAACTATGCGCAGCAATTCACGCTGGACGTGCTGCTGGGCTATGCCAATGCCCACTTGTCGCACCTGGCGCGGCGCTACCAGCTGGAGCGCATTCCCCATCCAAGCAACCCGTCACTGGGCTTGCTGGTGCGCGACCAGGACATGGGCGGCGAAACGCGTTCCGTGCATTCGCTGTCGGGCGGCGAATCGTTCCTCGTGTCGCTGGCGCTGGCATTGGGCCTGGCGTCGCTGTCATCAAACCGCGTGCGTGTGGAATCGCTGTTCATCGACGAAGGTTTCGGCAGCCTCGATGGCGAAACCTTGCGGGTGGCGATGGATGCGCTCGATGGCTTGCAGGCGATGGGCCGCAAAGTCGGCGTGATTTCACACGTGCAGGAAATGACGGAGCGGATTTCCACGCGCATCCTGGTGCAGCCGTCCGCCGGCGGCCGCAGCACCGTCTCCGTCCAAACGACGTAATTAACGGCGTAACTAGCGGCGTTTCGCGTCCGCCGGGTTCACTTTCACCAGATCCCACCCCAACTCGCGGCGAATTTGCTGCGGGTCGGGCGGCGGACGCCGTTCCGCCAGGTTTTTTCGCAACCACTGGCGCACTGCTTCCTTGCTTGGTTGTTTCGATTGCTCCACAGCGTTCCTCATTGAATGAACCCGGTTATCCGGTAATTGTTCAACGCGGGCGCTGCCGGCCAGTTGACGTGCGGGGACCGAATACAACACCTTGTTACAATGTTGTTGTCGTTAGTCAGAGGTTGTTTGACCGTTCGCCATTCGTTCCGCCATGGGTATCAGCGCCGTCACTGCCGCGCCGTACACACCTGCCGCCGCGCCGGCCGGCAAGGCAGCCGCACGCCAGGACAAAGTGGAGCTGACGCCGGAACAGCAGGCGCAAATCGACAAACTGAAAGCGTCCGACACGAAAGTGCGCCAGCATGAACAGGCGCACCTGGCGGCAGCCGGCGGCCTGGCCACGTCCTGGCCCACCTACACGTACCAGCGCGGACCCAATGGCGTCAATTACGCGGTGGGCGGCGAAGTTAATATCAATACGTCCCCAGGCAGCACGCCGCAGGAAACCATTGCGCGGGCAGAACGCATCCAGGCCGCGGCGCTGGCGCCAGCCGATCCATCCGGACAAGACCGCAGCGTGGCCGCACGGGCCCAGCAAATGGAACGGGAAGCGCAAGTTGAATTGCAGCAAGCATATTCGACGGATGCTAAACCACGGCCAGCCATCGATGTCCGGGCTTGACGCGCGGATGCTAAAATCCGCGTTTTACCCGAATTCTTTTCACCATGTCCAAACCAGCCCGTACCCTGACTTTCAAGTGTGTTAAATGCAACAAACCTGTGACGCTGTATTTGCAAAAAGTGTCGGCTTGCTCGCACGTCCAGCCCTACCAGGGCCTGTGCGCTTGCGGTGAATTGCGCCGGCACGCCACGGGCCAGGCAGATGCGGTAAAGTCGTTCGTGGAAACCGGTGAAGTGCATCACCACCATCACCACCATTGATCACCGGCCCCTCAAGTAAACCGGAATTTTGCCGATGTATTAAACAAAGCCTAACATTAGCCCATGCCGGGTGCTGCCATGACCAATTTAAGCCCGCTGACTTCCCGCTCGCTGTTGCCCACTGCCCTGCCTGCCCAGGCGGAGAATAAACCTCGCGCCGACGGCGTGGACGATGCGTTGCCGGTGAGCAAGGCAAAAAATGATCTCGTGTCGCTGTCGAAAAACGGCATTGACTTGCAGCAGCGCGTGGAATCACTGGGCCATTCGACAGTCGACCTGGCGCAAAACCTGGTGGGCACGTTTGCCCAGCAATTGTTTGGCGACGCCGGCAAGGATGCAACGATTTCCTTTGACGATGTCAGCCTGGATACGTCGGCGACGTTTGCCGCCGGTATCCAGCACAGCGAAGGCGCCGGCCGCGTATCGGACGCGGCGGCGTTCAGCCTGTCGGAAAGTTCGCATTTCATCGGCAAGGGCACGATCACGACGGCCGATGGCCGCAAATTTGATTTCGAAGTGGAAGTGCAATACGACCGGTCGCTGGAAGCTGCGGCAGGCAAGAGCACGTCCGTGCCAGCCCCGGTACCTGGCAAAGATGGCCAGGCGCCCCGCTCGGCCGCCGATCCACTGCCGGCCGTGCAATTCCCGGACATACACTTCCCGGGCAGCCTGCAAGACTTGTTCCGCCTGTTCGACAAGCCGTTGAAGTCCGACGTCGTGCAGCAAGACCAGGGTGGCGGCAATGGCCAAAAGCTGGGCACGCTGTCGCTGCGCCTGCTGAACCTGGTGGACAACAAGGGACAGCAAGATATTTACCACCCGTCCGACCGCGCCAAAGCCGTCGCCAACGCATACGGCAAGGATGCGCTGCCTGCCACGCCGGGTGCGCTGGCCGAAGCGCAGGCCGATGCCGTGGCCAGCGCTGCTGCCGCCACTGCGCCGGCAGCAGAACCTGCCGCAACTGCTGCCCCGGCAGTCGTGGCAACGCCGGAAAAAACCAGCTGAGACGCCGGTCCCTTATAATAGGGCCCCACGAACCGCCGCCATTGCGCGGCGGTTTTGCGTTTACCTAACAAGAAGAACTTATGGACTCCTCCGCGCCTCAACTCATCCACTGGACAGAAAACGGCGAACAGCACTCCGCCCGCTGGCGTTCCGAAAGCGGCATGCCGCCGCCCAAGCGGGTCGCCATTGCCGACGACACGACCAATGCCGATACCGCCTACCGCCTTGCCTGCGAAGGAACGGCGCTGCTGTGGCGCGGCGATTACCAGAACGCGAAACAATTGCTGCAAGCGCTTGCACGCCGCGCCGACCGCAGCGGCAAGCCGAAAAAATCCAAGGCTGTCAAAGTACCGGCCACGCCAACGGAAGCGTTCCACCTGCACCGTCAGGCGCAATCGCAGCGGGGCCGCACATTGGCCATGCTGCTGATTCCTTTCGATGCGGATTACACGATCCCGCTGCGCCGCGCACCGGACGTCAAGCAGGCATGCAATGAAGCGTATGGCAAAGGCGAACAGCCGTTCATTGCATCGCTGCGCGAATTGCTGGGCCTGATCGGCGCGCATGAATGGCGCCGCAATGGCGTCATGATTCCCGCATTGGGCGAGCGCATCCATCCGCACTATGGCGTGTTCTCGCCCGTGCGGGGCGAATATGTGGCGCTGGTCAATGACGTCCCGCTGCCGGCCAATACGAAACTCGCGTTTGATATCGGCGTCGGCACGGGCGTCCTGTCGGCCGTGCTGGCCAGGCGCGGCATTCCCCGCATCATTGCCACCGACCAAGACCCGCGCGCACTGTCGTGTGCGAAGGAAAACCTGGCGCTGCTGGGCGTCAATGAACAAGTGGAACTGTTGAAAACCAATTTGTTCCCGGAAGGCCGCGCCAATCTCGTCGTGTGCAATCCGCCATGGGTCCCTGCCCGCCCCAGCTCGCCCATTGAATATGCTGTGTACGACCCGGACAGCGCCATGCTGCGCGGCTTCCTGGCCGGTTTGAAAGACCATTTGCTGCCAGGCGGCGAAGGCTGGCTGATCTTGTCCGACCTGGCCGAGCACCTGGGATTGCGCCCGCGTGAGCAATTGCTGGAATGGATCGCTGCAGCCGGGCTGAAAGTCAAGCAGCGCCACGACGTGCGCCCGACGCACGGCAAAGCCACGGATGCGTCCGATCCGCTGCACGCGGCCCGTGCCGCCGAGGTCACATCGCTGTGGAAACTAGAAACCGCATAATGACCCTTGCGGATTGCATATCGGGTCTATATAATAGCGGGCTCAGACGCGGGGTGGAGCAGTCTGGCAGCTCGTCGGGCTCATAACCCGAAGGTCACAGGTTCAAATCCTGTCCCCGCAACCAGATACTAAAAAGCCGTTGATTTCAGCCGAGATCAACGGCTTTTTGCATTCGCGGAGAAAACCGTGCAGCGAACATTTTCCCACTGGGCCGGCGCACTGTTGCTGGCAACCGCCACAGCCTGCGCCGCCGAACCGCCTGCATGGCCCGACAATGACATGGCCCGCCTGCAAGCCCAGGCGCTGCTGCAAACCTTGAACGCCAATATCCTGGCCAGCACCAGCGCCACGCTGTCGCTGGAAAAATGGTGCGGCGACCATGCGATGGCCGCCGAACCCAAAGTCGTCGCGCGCCTGTTGCGCGGCACAGATAAACCCGCCACAGCGGAATTGCGCGCACGGCTGGAGGTGGCGCCGGACACGCCCATCCAATACCGCCGTGTGCAACTGTATTGTGGCGAACACTTGCTGTCCGAAGCAGACAACTGGTACGTCCCCAGCCGCCTGACGCCGGCCATGAACCGCTTGCTGGAAGAAACCGACACGCCGTTTGGCAAAGCCGTCTTGCCGCTGGCGCCCTACCGCCGCACGTATGCGGCGACAACCCTGTGGTCGCCATTGCCGGAACACTGGGAAAACAGCCCCCCGCCGGCCGCAGCCAGCGCGGCCCGCATGGCGATCCCTGACGCCCTGTTTGAACACAGCGCCGTGCTGTACACACGCGAACACCAGCCCATTGCGGAAGTCAGGGAAACGTATCAGCGGGGATTGCTGGAATTCCGCCCGCCTGCGGCACGCTAACCGCCGGCCCCGGTGCTGCGGGCCGGCGTACGCCACATCACAGCGCCGGGGTACTTAACCGGCCGATGACATCGGCCTGCTGCGGGAATTGCGCCTTCAGCTGCGCCAGTTGCTGCACGGTCGGCCGGAGTGAGTCCGCCGGCGCCCATCCCGGCGCCAGGCTGCAGCCAAACAAGCCATAGCCGCCCTCCAGGATTTCACCGCCAAACCAGCTGCCGTGCGGGGCCACAGCCTGCAAGGCTTGCCCGCGCGACAGGTCCGACCCCACGTCCATGGTCAGATAGCGCCCGTCCGGCGTAAAGCAATGCAGGCGTATCGGATTGCCCGCATGGTAAAACCATTGCTCATCCTGGTTCAGGCTGTGCAGCTGCAACACTTGCGGATCCCTCAGCAGGTAGTAATTGGTGGAGTAATGGCGCCGGTCGCCGTTGTACCGTTCCGGCAGCGCAAATTTCAGTGCGCTGTCGCCCGAATCGGCTGCCGGAGCAAAGTAGCCGCCCAAATCAATCTGCTTCAAGCCCAGCTTGCCGATCCAGTCATCGGCACTTTCCTGCAAAGCAAAGCAGACGGTAATGCCGATAATGTCGCCGGTGCCAGGCTGGCGCAGCAGGCCCTTTTGCGTGACGATCTGCACTTCCCGCATGCCGCCCTGGCCATCCGGCACGGTAATGCTTTCATGCAGGTTCAGCACGGGCTTGCCGCTGGCCATGACTTGCTGGTCGAACTTGACGTGCTCGGCGCGCTGGTCGACCTTGCCGATGATGTCATCCTTGGTCTGTCCCGTGAGCCTGGCAAAGTTTTCGTTGCACCACAAGAAGGTGGAATTTTTATCCTTGAAGCACAGATAAATGCCGTCGCATTTATCCATGACATCTTCCACTGTCATGGGCGGATCGGTTTTCAATAAAGTCTCAAGCATGGCCCTGACCTTTCCGGCCCAGCTTGTCCGCCAAGTCTTGCGCCAGCGCCACCATCGTCATCGTGGGATTCCACGAACCGCCCTGTGGCCACAGGCCGCCGCCCGTCACGTAGACATTCGAGCTGCCGCGCAGCTTGTAGTCGGTATCGACCGGCGCATCCTGCTCTTCGCCGATATACAGCGACGACCCTTCATGCACGAGGCCGGAAACCCGGCGCTGGGCAACAGAGGGGCGCGCGCTGGCCCAATAGCCCGCATCGGGATTGGACGGTTCCGGCGTGCCAAACCAGTATTCGGTTTGGCCGGCGCCCTTGCCCAGTACACGCTCCAGCACGTCGAAGGTGGCGTTATCCATCGCATCCCAGGTTTTCTGGTCTGCGGCGCTTTCCTGGATTTGCAGCAGCGAATTGGTGACCAGGTTGCCATCCTGCGGGTTGGTGCGGAACCAGTTGTCGCGGTTGCGGTAATCCAGTTCGCCCAGCACGGCGCACACAAACACCACGTGGTCCGGCGACGTTTCCAGCTGCGTCTGGGTAGCCGTGGCCACCACGTCCGGCATGTAGCGCAAGGCCGTGCCGGCATTCTGTTTCGGGTTCTTGTCCGACAGCGCCGACAATTGAATGTGGAATTGCTGCTTGTAGTCGCCATCGGCCACACCCGCCACATAG
Organism: Pseudoduganella ginsengisoli; assembly: GCF_009720865.1. Taxonomy (GTDB): domain Bacteria; phylum Pseudomonadota; class Gammaproteobacteria; order Burkholderiales; family Burkholderiaceae_D; genus Rugamonas; species Rugamonas ginsengisoli. Next base: position 295,751 of record NZ_WNLA01000004.1, on the reverse strand, counting down.
CACGCGCCCAGTTCCAGGTCGCCGAATTCGCCATTCGGGTCCAGCAATGCTTTCGGCACGCGCGCGACGATGGCGGTAATAAAGTGCGCGGTAAACCGTTCGCCCACATTCGGCGCATCGGGGAAGGAATTGCGCACCAGCGTGGCCGGCGGCAAGGTGCCCATGGCCAGGATCAGGTTGGCGCTCCCCAGCGGCAAGATGCCGCGCGATGTCTGCAGCGCCGTGGCCGTGCCATCTTGCTGGATGATTTTTTCCACCTCGCAGTGGGTCGCGATATCGATACAGCCACCCGCGCTGCCCGCCTCGCCCAAACGCACGCCGGCCAGCGCCAGCAAATCGCCTGGCGTGGAAAATTTTTGGAAATCGATGCCATCGAGACTTTCCGCGTCGCACGCCAGCGGCGCCGCTTCCGTGCGGTACACACCCGGTATTGTCGTGCGCTTTTCTTCCAGCAGGGTCTGCACGGCTTTTTGCAATGCGCCGTACACGGGGCGGGTCCTGGCGACCACCTGCGTTTCCGCTGCGCTCAAGTCCTTGTCCACCTGGTCGACTTTGCGCACGCGCAGCAGTTTTTCCGCACTGCCAAAGTATTCGTGGGCCGCGCTGATGGTGGCGCCGGGCCAGCCATCCATTTCATCGCGGTTCGGGCGCGGACACCACGCCGACCACAAGGTCGAGCGGCCGCCAAAGAATGGCACCATGCCATGCTGCCAGTGAATGTAGCGCTGCTGGTCCGCCGTCCCGGCCACGGTTTTGGCAGACAGGGTCCATGGGAACGTTTCCGACAGGCCGCCGATCGTGTTCTTGAATGGCAGCGGCAAGTTCTGGAAGTGTTCCGGCAAGAAGAACGCGCCGCGTTCGACAATGAGGATTTTCGCCGTCGGATATTTTTCGCGGGTGCGCTGCGCAAAGGCCAGCGCGCAAAAGCCGGAACCGACAATCACGTGGTCATAGGGCACCGTTTCCCGCGCCTGCTTCCAGCCGGCATTGGAAAGGAAAAACAAGTGATCCATGACTTCCTGGCCGGTGGGCGATTGCGGACCTGGCGTGGGGAAGCCGTGTTGCAGTTTGTCCGATGCGGCAGCGCTCATACTTGTCTCCTGTTATCCATTGTTGGGCCGGCCACATGGCCGGTCAGGCCAGCGTAGTACGTGCGGATTTCCTGAGGCAAATGATTTATTTTTCAGGCAACAATGCATTTCACCATACAAGTTTGTGCCTATATGCCATACGCCCTGCCGTTAAAACAGCTTGCATCCGGCAATCTTTTTCGGCGCTCAACATTATCAATCTGCAACTTGTAGGCAAAAGGCAACATGGCAGCCATGTAACGTTTTGTACTGTTTGCATGGCTGCAACGAATTTGGCTGTTGCTGGTGCTACACTTTGCCACTTGTAAAAATTTCTCGACAGGAGCCGCGCGTGACCGACAACAACGCACCGGAATTGCCTTCCCGCCGCCGCATTTTCCAGGCAGCCGCCGCCACCGGCATTGCCGCCACCCTGCCTGCCGCCACGGTTGACGCCAAGCCAGCCGCCAAGGCGGTATCGCTGGACGACAAGCTGAAAGAACACGTGAAAAACGTGGTCGTCATTTACCTGGAAAACCGCAGTTTCAATAACTTGTTTGCCGACTTCCCCGGCCTCGCGTCCCCGCTGTCCGCGCTGGCGCCTTCGCAATACCAGCAAAAGGATTACGACGGTTCGGTATTGCCATCGCTGCCCAAGGTATGGGGCGGCATGGTGCCGGATGCGCAGACCATCGGCGGCATCAAGTATGAAATCAAGGAAGATGACATCAAGGATTTGCCGAACGCGCCCTTTAAATTGAGCACGCCGGACGGCAAGCCATTGCCGGAAGCGGTCATTACGCGCGACCTGTGGCACTTGTTTTATCAAAACCAGATGCAAATCAATGGCGGCAAGAATGACGGCTTCGTCGCGTGGGGCAATACCGGCGGCATGGTGATGGGCCGCTATGGCGAAACGTCGAAAAACCTGGGCCTGTACCAGCTGGCGCGCCAGTACACGCTGTGCGACAACTTCTTCATGGCAGCGTTTGGCGGCTCTTACTTGAACCACCAATTCCTCATCAGCGCCCGCCCGGCGGAATTCCGCAATGCCGCGCAATCAGCCGCGAAAAAGAAAATCTGCGTACTGGCCGATGGCCCGGCGGGCGTCCGCCTGGCCATTGCGCCGGACAGCCCGAAATCCGCGCTGGAAGGCAAACCCGTGTACGTCAACGATGGTTCCATCACGCCGGACGGCTACGTGGTCAACACGATGGCGCCGCCCTACCAGCCCAGCTGGATCAAGCCTGCGCCCGGTGGCGACCCGAACCTGGCGAGCTCCGATGAAGCGTATTACCAGCCGCCGCAAAGCTATGACACGATCGGCGACTTGCTGTCGGCGAAAGGCGTCAGCTGGGCTTGGTATGGCGCCGGCATGCAGGCGGCCCTCGATGCCAAGGGCGGCGGGCCGAAACCGAATTTCCAGTACCACCACCAGCCATTCAATTACTTCACGCAATTTGCACCCGGCACGCGCGCCCGTGCCGAACACTTGCGCGATGGCGGCCTGGGCGACAGTCCCATGTCGAACAAATTCCTGGCCGACGTGGTGGCGGGCAGGCTGCCTGCCGTGACGTTCTATAAGCCGCAAGGCAATTTGAACTTGCACGCCGGATACTCTGACGTGGAATCGGGCGACCAGCACATCACCAACGTCATCGCCCACCTGCAAAAGTCGCCGCAATGGAAAGACATGGTGGTCATCATTACGTTCGATGAAAATGGCGGCTGGTGGGACCACGTGGCGCCGCCGCAAGGCGACCGCTGGGGCCCGGGCTCGCGCGTTCCCGCGATCATCGTGTCACCGTATGCGAAAAAAGGCGCGGTGGACCACAGTTTTTACGACACCACGTCGATCTTGCGCTTCATTTCGCGCCTGCATGGTTTGCCGCTGCTGGACGGTATCAAAGTGCGCAATGACGCGTTTGCCGCGCGTAATGCGCAACCACCGGGCGACTTGACGGGGGCATTGAGCTTTCGCTAACCCTGATGCCGGATTACGCTGCGCTAATCCGGCCTACGCTATGCCTGTACAGCGGCATGTGATACACTCCATGCCGCTTTAAATTGCCAAGCCCGACTCTTGCAGCCGGGCTTTTGTTTTGCATGAGAGATAAAAAAGACAACGCGACGTTTGATTTGCCGGGCTTTGACCCGGCCGCGCCGATGGAGCCGGAGCCGAAACGCCCGCCGCCTCCGCGCGTGCGTCGCGCTGCCATGAAACAGGTTCAACTTGAGCTGCTGGAAGAGACCGACACGACGGGCTTGCCAGTGTGGAAGCGCGACGAGGGCCTGGATTTGACTGGTTTGCCGGTTTGGCAAAAAGACTGACCTAGCCTACCAGCTGCCGTCGCCGATCAGCAACCGGAATGCCCCCCTGCGGGAATTTCACCTTGCCGTCCATGCCGCAAACGCGGCAAACTGAACGGCGCCGCCTACCCTCTAACTTACTGCCCCGCCATGACGTCCACCGCCTTCCATACCCTGCCCCTGTCTTCCGCGTTCATCGCCAACCTCGACGTGCTCGGCTACAAGCAAATGACGCCGATCCAGGCCGCCAGCCTGCCCTCCGTGCTGGAAGGCCGCGACTTGCTGGCGCAAGCCGCCACCGGCAGCGGCAAGACGGCGGCGTTCGGCATCGGCATGCTCAATAAACTGAACCCGGCATGGTTTGCCACGCAAGGGCTGGTGCTGTGCCCGACACGCGAACTGGCGGACCAGGTGGCCAATGAATTGCGCCGCCTGGCGCGCGGCGTCGGCAACGTGAAAATCCTCGTGCTGACGGGCGGCATGCCGATGCGGCCGCAAATCGCGTCGCTGGAACATGGCGCGCACATCGTGGTGGGCACGCCGGGCCGCATCCGCGACCACATCAGCCGCCAGACCATCGACTTGTCGACGGTCGGCACCCTGGTGCTGGATGAAGCGGACCGCATGACGGACATGGGCTTCTACGACGAAATCGCGGGTATCGTGTCAGCGTGCCCGAAGCGCCGCCAGACGCTGCTGTTCTCGGCCACGTATCCGGACGATATCCGCGCCGCCACGGAACCGTTCCTGGCCGATCCCGTCGAAGTCATCATTGAAGCGCAGCACGACAACAGCAAGATCGAGCAGCGTTTCTATGAAGTGGATTACGACGACCGCGACAAGGCCGTCGGCCGCCTGCTGAAACACTTCAACCCGGCCTCCGCGATTGCCTTCTGCAATACCAAAGTGCATTGCCGCGAACTGGTGGAATCGCTGCGCGCCGATGGCTTTACAGCGCTGGCGCTGTATGGCGAACTGGAACAGCGCGAACGCGATGAAATCCTCGTGCTGTTCTCGAACCGCAGCGCAACCGTGCTGGTGGCCACCGACGTGGCGGCGCGCGGCCTCGATATTTCAAACCTGGAAGCGGTCATCAACGTCGACGTGTCGAAAGATACGGAAGTCCACATTCACCGCATTGGCCGCACGGGCCGTGGCGATGAACAGGGCCTGGCGCTGTCGCTGTGCGCGCCCAATGAAAAGAAATGGGTCAAGCTGATCGAGGAATACCAGGGCGCACCGGTGCAATGGCATAGCCTGGACGAATTGCCGGACAATGAAGATACCGTTGCGGATCCGGCGCCGATGATGACCCTGTGCATCCTGGCCGGCAAAAAAGACAAGCTGCGTCCGGGCGACGTGCTGGGCGCATTGACGGGCGATGGCGGCCTCAGCAAGGAACAAGTGGGCAAGATCAGCGTCCTTGAATTCAACACCTATGTGGCGCTGGACCGCCGCGTGGCGTGGGATGCGTTTGGCCGCCTGACGCAAGGCAGCCGCGCCGGCGCCGACTTTGGCAGCTTCAAGGGCCGCAACTTCAAGATGCGCTTCGTGGAAGTATAAATCTGCTACAGTTGCCTGATCGGGCTGTTTGACAGGAGAGCGCTATGCGGATCGGTTTATCGGGCATCATGGTGGATAACCAGGACAAGGCGCTGGCCTTTTATACCAATGTCCTGGGCTTCACGGTCAAAAACGATATCCCCATGGGCCAGTTCCGCTGGCTGACGGTGACGTCGCCGGAAGGCGCCGATGGCGTGGAACTGGTGCTGGAACCCATTGGCTTCCCGCCTGCCCACGCTTACCAGACGGCGCTGTATGCCGCGGGGATTCCTGCCACGGCTTTTCTGACCAGCGACATCCATAAGGAATACCAGCGCCTGAAAGACCTGGGGGTCGTATTCCGGGGCGAGCCCAATAACATGGGGCCGATTATTGGCGTGATGTTTGAAGATACGTGCGGCAACCTGATCAACCTGGTGCAGCCGCTCTGATTACAAACCAAACAGGTCGCGCGAATTCAATAGCGCATAAATAATTTCCGGCTTGCGCTTCATGCAGCGCCGGATCGCCGCGGGGATCGCTTCGCGCGTCTTGCGGCACAAGCCCTTCTTTTCAGCCAGTTCGATGGTCAAGCCCATCACCGTGCGCACTTCATTGTCGCCCGGCTCGATGGTCAGCACGATGCCTAGCTGTTGCTGCAGTTTTGCGCTAACGCGCAGCAATTCTTCATACGTTTCAATCGCTTCAATGCGCTCGCACAGACGCTTTTCCTCTTCCTTCGTCAGCCGCAGGATCGTCAGGTCCGCGTCCGGCTTGTCCAGCAAATCGTCCCGCTGGCACACGCATGCGCCAGGCGGACATTCTTTGCGGATGGGGAAAGGCAAGTCCGCCATGGGGCCGGCTAACTGCTCAGCAACGCGCAAAAGCGCTCCATATCGACATTGCCGCCACTGATGACAATGCCGACTTTTTTGCCGCGCAATTCGTCGCGCCGCGCGCGGGCTGCCGCCAACCCCAGGCATCCGGTCGGCTCCGCGATGATCTTCATGCGCGACGCAAAAAAGCGCATCGCGTCAACCAGTTCCGCATCCGTCGCCGTGACGATGTCGTCCACGTCGCGCTGGATGATGCCGAACGTGATATTGCCCAGGTGCTGCGTCTGCGCGCCATCGGCGATCGTGTTTGGCGTATCGATGTGCACGATGCTGCCACTCTCGAACGAGCGCTGGCCATCGTTGCCCGCTTCCGGTTCCACGCCGATAATGCGGCAACCCGGGGCCAGCTCGCGCGCCGCCAGCGCAGAGCCGGACAGCAGGCCGCCGCCTCCTAGCGGCACGAACAGCACATCCAGCGCGCCCGCTTCATCGATCAATTCCTTGACGGCCGTGCCCTGCCCGGCAATCACGTCCGGATGGTCATATGGCGGAATCAAGGTCATGCCATGCTGTTCCGCCAGCTGGCGGCCGATGGCTTCGCGGTCTTCCGTATAGCGGTTGTACAGCACGACTTTGCCGCCATAGCCTCTGGTGGCGGCGACTTTCGCGGCCGGTGCGTCTTCCGGCATCACGATGGTGGCGGGAATGTCCAGCAGGCGGGCCGACAATGCAATGGCTTGCGCATGGTTGCCCGACGAGAAAGCCACGACTCCGGCCTTGCGCTGCTGTTCCGTGAAACGCGACAGTGCGTTGTACGCGCCGCGGAACTTGAACGCACCCATGCGCTGCAAGTTTTCACATTTGAAGTACAGTTGCGCGCCAACGTCATCGTCGGCAGTACGGGAAGTCAGCACCGGGGTGCGGTGCGCATGGCCGGCTATCCGCTGGGCAGCGGCAGCCACGTCGTCATAGGTGGGCAGTGTCAGCATGGCGTCCTGTCGATATAACCTGGTTCAGTGCCGATGCAGCATAAGCCAAGCCCGCCGCTTACGTCAAACCACTTATGCCATCCCTGGTGAAATCGTGGCAGGGAACTGTGGCGCCCTGCGGTGGTGCGTCGCCTGTTCAAACGCATAGGCCATGCCGATCAGGCTGGCGTCGCTGTAGGGCGCCCCCACCAGCGACAAGCCGACTGGCAAGCCATGCACATACCCGGCCGGCACGGTAATGTGCGGATAGCCCGCCACGGCGGCAGGCGATGAAAAACTCATGCCGGAATTGTCGCCGGAAATGAAGTCCGTCAGCCACGCGATGCTGCCGGTCGGCGCCACCAGCCCATCGAGCTGGTGTTCCGCCAGCACCTGGTCGATCCCTTCATCGCGCGCATAGCGGTGGTTGTGCGCCAGCGCGTCGAGGTATGCCTGTTCATCGAGCCCCCCTTTCGCCTGCGCCCGCTCCAGCACGTCCTGGCCGAAATACGGCATTTCCTGCGCGCTGTTGCGGCGGTTGAACTCAATCACGGCCGCCATATCCTGCACGGCCGCATCGGGCGCATATTGCCTCAGGTACGACGCCAGCCCGGCCTTGAATTCATACAGCAGCACATCCATTTCCGTTTCATCGTAGCGGCTCACGTTCGGCACGTGCACGTCCACCAGCGTTGCACCCTGCGCCTGCAGTACGCGCAGCGATGCATTAATGAGCGCATCGATATCGGCGCGGTGGCCAAAGAAATTGCGCGCCACGCCCAGCCGCTTGCCCTGCAGCGCTTTGGTATCGAGCGCTTGCGCATAATCACACGTGCGGCCACGGCAGCCCTCAGTAACAGGGTCATCCGGATCGCAGCCCGCCATGGCGGTCAGCATTAGCGCGGCATCGGCTACGCTGCGCGCCATGGGGCCGGCCGTATCCTGTGCCTGCGCAATGGGAATGATGCCGCTGCGGCTGATCAAGCCCAAGGTCGGCTTGATCCCCACCAGCCCGCAAATCGATGCGGGCGACACGATGGAGCCATCGGTCTCGGTGCCGACAGCAACTGTCGCCAATGCGGCCGCCACCGCTGCCGCGGAACCCGAACTGGAACCGCTGCAATTGCGGTCCAGCGCATACGGGTTGCGCGTCAATCCGCCTCGCGCACTCCAGCCGCTGACCGCCTGCGATGAGCGCATATTGGCCCATTCCGACAAATTGGTTTTACCGATAATGACAGCGCCCGCCGCCCGCAGGCGCGCCACGATACACGCGTCGCGCGCCGCCTTGACGCCGGCCAGCGCCAGCGAACCGGCTGTCGTGCACATGCGGTCGCCTGTGGCAATGTTGTCTTTGATGAGCACGGGAATGCCGTGCAGCGGCCCGCGCACTTTGCGGTGCAGCCGCTCGCGGTCCATGTCCAAGGCAATCTTCAGCGCTTCGGGATTGAGTTCAATCACGGCATTGAGGCGGGGGCCGGACTTATCCACGCTTTTAATACGCGCAAGATATTGCGACGTCAGCGCATGCGACGTCAGTTTGTGCGCAGCCATTAATTCTTGCTGCGCCATCACGCCGGCATCGAGGATGCCGGGTTTATACATGGATGCGGGCGTGGCAGCCTGCACCGATGGCGCCGCAACCGGCGCAGGCGAAACCGCCGCGTCCGGCGGCAATGCCGTGGTTGCCGCGCCGGTGCGCGGCAGGCCGGCAGCGGCACCGGCCGCCAGCCCCATCCGGACAAAGTCCCTACGATCCATGCCAGCTCCAGGCCTGGTGCATCGCGGGGCGCATGCCCCGCCGCATCCGCAGCCCGATTTCACTCTGTCGCTATGTCCAGAGGTTGCTCAACAGTACCGTGCGGCGGTTTTTGTATTGATTGATGCACAATTTATCGGCCAAATTTCGACAACCTTTAAGACACTTTTCTTACGATAATGCAAGCGAATACATCAACTATCATCCAAAGCAGTGTTTCCGCTACCGACATCGGCCCCCGCTTATCCGGCAATGGCCGCTATGCCGCATTCACCACCAACCAGGACTTGAGCGGCTCTGATGGCAACCTCGCCAGCGACGTCTATGTGCGCGACTTGCAATCAAATTCCATCTCGCTGGTATCGTCCGGCGCCGGCAGCACCGCGCCGTTAGCGGGCGCCTCATCCGGTGTCAGCCTCAGCACGGACGGCCAGACCATCGCATTCCAATATGCCAGCAGCAACAATGCCCTGGTCGACGTGATGGTGAAAAACATCGCGACGGGCACACTGGTCAATGCTTCCACCAACAGCAGCGGCGCTGATGCCAATGGCCATAGCTACAATGCGGCGATTTCCGGAAACGGCCGCTATGTGGCTTACCTCAGCAAGGCCACCAACCTGGTGGCAACCGATACCAATGGACACGATGACGTATTCGTCAAAGATTTGCAAACGGGTGCCGTGCGGAATATCTCCACCACGGCAGCCGGGGTCCAGGCCGATGCCGACAGCAAGGACATCGCGATTTCCAGCGATGGCAAGCTGGTGGCCTTCACCAGCTATGCGACCAACCTCGTCCCGAACGACAACAGCTATGCGGACATCTTCGTCAAAGACACGGCAACGGCCAGCTTGCAGCGCATCAGCACGGATTCGTTCGGCAATGCCGGCAATGGCAACAGCGACCACGCCACGTTTTCCGCCAATGGCCGTTACGTCGTCTTCGCCAGTGAAGCCAGCAACCTGGTCGATGATGACACCAACGGCACGCGCGACGTGTTCCGCAAGGATTTGCAAACGGGACAAACCGTGCGCGTTTCCACCACGGCCGACGGCATGCAAGTGACGGGCGATTCCGGCGATGCATCGATTTCCGCCGATGGCCGCTATGTGGTGTTTTCCAGTACGGCCAGCTTCACGCCCGGCGATACGGATGGCAAGACGGACATCTTTATCAAGGATATGCAATCCGGTGCGGTATCGCGCCTGTCGCAATCGGGCGGCGCCGATGATTACAACTATGCGGAAGGTGGCGCGCTGGCCGCGGACAGCCTCACCGTGCTGTATACGAATTACAAATACACCGCCGGCAAGGCATCGGACGTGCGCAATCTCGTGAAAGTCAATGTGGGCGCGGGCTTTGGCGATACGGCGGGCCAGACCATCGCAGGCGGCACGGGCGCCGACGTGATCAACGCCAACCAGGGCGCCGACCGTATTTCCGGGCTGGGCGGCAATGACGTCATCGATGGCGGCGGCGGGGCCGATACCGTGGTGTTCCAGGGTGCGCGGGCCAATTACACGGTCACGCGCGGCGCCGGCGGCTTGACCGTCACCGACAGCACGGGCGTCGATGGCACGGATATCCTGGCCAATGTCGAACGCCTGCATTTCGCCAATGCCGACATCGCGTATGACGTCAATGGCACGGCAGGCAGCGCGTACCGGATCTACCAGGCCGCCTTTGACCGCGCGCCGGATGCGGCCGGCTTCGGCTATTGGATCAACAAAATGGACCAGGGCCTCAACCGCTTTGACGTGGCGTACTGGTTCATGGCCAGCGAGGAAGCCCAGGCCAGATTTGGCATCGCACCGAAAAATGCCGACGTGCTGACGGAGTTCTATCAGCACGTGCTGCACCGCGCGCCGGAAGCGGCGGGCTACAACTATTGGCTCAATGTCATGGATGCCGGCAAAGTCACGCAATCGCAAGTGCTGGCGTATTTTGCCGACAGCGCGGAAAACCAGGCTGCGCTGGTCGGTACGATGCAAAACGGCATGGCGTTCACGCCATGGGCCGGCTGATTTGCCGGTAGTACGGGCGAAAAAAAACGCTGCAAAGCTTGCAGCGTTTTTTTATGCAGTCAGCGCAGATTAGTTACGCACGACTTTCTTGTACTCGTGGGTACGGGTGTCGATTTCAATCACGTCGTCCTGGCTCACGAACAGTGGAACCTGGATGGTGAAGGATTTCGATTCGATCGCGTTTTCGATCTTCGCGTCTTTCAAGACGTTGCCCGACGTGTTGCCTTTGACTGCTGGCTCCGAGTAAACAATCTTACGAGCGATGGTGGTTGGCAGTTCCACGGAAATTGCCTTGCCGTCGTAGAACACGGCTTCGCATTCCATACCGTCTTTCAGGTAGTTGATGGCTTCGCCCAGGTTTTCTTCTTCGATTTCGTACTGGTTGTACTCTTCGTCCATGAAGACGTACAGCGGGTCAGCGAAGTACGAGTAGGTGACTGGCTTCTTGTCCAGCACGACCACGTCGAACTTGTCGTCGCCACGGAAGACGTTTTCCAGCGGAGCGTTCGTCAGCAGGTTTTTCATCTTCCACTTGTAGGTGAAGCCCGTGCGGCTCGAACCGTTGACGTCGGAACGCAGAACGATGAATGGCTTGGCGTCAACCATGATGATGTTGCCAACACGAATTTCTTTTGCGGGTTTCATAGCGAGTTTACTTAAAAAGTAGGTTGCGTAAAAATCATCTGCGCTTGTTGGCTCGCGCCGCCAGCCCAGGTTTGATCGGATAAAAATACGTTGCAGAGTAACCGCACATTATGCCGGTTTTTTCGATGAGCGTCTACCGCAGCGAGTTCGCGAACTGGAGCAGATTGGACGCCAGGTCGCCATGCGCCAGCATTTGCTGTTCCCACACAGCGGCGCGCGCCGCCAGCGATGGCAAGGCAGCATGCAAACGCTGCCACCGTGCAGCCCAGCCGCCCTGCCCTTCGGCATCGGCATCGGCGGCGCCATTCCAGCACAGTGAAAAATCGTCGAGCGCCGGCTGGCCATCTGAATAACGTTGCAGGAATGCGCGCAATTTCTTGTGGTGCAAGTTTTCATCTTGCGCATAGATATGCCACACGAACGGCTTGCCGGCCCATTGCGCACGCACCCACGAATCCTCGCCGCGGACAAAATTCAAGTCGCAGGCCCACAGCAAGCGGTCGTAATCCGGCTGCGGAATAAATGGCAGCACGCGCAATGTCAACGCGCCATGCGTGGCCACGTCGCCGGCTTTCACAGGCTTGCCGAAGAATGCTTGCACAGCATCGGCCGCGACGCCTTCCGGCACCACGCACGTCACCGGCTGCCCACCGTGCTGCCACGCCTGCAGCAATGCGAAGACTGGCGCATACGGGTAGCAAAACAGCGACACCAGCAATGCCTGCTGTTCTTGCTGCGTCATGCCAAGCCTGGACAGGAAGGCGCTGCGCACCGTACCATCATGCTGGAACGCATGTCGCGCAACCGCCAGCCCGGTTTCGCGCAGCAACCCGCCAGTCTTGCCGGTAAAACCAGGGAAATAGAAATGTTTGGTTAACGGCAACCGCGGATGGGACGACGGCAGCGTGTGGCAGCCTTCCACCCACTCTTCCGCCGTCAAGCCTTCCAGGTTCAGCCAAACGGGACGGGGCTCGCACTGCGCCATGGCTTCGATATAGCCAGGTGGAATATCGCAGCCAAAAAATTCAATGACGATATTGGCGATGTCTGCTGACTGGAATTGTCCATCCTGCGTGCACCAATGGCGGACTGCAACGCTTTCAATGGTTTGCGTGGCAGCGGCCACATCCACTGACGGGCAAATCCTGCGGAAACTGGCCAGATCATCGACCCACAAGGTGACAGCAACACCATGCTCGACCGCCAATTGCCGCGCCAGGCGCCAGCAAATGCCGATGTCGCCATAGTTGTCGACGACTTTGCAAAAAACCGAAAGAGTAAGGGACATGGCAGTGGCTCAAATGAAAAAAGCCGCACTAGGCGGCTTCATTCTAAACTTTGGCGTCCCCACGGGGATTCGAACCCCGGTACTCACCGTGAAAGGGTGATGTCCTAGGCCTCTAGACGATGGGGACCCTGGACTTGCACTACGCATCAATAACTTGGCGTCCCCACGGGGATTCGAACCCCGGTACTCACCGTGAAAGGGTGATGTCCTAGGCCTCTAGACGATGGGGACGTCGTGAAGCGTGCGCGCATTTTAGCACGCACCGTTGATGAATATCAAGGTTGCAGGCTCAATTGAAAAAAGCCATGCGGGTCAGGTAGGTGTGACCGCCTTCGATCAGCATCAACGCGACCAGTACCAGCAAGGCCAGCGGCGGCACAATGATGGTGTAAATCAGCGTCAGCCGCTCCCATTTCAAGTGCATGAAGAATGCGACGATCAAGCCTGCTTTCAACATCATCAATAAAAGGATCAAGGTCCAGCGCAGATAGCTTTGCACGTGGAAGTAATCAACCAGATATGAAAACGTGCTGAGCACAAACAGCCAGCCCCAAATCTTGAAGTAGACGCCGATCGGGTGCTGGGCATGGACAGTATCGTTAGCCATGGCGCCTCCTACCACAGGTAAAACAGTGCAAAGATGAACACCCACACCAGGTCCACGAAGTGCCAGTACAACCCTGCAATCTCGACAATGTCGTACTTGCCGCCATGGTCATAGTGCCCCGTGGCCAGGCGCCGCGCCACGATCAGCAAATACATCACGCCGGCCGACACGTGCATGCCATGGAATCCCGTGATCATGAAAAAGCACGAGCCGAATTGCGCGGCGCCCATGGGGTTGGCCCACGGCCGCACGCCTTCATGGATTAGCTTGCTCCATTCAAATGCCTGCATGCAGACAAACAGTGCGCCAAACAGCGCCGTCACCACCATCAGCCGCGCTGCCACTTTGCGGTCGCCACGGTAGGCATAATTGACCGCCATCGCCATCGTGCCGCTGCTGGTGATCAGCACGAAGGTCATAATGGCAATCAAGATCAGCGGCAATGTATGGCCCGCAATGGTCAGCGCGAAGACCTCGCTGGGATTTGGCCACGCTTGCGTCGCGCCCAGCCGCACCGTCATGTAGCCAGTCAGGAAGCTGCCGAAAATGAATGTATCACTGAGCAGGAAGATCCACATCATCAACTTGCCCCATGGGACGCGGTACGCCTCTTTATCTCCCGACAAATCGCCCACCACGCTTTGCCAGCCGCCTTGTGTATTGGTTTGTGTATCCATGGCTCACCTCGATTGCGGCGGACGCAGCCCGACACTGTCACACACGGCCTGCACGACATCCGGCGTGACCCAAAACAGCAACGCAAACAGCACCAGCCACAAGCCCAGCAAGTAATGCCAGTACTGCGCACACAGCGCAATGGTGCCCGCCAGCCGGTAGCGCGCCAGCCCACCCATGGCCTCGCCCTGCACCAGCGCTCTCGCCGCCAGCGCGGCCGCCAGCAAGCCGCCCATCACGTGCAAGCCGTGCAAGCCCGTCAGCATGAAAAAGAAGCTATCAGCAGGATTGCCGTCGACGCGGTATTGCATATCCATCATGGCTTGCCATGACCACCACTGCGCACAAAGGAAAGCCACCGATAGCACGCACCCCGCAACACCGGCGCGCCGCCCGCCCGCATCGTGAGCGTGGCGCCGCGCCGTTTCCCACGCAATACAGGCGGCAGCCAGCAATCCTGTGCTGAGCCACAGTTGCCACGGTACGTAGCGCAACGGCTGCCAGTCCGCAGCCGCCATGCGCATCACATAGGCAACGCCAAACAGCAGGAACAGCGACGTGACCACACCAAGAAACACCCACAGCCCCGCGCGCCGCGCCGCATAAGTCGCGGCCGGCAACACCGCGCTACCGGCAGCATGGACAAGTGTATTCATGCGGGCTTCCCTTCGCTTAAACCGGGAACCACGGCTGGCCGCGCAGCGTGGCCATCACCGTCATCCGGTCCCGTCGTTTGCGGCAAATAATCCGTGCCCTCACCCGGATGCCCATAGTCATAGGCGCCGCGGTATACCACTGGCAATTCCGCTCCCCAGTTGCCATGCACGGGCGGCGTTTGCGGCGTGAACCATTCGAGGCTGGCTGCGCGCCACGGGTTTCCGCCGGCAGGCTGGCCACGGAAGGTGCTGTAGATAAAATTAAACACAAACACCAGTTGCGTCACGCCGACGATCAGTGCGGCCACAGTAATGAATTCATTCATCACTTGCGCGGAGGGTGGAATGAAACTGTAATTTTCATAGGCATAGTAGCGGCGCGGCATGCCTAGGATGCCCAGGTAGTGCATGGGGAAGAAAATCGCATAGGCGCCAATGAACGTGACCCAGAAATGCAGCTTGCCCAGCGCTTCGTTGAACATGCGTCCGCTCATTTTCGGGAACCAGTGATACAGCCCGCCAAACACGGCCAGCACAGGCGAGACGCCCATCACCATATGGAAGTGCGCAACGACAAAGTACGTATTCGATAAGGGAATATCGACGCTGACATTACCAAGGAATAAGCCCGTAACGCCGCCCAGCACGAACGTACTGATAAAGCCCAGCGCAAACAGCATGGGTACCGTCAAGTGGATATCGCCGCGCCACAGCGTCAATGTCCAGTTATAGACTTTCAGCGCCGTGGGCACGGCAATGATCAGCGTCGTCGTGGCAAAGAAGAACCCAAACCACGGATGCATGCCGCTGACATACATATGGTGCGCCCACACGACAAAACTCAGCCCGCCGATCATGACGATCGCCCACACCATCATGCGGTAGCCAAAGATGCACTTGCGCGCATGTACGCTGACGAGGTCGGAAATGATGCCAAACGCCGGCAGCGCCACGATATACACTTCCGGATGCCCGAAGAACCAGAACAAGTGCTGGAACAGCAGCGGACTGCCGCCCTTATGGGCGAGGTGCTGGCCCATTGACACGACAGCCGGCATGAAGAAGCTGGAACCCAGCGCCTTATCGAACAGCATCATGACGCCGCTGACAAACAGCGCGGGAAAAGCCAGCAGCGCAAGGATGGTGGCGATGAAAATACCCCACACCGTCAGCGGCATGCGCATCAGCGTCATGCCGCGCGTGCGGGCCTGCAAGATGGTCGTCACGTAATTGAGCCCGCCCATGGTGGCTGCCGCAATGAACACCACCAGTGAAATCAGCATGGCGACGATGCCCCAGTCGACGCCAGGCGTACCCGGCAAAATGGCCTGCGGCGGATACAGGGTCCAGCCGGCGCCGGTCGGCCCGCCCGGCACAAAGAAACTGCCCAGCAAAATCAGCACGGACGCCAGGTAAAACCAGTAGCTCAGCATATTCAGGAAGGGGAACACCATGTCCCGCGCGCCCACCATCAACGGAATCAGGTAATTGCCAAAACCGCCGAGGAACAAGGCGGTCAGCAGATACACGACCATGATCATGCCGTGCATGGTGATGAACTGGTAATAGCGCTGCGCATCGATGAATGCAAACTTGCCCGGATAGCCCAGCTGCAGGCGCATCAAGTCCGACAGTACCAGCGCCACCAGGCCGACAAAGACCGCTGTCACCGTATATTGGACGGCAATGACCTTATGGTCCTGGCTCCACACATATTTCGTGACCCAGCTTTGCGGCCCATGATCGTGGCCATGCGCGTGTTCGCGCTCTTGTCCGTCATCCGCCATCGCCGCCTCCCCTTACTTCAAGGTCTTGATGTAGCCCACCAGCGCCGCCAGCGCCGCGTCCGTCAGCGGCTGCTGCGGCATTACGGGCGGATAGCCCTTGACGATGCTGGCTTTAGGATCGGCAATCGATTGCTTCAGATAAGCATCGTCCGCCACCACCGTACTGCCGTTGTCCAGCGTTTCACGCCTGCCGTACAAGCCTTTCCACGAAGGCCCTACGCCCGGCGCACCATCGGTTGAGTGGCAGGCTGCGCAGCCCCGCGCCTGCGCCAGCAATTTGCCTTGCGCGCCCACGTCGGCGCCGGTATCACCGCCCGTACCGGCGACGCCAGTACCTGCTGCGGCCGCCCCGGCGGCGCCCGCCTTTTTCGCGGCAAACGTGGGCTGTGCCGCCAGCCATGCCGCATAGGCCGGCGCTTCATCGACAATGACCCAGCTGCGCATATTGGCGTGCCCCACGCCGCACAGCTGCGCGCACAGCACTTCAAATTTCCCGGTTTGGGTGGGCGTGAACCAGAATGACGTCACCATGCCCGGCACCATGTTCATGCGGGTGCGGAATTGCGGGACATAAAAGTCGTGCAGCACATCTTGCGACCGCAGCATGACTTTCACGGGGCGCCCTACGGGAATATGGATTTCCTGGCTGTCGACCAGTACGTCATCCTGCCCGTTCGGGTCTTGCTCGCTGAGGCCGAACGGATTTTCCGGACTGATGTGGCTGATGTCGGTTTTACCCAGCTTGCCATCGCGGCCCGGCAAGCGGTAATGCCACTGCCACTGCTGGCCCATGACTTCGAATTGCATGGCGTCGGCTGGTGCATTGATGAGTTTGGCGTACACGTCGAGGCCGGGCGCCAGCATGATGACGATGCCCAGGCTGGTGACGCCGATCAGCCACCATTCGAGTTTCTTGTTATGGCTTTCGCGCGATGCCCGCACGCCGTCGCGGTGGCGGAACCTGATGATGGCGTAAGCCACGAACAGGTTGATGATGATGAAGATGGCCGCCGTGATATACAGCGTCAGCATCAGCGCGTCATCCATTTGCTGCCAGTTCGATGCCAGCGGCGTCAGCCACCAGGGACTGGCGAAGTGGAACGCCACTGTGCCGATCACAATCAGGATCAATGCCAATGCAAGCGCCATATGCAGCCTCTTTGCAGCCCCTATGCTGCCCCGCCACTCAGTGCTCAACCATGATGCTTCGCTCTGACGGGAGTGCTACGTGGCGACGCGCAGCGGCGCCGCGCCTGTTATGGCAACTCCCCGGCCCTGCCTTACTTGTCCAGCTTCAACGGCTACGGATTTTCCATCTTGCGATATATGTAGGCGCTCGACATCCCAAAGATGGCATGGCCGATGGCAGTCGGCCAGCCGCGCAATTCGGCAAACCACGAGAATGCGCCCACCATGCCGTAGAAGTTCAGCACGTACAGCACCAGCCCGAACACGGCGCCCGTAAACAGCACCATCGGCGTGGACGAGTCCAGCTGGAATGGCGCAATAATGGCAGCCAGCATGATGCCGAAGGCGACGCCGAGAATGTAATGCACGGCCAGCGCGGCAATCACGACGCCGAGGCTGTAGCCGGTGGTTTGCAGCACATCCCAGCCCATGACCATGGCAGCGATCATGCGCGTGGCCAGCCACGGGTCGCCTTGCGCAGCGAAGGCGGTCCACGCCAATTCCAGGACCATCAGAATACCGCCGGCGCCAAAGCCGGCGACGGCAGCGGCGGCCCAGTCAGGCTGGCGCGCCACCCAGCGGTGCGAGTGTAGATGCAGTTCCATGACCGTCTCCCGGTATGTCCGGCAACTTCGAACGGCTGCCCTGGACCTCGTTCAGTTTAGGTCAGTTTCGTCAACATGCAATCGCAACAAGATTGACTGGCGCAATAGGGAAAGCGGGAACTTTTTAAGATTGCACAGACGAAAAAAAACCGCCCACGGCGGCTGATTTTCTATGGCGTCCCCACGGGGATTCGAACCCCGGTACTCACCGTGAAAGGGTGATGTCCTAGGCCTCTAGACGATGGGGACCTTGGAACTTCCGAAACAATGATTCTGCGCTGTTGGTGGAGGTAAGCGGGATCGAACCGCTGACCTCTTGCATGCCATGCAAGCGCTCTCCCAGCTGAGCTATACCCCCTCTGGCGCAGAACTGACGATTACCTGATATGTTGTTGCCCGGCCTGAAGGCCCGGCACGCAATCTATCGGATTTTGGCGTCCCCACGGGGATTCGAACCCCGGTACTCACCGTGAAAGGGTGATGTCCTAGGCCTCTAGACGATGGGGACCTTGAACTTTCCGGCACTACACAATTCCGCGCTGTTGGTGGAGGTAAGCGGGATCGAACCGCTGACCTCTTGCATGCCATGCAAGCGCTCTCCCAGCTGAGCTATACCCCCCGGGCGCAGAATTGAACTACTTTTACTGCCACTACAAAATCTTGGCGTCCCCACGGGGATTCGAACCCCGGTACTCACCGTGAAAGGGTGATGTCCTAGGCCTCTAGACGATGGGGACCCGGACGGTGCTGCACACTACTCATGCCTGCGCTGTTGGTGGAGGTAAGCGGGATCGAACCGCTGACCTCTTGCATGCCATGCAAGCGCTCTCCCAGCTGAGCTATACCCCCGCTGGCGCAGGCAAAATAAAAGCCGCCCAGGGCGACTTTGTTACCACTGATGCATTTTCAGGAAAAACCCGAACCACAACAACCGGTACAACAATGCCACTTTGGCGTCCCCACGGGGATTCGAACCCCGGTACTCACCGTGAAAGGGTGATGTCCTAGGCCTCTAGACGATGGGGACCCTGGAACAACTTATTTGCTACAACTACTGCAACTTTCTTCTCAAACTGGTGGAGGTAAGCGGGATCGAACCGCTGACCTCTTGCATGCCATGCAAGCGCTCTCCCAGCTGAGCTATACCCCCGTTTGCGAAGAAGACAGGAGTATAGCAGACGATCTGAAGAATGCAAATACCTGTATGCAATCTTGGAAAAAAATTACAGGAATTTTGCGATGCGGGCCGCCACAGTGTCGCGTCCAAACAATTGCAGCACAGCATCGATGGCCGGCGTCTGCAACTGGCCGCACACAAACAGGCGCAATGGCATTGCCAGCTGCGGCATTTTCAAGCCATGGGCCGCCAGCACTTCCTTGATCATGGCGGCAATGGCTTCCTTGCTCCATTCCACAGTGGCAATACGTTCAGCAAACGCGGCCAGCGCAGGCTTCACGGCATCCGTCACGTGCTGGGACAGCAGGGCTGCATCCGGCTGCGGTGCGCGGTAGAACAGCATGGCGGCGTCGGCCAGTTCATTGGTGGTGTTGGTACGGTCCTTCAACAGCGCCAATACCGGCGGCAATGCCGGTGCGCCGTCGAACACGGCGCCGGCCGCCAGCATGCGCGGCTTCACCAGTTCCGCCAGGCGCGTATTGTCGGCCTGCTTGATCCAGTGATTATTCAGCCATGCCAGCTTTTCATTGTTGAATTGCGCAGCCGATGGCGTCAGGCTTTCCAGGTTGAACCACTCGGCGAATTGTTCCATCGAGAAGATTTCATCGTCGCCGTGGCTCCAGCCCAGGCGCGCCAGGTAATTCAGCATGGCTTCAGGCAGGAAGCCCTGTGCCGGATATTCCATCACGGACACGGCGCCGTGGCGCTTCGACAGCTTTTGTCCATCCGGGCCCAGGATCATCGGCAAGTGCCCATATTCCGGCAATTTGGCGCCAATCGCGCGCAAGATATTGATCTGGCGCGGCGTATTGTTGACGTGGTCATCGCCGCGCAGCACGTGGGTGATTTGCATGTCCCAGTCATCGACTGCCACGCAGAAGTTATAGGTCGGCGTACCGTCCGGACGGGCAATCACCAGGTCGTCCAACTCTTTGTTGGCAATGGTGATGGTGCCTTTGACGACGTCATTCCACGTGACTTCGCCATCCAGCGGATTTTTGAAGCGCACGACCGGCTTGCGGCCGGCTGGCACCGGCGGCAGCACTTTGCCTTCTTCCGGGCGCCACGTGCCGTCATAGCGCGGCTTTTCACCGGCCGCCGTGGCGCGGTCGCGCATGGCCTGCACTTCTTCCGGCGACGAATAGCAGTGGTAAGCGGTACCCGCCTCCAGCATTTGCGCCACGACTTCGCGGTAGCGGTCCATGCGCTGCATCTGGTAGAACGGGCCTTCGTCATGGTCCAGGCCCAGCCATTTCATGCCATCCAAAATGGCTTGCACCGCTTCCGGCGTCGAACGCTCCACGTCCGTGTCTTCAATACGCAGCACAAAGGTGCCGCCGAAATGGCGTGCATAGGCCCAGGAATACAGCGCGGTGCGGGCGCCGCCCAGGTGCAGGAAGCCGGTCGGGCTGGGAGCGAAACGGGTACGGACTGGAGTGGTGGTCATGGAGTCAGTGCGAATAAGGTAAAACCGCTATTTTACCCGCACCGGCACGGGGCGGACTACCGCCCGCCCCTGCCCCAGCATTACTTGACGGTGATATTGATCGTCTTGCTCAGCGGCGCACCATATGACTGGTGCGCGCCGTTGGCGAATTGCATGGTCAGCTTGTACTGGCCTGGCGGCAACTTCAATTCCGCTTCCGTTTGGCCTTTGCCGAAGTGCATGTGCTTTTCATCGAATGGAATCGATTCACCGGCTTTCAGGCTGTCGCCGTTGATGATCAAGTGATGGTGGCCGGTCTTCTCGGACATGTCGCCGGCAGGTTTGACTTCCATGCCGGACACATTGAATTTGACTTTGAACGGGCTGGTAACGGTGGCGCCATCCGCCGGTTCGGCAAACGACACGGATTGCGCGGAGGCGCCGGCGGCTGTCAGCGCCAGGAAAGCTGCCATCAGGGTACGTTTCATGCTGTTTTCTCCTATGGAATTAACAAAACAGCATTATGCACGCAGTGGACCGCTTTGGATCAATCGTTTTTGATGACAATCGACGGGAATTTACTCGTCATGTCCTTGGCCTTTTCCGCCACCTTGATGGCAACCTTGCGGGCAATCTCTTTATAGATGGCAGCCGTCGCGCCATCCGGATCGGCCACCACAGTTGGCTTGCCGGAATCCGTCTGCTCGCGGATTGCCAGTTGCAGCGGCAGCGCGCCCAGGTAATCGACGCCGAAGTCGCCGCACATTTTCGCGCCGCCACCCTGGCCAAAGATATGTTCGTGGTGGCCGCAATTGCTGCAAATATGCAGGCTCATGTTTTCCACCACGCCAAGGATAGGTATGCCGACTTTCTCGAACATTTTCAAGCCCTTACGGGCATCGAGCAGCGCGATATCCTGCGGCGTCGTGACAATCACGGCGCCCGTGACCGGCACTTTTTGCGACAGGGTCAGCTGGATGTCGCCCGTGCCCGGCGGCATATCGACCACCAGGTAATCGAGGTCGCGCCAATTGGTTTGCTCCAGCAATTGCTGCAGCGCTTGCGTCACCATCGGGCCGCGCCATACCATTGGTTCATCCGGATCGATCAGGAAACCAATTGACGACACTTGCACGCCATGGTTTTCCAGCGGTTCCATGGTTTTGCCATCCTTGGTTTCCGGACGGCCGGACACGCCCAGCATCATCGGCTGCGACGGGCCATAAATGTCGGCATCCAACATACCGACCGACGCGCCTTCCGCCGCCAGCGCCAGCGCCAGGTTCACGGCGGTCGTGGATTTGCCCACGCCGCCCTTGCCGGACGCCACGGCAATGATGTTTTTCACGTTCGGCATCAGCTTCAAGCCGCGCTGCACCGAGTGCGAAATGATCTTGCTGTATACATTAGCGGACACCGTCGCCACGCCCGGCAGCGCCTGCACCGCGCCGGTGACCAATGCGCGAATGGAATCAAACTGGCTCTTGGCTGGATAGCCCAGCTCGATATCGAAAGAAACGTCGCCGCCCTCGACTTTCAGGTTGCGCACGCATTTGGAAGCGCAGAAATCCTTGCCGGTATTCGGGTCCACCACGTGGGACAGGGCTGCTTTGACGTCGTCGGTTGTAATGCTCATAAGTTCTCCGTAGAAGATGCGGAAGTCTAGCGCAAAATAGCCGGTGTATGGCCTTCCGGCTGCGCATCCGACCCTAGCACTGGTAAAATGGCCGTTTTTCCACCAATAAAGCGCATTACTATGACCCGCAAGCTGTTCGTCACTACTGCCCTGCCTTACGCAAACGCTGCCTTCCACATCGGCCACATGATGGAATATATCCAGGCCGACATCTGGGTCCGTTTCCAGCGAATGCAGCGCGAAGGCAATGGCTTGCGCGAAGTGCATTTTGTTGGCGCCGACGACACGCATGGCACGCCGATCATGATTGCCGCGGAGAAAGAAGGCATCACGCCGCAAGAATTCGTGGCGAAAATTGCCGCCGGGCGCGCGCAATACCTGGATGGCTTCCACATCGCCTTCGATAACTGGTATTCGACGGATTCGCCGGAAAACGTGGAATTGTCGCAAGGTATCTACCGCAAACTGCGCGATGCCGGCCTGATTCAAACCAAGACCGTGGACCGTTTCTATGACCCGGTCAAAGGCATGTTCCTGGCGGACCGCAACATCAAGGGCGAGTGCCCGAAATGCGGCGCCAAAGACCAGTATGGCGACAACTGCGAAGTGTGCGGCGCCGCGTACCAGCCGACCGAGCTGGTCAATCCGTTCTCCGTGTTCACCAATGCCACGCCGGTGTTGAAGCCGTCCGAACAGTACTTCTTTAAACTGTCCGACCCGCGCTGCTATACCTTCCTGCGCGACTGGCTGAATACGCCAGGCCGTTTGCAGCCTGAAATGGTCAATAAAGTGTCCGAATGGCTGGGCGAAGCGGGTGAAAAGCTGGCCGACTGGGACATTTCGCGCGATGCGCCCTACTTCGGCATCCCGATTCCCGATGCGCCGGGCAAATACTTCTACGTGTGGCTGGACGCGCCGGTCGGCTACCTGGCCAGCCTGAAGAATTACTGCGGCAAGAAAGGGATCGATTACGACGCGCTGCTGGCCGACCCTGGCACGGAGCAAATCCACTTCATCGGCAAAGATATCGTGTCGTTCCACCTGCTGTTCTGGCCGGCGATGCTGCAATTTGCCGGCCACCCGACCATTGAACGCATGAAAGTTGCCGTACACGGCCACTTGACCGTGAACAATGAAAAAATGTCGAAGTCGCGCGGCACCGGCATTTCGCCGCTGCGCTACCTGAACCTGGGCATGAACCCGGAATGGCTGCGCTATTACATCGCGTTCAAGCTGAATTCCCGCGTGGAAGACCTGGACTTCACGGGTGAAGATTTCGTCGCCCGCGTGAACTCGGACTTGATTGGCAAGTATGTCAACATTGCCAGCCGCTGCGCCGGCTTTATTGCGAAGAAATTCGACGGCAAACTGGCCGCCACCTTGTCCGACAACGCAATGGCCTGGATCAAGCGCGCGCTGACCACGGAAAATGGCGCCGAGCGCCAGGCCCATATCGCTGCCAACTTCGACCAGCGCGAATTCGGCAAAGCCTTGCGTGAGATCATGGAAGTGGCCGACATCATCAACCAGTACGTGGATGACAACAAGCCATGGGTGCTGGCCAAGGATGACACCAAGACGGCGGAACTGCACGACGTGTGCACGACGGCGCTGATTCTGTTCCGTCAATTGACCGTACTGCTGTCGCCGGTCTTGCCAGGTGTGGCAGCCAATGTAGCGAAATTCCTTAACGACGAGCGCTACACGTGGGCCGATACCGAATTGTCGACCGGCGCTGTCTATCAATCCATGCTGGGCCGCACCATCGGCGCCTATACGCACTTGATGACGCGCGTGGACGCAAAAATGATTGAAGACTTGTTTGACGCGCAAAACCAGATTGCAGCAAGCGGCAATGCTCCCGCCGTGAAAGCTGAAAAACCTGCTAAAGCGGAAAAACCGGCGCCATTGGCGCCGCTGGCGCCAAATGAAGGCATTGAACCACTGGACGCGGAAATTAAAATCGATGACTTCATGAAAATCGATTTGCGTATCGCAAAAATCGTCAATTGCGAACACGTGGAAGGCTCCGATAAATTGCTGCGTTTGACGCTGGATGCCGGTGAAAACCGCCATCGCAATGTCTTCTCCGGCATTAAATCGATGTACCAGCCAGAGGATTTGATTGGCAAATTAACGGTTTTGGTGGCCAACCTGGCGCCGCGTAAAATGAAATTCGGCATTTCCGAAGGCATGGTGATGGCGGCATCCAGCGCGGATGAAAGTAAAAACCCAGGTATTTACATCCTGAATCCGTGGCCAGGTGCGGAACCGGGCATGCGCATCCGTTAATTCATGATGAACATCGTTGTTCGGCAAGCCACGGATTCCGATGCGAAATTAATTGCCGAGCTCACGCGTGCTGCGTGGGCCGGTAAAGTCAGCGTCACTTCCAGTGGACACCGGGAAACCGCCGTTCGCGTTTCGCAGGATTTGCGGGACGGCGGCGGTTTTATTTTATTGGTCGATGATTTGCCGGTCGGCTCCATCCGCTGGCTGCCCCTGGAGGGCGAAACCGATGTATGGGAAATCTTGCGGATGGGTGTATTGCCAACGCACCGGGGCGCGAATATCTCGCAGCATTTAATTGAAGCCGTCATCCACCATGGGCTGGAAACCGGCATCAGCGAATTGCGCCTGGCAGTCCGCAGCGACCAGCCGGAATTAATCGGCTTTTATTCGGCGTTTGAATTTGAATTGGCGCCAGAGCTGGAATACACGCACGCCAATCCCCTGGAGCCTGCGCCATTTGTCATGCGGCGCATACTCCGCGATTAAGTTCCTTGTTACATCTGGAACATTACCGCCACTTTAGGCTTTAACGGATCAATCGGCTTATCATGGCAGCCCGCTGCCAATACCGCCACAGCGGCCAGCGCCCATATGAATTTGCGCATGGCATTCTCCTTCTCGGCTGCCCCAGCATAACAAACCCGGAAAAAACGCAGCGCACGCGTGGCGCTGTTTTTTTGCGGGTTTTATGCCATATTCTGGCTTGATTAAGCCAGTTATTGGCATAAAAAGCCCGCAAAGGCCCCTGATTAACCCGATCAGACGCGCCGCGACGACACGACAATGCCGCCGACTATCAATAAAAAGGCAGCGCCGTGATATAGGCGGGGTAACTCACCAAGGAAGGCCGACGACATCAGCGCGGCAAATAGCGGCGTCAAGTTACTGAAAAAGGCGGCGACGCTGGGACCAGCCCGCTGCACGCCGGCGCCCCAGCAGCGGAATGCAATTACTGCCGGGCCGATCGCCACATACATTAACGCGGCAAACAATGGCCAGCCCCAGTGAATTTGCTGCGGCGCCAGCAGCCATTCGCCGCCGGCAAATAATCCAGACCAGATAGCGCCAAATGCCACTTGCGCCAATAAAAAACTGGCCCAATTGGCGCGCAATTCCACTGGCTCGGTGGAGCGGGTCAATAGCCAGCTATACAACGACCACGCAATCGTCGCCAAAATCATGAACATATCGCCCGCAACCAGCCGCAATTCCAGCAAGTGGTTTAATTCACCGCGTGCCAATACCAGCACTACGCCGCTGATGGATAATATGGCCCCGCATATCTGGCGGCGTGAAATCCGGGCGCCAAAAAACATCCACCCAGTCAACATCATCCAGACCGGCATCCCTGCCGCCACCAAAGTCACATTAATCGGCGTAGAACTTTGCAATGCCAGGTATTGCAATGCGTTATACATGCCGATACCCAATAAACCCAGCAAAGCAAACCGGCGCCAATGGCGCCATAAACTACTATCCCGATGAAATATGGGGCCGGCCAATGGCAGCAAGATAACCAATGCGATAGCCCAGCGCAGGAAATTCAGCGTAATTGGCGGCACCAATTCGTGGACCATGCGGCCGACAATGGCATTACCGGCCCACAGCAGTGGCGCCAGCGTCAGGAATAATATCGTGGAGGGATTCATGCACAACGATTTTACGCAATTCAATAAATCTGTGCAGGCAGACAAAAAAATGGCGCCCCCGAAGAGGCGCCCAAGAAAGACAGGCTGAAGATTCCCGTCCTTGGAGAAAGTCAGTGTGTATCAATGAAAGGGCCAGCCGCATGCCGCACCACCAGCAATACTTAGGCGATTCTTTCCGATACCCGCGACCGAGATGAAGAATAAAGGACAGTACCGGCGGAATGATCAGCCTGTGCGTATAGCTGTGCTAGCGCGATTCATAGCTCAACGCCCTTTGTGGATTTGTGACAACGGCAGTTTCAGGCAATGAATCCATAAACTTGCAAACAGGAATGCCGGGCGTACAATGAACCGACAGATTGCCGTGTATACAACTTAATATTAAAAAGGGGATAACACATGCAACGCTTTTCTCGTACTGCCATCGCGGCCGCCATCCTGTCTTCACTCAGTTCCGCCGCCCTGGCCCAGGCCACGAATGTCCAACTGTATGGCCTGGTCGACATGTACGTGGCCCGTTCGCAAATGAGCGGCACGCCGTCGACTACCGTCGTCAACAGCGGTGGCATGACGACGTCGTACTGGGGCATCGGCGGTACGGAAAACCTGGGCGGTGGTAACTCGGCAGTGTTCGCCATTGAAGGTTTCATGCGCGCCGACACGGGCGAGGCAGGCCGTACGCCCGGCGAAGCCATGCTGACCCGGGCCGCCTACGTTGGTTTGAATGGCGACATGGGCCAGTTCAAGATCGGCCGTCTGCCGACGCCGTTGTTCCAGTTGTCCGGCAACTTGAACCCGTTCGGCTTTTCCACCCGCTTTTCGCCATTGATGACGCAGCTGTGGATTGCCGGCTATGGCGTAGCAGTCATGGGCGATTCCGGCTGGAATAATGCCGTGCATTACACGTCGCCAACCTTTGGCGGCGGCTTCAGCGTGGTGGGCCAGGTCAACCTGGGCGAGCGGAGCGGCACAGCGGTCGGCAACGACACGTCCGCCGTGCTGCGCTACAGCTCCGGGCCGCTGATGGTGGCGGTGGCCGCGCAGGAAGTGAAAAACGGCTTGAACCAATCCGCAGCCGCCCCCAGCCAGCGCACAGTTTTTGCCGGGGGATCCTATGACTTTACTGCCGCGAAAGTATTTGCCACCTACGACCGCAACAAGACTGAGTTGACGGGCCGCCGTACGCGCATGGCGCACGTGGGCGTGGCTGTACCGCAAGGCGCAGGTAAATGGATGGTGGGCTGGGCCCGCGCCAATGAGCGTACGAATGTCCGTGCCCCGTACCACCGCGATACCATCAGCGCCGGCTATGACTACAATTTGTCCGTGCGCACCGATATTTACGCGATGGGCGTCTACGACAAGATCAGCACGTCTGCCAGCGGCACCACGTACGCAACCGGCATCCGCCACAAGTTCTGAGTGACGCCTGTGCACTTTTAGATCGCGCTCCCCATATCCTTGCTTGCTGCATCGCGGTAAAATAACTGTTGGACATTTTTTCGCACTCTCACGATATGAAATTCTCTAAACAGTTCAGCATGTACGAGTCGGACCACACCAAGTTCATCAACTCGCTGCGTCAGCAAAAGCCAGGCCTGGAAGAGCGCCAGCGCCAGGGCCGTTCCCTGCTGTGGGACAAGGAACCGACCCCGCTGTCCGAACAGGAACGCATCAAGGCATCGACCGTTAAACAGCAGGCTTACGTTTACCAAAACAAGGTCTAAGCCGGACTGAAGCATGTCGCAGCACGGACAGGCGGACATGCCGTCGGGAGAAGGCGCTCCGGTCACGGATACGCCGGTGCAGGATGCGGACACGACACCGGCGGCCGGCAGCGCGGACAGCGCTGAGGCCGCCGAAGTCGTTGGGCATGCGCGCCTGTACGGCGAACCACTGCTGAAACTCCCCACCGACCTGTACATCCCGCCCGACGCGCTGGAAATCTTCCTGGAAGCATTCGAAGGCCCGCTGGACTTGCTGCTGTACCTGATCCGCAAGCAAAACTTCAACATCCTCGACATCCCGATGGCGCAAGTCACGCTGCAATATTTGCAGTACGTGGAGCAAATCCGCCTGTCGAACCTGGAACTGGCTGCCGAATACCTGTTAATGGCAGCCATGCTGATTGAAATTAAATCACGCATGCTGCTGCCGCAGCGGGCGCCGGAACTGGAAGCGGAATTTGACGATCCGCGCGCGGAACTGGTGCGGCGCTTGCTGGAATATGAACAAATCAAGCTGGCGGCATGGGATTTGAATGCACAGCCGCAAGTTGGCCGCGATTTTGTCCGCACGCAGGTGTATATCGAACAAAGCTTGCAACCGGTGTTTCCAAACGTGACGCCGGAAGATTTACAGGCGGCGTGGGCTGGCTTGCTGCGCAAGGCGCGGCTGGTGCAGCACCATAAGATCAGCCGCGAAGAATTGTCCGTGCGCGAGCACATGACCATTATCTTGCGCAAGCTGCAATCAGCCCGCTTCGTGGAATTCGCGGATTTGTTTGACGTGTCCGGCGGCCCGCCTGTCGTGGTCGTGAATTTTGTCGCCCTGCTGGAACTGGCAAAAGAAACCTTGATTGAAATTACCCAGGCCGAGCCGTTTGCGCCTATTTATGTACGGCTGGCATATTCGCCGGCCTGATCCCGAGAGCTCATTATGAAAATCATTTCCTCCATCGATGAATTGCGCGACCAGCTCAGCGGCCAGTTGCGCACGGCCTTCGTGCCAACCATGGGTAACCTGCACGAAGGCCACCTGTCGCTGATGCGCCTGGCGCGCAAGCACGGCGACCCGGTGGTGGCCTCGATCTTCGTCAACCGCTTGCAATTCGGCCCGAACGAAGACTTCGACAAATATCCGCGCACGTTCCAGGCGGACGTGGAAAAGCTGGAAAAAGAAGGCGTGTACGTGCTGTTTGCGCCAACCGAGAAAGATATGTATCCGGAACCGCAGGAATACCGCGTGACGCCGCCGGACGGCCTCGGTAATGCACTGGAAGGGGAATTCCGCCCTGGCTTCTTTACGGGCGTGTGCACGGTCGTTGCCAAGCTGTTCAACTGCGTGCAGCCGAAAGTCGCCGTGTTTGGCAAGAAGGATTACCAGCAGCTGATGATCGTCCGCAACATGGCGCGCCAGATGGGCATGCCGACCAATATCGTGGCAGCCGAAACGTACCGCGCGGAAGACGGGCTGGCGCTGTCGTCGCGCAATATGTATTTGTCGGAGACGGAACGGGCGGAAGCGCCGGCGCTGTTCCAAACCTTGAATTTCGTGGCGGAAGAAATGCGTGCGGGCCACCTGGATATCTTCCAGCTGGAACACAAAGCCATGGACGACCTGGCCAAGCGCGGCTGGAAACCGGATTACATTTCCATTCGTAAGCGCGCTGATTTGCAAGTGCCGTCAGCCGGCGACCTGGCGCAGGGTACACCGCTGGTGGTGCTGGCTGCGGCCAAGCTGGGTACGACGCGCTTGATCGATAACCTGGAAATCTGACCACCGGCAAGTCATTCCCGCGCAGGGCCCGGCGCCCCCGCAGGCATCCATGGGTAGCCAGCCTCGGACGCGCAGCATGGATCCCCGCCTTCGCGGGGATGACGATTCAGCGCTTACGACGTCGTCACCGACTGCGTCCACGCCAGCGCTTCCAGGTGCGCCTTATTGACTTCCGCCGGGCTCAAATTCAGCGTCGAAGCCAGCGACGCCACCAGATCGCTGTTCAACTCGCACGCCTCGGCCAGCGCCAGGTAAGGCCCATACTTGCCGGAGCGCGACATCAGCGCCGCCACCACGTCATCCGACAGCTGGATCCCCGCCAGCACTTCTTGCATCGGCATCCCCAGCAACCGGTCCAGCAGTGAAAACATGCCGGCCACGAAAATGTTTTCCGCGTCAGCCT
This sequence comes from Pseudoduganella ginsengisoli, assembly GCF_009720865.1. Lineage (GTDB taxonomy): Bacteria > Pseudomonadota > Gammaproteobacteria > Burkholderiales > Burkholderiaceae_D > Rugamonas > Rugamonas ginsengisoli. The sequence continues at coordinate 265,707 of NZ_WNLA01000004.1, read as the reverse complement.
TGCCCAGCGCTTTCAAGCCCAGCAATTCCGCCAGGCGGCCCCGCACCACGGCGGTTTCCAGCAAGACGGGCGAATAGCCATTGGTGCTGGCCGTGGCCAGCAGCAAGGTCAGCCAGCGGTATAGCGGTTCATAGCCCAGCATGGTGATGGCCTGGCGCAGCGACGTGATTTCCCGCCCTGCACCAAAGCCTGCGGAATTAATGTAGCGCATCAGCTGGTACGACAGCGCGGCATCGCGCCGCAACACGTCTTCCAGGTTTTTCACGTCGGCATTGGCGCTGACCATTTGCATCAATTGCATGATCAGCGTTTGCGCCGGATTCATGCCTTGCACGGAAGTGCCAGGACGGGGCGTCAAGTGCAGCTTGCCGACAAATGCATCGAGTCCCAGCGCCGCGCATGCATCGAAATCATTCCACGTGGCGACAGGACGCCCGATCATGCGCAAATTCGATGCCTTCAATGCCGCATAGGCGCGCGCCTGCGACGCCACGTCGGCGCCCGTGAATTTGACTTCGACAAAGGATGCGATCGTGCCCAGGCGCGAACCCACGCGCGCCAGGTCGGCATCGCGCAGCAAGATGCCGACGCCGCCGGCGCGCAAGCCTTGCACGGCCGCCAGCGTATCGGCATTGGCCAGCATGGGCGCGCGGATCGACAGCACCGTATGCTCAGGCGGCATGTTGTACAGCGCGTCGGTCGACAGCATTTCCGGCACGGCTTGCAGGAACAGCATTTTGTCCCGCAACAGCCAGCCCTGCCCGTCGTCATTGACTTCGCCAGCCACGAAGCCCACCAGGTCTTCCAGCTGCGCCCGCGTAGGCGGCGTGCTGCCTTGCTGTTGCCACGTCAATTCGTAGCCGACCACTTTCTGCGCCGGGTCCAGCAACGGCTCGCGAACAAGGAAATTGGTTTGATGCATAGTGTGGTCGCCTGAAAAAACTAAGGCCGGCGCAAGGCCAGCCCGGGTGATACTAAGGCGCAATGCCGGCGCGCGACCGCGCCCAAGGCATTGCACCGGCCGCAGCCATGACACAGAGGTGGCGCGCCTGTTGCGCCGCGTGTCCGCTCAGGCGCGCTGCGCCACGGCTGCTGCGCCATCCGCGACCTGTCAGGCGCCCAGCTTTTCGAAAATCTTGTTCAGCTTTTCATCCAGGGTGGCGGCAGTGAAAGGCTTCACCACATAACCGTTAGCGCCGGCCTGGGCCGCCGCAATGATGTTTTCTTTTTTGGCTTCTGCCGTCACCATCAGCACAGGCAGCTTGGCCAGCGCGGGATCGGCACGAATGTTTTGCAGCATGGTCAGGCCGTCCATGTTCGGCATGTTCCAGTCCGACACGACGAAATCGAACGGTTCCGCGCGCAGCTTCGCCAGCGCCATGACACCGTCTTCGGCTTCGTCCACATTGGCATAACCCAGTTCTTTCAACAGATTCCGGACAATGCGGCGCATCGTCGAAAAATCGTCAACAACTAAAAATTTCATCTTTGGATCAGCCATGAATTACTCCGTTGATTCTCTTACGCGGTTGTTAATAGTGTTTATAAGCACCACCTCTTTGTAGGATAGCATTTTCATTGCGTTAAGGCGAACAAAGTGGCGGTAAAACGTCACAGCTTACACTGATAAATACAGATATGTGGATGCCCGGCCTAAAGGCGCCTGCACCCAGTTGTTAAACGCGCAGTGCACGCGAGCCGTGCTTGGCCAGATAGCCCAGCACCATGCCCGGCAAGTCTTGCAATGCACCGACTTCATGCGTGCCACCCACTGCAATGGCTTCACGCGGCATACCAAACACAACGCAGCTGGCTTCATCTTGCGCGAAATTATACGCGCCGGCATTTTTCATCTCCAGCATGCCGGCCGCGCCATCTTTCCCCATGCCCGTCAAGATGACGCCCACGGCGTTCTTACCGGCAAACTGGGCGGCGGAACGGAACAGCACGTCCACCGACGGGCGGTGGCGGTTGACCGGTTCGCTCTGGTCAATCTTGGTCATGTAGTTGGCGCCGGAACGGGTCAGGGTCAAATGCGAATGGCCTGGCGCGATATACGCATGGCCCGGCAGCACGCGTTCATTGCCCTGCGATTCAATGACGGCAATCTTGCACAGCGAATCAAGCCGCTTGGCAAACGAACGGGTAAAGCCTTCCGGCATGTGCTGGGTAATCAAAATGCCCGGGCAATCAGACGGCATTTGCATGAGGAATTCGCGGATTGCTTCCGTCCCGCCGGTGGACGCGCCGACGATGATCAGTTTTTCAGAAGACATCAGCGGGTTGCGTAATTGCGGCAGCGGCGCCTGGCCTTCCGCACCGGCCTGCGGCAGCGTGCGGGCGCGCACGCGGGCACGCGATGCGGCACGGATTTTATCGGTAATCAGTTCGGCATATTCGCGCATGCCGGCCTGGATGGAGATTTTAGGCTTGGTAACGAAATCCACGGCGCCCAGTTCCAGCGCGCGCATCGTGATTTCCGAACCACGCTCCGTCAGCGACGACACCATCACGACCGGCATCGGGCGCAGGCGCATGAGTTTTTCCAGGAAATCGAGGCCATCCATTTTTGGCATTTCGACGTCCAACGTCAGCACATCCGGATTGGTTTGCTTGATCAGCTCGCGCGCGACCAACGGATCAGGCGCCACGCCCACCACTTCCATGTCGGACTGGCTATTGATAATTTCCGTCATGACGCTGCGGATCAGCGCGGAGTCGTCGACGATCAGGACTTTGATCTTCATGATGTTATATCTCTTCTAGTCATGCACCACCGGCACGTCAGGGTCAGAACAGCTCGACCTCGCCCGCCACTGGCTGTTTCTTGAGCCGGCTCGCATATTCGCTTTCGCGTTTGGCCAGCGTATCGTTATGGGTTTGCATCAATTTTTTCACCAGCACTTTGCCCGTGCGGGGAAAAAAATACACTTTGCGGGGATAAATATCGTTCAAGTCTTCCGCAACAATGCGGATCCGTTCATTTTTCAGGAAAGTCTGGACAAACGCGGCATTGCGCTCGCCCACGTTAATGGCGGTAAAACCTTTCAGCACTGCGCCGCCGCCAAATACCTTGGCTTCCATATTTTCCCGCTTGGCGCCGGCTTTCAGCAAATCATTGATGAGAATTTCCATCGCATAGCTGCCATAGCGTGCCGAAGCCGACACGGGACTGCCATCGCCGCCGCCATCGGGCAGCATGAAGTGGTTCATGCCGCCCAGGCCCGTCACGCGGTCACGGATGCACGCCGATACGCACGAACCGAGCACCGTGACAATCAGCATGTCTTTGTTGGTGAAGTAATACTCGCCCGGCAGGATCTTCGCTGCGTCGCAGTCAAACGTCCGGTCGTAATAGACGTTCGTGGCAAATTGTTCCAAGTCCATAGGTCCCCGCCTTCCTTTACGACGACACTCTCAGGCTTGCGCCGCGGCGATCGTCCAGCTCGTACACAGTTTTACCGCGCAATTTCAATTGATCGGACACATACAGGAAATTCTCCGAATGGCCGGCAAACAGCAGTGCGTCGGGCTTCATCAATGGGACAAAGCGCGACAGTATTTTACGCTGAGTCGCCTTATCGAAATAAATCATCACATTGCGGCAGAAAATCACGTCGAACGGACCTTGCACAGGCCACTGGTCCGCCAGCAAATTCAACTGCTTGAACGTGATCAGGTTGCGCAATTCAGGACGCACGCGCACGTAGCCTTCCTTGTCGCCCTTCCCTTTCAGGAAAAAGCGGCGCTGGCGCTCGGGCGACATCTTGTCCAGGCGGTCCAGCGTATAGACGCCGTTGGCGCCGTGGGCCAGCACATTGGTGTCGATGTCGGTGGCAACGATGGTGGCCGGCGGCGTCAACGTATTGAACGCTTCGCACAAGGTCATCGCGATGGAATACGGCTCTTCGCCGGTGGAACTGGCGGAACACCAGATCGTGATGTCGCGCTTGTTTTTGACGTGCTCCGCCAGCAAGGGGAAGTGGTGGGCTTCGCGGAAGAACGACGTCAGGTTGGTGGTCAGCGCATTGGTGAACGATTCCCACTCATCGCCCAGGCGGCCTGCTTCCAGGTCGTCCAGGTATTTAACAAACGAATTGATGCCGCAGGCGCGCAGGCGGCGCGCCAGACGGCTGTACACCATCTCTTGCTTACTGTCAGCCAGTGAAATACCGGCTTTTTTGTAAATCAGCGCGCGCACCCGCTCAAAATCGCGCGCGTTGAAATCAAACTCTTTGACGGTGTCTTTGGATTGCGGCATGTATCTACTTTCTCAAACGTGTCACCAGCGCGCCGCACGCATCGTCAAATGCGCGCGGCGCTTGCGCCGCCTGGTCCGGGACCGGGGTCAATCAGAACTCTTCCCACTCGCCATCTTGCGTATTGGCCGTCGCCAGTTTCTTGGGCGGCGCCTTCGGCGTGGCGGCACGTGGCACCACCGCGGTGCGGGTGACGGCCTTCGGTGCTGCTTTTGGCGCTGCAGCGCGCTGCGCCGTATAGGCGTCACCGGCCAGCTTGAAGATGGCGACGGCGGCAGCCAGGTTCTGCGCCTGTTCCTGCATGCTTTCCGCCGCTGCGGCAGCCTCTTCCACCAGCGCGGCATTTTGCTGCGTCATTTCATCCATCTGCGTGATGGCCTGGTTGACTTCTTCAATGCCGTTGCTTTGTTCCTGGGTTGCCGCTGTAATTTCACCCATGATGTCGGCCACCTGCTTGATCGACGTCACGATCAGGCCCATGGTCTGGCCGGCTTCATCGACGAGGCGCGAACCGGCATCGACTTTGTCCACGGAGTCGCCAATCAATTCCTTGATTTCCTTGGCGGCGGCAGCGGAACGCTGCGCCAGCGAACGCACCTCGGAGGCCACCACGGCAAAGCCGCGGCCCTGCTCCCCTGCGCGGGCCGCTTCCACGGCCGCATTCAGCGCCAGGATGTTGGTCTGGAACGCGATGCCATCGATGACGCCAATGATGTCCACCACTTTGGACGACGATTCCTTGATCGAGCCCATGGTTTCCACCACTTGCGATACCACGGTGCCGCCTTTTTCCGCCACCGACGACGCCGACACAGCCAGCTGGTTGGCCTGGCGCGCGTTATCGGCATTTTGCTTCACGGTGGACGTCAGCTGCTCCATCGACGACGCGGTTTCTTCCAGCGAGCTGGCCTGCGCTTCCGTGCGCGACGACAGGTCGGCATTGCCGGACGCGATTTCCTGCGATGCCACGGTGATGGTTTCCGTGGACGAGCGCACTTCGCTGACCGTGCGCACCAGGCTGTCGTTCATTTCGCGCAGCGCTTGCAGCAGTTCGCTGGTTTCATCCTTGCCTTCGACCGTCACTTGCGACGTCAGTTCGCCTCCGGCCACGCGCTTGGCCACTTCCACGGCGCCGTACAGCGGCCCCGTGATGGAGCGGGTAATGATCAGCGCCGCCACCACGCCCAGCGCGATGGCGATCGCGCCCAGGCCGAACAGGATCATCATCAGGCGGCTGTCGGCGGCAATCGAGCCTTCCAGCACGGCGGCCGACGCTTTTTGCTGCATGTCCACCAGCGTATTGAGCGCCGACAGGGTTTGCTGGTTCAGCGGATCGATACGGCTGGCGATGACTTTCGCGGCGCCTTCCGAGTTAAACGCCAGCACCTGGCCGATGGCTTCCTTGAACGCGGCGTCGACGTCCTTGTCCAGTGCTGCGATATCCGACAGCACCTTCTTTTCCGCGTCATTCAAGCCTAAGCTTTGCAGCTTGTCGCGCGCCGCGTCATAGCGTTTGCGCTGTTCCTTGACCTTGCCCTCTTCCTTCTGCATCAGGCTGACGTCCGATTGCAGGCCGATGTTGCGCATGGCAATACCGGTTTCCAGCATCGCGCTCTTCATCGCAGACGCTTGCAGGTTTTTTGCGTTGGCCGTTTCCAGGCCGCCCCGTAATTCCGATTTATTGCGGTAGTTCAGCACATTGGTCAACAAGACCATGGCAGCGAGAATCAGCAAGATGCTGCCGAAACCAATGCTCAACCTGGTGCCGATTTTAAAGTCGCGTAAATTCATCATCGTCTCCCTTCGTTGCTGTCTTTCAGGCGGCGCGTTCCCTTTTGGGTACAGCCCCGGCGCCATCCAGGGTTTCTGCGCGCATTCTTGTTTTAATACGCCCGCCATCGTTGCGGCAGGCTATCTTTTATTAATAAGGTTTTTTAAGCAGCCATCTGGTCGTTCAGCCCCATGTCCGGGCTGGACATCAGGCGGTCGATATCGACCAGGATCAGCATACGCTCATCGATGGTGCCCAGGCCGATGATGTATTCGGTCGAGAATGCGGTGCCCATTTCCGGCGGCGGCTTCACCTGGTCTTGCGTCAGGGTGGTGACGTCGGACACGGAATCGACCACCATGCCCACCACGCGGCCATTGATGTTGAGGATGATGACCACGGTGAACTGGTCATACACGGCCTCGCCCAGCTGGAACTTGATGCGCATGTCCACCACGGGAATGATGATGCCGCGCAGGTTGATGACACCCTTGATGAATTCCGGCGCGGAAGCAATGCGGGTCACCGCTTCATAGCCGCGGATTTCCTGCACCTTCAGGATATCGATCCCGTACTCTTCTTTACCCAGCTTAAACGCAAGGAATTCGCGGCCGGCGATATCCTCTGCGTTTGCTGCCAGATTTGCGTCTGCCATATGATTACCCTCTAGCTCTTATTGAGAAAAAATGGATTCGTCAGCCAACTGGCGGGACGAGCGGATCAATGCGGCCACATCAAGAATCAGCGAGACGCCGCCATCCCCCAGAATAGTGGCGCCTGAAATGCCCGCCACCTTGCGATAATTCGATTCGAGGTTTTTCACCACCACTTGCTGCTGGCCTACGAGTTCGTCGATGAACAGCGCCGCCTTGCGGCCATCGGTTTCCAGGATCACGATGATGCCTTCGCATGGATTCGTGAAGCGCGGCGTGATGTCGAACATCTGGTACAACGGAATCAGCGGCAGGTATTCGCCGCGCACCTTGATGACTTTGCCCTTGCCGGTGATTTCCTTGACGTCTTCCGGCACCGGCTGCAGCGATTCAATAACGAAGCCCAGCGGCAAGATGTAAATTTCATCGCCGACGCGGATCGTCATGCCATCCAAAATCGCCAGAGTCAATGGCAACGAAATGGAAATCGTCGTACCAAACCCTTTGGCGGAACGGATATCGACATTGCCGCCCATGGCAGTAATGTTGCGTTTGACGACATCCATGCCGACGCCGCGGCCCGACACGTCGGTAACAGTTTCCGCCGTCGAGAAGCCCGGCGCGAAAATCAATTGCCACACGTCGGCATCGGCCATGTTGTCCGATACGGGCAAGCCATTCTGGCGCGCCTTGGCGAGGATTTTTTCGCGGTTCAAGCCGCCGCCATCGTCCGCCACTTCAATGATGATGTTGCCGCCCTGGTGGCTGGCGGACAGCAGCAGGCGGCCCGCATCGCTCTTGCCGGCGGCGCGGCGCACGTCCGGCATTTCAATGCCGTGGTCGATACTGTTGCGCACCAGGTGCGTCAGCGGATCGACGATACGCTCGATCAAGCCCTTGTCCAGTTCCGTGGCGGCGCCATTGGTAATGAAGTCGACTTTCTTGCCCAGCTTGGCGGCCAGGTCGCGCACCATGCGCGGGAAGCGCGAAAACACGAAGTCCATCGGCATCATGCGGATCGACATCACGGCTTCCTGCAAGTCGCGCGTATTGCGCGTGAGCTGGCTCACTGAGGAGAGCAGGCGTTCATGCACCATCGGGTCCAGCGTATCGACGCGCTGTTCGATCATCGCTTGCGTGATCACCAGTTCGCCCACCAGGTTGATCAGCTGGTCGACTTTTTCAATCGACACGCGGATCGACGACGATTCGCCGCCACCGCTGGCGGCAGGCTTGTCGTCCTTCTTCGCGGCGGCTTTCTTGTCCGGTTCCGGCGTCGGCGCCGCGGTCGGCTCCTCCTTGATGCCGGCGCGCGCGCGGATGGTTTCTACCGGTTCGAAGAAGCCATATCCTTTGTTGTCGTCTGCCGCTTGCGCCGCATCGGCGCGGATCTGGTCCAGCGGCTGGAAGAAGCCATACCCAGGATCGCCCTGCTGCGCCGGCGCGGCCGGCGCAGCCGATGGTTCAACCGGGTCAAAGAAACCATAGCCTTGCGCTGCTTCGATGCGGTTGCGCTCCGCATGTTCACGGGCTTGCTGGGTCGGCGTCAGCGCCGGCAATTCCGTGATCTTCAAATCGTCCGGATTTAAAATGAACGAACAAATCGAAATGATGTCGTCCAGGCTTTCATGGGTGGTCACCACCAGTGCAGTGCGGCCGCCTTCAAGCGGCGTCGTCGATACCAGGCCCAGCAAGCCTACTTCCGCCGACAGCGCAGCCACTTCGCGCTGGTTCATTTGCGGCAATTCCAAACGGTAGCGGCGGCCATCGCTGTGATCGACCTTGTCATCGTCCGCCGCACTGTTGAAGGCGGGCGCCATGTGCGTCAAGTCCGCCACCACCACGTCTTGCGCCAGCGATTGCAGCATCATGCGCACGTTGCCCACGGCATCCTGGTCAACGGCTGCACCGCCACGGTGGCCATCGAGTTGCATTTTCAAGATGTCTTTGGCGGCCAGGAAGGCATCCACGTGCTCTGCCGTCAATGCCATCTCGCCCTTGCGGATACGGTCCAGCAGGGTTTCCAGCACGTGCGTGATTTCCGTCATGTCGTTCAGGCCGAACGTCCCCGCGCCCCCTTTCACGGAGTGGGCGGTACGGAAAATCGCATTCAAGTCTTCTTCCGTGGGCGCGGCAATGTCGACACCCAGCAGCAAGCGCTCCATTTCGGCCAGCAGTTCCTCGGCTTCATCAAAGAAGACCTGGTAGAACTGGCTAATGTCGATGGTCATGGCGCGACTCCATCAAGTACTGGATACATGGGAAGTCCTCAGCCGATGACTTTCTTGACTACCTCGATAAGACGCTGCGGATCAAATGGTTTGACCAGCCAGCCATTGGCGCCAGCCGCGCGGCCCTTGGCTTTCATCTCGTCGGACGATTCTGTGGTCAGCATCAGGATAGGCACCTTCTGGTAGCTTTGCAGTTCGCGCAAATGCTTGATCAATTGCAAACCATCCATGCGCGGCATGTTCTGGTCGGTCAACACCAGGTCTACCGTCGTGCCTTTGGCTTTTTCCAGACCGTCCTGGCCGTCAACCGCTTCCACCACCTGGTAACCGGCCGCCTTCAGGCTGAAGGCCACCATCTGTCGCAGCGAGCTGGAATCGTCAACTGCAAGAATTGTTTTCGCCATTTTGTTTTATCTCACTATCTGCTTCGTTATTCAATCAACCGTCAAAACAACTCGATGTCGCCGCTTTCCAGGTGCTTCTGGCTGACGGCCTTGCGCAGCACGCTGCGCAATTCGAGACTCTGGATGGCCAGCGCCATGCTGACCTTGCCGAGCAATTCGACGATTTCATCATTGTCGCTTTCCGGCACCATTTCCGCACCGTGGGCGCCCAGGGTACCAAGGAATTCGCGCAAGCCGGTCACGCGCTTCAACGTGCGGTCGATCAGCTGGCTCGTCATGTCCTGGAACTGCATGCTGGTGACAGCCGCATTCACATACTCGCCTACCTGCGACGACAGCGCGCCCAATTGTTCCTTTTGCTCGGCGCTGGGGGTAGCCCCTGCTAACAAGGCATCAATGGCGGCTTGCTGCGCGCTGACCGTCTCGTGGATGGCCATGAAGTTGCGCGACAATTTTTCAATCGCTTCTTCCAGCAGGAGGTTGGTCTGGATTAAATCCGTCTCCACTTCCGTCAAATGCCGGCGCCCATGGTCAGACACGCCGGACAGCAGGCGCTTCACATGGGAGCCAAGGATTTTTTTTCTCGTCATATCAGTCTCGTTTCAAAGCCTGCAGTGCGCATTTCGCCTGCGTTACTTCTTCGGTGCTGCGGTCCCGCCCGGGACGGCTGCCCTGGTCGCCTCGGTCTCGGTCCCTACATCCATTTTCTGCGAACCTTCTTTCAACAAGCCTTCTTCCGTCTTCTTGTTCATCACGATGATGCTGATGCGGCGGTTGATCGGATTGAATGGATCCTTGCGGTCCAGGTGGACCGCGGAGCCCAGCCCCACCACGCGCATGATCTTGTTTTCCTGCAGGCCGCCGGCAACCAGCGCACGGCGCGATGCATTGGCGCGGTCGGCCGACAATTCCCAGTTGCTGTAGCCGGCATCGGTAAAGTACGGCGTGGAATCGGTGTGGCCGGACAAGCCGATGCGGTTCGGCACTTCATTCAACACCACGCCGATTTCATGCAAGATATCCTTCGTATAAGGCTGCAAGGTGGCCGACGCCAGCGCAAACATCGGACGGTTCTGTTCATCGACGATCTGGATACGCAAGCCTTCCGCCGTGAAGTCCAGCAACAGCTGGTCCTTGTACTTCTTCAGCAGCGCATTGTTTTCAATCTTTTCTTCGATCTTTTCCTTCAGCATTTGCAGGCGCAAGGTTTCCTGGCGCTCCATTTCCGCTTTCGCGGCCGTCAGGTTGTACGATTTTTTCGTCACTGCCGGGTCATCGGCCTGCTTGACCTGGCCTTCCTTGCGCGTCAAATCCTTGCCGCCGCCGGGAATGACCGATGAGCTGTCGCCCGACCCGGAACCGCCCTGCATTGCGACTTTCAGCGGTGTTTTAAAGTATTCGGAAATCCCGTTCAAATCGCCCTTGGTGGTGGAGCCCAGCAGCCACATCAGCAGGAAAAACGCCATCATGGCAGTGACGAAGTCGGCATACGCAATTTTCCAGGCGCCGCCGTGATGGCCATGGCCGCCCTTTTTAATGCGTTTGACGATGATAGGCCGCATTCCTTCGTCAGCCATATCGATTCCTTAAAATTGCCATAGTGTAATGATACGCGAAGGCCCGGATTACTTGGACTTCGATTTCTTGATATGTTCCTCTAGTTCGGAGAAGGTCGGACGTTCCGTTGAATACAGCACTTTACGGCCGAACTCCACTGCCAGCGCCGGCGCATAGCCATTGAGGCTGGCCAGCAGCGTGACTTTCACGCACTGGAACATCTTGGTCGACTCTTCGAGCTTTTGCTCGTGCAGAGTGGCCAGCGGGCCAACGAAGCCATACGCTAGCAAAATACCGAGGAAGGTACCGACCAGTGCTTTTGCAATCAGCAAGCCCAGTTCGGACGGCGGGATCCCCACCGATTCCATCGTGTGCACCACGCCCATCACGCAAGCGACAATGCCGAATGCCGGCATGCCGTCGCCCAGCTTGGCCAGCGCACCGGCCGGCACCATGCCTTCGTGGTGGTGGGTTTCAATCTCGTTATCCATGAGGTTTTCAATCTGGAACGCATCCATATTCCCGGAAACCATCAAGCGCAGGTAATCGCTCATGAATTCGACGATATGGTGGTCTTCCAGCACCATCGGATACTTGGAAAACAGCGGGCTTTCGTTGGGCGAGTCAATATCGCCTTCAATCGACATCAAGCCTTCTTTCCTGACTTTGGACAGGATGTCGAACAACAGCGACATCAGCTCCATGTACAGTTCCTTCGTATAGCGGGAACCGGCAAACAGTTTGGGGATGGCTGCCGCCGTGGCCTTGATCGCCTTCATGTTATTGCCGACGAAGAAGGCCCCGATGGCGGCGCCGCCAATCTGCACTAATTCGACGGGTTGAAACAAGGATGCCAGGTGGCCGCCGGCATAAGCGAAGCCGCCGAACACGCACGCAAGGACGGTGAAATAGCCAATTAAAACAAACAAGAGAACACGCTCCGCAGAGTGAAAAATGGGTAAATTTACACGTGGAACTACAATAGCGTGAGACAGGGGGTACCGGCAAGCGAAAGCGGCTCAAAAACGCCAAACATAGAGTGCAGGACCGTGCTCTGTGGTAACTATGGTCTTGTTAGGAGGACAATCAGCAATTTCAAACTCATAACTGATTAACAAGCTTCCAGCATGCATTTCACGTGACGCCTTGGCCCACAATCCCGGCATCGCGGCGGGCGACAGGTAGGCAAACACCATGTCGTAACGGCTGAAATCCAGGGTTTCATAATCGCCACGAATGAAGCTGGCGCGGCTTCCCGAGAATTTGGCCCGCAGCCGCGAAACCAGCCATGGCAACGGGGCCAGCTCGATTCCCGTCACCTGCGCATCGGGGCGGACCCGCGCCAGGTGCAGCGCCATGCCGCCCACGCCGCTGCCGATATCGATCAGCCGCAAGCCCGCACGCCGGGGCAATTCCTGCTCCACGGCTTGCCACACGGCGGAACCCGAGTTATACAGGGGCACCTGGGTGCGGTACGTCGACCAGTACACCCCCAGCAGTACGGCAAACACAATTAAATACAGTACTGGCGGCAATTTCAGCGCCAGCGCCAGCAGTATGGCAATGGGAAACAGGAATTGAATCACGCGCCACCATGGCGCCATGCCCAGCTTCCACGTAAAGAACAGGGCGACGCAGCCCTGCACCAGCGCAAACACGGCAAACGTCACGGGAACGTGCGCGGTATCAAGCGCACTGAGCAGAAAATAAGACGTGGGGACCGCCGCAGCCTGGACCAGCGCGGCCTGGACCGCCGGAATGGAAAAGAAGCGGCCCCAGTTCAAGTGGCGCTCCGGCAAGGTGCGCGGTTCAGATTCACGCGGCTTGCGACTCCGATTCTTTTGCCTTCTTGGTCTTGCCAGCCCGCGACGGCATATGGCACAGGCCGCAAACGTAGCCGCCATTCAAATCCATGGCATCGACCACGAACTTGCCTTGGCACTTGTGGCAAGGCACCAGCTTCAGCATGTCGCTGTTGAAGAAGCGCACCAGCGTCCACGCGCGGGTCAGCGACAGCACCGGCTCTTCGCCCGGCGCCGGAGGCATTTGCTCCAGGTACAGCTGGTACGCCTTCATGACTGCCTGGATGCCAGTGGCGCCGGCATGGGTCACGAGGAAGTTATGAATATTAACAAACAGCGACGAATGGATATTCGGCTGCCACGTCAGGAACCAGTCGGTCGAGAACGGCAGCATGCCTTTCGGCGGCGACACGCCCTTCAATTCCTTGTACAGCTTGAGCAAGCGTTCACGGGACAGCGACACTTCCGTTTCCAGCAACTGCAGGCGGGCGCCCAGGTTGATCAGCTCGATGGCCAACTGGATTTCCTGCGCTTCGGATACGACGCTTTTCTTGCTCATGGCAATCTCCAGGATTTAAGCGATCTCTTCAACTGGCTGGCCGGCCATCAGGATGGCGGCATGCGATTGTGCCAGCGAGCGGTCTTTATTGTAATTGGTCAGCATGCCCAGGATGGCGCTGTCATCGAAGCGGAAGCGGGCCAGCATCATGTTGCCGCCTGCCAGTTTCAAGATTTGCGCATTGCTCATGCTTTCGATCAGGTCGGCGATGTCAGCCGAGATACCCAGGCGGAAGATCGCGGTGACTTTGTCAGCGCGGATCATTTGCTGCGCCAGCATCAGGTAGCTCAGGTTTGCATCGCGGATCTCAGCCATCATGTCGTTTGCAGTCATTTTCCATCTCCTCGGTTGGTTTCAACGCATTTGCGTTTCCGTTGAGATACATTCTGCTGGAGCAAGTTGATGCAGAGAAGTGGACAACTGCTGTATTTTGGGTCCGGCAATGACGGACACGCCCTGTCAGCCTTTGTCTGACAAAGGCAGGGCGATTAGTGCGCAACGCCAGTATTGGCGCGGGTTTGCGGGGTGTCGAACTTCAATCAAAATCCCGTTTTTAAAGCTGTAAACAACGATGGAAACTGACTCTTTTTCGCGACATCTAACCCGGTAACGGCAGGGTTTTGAGGAACTTTAGGGTTTTCTTCGATTTTTTTTAAAAAAATTCGAAATTTTTACATCCATGCTCCCGACACGCTTTTTCGCGTATCTAAAACTGGTAACGGCATGGGTTGAGGGAACTTTAGGGGCTTTTTTAAAAATTTTTGAAGAACATTCAAAGTTCTGCGTTTCTAAATAAATTCAAAATTTATGATGGCATTTCACGCAAATTCCAGCGTCATCCGTCGAAGGATTTTAAAAAATACCATCAGGAAGCCATCCCCTTCCCTGCCAAAAATTGCTAAACTTCAGCTTCCAATTAGATTAAACCTAAACTATTTCCCGTCATGACTACCCGTAACGACTGCCTTACCCGCGATGCGCATGATCCGCTCGCGGCCCTGCGCGACCAGTTCGATTTGCCGGCCGGCGTCATTTATTTGGATGGCAACTCGCTGGGCGCCCGCCCGAAAGCAGCGCTGGCCCGCGCCCAGCACGTGATCGGCCACGAATGGGGCAAGGACTTGATCCGCAGCTGGAATACGGCAGGCTGGTTCGATATGCCCAAACGCCTGGGCAACCGGCTGGCGCCCCTGATCGGTGCGCGCGACGGTGAAGTCGTTGTCACAGATACCACGTCGCTGAACTTGTTCAAGGCGCTGGCCGCCGCTATCCACCTGCAGGCGCAGCATCCGGAGCGTTCCGGCCGGCGGGTCATCATCACGGAACGGACGAATTTCCCGACCGATATCTATATGGCGCAGGGCTTGTCCAGCTGGCTGGATCGCGGCTATACCGTCAAGCTGGTCGACAGCGTGGAGGATATTCCTGCCGCGCTCGATGGCGACGCGGCAGTCTTGATGCTGACGCACGTGAATTACCGCACCGGTTACCAGCACGACATGGCGGCCTTGACCCGCCTGGCCCATGAGGCCGGCGCAGTCGCGATTTGGGACTTGGCGCACTCGGCCGGCGCCGTGCCTGTCGATTTGCATGCAGCGCATGCCGACTTTGCCGTGGGCTGCACGTATAAATACTTGAATGGCGGCCCGGGCGCGCCAGCGTTCATCTGGGTGCCGCAGCGCCATCAAGCTGCATTCACGCAACCGCTGTCCGGCTGGTGGGGCCATGCCGCACCGTTTGCCATGGCGCCGGACTTTGCACCAACGGAAGGCATCGGCCGCGCACTGTGCGGCACGCAGCCAGTCACGTCGCTGGCGCTGGTGGAGTGCGGGCTGGACGTGTTCGAGCAAACCAATATGGCGGCCATCCGCGCCAAATCACTGGCGCTGACCGACTTGTTCATTGAGCTGGTGGAATCGCGCTGTGCCGGCCACCCGCTGGGCCTGGTGACGCCGCGCGACCACGCGCGCCGTGGCAGCCAGGTCAGCTTTACGCACCCGCACGGTTTTGCCGTGATGGCAGCATTGATTGAGCGCGGCGTGATTGGCGATTACCGCGAACCGCACATCATGCGCTTCGGCTTTACGCCGCTGTACACCAGCTTTGCCGATGTGTGGGATGCCGTGGAAATCCTGAAAGAGATCCTCGACAATGGAAAATACGATATTGCCGCCGAACGCGGCGCAGTCACTTGAGGAAGCGCGATGACCGACAACACCAACAGCGGCTGCCCGTTCCACAGCACGGCCCCGGCCAGCAGCGACGCCCAGTGGCACGGCGCACAAATGGATTTCAGCAAATCCATGAGCTATGGCGATTACCTGGGGCTGGAACGCATCTTGACGGCGCAGCACCCGCTGTCGCCCGAGCACAATGAAATGCTGTTCATTGTGCAGCACCAGACCAGCGAACTATGGATGAAGCTGATGCTGCACGAAATGCATGCGGTGGTCGCCAACATCCAGGCCGACAATTTGCCGCCAGCGTTCAAAATGCTGGCGCGCGTGGCCCGCATCATGGATCAACTGGTGCATGCCTGGGACGTGCTGGCCACGATGACGCCGCCGGAGTACACGGCGATCCGCCCTTACCTGGGCGCCTCAAGCGGCTTCCAGTCGTTCCAGTACCGCGAAATCGAGTTCATCCTCGGCAACAAGAACCCGAACATGCTGGCTGTGCATGAAACCACGGCGGACAACCACACCCGCCTGCAAGCCGCCCTGCAATCGCCATCGATTTATGACGAAGCGATCCGCCTGCTGGCCCGCAATGGCTTCAACATCAGCCCGGAGCGCCTGAACCGCGACTGGTCGCAGCCGACTGTGGCGGACGAGTCCGTCAAGGAAGCGTGGCTGGAGGTGTACCGCGATCCGCAAAAACACTGGGCGCTGTATGAGCTGGCGGAAAAGCTGGTCGATATGGAAACCGCGTTCCGCTTTTGGCGCTTCCGCCATGTCACCACCGTCGAACGCATTATCGGCTTCAAAACCGGCACGGGCGGCACCGCCGGCGTGTCGTACCTGCGCAAGATGCTGGACGTGGTGCTGTTCCCGGAATTGTTTGCACTGCGCACGGCCCTGTAAGCGCTACCGCATTGATGGCAATCAATGCAAGATTTCAATATTTGCATTCTTTTTGATGCAGCCTATAGTGAATGGGCGTGAACTCCATCCACGAAAGGCTGTGTCAAATGAAAACATCAACCATTCCCGTGATGGCTGCCGCATTGCTGGCAGCCGGCAGCGCATCAGCCGCTCCCGCCTCCTACTACGCCAGCCTGACCGGTGCGGCGGAAGCCACACCCAACGATTCGCACGGCATCGGCAGCAGTGTCGTCACATTCGACCTGACGGCGCATGTGTTGACGGTCGACCTGTCCTTTGTCGGACTGGAGGGGCTGAGCACCGCATCGCACATCCACTGCTGCACAACGACACCCGGCACGGGCGCCGCCATCGTCGCGACGGAAACGCCCACGTTCACCAGCTTCCCCACTGGCGTCACCGGTGGTATTTATTCGATGATGTACAACACGCTGCTGCCAGGCAGCTGGAATCCCGCCTTTATCGCTGCCAATGGCGGCTCCGTTGCCAGTGCGGAAGCCGCTTTCAGCGCCGGGCTGGCAACCGGATCCGCTTACCTGAACATCCACTCGACGGAATACCCTGCCGGTGAAATCCGCGGCTTCCTGGCGCCGGTGCCGGAACCCGGACAGTGGGGAATGCTGCTGATGGGGTTGCCAGTGCTGCTGGCACTGGCGCGCCGGCGTCACTGAACCCCCCCTCCCCCGGGCGGCAGCGCCATGCTGCCGCCCGCACTCTGCATACTGTGGGTATCTCGCCGCACCCCATTGCAACTCGCCAAAATCCCGATATTCTTAGTGGAAATGACGCTGGCTTGCGCCTGACCGGGCGCCCATGCGGCAATCCAAGGAGAAGGCTGAGTGACAAAACGCGCCGCCGCACGTCAACACAAGTGGAAACAGTGGGGCAAGACGCTGTTGCTGGCAACACTGCTGCCGGCAGGACGTGCGCAAGCCGCCCCGGAAATCACCTGGTATTACTTTGACGTGCCGCCCCAATACATCACGGCGGGGCCGCAAAAAGAAAAAGGCTTCCTTGACCTGGCGCTGCGCAACCATATTATTGCCGCCATGCCGCAATACCGGCACAAGCTGGTGGAAGCGCCGTTCCAGCGGCTGGAACTGATGCTGAAATCGGACCCGAATACGTGCGTCATGGGATTGTTCAGGAAACCGGAACGGGAGCAATTCATGTGGTTTTCCCGGCCATTCCTTGCGCAATTCCCGCCCGGCATCCTGGTGCGGCAGTCCGCGCGCGAAAAAGTCGCACCTTACCTGAATGAGCGCGGCAAATTGTCGCTGCGCCGGCTGCTGGAGGCGGGTGAACTGAAAATTGGCGTCGGCGGCACGCGCAGTTATGGCGCCGTGATAGATGGCTTGCTGAAACCGCATCTGGGCGAGGCCAACATCTATATCAATTCCGCAGCCAACGCGGCCAGCGGCCTGGTGCAGATGGCCGCCATCGGCCGAGTCGACGCCGTGCCGGGTTTTCCTTATGAAGCGCAATACCTGGGCATGGACGTGGCCAAAGGCGGCAGTGCGCTGGCCTATTATCCGCTGGCCGAGCAGCCGGATTACCTGCTGGGGCATGCGGCCTGCGCCAAGTCAGAATTCGGCAAACAAGTGGTCAAGGACATCGATGACTTGCTGCAGCAAGCCAGCGTGCGCAATGCCATCGCAGACTATTACGCATCGTGGCTGGATGACGGTACGCGCAAACTGGAAAAAGAATTGCGCAAATACACGGCGTCGCCGGCCGCATCGTCCCCGTCACCGCCCCCATAAATGACAAGGCCGGAGCCCCGGCTCCGGCCTTGTCGGACAGCTGCAGCGCTCAGCCTTATTTGCCCAGCAGCATCTCGTTGATGCGCTTCACAAACGCAGCCGGATCACTGAGCGCACCGCCTTCGGCCAGCAGTGCCTGGTCGAACAGGATGTGCGACCAGTCCGCAAACTGGGCGCTTTCCGCGTTTTCATACTTCAAGCGCGTCACCAGCGGGTGGTTCGGGTTGATTTCCAGGATAGGCTTGGATTCCGGCGCTGCCTGGCCGGCCGCTTTCAGCATGCGCAGCAGGTTGCCCGACAGTTCGTGCTCGTCCGCCACCAGGCACGCTGGCGAATCGGTCAGGCGGAACGTCACGCGCACATCCTTGGCTTTATCGGCCAGCGCACCCTTCATTTTTTCAACCAGTTCCTTGTACGAGGTTTCCGTTTCCTCGTGTTCTTTCTTTTCGGCTTCGTCTTCCAGCTTGCCCAGGTCCAGGCCGCCCTTGGCAACGGACACCAGTTCCTTGCCATCGAACTCGGTCAGGAACGACAGCATCCATTCGTCGACACGGTCCGTCAGCAACAGCACTTCCACGCCTTTCTTGCGGAAGATTTCCAGGTGCGGGCTGTTTTTCGCCGCCTTGAACGATTCAGCCGTGACGTAGTAAATCTTGTCCTGGCCTTCTTTCATGCGCGCCACGTAATCGGCCAGCGCCACGTTTTGTTCTTCCGTGTCGCCGTGGGTGGAAGCGAAGCGCAGCAGCTTGGCCAGACGGTCCTTGTTGGCCGCATCTTCGCCGACACCCTCTTTCAGCACCTGGCCAAATTCCTTCCAGAAGGCCGCGTACTTATCCTTCTTGTCCTGCTCTTCCGCGTTGGCCAATTCTTCCAGCATGCCCAGCACGCGCTTGGTCGAGCCTTCGCGGATGGCTTTCACGTCGCGCGACTCTTGCAGGATTTCACGCGACACGTTCAGCGGCAGGTCGGCCGAATCAATCACGCCTTTGACGAAACGCAGGTAGGTCGGCATCAATTGCTCGGCGTCGTCCATGATGAACACGCGCTTGACGTACAGCTTGATGCCGCCGCGCTTGTTGCGGTCCCACAGGTCGAACGGCGCCTTGGCCGGGATATACAGCAGCTGCGTGTATTCGCTGCGGCCTTCCACGCGGTTGTGCGTGTAGGTCAGCGGCGCCGAAAAGTCGTGCGACACGTGCTTGTAGAATTCTTCGTACTGTTCCGGCGTGATGTCGGACTTGCTGCGCGCCCACAGCGCGCTGGCCTGGTTGACGGTTTCCAGCTCGTCCTTGACGACGGTTTCTTTCTTTTCCGCGTCCCACTCTTCCTTGTTCATCACGATCGGCAGCGAGATGTGGTCGGAGTATTTGCGGATGATGGATTTCAGCTTCCACGACGACAGCAATTCTTCTTCGCCATCGCGCAAGTGCAGGATGATGTCGGTGCCACGGTTCGGCTTGTCGATTTGCTCGACGGAGAAGTCGCCCTCGCCGGTCGATTCCCAGCGCACGCCGTCAGCCGCGCCTGCGCCCGCGCGGCGGGTTTCCACGGTAATTTTGTCGGCCACGATAAAGCCGGAATAGAAGCCCACGCCAAACTGGCCGATCAGCGCGGCATCGGCCTGCTGGTCGCCGGACAGCTTGCCAAAGAATTCCTTGGTGCCGGACTTCGCGATCGTGCCCAGGTGCGCAATGGCTTCATCGCGGCTCATACCGATGCCGTTGTCGGAAATGGTGATGGTTTTGGCTTCTTTATTGAAGCTGACCTTGATCTTCAGTTCAGTATCGTTGCCATACAGCGCGTCATTGTTGATGGCTTCGAAGCGCAATTTGTCGGCCGCGTCGGACGCGTTCGAAATCAGTTCGCGCAGGAAGATTTCCTTGTTCGAATACAAGGAGTGGATCATCAGTTGCAGCAGTTGTTTAACTTCTGCCTGGAATCCCATGGTTTGCTTGGTATCAGCCATTTTTACCTCAATAGTCTTATCGAATATGCCGGGGTGTTGCGAGAACTCCCGGCAGATAAGGCTGGCCCCGGCGATTTCAAGAGCTTCCAGGCAATTAATTTTCAGCCTGGCTTAAGCAAGGCTGCGGCGGCGTGCCGCCAGACCCACCAAACCCAGGCCGGCCAGCAGCATGGCGTAACCCGATGGTTCCGGCACCGGGTTCAGGATGGCCGCAACGCACGCGTTGTCGGCGCCACCGCAAACCGTGGCGCCGATCTGCCCCAAATCATTGATGGCATTGGCTTCGCGCACAGTCCAGCCGCTGGCGGGATCGAGCAGCTGGTCCAGCATGGTGACTTTGCCGCCCGTGTAAATGAAGCCCCGGTGGTTGGCAATGCCGACCACGGCGCCGGCCGCATTAATGTCCAACGCTTCGCTGCCTGCGCCGGCGCCCAGGTCCGCCATCACGCCGTTCTGGTAAATAAAAGCGGTGCTAAGCGCGGAGCCGGCCGTGGCGCTGCCGCCCACCACCACGTTGCTGTCGTTGACGGCGCGCGCCCAGCTGGACGCGCCGCCCAGCGTACCGAGCGCCACCATCTTTCCGCCCTGGTACAGGAAGGCGCCGGTTGCGCCATTGGCGAAGCCGGTATCGCCCACCACCGTGCCCTGCGTATTGATATCGGTTGCCTGGCTGCGCACACCCAGCGTCCCCAGGTCGGCCGGCACGCCATTGACCCAGGCAGTGGCATGCGTCACGGGGCTGCCGCTGCCGCCGTCGTATTCGGCATAGCCGACGACGACGCCGGCGTCATTGATGCTGCTGGCGCCGGACGCACCGTACCCCATCGGCTTTGACAGCGACGTGTATTGCTGAGTCGCGGCATCGAACAATTGCGCATCGTAGCCATAAGGGCCCGTGCCGCTGCGGTCGACGTTGGTCAGCGCCACCACGCCGTGGTTGTTCATGTGCCCGAGGAGATCGAGCCACAGATTGCTGCCGCGCCGCATCGGCACCAGTTCCCCCGCCGTGCCGTCGTAATACAAGGTCGGCAGCGGCCCGTGGCTATCGATGTCGCCCACCGCATCGCCCCGGTTGTTGATGGCGCGGATGGAACCGTAATACCACGTATCCAGGACCACGTTGACCTGGTAAGACGGCGCGGCCTGGGCCAGCGTGCTGCAAGCCAGCAAGCCGGCAGCAAGGAAAGTATGTGGAATACGCATATCAGCCTCCTGCTCTGGACAAAATCGCAGTGTAAGGCTGAAACCGCTCAAAAGATTGTTTTTTGAACTATCTTTTTATATTTACAATTTTGTGACAATGTGTGAACCGTGCTGTCACATTTATGCGCTACACTGCCGCGCCCGCCGTCTGCGCCGGCATGCGCATGTTGGGCGCCGCGCATTCGACCCGGTTACGCCCGCCCTGCTTGGCCGCATACAGCGCGGCGTCGGCGCGGCGCAGCACGCAATCAAATTCGGTGTCTTCCGGCAAGCGCACGGCCACGCCGATCGAAATCGTAATCGGCAGCATCAGCGCACCGGAAGTAAAGGGCGCGTCCGCCACGGCTTTGCGCAAGCGCTCGCCGGCCGCCAGCGCCGTGTCGCCCGACACGTCATCAAACAGCACGACGAATTCTTCGCCGCCCTGCCTCGCAGGCAACTCCTGTTCACGGCACGCCATTTCCAGTTTGGCCGCCACGTGCTTTAACGCGGCGTCGCCGACGTCATGGCCAAAGCGGTCGTTGATGGATTTGAAGTGGTCGATATCAATGACGCCCAGGCCAAAGCCCCGGTTCTGTCCGCGCGCCCGCTCGAAGCGCCGGGCGCCCGCGTCGGCCAGCGTGCGGCGGTTGGCCAGCCCTGTCAGGTAATCCGTCGATGCGGCGCGCTCCCACTGGCGGCGGATACGCTCGGAGCACATCAGCAAGAACGCCGTGGTGCCAATCACCGGCATGATGGACAGCACGACGGGCGACGCCATATTGATCCACAGGCTGCCATCGAGTCCGGAATAATCGTCCGGCATCCCCATCGTCAAGAACCAGCCGAGGCGGAATAGGATGGACACCAGCAGCGCGACAAACGTACCCGCCATCACCTGGCGGCTCCATGCACGGTCGCGGCGGCTTTGCTGCAGCAGCGTATAAATGCATACGCCCAGCAGCGCGACCCACACCAGCGACACCACAACCAGCCGTCCCAGCGGATTAGGCGAAACGTCGGCAAACCAGTACACGCCAAGTACGCCAACCGTCACGGGCGCCAGTTGCACCAGTGTGCGCGGCACGCCGTAAAACTGGCGCAGCGCGCCCCAGTAGCAAGTAAACCCGCCCATCACCAAGCCGTTGGCCAGCGGCAGGATAAAACTGTGCGGCAAAGAATCCTGCACCATGAACATCGTGCAGCCGCAAGCGTGCAGCAGCGTACCGATGCGCCACGACACGGCGCTGGGGCGCAAGCTGGGCGGAAAGTCCCGGTGCATCAGGCCCAGGACGCCGCCATTGGCCATCATCATCAATGCGCCGAGCAGGTAAACGGTTGCAGGTTCCATCCAGGGAATTCAAATTAGTGATGCAGGGAAACACCTATTTTACTACTAGTTTTGCAACGCCTTCTCCAAAAACCGCCACACGGCCGGTTCCTGCATCGCCGCAATATTCAACCGCATGCGCGATGACGGCAACTGGCTCGGCGAAAACAAACTGCCCGGCGCCAGCAGCAAATCCTGCGCCATTGCCTGTGCCGCCAATACATTGGTATCGCGGCCCGCATCAGCCCACACAAACATCCCGGCAACCGGCGTCGCATCGATCTTCAAGCCGATCCGCTCCATTTGCCGCACAGTCCGGCTGCGTAATTCATCCAGACGGCTGCATATCCGGTCCGTATGCTTGCGGAACGTGCCTTCCGACAAGACTTTATAAACGACCCGTTCGCCGATTTCACTGGTGGTCAGGGTTTGCAGCATCTTGCGGTCGGCCAGCCGCTGGGCCCGCTCGTGCGACGTGGCAATATAGCCGACCCGCAAATTGGCGGCCAGCGTCTTGGAAAACCCGCCCAGGTAAATCACGCGCCGCAGCTGGTCCATCGTGGCCAGCCGCGTGACCGGCTGGATGGCCGGGCCCGGATGTAAGTCGCAATAGATATCGTCTTCCACGACTATGAAGTCGTGTTCTTCCGCCAGGCGCAAAATCTGGAACGCTTTGGCGGCGGACAGCGACGTGGAACTGGGGTTGTGCAGCACGGAATTAATGACGTACAGCTTGGGTTGATGCAGCGCGGCCAGTTGCGCCAGCGCCTGCAAATCCGGCCCATCGGCAAGGCGGGGAATGCCGATCACGCGCGCGCCCAGCGCGGCAAACGAGCCAAACATCAGGAACCACGCGGGGTCGTCAACAAAGATGGTGTCGCCCGGCTGCGTGAATTCACGCGCCACCATGTCCAGCGCTTGCGTAACGCCGGCCGTGGTGACGATTTGTTCCGGCGCGGCGGCAATGTCCAGTGCGGCCAGCTTTTCCTGCAATTGCTGGCGCAACGGCAAGAAACCTTGCGGTACGCCGTAATTCACCAGCGTGCCCGGATGCTGCCGGCTGATGGCGCGCAGCGCATTGGCGATCCCAGCCCCATCGAGCCACTCGGACGGCAGCACGCCCGTGCCCGGCATTTGCTGGTAGGGCGCCTGGCGGAACATATTGCGGACCAGCCACGTGACATCCATCGCGGCCGTCCCCTGCTCTACTGCGGGATCCGGCGCACTGCGCACGACGGGCGCAGCTTTCTCGCGCACATAAAACCCGGCGCCGCGGCGCGACTCCAGGTAGCCGCGCGCCACCAGCCGGTCATAGCTGGCCACGACAGTAAACGGCGACACACGGTGCGCCTGCGCAAATGCGCGGATCGACGGCATGCGGGCGCCACTGCGCAGCACCTTGTCATCGATGCGGGCCGCGATGGAACGCACGATCTGGTCGGCCAGCGATTCACCGGATTCGCGCGACAGCAAGGCGACCAGCGGCATGGCCGGAGTTGGGGACTGTGTATTGGCCATCTTACCTATACAGTTCTATCAATTAAGTGCACAAGTGTATTGGCACTGTACTGGTTAATTCTTCTAGTATAGGTCCATTCCCGTTCCACTGAAAGCACGCCATGCATCCAACGATCGCCACCACTTCCCGACTTTCCGATGAAACCACCGGCATGCTGCTGGGCCTGGCGGGCGTGGCGATTTTCAGCATGACCTTGCCGTTCACCCGCATGGCGGTTGCCGGATTTGATCCCGCATTTGTCGCACTGGGCCGGGCGCTGGCCGCGGCCACGCTGGCGGCGCTGTGGCTTGCCTGGAACAGGGCGCCCTTGCCGCCGCGCGCCGCATGGAAACCGCTGGCGTGGGTGGCGCTGGGCTGTGTGGTCGGCTTCCCATGGCTGACGTCGATGGCAATGCGTTCGCTGCCCGCGTCGCATGGCGCCGTGCTGATCGGCATGCTGCCGCTGGCAACGGCTGCCTACGCCGCGCTGCGCGGCTATGAAAAACCGTCGCCGGCCTTCTGGCTGATGGCGGCCATCGGCACTGCGCTGGTGGCGGGCTTTGCGCTGCTGCAGTCGGGCGGAACGTTCCACCTGGCCGATCTGGCCGTGTTTGCCGCAGTGCTGCTGGGCGCAGCCGGTTATGCGGAAGGCGGCAAGCTGTCGAAAACCATGGGCGGTGAACGGGTGATCAGCTGGGCGCTGATCCTGTCGGTGCCGGTGGTGCTGCCGGCGGTGGCATGGCTGGTGTGGCGCGACGGGGCCGCCATTGCCGCCGCCGGCTGGAAACCATGGACCGGGTTTGCCTACATTTCCGTGTTTTCCATGTATATCGGCTTCTTTTTCTGGTACCGCGGCATGGCGCTGGGCGGCGTGGCGCGGGTGGGCCAGGTACAGTTGCTGCAACCGTTCTTAACCATGGCCGGCGCGGCATTAGTTTTAAGTGAAACCATCAGTTTGAGCAATATTCTGTTCGCTTTGGCGGTAATTTCCGTAGTTGCTACGGGACGGCGGACGCGGATACGGGCATAGAAAGACGTACAATAATGGCTTCCCAGATTTAACACTCCACAGGAATGACCATGTCTGTATACGAAAAACTCAAAGCGCTCGATATCACCCTGGCAGCCCCGGCCGCCCCTGTTGCTGCCTACGTGATGTATGTGCAGAGCGGTAACCTGGTGTACCTGTCCGGCCATATCGCCAAGAAACCGGATGGCACGGTCTGGGCCGGCCAGCTGGGCAAGAACATCAGCACGGAAGAAGGCGCGCAGGCTGCGCGCGGCGTGGCCATTGCCCTGATCGGCACGCTGCAAGCCGCTTGCGATGGCGACCTGACCCGCGTCAAGCGCATCGTCAAGCTGACCAGCCTGGTGAACTCGACGGCAGACTATACGGACCACCACCTGGTGACCAATGGCGCGTCCGAACTGATCGGTGAAGTATTCGGCGATGCGGGCAAACATGCCCGCGCCGCATTCGGCGTGGCGCAAATCCCGCTGGGCGCGTGCGTTGAAATTGAAATGATTGCTGAAGTAGCGTAAACATGCATTAGCAATGGCGGCGCTTATCCAGTGCCTCCACTAACGGCCGCCACAAGCAGCCTTACTACTAGAAGAGACAACAATGAAAATCGAAAACCCGAACCCCATCCAGTGGCGCTTTTCCGAACGCGCAACCCAGCTGCAAAGCTCGTTTATCCGCGAAATCTTGAAAATCACGCAGCAGCCGGAAATTATTTCGTTTGCCGGCGGCCTGCCCTCGCCTGCCACCTTCCCGGTCGACGTGATGAAAGAAGCGTTCGACAAAGTGCTGACCGATTCCGGCAAAGTCGCGCTGCAATACGGCCCGACTGACGGCTACCTGCCGCTGCGCCAGTGGATCGCCGACCGCCTGTCCGAAGGCGGCGCGAAGATCGTGCCGGAACAAGTGCTGATGGTGTCGGGTTCGCAGCAGGCGCTGGACTTGCTGGGCAAAGTACTGATCGATGAAGGCAGCAAAGTGCTGGTGGAAACGCCGTCGTACCTGGGCGCGCTGCAAGCGTTTTCCGTGTACCGTCCGGAATTCGTGTCGGTGCAAACCGACGACCACGGCCTGGTGCCGGAATCGCTGGACAACGTCGCGCAAGGCGCCCGCCTGTTGTACGCGCTGCCGAACTTCCAGAACCCGACCGGCCGCACGCTGTCGTTGGAACGCCGCCAGCAACTGGTGGAAACTTGCGCCCGCCTGGGCTTGCCGCTGATCGAAGATGATCCATACGGCGCACTGAGCTACAAAGGCGCACCGCTGCCGAAGATGGTGGCCATGAACCCGGACGGCGTCATCTACATGGGCTCGTTCTCGAAAGTGCTGACGCCAGGTATCCGCCTGGGCTACGTGGTTGCGCCGCTGGGCCTGATCCGCCGCCTGGAACTGGCAAAACAGGCATCCGACCTGCACACGTCGCAGCTGACGCAAATGGTGGTGCACCATGTCGTCAAAGATGGCTTCCTGGACCAGCACATCCCGACCATCCGCCAGCTGTACGGCGACCAGTGCCAAGTCATGCTCGACGCCATGGACCAGCACTTCCCGCAAGCCGTGACGTGGACCCGTCCGGAAGGCGGCATGTTCATCTGGGTGACCTTGCCGAAGCACATAGACGCGATGGCGCTGCTGGACGAAGCCATCAAGCACAAAGTCGCGTTCGTGCCGGGTTCGCCGTTCTATGCGAATTCGCCGGAAACCCATACGCTGCGCCTGTCGTTCGTCACGGTGCCGCCAGAGCGTATCCGCGCCGGCATTGAAATCCTGGGCAAGCTGATCGCGTCCAAACTGTAATTTGCTGCCGGGATGCCTTGAGCATCGATTGCATACAATCTCGTTGCCAAATTGCAACGAGATTGTTTTGCCATTCGGCACAACTAACAGCAATTCCCGTATTTTTACCAGCAACATCGCCGGTATTCCGGGCAGTTGCCATTGCCGGTATTTGCAGCGATGCTGCAGGGAATGTTTTTTTGCAAATTGGGTTAGCTAGGCGGTATGATTTAGACAGACAGTCACTTCACCGAGCGAGACTCAATGATTACTGGCAGTACAAGTTACGTGCCGCGGCGTGAAGCCGCAATCCTGATTGTCGACGATGCGCCGGCCAATCTCAGTGTGCTGCGCAAGCTGATGGTGGAACAGGGTTATCAAACCTATATCGCCACCTCGGGAGAACGGGCCGTACAGATTGCGAAACGGGTCTATCCCGACCTCATCCTGCTGGATGTGGTGATGCCTGGTATCGACGGGCTGGAAACATGCCGGCAGTTGAAATCGAACGCGCTGACGCAGCATATCCCTGTCATCTTCATGAGCGCCCGCAACGAGACGGAAGACGTGGTCGCGGGCTTTGAAACGGGCGGCGCCGACTACATCGGCAAGCCGCTGCGCATGGCTGAAGTGTGCGCCCGTGTGCGCGCCCAGCTGCAAATCCGCAACCGCTCGGAAACGCAGCAAGAACAGGCGGAACGGCTGCGCACGATCGTCAACAGCATGGCTGAAGGCTTGCTGATCATCGAGCCGAACGGACGTGTGCAATTCACCAATCCCGCCTGCGACGCCTACCTGGGCTACGAGGAAGGGGAACTGGCGGGGCAAAGCCTGAGCGACTTGCTCAACCCGCTGGTGGCGCAGGAATACCTCGATTACTTTACCCGCTACGCCGCCGACCCGGAAACCGCGCACAGCCACGGCACGCGCGAAGTCATCATCCGCCACAAGCAAGGCACGTCGGTCTGCATGGATTTGACCTTGACGCCGATGTATTCGCGCCAGCCGCTGTTTATCGGGCTGCTGCATGACATCACGCACCACAAGATGTCGGAAGATGCGCTGCACCGCGCAGCCATGGTCGATTCGCTGACGAAAATTGCCAACCGGCGCCACTTCGATACGTTCCTGGAAAAAGAATGGCAACGCGCCATCCGCAGCGGTGCGCCGCTGTCGCTGGTGGTGCTCGACGTCGACCACTTCAAGCTGTACAACGACAGCCTGGGCCATGCCGCAGGCGACATTTGCCTGCAACAAGTGGCGCAGGCCATCAATGCGCACGCGCTGCGCGCCACCGACCTGGCGGCACGCTATGGCGGCGAAGAATTCGTGCTGCTGTTTGCAGAAACCGATGCCGATGCCGCGTTTGCACTGGCCGAATCCATCCGCAACCACGTGGAAGCGCTGCAATTGCCACATCCCCGCTCGATCACGTCGCCGTGGATCACGGTCAGCGTGGGCGTCGCGACCATTCATCCGCACCAGATGGAAAACGTGGAAGCGCTGTTTGTTGCAGCCGACCGCGCCATGTATGTGGCCAAGGAAAATGGCCGCAACCAGGTACGCTCCAGCCGCGCCAGCCCTGCTGCGGCAGGCACAGTGGATATCTCCGCACTGGCCAGCCACTGATGCGCAGCTTGTTAACAAATTCTGTGGACAAGCTTGTTAACAAGCGCCCTTCGCGGCGTTCAACCCCCTGTTTTTAAAAGAAAAACTTATTCTGATTAATTTTTAATCAGATGAACTTATACACAGCCCCGCGAGTCCCATAACAGCTTGCCAACCTTGAGAATTGTTAACAGTTTCTGTGGACAAGGTTGTTAAGAAGCCGGAACACCCTGCCTTAAGCTATTGTTTTTAAACAACAAAGTTTTCCTGATTAATTTCCGTGCAGTGTACAGTTATGCACAGCCGCGTCATCAGCAGCGCTCCGGGTAACCGGTAATATCGGCAATTTCCGCATACATCGGCTGCAGGCGCTTGTACATCTTCAGGTACACGCGCTGGTACAGCTGTTCGTAGATGCGGCTGGCGTCGGGATTCGGCAGGAATACGCGCCCCTTGCGCGTCATGGCGCGGATGGCCGTACCAAAGTCCGCGTGCAGCCCCAGGCCCGCCGCCACGGCAATGGCTGCACCCAGGCCCGACGTTTCATACACGTGGGCGCGCGCCGCCGGCAAGCCAAAGATATCGGCCGACAACTGCATGGCCGCATCGCTTTGCGAACCGCCGCCGGCAATGCGCAATTCCGTGATCGGCACGCCGCCCCGCTTTTCAATCCGCTCTTTCCCTTCGCGCAGCGCATACGCGAGGCCCTCCAGGATCGCACGGTACATGTGCGCCCGCGTATGGACGTCGCCGAAGCCGATCATCGCGCCCTTCGCTTCCGGTCCCGGCACTTTGATGCCAGGACTCCAGTAAGGCTGCAGCATCAAGCCCATCGAGCCTGGCGGCACGGCATTGACGAGGCGGTCGAACAGCGCTTCCGGCGGCTCGCCCGTCTCCATCGATACGGCCTGTTCACGGTCGCCAAACTGTTCCTTGAACCAGTTGACCATCCAGAAGCCGCGGAAGATCTGCACTTCCGTGCTGTACGCGCCGGGTATCGCAGCCGGATAAGGCGGGATGAAGGGCGTGACTTCGATGTATTTCGTGTTGGTGGTGTTGATGGTGGCCGTGGTGCCGTAACTGAGGCAGCCGACGTGCGGCTCCAGGCAGCCGGCGCCGATCACTTCGCACGCTTTATCGGCCGCTGCCGCCACCAGCGGCGTACCTTCCATGATGCCGGTGGCCAGCGCTGCTTCCGCCGTCACGGCGCCAATCACCGTGCCCGGCTTCACGAGTTCCGGCAGCATGTCTGGCCGCACGGCCAGCGCCTGCCACTTCCAGTCGCGCGCACCCGCCCACTGGTGGCGCTTGTAGTCAAACGGCATGTACGCCACCTGCGACCCGGTGGAATCGGCCATGCGGCCACTGAGCTTGAAATTCAAATAGCCCGACAGCAGCAGCACTTTATGCGTGGCGTTCCAGATCTCCGGCTGGTGTGCTTTAATCCAGTTCAGTTCCGCTTCGCGGCGGAAGTAATTGATGGTGCCCTCCACGCCCGCGAGCTTGAACGCCGCCTTCCACAGCGGGCCGATCGGCGGCACGTCGTCCGTGCGGCGCTGGTCCAGCCACGTAATCGCCGGACGCAGCGGTTTGCCATCCTTGCCGACATTGATGACGGTGCCGCGCTGCGTGGTCACCGCCACGCCTTTTACGTGCGCCCGCGTTTCCGGATGCGCCGCCCACAGCCGCTGGCACGCGACACCGGCGGCGCGCCAATAGCCATCCGCATCATGCTCGGCCCAGCCGGGATAATCCGAGTAATACGCCTGCAAATGCACCTGGGTTTTGGCAATCAGGTTGCCCGCCAGGTCAAACAGCAGCGCGCGTACGCTCTGGGTGCCATTGTCGATGGAAAGGAGGTAAGGACCGGACATGCTGTGTCTCTTGAAGTGTTTCAGTGATGATACGGTGCATTACTAGGGAATGCTGTAATGCTTGCGCCACAGGGCCAGATACGCGGCCTGTTCGGCGTCCCAGCGCGCATCGCTCCAGCCCAGCTCTGGCTGGCAAATGGCGCGCACGCGCGGCAAGATGGCTTCGCCGCCGCCACGCAGCTGCAAGCCAATCCGCAAGCGGCGCAGCAGCAAGTCATCGAGCCGCTGCACGGATTCATGGCGCGCGGCCCAGCGCAATTGCGCCCAAATGCTGGCCGTACCGGGAATTTCCGCCAGTTCGCCTTCCTGCGCACAGGCGACCACGTCGCCCGCCAGCGCGCCATAGCGGCCCGGCAAGCGTTCGCCCTGCCCGGCCGGCAAGCCTGCCACGTGCGGCAGCCGCATTGGCGCGGCAAACACAGGCCGCGCTTCCAGGCTGGCTTTCCACTGCGGCAGCAATGGCGCCGCCTTGCGCAACGCATCCAGTGCAATCACGCGGAACGTCGTCAGCTTGCCGCCGGTGACCGTCAACAAGCCGTCTTCCAGCCACAGCGCATGTTCGCGGGTTTCTTTTGACGGGTCGGCCTGGCCGCTATCGATGACAGGACGCACGCCCGCATACGTGGCGACGATATCCGTTTCATTGAGGTTTTGTTGCGGGAACTGGCTGCGCAAGGCCGCCATCAAATATTCCACTTCAGCGCGCGTAATGGCCGCTTCAAACGACAAGTCGTCGCGGTGGTCGACATCGGTTGTCCCCACCAGGGTCACGCCCTCCCACGGGAACGCAAACACGGGACGCCCATCAACCGGGTGCATCAGGCTGACGGCCTGCGCCAGTGGCAGGCGCCAGTGCGGCAGCACCAGGTGGCTGCCCCGCAATGGCCGCAAACGTTGGCCGTGAACTGCACCGGGCTTGTGGCCCGGTGCAGCTACGCCATCACGCAGCGGATTGCTGTGTTCTTTTGCAGGATGGGCCGCAGACGGCGCGCGCAGGCGGTCGGCCCACGCGCCCGTGGCGCTGATGACCACCCTGGCGTTGACAGCATACTGTGCCCCGCTCAATTCATCGCGCACGGTTGCGCCCTTGACGGCCGCGCCATCGCGCAGCAAGCTTTGCACGGACATGTAATTGACCGCCACGCCACCTTCCGCCTGCGCTTCCTGCAGCACGCGCATGACGAGGCGCGCATCATCCGTCTTCGCATCCGTATAGCACATGCCGCCCCGCAAACCTTCGCCATCGATATTCGGCGCCAGGCCCAGGAATGCGTCGCGGTCCACATAATGGCGCTGGCGCGAGCGCTTCCCCGCCATCAAGTCATACAGCGCCAGCCCGATCAAAAATGCCGTGCGTCCCGGCTTGCGGCCCGGGTAATCGCCGAACGCGAAGCTTTGCGGCACCACGAGGCCCGCCGCGTCGCGCAGCAGCGCTTCGCGTTCCTGCACGGATTCGCGCGTCAAGCCGAATTTGCCTTCCTTCAGGTAGCGCAAGCCGCCATGCACGAGCTTTGACGAGCGGCTCGACGTGCCCCACGCGAAATCGCGCTGCTCCACCAGCAGTGCGGACAGCCCGCGCCGCGCCGCTTCCAGCAAAATGCCGGCGCCTGTGATGCCGCCGCCAATGACCAGCACATCCCACTGGCGTCCCACGGTTTCCGCCAGCGCGGCGCGGCCGCCCGGCTGCCACAGTGACGACGATCCCGGCTGCGCCGCCGCGCCATACGACGAATGCCAGTTCACGCTGCCATCCCGCGTGCCTGGGCCGATGCCACTGCCGGCTGGGCATCCGGCAGCAGTTTGCCCGGGTTCATGACGCCTTGCGGATCAAAATGGCGGAAGATCGCGGCCATCGCAGCGATGCCCGCCGCACCTTTTTCCGCCGCCAGGTAGGGCGCGTGGTCGCTGCCCACGCCGTGCTGGTGGCTGATGGTGCCGCCGCAATCGACGATGGCCTGGCTGACGGCGCCCTTCAATGTGCGCCAGCGCGCCATGTCTTCGTCAAAATTGCCTGCAAGGCGGTACACGAACGTCGTGTAGACGCTGGCGCCCTGCGCATACAGGTGCGACAGGTGCGTGTACGTGTGCACCATTTCGCCATGGGTGGCCAGCGCCTGTTTCGCTGCCGCTTCCACCGCCTGCATGGTCGACTCCACGCGCGGCCAGTCCACGGCGGTTTCCACCGTATCGATGACGTAGCCATGTTCCCATGCCGCGTTGCGCAGGTAGACATTGCGGAAGCGGTTTTGCTTCCACTTGTCGCCCATCTTGCAGCCGATGTGCACGCCGCCGCGCTTGCGCGCCAGCTTCAATGCCTGCGCCATTGCGGCGCGGGCTTGCGGCTTGCCGCCGCTGGTCCCTAACATCAGCATGCACTTGCCTTCGCCGCAGCCGCGCAGCGACAAATACGCTTCCAGCGCGCCGATCAGTTTCTTGTGGCCGGCCAGCGCCAGCATGGTTTGCGTTTCCACGCCATTGGACAGGCGCAGCATCGACAAGCCCAGCTTGGCCTGCGCCAGTTCGCGCACGGCGGTTTCCGCGCTTTTCCAGTCCGGATAAAACACGGCGTGGAATGCTTCATATTCCGGCGCCGGCGTCACGCGCACGGTCGCTTCCGTCAGGATGCCCATGCGGCCTTCGGAGCCCAGCACGATTTCGCGCAAATCCGTGCCGGCGGCCGATGCCGGGAACGTCTGGATTTCCAGGCGGCCGGACGGCGTTTCCATCACGCCGCCGGCAAACAGCTGCTCGATGCGGCCATAGCGCAGCGATTGCTGGCCGGACGAGCGCGTGACGATCCAGCCGCCCAGGGTCGAGTATTCAAACGATTGCGGGAAGTGGCCCAGCGTATAGCCATGGGCGCGCAACTGCGCTTCCAGGTCGGGGCCGAACACGCCCGCGCCGAAGGTGGCCAGCTGCGATTCGCGGTCCAGGTGGTGCAAACGGCACATGCGGGTGGTGCTGACCGACAGCACGGGCTGCGCGCTGTCTTCCACCGTCAGGTGGCCGGCTACGCTGGTGCCGCCGCCGTGCGGAATCAGCGCCACGCGGTAGCGCTGCGCATAGTGCAGCAATTCGCGCACGTCGTCCGCGCTTTCCGGAAACGCCACGCCGTCCGGCGCCATGCCGATGCGGCCATAGCGCAGCTTCAGCCAGTCCGGCAAACTTTGGCCCAGCGCGTGGCGCACGCGCACTGCGGCGCCGGTGTCGATCAGGCGGTGCGGCGGCAGCCGCGATGGCGCCACCGCGGCGCAAGCCTGTTCAAAGCTGGCGTCGTCGCCGGCATCCCGGCTGCGGCTGCCGCCTATGCGTTGCGCCAGGAACGCCAGCGCATCCGGCGCCAGCGCAAAATGAATCGTATCGTCACCCCAGCCATTCCAACGTCGCATCGTATTCTCTCCACATGACTTGCTATACTGGCGCTCCTTGCCAGAAGATAGACAGCAGCTTAGATTCATTTGCTCCGTGGGTATTGCGCATTCATGACAACCGCCTTGTTCGATTATGCCAGCGCCGGCCGGGTGGCTGGCGCTTATCTGCAACCGCTGCTGGAAGCGGCCGGCGCCCGTGGCGTGCCCGCGCGCGACCTGGAACTGGCTGCCGGCCTGCCCGCGGGCAGCCTGGACCCGCTGCCGGAAATCCTGCCGGCCGGCGATTATGTGCGCCTGCTCGACATCGCCGCCACCCTGGCCGACGACCACCATTTCGGCCTGCACGTGGGCGAACGGGTCAAACTGGGCACCTATAGCGTGTATGGGCTGGTGCTGCTCAGTTGCCGCGATTTCGGCCATGCGCTGGAACAGACGCAGCGCTACGAACAGCTGGCGCACGACCTGGGCCGCTCGGCGCTGGAAGTCGATGGCGCCATCGCGCGCTATACGTGGCACAGCCGCTATTCAAAACAGGCGCGCCACCTGGCCGACAGCGTGTTTGCCGGCATCCGCGTGTTCGGCGACTGGCTGGCCGGCATGCCGCTGCCGCCCGCCGAACTGGCGCTGATGCACGATGGCGGCGATCCCGCGCTGCACGGCGAATATGTGCGGGTATTCGGCGCCCTGCCCCATTTCAACGCGCCCGCCAATGTGGCGGCGTTCGATGCGCAATTGCTGTCGTGGCCGGTGCCAAATGCGGACCCGCTGCTGTATCCGGTGCTGCAGCAGCATGCGGAACAGCTATTGAAACAGCGGGCGCAGCTTGACGCCGGCATTGCCGGGCAAGTGCGGGCGTCCATCGTGCGCGGCCTGGCGCAAGGCCAGGTGCGGCTGGCGCCCGTGGCGGAAGAGCTGGGTTTGTCGCCCCGCACGCTGCAGCGCAAGCTGGCCGACGCGGGCATGAATTTCCAGCAAGTGCTGGACCAGACCCGCTATGCGCTGGCGCAGGATTATTTGCGCCAGCCGGGACTGTCGCTGGTGGATATTGCGTTCCTGCTGGGGTATCAAGAGCAAAGCGCGTTCAATCACGCATTCAGGGACTGGGCCGGCATCAACCCCGGCGCGTGGCGCGAAGCGAATACCTGACCTTACGTTTCACGGCCCTTTTCCCGAATAAATGGGCCCAGGCACGCTTCCATACTGCGCTGCAAGCACATTAAAAACATATTCCCCGACGGGTGGAACAGGATAAAGCTCGACACGGAATGCCCGACTTCGGAAACCTGTCCCGTGCAATCATGCTTGCCATTGTCTTTGATGATTTTATCGAGCGCCTTGTAAAAGCCGTTTTCATCGGGCTGGTCGTCGATATCGAATTCTGTTTCCACCACTTCCGACGCGCTGGTGATGAGCGCCGTACCATCCTGGCGCATGCGGTAGATTTCGTGGCAAGAACCGTCGGGCAACACGAAACGCCAGGTGCCGACGATCGGGTGGTCGGCCCGGACCGGGGAAGCCGCCACGCTGGCTGCAGCGCATGCCAAGGTACACGCGAGGGCGCACGCCAGCGCGCATTGCGTCCCAATACGGGTAATGACGTTCATGGCAGACCTCCCGTGATGCACTTCCAGTCAGTATAGACCTGTCTGCAATATCGCACGCGGTTTGACGAAAGTCTGTGCGTTGGCTTACTTTTCCGCCGCCGCTTTCATGCTGGCCAAGCCTTTTTCGAAATCCGGGCCAATCATCTTGTCCATCGACACGAACACGCCCATCAGCTTGGTCATGAACGAGCTGGGGCCGGACATGGTCCAGACAACTTTGGTGCCGTCGCCTTCCGGCTGCAGCGCAAAGACCGTCGTGTTTTGCGAAGCGATCGGCTTCAGGAAATCCAGCTTGATATCAACTTTCGACGGCGCCTGCGCCCCCGTGATTTCCATGCGCCCCGCGCCGACGGCATCGTTGCCGTCCCAGCTATAGACCGCCCCCGCGCCGCTGGCCGGGCCCGTAAACGTGCGCTTCATGTTCGGGTCCAGTCCTTCCCATGGCGACCATTTACCCCACTCATGGAAATCACTGATCAGCGGATAGATTTTCTCGGCCGGCGCCTTGATGGCAATGCTGCGCGACACGGCAAATGAATTAGGCTGGAGCAGCGCCAGTCCCAGAATAATGACAACGACGGCAACAATGCCGATAGCGATTTTTTTCAACATACGTATCCCCTGCGAATTATTATTTTGACGACATCGCGTGCCAGCCTTGCAGGCCGGGCATCCACAGATCAGTAGGCGCTTGCCGAATTCGCAAGGCTAGCAGTTTTTTACCACTATGCAATCATTTGCCGGCGCTAAAACCCTGCTGGTGTTGCATAAAAGCCTTAGTCCTGGCGCGGGTGCAGCAACAGCGGCAAGCTGCTTGGCGTCATCGTGAACGTGAAACGCTCTTCCACTTCCGGCGCTCCCGGCTTCACGGACAGTGTGAAATTGCGCATGATCATGGCCATCACCATCTTGATTTCCGCCATCGCCAGGTAGCGTCCAGGGCAAAAACGGGGGCCGCCGCCAAACGGGAACAGCTTGCGGCCCGGATCGCTCGCGGATTCGGCCCCGCTGTCATCGAGCCAGCGCATGGGATCGAACTGGCCGGGGCGCTCGAAGTCATTGCTGCGTTCGGCCGCATGGCGCAGCATCAGGAAAATAATCGTGCCGGCCGGCGTGGCAACGCCATCCACCACGGTATCGGCATTCGGTTCCGCCGCCATGAACGGCGCCACGGGTTTGACGCGCATGGCTTCGCGCGTGGCGGCATCCGTATAAATAAAACTGTCCAGCAGGCGGAAGTCGCGCACCACGGTGCCGGCGCCCATCAGGCGCACCGCTTCTTCGCCTGCCTTGACGGCTGTTTGCGGGTTTTGCGACAGCAAGTGCAGCAGCCACGCAATGGTATTGGACGTCGTATCTTCACCGGCAAACACCATGGTGATGGCATTGCCGATGACTTCCGCATCGGTAAAACCGGAATCCGGTTCATCGCGCGCCGCCACCAGCGCTTCCAGCATATTCGACGGGCGGGTGCGCAAGGCCGGATCCTGCTCCAGCCGGGCCCGCGTCTGGGCAATGAAGCCGGTAATGGCGTCATGGATGCGCTGGTGCGCGGCATCGGCTTCGCGGTCAACTTTCATCTTGAACAAACGCCAGTAGGCAAACGGCGACGTCAGGCGCCGCGCCACCATATTGAACAGGAATTCAATATCGCGCTGCAGTGGATTGTCTTCGTGTTCCAGCGTGTTGATGTCCTGTCCCATGGCCAGGCCGATCGTCACGTCCAGTGTGTACGCTTTCAAGTCGCGCAGCACGTCCACGCCGCGCCCGGCCGCCAGCGCCTTGTTCCAGCGGGCCAGCAATCGCTCCGTCATCATGATGAGGTTGGGGAAATAGCGGTGCACGACTTCCGGCGTCAGCGCGCGCATGCCCAGCTTGCGCTGGCGGCGCCACTCTTCGCCCTCGGCGGTAAATAAACCCCGGGTACCGGCTTCTTCCAGCATGCGCGCAGTGCGCGACGAGCGGCGGAACGCAACCGGCCGGTCGCGCAGGATATTGGCGATCACATCACGGTCGGACACCACGACAAAGGTGCGCTTGGCCACGCGGAATTTATACGTGCCGTTGTATTCGCGCGCCCATTTTTCCAAGGTGCGGTGGAATTGCTTCGGCTCGATCTGGCGGGCATTGCCGAGGATCGGGATGCCTTTCGGCCCCGGCAGCTCCGCGATCGACCGTACCGGCGCCCCAGCATCTCCCGGCTGCGCGCCCGCCTGTGCAGCCTGCCCAGCCATCATGTCTTCAGGCATCTCCGTCTCCATCAATATTTTGTTATATTTTACGCCACCTTTTTGGAAAGGAAATAACCATGCTGTCTCATGTCTATGTGGGCGTAACGGATTTCGAACGGGCTTACGCGTTTTATGCGCCGCTGATGGCCAGCCTGGGGCTGCCGCAGAAATTCAAGGATGATGGCCGGCCATGGGCGGCGTGGATGCCGGCCGATGCACCGCGCCCCCTGTTCATTGTGGGGGCGCCGTATGCGGGCGATGCATCGTGCGGCAATGGGCAAATGCTGGCGCTGCAGGCGCCGTCGCGGCAGGCGGTCGATGCAGCGTATGCGGCAGCGCTGGCGCATGGTGGCGCCAGCGAAGGGGAGCCGGGATTGCGGCCGGAATATCACGCGAATTATTACGGCGCGTATTTCCGCGATCCCGATGGCAACAAGCTATGCGTGGTATGCCACGCCGCCGTTTAAGCGCAGTTTGAGTTCAGTTCGATGCCTGCTTTGCTTCCGGGTACAGCACCATCTGCACGTAATTATCGAAGTCGAAGTAGCGTTTCGCCGCAGCCTGCACGTCAGCCGGCGTCACGGCAGCGGCGCGCTGCTCAAACGTGAGGATGGTGGCCGGATCAAGCCCGTTGGCATACGCGCCATCGAGGTGGCTCAGCCAGTAACCGTTTTCACGCAGTGCGCGGCGGTTATTGACGGACCAGTTTTCCTTGACCTTGGCCAGGTCCGCCGCTTCCGGTCCCTGCTGCTGGATGGTGCGGACCAGGCCCAGCATGGCGTCCGCCACCTTGTCCGTGTTTTCCGGCGCGCATGGCAGCGTGATGGATACCGAGTAATGGCCATATGGCATTTTGTTCAGCGACGCGCCCACGTGGCCGCTATAGATCAGCCCCAGCTTTTCACGCAGCACTTCATTGACCTTGATGTTCAGGATTTCCGCCAGCGCGCTCTGGTTCAATGCGGCGGCTTCCGAATACGGCGCTTCGCCAGTGAACGTCAACGTCACCATGCTCTTGTTTTCCGCGCCCTTGTATACGTTTTTCTTCACGACGCCTTTCACGGGGCGCACGCCGTTATCCTTGTAGGCGACCGGCGCATCCGTCACGGGCAGGCTGCCCAGGTAAGCCGCCACCAGCGGCTTCATGGCGGCCAGGTCAAAGCTGCCCACGACGACGAACGTGAAATCGCGCGCACTGGCAAAGCGTTCGCGGTAAATCGCCATCGCGCGGTCCAGCTGGATGTGGTCGAAATCTTCCACGCGGGCCGGACGGGCCACGCGCGGGTCATTGTTGTACAGCGTGGCAATCGATGCGTCGGAGAACACGACGTCCGGGTTCGACATCGCATTGCGGGCCAGGTCGCGCTGCTTGCCGATAAACGATTGGTACAGCGCTTCATCGCGGCGCGGCTGCGTGAACGCCAGGTGCGCCAGCTGCAGCATGGTTTCCACGTCGGCACTGCCGGAACCGCCGCGCAAGCCTTCACCCAATGCGCCCACCCACGACGAAGACGACACGGTTTTCCCGGCCAGCATTTTCTGCAAATCGACCGGTGCGAATTTCACGCCCATCGACGACACGATGTTGCTGGCATAGCGGGCATTGAATAAATCGTCGCCGCCATACAGCGACTGGCCGCCCGGACGGAATCCCGCCATCAGCACCTGGTCATTTTTAAAGTCCGTCGGCTTCAGCACCACCCGGACGCCATTCGACAAACGCCATTCCGTCGTACCCAGCGCCTTGTCCACGGTTTCCGCAACAATGGCGCCCGGCTTCGGCAATTGCTCCATCAGCTTCGTGGCCAGCACTTTTTCTTCGCGCTTGGCGACTTTCTGTTCTTCCGCCGCGTTGGCCATTGCCAGCAACGCCGCTTCCGCCGGCGCAGGCGGCTCCGCCTTGTCGTTGCCCTGGTAGACCACAAGCTTTTGCTCGTGTGACGGCAGCATGTTCGCCGCCAGCGCATTGACCTGGTCCAAGGTCACGGCAGGAACCAGTTCCTGCGCATAGGCATAAATATCGGCAATGGCCGGGTCGACATCCTTTTGCGTGATGAATGCCTTCACCAGACTATGTACGTGCCCTGCCGAATCGGTCTTGTCACGCTCCTGGTAAGCGCGCTCAATTGCGCGCATGAACATTTTCTTGGTGCGCTCCAGCTCCTGCTCGCTGAAACCAAAGCGGCGCGCCCGCTCCACTTCCTGCACCAGCGCATCAATCGCAGGCTGGGCGCCGCGTTTGCCCAGCACTGCGCTGGAAGCAAACGTGCGGTAACCCGGCACGACCGGCGTCATGCCGGCATGGCCGCCAATGAATGGCGGTTCGGCCTGCTGCGTCAATTCTTGCACGCGCTGCGCCAGCATGATGCCGACGATCCCTTCCTGCAAGTCGTCGCGAAAATCCGCAAACGTCTTGCGCACCGGCTCCTTGCGGATCGTATAGC
Organism: Pseudoduganella ginsengisoli; assembly: GCF_009720865.1. GTDB lineage: Bacteria > Pseudomonadota > Gammaproteobacteria > Burkholderiales > Burkholderiaceae_D > Rugamonas > Rugamonas ginsengisoli. The sequence goes on along the minus strand of NZ_WNLA01000004.1, from coordinate 225,699 downwards.
GCACCGTCACTGCATTGTTGCGGGCTTCCTTGTCCGTCACGACCAGCGCTTCCGACTGCGCGCGGGGCGGGATTTCCGCATAGGCGCGCGGGCGCGGCTGCGCGGGATTTTTCAAGTGCCCGAAGTGGCGCTGGATCAGCTGTTCCGCTTCTTGCGGCTCAATGTCGCCAACGGCCACCACGGCCATCAAGTCAGGACGGTACCAGTCGCGGTAAAAGCGCTTGACAGCGTCATACTTGAAATTTTTCAAGACTTCTTCTTTACCGATCGGCAAGCGCTCCGCATACAGCGAACCATTCAGCATCTTCGGCAATGTGGCCTGCAGCATGCGCTTTTCCACGCCGCCCCGCGCGCGCAACTCTTCCAGCACGACATTGCGTTCGCTGTCGATCGCGTCGTCTTCGAATTTCACGCCATGGGCCCAGTCTTCCAGCACCTGGAAGCCCGTTTCCACGTTGTCTTTTTTATCGGTGGGGATCGGCAGCATGTACACGGTTTCATCGAAGCTGGTATAAGCATTCAAGTCATGGCCGAAGCTCACGCCGATCGACTGCAGGTACGAAATCAATTCATTGCGCTTGAAGTGCGTGGTGCCATTGAACGCCATGTGTTCGACAAAGTGCGCCAGGCCCAGCTGGTCCTGGTCTTCCAGCACGGAACCGGCACGCACGACGAGGCGCAATTCCAGCCGCTTTTCTGGTTTGCCGTTTTTCTTGATGTAATACGTCAGGCCGTTAGCCAGTTTGCCCGTCTTGACGTCCGGCGCGGATGGCACCGTATCGTTCATGTTGATGGCGGCCTGCCCGGTCAAGGTGCAGGTCAGCATGGCGGCGGCGGCAATGCGCCGCAGTGGAGCGGAGGTCATTTTACGATCTTGCAAAATAAGAAAGTTTCCACATTACACGATTTACCGTGATAACGCTAGCAACCCCTTAGTGTAGAGCCGCCGCCGGGTTTGGCGCCAACGGGCGGCACTATTTCCCACCTAGACATGCACATGCCGGTACACAAGGCGCCACGCCAGCCCGAACGCAAGCGCCACAGCCAGGAACCCGGCAGGCAGCCGCGCACTCCACATGGGCAGCGCATGCAGCAGCGAGCCCATCAGTGCCACACCGACCAGCGCGCCGATTTGCCGGTTCGCATTCAATGCGGCTGCCGCACTGTTCGCATGGGCTTTGCCGGCGACCTGCATGGCGCTGGCCGTCATGGCGGGAATCGCCACGCCGACACCCAGGTTCATCACGACGATACAGGCCAATACCATGCCGAACGGCGCGTTGGGCATGGTCCACGCCAGCGCCAGCAATACCAGCCCCATGGCCGAGCCCACGGACAAGCCGCCCAGCAATGGCTTGCGCATGCCGATCCGTGCCGTGATGCGGCCGGCCGAGAAATTACCGGCAATAAAAGCCGCCATCATGGGCAACAGCGACAGGCCCGTCCACAGCGCATCGGCGCCCCGCTGCTGCAGATACAAACTGAGCAGGAATAACTGGCCAAACACGCCCAGGTTGATGAAAAACCCCGTGCCATTGACGGCGGCAAAGGCCGGCGTGGCAAACAAGGCGCGGGGCAGCAATGGGTGCACGGCGCGCCGTTCACGCTGCGCCAGGGTGATGCCCAGCGCCACGGCAGCGGCCAGCGCAGCCAGCACGGGAGCCGACAGCCAGCCCAGTACTGGTCCTTCAATCAACACAAAACTCAGCGCCGCCAGCGCCAGCATGCCGAGCGCATGGCTGGCCAGCGGCAAAGGACGCGCTTGGGGCGGTACGGGACGGATCAGCTTCAGCGCCATCACAATGCCCAGCGCGCCGATCGGCACATTGACCCAAAACACGCTGCGCCAGCCAAAGGCATGCACGAGGATGCCGCCCACCAGCGGGCCCACTGCCGAGGCCGTCGCTACCATGGCCGACCACGTGCCTACCATGCGGGCCCGCACCTTATCGTCTTCAAACAAGTGGGTCAGCAGGCTCAATGAACTGGGCAGAAACAGCGCCGCGCCCGCCCCTTGCAGCAAGCGGGCGGCCGTCAGGCTGACGCCGCCCGGCGCCAGCGCGCACAGCACGGAGCCCGCCAGGAACACGGCCAGGCCGGCCAGATACGTGTTTTTCACCCCATAGCGGTCGCCCAGCGCGCCGCCCGCCAGCAACAGCGCGGCAAACGTCAGCGTATAGCCATCGACCACCCAGACCAGGCCGGACAGCGGCACGTGCAAGTCGGCGGCAATGTCGGACAGCGCCGTGTTGACTGCCGTAACGTCGATCATGGCCATGACAAAACCTGCCGCCAGGGTCAGCAGCGCCAGCGCACCGGCCTGCTGTTGCCCGGCAGCACTGACGGCCCGCACTTCATGTTGCTGGTGATGCATATGTCCCCCTGTCGCTGCTGTTGTCCATGCGCAGCATGCTAGGCCGCTTGAATGATGCAGTAAAGACGCATATGATCAGCACTCTGATGCAATTTTGCATGCCATCCATGGATTGGGATAACGCCCGCATTTTTCTTGCCATTTACCGCGCCGGCACGCTGCGCGGCGCTGCAGCCACGCTCGATATCGACCAGGCCACCGTGGGCCGCCGCCTGGCCGCGATGGAAAAAGCGTTAAATGCCAAGCTGTTCCTGCGCACGCCGGGCGGCTACGTGGCCACGCCGGCCGGCGAACTGGCGATCGGTGCGGCAGAACAAATGGAAGCCGCGGCCAACCGCTTGCAGCGGGAAATGCAGGGCATCGATAACCGCCTGTCCGGCGCCATCCGCGTGGCCACGTCCGACACCATGGCGGCGCACTTCGTCATTGACGCCATGCGGCGGCTGCATGAACGCCACCCCGATATCCGCATCGTGCTGAGCGCTTCCACCCAGCTGTCGAGCCTGACGCGGCGCGAAGCGGACCTGGCCATCCGCACCGTGCGCCCCGCCGACCCGGATTTGATTTCACGCCACCTGGTGCGCCGCACCCTGGGCCTGTATGCGACACGCGGCTACCTGGAACGCCACGGGATGCCGGCGCCGGGCACCGCCTTGCATGGCCACGATATCGTGATTTACCAGGCCAGCGTGGCGCCCCGCCATGGCGACAAGCTATGCGGCGAGTCCGTTGCCAAGGCGCGCGTGGCCATGGAAGTCAATACCGGCTTGATGCTGCATGAAGCCGTCAAGGCGGGCCTGGGCATCGGCGAACTGGCCACGCACATGGCGGACCAGATGCCGGAACTGGTGCGCATCTGGCCGGAACGGGAACAGCATTACGACGTGTACCTGGTCATGCATACGGATTTGAACCGCACGGCGCGCGTGCGGGCGGCGGCGGACGCCATTCTTGAATCGTTCTCCAGCCAGTAAAAGGCGGTGCTACCATTGCCCGCATGAGTACTCCAACGTCCCGTCCTGGCCCGGCCATCTTTGCACCGCTGCGCGACATGCAGCGCTGGGCGCTGGACTGGCTGGTCAGCTGGTGGCAATTGCTGCACTTTTCCGTACTGATTGCCACGCTGGCGCTGGCGCCGGCCAGCTACAACCGGCGCGCGCGGCCCGTGCTGGCGCGTGAGATCGTGCTGGGCACGGCGCCGCACCTGCTGTGGTTTTCACTGATGACGACCTTCATCAGCCTCGTCATCATCCGCATCGTTGTCGTGACGTCGGCCAGCTATGGCTTGTCGCGCTATGCGCTGGAAATGGTGGTGCGGGTACTGGTGCTGGAATTGATTCCGTTGACGGTGGCGCTGTTTGTCGCGCTGCGCAATACCTTGCCGGCCGGTGTCGCATTTGCACAGGCGCTGGCCAGTGTACGCAACAAGGGCGGCGGTTTCCCGGTGGCGCACGGAGCGCGTGCGCCGGGCGCCGCACAGCCGACACTGGGAGAAGCCGCCGAGGCAGCGGCCGCCGCGGCGCCGGCCGAACTGGCGGCAGCGGCGGAAGGCGATGCGGAACTGCGCGGCATCAGCGGCTTGCAGCGCGAATTTTTCCCGCGCGCGATGGCGGGCATGTTCGCCGTATGGCTGCTGGGCGCCGTCAGCTGCGTACTGACGCTGATCCTGTCATACCTGTCGATTTACGGCTTCACGCCGTATGCTTTGCAAGGCTATACGCGGGTGGTGGGACAGATTTTCAACCCCGCCGTGTCGATGATTTTAATGGTGAAGATCGTGTTGTTCAGCTTTGCCGTCGGCATGATTCCGCTGGCGTCGGCCTACTTCGGCGCCAGCGCGCGGCTGCGGCACGTGCATGGCTTGTCCGACATGGTGCGCATGTTTTCCGTGCTGCTGCTGATCGAAGCGGCTTCGCTGATGGGCAATTATTACTGAGGATTTTATGGACGAACCAACGGCGCCCACCCTTCCGCCATCATTGCGCAACGCTGAACTCAAAGCGGCCCTGCTGCTGGGGCTCATGCTGGTGCTGGTGGCCGGGCTGGCCGTGTACCTGATGTATGCGCGCGGCGCATTCGACGCCACGCAGCGGCTGGTGCTGACAGCCGATGACTCGGATGGCGTCGGCGTGGGCATGGATGTGACGTTTGCCGGTTTCCCCATCGGCCGCGTGCAGCGCATCGAACTGGGACAGGATGGCAAGGCGCGCATCCTGGTCGACGTCACGCAGAAAGATGCGCACTGGCTGCGCACATCCAGTGTCTTTACGCTGGAACGGGGCCTGGTGGGCGGCGCCAAGCTGCGCGCGTTTACCGGCATTCCAGCCGACCCGCCGCTGCCCGACGGCGCCACGCGCGATTTACTGGTGGGCGACATGGCGGGCCAGGTGCCGCAATTGCTGACGGCGGCGCGCGACTTGCTGGCGAATTTGAATAACTTGACGGCCACGGATTCCCCGCTGGACATGACCTTGCGTAACGTGCAAGGCGTGACGGGCCGCTTGAATGGCCCGGGCGGCGCCATGGGGCTGATTGCCGGTGAAGACCAGAAGGCGCAGCAATTGCTGCGCAACGCCAATGCACTGATCCTGAAGGCTGACAGCCTGGTGGGCAATGCGGACAAGCGGGTGTTTGGCAAGCAAGGCGTGATGACGGATACGCAAGCTGCCGTGGTGGAATTGAAAGGCTTGCTGGCCGATGCGCGCGCCAGCCTGAAGAAAATGGATGCGGTTTTGGAAGAGGCGCAAGCGGTCGGCGCCAATGCGCGCATTGCCACGCAGGACTTGGGCGCGCTGCGCGCCGACGTCGATACCAACTTGCGGCGCATTGAACAGTTGATCAATGAAATCAACCGCAAGTGGCCATTCAAACGCGATGCGGAGATCAAACTGCCATGACTACCCTGCTGCGTCCCTTGGTCATTTCTACACTGGTGATGGCGCTTCCGGCCTGCAGCAGCGGGCCGCCTGTGCCGGACTGGAAATTGAATGCGCACAGTGCGCAAGAGCGCTTTCTTTCCGCGTATTTGTCCGGCAAGGACAACGTGGCGCAAACGGAACTGGCCCGGGCACGGCAGGAAGTAGGCAGCACGGGCAAGGCGTCGCTGGCGATCCGCATCGAGCTGGCGCGATGCGCGGCGCAAGTGGCGGCGCTCGTGTTTGAAGCGTGTCCGGGATTTGAGCGCCTGCGCGTGGATGCTGCCGCGTCGGATGTCGCGTATGCGGATTACCTGTCAGGGCAGCGGGCCGATAGCGCTGTGCTGCCGGAACAGCACCGCGCCGTCGCCAGTGCGCTGGCGGCTGCCAATGACGTGGCAGCTTCGAGCGCCGTGGCGGCCATTGCGGATCCGTTGTCGCGGCTGGTGGCGGCCGGCGCAGTCTTGCGCGCCGGGCATGGCACGCCGGCACTATTGACGTCCGCCGTGGAAACCGCGTCCGGCCAGGGATGGCGGCGGCCCTTGCTGGCGTGGCTGCAAGCGCAGGCGCTGCGGGCGGAAAAGGCCGGAGACATGCAGGCGGCAGCGCAGGTCCGGCGGCGCATGGCGCTGGTGACGGAAAGCGGCACAACCAGCGGCGCGGCCAGCAAGGGTCTATAGCTGACTTACTGCCCTTTTTCTGCCGCTGCAGCCGCCGCCTCCCGCAACTTGTCTTTCTTGCTCTTGCGTTTACCCTTGATGCCGCCATTCACCGTATCGGTGGCCGCATGCACGGCAGGCGCGGCAGTCTGCACGGGTTCAAAGCCTGCGATTTTCTCACGCGGCACCCGCACCTTTTGCCGGTTCTCGATCAGGCGGAAATGCGCTTCCGCCGCCGCGCTGACGAAGCTGACCGCCAGCCCCCTGGCGCCCGCGCGGCCCGTGCGGCCGATGCGGTGCGTGTAATCGGCCGGTGAACGGGGCAAGTCAAAATTCACGACCACCGGCAATTGCGCGATATCGATGCCCCGCGCCGCCACGTCCGTGGCCACCAGTACGCGGATGTGCGACACCTTGAAATCGGCCAGCATGGACGTGCGGGCGCCTTGGCTGTGGTCCGCGTGGAAGGCTTCCGCGTGGATGCCGTTGCGGCGCAGCTTGTCGGCCACGTGGTCTGCCGCATATTTGGTGGCGACGAACACCATGACGCGCTCCCACCCTTCCTCACGGATCAAGTGCCGCAGCAACTGCACGCGGCGCGCGTCATCCACCGAAATGGCGCGCTGCACAATGTCCGGCTTCGATTCCGGCGTGGAGGCCACTTCCGCCCGCACCGGGTTGCGCAGCATGCCTTGCGCCAGCGCTTGCACGGCGGGCGGGAACGTCGCGGAAAAGAACAGGCTTTGGCGCTGGGCCGGCAACATCGACAGGATGCGCTGCACTTCGCCGGCAAAGCCCATGTCCAGCAAGCGGTCCGCTTCATCGAGCACCAAGGTGGCGACCTTGTCCAGCTTAACGGCATTGTGGTCCACCAGGTCCAGCAGGCGGCCCGGCGTAGCGACGACGATATCGGCGCCGCCACGCAGCGCCATCATTTGCGGGTTGACCGACACGCCGCCAAACACCGTGACGACTTTCACCTGGACGGGCAAATGCCGGGCCAGTGCACGGATCGCTTCGCCCACCTGTGCCGCCAGCTCGCGCGTCGGCGCCAGGATCAAGCCATGCACGGCGGGCGCCCGCGAGTGGCGGCGCGCCAGCAATGCATGCAGCATCGGCAGCACGAACGCGGCAGTCTTGCCGGAACCCGTCTGCGCGGCGCCCAGCACATCGTCGCCCCGCAGCGCGGCAGGTATCGCGGCAGCCTGGATGGCAGTCGGTTCCGTGTAGCCCGCTTCGGCCACGGCATGTAATAACGGGGCGGCAAGGCCCAGCGTGTTAAAGGTCATGTTGAAATCCTGCGTGAACAACCCGCCAGTATAAGGGAAGTCAACACGAGGAAGTCAACATGTCCTTGCCCTTCAGCGGCGAGCCGTGGCAATATCGCCTTTCACCAATTGCGAAATCGATAACATGATCCACTGGGACGCCCATACCTGCCTGCCACAACACCCGGCCGCATCGTTTGAGCCGGTCGCGCGGCTGCACGCTGCCGGCGTGCACTACACATCGCTGAATGTGGGCGCGGACATGAACCCGCTATCGCAAGTGATGTCCGTGATTGCCGGCTACCGCGCCACCATTGCCGCCCAGCCGGAACGCTATGTGCTGGCGTCCACGGTGGACGACGTGCTGCGCGCAGCGCGCGAAGGCAAGATGGCGCTGACCTTTGATCTCGAAGGCTCGATGCCGCTGCTGGACCAGCCGGACATGGTGGCGCTGTATGCACAGCTGGGCGTTCGGCAAATCCACTTTGCCTACAACCGCAATAATTCCGTGGCGGGCGGTTGCCATGACGAGCCGCGCGGCTTGACGCCGCTGGGCCGCCGCATGGTGCAGGCCGTCAATGACGCGGGCATCATCATGGATTGCTCGCACACGGGCGGCCTGTCATCGCTGGAAATCATGGAAGTGTCCAGCAAGCCCGTCGTGTTCAGCCATGCGAATCCGTATGCGCTGGCGCAGCATGGCCGCAATATCACGGACGAGCAAATCCGCGCCTGCGCAGCCACGGGCGGTGTCGTGTGCGTGTCGGGCCTGTCGTGGTTCCTCGGCACGACGGCGCCATCGGCTGCCGATGTGGCGCGCCACGCTGCTTACCTTGCCGGCGTGGCAGGCATCGAACACGTGGGCATCGGCACCGACATCTGCTTTTCCGAGCCAGGGCTGGACGATACGCCGCCGGGTGAATTCGATCCGTCGTATTGGTGGCCCGCATCGGCCGGCTACAGCAACGATGCGCCGCCCACGTTTGTCGCGCCGGACATGTGGCGCACACTGGCATCAGAATTGCGCAACGTGGGCATGACGGACGCCGAAGCGGCGCTGGTCATGGGCGGCAATATGCTGCGCGTGGCGCAGCAAACGTGGCATGGGTAATTACATCCCCACGTCGCCGTATGGGCCGGCAATCACCACGACATAGCCATCCGGATCCCTGATCCAGATTTCCCGGTGCGATGCATTGGTATTTTCCTTCGGCCCTTCCAGCACCGTAGCCGACAGCGCCGCCACGCGCTCGACGGCGTCGTCGAAATCCTCCGTCCAAAACCACAGCAGCACGCCGTTACCGTACGGCCGCGATTCCGGATCGCCCAGATGGGCGTGGCCATGCGCATCCCACCGGTGCAATTGCAGGATCATGCGGTCGCCGTGCATGATTTGTTCATATTCACGGCCGCCGTGGCCGCTGCGGGCCGCCAGCAAAGTTTGATACCAGCGGCTGCTGGCGGGAACGTCCGACACGGCAATGAGGGGTTGCGCTTGCATGGGGATCTCCTGGCAGGATGGGAAGGGTCATCATACGCCGGTCATGGCTACCCGGCGTAGGCACGCTGCAACGCGGCGATATCGAGCTTTTTCATGCCCATCATGGCCACCAGCGCCCGCTGCGCGCGCGGCGACTGGGAATCCTTCAGCATTTCGATCAGCACGCGCGGCACGATTTGCCACGACACGCCGAATTTGTCTTTCAGCCAGCCGCACTGCTGCGCGGCCGGATCGCCGCCCTCGCCCAGCCGCGCCCAGTAGCGGTCGATTTCCTGCTGGCTTTCACACATGACCTGGAACGACACGGCTTCATTGAATTTAAATTGCGGGCCGCCATTCAATGCCGTGAAAGTCTGGCCATTGATTTCAAATTCCGCCGTCAGCACGGTGCCGGGTGCCTTGCCATGGTGTTCCTGCCCGGCTTCCGTGTAATAACTGACTTGTGTAATGCGTCCGCCGTCAAAAATGCCCGTGTAATACTTTGCTGCTTCTTCCGCCTGCGTGTCGAACCACAGGCAGGGGACAATGCTTTGTACGTGAGCCATGACTGATTCCTTTCGGGTTGATATCGAGGTGAGGACGGGGCGCCGCCCGCGTCCTTGCCACCACGACGAACGGCGCGGCAGGAAATCGACACGGCTTCAAGCGGCAACGCCGGTCATCTTACCTTGAGCCGATGCGGCAGCGCGCACGGGCAGCGACTGCGCAATGAACCACACGAATTCCGGCACGATGAACAGCCACAGCAGCGGCGCCCCCGTCTGCATCCACGTCCAGAACATCCACGTGGAAAACAGCAGGCGCGCGCAGGCGTCGTAGCGGCCATACAGCGGCTGCGGATCGCGGATGCGCAGCACGGACCAGACCATGACGACGCTGCCCATCAGGCACGCCATCAATAGATGAAACGGTTCAAACGCGGGCAACGGTGCGCCGCCCAGTTGCGAATTAACGTCCGACAGCAGCGCATGGGCGGCGGCAAACGTCCACGGCGTGGCAAACGGAAAGGTCAACAGCACGTCATAGATGGCGCTGGCGCGGACGATGCGGCGAAAGGCAGGGGAAGCGATCATGGAAGTCTCCTTAAAAACAGTGACCCATGCTAAACCGTGGAGTAAACTCCAAGGTCAAGCATTTTGTGGAGCCCGCCATGCAAATCGGAGAAATCGCCGCCGCTACCGGCATCAGCCGCGATACGCTGCGTTTCTATGAAAAGCGGGGCTTGCTGACGGCCCGCCGCAGCGGCAATGGCTACCGCGACTATCCGCCGGAAGCGGTCGACTGGCTGCGCTATATCCGCACGGCGCAGCAGCTGGGTTTTACGCTGAAGGAAATCGAAGCGGATTTGCCGCTGCTGGCTACGCCCGATACGTCGGCGGAACGGCTGCGGGCTGCGCTGCAGGCCAAAGTCGAGGAAATCGACCGCCGCATGGCGGGGCTGGCGGCGCTGCGTCAAGGGCTGCTGCGGCGGCTCAGCGAAGACATGGCAGACTGCCCGCTGCGGGGCGAATTGTGAATTTTGCATGCAAAAACCCGCCATTGGCCATATTAAATACCCCACATAGGCCGTTCCCTGCGCGCCAATTGCTTGCTGGCGCTATAATCACTGGTTCCGATCTGTAAATATGCCTCTGGTCCGCCCGTGAATCCACATCTCGACAAGCTGCAATCGTATCCGTTTGAAAAGCTCCGGCAATTGTTCGCGCAAGTGACGCCGAATGCCGCCTATAAACACATCAGCCTGGGCATGGGCGAGCCCAAACATCCGACGCCGCCATTCATCCAGCAAGCGCTGGCCGATAACCTGGACGGCCTGGCCAGCTACCCGCTCACCGTAGGCAACGAAGCGCTGCGCAAGGCGATTTGCGGCTGGCTGGAGCGCCGCTATGACTTGCCGGCGCTGAACCCGGCCACGCAAGTGTTGCCGGTCAATGGTTCGCGCGAGGCGCTGTTCGCGCTGACGCAAACCGTCGTGGATCCTGCGGCGAACGCCATCGTGGTGTCGCCGAACCCGTTCTACCAGATCTATGAAGGCGCGGCCTACCTGGCCGGCGCCGAACCGTATTTCGTCAACTCCGATCCGGCCCGCAATTTCGGCTGCGATTACGACAGCATTCCCGAAGCAGTGTGGCAGCGCACGCAATTGCTGTTTGTCTGCTCGCCAGGCAACCCGACCGGCGCCGTGCTGTCGCTGACGGAATGGGAACACTTGTTTGCCTTGTCCGAGCGCTACAACTTCGTCATTGCCGCCGACGAGTGCTACTCGGAGATTTACTTCGACGAACCGCCGCTGGGCGCCCTGCAAGCCGCGCATATCCTCGGCCTGTCCACCGTCGAACGCCCGTATGCGCGCCTGGTGGTGTTTTCCAGCCTGTCGAAGCGCTCGAACGTACCGGGCATGCGTTCCGGCTTTGTCGCCGGCGACGCCGACGTGCTGAAAAAATTCCTGCTGTACCGCACGTACCACGGCGGCGCCATGAGCCCTCCCGTGCAAGCCGCGTCAAGCGCGGCCTGGAACGATGAAACCCACGTCGAAGAAAACCGCGCGCAGTACCGCGCGAAATTCAACGCCATCACGCCGCTGATGCAGGAAGTGATGGACGTGGCGCTGCCGGACGCGGGCTTTTATTTGTGGGCCGATGTGTCCCGCACGGGGCTGTCGGACACCGAGTTCGCACAGCGTCTGTACGCCGAATATAATGTCACTGTATTGCCCGGCAGCTACCTCGCGCGTGACGCGCACGGCATCAGCCCGGGCCGCAACCGTATCCGCATGGCGCTGGTCGCCGAAACCGAAGAAGGATTGGAGGCTGCCCAGCGCATCGTCCAGTTCTGCAAAAACCTGTCCAAGTAAAGAAGACCATCATGACCCAACAACTGCAACAAATCATTGAACAAGCATGGGAAAACCGCGCAGAGATCAACCCGGCCAATGCCACGGCTGAAGTGCGCGACGCCGTGTCGCACGTGCTGGCCGGCCTGGATGATGGCTCGCTGCGCGTGGCGCAAAAAGATACCGGCACCTGGGTCGTGAACCAGTGGATCAAGAAAGCCGTGCTGCTGTCGTTCCGCCTGGAAAACAACGTGGTGCTGCCATCGGACGGCACCATGCAGTTCTACGACAAAGTGCCAACCAAGTTCGCCAACTACACGGAAGCAGACTTCCAGAAAGGCGGCTTCCGCGTGGTGCCGCCAGCCGTCGCGCGCCGTGGCTCGTTCATCGCGAAAAACGTGGTGCTGATGCCTTCCTACGTCAACATCGGCGCGTACGTCGATGAAGGCGCGATGGTCGATACGTGGGCCACGGTCGGTTCGTGCGCGCAGATCGGCAAGAACGTGCACCTGTCCGGCGGCGTGGGTATTGGCGGCGTGCTGGAACCTATGCAAGCCAACCCGACCATCATCGAAGACAATTGCTTTATCGGCGCCCGCTCGGAAATCGTCGAAGGCGTGATCGTGGAAGAAAACTCCGTGATTTCGATGGGCGTGTACATCGGCCAGTCGACCAAGATTTACGACCGCGCCACCGGCGAAGTGACGTACGGCCGCGTACCGGCAGGTTCCGTCGTGGTATCGGGCAACCTGCCTTCGTCGTGCGGCAAGTACAGCCTGTATTGCGCGGTGATCGTCAAGCGCGTCGATGCGCAGACCCGTTCGAAAACCAGCATCAACGAATTGCTGCGCGGCGTTTAATTACCTGCACATCGTCATTCCCGCTTTCGCGGGAATGACGAATCAATCTTGATCTGAGGAGGCAATACCATGGCCATGGACCGCCTGTTCCAGCTGATGAAGGAAAAAGCCGCGTCGGACATGTTTTTTGCGGTGAACTCCCCCGTCCACATCAAGATCAACGGCACATTGATCCCCATCAACCAGCAAAAGCTGGAGCCGGAAAATATCCACGCCCTGCTGTCGGAAATCTGTACTCCGGAACAGATGGAAGAACTGGAGCGCACCAACGAACTCAATTCCGGCTATTCCGTGCCCAACCTGGGCCGCTTCCGCCTGTCGGCATTCCGCCAGCGCGGCAGTATTTCCGCCGTGTTCCGCTTCGTTCCCGCCACCATTCCCGCGCTGGGCGACCTCGGCTTGCCGCCTGTGCTGTCCGACCTGATCATGGAAAAGCGCGGTTTGCTGCTGCTGGTGGGGTCCACCGGTTCCGGCAAATCCACGACGATTGCGGCCATGCTGGACCACCGCAATGAAATGAAACCGGGCCACATCCTGACCTTGGAAGATCCGATTGAATACTTGTTCAAGAACAAGAAATCCATCGTCAACCAGCGGGAAATCGGGTCCGACGCGAAGGATTTTTATACGGCGCTGCGCAATTCCATGCGCCAGGCGCCCGACTGTATCTTGATCGGTGAAATCCGCGACAAGGAAACCATGGCGGCCGCCCTCGCCTATGCGCAATCGGGCCACCTGGTGCTGGCCACCTTGCACGCGAACAACAGTTACAACGCGCTGAACCGCATCATCAGTTTTTACCCGATTGAAAACCGCGCGGCGCTGTTCCAGGACATGTCCTCGACCGTCAAAGCCATCGTGTCGCAGCGCCTGATCAAGTCCGTCAACGGCGGCACCCGCACGGCGGCCGTGGAAGTCATGGTCAATACACGCTACATCTCGGAATTGATCGAAAAAGGCGAAATCAGCCAGATCAAGGAAGCAATGGAAAAAAGTATTTCCGGCGGTTCCCAGTCGTTCGAAACGGCGCTGTTCAACCTGGTTCAGGCTGGCAAGATCAGCCAGGAAGAAGCGCTGGCCAACGCGGATTCCGCCACCAACCTGCTGTGGCTGCTCAATAACGGGCCGGATGCGAAGAAAGATGAACCGGAACAAGCCGCCTCGGCGGCGTCTGAAACGTCGTTTACGGAATTTACGCTGAACTGACCGGCGGCGCCGCGCCATGCGGCGCCGCCATTGTGTTACAGCGCGCGCACCGGTATGCAGATATCGCAGCTGAACTCGCCGGTAACCGCATCCATCGCCGTCGACGCCGAAAAGCGTTCAAAGCACGGACGCTCATCGCACTGCAACCCGCTGGACGGCAGCCACTCCCGCATCAGCCACATCCAGGCCGCCGCGATGGTGTCCGGCCGTCCTTTGAATTTTGCCACCGCGTAGCGGCCACCCGGCAACGTGGCGAGGCTGGCGTGCGCGCCCGGCTGAAAGCCTTCCGGCACCGCCACACACGCGTCGTAGCGGCACTTGCCGGCCGGCGTAATGGCGGGATCGTCGTGCGCCACGCCATAACAATCGGCCGCCATCAGGCCATGCGACTGCATCCACGGCTGCACGGTGCTGCTCCAGAATTGCGTAATCTGCGGACCGTAAGGGCCAATCTTGCGCTGGTAGGCAACGTGTGCGGGCGGCAGGGTTTCAATTGTTACTTGCATGGCGAACTCCATTAACGATATTGGGGAGCCCTCATATTCGCGCAACAGCGCTGTCCAGTCCTGATCGGGATTGCGATGTGCCTGACCAGGATTGCTTTTCAGGCGCGCCAGGTCGGCGGCAATCCGCTGCGGCGTCGCGGCAGTCCACGCCGAGGGCGTACAGCCGAACTGCAGCTTGAATGCACGGGCAAACGCTTCGCCGGAACTGAATCCTGTTGCCAGCGCCACCGCCAGCACACTCTCGCCACTACCGCGCGCCAGCATCTGCGCGGCCCGCTGCAGGCGCACCCGGCGCGTGTAATCGCCCACGGTTTCCCCCATCCACGCGGAAAACAAGCGGTGAAAGTGATAGCGCGACAGATTGGCCACATCGGCCAGTGTCGCCAGGTCGGACGGCGCATCCAAGTGGCGGTCGATATGGTCGAGAACGCGGTTCATGCGGCGCGCGTATTCTGCGCGGCTGGCACGCATATGTGCATCGTCGGGAAGGGTGTCTTGGTTCATGGTGCGCGGATTATGGCATGGCGGACCTGCCCGTAACGCACAGGAACCCATTCACGCTGAACCAGGTTCAGGCGCCACGCGGGGGAAAGTCAGGCGCACCGTGGTACCCTGCCCCTGCGCGCTGTCGACCTTGATGCCGCCGCCCAGCACCAGGGTCACGAGGCTCTGGATGATGTGCATGCCCAGGCCGGAATTGCCGGCGCTGCGCCGCGTGGTAAAGAACGGGTCCAGCACGCGCGGCAAATCATTTGGCGCGATACCGGCGCCGTTATCGGAAAACACCATGTCCACGTGGCTGCCGCCCAGTGGCCGCACGGTAATCTGTACCCGCCCGCCCTTGCCGCCAAACGCATGGTCTTGCGCATTGCTGACCAGGTTGGTGAGAATTTGCGCCAGCGGGCCGGGGAAGCTGTCCATGGCGATACCGTCATCGGCATCAATCACAGCCTCGATCCCAGCCTGCTTCAATTGCGGCTGCAAGCTGGCCATCACTTCCCGCACATAGCCGCCCAGGTTGAATTCGCGCCGCTGGCCGCTGGCGCGGTCAGTGGCGCCTGCCTTCAGCCGCCCCATCAAATCCGCGGCGCGCTGGCAATTGACCAGCAGCGATTGCGACAATTCCATGCCCACTTCAAAAAATTGCTCCAGCTTGCTCCTCTGCAACTGGTTATCGCGCATTTTTGCCGCCACCGTGCGCATCTGGTCATTCAAATGGCTGGCCGCCGACAGCGCCACCCCCAGCGGCGTATTGACTTCATGGGCGATGCCCGCCACCACCCGCCCCAGCGACGCCATGGTTTCCGACTTGATCACCTGTTCTTGCATCGTGCGCAGGCGCGCCAGCGTTTCTTCCAGCGCCTGGCTGTGGCTGACCACATCGGCCGTGCGCTCCGCCACGTCGCGCTCCAGCTGGTCGCGGTGTTCGCGCAACGCCTGTTCCGCCGCTTCCCGCACGGCCACTTCGCGCTGCAAGGCGGCATTTTGTTCCGCCATCGAGCGCTGCAGCGTGTACAGCGCAATGTGGGTGCGCACCCGGGCCAGCAATTCGCCCAGCAGCGGCGGCTTGCTGACGTAATCAATGCCGCCCACGTTGAATGCATGCATTTTGGAACTTTCATCCGCCAGCGATGTCATGAAAATCACGGGGATGTCCTTCAGCACGTCATCGGTTTTCATGCGGGCGCAGGTTTCAAAACCATTAATGCCCGGCATGACGACATCCATCAAGACCAGGGCCGGCAAGACTTCGCGGGCCTGGATCAGCGCCGCTTCGCCGTTGTAGGCGTGGCAAGTCTGGTAGCCGGCGTCTTCCAGGTACTCTTTCATGACCAGTACGCTGGAAGGCGAATCGTCGACGATGAGAATGACGGGTCCACCGGAAACAGGCTGTTCGTGATCGTTCACAGCGGTCCTTTCGCAGCAGTCCTTCAATAGGCAGACGGGACTGATCCATTGTACGCCGAACTGTTGCTAACAGATCTAAGGGTTAGCCTTATGGTATTTATCAAATTGACACCAAGTGACAAAACGGGACTACAATGATTAAAAAATATGCACTGGAGCATCAGTATGATTTCGCCCGATACCAGCGACAGCATCCCCTTTCTTGCGGAAGATGCGTGCCCTGATCCCTGTGGCGAACTCGCTCCCTGGAAAATCCTGATCGTTGACGACGATCCCCACGTCCATGCCGTCACGGAATTGATCTTGCGGCATATTTCTTTCCGCAACCGGACGCTGCAAATTTACAACGCTGAATCCGCCGCCGCTGCCCGCGACCTGTTGCAGCGGGAGCCGGATTTTGCCTTTGCACTGATCGACGTGGTCATGGAAACAGCGGATGCGGGCCTGGAGCTGGTGCACCATATCCGCGAAGAACGCAAGGACCGTGCGATCCGCCTGGTGCTGCGCACCGGCCAGCCCGGCTATGCGCCGGAACAGGATGTGGTGCTGGCGTATGAAATCGACGATTACAAATCCAAGACGGAATTGACGGCGCAAAAGCTGTTTACCAGTGTGGTGGCGTGCCTGCGCGCCTATGAATTGATCACGGAAATTAATGCGCTCAATGCGGAACTGGAAGCCCGCGTCGCCATGCGCACGGCGGAGTTGCAGAAACTTGCCATGCTGGACCCGCTGACGGGCGCGGGCAACCGCCGCCATCTGGAAGAGCGAGCCGCGGCGGAAATTGCCGATTGCCAGCGCACTGGCCGTGAGCTGGGCGTCATCATGTTCGATATCGACCACTTCAAGCACATCAACGATACGTGGGGCCACGCGGCGGGCGATCTCGTGCTGCAAAAAGTCGTGCAAACCGCAGCCGCGCAATTGCGCGCCACGGATTTCCTGGCGCGCATCGGCGGCGAAGAATTCGTCATCCTCGTGCCGGGCGATGGGCTGGCCGGCGCCGTGCACATCGCGGAGCGGATCCGCGCCGCGCTGGCCGGCTGCCCCGTCTGCGCGCAGGCGGCATCGATCCCGGTCACGTCAAGCTTCGGCGTCACCGTGGTGACGGAAACGTCGCTCGACGGGGCGCTGGTCCGCGCCGACGAAGCACTGTACCAGGCCAAGCACGGCGGCAGGAATCAAGTGGCGGCCGCCGCCTGACCGCAGCGCGCCGCCAGCCTCTCCCGGCTGTTCAAGGAAATCGGAGCGCGGGCGGCACAAACAAAAGCCGCCGGCAGCCATGGCGCGTGCGTCAAACGCTATAATGCGCACTTCGGCCACCGTCCGGCGGCCATGCATTTCTCATATCCATTCCATGATTACTCTCTACGGCATCCCGAACTGCGACACCGTGAAAAAAGCCCGCGTGTGGCTGGCGGACCAGCAGCATGACTTCACGTTCCACGACTTCAAAAAACAAGGCTTGACCTCCGATACCATCAACGGCTGGCTGGCCAGCCTGGACTGGGAAGTGCTGGTCAACAAGAAAGGCACGACGTGGCGCGGTTTGCCCGATGAGCGCAAAGCCGCCATCGTGGACGCCGCCAGCGCGCGTGAATTGATGCTGGAATTCCCCTCCGTGATCAAGCGCCCGGTGCTTGCCGGCGTGGGCAATGCCTGCCACGTCGGCTTCTCGGCCGCCCAATACAGCCAAATCTTTGCCTGACCGCCATGACCGCTTCCCGTACCCTCGCGCTGACAGAAAAACTCATAGGCCGCTCGTCCGTCACACCGGAAGACAAAGGCTGCCAGGACCAGTTGATTCATTTGCTGGAACCGCTGGGCTTTAATTGCGAAACCATCCAGTCCGGCGACGTGACGAATTTGTGGGCGCGCCGTGGCGCCGAGGGCCCGGTGCTGGTGTTTGCCGGCCATACGGACGTGGTGCCGACCGGCCCGGTCGAACAATGGTCGTCGGAACCGTTTTATCCGACGCAACGCGATGGCAAGCTGTATGGCCGTGGCGCGGCCGACATGAAAACTTCGATTGCCGCCATGGTGGTCGCGTGCGAAGAGTTCATTGCCGCCCATCCGGACCACAAAGGGTCGATTGCCTTCCTCATCACCAGCGATGAAGAAGGCCCGGCCACCGACGGCACCGTCGTCGTCTGCAATCAACTCAAGGAGCGCGGTGAAAAGCTCGACTATTGCATCGTCGGCGAACCCACGTCCGACAAGACGCTGGGCGACATGATCAAAAATGGCCGCCGCGGTTCGCTGTCCGGCAAACTGACCATCAAAGGCATCCAGGGCCACATCGCGTACCCGCAACTGGCGCGCAACCCGATCCACCAGGCCGCGCCGGCGCTGGCCGACCTGGTGGCCGAAGTGTGGGACCACGGTAACGAGTACTACCTGCCCACGTCGTGGCAAATGTCGAACATCAAAGGCGGCACGGGCGCGAACAACGTGATTCCCGGCGACGTCGTCATCGATTTCAACTTCCGCTTTTCCACGGCCAGCACGCATGAAGACTTGCAGCGCCGCGTGCACGCGATCCTGGACAAGCATGGCCTGGAATATGATTTGCAATGGACGTTGTCCGGCTTGCCGTTCCTGACGCCGCGCGGCACCTTGAGCGCCGCCATCGTGGACGCCATCCGGCTTGAGACCGGTGTCGATGCGGAATTGTCGACCACCGGCGGCACATCCGATGGCCGCTTCATCGCGCAGATTTGCCCCCAGGTGATAGAATTCGGCCCTCCCAACGCCAGCATCCACAAGATCGACGAGCACATCGAGCTGCGATTCATCGATCCGCTGAAGAATATCTACCGCCGTACCTTAGAAAACCTGTTGACCTGATTAACCGAAAGGCCAGGAAACCCCATGTCCAATACCCTATTCACCACCCCGCGCGACTTGCTGCGCTATGCCGTTACCCGCTTTAACACCGCCAAGCTGTTCTTTGGCCATGGCAGCGTGGAAGCGATCGACGAAGCGGCCTACCTGATTTTGCATACACTGAAGCTGCCGCTCGATAAACTGGACCCGTTCCTCGATGCGCGCCTGTTGCCGGAAGAAGTGCAAGCCGTGCTGGACGTGATTGAGCGCCGCACCGTGCAGCGCGTACCGGCCGCCTACATCACCAACGAAGCATGGCTGGGCACGTACGCCTTCTACGTGGACGAACGCGCACTGGTGCCGCGTTCATTCATCGCGGAACTGATCCCGCAATACTTTTCGCCATGGGTCACCGATTCCGATGACGTGGCCAACGTGCTGGAACTGTGCACGGGTTCCGGCTGCCTGGCCATCATGATGGCGGACGCCTTCCCGAATGCGCACGTGGATGCCGTCGATATTTCGCGCGATGCGCTGGAAGTGGCGCGCCGCAATGTCGATACGTATGAGCTGCAAGACCGCGTCACCCTGATCGAGTCGGACTTGTACCAGAATGTGCCTAAGAAAAAGTACGACATCATCGTCACGAATCCGCCGTATGTGAATTCCGCATCGATGGGCAAGCTGCCGCCGGAATACCTGGCCGAACCGCAACTGGCGTTGGCCGGCGGCGTCGACGGCATGGACCTGGTGCGCCGCATCGTGTCGGGCGCGGCGGAATTGCTGACCGACGATGGCTTGCTGATCGTTGAAATCGGCAACGAGCGCGAATACGCGGAACGGGCGTTCGGCGACCTGGGCCTGACGTGGCTGACCACCAGCGCCGGCGACGACATGGTCTTCCTGCTGACCGCCGACCAGTTGAAACTTTAAGACTTCCTTATGATCCGTCTGAACAATGTCAGCCTGATGCGGGGCGTGAAGCCGCTGCTGGAACAGGCTGACCTCACGCTGAACCCGGGCGATAAAATCGGTCTCATAGAGCTCCAATATGCGCCCCGCGCCTGCATGCAGCCTGACCACGCCAAACTAACACGCTAACGTATGATCCGTCTGAACCAAGTCAGCCTGATGCGCGGAGTAAAGCCGCTATTGGAACAAGCTGACCTCACGCTGAACCCGGGCGATAAAATCGGTCTCATTGGCGCTAATGGCGCCGGCAAATCCAGCCTGTTCGCCATGCTGCGCAGCGAACTGCATCCCGACCAGGGCGACATCGACTTTCCTGCCAAATGGCGCATGGCGTACGTGGCGCAGGAAACGCCGCCCTTGGAACGCGCTGCAATTGATTATGCGATCGATGGCGACGTCAACTTGCGCAAGCTGGAAGCGGAACTGGAGCGGCTGCAAGCGGCGCCTGAAACGGCTGACAATGGCCTGGCCATGGGCGAAGTGTATAGCGCGCTGGCCGACGCCGACGCGTACACGGTGCAATCGCGCGCGGAACAGTTGCTGATCGGCCTGGGCTTCACGCTGGACCAGATGAAACAGCCTGTCGCCAGCTTCTCCGGCGGCTGGCGTATGCGCCTGAACCTGGCGCAGGCGCTGATGTGCCCTTCCGACCTGCTGCTGCTGGACGAACCGACCAACCACCTGGACCTGGACGCGATCATTTGGCTGGAAGACTGGCTGAAACGCTATACCGGCACGCTGATCATCATTTCGCACGACCGCGATTTCCTCGATGCGATCGTCAACGTCATCGTGCACATCGATGAGCGCCGCCTGAAACGCTATTCCGGCAATTATTCGGCCTTCGAACGCCAGCGCGCCGCGCAAATGGTGCTGCAAGCCTCGGCGATTGAAAAGCAGCAGCGCCAGCGCGCGCACCTGCAATCGTTCATCGACCGCTTCAAAGCCAAGGCCACCAAGGCCCGCCAGGCGCAAAGCCGTATGAAGCAGCTGGCGAAAATGGAAGAACTGGCGCCGCTGCGCGCTGCCGCTGAATTCACGTTTGAATTCCGTGAACCAGTCAGCGCGCCCAATCCGCTGCTGGTGATGGAAGACGTCAACGCCGGCTACCACACGGATGGCGGCGACAAGGTGATTGTGCGCGGCATCAACTTCTCGCTGCAAAGCGAACAGCGTATCGGTTTGCTGGGTGTGAATGGCGCCGGCAAGTCCACCTTGATCAAAACCATTGCCGGTGAATTGCAGCCGCTGGTGGGCACGTCCGTCACGGGCAAGGGCCTCGTCATTGGCTACTTCGCGCAGCACCAGGTGGAAATGCTGCGGCACGATGAGTCGCCGCTGTGGCACTTGCAAAAAATCGCGCCGACCGTACGCGAGCAAGAGTTGCGCAATTTCCTGGGCAGCTTCAACTTCCCGGGCGACATGGTGACCAGTCCGATCAAACCTTTCTCCGGCGGTGAAAAGGCGCGCCTGGCGCTGGCGCTGATCGTGTGGCAGCGCCCCAACCTGTTGCTGCTGGACGAACCCACCAACCACCTGGACCTGGAAACCCGCGAAGCGCTGACGGAAGCGCTGGCGCAGTTCGAAGGCACGCTGGTGGTGGTATCCCACGACCGGCACTTGCTGCGCGCCACGACCGACCAGTTCATCATTGTCGCCAACGGCAAACTGGAACCGTTCGACGGCGACCTCGACGACTACAAGGATTGGCTGTTCCAGACCAAGCTGGGGAAAGGCACGGATGTCTTGCCCGCGGCCGGCAAGGCCAACAAGACGGACTTCCCGCAGTCGCAGCCGGTCAAACCGGCAGCAGCCGCCCCTGTTCCCGACGTGGACCGCAAAGAGCAAAAGCGCCTGGAAGCGGAGCAGCGCCAGCGTTTATCGGCCCAGCGCAAGCCCATTGAAAACCGCATCAAGCGGCTGGAAGAGCAAATGGCCAAGCTCAATGCCCGGAAAGCCGGTATCGATGAAGAACTGGGCGGCAGCGACATCTATGAAGCGGCCAACAAGGACAAGCTGAAAACCATGTTGACCGACCAGGCTTACTGCACCAGGGAATTGGAGCAGTTGGAAGGAGAATGGCTGGAGTTGCAGGAGCAATTGGAAGCGCTGGCGGCTTGACGCCACGCCATGCCGCGTCACCGCATGTTACGCGGCATGCAATTCCCTGCCTCGCCGGATCGCCATCAGCTTGTCGATATCGACGACAATCAGGCGCCGCCCCGCCGCCGTCTCACCAATTCCCAGCAAATAATCCACGTCGCGCGCCATGCCCGGCATCGGCAGGATCTGTTTGTCATCGAGCAGCACCACATCCGTCACGCCATCCGTTACCATCCCCATAATGCAGTTCGTTAATTGCAGAACAATGACATCCGTTTGCGGATCATGCTGCGGCGGGCGGGGGCCAAACGCAATGCGCATATCGACGATGGGCATGATGACGCCGCGCGACATGGCCACACCGCTCAGCACGGCGCCATCGTCGGCAAAGCGGTCCATGGCGGACAGCGGCCGCAATTCCCGCACGTTGCGGTAATCCAGCGCATATTCCAGTCCGCCCAGCCGGAAACTGAGGAATTGCCGCAGCACGGGTCTGGCGGCGCCATGCGCCAACGTCGCGGAAGTGGTGTGGGGAGTGTGCATCATGTTCCTTTCGCAGTGAGTCACGCGTTGGAACCATGCTAACCGTGCCTAGCTGCAACAAATTGATTACGCGCAACTAGGCGTGGGAACGATTACATTCGAGCAAAGAGCCGGTACAATGGGTTGCGGCGCCCGCCTCCTCCAACTGAAAGGCTGTCCATGTTCCAGTGGCTCAAGCGCATGATCGTGGGCGCAAGCCAGCCTGACGCGCCGTCCGGCGCGGCTGTTGCGGAAACGCCGCCTGCCGTGGCGCTCCCCGATGCACCGCCTCCCGCTGCAGCGGATACGGCCAGCGCCCCCAGTTACCAGCAAAAAGAACGGATCGACACGGCATTTGCCGCCTGGCTGTTTGGCGCGTGGCGCGAAGACAACCCGGCTTGCGCTGCGGCGGAAGCCAGGGTGCTGGAATCCATCAACAGCATCGCCCGCTCGCAGCATTCCGGTGCGGACTTGATGCGCCGCATGCCCGGCGTTGTGCCGCAACTACTGCAAAGCTTGCGCAGCGAAACCTTTTCCGGCGCCGATATCGCGCGCAAGATTTCCAGCGACGTCGTCATGGTGGCGGAAGTCATCCGCCTTGCCAACAGTTCAGCCATGGCGTCCGGGCAGCCCGTCACCAGCGTGCAAAACGCCGTGCTGGTGATCGGCCAGGAAGGTTTAAGGCAACTGGTGACGTCCGTGGCGTTCCGCCCCATTATCGACTTCAATGCCGGCCCGCATACGCGCCGCATCGCGCCGCGCATCTGGGACCATTCCGAGCGCTGCGCCCATGCGTGCCGCAAGCTGGCGCCGGAATTCAATGTGGAACCGCTCGACGCATTCCTGGCGGGGCTGGTGCTCAATGCGGGCTTGATGGTGTCAACGGGCATGATGGACCGCTGCGCGAAGGATGGCCAGCTGCTGGGCAGCACTGCCTTCACGGCACGGCTGATACCGGCGGCGCGGCTGGTCTCTTCCGGCATTGCAAAAGAATGGCGCTTCCCCGATGCCGTCAGCCAGGCGCTGACGGAACAGGTGGCCGTGCGCAAAGGCGCCGCCACGTCGGACATGGGCCGCTTGCTGGCGCAGGTGGAATACCTGTGCAAGGTAAAAATCCTTGCCGAACAGGGCAAGGTCTCCGTGAAGGACGATGCGGGGTTGCTGGCCGGTTTGCCGGACTGCGTGCAAGCCAGCTACGCGGATATCGTCAAGACGTCGGGGAGCTACCAGTAAGTCCGCCGGTAGCGGTCCAGTCCACCGTGCCGGCGCTGCCCATGAATAAAGGCGCCGCACGGTGCGCGGTCGCGCGCAGCCGGGCCTTGATTTCCCTGGCAGGGTGATCATACGCGGCGCCATGGTCCGGGCTGTATTCCATGGTCCGCACCACCATGTCGCCCGTCACCAGATCGACCTTGCACGCGCCCTGCCCCATCACGGCCAGCTTGCGCTGGCGCACTTGCGCCGCCTGTTCCTGCACCTTCGCCTGTTCGGCCTGCGCTTCCTTGACACCCAGCGACAGCTTGCCGACCGCGCGCAGCGCCGGCCCCACTTGCACGGCCATTTTCTGGAACAGCGCCAGCTGCTCCGGCGTCAGCACGACTTCCTGCTTGCGCACGCGGGTAGCCAGGGTCAGGTAATTGCGCACGTCGGGCGCATTGGTCAGCGTCTCGATTTCCGCCTTGATCTTCGCAGCCGCCGCGCCATGGCGCGCCGCCTTTTCTTCCAGCTCGGCGATATTCTTGTCGTACTTGGACGTATCCGGCACCAGCGGGAACAGCAGCATTTCAATTTGCTTGCGGGGCCCGGCGCTGCCGATGGCGATGCGGCGCGCGGCGATGGCGCAGCCTTCGGCAGTCTTGATTTCCACTTCATCAGCCATGATTTCGCAATTCGACGCTTCGCCGATGACGACTTTCGTGCCCGTGATGATGCAGCTTTCAGCCCGCCCCAGGGTCACCACGCCCCGCTTTGTTTGCAGCACGGCGCCTGACGCGACGCCTTTGACTTCAATGTCGCCATCGGCATTCATGGCGGCGCCGCCTATCAGATTGCGCCGCAGGCTGATGATGCCGCCGCGCGAATTGATGTTGCCAAACACGTCGCCATGTATCGTGATGTTGCCGCCATCAACGCTGCGCTGTTCCTGCACTTCGCCGAATTCCTCGTATTCGCCCGTCAGCTGCAAATTGCCCGTGGTGCGCACGCTGACGCCTTCGCGGCTGATGATCTTGGGGCCGATGGAAATGCGCTTGCTGCCATCGATCGATAAAAAGCCTTCCGTCGTCGAGACAAGGAATTCCACGCCATTGACTTCTTCGACAGCCGTGCCGGGACCGCACATGGCGGCGAGATCAATATCGCGCGGCTGCGGCGCTTCCAGCGGTATGCCGGACAATTCATAGCCCCGGATCCCCGGCACGCGGGGCACCTTGCGCAACAGCCGCACGTTGGGCGGCATTTGCGGAAAGCGGTTCTGGAACGTATTCAAATCAAAGCGGCCATTGGACATTTCGCGCGGCGCATTGCTGCGGTGGATGTTTTGCGCGACTTCCACCACCACGGCGTCCCTGCCCGGCGTGGCGTTCAGGCGGCGCGCGGCGATCAGGCGCGTAATGCGGCCGCTGGCGATCGTGGCTTTCACGGCCGGCGCATCAATGCCGAAACGGATGCCCTTGACCCACATGTCCGCGACGAATTCATCGAAATTCAGGCGCGCCGGCGTGGGCGGCATGTCGGGCACCATGAAGAAAACCGGCTCGAAATAATATTCCGCTTCGCCATTGATGATGCGCACGGATTTATACAATTCGCGCCGCTGCGCATGGAATGGCAGGATGCTGTCGGCAAAGCGGATCAAGTCCTTGCCCTTCAGCGACGGCGGCAATTCCGCGCCGGCGTTGTACAGTACGCGGATAAAGACAGCGTAATCGAGTCCGGAAAAATAGCCGTTGGCAAGGAACACTTGATTGACGGCGGCCTGGCTGGCTGCCGCCGTGGCATCGGCGCGAAAATACACGCCATCCTCGCGCTGCACCAGCGACGATGGCAATCCGCCGTCGGAGGGCGTAACAACCGCCTTCACTTGTTCAGCCACCGCTTACTCCTCTTCCGCCTGGTCCATCTCATCCGCATCGGGCCCCGCCTCGTCCGCAGGCTGGACCGGCTGCAGCGCCTGGATGCCGTGGCAATCCACGGAGCCGGTGCTGTCGGAAAATATCAGGGTGGCGCCAGGCAGCGGACCGCGCAGGAATGCGCGCACTTCTTTGGGCGCCGCCGTGGCAGGCGATGGCACGCCCGGCGCCAGCGCCAGGCTGCGCACCGTGACGTCGCCCGACACCAGCTTGATTGTACAGTGGGCTTGCGCCACCAGATCGTCCTTTTGCTTGCGCAGCTCCGCCAGCTGCGCGCGCCGCACCGCCACCTGCGACTCGGCCGCTTTCATTTTCTGCAACAACTGGCCTACCTGCTTCAGTTGCGGCTCCACCAGCGCGGCCATTTTCTTCAGCTGCGGCGCCTGTTCCGGCGTCAAGGTTGCCTCGCCTTTGCGCAGGCGCGCTGTCAAATTCATGTAGGCGCGCACTTGCGGCACGGACGTGATTTGTTCCGCTTCCCGCTGGAATTGCGCGCGGTAGCCTTCCAGCGCGCCCACCTTGCCTTCCAGTTCCGTCAATTGCGCGTCGAGGTGGCTGGTGTCGGGGATGTGCACCAGCACCAGCATTTCCGTCTGGCGGCGCGGTCCCGCACTGTCGATATCAATGCTGCGCGCCGCCACGGCGCAGCCTTCCGCCAGCACGATATGCACTTCATCGGCAACGATATCGCAATTCGACGCTTCTTCCACGGTGACTTTGGTGCCGATCAGGACGCAGTTCTCCGCCCGCCCCTTGAGGACAATTTCCCCGTCTTTCGTGTGCAGCGTGGAACTCGACGCCACGCCTTTGACTTTGATGTCGCCCTTGGCATTGATGGCGCTGCCGCCGACGATATTGCCCCCCAACAGGATCTCGCCGCCGCTGGAATGGATATTGCCGAACACATTGCCACGGATGGTGATGTCGCTGCCATGCACGTCGCGCAATTCCTGCACGTCGCCGAATTCTTCAAAAGCGCCCGCCAGTTCCAGGTTGCCCGTCGTGCGGCCACTGACGCCTTCGCGGCTGACAATCTTGTCGCGCACGGATATCGTGCCTGCCTTGGCGTCCACGTCGAGGAAGCCATCCTTGTCGGCAATCAGGTATTCGCCCTGCTCGCCCCGGTCGATGCTGGTGCCTTCACCGATCCAGCGGCGGAAATCCAGGTCGGCCGGCGGCGCCGACAGTAACACCGTGCCCGTGACTTCCAGCCCCCGCGCACCTTGCACACCCGGCATTTTGCGCAGCAGGCGCATGCCTTTGCGGATTTGCGGGAAGCGGTTCTGGAAGCTCGCCAGATCCACGCGGCCATCGGCGCGCGTGCGGGGCGCGTCGCTGCGGTGCAATTCTTGCGACACTTCCACCACGTGCGCATCGACCGACGGTTCCGGATCGAGCCGGCGCGCCACCGTCACCCGGTCGCCCTTGGGCGAATTGATGCCGTGGCGCACTGCGGCCTCATCGATGCCATAGCGCACGCCTTTGCCCCACATGTCGGCCACGAATTCATCGAAATCCAGCTTGACGGGTGTTTCTGGAATCATCGTGCCATCAGGCAATTCCTGCTCTTCATAAAACAAGGGTTCGAACACGTACTCGGCCAGTCCGCGCCCCATTTTCAAGCCCCGGTACAGGGCCCGCCGGCGCGGGTCCATTTTCTGGACCGACGACGCGACCCTGACGCACGTATCGCCAGGCGCGCCCTCAGGCAAGGGCGGCCCCACCTGGAACAATGCGCGGATAAACACGGGATAGGCAATGTCTGCCAGGTAAGCGCCGGCGGCAAACATTTGCGATACGGACGCGGCCAGCTGCGACGGCGGCAGCGATACATCCAGGTAAACGCCGTCCTGGCGCAAGGATACGCCATTCGGTAAAGCTGTCGCGGCGGCTTCAGCTACTTTGTCTACCACAAATATTCTCCTGACGGGCCAATACCAGCGCCAATATCATCCATTGCAAGCAACATTCTTGCAAGGAATAAATATTACGGATAAGCCAAGCCGATGGGAAATGGTGAAAAGTGATGCAGCAATGCTACGCCGATGGCGAAAATGCCGCCACTCGGCAGTGTAGCCTGTGGCGGATAGTGATCAGGCGGGAGGGAGCGTGGTCAGCGGCGCTGCGGACGGACGTAAATTTCCTGGCCCGCTTCATTGATCTGGCGGCGCAAGTCGCGGCGCTCATCGGCCGTCATGCGGTCGACACGGCGCGACATTTCCGCATTGCCGGATTCCTGCATCATGCGGCGGCGCTCTTCCCCCCGTTCGAACGCGCGGCTGTCGCGGTCACGGTCGCGCTCGCTGCGGGCATTGTCGCGGTTATCGCGCTCTTCGCGGCGGGGTGGTTCGCGGTCGCCGGGACCAAAGGCATGGGCGGGTACGGCCGTGGCCAGCAACGTGCAGGAAGCAAGAACGATTCCCACGACACGGCGGCCGAACGGGGTCACGCGCACAGTTTCGTGCCGTGCCTGGTTCGTATGGTGGGATTGCTTGCTCATGGATGTCCTTTTGTCTGTACTACTGCCTTAGTTCGCAGTGTATGGGCAATTGCCGTACAGGGTAATGCTTATAGGGTAAAGTTTGTAACGATTTGTAATGGGTTGGTGCGAACGTTTGCTCGAAGCCAATATGACGTTACCATAGCAAGTACGTTTTACACAATTCCCGAACATGATGACGAATACCAACGAACCAGGCAACACCACCCCGGGCCACCAGGCCAAGATCATGGTGGTCGACGACGACGTGCGCCTGCGCGATTTGCTGCGCCGCTACCTGACGGAACAAGGCTTCAACGTCTTCACAGCGGAAAACGCGACGGCCATGAACAAGCTGTGGCTGCGTGAACGTTATGATTTGCTGGTGCTGGATTTAATGCTGCCGGGCGAAGACGGCTTGTCGATTTGCCGCCGCCTGCGCGGCGCCGGCGACCAGACGCCGATCATCATGCTGACCGCCAAAGGCGAAGACGTGGACCGCATTGTCGGCCTGGAAATGGGCGCGGACGATTACCTGCCGAAACCGTTCAATCCGCGCGAACTGGTGGCCCGCATCGGCGCCGTGCTGCGCCGCAAACAGCCGGATGAAATCCCGGGCGCACCGTCGGAAACCCCGCAAACGTTTGAATTCGGCCAGTTCGTGCTGGACCTGGGCACGCGCACGCTGAAGAAAAACGGTGAAACCGTGCCGCTGACCACCGGTGAATTCTCCGTGCTGAAAGTGTTTGCCCGCCATGCACGCCAGCCGCTGTCCCGTGAAAAACTGATGGAACTGGCGCGCGGCCGCGAATATGAAGTGTTTGACCGCTCGCTGGACGTGCAGATTTCCCGCCTGCGCAAATTGATCGAACCGGACCCGTCGAGCCCACTGTACATCCAGACCGTCTGGGGCCTGGGCTACGTGTTCATTCCGGAGGGCCAGCCGCGCTAATGGGCGGCCATGATGCAATCCCGTTTTTCCCGCCTGTTTTCACTGGCCGCCCTCAAAAGTGGCCTGTTTTGGCGCACTTTCCTGCTGCTGGGCGTGCTGACGACGCTGTCAATGTCGGCCTGGGTCTACATGATCAGCGTGGTGCAGCGCGAACCGCAAGTGCAGCAAATTTCCGCCCAGGTGATATCCGTCGTCACCATCACGCACGCGGCCCTGACCCACTCCGCGCCGGAATTGCGGCGCGAATTATTGTTTGAACTGGTGTCGAACGAAGGCATCCGCATTTTCACGCTGGAAGACGACGATGAAGTGGAGCCGCCGCCCGACAATGCGCTGATGCCGGAAATCGAAGCCCTGGTGAAAGCCAAGCTGGGGCCGCACACGCGCTTTTCGTCCAGCGTCAATGGCATGCCCGGCTTCTGGGTCAGCTTCAATATCGGCGAAGACAGTTACTGGCTGATGCTGGAGCGCGAACGCTTGCGCGGCTTGACCGGTATCCAGTGGCTGGGCTGGGCCGGTGTCGTGTCCGTTCTGTCGCTGCTGGGTGCGGCCGCCATTTCCAGCCTGATCAACCGGCCGCTGGCGCGTTTGACGTCGGCCACGCGCGACGTGGCGGAAGGCCGCCGTCCCGACCCGCTGCCGGAAAAAGGCCCGGCGGAAATCGCGCAGGCAAACCGCAGCTTCAACCAGATGGTGGAAGACCTGGCGCAAGTGGAATCGGACCGCGCCGTGATCCTGGCCGGGATTTCCCACGACTTGCGCACGCCGCTGGCCCGCATGGGCCTGGAAGTGGAAATGGCCAACCTGTCGCCGGAAGCGCGCGACGGCATCCAGTCCGATATCGCGCAAATGGACGCCATCATTGGCCAGTTCCTTGATTATGCGAAGCCGACGGAAGCATCCAGCTTCGTCAATGTCGACATTGCCGCCCTGCTGCAGGAAACCGCAAATGAAACCGCGCGGCTGCCGGACGTGAAAATCACCACGCACATCGATGAGCGGGCGCACGTGCTGGGCAATGGCACGGATTTGAAACGGGTATTGAACAACCTGGTGGAAAATGCGCGCCGCTATGGCAAGACGCCGGGCACGGACGTGACGGAAATCGACATGCGCTGCGACGTCAAAGGCATGGGTGCATTCAAGCGCGTCATGATCGAAGTGCAAGACCATGGCGCCGGCGTACCGGATGAACAGATTG
Organism: Pseudoduganella ginsengisoli; assembly: GCF_009720865.1. Lineage (GTDB taxonomy): Bacteria > Pseudomonadota > Gammaproteobacteria > Burkholderiales > Burkholderiaceae_D > Rugamonas > Rugamonas ginsengisoli. Next base: position 195,483 of record NZ_WNLA01000004.1, on the reverse strand, counting down.
CGCAACTGTTGAAACCGTTTACGCGCCTCGATGCGGCGCGCAGCCAGGCCAATGGCGCCGGCCTGGGGCTGGCCATCGTGGACCGTGTGCTGCAGCGCCATGGTGCCGAACTGACCGTGAAAAACCGCGATGGCGGCGGCCTGGTTTTCCAGATCACAATGAAAGCGCTGTGACCATTCGTGCGTTTCCAGCAAACGCATGAACCGCAAGAAAACCACAAATATTTTTTTTCTGCCTTGTCGATCTGGCGTTTCGCCATCCGTCGTGTGAGTATGAGCGCCCGGACTTGTCTTTATCACCACGCTCTGCTACTTAACTTCAGGAGATAGTCATGACTCAAGTTGCACCGATCCCAGCAGGTTTCTCTACTGTCACCCCGCATCTCGTGTGTGAAGGCGCGGCGGATGCCATCGAGTTTTACAAAAAAGCATTTGGCGCGGAAGACATGGGCCGCATGCCCGGCCCTGGCGGCAAACTGATGCACGCTCAAATCAAGATCGGCAATGCCGTCGTCATGCTGGTCGACGATTTTCCCGACTGGGGCAGCCTGGGCCCGAAAGCATTGAAGGGTTCCCCCGTCGTCTTGCACTTGTATGTGGACGATGTGGACGCGTGGTTCAAGCGTGCTGTCGAAGCAGGCGCCACGGCAAAAATGCCGCCTGCCGACATGTTCTGGGGCGACCGCTATGGCCAGGTCACGGATCCGTTTGGCCACACGTGGTCGATTGCCACGCACAAGCGCGATATGACGCCGGAACAAATGCAGGAAGAAATGATGAAGCAAACCCCGGGCTGCCCAGGCCAATAAGGAGACCACCATGCGTTTCATGATCATCGTTAAAGCCAGTCCGGAATCCGAAGCAGGCAAGATGCCCAGCGAAGAATTGCTGACCGCCATGGGCAAGTACAATGAAGAATTGGCCAACGCGGGCGTGATGCTGGCCGGCGAAGGCTTGCACCCCAGCTCGAAAGGGGCGCGCGTGCACTTTTCCGGCACCAAGCGCACCGTCATCGACGGTCCTTTCTCGGAAACCAAGGAATTGATCGCCGGTTTTTGGCTGATTCAGGTAAAGTCGCTGGACGAAGCCATTGAATGGGTCAAGCGCTGCCCCAACCCGATGGAAAGCGATTCCGACATTGAAATCCGCCAGGTGTTCGACCCGGACGATTTCGGTGCGGAATTCACGCCGGAATTGCGGGAACAGGAAGCGCGCACCATGGCCAAGGCTTCCGCCAATGCAGCTTAAATAATCACTTCAGGAGGGATGTCATGCAATTCATGGTATTGCGCAGGTCTGACCAGACGACGGAAGCGGAAGACTTTCCGCTGCCGCAACTGGAGCAAGCCTTGCCTGACGTGAAGTGGCTGCATCCTTCGGCGTCCGGCGTGCGCATGCAGCGCGCCGGCGGCCAGTGGAGCGTAACGGAAGCTCCGTTTGCACCAGCCGGCGAGTTGGTCGCCGGTTATACCTTCATTGAAGCGGACAGCCGCGAACAGGCGCTGGCCTGGGCGGCAGGCTGGCCGACAGCCGATGGCGAAGGCAACGCCGTGCTGGAAGTGCGGGAAGCAGGATGCCCCGGCGGCTGCGTGGGCTTTGATACCGGCGCGGCGCCGGCCACGAACGCCTACGCTGTCTTGCTGCGGTCCGACGACGCCACGGAAGCCGACCTGGAGCCGCCGCCCGCCGTCATCGACACGATGAACCGCGCCAACCAGGCCGGTGTCATAGCGGGGATAGCGCTGGCCGGTGAAGGGCTGAAGTCCACGGCCCGTGGCGGACGCGTAAAATTTTCCGGCGGCAAGCCTGCCATTATCGACGGCCCGTTTGCCGAAGTGAAGGAACTCATTGCAGGCTATTGGCTGATCCAGGCTGACACGCTGGAACAGGCGATGGCCTGGGTGCGCTCCTATCCCTTCCCTCATCCGGATGCGCTGACCGTTGAGTTGCGCACCGTGCATGTGCCGGCCTCCGCGTGACGCGGCGGGACATGCAGCGGGACATCCAGCGCACCATCGAAGCCGTATGGCGGATTGAATCCGCCCGCATCATTGCCGTGGTGGCGCGCATGCTGCGCGGCGTGGGCGAAGCGGAAGAAATCGCCCAGGATGCGCTGGTGGCAGCCATGGAAAAATGGCCGGAAACAGGGACGCCCGATAATCCCGCCGCATGGCTGATGGCCGTTGCCAAGAACCGCGCGCTGGATTTGCTGCGCCACCGCCAGCTGCAGCAAGACAAGCAAGCCGAACTCACCTACGAAATCGAAGGCCAGCTGCAAGACACGGTGCCGGACGTGGCGCTGTCGGTTGAACAGGCGCTGGACGACAATATCGGCGACGACTTGCTGCGCCTCGTGTTTATCTCTTGCCACCCGGTGCTTTCCATGGAAGCGCGGGTGGCGCTGACCTTGCGCCTGCTGGGCGGCCTCACCACCGATGAAATTGCCCGCGCTTTCTTCGTGCCGGAACCGACAGTCGCACAGCGCATCGTGCGCGCCAAGCGCACGCTGGCGGAAGCAAAAGTGCCATTCGAAGTGCCGCGCGGCGCGGAACTGGGCGAACGGCTGGCCGCCGTGCTGCAAGTGATTTACCTGATTTACAACGAAGGCTATGCCGCCAGCGCCGGTTCCGACTGGATGCGCCCCGCCCTGTGCGATGAAGCGCTGCGGCTGGGCCGCGTGCTGGCCGGGCTGGCGCCGGATGAGCCGGAAGTGCACGGCCTCGCCGCGCTGATGGAAATCCAGTCATCGCGCATGCGGGCCCGCCTCGACACCCAAGGCAACCCGGTGCTGCTACTGGACCAGGACCGCACGCGCTGGGACCCATTGCTGATCCGCCGCGGCCTGGCCGCACTGGCCCGCGCGGAAGCGCTGTGCGAACGCCAGCAGCGGGGACTGGGCCCATACGCGATGCAAGCCGCCATTGCCGCCTGCCACGCACGCGCACGCCGCCCCGGCGATACGGACTGGGGCCGCATTGCCGCCCTGTACGACGGCCTGGCGCAACTGACGCCCTCCCCTGTCATTGAATTGAACCGCGCTGTCGCGTTATCGATGGCGTTTGGTCCCGCCACGGGGCTGGAAGTGGTGGACGCCTTGCTGGAAGAACCGGCATTGAAAAATTATCATTTGCTGCCCAGCGTGCGGGGCGACTTCCTGTACAAGCTGGGCCGCATCGCGGAAGCGCGCCAGGAATTCGAACGGGCCGCCGCGCTGGCGCAAAATGAACGGGAGCGCGATTTACTGCTGGCCCGCGCGGCGGCCTGTGTGCCGGCCTTGCCATAACCGGCTATCATGGATGCATGCAATACTTCGATGAACTGTACATCGTCCGCAACCCGCCGGTCACGCCTGCGCAGTGGAACGCACTGATCAGGCAGCGCAGCGATTTCAGCTTGCCTGGCAACAGCATGGATTGCCACGTCTATGTGGGCGACGTGGAACTCAATGCAGCCGGCGTATATATCTGGCTGGGCCACAGTTCCGGGCAACAGCTTCCCGTGCAATTAACGCCGCGCCACCTGTACATCCCCGGCATTGACAGTGAAACCGTGGTGTTCGTGCAAAGCCTGGCGTTCCAGCTTGATGCCTGCGTAGTCCACAAGGTGCATCCGATGAATGTACCGGCAGCGGCAACGCCATAGGCCATGAACTGATAGCGCGCACATTTCCCCGCCTTGCGCGATAATAGTCCCCTTGAAAATCGTTCAAACCCGGGGAGACCGCCTTGCTCAATTTTGATTTTTACAATCCCACGCAGATCCTGTTCGGCCAGGGCCAGATCGCGGCCATCACGCCGCTGGTGCCTGCCGGCGCGCGCGTACTGATGCTGTATGGCGGCGGCAGTATCAAGCGCAATGGCGTCTATGATGAAGTAAAGGCCGCGCTGTCCGGCCACACGGTCTTTGAATTCGCCGGCATCGAGCCGAATCCGCACTTTGAAACGCTGATGCAAGCCGTCGAACTCGTGAAAGCGGAAAAAATTGATTTCCTGCTGGCGGTTGGCGGTGGTTCGGTTATTGACGGCACCAAGTTCGTGGCAGCGGCGGTGCAGCATGACGGCGACCCATGGCTGATCCTGGAAAAAGGCGGCAAGACCATCACGTCCGCCATGCCGTTCGGCGCGGTATTGACGCTGCCCGCCACGGGTTCGGAAATGAATGCGGCCAGCGTCATCACGCGCGCCGCCACGCAGCAAAAGCGCGCCTTCATGCACCGCGCCGTGTTCCCGAAATTCTCCGTGCTGGACCCGGCCAAGACCTTCACCTTGCCGCTGCGCCAGGTTGGCAATGGCGTGGTCGATGCGTTCGTGCACACGATGGAACAGTACATGACGTATCCGGCCGACGCGCCGCTGCAAGACCGCTGGGCCGAAGGCATTTTGCAAACGCTGATCGAGCAAGGCCCGCGCACTTTGGCGGAACCGGAAAACATCGGCGTGCGCGCCAACATCATGTGGTGCGCAACGATGGCGCTGAACGGCATCATCGGCGTCGGCGTGCCGCAAGACTGGGCCACGCACATGATTGGCCATGAATTGACGGCGCTGTATGGCCTCGACCATGCGCAGACGCTGGCTGTCGTCCTGCCCGGCATCCTCACGGTACGCAAAGATGCCAAGCGCGCCAAGCTGCTGCAGTATGCGGCCCGCGTGTGGAACATCACGGAGGGCGGCGAAGAGACGCGCATTGCACAAGCCATCGAGCGCACCCGCGGCTTCTTCGAGCAGATGGGCGTCAAGACCCGTTTGTCCGGCTACAACCTGGGCCAGGAAGCCATCGATGCCGTCGTGGCGCGGCTGGTCGAACACCGCATGGTCAAGCTGGGCGAACACCGCGACATCGACGCGGACGCGAGCCGCGCCGCGCTGCAAATCAGCCTGTAATACCTGCTATCAAGGCGCCGCCCGGCGCCCGCCTTGTGCAGGTTGTGTTAAACTCCACGCTTCGCTAGGGGTCCTGGCCGTTCAAAAAACGTCCGGGTGAGAGATACCCTCCGTACCTGATCTGGATAATGCCAGCGAAGGAAAGCGTCGTGATGATCCCCTCCGCCGTTTCCCCCTCCCCGCTGGCTCCAACGTTTTTAGAGCCACTATGTTCAAACGAGAATTTGCAGTATCCGCCGCCGCCCTGGCGGTTGCCCAAGCCTTTGCCGCCAACGCCTGTGCCGGCGAGCAGGCCATGGCGGAAGTCGTCATCACCGGCGCCAAGCCGGCCGGTACCCACGCTCAAGTCGGCGGCTTTGCCGATCTGCCGCTGCTGCTGACGCCAGCATCGGTCAATGTGCTGGACCGTGAAAAAATGCAGGAATTGAATATCCGCACAACGACGGACGCCGCCAAGTTCGACGCGTCCATCAGCGATGCGTACAACGCGGTCGGCTATGCCGAGCAATTCTCCATCCGCGGCTTCAAGCTCAATAACGCCAACAGTTACCGCAAGGATGGCCTGGCGATTTCCGGCGACACGCAAATCCCGCTGGAAAACAAGGAAGCCATCGAAGTGCTCAAAGGTCTGGCCGGCATGCAGGCCGGCGTGGCGGCGCCTGGCGGCATGGTCAATTACGTGACCAAGCGCCCGACCAGGGAAGCACTGCGCAGCGTGACGGTCGAAGCCAGCGAGCGCGGCACCCTGCTCGGCCACGCCGACCTGGGCGGCCGTTTCGACGACACCCGCTTTGGCTACCGCATCAACGTCGCGGCCGAACGCCTGCGCTCGTACATCAAGGGCGCCGACGGCCACCGCAACTTCGTCTCCGGCGCGTTTGACTGGCAAATCTCGCCGGACGTGCTGCTGCAGGTCGATGGCGACTACCAGAAAAAAGCGCAGGTTTCCGCGCCCGGCGTCCAGCTGATCAACAATGCCACGCTGCCCGTGATCCCGGCCGACATCATGCTGAACCGCCAGCCGTGGAGCAAGCCGGTCACCACCGAGAGCAGCAATATCGGCATGCGCCTGCTGGCACAACTGAACAATGACTGGAGCGCCACGTTCTCGGCCAACCGCCATGCATTCAAGCGGGATGACTACGCTGCCTTCCCGTATGGCTGCGGGGCTGAAAACCTGTATCCGGGCTTCTGCGCCAATGGCGACTTCGACGTCTACGACTACCAGAGCCTGGGCGAGCGCAAAACGCCGCAGGCTGCGCAAGCCCTGCTGCAGGGCAAATTCGCCACTGGCGCCGTCAGCCATGCGCTGAGCGCCGGATGGTCGTGGTTCAAGAACAGCGAAGAATGGGGCGACTACCTGTACCTGGGCCTCGATACGCCGAGCAACCTGTACCACCCGGTCGTGGTCCCGCAAAAAGGCGGCACCAGCGGCCCCGTGTCCGAACGCCGCGCCGACCGCGAACAAGCCGTGTTCGTCCAGGACGTGGCCGGCCTGACCGACAAGCTGAAATTGCATGCCGGCGTACGCAGCGCACACGTCAAGCGCGACGAAGCCGGCGCCACGCCGGTCGATGAAACCTTCCTGCTGCCGAACGTGGCGCTGGTCTACTCGCCGAAAGCCAATGCCACCGCCTACGCCAGCTGGGCCAAGGGCCTGGAATATGGCGGCGTGGCGCCGATCGGCACCAGCCACCCGGGCCACGCCCTGGCGCCATCGGCATCGAAGCAAGTGGAACTGGGCGTGAAAGCCGACATCGGCGACGACATCAGTTTGGCCATGGCCGTATTCCAGATCCGCACCGGCCTGGAATTCATCAATGCCGCGAATGACTATGTGCGCGGCGGCGAGCGCCAGCACCGCGGCCTGGAAATGCGGGCCAACGGCCAGCTCACGCGCGACGTGAAGCTGTGGTTTACCGCCATGGCGCTCGACACCGAACAAAGCGGCACCGGCGACCCGTCGATGGATGGCAAGCGCGTCACCAACGTGCCGAAGTTCCGCACCTCGCTGTGGGCCGAATACGCGCTGCCGCAAGTGGATGGCTTGAAGCTGAACGCGAACTGGCAATATGCGAGCCGCAAGGCGTTCGACAACTTCAATACCGTGTTCGTGCCGGGCTACAGTGTGCTGAACCTGGGCGCATCGTATGCAGTGAAAGCCGGCGGCGTGAAGACCATCATCCGCGCACAGGTCGCCAACGCCACCAACAAGTTCTACTGGCGCGACGTGACGCCGGACTTGGGCGGCTACCTGTTCCCGGGCGCCGAGCGCACTTATAAACTGTCGGCGCAAGTCGACTTTTGATGCCGGAGCGGGCGCTTGCCTGAGCTGGCGCCCGCGTACCGGTGCTGTTGAACCGGTAAAAACAACAACGCCGCAGGCTGCGGGCCTGCGGCGTTACTGTTGCGTCAAGCCGGGTCAGACCGTGCCGGCGGCCTTGCGCACCTTGGCCAGGCACTTCTCCAGCACACCGACATCACTGGCCGGCTTGCCTTTGTCCTGACCCGTCAGCCAGCGGTCAAGGCCACATTTCATCACGGCCAATCCCTCTTCCGTCAAGTCATGGGCACGCAATTCAAAGCCCTCCCAGCCGCCGGCCGGCAGCACTACGCTGGGCGCCAGCAATGCATGCTGCTTGAGGAAACCGCACAGTGCATCAAACACCGCCGCTTCCTCGGCGATATCGATGCCGGCGCCCAGCCGAAAATTGGGACCGGTGCGTATCAATAAATAGTTATCCATTCAAACTCCATCCATCTTCCATTAATTACGGCGTACCAGTTCCGTGGGGACATTTTCGAAATCCACCAGCCGCTTGGTTTCGCGGTCGCGGATAAAGGTACCTCCCTGGCTGCGTATTCTATCTTCTTTGGCCGCTTGCGCCTTCTTGCTCGCGCCCATGCTGGTGGTTTCCACGGCCTTCACGGCCTTGCCATCCTTGATGACGACGTGGTCGATGCGGCGCGCTTCGCCGGTCAGGCCATCCTTGACGATCTTGCCTTCGGCATTGCGCAGGTATTGCTCGCGCTGCACGGCTTTTTCGCCGAATTGCTGGACCAGTTCCCTGCCCGTCTTGATTTCACGGGCGGCGCCCGCGGCCCGCGAAGCCTGCACCCCATGTTCGACCACGCGCGCGGCCTTCATGGCCTGCCCCATGCCCGGCACCGGGCTCAATACCCCGATCGTGCTGAGTGCGACATCGGCCGCAGCCGCCCCCACCCCGACGCCGGAATACAGTGCGCCGCTCAGCTTGGCGAGGTCCCACACCAGGAAGGCCACGTCCAGCGGGCTGTGGCCATCCGGGTCCACGTAGCGGTAAGGATTGTTGTTGGCGTACGCGTAGCGGTTGAAGCTGTGCAGGTTGTTCGGGTCGAAGCCGCGCGGATCGGCGCCCATGAAGCGGCTGACCAGCGGATCGTAGTAGCGCCCGCCCATGTATGACAGTCCCGTGTTGGAATCATACGGCTTGCCGGCAAACCATAAACCGTTGTTGGCGCCCGCCGCCGGGTTGGCCAATTTATCGCCGTAGGGCTGGTAGTACTCCTTCCACAGCAGGTTGCCGTTGGCGTCGCTGGCCATCAGCGGCGTTCCCGCCGCGTCGTTGTGGTAATACGTGATGGCGTCACTGGTACCCACTGCCACGGCAACGTTGGTGGAATATTCCCCGAACCACTCGATGAACTCCTGCACCATGCGCATCTGGAAGTTGTACACGCCAGGCGTGGTGGGCGCAGTGATGTTGAAGGTGAACGTCTTTTGCTGGCCTGGCGCGATGCTGTCGCCGGCGCCAAGCAGCACACGCCCGGCGTTAAAGGTCATGTTGTCGCCGGGATTCTGCGACCCCAGCTTGTAGTTGCCGGCGGCAGTCCAGGTATTGGTGCCCGTGTTTTTCATGACGATGGACACCGTCGCGTTTTGCCCCGGGGCCAGCGTCAATGGGACCGACTGTGAAACCAGCGCCGCGTCATTCGGCGCGGCAAACGCCGGCAGGCAAAAACTGAATAACAGCCATAAGACCGCGATTGTTCTGCTATAGAGATGTTTAACCATGGGTTGTCCAGAGTGAGTGTTTACTGTGTGGAGGTACGCTGGGCAATCCGCTTGCCACCCAGGTAGATATATTCAGTAAGCTTGTTCGATTGCGCGGGCGTGTACTCGACCAGCTGGTTGCCGTGCGAGCCATACATTTCGTATGACTTCACTCCGGCCTTGGTCACCGATACTCGCTGATTGAGGCCGTCATACACGTAATCGACTTTATTGGTGGAGCTTGCGCAGTTGGCGCATTTCAAGTTGAACGCGCTGTCATACACAAAGGTATTCCCCGGCGCGGCAATCACGTTCCCCAGCGCGTCATAAGCAAAGCTGCCGGCGCGCTTGCCGGAAATACTGCTCAGGCGGTTATTGGCGTCATAGCTGTAATACAGGCTGGAGCCGCCCAGCACCTGGCTCTTGATATTGCCGGCGCCGTCATAGGCGATGGCGCCGGCGCCCCAGGAACCGGCCGCGCTGACCAGCCGGTCTATGCCGTCATACCCCAGGGTGCGGTTGTAGGCGCCGTCGGCGGAATCCGACACGGCCGTCAAATTGCCATTGCCGTCGTAGGTATAACTGCTGTTGATGAAATAAGCGCCGCCCTTCTGGGTGCTGAACGACGATGGCCACAGGCGGTCGTTCTGCTGGTAGGAGGTCACCATGCCGTTCGCGTAGGTCAGTTGCTTGACCTGTCCGGAAGGCCAATACGCGATGCTGGAAATGTAGCCGGAGACCTTGGTCGGCCGGCCATACACATCCGGCGCATAGTCGACCACGTGGTTGGCGCGCGGATAAGTGATTGAGCTTAACTGGTCCACCGTGTTATAGCCGTATCCCACCGTCATCGCCACGCCGTCCACCGTCTGGGTTTCGCTGACCAGGTTGTCGTTGGCGTCGTAGACGTAGCTGCGCGCGGCTGCCGAGGTGGTAACGGACTTCAGCTTGCCGGTCTTCGAATACGTCTTGGTCACCGACGGTGTGCTGTCCGGATAGGTGATCGATTGCAGCCGGTTCTGGCCGTCATACGCAAACGTCGTGGTACCCGACGTTCCCACCTGGCGGGAAGTCATGTTGCCGGCGATATCGCGTCCCATGACGGTGGCGCCGGTTTCCGGGTTCGTCACGCCGGTCAGATACTGGTTGGCATTGTAGGTGTAGGTCCGGGTCACGCCGCCCTGCGTCACCGACGTGATCAAGTCCGCGCTGTTGCGGACAATCGACACGTTGGCGGCCGGCTCCGGCGTGGTGATCGCCATCACGTGGTTGTCGTTAGGGTCGCCGTAAGCGCGGTACGTGTGCGTGGTGGTCTGGTTGCGCTCATCGGTGACGCTCACGGAGCCGGCGCCGTACGTGGTCGACTCGACCGAGCCGTCGGCGTTCGTGACGGTTTTGACGCGGCCGAACTGGTCATAAGTATAGCGGGTGCCGACCGCGCTGCCGGGATTGGACTGGAACGTCTTGTTGCCGAACGCGTCATGGGCATAGGTGGTGACGATGCCGCCCAGCGACACCTGCAGCGGCAGGCCAAAGCCGTCAAAGTCGGTGCGCTCGACCAGGTAGCCGCGCGTCACGGTCTTCCAGTTCGGACCGTACGAAAACGCCTTCGTGCTGCCGATTGGGTACGTGATGTAAGTCGGACGGTTCAACTTGTCGAAGGTCGTGGTGGTGGTCTGGCCTTCCCCATTGGTTTCCGAGGTCACATTACCGGCGGCATCGACCACGCGGCTGATCGTGATATTTTCCGGCTGGTTTTCCGTCTGCGCGATGCCGCGCATGTAGTTCGAATAGCTGTGCACCAGCCCGCGCGGATGCGTCACGGTGGCCAGGTTGCCGCCCGCATCGTAGGTATAGGATGTGGTGACGCCATCGTTGGTCACGGACGCGACCTTGCCGTTGCTGTTGAAGACGCGCGTGGTCGACTTGCCGGCGTGGATTTCATCCTTCACCTGGCCGATCAGCCACTTTGCCGTGTCGATGTTGTAGGTACGGGTCGTGGTGCGCGAACCGCCGTTGGGACCGCTCTCCACAATGGTGCCGGCGTTGCCATACTGGTCGTAGTTGGAAAACGTCGTCGTATAGGTGGCGCCGTCGCGGTAGATGGTGCGGCTGGCCATGTCGGCGGCCCAGGTTTTCGCATCCCACACCAGCTCCGGGCCCTGGAAGCGCCGCCGGTCGGCGGTAATTTCACGCTGGCTCCACGTGTACGTTTCCTTGTTGCCCAGATTGTCGCTTTTCTCCATCAGGCGGCCAAGCATCCAGCCGGTGTTGGAATTGACCAGGTAGTCGCACGAATTGGCATAGCCGGCGCCCATGTGCTTGTAAGTGAACTGCACGCCGTCCGGGCGGCTTTCCACGGTGGAGTCGTATTGCCCGGCGCCGCCATGGGTGTACGCGTAATTCCACGTGCCGCCGGTCGACAGCGAACGCGATTTCACGCGCGGATAGTACGTGTCGCTGCCAGGCAATCCGCCGCAGGAAGGCGCGGTCTGTTTCGCCGCCTCCAGCGTATAAGTGACGACCCCGCCTTCCGGATACGTGATGGTGGCTAGCTTGCGGGACAAGGCGCTGACCTGGTAATCCGAGCTGGCGATCGGCCCCGGAACATAGGTGAAGCGCCAGGTCCGGCCTTCCGGCAGGGTGACGCTGATCAAGGCGCGCCCGGTGGTGTTTTGCGTGGCTGGCGAATACTCGTAGCTCCAGGTGCGGCCCGTGTTATCCGACATGGAAACCAGCCGTCCGGTCACCGCGTCGTGCGTGAAGTTGACCTGGCGGCCGTCGCTCGAGGTAATCGACACCGGCAGGCTAACCCAGCCGCTTTCGCCACCGCCCGCGCCTTCCACGTTTTCCGGTGCAAAGGTCTTGCGCTCATAGGTGTACGCAAGCCAATTGCCGTACTGGTCGGTGGCTTTCTTCGCCACCAGCAGCTGGGAATTGCCGGTACTTCCATACAAGGTGTCCCACACGGTTTCCTGTGGTGAGATGTTGCCGAAGTCATAGTTGATGCCATCAGGCGACGTCACCGTCACATTGCCGGCGCTGCACACGGCGCGCCAATTGTTTTTCGTACGCGCCGTGTAGTTACCGACGAAGAACAGGTGTTCGTGGCTGCCGTTGGGTAATTCCAGGTAGGCTGTCAGCGACGATTCGAACGGCTTGGAAAACGGCTGGTTATTGCACAGGTTCGTCGCGTCGAAAGGGGGCCGCACGCCGCCCGTGGCAGGCGACGCCATGGTCTTGGTGTCGATCCAGCGCGGCGCCGGCAGCATTACCCAGCCGGCGCCCAGCGAACGCCAACGGAAGGAATTGACGAACGCGTTAGCCTTGCCGCCGGCCGCGCCCTGAGCGCTGTAAATCCGGTTGAGGACGATATCCATGCCGCCATTGCCGCGCCACGTCAGATCGTTATGTTCCACCAGCAAGTCGCCGGTATGGGGATTGACCCGGTCCCCGATCGGCGTGGCGCGCTCGGGCGTATTGTTGCGGTTAATGTCCTGCACCAGGACTTCTTCCGCCCGCGTTACGGCCGGGAGCGCCAATGCCGCGAGCAATAATGCCGGGTATCGCCGCTTATTTCTTTCTTGCATAAAAACTCCTTTGAGTTGAACAAAAGAACAAGTATTCGAATGCAACTCCAATTCCTACAGGCGTGACAATCCAGTCCGCGTTCGATGGCAGATTGCAATGTCAAAGCCAGGGAATAATCGTGAACCGCTCGCCTGTCCCGGGCGTCGGAACAGTGGAAAATCAGGTCGGCCGGATTGGGAGGTGCATTATTTTTCGCAAAGAGAATGTTTCAGATATTAAAATCTTATATATAAAACAATGACACATTCTCACAGAAAGTCACACCCGGACAAATTATTTGGGGTACATGGTCAGGCGGGCGGGCGCTTACCGGAACAGGTATTGCACCCGCATGGTGAAACTTTGCGCACTGCGCGCAGCGTTTTTGCCGATCAGCCACGCCGCGTCATATTTGATTTCCTGGCCCGCCCCCACGTCCACCTCGCCAAACACGGCAGGCCCTGCCCGGTGCGACTGCTTATTGCGCGGCAGCCAGTGATTCCACTTGCCGACTTCGCCAAAGCCTTGCACGCCGGGCTCCAGCCAGCTTTTCCAGCGCTGCTTGATTTGCCACTGGTAGACCAGCTGCGTCTGCGCGTCCGCCGCGCCTTGGATGTCGCGCTGCAGGAACAAGTTCGCGTTGAATTGCGTGCGGTAATACTCGGTCTGCATCGCGGGGCCGATCTCCAGGCTTGTCACATGGGGCCGGGAATGGCTGCGTCCCAGTTCCGTATGCAGCGCCACATCCGCCGCATACTGCCCTTGTGTCAGCAGCACGTCGTTTTGCCAGCTGTAACCTGACAAATGGCTGCCATCCTTGCCATGCTGGCGGAACCACTCGGCATTGAATTCCGTGTACCAGCGCGGCGTCACGCTATAGCTGATGCCGATTTCCGGCGCCGACTTGCTCGATGCATTGGTAAAGTCGGCATTCCAGTATTTGTAATCGATGCCCAGCTGGCCTTCCTCGTCATACATGGAGACTAGGTAATAACCCGTTCCAGCCTGCGCGCACGGCAAGCTGCTTGCGAACAGGGCAGTGATTGCTATGAGGAATTTTTTTGTCATTTCCTCACTGTAGCAGGCTTGCCCAGCACGTGCTCGACTTTCAGCAAGCGCTGCGCAGCGTCGCCCGCCACCAGTGAGTAGGCAATATTGCGTTTGTCCAGTTCATCGAACAGCAAGCCTGCAATGACGGCGCATTCATCCAGCGTTTCACGCATGCCGTCCGGCTCCCATGGGATATCGGACGCGCACACCAAGGTCACGTCATAGCGGGAACGCTGCACCAGTTGTTCCAGTTCGTCATCGATGCCGCCGAAATAGTGGCGGCTGTAGACGGCCGTCATCAGCGGCGTGGTATCGCAAAACAGGTAGCCGTGGGCTTGCGCCAGCGCCGCCTGCTCGCGCGCCACCTGGGTACGGGCAATCACGATCTGGTCACTGGCGGCCGGCATGCGGCCCTGCGTATCGACGAATTCACGCAAGTATTCCGGCACCCACACGGTGCCATAATGCGCGGCCAGGCGCGCGGCCAGCGTGGACTTGCCGGCCGACGCGGCGCCCACGATGGCCACTTTTTGAGTCATTTCAGCACCACCGCGTCTTCCGCGTCGCCCGCCCCTTCCGCGGCGCGCTTCCACGCAGCCAGGCCGGCCACCGCCATCAGCACGAACAAGCCATACAGCACGGCGGTCAGGATCAGGTGTTTATGGACGTACAGCGCGACATAAATGATGTCGACGATGATCCACACGTGCCAGTTCTCGACTTTTTTACGCGACAGCAGCACTTGCCCCACCAGGCTGCCCGCGGTCAGGAAACCATCCATATTCGGCACGTCGGTATCGGTATAGCGCTTGAGGAACCAGGCGAGAATGGCAAAGCCGGCCAGCCAGCCGGCTGCGGACCATGCGATACCGCGCCGGTCCAGCTCCGTCACCGTCAATTTGTCGTGCGACACGCTGCCATACAGCCACTGGTACCAGCCCCAGAACGACACGCTGATGAATACCAGCTGCAGCGCCATGTCGCCATACAGTTTGGCGCCCGCAAACACGATGCCGTACGTGGCGGACGACACGATGGCAAACAGCCACGCCCAGTGGTTTTGGCGGATGTTCAACAGCACTGTCGCCACGGACAGCAGGAAGGACAGCAATTCAAGCGGCGTCGTGGACAGGCCGAGCAGGGAGATGGAATCGTTCATGGTAGCCTGCGATTATAAGGAAAACGGCGGCCATCGGGGCCGCCGTCAGTTACTGACGCGTCATTCCCAGCGGGGGCGCCGAGCCTTTCGCTGGAATGACGGCACATTGTTTAGCGTTTGGGATACTTGATGGTCATTTCTTTCAGCACGTTATCCGCGTGGTCGACTTCCTTCATCACCCACAGCATATAGCGGATATCGAGGTGAATCGCGCGCGTGATGGCCGTGTCAAAGTACCAGTCCTTGGTGATGGATTCATACGTCGAATCGAAATTCAGGCCGATCAATTCTCCATGTTTGTTCATCACGGCCGAACCGGAATTGCCGCCCGTCGTATCGGCGCTGGACAGGAAATCCACCGGCACGGTGCCGAGCACCGGGTCCTTGAACTGGCCATAGCGTTTGGCTTTCACGGCTTCGATCAGTGCCTGCGGCGCCACGAACGGTTCTTTGCCCGTATGCTTTTCCACGATGCCTTCCACCGTCGTGAACGGGCCCTTGGTCACACCATCTTTCGGCGAGTAGGCGGACACCGTGCCATAGGTCACGCGCAGCGTGGAATTGGCGTCCGGATAAACCGGCTTGCCCTGCGACTTTTTCCACGCAATGACAGCGGCCATGTATTGCGGCACGATGCGCTCCAGGTTGCCGTCCACTTCCATGCGGCGCTCTTCCAGCGACATGCCCAGTGCATGCAGCTTCACGGCCAGCTTGACGAAGGCGTCATCGGACGCGGCCAGGGACGCGGCATCCCGGTCCATCAGCGCCACGCGCTGCGCCGTATCGCCGAGGAGCGATTGCTGGTACAGCGCCGCCACGCCGGCCTGCGATGGCAACAGCGCATCGAGCCCTTGCGGGCGGCTGGCCGCGTCCAGCTTCGCATAGCGCGCCAGCCCCGCCGCAAAGCGCGCCTGGTCGACTTTGGCGTCATACGACTGTTCCAGGCGCGTCATGCGGGCCTTGATGAAAGACATGTCGCGCAGCTGGTAGCCTGCCTTGCGGTCTTCATCGGGCTTTTGCTTTTCCAGCGCCAGGCGGTACAAGGTGCGGGCGCTCTTGAACAAATCGCTGTTGGTGGCGACCGTATACGCGAATTCCTCGTTCGACAGCGCCATGTCGGCGGCAATCGCGGCATCGAGTTCCGCCAGCATCGTGGCCGACTTGTTCGGCTGCTGCGCATACCATGCGCGGAATTGCGCATCCTGGCCATCCTTGATGGCTGCCAGGTCTTTGCGGGCAAAGCCATCGAGCAAGCCCTGGGTCTTCTTCATCTTGTTGTTGATGCCCTTGACCACGCTGGCGTAGCGCACCTCAGCCGCATCATCGCCTTTGGTCGCGGAAGCGATCGTATCCAGGTCGGCCTGGTATTCCGCCACCTGCAACGGATAGGCATGGTCGCGCGCATAGCGGATTTCCACCGGCAGCTTGTAGCGGCTGGTGCGGCCCGGATAACCGGCCAGCAGGATAGGATCGCCCGCCTTCAAGCCTTCGGCCGAGACGACGAGGAAGTCTTTCGATTGATACGGCACATTGTCCGGCGACGGGTCGGCCGGACGGCCATCCTTGCCCACATACGCGCGCAGGAACGAATAGTCGCCCGTGTGGCGCGGCCATTCATAGTTGTCGATGTCGCCGCCATAATTGCCGATCTTGTCCGATGGCGCGTACACGAGGCGCACGTCGCGGATCATCATCTGGCGGATACGGTAATACTCGGCGCCGCGGTGGAAGCTGGGCACGGAGCAGCGGTACATCTTGTCGGTTTCGCATTCCGCGATCAGCGCCTTGATGCGCTTTTGCGCTGCTTCATGGCGCTGGCGCCCCGACATCGCATCCAGCCCTTTCAAAACGCGGGCGCTGACGTCTTCCACCTTGTCCGTCACGTAGACGCGCAAGTTCGGGCCGCCCGGCAGTTCGGCGGCACGGGTCCTGGCCAGGAAGCCATTGGCAATGTAATTGTGCTCCGGCGTGGAATTGCGCTGGATTGCGTCGTATGCGCAGTGGTGGTTGGTGACCACCAGGCCGTCCGGCGACACGAACGATGCCGAGCAGCCATCCGTCGACACGATGGCGCTCATCGGGTGTTTCGACAGGTCGGCCAGTTTTTCTGCGGGGATGGCAATGCCGGTTTTCTTCAGTTCAGCCTTGAGCTGCAGCAGCTGGTGCGGCTGCCATTGCCCTTCGTCGGCGCGGGTAGCGCCCGACACGGCCAGCAGTGCGGCCGGAAGTACTAGCAATTTATACAATTGGGGTCTCCAGAGGGTGAAGCCCCGGCAGTATATCAGGCCCTTCCCTCACAAAGGCGGCGCTGCCGCAGCGGACGAAAACGGCATGCGGGCAATGAAACGGCATCCTTTTCCAGGCTTGTTCGCCTCCAGGATTAACTCTCCCCGCATGCCGGCCAGGCATTCCGCCACCATTTGCAAGCCATACGCATCGGGCTTGCCCCGCTGGCCGGCAGCGATGCCGATGCCATTGTCGGCAACGGACAACTCCACCCAATCCCCATCCGTCTTCAGCACCACTTCAACCAGTGTCGCATGGGCGTGGCGATGCACGTTTTCCAGCGCTTCCCGCAGTATCCGGTATAACGCCAGTTCGGCCGGCGGCGCAATGGCATTGCACGCGGCATCGTCCGGCACAGCCAATGTACAACCCAGCAAGGTCTCGCGGCGAAAACGCGCCGTCAGCCACTCCATCGCCGCCAGCAAGCCCAGTTCCAGGACAGGCGGATGCAGCTCGTTGATGAGGCCGCGCGCATTGCGGATCGCCACATCCACGTGGCTCAGCACCTGCTCGGTACGCTCATGCAAGCGGCCATGGGCGCCAGCCGTGCGGGACGCAAACATCGCCACATCGATACGCAAGGCCAGCAGGTTTTGCGCCAGCGCGTCATGAATGTCCTGCGCCAATTGTTCGCGCTCTTGCTCGCGTTTATGCATCAGGTGGCTGAACAGTTGCTGTTCCCGCCGCAATTCATCAGTAAGGTGATCAAAGCGCTGCTGCAATTCAATCAGCGCCACAGTCCGCGCGCCCAGCTGAACCTTGGCGGCCTCAAGCGCATGCCGCAACCACGTCACTTCGTCTTGGACACTTCTGTCTGATTCCGGAGCAATACCGCTTTCTGGCTGGCCTCGTAAATCTTCTGTCACTGCCCGCATGCCTATTCCCGCTTCGTTAAACCTGAGGAGGCGCCGCCGGCAGATGGGTCTCTACCGGGCAGCAAAGGTGGACATCGCGAATAGAATTATCCGCGCACCGGCATACAAAGGTGCGCACGATACTCGAACGCCATCGTCCGATGATACGAGCCGATACAAAAAGGGCAAGCACGGCCATGCGGCCTGCACCGGGCATCAAGGCATCAGGGCGCCGCCCGCCACCCGCCCCCCAGCGCCTGGACCAGCGCCACCGCCACACCCTGCCGGTCGGACTGCACCTGAAGCAATGCCCTGCGGGCGCTGAGCGCTGTCGCCTGCGCCTGCACGACTTCCGTATAGCTGACCTGGCCTGCACGGTAGCGGTTGACCATTTGCTGTTCCACCTGGTCTGCGGCAGCGGACGCGCTGGCGCGCAATGCCTGCTGCTGTTCCAGTATGCGGCTCGCGGCAAGCTGGTCTTCGACGTCGGCAAATGCCGCCAGCACGATCTGGCGGTAGCGGGCAACGGCCGCGTCGCGCGCGGCTTCCGCTCCCGCCACGCGGGCCCGGGTGGCGCCGGCATCAAACAAGGTTTGCGCCGCGGCCAATCCCAGCGACCACAGGCTGTGCGACGCACTGAACAGTCCCGCCGCCTGGCTGGCGCCAAACCCGTACGACGCGCTCAGCGTCAGGCTGGGGAAATATGCGCTGCGCGCGATGCCGGCCTGGGCATTTGCCGCCGCGACACGGCGTTCCGCTGCGGCAATATCTGGACGGCGCTGCAACAGCTCCGAAGGCACCCCGGGCGGTATGGCCGGCACAGGCGGCAAGCGCGGCACGACAGGCCCCACGGCCGCGGCCCCGCCTGCCTGCCCCGTATCCGCTGGCAGCGGCGCCAGCGCAAACGCCGCCGGCGCCTTGCCCAGCAGCACGGCAATGGCATGTTCCAGTTGCGCGCGTTGCCGCGCCGTCGTCAAGCGGTCGATACGGACATTGTCCAGCTGAGTCTGCGCTTGCAGGACGTCGGCATGCGTGCCGATCCCGGCAGCGAAGCGGTTGCCCGCAATCCGCAGCGATTGTTCATAGCCCGCCACCGTGGCGTCGAGCAGCGCGCCCTGTGCGTCAGCGGCACGCAGCGCGAAATAGCTGGCGGCCAGTTCGCCCTGCGCGGACAAGGCCGCGGCAGCGAGGTCGGCCGCCGACGCCTGCGCGCCGGCCTGCGCGCCGACGGTGGCGGCGCTCAGCTTGCCCCACACATCCGGTTCCCACGTGCCGCCGATATTGACGCGGTATTGCCCTGCCGCGCGCGTCGTCCCACCGCCGCCGCTGCGCGACGCGTTGGCGCCCAGGTCCACTTGTGGAAACATTTGCGCGCGCTGTTCCGCCACCAGTGCGCGGGCTTGCGCATACGCTGCCGCGGCAGCCGCCACATTCTGGTTCGAAACCGTCACGGTACGCATCAGCTCATCCAGCACGCGATCGCCAAACAAGGTCCACCACGGCCCCTTGTCCAGCGCATCGGCCGGCGCGGCAGGCGCCCAGCCTGGCGCTTCCTTGAATGCGGCGGGCGCCGTCACGGCAGGCGCCTGATAAGGTGGTGTCACGGCGCAGCCGCTCATCAGCAGTGCCGCCGCCACGGCGGCGGCGATGGGTTTGATGTCATGATTCATGGCGCAACCTCGGGATCGCCGCTTATGTGACGGCTCAAATGTGTTTCGGACTTGCCGGGCTTGCGCAGCTTGTCCATCAATATGTAGACCACCGGCGTGGTCAATAACGTCAGCATCTGGCTGGCGATCAGGCCACCGATAATCGCAACGCCCAGCGGACGCCGCAACTCCGACCCTTCGCCAAAACCAATGGCCAGCGGCAGCGCGCCCAGTACGGCAGCCAGTGTCGTCATCAAGATCGGGCGGAAGCGCAGCAAACAGGCTTCGCGCACGGCTTGCACGGCCGTCAGCCCCCGCGCCCGCTCCGCGTCCAGTGCGAAATCGATGATGAGGATGGCGTTCTTCTTCACGATACCGATCAGCAGGAATACGCCGATCAGCGCAATGATGGAAAACTCCATCTTGAACATCAGCAGCGCCAGCACGGCGCCCACGCCGGCCGATGGCAACGTCGACAGCACCGTTACCGGATGCACGAGGCTTTCGTACAGCATGCCCAGCACGATGTAAATGACGACGATCGCGGCCAGGATCAGCAAGGGCTGCTGCCGGTTCGATTCCTGCGCGCTGCGCGCCGTCCCCTGGAAACTGCCCCGCACATTATTCGGCATGCCGATCGTGTTTTCCGCTTCCCTGACGGCCTTTTGCGCTTCGCCAAGGCTCACGCCCTCCGGCAAATTGAACGACACGGTGGTCGCCAGCTCGCCATCCTGGTGGTTGACCGACGCGGGAGTCGAGCGCTCGGCAAATGTGGCCATGGCCGTCAGCGGCGCCATGGCTTTGACAGCCGTGCTGAGCGCGGAACCGGTCGACAGGTCGCGCGCCGCCGCCACATTATTGGCGCTGCTGTTGGCGCCGCCGCTGGCTGCCGTGCCTTTCACCGGCACATAAACATCCTTCAGCGCTTGCGGGCTTTGTGCGTAATCGGGCGCCGCTTCCAGCACGACTTTGTACTGGTTCAATTCATCGTAAATGGTCGCCACCTGGCGCTGGCCAAATGCGTTGTACAGCGCATTGTCCACGTCGCGCACGCCGATGCCCATGCGCGTCATCGTATCCTTGTCGATATCGACAAATGTTTCCACGCCATTTTCCGCCTGGTCCGTATCGACGTCCGTGAATTCCGGACGCTGTTTCATTTCATCGGCCAGCTTGGCGGCCCACGTTTTCAAATCCACGCGGTTATCGCTTTGCAGCGTGTACTGGTAAGTGGCATTGCTGGAACGCCCGCCCATGCGCAAGTCCTGTACGGGATTCAAAAACAGCGACACGCCCGTGACTTTTGCCAATTGCGGCCGCAGCCGGGCAATGACGGCCTGGCCGGAATCGCTGCGCTCCGGCGCCGGCTTCAAGTTGACGAACATGAAGCCGCCCCCGGCCCTGCCGCCGCCGGTAAAGCCGACCACCGTGGCCACGGCGGGATCGCTCTTGATGATATCGACCAGCTGTTTCAGCTTTTGCTGCATGGCCTGGAATGAAATGCTCTGGTCCGCGCGCAAGCCGCCATTGATCTGCCCCGTATCCTGTTGCGGGAAAAAGCCTTTCGGCGCGGCGGAAAACAGGTAGACGTTCAAGCCCACGACAAACACGAGGATCGCCATCACCAGCCAGCGCATCGACAGCGCCCAGTCCAGCGAATGTTCATAGCTGCGCAGCACCACGCCAAACGCGCGCTCAAACCAGCGCGCGAGACGCCCTGGCTGTTGCTGGACATGCTGCCCTGGTTTCAGCATCCACGCGCACATCATGGGCGTCGTGGTCAGCGAAATCACCAGCGAAATCAGCACGGCGGCCGACAGCGTCACGGCAAATTCGCGGAACAGCCGCCCCACCTGCCCGCCCATGAACAGCAGCGGAATAAACACGGCCACCAGCGACAGGCTGATCGACAACACGGTAAAACCCACTTCGCGCGCGCCCAGCAGCGCCGCCTTGAAGCGGTCCATGCCCCCTTCCACGTGGCGCGCCGTATTTTCCAGCACGACAATGGCGTCATCGACGACAAACCCGGTCGCCACCGTCAGCGCCATCAGGCTGAGGTTATTCAATGAAAAACCCAGCATGTACATGGCGCCAAAGGTCCCCAGCAATGACACGACGGTGGCCACGGCAGGAATCACGGTGGCGCGTGCGCTGCGCAAGAATGCGCTGACCACCAATACCACCAGCACGATGGAAATCAGCAGGGTCACTTCGATTTCATGCAGCGACGAACGGATGGAATTGGTGGAATCGGACGCCACCTGCAGCTTCACGTCCGGCGGCAATTGCGCCTGCAACTGCGGGATCAGCGCGCGCACGCCATCGACGGTTTCAATCACGTTGGCGCCCGGCTGGCGCGTCACCAGCACAATGACGGCGGGGTCGCCGTTGAACAGGCCCAGCGTATTGCGGTTTTCCTGGCCATCGGTGATGGTGGCCACGTCGCGCAGGCGGATGGCGGACTCTCCGCGCCAGGCGACAATGAGGTCGCGGTAATCGGCGGCCGTGGCGCGCTTGCCCGTGTCCGGCCCGGAATGCGTATAGATTTGCAGCCGCCGGCCTTCGTTTTCCAGCGCGCCTTTAGGGCGGTTCGCGTTGGCAGCCTGGATCGCGGCCCGCACGTCTTCCATCGCAAGGCCATAGCGGTTCAGCGCATATGGCAGCATTTCCACGCGCACGGCAGGCAGCGAACCGCCGCCGATTTCCACGTCGCCCACGCCCTGCACCTGCGCCAGCTTTTGCTGCACGACGTTGGCCACGGCTTCATAAATCTGTCCCGGTGACCGGGTGGGCGATGTCAGCGCCAGGATGATGACGGGGGCGTCCGAAGGATTGGCTTTGCGGTACGTGGGATTGCTGCGCAAGGTGGCGGGCAAATCCGCACGGGCCGCGTTAATGGCGGCCTGCACTTCGCGTGCGGCGGAATCGATCTTGCGGTTCAAGTCAAATTGCAGGCTGATACGCGTGGAACCATTGCCGGAATTCGACGTGATTTCATTGACGCCGGCAATCACGGCCAGCCGCCGTTCCAGCGGCGTCGCGACGCTGGACGCCATGGTGTCCGGACTGGCGCCCGGCAAATTCGCGCTGACGGAAATCGATGGGTAATCCACTTGCGGCAGCGGCGACACGGGCAGCGCGAAGAAAGCGGCAATGCCGGCCAGCGCCAGCCCGATGGTCAGCAAGACCGTGGCGATCGGCCGGCGGACGAAGGGTTCGGACAGGTTCATGCCGCCATCTCCCGTGCCCGTCCCCGCCACCGCTGCCCCAGCCGGTCGAACGCCAGGTAAATTACGGGCGTCGTGTACAAGGTCAGGATCTGGCTGACAATCAGCCCGCCGAATATCGCCAGACCCAGAGGACGGCGCAATTCCGCCCCTTCGCCCCAGCCAAACATCAGCGGCACGGCGGCAAACAGCGCCGCCAGCGTGGTCATCAGGATGGGCCGGAACCGCAGCAGCGCCGCCTGGTGGATGGCGTCACGCGGCGCTTTCTTTTCATCGCGCTCGGCTTCGATGGCAAAGTCGATCATCATGATGGCGTTTTTCTTCACGATGCCGATCAGCAGGATGATGCCGATAATGCCGATCACGCCAAGATCCTGTCCCGTCACCAGCAATGCCAGCAGCGCGCCCACGCCGGCCGACGGCAGCGTCGACAAGATCGTCAGCGGGTGGATATAGCTTTCGTACAGCACGCCCAGCACGATGTACACGCACACGACGGCAGCCAAAATCAGCCATAGCTGGTTGGTCAGCGACGCCTGGTATGCGCCGGAAGCGCCGAGGAACGTCAGCGTGACCGAGGGCGGCAAATTGATCTCTTGCGCCGCTTCCTTCACGGCTTCCACGGCCCGCCCCAGCGATACCCCCGGCGCCGTATCAAAGCCCAGCGTCGTGGCGGGGTATTGCGCCACGTGCGTAATTTGCAGCGGCGCCGGGCGCTCCGCCACGGTGGCCACGGCCGACAATGGCGCGGGCTTGCCGGAACCCGTGCGCAATTGCAGGTTGCCCAGCGATTCCGGCGTGGACAGCGCGCCCGGCTGCGCTTCCAGGATCACGCGGTACTGGTTGGTTTCCGTGAAAATCGTGGACACGATGCGCTGGCCAAACGCGGAATACAGCGCGTCGTCGATGGCCGCCGCCGTGATTTGCAGGCGCGACGCCGTATCGCGGTCGATCGTCACGTGCGCCGCCACACCCATGGCGCCCGCGTCGGATACCACGTTGCGCAACGGGTCCTTGTGCCGCATCTGCTCCGCCAGCCTGTTTGCCCAACGCGTCACCGTGGCGTTATCCACCCCTTCCAGCGAAACGCGGTATTGCGTGGGGCCGGATTCCGCATCGATGGTCAAGTCCTGCGTCGGCTGCAAATACGCCGTCACGCCCGGCACTTCCGCCGCGCGGCGGCGCAGCCGTTCCATGATCGCCTGCTGGTCTCCCCTGTCCCGTTTCAAGTTGACCAGCACGCGGCCTGTGTGCAGCATCGTATTGTTGGCGGCGTCAACGCCCGCCACGGAGCTGAGGCTTTCCACATCCGGGTCTTGCAGCATGGCTCGCGCGGCAGCCTGCTGCAATTGCGCCATGCGTTCATACGACACGGCTTGCGCGGTCTCGATGCGCACTTGCAGCTGGCCCGTATCCTGCGTGGGGAACAAGCCTTTCGGGATGGCGACGTACAGCACGACCGTCAATGCCAGCGTTGCCAGCGCCACCAGCAGCATCATGCGCTGCCGCTCCAGCACCCATTGCAGCGACGTGTCGTAGCGTGCAATCACCTTGTCGAAAAAGCGCTGGATGGCATCGCCCATTTTTGAACCGGTTTCACCATGCGCATGGCTTGCCAGCCAGCGGCCCGCCATCATCGGCACCAATGTCAGCGACACGACAGCGGAAATCAAAATCGTGATGGCCAGGGTCACGGCAAATTCCCGGAACAGCCGCCCCACGACGTCGCCCATGAACAGCAGCGGAATCAGCACGGCGATCAGCGACACCGTCAGCGAAATAATCGTGAAGCCGATCTGCGTGGCGCCTTTTAGTGCGGCCTCCATCGGCGATTCGCCTTCTTCGATATAGCGCGAAATATTTTCAATCATGACGATGGCGTCGTCGACGACAAACCCCGTGGCGATCGTCAGCGCCATCAGGCTCAGGTTATTCAGGCTGTAGCCCAGCAAGTACATGACGCCGAACGTACCGACCAGTGAAATCGGCACGGCCAGGCTGGCAATGACGGTGGCGCGCAGGCTGTGCAGGAAGGCAAAAATCACCAGCACCACCAGCACGACGGCCAGCACCAGTTCCATTTCCACGTGTTCGACGGAAGCGCGGATGCCGTTGGTACGGTCGCTCAGCACGTCGACCTTCAATGCGCCGGGCAAGCCGGCCTGCAATTCCGGCAAGCGTTCGCGGATCGCATCAACGGTGGCGATCACGTTGGCGCCCGGCTGGCGCCGTACTTCGACGATGATGGCCGGGGTCAAGGCGCCCCTGGCGCCGGACCACGCGCCCAGCCGCACATTTTCCGCGCTATCGGCGACGCGCGCCACATCTTGCAGGCGCACCGGCGCTCCATTGCGCCAGGCAACAATCAATTGCCTGTAATCGGTGGCTGTCAATAACTGGTCATTGGCGTTGATGGTGAACGAACGCGTGGGGCCGTCAAAGCTGCCCTTCGCACTGTTGGCGTTGGCCGATGTGATCGCAGTCCGCAACGTGTCCAGGCCCAGGCCGTACGACGCCAGCGCCTGCGTATCGGCCTGGATGCGGACGGCGGGACGCTGTCCGCCGCTCAGGGTGACCTGGCCCACGCCGGACACTTGTGAAATCTTCAATGCCAGCCGCGTGTTGACGATGTTTTGCACTTCCGTCAGCGGCATCTGGCTGGATGTGACGGCCAGCGTCATGACGGGCGCGTCGGCCGGATTCACCTTGGCGTAGACCGGCGGCGCCGGCAGATCCGTCGGCAGCAGCGAGCCGCCTGCATTGATCGCGGCCTGCACTTCCTGTTCCGCCACGTCCAGCGTCTGGCCCAGTGCAAATTGCAGCGTGATGATGGACACGCCTGCCGCGCTGGTGGAACTCATGCGCTGCAAGCCCGCCATTTGGCCAAACTGGCGTTCCAGCGGCGCCGTCACGGTTTGCCCCATCACTTCGGGGCTCGCCCCCGGATATAGCGTCTGCACCTGGATTGTGGGGAAATCCACTTGCGGCAGCGCCGACAGCGGCAAGAACTTAAAGCCCACCAGCCCGGCCAGCACGATGGCCAGCATCAGCAGCGACGTGGCTACCGGGCGCTGGATAAACGGGCGGGACGGACTCATGGCGCCGATCCCGCAGGTGCACTGGCCTGATCGCGGCGGTGGCGGTGCTGGCCGCCTTCACGCTTGCCATCGCCGCCCTGCGGCGGCCTGTCGCCGGGCAGCATCACCCTGGCGCCATCCTTCAACCGGTCCGCGCCTTCCGTAATCACCTGTTCACCCGCCTTCAGGCCCGTGACAATCTGCACCTTGTCCGCCGTCGCCTGTCCGCGCGTGACGGCGCGCTGCGACACCGTGCGGTCCTGCTTGAGCACATACACAAAGTCGCCGTTGCCGCCGTGGCGCAACGCCGTCACCGGCACCATGACGGCATCCTTGATGGTGCGCAGTTGCAGCCGCACGTTGACGAACTGGCTGGGGAACAGGGTATTGTTTGCGTTGGCAAAGCGCGCCTTGGCCTTGACCGTGCCGGTCTGCGTATCGACCTGGTTGTCCAGCGCGGCAAAGGCGCCCCGCTCCAGCTCCTGCGTGCGGGTGCGGTCGTAGGCGACAGCCACCAGCCTGTCACCGGCATTGGCGCCCGCCATCACATCCGGCACGCGGTCTTGCGGAATTGCGAATTCCACATCGATGGGCGCCAGTTGCGTGATGACGGCAATGCCGTTGGCGTCACCCGTACTGACCAGATTACCCACGTCCACCACGCGCAAGCCAACCCGGCCACCAATGGGCGCCACGACCTTCGTATAGCCGAGGTTCAGCCGCGCCGTGCCTTCGCTGGCCTTGTCCGTCATGACCGTCCCTTCCAGCTGTTTGACCAGCGCCGCCTGCGTATCGACATCTTGCCGCGCAATGGAATCCTGCGCCAGCAGCGTGCGGTAGCGCTCCAGCGTCAGGCGGGCGTTTTCCAGCTGCGCTTCATCGCGCTGGCGTTGGCCTGTAGCCTGCATCAGCGCCATGTCAAACTGGCGCGCATCGATCTGCGCCAGCACTTGCCCGGCCTTCACCATCTGGCCTTCCTTGAACAGCACTTTTTGCAGGATGCCGGACACTTGCGGGCGCACCGTCGTCGTGGCTGCCGCCGTCACGGTACCCAGCGCATCGAGCGACACGGGAATATCGGCAAGTTCCGCGGTGGCAACACCTACCGTGGTGGCGCCGCCGCCCCTGCGGCCCCCTCCCGGGCCGCCAGGACCGCCGGGCGCGCCCGCTGCCGGCTTGTCGCCTGCCGCGGGATGGGTCAAGTGCCAGGCCAGCGCGCCCAATCCCGCCATGGCGGCAACGGCGATCAGGGCGCCGATGATGGCGGAACGGCGGCTGCGCCGGGGCTGTGCTGCGGGTGGAGTGGCTGGTGTCGGTGCTGGCATGGTCGTTTCCCAATGGATCGAGAGGATCATGAGTGGACACTAGCACAGGGTAATTTTTGCAATGCTTCTGGCGGAAACAATCGGACGCCGGGAGCACGATAGAAGGCCCCTTCAGGCGCGCAGCCCGCCCCCTCTGATGGCCATGCTGCGCTGCACTGCAAGGGGCTTGCGGTCGTTACCGCCTTTCACAGTTTGATACAAAGGCGCTACAAAACCCTATAAGGCGGACACCCTCGCCCCGTACAATCAGCAACATGAGCGAACATATCCTGATTATTGAAGACGATCCGCGGCTGTGCGACATGCTGTCGGAATACCTGGCCAAGTCCGGCTACACGGTCACCACGCACATGCGCGGCAAGGCCGGACTGGCCTGGCTGGCGGAAAACCGCGCCGACGCCGTCATCCTCGACCTGATGCTGCCCGATATGGATGGCCTGGAAATTTGCCGCCAGCTGCGCGCGTCGTCCGCCGTGCCGGTGCTGATGCTGACGGCGCGGGGCGACGCCATCGACCGCATCATCGGCCTGGAACTGGGCGCCGACGATTATTTGCCGAAGCCGTTCGAGCCGCGCGAATTGCTGGCGCGCCTGCGCGCCGTGCTGCGCCGGGGCGGCGAAGCGCCCCGCGCGTCAAAAGAAGTGCTGCGCTTCGGCCGCCTGGAAATCGAACCGATCGCCTATGCGGCGCGGCTGGACGGCAAGCTGTGCGACTTGACGGCATGCCAGTTCGATTTGCTGTTGCTGCTGTCCCGTAATGCGGGCCGCGTGATGTCGCGTGAAGCGCTGATGGACGCCACGTCCGGCAGCCAGAGCGACGTGTTTGACCGTTCCATCGACGTGCACATGTCGCGTTTGCGCGCCGCCATTGAAGACGATCCGAAACACCCGCGCCGCATCATCACGGTGCGCGGCGCCGGCTATGTGTTCGCCAAGGACCAGGATTGACGGAGCTCGCAATGCCACGGCTGTATTTCAGGTTTTATATCGCGCTGCTGGCCAGCCTCGCGCTGTTCACGGCAGCGGCGGCGCTGCTGTGGCACTACGCCGGCCCGTTCGAACCATCCGACCGCGCACTGGGCCTGTTGCTGCGCAATACGCTGCCGCCGGTGACGGCGCCCGCCGCCGAACAGCAGGCCGCGCTGACGCGCCTGACGAAGGACATCAAGGCCGACATCACGCTGTACAGCCGCGAAGGCGAACGCCTGGCCTACGTGGGCGAGCCGCTGCCCCGTCCCACGCGCGGCATGTGGCGCGAGCGGCGCATGATGCTGGAACATGGCTCCGGCTCAGCGGGATCCGCGTCCATCGCGGACGAACACGAACGCATGATGGCGCGCCATTTTGACCGCGACGAAGACGGCCATCTGCGCCCGCGCCGCTTCTTCATGCGGCTTGACGACGGCCGCCTGGTGGTGTCGTCAACACCACTGCGTCCCGTGCCGCCGCGCTACCGCCTGCACTACATGCTGATTGCACTGGCCATCATTATTGCCATCGGCGCGTATCCCGTGGTGCGCCGCCTGACGCGGCGCCTGGAACGCCTGCAGCGCGGCGTGGAATCGCTGGGCGAAGGCAAGCTGTCAGCCCGCGTGAAAGTGGAAGGCAATGATGAAGTGGCGCTGCTGGCGGCAAGTTTCAACCGTTCGGCCGACCAGATTGAAGCGCTGGTGGGCGCCCATAAAACCCTGCTGGCCAACGCATCGCACGAATTGCGCACGCCGCTGGCCCGCATCCGCCTGGCGCTGGAACTGTCGAGGGACAGTGTCGACGAAAAGCGCCGCGCGGGGCTGGAACAGGATATTGCGGAACTGGACCAGCTGATCGATGAAATCCTGCTGGCCAGCCGCCTCGACATGGCGGACGTGGCGCACGACAAAGGCGGCGCGCATTCGGAACGGGAACAACTGGACGTGCTGGCGCTGGCGGCGGAAGAATGCGCACGCTATGACGAAGCGGAACTGGAAGGCGAATCCGCCGTGGTTCACGGCGAAGCGCGCCTGCTGCGCCGCCTGCTGCGCAATTTACTGGAAAACGCCCGCCGCCACGGCGCCCCGCCGACGAAAATGCACGTGCGCTGCGCGGGCAATCTGGCGGAAATCACCGTGCAGGATGCTGGGCCCGGCGTGCCCCCTGCGGACCAGGACCGCATCTTCGAACCGTTTTACCGCAGCGGCAATGCGCGCGACAGCACAGGCACGGGACTGGGCTTGGCGCTGGTGCGGCAAATCGCGCGCCGCCACGGCGGCGACGTACGCTGCGAACAGGTGCGGGGCGGCGCCAGCCGCTTCGTGGTGACGTTGCCGCTGGGATGACCGGCCCACGCAATAGCTGTCCGTTTCCGGACACTGTACCGCATGGAACCGTGCGCTATCGGACAACCCGGCATGACTGGCGCACGTTTCCAGATATGGCACGCGTCTTGCGATAGCGGTGGTATTCTTCACCACCGCTGCTTTTTCCATGAATCGAACCTTTTCCAGCCTGGTACAGGATTTCCGCGTCGGCTTGCGGCTGCTGGCGCGCGAACCCGCGTATGCACTGACCGCCGTTGCCGGCCTGGGCATCGGCCTGGCCGTATGCCTGCTGTTGCTGGGCTTTGTCCGCTATTCGTGGCAATACAATGCGCACGTCCCCGATGCGCAGCGGGTCTACGTCGTCAAACAGCGCCACAATGCCGATCCCGGCGCGCCATGGTATGACCAGGTCCCCGCCATGCTGTCGCGCGCCGCGCCGCAGGTGGCCGGCGTCGAGCAGGCTGCCGGCTACCTGACGTGGGCGCCGCTGGCCATCAAGCGCGGCAGCCGCCCGGTCGCGGTGGCCGGACTCGCTGTTACGCCGGGCTTCGAGCGCATGCTGGGCCTGCAGGCAGTCAGCGGCGATATCAGCGCGGCACTGGCCAGGCCGGACGGGCTGGTGTTGACGGAAGCATCCGCGCTGCGCCTGTTCGGCACCACGGATGTGCTGAACCGCGTCGTGCCGGTCAGCACCGCGAACAGCCACAAGGCGGCGCTGCGCATCAGCGCCGTGGTGCGCACGCCGCCTGCCAACTCCACCATGCCATTTGAAGCGCTGCATGGCCTAGGTTCCGCCATCATGCCGCCCGATATCCGCGGTGAAGCGCAAACGGGCGCGCAAGGCTGGTGGGGCTATGTGCTGGTCAAACTGGCGCCCGGCGCATCGCCAGCCAATGTGGCGGCCGGGCTGCAGCGGGCGCTGGACCAGGCGCCGTTCATGCAAACGCTGCCGCCCGGTACGCGCGAGGCGCTGGGCACGCGCAAAGCCATGGAAGTGCATCTGGCGCCATTGACGGACGCGTATTTCGACCACGACGTGTCGGCCAACTTCCTGTCGATGCGCATCGAGCGGGGCGACAAGGACGTGGTGGGCGGCCTGGCCGCCGTGGCGCTGCTGGTCCTGGCGCTGGCCGCCATCAATTACGCCAACCTGGCCACGATCCGCGTGATCCGGCGCCGCCGGGAAATCGGCTTGCGCAAGGTGCTGGGCGCGGGACTGGGGCGCCTGGCGCTGCAATTTACTGCCGAAGCCATGGCCGTGTCGATGCTGGCTACGCTGCTGGCCGTGCTGCTGGCGTGGCTGGCGCTGCCCCTGTTCGGGGCCGCCATGAACCGTGATTTGTCCGGCATCCTGTGCGCACAAAACGTGGCTGCCGCACTGCTGATTGGCGTGGCGCTGGGTCTGGTGACGGCGGCTTACCCCGCATGGGCCGCGTTCCGCGTACGCCCTGCACAGGCACTGGCAGGCCGCCCCGATGCGGAAGCGCCGGGCGGCGCGCGGCTGCGCAAGGGGCTCGCCATGCTGCAGGTGGCGGCAGCTATGGCGCTGGCCAGCTATGCGATTGCCGTCGGCTGGCAAACGCGCTACGCCATCCATTCGTCGCCGGGATTCGATCCCCGGCCATTGCTCGTGTTTGAATTGCCGGAACCGCACAATGCACAATCCAGTCCGGAAGCGCGCAGCCTGATGCAGGCGCTGGCGCGCGACGCCGCGATTGCTGGATTGGCTGTCTCCAATGAGCCGGTGGGCGCCGGCCGCAACCAGCAGCATACGGCGCTGCGCGGCGCCGCCAGCGTTGCCGAAGTGGCAACCGATATCCAGTCCGTCAGCACGGACTTCTTCACCGTCCATGGCATCGCGCCCGTCAGCGGCCGCCTGTTTGCATCGCGCTCGGACCGCGAAGACGATGCGGAACCGCTGGTGGTCAACCAGCTGGCCGCGCGCCGATTGGGATTTGCCCATCCAGACCAGGCCATCGGGCAATCCGTGCAATTCAGCGATCACGGTCAATGGCGCAGCAAGCGCATCGTCGGCGTGGCGCAAGACGTGCGTTTCCAGTCGATGAAAACCGCGCCCCGGCCGGCCGCCTATGCATTGAGCACGGCGGGCTCGGTCCTGACGGTGCGCGCAGCCGCCTCGCCCGCCGCGGCCGAGCAGGCGATCGCCGGCGCATGGCAGCGCTACTTTCCTGATGCGCCGCTGGACGTGCGCAGCGCACAGGATATTTACGCGTCCGGCTACGCGGACGACTTGCGCCTCGCGGGCTTGCTGGCCGGGACCACGGCGGTCGCGCTGATGCTGGCGGCCAGCGGCGCCTATGTGCTGGCGGCCGACGCGATCCGCCGCCGCACGAAGGAAATCGCGCTGCGCAAATTGCATGGCGGGCGCGGGCGCGATATCGGCAAGCTGGTAGCCCGGGAACTTGCAGCGCTGGTGGCGCTGCCTGCCATGGCAGGATTGCCGGTGGCGGCAGTGGCGATCGAGCGCTATCTGTCGGCGTACGTCGAGCGCGCACCGATCGGGTGGTGGCCTCTGGCGTGGGCGCTGGCATTGGGCGCTGTCACGGCTTGCCTTGCCGGCGCACGCCACGCGTGGCGGGCAATACGCTTGCAACCCGCCACCGCATTACAGGCTTAACCCGCCGCGAAATCGCGCAGTGCGGCGCCGTGCATACGGTACCGCACCCACTCGTCTTGCGGCAAGGCGCCGATCGACAGGTAAAAGTCGATCGCCGGCTGGTTCCAGTCCAGCACACTCCACTCGAAGCGGCCGCAGCCCTCTTCCACTGCAATGGCCGCCAGATGGCGCAGCAAGGCTTTGCCTGCGCCTTTGCCCCGGCTGGCCGGCGACACGTACAAGTCTTCCAGGTAGAGCCCCTTCTTCGCCTGCCACGTCGAATAATTGAAGAAATACACGGCAAAGCCCACAGCCTCGCCATCCACTTCGCAAATCAGTGCACGGGCCGGGGCGCCTGGACCGAACAGGCTGGTGCCGATGGTGTCAACAGTGGCGGCCACCTGGTCGCCTGCCTTTTCATAGACTGCCAGCTCGATGATGAAGCGCAGGATCAGTTCGGAATCGGCAATGGTGGCGGGACGGATATGAAGGGTCATGGCGAATCTCAACGAAGGAAAAACGCCATGCTACGCCACGCAGTAAAATGCATGAAGTGCATTTATTTCACAAAGTATTGAACACCATGCATCCTATTCTGCGCCGCCTGGACTTGAACCTGCTCCCCGTCTTCGATGCGCTGCTGCGCCAGCGCTCCGTGACGGCTGCCGCCAGCGAACTGGCCATGAGCCCATCCGCGCTGAGCCACGCGCTGTCGCGCCTGCGCGAATCGCTGTCCGATGAATTATTTGTCCGCATTGGCAATACCATGCAGCCCACAGCTTATGCGGAAGGTTTGGCCGCGCCCGTGGCCACTGCCCTGGAAGCACTGGCGCTGGGGCTGGGTGAAGCACGGGGCTTCGATCCCGCCACCAGCGAGCGCACCTTTGTGCTGGCCGCGACGGATTACACAGCGTTTGCCGTGCTGCCGCCGTTGATGAAACGCTTGCAGCAGGCGGCGCCCCGCTTGCGCTGCAAAGTCATCTATTCCAGCGGCCGCGCATCCAGCGAAGAACTGGCGGCGGGCCGCATCGACTTTGGCATCGGCTATGAAGAAGATCCGATTACGCCGGCGCCCGGCATAGAAAGCTTCGACTGGCTCAGCGACGACTACGTGGTGATTGCCGCGCAAAACCACCCGGCCATCCGGGGCGCCATCACGATGGAGCAATATCTGGCGGCACGCCATGCCGTCGTCACGCCGTGGAATGAGTCGTCCGGCTATATCGACAAGGTGCTGGAAAAGATGGGATGCCAGCGCGACGTGGCGCTGTATTTGCCGTCCGTGCTGGCGGCGCCGTTCGTGATCGGCGGATCGGAACTGGTGATGACGGTGCCGCGCCAGGCGGCGCTGGCGCTGCGGGAAACGGCGGCCATCCGCATTTATGCTGCGCCGTTTGCCATTCCCCGCTATACGGTCAAGGTGTATGGGCACGTCCGGCACAGCCGGACCGCTGCCCACCTTTGGATGAAGAACGTGCTTATGGCGATTCGCACAGGCAGTGCGTGATGGCCGCGAATGGCTTGTGCTGGACCGAGACTTCATTCAGCCAGCTCAATTCCTTCGCGGTTTCCGCCGCCGCGCCCATCGGCAAACCGGTCGGCGCAATCGACGCCTTGACGAACGGCGCCAGCGTATCGGCAACGGCGTGCGTCACGGAGCCGCCAAACAATTCCAGCAGCTTGTCGAACTTCGACGATTCACGCTCGATGTACACGATGCGGTGATCCGGGCCCAGCTTCGCGCGCTCGGCTGCGGTCTTCAGCGCGTCCTGGTACGTACCCAGGCGGTCCACCAGGCCGCGCTCTTTGGCTTGCGCGCCAGTCCACACACGGCCCTGCGCCACTTCATCGATTTTCTCCGGCGTGGTCTTGCGTGCAGCCGCCGCGCGGGCCGTAAAGTCGCTATAGATATGATTGACGCTGGTCTGGATCAACTGCTTGAAGCGCGGATCCATCGGGCGCAGCGGGTTGTATGCGCCAGCCAGCCACGTGGTGGTCACGCCGCCCGTGTGGATGCCCAGCTTGTCGCCGACTTTTTCCGCCGTCGGCAAGATGGCGAACACGCCGATCGAACCGGTGACGGTATTCGGCTCGGCAATGACTTCATCGGCCGACATGGAAATCCAGTAGCCGCCCGACGCCGCCACGTTACCCATCGAAACAATGACCGGCTTGCCCGCCGCGCGGGTCAGTTCCAGTTCGCGGCGGATCTGTTCCGAAGCAAAGGCGCTGCCGCCCGGCGAGTCAATGCGCAGCACGACCGCCTTGATGTTCTTGTCTTCACGCGCGGCGCGGATCAGGTTCGACGTGGACAGGCCGCCGATTTGTCCCGGAGGCGCCATGCCGTCGCTGATTTCACCGACCGCCATCACGACGCCGACGGCATCGCCCATGATTTTCGGACGGTTGCGGGCCAGGTATTCGTCAAAGCCCACCTGGCGGAACGATTTGCCTTGCGCATCCTTGGCGCCACGGTCGATCATCATCTGGCGGATTTCGTCGCGGGTTTTCAAGCCATCGACGAACTTGTTCTCTTGCGAGAATTTACCCATATCACCGCCCGCCTTTTCAAACAGCGCAGGCAAATCATCGATGATTTTCATAACCTGGCCTTGCGGCAGCTTGCGCGATTTTTCCACTTCATCCGTGTAGTTGGCCCACAGTGCATTTTGCAGATACGCTTCCGCTTCTTGCGCGGCCGGCGACGGACCATTGGCGATATAGGGTTCGGCAAAGCTCTTGTACGTGCCGACTTTCATCAGGTTGACGGTAATGCCGATCTTGTCCAGCGCATCGCGGTAGTAATTGCGGTGGCGGCCAAAGCCTTCCAGCATCACGCCGCCCATCGGGTGCACATACACTTCGTTCGCATGCGCGGCCACCAGGTATTGGCGCTGGCTATAGTTGTTACCCCATGCGACGACTTTCTTGCCGGACGCCTTGAAGCGTTCCACCGCGCGCGCCACTTCGCGCAAGCTGGCCTGGCCGCCGCCATCCATGTCGTCCAGCAGCAGCAAGGCGCCGCCCACGTTTGGATCCTTGGCTGCCGCGTCCAGCACCGTCAGCACATCGCGCAGCACGACGGTGCGGTGCGCCTCGCTGCCCGTCAGGTTGGCTTTCAGCGCGTCGCGCACGCTGCTGGGCGACTGTTCCACCAGCTCGCCCTTCAAATCCAGCACCAGCGTGGTTTTTTCACTGAGCGGCTTGGGGCCGCCAAAGATGATGGCCCACGCCAGCGCCAGCAGCACGATCAGGAAAATCAAATTGAAAATGGCCCTGCGGCCCGCATCCAGTGCGCGCCAGGCAAAGCCAAAGCCGCGGCGCACATAGGAAAAGATGGATCGTGACATCATGACTCCTTGTTGAAATTTAATTTCTGGCAACACTTTAACGGATACAGCCTTTATTTACCACTGGGCGGGAGATCAAAAACAGTCCCGCCATCACCAGCAAACCATTGACCACCAACAGTTCCAGGCCGATCCGGTACGGCCCGAACAGCACACCTTGCCAAACGTCAAGCAGCCAGCATAAGACCGGCCCCGCCAGCGCCACCAGCGGCACCCAGCGGTCATTGACCTTGCGCTGCGTCAACATCCCAAACGCAAACAAACCCAGCAGCGGGCCATACGTGTAGCCGGCCAGCTTCAAGATCACGACGATCACGCTGGGACTGGCAATCCATTTAAATACCATTACCAGTACAAGGAACAGCGCGCAAAAGGCCAGATGCACGCGGCGCCGCAGGCCGATCCGCTGCGCTTCCGTTAAATCGGCGCGGCGCTCGATGCCCAGCATGTCGATGCAAAACGATGACGTCAGCGCGGTAATCGCCCCGTCCGCACTGGGAAACAGCGCCGACACCAATGCAATGAAAAACACCAGCTGGATCACGGCCGGCATGTGGCCCATGACGATGGCCGGGAACAGCTGGTCGCCTTTGGCCGCCACGCCGGCCAGCGGCGCATACAGGTGCAGCAAGCCGCCGAGGAACAGGAACAAGACCAGCACGCCGGTCAATATCACTGTCAACAGCAGCATGTTCTTTTGCGCACCGGCCAGCGTGCGCACGGAGATATTTTTTTGCATCATTTCCTGGTCCATGCCCGTCATGGCAATCGTGATGAACATGCCGGCCACCACCTGCTTCCAGAAGTACAGCGGGCTGTTGACGTCCATCGTCAGCACGCGCGACAGGCCCCTGTCGCCCATCTGCGCCAGTGCACCTGCGGCATCGAGATTCAGCGCATGCAGCAGGAATGCGGCGCACGCAATCAGCCCGGCCAGCATGCACGCCGTTTGCAGCGTATCGGTCCATACAATGGTTTTCACGCCGCCTTCGAATGTGTACAGCAAGATCATCGCAAGGATCACGCTGGCGGTGATCCAGAATGGCACGCCCAGGCTGTCCAGCAAGGTGGCCTGCAAAATATTGACGACCAGGTACAGCCGTGCGCTGGCGCCCAATGTGCGCGACAGCAGGAAAAACGCGGCGCCGCTCTGGCGCGACCGGCGGCCCAGCCGCATGTCGAGGTAGTGGTAAATCGACGTGAGTTGCAGGCGGTAGTACAGCGGCAGCAGCACGAACGTCACGGCCAGGTAGCCCAGCACATAGCCCAGCGTGATTTGCAGGTAGCCAAAGCCATCGCGCCCCACGGCGCCGGGCACGCTGATGAACGTCACGCCGGATAACGTGGTACCCACCATGCCGAACGCCACCAGCATCCAGTGGCTGTTCTTGTTACCGATAAAAAAGCTGGCATTGGTGGCGTTGCGCGACGTCCGCCAGGCGACACCCAGCAGCAGCGCGAAATACGCCAGCACGATGGCAAACAGGAGAGCGGGAGACATATATTTCCGATACGAAAAACTTTGGGGCGCAATATAACACTGACTCACCCGCCCTTCCTTAGCGGTCGCTTACAATGGCGCCATGTACTCTCAAGACACCATCGCTTACGCGCGGCAGCAGGAAGCGCTGATCCGCCCCCTTGAATACCGCGTGCACGCCCAGCATGACGGCCGCAGTGAAGCCCGCGAAGACGGCATGCGCGATTACGCGCGTGTGCTGTATGCGGCATCGTTCCGCCGCCTGCAGGGCAAGATGCAATTGCTCGGCGTCGACGCCAACCGCTTCAACCGCAACCGTTTGACCCACAGCCTGGAAGTGGCGCAAATCGCCCGCTCGATTGCCGCGGAACTGGGACTGGAGCGCAGCGTGGTGACGGAAACCTGTTCACTGGCGCACGACATCGGCAACCCGCCCTTCGGCCACTATGGCGAGAAAATCCTCGACAGCCTGTGCGCCGAAGTGGGCGGGTTTGAAGGCAATGCACAAGCGTTCCGCATCTTGCGCACGCTGGAAAAACGCCACTATGGCTATCCTGGCTTGAACTTGACGGTGCGTACGCTGTTCGGCATCACCAAGTATTTCCACACGCGGGCGGAAAATCCCAGGAAATTCCTGTACGACGATGACCATGCATTCCTGTCGGGCGAACTGGCAAAGCACGGGGTCGCCGTCACGAAAAGCATCGATGCGCAAATCATGGATTTGTCCGATGAAATCGCGTACGCGGCGCATGACGTGGAAGATGCGCTATCGTTCGGCATTATCACGGTGGGCGAAATTGCCCATGAATTCAAGATCAGCCCGGAGTATGGCGCTGCGTACGGCATGTTCACGTGTATCTCGGATTTCGCCCACAGCGAAGCGCTGAAATGCGAGCAGCATGCATCGTCGGAAGAATATTCCATTGTGCTGCGCAAGGAATTGACGTCGCAGATCGTGTATGAACTGTGCCGCGATATCGCTGTCGTCGATGGGCAGCTGGGCTACAAATCCAAGCTGTTGCTGGCCAAGGGGTTAAAGAGCTTGCTGTGGAAGGCGATTTTGCGCAAGAAAGATGTGCAGCTGTATGAAAAGCGCGGCGAAAAGATTATTCGCGGCTTGTTTGAAGTGCTGACGGACCGGCACTACAACCGGGGCAACATCTTGCTGCCGCCGGAATTGCGGTGCTTAAAAGATAGCCAGGAGCGGCTGGTGGTCGATTACATTGCGGGGATGATGGATACGTCGGCTGCGCAAGAGTATGAAAAGTATTTTGGGCCGCGCAGTTTGGAAGCGATTTACTGACCGGTGAACGGGGCCGCATAGCGGCGTGACAATTCGCGCATTTTTTCGCTGAGGCAAGCTGCTATGCTTCGCCATTTATGGCTCCCGCCATGTGCGTTTAGACCCAATCCCTGAACAGGAAACAATTGATGCGCTGTATTTTTATGGCAGTTGTCCTGGCTTGCTGCGCGGCAGGCGCAACGGCCGCTTCCAACACCTCCGCCGAATCCGATCCAAGCAAGCCGCCTGTGCTTGATGCTGGTGAAAAATGTACCGATGCAGTCGTTCAAACCGCCCTGCCAATCTGGCCGAAAGATGCGCTTCGCTCGGGCACGGTTGGCTGGGTTGTAGTCCGCTACGATTTAGATGGCAGCGGGCGGGCGCAAAATGCCGAGATCTCCGCGTCGGCGCCTCAACAAGTCTTCGATAAGGCATCTGTGGACAGTGTAAAACGTTCGAAATTCGCCACGGGATTCGCCAAGACCGGATGCAAGACGGTATTGGTTTATTCTCTTCAAGCAAATAGTTAACCGGAATATGGCATTCACCGTCAGGCACATGTATCTCACGCTTGTTGCAGCAGGACTTGCCTTATGCAGCGTACTTAACGCGGCTCATGCTGCCGATGTTTTCGGCATTGAAGATGAAAACCTGCAGCCTGTACCACCGGCCGTCGCAGCCGCGTTGCGTGCGCATGTCAGGAAGACAGAATACAGGGAATGCGCGCAAGGAGACTTCGTCGGCAGCGCAGTGGATTTGCAGGGGCAAGGGCGAAATCAGGACTGGATTGCGAAGACCGCCGATGGTTGTGCATGGGGGGCAGCGACTGCGAAAATCTGGATACTGAAACATGACATGCCCCGGTATCGCGTTGTGCTGGACACTGGCGGCCATGGCGTAGACTTGCTGAAGTCAACTTCGCATGGACTCCGTAATCTTTCCGTGAGCAGTGGCACAGCAGGGCATTATTCAGATGCCCTGCTCAAGTTTAATGGCCGGCGCTATAAAGTGTTCAAGTCGTGCTTTGTTGATCCGGGCAATCCCGAAGAGGCTAGTAAGCATCCGGATGGGCAATGCCACATCAATTAGTTAAATATTACGGGTTGATAAGGAATGAATTATACGGATATTGGCAAAACCATCTATGGCATTCGCAGGCTGGACAGTGTTTTAACTGGCTTTACCGAATGGATGGCGGAGCACGTTTCGCCGCAAGTCAATTTATCCGGGCCCGAGTTGAGAGTTGCGGTGGCTGCAGCCTACTTTGAGGATAGAAAATCACTTTCCGGCATTAAAGAAGCGTACCTTGAGTTATTGGCGCTATTTGATCAAATTGAAAGGGAAAAAACGCCAGAACTATTGGCTGGCCGCCTTGAAGTAGTGCGCCATTTGCATCATGAAATTCCAAAGGTATTCTCGGCAGTTGGGTATGATGCGATACCGGCGGCTTTTCTTGCAGCGCATCCCAATCTTTAAGTGTCAAACTTCCCTGCAAGCCCTTTGGCTGGATTGGCTTGAAGTGTATTCACCGCCAATCCAGTATGCTGCCAGTCGCCGCTGCGCGATCAATGCCCGCCCACCACGCGGCGAGGTTCCACCGCCGCCACGCCCTCGCGCGCATCCAGCCGCCCGCTAAACGCCGTCAACGCATACGCCCCCATCACCACCAGCGCACCGATCCACCCCGTGTGTATCAACCCCAGGCGCTCGACAATCAAGCCCCCGCCCCATGCGCCGCCGGCAATACCCACATTAAACGCCGCGATATTCAAGCCGGAGGCCACATCGACCGCACGCGGCGTGTAGTGTTCGGCCTGCTGCACAACGTACACCTGCAAGCCCGCCACATTCCCAAACGCCACCGCGCCCCACAGCAGTACGGTCGCCACCACCAGCACCGGATGCGGCGCCGTGAATGACAGCGCCAGCAGCACGGCAGCCAGCCCGGCAAAGATGATTTTCAGCGCGCCAACGGGACCGCGCTGATCCGCCAGCTTGCCGCCCCAGATATTGCCCACGGCAACCGACACGCCATACACCAGCATCACGAGGCCCACCGCATTGTCGCCAAAACCCGCCAGCTTTTGCAGGATCGGCGCCAGATACGTAAAGGCCGTGAACGATCCGCCATAGCCGGCCGCCGTCATCGCATACACCAGCAGCAAACGCGGCTGGCCCAGTACTTTGACTTGCTGCAGCAAGGACGCCGGTTTGCCATGCCGTATCGACGATGGCACAAACAGCAGGCTGCCGATAAACGCCAGCACGCCCAGTGCGGAAACGGCGAGGAATGTCGCGCGCCAGCCCAGGTGCTGGCCAATAAACGTCCCCAGCGGCACGCCCGTCACCAGGGCCACGGTCAAGCCTGTAAACATGATGGCAATCGCACTGGCCGCCTTTTCCTTTGGCACCAGCGACGTGGCAATGGTGGACCCAATGGAAAAGAACACGCCATGCGCCAGCCCCGTTAAAATGCGCGCGGCCACCAGCGATCCATAGCCGGGCGCCAGCCACGCCAGCAAGTTACCGGCAGTGAACAGCACCATCAGCCCCAGCAGCAATTGCTTGCGCGGCATGCGGCCCGTCAATGCAGTCAATACCGGCGCGCCTACGGCAACGCCCAGCGCATACAGGCTGACCAGCAGCCCGGCGGATGGCAAATTCACACCGAGGTCGGCGGCAATGGTGGGCAGCAAGCCGACAATGACGAATTCGGTGGTTCCGATGGCAAAGGCGCTGATGGTTAGCGCCAGCAAGGCAATAGGCATAGTTAAACTCCAGGTTGAATTGAATGCCTGGCAGTATCGGACTGATCGTCGTTGCGAAAAATATGTCAAACAGCAGAAGATATTTGATTGAGAGTCAACAATGATGGATGCGGAAGCGTTGGCGCAATTGCTGACCTACAAAATGCCCTACGGTAAATACAAAGACCGGGTGCTGGCTGACTTGCCCGGCCACTACCTGGGGTGGATGGCCCGCGAAGGCTTCCCGCAAGGCAAACTGGGTAGCCTGCTGGCGCTGATGTACGAGCTGGACCATAACAATTTGCGGGGCCTGCTGGATCCGCTGCGCGCGCCGCGGCGCTAACTGGCTAAAATGGCAGTTTTCACAGCGGAGACAGCGATGGCAAGCACCAGCTACGTGCGCAAAATGGCCGAGTACAACGCATGGATGAATGCGAAGGTCTATGAAGCGGCAGCCAGGCTGCCGCCCGCCGAACTGGCGCAGGATCGGGGCGCATTCTTCGGCTCGATACTGGGCACGCTGAATCACCTGGTAGTGGCCGACACCATCTGGCTGAAGCGCTTTGCCGCCCATCCGGCACAATTTACTGCGCTGGACCCCGTCCGCGCACTGGCGCTGCCGCAGCAACTCAATGCTGTGCTGTTCACCGACCTGGCTGAAATGACGGTGCACCGCGTCTGGCTCGATGGCGTCATCAGTGCCTTTGCCGATGCATTAACGGAAGCGGACCTGGCCTCGTCCCTGCATTATGCAAACACGAAAGGCGTGCCGTTCACGCGCCAGTTAGGCGGCGTCATGATGCACTTCTTTAACCATCAAACCCACCACCGTGGCCAGGTTTCGACCTTGCTGACGCAAGCGGGCGTAGACATTGGCGTTACGGATTTACTGCTGCTGATACCTGACGCACTGTGAGTTCCGGATAGCCGGTCGCGGGATCGAACTCACGGCTGAACACATGCCCGGGCAATAGCGCCAGCAACACTTCGGCAGTGGTGCGCACCGTACAGCCAGCCGCCACGTGCCCGCCCAGCACCCTGCCCTGCGCATCGGACACCGACATGTGCAAATGCGCACCGTCGGGCGCCACCGATCCGGCCAGCGTGAGGATTTCCAGGTCACCGGTCAATGCCGTTGGCTGCGGCAAGCCCGCGTAACGCAATTGCGCGCCATCCAGGCTGCCGATGCCCTGCAATACAAACGCGGCCTGTGCGCCGGCTGACACCACGGCATCGACCAGCGCCGCCCGCAAATCCTGGCCCGGCGCCAGCCGCACGGGCAAGGCGTGCAGCGGCGCCATCATCAGCTGGTGATCTTCGGCGCCGTCAGCGCCGTCAATTCACCGCTATCGGCCAGCCGCTGCACATCCTCGAAGCCGCCAATCAGCGTACCGTCAATGAACACCATCGGCAACGTCGGCCAGCCCGACCACATTTTCAGCGCCGTGCGGCGGCGCCACTGGCTGAAGTAGCTGCCATATTCCAGGTACGCGTAGTGCACGCCCAGCCGGTCCAGCAAGGCCCGCGCCTTGCGGGGAAAGGGATTCATCGCCATTCCCACCACCACCACTTTGTTGGCCGCGATGGCTGCTTGCACTTGCTGCACGATATCGGCATGGTTGCCGCTGATTTTCGCGCGGATGGCAGGATGAATACGGGACTCTTCAAGGACAGGTCGGCTCATGGTTGGCGATTTTCCGTAACTTATTAGGCAGATGATGGCATTTTAGAGACAATATTTCCACTCTGTCACGATAGAATTGTGTCATGTCACGCAGCTTGGAAACGTGACACGTTGTCCCGATCAAACTGCCGTGGAAGGAAATCAAAAATGAAAACGACGTTCGCCCTGCTGGTACTTGCAAGCTTTGCCCTGACGGGCTGCGCCACCCAACCCGCCGCAACGACGGCGCAGGTAGTGGATACGCCCAGCAAGACGGTAAAGGCCGAATATGATGTCCCGATTACGGCCAGCCGCACGCAGCGCAGCAATGTCCAGTAAGGACCGCCGCTAGCGGGAAGAAAACGCCAGCCGCTTTCCTTCCCGCA
Source organism: Pseudoduganella ginsengisoli (assembly GCF_009720865.1). GTDB lineage: Bacteria > Pseudomonadota > Gammaproteobacteria > Burkholderiales > Burkholderiaceae_D > Rugamonas > Rugamonas ginsengisoli. Next base: position 152,544 of record NZ_WNLA01000004.1, on the reverse strand, counting down.
GCATCTGCGCGAAATCGTCCGCCGGTACTGGCGGACTGAACAGATAGCCCTGCAACTGGTCGCAACCCAGCTCCCTCAGGAAACTCATTTGCTCCGCAGTTTCCACCCCTTCCGCCACTATCTCCTGCCGCAACTGCTGCGCCATCGTGACGATGGCCCGCGCAATGGCGCAATCATTTTCTTCGTAGGGCAAGCCGATGACGAATGAGCGGTCGATCTTCAAGGTACTAATGGGGAATTTCTTCAGGTAAGCGAGGCTGGAATAGCCGGTACCGAAATCATCCAGCGCCAGCGCCAGCCCCATGGCCACCAATTCATTCATGATGCTGATGACGTTGTCCGCACCGCCCACCAGCAAGCTTTCCGTAATTTCCAGCATCAACTGTTCGGGCAGGACGCCGTGGCGCCGCATGACGTCCGCCATGCGTTCCGGCAAACGCGCATCGAACTGGCGCGCCGACAGGTTGACGGCAATCGGCGTCATGATCAGGTTATCGTCCTGCCACGCGCGCACCTGGCGGCACGCTTCTTCCAGCACCCAGTTGCCCAGTTCCAGGATCAGCCCCGTCTCTTCCGCCACGGGGATGAACACGCCCGGCGACACCATGCCGCGCACCGGATGCTTCCACCGCAGCAGCGCTTCCGCACCGACGATGCGGCCGCTGCGCAAGCTGACTTTCGGCTGGTAATACAGCTGCAATTCCTTGTTCACCAGCGCCTGGCGCAACTCGCTTTCAATGCGCAAATGCTCTTTCGCGCGCTGGTTCATTTCTTCGCTGTAGAACAGGAATTCCACTTCACCGTGCACGGCTTTCGACGTGGCCACGTCCGCATGGCGGATCAGGGTCGCCGTATCCGTACCATCTTCCGGATACACGGCAATGCCGGTATGGACGCGCACTTGCAGCGTATGCTGCGCCAGCTCGATCGGTGCGGCCACCGATGCTGCCAGCTTTTGCGCAACGATGGCTGCGTGTTCGCGTTTTTCAATGTGCAGCAGCGCGATGGCAAAGCGGTTGCCGTCGAGCCGCGCCAGCACATCCGCTTCACGCAGCACGCCACGGAATTGCTTGCCCACGGCTTGCAGCACTTCGTTGCCGACATCATGGCCCAAGGTATCGCTGATGGCGCCCAGCCTGCCGATTTCCACCGACAGCAGCGCGCCGTGTTCATGGCTGCGGCGCGCTTCCGTCAGCGCCTGCCCCATCAGCTGGGACAACAGGCACTGGTTCGGCAAGCCCGTCAGCGTGTCATAGTTGGCCATGCGCTGCATGCGCGCTTCCGCATCCTTGTGCACGCTGATGTCGGAAAACAGCGAGAACGTGTGGCTGATATTGCCATCCTCGTCGCGCACGGCGCTGATGGTGACGGACTGCGGGAACAATTCACCGTTTTTGCGGCGGCCGACAATTTCACCGCGCCACGGTCCCGCGCCGGACATGGCGGCGCGCACCTTGGCGCGGAATTCCGCGTCATGCACGCCGGAGCGCAGCAAGTCCGGCGTGCGCCCCAGCGATTCGCTGGGCGTATAGCCGGTGATGCGGGTAAAGGCGCTGTTGATGGAAACAATGCGTTCGCTGGCGTCGGTAATCAGCACGCCCTGGTCGCTGTCTTCAATGATGCGCGCGTGCAGGCTGATTTTGTCGACCTCTGACAGCGGTTCGTGCACCTGCGTCATCGATGCATGCATGCCGACTGGGTCGCCGCTTTCATCTTTCAACAGCATCATGGCCAGCTTGACCCAGACCACGTCGCCATTCTTGCGGCGGCGCCGTACTTCCGCCACCACAGTTTTATTGTCCCCCTCCGCCATGAACAAGTCCGCGATGTGATCATCTTCATCATCGTCGGCATGCAGGAACAGGATGTTTTGCCCCAGTACTTCCGTGGCCGTATAGCCAAACAGTGTTTCAGCGGCGGCATTCCACGACGTCACGTAGCCGGCCAGGTCCAGCGTCAATACCGCTTCCGGCGGCGCGGCCGGCACATTGTCCGGCACGGATCGCGCCTGGACTTCGGCCAGCGCCGCGTCAAGTTCGGCAAGCGTGGCCGCCAGGGCTTCGCCCTGTTGCGTTCGGGCCGCAAGGCTCAGTGCCAGGCAGCGCTCGATCGCCTTGTCAACCATGGGCCTGGCCCTTGTCGGTCGCCACGCTCAGCATCCAGCTGTGCGATTCGCCAACGATGCGGTTGAACTCTTCCGGCGCCAGCGGCAGCTCCGGCAATTGTGCGGCGACAGCGGCGAAATCGCGCCGTTCCGCCGCTTCGACCAGCGCCAGCAAGGCGCCCAGTTCTCCTTCCTTGTCCAGCAGCGCATGTGCGACCGCATCGCTGACCGTCAATGGCGCCAGCACTTCCTGCAGCGGCATGCCGAACAGCACGCCCAGCAGTGAAAACATGCCGACCATGAATGCCTGTTCTTGCTGCGGCTTGCCCATGCCGGTTTCACGCGCCAGCAATTCCAGCATGTGCGCGCGGACTGCCACGCGGGCCAGCAGCATCGGCGAACGCACGTCGCCTTCGCGGGCCGAGAACAGCATCAAGTTCAGCCAGCGGCGCAATTGCTGGCGGCCCAGGATCAGGATCGCCTGCGCAAAACTGCCGACCTTGCGGCCCGACCCCATCGACAGTGAATTGACGACTTTCAGCAAGTGGTACGACAGCGTGGGATCGCGGCGCAGCAGCGCTTCGATTTCATGGGTATCCGCATCGTTCGACACCAGCTGCACCAGTTGCAGCGCCAGCGCGCGCGATGCCGCTTGCGCGCCGACGGCTTTGGCAGGCGGCGCCAGCGGCCAGTCGCCCGCCAGCAGCGCCGCGTTCGGCGCCAATGTGTTCTTGTCGAATGCGTCGATACGCTGCACCTGTTCGGCAGCTAATGCCTTCCAGCCCGCCTCCAGCCATGCCTGCGGATCGTCCAGCCCATCGGGAATGAAGCAAGGGAATTGTTCCGCCAGGGAGGCCAGATCGTCATCCGGCTGCGCCGACGGCGCAGCGGCGGCCAGCAGCAAGCCGGCCAGCTTGCCGTTACGGTCGGCAAGGTGTTCAAGGAATACGGGTGGGGTGGAGCCAAGTGCAGTCATGATGCCTGGTGGAACAGTTAGCGGGAAACAGTTATAGGAACGGATATAGTTACATTATGGTACTCCGAAAACTGTTGGCGATGGTCAACTCTGTCCGGCTATCTCCTGCCAACTTGCGCTGGACGCCACACCCATGCCAGGCAGATAACGGCACAGTTGTGCAAAGACATGAGGCTGGCGCATACGGCTGATCCACCACTCCAGCGCCGCACCCTGTTCGCCCGCCCGCCACGCCACATAAAATTGTTCGTCCGGCTTCGGCTCTTCCACTTGTTTTTCCACCAGCAGCCCTGCTGCTATGGCAGCCCGCGCCCCCGGTTCGGGCAAGAAGCCGAAGCCCAGCCCGGCCACTTGATAATCATATTTGCAGTGCAGCGTCGGCACGGACAGCGTGTCCTGGCCCAGCACCAGCCCCACCGTGCGGGGCGCGATGCGGCGCGCCGTATCCGCGACAGCAATGGCGCGGTGGTGCTGCAACTGGCTGCGCCCCAGTTTGCCCTGGACAAGCGCCAGCGGATGATGGGGCGCGACGGCAAACACAAACCGCACGGAACCGATCGCATGCGACACATAACCGCCTCCGGGCGGCCCGTCGCCGGGCGCGCCCACCAGCACATCCACGCGGCGGTCCAGCAGCGCTTCCCATGTGCCGGACAGCGCTTCCTGCACGATACGCAGCCGCGTTTGCCGCGCCACCCCGTAAAAGGCCGACACGTCCGGTTCCAGCGCCAGCGGGGAAAACATGGAATCCATGCCGACCGCCAGTTCCGTTTCCCAGCCGGACGCCACGCGCCGCACCCGGTCTTCCAGGTCTTGCGCGGCTTTCAACAGGTAGCGCCCTTCTTTCAGCAATTCCTGCCCCGCCTTCGTCAATTCCACGCGGGGACCATTGCGCTCGAACACTTGCACGCCCAAGTCTTCTTCCAGCTTGGCCACCGTATAGGAAATCGTCGACGGCACACGGTGCAATTCTTTGCCGGCGGCGGAAAACGAACCGCGCCGGTCGATGGCATCCACAATCTGCAGCGCTTCCAGGCTTAATCTGAGCATTCGAATTTTTCGATAATGAGACGGAAAATTTTCCGTTTTTTTAATCAATGCGACCCGCCTATACTGTGATCCATCGACGCGATGAATGCAAGAAATAGTAAAAAACCTCGTTCGAATTTATCGCATAACCATTTCAAGGAGCCAAAAATGCTGCAAGTACGTAAAAGTGAAGACCGGGGCCACGCTAACCACGGCTGGCTGGATTCGCACCACACGTTTTCGTTTGGCCACTACTACGACCCTCAGCACATGGGTTTCGGCCCGCTGCTGGTGATCAATGAAGACCGGGTCGCCCCCGGCCAGGGCTTTGGCGCCCACGGCCACCGCGACATGGAAATCATTTCCTACGTGCTCGATGGCGCGCTGGAGCACAAGGACAGCATGGGTAACGGTTCCGTGCTGCACTATGGCGACGTGCAGCGCATGACGGCCGGCACCGGTGTGCGGCACAGCGAGTTCAACCACTCGAAAACGGAAGGCGTGCATTTCCTGCAAATCTGGATCCAGCCCTCGCAAACGGGCATTGCGCCCGGCTATGAAGAAAAACACTTCACGCCGGACAGCAAACAAGGCAAATTGCGCCTGATTGCGTCCAGCGATGGCCGTGACGGTTCCGTGCTGATCCACCAGGATGCGGCCATTTACGCCACCATCCTGAACGGCGCGGACCAGGTGGCACACCAGCTGACAGCGGGCCGGGCCGGCTACGTACACCTGATCCGGGGTACGGCCACCGTCAATGGCACGGCCCTGAAAGCAGGCGATGCATTGAAAGTCATAGCAGAAGAGCAAGTCGTCATCAGCGGTGCGGAAGCGGCAGAATTACTGGTCTTTGACTTGCCATATTGAAAAAGTGAATATGCTACCTAATATAGGCCGCATAGACATTCCGCAAATTTTGCTATGATGCAGGCATGCGTTTCCTCAAATGAAGCGCATGCCTGTCATAACATAAAGAGTAAATCATGCAGCCCGCCGCAGAAACACCAGTCAAAGAAGAACTCGATTACGTCACGTCGTGCCTGTTGCCGACCCCTTGGGCGCAGTTCACGCTGCACGCGTTTGTCGAGCATGCGACGGGCAAAGAACATTTGGCCATGGTGCTGGGCGATATCACCGATGGCCAGCCGGTGCTGGCGCGCGTGCACTCTGAATGCCTGACGGGCGACGTGCTGTATTCGCAGCGCTGCGATTGCGGCGCGCAGCTGGAAGGCGCGTTGAAGCGCGTGGCCGAAGAAGGCCGCGGCGTCGTGCTGTACCTGCGCCAGGAAGGCCGCGGCATTGGCCTGATTAATAAAATGCGCGCATACCGCTTGCAGGAAGCGGGCTTCGACACGGTGCAAGCGAATGAACAGCTGGGCTTTAAGGCCGACCAGCGAAATTACGCGCTGGTCGAACCCATGCTGAAGCAATTCAATGTCAGCAGCCTGCGCCTGATGACGAATAACCCGCGCAAGATCGCGGCCATGGAAGCATTGGGCGTGACGGTCGCCGAGCGCGTGCCGCTGCTGGTCAACCGCAACAAGTTCAACCAGCACTACCTGAATACCAAAGCCGCCAAGCTGGGCCACATGATGACCCCGCCGGCCGCCACCGCCGCCGAAGACGGCGAACTGTAACTTCCTCTTGCCCTGCCGCCTGCCTGCATGAGTCCACACTTCAGCGTCACATCAACTTTCCCGGGCAGCGCAGGCGCTGCCTTCCACATCAAACGATTGGCTGCCGCCTTGCTGGTGGCGTGCAGCGGTGCGGCGCTGGCCGCCCCTGCCACGCCGGCGCCGCCGCAGTCTCCTGACCAGCCGCGCACCGCTGCCGATACGGCCGCGTTGCCGCAGCCATCGAGTTCCGCGCAAAAGCTGTATTCCAGCGCCAAGGCCGACTTGCTGCAAGTGCGCTCGCTGCTGAAAAGCGGCCGCACGCAATCGTCTGTCGGCTCCGGCTTCTTGATCGGCAACAGCAACCTGGTGGTCACGAATTACCACGTGGTGTCGGAATTCGCGCTGGAACCGGATACCTACACGGGTGAATGGGTCGACACGGGCGGCCAGCGCGGCAATGTGGAATTGATGGCGGTCGACGTGCTGCATGACCTGGCCGTGGTGCGCGTGAACCGCAACGGCACCGGCGTGTTCAACATGCCGGAACGCCTGGCGCACCTGTCGCAAGGCCAGTACCTGTACTCGCTGGGCAATCCGCTGGACTTGGGCTTCGCGATTTCCGAAGGCGCCTACAACGGCGTCATCAACCGCAGTTTTTACGACCAGCTGATGTTCACGGGCCCGATCAATTCCGGCATGAGCGGCGGCCCCAGTGTGACGGTCAATGGCGATATCGCCGGCGTCAACGTATCGAAGCGGCTCGACGGTGAACTGGTGAGCTTCCTGGTTCCTGCGCGCTATGCACAGGAACTGTTGAAATCCGTGACGCCCAACAGCACGCCGCCGAAGAACTTTACCGACGTCGTGGCGCAGCAATTGCTGGCGCACCAGAAGGCCATGGTGGACCAGTTGCTGGCCGCGCCGCTGACGATGAAAGCCATGGGTCCGTACAAGGTGCCGGTGCGCGAATCGGAACAAATGCGCTGCTGGGGCAAGTCCAACGTCAAGGCGGACAAGCCGTTCACGGTGGACATCACCAGCTGCGCGATGGAGTCGGCGATTTTTGTGTCCGGCACCTTGCAAACGGGCGCCATCGGCATCCGCCACCAGTTCATGCGCAGCACGGGGCTCGATCCGGTACGCTTCGCACAATTGTCCAGCGCATCGTTCAAGAATGAAGGCTTCGGCAGCCACAAGGACAGCCGCCTGACGGGACCGCAATGCACGGAACAATTCGTACGCGCCCAGGGCCCGAACAGCGTGCCGCTGCGCGCCGTGCTGTGCGTGCGCGCCTACCGCAAATTCCAGGGCTTGTATGACTTTGCCCTGCTGACGGCCAGCACGGATGAAGGACTGATGAATTTACAAAGCCGCCTCGATGCGCGGGGCGTGTCCTATGAAAACGGCATGCGGACTGCGCGCGCTTTCCTGGAAGCGCTGTCGCGCGGGACGGCGCCATGACCGCACCTTACTACATCGAGACCTTGTCGCGCAGCGGCGACGTGCTGCACCGCCAGCGCTTCGAGCAATTGCCGATTCACGTCGGGCGCGGCTACCACAATGAATTCATCCTCGACGATGCGCACACGGCGGAACGCCATGCGGTGATTGACGTGGATGCCGATGGCCACCTGGTGATGCGCGACCTGGGCAGCCAGAATGGCGTGGTCCACCTGGGCAAGAAGCAGGCGCAAGTTGCGCTGTCCGGCACCACTGTCGTGCGGCTGGGCCATACGCGCCTGCGCGTGCGCAATGCGGACTTCCCCGTCGCGCCGGAAGTAGCCGACACCACGATGCACGCATGGGAAGGCGGCGCGCCCGCACTGGCGGGGCTGGCGCTGATTGCCTTGTTCACGGGCGTGGACGTGGCGCTGTCCGATGCGGAATCGTTCAACGCCATCCGCTACCTGCTGGTGATAGCATCGGGCCTGGGCGCCGGCATGGTGTGGTGCGGCGTGTGGGCGCTGGCCAACCGGCTGTTTGGCGGCCACGCGCGCTTTGGCCGCCATCTGTTCATCCTGGGCAGCGGCTTGATTGCCATCGGTGCGTGGAAAACCATCAGCAGCGTGCTGGCGTATGCCTGGTCGGCGGAAGTGTTTACCCGCTATGGCAACCTGGCGACCTTGGCGCTGGGCTGTGGCATGGTGTTCTTCCACTTGCGTACCATCCTGCCGCGCCACCCGCGCCGCCTGGCCGTGATGTCGACGTTGCTGATGATCGCCGGCAGCGGACTGCTGTTAATGAACAATTACCAGACGACAGGCCGGATGTCGAGCGAACTGTATATGTCCGTGCTGCTGCCGCCTGCCGTGCGGCACAGCCCCGACCATTCCGTGGACGACTTCATGGCGCAGGCGGGCAAGTTGAAACACCAGGCCGATGCCGCCAAGGCGAAAAGTGTGAAGGCGGACCTCGATGACGATGATGAAGATTGAGCTGCCCGCTCCCAGCCGCCATGCCGCGCACGGTTGAAATGATTAAAATTATTAAAATTTTAATCATTTGATATCCTCACGGCTTTCCACTTTGCCAGGGAGAGCCGTTTGCAAAACCATTCGTCGCGCATCTGGTTAGCCCTGGAGCAGCACGAACGCCGGCTCGGGGCCGGCGATGGCTGGCATTCCGCTTATGACAGCTTAGGCCGGGAGAAAGCCGCCGCTCCCGGATTTGGCATGCGCGATATGGCCAGCCAACTATCGCGCGTCGAGCGCGTGCGGCAAGCGCTGGCCGATTCGGGCGAACTGGCCCGTCACCTGATCGCCACCCGCCTGTCCGGCATTTCCCTTGCAGGCATATGGGACATCCTGCTTGCCACCTGCGAAGACATTGCCCTCTACTATGGCGGTTCCGTCGTCGCCGGCGCGGCGGTTGGCGCTGCGGGCGGGGCCTTCCTGGGCGGCGTGGGCGCCATTCCTGGCGCTGCTGTGGGCGCAACGGCGGGCGCGCAAGTGGGCAGCTGGGTCATGGCGGCGCTGGGATTGAAGTCCCTGGCTGAAGGATTGGCCACCGCCATTCCCGACGCGCTGCACTATTACGAACGCGGTTTCCGTGAAGCGTGGGGACCCGCGCCGCAAACAAGCCAGTCAAGTATCCAGATATACAGCAACGGCGGCAACGTGCGCCACGCCGCGTTTGAATTCGCGAATGGCCATGTGGCGATGATTGCCGCGATCCTCACTGCGCTGATGGCGTATCTGTCGCGCGGCAGGGGCAGCAAGGGCGTAGTCTTGCAAGAGATCCGCGAAAGCCGCCGCCTCGGCCCGAGGATTGCCCAGTGGGTGGAAGACAACGAACAGCGGCTGGCGAACCACCCTGCCCTGCAGTCGCGCCGCAACAATGTGGCGGCAAGCCCGGCCGAAGAACCAGGCGCACCGCCGCCGAAACGCGGACGCCAGCCGGATGAAGGCGACCCGCGCCGCGCACCAGCCGGCATGCCGCAAAAGAAGGTACCGTGCTTCCAACCCAACGACTTGCCGCAAGCGAGCTATCCGGAATTTGACCGGCAGTTGGCGGGGCAAGAGGCGGGGTTGAATGATATGACGGTGGAGGAATATGTTCGGGGGCGGGAGGCTTACGGCAATGGTAGTGCGAAGCGCGATCGAAACGTCGCCCAGTCAGCGCGGGACGACTATAAAAAGGATCTCGTCGTAATATTACGGGAGCAATTTGAAAAGACCGGAATGTCACCACGCCAAGCCAAGTTGGAGGCACAGGAAGCAGCCAATAAAAAGATGAGTACATTGGCTGCCCTGCATAATCCTGACATGATCGCTGGAGGCAAAGATGTCATCAACGGATTTGGCGACCGCGGGATAAATTCACGCATTGGCCCTCAGTGGAAAAGCAGGGTTGGCGCACTGGACCAGGCCGCAGCGCAGGTTCCAGCTGCGATGCGTAGTCATGTCAAAATAAACGCGAAGCTAGAACGTTGCAAATAAAGGGTGAGTATGAACGAGTACTTTGAAATGTTCCTGGACGAATTAGGGCCCGCTACCCATCAGCGTCCCGTACCAACGTCCAGTATCGAGCGTTATAGAGGCAAGCTTCCCCAGCAACTGCTGGAGTATTGGGAAGAGTACGGATGGTGTGGCTACGCAAACGGCCTGTTCTGGACCGTCGATCCCCAGGAGTATGAACCTGTGCTGAAAGCCTGGATCGGTGAAACACAGTTCATGGAAAAAGATGCGTACCACCTCATTGCAAGAAGCGCGTTTGGAAAACTGTACTTTTGGGGTGAAAACACTGGCGATACTCTGAAGGTTTTTGCACCCGGTTCATACTGCCTCCCTCGCGCATCGTTGTTCCGAAAGGACGAGTTAGAACGAGGTCTCCGCGTATTTTTCAGCAATCGGGATCGCGAAGAAAATGACTTCGCCGACTTGTTCGCACCCGCCCTGCGCAAACTGGGGCCGCTCGCCCACGATGAGCTATACGGCTTCGTTCCAGCACTCGCGCTCGGCGGCCCATCGGATATCGGGCATCTGCAAAAAGTCAAAGCCGTGGAGCATCTGGTATTCCTTGCCCAGCTCGCGCCGCTGGAAATCATGGCGCCGCCGTCAACCGAAAAAAGCTAAGAACGCCTGGCACAATCGGCATTGTCCTGCCAGAAGCAACCGCGTACACTGGGCCGCCTCAATCGTCCACTATCGGCGTGAACGGTTCATCCATAACCCTACACGATTTTATGCACGCAATTTACTTTAGATGGAAAGTAGCCTCCGGCCATGAGCAAGACTTCGAGCGCGCCTGGCAGGAACTCACTGAACTGATACGCGCCGAGCGGGGCGGCCTCGGGTCGCGTTTGCACCGGTGCGCCGATGGCCATTATTTTGCGTACGCCCAATGGCCGTCCGAACTCGTGTGGGCTGTCCAACCCGAGCCCACCGCACGCATGGCCGAGCTGCGCAACCAGATGCGTGCATGCGCTGAACTTGTCGATGGCCCGCTTCGGGGTGACGTCGTTGCTGACCTCTTGGTATCGGCAACTCCCGAGTAAGGAAACAGGACGGCAATAGCCCGCACCAGGCTGCGCCCATCACCCCGCCCCACGCCTGAACTTTGCCTGCCGCGCCGCCTGGCGCAGCGCATCGAGGAAAACCCTGGTGCGCTTAGGCAGGCTTCGTGTGCCATAGACTGCGTGCATCTGCGCCGGCTGCCCGCCGGCTGACACCACCGTATAGGCAGGACAGGCGCGCACCAGTGCGCCGCTTTGCAAATAAGGCGCAGCTACCCAGCTGGCGATCCGCCCCACGCCGGCGCCGGCCAGCACCAGCTCCAGCACGCCATTGCCAGTATTGACGCGGTGCGCAGCGCGCATGTGCTGGCGCACCGTCCGCCCGCTTGACGCAAAATGCCAGTCCTTCAGCACACGCGGCGCAATGTGCTGCACGAGCCGGTGTTCCGCCAGCTCCTCAGGTTCCTGCGGCAAGCCTGCCTGCGCCACATAGTCTGGCGACGCGCACAGGATACGGTCATATTCCCACAGCGGATAGACCAGCAAATCGCTGTCCGCCGGGAAGGCGCCACGGATCGCGAAGTCGAGTTTCTCCTGGATCGGGTCGATGAGCGCATCGGAATACAGCACATCGATTTGCACGTCAGGGAAGCGCGCCGCCAGCCGCGCGATTTGCGCCGGGAAGAAATGGCGGCTGCCGATTTCCGGTGCAGAAAAGCGTATCCACCCTTTCGGCGTGTCTTGCACGTCGGCCAGCGATTCTTCCGCTTCCGCCTGCATATCAAGGATGCGCCGCGCATAGTCGTAATACACGCCGCCGGCCGCCGTCAGCGCCACGCGCTTTTGCGAGCGCTGCAGCAGCGCCATGCCCAATTGCGTTTCCAGCGCCTGCACGGTGCGGGTGGCGGAACTGGGCGAAATCGCCAGCATGCGCGCCGCCGTCACGAAGCTGTGCCGTTCGATGACGGCGCAAAAGACTTTCAATTCCCACAGCGTGCGGCCTTGCATGCGATGCCTCCATAATAAACGCGATTTCTGCAACAAGATATTGCAACAACAACGCAAATGGGGCAACTACACTGCATATACCTCATCACCCAACAAGGAACCCCATGTCCCTGCACTTTGACGATATCCGCCAGGCCGCCGCCCGCATTGCCGGCCATGCCCACCGCACCCCCGTGCTGACGTCGCGCACCGCCAATACCGTCACCGGCGCCGAACTGTTTTTCAAATGCGAGAATTTCCAGCGCGTGGGCGCATTCAAATTCCGTGGCGCCTACAACGCGCTGTCGCGCTTCACGCCGGAACAGCGCAAGGCCGGTGTCGTCACCTATTCGTCCGGCAACCATGCGCAAGCCACGGCGCTGGCTGCGCAATTGCTGGGCATTCCCGCCACCATCGTGATGCCGCACGATGCGCCGCAAACCAAAGTCACCGCGACCAAGGATTATGGCGCCCAGGTGCTGGGCTATGACCGCTACACGGAAGACCGCGAAGCCATCGGCCGCGAACTGGCGCAAGCGCGGGGCATGACGTTGATTCAGCCGTATGACCACCCGGACGTGATTTGCGGCCAGGGCACGGCAGCGCTGGAATTGTTTGAAGAAGTAGGCCAGCTCGACGTGCTGCTGGTATGTCTCGGCGGCGGCGGTTTATTGGCTGGCTCCGCGCTGGCGGCATCGGGCATGGCGCCACAGTGCGACGTGATCGGCGTGGAACCGGAAGCCGGCGACGACGGCCGGCAATCGCTGCGCGCCGGCCGCATCGTCCACATTCCCGTGCCGGACACGATTGCCGATGGCGCCAAGGTCACGCACATCGGGGAACACAATTTCGCCGTGATCCGGCAGCACGTGAAAGACATCATCACCGTCAGCGATGCGCAACTGGCCGATACCATGCGCTTCTTTGCATCGCGTATGAAAATGGTGGTGGAGCCTACCGGCTGCCTGGGTGCGGCTGCGGCACTGCACGGCGCCTATCCAGTCAAGGGCAAACGCGTGGGCGTCATTGTCAGTGGCGGCAACGTGGATTTACCTGTGATGGCGCAACTGTTCGCGGGCTAAACTCTGTGGCGCGCTGCCAGCAGCCATAGCGCAAACACGGACTCGCCCACCAGTGGCGGCAGCATGATGAACGGGAACAGCATGTCCGCCACGGCTGGCGCCACCAATAGCGCAAAGCTGTTGACCAGGTAGCTGGCGCCGGCCAATGCCATCAGGATGCCAATGGCTTTCGGTACAAAGCCGGAGCGGAACAGCAGCCAGCCGCGCGCCACGCAGGCGACGCCAAAGAAAATCAGCCCGATGCCAAAACCGAAGCCATGCACTTTCACGGCCAGGTAAGCCAGCGTCTGCAATTGATCGGGCGGGAACGCTTTTAAATAGGCCGCATCGCCCAGCAAGAACAAAGGCAGCAGCAAGTTCAGTTTATTCGCCGCCAGCACGGCAGTCTGCACCACGTTGATCAACGTGGCAAACTGCGCGACGCCGCGGTCCACGGGCCGCAGCAGCAGGTACAGCACGACGATGACGGGCAAATCCAGCACGTGCATCAGCAAGTCGCCCGCTATGCCCGCACGCCACAGCCCTTCCGACGCCATGATGTTGTGCGCCGTCGCTGCCGCATCGCCGGACACCACCAGCGAGCCGCGCACTTTCATTTCGCCAAACGCGCCAAGCACGATCAGCGCCAGGTACAGCAAGCCCGCCAGCCGCAAATGCCACGCTTGCGGACGTTCCACTGCAAGGAATGCCGGCGTGACGGCCATGTCAGCGCACCGCCGCGCGGGTGGCCACCGAACCCCAGCGTTCGCCCTGCTGTTTCACGTAACGCTGCACCACGTAACCCCATGGAACCGCGATATACACCAGCACGACAAACGAGCAATCAAAGACTGTCGAACTGATGGCGGCATCGACATGCCCATTCACCCACCATTGCGGCAGCGGAACGAATACCAGCCAGATGGTTTTCCATGCAGCTTCCCACAGCAGCAGCGGCAGCATTTGCAGCGGATAGCGCAAGCCCAGCAAACTCAATAAAGACAAGGCGCCCAGCATGCATGCCACCACGCCTTCATTGCGCTCCCACGACTGGGCATGCAGCAGGATTTCTTTCCAAATCTGCGAGCCCATGGCAAGGGCAATCAGTGCATACATGGCACGCAACATATACAAACGGTACAGCGGTACGTCGTTCATGGCCGGCTCCTGTGGGATGGGTTATTCGACTTCCTTCAATATTTTTTCCAGCGACGCCACGCGCGACTGGATGTCTGCCAGCGCGGCGCTGACGGATGCCAGCGCCTGCGCGGTTTCGGCCTGCGCCGCCACGGCTTTGGCAGCCATGTCGCGGTACGCCTCGTCCTGCGCCAGGCGCACTTTTGCCTGCATCACGGCGGACAGGTATTTCCAAAAAAAGATCACTACGGCGGCGGCGGCCGGAAAGAAAAACGCCGCGAAATATGCATTCTCGGTCATGGCAATCTCTACGATTCAGGGTTGTTGGTCAGGGTGGCCGCCGCGGTGGCAATCGCATCCGGGGTCAGCGGCACGTTAAACGGGGTGACTTCGAAATAATTGAGCGCCTTGCCATCGCTGGATAGTTCCATCGTGCTGCTGACCAGGCCCGCCGCTTCCAGCTTTTGCAAGTGCAAGTGCAGCAGTGGACGGCTGATGCCGATTTCCCGCGCCAGCTGGCTCACATAATTGCGTCCGCCGCCCTGCAGCGCCGCAATGATGCGCAGGCGGTGCGGGTTGGCCAGCGCATTGAGCACTGCCAGCAACTGGTCGCCATCGTCGGGGTTTAATTTTGTATTCACGTGTAAAGAATAACTTACAGGTGAAAGGAATTCAACTGCTAAATGAGTCGGGTGTGCGTCGGGTGCGCGTCGGGTGCCCGATCAAGATCCTTAAGCCATGGGCGCCAGTGGCGTAGACGTTCCGCGGCGTGGTTCTGTCTGCTGACTGTCCGATGGGTTGTATATGGCAAAGCAGCCCTTGCCGCCTCTCTTTGCCTGATAGAGCGCCGTGTCTGCGTTTCGCAGCATCTCGTCCGCGCTGGTTACACCCGCCTCATGCAAGGCGATCCCGATGCTGATACCGATCGGCGTAGCCTGGCCATCTGCGGCATACGCACGGGGAAGCGTGGCAAGAATTCGTTCCGCGAGCACGCGCGCATCGTCGGGCCGGGCCAGTTCTTCAGCCAGGATCGTGAACTCGTCCCCGCCGAGGCGAGCGGCCAAATCGGTCATCCGGCTACATTTTTTCAATATCTGCGCCACCTCCTGCAGCAGCACGTCACCGGCGGCATGTCCCATCTTGTCATTGACTTGCTTAAAACCGTCCAGGTCCATGTAGAGCACAGCGAACGGCGCGACAGGGCGGCGCTGCTCCAGGTTGATGCGATGGGTCAGCCGATCCATGAAAAACCCGCGGTTGGCCAAGCCGGTCAGGCGATCATGCGTGGCCACATGCCGCAGCTGGTTCTCGGCGTCGAGCCGCTGCAGATCGGCCGCAAACAATTGACGGGCATTCCACCAGATCAGCAAGGCAAGCGCCAGCACGTTGGCGATCACGAAGATCGCCACGCCCAGCTCGTTTTCGTAGAGACCCGCCCGCTGTCCCGCAAGGCGTAGCCAGCCCATTCCTATGGGCAAAAGGATCGCACATGGCAGCAGCGTGCGCGCCATCCGGCCAGCCGGGCCATCGTTGGTGACAACCGCCATCGGACCGACGTCGGGCCGCGCGTACAGGGAGGCGCCGGCCAGCAACAGAAACGACGTGGCTGTATGGACTGCCATCGGGATGAAGAGTCCGACGCCATAAAAACGGCTGATACCGTAGGTGTAGCCGACAATCGCTAAAAGCGAAATCAATGCGCTGACGACCGCGATAACCTGCGCCAGCACCAGGCCCCGTCCAATGTGAAGCAAGATGATCACCACGCTCAACATCAAGAAATTGGCGGCAGTATTCGGCGCCATCCGGTTACTTGGGCCGGGCCCCAGGTCCAGCTTATCGGTGAAGAGCCATAAATCCGCGCCGGGCGCCGCGCCAAGCAGAATTTCCGACAGCTTCCAGAGGGCCACCAAGCCAATCCCGGCACCGCATGGAATTGCGAATTTGCGCAGGAGCGGTAGTCGGATCGACCAATGGTGGGCCATCAATGCCGCGCCGCCAAGTATCATGCCCAGGGCCGTGACCGGATTCATCGCAACCAATTTCGGGTCGATGCGCTTCAAGATTTCGATATCCCAATTCCAGCCGGCTAGTGCCAAAAAGCCAATCAGTGCCGGGATAAGCGTGAGGGCGTACTTCACTGGATATCAAAAGTGTATGGACGAGTACCTATGTTAGCACTCCTGCGTGTCTCAAAAACAAACTCGAACGATGGGACGAGCCCTCCCGCAGACAGTCAAACGGATGGGCCCGGATGCAGGTGTATGGCCAGCCACATCGCGCCATCGGACACGGTGAGGACAGTATGGGGAGTACGGGATGGCAGGAACAGGTAATCGCCTTCGCCCAATGCAACGTGGCCGCCTGCGACATCCAACGTGGCGCTGCCTTTCAGCAACACCACCCATTCATCCTGTTCCTGGACATATGGTTGCGAAGCGATTTTTGACGTGCTGACGATGCGCTCGATGACCAGTCCTTTATGAGACAGCAAGACATCGAAGCGCTCGCCTTGCGCCGGCGGCGCGGCATCCGCGAGCAAATTGCCGACTGCCGGGCCCGGCATTCAGGCGAACTCCACCTGGGTTGCCGGCACGGCCCGGGTGCGGGGGCCGAAACTGGACAGGTTCGACAACGTCGCGTTGTGATGCGCCGCGATTTGCTGTGCAGTCAGCACGCCGTTGTCCAGCGTGGAGTGGCCATCCGCCACCAGTTGCACCGGATAGCCGTGCGCCATGGCGCGGCGCGTGGTGGTATCGACGCAAAAGTCGCTTTGCAGGCCGCAAATCACCAGTCGGTCGATGCCGCGCTGCTGCAACTGGGCGTGCAAGTCCGTGTTATGGAAGGAATCCGATGCCTGTTTGCGCAAGCGGATGTCGGTAGCCGCCGTCTCGAGTCCATCCGCCAGTTGCCACCCTGCACTATCAGCCTGCAGGGGGCCACCGGGTTCATCATGCTGGATCAAAAACACAGGCGCACCTGCGGCGCGCGCTTTCACGCTGACCGTATTGATATTGGCAAGGATGCGGCTGATGTCCCAGGCGGCGTATTCGCCATAGCACAGGGCTTGCTGGACATCGATAATAAGCAGGGCAGTTTTCATGGCGGCGTTAGCGTTGTTGCACGGAAGAAAAATTAGTAAGCGTTAGTATGGATTCGTATCGCATATAGGCCGGTAGTGGTGGTTCGCAAAATCCGGTTTCGTGGAAAGGCATACCTACCGCGCCAGCGGCGGCAGCATCGCGGGAATCAATTCGGAAATTGCCATCGGCTCGCGCTCTTGCGGCCACAGCAATTGGCCACCTTGGGCGACAAAGCCCTGCAGCATATGGATCGCGAATTGCACGCCCAACTGCAAAGCTTGCCAAGTATCCACGCCAAAAAGTACATGGGGCGCACGCTCCAGGCCATCGAGCAGTACGGCACAGGCACATTCACCCGTCCCCGTCTCATAGGGCGCGCCAACGCCGAACGTGAGCGCAAATTCGCGGCCATCCGCGTCCATGGCCAGCAATGTGCGCTGCGCAATCCAGTTCTGGTTCAGCTGGCCAACTGCCATGCAGGCCCTTTCAACTCAACCGTATTGCCTTCCGGGTCTTGCACGTAAATCGACGGTCCCTCGCCTTCCGCACCATAGCGCGATTCGGCCGGCCCCGCTTCCACACCATGCGACGCCAGCCAGGCAAGAATGCCCGCCTCGTCGAAATCATCGACACGGAAGCAGAAATGGTCAACGTTGCGTCCTTCCTTGCCGGGCGCGGCGCCGCCCATCTTGCCCAATTTGCCATCGACGGGCACCAGATCCACCAGCGATGCGCCGGCGCGCAACTGGATCAAGCCGATCGCTTCTTGC
The DNA here is from genome assembly GCF_009720865.1 of Pseudoduganella ginsengisoli. Taxonomy (GTDB): domain Bacteria; phylum Pseudomonadota; class Gammaproteobacteria; order Burkholderiales; family Burkholderiaceae_D; genus Rugamonas; species Rugamonas ginsengisoli. Next base: position 134,824 of record NZ_WNLA01000004.1, on the reverse strand, counting down.
CGCTTCTCGATCGTGCAGCCCAGCACTTGCGTGTAAAAAGTGATCATTTTGTCCAGATCCTGGACCCGCAAAACAATATGGTCGATGTCGCGCAGCTTGATCATTGATCCTCCGGCAAAGTTGTTGATTCAACTATATGCGGCCACGTTTGAATTCGGCAAGGAATTTCGCGGTCTGTTCTGGCGACAAGACTTTAACAGGGTCGCCGTGGTAGACATACAGATACGGCAATCCGCCCAGCCGGTCCGTCAGCTTCGCCGACACCAGGAAGAAAGTCCCGAGCGGATACTGGTCTATATCCGTCATGACCTTCGGGCAATAAGCGATCAATGCCGGGGAATACGCTTGCCCCGGCACTGGGCAAATCCGCACCTGGTTGTCGACCACACACGATTGCACCGCCACATCCCGGTACGCATAAATGTCACGCGCCATCGCCATTCTCCAGTGAATCCAGTTTGCTTTGCGCGAGGGCCAAATCCCCATGCAGCGCGAGCAGTGCGTCCGCGCCCATCAGCGACGCCATTTCGTCTTGCGCCGCCCGCCATGCGCGACGCGCATGGCGGACTTTGTCCCGCCCGGCTTCGGTAATGGTCACGATACGCTGGCGCGGGTCGTCCCCGGGCGTGACCGTCAGCCAGCCGGCATCCGCCAGCGGCTTCAAATTACGCGTCAGGGTCGTGCGCTCCGCACCCAGCAACGAAGCCAATTGCATCATTGGCAACGCTTGCACATGGACATGAACGAGTACGGAAAATTGCGTGGTCTTTAACCCGCTTGCCGACAAGTGCCGGTCGTACAAGCGCGATACAGTCCGCGCGAGCTTGCGCAATTGGAAAAAAGTACAGGCTTGGGGGATAGCCAGTAAAGCAGGATCGAGCATCATAGGTGTAGCTACACGCAAGTATCAGAAAACCATTATAGTGTATGCGCACCCCTTCCCTCCCCCCTTGGAGAAAGATTTTCATGGAAACAACAATGTCAGATGCGTGGCTGGCCGAAGAAACAGAAATCCGCACCAAAGCCGCGCCATTCGGTGTGGCCAGCCGGGATTATTTGCGCGAGCGTAGCGGTCATGATTTTTTAAACGGTATGAATACGGGCGAAACGCCGCCGCCACCGATTGCGGAATTAATGGGATTTGTATTGATCCGCGCAGATCACGGCGAAGTGGTTTTCCAGGGGACGCCGGGACGGCAGCATTACAATCCCAGCGGCATGGTGCATGGCGGTTATGCAGCCACATTATTGGATACCGCAGTCGGATGTGCCGTGCATTCGACACTGCCAGCCGGAAAAGGCTTTACGACATTGGAGTTGAAAGTCAACTATATCCGGGGAATGAATGATAAAACCGGGCCGGTGCGCGCCGAAGGGAAAGTGATTACTGCCGGTGGACAAGTGGCGGTGGCGGAAGGCAGGATTGTCGATGCGAATGGAAAGATTTATGCGCATGCGACGACGACGTGCTTGATTTTCCCGATTTAAACTACCGAACTAACGTACCCCAGTCGTAGGGAGGGTTCTACGAACCCGCCATTCTTCGGTCCGCCACTGCCTCCACCATTTAAGAAGCCGCCGCTCCGCAAACAATGGCGGGTTTATAAAACCCGCCCTACGGATTTAACGTCAGCGCAGCAGTTTATGCCAACTCCTGGCGCGATCGCGCTAGTTGATGGTATGAAACTTCCTGAAACCCGCCATTTCTGGCGAAAAAAAGCCGGGTGCATCGCTGCCCCCCGGCTTTTCAATCTTGCCTTAACAATCAGGAATCGCGCCGGATCAGCAATGCCACCGCCTCCGCATTAATCCCCTCTTCCCGCCCCAGATAACCCATACGCTCATTCGTCTTGGCTTTGACATTCACTTGGCCAACAGAAATACCCAAATCCTCGGCAATATTCGCCGCCATTACAGGAATATGCGGCGCCATCTTCGGGCGCTGCGCAATAATCGTGCAATCGACATTACCGATATCGTAGCCGGTGGCTTTCACACGCTTGGCGGCTTCGCGCAGCAAGGCGCGGGAATCTGCTCCTTTAAAGGCCGCATCCGTATCAGGAAAATGCTTGCCGATATCTCCTAATGCGGCCGCACCAAGAATCGCATCCGTAATCGCATGCAGCAAAGCATCCGCATCCGAATGTCCCAATAATCCTTTCACGTGCGGAATTTCCACGCCACCGAGTATTAATTTGCGCCCCTCAACTAACTGGTGGCAATCGTAGCCCTGGCCTATGCGAAATGGCAATAATACACTCATGATTATTCCTGTTCAGTTTGCGCCATATACATTTCCGCAATGCGGATATCTGATGGCAATGTGACTTTCAAATTCCGCGGATGGCCTTCAATCAATAACGGCGAATAGCCCAGCATTTCCACTGCACTGGCGTCATCTGTAACCGCCAACGGATCAGGCGCCTCGCTTAATGCCCGCAATAATAAAGCGTAGTTAAACATTTGCGGTGTTTGCGCCAGCCACAAGCCGTCGCGCGGTACGGTCGCCAGCGCGCTTCCGCGCGTACTTTTCACTGTATCTACCACAGGCAAAGCCAGCAATCCGCCACCCGGCGCATCGCCCGCGCCTTCGATTAATTTGCGGATCAACGCGGGCGTCAGGCCCGGCCGGGCCGCGTCATGCACGAGCACCAGGTCGGTATCGGCCACTTGTTCACGCACCGCGCGCAAGCCATTCAAGATGGAATCCATGCGCGTCGGGCCGCCACAGCGCAGTACCGTGACACCGGTTTCCGATGGCGAAATGACACCGTCGATATAACCATCGCCTTCGCTGACGACGATATATGTATGCGAAATCAGCGGGCTGGCGAGAAAAGCGTCGGCGGTCAGGCGCAGCATGGGCTGGCCCGCGATGGGCAAATATTGCTTGGGACTGCCTGCCGCCATGCGGGCGCCCACGCCGGCAGCGGGGATCAGCGCCACGCAGCGCCGTGTTGTTTGTAGTGGTTCTGTCATGTTTTTATCAGGTCCAAGCGGCTTTCAGCGGCGCTTGTGGTCCTGTTTAAGGATACGTTGAATCTCGCCATCACAGGCATTGCTGATGCGCCGGTATTCCGCTGGCGCATCGATCGCCACTTGCGCCACTTCCGCTTTTTGCATTTCATTACGGATAAAAGGCATCCACGATGCCTGCACTTCATGTTCCAGTGCAGACACGGCAGTACCCTGTGGCGCATAAAATGGCTTGCCCGAAAAGCGCTTGGCCAGTGCATCGCGCACGACTTGTTCGGCTTTCGGCAAGTGATCCAGGTAAGCCTGCATGTGCCGGAATTCGTGCGCGAGGACTTCCTTGTAGGCGCAAGTTCCCGGCGCAAATTCATTGCCCACGTAAATCACGAACGGTTTATAACTCAGGCTGAAGGCCAGTTGCGGTGCTATGCACTCATAACCGCTGAGCGGATCCGGCAAGATACGCAGCTTCACCGGGTTCAGCTGGATCCACGATTCCGCCTTGGTCAGCCCCAATACATACTGGCTGTTGCCGCCGCCCGTCCCCGCCATCGCGGTCAGCGCCTTGTACGACAATTGCGTGTTAATGGAATAGCCATTTTGCTGGGCCGTCAACACCGAAATCGTCTTGTCCAGCGTATCTTCGCAGCGCGCCTGGAATGCCGTGCGCGCCGGTGCGGCCTCAGCGGAACCAACCGCAGCCATCAGCAGGCACAGCAGCCTCCACATGGATCAGCCCGGCTGCCAGGCGCCTGCCTGGATTTTTTCCAGCCAGAAGGCGCCAATAATGGTTTTCACATCCGTGATGGCGCCCGTGCGGACAGCATCCAGCATATCAGCCAACGGCATGGAGATGGTTTCAATGAATTCGCCCTCGTCGAGCTGCGCTTTGCCGGCCACGAGGCCGCGCGCCAGATAAATATCGAGGAATTCGTCGGAGTATGCGATGGCGTTATGGATGGTGCAAACGAAATCCCACTGGGTCGCCGTGTAGCCAGTCTCTTCCAGCAATTCACGCTTCGCGCATTCCAGGTGGTCTTCATCCGTTTCGAGCTTGCCAGCTGGCAGTTCGATAAACACGCGGTCATTGGGATAGCGGAACTGGCGTTCCAGCAGCACGTCGCCATTGTCCAGAACGGGCAAAATCACCACGGCGCCGGGGTGTTTGATGTATTCGCGGCCGACTTCTTTGCCATCGGGTAAACGAATGATATCGCGGTGGACTTTCAGGAAGTTGCCGTCATAGGCAATGCCGCCACTGACGCGGGTTTCTTTTAAGTGCGCATCCATGCGCCCTCCTCGGCTGAGTTCAGAAACCCGCAGTGTACAGCTTAGTGACGATGTTTGTGCAGGTAGCGCACGGCAAAGCCCGGGAAGGCCAGCACGAGGAAGAAACAGGCGGTGATCGCGTAAAACTCCCACGTTTGCGGGAACACGCCGCCGATGCGGTTTTCCAGTGCGACGGCAATGCCGCCCACCAGAACGTACAGCACAGCCAACTCGCCCAGGCGGGCCAGCAGCGGCTTGTGCCACGGCCCTGCCTCGCCGCGCGCACCTTTCAGTGCGATCACGGCGAATACCTTGTCATTAAAGAAAGGCAGGTTGGCGCCCACAATTGCGAGCAAGATAACCAGCCAGCTGGAGGCGCCAATATCCATAGCGAATTACGAAGCCAGGGTCTTGGTCATCGCTGCCAGGCATGCGTTCAGCAGCGGGCCAGGAATCACACCAAACGCCACCACGGCCAGCGCATTCAGGCCCAGCACCAGTTTGGTGTCGCCGAATACGGAGATCGGAGCGGTGTCGGCTGGTTCGTCAAACCACATGACTTTCACGACGCGCAGGTAGTAGAACGCACCGATCAGCGAGAACATCACGGCCAGCACGGTCAGCCACGTTGCACCGGTCTGCAGTACGGCTTGCAGCACGGAGAACTTGGCGGCGAAGCCCACCATCGGCGGCACACCGGCCAGCGAGAACATCAGCAGCGACATAATCAGCGCATAGCCTGGCGAACGCTTGGACAGACCTTTGAAGTCAGCCAGTTCGTCCGCTTCGAAGCCTTGACGCGACAGCACCATGATCAGGCCGAACGTACCCAGCGTGGTGAACACGTACACCACCGAGTAGTACAGCGCCGAGCTGTACGCGGCAGCCGCGTTGGATTTGTCCACGCCCACGACGCCAGCCATCAGGCCCAGCAGCACGAAGCCCATTTGCGCGATGGTCGAATACGCCAGCATACGCTTCAGGTTGGTTTGTGCGATTGCCGTCAGGTTGCCCACAGCCAGCGACAGCACAGCCAGGATCATCAGCATTTGCTGCCAATCTTTAGCCAGCGGCAGCATGCCTTCCACCAGCAGGCGTACGCAGATAGCGAACGTTGCCAGTTTCGGTGCGGCGCCCAGCAGCAGGGTCACTGGGGTTGGCGAACCTTGATACACGTCCGGCACCCACATGTGGAATGGCACAGCACCCAGTTTGAACGCCAGGCCGGCCACCACGAATACCAGGCCAAACACCAGGATGGTTGGCTTGATGGTGCCGCTGGCGGCTTTCAAGGCCACTTCCGTCACGTCCAGCGAACCGGTCGCACCGTACAACATGGAAATGCCATACAGCAGGAAGCCGGAAGCCAGTGCGCCCAGGATGAAGTATTTCATCGCAGCTTCGGTCGAGACCGAGTGATCACGGCGCAGCGCCACCAGCGCGTACAGCGACAGCGACATCAGTTCCAGGCCCAGGTAGATGGACAAGAAGTTGTTGCCGGAGATCATGACCATCTGGCCCAGCAGTGCGAACAGCGCCAGGATGTAGAACTCGCCGCCCAGCGTATCGCCCAGCATGCCGCGCTGGTGCGCGTACTGGCGGGAATACACGAGGGTCACGGCCACGGCGCCATACGACGCCAGTTTCAGCAGGTTGGCCATCGGGTCGGACACGAACATGTTATTGAACGTGTAGACGGTGGCGCCCGTGTTGTAGTCAGCCAGGCTGAAGAAGGCGCAACCGGCCAGCGTCAGCAACGACAGTACGTAAGTGATCGAACGCTTGCTTTCAGCCAAGAACATATCGATCAGCAAGATCGCCGACGCGGCGACCAGCAGGAAGACTTCAGCGTACAGCGGCGCCATATTGGCCGCTTGCTGGGTCGTTTCAGGAGTCATCATTACTAAGTCCTATTTATGGCAGTTTGCTGATTGCGACATGCTTCAGCAGGTCGGCCACCGAAGTTTGCATCGTGTCGGTGAACGGCGCTGGATACAGGCCCATCGCCAACACCGCGATTGCCAGGATGCCCAGCATCAGGAATTCACGGTTGTTGATGTCGGTCAGTTCCGCCACGTGGTGGTTCGCCACTTTGCCGAAGATCACGCGCTTGGCCATCCACAGCGAATAAGCCGCGCCGAAGATCACGGCGGTGGCCGCTGCGATACCGGTCACGAAGTTGAATTTCACAGCGCCAATGATCACCATGAATTCACCGACGAAGCCGGACGTGGCTGGCAGGCCGCAGTTGGCCATCGAGAACAGGATGAAGAATGCGGCGAAACGCGGCATCTTGTTCACAACGCCACCGTAGTCGGCGATCTGGCGCGAGTGGGCGCGGTCATACAGCACGCCGATGCACAGGAACATCGCACCGGAAATAAAACCGTGCGACACCATCTGCACGATGGCGCCCTGCACCGACATGTCGTTGAACATGAAGAAGCCCAGGGTCACGAAGCCCATGTGCGCGATGGACGAATACGCCACCAGTTTTTTCATGTCTTTCTGTACCAGGGCCACCAGGCCAATGTAGATCACGGCGATCAGCGACAGGCCGATGACGAACCAGGCCAGGTCGCGCGATGCGTCAGGAACGATAGGCAGCGAGAAACGCAGGAAGCCATACGCGCCCAGTTTCAGCATGATCGCGGCCAGCACGGCGGAACCGCCGGTTGGCGCTTCAACGTGAACGTCAGGCAACCAGGTGTGGACCGGGAACATCGGAACCTTGACCGCAAAGGCCATGAAGAAGGCGAAGAAGATCAAGGTCTGTTCCGTCATGCCCAGTTTCAGCTGGTGCCAGTCCAGCACGTTCCACGAGCCGGATTTGTTGTACAGGTAAATGATCGCAACCAGCGTCAGCAGCGAGCCAAAGAACGTGTACAGGAAGAACTTGAACGCGGCATACACGCGGTTCGCACCACCCCACACACCGATGATGATGTACATCGGGATCAGGGTCGCTTCAAAGAAGAAGTAGAACAGCAGGCCGTCCAGCGACGCGAATACGCCGATCATCAGGCCCGACAGGATCAGGAAGGCGCCCATGTACTGGGCCACGCGTTCCTGGATCACTTCCCAGGCGGAAATCACGACGATGACCGTGATGAAGGCCGTCAGTGGAATGAACCACAGCGACAGGCCGTCCACGCCCAGCCAGTAGAAGATGTTAAAACGCTCGATCCACGCGGATTTTTCTGCGAACTGAATGCCGTGATGGGCCGTGTCGAAACGGGTGATCAGCGGCAGCGTCGGCAGCAGCGACACCAGCGAACCGGCCAGCGCCAGCACGCGCGTCAGGCCGGCACGCGAATCGTTGCCGATGGCCAGGATGATCAGGCCGAATACCACCGGCAGCCAGATCGACAGGCTCAGGTAAGGAGTTGAACTAAATAAAATTGTTGACTGCATCTTATTCTCTTTGCGTGTCAGCGGTTAGGCTTGCCAAAACGGCAGGAAGTAGACCAGGAAACCAACGATGCCCAGGATCATGACGAACGCATAGTGGTAGATGTAACCGGTCTGCGCCAAGCGGGTCAGCGACGAGAACCAGCCCACTACTTTGGCGGAACCATTAACCACCAGGCCGTCGATCAGGGTACGGTCGCCTACATTCCACAGGCCGTTGCCCAGCAGGCGCGCGCCACCGGCGAACACCACTTCGTTGAACTTGTCCATGTAGTACTTGTTATCCAGCACAGTGTGGATAGCCTTGAACTTGTCGTAGAACCAGGCCGGTACTTTTGGATTGATCATGTAGCAGTAGTACGCGGTTGCCACGCCAGCGATGGCCAGCCACAGCGGCAGCGTCATCACCGAGTGCTTGACCATGCCGAGTGCGCCACCCACGTGGTGGAACTCATGCGACAGTTCGGCCATGGCTTCGTGGGCTTCGTTCACGAAGATCACGTTCTTGAAGAACTCGCCGTACAGCATCGGTTCGATGGCGATGAAGCCGATGATCACCGATGGGATGGCCAGCATCACCAGCGGGAACCACACAACGAATGGCGACTCATGCGGTTTCTCGCCTGGGCCCAGGCCATGGTGGCCGTGGTCGTCGTCTTCTTCTTCGTGGTGCGCGTCGGAGTCATGTGCCGGAGCAGCATGCGCATCGTGTTTGCCATGCGCGTGGTCATCGTGGCCGTGCGCATGGGCCTTGCCGAAGCGCTCTTCGCCGTGGAACACGAGGAAGTACATACGGAACGAGTAGAACGCGGTCACGAACACGCCTGCCAGCACGGCAAACTTGGCGAAACCTGCGCCGGCGATGTGCGTCGCGCCAACGGCTTCAATGATCGAGTCTTTCGAGTAGAAGCCCGAGAACAGCGGCGTGCCGATCAGGGCCAGCGAGCCCAGCAGCGACGTGATCCACGTGATCGGCATGTATTTGCGCAGGCCGCCCATGTTGCGGATGTCCTGGTCGTGGTGCATGCCGATAATCACGGAACCAGCGCCCAGGAACAGCAGCGCCTTGAAGAATGCGTGGGTCATCAGGTGGAACACGGCAACCGAATAGGCCGAGCAGCCCAGCGCCACCGTCATGTAGCCCAGCTGCGACAAGGTCGAGTACGCAACCACGCGCTTGATGTCGTTCTGGATGATGCCCAGGAAGCCCATGAACAGCGCGGTAATCGAACCCATGACCAGCACGAACGACAGCGCGGTGTCCGACAGTTCGAACAGCGGCGACATGCGCGACACCATGAAGATACCGGCGGTAACCATGGTTGCCGCGTGAATCAGTGCGGAAATCGGGGTCGGGCCTTCCATCGAATCCGGCAGCCACACGTGCAGCGGGAATTGCGCGGATTTACCCATCGCGCCGATGAACAGGCAGATGCAGGCAGCCGACAGCAAGTTCCAGTCGAACGACGCCAGCGTCTGCGTGGCCAGCGCGTCTTTCATTGCGAACACTTCGGTGTACTTCATCGTGCCGGTATGCGCCACCAGCAGGCCAATGCCCAGGATGAAGCCGAAGTCGCCCACGCGGTTGACCAGGAATGCCTTCATGTTGGCGACAATCGCGGTCGGACGCTTGAACCAGAAGCCGATCAGCAGGTACGACACCAGGCCCACCGCTTCCCAGCCGAAGAACAGCTGCAGGAAGTTGTTGGACATAACCAGCATCAGCATCGAGAACGTGAACAGCGAAATGTAGGAGAAGAAGCGGTTGTAGCCTTCGTCTTCCTGCATGTAGCCGATCGTGTAGATGTGCACCATCAGCGACACGAACGTCACCACGCACATCATCATTGCCGACAGCGAATCAATCTGGAAGCCCACTTCCAGCTTCATGCCCGCGACCGTCATCCACGTATAGATGGTGTCGTTGAAAGTCATGCCGTGCATGACGTCATTGAGCGTCATTGCAGACAGCACGAACGAAATCAGCACGCCCAGAATGGTGGCGCTATGCGACACCGTGCGGCCGACCAGATTCCCGAAGAACCGGGTACCGAGCAAACCGGCCACCGCTGAACCTGCCAGCGGCGCCAGAGCGACGGTTAGAAGGATGTTAGGGTTAATCCCCGCCATGTTGAACCTTTATTTTTTATTCGAAATTTTCGATCCCGGTCAGCCTTTGAGGCTGTCCAGGTCTTCCACATTGATGGTGTCCAGGTTACGGAACATCACCACCAGGATCGCAAGGCCGATCGCCGATTCAGCAGCGGCCACGGTCAGGATGAAGAAGACAAAGATCTGACCGGCTGCGTCGCCCAGGTAATGCGAGAAGGCGACGAAGTTCATGTTCACCGCCAGCAGCATCAGTTCGATGGCCATCAGCAAAACGATGATGTTTTTGCGGTTCAGGAAAATACCGACGATCGAGATTGCGAACAGGATCGCACCCAGGACCAGGTAGTGAGCCAGCGATAAGGTCATGGGGCCTCCTTGGTTTCTACTGGGCGGTTGTTCACAGCGGCCATCTTCACGATGCGCAGGCGGTCGTTACGTTTCACGCGTACTGCGTCAGCCGGGTCGAAGTACTTGATGTCCTTGCGTTTGCGCAGGGTCAGTGCAACGGCGGCAATGATGGCCACCAGCAGCACGGCAGCGGCAATTTCAAACGCATAGATGTACTTGGTGTAGATCAGCAAGCCCAGCGCCTTGGTGGTGCCGATCATGCTGGCAGCTTCCGGCACGGTTGCGCCGCTCAGGCCGAACGAGCGCCACAGCACGGACGCCATTTCCAGCACGATCACGCCGCCGACCAGGGCAGCCAACGGCAAGAAGCCCCAGAAACCTTCGCGCATCTTGACGATATTGATGTCCAACATCATCACGACGAACAGGAACAGCACCATCACGGCGCCCACATATACGAGCACCAGCACGATGGAAAGGAATTCAGCTTTCAGCAGCATCCAGATGCCGCCGGCCTGGAAGAACGCCAGCACCAGGAACAGGGCAGCCTGTACCGGGTTCGGGGCGGTAATCACGCGCAGCGACGCCAGCACCAGCACGGTCGCGAACACGTAAAACAAAATACTAGTAAAGTCCATAGTCTTGTTATTTCCTGGTAGCGATCAGCGGTACGCTGCATCCGTTTCACGGTTGGCGGCGATTTCCGCTTCATAGCGGTCACCCACGGCCAGCAGCATCTCTTTGGTGTAATACAGGTCGCCGCGTTTCTCGCCGTGGTATTCCAGCACGTGGGTTTCCACGATGGAGTCCACTGGGCACGATTCTTCGCAGAAGCCGCAGAAGATGCATTTGGTCAGGTCGATGTCATAGCGCGTGGTACGGCGCGAACCGTCGTCACGCTGCTCGGACTCAATGGTGATCGCCATGGCCGGGCACACTGCTTCGCACAGTTTGCAGGCGATGCAGCGCTCTTCGCCATTGGGATAGCGGCGCAGCGCGTGCAGGCCGCGGAAGCGCGGCGAAATCGGCGTCTTCTCTTCCGGATACTGCACGGTGATCTTACGCGCGAACATGTACTTGCCCGTCAGGGCCATGCCTTTGATCAGTTCCGACAGCATCAGGCTGCCGAAGAAATCTTTAACTTTTTCCATTATTCGCTTCCTTACTTCCAAATATTCCACGACGTCTGCATGACACCGGCCACCAGCACCAGCCACACCAGGGTCAGAGGGATGAACACCTTCCAGCCCAGACGCATGATCTGGTCATAACGGTAGCGTGGGAAGGTACCGCGCACCCAGATAAACACGGACACGATGCAGAACGTTTTCACGAACAGCCAGAAGAAGCCGCCGAAACCGCCGCCGATATCCAGGAACTTGAATGGCGCATCCCAGCCGCCCAGGAACATGATCGAAGCCAGCACGCCGATCAGGATCATGTTGGCGTATTCGGCCAGCATGAACATCGCGTACGACATCCCCGCGTATTCCACCATGTGGCCCGCCACGATCTCGGACTCGCCTTCCACCACGTCGAACGGGTGGCGGTTGGTTTCAGCCAGGCCGGACGTCAGGTAAATCACGAACAGCGGCAGCAGCGGCAGCCAGTTCCACGACAGGAAGTTCAAGCCCATTTCCACCATGCGGCCTTTTTGCTGGCCTTGCACGATGTCGATGAAGTTCAGCGAACCGGACACCATCAGAATCACCACCAGCACGAAGCCCAGTGGAATTTCGTACGAAATCATCTGTGCCGATGCGCGCATCGCGCCCAGGAACGAGTATTTCGAGTTCGACGACCAGCCGGCGATAATGATGCCGTACACCTCCATCGACGTGATGGCCAGCAGCACCAGCATGCCGGCATTCACATTGGCCAGGATCGCTTCCGGACCGAATGGCACCACCGACCAGGCGGCCAGCGCCGGCATGATGGTCATGATCGGGCCGATCACGAACAAGCCTTTGGCGGCCTTGGTCGGGATCACGATTTCTTTCAACAGCAGCTTCAGCGCGTCAGCGATCGGCTGCAGCAAACCGCCGGGACCCACGCGGTTCGGGCCGATACGGATCTGGATCCAGCCGATCAGCTTACGTTCCCACAGGGTCAGGTATGCCACCAGCAACAGCAGCGGCATCATCACGCACAGCAGGCGAATCATGGTCCAGGCCAGCGGCCAGACCGGACCCAGCAATGCGGAACCCTGGGTTTGAATAACAGTTACGAACTCAGGCAACGCCATTACTTGGCCTCCTTGGCGATGGTGACAGGACCAAACATCGCGCCCAGAGCGGCGGTCGATGCGTGGGCGGCGGCAACGCGAACCACGTTGGCTGGCAAGCCTGCTTCAATCAGGGCCGGCAGGACGGCGGAGCCGTTACCCTGCGTGACTTTGACCTTGTCGCCGGCAACGATGCCCAGCTTGTCCGCCAGCGCTTTCGACACACGCGCCGATGGCGCGGCGCCGTCCGGGGTCGCCAGCAGCGGGCCGGAACGGCGCGCCAGCGCGTCAGCGAAGTGGATCGGCACGTCGGCCAGGCGTTCCAGCAGCGCTTCGCCGCCGGTTGGCGCCTTGGCAGCCACGGGAGCCAGCTTGGCTACGTTGTTCAGCTTGGCCGACAAGTCCGTCACGCCGGCGCCGAACAGCTCGTCGCGGATGGCTTCCGACGTTTCGTATTCGAAACCAGTCAGGCCCAGGATGTTGCCCAGCACGCGCAGCACTTTCCATGCCGGACGGGCATTGGCCAGCGGCTTGACGGTGCCGTTGAACGATTGCGCGCGGCCTTCCGCGTTGACGAAGGTGCCCGACGTTTCGCTGAATGGCGAAATCGGCAGCAGGACGTCAGCGTAGTCGGCGCCGTGCTTGAAGGCGGACATCACCACCACCATTTCCGCGCCTTTGACGGCGGCGATGGCTTGCTGCGGGTTGGCCGCATCCAGTTCCGGTTCCACGTTCAGCAGCACGTAGGCTTTCTTCGGTGCGGAGAAGGCTGGAACAGCTTGTTTTGCGTTCGCCCCGACCAGGTAGCCGCCGACCGTGTTGGCCGCTTCCACCAGGTAGCCCAGCTTGGCGCCGGTCTGGTCAGCGATCCACTGCGCGGCAGCATGCAGTTGCGATGCCTGTGGGTGCGCCGCGGCGGCATTACCCAGGAACACCGCCTTGCGCTCGCCGGACAGCAGCGAAGCCGCGATGGCTTTCGCAGCGTCCGACGCTTCGATACCGTCGAAGCCCGCAGGGGCAGCGATTTCTTTGGCGCTTGCTACGGCCACCACCACTTGCGACAGCGCAGCCAGCCAGTCGGATGGCGCAGCGATCAGTTTATTGGCGGTCGTGATCAGGTTTTCTTCATCCGCGCCATGCAGCACCGACAGTTTCGCACCGGCTTTGACAGCGGCACGGATGCGGGTAGCCAGCAGCGGGTGGTCTTTACGCAGGAACGAGCCAATGACAAACACGCGCTGCAGCGCCGTCACGTCGGCAATCGGCATGCCCAGCCATGGCTTGATCTGGCCGTCCAGTGCGAAGTCGGTCTGGCGCAGACGGAAGTCCACGTTTTCCGAACCGACAGCGCGGGTCAGCTTTTGCAGCAGGTGCAGTTCTTCCACGGTCGAATGCGCGGTCGCATACGATGCGATCGAATCCGCGCCGTGTTCGTGCTTGATGTTTTTCAGGCCGTGCGCCACGTATTCCAGCGCGGTTTGCCAGTCGACTTCTTTCCATTCGCCGCCCTGCTTCAGCATCGGCTGCGTCAGGCGCTCGTCGCTCGCCAAGGCTTCGTACGAGAAGCGGTCCTTGTCGGAAATCCAGCACTCGTTGACGGCTTCGTTTTCCAGCGGCAGCACGCGCATGACTTTGCCGTTCTTGACCTGAACGATCAGGTTGGAACCCAGCGAGTCGTGCGGCGACACGGATTTGCGGCGCGACAGTTCCCACGAACGGGCGCTGTAGCGGAATGGCTTCGACGTCAGCGCGCCCACCGGGCACAGGTCGATCATGTTGCCGGACATTTCCGACGACACGGCTTCACCGACGAAGGTGGTGATTTCCGAGTGTTCGCCGCGGCCGATCATGCCCAGTTCCATCACGCCGGCCACTTCCTGGCCAAAGCGTACGCAACGGGTGCACTGGATGCAGCGCGACATTTCTTCCATCGATACCAGCGGGCCGGCTTGCTTAGGTGCCACCACGCGCTTTTCTTCTTCGTAGCGCGACGTGTTCTTGCCGTAGCCGACAGCCAGGTCTTGCAGCTGGCATTCGCCGCCCTGGTCGCAGATTGGGCAATCCAGCGGGTGGTTAATCAACAGGAATTCCATTACGGACTTCTGTGCATGCACCGCTTTGTCGGAAGCGGAGCGCACAACCATACCGGCCGACACAGGCGTGGCGCAAGCAGGCAAAGGCTTAGGCGCCTTTTCCACTTCGACCAGGCACATGCGGCAGTTTGCTGCGATCGACAATTTCTTGTGATAGCAGAAGTGCGGAATGTAGGTACCCAGTTTGTTGGCAGCGTCCATCACCATGCTACCAGCAGGGACTTCGACTTTCTTGCCGTCTATTTCGATTTCAACCATGGTGATCGTTACGCAGGCTTAGAGGTAAGCGGGCACCAAGCAATGCTTGTGCTCGACGTGATATTCAAATTCTTCGCGGAACTGCTTGACGAAGGCGCGTACCGGCATGGCGGCAGCGTCGCCCAGCGCGCAGATCGTGCGTCCCTGGATGTTGTCGGCGATGGAGTTCAGCATGTCCAGATCCGACGGACGGCCCTGGCCGTGCTCGATGCGGTGGACCATGCGGTACATCCAGCCGGTGCCTTCACGGCACGGCGTGCACTGGCCGCACGACTCTTCAAAGTAGAAGTACGACAGGCGTTCCAGCGCTTTGACCATGCAGCGGGTTTCGTCCATGACGATGATTGCGCCCGAACCCAGCATCGAACCGGCTTTCGCGATCGAATCGTAATCCAGGTCGGTGTTCATCATGACTTCGCCGCGCACGACAGGCGCCGACGAACCACCAGGAATCACGGCCTTGATCTTTTTGCCACCGCGCATGCCGCCGGCCAGTTCCAGGAATTCCGCGAACGGCGTACCCAGTGGAACTTCGTAGTTGCCTGGACGCTCAACGTCGCCCGAGATCGAGAAGATCTTCGTGCCGCCGTTGTTTGGCTTGCCCAGCGCCAGGTAGTTTTCCGCGCCAATGTTCAAGATGAACGGGACGGCGGCAAACGTTTCCGTGTTGTTGATGGTGGTTGGCTTGCCGTACAGGCCGAACGATGCAGGGAAAGGCGGCTTGAAGCGCGGCTGGCCTTTTTTGCCTTCCAGCGATTCCAGCAGCGCGGTTTCTTCGCCGCAGATGTAGGCGCCATAACCGTGATGGGCGTGCAGCTGGAATGAAAATTCGCTGCCCATGATCTTGTCGCCCAGGAAGCCCGCTGCGCGCGCTTCTTCCAGCGCTTCTTCAAAGCGCAGGTATTCCTGGAAGATTTCGCCGTGGATGTAGTTGTAGCCCACGGTGATGCCCATTGCGTACGCGCCGATGGCCATGCCTTCAATCAGGGCGTGCGGGTTGTAGCGGATGATGTCGCGGTCCTTGAAAGTACCTGGCTCGCCCTCATCTGTATTGCAGACGAGGTACTTTTGACCAGGGAACTGACGCGGCATGAAGCTCCACTTCAAACCAGTAGGGAAACCAGCGCCGCCGCGGCCGCGCAGGCCCGAGGTTTTCAAGTCGGCGATGATGGCTTCCGGCGCGATCTTTTCTTCCAGGATGCGGCGCAATGCCGAATAGCCGCCACGTTTCACGTAGTCGGCCAGGCGCCAGTTGTCGCCGGTCAGATCCTTGAGGATCAGCGGCTTGATGTGACGGTCGTGCAGACAGGTCATTTCTTCAATTCCTCCACCAGGGCGTCGATCTTGTCGTTGCTCATGAACGAGCACATGCGGTGGTTATTCACCAGCAGCACCGGTGCGTCGCCGCACGCGCCCATGCACTCGCCTTCCATCAGCGTGAATTCGCCGTCAGCGGTGGTGTCGCGGTAGTCGATGCCCAGCTTGTCCTTCAAATGCTTGGCAGCGCGTTCGCCGCCGGACAAGGCGCATGGCAGGTTGGTGCACACGGTGATCTTGTGTTTGCCGACCGGCTTCAGGTTGTACATATTGTAGAAGGTGGCCACTTCCTGCACGGCGATAGCCGGCATGCCGATATAGTCGGCCAGTTCCTTCATGACTTCAGGGGAAACCCAGCCCAGTTCAACCTGGGCATGAGCCAGCGAGGCCATCACGGCCGACTGGCGCTGGTCGGCCGGATACTTGGCCAACTCGCGGTCGATTTTTTTATAGCACTGCTCAGTTAACAACATACGTTTGCCTCTCGCACTTAGCGTTCTTAGCGGTCAGGTTATCGGTCAATGCTGCCGAACACGATGTCCTGCGTACCAATGATGGTCACGGCATCGGCAATCATGTGGCCGCGTGCCATTTCATCCAGCGACGCCAGGTGGACGTAGTCTGGAGCGCGCAGCTTCATGCGGTATGGCTTATTCGCGCCGTCCGATATCAGGTAGACGCCGAATTCGCCCTTCGGATGTTCCACCGCGCTGTATGCTTCGCCTGGTGGTACGTGGAAGCCTTCAGTGAACAGCTTGAAGTGGTGAATCAAGGACTCCATGTTGGTCTTCATGTCCACGCGCGATGGCGGCGCCACCTTGCGGTTGTCCGTGATGACCGGGCCTGGATTGTTGCGCAGCCATTCCACGCACTGCTTGATGATGCGGTTCGACTGGCGCAGTTCTTCCACGCGCACCAGGTAACGGTCATAGCAGTCGCCGTTGGTGCCAACCGGGATATCGAAGTCCAGCAAGTCGTATACCTCGTACGGCTGCTTCTTGCGCAAGTCCCAGGCAATGCCCGAACCGCGCAGCATGGCGCCCGAGAAGCCCATTGCCAGCGCATCTTCCGGCTTGACGACACCAATGCCGACCGTACGCTGTTTCCAGATACGGTTATCGGTCAGCAGGGTTTCGTATTCATCGACATAGGTCGGGAAACGGCGCGTGAAGTCTTCGATGAAGTCCAGCAGCGAGCCCTGGCGGTTTTCGTTGAGTTCCTTGATGGTCTTGGCGGACTTGATCGGCGATTGCTTGTGCTGCGGCATCGAGTCCGGCAAATCGCGGTACACGCCGCCCGGGCGGTAGTACGCCGCGTGCATACGGGCGCCGGACACGGCTTCGTAGCAGTCGAACAAGTCTTCGCGGTCGCGGAACGCGTACAGGAACGGGCCCATGGCGCCCACGTCCAGCGCGTGCGCGCCCAGCCACATCAGGTGGTTCAGGATACGGGTGATTTCATCGAACATCACGCGGATGTACTGTGCGCGCAGCGGTACTTCCAGGCCCAGCAGCTTCTCGATGGCCATCACGTACGCGTGCTCGTTGCACATCATCGACACGTAGTCGAGGCGGTCCATGTAAGGCACGGACTGCAGGTACGTCTTTTGTTCCGCCAGCTTTTCCGTGGCGCGGTGCAGCAGGCCGATATGCGGGTCGGCGCGCTGGATCACCTCGCCGTCCAGTTCCAGCACCAGACGCAGCACGCCGTGCGCTGCCGGGTGCTGCGGACCAAAGTTCAGGGTGTAATTCTTAATCTCAGCCATGTTTTACTTCCCGTAGTTTTCTTCGCGGATCACGCGCGGCACGTTTTCGCGCGGATCGATGGTCACAGGCTGGTAGATGACGCGCTTTTGAGCTTCGTCGTAGCGCATTTCCACATAGCCCGATACCGGGAAGTCCTTGCGGAATGGGTGGCCCATGAAACCGTAGTCGGTCAGGATGCGGCGCAAGTCGTTGTGGCCTTCAAAGATGATGCCGTACATGTCGAACGCTTCGCGCTCGAACCAGTTCGACGAACGCCACAGCGGCGTGATGGATGCCACGACAGGCATCTCATCGTCCGGTGCAAACACGCGCACGCGCACGCGCCAGTTGTGCTTGACCGACAGCAGGTGCACGACGGCGGCGAAACGCTGGCCGTCCCACGCGCCTTCGCCGTAGGTGGAATAGTCGACGCCGCACAGGTCGACCAGCTGGTCGAACCCGAGTGCGGCGTTGTCGCGCAGCGTCTGCATGACGCCGTAGTAGTCAGCGGCGTTTTTCACCACCAGGGTGACTTCGCCCAGCGCGACCGTCACGGTAACGCGCTCGCCCAGCGCTTGAGCCAGGGCGGATTGCAATACTTCCAGTTGTGTACTCATATTTTTTCAGCGTCCCGATTAGCGTGCGATCGTGTTGGTACGCTTGATCTTGTTCTGCAATTGCAGGATGCCGTACAACAGCGCTTCCGCGGTCGGCGGGCAGCCTGGCACGTAGACGTCCACCGGCACCACGCGGTCGCAGCCGCGTACGACGGAATACGAATAGTGGTAGTAGCCGCCGCCGTTCGCGCACGAACCCATGGAAATGACCCAGCGTGGTTCCGACATCTGGTCGTATACCTTGCGCAGCGCCGGCGCCATCTTGTTGCACAGCGTGCCGGCCACGATCATCACGTCCGACTGGCGTGGCGATGGACGGAACACGACGCCGAAGCGGTCCAGGTCGTAACGGGCCGCGCCCGCGTGCATCATTTCAACCGCGCAGCAGGCCAGGCCGAACGTCATCGGGAACATCGACCCGGTACGCGCCCAGTTGATCAGCTTGTCGGCTGTGGTGGTGATGAAACCTTCGTTTAATACGCCTTCAATAGCCATGGCTTATTCCCAATCAAGGGCACCTTTCTTCCAGATATACCAAAAACCGACCACGAATTCAGCGATGAACACCATCATCGTGACAAAACCTTGCCAGCCCAGTTCGCGCATCGACACGCCCCATGGGAAGAAGAATGCCGTTTCCAGGTCGAACAAAATGAACAGGATCGCGACGAGGTAGTAACGCACGTCGAATTTCATGCGCGCATCTTCGAACGCTTCGAAGCCGCACTCGTAAGGGGACAATTTTGCAGAGTCAGGCTTGTGTGGACCGAGCAGACGGCCCAGGACCTGCGGGACGACGCCGACACCAATGCCGACGAGCAGGAACAGGAGGACGGGGAAATAATTTTCGAGGTTCACGGTGGTTGAGCTTAATGTTGAACGTTCGGTTGAATGTCACCGCGGAGTCAACCGCGGCGTGAGCGCCTGCCCCATACGGAACACAGCGTCGTTGCGGCCTTCCCACCGTGCAGCGCACTGGCTTCGTTGCCACGCCTGACTACGTTCAGTATGAAACAAGCTCTGTCGCTCAATCCCGGCCAGCGCTTATTTACTGCGCCGGATCTGAGCTAAACATCCTCGTAAAAAAACCAGCGGTTGGTCAGGGTTCACAACCCCAGCCTCCTTGCTGGCTTTTCTAATTATGGTGCCGACGACGAGACTCGAACTCGTACAGCTTGCGCCACTACCCCCTCAAGATAGCGTGTCTACCAATTTCACCACGTCGGCTTGTTTAAGGCCGCTATTCTAATCGAATTCAGCGTCTTTGTTAATGCGAATTGCGCTGAAACAAGAAGAAAAACGAACAAACTTGACTAAAATCCTAGAGTACTCCGATTACTTCTGCTGAGCCGGCGCCGAAGCAGGCGCAGCCGGAGCGGAGGCTGCCGAGGCAGCAGCAGGCGCTGCGGCAGGTACGCCATCATTGACAGCAGCCGGTGCAGCCGGCGCGGCGCCAGGGATCGCGTCAGCGCCTTTGACAGGCGCAGGTGCGGCCGGCGCAGCTTTGTAGTTCTCCAACACGCCACCGCCGGTGCTGCTGGCGCGGTGCGTTGCCATCGATGCCAGCGCCAGGGTCGCGCCAAAGAAGATGGCGGCGGCAATCGCCGTGGATTTCGACATGAAGTTCGACGAACCGCTGGCGCCAAACAGGCTGCCCGATGCGCCGGAGCCAAAAGCTGCGCCCATATCGGCGCCTTTACCATGCTGCAGCAGCACGAGGCCGATAATGGCCAGCGCCGACAAAACCTGCACGATGATGATCACGTTGTAAAAAGCGTTCATGTATCTCTATTCCAGTTAATTAATCTGCTGCGTAAATAATGCCAAGGAAGTCCGCCGGCTTCAGTGCCGCGCCGCCAATCAGGCCGCCATCGATATCCGGCTGCGCCATCAATTCTTTCGCGTTGTCCGGCTTCATACTGCCGCCGTACAGGATTTGCATGCCTTGCGCGACTTCCACGCTGCGGCTTGCCAGCTGCTTGCGCAGTTCAGCGTGCACTTCCTGCGCCATGGCCGGCGTCGCGGTCTTGCCGGTGCCGATCGCCCATACCGGCTCGTACGCCAGCACGATCTTCGCCAGCGATGCCGTATCCAGCACATCCATCACGGCTTGCAATTGCGCACACACGATGACATTGGTCTGGCCGGCTTCGCGCTGCTCCAGCGTTTCACCCACGCACACCACCGGCGTCAGACCCGCATTGACTGCGGCCAGCGCTTTTTGCGCCACCAGTTCATTCGACTCGCCGTGGTAAGCGCGGCGCTCCGAGTGGCCGACGATAGCATAGCGGCAACCAAAGTCATTCAGCATCGAGGCCGCCACTTCGCCCGTGTAGGCGCCAGCCGCGTAAGCCGACACATCTTGCGAACCCCAAGCCACCGGCGTGCCCGTCAACAGCTGCTGGCACTGCGCCAGGTATGGCGCCGGTGCACAAACCGCCGTATCCGCTTGTTGGGCCGATTTCGTGGCCAGTCCGGCAGTAATACCGGACAACAGCGTGTTGATGCTGTCGCGGCTGCCATTCATCTTCCAATTGCCGATTACAAGTTTGCGTCGCATAGTAGCCTAAAATTCAATAACCCGTTATTTTAGCGCGAGGCATTAATCGGGGTCAAAGAATACCGTTGCTTTGTTAAATGCCGTTTATGCGACTTGCAACATAATCTTGCCAATATGCGTCGAGCTTTCCATCAGTTGATGGGCCTCGGCCGCCTGCTCCAGCGGGAAGGTCTTGAAAATCACCGGCTTGATGGCCCGCTGTTGCAACAGGGGCCAGACAACTTCCTGCAGTTGCATCGCGATACGGCCCTTGAAGTCCGCGGAGCGGGGGCGCAGCGTGGAACCCGTGACCGTCAAACGGCGGCGCAGCACCTGCCCCATGTCCAGCGTCCCTTTGGCGCCACCCAGCAAGGCAATAATGGCAATTCGGCCATCATCGGCCAGGCACGCAATTTCACGGGGCAGGTAATCGCCGCCCACCATGTCGAGGATGACATCGACGCCCTTCCCCGCCGTCAATTCCTTGACGACCACAGCGAAGTCTTCCGTCTTGTAATTAATGCCCCGCTCGGCGCCCAGGCGCTCGCATTCGCGCGCCTTGGCATCGCTGCCTGCCGTGGCAAACACGCGGTGGCCCAGCGCTTTCGCCAGCTGGATGGCCGTCACGCCAATGCCGGACGTGCCGCCCTGCACCAGTAAGGTTTCACCTTCCGACAATTGCGCGCGGTCGAACACATTGCTCCACACGGTAAAGAAGGTTTCCGGCAGCGACGCCGCTTCCAGTGCAGACCAGCCTTGCGGCGCCGGCAGCACTTGCTGCACGGGCGCCGTGCAATACTCGGCATAGCCGCCGCCCTGCGCCAGCGCACAGACCAGGTCGCCCCGCTTGAAGGGGGTATTTGCCAGGTCTCCGCCGACGATTTCCCCCGCCACTTCCAAGCCAGGGATATCGGAGGCGCCCGGTGGCGGCGCATAACTGCCCATACGCTGGAACACGTCGGGACGGTTGACGCCGGCGAAGTGCACCTTGATCAGCACTTCGCCAGCTTTGGGTTCGGGAATGGGACGTTCGCACAGCCGCAGCACGTCGGGAGCGCCCGGCTGGGTGATTTCAATTGCGCGCATGGGGGACCCTTTCGAATGAAAGGGCGATTGTAACGTGGGCGGGCCGGGCGCGCAGCACACGCCCGGCCCGCCAGGACAGCTTAACCGCCTCCCGTGCGAGAACTGCGTGGCAACGGCGTATTGACCTTCCAGTTCGCCGACAGCATCTGCCCTTCCTCAATCTGTTCCGCCGTCATTTTCTTGACGATGGCCGAACGCTGCTCGGCCGCGTTGGCGTTGCCGGCCGCCGCCGACAAGTTCCACAGCATATAGGCCAGCACATTATCCTGCGGCATGCCACCGATGTGATACCGGTACATCAGCCCCAGTACTTGCTGCGCTTCCGCATGGCCTTGCTCGGCTGCCTTGCGGAACCACGTGATGGCTTGCTTATGGTCCTGGATCACGGCATTGCCGGTGTAATACATGGCGCCCACCACGTATTGCGCATCGGCCTTGCCTTTCAATGCCGCCTTGCGGTGCCAGACGAGCGCTTGCTTGTAGTCTTGCTGCACGCCGCGGCCCATGTAATACATTAAGCCAAGCAAATGCTCGGCGTCAGTATTGCCGGCGCGGGCCAGCGGTTCGATTTCTTTGTACGCAACCGCGTAGTTGCGGTTGTTATAGGCTGTCGCCCCTTCCGCGAAGCCGGCATGGGCGGGGCTTCCCAATATCCCCCATGCCACACCGGCCGCAGTCATCATCCTTAATAATTTTTTCATTGTTCTAAAGTTTTCGGTTGTCTCTTCCGATGACCGATACATTATTTCCAGCGCACCTTGCCCAGGCCATCGACGCTGACATTGCGGTTTTGCGGCTGTCCGTAGACAGTGACGGAACCCAGCCCGGACAGGCTCAAGGTGGCGTTTTGCTTCGCCGTCACGGTCGCATTGCCAAGGCCGCTCAAATCAATGGTCACGCTGTCTGCCTGGAATTGCTGCGCATTCAATCCACCCAATCCACCCAGGCTGGCTTTCAGGGTCTTGCTGCGTCCACCCAGCGTGATGTAGCCGGCGCCCTGCAAATCCAGTTCGATGCTGTCGTTGTCCGCCGCCCACACGTGCATGTTGCCCACACCGCCCAGGTTTGCGCGGATATTGCGGTAGTCACACGAGACCTTCATGCTGCCCGCGCCATCCAGGGTCAGCTGGATTTCGTCGCCTGAAAAGCCAGACACGTCCGTCGTACCCACGCCTTCGGACACCAGTTCACGCAGCGATGGCAACACCAGCTCAGCCTTGACTGTATTGCGGCCAAACTTGAAACCGTGTGATTCCGAGTCCAGGTGCAAGGTATCGCCTGCCTGTACTGTCGTGATTTTGGCGACGTAGCGTTTGTCTCCGGTGACGGTCAGCGATGGCGTATCGCCGCGCCGTAACTTCAAGTCAATTACACCGTCGAGCTTGACGCGTACGACGCGCGCATCAATGGCGCGGGATTCCGTCGTGTTTTCATCGGCGGCATTGGCTTCCATGGTTGAACCTGCAAAAAAGCCCAGGATGGCCAGCAGCGCGCCGAAGCGGAAAGATTTCATTAACATAGCGGGTTCCTCTCGATCACTGCCGGATTAACCCGCGAAGCCCGCCTTTTCTGCCGCAGTCAGGCGCTTGGCCGACACGACGACGACCGGCACTTTGCCGGCGATGTCCGGGCTGGCCACATACGATGGCTGTTCCAGCGTCGTTGCCGGACGTTTTGCAGGGCGCGCCAGCGCTTCCGACGTCAAGCCCACTACCAGCGCGGCGGCTACGAAGATGATTTCCATGTTTTTAGCGATATTCATTTTTATTCTCCCCTGATCTGTGATTGCTGAAGTATTGCGGTATGGTTGAACTATACCGATACGCCCTTTGATTCAGATCAGGATTGCGATGAACTGCAAAAAACGGGGACCAGACGTCGGTTTTCAGGCCATTTCACTGTTTTCAGGGCTGGCCTGCGTGCCGCAAGCATGGCAAAACCGGCTGAACGCACTCTTGCGGGCGCTGCAGGCGCCGCAGTGGTTGAACAGGCCGATACCGCAGTGGGGGCAAAAGTCGCGCGACGGGTCTTTCAAGTCGACTGGGCGTTCGCAGCCGGGACAGACACCCTTGTCCAGCCGCGCCAGCGCCACGTCATACGATAACGTCCGGCGGCGCTGGCTGTCCGGCAGCGCTTCCGCTGCCTTTTGCCGGTCCAGGTAGCGCTGCAGCGATACAATTGCCTGGCGCCCGATCAGCACTGTCAGCAAAATGCCGACGAGGTAGCGCACATAGCCGCCATAGCTGGGCAGGTACGGCACCAGTTCGACAAGAACGCAAACGCTGCAAAGTAAATAAAGCCCCACACAAACGGCCAGTACTGGCTCTTGCGCTTGTTGCGGAACAGCCAGATGGCAGCAATCAGCAACGGCAAGGTCAGCATCAGGCGGTAGCCGAAGACGCGCAATTCCTGCGCCCGCAAGGCGGACTGGTAGGCGCCCTGCGCCGCCTCGGCCAGCCTGTCCCATTCCTGCTGGGCTTTATCTTTCGCTTGCGATGCATCGAGGTGCGCCTGTTCCTGCGCTTCCACGGCAGAGAGCGCCTTGCGCTCGTCGGCTTTCAGGCTGTCAAGCTGCTGCGTGCGTTTGATGAGTTCCGGGTCTTGTTCCGGCCTGGCGGTGGCATGGCGCGTGGCCAGCCAGTTATCGAACGTTTCACGGGCCGACTGCGTATTGGCTTGCGCCACCTGATGCTGCTGGCGCGCCTGCTCCAGCGCCTTGCCGGCTGCGGACAGCCTGGCCTCTTCCTGCCTCAGCGCTTCGCGCACGGCGGGCGTGCGCTGCGGATCCATGAATTGTTCCAGCGCCAGCGGCTGCTCGACCGTCCCCAGGTTGTCGACGATCTTGCCGCCCAGGCCGATCAAGAAGCCGGCAAACGCAAACGCGACCAGCCACAAGCCACGCTGGAACCATTTTTCAGACAGGCGCAGGGCTTTACTCATGGGTACCTCCGGGGAATAGTTATCTCAATGATAACGCATTTTAGCAACGCGTTCAGAGGCCGCGCCGCCCTTCAAACAAGTCCGCCATGTCCCGCAAGCCGGCCGTCAGGCATTCCAGTGCGGCCGACACGCGCGGCACGCCGCGCAACTGGCGCGGTGTCAGCAGCCACAACTGAGAGCGGAATTCGGGCAGCGGCGGAGAAATGCGCCGCAGCTGCGCGCTGGAGTCGCCCAGGTAGCAGGGCAGGATGCCGATGCCCAAGCCGGCTTCCATCAGCCGCGCAACGGCCAGCGTGCTGGAACAGCGCACCGCCGCGCGCTGTATCAGCCCCTGCGCTTGCAGCCAGCGCGACGACGCCAGGTGCGCCAGTGTGTCGTCGACCGTGATCCATGGCTGCCGCTGCAGCGCGGCGGTATCGACGGCAGGCCAATCCAGCGGCGCATACATTGCCACGCCGATATCGCACACGACGCGGCCAATCAGGTCGCCCTCCGGCTCGCCGCCGGCGCGCAGCGCGATGTCCGCTTCACGCTGGCGGATATTGGCCAGCCGCTCATCGATCAAGAGATTGATGCTCACCTTCGGCAATGCGGCGCGGCAGCGCGCCAGCAGCGGCGGCACCACGTGCGGCACCAGCGTCTCGGTGGTGGTCACCGTCAGGCGTCCTTCGGCGGCCAGCGCACTGTCGCGGTCGAGCTCATGCAGGCGCTGTTCGAACTCCCCCGCCAGCGCCAGCAACGCCGCCGCCGCCTCCGTGGCACGGTAACCCTGGCGGCTGCGCTCGAACAGCGTGGCGCCGACGGCGATTTCAATGGCGCGGATACGGCGAAACAGCGTGGGATGGCTGGAGCCCAGCGCTTCGGCCGCCTTCGACAGCGAGCCATGGCGCGCCACGGCCAGCAGCACCTGGAAATCGTTCCATGCAAGCTTGTGTGTGTTCATGCGTTGTTCAATACTGAAAGCATGGTGTTCATCCGGCGCCTGTCGCCGCCCAGCCAGGGCCCTGACAATGCATCCATTGATTCAGTCATTGTCCAGGGAGAAATTCATGATCCGTCACATTGTATGCGCATTGGCCATGACGGCCATTGCAGCCACGAGCGCTTCATACGCCGCCGCGCCAGCGCCGTCATCGCCACCATCGCCGTCCTGTGGCACGGACGAATACCGGCAATTCGATTTCTGGGTGGGAAACTGGGAAGCGTACGACCGCGACGGCAAATTGCTGGGCCATACCCTGATTGAAAAAATCGAACAGGGGTGCGTGCTGCAGGAATGGTGGCGCGGCAATGGCCCGGAAAACGGCGCCGGCACCAGCTTGAGCATGTATGACCGCAAGCACCGGCTGTGGCGCCACGTGTGGACCAGCGCGCGCGGCAATTTCGCGCCGATCGGCGGCGGTTGGCAGGGCGGCCGCATGCTGATGACCGGTTATTTCGTCAACGACCAGGGCGAACGCGAGCTGCACCGCACCGTGTGGGAGCCGGAGGCAGGCGGCGTGCATCACCGCTGGGACAGCACCACGGATGGCGGCGCGACATGGCACGTGATCCACGAAGCGTGGCTGCGCCGCACCGACAAAACATTGGCAAAGTAAGGGGGCGATGAAGCCGCACCAGGATGTCAGACCGCATGCTCAGGATTGAACGCCCCGCCCGGCAAACTGATGGTGGCCATGAAGCCGCCTCCCGGCGCGTTGGCCAGCGCCAGTTCGCCGCCATGGGCTTGCACGATCCCCCGTGCAATGCCCAGCCCCAATCCCATGCCGCCGGCATTCTGGCTGCGGCCATGCTCCAGCCGCACATAGGGTTCGCACAATTCGGCCAGCGCTTCCTCCGGCACGCCGGGCCCGTGGTCGCGCACGACAATTTCAATATTGCCGCCCTTCTCGCGCACAGCCAGTTCCACTTGCTGTCCATAGTGCAGCGCGTTGTTGAGCAAGTTGCCAATGGCGCGCTTCAGCGCCAGCGGTTTCGCCGTGACTGTCAAGCCGGACGCATTGAACGTGACTTCATGTCCCGCCAGTTGCGCATCGCGCACCATGCGCCCCAGCAGCGCATCGAGCCGCACTTCCGTCGGGTTTTCATGGATATCGCTGTCCTTGACGGTTTGCAGCGCCCCTTTGACCATCATGTCCAGTTCATCGAGGTCGTCATGGAATTCCGCCTGCATCGCTTCATCGTCGAGCAATTCCGTGCGCAGCTTCAGGCGCATGATGGGCGTGCGCAAGTCGTGTGAAATCGACACAAACAATTTTTCGCGGTCGTCGATATAGCGCTGGATACGCTGGCGCATCGCGTCAAACGCACGCGCCGTATTGATGAATTCACGCGACCCGGTTTCCGGCAGCGCAGGCGGATTTTCTCCCCGGCCAAATGCCGCCGCCGCTTCCGACAATGCCGCCAGCGGCCTGGTAATCCAGCGCACGACAAGTATCGACAGCAGCAGCACAGCCGCCAGCGACAGCGCCTGCAGCAGCAGCCGGTCGCGCGTCAGCGGATTGCCTGTTTCCAGGAAATACGGATTCGGCATCAAGGTTGCCAGGTACAGCCAGTTGCCAGGCTCCAGTTCGGCCTGGATCACCAATACGGGCGCCGGACGGGCCAGGCGCACTTGCTGCGTCCACGCTTCGGGCAAATCCGTCAGCATGACGTCGCGCCGCGCCGGCAAGCGTTCCAGCCACGTAAAAGACATGCGGATGTCCGGCGTGTTCGGCAGCGCATCCTTCATCGACACGCGCAAATGCGCCAGCGCCGCATCGGCCAATTCCTGTCCTGTAATGGGTTCCACATCGACTGGCGCATCAATGATGTTGGCAAAAAAACGCGTACCGCCCATTTCGCGGAATTGCTGCAAAATCAGCGGCCGGTAATTCGGCGGCAGGCTGAGAAAAAACCGCACTGCGCCCGCCGCGCTTTTCCCCACATGCTGCGAAGCGGTCGCCACTTCCGCCAGCGCTTCTGCGCGGCGCTGCGTGGCCCAGATGAAATTGCCCGCCAATTGCGTCAACAGCACGCCGATGACCATCACCAAGGTCAGGCGTCCCCACAGCGATTGCGGCAGCAAACGCTGCAGCATGCGCTGCCAGCGCGGCACATGGCGCACAGCCTGCGGCGCGGGCGCCGGCGCGGCCGGCCGGTGGTGTTCACTAAGCATTGGACGACGTCACATCGGCAGAAAAGACATAACCGGCGCCGCGCACCGTCTTGATCAGCAGTGGGTGCTTGCCGCCATCATTGAGGCGCAGCCGCAGCCGGGAAATCTGCACGTCGAGGAAACGGTCCAGCGGCCCTGAATCGCGTCCCCGCGTGCCTTCACACAACGCGCTGCGGTCGAGGATATCGCCCGCGTGTTCGACAAAGTATTTGAGCAGCTGGAAGTCCAGGCCCGTCAGCGGCACCAGGTTGCCGTTCGGGTCCGTCACGGTGCGCTCCACCGTGTCCAGCGTAAAGCCGACGAAACGGTAATAGCGCGGCGCCGCGGCGCTATCCATGCCGGTGCGCCGGTGTATGGCTTTAATGCGCGCCAGCAGCTCGCGCGGGCTGTACGGCTTCGACACATAATCATCGGCCCCCAGTTCCAGCCCCACCACGCGGTCGGTTTCATCGGAACTGGCAGTGAGCATGATGATCGGCACGTTGGACCGGTGCCGCACGGTTTTGCACAGCACGAAGCCATCAGTATCGGGCAGCATGACATCCAGGATCACCAGCGACAACTCGTCCGCGTAGCGGTTGAATTCCGCGAGGAACGATTCGCCGTTATGGGCCAGGTACACTTCATACTGGTTTTTTTCCAGGTACGTTTTCAGCAGGGTCCGGGTTTTCTGGTCGTCGTCGACGATAAGGATTTTTCGCATAATGCAGCTCAATTTAATTTTTCGTGTAGGTGCGGGCAATCGCCCCGAGCCGGCGCTGCGCATCGGCCACGCTGACATGGTCATCTAGAAAATACCGGTGCACTTCCGCCACGATGGCGTCGCGCACGGTTTCATCGGTGGCCATGCGGTGCACCAGGCTGGGCACCTGCGCTTCCGGACCGCTGGTAAACAACTTCCACGATGCCCGCGCGCACGCATCCATTTTTGCCACCGGCGCGTTGCGCAATACGGGAATCGACCCTTTGATCTGGTTGTAGTCATTTTGCAGCGCCGGCGTGACAATCAGCGCGGCCAGCTTTTCCTGGTTGCCCCGGTGCGCATTGCGCGCCACCAGCATCGACAGCGTATCGATGTTGTACAAGTGGTAGCGTTCCGTGCCCGGCACGGTGGCGCAGCCAAAGCCGTCATCCACCGCCAGTCCGCGCGCCATCAGCTCCCCCTTGGCCCAGTCGCCCATCACCATCATGGCCGCGCGGCCTTCGGCCAGTTCACGCACGCCGGCATCCCACGTGCGCTCGGCAATCGCGGGACCCATCCATTTCTTCAGGCTGCGCAAGCGGTTCAGCGCGGACGCCAGCCGCGCATCGCTATAGGCCGCCGCATCGCGCTGCTGGAACAGGCTGCGGTAAAACGCCGCCCCTTCCGACAGCACCAATGTTTCAAATAATCCCGCCACCTGCCAAGGCTCGCTGCTTTGCACCAGCGGCGTTACGCCCAGCTGCTGCAATTTCGCGGCCACCCGTTCGAAATCATCCCACGTGGCCGGCGCCGCCAGTCCGGTGCGCGCCAGCAATTTGCGGTTGTAGAACAGGTTATTCATACGGTGGATGCCGACGGGCGCCGCATAGACATGGCCATCGGACTGGATCGCTTCGGCCACGGCCGGCAGCAGCACCTTGTCCCACTTGCCCGCTTGCGCCACCGCATCGAGGTTCTGCAACAATTCCAGCCGTGCCCAGTCCCGGATCACGATGCCGTTGACTTGCGCAACTTCCGGCGCATCCTTGGCCAGCATGCGGCTGCGTAGCACGATGGCGGCCGCCGCGCCGGATCCGCTGGGCACCATGCCGTCGCGCCAGCCAATATTGTCTTGTTCGGCCAGGCGCGCCGCGATCAAATCAACGGCTTTGCGTTCGCTGGCGGATTGCCACCAGTGCAGCACCTGCAGCGAATCGGCGCGCGCAGGCGCGCCGCCGGCAATAAAGCAGGCGGCAACGGCAAGTGCTGCGATTACTGGTGCGCGGTTCGTCTCCGTCATGTGCTCCGAGCCGGCTCGTTGTCCGGTCCTTGTAGTTTTGCATTCTGTGGTGCGGGTCAGACTATAACTCATTGATTGATTGGATCGTTGGTAAGGATGCGAAGCATTTTGCAAAGAAGCGCAACGATTTATTGCGAAATGTTGCAGCCGCCGCCGCCGCCCGCACTGGGAGCATTGTAAGGATATGTTAGCGCGCGCGCCGCCGAGAAATAACTTAATTCAAGCAAATCAAGTACTTAACATACAAACAAGAGCCTCTCCGGGCTTTGCTGGAATCACATTTTTTCCACGGTTATTGTCCGTACCAGCAGCACTGAAAACAACAAACCGGAGACTCACAACGATGAACCGCAATACCCTCCTGAAGACCCTGCCCGCCGCTATCGCTCTTGCCGTTTCCTGCGGCGCGGTCCAGGCCAGCGACCACGATAACGAAGGCTTCCACGGCTACCTGCGCGCAGGCGTCGGCACCAGCAACCATGGCGGCACGCAAAGCTGCTATGGCCTGGGCGGCATCACCATGTCGTACCGCCTCGGTAACGAGTGCGACAGCTATTTTGAAGGCGGCTATACCAAGGAAGTCGCCAAGGCCGCCAACGGCGCCAGTTTCGTGGCCACGCTGTGGGCCAGCGCTTACAAAAACAGTTCCGACTTCGGCGACGCGAAACTGGGCCTGGCCAAAGCCTACGTGGAAGCGCGCAACGTGCCGGAATTGAATGGCGGCGTCGCGTGGATCGGCAAGCGCTACTACATGCGTCCCGACATCCACATGCTGGACCTGCAATATATCAATGAAAACGGCACGGGCGGCGGTATCGACCGTTATCCAGTAGGCCCGGGCAAAATCAGCTACGCTTTCTTCAAGGACAATGATTTCAACACCACCGACCCGCTGACGGGCAAAGTCACCAGCTCGTCGGCCGCGATCCGCCAAAACATCAACTACGAAGGCTTGCCGGTCAACCAGGATGGCACGCTGGACTTCGCAGCGTCCATCATTTCCGCCGACGGCAACGACAAGAACACGCACGGCGGCTGGCAATTGTCGGTGTTCCACCGCCAGGACAAGGTACTCGGCGGCGGCAACACGGTCGGCGTGCAATATGGCGTCGGCCCCGGCACCGGCATCAATGGCCCATGCTGCGCCCGTATCGGCCCATCGGGCAGCACGCTGCTGGGTTCTGACTACACCCGCCTGCGCATCTTCGATTCCCTGTGGATCCAGCCTACCCGCGATTACTCGATGGAATTCGTGGCCCTGTACCAGCGCGACAAGAATGACAAGACCGGTTCCACCACGTGGACTACCGTGGGCGCCCGTCCTGTCTATGCGCTGAGCGACAACTTCAAGCTGCAGGGTGAACTGGGTGTCACCACCCTGAAAGCCGACGCAACACCCGGCACGGCGCGCCTGACGAAAGTGACGCTGGCGCCGACCCTGGGCCTGGGCCGTGACTACTGGTCGCGTCCTCAGTTGCGCTTCTTCGTCAGCTATGGCAAGTGGAACAACGCGGCGACGGCGCTCGTCAACGCCTTCAACAATTCCGGCCCTGTGTATGGCAAGGACACGAGCGGCGTGTCGTATGGCCTGCACATGGAAGCCTGGTGGTAATCACTGATAAAGCAATCGCTGATAAAACTTTCGGAGACAAGACATGAAACTCAAGACCCTCGTATTGGCAGCTATGCTGGCTGCCGGTTCGGCGCAAGCGGCGCCGCAAGTGGAAGTGCTGCACTACTGGACGTCCGGCGGCGAAGCCAAGTCCGCTGCGGAACTGAAGAAAATGATGGAAGCCAAAGGCGTGGCATGGAAAGACTTCGCCGTGGCTGGCGGCGGCGGTGAAAATGCTGCGACTGCGCTGAAAGCCCGTGTCATGGCCGGCAGCGCGCCGACCGCCGCGCAAATCAAGGGCCCGTCTATCCAGGAATGGGGCCAGGAAGGCGTGCTGGCCAACATCGACCAGGCAGCCGCCGATGGCAAGTGGGATGCGAACCTGCCGCCTGTCGTGACCAATGTGATGAAGTACAAGGGCCATTACGTGGCTGTGCCGGTCAACGTGCACCGCGTGAACTGGCTGTGGGTCAATCCTGCCGTGCTGGCGAAAGCCGGCGCCAAGGCGCCAACGAACTTCGATGAATTCTTTGACGCGGCCGAAAAAATCAAGAAGGCCGGCATGGTGGCCGTGGCCCACGGCGGCCAGCCATGGCAGGATGCGACCCTGTTTGAATCCGTGGTGCTGGGCACGGGCGGCGCCGACTTTTACAAGAAAGCGCTGGTGCAGCTGGACCAGGCCAGCCTGACCAGCCCGACCATGGTGAAAAGCTTTGAAACGCTGGCCCGCATCAAGACCTACATCGACAAGGATGCGGCGGGCCGCGACTGGAACCTGGCCACCGCCATGGTCATCAACGGCAAGGCCGGCATGCAATTCATGGGCGACTGGGCCAAGGGTGAATTCTCGGCGGCGGGCAAAGTGCCGGGCAAGGATTACCTGTGCATGGCAGCGCCGGGCACGGAAAAAGCGTTCACCTTCAACATCGACTCGCTGGCGATGTTCAAGATGAAGGGCGCCGACGACCAGAAAGCGCAGCTGACGCTGGCCAATGCCGTGATGAGCCCTGAATTCCAGGAAGTGTTCAACTTGAACAAGGGTTCTATCCCGGTCCGCGCCGGCGTGCCGCGCACCAAATTCGACAGCTGCGCCACCAAGTCGATGGATGACATGGCGTCCACCAGCAAAGGCGGCGGCCTGGTGCCATCGATGGCGCACGGCATGGCAGTTGACACGGCCAAGGCAGGCGCGATCCAGGACGTGATCGCCAAGTTCATGAGCACCACCATGACGCCGCAGGCAGCAGTGCAAGCGCTGGCGAAGGCTGCGAAAACCATGTAATGCCCTGTGGCCTGTCCCGTTGTAAAAGCCGGCAGGCCACACTCCGTAGGGCGGTTCTGCCGTCGAGGCAGGGCCGCCAGGCGCCGCCAGCGGCGCATGCATGGCGGCTTGGCCTCCCGGCCAAACCGCCCTACGAGTGACGATCACGTCACAGCAAAGTTCCCAGGAGATTCACCATGTCCGCAACACCCCTTTCTTCCACCGTGCGGCCCGTTGCGCCGCCCGCCAAAGCGCCGCCCCCGCGCAGCGCCGCCAACGACAGTTACGTTCCCCCATCGCTTCCCGCCACCAGCCGCTTCGGCGCCTTGGCCGATGAGTGGCTGCCGCGCCTCGTGCTGTCGCCCACCATCGTTGCGTCGCTGGTCTTTGTCTATGGTTTCATTGCGCTGACCGCGTACCTGTCGCTGACCGAATCGCGCATGATGCCCAATTTTGAATTCGCCGGCCTGGTGCAGTATGAGCGCCTGTTCGGCATCGAGCGCTGGTGGGTGTCCGCCTCCAACCTCGGTATTTTCGGCGGCCTGTTCATCCTCGTATGCCTGGCCATCGGCCTGATGATGGCCGTGCTGCTGGACCAGCGCATCCGCCACGAAGGCGCATTGCGCGCAATTTACCTGTACCCGATGGCGCTGTCGTTCATCGTGACCGGCGCGGCATGGAAGTGGATTTTGAATCCCGGCCTGGGCCTGGAAAAAATGATGCACGACTGGGGCTTCACGAACTTCACGTTTGACTGGCTGGTCAATTCCGACATGGCCATTTACACAGTGGTGATTGCCGGCGTGTGGCAATCGTCCGGCTTCGTGATGGCGCTGTTCCTGGCCGGCCTGCGCAGTGTCGATGATTCCATCATCAAGGCGGCCATGGTCGATGGCGCCAGCCTGCCGACAATTTACCGCCGCATCGTGATTCCGTCGCTGCGTCCAGTCTTTTTCTCCGTGCTGCTGGTGCTGGCGCACATTGCCATCAAGAGCTTCGACCTGGTGATGGCGCTGACGGCGGGCGGTCCGGGCACATCGTCCGACGTTCCCGCCATCTTCATGTATCAATTTTCATTCACCCGCGGCCAGCTGGGCCTGGGCGCCGCTTCCGCCATGATGATGCTGGCCACCGTGCTGGCCGTGCTGGTGCCGCTGATGTACCTGGAAACAAAAGGAGCCCGCCATGGCCGCTGATATCAACCTCAACCTGCGAACTTCCGCAATATTGTCGCTGCACATGGAAACAGGAGGAGACTGCCATGCCCTCTGATATCCAATCCCTCGATGGTGAACGCATCACCATCGGCCGTGTCGCCATCTATACCCTGCTGGTGCTGGTGGCCCTGTATTACCTGGCGCCGCTGTATGTGATGCTGACCACGTCCGTAAAAACGCTGGACCAGATCCGCGACGGCAATTTGCTGGACTTCCCGCTGGCCCCAACCACGGCGGCATGGAGCAAGGCGTGGTCAACGGCTTGCACCGGCGTGCGCTGCGAGGGCCTGGCGCCCTACTTCTGGAATTCCGTGCAAATGGTGGTGCCGGCCGTGCTGATTTCCAGCCTGATTGGTTCGCTCAACGGCTATGTGCTGGCGCACTGGCGCTTCCCCGGCCACAACGTCGTGTTCACGGCGCTGATGGTGGGCTGCTTCATCCCGTTCCAGGTCGTGATCTTGCCGATGGCGCGCCTGCTGGGCATGGCGGACCTGGCCAATACGACGACGGGCCTGGTGGTGGTGCACATCATTTATGGCATCGCCTTCACCACGCTGTTCTTCCGCAATTACTACGTGACGGTGCCCGATGAACTGGTCAATGCCGCGCGTATCGATGGCGCAGGCTTCTTCATGATCTACCGCCGCATCATCTTCCCGCTGTCGCTGCCGATTTTCATGGTGTGCTTCATCTGGCAATTCACGCAAATCTGGAATGACTTCCTGTTTGGCGTGGTGTTTGGCGGCGCCGATGCGCAGCCAATTACCGTGGCGCTGAATAACCTCGTCAACACGTCGACTGGCGTGACTGAATACAACGTCAACATGGCGGCAGCCATTATCGCGGCACTGCCGACCCTCGTGATCTACATGGTCGCAGGTAAATACTTCGTGCGTGGCCTGACTGCCGGCGCCGTCAAGGGATAATTAGGAGACAAACATGGCAAGCTTATCAATCCGCAACGTGCGCAAGGTGTATCCGAATGGCGCAGAAATCCTCAAGGGCATCGACCTCGATATCGAGGATGGCCAGTTCCTGATCCTCGTTGGCGGTTCCGGCTGTGGCAAGTCCACGCTGCTGAACATGATCGCGGGCCTGGAATCCGTGACGCACGGTGAAATCGCCATCGGCGACCGTGTCGTCAACAAGGTGCCGCCAAAAGAGCGCGACATTGCAATGGTGTTCCAGTCGTATGCGCTGTATCCGACCATGACGGTGCGCGAAAACATTTCGTTCGGCCTGGGTATCCGCAAAGTGCCGCAGCAGGAGCAGGACAAGATCGTGGCCCGCGTCGCCGATACGCTGCAAATGGGGCACCTGCTGGACCGCAAGCCGGCGCAATTGTCCGGTGGCCAGCGCCAGCGCGTGGCCATGGGACGCGCGATTGCCCGCGATCCGTCGCTGTTCCTGTTCGACGAACCGCTGTCGAATCTCGACGCCAAGCTGCGCGTGGAAATGCGGGCTGAAATCAAGCTGCTGCACCAGCGCTTGGGCGCCACCATCGTCTACGTGACGCACGACCAGATTGAAGCCATGACCTTGGGTGACCGCATTGCCGTCATGCGTGACGGCGTCGTGCAGCAATTCGGCAGCCCGCAAGATATCTATGACTTGCCGAACAACCTGTACGTCGCAGGCTTTATTGGCTCGCCTTCGATGAACTTCCTGCGCGGCCGTTTGACGGCGCATGGCAGCGGCATTGCGTTCGCGCTGGAACATGCGGGCACCACGACGTTGCTGCCGGTGCCGGACCCGTCGAACGCGTTACTGCAATACGCGAACAAGGAAGTCATCCTCGGCATCCGTCCGGAACACGTGACCGACGCGGAATCCGCCCGCCGCGCCGCGACGGCGGAAGGCTACCACCCGACGGAAGTTGATTGCACCATCGAGATGACGGAGCCGACCGGGCCGGACACGCTGGTGTTCGCATGGTTCAACGGCATCCGCGCCACGTGCCGCACGCACCCGCGCGCCGGCGCACTGCCGGGCGGCGATGTGCGGCTGGCGTTTGACTTGTCGAAAGCCGTGTTCTTCGACCCGGCCAGCGAATTACGTATCGGTATGGCGCCAATGTAACGGCAAACTTGTATAAGCTCGATAACGACATGCGCCGGCAACGACCGGCGCAGCGGAGACGGTAGTGAAACTGCACGGGATAAAAATCGCCCACCGGCTGGCGCTGGGGTTCGGGCTGATGCTGGTATTGATGGCCGTGGTGGCCTCTATCGGCGCGTTGTCGGCGCGGGCGGCGCAAAGCCGGATGGCGCAGGCGGTCGAACGCAGCAACGCGCATTCGGTGGAGCTGGCGTCGATGCGCCAAGCGCTGTTCCGCCAGGGACAGGCGGCGCGCAACCTGGGCGCCACCAACGATTTGCAAAAGATGCAGTCGGAAATGGCGCGCGTCGTTGCGGAACAAACACGCTATGCCGAAGCGGAAAAGCGCTTGCTGGCGTCGATGCAAGGTGTGCCGCCTGATGCGGAGTCCGCTGCCGTGCTGGACGACATGCGCAGCTTTGCGCAGGCGTGCGCTCCGCAAATCGCACAGGCGCAAGCCTATGTCACGGAATTCAACGCGGGGCAGGCGCTGCGCGTATTGACGACGGAAGTGGCGCCGCTGCAGGAAAAATGGCTGGGGGCGCTGGATCGCATGACGGCCCTGCAAAACCGCAATGTCAGCCGCAGCCTGGCGGCGTTTGATGAACAGGGCCGCCATGCAATGCTGCTGATGGCCCTGGTCTGCGCCGTGGCGCTGGCGTTTGCCATGTTGGCCGCGTGGCGCCTGGCGCGCAGCATTACGCAGCCGCTGGGCCAGGCCCTGGCGCTGGCGCAGCGCGTAGCGGCAGGCGATTTGTGCGCGGGCGCGGAATTGCCGGGCCACGGCAGGAAAGATGAAACAGGCCAGTTGCTGGCGGCGCTGCATTCCATGCGGGCCAGCCTGGCGCGTACCGTCAGCACGGTGCGCAATGGCGCCGATACGGTCAGCGTGGCGTCGAGTGAAATCGCAGGCGGCAATGCGGATCTGTCGGTGCGGACGGAATCGCAGGCAGGCGCCTTGCAGCAGGCTGCCAGTTCGATGGAAGCGCTGATATCGACGGTGCGCGCCAACGCGGGCCACGCGCAGCAGGCGTCGCGACTGGCCGTATCGGCATCGCAGATCGCCGCGCAAGGCAGCGCGGCGATGTCCGGGGCGGTGGCAACCATGCAGGATATCCGCGCCGATGCGCACCGCATCATGGACATCATCGGTGTGATTGACGGCATTGCGTTCCAGACCAATATCCTGGCGCTGAACGCGGCGGTGGAAGCTGCCAGGGCCGGTGAACAAGGCCGCGGCTTTGCCGTCGTGGCCAGCGAAGTACGCTCGCTGGCCCAGCGCAGCGCCGGCGCGGCCAAGGAAATCAAGACCCTGATCGGCGGCGCTGTCTCCCGCATCGATACGGGCGGCGCGCAAGTCGATACGGCGGGCGCCACCATGCCCCGCATCGAGGCAGCCGTACGGCAGGTGGAAGACTACATGCGCGATATCGTCGACGCCAGCCAGCGCCAAAGCGACGGCATCGCGCAAGTGAGCCAGGTGATTGCCCGCATGGATGACATGACACAGCAAAATGCAGCGCTGGTAGAACAAGCCGCAGCGGCAGCCCAGAGCCTGCGCGAACAAGCGCAAGCGCTGGCCGGCACGGCAGCGGTATTCCGCCTGTAAGCGCGTCCCCGATTCCCTCCAACCCCTCTTTAGCCGGCTCACGCCGGCTTTTTTTTGTGGGGTCAGACGTGCATTCGTGCATATCCCCCGTGGGGTCAGACGTGCATTCGTGCGTATTTCCGCGTGTATTTCACTGCCGCGCCGCGCTTGTGCTGTCACTGCATGGCTTACACTGCTATCCCGGTCCGGCGCGCGCTGAATCGAAGTCAGGCCAGGCTGCCGATACACGGGTTAAAAAAGCACTGGCCCCGAAGTCCATACACGCAAACGCCTATGCGTGCAGTTGCGATGCCGCGCCGAAGCATGCATGAATGCACGTCTGACCCCACGGGCGGAATGCATGAATGCACGTCTGACCCCATGGTGGCAGCCAAGTTGGTAAGATGGAAGTTTTCCGCTAACGACTGAAACTGCCATGAAAATATCCGTGCTCCGGCGTGCCGCCGCGCTGCTTTGCCTCGTTCCTGCTGCTGCCGCGCTTGCCGCTGCAACGCCATCCGCCTCCGTCACCGCAGGCGAAAAGCTGTATCAGACGTATTGCGCGTCATGCCACGGCACCAAACTTGAAGGCGGCGCAGGCCCGACACTGCTCGACCACGCGTGGATCCACGGCGCCCCCACCAAGTCCAACCTCGTCAACACCATCAGCAAGGGCGTTGCCGGCAAAGGGATGCCGGCCTGGGGGCAGACCTTGAGCGCCGCGCAAATCAGCCACCTTGCCGACTTTATCGCGGCCGCGCCAAAGGCAACCGCATCCGTTGCCGCTGCCAAGCCTGCCTCCAGCGACAACCTGGCCGGCCTGAAATTGCCGAAGGGCTTCCACATTGCCGTCTATGCCGACAATGTGGAAACCGCCCGTTCCATGACGGTTTCTGATAGCGGTATCACCTACGTCGGTTCGCGCAAGGCCGGCAAGGTCTACGCGCTGGTGGACGACAACAAGGATGGCGTGGCCGACCGCGTCATCACCGTGGCGGAAGGCTTGCAGCATCCGATCGGCGTCACCATGCTGAACGGCGCCTTATATGTGGCGGAAATTTCCCGCATCATCCGCTTCGACAACATCGACAAGACCTACGCCGGCAAGCCCGCCTACAAGGTCGTCAAAGACGACTTGCCGAAAGAAACGTGGCACGGCGAGAAATACATCAAGGCTGGCCCGGACGGCAAGATTTACGTGCCGGTCGGCGCTCCCTGCAACACGTGCGACAAGGAAGGCGAGATTTACTCGAAGCTGTGGCGCATGAACCCGGACGGCAGCGGCTGGGAAGAATATGCGCGCGGCATCCGCAATACGGTCGGCTTCACGTGGCATCCGCAAACCAAAGAGCTGTGGTTCACCGATAACGGCCCCGATGAAATGGGCGACAACATGCCGTCGTGCGAATTGAATGTCGCGCCGAAAGCCGGCTTGCACTTCGGCTTCCCGTACTGCCACGGCGGCGTCTTGCCCGATCCGAAACTCGGCAAAGCCAACAGCTGCGAACAATATGTGCCGCCCGTTGCGCAACTGGGGCCGCATGTGGCGCCGCTGGGCTTGACGTTCTATACGGGCACGCAATTCCCGCAAATGTACCGCAATCAAATCTTTATCGCGGAACATGGCTCGTGGAACCGCGATAACAAGATCGGTTATCAGGTGAGCCTCGTCACGCTGTACGGCAACAAGGCCGTCAGCAAGACCACGTTCCTGGAAGGGTTCTTGCAGCGCGATGAAAAAGTCACCGGCCGCCCTGTTGACCTGGCGGTGATGGCCGATGGATCGCTGCTGGTGTCCGATGACCATGCGGGCAAGGTGTACCGCATCACGTACAGTAAGTAAGCGGAGGTGGTTGAGCTGCATGGCAGGCGGGGCAGCCTGCCGTACAGCCCGGAGAGGTAACGGGCGGGCATTGCACCCGCCTGCCCGGCATCGCCGCTGCGGCGCCGGGACTTAGCCGAACCGCTTACTTGCGGTCGTTTTTGTGGCTTTGACGGCCAGCTTCAGCGTGCTGTTCAGGCGTGCCGCCACGGGTGCCGCCCGACGAACCGCCGGATGAACCGCTACCTGATGAGCCGGATGAGCCGGATGAGCCGCTGGAACCCGACTGCTTGTTGCCGTCGTTTTTGTGGCTCTGGCTGCCTGCTTCACGTGCTTCTTCCGACGTGAATTCGTGCGCATGGCCGGAAGCGTGAGCGGCCCGGCCGCCTTCCGCTGCGATTTCACGCTGGCGTTGCGGGTCCATCGATGCAAACCCGCGGTTGCTGGTGTCGCCCGACTGCTTGCTGCCGCCTTGCGAACCACCCTGATTGCCACGATTGCCGCCGCGGTCGTCATCGTCCTTGCCGCGGCCCTGGTTACCTTGGTTACCTTGGTTAGCCATAACATCCTCCATAAATGGTTGGGTTGTCCTTTGGCGCATCGGCATGCTGCCTGTTGGGGCTCCGGAGCGATGCGCTAAAGGAGTCGTCATCCTAAGCCGCTCAACGATCGAATTCTGTAGGTGTGCTCATGGTATCCATGTAGGACTAGTCCACACCAGAAAGGAACACAGCCGTTACAAGGTGCGCAGGTAAGCCAGCAAATTCGCGATGCGCTGCTCATCGGAGATACCCCAGAACCGCATCTTGTTGTCCGGGACGACTTTCTGCGGTGAGCGCACAAAGGCCGCCAATACAGGCTCCGTCCACACGATGCCGGAATTCTTCATCGCTGCCGAATAGTTATAGTCAGTCGCTGCACCGGCGCGGCGGCCCACGATGCCCGTCAATTGCGGACCAAACCCGCTGCGCGCCGACGGTCCCGCCTGATGGCACCACTGGCATCGGGCAAACTCCGCCCGCCCTGCCTCGGCATTCCCCACCAGCGCGGCGGCCGCCGGTGCGCTGCCGGCCCGCACGTCCACGGCCACGCTGGCCGCCGCAGCCATCAGTGGCAGCGCCGCCCATCCGATTGTCCGCCTCATCGCTGCCCTTGTTCCAGGGTGTCCACCACGCGGCCCAGCGCCGCATCAAAACGTTCCCGCTGCTCGGCCAGCAATGCCCATACGCGGTTGTGCTGTCCGCCCTCCACCACCATCAATTCACGCTGCCGCGCACGTGCAGCCGACGCCACCAGCCGCTCAGGGATCTCCAGCGGAATCACGGCGTCGTGTTCCGCCGCCACCACCAGTAGCGATCCTTCAAAGTGCGCCAGGATATCCCACGCATCCGTGTCAGCCCAGCTGCGCTCGCGCCGGATCACGGCAGAAAATTCCGGCCCGAACGGCACGTCATACGCGGCCGGTGTGTACACGCCCGGCACCATCAGCACCAGTGCCTCCACTGAATGCAATTGCGTGAGCCGGATCGCGTTGTACGCCCCCATGCTGATGCCGATCAGCGACAGCGGCTCTTCGATGCGGCGCGCTGCGATCACGGCCTGCGCCTGGCGCGTGCGGCTGGCCACCGACGATTGCGATAATTCGCCACCGGTCTCGCCATGTCCCACGCAGTCAAAGCACGTGGTGCCCACGCCGCGCTGTTGCAGCGCGTTCCGCAGCAAATGGTGCATGTGGCGCGTGCTGGCGCCCGCCCCGTGCAGCAGCACTGTGTGGTTGCTGCGCTCGCCGGCATAGTGGTCGCCCTGCAATGTCCAGCCGTCAAAGGGAACGCCAAATTGCTCAATCCGTGCCGTCATGATGGTGATCGTTAGCAAAAGCGCCATTCTAAGACACGCCCGCCGCAGCCGTCCAAGAATTCGGATAGCCCGCAC
Source organism: Pseudoduganella ginsengisoli (assembly GCF_009720865.1). Lineage (GTDB taxonomy): Bacteria > Pseudomonadota > Gammaproteobacteria > Burkholderiales > Burkholderiaceae_D > Rugamonas > Rugamonas ginsengisoli. The sequence goes on along the minus strand of NZ_WNLA01000004.1, from coordinate 93,224 downwards.
ACACCCTTTCCAAGCCCTCATACGCGGCTTGCACACACCCCACTGCCGCCCATGAAAATGACTATATAAAACAATGACTTGCAAAAGTGTAACGAATTTTTTCAAGCAGGCACGGCGATTGCTATTAAGAAGCCAGCCCCGCGGCTTACCCGCTGCGGATCCCCACAAAAACGGAGACTGCTATGCAAAAAAAGCGCCCAATTACTCTCTACATCCTCGTCGCGATGCTGCTCGGTATCGCGGTCGGTTATGCCTGCCACACGATCTTCCCTGACAAGAAAATCGCTGCCACCATTTCCGGCCATATCTCTCTCATCACGGACATCTTCCTGCGCCTGATCAAAATGATCATTGCGCTGCTGGTGTTCTCGACGCTGACCGTCGGCATCGCCAACCTGTCCGATGGCAAAGCCGCCGGCCGTATCGGCGCCAAAGCCTTTGTCTGGTTCATGGGCGCCTCGCTGGTGTCGCTGACCTTGGGCATGGTGTTGTCCAACCTGTTCCAGCTCGGCACCAACCTGGGCTTGCCGCTGCCTGAAGTCACGGCCTCGACCGGCCTGAAAACCGCGGCCTTCACGCTGAAAGATTTTGTGTCGCACGTGGTGCCAAAATCGCCGATCGAAGCCATGGCAAACAACGAGATCCTGCAAGTGCTGGTGTTCTCGATCTTCTTCGGTTCCGCACTGGGCGCCATGGGCGAAACCGGCAAGCGCCTGCTGGTTGTGATTGACGAACTGTCGCAAGTGATGCTGAACATCACCAGCGCCATCATGAACATGGCGCCACTGGCCGTGTTTGCCGCGACCGCTTCCGTCGTGACCACCAACGGCCTGGGCATCCTGGCCACGTTCGCCAAATTCATGGGCGGCTTCTACTTCGCGCTGGCTTGCCTGTGGGGCTTGCTGATTGCCGCCGGTTTCGTCGTCATTGGTCCGCGCGTCTTCAAGCTGCTGGGCCTGATCCGCGAACCGTTCCTGCTGGCCTTCTCCACCGCCAGCTCGGAAGCCGCGTATCCAAAACTGTTGCTGGCACTGGACAAGTTCGGCGTACAGCGCCGCATTTCCAGCTTCGTCATGCCGATGGGTTATTCGTTCAACCTGGATGGCTCGATGATGTACTGCACCTTCGCCGTGCTGTTCATTGCACAGGCTTATGGCATCGACCTGTCGATCGGCACGCAAATCACCATGCTGCTGCTGTTGATGCTGACGTCGAAAGGGATCGCGGGCGTGCCGCGCGCATCGCTGGTCGTGATTGCCGCGACGCTCACGCAGTTCAACATTCCGGAAGCCGGCTTGCTGCTGCTGATGGGCGTGGACCAGTTCCTCGACATGGGCCGCTCGGCCACCAACGCTGTCGGCAATGCCATTGCCACCGCAGTCGTTGCGAAATGGGAAGGCGCGCTGGGCCAGCAGGAAGCGGACGAACACCGCGCCTACCCGCACGCTGCCTGATGCCAGCTCATTGATATACCGGCCCGGCAGGCACCGGGCCAGCTTTACCCCTCGCTTTACATAGAACACCACCTATACCAATACTAAGGAGTCAACATGAAATACGCCGCAATCGCCCTCGCCACCACCATCCTGTCGCTGGGCAGCAGCGCCGTTCATGCGCAATCGAACATCAAGATTTACGGCGTTGCCGATGGCGGTATCGTCATCGAACGCGGCGGCGTGGGCGGCACCAATACCTACGTCAGCAGCGGCCTCAATTCCGGTTCCCGCATTGGTTTCAAGGGCACGGAAGACCTGGGCAGCGGCTTGAAAGCCAACTTCGTCATCGAAGGCGGCGTAGGCATTGATACCGGCGCGTCCGGCCAGGGCGGCCTGACGTTTGGCCGCCAGTCGTTTGTCGGCCTGTCCGGCGACTTCGGCTCGCTCAGCGTCGGCCGCCAGTACTCGGCCTATTACAAAGCGCTGCGCGACGTGGCCGACCCGTTCGAAGACGGCCTGGCCGGCCAGGCGCCGAACATCATGGCCGCGCCACGCCGTATCGATAACTCCATCAGCTTCTCGTCGCTGCGTTACGCAGGCTGGGCGCTGGACGCCACCTATGGCGCTGGCGAAGTGGCCGGCAACAGCACCCGCAAGCGTTCGCTGAGCGTAGCCACCAACTACGTGCAAGGCCCGCTGGCCGTGGTGCTGGCGCACCATCGCAAGGAAGACGCGGTGCTGGACGCCCATACGCGCAATTCGCTGGCCACCGTGCGCTACACGGTCGGCGCCTACACGGGCCACCTGGCCTATGTGCAAAACCGCGGCGCCGCCGGCGCCGACAGCCGCGACTTGCTGGCCGGCGTCAGCGCGGAATTCGGGCCACACCGCTTCCTGGGTTCCGTGGTCGACCACCAGGACCGCAGCAAATTGAACCAGGATGCGCGCCAGTTCGGCGTCGCATACATGTATGCACTGTCCAAGCGCACCGACGTGTACACGGCGTATGGCCATATCAACAACCAGAATGGCGCCAAATTCACCGTTGGCAATGCCACTGATGACGGCCATACCCCGACTGCCTTCAACCTGGGCATGCGTCACCTGTTTTAATCCACCAGGCGAGGATTAATCATGGAGCGGCCACTGCGGTTATTACGGAGTGGCCGCCTGTTCTATCTTTGCTATAGTCTGTTCATGCCACCTTCGCACGACACTCCCTCGCTGCCACCGGCCCTTGCGCCGCGGCTGGCGCCGGCGCACGTCCGCCCACGCTGGCGCAGTGCGCTCGCGTGGATGATCGTCGTGCTGGTGGGCGCCGCATTGGCATGGCTGGCTTACTGGTGGCTGGAAGAATTGAATACGGAGCGGGTCCGCTCCGCCGGAGCGCGCCGCCTGGAAACCTATGCGGCCAGCCTGGAAAACTTGCTCGATAAATATGAATTCCTGCCGCGCATGCTGGAGCTGGACAAGGAAGTGGTGGCGCTGCTGCAGCACCAGGACGACCCGGCATTGCGCAGCACCGTCAACGAATACCTGGAACGCCTGAACCGCCAGGCCGGCACCAGCACCATTTACATCGTCAATTTGCAGGGCCGCACGCAGGCCGCCAGCAACTGGCGCCAGAAAGACAGTTTTGTCGGCGACTACGTGGCGTTCCGCCCGTATTTGCAAGACGCGCTGCGCGGGCGCTCGGGACGCTTTTATGGCGTCGGCACCACCAACCGCGAAGCCGGCTATTTTTTCGCACAAGGCATTTACCGCGACGGCAAAATGCTGGGCGTGGCGACCGTCAAGGTCAACATCAGCGAACTGGAAAAAAGCTGGAACACAGGCACCATCGACAAAGTCATGCTGGCTGACAGCAATGGCGTGATTTTCCTCAGTTCCGCCCCTGCATGGCGCTATCGTACGCTGAGCCCCTTGCCCGCCAGTGTGCGCGCCAGCCTGGAACAAACCCGCCAATATCACCAGGAGCCATTGCCGCCGCTGCGCTTCGATGCCGACGTGCCCCGCAACGACGGCACGCGCGTGGTATCCATCCGCGATCCGGGCGCGCCGGACAACTTGCGTCCCGTGCCGATGCTGGCGCAAACCCGCACGCTGGCGCCGCGCCAGTGGACGTTTATTTATTTATCCGACTTGTCGACCGTACGCGCCAATTCGCGCATTGGCATGGTGTTTGCCATCCTCGCCTATGGCTTCCTCGTGCTGCTGTTCCTGTTCTTCCGCCAGCGGCGGCGCGCGCTGCGCCAGCGGCTGCAGGCACGCGAAGATTTGCTGTCCGCGTATAACAGCCTGGAAGCCATGGTGGCCGAGCGCACGTCGCGCCTGGAAAAAATCACGCAAAGCCTGTCGGAAGAAATCGAAGTGCGGCGCCAGGCCGAGCAGCAATTGCACCGTACGCAAAGCGAACTGTTCCAGGCCGGGAAAATGGCTGTGCTGGGGCAAATGTCGGCCAGTATCACGCACGAATTGAACCAGCCGCTGACGGCGCTGCGCACCATGTCCGACAATGCCGTGCTGCTGTTTGAGCGCGGCCGCATGGACGACGCCCGCAACAACTTGAAAAACATTTCGCAGATCGTGGCCCGCATGGGCACCATCACGGGCAAGCTGAAGACCTTTGCCCGCAAGTCCAACGACGCGCTGGTGGCGGTATCGATCGATACGGCCATCTCCAATGTGCTGGTGCTGATCGAGCGCCGCATGTCGCTGGAAAAGGTCACGTTCCAGCTGCGCATCGCGGAGCCGGAACTGTATGCGCTGTGCGACAGCAACCGGCTGGAGCAGGTGTTGCTGAACTTGATGACCAACGCACTCGATTCGATGGCCGCCAGCAGTGAAAAAGTATTGAGCCTGAGCGTCGGCCGGGCCGCAGAATGGGTGGAATTGCGCGTATGCGATACGGGCCCGGGCCTGTCGGAAGAAACGCGCGCCCATTTATTTGAACCGTTTTACACTACCAAGCCACAGGGACAGGGTCTCGGCCTCGGCCTTGCGATCTCCGAGCAGATCATCAAGGATTTCGGTGGCACATTAAGCGCGGAGCACACGGGAGCCGGTGCATGTTTCGCCATCAAATTAAAACCGGCTCCCATGGAGACATGATGGACAGCATTTACGACATTGAGATTTTACTGGTCGAAGACGACCCGACCGTGCGCGCCGGCAGTGCGCAGGCGCTGGATTTGGCCGGCTTTAACGTGCGTGAATTCGTCGAAGCGGAAAAAGCCCTGGCGCAAATTGAGGCGCACGCGCCGTTCGTGCTGGTGACCGATGTGCGCCTGCCCGGCATGAGCGGCCTGGAATTGCTGCAGGCGGCGCGCAAGATCGATCCGAATATGCCGGTGATCGTCGTGACGGGCCATGGCGATATCGCGATGGCCGTGCAGGCGATGCATGACGGCGCGTATGACTTCATTGAAAAGCCGTATTCATCCGAACAGCTGGCCGACGTCGTGCGCCGCGCGGCCGACAAGCGCGCGCTGCAGCTGGAAGTGCACAGCCTGCGCCAGCGCCTCGCCAACAGCCATGGCATAGCCGCCACCCTGCTGGGCAATGCGCCCGCCATGGTGGAATTGCGCCGCCTGATCGACAGCGTGGCGGTCCAGCCGGCCGATGTGCTGATTTATGGTGAAACCGGCACGGGCAAGGAATTGGTGGCGCGCTGCCTGCACCAGTTCAGCCAGCGCGCGTCCAGCCACTATGTGGCCATCAATTGCGGCGCGGTGCCGGAAACCATCTTTGAAAGCGAATTGTTTGGCCACGAAGCGGGCGCGTTTACCGGCGCGGCCAAGCGCCAGGTGGGCAAGATCGAGCATGCCGATGGCGGCACGCTGTTCCTCGACGAGATTGAAAGCTTGCCGCTGACGCTGCAAGTGAAGCTGTTGCGCGTGCTGCAGGAACGCTATATCGAGCGGCTGGGTTCCAATTCGCCGGTGCCCGTCAACGTGCGCGTGGTGGCGGCGTCGAAGGTGGATTTGAAAGAGTTTTCCGACCAGGGAAAATTCCGCAGCGACTTGTATTACCGCTTGAATTTGATCGTGCTGCGCATCCCGCCGCTGCGCGAGCGGCGCGAAGATATCCCGCTGCTGTTCGAGCACTTCCTGATGGATGCGTGCACGCGCTACAACCGCGACATGCCGATGGTGCCGGCTGCGCACATGCAGGCGCTGATGGCGCATAACTGGCCGGGCAACGTGCGTGAATTGCGCAATGCGGCGGACCGCTTCGCGCTGGGCATGGGCACGGGGCCAAATGGCGGCATCGCGGCATCGCTGCCGCTGGCGGACCAGGTGGCCGCGTTTGAGCGGGCGCTGATCGAACTGGAATTGCGCAATGCGGGCGGCAGCGTGGCCGATGCGTGCGCGGCGCTGTCGGTGCCGAAGCAGACGCTGTACCACAAGATGCAAAAGTACGGTTTGGCTGGCGAAGATTACCGCGCTTGATCACCCACGGTGCCAGGCACCAAAGCAAAATTTTTCAATGCGCTACTGCCTGCTGTAGGGCGGATTAGCGCGCAGCACATAATCCGCCATGCCTGTGCGGCCTGCACGCATGGCGGATTACGCTAACGCTAATCCGCCCTACGCTTGAAGCTGGGGCAACTTCCACGCCTACCGGTGGCATAGCTAATAAAAAACCGCCGGGCTTGCGCACCGGCGGTTTTCACTGATAGCCTGACGCAGATTACTGCGCAGCAGCTTGTGCAGCTTCTTCAGCCACAGCCTTCATCGACAGCTTCAGGCGGCCGCGCTCGTCGGTCTCCAGCACTTTCACGCGCACTTGCTGGCCTTCTTTCAGGTAGTCGGCCACGGCGTTCACACGCTCGTTGGCGATCTGCGAAATGTGCAGCAGGCCGTCTTTGCCTGGCATCACTTGCACGATGGCGCCGAAGTCCAGCAGCTTCAGCACGGTGCCGTCGTAGGTCTTGCCCACTTCAACCGATGCGGTCAACTCTTCGATGCGGCGCTTGGCTTCCTGGCCGGCAGCGGCGTCCACCGAAGCGATGGTCACGATGCCTTCGTCGCTGATGTCGATCTGCGTGCCGGTTTCTTCGGTCAGCGCGCGGATCACGGCGCCGCCCTTGCCGATCACGTCACGGATCTTCTCTGGGTTGATCTTGATGGTGATCAGGCGCGGTGCGAAGTCCGACAGTTCGGTCTTCACGTGCGGCATGGCTTTTTGCATTTCGCCCAGGATGTGCTCGCGGCCTTCCTTGGCTTGCGCCAGCGCCACTTGCATGATTTCCTTGGTGATGCCCTGGATCTTGATGTCCATCTGCAGCGCGGTAATACCGTTGGCGGTGCCGGCTACTTTGAAGTCCATGTCGCCCAGGTGGTCTTCGTCGCCCAGGATGTCGGACAGCACGGCGAAGCGGCCGCCTTCCTTGATCAGGCCCATTGCGATACCCGCCACGTGCGCTTTCATCGGCACGCCGGCATCCATCAGCGCCAGGCAGCCGCCGCAGACGGAAGCCATCGACGACGAACCGTTCGATTCAGTGATTTCCGACACCAGGCGCACGGAGTACGAGAACTCTTCCTGCGATGGCAGCGCGGCAACCAGTGCGCGCTTGGCCAGGCGGCCGTGGCCGATTTCACGGCGCTTCGGCGTGCCAACACGGCCGGTTTCGCCGGTGGCGAACGGTGGCATGTTGTAGTGCAGCATGAAGTCGTCCGTGTATTCGCCCATCAGCGCATCGATTTTTTGCGAATCGCGCGCGGTGCCCAGGGTGGCGACAACCAGCGCCTGGGTTTCGCCACGGGTGAACAGTGCGGAGCCGTGGGTGCGCGGCAGCACGGACGAACGGATCGAGATTGGACGCACGGTGCGGGTGTCGCGGCCGTCGATACGTGGCTCGCCTTCCAGGATTTGCGAGCGCACGACCTTGGCTTCCATGTCGAACAGGATGTTGCCGACTTCAACCGCGTCAGGTGCGGCAGCGCCGGCGGCAGCCGCTTCGGCTTCCAGGTCGGCTTGCACTTGCGATTGCATCGCGCGCAGTTTTTCCGTACGGGCTTGCTTGTCCTTGGTCTGGTACGCTTCGCGGATTTTCGCTTCAGCGAAGTGCGCCACGCGGGCGATCAGCGCTTCGTTCTTTGGCGCCGGGGCCCATTCGTGCTCTGGCTTGCCGCCATCACGCACCAGTTCGTGGATCGCATCGATCACGACTTTCATTTGCTCGTGGCCATACACCACGGCGCCCAGCATGACTTCTTCCGACAGTTGCTGCGCTTCCGATTCCACCATCAGCACGGCAGTTTCAGTACCGGCCACCACCAGATCCATCTGGGACGTTTTCAGTTGCGCTGCGGTTGGGTTCAGGATGTACTGGCCATCCTTGTAGCCCACGCGGGCGGCGCCGATTGGGCCGTTGAATGGCACGCCAGCCACGCACAGGGCGGCGGAAGCACCGATCATCGATGCGATGTCCGGGTCGATTTCAGGATTTACCGACAGAACGTGCACAATTACTTGCACTTCGTTCATGTAGCCTTCCGGGAACAGAGGGCGGATAGGACGGTCGATCAAACGGGAGGTCAGCGTTTCTTTCTCGGAAGGACGGCCTTCGCGCTTAAAGAAACCGCCAGGGATTTTACCTGCCGCGTAGGTTTTTTCCAGGTAGTCAACGGTCAGAGGGAAGAAGTCCTGGCCTGGTTTCGCGTCTTTACGCGCCACCACAGTTGCCAGCACGACGGTGTCATCCATCGAAACCATGACTGCGCCGGATGCCTGGCGAGCGATTTCGCCGGTTTCCAGGGTCACGGTGTGTTGGCCGTACTGGAAGGTTTTCGTAACTTTGTTAAACATGGGTAATCCCTTTCTATTTGCCGACAGATTTTCAGGAGCTGTCGTTCACCTCACCACGGACAGCGAATTTAACAATTGGGCGCCGGGCCTTTAGGCCGGGCTCCCACAACTTTCCGCTGCCTTTACTGCTATTACTGCAATTACTGCATGTGCATCAACTGCTGGATTGCCCGATTTAGTCCCGGGTTTAAATGACAAAATGCCCGCGGCAGCGAACTGACGCAGGCATTTTGATTAAGCCGGGACGTACAAAGATTACTTACGCAGGCCCAGTTTAGCGATCAGATCGCGGTAACGGGTTGCATCTTTGTTTTTCAGGTAAGCCAGCAGGCTCTTACGACGGTTAACCATCATGATCAGGCCACGGCGGGAGTGGTGATCTTTGGTGTGGGCTTTGAAGTGGCCGTTCAGTTCGTTGATGCGTGCGGTCAGCAGTGCAACTTGAACTTCTGGCGAGCCGGTGTCGTTTTGGCCACGTGCGTTGTCCGCGATGATGGCGGCCTTGTTGATGTTTTCTACGGTCATGTTAATACCTTTCACATGCGGTGGTCGGAGTTCGCACCCCATTCACCGTGACTACGTTAATAAAAAAACCTGGCCCGTTAAGGCCAGACCCGGAAGTATAGCGGAATTTCGCGCCAGTGCCACTTTGTTTATCTCTAAAATGGCAGGCAGGGAGGAAAAAGCGTGAAAAATCTTAAATTTGTAGCAAGTTTTACACTACTGGCCGGCCTGGTCTGCCTGCCTGGTTGCGCCGGACTGTCCGGACCGCCAAATCCGGTCGCCACGGATGCCACGTTTGCGGCACTCAAACCCGGCGTCGATACGCAAGCCACGGTGGCGCAAAAGCTGGGGCGGCCCTATGACACCACGTATTTGACGTTGCGCGACATGAACGTGTGGTCATACAAATACCGGCAGGCCGGCATCTGGTATTCGCTGATGCACCTGCATTTCGACCGCCAGGGCGTGCTGCGCGAATTGATGTCCGGCCCGGATCCGGATTACGAAGACCGGCGTTCGTTCTGACTTATTCTGTCTGCGGATTCAAGCGTTCAGTCTTCGAATGCAGCTTATTCAAGCCAGACAAGTACGCCTTGGCGGACGCCACCACGATGTCCGGATCCGCGCCCACGCCATTGACGATCCGGCCGGCATTCGACAGGCGCATCGTGACCTCCCCTTGCGACTGCGTGCCCGTGCTGATCGCATTGATCGAGAACAGCACCAGTTCCGCGCCCGTTTGCGCCGCGCTTTCAATTGCGTTCACCATCGCGTCAACCGGACCGTCGCCCGTGCCTTCGCAGCTATGCTCCTTGCCGCCGATGGAAAACACGACCTTCGCATGGGGCATTTCACCGGTTTCTGAACGCTGCGCCAGCGACACGAAGCGGTAGTATTCATCTTCGTGCGCGTGTTCTTCATCCGTCACCAGCGCCACGATGTCTTCATCGAAAATTTCCGCCTTGCGGTCAGCCAGTTCCTTGAAGCGGGTAAAGGCGGCATTGATTTCCGCCTCGGAATCCATGTCGATGCCCAGTTCCTGCAAGCGCTGCTTGAACGCATTGCGGCCGGACAGCTTGCCCAGCACGATTTTATTGGCGGTCCAGCCCACGTCTTCCGCGCGCATGATTTCATACGTTTCGCGGGCTTTCAGGATGCCGTCCTGGTGGATGCCGGACGCATGCGCAAACGCATTGGCGCCCACCACGGCCTTGTTCGGCTGCACGGCAAAGCCCGTGATTTGCGACACCATTTTTGACGCGGCCACGATTTGCGTGGTATCGATATTCGTCGTCAAGTTGTAATAGCCGCCGCGCGTGCGCAGCGCCATCACGACTTCTTCCAGCGCGGTATTGCCGGCCCGCTCACCGAGGCCGTTGATCGTGCATTCAATTTGCCGCGCCCCGCCGATCATCACGCCGGCCAGCGAATTGGCCACCGCCAGCCCCAGGTCGTTATGGCAGTGCACGGACCAAATCGCCTTGTCGGAATTCGGAATGCGCTCGCGCAAGCGGCGGATGGTTTCACCAAACAATTCCGGCACGGCATAGCCAACCGTGTCGGGGAAATTAATGGTGGTGGCGCCTTCGGCAATCACGCCTTCCAGCACGCGGCACAGGAAATCCTCTTCCGAGCGGCTGCCGTCTTCCGGTGAAAATTCAATGTCATCCGTGTGGTTGCGGGCAAAGCGCACGGCCAGCTTTGCCTGTTCCAGCACTTGCGCAGGCTCCATGCGCAGCTTCATTTGCATGTGCAAGGGCGAGGTGGCAATAAACGTGTGGATGCGCTTGCGGGCGGCAGGCTGCAGCGCTTCGGCGGCGCGGGCAATGTCGCGGTCATTGGCGCGCGACAGCGAACAGACAGTGGAATCCTTGACGGCGGCGGCAATGGCGCGGATGGATTCGAAATCGCCCTGTGATGCCGCGGCAAAGCCCGCCTCGATCACATCCACCCGCAGCCGTTCCAGCTGCTTGGCGATGCGCAGTTTTTCTTCCCGCGTCATCGACGCGCCCGGCGATTGTTCGCCGTCGCGCAAGGTGGTGTCGAAAATGATCAGGCGGTCACTGTTGCTCATATTGGCTCCTTGGTTGCACCGCCCCGTCACGGTCAGCGTCGGGTCAGCGGCGTTCGCTTTGGTCTACAGGTTCGTGTTCAGTCTGGACAATCGACACAGGTTTGCCCTTGGCCATGCGCCAGAAAAACACGGCATAGCCGGACAAGCCATAAATCAGGAAAATCGGGAACATGACTTTCGGCGGGTCGATCGATACCAGCGCAAACACCAGCGCAATCACGAACACGAAAATAAACGGGACCGATTTGCGGAAGTTCAATTCCTTGAAGCTGTAGAACGGCACGTTGGTGACCATGGTCAAGCCTGCAAACAGGGCAATGGCAAACGACGTCCACGACAGTTGCAAGCCCGGCACTTCCAGGTCATTCATCAACAGCACAAAGCCGACCACGGTGGCAGCCGCAGCCGGGCTCGGCATGCCCTGGAAGAAACGCTTGTCGACCACTTCAATGTTGGTATTGAAACGGGCCAGCCGCAGTGCGGCGCCGGCGCAATAGACAAACGCGGCAATCCAGCCCAGCTTGCCCATGCCGCGCAGCGACCATTCATAGATGACCAGCGCCGGCGCGGCGCCAAACGACACCATGTCGGCCAGGCTGTCGTACTGGGCGCCAAATTCGCTTTGGGTATTGGTGAGGCGGGCGATGCGGCCATCGAGGCCGTCGAGGATCATGGCAACAAAAATGGCCCAGGCGGCATGTTCAAAACGCTGGTTCATGGCCATGACGATGGCAAAAAAGCCGCAAAACAGCGCCCCCGTCGTAAAGGCATTCGGCAACAGGTAAATGCCGCGCGAGCGCGGCTGTTCATCCTGCCCCCTTACCCTGCGCGCGAACTTCGCAAAGCGCGAGTTCTTGGGCTTGGCCGGGCTATTGCCATTCTTGTTTCTGCGACGGGGGAAAGTTGCCATATGAATCCATTTCTATGCTATCTGCGACCTATTATATCGAGAGACGACCTTGCAGCAAAAGAAATAGACTCAGCCCTCCAGTCAGTTAAGTCTTATTTAAACCGGACTTTTCCGACCAAATGCATGTTCAGCGTCGTCTCGCCTGGCTCGAAGCTGGGTTCTTCCACTGCCATTTCCTGCGCGGGGGCCGCGCCCTTCATCATCATCGGCTGCGAACGGGCAAACGAAGCATTGCCGCCCGCATAGTTGCCGGAACCTTCGAAATCCACGGTTTCCAGCAGCGCATCGGCTGGATTACGGCCCATAGCGCGGGAAATCGCGGCGATGCGTTCCTGCAAGTTCTGGTACGTGGCAGCGATGCGCTGTTCATCCAGTTTTTTCGTGGCGACTCGCGACAAGCCAAAACTGATGCCGTTCAGGGTCAAGATTTTTTGCGCACTGGCCACGGTTTTCGGCAATTTATCCAGGCTGGTGGTGGTCACTTGCAAATACTGGCCCACGCGCCATGCGGCCGGCTGGCGCACCTTGGGCGCGGCGCCGGGCGGCAGCGGGCGCTCTTCCGGATACACGGGATACGTGTAATAGCCCTGCGTTTTCATCGCGGCCGTGGGATCTTCCTTGCGCAAAATTTCCATGCCCTGTTTCATTTTCAAATTCACGCGCGACGCGGCGGCAGCCTTGTCCTTGTCCTGCTCTTCAATGGCCATCGTCACCACGGCCTGGTCATTTGGCGCCGTGACTTCGCCATTGGCGGCCACGATGACTTCGGTGCCGGAAGGCGGCGTGGTCTGGGCGTAAGCTTGCGTGGCCAGCAGCAGCGTGGCGGCCAGCAGGTTTTTGCGGAAGGTCATCTTGTTGTTCTCCAAATTGCTAACAGTGAACGCACTTTAACCCATCTCAAACTTTTCACCGGAATCCCTTGGTGACCTTTTGTAACAGCGTGGCAGGCGCTACAAAGTTGTAAAAATAAGAATATGGCCGATAAAGCCGAGACTGCCGATATCAACGATGCGGGGATGGTAGCAGGCAGCTATGTCAATAGCAGTGCGTTCCTGTATCAGAATGGCGCGGCGACACCAATTCCGTTCCCCGGCGCATTCAAGACCATGGCAGTCGCGATCAATGCGCGCGGCATGCTGCTGGCCGGCCTGGGTGTGATCGGCGTTGCCCTGCGCCGCCGCTCTTCCACCGCTGGCCAGGGGCGATAAAACCCGGCTGGTCATTCGGCGCCGCGGCCGTTTGCAACAGTTATGCGGCCAGCCGGCGCGGTTCCGCGGCAGGACGGCGCGGCGCCGGTGCGGCGGGTACGGCATGCAATGACGCCGGGCCATGCTCGGCCAGCGTGAAGAATTGCATAGTCTGCGTCAAGTCCGCCGCTTCCTGTTCCAGCGTATTGGCCGATGCCGCGGCATGTTCCACCAGCGCGCCATTGCTTTGCACATCGGCATCCATGTGGGCAATCGCCGCACCCACTTGCGCGATACCGGCCGACTGTTCCTCGCCGGCCGCCTGCATTTCACGCATGATGTCCGTCACGCGGGTGACACTGGCCACGATGTCTTCCATGGTGGAGCCCGCGTCAGCCACCAGGCGGTCGCCCGCTTCCACCTGCTCGACCGACGCGGCGATCAATTCCTTGATTTCCTTTGCGGCGCTGGCCGAACGCTGCGCCAGCGTACGCACTTCCGTTGCCACCACGGCAAAGCCCCTGCCCTGTTCGCCTGCGCGCGCCGCTTCCACTGCCGCGTTCAGCGCGAGGATATTGGTCTGGAACGCAATGCCATCGATCACGCTGTTAATGTCGGCAATCTTTTGCGCCGACTCCTTGATGGATTGCATCGTATGTACCACTTGTGCCACCACGGCGCCGCCCTTGCGCGCCACATCCGATGCCGACTGCGCCAGCAGATTGGCCTGATGGGCGCTGGCGCTGTTGCGCTGCACGGCTTCGGTCAAATGCGCCATCGACGCCACTGTCTGTTCAATCGACGTCGCTTGCGACTCTGTGCGGCTGGCCAGGTCGCGGTTGCCTTCCGCCAGTTGCGTGGCTGTCGCTTCCATCGTCATGGCGCCATGGCGCACGTGCCCCACGATATCGGCCAGGCTTTCCGTCATGTGTTTCATGGCATCGAGCAGGCGGCCCGGCTCATCCTGGCCGTGGACATCGATCTTGCTGTCCAGTTTGCCTTCGGCGACGGTATGCGCGACTTTCAGCGCATATTCCAGCGGCCGCTTGACGAGGCGCACCAGCAGCGGATGCAGCAAGCCCGCCACCAGCGCCACCAATACCATGCCGATCGTGGCAAAGCGGTTGCTCAACGACATCGCCGATTGCGTGACTTCCGCTGCGATAGCTTCACCGACTATCAACATATTCCAGCTCGGTACGTACTGGAATGCCGTCAAATGTTCGCTGCCTTTGAGGTGATAGCGCATGGTGCCGGTCTTTTGCTCCAGCATCTTTTTCACGTACTCGCTGCCCGCATCATCCTTGGCCGCCAGCACATTCGTGCCCTCTTCCTTGCGGTGGATCAGCAGTTTGCCCAAATCTTTATTGGCACGGGCTTCCAGCGCATAGAACTGGCCCGATTCGCCCAGCTTCATGGCGTTGACTTTGTCTTTCAGCGACCGCAGCGAATCTTCAAAGCTGACGCCGACGTACAGGATGCCGATGACCTTACCGGCCGCATCTTTGATCGGCTCATAGCTGGTCATGTACATATTGCCGAACAGGTTCGCAGGCCCCGCATACGCTTGGCCATCCAGCACTTTGCGGTAGCCCGGGTGGTCGGCTGCCAGCTTGGTGCCGATGGCCCGTTCGCCATTTTCTTTCTTGTGCGACGTGGTCACGCGCACAAAATCATCGCCACGCCGTACGAACACGGTGGCATATACGCCGGTCAATTTCGTGAAGTTGTCCGGCACGGAAAAATCCAGGTTCAACACCTTGCCGCCGGCACTGATCGTTGGCACGGTTTCCGCTCCCACCGTCACGGTATTGGCTGGATCGACTTCCAGCCCTTGCGGGAACCAACTGGCAAACACGCGCGCATAGGTAGCGACCTGCTTGCGCAAATCCGCATCGACGATTTCCACCGCATCGCCGAGCAGCTTGGTCTTGTCGGCAACTTCCCGCGTGGCTTCCTGCTCCGCCAGCCGCGACAGGCCGGAGCCCACCATCAGCACGAACACGAGGAAGACAGCACTGACAACGGCAAATGCCGCTGCGGAAACCTTGGTCGCTACACTCCAGTCACGCCACATGGTGCCTCCGAAATTGTCGAAGAGAAAAAACCAGCGTAGCACAACAGAAATATCCCGGCGGAAAACTCTTATTAACTTGACATGGAGCAATTCGGTGCCAGGCACCAAGCGATTTTGCAACAAAAAAGCCCGGCTGCTAGGCAAGCCGGGCTTGGGTCGGGGAATGGCAGTACACCACTCCCCATGTATGCAGAACTGATTAGTTCTTCGACTGGTCAACCATCTTGTTCTTGGCGATCCAAGGCATCATCGCACGCAGCTGGGCGCCAACGGTTTCGATCTGGTGCTCGGCGTTGATGCGGCGGCGGGAAATCAGCGTCGGTGCGCCGGCCTTGTTTTCCAGGATGAACGACTTGGCGTATTCGCCGGTCTGAATGTCTTTCAGGCACTGGCGCATGGCTTCCTTGGTCGCGGACGTCACGACTTTCGGACCCGTCACGTACTCGCCGTATTCGGCGTTGTTCGAGATCGAGTAGTTCATGTTGGCGATACCGCCTTCGTAGATCAGGTCAACGATCAGTTTCAGTTCGTGCAGGCATTCGAAGTACGCCATTTCTGGTGCGTAGCCGGCTTCCACCAGGGTTTCGAAACCAGCTTTGATCAGTTCAACGGCGCCGCCGCACAGAACAGCCTGTTCGCCGAACAGGTCGGTTTCGGTTTCTTCACGGAAGTTGGTTTCAATGATGCCGGCCTTGCCGCCGCCGTTGGCCGATGCGTACGACAGGGCGATGTCACGGGCGTTGCCGGATTTGTCCTGGTACACAGCGATCAGGTGAGGAACGCCGCCGCCTTGACGGTAGGTAGCACGCACGGTGTGGCCTGGGGCTTTCGGTGCAACCATGATCACGTCCAGGTCGGCGCGTGGCACAACTTGGCCGTAGTGCACGTTGAAACCGTGCGCGAAGGCCAGGGTGGCGCCTTGCTTGGCGTTTGGCGCCACGTTTTCGTTGTAAACCTGAGCGATGTTTTCGTCTGGCAGCAGAATCATGATGACGTCAGCAGCTTTCACCGCGTCGTTCACTTCCGCTACTTTCAAGCCGGCTGCTTCCACTTTCTGCCACGACGCGCCGCCTTTACGCAGGCCAACGGTCACGTTGACACCGGATTCGCTCAGGTTTTGTGCGTGAGCGTGGCCTTGCGAGCCATAGCCGATGATGGCAACGTTTTTGCCCTTGATCAGGGAGAGGTCAGCGTCTTTGTCGTAGAAAACTTTCATGGTTTTTCCTTGGTAAAAATGAGGTACGTACTGCGTTATGTGTGTGAGTTTGCTATGTGTGAAGCAGATCAGACTTTCAGGATGCGCTCGCCGCGGCCGATGCCGGAACCGCCCGTACGGACGGTTTCCAGGATCGACGTGCGGTCAATCGCATCGATGAAGGCATCCAGCTTGCTCTTCGCGCCGGTCAGCTCGATGGTGTAAGTCTTCTCGGTCACATCGATGATGCGGCCACGGAAGATGTCGGCAGTGCGCTTCATTTCTTCGCGCTCTTTGCCTACGGCCCGGACCTTGATCAGCATCAGCTCGCGCTCGATATGCTGGCCTTCGGTCAAGTCCACCACTTTCACCACTTCGATCAGGCGGTTCAGGTGCTTGGTGATCTGTTCAATGATGTCGTCGGAACCCGAAGTGACGATGGTCATACGGGACAGCGTCGGATCTTCCGTCGGCGCTACCGTCAGGGTTTCGATGTTATAGCCGCGGGCCGAGAACAGGCCAACCACACGGGACAAGGCGCCGGCTTCGTTTTCCAGCAGTACAGAAATAATATGTCGCATTACAGATCCTCCGAACCCAGCAGCATTTCGGAGAGGCCCTTACCTGCCTTCACCATTGGCCACACATTTTCACTTGGATCGGTAATGAAGTTCATGAACACCAGCCGATCCTTCATACCGAACGCTTCTTTCAGGGCGCCTTCGACGTCGCCCGGTTTTTCGATGCGCATGCCCACGTGGCCATAAGCTTCGGCCAGTTTTTCAAAGTCAGGCAGCGAGTCCATGTAAGACTCCGAGTAGCGCGAACCGTAATCGATTTGCTGCCACTGGCGCACCATGCCGAGGAAGCGGTTGTTCAGCAGGATGATCTTGGGGGTCAGGTGATACTGTTTGCAGGTCGCGAGTTCCTGGATGTTCATCTGGATCGAACCCTCGCCCGTGATACATGCCACGGTCGCATCCGGGTTCGCCATTTGCACGCCCATCGCGTACGGCAAGCCGACACCCATGGTGCCCAGGCCGCCGGAGTTCAGCCAGCGGCGCGGCTTGTCGAATTTGTAGTACTGGGCAGCCCACATCTGGTGCTGGCCCACGTCGGACGTCACGAACGCGTCGCCACGGGTCACATCCCACAGGGATTCCACCACCTGCTGTGGCTTGATGACCAGGTCGGACGTCGAATACTTCAGGCATTCGCGGCCGCGCCATTCGTTGATCTGCTTCCACCAGTTCGACAGCGCAGCCTGGTTCGGCTTTTGCTCGGCAGCATCCAGCTGCGCGAGGAATTCAATCAGCACGTCCTTGACGTTGCCGACGATAGGAATGTCGACTTTCACGCGCTTGGAAATCGACGACGGGTCGATATCGATGTGAATGATCTTGCGCGGGTTGGTGGCGAAGTGTTTCGGGTTGCCGATCACGCGGTCGTCAAAGCGGGCGCCGATGGCAATGAGCACGTCGCAGTTCTGCATCGCCATGTTGGCTTCGTACGTGCCGTGCATGCCTGGCATGCCGACGAATTTGTCGTTGGTGGCAGGGTACGCGCCCAGGCCCATCAGCGTATTCGTGACAGGGAAGCCCAGGCGGTCGCACAGCTTGGTCAGCTCATTGGTGGCGTTGGCCAGGATGACGCCGCCGCCCGTGTAAATCATCGGACGTTCGGCAGCCAGCAGCATTTGCACCGCCTTGCGGATCTGGCCCGAATGGCCTTTGTCCACTGGACGGTAGGAGCGCATTTCCACTTCTTTCGGATAGTGGTACACCGCTTTTTGCATGCTGATGTCTTTAGGGATATCGACCAGTACCGGGCCAGGACGGCCGGTTTTGGCGATAAAGAAAGCTTTCTTGATGGTCTCTGCCAGGTCTTTAACGTCCTTTACCAGGAAGTTGTGCTTGACGACCGGACGGGTAATACCGACGGTGTCGCATTCCTGGAAAGCATCCTGGCCGATGGCGTGGCTGGGCACCTGGCCCGAAATCACGACCATGGGGATCGAGTCCATGTAGGCAGTGGACAGGCCGGTCACAGCATTGGTAACGCCTGGGCCGGAAGTCACCAGCGCGACGCCGACTTTTTGCGAGCAGCGCGAATACGCGTCGGCAGCATGGATAGCGGCCTGCTCGTGGCGCACGAGAATGTGCTGGAACTTGTCCTGTTTGAAGATGGCGTCGTAGATGTACAGCACAGCGCCGCCGGGATAGCCAAAGACGTGTTCTACACCTTCTTCAGCGAGGCAACGTACGACAATTTCCGCGCCCGTGATGGGTGCGTTGGCTTCGGTGTTCATAAAACATTCCTTTCAAGGTCCATACGGGAGATTGATCGGATGCTCTTGCCTGGCGAAGCATGCTGACGACGTGACAGAATCCCTAGGCTTCCCTTCTTTCTGCGGTCACGGCGCAAATTCCCATACCCATGGAGAGGTAAGGTTCAGTACGACGCAAACGCAACTCGTTTGGCCTGAGTGTCTGCCGCGGTATTGCATACTTCTCGCGCTTGTGGCACGGGTTAGAGCAAACTGCTGACAAATGAAAGCGGGATTTACCGGTGGCGACTTTGTGGTTCGCCGGATAAAACCAAGGGCTTCGTGGTGTGCAAAGCTTCCAGCAAGGTATCAAGACCCATGGTTTTGGTCAAGGAAAATTTAATATATCGCTCATTCCCACGCGAATATGGTGCAAACCCTTACGAGGAAGCGCCGAAGGAGGTGTCCTCCAGGTGCATTTTTTGCTAAGATGCATGTCTCCCCGCAGCACGCTTCCCCATCGCATGGCAACAGACAAAGAATTATCGGACTTCCTCGAAAACGTCGAGCGGCGCGCCTACAAACAAGCCTTATACGCAGTGCGCAAGGAAGAAAGCGCACTGGACATCGTGCAAGACGCGATGATCAAGCTGGCTGAAAAATACGGCGATAAACCGGCGTCGGAATTGCCGATGCTGTTCCAGCGCATCTTGCAAACGACCATCCTTGATTATTTCCGACGTGAAAAAGTTCGTAACACTTGGGTAAGCCTGTTCTCGGGCATGTCATCCTCTGCCGACGAGCACGAAGACTTTGACATTCTGGAAACGTATGAAGCGGAGCAAGGGACGGAAGCGTCGGAATCGTCGGCTGACAAAGTTGAGCGTATGCAAATACTTAGCGCCATCGACGCCGAGGTGCAAAAGCTGCCGGCACGTCAACGGGAAGCGTTCCTCATGCGTTACTTGCATGATCTGGATGTGGCTGAAACCGCGGAAGCAATGGGATGTTCCGAAGGGAGTGTCAAGACACATTGCTCACGCGCAACACATACATTGGCTGAAGCATTAAAAGCCCAGGGAATTAAATTATGAACACCGAAGACCTCAATTTCGCTTACAAAGTGCGCCATGCGCTCAATGAAAAGCTGGATGATCTGCCGGCTTCGACTACCGACCGCCTGGCAGCCGCCCGCAAAGCTGCCATGGCGCGCAAAAAACCGCATGTGCCGGTGCGCGTGACGCAATCGGAACTGGCCACGGCCGGGGCCGGCGGCTTCTTCTCGCACCCGTTTGGCTGGCTGGGCCGTATGAGCGTGGCCGTACCGCTGCTGGTGCTGGTGGCCGGCATGGTGGGCTTGTACCAGTACGAACAGCAGCAGCGCATCAATGAACTGGCAGAACTCGACGCCGCCGTGCTGTCGGACGAATTGCCATTGTCCGCTTACCTGGACCATGGCTTTAACACTTATCTGGAAGAAAGTCGCGAGCAATAAGGATGGCGCGTACCAGCCGCATTGGCCCCCTCTACCCTACCAAGGCCGGACTGCTCGCATCCGTCCTGTTGGCCGCCGGCGCCTTTGCGCAGGGGCCTGTTTCGTCTTCGCCAGCGGCAGCGCAGCCTGCCGCCACGGCGCCTGCCCCCGCACAGCCTGCCGCTGCTCCCGCTGCTCCCGCTGCTCCCGCTGCCTCTGCCGCAGTGCCAACTGCCGGCAAACCTGCGGCGGCCGGCAAGCCGGGCCTGGCGCCGATTGCCATGGAAAAGCCGCTGTGGAAAGACTTGTCTGCCTCACAGCAGCGCGCCCTGGATCCATTGAAGGGCGAATGGGACAAGCTGGAAGGGTTGCGCAAGCAAAAGTGGCTGGAAATTGCCAACCGCTATAACACCATGAAGCCGGATGAGCAGGCCCGCGTCCAGGAACGCATGCGCGACTGGGTGCGGCTGACGCCGGACCAGCGCCGCCAGGTACGTGAAAACTTCGCCCGCTCGCAAAAAGTCGCGCCGGTCCCGGGCCAGAAATCCGCGCAGTGGGAGCAATACCAGCAATTGCCGCCGGAACAAAAGAAGCAGTTGGCAGAAAAGGCGCCGAAAAAACAGGTCGTCAATCCGCCGTCCCCGGCACAAAGCAAGATTCAAACCGTACAGCCGGTGAAGCGCGCCGTACCGGGCTCGACGCCGTCCGCTGCGGCCGCAGCGGCGCCGCCGCCTGCCAGCGCCCCAGCTGCCGCTACGGTTGCAGCTTCTCCCGCCGCTGCAACTGCTGCACCCGGCGCATCGGCGCCAGCAGCAACCTCTGCCACCAGCACACCTGCCGCTTCCAATGTCAAATAACACCACGCAGGGCCCGGCGCCGGCAATCAAGCGGCGCGTGATCGCCATCGTGTATGAAATGCTGCTGGCGTTTGCCGTGCTATTCCTGCCTTTCCTGATCCTGGAAGTAGCGATGCAGGCGTCGCACACGCCGCTGGCGGAACACGTGCGCCAGGCGCTGGCTTTCCTCGTACTGGGCGCCTATTTCATACACCAGTGGTCGCGCGAAGGCCAGACGCTGGCCATGCGCACGTGGCGCATCAAGCTGGTCTTTCCCGGCTATAGCCACGTGCCGCTGAAAATCGCCGCGCTGCGCTATGTGCTGGCGTGGGGCTGGGTCATGCCCGGCATCCTGGCGTCCTATGCGCTGGGCTTGTCGCGCTGGCACTCGCTGTACGCCATGTTCGCCAGCATGGGCGTGTGGGCGCTGCTGGCGCTGCTGGATAAAGACCGCCAGTTCGTGCATGACCGCCTGGCGGGTACGCGCCTCGTGCAATTGCCGAAGCCTGAAAAGAAAGCGGCGGCGCAGCCGGCCGCCTAACTGCGGGCCAAATCCCGGATCGCACTGCCCTGCACGCGGTGCACCACCAGTTCTTCCATGCGCTGCGCCCCTACCGCTTGATAAAACCGCAGCGCCGGTTCATTGGTGTTCAACGCCCACCATTCAAAGCGCGCACAGCCCCGCAATTCCGCAATGCCCGCCACGTGCGCCAACAACGCCTTGCCATAGCCCCGCCCCTGGAACGCGGGACGCACGAATAAATCGTCCAGGTGCAGGCCGCGCTTGCCGGTGGTCGTGGCAAACGTCTCGTAATACACGGCAAAGCCCGCAACTTCGCCATCGGCTTGCGCGACCAGCGCGTGCGCCGCCGGTTGCGGGCCAAACAGGCTGGCCTGCAAATCATCGGCCGTAACCGTCACCGGATGCGGGAAGCCTTCCACGACAGCCAGTTCCCGGATCAAGTCCACCAGCAGCGCCGCGTCTGACGGGTGCGCTGCGCGTATCAACAGCGGCGTCGTCATCAGAAATCCCCCCCATCTTCCACCTCTGCGCCGCCCTGCCCCGGCACCCATTCAATGATGTCGCCCGGCTGGCATTGCAGCTTTTCGCAAATCCGCTCCAGCGTGGCAAAGCGGATGCCCTTGACCTTGCCCGACTTGAGCAGGCTGAGATTCTGTTCCGTGATACCGACGTACTGCGCCAGTTCGCGTGATTTGATTTTCCGCCTGGCCAGCATCACATCCAAATGCAGCACGATGGCCATCAGATGAAGCCCTCGTTTTCTTCAGCCAGGCGGCGGCCTTCCTGCAATACGCTGCCAAACAGGTAAAACAGGCCACACGCCACCATCATCACCAGCGCTTCCGACGACACGCCCATCTGCACGGCCGCGCCGTGGATGCCCAGCACATGCCGCCACAGCAAACCGCGCAGCGGCTGCTCCGCAATCGCCATCAGCAGCGCGCCAAACGCGCCGCCCGCAAAGGCCCGCACATGGGCAATGGCGGCAGCGGAAAACAAATCGCGCGCCTGGAATGCGCGCAGCAAGCCATCGAGCCGCCACGACGCATACATCAGCAGCGCCAGCGTTGGCAGCGATACAGCCGCCCCGCTCCAGCGCTGCGCCGGCGATAAAGAAAACGCAGCTTCCATCGTCAGGCCGTCAGGCGAGAACGTCATGTGAAATCCCGGCATCGGGACCGGATGCGGATAAAACCACGCAAAACCGAAGTACACAGACTGCAGCAACACGAACACCAGCAGAAAAAACCGGAATGTTTTGATCGACATGATTGTTATATGATAATGTTTTATCGTTTTACGATAAAATTTAATTGTAGTTCAATCAGTATACGTGAAAGGAACCGCTATGCGCACGACCCTGCTGTTCGCCATGCTGGCCCTGTTGGCCGGATGTAAAACCATCACGGTGGAAGAACGCCATTTGATTCGCCCTGATGCGCTGTCCGGCCAGGCGCCGAAACAGCACCTGGATTTGCCCGGTGCGAAAGAAATGGAACTGGCGCGCCCCGAAGGCGCTGTATTGAAAGGCGTGCTGCTGGAAAAACCGGGCGCGAAACTCACCGTGCTGTACTTCGGCGGCAACCTGTTCCACATCGATGACGCGGGCGATAAGGTGGCCAAAGCGCTGGCGCCATGCAATGTGAATCTGGCGATGATGGATTACCGGGGCTATGGCCGCAGCAGCGGCACGCCGACCGTGGCCAATATGGCGGACGATGCACTGGCTGTCTTCGATTACCTGGACCAGCGCTATCCCGGCGCAGTGGCCGTACATGGCCAGTCGCTGGGCAGTTTTGTCGCGGCACAGGTGGCGCGCCACCGCAACGTGGCGGGACTGGTGCTGGAATCGACCACCACCAATGCGCGCGACATGGTCAACAACAGCATCCCGTGGTATTTCAAACCCTTCATCCGCGTGGAACTGGCGCCGTCGCTGCTGGCGGCCGACAACACGGCCCAGCTGTCGCACGTGCAGGCGCCAACCCTGATGATGACCGGCGAGGCCGACGAAGTCACGCCGCCGGCACTGGCGCAGAAAGTTTTTGAAGCGCTGCCCGCCACGCATAAGCGCTTCGTCGTGACGCAAGGCGCGGGGCATAACAATGTCTTGTCGAATCCCGCCACAGCAGGCGCGCTGTGCCCATTCCTGCACGCCCCGGCAATGCTTTAATTCACTTCAATGGGCGATGGTCACGACCGGCATGTCCGTACCGGATGAAAAAACGATCTTGCGGATGTAGCTGTCGTCCTGGCACACGGCCATTTCGTCATCAAACACGACGCGGCCGTTTTTAAACACCGTGGCATGGGCGCCGCTGGAACCGCCGCACTGCCACTGCGCGTTGCTGGCGCCCGGCACGCCCCGGAAGCGCACGACGTACTTGTCCTTGCCGATCAGGCAATGGCGCTCGACTTCATATACATCCGTGAGGAACCACGTGGTGGAGTCGAATTTCACGAGATCGGACGTGCGCCACAATTCCATCGGGCGGCGCGGCGGCTTGTCCGGATAAAAGAAACCCAGTTCCAGCTTGCGCTGCTTGCGCTGGCAATCCATCCCCACCAGCGAGACGCCGTCGGCCATCGGCTGGCGGTAGTCATACTGGGGCACGGCGGCCTTGCTTTGCACTGCCGCCACCAATGAGACTGCAGCAACCAGAACCGACATCACAACTCCTGCAATATTATTTGATCAATAACGATTATATGCCGAATCAGAAGCGCTCTGACGGCTTCAGGTAGCGCCATTGCCCAAGCGGCAGCGACGACATGGCGATCCGCCCGATACGGATGCGCTTCATGCTGACCACTTCCAGGCCGACGGCGCGGCACATATGCGCGATCTGGCCCGGCTTGGGCGCCTTCACGGCAAAGCGCAAACGGTGCTCATTTTGCCAGCTGGCCTTCAGCGGCGCCAACGGTTTCCCATTGAACGACAAGCCATGGTTCAACAGTGCGAGGCCATTATCGATGATGCTGCCTTTGACCTCGACGATGATTTCCTGCTCCAGCCCTTCCTGCAGGCGGCGCGACACACCGAATTCCTGCGTCAGCACCACCAGTCCCGTCGCCTGCGTATCGAGCCAGGGCTCCATCGCCAGGTTTTTCACATGCCGCTTCAGGAAGCGCTCGCCCCGCACGGATTCCACGCGCGTGTCTTCCCGCACGCAGCTCAACACCGGTAAGCCTTCGCTGCCGATGCCGGCATTGACGCCGGCCGGCTTGTTGACGATGATCGTCACCGGCCTGATTTCCAGCAACGACGCATCCGGCGCCAGCGCCACCGCCTGTTCAGCGGTGACACGCGCGCCCGGCTCTTCAACCGTCACGCCATCGACCTGCACGTAGCCGCCTTCGATATAGATTTCCGCTTCGCGGCGCGAACACTGCACCTGATCCATCACGCGCTTGGCGAGACGGATGGAATTTTCCTGATCCATCATTATTCTTTAACCGTGTTGCTGAAATATTGCGCAAACACTTGCGCCGTGGTTTCCATGTCTGCCCGCGTCACGTCGAGGTGCGTAACGAGCCTTAAGCGGGGCGCCATCGACACGCGGATATGCTGCGCAGCCAGCGCATCGGACAAGCCCTGCATCTCCTCGCGCGGCACGTCGACGTACACGATGTTGGTCTGCGGCGTGCTGACGGACAGCCCCGGAATCTTTGCCAGTTCGGCGGCCAGGAAGGCAGCATTGGCATGGTCGTCCGCCAGGCGCTGCACGTTGTGCCGCAATGCATACAGGCCGGCCGCCGCCAGCATGCCGGCCTGGCGCATGCCGCCGCCCAGCATCTTGCGCCAGCGCTTGCCCGACTCAATCAAGGCGCGCGAACCGCACAGCAGCGAACCGACCGGCGCGCCCAGCCCTTTCGACAGGCACACGGACACGGAATCGAAACCGGCCACCGCTTCGCGCAGGCTGACGCCCTGCTGTACGGCGGCATTGCAAATGCGGGCGCCGTCGAGGTGCGTGGCAAGTCCCTGGTCATGGGCGAACGCCGTCGCCTGCGCCACATACTCGCGCGGCAGCACCCTGCCCCCGATAGTGTTTTCCAGCGCCAGCAACCGCGTGCGGGCAAAGTGGACATCATCCGGCTTGATTTGCGCGGCGATATCGGCCAGCGCCAGGCTGCCGTCAGGCTGGTTGGCGATCGGCTGCGGCTGGATACTGCCCAGCACTGCGGCACCGCCGCCTTCATAGCGGTACGTGTGGGCTTCCTGGCCCACCAGGTATTCATCGCCGCGGCCACAGTGCGCCAGCAGCGCGATCAGATTCGTCTGCGTGCCCGATGGCGCGAACAGCGCCGCTTCGTAGCCAAACAAATTGGCCGCCGTATCCTGCAGCAGGTTGACGGTAGGGTCATCGCCGTAGACATCGTCGCCCACCGGCGCGGATTGCATCATGTCGCGCATGGCGGCCGATGGTTTGGTGACAGTGTCGCTGCGCAGATCGATCCAGAAATCAGTCATCAAGGCTCCCCGTTAAAAAACAAAACGGCGGACCCGTGGATCCGCCGGCAAGTCGCTTAAGTCATTTACATTTGCGGCGCCATCATGCCGGCACGTGCGCCGTATAAAAGCGCTGTCCCATTTCCTGCAAGCCCAGCGTTTCCAGCACTTCCTGCAGCCGTTCGCTGGGCCGGCGGCGCGGCAGGTTCTTATACGTCGCGATGATCAGCTCATTTTTCATCGAATGTTCCCAGCCCACCAGTTCCGTCACGTTGACCTGGTAGCCGTGCGCTTCCAGCTGCAGGCAGCGCAGCACGTTGGTGACCTGGCTGCCGAATTCACGCGTGTGGATCGGGTGGCGCCAGATTTCCGTCAGCGCGCTCTTGCCCAGCGACTGTCCCTTGTTCTTGCGCAGCACGGACGCCACTTCTGCCTGGCAGCACGGCACCAGCACCATGTGCCTGGCCTTTTTCTTCAGCGCGAAGTCGATCGCGTCATCGGTGGCAGTATTACACGCATGCAGCGCCGTGACGATGTCGATCTGTTCCGGCAATGCCTGCGACGTGGTCGATTCCGCCACCGACAGCGGCAGGAACGACATGCCGGGGAAGTGGAATTTCGCGGCCAGCTGCTGCGATTTTTCCACCAGCTCGGCGCGCGTCTCAATGCCGTAAATGTGCGAAGCGTCGTCCAGCCCCTTGAAGAACAGGTCGTACAAAATAAAGCCCAGGTACGATTTGCCCGCGCCATGGTCGACCAGCGACACGCCGCGTTCGCCGTTGGCTTCGCGCACTTCCTTCAACAGCGGCTCGATGAACTGGTACAGGTGATAGACCTGCTTGAGCTTGCGGCGGCTGTCCTGATTCAGCTTGCCGTCGCGCGTGAGGATGTGCAGTTCCTGCAGCAGTTCGATGGACTGGCCGGGGCGCACCTCAGGTGGTAAACCCTGCGGCAGACCGCCAGCTGCGGCAGTCGCCGCAGCGGTATTCTTATTGCGCTTCATCGATCCATGCCTGTTGAATGGCTTCCAGTACGCGTTCGCCGCCGCGCGAGTGGTCGTCGTCGAAGCCGTCCAGCTCCACTACCTTGTTGTGCAAGTCGACAAAGCGGATCGTCGCGGGATCGACCTCCGGGAATTTGTCGTACAGCGCTTCAGCAATGGCCGTAATGTCGGTCCATTTCATCAGTGGCCTCCCTCGCTGGCGTGGTTGATCGTGTATTTGGGAATTTCAATGACGAGGTCTTCATCGGCCACCACAGCCTGGCACGACAGGCGCGAGACGGCTTCCAGGCCCCATGCCTTGTCCAGCAAGTCTTCTTCCGTATCCGTCGCTTCGTTCAGCGAATTAAAGCCTTCGCGCACCAGCACGTGGCACGTGGTGCAGGCGCACGATTTTTCGCACGCGTGCTCGATGTGGATGTCATTGTCCAGCATCACGTCGCACAAGGTCTTGCCGGCCGGGGCTTCAACGACGGCGCCGTCCGGGCACAGTTTGGCGTGGGGGAGGAATACGATTTGGGGCACTTCTTGACCTCTTTGATTACCGGACCGCTTCAGGCCAGCGGCTTCGATTGGTTCAGTATGGATCCCCGCGGCGGGCGCCGAGCCTTTCGCGGGGATGACGCGTTCGGGGCGGCGGCTTAGGCCACTTGATCTAATGATTTCCCAGCCAGGGCGCTGCGCACGGAGCGGTCCATGCGGCGCGATGCGAATTCTTCCGTGCCGCGCGCCAGTTCTTCGACTGCCAGCTTGACGGCCTGGTGGTCCACCGCGCCTTGATTGGACTGCGCCAGCGTCGCGCGGGTGCGGTCCATCAGCGCGACAATGGCGGCCTTCTCTTCATCAGACAGCAGCGCCGCATCTTCATCCAGCGCTGCCTGCGTGGCCAGCAGGATGCGTTCCGCTTCCACCTGTTCTTCACGCAGCGCGCGCGCTTTCATGTCCACTTCGGCGGACTTGTACGAATCTTGCAGCATGCGCGCCACGTCATCATCGCCCAGGCCATACGATGGCTTGACGGTGATCGACGCTTCCACGCCGGAGCGCAATTCGCGGGCCGATACGGACAGCAAGCCGTCAGCATCGACTTGATAAGTAATGCGGATGCGGGCCGCGCCAGCCGCCATCGGCGGAATGCCGCGCAATTCAAAGCGCGCCAGCGAACGGCAGTCGGCCACCAGTTCACGCTCGCCTTGCAGCACGTGCACGGCCAGCGCCGTTTGCCCATCCTTGAACGTCGTGAATTCCTGCGCGCGGGCGCATGGAATGGTCGAGTTGCGCGGGATGATTTTTTCCACCAGCCCGCCCATGGTTTCAATCCCCAGCGACAGCGGCGTCACGTCCAGCAATAGCCAGTCGTCACCTGGCGCACGGTTACCGGCCAGCAGGTTGGCCTGGATCGCGGCGCCCAGCGCCACGACTTTGTCCGGGTCGATATTCGCGTGCGGAATCGTGTGGAAGTAATCGCCCACGGCGCGCTGCACGTGCGGCATGCGCGTGGCGCCGCCCACCATGACGACGCCATCGATATCGTCCGCATCGACATTGGCGTCGCGCAGCGCTTTCTTGACGGCGTTCATGGTCTTGCCGACCAGGTGTTTCGTGATCTCGGCGAATTTTTCCGCCGTGATTTTCAAGTGCACTTCTTCGCCAGAACCAAGGATGGCGTCTACCATCACTTCAGACTTGGTCGACAGCAGTTCCTTCGCTTCGCGCGCCTTCACCATCAGCACGGCCGTGTCTTCATCGGACAATGGCGCCAGCTTTTCCTGCTCGTGGATCCAGCAGAACAGGCGGTGGTCGAAGTCGTCGCCGCCCAGCGCGGAATCACCGCCGGTGGCCAGCACTTCAAACACGCCTTTCGACAGTTTCAATACCGAGATGTCGAACGTGCCGCCACCGAGGTCATAAACGGCAAACAAGCCCTCCGACGCGTTGTCGAGGCCATAGGCAATGGCGGCCGCCGTTGGTTCCGACAGCAAACGCAGCACATTGATGCCGGCCAGCTGCGCGGCATCCTTGGTGGCCTGGCGCTGCGCATCGTCGAAGTACGCCGGCACCGTGATGACTGCGCCCACCAGGTCGTCGCCCAGCGAATCTTCCGCGCGCTGGCGCAGCGTAGCCAAAATCTGCGCCGACGTTTCCACCGGCGACTTCACGCCCGCCACGGTTTTCAATTGCACCATGCCGGGCGCATCGACGAAATCGTATGGCAGGTTTTCAGCGTAAGCGATGTCCTTGAGGCCGCGGCCCATGAAGCGCTTGACCGACACGATGGTGTTTTTCGGGTCCGTGGTTTGCGCGGCTTGCGCCTTGTAGCCAATGTGCGCGTGGCCGTTCGGCAGGTAGCGCACCACGGATGGCAGCAGCGCATGGCCGTCTTCATCGTTCAGCACTTCAGGAATGCTGTTGCGGACGGTCGCGACCAGCGAATTGGTGGTGCCCAGGTCGATCCCCACCGCCAGCCGGTGCTGGTGCGGCGCGGTCGACATGCCGGGTTCGGAAATTTGCAGAAGTGCCATAGGGGTTTTTCTTATTCGATCGCGTCGAAGGCAAAGCGGACTTCGTCGCCAAATTTTTCCAGGAACATCAAAGCGCGCACGCCCTGCGCGGCGGCATGGTAGTCGCCGCTGTTCAACTGGTTTTCAATATCGTTCAGTTGCGCCTTGCGCGCGCCGCGCAGCTGGCCGTCAAGCTGTTCCAGCTCGCCGATATCCTTTTGCGCCCTGGCGTCTTCCAGCGCTTCGCGCCATTCCATTTGCTGCATCAGGAAGGCCGGCGGCATGGCAGTGTTGGACTCGGTCTGCAAGTCCACGCCATTGAGTTCACACAGGTATTTGGCGCGCAGCTGCGGATTTTTCAGCGTTTGGTATGCTTCATTGGCGCGCGTCGCCCATTGCATGGCGACGCGTTTTTCCGCATCCGTCGCGTTGACGAAGCGGTCGGGATGGACGCGGCTTTGCACGTCGCGGAAGGCGCTGTCCAGCGCCCCCGCATCGATGGCAAATTGCTGTGGCAGGTTAAAGAGTTCGAAGTGGTTCTGCACGGTGTGATGTATTAAATGCGGAAGCTTTCGCCGCAGCCGCACGCATCTTTCTCGTTCGGGTTGTTGAACTTGAAGCCTTCGTTCAAGCCTTCCCGCGCGAAATCGAGTTCCGTGCCATCAATGTACGGCAAGCTTTTCGGATCGACGAACACTTTCACGCCGTGCGATTCGAACACGCTGTCCTGCTCATCCGCTTCGTCCACGTATTCCAGCTTGTAGGCCAGACCGGAGCAGCCAGTGGTGCGCACACCAAAGCGCAGGCCCAGGCCCTTGCCGCGGCGTTCAATGTAGCGGTTGATGTGCTTGGCCGCTTTTTCGGTCAGGGTAATTGCCATACTGTCCTCCAGCTTATGCCGAATGCTTCGCCTTGTAGTCGTTGACGGCCGCCTTGATGGCGTCTTCCGCCAGGATCGAGCAGTGGATCTTCACTGGCGGCAGCGCCAGTTCTTCCGCAATAGCCGTGTTCTTGATGGCCAGCGCTTCATCCAGCGACTTGCCTTTCACCCATTCGGTCACCAGCGACGACGACGCAATCGCGGAACCGCAGCCATAGGTCTTGAACTTGGCGTCTTCGATCAGGCCATCCGCGCCCACCTTGATTTGCAGCTTCATCACGTCGCCGCAAGCCGGTGCGCCCACCATGCCGGTGCCAACGGAATCGTCGCCCTTTTCAAAGGAACCAACGTTGCGCGGGTTTTCGTAGTGGTCCAACACTTTTTCCGAGTAAGCCATTTGATGCTCCTATCTATTCAATTTTGTACGCGATTAGTGGGCGGCCCACTGGATGGAACTGATATCGACGCCGTCCTTGTACATTTCCCACAGCGGCGACAGTTCGCGCAGCTTGCCCACCTTGGACTTCATCAAGTCCACGGCGAAGTCGATATCTTTTTCGGTCGTAAAACGGCCAATGGTAAAGCGGATCGAGCTGTGCGCCAGTTCATCGCTGCGGCCCAGCGCGCGCAGCACGTACGATGGTTCCAGCGATGCCGACGTGCAGGCCGAACCGGACGATACCGCCAGGTCTTTCACTGCCATGATCAGCGATTCGCCTTCCACGTAGTTGAAGCTGACGTTCAGGTTGTGCGGCACGCGGTGCTCCATGTCGCCGTTGATGTACGTTTCTTCGATTTCCTGCAAGCCTTTGGCCAGGCGGTCGCGCAGTGCCTTGATGCGGCCGATTTCGCTGTCCATCTCGACTTTGGCCAGGCGGAAAGCTTCGCCCATGCCGACGATCTGGTGGGTCGGCAAGGTGCCGGAGCGCAGGCCGCGCTCATGGCCGCCGCCGTGCATTTGCGCTTCGATCCGCACACGCGGCTTGCGGCACACGTACAGCGCGCCCACGCCTTTCGGGCCATAAGTCTTGTGCGCCGTGAAGGTCATCAAGTCAACCTTGGTTTTTTGCAAGTCGATCGCGACTTTGCCGGTGGCTTGCGCCGCGTCGCAATGGAAGATGATGCCTTTCGAGCGGCACAGTTCGCCGATTTCCGCGATGGGCTGGATCACGCCGATTTCATTATTGACCAGCATGACGGATACCACGATGGTGTCCGGACGGATGGCCGCGGTCAGCTGCTCGATCGTGATCAGGCCGTTATCTTGCGGTTCCAGGTACGTCGCGTCAAAGCCCTGGCGCTCCAGTTCACGCACCGTGTCCAGCACGGACTTGTGCTCGGTCTTGACGGTGATGATGTGCTTACCCTTGGTTTTGTAGAAGTTCGCCGCGCCTTTCAGCGCCAGGTTGTTCGATTCCGTCGCGCCGGACGTCCAGATGATTTCACGCGGGTCCGCATTGACGAGCGCCGCCACGTGGCCACGCGCCTCTTCCACGGCCTTCTCGGCGGTCCAGCCATACATGTGGCTGCGGGAAGCCGGGTTGCCGAACTGTTCGCGCAGGTACGGGATCATCTGGTCGGCCACGCGCGGATCGATTGGCGTCGTGGCCGAATAGTCCATGTAGATCGGGAAGTGCGGCGCGGTGTGGAATTCCACCGGGGCAGTGAGTACCTGAGCCTGGGCGACGGTTTTTTCAGGGGCGTTCATCAATTACTCCAAATATTTGCAGCTGGTTTAGCCCAAAGCAGCGTTGCGGTGCATGACCACGACGTTTTGCTCGGCATGTTTCTGTTTTTGCTGATCGACCAGGTCCTGCAGGGAAACGGAGTCCAGGTAATCGACCATTTTTTCATTCAGGGTGGCCCACAGTTCGTGGGTCATGCAGCGCGCGCCCGTGGCGGCGTCGGCGCCATGGCAGTTTTCCTTGCCGCCGCACTGGGTGGCGTCCAGCGGTTCATCCACTGCAATGATGATGTCGGCGACCGTCACCTTGTCGGCACGGCGCGCCAGGCTGTAGCCGCCGCCGGGGCCACGGATCGATTCAACGATTTCATGGCGGCGCAGCTTGCCAAACAATTGTTCCAGGTAAGACAGCGAAATCGCCTGGCGTTGCGAGATGCCAGACAGCGTGACCGGGCCTTTGCCTTGGCGCAAAGCCAGATCAATCATCGCAGTCACTGCAAAACGGCCTTTGGTGGTCAGACGCATCACAACCTCGGTTGAGTTAGAATACTTCCTTGTTCAACATCACTTAAAGACTGATTAGTTGAACGATTTAGTCAAGTATACCTTATTTGACTATTCTTGTCAGGCGACGCCGCTGACGCCGCCAGTCGAGGCTGTGTGCGCGTTTTTACGGGTGTTTCAACAGCGTAACAAGCCCATCGGCTTGAACAGCGCGTGCATATTGCTATTGGTAATAAAGCTGAGGTTATAAGGGTGCTCAGCGGCAATTTGCGGCAACGCTTGCGCCTCTTCCAGCTTATTGAGCTGTTCGGCAATCTTTCCCCACAACACTAACGTTGGCTGCTGTTCGTTCAGCGCCGCCAGCACGGTTTGCAGGAATGGCATCCACGCTTTCGCATCTTTTGCCGGCGCCACGGTTTCACGGAATACCAGCGTGGCATTCAACAGCAGGAAACCCGCGTCAAAGAACTTTTGCTGAATTTCACCGAGCGATTGCACGACGCCCGGCACGCCGCGCGATTGCGCGGCAATGCGGGCCAGCGCCAGCGTGCCCGTATCGTCCGGCGCCAGGCGGCCGTCCGCCACCAGCAGCATTTTCATGAAATTGCGCAGCGACGTGGCTTTATTGACAGCTTTCGACAAGCCGCCGCCCTCTTCTTCCGACCACAGGCCCTTGACGGCGCCATCCATGAAACACACGCCGGTCGCGCTTTCCGCGCGCGGATACGGCCCCTCGCCGATCAACACATAACGCACCCGGTCCATCGGCTGCGCAAACGCGGCAAACAGGCGCTGCTCCGTCGGCAGGAAGTCCGTCAACGTCTCGAAGTATGCCGGCGTCGCGGCATGCATGGCCTGCAAACCGGCAGCCAGCACAGGGCGCCAGGAAGCGTCGGCGCGCTCCAGCGCCTCAATCAGGTGGGAAGGAATCGGCATGGCGCAAAGATGGGCAAAAGCGGCGATTCTAGCAGACCGCTCCACAGCTTCCCACTTGGCAATAGCTATTGCCTATGAAAATTCCAGCAGGCAATAAATCGGTTTTCTTTACACTGGGAATTTTTCATTGAATAATCGCAATACCAAGTTATTGATTTAGTTCATTTTTTTATGCAAGGCACGCCTTATGCTTGGGTTAATGTAGAGCAATCCGCGCACCTCTTTAACAAGAGGGAATAATATGAGGGGACGTAGCGATGAAACTGCCTGCCATCGTTCGAAAAATTACCGTGCTGTTCCTGCTAGTGGCCAGTCAGACTGCCAGCGCCACCGTGGTCACGCTGGTGGCGCCCAGCGCCAGCGAACGCCAGGTACAAAACAACCGCGCCAATGCAGCGGATTCGCAGCCGGGATGCACGTCCGATGGCGGTTGCCAGCTCCTGGCCGGCGCAACGGCGGTCCCCGCACCGAGCCAGCTTGCCGCCCCGGCGAATGAAGCTGCCGCCGGCAACGACATCAGCTACTTCACGTCGACTTTTGCTGCCGTCCGTACGGACTCAGTCCTGTCGTCGCCCGGCAGCCAGCCGGGCCCTTCCTATAGTGTACCCACCCATGCGATTGAGGCCGCTGACCAGTACGCCAGCGATGAGGAACTCAAGTGGAAGGTCAAGCTGAAGATGCTACAAGCCTACAGCAGTGTACGGGCGCTGGTTTCCCAGTTCGACACGGACCAGGGCAGCGCCCGCGAAGCCGCCAGCATCGCGTCCGCCCCGTACCAGCAAATCAGCGCGCCCAACAACGGCGCAGGCTACGGCAGCGGCGCCGTTGACCGGGACTTTAACAGCCTGTGCGTTGCCAAGGATGGCAGCTACAACACGGTAGGCGCATCCAACCAGCGGAGTTGTCCGGAAGGCAGTGTTTATGTCAGTACCAACCGCAGCGCAGCCATGGCGGAATATGTTACCTACTCGCAATCACTGAATAGTTCGCCGAAAAATATGGCCAGCCCTTACGCCATGCATTCGGCCGATTCGCGCGCTCCCCGCAGCGACCCCGCCCCACAACAATACAGGCGCTGCAGTGACTGCGACTTCGATCTCGACCCTGGCGCGGAACCCGGCATGATTTCACGTTTTATCAAGTGGCTGAAAGAGCCCAGTTCGGTGATGCTGCTGCTGGGCATAGCGGTAGTCATCGCCGTGATATCCGATGCGCTGACCAAGGCCCGCAACAACTGAGCAGGGATAATCGGGGCCGCCGGGCCTGTCCGGCGGGCCCGGCACTAGATGTGTCCCTGCCCTGCCAGTCCGGCCGCCAAAGCCAGCATGACGGCGCCCGTTAATGCTTCAATCCCCTTCCACACCAGCGGCTGCCGCAGCCATGCAGACAGGCGGCTGGCGCCATATCCCAGCGCGGTAAACCACAGCAGCGACGCTGTCATGGCGCCCACGGCAAAACTGGGACGGTCGGCTTGCGCATATTGGCCGCCCAGCGAGCCCAGCAGCACCAGCGTATCCAGATAAACGTGGGGGTTCAACAGCGACAGGGCCAGGATGGTGACCAGGGCGCGCCGCCAGTCCGCTTGCACGCCATCGTCCCGCACTTCCAGTGTCGACGTGCGCAACAGCGACGCCCAGCTGCGCAAGCCATACCACACGAGGAACGCCGCGCCGCCCCAGCGCGCCGCACCCAGCAGCAACGGCGATGACTGGATCAGCGCCCCCATGCCGGCCACTCCGGCTGCAATCAGCACGATATCGACAGCAATGCAGGCCGCCACTGTCACGCCGACGTGGCGCCGCCACACGCCCATGCGCAGCACATGCGCGTTTTGCGCCCCGATCGCCATGATCAGGCTGGCGCCCATCCCTAATCCATTCAAAAACACTGCCGGTACCAGCATCGCAACCTCCTGTCGTCAAG
Source organism: Pseudoduganella ginsengisoli (assembly GCF_009720865.1). Taxonomy (GTDB): domain Bacteria; phylum Pseudomonadota; class Gammaproteobacteria; order Burkholderiales; family Burkholderiaceae_D; genus Rugamonas; species Rugamonas ginsengisoli. Next base: position 58,045 of record NZ_WNLA01000004.1, on the reverse strand, counting down.
TCATGGGCTGATGTTGGCTTGCCCGGCAGATAAAATGAAGCTGCATTAATATTTATGAGGTTACTTAAGAATTTCTAATGTAAAGGTCCGCCATGCTGCCCGATCCCCGCCAGGCCGACACCCTGCTTGCCATCCTCGACACAGGCAGCTTCGAGCAGGCTGCCGCACAATTGCATATCACGGCGTCGGCCGTGTCGCAGCGCATCGGTGCGCTGGAAGCGGCACAGGGCGCGCCGCTGGTGATCCGCAGCCGCCCCTGCCGCCCGACGCGCGCGGGCCAGCACCTGGCCCAATACCTGCGCCGCAGTAAATTGCTGGAACAGGAATTCCTCGCCGAGTCGCGGCAAGACGATGCGCGCCCGCTGTCCGTGCCGCTGGCCGTCAACCACGACACGCTGGCCAACTGGCTGTTGCCGGAACTGGCGCCCTTCCTTATTGAAGAAAACCTGATGCTCGATATCGCGCTGGACGACCAGGACCACACGTACACGCTGCTGGAACGGGGCCTGGCGCTGGCCGGCGTGTCAACTGAACCGCAGCCGATGCGCGGCTGCGTGGTGGAGCCGCTGGGCGTGATGCGCTACAACATGTTGGCGTCGCCCGCGTTTGCGCGCCGGTGGTTTCCCGATGGCCTCGCGCGTGAGCCGGCGCGGCGCGCACCCATGCTGGTATTCGACCGCAAAGATTTGCTGCAGGCCAACTTCATGCAGCGCGAATTCGGCCTGGCGCCAGGCAGTTATCCGTGCCATTACATCCCGTCCAGCCCTGCCTTCGTGCAAGCCATCGAGCTGGGCATGGGCTACGGCATGGTGCCGGAACAACAGGTGGGAGACCGGCTGGAAAAAGGCGTGATCATCGACATGGCGCCCGGCTGCCATAGCGACGTCACGCTGTACTGGCACAGCTGGCGCGTGCAATCGCCCAAACTGGAACGGCTGAGCGCGGCTGTACTGGCGGCAGGCCGCCATATCTTGCGGCCGGTATCCCGCGCCGCACGTTGACAGGTGCGGCGCTTGTGGCCTGCGCGTGCGCCGCGTACAGTAACATCGTGTCAATATGAAATAAATTGCATCGACTGATGGTAACCGGAGCGAGAGTACGTTGAACGAGCCCATCCAAGCCTGCCTGCCATCGGCGCGCGATGCCAGGCAAGGCAGCCTGTCCTTCCTTGCCGCCCCCGGCGAAATGGGCGCGCGCATCGCCGCCTATGACTGGACCGATACGCCGCTGGGCGACCTGCACGCGTGGCCGCAAAGCTTGCGCACGGTCGTCAGCCTGATGCTCAACTCGAATCACCCGATGTGGCTGGGCTGGGGGCCGGAAGCGACGTTCCTGTACAACGACGCCTATATCGACGTGCTCAGCCACGCCAAGCATCCGCTGGCGCTGGGCCGTCCCGCCAGCCAGGTGTGGGCGGAAATCTGGGACTATTGCGCGCCGCTGGTGGACAAAGTGTTCCGGCACGGCGAATCGTCGTACGAGCACGTGCAACTGTTCATGAACCGGGGCACGTGGGTCGAAGAAACGTGGTATTCGTTTTCATACAGCCCCGTGGTGGATGAGTCGGGCGGCGTGGGCGGCTTGTTTTGCCCATCCACCAATACCACGTCCACCAACCAGAATACGCGCCGGCTGGCGTCGCTGACGGCGCTGTCGGCCGAAGCGCTGCGTGAAGATTGCCTGCCTGGCGCCTGCGAAAAAGCCATGCAGGCCATTGCCGCCAATCCGCAGGATATTCCGTTTGCGCTGCTGTACACGATCGCCGGCGGCGTGGCGCGCCTGCAGCAGGCGGCCCATGTGCCGTGCGGCGCGGAAGGCCACGCCATCGCGCCGCACGAAATCGTGCTGGCGGCCGAGGCGCCGGGTGCGGCCCCTGCAGACAGTTGCCGCTGGCCGCTGCGCCGCCTGTGGCTGGGCGGCGGCCCGGAATTGCTGCCCGTGGGCGACCTCGATGCGCTGCCGCTGGGACTGGCCAACCAGCGCATCACGCAAGCGCTGGCGCTGCCGCTGCAAATGCCCGGCCAGGACCAAGCCGCGGGCGTGCTGATCATGGGCGCCAGCCCCGCGTGCAAACTCGACGCGGAATACCGCACGTTCTTTGAACTGGTGGCGGCGCAGGTGGCGGCCGCCATGCAAAATGCCATGGCCGCGCAAGCGCAGCGTGAACGGGCCGACATGCTGGCGGAACTGGACCGCGCCAAGACGGCATTCTTTTCCAATGTCAGCCATGAATTCCGCACGCCGCTGACCTTGATGCTGGGACCGCTGGAAGATGCGCTGGCCGACAGCGCCAGCCTGCCGCCCGAACAGCGTGGCCGGCTGGAACTGGCGCACCGCAATGCACTGCGTTTGCAGCGCCTCGTCAACACCCTGCTGGACTTTTCCCGGGTGCAGGCAGGCCGCATGCACGCATCCTTTGCCCCCACTGACCTGGCGGCGCTGACCAGCGACCTGGCCAGCGGCTTCCGTTCCCTGATTGAAAACGGGGGATTGCAACTGGATGTGCAATGCATGCCGCTGGCGATGCCGGTGTATGCCGATGCGTCGCTGTGGGAAAAAATCGTGCTGAATTTACTGTCGAACGCATTCAAGTTCACGTTCGAGGGCGGCATCCGGGTGACGCTGCAGCAGCAAGGGCAGCACGCCGTGCTGTGCGTGGCCGACAGCGGCGTGGGCATCGCGGCCGGCGACTTGCCGCACGTGTTTGAACGCTTCCGCCGCATCGAAGGGGCGAAGTCGCGCAGCCATGAAGGCAGCGGCATCGGCCTGGCGCTGGTGCGCGACCTGGTGGAATTGCACCACGGCGCCATCACTGTGCACAGCGAGCCTGGCGTGGGTACCCGTTTCACTGTGACGCTGCCGCTGGGCCGCGCGCACTTGCGCGACGACCAGATCAGCGCACCGCCCACAGCACCGGCCGGTAATGCCGTGCGCAGCTTTACCGCGGAAGCGGCGCGGTGGCTGCCGGACCAGGACTATCCGCCGCTGCCGGCGCCACTGCCACCGCTCGCCCCCATGCAGCCCATGCCGCTGGCCGACGTATCCGACGCCACGGCCGTCACGGCAGCCGTGCTGGCAAAAGCCGCCGTGCTGGCGGAAACCGGCCATATCATCGTGGCCGACGACAATGCCGACATGCGGCTTTACCTGCACCGCTTGCTGAGCGAGCGGTGGCGCGTGACGATGGTGGCCAATGGCCGCGCCGCGCTCGACAGCGCACGCGCCGATCCGCCCGGCCTGGTGATATCCGACGTCATGATGCCCGAGCTCGACGGCTTTGGCCTGCTCGCCGCGCTGCGGGCCGACCGCCGCTTGCAAGACACGCCGGTGCTGCTGCTGTCCGCCCGCGCTGGTGAGGAAGCCCGCCTCGAAGGCATCCATGCGGGCGCCGACGATTACCTCGTCAAGCCGTTTTCCGCCCGTGAATTGCTGTCCCGCGCGGAAGCGCAATTGATGCGCAATCGCCTGCGCCAGCTGGAAAAAGCCCATTCGCACCGCATGGCCACGGTATTCCAGCAAGCGCCCATGGCCATTGCCATCCTGCGCGGGCCGGGGCTGGTGGTGGAATTGATGAATGACCGCTTCCGCGAACTGGTCAACGGCCGCGACGCCACAGGCCAGCCCTTGCGCCTGGCATTTCCAGAATTGCAGGGTCAAGGCGTGCTGGAAGAACTGGAACGCGCCTATGCGAGCGGGCACGCGCAAGTGGTCAATACGCGCCGCGTGTGGCTGGCGCGCGGCGCGCACGGCGAACTGGAAGAATGCCATTTCGATTACGTGCACCAGCCTGTGCGCAATGCCGCAGGCATGGTGGACCGGGTGGCGGTGGTGGCCTATGAAGTGACGGAACTGGTGCGGGCGCGGCGCGCGGCGGAAGTGGCGAACCGCGCGAAAGATGAATTCCTCGCCATGCTGGGCCATGAGCTGCGCAATCCGCTGTCGCCGATTTTAGTCGCGCTGGAACTCATGAAACTGAAAGGCGTGGACCATGTGCTGCGCGAACATGCGGTCATCGAGCGCCAGGCGCGCCACCTGGTGCGCCTCGTCGATGACTTGCTGGACGTGGCCCGTATCGCGCAGGGCAAAGTCGTGCTGCAGCGGGAGCGGGTGGAACTGGCGCCGCTGGTGGCGCAGGCCGTGGAAACTGTCAGTTCGCTGCTGGAAGAACGCAGCCACCACTTGACCGTGGATGTGCCGGCGCAGGGCCTGGCGCTTGATGCCGATCCGGTACGCTTTACGCAAGTACTGTCGAATTTGCTGACCAATGCCGCCAAATACACGAACCGCAACGGCAGCATCACGCTGCGGGCCCACGCGGAAGACGGCCATTGCGTGCTGCGCGTGGCCGATAACGGTATCGGCATTACGCCGGACATGCTGCCGCGCCTGTTCGACTTGTTTGTGCAGGAACCGCAGGCGCTGGACCGTGCGCACGGCGGCCTCGGACTGGGGCTGGCCATCGTGCGCAGCCTGGTTTCGCTGCACGGCGGCATCGTGTCAGCCTACAGCCCAGGGCCTGGCCAGGGCAGCGTTTTTGAAGTGCGGCTGCCGCTGGCGTCAGGCTCGGACAGCGCCTTGCAGCCCGCCGCCATGCCGGCGCCGGCCACACAGGCATTGCCGGCCGCGCTGCGCCGCCGCATCATGCTGGTGGACGACAATACCGACATGCTGGACGCGCTCAGCGAATTGCTGGCGATGCAGGGACATGAAGTGCATGCGCTGTCCGACCCGGCCAGCGCGCTGAAGGAAGCGGAGCGGCTGCAGCCGGACCTGGCCATCCTCGACATCGGCTTGCCCGGCATGGATGGCTATGAACTGGCCGCTGAATTGCGCCGCCGTCCGCAGCTATCGGGCTTGCGGCTGGTGGCGCTGACGGGGTATGGCCAGGCTGCGGACCAGCACCGTTCGGCGGCGGCAGGGTTCAGCGCGCATTTGGTCAAGCCCGTGAATCCCGTCCAGCTGGCGGCGCTGATCGAATCATCGGCGTAATGTGGCGCCGGGGTCTTGCATGTAGAACGAATTTGCCGCACCATCGGTCAGATCAGCCCACCGCACCGAGGCGTCCATGACCGAACCGCCGCAGCTCGCCAAACTGAAAATCGACCGCAGCGCCACCGCGCCCCGCCCCGGGCGGCGGCGCTGGGTGAACATCACCGTTGCCATCATGGCCGCCGCCGCCATCGGCGCCGTCATTGCATCGCGCTCCGGCGCCAGGCCGGAAGTGGAAACCGCCACCGTCTCGGTGGCCTGGCCATCGCAAAACCTGACGTTGCTGAACGCCACCGGCTACGTGGTGGCGCAGCGCAAAGCCGCCCTGTCATCGAAAGCCACGGGACGGCTGGAATGGCTGGGTGTGCTGGAAGGGTCGAAAGTCAAGGCTGGCGACGTGATTGCCCGGCTGGAAAGCCGCGACCAGGAAGCCGCGCTGGCCCAGGCGCAAGCCAATATCAAAGTGGCGCAAGCCAACCTGGAACAGGCGCGCGCGGAACTGGCCGACGCCAAACAAGCGTACCAGCGCGCCAATGAATTGCTGGCGCAGCGCTTCATTGCCGCCGCCACCGCCGATACGGCGCAAGCGCGCTACAACAAGGCCAATGCCGCCGTCACGGCGCAAAAAGCCGCCATCGCCATGGCGCAGGCAGGCGCGCAGGCGGCCCAGGTGGCGCTGGAACAGACGCGCATCCGCGCCCCGTTCGACGGCGTGATCCTGACCAAGAATGCCAACGTGGGCGACAACATCACGCCGTTTTCTTCCGCTGCCGACAGCAAAGGCGCCGTCGTCACCATCGCCGACATGGAAACGCTGGAAGTCGAAGCCGATGTGTCGGAGTCCATGCTGGCGAAAATCCGCGCCGGCCAGCCGGCGGAAATCCAGCTCGACGCCTTCCCCGACATCCGGCTGGCCGGCGCCGTATCGCGCATGGTGCCGACTGTCGACCGCAGCAAGGCGACGTTGCTGGTCAAAGTGCGCTTCGATGAACGCGATGCCCGCGTGCTGCCCGACATGAGCGCGAAAGTCGCGTTCCTGTCGCAGCCCGTGCCGCCAGCCGACCGCACGCCGGTATTGGCCGTGCAGCCCGGCGCCGTCGCCACGCGCGATGGCAAATCCGTGCTGTTCATTGCCGCCGATGGCAAAGTCAGGCAAGTACCCGTCACGCCTGGCCGCAAGGTCGGGGAACTGGTGCAGCTCACTGGCGGCATTACTGGCGGCATTACTGGCGGCATCAAGGCCGGCGATAAAGCCGTCTTGAAACCAGCGCCGGCATTGCGCGATGGCCAGGAAGTGCGTCTGGCAGGCAAACCATGAGCGGCGCTCCCGCCGCGCCGCTGGTGCACATCGCCAACCTGGTGAAATCGTACCGGCGCGGCGGCCAAGTGGTGCCCGTGTTGACGGATATCACGCTCGACATTCCCGCGGGCGCGTTCACTGCGCTGATGGGTCCATCCGGCTCCGGCAAAAGCACGCTGCTGAACCTGATCGCGGGGATCGACAAGCCCGATTCCGGCGTGCTGCAAGTCAATGGCCTGGACATCGCCGCCATGCCGGAATCCGCGCTGGCGCACTGGCGCGCCGCCAACGTGGGTTTCATTTTCCAGTTCTATAACTTGATGCCCGTGCTGAACGCGTATGAAAACGTGGAATTGCCGCTGCTGTTGACCAACCTGCCGCGGCGCGAACGGCGCGAACGGGTGGAAATGACGCTGGCCATGGTGGGACTGGCTGACCGCATGGACCATACGCCCAATGAATTGTCGGGCGGCCAGCAGCAGCGCGTCGCCATTGCCCGCGCCATCGTCACGGATCCCGCGCTGATCGTGGCCGATGAACCGACTGGCGACCTTGACCGCCAGTCGGCCACGGACGTGCTGGCGCTGCTGCGGCGCCTGAACGGGGAGCTGGGCAAGACCATCGTCATGGTCACGCACGACGCCCACGCCGCCGCCCAGGCGCGCACGCTGGTGCACCTGGAGAAAGGGGAACTGAGACCGGCCACGTCCGAAGCTGCCGGAGTGGATTGAACCATGTACGTGCTGCGCCTGATTTCCCGCAACGCGCTGCGCCACAAATTGCGCACGGCGCTGACGGTATTGGGGCTGGTGGTGGCGACCCTGTCATTCGGCTTGCTGCAAACCGTCGTGGGCGCGTGGTACGCGGGCGCGGAAGGCGCATCGAACACCACGCTGGTGACGCGCAACGCCACGTCGCTGGTATTTTCTTTGCCGCTGGCATACCAGGCCCGCATCCGCGGCATGGAAGGCGTGACGGGGGTCGGCTATGCCAACTGGTTTGGCGGCATCTACAAGGACCCGAAGAACTTCTTTGCGCAATTCGCCATTTCAGGCCAGAGCTACCTGGACATCTATCCGGACTTCCTGCTCCCCGACAGTGAACGCACGGCCTTCCTGCGCGACCGCAAAGGCGCGATTGTCGGCCGCAAGCTGGCCGACCAGTATGGCTTCAAAGTAGGCGATACGATCCCCATCCGCGGCACGATTTATCCGGGCCAGTGGTCGTTCACGATCCGCGGCATTTATGACGGCCGCCAGCCGTCGACCAACACGGCCACCATGTTTTTCCACTGGGATTACGTCAATGAAGGCGTGAAGAAAGTGTATCCGCGCCGCGCCAACCAGGTGGGCGTGTACGTGGTGCGTATTGCCCGCGCGGAAGATGCAGCCGCCGTGTCGCAAGCCATCGATGCGCAATTTGCCAATTCACTGGCGGAGACGCTGACCGAGACCGAGAAAGCGTTCCAGCTGGGCTTTGTCGCCATGTCGGAAGCCATCGTGGCGGCCATCCGCATCGTATCGTTTGTCGTCATCATCATTATCATGGCCGTCATGGCCAACACGATGGCCATGAGCGCGCGCGAGCGGCAGGCCGAATATGCGACCTTGAAAGTACTGGGCTTCGGCCCCGGCTATCTTGCCTTGCTGATTATCGGCGAAGCGCTGCTGCTGGCGCTGGTGGGCGCGGCAGGCGGCATTGCGCTGCTGTTCCCGCTGGCCGGTGCAATTGCCGCCAACCTGGGCACCATGTTCCCCGTCTTCCACGTGGCGCCTGTTACCCTCGCCATGCAAGTGGGAGCGGCGCTGCTGGTGGGATTGATATCGGGCGCGATCCCTGCCGTGCGGGCGGCGCGCATGCGCATATTGGATGGCCTGAGGAGCATCGCCTGATGAAGATCCCGCTGCCCTACATCGCGCGCAACCTGTGGGCGCGCCGCCTGACCACGGCGCTGACGGCGGGCGGGCTGGCGCTGGTGGTATTCGTGTTTGCCACCGTGCTGATGCTGGACGAAGGCTTGCGCAATACGCTGGTCACGACGGGCGAATATGACAACGTGGTGGTCACGCGCCGCTCGGCGGAAACAGAAGTGCAAAGCGGCGTGGACCGCAATATGTCGAATATCGTGGCCAGCCACCCTGCCATTGCCCGCGATGCGCAAGGCAGGCCGCTGCTGTCGAAGGAAACCGTGGTGCTGATTTCATTGCCGCGCCGCGGCAGCGGCAAGGCGTCGAATGTCGTCATCCGCGGCGCCAGCCAGCAAGGCTTTGCGCTGCGGCCGCAAGTGCATGTAACGGAAGGCCGCCTGTTTACGCCGGGCGCTTCGGAAGTCATCGTCGGCAGCGGCATCGCGCGCCGCTTTGCCGGTGTGGCGATCGGCGACCAGCTGCGTTTCGGCCAGCGCGAATGGACGGTGGTGGGCTTGTTCGATGCGGGCAACAGCGGCTTCGATTCGGAAATCTGGGGCGATGCCGACCAGCTGGTGCAGGCGTTCCGCCGCCTGGCGTGGTCATCCATCGTGCTGCGCCTGTCGGACAGCAGCCGCTTTGAGCAGCTCAAAGGCGACCTGGAAAACGATCCGCGCCTGACCGTGGAAGCGCGGCGCGAACAAACGTTTTATGCCGACCAGTCGAAGGCGCTGTCGAACTTCATCAGTATCCTGGGCCTGGCGCTGTCCATCATTTTCTCGGTCGGCGCGATGATCGGCGCCACCATTACCATGTACGCATCCGTGGCCAGCCGCACGGCGGAAATCGGCACGCTGCGCGCGCTGGGCTACCAGCGCCGCCATATCCTGGCCGCATTCCTGCTGGAAGCCATGCTGCTGGCGCTGGTGGGCGGTGTGGCGGGCCTCGCGTGCGCCTCGCTGATGCAAATGCTGTCATTCTCCACCACCAATTTCCAGTCGTTTTCCGAACTGGCTTTCGGCTTCCGCCTGACGCCGCTCATTGCCGTGAAAACCCTGATGTTTGCCATGGCCATGGGTTTCATCGGCGGCTTCCTGCCCGCTGTGCGCGCCGCGCGCATGAAAATCGTCGATGCGCTGCGGGCGGCCTGATATAACTCATGCTACACTTTGCGCCCTGCCCGCCGTATCCGCGACGAATTCCATGCCACTGACTTTGCCACGCTCCGCCCCGCCGCGTATCCGGGGCAAGCTGCCGCGCAAATTGCCGCGCGCGGCGGCCTGGGCATGCGCCGTGTTTTGGCTGCTGGCGCAAGCCGGCCATGCGATTGCGGCCGGCGAAGACCGCAAGGTGCTGGTGCTGTATTCGCTGGGCGCGGAAAATATCTCGGCGTGGCAAGCCATGGTGCACAAGGGCTTGTACGATGAACTGGGCCGCAAGGCGTGGGGCGACGTGCCGATGATCTTCGAGGAGCGCTTCGACGTGGCCCGCGTCGGCAGGCAGCCGTCGCTGGACAGCATGGCGCCCTACCTGCGCACCAAGTATGCGCAAGTCAAGCTCGATGCCGTGGTGACGGAAAACTACCTGGCCGCCACCTTCCTCAACAGCCATCCCGAACTATTCCCCGGCGTACCCCGCTTCTACGTCAACCATGGCCGCAGGGGCTGGCGCCCGCGCGATGGCGAAGCGCTGGAAGTCGCGCATGATTATGGCCGCATGCTGGGCGTCATCACGCGCGTGGCGCCGTCCACCAGGCGCATCGTGGTGGTAGGCGACAAGACGCCCCGCGTGCAGGAATGGATCGCCGGTGCGCGCGAAGCGGCCCGCGCCTATGGCCAGCGGCTGCAGATGGAATACTGGGACAACCAGAGTTTCGATGAGCTGTACCGCCGCGCGTCGCTGCTGAAAGGCGGAACGGCCATCCTGATGTTTGCCACCTATACCGACAGCACGGGCGGCGCCGCGCTGCCGTCGGACGTGGCGCGCAAGCTTGCGGACGTCACGCAAGTGCCGATCTTTACCCACGTGGAATCGCTGGTCGTGCCCGGCATTGCGGGCGGCTATGTGCTGAGCGGCGAAGCCATCGGCCGTGCCGTGGCCCAGGTACTGCAAGGGCAGCCTGCCGACATGAGCAATGTGCAGCGCTACGTGTTCGACTACCAGACTGCCGAACGCTATGGCTTGGTCAACATCCCGCAGGGGGCGCTGATGCTGAACCGGCCACACGGCGTATGGGAACTGTACCGCTGGCAAATCCTGACCGGCGTGGGATTGATCGTCGTGGAAGGCGTGCTGATTACCGCGCTGGTGATGGCGCTGCGCGCGCGCCGCCGCGCCATGGGTGCGCTGAACGATGAGCGCAACAACCTGGAAGACCGTGTGCTGCAGCGGACGCTGGAACTGTTGATGGCCAATACCAAGCTGGAACAGCTGGCCACGACGGACCCGCTGACGGGCATCGCCAACCGCCGCAAGATGACGGAGCACATTGCCAAGGAACTGGAGCGGGTGCGCCGCCTGCGCCACCCGCTGGCGCTGCTGATGGTGGACATCGACCACTTCAAGCGCATCAACGATACCTATGGCCACGAGGCGGGCGACCGCGCCATTATTGCCGTGGCCAACATGCTGTCCGCCAGCCTGCGGGCAATCGATACCGTGGCCCGTTTTGGCGGGGAAGAATTCGTGCTGCTGATGCCGGAAACCGACCTGGAAACGGCTGGCCTGGCAGCGGAACGCTTGCGGGAAGCGGCGTCGCTGCTGGCGGTGGAAGTCGATGGCGGGCTGGCCATTGCGCTGACCATCAGTATCGGCGTGGCCGCGTCGCGGCCGCAGCAGGCGCCGGATACGGCGTCGTCGTTGCTGGTGCGGGCGGACAAGGCGCTGTACCAGGCCAAGGAAGAAGGACGGAACCGGGTGGTGCTGGGACCGTGACGTCCCAGTATCAGTAGCCGAAACAGTTACTCCGCGTCCGCCTGCTGCGACGGATGCGCGGCCTGGAACGCAGGCAGCTCCGCACAATTGGCGGCAATCCGCGCAATCTGCGGGTACGGCGCCAGATCCACGCCAAAGCGCTGTGCATTGAACACTTGCGGCATCAGCAGGCAATCGGCCAGGCCCGGCGTATCGCCGTGGCAGTAGCGCCCCGCCTTGCCATCGCCCAGCAGCGCTTCAAACGCGGCCAGTCCCAGCGTCATCCACTGGTGCATCCACGCCGTCTTGGCTTCTTCTGAAATGCCCAGCGTCCCCGTCAGGTACTTCAGCACGCGCAGGTTCGACAGCGGGTGCGTGTCGCACGCGATGGTTTGCGCCAATGCCCGCACGCGGGCGCGGCCTGCCGGGTCGGCCGGCAGCAGCGGTGTTTGCGGATGCACTTCGTCCAGGTACTCGATGATGGCCATCGATTGCGTGATGGTGGCGCCGTTGTCCTGCAAGGCCGGCACCAGCGCGGCCGGGTTGATGCCCCGGTACGCTTCGGCCAGCTGCTCGCCGCCGTTTTTCAGCAAGTGCACCGGCACCGCCTCGTACGGCAAACCCTTCAAACCCAGCGCAATGCGGACGCGGTAAGCGGCCGAGCTGCGGAAGTACGTGTAGAGTTTCATGTCAGCCCCGTTCGCGGTAGTGCGCCACGGTCTGGTCGATCGCGCCGAAGATGGAAGCGCCGGCGGCATCGTTCATTTCAATGCGCACGGTATCGCCAAACTTCAGGAAGCCCGTCTGCGGCTTGCCGCTTTCAATGGTTTCATACATGCGCACTTCGGCCAGGCAGCAATAGCCGACGCCGCCGTTGGCAATCGACGAACCGTGCAGGCTGCCCTGCTTGTTCGATACGGTGCCGGAACCGATGATGGTGCCGGCGCCCAGCTCACGCGTTTGCGCCGCGTGCGCCACCAGCTGCGCAAAGCTGAACGTCATGTCTTCGCCCGCATTGGGCTTGCCGAATGGCTGGCCATTCAAATGCACGGCCAGCGGCAAGTGCACCTTGTTGTCCATCCAGGCGGCGCCCAGCTCATCCGGCGTGACGGCGACCGGAGAGAATGCGCTGGCTGGCTTGGAATTGAAGAAGCCGAAGCCTTTTGCCAATTCATTGGGGATCAGGTTGCGCAGCGAAACGTCATTGACCAGCATGACGAGGCGGATGGCTTGCGCTGCCTCGTCCGGCGTGGCGCCCATTTTCACGTCGCCCGTCACCACGGCCACTTCCGCTTCCAGGTCGATGCCCCAGTCTTCCGTCAACGCGTAGATGTTGTCACGCGGGCCGACAAAGCTGTCGGAGCCGCCCTGGTACATCAGCGGGTCCGTGTAGAACGATGCCGGCACTTCCGCATTGCGGGCGCGGCGCACCAGTTCCACGTGGTTGATGTAGGCGGAACCGTCGGCCCACTGGTAGGCGCGCGGCAGCGGCGAATGCGCGGCGGCCTGGTCGAATGGCTGCGCGCCTGCCGCGGCGCCGGCATTGAGCTGTTCATACAGCGCGGCCAGTTGCGGCGCAACCGCATCCCAGTTGTCCAGCGCTGCCTGCAAGGTCGGCGCAATGCTTGCTGCGGAAACACAGCGCGACAAGTCGCGGCTGACGATGACGAGGGCGCCGTCGCGGCTGCCGTTTTTCAGGGTGGCGAGTTTCATTGTGCGTTTCCTTCAGGTGCAGGCGCATGCATCCAGGCAGCGTGCCTGGGTGCGCGTTTGGTTTTGGACCACTCTTCGAGCATGTCCCATTTGACGTCGTCCAGCTTTTTCATCATGTCCGGCGTGCCGGTATTGGCCGCCAGTTCCAGGCGGTGGCCGTTCGGATCGAAGAAATAAATCGACTTGAAGATCGTGTGGTTGACGGGACCCAGCACGTCGATGCCGGCGGCCACCAGGCGTTCTTTCGCGGCCAGCAATTCATCCATGCTGCCCACCTCCAGCGCCAGGTGCTGTACCCACGCCGGGGTATTGGTGTCGCGGCCCATTTCCGGCTGCGTCGGCAATTCAAAGAAGGCCAGGATATTGCCCTGGCCCGCGTCCAGGAACACGTGCATGTACGGGTCCGGCGCTTTGGTCGATGGCACTTCGTCTTCGGCAATGGCCAGCACGAAGTTCATGTTCAGGTGCTTCACGTACCACTCGACGGTTTCTTTCGCATCTTTGCAGCGGTATGCCACGTGGTGGATTTGCTTGATTTTCATGGTGGGCTCCTCGGAATACAGCCATTAAACCGTGGTTTCAGATATCATACAAACAGTATTTTTCAATCGATTTATCGGATTTTCTTATGAATCCCACGTTACGCCAAATGCGCGCGCTGGTTGCCGTCGCCCGCACCGGCAGTTTTACGCTGGCCGCCGAACAGTTGCACGTGACGCAATCGGCGCTCAGCGGCCAGATCAAGGAACTGGAACAGGTACTGGGCGTCAAAGTCGTCGAGCGCAACACGCGGCGCGCCCAGTTATCGGAAGTGGGGCGCGAACTGTATCCGCTGTTCGACAAAATGCTGCAAGACCTCGACGGCGCCATGGCGGACATCGCCAGCCGCAAAGCGTTAAAGAAAGGCTTGGTGCGGGTGGCGGCGCCGCAAATGATGGCGTGTACGCTGTTGCCGGAAGCGATTGCCGCCTACCGCGCCACGCATCCCGAAGTGCAAGTCAAGCTGGTCGACTGCCCGGTGGAAAACGTGTCCGGGCGCGTGTTTTCCGGCGAAGTGGATTTCGGCATCGGCCCGGAACGGGACCCGGCAGCGGAAATTGCCGCGCAATTATTGTTTGATATGCCATTCGTGCTGGTGTTCCCGTCCGGCCACCCGCTGGAAAGCCAGGGTAAGGTTACGTGGGCCGACGTCGAGCGCTATCCGCTGATTGCCCTGCAAGGCCAGTTCACGGAACGCTTGCTGCGCGACGTGCCGCTGCACCCGTTCAATGAAGTGACGTTCATGACCACGGCGCTGGCCATGGTCAATGCGGGACTGGGCGTGGCCGCATGCATTCCGTATGCGGCGCCGATGGCAAAGTTGTATGGCTTGCAAATGCGCTTGCTGCAAGAGCCGGAACTGACGCGGCGCTTCTTTGTATACACCAAGAGCACCCGCTCGCTGTCACCGGCAGCAGAAAGTTTTGTGGCTTTTTTGTTGCAATTTATGGTGGGCCACGAGTGGAACCGCGCCCGGGCTGATATGCTGGCCGTGTGACATCCGGGAAAATATTTCATGAATATCCTGCACATTGATTCCGCTTGTCTTGGAGACAATTCCGCGTCGCGCCAGCTGACTGCCGCCATTGTCGATGCGCTGCGGGTGCGCCACTGGGATGCCAATGTCGCCTACCGCGACCTGGGCGCCGGCCACCTGCCCCACGTCACGGGGCCGTTATTGCAAGTGATGCGCGGCCAGTGGAACAGCACCATTCCCCTCAATGAAGACTTGCAGGGCGACGTGATGCTGACCGAGCTGCTGCTGGCGGAATTCATGGTAGCCGACGTCATTGTGCTGGGCGCCCCCGTGCTGACCCTGTCGGTTCCCTCCACATTGAAAGCGTGGCTGGACCGCGTCGTACTGGAAGGCCGGACGTACAAGGTATCGCCCAGCGGCCGCACGATCGGCCTGGCAACCGGCAAACGCGCCATCGTAGCATCGACGCGGGGCGGCCCTACGCTGGCCGGCATGAGTGACTACCACACGGGTTACCTGAAAGCCGTCTTTGCCATGGTGGGCATCACGGACGTGCACATCCTGGAAGCGGATAACCTGGCGCAGGGCACGGCGGCGCGCGAACAAGCCATCGAAGCCGCGCTGCAGCAGGCCGCACTGCTGGCAGCGTAAAGCAGTCCGGCGCTTTACAATAAGATTTTTGCAGCGCCGCACTTTTATGTCTTCGAACACGATTGCCATCAACCAGCAAATGGACCACTTCGATGGCCACCACAGCGTGTGGGTATTCGGCTACGGTTCCCTGATTTACAAAGCAGACTTCCCTTTCATGCAGCGCCGCGCCGCCAGTATCACAGGCTGGTCGCGCCGTTTCTGGCAAGGCTCGCATGACCACCGTGGTACGCCCGCGGCGCCTGGCCGCGTCGTCACGTTGATTCCCGACGAAGGCGCCGTGTGCCATGGCATGGCGTACCTGGTATCGCCGGATGTGTTTACGCACCTCGATTACCGCGAAAAAAACGGTTACCTGCGGCGCGTCGTCGACATCGCGTTTGAAGACGGTTCCGGCGACATGGCCGAAGGCGTCGTCTACATTGCCCGCGAAGATAATGACTCCTTTCTTGGCCCGGCCAGCGAAGCGGACATTGCATTGCAAATTGCCGGCTCTTTCGGCCCCAGCGGCCCGAACAGTGATTACCTGACGCAACTGGCTGTCGCGCTGCGCGAATTGGGACGCGACGATGAACACGTGTTTGCCATCGAACAGCATTTGCTGGAGTTAATCGCCAGCAAAGATGGACGTTAACATTCCCCTTCACTGCACCGCAACCCTCGAACCAGACCTCCTCATTATGGCCTGGGCTGCACTATTGTGCTCAGGCCCCTCAAAGACGACGCCTCTATTAGACGGCGAAATCAGGTTAATTCGTGAGCATGGCAACCCAGCTGCATTAAATTTACGTGCAATGAAATCACCTTCTGCTTTGTCATGGCTAGACATGATCAGTTGATAGCCCTGGAACTCAACCAAATTGCGCATCACATCGATAAAGGCAGCGGTATGAATAATATCGTTGTGTTGCAGAGGGTCGTCTAGCAACAGCGCCTGCCACTTCGACCATCTGTAAGCAGTGCTGGCAGCACAAAGAATACTAAAGCCGTTTGCAGCAAGCTGCCCCTCGCTCAACACGACTTGCGGAGGTAAGACTTCCTGCTGTATTGATCCGAATTCCGTCGGATGCCGCCTTTGCAACAACATACCTAACGTTGTTGAGTCAACTCTATGTGCCGTTTTGAATTGAATTGATTGGCCAGGAGTACTCAACAACGCTTCATTAAAATCGCAAATCACGCCATTAAGTGGCGCTAGCACTTGTGCAGTGTAGTCTTCCGCATGGCTCTTAAGGGATTCAGTGAAGCCTTGAACAGCTCTTCGTGTTTCTTCCGTCAGTTTGAGGGCAGCCTTTGCCGCAGCTTCCTGTTGGTCAAGTTGAGCCAGATATCCTGATGGATCAGAAAAGCCTTCGTCACCTCCCACTTCTCTCATTTCACTGGCGACCTTTTCGATCTCTATTTTTAACAAGGCATCTTGATTTTCGCGTGCCAACTCCTGCAAGCCTGTCCGCAATGAATTTAGCGATACAACATCCCCCTGTAATGAGGCTAACGCATCATCCAATGCCTCCCGACTTGGGCTGCCATCTAATGAATTCCGCGTCCATCGTAATTGAAGCTGATTGGCAGTACGTTCCGCGTTGTTGCGCGCTTGTTCAGCTTCCGCCACGCTTTTTTCTGCCAAAATGAGGGATTGGCGAATAACATCCGACCTGGAACGAACATTTGCTGCAATTTCCGCGAATTGGTGCAACTGGGCCCGGGCAGCTTCCAACGATAAGCGCTGCTCTGAAAGCCGCATATTTATGTTCTCAGTAGACCAACCACTCATCCCACGCGCCGCTATGCGCTCAGTGCAGGCGGCAGTCTCCGACCGCAGTTCACTCAACTTTGCAAGAACCTTTGTTTGATGTTCGAGCAAGCTCTGTACCTCAGTCATGATTGCAGGAAGCCGTTCAGCCGCCGCTGCACCAGACGCTGCCCGTTCATCCTGCATGGCTGTGGCCTTGGTTAGATTTTCCAGCGAAATTTGCTCCCGCATGGTGACAACTGAACCAAGATCGGCTTTCTCGTCTACGCCTAACTCAACAGTCAATGCAACACGCGCCTGAAGTGCCGTGTCCCTGCTGGTTATCCACGCTCGCTCAACTGGCACCAGCGCGTCTATTGCTGCTTGTAACTGGCCGATTCGTAGGCGAACAATCATTTCCTCTGTGCGCAATGCCTCGATCTCATTAGCAATCCCGGCAAGCGCTACGTTCGAAGCCTGCGCAGCTTCATTGGCCAAAAGCTTGAGCTGGCCAACTTCAAAAGTGGTTCTGCATACCGGGCAATGCTGATCGTCATGGTTAATATGACTCGCAATCGTGGCTATCGCCGCACTAACCGCATTGGCGCGACGCTCAGCGGCTTCGAAATCGTTCTTTGCCCGCCGTATACGTTCGTCTAGCTGGTCACGCAATGGCACAACAGATTCAAGTCTAACTTTTGCATCCTGCTCAGCCTGCCGAGCCGCTGCCAATGCCTCTGCGGCTTGAGCAGTTCGCAAATCCAGTTCATTTAAGCGAGCATACGAGTCGACCAACGAGCGAGCCTGCTGTGCGATGCTTTTTGATCGCGCAACTTCGACCGCCATTTCCGTGTGACTCTGGACATCCGCTTCGGCTGTGGCAAGCGCTGCCCTGCGTTCCGCCAGAATCGCTGAAATGCGAGTCTGATCTGTCTCTGCTGCTACGATTTGAACACTAATGTCTTGTTGCCGGAGTAAATCTGTCCGGACCGCCTCCAGCAGCGAAATGTCTTGCTCCATACTTCGTAAAGCGGAACTCTGCGATGCCACATTCAGATCAGCACGCTCGCTTTCCGGTATCAGTTCCCTCAATGTATGACGGACAATCTCCGCGTCTTTGCGTAGACGCACTAACACCGGGTGATCAACCTGGGCATTGACATTCGCCACCGCAAATTGGTCAACTGAATCTTCAAGTCCTTTGAGTAATCCGATACGCTCAGCAATGCGGTGCAAACTTTGCTCAATTATTTCGCCAAGCCTGATCAACCATTGACTGAGTGTTTCGCCTTCAATATTTGGCATGGGCTCCTTAAGCAACGAAAAAAGCTTTGCTTCGAGTACGAGCGTTCGCTCCTGCACTTCGCCTTCTGTCAGCGTGCCCGATGCACGAACCGCTTGCTGAAGGCGATCAATACGAGACTGTAACCCTAGCCACACAGCGATTTTCTTTTGCACGTTCGCTATTGCAGTTCGTTCATCATCGAGCCGACGTGTAAAGGCATTGGTTGTTGGGCGCCCTCTTAAGCCTGAACGAACACTTTCAAGCCGTTCAATACCGCTCGGTCCTTTCAGCGCCTTCCATTGTTCCTGCTCGCCGAGACTGGTAAACCGCTGTTGCGATGTCTGACCTAAAAAGTGTGTCAACGCCAGGTAGGTTTCAAGGTCGTGTATTGCAACCCGCCCTTTTTTTGCAAGTTGCGTGATGATCACCTGCATTGGCGTCTCATACGCAGCGCTGCGTTCAATCTGCGAACCATCAGAGAATTCCAGCATCACTTTATGGGAGTTCGCCAAGGCTCCTGTCCTGGTTAAATATGCATCTTCTTTGAGCTTACCCTTTTCAACATACTCGGAAAAACGCCGGATTTTCCCCGTGAGCCCCCATTCAATGGCATCGAAAAAATTACTCTTTCCTAAACCATTAGTGCCTGTCAGCAGAGTCAGCCCCGGTGCAGCAGGGATATCGATGTCGAAATTGCCGAAAGTTCGAAAATCCCGAAGACTAATGCGGGAAAGATAAATGCCAGTCATATGAGGTCCCTTACTTCCCAAGCTTTCACAAGTGCTTCGACAATTTCATCAGGTGTTTTCTCCTGATCTAAAGCAATTCGCTTCCACTCATCAACCAGTGAGTGAGACAGCCCATCAACTTTCACATTTGCGTCGCTTAATTTATCAAGCGCCTGATTGCCAAGCTGATCTGGTTCACTCCATGGTTTAGCAAGAAATGTCCGCTTGATAAATTGATCGTAACTCTCTCCGTCCTCCTCTGGGGTATCGGGCAATAACCAGACAAGTTTGCGCGCGACCCTATCATCCCGTTCAATCGATAACGCAAGTGCAAGCCAATCACTATCTGCGGCACTGCCACGTGGGCCAACCAGTATTAACTGCATGTCTATGCTTTGGTCCGGGTTCAGGTGGGACCTCGCAACAACGCATTGATTACGATAGCGCCTAACTGCCTCGCGCACAGCTTCTGCTGTCGGAACATCCGGAAGCACACCAAGAACGAGCGTGTACCGGCCGATACTTAACGCCATACGATCTGCAGGCAAGTCACTCGGACTCAGCGTGGCTGCTGGTGTCGTACCACCGTAGAATACGGCCCCGGCGTATTGCGGCCTCGGTGTGCATGAGAGCGGTTTTCTTTCCGTAGAGCGCTTGGCTGCACTAGCATGCAGACGCTCTGACAGTTGCGTCAACAAGTGATGAATTGGTTGCTCACTCATGCTGGATTACCCCTCTCTATAGCGTTATTCAATCGATCAAAACGCCTGGCTTCAACCTCGCCCAACATCCCTATTAATGCAGCCGTCCCCGCTTCAACTGCTCGGCTAAATGCAACACTGATGGACAAGACCAGAGGTTCACAGCCAAATGGCTCGCTGAATGATGGCTGATCAACATTAGCCTGCGCGAATGCTGTCTCCGCGCTTCGCGTGATCTCAACTGTTCCCTCTACGGCCAGAATCACGAAATCTGTTTGCCACATAAAGGTGCCTGCTTGCAGCAAAATGGACTTGCCATTGATGAGGTCTGCGGCACAACTGTGACCAGCCCACACTGCGTTCTCGCCAAGGTCGCGACGTAAATTTCCCGGCCGCTCATTCTTTGGCTCTGTTGCAGTCCAGGCAGAAGCAATTGCCAATGACACCACTGTTCCGCGTATGATCTGAGGAAGCTTTTCCGGACCAACCAATACCTGCGCGGCGCCGTCGTCGTCAGCAGCACACATCATCAGGCACAGAAAATGTTTCAGGACTTCTGCTGTATCCGTAAACTCCACGTACCAATCGCTCCAAATAGTCGCCATTTGCTGCCGAAGATCCTGTGCAATGTCCAAACCGATAGCTCTGCCGGGATCTGAACCGGACCGAAAATACTCTTCAAGATGAGCATGAATTCGGCGAAGCATCCAGGCGTCAAGCCCTGCATGCAGTTCTTTGGCTAACCGAACCTTCGAAATTTCGCGGGCATCCTCTGTGCCGCCGCCAGGGAAATCTGCACAAATGGGGGGAACGCTTATGCCTTTGGCGTGAAGCGACTCCATTACGATCTGCCGCACGAAACCACGCCAATGCACTGGATCAGCATACAATGTGACGTTGCGGCTATGGCAGGCGACGCGCAGAATCGCGTTGGCGACCTCGCCAAGTGCATCCGGATCATCATGCAAAATGATTTTGTATGGACGCTCGGTATCCCATAGCGCTTGAATGTCTTTGCTTCCAAGCGCACCGGACCAATGAACATTCTGGCCATTCGCACGCAATTTGAATGTCACCGGAAGGTTTGCAGCTACCTGACGCAAAAGCCTCCGTGATAAGGGAATTTCCGCTGTTCTCGCCAAATCCCAGAAAAACGACCTCGCCTCACTCGACAACCGAGGTACCAAAATTGCATCGCCATGCAGCCTCAGCCAGTAATCGTGCTCTTCTTCATACTTACTGATTATATTGATAAACGGTTTGCGGACCGAATCACGCATGGGACCGCGGCGTATAATGACTTCATCGACCTCAATCTGCACAGTTTGACAATCAAGCAGTATCGTGCCAGGGACCACAGTAGGCAACTTGCTGACAGATCCGCACCAAATATGCCTGAAACTGCCAGTTTTAGAAATTTCACAAGCCTTAATAGTAACAAACACGGCCAGTCGATTCAAAACAGCGGTATAAATGCTAAAAATTTCTTCCTGCTGAGTTTGAAAAACAAGCTGGACACCGCGTCGTAGGTTTCCTGCAACGCGAGCCAACATGCCATTTTGTTCAATCAATGGACTGACTTGACGCTCATATTCCTGGTACAAGTTAACTGAAGTACCTTTTGCCAGCGCGAGGCGTGCATTATTGTCAATTCTTTGGAGAATATTGCCGAGCTCCTTTGTCCCCGGATGTTCGGTGATAAGACGAATCATCCCGCCATGATCAAAATCCGCGGACGCTGCGGCAACCAAATCAATCAGCCCGCCATCACCATTTCCGCTGACAAAAAAACGAGGGGCAGACCGTGCCGCAAACTCAGCAGTAGGTACGCCTGCATCAGACCAATAACTCTTGTCTCTTATTCCTTCAATACTTTCTTCCGGTTCCAGTCCAAATCCGACCGCAAGAAAAATCATATCAAACTGGTCGCTACGATTTTCACTCGGAAGTGCGTCGCCTGGATTACCAAGGAAATCAAAGATCACTTTATAGGAATTTCCGATGCGTTCAATACTTTTTACTTGATGTCCAAGGCGCTTTTCGAGAAATTGACCTTTGCGTAGACAAATATGCTCGAACTCGGTAATAACGTCAAAACGGACTTCTTGCGCGGGGCCGGCCTCCCAGTCAAGGATTGGTAAATTCGCAGCCTTGTCCGGCGTGTCGAAACCAGGCCAATCGTATATGTGAGGATCCAGCTTGCGTCTCGATGTTGCAGATTGAAGCGGCAGCAAGACCTCGGACTTCTCAAAGATCACAATGCGTGCCGTTGTAGCGAGCATCAAGGCAGCTGCAGTTGTAAGCCCAGCCGCGCCTGCACCAATAATAGCAATGCTCGCCGCACTATTTAGATATCCAAGTTTGTGCAGAGCATGCACCAACGATAATGCACGTACCTGTTGCGAATAAAAGGTGATACGTTTATCGAAACACCCAAGCACATAAAATTTCGGGTAATCAGAGACTGCCGCCCCTCTAACGATGTCCTCTGAATTCAATTCAGCACTCCGGATGCGTTCAGAATGATGTGCTCAGATATCGACTGCGTCTGCCTAAATTCCTGCCCCATTCGTCACGTCCCTCCTCTAGGAAATATCAAGGCAACGCTCGAAAGCTAAGTTTCTCAGAGGAACTTAAAATGACTCCTGGTTGCCTAGCCGACAGACTAGCAGTTTTTCCACGGAGAAAATACGTACTTTGTCACAGTGGGGCATGGCTGCCACATGATTTCCGTTGCGAGTGAAAAATACCTTAGAACAAGTCCAGCTGCCCGCCCTGTTTGGCCGCCGCCGGCACCGACAGCGGCCTGCGGAAACGCCCGGCATCAAGCTGGCGGAAGCGCATCATGCGCCGCTCCAGTCCCAGCCGGCGTACAGTTTTTTCCACCCGCTGGTGGATCAAATCCGCCCACACGCCCTCGCCCCGCATGCGCCTGCCGAATTCCGCCTGATAATCCTTGCCACCCCGCATATCGCGGATGCGGTTCATCACGCGCTGCGCGCGGTCCGGGAAGTGCGCCTCCAGCCATTGCTGGAACAAGGGATTCACTTCCCACGGCAGGCGCAGCACGATGTAATTCACGTGCAGCGCCCCTGCCTCGCACGCGGCTTCAATGACTTTTTCAATGTCCGGTTCCGTGATGAATGGAATGATGGGCGCAATGCTGACGCCAACGGGAATGCCCGCATCCGACAAGGTTTTAATCGTGCGCAGGCGCCGCGCCGGTGCTGCCGCGCGCGGCTCCAGGGTGCGGGCAATGCCGCTGTCCAGGGTCGTGATGGTGATGGCAGCCGACACCAGTTGCCGTTTCGCCATATCCGACAATAAATCGATATCGCGCTCAATCAGCGATGACTTCGTGATCAAACCCACCGGGTGGTCGCACTCATGCAGCACTTCCAAAACGCCCCGCGTGATTTTCAAACTGCGTTCACATGGCTGGTACGCATCCGTATTGACGCCCAGCGCAATGGATTCCGGCACATACGACGGCTTCGCCAATTCTTGCCGCAACAGCTCGGCCGCATTGACCTTGGCCACGATGCGCGTTTCAAAATCCAGCCCCGGCGACATGCCCAGGTAACTGTGCGACGGCCGCGCAAAGCAGTAAATGCAGCCGTGCTCGCAGCCCCGGTACGGATTCAGCGACACATTGAATGGGATATCCGGCGAACTGTTGCGCGTGAGGATGGATTTCGCCACTTCATCCGTGACGTGTGTCTTAAACACGCGGGGCGCATCATCGTCGCCGTGGTCCCAGCCATCATCGAACTGTTCGCGTCCATGCACGTCGTGACGCCCCTGCAGGTTGCTGACCGCGCCCCGCCCTTTCTGCACCTGCAACGGCGATGCCGGCAGCATGGTTTGCCACTTGTCCAAGACAACCTCAAATACTGTATATATAAACAGTATTCTATGCCGCCTTTCGCTGGCAAGCAAGCGCCATCAGAGGTGAGTTTTTGATAGATTTGTGCACCGTCCCGGGGCGCATAATGGGTTGGCCATATTGAGGTAGATCAACCGCTGTATAACCTTTTGCAAGGAACTTACATGCTCAAGAATCTCAAGATTTCAGCCCGGCTGGGCCTGGGTTTCGGATGTGTCGTGGCACTGCTGTTGCTGGTGTCGGCCATCAGTATTTCCCGCCTTGCTGCCAGCAATGAATTGACGCGGCAAATCCTCGAAGACCGCTATGCAAAATTCCTGCTGGCGGACGATGCAGTAAAAAACGCCATGGACAATGGCAGGCAAATCCGCAACATCTTGCTGGCGTCGAACGATGCGGACGCGGAACGCTTCAAGCGCGCCGCGGAAGTCAACCGTGGCGAAATTGTCGAAGATTTAAACAAGCTGCAAAAAATCGTCGTGCTGGAAAAAGCCAAGGACTTGCTGAAGAGTGCGCAGGATAAGCGCGCTCAACTCGATACGCGCTATGACCAGTTTTATGCCATTGCAAAGACCGACCGCAAAGCCGCGGCGGAATACCTGAGAACTGATTTTACGCCCGCCAATGAAGCGTTTTGGGGGGCTCTGGAAGCGTTTTCCAAATTTCAGGCTGAGTTGATGGACAAGGCCGGCGATGAAGTGGCGGCCAGTTATGAAGCCACGCGTACCCTGGTGATTTCGCTGGCAGCCGGCGCCGTACTGCTGGCCTTGGTCGTCGCTTACGTGATTACCGTCGGCATCGTGCAGCCGCTGAAAACCGCTGTCCGCGTGGCGGAAAAACTGGAAGCAGGCGACTTGTCCATGCAAATCGACGGCAGCGCCAGGGATGAAACCGGCCAGCTGCTCAACGCCATGCGCAATATGGTGGCCAAGCTGAACCAGGTGATCAGCGGCCAAAAGCAAGCCATCGAGGCAGCCAACCGGGGCGATTTCGCCATGCGCGTGGATTTGAATGGCTTGCACGGCTTCCAGAAAGAACTGGCGGAAGGCTTGAACCAGTTGATGGCGACAACGGGCGCCAGCGTGTCCGACGTGGTGCGCGTGATGGGCGCGCTGTCGGAAGGCGATTTGTCGAAAACCATTACCAAGGAATACCAGGGCGCATTCGATGAATTGAAGCGCTTTTCCAATAATACCGTCAGCAAGCTGAACCAGGTGATCACCGGGCAAAAGCAAGCCATCGAAGCGGCCAACCGGGGCAATTTCAATGTCCGCGTCGAATTGGGCGGCCTGCAAGGCTTCCAGAAAGAGCTGGCGGAAGGCATGAACCAATTGATGGCCACCACCGGCGCCAGCGTGGCCGACGTCGTGCGTGTCATGGGGGCGCTGTCCGAAGGCGATTTGTCGAAGAACATCACCAAAGATTACGAAGGGGCGTTCGATGAATTGAAACGCTATGCCAACAACACCGTGACCAAGCTGAACCTCGTCATCGATGGCCAGAAACATGTGGTGGATTCCGCCAACCGGGGCGACTTCAATGCCCGCATCGACCTGGCCGGCATGCAAGGCTTCCAGAAGGAGCTGGGTGAAGGCTTGAACCGGCTGATGGTGACGACAGGCACGTCCATCAACGACGTCGTGCGGGTCATGGGGGCGCTGGCTGAAGGCGATCTGAACAAGACCATCGACAAGCAGTACGAAGGCAGCTTTGGCGAACTGAAGTCGTATGCGAACAATACCGTTGCCAAGCTGTTGCAAGTGGTGACGGAAGTGAACGAGGGCGCCCAGGCGCTGGCCAGCGCTTCCGAACAAGTATCCGCCACGGCACAGTCGCTGTCGCAGTCGGCCAGCGAACAGGCTGCCAGCGTGGAAGAAACCAGCGCTTCGCTGGAACAAATGACGGCGTCGATTTCACAAAACACGGATAACGCGAAAGCCACGGATGGCATGGCGGCGCGGGCATCGCAGGAAGCCATGGAAGGCGGCGAAGCCGTCAACGCCACGGTATCGGCCATGAAGCAAATTGCCACCAAGATCAGCATCATTGACGACATCGCGTATCAAACCAATTTGCTGGCGCTCAATGCCGCCATTGAAGCGGCGCGGGCTGGTGAACACGGTAAAGGCTTTGCCGTCGTGGCTGCGGAAGTGCGCAAGCTGGCCGAACGCTCGCAAGTGGCCGCGCAAGAAATTTCTGAAGTGGCGTCCGGCAGCGTGCAGCTGGCGGAACGTGCAGGCCAGTTGCTGGGCCAGATGGTGCCGAATATCAAACGCACGTCGGACCTGGTGCAGGAGATTTCTGCCGCATCGGAAGAACAGTCGTCCGGTGTCGCACAAATTAATTCCGCCGTGCAACAATTGTCGCAGACGACGCAGCAAAATGCGGCCAGCTCGGAAGAACTGGCCGCCACGGCCGAGGAAATGAGTGGCCAGGCCGAACAGTTGCAACGCACGATGGGGTTCTTCAAGATTGACACCGTAGGGCGGGGCAGCGCTTTTTCCGCATCCCGCAAGGGCATTGCTCCCCGCGCGCCCATCCGCAAACGGGCGGAACCACGCGCCGCGGCGACCAATGCCGAAGGTGAACCAGACGAAAACAGTTTCGCCCGGTTCTGACGGGTCCAGGGCGGTTGCCGGATGGGTCGCCGCCTTGCCTTTTTCTCTACAAACACCCCCTGCCCGCTACGCCCATTGCTGAAATTTCAGCAATGGCGCATCAACTGGTATGATTCGCTTTGATTGCGGCGCTGCACAAGCGCCAGCCCCAGACGTCCAACCGCCGGTGTAGCGCCCGCTTACTGAAGCAGCGGCCCGCCGGCCAAACCAGAGATTACGATGACCAATACGACTCAGTTGCCGTCCTTCGGCACGCGCATTGCGCTTGCGATCAGCGCATTCTTCCGCACGCTCGGCAATGCCGAATATGCGGCCCGCATCCAGCGCCTGGATGAACCCATGGCTGCGCCGACCGCCGCGCCAACGCCGGCGCCAACCGCTGCCCCCACTGCTGCGCCGACACCGGCCCCGACTGCCGCGCCAGTGATCTTGCGTGAAGCGACGCCGGACGCGGCGTTGCAACTGCTGAGCTTGCTGCAACGCGAAGCCCGCCTGCTCGACTTCACGCAGGAAAGCTTGAACGGCTATGCGGATGCCGATATCGGCGCCGCGGCCCGCGTCGTGCACGAAGGCTGCGCCAAAGTGCTGCGCGAACACTTCACCATCGAACCGATCCGCAGTGAACTGGAAGGTTCCCGCGTCACCCTGGAAGCGGGCTTTGACGCTGCGTCCGTGCGCCTGACGGGCAATGTCGTGGGCCAGGCCCCGTTCAAGGGCAGCCTGTCGCACCGCGGCTGGCGCGCGACTTCCGTGCGCCTGCCGAAACTGGCGGAAGCGCATGATGCGAATGTACTGGCGCCGGCGGAGGTGGAACTGTGAGCAAGCTTAAATTATCCATCGGCATGGGTCACCGCAAGCCAGGCGCCATGTGCAGCCCGGTAACTTCGACGGAGGCAGCGCAATGAGCGATCCTAAGTATGCAATTGGTATCGACCTCGGTACCACGCACTCGGCATTGTCCTATGTTGACCTGGCGGCCAGCGATGGCGAAAAAACCGCGCAAACCGTGCTGGGTATTCCCCAGCTGACGGCGCCCGGCACGATTGAAGACTTGCCGCTGCTGCCTTCGTTCCTGTATTTGCCGCACCCGGATGAAATGGCGGCCGGAGAGCTGGCGCTGCCATGGCGAGCGGCGGGCGACGGAACGGCGGCGGGCGAACCCGTGGCCGGTGAAATGGCGCGCAGCCGTGGCGCCACGACGCCGATCCGCCTCGTGTCGTCGGCCAAGAGCTGGCTGTGCCACCCCGGCGTGGACCGCCGCGCCGCCATCTTGCCGAACGATGCGCCGGAAGAAGTCACGCGCGTGTCGCCGCTGGAAGCCTCTACCCGCTACCTGGCGCACTTGCGCCAGGCGTGGGATGCCGCGCATCCGGACGCACCGTTCGCCCAACAAGCCGTCACCGTCACCATCCCGGCATCGTTTGACCCGGCTGCCCGCGAATTGACGGCTGATGCGGCCCGCGCGGCAGGCTATGAAGGCTTGACCTTGCTGGAAGAACCGCAGGCCGCGCTGTATAGCTGGATCCAGGGCAGCGAGGGTAAATGGCGCAAGGCCGTCAAGCCGGGCGACATTATCCTGGTCGTCGACGTCGGCGGCGGCACCAGCGACTTTTCGCTGATCGCCGTGCTGGAGCGCGACGGCGTGCTGGAACCGCACCGCGTGGCCGTGGGCGACCATATCCTGCTGGGCGGCGACAACATGGATCTCGCCCTGGCGCACATGGTGGCGCGCAAGCTGGCCGCCAACGGCACGCAGCTCGATGCCTGGCAGCTGCGCGCGCTGACGTATGGCTGCCGCGCCGGCAAGGAAGCGCTGCTGGCCGACGCCACCGTGCAGACCTGGCCCATCGTCGTGCCGAGCCGCGGCTCGAAACTGATTGGCGGCTCGATCCGCACGGAATTGACGCGCGATGAAGTGGTGAACTTCATTGTCGAAGGCTTCTTCCCGAAAGTCGACGCATCGAGCCGCCCTGCCGTGCGTACGCGCGCCGGCCTGACGCAACTGGGCTTGCCATACGCACAGGACGCCGCCGTCACGAAACATTTGGCCGCCTTCCTGGGCCGCCAGCTGGGCGCGACGGCTGAACTGCAGGGGTACGAAGGCCGCCAGCCGGCTGAAGCAACGTTCCTGCACCCGACCGCTGTATTGTTCAACGGCGGCGTGTTCAAATCCGGCCTGCTGGCCCAGCGCGTGATGGACACCATCAACGACTGGCTGTACATGGAAGGTTCGGAACCTGCCCGCATGCTCGATGGCGCGGACCTGGACCTGGCGGTGGCCCGTGGCGCCGCCTATTACAGCTACGTGCGCCGTGGCGCCGGTGTGCGCATCCGTGGCGGCACGGCCCGTTCGTACTACGTGGCGGTGGAATCGTCGATGCCGGCCATCCCAGGCATGGAGCCGCCGATCCAGGCGCTGTGCGTGGCGCCGTTCGGCATGGAAGAAGGCGGCGAAATCGAATTGCCGGGCCAGCAATTCGGCCTGGTGGTGGGTGAGCCTGTCAACTTCCGCTTCTTTGAATCATCGACGCGCCGGCAAGATGCGATTGGCGAATTGCTGGACTTCTGGGGCCCGGATGAATTGACGGAGCTGAATGAAATCCAGATGACGCTGTCGCCGGACGGCCGCCAGCCGGGCGAAGTGGTGCAAGTCAAATTGCATGCGCTGGCCACGGAAGCGGGGACGCTGGAATTGCTGGCTGTGGCCGATGACAATGGCCAGCGCTGGAAAGTCGAATTCGACGTGCGCGCCACCAGCAACGGCTAATGAAGCCATACCTCGTCGCCATCGACCTGGGCACCACCAATACGGTGCTCGCTTATTCAGAGCCCGGATCTGAAGAGGTCCGGCTGTTCGACATCGACCAGTTGACGGCGCCTGGCGAAATCGGCGCGGCGCCGCTGCTGCCGTCGCTGCGCTACCATGCGGCCGATGGCGAACTGGCGGCGGGGGAATTGCAGCTGCCGTGGCGGCAGGATGACGTGGCCGGGGTCAGCGAAGTTGCCGTGGGCCGGCTGGCCCGCAAGCTGGGCGCGCAGGTGCCGGGGCGGCTGGTGGCCTCCGCGAAAAGCTGGCTGTCGCACCCGAATGTCGACCGCATGGCGCCCATCCTGCCGTGGGGCGCGGAAGAAGGCGTGCCGAAGGTGTCGCCGGTGGCGGCCAGCGCGTCGTACCTGGCGCACTTGAAGGCAGCGTGGAATACACGCTTCCCCAAGCATCCGCTGGACAGGCAGCACGTGGTGCTGACGATACCGGCGTCGTTTGACGAAGGGGCCCGCGCGCTGACATTGGAGGCGGCGAAACTGGCGGGTTTGCCGTCCTTGCGGCTGCTGGAAGAACCGCAGGCGGCGTTTTACGACTGGCTGTACCGCCATAAGCAAACCCTCGCGCAAGACCTCGCGCAATCGAAACTCGTGCTGGTGTGCGACGTGGGCGGCGGCACCACGGACTTCAGCTTGATCCGCGTGGACGTCAGCGATGGCGAACCGGTCTTGACGCGTATCGGCGTGGGCAACCACCTGATCCTTGGCGGCGACAATATGGACCTGGCGCTGGCGCGGCTGGCCGAGCAGCGGCTGAACGGCGCAGAGGCGCCGCGCCTGTCGGCCGCCCGCATGGCGCAGCTGGTGGAACGCTGCCGCGCCGCCAAGGAGCAATTGCTGGCAGCCGATGCGCCGTCCAGCGTGCCCGTCACGCTGCTGGGCAGCGGCTCGAAACTGATCGGCGGCACCCGCTCGGTGGAATTGCAGCGGGCCGAAGTCGAGCAGCTGGTGGTGGATGGCTTCTTCCCGATGAATGCGGGCGCCGAAGCGGCGACACGTTCGCGTGGCGGTATCGTGGAATTCGGTTTGCCGTATGCACAGGATCCCGCCATTACACGCCATCTGGCCGGCTTCCTGGCCCAGCATGCGGCTGCTGCGCGCGAAGCCCTGGGTTTGCCAGCCGGCGGCGCGTCGCTGCCCGTTCCCGACACGCTGCTGATGAATGGCGGCGTGTTCCGCGCCGACGCCCTGGCCAAACGGCTGGAAGCGGCGCTGGCCGGCTGGCGCAATGCGCCGCTGACGGTGCTGCACAACGATAACCCGGACGTGGCGGTGGCCCGGGGCGGCGTGGCCTATGGCTTGAGCAAGCAAGGCCGCGCGCCCACCATAGGCGGAGGTTCCGCCCGCTCTTATTTCCTGTTGCTCGATGACGGCAAGCACCAGGGCAGCCGCGCCGTGTGCCTGCTGCCGCGCGGCTTTGAGTCCGGCGCGGAAGTGCGGCTGACGGACCGCACGTTTGCATTGCGCCTGGGGCGCCCGGTGCGCTTCCATTTGGTGTCAACCACAGGCGGCAGCGGCCCTGCCCCGCAGGCCGGCGACGTGGTGGAACTGGATCCGGCCGACTGCGTGCGGCTGCCGCCGATTGCCACGGTGCTGCGCGACAGCGGCGATGCCCAGGCGCGCAAGGAAATTCCCGTGCAATTGGCAGCCACGCTGTCGGAAGTCGGCACGCTGGAAATCCACTGCATCGCGGCGGACAGTGAGGGCCACGGCAAGCCGCAGCGGTGGCAACTGGAATTCCAGCTGCGTGGTTCCCTCGATGGAGAAGACGAGGCGGAAGAAATTGTGCTGCCGCCGCGCGCAAAAGATGCGCTGGCGGCGATTGAACGCATCTTTGGCGCCAAGTCGCAGCAAGTTGACAGCAAAGAAGTGCGCCAGCTGGCCCGCCAGCTGGAACATTTGCTGGGCAGCCGCGAAACCTGGGCCATGCCGGTGCTGCGCCATTTGTTTGACGCGTTGCTGGCGCGCGCCAAGGGCCGCCGCCGCTCGGCGGAACATGAGCGCGCGTGGCTGAACTTGGCCGGCTATTGCCTGCGCCCGGGCTTTGGCGATGCGCTCGACGGCTGGCGCATCGAGCAATTGTGGGCGCTGTTCGGCACGGGCGTGCAAAACCACAAGGACAGCCAGGCGTGTTCCGAGTGGTGGACCATGTGGCGCCGCGTGGCGGGCGGCCTGCCGGTCGATGCGCAATTGCGGCTGCTCGATGATTTCGCATTCAACTTGCAGGCCGATGCGCAGGAACGGGGCAAGCGGCCCGTTACCCTCGTCAATGGCAGCGAAGAAGACATGCTGCGGCTGGGCGCATCGCTGGAACGCATTCCATCCGCCTACAAGGCGGAAATCGGCCAGTGGCTGCTGGACCAGCTGATTGCCGCATCCGGCCCGAAAGCAGACGTGATGCAAGGCCGCTACCTGTGGGCGCTGTCGCGCGTGGGAGCGCGCCAGCCCTTCCACGGCAGCGCACACGACGTGGCGCCAATGGAAACCGTGTCGCAATGGCTGGCGGCCATCCTGGAGCTGGACTGGAAAAAACTGGAACCGGCAGGCTTCGCCGCCGCCCACCTGGCCCGCATGACAGGCGACCGCACGCGCGACATCGAGCCCGCATTGCGCGAACAAGTGCTGCGCAAACTGGAATCCGTGCGCGCCCCGTCCACGTGGAGCGCCATGGTGGCGGACGTGGTGGAGCTGGACCAGGCAGTGGAAAAACGCATGCTGGGCGAAGCGCTGCCGCCGGGATTGAAGCTGATCAGCTAGCGCGCCCTACGGGATATAACTGGCTTGCTGAGACACGAAGTTATCGAACGCCGCAATCAGCGGCGCATATTTGCTGTTTTCATTTTCAATCTGGGCCAGCGCATACGCCACCGCTTCGAGCGTCGATAACTGGTCCGGGGCGTGGGCTTTGCGGATGCGGTAGTGTGACGCGGGCATATCGCGCAGCGGCAGGCGCGGCAGGCGTTGCAGCACCGGGTTTTGGTACAGCATCTTGCGGCTCTTGCGCCACGTGGCGTCCAGCGCCACCAGCAGCAATTGTTCCGGCGCCTGCATCCAGGCCGGGT
The DNA here is from genome assembly GCF_009720865.1 of Pseudoduganella ginsengisoli. Taxonomy (GTDB): domain Bacteria; phylum Pseudomonadota; class Gammaproteobacteria; order Burkholderiales; family Burkholderiaceae_D; genus Rugamonas; species Rugamonas ginsengisoli. Next base: position 26,221 of record NZ_WNLA01000004.1, on the reverse strand, counting down.
CAAATGGCGGCACGTCCGTGTCGCCCGGCGTATCGGGATACAGCAGCACAGGGCGGCGCGGACCTGCCAGCAAACCCGAAAGCGCGCTGTCATCGAACACCTCCCCCACCGCCATCACGCTGCCGGGCAGGCACAAATGCAGCAGCCGCGCACTGTTCTTGGCGTTGTGCGCTTCCATCGGATGCTGCAGGATCAATACGCCGGCGCGGCTGGCCACCGGCGCAGCCCAGTGGCAAATACAGGTGGCTTGCGACCGCAGGCAAACGCCGCACATGGCGCGGCGCGGCGTGGAAGTGGTTGAATTCATGCCGCAATTGTAACGGCAAGCGCTTATTCCGGCGGCGCGCCGGTGCCCAGCATTTCTTCCATTTGCGCCAATGCACCCGGATCTTTCACGACATTACGCAGCCATACGTGCAGCGGCATGTCGCCCCAGTGCGCAGCCTTGTCTGCCAGGTACGCAACGGGACTGTGCGGTTCCGTGCGGCGGAAGAAATCCGCCACGCTCCGCAACTGCGCCAATGCCTGGGCACGGCCCTGCAAGCCAGCCGATGGCGCCTCGCTGCGTGACATTGCCCTTTCGTCCGGGGCTGGCCGCTCCCCATCCACGGCGCCGCCGGACACCAGCGGCTCGATAAAGTCCAGCGCATTCAAAATGGCTTCGCGCGCCGCCCCAAATGCCGGGCCCTGTGCTCCAAGCTTGGCATCAACCACCGTTTGCAATGATGCGAGCGATGCGGAGCAATATTGGACGTCCTCCAGCAGGCGGCGGTTGAACTGCATGGAATTGCGCCGCCGCGCCGCGTCCAGCTCCGCCAGTCCCGGCCCGGCATCGGCCTGCTGCGGCGTGCGCCATGGATCTCCGTTCCCCTGCGCAGCGGCATTCGCGCGCTGGCGCGCCGCGTCGAAATCCGCCATGGCCACCGCGCCATCTTCGCTGACCGGCATATGCCGCACCAGTTGCTGCGTGCGGGCCAGCAGCCATGCAAGATTGCCGCTGCGCTGCTCGTGGCCATCGCACTCGTCCGGCAACGGGTACAGGCCATCCCAATAACGCTCGCACAGACTGGCCAGCAGCGCAAAGCCATCGCCCAGCCCGCGGAAATGGTGCAGCTTCGCATGGGCTTCCGCCAGCCATACTGCCAGCCGCAAATCCTTGCTGCGGGAAGCAATCAGCACGGCGCACCGTTCCGCGACAAAATGCCAGTCAGCATCCTTCAGCGCCGCCACCCATTCGCCCTGTGCCAGCGATGGATCATCCTGCACGCGCGCCCTCATGATGTCATCGAGTTCGCTGCTGAAGGATAAATCCGCGCCACACGCCTGCTGCATGCTGACGGGTACCAGTAACTGTGCAATATCGAACATGGCCGCGCTCCTCATACAAGGCTGTAGGTGAACTGGCTGGCGCCATCGACGCCAATGCGGATGGCGGACACGCTGGCGCCGTCCCCCATGCGCGCCAGCAGCGCTTCAGCCAGTCCTGGCAGCAGCACGCCATCAATGATGCGGTCGATATGGCGCACGCCGGCATCGAGTTGTGTGCAGCGCGCCAACAGCAATGCCACCACGGCGGTGTCCCACGTGAATGACGCGGCGTGCACGGCATGGATGCGGCGCGCCACCCGCTCCAGCCGCATGCCGATAATACGCTCCAGCACGTCGTCGGCAATCGGATAAAACGGCACCACGTGCATGCGTCCCAGCAGCGCAGCCTTGAAGTGCTGCAGCAAGGCGGGACGGGCCAGCGCTTCCAGGTCGTCCGGCGATGGCCGGTCCAGTCCCTGCAAGCCCGCGCACGCTTGCGCGATGGCGCCGCTGCCCGCGTTGGACGTGGCAATGATGACGGCATGGCGGAAATCCACCGTGCGCCCTTCCGCATCATCCAGCACGCCTTTATCGAACACTTGGAAAAACAATTCCGCCACGTCCGGATGGGCTTTTTCAAATTCATCCAGCAACAGCACGCAATAGGGATTACGGCGCACGGCTTCCGTCAGCACGCCGCCTTCGCCAAAGCCCACGTAGCCGGGTGGCGAACCTTTTAGCCCTGACACGCTGTGCGCTTCCTGGTATTCATTCATGTGGATCGTCACCACTTTGCGCTCGCCGCCATACAGCGCTTCGGCCAGCGCCAGCGCGGTTTCGGTCTTGCCAGTACCCGATGGACCGGCGAACAGGAATACGGCGCGCGGCTTGTCCGGGTCCGCCAGTCCCGCAGCACTGCCTTTTAGCCGCTGCGCGACGGCCGCCATCGCGTGCGGCTGGCCCAGGATGCGTGCCTGCAGCGTCTCTTGCAGCGCGCGCACGGCCCGCCATTCATCCGTCGCCATGCGGCCCAGCGGAATGCCGGTCCATGCGGACGCCACTTCCGCCACGGCCAGCGCATCGACATCGAGCGGCGCCAGCGGCTCGCTGCCTTGCAGCTCGGCCAGTTGCCCGTGCAAGGCGTCCAGCGCCATGGCGCCGGGCTGTTCACCCTCGCGCTGCAGGGCAATCGCGGCGCCCAGCGCTTTCTCCTGTTCCCAGCGCGTGCGGTTCGCCGCACAGGCCCGGCGCAGGCCATCCTGCTCAGCCGCCAGCGCGGCGAGCCGCGCATCCAGCCCGCTGCCGCCCGCGCCCAGTTCGCGGTCCTTGCCCAGCGCGCGGATTTCCATCGCCATGTGATGCATGCGCGCCTGCATGCGTTCGATGCTGTCCGGCGGCGTGCTGCGCGCCAGCGCCACGCGGGCGCAGGCGGTATCAAGCAGGCTGACGGCTTTGTCCGGCAATTGCCGCCCGCTGATATAGCGCTGCGACAGTTTGACGGCAGCCACCACGGCGGCATCGCGCACTACCACGCCGAAGTGGCGCTCCATCAATGGCGCCATGGCGCGCAGCATTGCGCACGCCGTCTCTTCATCCGGCTCCTCCACCTTGACCACCTGGAAACGCCGCGCCAGCGCCGCGTCTTTTTCCACGTGCCGCTTGTATTCGCCCCACGTGGTGGCGGCAATGGTGCGCAACTCGCCCCGCGCCAGCGCGGGCTTCAGCAAATTGGCCGCGTCGCCCTGCCCTGCCTGGCCGCCTGCGCCGATCAGCGTGTGCGCCTCATCGATGAACAGCACCACCGGATGGGGGCATTTGCGCACGTCGTCGATCACGCCATTCAGCCGTGCTTCGAATTCACCGCGCACGCCGGCGCCGGCCTGCAGCAAGCCCAGATCCAGCGCGTGGATGGCCACGCCTTGCAGCGCTTCCGGCACGTCGCCCGCCACAATGCGCTGCGCCAGTCCTTCCACCACGGCGGTTTTGCCGACGCCCGCTTCGCCCGTCAGGATGGGATTATTTTGCCGGCGCCGCATCAGGATATCCATCGCCTGGCGGATTTCACTGTCGCGCCCCACGACGGGATCGAGCTTGCCGTCGCGGGCTTGCTGCGTCAGGTTCGCCGTGTAGCGGTCCAGCGATGGCGTCTGGTGCTGCAATTGCGTGACAGGATCGGCGGCGCCATCGCTGGCCGGCGGCACTTGCGGCGCAGGCCATTCTTCCTGCGAGCCCCGCGCATACTTGTCGAGGTTGTGTTTCAACTCATCGACGGGAAAACGGGCAAACAGGGGCGAGCCCCGCTGCGCCAGCTGCGCGAGACTGGGTTCCGTCAACAGCGCCAGCAGTAAATGGCCGCTGCGCACCAGGTCCGGCTGCGGCAACGACAGCGACGCAATCAGCCATGCCTGTTCCAGCAGCACAGGCAAATGCGGTGAAAACACAGGTGTGCGTGTGCTGCCCGACTTGAAGCGGCCAATTTCCCGCCGCAGGTCCGCTTCCAGCTGGTCGACGGGAATGCCGCAGCGGCGCGTGATCGTCACGAAGTCGCTGCGTTCCTGTTCCAGCAAAGCCAGGAACACATGTTCCAGGTCCACTTCAAACTGGTTCAGGCTGACGCAAATGCTGGCGGCCCGCGTGGCAGCCACGCGCGACGTGTCGTTGAGTTTTGCGATCAGGGTTTTCAAGTTCAGTGTCATAAGGATCCCCGCCGGTTGATCGAATAGCGCAAGGTGGATGGCTGCAGCACGGCGTCAAACGCAATCGTGCCGCGCTGGGTGGGCAGTGAACCGGTAATCGTGATGCGGATGCGGTTGACGGCGCCCGGTTCTGGCGCCACCTGCACGTCCACCCGCCGCAGCCGCGGTTCATGCCGCTCAACGGCGGTGCGGATGCAGGCGCCGATGTAGGTACGGTCCGCTGCACTGCCAAGGCAGCAGCCCGCGAAATCGGCCAGTCCGTAATTGGCGACCGATGCCGCGCAATGGGGATAGCCCCGCAACAGCCCGGCCGACAGTCCGGCTGACAATGCCGCGCGCGTGTTGAGCATGTCTTCCAGGCTGCGCGCGACGGATTCCTTCAACTGTGCCGGGGTCTGCACCGGACCGCTGCCATACAGCAGGCGGTCCAGCAATCCGGCCGGCGTCACATGCGGTTGCGGGGCCATGGCTAGCCGCCTTTATGCAATGCGGTTAGCGGCCAGGTCCCAGCCACCGGACGTATTGCCGCCCACGCCGCCCGTGATTTTTTGCTGCGTGTATTTCCAGCGCACCTTGGAAAACTTGAACCCCACGTCTTCCATCAGGATGTCGCCCTCCGCCACCGAAGGCGACACGGCGCCGATCAGCACATTTTCAATTTCGATTTCAAAGTACTTGACGCGCTCGCCCTGGCCATCCGCGCGCATGAATTCGAATTTCGCCTTGGGGATGGTGCGCCCGGCAGAACAAGTCTGCAGCAGGATCGGCGAGGCCAGGTCGGCCAGCTTGGAAATCACGATGTCACGGTGCTCGCAGCGCTCGGCCGTGTGGCCGCCGCCCGTGGACGAGGTGGCGGACTTCGGCTGTTCCACGGCCCACGACACGGATTTGCATTCGATCCATTCCTTGTGGCGCTCATCCGTGGATTCGCCCTTGATGCCATCGATTTGCAGGTAGACGTCTATAGCCATCGCTTGCTCCTAGAGTTGAAAAATTGAAGTGGGATTAACGGTTGGTCGATTGCGGCAACTCCGCGACCAGTCGGAGGGAAACAGACAATTCATCGAGCTGGAAATGCGGGCGCAGGAACGATACAGCGCGGTATACGCCGGGCCGCCCCGGCACTTCGCTCACCTGCACGGACGCTTCCCGCAGCGGATAGCGGGCCTTTTGTTCCTGGCTGGCGTTATCGTCCAGCAGCACGTAGCGCATCAGCCACCGGTTGAGGAAATCTTCCACGCTGGACGCGGCGGAAAAGCTGCCCACCTTGTCGCGCATCATGGCTTTCATGTAGTGGGCAATGCGCGACACGGCAAAGATGTATTGCAGCTGCGACGACAGCACGGCGTTGGCGTTGGCTGCTTCCGTGCTGTAGCGGCGCGCCTTTTGCGCGGACTGTGCGCCAAAGAACGCCGCATACGACGTGTTCTTGCAATGCACGAGCGAGATGAAGCCGAGGTCGCTGAGTTCCTTTTCGCGGCGGTCCGTGATGGCCACTTCCGTCGGGCACTTCAGCGCCACTTCGCCTTCGCCCGTCTTGAACGTATGGGTCGGCAAATCATCGACCAGCCCGCCCCCTTCGACGCCGCGGATGGCGGCGCACCAGCCGAAATCATCGAATGCCTGCGCCAGCCGCGCGCCAAACGCATACGCCGCGTTGCACCACAGGTATTTATGGTGGTCGCTGCCGTCGACTTCTTCGACAAAGTGAAAGCCTTCCACCGTCGTGCCATCGATGGGATTGAATGGCAGCCTGCCCAGGTAGCGCGGCAGTGCCAGCCCCACGTAGCGCGCATCTTCCGATTCGCGGAATGCCTTCCACTTGGCGTATTCCACCGTGTCGAATACCTTGCCGAGGTCGCGCGGCTTGCCAAGGTCGCCGTAAGTTTCAAGGCCGAACAGTTCCGGCGACGCCGACGCGATAAACGGCGCGTGCGCGGCAGCCGCCACGTGCGACATCTGCTCGATGAAATACATGTCTTCCGGCTGGCGGGAAATTTCAAAGTCGCCCACCAGGGCGCCGTAGGGCGCGCCGCCAAACGTGCCGAATTCCTCTTCATAGACTTTCTTGAAGATTGCGCTCTGGTCGAATTCCAGCGCACTCTGGAAATCCTTGACCAGTTCACGCTTGTTCGCGTTCAGCATGCGGATGTGGACGTTTTCACCGCTGGCGGAATGGCGCACCAGGTAATGCAGTCCGGTCCAGCTTTGTTCCAGCTTCTGAAATTGCGGCGCGTGCATGATGGCGGACAGTTGTGATGAAATCAGCCGGTCCAGTTCCGCCACGCGGGCATCGATGGTGGCGCACAGGTTGGGCGACACGGTCACCGTTCCCTGCAACACCTGCCTGACGAGTTCCGCAATGATGTCGCGCGCCCGCTCGTGTTCTTGCGGCGACTTGGCGACGCGGCTTTCTTCCACAATACGGTCCAGCAGGCCGCCTTGCAGTTCCAGGCTGTCCAGCGGCGCATCCAGTGCTTGCAGTTGAGCGGACATGTCAAGCCTCCCCGCTGTCGTGCGCCTGGCCGCGCAGGCCATCGCGTATCTGTTCGGTATCGGCCAGCACTTGCGCCAGCAAGTCTTCCAGTTTGTCGTTGCCGGCCAGCTTGTTGCGCAAGTCCGCCAGCTTGCCGCGCGCTTCCAGCAACTGGCGCAGCGGTTCCACTTGCTGCACTACGGCTTCCGGACGGAAGTCGCTCATGGCGCGGAATGCCAGTTCGACGGGGATTGCCCCTTCGCCGCCCAGCCGGTTGGGCGCTTCAAAGCGCGCATGGGGCGCCACGCCGGCCAGCACTTCGTCGAAATTGTCCGCATCGATGCCGATGAAGCGGCGTTCCTTCAAGCGCTTCAGCGGTTGCGCGGGATTGCCGCCAAAGTCGCCGATGACGCCGATCACAAAAGGCAATTCCTTGCTCTCCATGGCATCGCCGATTTCCACGTCATAGCTCATTTGCACGCGCGGCGCGCGCACTTTGCCGAGCCGTTTCTGAATACTGTCGCTGTTGGCCATTGCTGTTCTCCTGTTGGGCGGAATGGAATTACTTGAGGGTGCCGAAGGGATCGGCGGCGCCCGTCTGCGCCGCCGATGGCTTGACGGGCGCCACGCGTTTCACGGGGACGGGCTTCTTGATGGACGTCACAGGCGGCACCGTTTCTTCGCCCACGCTGGCGCGCAACTGGCGGGACAGTTCCTGCGCTTCGCTGCGCGCCGCGCCCTGCAAGCTGTTTTGCGCCTGCAAATCCGCATAAGCCGCCACTGACAGGCGCAAGCCGCTGGCCGCCAGCAAGCGGCCGGCTTGGGCATCGAGCGGATCGCGCCGCAGTGCTTCCTGCGCGTTGGCAATCGCTTCCGCGTACTGGCTGCGGTCATATTTCAACTGCGCCATAGCCAGCCACGGGGCTTTATCCGACGGATAAACAGTGGCTGCATTTTTCCAGATCGCCAGCGCCTGGTCGGCATGGCCGCTGGCGGCGGCGCGCTGCGCTTCGGTACTGAGCTTTTCCAGCGACGGTGGCAATGGCGGCAAGTGCACGACGGGATCGTCAACTGCGCAGGCCGACAGCAGCAGCGCACATGCCGCGCTGGCCATACGGGGGATCGGTGTCGTCATGATGGGCTCCTTTCACGGGGGTGCTGGCCATCATGCAGGTGTGTCGGTTGGAAATAATTGCGATTGCGCAATTTCCTGACAGCATGCTTCCAGCAATGGACTGGGGCGATTGCGCCACCGCAAATTCACGCTGTCGCCGCCCCGCTGTAATGGGCTTCCACACCGGCACAGGAGGACATATGGGTACGGGCATTGAACGCCGCAGCGCACAGCGGGAAGCGCGCCAGCTGTCACTGGCGGACTTGCTGCATGAAGGGTTTTATTTGCTGCACTTGCTGAAGCAGCGCCACGCACCGGGCGAGCTGGAAGACTTCCAGCGGCGCATCGCGTGCATGCTGGACGGCTTTACGCAGGAAGCGCGCCGCCTGCATGCGCATGGCGACGATATCGAAGCAGCCAAGTACGCATACTGCGCGGCGCTCGATGAAATCGTGCTGTCATCGGATTTTGCATTGCGCAGCGCGTGGGAGCGCACGCCGCTGCAATTGACCGTGTTCGGCGACCAGCTGGCCGGCAAGCATTTCTTTGAACGGCTGGAAGCCTTGCGCGGCAAAGGCGCCGTGCGGCTGCAGGCGCTGCAAGTGTTCCATATGTGCCTGCTGATGGGCTTCAAGGGCCGCTATGCGATGGATGACCGCGACCGCCTGTCGTGGGTGACAGCGCGGCTGGGCGATGAAATCGCACACATCAAGGGCAAGGGGCGCGGCTTTGCGCCGCAGGCGCCGCGGCCAGACCAGGTCGCCCATAAGCTGCGGCGCGACGTGCCGGCGTGGGTGCTGGCGCTGCTGATGATGGCCACAGCCGGCGGCGCGTATGCGGGCATGCGGGTGTCGCTGTCTCGTGAAGAACAGCAGCGGATGGCGCTCTACTCGGATGTGGTGAAGCTGCCGCCGCAACCGGCGACAGTCGTCATTACGCTACCTTAATGAAATGTGTGGTGGCGGGCCAAGCCCTTATCCCGCCACCTTGAATTCAATCCGCCGGTTCCGCGCCCGCCCTTCCGCACTGCCGTTATCCGCCACCGGCTTGTCCGGCCCCAGCCCCGACACCGCTACGGTCCCGGGATCCACGCCCTTCGCCGCCAGGTACGCGCGCACAGCCTGTGCCCGCGCCTGGCTCAGTGCAATGTTGGAAGAACGCGGTCCCACATTATCCGTATGCCCGGACACTTCAATGCGCGCCCCTTTCAGCTTGAGGATCACTGCCGCCATTTCATCGAGGATCGCCATGCCGGAAGGCCGCAACGTAGCCTGCCCGCTGTCAAATTCAATAATGCGCTGCGCCAGCACGGCATCGAGCATTTGCTGTTGCCCCTGAACCACGCGCAAATCCGTGCGCAGCGCAAACCCTGGCGCCATCGCGGCAGCCAAGTCTTTCTCCGCCAGCGCCCGCACGGCTTCGCTGGCCACGTCGCCGCGTACGCTGACGGCACTGCCTTCCACTTTCAACTCGCCCTTGCCGACGGCTTTAATACCCGGCGCCAGCAGCTTTTGCACTTGCGCGGGCCAGCCGGGCGGCGCCAGCACGGGCCCCACCGCCATGCGGTCAGTTACCGCGCCCGCGCCGTACAGCGCCTGCAAGCGTTGCACGATGGCCTGGCGCGTGGCGTCATCCGGCACCGTCCCGGACACCACCACCTGGGCTGCAACACTTGAACAAAACAGCGCGGACCACAGCAGTGCGTATTTCATGCCATCCTCCATGATGTTCAAGGCTTGGCCGCCAGTGTGGCCACTTCGCGGCCCACGACCACATCCGGCAACTTCAAGCCATACAATCCTGGCTTGCCCTGCGCGCCTTCCGCGCCCGCTTCCGGGCTGCTGGCCACTTTCAAATCCAGCGCCACCGTCACGCCGCCCCCGCTCCAGCGCAAGCCAAACACGCCGCCCTCCTTGCGCTCCCGCACCGCCGCATCAATCATGCGCTTCAAGCCGAACTGTCCGGCCTCGTTGAATAGTTCCACGGTGCGCCCATCCTTCGCCAGCGCCGTGATGCGCGCGCCCGGCACGCCGCCCTCCGGACCCGGATGCACCATGCCGTGCCATTGCGGCGCGGAAGTTGCCGGCATCTTTAGGCGAATTTGCTGGCCATCGATTTCCACTGTGTATTCCATCGCATCGGAAGAAGGCAGCGGCATCAGCTGGAATACCGTCTGCGCCGCGCCCTGCCCCATGCCGCCGGCGCCGGGCGGCGCAATCCACGCGGGCAGCTGCGCCACCGCTTGCGGCGTCAATGTGATGCCCATATCGGCCCACGTGCGGGGCGCCAGCACGTCGCCGCGGCGCACCGCCAGCGGACCGATGGTGGCCGTAACGAATTTCGCGATGACACCGGACGGCCCGAAGAATTCCGCGATTTCGCCGCTGCCCGCCTCCACCCTGGCGCTTGGCGTGAACGGATATTTGCCGGCCAGCGAACGGTTGAACGGTTCCGCCACCTGTACTTGCCACGTCTTGTTGATTTCACTTTCCGCCGGTCCCACCAGCGCCGCAAATACTTGCATCAGCGGCCGCACCAGCAATGGCCGCAGCATTTGCTGCTGCGCGGGGCTGGCGCCTGCCAGCATTTGCTCATCGATGTGGCGCAGCGCATCGGCCAGTTCCGAGCCCGTGCCTTCCAGCGTTTGCCGCATCAGCAAATGGGCGCCCGGCCCCGCATCGCCCTGGTTTTTCATCTGGCTCAGGCGCGCCCGCAGTTTCGACAGCGCCGCCACATAGCCCTGCACCGGCGCCGCGCCATCGCCCTGCGCGGCAAACAGCCGCCCCAGCAGGGACAATTCGCGCGCAATCGTCCCTGCCGATATGGCGCCGTCTCCCGCGGCCGCAGGCGCCGGCATGTTGCTGCCCCACGAAGCGGCGCGCCGCCGCGCTTCTCCCGCCAGCCAGCCGGACCAGCTGCCGCCGCTGGCGGCAGGCGCAGGCATATCCCACGCAGTCTGCTCGTTTGCCACCGCCAGGATCTTCAGCAATGGCGACAGTTGCGGATCGCCCAGGCGCTGCATGGCGGCCGCCGCTCCTGCCACGCCTTGCATGTCCGCCACCGACACGCCCTGCAGGAATTGCGTCCAATGCCCGATGTAATCGGCCTTGTAGCGCTCCACCAGCGCCTTGCGCACTTGTTCGGGACTGCCTTCCTGGCTCAAGTCGTCGCGGCTGTCCGCCTTCAATACCCAGTCGCGGCTTTGCAATTCGCCATTGGCCGCTTCACGGATGGCTGCTTCCACGTATTGCCGCCACGCTTCGCGCGTATAAGCGCCAGGCACCGCATGGCTGCCCGCCACCAGCGCCTGGTCGTCCGGCCCGGCGATGCGCGCCACCGTCATGGACGGGAAGCGCGTGCTGGCGCGGGCGCGGATGGCGGCATAAACGCGGTCGCGGGCCGGCATGCCGCGTACGGCGCCGCGCAGCGCATTGCGGGCCTGCTCCACCAGCGCCAGCCGGGGCGCAATGCGCGGCCAGGCCGGATCGCCTGACTGCGACGTATAAAAAGCCAGCAGGCGCTCGGCGCTGCGGATCATCTGTTCGCGCGGCATGGCGCCCTGGCGCGATTCCAGCCATGCGCGCCAGTGTCGCGCCAGCTGGTCATTCAAATGCGCGCTTTCCGCGCGGGCAGGTTCAGCCAGCATCAGGTATGCCTTCAGCGCGTTGTAGCCGTCGTCGGCGCCGCTGCCATCCAGCGGTACCGTGCCCAGCGCGGAAAGCTGCGCTTCCAGGCTGACCGCCACCGGCAGCAGCATGACGTCGCGCACGCCGTTGAAGTATTCCATGCGCAGCTTGCGTTCCAGCGCCGCTCCCTGGTACAGGCCCAGCCCCGTTTCCCATGGCTGCTCGCGGCGCAGCCGCTCCAGCTGGCCGATACGCTGTTCCAGCACTTCCAGCGCTTCCAGCCGCGACTGCAAGTCATGCCGTCCCGCCTGCAGGCGCTGCGCCTTGTCGAAATCCGCCTGCACTTGTCCGATCAGCCGCAAGTTCTCCTGGTACGACCACGTCCATCCGGCCAGCAGTGCGCCCAGCGCCAGCAGGGCCAAAGCGAATGCCGCATAGCGCAAGCGCATCGCATTGCGGCTCGCATAGTGCGTTACCAGCGCACGGTCAGCGAAAATCACGTCGCGGAATAATTGCAGCAGGAAGTAGCCGCGCTTTGCGGCGATGTCCGGTTCGCGCTGCGGACGTGGCTCCGGTTCTTGCCACGCCAGCGCAAAGCGTTCAGCGATGCGGCGCGACTGGCTGCTGGCGGGCATGCCGTCGCGCAGCGCGCTGGTGAAGTAAAAGCCCCGGAACACCAGGCCATCCTGGAATGGATTTTCTTCAAACAGCGCCGCCACGAAATCGCGTGCGGCGGCCCGCAGCGCCGTGAATTCCAGCGGAAAGGCCAGCACGCCCGGTTCCGGCGCACCGCTGCGGGGCTGCGCCAGGATCGCCACGCCCAATTCCTTGATGCCTTCCACCAGCCCGTCATAAGCGTGATCAAAAAATGCCAGCACTTCGCGCACGGCGGCGCGGCGCTTGTAGGGCATGGTGGCGCCCCACGCGCGTTCCTGCTCGCCATGGTCGGCTTGCGCAAAGAATTCACTGAAACCGGCAATGTGGTCAGCCTTGGTGAACAGCACGTAGACGGGTGCAAACACTTCCAGCCGCTCCACCATGTCTTGCATGCGCATGCGCAGGTTGCGCGCCGCCAGCTTTGCCGCGGCGGCGTCGCCCCGCAATTCATCGACGCTGACCGCCACCACCACGCCATTGACAGGCGCCCGCGCGCGGTGTTTTTTTAGCTGATCCAGCAAGCCGCGCCATTCATCGCGGCTGCCTTCGTCGGCGGTGTAGCGGCCCGCCGTGTCAAGCACGATGCCTTCGCGGGCGAAATACCAGTCCAGCTGCGCTGTGCCGCCCGGCGCCGGTTCGCGGTGTCCTGCTTCAAACGGGAATTGCAGGCCGGAGTGGCGTATCGCGCAACTCTTGCCCGCGCCCGGACTGCCGATAACGAGACACCAGGGCAGCTCATATAGCGCGCGCGCCCCGGCCAGCTTGCCCATGCGCGAACCGCGCAGCATGGCGCAAGCATCCTGCACGCTGTTGCGCAGTGCGCCGATGGCGGCATTATCCGCCGGCGCAGTTGCGTCGTCCGCCGCAGCCGCTTCAAGCTGGCGCCCGTTGCGCCACCAGCGCCAGCTTCGCCACGCCAGCCATGCCAGCAGCGCCAGCGCCGCCGCCAACGCGGCGCAAATAGCCGCTGTCCGCAGCGTATCGGCGCCAAACACGGCATATGCGGCCAGCGCCGCAAAACACAGGATGGCCAGGTGGCGGCTGTCCGCCAGGAAGTTCCACAGTCGTCGCAACATGGTATGCCCGCAGGGAAGCGCCGTACCGGCGAGTGCCCAATGTTGCCAGTTGCCATAGTTGCGCGACTTGCGTCAGCGCAATTAATTTCCAGGAGCATGCAATTCAACGTGGCCAAAATCCATCATGGCCCACCGTCCGCCCCACTTCAGCCCTACGGCTTCCGCTGTTTCCCCATACAGCCGGTAGCCGCGCATGGCCCACGGGTCGCGTTCGGAAATCACCAGCTTGCCGTCGCGGACAAAGGCGCAATCGGCGGCCTGGCCGAACTGGTGATAGCTCTGGTACGCGCGGGCGCTTGTCACGTGCGGGCCGGCTGCCGCCAGCAGGTCCTGGCGCTGCGGCGAACGGTAGCCTTCCAGCAGCGCCATGTCATAGCCATATTGTTCGCGCATGATGCGAAACACCAGCAGCAGGCGCTGGCTGAAGCCATCGTTCAATAACGCCCAGTCACGGCTGGCGCCGGCCAGCATGGGCCGCACCAGCGTAACTTCCGCCGTCGTGAATGCCAACGGCGGCAACGGCTGCGGCGGCGCCAGGTGCTCGCCTTCCAGCAGTTGCGCCACCTGCACGTTGACGGGGCGGTAGGCAAGTTCGCCGGCGCCGCTGCTGTCGCGCGAGCCGGACGCCAGCAAGGCAGCCAGCGGCAACGCGCCCAGCAGCACAACAGCCGCCAGCACCAGCGCCGCGCGGCGCGTATGCAGCCGCGCACCGGCGGCGCGCATCGCATGCGACAGCATGTCGCGCGCCACGGGGAAAGCCAGCAAGGCGCCGGCCATGCCGGCGGTCAGGAACAGCAGCAGCGAATACATCACCATGGCGCACCTCCTCGCCGCATCGTATGCGCGGCAACGGCAGTGCACCCCGGTGCAGATCAAGCGCCGTGCAGGCGTGCGATAAATGCCGACATGGCCGCCAGCGTGGCTTCGGGATTTTCCAGGTGCGGCGTGTGGCCGCAATCGGGCAGCATGTGCGGCAGCGCGCGCGGCGCACGGGCGGCGATGGATTCAAGCTGCGCGGCCGTCCCGTACTGGTCGCCCTCGCCCTGCAATGCCAGTACCGGGCACGCAATGGAAGCCAGCACGCCTTCGATATTCCACTGCGCGAAGCTGGGCGTCAGCCACGTATCGGCCCACGCATGAAAAATCGTGCTGGTTTTATCGCCGTGATAGCGCTCCAGCCCCCGCAGCTTGCCCGCGTCCCATGCCTGCAATGCCGTGCGGATGCCGTCCAGCGTCACGTCTTCGACAAACACGTGCGCCGCTTCCGTGATGATGCCCAGCAGGCCGGCGGGCTGCGTGGCGCCGTGCAGCAGCGCGATGCTGCCGCCATCCGAATGGCCAATGACGATATACGGACGCCCTTGCAGCAACGGGTCCAGCACGGCAGGCAACTCAACCAGCGTGGTTTCGTGCAGGTACAGCACGCTGCGCGGCTTCACCAGCGGATCGGACAAGCCATAGCCGAGGCGGTCATAGACCAGTCCCGGACACCCCGTCATGGCGCACAGCTGTTGCGGGAAGGCTTTCCACATGGCCGTGCAGCCCAGCCCTTCGTGCAGGAATACCAGCACCGGCCGCTGTTCCGGCCCGGCGATCCATTCATAGTGCAAGCGGCCATAGCCTTGCAATTCCACCATCATGCCAACTCCGCGATATCAATCCCGCTACTTTGCCATATTTGCAGGAATGGCGCGGCGCAGACCGAGCGCGGCATACAGCAGCAATACCGCACCGGCCGCCACCAGCGCCGCCGCAACACCCAGCTGTTCCGCCACCGCGCCCCACGCCGCGCTGCCCACGGTCTGGCCCAGCGCCATCGCCAGCAAGTACACGGACAAGGTGCGCGCCCGCACGGACGAAGGAAACGCCGATTGCGCTGCGCCGTTCAACGTGGAAATCATCGCGGCCCAGGCAATGCCGCCGCACATCACGAGCGGCGCCAGCATCACTGGATGGCGCACCAGCGGCAGCACCACCAGCATGGCGCCAAACAATACCAGCGATCCAGCGAGCAGCACGTGGCGCGCATAACGGACCCGCAATGCGGGCAGCATGAACGGCGCGGCAATCGCACCGGCGCTGAGCAGCGCCATCAGGCTGCCATACATGCCTGCCTGCTGGTGCAGCACGTCGCGCACATACAGCGGCAGCAGCGCCATGAACGCTACCGCGCCAAACAGCGCGCACGCCGTGTGCCGCAGCAAGAGCCGGTACGCCTGCGTCCCCCACGCTGCCCGCAGGCCGGCGCGGAACGCATCCATACTGACTGCAGCGCCGGCGCGCGGCGCGTCCGGGCTGCGCTGCCACGCGTAATACACGGCCAGAAGTCCCGTCATCGACAGCGCCGTGAAGGCAAACAGCGGCGCGGCCCCGCACCAGGCAAACAGCGCGCCGCCCAGCGCAGGCCCCGCAGTAGCGGCAGCGTTGTAGCTGAGGTTATTCAGCGTGGCCGCCGCTTCCACTTCATCGGCGTCCACCAGCAGCGACGTCACGGCGTGCCACGCGGGCCACATGAACGCTTGCGCCGTCCCCATCATGAATACCAGCGCCAGCACGGCCCATGCGGGTGCGTGGCCGCTGCCCGCCAGTATCGCCATCAAGGCTGCCGCCAGCGCCCGCGCGGCATTGACGGCAAACAGCAGCCGCGCACGGGGCACCGCATCCGCCACCACGCCCGCCAGCAGGCCAAACAGCAGCGTCGGCGCGCTGGCCGCCGCCTGCACCAGCGCTGCCATATGGGACGACGCATCGCCAGACGCCACCAGCCATGCTGCCGCAAAGGTTTGCGTCCACGTGCCGAGGTTCGACACCAAGTTGGCAATCCACAGCTGGCGGAAGCGGCGGTGCCGCAGTGGCTGCAGCATGGGGATTTTACGGGCGGCTTCAGACGTTGCAACGGGGTTGAGCTTGTGCATAGAATACTCTCCAAACGGTATGCCGCCAGTCTGGCGATCCCGCCTGGCAGGGTCAATCTTGATCCGCCGAATCAATATAAATAAAAGTATGAGTAAAACCACCACTGCGACCATCACGGCGCGCGAAGCGGCAGCCATTCTTGGCGTCAGTCCTGCCACGCTGTATTCCTATGTGAGCCGGGGCTTGCTGGCGTCCAGCAGCGGCAGCGGTGTGCGGGCGAAACGCTATGCGCACGATGACGTGCTGCGCCTGGCCGCGCGGCGCGGCGATGGCAAGCGCGCCGGGCACGCGGTGTCGGCCGCCATGAACTGGGGCGTGCCGGTGCTGGAAACGCGGATTGCCCAAATCGCTGATGGGCGCCTGTATTACCGGGGGCACGACGCCTGCGCGCTGGCAGAGCAGGCCACGCTGGAACAGGCTGCAGCGCTGCTGTGGCAGGCGGACCAGGGCAACGCCAGCCGGGGCAACTGCGATGCGCCGCTTGCGCATGCAGCGGCCTTGCCATTGGCGCCCCTGCCGCGCGCCATGGCGCTGCTGCCGCTGGTGGATGCGCACGCCAGTCCCATCGCGCTGCTGCGCGTGACGGCCGCCATGCTGCTGGGGACCCGCGCCAGCGATGCGCCGCTGCACCGGCAGGCAGCCGATGCGTGGGGCGCCGGTATGGCGGCTGATGTGCTGCGCAGCGCCATGGTGGTGCTGGCGGACCACGAATTGAATAATTCGGCTTTTACCGTGCGCTGCGCAGCGTCCAGCGGCGCGGCACTGCCGCTGGTGCTGTGCGCCGGACTGGCCGCGCTGTCCGGACCAGAACACGGCGGCCACTATGCGCTGGCCAAGGCGGCCTTGCTGCGTGAAGCAGCGGCGCCGGGTACTGTGCAAATAGAACCCATGACGGCGGGCTTCGGCCACCCGCTGTATGCGGACGGCGATATCCGCGCCACGTATTTGCTGGACAAGCTGCACGCCTACGATAGCAAGGCGTGCGCGCCTTTCAGGGCGCTGGCGGCGCGGGCTGGCGCCATACCGCAGGCGCAGCCGAATTCTGATTTCGCATTGGCGGCCTTGGAACTGGTACTGCGGTTGCCGGACGGCGCCGCGCTGGCGCTATTGGCGATGGCGCGCACGGCAGGCTGGATTGCCCATGCGCTGGAGCAGCGCGCCGACGGCCGGCTGATCCGGCCCCGCGCGCGCTATGTAGGAGCGTTCAATACGGCAGGCGCAGATTAAGCCTGCTTGCGTTTCTTGCTGGCGCGCGCTTGCGCCGCCTGCAGCTCATCGAACAGCGCTTCGAATTCCTGCGACAGCTTGTGGCGCGCATCCATATGGATCATCGGCAGGCGGCGTTCGTGCGATTCGCGCACCTTGACGGAACTCGACAGTTTGCTGTTCAACACCGGCAGCCCTTCACCCAGCAATTCTTCAACCATGCGCTGCGGCAGGTTGGCTCGCGGCTGGAACTGGTTGACGATGATGCCTTCGATCTCCAATGCCGGGTTATGGTCCGCCTTGATTTCGCCCACGTTGTTCATCAAGGTGTACAGCGCCTGGCGCGAAAAGTCATCGCAGTCAAACGGAATCAGGCACGTGTCGGCAGCGATCAGCGCCGATTGCGTGAAGAAGTTATATGCAGGCGGCGTATCGATGAAGATTTCTTCGTATTCCTGTTCCAGTTCATTCAGCGCATCGCGCAGCTTGTAAATCTTGTGGCGTGATTCCAGCTTCGATTGCAATTCGCCGATTTCAGGATGCGAAGGAATCAGCGACAGGTTTTCGAAACCCGTTTCGTGCACGTGGTTTTGTGCAGTCAGCTTGAATATCATGAAATTGAGCGTCTGCTCGAAGTAGCCGGCGATGGTCGGGTCGATATCCTTGGCCGCATCTCCCAGCAGGTAGCGGCTGGAATTGCACTGCGGGTCCAGGTCGATCAGCAGCGTTTTTTTGCCGCGGTTGGCCGCAATGGCCGCCAGATTGACCGCGATGGTGGATTTGCCGACGCCACCCTTCTGGTTGAAAATCACACGTTTCATGAAGCCCTGCCCGTTGGTAAATGTTGGTCCAGCGGGGGATTTTAGCAGAGTGGCAACTCGAATCTGTAGCCTACGCCATACACTGACTGCAGGCAATCGGCCGCCACCGGCTTGGCCGCCAGCTTGCGGCGGATGTTTTTCACGTGCGAATCCACGGTGCGGTCGCTGATGTCGCGCTGGTCTTCATGGGCGACATCGAGCAATTGCTGGCGCGAATACACGCGGTCCGGGTGGCCGATCAACTCGGCCAGGATGCGGAATTCCACCGGCGTCAGCGACAGCGCCGTGCCGGACAGCAGGATGCGCATACGCTCGCGGTCCACGGAAAATAAAGGTGTTACGGCTTGCTGCGCCAGCGCTCCGGATGCGCGGCGCAATTGCGCACGCACCCGCGCCACCACTTCACGGGGGCTGAATGGCTTGCATACGTAATCGTCGGCGCCCGCATCCAGGCCCAGTAAGCGGTCCACTTCATCGACGCGGGCGGTCAGCATGATGATGGGCGCCTGCGAAAAACCGCGCACGGCGCGGCACACTTCCAGCCCGTCCAGGCCCGGCAAGTTCAAATCCAGCAGCACCACGTCCGCTCCGTGTTCGCGCAGCGCCGCCACGGCTTGCGCGCCATCCAGGATGCGGCTGGTGCGGTAGCCGGCAGCTTCCATGTAATCGCCCAGCAGGGCCGAGATTTTTGCGTCGTCTTCAACGATGACGATATGTGCGGCAGCTTCCATGCAATTCCTTATTGATTCGATGCACCCGTAATAACAGGCAGCGTAATGCGGATCCGCACGCCGCCATGCTCGGACGGCAGCGCGGCAATGGCGCCGCCATGCGCTTCCACCATCGCCTTGCAAATCGCCAGCCCCAGTCCACTGCCGCCCCGCTCGCGCGTGCGGGCCTGGTCCACGCGGTACAGCCGCTCGAACAGCCGCGCATGGGCGCCGGCCGGCACACCGGGCGCGCTGTCATCCACGGTGATTTCGGCCTGCAGCTGCCGTCCATCATGACGCACGCGCAGCGCCAGCACAATCACGCCGCCACGGTCCGTATAGCGGATACTGTTTTCCAGCAGGTTAACCACGACCTGTTCCAGCCGCCGCGCATCGCCATTGACTGTCACTGGCTGCGGCGGCAATTCCCAGCGCAGCGCCAGCCCGGCCGCAGCCGCGCGCGGACGGCAGCGCTCCAGCAGCGGCGACAGCACGGACTGCAATTCCACTTCATGCATGTCAAAATGCAGGTCGCCCGTATCGGCCAGCGCCAGCTGGTGCAGATCATCCACCAGCTTGGCCAGGCGCAGCACTTCGCTGTGCAGTGATTCCAGCGCCTGCTGGTCCGCTTTGCGCACGCCATCGATCAGCGCTTCGATTTCGCCGCGGATCACCGTCAGCGGCGTGCGCAATTCATGCGATACGTCCGCCAGCATTTGCCGCCGCTGCGTTTCATTGCGTTCCAGTTCCTGCGCCATCGCATTGACGTGCAGCGCCAGTTCGCCCAGCTCGTCGCGGCTCAACACCGGCGCGCGCGCCGCCAGTTCACCACGCGCCAGCCGCGCCGTCACGCCGTGCAGCGCCGTCACGGGGCGCAGCATATGGCGCGCCAGCCCCACAGCCAACCCCATCGCCACCAGCAGCAGCACGCCGGACAGCAGCAGGATGTCGCGTGTCTGCGTGCGCAGGAAATTGGCCGCCGTGGCGCTCTGGCCGCTGGCCTGGCGCAACAGCAGCAATTGTACGGTGCCAACCTTGCGGCCGTCGACCATGATGGGACGCTCGATACCGGCCGGCGGATTGCGCGGTCCCATCACGGATTCGCCATATTCATCTTTGACGGTGAGCCGCGCGGCAAACGCCATCGGGTCTTGCAGCTCGCGGGGACGGGGCGGCCGGGGCGCTTCGTCCCGGCGTGGCGGAGGAGGACGGCCATTATCGCCGCGCCGTGGCGGACCGTACGCGCTACGACCTTCATCGCGCGGAGGCCCCCGCCCTTCGGGATCGTCAGGCGGCCCATCACGCGGCCCTTGCCGGTCCGGCGGTCCGTAGACGCCGCGCCCTTCCCGTTCGCGGCGGCGTTCGCCCGGCGCATCCGGCTCCATTTGCAACTGGGGCGCCATCTGGTCCAGCACTTCCTTCATGGCGCGCGGCCGGTGCCGCAGCCATTCGAAGCCGCCTTCGCGCCGGTAGCGCTCTGCCAGCAGCTGGCTGACCTGGTCCAGGTCTTGCGCCTGCATGTCATTCAGGTAGGCGATGAAGCCCCGCTGCAGGTTGGCGTTGGTCAGCCATGCCATCGTGCCGATGCAAAGGATCACAATGACGGCCACCGCCAGCGCAATTTTGCGCGCAATGGTCAGGCGGACGACAGGTGGCGGGAGAGGGCTCATGCCGCCATCATACCTGCCGAATGTGCAGCAATTGTGCAGGCGCACGCTATTTTTCCTGCACAGGTTTTCTCCATTTTTGCTCCATATTCCGGGTTCACGATGTTTCCCGTGAGCACTTAACAAGGAGACATCATGCGACCTACCCAACGATTCGGCGCCCGCCTGCTGCCTGCCGCCCTGCCGCTGGCCCTGCTGCTGGCCGGCTGTGGCGGAACCTCCGGCCAAGGCGGCGCGGCGGCTGCCCGGCAAGGCGGCGCACCGGCAGCACTGGCCGACGCCAGCGCATCGGCCAGCGCCGAAGCGGACATCGCACAGGCACCGGCCGAACCCGGTTCGATTGCCGATACCACGTCCGCCGCCACGGCGCGCCGCACGGTCCAGGGCGCCCTCGTGCCGACGTCGCCACAACCCAATGCCGACGGCACGGCGCTGACGTCGTCCGCGGCAGGCGCCATCGATAACAGCAACGCCTTCTTCACCCCCATGGGCAATGGCCGCAGCTGCGCCAGCTGCCACGCAGAAAACAGTGGCTGGAGCGTGACGCCGAACCGCCTGCAGCAGCGCTTCGCCGCCAGTTCGGGCGCCGATCCCGTATTCCGCACGGTCGATGGCGCCAACAACCCGAACGCCCCGGTCGGCACGCTCGACCAGAAGCGCGTCGCGTACAGCATGCTGCTGACCAAAGGCTTGATCCGCGTGGGCATGGCCGTTCCCGCCAATGCGGAATTCTCGCTGGTGCGCGCGGACGACCCCTATGGCTACGCCAGCGCCAAGGAACTGTCGCTGTTCCGCCGTCCCCTGCCTTCGACAAATTTGAAATTCGTCAGCACGGTCATGTGGGATGCGCGTGAAAACCGCACGGTGGCTGCCGGCACGGCGGGCGCCAGCTGTATCCTCAATGCGAATCCCGCGCTGTGCTACGCCAGCGTGGACAGCAGCTTGCTGACGCAGGCCAGCGACGCCGTGCGCGGCCACGCGGAAGCAACGCGTGAACTGACGGCGGCCGAGCAGCGCGCCATCGTCAACTTCGAATCCGGCCTCGTGACGGCGCAGCTGACCAGCGGCGCTGCCGGCAGCCTGACGGAAGGCGGCGCCACCGGCGGCCCAGCGGCGCTGGCGGCCCAGCCTTTCTATTTCGGCATCAATGACCTGGAAGCCGGCGACTACCGCACCCGCGCCGCGTTCAACCGCAACGTCATGGCGATGTTTGGCGCATGGCGCAACCTCGATGCGCCAGCGCGTCCTGCGCCGGGGCAGCGCCCGCCGGCGCAGCCTGCGCAAGCGTCCGCGCAAGACGTGGCGCGCGCGTCGATCGCGCGCGGCGAACAGCTGTTCAACAACCGCCCGTTCACGATCAACCGCGTTGCCGGCTTCACGGACCAGTTGCGCGTGCCGAACCGCGTCACGTGTTCCAGCTGCCACAGCGCACCGAATGCAGGCAGCCATTCGACGCCGTTGCTGGTCGATATCGGCGTGGCAGACGCCCGCGTGCGCACGCCGGACATGCCGCTGTACACGCTGCGCAACAACGCCACCGGCGAGACCGTCGACACCACGGATCCGGGCCTGGCCATGCAGACGGGCCGCTGGCGCGACATCGGCCGCATGAAGGTGCCAACCTTGCGCGGACTGGCAGCGCGCCCGCCATACTTCCACAATGGCGCGCAAAACGATCTGGCCGGCGTCGTGCGCTTCTATGACCGGCGCTTCCAGATTGGATTCACGCCGCAGGAAGTGGCGGATTTGAGCGCGTTCCTGCGGGCGCTGTAATTCAGCGCAGCGTGAACTCCGCCTTGCAAGCGCCTTCCTTGGCGGCAGTCAGGAACAGACGCTCCGCCGGCACGCCATGCCTGATCAGCCAGTCCTTGGCGGCCTGTGCGCGCTTGTGCGCCAGCGCCGTCAAGTCGTCATCATCGATCTCGATGGCGGCCAGCATGGCTTGCTCCATTTCCGCCGGCGGCACGGCCTTTTGCATGCCAAGCGCATTGCGCGGTTTTTGCAGCGGTTCGGCCGCGTAGGCGCGCGCCAGCAATGCCGGACGCTCTTCTGCCGTCACCGTGACGCCGCCTTCGGCCGGCATCTTGTTCTTTGCCTGCAATTCGCGCTGCTTGACGGTGCGCAGCTTGCGTTCCAGCGCCAGCTGGCGCAGCGCTCCCATATCGACTGTGGGGTCATAGCGGCCGCCGATATCGAGCTTCAGGCCCGGACGCTCGTTGAGCGCTTTCGCCAGCGGCGCCAGTTTCTCTTCCCGCTCCGCCGCCACATTCGCGTGGCCCGCGTCGAATGCCAGCGCCGCCATCTCTTCTCCATTGCCGCCAAACAGTGACGCGATGAACGTGAATGGCGCCGTCACCGTCTTCATGACGGCGTTGCCGATCACTTTCATGATGATCCCGCCCATTGAAAATTGCGGGTCGTCCAGCGAACCGCCGATCGGCACGTTGATGTCGATGACGCCATTGCGGTCCGACAGCAGCGCCACCGCCAGCCGCACGGGCAATTTGGTGGCTTCCGGGTTCGTGCTTTCATTGCCGAACGTGAGCTGGTCGAGGATCAGGCGGTTTTCCGCCGTCAGCTTGCGCTCGTCCAGCTTGTACGCCACTTCGAACGACAGCTTGCCTTTCTCGATGCCATAGCCGACATATTTGTCCGCATACGCCGACAGCGCCGCCAGTTCCATGCCGCGCACGTCCGCCTTCAAATCCAGGAACAAATCCTTGCGCAGCGGGTGCACCTTGCCGGCAATCGACAGCGGCGCGCTGTTGACGCTGCCCTTCAAGTCGACGTTGGCCGGCTGTGCGGGATCGGAATTGAGTCCCGACACGGCGCCGCCCAGGTCTTTCAGGTTGGCCGTGTAATTGGGCTTGATGAAGTTGTCGGTAAAGCGCACGCGCCCGCCGGACAACTGCAGCTGGCCAATGCGGACCGGGGGCATTGGCGCCGTAGCCTGCGCCACAACCTGCCTGCCACCTTTGCCATCGCGCTGCGCGGACGCCTTCGCATCCTGTGCGCGGTTCTTCGCATCCGTCAGGCTGCGGTCTTCATTGGCCGCCGTGCGCATCACGTCTTGCACGTTGATGCGGCCATTCGGGTCGATAATCACGCGGGCAAAGAAATCCGACAGCGCCACCTTGTCGATATTCATCGCGAACGGCGCCAGTTGCACGTCCATGCCGCCAAACGCCAGCGATTTCCAACTGAGGAAATCCGCATCGTTCAGGCGGTCGACAGTACTGAGGCGGTCCACGCTGGCATCGCCCTTGTACCCGCCCTTCATCACGCCGCCGTCATCGGCCAGTTTCACGCGCCCTTGGGCGGAGACTGCCGCTTGCGCCACGCGCAAGTTCACATGTTCGGCAATCAGGGTTTGCAGCGGCTGCAAATCCAGGTTTTTCAAGTCCAGCGCCAGGTCCGCATCGAGCGGCGCCGACGCCAGGCTGCCCGAGATGCCCAGTTTGCCGCTGCGGTTGATCGTGGTTTGCAGGTCGATATCACTGCGCGAGGCCGGCGCATTCGACCAATCCTTGACCGTCAATTGCAGCGGCGACAGCGCCAGCTTCAACGGCTGCCCACGGCTGGCATCATCCACGTCGATGCTCCAGCCCCGCACATCCATTTTCCCCACTTGCACGTGGTATGGCTTGCCGTCGTCCTTCACCGGCGCCGCCACCGGCGCTTGCCCGGTCCGCGCGCCTTGCGCATACGCCACCGCCGCACTGGCCGATACCGCTTCCGCCACTGTCACGGTGCGCTTGCCCGTATCGACGGCAAGATCGCGCACGTCGAGGTCAAAGCGCTGTACGCCGGCTTTCAATGCACTGTATGGCGCGGCATCGGCATAACGCAGCGCCGCGTTGCGGATCTCGATCGCTTTCACCGCCACCATCGTGGAGGTTGCAGTTTTTTTCGAAGCCGCAGCAGCGGGAGCCGCAGCAGGCGGCGGCAGCAGGCGGTTCACATTCAGCTGCCCTGCCGCATCGCGCAACAGCGACGCATCGAGCCCATCGAGGCCGATTTTTGCAATCGCGTATTTGCCGGCCACCAGGTCCAGCTTGTCCAGCTGCGCCGACAGGCGGGCAAACTTCAGTACCGGCGCACCATCGCCGCCCCGCACCTCCACGTTCGACAGCGCCGCTTCGCCGCCCAGCGCCAGCGACGAATTGCCAGCCTTGGGCTGGACAAAGTTCATTGTCAGGCGCGCGTCGAGGCGGGCCGACGGCAGTTTGAACGCCGGCTGGAATGGCAGGTAGCCCAGCAATTGCGGCAAGTCCAGCTTGTCCAGCCTGAATTCCATCGCATATTCGCGCTGTTCCGCATAGGGTTTCGCCTTGCCCTGGATATGCAGCGGCGCGCCATCAATGGTGGCGGACAGCAGCGGCTGCACATACACATTGACGTCGGCCGGCATCGATGAAATGAAGGGCAAGCCCAGTTGCAAGCCTTCCACCATGTGCCGCGCGCGGGCCGGCTTGTCTTCAAATGCAATGCGGCCGTTGGCCAGCTCGATGTTATTGACCGAAAACAGCGCCGGATCCTTCGATGGCGGCTGCGCGGCCATCCACTGCAAGATGTCGTCGATGCTGTATTTGCCATTGTCGCCCCGCACCAGGTGCACGTAGGGCGCTTGCAGCCGCACCTTTTCCACGACAGGCGCCAGGTTGCGCAGGGATTGCCACGACACATCCGCATCGAATGCATCGAACGAGACAAAGACGGCCGAGCCGTCCGGTTCCATCAGCTTCACGCCGCGCAGCGACGCCGTAAGCTTGAACGGATTAAACGCAACCTGGTCTATGGTCAGCTTGCGCTTGAATTGTTGCTGCGCCATCTTTTCCGCCTGCGAGGCGACAATGGCGGGGACAGCGAAAAAACCCAGTCCGGCATAGGCCGTGACGAGGGCGGCGGCGCTACCTGCAACAATGGCAAGAGTGCGCAGTTTGTTGGACTTCATGTTGTTCTTCTTGTGTTGGTTGATGGCAATACACTACCATTGTACAGGGCTGGCGCCGCTGCTCCGGCCCCCCTTACCTCCCGTAACCGTTTTTGGAGCCCGAGCCGATGGAATGCACGCCACGCGTCTTGTTTACCCTGCTGGCGGCGCTGTCCGCCGCGCCAGCCGCTTCCACGTGGGCTGCGGGCTTCCCGATCACCACGTCTGGCGACGGGCAGTGGGTCTTCCGCACGGACGCCCGCAACCAGCTGCACCGCAGCGCGGCAGGCGGCGCCACGACCGATGCCACGGCCGCGCTGCCGGTCCAGGCGCAGGCGCTGTCGGCCAGCGCAGACGGCAGCCTGGTGGCGTATACAAGCCGCTATGCGCCGGGCTGTATCGGCCTCGCCACATTTGGTGATGGCCGCAATCATGCAGCATCGGGCAAGACTTCGTGGCTGCGGCTCGATGGCGCGGCCGGCGGACCGGCGTGCGTGTCGCCAGCGGGCCCGGTTGCCGCCGCCATGCCGATGGCGTTGTCGGGCGACGGCAAGCGCATTGCCGTGGGCGGCGCCCAGGTGCGCGTGCTGGAGATGCCGGCCATGCGCAATGCGCTGACCATCCCCACCGGCGGCGACCCCGTGCTGGAATTGCGCTTCGTCGACGATGGCCGCAAATTGCTGGTGGCGCAACGCGCCGCCAGCGGCGAATTGCGCTTTGCCGTGTGGGACATCGGCCGCCGCGAATTGTTCAGCTACCAGCGCGCCAGTGCACCGGCCGGTCCGGCATCGTCCTACACGTGGCATTTTGCCGAAGCCACGGGCGACTTGTGGCTGGTGCCGCCGGCCGGCGCCGCCACGTCAGTCAACTTGATTCCGCCCAAAGGCAGGAAAGGCCGCCCGGCGGCGCCGCAGGTGGTGACGCCGCTGGCCGTCAACGTCAAGCAATGCGGCCGCCAGCGCGGCGCGGCGCAATTACGGTCCGCCGACGGCGGCCCGTAATTGCGCCGCGCCGC
>NZ_WNLA01000049.1 GCF_009720865.1 Pseudoduganella ginsengisoli | reverse complement strand
GTTGTGTTCGTCAGCAGCAGAGAAGCGAGATTATCTAGTGTTTCCTGATATCCGTCAACCCCTCGTTTGCATCGCTGTTTCGTTTTCAAACCGTCGCAGCGCTGCGGGGACAGAACTATAGCAAACCGTCCCCTTGTTTTGCAAGACATTATTCAGGCTGATTTCGATCCTGCATTAAATCCGCCAAGCTGCGCGGCGCCGGTTTTAATGGCGTACGGTGCTGCGTCCACCCCAATTGCTCGGACGGCGTCAGCGCACGAAAACGCGTAGCAGCCCAACGGAACATCTTGTAAATGGAGGGATGGGAAAACGCGCCACTCCAGAACCGCCATACCAATTTATCGCCACGGCTGAACTTGGCGCCCTGCCCTTTTAATGGATGGGCTACCTGTTCATTGGGATTGCGGTTCGCTTCCGTGCGCAACCGTACCAGCAGCGCTGGAATCGGAATGCGCACCGGGCATACTTCCCCGCATGCGCCGCACAGGCTGGACGCAGTCGCCAGGTCCGCTGTCGCTTCGAGCCCTAGCAAATGAGGAGAAATGATCTTGCCGATGGGGCCCGGGTATGTGGTGCCATACGCATGGCCACCAATGCGTCCGTAGACCGGGCAATGGTTCATGCACGCGCCGCAGCGGATGCATTGCAGCGTGGCCCGCAACTGCTCATCTGCATACGCCTGCGTGCGGCCGTTATCGAGCAGCACCAGGTGCACTTCGCGCGGACCATCCAGTTCCCCCGCCCGGCGCGGACTGGAAATCAGGTTGAAGTACGTGGTGATCGGCTGCCCCGTCGCGGAGCGCGTCAGCAAACTGGCCAATGGCACGATGTGCTCCAGTTTCGCCACCACCTTTTCCATACCCATAATGGCGATATGCACATCCGGCACCGTGGTCGACAACCGGCCATTGCCCTCGTTTTCCACCAGCCAGAGCGTGCCCGTATCGGCTGCCGCGAAATTCACCCCGGACAGGCCAATATCCGCTTCGGCAAATGCCGTGCGCAACGCGCGCCGCCCCGTCTGGATCAGCGTATCCACGTCATCGCTATACGCCGTCCCGGGAATATGCTGCTCGAACAAGACGCCGATTTCTTCCCGCGTCTTATGAATTGCCGGCATCACAATGTGCGACGGCTTTTCGCCCGCCATTTGCACAATGTATTCCCCCATATCCGATTCAATGCATTCGATGCCCCGCTCCCCGAGGTAATGATTCAGTTCGATTTCCTCGCTAGCCATCGACTTGCCCTTGATGACCGTGCGCGCGCCGCGCTGCTGCGCAATGCGCAAGATGATTTCATTGGCTTCATCACCCGTCTCGGCCCAGTGCACGTGCACACCTGCCGCCGTCAGCTTGTCTTCCAGCTGCACCAGCAATTGCGGCAAATTGGCCAGCGCATGCTGCCGGATCGCTTCACCGAGGTCACGCAAGTGTTCCAGCTCCAACGCATCGGGGAACTGGCTGCTGCGTTTCGTTTGCAGGAAATCCATCGCGCCCCGGAAACTGGCGCGCAGCTTGGGATCATTCAGCGCAGCACGGGCCCGCTGGTGAAAATCTTCCGGCGCCACGAAGTGCATAGGTTGTGCCGTCATGACTGCTCTCCCGTGACGATGACAACCCACATCCAGCGCGGCCCATGCGCGCCAAATGCAAGTGTTTGTTGAATATCCGATGTTTTCGACGGCCCCGATACCAGCACCAGGTTGGCCGGCATACCATCGCGCCAACGTTCACCGCGCGCCGCATCATGCAAAGTCGCGTGCAACTTGTCCGCATACACGAGCGCGATGTGCAGTGGCGGCACCAGCGATACCGTCCGTGGCGTTCCCGCATCCGGTTCCAGGATCAGCGTGCCGGTGGCGGCGATGCCGGAACGGGCCACGGTAAATCCAGCATCCACCGTGCCAAACAATTCACTCTTCCACGTTTCAAGCGGACCATTGAATGGCAGCGCTTCAACCTCCGAAGGCAACGCGCCAGCCAAGGCCGCCCCTTCCTTGTTGGCAGGATCGAGCAGCAAACGTTTCGCCCCATGCTGCGCCAGTCTGGCAGCCACTTGCGCAGGCCATTCACTGGCTGTCGCACGCCATACGTCGGCACGCGATGCGCGCAGTGCATTTTCCAGCTCATCGACCAGTGCCGCCGCGCCGGGACGCGGCCCATCGTAATGCGCCGCAATGCGCAGATCCAGCGCCGCAACGGCACTGTCAGGCGATGGCGCCGGCGCAGCCGCCCGCAAGCGCCCCAGCATCCGTTCACGTGCATTCATCATGGCTGCCCCTCCCCGCCAGCTGCCACGCCATTCGCGCGGCGCCACAGGAAACTGGCCATATGCTCGACCTCCAGCGGCGCCCCGCTTTGCTTCGCCGCGTGGCCAATATTGAGCAGGCATGCGCAATCGGCCGATACCACGCGCTTCGCACCCGTCGCGCAGGCCGACGCCACCTTGTCAGCCACCATCGCGCCCGAAATATCCGGATGCTTGAGACAGAACGTCCCGCCAAAACCGCAGCACTCAGATTCGCGTACATGCTCGATACGGCGCACCCCAGGCAAATCATCGAGCAACGCCACGCCATGTCCGCGCGTTCCCATTTCGCGCCGCGCGCCACACGACGTATGCAACACCACATCTTCATTGGCTTGATGCTGTGCCGGATAATGCACGTGCAGCACGTTCAGCAGGAATTCGCTCAATTCATAAATACGTTCCGACAAAGCTTTCGCCTGCTTCGCCATCACGGCATCGTCCTCGAATAATTCCGGCCAATGGTGGCGCATCATGCCCGCGCAGGAACCGGACGGCACGATAACAGGCCAGTCTTCCCTGAACAGCGCGATCTGTGCCTGCGCCACCGCGCGCGACTGGTCAGGATTACCGCTGCTGTAAGCCGGCTGGCCACAGCAACTCTGCCCGCGCGGATAGTGGACTGTCACGCCTTCCCGCTCCAGCAGGCGCACAGCGTCGAGGCCCGCCTGCGGCATGAACAGGTCGATCACACAAGTGCCAAATAAATACACATCGGATGGCGGTGAGGCCGGGTAGTGGCGAGGTTGCATTTCAATGTCTCCTGCGTAGGTATGTGCCCATCATTCCCGCATTTTTCCATTCGCACAAATTGGTTGGACCAATTTTTGGTATGCTGTCCACACTGGAGGCAGCAATGACACAGGAAGCAGGCCGGGTGGAAAACGTGATGCGGCAAATTGAAACCGCGCTGCTGGACGGCACGTGGCCTGCCCATGCGCGGCTGCCGGCTGAACGGGCCTTGGCGGAACAATACGGGGTATCGCGCAACACCGTGCGCGAAGCAATCCAGCGCCTGGCGGCGCGCGGCTTGCTGCGCAGCCGCCAGGGCGCGGGCGTATATGTGACGGAACAATTGCGCACAGGGCCGCCGTCGCCTTGGGGCCAGTTGATAGCAGACCACCCTGGAGTGCGCGACGACGTGCTGGAATTCCGCCGCGTGCTGGAAGGGGCCACCGCGTATTTTGCAGCGCTGCGCTGCACGGATGATGACCGCGAGCGTATCCGCACGCATCTAGCCGCGCTGGAACAGGCACGCCAGGACGACAACCAGCCCGGTGAAGCTGCAGCCGACGCACGCCTGCACGAAGCCATTGCGCAGGCATCACACAACACGATGTTCCTGCATTTGCACGCCAGTGTGATCGGCATGCTGCGTGAACACATCAGGTTCAATGGCAGCAGCCTGCGGGCTCAGGAAGCGGACGTCGGTACGCAATTGCTGGTACAGCATCGCGCTGTATGCGATGCCATCTGCAATGGCCGGGCAGACGAAGCCCGCGCAGCGATGCAAAGCCATATCGATTACGTGGCCAGCCGCGTGGCAGACGATTAGTCACCGCAGCAAGCGGTCCAGCAATTCAATCCAGTGCTCGACCGGCTGGTCCGTACCCGACTGTAAGTGGCTCTGGCACCCCACGTTGGCCGACACGATATGGTCCGCTCCCGTCGCCTGCAGCGCCGCCAGTTTGCGGTCGCGCAGCTGGCCAGACAATTCCGGCTGCAGCAGTGAATACGTGCCGGATGAGCCGCAACATAAATGGCTGTCCGTGCACAGCCGCACATCAACGCCCACCGCACGCAGCAATCCTTCCACCTTGCCCCGGATTTTTTGCGCGTGCTGCAATGTGCACGGCGGGTGATAGGCCACTTTGTCCGCAGTCCCGGCACGGGCTTTTGCCGCCAGCGCATCCTGGAATCCGTACAGCACTTCACTGACGTCTTTGGTCAATGCAGAGATCCGGGCAGCCTTGTCCGCATACACCGCATCATGGCGCAACAGGTGGCCATAATCCTTGACGGTCGCGCCGCAGCCGGATGACGTCATGACGATGGCTTCCGCCCCCGCCTGCACCAGCGGCCACCACGCATCGATATTGCGCCGCATGTCATCGAGCCCGCCCTCTTGGTCATTCAAGTGATAACGGATCGCGCCGCAGCACCCCGCCTTCGGGGTAATCACCAGTTCGATGCCCAAGGCGTCGAGCACCCGCGCTGTCGCCGCATTGATATTCGGCGCCATCGATGGCTGTACACAGCCGTCAAGCAGCAGCATCTTGCGCGCATGGCTGGCGCGGGGCCACTGCCCGGCGGATGCCGGCCGGGCGACTTTGCTGCGCAACGCTGCAGGCAGCGCGGGCCGCAGCAACTGGCCTGCTTTCATGGCAGGCTTGAAGATCCAGCGGCGCGGCAGCGCTTCCTGCAACAAGGTGCGGGTCACGCGCTGCGTGGCGGGCCGGGAAACTTGCTGGTCCACCAGGTGGCGGCCAATGTCCAGCAAGCGGCCATATTGCACACCGGATGGACAAGTGGTTTCGCAACTGCGGCACGTCAGGCAGCGGTCCAGGTGCATTTGCGTGCTGGGGCCCGGCGTTGCACCTTCCAGCACTTGCTTGATCAGGTAGATGCGGCCCCGCGGCCCATCGAGTTCATCCCCCAGCAACTGGTACGTGGGGCACGTGGCAGTGCAAAAGCCGCAATGAACGCACTGGCGCAGGATTTCTTCCGCTTCCAGTCCTTCTGGAGTGCCCTGGTATTGGGCGGCAAGCGTGGTTTGCATGATTACAAGTCCTGGTACATGCGGCCCGGGTTGAAAATGGCGGCCGGATCGAACGCGTTTTTAAGGTTGCGGTGTATCGTGTGAACGGCTGGCGCCAGCGGATGGAACACGCCCTGTGCGCGGGCGCCGCCACGGTACAGGGTCGCATGCCCGCCATGCCGGTGCGCCAGCGCACGCAGCGATTCCGCTGAATCAGCACAGCGTAGCCAGCGCTGGCCGCCGCCCCACTCGATTAATTGCTGGCCACGGTGCGCCAGCGCAGGCGCCACGGTGGGCACGGCCATACGCCACAGCGGTTCGCCATCCTGCGTGAAAAATGCGTGGCGCTGATCGCGCAAGTCGCGCCAGAACGCATCGGCCGCGGCAGCAGGCAATGCATCGCCGCCGATGCGCCGCATGGCAGCCTCCACGGCAGCCTGCGCACCGGAAAGCCGCACCGTCAGGACATTGCCATGCCAGGCGCTGGCAGACAGCGGCAACGGCTGGCCCGCCCACACATTCATGCGCTGCAACGCATCTTCCTGATGCATTTCCAGGCGCAGCGAGGCTTCCATCTGCGGACGGGGTAGCACTTTCAGCGACACGTCGAGGATCAGTCCCAGCATGCCCAGCGATCCGGCCAGCAGGCGCGAAACGTCGTAGCCCGCCACGTTTTTCATCACTTGCCCGCCAAAGCGCAGCACGTCGCCACGCCCATCCATCAATGCCGCGCCCAGCACGAAGTCGCGCACAGCGCCTGCGGTTTGGCGGCGCGGGCCGGCCAGGCCGCAGGCAACCACGCCGCCGATGGTGGAATCCGCATTGAAGTGCGGCGGTTCGAATGCCAGCATCTGCCCTCTTTCAGCCAATGCAGCTTCGATCTCGCTGAGCCGTGTACCGCAACGCGCCGTGATCACCAGTTCAGTGGGTTCGTAACTGGCGATGCCTTGGTACGCTGACGTATCCAGCATATCTCCTTGCGGCAGGTTGCCATACCAGTCCTTGCTGCCGCCGCCACGTATGCACAGTGGCGTCTTGTCCTGCCCGGCGCGCAATACGCGTTCGCGGAACCCATTCAACACATTATCCATAGTGCCTCGCATATTGGGCAAACCGGAACCGGCCTCCGTCCACCTTACGCTTACCGTACTGCGCGCAGCGGTCCAGTGTGGGAATGGCTTTGTTCGGATTCAATTGCTGCGCCGGATCGAAGGCGCGTTTGACGGCGATGAAAGCGGCGATTTCTTCCACGGTGAATTGCTCGCACATGGAGTCGAGCTTTTCCACACCGACGCCATGTTCGCCCGTAATGGTGCCGCCAGCCGCCACGCACAGCGACAGGATGGCTTCGCCAAATTTCTCGGCGCGTTCAAACTCGCCAGGCTGGTTGGCGTCGAACAGGATCAGCGGATGCAAATTGCCATCGCCTGCATGAAACACGTTGGCGCAGCGCAGCTGGTATTGCTGGGCCAGCGCTTCAATGCCCGTCAAGACTTCCGCCAGTTTGCGGCGGGGAATGGTGCCATCCATGCAGTAGTAGTCTGGCGAAATGCGGCCAGCGGCAGGGAATGCGTTTTTACGGCCGGACCAGAAACGCATGCGCTCCGCTTCATCGCGCGACACGGCAATGGCTGTCGCACCAGAGCGTTCCAGCACGGCGCGCATGCGGCTGATTTCCTCCTCCACTTCTTCCGGCAAGCCATCCGATTCGCACAGCAAGATGGCAGCGGCATCCGTGTCATAGCCGGCGCAGACAAACGGTTCCACCATGCGTGCGCTGGTACGGTCCATCATTTCCAGGCCAGCCGGGATCATGCCGGCCGAAATCACGTCCGCCACTGCATCTGCACCGCGCACCACGTCATCAAACGACGCCATGACGACGCGGGCCAGCGATGGCTTTGGCGTGAGCTTCACTGTGGCTTCCGTCACCACGCCCAGCATGCCTTCTGAACCGATGAACACGGCCAGCAAATCCAGGCCAGCGGCATCGGGCGCGGTGCTGCCCAGTTCGACGACATCGCCATCGGCCGTCACCATGCGCACGCGCAGCACGTTATGCAATGTGAGGCCATATTTCAGGCAATGCACGCCGCCCGCATTTTCCGCAATATTGCCGCCGATGGTGCAGGCAATCTGCGACGAAGGGTCGGGTGCATAATATAGCTGGTGGCTTGCCGCCGCTTCAGAGATCGCCAGGTTGCGCACGCCCGGCTGCACGGTGGCCGTGCGCGCATGGGCATCGATGGCAACGATCCGGCTCATCTTCGCGGTGGACAGCACGATGCCTTCGGCAACCGGCATCGCACCGCCCGATAGCCCGGTGCCTGCGCCGCGCGGCACGATCGGCACTTGAAGTTTGCGGCACGCTTTCAGCACGGCCACCACTTGCTCTTCGTTTTCCGGCAGCGCGACAGCCAGCGGCAATTGGCGGAACGCCGTCAAGCCGTCGCACTCATAAGGGCGGGTATCTTCTTCGCTGGACAACAGGCAGTGCGGCGGTAATACCGTGCGTAATTCAGCAACGATCGCGCGCTGGCGTTCCGCTGTTATCGGGGGTTCCTGGCTGGGCGCATTCATGGCGGCTGGACTCAGTATGTTTGACTGAATCCAGTGTAGCGAAAGGCCGAGGGTTCAAGCGGTGAAAAGAATTAACGGCTGCATCCGATAATTTTCATGCGGTGGCGTAGGCTGCCAGCAGCCAGTCGATAAACAGCTGCACTTCCGGCCGCGCACGCGCCGATGGTTCATACACGACGTAATACGCATGGGGCGGCGTCGCGAGGCGGATATCAAACAGCTCCACCACTTCGCCACTGGCGATCAACGGTTGTGCGAAGTGCTGGCGCGTCAGGCAAATGCCGTGGCCGTGACGCACCGCTTCCAGCAGCAAACCCAGGTCATCGACACGCAAGCCTGTCGTAGGCTCTTGCCAATCCAGCCCGGCCTCGTCGAACCACGGCTTCCATGGCTCCAATGCTGACCGCAGCAACGTGGCTTTCGACAAATCCGCGGGGCTGGCTATGCCGCCTATACGTTCGAGATAAGCCGGGCTGGCAACCGGGAAGGCAGGTTCTTCCAGCAGTTTGACGGTTTCCAGGTCGGGATATTTGCCCGCGCCGAAGCGCACTTCGAGATCGGATTCGGACAGCGCCAGGTCGTATAGCGGCACGGACAGGAACACGTCGACCACGATATCGGGATGCGCTGCCGTAAAGCTGGCGAGGCGCGGCATCAGCAAACAGCGGGCAAACGTAGGCGGCACGGTGAGCTTGATGCGGGGCTGTGCCGGAGAACTTTTGTTTGGCAGAGGGAAGTCGGTCAGCGTGCGCAGCGCCACGCACACGACGTCGAGATAGCTGCGGCCAAATGCCGTCAGTGTCGGTGCACGGCCATCGCGGATGAATAAACGGTCGCCGACAAATTCTTCCAGCAACCGTATGCGGTGCGACAGCGCGGAAGGCGTGATGCACAACTGGTTGGCCGCCACTGCGAACGAGCCGGAACGGGCTGCCGCTTCAAAAGCAGCCAGCGCATGAACAGGTGGAAAGCGTTTGGGCATGGCGGTCCTCTAATGTTCCAGTCAAAACGCAACAACGCCCGTCCACACTGGCACGGGCGTTGTGCGGCTATGCCAGGCCATTTTAATGCGGAATCATCCCGGGCAGTAAGTACGCTTGCACCATCGTCATCACGCCGACGATGACGACGAACAGAATGCTGTGTTTTAAGGTGAAACGGAACAGTTCAGATTCGCGGCCCACCAAGCCTGTTGCTGCGCAAGCCACGGCGATCGATTGCGGCGAAATCATTTTGCCCGTCACGCCGCCCGTGGTATTGGCCGCCACCATCAGCGTGTCAGACACGCCCACCTGGTGCGCCGTCGTGTTTTGCAGGGAACAGAACAGCGCATTGGACGACGTATCGGAACCCGTCAGGAACACGCCCAGCCAGCCAAGGAATGGCGAGAAGAATGGGAATGCCGCGCCGGTACCAGCCAGCACCAGGGCCAAGGTGGACGACATGCCGGAATAATTGGCGACGAAGGCGAAGGCCAGCACCAGGCCGATCGACAGTACGGGACGGCGCAATTCCACGACCGTGTCTTTGAATGCACGCACGCCATCGGCTGGCTTCATGCCCAGCAAGATCATCGAGATAATGCCGGTCAACAGAATCGGCGTGCCGACTGCGGACAGGATATCGAGTTTGTAGATGGCTTCATAAGCCTTGGGCGCGGTCACGATCGGCGTGGTTTTAATCACCATTTGATCGAGGAAGGGCACGTGGACTTTGATGACGGTCCAGGCCAGCGGGCCTTTCGCAAACAGCGCTTTGAATCCCGGCAGGCTCCATACCGTGACGATGGCGGTCAGGATGCCGAATGGCGCCCAGGCGCGCACCGTCTGCGCCGGAGTATAAGGCGAGCGGGTACGGCCACCTACCGGGCCCGTTGCAGCGCTGCCGCCGCCGAAGCCCGACAATGCCGCCGCGCCGCCCATGTTGGCCACACCGCGCGCGGCATTCTTTGCCGTTGCCGGCTGCCAGACTTTCAGCAATACCGTCAGCGACACGAGGCTGACCAGCGCAGACGTGATGTCCGGCAGTTCAGGGCCGATGTAATTCGACGTGAAGTATTGCGTCACAGCGAAGCTGCCGCCAGCCACCAGCGCGCCTGGCCATACTTCTTTTACGCCGCGCATGCCGTCCATCATGAATACCAGCCAGAATGGCACGAACAGCGACAGCAGCGGCAACTGGCGGCCAGCCATCGCACCAATGTGCATCGCATCGATGCCCGTCACTTGGCCAGCCACGATGATAGGAATGCCCATCGCGCCAAATGCCACGGGCGCAGTATTGGCGATCAGGCACATGCCCGCTGCATACAGTGGATTGAAGCCCAGGCCCACCAGCAGTGCGGCGGTAATAGCCACCGGTGCACCGAAGCCTGCCGCGCCTTCCAGGAAGGCGCCGAACGAAAAACCGATCAGCAGCATTTGCAGGCGCTGGTCATCGGTAATCGCCAGGATGGAAGCGCGGATGATGGCCAGCTGGCCCGTGCGCTCTACCACTTTGTAGAGGAAGACTGCGGTGATGATGATCCACGCGATCGGCCACAAGCCGTAAGCGAAACCATATCCTGCCGAAGCCAGTGCTTGCGGTACCGGCATGCCATACGCAAAGATGGCTACGATCAGCGCGAGCGCCAATGTGATCGCGCCGGCCACGTGGCCTTTGATGCGCAAGACCGCCAGTGCAAGGAAAAAGAAAATAATGGGAACGGCGGCTGCCAATGCTGACAGCCCGAGGCTGCCAAGTGGCGCATAAATTTGAGTCCAGGACTGCATGGTGTGCTCTCCTCCACAAGATGTTTTTTGTAATGTCGAGGAGAAGTGTAAGACGGCATTCGGCCTGAAAACCGCCGCGGCCGCTTGAAATGAATTGACTGCAGAGGTGAAAATCTTTCACTGGCCAGGACGACAATTGCAGCAGACTGACGAGGTCAGCGAAGTTGCATTAATGACAATTGGTAGGTAAGATGCGCGGGCTGGTATTGCAAATAAAGAAATACTGAGCAGACGACATCACTTTTTATCAGGAGCTTTAATGCGATTTATCCTTGCAGCGCTGGGCCTGTTGGCTGCCGCGCCATCTTTTGCGCAATCGGTGCAGCCTGGCGCTTACCTGTCGGCGGAACTCGGTTACACGTCGATCTCTTCCAAATATGCGGACAACAGTGGCGATGCGAACTTGGGCTTGGCGATCGGTTATCAAGCGACGCCCAACTTGGCAGTTGAACTTTACACGCGTGGCCTGAACCTGACGCCATTGCGCGGCGCCTTTGAACCGGTAGGCTACTATCCGGATTCGCACTATGGCATTGCCGCCCTGGCGACAGTACCGATTAATGAGCAATTCCGTGCGTATGGGCGCTTTGGCGTAGGCCGGACCAAAATGAAGGGCAACCGTGTCTCGATGGGAGAACATAGCGACACCGATCCGATCGTGGGCGCTGGTGTAGGTTATGCATTGAGCCGTAATTGGTCACTCAGCCTGGAAGCCAGTTACCTGACCAAGAGCGAAGTGACGATGGTGAACTTTGGGGCACGCTATCAGTTCTAAGATGCAGCGCTGATAAAGCAAAAAGCCCCGCCAGACTGAACTGACGGGGCTTTTTTAATAACTAGCCTGACGATAACCTACTTTCACACTGGTTGCAGCACTATCATCGGCGCAGAGTCGTTTCACGGTCCTGTTCGGGATGGGAAGGGGTGGGACCGACTTGCT
>NZ_WNLA01000048.1 GCF_009720865.1 Pseudoduganella ginsengisoli | reverse complement strand
CGACTGTATGTTTTTAAAGAAGTGCTGATCTTTCGATATCGACGAAGCGTTGTGTTCGTCAGCAGCAGAGAAGCGAGATTATCTAGTGTTTCCTGATATCCGTCAACCCCTCGTTTTGCTTCGCTGTTTCGTTTTAAAAACCGTCGCAGCGCTGCGGGGACCGAACTATAGCAAAGCGCCCCGTAAACCGCAAGCTAGGGATAAACGAATGATTTCACCAAGGTCAGCTCGCCAGCCGCGCGCATCGGTACCTGGAACACTTGCCGCTTTTCGCGCGGCGTATTTTCGTTGGTGATGACTGCTACCTGAGCAATGGTCAGCACACCGGTATCAGCGCCGCTGCCATAGTAATTGACGTACACATGGTACAAACCGCGTGGCGGCGATGAACTGGAAAAGATTTCAGGGCCAAATCCCGTCGTGACATCGACGTCAATGGCGCCACCGTTTTTCATGACGCGGTTGCCATACCATGCGTGCTCTCCATCCGGCGCAATCACGTGCAAATCCAGGTCCGTTCCCGGACTATCCCACGACAGCACGACGCGCAACCGCGCCTGCGTCTTGCCTTGGTAACCATCGACGAATTGCGCGCGGGCGCGGCCTTTGCCATCCGGCGTCCGCACTTCCACATTATTCGAACCGCTGCCAAAACCATATGGCCGGCCAAAGCTGCCATCCGGCTGCACTTCCAGCGGCATCGGCACGCCGTTGACGACCAGGGTGGCAGGTTTGCCCTTCACCGCGCCGTTAATGCGGCCACGGATTTGCGCGGTGGCCGCCTGCCCCTGCTGCATCGAAACGGAACTGGCCGGGTAATGCACTTCCTGCGTGTACTCTTCACGCGCACCAGCGGAATTGCGCCAGCCGCCAAGCGGCGCATCCAGCGTCACCTGCGCCACCGCACATGGTGCGAGCGCCAGCAAACCTAAGCAATATCGTTTCATGGACTTTAAAATTTGAACATCTTGACCAGCGTGAGTTCACCTATGCGGCGCAGCGGCACGACAAAACTTTCGCGCCGCTCCTTTGCCGTGTTTTCATTGAAGACCAGCGTAATGCGCGACGTGATAATGGGCTTTTGCCGCGTTGATTCATCAAAGTGATAGCCATCGCCGCCAAAATTACCCCAGTAATTGATCCACACCTGGTACAAGCCATGCTGCGGCGACGTCATCGTGAAATTTTCCGGTCCCGGACCATCGACCGTATCCGCATCCAGCCCGCCGCCATTGGTCAGCGCCGGGTGTCCAAAGAATGCATGCTGGCCATCCGGTGTCACCACGTGTAAATCCACTTCCGCCTGGTTGTCATCCCATGCGGCAATAATGCGGATCACCGGTTGCGGACGTGTGCGGTCCGCTTCATAGAATTGCACGCGCTTCAGCGACTTGCCATCCGGCGAACGCACTTCCACGCTGTTCGAACCGGAGCCAAAGGAATATGCGCGTGCGTAGCGGCCATCATCATCCGTGTACAGCGGCGTCGGATTGCCATTCGCCACCAGCGTGTGGAATGGCCTTTTTTTCCCGACCTTGCCCAGGCTCCCTTCAATCATGCGGCGTCCCCGCTGCGCCCCCCGGTCAATCAAGTTATACGGATAATTGACAGCCAGCTCGCCCGACTTGTCGACGAGACCCGCGCGGTTCCAGCCGCCGCCGGGCGCCGTCAGCGCATTGCCATCCTGCGCGAATGCAGGAACGCTGGCCAGCGCCAGCATAAAAACAAGCGTCTGCTTCATAGCGCCTCCAGTTTTAAGTCCGTGAGCCGGCGCGCCAGCCGCTCCACATAATCTTCATCTTGCCCGCGCGGATGGTGGCGCAAGCCTAAATGCAGGTATTCATGGGCCAGCGTAATGCGGTCTTCCCGCGTTGCCAGCGGCCGCATGAAAATGCGGTTGCGCGACTGTTCGGAATATGGCGCGCCCGATGCCAGTGCG
Organism: Pseudoduganella ginsengisoli; assembly: GCF_009720865.1. Classification (GTDB taxonomy): domain Bacteria; phylum Pseudomonadota; class Gammaproteobacteria; order Burkholderiales; family Burkholderiaceae_D; genus Rugamonas; species Rugamonas ginsengisoli. Next base: position 10,835 of record NZ_WNLA01000048.1, on the reverse strand, counting down.
CACACGGCCGGCAAATTCGCCGGCGCTTCATAACCCGCTTCTTGCCGCAGCACGCGCTGCCAGCGGGGCAGCTCGCGTTCCAGCCACGCTTCATTTTGCGCCAGCCGTGTGCAGCGCACGCCACCAGTGCCGGCGGCAGCCAGCACGCCATGCGGATACGCGTCCGCCAGCACTTCATCAAAGTATCGGCCTTGCCGCGCCAAGGCCACGGCGCGCGTCCATGCCAGCGTATCGGCTGATGGCGTATCGCGGTGATAGCGGACCGGTGTGCCATCGACGACCAGCTGGTCAGTCCAGCGCGCGGCCGCCAGCGCTGCCGCACTGGCAGGATTAGGACTGACCCTCTGCGTGGCGCTGCTATCGGTGATTTGCTGGCACCCGGCCACTTGCCGCGCGTTTTGCTGCAAATAGCTGCGGGCGGAAACGGCCAGCGCCCGCGCAGCCTCGGCAGGCTCCGCGCTGGCTTCCCGGTCAATCACGCGCGCGACATATTCATTGGTCCCGAAGCGGCCCCGTAATTTCAAACGCCCGTCCGCCTGCTGTTCCAGCACCATCTCGCCAGTACTGCGTAACGCCAGTGCCTGGCCATTTTCAAACGTCACACGGTAGCGGCCATGCAGCGGCCCCGGCGCTGCGGCGCCGCCATCCCCTTGCACGGCGCGCAGCGGATAACGCGCAAAGTAATCCACCACCACGCAGCCGCTGTCGTCCGGCTCCGCTGGCGGCAGTGCTGCAGCCAGCTGCGGCGCCCATGCGCGGAACACACTGCTGCTGGTACCCTGCCCGGCAAACCAGACCGGCGTGCCATCGGCCAGCCAGCCCGCAGCGCCGCCCAGACGCTCTTTCCCTTCATGCCACGAAAATGTCTTGACGCGCAAACGGCTGCCGAACCAGCGCACCGAATCAGCGCCGCGCCCATCGAGCACCACACGCAACAGCGCATGTTCCGCTTCCGCGCGGCTTGCCGGTGGAATGGCAGCCAGCACTCGCAACAGGCTGTCGAGCCGCACCATGCGTTCCGGCGACAGTTGCGACGGCGCGGCCAGCCATGCCGTATCACCGCCAGGGGCGGCGCCCAGCCGCCGCGTCCAATATGTCTGCCACGGTGCGATGGCCAGCGCCAGCCGGGCCGGAGCAAAAAACAAGCCGCATGACTGGACCAGCGCCGCATCGCGGTTCACCGACTGGCCGGCATCGCAACAATACACTTCGTCGGGATCGCGTCCGGTGCACCGGTAATCCGGCAGCGGCGTCTTTGTCTCTGCCGCATACAGATAAACAAACAACTTCCACAAGCTACCCAGCGGCACCATGCGGCTGCCATTGAATGGCGCCGGCGCGGGGCCGCCATTGCGCAACTGCGTGACAACGGTACGATCGCCCTTCCACCACGCGACATTCAGGCTGGCGGCAGCGCAAGGCGCCGCCGCGGCACAGGCCACGACGGTTCCCAGCAGCGCAGCCTGCAACTTGTTCATCACTCGACCTTCACCGTGCGATTGGTTTTACCATCGCCTTCAAAAGCCTTTTGTTCCGGCTGATACATGCGGTGGAAACGGGCCGGCGGCAATACGTAGCTGCCCTTTTGTGCAAAGCGCAGCAAATGGCGCACGGTGACATTGCCTTCCAGCGGATCGATCGGCACGGCATAGCCATCGCGCCGCTCAGCGTGGCGGGTACGTTCCAGCGGCGTGGGAGGATCGCCCGCCATCGTGATACCCCACGTGCTGGCTTCCACCATGGCGCCGGGTGGCAGCGCGACTTCCAATAAACCATAACGGTGTTTGCCGCCTGCCGCCGGTTTCAGCGTGATTTCATCCATATACAGTTCGTCCGTGCGCAGCGCTTCGCCCGGTTTCACCAGTTCCGTCGTATAACCTTTGTCGCCCCGCTTCATGCGTACGATGCGGCGTTCAATGGTGACCGGCAGCGATGGCGTTTCCGCCGCGCGGCTGTCGTATTGAACGACAGCCACCGTGCCTGCCGGCGCAGGCGTGGCAGCTGCGATGCGCAACTGGTCCGGCACGGCTTTCGCGTCGGTCCAGCGCCATGCCGGCTGGCCGCCACGGCTATCGATTTTCTGCCAAGGGCCTTCCAGCGCCAGCACCGGCGGCTTGCCAAAGGCGCCGCCGCCCAGTTTTTTCTGCACCCACAGCAAAGTCATCGCCCGGTCCAGTGTCGGCATGTCGGCACGCACGGATGACAGCACGCTGTCCGCCGCCGAAACCGGCAATTCGCCCGCCAGCATCAGCAGCGCTTGCGCAGCCGGTGCAGGCGATGCGCGCAATGCTTTCCATGCACCTGCCACCTGCTGTTGCAGTGCAGGTGGCAATGGCACGCCATTTTGCGAAGCTACGACGGAAGCCAATCCCAGCGCCATCGCCTGGCTGTTGCGGTCATCGCTTGTTCCCAGCAACAGGCTGGAAGATGGGCCTTGCTGGCCGGCTTTCTCGGTCAGGGTCATGGCCGCGATATCGTCCACCAGCCCGGAAGCCAGTGTTTTTGTCGGCAAGCCCATATCGCGCGCCATCCACAGCACCAATGCACGCTCGGCCAGGCCGTCTTTCAAGCCATGTTCCGTGTACACGGTCAGCAAGTTATTCCAATGCTCGGCCGGCATATCGATACGCAGCGCACGTGCTGCATACCAATCCGCGTAATATGCATACGCCGTCATCAGCGCATTGCCCTGCGTCGCGTTGCCCCACCAGCCAAAGACTGCTTTCGGTCCCGCCATCGACACGAGGCGCAAACGCTGCGACTGCAGCGTTGCAGTCAGCCGGTCACGCACACTTGCCGCATCCGGCCCCAGGCTCTGGATTGCCATTGTCAGCGGAATCAAACGGCTGGCCGTCTGTTCCACGCAGCCATACGGGAACTCAATCAAGTCATCGGCAATGCGGGCAAAGTGGCTGGCGGCGCCCTGCGCAAACGACACGCGGATATTGCGCGCATCGGCCGGCAGCTTCAGCGCAGTGTCGCCGCCCAGCGGCACCACCATCGAACGAGGGCTGCTCCACGCGGCAGGCAATGCCTGCAAATTCGTGTCCAGCGCATCCACCAGTTTGCCGTCCTGCTTCACTTCCAGCCGCATCGCGCCACTACCGGCTGCCAGCGGGAATTCCACGTAATTGACACCCGGCTTTGCGGACAGCTTTTCAGTTTTCGGCTGGGCGCCGCCCGACAGCGTGACTTCCAGCTTTTGTTCCTTGTCCGTCTGGTTGAACACGGCGAAGGATGCACGAGGTGCATCCCCCACGCGCAGCCAGTCCGGCGCCGTCCACTTCGCATAGAAGTTTTTATCCGAACGCAGGTAGCCGGTGCGCTGCCCCACGCGGCCTTGCATATCCATGGCGCGGCCGGTAATGCGCCAGCGCGTCAGCGCATCCGGCATGGTGAACGTCACGCGGGCACGGCCATCTGCATCTGTTTTCAGCGATGGCGCCCACAGGGCCGTATCGATATTGTCGCGGCGCGGCCGCTCCAGCACTTTGACGCCCCGTTCGTTGTAATTGTGGCGCGCGGGTGCGCCACTGGTGCGGCCTTGCGCCATGTCGTAGCTGATGAACGACAGGCTGGCTGTCGTGCGCACATTGTTGCGGCGGGGGTGGTAGAAGAAGTCTGCGATATCCGGGGCGATTTCCGGCTGCAGCACATAAATCATTTCATCGACAACGCCCAGCGCCACCAGTGTGGACAGCGGCTTGCCTTCCAGGGTGGCCGTCACATCCAGCGTGACTTTTTCGCCAGGCTGGTACACCTCTTTATCCGTCTTGAATTGCAGGGCGATGCGGGGCTCGATCACCAGCAAGCCTGCGTTTTCAAACACGAATTCGCCATTGCGTGTGTGGGCGACGGAGAAGGTAATGTTCGGGCCATGCTCTTCTTTCACGGGGATGCGCACACGCCACTGCGCTGGCGCCACCTTGACGGCCTTGTACCAGCTTGCTCCGCCATTGAGCAAGCCATATTGTTCGACCTTGTCGCGCTCCAAAGTCAGCAGCGCCTGATCGACGGGGTCCGAGAATGTAATCAGCGCTTCCGCTGTTTCACCGGGGCGGTATTGCGCCCGGTCCAGCACAATCTCGATACTGCCCGGTGACGTCTTCACGCCGTCGCCGCTGACCCAGTGGCTGGTGGCTGCCAGCAAATTACCTTTTTCGTCACGCAGCGACAGCTGGTAAGAACCGGAGGCAGGGAATGTCACATCCCAGCCTTTGGCGTTCGGATCGAACGCGCCGTTGGTTTTCGTCTGCTTTTCCAACTGCACCATTTCCCAGCGCACCGGGCGCACGGCCGCCTGCCCGTCCGGGATCAAGTCAAAATGCACGGCCTGGCCCGGATCGGAAAACTGGCGCACCGCCTTCAACTGATAACTGGTGGCGGATCGTTCGATCATCAATTCGCGCGTGGCTTTGACGCGGTATGCGGCGCCATCGGTCGCCAGCACGGTCAGGATATAGCGCGATGGATCGGCGGCAGGTGGCAGCGAAAATGCGGCATTGCCGCTGCCATCGGTTTTCAATTCTTCTGTTTTCAGCTCAACGGGGAACAGGCCGCCATAACGCAGTTCGCCTTCCACCATCGTGTTTTGCTGGCCTCTCACTGTCAGCGACAACGCCGCGTTTTTCACCGGCTTGCCATCCGGGTAGCGCAGCGCGATTGTTCCGCTCACGGCTTCACCGGTTTTGAATTCCGGCTTGGCCGGCGAGATATTGATTTCAAAGTGCGGCTTCACGTATTCGGCCACGCGGAATGCGGCGCCATAAATACCGTCGCGGTACGTGAAGCGCAATTCATAGCCGCCTGCCGTTGCCTGTTCGGGCAGGCGGAAGCGGGTTTCCGTCCCGGTGTCGCCAGACAATTGCAGCGCCTGCGTCAGCAGCGGCGTGCCATTCGGGTCATACACAGTCAGCGCGATCGGCGCAGCCATTGCCGCTTGCGATACCCGGGCGGACTTGAATTCACGCCCCAGGAATTTCACGTTGACTTCGTCTCCCGGCCGGTACAGCGGACGGTCCGTGACAGCATAAATCTTCGTGTTATAGATTTCGCTGTCATAGTAAAAATTCTCGGACACGAACACGCCGCCATCGCGGTCTTCGCCCAGCACATACGTATGTTCCGGGCTGCCCCGTTCCATGACGGCCACGCCATCGCTGCCGGATTTGGCCGATTGCAGCACACCCGCGCCATCGGTCCATGCAATGCTGGCGCCGGAAACCGCGGCGCCATTGTCGCGGCGCGCAGTCCATACCAGCATCTGGCCGGATGATACCTTGGTCACCGCCATGGTGTCGGACACGAAAACCAGTGTGGTGGCGCGGTGTTCGCCAATAATGGCTTCCACCAGGTACAGCCCCGGCTTGCGCTTGCCCACCGGGATCATCACGTTGCCGCTGCCCTGCTGGATGAACTCACTGCTGGAACCATCGAGCTTGACACCTTTCGGCGGCTCGATCTGCTTTGCTTGCCAGATCGGATAGCGGAAGCTGTCCACCATCTCATAACCCTTGAGCGGCTTGTACTGCGGGTGGTTGGCAAATACGGTCGGCCGGCGCAGCGCTTCGCCATTGGTGGCCAGCTTTGGCTGTTCTTGCGTGACGGCGCGGCGCGCCTCGGCGGAAAATATTTTGCGCCACGCAAGGCGCGCCTGTTTCCACCAGCTGTCCCACAGGAAGCTCAATGTATTGGCCAGCCCTTCGCCCTGGTAATTGCCTTCAACCTGGATGCGGTGCAGATTGCGCTGCTTTTTCAAGAACTCCAGCGGTTCCGGCACGCGGTACACGACGATATCGACGCCGGAATACGCTTCCGTATTCATGCGTCCCATGTCGCGGCCCGGCACTTCCAGCCGCACTTTGGCTTCGTCCTTGCTGCCATAGCCCGCATCGGACAACAGGAAGAACGGTTCGCCCTTGAACAGGGTATAGCCGCTCGCGTCTTGCGCCGTGACGGTCCCTGCAGGCGCAAGCGCCAGCAAGGCAATAAGCCACAGCTTCAGGACAGAAACGACAGCCGGAAAATACCGGCGAAATTGGGATTGCTGGCCACTGGTTGCCACCGGGTGTCCTTCCATGTCATCAATTGTTTGATATCGACGGCCCGCAAGCCGTTGTCGTCGGTTGTAACGGTACCGGTGTGGTACGCAATGCGGGCGCCCATCCACACCATCAAATGCTGTTCATCGCCCTGGTCAAAAAACAGCAAGTCGCCGGGCTGCGCCTGGCTCACTTCACGCGCAATGAATTTGCTGTTGTGCTGCACCAGCGCTATCGCCGTAACAAAGTGGCCTACTTGTCCACCTGTCTGCACCCAGCGGTTGCGCAATGCCGCCTGCTCGCCCGTCAGATCCAGCTCGGGAGGCAAGCGGCGGTCCGTAGCGATGCCGTTCGCGCGCAACCACTTCGCATCGTGAGGGCTGAGCGCTTCATTAACAGCAAAGCGCACCAGCCCTGCACAGTCGCGGTGCTGCCAGCGCGGCGTCGGCCCCTGTTCCAGCTGCGCGTTAATAATGCGCAGCATCCAGCCCTGGAAAGCACGCGACTGTTCCTGCGACAGCCGTACTTGCTGCTGCAATGGGCCTTTCAGCGCATGGGCGCGCGGGGCTACAGCCGCCGTACAGGCGGCAGCCAGCACACGCAATGCCATGCGCCGCTTCATTGCGTGACGGCTTGCCATTCCAGCGGTTGCCACGCGGCGCCCGTGGCCGGCAGGGATTTCAATACCATGCGGTAAGGCGGATATTTTTTCAGCGCTTCCAGGCGCGGCGCCAGGTGTTCATCGGCTGCCGTGCGCAGCACAGGTTCCTGATTGGCCGGCAGCGTGGCAAACGCTTCTTTCTGGATCAGCTGCGCCAGCGACGCCGGTGCAATCAAGCCCACCGTGCGGCCGGGGTCCGGCATGCGGTCCCCCGCAGCAGGCGCCTGTTTGCGTTTGACCGCCAGGACTTGGTCAACCAGGCGCGCATCAGCGGAAAATACCACCGTGTTGCCCGCCACGGCCAGCGTGGGCGTCGTGTCGCCCAATTTGGTGGACACGGTACGCTGCCAGCGCACTGCACCGCCTTTTGCCTCTGTCTTTTCCACTTGTCCGCCGCCGCCAATAGCGACATCAAACAGGCTGCCCAGCAAGGCATCCGGTTTGCCCTCCCCCGTGCGGCTGGCAATGAACACCGGTGTATGCAGGCGCGAATTGCCATACCAGCACGCGGCCACGGGGCCAGCCAATTGTTCGGCCAACGGCTGCACGGATTCGCTGGCTTTGCTGCCGACCCTTTTCAATACCGGCTGCATGGCCTTCCAATCGGCGGGCACGGTAAAACAGCCGCCCGGATTATGCGGCAGCGCAGTCCACAGCGCGGCATTGTCATAGCCGCCCTTGGCCAGCTTGCCGCCATCGATCAGCACTTGCGAACGCCATGCACCTTTGCTGAAGTCAAAGCGCAGCGCCTGCAGCGCGCCGAAAAATGGCTGATAGCCGAACGACAGGAAGTCTGCCTTGACGGCAATGCTGTGACCTTCCACCCGTTTGGGCTCGAAGTGGAATTGTTCGTGGAACGGGCGCTGTTTGGTTGCCGACGATGTCAGCAAACCCGAAATGACATCGGCTGCCGTGCTGTCTGCACGCTTGCCGTCCTTGCCGCCATAGAGCATGCCGGGATGGGACAGGATCACCATCCTTTCGCCATGCGCGGCAATCAGCATCGTGCGGCCATACGCGTAATTGAGCGCGTACACTTGCACGGTGTCGCCATCAACGCGCATGCCTCCGGCAATGGTCAGTTGCGTATCCTTGAGGGCTACCTTGCCGGCTTCTTCCAGCAAGCGCGTGAGCTGGCTGCGCGACACGGCAATGGCGAAGTGCTTCAGCGAGCCATCGCCATCACGCCACAGCGCCACTTCCGCAGGCTGGTCCAGCACCATGCGGATCAGCTGGTCGCCCCAACCCAGTTCGTGTTCATACGCGATACGGCGCAGCGTACCTTTTAAACCCAGGCGGTCTTCGCTTTGCTCGTAATAAAACAGGAAGTCTTCGCGCAGCACGTCACGCGCCAGGGGAATGGTCAGCAGATCGCGCGGCAGTGACGCCAGGCTGCGGGTGACAATCAGTGCGTCGGGCTTCGTGAGGTCGAGATTCAGGCTGTTGACGGGACTCATCAAGTCCCATCCCACGGTGCGATAACCCACCAGCGCAGCTACGCCGACAGCCACCACTGCAAGAGCTTTACCCAGCGTCTTTTTCTTCATGGGGAACTTGAATGATTGCCGTTAAAGTTAGCAATATAGCATGCCCCCCATGCTTACTGAAAAGGAATAGTTACTACTCCATCAGCACTTTCCGCGCATAGGCCGGGTCTTTGTGGATGTCGCGTTCAGAATAAGGCAGCTTGACCAGCTTCTTGCGCGAGAACAGCGGCAACTGGTCATCGTAGTATGGCGACTTCGGATCAACCGACTGGCCATATACGAGCAAGCCACGCGCCACCGGACCATCGCGGTCAAAACCCACCACCTGGATATAGCTGGCGCCCCAGTTGACGTTACCGTAGCCTGCCGGCGTCAAGCCGCCCTGCATCACCATCGTGTTATAGACGCCATCTTCGTCACCCAGCCCGCCATGCAGCGGATAACGTTTGCCGTTGCGGGTCTCCGCCTGCACATCGCCAAGGCGGCTGTACAGGGGCACATTCTGCGCATTCAGTTTGGCTACTGCAGCGCGCAGCGCATCGAGCAGCGCAGGCGTGGCAGCGGCAGCGACGCCGCGCGGGGTATTAACCGGATCGGCCGGATTGAAAGGCACACTCCATTTGTTCGGTACCGCGGCAGCGGCATTCCAGAATTCGCGGAACAGGACAGCGCCCCGGCTATCGATATCGGCCTTGCGGTCCCACATTTTCAAGATAGAGCACGCCAGCAGCAAGTCGCGGTCATTGGATGCGAAGCAGGCTGCCAGCAATTCCGGCAATACCAGTTCCGCCGCGTAGACACGGTTGGTGAACAACAGGGATTCCAGGTCGCCCATGTTCAAATGACGCTCGCTGGCCAGCGCCTGCTCCACTTGCTTGAAGCCGATGCGCGTGCGCAGTGTTTGTTCGACGCCGGGCGAACCATACAGCGGCGAATAGCCAAACGGCGCGGGGCCCGTCAGCGGTGCACGGACATTGGCCAGCCAGTACGCATCGTTGGAGTTGCCCACATAGTCGTCGCGCTCCTGCGTCGGCATATTGGCTGCGCCAAACACATTGCCAGACGCGCCCTCATCCTGGCCCCATGCGCATGCGCTGCGGGTACCGTCAAACCCCAGCAACTGCGGCACGACGAAACAGTCCGACGCGAATTTATCAGCGCCCACGTGCGGCACGCGGCTGGCGTCCATATACAGCGTGGCGCCGTTGCGGTCCGCCGCGATAGTGTTCACCCACGGCAGGGCGCCGACGCTGGACAGGCTGGTTTTCACCGCGTCGACACTGTCTGCCTGGCCCAGCGACAGCCACTGTTCCAGCATACGGGCGCCATTGCGGTTGGCATCACGCAGTGCGAATGCCTGCTGGCTGGTCCAGCCCACGCCGGCAGCAGGGTTCACAAAGATGGCGCCATGTACGGTGGAATAAAACGTCTTTTGTTTGGTGGCCAGCGTACCATCGGCCTGCAGTACATCGATGGAGACGGTGCGCGACGCCATTTTCACCGGTGCGCCATCGTAGTAATACGTGGTGCCAGTGGGATCGGACGGGTCCAGCGCAAGCGCGAACGTCGTGAAGTGCACGGCCTTGGTGACGGTATGGGTCCACGCGACATCCTGGTTAAAGCCAATCACCACGACGGGCAACCCGCCCAGCGATGCGCCCATCACGTCAAGTTTGCCTGGCATCGTCAAATGCAGCTGGTACATTCGTTCCGTGCTATTCCAAGGATAGTGAGGGTTCCCCAGCAACAGGCCGCGGCCATTGGCGCTGGCGTCACGGCCCACTGCCAGGCCATTGCTGCCAATGCCTGCGGGCAGACCCGTCGCGATTTTTTCCGTGGCAGGCGGCAGCGCTTTGGCCAAAGTGACTGGCGCACCAGGGTCTCGTGCGGCGCCGACGATACCGGCAGCAAAGACATCGCCGGACGCGTGCAGGGATTTTTCTTCCACCAGCCGGTACATGTCTTCGGCCGTGATGGGTTTGACCCACGCAGCGTTGCGGCATGCATTGGGCAGTTTTTTCTGGTTGTCGCTCAGGTAGCGGTTGTAGCCATCGGCATAACCAGCCAGCAAATCACGTACTTCCTTCTTGCCCGCGGCATAGGCGGCGCGCAGCTGGTCGATGTCGACATAGCCTTTGTAGTAGAAGTCGCTCTGTTCATTGGTCAGGTCGATATAGCCATTGGCGACACCATACTCGCCGTTTTTTGGTGTCGTCGTGTGAGCGTCTGGACCGAAGTAGCGGGAGCGTTCGCCCCGTACAGTGAGGAAGGTGTCTGCCAGCATGCAGACGTTATCCTGGGCATAGGCATACGCCACGCCATAGCCGAGACTGCGGAAATCATTTGCTTTGACATGCACAACACCGTAACTGGTGCGTGTGACTTCAGTGCGGATCTTGTCTTTTGCCACATCGGCTGCTGTGGCCGATACTGCGACGGATGCGAATAACCAACCCAGTGCGTATGTCTTCATACCTCTCCTTGTTTTTAGATTAATTATCAAAACAAAAAGAGAGTAACATTGACAACGCCGCGCACAATACAAAAAGCCCGCCAAGAGCTAACTTGGCGGGCTTTTCTCAATAACTAGCCTGACGATAACCTACTTTCACACTGGTTGCAGCACTATCATCGGCGCAGAGTCGT
>NZ_WNLA01000047.1 GCF_009720865.1 Pseudoduganella ginsengisoli | reverse complement strand
CCCACACTTATCGACTGTATGTTTTTAAAGAAGTGCTGATCTTTCGATATCGACGAAGCGTTGTGTTCGTCAGCAGCAGAGAAGCGAGATTATCTAGTGTTTCCTGATATCCGTCAACCCCTCGTTTTGCTTCGCTGTCTTGCTTGAGGCTTGTCAGCGCTGCGGGGACAGAACTATAGCAAAGCCACACATTCCGCGCAAGTTAACGTGCAATGTAGGTAAACTACAAAGTAAACATTGACATAAATTTCACATCACTTTAGTTTACCCCTTCTACTTCGGCAATTTAATTAGGCCGTGGTAGTAATCATACAAGCCACATACAAGCAGTCCCGCAAAGGGCAATCCGCACTGAGACATTCCTGAGACAGCAGTCATCGCATTTCCCGGCGAGGATACCCCTTTGCCAGGCGGCGCTGTCACGGCCTTGCCCCTGCGCTTTCCATCAGCAGTTCTACCCTGTGAGAGGAGATGTGCATGCAGTTCCGCAAGAAACAGTTGGCCGCCAGCCTGGCAGCTTTATTTACCGCAGGCTTGGCATCCGCCGGCACCATCCCGGCAGCGCACGTGTATCACAACCATATGCCGAATTTCTGGCCGTTCTACGCGGTTGATCCAGTGGCCAAGTACAACGCCACTGCCATCGGCGCGCCGGTCCGTTATACGTACGATGGCGAAGTCATCAACCTGAAACAAAGTCCGCCGGCCGGCTACAGCTATTACCTGCCCGCGTCGCTGGGCGGCGGCATCATGCCGCACGATGACCTGGTTGCGTATTATTCCCCCGATGCGAAAACCGGCGCTTATTTGTCCTGGCCCATGCAAGTCGCCAATGAAATGCAAAGCTGGTCGTCCGCCAAAGGGCAAATCCACGTGACCATGTCCGGCGCCGTCATCAACAATGTGCAGAGCCTCAATACGCTGCAGAACGTGCCCGGCTACAGCAATCCATCCTGGGGCGCGGCATGGCTCAATACGTTCACGACGCTGAAGACCGCCAACAATTACCGCACACTGGACACTGTGCACTTCACGGGCCACCACACGATGGGCCCACTGGTCGGTTCCGAGTACTTCCTCAAGGATTTGATCTACCAAAACGTGACACTGGCCCAGCCCTACTTCCTCGGCAACAGCTTCCAGTCATCGAAAGGCTACTTCCCGACAGAACTGGGCTTTTCGGAACGCCTCATCCCCACGCTGTCCAAGCTGGGCGTGCAATGGTCTGTCCTCGGCAATAACCATTTTTCACGCACGCTGAAAGATTATCCTTACACCAGCTATGACGCGGCCGGCGATACACTGACGTCGCCGCCCAACCGCGCCAGCTTGCGCAACACGTCCAATACCGGCAGCTGGGTAGCGGCAGCCATGGCGCACGAACAGCAAGTCGTGGTCAACAAATATCCGTTTGCTTCCACGCCGCACTGGGTGCGGTACGTGGATCCCGCTACCGGCGCCGTCACCAAACTGGCCGGCATTCCCGTCAGTCAGAATGGCTCGTGGCTGGAAGGCTGGGAAGGCGCCGTCACCGTCGATGAAATTGCCACCTACGCGGCACTGGAACCACGCCAGTTCTTCGTGGTGGCGCACGATGGAGACAATTCCAGCGGCCGCGCAGGTTCGCTGAGCACCTGGGAAGCCGGCCATTCAACCACATGCAGCGGTAATGGCTATTGCCTTGGCATCGATGAATACCTGAAAGCCAAACCGATTCCTGCCGCCGACGTGCAGCACGTGCAGGACGGTTCCTGGATCGACACGCGCGATTCCTCATCCGACCCGACCTGGTACCACTGGCATTTGCCGTTCATGATCTGGAAAGGACAGTTCGCAGAGTTCAACCGCGTGACCGGCAATAACCTGGCGCCCAAAGTCAATTTGAAAGGCCAGCAGGAAGGCGCCACTGTCTCGCTGGAATATGGCTGGCATTACCTGGAGCGCAATTTCGCACTGCTGCAGGCAGCGCTCAATTACGCCAAGACCGCAGAACAGATCTGGCTCGACGCTCACCCGAACCACTGGTCACCCACCTCCGCGCTGGACAACCAGGTCACGCACGCCGGCAACCAGTTGAATCCGTGGATGATGTCGTATCCCGTCAAAGGCAACCCCGCTGCCGATTATGCGGGCGGCGCCAATCCTGCCGAACTGGCATGGTACTTCCTGTTGCCCGCAATGGATTCCGGCTTTGGCTACTACGATGAAAACAAGGACGACTCCGTCAAGCCGACCTTGGCATTCAACAATTCGCTGTCGTTTGCCAAGCCCTACGTGCAGGCGCGCCTGGCGAGCGACCGCACCGGACCGTCGGTCTGGTGGCCGCAGCGCTATCCGTACAACCCCGGCTCCGTCAACGCATCGAAAGCTGAAGGCTGGACGGTCCAGCACTACAGCAATGACTTTGCCATCTACACGTATGGCTACGACGTATCGGGCATCGCCAGCGCAAAGGTCAAAGTCCGCGTCCACGCATCCAGCAATATCGACGCCAACGACGACACGTACAAAGTGTATGACCCGGCTGCGCTGGCCGGCGCACCTGGCTTGTCGATCACGCCGGCCAATGTCGGCGCATGGCAGGAATACCCGATGCAGGTGCGCGATTTGCAGCCGGACATGAACGGCGTGGCCTGGAACGCGGCCACGCGCGACACCATCGCCGCCCTGCCTGCGCAGGAAATCGGCGACCTGTATTACGCGTACATTTCCGATTTCCGCAACCAGTTGCTCGACTATTACGTGGAAATGACGGATACGCTGGGTAACGTGACGCGCTCGGAAATCCAGCAAGTGTACGTCGGTGCAGGCCGCTACAAGACCAAGACCGGCGGCTCCGGCTATGAGGAAGATATCAATGGCGCCATCAACGGCGTCTATCCATTCCTCACGGTGGACAGCACGCCGCCATCCACACCAGGCGCACCGGTTGCAGGCCAGGTGACGGACCGCTCGGTATCGCTGTCTTGGCCAGCTTCGACCGACAACATCGGCGTCACTGGCTATAAAGTGTTCCGCAACGGCGTGCAAGTCGGCTCGCCCGCCACCAATGCGTACATGGATACCGGCCTGGCGGCATCAACTGCCTACAGCTACACGGTGATGGCATTCGACGCGGCCAGCAACCAGTCCGGCGCCAGCAATGCCCTGGCGGTGACCACCCGGGCGCCTGACACGCAGCCGCCATCCGCGCCGGGACAGCCAGCCGCATCGAACATCACGCCGCTGGGCGCAACGCTGGCGTGGACCGCGGCAACCGACAACTATGGCGTCACCAATTACCTGTTGCTGCGCAACGGCGTCCAGGTTGCTTCCACGGCCAACACCAGCTATTCGGATAACGGCCTGGCGCCGTCCACCACGTACAGCTACACGGTCAAGGCGCAAGATGCCGCCGGCAATACTGGACCGGCATCGGCTGTCCGCTCCGTCAGCACGCCGGCCGGCAACCTGGCCACCGTGTATTACCGCCTGCCGTCCGGCTGGAACACGGCCAACATCCACTACTCGCCCACCGGCGGCACGTGGACCACGGTACCTGGCGTGGCCATGGCGGCGGCGTGCAGCGGCTGGGTGTCGTACACGGCCAACCTGTCCGCCGCGACTACGATGCAGGCGGTCTTCAACAACGGTTTAGGCACGTGGGATAACAATGGCGGCAAGAACTATACGGTCGGCACCGGCCTGTCCCGCGTGGAAAACGGCGCCGTCAGCACTGGCGCCAATCCCTGCGACGTCGATAGCGCCGCGCCAACGGTACCGTCCGGCCTCGTTGCCAGCAACGTGAGCGCCAGCAGCGCCACCGTTTCGTGGGCAGCCGCCTCCGACAATGTCGGCGTCACCGGCTATTACGTCTACCGCAATAGCACACTGGCCGGCACGAGCACGGGCACCAGCTACACGGACAATACGCTGGCGCCAGCCGTCACCTACAGCTATACGGTGAAAGCGTTTGACGCCGCTGGCAACGTATCGGCCGCCAGCAGCGCGCTGCCGGTGACCACGCCAGCCGCCGGCGGTTGCCAGGTCAGCTTCACCATTGCCAATGCCAATACCGTGGTGGGCCAGAACCTGTACGTGGTCGGCAACCATACGAAGCTAGGCAACTGGTCGCCCGCCAGCGGCTTTGCGCTGGCGATCCAGGGCAGCGGCGCAAACGTCCCGTGGAGCGGCACGGTTACCCTGCCGGCCGGCACATCATTCCAGTACAAGTACGTAAAGTGGAATGGCAGCACGGCAGCATGGGAAAGCAACCAGGCTACCGCGTCGGGCAACCGTGAATTTGCCACACCCGCTGCGTGCAGCGGCACGGTGCAGCGTTCGGACGGCAACTTCAAGTTCTGACGCTGTCTGCCAGGGCTGGCGGCGGCGCGTTATTGCGGCGTATAACCGCCAGCCGCCAGCCGTTCGCGCATCATGGCGCGGGCCCGGTGCAAGCGGCTCTTCAGGGCCGCCACGGTGATCTGCAACTGGCTGGCGGCTTCCGGCGCCGTCAACTCTTCGACATCGCGCAGTACCAGCACGTCGCGGTATTCCCGCGGCAGCGCTGACAGCGCATGGGCCAGGTCGCGCCGCAGCGCCAGCGGATCGTCCGGCAGCGCCGCCTCCAGTTCGTCTGTCCATGGTTCCATGCCGCGCCGCAGGCGCAGCAGGCGATAGCACTCCCGCTCAACAATGCGGAACAGCCATCCGGCAAATGCCGCCACCACGCGCAGCGAACCGATATTGCGCTGCACGCTCCACAGCGCGACCTGCACCGCATCATCGGCATCTTCACTGGTGGCGCACGAGCGCCGCGCAAAGCGGCGCAAATCCGGCTGTGATGCGGCCAGCAATTGTTCCAGCGCGGCTCTGTCGCCCTGGCGGGCCGCTTCAATCAACGATGTATTCATCGTTGCAATTATTACATGAGTCAGCGCAAGCTGATCGTCGTACGCTTCCACGCGGGATCCTGCCATTTGTAAAACGCGGACAGCGATTCCGGCTTGTCTGCACTGCGCTCCGTTGCCAGGGTCGCCATATCCACCAGTTCAAAGCTGCGGCGGAACTTGCCGTCGGCCCGCACTTCGCGCGCCGCCAGCATGCTGCCCGTGCCTGGCACCCAGCCGGCAAATTCCGCATAGCCGATATCGGGGTTGCTGCCGCCAGGGGGCAGTACGTCCACACGCCAGCCGTCCCTGTCCCGATGCCACAGCCATAACTCGCGCCAGCCATCCATCGGCTGCACTGCCAGCGCCAGCGCGTTGCCGGAGGGATGAACCCTGGCCGATGCCGGCCAGACGACGCCATACGTGCAGCGGCGCAGTAGTGGTGTAGCAATCGGATGTTGTGCGTCCGTCAACAGCACGCAGGTTTCTCCCGGCTGGCCCGGCGCTGTCGCCACGGCCAGCCCGCCCGCGCCGGGCATGGACGCCACCGGCGGCATCGCGCCCCAGCGTATCGCCCCCACCCGCACGGCGGCTTCCGTATAGGCATACTGGTCATCTTCCGCCACGTCTTCCCGGTTGACGGAGGCCAGCAGTTGCAGCGCCCTTTCCGCTGCCGGTGCACTGCCTTTGCGCGCTTGCTGGAACGCGATGGCCGACCATACTTGCGCCTTGCGCAGTTGCACGCGGCTTTGCATATAAGGCGGCAAATCCTGCAGCGGCGCGCTATCGAGCAAAGCCGCATGCTCCGCCGTGAAGGTGGCTGGCGGCGCGCCAGGCCGTTCCGGAGCCAGGCAGTCGGGCCGTGTCAGCGCCAGCACGGCGTGCGCGCGCTGCATGGCCGTTGCCGGCAACGCCATCGCCCGCCGCCACGCATCGCCGTCATAGCACAGCCGCACTTCGCCATCCCGCTCGATGCTGCGCAGGGTAACGCCATATTGCGCCGCCACTTCCAGGTGGGCAGCCGTCAAGGCTTCCGCTTGTGCCCCTTGCCGCATCGAGGCGCGCAGCGCCAGCCGCTCCGCCATGCCGCCCAGCGCATCAAAGGGTTCCGCCGTGATGGCGCGTGCCGGCGCCGCCTTCAGATAAGCCGCCGTGTACGCGATGCCCAGCGCTTCCGATCCCGGCGTCTCGCGCAGGAAGCGCACCACGGCCAGTAATTCGGCGGCATCTTTTTCGCCTGTCGCCAATAGCCGCGTGCGCGCTGCGCGGATATAGCCACCGCGCTCGCGCCGGTAGTCATACACTTGCAGATAGCCGTGACGCTCGCCCCGCACTTCCACGACATCGCCCTGCCACAACACGGCCTGCTGCTGCGCCGATTCCTTGGCGGATGCGCGCAGCGGCGTCTGGTCTTGTACGACAATGGCCAGGGTGGCGGCCGCTATTGTAGTCAGTGGCCCGGCCATTATTGCTGCCCCTGTTGCGGTGCGGTTTCCGGCGCTGGCACGGCGCCATTGCCCGCAGTATTGGCCGCAGTATTACCATTCATGCCCAGCAAACCGGCGCCGATAAAGCCGCCGCTGACGGAAGGCGGCGCGATAATGACGGACACCTTGTCCGACAATTTATCCGCCATGGTTTTTTGAATCAGCAGCGGGTGCCGGGTCAGCAACTCGCCTTCACGGGCCATTTGCGCACTGGTGGTCTTGCCCAGCGCTTCCTGGCGATAAGCTTCCGCATCGGCCAGCTTGCGGCGCGATTCCGCTTCACCGGCCGCTTCAATGACGCGCGCCTGCGCATTACCCTCCGAAACGCGGATGCGCGCCACCTTTTCCGCATCCGCTTCCAGTTGCCGCTGTTCGACTTGCTTTTGCTTGAACGGCAGCACATGGCGCATGGCTTCTTCCTGTGCTTTGGCAGCAATGACTTGCTCTTGCGCTGCCGCTTCCGCAGCCTTTTCACGCCGTACCTTTTCCGCATCCGCTTCCAGCGCCGATTGTTTGACCTGCTTTTCCTTTAATTCCAACGTGTAGCGCATCTTTTCGCTTTCCAGCTCTTCCGCCAACAGCTTTTCCATGCCCGCTTTAAAATCTTCCGGCAAGGCCACCTTGCCGATCGCAACGGAGCGCAGCACGATGCCGTCGGCCGCCAGTTTGGGTTTTAATTCCGCTTCAATGGCGGCCTGGATTTCCGGCCGTTTCGATGAAAAGATTTCCCGCACCGTATAACGGGTAAAGACCTGGTACATCACGCCTTGCATGGCAGGGGCCAGTACGTCCGCCGGCACATCGGCAGGCAGTTTGCGCGCCATGTCGGCAAGGCGGTTCGCGTCATAGGCATAGCGCAACGTCAAGTCGACACCGACCGACAAGCCTTCCTGCGACTGGAAGGGTGCGTCGCCGCCGGTCGCGGGACGGTATAACTGGTCGCGCAGCGGGAAGCGGCGCAATACGTGCATGCCGGGAATCGCCACCGTCATCCCCTCTCCCACCTGCACGGCAGAACCTGTCCACTGGTTGACGCGCACCGCACCATCTCCGCGCGCCACCATTTGCACGGGTGGATGCGTATAAATCGCCCAGCCGGCCACACCGGCTACAGTGGCCACGACCAGCAAGTTGCGGGGACGGGGCGACGCCAGCCGCCTGGTGCCGCGCGCTATGGACTGGAACACATAATGGATGCCGCGGCCAGCGGCGGCAAACGCTTTTTTGATCGCCAGCACGATGGCAGCGATACGGACGGACATGGCATTCTCCTTGTGGAAGTTGTGCGCGGGACTGGTTGCCCCGCCGCTGAAGCCATGTTGCGCCGCCTGGGCACGAGCATTCAATGGCGGCGCCCTATCCCTTTACTCCGCCATGTGAAGAAATACTCACAACCTTCCCTGTGACAGCGAAATGGGGAGATACTTGGCATACGCCCAAAGTCATCCGCAGGAGTCGTGCCGTGCCCAGAGTCGCTGTCATTGAAGACGATCTTCCCACCAGTAACCAGCTGGCAGGCTGGATTGCCGCCGCGCGGCCGGGCATCGTCATCGACCAATGGACTACCCGCGACGAAGCGGAACAGGCGATCGAACGGGAGCGCTACGACTTGATCGTGCTCGATATTGAACTAGGCCGGGAACGCCATGCCGGCGTCGCCATCATCAATGCCATCAATAAGCGGCACGGCACACCCGTGCTGGTGGTCTCAGCCATGCCCGCCACGATTTACCGCTCCATCATGAAGGCGCTCGATGCGTGGGATTACCTGCAAAAGAGCACCTTCGACGAAGGGGACTTTGTTGAAACATTCCTCGATATCCTGCGCTCGGTAAAAGAACACAGGCCGGTGGAAGCGCTGGCCATGGACCCGCTGCGCCAGCGTTCGCCCACGTGGCACGGCCAGCGCATCAATTTACCGCTGACCGCACAGCGCATCCTGGCCGCGCTGTTTGCCAGGCGGGGCCAGGTCGTCAGTTACGATGAATTGTTCGACGTCGTCAAAAGCGGCCGCAATCGGGACAATATCCGCAAACACGTGAGCACCATCCGCGATGCCTTCCGCGAAATCGATCCCGGCTTTGCGTGCATAGAAAGCGTGCCGATGCGGGGTTTCCGCTGGACGGACCCGGCCTGACGCGACCGACATGGCCCATGCCGCTTCTTCCTTGCTGTCTGCGCGCAGACTGTGGCGCCGGACTTCGTTACGCTGGCAGCGCTTCCCCAGCCTGGCGCCATACCGCTTGCGCATTGTGCTGCGCATGGCCTTCCTGTCGCTGGCCCTGGCCACGGTCGGCCTGGCCATCTCCGTGCTGCAGCAGGAAAAACAGCTGAGTTATGAAAGCTACGCGCAATCGTTCCGCAAGACGCAAGACCAGCTGGTATCAACGCTGCGCCACCCATCCGGCCAGTTGGCGCTACTCAATCCACACAGTGGCGCCAGCCATGGCGGCTTGCATCCACTGTTATTGCCCTTCCCCGCGCTGGACTTCGATGACCAGCACAAGGTACGGCAAGCCGTCGCCATGTCCGGCTGCCTGGCGCAAGTCGGGCAGCACGGTTCGCTGTGCGCTGGCGTCGGCAACAACCCGTGGGCGGGCGGCTTTATCTACGTGGCCGGCACGTTTGACAGCGAGCGCCTGCAGCCGCACCCACGGCGCGAAGCCGATGTCACGCAGGCGCACCGGGTGGCAGTCAGCGTACAAATCCGCGGCGTGCAATATCACTGGATTGCTCCCTTCGAAGTGCCGCTGGATAGCCCATCCAGTGGCAGCGGCATGCAAGGCCGCCTGACCGGGCTGAACGCGCAAGATGCCGGCAAATCCAATGCGCGCCCCGTGCGCGATTTCCGTGGCTGGATCTGGCAAAGCCCAGTCTGCGCCGATACCGGCATCACGCCCGCCGATGCGCCGTGCCGCTACAGCAGTTTCTTTTCCATCCGGCTGCCCGTCGGCATCTTGCAAGACGCGTTGTTCGACCAAACCCGCCCAGTGTGGCCGCCGGCTGACCTCGACAAGATCACGGTACACGTGGCCGTGTTGCCACCCGGCGATGGCGCGCCGTTACTGGATACGGCTCGCGACACCATTACGCCCGCCTTTTCACTGGCAGCCTTGCGCACGCAATTGCTGCCCGGTGAAACGCTGGCCATTACCCGGCCCGGTGGCGCAGAGATCGCCCGCATTGCCGGTGCGGCAGATCCTGCGGCGCCGGCCTCGCCGTTGTTGCTGCGCCTGATCCGGCGCTTGCCCGTCGAGACGGAAAGCGCGCCGCTCGACAGTGCAACGACTGTGGCAACGCCGTCGGGCGACTACACGCTGCAACTGCACGGCGATGCGCGCAGCGTCAACCAAAACCTGGGGGTGGTGGCCACGCGGGTATCGTGGTTTGTCGGCGCCATGCTGGGCGCACTGTTGCTGGCATGGCTGGTGGTGGAAGTGGGCATCATCCGTCCGATCGGGATCTTGACGCGGCGTGCCAACAGCGTCGCGCAACAGGGCAGCGACAGCCTGGCGCGGCTGGATTTCAGCGATTTGCGGGGCCGCGACGAACTGGGTGTGCTGGCCTCGTGCCTGCATGACCTATTGCGGCGCGTGCATGAAGACGTCGAGCGCGAAGAAATCCGCGCGGAACAAGAGCGCGACATGTGGCATGCGGTAGGCCACGAGATCATGTCGCCATTGCAATCCCTGATGGCCCTGCACGGCAACGGCAGCGACCAGAGCCAGCGCTATATCCAGCGCATGCAGCAAGCGATCCGCATCTTGTATGGCAGCGCGTCACCCGGCGAAGCTTTCCAGTCCGGCAGCGTGCAGGTGGAAGACGTGGACTTGCCCGCATTCTTGAACGACGTGGCATCGTACGCGCCATCCGCCGGCATTCCCAACGTGCGCTTCATCAGCGAAACCGATGGCGCCGTGCTGGTGCGCGCCGATATGCATGCACTGGAAGATGTCATCACGCATGTGCTGAACAATGCTGACCGGCACCGCACAGCAGGCAGCGTCATTACCATGGCGTTGAGCGTTACCGAGCGCAATGCCGCGATCACCATCCACAATAGCGGCAGCCATATTGCAGCGGATTTGCAGGACAAGCTATTTGAATACGGGGTCTCCGGCCGCGAAAGCGGCGGCAGCCGTGGCCAGGGTTTATTTGTGGCCAAGACGTATATGGCAAAGATGGGCGGCACCATCGCCGCGCACAACGCGGGCGATGGTGTCGTCTTTACGCTGACGCTACAGCGCAGCAGCTAACATGTTAATGCATGCGTACTTTGAGGATATCCGGTCCTGCTTCCACCACTTCAAAATTCGGTGCGGTAGCACGCGGCATCATACGGTCATCCGGCCCGGGCATGCCGGCACTGGCACGGCCGGCCGGATCGAAGTCCAGCGTTTCCCGTCCCCGCCGGCTGGGCGGGAATGGGTACGTGGCGCGGGGACGGTAGACCTGGATATCGCCTTCGTCTTCTTCAAACGAGTGCGCCCAGGTTCCGGCCCCCATGGTTGGCTGTCTTGTTTCCATCATGCGTTCATGGTGACCAGCGCATCCAGCACATTACGTGTGACAGGCGTAATCAGCGGCTGCTGGGTATTCGGCAATCCGCCTTGCGGCTGTTCGCCTTCGCGGAAACTCGTGATGATGCCGCCCATGTTTTCGTAGCCGGTGACCGATGGGCCCCAGGCAGAGCCATTCCACCATTTGTGGTACAGCGCACTGTCCGTGCCGGTAACGAAGACATCGAGACGGTTCGGGCCCCACGACGCCACGCGCGGCGCCGACGTGCAAATCCCGCCCATGTATTCGTAGCCGGTAAGCGATGGTCCCCAGGCCGAACCATTCCACCATTTGTGGTACAGCGCGCTGTCCGTGCCAATGACAAACACATCCAGGCGGTTCGGGCCCCATGCGACCACTTCCGGTTCTCCCACGCAAATACCGCCCATGCGTTCAAAGCCATCAACCGATGGCCCCCAGGCGGAACCATTCCACCATTTATGGTACAGCGCGCCATCGGTGCCGGTGACAAACACATCGAGGCGGTTCGGGCCCCACGCGACTGCCCGCGGCGCCGATGTGCAAATACCGCCCAGCCGTTCATAGCCGGTCAGCGACGGGCCCCAGGCCGATCCATCCCACCACTTATGGTACAGCGCGCGGTCCGTGCCGATCACGAAGATATCGAGGCGGTTCGGGCCCCACGACACGATTTCCGGCTGGCCCACGCAAATGCCGCCCATGTTTTCATAGCCGGTGACAGACGGCCCCCAGGCGGATCCGTTCCACCACTTGTGATACAGCGCGCGGTTAGTGCCCAGTACGAACACATCGAGGCGGTTCGGGCCCCACGACACGACACGCGGATCGCCCAGGCAAATGCCGCCCATGTTTTCATAGCCGGTGACAGACGGTCCCCAGGCGGATCCGTTCCACCACTTGTGGTACAGCGCACTATCGGTACCGGTGACAAATACGTCGAGGCGGTTCGGGCCCCACGCCACCACTTGCGGCACGCTGGTGCAGACGCCGCCCATGTTTTCATAGCCGGTCACGGACGGACCCCAGGCGGAGCCATTCCACCACTTGTGATACAGCGCACGATCCGTGCCCAGTACGAATACGTCGAGACGGTTCGGGCCCCATGCCACGACAGGTTCCGAGCTGGGGCGTATTGTCGTACCGGTGCCCAGGCCGATGCTGGCGCGCACGCCGTCCAGGCAAGCTTGCATGCGGGCGACCTGGCCAGCAGTGAACATCACCATTGCGCGGTCATCGACGTAATCCATGTAATTCATGAACATGTCGCCGTTCGGACCATTGCTGCATGAAACATGGGGGAAGGTCGGCACCCCTGTGTTGAAGCCAGCCTGGTTCGGCGTGTCGGCCACGTTATCCGTGCCGGAGCAGCCCGTGCCGTCATCGCCCCAGATATGGTTGAGGTTCAGCCAGTGGCCGATTTCATGGGTGGCTGTGCGGCCCAGGTTGAATGGCGCAGCAGCCGTGCCCGTCGTGCCGAAGGCGGAGTGCAGGATCACGACGCCATCCGTGGCGGCGGGACCGCCGGGGAATTGCGCATAGCCCAGCAAGCCGCCGCCCAGCTGGCACACCCACAGGTTCAGGTATTGGTCGGCAGGCCACGCATTCATACCGCCGCTGGCCGTGGATTTCACCGCGTCATTGTCGGAGAACGACGCCACCGTGGTCTGGCGGCGTTCGATACCGGAAGTCGGCGCGCCATGCGGATCGATGGTCGCCAGGTAGAATTCAACGCGGGCATCCGTCGCCAATGGCAAGAATGGCGCCGGCGTCGTGCTGACGTCAGGATTGGTGCGGCGGAAGTCGCGGTTCAATACATCGATCTGGCTGGCGATCTGTGCATCGGAAATATTTTGCGCAGTGGTATTCCACACCACATGCACGACAACAGGAATGCGCGTGATGCCGGTGCGCTGGCTCGACTGTTCGCCAGCTTCATAGCGCTGCGCGTGGATTTCAATTTCATCACGGGCGCGCGCATATTCAGGGTTGGTGGACAGCAGGCGGCGATGCACATCCATCGTGGCGCAGCGGCGTATTTGTGGCGCATTTTCACCGCCGGAGCCACCATAACCGCCGGGGCCGCCATAGCCGCCACTGCCTCCCGATCCGCCAGATCCGCCGGAACCGCCCATGCCGCCGGAATTGCCATCACCTCCGCCGTCATTCATGCCGCCGCCAGGCATGCCGTCATCGCGGCTGTTTTTTTCATTCATGCCGCCAGTCGGCATGCCATCTTGTGGTCCCCGTTTCGACACGCCTGGCATGCCGCGGTCATTCGGGTCCGCCCAGCCCAGCGAACCTTCGCCGGCCATCTGCTGGGAAACGCTGGTATTTTCACTCTGATATCCGCTGCCAGTGTCGCTGCAGCCGCAGCCTTCCGTCGTTGGCGCAGCCGCCCCTTTCTGCTGTTTCGCTCTCATGGTCTCTCCCTTGTCTCTGGGTTTAGCGCATGTGCATCCACATGCGTCTCGTACGACTAAGACAAAGATAGTGAAAGAAGTTCCGTTAAATCTCGCACATTCTCACATTTTGCCGAATTAATATTTACCTGCTGAGCAGCTTGCGATAGTTAAATTGGAATGGTCGGTTTCCAGCAGGATTTTATTCTTTCCGGATGCAAATCGCCGCGCTCCGTGGTTCTTGGGTTAGTATGGTTGGCACACTCCACCTCCGCCGGACGCCGTCTATGGATTTGAAGAAGTTGATGATCTGCCGGCAAGACTATGCGGATTTCCACGCGCTTGGTAAAAGCCGACAAGGTATTTGTCATTTGGTCTGAACTTATGACCGGCCTGTTGATGATTTATTAATGGTGCCGGGTGATATTGCCGAGAAGGTGACGAAAGCCTTGAAGTCAGCCATTAATCAATAAGCGGCAACAAAAGCAAAAAGCCCCGCCAGAATTAACTGACGGGGCTTTTTTAATAACTAGCCTGACGATAACCTACTTTCACACTGGTTGCAGCACTATCATCGGCGCAGAGTCGTTTCACGGTCCTGTTCGGGATGGGAAGGGGTGGGACCGACTTGCTATGGTCATCAGGCTTTGA
>NZ_WNLA01000046.1 GCF_009720865.1 Pseudoduganella ginsengisoli | reverse complement strand
GCCCTGCAACCTCCCCCAGGCGCCACGCCGGCGCCGGATGGCGGTATCGGCAACGCCCGCGCGCTGGCCGACCGTGGGCAGCTCACCCAGGCCGCCGCCGCATGCCAGGCCATCCTGGCGGCCGCGCCCCATTCGCCGGCCGCAGCGGAAGCGTATTTCATCCTGGGCATGCTGCGGGAACAGGCGCACGATGTGAAAGAAGCGGAACAATTCTGGCGCCGCTGCATTTATCTGCAGCCCGACCATTATGAAGCCCTGTGCCATCTGGCGCTGCTGGCCGAACAGCAAGGCGACATGGATGGCGCGGCCACGCTGAAAGCACGGGCGCGCCGTATTTACCAGCGCAGCAATGCAGCGAGAATTGAATCATGACGGTGGAACAGACCATGACAGATTGCTGGAACCGCATCGGTGTACGCGGCGACCACAGCTGCGAATTGCTGCAACAGCATATTCACTGCCGCAACTGCGGCGTTTACAGCCATGCCGCGCAAATGAATTTGCAGCGTGCGGTGGGCAGCGGCTACCAGCGCGAATGGGCTGAACATTTCCGCCAGCCGCCCGGCGCCGATGCCGGGCACGATAGTTCCAGCATGGTGTTCCGCATCGGCGATGAATGGCTGGCGCTGCCCACGTCGATGTTTGTGCTGGTGGCGCCCCATGCCTTGCCGCACAAGCTGCCGCACCGGGATGCGCGGGGGCTGGCCGGCATCGTCAACGTGGGCGGCAAGCTGTATCCGTGCATTGCGCTGGCTGAACTGCTGGGGATTTCCGCTGCGTTGACAGTCCCCCGCACGGGCCGCCATACGTTTGCCCGCCTGCTGCTGGTGCAATGGGAACAGCAATCCTATGCGCTGCCGGTGGCGGACTTGTACGGCATCGTACGCTACGCATCGGCCGGCGTGCAAACGCCGGCGGCCACCATCAACAAGGGCTTGCAGCGCTTCCTCACCGGCGTCATCGAACATGACGGCATGATGATAGGCTGCCTGGACGCGGGCTTGCTGGGCCACCAATTTGCGAGGAGCCTGCGTTGAGCAACGAACACCATGGCGACTTGAGCCAGTTTTCCATGCTGGAGCTGTTCCGCATGGAAGCGGATACGCAAACCATGATCTTGACGGATGGCTTGCTGGCAGTCGAACGCACGGGCGCCGATGCGTCGTCAGTCGAGCCCATGATGCGCGCGGCCCACTCGATCAAGGGGGCGGCAGCCATTGTCGGGCTGGACGCCGTGGTGCAGTTGGCGCATGCCATGGAAGATGCATTCATTGCAGCCCAGCATGGCAAGCTGAAGCTGACGCCGAACCGGGTCGATGTGCTGCTGGCCGGCGTGGACCTGGTGCTGCAAGTGTCACGCCTCGATGATGCCGGTGTTGCGCCATGGCTGGCCGCCAACGGCGTCCAGTTCCAGAACACGCTCGATGCCATACGCGGCATTGCATTCTTGCCAGAGCCGCTGGATTTGCCGCCGCCCGCCTTTGCCGTGCCGCAGGCGCCAGCGGCGCCGATCGCACCGCCCCCGCCAGCCCCCGCCGGCACGGAAGCGCCCGCAGCCGTACCGGCATGGGAACCGGATGCCGCCGGCACACAGCAAGGGGAAGAAGGCGACGACCCCACATCCGCCCCTGGCAACCGCCCTGTGCCGGCCAAATCCACACAAGTGTTTGACCGCATGCTGTCGCTGGCCAGCGAAGCGCGTATCCATGCGCACCAGATGCATCCGCTGCTGCAAGCCATGCAGCGCTTCAAGCGCAACCAGGCCAGCCTGCACACGCTGATCGAGCAATTACATGAAGCGATTTCCTTCAGCACGGACCCGGCGCTGAAGGAAAAATCGCTGCTGGCGCTGCAAAAAGCCCAGCCGCTGAAGCAATTCGTGCTGGAACACATTGCCGACTTTGAAAACTGGGAACGCAAGCTGCTGAACGTGTCGCAAAACCTCGTCGATGAAGTGCTGGCCATGCGCATGCGTCCATTCCGCGACGGCGTCTTGCATTTCCCCCGCATGGTGCGCGACCTGGCCCGCAGCCTGGGCAAGGATGTACAGCTGCACATCGCCGGTGAAGATACGCTGGTTGACCGCGACATCCTGGCCCGCATTGAAAGCCCGCTGAACCACATCTTGCGCAATGCTGTCGATCACGGCATGGAGGAACCGGCCATCCGTGCCGCGGCCGGCAAGCCGCCATGCGGCACCGTGGTGATGGAAGCGCGGCACCGGGCCGGCATGCTGTCGATAGAAATCCGCGATGACGGACGGGGCGTTGACCTGGAAAAAATCCGCCGCACCGTGGTGGAGCGCAAACTCGCCAGCGCTGCGATGGCGCAATCGATGTCGCAGGCGGAATTGATGGAATTTCTATTCCTGCCCGCCTTCAGCCTGAAAGAAAATACCACGGAAATTTCCGGCCGCGGCGTCGGCCTTGATATCGTGCACGACACGATCCGCGACCAGAATGGCACGGTGCGCATTGAATCGGAACTGGGCATAGGCTTTACCACCCACATCACGTTGCCGCTGACGCAATCGATCGTGCGTGCGCTGGTGGTCGACATCAAGGGTGAAGCGTATGCCGTGCCTATCGTCAAAGTCGAGCGCGTCGTAAAAGTGCAGCCGGGCGCCATCCACACATTGGAAAACAAGCAATTCTTTGAGCACGAAGGCGAACATTTGGGCCTGGTTTCCGCGGCACAGGTGCTGGAACTGGGGGACAGCACGCCGGCGGAAGAGGAATTGCCGGTCGTCGTGATCGGCACGGGTGCGCGCCGCTATGCCATCGTCGTGGACGCCATCCGTTGCGAAGAAAGCCTTGTCGTGCAAGCAATCGACCCGATCTTCGGCAAGATGCGCGACATTTCCGCAGCCGCCCTGTTGGACAATGGCGAGCCTGTGCTGATCCTCGATATCCCGGATGTGCTGGTATCGATCGACAAATTGCTGCACGAGGGCGCATTGCGCCAGCTGGGCCACGCAGGCCACCTGGAGCGGCGCAAGATGAAGCGCATACTTGTGGTCGACGATTCGCTGACGGTGCGCGAAATGGAACGCAAGCTGCTGGCCGGGCGCGGCTTCGAAGTCGACGTTGCCATCGACGGCATTGATGGCTGGAACGTGGTGCGCAGCGGGGAATACGACCTCGTGATTACCGACGTCGACATGCCCCGCATGGATGGCATCGAGCTGGTATCGCTGATCAAGAAAGACATTCATTTGCACAAGCTGCCCGTGATGATCGTGTCGTACAAAGACCGGCCGGAAGACCGCGCGCGCGGCATGGCGGCCGGCGCCGACTATTACCTGACCAAAGGCAGCTTCCATGACGAGACATTGCTGGATGCAGTCGCAGATTTGATCGGAGACGCGCTGAAATGAAGATCGGAATTGCCAACGATGTAGCCATGGCGGCAGAAGCACTGCGCCGCGTGGTGGCCAGCACGGCCGAACACCAGGTCGTGTGGATCGCCCGCACCGGCGTGGAAGCCGTCAGGCTGTGCACGGAAAACCGCCCCGACCTGGTGCTGATGGATTTGAACATGCCGGGACTCGATGGCGTGGAAGCAACGCGGCGCATCATGGATCAGAGCCCATGCGCCATCCTCGTGGTCACGGGTCGGCCGCAAGACAGCGTCAATCAAGTATTCCGCGCACTGGGCGCCGGCGCGCTGGACGTCACGGCCACGCCCATGTTGCAGGGCAAGGCGGACGGCGCGGCGGAATTGCTGGCCAAGATCCGCACCATGGATAAATTGATACGCCACAGCGGCGGCACCCAGTCGCTGCTGCCGCGCAGCCCCACGCAAGCGCCGGAAGCGCGCGACACGGGCGCCACGCGGCTGGTGGCGATCGGCGCCTCGACTGGCGGGCCGGTCGCGGTTTCCAAAATCCTTGCGGGATGGGCCCCGCCGCCCGGCTGCGCGATTGTCGTGGTGCAGCACATCGATGAAAACTTTGCCGACCATTTCGCCCGCTGGCTGGGCGAGCAGCTGACCATCCCAGTGCGCGCCATCGATGACGGCGACAGCCTGGCGCCGGGCGTGGTGCTTGTAGCCAAAAGTAACGACCATCTTGTACTGGATAAAGACTATCGCTTGAGTTACGATGCAGCACCAAGGGATTACGCCTATCGTCCATCCGTCGACGTGTTTTTCCGGTGTGTGGCACGCTATTTTCGCGGCGATGCTGTAGGTGTTCTACTTACAGGCATGGGCCGCGATGGCGCCGAAGGCTTGCTGGCCATGCGCCGGGCCGGGCAAACCACCATCGCGCAAGACCAGGCCACCAGCGCGGTATATGGCATGCCGCGCGCAGCCGTCGAACTGGATGCCGCGCAGATGATACTGCCGCTGGATAAGATTGGGCCGATGATACGTAGTACGACCGGCAGCCGCAGTTGAATTCATCTGGCGAGTGGCCGGCGCATAACCACAGAGATTTGCATGTCCGATACCACGTTGCCCCGGAACGCCGCGCAAGCGGATGCGGAATCCGGCCTGACGGCTTTCAAGGTCCGCGTTTTGCTGGTCGACGACCAGCTCATCATTGTTGAAGCCGTGCGCCGCATGCTGAGCGAACAGGCCGACATTGAATTCCACTACGTGACCGACGCCAGCCTGGCGGCACAGGCAGCGGCCCAGCTGCACCCGACCGTTATCCTGCAAGACCTGGTGATGCCGAATGTCGATGGCTTTGCCCTGATCAAACAATACCGCGACGATGAAACACTGCAGCACGTGCCGGTTATCGTGCTGTCGGCCAAGGAAGACCCGAAACTCAAGGCGCACAGCTTTGCCGTCGGCGCCAACGATTACATCGTCAAGCTGCCCGACAAACTGGAATTGCTGGCGCGCGTGCGCTATCACTCGAATGCCCATATCAGCCGGTTGCAGCGCGACCAGGCATTCCGCTTCTTGCGCGAAAGCCAAAAGCAGCTGGCCGATGCCAATATTGAATTGCAAAAGCTGGCCGCGCTGGATGGCTTGACGGGGATTGCCAACCGCCGCCGCTTCGACGACGTCATGCGCGTGGAATGGCAGCGTGGCCAGCGCGACCGCCAGCCGCTGTCGCTGCTGATGTGCGATGTTGACTTTTTTAAACTGTACAACGATGCCTATGGCCACCTCAGCGGCGACTTGTGCCTGAAGAAAGCAGCGGCCGTGCTGACGGAACACTTGAAACGCCCCGCCGACCTGGCGGCGCGCTACGGCGGCGAAGAATTTGCCATCGTGCTGCCCGATACGCCGCTGGCCGGCGCCATCCTCGTGGCAGAAGAATGCGTGCGCCACCTGGAAAACTTGCGCATTGCGCACAGTGGCTCGCAGCATGGCGTGGTGACGATGTCGATCGGCGTGGCCAGCGTGCTGCCGACGCCGGAATCGAGTGTGGACGAGTTGATTGCCGCGGCGGACAAGGCGTTATACGCAGCCAAGCATGGCGGGCGCAACCAGGTGCAGGCGGCGCCCTCCGCCGTGTAATCAGACAAATACCGGTTCAGGTTCCAGCACGACGCCGTACTTTGCGTTGACGTCGGACTGGATGGCTTGCGCCAGCGCCTGCACGTCCGCCCCCGTGGCCCCGCCCCGGTTCACCAGCACCAGCGCCTGCTTTTCATAGACGCCGGCCTTGCCCAGCGAGCGCCCTTTCCATCCGCACTGGTCGATCAGCCAGCCGGCCGCCAGTTTTTCCGTGCCGTCTGCCTGGCGGTGGTGCACCAGCGCCGGGTATTGCGCCAGCAACCGCTCGCACGCGTCGGCCGACACCACGGGATTCTTGAAAAAGCTGCCTGCATTGCCAATGTCGGCCGGATCCGGCAATTTACGGCGCCGCACGGCAATCACGGTGTCCGCCACGTCGCGCGCCGACGGCGTGGCGATCCCCTGCGCCGCCACGGCCTGCGCCAGCTCCGCATAGCGCACATTCGGCGTCCACGCCTTCGGCAAGGCAAACGTCACGTCCACGATGATCAGATTCCGCCCTGCCTCTTGCTTGAAGATGCTGTCGCGGTAGGCAAAGCGGCACGCTTCGCGGTCCATCGTGACGAATTGGCCCGACGACGGGTCAAATGCTGTCAGGCTATGGAAATAATCCTTGGTTTCCGCGCCATACGCGCCAATATTCTGGATCGGCGCTGCGCCGACGGTGCCGGGAATCAGCGACAGGTTTTCCAGGCCCGGCAAGCCCTGATCCACAGTCCACTGCACGAAGGCGTGCCAGTTTTCACCGGCGGCGGCGCGCACGTGGTGGTGGGTATCCGTCCCTGTCAGCACTGCGCGGCCTTGCAGCGCCATGTGCAGCACCAGCCCGTTGAAATCCCCCGTCAGCAGCACGTTGCTGCCGCCGCCCAGCACCAGGCGCGGCATGGCGGCCAGCACAGGATCGGCCAGCGCAGCCTGCAGTTGTTCAGCGTTTTCGATGCGCAAATAGCGTTTGGCGCGGGCTTCAATGCCGAAAGTATTGAGTGACGTAAGGGGAAAATCCGGGACGATTGAGAGATTTACTTGCATGGCAGACCGAGTATTTTGGTCAATTATAGTGCCAACCTGCCAAAAACGACCGAGCGTTCGGTCCGTTGTCCGTTAAAATGGCACATCTTTGCACCGGGGGTCCCTGGCGCAGCAATTAATTTGAAGTTTAAGGATTGAACATGCCGTCGTTTGATGTAGTCTCCGAAGCCGACATGATCGAAGTGCGTAACGCCGTCGATCAAGCCAACAAGGAAATCACCACCCGTTTCGACTTCAAAGGCAGCGATGCCCGCGTCGAGCAAAAAGAAAACGATTTGACCGCGTTTGCCGACTCTGACTTCCAGCTGGGCCAGGTACGCGACGTGCTGACCAACAAGCTGGCCAAGCGCAAAGTCGACGTACGCTTCCTGGATGAAGGCAAGATCGAGAAAATCGGTGGCGACAAGGTCAAGCAAGTCATCAAGGTCAAAAATGGCCTGGACAGCGAGACCGCGAAAAAAATCACCAAGGTCATCAAGGAAAGCAAGATGAAGGTGCAAGCCAGCATCCAGGGCGAAACCGTTCGTGTTTCCGGCGCCAAACGCGATGACTTGCAGGCAGCCATGCAGCTGCTGCGTAAGGATGTACCGGATACCCCGCTGGAATTCAACAATTTCCGCGACTAACCTCAGCTTCACCCTATGCACTGTTAAGCAGGGCAACGGTATCGTACCGCCCTGCTGCTTCACGTAGTTTAAGGACTGTAATGAAACGAGTTGACGACTTCCGCCTGCGTTTTGGCGACAAAGAATATGTGCCCATCATGATCGGCGGCATGGGTGTGGACATTTCCACGGCCGGACTGGCGCTGGAAGCTGCCCGCCTGGGCGGCATCGGGCATATCTCGGATGCCATGGTGGAAGACGTGTCGGACCGCCGCTTCGACACGACGTTCGTCAAAGATAAGACCAAGCTGTACAAGCACAACATCTTGAACATGGACAAGTCCAGCGTGCAGTTTGACCTGGAACGCCTGGCGGAGGCACAGCGCCTGCACATCGGCAAAACCATGGAAGCGAAGAAGGGCCCTGGCCTGATCTTCGTCAATTGCATGGAAAAGCTGACCATGAATGGCCCGAAAGAAACCCTGCGCACGCGTTTGAACGCGGCGCTGGATGCGGGTATTGACGGCATTACACTGTCAGCCGGCCTGCACTTCGGTTCGTTTGCCTTGATGGCTGAACACCCCCGCTTCCGCGACGCCAAACTGGGCATCATTGTGTCGTCCGTGCGCGCGCTGCAAATTTTCCTGCGCAAAAACGCCAAGCTGGACCGTCTGCCCGACTACGTGATTGTCGAAGGCCCGCTGGCTGGCGGCCACCTGGGCTTTGGCCTGGATGACTGGAAAGAATACGACCTGCACGCGATCACGCAGGAAATCCTCGATTACCTGAAAAAAGAAGAATTGAGCATTCCCGTGATTGCCGCTGGTGGCGTGTTTACCGGCAGCGACGCCGTATCGTTCCTGGAAATGGGTGCGGCCGGCGTGCAGGTGGCGACCCGCTTCACGGTCACCAAGGAATGCGGCTTGCCGGACAAGGTCAAGCAAGAATACTTCAAGGCCAGCGAAGAAGACATTATCGTCAATGGCGTGTCGCCGACGGGCTACCCGATGCGCATGCTGAAGCAGACGCCCGCCATCGGCGCCGGCATCCGTCCAGGCTGCGAATCGTATGGCTACCTGCTGGATGCAACGGGCAATTGCGCGTACATCAATTCGTACAACCGCGAAGTGCTGGCCAATAACGGCAGCGACAAAGGTATTTCCGTCATGGATAAGACTTGCCTGTGCACGCACATGCGCAATTTCAATTGCTGGACGTGCGGCCACTACACCTACCGCCTCAAGGACACGACGCACAAGCTGCCAAACGGCGACTACCAGTTGCTGACGGCGGAGCACGTGTTCAAGGACTATCAGTTCAGCACGGACAATACCATTGCCTTGCCTGAGAAAGAGTTCTAATTCCTTTGCGAAGCAACGTGAAATGAACTAATGCAGCACATAGTAAAAACGGCGCTTCAAGCGCCGTTTTTGTTTGCAGGACTGGCGGGATCAGCCTTCGCTGGTAATCCGCTGAATCAGCGCCCCCAGCACGTCTTCCGCCATTTCATTATCGACCTGGCACGTCCCCGCATTTTCATGGCCGCCGCCGCCATATTCCAGCATCAGTGCACCGATGTTGGTCTTCGACGTGCGGTTCAAGATGGATTTACCCGTCGCGAACACGGTGTTCTGGTTTTTCAGGCCCCACAGCACGTGGATCGAGATATTGGTGTCCGGGAACAGCGCGTAAATAATGAAGCGGTTGCCGGCAAAGATGGTTTCTTCGTTGCGCAAATCCAGCACCACGAGGTTTTTATGCACGGTGGAGCAGCGCAGGATTTGGTCTTTGCACTTTTCCGCGTGGTCGAAGTACAAATCCTTGCGCTCTTTCACGTCCGGCAAGTCCATGATTTCCGCGATGGTGTGATTACGGCAGTAATCAATCAAATCCATCATCAAGTTGTAGTTCGAGATGCGGAAGTCGCGGAAACGGCCCAGGCCGGTGCGGGCGTCCATCAGGAAGTTCAGCAAATCCCAGCCTTGTGGATTCAGCACTTCGTCGCGGTTGAAGCGGGCCGAGTCGCCTTTATCGACCGCCGCCATCATGTCGTCCCACGATGCGGGGAACGCGGCGCGGCCGCCATAGTAGTCATACACGACGCGCGCCGCGGAGGGGGCGCTTGGGTGGATGATGTGGTTGTTGCGCTCACCCGTATTGCGGATGGTTTCCGACAAGTGGTGGTCGAATGCCAGGTGTACGCCGGCCGCATACGGCAGGTTGGTCGTGATGTCCCTGTCGCTGACGGCAATTTTGCCATCTTGCATATCCTTCGGGTGCACGAACAGGATATCGTCAATCATGTCCAGGTGCTTCAAGAGCACAGCGCAGACCAGTCCGTCAAAATCGCTGCGGGTCACCAGGCGATACTTTTTTTCTGACATGAAAACACCTTTTAGTTGAGAAATAGCCTACATCCACGCATCTAGTGATTTAGATGCAATGATGAATAATACAACTCAACTCCCCGGCTTGCCCAGTGTCAGCGGCGCCAATTCGGCATCAATTTGCAACGCGGTGCGGCGCAGTGCCTGGGCGAGCCCGCGCAGACAACAGCCACGCGCGGTGCGCGGCCAGCAGCGCCAGCAAAATGGCGGATGCGATCCACATGGACCACAATGTGTGGCTGAGGAAGTGCGCGCCCCGCATTTGTTGCATCCAGCCTACGAGACCGCCAAACATCAGCGCCCATCCCGCCACGGCAGCAGCTTTGCGCACGTCGTGCGGCAGCCAGAACACCGCCAGCCCCACCATCCACAAGGCGCTCGATGCATGGCCGCCCGGCAGGCAGTGGCCTGCTTCCACCCAGCGCGGCATATGCTCCAGCAAGTGGTAATACGGCTGGTAGCCGCCATAGCGCTCCAGGTCCCACGGGCAATGCGAATGGCTGGCCCGCTTCAGCAGCGACACTACCAGCGGAATCAGCGCCGTGCACAGCGCCAGCAGGCGCACGCGCAATTGCCACCACAGCGGCAACGATTTGCCACGCCGCAGCAAGTCCCAGATCGCCGCGGCTATTGGCAGCGCTCCCAGCACCGTCAAGATAGTCTTTAAAATGCCGTGCCCGAAGCGGTCCGTCAACCACGCGTTTTGCCACGGGAATTCATGCGTGCGGAAGTCGAACATGAGGTCCGCCAGCCAGAGATCGATGCCCGTGTGGCCAACGATCAAGATCGGCAGCACCGCCAGCGCCAGTGCACTGGCCAGCAGGCGCAGCGCGCGGCCCGACAGCAGCGGGGCAACTCCTGTTTCAACCGTGGGTGCAGGCATTGAACAAGTCCAGTGCAGGGTTGTAGACAGCCGTTGTAATGTCCAGCATGCCTAATACGGAATGGAATACGTTATCGTGCGAGAACGGCTGGTTCGCGCGCGCCGCTACGCAGCGGCGGTCGATCTTGAAGCGTTCGGCATAGTGGTCCGACATCCACAGCATGAAGGGCACACTACGCTGCTCCGGCGGCGAAATGATGTAAGGCGCGCCGTGCAAATACATATTCTTTTCACCCAGCGATTCGCCATGGTCGGAAAAATACACGAGCGCCGTGTCCACGCCGGCTTCCGTGCCGGCGTGCTGCAGCACGCCGATCGCCTTATCCAGCACGTAATCCGTATACAGGATGGTGTTGTCGTATGCAGCCGTGATTTGTTCCCGGCTGCACTTTTCCAAGTCATTGGTTTCGCAAACGGGACCAAACTTGGCGAATTGGGCGGGATAGCGTTTCCAATAGGCCGGGCCATGGCTGCCCTTTTGGTGCAGCACGATGACCAGGTCGTTTTTCGCGTTGCGGATCCGGTCCGGCAAGGTTTGCAGCAGCTTTTCATCAAAGCATTCTTCATCGTTGCACAGCGGGTCACCCGCTACTGGCTGCGAAATATCTTCATAGCCGACGCGGGCGCAAACGCCCTTGCAACCTGAGTTATTGTCGATCCACACGACATCGAGTCCCGCATGCTTGAGTACGTCCAGCATGCCTTCCTGGCTTTGCGCTTTTCCATCCGAATAATTTTCACGGCCCAGCGCGGAAAACACGCAAGGAACAGATACTGCCGTGGCAGTGCCGCACGACGACACATTGCTGAAATTGATCAAGCCTGCGCGCTGCGCCAGTTGCGGATTGGTGATGCGCGGATAGTTATTCAGCGAAAAATTCATGGCGCGCGCGGTTTCGCCGACCACCAGCACCGTGACAGTACGGCGCGGCTGCCCTGCCCACGTGGCGCCACGCGACGCATCGCGGCCCAGCGGCGCCACCACGGTGGGGCGCGCCAGTTTTTGCCCAATGAAACCGTTGACAGCCTGGATATAGTTGGTCGGCGTCAGCAAGAAACGCAGTTCGCGGTGTTCGCGGAACGTCGGCGCATAACTCTTAAAGAACAGCACGAGGATGCCGGCCGCCAGCGCCAGCGACCCCACCACCATGCCCACATTGATCAGCAGGCGGCGGCCAGGGCGCGCCGCGTACGTCAATTGCAGCCGCGATACCAGCACGGCAGGCAATATCCCCAGCAGTGCAATGGTGGCCACCATTTTTACGCTCAGCAATTCCGCAGCTTCGCGCGTATCCGTTTCCACCACGTTTTGCACCATGGCTTTATCGATTTGCACGCCATACTGGTTCATGAAGTAGGCGGCTGCGGACGTCAGCACCATCAGCACCATGACGACGGGTTTGATAATGGGCTTGAAATTGACCAGGCTCAGGAAAGCGTTAAATACCAGCACCAGCAATACAAACGTGGCAGCCAGCAGCGGCACATTGCCCACGCTGAAACCGCCAGTGGCCATCAAGAAACGTTGCCAAAATGCCTGGTTATAGGCCAGCACGAGGAATGATGATGCGGCAACAGTGAACAGGGGGGCGCTGATACGGGGAGAAAAACTCACAAGCTATTCCTATGCAAAACTGCGCCTCCATTGGCGCGAGCGTGCACGATAACTTGATACGGCGCAAATCCGTGTCAGGCTTGCGTTAAGGAATCGTTAAATTAGGGAAATTCCAGAGTGAAAATGCTGCCGCCGCCGGGCCGGTCATCCAGTGCCAGCGTGGCGCCCAGGTACGAACAGATACGCCGTACCAGCGCCAGCCCCAACCCGGTGCCGGCAGAAGCGCTCGATGGCGGTGCGGCGGCCTGCCCCGCCAGCGCGGCGCGCACGGCGGCCGGCAAGCCGGGACCGCTGTCCTCGACAATGACGCGGCGGCCATCGAGCCGCACGATGATGTCGCCGTGCTGCGTGTACTGGCAGGCATTGCGCACCAGATTGCCGATCACGGCTGAGCACAATTCGCGCGGCGCCCGCACGGAAAAGGGTTCGCCCCCCTGGTATGCCAGCTTCACGGGCCGCGCTGCCAGCAGGAAGCGGTAGGTTTCCACTTCGCGCCTGGCCACGCTGTCCATATCGACGGCATCCATGTGCGCCAGGTCCGGCGCACGCGCCAGCAGCAACAGCACGTTGACGCAGCCCGCCGCATCTTGCGCGGCGCGGTAGATGCGCTCAGCCGTCGCTTGCTGGGCCGGCGCGCCACCGTTGGCCATCAATACTTCGGCCGCGCCCATGATGACGGTCAGCGGGCTGCGTAATTCATGGCTGACATCACCCGTGAAAAAGCGCTCCCGCTCGAGCACGGCGCGCAATTCATCGGTGTGGGCGGCAAAGGCGCGTGACAGCGTGCCCAGTTCATCGTTGCGGTCTTGCAGCGGCAGCTCGGCTGCACCGTTTTTTACGGCAGCCGCCAATTCTTCCACCGGCGTCACGAGGCGGCGCGCCACGTAGCCGCCCAGGAACCATGAAAATGCCAGGAACCCGACAAAACTGGTGGCAAACATCGAGTACACGAGGATCTCGACTTTTTCATAATCGCTGGTGTGGTCGACCACGACGTAATCGCCCTGCCCGTCCGTACCGGCCAGGATGTGCAGGCCGACACCATCAACGTCTTTTTCCTGCAGCCCGCCCGGCAAGCCGCGCAGCGAGCGGGGAATGTCAGCGCCGCGGTGGAAGCTCAAGCCGGCCGGCATTTCCACCGGCAGCCCTGCCGTGCTGCGCGGCGCAGCCCATTTTTCCACGTCGCGCAAACGGTTATTGACCAGGTGTTCTTCAATGCCTTCCACGGCCAGCGTGGCAATGAATGTAAAGAACAATACAAACGCCAGCGAATACAGCGTATAGCCAATGGCAATGCGGCGCTTGAGGCTATCGAGTCCGGGACTCATGGCATGCCGGCGGCGTCGTCGCCCGGCGACAGCAATTTATAGCCGATGCCGGGCACCGTGCGCAGCATGGCAAAAGGGAATGGTTTATCGAGCGCCTGGCGCAGCGCGTGCAAATGCGTGCGCAGCGCATCGCTGTCCGGGCGGTCTTCGCCCCACACTTCATGTTCCAGCGTATCGCGCGAAACCAGCCGCGGCGCTTCGCGCATCAGGCAGCGCAGCAGGACAAAGCCGGTGCGGGTCAGCGCCAATGGTTTGCCGGCCCGCGTGGCCGTGTACGTGCTGGTATCAAAGGTCAAGTCGCCCACCCGCAGCACCGTGGCGCCCTGCCCCATGCCGCGGGCGCGGCGCACCAGCGCCTTGATGCGCATTTCCAGTTCCAGCAATGAAAAGGGTTTGACGAGGTAGTCGTCAGCGCCCGCATCGAACCCGGCGGACTTGTCGGACAGCGTGTCGCGCGCCGTCAGCATGATCACGGGCGTCGAGTTGTGCAATTCATTGCGCAGCTTTTGGCATAGTTCCACGCCGTTCAGGCCGGGCAGCATGACATCGAGCACCACCGCGTCGTATTGGTGCTGGGTGGCCAGGCCCAGGCCGGTGTAGCCATTGGGCGCCGAGTCCAGCACGTATCCCCGGGGTTCAAGAAATTCGTACAGGTTGGCGACGATATCGGGGTTGTCTTCAATGATCAGGAGGCGCATGGGGCTATTTTAGCCGCATGTTCCTTAAGCTGCGCGCCAATGCATGCGTACATCGAGCGCATGATAATCGCGGCGCGGGGCGCGCCATCCGGGTCGGCAAAATAAGCGGGGACTTCGCCGATTTCCTGGAAGCCGGCGCTGCGGTAAATGTGGCGGGCGCCCTGCCATTCCGGGTGCACGATCAAGATGGCGCTG
Source organism: Pseudoduganella ginsengisoli (assembly GCF_009720865.1). Lineage (GTDB taxonomy): Bacteria > Pseudomonadota > Gammaproteobacteria > Burkholderiales > Burkholderiaceae_D > Rugamonas > Rugamonas ginsengisoli. The sequence goes on along the minus strand of NZ_WNLA01000046.1, from coordinate 564 downwards.
CGCAGATGGCGGTGGCGTTCGCGCATGGCAGCCAGTGCGCCATTGAACAGGCGGCTGCCCCAGCCCGTGCCGCGCAGCACGGGATCCACCACCATCGACGACACATAGATTTCTTCGCCGTCTGCGCAATGCGTGCCGGCGGCGCTGTGGTCGCGCGCAAAGTTCGCCACGGGCGCCGGTTCTTCATAGCGCCAGAATTCCGCGCACAGGTAACCGTACAAGCGGCCGCCGCCGGCCAGGACCCAGCAGCCATCGCCGCCGGCAGCCAGGCGTTCCGCAAACGTGGCTTCGGTTTCCTGGATGGCGGCAGCAAAACCTGCCCGTTCCAGGCGCATGATTTCAGCCAGGTCGCAGGGTTTCGCCTGGCGTAATTGCAAGTGTTCCATGGAGATTCCAAAAGCAAAAAACCCCGCCAGACTGAACTGACGGGGTTTTTCATATAACTAGCCTGACGATAACCTACTTTCACACTGGTTGCAGCACTATCATCGGCGCAGAGTCGTTTCACGGTCCTGTTCGGGATGGGAAGGGGTGGGACCGACTTGCTATGGTCATCAGGCTTTG
>NZ_WNLA01000045.1 GCF_009720865.1 Pseudoduganella ginsengisoli | reverse complement strand
CTGATGACCATAGCAAGTCGGTCCCACCCCTTCCCATCCCGAACAGGACCGTGAAACGACTCTGCGCCGATGATAGTGCTGCAACCAGTGTGAAAGTAGGTTATCGTCAGGCTAGTTATATAGAAAAACCCCGTCAGTTAGTTCTGGCGGGGTTTTTTGCATTCTGGCTGAAGCAGATTTTCGTAGATCGCCAGTATGGCCGGCAGTTCCACTCCTTCCAGTTCGAACATGCGCCGCAACTCGGCCAGCACGGCTTGCATGGCCGTCAATGGCAGCAGCGCCATGCGACTGCCATTGACGGTGACGGCAAAGATGCCATCAGTGCCGGCGGAATCCTGCGCTGTCACGGTGGCGTAGACGGCTGCATACGATGCAGTTGTTACCATCAGCAAAGTGCCTGCCGAGGCGGCAGGCGCGCCGATGGCAATACAAAATGGCGGCCCGCTCGCATCTTCTTCTCCGACATGCTCGAAACATAGCTGCGCCATTATTGCGTGCGGCGGCGCCGGTGCAGGGTGAGCAGCAGCAAGCCTGTCGCCATGATCAACACGCTGGCAGGTTCTGGCACGGCAGTAATGAAGCCACCCGCGGAAGGATTGGTCAGGCCGGTCAGCACCAGCGAAAACAGGGGATCGGGATCGTAAGGCGACGGATCGAACATGGCTGCGCCTGATTCCACTGCGCCTGTCGGCAAAGCATGCAAGCCCGTCGTCAACTTCGCCATGACGTCCACCGATGCGGTTTGCCCTTCCAGCACATTGAACGTGAAATGAAAACCGTCGATGGCGACAGTATCGGCACTAGCGATGGGATCGGAGGTGTTGGGTGTGTTCACGATCGTCATGTGCGACTTCAAGTCGAAATTCTTTTCAGGCACATTCGTTAAATTGATCGACATCGTTAAATCCACGCTGTCGGCGCCAGTAGCGATGGCAATCGTGCCGTTATGAAAAGTCAGGCGGCCCAGCGTGAATTCCGTGTCGGGTTTGGTATGGAATTCGTTGCCGGCAAACGTCAGCGAACTAGGTTCACCCGTGCCCCATGCAAAGTTGTTGGTGCCGACACCGGACACCACGGCGGTAGCTGGCGCGGGATTACCGAATTTGCCACTGACGTCGCCCACCGTGGCTTTTTTCATGGTCCAGCCCCACGTGACGCCATCTTTGACAGTCAACGCTTTATCCGCACCGCGTATGACGGGAAACAGTTTGGCATCCCAATCGACGCTGTCGACAGTGTCCAGCCTGGAGATATTACGTTTTGGGAAGTCGTAGAAATTGAGTTTTTCCGCCGGCAGTGCGGGATCGCGGTTTTGCGCCGTGAATGTGTAGAAAGGCTCGGCAGGCTTGCCTTGATTATCCAGATGCGGTGATGTGGCGCCGCCCAGCGGGGCATTGGTCGTGACAATTTGTACCCACTCCAAGCTCTTTCCGCTACCGAGCGCACCGCCATTGTCATACAGCGCCCGCATTTCCGCGCCGCCTTTGGCATCCTTGAATTGGGCGTCATAGTTGGTGATTGCCATGGAACCGCCGCTGCCCGCTGCCGCAGTCCAGTCCTTAGTGAGCATATCGGTCTTCAGCTCACTGGCTGCAACAGTGCCTTTGTCGTGAAGGCGCACGACTGCGCTGCCATCGGCGGAAACGGCAAAGGCCGCCGCCTGGACATATTGCGTGGCGCAATGCGCAAGCATGATGCACGCCAGGTATCGAAATTTCATGATGGTCTCCCTGCAATGCGCCGCCAACAGGTGGCACTGCAGGGAGTACTGCAATCGGCGTGCCGCGTCCGCCGTTGCAGGCGCCGTCTGGCAGAGCTCGCAGCGGCGGAGGCGCGCTTGTCACGAAAGCCGACAGCGGCTCAGCGCTGCATCAACGCATCGAACAGTGGCTGCGCCGCATCGGCAATCCGGTCCAGGCTGGCTTCACGCAGCGCCGCTGTATCAACCCGGTACGCGCTACGCAAACCGGCCCATGCCAGCAACGCGGCGCACGCTTGCGGAGCATCGAACAAGCCATGCAAATACGTACCCAGCACTTGCCCGTCGGCAGACAGGGCGCCTTCCGCGCGGCCATCAATGATGAAAGCAGGCTGCGCCAGCGCGGCGCCTTCGGATACACCCATATGGATTTCGTAACCCGTGACGGCAGCGTCCGGCGCAAATGCGCATGTACCGTGCACTTGTACCAGGCGCTTTTCCTGTGTCAGTACGGTGGCCATTTCCAGCAAGCCCAGCGCAGGCGAAACGCCGGGCGCACCTTCCACGCCGAATGCATCGGTCACTTCACGTCCCAGCATCTGGAAGCCGCCGCAAATGCCAATCACTTTGCCGCCATAGCGCAAGTGCCGCGCAATGTGTGCAGGCCAGCCATATTCCCGCAGCCACGCCAGATCGCCCCGCGTATTCTTGCTGCCAGGAATGATGATCAAATCCGCCGCAGGAATCGCTTCGCCCTGGCGGATAAATTGCAAGTCCACATCCGGATGCGCGCGCAGTGCATCGAAGTCCGTGTGGTTGCTCATGCGGGGCAGGCTGGGCACAACGATCTTGAAGGCGCCCTTGGTCGATTGCACTGGCTGCACGGCATCTTCCGCATCGAGGTATAAGCCGTGCAGATAAGGCAGAACAGCGAGAACCGGCTTGCCAGTCTGCTGTTCCAGCCAGTCCAGGCCCGGTTCCAGCAACTTGATATCGCCGCGGAAGCGGTTGATGACAAAGCCGATGATGCGGTTGCGTTCACTGTCCGACAGGCACGACAGGGTGCCGACTATGTGCGCGAACACGCCGCCACGGTCGATGTCCGCCACCAGCACGACAGGACAGTCTACGGCTTCCGCAAAGCCCATATTGGCAATGTCGCGGTCGCGCAAATTGATTTCCGCAGGGCTGCCGGCGCCTTCCACCACCACCGTATCGTATTGCGCCAGCAGGCGCTGGTGCGATTCCAGCACGGCGCCCATCGCCACGGTCTTATATTGGTGATAGTCGCGTGCATTCATTTCCGCGCGCACTTTGCCATGAATGATCACTTGCGCGCCGATGTCGCTGGATGGCTTCAGCAAGACGGGATTCATGTCGGTATGCGGTTCCACACCGGCTGCCACGGCTTGCAGCGCCTGCGCGCGGCCGATTTCGCCGCCATCGCTGGTGACGGCGCTGTTGAGCGCCATGTTCTGCGGCTTGAATGGCACGACGCGTACGCCGGCCCGTTTGAATAAGCGGCACAGCGCCGCCACGACCGTGCTTTTGCCCGCGTCGGACGTGGTGCCTTGCACCATCAAGGTACGGTAGGCTGCCATCAGTTTTTCCTGTGCTGGCGTGCTTCTTCCAGCTTTTCACAAATCATGGCCGTGCCCTGGATCATGCGGGGGCCGGAACGGTTCACCAGGCTGCTCTCGATGGTGAACAGGTTATTGTTTTTGACGGCTTTCATATTTTTATAGGGCCGCCACAAATTGACGCCGCCATAATTCTTTTCCGCCGTCGCGAAGACAGCTTCCGGATCTTCGCGCAATACGTTTTCTACGTCCACCACGGGCGCTGTCGTCTTCAGCGCGGCAAATACGTTTTCACCGCCGCATACGCGCATCGCATCGTTGATGATATGTCCGCCGGCCAGGGTGTACAGCGGCTTGTCCCATACCTGGTAAAACACGCGTACTGGCGGGCGCTTCGCATATTGGGCAGTCAGCGCATCGAGTTTGGTGCGCAAGTCGGCTGCGGTCTTGTCAGCCACCGCTTCCGTACCCAGCAGCTTGCCCATGCGCTGCACGTTATCGGCAATGTCCGCCAATTTTTTCGGCTCGCTGTGAAACAGTGGAATACCCAGCTGGCGCAACGTTTCAATCTGGCGCTCGGACGCACCATGCATCCAGATCACAATCAAATCCGGCTTCAGCGATGCCACACGCTCCATATCCACATTGCGGTTATCGCCAATGTTCTGGATCTTCTTGGCCGCTTCCGGGTAATCGCTGTAACTGACGACGCCGACGATCTTGTCGCCGCCACCCGCTGCAAACAGCATTTCCGTCACGTGCGGCGCCATCGATACGACGCGCTGCGCAGGCTTTTGCAGGGTGACGGGTTTACCGTCATCGTCATGTACGGTAATTGCCGCGTGCGCGGAGACTGCCGCCAGCATGGCCGCCGCCATCACAATGCGCTTGATCTTCATGGTTGACTCCAAAGTTGTAATGCCTGTTCAAGGCGGCGCCAGCCCGCGTCATCCGGCGGCAAGCCGATACGGATGCCGCGCGCCCTGCGGGGAAACAGCCTTACCCAAATGCCTTGCCGCGCCAGGTGCTCATGCAATGCTTCCGCCTGCGGTTCCGGCCACCACTGGAACAGGGCCGTGCCAGATGAACGGATGCCATACGTTGCCAGCAATGCCTGCAAACGTTCACCTTCCTGCACGAGCCGCTCGCGCATTGCTTGCTGCCAGGGACGGTCGTTCAATGCAGCCAGCGCCACGTGCTGTGCCGGGCCGCTGACTGCCCATGGCCCCAGCATATTTTCCAGATCTTGCAACAGCGGCAGCGGTGCAGCGACAAAGCCCAGCCGCAACCCCGCCAGGCCAAAGAATTTGCCAACGGAGCGCAGCACGATCAGCGCGCCGCCTCCTTGCCAAGCGCGGTCAGTTTGCGCTGCAACGCTATTGGCCACGGTATCGCCAAATGCTTCATCGACCACCAGCCAGCCGCCGCGCGCGGCCAGCCGCCCAGCCCATTGCAGCAACTGCTCCGACGGCACTTGCGCACCGGTCGGGTTATTCGGATTGCAGATCACCATGACATCGCAGCGATCCACGGCCGCATCCAGCTCGCTGTACGCGGCTTCGCTCATCGTATGGCCATGCTGGTTCCAGTGGTGCGCATGTTCCGCATATGACGGCGATGACACCACGACGCGTGATGGGGGCCGCAAGCGGGGCAGGGCTTGAATGGCCGCCTGCGTACCGGCGACCGCCAGCATGCGCGGCGCGCCATAAAACGCTTGCGCCGCCTCAGCCAGCGCCGGATCGGTTTCCGGCAACCGGTGCCACGCATTGCCTGCAATGGGCGGCGCCGGATACCAGTGCGGATTGATGCCGGTGGACAGGTCCAGCCAGTCGTGCGCGCCATAGCGGCGCATGGCATCGCGTAAATTGCCGCCGTGTTCAGGCATAGCGTGCTCCCAATGCAATGGTGGCGGCGATAGCAAGCCACAGCAACGTTGTATTCCTTACCAGCGCCCATGCACGCACGATATCGGCCGTACATGCAGGCTGGCCCATGCCGAGCGGCGGGCGCTGTTCCACTTCGCCGTCATACACGGCGGCGCCGCCCAGCGACAAGCCCAGCGCACCGGCGCCGCTCGACATCACAGGGCCGGCGTTCGGGCTGCTCCACGCCGGCGCCTGCACACGCCAGCAACGCCATGCGCGGCGCTTGCCATCCAGCGTCGGCGCCAGCAACACATAGGACAGGGCAGTCAGCCGTGCCGGAAGCAAATTCAACACATCGTCGATGCGGGCCGCAGCCCAGCCATAGCGCAGGAAGCGCGCATTGCGGTAGCCCCACATGGCATCGAGCGTATTCGCAAGGCGGAACAGGATGGCGCCCGGGCCGCCGGCCACGGCAAACCAGAACAGTGTGCCGAAGACGGCATCATTGCCGTTTTCCAGCAGCGATTCCGTGCTGGCTTTAGCCAGATCAGCTTCACTTGCTGCGCTGGTATCACGGCTGACGATGCGCGATGTCAGCCAGCGTGCTTGCGGCAAATCGCCCCGCGCCAGCGCCTCAGCGATGGGGATGTTATGGTCGCGCAAGCTGCGCAATCCGATGCACAAGTACAGCAGCAGCGCGTGCACCGCATATCCGCCGCGGTCTGCCAGCAACCAGGCCAGCGCCGTTAATGGTACGACAGCCAGCAGCCAGCCCAGCACACCATGCGCATAACCCCCTCTCCGGTTCAGCATTTTTTCAAGGGCAGATGCGAGGCGGCCGAAACCCACCAGCGGATGCCAGCGCCGTGCCTCGCCCAGCAGGGCATCGAGCAGCACGCCGCCCGCCATCAGCAGCGCGATGTCCAGCGCACCGAGGCCGCTCAGCATGGTGCGCCTTTCAATACCAGCGGCAAGCCTGCCGCAACGAAGACCGCGCAGTCGCACACGGCCGCCACGGCCTGGTTCAACCGGCCCGCCTCATCCGTAAAGGCGCGCGATACGGCGCCATACGGCACGATGCCCATGCCTACTTCATTCGATACCAGCACGACATCGCCTGCCGCATGCTCCAGCGCCGCCAGCAACGCCGCGCGCTGTTCGTGGAAGCGGGACGGCAAATTAATTTCGCCGACATCGGGATAATCCGCCGCACCGTCAAACATCAGGTTCGTCAGCCACAACGTCAGGCAATCCACCAATACCAGCCTTTGCGGCGACGCCCACTGCGCCAGTGCGGCCGCCAGTGCCAGCGGTTCTTCCACGGTGGTCCAGGCCGATGGCCGCTGGCTGCGGTGGCGCGTGATGCGCGCCGCCATTTCACCGTCACCGGCATGCGCGGTGGCGATGTACACGACTTCCTTGCCGGACTCGATGGCCAGCTTTTCCGCATAGGCGCTCTTGCCGGAGCGCGCGCCGCCAAAGACCAGCGTCCGCATTATGCAGCGCTCCGCGACAGCAGCGCCGCCACGGCGGCAGGGTTGGACGGAAAGTAAGCATGGAAATACGACGCTGTCAGCGAACCGACGCGGTACACGGCTTCTCCCTGTGCGCCGGATGGATGCTTGGCCGTATGGACCAGTGGCGTCACGATGGTTTGCATCGATGAATAGTGGAATGTATGGCCGCGTAAATCACCTTGCGGCGTCGGCATCACTTGCGAGCCCAGTCCGGCGAGGCGCTTTTGCATGGCCACGTGGCCCGGCAACAATCCCGCCATTGGCCACACCGTGTCTTCCTTGTCGGACAGCGTTTCAGCCAGCGCCATCATGCCGCCACATTCCGCCCAAATCGGCACGCCCTCAGCGTGCGCCGTACGCATCGACGCTTGCCAGTGCGACGCTTCCGACAGCGCTCGCGCATGCAATTCAGGGTAACCGCCCGGCAGGTAAATCGCATCGGCATCGTATGGCGGCGGCTGGTCGGCCAGTGGTGAAAAGAAGGCCACTTCCGCACCCATGGCGCGCAACGTGTCGACGTTAGCGGGATACAGGAACATGAAGGCCGCATCGCGGGCGATGGCAATTTTGCGTCCCGCCAGCAGTGGCGGCACCGGCGCTATCGTTGGCGCCTGCAGTGCTTCATCGAGCTGCAGCCGCGCAGGGCGCAGGCTGCTCCATGCTGCTTCGTCGAAATTCAATTGTCCGGCCAACTGGTCCAGCAGTGCGTCCAGGTCGGGTATTTCATCCGGCAAGACCAGGCCCAGATGCCGTTCGGGCAGCGAAACCGCTTGCTTTGGCAACGTGGCAAACAGGGGAATGCCACGCAGCGACGCGGCAATCATGGACGCGTGGCCGGCGCTGCCGACACGGTTGGCAATCACGCCAGCCAGTTCGACCGGGCCGTAATCGCGCAAGCCATGCACCACCGCGCCCGCTGTCTGCGCCATCGCGCCCGCATCGATGACCGCCATGACAGGAACGCCGAATTCGCGGGCCAGGTCGGCCGACGATGGATTGCCATCGTATAGGCCCATGACGCCTTCAATCAGGATCACGTCCGCTTCCATGGCGGCTTGCGCCAGTTGCGCGCGGCATGCTTCGCGGCCCACGATCCATAAATCCAGTGAACGCACGGGCGCGCCGCTGGCCCGCTCCAGGATGGCCGGGTCAATGAAATCCGGCCCGCATTTGAATACGCGGACTTTGCGGCCCATGTTGGCCAGCTTGCGCGCCAGCGCCGCCGTGACCGTGGTCTTGCCCTGGCCGGAAGCCACGGCGGACACCATCAGCACGGGAGCGTTGTAATGCGACGCCATCACCATTCCGTACCCGCTTGCGCCTTGATGCCGGCTTTGAATGCGTGTTTGACCACTGCCATTTCCGTCACGGTATCGGCAATATCGATCAATTCAGGCGGCGCGCCGCGGCCCGTGATGACGACGTGCTGCAAGGCAGGGCGCACCAGTAAATCCGTCAGCACGGTCTCGATATCGAGATAGCGGTATTTCAGCGCGATGTTCAATTCGTCCAGCACCACCAGGCCGATTTCCGGGTCCGTGAGGAAGCGCTTGGCCTGTTGCCACGCCAGCTGGGCTTTTGCAATATCGCGCTCGCGGTCTTGCGTGACCCAGGTATAGCCTTCCCCCATCGAGTGAAAGCTGATCTCTTCCGGGAAGCGGCGCAAGAACATTTCTTCGCCGGTTTCCATCGCACCCTTGATGAATTGCACTACGCCGACTTTCATGCCGTGGCCCATGGCGCGGATGGCCATCCCGAAGCCGGATGAGCTTTTGCCCTTGCCGTTGCCGGTGTTGACGATAATGATGCCGATTTGCTTGTCGGCCGCCGCGATTTTCGCGTCGATGATTTCCTTCTTGCGCTCCATGCGGATGCGGTGGCGCTCATTGAGCGCGGCGCGCTCCTGGTCTTGTTCGGTCGTCATGTATTGGATTCTTTCGGAATAAAGATATGGCGCGCGCCGTGATGGATGACTTCAATGGCGTGGTCCAGGCAGCGGCCCAGGATATCGGTTTGCATGACATCGCCCACGGGGCCTGCCTGCCACGTGCCGTCGCCCATCAGCAGCAGCGCATGAGTGGAGACGCTGTGCGCCAAGGTCAAATCATGGCCCACCATGACCACGGTCTTGCCTTGTTCTTTGCACAGCTTTGCCAGCAGGCGCATGACGCTGACCTGGTGCGCCAAATCCAGCGCATTGGCTGGTTCGTCCAGCAACAGCAGCGGCGTATCTTGCGCCAGCATGGCGGCAATCGCGACCCGCTGGCGCTCGCCGCCAGACAAGGTACGCACGTTGCGCGATGCCAGGTTGTCCACTTCCATGGCGGCCAGCGCCGTCATGGCCAGCGTATGGTCGTCGCTGCCTTCCCAGTAGCGGTTGTCGTGATAAGGGTGGCGCGCGGACAGCACGGTTTCCAGCACGCTGTATGCAAAGGCATCGCTGCGGCTTTGTGCCAGAAAGGCGCGTTCGCGCGCCAGCGCCGCCAATGGCCAGTCGCCCAGCGGCTTGCCCTGGATGGCGACATGGCCGCCATCGGCAGGGATCAACCCTGCCAAGGTGCGCAGCAGCGTGCTTTTACCGGCGCCGTTACGGCCAATCACGCTCCAGCATTCGCCGTCGCGCACGTGCCAGTCCAAGTCTTGTACCAGTGTGCGGGCGCCGATCTTGAGGGTTAAGTTGTGGGTGGAAATCATTTGCGCAGCCTGTGCAATTGATACAGGAACACGGGCGTGCCGATCAGCGCTGTGATGACGCCAACCGGCAACTGCTGTGGCGCCGTGACGGTGCGCGCCAGTGTGTCAGCCAAGACCAGATAGCCGCCGCCCAGCAAGGTTGCTGCGGGAATCAACACACGGTGGTCTGCCCCAAAGGCGAAACGGCACGCGTGGGGTACGATCAAGCCGACAAAGCCCACGCTGCCGCCATTGGTGACGGCGCTGGCTGTCAGCAGGGCGGACACGAAGAACAAGCCTTTGCGCAGCAGTCCGACGTTGATGCCCAGCGTAACGGCGCTTTCCGCATGCAGCGCCATGACATTGATGGCGCGCGCGCTGCGCAACGCAAAAATCACACTGCCTGCCAGCACTACCCATGGCATCGCCCGGAATGACGCGCCGGACAAGTCGCCGATCAGCCAGAACACCATGGAACGCAGCCGGCTTTCCGGTGCAATCGACAGCATCAGCGTAATCAGCGCCGTGCACGCGGCAGACAAAATCACGCCCGTCAGCAACAGCAATGCGGTGCCGCCTTCGGCCGCCGCGCCGCTGCGCATATCACGCCGCGCGAGTAAATACAGCAGCATGGCGATGGAGACGGCGCCTGCAAACGCGGCGGCATCGACCATCCACGCCGCGCACATCAGCAGCAGTGCAAACAGTGCACCGACGGCGGCGCCGGCGGAAATGCCCAGCACGTATGGATCGGCCAGTGGGTTGCGCAACAGCGCCTGCATCATGACGCCGGACAGCGACAACGCCGCTCCGGTGACAAAGGCCGTCAGCGCGCGGGAGCCCCGCAATTCCAGCAAGGTCGCGGCCAGGCTGGGTGTGGCGCCTTCCACTGGGGCATACAGCTCGCGCAATGCGCCCACCAGGTCGGGCAGGGGAATGTGGATGGAGCCGGTCATGCCGGCAAACAGCAGGCTGGCGACAACGAACAGCGCCAGTGCGCCAGTGACGGCCACTGCCCGTGAGCGCAGGCTGGTAGGAGTTGGATGCATGTGCCGCCTTTATGGAGAGCGCCTGCGGGACGGTGGCGCACCGTCCCGCAGCTTACACGGATTACTTGAAGCCGTAACGGATGCTTGCGTAGTACGTCGTGCCGGGCACGCCGTAGTAGCGGGCAACTTCGTAACTCTTGTCGGTGGCGTTATTCACGCGCGCCAGCAGCGACCAGTCGCTGGTCAACCGGTACGTTGCAAACAAGTTCACCAGGCCATAGCCGCCCAGGCGGTTGCGGTTGGCCGCATCGTCAAAACGCTTGCCCGACACTTGCCATTCCACGCCGGCCACCAGCGGGCCTGCCGTGTAGTCCACGGTGGCGGTGCCGTGTTCTTTCGCGCGGCGCTGCAGTGATTTACCCGTGGTTTCATCTTTCGGATCCTGGAAATCGGCGCTGGCTGTGAAGTTGAACGCGCCCAGGCGGTGAGCTGCCGCCAGGGTGACGCCTTCCAGCGTGACGTGATTGACGTTGTAGGCGCAGCCATACGGGTATTTCACCGGATCGTTTTTCGGGCATGGCGTCGTGCTGACCAGCATATCGGTCAGCTTGTTGCGGTACGCCGTTACGCTCAGTTCCGTCGCGCCATCGTGGTATTGCAAGCCGGCTTCGAAGTTGCGACCTTTTTCCGGCTTGTTGTCCGGGTTGCCGTACAGCGGGTAGTACAGTTCATTGAACGATGGCGCGCGGAAGCTGGTGCCAAACGTGGCGTTGGCGCGCAGCGTGTTGCTGATGCGGTAGCCATAGCCGATGGCGCCGGTCGCCTTGTTGCCATACTGCGAGTTGTCGTCATTGCGGACGCTGACGCTGGCCAGGTGCTCGCCGCGCTTCATGTTGTAAGCGGCCGCCACGGATTTCGTCGTACGCTCTTTGCCCAGGGCCGGCGTCGTGCCGGATACCACTTCTTCCTTGCGATGGTTGAACAGCACTTGCAAGGTGTCGGCGCCGATGGCGATATCGTTTTGCCAAGTCCACTCATGCTGCTTGCTGATGATGGAACTGGTGGTGGAGCGCACGCCGGAATCGGACAAGGAATTGTCTTCCGACTGCGTATATTGCAGCGTGCTGTGCCACAGCGGCAGGAACTGGTTTTTGGTAAAGACACCCACGTTCTTTTGCTTCTGGATGCTGCGCGCATCGTAGAAGATCACTGGCGTGCCGCTGTCGATCTGGCCATTGGTACGGCTGTTCAGGAAGACCAGGCCGACGTCGTGGCCTTTGGCCAGCTGGAAGCCGAATTGGCCGGCAGCGTTTTCACGCACATAACCATCCTTGTCGCCGTTGAACGAGAAGTTGCCTGGCAGCGTCGCGGAGAAACCATCCGATTCTTCCTTGGCGGCGCTGACGGCGTAGCTGAAGCTGTGTTCACCGCCGGTGGCGCCATACACGCTGCCTTCATAGGTACGGGTTTTCTGGCTGCCGATGCCAACGGCGCCGGTGACGGCCGGCGCGCCTGCGCCTTTTTTCGTGAAGATCTGGATCACGCCGCCGATGGCGTCGGCGCCGTACAGCGCGCTCATCGGGCCGTAAACGATTTCAATGTGGTCGATCGCTTGCAGTGGCAGGGCGGACCAGTTGGCCGCGCCGGACGTCGACGAGCCTATGCGCACGCCATCAACCAGCACCACGTTCTGGTTGCTGTTGGCGCCGCGGATAAAGACGGACGAGTTGGTGCCCGGGCCGCCGTTGCGGGAAATTTCAATGCCGCGCTGGCGCTGCAGCACGTCGGTGATGGAGCCGGCGCCGGAACGGGCGATGTCTTCGGCGGTGATGACGGTGACGTCAGCCAATACGTCGCGCTGCAATTGTGGCGCGCGGCTGGCGGTTATGATGACGGAATCGATGGCCGTGTTTTGGGCCTGTGCCGGTGAGGTCAAAGCGGCGATAGCCAGCGCGAGCGACGTGAAGGCCACGTGACGTGGGGCAGTAAAGGTCATGGCAGTTTTTTCTGAGTGAGTACGCAACCTGCCGACTTCCCCGTCGGCGGGATTGAACAGAGGCGCATGGACGATTCGTCGCTGTGCGCATCCACCTGTTTTGGCCGGTATCCGGGCTGGCAAGTTAAACCGCCCGGCCTTCCCATGCGATGCACAGTGGCCATTTGAGGCGATTTGCCGCGCGAGGCGGCACTTGCTTACCGTTGCGGGGGCAGCACACGTTGGCGCATTTCCTTTGTAAGGACGCGCTTCGTGTTTCCCGTTTAACTGCACGCATGGACATGCGCGCGGGCACCAAAACCCGGCATTATACGGATTTCAGCGGACTGCTTCCACAATGACAGCTTCGCCATAGCCGATGCGGTGCGCGGCGCGGGCTGCGCGCAGGGCGGTTTCTTGCGCCGATATGCCGGGTTCATAGGCCGATAAAAGGCGGATGGTGCCGGCGTGGCAGACAATGATGGCGTCGCCGTGCGGCTGTTGCAGCAGCTCGGTACGGAACGCCAGCACACGCTGCGCCGCTTCCGTCGCGCTTTCGCCGCCGCCGGGGCGGTAGTGCGCCATGTCGGCGGCCCATGCATCAATGTCGTGGCGGGGTATGGTGTCCCAATGGTGCATTTCCCAACTGCCGAAATGCAGTTCGCGCAGGCGCGCATCGAATATGGGGCGGCCCAGCAGTGAGGCCAGTGCGGCGCAGCGTTGCAAAGGACTGGAGTAGAGCGGGGCGGCTTCGGGAAGGATGGCGCTGGAATGCAGCGCGGCCAGTGCCCGTTCCGCTTCTCCTGGCATCGCAGGCAAGTCTGTGCTGCCATAGCACATGCCCGGTTGGGCTTGCGGCTGCGGGTGGCGGATCAGGATCAGGCGCATGGGAGCGCGCCTTGCCCCAGGCTGCCCAGTACACACAGATAAATCATGGCTTCCGCGGCTTGCTGGACGGCGCCCAGGCAATCGCCTGTATAGCCGCCGATTCGGCGCTGGAATTTCATGGCCAGCCATAACGTGCTGGCGCTGGCTGCCACGATGGCAGCCAATACTGCTTGCCAGTGCAGCCAGCCGCCGCGTAGCAGGACGGCGGCTGCCGCCAGTACCGTGCTCGCGGCAACGGCAAACTCGCCGGTGCGCATTTTTTGCGCCATCGGCTTGGATTTGCCTTCGTCGCGCGCATAGTCCATCCGCCAAATCAGCGCGGTTGCGGCAAGGCGGGATAGTGGATGAGCGAGAAACAGGGCGGCAATCGCCGTGACGGGCGGCAGCATGGCGAGCGCTGTGCATTTCACGCCCAGCATGCATATGGTGCCGATCGCACCGTAGGCGCCAATGCGCGAATCCTTCATGATTTCCAGCACGCGTTCGCGCGTCATGCCGCCGCCGAAGCCATCGCACATATCGGCAAAGCCATCTTCATGGAATGCGCCTGTCGCATAAATACTGGCGCCGGTGGACAGCAATGCCGCCACCGGCGCCGGCAGCACGAGCGCTGCCGCCGCATACACGCCTGCCGCGATGGCTGCCACCGTCACGCCGACCAGTGGAAAGTAGCGGGACGACTGGTGCAGCCACGCGGCATCGAATCCCACCCAGCGGGGGATCGGCAAGCGCGTAAAGAATTGCAGCGCCGTGAAGAACAGGCGGATCTGGTGCATGGCTTATTCAGACTTTTCGCTGACTTGCGCGGATTCGAATGTTGCCATTTGATTGACGAAATTGACGGCTGCATGGAGCAGCGGCAGCGCCAGTGCGCCGCCGGTGCCTTCGCCCAGGCGCAGGCCCAGTTGCAGCAGCGGCCGGGCGCCCAGGTAATCGAGCATGCGGCGGTGGCCGCTTTCGTCGGAGCAGTGCGCGAACACGCAGTAATCGAGAATATTCGGCTGCAGCTTCGCAGCGGCCAGCAAGGCGCTGGTGACGATGAAGCCGTCGATCAGCAAGACTTTGCGGCGCTCTGCGGCTTTCAGCATGGCGCCGGCCATCATGGCGATTTCGAAGCCGCCGAATGTCGCCAGCACGTCCAGCGGTGCGGTGACGGACGCATGTTTTTCTACTGCGGCTTCGATAACGCGCTGTTTATGCAGGATACCTTCGGACGACAGGCCCGTGCCGGCGCCCACGCATTGCGCGACAGGCAGGCTGGTCAGTTTGTGCATCAGGGCGGCAGCGGCAGTGGTATTGCCGATGCCCATTTCACCGAAGCCGACGACGTTGCCGGGCAAGCCGGCGGCGAGCGCCATGCCGTGTTCCAGTGCGGTCGCGCACTGCTGGGCTGTCATGGCCGGCTCTTGGGCAAAGTTGCGCGTGCCTGGCGCCACTTTGCGGTTCAGCAAACCGTCGCGTGGGCCGAACTCGTGATTCACGCCGGCATCGATGACGTGCAGCGCGCACTGGTTTTGTTTGGCAAAGACATTGATGGCGGCGCCTTGCGCGAGGAAGTTTTCCACCATTTGCCACGTGACGTCTTGCGGGTACGCGGAAATCCCTTCCGCGACGACGCCATGGTCGCCGGCGAATACGAGGATCGCCGGTTCTGTAATGGATAAGGCCGTGGAGTTTTGAACCAGGCCGATTTGTTTGGCCAGTGCTTCCAGCATGCCCAGGCTGCCCAATGGTTTGGTCTTGTTATTTATCGCGCGGTCCAGC
The DNA here is from genome assembly GCF_009720865.1 of Pseudoduganella ginsengisoli. Classification (GTDB taxonomy): domain Bacteria; phylum Pseudomonadota; class Gammaproteobacteria; order Burkholderiales; family Burkholderiaceae_D; genus Rugamonas; species Rugamonas ginsengisoli. The sequence continues at coordinate 458 of NZ_WNLA01000045.1, read as the reverse complement.
GCTGCGGACAGGGTTTCATTGGAGGTGGAAGTGATCGCTGGAATAGTCATGGCAAGCGTGGCGAAATGGTAATGGCCGCGATGTTACCGCTGTGCTTGCCAAAAGCGAAGCAGCTTTGCTATAGTTCGGTCCCCGCAGCGCTGCGACGGTTTGAAAACGAAACAGCGATGCAAACGAGGGGTTGACGGATATCGCGAAACACTAGATAATCTCGCTTCTCTGCTGCTGACGAACACAACGCTTCGTCGATATCGAAAGATCAGCATTTCTTTAAAAACATACAGTCGATAAGTGTGGGCGTTAGATGAGATTTGCCCGGCGCTTGGTTTCGTAACTAAAGCGCTGCAACTCAAATTATTAGTACTAACGCTCGCACAAATATTAAACGTAATCTCGAAAGAGATTCGTCAGTATTTTGAGTGAGTGACCCCAACCGCAAGGTTGGAAAACAGAGATTG
>NZ_WNLA01000044.1 GCF_009720865.1 Pseudoduganella ginsengisoli | reverse complement strand
CCCAGCGCGGCGGCACGCCGCCCGCAGCCATGTTGTCGCTGCTGCTGGCCGTGGCCAGCATTGCGGCGTGGCTGCTGCCGCAGCGGCGCATCACGGCCGCCGTGGGTGCGGCGCTGGTGCTGGCCATGGCTGGCTTGCTGATGCAGCTGGAACTGGGGCTGGCCACGCAGGACTTATCGGCCTTGCGTCACTACCACAAGACCGCCGCGCTGCTGGCCGTCGGCAGCGCGCTGGCTACGCTGTGGCGGCTCGGCAGGCGGGCGCGACCCGTGCCGCAGCGCAGCGCCGAATGGGTGCTGGCGGGATTGACCGCCGTGGCGCTGGCCGCGCTGGCGGCCCAGGCATTATGGGGCGATGAAACCGGCGTGTTTGACATGCAGCCGGTCGAACTGGCAAAAATTGCACTGGCAGCGCTGTCCGCGCACGGGCTCGCGCTGCACCTGGGCGGCCAGCGCGGCCAGCACTGGCGCTGGTTGCGCCTGGCCGCGCCGGCCCTGCTGTTTTGCGCACTGCTGGCCATGGCGCTGGTGTATGTGGATGACTATTCCCCGCTGATCCTGCTGTCGGTGTGGGCCGGCTGCAGCGCACTCGCCTATGCCGCTGCCGCCCGCCGTCTCGTGCTGGCGGCCGCATTGGCGGCCGTGGCCTGTGCACTGGCGGCAGCGGTATGGGCTTTGCACAACGGCGGCGCCGAAGGGTTGCAGCGCTTGCCGCAGAGTTTTTATGCGGACCGCTTCCAGGTCTGGCTGGCGCCCGGCGACCATCCGCATACGGGACAGCAATGGCTGCAAGGCGCGCGCGCCATCGCGGCAGGCGGCTGGAGCGGCGCCGACCACCTGTTCGGCCTGCGTACGGCGGGCCAGCCCGACAGCATGGCGGCCGCCATCCCCGCCGTCCAGGATGACTTTGCGCCGTCCTTCTTCCTGTACCGCCATGGCTTGCTGGGCGCGCTGCTGCTGTGGTGCGTGCAGGCGGCCATGCTGGCGGGCTTGCTGCAGCAAGCCATGGCCTGCCACCAGCGCGCGGCCGCCGCGCAAGGCTACGGCAGCGCATGGCGCGAACGGCTGCGCTGTTTCCTGCTGTGCGGCGGCGCGGCATTCCTGTTTGGCCACTTCCTGCTGTCGTGGGGCACCAACCTGGCCATTTTCCCCGTCATGGGCCAGCCCATGAGTTTCATGTCGGCGGGCGGCAGCCATTTACTGTTTTTCCTGTGCCCCCTGCTAACCGTCAGCATGGATGCATTGCCACCATCGTAAGGAGAACGCCATGCCTGTTTATGCCCACCACACGATACTGGAAAGCTTGCCGGATTTGTTTTGCGCAGAAACACTGTGGCAAGCGCCCGGCTTTGCCCTGTTTTCGCGCCGCCCGCTGTTGCGCGATTTGCTGGAACGCAGCCCGCGCGAACAGCGGGGCCGTACCGCGACGCGCTGCTTTGCGCACGTGATTTTGTCATTGCCGCAAGAAGACATTGACGACGACTACCACCTGGCGCGCGGCGCCCGTGCCCGCGAGCTGGAACAGGCGCTGGCTGCGCTGCACCAGCGCGATTTCGCCGACTTGCTGGGCGGCGATACGGTGCGCTACCGCGTGCAGGGCTGCGACAGCCTGCCGCCCGGCGCCGTCAGCGTGCGCTTCGGCCATGCCGTCTACCTGCCGGCGCAGGGCGAAAAAATCGCCTTCAGCGCCAGCATCTCGCGCGATGGCGCGGCGTGGAAGCCCGTTTGCCCCGTCTACGCGGGCCAGCGGCTCGCACTGCTGGGTGCGGACGCTATCTTGCCTTGCGCGCCTGCCGAACCGTCGCTGTCCGGCGCCCCGCAACCGGACTGGCCGCTGGGGCGGGATGGCGCCATCCTGCTGCTCAACGAAGGCCCCGGCGCGCAACCGGTGGTGCAAGTGCGTCCCCGCGACGCATATGAATGCCGCTTCGATGCGGCCCTTGGCTGCTACACGGTCCGCAGCCGCCAGGGCGCGGCGCAGGGGCAGCTGCTGTTGCGCATCAGCGCGCCGGCAGCGGCGCGGCCCGCGCAGCATGACGCGCCGGGCATACCGCCCAGCGAACGTGCAAGCGCCAATGCCGGCGGCGCCATGCCAAACTTGCCGCATCCGCCCCATGCAGCCGATGCGGCGCAGCCGCCGCAGGCGCCAATCCACCAGCCCGCTATTGCCGCGGCGGGCCACGCCGTATGGCAGCCGCGCCCCGGCGCCGCGCATCCGGAACCGCGCGCCGCGTCCCGCGAAATGGCGGCCCAGCCATCCACTACCCGCGCCCAACCGGTGCAGGCACACCGCACCGACGCAAGCTGGGACGCCACCGCCCTGCCCCTGCCGCCACGGCGCATGGCCAGCGAGCCGACGGATGCGACCTACGTCCCCGTTGCCCGCCAGCGCGTGATCCTGGCAGCGCTGGCCCTGCCCCGCCTGAGCCGCTACCGCGCCACGGGCGCCGAGCGTCTCGATATCCCGCTGGGCACGGACGACAGCTTCACGCTGACCATCGACGCCGACGATGGCTTGCATACGCTGGACACGGGCGGACGCCATGCGGTGGCCGCGCCCGCCACGTTGCCACAAGCGGGCGGCCGCGCCATCGAACTGTTGCCCGCGCCCGCCGCGATGGCGGACCGCTATTGCGCATTGCTGCCGCTGCCCCAGCCAGCCAGCGTCCAGTTGCCGCTGGCGGGACGGCACCGCTTCGGCCGCCAGGCGCCCGCGCTGGCGCCGCTGCGCCTGCTTGATTCGCCGCGCCTGCTGCACGGCGGCGGCGCACCGTCCAGCGCCGACCGTATCGGCCTGTCACGCGAAGCATTCAGCTTTGAAATGTCGCCGCGCGGCGTGCACATTACGCGGCTTGCGGCCAGCCAGGCGCTGTACCACCTGGACGCCCAGCTGCAATTCGTCGCGGCCATCGGCGCCGCTGCGGAGGAAGCCCCGTACCTGCTGCCGCGAGGGCACCACGTGGCGGCGGGCCACTATGTGCTGCGGTTTGACGCTTGAGGCCATCATGTTGCTGCTGATCGTTGCGCTGTGCGCCGCCATCCCCGCATTGGCGGCATGGGGCCAGCACTGGCTGACGCCCGCGCTGTGCTATGGCGCGGGACTGGCGTTGACACTGGTGCTGGCGGCGTACCTGACGCCGCGCCACTGGTGGCGCAGGCCGACCGTGCGCGGCCTGGCGATCGTCGCGGGCGGCACGTGGGCGTGCGGCGCGGCATTGGCGCTGGCCGCCGGGGCGGCATCGCCCCGCTTTGCGGCAGGACAGTCCATGCCTTGCCAACAAGCGTCCGGCGCCGTATGCGGCGAGCCCGTGGGCGATACACAGCGCATGCTCCAAAACACTGGCGCACATGGCGGCAACACTGCCATTGCCAGCACGGCCACACCGCCGCCATTCCGCGTGCATCGCAGCCTGAATTTGCGCACCGGCCCCGATGTCGGATCAGCACGATTGAACGTCATTCCTGCCGGAGCATTGCTAACGCCAACCGGCGCCCGTTCCGGCGACTGGTGGCAAGTGCGCACCACCAGCGGCGGCCGCGAATTGACCGGCTGGGTCAGCAGCCTGTGGCTGCGCCGCCTGGCTGAACCAGCCGGTTGATGTTGCTATAATGGCAAACTATGCCGCGGCCAGGCTGATAGCGTGGCCGCCCGGCGTCAATCAGCCGAACAGAGGCAGAAAAACGGGACTGTTGCAGTTGCCACCGACCACCATAACCGCATAAACTCTGGTTTATGTCGTCGGTCGAACAGCCATGAACAAATGCAGTAACCCGGATCATCCGCACTGCACGTACTGGGTCTTGCCAGGCGAATCCGCCTGCGCGGGCGGACACCCGCAACCTGTGTCCGCCGCGCCAACCAGTTACGAATTGCTCAGTGCCTTGCGCGCCCGTGGCCCCGCCACGGCGCACGGTCACGTCCAGGCCATGCAGGCGACACCGCTGGCTGTGGCGGCGCCGCCGGACTTGATGCCGGGACTGATGGCAAAACCACCATCCCGCCCTCAATTGCACATCAGCGGCTTCGACCCCCGCGCTGCCGGCGGACGGCAAACGCTGAAGATGGATTTGCGGGGCATGCCCGCCGATTGCGCGCCCCACCTGGATATTGAAGTGCGTTCCGAATTGATCCAGAACGCAGGCGCGTCGCGCCAGCAATTTTCCCGCGCTGCCGATGGCGGCTGGCGCCCGGTCTTTGTCGAATTTTCATCGCGCGGCAAAGAGCACGGCCAGTACCAGATCAGTGTCACGCTCACCAGCGTGGCGGAAGGCTTGCCGCCGCGCCGCTGGGAAAGCGTCTTTGTCATCCTGGCGCCCCGCGCCGATGCGACGTTGACGGAAATTCACCGTATTTTCCTCAGCACGCATAAAAACGTGCGCGTGATGGCCGACGATGCGTCGATTGCACGCGTGCAGGCGCAAGGCGGCGACAGCCTCGATATCGACGTCACGGCCCGCAATGCCGGCATCGCGCACGTGAACCTCGATGCGCCGCAAGGCAAGGTCGACATGGGCTTTTCCACCATTGCGTGGGATGAAGACTTGATTGAAATCGCCGTGCCGCGCATGGCCCCGGCCCACCCGCACCCGGCCGCGATGGCCAGCATCGTCAACGCGGCGCCGGATGCGGGCGCACAGCGCCACATCCGCCTGTTTGCGCTGGACGAGTGCGTGCTGGGCCGTTTCGAACTGGTCGATCCGGAAGCGGACGTGCTGCTGACGCACTACAGCGAAGATGGCCAGCAGCCGAATGGCTTGACACGCCGCGTGTCGGGCCGCCATGCGGTGATCCGCCGCGCGGCGCAAGGCGGCTTTGAAATCGAAGACGTGTCGCGCTACGGCGTGCTGCTGGACGGCGTATGGCCCGGCAAGCATACGCCGGTGCGGCTGCGCCAGGGCATGCGCATTGAACTGACGGCCAGCATCAAGGGAGTCGTGACGCTGGAAGTGTCGGCCATCATGCCGCACGGCGTGATCCTGCACCGCGCCGACCATGGCCGCCACGCGGAATGCTTTTATTTGCTGATGCCCGACACGCACCCCGGCTACCCGATGCCGCCGTTTATCGCCACGCCGCAGGCTGGCGCGCTGCCGCTGATCGTGCACCATAACGGCGGCTTCTGGCACATGGACCAGCTATCCGGCAAGGAAACCGCGCTGGCGCCTTCCACCACGCTCGACAAACTGAGCCGCATTCCCCGCCATACGCGCTTTGCCGCGGAACCGTATCCGGAAAGCTGGATTATCCGCACGGGCGCCAATGACCTCCATAGCACGGTGGCGGCGTCCGATATGACGGCCGCCTAAGCGGCGCTACCAGCAACACCACCGCGTCCTTTGCGTTTAACCCGGCGTGCGCTTCGGGAACGGTATGCGTTCCGTTTCCCCCGGCACCACGGGGAAGCGCCCCGCTTCCCAGTCTTCCGCCGCCTGCAGCACGCGCTCCTTGGTGGTTGCGACGAAATTCCACAGTAGCGAGCGGTGGCCGTCCAGCGCCGCGCCGCCGACAATGACGAATTGCGCGCCCGAGCGGGCCGTCACGCGCTGCGCCGTGCGGGTATCGAGCAGCGCCATCGTATGCAGCGCGACAGGCACGCCATCGACGTCGATATCGCCGCTGACCGGATAAATCGCCGCTTCTTCCGGCAAGCCCGCAAGGCCAAGCTGCTGGCCTTCCTGCAGCGCCACGTCCAGGTACAGCGTCTGGCCATAGGTTGTCACAGGCGACGTCTTGCCGAACGCCGTGCCGATCAGCACGCGCACTTTGGCGCCATCGACGTCGAATGAAGGAATCGCCGCAGCCGGCGTATGTTCAAAGCATGGCTCGCATGCTTCAAATTCCTTCGGTAATGCCAGCCACAGCTGCAGGCCGTGCGAACGGTGCGGCACGTTGACGAGGTCTTTCGGCGTGCGCTCCGAATGCGTGATGCCTTTGCCGGCCGTCATCAGGTTGATGGCGCCCGGCTCGATGCGCTGGAAAGTGCCCAGGCTGTCGCGGTGGTCCATCGCGCCTTCGAACAGGTACGTGACGGTCGCCAGCCCGATATGCGGATGCGGGCGCACATCATGGTTGGCGCCCGGCGCGACGTCCATCGGGCCGAAATGGTCGAAGAAAATAAACGGGCCCACGGCCTGCCTGGCGGCGGCAGGCAGATAGCGGCGCACCATCATGCCGCCGCCCAGGTCTTTTTCGTGGCCTTTCAATACCTTCGCGATGCTCATGGCGCCTCCGCCAATGCCGTCGTGATTTCCGTCGTGACTGCCGTCATCAATTTATGGACGGGACATTTTTGCGCGGCAGACAGCAGTTCGGCGCGCTGCGCGTCCGTCAAATTCCCCGTCAGGTGCAGCGTGGTGGCAAGGCGGTACACGCCCTTGCGCTCTTCGCTGGCATCGCGTTCCGTCGTCACTTGCACGTCTTCCACCGGATAGCCTTTGCGCTTCGCATACCACACGACCGTCAAGGCTTTACAGGCGCTGATGGCGGCGTCGTACAAATCATGGGGATTCGGGCCGGCGTCATCGCCGCCTTCTTCCAGCGTACCGTCAACGGAAATGATGTGGTTGCGCACGTGGGCGATGTGGCGCATGGTCAGCGACTGGTCGCGTTTCACAGTAATGGTCATGGTGCTCCTGGCTGGCGTAAGTCTGAGAACCCACAATGTACACCGTTTGCGCCGGCAGCGCCTACCCCATCCGGGGGACGGCAGCAAGCGAACTCGACAGTAATCCAACTGATCCATGTCAAGGCCCCCAGCCAGACCGCTGGCCGCCCGGCCCTGCAGCGCCTAGATTCCAGTTATCGACCGCCACTTGCAGGAGCCCGCCATGTCCCATTCCACAAGCAAACCCGTGGCCATTCACGGAACCATAGACCTCAGCGCCATCGCGCCTGACGACTTCGATGCGTCGCTGCAGCTGCGCGTGGCGGCCGTCTATGATGGCCGCGTGCTGGCTTCCACCACGGTGGCGGCGGAAAGCCCTGCCGCGTCCGTGCCATTTTCCCTTGACGCCGAGCCGGTGCTGTTGCCCGGTGCGCGCTGGCCGTGCCCGATCCGGCTGCTGGTAGGGCCGGACGTGGGCGACATGGAATTGATGGCCATGGATACCGCCGCCATGGACGTGGACTTTGTCCCGCCCCGCGACAGTGGCCGGGAGCAGGAACAGGCGGCGGACGAAGCCGCCAAGGCAGCCGCAACATTGGCCGTGGGCACGCTGGTGGTGACGCCGGCACTGTATTTTTGCTGGCTGTTTTGCTGCAGAACATACACGATACGGGGCCGTGTCGTGTGCCGCCACTGGATTTACGATCCGCAAACGGGCCGCTACCGCTTTTGCGATGCGCCCGTGCCTGGCGCCACCGTGGAAGCGTATGACGTCGACCGCTTCTTCATCTGGTACCGGCGCGACTTCATTGCCTCAGGCGTCACCGACATCAACGGCAATTTCACAATCCGCTTCCGCTGGTGCTGCCTGCGCTGGTGGCCGTGGGTATTGAAGTACTGGGCCATCGACCCCGACCTGGTCGTGCAAGTCCAGGCATTGCTGCAACAGCACGGCATCACCCTGCCGCCGCTGCCGCCGGGGCCCGACCCGGACCCCGTCTACCTGCAGCAAATCGCCGCGCAGGCCGGCCTGGCGCAGCGTGCGTCCGCCGCCATGGTGCCCGGCGTGGCGGCGGAGCCCGTGTCGGCCGAGGCCATGCTGTCGGTATTGCCGCCGTCTTCCGAACTGGCCGCGCTGCGCGTGTGGCCGTGGTGGAACGGTAACGACTGCGCGCCGGACGTGGTGTTCCGCGTCACACAGCTGTGCGATGGCCAGCTGCGCGTGATCCACAGTGAAACCAATGCGCAAACGCGGTGGGACATCCCCACCAGCCTGCACGTGACGTTGCTGGCCAACCAGTACGCATGCTGCCTGCCCGTGTGCCGCGATCCGGAATGCCCGGAATGCCTGCAAGTGACGTACGTCGGCTGCACCACGGCCAGCCAGATCGGAGAAACTGCCGGGCCGCCGGACTTGCGCGGCTATGCGCTGGCAGCCAGCGCCGGCGACCGTCCGTTCTACGGCAACCTGCAAATCCGGGGCGCGGTCGGCAGCGACGTTGATTATTTCAAGGTGCAGGTATCGCGCAACGGCGGGGCATGGACCGACTTGCCGGTTCCTGCCTTCGCCGGATTCTCACGCAGCTACTGGGACGGCAGCAATCCTGTCCCGGCCCCGGCGCCAGCCTTCACGCCGGTGCTGAAAAACGGGGAAACCGTCATCATCACGCGGCGCCATTATGAAGACTTGCACCCCGCACTGCCCCGTTTTGGCGGCAGCGTGATCTGGTTCGACTACGATACGCTGTTTTATTTCAACACGCTGGCCAGCGGCGCGCTGACGCCCGATGCGCTCTACGAATTGCGCTTCATCGGCTATGCCGCCAATGCAGCCGATGACTTGATCCTGTCGTCCGCGCGCCTGCTGCCCGGCTGCGGCCAGCACAGCACGGAATCCGTGTTCATCCGCATCGATAACCAGGCCATGGCGCATTTGCCGCCCACGCCGCTGCATCCGTGCGGCCCCGGCAGCGTGCACTTGTGCACCAATGAACCGGACTGCTATATCCGTAAAATCTGCGTCAACGAAGGCACACCTGCCCAGCATTGCATCAGCGCGTGCGACATCTTGCGCCTGGCCGCATCCGACACGCTGACCATCCACTTCACGGTGAGCGTGCCCCACACCGTGCAGGACGGCCACCTGGGCGGCTATACGCTGGCAGCCGAATACGGGGTGTCGCTGGCGTTCGACATTGGCACCGGATTGCACGGGACGTTTGCGCCCGACCCGACCTTTGAAACGGGGCCGGATTACCTGTCGGCACTGGGCCAAGGCGCACCACGGCCGCACTGGTTTGGCGGCGACTACAAAGTCACGCTGCGCGGCAGCGATTTCCCCGTGTGCTGCGCCTACCTGCTGCGCCTGCGCGCGTGGAAACGCACGACGGACGGCTGCAGCGACCCGCGCTACGTGCACCATAACGAATTCGAGTTTGCCTTCACCGTACTGCGGCCGGAACTGTGTCCGGATATATGTCCCGACCGCGCACTGGCGCTGCCTGCGCCTGCCAGCGGCCTGGCGACGGCAATGGGGACAGGCGCGCCATGACCCTGTGGTATGAACTGGTGCTGGCGCTGTTCGGCACATGGCGCGTTTGCCACTTGCTGCACGCGGAAGACGGGCCATGGGACAGTATCGCAGCCCTGCGGCGCTGGGCCGGCGACAGCGCGGCAGGACGCGCCATGGATTGCTTTTTTTGCCTGAGCCTGTGGGTGGCGGCGCCATTTGCCATTGCGCTGGCAACGGATAGCCGCCACGGCCTGCTGTTGTGGCTGGCGCTGTCCGGCGCCGCCATTTTGCTGGAAGCGGGCCGCACGGCATTGCTGCATAAGGAGAATTGACATGTGCTGTGGAAGCAAACGCCTCGATGCGGCGCGCAATGCGCCATCCCCGTACACGCAAGCTGCGCCGCGCGCACACACCGGCGCCGCCGGCCCTGCCGACCTTGCCGCCCCGGCTGCTATGCCTGGCGCCCCGGCGGGCGCAGCGGACAGTGCAGCCATTGCCGCTGGCGGCGCCGTCTTTATTCACGACGGGCCCGGGGAACTGCTCGTTACAGGGCCTGGGACAGGGCGGCGCTACCGCTTTGCGGGCCGGGGCGCCCGGCTTGCCGTCGCCGCATCCGATGTGCCTGCTGTGGCGCAAGTACAAAACTTGCGGCGGCTGGTGTAACGCACCGGCGAATCCGCCACACCGTCACACTGTCACACCAGCTTGCGCGCGACCCGCAAGCCCACCACGTCATTGGCCAGCACGGCGGAATACGCATTGCGCAGCGCCGTGCGCAAATAACGGGGCGGATACAGCCACGCGCCGCCGCGCAGCATGCGGCGGGCCTGGTCACCCCCTTCCACCCACGGGCTGCCGTCCAGGGGCGCCCCTTCATATGTGGCGTGCATGGTGTCTTGCATCCATTCCCACACATTGCCATGCATGTCGAACAAGCCCCACTGGTTGGGCGGGAAGCTGCCCACCGGCGTCGTGCCTTGGCGGAACACGCCTTTGACGCCGCTGCCATACGTGAAATTGCCATCGAAATTGGCCTGGTCCGTGCTGATGTCATCGCCAAAACTAAAGGCGGTCTTGGAACCGGCACGGCACGCATATTCCCATTCCGCTTCGCTGGGCAGGCGGTATTGCTGGCCGGTTTTTTCCGACAGCCACGCCACGTAGCGCTGTGCATCGAACCAGCTGACGCCCACAACCGGATGGTCGTCACCCTGCTGGAATCCGGGCGCGGACCAGTCGGTGTCGGACTGCGATTCCCAGCCCGTGGCGCGCACGAACTGGCGCCACTGGCCTACCGTAACGGGAAAGCGGCCCAGTGCAAACGGGTAATCGATGCCGATCCAATGCTGCGGGGTTTCACGGTCCAGCCACTGCTTGCTGGAACCCGCCTTGACGGCCACGTCCCGTTCATGTTCCGACGAGCCCATTTGAAAACGGCCCGTGGGAATCAGCACCAGGTCCGGCCCCGTGCCGGAACCGTCGAGAAAGCGGTCGCGCAACACACCGGCTGCATCGGCCACGGCGCTGCCCGGCGACGGCATCAGCGCGGCCAGTTCCGCCGCGTTGCGGGCAGCCTGTTCCTTGCGGTGGCGTTCCTGTTCGGCGCGGTACGCTGCTTCTGCCTTTAATTGCGCCGCCTTGCGCTGCTGTTCCTCCTGCGCCTGGCGTGCCTGCGCCGCATCGGCATCGCGCCGCGCCAGCAATTGTTCGCGCAGCCGTGCCTTGCGCTCTTGCGCCTCCAGTTCGGCACGCTTGCGCTGTTCGCGCTCCTGTTCGCGCCGCAGTTGATCGAGCCTGGCTTTTTCCTTTGCTGCCGCTTGCGCCTCGGCCTTGCGCCGGGCCGCCAGTTCCGCCTGCCTGGCCAGTTCCGCCGCCCGCGCCTGCGCCGCGTGTTCTGCCTGCTGTTGCTCGTGTTGCGCTCGGCGCTGGGCGGCTTCCTGCTCGGCCCGTTCTTGCGCCTGGGCCTGCGCTTTCGCTTGCTCCAGCACGGCGCTGCGCTCACGCTCGGCTTGCGCGCTGCGCTCGGCAACAGCCGCATCGCTGGCCCCGTGCAGCGCATCGAGCAAGGCCGTCACGGATTCCGGACGGTGGTCTTGCACATACGCGAAACCGCGCTGCAGCACTTGCCACTGGCCGGCATTCAACCCCGGCGGCGGCGACGGCAGGAATTGCGCCGTGCGGGCGCCGTCAAATGGCAGCCGCCCTTCCAGCATCTGGTAAATCATCACGGATACCGCGTACACGTCCAGCCGGGGGCTGGGCTGGCGCTGGCTGGCGCCCGCTTCCGGCGCGCGGTAGCCGCTGGTGCCGGCATTCGGCGTTTGCATGCCGACCGTGCTGCCGGCATTGCGGGCCCGCAGCGCAATGCCGAAGTCCAGCAATTTCACGTCGCCCCGGCTGGTGAGGAACACGTTGCCTGGTTTGATGTCGCGGTGCACCAGGCGGAATTTGTCCCACGCATAGTCCAGCGCATGCGCGACGGGGCGCAGCAATTGTTCAATACGTTCCCATGGCGCGGAACCGTTTTGCGCGAGCCACGCGTCGAGATCCTGTCCTTCCAGGCATTCCATGATGATGAAATAGCTGGACGTGGCAGGGTCTTGCGCCCAGTCGTACACGCGCACGATGCTGTCATGCGCCAGGCGGCGTGCTTGCGTGGCTTCTTCAATCAACAGCTTGGCCAGCGACGCGCTTTGCGTCAGCTGCGGCGGCAGGATCTTCAGCGCCACCTGGTCGCTGTGGCCCAGTTCCGCATGGGTGGCCAGGTCCGTCGCTTGCCACACTTGCCCCATGCCGCCGACGCCGATCAAGCGTTCCAGCCGGTAGCGCCGGTTTTGCGGGCCGATCTCCTGGCCCGCCATTAATCCCAACTCCGTGCCCTGGCGGGGCTGTGCGTGGGCATGGGCGCGCGCCGCCGCAACGGCATCGCCCAGCGCAGCATCCTGCATGCCGGCAGGTTTGCCTGCGGTCCGCCCGCTGTTGCGCCGCGCTGCCGAACCGGCAGCCGGTGCGCGCTCCGCCGCCGCGCCGTGCTCTGCCAGCGCACCCTGCCCCTCGCCCGGTCCGGCAGACGGGCCACCCAGCGGCGAATATTCGGCATCCAGGATGGCATTCCTGCGGCGGTCGAATTCCTGCCGGCTCAGCAAGCCGTCTTCGTGCAAGGCACGCAGTTCGCGGATTTTTTCCCTGGCAGTCTGCATCGTTCAAGCCACCGGCGGCAGTGGCGCGCCGCATTCAGCGCAGAATTTCGCATCGGGACGGCTGGCCGGCGTCGCGTGGCCATGGGCGCACATGCGGGACGCGGCAGGCGCCGGCATCGCCGGCGCGGCGGCGCTCAGCACCGACTGCGCGGCGACAAACTGGCCGGACACCACGTGGGCAGGAACGAACTGGCCATGCGGCGTCCCCATCGGGGCATACGATACGGACGATACGGACGATGCAGCGGCGGCGGCTGGTGCGGCGGCAGGCGCCGCCGCTACCTGCGGCTGTACGCCTGCCATTCCCGGCGGCAGCGCGCTGGCAGGCGTCCCCGCCACACCCTGTGCCACGCCCTGTGCAATACCAACGCCCAGCTGCATTTGCGCCTGCAGCGCATGCGCATGCGTGGCGTTTTGCTGTTGCAGCAAATCCAGCTGGTGCCGCCTGTCCTTGGCTTCCTGCGCGTCACGGTGGCTGCGTTCAGCCGCCACCTGCTCTTGCACGAGGCGCAGCGCATCCATCGGACTGACGCTGTTTTCCGCCCCCACCACTTGCGCCATGGCTTTTAACTGGTCCGGGCTCATGCCGGAGCGCACCTGTTCCTTCATCCACTGCACCAGTACTGCCGCATTTTCACTGGGCGCGGTGGCCAGCTTGCCGCTGTCGGACAAGCGGCCGATGGTTTCAACCCGCGTGACTTCCAGCTGCGCCAATTCCATGCTGTGCGCCTGCTGCGCCAGCAAGGTATCGTACTCGCCCTTCCACTTCGCATAGTGCGCTTCGCGCTCGTGTTCGCGCAGGCGCAATTCGCGCTGCCATTCGGCTTCCCGTTCACGCTGGGCCAGCGCCTGGCGCTGTTCATCGACGGCCAGCTGGTCCAGCATGACCTGATGCGCCATGGCCTGGTTCTGGCGCCCGTGCACGCCATCCGCCTCGATCGTGCGCAACAGTTTTTCATGCTGTGCCAGCGCATCCTGCGTGGCGCCTTCGCGCCGCAACTGGTCCAGGTGCTGCCGCACTTGCGCCACTTGCAGGGCGCCGGCCGCGTCCTTGACGTCTTCCTCCCGCGCCAGTTCGCGCATTTGCGCCCGCAGTTTTTCATGATGCTGCTGCTCTTCCCACTCCTGCACGCGTTCCGCTTCGCGCTTGCGTGCCGCATTGGCAAATTCCAGCCCTTGCTGGCGGGCGATATGGTGTTCCGCTTCCATTTGCGCTTCGCGCTCGCGCGCCGCCAGTTCTTCCTGGCGCAAGCGTTGCAGCAAAGCGCGGCGGTGCGCTTCATCTTCCACCAGCAGCGCTTGCGCCACCTGGTTGTGGATTTGCTGCATATGCAGCTGGTGATGGAAGCGCTGCTTGGCCAGCTGGCGTTCTTCATGCGCGGCCTGCTGCGCCACTTCCAGTTCCGTGCGCAACTTGATTTGCGCCAGCTGGCGCACTTGTTCCCACGCGGCCGCTTCGCCCAGCCGTCCCATTTTCTTGCGCGCCAGTTCATGTTCGAGCGCCGCCAGTTCCGCACCGGCGCCCTTGTCGATGGCCGCCTGGCGGTTATTCGACTCGGCAATGCGCGCATACAAATCCAGTTCGCGCGCCCGCATCGCCTGCATGCGCTCCGCTTCCTGCAGCGCCAGTTCCGCCTTGCCGACTGCGGCATCCTGGCGCAATTCCGCGCGGCGGTAATCCGTGCGCATCTTTTGTTCTTCGCGCAGCAGTGCCTGCCATTCTTCTTCGTTATACAGTTCGTCCAGCTGTTTCACGTGTTCCAGCTGCACGTGGCGCTCATCGGCCACCAGCCACAGCGAGCCGATGCGCTCACGGTTGGCGTCGAATTTATCGTGGCGCAGCGCCAAGGTATGCACTTCCACGGCCGCCAGGCCGAAGTCGGCCAGCCGCAGCCGCAGCGCCGACTGCAGCCGTTCATCGAGCTGCGCGCGCAACGCGGGATCCTTGCCCATGTCGCGCATCGAGCGCCCGCCGATGAATTCCGCCGCCACCTGGCGCACGGAAGGCGCCAATAAATCATGCAACTGCAAGGTCGTGACAGCGCCCGGCGTCGTCATGAAATGCTGGGCAAAGGCCGGCACGTTTTCCACCCGCACGGCCACCGTGAACCGCGCGGAAATTTTCAGGTATTCAGCTGTGTGCAAATCGCTGAACGTAAAGTCCACCGGCAGCGGTGCGCTGCGTGTAATGAGAATTTCCGCGTGCTGGTCGCGCAGCAGGTTGTTGAGGCGGGTAAAGAAACTTTCCAGCTCGTATTCACCCTGCGGCACTTCCGTGGCTTTGTCGCCTTGCAAGATGTAAGCGCGCGTGGCGGCCGGCACGCGCAACACTTTATTGAACAGGCCGGACAATTTATTGATGCCAAAATACACCGCCAGCTCATCATCGGCCGGTATCCACCGGTTGTCCCGCAGCACAGGTTCGCTGCGGGGCGCGCCCAGGCTCAGCCCGCAATGAGCGCAGAATTCGCGGTCATTGCCGGTTTTGTGATCGCAGCGCGGGCACCTGGCGCCGCCCAATCCAAGCATACGGAACATGTTGTCTCCCTGTTGCAACTTTATAGTTCGCCGCGCCTCATCTTGATTTTAGCAGGCGCGTCCCGCTTCAAATCATGCCGATCCGTGCGATACGGGCCACGGTGGCGCCCTGTTCCCGTATCGCTGCAGCGACAGATGTGATATCGGCATCATTTACAGCAATGTTACCCTCTGGCAGCAAAATCCTGTCGCCCGTTCTCCCTTGCCGGGCAATTAACGCCAATTTTGCCGCCAGTTCTTGCACGGGATCGACCCGCCCCGTGTGCCACGCGGCGGAACAGCCAGTCGCAATCAGCCGGCCCCGGGGCACGAATTCCCGTCCCCGCGCCAGCCGGTCCGCCATCACCAGCGCCAATTCATAGGAATTGCCCTGGAAGCGCGTTTCACTGAAGCGCACGACGGTACGCCACCTGCCCAGCGCGCGGCCATCGAAATGGCGGGCTGCGGCCAGCACCTGCCGGACGGCCAGCTGGGCCGCCACATTCAGCCCGGGCGCGGCAATGGTTTCTTCTTCATCCGTGCCTTGCGCTTCGATCGGCAATGGTGTCACGGCAACTTCCACCCAGGCCAGCGTATCGTGCGCGCCGCCACTGTACAGCGGAAACCACGCGCGCGCCGAGGACACCAGCGCGCAAGGATCCGTATGGCCGGACAGCACGCCCAGATGCGGCACGGCCACCACAGCGGGAAGTGCTGTGAACTCCTTCGCTACACCGCTGGCAATCAGCGCATCCGGCAGGGCCCGCGCCAGCGCAGCAACCGTACTGCCGTCGCCGGTAATGGCGGTACCCTGATGCCACGCATCGGACCACCCGCAGGCGGCAACCACGGCTGCCGGCGGCTGCCACAGGCCGCGCACCATGCGGTCGGCCAGCACGGCCGCCAGTTCCCAGCCACGGTCGCCATCAGCAGGCGTGGCATCGAGGCTGAGCACGACTTGTTCGCGGCTGTCGAAGCGCGCTTCCGTATGGCGCGCCAGCCGCACCACTTGCTGCATGCGCGCCGCCACTGCCGCGGCGCCTGGCGCCACGCATTTCACATCGGCGCGTCCGCCGCGCGGACGGCGGCTGGCCGTGATGGTGGCAATGCGCCCGTCCGCCAGCAGCGTGCGGCATTCCGCGCTGGCGGGACGCTGCAGCGGCTTGCCCGCCTGCGATGCCGGATGGGACATCGCCTGTCCCGGATTGTCTGCGCTGTTCATCACGCTGGCTCCCTGCGTTGATCGCCGCCACCTTCGCTGACAGCCCGCCGGCCAGCCAGGTGATAGGCAAGATTGGCTGTCAGCCGGTCCGCGTCATCGAGCAGTTGCGCATGATCCGCGCTGCCCGGTGCGGCAAGGCGCCAGCGCGCCAGCAAAGCCCACGCCTGGTCCAGCGCGTGCACTGCCGCCTCGCTGTGCGCGGCGCGCTGCGCCTGCAGTGC
>NZ_WNLA01000043.1 GCF_009720865.1 Pseudoduganella ginsengisoli | reverse complement strand
CCTGGCCGGCGCGGTCTGGCGCGCCACCGCGCCGGCCGGCGCCGCTGCCGGCTATGCCGGCCATACCGGCAAGCTGATCGCCGTACTGTGCGAGAAGGGCTACCACCAGGCGCTGGCCACGCTGGCCGTCATGCAGGCGGCGCACGCCTACCTGCCGCTGCATGTGGACTGGCCGGCAGGGCGCCTGCTCGATGTCCTGGCCGAAGGCGCAGCCGAATGCGTGCTGATTTCGCGCCAGTGCGCCGCCGATGCCGCGCTGGTCGCTGCGCTGTCGGCGCACCACCGCCTGCTTGTCATCGAAGACTTGCTGGATGCGGCCGTGGCAAGAGCGGAGAAGGAAGCCGCGCCAGCGTTGCCCGTCACCGGTCCTGACGACATCGCCTATGTGATTTTCACTTCCGGCTCCACCGGCAAACCCAAGGGCGTGACCATCAGCCATCGCGGCGCCCTCAATACCATTATCGCCGTCAACCGCCATTACGAAGTCGGCGCGGCAGACCGCGTGCTGGCCCTGTCCGAACTCAGTTTCGACCTGTCGGTGTATGACATCTTCGGCCTGTTGATGGCCGGCGGCGCCGTAGTGTTCCCCGATCAGCGCCACACCAAGGACGCCGCCAACTGGCTCGACCTGGTGGAACGCCACCACATCACGCTGTGGAACACGGTTCCCCAGCTGGCCGGCCTGCTGGCCGCGGAATACCAGTTGCGTGCGGGCGTGGGCGCCAGCCTGCGCCTGTTCCTGCTCAGCGGCGACAAGATTCCGCTGGCCCTGCCGGCGCAATTGCGCGAAGCCTGCCCGCAGGCCGTCACGGTCAGCCTGGGCG
Organism: Pseudoduganella ginsengisoli; assembly: GCF_009720865.1. Lineage (GTDB taxonomy): Bacteria > Pseudomonadota > Gammaproteobacteria > Burkholderiales > Burkholderiaceae_D > Rugamonas > Rugamonas ginsengisoli. The sequence continues at coordinate 16,727 of NZ_WNLA01000043.1, read as the reverse complement.
GCGCCACCGAAGGCAGCATCTGGTCGATCTGGTGCCAGATCGATAGCGTACCGGCAGAGTGGCGCGCCATACCCTATGGCTATGCCATGCCTAACCAGCTGATGCTGGTGCTGGACGAGGACGGCCACGCGTGCGCACCCGGCGTCGCCGGCGAAATCCACATCGGCGGCATGGGCGTCGCCTTGAACTATTGGGGCGATCCGGACAAGACCGCCGCCAGCTTCATCCACCACCCGCAATGGGGCCGCCTGTACCGCACCGGCGACCTGGGCGCGCTGAACCCGGGGCAGTACATCGAGTTCATCGGCCGCAAGGACCGCCAGGTAAAAATCCGCGGCTACCGCGTTGAACTGGGCGAGATCGAGGCGCAGCTGGCCGCTTGCGCCGGCGTCAAGGATTGCGCCGTGACCGACCTGCTGTCGCTGCGCGCGCGCCAGGGACAGGCGGAGCAGGGCGGACGCCAGCTGCTGCTGGCTTACTATGTCGCCGGCGAACCGGGCGACGCGGTGGCCGAGGCGGCGCTGGAAGTGCAGCTGCAAGCCCGCTTGCGCGCCGCGCTGCCGGACTACATGGTGCCGGACCGCTATATTGCCGTCGCGCGCATGCCGCTGACGGCAAATGGCAAAGTCGATTACAGCGCGCTGCCGTTGCCGGCCCAGCCTGAACCGGGACGGGACGTGGCCGCACCGGCAACCGCGCTGGAACACAGCGTGGCGGCGGTCTGGGCCGAGGTGCTGGGCCTGCGCGGCGCCAGCCGCGCCGTCAGCGTTGACGACGATTTCGTCCACCTGGGCGGCGACAGCATCGACGCGATCCGGCTCGCCAGCCGCCTGCGCCAGGGCCTTGCCTGCCACGTGAGCGTGGCGGACATCTTCTCGGCGCGCACCATCCGCGCCCTGTGCCGCGTCATCGCGGCGAGGGCGGGCGAACAGGCCACCGCCGTGCGCACTGAAAGCGGCGCCCTGACGGGCGAGTCGCGCCTGCTCCCTGTGCAGCAATGGTTCTTCCAGCAGCGTTTCGAGCAGCCGGCGCAGTGGAGCCAGGCTTTCGTCATCCACACCCCCGTGCTGGACACGGACCGGCTGCAAGCCTGCATCGGGCAACTGTTTGCCCACCATGACGCGTTCCGCCTGCGCTTCGATACCGATGGCGCGGGCGCTGTGCGCCAGCGCTACGGCCAGGACGCTGTGCCGCCACTGCACATCCATCGCGATGGCGCCGCAAGCGGCCACGCGCGCCGCCTGCGCCAGGCGCAGCAGCAGTTCGACCTGGCTGCCGGCCCGCTGTGCAGCATCGACTATATCGATGGCTATCCCGACGGCAGCGCACGCATTTGCCTGCTGGTCCATCACCTGCTGATCGACACTGTCAGCTGGCGTATCCTGGCCGAGGACCTGGAACAGCTGTATCACGGCGCCTCGCTGCCCCCGAAAGGCAGCAGCTACCGCCAGTGGAGCGAGGCGGTGCATGCCTACGCCGCGGCCCATGCCGGCCAGGCCGCCTATTGGCAGGCGCAACTGGCGGCCAGCCAAGACCCGTTCGCTGCGCTGGACTTGCCGCGCGGCGATATCGGCCGTGCGGAATTTTCCCTGACCGTGGCCGAAACAGCGCACCTGCTGCACCAGGCCAACGAAGTGCACCACACGGAAATCAATGACCTGCTGCTGGCCGCCCTGGCCGGCGCGCTGGCGGCCCGCTTCGGCAACCACGCCAACACCATCATGCTGGAAGGGCACGGCCGCGAAGAAATCGATGCCGCGATCGACATCAGCCGCACCATGGGCTGGTTCACGTCCCTTTACCCGGTCGCATTGCGCGCCGGCGCCAGCGTGGGCGAAACCATCGTCAACGTCAAAGAGATGCTGCGTGCAGTACCCGACAAGGGGGTCGGCTTTGGCGCATTGCTCGGCTACGGCCATGCGGTGCTGCCTGCCATCTGCTTCAATTACCTGGGCCAGCTGGACCGGCAGGACGGCGGGGCTGCCGCCGGGGGGCAATGGTATCTGGGCGATGAGAGCATCGTGCTGCTCAGTGGTGAACGCAATCGCGACGGCTATCGCCTGGTCGTCACCGGCGCCGTGCAGCAGGGGCAGATGCGCTTTTCCATCGACAGCGACGCCGGCGCCGCGCTGGCCGGCGAAGTCGCGGCCACACTGCAGCAATGCCTGTCCGAACTGGTGCGTTATACCAGCGAACAGACCCGCGGCTACCTGAGCCCGCACGATGTCGGCCAGTTGCTGACGCAGGCCCAGCTCGACGAGCTGCAGGCCGGGGCCGAGGTGGAACAAGTGTTCCTGGCCAACAGCCTGCAGCAGGGCTTTATTTACCATGCGCTGTCGCAAGGCGAGACCGACACGGCCTACCACGTGCAGACCATCTGGGAATATGGCAGCGAGATCGACGAAGACAAGTTGCGCCAGGCGTGGGAAACCGCGCAGCGCATGTACGGCGCACTGCGCATGCGCTTTTCGTGGCAAGACAAACTGCTGCAGATTATCGACCGCAGCGCGGCGCTGGAATGGGAATCGCTCGACCTGGGCGCCCTGGAACCGGCGGTGCAGCAAGCGCGCCTGGCGGAGTTGCTGGCGCAAGACCGCCAGCGCCGCTTCGCGCTGGACCGGGCCGGCCTGTTCCGCCTGTGCTTCGTGCGCCTGGGCGAGGGCAAGTCCGCGCTGCTGTTCAGCTGCCACCATGTGATCCTGGATGGCTGGAGCAGCGTGGTGCTGATCAACAAGGCCCACGAGATATACCTGGCCTTGCTGCAGGGGCGGCAGGGCGCGTGGCCGGAACAGCGCGGCTACCAGCTGGCCCAGCGCCATGTGCAGGATACAAGCGGCGCCCATGCCGGTTACTGGAATGCCGTGTTGCAGGACGCGCCGGTGCAGAACCGGCTCAGCGCGCTCATCAAGCCAGGGCTGCAAGACAGCGTGGACTTGAAGACGTACAAATTCGTGTCCGAACCGGCCATCCTGCAGCACTATTACCGTGGTGCGCAGCTGGCCGCGCTGCGCGCGCTGTGCCTGCAGCAGGGCGTGACCGTCAATGCGCTGTTCGAATTCCTGTGCCACCAGATCCTGCACCTGTATTCCTATGAACCCTTGACCATCACCGGCGCCACGGTGTCGGGACGCGATTTGCCGATCGACGGCATCGAGGATGCGGTCGGCATGCTGATCAACACCTTGCCGCTGGTAACGCGCCACGCCGACATCGCGGAACTGGAAGCGGGCGCCGCCCTGCGCCAGTTGCAGCAGCAAATCACCAGCATTAACGACAAGAGCGCGACGTACCTGGCCAGCCTGCAGAAAGAAGGCCGGCGCATTTTCGATTTGCTGTTCGTCCATAACAACTTCACGACCCTGAGTGCGGGCCCGCAGTTCGATGCGCTGCGCATCGGCAATTTGCGCACGGTGGAAAAGCTCGACTATCCGCTGGCCATGATCGTGGAGGAGGGCGAAGAGACCATCGAAGTCGCGATCCGCTATGCGGGCGAACTGTTCGACCAGTCGCTGGTCGCGGGTTTCTTCGAGCTGATGGACCGCATGCTGGCGCAAATGATCAGCCAGCCCGCTACGCTGGTGCGCAATCTGGCAGGCCATCAAGACAGCGCCGCCGTGGCGCCCGCCGGCCTGCCGGCCGCACCGCCGCCGGCGTCCATCGTCAGCCACTTCGAGCGCTGCGCCGCCAGCCATCCCGAACGCACGGCGCTGCAGTATGGCGCCCAGGCGTTCAGCTATGGCCAGCTCAATGCGCGCGCCAACGGCCTGGCCGCGTACCTGCGCGGCCGTTATGCCCCGGCGCCTGAAGCATTGATCCCAGTCTGCTTTGCCGATCCGGTACTGGACATTGTCGCCATGCTGGCCGTGCTCAAGCTGGGCGCGGCCTACGTGCCGGTGGCAACCGGTGTCAGCGCGGCCCAGGCCGCGTTCACCATCGCCGACACCAGTGCGCCGTTCGTGCTGACGGAAGCGCGCTTCGCCGGCAGTTTCACTGCCCACTTCGCCCAGCCCGGCGCGGTTGTCGCACTCGATGGCTTGGACTTGCCGGACGGCGCAGACCATCCCGCCAGCGCACCGGCGCCGTCGGCGCTGTGCTGCGTCATGTACACGTCCGGCAGTACCGGCCAGCCCAAGGGCGTGATGATCGAGCACGCCGGCGTGGTGTCGCTGGTGCGCGGCGCCGGCTACATCGATATCACGGCGGACGATGTGTTCGTCCACCTGGCCGACCGCCGTTTCGACGCGTCGCTGTTCGAAGTGTGGGGCGCGCTGCTGAACGGCGCCAAGCTGGTGCTGGTGGGCGACCCGCTGGCGCTGCTGGGCGACGTGGCCGGCATGGCCAGCCTGATCGAGCGCGAAGCAGTCACTACGCTGTGGCTGACCAAGTCGCTGTTCGATGAACTGTACCGCCAGTCCGACCAACTGTTCAAACCGCTGACCTGGCTGCTGGTCGGTGGCGAGGCATTGAACCGCGTGCTGGTGGAAAAACTGCTGGCGTCCGACACCAGGCCGCGGCACTTGCTGAACGGCTATGGGCCGACTGAAAATACCACCTTCAGCACGGTTTGCGAACTGACCCTGGACAAGCTGCGCCAGTCGCGCGCCGTGCCGATCGGCCAGCCGCTGCGCCAGCGCCAGGCGCTGGTGCTGGGCCGCGCGCTGCAAGCGCTGCCGGCAGGCGCCATCGGCGAGCTGTATGTGGGCGGCGCCGGCCTGGCGCGCGGCTACCTGAACCAGCCCGCGCTGAGCGCGGCAGCCTTCATCGAAGACCGCCAGCGCGGCATGCGTTTGTACCGGACTGGCGACCTGGCGCAGCTGACGGCCGGTGGCGAGCTGGTCTTCATGGGCCGGGCCGACAGCCAGGTCAAGCTGCGCGGCTACCGCATCGAGCTGGAAGAACTGGAGCTGGCGATTGCCGCCTTCCCCGCCGTGGCGCAGGCGGCGGCCGCCATCAAGACCGGCGCCAACGGCCACAAGCAACTGGTTGGCTATTACGTGGCCCGCGCCGGCGCAGCCGTCGATATGGACAAGTTGCGCGAACACTTGTCGCAGTCCTGCCCGGACTTCATGCAGCCATCCATGCTGGTGGCGCTGGACGCGATGCCGCTGACCGCCAGCGGCAAGATCAACCGCGACCAATTGCCTGATCCCGCCACCGCCGCGGCACGCCAGGCCGCGCCGGATGCGTCCGCGCCACAGGCAGCGCCGGCAACTGCACTGCAAACGGAACTGCAGGGCGGCATCCGCCGCATCTGGGCCGCGATCCTGGGCCTGCCGGAAAACCAGCTGGGCGCCGACGCGGACTTCTTCGCGCTGGGCGGCGACAGCATCCTGTGCCTGCAAATGGTGGGGGCGCTCAACAAGCAATACCGCAAGAACCTGTCGGTACGCCTGGTGTTCAAGCACAAGACCATCGCGGCGCTGGCCGATTACCTGGAACATGCGGCGCCGGAAGGCTACGTCAAAATGCGCAAGATCTGGTCCGACGTGCTGGGCATCCCGGCTACCAGCATTGGTTACCAGGACGATTTCTTCGCCATCGGCGGCGACAGCATCCTGTGCCTGCAGATGGTCAACCGCATCAGCAAGGAAATGCAGCACAAGGTCGCGGCGCGCATCGTCTTCAAGCACAAGACCATCGCTGCGCTGCATGCGTGGATCGAACAGGCGGCGGGCGCGCGCACCGTGCCGGAGCCTGCCCCGGCAGCGCCGGCAGCGAGCGCGGCCACCTTGGTCGCGCTGCATCCGATCCAGCAATGGTTCTTCGCGCTGGAGGCGCCACAGCCTCAGCACTGGAACCAGTCATTCCTGATTCACACCCCAGCGCTGGACCTGGAACGCCTGCGCCCCGCGCTGGCGGCGCTGGTGGCCGCGCACGGCGTCTTCGCGCTGCGCTACCGCCACGGGCCGAACGGCGCCGAGCAGTTCCACGCCGGCCAGGCCGCTGCATTGCCGCTGGCCGTCATCGACGTCTCCAGCCTGTCCGAAGCGGCGCTGCAGCAGCAATTGACGGCGCTGCAAAGCGGCTTCCACCTGGAACAAGGCCCATTGGCCAGCGCCGCTTACCTGCACGGTTACGCGGACGGTTCTGCGCGCATCTTCATGGCCTTCCACCACTTGATCATGGACGCCGTCAGCTGGCGCATCTTGATGGGCGACCTGGAAACGCTGTACGCCGGCGAAACACTGCCGCCCGCCAGTGCTTCTTACGCCGGCTGGACCGCCGCGCTGCAGGGCTATGCCGGCCGCAACCAGTCCGAACGCGCCTATTGGCAATCGGTGCTGGCCGATTACGACGCCGCGCCTTACCGCGCGCTGGCTACCGCCAAGACCGGACGCAACAGCTTCCGGCTGGACGCCGCGCTGACGTCGGCCCTGCTGCACAAATCGAACCACGCCTTCAATACCGCCATCAACGACTTGCTGGTGGCGGCCCTGGCGCTGGCGCTGCGCGACCTGACCGCGCGCGACGTGCACCATATCATCATCGAAGGCCATGGCCGCGAGCATATCGACGACGCGGTGGATGTCAGCCGCACGGTCGGCTGGTTCACCACGCTGTGCCCGCTGCGGCTGGGCGCCGGCGCCACGCTGCCCGATACCATCAAGGACGCCAAGGAAACCCTGCGCGCCGTGCCGCTCAAGGGCCTGGGCTACGGCGCACTGTTTGGCTACCAGCGCGCCGCCATGCCGGTGGTCAGCTTCAACTATCTTGGCCAGTTCAATGAGGGCGGGGCGGATGGCTGGTATCTGGCCGACGAAGCATCCGGGCAGAATTTCCATTCCGACAATGTGAATGGCAACCTGGTCGACATCAATTGCTACGTCAAGGCTGGCCAATTGGCGGTCGACATCGACAGCCAGCTGACGCCGCAACTGGCGCTGCGCTTTGCCGCCGCGCTGGAAACCCGCATTGCCGAAGTGGTGGACTGCTGCCAGGCGCGCCGCCGCACCGAATACAGCGCCAGTGACTTCCTGGCGATCGGCAGCGCGGCCGACCTGGATCAGCTGCCCGCCATCGACTCGGGCGATCCGCACGACTGGTTCGAGATGACGGAAATCCAGAAAGCCTACCTGCTGGGCCGCCTGGCCAGCTTCGAGATCGGCAACGTCGCCAACCATATTTATTACGAGTTCGCTTTTGACGAGATCGATCATGCACGCCTGCAGCGCGCCCTCGATACGCTGATCGCGCGCGAGCCGGTGCTGCGTACCGAGTTTTCGTTCCAGCGCATGCAGCAGCGCATCGTGCCGCTGGAGCAGTTTGGCGGCCACCGCATCGCGCACAACGACCATGCCGGCAGCCTGGCGGACGACGGCGCGCTGGAAGCCGTGCGCCAGCGCCTGTCCCACGTGGTCTACGATCCTGAGCGGGCGCCGCTGTTCACCTTTGAAACCAGCCGCTTCAGCGACCGCGCCTGCCTGCACATCAGCATGGACTTGATCTTGCTGGATGCGGAAAGCCGGCGCCGCCTGCTTGGCCAGCTGGACCAGCTGTACCGCATGCCCGCGCAGGCTTTGGCGCAGGCGCCTGCCGTCACCAGTTTCAAGCACTACCAGGCCGCTTACCAGGCGCTGCGCCTGTCGCCGTGGTACCAGCGCGACCGCGCGTATTGGCAAGAGCGGGTGCAAGAGATGCCGCTGCGTCCGGAGCTGCCGCTGCGCGTGGCGCCCGGCGCCATTGAGCGTCCCGTGTTTGCCGACCACACGCTGTATGTGGAACCCGTTACGTGGCGCAAGTTCAAAGAGCAGGCCGCCCGCTATGGCGTGTCGCCGTCGGCTGCACTGCTGAGCCTGTATGGCGAAGTGATCGGCTTCCACGCCGGCTCCGCCGAGTTCATCATGACGATGACGGTATTCAACCGCTATCCGATGTTTGACGACGTCGAACAGATCATGGGCGATTTCACGTCCACCAACCTGTTCCACTTCAAGTCCTTCGGCAAGGATGCGCTGCAGACCATCGAGCGCAGCCACCAGCTGATGTGGGACAACATCGCCCATGGCCTGTACACCGGCCTGGAAGTGCAGCGCGACCTGGTCAAGCTGCACGACCTGGACATGCACAAGGCCACATCGCCGATCGTGTTCACCGGCGTGCTGGGCAACAAGAACGGCGCCCACGAGAGCAGCGCCTTCCTCAACGACAGCGAACGGCGCGGCCAGCGCCTGTGGATGGGGCAGACGTCGCAAGCGTGGATCGACTTGCAGGCCATTGAAACGGGCGACCAGTTCATGAGCAAGTGGCTGTACGTCGAGCAGCTGTTCGGACGCGAACAAATCGCACGCATGAACATGGCGTATTGCAAGCTGATCGCGTACCTGGCGGAACATGACTGGCACGACTGCTCGGCAGCCATGCCGCGCATCGCGCCGCGCCAGCAGGAATTGATCGCACAGCTGAACCACCGCCCGCAAGACGTGCCGCAGCAGCCGCTGTTCGCGCTGATCGCGGCATCGGACGCAACCGCCGTCATCGATGGCGATGGCACGCGCACCAGCTACCGCGAATTGCTGGCGCAGTCCGGCGACCTGGCGCGCTACCTGTGGCTGCAAGCGCAAGGGCCATCTTCCGCCGCGCCGGTCCACACGGGCAAGCTGGCCGCCATCCTGTGCGAGAAGGGTGCGGGCCAGGTCATTGCCGCGCTGGCCGCGATGCAGGCCGGCCACGGCTACCTGCCGCTGAATGTGGACTGGCCGGCGGCGCGGCTGAAGGCCGTGCTGGCCGAAGGGCAGGTGGCGCACCTGCTGGTGTCGCGCGCCCAGGCCGCCGACGCCGGCCTGATGGCCGACCTGGGCGCCCAATACCAGATCATCGTCATTGAAGAAGTGCTGGCCGCGATGCGTTCCGGCAGTCCCGATGCAACTGCCGTGCGCGCGCTGGCGCTGCCGCAAGTGCAGGCGGGCGACATCGCCTACGTGATCTTCACGTCGGGTTCGACCGGTACGCCGAAAGGGGTGACGATTTCCCACTATGGCGCGCTGAACACCATCCTGGCAGTCAACCGGCATTTCGGCGTGGCGCCATCGGACAAGGTGCTGGCGCTGTCCGAGCTGAGCTTCGACCTGTCGGTCTACGATATCTTCGGCCTGCTGATCGCCGGCGGTACCGTGGTGTTCCCAGAACAGTCGCGCACCAAGGACGTGGCAGGCTGGCTGGAGCTGGTGGAACGCCATCAAGTCACGTTGTGGAATACGGTGCCGCAGCTGGCCGGCCTGCTGGCGGAAGAATACCGCCAGCAGCGCCGCTGCAACGCCAGCCTGCGCGCCTTCCTGCTGAGCGGCGACCGCATTCCGCTCAGCCTGCCGGGCCAATTGCGCGAGCGCTTTGGCCAGGCCAGCGTCACCAGCCTGGGCGGCGCCACGGAAGGCAGTATCTGGTCGATCTGGCATCCGGCCAGCGACGTCGATCCGGCGTGGAATTCCATTCCCTACGGGACGGCCATGCCGAACCAGAGCATGCTGGTGCTGAACCCGCACGGCGAGCCTTGCCCCATCGGCGTCACCGGCGAGATCCACATCGGCGGCGCCGGCGTGGCCTTGAATTACTGGGGCGACGCCGCCAAAACCGCGGCCAGCTTCATTGAACACGCACAGGAAGGGCGCCTGTACAAGACGGGCGACCTGGGCCGCTGGCTGCCGGATGGCAGCATTGAATTCATCGGCCGCAAGGATAGCCAGGTCAAGATCCGCGGCTACCGCGTCGAACTGGGCGATATCGAAGCGTGCCTGCGGCAGCTGGACGTGGTTGACGAGGCCGTGCTGAGCATTGCGATGGAAGCGGCCGGCCATGGCCAGTTGACCGCCTATGTCAAACCTGCGCAGCGCCTGCGCGTGGCGGACAGCCAGCTGGACTTCAAGCTGGCCCAGCATGGCGATCGCGTGTTGGACCAGGCGGGCCTGGCGCGTGTGCCGCTGCTGCCGCCGTTCCAGTCCGACAGCGAATGGGGGCAGTCGGCCCAGCAGACGCGCAAGAGCTACCGCGTGTTTGAAGGCGTTCCGCTGCAGCGCGCGCAATTGACGGCGGCCCTGGCTGTGCCAGCCTGCGCGGCGGGACCGGCGCGGATCGGCCTGGACGCCGTCAGCGCCAGCCTGCATGGCTTGCTGGCGCTGCCCGGCAGCACGGCCGCACTGCCGAAGTACCGCTATCCGTCGGCAGGCACGCTGTATTCGGTCCAGCTGTACCTGGCCGTGGGCGCGGATGTGCCAGGCTTGCCGGCCGGCCACTACTACGTCGACCGCCGCCGGCACCAGCTGGTCCGGCTGGGCGATGCCGCTCCAGGCGACAGCGGGGCGCCGCTGGAATTGCTGCTGGTCGGTACGCCCGCGGCGATTGAACCGGTATATGGCCAAGGCAGCAGCTTCCTGTCGCTGCTGGAATGCGGCTATATCGAAGGGGTGCTGGCTTGCACGGCTGCCACGGGCGCCCTGCGCTGGGAGCGCGCCGAAGCGGGCGCCGCGCCGGCCGTACTGGGCCTGGCCGAGGGGCAGAATGTCCTTGGCCGCCTGCGGCCCTGCAACGCCGCATTTGCCGCGGAATCTGCCGCAGTCAATCCAGCAGCCACCGCCGCACCATGCCATCTGTACGTGCGTGCCGGCCAGGTGCAAGACCTGGCGCCCGGATGGTACAGCCTGGACGGGCAAGGGTTGACGGCGCAGCCATGGCCGCACCTGCCGGACCCGCAGGCGCTCGATGACAACGCCATGGTGTGGAACAGCGCTGCGCTGGCGCTGTTCTTCATCAGCGCCGGCAAGGAGGCCGCCGCCACCGAGTACGTGGATGCCGGCGTTGCCGCGCAGCGGCTGATGGAGCAATTGCTGGCAGCCGATGCCGGCACCTGCGCGATGGGCGAAGTGCATCCGGAACAGCGCGCCGCGCTGGACGCCATCTTCGGCGGCCGCGTCGTGCTGCACCATGTCGTGGCCGGGCCGGTCAGCACGGAACAGAAGCAGGCCAGCGGCGGTTCCAGCGTCGACCGCGCCAGCGGCTTCGTGCGCTATATCGAGCAGCAGCTGCAGGCGCGCCTGCCGCACTACATGGTGCCCGAGCGCTTCGTGTTGCTGGACCAATTCCCGCTGTCGGCCAACGGCAAGGTCGATCACGCCGCGCTGCAGGCCCACGGCGCCGCCGGTTCCGCCAGCCGCAAGCCGCGCCAGCTTCCCGCCACGCCGGTGGAAGTCGCGCTGGCCCGGCTGTGGTCGGAAATGCTCGGCATCGAACAGCACACCATTTCGGTGGAAGACCATTTCTTCCGCCTGGGCGGCAATTCCCTGCTGGCGATGCAATTCATCAGCCGCGTCGGCCGGGAATTCGACTACACGCTCAAACTCGATGAACTGTACCAATACTCGGATCTGAAATCGCTTTCGATCCGGCTGGAAGCGGCCAACGCCGACAGCGTCAACCGCTTTAGTGGAGAACTCTAATGCATCACACAGAATTACTGTATCAACTGAAACAACAGAAAATCCAGCTGTGGGCCAAGCCGGACGGCAACCTCGGCTTCAGCGTCGGCCAGCAGGACGGCTTCCCTGCGGACTTGAAAGCCCGCGTGGCGGCCGCCAAGGCGGACTTGCTGGATATCCTGCGCTTCAATGACATCGGCTCCGAAGCGCAGGCCAGGGCCACCGAGTTTTACCGCTTGCCGGAAGCGTTCCAGCCGCGCGTGCTGTCGAATATCCAGCAAGGCATCTACCTGCAGGCCCGGCTGGATTCGCTGCCGTATTCGTACAACGTGCCGGTCTTTATCGAGGTCGACGACATGCCGGCCGCGCAGGCTGCCCGCGCCGTGCGGGCACTGCTGGCGCGCCAGGACATGCTGCGTTTGAAAATCGGCGCGGACATGGCCTGCGGATGCTTCGACGTGGAAGAGTTCACGGTGGCCGAAGTGGAAATCGACGCCGGCCAGGTGGAAGCCGAGTGCGCGCTGCGCTATCAGCGGCCGTTCCAGCTCGATGGCGGCAAGCTGGTGCAGACTGAGATCCTGACCGTGCGCGGCAGCGGCCGCATCATCATCAACCTGACCCATCACCACATCCTGTCGGACGCGCTGTCGGTTGGTATCCTGATGGCCGAGGCGCTGCGCGCTGAAGCCGGGCCGGCCGCGCCCGCCGCACCGGTCACTTACCGGGATTTCCAGGCGTGGCAAGCCTACCTGCTGGGCACGGAACAGTACCAGCAGGGCCTGGCCCGCCTGGCCGCCAGGCTGGACGGCGCCGAAGCGCTGCCGGCCGCCGCCAAACGCCGCGCCGTGGGGACTAACCAGGCCGGCCTGATGCGCCGCCGCATCGGTACGCAGCGCTATCACGCATTGCGCACCGCCGCGCTGGACCAGGGTGTGAGCCTGTATGCGCTGCTGCTGACGGGCCTGTACCATACGTTGAGCGTGTTCAATGGCGGCCAGCAGAATTTCCCCCTCGGGCTGACCATTTCCAACCGGCCGTTCGCGCTGGCCGGCACGGTGGGGCCGTTTATCAGCACGCTGCCGTTGATCCCGGCCTACCAGCCGTCGGCCACCATGGCCGCCAACGTCAAACTGGTCAATGAAGAGCTGAATTACCTGAATGAACACCAGCAGCTGAACTTGAACCTGGTGGCGGCCCGGCTGCCGCAGCGGGCCGGAGACATGGCCCAGCTGATGCACGTGATGTTCACCATGCACAATTTTGGCGGGCTGGACACGTCCGGCGCCGCGTACCGCCATCGCCTCATCAATGTGCCGGAAGAGGTGGAAAAATTCGGCCTGTCCGTCACTGCCACCGAACTGGACGACAGCATTGAACTGCAAGTCAGCTACGCGCTGGACTTGTACGGCGCGCCTTACGTGTCGGCGCTGTTCGACAGTTATCTGGCCCTGCTGGACGGCATCGATGCCGCCAGCTGGCAAGAGCCGATTGCCAGCCTGCCGCTGCTCGCTCCCGGGCACGCGGCCCCGCCGCAGCCTGTGCATGCGGTGCGCGAAGCGCTCGACAGCGTCTTCGAACTGCAGGCGGCCCGCACGCCGGACGCTGTGGCCGTCGTGTGCGGCGCCACCACGCTCAGCTACCGCCAGCTCAATGAGCAGGCCAACCGCCTCGCGCATTACATGAAAGAGCACCACGGCGTGGCCCGGGAAACGCCGGTGGCGCTATGGCTGGAGGGCACGGCCGACGTGATTGTCGCCATGCTGGCCGTGCTCAAGGCCGGCGGCTGCTACGTTCCACTCAGCAGCAGCTTCCCGCCGGATAAAGTGCAGTACATCCTTGGCCAGACTGCGCCACGCCTGGTGCTGACCCACGCCGCACTGCGGGAGGGGGCGGGCGGCGTGGCCACGCTGGTGCTGGACGATGCCGCTACGGCCGCGGCGATTGCCGCGTGCCCGGCGGACAACCTGGCGCTCGGCCTGCCGCCTACGAACCTGGCCTACATCATGTACACGTCGGGCACGACCAACAACCCGAAAGGGGTGATGGTGGAACATGCCGGCATTGTGTCGCTGGCCTGCGATCCCGGCTATATCGACGTGACGCCAGCGGACGCACTGCTGCTGCTGTGCGACCAGGGTTTCGACGTCGCCACCTTTGAAATCTGGGCGGCCTTGCTCAATGGCGCGCGCGTCGTCGTGCCCGAGGATAAATTGGCGCTGCTGTCGGACGTGGAGCGCTTTGCCGCGTTGCTGGAGGCGCAGCGCATTTCCGTGCTGTGGCTGACCAAGACGCTGTTCGACCAGATCTACGTCGCCGACGAGCAAGTCTTTGCCGGCCTGCGCTGCCTGCTGATCGGCGGCGAGGCGCTGAACAAGCCGCTGATCGACAAGCTTGCCGCGTCCGACTACCGGCCGGCGCACCTGATCAATGGCTATGGCCCGACCGAGAACACCACGTTCAGCTGCACGCTGGAAATCGACAGCGCCAACCTGGCGCTGGCCGACAGCGTCCTCATCGGCAAACCCATGCGCGACCGCAGCGCCTTCGTGCTGGACGCGGCCGGGCGGCAATTGCCCGATTATGCCATCGGCGAGCTGTATGTCGGCGGCGCCGGCGTGGCCCGCGGCTACCTGCACAATCCTGAACTGACCCGCAGCCAGTTCGTCCCGAATCCATTCCAGACCGCGCAGGAAAAGGCGGAAGGCGTCCACCACACGTTGTACCGTACCGGCGACCTGGTGCGCCGCCATGCCAGTGGCGACCTGGAATTCCTGGGCCGCCGGGACACCCAGGTCAAGCTGCGCGGCTACCGCATCGAATTGCCGGAAATCGAGGAAGTGCTGATGGCGTTCCCCGGCGTCGTCCAGGCTGCGGTGATCGTCAGCAAGGTGGCAGGCGCCGACCATTTGCTGGCTTACTATGTGGCTGACCGCGAATTGCAGGAATCCGAGGTGAAAGCCCATGTGGCGCGCATGCTGCCGAGCTATATGGTGCCGTCGCGGTGTATCGCGCTCGATGCGCTGCCGGCCAACCAGAACGGTAAGCTGGACAAGAAACGCTTGCCGCTGCCAGCCTTGCTGGACGGGCAGGATTATGTGGCGCCGCGCAATGACCTGGAACGCACGCTGTGCGCGATTTTCGCCGCCCAGTTCGAGCTTGACGCCGCCAAGGTTGGCTGCCGCGACGATTTCTTTGCCATGGGTGGCAACAGCGTGCTGGCCATCAGTGTCGCCAGCAAGATCAACCAGACGCTGAAGGCATCCGTCACGGCGCGCACCATTTACGAATGCAAGACCGTCGAAGGCATCGCCGCCGTGCTGGCTGCCGGCCGGCAGGAATTCGTCTACGAGGCATTCCTCATTGATGCCGCCCAGGGCAAGGCGGACCAGTTTGAACCCTTCCCGCTGACCAATGTGCAGCAAGCGTACCAGCTGGGCCGCTCCAGTTCCTTTGGGCTGGGCAACGTGGCGACCCACATCTACCAGGAACACGCGTTCACTATGCTGGACGTTGGCAGGCTGGAAGCCAGCTTCAATGCGCTGATTGCGCGCCATCCGGCGCTGCGCACGGTGTTTTCCGACTCCAGCCAGCGCATCCTGCAAACCACGCCGTACTACCGCATCGCCGTGCAGGATTTCACCAGCGCGGGCAGCCTGGAAGCGTACCGCGACGCCATGTCGCACAAGATCTACGACCTCACGGTATTCCCCCTGTTTGACGTGGCGGTCAGCCATACGCTGTCGGGGATTATCCTGCACCTGAGTTTCGATGCCTTGCTGATGGATGCGCACAGCTTCCGCATCTTCTTCGATGAATGGACCTTGCTGTACAACGAGCCGGATGCGGTCTTGCCGCCACTGGAGCTGAGCTACCGCGATTATGTCTGCCGCTTTGACGAGGTGCGGGCGGGGCCGCAATTCGCGCAGGCCAGGGCATACTGGGAAAACAAGCTGGATGACTACAATTTCGACGTCGGACTGCCGACGGTAGCCAATGCGCAGCAGATCGCCAAGCCGGTGTTCAAACGCGCCACCCGCACCATCCCGCAAGCCGTGTGGCGGCGCCTGGAAAGCCGCGCCCAGCGCGCCGGCATCAGTCCCACCGTGGCCATGCTGGCCCTGTACGGCGAAGT
Organism: Pseudoduganella ginsengisoli; assembly: GCF_009720865.1. Lineage (GTDB taxonomy): Bacteria > Pseudomonadota > Gammaproteobacteria > Burkholderiales > Burkholderiaceae_D > Rugamonas > Rugamonas ginsengisoli. Next base: position 1,190 of record NZ_WNLA01000043.1, on the reverse strand, counting down.
GCTGTGCTTCTGGACCGGGCAGCCGAATGTGTGCATCAACCTGACATTGTTCAACCGCCTGCCGCTGCATCCGCAAGTCAATGACATCGTTGGCGATTTCACTGTGCTGGAATTGTTCAATTATGTGGCGGCACGGGGCGAAGAACGCCGGCTGGCGCCGCTGATGGCGGCTGTGCACCAGGCTTTGTGGGAAGACATCGACCACAACCTGTTTGACGGCATAGACTTCCAGCGCCTGGTGCGCAGCCGTAAGGCTATCCCGTCCGGCCAGCCGCTGGCCCCGGTGGTGTTTACCAGCCTGGTCGGCAATACCGGCAAGTTCCAGAAGACGGGTATTTTCATCAACGATTCCTACCAGCGCGAAACTTATTCGATCACGCAGACGTCGCAGGTATGGCTGGATAACAAAGCCTATGAAAACCAGGATGGCCTGGTCGTCGAATGGGACTATGTCGAGCAATTGTTCGACGCCGCGCTGGTGGAAACGATGCACGCGGCCTATTGCGGCATGATCGAAGCGCTGGCCGATTGCGACTGGCAAGACGCTGTATTGCCACGGCTGCCGCTGCCAGAGGCCGACCGGCAAGTGATTGCGCAAGCCAATGCCGCCGTGCAGGCAACCAGCACCGGCACCTTGTTTAGCCGCTGCGCAGGCCGCGATGACGCCATTGCCGTGATTGAAGGCGGCAGCGGCCGCCAGTTCAGCCATGCGCAGCTGCGCGCAGACAGCGCGCAGCTGGCGCGCCACCTGGTGCGCAGCGAAGGCACGGACGGCGGCTTGATCGCCATCCTCAGCGAAAAAGGCTACAACCAGGTGGCGGCAAGCCTGGCCATCATGCAGTCCGGCCATGGCTACCTGCCGCTGCACGTCGAATGGCCGGCCGGCCGCATCGACACCGTGCTGCAGCAGGGCAAAGTGCGCACCGTGCTGTTGTCGGCCAAACAGGCTGCCTGTGAGGAAATCCAGGCCGCGCTGGCGGGGCGCTACCGCCTGCTGGTGATTGAAACCCTGCTGGAACAATTGGCCGGTGATGCGTCGCTGCATGCACAGGCGCTACCTCAGGTGGCGCCGGACGATTTGGCGTATGTGATCTTTACGTCCGGCTCGACCGGCGTGCCGAAGGGTGTAAGCATCAGCCATCGCGGCGCGCTCAACACCATCGACGCCGTCAACCAGCGCTTTAGCGTGG
>NZ_WNLA01000042.1 GCF_009720865.1 Pseudoduganella ginsengisoli | reverse complement strand
CCAACGTGCTCACCCTGGACAACACGGGGGTGGCGGATGCCAACGGGAATGCCGGTTCCGGCACCACGGCTTCGTCCAATTACACCATCGATTCGACCCGGCCCACCGCCACCATCAGTTTGTCCGATTCGGCGCTGACAGCGGGCGAAACAGCCACCGTCACCATCACGTTCAGCGAAGCGGTGACAGGATTGACCACGGCCGACCTGACGGTGGCCAACGGTTCCATTGCCTCGCTCAGTTCTTCCGATGGCGGCACCACGTGGACCGGTACGTACACGCCATCGAGCTCGGTCGACGACGCGACCAATGTCATCACACTCGACAACACGGGCGTACAGGATAGCGCCGGCAACGCCGGCAGCGGCAGCACCAGCTCGTCCAATTACACGGTAGCTACTGTGCGGCCCACAGCCACGGTTGCGCTGTCCGATAGCGCGTTGACGGCGGGCGAAACGGCTACCGTCACCATCACGTTCAGCGAAGCGGTGACGGGACTGACCACGGCTGACCTGACGGTGGCCAACGGTTCCATTGCCTCGCTCAGTTCTTCCGATGGCGGCACCACCTGGACCGGCACGTACACGCCGACGTCCAGTATCGAAGACACGACCAATGTCATCACGCTCGACAAGACGGGCGTCGCCGACAGCGATGGCAATACCGGCAGCGGCACGGCCAGTTCGTCGAACTACACTATCGATACCCTGCGCCCCACCGCTACCATTGGGCTGTCCGATACCGCATTGAAAGCAGGCGAAACGGCCACCGTCACCATCGCGTTCAGCGAAGCGGTGACGGGATTGACCACGGCGGACTTGACGGTTGAAAACGGTACGGTATCGTCGCTCAGTTCCTCGGACGGCGGCGCCACGTGGACCGGCACGTATACGCCGACGGCCAGCATCGAAGATGCCACCAACACCATTACAGTCGATAAAACCGGCGTGACGGATGCGGCGGGCAATGCGGGCAGCGGCACGACCAGTTCGTCCAACTACACGGTCGACACCCTGGCGCCCAACGCCCCCTCCACGCCCGACCTTTCCTCCTCCAGCGACAGCGGCACATCCAGCACCGACAACGTTACCAACAGCACGGCGCCCACGCTGACCGGCACGGCCGAAAGCGGCAGTACCGTGACCCTGTACGATACGGATGGCGTCACCGTGCTGGGCACGGGCACTGCTACAGGCGGCAACTGGAGCATCACCTCCACGACACTGGGTACCGGCACGCATACCATCACGGCGAAAGCTACCGATGCCTCTGGCAACACCGGCGTTGCTTCGCCGGGTCTGGCCGTGACGGTCGACACTACGGGGCCAACGCTGGCCATCACCAGCGACAAGGCTGCGCTGAAGGCCGGCGAGACCGCCACCATCACGTTTACCTTCAGCGAAGATCCCGGCTCTACGTTCACGTGGGATGGCAGCACGGGCGACATGACGGTATCCGGCGGCACCCTGGGCGCTATTTCCGGCAGCGGAACCACGCGCACCGCGACCTTTACGCCGGCCGCTTCCACTAATGGCGGCACGGCCGGCATCTCGGTGGCCAATTCCACGTATACCGATGCCGCCGGCAACCAGGGCGGCGCCGCCACGACGCCAGCCTTGACCTTCGACACGCTGGCGCCCACGGCGCCATCCACGCCGGATCTCGATGCGGGCAGCGACCTCGGCACGTCCAGCACGGACAACCTGACTGCATCGCTCACGCCTGTGTTGACCGGCGTGGCGGAAGCAGGCAGCACCGTGACGCTGTATGACACGGACGGCACCACAGTGCTGGGCACCGGCGTCGCCACTGGTGGCAACTGGAGCATTACCAGTTCGGCGCTTGGCGCGGGCGCACACACGGTGACGGCAAAAGCCACCGATGCTGCCGGCAATACCGGCAGCGCTTCACCGGGCCTGACGGTCAATATCGACGCCACGGCGCCGACTGTCACCATCACCAGTGACAAGTCCGCGCTGAAAATCGGTGAAACCGCCGTCATCACATTCACGTTCAGCGAAGATCCCGGCGCGACGTTTACCTGGAACGGCAGTAGCGGCGACGTGACGGTATCGGGCGGAGCTTTGGGTGCAATCAGCGGCAGCGGTCTGACGCGCACTGCCACCTTCACGCCGACGGCGTCCACCAACGGCGGCACGGCAAGCATCACGGTGACCGCATCCGCCTATACCGATGCCGCCGGCAACCAGGGCGGCGCCGGCGTCACGCCGTCGCTGGCGTTTGATACGCTGGCGCCGGTGGCGCCCTCTGTGCCGGCGCTCTCGGCCAGTGCCGACAGTGGCAGCGTGGGCGATGGCTTGACCAATGCCGGCGTCCTGTTGTTTACCGGGACGGCGGAAGCGGGTGCGACGGTTACCTTGTATGACACCAACGGCACGACGGTGCTGGGTAGCGGCGTGGCTACGGGCGGCAACTGGAGCATTACTACTACCGGCACGCTGCCCGAAGGCAGCCACACGGTCACGGCCAGGGCCACCGACGCGGCGGGCAATACCGGCGTGGCGTCGGCTGGCGTCCAGGTCATTATTGACCGCACGGCGCCCGGTGCGCCGACCGTATCGCTTGAGCAGGATACGGGTGCGCAAGATGGCGTTACCAGTAATGGCCAAGTCAACGTGGGTAACCTCGAGAGCGGCGCCACCTGGGAATATAGTACGGATGGCGGCACGTCATGGAGCGGTGGCAGTGGCAGCAGCCTGGCGCTGACCGGCAACGGCGCCAAGGCCGTGCTGGTGCGCCAGACCGATGCGGCCGGGAATATCAGCGGCAGCGCATCGCTTGATTTCACGCTCGATACGGCAGTGGTCAACGGCGCGTCGATTGCGCTGAGCGACACCGCGCTGAAGATAGGCGAAACCGCCAATGTCACCATCAGCTTCACGGCGCCCGTGAGCGGCTTCGACTCGTCGGATTTACAGGTCGCCAACGGCGCCGTCTCCGGCTTGTCCAGCGCTGATGGCGGCAAGACGTGGAGTGGCGTGTTCACGCCGAACGCCAATGTCACCAGTGCCGTCAACAGCATCAAGCTGAACCTGGCCAATGTCACCACCATCGCCGGTACGCAAGGCAGCGGCGCCGCCAGTTCCAGCGCGTTTGCCATCGATACGGCCGCGCCGGTATCGACGGTCAGCGTCGCCGACAGCACGCTGGGCAGCGGCGCGGTGACTGCCGTGACGATTGCGTTCTCGGAAGCCGTGACAGGTCTGGGACTGGAAGACATCACGGTCGGCAATGGCGCGCTGTCGAACCTGTCGACGAACGATGGCGGCAAGACGTGGACGGCGACGTTGACGCCAGCCACTGGCGTCAACGTGTCCGGCAACGTGGTGACCGTCGAGAACAGCGGCGTGCAAGACCTCGCAGGCAATGCCGGCAAAGGCAGCGCCACATCCAATGCGTACACGGTCAATACGCCGGGCATCGGCGCGTCGGTGACGGTCAGCGACGGGGATTTGCAGGCAGGCGAAACCGCGAAAGTCATCGTCACCTTCAACCAGAAGGTCGGCGGCGACGTGCCCGCCGCTGTGGCGGCAAAAAACGGGACGCTGGATGGCTGGTCCGTCAGTGCGGATGGCTTGACGTGGACTGCGGCCCTGACACCGGCGGACAATGTCACGGCGCTGCAGAATGTGGTCAGCCTGAACTTGCAGGCATTGACGGATGGCAGCGGTAAACCGGGGCAGGGTACTGTCCTGTCCGGCAATTACGCGGTCCACACGGTGCGTCCGCACGCTTCCGTCAGCGTACTCAGTGATACGTTGCTTAAAGGCGAATCATCGGAAGTACAGATCGTGTTTTCGGAACCGGTGACCGGCTTCGGCATCGAAGATTTAAAAGTGCCGAACGCCAGCCTGTCCAGCCTGTCGAGCAATGATGGCGGCAAGACCTGGGCTGCCAAGCTGATCCCGCAAGAAAACTTCAGTGCGCCGCTGAACGTCATCGAGCTGGATTTGTCGGGTGTGCGCAATGTGGCTGGCAATGGCGGCAATGCCGGCCTGGGCACGGTGCAGTCGAATGTATATGCGATCGCTACGCTGGACGGCGTGCGCAGCACGGTCGATGGCGTGGCCACCATTACGCAAAGCACGCCCAACAGCAGCGGTGGCAAGACTGTGGTGGTGCCGGTAATCACCACCAGCCGGCCGGAAGATCCCGCGTCTGAACATAGCACGCTGGCCGACATTCCGCTGGGGTTGACGAATGGCGCCGGTGGCAACAGCCTGCTGGTCAGCCTGCCGACGGGCACGGGCATGCAATCGGAAGGCCCGGCCACGCCGTTGTCAGGTAATCAGGCGCTGGTCGACCTGATCATGCGCATTGAATCAAAAACGGAAACCGGTTCAGGTACGCAAGATGAAATGAAGGGGCTGGGCACGGACTTCCTGGGCGAACTGGGCAACACCCCGCTGGAAACCAAAACGCTGGTGCCGACTGCGGCTGCGAGCGCTACGTCCACGGGCACCATCATCATTAGCGGCAATCCCGCCAATCCCATCGGCGTGGTGATCGACACGTCGCACCTGCCGTCGAATAGCACGCTGCAGCTCGATAACGTGGACTTTGCTGCGGTGGTCGGCAACGTCACCTTGCGCGGCGGCGAGGGCCGCAATATCGTCATTGGCGACGACGCCACGCAAAACATTTATCTGGGTCCGGAAGATGACGTGCTGGCAGGCGGTGGCGGCAATGACTTTGTCGGCAGTGCGGGCGGCAATGACCGCATCGATGGCGGTAGCGGCGACGACGTGGTGGCGGGTGGTGTCGGCAATGACACGCTGTCCGGTGGCACGGGGGCCGACATGGTGCAAGGCGGGCGCAGCGATATTGGCAACTGGATGCTGACGCTGACGGCTGACGGTGCGCTGGCCGCTACCCATACCAATGCGATTTTTGCCACCGGCGGTATGGAAACCCTGCAGCGCAGCGATTTCAATGCGCAGGGCGAAAATCTCGGCTTCCTGGCCGCGTCCACGGATTATCTGATCGGTGTATCGCTGTTGTACCAGGCAGCGTTTGGGCGCGCACCGGAACTGGCCGGCCTGTCGTACTGGTCGCAACAGGGCATGCTATTGAGCGATCTGGCGAAAGGAATCCTGCGGGGAGCGGAATGGCTGTCCGATAAAGCGAACGGCCTGACAGACGAGGCTTTTGTGCAAACCGTGTATCGCCATGCGCTGGGACGCGATGCGGAAACGGCGGGGCTGCAATACTGGCTCGGCGTGCTGGGAGGCATGGACGGCAAGCCAGGCGCCAGCCGCGCCGAAGTATTGCAGAACATTGCCCTGTCGGATGAGCACCGCAAAGCCGCTGCGGGTGTTGCCGGCTACACGATTGCGGAAGACCGGACGACGCGGGAAATGGGCTGGCTGGCCGGCAGCGGCGATGACGTGCTCGATGGCGGCGCGGGCAGCGACGTACTGGTGGGCGGCGATGGCACAGATACAGTCTTGTATGGCGGCAAGCTGGCGGATTACCGCTTTGTGCTGGGCAAAGATGGCCACGTCATGGTGGCGGACAAAGCCAATACCGACGTTGACATCTTGTCGTCGATCGAGAAAGGGACGTTCAAGGATGGAACAGTGGATTTGACTTTCCTGCAATCGAAGTCCTCCGAACTGGCATCCTTGGGTTTGCTGTACCAGACTGTGCTGGACCGCTCGGGCGACTTTGGCGGCTTTGCGTGGTGGGCGGGCCAGCACCGCGACACGGCCAGCCTGGTGGCGGGTTTCCTGGGTGCGGAAGAAGTCAAGGCGCGCTACGACGGCTTGACCGATACTGCCGTGGTGCAGGCCCTGTATGCCAATACGGGCCTGGCGCAAACGGCTGCGGGCGGCGTGCAGTCATGGATCAGTTACGCGGCCACGCATACCAAGGCGGAACTGGTGGGGGCTTGGATTGCCAACAGCGACGTGCAGGCTGTGCAATTTGGCGCCCAGGGGCTGTGGATCGTGTAAGCCATGATGACGTCAGAGGTAATCGTCTCCGGCAGCGGAATCCGTACAATGGATTCCGCCACTTCTTTGGGAGAGTACCTTGAGCGTCGCCACCCCTGAACAGTATTTCAGCGATTTTTCCGCCGCCCTGCGCTATTGGCGCGGCAAGCGGGGCTACAGCCAGTTGCGGCTGTCCACCGACAGCGGCATTTCGCAGCGCCACATCAGTTTCCTGGAAAGCGGCCGTTCGCAGCCCAGCCGCGAATTGATTTTAAAGCTGGGCGTGGTGCTGGATATCCCGCTGCGCGAACGCAACGTGATGTTGCTGGCGGCGGGTTTTGCACCGGCCTACCAGGAGCGCAAAATGGATGACCCGGAACTGCATGCCGTCAAACAGGCGCTGGACTTCATGCTGGCGCAGCAGGCGCCTTATCCTGCGCTGGTGGTGGACCGCTTGTGGAACCTCGTGATGTTCAATGAGCCCGCGGCAGGTTTCATGAAATGGCTGCTCGATATGCCGGCAGATGCGCCGATACCCCGCGACGGCAGCGTCAACGTGCTGAAGCTGATGATGGCGCCGGACGGCGTACGCAAATATGTGCGCAATGAACATGACGTGGGCGCGGATTTGCTGCACTGGATACAGCGTGAAGCCATGAGCGATGGTCCCGGCAGTGAAGCGACGGCGCTGCTGGCGGAATTGACGGCGCTGGCGGGGCTCGATGGGGCGCCGCCGGCGCCCAACCTGGACCGCCGTGCGCTGCCTTTCCTGCCGCTGCAGATCAGCAAAGCCGGCGTGGAACTGAACTTGTTCACCACCATCACAACGCTGGGTACGCCGCATGACGTGACTGTGCATGAATTGCGGCTGGAATCGTTTTTTCCTGCGGATGATGCGTCGGCGTTGTGGTTTCGCGAGCGGGGGTATCTGGCGGGAGTCAGTTTGGCTGCGTAGTATCGGCATGGGCCGGCATGGCGGCAAGCAAAGCCGCCATGCATGCACACCGGCAGACTTTATCGCAGCGCCAGCGTGCGTCCCGCCGCCGCATGATGGCCATGCAGCTTGAACACGGCCACGGCTTCCGCCAGCCGCGCCGCCTGTTCCTGCATGCTGGTCGCGGCGGCGGCAGCCTGTTCCACCAGCGCCGCGTTTTGCTGGGTGGCGGCATCCATGTCGGTAATGGCGAGGTTCACTTGTTCGATGCCGGAACTTTGCTCCGCGCTGGCGCCGGCAATCTCGCTCATGATGTCGGCCACCTGCTTCACGGACGACACGATTTGCTGCATGGTGGCGCCGGCTTCATCGACCAGTTTGCCGCCCGCATCGACTTTGGCCACGGAATCATTGATCAATTCCTTGATTTCCTTGGCGGCCGCTGCGGAGCGCTGCGCCAAGGTGCGCACTTCCGATGCGACGACGGCAAAGCCGCGCCCCTGTTCGCCCGCGCGGGCTGCTTCCACGGCGGCATTGAGCGCGAGGATATTGGTCTGGAATGCGATGCCGTCAATGGTGCCGATGATGTCGGCGATTTTGCCCGAACTTTCCTTGATCGAACCCATGGTGTCGACCACCTGGCTCACGACGTTGCCACCCTTGTTGGCAAAGTCCGCAGCAAACACCACCAGCTGGTTGGCCTGGCGCGCATTGTCGGCATTTTGCTTGACGGTGGACGTCAATTCTTCCATCGACGATGCGGTTTCTTCCAGGCTGGCTGCCTGCTGTTCCGTACGCCCTGACAAGTCATGGTTGCCGGCGGCGATTTCCGCCGATGCGGTCGTGATGGTGTCGGTGCCTGCGCGCACGGCGCCCACCGTGCGGGTCAGGCTGTTCACCATGTCTTTCAGCGCATTGAGCAGGCGGCCCGCTTCATCGCGCCGTTCCGTGGCAATCGTGACCGTCAAGTCGCCCTGCGCCACGGTTTCCGCCAGTTGGACTGCTTGATTGATCGGCGCCGTGACGGATTGCGTGATGACGTAGCCGGCGCCCAGCGACAGCACAATGGCCAGCGCCAGCAGCGACAGCATCAGTGTGGTGGCAAAGCCGGCTGCCGCATCGGCTTCCAGCCCATCTTTTTCCATTTGTTCGGTTTCATATTTCAGGATGGCGTCCAGCTTGCCGAAGTAGGCGTTCTGCACGGGCACCACGTCCTTGAACAGCGCCTGCACGGCTGCTTCGTGGTCGTCGCCGGCCAGCGTCTTCAGTGCCTCGGCGCGCTTGGCCGCATAAGCCTTGAAGGCTTCGCCCGATTCGTTGAACATCTGGCGCTCCTCGTCGCGCAGCATGGTGGCGAACTTGGCGGCGCGTTCATCGCCGGCCTTGTCGGCATCGGCCATCTGGGCCAGGAACGTCTGCGCCTGCGCCGCATTGGGCGCCAGCATGGCGTTGCGCAGCGCCTGGGCGCCGCGGTTGGCAAAGCTGCGGAATTCATTGGTCAGCGCGACTTTGACATAGCGCTCGTGCACGATCTGGCTGGTTAATGAAGCAGTGTGGCGGATGCGGTTGATGCCGACCAGCGACATGATCAGCATGATAACGATGGTCAGGCCAAAACCCAGTCCGAGGCGCGCGCCGATGCGCAGATTGGACAAGCTCACTGTGATTCCTTTCCCGGTGGTTGTTGACGGAAGAAAGATGCGGATTGTGACCTCAGCTTGCCCGGAATTCATGTGTTGCTCAAGTATGTTCTGGACAGCAATGGCTTATAATGCTGTATATAATTACAGTTCTCTGTAGTTTATTTGTTATTGCGCCACACATGCGTGCCGCCCGCCGCATCGCCCACCTCGACATGGATGCGTTTTACGCGTCTGTCGAATTGCTGCGCTACCCGGAATTGCGCGGGCAGCCGGTGGTGATTGGCGGCCGCACGGCGCACCAGCCGGAAACGTTGCCTGACGGCAGCCGCCGTTATTACCGGCTGAAGGAATACGTGGGGCGCGGTGTGGTGACGACTTCGACCTACGAAGCGCGGGCGCTGGGCGTGTTTTCCGCGATGGGCATGATGAAGGCGGCGGCGCTGGCGCCGGAGGCGATTTTGCTGCCGACGGACTTTGATTCCTACCGCCGCTATTCGCGCCTGTTCAAGGCCGCCGTGGCGGAAATCGCGCCGCAAATCGAAGACCGGGGGATCGATGAAATTTATATCGATTTGACGGACGTGGAAGGCGAAACGCGGGAGCTGGCGCAGCGTTTGAAAGACGCGGTGAAACAGGCGACAGGGCTGACGTGCTCGATCGGCATCGCACCCAACAAATTGCTGGCCAAGGTGTGTTCGGATCTGGAAAAGCCCAATGGCATCACCATCGTGACGATGGAGGATGTGCCGGCCCGGATCTGGCCGCTGCCGGTGCGGAAAATCAATGGCATTGGTCCCAAGGCCAATGACAAGCTGGCGACGTTGGGCATTTTCACCGTGGGCGAACTGGCGGCAGCGGAACCGAAGCTGTTGCAGGAATATTTTGGCTTGAATTATGCGCAGTGGCTGGCGCGTGTATCGCACGGGCATGATGAACGGATGGTGTCGACCAGTTCGGAACCGAAAACCGTGAGCCGCGAAACCACGTTTGAGCGGGATTTGCACGCGAAGCAGGACAAGAACGTGCTGTCGGAAATTTTCACGCGGCTGTGCATGCGGCTCAGTGAAGATTTGCAGCGCAAGCGCTGCGTGGGGCGCACGGTGGGCATCAAGCTGCGCTATGCGGATTTTCATACCGTCACGCGCGACGTCACCTTGCCGGCGCCAACGTGCGATGGCGCAGCGATCCGGCGCGCGGCGGGGGAATGCCTGCGGCGCGTGCCGCTGGACCAGCGCTTGCGCTTATTGGGCGTGCGCGTCAGTACGTTGTCGAATATCGATGAACTGGCGCAGCACGATGTTGCAACACAGGGAGAACTTTTTTCCGACCTTTAAGAAGTGGGATGGCAGACGTGTAGAATGTCGTTCCTCCAGAAATTAGCTGACCAAGACAAACATGTGGTTCAAGAATCTGCAAATTTACCGTCTGCCCGCACCGTGGGCATTTACTCCTGAACAACTCGAAGCAGCGCTGGCGCCGCACGCGTTTTCGCCGGCCAGCAGCAATGAATTGCTGCGCCAGGGCTGGGACAAGCCGCGTCCAAACGGCGGCCTGGTGCACGTGGTGAACAAGCAGATGCTGATCGTGCTGGGCACGGAGAAAAAGCTGTTGCCAGCCACTGTCATCAACCAGGTGGCCAAGGCCCGCGCGGCGGAAATGGAAGAAGCCCAGGGCTTCGCGCCTGGCAAAAAAGCCATGAAAGAATTGAAAGAACGCGTGGCCGATGAACTGCTGCCGCGCGCGTTTTCCATCCGCGGCAATGTGTGGACGTGGATCGACCCGGTCAATGGCTGGCTGGTGGTCGATGCGGCCAGCCCGGCCAAGGCCGATGAAGTCATCAAGCTGCTGTTGAAGGCCGTGGACCGCATGCCGCTGGAATCGCTGCGCGTGAACCGTTCGCCAGTGGGCGTGATGACGGAATGGCTGCAGGCGGACGATGCGCCGGCCGGCTTCACGGTCGACATGGACACGGAATTGCGCGCTACCGGCGAAAGCAAGGCCGCCGTGCGTTACGTGCGCCACACGCTGGAAGCCGATGAAGTGCGCCGCCACATCGCCGCAGGCAAGCAGTGCACGCGCCTGGCCATGACGTGGGACAGCAAGATTTCGTTCACGTTGACGGAATCGCTGGCGCTGAAAGGCGTCAAGCCGCTGGACGTGCTGAAGGAAACGGAAAACAGTACGCGCAACGACGACGAGCGTTTCGATGGCGACTTTATGCTGATGACGGGGGAACTGTCGAAGATGATGGCCGACGTGGTGGAAGCCCTCGGCGGGGAAGCGAAAGCGTAATGAAAAGGGGCCTGCGGGCCCCTTGATTTTTACAGGTTCTGGAACACGCCGGCGGCGCGGTTCTTTTGTACGTTATCCCACGGGAAGACCTTGCCGTTCATGGCCACGTACACGCCCGGCGTGAGGATTTGCGCGACGCCGCACGCGAAGCCCAGGTTGAACAGCGCGTCGGAATTGGCAATTTCATACGGGATCATGGCGCCCGTCAGCACGATGGTGCTGCCCAGGTTCGCCGCACCCAGCACGGCAGCAGTTTCTTTCATGGTATCGGTGCCGTGAATAATCACGATCGCGTGTTCTTTCGCAGCCTGGCACGACGCGAGGATGCGCTGGCGGTCTTCGTCTTGCATGTCCAGCGAGTCCATCAGCGGCAGCAATTCCAGAGCGGGGTTGATCGTCATGCGGGAGCGGGCAATCGCTTGCGGCAGGTGGCTGTCGGCGAAGCCCAGGCTGCCGTTCAATTCATTGTAATGTTTATCGAACGTGCCGCCGGAGGCGATGATACGCAGGGTCATGATGGTATTCCATGGTGAACAAGACAGAATGATAACGCGAAGCGGGGGCAGATGAAACATTCCGTCGCTGAGCTGGAAAACCCGGTAAGCTATGACTACACTGGTTTTTTCGTTTAGCCGCACCACTCGTATGCCAATCAAAGCCCTCGCCCCTGGTACTGTCATTTTTCACCGTTTCCGTGGCTATGGCGTAATCACGGCGGTCAATTTGCTGACCGGCTGGATTTCCGCCCGCTTCGGTGGCGAGGCGCGTGCGCTGGATTTGAATTTGTCGACCGATGAAGTGCAGTTTGCCGATGGCGAAGCAATCTTGTTCCGCCGTGCGCCGCCGGACCGCATGCCCCATGCGCGCCTGATGGCGGCAGTGCGTGCACTGCACCAGGCGGGCTATCAAAAGCTGTATCTGCATTCGTGGCCCAAGCCGTCCGGCCTGCACTGGCGCTGGCATTTATTCACCGGCCCGCGCGACTGGATGCAGCGCTCTTGGCGCGAAGGGTGGTATGGCTCGGGTGCGGATTACAACGTGAATCCCGTCATGGGCTGGGGCGATAATCCCGGCGCCGATACGGAAGAATTGATCCACGCACTGGCGAAATTCGATCCGCAAGGGTTGGCGCAAGCGCTGGGCCGCGATGAAGACCACACGGCGTGGTTTGCCATGGTGTGCGATGCGCTGCTGCCCGGTTATATGTACAGCCTCGATATGCAGCGCCCGAACGGCGGCCCGCTGGTCGATATGCCGCCGGTGCCCGTGGTGCCCGTGCGCGCCGGCCTGCCGCCCTATAGCGGCCCGGATTTGCCGTGGCCGCCCGGCTGGGCAGGCTTATGGAGCAGGGTGCATGCGATGCCGCTTCCCAAGCCGAATTTCACGGGGATACCGGAAACACCTTAAGGTTTGGCGTAGTAGGCGAGGAACATATCGGTAGTGGTGGCCACCAGCGCCTGCTGGCTGGCCGCATCCAGCGGCTCCTGGCCCATCGTTACCTGGGGCCAGAATGCAAACGCCTTCAATTGCCCCTGCACCAGGTGGGATGCAAATACCGGGTCGAGCGGCTTGAGCTTGCCATCCTCCACGGCAGAGCGCATCCACGCGACCATGCCGCCTTCCTTGTCCGACAGCTTTTCCACCATTTCCCGCGCCCGCTCGGGCCGCAATATGCCTTCCGCAATGGCCACCCGCGCCAGATCCAAAAAATACGGATCTTGCATTAGCGCCATCTTTTGGCTCAGCAATTCGATCAATTGTGTGCGCAAGTTCACATTCGGCTGGTAGCGCACGGCTTGCAGGGCGGCGGCACTGTCCCAAAGTTCTTGAAGAATGTGATTGAACAAGTCGTCTTTGCTGGGGAAGTGGTTGTACACCGTGCGTTTTGACACGCCGGCCGCCAGGGCGATCTTGTCCATGCTGGTGGCGTCGAAGCCGCTGGCGCGGAATTCCGCCAGCGCGGCGTCGACGATGGCCTGCCGCTTACGGTCGGTCAGGCGCTGAGGGGCAATAGGTTCCATGCAAAGTATTTTACACCGGGTAGTTTACTTTCTCAAAAAACGAAACTACACTGTGCAGTATACTTTTTAGGCCAACCGCATGAAACGTGCCTTGCTGACTTTCCTTACGGGAGTATTGATGACCATGACTTACTGCACCTTATCCGCAAAAGACATTGATTACGCGTCGCCCCGGCAGCAGGACGGGCGTTTCAAGAATCCAAAACCCATGCACCGCATGGGCGTGATGGGCACGCTGCGCGTCATGTGGCAAATGGCTTTCCAAAAGCCGGCAGACACCGTGCCGGACCGCGCGATTCCCGTGCAAGCCGTGACGAAAGCGCAACTGGAAGCGGCGCCCGACCACAGTGTGTTCCGCCTCGGCCATTCCACGATGCTGTTGAAGCTCGATGGCGGCCTGTGGCTGACGGACCCCGTGTTTGCCGAGCGTGCGTCGCCCGTGCAATGGCTGGGTCCACAGCGTTTCCACGCGCCGCCCATCGCCATTGAAGATTTGCCGAAGATTAAAGGTGTGATTTTGTCGCATGACCATTACGATCACCTGGACCACGACGCCGTGCTGGCGCTGGCGCCGAAAGTCGAGTGGTTCATCGCACCGCTGGGTGTGGGCGATACGCTGGTGAAATGGGGGATTCCCGCTGCGCAAGTGAAGCAGCTGGACTGGTGGCAATCCACGTCGGTCGGCGGCGTGCGCCTGACCGCCACGCCGGCCCAGCACTTTTCCGGCCGTGGCTTATTGGATGGTAATAAGACACTGTGGGCGTCGTGGGTGATCCAGTCTGCCGGCCATAGCATTTTCTTCAGCGGCGACTCGGGTTATTTCGACGGCTTCAAAGCCATCGGCGACAAGTTCGGCCCGTTTGATTTGACCATGGTGGAAACCGGCGCCTATGACCCGCAATGGCCGGACGTGCATATGATGCCCGAGCAAACCATGCAAGCCCATATCGATTTGCGCGGCAAAGTGCTATTACCGATCCATAATGGGACATTTGACTTGGCGCTGCACAGCTGGACCGATCCGTTTGAGCGTATTACTGCGCTGGCAGCCGAGCGGGGACAAACCGTGGTGACGCCGGAAATCGGCGCCATGCTGAGCGTGGCGCAGCCAGGCACGACGGCCCAGTGGTGGAAAGCTGACTAGGCAACAATGTTGATGACGCGCCCCACGGTTTGCCCCTGCGCATTGAGCTGGGGCGAATGGGGCAAGACATCCTTCGGCACTTCCTTGGTGATGGCGCGGTCAAGGCGTACAGGAGCTGCCGTCGGCGCCGCGGAAGATTCCGCTTGCCGTTCCGCTTTTTGATTGCTGGTCAATTGTTCCTTGTCCCGCGTCAGCTGGTTCTTGCTTTCATCGAGCTTGCGGGCATCCTGGTCCACGCGTGTCTGATCCTGCTGAACTTTGCGTTCTGCAAGGGCTACCGCATTGCGCAGCGATTCGACGGACGAGACGGAAACCACGTGGGCACCTCTTGGCGGCTGACTGTGGACGCGGCGATTTCCGGACGTGGCGACGCAGAATCACCGGCAGTATTCAACAGTAAGGGTAGGCCAAAATGACAATTTGTGCCAGTAGGGGGCAAGAAAAAAGGACAAAGCCGGAGGGGGGGCTCGGCTTTGTCCCAAAGTACTACAGGGAGTCACATAGCGTGATTAGAAGCGGTACAGTAATGAAGCCTCGATGGCGCGGCCAAACAGTGGGCGGGCATTGATCGGGCCGGAGCTGGCGCCCGTCAGGCGCGAATTGCCTTCGGTCAGGCCCAGCGCATTGTTCAAGTTGGTGCCGGCCAGGCGCACTTCGACTTTTTCACCCAGTTGCAGCAGCACACCCAGGTCCAGCGTGTGGTACGACGGCAGGTATTGCGTGTTGGCCTGGTCGGCCCAGCGCGAACCAATCGACGTGTACGTGCCATACAGCTTCAATTCATTGTCGTTTTCCAGCGGAATGCGGTACGTCGGGCTGAAGCGGAATTGCAGTTTCGGCTGGCGCTGCACCAGTTTGCCCGCCGTGTCGGGATTATCCTTGTACGTCGACTTTTGATAGTCGCCCGTCAGCGACAAGGTCAGGTTTTTCACAGGACGTACCGATACTTCGAATTCCACGCCAGTCCCTTTGGAACCGCTGACGGAATTGAGGATGGTGCCATTCGACAGGATTTGCTGGAACGCGATGCCTTCGAATTGCGTGTGGAAGGCATTGATGTACGCGCTATACAGCTGGCCCACGGTCTTGAAGCCCACTTCGAACTGTTTGACGGTCGGCGTCGGATTCTGGTTGCGGTCATCGACATTGGCTTGCGTGCCTGCATTGCGCAACGTGTCAAATGCGATGAACGTGTGGCCCGAATTGGCGCGCGCAAACACGCTGGAATCCTTGGTCAGCTTGTAATTGCCGCCGACCGTGAAGGACGTCGCGGAATCCTTGCGGCTCAGCGCTGTGTACGCGCCATTCGGCATCGACGTGTCGTTGTTGTACACGGTCAGCGGATTGTTGTCGGTATCGCCGGTCACCAGCTTCGACACCGTGCCGCTGATGCTCTGGCGCTCGCGCCGGATACCCGCGTCAACCTTGATGCGGTCATTGACCTTCCACTCGTTCGATACATAGACCGCCGTATTGCTGCCGTCATACGACGCATTCGGCGCAAAGAATACCGGGCCTTCTTTGCCATTGTTGGATACCACGACGCCATTGTTCAACTTCACGTTGATCAGGCTTGCGTTCGGCGTGGCCGTCATCAAATGGCTGCTGCCCAGGTACCACGTATCGGCTGCCGTGTAGTTGGCGAAGTAAGCGCCCACCGTCACGGTATTGTTCGGCAGCCATTCGCGGCTGATGCGCAATTCATCCGTGAACGATTTCATTTGTTTTTCCACGGCCCACAAGCCGGCCTGCACCACTTGCGTGCTGTCGGCAACGGGGGCGCCGCCCGAACTGAAGGTGGCGGTGGCCGACGTGGCGGCGCGGCCTGCTGCCGCCAGCACGGCGGCATTGCCATTGGCCGATGCAATCGCCTGCGCTTTATACGCGCCCATGGTCAGCGGGTTATTCCCCGTAAACATGGCGATGGTATTCATGTCGCCATCGAAGCGGTTGAACTTGTTCGACACATTCCAGCCGGCGAATTTCTGGTCGAATTCCGCACCGAACACGGTGGCTTTCAAGCCGCGGCCATCGCCCAGGTCGTAGGTCAGCGTCTTGCCTGGCGCGGCTTCCACCGTGAAGCGGCGCATTTCATTGCTCATCAGCGTGCCTTTGAGCGGATCGAAGCCGGGGAAAGCGGAAATCGAGCGGCCTTCATTGGCGGAAATCAGCGGCACGCCCGTGTAAAACGCATTCTTGTCATTGGTGCTGCGCGCATACAAAGTCAGTTCGCCCTGGTCCAGCTTCCTGGTCAGCGTACCCGTGATCTGGTGGCCGTCGTCGGCCGGGAAACCGGAGTCGCGCACGCCGTGCGTGGTGCGGTAAAAGCCGCCCACGCTGCCATACCAGCCATCGCTGATCTTGCCGCCGTAGAACAGGTCGACACGGCGCAATTCACCGGTGCCCGTCGTGAAGCGCACCGAGCCTTCCGGCGTTTCCGTACCCTTTTTCAGGAGGAAGTTCATGGTGGCGCCAGGCTGGCCATCCGAAAAGATGGTGCTGGGGCCGCCGCGCAGCACTTCCACCCGCTCCACCGTGTCATCGAGGCGGAATGCCGACGAACCTTCAAAGAACGACAAGGTCGGCACCGGATACAGCGGATTGCCATTCATTTGCACGGACACGAACGGTGAGTCGGAACCGGACGGGAAGCCGCGCACTTCGATATTGGCGCCGGACTGGCCGCCGGTGGCTTCCGCATACACGCCCGGCGACAGTTTCAGCACGTCGGCCGTGCTGCTGGGCGATGCGGCTTTCAACTGTTCTTCGTTGACGGTGGTGATGGAAAACGACGAATCGAGTTTGCGCACACCGCGCGATGCCGCGGTACCGGTCACCACGACGGTTTGCAGTTCATTGGCGACCGCATCTTTTTTTGCGGGCGCTGCTGCCGGCGCATCCGGCGCCGCAGCCTGGTCAGGGGCGGCAGTGTCGGCGGCTTGCGCCTGGCTGATCAGGGTCAGTACAGCCAGCGTGACTGACGATAACAGGAACTTGTTCGGGCTCATTTGCTTTAGCTTTCTTATCGGTATGGGTCGTGTCGTCTCCTGGACATTGCGCCGCCCCGGGAGAGTTTGCAAGGCGGCAGTCCACACGCTTCCGCGTGAGTCGTTTGCGAAAGTTTGGCCATTTAAAACCCAAATGACATCGATGTCAATCGAAATGATATCGATGTCATTTTTCTTGAACATTTAAAAAAACCTGTCATAATGCGCCGCAAGGACAAGCAAAATCGATGAAAAAGAGTACCAATGGCGGCGAACAAGAGTGGTATCCGCAACAGTGACGCGGGCCTGACCATGGAAGATCTGGCCCGCATGGCCGGTGTGTCGAAGATCACGGTATCCCGCGCCTTGCGCGACAGCCCGCTGGTCACACCGGAAACGCGGGAAAAAATACGGCAGCTGGCCTCCGAACAGGGCTACCGCTTGAATGTGAGCGCGCGCAATTTGCGCATGGGCCGCAGTTATTCGGTGGCTGTGGTGGTGGAAATGACGCCCGTGAAGGGGCGCCCCATGTCGGACCCGTATCCGCTGGAACTGTTGGGCGGCATTACGCAGGAATTGACCACGGCGGGCTACAGCGTGGTGCTGACGTCCAAGCATTTGCTGGACACGGCGCCGGTGCAGGGCGCCGACGGCATGATCTTGCTGGGCCAGGGCTCGCACAGTGAGGCGGCCCATGCGCTGCAGCAGACGTCCTTGCCGCTGGTGGTATGGGGCGCGCCGGAGCCGGGCGGCCATTACATTGTGGTCGGCAGCGACAACCGCGCCGGCGGCGCCAGCGCTGCGCACCGCTTCATCGAACAGGGGCGGCGCAAGCTGGTGTTCCTCGGCGACGTCGACCACGCGGAAGTGCAGGAACGCTGCGCCGGGTTTATCAACACGATCGGCGAACAGGGTTCCGTGCATATCCTGCGGCCGAAAGCGTTTACGTTTGAAGCGGGCTTTGAATGCATGTCCGCGCTGTTGAAGAAAAAGGGGACGCATGTGGACGGCGTGTTTGCCGCCAGCGATACCCTGGCCATGGGCGCGATCCGCGCGCTGGCTGAAAAAGAATTGCGGGTGCCGGAAGCGGTATCCGTCATCGGTTACGACGATACGCCCAGCGCCGCCAGTTTCGTGCCGCCGCTGACCAGCGTGCACCAGTATTTGCGCGATGGCGGCGTGCTGCTGGCAAAAAAAATGCTGGCGCTGATTGAAGGGCAGCCGGTGCAGTCTGAAATGCTGCCGACCACGCTGATGGTGCGGCACACGTGATGTACGCGTAGGGCGGCTGTATCAACGCCGCCCTGGCCGGCACGCATGCCGGCCCATGTTTCCCGGATTTTTGTAGCAACGACCCACAGCCCGGTTTTTACCCTGAAATTCAAACCGGTTTGAATAGCAAAGGACCGCATCGTGTCATCTGACTCCTTCAAACACACGTATCCCCTGGACCCGTGGTGCATCCGCGAAACCGCTTTCGATACGGCTTCGCACTTTCTCGACGAAACCCTGTTCGCACTGGGCAATGGCTACATCGGCTTGCGCGGTACGCATGAAGAAGGGTATTCGGGGCCGAAGGGCACGTCGCTCGATGGCACGTACCTGAATGGCTTTTATGAGTCGGAATCCATCCATTATCCGGAAAATGCCTATGGCCTGGCGCGCACCAACCAGTTCATGCTGAATGTGCCCAATGCCAAGGGCATCGCACTGTGGCTGGAAGATGAACGCTTCGATCCGCTGCAAGGCACGCTCGACAGTTATGAACGGGTGCTGGATTTCCGCACCGGCCTGTTGCGCCGCACCCTGGAATGGACGTCGCCGCAAGGCCGCAAGATTTCCATCAGCAGCCGCCGCCTGGTGAGCTTCACGGAAAAGCATTTGTTTGCCATTGAATACGATGTGACGCCGCTGAATTTTTCCGGCGCCATCACCTTGGTGTCCACCATCAATGGCGCCGTCAAAAACCTGGAAGCCGGCGATGATCCGCGCGTGGGGTCGGCGATTTCCGGCCGCAGCCTGGTGCTGGCGGACATTGAGCAGGCGCCGCACTTTTCCGCGCTGGCGCAGCGCACGGTCAACAGCGGCTTCATGCTGGTGACGGCTGCGCAGACGGATGTGCGGGGCGTGGCGGAAGTGGCGCTGGCGCGCAATGGCGAATACCTGGAACAGAGCTACCGCATTGCCGCCATCCAGAATGAAACCGTGCGCCTGACGAAATACGGCTGCTACTTCACGTCGCGCGATTATCCGGAAAGTGAATTGATGGCGCGCGCCAAAGCCACTTTGGCGATTGCCTCTTCCTCCGGCTTCCGCGCGCTGGCGGCCGAACAGGAACGCTACCTGGCGGACTTCTGGCGCCACGCCGACGTGGAAATTGCCGGCGACGATGCACTGCAGCAGGGCATGCATTTCAACCAGTACCACTTGCTGCAATCCGTAGGCCGCGATGGCAAGACCAATATCTCCGCCAAGGGTGTGACGGGCGAAGGCTATGAAGGCCACTATTTCTGGGACACGGAAATTTATATTTTCCCGTTCTTCCTGTATTCGAAGCCGGAAATCGCCCGCAAGCTGCTGGAATACCGCTACGCCGGCCTGCCGCTGGCGCGCGAGCGTGCACGCCAGATGGCGCATGCGAAAGGCGCGCTGTACCCGTGGCGCACGATTGCCGGTGTCGAGTGCTCCGCGTATTACCCGGCCGGCACGGCGCAATACCACATCAATGCGGACATCGCGTATTCGATCAAGCTGTATATCGAAGCGACCAACGATGAAGAATACTTGCTCAACTGTGGCGCGGAAATCGTCATGGAAACCGCGCGCATCTGGATGGGGCTGGGCCACTATGACCGCCAGGGACGCTACTGCATCAATGAAGTGACGGGCCCCGATGAATACACGGCGCTGGTCAACAACAATTACTACACCAATGCGATGGCGAAGATGCACCTGGAATTTGCCGCATCGATTGCCGAGCGTTTGCAGCGCGAATGGCCGGAACATTTCCAGCGCATTGCCAAGGCCGTGATGCTGGAAGCAGGGGAATCCGAACAGTGGCGCCACGCTGCCGCCCATATGCATTTGCCATACGACGCGGCGCTGCAAATCCATCCGCAGGACGACAGTTTCCTCGACAAGAAAGCGTGGGACTTTGCCAGCACGCCAAAGGAAAACTATCCGCTGCTGCTGCATTACCACCCGCTGGTGATTTACCGCCACCAGGTGTGCAAGCAGGCCGACGTGGTGCTGGCCCTGCTGCTGTTGTCCGACCAGTTTTCGCTGGACGACAAGCGGCGCGATTTCGATTACTACGAAGCCGTCACCACGCATGACTCTTCGCTGTCGTCGTGCATCTTTTCCATCATCGCGTCCGAAGTGGGCTACCACGACAAGGCGTACGCATACTTCATGGAGACGGCGCGCCTGGACCTCGACAACACGCACGGCAATACGCACTACGGCGTGCACACGGCTGCGATGGCCGGCACGTGGATGGGCGTCGCGTATGGCTTTGCCGGCATGCGCGTGGTCGATGGCGATTTGCGTTTCGCACCGGTGCTGCCCAAGCAATGGACGCACTACCAGTTCAACGTGCACTTGCGCGACTGCCTGTTGCAGGTACGCGTGGAACAAGGCTGTACCACATACCGGTTGCTGCAGGGGGCGGCGCTGGCGTTTTCCCACCAGGGCCAGCGCGTGGCGCTGACCGTCAACTCTCCTGTGAAGGAATGCCAATGAATACCCTGCAACACGATAAATACGACGCCGTGATTTTCGACCTCGACGGCGTCATCACCGATACGGCGCGCTACCATTACCTGGCGTGGATGCGGCTGGCCAATACCCAGGGCGTGCACTTTGACGAAGAGTTCAATGAACAGTTGAAAGGCATCGACCGTATGGGCTCGCTGGAGCGCATCTTGATGGCCGCCACGCGGCAGTATTCGCTGGCGGAAAAACTGGCGCTGGCGGAAGAAAAAAACGCGCAATATGTGTCGCTGATTTCAAATATGACGCCCGATGATTTGCTGCCGGGCGCCGTGCAGGCGCTGGACAGTTGCCGCGCCGCCGGCATGAAAGTGGGCCTGGCGTCCGTCAGCAAGAATGCCTTCACGGTGCTCGATAAGCTGGGCATCATGGATAAATTTGATTACGTGGTGGATGCGGCCAAACTGGCGCGCGGCAAACCGGATCCGGAAATTTTCCTGAAGGCGGCCTGCGCGCTGGATGCGCTGCCGGCGCGCTGCCTGGGCGTGGAAGATGCGGTGGCCGGTGTCGCGTCCATCAAGGCAGCCGGCATGACGGCAGTGGGCGTCGGCGAACGCAGCGTGCTGGCGCAGGCGGATTTCGTCATACCGGGGCTGGCCTGCTTCGACCTGAACAATTATTAAAAAAACACCCGGAACCGGGGGAGACACCATGAATAAACAGCGCATCCTGTTTGCGTTATTCCTGATTTACTTTGTGTTCGCCATCCTGCTTAACAGCGTGGGGACGGTGATCCTGCAAGTGATTAACAATTACGGCGTCAGCAAGTCCGCTGCCAGCGTGCTGGAAGGCTTCAAGGATTTGCCGATTGCGCTGGTGTCGTTCATGGTGGCGTCGTTCCTGCCCCGTATCGGCTACAAGAAAGCCATGCTGGCTGGGCTGGCGCTGGTCAGCGCGGCGTGTGCGCTGATGCCGCTGCTGCCGGCCTTTGCCACGGCCAAGCTGCTGTTCTTTTGCACCGGCGTCGCGTTCGCGCTGGTGAAAGTGTCGGTGTATTCCACCATCGGCCTGGTGGCGGAAGACCGCAAACAGCACGCGGGCATGATGAATATGCTGGAAGGCTTTTTCATGGTGGGCGTGCTGTCGGCGTACTGGCTGTTCGGCCACTTCATTGATTCGTCCGATCCGGCGTCGGCCAGCTGGCTGCAGGTGTACTGGGTGCTGTCGGCCATGTGCGCGCTGACGTTTGTGCTGGTCTTGACCACGCCGTTTGATGAGCATGCGGCTGCGCCACCGCGTGCCGGCACGCTGGCGCAAGACTTTGCCGCGATGCTGAAACTGTTTTTCAAGCCGCTGGTGTGCGTGTTTGTGCTGACGGCATTTTTGTATGTGCTGATCGAACAGGCCGTGGGCACGTGGCTGCCGACTTTTAACAATGAAATCCTCATGCTGCCGGCCGCCATGAGCGTGCAAGTGACCAGCATCTATGCCGGGTGCCTGGCAGTGGGGCGGCTGTCGGCCGGTGTGCTGATGCGGCGGCTGCACTGGTATCCGGTCATGAATACATGCGTGCTGGGCATGGGTGCCATGGTGCTGCTGGCGCTGCCGCTGACGCATGGTGTGGTACAAAACCAACAGGTGACGTGGGCTACCGCGCCGATCGCGGCTTTCCTGTTTCCGCTGATCGGCTTGTTCATGGCGCCGATTTATCCGGGCATCAATTCGGTCATGCTGAGCTCCCTGCCCAAACATCAACATTCAGCAATGACGGGCTTGCTGGTGATTTTTTCGGCATTGGGCGGCACCACGGGGTCGCTGATCACCGGTTATGTTTTTGGCACGTTTGACGGGCGTTTTGCGTTTTACCTGACACTGGCCCCGATCTCTATCATCTTGATTATGTTGCATTTTTTCAAGAAATCCGTTGATACGGGGAGTGGCGATGTTGACGGTTCGGCTATAATGCCCGGTCAGACCTGAGCAATATCATGAACCTGAAGAGCCTCGCCAACTTGCTTGGCATGTCCAAAACGACGGTCAGCCGTGCCCTGAACGGCTACCCTGAAGTCAACGCGATGACCCGCGAACGCGTGCTGAAAGCAGCGCGCGAAGCGGGCTATGAAGCCAATCCTATGGCGCGCAGCCTCGCTGTGGGCCGTACCAATGTGTACGGCATCATTTATCCGCTGCTGCCGTCCGACCTGGGCGACCCGATGTTTTTGGACACGGTGGGGGGCATGACGGAGACGCTGGAAGAGCGCAAGATGAATTTCATCATCGGTCCCGTCTCTGCCGGCAATGAGCTGGCCGCATATGAACAGATCGTGCGGGGACGGCGGGTGGACGGGCTGGTCGTGAGCCGCACGCAGCTGGTCGATGAGCGCATTGCGTATTTGCTCAAGGTGCGTTTCCCGTTTGTCGCCCATGGCCGCACCAAACTCGATGCGCCGTATGCGTGGTTCGATTATGACAATGATGCGGGCATCCGTCTGGCGATGCAGCATTTGCTGTCGCATGGGCATCAGCGTATTGCGCTGCTGTCGGCGCCGCTGGACATGAACTTCGCGTGCCAGCGCAAGGAAGGGTTTATTGCCTGCATGGCGGAAGCGGGGCTGACGCCGGATCCGCGCCATATGATCCCCAACACCATGGACCGCCGCAGCGGTTACCAGGGCATGCAGCAATTGCTGGAATGTTCGCCGCGTCCGACCGCCGTGATTGTCGACAACCACTTGTCCGGCGTGGGCGCCATGCGCGCGCTGCTGGATGCGGGCGTGGAAGTGGGCAAGGATATTTCCATCATCGTGTGGGGTTCGATGGCCGATACGCTGGCGGGCATCGATGTCACGACCGTCGACCAGCCGGACCCGCGCGCGGCCGGCGCGAAAATGATCGACATGCTGCTGGCGCTGGCCGGCGGCGCGGCGCCGGAAACGCTGCAGGTGCTGTGGCAGCCGGTGCTGGTGCCGGGGGCGACGGTAGGCCGTCCCGGCTGAACCTGGTGCAGGCGCGTCCGCGTGGCTGCCCGCATGCCATTGGCGGCGGGCCGGCCGGGTTATTCATCATGGCGGCAGGCCGCTATCGGCCGTGAACGGGCGCCACTGGCCCCGTTCATGGCGCGCCAGGCCGCCGGCGGTATAGCGCCACAGGTGCAGCCAGCCATGGTCCAGCAAATGCCGCACGGTGTCGTGCTTGCCGATGACGGCGTCAATTGCCGCCTGCGGCGCGTCGATCACGACGGTCAGGCGCAGCGGTTCGTGCACCCAGCGGCTGCCGTCGTGCAGCGACTGGCGCGACAGGCCGATGCGCAAATCGCCGCCATTGCCTTCGAAGACACCCAGGTTGCCGCCCACCACGTTATGCAACAGCTTGTTGCCGCTGCCCAGGCGCGCCGGGTCGCACGTCGACGCGTGGTATTGCCAGTTGATCCAGTGCGCCACCACCATCGGCGCCGTCATCAGCGTTTCCAGCACGCTGCCGTCCGCATCGTGCCGGGCGTCGTAATCGTGCAGGAAGGCGCGGCCTTCAAGGTTCGCCGCCTGGCTGCGCAGGCGCGGCGCAATAATGAACGCGGCATTGCCGGCCAATCCCCATTCAGGCCGCGTTTGCGCGCCATCGTTGGCGCGGCGGCGCAGTTGCGCCAGCAGCGCGTCATGCGGCGCGGCCGGGTCGAGCCCCAGGCGGGGCGCGC
>NZ_WNLA01000041.1 GCF_009720865.1 Pseudoduganella ginsengisoli | reverse complement strand
CCATAGCAAGTCGGTCCCACCCCTTCCCATCCCGAACAGGACCGTGAAACGACTCTGCGCCGATGATAGTGCTGCAACCAGTGTGAAAGTAGGTTATCGTCAGGCTAGTTATATAGAAAAGCCCGCTGAATGATTCAGCGGGCTTTTTCTCAGGCTTACAAAAGAACAGAACTAACAACAGGTCAAAGCTTGATGACCATAGCAAGTCGGTCCCACCCCTTCCCATCCCGAACAGGACCGTGAAACGACTCTGCGCCGATGATAGTGCTGCAACCAGTGTGAAAGTAGGTTATCGTCAAGCTAGTTATTCAGGAAAAGCCCGCTGATTCAGCGGGCTTTTTCATTTGCAAGTAAAGTTTCTGTCATAGGCAGGTCACACGGCCTGCGTAAGCTGCGGTTTTATTCACAGAGAACCGCAGCATGACGAAATTCCCTCAACTGTCCCTCCTGTCCATCGCGATCGCAGCAGCACTGACTGCCTGCGGAAGCAGTGATAACCCGGCGCCTGCAACGCCGGCCAAAGCGCAAATCAATGGCCAGTTCCATGACAGCGCTGTCAGCGGCCTGGAATATACGGCTGGCGATGCCGCCAAGACCAGTACGGGACCGAATGGCGAATTCACTTGCAAGGATGGCGATACGGTCAGCTTCTCGATTGGCGGCGTCGCGCTGGGCAGTGCCCCATGCGCCTCCACCATCACGCCGACGCAGTTGGCGAACGCCGCCGCCAGTGATGTGAAAGTCGTTAACCGCCTGCTGGCCCTGCAATTGCTGGATGAAGATGGCGACCCGCAAAATGGCATCAAGCTGGCGGCCGACGTGAAAGCCGCATTGGCAGGCAAGACGCTGGACTTCAATGCCGCTCCAGCTGCATTTAATGCCAGCCTGGCATCCACGCTGGCGTCAGCCGGCGCCAAATATGCTGCCCGCACGGTCGATGATGACCACCGCATGCTGGCCCGTGAACACTTTGAAGACACGCTGGCGTCGCGGCTCGGCGCCGCCAGCGCGGAATCGTTCACGCAAGGTGCTGTGACG
This sequence comes from Pseudoduganella ginsengisoli, assembly GCF_009720865.1. Classification (GTDB taxonomy): domain Bacteria; phylum Pseudomonadota; class Gammaproteobacteria; order Burkholderiales; family Burkholderiaceae_D; genus Rugamonas; species Rugamonas ginsengisoli. The sequence goes on along the minus strand of NZ_WNLA01000041.1, from coordinate 24,003 downwards.
GTTTCCGTAACCCGCTTCCAGATCCAGGCAGACGCCAAATACTACGTGCCGTACGAAGGCGTCAACGCGAAAGTCAAAGAAGAATTCCCGCAAGGCTTCTTGCCATCGTATGGTTCCGCGTTAGCCTTCAAAGGAGTCAACGCCAATGGCGACCTGGAATTCTATGGTTTGACAGACCGTGGTCCAAATGGCGATGGCCCGAATATCCCGGCGCTGAGCGGCACTGGCACGATCGCAGCAAAAATCTTTCCGTCGCCAGGCTTCGCGCCGTCGATCGGCGTGATCACCGTGGGTAAAAACGGCGCCGTGCTGACGTCGTCGATGCCGATCAAGGCCAACGCCACTACCAGCATGACGGGCTTACCCATCCCTGCCGGCACGCTGGGTAATTCCGCGGAAGTGCCCGTGATGGATGCGATGAAATTCGACGCCGGCACCAAGGCAATCTTCAGCGCGAACGGCATCGACAGCGAAGCCATCGCGGTGGACAAGAAACGCAACGCGCTGTGGGTGTCCGATGAATACGGCCCCTTCATCGTGAAATTGGATGCAGCAACCGGCGTGGTACAAGCGCGCTACGCGCCAGGCGCAGGCTTGCCAACGATCTTCGCCAAGCGCCGCGCCAACCGCGGCATGGAAGGCATGGCGCTCGATACGGCGACCGACAAGCTGCACGGCTTCCTGCAAAGCCCACTGTCGGATGGCAGTGCGCCATATTCGGTCACGGGCAAGAACGAACAAGTGGAGCGTTTTGCGCGCTTCACGCGCTGGATTGAATTCGATCCAGCCACGGGCGCCACCACGAAAATGTACGCGTATCCGCTGACCGGCGCGGACTACCAGGATGGCCGCACTGGCAATGCAAAACTGGGCGACATGGTCGCACTGGGCAACGGCAAATTTATCGTCATTGAACAGGGTGCGGCGCCAGGCGGCAAAGTGTTCAACAAACTGATGCTGGTGGAAATCGGCAACGCCACCGATATCAACGCCGCTGAATTCAACAATACGACGTCCGACCTGGAGAAAAGCTCGATGGGCAGTGCGGCAGTCAATGGCGCAGACTGGAGCAAGGTGGTCACCCTGAAGAAGACCGTGCTGCTGGATTTGAACGCGATTGGCTGGCTGGCAGAAAAAGCGGAAGGCATGACCATGGTGGACGCCAACACGCTGGCTTTGGCCAACGACAATGATTTCGGCTTGAAGACGAAAATCTTCACGCCGGATGGCGTGGCTGTTGCCGATGCCGACGTCACCAAGTGCAATGTCGATGCGAATGGCGTGATCATCACCAGTACTACGCTGGGCTGCAATGCCGCCAACTCGATCCGCGTGGCGCGTGGCGATGACAAAGAGCGCCCCGCACGTCTGTGGCTGATCAAGTTTGGCAAAGCGCTGACGGCATATTAATCAGCGCAGCAAAGCTATTACCTGCGAGCTGGCAAACAGCAGCAAGCCAATACATCCACCCACCAGCGTTCCGTTGATGCGGATGTATTGCAAGTCTTTGCCGATATTCAGTTCGATCTGGCGCGACATTTCTTTCGTATCCCAGCGCTTGACGGTGTCGCTGATGTGGCGTGTCAGGAAGTCCGAGAAATCAGGGGCCATGGCACGCGCGGCATCTTCCATGTGGGTATTGAGGGAGCTGCGCAAGTCATCGTTATGGGCCAATTCTTCGCCCAGCCAGCGGCCCATCGCGGCCACGCGCGCATGTAATTCCGAATTGTCCGACGCCAGGTCATCACGCAGCCAGTCGCGCACGCCGTTCCATACTTGCGCAATATAGGTATTGGCTGCGTCGCTGTCGCGGATATAAGTTTTCAACTCCATTGCCCGCCGCTGGAAGGCTTCATCTTCACGCAGCCGTACGATAAATGTCGCAATCAGTTCATCGAGACGGCGGCGCAGCCGGTGGCTGCGGTCTTCCCGTACCTGCACGAGCAAAGTGTTCAGTGCTTCGCTGACCCAGTCCGCGCCTTTTTCACCCAGCCAGTTGGTGGGTAGTACTTTTTCCATGGCAGCGTGCTCGCGCTTCAGCCATTGCACGATACTGTGTGAAATCACTTCCTGGTTGGCAGGCGCTTCCAGGTGGATCAGCGCCTGTTCAATGATATCGTCCAGCACTTCCTGGTGGCGGCCATCCCGCGTCAGCATATCGAGCACGCCGGCCAGCAAATGCGCCAGGTCGACTTTATCGAGCATCGCGTGGAAGGCGTTTTTCAGGAAGGTGCGGATGCGCGTATCTTCCGCCATGTCCAGCATGCCGGCCGTCACGCGCACGACATAGGCGCCGAGGATGCGGTCATTCGACGGTTCCGCCAGCCACTTGCCCAGCATGCCGACCGGATCATGCTTGCGGATCAAATCCACCAGCGACGCGGGATCCAGGAATTTTTCGCGCACAAATTGCGCCAGGTTGTCGGCAATGCGGTCTTTATTATTGGGGATGATGTTGGTGTGTGCCGATACCAGTGGAATCGGCACGTGCTTGAACAGCGCCACCACGGCAAACCAGTCCGCCAGCGCCCCGACCATAGCGGCTTCCGCGACGGCTTTGATGGCATCCACCGCCAGGCTGCGAGGCAGGAAAGCAGTGACGATAAAGATGCCGGCAGCCGCCAGCAGGAACATCAGGGCGGTCCGTTTGGCTTTCCTTAGTTCCTGCTCTTTGTCCATGGCTACTCCGTGATCCGTTCCCAATCAAGGTTGAAGCGGGCCAGGTACTTGCGCAGCCTGTCCGCATCATTCGGTTTGGCCTTGCTCTCGCGCGAGACGGCAAACAGCTTGCGTCCCGCATCCGACATGTTTTTCGATTGCCGGCACACATCCAGCACGGCTTGCAGTTGCAGGCGGTCAAACAAGTCCAGTTGCTGCACCGCGTCATCGCCCAGTACCTGTTCCAGCTTCAGGCTGGAAGATGCCGCCGGTATAAGCGTACGCCATTGTCGCCGCAAGCGCGAGATTTCGGCGCTCACCACGGCGGACGTAATGCGGCCTGCCTCTGCCAGAGTGGCCATGCGGGTGACGGCTGCCGACAAATCGCGGAAGTTGCCGCTCCACTGCGCTTCCGGCGATGACGCATAGCGCATGAATTGTTCACGCGCTTCCTTGTTGAACCGTACGGCAGCTCCCGTCTCCGCACCGAATTGCGCCAGCAGGTAATCGATGTTGGGTTCAATGTCTTCCGGGCGTTCGGCAAGACCCGGCAATGCATACGTCCATAAATTGATACGGGCATATAAATCCTCGCGGAAGCGGCCAGCCGCAACTTCCGTCGCCAGATCGCGGTTGGTACCTGCAATCAGCTGGAAATCGCTGTGCACTTCATGGTCGCCGCCCATCGGCAGGAAGCGCTTTTCTTCCACCGCCTTTAACAGCATGGCTTGTTCATCCAGACCCAGTTCACCGATTTCATCGAGGAATAGCAAGCCTTTGTGGGCGGTACGCAGCAAGCCGGGACGGTCCGATGCCGCGCCCGTGAAAGCGCCTTTGACATGGCCAAATAATGTGGAGCCGGCGCCATCGCCATGCAGGGTCGCACAGTTAACGTCGACGAACGGCCCGCTTAACTGATGGCGCGCTTTTTTCAGTTCAAACACGCGCCGCGCCAGGAACGATTTGCCCGCACCCGTAGGGCCCATCAACAGCATCGGCGCGCGCGAGCGCGCCGCCACGTGCTCGATCTCATCGATCATCAAGTTGAATTGCGGATTGCGCGTGGCGATGCCGGATTTGAGCAGCGCCACGCCCTCCTGTTGCGCGCTGTGGAAGCGCTGCGCAATCTGGTCATAGCGCGACAAGTCCAGGTCGATCAGCGCATAGCTGCCAGGATCGCCCGGACTGGGACGGCGCGGCGGCGATGTTTGCAGCAGGCAGCCGGGGAAGTAGCGCGCTTCCGTCATCAGGAACAGGCAAATTTGCGCCACGTGCGTGCCGGTCGTGATGTGCACCCAGTATTCTTCACGCTCCATATCGAACGGGTAGCCGCGTGCGAAGTCGTACAGGCAGCTGTAGACATCTTCGAAGTCCCACGCATCTTCGATCGGCAGCGCGTGCGAGCGCACCTGCGTCATGGGGGATGTGGCTGCGATGTCTTCCTTCACTTGGTCGACCACGTAGCCATAGCTGCCGTTATAAAACAGTTCCAGCCGGTCGATCAGCAAATCTTCATGCTGCGCCAGCGCCACCGTGGGCCGCCAGCGCTCCCACCGGTTGCTGCCGCCGCCCTTGTCCAGTTGGGCTCCGACGAAGCCGAGGATCACTGTTTTCTTTTTCATTTGGGATAAATATTTATACGAATAGATAATTTATCACAATTGAAATAACTATGGCGAAGGAAAGATCTCCTTATAAATCAATGGCTTATTTAATTTATAAAAAGCTGGCACAGCGCTTGCTGTAAGCCTGGTACGCAGCATTGCAGCCGGCCTGCGGTAGGAGGCCGATAATGTCGTACATTGAAGATGAAAGAAGAGTTGAAATGAAAAACTACGAAGAAATGGATATCGCGGGCGCCAGCCCGATCAAGATGTGGACCAGCGGCGTGCCGGTCGAAGCCGCCGCCAAAGAGCAATTGGCCAACACGGCAAAGATGCCGTTCATTTACAAGCACATTGCCGTGATGCCGGACGTCCACCTGGGTAAAGGTTCCACCATTGGCAGCGTGATTCCGACCCTGGGCGCCATCATTCCGGCTGCCGTCGGTGTCGATATCGGATGCGGCATGATGGCGGCCAAGACCACGCTGAATGCGCGCGACTTGCCGGATAACCTGGGAGCACTGCGCAGCGCGATTGAAAAAGCGATTCCACACGGGATGACGCCGAAGACGCGCAGCTACCGTGGCCGCGATACGGGGGCGTGGGAAAATCCGCCGGCGCCGGTCGATACCGCGTGGGCGCAGTTGAAGGGTGAATTCGACGTCATTTGCCAAAAGACGCCGCGCTTGCGCAATACGAACAACTACAAGCACCTGGGAACGCTGGGTTCCGGTAACCACTTCGTGGAAGTGTGCCTGGATGAAGAAGGTTCCGTATGGTTCATGCTGCATTCGGGATCGCGCGGTGTGGGGAACGCCATCGGTACGCACTTCATCGAACTGGCGCAGCAAGATATGCGCACGCATATTGCGAACTTGCCCGATAAAGACCTGGCGTACCTGGAGGAAGGGACGAAGCACTACGACGATTATGTGGAGGCCGTGGGGTGGGCCCAGAAATTTGCGCGCATGAACCGCGAAGTCATGATGCAAAACCTGATTGCGTCCGTGCGCACCGTGATCAAGAAGCCGTTCGACACGCATGTGGAAGCCGTGAACTGCCACCACAACTACGTGCAGAAGGAACGCCACTTCGGCAAGGATGTGCTGATCACGCGTAAAGGCGCCGTGTCGGCACGTGAAGGGGAACTGGGGATCATCCCGGGCTCGATGGGCGCGAAGAGTTTTATCGTGCGCGGTAAAGGCAACCCGGAAAGCTTCAACAGCTGCAGCCACGGCGCCGGACGCACGATGAGCCGTAACGAGGCGAAGCGCCGCTATACGCTGGCCGACCAGGCGAAAGCCACGGAAGGCGTGGAATGCCGCAAGGACGCGGCCGTGATTGATGAAATTCCGATGGCATACAAGGATATTGACGCTGTCATGCAAGCGCAGAGCGACCTGGTGGAAGTCGTGCATACGTTGAAACAGGTAGTGTGCGTCAAAGGATGAAGATGATAGAACTGGATGGTTCCCAGGGCGAAGGCGGCGGGCAGATTTTGCGCACGTCGCTCAGCCTGTCGATGATCACGGGGCAGCCCGTGCGCATTGTGAATATCCGCGCCAATCGCGCCAAGCCTGGCTTGATGCGGCAGCATCTGGTGGCGGTGCAGGCTGCCGCCGAAGTGTGTGGCGCGGATATCTCTGACGTGCGGGTGGGGGCGCAAACGCTGGTATTCAAGCCGGGCCGCATCCGTGGCGGCAATTACAGCTTTGCCATTGGCTCGGCGGGCAGCAGCATGCTGGTGCTGCAAACGCTGCTGCCGGCATTGCTGTATGCTGATCAGCCGTCTATTGTCACAGTCAGCGGCGGCACGCATAATCCGAAAGCGCCGCCAGCGGAATTCCTGCAGCGCGCATATGGCCGTGCGATGGCGCAGATGGGGGCGGAGATCGACATACGCCTGGAACGGCACGGTTTTTATCCGGCCGGAGGCGGCATCGTATCGGCCACGGTGCAGCCTTGCGCGCAGTTGCAGCGGCTGGAATTGCTGGCGCCGGGCGCGCGCCGCGCAGGATACGCGGAAAGCTTTATCGCTGCCGTGCCATATCGCGTGGCGCAGCGCGAGCTGGACACCGTGGGAACGGCAATGGGGTGGAGCGGCGAGCAATTGCGTCCGCGCCAGCTGCCGGACAAGCATGGACCCGGCAATGTGCTGTTGATTACATTGGACAGCGAACACGTGACAGAAGTTTTTGCAGCATTTGGAGAGAAATCCGTGCCTTCCGAAGCCGTGGCAAAGCAGGCGGTGCACGATGCACGCGATTACATCGCGTCGGGCGCGGCCGTCAGCGAACATCTGGCGGACCAGCTGATGTTGCCGATGGCGCTGGCGGGCGGCGGCAAGTTCACGGTGGACCGCGTGTCGCTGCATGCGCGGACCAATGCTGACGTGATCGCACATTTCCTGCCCATCGAATTTACTTTCGAGGCGCAAGAACGGTGCAGTTTGTGTACAGTCACACCCGTGCCGTGAGCTGTAATTGATCCATCTGCGCGCCATCAAATTCTTTCATGCGGGAAAATTGCAAAAAAAATAGGAGGTATTCCAACATGGGCTGTGGAGAGCGGGTCAACTTATGAACAAATCATTTTCAGTCTATCTAGACTTTGTTCGTTTTTTTGCTGCACTGGCGGTATTTGTCTGCCACCTTGAGAGTTATCCGTTCACGGACAAAGTGGTGTGGTGGCGCATGGGCGCTTACGGCGGTATGGCCGTCACCATCTTTTTTGTCTTGTCGGGCTACGTGATTGCGTATGTGACGGACTTGAGGGAAAAAACCGCGGCGGACTATTATGCCGCGCGCATTGCGCGGCTATATTCCGTCGTCGGCATTGCGCTGCTGCTGACGTTTTGCTTCGATACGATCGGCATGGCCGTCAATCCGGAGTTTTATACGATCAAGAAAGCGCTGTGGAAGCCGCCAAGCTGGCAAGGCTACCTGGCTTCAGCATTCTTCCTCAATGAGTATCAAGTCTTTGGCTTCAACGGCATCTCGCCGGGAACGAATGGGCCGTACTGGTCACTGAGTTTCGAGGCGACGTATTACGTCATCGCGGGGCTGATCCTGTTTGCGCCACGCTGGATCGGCATTATCGCCTCGCTGGTCATCCTTTCCCTTGCTGGACGCACTATCACGGCGTTGCTGCCCCTATGGGCGCTGGGATTCGCGCTGTACCACTGGCGCAGCCGGATCCAGCTTCCCAAGCTAGCGTGGCAACTGATGCTGGCAGTGTCTGCGCTGCTGTTGCTGGCGATGCCGGTCTTTACCAAGAATTATCTGGCAGGGAAATTCATCGTTTGGCTGCCATGGGGAGCGGCGCCGTTTAACCGGAATATTTTCGAGGATTACATTACCGCGGTGCTGTTTACCGCCAACCTGGTCGCGGTCCGGAATGTGCTGTCGCCAGCGATGCAGATCCCGCCGAAAGTCGTCAGCGCCGGCCGCTGGCTGGGCGCCCAGACGTTCCCGTTGTACTGCTTCCATTATCCGGCCATCTGCATGTTTGCCGCGATCAGCCCGTGGAAGAATACGACAGTGGCCAACGCGGTATTCGTTACCGTGTGCACGCTGGCGGTGGTCGCGCTGTTGACGCCAGTGTGCGATGCGCTGAAAGACCGCATTCGCCCTGCGCTGGTCAATCAATGGGGCAAAATGTTCAAGGCGGCGCCGCGGCCGTCCGGGCCCTGATGTCTTAACGCGGCACAGTGGCGTGCAGGTGTCACGGGCAGTGGAACAATTGCTGTGACACCTGTTCCGATTTGGCGCACTTTCAGCAGTTGCGCCGGCGCCGCGCCACGAATGCAATCGTGGCACGCCAATTGCTCCTTGTGGACTATCACTAACACAAGGAGACAGCATCATGAAACGCCCCACCATCTTCTTTGCCGCAGCAGCGGCGCTGGTTGCCTCGCTGGCCGCCTATGGCCACGGCAATGTGACGCCGCAGGGTGTCGACACCACGGGCCTGGCTGCGCTGGGTGACAAATGGCGCGATGAAAACCCCTACAAAGGCAACAAGCTGGCGCTGAAGATCGGCAGTTCCGCCTACAACCAGAATTGCGCGCGCTGCCATGGCCTGGAAGCCGTATCGGGCGGCATCGCGCCGGACTTGCGCTTGCTGGACCGCGACTGCAACAACATCAAGAACGCCAACAAGAAAGCTGCCTGCTACAAGGACGTCGACGCCTACTTCCTGTCGTCGATCCGCGGCGGCAAGGTGCGCAACGGCGCTGTCTATATGCCGCCGTTTGAGGGGGTATTCAATCAGGAAGCCATGTGGGCCATCAAGACTTACCTGGAATCGCGCCGCGAGGCTAACTAATTCGTAGGGAGGGCGTCATGAGCCGTCGCACAACTTTATTGGGGGCGGCGGCAGCGCTCGCCCTTTCCCTGGCACTGCCGGTCCGCGCGGACTGGGATAAGGTGCAGCAAACGGGCAGCCTGAAAGTGGCTGTGTATACGGACTTCGCGCCGTTTTCCTCGAAGGAGGGCGGCATCGATGTCGACCTGGCGGAGGCGCTGGCCAAGAAGCTGCGTTTGCGGCTGTATTTGCTGCCCTTCCCGGCGGGTGAAGAGCTGGGCGATGACTTGCGCAATATGGTGTGGAAGGGCCACTACCTTGGGTATGGGCCGGCGGACGTGATGCTGCACGTTCCTGTCGATCCGCGCTTGATGGCGGCGCAGGACAAGGTGCAGATTTTCGCGCCGTATCACGTGGAATCCGTGCAGCTGGTGCGCGACGTGAAAGCCATGCCGGCGTTTGACAGCATCGATGCGTTGGCGGGCAAGCGCATCGGCGTGGAAAAGGTGTCGATTGCGGGCATGGTGTTGCTGGGGGAGGGCAATGGCCGCTTCCGCGACAATGTGCGGATTTACCCCACGGCCGCCGCCGCGCTGGAAGAATTAAAAGCCGGGAAGCTGGATGCCGTGCTGGCCAACCGGTCTGAAATCGAAACCGTGTTCCGGGGCGACCCCGCCTACCCGCTGGCGCCGGCAGTATTCCAGCGCTTGCCCCGTAATGGCTGGGCAGTCGGCATGGCCGTCAAGAAGGGCAATGAGGACGTAGCCCGCCATCTGCAAGCCGCCCTCAATGAGCTGCGCGACAGCGGCGAGCTACAAGCCATCTTCGCCAAATACGGCGTACGCGCCGTCCAGCCATAACCCGTGGGGTCAGACGTGCATTAATGCATCCACCAGCCGCCTGGCCACAAAAATCCTCAGCAAACCCTTATGCAGCCTGGCCAACCACCCGTGGGGTCAGGCATGCATTGCTGCGTCTTGCCATACCGCCCGCTACTTCAAGCCTCCCGGCCCGGCGCACGAATGCACGCCTGACCCCCGGGAAGCCGCAAATGAAATCGACGGGTAGGCGTGGTTGCGGGGCCGGCGAATGCACGAATGCACGCCTGACCCCAGGGTTTTAGAAGCGGTATTGCGCGCTGGCGCCCAGTTGCCAGTTGCGGCCTGGGGCGGACTCGTAATAGCGTTTGTTGGTGTCGCCGACGATGACGGAACCGATGTATTGGCGGTCAAACAGGTTGTTGAGGCGGGCATATCCCGTCACGCCCCACGCGCCAATGTCGTGCTTCGCCGTGATCCGGGCATTCATCGTTGCGTAGCCTGGCGCTGCTTTCTCAACATTGCTGTCTTCTGCGTACACTTTTGCATTGGCGACGGTTTCCAGTGCCGCGCCCCAATGGCCCGATGCATCTTTCCACGCGACGTCCGCATACAGGTTCGCCTTCGGTACACCCGGCAAACGGCTGCCAGCAGCGACCGCGCCAAATGGCGTATCGTAGACGGCACGCAGCACCGTCAGTGCGATGCGGCTGCTGAAGCCCGCACCCAGGTCCGCATCCACCGAAACTTCCGCACCACGCCGCGATGTCTTGCCCGCATTGCGATAGCTGGTCCGCCCGCCACTCGAAGCATCCACCACCAGTTCATCGCGCGTCTTCACGCTGAACAGCGCCGCATCCAGCCGCATGCCGGTACCTACGATGGCCTTGGCGCCGATTTCCCCGTGCGTGCTGCGCGCCGGCTGCAGGCGGAAGTTGAAGCCGCCGCCCGTGCCCGAGTAAAACAATTCATTCAACGTCGGCGTCTCGAAACCCTGCGCCGCGCTGGCATACACATTCAACACTGGCGACACCTTGTACAGCACACCCGCCACCGGCGTCGTGCGCGCCTGGCGTGTATTGCCGCTATCGTCGCCGTTCGACAGGAACCGGTCGCGCACCGACACCGTGACACGGCTGCGCCGCACGCCGCCGCTGAGCACCCAGCCGCCGGCCGCCCACTCCGACTGCACGTACGGATCCGCATTCGACACCACATCCTGCTCATCCCGCCGCAGCTTGCCCTTCACGCCCAGCACCGTCCCGATAAAGTTTTCGTACCCCTTGCGGTCATCAGACGAACGGCCATATTCCAGCCCCGCCGTGGTACTGAGCTTGCCGCCGCCCAGTTCCCGCACGTCCAGCCAGCTGATGTCCGCGCCATGGAAGTCACGGTCGAAATCCACCACGCCGCCCGAATGGCTGGCAGGCGCCTGGAATGCGCGGGAAAATGCCTGGTACTGGATCACTTGCCGGTTGCCCCCATACAGCGCTACCTTCAGCCGGCTGTCGCCAAAGCGCTGTTCCCACGCGGCGCCAATTTGCTGGTGGTCGATACTTTTGCGCGTGCCATAGCGTTCCGCCAGGGTAAGCTTAGGCGTCACCGTATCGGTCGTGTCGATTTCGCCCGCGCGCGGGTCGCGCAAGTAAGTGGCCCACGTGACGCCCAGCGGATCTTGCGTATCTTTCTGACGCAAGCCACTGGCCGTCACCGTCAATTTGCCGCCATCATTGGGCCGCACCACCAATTTCGCATACGCCTGGTCGCGCCGTGCCGCGCTATGGTCGCGATAACCATCCGTGTCGAAACGGGACGCGTCGAGCAGGTAACCGATACCGCCAGCCATGCCCTGCGCATTGACGTCGACCTTGCGTGCGCCATCGCTGCCGCCCATGACGGCCGTTTCCAGCGTCGCCCTGCTTTCCGGTTCGCGCGTAAGCAATTGCACGACGCCGCCAGCATGGTTGCCATAGGCAGCGGAAAACGGCCCCCGCAGCACTTCAATGCGCTGCGCCTGGTCGAGATTGAAAGTGGCAGCCTGGCCCTGCCCATCCGGCATCGAAGCGGGAATGCCATCGGCCACCAGTTTCACGCCCCGCACGCCGAACGCCGAGCGGGCGCCAAAGCCGCGCGAAGAAATCTGCAAATCCTGCGCATAGTTTTGCCGGTTCTGTACCACCAGTCCCGGCACGGCGGCCAGCGCTTCCGATGCATTGACCCGCATTTGCCCGGCACGGATACGCTCCCCGTCGACGACATCGACGGCGGCAGGGAAGTCAAAGCTGTTGTGCTCCACGCGGCTGCCACTGACGATGACGACAGTGTCCGGCCCTTCCGCCAGCGCACCTGCGGCAACGGTGCAGCCCAGCAGGGCGGCAATAGTGTTCAGTCGAATCCGGGTTTGCATTTCAATCTCCTTTATGGCGGTCTGCCAAAAACCGTAAGCAATATACCTGCCATGGTGAAAGCCGTGTGCCCGCATCAGAGAACTGCGTGGCATGCGGCTTGCATTCCTGAGCGATACGCGCGCACGGACGCGCAGCCCAACATCAGGAGACCACCATGAAAACCGCTTATTGTCTGCGCGCTGTATGCGCTGTTGCAACCCTGTCCGCGCCGATCGCCGCCATGGCGGCGCCGCTGGCGTACGTGCCGAATGAAAAATCCGGCTCCGTCAGCGTGCTCGATACCGCCACAGATACCGTGTTGCGCAGCCTCCCTGCAGGCAAGCGCCCCCGCGGCATTGCGTATGACGCCGTCGGCAACCGCCTGTTCGTGACGGATGCCGGCAGCAATGCCTTGCTGATGCTGGACAGCACAGGCGGCGCCGCGCGCACGCTGGCGCTGGGCAGTTCGCCGGAAGGCGTCAGCGTATCGCCCGACGGCCGCTATGCCGCCGTGGCAGTCGAAGAGGGCAACAGCGTCACCCTGGTTGACGCCCATACGGGCCAGCGCCTGGCCGACATTCCCGTCAAAGGCAGGAATCCGGAACATGCTGTCTTCAGCCCTGACAGCCGCTGGCTGTACGTCAGTGCGGAAGAAGCGGAGCAGGTGGACGTGATCGACGTGGCGCAGCGCCGCCAGACCGGCGCGGTTGCCGTGGGCATGCGTCCCCGCGGCATCGGCTTCCTGCCAGACGGCAGCCGTGCCTACATCGCCTGTGAACTGGCCAATGCAGTCTACGTCGTCGATACGGCCACCGGCGCTGCCATTGCAAGAATCCCGGCCGGACGCAACGCCAATGGTATTGCCGTGCATCCCAATGGCAGCAAGGTCTACGTGTCGAACGGCATCGACGGCAGCGTGATGCAGATCGATACGGCCACCAATCAGGTCAGCGCCACCATCGCTGTTGGCAAGCGCCCGTGGAATATGGCCATCACGCCGGACGGCAGCAAGCTGTATGTCGCCAATGGCCGCTCCAACAGCGTCTCCGTCATCGATACAGCAGCGGCCCGCAAAACTGCTGATGTCGCCGTCGGTGAATTACCGTGGGGTGTGGCAATCCGCTGAACAACTGGAACAGCGGATGGAACACCTGTGTTCCGTTCTGTCACAGCTTGCAATGCTGCAGTGGCGTAAATCCCCGTGAAACAGGCTGGCACGGTGCTTGCGAAACAAGGAGTGTGCTCAACGCCACCGTCCCGCAAGGAACGGCCCGAATCACCACCAAACCTATTGAAGAAAGAGGATGACATGAATCTCGCGGATATCTCCAAACTGGGCGTCGCCAATCCCTACAAACAGCGCTACGACAACTTCATCGGCGGTAAATTCGTTCCACCAGTAAAAGGCGAATATTTTGCCAACCTGACGCCGATCACCGGCAAGCCATTCTGCGAAATCGCCCGTTCGACGGCGGAAGACGTGGAAATCGCACTGGATGCAGCGCATGCCGCCAAGGATGCGTGGGCCAAGACGTCGCAGACGGAGCGCGCCAACATCCTGAACAAGATTGCCGACCGCATGGAGCAAAACCTGTCCACGCTGGCCATCGCTGAAACCATCGACAACGGCAAGCCTATCCGCGAGACCACCGCTGCCGACATCCCGCTGGCGATCGATCACTTCCGCTACTTCGCCGGCTGCATCCGCGCCCAGGAGGGTTCCGTTGCGCAGATCGACGCCAATACCTACGCGTACCACTTCCATGAACCGCTGGGCGTCGTCGGCCAGATCATCCCCTGGAACTTCCCGATCCTGATGGCGGTATGGAAGCTGGCCCCTGCGCTGGCCGCTGGTAACTGCGTGGTGCTGAAACCAGCCGAGCAAACGCCGGCATCGATCATGGTGCTGGTGGAATTGATTGCCGACCTGCTGCCGCCAGGTGTACTGAACGTCGTCAACGGCTTTGGCCTGGAAGCGGGCAAGCCGCTGGCGTCGTCCAAGCGCATCGCGAAGATTGCCTTCACGGGTGAAACGGGCACCGGCCGCCTGATCATGCAATACGCCGCGCAAAACCTGATTCCCGTGACGCTGGAACTGGGCGGGAAGTCGCCGAACATCTTCTTTGAAGACGTAATGGAAGCGGATGACGCATTCTTCGACAAGTGCCTGGAAGGTTTCGCCATGTTCGCGCTGAACCAGGGCGAAGTGTGCACGTGCCCGTCGCGCGTGCTGATCCAGGAATCGATTTACGAAGCGTTTATCGAGCGCGCACTGAAGCGCGTAGCGGCCATCAAGCAGGGCAACCCGCTGGATGCTTCGACCATGATCGGCGCCCAGGCATCGCAGGAACAGCTGGAAAAAATCCTGTCGTACATGGACATCGGCAAGCAGGAAGGCGCGGAATTGCTGGCAGGCGGCGTACGCAGCGTGCAGAACGGCGACCTGGAAGGCGGCTATTACGTGCAGCCGACCGTGTTCAAAGGCCACAACAAGATGCGCATCTTCCAGGAAGAGATCTTTGGCCCGGTCGTATCGGTGACCACCTTCAAGGATGAAGAAGATGCGCTGCGCATCGCCAACGATACTTTGTATGGGCTGGGCGCAGGTGTGTGGACCCGTGATGGTTCCCGTGCCTTCCGCGTTGGCCGCGGCATCCAGGCTGGCCGCGTGTGGACCAATTGCTACCACCTGTACCCTGCGCACGCAGCGTTCGGCGGCTACAAGCAGTCGGGTATCGGCCGTGAAAACCACAAGATGATGCTCGAGCACTATCAGCAGACCAAGAACCTGCTGGTCAGCTATGACCCGAACGCGCTGGGCTTCTTTTAAATCCAACGGTGCAGGGCCTTCAGGCCGGGCATCCTCAACTTAGACAACATTATGAAAACTGCCGTCGCAAGAGTTATCGCCACCGGCGCCGCGCTGGAAATGATTGCCGCCCTGCGTCACCGTTACGGGCCAATCATGTTTTTCCAGTCCGGCGGTTGCTGCGACGGCAGCACGCCGATGTGCTACCAGGTCGGAGAGTTCAACCTCAGCGACACGGATATCTACCTCGGCAACCTCGGAGGCGCGCCGTTTTATATCGGCATGGAGCAGTACGAATACTGGGAACACACGCAATTGATTATCGACGTGGTGCCGGGGAATGGCGGCATGTTTTCACTCGATAACGGTTCAGGGCAACGATTCTTGACGCGTTCGCGCTTGTTCACAGACCAGGAATGCAGTGAATTGGGAATAAAACCATAAGGGGAGACTACTGTGGAAAAAAAGATCATGGGATTGTTGGTCGCAGCAGCATGTGCCGCATTGACCGGCAGTGTATGGGCTGGTGGCGCCGTGACGCAGGCGATGCTGGAAAAAACGGTACCAGACACGTCGAGCGTGCTGTCGTTCGGCATGGGCTCGGCGGGGCAGCGCTATTCGCCGCTGTCGCAAATTAATACCAAGACAGTCGGCAAGCTGGTGCCGGCGTGGTCGTTCTCGTTTGGCGGTGAAAAGCAGCGCGGCCAGGAATCGCAGCCGCTCATCCACAACGGCAAAATGTTCGTCACGGCGTCGTATTCGCGCATCTATGCGCTGGATTTGAAGACGGGCGCCAAGCTGTGGAAGTATGAACACCGCCTGCCCGACGGCATCATGCCATGCTGCGACGTGATCAACCGCGGTGCAGCACTGTTCGACAACCTCGTCATCTTCGGCACGCTCGATGCGCAGCTGGTGGCGCTGGACCAGGATACGGGCAAGATCGTGTGGAAGGAAAAAGTCGACGACTATAACGCCGGCTATTCGATGTCCGCCGCACCGCTGATTGCCAAAGGGTTGCTGTTGACGGGCGTATCGGGCGGCGAGTTCGGTATCGTGGGCCGTATCGAAGCGCGCAATCCGCGCACGGGCGAACTGGTCTGGTCGCGTCCAACGGTGGAAGGCCATATGGGCCACCGCTACGATAAAGACGGCAACGCGATTGACAATGGCGTGTCGGGCACCGTCAATAAATCGTGGCCGGGTGAATTGTGGAAGACGGGCGGCGCATCCACGTGGATGGGCGGCACGTACGATCCGGCCACTGGCCTGGCATACTTCGGCACTGGCAACCCAGCCCCGTGGAACAGCCACCTGCGTCCTGGCGACAACCTGTATTCGTCGTCAACGGTCGCCGTGGACGTGGAAACTGGCCAGATCAAGTGGAGCTACCAGAACACGCCGAATGACGCGTGGGACTTCGACGGCGCCAATGAATTCGTCACGTTTGAAATGGATGGCAAGCGTTATGGCGGCAAGGCTGACCGTAACGGCTTCTTCTACGTGAACGATGCGCAGACGGGCAAGCTGCATAACGCATTCCCGTTCGTGAAGAAAATCACGTGGGCGACCGGTATCGACCTGGAAACAGGCCGTCCAAAGTTCACGCCGGATGGCCGTCCGGGCGATCCTACCCAGGGCGAAGAAGGCAAGAAGGGCAAGACCGTGTTTGCCGCGCCAGCGTTCCTGGGCGCGAAGAACCAGATGCCGATGGCGTACAGCCCGCAAACGAAACTGTTCTACGTACCGGCTAACGAATGGGGCATGGATATCTGGAACGAGCCGATTTCGTACAAGAAGGGCGGTGCGTACCTGGGCGCGGGCTTTACCATCAAGCCATTGTTTGACGACTACATCGGCGCGCTGCGCGCAATTGATCCGAAGTCCGGCAAGATCGCATGGGAAGTCAAGAACACGGCGCCGCTGTGGGGCGGCGCCATGGCAACGGGCGGCGGTCTGGTGTTCTATGGCACGCCGGAGGGCTATTTGAAAGCCGTCGACGCGAAGACGGGCAAGGAATTGTGGAAGTTCCAGACCGGTTCCGGCGTGGTGGCGCCGCCAGTCACGTGGCAAGACGGCGATACGCAATATGTGGCCGTGGTGTCGGGCTGGGGCGGGGCAGTACCGCTGTGGGGCGGTGAAGTGGCAAAGAAAGTTAATTTCCTGGAGCAGGGCGGAAGTGTCTGGGTCTTTAAGCTGGTGAAGTAAATCTTCATTCAGTAAATTTTTTTCATCTGTGCATCCCTTGGGCGGCTTCGGCCGCCGTTTTTTTATCTGGCGTGCCGGGTCTTCAGGCCGGGCATCCACTATATAAAAGGTCTGACATGCAAACCACATTCCTGCCACCATCTTCTTTCTCGGCTGCTGCGGCCATTCCTGATATGGCGTCTTATGAAGCGCTGTGCGCGTTTGCCGAACGCGATTACCAGGGTTACTGGGGCAAGCTGGCGCGTGAAAACCTGGCGTGGCGCGTACCTTTTACGCGCGTGCTCGATGAAAGCAATGCGCCCTTCTTTAAATGGTTCGATGATGGCAAGTTGAACGTGTCGTACAACTGCCTGGACCGCAATCTTGAAAATGGCAATGGCGGCAAGACCGCCATCATCTTTGAAGCGGATGACGGCGCGGTCACCAGCATTACGTATAAAGAATTGCATGCGAAGGTGTGCAAGCTGGCCAATGGCTTGCGAGCGCGCGGTATTGCGAAAGGCGACCGCGTGGTGCTGTATATGTCGATGTCGATTGAAGCAGTGGTAGCCATGCAGGCTTGCGCGCGCATAGGCGCGACGCACTCCGTCGTGTTTGGCGGCTTTTCTGCGCGGGCGCTGCATGAGCGTATCGCCGATGCAGGCGCGGTGGCCGTTATCACTGCCGATGAACAGCTGCGGGGCGGCAAGCGCTTGCCGCTGAAATCCATCGTCGATGAAGCGCTGGCGCTGGGCGGCTGTGAATGTGTGCGCAATGTGATCGTGTACCGGCGCACCGGTGGTAACGTCAAGCACGCGGCGCCGCGCGATATCTGGCTGCACGACTTGATGGATGGGCAAAGCGACGTGTGCGAACCGGAATGGGTCAATGCGGAACATCCGCTGTTCATCCTGTACACGTCCGGCTCCACGGGCAAACCGAAAGGCGTGCAGCACGCGTCGGGCGGCTATTTGCTGTGGACTGCGCTGACCATGAAATGGACATTCGACATCAAGCCGGATGACGTCTACTGGTGCACCGCCGACATTGGCTGGGTCACGGGCCACAGCTATATCACGTACGGTCCGACCGTGGCCGGAGCCACGCAAGTGATCTTCGAAGGCGTGCCGACGTGGCCGGACGCGGGCCGCTTCTGGGAAACCATTGAAAAGCACAAAGTCAGCATTTTCTATACGGCGCCGACTGCTATCCGCTCGCTGATCAAGGCATGCGAAACGGATCCGAAGGTGCATCCAAAGAATTACGACTTGTCGTCGCTGCGATTACTTGGCTCTGTCGGTGAACCGATCAACCCGGAAGCGTGGATGTGGTACTACCGCAATGTGGGCCAGGAGCGCTGCCCCATTATCGACACGTTCTGGCAAACGGAAACGGGTGGCCACATGATCACGCCGCTGCCTGGCGCTACGCCGATGGTGCCGGGATCGTGCACGCTGCCGCTGCCAGGCATCATGGCGGCCATTGTCGATGAAGCGGGGCAGGATGTGCCGAACGGGCAGGGCGGCATCCTGGTCGTCAAACGCCCATGGCCATCGATGATCCGCACCATCTGGAACGATGCGGACCGCTTCCGTGCCAGCTACTTCCCGGAAGAATTGGGCGGCTATTACCTGGCAGGCGACGGTGCAATACGTAACAAGGATACGGGTTACTTCACCATCACGGGCCGCATTGATGACGTGCTCAATGTGTCGGGACACCGCATGGGAACGATGGAAATCGAATCCGCTCTTGTCGCGCATCCATTGGTGGCGGAAGCCGCCGTCGTGGGCAAGCCGGATGCCACGACGGGCGAATCGATTTGCGCATTCGTTGTGCTGAAGCAGGCCCGCCCTGAAGGCGATGCGGCGAAAGCGCTGGCGGCGGAATTGCGCAACTGGGTGGCGAAGGAAATCGGCCCGATAGCCAAGCCGAAGGAAATCCGCTTTGGCGACAACTTGCCGAAGACGCGCTCAGGGAAAATCATGCGCCGCCTGCTGCGCGTGCTGGCGAAAGGCGAGTCCGTGACGCAGGATGTATCGACCCTGGAAAATCCCGCCATCCTTGAACAGCTGGCGAAGGCGTTGTAAGCAAATGGAACAGCTGTAGCGGCACGGATTGCGCACATTGATCCAATGCTGCGCACATTTTGCAAGCCGCTGCGGCGGTTCCCTCCTGTAGTGATGTGGCATGCAATTTGCCCTTTAGGTAGTGCATCTCAATGATGTCCAACTTAAAAATACAGGAGACCGTAATGAATAAGAATGCCATGGGGAGTGTGATTGCCGTAGCCGCAGCGTTGAGCGCGCAGCATGCAAGCGCAGTTGATTTCAAGGCAGGTGACTGGACGGTGGGTGTTGGCGGTATCGTCAACGCGTATTACACGCAAGTGTCGTGCTCCGGGATCGCAGTGGGCGGTCTGGCGCTGGCGGACCGCGGCCTGGGCTGCGGCGGCAAGAAAGACCGCAGCGCCGTGGGCAATGGCTTGCTGCCGAATGGCCTGGTGGCGTCGGCCGGTTCCAATCTCAGCGGCTATGACGTCAAGGCTGTCGTGGCCATCTATAGCGCGACAGCCACCGACAGCGCAGTCGCACAAAACAGCACGGTCGACGTGCGCCAGGCGTACTTCACGTTTGGAAATGCGGACATGGGGACAGTGAAACTGGGCCGCGACCTGGGCATTTTCGGTTCCAACGCCATTCTCAGTGACATGACCTTGCTGGGCGCGGGCTTGCCTGTGCAGGCAACGCAGCGCGGCCGCGTGACCTTGGGCCATATCGGCGCAGGCTACAGCTACATGGGCTACTACGGACAGATCGCATACAGCGCACCAAAGTCCGCCGGCGTTGGCATCGACGTGGCGCTGGTCAGCCCTGTTGCCGATACGCCGGTGATCACTGCATCCAGATACAGCGCCGGGACCGCGCCACAAGTGCAGGCGCAATTGAGCTGGAGCGGCAGCGGCGCCAAAGTATGGCTGGGTGCAAAGACGCAAAAGTTTGAAGCGCTGGCTGCCGGCGGCAAAGATTTGACGATGTCCGCCATGGAGCTGGGCGCGTCGTATGCGGACGGCCCATTTGGCTTGCTGGCCAATGTGCAGGGCGGTAAAGCCATCGGCATCCTGTCCGATGCGGACCAGGGCGATGTCCGTGGCCGCAACTACTTCTTGCAGGGTACGTACAAGGCGACGGACAAGTTGAAACTGGGCCTGGGCTATGGCGTCAGCCGCAACAGCGATAACGCAGCCGGCACGGGCGGCCTGAAACAGAACGCCAACCTGACCTTGGGCGCGTACTACTCGCTGAACAGTGCGGTCACGCTGGTGGGTGAGGTCGGCCAGTCGCGCTCCAAGGCATTCGCCGGCGGCGAGGCAAAAATGAATGGCGCCTCGCTGGGCGGCATCATCTTCTTCTAACCAGGACGAGAGAAGTGGCCATGATTACCTTGCATGACTCGCTGGTTGAGTGGACCGTGCTGGCGCTGGGTGTTGCTGTTTGCGCGGCATTGCTGATGCGGGGGCGTAGTCCGATGCGCTGGCGTGGCGCAGTGTGCACGCCGCCGCAGCCCAGGCTACGCAAGCCTTTGCGCTGGACCAGCTATTGGCTGCCGTGCGTGGCGCTGGTGGTGATCGTGGCCAATGCGGGCATTGCCGTCAATGCGGCGGCGGCTGCGGCCAGCAGTGAAGCGGCTGGCGCTGGCGCCGCTGCCGTGGGGCTGGGCGCCATCGCAGCGCTGGCCAGCCTGGTCGTATTGCTGATGGTGTGGCTGTACTTGAGCCGCAGCGTGCGCGTGCTGTCGTCCGCGCCGCAAGATGTGGAGGTGGAATGCTGCAGCGATTGCCCGCAGTGTACGGAGGCGGGAATGGCGGCGCCGGTGGAACACCAGGGCCGCAAGCGCGCACGCGGGCTGACCATGACGCGGCTGGGAGGTGGATGATGGAACGGTCCATCTTCCTTTCTGCCGCGATTGGTGCGCTGTCTTGCCTGGGACGGGTCCAGGCGGCTTCGAAGGCCCTGCACCGCGGGACTGCGCATGTATTTGGGACTGAGCTGACGGTCACAGTACTGCATGCAGATGAAGCGCGCGCGCAAGTGGCGATTGCCGCCGCGCTGTGCGCAGCCATGAGTGTTGAGCGGATGGTGTCACTGGCCGATCAGGATAGCGCGGTATGCCGGTTGAACCGTGACGGCGTACTTGCGCAGCCAGACCCGCAACTGTTGGCATTGTTGCCGCAGGCTTGCGCCTTATCGGATTTGACAGGCGGCGCATTTGACGTGACGGTACAGCCCTTGCTGCACGTCTATGCGGATGCGCAGCGCTGGGGCGCGCTGCCGGAGCGGCATGTTCTCGACAGCGCCCGTGCGCAGGTGGGGTGGCGGCGGCTGTCATTTGGACGGGAGTGCGCGCGCTTTCTGCAGCCGGGTATGGAATTGACGCTGGACGGGCTGGCGCCCGGATATGCGGCTGACATGGCGCTATCGGTATTGCGCCGCCATGGTATCAGCGATGCGCTGGTTGACACGGGCGCTGTTGCGGCAACGGGCGGTGGCGGTTTGCAGTGGATGGCGGGATTGCCTGATCTGCATGGCGTCTCACTGGGCACCGTGCCGTTGCGGGACCGCTGCATGGCCACGTCAGCTGGCGGCGCTGCGGGAGCCGGCAGCATTGTCAGTCCCGCTACCGGCGAAGTGGCGGATGAACTGGTGCGCGTCACTGTGCTGGCGCCACTGGGTTTGCTGGCAGACGGGCTGGCGGCAGCATTTATGGTGATGGGAGCGAAACAGGCGCATGCGCTGGCGGCGCGGCTGCCTGGCGTCGATGTGCTGACGGTAGACCGGCGGGGCGAGATGCGGCGCTCCGCCGGGTTTGGGATGATGGCCTCCTGAGTTAAGGGTGCAGGGCCTTTAGGCCAGGCATCCTCATTCTGGGCGCTTACTTCAGGTGCGGCATTTTGCGGTAGATGGTGTTGCGCGATACGCCGAGCGCCCGGGCGGCAGCGGAAATATTGCCGCCATGGGCTTGCAGGGCTTTTTGAATAGCGGAATATTCCATTTCATCCAGGCGGGCGCCGGCAGGAGCGTAACGTTCAAAGGCCGGCGCCGGCTCGGCAGGTTCGCAGCTTGCGGCCAGGACGCCGGGCGCAGCCGGCGCGGGTAAGGCTGCGGCATTGGCTGCCGCGATATCGTCCATAAAGTCGTCGGGCATATGGCGCAGGCAAATTTCCTGCTCATCACCTGCCATGACGATGGCGGTGCGCAGCAAATTCGTCAACTGGCGGAAGTTGCCGGGCCAGCGGTGGCGGCGGAACAGTTCGAGGATTTCCGGCGACACTTCATAACGGCCATTGTCGGATTCAATGGCGAGGATTTTCTTGACGACGGTTTCCAGGTCCGTGCGTTCACGCAGCGGCGGCAATTTCACCACCAGGCCATTGAGCCGGTAATACAAGTCTTCGCGGAACAAGCCCTGCGCAATACGTTCGCGCAGGTTATGGTTGGTGGCGCAAATGACTTCCACGTTGACGGGAATGGATTTGCCGCTGCCCAGCGGCGTCACCATGCGCTCTTGCAGTACGCGTAGCAGGCGCGCTTGCAGGCTGAATGGCATGTCGCCGATTTCATCGAGGAACAGCGTGCCGCCGTTGGCTTGCAGGATGCGGCCTGGCGCGCCTTTTTTGCGCGCGCCTGTGAAAGCGCCATCTTCATAGCCGAACAATTCCGATTCAATCAGGGTTTCCGGGATCGATGCGCAGTTGACTGCGACGAAGGGGCTGGCGGCGCGAGGCGAATCGTTGTGGATGGCCTGGGCCAGCAATTCCTTGCCCGTACCGGTTTCACCCATGATCATGATAGGAATGTCTTTGCCCAGCACACGGGTAACCTTGTCGAGCACCAGTTCCAGCTGCGGATCTCCGGTCCGCAGGTAGCGCAGGCCGGACAGCTTGCGGGCTGCATTGGCGGCCAGGTTGGAGGCCGCCTGCGGGCGCGTTTGCTCGTGCGGCGCGGACAAAACGTGCTGGAACTGGTTGTTGGCCAGCCGCAGTTGCGCGCGCCCGTGTACCCGCACGCCGTTATGCATGCACAGGTCCAGCAAACCTGGCGCCGCCGTACGGTAATGGTCGAACAGCGCGGAGACGGGCAAGCCAAACAGGGAACTGAACGTGTGGGTTTGCAGTGCTGAATACGTAAGACCCAGCTGGAACAGGCCATTGCGGTTGGCGGACAGGAAGCGGCCGCCCGGCGTGAATGACGCGATCCCTTCCATCAGCGTGCCGATGAATTCCGGCCGCGTATGGAAGTGGATCGTGATGGCGTCTTCGAAGGTGGCGGAAAACAGCTGGTTTTCAATCATCAGCGCAGACATCCGTACCAGCGCCATTGTGTGCTGGTGATAGCTGCGCTGGTCGCCGGAGACATCGAGCACGCCGACCACATTGCCCAGGTGGTCTGTGATGGGGGCTGCAGAGCAGGTGAGGAAGTGGTTGGCATTCAGATAATGCTGGTCCGCGTGCACCAGCGCCGGCGCGCGTTCCGCGATGGCGGTGCCGATTGCGTTGGTACCTTTGCTTTCTTCTGACCAGGCGACGCCGGGCTGCAACGCGACCCGGTTGGCCTTTTCCAGGAAGTCGGCATCGCCCAGCGAATGCAGGATCACGCCATGGGCATCCGTCAAGATCACCATGTTGTGCGTGTTGATGATTTGCTGGTACAGCGTTTCCATCGCGGGCAGCGCGTGCGCATGGAGCATGCGGTTTTGCTCTATTAATAGCGACAGCTCGTTGCGGGCGATGGGACCAAAATCAGCACAACTGTCGGGGCACAGGCCATAGGCCAGCGAACGTTTGTGGGAAGTGGTGATGATGCCGCCCATGTCGGGGGGGGCGGGCCGGGCAGGTTGCGTGTACATGTCTCCGATTCCTTTATGGGCCGTCTTTCGCGGCGTGCGGCTGTACCAAAATGTGACACTTGTACCGCAATGGAGCAACTGTTCCGATACAAGTGTTGCGCCGGCTCATAGGCCGGGTGCGCTATCTATGTTTGATAGCAATCCTGATGCCAGGTCCTTACATGAACCTGAAATAGCGCTTGCCTATGGGAATGTGGTTTGCTATAGTTCTGTCCCCGCAGCGCTGCGACGGTTTGAAAACGAAACAGCGATGCAAACGAGGGGTTGACGGATATCAGGAAACACTAGATAATCTCGCTTCTCTGCTGCTGACGAACACAACGCTTCGT
>NZ_WNLA01000040.1 GCF_009720865.1 Pseudoduganella ginsengisoli | reverse complement strand
AAACGTGAACGCGTACCACAGCCGTTTCCGCAACTGGCTGCACCGGTTCCACGGCGTCGCCACGCGCTACCTGCCCAATTACCTGGGCTGGCGCTGCGTGCTTGATGCAGGCCGCATCGATACCCCCAAAAGTATGCTCAAAGCAGCGATTGGGCACTTTCCACGGTTTGTGGTGACATAGCCAAACAAAAAGGCCGGTCCGCAAAGCGGCACCGGCCTTTTGAGGGCAGCGAAGGCTTTGGCCCCCGCCTACCTGAAATCAATTATTGCAGTTTGATTTCAACGTCCACGCCAGCTGGCAGGTCCAGCTTCATCAGAGCGTCAACGGTCTTGTCGGTTGGGTCGACGATGTCCATCAGGCGCTGGTGGGTACGGATTTCGAACTGGTCACGCGAAGTCTTGTTCACGTGCGGGGAACGCAGCACGTCGTAACGCTGGATGCGGGTCGGCAGAGGAACTGGGCCTTTGACAACGGCGCCGGTGCGCTTAGCGGTGTCAACGATTTCCAGAGCGGACTGGTCGATCAGCTTGTAGTCGAAAGCTTTCAGGCGGATACGGATTTTTTGGTTTGGTGCGGTCATGATAATTCCCTAAAAGAGCGAACTGACAACTTTGTAGTGTCAGCATTGATCAAAGAACGGGTTGTTACAACAACAGAGCCGGCTATGGTAACACAGCCGGCTCTGCTTGTTTCATCGCGGACCCGAAGGCCCGCAAAAAAACTTGGTCGCTAACAGAATCTATTAGGCGATGATCTTAGCAACAACGCCTGCGCCAACGGTACGGCCGCCTTCGCGGATAGCGAAGCGCAGACCTTCTTCCATAGCGATCGGGGAGATCAGCTTAACGGTGATCGATACGTTGTCGCCTGGCATAACCATTTCTTTGTCTGCTGGCAGCTCGATCGAGCCGGTCACGTCGGTCGTACGGAAGTAGAACTGTGGACGGTAGTTGTTGAAGAACGGGGTGTGACGGCCGCCTTCGTCTTTCGACAGAACGTAGATCTCACCGGTGAAGTGCGAGTGTGGCTTGATCGAACCTGGCTTAGCCAGAACCTGGCCACGCTGAACGTCTTCACGCTTGGTGCCGCGCAGCAGCAGACCAACGTTGTCGCCTGCCTGACCTTGGTCCAGCAGTTTGCGGAACATTTCCACGCCGGTGCAGGTGGTTTTCACGGTGTCGGTGATACCAACGATTTCGATCTCTTCGCCGACCTTGATGATGCCGCGCTCAACACGACCGGTCACAACGGTACCACGGCCGGAAATCGAGAACACGTCTTCCACTGGCATCAGGAACGTGCCGTCAACAGCGCGCTCTGGGGTTGGGATGTAGGAATCCAGGGCTTCAGCCAGGCGAACGATGCAGTCTTCGCCCATTTCGCCTTGCTGGCCTTCCAGCGCCATACGTGCCGAACCTTTGATGATTGGCAGGTCGTCGCCTGGGAACTCGTACTTCGACAGCAGTTCGCGAACTTCCATTTCCACCAGTTCCAGCAGTTCTGCGTCGTCAACCAAGTCGCACTTGTTCAGGAACACGATGATGTATGGAACGCCAACCTGGCGAGCCAACAGGATGTGCTCACGGGTCTGTGGCATTGGGCCGTCAGCAGCGGAGCAAACCAGGATCGCGCCGTCCATCTGCGCAGCACCGGTAATCATGTTCTTGATGTAGTCGGCGTGGCCTGGGCAGTCAACGTGAGCGTAGTGGCGGTTAGCCGTTTCGTACTCAACGTGAGCGGTGTTAATGGTAATGCCGCGTGCTTTTTCTTCTGGAGCAGCGTCGATCTGGTCGTAAGCTTTAGCTTCGCCGCCGAATTTCTTCGACAGAACGGTTGCGATTGCAGCGGTCAGGGTGGTTTTGCCGTGGTCAACGTGACCGATGGTGCCAACGTTTACGTGCGGTTTAGTCCGCTCGAACTTTTCTTTTGCCATTTTAATTCTTCCTTAGAACTAGATATTTAAGGTTTTGTCCGGCTGGAGGGTCACTCCAGCCGGCCATTACAGGATTTTACGATTTACTTCGCTTTAGCGGTGATGATCGCGTCGGTCACGTGCTTAGGCGCTTCGGAGTAGTGCTTGAATTCCATCGTGTAGGTTGCACGGCCCTGCGTTGCGGAACGCAGAATGGTCGAGTAACCAAACATTTCCGACAGCGGTACTTCGGCTTTGATGATCTTGCCGCCGCCGCCTGGGATTTCATCCATGCCCTGCACCATACCGCGGCGGGACGACAGGTCGCCCATCACGGTACCGGCGTAGTCTTCCGGCGTTTCCACTTCCACAGCCATCATTGGCTCCAGAATTACTGGGTTCGCGCGTTTGCAGCCTTCTTTGAACGCCATCGAACCAGCCATACGGAACGCGTTTTCGTTCGAGTCAACGTCGTGGTACGAACCGAAGGTCAGCGTCACTTTCACGTCAACCACTGGGTAGCCAGCCAGCACGCCCGAGGTCAGGGTTTCGCGAACACCCTTCTCAACTGCAGGGATGTATTCACGTGGAACCACACCGCCTTTAATAGCGTCAACGAATTCGAAGCCCTTGCCTGGTTCTTGCGGCTCAACGGTCAGAACAGCGTGACCGTACTGACCACGACCACCCGACTGCTTAACGAACTTGCCTTCAACGTCGGTAACCGCTTTGCGGATCGTTTCGCGGTATGCAACCTGTGGCTTGCCAACGGTTGCTTCCACGCCGAATTCGCGCTTCATACGGTCAACGATAATTTCCAGGTGCAGCTCGCCCATACCACCGATGATGGTCTGGCCGGATTCTTCGTCGGTCTTCACGCGGAACGATGGGTCTTCCTGAGCCAGACGGTTCAGTGCCAGGCCCATTTTTTCCTGGTCAGCCTTGGTCTTAGGCTCAACAGCCTGCTGAATCACTGGCTCTGGGAATACCATGCGTTCCAGAACGATGATCGATGCCGGGTCGCACAGGGTTTCGCCGGTGGTCACGTCTTTCAGACCAACTGCAGCAGCGATGTCGCCAGCGCGCACTTCTTTGATCTCTTCACGCTGGTTAGCGTGCATCTGCAGAATACGGCCCAGACGCTCTTTGCGCTGTTTTACCGAGTTGTAGATGGTGTCGCCTGCGTTCACCACGCCCGAGTACACGCGGAAGAAGGCCAGCTGGCCAACGAACGGGTCGGTCATGATCTTGAATGCCAGCGCCGAGAATTTCTCGTCGTCAGCTGCTTTACGCGAAGCTGGCTGCTCGTCTTCGTCCGTGCCGCCCACTGGTGGAATGTCCACTGGCGATGGCAGGTATTCGATGACGGCGTCCAACATTGCCTGAACACCCTTGTTCTTGAACGCGGTGCCGCACATCATCGGAACGATTTCCGAAGCGATCGTACGCTGGCGCAGGGCCTTCTTGATCTCTTCTTCCGACAGGTCGCCTTCTTCCAGGTACTTGTTCATCAGCTCTTCGCTGGATTCAGCGGCAGCTTCAACCATCTTTTCACGCCACTCTTGAGCAACGTCTACCAGCTCGGCAGGGATGTCTTTGTAGTCGAACTTCATGCCCTGGGACGCGTCGTCCCAGATGATGGCTTTCATCTTGACCAGGTCGATCACGCCGGCGAAGTTGTCTTCGGCACCGATAGGTACCTGGATCGGCACTGGGTTGGCCTTCAGGCGGGCACGCATCTGCTCGTACACTTTGAAGAAGTTGGCGCCGGTACGGTCCATCTTGTTCACGAATGCCAGACGTGGCACTTTGTACTTGTTAGCCTGACGCCATACGGTTTCCGACTGTGGCTGAACACCGCCCACTGCGCAGTAAACCATGCACGCGCCGTCCAGAACACGCATCGAACGCTCAACCTCAATGGTGAAGTCCACGTGGCCTGGGGTATCGATGATGTTGATGTGGTGCGGCTGGAAGTTGTTGCCCATGCCCTTCCAGAAGCAGGTCGTTGCCGCGGAGGTAATGGTAATACCGCGCTCTTGTTCCTGTTCCATCCAGTCCATGGTGGCTGCGCCGTCGTGCACTTCACCAATCTTGTGGTTCACGCCGGTGTAGAACAGCACGCGCTCGGTAGTGGTGGTCTTACCTGCGTCGATGTGAGCGGAAATACCGATGTTGCGGTAACGCTCGATGGGGGTCTTGCGGGCCATGTTAGATCCTAAATCTTTTAATGGACAAAACCGGACGCCATTTTCATTACAAAAATGAGCCCGGCTTCAATCTGTGAATAAATGGCCGGGAAGCTACCCCGGCCGAATTTATTAGAAGCGGAAGTGCGAGAACGCCTTGTTCGCTTCAGCCATGCGGTGAACTTCGTCACGGCGCTTCATTGCGCCGCCACGGCCTTCCGCGGCTTCCATCAGCTCACCACCCAGACGCTGTGGCATGGATTTTTCGCTGCGCTTGTTGGCAGCTTCACGCAGCCAGCGCATCGACAGGGCCAGGCGGCGCACTGGGCGCACTTCAACTGGAACCTGGTAGTTGGCGCCACCCACACGGCGGGACTTAACCTCAACCAGTGGCTTGGCGTTGTTCACTGCAGCGGCGAACACTTCCAGAGGATCCTTGCCGGATTTTTGCTGGATGTGGTCGAACGCGCCGTAGATGATGTTTTCTGCAACCGACTTTTTGCCGGACAGCATCAGAACGTTAACGAATTTAGCGACTTCGGTGCTACCGAATTTTGGATCCGGCAGAATCTCGCGCTTGGGAACTTCACGACGACGTGGCATTTTATTTCCTTCCTGTCTTCAGTTGAGTACCTCTGTCTGGTACTCGCGGAGGCCATCATAGCCTTCCACTTACTCGGTCTCGCGACCGCCTCAACTAACTCATCTATGTGCCTGATACCAACGGTGTCAGGTACATCATTTTTTAAAAGCTAGAGAAATTACTTCTTAGCTTGCTTAGCGCGCTTAGCACCGTACTTCGAGCGAGCCTGCTTACGGTCTTTAACGCCCTGGGTATCCAGCGAGCCGCGAACCATGTGGTAACGAACACCTGGCAAGTCTTTTACACGACCGCCACGCAGCAGAACAACGCTGTGTTCCTGCAGGTTGTGGCCTTCACCGCCGATGTACGAAATCACTTCGAAACCGTTGGTCAGACGCACTTTGGCGACTTTACGCAGTGCCGAGTTAGGCTTTTTAGGAGTGGTGGTGTACACACGGGTGCATACGCCACGCTTTTGCGGGCAGTTTTCCAGTGCCGGCGATTTGCTCTTCACGCGAGCGGACACGCGTGGATTGCGAATCAATTGATTGATGGTTGGCATCGTTCTTAATCCAACAAAATTACTACTCATTGACATCCCGCACAGCACATGCTGTCCGGGGGCTAAAACCAGTCTCAAACGGGCATCGCGGCGTCAGAACCACACACTATGGAGTAGCCTGAAAAATGCGTATACGATGCGCAGAATAAATTGAGAACTCGCGAGTATAGACGCATGCTGTTGCACGGTCAACAGATTTAGTGCAGCGCATGGCGGGAATTTGCACATTTGTGAGGCATTTCCCTCGAAGGCTCTTCCATGCTTAGAGGGAACTGTTAATATTTCCATCACCCTCGTTACTGCTAACACATCCGGCGGAGAACTTCGTTGAACCAGCACATATTCATCAGCCTGGCGTCGTACCTGGACCCCATGTTGTTCTTCACCCTGAACGATGCTTTTAGCAAAGCGACACGGCCGGAATTGCTGCGTTTTGCCGTCGTGGACCAGAACCGCAGCAGCCAGCGCGAGCAAATCGCCGCGCTGCCGTTTGCGCACCAGATCCGCTATTTATTTATCGATGTGCACGATACGCTGGGGGTCAGCTGGGCCCGCAACCAGGCGTTTTCGCTGTACGACGGCGAACAATTCCTGCTGCAAATCGATTCGCACATGTGTTTCGAGCCGGGCTGGGATGAAAGCTTGCGGCGCCAGCATACGCTGTTGCTGGCCCGTTCCGCCAAGCCTATCCTCAGCACGTATCCTTATCGTTTTGATATGGTGGACGGCAAACCGCAATACACGCCGCCAGAAGGCAAAACCGTCCTCGTGCTGCGCCCGCACCCGGAAACGCCGCTGACGGCGTCCGAAGTGGTGCTGCGCTTCCTCGCCAAGCACTTATTTACCGACCAGCCCGTCGCGGGCTGCCATATCGCGGCAGGCTTCGTTTTCTGCTGCGGCAACTTTATCGAAGAAGTACCGTACGACCCCTACCTGTATTTCCACGGCGAAGAGCAAAGCCTGGCCGTGCGCGCCTATACCCGTGGCTGGGATATCTTCCATCCGCTGCACGTGCCGCTCTACCATTTATATAAGGCCGCCAATACGCCCCATGAAACGCACCACTGGCATGGCGAAGTGGCCAGCCAGCGCGCATTCACGGGCACCTACCTGACGGCGCGCGCGGCCAGCCGGTTGAACCGCCTGCTGTGCGGCGATGGCTTGCCGGGCGCCTATGGCCTGGGCACGGTGCGCACCATGGAGCAGTTTGCCGCATTTTCCGGCATTAATTACCGGCTGCGGCAAATCACGGATCCATTCAACGGCCAATTGTGCTGATCACCCAACCAGCACTCCTGCTTCCCCGCAGGGCGTGTTTTTACGGGGACGCCGAGTCAAATCCACCCTGCATGCGTTTCGACGGCGCCATGGCGGGTTTATAAACACGCCCTACGCACTCGGCATCCCTGCACCTCGCCAGCAATACCGGGCCGCCCGCCACCACAATTTTTCGCCCAAAGCCCCGCACCTGCACGATAATGCCCCCTTTTCCCCGCAGCTTTCCTATGCAATTGCGCCTGCCCACGGCATTTATCCTGCTGAGCTACCTGATCCTGACGCTGGTGCCATTTGTACCGCTGGTGCTGGGCAAGCCGCTGGAACATGGCGCGAACATCGCCGTGATGGAAGTGTATGCGTGGCTGGCGGTATGGGCCATCTTTAAACGTCCCGCATGGTTCCACTGGCTGCTGCTGCCCGCGTTCATCGGCATGCCGATCGAGCTATACCTCATCGTCTATTACAGCCAGGGCATTTCCACGCACCACCTGGGCATCATTGCGGAAACCAGCCCCCGCGAAGCCATGGAATTCCTGGGCAGTACCGTATGGCTGCTGGCGGCCGTGATGGCCGGGGCAATTATCTGGTTTATCGCCGTGTGGGCGGCGGCATTGCGCACCAGGGCGCTGGCGATGCCGGGGCAGGCGCGGGTTGCCGTGCTGGGCGTGGTGTCAGTGCTGGCGGCGCTGGCATGGTATGGGTGGGAATTTGGGGCAGCGCCGGCGCCGGCGTCTGCGCCGGCTTCGGTGCGGGCTGCTGCATCGGCTTCCGGATCAGCCGCTGCGCCCCGATCGGCCCCGGTTTCCGGCTCGGCCGCCGCTTCGCCATCCTCTGCCGAGGACGACACATCGGACGATGAAGAAGAGGAAGACGACAGCAGCGCCAGCACGGACTCCGCGCCCGGCTCCGTCCCCGGCGCCCACCGCACGCACTGGAAACTGGCGCCGCTGCCGCACTGGCTGCGCATCCCGCCCGACTATTACGATTTCACCCGCACCTGGCCATTCGGCCTGACGGGGCGCGGCGTGGATTTTTACGATGAGCGTGAACACCTGGCCCGCCTCGGCCAAGCCAGTCGCAGCTTCACGTTCCATGCCCACCAACAAGCGCCAGACACGGCGCCGGAAACCGTCGTGCTGGTGATCGGCGAATCGGCCCGCTACGACCGCTGGAGCTTGAACGGCTATACGCGGGAAACCAATCCGCTGCTGGCCAAAGAAACCAACCTGGTGATGTTGCAGGATGTCGTGACGGCGGTATCGGCCACGCGCCTGTCCGTGCCCGTCATTATTTCCCGCAAACCCGCTACGCAAAGCCTGGAAGACGGCTTTTCAGAAAAGTCCTTCATCACGGCTTACAAGGAAGCGGGCTTTCGAACGTACTGGCTGTCGAACCAGATTTCATTTGGCCAGTTCGACACGCCCGTCTCCGTATTCGCGCGGGAAGCGGACGTGGTGCAATTCCTGAACCTGGGCGGCTACACCAACAACTCGAATTTCGACAGCGTGTTGCTGGACCCGCTGCAGCATGCACTGGCTGATCCTGCGCCGAAAAAGCTGATCGTCTTGCACACGCTGGGCAGCCACTGGAATTACAGCCAGCGCCACCCGAAAGAATTCGACAAGTGGACGCCATCGCTGTTCGGCGTCGACAAGCCTGCCTATACGGACTTGAAGATCAAGCCGCAAATGAACAACAGCTACGATAACTCGGTGCTATACACGGACTGGTTCCTGTCGCAGACCATCAACAAGCTGAAAGCGCCGCAGCAGCCCGTAACCATGCTGTATGTGGCCGACCACGGCCAAACCTTGTACGACGGTGCATGCCGTTTGGCGTTCCATGGCCACAACACCATCCACGAATTCCGCGTTCCCGCCTTCGTGTGGTACTCCGATCAATACAAAGAACGTTATCCTGACAAGGTCACGCAACTGGAACGCCACCGCAAGGCCAAACTGGCGACGGAGAACATGTTCCACACGTTGCTGGACATGGGCGACATCCGCTATCCGCAAGACCGCCTGGAATGGAGCTTCGTCAACAACAGCTTCAAGCTGCACAAGCGGGTGGTGGACAGCTATGGCTGGACCAATTACGACAATGCTGTGATCAAGGGTGATTGCAGTGAAGTAGTGGAGAAGAAAAAGAAATAGGAGAACGCATGAAGGCAGCGCGGCTGGCATCGATCGACATGTTGCGGGGCTTCGTCATCGTCTTGATGGCGCTGGACCATACGCGGGATTTCTTTGGACTTGCGCCCTTCCAGCCGGAAGACTTGTCGCAGACCACGCCCGGCTGGTTCATGACGCGCTGGATCACGCACCTGTGCGCCACCGTGTTTGTCTTCCTGGCCGGTTCGTCCGCCTGGCTGCGCGGCGCCCGCGCTGCCGCCGATGTGCCTCCTGACGCCCGCCCGGCCCTGTCGCGCTACCTGCTGAGCCGTGGCGCCATGCTGCTGGTGCTGGAATGGACGTGGATCAGTTTCAGCTGGCAGTTCGGCTATAACGTGACGATATTCCAGGTGATCTGGGCGCTGGGTGCGGGCATGATCGTACTGGCGGGGCTGGTGTGGCTGCCGCGGTGGTGTAGTGCGGCCTTCGCGGCGGTACTGCTCTTCGGCCACAATGCACTCGACGGCTGGCAGCCGGGCGGCTTGCTGTGGCAGGCGCTGCACCAGGGCGGCTTTTATCCCGTGGCGGGCAACTACGGCTTCGTGTTCGTCTATCCGCTGATTCCATGGCTGGGTGTGATGGCGGCCGGCTACGCGGCAGCGCCTGTGTTCCGCCTGCCCGCACCGGAGCGGCAGCGCAAGCTGCTACTGTCGGCCGCCGCATTGCTGGCCATGTTTGTGCTGCTGCGGACATGGAATATCTATGGCGATCCCGCGCCATGGTCGCCGCAAAACAAGGGTTTTGCATTCGACGTGCTGTCATTCCTGCGCGTGTCGAAATATCCGCCGTCGCTGCAATACCTGTGCGTGACGGGCGCCATCGGGCTGGCACTGCTGGCAGCTTTTGAACATGTACGCCAGGTGCGTCCGCTGATGCTGTTTGGCGGCTCGCCGCTGTTCTTTTATACGGTCCACATTGCGCTGATCCACGCGCTGGCGGGCGTGTATTTCATGGTGCGCTATG
Source organism: Pseudoduganella ginsengisoli (assembly GCF_009720865.1). GTDB lineage: Bacteria > Pseudomonadota > Gammaproteobacteria > Burkholderiales > Burkholderiaceae_D > Rugamonas > Rugamonas ginsengisoli. Next base: position 15,992 of record NZ_WNLA01000040.1, on the reverse strand, counting down.
GCGCAACGCCGACGTTCATCGGGGGTGCACTGAAACTACCGGACGGCTACACCCCGTCGCTGGCGACTACTTACGCCGCATGGCTGGCGATCCTGTCCATCATGTACGGCCTGACCACGCTCTGGCAACGCCGCCCAAATTTGGGGTCAGACGTGCATTGATGCATCCACCCCGTGGGGTCAGACGTGCATTCGTGCATATGTGCCCGCACGAGCCACCGTCCCTACCCGCAAGCCCTGTAAATACAGCAGGTATCTGCACCCTGGAAAAGCGGCGCACCGCCAGCCTGCCGCAAAACCAGCGCACAGGTATCTATGGGACGGCAATTTACGGGGCAAATTCGCAGTCTTCAGAGTGGCGGCAAACGCACGAATGCACGTCTGACCCCATGGGGTGGATGCACGAATGCACGTCTGACCCTACGGGGTGAGCACGCCGGAGCAGCTTTGCGGATGGGCGAGGTGGCTGCTGAGCCACGCGTGTACTTTTCTCGCACGGGCATCAATTTCGTCGCCAAAGCCGTGCTGCGCCAGCAGCGATATGCCATTGGTGCGGGCCAGTACACCGCTGCGCACATGCAGGCGGCCCTGCGCGTCCGGTTCGACGCACAGCGGCGACAACGCATGCGCCAGCTTCCGCCACATATAAACTGTCGCCCTCCGCCAGGCTGTCTTCATTCTGCATGCTGGCATACACGGGCAGCAGCGACGCCTGCGCGCACTGCGCATAGCAAAAAACCAAACGCCCGCGCCGCCATCAAGGCGAAATCAATCACGGGGGCCTCATAGCCCATCAGCGTTTTCAAGAGTTTCATCATGCAGCGTAAATAAGTCCGATTAGCAATTTCGCAAGAACGGCCGAGCGGACAAACGGACAACGGCGGACAGGCCGGACACGTCCGGTCAAGCGCGGACACACTGCTAACTGCAATGAAATCAAGCACTTGGCACTGGCACAAATCCTGCATAACTGGCAAACAACATTCGCCGTCCCTAACGAACATGATCCGCGACACTTCACACCAAGACCGAGTCATTACCCCGCCGCCCGGCGGACAGTGGAAACGCAAAGCCGTGATGGCCGCCGTTGCTGCGGCCCTGCTGGGCGGTGGCTACACGCTGGTCACGACGTGGACCGGCAGCAGCCAGTCCGTCAATGCATCGCGCCTGCGCATTGCCGACGTCACGCGCGGCACCTTGATCCGCGATGCCGCCGTCAATGGCCGCATCGTCGCTGCCGTCAGCCCGACCTTGTATTCCACCTCGCCGTCTACCGTCACGCTGAAAACCCACGCCGGCGCCACCGTGAAGAAAGGCGACGTGCTGGCCATCCTGGAATCGCCCGACCTGACCGACGAATTGAAACGCGAACAGGCGACGTACCAGGAACTGTCCGCCGAAGTGGCGCGCCAGCAAATCCTCGCCCGCAAACAAAAAATGCTGGCCAGGCGCGACGCCGACACGGCGGAAATTGACCGGCTGTCCGCCCAGCGCACGCTGGAGCGCTACAACAGCGTGTCCAATGAAGGCGTGGTCGCCAAGATCGATTACCAGAAGGCCAAGGATGCATTGCAGGCAGCGGAAATCCGCGCCCGCCACGCAACGCAGGCGGCGGAACTGGAAGGCGATAACGTGGCGCTGGAATTGAAAACCAAGTCCGCCCAGCTGGAGCGCCAAAAACTCACGCTGGCCAATGCGCAGCGCAAGGTGGATGAATTGACCGTGCGCGCGCCCGTCGATGGCTTTATCGGCACGTTATCGGTGCCGAACCGCAGCGTGGTGCCCGCCAATACGCCGCTGATGACGCTCGTTGATTTGTCCGCGCTGGAAGTGGAAATCGAAGTGCCGGAAACCTACGTGGCGGACCTCGGCATCGGCATGAATGCGGAAATCCTCGTCGGATCAAGCAAAGCCATGGGCAAGCTGTCCGCACTGTCGCCGGAAGTCGTGAAAAACCAGGTGCTGGCCCGCGTGCGCTTCAATGGCGCGCAGCCGGAAGGCTTGCGCCAGAACCAGCGCGTATCGGCCCGCCTGCTGATCGATGAAAAGCCCAACACCTTGATGCTGCCACGCGGTTCGTTCGTGGAATCCGAAGGCGGCCGCTATGCGTACGTGATGCGCGACGGCGTGGCCGTGCGCACGCCGATCAAGCTGGGCGCCACCAGCGTCAATGCCGTTGAAATCTTGTCCGGACTGAAGCAGGGCGACAAAGTCGTCATCTCCGGCACGGAAACGTTTGCAAACGCGGAACGCGTATCAATCAATCAATGAGTCAATCACTGAATCCACCAGGAGCCCGCACCATGCTGCGCATGAAAAACCTGAGCAAAGTCTACCGCACCCACATGATTGAAACGCACGCGCTACGCGGCTTTGAAATCAACGTCGAGCAAGGCGAATTCGTCACCGTCACGGGGCCGTCTGGTTCCGGCAAAACCAGTTTCCTCAACATCGCCGGCCTGCTGGAAGAATTCACGGATGGCGAATACATCCTCGACGGCACCAACGTCAAAGGCTTGGATGACAATGCCCGTTCGCGCCTGCGCAATGAAAAGCTGGGCTTCATCTTCCAGGGCTTCAACCTGATCCCCGACCTGTCGCTGTTCGATAACGTCGACGTGCCGCTGCGCTACCGTGGCTTCAATGCGGCAGAACGCAAGGAGCGCATCGAAGACGCGCTGGCCAAAGTCGGCCTGGCGTCGCGCATGCGGCACTTCCCCGCCGAACTGTCGGGCGGCCAGCAGCAGCGCGTGGCAATTGCCCGCGCACTGGCAGGTTCGCCCAAGCTGCTGCTGGCTGACGAACCGACCGGCAACCTCGATACGCAAATGGCGCGCGGCGTGATGGAACTGCTGGAAGAAATCAACGCACAGGGCACGACGATCCTGATGGTCACGCACGATCCGGAACTGGCGCAGCGCTCGCAGCGCAACGTGCACATCATCGACGGCCAGGTGTCCGACCTGGTGCGCAAAACGCCAACCCTCGTGAAAGCGTAAAGGATCCCGCGCATGTTCACTTACTATTTCAAGCTGGGCGTCCGCAGCCTGCGCCGGAATCCGGCGCTGACGGCCCTGATGGTGCTGACCCTGGCCATCGGCGTGGCCGCCAGCATCGCCACCCTGACCATCCTGCACGTGATGTCGGGCGACCCGATTCCCGCCAAGAGCGAGCGCTTGCTTGTGCCGCTGGTCGACAATGGCCCGACGCAAGGCTATACGCCGGGCGACAAACCCAATGACCGCCAGTTGTCGTATATCGACGCGTCCAATATGCTGGCCAGCAAACAGGGTGACCGCCGTACGGCCATGTATGGCGTGGCAGGCCCAGTCGAACCGGCGCGCAAGGATTTGAATGTCTTCACGGCGTCGGGCATGGCGCCCACCGGCGATTTCTTTGCCATGTTCGACGTGCCATTCCTGTATGGCCACGGCTGGACGGAAGCGCACGATGCCGCCGGCGCCGATGTCGTGGTATTGAGCCGCAAGCTGTCGGAAAAACTGTATGGCAACGAGAACCCGGTTGGCCGGCGCCTCACCATGATGGGCTATGAATACCAGATCACGGGTGTGATCGACCGCTGGGACCCGATTCCCCGCTTCCACCGCATCATTGGCAGCAATGGCGGCGCATTTGGCAACGAAGATGAATTCTTTATTCCATTCGCCACGGCGATCCGCCACCAGTATTCGCACAACGGCAGCATGAATTGCACGGCCGACCGCGATCCCGGTTTTGATGCGCTGTTGAAATCCGAATGCACGTGGATCCAGTTCTGGTTCGAACTGCATTCGCCGGGCGACCGCCCTGCCCTGCACAGCTGGCTCAATGCCTATGCCGCCGAGCAAAACAAGCTGGGGCGCATGAAGCGCAATGCGCCGACGAAGCTGTACAACTTGATGGAGTGGCTGGAATTCCTGAAAGTGGTCGGCAACGACAACAAGCTGTCCGCGTGGCTGGCCTTCGGCTTCCTGCTGCTGTGCCTCGTCAATACCATCGGCCTGCTGCTGGCGAAGTTTTCCGTGCGGGCGCCGGAAATCGGCGTGCGCCGCGCACTGGGCGCATCGCGCAAGGAAATCTTCACGCAATTCCTCATCGAGACCACGGTGGTGGGCCTGGCAGGCGGCTTGACAGGCTTGCTGCTGGCTTTCGGCGCGCTGGCGCTGATCGCCATGCAATCGAAACAGTTGACCGTCGTCGCGCACATGGACTGGTTCATGCTGCTGCTGACCTTCGTGATGGCCGTGCTGTCCGCCATGCTGGCCGGCCTGCTGCCAACGTGGCGCGCATGCCAGGTGACGCCGGCTTTGCAACTCAAATCGCAATAAGGAGAACCCACTGTGGAATTCCGCCCCATTTTGTCCGCGCTGCTGCGCAACAAGACCGGCCCCGTGCTGGTCGCGATCCAGGTGGCGTTGAGCCTGGCCATTCTCGCCAATGCGCTGCACATCGTGAACATCCGCCAGGCCGTCGCGGCCCGTTCCACCGGTATCGTGCAGGAACACGATATCTTCCACGTGCAAGTAAGCCCGCTGCGCGAACTGTCGCACGAAGAACAGCTGGCCCGCATCAAGTCTGATACGGCCGTGCTGCGCGCCGTGCCGGGCGTGGTGTCCGTCGCCAATACCAGCCAGACGCCATTGTCCCGTTCCGGCAACTACAACAGCGTGTCCGCCGACCTGAAACAGGACAAGGAATCCGGTGTAGCAGCGTTTTATGTGTCGCCGGATTCGCTGGTGAAAACCTGGGGCTTGAAATTGATTGAAGGGCGCGATTTCAATGACGGCGACGTCACGGAAATCGACCAGAACACCAGCAAGGATTTTCCGAAAATCATCCAGATCACGAAAGCCATGGGCGAAAAAGTGTGGCCCGGCGCCACATCGTTCGTGGGCAAAACCTTGTACATCGGTGTCGGCCCGGAGGCGCACCCCGTGCGTGTGATCGGCGTCATCGATACCTTGCAATCGCCAGGTGCGCAGGTGGGCGTGGATGGAGAAACCAGCACCATCGTGCCGGTGCGCCTGACGGGCGACCGCAATGCGCAATACACGGTGCGCACGGAACCGGGCCAGCGCGACCGCGTGATGAAAGAAACGGAAGAAGCGCTGCGCCGCGCCGCCAACAACCAGGTGGTATTGAAAACCAAGACGCTCGATGATGACCGCAAGGAGCGTTACCGGGCGGACGTGGGCTTGTCGTGGATGCTGGTGACGGTCAGCGCCTTGCTGCTGCTGGTGACAGCCAGCGGCATCGTCGGCATGGCCAGCCTGTGGGTCACGCAGCGCCGCAAGCAAATCGGCGTGCGCCGCGCCCTGGGCGCGCGCCGTCTCGACATCTTGCGCTACTTCATCACGGAAAACATCATGATCACCAGCATCGGCGTCTTCACTGGCGTGCTGCTGGCGTTGGGACTGAATCAGTTGCTGGTCAGCGCGCTCGAAATGGCGCGGCTGCCGGCCACTTATATGCTGGGCGGCGCGGCGATCTTCTGGGCGCTGGGGATTGCCGCCGTCTATGGACCGGCATGGCGTGCGGCGTCGATCTCGCCTGCAATGGCGACCCGCAGCGCATAACACTTGCAATGTCGCATCCACGCCATGCAAGCCGCCCCGGATTTGGGTTATGCTGGCGGGATGCCTACTGTACTGATCATCGACGACAACGCAGCCATTGCCGTTGCCCTGGACGTCCTGTTTTCCCTGCACGATATTGCCACCCTCAGCGCTGCGTCGCCGGAAGAGGGTTTGGGCTTGCTGGCGCGCGAAGGCGCCAATGTTGACCTGGTGATCCAGGACATGAACTTCACGGCTGACACCACGTCCGGCGAAGAAGGCGTGGCCCTGTTCCGCGAAATCCGCCAGCGCTATCCGGACTTGCCCGTCATCCTGCTGACGGCCTGGACGCACCTCGATGCGGCCGTCAACCTCGTCAAAGCCGGCGCCGCCGATTACCTGGCCAAGCCATGGGACGACCAGCGCCTGCTGGCCACCGTCACCAACTTGATTGAGCTGGGCCAGGCCAACCGCGCGCTGGCGCAGCGCATGCACAGCGACATGCGCCAGCGGCGCGACCTGGAACGGCATGATTTGCGCGGCATGATCTGGCAAGACCCGGCCACGGAACGGGTGATCCACCTGGCGTGCCAGGTGGCGAAATCCGATGTACCGGTTTTAATTACGGGCCCGAACGGTTCCGGCAAGGAGCGCATTGCGGAAATCATCCAGGCTAACTCATCCGTAAAGGAAGGCCCGTTTGTCGTGTTGAATTGCGGCGCACTGCCCTCTGAATTGATTGAAGCGGAATTGTTTGGCGCCGACGCGGGCGCCTATACAGGCGCGTCGAAAGCCCGCGAAGGCAAATTTGAAGCAGCCGATGGCGGCACCTTGTTCCTCGATGAAATCGGCAACTTGCCGCTGGCGGGGCAAATGAAATTGCTGCGCGTACTGGAAACAGGCCGCTTTGAACGGCTGGGGTCCAACCGCGAACGGCAGGTGCGCGTGCGCGTCATCAGCGCCACCAATGCGGATTTGCAGGCCATGATCCGGGCCGGCACGTTCCGTGAAGATTTGTTTTACCGCCTGAACGTCATTGAACTGGCGCTGCCGCCGCTGGCGGGCCGCCCGGCCGATATCCTGCCGCTGGCGCACTACTTCCTCGACGGCCGCAAGACGCTCGATGCCAGTGCCCGGGCGGCGCTGCAGGCGCACGCCTGGCCCGGCAACGTGCGTGAATTGAAAAATGTGATGGCGCGTGCCTGCCTGCTGGCGTCGGGCGACGTCATCAAGGTGGCTGACCTGGGCTTGCCGATGGCGCCCGCTGCGGCTCCCGCCGATGCGGAGCCCGACCGCGAAGCCATTGCACAAGCGTTGCAGCGCGCGCACGGCGTGGTGGCGCAGGCGGCGGCGGAACTGGGCTTGTCGCGCCAGGCGCTGTACCGGCGCATGGAGCGGCTGGGGATTGCCCGTGCCTGATCGGCTGGCTGCTCGCTCGATGCCGCCGCCTGGCCTGCATCAGGGCTGGGCTGGCGGCGCCGCGAGCGCACACCGGCCGCCCTGCCAGCGCATGCCCGGCGCTGCGTGTCCACTGTTGGCCATGTCCCGCTGATGGCTGGCCGCGGCATCCGCTTATCGCTGCTGACGCGCTGGTCCGCGCTGCTGGCGACCTTGCTCACGCTGGGCATTTTGATAGCCCTGGCGCTGACGCGGCTGTTTCCCGGCCAGCCCGTGCTGGTGCTGGCGATTTGCCTGCTGGCCGTGATACCGCTGGCAACGATCACGATCCGCGCGCAGCTGGAACATATCCTGTCGCTGTTCCGCGCCCTGACAGGCACGGTCACCAGCTACAAGGATGGCGACTTTTCGTTCAGCCTGCACTGGGCGCAAAACGATGAATTGAGCGACCTGGTGGCCGCGCACAATGAGTTGGGCCGCGTGTTGCGTGAACAGCGTCTCGGCCTGGTGCAGCGTGAACTGTTACTGGACACCATGGTGCAAAACACGCCGGTTGCCATGCTGCTGGTTAGCGAGGGCGGCCATATCGTGTATGCGAATATCGCCGCGCGCCAGTTGCTGAACCAGGGGCGCAAGCTGGAAGGCAACCGGCTCAATGATTTGCTGGACCAGTCCGCGCCGGTGTTGCGGGAAGCGCTGGCGCGGGGGGGCGATGGCTTGTTTACAGTGGACAGCAGCGATACGCCCGAGGGGGAAGGTGAAGATGTCTACCACCTGGCGCGCAGCAGTTTCAACTTAAATGGGCGCAAGCACGAGTTGCTGTTGCTGCGCCAGCTGACGCAGGAATTGCGGCGGCAAGAAGTGCAGACGTGGAAAAAAGTCATACGCGTCATCAGCCATGAATTGAACAATTCACTGGCGCCGCTGACGTCGCTGGCGCATTCCGGTGCTGAGCTGGTGCGGCGGGGACAAACGGAGCGCTTGCCGCAAATCCTGGCCACGATTGAAGAACGCACACGGCATTTGGAGAGCTTTATTCTTGGCTATGCGCGCTTTGCCAAGCTGCCGTCGCCCCGGCTGGAACAGCATGACTGGAAAGCATTTATTGCCCGGCTGGCGGATCAGGTGGCGTTCACGTTGACGGGCGATTTGCCTGACGAGGCGGCGTGTTTCGATGGTGCGCAAATGGAGCAGGCGCTGTTGAATTTGCTGAAAAATGCGCATGAATCGGGTTCGCCTTCCGACGGCGTATCGCTGGACGTGCAACGGGTGCAAGGCATGCTACGCATTGCCGTGCAAGACCGCGGCCCCGGCATGAGCGATACGGTACTGGCCAACGCGCTGGTGCCGTTTTATTCCACCAAGCGCAGCGGCACCGGCCTGGGCCTGGCGCTGGCCCGCGAAATCGCCGAAGCCCACGGCGGCCGCATCATGCTGGCCAACCGCGATGGCGGCGGCCTTGCTGTCACGATGATCTTGCCCGTACTCACCGCTTGTTGAAATCCGATTTGGTGCCTGGCACCTTTAGTACTATCGTTCGCGTGAAGCACGATAGTACTAAAAGGGCCAAGCCCCACCATGTCGAGCCCCACCATGTCGAGTGGACAGGTGGGCTGGTAAACTGGTGGCATGAAACCTACCGCTCTCCGCTTTGACCTTCCGGGCCATCCGCCCGCCACCATCACTGAATTCGAAGGCGTCCGTTCACTGCACCTGGGCACGTCCTGGGTGCAGGGCGCCATGCGCATTGCCAAGCCTGACGCCATCGAGCTGGAATACGTGCAAATGATGATGATGTGGATGCTGTTTATTGAAAAACCCCGCCACATCGTCCAGCTGGGCCTGGGCAGCGCCGCGCTGACGAAATTTTGTTACCAGCGCTTCCCCGGCGCGAAAGTCACCGCCGTCGACTTGAACCCCAACGTGATTGCCATTTGCCGGGCCCTGTTCGGCCTGCCGCCCAACGATGAACGCTTGAACGTGGTGGAAATGAATGCGCTGGATTTCGTCATGAATCCCGCCAACCACGGCAAGGTCGACGTGCTGCAAGTGGATTTGTATGACGAAGAAGCGCGCGGCCCCGTGCTCGATACACCCGAGTTTTACCAGGCTTGCGCCGATTGCCTGACGCCCGGCGGCATCATGACCGTCAACGTGTTTGGCGACTACATGAACTACGACAAGAATTTCCAGCACATGGAACTGGCCTTCGATTCCGTCGTCTGGCTGCCCGAAGTACACGACGCCAACATCATCGCCATTGCCTTCAAGCAATCTCCAAGCATTGATTTTTCAGAATTGTATGAACGGGCCGGCATCATCAAAAAGCAAATGAATTTGCGCGCGAAAAACTGGGTCGATGGCATGAAGTCCTGGATGCATGACCACACGTGATGACTTGCAAAAAACAATCACCAAGCGATTGCTTTTCTAATATGTTTTAGCAGCAAACCGGCAAGAATACGATATCTAGCCACAGAAATCACTAGTGATTCACAAATAAAGTATCGTTTATTCAGCGAAAACACTTTATTACAACACTGAATATTTCAGGAGAAAGATATTCCTTTGACAAGCCAACCGTGCGGGGTAGTATCTTGGCGCCAATGTTTACCCAACGTCATTGCGCGCACAAAAACTATACGCAGAGAAACGGAAAGGCCCATGCAAAGAGCTACTCAACCCGCCACCCCACCGCTGTTCAAACGCACCCTCATCGCCAGCGCCATCTTGCTGGCAGCCACCCAGGTCTACGCACAAACTGCTCCCGCCAATTCCGGCGAAGAGCAAACCGTGGTCGTGCTGGGTTCCCGTTCGACGGCAAAAACCGCCCTCGACACGTCGGCGCCAGTCGGCCTGATCAACCTGAAAGACATGCAGACCGCCGGCCCACTGGAACTGGGCAAGCTGCTGCAAACGCTGGACCCATCGTTTAACTTCTCCAGCACCTTCATCAGTGACGGCACCGACATCATCCGTCCTGCCACGCTGCGTTCGCTGGGCCCTGACCAGTTGCTGGTCCTGGTCAATGGCAAGCGCCGCCACCAGCAAGCGCTGGTCAACGTGCAGCAAACGGTGGGCCGCGGCTCCGCCGGTACCGACATCAACGCCATTCCGATGTCCGCAATCCACCATATCGAAGTGCTGCGCGATGGCGCCGCTGCGCAATATGGTTCCGACGCGATTGCCGGCGTCATCAACATCGTCTTGAAGAGCAACGTCAATGAAACCACGTTCAGCGGCACGCTGGGCACCACGTCCAAGGGCGACGGCGACCTGTACTCGGCCAGCGTCAACCGCGGCTTCGCACTGGGTGAAAATGGCGGCTTCGTCAATCTGACGGCCGAAGCCCGCGTGCGTGGCGAAACCAACCGCGCCGGCCCGGATACCTTGCGCGTGAATCCGCCGCGCGTGACGCAGCGCATCGGCGACTCCGACGCGAAAGACGCGTACTTCTGGTGGAATGGCGCGCTGCCGATCGATAAGGACAGCGAGTTCTATGCCTTCGGCGGCGTGTCCAAGCGCACCGGCGACTCGTCCGGCTTCTACCGCTCGCCAGGCGATGGCCGCACCGTGCCATCCGTCTACCCGAACGGCTTCCTGCCAAACATCCGCACCACCGTCAAAGACTTGTCGTACGCGTTCGGCTACCGCCGCGACCTGGCGAACGAATGGAAGCTCGACATGTCGATCAACCATGGCGCCAGCGAGCTGGATTTCCATGAAAAACAAACCATCAACGTGTCGTACTGGTATGAGCCGAAACCAGGCGGCGGCATCTACGCGGACTCGCCGCTGGAAGCCGACACCGGCAAGCTGAAATTCAACCAGACCACGATCAACGCGGATATCAAGGGCCCCGTCAAACTGGGCGGCGCGGAAATCTTCCTGGCGTCCGGCTTCGAATGGCGCCGCGACAACTATGAAATCGTCGCCGGCGACCCTGTGTCGTACCAGTACGGCCGCACCAACAATCCGAAGATCGTCATCAAGGACCAGAACGGCGGCGTGGCTGCATCGGGCACCCAGGGCTTCCCTGGCTATACCCCGGCCACGGCAGTCGATTCCGGCCGCCACAACATCGCGCTGTACCTGGATGCGGAACACCATCCAGTGAAGGAATTGCTGCTGGCCGGCGCGATCCGCTACGAAGACTATTCGGACTTCGGCAGCACCGTGACGGGCAAGATCAGCGCGCGCTGGGACCCGACCAAGCAATTCGGCTTGCGCGCATCGGCATCGACCGGCTTCCGCGCACCAGGCGTGCAGCAAGAGTATTACAGCTCCGTGTCGACCAACCTGAATGCGGCCGGCCAGTTGACGGAAACGCTGACCGCGCGCCAGGGCAGCGCAGTCACCAAGGCATTGGGCATCGCGCCGCTGAAGGAAGAAACGTCGCGTAACGCCAGCTTCGGCATGGTGCTGCGTCCCGCATCGAACATGTCGCTGACGGCTGACGTGTACCAGATCAAGATCAAGGACCGCATCGTCTTCTCCAGCAACATCGCACCGGAAGAAAAAGGCGGCCCGATCGCCAACGTGCTGACGCCGCTGGGCGTGGGCCAGGCACAGTTCTTCACCAATGCGGTCGACACGAAGACCCGCGGCCTGGACATAGTGGCCGATCACACCACCAAGTGGACTGGCGCCACCTTGGTGCTGTCCGGCCAGCTGGGCTTCAACAAGACGGAAGTGACGAAGCGCCACTCGACGTCCAGCATCCTGACCGGCGAACAACTGTTCGACCAGGCGCAGGTGACCTTGATCGAACACGGCCAGCCACGCAAGCACCACGTGGTGGCGGCGGACTTCACGACCGGTCCATGGAACGTGAATGCGCGCGCCAACTACTATGGCGAAGTATCGGGTGAAGGCTTCGCGCCGCTGCAAACGTGGTCGGGCAAATGGCTGCTGGACTTGACGTCCCGCTACAGCTTCAGCAAGAAGACCAGCGTGACGGTAGGCGTCAACAACGTGTTCGACACCTATCCGGACAAGTGGGACACCGTCAAGGGCGCCCCATTCCCGCAGCTGGGCTTCACGCACTGCTGGGAAACCTGCCCGTTCGGCATCAATGGCCGTTCGATGTTTGTCCGCTTCGACACGGCGTTTTAACGGTTATCTGAACCTTTAAGCTGTCTGAAAGCCGCAGGGCGCCCCGTGCGCCTTGCGGCTTTTTTCATGCTGGCTCCTGCGGTCATGGTGTTTCAACGGGGCCGGTGGTTAAATTGGCCATTAATGATCAACAGGAGCAACACCATGTACCGATTTGCGGCAGGATTCGTCTTGCTGACAACCCTTTCCGCCTGTGGCGGCGGCAGTGGCGGCGGCGACCAGGGCATCCCGACTCAGGTTGCCGGCGCGCTGCAAAAATACGAAGGCGTATGGATACGTCCATGCGCGGCGCACAACCGCGACACCATGACCTTGGCGGCCAGCAATGGCGGCGCAACGTTAGCGTTCACCATCAAGACCGAATATTTCGCCAATGTGGATTGCACAGGCGCGGTCGTGGCAACCGGCACTTATAAGCAGCCGTCCATCGTCATGCAATACACCAGCACCGTCAAGGATGCCAACGTCAAACTGCGCAATGGTGAAGTCGTGACGCAAGGTGTGGATCAGGGGACGACTGCGGCCAGCAGCGAAGCCATGACCTTTACGGGCAGCGGCGTGACGTCCAGCGTGGTGGGCGGAAAAACCGTGTGGCATATCACGTTCAGCCAGGGATCAACCGACGTTTATCCGAGTTTGAATACCGGCGTCGGCAAGACAGCGCTGGCATTGCGAAATGGGGAATTGCTGGTGCTGGAAGCGACGGGTACGGCGGGGAATACGTTTGATGAGAGCAGCAGGCTGACGCACTAGCCGCATCATGTCTGCACATAATGCGGCCAGAACGGAACGTTCCCGCTGAGCCCCACTGGTGATGGCCAGTGGGGCTTTTGCTATTACGCGATAATGGATGGATGCAACGGTGAACGGCCGACGATCTCAACCACTTCAGCCGCTGGCACTACGTTGCCGATGACAGCAGACTCCGCTGTGGCAGGCAGCGTTTCCGACAATTGTTGCGCCTGCTCTGGACCACTAACGTAGTTGAACACCGCATCACCAGCTGCACCAACACTGCCATCCTTCCAGCCAAACGTCACGGTAGACAGGATACCGTTGCCGTTAATGCTATGCGGCGTATTATCCCCATGCAACTGAATTGAAACGATGCCGATGGCTTCCAGCGACTGGAACTCATCCTGCGTACCGATGCCATCCTGGTTCAAGTCTCGCCAGACGCCGAAGCTGGCCCATTGCGCGTCCTGCGCATCGAACACACCATCGTGGTTACTGTCGAAGCCTTGTGCCAAGCCTTCCAGGTCGGAAGCCCCGTCCTTTCCGTAAGCGGCCAACTCTATCTCCGCTTTGTCCGAGGCTTTTCCATCACCATTCTTGTCAAACACCAGAATGCCGTCTTGCGCATCGACCCAACCAGTATGATCGCGCACACCGTCATTGTTGACGTCCACGGTCGGACGCGACATCGATGCACGCAGCAGATCGAATCCGTTACCGTTCAGGTCCAGCACTATCGGCGCCAGCAATTTGCCAAATCCCGACGCGCCTTGCGGATCCCTGAACTCAAACGTCGCGTAATTCTTGTCCCAGTAACGAACAGTCAGCGCATCGCCAACAGCCGTACCATATGGGGTGCCGTAGAAATAGTATCCGCCCGGTCCAAAGAATTTCAGGTCCGTAGGTTTCGACTCCGCGTCTAGCCCGCGCACCTCCGTCGTCAAGTTATTCTGGCCAGGAAGATCAAGCAAGTCGACGAACACCGACGGACCATAATTCGGTTTCGTGACAGTCACCGAAGCCGCACCTCCCACGCCGTCATTCCCGGCGTGGTCAACGTGACCGTTCCCCCCTGGCAGCGTCAGCGTCAATGTGCCTGTGCCTGATCCAGCCGTCACGGAAAGCGTGTACGAGCTTCCGGAACCAGTCAGGGTGCCAACCGTGCTGCCGGCCACTCCGGAAACTGTGAAGTCGCTGGCAGTCAACTGCTCAACCGCTTCACTGAACGTTATCGAATAGCTTATCGTTCCACCCGACGCTACACTGCTACTCTGCGGCGAAATCGTAACGGTTGGCGACTTCGTGTCGACTGTGTACGTGATCGAACTGTTACCACTGTATGTGCCCAGCGAATCTTGCTGGCGAACCAGCATATTCCTGACGCCATCCGCTAAACCAGATGGCGCAATCCTTGTTCCCGAATTAGTCCAGGTTGAGCCTCCATTTAAGGAGTATTGAATGGTTCCGCCAGCTACCGCATTGCTGACGTCAACGGCATCCCACTTCGTATAGAAATCGCCATCAGTCTGGCTATCGCTGGCCAGTTTAATCGCAGGTGCGGGTGGTGCAGGCTGAATGCGGACATTCCCGTCATACAACGGTAGCGTGCTGGCGTTACCATACAGGTCCTTTACCGTGCCAGCGCCCAGCGCCACGCCGATAGTGCCGCTGCTTCCCGCCTTAACGCTGAGTGTGTAGCTGGAACCTGAACCGCTGAGGCCACTCAAGGTAGCGTTGCTGGCTGCGAAGTCGGACAGATCCAAGTCCAGCACACTTTCATCGAACGTCACAGAATAATTGACCGTAGTCCCCGGCGCGACCAAGCTACTGCCGCTGGAAATAGTTGGCTTAGGCGGCGTCGCATCAACATTGACGCTGCTATTCGACGTAGCGACGCTGGCATTACCAAACCCATCGGATGCAGCACGGTCAGCCAATGCCAAACTGATCGGCCCGGACGTGGAGCCTGCCGTGACCGCAACAGTATAAGTTGAGCCAGAGCCGGTGACGCTTTGAATGGCGCCGTTGGTGACACTGAAATCATTGGTCGCCAAACCCGTGACGGATTGGGAGAAGCTCAGCGAATAGTTGACCAATGCACCTTTGCCTACTGTGCCGCTGCCGGACAGGGTAGCAGTCGGCTTCGTTGCATTAACACCAACGCCGCTGTGAGAAATTGCAGGGTTGGCATTGCCTACCTGGTCGGTAACGGCTCCAGTTGGCAGGAGCAACGCTATGTTGCCAGTGGTGGAGCCTGCCTTAACCGTAATGGTATAGCTGGATCCATTGCCGCTGACGGTCTGGATCACACCGTTGCTGACACTGAAATCGGACATGGTCAAATCCAGCACGGGTTCACTGAAGTTCAGCGAGTAAGAAACGATGGCATCAGGACCTACCGCGGTACTACCCGTGGACAGTGAGCCCGTGGGAGCCGTCGCATCAACTGTTACACTGCTATTGGACGTGCCAACTGTTCGGTTGTTATAAGCGTCAAAGATAGAGGTACCGTTCAGCAGCGTCAAACCAATCGCGCCGGAAGTGGCGCTAGCTTTGACATTGACGGTATAGCTGGAACCAGATCCAGTGACGCTCTCGATCATGCCATTGCTGATACTGAAATCGCCTACATCCACACCCGATACCCATTCCGAGAAGTTCAGCGCATAGCTGACAGCAGCATTGCCTTTCACGGTACCGCTGCCAATCAGGCTGGCTGTCGGCGGATCGACATCCACAACAACATTGACACTGCTGTTTGAGGCGCCGGTCGTGGTATTGCCTGCCGCATCGGTAACCGAACTGCCATTGTTCAGCGTGAGCGAGACAGCTCCGGCGCTGCTTCCGGCCGACACATTTACCGTGTAGCTGGAACCAGATCCAGTAATGCTTTGGATGCTGCCATTACTGATGCTGAAATCGGCCGGATCCAAGCCGGTGACTCCTTCTGAAAAACTCAGGGAATAGGCAATGGTAGCGCCTGGCGTAACAGTGCCGCTGCCTGTCGACAAACTTGCCGTCGGACGCACTGTCTCGACCGTAATCGACAGCGGCAGCGAAGCGCCGGACACATTGCCCGCCACGTCAGTTGCCGTCACCGTCAGGTTGTGCGTGCCATCCACCATCACCGTGCCTGGCGTAAAGCTCCAGTTGCCGCTGCCGTTGGTCAGCGCAGTGCCGATCAGCGTGC
>NZ_WNLA01000003.1 GCF_009720865.1 Pseudoduganella ginsengisoli | reverse complement strand
TGCGGCCGCGCCAGCCGCTCCGGTTGCCGCCCGCCCCGCCGCGCACGGCGCCGCCAACGATACGCAGACGCGTTGAAAGCCTTTCAATGAATCGTCCACATTACATACTGCTGCCGGTCAGCCCGGTGTTTATTGCGTTCAGCTTGTTTTGTGCCTTCCTGCTGAACTTGCTGCCCTGGGGCCAGTTCGTCGGCGCGCCCGATTTCGTCGCGCTGACCTTGGTGTTCTGGGGCGTGCACCAGCCCCGCAAAGTCGGCATCGGCACGGCATTTTTCCTCGGCTTGCTGATGGACGTGCATGACGCCACCTTGCTGGGGGAAAATGCACTGGCGTACACCTTGCTGTCGTATTGCGCCATCATGATCCACCGCCGCGTGCTGTGGTTCCCGCTGATCACGCAGGCCATGCACGTGTTCCCGCTGTTGCTGATGGCGCAATCCGTGCAATTGATGGTGCGCTTTATCGTGTCGGGCAAGTTCCCCGGCTGGTGGTATTTCATCGAGAGCGCCGTGGCGGTCGTGCTGTGGCCCTTCATTACGATGATCTTGCTGGCGCCGCAGCGCCGCGCCATCGACAAAGACCATACGCGTCCTATCTAAGCAGTCCCGATGACCGAGTTCAAGAATACCGAACGCGAACTGCACTTGTTCCGCCTGCGCCTGTCGGCGCTGGGCTTGCTGGTGTTTATTTGCTTTGCGCTGTTGCTGGCGCGCTTTGTGTGGCTGCAAGTGGTCCATCACGACAAGTACATGACGCAGGCGGAAGAAAACCGTATTGCGTTCGTGCCCGTGGTGCCGAACCGTGGCTTGATTGTCGACCGCAACGGCGTGATCCTGGCCCGCAATTACTCGGCCTATACGCTGGAAATCACGCCGTCGAAATTGCGTGCGCCGCTGGAAACCGTCATCGATGAACTGGGCAAGCTGGTGTCGGTGGAAGCCAAGGACCGCAAGCGTTTTAAACGTCTGCTGGAAGAAACCAAGGGCTTTGAAGGCGTGCCGCTGCGCACCCGTTTGACGGATGAGGAAGTGGCGCGCTTTTCCGCGCAGCGCTTCCGTTTCCCGGGCGTGGAAATCCAGGCGCGCCTGTTCCGCCAGTATCCGCTGGGTGAAACTGCGTCGCACGTGATCGGCTATATCGGCCGTATCAGCCAGAGCGAAGCGAAAGTCATCGAAGCGGGCGACGATGCGCGCAACTATAAAGGCACGGAACACATCGGCAAGGAAGGCTTGGAAAAGAGCTACGAAAAGCAGTTGCATGGCATCACCGGCTATGAAGAGGTGGAAGTGTCGGCGGGCGGGCGCGCGGTGCGCACGTTGTCGCGCACACCGGCCACGCCGGGCAATAACCTGATCCTGTCGATCGATATCGAGTTGCAAAAGGTGGCGGAAGAAGCGTTTGGCGAACGGCGCGGCGCGCTGGTGGCAATTGAACCGGCGACCGGCGACGTGCTGGCCTTCGTGTCGCGTCCCGGCTATGACCCCAACCTGTTCGTGGACGGCATCGATTCGCAAAGCTGGAATGAACTGAATACATCGCTGGACCGGCCGATGGTGAACCGCCCGCTGTCCGGCACCTATGCGCCTGGCTCCACCTTCAAGCCGTTCATGGCATTGGCGGCGCTGGAAACGGGCGTGCGCACGCCGAGCCAGGCAATTGGCGACCCCGGGTTCTTCTATCTGGGCGACCACAAATTCCGCGACGACGTGGTGGGCGGCCATGGCACCGTCGACATGCGCAAGTCGATCGTGGTGTCGTGCAATACGTATTACTACATCCTGGGGCGCGACATGGGGATCGACGCCATCTACAAATTCATGAAGCCATTTGGCTTTGGCCAGCAGACCGGCATCGACCTGGAAAACGAAAAGACCGGCGTGCTGCCGTCGCAGGAATGGAAACGCGCTCGCTTTAAAAAGAACCCGCAAGCGGGCAAGTGGGTCGGCGGCGACACGATCGCGGTCAGCAACGGCTCCGGTTTCAATTCGTATACGCCGATGCAGGTGGCGCACGCGGTATCGACGCTGGCCAATAACGGCGTCGTCATGAAGCCGCACCTGGTGAAAATCATTGAAAACGGCGCCACCAAGGCGCGCACGCTGACGGTGCCGAAGGAAAGCTACCGCATTCCGCTCAAGCAGCAAAATATCGATTTTATCAAGAACGCGATGGTGGGCGTGGCCAGTGAGCCTGGCGGCACCGCGTACCGCGCCTTCACCAACGCGGGTTATACGGTCGGCGGTAAAACCGGCACGGCGCAGGTGATTGCCATCAAGGCCAATGAAAAATACAACGCATCGAAAATCAATGAGCGCTACCGCGACCACGCGTGGTTTACCGCGTTTGCACCAGCCGACCAGCCGCGCATCGCGCTGGCCATGATCGTGGAAAATGCGGGCTTCGGTGGCCAGGAAGCGGCGCCGATCGCGCGCAAGGTGCTGGATTACTACCTGCTGGGCAAGCGTCCGGAAGGCAAGGATACGACGCCGGTGCCGAAGGAAGACGCATCGGAATTCATTCCGGTGGAGGAGCCGGATGAGGAAGAAGCGGCAGCGATCGCCGCGGAGCAGCGTGCCGCCACGCCTGCGCAGCCTGGCGCCGCCAAGCCCGCCGCGCCTGCCAAGCCGGAACAGCCGCCACTGATTCAGCCACAAAACCAGCGTCCCGGCGCGAAACCGGCAACGGCTGTGCCGCACCAGCATGGGCATGTGCCGGCCGCCGGCGCGAAACCAGCGGCGGGCGCATCGCAACCGGCTACGACGGCGCCGGGAGCCAACCCGGCAGCCGGCGCACCGCCACAGGCTGCTGCCGCACCGGGAACCAAACCGGCTGCAGGAGCGCCGCCACAGGCTGGCGCTGTACCGGGAACCAAACCTGCGGCAGCGGTTCCCGCCGGTACCAAGCCTGCCACCGCTATACCGCAACAGCCGGCTGCCAAAGCGCCTGCGCCCGCGCCACAGCAGCCGGTACAGGGTTTGCCGCCGGCCGCGCCGCCGCCGCGCAATAAAGAATAAGGAGGCTGCATGCCGATCAATGAAAGGCGCTCGATCTGGCGCCGCATCAAGCCTTACCTGGCTGTGTTCGACCCGACCCTGATGCTGATTATCATCATGCTGCTGTCTACCAGCCTGGTGACCTTGATGTCGGCCAGCATGGGCATCCCGGGCAAGATTGAAGACCAGGTCCGCAATATCGTGATGTCGTTCTTGACGATGTGGGTGGTGGCGAATATTTCGCCGCAAAACATGATGCGCATTGCGCTGCCGGCGTACGTGGTGACGGTGTCGCTGCTGGTGGCTGTGGCGGTGGCCGGCACCATCAAGCTGGGCGCGCGCCGCTGGCTGCACATCGGCGTGGCAGATATCCAGCCGTCGGAATTTGCCAAGATTGCCGTGCCGCTGATGCTGGCGTGGTTCTTCCAGCAGCGCCAGGGGATGCTGCGCTGGGATTCATATGCGATCGGTGCGCTGCTGCTGCTGGTGCCCGTGTTCCTGATTGCGCGCCAGCCGGATTTGGGCACGGCCCTGCTGGTGGTGATGGCGGGCTTCTGCGTGATTTTCCTGGCGGGCCTGTCGTGGAAAGCCATTGCTGCTTTGGTGGTGGCGGGCGCCGCGTCGATGCCGGTGGCGTGGTCGCTGATGCACGATTACCAGCGCGAACGCATCATGACGCTGATTGATCCGACCACGGATCCATTAGGCAAAGGCTTCCACATTATCCAGTCCACCATTGCCGTCGGTTCCGGCGGTTTGATGGGCAAAGGATGGAAAGAGGGCACGCAGGCGCACCTGGAATTCATTCCCGAGCGTACGACAGACTTTATCTTTGCCGTGTATTCTGAGGAATTTGGTTTAGTGGGTAACCTGTTCCTGATGTTTATGTACCTGTTGTTGATTGGCCGTGGCTTGATGATCGCCGCGAATGCACCGAATTTCTTTACCCGTTTGCTGGCGGGCGCCGTAACGATGATTTTCTTCACCTATGCATTCGTCAACATGGGCATGGTGAGCGGCATCTTGCCGGTCGTCGGTGTGCCGCTGCCGTTCATGAGTTATGGCGGTACGGCGTTGCTGACCCTGGGGCTGGCATCGGGCATCCTGATGAGCATTCAGCGCCACCGCAAGCTGGTGCAGACATGACGGTGCGTCGCAAGCCTTCGATGCGTCTGGCGGCGCTGGCGGCTGCGCTGGCGCCTGCACTGGTGCTGGTGGGATGCGGCACGCAGCAGCAGGAATCGTCATCACCGGCGCACGTACCGGTGAAGCCATCCGCCAAGCCGCAGCGCGAGCCGGGCGTCCCTGTGCTGCCGCCTGCCGGCTCGGGGCGCGGCGGTTATTACCAGGACGACGGCCCGGGTGACAATCCGCCGCCCAACCTGATGGCGACACCGGATGCGGAAGTGAGGAATGAGCCGCCGATCCCGCGCGCCAACAAGGAATACGCCGTGTTCGGCAAGACTTACCGGCCCATTACGGATCCTGGGCAGCCCTTTGTGCAGAGGGGATTGGGCACGTGGTACGGCAAGAAATTCCATGGCCAGCGCACGTCGTCGGGCGAACTGTATGACATGTACAAGATGACGGCGGCGCATCCGACGTTGCCGATTCCATCGTATGCGCGCGTGACGAACCTCGACAATGGCAACCAGGTGGTGGTGCGGGTGAATGACCGCGGGCCGTTCCACTCGACGCGCATTATCGATGTGTCATACACGGCGGCGTTGAAACTGGGTTTGCTGGACAAGGGTAGCCACATGCTGGAAGTGGAGCGCATCTTGCCGGCGGAAGCGGACAAGCTGGCCGCTGCGGGCAAGAGCGGCAGTAAACCGGCGACGGTGCTGAGGCCGCAAGCTCCTGCGCCGCAGCGCGAACCTGCGCAAACGGCGGCGCTGCTGTATCCGCCGCCGTCGACGGGTTCTGCGGCAAGTGCACCGCAGGCGGCTGCGCCAGCCCCGGTTTCCGCTCCGGCAGCACCGGTGGGGGGCGGCGTTACGCTGGCAGGCGGCGCCAATGCGCCAGCCGCTGCCGCGATCATACCGGCCGTGGCGACCGCCGTAACGGCGGCAGCGCCAGCAGCGGTGAAGAGCGGTTTCTTCCTGCAGTTAGGTGCGTATTCAAAGGCGGAAAATGCGGAAGCCGCACGCGCCAAATTTGCCATGGAAAGTGGTTTATCGGGCCTGGAAGTCGTCCCATCCGGTGCAGTGCTGCGCCTGTACAGCGGCCCCTACGCCACGCGCCAGGAAGCCGAGCAAGCCATGCAAGCGCTCCCGCCCGCGCTGGGCCTGAAGCCGCTGATCATCCAACGCTAAAAACTATCGATCCCTCATCGAACGATAGTACAAAAGGTGCCAGGCACCGAAGTGTTTTGCAACAAGTGTAGGGGTGGAGTTCTCCACATTACTTGCAGGCGCGGCTTTCCTTTTCCGCGAAGCCGCTGCGGATTTTTTCCAGGCGGGACTTGGTATCCGCAGTAATGTCACGGAACTGGAACGCCAGCAGCTTGCTGGCGCTCATGCGCGGTGCGATGCGGGCGCTGTGGACGCCCTGTTTTTGCAGGCTGGCCAGCAGCGTTTGCGCACCGGCTTCGCTCTTGAACACACCCAGCGAAATCGCCCAGCGCATGGTTTGGCTGTCCGACATGATGAAGTAATTCGTCACGCCCAGCGCGCGCAATTCGGCAGCCTTTTTATCAGCCCCCTCCTTGTTGCCCTGCGGCGGAATAAACACGATGTAGCTCGACACTTCCGTGCCCGGCAAGTTAATGCGCGCCTGGTGGTCGCCCAGCGACAGCGGTGCGATCTTCTCTTCAAAACGGCGCGCATCGGCCAGCAAGAAATTGCCGATTTCAACGCACGCGATTTTTTCTTCCCTGGCCGGCTCTTTCGCGGCTTTCTTCGCCGGTTCTTCCGCCGCTGCCTTGGGTGCTTCCACTTCCGGTTCAGCCGCCTGCGCCTTCAGCGCAGCCACCGCCGCTTCCGCCTTCGCAGCAGGAATTACCACCAGCTTGTCGCCGTTGAGCTGGTTTTGCAGCCGCGCCGGTTCGCGCTCGCTGCCGCTGAAATGGCCGAGGTAACCCTGCCCGTATGCATACAGGCCGGCGTTCACAGCAAGCAGGGACCAGAAGATAAATTTCAGCACAGGCAATCCACAGTTATTCGCTGCGCGCGGCAGCATGCAAACCCGTCAGCACAATATTGTCCACCAGGCGGTAAGGCACGTGCGCCCCCAGCGCCGGCGCGATATATTGCGCGGCGCCGCCGGACACCAGGCACGCTTGCGCACCATGCAGCGCGCAAGCCCGTTCGATGGCGCCCGCCTGCGCAGCCAGCAGGCCGCTGAGGATGGCGTCGTCAGTATTGTCGGCAAATCCGGATGGCAGCTTACCGCCTTGCGCAATCTGCGGCAACTGCGCCGTGTTGCGCGCCAGTGAAGTCGCCATCAATCCCAGCCCCGGCAAGATCATGCCGCCCAGGAAAGCGCCATCGGCCGTCACGGCGTCAATGGTGGTGGCCGTGCCACAGTTGGCCACGATCAGCGCCTGTCCCGGCACTAATGCATGAGCGCCAATCGCCGCGGCAAACCGGTCGCAGCCCAGCTGCCCGTGCGTACGGTAGCCATTGCGTACGCCTGCCCTTTCCGCAACCGATGCAAACCAGTCGATGCCGGATGGCTGCGCCACGCCGGCCATTTCCAGCATGGATTCCAGCAATGCACGCCGATCCGCACCCGCCACATTGGCAACAATGACTTTGCCTGCTGCACCATGCGCCGCCACCGCGCCGCGCCACGCCTCCGTCAACTGCGCCGCATCGGCGTGCATGACGGCGCCATACGCCAGCCATACACCCAGCGGCGCATCGGAAGCAGCCAGCGCCCATTTAATACGGGTGTTCCCCGCATCGATCAAGAACGTATTCATTGCGCGAGCCTCAGCGATACATCGCCCGACATCACCGGCACCATGCCGCCATCCGTTTGCAGCAACAGGCGCCCCGTGTCATCGACACCCGCCATGCGCCCCTCCAGCAGCACCTTGCCCTGGTCAAGGATGCGCACCGGCTCGCCGCGCCACGCCTGCAACTGGTTCCAGCGCTCCGTAAAAGCCGCAAAGCCCGTGTCGTCAAATTCCGCCAGCGTGGCAGACAAGCGGTTCAATAGCGCGCCCATCAAGGCATTGCGGTCCATTTGCGCCAGCCATGGCGCGGACGCCACGTCGCGGCCAATATCGGTTTCCAGTGCATCCGGCATCAGCAAATTAATACCCGCACCGACGACGGCCCACACGGCGCCATCCGGCCCCGTTTGCGTTTCCACGAGGATGCCGGCCAGCTTGGCGCCATCTTTCAATAAGTCATTCGGCCACTTCAATTGCACCGGCACGCCCAGCGCCTGGATGGCTTCGGCCAGCGCCACGCCGGCAGCCAGCGGCAACCCGACCAGATGCTGCAACGGCGATTTGAAACGCCACGCCAGCGAAAACATCAGCGTCGCGCCCGGCGCCGACAGCCAGCTGCGCCCCGCGCGGCCCCGCCCAGCCGTCTGGCTGTGCGCCACCAACAGGGCGGGGCCGGCCAGCGCACCGCCTTGTACTTGCGCCAGCAAGTCCGCATTGGTGGAGCCGGTTTCCTGCACCACCGTCACTGCCACGTGCGATGCGCATGCCGCGCAGTGGTCCGTGATGGCAGCCGCATTCAAATCCATCGTCATCATCATTTCTTCTTGCGCGCCTTGTGCGGCGCCTTGGAAAACGCCCAGTCATAGACCGGGTTGGGCAGCACGCGCAGCAGCTTGGCCACGATGCCCATTTGCCATGGAATCACGGTATAGCTGGCGCCCCGTTCAATGGCCCGCACGGCAGCTGCAGCGAATTGATCGGCCGGCATCAGGAATGGCATCGCATACGAATTATGCTGCGTCATCGGCGTATCAATATAGCCGGGGCAAATGGTGACGACGTCAATGCCATACGGCGCCATTTCCACCCGCAGCGATTCGCAATACGTAATCACGGCAGATTTCGACGCACTGTACCCGCCGCCGCCTGGCAAGCCACGGATCCCGGCCACGCTGCCGATACCTACCAGGCGCGCCGGCGTACGCTGCGCTTTCATCGGCCCGATAAACGGCGCGAACGTGGCAAAGGTGGCGGTGACATTGGTGGCAAAGATCGATGCAAACACGGGCAAATCTTCCTGCCCATATTCCGTCAGCGTGCCATGTGAAATACCCGCGCTGGCAATCACCACGTCGATGCCGCCCGCATGTTCGATGTAATCGATGGCGGCTTCGCGGATGCCTTCGTGGTCGTTGACGTCCACCGCATAGGCGCGGTGTTTTTCCGGGTGGGGCAGGGTGTCGATCAGCGCTTGCAGCGCGTCGCCGCGCCGTGCCAGCAAGCCGAGAGTGGCGCCCAGTTGCGCATAGCGCAGCGCCAGCGCGGCGCCCAGGCCGCTGGACGCGCCCGTGATAAAGACGCGCCGCAGCGCATGTGCTTCCGCCATGCTTATTTCTTTTCCGCCTTTGCTTTGGCCAGCAAGTGATCCATCACCGCGATGGTGGCCTTGTGGTATTCGATTTCAGGTTCGCTGCCCAATGTGGCGCTGGCCATTTGCGGCGACGTCTTGTAGCGGCCATCGATAATCACCATGGGCCACGAATCAATGCCGTAATCCGTCATGGCCTGGTCCGCCAGCTTGACGCGCTGCTGCACAGGCAGCGAACGGTAAATGTCCGTGAACTTTTTGCGGTCGAAGCCATTCTTCGCCACCCAGTCCAGCACTTGTTCGTCCTTGGTGAATTTTTCCCGCTGCACGTGCATGGCTTCGAAAACCTTGGCCTGGTATTGCTCGGCCATGCCCATGGCTTCCAGCGTGAAGAACAGTTTTTGCTGTGGCAAGGTCATGTCGCTCTTGGGCACGTGGATGCGCCGCACGACAATGTTGTTGCCCTGCTTTTTGATCCACTCGGCCAGCAGCGGTTCGAAGGCATTGCAGTGCGGGCACCAGTAAGCGAAGAATTCCAGGACTTCGATTTTTTTGCCTGCGGGGACAGGCTGCGGCGCCGCCAAGGTCACGTATTCCGTGCCATTGGCGGGATTTTGGGGCGATGCCATTGCACCCATGGCAGCGGCAGACAAGATGGCGACACCCAGCAATTGCTTGAAGACCCGCATGCTCGCTCCTCAGTAAATCAGCGCTGATTGCGCACGACCGATACGTCGACCCCGTTTTCAGACAGCTTGCTGCGCGCCTTGTTCATGGCTTCCACCTGCGCATAAGGTCCCATGCGCACGCGGTGCAGCACGCCGGCGTCCGTGGTGCGGTCCGATACGGTGGCTTCAAAGCCCATCAAAGCCAGCTTGGCGCGCTGGCTTTCCGCATCGGCCATTTCGCGGAACGCGCCGGCCTGCAGGTAATACACATATTTATCGTCGCCCGCCGCAGGGGCGGCAGCGGCCGTGGCAGGCGCTGCAGGCGCCGCTGCCGGAGCAGCAGGAGCGGCGGCCGCTGGCGCTGCAGCAGGCTTGGTTTTCGATGCCGCTTCGATACGGTCCACGACTTGCTGCAACTCATCTTTCGGCGCTGGCGCCGGCGCGTGCGCGGGCGGCGCTGCCGGTGGCGGCACGCCTTCAACAGGACGCGCAGGTTCCTTGGCGAAGTCGCGTGCAGCTTCGCGCGCGGCATCCTTGTTGCCGTACATAGGCTTGTTCGGGTCCGAAATCTGGCCGGCAGTCGGCTCGGCAGGTTTCCCTACCTTGCCGGATTTGTCGGTGAAGGGCGACGAGCCCTTGCTGATCACCAGCGCGACAACCACGGCGATCGCCAGGCCGACGACCAGGCCAATGATGATGCCAACCAGCGTGTTGCCCTGCTGGCGTGGCAGCGGGGCGAGACGGGAACGGAAATGCATAGGTACGGTAATTCCTCGATGGGCGATTAAAAACGCGATTACATCTTGTCCGGAGCGGAAACGCCGATCAGCGCCAGGCCGTTGCGCAGCACCTGGCGGGTCGCCACCATCAGTGCGATACGGGCCATCTTGACGGCTTCGTCGTCCACCAGCACGCGCTCGGCGAAGTAGAAGCTGTGCAGCGCGGCTGCCAGGTCGCGCAGGTAGAACGCGATCTGGTGCGGGCCCAGTTCCGCCTGGGCGCGGGCCAGCACTTCCGGGTACGACGCCAGCGTCGCCAGCAACGTCGCTTCGGCCGGCGCCGTCAGTGGCGACAGGTCGACATTGGCCAGCTCCGCTTCGCTGCCGGTCCACTGTTCCAGCATGCGGCAGATACGGGCGTGCGCGTACTGCACGTAATACACGGGATTTTCATCCGACGTTTTCAGTGCGACGTCCACGTCGAACACGAATTCCGTGTCGGCTTTACGGGAAATCAGGAAGAAGCGCACGGCATCGCGGCCCTTCGTGATGTCGCCGCCGCCCGACCATTCGATCAGGTCGCGCACCGTCACGTACGAACCGGCGCGCTTGGAAATCTTCACTTCCGCGCCATCTTTCATCACGGTGACCATCTTGTGCAGCACGTAGTCAGGGTAGCCCTGCGGGATACCGATGTTCACGGCTTGCAGGCCGGCGCGCACGCGGGCAATGGTGCCGTGGTGGTCGGAACCCTGGATGTTGATCGCTTGCGTGAAGCCGCGCTTGAATTTCTGGATGTGGTAGGCGACGTCCGGCAGGAAGTAGGTGTACGTGCCATCGGACTTGCGCATCACGCGGTCCTTGTCATCGCCATATTCCGTCGTGCGCAGCCACAGCGCGCCGTCCTGCTCATACGTTTTGCCGGAGCCGATCAGCGCTTCCACGGTGGCGTTCACCTTGCCATCGGTGTACAGCGACGATTCCAGGTAATAGTTGTCGAACTTGACGCCAAATGCCTGCAAGTCGATATCTTGTTCGTTACGCAGGTACGTGACGGCGAAGGCGCGGATCGATTCGATGTCGTTGACGTCGCCCGATGCGGTGGCTGGTGCGCCATCGGATGCGGACACGGTTTTCTTGGCCAGGAAGTCGTTGGCGATGTCCTGGATATAGTCGCCGTTGTACGCTGATTCAGGCCATTCCGCGTCGCCCGGCTTGAAGCCGCGTGCGCGCGCCTGCACGGACGTGGCCAGCGTCGAGATTTGCACGCCGGCGTCGTTGTAATAGAACTCTCGGGTCACGTCGAAACCTTGCGCTTCAAACAGCGACGACAGCGCATCGCCCAGTGCGGCTTGGCGGCCGTGGCCCACGTGCAGCGGGCCGGTTGGGTTAGCCGATACGAATTCAATGATCGCATGCTTGCCGGCGCCTGCCGTACCTTTGCCATACTGCGCGCCTTGCGCCAGCACGGTTTTCACGACAGCTTGTTTCGATGCGTCGGTGACGCGCAAGTTGATGAAGCCCGGGCCGGCGATGTCCGCCGATGCCACCAGGTGCTTGCCGGCCGGGTTTTCCAGCAGCGCGGCAACGACCTTGGTGGCCAGTTCGCGCGGGTTCATTTTCAACTGTTTTGCCAGCTGCATGGCGATATTGCAGGCGACGTCGCCGTGCGCCGAATCGCGTGGGCGTTCCAGCACCACGTTGGCGGTCACTTCGGTGCCGTCGAGGATAGGGGCCAGGGCGGCGTTGAAGAGGGCGATGATCTCTTGTTTTTGTTGGGCGAGCATGTTTGTTGGGGCGGCCGGGCCGCGTAAGTAACTTGGAAAGCTGGGACCCGGCCTTGCGCCGGGTCAAACAGCAAACATTATACTGGTTTGGTGAAGGAGGGAAGGGGGCAGAGGCATTAGCCAGCGATGCTCAGACTGTAGCTTCAGCTATGGTAGGCTTGGGCGAACGGCTGATCATGCCGTTCGCTCCGGTGTGGGAATTAATAAAGTGGCGTGCACATAATAATAATGGAGTTATCGCTCACTCCACCGATAACATGATAATCAGAGGCTAATGCCATATAATAAATCATATGCAATCGAACCATAAATAATCCACATAACACTGATGGTATTCTCCATCGTTCCATCGGTCTTAATGTGATTTTTTTTGTGGGAGCCCAGCTTTCAATTTCCTTGACAAGTATTTTTCTGCGCCAACTACTGTTTATGGAAATTTGCAGAGTGTCCCTATTGTCAAACGCATTGTATGCATCGTTTATAAAGTTTTTGCTTGGGAACGTGGTTTTCATGGTTGACCTCCTCGTTTTCGGCAAACTGCATACGCCATTAAGCAAAGTGTATATCCAGAACTTCGAGTTAGCCACCCGGTGGCATAACCTTTAACATGGGCAACGCAAATGTTGAAGGTGGTTTCACAGTCTGCCCTGGGAGGTCGAGGAACTTCCGGGGGCAAGACGCCCACTACACAATTTTGTGGTTGATTTTTCGGGGGATAAGATATTCCGCCTGGGAAATCTTGTGGCGGAATGATGCCGCCCGGCTGGGATGCTGTAAGCGGAGGCCGGTGTTGTGACATCCACCAGTAGTAGGCACCTGTACCAGCAGCAATGATGATCAGAGGTGCAGGGATGGCAAACTCTCCCGTTGGATCGATCCGGCTTACAGGATTTGCGTCAGCATAAAGGTAAGTGTTTAGTCCCCCTGCCAGCCCCAGTCGGTCGGATTCGATGTATCGTCCGGCTTCCGGGTCATAATCCCTATGGCGGTTATGGATTAGGTTGCTTTCTAAATCGTAATATTGGCCTGGGAATCTGCCATTGAAAATAAATGCATTGCCGCTTCCCGGGCCTGGAGCTGACAAGCCAAACGGGTCGGCATGATCCCATCGCCACACGATACTGTTGTCCTTCGCGTTCGCAATGACGCGCGGAGTCTTAATCTGGTCCGTGTAAATGTAGTAGAGGCTTGCGACAGGTACTCCTGCGAGCAAGGTAGTCCGCATTACTACAACGGGCATATCTTCCAAATAAACTGTTTCAATACTGTTGATGCTCTCGGCATCATATTCTCCGATCAGTTGGTGATCCTGATCGTGGATAAAATATGTACTTCCGTTGGTGGATGCCGTTGAAGCGGTAGTCTTGGCGACCCGCTCGTCCATTCCGTTATAGAGGTAGCGGGTTTGGCCAGAGCTATTTTTTGACGAAGACAGCCGTCCCCGCGCGTTATAGGTAAAGCTGAAAGTGCCATTGCTGACAAGATTGCCAGACGCGTCATAAGTGTAGGTTTTGGCGGGTAACGGGCCTTCGGCGCTTTGCAAGCGATTGCTTGCCGGGGCGATGCGGATGGGATAGATACGGCTGCCAAGAGCAAGCTGAGTGCGGTTGCTGGATACGTCGTAGCCGAACGATAGTGAAGTGTTGTTTGAATTAAAGAATGTCAGGCGATCGAGTTCGTCATATGCGTAGCGTTGATCGAGTTCGGTGACCCCGATATCTGTACGGGTATGGTGCGTGGCCATGATGTTGCCGGCGCCGTCATATTCAAGCGAGCGGACAGTGCCGCCTTGCTGTTCTTCGCCGAGTGCAAAGCGGGTCAACCTTCCTTGCAGGTCGAAGTCGCGTTGATAGCGACGCCCATTTCCCCAGTGCCAAGACTCCGGCAACCCCATCGGCGAATAGTGGATGTCGCGTAGCAGGATCGTGGACGCGGTGCTGCCGGCGCTGGTCGTATAAATATCCGATACGCGGCCGTCGTTGCCATAAACCAGCAAGATCCGATTGCCGCTTGGGTAAGTAATGCTGTCGATCTTCCCGAGGCTGAAGCCGCTTTGTCCATAGGAATAATTAACTTTGAATTCCCGCCTAATGGCGTCATGGCGGACCGTCTGTGTTTTCGACACCAGGCGGCCCGCTGCGTCGTACTGATAATCTGTTTCGCCGGATTCATCCGTCATTCTGATCAATTGGCCATCGGCGCTGCCTGATGCTGCTCCATACTCGAACGTTGTGGCAATGCCACTGGCGTAGGCGATGCGCGTCAGCCGATTTCTGGCATCGTAGGTATAGGTCGTGGCTTGGCCGCGCGCATCCGTGCTCGATATCAGATTGCCGGCAGCATCGTAGGTTCGGGCAATGTTCCCGGTATCTGGACTGCTCAAACCCAGTTGATCAGCAAGGCCATTGACTATGTAAGTGGTCTTGAGATTCCTTGGATCGGTGACGCTGGCCAGTTGATCGAGTGCGTCATATGTGTATCTCATGGACGGCGCACTGGTTCCGGCGCCCGCGGCAGGCAGTTGCTCGCGCACCGGCCGGTTGAGGGTGTCATACTGCTTGCTGGCTGTTCTTCCCAGCGGATCTGTGACGCGGGTCAGGTTACCATTGGCATCGTATTCAAAAGTAGCGGGGGACGACGTGAATGGTATTGCCGAGCCGGCGAACATCAGCGCAAGAGTCGAGACGGTATTCATCGTTGCCCCCCTTCGCTGGTTTGTTGCAGCCGCCCCAGAACGTCAAAGACGCGGGTGATTTGGTGGCGTAATATGCCGTTGGCATTCCGCACTTCTTCGCTTATTCGGTTCCCGGCCGGATCGAGGACATACCTCACCGTATTGCCAGAGTTGTCACTGATACCAGTCAGGCGATGTGCATCGTCATATGTATAGCTAACAGCAGTCGTGTCAGGAAACTCGACCCGGATCAGTTGCCCTGCAGGGTCGTAGCTATATCGGGTCTGCTGTTCGTCTGGCGTGCCGGCAAAAATGGTTCGCTGCAGTAGCCAGCCTTGGGGACTGAATACCTGGAGCGTGGTCTGGCTGTTGGCTTCCCGAATTCTGGTCGGCATGCCTGATGCCGTATATTCCAGGTATTCGGTGGTTGATCCATCGGGAAGTGTTACTTTTGCCAGGTCCCCGGCGAAATATGACGCGCCAGTAGCCGTGTAATAAGCATACGTGGTGGTGTCACCGCTGCTGCCGGCACGGCCCATTGCCGTTTCTGTCAGCACTTGTCCATCGGCGTTATAGGTATAGGTCGTGGCGCGTGCAGGACCGGCTGGCGTGGCGTTGAACCCTGCACTGCCATTGGCGTCGCTGGTGGGGATTTCGATCTTCTTGCACAGGACTGCGAACGGCAAGCCGTTGGGCAGCGTGGCGCCAGATGCGCAATCAAGGATTTTGCCATCGAGGTCAGGTTGCCCATTGTAGATGTAATGCGTTAGCTTCAGCGGCGTAGCTGTTGCTACCGGGATGGCCCAGTCTGGATGCCATTTGGTGGAAGTCTTGCGCTGACCCACTGAAGGTATGGCGCCAGGGGCAGGGCAGCTTGCCGTGGCCTGCAATCCTTCAACGCGGGTGGTTTCCAGCTTGCGTGCGGAGGCATATGAATAGCATGTCTTTGTACCATTGAAATCAGTACGGCTCAGTAACGTACCGTTGTCGTTGTACGCATAGTTGGCGGCAGCGGGGCCGCATCCTGCACCACCGGGCTGGCTGAATTTGGTGACAAGGTGGTGGGCGCCGACCCAGGACAGGGTGATGGTCCGCTGTGCTCCCAGCGGATCGGTTACGACACGGCTGCTGTCACTTGGATAGCTGATGTCATAGCGGTCCGCGCCGCCCGCATGCTCTGAGCGGACGGCGCGTCCTTCATTGTCATAAGCGTAGCTCGTGTACCGGACATTGTTTTCGTCCGTAATACCTGTCAGTAAAAACCACGTATCCCAGTCTTCACCGTAATGGTATTGCCTAGTGCTGATGACCTTGCCGTCGGGTGTGTATTTGCTCACACTGACCAGGCGGGCGGCGCCGGGTGTTGTTACGCCGCTGGCGGCGCCCAACTGCTCATAGTTGTACCGCACTTCCAGCTCCGGGCTGGCGATCGCTGCGATGGTGTAGTTGTCGTGCCACGTTACTTTTAGCGTGCGCCCAGCGGTGTCGCTGATGTCTGTGAGCCTTCCATTACTGTCGTAAAGGTAGGTGGAGGTTTGACCCGCCGCTGTTGTCGACGCGGTCAGCCGCAAATGACCAGAGACCTTCGTGAACTTGTCCAGCCGGCCTTCCGCTGTTTTCAGCAGCCACTCGTCTGGACCGGTTGGCAGGGGTGTCAGCACATCGCCATGTGAATCCGCCGGCACATATTGATTGCCTGCCTTGTTGAATTGGACACTGGTTCCATCGCTGTTGAACAGCGTGACGAAAGGAGAAACCTGGCCGGCGGGCACGGGTGCTGCAAGCAGGTAGCGCTGGAATGAAAACGACCAGATATAGCCTGCGGTCGACGTATGTGAAGGGGCGCGTTCAGTACGGTACAGGCGGGAGACTTGCAATGACTTCCCGCTTTGCAATTCAACCTCGTTTTGAATTTTTGCGCCGGCCGCGAGCATAATCGGGTTTCCTATCGTAAAGCCCGCCGAATTTGCTGAACACCCCGGTGCTGCCGGTGGCGCCTGACGTTTTTTCTTGCAGACACCCGGGAACTGCGGAATATAGCCTGCCATGGCATCGCAATCCAGGATGACCAGCGCTGCCCCGGAGGGGGGCTTGGTATGCCCTATTAAATTGCAAAAATAAGCGCCGCCATCCCAGCCAGAACTAGTTACCAACGGTTCCATGCTGATCAATCCCCAGAATGCACCGGGCAATGAAGAATTTGAACAGGCGGTGACGGGGTCGCGGGCGTAACGAATCGTTGAACCTGACTTATACCAATCGATGTATCGCCAGCCGAGTGTGCCTTCTGCAGCGAAGGCCAGCGCGGGTCCGCAGGCCACGGCAGTGACAATTACGCATATTCGCTTAGTCATGTCATTCTCCTTGGGGTAAGCCAGAGAGAGACTATGTATTGTTATCAAATAGATATTGATGTATGGCGATTCTTTTGAAATGATTTCTTTGACAATGTTATTTTCTTGATCATTTCGTGGCGGGTGCGCGCCGGAGCCCACGTGATGTCATGGAGGAACTGCAGGCAAGCCGGGTTACAATGCTGCCTTTACATGTTTTATGCGCGTAGCGGCAGCCAGAATGGCTGCTCCCGGCTCCGATCCGCACGGAGGCGGGCGCGGCCACCTCTCTGGAATTCCGATATGTCGAACAAGCAGCGTCCCGTCCTTAAATTGAACAAGCCTGCCGTGCCAGCGGCCCCTGCCAAGGGCGCCCGTCCGGCAATGGGGAAGGGGGCATATCAAGGTGGCAAGCCTGGGGGGAAACCTGCAGTACCGGGGGCGCCGCGCGGCGATGGCGGCCAGCCGTTCCGCACTGGCGGCAGCCGCGACGGCCAGGCTGCGCCATTCCACGGTGAACGCGGCCCCCGCAGCGATGACGCGGCCGGTAAACCATACGTCCGGGGCGAGCGCGCTCCCCGTCATGATGATGGCGCCGGCAAGCCGCCTTTCCGTGGCGAGCGTGGCCCACGCAACGATGACAGCGCAGGCAAGCCGTTCGTTCGCGGCGAACGCGGCCCACGCATTGATGATGGCGCCGGTAAGCCGTTTTCCCGTGGCGAACGTGGTCCGCGCAGCGATGACAGCGTCGGCAAACCGCCATTCCGTGGCGAACGCGGCCCGCGCCATGACGACGCATCCGGCAAACCACCGTTCCGCTCGGAGCGCGCTCCCCGCAGCAGCGACGATGCACCATTCCGTACCGAACGCTTCAACCGCAGCGACGACGGCGCCAAAGGCCATTTCCGCGAGCGCTTCCCGCGCCCGGATGGCGGCGACGGCAAACCTGCCTCCAGCCCGCGCCGCGACGACGTAGCCGGCCAGGCCCCGTACCGTGGCGCCGCAGTCAAGGCACAGCCGCCGCGCACGCCGAGCCCGGCCGCCGCACCCGTGGCCCGCGCCGACCGCAACGAAGACGGCCTGCGTCCGTCATACCACCGCGATTTCAAAACCGCGCCGCAAACCAGTTTTAAAGCCGACGTCAAACCGGATTCGCTGGCCTTCGCCCTGCTGGGCGCCGCCGCCGCCGTGGTGCGCGTGCGTGAAGGCATGGCCCTGCCGCAAGCGCTGGCCATCGTGTTCAACGATACGCAAGCGACGCCGCAAGCACGCGGCGCGATCCAGGACATCGCTTACCGCGCCATGCGCAAATTGGGCTGGAGCGATGCGCTGGTCGGCATCATGGCGCCGAAAGCGCCGGAACCCATGGTGGGCGCGCTGCTGGCGTGCGCATTGCCGCTGATGGTCAAAGATGACGACGGCGAAGCGGCGTACAGCCAGTTCACCGTGGTCGACCAGACCGTGACGGCGGCCAGCTCGCACCCGGACACGGCCCGCGCGAAAGCCATGATGAACGCCGTGCTGCGCCGCTTCCAGCGTGAACGCAAGGAATTGCTGGAAGCCATCGAGCAGCAGCCGGTGGCGAAATGGAATTACCCGCAATGGTGGATCGACGCCGTCATCACGGCGTATCCGAAAGACTGGCAGGCGATCCTCGCCACGGGCAATCAGGCGCCGCCGCTGACCTTGCGCGTCAATGCGCGCCGCACCACCGTGGCGGACTACCTGAAAACCCTGGAACAGGCCGGCATTGCCGCCACCCAGGTTGGCAAATATGCGGTGCGCCTGGCCAAACCGGTCGGCGTGCAGCACATCCCTGGTTTTGCCGATGGCATCGTCTCTGTGCAAGATGCGGGCGCGCAGCTCGCTGCCGGGTTGCTCGATGTACAAAACGGCATGCGCGTGCTGGATGCGTGCGCGGCGCCGGGCGGCAAGACTTGCCACATCCTGGAGCTGGCCGACGTCAGCATGACGGCGCTCGATGCGGATCCGAAACGCCTGGACCGCGTTGGTGAAAACTTGCAGCGCCTGGGTTTCAGTGCGCAATTGCAGGTTGCCGAAGCGCAGCACGACAACTGGTGGGATGGCCAGCAGTTCGACCGCATTGTGGCTGACGTGCCCTGCACGGCGTCCGGCATCGTGCGCCGCCACCCGGATATCCGTTGGCTGCGCCGCAAGTCGGACACGCTCCAACTTGCAACACTTTCCCGTGAAATCCTCGACAACCTTTGGAAAATGCTGGCCCCCAATGGTAAATTGCTGTTCGTGACATGCTCGTTGTGGCCGCAAGAGTCCGAGGCGCAGGCGGCCGCTTTCGCGGTGCGCAATGGCGCGACCCGACTCGATGCGCCCGGCCAATTGCTGCCCACCGGCAGTGTCGAACAGGATCATGACGGTTTGTATTACGCATTGTTCCAGAAAGATGCGTAATATTGTCGTTATTGCTATCCGCCATTATTTATCAGTTATACAACGTACCGGTTTTCTTGTGACGCGACGCTTCTTTCGACAACTCGTTATGCAGTTGCTATTGATGGTTGCGTGCGCGTATCCGGCGCAGGCGTCCGACGACACCGTCGAAATCACGCGCCATTTCATCGAAGCGGCGGAAGAGGGTTACCGGCTGTCTGCCGCGTATTCGTTCGAACTCAACCACGGATTGGAAGACGCGCTGGTGCATGGCGTGCAGTTGTATTTCACGACGGAAGTCGAGCTGACCCGTCCGCGCTGGTATTGGGTCGATGAAAAAGCCGTGCGGGTCAAGCGTACGGCCCGTATTTCCTACAATGTGCTGACGCGGCAATACCACGTCGGCATCGTCGGCAGCGTACAGCAATCCTTTGCGACGCTCGATGACGCGCTGTTTTTGATCCGGCGCCCCAGCCGCTGGGTGATTGCACAGCGCAACCAGTTGAAGCCTGGCGAAGTCTATAACGTCTCGCTGCGCATGCGCCTGGACCGTGATTTCCTGCCCAAGCCGATCCAGGTCAATGCCTTCAATAACAGCGAATGGCGCCTGGAAGCGAAGAAAACTTTCCAGTACAGGGCGGAATAAGTGACGCCAGCATTGCGGTATGTGTTCGTCGTCGCGGGCGCCGTGGTCAGCATTTTGCTGTTCCTGCTGGCCTCCGCTTCGGACAATTCCGGCTTTTTTGACCGCTATTACGGCTGGCTGCTGGGCCTGAATGCGGCGGTCGCGCTGGCGCTGCTGATCCTCGTCGGCGTATCGCTGTTCCGCCTGTATTCACGCTACAAGCAGGGCAAATTCGGTTCGCGCCTGATGATGCGGCTGGTGCTGCTGTTTGCCGGGATCGGCGTGCTGCCGGGCCTCGTGATCTTCCTCGTGTCCGTGCAGTTTGTGTCCCATTCGATTGAATCGTGGTTCAACGTGCGCATTGAGGAAGCGCTCGATGCGGGCTTGAACCTGGGCCGCGACGCGCTGGACAAGGCCGTCATCGACCTCAATGCGCAAGCGAAAAAGACAGCCAACCTGCTGGCGGAAGAACAGTTTTATGCGGCGCCCGCGATCTTATCGCGTTTCGTGAAGACCCATCCGGGCACCCAGAGCGCCGTCATTGTCGATGCGGAAGGGGGGCTGATCGTGTCCGCCACGGGGCCGCAGCGCATCAACTTGTCGGCGGACTTGCCGAATTCGTCGATGCTGGCCACGGCGAAAAGCGAGCAATCGTATGCGATGGCGGAAGATGGCAGTGAACTGCGCGACGACCGCGTGGGCGCGCCGCCGCCGCCGGCGCCGGATGCCGCCAACCAGTTGCGCGTGCGCGTGCTGATTGCGATTCCCGATCCCGTGCAATTGAATGGCTCGCACCTGGCCCCGCGCTACCTGCAAATCATCCAGGCCGTGCCCGTGCAGCTGGCGGCCAACGGCAAGATCCTGCGTACCGCATACAGTGAATATAAAGAGCGTTTCGTGGCCCGCGACGGCTTGCGCAAGATGTATACCGAAACGCTGACATTGACCCTGCTGCTGGCCGTGTTTGGCGCCATTGCGGCGGCGTTCCTGATTGCAAACGACCTGGCGCAGCCACTGCTGCTGCTGGCGGAAGGGACGCGGGCCGTGGCGGGCGGCGACTTGTCGCCGCGGCCGATTGTCGCCAGCTCCGATGAACTGGGCACGCTGACGCAATCGTTCAACACGATGACGCGCCAGCTGTCGGATGCGCGCAGCGCCGTCGAACGCAACCGCGCCGCGCTGCAAAACGCGAAAGCCCACCTGGAATCTGTGCTGGCCAATATGTCGGCCGGCGTGATGGTGCTCGATGGCGAATTCCGCCTCGTGTCGTGCAACGATTCTGTCGAGCGCATTTTGCAGCATGCAGGCGTGACCTTGATTGGCCAGCAGCTGACGCAAATTGAGTCGCTGCAAGACTTTGCCAATGCCGTCGTGGCCGCGTTTTCCGCGCAAAGCGCCCACTCGTCGGCGGCCGGCCGCAATGCGCAGCGCCTGCACTGGCAGCGCCAGGTCGATATCCCCCGTCCGGCCGGCAGTGAAGAAGAACATGATTTGACCCTGCTGATGCGGGGATCGCGCTTGCCGGTGGAGTCTGGCAGCGGCTACATCGTCGTGTTTGACGATATCTCCGATGTGATTTCAGCCCAGCGTTCAATCGCGTGGGGTGAAGTGGCGCGCCGCCTCGCGCATGAAATTAAAAACCCGCTGACGCCGATCCAGCTGTCAGCGGAGCGGTTGCAATACAAGCTTGAACCCAAGCTGGAAGAGCAGCCGGACATCGACCTGCTGAACAAGGCCACCTCGACTATCGTCAACCAGGTAGCCGCCATGAAGCGCATGGTGGACGACTTCCGCGATTACGCCCGCACGCCGCCCGCCATCCTTGAATCCCTGGACCTGAATGCACTGGTGGAAGAGATCCTTAACCTGTACATTACCGGCGAAGGCAACGATATTATCCACCTGGCGCTGGCGCCGGACTTGCCGCAAGTAATGGGTGATTCTGGCCAATTACGCCAGGTCATCCACAATTTATTACAGAATGCACAAGATGCGATGGCGGACTTGCCACCCGGCTCGGCCGCTCCCCGCATCGACGTCGTCACCGAGGCCATTCATTACCAGGGCGCGGACGGGGGAACCCGGACTGCCGTGCGCCTGATAATTTCTGACAATGGCCCCGGATTTGCGCCTAAAATCCTGGCGCGCGCGTTCGAACCGTATGTCACGTCGAAAGCGAAAGGCACCGGTTTGGGCCTGGCGATGGTGAAGAAGATTATCGATGAACACGGGGGACGGATCGATATCCAGAACCACGTCGATAGAAGTGGCGCATCGATGCTGATTTTGCTGTTAAAGTTGGCACCGGTGCAGTTGGCATAATATTGAAAGACTAATAAAATCATCGCGAGCCGTGCAAGCATTACAATGCTTCATGTCCAGCGAAATGTATAAAAGGCAGGGATAGATGGCGAACATTCTGGTAGTCGATGACGAAATGGGTATCCGCGAGTTGCTCTCCGAAATTCTGAGCGACGAGGGGCATGCGATACAACTTGCCGAAAACGCGCAGCAGGCGCGCGAGGCGCGTGCGCAAGGCGCGCCTGACCTGGTCCTGTTGGATATCTGGATGCCGGACACCGACGGCGTTACTTTGTTGAAGGAATGGCAGCGCGACGGTTTGCTGACCATGCCGGTAATCATGATGTCGGGCCACGCCACCATCGATACGGCGGTGGAAGCGACGCGCATCGGCGCTCTGAATTTCCTGGAAAAGCCGATTGCCATGCAAAAGCTGCTGAAGGCAGTGCAGGCCGGCTTGAGCCGCGCGCAAGAAGTGGCGCGCGCGCCAGCGCTGGCGCCGCGTCCAGCTGTGGCGCCGCCGCCGGAAGATGGCGCCGTGGCAGCCGGTGCACCATTTGCCGCAGCCAACGTTGCGCCAGGCCATGCAGCGATCCGCGGCGCCAGCGTCAATGCCGGCGAAGGCCATATGTTCAACCTGTCGTTTGACTTGCCTCTGCGTGAAGCGCGCGACGCGTTCGAGCGCATGTACTTCGAACACCATCTGGGCCGCGAAGGCGGTTCCATGACGCGCGTGGCGGAGAAGACCGGCCTGGAGCGCACCCACCTGTACCGCAAGCTCAAGCAGTTGGGCGTTGAGCCAGGCAAACTGGCCAAGAAAAACCAATGACGGTCCCTGCTGGCGGCCAGCCCGCCGGCGTCAACCTTACCATCACGACGGTTGTCACGGGCCCCACTGCAGGGGCCCGCGAAGCCGCTATCCATGCCGCGATTCATGCCGATAGCGCGGTCCACCCCGGTATGCATACCGCAGTCATTCTGGAAGGCTTAGCCGATGCCAATTCGCCATTGGCAGAGTGTGGTCCGGAAGTCACTGTGGTGCGGATCGCTCCTGGCTGCCTGTGCTGCACCGGGAATCTGGTTTTGCGCGTATCATTAAATCGACTGCTGCGCCGTCCTCCGGCGCGGTTGTTGATCAGCCTGGCTAATGCGGAACATGCCGGCCAGTTGCGCGGCATGCTGGAAAATGCGCCTTATGTTGGTTTGCTAACACTGGGAACCAATTGGCACGTTTGCCTTACTTGAATTCCTTAGCCAGGCCCTCACCTCCATGGTGTACGGCAGACCATCTCGGTGTCCGCCACTAGCGCGAAGGAAACGACATGAACCTGATCTATAACAGCGAGCAATACAGCGTGGTCGAGTTTGGCGCCGACCGCGAGCTGGAAGCCCTGCGGTTTGGCGGCTATGAAATCGTGGACAAAGGAGGAAAGCGCGAGATTTTCATTGCCGGCGTGATGGCACAAACGTTCCGGCGCGACGTCAACCGGCTGATTGCCGGCGAGCCCACCATGGAAGAAGTCGACGAATTCCTGGGCAACTATGAACCGTTAATGAGCCAGCCGGTGCTGCTGCATTGATCCCCGGGCCGGGCGCCCGAGCCCGGCTTTCTCTCGCCTCGCGGCGGCACGCATGATAAGGTGCGGGTTCAGGAAACCAGCTTTATCTGCCCATGTGCCAACTCCTTGCAATGAACTGTAACGTCCCGACGGACATTGTGTTCAGCTTCACCGGCTTTGCCATGCGCGGCGGCCGCACCGATACCCACCAGGATGGCTGGGGTATTGCATTTTTCGAGGGCGCCGGGGTGCGCCACTTTGTCGACCACCAGCCGGCGGTGACGTCGCCGATCGCGGACTTGATCAAGCGGTATCCAATCAAATCCAAGAACGTCATCGCGCACATCCGCAAGGCCACGCAGGGTGAAGTCAACCTGGAAAACTGCCACCCGTTCGTGCGCGAGCTGTGGGGCAAATATTGGGTGTTTGCCCATAACGGCGATTTGAAAGCATTCCACCCGCAGCTCGATGGCGCTTACCGCCCCGTCGGCACGACGGACAGCGAGCGGGCCTTTTGCTACATCCTGCAAACCTTGCGCGCCCGCTTTGGCGATTGCTGCCCGGGCCGCGACGAATTGCGCCCCGTGCTGGCGGAACTGGTGGCGGAAATCGCTGCGCATGGCACCTTCAACATGATGCTGTCATCCGGCGGCGAACTGTGGGCGCACTGTTCGACCAACCTGCATTACCTGGTGCGGCAATATCCATTCGAGACAGCGATGTTGTCGGATGAAGACGTCAAAGTGGATTTTTCCGAAGTCACGACACCGAATGACCGCGTGGCCGTGATTGTCACGCAACCGCTGACTACGAATGAGCAGTGGACCGCGTTTGGCCAGGGCGAATTGAAACTGTTTATCGATGGCTTGCCGCAAGCTGTTACTGGGTTGCCACCTGAAATTCTCCGCGACAAGGGCGGCAATTGATGCCAAAAT
Source organism: Pseudoduganella ginsengisoli (assembly GCF_009720865.1). Classification (GTDB taxonomy): domain Bacteria; phylum Pseudomonadota; class Gammaproteobacteria; order Burkholderiales; family Burkholderiaceae_D; genus Rugamonas; species Rugamonas ginsengisoli. The sequence continues at coordinate 385,883 of NZ_WNLA01000003.1, read as the reverse complement.
ATCAGTAAAACCTTGTATCAATAAGCTTCTGTTGCCTATCGGCACCTTTCGGCACATTTTAAGTTCCCCACCAGCAGGAAAACGCCATGATCGATCTCTCTTCCCACGATTCAGCCTCGAAAAACTTGCGTGTACGCGAGTTTTATCTTGGAAGGCAGCCCCTGTTGGACCGCAATCAGGCATTGTTTGGCTATGAGTTGTTATTCCGCAACGCTCCGATCGGCCCCGCCAATGTGACGTCCGACCTCGGCGCGACGGCGTCCGTAATCGCGCACGCGGCGCAGTTGGGCATGGAAAAAGTCATTGGCGATGCCCTGGGCTTCGTCAATGTCGATGCCGACACCATCATGAGCGATATCTGGGGGTTCTTGCCGAAGGAAAAAGTCATCCTGGAAATCACGGAAAACATGGATGCCACGCCAGAAGTGCTGGCGCGCATGGCGGAACTGGTGGAGCAGGGCTTCCGCTTCGCGCTGGACGATGTGACGGCGGAAACCGGCCAGGTGCAATCGCTGCTGCCGATGATCGAATACGTCAAGATGAACATGCGCAATGCCGACTTGCCGGCCCTGATGCGCATGGCGCCCCGTTTCAAGCAAGACGGCAAGAAACTGGTGGCGGAAAAAGTTGAAACGCGCGACGAATTCAAACATTGCCTGGACCTGGGCTTTGATTTCTTCCAGGGCTATTACTTTGCCAAGCCCATCATCATGAGCGGCAAGAAGCTGTCGCCGTCGCAACTGGCGCTGATGGAATTGATGACCCTGGTGACGTCCGATGCGGACAATGTGGAAATCGAGCGTGCCATCAAGAAAGACGTATCGCTGGCGCTGAACTTGCTGCGCCTCGTGAATACGCCGGCAGTCGGTGCGCGCCAGCGCATTGATTCGCTGAGCCAGGCCGTGACCATCCTGGGCCGCCGCCAGTTGCAGCGCTGGCTGCAAATCATGCTGTATGCGGAACCTGCCAAGCGCGGCCACAGCATGACGCCACTGCTGATGCTGGCAACCACCCGTGGCCGTCTGCTCGAGTTGCTGGCCCATAAATTGCGCCCAAAACACCAGCACGTGTCGGACATTGCGTTCACGGTCGGCATCATGTCGCTGATGGATACGTTGTTTGGCTTGCCGATGGAAGAAATCCTCACGCAAATCCCTGTCATTGATGAAGTGGCTGAAGCGCTGATGCACCGCCAGGGCTTCTTTGGCGAATTGCTGCAGTTGGCGGAATGCCTGGAGCAAGTCGAAGAAATGGATCACAAGATCGATCCGACCTTGCGCGACCTGGAAATGTCCACCGACGAATTGGTCGAGCTGGAAGTGGCGGCGTTCGAGTGGAGCGACAACGTGGTGCGCTACGCGATCTGAGCGTGACATGGCTTGCAGTGCAATGCCGCAACGGTTTGATCAGTTTCTCTATTGATTTCTTGCTAGTTCGGCAAGTATGGCAGTAATCTGGCGGTTTTTACCGATCCTGGTGTGCCATGTCTTCCGTGCTGCTCAGTGTTAGCAATCTCAGTAAATCCTATGGCGGCCGCCTGGCCGTCGACGGCGTTTCATTCCAGGTCATGGCCGGCCAGGTGGTCGGCCTGCTGGGTCCCAACGGCGCCGGTAAATCCACGACGGTTGGCATGATCGCGGGCTTGCTGCGCAGCGATGGCGGCAGCGTCACGCTGAATGGCGAGCCTATCACGCCCGGCAACAGCGCCGCCAAGCGCAAACTGGGCCTCGTGCCGCAAGACCTGGCACTATATGACGATTTATCCGCACTGGAAAACCTCAAACTGTTTGGCGCCTTGTATGGCCTGGCAGGCGCGCAGCTGAAGCAGCGCTGCGCGGAAGTGCTGCAGCAGGTGCGCCTGTCCGACCGCGCGGACGACAAGCCGGCCACGTTTTCCGGCGGGATGAAGCGCCGCCTGAATATTGCAGCGGCCCTGCTGCATCGGCCCGCCCTGTTGATACTCGATGAACCAACGGTCGGCGTCGACCCGCAAAGCCGCAATGCCATCTTCGATACGCTGGAAGCGTTGAAAGCGCAGGGCATGGCGCTGATTTACACCAGCCATTACATGGAGGAAGTGGAACGGCTGGCCGACCATATCGTCATTATCGACCACGGCAAAGTGCTGGCGGACGAAAGCCCGGCAGGCTTGTATCGCCGCCTGCCATCACAAGCGGCGTTGCGCGCAGAACTGGCGCAGGCGCCCGCTGCGGCGCTGTTGCAGGAACTGGCGCGGCAGCCCGGCGTGACCAGCGTGCGCGCCGATGGCGCTGCGCTCGATATCGGCTTGCAGGAAACGGCCGGGGCCCCGGCGGTCCTGGCCTGGCTGGCTGCGCAAGCGGGCGCGCCATTGCATTTCGCCACCAACCGCGCCAGCCTGGAAGACATTTTCCTGACGCTGACCGGCCGCACCCTGCGCGACTGAAAGGAGCCACGATGACTGCATTTTTCGCGCTGGTGCGCAAAGACTTGATGCTGTACCTGAATGACAAGCGGGCGCTGATGATGCACCTGCTGCTGCCGGTTGTGCTGGCGGCATTCTTTGGTTCCTTGTTTGGCGGCAGTGGCGGTGAAGAACGGGGCCGCATTGATATCGCGCTGGTGCAGGAAGACAGCAGCGCGGCCGCCCGCAAAATTGCCGATGGCTTGAAGGGCGATAGCACGCTGCACGTGGTGGATCTGCCGCTGGCGGAAGCGCAGGCCAAAGTCAAAGGGGGCAAGCTGGCCGTGGCCGTCGTCATTCCTGCCGGCTTTGGCGAGGCGGCTGGCGCGGCACTGTTTTCCGCTGCCACGAAACCGGAACTGCCGCTGTTTTATGATCCTTCCCAGTCGGCCGTGCTGGCGATGGTGAAAGGCATATTGACGCAGCACGTGATGCAAGTGGTCAGCTCGGAAATGTTCAACGGCGACGCGGGCCGCCAATTGACGGAAGATAGCCTGAAAAAGATGCCGCAAACGCCGGAGACATTGCCGTTACGCGAACTGCTGGCCAGCCTGAACAAGTTCCAGGACAGCCGCGCCGCCTTGCCAAAGGCCGAGGCGCCGGAACAGAAGGGCGGGCTGGCGATGCCATTTTCCACCCGCGATGAAGCATTGAGCGCCGGTCCCAAATACAACGGCTATGCCCATGCGTTTGCCGGCATGAGCGTGCAATTCATCCTGTTCATGGGCGTCGACATCGGCATCGGTATCTTGCTGGCCCGCCGCGCCGGCATCTGGAACCGTTTGCTGGCCGCTCCTGTCACGCTGACCACGCTGCTGCTGGCGCGCTGCGTGTCGGCCGCCATCATTGCGTGCGGTTTGCTGGCGGCGATCTTCCTGTGCGCCATGCTGATCTTCAAAGTGGCGATTACTACCGCCGCCGGGTTTGCCGGCGTTGCCGCCTGCTTTGCGCTGATGACTGCCGGCTTTGGCCTCTTGATTGCCGCATGGGGGAAAACGCCGGAAGCCGCCCGTGGGATTGCCGTGTTTGTCACCTTGATCATGGTCATGCTGGGCGGCGCCTGGGTGCCATCGTTCATGTTCCCGGGCTGGATGCAATCGCTGACCCTGGCCGTGCCGACGCGCTGGGCCGTCGACGGTTTCGATGCGGTCACGTGGCGCGGCCTCGGCCTGCACGGCGCACTGGCGCCGATGGCCGCCCTGCTGGCGTTTGCCGTGGCTTTTACCGGACTGGCAATCTGGAAAATGCGCCGCGACCAGTGGCGCTGACACTGCCTCCGGCGCGTCCGGCGTTTATTTGTAAATGCCGGACGCGATCAGCACGTCATCGACTTTTTCCAGGTACGTGGACTTGCTTTCCACGGTTTTCTGGACCGGGTTCGGCCATTTATAGTCGACCCAGCCCTTGCCTTTGGACTTGGCGAGATCGATGAAGGCTTTCACCATCATCTTGCCTTCCGCATCTTTTAAATCCAGCACGTTCTTGCCGACGATTTTCTGGTTGGCGCCATTGGCCCATTCCATGCCCGTCATGTCGATGACGAAAATGTATAAATCGCGGTCCTTGAACTGGCCGGCAGGGTTGTTGAATTCGGCGTACGCTTTTTCCTTGCCGTTGGCCTTGAGGTAGGCAACGGCTTTTTGCACCAGCGCGATGGCTTCATCGGGCGTGCCGCGTTCGCCGGCAAACGCCAGCGTGGAACACAGGAGGGACAGGACGACTGCTTGCAGCAATGCTTTCATGGCGACTCCTTGATGGGCGGGAGAAGCTTTAATGTAAGCAGCCGGGTGGACGGTGTAAAGGAGAAGGGCTGAAGTGTTGCTTTTACACTTCAGCCCGCAGGGCTTACAGGTTCGGCGCCAGCCAGCGCTCCACATCTTCCTTGCTGGCGTTGCGGCGCTTGACCATGTCTTCGACCTGGTCGCTTTCGACTTTGCCCACCACGAAATACTTCGAGTCCGGGTGCGCGAAGTAGAAGCCGGAGACGGCAGCGCCTGGATACATGGCGAACGATTCCGTCAGCTCCATGCCGATTTCCTCGGCCTGCAAGTGGTGGAACATGTCGGCCTTGACCGTGTGTTCCGGGCAGGCCGGGTAGCCTGGCGCCGGACGGATACCCTTGTACTCTTCCTTGATCAACTGTTCATTGCTCAAGGCTTCATCCGCCGCATAGCCCCACAAGTCTTTGCGCACACGCTCGTGCATGTACTCGGCGAATGCTTCGGCCAGGCGGTCCGCCAGCGCCTTCAGCATGATGGACGAGTAATCGTCGTGCGCATCTTCGAAACGCTGTTCGTATTTCTCGATGCCCAGGCCCGCCGTGACTGCGAACATGCCGATGTAATCCTTGATGCCGGTCTCTTTCGGTGCAATGAAGTCCGCCAGGCACTGGTTAGGGCGCTGCACGCCATCGATGACAGGCTTCACGCCTTGCTGGCGCAAGCCGTAATACGTGAACGCCACCTGTTCGCGCGATTCGTCCGTATAGATTTCGATGTCGTCGTCATTGACGGTGTTGGCAGGCAGCAGCGATACGACGCCGTTTGCCGTCAGCCAGCGGCCATCGATGATTTTCTTCAGCAGTTGCTGGCCTTCTTCATACACCTTGGTCGCGGCTTCACCGACCACGCTGTCCGTCAGGATGGCAGGGAAGGGGCCGGCCAGGTCCCATGTCTGGAAGAACGGGCCCCAGTCGATGTATTGCGCCAAGGTGGCGAGATCGACATTTTTGAACACGCGGCGGCCGACGAACTTTGGACGCACCGGTGCAAATTCCAGCTTGGCTTTATTCGCGCGGGCAGCCGCCAGCGACACGGACGGCAGCGCTTTCTTGCTGGCGTGCTGTTCGCGGATACGGGCATAATCGTGTTCCAGTTCTTCGATGTACTGGTCGCGGCTTTCCGGCGTCAGCAGCGATTGCGCAACGGAGACGGAACGCGATGCGTCCGGCACATAGACAACCGGGCCGTCGTAGTTGTGCGAAATCTTCACGGCCGTGTGGGCGCGGCTGGTGGTGGCGCCGCCGATCAGCAGCGGGATCTTCATCATGCGGAAGTGGTCGTCGCGCTGCATTTCGCGCGCCACGTGGGCCATTTCTTCCAAGGATGGCGTGATCAAGCCGGACAAGCCGATGATGTCGGCATTTTCCACCTTGGCGCGCGCCAGGATTTCCGATGCGGGCACCATCACGCCCATGTTTACCACTTCGAAGTTATTGCACTGTAAGACCACCGACACGATGTTCTTGCCGATGTCGTGCACGTCGCCCTTCACGGTGGCGATGACGATCTTGCCCTTGGGTTTGGCAACGATACCGGTGCGCGCTTCTTCAGCTTTCTTTTCTTCTTCAATGAACGGGATCAGGTGTGCGACAGCCTGCTTCATGACGCGGGCCGATTTCACCACCTGCGGCAAGAACATTTTGCCCTGGCCGAACAAGTCGCCGACGATGTTCATGCCATCCATCAGCGGGCCTTCGATGACGTTGATCGGACGCCCGCCGCTGTTGGCCACCTGCTGGCGCATTTCTTCCGTGTCTTCCGTGATCCACTGCGTAATGCCGTGTACCAGCGCGTGCGCCAGGCGTTTTTCCACCGGCGCGTTGCGCCATTCCAGATTCTGCTCTTGCGCCTTGCCGCCGGCTTTCAGATTGGCGGCGAATTCAATCATGCGCTCGGTGGAATCTTCGCGGCGGTTCAGCACCACGTCTTCCACGCGCTCGCGCAATTCAGCCGGTAAATCGTCATACACGCCGATCATGCCCGCGTTGACGATACCCATCGTCATGCCGGCCTTAATGGCGTGATACAGGAATACCGTGTGGATCGCTTCACGGGCCGGGTCATTGCCGCGGAATGAGAACGACACGTTGGACACGCCGCCGGAAATCTTCGCGTGCGGCAGGTTGTTTTTGATCCAGCGCGTGGCTTCAATAAAATCCACCGCATAGTTGTTGTGTTCTTCGATGCCCGTTGCGACTGCAAAGATATTCGGGTCGAAGATGATGTCTTCCGGCGGGAAGTTGACTTTATCGACCAGCACGCGGTAAGCGCGCTCGCAAATCTCAATCTTGCGCTCGAACGTGTCGGCCTGGCCTTTTTCATCGAAGGCCATGACGATGACTGCGGCGCCATAACGGCGGCACAGCTTGGCCTGGCGAATGAATTCTTCTTCGCCTTCCTTCATCGAAATCGAGTTGACGATGGACTTGCCCTGCACGCATTTCAAGCCCGCCTCGATCACCGACCACTTCGACGAGTCGATCATGATCGGCACTTTGGAAATGTCCGGTTCCGATGCAATGAGGTTCAGGAAGCGCGTCATGGCGGCCTGCGAGTCCAGCATCGCTTCGTCCATGTTGATGTCGATGACTTGTGCGCCGTTTTCCACTTGCTGGCGCGCCACCGACAGCGCTTCGTCATACTGCTCGTTGAGAATCATGCGGGCAAACGCTTTCGAACCCGTCACGTTGGTGCGCTCGCCCACGTTGACGAACAGCGAATCATCGTCGATGGTGAACGGTTCCAGGCCGGACAGGCGCTGGGCGATTTTCACTTCCGGGACGGTGCGCGGCTTCGCGTCGGCCAGCAATTCCGCGATGGCCTTGATGTGATCCGGCGTGGTGCCGCAGCAGCCGCCCGCCACGTTGATAAAGCCCGCATCGGCGAATTCGCGCAGCAGGGCGGACGTATCGGCCGGCAATTCGTCGAAGCCCGTGTCGCTCATGGGGTTGGGCAGGCCGGCGTTCGGGTAAATGCAGACGTAGGTATCGGCGATTTGCGACAGTTCTTCCGCATAAGGACGCATCAGCGCCGCGCCCAGCGCGCAATTCAAGCCGATCGTCAGCGGGCGCGCGTGGCGCACGGAATTCCAGAACGCCGACACGGTCTGGCCGGACAGGATACGGCCTGACGCATCGGTCACGGTGCCGGAAATCATCAGCGGCAGGCGCTCGATTTCCGGACGCTCATCGAAATACTGGTCGATGGCGAACAGCGCGGCCTTGCAGTTCAAGGTATCGAAAATGGTTTCCACCAGCAGCACGTCGGCGCCGCCATCGACCAGGCCGCGCACCTGTTCGTAATACGATTCCACCAGCTGGTCAAAGGTGACGTTACGGGCGGCCGGATCGTTGACGTCCGGGGAAATCGAGGCGGTTTTTGGCGTCGGGCCCAGCGCGCCGCACACGAAGCGCGGCTTGTCCGGCGTGCTGTATTTTGCTGTCGCGGCTTTCGCCAGTTTGGCCGCTTCCACGTTCATCTCATAGGCCAGGTGGGCCATATGGTAGTCTTCCTGCGCAATGGCCGTGGCGCCGAAGGTATTCGTTTCAATCAGGTCGGCGCCGGCGGCCAGGTAGCGTTCGTGGATTTCCTGGATCACGTGCGGCTGCGTCAGGGTCAGCAACTCGTTGTTACCTTTGACGAACAATTCACGGGCGCCGCTATTGGCGGGCGCTGCGAAGTCCACGAAACGGCCCGCCGGGCCGCCACGGTAAGCCAGCTCATCGAGCTTGTATTGCTGGATGATGGTGCCCATCGCGCCGTCCAGGAACATGATGCGTTTCGCGAGGATGCCGCGCAATTGCGCTTCGATTTTGGAGGCGTTGGGTGTGACTTTATTCGTCATTTCAGGCTTTCGAGGCTTTTTTGAACTGTAGAGCGGGGTTTTACTACCGGGTCTGAGATTATAAATCAAGCGTGCCATTCGTACCGGCTGGCGTTGCGATACCCGATATCATGCCCTTGCCGTAGAATGCTTCCCCATGAAAATTACTGTCATCATCTCCGCGCATAAAAAGCGCCGGGAAATGGAATTCGTGCTGGCCGGCTACGCGGCGCAGCGCCGTCCGGCCGATGAAATCATCGTGTCGCAAGATGGCGAATTCCCTGAAATCGCGGAAGCCATCGCCAACAGCGCCCACCTCGGCTTGCCATTAATGCATTTGACGCAAGAACACCGGGGTTTTGGCAAATGCCGCGCGCTGAATAAAGCGATTTTGCAGGCGTCCGGCGATATCCTGTTGTTTACGGACGGCGATTGCGTGCCGCGCGATGATTTTGTTGATGCTTACGTCAGGCTGATGCGCCCCGGGATCTTCCTGGCGGGTGGCAGCCATGTCAGCGTACCCGAGCATTACCACCAGACGCACGACTTGATTCCACACATCGTCAGCCAGCGCCTGTTCGATTACGACTTCCTAAGCAGCATCGACGGCTTTTCCAAGAGCCGCAACCGCTTGCTGCGCAACCCCGGCTTGCAGCGCTTTTATGACTTCCTGTCGCCGCGCAATGCGTTTTCCGGCGCCAATTCCTGTGCCTGGCGCAGCGATGTGCTGAAAGTGGGCGGCTTCGATGAAAGCATGGCGTACGGTGGCGAAGATTTAAACATGGGCCTGCGGCTGAACAATATCGGCGTCAAGGGCGTGCGTGCACGCCATTCCATTGTCAGCCTGCACCTGGACCATGGGCGCGGTTATTACGATGCCGAGCTGCACCAGGCCAACAAGAACTGGAATCAGGAAGTACGCAGCAGGAAGCACGTGTATCCGCGCATATCGCCGATCCGGCAAATGGGTGAACACGGCAACCGCCACCATTGATTTGTTCGTTTATCGTGCAAATTATGTGATCTAGGTAGTATGGTGTGCGTCCTGCGCACTAATTATGATGGCTCCATCGCTAACCAAGGAGCCCATCATGACGCAGACCATCCGCAGCATTGCCGGCATTGCCCCGGTATCCCAACTCAATCCTGCCGCCACGGCGCTGGTACTGATTGATTTCCAAAACGAATATTACGACGGCAAATTGCCGATCCCTGACGGCTTGCCGGCGGCCCGCAATGCGGCGCGGCTGGTGGCGTGGGCGGACCGGCTGGGCATGCCTGTGTTCCACGTCCAGCACGTGGGCGCGGCAACCGGCGCACTGTTTGCCGCCGGCAGCCATGCAGGGGAAATCCATCCTTTGCTGGCGCCTGCGCCGCACCACCATATCGTGGCCAAAGACCGCGTGGCCAGCTTTGCCGGCACGGATTTGCACGCGCAATTGCAGGGGCTGGGCATCAATACGCTGATCGTGGCGGGCCTGATGACGCATATGTGCGTCTCGACTGCCGTGCGGGAAGCGCGCAGTTTTGGTGCATCCAGCTACAAGGTCGTGGTGGCGGCCGATGCCAGCGCCACACGCGATATCAGTGACTGGAATGGCGACGTGGTGGCCCACGCCGGCTTGCACCGCGCCACCTTGACTGCGCTGCACGACAACTTTGCCGACGTCCGCAATACGGGCGCCATCCTGGAACTGCCGGTTTCCGCCAACTGAACAAGGAGCTTGATCATGCCTATCTTGAACTTGACGATGTCTGTAGAACCCAATGCGCAACTCACGGAGCAGGCTGCCGCGCTGCTGATGAAACACACGCACGGCATCTTGCACAAGGCGCCGGAATTAACGGCGATTGCGATCCAGTATGTGCCGGCGCAGCAGTGGTTTGTTGGCGGTGTCACGGTGGCGGCGCAGCGCAAGGCCAGCTTCTTCCTCGATATCAAGGTCAGCGACGAAACCAATACGGCGCAGGAAAAGGCCGCGTATATCGATGCGGTTTATCGCGGTATGGCGGAATTATTGGGGCCGCTGCATGAAGTCAGCTATGTGCACATTGATGACGCGCGGCCTGCCGCGTGGGGCTGGGGTGGCGTGACGCAGCAAGTCAGGGCGGTGCGCAAGGCGGTGTCATGACATGTTTGTGCGGACGGGCGCTCCATACGTCCGTCCACGCGAAGCCCGCCTGTGGTGCGCACGCAGTATTTGCGAACTGATCAGGCATTAAAAATCGATGATGTGATTTTCTGAGAGATTGTTGTTGATAATAGGGTGGATAATAAAAAAAGCATTCTTGATTAAGTTACCTGCCGCCGCTTGGAGCGCTAGTTTTTCAGGAATGTCACTTGCGATTTTATATGATGTGCTTGAAATCTGGGGAGCTATAATGCGCTTGGTGCAATACATCATTGTTATGGTTGGCACGCTGATCCTGGGCGGATGTGGTGGTCTGGTTTATGTTGACTCAGCAACTACTTTTACTGCGGCAGGACGGGCTGCAACGAAATCGCTGGCAGATGCATCCAATGAACTCCACGTGGCGCAAGACTATGCAAAAGCACAAGTGATTGTGGCAGATCAAACCTGCCCAATTCAGCTCGAGCGTATCTTTGTTCGTCAATCTCCTCAGCGCATATTTGCCCAGGCATTGGACCGGATGCCTGACTTGTTAAACCAGTCCCAGGAATGCCGCGTTCTTTACAAGTGTGATAGCGGCCAAGCCTGTCCCGGAAGATGTTACTCGGCAGATGAGAATTTTTGCCTGGTCAATCTTGAAGGGCGGTCGGCCGCAACGCTCAAGAGCCTATCCGGAACACAAGCCGATGACTTCTTGAAATCCACGGCGCCGCTTTTGGAAGCGCTGAATGCATCCGAATATAAACGAGCCCAACCTGTCTCTGCAAAGATTCTGGAATCTTACCTTGCTTCCCTGCTTGATTACTTTGATTTGCTGGAAAAGGCGGCGAATTATTCAAAGTCGGAAGTAGGGGAAGATGCGAAGAAATTGAGCGGCAAAGTTAACAACGTTTCTGCAAAGATTGCAGATATCACTGGGAAGCAACTGAGTACGGCGGATAAAGCTTCGCTGACGAAAGCAACAGACGCCATCACTGCCTTTGGCGCGCTGGCCAATGATATTTCAAATATCGCTGCTGCCAACGATGCCGCTGAAAAAATAAAAGCGGAAGTCGTTAAAAATTCTGAAGATGTCAAAAAATTGATTGAGGCCCTGAAAGAACTGGCGACAGGGGACCAGTATTTGGCGGCAGCCTACAATGTCAAGGCCGCCACTGCATTGCGGGAGCGTTATGGAGATGCATTTAAGAAATCAAAAAATGAATATGACAGAGGTATTTTCCTGGAAAAGCGCGATGCTGTATTGATCTCCGACCCTCAAGAACGGATCGATGCGATTAACGGCCTTTTTGAGGCAATGAAAAAAGCAAACGATGCATTAACTCAACTTGTCTTGAATCCGGATGATAAGGACAAGAAAGCAATACGGAATGCGCGCTTCCAGGAATTTAAAATGGTAGCGAAGGACGTCGCCGGTATCGTCAATTTGTTAAAATAGGAGCTTATCATGGCAGATCCAATTGCAGCTGCTCATCTGTTTCAGACTCTTGCTCAATTGGCGTATATAGAGGCGAAACTGTCATCTCAGCCACAGTTGCCATTCCACCCCGCCGACGCTCCAAAACTTGCGCAGCAATCGAATCATATTGGCGATTGCGCTGCCAAATTTCGGTTGCGCGATCCAGCATTGATGAATAACTTATCAGCAGCACAAGCAGCAGTGGATAAAGCGCTGGCGGAATTAAATGCTATTTTGCATTTTGTCCCCACCCGTTTAACTACTGAGGTGGTGTATGCGGATATAGACAGTGCAATCCAGGCTGTGAATTCCGTTTAATTATTGTGTATCCCAGCGCCGCTCGCGGTAGATAGCCGCTGCGTAATCGACAAACGCCCGCACCTTCGGCGATAAGTGCCGGTTGTGCGGGTACAGCGCATACAGTTCGCGCGGCTTCAGTCCATAGGCGGGCAGCAATTTCACCAACCGTCCCGCCTTTAAATCCTCGTGCACGATGAATGACGCCGTGGTGGCGATGCCCAGTCCCTGCAACGCTGCCGTGCGCAGTGCGATGCCTGTGTTGGCTTGTAGCGTACCCCGCACGGCAATGGTTTGCGCCACGCCATCGGCATCAATGAACGTCCAGTCCTGTGGCCGCAATACCTGTGTGTACGTCATGCAGTTATGGGCCAGCAAATCCTGCGGCGTTTGCGGTGTGCCGTGCCGGGCAAGGTAGGCGGGGCTGGCAACCACCAGGACTTCGCTGGTGGCCAGCCGTTTCGCAATCAACGTGGAATCCGGCAATTCGCGTGTGAGGCGCAAGGCCACATCAAAGCCATCTTCAATCAAGTCGACAATGCGGTCATTGCACACGAGGTCCATTTGCAATTCCGGGTAGTGCGCGAGGAAATCCGGCAGCCATTCCGCCAGTTCCAGCGTGCCGAATGCCATCGGCGCATTGATGCGCAAGGTGCCGGCAGGGCGGGCCTGGTGGTCGCCAACGGCGCGGTCTGCTTCATCGAGCGCATCGAGGATTTGCTTGCACGCTTCGTAGTATTGTTTGCCTGCTTCGGTCAGGGCGAAACGGCGTGTCGTGCGGTTCAGTAGTTGCGCGCCCAGCTTGCTTTCCAGCTGGGCGATTTGGCGGGAAATGGCCGTGTGCGACAGGCCCAGTGCTTCCGCGGCGGCAGTAAAACTGCCCAGTTCGACCACCTTGCGCAGCGCGCGCAAGGCAGCCAGCTGATCCATCCGCGTGGTGTCGCTCACGCGAAGCGCAGGCCGTCGAGCGGGAAGCCTTTGATGAACTCGGCGGCTGGCAAGCGCTTGCCGCCCGGCTTTTGCAATTCCGTCAGGCGCAGCGAGCCGGAGCCGCACGCGACCACGATGCCATGCTGTGCGTCAGCTGCCAATACCTGGCCGGGTGCAGCGGAACTGTCCGCGTCCAGCACTTCCGCATTCCACAATTTAATGGTGACGCCATTGACGGAACCATGCGCGCCGGGGAAGGGATTGAACGCGCGGATCTTGCGGCCGATTTCCCGGGCGGACGCCGTGAAGTCCAGCGTCGCTTCATCCTTGCTGATCTTGGCTGCATACGTGACGCCAGCTTCCGGCTGCGGCACGGCTTCCACCACGCCTAGTTCCATCTTGCGCATGACTTTCACGCACATGGCGGCGCCCATGGCGGCCAGCTTGTCGTGCAAGATGCCGGTGGTGTCGTGCGGGCCGATCGGCAAGCGTTCCATCAACAGCATCGGGCCCGTATCGAGCCCTTCTTCCATTTGCATGATGGTGACGCCGGTTTCCGCATCGCCCGCTTCAATTGCGCGGTGGATTGGCGCGGCGCCGCGCCAGCGCGGCAGCAGCGAGCCGTGGATATTGATGCACGGTTTGATGTCGAGCGTGCTGCGCGGCAGGATCAAGCCGTAAGCGGCCACCACCATGGCGTCGTAATCCGTGGCCAGCAGGCGCTCGTGCGCTTCTTTGGCTTCGGCAGCGCGCTGCGGGTCTTTGCTGTCCATGCGCAGCGACAGTGGCTGGGCAACGGGGAGGTTGTGGGCGACCGCGTATTGTTTGACGGCGGACGGCTGCAAATGCATGCCGCGTCCGGCCGGGCGGTCGGGCTGGGTCAATACCAGGGGGATGGTAAAGCCTGCTTCATGCAGGGCTTGCAATGCGACTGCCGCGAATTCTGGCGTGCCGGCGAAGACGATTTTCATTATTTTTTCCTCTTTGTGCGGCGCCAATTCATGTAGGGCAGATTAGCGCCAGGACTCGGCGTCCCCCGTAATCCGCCAGGTGCACCGGCGGCGCATGGAATGGCGGATTACGCGGGCGTTGCCCGCTAATCCGCCCTACGGAACTCAAGGCTGGGATCAGCGGCGGTGCGGGCGGGCCTGGTGGCGCGCGATTTCCCGCTCTTCCTTGATCATTTTGGTCTTGATGCGGTTGCGCTTCAAGGGCGACAAGTATTCCACGAACACTTTGCCCATCAAATGGTCCATTTCGTGCTGGATGCACACGGCCAGCAAACCATCCGCTTCTACTTCAAAAGTTTCGCCTTTGACGTCCTGGGCGCGCACTTTGACGCGCGAAGGGCGCTCGACGCCGTCATAAATGCCAGGCACGGACAGGCAGCCTTCATCGTAGACTTGCTTGTCTTCGCTGGCCCAGATGATTTCCGGATTGACGTAGGCTTTCAAGCCGGTCTTGTCTTCCGTGACGTCGATAATCATCAGGCGCTCATGTACGTCCACCTGGGTGGCTGCCAGGCCGACGCCTGGTGCGTCGTACATGGTTTCAGCCATGTCTTCGACCAGTTTGGCCAGGCGGGCATCAAAAACGGTGACTGGCTTGGCAACTTTGTGCAGGCGCGGATCAGGGTAGCGGAGGATATTCAGTTTGGACATGCGGGCGTCAGAGACTTAAAAATACGATAAGGCCAGCCAGCAACGCAGCACGTGCGCCGTGTGACTGTTTCTCGCGAGTTCAGGGTATTATGGGCAGAAATATGATTCACTGTGGCAATTTACTGCGCCAAAGCCTTTGGTGGGAAAGGCCGTTATCAATGAAAAATTTTAGCACAGTCGGTGCACGCCTGACGATTGCCTGCCTGATTTCCAGTGCCGTGGCTTCCGGGGCGCAAGCCATGCAGTGCGATTTCCGTCCCAATGCGCCGGACCAGCACGTGGTGGTCAAGGGCGACACCTTATGGGACATTTCCGGCCGTTTCCTCGAAAAGCCCTGGTGCTGGCCACAAGTGTGGGGCATGAATAAAGAGGAAATCAAGAACCCCCACTGGATTTATCCGGGACAAATCGTTTACTTTGACCGCGCGGCAGGCCGCTTGCGGCTGGGGACGCCGATTGGCGCGAATGGCGCCGGCGGCGCCGGCGATCCGTCCGACTTGCGCATACAACCGCAATTGCGCATGGAGGGGCTGGGCAAGGATGCCGTCAAATCCATACCCAATGGCGTCATTGAACCATTCCTGTCGCAGCCGCTGATCATTGAAAATGATGAATTGAAGAATGCGCCCCGCATCGTTGCCGCGCAAGAGGGGCACATGTTCCTGGGCAAGGATGAAAAAGCGTATGTGCGGGGCGACCTCAAGGATGGCACGTCGTTCCAGGTCTTCCGTCCCGGCAAACCGCTGCAAGACCCGATTACCAAGGCCGTGATCGGCCAGGAAGCGTTTTACCTGGGCACGTTGAAACTCGTGCAGCCGGCTGCGGCTGGCACCGACGTGCATACCTTTGTCGTGGCCACGGCGAAAGAAGAAATGGGCAAAGGGGATTTGCTGATGCAAATGCCGCCCACGCCCATGAACCACTTCGTGCCGCATCCGCCGGAACGCAAAGTCGACGCGAACGTGGTGGCAATTTATGGCGGCGTCACGCACGCTGGGCAGAACCAGGTGGTTTCCGTCAACCGGGGCAAGGTTGACGGACTCGATGTCGGCTCCGTGCTGCAGCTGTACCATCGGGGGAAGGTCGTCACCGATCCAGGCGCCAGCAAAGGCTGGCACAACATGGGCGACCCCAAGGTCAAGCTGCCGGATGAACAAGTGGGCAGCTTGTTTATCTTCCGCGTGTTCAAGCATATTTCGTATGGCTTGATCATGCAGGTGACCGAACCTGTCGAGGTAGGCGACGTCGCCACATCGCCGGAGTAACCGACGCCGTGCAAGCCACGGATGCCCCTGTCGATGCAGTGCCTGGCCGCCAGCGCGATGCTGCTGCCTGGTTGCGCCTGGCGGAAACGCCGCACGTCGGACCCGTTGCCGCCAAAGTGCTGCTCGATAATGAGGCAGACCCTGCCAAAATTTTTGCGGCGGATCCTCAACAATTGGCTGAGTGGCTGAACGAGGTGCCGGGCTGCCGCACCGATGCTGCCGTGCGCGCGCTACGGGAACCTCCGCGCCCTTGGCTCGATCAGATTGCGCGCATGGCGGACCGGGCCATGGGCTGGGCCGCGCAGCCGGGCCACAGCCTGCTCGCGGCCGGCGATGACGATTACCCGGCGTTGTTGAAGGAAATTGTCGATCCGCCAGTGCTTCTATATATAGAGGGGGACCGCTCGCTGCTCAGCCGGCCGGCGGTCGGTGTCGTGGGGGCGCGCAAAGCCAGCGCACAAGGCATGGCGCATGCTGAACAGTTTGCGCGGGGCTTGTCGGAAGCGGGGCTGGTTGTCGTGTCCGGGCTGGCGCTGGGGATCGATGCGGCCGCGCACCGCGGCGCGCTGAGTTCCACCGTGGCAGTCATCGGGGCGGGCATCGACGTGACGTATCCGATGCGCAACCTGGCATTGCGGCGGCAAATTGCAGAGCAGGGCTGCATCGTCAGTGAATATCCATTGGGAACGCCACCACGGCCCGAACACTTCCCCAAGCGCAACCGCATCCTCAGCGGCTTGTCGCTGGGCGTGCTGGTCGTCGAAGCTGCTGAACAGTCTGGCTCGCTGATCACTGCCCGGCTGGCGGGGCAGCAGGGCCGCGACGTGATGGCCATCCCCGGCTCCATCCATTCACCGCTGGCGCGTGGCTGCCATGAACTGCTGCGCAACGGCGCTATCCTGGTGGAATCTGTTGCCCATGTGCTCGAAGTCGTGCAGCCTGGCACGGCCTGCAATGGGGCGCCGCACAAGGTCCAGCGCACGGCCGCCGTGCAGGGCGAGCTGGCGAAACTACTGGTGGCGATTGGCCACGATCCGGGCTCCGCCGAGGCGCTGGCGTACCGTTCAGGCTTGCCACTGCCCGATACGCAAGGCCATTTATTGGCGCTGGAATTGGCGGGATTGGTCGAGAGATTGCCGGGTGGAATCTATCAAAGGTTGCAAAACTGAGCCCTTCGCTATTAAAGTGCGGGACTTGTGTTTCGCCGATCTTAACTGTTAGAGTAGCGCCATGTTCGACATCCTGGTTTATCTCTACGAGACTTATTACCGTCCCGACGCGTGCCCTGAGCCGGCCGCGCTGGCGCGGAAACTGTCGGCTGTCGGGTTCGACGACGGAGAGATTTCCGAAGCGCTGGTCTGGCTGACAGACTTGAATGCAATGGCCGGCGCTGAACAAGCGTCGACGGCTGCTTCCACTGGCATCCGCTATTATGTGGAAGAGGAAAGGGATGCGTTGGGCACACAAGCGATCGGCTTCATCCAGTTTTTGGAAAGCGCGCAAGTGCTGTCCCCATTGCAGCGTGAAATCGTCATTGAGCGCGCGCTGGCTCTGAACGAAGTCCCTGTGTCCTTGGGCAAACTGAAGATCATTGTCTTGCTCGTGTTATGGAGCCAGGGCAAGGAGCCGGATGCGCTGATGTTCGACGATCTGTTCGGTTCGGATGAAGACCAGTTGCCGCGCCTGTTGCACTGACACGCTTACCCACGTATTACACACCGCTGGATGTCATCGCAGCGTGCCGTGCCGCCACTATAAAAAGAGAATTCAACACTATGAGCAAAACCCTCATCATCGCCGAGAAGCCATCTGTCGCGAACGATATCGCGAAGTCGCTGGGCGGCTTTACCAAGCACGATGAGTACTTTGAATCGGACGAGTATGTGCTGTCGTCCGCAGTCGGCCACTTGCTGGAAATTGCCGTGCCCGAGGAGTATGACGTCAAGCGCGGCAAATGGAGCTTCACGCACTTGCCGATGATTCCACCGTACTTTGCGCTGAACCCCATCGCCAAGACGGAATCACGCCTGAAGGTGTTGAACAAGCTGATCAAGCGTAAAGATGTCACGGCCCTGATTAACGCATGCGACGCGGGCCGCGAAGGGGAATTGATTTTCCGTTTGATTGCGCAAAATGCGAAAGCCAAGCAGCCAATCAAGCGCTTGTGGCTGCAATCGATGACGCCGGCCGCGATCCGCGAAGGTTTTTCGCGCCTGCGCAGCGATGAAGAAATGCTGCCGCTGGCCGATGCCGCGCGCTGCCGTTCGGAAGCGGACTGGCTGATCGGTATTAACGGTACCCGTGCAATGACGGCCTTCAACTCGAAAGAAGGCGGCTTTTACCTGACCACCGTGGGCCGCGTGCAGACGCCGACCTTGTCGATCGTGGTCGAGCGCGAAGAGAAAATCAAAAAGTTCGTGCCGCGCGATTACTGGGAAGTGCGCGCTGAATTCATTTGCGCAGCCGGCGTGTATGAAGGCCGCTGGCTCGATACCAAGTTCAAGAAAGACGAACAGGATCCGGAAAAGAAAGCGGAACGCCTGTGGTCGAAGGCGGCGGCGGAAAGCATCGTTGTTGCGTGCAAGGGCAAGCCTGGCATCGTGACGGAAGAGTCGAAGCCGACCACGTCGATGGCGCCTGCGCTGTTTGATTTGACCAGCTTGCAGCGTGAAGCCAACGGCCGTTTCGGTTTCTCGGCGAAGAACACGCTGGGCCTGGCGCAAGCGCTGTATGAAAAGCACAAAGTGCTGACTTACCCGCGTACGGATTCGCGCCACTTGCCGGAAGACTACCTGGACACGGCCAAGCAAGTGCTGGGTGTGCTGGGTGAAAACAATAACTACCACACGTTTGCCAAGCAAATCCTGACCAAGGGTTGGGTCAAGCCGAACAAGCGCATCTTCGACAACACGAAGATTTCCGACCACTTTGCCATCATCCCGACCGGCACGGTGCCGAAAGGTTTGTCGGAGCCGGAACAGAAACTGTACGACCTCGTGACGCGCCGTTTCATGGCCGTGTTCTTCCCGGCGGCGGAATTCCTCGTCACCACGCGCTACACGGAAGTAGCGGGCCACCAGTTCAAGACGGAAGGCAAGGTGATGACCAATCCGGGCTGGATGGCCATCTATGGCAAGGACACCACCGACGACAAGGAAGGCGGCGGCAACCTGGTGGCGGTGGAGAAGGGCGAGAAAGTCCACACGGAGAAAGTCACGCCAAACGGCCTCGTGACGAAACCGCCTGCACGCTACAACGAAGCGACTTTGCTGTCGGCCATGGAAGGCGCGGGCAAGCTGGTGGATTCTGATGAATTGCGCGATGCGATGGCCGGTAAAGGCTTGGGCACGCCAGCCACGCGTGCGGCCATTATTGAAGGGCTGCTGACGGAGAAATACCTGATCCGTGAAGGCCGCGACTTGATGCCGACTGCAAAAGCGTCGCAGCTGATGACGTTGCTGCACGGCCTGGGCGTGGATGAATTGACGGCGCCGGAATTGACGGGCGAGTGGGAATACAAGCTGTCGCAGATGGAAAAGGGCAAGATTTCGCGCGAAGAATTCATGCGTGAAATTGCGCAAATGACGCAAATTATCGTCAAGCGCGCCAAGGAATACGACAACGACACGATTCCTGGCGACTATGCGACGTTGCA
Source organism: Pseudoduganella ginsengisoli (assembly GCF_009720865.1). Lineage (GTDB taxonomy): Bacteria > Pseudomonadota > Gammaproteobacteria > Burkholderiales > Burkholderiaceae_D > Rugamonas > Rugamonas ginsengisoli. The sequence goes on along the minus strand of NZ_WNLA01000003.1, from coordinate 366,437 downwards.
GGCGCCGTGCCCGAATTGCGGCGGCACCGTCAAGGAAAACTACCGCCGCTTCGCGTGCACCAAGTGCGAATTCTCGATGACGAAGACGCCGGGCAGCCGCCAGTTTGAAATCAATGAAGTGGAAGAATTGCTGCGCGAGCGCACCATCGGCCCGCTGCAAGGCTTTCGTTCGAAGATGGGCCGTCCATTTGCCGCCATCCTGCGTATCGTGAAGGATGAAGAAATCAAGAACTTCAAGCTGGAGTTCGATTTCGGCCAGAACGAGGAAGAGGGGGAAGAAGGCGAAGGCGTCGACTTCTCGAACCAGACGCCGGTGGGCCCATGCCCGAAATGCACGGGCAACGTGTATGAAATGGGCCTGGCGTACGTGTGCGAGCATACGGTGGCGAAACCGAAGGCGTGCGACTTCCGTTCCAGCCGCATCATCTTGCAGCAAGAGATTTTGCCTGAGCAGATGAGCAAGCTGCTCAATGAAGGCAAGACGGATTTGCTGCCGGGCTTTATTTCGCAGCGTACGCGCCGTCCGTTCAAGGCTTTCCTCGTCAAAGGCAAGGATGGCAAGATCAGCTTCGAGTTCGAAGAGCGTAAAGCCAAGCCGGGTGCGAAGAGCAAGGCGGCTGACGACGGCGCGGCAAATGATGCCGATGGCGGCGCGGAGGCTGCACCGGCCAAGAAGCCGGCAGCGAAAAAAGCCGCCGCTGCGAAGCCGGCTGCAAAGCCTGCCGCAAAAAAAGCGCCAGCCCGCAAGGCTGCGGCAGCGGCCAAATAAAACCTTCCAGCAGCGCAAGAACGGGACTTCGGTCCCGTTTTTCTTTTACAAACGGTGCCAGGCACCAGAGGAAAAAGAAACGTTTCTTGGCGAAAGGTGCCAGGCACCGACAGTGTTTGGCAACATTGAAATTGCGCAACCCGGTGATTATTTCTTGCAAAGTGTTACCGAAGTAGTGCAGTTGGGAAAATCCTGTGCATAATTGCAGATTTTGCAATCACGCAAGGAAACAATGAAATTTGCACTAACCCGCATCGCGCTGGCGATCACCCTGCTCATGGCAGGCCCCACTGCGCTGGCGGATGACGCGGACAGTAACGCTGGCAGTACGGAAAGCGCTGCGCCCGCCAAAGCGTCTACGAGCACCACTGTCACCAGTGATAAAACCATCCAGCGCGTGGAAGTAAAGGGCAATACGCAAGCCTACGACCCGCGCCGCGACGACACGGCCGGCAAGACCGTCCTCAGCCACGAAGAAATCATCAAGTACGGCGACAACAATGTGTTCGACGTGTTGAAGCGCGCGCCCGGCGTAACGGTGATCGGCAACAGCATCCGCATGCGCGGCCTGGGCAGTGGCTACACGCAAATCCTCGTCAATGGCGAGCGCCCGCCGCCAGGCTTTTCCATGGATGCACTGGCGCCCGACCAGATTGAAAAGATTGAAGTGATCCGCGCCGCCACGGCCGAGCATTCAATGCAGGCCGTGGCGGGCACCATCAATATCGTGTTGAAGAAAATCGTTGCCAAGCCGCAGCGCGATGTGCGCTTCAGCAGCGGACGCTCCGATGAAAACACGAATCTGTTCTTGATGGGAACGCTGGCGGACCGCGTCGACGACCTGTCGTACTACCTGAACGCCATGCTGGGACATAACCGGGGCAGCGGGCCCAATTGGTCCGAAAACCGGTTTTTTACACCGCAGGGCGACGTGGTGAACTGGCGGCAGACGAGTGGCGTGTCGCACTACCGTTCCACCATGCTGGGCATGCAGCCACGCCTGAACTGGAAATTGCCGGATGAAGGACAGTTCAATGTCAACGGCTTTGTCCAGGCAGCCAAAACCAGCAACGATTGGCGCAACACCGTTGATGTGCGCAGTGGCTCGTTTGGCGCTCCCGAGTACGTGAACCGGAACGGTGAGCTCGACGGTCATTCTGCATTCTTTGGCGGCGACGTGAACTGGGTCGCCAAGCTGGGCGGCGGCAAGCTTGATGCGAAATTGTCTGTATCCGGCGGGCGGGCCGCCAGCGGCAACGGCCAGCAGTCGGCAACGGCTGGCAACGCCATCCACTACGTGCGCGACAGCGATACTGTCAGCCGCTATACCAATTACAGCAGCACCGGCAAATACACGCGCACGCTGTTTGACGGCCATGCGATGGCCAGCGGCTGGGAAGTCACCAGCAACCAGAGCCGGGATAGCACCGTGCGCGTGGAAACGCTGACGGGTGCGCTGCCGCAAACCATCCGCGAATACTTCGACCCCCAAGTCGTCAAGCTGGCCGCGTACGCGCAGGATGAATGGAATGTCACCAAACAATGGTCCGTGTATCTGGGTGCGCGCTGGGAAGGCATCCGCACCGATAGTTCCGGTACCAGCCTGGCCGAGACGCAGTCACGCAACCACGTGCTGAGCCCCGTGGCGCAAACGCTGTACAAATTCCCCGGCGACAGTGGCCGCCAGCTGCGCATGGCGCTGACGCGCACGTTCAAGGCGCCCAACACGAGCCAGTTGACTGCGCGCCGCTATGAAGCCGACATCAATACGCGCTTCTCACCGGACAGCAGCGGCAACCCGAACCTGAAGCCGGAACTGGCCAATGGCATCGACGTCACGTACGAACATTTCTGGGCGCCCGGCGCCGTGTTTTCCGTGGGGACGTCGCAGCGCAATATCCGCGACTACATCCGCTCGCGCCTGATCGAAGACCGCCCGGGCCACTGGCTGACCATGCCGCTCAACGATGGCAGCGCAACCGTGCGCACCTTGGATGTGGAAGTGAAATTCCCGCTGAAAGCTTTCGACAAGGAGGCGCTGCCATTTGACTTCCGCTTCAGCGCCAACCGCAACTGGTCCGCCGTGGATACCGTGCCGGGGCCGGACAACCGCCTCGACCAGCAAATCCCACTGACGGTGACATTGGGCGCCGACTACCGCGAAGACAAATTCAGCGCGGGCGCCAGCTTGGCATACCGCGGCGGCGGCCCGGTGCGGATATCGGACGAACAGTTTGTGCGCCAATACCGGCGGCGCGACGTGGAAGCGTACTGGCTGTACAAGGTGCACGCGGGTCTGCAAGTGCGGCTGTCCGCCAGCAATCTGCTGGGCGACGATAACGACAGCCTGTCGCGCTATGTGGACCGCAGCGGAACCAGCGAAACCCGCAGCTGGAGCCCGGGATCGGCGCGGCTGGGGGCGAATGTTGAGATGAAGTTTTAAATAGACGGGTCTAGTAAATAATGTTATTGAGTTGGGGTGCAACGGTATTTTTCTTTTGATATGCAAACGATCGCTAATACGGTAGGCTTCGCTACGATGGCTGTTAAATTTCTTCAGGATATACGGAAGATTACCAGCCATCGTGTAATGCCTGTGTTCAGGCAATATTGAGCTACGGAATGGTGGGTGCTGGGTCGATAAATGTATCCTAGTTCTATGCGCTCCAGTTTTTTGGAGAATATTAGCGAAGTGCAGGATTTTTTCGGTTTAATTTAAATCTCGTATGAGTTTTATTCTAAGTATCGAAATACAAGGCAACTCTCTTCAATCTCAACGTAATTTGCCTCGCCAATCTTGCACCATTCATTACTGAAGACGGAATTTGGAAATTCTCTTAAAAATAAAAATTCTATTGTATGTCGTAAGGTGCGCGGTTCGTTATTGTTTTCAGGAAGCTCTGTTGCAAGCCAATTTTCTAGCCCGAAATTAAATCTATTAGTTGGTGCGCAATCAGTGAGGTCAACCAAGTTATCGTCTATTTCAAGTTCGTTGAACTCGTCTTCAGACATATCACTCGGGCAGCTCGGCTGTTCCAAGAGGAATTTTATTTCTTCTATTTCCTTTGTTTTTACTAATTCTATAAGTTCGGAAATAGAAGTCCTTTTTTCTTTGTAATTTCCAATTATGAGGTGTGAATCAACTACACCCAAGCTGTTTGCGCGCTCTGATATTATAGGGGTCGCATACATTCTATTTTTTGTATATTGTTCGGATGCCCATTTCTTTATAATTTTTCCGCTAACTATTGGAGCCGCCTCGCCTCTGGCTAGATCTTTATTATTTGAGGCAAGTAAGATCCCTAATAATCCATGGCATTCTCCGACGAGTATTCCATTGTGGGATAAGGTGCAAGGGATATCTCTTGAGCGATAAGCTGGTTCTGCGCAAATGCATATTCTCCCAGCTAAAATTCCGTCATCTGTATATATGTCGCTTCCTTGTGGGTAATATTTTTTTAGGTCTTCTTCCTTTGCGCGTGGCAATATTCTGCGTAATAAGCTTTCAAATGGCATGGTTTTCCAGTCATTGGCCTTAACGCAAATAACGCTATCCTCGCCTACGGATTTTGTAAATATGTCGATATCGCTAGCGGGTGCGAGATAACCTACTAGGACCTCCAGCCTTTCTTCCGTTTTTACTGAGGAAAATTTTCCATCTATATATTTGTAATCGCTATATGATCGAAGTAGGGATTGCTGTCCGCTTTTTAAACGTATTGATATACGCGTTCCGAAATCACTTAGCCGTTCACTCTCAGTAGTTGGGCATACGATTGGTCTTTTTATTGCTCGGTCTCGCAAATGTAAAGTTATCTGACTGGACAAATCCGCTCCGTAGCGCCATGTTGTAACCTTTACCTCATCTCCAAGCATAAAGACAGAGAAAAAACCAATCCCAAATTGACCCATAGCCTCGAATCCTTTACTGGCAAGGCCTGACCATTGGCGGCGGAGTGCATCATCTGCCCAAAGTGAACGACCAAAATCAAGTAGAACCTCAGTTAAGACGTAGTTACTCATGCCAATGCCATTATCTTGCACATTAAGCCAAGTTTCGGAATTTTCCGATGTCAGGGAAATTTCTATTTGACCGATGCTCGGAAAATTAGTTAATTTTCTTCTTGCATGAATAGCATCTGAAGAATTTTGGATTAATTCTCTCAAGGCCAAGTACGGCTTGTCTCCGTAAAGTTGCTTTCCTCCGAACTTCTCGATGACATTTCCTATTTGACTAACTTGGAAATTGAAATCCAAAGGAGTCCAACCTTCAGTTGGAACATTTCTCTGAAATTCCGTTACATTATTTGCTCCAGCAACTCCGATGCATTGTAGTGCTGGCTTTGAATGGTCGCATAGCATGCGATTAGAGGACGAAATTTCTTTGTCGATCATTTTGGCCGTTTCGAAACATCGCCACCAAGCTTCCGATTGGTCTATTCCAAATCCCGAGCCTGACCAATATATTTCATTAGCTTCGTTGATTGCTATGCTGCTGAGTTTGTTTTGAAAAGTCCAATGATTGCTGGACTCTCCTTTTGGCTTATTAAGCACGTAGTTAAAGTCAGGGGCGCGCAAGCTATCGATGTGGGCCGCATCAATACATCGTAGCAACAATGCAAGTTTTAGGCAGTCCACCTTCCAGTTAGATTCTGCTCCTATTCCTAATGAGCTATGAGGTGGAATTGGCGCGATATAAGCCCACTGTTGTTCAACATCAGTTATATCTTTTCCATGACTTGCTGCAAGGCGCCCAATTTCCCGGCCATAGTAGTTTCTAAGTTCCACGTCTTCAATTAAATATCTGTCTAATCCAGCGGCATCTTTCCAGCTTTGTGTAGGTAGCTTTGCTGCTTGTTCAGCATGTAGTTGTCTTAATGATTCAAAGAGCGCAAACTTGTAAATTTCCGAATCGGTGCCTACATTATCAATGTTAATTTTCTTTTGTGCTATTAAATCTTTCCATTGAACACTATTCTTGATATCTGTTATTCCATTCTTAAATGCAAATGTGCTTGTTGCCGCATCGTGCATTAAGAATGTCATCCCTAAAATGTATGCTTCTGCGGGATTGAGCGGATAGTTTCGTCCTAGGATTACGTCAGCGATATGCCAGAGTGCATCTAGGTGAGTGATATCATGAACTGTTAAACTTGGAAGCTCTTGACCTATCTTTGCTACTAGAGGTTCTACATGATGACGGGTATTCTCGAAAGAGGTTCTTAACCGGCTGCGGCTATTTTCGTACGGATCAGAGTCCCTAAGAGCTAGGCAAGATTTCCAAATTCCAGAATTTTTATAATGTAACGAGTTCATTGTTAATATTATTTATGGGATTTAAGTTTATGGAATAACTTGGCTTAAAAGTTATGTGTCAATTAAGTCAAAGAGTCAATTGCCAATTGGTAGTTACTTTTTTGTATTATTTCCAACTGGAAATAATAATATACCTCAAATTCCAATTTTATGAAGAGATTGTTTCTGTTTTTTTTAATTTTCGGTTGGCTGTGCTTATCTCATTAACGAACTTGGAGCAGCTGGACGTAAATCGGCGGTTCCTGAGCGTGCAGTGTGGGTGATCTTTAATGTTGCATGTCAACGATACGTATGTCCGACGCTCGCAGGCGTTTCAGCGGACGGGACGCAGTTATGAAGCGGACCTTAATACGCGCTTCACGCCCGACAGCAGCGGCAACCCGAACCTGAAGCCAGAACAGCGCGCGTCAAGACAGTTGTCGCATAAATTGATTAAGCAGCCATACGTTGGTCCTGTTTCGATGGCGGGTTAAGCCAGACCTCATTCGGTGCCAGCCAAGGCCGCACATGGCGCTTCCAGCGCAGCGGATGGCGTTGCTGAGCGGCGGCATAAACGTCGCGGCGGCGGGCCAATACCGCGTTAGCGGCGCCGGTATGGCGCTGCTCCGGCGTCACATAGGCCAAGGCGCTATGCAGGTGAGTGCCGTTGTACCAAGTTACAAACTGCAATGTCCAGGCCCGCGCCTGTGCGATGGTTTCAAAACCTTTGGCCGGATAGCTGGGCGCATATTTGCAGGTGCGGAACCACGCTTCGATATGGGCATTGTCGTCGGAGACGCCGGGCCGGCTGTGCGAGGAGCCGATGCCCAGCACTTCCAGCTTGCTCTTGAGCGTATGCGAGGTTTGCGCGGCACCGTTATCGGCATGCAGTACCAACGGCGCGTTGCGGCGTTGTTCACGCCAGCAGGCGCGCTCAATCAGCAAAGCAGCTTCCTCGCCATTTTCCCGTTCGTGGACTTCCCATGCGACCAGTTTGCGGCTGTAAATATCGAGCACGGCGTACAGATAAAAATACAGTCCGCGCACCCGGCTGGGCAAGTACGTCACGTCCCAACTCCAGACCTGGTTAGGGCCATGCGCGACGTGAAGCACCGGTTCGCTGGCCACAGGAGCCTTGCTACGGCCTCGGTGATGCTGCTGGTCGGCGCTTCTCAGTACACGGTAGAACGACGATTCCGATGCCACATATTCCCCTTCATCAGCCAAGCGCGGAACGATCTGCGCCGGTGGCAAGTCGGCAAAGCGCGGTTCGTGGCACAACTGCAGGATGCGTTGGCGTTCTTCATCAGACAGCTTATGCGCAGGCGCTGGCCGCGCTGCCTCCGGGCGGCCGTCAGGACGTACGAACATTTCTGGGCGCCCGGCGCCGTGTTTTCCGTGGGGACGTCGCAGCGCAATATCCGCGACTACATCCGCTCGCGCCTGATCGAAGACCGCCCGGGCCACTGGCTGACCATGCCGCTCAACGATGGCAGCGCAACCGTGCGCACCTTGGATGTGGAAGTGAAATTCCCGCTGAAAGCTTTCGACAAGGAGGCGCTGCCATTTGACTTCCGCTTCAGCGCCAACCGCAACTGGTCCGCCGTGGATACCGTGCCGGGGCCGGACAACCGCCTCGACCAGCAAATCCCACTGACGGTGACATTGGGCGCCGACTACCGCGAAGACAAATTCAGCGCGGGCGCCAGCTTGGCATACCGCGGCGGCGGCCCGGTGCGGATATCGGACGAACAGTTTGTGCGCCAATACCGGCGGCGCGACGTGGAAGCGTACTGGCTGTACAAGGTGCACGCGGGTCTGCAAGTGCGGCTGTCCGCCAGCAATCTGCTGGGCGACGATAACGACAGCCTGTCGCGCTATGTGGACCGCAGCGGAACCAGCGAAACCCGCAGCTGGAGCCCGGGATCGGCGCGGCTGGGGGCGAATGTCGAGATGAAGTTTTAACGTAAAAGGGCCGGAAAAACCGGCCCTTTTTAACGCTGAATCAACGCTGAATCAACGCTTAATCATCGTGCGCCGCGTGCTCCACGAACACCACCGTGGTGCGCGGCGGGATCGTGAACGACCCCGTCGCCGCATCATATTGCGCCGTGCGCGCCAAACGGTCTGCTTCCGACTTCAGCTGCACCTTGTGCACCTTCAGCTTGCGGCCGCGCAGTTCCGGCAGCAATACCGTTTTCGCCACCTTGTCCACGTTGAACAGCGTGATGACGGATTTGTATTGCGCGCCATCGTAGCGCTGCGGATGCTGGCCATCAATGCTCATGGCAATCACGCCCGGTACCTGCTGCGGGCCCGTATTGTGGAAGCGCAGGCGCTCCGACACATCCTTTGCCGTGCGCAAGCGGAACAGCGACGTATCCTGGCGGATCGCCAGCATGTCATTCATGTAGTCGCGCGCCGTGGTGATGGCTTGCGTATCCGGCTTGATCAGCGGATTCGTCAGGATCGGCGACATGATGCTCCAGTTGTACTGGTTCACGCTTGCCAGCGGCAAGCCCACGCCGAAGTTGTTGGAGCCATAGCTGTAGTCGAGGCGGTTGAACCAGTCGCCTGCATCATAGCTGTCGCGGTCCAGCGATTTCGAACGCAGCATTTCCTGGCCCGCGTGCAGGAATGGAATGCCTTGCGACAGTACCGTGATGGCGGCGCCCAGGTTTTGCACGCGCACCCGGTCGGCCAGCGGCGTGTTTTGCGGCAGCTTGAAGGCGTTAATGTCAAACAGCGTCTGGTTATCGTGCGCTTCGATGTAGTTGATGGTTTCCGACGGGTTGGCGGCAAAGCCGGCGCGCTGGCCAAAGTAATCGATGTCGGCATTTTTCTTCACGTTGCCGAAGCGGTCCGTGAAGCTGTAATCGCGCAAGGTGCCGGACAGGCCGACTTTCACCAGGTCGCCCAGGCGCAGCAAATCATCCTTGCTCTGGGACGCCTTCGCATTCGGATCGTAGTACGCGCCATTGATGAAGCCTTGCTGGCTGACCAGCGCTTCGCCGCCATCGCAGCAGCCGCCGCCGCGTACGGCATCGCGCAAACGGTCATTGAACGAGCCGATGCCGGTGCCGAACATGTTGGCCTGGCGCGCCTGTACGAAGCGGGCATCGTTGCCGACCGTACCGAAGTTCCACGCTTCGCCGTAAATGTAAATGTCCCGGCCTGCCGCGCGGTTGACGGCCGCCTGCAGCTGGCGCATCACCGCCAGCGGCGTGAAGCCCATGATGTCGAAGCGGAAGCTGTCGACCTTGTAATCGCGCACCCACATTCTGGCCGTGTCGATCATCAGCTTGGCCATCATGGTGTTTTCCTGCGCGGTGTCGGCGCAGCAGCTGTCGTTGGTGGTGCCGCCGCTGGCGTTCAGGCGGTAATAGTAGGCCGGCACGATCTTATCGAGCACGGACAACTGGCCTTGCTGCGATGCGCTGGTGTGGTTGTACACGACGTCCATCGTCACGCGCAGGCCCTGGTCGTGCAAGCCTTGCACCATGGCGCGGAATTCCTTGACGCGGGCCGCGCCGTCATTGGCGTTGCTGGCGTAGCTGCCTTCCGGTGCGCCATAGTGCACCGGGTCATAGCCCCAGTTGAAGCAATCGAGGCCGCGCGACTGCTCAACGGCGGCTTGCTGCGCCGTGGAGTCCGCTGCGGCGGATGGAATCGTTGGGTTGCTGCAGCCGGCTTCATTGACGCTGGCAAAGTCGAATGCCGGCAGCAAGTGCACGTGCGACAGGCCGGCTTCGCGCATGGCGCGCAAATGGCGCATGCCGTTCGAGCGCGTGTCCGTGAACGCCAGGTATTTGCCGCGGTGTTCAGGCGGCACGGTCGTGTCGCTGGCGCTGAAGTCGCGCACGTGCAATTCATACAGCGCGATGTCTGCCGCGTTGTCCAGTTTGGGAATGCTGTGGTGGTCCCAGCCATTCGGTTTCATGGCATTGCTGTCCAGGTTCGCGATGAAGCTGCGGCCACTGTTGGCATTCAGGCTGACGGAATACGGGTCGGTGACGGTATTGGTGACGATGGTATTGTTGGCCCAGCGGGACAGCACTTGCACGTCATACGTGTAGTAGTAGCGGTTCGTCATCGACGCATCCGGCGCCGTATAGCGCCACACGCCGCTGGCATCGTCACGCGTCATGGCGACCTGGCGTACGCGCTCGCCGTTGGCGTCGGCATACAGGTTCAGGCTGACGGCTTTCGCGGTCGGGGCCCACACGCGGAAGGTCGGCACATTGTTGCGGCCAAACGTGACGCCCAGTTCCGCATTAACTGCCTGCGGTGCGAACACGGTATCGAGCATGCCGCTCATTTGCAGCGACGTCACTTGCACCAGTTTGCCATTGCCATCGAATTGCGCAATGGCGAACTGGCCGGATGCTTTCGATGCCACGGTGGCGGCATCCTGCGCCGACAAGGTCAACGCCGTGGCGCCCATCAAATGCGGATATTTGGTGTTCAGCGCGACCGGCAGCGAAGACGATGCCGTCAACTCCATCGCGCTGTCGTAACCGGTCACGCCCGTGACGCCGGAACCCAGGCCACCGTTGGCCGCGTAATACAGCTTGTAGCTGCCGCTGGCGGGCACGCCAGGCCATGCCAGCGTATTGGCGGACAGCCAGTGCGCGTTAGCCTGGTTCAAATTGCCGTAGCTGATGGCGGGCTGCGATTTGTAGACGGTGCAATCGCCTTCCAGCATCCACACTTCCTGGCCATTGCTGGCGATGTCGCCATTCAGCGCCGCCGACTGGTCGGCGCCGCAATTCTTGTTGCCGCTGCCATCCGTCACGAGGAACCAGATCGACGATTTCGCCGTGTTGATGGGGATGTCGACGTAGCCGCCGAAGCTGTCGCTGCCCGTCATCATGAAGCGGGTGGAAATCCAGGCCGAGCTGGGGTTGACGGGGCCGTCCCACGAATACACGCCCCACTGGGCTTCATCGCCCTGGGTGCGGTGGAAGTGCATGCGGATCGAGCCGGGCGCCACCGGTGCGGCAGCCGTGGCGCCGGCCGATGCGGCGCCGCCCATACGCATCTTGCCCGTACTTGCGCTATCGCTGCCCGCGCCACAGCCGGCCAGCATGGCCAGTGCGCTGCAAACGGCGACTACGGAAATTTTTGTAGCTAAACTACCCTTTTGTTGCATGGTATGTCTCCCTGATTTTTAATAATTTGAGCCACTACATGATTGTTTGTAGTCGGGTTTTAGGCATCATGCATAGTGGGTGTGTAATATTACTACGTAAACGTGGCAGAAAAGCACACGTTATGTTTTAGTGTTGTGTAAACGAAAAAAGCCGGCGCATGGCCGGCTTGAAGAGGGGATAAGGTGTCAGGCTGCGTGCCGCATCCGCCACGCCAGCAGCAGCGGCAGAGCGCCGGCGGACAGCATGGCCAGCGGCAGCGAGCGATGCGCCAGCCATGCGCCGCAGCCGGCGCCGGCGGCAAACCCGAGCACGCCGGCCAGCACGTTGCCGGCGGCAGGCGGCCAGTTGCCGCCCCGCGCATCGGTCATGGCAATCACCAGTTGCGTGACATTGCCTGTCATGACGGTGGTGGCGGGCAACTGCGGCAACAGCAGCTTGCCATACGCGTTTTGCGCCGCCATCGCGGCCACGCACAGCATGCCGCACGCCAGTGCGGCCGGCGTATCGGGCGCCGTGACGGGGCCGCCCAGCCATGCGGCGGCTGCCGCACTGGCCAGCAGCGCTGCCTGCAAGGCCATGGCATACGACAGCGCCGGATTGCCTTGCTGCTGCCAGCGTCCGATCAGCAAGCGTGTGGCGGCAATGGCCAGCACGAATACGGGGAAAGCCAGCAGCTTGGGCACGATGCCCTGCACGGGCCCCACCAGCGCATACCCGAGCAGCACGAAGTTGCCCGTCACGTGCGCTGTGAACAAGCCGCCCAGGCCGACGAAGCCCACGGTATCGGCATAGCCGGCCAGGAAACTCAGCAGCGCACCGGTATTGCGCGAAGGTTCCGTGCTCATGTGCGTTGGCGCCGGTCCAGGTCCTGGCACGCGACCAGCACGAATGCGCCGGCCAGTCCCAGGTGTTCGTAAAACGCATTGGCCGCCATGAAGCGCTCCATGCCCTGCATTTCCCAATAGCGGTTGGCGACCAGGGTGGCGGCCAGCGTGAACAGCGCCAGTCCGGCCGCACCCAGCCAGCGCGCGCGGCCCGTCAGCACAAGCAGCGACGCGCCCAGTTCACCGGCAATCACCAGCACGGCCATGGGGCCGGCCGGGGACAAGCCGAAGTGGCGCATCTCGGCGACCGCGCCATCGAAGCCGGCCAGCTTGGTCAAGCCGCCTTGCAGGTAAGCGGCACACAGCATCAGCAAACATAGCCAGTGCACGAACGGCGAATGCAGCAGCGCGCACCAGCGGGAGGGGGGCGTCATGATGGGACTCCGGATGAAGAATACCTACCTCGATCGAGGTAGGCGTGGGTGATAACGTTGCCGGTAAGGCAATGTCTTGTTATATTGCCCGCATGTTCCACAGCGCCCGCAGGAGGTATCGCGTGAGCCCGTACGATCCAGTTTCTTCCGCAGCGCCGATCCGTGTGCTGGTCGTGGATGACCACCCGCTGCTGCGCGCCGGCCTGGCCGAAACCATCGCGGCGCAACCTGACATGTGCGTGGCAGGTGAAGCGGGCGATGGCCGCGCGGCCGTCGATGCCTTTGCCGCTTGCCGGCCCGATGTCACCATCATGGATATCGCGATGCCGGACATGTGCGGCGTGACGGCGCTGCAAACCATCCGCCACGATTTTTCCCACGCCCGCGTGCTGATGTTGACCACCTATAAAGGCGATGCGCAAATCCGGCGCGCATTGCAGGCCGGCGCATCCGGCTTCCTGTTGAAAAGCAGCGTGCGCAAGGACCTGCTCGATGCCGTGCGCGCCGTGCATGCGGGCTTGCGCCACGTGCCATCCGAGATTGCGATGGAACTGGCGCAGCACATGGGCGACGCCATGCTCAGCGACCGCGAAACAGAGGTGCTGCGCTGTGCTGCGGCCGGCAATTCCAACAAGCGCATTGCGCTGCAGCTGGCGATCGCCGAAGAAACCGTGAAGGCGCATATGCGCACGATCCTGTCCAAGCTGGGCGCCAATGACCGCACGCATGCGGTGACCTTGGCGCTGAAGCGGGGCTTCCTGTCGCTGTAACATCAAACTGCCCAGCACGAGCATCCCAGCGCGCCCCAGAAACTTTTCAAGTCCGACACGGGTAGCGATTTGGTCCATGCGGTGGCGTGCTGGTGGCCATGCATGCCGCAACGGCTGGAACAGCCGCATGCCGCCTGCTGCACGGCCGGTGCGGTTTTCGCTCCCCACGCGGCAAAGCCGCCATAGCGCCGCACGGGCGACCAGTCCGGCATGGCGGGCGGAATCGGTGCATCGTAATCCGCAAACGGTCCTGCCGCATACACGACTTTGCCGCCCACCATCGTCAGCAGCGAAGTCGTGTCGGCGATGTCGCTTTCCGCGCACGTGAAGAAATCGCGGTCCGGCACCAGCAGGTCCGCCAGCATGCCGGGCGCGATGCGGCCTTTCTTGCCCACTTCATTGGAAAACCACGTGACGTTTTCCGTCCACATGCGCAGCGCTTCATCGCGGTCCAGGCAATTGTGGCGCGGTGTGATGCGCAAGCCGCCGACCGTCTGTCCCGTCACCAGCCATGACAGCGACACCCACGGGTTGTACGACGCGACGCGCGTGGCGTCGGTGCCGGCCGACACATTGACGCCGGAACGCAGCATATGCGCGACGGGCGGCGTGGCTTCCGCAGCCGCTGCGCCATAGCGCTCGACAAAATATTCGCCCTGGTATGCCATGCGGTGCTGCACGGCGACGCCGCCGCCCAGCGCGGCTATGCGGTCGATCGATTGCGGCGAAATGGTTTCCGCATGGTCGAAGAACCAGTGCAAGCCTTGTAGCGGGATGTCCTTGTTGACCTTCTCGAACACATCCAGCGCGCGGGAAATCGTTTCGTCATACGTTGCATGCATGCGCCACGGCCAGCGGTTTTGCGCCAGGATGCGCACCACGCCTTCCAGGTCGTCTTCCATATTGGGCGCCATGTCGGGGCGCGGCTGGCGGAAGTCTTCAAAGTCGGCGGCGGAAAACACCAGCATTTCACCGGCGCCGTTATGGCGGAAATAATCGTCGCCTTGCTGGTATTTGCTCGACGCCGTCCATTTCAGGAAATCGTCTTTTTCTTCCTTGGGCTTTTGCGTGAACAGGTTGTATGCGAGGCGAACGGTCAGCGCGCCTTCTTTCGCCAGTTCTTCAATGATCTGGTAATCATCCGGATAATTCTGGAAGCCGCCGCCCGCATCGAGCGCGCCGGTGACACCAAGGCGGTTCAACTCGCGCATGAAGTGGCGTGTGGAATTCTTTTGGTAGTCCGGCGGCAGTTTCGGGCCTTTCGCCAATGTCGCGTACAGGATCGATGCATTGGGCTTGGCCAGCAGCAGGCCGGTCGGGTTGCCCGCACTGTCGCGCAGGATTTGCCCGCCCGGCGGTTCCGGCGTGTCTTTCGTGTAGCCGACGGCGCGCAGCGCGGCGCCATTGAGCAAGGCGCGGTCATACAGGTGCAGGATGAATACCGGTGTATCCGGCGCTGCCGCATTCAATTCTTCCAATGTCGGCAAGCGCTTTTCCGCGAACTGGTGTTCCGTGAACCCGCCCACCACGCGCACCCATTGCGGCGCGGGGGTGATGGCCACCTGGGCGCGCAACATGGCCATCGCATCGGCCAGGCTGCGCACGCCGTCCCACCGCAATTCCATGTTGTAGTTCAAACCGCCGCGGATCAGGTGCAGGTGGTTGTCGATCAAGCCGGGCAGCACGGGGCGGCCCTGCAAATCAATGATGTTCGTGGCCGGCCCCGCCAGCGGCAGGATGGCGCGCGCATCGCCGACATCGGTAAAGCGGCCATCGCGGATCGCGACGGCATTGGCCGTGGGATTGGTGCGGTCCAGCGTCGTGAAACGGCCGTTATGCAGGATCAGGTCTGGGTAGCGTGGAGCGTTCATGACGTTTTCACCTCCGAAGTGGAGTTGGCGGAAGCTCCGGGCAATTGGCCGAAGCAGTGCGGCTTGACTTGTTCATTAAGCCAGGCAGTGCGCGCTTCAGCCGGTAGCCTCCACAGTTTAACCAGTGGGGGCCTCATTTGCTGATCGAGCCTCGCGCTATGCGCGGTGGGCAGTTGCCTCCATTGTTTGATCAAAGGAGGCAACTGCTCGCCTAGCAGGATGCCAAGCAACCCGACCAGCGCCACCACCGGCGGCGCCGGGGAGCGCACGTTCAGCACTCCGTAGATAATGCCGACCAGCAGGCCGGCAGCCAGCGAGGCGAGATACAGCTTCATGTTTTAGCCTTAGCCTTCGTGCGCGTTGAACATGGACTTCGCGTAAATAATACCCAAGCCGTAAGCGCCGCCGAATTTCTTCGCGATGCAGGTGGTCAGGTCATAGGTTTCCGTGCGGGCCCAGTCGCGTTGCAGTTCCAGCATATATTGCAGCGACGTGATCGGGCGTGCGCCAGCCTGCACCATGCGGTCCATTGCGCGTTCATGCGCTTCCAGCGACACGTCGCCGCAGGCATCGGCAATCACGTACACTTCAAAGCCCTGGTCCAGCGCGGATAGTGCCGGACCGACGATGCACACAGACGTCCACAAGCCCGCCAGCACAATGCGTTTCTTGCCGATCGCATTGACTTGTTTGATGACGTTGGCGTCTTCCCACGTATTCATCGACGTGCGGTCGATGGCTTCCGCGCGCGGGAAGGCTTCCTTGATTTCATCAAACATGGGGCCGGAAAAACTTTTCTCGGCCACGGTGGTGAGGATGGCCGATACATTGAACCCGGCGGCAGCGTGCGCCACCAGCGCGGCATTGTTGCGCAGGGTGACGGCGTCGATCGAATGCGTGGCGAACGACATTTGCGACTGGTGGTCGATCATGATCAGCGTGTGATCCTGTGGCGACAGCAGCAGGGCGCCTGGCGTTGGGGTGGCGGTAATGGTCATGGCATGGTTCCTTGGTTGGGGGAAGGGCTGGTGAATCAAGCTTTGATGAATGCCAGCAGGTCGGCATTCAATTTGTCTTTATGGGTATCGGTCAGGCCGTGCGGCGCACCGGCATACACAAGCAACGTCGAACCTTTCACCAGCCTGGCCGATGCACGGCCGGCCGCATCGATGGGCACGATCTGGTCATCGTCGCCATGCACGATCAGGGTCGGCACAGTGATTTTCTTCAGGTCTTCCGTGAAGTCGGTTTCCGAAAACGCCTTGATGCAGTCATACATGTTCTTGTGGCCGCCCTGCATGCCTTGCGCCCACCATGCATTGATCAAGCCTTGCGATACTTTTGCGCCCGGACGGTTGAAGCCATAGAACGGGCCGCCGGCAATGTCGAGGTACAGCTGCGAGCGGTCCGCCAGCGAACCTGCGCGGATGCCATCGAAGACGGACATGGGCAAGCCGCCCGGATTGGCGGGGGTTTTCAGCATCAATGGCGGCACGGCAGCCACCAGCACGGCTTTTGCCACGCGCTTGCTGCCATGGCGGCCGATATAGCGCGCCACTTCGCCGCCACCGGTGGAAAAGCCCACCAGCACGGCGTTTTTGATGTCCAGCGTGTCGAGCACTTGCGCCAGGTCGTCAGCGTAATGGTCCATGTCGTTGCCATCCCACGGCTGGCTGGAACGGCCATGGCCACGGCGGTCATGGGCGATGCAGCGGTAGCCCTGGCTGGCCAGGAATATCATTTGCGATTCCCAGCTGTCCGACGACAGCGGCCAGCCGTGGCTGAACACGATGGGTTGGCCGTCGCGCGGGCCCCAGTCCTTGTAATACAGCGATACGCCATCGCGCGTGATGATGGTGCCCGCGAAGCTGGCGTGGCCTTTGGCGGCGCCATTGGCAGCGCCTTTGGCAGGAGCCGCGCCTGCCATAGGTGCGGCAGCAGCGGCAACCGCCGCGCCCACGAGAGCGTGGCGGCGGCGCGGATTGGCGGGGGAAGTTTTGTTGGTCATGGACGCCCTCAGTTCAAGTGAAATGTAAAAAATGCACACTTGAGAGCGTAACAACAGGGCCGCTGCGGGGAATCGGCCCTAAGGGGCAGGATGGGCTACCTCGATCGGGGGAGGGACGAAAAGCGTGTCACTCTTCGATGCCGCAAGGCGCTGCGCCAGCCCGGCCGCGTCCCGGCAGGAAACGCGCCAGCCACGCGCCGCGCCGTTCCACATAGGCCAGCCTGGCGTCCAGCGACAGGCGGATTGCCGTGCCCTGGTCCGGCATCGAATTGACGGTGAATGCGGCGCCAATTGCCGTGGCCCGTTCGCGCATGCCGACCAGGCCGAAGTGGCCGGGACGGGAGTGGGTACGCGCGACGTCGCGCGCCAGGCCGCAGCCATTGTCCTGGATGTGCAATGTAAAGCAGTCCGGCCCATATTCCAGCGCCAGTTCCACGCGGGCCGCCTGTGCATGGCGCGCAGCATTGAACAGCGCTTCGCGCGCAATCGCATGCACTTCGCTGTGCACGTGCGGCTGCAGCGCGCGGGGATGGCCCTGCACGCTGGTATGCAGCCGCTCATGCAGCAGCACGCTGCCGTAGTCGGTCAGCACGGACACGAGGTCGCCCGGCGCATCGCCGCTGCGCAACTCCATAATGTAGTCGCGGCCTTCGATCATCAGCTGGTCCGCCAGCTCCAGCGTTTGTTCAATCTTTTTGCGCTCCTGCATATCGCACGGCAGCGCCTGCGCCTGGCGGTCGAAGAACATGATCAGGCTTTGCACGCTTTGCAGCAACGTGTCATGCAGGCCGCGCGCAATGCGGGCCCGTTCGCGCAGCCTTACTTGCAGGCGGTCGTGCATGCGGGCCGTCAAATGGCGCACGCGCAGCACGTACATGCCCCATAACAGCAGCGCACCGGCCATGGCCAGCAGCGCGACGAACCACGGTGTTTGCGTGAACAGGGGTGGAATGGTGATGTGGACCGACGCGCCTTCGTTGTTCCACACGCCGTCTTCATTGGCGGCGCTAACGTCGAAGCGGTAGCTGCCTGGCGGCAGGTTCGTATAAAAGGCGGAGCGCCGCCCATCGGCATCTTGCCAGTCGCGGTCCACGCCTTGCAGCCGGTAGCGGAAACGCACCCGTTCCGGCATGGCCAGGCTTAACGCTGTAAACGCCAGCTGCAAATCGCTGCTGCCCCGGGGAAGCACGACGCCCGGCAAGACGGGGTAGTTGCGGCCATTCGATTGCACGGCCCGGATTTGCACGGGCGGCGCATGGCCGTTGCGGGGAATTGCTGCCGGATCGATCGTGGCAATATCGCTGACCGTGGCAAACCACAGCCGTCCGCCGCTGTCTTGCGCCAGCGATGGCAGCGGGTGCACCTGTTCGGCGCTGCCCAGCAAGCCATCGAGGCCGTCGAAGCGTTCGAAGGGGACCTGCCATGACGGGTCTTTCAGCACGCGCGCCACGTCGGCAGCGGCGATGCGGATGGCGCCATCCGCGCCATGCAGCCATAGTTCGCCGGCGCCAGTCCGGACGATGCCGGATATGCCGCGGAATGCATTGCCGCCCTTGCCGGCAATGTGGAATACCTTGCCAGCGTCAAGCAGCGCCAGGCCGAATTCGCCGCCGGCCCACAGGCGCGGGCCATCGGGGCGCAGCGCCTGCACATTGCCCAGTTCCAGTCCGTCCGCATCGGTGAACAGGCGCACGTGGTCGCGGCGGTCTATCCTGGCAATCCGGTTGCGCAAGTAGCCGGCCCACACGTTGCCGCCGTCATCGACAGCCAGCGTCATGGCCAGCGCATCGCGCTGTGCCGGCAATGCGGCCAGCCCGCCATTGCGCTGCCAGGCGCCGCCTTCCAGCCGGTGCAGCCCGTCGCGCATCAGCGAGATCCATGGCCGGCCTTCGCTGTCGACCACCAGCGCCTGCGCCGTGGCGTCACGCTTGGGCAACGCGATGCGCCAGGCGGCACGGTTGCCTTCCATGCGCCGTATCTCGGTACTGTCGGCCATCCACAGTGCGCCATCGGCGGTGGTGTAGCTGGCGGAGTAAGGGCGGCCGAATATTTTAGTGAGTGAACCTTGCGCCGTGGCGTGCAGCGTTTGATTCTGCGAACCATCCCCGACCAGCATGCCGCCGCCGGCCAGCGGCGCCATGGCCGGGTGGTCAAACGGCGCCGCGACAGGCAGCGTATGGATGCGGTTGCGGCGCAAGCGGTCCAGCCCTGTACTGGTGCCGATCCACACGGTGCCTTCGCGGTCTTCAAAATACGTTTGCGGCAGCGGACCGCTGATGCCATTGTCCGTCGTCAGTTGCTGGCCCGCGCCAGGGGCGGCACGCCAGTCGCCGCGCCGCAATTCCAGCCCGTGCGATTTCAGCAGCCACATGGCGCCGCTGCGGTCAAAGAACATGCCATTGCCGTCCAGTTCAGCCACCGGCGCAGCGCGGCCGCGTGGCGCTTCCGCATAGACCCGGTAATAGCGGTTGACGCCATCGCCGCCCCACAGCGTGCCGTCGGGGCTTTCCGCCATGCCCATCAAGTCCAGCAGCGGCCAGGAGCGGGTGAAGCGCTGCTGGCCCGGATCGCGGTAATAAATGCCGCCGATGACGGAAACCCACATGCGCCCGGAAGGGCTGAACAGCACTTGCCGCGCGATACCTGGCGGCAGGCCGCTTTCGGTCCCCACCCTGTCAAAGCGTGCCGCACCTTGACGCAACACCGCCAGTCCGCCGCCGGTGGCGGCCCACACGGATCCGTCCGGGCCTTCCGTGATGCTCATGACGATCCCGGTTGGCAACCCTTCCGCTTCGCCAAAGTTGTGCATGGCGCCATGGGCGAACAGACTGATGCCGCCAAAGCGGTAGCCGACAAAAAAGCGCCCATCCGACGCGGCCAGCAAACCCAGCACGTTGCTCGATAACAGGTGATGGCCTTGCACGCTGTCCATGCGCTCAAATGCGACGCCGTCGAAGCGGTACAAGCCCGCCTGGGTCGCCATCCACAGCCAGCCATCCTGGGTTTGTGCGAATTTCAGCACATCGCGCGGTGCGCCCTGCAAACCGTTCCAGCGCGTGTGCGCATAATCTGCCAGCAAGCGGCTGGCCGGGGGCGCCGCCGTCGTGGCGGCAGCGGGAAGTGAGGTGGCCAGCATGCATGCCAGCAGCATGCCTGCAAGCAGGCGTAGAGTTCTGGGAAAAACAGTCAACAGCTTGTGGTTGGAGTTAGTGCAACCATCAGTGTAACGGCATTTGACAATTTCTTCCGGCGCAACATCAGGCCGGCCCGGCTAGTCGACTGTGATATCCAGTACCCGCCACGTCAGTTCATGTGCAAACGGCAACAGCTTTGCCGAGCCCACCGCCCACTGTGCGATATGTTCGCAGTCCAGGCCGTCAGCCTGGGGAACTTCGGCGCCTTCCAGCCACGGCATGTTCGATGCCATCACGCGCCAGTGGATGCCTTTTTTCAGCACCGTGAATTCGCTCCACGGCGACGACAGCGGGGCGCCCTGGTCGTAATGGTCGTCCGGGCGGCCGCAAGCCCAGGCCATCCACAAGTCATTGGCGATCAGGTAGGCGAACGTGCCGGCATGGGGATCTTCCAGCCGCACGCCGACCATGGGGCCGGAAGCGACACGCTCCCAATCTTCTTCATAGCTGCCGTCATCGGCGGTTTCATGCAGCGCATCGTCGCTGTCAAAGCGCATCCAGCCGGCGTCCGGCACGTCGCTGACCCATGGGAACGCAATTTCAGGGTGCCATTCGCAATGGTTGCCTTCCACCACGGTGGTGCCGGCAAAGCCTGTTTGTGCGCCGAAGCGGGCCAGTTGCTGGGGCAGGTATTTGACGATGTGGGTACGGCTGGCGGGATCGGGACGGTCGATGGGAATACGCAGGTCGATGTGGAAACGGGCAGCCTGGAACCACCACACCTGGGTCGTGGTATCCGTGTTGCCGTTGCTGCGCCGGATACCGGTCCGGCGCCACAACCCCTGGTAAATCGACGGCACGGTCATCAGCGTAAGTCGTCCGTGTAGTAATAAACCGTGCCGCGTATGGCGGACGGAAGTGCATTGAGCGCCGCAGCCAGCGCTTTCGCATCCGGCTCCGACACGCCATTCCTGGCGATTGTCACCGGCAACGTGGAAGCGCGGGCAGACGCGCGGTACGAAACAATATGATCGAAATCAGGGCGGCTGTCGATCTCCTTGATGAGGTAGCGCTGTGTACCGTTGCCAACTTGCACATATCGGGCCACGGCACGGGTTCTGACCTCAGGCGACAGCTTCCGGAACAACCATACCTTATCGATGATAACGGTGGCGCTCCGGTATTCGGTTTTACCGCCTTGTTCAAAGTGGCCCTGTACCAGGTCGGCCTGGAAGCGCTGCAACGGGGCCGGTGCGCCAGGCTGCAAGCGGTCCAGGTCGAATTTCTCCGGGTCCACGGTCCACAGCGCGGTTTTGCCGTCCAGGCGCTTTTTTACTGCCCTATCCAGCGCGGGATCGGCCAAATGGATTTGTAACACGACCTGGTAATCGTGCGGAACGTGAAACATCGGCAAATGCGACGCATACAAGGCGTCGTTGCCGCCGAACAGGGCCATGCCGTGTTCGCCGTAGGTGGGGCCATGATCGGCCACGACGGGCGTAGACGCCAGTAAAGCGAGGGTAGTCAGCAGGGTTTTCATGCGGAAATGGTATGCTCGTGTTTGTATCGCGTAAAGCAACTTAAATTCACTTTTGATGTCCCGGTTGGAAACATGAACTTGACGGACTTGCGTATTTTCGCCAGCGCCGCCCGCCAGCCGACTTTGGCGGACGTGGGGCTGGAAATGCATTTGACGCCATCAGCAGTGTCGAAAGCCTTGCGCCGCCTGGAAGACAGTTTAGGCAAACCCCTGTTCGATCGCAGCGCGCGGCAACTGGTGCTCAATGCCAGTGGCGCGCTGCTGCTGCCCCGTGCACAGGCGCTGTTGGCCATGGCGGAACAGGCGAAAGCGGATGTCCAGGGCGACCATGCCGTGATTGATTGCCGCATTGCTGGTCCGGCAATCCTGCTGTGGCGGCATGGGGAAGCGCTGGCTGCAGCATTGCGGCCCTATCCGGAAGCCAGCCTGCACATGCAAGCCATGTTTGAAGATGACGCGCTGGCGGCGCTGGCGCGCGGGGATGTGCAGGCGGCCGTCGTCACGGGTGAAGTGCTGGATGGTAAAGGCGCGCAGTGGTCGGCAGCGTGGGAAGTCGCGCCGTTGGGCACGCTGGCGCAGCATCTTGTTGCCGGGCTTGGCCACCCGCTGGTGCAAGCGCTGATGGCATCGGGCGGGAGTGACGCCAGGCGCCATGACCAACGTGCAGGCGGGGGCGCCCATGACCAGCCCACCGGCGCCGTTCTGCCGGCTACCGTGCTGCACGCGACGGCAGCCCAGGTCTTGCAACACGATTTCGCCTGCCCGTCGCATTCGCTGTTTTGCGGCGAACGGCGCGGCGCCCGTTCCGACGGCTGGCGCGAAGACCAGTTGCCGCGCCGCATACGCTACTGGACGGATGATTTGCAACTGCTGCTGGCGTTCGTGAAATCCGGTACGGCACTGGCGTATCTGCCGGATTTCGCGCTCGATGATGCGGCGCTGGTGCGCATTGACGTGCAGGATGCCGCGTTCACGTGCCAGGAACAGGCCGCGCTGGTCTATGACGGCGAACGGGCTGCTTCCTGGCTGCGGCAACTGGTGCAGCGCTGCGGAGCACCCCCGCACGCTTGACTGCCCGCCTTACCCATCTATATTGAAATCAAAGGAGTCATCCAATGATTTCGCCCCTCAACCCGCTGCCCGGATACACCGTCTACCAGCCGCCGCCGGTGGAAGAAACCGGCAATGACAATGCGCTGTTGCCGACGGTGGCTGTCAGCCTGTCGGAAAACGCCAGTGTGGTGGCCACGCTGGGTGGCGCGAAATCGTCTACGCAGGTGTACACGGCGGCAGGTTTGCTGAGCACCTTGAAGCAGGCGGGCGCTTTGCCCGCGGCACCTGCCATTCCGGATGAAGGCATATATCAGCAAGGTGATGCGCACCAAGGCGATACGCAGCAATTGCAAAACCAGCAAATTGCCGCGACCCTGGCGCAGCCGCCGCAAGCATCCGGCGCATATACAGGCGCACCGCTGCTGCCCACGCTGAACGGTGCGCCCGCCACGGCGTCGTGGGCCAATACATTGAAAGCGCGGCCCGGCTTAGCCAGCACGGCCGTGGCCAATACGTACAACCAGTCGGTCGTCAGTTCGTTCAGTACTTACGCTTGAATCTTGCGTCAACATTGCCGCCGCAGCATTGCCGCGGCGGCTACGTACTTTCCACGAAGAATTTTTTTCTGAATTTGGGTAAAGTGTCATCACTTTCCGGCAGTTCCGTATTCAGTCTCACCTGCAACGCTTTCAGCTTGCCTCCGTGGTTCCCCTTGAACGCCCAGCGCCATACTCCAAGGCCGCCGCCGCGTTTGATTTAAGAAAGAAAACATGAAAAACATGAACATAGGCGCCCGCCTGGCAGGCGGTTTTGGTCTCGTATTGCTGCTGGCTTTATTGATGCTGGCCACTGGCTTGCGCAATATGCAAACCGTGGCGGAAGCCACGCACGGGATGATGCAGCAACCGCTGGCGAAAGAACGCATGATCAGCGACTGGTACCGTCTGATCCACACCAGCGTGCGCCGTACCACGGCCATCTCGAAAAGCGCTGACCCGTCGCTGGGCCCGTTCTTTGCTGCGGAAGCGGCATCGTCGACCAGCCAGGTCAATGAATTGCAAAAGCAAGTGGAAGCGCTGCTCGATACCGCGGAAGAAAAGGCGCTGTTCGAGCGTATGAAGGAAGCGCGCAAGCGCTACCTTGCGAGCCGCGACGGCATTGTCGCACTGAAGAAAGAGGGCAAGCTGGACGAAGCGGCAACGCTGCTGGAACAGCAATTCATGCCGGACTCGAAAGCATATCTGGATGCGTTGTCCGGCCTGCTGGATATGCAGCGCAAGCGCATCGATAACAATGCCGAACAAATCCATCAAGCGTATCAGCAGGACCGCATATTCATGCTGGGCTTTGGCGCTGTCGTGCTGGTGCTGGGCGCGCTGTGCGCGTGGCGGCTGACGGTGGGCATTACGCGTCCGCTGCAGCGCGCAGTGGAAATCGCGTGCGCCGTGGCGGCCAATGATTTGCGCAGCGACATCGTGGTGGACCGCAACGATGAAGCGGGCCGTTTGCTGCAAGCGTTGAAGACCATGAATACCGGCCTGGCCAGCGTGGTGGCGGAAGTGCGCGCCGGTACCGAGCAGGTGGCGGCGGCGGCAGGCCAGATCGCTGCCGGCAATGCCGACCTGTCTTGCCGCACGGAGCGCCAGGCCGGCAACCTGGAAGAAACCGCATCGGCCATGGAAGAATTGACGGCCACGGTACGCAACAATGCGGGCCATGCGCAGCAAGCCAATGCGCTGGCGCTGGAAGCCTCCGGCGTGGCCGAGCGGGGCGGCGCCGTCGTGGAGCAAGTGGTCGCGACGATGGAGGAAATCAATGCATCGGCGCGCAAGATTGCCGACATTACGGGCGTGATTGACAGCATCGCCTTCCAGACCAATATCCTGGCGCTGAATGCGGCGGTGGAAGCGGCGCGCGCCGGTGAGCAGGGGCGCGGCTTTGCCGTCGTGGCCAATGAAGTGCGGACGCTGGCGCAGCGCTGCGCGCAGGCTGCGCATGAAATCAAGGCGCTGATTGATGAATCGGCCGGCAAGGTCGATGCGGGCAGCCGCCTGGTGGAACAGGCGGGCGTGACGATGGGCGATGTGGTCGGCAGTATCCGCAAAGTCACGGACATCATGGCGGACATCACGACTGCCAGCCGCGAACAAAGCGCGGGCATTGAACTGGTGAACGAAGCCGTGGTGCAGATGGACCAGGCCACGCAGCAAAATGCAGCGCTGGTGGAAGAGTCGGCAGGGGCGGCGGAAGCGTTGCGCGAGCAGGCGGAAGCGCTGGCGCAGGCCATGAGCGTGTTCCGGCTGGCGGAGGGTTCCAGCCAGCCTGCGCTGCGGGTTGTGGCGGGTGGCAGGGAACCCTCGGCCATCGCCGAACGTAAAGTTCGCGCTCGCTTGGTGGCATAGCATGTATGCGGGAGTTTACGTCACGCATGTATGGCGGGTTCTAAGGACCTGCCATGTGTGGATATTGACGGCGCTGTAGACAACTCTTTCTGGGCACTTGCTAAATTAAAAGAGATGCGCTCAATTAGCGCATCCCAATCTCGGTAAACTCTTGCAGTTACTTTAGTTGGAGCAGGGACATCAGGTGTTTTTTTTAAACGTTCCGTTAGTCGCCACATTGTGTCTTTAATTCCTTTAACGACAGAGTAGTTTTCGTTCCCGGGATATAGATAAGTATCGATGAATCCCATTTTTATCATAGAAGGAAGTCTACGGACGCTGTCTTCCCAGTTTCTTTTTTGGGTTTCACTTCTTGGGATGATTTGACTTTCTGAGAAATCAAATGAAAATTTCTCAGCGTCAGCTTGACAGGCATTAAAGAGATCTTGATTTACAATGGTTAGATCAAGATCCGATGTTTTTCCAAATGCTCGACCGAAAACAGTTGGTTTCATCGAGAAGCCAATTCGGGCACTTCCAACAAGCGTGACATCCTTTGAGTGTACTCTTAACCTAGCCGCAAGCCATCTTCTCATTTCATCATATGTTGCTGCGCTACTTTTAAATGCATAAGGAATTCCTTCGGTTAACCAAAGCCGTACTAGTGTTTCCCTTTCACGTAATGATGAATTCATAACTATGGATTTGAAAATTTCTGCATCAGGGTGCTGAGCTAAATCTTGCAAGCTCTTGTTCACGAGAGAGAAAGGGCCGATAGTTGAGATATTCATAAATTCCCTTGTGGCGATGTTTATTATATAGTTTGATAAGGTGTGCTTCTCGCTGAGAAATAAGGTTAATTCTGTCCTTTGAAAGCAATCTTGGCTGAGGATATTTCAAACGGGACACGATTTTTGCCGCTATTACAGGATCCTCAGCGTTGTGTTCGCAACCGAGCAGTGAACAAGCCGCCTCATACCCTATCATGCCTGTCCCATAATAAGCTATGGTTAGGTATATGGCAGGAAATCTATTTTTTTCAATGTGCTCAGTCAATAAAATGGCGAGGAATATCTCCTTTGCTTTCCGGCGAAAAGATATTTGATATTGATTAGTAATTACTCGTATTACCTGTTGTTCAATGGTGCTGGCGCCCTCTCTGCGTCCATAAAGTAGCCGAACAAAAATAGCTCGTAGAATAGCAATTCCGTCAACTCCGCAATGTTTTGACGCTCGATGATCTTCTGCTGAAACTAACATTTGTTGTGCGCATAATGATGGGTGCGCAATTTTTCCTGTTGCCAATGATTTTTCAATGGACTGTACGTGTTTTATTAGTAAATTTAATTCACAGAGAAGAAAGGGTTTGGATAACTTTCTGAGCAGCCAAATTAGCATTGAAGTTGTGCTTTGGTAGGTTCAATTGTGAAAATATACTCTTAATTGGACGGAAAGAACTTTGCATTTGACATTTATTGCTCTTTTGCAAATACTGGTTATTGGTCCGTCTCCACCGCAATCATGTTGTCATCCGGCTTGCGGTCGATGAGCTTGTTGTCCGGATCGATGCCCGCCTTGGCCGGCCGGCCCGACACGGTCACCACATAAGTCGATTCCTTGCTCTTGATTAGCTTGCGCTCACGCAGCAAGCTGTTGCCATCCTTGTCGTCTACGCCGATGTCGATCAAGTCCGCGACCGGCACGTCTTTTTCCGCGCCCAGTTCATCGGACTTCAGCTTGCTGGCGTGGACTTTCAGCGTGACTTCATATTTCCCGCCCGGCAGCTTGCGCATGGTGGCGGAGAGGGCGCGGTTATCGTACAGCACGATGGCATTGAACAAGTCGTCGATCAAATAAGCCTGGTCCGGCGGCGTCACCTTGCGCAAGCCATCGACCAGCACGTTCACGCTGGGGTAAGGCGACGTATGGTAGGCATACTGCTGCAGCAAGTTGCGCAGCACGTCATTGACCTTGTCTTCACCAATAATGTCCTGCAACAGGTACATCGCCAGGCTGCCCTTGCGGTAGTGGATGTAATCCTGGTTTTCATTGTCGGCCAGCGGCAATTCCTTGCTGTTTTCCAGCGCGCGGCCCAACAGGTAGCGGTCCAGGTCATAACGCAGGAAGCGGCGCATGCGGTCCGGGCCGAACTGCTTTTTCATCACCATCAGCGCGGAATACTCCGACAGGGTTTCCGACAGCACGGTCGCCCCGCGCGTATTGCCGCCCACCAGCTGGTGCGCCCACCACTGGTGCGCCACTTCGTGCGCCGTCACATAGAACGGGAAATCCACGTCTTTCGGATTGCGCTCATCGACTTTGGCAATGAAACCCATGGATTCCGAATACGGAATCGTGTTCGGGTAGGACTGGGCAAATGCGGCATAGCGGGGGAATTCCACGATGCGCAAGATGCGGTGCTGGTACGGGCTGAAATTCTTCGTGTAATACTCAAGCGACGCCTTGACGCTTTTGTTGAAGCGATCCAGGTTGAATTCGTGGCCCGGGTGGTAATAGATTTCAATGCCCGTGTCTTGCCACCAGTCGTGCTTGACCGCATAGCGGGCCGACTGGAAGGCGTAGAAGTTCAGGATTGGCTTGTCCATCTTGTAGTGGAAATAGCGGCGGCCTTTGGCATTCCACTCTTTTTCCAGGATGCCCGGCGCGACGGCTGTCTGGTCCGGCGCCGTGCTGATGACGGCGTCGAACGTGACCCAGTCCGCATCGGAACCAACGTAATTGTTGGCCAGCCCTTTCGGGTCATCGCGTGGCAGCGCGCGTTCCTGGGCCGTCAAGCCATGCTTTTTACGGTCGCGCGGGTCGCGCAATTCCATGGCGCGCTGGTAGCCGATGTGCGGCAGCAGGCTGTTGTTGAAGAAGGTGCCGTTGCCGATGACGGGCAAATCCTGGCACAGGCCAAACAAGCCTTTCGGCGCATACACCAGTTCAAAGTCCAGCGGCATTTTCGCGCCGGGCGCCAGCGGCGTCGACAGTGCATACGTCGAGAAGCCCAGTTCGCGGTCGGCACGCACCAGTTTGGCCACCTGGCCGAAGCGCAGCGGCTGCATGTCGGCGCGCGTATCTTGCGTCACGTGGATTTCCGCCAGCGGCCGGGCTGTCTTGTTTTCCAGGATGTACTGGCCCTTGACGCGCAGCGTGCGCTGTTCCGGCTCGATGGCGACACCCAGCCGCACATCGGTAATACGGGGCTGCGCCACGTCAGCCAGCGCCTTGTATTTGCGTTCGTAATCAGCGCGCTCCGCATCCTGGCGGTACGCGGATTTGTAATCGCCCGCCACTTGCAAGTCGTAGAACAGCACGCTGCCGGCGCCGATAAATATGGTGGCCGCCAGGGTGAACGCGGCCAGTACCGGCAAGGTCAAACCGTGGCGCGCCAGTTGCACGCGCTGGCGCCATTCCGTATTGCTGCCGCGGGCCCAGAACAGCACCGACAGCACCACCAGCGCCAGCGCCGCGCCGCTCCAGTACAGCAAGAACCACCGCTCGCGCACCAGGTAGCTGCCATAGCCATTCATGTCGGAATAAGTAAATTCCGGCGACGTGCCATACACCAGCAGCGGGTGGTCGAGGCCCAGTGCGGCCGCCGTGATGGTGGCCGCGTAGTACAGGATCATGGCGAAGTACGCCAGGTATTTATGGTTGATCAGCACTTGCAGCGCCATCGCCAGCACGGCCACCAGCGCATATTGCGGCCACTGTACGAGGAACAGGTTGTGCAGGTACAGGCCGGGCTGAATGTCGAAGTAGCCTTTGAACAGCTGGATCGTCATCCCGCACAGCATGACCACCACCAGCAGCAAGCCCTGCAAGCCGATCAAGCCAAACAGGCGGGACAGCAGCGGCAGCCAGTTCGGCACCGGCATGGCGTCGAACATTTGCGCCGTGCGGTTTTCCCGTTCGCGCCACACCAGTTCACCCGCATAGAACGTGGTGATGACCAGCATGAACAGCGTGAACATTTTCGTGATCTGTTCCAGCACCAGGTAGGTGACGGGATAAGTCTTCACGCCCAGCGTGTGCGGATCGAGCGCGGTGGCAAACATCAGCAGCACACCGGCCAGCACGATGACGGCGAAATACACGTTCTTGACGGTTTCGCGCAAATTCAGCCAGCTGTTACGCAGCAGTAGCAAGCCCAGGCTGCGGGCCTGGAAGTCCGGCTTTTCACGCGTATCGGCAGCGGTGGCGGACAGCCGCGGCGGTTCATCGCCCTCGTTGCGGGCGGCATTGCGGCCACTGTCGATGGTGGCGACAAAGTGGAAGCGCCAATAGCCCAGCATCAAGGTCACCAGTGCGAACGACGCCCAGATCAGGCGGTTCACGAGGTACACGCCTTCCGGCAGCACGAGGCGGGCGTTGCGTTCTGCGATCGGCCAGTATTCCGTCAGGCGGATCACGGCCGTGGTGCCGAACGGGTCGATCAGCGCGGCCAGGGTTTTATAGTCGAGGTCGCGCGCCAGTCCCGGCGCCACCAGGTAGCCGATCAGCATGACGACGCTGGAAATATACACAGGCAGCATGCGGCGCGTCAGCGCAGCCACGACAAAGAACACGGCGCCAAAGATGAAGATATTGGGCAGCAGCGTGAAGCAATACGGAATCAGCCACGCCACCCACGGCGTCGGCCCCAGCCGCTCCGGATCGATGCCGGGCAGGAAAGCGCCCAGCCACGTGCCCAGCAAGATACTGGCAAAGACCACGGCCAGCACGAATGAAGCACCCAGGAAGCGGCCAAACATGTACTGGTATTTGCGGATCGGCGCGCTGAAGAAGAAGTGGTGCATGTCGTATTCGAAATCCTGCTGCACCGAGCGGCCCACCATGGCCGCCACCACGATCACGCCCAGGCAGCCGATGAAACTGGTGGTCAGCAGGATGGAGCGGGGCGCATTGATGGCCACGCGGCTGCCATACGACACGATGGCTTCCTTGAAGACGCCCCCGGCGGCAGCCATCCACAGCATGGCCAGCAGCATGAACATGCCGAAGTAGACCCATGTCGACAGCAGTTTTAAACGCTGGCGGGCTTCGAAATACGCAATGGCAAACATACGCGGCTCCGCTTAATCGCAGCGGTCGGCTGCGTGATGGCGGCCGGTGATGGTGGCGAAATACAAATCTTCCAGGTCGCCGATGGCTTCCTCGAAACCGTCGCCCGGATCATCGTCGCTGTACACGTGAATCAGCGTGCGCCCGGACAGCAGGCGGGTGGAAATCACGGCATGGCGGGTCTGGAATTGCTGCAAGTCGCGCTTGTCGATGAAGCGCGCCCAGATTTTGCAGCTGACGTCATCGATCAATTGCTGCGTGGCGCCGGCCACCAGCAAATGGCCTTTATTAATGATGGCCATGTTGGCGCACAAGTCGGCCACGTCGCTGACAATGTGCGTGGACAGGATCACCGTGCGGTCGTCGCCGATATCGGACAGCAAGTTATGGAAGCGTACCCGTTCTTGCGGGTCCAGGCCCGCTGTCGGTTCATCGACGATAATGAGCTTCGGGTCGCCCAGCAGCGCTTGCGCAATGCCGAAGCGCTGGCGCATGCCGCCGGAAAACGTGCCCAGTTTTTGATGGCGCACTTCAAACAGATTGGTTTGCTGCAGCAAGCCATCGACCACTTCGCGGCGGCGGCCCCGGTGCGACAACCCCTTCAGGATGGCAAAGTGGTCCAGCATTTCATAGGCCGACACTTTCGGATACACGCCAAAGTCTTGCGGCAGGTAGCCCAGCAGGCGGCGGATTTCATCTTTTTCGTCGAGCACGTCCAGGTCGCCGAAAAACACAGAACCCGCATCGCATTCCTGCAGCGTCGCCAGCGTCCGCATCAGCGTCGACTTGCCGGCCCCATTGGGGCCCAGCAAGCCGAACATCCCGGCCGGGATCGTGAGCGAAATATTGTCCAAAGCCACGACACCGTTGCTATAGGTTTTAGACAAATTGCGGATGCGTAATTCCATGCTGACTCCTGTTGTGCCCTGTTGCAATGCAACACTGACTACCACTTTTCAATGCTCGCATTGTATTGAATTTGCGACACAGCGGTTGCTTCATTGCGACAGTCGGCGGAATCTGACAGCCAGAACGCGAAAATTCCGGGAGGGGCGGTAAGTATTTTCCGAGGTTAATTTCGGAAAAGCACTTGCTCGCGGTTGAACCACCAGCGGCATAACGCCAGCAGCGCGCCGGCAATCATCGTGGTGGAGGCCAGGATGACCGCAAACATGCGGTAATCCATCGTGCCCTTGACCAACTCTTTCATGGCCAGCGACACGTTGGTCAGCGGCACCATGGCCCACATCCAGTTCAATTCGACACCGGGCAGCATGGCTGCCATGGTCGGCAGCAAGGTCACCAGCGTCAATGGTGAAATCATGCCGCTGGCTTCTTTATAACTTTTTGCATAGATCGACAGCGACAGCAGGATGGACGCAAAAATTGCGGCCGTCGGGACCAGCATCAGCGCCACCATCGCCATGTCGCCGGCGCTGATGGCGTGCACCATGGCGGCCAGGTCGGCCATGCCGCTTTGGGCGGTGGCAACGGAGGGATCCGTCGAAATGGCGCTGGCCAGGTAGAGCAGCGCGCTCATACTGCCCACCATCAGCAGCGATGACAACAGGCCCACCGTGAACAGCACAAGGAATTTGGCCAGCACAATGGCGCCGCGAGGCACGGGCGCCAGCAGCAGGGTTTCCAGCGTGCCCCGTTCTTTTTCTCCCGCCCCCAGGTCAATTGCCGGGTACATGGCCGCCAGCAGACAGCCCGTCAGCAACAGATACGGCAGCATGCCGCCGATCAGCGCCCCGACTTGCTCGCGCTTGCCCGCCGTCGAGTGTTCGTCAAGGCGGATGGGATTCAACGCAAAGCGCAGTTGCTGCTGGCTCAGGTTCAGCGACGATAGCGCGCTTTCCCGCAATTCCCCGTTCTGCGCTTCCACCACAGCCTGCACCCGTTTGCGGATCACATCCACCATGACGGCGCTGTTATAGTGCAGCACCACCACGGCCTGGCGCTGGCCTTCAAGACGGTCGCGGTAGCCGGGCGGGATCACCAGCGCAAACTTGATGACATCCTGGTCAATCGCTTTGCGGATGTCAGCCTCACTGGCCAGCGGCACTTCGCGGAAGCCTTTTTCATTGGCAAAGCGCTGTGCCAGTTCCGGCGCATATTGCTGGCCAAAGACGGCATAGGGCAATTCCGCGCGGCGCGCCTTGTCGAACATGGTAGATGAAAAATACGCGAACAGCCCCGAGATCAGTGGAACCGCGAGGATCGGGATCAGGATGGTAAAGATCAGGGTCTTGCGGTCGCGCGCCAGTTCCAGGATTTCTTTCAGATAAATGGTCCACATGGCCAGGCTTCCCGCTTAAATCTCTTGATGAATGACGCTGACAAACGCGTCGTACAAATCCGCACTGCCGCCCAGGTGGCGCAATTCATCGACGGTGCCATTGAATGCGGTCTTGCCCCGGTTGATGATGCAAACGCGGTCGCACAGCTTTTCCACTTCATGCAGATGGTGCGTGGAAAAAATCAGCGGCACTTGCAGTGCTTTATAGCCGGCGATGAAGTCCAGCAGGATTTTTGCCGACATCACGTCGAGCCCCGTGGTCGGTTCGTCGAGAATGACGATGCGCGGTTCGTGCACGACAGTGCGGGCAATCGCACATTTCTGTTTCATGCCCGTCGACAGGGTGTCGGCCCGCTTGTTTGCATATTCATGCATGCCCAGCAGCTCGAACAATTCATCGCAGCGGCGCTTCAGGTAGGGCGCGCTCATGCCGTGCAGGCGGCCAAAGTATTCAACGTTTTCCCGCGCCGTCAGGCGGCCATACAAGCCCGTGGAGCCGGACAGGAAGCCGATTTGCTGGCGCGCCGCCAACGGATCTTTCAACAAATCGACGCCATGGACCCAGGCGCTGCCATGGTCTGCCTTCAGCGCCGTGGACAGCAGCCGCAACGTTGTGGTCTTGCCGGCGCCATTTGGTCCCAGCAAGCCCAGTACTTCGCCCGGAGCGCAACGGAAGCTGACGTCGCGCACTGCGTGGAACCAGCCGTCATGGTCGCGCGGGTCGCGCGCCTGGGCGGATTTTCCCTTGGCGGCCGGGTGGGGGAAACGCTTGGCAAGATTTCGTACGTCGAGCATGCGGTCGCCCGGTGATTAAAATGGTTGCAAGATTAGCATGCCGAAATTCTGGCTCGCAAGAAGCAAAAGCCGCTATAGTTTCGCCTATGAAGAAACCGAATGCCTTTCTTGATGCCGCGACCCAGGAAAACATCCTGGCCGTGACCCGCAGCGGCGTGGACCGCGATGAAGCGAC
Source organism: Pseudoduganella ginsengisoli (assembly GCF_009720865.1). GTDB lineage: Bacteria > Pseudomonadota > Gammaproteobacteria > Burkholderiales > Burkholderiaceae_D > Rugamonas > Rugamonas ginsengisoli. Next base: position 332,863 of record NZ_WNLA01000003.1, on the reverse strand, counting down.
GGGGTTTTTCCGCGTGGCCCTGGGTTTGCATTACCTGTCCGGCCTGATGACGAAGGAAAAACTGGATTTTGCCGCGCTGGACCGCGAATACAACCGGTTTATTTACCACGCGATCGGCAAGGGCCACAGTATTACCAGCATCCTGCAATATATGAGCGGCGAAAAAGTCATCCGCGTGGTGGATTCGCCCCGCTTTTTGCAAGCGTTCCATGAGTACTGTGACGGCGTGCCGGTGCAAAACATTCCCTTCCTGCTGGGGCTGAACCTGGGCGTGGCCAAGGATTTGTCCGGCATCGACGTGCGGGGCCCGGTGGCGGACTGGATAGAAAAGCAGCGCATCTTGCGCGAAGAACGGGAAGCCGAGTTGGCTGCTCAAGCTCTCAGGGAAGGGCAGTCCGGCGGCTTATAATGGTGCTTTCTGAGCTACAAGAGAGTTGCATCATGTCTGCCAACCGTTACCATCATCCCCTGGACCGGTTCATTGCCACCGCTGACAAGGCGCTGCGCGTGGTTGCCGGTGTCGCATCCGCATCGCGCCCGAATCCTGCAGCCCATGCCGACGATGCCGTCATGAGCGAATCCGAACAGCGCCACGCGGCAGGCTTGATGCGCGTAAATCACGTGGGTGAAGTGATGGCGCAGGCGCTGTACAACTCGCAGGCGCGCTTCGCGAAAAGCGAGGAAATCCGCGCGCAATTTGAACAGGCGTCGCGTGAAGAAGAAGACCATCTGGCGTGGACGGCGCAGCGCCTGCACGAACTGGGGTCGCAAATCAGCGTGTTGAATCCCTTGTTTTATGCGGGCGCGTATGCGCTGGGCACCGTGGCTGCCGTGATGGGGGATGCACGCAGCCTGGGCTTTGTCGTCGAGACGGAAAAGCAGGTGGAGGCGCATTTGGCCAGCCACCTGGAAAAACTGCCGCCGCAAGATGCCAAGTCGCGCGCCATCGTCGAACAGATGAAGACGGACGAAATCGAACACGGGGAAAAGGCGCAAGCGCTGGGCGCGGAAGAAGCGCCGCTGCCGGCGCGGATGGCAATGACGGTCATGGGCAAAATCATGACGTCGACGGCTTACTACATTTAATACAAGGGCGGGGCGCCGAGCCGAACCCGCCATGTTTGCGCCGCGTTGACGCACGGCGGATTTATAAAATCCGCCGTGCGTATCATTACACCTCAACGATTTCGTACGAGTGCGTAATTTCCGCCGTCTTGGCCATCATGATCGAGGCCGAGCAATACTTTTCATGCGACAGGTTGACGGCACGTTCCACCGCCGACTGTTTTAAATTCTTGCCCGTCACGGTGAAGTGGAAGTGCACTTTGGTGAACACTTTCGGATCCACGTCCGCGCGCTCTGCCTTCAGGGTCACGTCGCAACCCTGCACATCTTCACGGCCCCGTTTCAAGATCAATACCACGTCATACGCCGTGCAGCCGCCCGTCCCCAGCAACACCATTTCCATAGGACGGGGCGCCAGATTGTGGCCGCCGCCTTCCGGCGCGCCATCCATGACCACCATGTGGCCGGAACCCGTTTGAGCCCGGAAACTCATGCCCGACGGGCCATTCCAGCTGACTTTGCATTCCATTTTCCATCTCCGCAGTAATTAAAGACTGCGGCTATTGTAATGGAGCGAATCCAGGCTTGCTGGCTGGGGCGGAATATGCCGGTTAATCCTTTAATGCCTCATGCTGCAGGCCGAACATGAAGCCGCCCCAGTGGCGGCCGTTCACATACACGGGCTGCGATACCAGCACAAAGATATCGCCGATATCGCGCATATACGCCTGGAACAGGAATTCCCGCGTATCGTTGCTGACGTTGGACAGCATCTGGTTGCCGTTGTGGAAGCGCTTGTCGCGGCAGTGGGCCGTGTCCCATGCCACGTCGCCGCTGGGCTTGCTGCAGTATTTCGATACGTGCGTGGGTGGATACGTTTCACCTTCCGTGCACATGACAGCCAGGTCGCAGCCGGGGATGCTTTCCGCCCAAGCGTCAAACAGCGGCTGGAAATGCCGCTCATACGCCATGTCATACGTGGTGTGGTATTGCTGCGGATTGGTGCCGGGGATAGGCTGGTAATTTTTATCGAATACGTCGAAGCCCTGGTCCACCAGCTGTTTCAAGCCTTTCTCGCATTCGCGCCGGCATTCATTGAGGCGCACAATGACTTTGTCGAAGGCTGCTTCACCCAGCGTGACCTTGCCTAATTCGCGCATGCCGTCTTCCGCTGCCGCCGTCAATTTGCGCGAACGCGTGCTGCAGGCGTTCATGGCCTTGGCCATGTCTTGCGACAGGTTGCGCATCTGGCCGATGTTGTCGCTGATGGTGTTGTTGTTGTCGGTGACACGGTCCACGATGTCGCGGATCGAATCGATTTCACTGGACACCCGCACGCTGCCGCCGGCAAAGGTATCGAGCTGCTGCGTGGTGGCGCCCATCACCTCGCACGTGCGGCCAATGCGCTCCGTGATGGTGGCGGCGACTTTTGCCGTGTGCTGCGAATGTTCCTGGATTTCCTTCACTTGCGTGGTGACGGACACCGCCAGTACCCGCGTGCGTTCGGCCAGGCTGCGTACTTCCGACGCCACCACGGCAAAGCCGCGGCCTTTTTCACCGGCACGCGCCGCTTCAATCGATGCATTCAGCGACAGCAGATTCGTTTGCTGCGAAATTTCCGAGATTTGATGCATCAAGCCCAGTGTGGACTTGGTCCCTTCCAGCAGCTTGCCGATGTTGGCGTTAAAGGTCTGCATGACTTCCGCTGCTTCACGCGCCTGGTCATTGGCCTGCGCCATATCGGTCCGCGCCGTGGACATGCCGGACGCCAGGTCATTGGCAAAGCCGGCAATGGTGCTGATACTCGACTGCACCACCTGCACTTCGCTGGACGAGCGTTCCGCCAGCGTATAGATATGGCTGCTGAGGTCTTGCTGTTTGTTTGCGTGTTCTGCCGCTTCCTTGATTTGCTTGCCGATGTGGACAGCTTCGACGGACATGCCGATGTTATGGCCGCGCACCAGGCGCATCACGGGCCGGAAGTCCAATCCTCCCTTGCGCGATGAAAGCCATGCTAGCGCGGCGCCGGCCAGCAAATAGGCCAGCGCCCACCACGGCGCGCCTGCCATCAGGATCAACACGGAGCCTGCAAGAAGCAGGATGCAATGCACGACGGCAGTAGGCAGGGTCATCATCGTATACGGTTGAGGTCGGAAAATTCCTACGAGGCAGACACGCATGCAGCTTACTACCGGATTTCCCCCGGTGGCAATTGGCGAAATGGTTCCTGTTGCTGGTCCACACACTATTGCGCATACTTGAGGGATACGCAGCGCACTCCTTCCCCTATCAATTCAGGAGGTACACCGATGACGCAAACCACGTTGGAACCGAATAACAACTTCAAGCACATTTGCCACTACGGCGAGCTGGTCTTGCCGGGCATGACGAAGAGCGGCGCATTGCCCGCGAACTTCACGATGAATTCGCCGGTCGGCATTGCGCGCGATAATTACGACCATGTATGGGTCTGCGATACCGGCAACAGCCGCGTGCTGGTGTTTACGGCAGACCTGGACACGCTGCTGCACGTGATCGACGCCACGCCGGAAAAGGGGGGCAAAGATAAACGCCTGTTAATGCCATTCCACCTGTGCCCGCATCCGACGGAAGACGTCATGTATTGCACGGACATGGGCAATGGCCGTGTCGTGGCGTTTGAGTACGACGAACATGGCGTGGACTTCCAGTTCGCGTTCGGCGACAAGGCGACCAAGTCCTTTGTGCCGCTCTCCGATCCGAACGGCATTACCATCATCCGCGAAGCGTCGGGTAACCACTTTATTTATGTGGCCGATGAATTTTTCCATACGGGCGACGACGTGCGCAGCCGCTGCGTGAAATTCACGCTCGATGGCGAATTCGTGCTGCAATTCCGTACCGTCAAGGATATCGACCACACGCACGACTTGCTGTGGCCGCAGGGCCTGGCCAGCGACAGCAAAGGCAACCTGTATCTGGCCAACACGGGCTATTACGAAGTGCTGAAAATCGATACCGCGTGGCCGGTCAAGGATGAAGTCATCATCGCGCCGAAGGAAACCGCGTTGCTGCACACGTTTGGCAATCCGGCCGGGATCGGCAAGTTCAACGTCATGCGTTCCGTGTGCGTGATTGACGATTACGTGTTTGTGCCGGGCCAGGTGGAAGCGGCCATCACCGTGTACAACCCGGACGGCGTGCTGCAGGAAACCGTGATCGGCATGCACCCGCTGTGGAACCACCAGCCGGAATTGCCACGTTCCGTCTCGGACTATATCTACAACACGCTGGAAGACCGCGTGTTTGTCAGCCCGTACCAGATTTGCGCGGGCAAGGACAAGAATACGTATTACATTACCGAGCCATTCACGTCCACCGTGCTGCATACCGGCATCAATATCATCGACGATGACTTGCCGACTATCGCCGTGCTGCTGGACTCCGTTGGGCAGCGCCGCGATAACATCAACAAGGCGCTGGCCACGTCGCAATTCAATTGCATGACGTCCGTGATCCGTGTGGATCCGAAACGCAAAGGCGGCGGCAAGACCGGTAAAGGCGAATTGCCGAACCAGAACTGGCTCGATAGCTGGGCCAAGACCACGGCGTCGGTTTATAAATACTGGTACGACCACTTCCTCGTGAACATGGGCCTCGATCCGCTGAAAGCGGTCGGTACCGCTTCGTACAATATCGATTCCGGCAACTGGTGCCTGAAGACATTCGATACGGCCGTCAATCCGTACGCGCAGTTGCAAAACATGGTGCGCGGCTTCTTCGCGCCGGGCGACCTGGCCATGACGGTGTATTACCCAAGCCAGCCGCTGCTGGGGCAGATTTGCCCCGGTACGCCGCTGATCTTCATTACGAACTTCAATATGTGCACGGTGTCGATGTTCCAGTATGGCCCGAACGGCCACTTGCTGAACTATGGCATACCGTTTGGACGCGAAGGCGTCGGCGGTGACGGCACGTTGAAGGCGCCGCAAGGCATTACCGTCAACAGCCACGGTGAAATCTTCATTGCCGATTCGCTCAACAACCGCATCTCCATGTGGCAGTTGCAGCCGACTGGCCTGGTGACGTTCGTGAAGAATTTCCGCTGGAAGGAAGACGGCAAGGAATTGATGACGTTCACGCCGTGCGATGTCGACGTGGATTCGCAAGACCGTCTGTTCGTGTGCGACCAGTTCAATAATTGCATCCGCGTGTTTGACCGCGAGGGTAAGAGCCTGTGGTCGTATGGCGAAGCAGGGTATTGCGACGACCTGGACAAGGATTATGAAAAATTCTACCTGCCGGCCAGCCTGTGCATCGATGAAGAAGATAACCTGATCGTCAACGACCTGGTGAACCGCGCCTTGAAAGTGTTCAAGATCGATGGCGATACGCTGGAATATGAAACGGGCGACCTGGTGTTTAAACGCTATCCGGAAGTGGGCGGCGTGTGGATGCCGTTCTTTATCTTTGCGCATAACCGGCATGTGTATGTGCCGGATACGACGTTTAATGTGGTCAATGTGTACCAGTATTGAGTGGTACGTGGGGGCTGCTGTGAGGTGGCCTTCACATTAATTGCGCATGCGCAAGTTGTGGCTTGGCAATTTTTTCAATAATGAATTCTCTAATGCCGCCAGTGGGAATTCGCCATGCCACAACCCTTATTACCGGACTTTTGGTCTGGCCTGTTTGGTGAACACGACAGGCCGACCGGCTGGTCACTGGAAGACCTCAAGAGCGCGATAGCCCGCGACCTGGAAGATTTACTCAATACCCGGCGCGCCCTTCCCGATGCCATATTGAATGGCTTCCCTCACGCGCAAGTTTCTATTCTGGCTTATGGCTTGCCGGACTTTTCTGCACTGTGCGTCAGTAACGATGTCAACAGCATTGGCGCTGCGGTAGCTCATGCCATCAGCCGGCATGAGCCACGGCTGGCCGACGTGCGTGCGCGAATGCTTCCAGAAGCCAGTGCGATCAATCGGATTAGCTTTCAAGTTCACGCTCGCCTGAAGGCCGGCGCCGGGGGGCAAACTGTTTGCTTTGACGGCATGCTGGAGCCTTCCGGACAGCGATGTACCATTCGGCGCCGCATGACTTGACCTTCGCTGCGGCGTGCTGCCGCTCTTCTTCTTGATCATTGCTGATGGGGGCGCGTATGACGCGTGGCCTGATGGATTTATTGCGCCATTACGAGCGGGAGCGCATCGAGCAAGAACGCAGTTGCCGCGACTTTGCTGAGCGCTTCCCTGCGGAAGCTGGGGCGCTGGGGATGACAGGCGGTTCCCATGCCAAGCATCCGCACACGCAGGGCCTGCTGGATGCCATCAGCTTCACCAACGCCCGTACCGCCGACCGCCTGCAGCGCAATCAGCAGCAACTGGCACGTGACTTGATTGCAACCATGTTGCCGCATATGGACAGACCCAGTCCGCCGGCAACCATCGCGCGGTTCGATTTCGAAGAAGCGTTGCGGCTGGCCTCGGGACAAGCAAAGAGGGTGCCGCGCGGGACCGCCTTGTTTGCGCCTCAGCGCGAAGGTGTCCGCTGTGAATTCCGCACAGTGTATGATGTTGACGTCGTGCCGGTGCGTGTGGCTGACGCATGCTTTACGCCAGCTACTCAGCAACCGCTGATGGGATATGCCACGGGGGAATGGCTGGCGGATATCGCCATCACTTTGGAGTCGACATCGGCTGTCATGTCAGCGGCGAAGTTTGGGCTGGCGCGTCTGAGGCTGTTCATTGATGCCGACGCTGCCCTGGCTGCTACGTTACGGGATACCTTGTTCACGAGAGTGGTTGCAGCCTGGTTGCAGGCGGGTGATGCAAAAACGTGGCGGCGGCTGGCAACGGTGCCATTGGCCGCCGCCGGTTTCGAACCTGACGACGCAATGCTGCCCTATGAGGCACGGTTGCAGCCAGCTTGCCGCATTGTCACGGAATATTTCCTCTATCCGGAGAAATTCAATTTCTTCGACCTCGATTTGACCGCATTGACGTTGCCACCGGATTGCCGCCGGTTGACATTGCATCTTGGCGTACGCTTGGATAAGCCGGCACTGGCAAACGTGCTGGCGCCGCTGGCAAGAACGCATTTGGCGACTGGCTGTACCCCTATCGTCAATTTGTTCAGTACCAGTGCCTGTCCCATTTATCAAGATTACACCAAGAGCGAATATGCTTTGTTGCCGAGTGTGCAACACGCACAAGCCTATGAAATTTACAGCGTGGATGCGGTTTGCGTCACGACGAATGATTCGGCCGGAACCACGTCTGCACAGTTCCACCCTTACTATTCCTTGAAACATGGTTTTCAGGAAGGACGGTGTGGCCGCTATTGGCTGACGCGGCGGGACGCGCTGCTGGCTGCCACCAATCCTGGCTATGAAATGGCGATATCTCTGGTCGATAGCGCGTTCAATCCGCTTGAGGCGGACAGCAGTACCGTATCGGTCGACCTCACGTGCACCAATCGGGATTTGCCGCTCCAACTGGCATGTGGCGCCGAGGGCGGTGACTTGTCCATGGCCAGTCCGGTCGGCAGCTTCCCTATCCGCATGCTGCGCAAACCTTCCCGTTCATATCGGGTATCCGACGCGGATCATTGGCGCCTGGTCTCGCACTTGTCGGTGTCGCTGCATTCGCTGTTGCAGGAAGATTTGGCGGTGTTGACTGAAATGCTGACGTTGTACGACTTGCCGCAATCCGCTGTGACACGCCGCCAGATTGGCGGCATGCGAAGTATCCGCCATCGCCCGGCGCGCATTCCATGGCGCGATGTTCACGGCAGCGGTCATTTGTTTGGCACCGAAGTGACGCTGGCGGTGGACGAGGATGCGTATGCGGGCAGCGGACTGCACGTCTTTGTGCAGGTACTGGACTACGTGTTTGGCCTGACTGTCCATCTCAACAGCTTTGTCCACCTGATTGTCGTGTCCCATCACACAGGAAAGGAACTCATGCGATGCAAACCACGCAATGGCATGCTGGCCCTGGTGTAATCCGACGGCTGCTTGATGAACCGTGGCAGTTCCAGTTTGGTCAGGCGGTCTACCTGCTGGACCGCTGGCTGGGGCGCAGCATCCCGTTTCGGCTGGACAGGCGCGTCCGCTTTTGCAACCGCGTTTCGCTGAGCTTCCCGCAAAGCGAGGTTGACAGCATCACTATTGATGCCGGGGTCCCCATCGGCACAAACGCTGAATTGGGGCGTGCGAGGCAGCAAGGTGCCATTGTGCGGATCAACGTCACGCCGGCAGTGGTTAGCTTGCTGGGTTCGACTGGGCAAATGCCGTTTGCGTTTACCCGCCGCGTTTTAGCGACGCAGGAAAACGGCCGGTTGGAAAGCGTGCGTGCGTTTTTCGACATGCTATCGCAGCGTTCCGTGGATTTGTTTTATCAGGCGTGGGCACAGGCGCGCGTTCATTACACGATGGATGCACAGGGAAGCGATGCATTTCTTCCGATTCTGCTAGCCATTGCCAGCATGCCGCCGGCACGGCAAAGCAAGCCCAATGTCCCGGATGAAGTGGCGGCTTACTACGCGGCGGTCTCGCGTAGTCACTGTGTGCCGGCTACGGCTTTGCAAGGGCTGCTGGTGGATTACTTTGGTTTGCCGTTTGAAGTGCAGCCCTTCCATACCGAGTGGTATCGGCTTCAACCCAATGAATTGACTGTGCTGGGGCGCGGCAATTGCACGCTGGGCAGTATCACGCTGGGGGCAAGGCAGCGTGTGCGTGGCCGCCGCGCACGCGTGCGCATAGGGCCATTGCGCCGGGCCGACTTTGATTATTTCCTGCCACACGCCCCCGGAGCGCAAGCATTGGCGGCGTTTCTTGGACTCTTCAAGCTGGACAGCATGCGGTTTGACGTGCAACTCGTGCTGCGCAAGCCAGACATCACCAGGCTGCAATTGGGATGCGGACATCAGCTGGGGCGGGGATATTGCCTGGGGCGGCCCGAGACGGCAGGTGAATTCAGTTATTTCTATGAGTTGGCGCCGTAGCTGGTCAACGGACTTCATCACAAGGAAAGGATTGCCATGGCGGATGGAAAAAACCTTCCCGTTAATCTCGACAAGGGCGGCAAGACCACGACAGGGTATGTCACGCCGAAATCGGATAAACGGCTACAGATCATGAACGTGCCGCCGAAGCGCGTCGTGCCCGTTGTGTTCATCCCGGGAATCATGGGAAGCAATTTGCGGCTGAGCGCTGCCCGGCAGAAGGATCTGGGGAAAAGCGACAATATGGCTTGGAACCCGGATGACAAGTCGACCTGCGCGGCGCTCATCAAAGCAACGCCGGATGTACGCCAAAAGCAGCTTGATCCGGACCAGACGGAAGTGGACACCTATGATCCGGTACATAACCCCACCGGAGATCCCGCTGAAACAGCGGATATGCGGCATAGTCCTTCGAAACCTACAAAGGAATATTACGCTTTTCCACAAGGGGTACTGGATATCAGATCGGTCTTATTGTTGAACGATCCGCCAGGCATGCCGAACAGCAAGAGTCGCGAACAAAAAGCGTACGAGCGTGGCTGGGGCGAAGTGCTTTTCAGCAGCTACAAGTCTGTCCTGGAATTATGCGAGTCGCATTTGAATATGCCGTTTTGCACCGGCGGTAAGCCGACTGAATGGTGGGCCACCAATGTACTGGGCGTAGCGCCGGTGCGCTGGGGCGCGGTGCCCGGGATGGCGTTGCCGCCCCTGGATGAAAAGACCTTGCGCGAGGCAGTAAAAGGACGCTGCTTTCCAGTGCATGCAATGGGCTACAACTGGCTGAAATCAAACAGGGATTCCGGAATCGCGGTGGCAAAGCGCATTGACGCGCTGATTGCCAAGTACCAGTCGTGGGGCTTTCAATGTGATCAAGTGATACTCGTCACCCATTCCATGGGCGGCCTGGTGGCGCGCGCCGTTATTCATCCGGAGATGGGGAATCTGAAGCACCGGGTGGCGGGGATCGTACATGGTGTGATGCCTGCGATTGGTGCGGCAGCAGGCTATCGGCGGTTTCGCTGCGGCGTGGAGGGAATTGGACCTGCATCCAAAGTGTGTGGTCCGACAGGCCAGCACGTGACCGCTGTTCTGGCAAACGCAATGGCTTTTATCACGAAAACAGCTATGCCCATTATGGCTCCGCCGCAAAACGTCCCGCATGGCGCGATATTGTCTGGCGCCTGTCAAAGCGGGTGAATGCAAAAGCTGTCGATACATTGCGAACGCTGGGCGACGAAGGCACCGGTACCCTGACGTTAAATGAATATGGCGGCGAAAAACGCAATACCGAACCCTTGTCCAACTTCGACACGCTGGACCCCTCTGCCCGTGTCTTGACTTGCACGCTGCTGGATGCAACGGCGCCAGGTGCCCAGACGGTGCCGATGCATTCGGCCGATGATCAAGTCCGAAGCGGAAAGTTCAAAGGCATCTTCCGGCAAGCCGGATATGAGCATCAAGCCAGCTATGCGGATAGCAATGCACTGTTCAGCACCCTCTACAGCATCATTCGTATCGCCCACTCGATGACCGGGAGCACACCATGAAATTATTCGCTCTGCATGCTTTACGTGGATGGCCGCTGTGGTTGGCGCTGCTGGCCATTCCTCCCGCCATGGCTGACCAGACCCCCAACTTGCCAAGGAAATCCAACATGACTGAAGTTCCCAGCCGCTTGCAAGCCACGTTTGCACAAACCAAGACCGTTTGCTTTGGCCGCTTCGTCATTACTGTGCCGGCCAGAACCAAGGTCATATGGGGCCGCATGACAGTGGGAGCGGAAATTTATATTGGTCCGAATAAGTCTGGCGAGATCGGTCAATTTGTCGAGAGACAGCGCATCAAGATTGAAGAGGAGCTTGATCGCCGGGATGAGCGGGTTACTGCACCGGATGCTGTTTTCGGCAAGGTATTCGACGGCGCCGGAATGGGACACAAAATGCTCGTGGGTTTGAATTCGATCAACTACACATTGTTTTCTTTTATTCCGCTTTCCACCGGTCTGTTTATTTTTGAAGATATGCGAATCATACCCACTAAGATTAAGCAGCGCATCGCAGAACATAACCGCGTCGCTCACCTTTTGCGTCCCCGCACAGACGATGAGATCCCCACAGGCAAAGGCGTCTGTTTGGAAGGTGGTTTCGTCGATCATGACGATGAGTTTGAAAATACCTCGATCGGTTTCAGGCTCGAGGATTTTCCGGACGTGCATTTGTCATTGAATATCATGAAAAATCGGGAATTTGTCTTGCCCCAAACTGATTTTCAGCGTGATTTGAAATATGCGGAGAAATCCGCTCGAGAGGAAGGTCTGGGCGCGTGGTGGGACTCCATTCAATACTTGCGGCGGGGCCGGCGCACCATACTGGAATTGCAAGGCGAAGAAGTCGCAGCATGGAAACCAGCAAGGGCCGGATTCCATGAGGCCAATCATGAGTTCATCTTTTGGAGTCCGGGACGCGCCAACGATCCTTACCATCCCCAGATTCGAGCGGAGTTCCATACCGGTGTCAAAGAAAACAAGCGTGCTGCCACGCCGCCCAGTGTGACGAATGAAGAAGCCATCGCACTGTGGGATACGTTACTGGGTTCCATCCGTGTTCGTCCTGCCGCCCCCGCTGCAGTGGCCAAGTCCGTTGTCGTTCCCGGTACGTCGGTCAGCGCCGGCTTGCCGTGCCCCAATGCGGGGTGGTGGGAGTGCCAGGATGCCAAACAATATGGTCCCAAAGTGCAGGTGAAAGGCAGTGCGGTGCGCTATTTCCGCGAAGGGAATGCAATGCCCCAGGCTGCCTTACAAAAGCAGAGCTGGTGGCAACGCATGACAGGGACGCGCGACATCTTTCATAGTGCTATTCCGTCGCAATGGCGGTTGCTGGACCGCCGGTTACAGCAACGGTTGCCGGAGCAGGAGGCGTCCGTAAAGCACGAAGTAAAAACTGCGCCCACCACGCCGGAATCTACTGGCGGTGAAGCAGTGGTTTCGCGCAACTAACGGCATAAATTCTTGATGCACAAGTGGCGCCCTGGCCGCTTGTTGTGACTTGTTCATCCTGCGCCCGGTGTCGCGCCGGCGCCTTGCCAACCGGGAGTCCATATGGAGAGCGATTTAGATCTTCTCGACTTGATCGGCGCATTTGACCGGCTGAGCGTTGCCAACCGCCCACTCAAGCTGCGCTTGATGCTGCCAGCAGGCATGTGTGACAACGTTCTATTGCCGCAGCGCCTGGTCGGGCATGAAGCCGTGTGTGGCGGCTTTGAATACCACGTACTGTGCGTGGCGGACAGTGCAATGCTGCCTTTGAAGGATTTCATTGGCGTACCGGCCGAACTGCAGATCGTCACTGATGAAGGGCGGTTGCGCAGTATATGCGGGCTGGTCGCTGAAGCATCGAGTGGAGAAAGCGACGGTGCATTGGCCACCTATCAGCTGGCCGTGACCGATGCCCTGGCGTTGCTGGAGCGGCGTACCAATACCAGAGTATTCCGCGATATGAATGAACTGGAGATCGTCACGTTGCTGGTGGGGGAATGGCGTGAACGTATGGGGCCGCTGGGAAGTGCGTTCGACATCGAGTGCAATGGGGTGGGCCGGCAGCATCCCCAGCGCGCATTCACGATGCAGCACAATGAATCGGATGCTGCGTTCATCCGCCGCTTGCTGAAACGGCGCGGCATTGCCTGGTATTTTCGCCCCGGCCATGCCAACCGCGGCCTACCGTCAAATTTGCTGCAATCCGCCATGCCAGCGCATACGCTGGTGCTGTTCGATGACTCCATGCGTTTGCCGGAAAGTGCGGCCGGCGAGGTGCGGTATCACCGGGATAATCCGACCGAAGAGCGTGATACGGTGACTGGCTGGTGTGCCGTGCGTACATTGCAGGCCAGCACCGCAACGCGCCATAGCTGGGATTACCGGAATCCCGCTGGACGCGACTTCATGGCGTCGGCGAACACTTTTCAGGCTGACCAGGGCGCGTTTGGCAATCACCTCGCAGCGCGGCTTGATGCATATTTTGTCGATGCGCCGCACGTGGCGGCTGATGCCAACGACTTTGCCGGCATGGCAGAGGCGCAGGCTGCGCGCCAACTCTACGACAGCAAGACATTTCGTGGCGAAGGCTGTGTCCGGGCGCTGGCAGCGGGTGAATGGTTCACGCTGAGCGAACATCCTGAAATCGATACGCATGACGTGGAACAGCGGCGGTTTGTTGTCACGTCGCAGCACGTTGCTGCCAGTAATAATTTACCGAAGGAGATCGCACCTCGCATCGAGCGGCTGTTTTCCGGCAGCGGCTGGGATGACGGACGCTACGCGGCTTTTCACCATCCTTCCGGGGAGGTACTGCGTTTCCGTACTCGTTTCACGTGCGTGCGGCGTGGTGTGCGGATCGTACCGTCGTTTGATCCGCGTGTGGATTTGCCCCGGCCGCAATTACAAAGCGCGATTGTGGTCGGACCGTTGATGGATGAAGTGGCTTGTGACGAATATGGGCGTGTAAAGATACGCTTTCCCGCGACCCGCACGGAAGATCATGCGCACGCGGCCGGGATGGGGACTAGCGATGCGGATGGCGACTCGGCCTGGGTCCGCGTTGCGTCCAACTGGGCCGGCAACGGGCCTGGCGACGTGGCACAGTGCGGTACGCTGGCATTGCCGCGCGTAGGGACGGAAGTGCTGGTGGACTTCCTTGGTGGCGACCCGGACAAGCCCATTATCGTTGGCCAGCTCTATAACGGCACAGCATTGCCGCCCGCGTTGAGCCGGGCCGGAGGATTGCCGGGCAACCGGCATTTGTCGGGGATCCGCAGCCGCGAAGTGGGTGGCATGCGAGGTAATCAGTTGCGGCTGGACGATACGCCGGGCCAGATTAGCGTGCAGCTGGCCAGCGAGCACGGCGCCAGCGAATTGAATCTGGGCTATCTGACGGAAGGGCGCCGCGATGGCCTGGGCGAGCCGCGTGGTGAAGGCGCCGAGCTGTGTAGTGACCATGCGGTAGCCATACGTGGTGGCCGGGGCGTGTTGCTTACTGCCTCGCCTGGTCAGGAAGACGTGCCGCAGTTGAAGCGCGATACGCTGGCAGGTGCGGTTCGTTCGCTGGCGTCTCTGACGTGCGACCTCAATAACCATGCCCGGTCGCATATGGCCGAATCGGCACCGGCTGCGGCGCTGGATCGATTGACTGAACACGTTGAGGATTGGGATCAGGGTTCCAATGTCGATGCATCGGGCGAAGGGGCGGGAGGTCAGCCGATTGTTGCCGCACACGGCGATGCTGGTTTGCTGTTGACCAGCCAGAAAGGCGTAGTGCTGGGCTCGGAAATACAGGTCGAGGTGGCCAGCGTTGGCGACGTTCAGTTGTCGGCCGGACGGGGCTTGTTCGCACGGGCCGCACGGGCGCTGGAACTGTTTGCCGTCAAGCTTGGCATCAAGCTGATCGCCGGGGCGGGCAATGTTGAGGTGTCTGCACATAACGGCGACATCGTCATTACAGCGCTCAAGCACATTCGGCTGGTTGCAGCTGAAGGAATCAGCTTGGACGCGCCTGCGGTCAAGATCGTCGCACAAGGCGTGCAGGCCGACTATGGCGGCGGCAAGATCACGCAGCAAAGCAGTGGGGAACACACGATACGTTCGTCTTGCTTCGATCAACTCGATGCCGGCGATGGCGAACCTGAGGAACTGGATTTGCCTGCCACGGACGTGCAGCACGACCAGCAAGTGCAACTGCTGGACTTGATCACACGCGCGGTACTTCCCAACCGCCGCTATCGCATCCGGGTGGAAGACGGCACGGAAATTGAGGGCGTCAGCGATGCCAATGGGCTGACGGAACGGTTCGATACCAAGCTGGCGTTTGCCAATTACACCATTGAAGTAATCGACTGAAAGGACATGAGATGGCGACTGGACAACGATTGCCTGTGGACGTTGATAGCGGCGGCAAGAAGGCAAAGGGCTATTGCACACCACGGCAGCTCAAACAACCGCAGGTGATGTGCGTGGCGCCGAACCGCGTGCTGCCGATTGTTTTTATTCCGGGGATTATGGGGTCGCATTTGCGAATGAATAAGGCGCGGCAGGAGAAACTGAAGAAATCGGACAATATTGCATGGCGCCCGGATGATACGGGAGCGTGCCTGGAGTTGAAAGATGCCACGCCAGCTCAACGGCAGGCACAACTCGATCCCGAGGCCACAGAAGTCGATGATTATGATCCGAAGTTAAATCCCACTGGCAATCCGGGCGAGACCGCCGATGCACGGAACAAGCAGATAACGAATTTTGCGACCCTGTATTTAGGCCGGGCTGATTCGCTGCTGCTGATCGATGACCCTGTTACTACGCCCAATCGCCGCACCAAGGTGCAGAAAGCGTTGGAGCGGGGCTGGGGGGAAGTCTATTACTCGAGTTACGGTGTATTGCTGCGCTTATGTGAGAAAAATTTCAATGATCCATTCGGTGATGACGGCAACCCGGCGGGATGGTGGCGCCGCACCATACTGGATGTGCCGCCTGCCAAGTGGGGCGCCTATGCGCAGCCGCCATTGCAGCCGCTCACTGCGGAAGAGTTCAAGCAGATCATGCGTGGCTGCTGGTATCCGGTGCATGCGATGGGCTATAACTGGCTTAGATCGAATCGGGAATCGGGGAAGTACATTGCGGATCGTGTGCGGGCATTGATCCAGTCGTACAGGGCCAAGGGATTCAAGTGCGAGAAAGTGATTTTGGTGACGCATTCCATGGGGGGACTGGTGGCGCGGGCAGCGGTGCACCCGGAAATGGGTGGGTTGAACGAGGTGCTTGGTATCGTTCACGGCGTGATGCCTGCCATTGGCGCCGGGGCGGGCTATAAACGCATACGGTGTGGTTTTGAGGGGGATACAGACAGCATACTGCGCAAGGTGCTGGGGCAAAAGGGGCCGGATGTGACTTGTGTGCTGGCCAATGCGCAGGGCGGGCTGGAATTGCTGCCTAGTCAGACATATGGCAATGGCTGGCTGCAGGTGCAGCACCATGGAACGACGCTATTTCAGTTGCCGGCCAAGGGGGATCCTTATGAGGAGATCTACAAGGTCCAGGGAAAGTGGTATCAGTTGTTGAATGAGCTTTGGATTAATCCCGGTGGGCTAGATGGCTATGGGATGCGAAATACCTTGAGATTGCTCGACAAAGCAAAGACCTTCCATCAAACCCTTGCTGGCTTTTACCATCCAGTTAGCTACGCCCATTATGGCGTAGACACGACTAGGCGGGCGTGGAAAAAAGTCGTGTGGGATCTCGACACGCATGTTAACTCCAGTGAAATTGCTGGCCTGGCGCTAAGCGACGACAATGCGGAGGGGCAGTTGCGGCTAACTAGCCCTGTCAAGAAAGGGGCTCTCGCAGCCGGAGTACCGGTATTGGCTGTGCAGAGCCAGGCAGGATTGCCGATTGGGGCCACCCTCTTGCCCGCTGCCGACCCTGGCGATCAAACCGTGCCCCTGTCATCAGCGGAAGACCAATTGCATAGTGGAAAATTCCGCGGCATTTTCCGGCAGATCGGTTATGAACATCAAGCCAGCTATAAGGATGAAAACGCGCTGTACAGCACTGTGTACAGCATCGTTCGCATTGCCCAGACAATGAAGTGGAGCTAACCATGAACTTGATCACTCGCGTATTGCTTTGTGCCTGCTTTGCAAGCTCGTTGCCGACGCTGGCGCAATCCACTGGCGGCCGCGCCGCCATCACCCAGGAAAGGGCGACCACTATGTCATTGCCACATCGCTTGCAGCCACTCTTTAAGCGTACGAAAGCCATTTGCTTTACCCGTTTTGTCATCGAGGTGCCGGCGTCAGCTAAGGTTGTCTACGGGCGGATGACAGTTGATACAGAAGTGAGCCGCTATGCAGGTCAAGCTGCGGAACTGGATGGGAGAATAGAAGAATATATGAGGGAAAATATGCGGCGTGAAAGTGCTGGTACGGCTAGTCCGGATGCCGTGCTCGACGATCGGGCGGGGAAGCGCTTGCCAGGGGAAATGCCGGGACTGACGCATTTGTTGAGCAAGTCTGGGCTCGCGCGATATCACCTGCATTCGTTCTTTGTACTAGGCGACGACATTTATTTGATGGAAGGGCTGGGGATTTTTGAGGAGGATCTTCCACGAAAGTTCAATATGCACGAAGAAGTGGCACGCCAGCTCCGTGCCCGCAAGGATAATGAAATCCCGTCCGGTGAAGGCATTTGCATCGATGGCGCTATCGCGGACCGGCGGTCGACATATGAAAACATCCAACTCGGCATCCGCCTGGCAGAGTTCCCCGATGTGCATTTCTCGATTGAGTCGCGGAAAAATCTAAATTACGTCAAGCCCCAACAGGATTTCCTCGACCGCTATGCCAGCTCGGAACGTATGGCGCGTGCGCATGGCCAGGGCAAATGGTATGACCGCATCAAATTTTTCAGCCGTGAGTCACGTACGGTGCTTGAGTGGAATGGCCAGCAGGTGCTGGCGAGAGTACCTGCATTACCTGGCAGTCACGACCGGCATGAGTTCAATTTTTACAGTGTGGGTGCAGCGAATGACCCATTTCACCCTGAAGTTGACATCGAACTGGATACTGGCCTCAAAGACAATAAAAAGGGCGCCCGGGCACCAAGCCTGACGGATGCGGAAGCGCTGGCGTTGTGGGATAAGTTACTCGGTTCAATCAAGATACGGCCGGTCGCGGCACCTGTCGATGCCAAACCTGTCGTCACACTCGGCATGGTATCCAGTGCCGGCCCTTGCCCGCAGGCTGGCTGGTGGAAATGCCTGGATGCGGACCAAGATGATGGCCGCACTGAGGTAAAAGGCGGGCAACTGCGCTATTTCCGTGACGGGGGCGCGATGCCGCAAGCTATTCTGCAGTCACGCAGTGGGTGGTCGCGCCTGTTTGGTGAAGGTAAGACGTTTCAAATGGCCCAGCCGTCGCAATGGCAGCTGATCGACCGGCGGTGGTGTGCCCGTCCGTTACAACCGGGTAGCGCGCAATTAAGTGATGCCCGGGACATGGTGGTCGGGGGCGCTGCGGCAGATCTTGCCGAGGTCACGCTGGCGCCTGGCGCCACGTGTGCCTGCGGTTCGCCAAGTCCGGCCAGTGGCTGGTGGGGATGCAAAGACGCTGGTGCTGTCGAGCCGGTGCGCTGGTTTGCGCAAGGGGAAACCACGCCGGATATCCGCTATCGCGTCCACTTGCACTGGTGGCAGCGTCTTGCGGGGCAACCAGCCGTGGTTGCGCGCAAAACCGCCTGGCAATTGCTACGCGTAGACGAGCGGAACGTGCCGATTGCGTTGACGGAAACCAAATTGGCAGGAGATCAATGATGGCTAACGTGATCCGGCTGGGTGATCCCACTTCTCATGGCGGCAAAGTCATCGAATGCTGTTCCCGCAATGTCAAAGCCGGTTCGATCCCCATCGCAGTCGTTGGCGACAAGGTCATGTGTCCGATACGGGGACATGACAACTGCACCGTCGCAACCGGTCACCCGCGCCATCGCATCAACGGCAAGGCTGTTGCTTATGAGGGAGACAAAACCAGTTGCGGCGCAACCTTGCTATCGACCCGGCCGAATTTCTCACTCAAATAGCCGGCTTGACCCGTTTAATTAAACACTGCTATACTCGCAGGCTTTCCATTCGCTCAGGAAAAGTAAACAAAAAGGCTGCGTCCGCTGCAACACCAGGGCGGAACCACCATTTGAGCGTTAGTTAATCTTTCACAGAAAGTCAAAACATGAAAACTTTTTCCGCTAAGGGCCATGAAGTCCAGCGCGATTGGTTCGTGATTGACGCGACGGACAAAGTCCTCGGCCGTGTTGCCAGCGAAGTGGCACGCCGACTGCGCGGCAAGCATAAGCCAGAATTCACCCCTCACGTTGACACCGGCGACTTCATCGTTGTCGTGAACGCAGGCAAACTGCGCGTGACCGGCACCAAAGCAACCGAGAAGACCTACTACCGTCACTCGGGCTACCCAGGTGGCATCTACGAAACCAACTTCCTGAAAATGCAACAGCGTTTCCCTGGCCGCGCCCTGGAAAAAGCCGTTAAAGGCATGCTGCCAAAAGGCCCACTGGGCTACGCAATGATCAAGAAGCTGAAAGTGTACGCTGAAGGTTCGCACCCGCACGCTGCCCAGCAACCTAAAGCACTCGAACTGTAAGGAATTGCCATGATCGGTAACTACAACTACGGCACCGGCCGTCGCAAGAGTGCAGTGGCTCGTGTGTTCATCAAAGCTGGCACCGGCCAAATCATCGTCAACGGCAAACCAGCCGCTGAATACTTCTCCCGCGAAACCGGCCTGATGGTTATTCGTCAGCCGCTGGAACTGACCGGCAACACCGAACGTTTCGACATCAAAGTCAACGTGCACGGTGGCGGCGAGTCCGGCCAGGCAGGTGCAGTGCGCCACGGTATCACCCGCGCCCTGATCGACTACGATGCAGCGCTGAAGGGCGATCTGGCACGCGCCGGCTTCGTGACCCGCGATGCACGTGAAGTTGAGCGTAAGAAAGTTGGTCTGCGCAAAGCACGTCGCGCAAAGCAATTCTCGAAGCGTTAATTTCGCTTATGCAGCACCTGGCTTGCCAGGTGCTGGTGGAAAAGCCGCCCGGTTCGCCTGGCGGCTTTTTGCTTTTTTCAGCAGGCGACGCTGGTTTTTCAGCCCTGATAAAATACACGTCCTTTTTACCATTCACTCTCAAGGAAAGAACATGATCAAAGTTGGCATCGTCGGCGGCACCGGTTACACCGGAGTGGAACTGCTGCGATTGTTGGCAGTCCATCCACAAGTGCAGCTGACGGCAATTACGTCGCGCAAGGAAGATGGTTTGCCGGTGGCTGACATGTATCCTTCCCTGCGCGGCCGTGTGAATCTGGCATTTTCCGCGCCGGACAAAGTGGACTTGACCCAGTGCGACGTGGTGTTTTTCGCCACCCCGCACGGCGTGGCCATGGAGCAAGCGCCTGCGCTGCTGAAAGCTGGCGTGAAAGTGATTGACCTGGCGGCGGACTTCCGCATCAAGGACCAGGCTGTATTTGAAAAAACGTACAAGATTGCCCATACGGCGCCACAGCTGATCGATGAGGCCGTATATGGTTTGCCGGAACTGAACCGGGAAGACATCAAAGGCGCGAACCTGATCGCCAATCCGGGCTGCTACCCGACCACGATGCAGCTGGGCTTCGTGCCGCTGTTGAAGGCCGGCGTCATTGACGCGGGCAATTTGATTGCTGACTGCAAATCCGGCGTGTCCGGCGCGGGCCGCAAGGCGGAAATCGGTATCCTGTTCTCGGAAGCTTCCGATAATTTCAAGGCTTACGGCGTATCGGGCCACCGCCACACGCCGGAAACCGTTGCGCAGCTGCAGCGTTTCACTTCTGACAAAGTGCGCCTGATCTTCACGCCGCACCTGGTGCCGATGATCCGCGGCATGCACTCGACCTTGTACGCGCGCCTGACCAAGGACGTGTCGAACGAGGAATTGCAAAAGCTGTTCGAGGACGCATATAAGGATCAGCCATTCGTTGACGTGATGCCCTGGGGTTCCCATCCAGAAACCCGCACCACGCGTGGCGCGAACATGCTGCGCCTGGCGCTGCACCGTCCGGACAATGGCGACACACTGATCGTGCTGGTGGTGCAGGACAACCTCGTGAAAGGCGCATCCGGCCAGGCAGTGCAGTGCATGAACTTGATGTTCGGCCTGGACGAAGGCACGGGCTTGAACAATATTGCGCTGCTGCCGTAATTGCCTGTGAAGAACGGCGCTAAAGGCACGGTGGTGCTGGAAGAAAAGCGGCCGCCACTGGCGGCCCGCGTGCTGGGCATTGCCGTGGTGCTGGTGATGGCTGGCGTGCTGGTGGTGTGGGGCGTGGACCTGGGCAAGCGCATTATGGGCGCCAGCCACGGTTCGGGCGTGCCGGACGTGCAGCGGCAGCTCGATGACGCGCAGGCGGAAATTGCGCGGCTGACAGCGGAGCGCGATGCGTTGCAGGCGGCGCTGAAGGCGGCGGGTGTACCGGCGCCGCCGTCGCAGGGTGTGGGGCTGACGGAAGGCGCCGGCGCTGCGGCATCGGGTTTCGCTGCATCAGCCGCGGCTGCAGGCACCGCAGCATCCGGCAAAATTACCGCGTTGCCGCCGAAATAACGTTGTTGCGTAGTGGATCGTAGAAGTGGCCGCCTACAGCATGAGTTCGTGCGACGGTCTATAATAAGGCATTGATTTTGAAGGAGTACCAAATGAGTGAAGTAGCAGAAGCCACGCAAGCGCAAGACGCGATTCCGTCGCCCATCGTTTTCACCGATGCGGCCGCTGAAAAAGTTGCGCAACTGATCGAAGAAGAAGGCAATCCAGACTTGAAACTGCGCGTCTTCGTGCAGGGCGGCGGCTGCTCCGGCTTCCAGTATGGCTTCACGTTCGATGAAATCACCAACGAAGATGACACGACGATGGAGAAAAACGGCGTGCAATTGCTGATCGACGCGATGAGCTACCAATACCTGGTTGGCGCGGAAATCGATTACAAGGATGATCTGGAAGGCGCGCAGTTCGTCATCAAGAACCCGAACGCCCAGTCGACTTGCGGCTGCGGTTCGTCGTTCTCCGTTTAAGGTCTTCTGCTGATGCCGCCTGGCGGGCGATCCCGCCGGCGCGGCTTCGTGCCTACCCCGCTTAGCGCGGGTAGAGTGCACCCAATACCCGTTCTCCCTTCGCCCCTGTTACAGCGGGCAAATTTCCTGCCTGCCGCTCGTTGAAGCGGAATGCCAGCCACGCAAACGCCAGCGCTTCCATGCGGTTCGGCGGCACGCCCAATGCGTCGGTCGACGCGACTTTCACGTTCTGTCCCAGCTTGTTTTCGATCGCTTGCATCAGCACGCTGTTGTAGGCGCCGCCGCCGCAGAGGTAGACGGCTTCCGTACGCGGGGCATGGGTGGTAATGGCATCGGCCAGCGATTGCGCTGTCAATTGCAGCAGCGTGGCCTGGACATCCTGCGGCCGGGCGTCCGGGTAGTGGCTCAAATGGCGTTGCAGCCAGTCCATGTGGAATAAATCGCGGCCGGTGCTTTTTGGCGGAGGCAGGAGGAAATACGGGTCTTGCAGCATGGCTTGCAGCAGTGGCTGGATGGGCGTGCCGCTGGCGGCCCAGGCGCCATTGTCGTCATAGGGTTTGCCCTGGTGCCGGGCGATCCATGCATCCATCAGCACATTGCCGGGGCCGGTATCGAAACCGGTGGCATTGTTGTCGCCTTTGAGGATGCTGATATTGGCGATGCCGCCGATATTGGCCAGCACACGGGTTTTGCCTTGCTGGGCAAACAGCGCCTGGTGGAAGGCGGGCACCAGCGGTGCGCCCTGGCCGCCGGCGGCGATATCGCGGCTGCGGAAATCGGCAATCACGTCGATGCCGCACAATTCGGCCAGCAGCGCGGGATTGTTGGTCTGGCGGGTAAAACCCAGTTCGGGCCGGTGGCGGATGGTTTGGCCATGCACGCCGACTGCGCGTACGTCGGCAGCTTTCATGTCCGTGGGGGCGAGGATATCGGCCACGCATTGTGCATACAGTTGCGCGAGGCGATTGGCGGCCAGCGCTTCCCGCTCCAGTTCGTTGGGCGAGGCAGCCTGCAGGGCCAGCAGTTCAGCGCGCAAATCGTCAGGGAAGGGCACATAAGCCGCCGACATGGTGCGCGCCGCGCCCGCCCAGAAATCCACCAGCACGCCATCCACGCCATCCAGGCTGGTGCCGGACATCAAGCCAATAAACAAGCTCATCATTCCCCTCCCACGTTCAATTCCCCCTATTGTCGCCTGTCCCGCGCTCAACACAAAACCCGAACACCACCCAATAGCCCGTTGATTAATCAGCTTAGTGTGGGGTCAGACGTGCATTCATGCGTTTCCCCGCTGGGGTCAGACGTGCATTCGTGCGTTCCCGCCATAGGAGAACCGGCTGTAAGAACCGTTTTTTCGCGGTAGAGCCTGCTTGAATTTTCAAGCGACCTCAACAGTGCGAAATCCAGTGTTGTTGCGGGTTTCAGGACGAATTACATGCATCAATGCGTGCCTGACCCCACGGGGAATATGCACGAATGCAGGTCTGACCCCACGGTGGGGAAATGAAAACGGCGCCGCTGGGGCGCCGTCTGGTTCGCTGCCGCAGGGCAGTAGGGCAGGATTATTTTGCAGCCATCATCGCGGCCGTGCGGCCCAGTGGGCGCAGCAGGGCGAAGCGGTGCATCATCTCGCCGGAGACCGACTTGAAGCGCGCCATTTCTGCCGTCGTCAGCGGCGCCTGCTGGATCATTGCCAGCTTCGAAGGGTCTTTCGCATCGCCGCCCACACGGAATTCATAGTGCAAGTGCGCGCCCGTCGACCAGCCCGTGGAACCCACATAGCCAATCACGTCACCCTGCGATACTTTCTGGCCTTTCTTCAAGCCAGGCGCAAAGCCGCTCATGTGCGCATAAGCCGTCGTGTAATTCGCCCAGTGCTTCAGCACGACCAGGTTGCCGTAGCCGCCCTTGTCCATGCCCGCGAAGTCCACCACGCCATCGCCCGCAGCGCGGATCGGCGTACCGGCGGCTGCCGCGAAGTCGATCCCTTTGTGCTGTTTCCAGTTGCCGGAAATCGGGTGCACGCGCATCGAGAAGCCGGACGAAATACGGGAGAATTCCAGCGGCGACTTCAGGAACGCTTTTTTCAGCGCCTTGCCGTCAACGCTGTAATAGCCGCTCTGGCCCGACACAGGATCTTCAAACCACACGGACTGGTACGTCACGCCACGGTTGGTGAATTCACCCGCCAGGATACGGCCGGCTTTGACGAATTCGCCATCCTGATAGAACGATTCATAGACCACATTGAAGTTGTCGCCGCGCTTCAGGTCGGAGCGGAAGTCAATGTTGGTCGAGAACATTTCAACGATTTGCTTGACCACGGAATCCGGCAGCTTGGCGCCATCGTTGGAATTGTCCGTCGCGGCAAACAGCGTGGTTTCAATCGTGCGCGAGTGCATTTCCACGCGGCGTTCCAGTTTCGCGGCCACTTCCGAAGCCTCGAACTTGTCGCCATTGCGCGTAATGGAAATGTTTTTGACAGGAATGTCCTTGCCATCCACCACGGTGGCGCGCAGCCAGATCAGGTTGCCGTTTTCATCCGTCTGGGCTTGTACACGCTTGCCGGTTTTCAGCTGCATGACGCCCTTGGCGACTTTGTCTTTCTTGATGAAATTTTCGGCAGCATCATCTTCCACACCCAGGCGCGTCATCAGGGTTGCCAACGTGTCACCAGCGCGGATGCGCTCTTCGTGCACGTATTTTTCAGTGGATTCTTGCTGCTGGAGGGCGTTGATTTGATCAGACAGGCTAGGCAGGGCGAGGTCGGTGGTAACCGACGTGACCGGCAGCTCCGCGGCGTCCGGCGCCAACGGAGCGACGCCAGCCGCACCAAAAGCGCACACAGCGAGAAACAATGCTGATGCACTCATGATGCGCGCTTTGCGCGTCGAACCTAGCAAGTTGACCAGGCCGGAGCCTGTGAATTTGTTTATAGGGTCCATGCAATCAGTTAAAATTTACCGCTTGAACTTTCCGGGACTTTGATATTTTTATAGTTGTCTAATTGGTTCGTTTTCGTACGGCAAGATTGGTCGGATCGCGAATTATATCAAACTATCGGACTCCTCCTACATTTTTAAAAGAACGCGTTACCCCCTTATGGATCAGACAACCCATGCGCCGAAGAAGGCGCCCAACACCGTATTGCCGTTGACCGACAGCGTCCAGGAAGCCCTGGCCATCACTAAACGCGGCGTCGATGAGCTGCTGATCGAAAGCGAATTCGCGCAAAAACTGGCCCGTTCGGAACAGAGCGGCGTGCCGCTGCGCATCAAGCTGGGCCTGGACCCGACTGCCCCGGACTTGCACCTGGGCCACACGGTCGTGCTGAACAAAATGCGCCAGCTGCAAAACCTGGGCCACCAGGTGATCTTCCTGATCGGCGATTTCACGTCGATGATCGGCGACCCGTCCGGCCGCAATGCCACCCGTCCGCCGCTGACCCGCGAACAGATCGAAGAAAACGCGAAAACGTACTTCAAGCAGGCATCGCTGGTACTGGATCCCGCTAAAACCGAAATCCGCTACAACTCCGAGTGGTGCGACGCGCTGGGCGCACGCGGCATGATCCAGCTGGCGTCCCGCTACACGGTGGCGCGCATGATGGAGCGCGATGACTTCACGAAGCGCTTTAAAGCCGGTACGCCGATTTCCGTCCATGAATTCCTGTACCCGCTGATGCAGGGCTACGATTCTGTTGCCCTGAAAGCCGACCTGGAGCTGGGCGGCACGGACCAGAAATTCAACTTGCTGGTAGGCCGTGAATTGCAAAAGGATTGGAACCAGGAGCCGCAGTGCATCTTGACGATGCCGCTGCTGGAAGGCTTGGACGGCGTGGAAAAAATGTCGAAGTCCAAGAACAACTACATCGGCATCACGGAACCGGGCAACACCATGTTCGGCAAGCTGATGAGTATTTCCGACGACATGATGTGGCGCTACTACGACTTGCTGTCGTGGAAGTCCATCGAAGATATTGCCCAGTTGAAACGCGAAGTGGCTGAAGGCCGCAACCCGCGCGATGCGAAAGTCGCGCTGGGCCAGGAAATCGTCGAACGTTTCCACTCGCGCCAGGCAG
This sequence comes from Pseudoduganella ginsengisoli, assembly GCF_009720865.1. Taxonomy (GTDB): domain Bacteria; phylum Pseudomonadota; class Gammaproteobacteria; order Burkholderiales; family Burkholderiaceae_D; genus Rugamonas; species Rugamonas ginsengisoli. Next base: position 307,083 of record NZ_WNLA01000003.1, on the reverse strand, counting down.
CCGAGGAGGCGCTGGCCGACTTCGTCAACCGTTCCAAAGGCGGCATCCCGGACGATATTCCGGAAGTCGCGCTGGGCGGCGCGCCGGCAGGTATCGCCAATATCCTGAAAAACGCAGGCTTGTGCGCTTCCACGTCGGAAGCCATGCGCATGGTGGAGCAGGGCGGCGTGCGCCTCGATGGCGCCGTCATCAGCGACAAGGGCTTGAAAGTCGAAGCCGGTACCTTCGTCGTGCAAGTTGGCAAGCGCAAGTTTGCCCGCATCACGCTGTCCGCATGATCGGCTTGCTGCAGCGTGCGTCCAGCGCCCAGGTGGTGGTCGATGGCGACACCGTGGGCGCGATCGGCCATGGATTGATGGTGCTGGTGTGCGCGGAAAAGGGCGATACGGAAAAAGAAGCGGATGCCTTGCTGGCCAAGTTGCTGGGCTACCGCGTGTTTTCCGATGACGCCGGCAAGATGAACCGCAGCGTCGCCGATGTAGCGGGTGGTTTGCTGCTGGTGCCCCAGTTCACGCTGGCGGCTGACACGAAATCCGGCACCCGCCCCTCGTTCAGCCCCGCCGCCGCGCCGGCCGACGGCGAACGCCTGTTTAATTACTTTGTCGAACAAGCACGGGGGAAACACCCCGTGGTGGAAACGGGCCGCTTTGGCGCCGACATGAAAGTGTCGCTGACCAACGATGGTCCCGTGACGATCTGGCTGCAAGTGGATCCCAAGGGAGGGCAGTAATGAAGCTGTGGAGTGATTCCTTTAAAGATGGCGGTGCGATTCCCGCCGAATTTGCCTTTGCCGAACAGGATGCGGCCACGCATATTCACCTGTCCGCCAACCGCAATCCGCACTTGGCGTGGGGTGACGTGCCGGCCGGTACGCAATCGCTGCTGCTGGTGTGCATCGATGGCGACGTGCCCACCATCGGTACCGACGTCAACCAGGAAGGCAAAACCTTGCCCGCCTCGATGCCCCGCGCAGACTTTTACCACTGGACGCTGGCGGACATCCCCGCCACGGTCACGGCGATCGCCGCCGGCCAGCTGGCCGATGGCGTGGTGGCCCAAGGCAAGCCCGGTCCGGATGCCGCGTTGAACGGGGCGCCGGTCCGCCAGGGCGTCAACGATTACACAGGCTGGTTTGCCGGTGATGCACAGATGGCGGGCGATTATTACGGGTATGACGGCCCATGTCCTCCGTGGAACGATGAACGGCTGCATCATTACGTTTTCCGCTTGTATGCGCTGGATGTGCCGCGCCTGCCGCTGGACGGCCGGTTCACCGGGCCGCAAGCGCTGGAAGCGATCCGCGGCCATATCCTGGACGAGGCGCAGCTGATCGGTTCGTACACGTTAAATCCGGCAGTCGCTAACTGAACGAGATGACGACAATCTTATTGATACGCCACGGCGAAACCGCGTGGAACGCGGTACGCCGCCTGCAAGGGCACATCGACATTGCCCTCAATGACGAAGGCGTGCGCCAGGCACAAGCCTTGGCCCGGGCGCTGGCGGACGAACCGCTGGCCGCCGTTGTGTCCAGCGATTTGCAGCGCGCCGTGCAAACGGCGCAGGCTGCGTGCGCACACCATGCGTTGCTAGTGCAGCAAGATGAGCAATTGCGCGAACGGGCGTATGGCGTGTTCGAAGGCATGCTGTATGCGGACATCGAGCGCCAGTACCCGGCGGAGTTCGCCAAGTGGCAATCGCGCGATGCAGATGCCGTGATGCCGCACGGGGACCGGTTCGCGGAAAGTTTCAGGCAGTTTTATCAACGTTGCATTGCCGCCATCACGGAATGGGCCGAGCGTTATCCGGGCAAAACCATTGCCATCGTGGCGCATGGCGGCGTGCTGGAATGCGCGTACCGCGCCGCGAAAGGCATGAGCCTGGACAGCCCGCGCGACTTCCAGGTGCGCAACGCCAGCATCAACCGCTTTACGTTGTCTGACGGGAAATTGTCATTGGACAGCTGGGGTGAAGTCGATCACCTCGCACTGGCGCTGGACGACATCATTTAAGTTCCGGCCGGATGGACGGCGGCAAAGTGTCCTGAACACTTGCCGCCGTTGTTATTTCTACACGGAAAATCTGTTTCATAACCACTATGCTGCACAAACAATCGAACAATACAAAATTGTGCTTATAAATTGAGCAGTTGTTCGGTTAAAATAGTCGGCTTCCCCATTCGAGAAACAGGTTCACACGGTGCAGATCGGTCCGCATATCCTCCGCAATAACGTCTTTGTCGCCCCCATGGCGGGCGTGACAGACCGGCCATTCCGGCAGCTGTGCAAGCAGCTGGGCGCCGGTTATGCCGTGTCGGAGATGGCTGCGTCGAATCCCCGCCTGTGGGCCAGTGAAAAGAGTTCGCGCCGCATCGACCACGCAGGCGAGATGGAGCCGAAAGCCGTGCAAATTGCGGGCGCCGACCCGCAAGACCTGGCTGACTGCGCCAAATTCAACGTGGACAAGGGCGCGCAGATTATCGACATCAACATGGGCTGCCCCGTGAAAAAGGTGTGCAATAACTGGTGCGGTTCCGCACTGTTGCAGCACGAAGACCTGGTCGAGCGCATCGTCAATGCGGTGGTGCGCGCGGTGGATGTGCCTGTCACGTTGAAATTCCGTACGGGGTGGGACCGGGAAAACAAGAATGCCCTGCGCATTGCCCGCATCGCCGAACAGGCTGGTATACAAATGCTGACCTTGCATGGCCGCACGCGGGCCGATGGCTACAAGGGCGATGCGGAATACGACACGATTGCCGCCGTCAAAGCGTCCGTGAACATCCCGCTGGTGGCTAACGGCGATATCACGACGCCGGAAAAAGCTAAGTTTGTGCTGGAAAAAACCAAAGCTGACGCTGTCATGATCGGCCGCGCCGCCCAGGGCCGTCCGTGGATTTTCCGCGAAATCGATCATTTTTTGCGGACCGGGGAACATTTGCCCGCGCCGATGGTCGAAGAAGTACGCCACTTGATGGACGAGCACTTGCGCGCACACTACCAGTTTTACGGCGAATACCTGGGCGTGCGCACGGCCCGCAAACACATCGGCTGGTACGTGCAAGACCTGGAAGGCGGCGAAGCATTCCGTCAGCGCATGAACCGTATGGAATCGACGGACGAACAGTTGCTCGCAGTCAATGAATTTTTTGATTCGCAATTGAAATACGGTGAGCGGTTACAATACCGCCTCGCCGAACAAATGCTGGCAGCTTGATCGCTGCGCAGTTGGCAGAACATTTAGCAAGAAGATAAGAACATGAGCAAAGAAAGCATCCAGGAAGTCGTCCAAAAAAGCCTTGAAGATTATTTCAACGACCTGGGCGAACAAAAAGCTTCCAACGTGTACGACATGGTCGTTCTGACCGTAGAGCGTCCGATCCTTGAAGTGGTGATGACCCGTGCCGACGGCAACCAGTCGCACGCCGCCCAGATGCTGGGCATCAACCGCAATACTTTGCGCAAGAAATTGCAGGAACACGGTCTGCTGTAAACAGTCCGTTCCACGTCCGGCTGGCATGGCTGTGACTGGGCCATGTTGCCGGATGTTCCATCAGCACGTCAGCGTGCTCATCCAGAATATTCAACAACCTAGCCATAGCCATGATCAAACAAGCTCTCATTTCCGTCTCCGATAAAACCGGTGTGCTGGACTTTGCACGCGCCCTGTCCGCGATGGGTGTGAACATCCTGTCCACCGGCGGCACCGCCAAGCTGCTGGCCGACAACGGCGTCCCTGTGACCGAAGTCGCCGATTACACCGGCTTCCCGGAAATGCTGGATGGCCGCGTAAAGACGCTGCACCCGAAAGTGCACGGCGGCATCCTGGCCCGCCGCGACTTCCCGGAGCACATGGCGAAACTGGAAGAGCACAATATCCCGACCATCGACATGGTGGTGGTGAACCTGTATCCGTTCCAGGCCACGGTGGCCAAGGATACGTGCACCTTGGACGACGCAATTGAAAACATCGATATCGGCGGCCCAGCCATGCTGCGTTCGTCCGCCAAGAACCACAAAGACGTGGTGGTGATCTGCGATCCATCCGACTACGGCGTGGTGCTGGCTGAAATGAAGACCACGGACAATGCGCCAGGCTACGTCAGCTATGAAACCCGTTTCATGCTGGCCAAGAAAGTGTATGCCCACACGGCACAGTACGATGGCGCCATCGCCAACTACCTGTCGAGCCTGGGCCCGGACCGTTCGCACGCGAACCGTTCGTCGTACCCGCAAACCCTGAACGTGCACTTTGAAAAAGTGCAGGACATGCGCTACGGTGAAAACCCGCACCAGTCCGCTGCTTTCTACAAAGACTTGTCGCCCGTGGCCGGCGCGCTGGCCAACTACCGCCAGCTGCAAGGCAAGGAACTGTCGTTCAACAATATCGCTGACGCGGATGCCGCATGGGAATGCGTGAAATCCATGGGCGGTTTCGACCAGCCTGCCGCTTGCGTCATCATCAAGCACGCGAACCCATGCGGCGTGGCGCTGGGCGTGAGCGCGGTGGACGCGTACAAGCGCGCGCTGCAAACGGACCCGACTTCCGCATTCGGCGGCATCATTGCGTTCAACGTGGAAGTGGACGCGCAAGCGGCCACCGAGCTGGCCAAGCTGTTCGTGGAAGTGCTGATCGCGCCTTCGTTCTCCGCTGAAGCCAAGCAAATCCTGTCGGCCAAGCAAAACGTGCGCTTGCTGGAAATCCCGCTGGGCGACGGCGTGAACGGCATGGACTTCAAGCGTGTCGGCGGCGGTTTGCTGGTGCAATCGGCGGACGCGAAAAACGTGCTGCTGGCGGACTTGAAAGTCGTGACCAAGCTGCAGCCAACCCCGCAGCAATTGCAAGACTTGATGTTTGCGTGGCGCGTGGCCAAGTACGTGAAGTCGAATGCGATCGTCTTCTGCGGCAATAACATGACCTTGGGCGTGGGCGCCGGCCAGATGAGCCGCATCGATTCAGCCCGCATCGCTTCCATCAAGGCGCAAAACGCCGGCCTGACCCTGGCCGGTTCCGCGGTGGCGTCGGATGCCTTCTTCCCGTTCCGCGACGGCCTCGATGTGGTGGTGGATGCCGGTGCAACTTGCGTGATCCAGCCGGGCGGCTCGATGCGCGACCAGGAAGTCATTGACGCGGCCGATGAGCGCGGCGTCGTGATGCTGTACACGGGTACCCGTCACTTCCGCCATTAATCGGTAAGTAGTTCCGTACGGATCACGTAGGGCGGCTTCCATGCAGCGGAAGCCGCCCTACTGTTTTTATATACAGGTATGAATTATCCCGGGTACAATCCGGGGATGATTATCCTCGGCATCGACCCCGGTTTGCGCACCACCGGCTTTGGCGTTATCCATAAGCACGGCCACAAATTGCGCTACATCGCTTCCGGCACCATCAAGAGTGGCGAAGGGGAATTGCCTGCGCGTCTCAAAGTCATCCTGGACGGCGTGGCTGAAGTTGCCGCCACCTATAAGCCGGACTGCGCGGCGATTGAAAAAGTCTTCGTCAACGTGAATCCGCAATCGACCCTGCTGCTGGGGCAGGCGCGCGGTGCGGCGATTTGCGCGCTGGTCAGCAATGGTTTGCCGGTCGCCGAATATTCACCCACCCAATTAAAACAAGCCGTGGTCGGCACGGGCCGCGCTGCGAAGTCGCAAGTGCAGGAGATGGTGGCGCGTTTGCTGGCGCTGCCCGGCTTGCCCGGCACCGATGCGGCCGATGCGTTGGGCGTGGCGATTTGCCATGCGCATTGCCAGGATATGGTGGCCATTGCGGGCGCGGCCCATGCACTGTTGCAGGGGACCAAACCTGCACGGCGCAGCTTGCGCGCCGCCGCCACTGGCATTGCCGATGATCCCGTTGTGCCCGTGACTGGCTCGCGCACCGTGCGCAGCACAGGCGCCGTCGCCACCGCCATCGAGCTGGGTTCGCTGCGCATGCGGCGCGGCCGCCTGGTCGGCTAACTTCATTCAACGAAAGAATTTATGATCGGACGTCTCTCCGGCATCCTGCTTGAAAAAAATCCGCCGCAATTGCTGGTCGACGTACAGGGCGTCGGCTATGAAGTCGATGTGTCCATGAGCACGTTCTACAACTTGCCCGGCGTGGGCGAGAAAGTCGTGCTGTTCACGCACCAGGCCATCCGCGAAGATGCGCATTTGCTGTTTGGCTTTGGCAATGCGGAAGAGCGGGCCGTGTTCCGCCAGTTGATCAAGATTACCGGCGTGGGCGCGCGCACGGCGCTGTCGATTTTGTCGGGCATGTCGATTGCGGATTTGGCGCAGGCTGTCACGCTGCAGGAGTCGGGCCGCCTCGTAAAAGTGCCGGGCATCGGCAAGAAGACGGCGGAACGCCTGTTGCTGGAATTGAAGGGCAAGCTGGGCGCCGATATTGGCGCCGCTGGCGGTGCGCATGCCGTGCCGGATGCACAGACCGATATTTTGAACGCGCTGCTGGCGCTGGGGTATTCTGACAAGGAAGCGTTGCTGGCCCTGAAAAAGGTGCCGGCCGAAGCAGGTGTATCAGAAGGTATCAAACTGGCGCTGAAGGCGCTGTCGAAGGGATAATGCGCGTGACCCCGCGTCCGGATGAGCATGAGTATTCAAACTGACAATTTCACCGAGCAGCGCATCATCGATGCGGCCCCTTCGTCGCCGAACGAAGAAGCCATCGAACGCGCGTTGCGCCCCAAGCTGCTGGACGAATATGTCGGCCAGGCGAAAATCCGCGATCAGCTGGAAATCTTTATTTCCGCCGCCCGCAAGCGGCAGGAAGCGCTGGACCACACGCTGCTGTTCGGTCCGCCGGGCCTTGGTAAAACCACCTTGGCCAACATCATTGCGCGCGAAATGGGCGTGAATTTGCGCCAGACGTCTGGCCCGGTATTGGAGCGCCCCGGCGATCTGGCGGCATTGCTGACGAACCTGGAAGCCAACGATGTGCTGTTCATCGATGAAATCCACCGGCTGTCGCCGGTCGTCGAAGAAATCCTGTATCCAGCACTGGAAGATTACCAGATCGACATCATGATCGGCGAAGGCCCGGCGGCGCGTTCCGTGAAGCTGGATTTGCAACCATTCACCTTGGTTGGCGCCACGACGCGCGCCGGCATGCTGACCAATCCGCTGCGCGACCGCTTCGGCATCGTGGCGCGGCTGGAGTTTTATACGGTGCCGGAATTGACGAAGATCGTCACGCGCAGCGCGGCCTTGCTGAAAGCATCGATTGCGCCGGAGGGCGCGGCGGAAATCGCGCGCCGGGCGCGCGGCACGCCCCGTATCGCCAACCGCCTGCTGCGCCGCGTGCGCGATTATGCGGAAGTCAAAGGCAATGGCGACATCACGCAGCAAATCGCGGCCGATGCGCTGGTGATGCTCGATGTCGATACGGTCGGCTTTGACGTCATGGACCGCAAGCTGCTGGAAGCGGTCTTGTATAAATTCGGCGGCGGCCCGGTCGGCGTGGGCAACTTGTCCGCCGCCATCGGCGAGGCAGCCGACACCATTGAAGACGTGCTGGAACCGTATTTGATCCAGCAGGGCTATTTGCAGCGCACGCCGCGCGGCCGCGTGGCCACTCCCGCGGCCTATAAACATTTCGGCGCCACGCCGCCGCGCACCAGTCCAAACGGAGAACTGTGGGATGACCTTTAATGTTGACGCTTAATATGAAATGCGCCGCCGCCATGGGGTTGGCTGCGGTGGTGACGGCGCACGCGCATTCGGCCGTGCCCGTGTATGGCTACACGGTGAAGAAATCGTACCCGCACGATAGCGGCGCGTTCACGCAAGGCTTGTTTTTCCAGGATGGTTATCTGTACGAGAGTACCGGCTTGAATGGCCGGTCGTCGGTGCGGCGCGTGGAGCTGGAGTCGGGCAAGGTGCTGCAAAAGCGCGATATCCCCCAACAGTATTTCGGCGAAGGGATTGCCCCCATGGGCGGCGATATTGTGGCGCTGACGTGGACGTCGCAGACTGGTTTTATTTTTGATGCGAAAACCTTTGCATTGAAACAGACCTTCAACTATCCGGGCGAGGGCTGGGCGCTGACCACCGATGGCGAGCGCCTCTATATGAGCGACGGTACGCCATACATCCGTGTACTCGATGGGAAGACGCTGGGCCAGACGCGCCGCATCCGCGTGACAGCCGATGGCGAACCCGTCACGCAAATCAATGAGCTGGAATGGGTGGAAGGCGAGATTTACGCGAATATCTGGCAGACTGACCGCATTGCGCGGATCGACCCGTTCAGCGGCCGTGTCGTAGGCTGGATCGATTTATCCGGGCTGGCGGCGCAGGCCAATATCGTGCCGGGCGCCGATAACGTGTTGAATGGCATTGCGTACGACAGCAAGGCGCACCGGCTGTTTGTCACGGGTAAGCTGTGGCCGAAGATCTTTGAAATTGAAGTGAAGAAGAAGTAAGTCAGGGTTGCCTGGCAACGCCCGGAGAGTGCAAACCGTCCGGGCGTTTGAATGTCTTACTTGGCGCTTAGCAGACCTTGTGCATCCAGCCATGCGTATCCGGCTTGGTGCCGTGCTGGATGCCCAGCAGCGCGTCGCGCAGCGCCATCGTGACCGGACCGTTTTCGCCATTGTTGATGGTGAAGTTGTAGCCCTTGGCTTTCACGTGGCCCACAGGCGTGATTACGGCAGCGGTGCCGCACGCGAATACTTCCGTCATGCGGCCGCTGGCGACGTCGTCGCGCCATTGCTGGGCCGTCAGTTTCACTTCACGCGATTCATAGCCCAGGTCTTTTGCCACTTGCAGCAGGCTGCGGCGGGTCACGCCTGGCAGCAGGGTGCCGGTCAGTTCCGGCGTCACGATGACTGGCTTGCCGTTTTCGTTGTAGACGAAGAACAGGTTCATGCCACCCATTTCTTCGATGTACGAACGCTGTACGGCATCCAGCCACACCACCTGGTCGCAGCCTTCATCTTGCGCCTGGGCTTGCGCCAGCAGGCTGGCCGCGTAGTTGCCGGCGCACTTGGCTTCGCCCGTGCCGCCTGGCGCGGCGCGCACGTAATCTTCGCTGATCCAGACGGTGACCGGCTTCACGCCTTGCGGGAAGTAAGCGCCGGCTGGCGAGGCAATCATGACGAACAGGTATTCTTTCGATGGGCGCACGCCCAGGAAGGCGTCCGTGGCAATCATGAAGGGACGCAAGTACAAGCTCTCGCCCACATTTTTTGGTACCCAGCCTTTGTCGATATTGATCAGCGCGTCGGCGGCTTTCATGAACAGTTCCACTGGCAGGGCCGGCATCGCCAGGCGGGCCGCGCTGCGGTTGAAGCGTTCGGCGTTGGCTTCCGGACGGAAGGTGCCGATCGAACCGTCTGGCTGCATGAAGGCTTTGAAGCCTTCAAAAATCGCCTGGCCATAGTGCAGCACCGATGCCGAAGGCGCCAGGGTCAGCGGACCGTATGGCTTCACCTGACCCTGCTGCCATGCGCCATCCTTGTAAGCGATGGTCACCATGTGGTCGGTGAACAGTTTGCCAAAGCCTGGCGAGGCCATCAGCTTTTCGCGTTCGGCGGCGGACAGGGCAGTGGTGGAAGGCTGGATCAGGATGTCTGGAGTGCTCATGGATGTTGTCTAAGTGTGGACGCCACGAGGGGCGTCCGGTTGGCAATCCCCCGATTCTATCAAAGTTGCTGCCCCAGAATGTAATGCCATCGCGGCAGAGGTCCGCTGGCACAATCCGCTAGCGCAATGGTTGGCGCGAAATGGCACACATTGCTGCACTTTGCCGCAATGCATTGCCCGTCACGTGTGTTCAGCGTTTCGGCTTTGAATCGCCATGTACATGCTGAACCGCTGATCCGGTATGCGACAAGTCACCCACGTGTGGGGTGGTACAGCCAGGTGGTGAAGTTGGCGCAGCGGCCGGGCAGGGAGGTGATGCAGCCGCTGGTATTCCGCAGTGATGCGGAATCCACGCGGCTCTTGGCGAACGGGTAATTCGCCGGGGTAGGGTTTACTCTTGGCGGATCCAGGTTTGCGTACGGCCCAGCATCGGCATGCCGATGTAGCCGCGCATTTTCAGCTTCTTGCCGCCATCCGTCAGTTCCAGCTTGCTCTTGTAGACTTTGCCGTTGTTCGGGTCGAGGATTTCGCCGCCCGAGTATTCATCGCCATCTTTTTTCAGGCCGGTCAAGATCACCATGCCGATGACCGGCTTGTCCTTGCGCGCGTCCGTGCACTTTTCGCATTTTGGCGCCTGGTCTTCATTTGGCGCGCGGAACAGCTTTTCAATCTGGCCTTGCAGCACGCCATTGTTTTCCGTGATGCGGATCAGGGCTTTCGGTTTACCGGTTTCATCATCAATGTTTTGCCACAAGCCAACAGGGGAAAGGTCCGCAGCGAAGGCAGGGGCCAGGGCAGCAGCCAGCAGGAAGCCGGCGGTGAAGCGCTTGAACATGAGAGTGTCTCCAAAGAGGGTTGTTGGTGTTATCCAGCCAGTGTAGCAAAACGGTCGTGCTATTTCATAGACCTAATTAGAGGGTGCACTCGGTGTGTCGCATTGCTATCAACCTCAATGCGAACGATAGTACAAAAGGTGCCAGGCACCGATGGGATTTGCAACTATTGGATTCGCAGCGAACGATAGTGCTTTTAGGGGCAGGCCCCGAAATGAATAAAGCCGGCGCGATGGCCGGCTTTCTGGGAGTTGACGCGGATTACGCTGGCAGCTTCGCTAATTGCTCCTGCATCTTCGCCAGCGTGGCGCCGAACGTCGCGACACGTTCTTTTTCTTGCGCCACCACGGCAGCCGGTGCACGCGCGACAAACGATTCCGACGACAGCTTGCCCGACGCCTTGGCAATCTCGCCTTCCAGACGGGCGATTTCCTTCGACAGGCGCTCGCGTTCCGCTTTCACGTCGATTTCGACTTTCAGCATCAGCTTGGTCGTACCCACCACCGACACGGCCGCCGTAGTTTCCGGCAGCGTGTCGACAATCGACACATCCGACAGCTTGCCCAGCGCCTGGATATATGGCGCAAAGACTGCCATGCGCTCCTTGTCCGCACCGGAGGCTTCCACGATCAGCGGCACGCGCAGCGATGGCGCCAGCTTCATTTCACCGCGCAGATTACGCGTCGCGTCGGTCAGCGCTTTCAGTTCGCCCATCCAGGCTTCCGCCGCTTCATTGATGTTGGCTTCCACAGCGATAGGGTAAGGCTGCGTCATGATCGATTTACCTGCCGTATCGCCTTTGCCGGCTAGTGGCGCCACGGTTTGCCACAGTTCTTCCGTGATGAATGGAATGATCGGGTGCGCCAGGCGCAGCACGACTTCCAGCACGCGCAGCAAGGTGTGGCGGGTGGCGCGCTGCTGCGCTTCCGTGCCGTTCTGCACCTGTACCTTGGCCAGTTCCAGATACCAGTCACAGTACTCGTCCCACACGAACTTGTAGATCGCGCTGGCGATATTGTCGAAGCGGTAGTCTTCGAAACCCTTCGCCACTTCCAGTTCGGTTTTTTGCAGCAGCGAGATGATCCACTTGTCCGCTTGCGACAGATCGGCATCGCTGGCCGGAGCCGAGCAATCCTTGCCTTCCGTGTTCATGATGACGAAGCGGGTCGCATTCCACAGCTTGTTGCCGAAGTTGCGGTAACCCTCGCAGCGGCCCAGGTCGAAGTTGATGTTGCGGCCCAGCGATGCATACGACGCCATCGTGAAGCGCACGGCATCCGTGCCGTAAGCAGCGATCCCTTCAGGGAACTCTTTACGGGTGGCTTTCTCGATCTTTTCCGCCGCCTTCGGATTCATCAGGCCGGTGGTGCGTTTTTCCACCAGCGCATCGACGCCGATACCATCGATCAAGTCGATCGGGTCCAGCGTGTTGCCCTTGGACTTGGACATTTTCTGGCCCTGCGAATCGCGCACCAGGCCGTGCACATACACGGTGTTGAACGGCACCTTGCCCGTGAAGTGCGCCGTCATCATGACCATGCGCGCGACCCAGAAGAAGATGATGTCAAAGCCCGTCACCAGCACGTTCGATGGCAGGAAGGCCGACAGTTCCGGCGTCTGTTCCGGCCAGCCCAGGGTCGAGAACGGCACCAGCGCGGACGAGAACCACGTATCCAGCACGTCGTTGTCGCGCGTCAGCGCGCCGGTCGAACCGGCGGCAGCCGCCTTGGCTTGCGCTTCTTCTTCCGTCTTGGCCACGAATACATTGCCCTGCTCGTCGTACCAGGCTGGAATCTGGTGGCCCCACCACAGCTGGCGGGAAATGCACCAGTCCTGGATATTGTTCAGCCACTGGTTGTACGTGGTCGACCAGTTTTCCGGCACGAATTTGATTTCGCCATTGGCGACTTTTTCCAGCGCCACTTCAGCGATGGATTTGCCCGGGAAGTACGTGCCTTCCGGCGCCGGCTTGCTCATGGCGACAAACCACTGGTCCGTCAGCATCGGCTCAATGACGACGCCGGTACGGTCACCGCGCGGCACCATCAGTTTGTGCGGTTTGACTTGTTCCAGCAAGCCCTGTGCATCGAGGTCGGCCACGATTTGCTTGCGGGCGGCGTAGCGGTCCAGGCCCACGTAAGCAGCTGGCGCGTTGTCCGCGATCTTGGCTTCCAGGGTCATGATGGTCAGCATCGGCAGGTTGTGGCGCTGGCCAACGGCGTAATCGTTCAGGTCATGCGCCGGCGTGATTTTCACGCAGCCGGTACCGAATGCCTTGTCGACGTACGAGTCGGCAATGATCGGAATTTCACGGTCGCACAGCGGCAGCTTCAGCATCTTGCCCACCAGCGCCGTGTAGCGCTCGTCGGTCGGGTCCACGGCCACGGCCACGTCACCCAGCATGGTTTCAGGACGGGTCGTCGCCACGGTCAGGTGGCCGCTGCCGTCAGCCAGCGGGTACTTGATGTACCACATCGAGCCATCTTCTTCTTCCGACACGACTTCCAGGTCCGACACTGCCGTGCCCAGCACCGGGTCCCAGTTGACCAGGCGCTTGCCGCGGTAAATCAAGCCTTGTTCATACAGGCGCACGAACACGTCCGACACGATTTTCGAGCGCGGCTCGTCCATCGTGAAGTATTCGCGGGCCCAGTCCGGGGACGTGCCCATGCGGCGCATCTGGCCCGTGATGGTGGAACCGGATTTCTCTTTCCACTCCCACACTTTTTCCACGAACTTCTCGCGGCCCAGGTCGTGGCGCGAAATTTTTTGCGCGTCCAGCTGGCGTTCCACGACGATTTGCGTGGCGATACCGGCGTGGTCGGTGCCCGGGATCCAGGCCGTGTTGTGGCCCAGCATGCGGTGGTAGCGGGTCAGGCCGTCCATGATGGTCTGGTTGAACGCGTGCCCCATGTGCAGCGTACCCGTCACGTTCGGTGGCGGCAGCTGGATGCTGAAGGACGGTTTCGACAGGTCGAGGGAAGCGGCAAAGTAACCGCGCTTTTCCCACTCGCTGCGCCAGAACTGTTCAATATTGGCAGGCTCGAAAGACTTGGCTAATTCCATGATGTTGGGCGTGAGTTATATGCGAAAACGACCATTATAAGGGTGCAATCGCGCCAGTGCATGTTGCTGCCGCCGCAGTGCACAATTTTTTTTCTGGGTATAATGTTATTAAAAATAAAATATTTCACTTCCTGTAAGCGAATTCATCAGTTGTAAGCAAGTGTAAGAACTGATGAGTGCGGGCCTGTTCGATTGGGGTGCTTTCATATAATGAAATCATATTTTCAAGGTTTGCTTTTTGGAAATACGACTCCCGCTGCTAACAATAATCGGAGGCAAACATGGCTAAGATCGATGTCAAGGTTTCCCAGGCAGTGATGGACAGCGCTGCGCTGGATGGGTTGGCGCATGACGATGGCGCGCTGGATGCGGCATTGGATGCAATGAAGGCTGCCGTTGCAAGCTTGCCCGGCGATAGCGCAAAATTCACGGCCGCCACCTTGGTCAACAATACAGTCAAAATTACGTATCCCAACGGCGTGGTGCAGGAATATACCGGCGTGGCATTGGATGCCGCGCATGGCGTTGCCAGCGCTACCGGCATGAAGTTGACGTCGCCCGGTGCGGTGGCAATTGAAACAACCGGCAAGTTCGACTTCAGTTTCACGACGGCGCCATCGTTCAGCGTGGATGCCACAGCGGCGGCAATGGACACGATCAAGATCCATACGCTATATGCCACCACGTCGGCCGATTATGACCCCGTGTACGGCAATGTCAGTGCGGAGCTGGAGGGCCGCTTGACGGTCGGCGCGGACGGGCAACTGCATGGCACCTTCAGCACGCTGAAGGTGGCGGCCGATAAATTCCTCACGTCGGCCACCCTGGAGGGCCGCTTCAACTTGTCGGGCAATCCGGATGCCGAGGCCCATCCTGATGCGATGGACGGTGGCGCCGGCCGGCCGGATATCTCGCTGAAGCCGCCCGTCTCCGACGTAACGCTCGATGGCAAAGCCACATCGCTGGATGTGGAATTCCGCGACGGCAGCTATGTGCGCGCCAGCGGCCTGGGCGTCATGTTCAACAGCGGCCAGCTCGATGACATGCTGGGTCTCGTGCATGGCGCCTTGTCCGGCGACGACACCATTAAAGTGGATTTGCCGGCCGTGCTGCCGCATGCGGTCTTGATTGCCTCCGGCGCCGGCGACGACAAAATTTCCGTGGCCGGTGGCGGCGGCAAGCTTGACGTGCTGGCAGGCGCCGGCAACGACACCATCACGATACTGTCCGGCTCCCACCGCGTTGATGGTGGCGTCGGCACGGATACCGTCGTGTTCAGCGGAACCAAATCGCAATATACGGTGACGCAGACGGGCAATCAATTGACGGTGGTGGGCGACGGCGGAACGGATGTGCTGACGAATGTCGAGCGCTTGCAATTCTCGGATGCATCTGTGGCGTATGACATTGACGGCAATGCCGGTAAAGCATGGCGTATGTATTGCGCCGCGTTTGACCGCGATCCCGATAAGCCGGGCCTAGGTTACTGGATCAAGGCGCTGGACCACGACATGACGCTGCGCGATCTGGCGCGCAACTTCATCAACAGCGATGAATTCATCAAGCGGTATGGCGAGCACTCGTCGAACGCATCGTTTGTTGCACACCTGTACAACAATGTGCTGCATCGCGATGGCGAGGAAGCCGGCCTCAAATACTGGATCGATGTGCTGGACCACGGTGAAGACCGCGCCAACGTGCTGGTGAATTTCAGCGAAAGCCATGAAAACCAGGTGCAGGTGGTGGGCAAGATCGATCATGGCTGCGATTACACACCGTGGGGGTGACATTTGGAATGTCAGCAAAGATGGGCGTGGCGCACTTTAGCGAAGGCACGAGAAACAAGGCACAAGTGATCGAAGCTATCCACGGCTGCATGGAGTTTATGCTGTTCGGCTGAACTCCTGCAGCCATACCGGCCAAGACCTGAACTGACAAGTCGCCTTCCCGTCACATTCATCTTCTAGAACTGTGGGATGACATGCCTCTTCAGGTAAGTGGTGCTACGGTTTGACATCGCGGCGTACGCTATCGCGAAGCTTACGTGCCTCGGCTTTTGCTTGCTCAAGGGTGTCCGCTGCCAATACATTCGCGGCACCGTCGTCCACCTTGGCGAGTTTCTCCCGTTCCGCGGCCGAAGCCTTGGCCTGCACCTGTGCACTTCCATCACCACGTATGGTGGCGAGTATTACTTCTACCAGCCGTTGCAGAATCAATTCCACAGCTTCTGCGGAATAGCCACCGAGTATTGCGAGAATGCCAGCACCTAGCGTCGCTACAGTACCGCCTGATTGTACAAGTACCGGCCGCAATGCCGACGCGAGTATCACACCTGCGATCAGCCCGGTTACGAAGCGGGAAAAATAAGCGGCGTTGTACTTTGGGTCATATGAACGATTTTCAAGATAGGGCTGGGTCCGCAGCAGGATATAAAATGAGGCGCCTAAACCAGCCCCGGCAAAGATATTTAGCATCGGCACGTAATCAGAGTAGTTCATTGTCTGCTCTCCGGACGGATGGGGTGTGCAGCAACGGGAGGTATGCCGCCAACGGTTGCTGTCTTAGAAATCGTTGTTTCTGTGAGCTGATGCTTAGCTGTAATGGCGGCTGTAATTACGAACAATAATGCGAATACGAACGAAAGCGCTGCCGCGCTTTTCACCATCATGGGCATACCGCCGAATGCACGGTGTCTCCCAGGGGGCGGTTCTGATACGCGCAAAGTGAGCGCAGTGGTGGGGGCGATTGCGCGAGACAGTTCTTCATGTATCTCCAGGATGGCTTCTTCCAGTTGCAGCCACTTTGTACCGCTACTGCTGTCCCGAGGCTTAATTGCCACGAGCGTCATGTCGTTCAGTTCATTACTTGGCAAATCCCTTTTGCGGAGTTGGGCCACTATGCCTGGATCAAGGTCGGCGACAGGTGGTTCGCCGAGCGCAATCAGTACGCGATCAAGCGCAGCGATCATCGCTGTCACTTCGGAAGGAATGGCGATGGCGTTGCTACGCGCATATCGCAACATAAGGCGGCAGTCGGCTAGCAGGCAGGAGGGGGGCGCCGTTGCATCGGTGTTTGGCGTTGCAGGGTCCATATATCCTCCGGCGGTTGGAATATCTTATGAGTATGCGCCGCCAAACACCTATTAAAACTCACACATTCTCACTCAGCGCACTCTGCATACTACCTCGGCCTCAATTACTCGGTTCACGAGAAGGCATGGTGTGAAGATTGGCGAGAATCTTCGCGAGAAAATTGACGATAATAGTTCTGACTATCTCATCTGAGAGATCAGCCAGGTTGGTTTTTTTAAGATTGGTTTTACTTTTTTGAAATATTCACATTTTGGTATATTACTTTTCTCTATCAGAGAAAGGGAGGGAATATGCTTTCGCGCATTCTTCTGCCGCCTGATTTTGCATCGGGATATTGGAAGTGGTTGAGTCCGTTACTTGCATTGGCCATGATGCTAGTTGCGGCACTTTGTATTTGGCAATTGGATCAGCTTAGAATCGACACCAAGCCTGAACTGTTAAGTAAAAGGCTGGAGGTGCGTCGGCAAATCGCGATGGATGAATTAGCCCATATTATTAGTGAGCGCAAGGCAGCCTATGAGAGTTCATTGGAGTTGAAGCGTCAAGAGACGGACGCGTGGCTAGAGTTTGCCGACGTTAAAAGCGATCCTGATAGAGAGAAGCCTGCAGGCGGGGCGAAAAAGACTCCTGCACTCCCGGAATCGGAGCGGGAGAAGTTATTTCGTGAGAAACTAGATCGCTTAGACAAGGCAAAGGTTGCAATCAATAAATTACATGTGTCGTTAACACCGGATATCGATGCCGTGATAGCGCACATCGACAAGCTGGATGAAGATGCACCGAAGGAGTCCGAGAAACCGCCGGCCTTGGCTAAACTCCACAACGCCGCGATGACGTCGGAGAAAAAGCAGGACTCAGGTAACGCGAATCCTCCCCCTAAGCACGGCTTTGTGGAAACATTTGTGGATGAAAAGTCATCAATCTACTACCTCTATAAGGCGATCATCATTGGCTTGGTTGTGGCCTTTTCATACTGTGGCTTATATCTGATGTATACCTTGGCTAAGTGCATGAAAATATCGGTTGAAGGTGGGAAGAGCTTCGGTGAGATTTTCTCGGCTTTAAAAGAAAAGGGGACGTTGCCAGCACTGGCTGTGGGGGCGGCTACGCTGGTGGGGGCCGCGTCGGTAGGGGCCGCACTGGCGGGCAATGGCGGTGGCGGTGGAAACACCGTGCGCCACGCTGAAATCGTGGCGCCACAGGCATCGAATCAGAAAAATATTAATAATCAGCAAGATAACCGTATTTGGCGCGGAGACGAACACGTGACAATGCCATCGCCATTGACTGTAAAGTTGGACGAGCCGATACCTCTGAGTCCGGTGAAGTTAGAGCCGGGGGCAGCGTGGGAAACTTATGCTTCTTCTCTAAAGTCGGCTACCGATAACCTTGTTACGGAGACCCGGCAATTGAAGCAGTCCAGTGAAACCCTTTCCGCAGCAGCCACGGTATTTAGCAATACTATGTCGGGAATCAAATGGTCTACGGAGATGGACTTAAAGGCAATACAAGATGCATTGAAGAAAAT
This sequence comes from Pseudoduganella ginsengisoli, assembly GCF_009720865.1. GTDB lineage: Bacteria > Pseudomonadota > Gammaproteobacteria > Burkholderiales > Burkholderiaceae_D > Rugamonas > Rugamonas ginsengisoli. The sequence continues at coordinate 288,980 of NZ_WNLA01000003.1, read as the reverse complement.
AACGACTAGCCACCAGCAAACAACGGAAGATCTCAATGCTCTGGCGAAACGTGCATTGCAAGCTGATTGTAATATACGGCGAGCTGTTTCAATTACTTCTAAAGGTAATGTACATACCCTATACGGAGAATACATTGCTCCCTACTTCAAGGAGGATGAACCATGCCCTTCGGAGGGATATCGGAAATAGCCGTCAACATCAACCTTAATTTGAATCAGGCGGCGATAGAGGGAATATTGGCATGAGGTACTCCCACTGTTAAACCTATAACATATTTTAATTGTGTGTCTATTTTTGCAATTTTTTTGACTCGCCTGCCGCATCTGTCTACCTTTGGCTGCTCGTACAACCGGTACTGAGACAACCAAGGAGACAGACATGGCAGTTCGCTTCACCACGTTGTTGGCTGCAAGCTTGCTGGCTGGCGCGGCAGGCGCCGCACAGGCCCAGCAAAAGACCTTCTGGATCACCGTAGGCGATGCCGCCTACGCGCAGTTGAAGAAAGCCGCGCCGCAAGCCATTGCGCGTGAAAGCCGTTCGCTGACGGCGCAAGAGAAAGTACACCTGGTCGAAGTCGACGAACAGCAAATGCTGAAACTGTCGGCTGCCGTGCACAATGAATTGAAGCGCTGCGGCGGCTTCATGATGCACCGGAGCGAAGCGGAAGGCTTGGCCACCTTGTCGCCAAAGACGCAAAACGCCACGCTGGCGCCGGTACTGGTCCGGCCATCGTATGCGCTCGACAACCAGAGCGCCATCACGCCGCTGGTGCCGCAGTTGCAGGCATCGAATATCGCACAGACCATCACCGACATGTCGGCGTTCACCAACCGCTATTACACGACGACGGCTGGCGTGAATGCGTCGGACTGGCTGAAGAATAAGTGGACGACGATGGCGGCGGGCCGCAGCGACATCACGGTCACGCAATTCACCCACACCGGCTATCCGCAAAAATCCGTGATCCTCACCATCAATGGCACGGACAACGCTTCCGAAGTCGTGGTGCTGGGCGCCCACCTGGATTCCATCAACACCAACGGCACCACGGAAACCACGCGTGCGCCAGGCGCCGATGACGATGCGTCCGGTGTCGCCAGCCTGACGGAAGCACTACGCGTGATGCTGGCTGCCAACTACAAGCCGCGCCGCACCATCAAGTTCATGGGCTATGCGGCGGAAGAAGTGGGCTTGCGCGGCTCGCAGGACATCGCCACGTGGCACAAGAATAACAGCGTCAATGTGGTGGGTGTCATGCAGCTGGACATGACCAACTACAAAGGGTCGGCCAATGACATCTACATGTACACCGACTATACGGACAGTGCGCAAAACGACTTCGTCGTGAAACTGATCCAGACGTACCAGCCAACCTTGACCATCGGCTACGACAAGTGCGGCTATGGCTGCTCAGACCACGCGTCGTGGACGGGGCAGGGCTACTGGTCGTCGATGCCGTTTGAAACGTCGTTCACGCAAGATAACCCATACATCCATACGGCCAACGATACGTACGCCAACATGGGCAGCCAGGCTGACCACGCACTGAAATTCGCGCGCCTGGGCCTGACCTTTGCCATGGAGCTGGGCAGCGACGGCCCCGGCACGGCGATTCCTGACAAGGTGGAAACCTTCTCGGGTTCGCTGACGTCGGGCCAGAAGAAAACCTTCGGCCCGTTCAAGGCCACGCTGGGCACGTTCAAGGCATCGACCACCGGTACCGGCGACGTCGACCTGTATGCGCGCAAGACCACGGCGCCGACCACCACCACGTATGACTGCAAATCCGACGGCTCCACCGCGACGGAATCGTGCTCGATCAACGTGACGGCCAATGGCGACATGTATGTGTTGTTGAACGGGTACACCGCATCGACCTATACGCTGAACGTCACCTATAAGCCGCAAACGCCATAATCGTTAGCTTGTAATTAATATGTGCCGCGCACGGGCGGGCCATGTATAATCGGCCCGCTCGCGCACTTTGCGCGGCAAACGCTAGGGGTCCTGCGCCGTGCACATTTGTGCGCGGCAGCGGGTGAGAAATACCCTCCGAACCTGATCTGGATAATGCCAGCGAAGGGAAGCTTTAGGCTCACTCCACCAGTCCATTCATGCGGACGGTGAATTCCGCCCAATCTCCTTTGCTGGCTCCTGTAGAGCTAACGAAGGAGCCAAATGAACGCCAACGCCAAATTCCTGTCCGCCACCGCTGAAGTGGACAGCGCCGCCGTCGCACCACTGCCGAATTCCCGCAAGATTTATGTCCAGGGCAGCCGCCCGGACATTCAGGTGCCGATGCGCGAAATTTCGCAATCCGACACGTCCGCGTCGTTTGGCCACGAAAAAAACCCGCCGATCTATGTATATGACACGTCCGGCGTGTACACCGACCCGCATGCAAAAATCGATATCCGTTCCGGCCTGCCGACCCCGCGTGCGCCGTGGATCCTGGAACGCGACGACACGGAAGAACTGGACGGCCCGACGTCGGACTATGGCAAGGAACGGCTGGAAGATGAAAAGCTGGCGGAACTGCGTTTCAACCTGACCCGCAAGCCGCGCCGCGCCAAGCCGGGCGCCAACGTGTCGCAAATGCACTATGCCCGCAAAGGCATCGTGACGCCGGAAATGGAATTCGTGGCGATCCGCGAAAACATGCGCCGCAAGGAATACCTGGCCGAGCTGCGGGCTGCCGGTCCGCTGGGCGAGCGCATGGCCGACATGATGGGCCGCCAGCATCCTGGCTTCAATTATGGCGCCAATATCCAGGCGGAGATCACGCCGGAATTCGTGCGCGATGAAATCGCCCGTGGCCGCGCGATCATTCCGGCCAACATCAACCACCCGGAAATTGAGCCGATGATCATTGGCCGCAACTTCCTCGTGAAGATCAACGGCAATATCGGCAATTCCGCCGTCACGTCGTCGATCAGCGAAGAAGTCGAGAAAATGACGTGGGCGATCCGCTGGGGCGGCGACACGGTGATGGACCTGTCGACCGGCAAGCACATACACGAAACCCGCGAATGGATCATCCGTAACAGCCCGGTGCCGATCGGTACCGTGCCGATTTACCAGGCGCTGGAAAAGGTCAACGGCAAGGCGGAAGACCTGACGTGGGAAATCTTCCGCGACACCTTGATCGAACAGGCGGAGCAGGGCGTCGATTACTTCACCATCCACGCCGGCGTGCTGCTGCGCTACGTGCCGATGACGGCCAAGCGCATGACGGGTATCGTGTCGCGCGGCGGCTCCATCATGGCGAAATGGTGCCTGGCGCACCACAAGGAAAACTTCCTGTACACGCACTTCGAAGACATTTGCCAGATCATGAAGCAGTACGACGTGTCGTTCTCGCTGGGCGATGGCTTGCGTCCGGGTTCCGTCTACGACGCCAACGATGAAGCGCAACTGGGTGAATTGAAAACCTTGGGCGAACTGACGCAAATCGCGTGGAAGCACGACGTGCAAGTGATGATCGAAGGCCCGGGCCACGTGCCGATGCAGATGATCAAGGAAAACATGGACCTGCAGCTGGAACAGTGCAGCGAAGCGCCGTTCTACACGCTGGGCCCGCTGACCACCGACATTGCACCTGGCTATGACCACATCACGTCCGGTATCGGCGCGGCGCAAATCGGCTGGTATGGCTGCGCGATGCTGTGCTACGTGACGCCGAAAGAGCACCTGGGCTTGCCGAACAAGGATGACGTCAAGGAAGGCATCATCACGTACAAGATCGCAGCCCACGCTGCCGACCTGGCCAAAGGCCATCCGGGCGCGCAAATCCGCGACAACGCGCTGTCGAAAGCACGCTTTGAATTCCGCTGGGAAGACCAGTTCAACCTGGGCCTGGACCCGGACAAGGCCCGCTCGTTCCACGACGAGACGTTGCCGAAAGATTCCGCCAAAGTTGCGCACTTCTGCTCGATGTGCGGCCCGCATTTCTGCTCGATGAAGATCACGCAAGACGTGCGCGAATACGCGGCGTCGGGCATGCAGGAAAAGGCGATTGAATTCGTCAAAGGCGGCTCGCAGCTGTACAGCAAGGCTTGATGGTGCAGCGATGATTCAGATTGAACTCAACGGCGAAGCCCGTACCGTGCCGCCGGCGCAGACGTTGCAGGCGCTGGTGGAAGAACTGGGCATCGCGCACCAGGCGCTGGCGCTGGCTGTCAACCGCACCGTGGTGCCGCGCCAGGGCTGGCCTGGGCGTACGCTGCAGGCGCAAGACAAAGTGGACATCGTGCGCGCAATAGGCGGCGGCTAAACGTAGGGCGGGTTCGTCGAACCCGCCCTACGAGACTTGGAGAATTTCTAAATGCGTGACCAAAACGAAGACCTGCTCACCATCGCAGGCAAAACCTACAAATCCCGCCTGCTGGTCGGCAGCGGCAAATACAAAGACTTGCAGCAAACCCGCGAGGCCACGCTGGCGGCGGAAGCCGACATCATCACGGTTGCCATCCGCCGCGTGAACATTGGCCAGGACCCGAACGCCCCCAGCCTGCTGGACGTCGTACCGCCATCGGAATTCACGATCCTGCCCAATACGGCCGGCTGCTACAACGCGAAAGATGCCGTCTACACGCTGCAAATGGCCCGCGAACTGTTGAATGGCCATCAACTGGTGAAGCTGGAAGTGCTGGGCGATGAAAAGACGCTGTTCCCCAACATGCCGGAAACCCTGATCGCAGCCAAAGAACTGGTGAAAGACGGTTTCGACGTCATGGTGTATTGCAGCGACGACCCGATCCAGGCGCGCATGCTGGAAGATATCGGCGTGGCCGCCGTGATGCCGCTGGCATCGCTGATTGGTTCCGGCATGGGTATCTTGAACCCGTGGAACCTGTCGCTGATCATCGAGCAATCAAAAGTGCCGGTGCTGGTCGATGCCGGTGTCGGTACCGCGTCCGATGCCGCGATTGCAATGGAACTGGGCTGCGACGGTGTCTTGATGAACACGGCGATTGCCGGCGCACAGGACCCGGTCCGCATGGCGCGCGCCATGAAGCTGGGCGTGCAGGCCGGCCGCGAAGCGTTCCTGGCAGGCCGTATTGCCCGCAAATTCGCCGCGTCGCCATCGTCGCCGATGGCAGGACGAATGGTATGACATCCGAAGCCCGCCAACCCTGCGTGCTGGTATTTGCCGGCGCCGACCCATCGGGCGGCGCCGGCATTGCTGCCGATATTTTGGCCATCCATGCGCAAAGCGCGCACGCGCTGCCTGTCATTACGGCGTTGACCGTGCAAGACAATAACCGCGTGTACGCCGTGCAGCCGGTGGAGCCGGACATGGTATTGAAACAGGCGAGGGCGCTGGCGGCGAAAGTCGCCATCCGCGCCGTCAAGATCGGCATCACGGGCAGCGCCGCCAATGCGCTGGCGATTGCCCAGGTGATTTCCGAATTGCGCACCACGTACCCGGATTTGCCTGTGGTGCTGGATCCGGTCCTGGCCAGCGGGCATGGCGATCTGCTGTCGCGAGACGATGCCGTGGAAGCGCTGGCGCCGCTGCTGCCGCTGGCAACGATGATCACGCCCAACGGCGTAGAAGCGGCTGCACTGGTGGGCGCGGCTGAACTGGCGCCCGACCATGCCGGCGCGCGTGAGCACGCGCAGCTATTGCTGGACAAGGGCTGCAAGCACGTGCTGATCACGGGCGGCCATGGCCTGGGCGACACCATCATCAACCGCTGGTTCAACCATGTGCAAGGCCAGAGCTGGAGCTGGCAGCGCTTGCCCGGAGAATTCCATGGCAGCGGCTGCACCTTGGCGTCCACCATTGCCGGCTTGCTGGCGTATGGCTATCCAGTGGCGCAGGCGCTGGTACGTGCACAAGGGTACACGCACCGCACGCTGGCTGCCGCGTATGCCATTGCGCCGGGCCAGCTCATTCCTCAACGTTGAAAGGAAGTCACGATGCAAGGACTCTATTTGGTCACCCCGAACTGGGATGACACCGTCAAGCTGCTGTCCGTGACGGAAAAAGCATTGTCGGCGGGCGCCGGTGTGCTGCAATACCGCCATAAAGACGCGGGCGTGGATTTGCGCATCGAGCAGGCCACGGCGCTGCAAGAGCTGTGCCGCCGCTACCGCGTGCCATTCATTATCAATGACCACGTTGACCTGGCGCTGCAGCTCGACGCCGATGGCGTGCACGTGGGCGGCACCGATACCCACGTGGCGCAAGTGCGCGCGTTGCTGGGGCCGGACAAGATTATCGGCGCCTCGTGCTATGGCGACTTGCAGCTGGCGCTGCATGCGCAAGCGGCAGGCGCCAGCTACGTGGCGTTCGGCGGATTCTATCCTTCGCTGGTGAAGAAATATGCCGTGACCACGCAGCCCTCGATTATCGATGACGCGCTGGCGCAAGTGCGTTTGCCAAACTGCGTGATTGGCGGCATGACGCCGGAAAATGCCGCGCCGCTGGTGGCGCGCGGCGCGCACATGGTGGCCGCCATTACCAGCGTCTACCAGGCGCCAGATCCGGCGGCGGCAGTACGGGCGTTCAATCTCTTGTTTGAGAAGCAAGGAATTCACGCACAGGCAGCTTGATTTCTCTATAATGGGGCATCCTGACAGGCGCCACAGGCGCCTGCGCTCTTCTAGATAAAGGTTGCCGACCATGACTGCACAAGCCCCGGCCAAGCGCCTGATCCTCGTTGTTGATGACGATAAATTGCTCGCTGAATTCATCAGTGAAATCCTGCGCCATGCAGGCTATGACACGATGCAGGCGTATGGCGCCGATGAAGCGCTGAAGCTCATTGCCGAGCGCGAGCCTGACCTGGCGCTGCTCGATATTCATATGCCAGGCATGTCCGGCCTGGAGCTGGCCAAGCAGTTGAACCGCAATACATCCGTTCCTTTCATGTTCCTGTCCGGCCGCGGCGACAATGACGCGGCCAAGGAAGCGGCAGCCCATGGCGCAGTCGGCTTTGTCGTCAAACCGGTCGATGAACAGCACTTGATGCCGGCCTTCCGCGCCAGCCTTGCGCGTGCCGATGAAATCCGCCAGCTGCGCCGTACGGAAATGAATTTGAATGCCGCGCTGGCAGCGGGCCGGGAAACCAGTTTGGCCGTGGGGCTGTTGATGTGCAAGTTCCAAACGGACCGCAATACGGCATTTGAAGTGTTGCGCGACCATGCCCGTTCCAGCCGCCGCAAGATCAATGAAATTGCCGATCAACTGTTGTCCGCAGAGGAAATGCTGAACAGCCTGCATTCTTCGTTCAATGCGCGGTTGAAAAAGTAGCCGGACAAAGCCGCGTTGAGTCGTTAGAAAAAGACAATCAGTACGATAGGAAATAATTTCGCGCAACATTGCATTGATTTGCGCTAAACTGTAAGTCATTCAGCGGGGGCCTCGACCCGTCCCCGCATCCCATTGTGGCTGCCTGTCCCCTGCGGCCGCATCTGTTCTTCCCCGGCCCAACTCCGCCGATCCTGCATCCCTGACTATTTACCGCCAGTGTTTCTGCGCGTCTGTCAGGCATGCTTCAACCCAGCCTATGCCGCAGCCAGCGGGCTGCGGGCGGAGATGACGATGAAAGATACACCTGTAATTCACTGCGAGGCGTACCACGAAGTCACGGCAGCGTGCCGCGAGGTGCCGCGCGTGCTGCATGTCGACGGCGATGGCGACGCTGCACTGGTGCTGGCTACCCTGCTGGTGCCGGAAACCCAGGTTCACCATGCCGCCAGCCTGGCCGAAGCTGTGCGCGCCATTAATGAAACAGAATTTTCTTTGGTGGTGCTGGACCCGGATTTGCCGGATGGCGATGGCGTGGATTTGCTGCACAAGCTGGCCCGCCGCACGGCAGCGCCGCCAGTCTTGCTGTATTCGGCACGCCACCCGGGCTTGCGCACGCCGGCGCATGCATTCCTGCCTAAACCGTGGACGTCGCCACGCCAGTTGTGGCGCACGGTTTCCCACATGCTGGGACTGACGGCCGCATCGCTGCAGGAGTTGCCAATATGAAATTAGCTGACTTGAACAACATCCTGTACGTGGAAGACAACCCGCAATTGCGTTGCGTGACCAAGATGGCGCTGGAAGTCATTGGCCGCTTCCACGTGTGCGATTGCGATTCCAGCCGCAGCGGCATCCTGGATGCGGCGGATTTCTTCCCTGACTTGATCTTGCTGGACGTGGCGTCGTGCAACCATGACAGCCTGGTGACGTTGGAACACTTGCGGCGCATCCCGCACTTGCGCGATACGCCGGCCATGTTCGTCACCGGGCTGGCAGCGGCGGCCGACGTGGCGCAATATGTGGCGGCCGGTGCGATCGGCATCATTGCAAAACCGCTGGAACCATTGCGCCTGGCATCGCAGGTGCGCCAGTTGTGGGCCAGCCGCCAAAAGCTGCCCGGGGGTTTTGGCTTTACGGCGTCGATGGCGTGTCACGAGTAATAGTTCCTTGATAAGATGTGGGCCTTCCAAAACCACATCAGGAACTGTTATGAAAACCAAAGCCGCCGTAGCGTGGAAAGCAGGAGCCCCGCTCACTATCGAAGAGGTGGAGCTGAGCGGGCCGCGTGAAGGGGAAGTGCTGGTCGAGATCAAGGCGACCGGCATTTGCCACACGGACTATTACACGCTGTCCGGCGCCGATCCTGAGGGTATCTTCCCCGCCATCCTTGGACACGAAGGAGCGGGCGTCGTGGTGGATGTGGGTCCTGGCGTGAAAACCCTGAAAAAGGATGATCACGTCATCCCGCTGTACACGCCGGAATGCCGCCAGTGCAAATTCTGCCTGTCGCAGAAAACCAATCTGTGCCAGTCGATCCGCGCCACCCAGGGCAAGGGATTGATGCCGGACGGCAGCAGCCGCTTTTCCATCGATGGCAAACCGATTTTCCATTACATGGGCACGTCGACGTTTTCGAATTACGTCGTGGTGCCGGAAATCGCGCTGGCGAAAATCCGTTCCGACGCGCCATTCGATAAAGTTTGCTACATCGGTTGCGGCGTGACGACCGGCGTGGGCGCCGTGCTGTTTACGGCGAAAGTGGAAGCGGGCGCCAATGTCGTCGTGTTTGGTTTGGGCGGCATCGGCTTGAACGTGATCCAGGCCGCGAAAATGGTGGGCGCCGACAAGATCATCGGTATCGACTTGAACCCCGAGCGCGAAGCCATCGCCCGCAAGTTCGGCATGACGCACTTTATCAACCCGACCCAGGTGGAAAACGTCGTTGACGCCGTTATCCAGCTGACGGATGGCGGCGCGGATTACAGTTTTGAATGCATCGGCAACACCACTACCATGCGCCAGGCGCTGGAGTGCTGCCATAAGGGCTGGGGCCAGTCCATCATCATCGGCGTGGCGGCAGCGGGCCAGGAAATTTCGACCCGTCCATTCCAGCTGGTGACGGGCCGCGTGTGGAAAGGTTCCGCTTTCGGCGGCGCGCGCGGACGTACCGATGTACCGAAGATTGTCGACTGGTACATGGAAGGCAAGCTCAACATTGATGACCTCATCACGCACAAGCTGGCGCTGGAAGACATCAACAAGGGCTTTGACTTGATGAAGAGCGGGGAATCAATCCGCTCTGTCGTGATGTATTGAAATGACATTAAGATGAGGATGCCCGGCCTAAAAGCCCTGCATCCATTGCTCAAATCAGCAGGCTGCACCGCCCGGTTTGCAGCCTGTCGCATTTCCCGCCGATTTTTCCCGTCCTTGCATTACCTTTACTCCTGACCCACGCACGCCAGTAAGTAGAAAAAAAGTTCTAGACACGAATGTCTAGATCATTTAATCTACTTTGCAACCAAACAGGAGTAACGCATGTCCCCTGACGCCTTTTTCTCAGCCTTGTTGCCTGCTATCGGCTGGTCGCTGCTGCATTTCGTGTGGCAGGGGCTGTTGATCGGTTGTGGCGCATCGCTGGCGCTGCATTTGCTGCGCAATGCGCGGCCGCAAGCGCGTTATGCGGTGGCGTGCGGGGCTTTGCTGCTGTGTGTGCTGTTGCCGCTGGCAGGCATTGCCATGCGCATGGCCGAAGCCGTGACGTTGCCTGTTGCTGCGCTGGCCTCGGCCGACAGCAGCTGGCTGGCCGCAGCCGGTGCACCGGCCGTGCCGGAATTGATGGATGCGGATCAGTGGACGTCGTGGCGCTACCTGTTGCAGCGGCAATTGCCATGGCTGGTACTGCTGTGGGCCAGCGGTGCGGCCGTGATGACCTTGCGGTTGTCGATGGGCTTGCTGTGGGTGCGTGAACGCACGTTGCACGCTGCGGATTTTCCGGATGCCGGATGGCAGCAGCGCCTGGACCGGCTGGCGCTGCGCATGGGACTCAAGCGCGGCGTGCGCCTGGCCATTGCCGAACATTTGGAAGGGCCGATGACGGCCGGTTGCTGGAAGCCTGTCGTACTGGTGCCGGCCTCGCTGGTGACGGGCTTGCCCGCTGAATTGCTGGAAGCGCTGCTGGCGCACGAGCTGGCGCACATCCGCCGCCACGATTACCTGGTCAACCTGGCGCAAAGCGCTATTGAGATTTTGCTGTTCTACCATCCTGCCGTGTGGATGCTGTCCAACCGCATCCGCGTGGAACGGGAACAAATTGCAGACGATATTGCCGCAAGCACGCTTGGCGAACCGCGGCGCCTGGCCCTTGCACTGTCGGAACTGGACCGCTTCCAGTTCTCCACACCCCAACTAGCCCATGCGGCTCACGGAGGAAACCTCATGTCCCGTATCAAACGCCTGGTCCGTCCAGGTTCCGAACCCCTCAGCTGGAAAATCGCGGCGCCCCTGCTGGGGCTGTGCACGGCCTGCGCCATGCTGTATGCCCATGCGGCGCCGACGGCGGAGGCTGCGCGCAGCAAGATCACCGTGACGACGGAAGACAACAGCGCCAATGACGCGAACAAGGCTAATGACGCCAATCGCGCCAATGATGCGAACCGGGCCAACGATGCCAACAAGCGCGTGGCGGCGGAGGAATCATTGTCCGGCGGTGAGGAATTGGTAGAGGAAGAGCACGTTCCGCCGGTTCCGCCTGCACCGCCAGCCTTGGCTGCACCAGCGGCTCCGGCCGCGCCTGCCGCACCAGCGTTGCACGCGTTGCCGCCAGTCCCTGGCGTACCGCCTGTGCCGGCAGCTCCGCCAGCGCCACCTGCGCCACCTGCGCCACCCACAGTGGAAGCGCCGGATCTGCCGGCCCATATTCCGCATCCGCCGAAACCGCCGAAGGCGCCCCGCGCCGCTCTGCACGGTGAAAACTTCCGCCACCTGCACATCAGCGACACCAGCAAGGACACGTATGCCGTGGTGCAGGGCAACCGCAATATTTCGCTGTCCGGTACGGAAGCGGACATCGATGAATTGAAGCGCCTGAAAGGTACGGTTAAAGGCGATTTCATCTGGTACCGCAGCGGCGGCAAGTCTTACCTGATCCAGGATCCGGCACTGCTGGCCAAGGCCGGCGCGGCGTGGGCGCCCACGGAAAAGCTGGGCGAAGAAATGGATGCGCACGGCAAGGTGATGGACCAGCACAGCAAAGTCATGGATGGCTTGTCCGCCAGGATGGACGCGCTCAATGCGCAGCGGGAAGGCGGCCAGGCCGAGCGTGACGCACGCCGTGCTGCCGAACGTAAAGTCGAACAACTGGCGCGCCAGCAGGAAGCCATCGGCCGCCAGATCGAGGCCGCAGCCCGCAAACTGGAGCGGGAGTTGACGGATGGCCGCCGCGATGCGGACCGCCAGCTGATGGAGGCATTGCAAGCGAAAATGGAACCGCTGGCGCAGCAAATGGCGCAAGCTTCGCAGGAATTGGCGAAAAGCCATGCGCAACTGGCGCTGCAGGCGGGACCGATGAAAGAACTGGGCCGTCAAATGGCGGAAGCCAGCAAGCCCATGCGCGAACTGGGCCGCAAAATGGGCGAGCTGGGCCGTGAACAGGCGCGCATCAGCCGTGAAGCAGACAAGACGGTGCGCGGCCTGATCGATGAAGCAATCCGCAACGGCCAGGCGAAACCGATGCTGTAACGTTTGGTGCCAGGCACTAAGCGGATTTGCAAGTTTTTTAACCGTTTGGTGCCAGGCACCGAACGGTTTTGCAACTTTCTAGCGGAGGTGACACGCTGGTCAGACGGACGTGGCGTTGCGCTGCCGCAGGCGCCAGCCTATGACGCCCAGGCCCGCCAGCAGCATCGCATAAGTACCGGGTTCCGGAATGGGCGGCGTGCCCGAAGTACTGGTATAGATGGTTGCCAGCAAATTGAGGGAACCCTCGCCCGCACTGCTGCCCGTGTAAATTTCGCCAAACAGGGTGCTGCTCACTTGACCTCTTCTAAACGTATAGTCCGAATCGAAGTAAGAGCCGGGAACGCCTGCGCTGAATTTGAAACTGGTGTCGAGAAATTCCTTGCTGCTTTTCGTCAAGGATACGGTGTAAGGGACGCTGAATATTGCCAGCGTATTTTTTGACAGCGTAAATAACGTGTCCGAACGTGCGCTGAGTTCTGCCGTCACATTCGCTTGCAGCGTTTGGACACCGAGGCTCAGGCTTCGGGTTCCTACGCTGGCGTCGGCAATGGCCCACTGGCTTGAGTTGTGCACCGCGCCAAAGTTAGTACCCCCCGAAATGTAATCGTTGTATCCCGGCAGGTGCCGGATCGTATATCCCGCATAGCCATACTCGGTGTTGAAGGTGATGGATGGCGTGACGCCATCCGTGGTGTCCAGGTCAATCAAATTGACGGTTACGCCGGATACGGCGAAAGATGCTTGCGCCGCCATGGCTGCGCCGGGCAAGACGACAGACAGCAGCACGCTGGCGATCAGTTTTTTTACGTTCATAGAGGCTCCGAATTAACTATTTATTAGCAATTAAATAACATTGCTAATAAATTATCTACTGAAAGTGCAAGCTGTGCTTTTTCCACAAGGTATCGTGCGCTGCCATCGTTGAACTAACGCGCCTGCCCTGTTCCACCAGCATCCGGCTGCTGGCCCCCGGTATAATCACGGGATGCAAAATCTCCTCCACAACCTCAACAACGAACAACTTGCCGCCGTCACGTTGCCTGCGCAAAGCGCGCTGATCCTGGCTGGCGCCGGTTCCGGTAAAACCCGCGTATTGACCACCCGTATCGCATGGCTGATCCAGACCGGACAGATTTCGCCGTCCGGCGTCCTGGCCGTGACCTTTACCAACAAGGCCGCCAAGGAAATGCTGGCGCGCCTGTCTGCGATGTTGCCGATTAATACACGAGGGATGTGGATCGGCACGTTCCACGGTTTGTGCAACCGCTTGCTGCGCACGCATTACAAGGACGCCGCGCTGCCGCAAACGTTCCAGATTCTCGACACGCAAGACCAGCTGTCTGCCATCAAGCGCTTGCTGAAAGCGTTCAATATCGATGACGACAAATTCCCCGCGAAGAATGTGATGTACTTCATCAATAACGCGAAGGATGCCGGGGTACGCGCTGCGCAGATGGAAGCGTTTGACGCGAACGAGCGCAAGATGATTGAGTTGTACGAGCTGTACGACGAACAGTGCCAGCGCGAAGGCGTGGTGGATTTTGCCGAACTGCTGTTGCGCACGTATGAACTGTTGTCGCGCAACCAGCCGCTGCGCGAACATTACCAGCAGCGCTTCCGCCATATCCTCGTTGACGAGTTCCAGGACACCAACGACTTGCAATACAAATGGCTGAAGCTGATGTCGGGCGAGGGCGCCAGCGCCGTGTTTGCCGTGGGGGATGATGACCAGAGTATTTATGCATTCCGTGGCGCCAACGTGGGCAACATGCGCGCGTTTGAAAAGGATTTCCGCGTCCAGAACTTGATCAAGCTGGAGCAGAATTACCGCTCGCACGGCCACATCCTGGATGCGGCCAATATCCTGATTTCCAATAACAGCCGCCGTCTTGGCAAGAATCTGCGCACGGATGCGGGGCAGGGCGAGCCGGTGCGCGTGTATGAAGCCACGTCGGATTTGCAGGAAGCCCAGTGGATCATTGAAGAGTCGAAAAACCTCATCAATGAAGGCGTGCGCCGCAGTGAAATCGCCGTGCTGTACCGCTCGAATGCGCAATCGCGCGTGATCGAACACGCGCTGTTCTCGGCCGGGATACCGTACACCGTGTACGGCGGCTTGCGCTACTTCCAGCGCGCCGAGGTCAAGCATGCTATCGCTTACCTGCAATTGATGGATAACCCGCACAACGACTCCGCTTTCCTGCGCGTCGTGAATTTCCCGGCGCGCGGCATCGGCGTGCGCACCATCGAATTGCTGCAAAACGCGGCCACGCAATATGGCATTTCACTGTATGCGGCCGTGCCTTACATGACAGGCAAGGCGGGCACGTCGCTGGGCTCGTTTGTGAAATTGATTGAAGGCGCACGCTTCGAGACGCAGCAATTCGCACTGCCGGAACTGGTGCGCGTCGTCTTGGACGCCAGCGGCTTGCTGGCCCATTACGCGACCGAGAAAGAAGGCGCCGACCGGATCGAAAACTTGGAGCAGATGGTCAACGCGGCCAAACAATTCGTGTCGGAAGAAGGCTATGGCCAGGATGCGCCGGCGCACATGGGCCCGCGTGCCGACGCGCAGGCGGGGCAAGCGATTGTCAATGCCGATGGCCTGGAAATCCTCGATGCCGACGCGCCGCTGTCCACGGTCATGTCGCCGCTGTCCGCATTCCTGTCGCATGCATCGCTGGAAGCCGGCGACAACCAGGCGCAGGCTGGCCAGGATGCGATGCAATTGATGACGGTGCATTCGGCCAAGGGCCTGGAATTCGATAACGTGTTTATCGCCGGCCTGGAGGAAGGCTTGTTCCCGCACGAAAGCAGCGCCAAGGAAGACGATGGCGTGGAAGAAGAACGCCGCCTGATGTACGTGGCGATTACCCGCGCCCGCAAGCGTTTGTACATGGTGTTTTCACAGACCCGCATGCTGCACGGCCAGACCCGCTACAACGTGCGTTCGCGCTTCTTTGATGAATTGCCGGAAGAATCGCTGAAATGGCTGTCGCCACGCGTGCAGGCGCAGTGGTTCGGCAACCGTAAATCCGCGTGGGATGACGCGCCGCTGACGTTTGGCGCGGACAAGGCGCTGACGCAGCGCGTGGCGCAAAAATCGTCCGGCTGGCGCATCGGCGAAGCCGTGTCGCACAGCCGTTTCGGCGAAGGGGTGATCGTCAACCTGGAAGGCAGCGGTGACAATTGCCGCGCGCAAATCAACTTCGGCAGCCACGGCATGAAAGTGCTGGACTTGTCGGTAGCGAAGCTGGAAAAGCTGGGACGGTGATTGAGCAGGGCGGCGACGCCGCCCTGCCGCATCATTCAATGGTTTGCTCAGGCGCCACCGGCTGATCCGATGGCGCACCAAAGAAGTGCTTGTAGCACGCATACGAAGCGCACTGGTACAGCACCAGCGCGACGGGGAACAACAGCGCCCGCACCAGCAACTGCGTCGCGTTTTGCCCGAATACATAAGCCAGCACTTGCACCGTAATCATGAAAATCATGACCCAGCACAGCTGGAACACCAGGTAAGCGCGGAAGCTGCGCCAGATCGTGAAGAAGCTGTAGAACAGCGCTTTCCCCACTTTCATCTGCTGCCAGTAAATCAGCATCGGCGACAGCAAGTACGCCATCCCCGCAGGCACGCCGATCACCAGCAGCCAAAAGAACAGGGCGCCAAAGTTGACTTGTTTCAGTGCCGCATCCGGCGTGATTTTCTGCTGCTGCACTTGCAGCGCCACGTCGCCCATGTTCAGCGCGAAGATGCCCATCATGATGGCCATGGCCGCCAGGTACAGCGCGCCCAGCGTAATCAGGCGCGGCAGTGCCGGTGAACGGAAACCTTCGAACAGCACGTGCAACGTGACACGCTGCTGCTTTTCCACGCCCTGGTAAGCGCGCATAAAGCCTATGCAAAACACCGGCGTCAAAATCATGGCCGCCACCGGGCCGACCCACGGCACGATGCTGAGCACTTGCATCAGGAACGAATACGCGATGACCAGCATGGTCAGGCCGCCCGGCTGCTTCATGAACAAGGCAAAGCCTTGTTTGATCCACAGCCAGCCGGTGCTTGCGGGAATTTTGTTCATTGCTTAGTACAGTGCAGGTGCTGCCACGTTGATACGCTCGCGCAAGATGCGTTCAAAGTGCGTCGGATCATGCGGCGTCAGCATTTCAGCTTCGCGCGGCAAATGGAAATCATACAGGCGCGACAGCCAGAAGCGCAGCGCACCGGCGCGCAGCATGGTTTGCCACGATTGCTGTTCTGCCGCCGTGAATGGACGCACTGTGTGGTAGGCGTCCAGCATGGCGCGTACGCGGGCCGTATCAAGGATGCCCGTGTCGAGGTCGATGCACCAGTCGTTGACGGTGACGGCCACGTCGAACAGCCACGTATCGCAGCCGGCGAAATAAAAGTCGAAGAAGCCCGTCAGTTTTTCACCGTCAAACATCACGTTGTTGCGGAACAGGTCGGCGTGCACCGGGCCTTGCTGCAGTTTCTTGTAGAGATCGGACTTGGCGTAGCTGTCCTGGAACTGAATTTCATCACGCAGCAAGGTCGCGGTTTCGGCCGGCATGAATGGCAATACTTGCGGCGCCGCCCAGTGCCACCAGTCCAGGCCACGCAAGTTAGGCTGGTAAGCAGGGTAGTCGAGGCCGGCAACGTGCATTTTTGCCAGCATGGCGCCCACTTCCGCGCAATGCACAGGCTGCGGCGACAGTTGCGAACTGCCCACCAGTTTCGTAACGATGGAGGCCGGTTTGCCATGCAAGGCCACCACCAGCTCGCCTTTGTCGTTCGGGATCGGCGCAGGAACCGCCACGCCGCGGTCGGCCAGGTGGCGCATCAAGTTCAAATAAAACGGCAACTGTTCGAAGGACAGGTTCTCGAAAATCGTGAGGACGTATTCGCCGCTCTCGGTCGTCAGGAAGAAGTTACTGTTTTCAATACCGGACGCGATGCCTTTAATCGCGACCGGTTTGCCGAGGGGGAATTGCGTGATCCACTGGCTGACATCATCCAGGCTGACCGGGGTAAAAACTGCCATGAGAAAGCGGAGCTGTGATAGCTGATAAAAAATTAATAGGAAGGCAAGAAGTTATTTCTTTGGCGGAGGCGGCGCATCGTCAGCCGCCGCATCATCATCCTTTTGCTTGGTTTTCTTCTTGCCAAGGTCAAATTCCATCACCGTCCACTGGGGACCACGGTTGGCCATGCCGGCGGCGTCGCCAGGCAGCGCCGTGCTGGTGGCGGTGTTTTTCGGTTTCACGGTGTAAGTCGAAGGACCGCTTTTGACTTTCACTTCCGTCACGCGGCCGCTGTTGTCGCGTTTTTCCGTGACGGCTTTTTCTTTCGGCTTGTTGGTGACCGTGATCGGGGTGTCAATTTCGTCGATTTTGTCGAGCTTGGGCGGCGCATCGGATGGCGCCTTGGACTGAGCGAATGCCGCATTGCTCAGAGCGAGGATGAGAACTGGCCAGATTGTGGAAAGTCGCATGGTGATATTCGCCTCAGTCGGTTGTGCAGGCGGTTGCTTGCCTTTCCATTGTAACAAACCACTACCATCTCTGTTCTAAAACCCGCTTTTCCCCAGGCCGATTGCATGCACGGAATGCATGCGTGGCCTCCCAAGCCCCCCGGCAGTTCTGCGATAATGGGCAATTCATCTTCACTGTGTTGGCATTTATGCAAAAGACCTTGCTGCTGGTTGACGGTTCCAGTTATCTCTATCGTGCGTACCACGCGCTGCCTGACTTGCGCGGTCCGAATGGCTACCCGACGGGCGCCATGCACGGCATGGTCAACATGCTGCGCCGCCTGCGCGCCGACTTCCCAGCCGCTTACATTGCCTGCGTGTTCGATGCCAAGGGCAAGACGTTCCGCGACGACCTGTATCCGGAATATAAGGCCCATCGTCCGCCAATGCCGGACGATTTGCGCCAGCAAATCGAGCCGATCCACGAAGCCGTGCGCGCCATGGGCTGGCCTCTGCTGATGGTGGACGGCGTGGAAGCGGATGACGTGATCGGCACCTTGGCGGTCGATGCAGTGAAAGCCGACATGGATGTCATCATTTCCACCGGTGACAAGGATATGGCGCAGCTGGTCAATGGCCGTGTCACCTTGATCAACACGATGACCAATGAAAAACTCGATGAAGCGGGCGTGCTGGCGAAATTCGGCGTACCGCCCAACCTGATCATCGATTACCTGACCCTGATCGGCGATACAGTCGATAACGTGCCGGGCGTGACCAAGTGCGGCCCGAAAACCGCCGTCAAATGGCTGACGCAATATGGCACGCTGGATGGCATCATCGCCAGCGCCGATAAAGTCACGGGCGCCGTCGGTGAAAACTTGCGCACCGCGCTGCCATGGCTGCCGCGCGGCCGCGAACTCATCACCATCAAGACGGATTGCGACTTGTCCGCGCACATGATGTCGATTTCCGAATCGCTGATGGCCAGGGATGAAGACAAGGAAGCGCTGATTACGTTCTTTACCACGTACGGCTTCAAGACTTTGCTGCGCGAACTGGGTGGCCTGGCGCCATCGTCCACCGCCACGGCCAAGGCGGCAGCGGCGGCGCCATCTGCCGCGCCACTGGGGCCGGCCACGGGCGACTTGTTTGGCGCGGTGGCGGCGCCGGCCTCCGTGCACTATGAAACCGTGCTGACGGAAGCGCAGCTCAATGAGTGGATTGCCCGCATCGATAAAGCAGAGCTGACTGCCATCGATACGGAAACCACGTCGCTGGAACCGATGACGGCGCAAATGGTGGGTATTTCACTGGCCACGGAACCGGGCCTTGCGTGCTACATCCCGGTCGCGCACAGCTACCAGGGCGTACCGCAGCAGCTGGAACGCGACTATGTACTGGAGCGCCTGAAGCCATGGCTGGAAGACGCGAACAAGCACAAGGTCGGCCAAAACCTGAAATACGACAGCCACATTTTCGCCAACCATGGCGTAAGCCTGCGCGGTATCGTGCACGACACGCTGCTGCAGTCGTACGTCTTTGAATCGCACCACAAGCACGATATGGACAGCCTGGCGCTGCGCCATTTGAACCACACGACGATTCCGTTCACCGACGTGTGCGGCAAGGGCGTCAACCAGATCACGTTCGACCAGGTGGAACTGGGCCGCGCCACGGAATACGCGGCGGAAGATGCGGACATCACGCTGCGCCTGCACCTGGCCATGCACGGCCACGTGGCCAATGATGAAAACTTGAAGCGCATTTACGAAACCATCGAACTGCCGACGGCCATCGTGCTGCAAAAGATCGAGCGTAACGGTGTACGCATCGATCCAGACTTGCTGCGCACGCAGTCGAATGAACTGGGTGCGCGCATCCTGGAACTGGAAAAGAAAGCCCATGAACTGGCCGAGCAGCCGTTTAATTTGGGCTCGCCGAAGCAGATCGGTGAAATCTTCTTCGACAAGCTGAAACTGCCGGTCGTGAAGAAAACCCCGAGCGGCGCGCCATCCACGGATGAAGAAGTGCTGCAAAAGCTGGCGGAAGATTACCCGCTGCCGAAAGTGCTGCTGGAATACCGCGGCATGGCCAAGTTGAAGTCGACGTACACGGACAAGCTGCCTGCCATGATCAACCCGGCCACCAACCGCGTGCATACCAACTATGCGCAGGCCGTGGCGGTGACGGGCCGGCTGGCGTCGAATGACCCGAACTTGCAGAATATCCCGGTGCGCACGGCGGAAGGCCGCCGCATCCGCGAAGCGTTCGTGGCGGCGCCTGGCCACCACATTGTGTCGGCCGACTATTCGCAAATCGAGCTGCGCATCATGGCGCACATCTCGGGCGATGAAAACATGCTGAAGGCGTTCGCGGAAGGGGAAGACATCCACCGCGCGACGGCGGCGGAAATCTTTGGCGTCGCCCCTGCTGACGTCACCAGCGAGCAGCGCCGCTACGCGAAAGTGATTAACTTCGGCCTGATCTATGGCATGAGTGCATTTGGTTTGGCGTCGAACCTGGGCATCGAGCGTGCCGCTGCACAGAATTACATCGACCGCTATTTTGCGCGCTTCTCCGGCGTCAAGCACTATATGGAAGACACCCGCGTGCAGGCGAAAGCGCGCGGCTATGTGGAAACCGTGTTTGGCCGCCGCTTGTGGCTGCCTGAAATCAATTCGCCGAACGGCCCGCGCCGCCAGGCAGCGGAACGCGCAGCGATTAACGCGCCGATGCAAGGCACGGCGGCGGACTTGATCAAGCTGGCCATGGTGGCGGTGCAGGACTGGCTGGAGCGGGAAAACCTGAAAACCAAGATGATCATGCAGGTGCATGATGAACTGGTGCTGGAAGTGCCGGACGACGAGCTTGAACTGGTCAAGGTCAAGGTGCCGGAACTGATGGCAGGCGTGGCGCAGTTGAAGGTGCCGCTGCTGGCGGAAGTTGGCGTGGGCAAGAACTGGGAGGAAGCTCATTGAGTATGAGCTTCCGCGCATAACACCGGCGGGCAAAAATCCGCCGCGGACGTTACAATGTCCGGTTTCATGTGATGCACCCCGTGCGCACGAGGTTTCAAAATCGATTCCACTCTCATTTCCATCCTGCTGGCAACCACGATCGGCGGCGTCATCAGCCTGACGGCGGCTGCGGTGTTTTCTTTTACCTTGCTGGCCAAGGTGGTGGAACGCATGGTCAGCCTGTCTGTCGGTATCATGCTGTCGACGTCGCTGCTGCACGCGCTGCCGGAAGCGTTTGAATCCGGGGCCGACCCGCGCACCTTGTTTGCGACGTTATTGGGTGGCTTGCTGGCGTTCTTTATGCTGGAAAAGCTGGCGATCCTGCGCCATTCGCACCATCACGAGGGCGATGGCCACCACCATTCGCATGGCCATGACAAGCGCGAAGCAGGCAAGGCTGGCTGGATGATCCTGGTCGGCGACGGCATGCACAATTTCACGGACGGCATCTTGATCGCGGCGGCGTTCCTGGCCGATCCGGGCCTGGGCCTGGTGACGGGCGTGGCCATCATTGCCCATGAAATCCCGCAGGAAATCGGCGACTTTATCGTGCTGTTGAATGCGGGCTTTTCGCGCACCCGTGCGTATGTGTACAACCTGCTGTGCAGCCTGCTGGCTGTCGGTGGCGGCTTGCTGGGCTACTTTACGCTGGAAAAAGCCAGCGGCATGATTCCCTACGTGCTGGTGTTTGCTTCGTCCGGGTTTATTTATATTGCCGTCAGTGATTTGATGCCGCAAATGCAGCGGCGGGCGACGCTGAAGGAAACCATACCGCAGGTACTGCTGATTACCTTGGGCGTGTGTATCGTGCTGTTCCTGACTGCCCACCGCCACTAAGAATAAAGGCCGCTTTCGCGGCCTTTGCTTT
Organism: Pseudoduganella ginsengisoli; assembly: GCF_009720865.1. Taxonomy (GTDB): domain Bacteria; phylum Pseudomonadota; class Gammaproteobacteria; order Burkholderiales; family Burkholderiaceae_D; genus Rugamonas; species Rugamonas ginsengisoli. The sequence goes on along the minus strand of NZ_WNLA01000003.1, from coordinate 267,619 downwards.
ATGCGGCGCCCGTTGCTACCGGGCGGGATTTATCCGAGCACCACTCGCTCCACGACCCCGGATATAGTGCGGCGCCATGCAGCCCCGCCAGTTCCATCGCCAGCAAGTTATGGCACGCCGTCACGCCGGAGCCGCACTGCATAATGGCCTGGGACGGATTGCTGAACAAATGGCTGAACTCCTGCTTCAGCTGCGCACCCGGCTTGAAGCGCCCATCCGGCTGCAAGTTATCCTTGAAGAAGCGGTTTTTCGCGCCTGGGATGTGGCCGCCGACCGGATCGATGGTTTCATTCTCGCCGCGGAAGCGGTCATGGGCGCGCGCATCGATGACCTGGCGGCGGCCGTGGCTGACGTTTTCCAGCACTTCCGCCACCGTCACGGTCGACGTCAGGGTAGGGCGTTCCGTGATGTGGCCGCGCGGGCGGCCCACGGTTGGCGTCACCAGCGGCAAGCCTTCGGCCTGCCATGCAGCCAGGCCGCCGTCGAGCACGGCCACGGCCTCGTGGCCGATCCAGCGCAGCATCCACCACAGGCGCGCCGCATACATGCCGCCGTGCGCGTCATATCCCACCACCTGGGTATCATCATTGATGCCCCAGTTGCGCAGCGTTTCAATGAAGGCATGGCGGTCCGGCAGCGGGTGGCGGCCTTTGAAAATGCCGTCCAGCGCAGCTTTCGGGCCCGACAAGTCGTCGTCAATACTGGCAAACTGTGCATTCTGGATGTGGCCGATGGCGAAGCCTTCGCGGCCGGCATTGGGCATCAGCAAGTCGTGGCGGCAATCGAGGATGACCCACTTCGGGTCCGTCAAATGCTGCGCCAAAGTCTCCGCGCTGATCAGGGTGGTATGCATATTTGTTGTCCTTATTCGCTGGCGATGGGATCGGTATCGGCAATGGCCTTGCCGCGTTCCGTACTGCGCGTATTGTAAAACGTTGCAGCGCTGCCTGACGCGAGAATGATGGCGATGCCCAGCCACGAATGCCAGTCAAAGGAATCCGCAAACACCAGCACGCCCCAGATACTGGAAAACACGATGCCCGTGTACTGCAAGTTCGCCACCACCAGCGTCTTGCCGAGGCGGTAAGCGCGCGTCATGGCGACCTGGGCCGACGTGGCCAGCAAGCCGATCCCCAGCAGCAGCGCGGCATTGCGCCAGCTGCCGATGGCATGCCACGACATCAAGCCGCCGCCTTCCAGCATGTGGCCGCCGACGCCGGCCAGCAAATTCGACACGCAGAAATAAAACACGACGCGGTGTTCCGGCTCGCCCAGCTGTCCCAGCTTGCGCACTTGCAGGTACGCCATGGCCGTCAGCACGGACGAGCCCAGCGCCATCAGGGCCGGCTGCAGCAGGTTTTTCTCGAACGCGGGCTGCAACAGCAGCACGACGCCGACAAAGCTCATGAACACGGCGCCGATCAGCGGCCATTCGATATGGCCCGTGCGGTGCCACCAGCCGTGCGTGAACAGCCACACGGCCATCCAGATCGGCGCCATGTAATTGAGCGTCATGGCAGTGGCCAGCGGCAATTGGCCGATCGAGTGGAACCACAGCCACAGCGACATCACACCCACCACGCCGCGCCACGCATGGGCCCATGCAAAGCGGGTCTTCAGGGTTTCGCCTTGCAGGCGCATCATCGTGTACAGGATCGTCATGCCGATGATGCCGCGGTACATGACCAGTTCAGACGTGGTATAGGTTTCAGAAGCCAGCTTCACGCACACGCCCATGGCGGCGAACAGGAAACTGGCCAGTAGCATCCAGAGGGAGTGCATTGGTGGCCTTTAAAACACTAAGGGCGCGGGGCGGATCTTCCGATCCACCGCCGCGCCCGCGAATTACTTAAACATCGAGCTTACTTCGGTACCACTCATGGAAGTGCTGCATGCCGTCTTCCATCGGCGACTGGTATGGGCCGGCATCGTTTTCGCCCCGTTCCATCAGGATCTTGCGTCCCGCATCCATGCGCAGCGCGATTTCATCGTCTTCCACGCACGTCTCCATATAAGCCGCGCGTTCCGCATCGACGAATTCGCGCTCGAACAGCACGATTTCTTCCGGATAGTAGAACTCCACCACGTTGCGGGTCTTCTGCGGTCCCAGCGGCCACAAGGTCGATACCACCAGCACGTGCGGATACCACTCGACCATGATGTTCGGGTACAGCGTCAGCCAGATCGCGCCATAGGGCGGCGGTTCGCCATTGCGGAACTTGAGTACTTGCTCGTGCCACTTCTGGTAGATGGGCGAGCCGGATTTGCGCAAGCCGCGGTTGACGCCGACGGTTTGAACGCTGTAATCGGCGCCGAATTCCCAGCGCAAGTCATCGCAGCTGACGAACGCGCCCAGGCCCGGGTGGAAAGGCTCGACGTGGTAATCCTCCAGGTAGACTTCAATAAACGTCTTCCAGTTGTAATCGCAGTCGTGCACTTCCACGTGGTCGAACATGTAGCCGGAAAAGTCCAGGTCTTTCGTGACCGACAGATCCTTCAGCTTGTCCATGACGTTGTAGCCGTTTTGCTCGAACAGCAAGCCATTCCAGCTTTGCAGCTTCGCCTTCGGCAAGTTCAGGCACGGCGTTTCCGCAAAATGCGGCGCACCGATCAATTCGCCCTTGAGGTCATAGGTCCAGCGGTGCAGCGGACACACAATGGTATTGGCATTGCCGCGGCCATTGAACATCACTGCCTGGCGGTGACGGCACACATTGGACAAGACTTCCAGGCCATTGGCGTTCCGCACCAGCATGCGCCCTTCATTTTCCGCCGCCAGCGTCATAAAGTCGCCCGCGTTCGGCACCATCAATTCATGCCCGACATAGCGCGGGCCGGCTTTAAACAGAGACTGCATTTCACGCTGCAGCAGCGTTTTGTCAAAGTAGACGTTTACTGGAAGTTGCGCGCTCGAGCGCGCCAGCATGGCGTGGGTAGCCAGATCGGACATCCCAACCCCCCTTAATTAATGTACAGCAACCAAGAAGAGACAGAATCCGTAAAGACCTGTTGTCAGTTAAGGAAACGGTATTTCGGACAGAACCGGAGATTATACCGTGAAAAGGCGTCAAGCAGGATGAAATGGCACAATCATTCCATTAATAGCAGTGAAAAATCGCATGCCGGCTGTGGCGTTGTTGCAAATTAATAATCATTAATGCAACTCATCGGGAGTGGCAGACGTGCCATTTTTCAACCTCATTCGTTGGTTTGTTCTAAAATAACGGGCTACACTGCGCCGGCAGGCTGACTGTCTGGCCATATTGCGCAGATATCCTATTAAATGCTTATGTCTAAAAAACTGAATTCCGAACCGGCCAGCCCCGTCCCCGCTGCGCCGGTTTCCTTTGAGGAAGCGATGGCTGAATTGGCCGCGCTGGTGACGCAAATGGAATCGGGTCAATTGCCGCTGGAAGCGTCGGTCGCTGCGTATGCGCGCGGTTCGGAACTGGTGAAATATTGTGCAGGTCAGCTCGATAAGGTCGAGTCGCAAGTGAAAGTATTGGAAGGCGATATGCTGAAACCGTTTGCTGATGAGGTGCAGGCATGAGCGCCACGTTCCAGGATTGGATGAAAACCATCCAGGCCGGCATGGAAACCGACATGGACGGCTACCTGCCTGCCGCTGGTACGGAACCAGCGAAATTGCATGACGCGATGCGTTATGCATTGCTGGGCGGCGGCAAACGCGTGCGCCCGCTGCTGGTGTATGCGGCCGGCGAATTGTCCGGCGCCGATAGCGCCGTGCTGTCGCGCGCTGCGGCCGCCGTGGAAATGATTCACGCCTATTCGCTGGTGCACGACGATATGCCGTGCATGGATGATGATGAACTGCGCCGTGGCAAACCCACGGTGCACGTTGCCTATGACGAAGCCACCGCGCTGCTGGTGGGCGATGCGTTGCAGGCGCAAGCGTTTTTGGTCTTGGCTGACGCGAGCTTGCCTTCGGCGCGCCAGGTACAGATGTTGCGCCTGCTGGCCCACGCGGCTGGTTCGGCCGGGATGTGCGGCGGCCAGGCCATCGACCTGGACAGCGTTGGCATCAGTTTGTCGCTGGAACAGCTGGAGCGCATGCACCAGCTGAAAACAGGCGCCTTGCTGCGCGCGTCGGTGGTATTGGGTGCGCTGGCCGGCAAGGACTTGTCGATTGAAGAAATGACGGCGCTGAACGTGTATGCGCGCGCCATCGGCCTGGCGTTCCAGGTGGTGGACGACGTGCTGGACGCCACGGCGGATTCGGCCACGCTGGGCAAGACGGCAGGCAAAGATGCCGCCGACAACAAGCCCACGTATGTATCGATCCTGGGCCTGGAACCGTCGCGCGCACTGGCGGAAAAACTGCGGCAGGAAGCGCATGCGGCGCTGGCGCCATTTGGAGACAAAGCACTGCGGTTACGCGAACTGGCGGACCTGATCGTGCAGCGGAAGGCTTAAATGAACTTGCTAGACAATATCGATGATCCGGCGGACGTGCGCAAACTGGCGCGCCACCAATTGACGCCGCTGGCGCATGAATTGCGCCATTACCTGCTCGACAGCGTGTCGAAAACCGGCGGCCACCTGTCTTCCAACCTGGGCACGGTGGAATTGACGGTTGCGCTGCACTACGTGTTCAACACGCCCTATGACCGTATCGTGTGGGACGTGGGCCACCAGACCTACTCGCACAAGATCTTGACGGGCCGCCGCAAGCAGATGCACACGCTGCGCCAGATGGATGGCATTTCCGGCTTCCCGCGCCGCGTGGAAAGCGAATACGACACATTTGGCACGGCCCACTCGTCGACGTCGATTTCCGCTGCGCTGGGCATGGCGCAGGCAGCCAAGATCAAGGGCGAACACCGCCACGCGATTGCCGTCATTGGCGATGGCTCGATGACGGCCGGCATGGCGTTTGAAGCGCTGAATAATGCTGGCGTGCAGGAAGACTTGAACTTGCTGGTGATCTTGAACGACAACGACATGTCGATTTCGCCGCCGGTGGGGGCATTGAACCGCTACCTGGCGCGTTTGATGTCGGGCCAGTTTTACGCGGCCGCGAAAAACGTCGGCAAGTCCGTGCTGCCCGCGCCAGTGCTGGAACTGGCCAAGCGTTTCGAAGAACACGCAAAAGGCATGGTGGTGCCGGCCACGATGTTCGAGGAATTCGGTTTCAACTACATCGGTCCGATCGATGGCCACGACCTGGAATCCTTGATCCCTACGCTGGAAAACATCAAGAAGCTGAAAGGCCCGCAATTCCTGCACGTGGTGACGAAAAAAGGCCAGGGCTACAAGCTGGCCGAGGCGGAACCGATCCTGTACCACGGCACGCCTAAATTCAATCCGGCCGAAGGCATCAAGCCGTCGGCCACGCCGGCGAAAATCACGTACACGGAAGTCTTCGGCAACTGGCTGTGCGACATGGCGAAACAGGACAAGCGCCTGGTCGGCATCACGCCTGCCATGCGCGAAGGTTCCGGCATGGTGCGTTTTGAAAAGGAAAACCCGGACCGCTACTTCGACGTGGGCATCGCTGAACAGCATGCCGTCACGTTTGGCGCGGGCCTGGCTTGCGAAGGCTTGAAACCGGTGGTGGCGATTTATTCGACTTTCCTGCAGCGCGCTTACGACCAGCTGATCCACGACGTGGCGCTGCAAAACCTGGACGTCACGTTTGCGCTGGACCGCGCCGGACTGGTGGGCGCCGATGGCGCAACCCATGCGGGCAACTATGACCTGGCGTACCTGCGCTGCATCCCGAACATGGTGGTGATGGCGCCATCCGATGAAAACGAATGCCGCCAGATGCTGACCACCGGCTACCATTACGAAGGCCCGGCTGCGGTCCGCTATCCGCGCGGCGCCGGCATCGGCGCGGCCATCGCTCCTGCGCTGACCACGATTGAAATCGGCAAAGGTGAAGTCAAGCGCCAGGGCAAGAAGATTGCCATCCTGGCATTTGGCTCGATGGTGGCGCCAAGCCTGGGCGCGGCGGAACAGCTCGATGCGACTGTGGCCAACATGCGCTTCGTGAAACCGCTGGACGTGGAACTGGTCAAGCTGCTGGCCGCCACGCACGATGTACTGGTGACCGTCGAAGAAGGCTGCATCATGGGCGGCGCGGGCGCCGCCGTGGCGGAAGCGCTGGCGAATGAAGCCATCGTCAAGCCAGTGCTGATGCTGGGCTTGCCGGACAAGTTCATTGACCATGGCGATCCGGCCAAGCTGCTGTCGCTGGCCGGCCTGGATGCCAATGGCATTGCCGCCTCCATCAAGGCCCGCTTTGGCACACTCCCAGCCGGTTCGGACGAACCCCGCCTGGTCGTCAACAACGGCTAAGCGGTACCCAACTGTTGCGCGGATGCCAATTTATCCGCGCAACTCCCTGCTTTCTCCACAATTGCACGCGATAATGGCCGTTCGACTAATGCGGAGGGGCAACTTATGCGTGCGATTCATGCTTCCGTTCTGATAGCCGCCAGTCTGGCGGGACTGGCAGGCTTAACGGGATGTGGCGGCAGCGACCAGCCATCCAGCCAGCGCCTGCAAATGGGCGCAGCCCCGTCTACCGAACCGGTCAAAGCCGACCCCACTGCCGCAGGCGCGACGCAGACATTCACCGGCAAACGCAGCGAATACACGATTACCGCGGAAGGTTCCGGTTTCATCGTGACCCCGGTCAACGGCGGCGCCTCAGTCACCGTGACCAGCAAGCAGTTGCTGGCCTTTTCCGATTTGAACGTATCGTTTGATGTTACAGGTACGGCCGGCAAAGCTTATCGCTTGTACCAGGCGGCATTCGGCCGGGTTCCGGACACGGCCGGGCTGGGTTACTGGATCGATGCGATGGACCGTAACGGCCTGAATTTGCGTACGGTTGCCGGCTATTTCCTGTCTTCCGAGGAATCCATTGCGCTGTATGGCAAGTCGCCAACCAATGCTGCGCTGGTGAAGGCGTTTTACCGCAATGTGCTGGGCCGCGAGCCGGACGCCGGAGGCGAAGCGTACTGGAACAATATCCTGGATACCAAAGCCACGGACGTGCCGGACGTGCTGCAGTATTTCAGCGAAGGCGAGGAGAATACCCAGCGCGTCTTGCCGGCCATCCGCAATGGCATTGCCTATAAGCCGTTCGGGAAGCCCGCTGGCACCGTACCGGACGCGCCGCAGATCGGCGCCGCCACGGCAGGCAATGGCAGCGCCAGTATCGCCTTTACTGCGCCGTCGCAAGCTGGCAGTTCGCCGGTCACCGGCTATACCGCGTCCTGCGTGGCGGGAACTGCCACGGTCACGGCCCAAGGCACCGCCAGCCCGCTGGCCGTCATGGGCCTGGCCAACGGCACGATGTACACCTGCTCGGTGATTGCCACGAATGCAGCCGGCAACAGTGCGGCATCCGGCACGGTGAGCGTGACGCCGGCGGCCGGGACCAGTTCATCGGGCTTTACCGTCACGTCGGCAGCGGGTGTGGAAGGCGCCACGATGCCCAATACGTATACGTGCGATGGCAGCAGCAAGTCGCCGCCGCTGGCCTGGAGCGGCGCTCCGGCCAATACGCAAAGCTACGCGGTCGTGATGAGCACCATCCCCGGCCCCGGCAGCGTCAAATACAACTGGCTGCTGTATAACATCCCCGCGTCCGTCACCAGCCTGGCCGTGAACAGCACTGGCGTGGGCACGCTGGGCTTTGCCGATGATGGCGCGGGCCTTGGCTATGCGGCGCCTTGCTCGTCCGGCGCAGGCACCAAGACGTACACGTACACCGTGTATGCGCTGTCGGCAGCGCCCAACCTGTCGGCGTACACAGCCAGCCAGGTCACAGGCAGCGTGCTGACGCAGGCGCTGGCGCCGGTGACCCTGAAAACCGCGGCATTGAACTTGCTGAATACCCCCACGCAGGCCACGTTGAATTGCCTGTCCATGCAGCGCGCCATCGGTCCCTATGAAAAGGCCAACAGCCTTGGTATTACATGCGATGACACGTATGCCTACTTCAGCACGTACGGCATCCAGACTGCGCACCCGATGATGAAAGGGATTACGCAAACCATCCTGCAAGTGCCGACGCCGCAGAACTTCACGGGCTCGAATGCGTGGAAGATCCCGCTGAACCCGGCCATTGCGGCCAACACGACGACAGCAGTCGATGGCCCGATCGGCCTGGCCATCAACGGCATCCCGATCTTCAATCCGTGCAAGCAGGGCGGCTGCGATACCTCGACCGGTGGCGGCGATACCAAGGTGCAGGGTGAACTGGATATCTGTAACGGCCATGCCGGCCGCGCGGACGATTACCACTACCATGCGGCGCCGGTCTGCATGATGGCGGACCAGAGTTCCAGCTACTGGGATACCCATCCGATTGGCTGGGCGCTGGATGGCTTTGCGATCTTTGGCTACAACAATCCTGATGGCACCACGGCCACGCGCGATGCCGTGTGCGGCGGCAATACGCTGTCGCACCCGAACGCACCGTCGGGCTATGCGTACCATGTGACGGATGCCAGCCCGTACATCCTGTCGTGCTTCCGTGGCACGCCAAGTCCGGATCTGGCAGGGCAGGGCGGCAAGTTCGCCGTCCTGCATAGCCCGCAAGGCCCGGGCGGCGGTTCCGGCGTCTCCAACATGACGCTGAATGCGTCGGCAGCCAGCCTGGCGATCGGCGGCACGACGACGCTGGAATGGGAGCAGGGCAGCAACAAGTATCAAATCCTGTATTCCCGCACCAGCAGCGTGTGCTGGAACTTTGTATTTAAAACCAATGGCGTGCAAACCGCCACGGAAACGGATTGCAGGAAGTTTTAATGAAGCAGTCGATTGCAGCAGTGGTACTGTGCATGGCCGGCCTGACGGCTGGCCATGCGCACGAAATGGAGTCGAACCGCGCGACCTTGGTGCTGCGCGAAGGTGGGCACTTGTCGCTGACTTTATACCTCGACTATGCGCAAGCGCTGCACCAGGCGCTGGCCCCAAGCCGCCCGTTTGAAGAATTCATGCTGACGCACGCCACCATGCCTGCAGCGCAATTCCAGCAGGCGCTCGATGGCGCGCACCGCAAGTTTGAGCAGGCCACGCGCGCGGCAGTCAAAGCAGGGCAGCCGCTGGCATTCCGTGGCTGGCAATGGCCGGCCGCTGCGCAAGTGCAGCAAAAATTGCGGGAGCGGGCTATGACGCTGGTGCGCATGCAGGGTGCGCACAGCCATGAAGCGCCGCTGGAAGTGCGGGCGGAATTGGCGGCCGGCGAGGATTTCCATTCGCTGAAAATGCAGTTTCCTGCCGAGTTCCGCGACGTGCTGGTGGTGTCTTACCGGCCTGCCCAGGTGTGGGTGAAACCAGACCAGCCGTCTCCCGCTGTCGTGTTCTGAAGCGTCTTACTCTTCGTCCGCCGCGCCGGCAGCGGCTTTGGCCGCATACTCTGCTTTGGTTTCCTTGCGCGATTTGCGCTCGTGCTGCCACAGCACGTCGCCGCCGCCGGCAAAGCGGTTCAATACGCGGGCCAATACGAACATCAAGTCCGACAGGCGGTTCACATACTGGCGCGGGTGGTCATGGATGGTTTCCGCCTTGCCCAGGGTGACGATGCTGCGTTCGGCACGGCGGCAAATGGTGCGGCATACGTGGGCCAGCGATGCGGCGCGCGAGCCGGCCGGCAAAATGAATTCCGTCAGCGCAGGCAAGGTGGCGTTGTGCTTGGCCAGCAGCGCGTCGAGCTTTTCCACGTGCTCTTCCTTGATCATCTGGTAGCCTGGAATGCACAGTTCTCCGCCCAGGTCGAACAAGTCGTGCTGCACGCCCACCAGTTCATCGCGCATGTCGTCCGGCATGTCTTCAGCCAGCAGCAGGCCGATATGGGAATTCAATTCATCAACGTCGCCGATGGCGCAAATGCGCACGCTGTCTTTGTCGGTACGGCTGCCATCGCCCAGGCCCGTGGTGCCGTTGTCACCGGTACGGGTTGCGATTTTAGAGAGGCGGTTGCCCATGGTAAGTTCTCCGCGTGGTTCGTTAGTCGTGGATGACGAATCCCGGCAGCATACGACAAATCGCCGGTTTGCACATAAAATAAGTAAATGACCACCCAGTCCACGCCCGCAGTTTCCCCAGAGCGCCGGCAGCAAGTTGCCGCCGCGTTGCACGCCGTGCTGCCGCCCACTTGCGTGCTGAGCGCACCGGAAGATACGCGGCCGTATGAATGCGACGGCCTGTCCGCCTACCGCCAGTTGCCGATGATCGTCGTGCTGCCCGCCAGTGAAGAGCAGGTGCTGGCCGTGCTGGACGTGTGCCGGCGCCTGCATGTGCCCATCGTGCCCCGTGGCGCCGGAACGGGATTGTCGGGCGGCGCCATGCCGATTGCCGATGGTGTCGTACTGTCGACTGCGCGCCTGAATAAAATCGTCCGGCTCGACGCGTATTCGCGCATGGCCGTTGTGCAGCCGGGCGTGCGCAACCTGGCGATTTCCGAAGCAGCCGCGCCGTACGGGCTGTATTACGCGCCCGATCCTTCGTCGCAAATTGCCTGCACCATCGGCGGCAACGTGGCGGAAAACTCAGGCGGCGTGCATTGCCTCAAGTATGGCTTGACCGTGCATAACGTATTGCGCGTACGCATGGCCACGATCGAAGGCGACATCGTGGAACTGGGCAGCGAAGCGCCGGATGCGCCGGGACTGGACTTATTGGCCGCGTTTATCGGCTCCGAAGGCATGCTGGGCATTGTGCTGGAAGTCACCGTCAAGCTGGTGCCGAAACCCGCTGCAGCCAGAGTGATTATGGCATCGTTTGACGACGTGACGGCAGGCGGCAATGCCGTGGCGGACGTGATTGCCGCCGGCATTATTCCGGCCGGGCTGGAAATGATGGACCGCACGTCGTCGCGCATGGTGGAGCCGTTCGTCAGGGCTGGCTATGACACGGAAGCCGCCGCTATCTTGCTGTGCGAAGCGGATGGCACGGCAGCCGAAGTGGAAGAGGAAATCACCCGCATGGCGGCCGTGCTGCGCGCGGCCGGAGCCGGCGCGATTGCTGTTTCCACCTCGGAGGCGGAGCGCTTGAAATTCTGGTCGGGCCGCAAGAATGCCTTCCCAGCAGCAGGCCGCATTTCGCCGGATTACTACTGCATGGATGGCACCATTCCCCGCAAGCATTTGGCGCGTGTGCTGCAAGGCATCGCGGCAATGGAGCACAAGCACGGGCTGCGCTGCGCGAATGTGTTCCATGCGGGCGACGGCAATTTGCACCCGCTGATCCTGTTCGATGCCAACCAGCCGGACGAATTGCGCCGCGCCGAAGCGTTTGGCGCCGATATCCTCGCGCTGTGCGTGGAAGTGGGCGGCACCATCACGGGCGAACATGGCGTCGGCATCGAGAAAATCGATTCCATGTGCGTGCAATTCACAGCGGCGGAATTGAATGCATTCTTTGCACTGAAGCGGGCGTTTGACCCGCTGTCGCTGCTGAACCCGGACAAGGCGATTCCCACGCTGAACCGCTGCGCGGAATTCGGCAAGATGCGCGTGACGGGCGGCGTGTTGCCGCATCCGGACTTGCCCCGTTTTTAAAGGATGGCGATGCTCGAAGAATTCCGCGAACGGCTGCGAGAGGCCACCGCCAATCAACAGCCGCTGCGCTTCCGGGGTGGCGGCACCAAGGACTGGTATGGCGGTCCACTGACGGGCGATGTGCTGCAAACGGCAGGCTATGCGGGCGTGGTGGATTATGAGCCATCGGAACTCGTGATCACGGCCCGCTGCGGCACGCGGCTGGCCGACATCGAAGCGCTGCTGGCGCAGCATGGGCAAATGCTGGCGTTTGAGCCGCCACGGTTTGGCGCCGCCTCGACCATAGGCGGCGTGGTGGCGGCAGGCTTGTCGGGGCCGCGCCGCATGGCGGCAGGCAGCGTGCGCGATTTCGTGCTGGGTGCAAAGCTGGTCAACGGCGCAGGCGACGTGCTGAACTTCGGCGGCCAGGTCATGAAAAACGTGGCGGGCTATGACGTGTCGCGGCTGCTGGCCGGTTCGATGGGAACCCTGGGCCTGATTGCGGAAGTATCGCTGAAGGTGTTGCCGCTGCCCGTGCGGGAAGCAACGCTGCACATGCCGCTCGATGAAATTGCCGCGCTGCGTGCGCTGAATGAGTGGGGCGGCCAGCCGCTGCCGCTGTCGGCCAGTTGCTGGCATGGCGGCGTATTGTCGGTGCGCCTGTCCGGTGCGGAAAGCGCCGTGGCGGCTGCGATCGGCACGCTGGGGGTACAAGCTGCCGTGATGCCGGAGCGCGATGCACAAGCGCTGTGGAGCAGCCTGCGCGACCATACGCATGCATTTTTCGATACGCCGCACTTGTGGCGTTTGGCCGTGCCGCCCCATGCCAGCGCGATTATTTTGAAAGGGGAATCGCTGATCGAATGGGGCGGCGGCCAGCGCTGGCTGCGGGCTGATGCGGTGCGGGCCGGCGATATCCGCCGCACGGTGGCAGCCAGTGGCGGCCATGCGACGCTGTTCCGCACTGCGGATAAAAGCGTGCCGGCCTTCCACCCTAAGGCGCCCGCGCTGGCGCTGCTGAACCGGCGCGTGAAACAGGCATTTGATCCGGCGGGCATCTTCAATCCAGGCCGCCTGGGAGAGCCGCATGCAAACTAAGCTGGCGGACTTTATCAAGCACACGCGCGACGGCGACGAAGCGGAAGCGATTTTGCGCGCGTGCGTGCATTGCGGCTTTTGCACGGCCACCTGTCCCACGTACCAATTGCTGGGCGATGAACTCGATGGCCCACGTGGCCGCATTTACCTGATCAAGCAAGTGCTGGAAGGCGCGCCTGTCACGGCGAAAACCCAGACGCATCTGGACCGCTGCCTGACTTGCCGCAGCTGTGAAAGCACGTGCCCGTCCGGCGTGCGCTATGGCCGGCTGGCCGATATCGGGCGCAAGGTGGTGGAACAGAAAGTGCCGCGTCCTTTACCGGAACGTATCAAGCGCGCCGTGCTGAAAGAAGCGCTGCCGCGCCGCTGGCTGTTCACGCCGGCTGTGAAGCTGGGACGGCTGGCCAAGCCCCTGTTGTCAAAGCAGTTGCAGGACAAGCTGGTTGCCGCGCGCCCGGCCGGAGCGTGGCCGCAGCGCGTGCACGCGCGCCGCATGCTGGTGCTGCAAGGCTGCGTGCAGCCGGGACTGGCGCCATCGATCAATGCATCGGCGGCGCGCGTGCTCGATGCACTGGGCATCACGTTGTATGCGGCGCCGGAAGCGGGCTGCTGCGGCGCACTGCGCTACCACTTGAATGACCACGATGGCGGCCTCGATGACATGCGCCGCAATATCGATGCATGGTGGCCGCATGTGTCGGGCGAACATGGGGCGCCCCATGCGGAAGCCATCGTCATGACGGCATCCGGCTGCGGCGCCAGCGTGAAAGAGTATGGCCACTTGCTGGCGCATGATCCTGTCTACGCAGCCAAGGCGCAGCGCATCGCCGCCATGACGCAGGATTTAAGCGAAGTGCTGGCCGGGCTGGAGCCGCAAGTGCGCGCGCTGGCCGGCAAGGCTGCGTATGGCGAACGCGTTGCCTACCACCCGCCGTGCACCTTGCAGCATGGCCAGCAAATCCGTGGCAAGGCGGAACAGGTGCTGCGCGCGGCCGGTGTCGACGTCGCGCTGTGCGCGGACAGCCATTTGTGCTGCGGTTCCGCGGGAACCTATTCGATGCTGCAGCCAGAGCTGGCGAACCAGCTGCGTGAACGCAAGCTGGCCGCGCTGGACGATACGGGAGCGGCCACGTATGCATCGGCCAATATAGGCTGCCTTACGCATTTGCAGGCTGCGACGGACAAGCCGGTGCTGCACTGGATTGAAATCTTGGAGCAGGCGCTGAAACTGTCCTGATTTATTCCCGCTCCGCCCACTTGTTCATGATGACTTCAGCCTGCGGAATCAAGCCGAGGAACAAGTCCACCAGTGCCGGATCGAAGTGCAGCCCCCGCTGCGCCCGCAAGTGGTCGCACGCCTGTTCCACGGTCCACGCCTTTTTATACGGGCGCACGGAAGTCAGCGCGTCAAACACGTCGGCAATGGCCACAATCCTTCCCGCCAATGGGATATCTTCGCCTTTCAGCCCGGCCGGATAACCGCTGCCATCCCATTTTTCGTGGTGGGTGCGCGCCACCTCGTATGCGACGCCCAGCATGCCGGTCGCATGCTCGCCTATGATGCTGGCGCCGATGGTGGGGTGCGTTTGCATCACTTCCCACTCATCGGGATCCAGCTTTGCCGGCTTTTGCAGGATACGGTCGGGGATGCCGATCTTTCCGATATCGTGCATGGGCGCCGCGTTGAATAAATCATCCACGTCATCTTCATTCAATCCCGCTGCCATGCCCAGCAAGCGCGCGTAATGGCTCATGCGGATCACATGCAAGCCTGTTTCATTGTCCTTGTATTCCGCCGCCAGTCCCAGCCGCTGAACGATTTCCAGGCGGCTGGCTTTCAATTCATCCATGCGCACCAGCGATAAATGCAATTGCACGCGGGCTTTCACGACAGGCGGACTGACGGGCTTCGTGATGTAATCGACACCGCCCGCATCGAAGCCCGCCACTTCATCGACAGCGTCCGTCAGCGCCGTGACAAAGATCACGGGAATGCCGGCCGTGGCAGGATCGGCTTTCAAATGCTTGCAGACGTCATAGCCCGTCATGTCCGGCATCATCACGTCCAGCAAGATCAAATCCGGCTGTTCGCGCGCCGCCAGTTCCAGCGCACGGGGCCCATCCTTGGCAAACAGCAGCCGGTAGCGGTCTTGCAGGATTTGCCGCAGCAATTGCAGGTTAATAGGCTCGTCATCGACGGCAAGTATCACAGGTTGGCGGTTCATGGCGTACTCCCGGCGGACGGCGGCACGCAAGACGCCAGCAGCGCCTCCAGCCGCGCGTGCGCCGCACTGAAATCAAAATTATGCATCGCATCGCGCAATTCATCGAGCCGGCCCGGCGCAGCGTGCCCGGCCAGTACCTGCGCAAAGGTTTGCAGCAGGGCGTCATCGAATGCGCCACTGTCAATTGAACGGTGCAGCTGTTCCGCCAGTTGCTGCACGTGCGTTGTATCGAGTGTTCCGTTACCGGCACTGTCATCCGCGCCAGTTGCCTGGGCGCCCTGCGCCGCCAGCACAGTGGTGATGGCGGCGCATGCGATCGCCAACTGTTCACTGGCCTGCGCCAGCAGCGTGCCCAGTGCGTTGCGCGCGTCGGCGTTATCGATGGCGGCATCGGCGCTGGCGCCGGCCTGTTGCCATGCATGTTCGACCCGGTCCAGGATGGCGGCCAACTGTTCCAGACCCAGGTTGGCTGCGGCGCCCTTGGCCTGGTGCGTCAGTGCCGCACCATCCTGATAGCGCTCATTGGACGCAATGCCGGCAAGCTGATGGCCGAGGTCCATGCGCTCTTGCACGAATGCGTGCAGCGCCCGGTAATACGGCTGTTCCTGTTCTCCCCAGCGGCGCAAGCCCAGGCCCAGATTCAGCACGGCCAACGCGCCACGTTGTTCGGCTGGCGCAGCGCCGGCCGCATCCAGGCCCAGCACACGCGCCAGCTCCCTTGCCAGCACGGGCATGTCGACGGGCTTGGGCGAGAAGCCATCCATGCCGGCGCTGCTGGTCGCTTCCCGGTCTTTTTCCAGCACGCTGGCCGTCATGGCAATGATGGGGGTGCGGGCGCGGCCTTGCTCGCGCTCCGCCGCGCGGATGCGGCGTGTGGCTTCCAGCCCATCCATGAAGGGCATTTGCACGTCCATCAAGATCACGTCGAACCGCCCCTCGGCTGCCAGCCGCACGGCAGCCGCGCCATCGCTGGCGGTGACGACTGAATGGCCCCGTTTTTCCATCAGTAAGGTCAGCAATTCCAGGTTTTGCGGGACGTCATCCGCCGCCAGGATGCGCAGCGGCGGCAATTGGATAGCCTGATGGCTGTCCGTCTGCGCATTGGGCTGGGACGCGTAAATCAGCGGCAGCTGCACATGGAATTCGCTGCCCTGGCCTTCAACGCTGGTGGCCCAGATACTGCCGCCCATTAATTCCGTCAATTGCTTGCATATGGTGGTGCCCAGCCCCGTGCCGCCGTAGCGCCGGTTCATCGACGCATCGGCCTGGGTAAACGGTTCAAAGATAGCAGCCAGCCGGTTGTGCGGGATGCCGATCCCTGTGTCGGCCACGGTGATGTGCAGCTGTTCCAGGCCGTCCTGTTCTTCCAGCGCCAAGGTCAAGGTCACGCTGCCCTCACCGGTAAACTTGATGGCGTTGCCCAGCAAATTCGTCAACACCTGGCGCACCCGCAATTCATCGCCGCGCAGCCGGTGCGGCAGCGCATCGCTGTAATGCACGCTCAGCACCAGCCCTTTGGCTGCCGCATTGGCGCCCATGGTCGACGACAATTCATCGACCAGGGCCAGCAAGTTGTAATCGCTTTCTTCCAGTTCCACCGCGCCTTTATCCAGCTTGGCCGTATCGAGGATTTCATTCAACAGCCGCAGCAGCGAGCGGGCGGAATTGCGTACCGTATCGAGGTGGCGGCGCTGGTCCGCCGCCAGCTCGCCCTGCAGCAGCACGTCGGTAAAGCCCAGGATGGAATTCATCGGCGTGCGGATTTCATGGCTCATGTTGGCCAGGAAGGCCGCGCGGGCGGCGGCCGCCTGTTCGGCGCGCTCTTTTGCAGCGCGCAAGTCTTCTTCCATCTGGCGCCGCCCGGAAATATCGAGGATGACGCCATCGAGCCACGTGACTTTGCCCTTGTCGTCAAAGATGGCGCTGCCGTTTTCCCATACCCAGCGCAGGCTGCCGTCGCGGTGGTGGATGCGGTATTCCAGCGTAAAAGGCTCTTTGAGTTCAATCGCCAGTTCCAGCTCATGTGCGAGCCGTTCGTGGTCGTCGTGATGGATCAATTCGCTGAACATGCGGCGCGGCGGCGATCCCACGAAGTCTTCCTGGGGATAGCCTGTCAGCGTTTCCACGGCGGGGCTGACAAACACCATGGGCCAGCCGGGGGCATGCAGTGCGCGGTACGACATGCCGGGAATATTGCCGATCAGCGAGCGCAGTTGCTGTTCACTGTCGCGCAGCGCCTGCTCCATGGCCTTGCGTTCGCTGATGTCGGTGACGAAGCACACATACAAATCCTGGTTCGCCAGCCGCGCGTGGCCATAGGCATTGCGCACGGGGACCTTCGCGCCGCTCTTGTGCAAGCCGAGGATATCCTGGCTTTCCCCGATCATGCCTTCGCGGCCATCTTTCAAATGGCTGAGCAAACCGTCGCGCGCGGAGCGGGTCGGGTCGGCAATCAAGGTGCGCACATTCCTGCCGACGATTTCTTCCTTCTTCCAGCCAAAGATACGTTCGGCCGACTTGTTGAATTCGCGGACGGTGCCATCTGATTCCACGGTAATGACGCCATCGACGGCGGTTTCCAGCAGCGCGCGCATCCATGATTCGCTTTCGCGCAACTGGTAAAACAGGGCGCGGTAGCGCAGCAAGCCATTGGCGGATGTCACCAGCAGCGTGAAGACAGCAGTGGTCAGCGAGACGGCCAGCGCGAGGAAGGGAGCATTGAGAATTTCACTGGCGGCGTCCGGTTCCACGCGGCCAACGAAGCGTGCTGCCGCCATGCCCGTGTAATGCATGCCGGCGATGGCAAAACCCATCGTGACGCCGGCCACGCCCAGCCGCGTGTTTTCCGACATCCACGTGCGCAGCATCGACAAGCCGAAACGCACCCACAAGGCCAGGCTGGCCAGCGCCACGGCCACCAGGATCGACAGGCCGAACATCCATGGGTCATAGCGCAATTCCAGCGTGCTGCGCAGCGCCGCCATGCCCGTGTAATGCATGGCGCCGATGCCGGCGCCTACCAGCACGCCGCCGATCAGCAATTGCCAGCCATTGATACGTTTGCGGCCGATCAGCGACAGCGCCACGCTGGACGCGGCAATACTGGGCAACATCGACCAGATGGTCAGGGCGCGGTCATATTCGACGCCGGTGC
Organism: Pseudoduganella ginsengisoli; assembly: GCF_009720865.1. GTDB lineage: Bacteria > Pseudomonadota > Gammaproteobacteria > Burkholderiales > Burkholderiaceae_D > Rugamonas > Rugamonas ginsengisoli. The sequence continues at coordinate 249,623 of NZ_WNLA01000003.1, read as the reverse complement.
ACAAATTAAAGGCCAGCATGCCGATGAAGTGCATCGCCCATACGCCGCTGCCCAGCGCCAGGCTGCCGGTCAGCAGGGCGGCGCGGCGCAGGTTGGGTGTCGATGCCGACGCGGCCTGGCCCGCCATCTGCAAGCCCATCCACGAGGAAAAGCTGGCCACCACCACGGACAGCAGGACCAGCCACGGATCATAGTTGCCGTAGGTCAGCATCGATGGGTCGTCAGGAGGGGAGAACAGTTGTGCGAGGTACGTTGTCACAGTACTCATGTCGGCACCATAAAAGACAAAACCCGGCGCGGGGCCGGGCTGGGATGCGTTTATTCCGCCAGCAGCTTTTCTATGTCGCCCGTCATTTCTTCGGGTTTGGTGGTGGGCGCATAGCGCTTATAGACCGTGCCGTCTTTGCGGACCAGGAACTTGGTGAAGTTCCATTTGATGCCTTCCGTGCCCAGCAAGCCTGGCGATTCTTTTTTCAAGTGCTTGTACAGCGGGTGCGCGCCGTCGCCATTGACGTCGATCTTGGCAAACATGGGAAAGCTGACGCCATAGTTTTTCTGGCAAAACGCGCCGATTTCCGCTTCACCGCCCGGTTCCTGCGAGCCGAACTGGTTGCACGGGAAGCCCAGCACTTCCACGCCCTTGTCCTTGAATTGCTGGTAGACGGATTCCAGTCCTTCATACTGGGGGGTGAAGCCGCACTTGCTGGCTGTGTTCACGATCAGCAGCACTTTGCCTTTGTATTGCGACAGGTCGATAGCTTTGCCGGCCAGCGAATCGGCCTTGAAATCGAAGACGGTGGTCATAAGTTTCCTAATGTGTGGGTGCCCGGCCTGAAGGCCCGGCACCCATGTTGCTAAATTAGACGATGTTGAGGTGTTCCGTGCCGGCCGACATGTCGCGGTTTTGCGCGGCTTTGCTCTCCAGCTTGATTTTCAGGCGCAAGTCATTGACGGAGTCCGCGTTGCGCAGTGCATCTTCATACGTGATCTGGTCCGCTTCATACAAATCGAACAGCGACTGGTCGAATGTCTGCATGCCCAGTTCGCGCGACTTCTTCATCAATTCCTTGATCTCATGCACTTCGCCCTTGAAGATCAAGTCGGAAATCAGCGGGGAATTGAGCATGATTTCAATTGCCACTGCGCGGCCCTTGGCTTCCTTGCGGGGAATCAGGCGCTGCGAAATCATGCCTTTTAAATTCAGCGACAAATCCATCAGCAATTGCTGGCGGCGCTCTTCCGGGAAGAAGTTGATGATGCGGTCCAGCGCCTGGTTGGCGCTGTTGGCGTGCAAGGTGGCCAGGCACAGGTGGCCCGTCTCGGCAAACGCAATCGCGTGATCCATGGTTTGCCGGTCGCGGATTTCGCCGATCTGGATCACGTCCGGAGCCTGGCGCAGCGTGTTTTTCAGCGCGATTTCCCAGTCGTCCGTATCGACGCCCACTTCGCGCTGCGTGACCACGCAATTGCCGTGCGGGTGTACGAATTCGACCGGGTCTTCAATCGTGATGATGTGGCCATAGCTGTTCTGGTTGCGGTAGCCCAGCATGGCCGCCAGCGTCGTGGATTTGCCGGAACCGGTGGCGCCCACCATGATCACCAGGCCGCGCTTGGCCATGATGACTTCCTTCAGCACTTCCGGCAGGCCCAGGTCTTCCAGTTTCGGAATGGTGGAATTAATGGTCCGCAGCACCATGCCGACCGCACCCATTTGCACAAAGGCGGATACGCGGAAGCGTCCCAGGTCGCCTGGGCTGATGGCGAAGTTGGCTTCCTTCGTCATTTCAAAACCGGCGGCCTGCTTGTCGTTCATGATGGAACGGGCCAGGTCCGCCGTGTGGGCCGGCGTCAGCGGCTGGGCCGACACGGGCGTCATCTTGCCGTCGATTTTCATGGCGGGCGGGAAGCCGGCCGTGATGAACAAGTCCGAGCCTTTTTTGCTGAGCATCAGGCGCAGCAAGTCGAACATGAATTTGGAGGCTTGATCGCGTTCCATAAAAACCTTTCGTCATCCAGGCGAAAGCCGGGACTCATACTGGCTGCCCGAAGCCAGGGCAGAAATTCGATAGCGGCCTTGATTGAACCGTTACCCCGGGAAGTTTTCCGGAATCTTCGCGGCAAAGCGCGCGGCGGCCGACGAAATCACATTGCGCCGGACCAGGTCCGTCAAGTTCTGGTCCAGCGTCTGCATGCCGACGTTGCTGCCGGTCTGGATCGCCGAATACATTTGCGCGATCTTCGCTTCCCGGATCAGGTTGCGGATAGCCGGCGTGCCGACCATGATTTCATGCGCCGCCACGCGGCCGCCGCCATCTTTGGTCTTCAACAGCGTCTGCGATATCACTGCTTGCAGCGATTCCGACAGCATTGCGCGCACCATTTCTTTTTCTTCGGCCGGGAACACGTCGATGATACGGTCGATGGTCTTTGCCGCCGATGACGTGTGCAAGGTGCCGAACACCAGGTGGCCCGTTTCCGCCGCGGACAAGGCCAGGCGGATGGTTTCCAGGTCGCGCAGCTCACCCACGAGGATGGCGTCCGGGTCTTCCCGCAGCGCCGAGCGCAGCGCGTTGTTGAACGACAGTGTATGCGGGCCCACTTCGCGCTGGTTGATCAGGCATTTCTTCGATTCGTGCACGAATTCGATCGGGTCTTCGATCGTCAGGATGTGGCCGTATTCGTTTTCATTGAGGTGGTTGATCATGGCCGCCAGCGTGGTGGACTTGCCGGAACCCGTGGGCCCCGTCACCAGCACCAGTCCGCGCGGCTTCATGGCGAAGTCCGCGAAGATTTTCGGGCAATTCAACTCTTCCAGGCTCATGATCTTCGATGGAATGGTGCGCAGCACGGCGGCGGCGCCCCGTTCCTGGTTATACGCATTGACGCGGAAGCGCGCCAGGCCGGGAATCGCGAAGGAAAAGTCGCATTCCAGCATTTCCTCGTACGCTTTGCGCTGGCCGTCATTCATGATGTCATAGATCATGCCGTGCACGTCCTTGTGCTCCATCGGCGGCAAGTTAATGCGGCGCACGTCGCCATGCACACGGATCATGGGCGGCAAACCGGCCGACAAATGCAAGTCGGACGCCTTGTTCTTCACGGAGAATGCGAGTAATTCGGAAATGTCCATTTATAATCCCTGTGCCTGCGATTCGGGCGCCGCTCCCGAGTGGGAAGGCGCGTGCGCGCGGGCGATCGTCAACTCTCCCGCTCAACGATTATGTCCAGAATAGCCCGGAACTTGCAAGCAGTCATAGACAACATTGTTGCCTCGGAGCACGAGGCGGGCAGGGCTGCCGGTTCCGTGCAATTGCTGGCTGTTTCCAAGACTTTTGGCGCCGAATGTGTGCTGGAAGCCGTGCAGGGCGGCCAGCTGGCGTTTGGTGAAAACTATTTGCAGGAAGGGTTGGACAAAATCCGCGCCCTGTCCAGCGCCACGCCCACGCCGGACCAGGCGCTGGAATGGCACTTTATCGGTCCTATCCAAAGTAACAAGACCCGTCCCATCGCGGAAAACTTCGACTGGGTGCATACGGTCGAACGTGAAAAAATCGCCCAGCGCCTGTCGGACCAGCGCCCGGACGGCCTGCCGCCGCTGAACATTTGCCTGCAAGTGAACATCAGCGGCGAAGCCAGCAAGAGCGGCGCCACGCCGGAGGAAATCGGCGCGCTGGCCCATGCGGTGGCGGGGCTGCCCAGGCTGCGCCTGCGCGGACTGATGGCGATTCCCGAGCCGGAAGACGATTTTGACAAACAGCGCGCGGCCTTTGCCCGCGTACGCACACTGTATGACACGCTGCGCGCCCAAGGTTTGGCGCTCGATACGCTGTCGATGGGCATGTCCGGCGACATGCGGGCCGCCATCCTTGAAGGCGCCACCATCGTGCGTGTCGGCTCCGCCATCTTTGGCGCGCGTACTTACCCCTCCAAGGAATCTCAATGAAAATCGCATTTATCGGCGGCGGCAACATGGCCGCCGCGCTGATCGCCGGCCTGGCCGGCAAGCTGACGGCTGGCGCCAATATCCATGTGGTCGATCCGAATCCGGCGTCGCTGGAAAAGCTGGCCCGTGATTACGGGGTCACCGTGGCTGGTGCGGCGGGCGCACCGGTCAGCGCTGCGGACGTGCTGGTGCTGGCCGTGAAACCGCAAATCATGCATGAAGTGACGCAGCAATTGCTGCCGCTGCTGCAAGCGGCGCAGCAGGCGGGCCGTACACCGCTGGTGCTGTCCATTGCCGCCGGTATCCGTGCGGCCGACTTGTCGCGCTGGCTCGGGGGCTACGCGGCCATCGTGCGCACGATGCCTAATACGCCTGCCCTGATCGGCATGGGCGTGACGGGTATGGTGGCGTCCAGCGGCGTGACGGAACAGCAGCGCGACGCGGCCGACCGCATCTTGCGCGCCGTGGGCGACACCGTGTGGATCGACGATGAAAGCAAGATCGATGCGGTGACGGCGGTTTCCGGCAGCGGTCCTGCCTACGTGTTTTACTTTATCGAAGCGATGCAGCAGGCGGCCGAAGAACTGGGCCTGACGGCGGAGCAGGGCAAGCAGCTGGCCATGGCGACGTTTACAGGCGCGGCGCAGCTGGCCGTGCAATCGGCGGACCCGGTCGGCGTGCTGCGCGAAAAAGTCACGTCGAAAGGCGGCACCACGTATGCGGCGCTGACCAGCATGGAAGCGCAAGGCGTGAAAGCCGCCATTGTGACAGCCGTGAAAGCAGCAGCGGCCCGTGGCAAGGAATTGGGCGAGCAGCTGGGCGCGGCCTGATTGCCGGCCCGGCCCGGCCTGGGCGGATCAAGGTTCGCCCAGGTATTTCTGGTAAATCGCCTGAAACCGCCCCGTTTCTTTCAAATGCTTCAACCCCGCATTGAAGTCATCGCGGATTTTGCGGTCGCGGAACACGGGCCGGTAATCGAGCGGGTTGAAACGGACAAACGCATGCTCCGTCGTGGCTTTCGGCTTATAGCCCGTCTGCCGCAGCTGCAGCGTGAAATACTTGAAGATATTGCGGTCGCTGAGCACCAGGTCATAGCGGCCTTTATCCAGCGTCAGCACTTGCAATGCCTGGTCATTTTGCTCGTAATAATGGCCCTCGGCCTGCACCGCGCTTAGCCATTCCGGATAGCGGCGCGCTGCGCCGGCAAACGAAATCACGGTCAATCCTTTTAAATCTTCCGGCTTGCGGATCACCAGGTTGCGCTCTTTGAGGCTGATGAACACATTATCGTAAAACACGGCCGGGTCGCCATAGTAGGCGCCGTCAGGCCGCAAATCCTGGCCCAGGTCCGTCATCGCGGCGTCCACTTCATGCCCCTTGAAGGCGAACGGAATGCGGGCAAACGAGTAATAGCGGGGTTTCAGTACATGGCCGCGGAAAGCCAGCGCTTCGCCCAGTACTTCCAGTTCAATACCGGAATTGCTTTCAGGAAAGCAAAACGGCGGAATTTTCTCGCCGAACGCCATCGTGACGTCGGCCGCCGGGGCGGGTGTCGCGCACTGCCAGCCGATGGCCAGCAACGCGAAGGTACTGCGCAGGTTCATGTCAGAGATCGTCAGAATTGATGCCGTATGCCCACAGCGATCACACGCCGCGTGCCGCCCGGCAGCGTGGTCTGGTAATTCGCTGCACTGCCGTTGCGCAGGCGGGAGGATACCAGATACAGGTTAGTACGTTTTGACAGCCACTGGTAGTAGCCTGCGGCCAGTTGTTTGGCGCCCGCATTCGGGTTGTTGCGGTCAGTCTTGCGCACGTAATCGGCTGACAGCAAGTTCAGGCCGAACGGCACCGACACCCCCACCAGCAAATCGCGCGTATCGAGCGTCGTGTCGTTGGTGCTGCGGGCTGCCGCCAGCCAGCCCCGGATGGGGCCCAGGTCGACATTCCCGCCTATCATCGTGCTGCGCGCCAAGGTCGCGCCGGTGGCGTCATTGGCGTCGTGGTGCGCCAGCTGGATATTGAAGATGCCCGTCTTGTAACCGACGTCAAGGCTGATCTGGCGGTTGGCGCCGCTGCTGATGGCGCTTTCGCCGGCCGCCCACGCGACGTCGCCATAAAAACCGTTCAAGCCGGATGGCAGTGAATATTTGACCGTGTTATCCATGCGCACGCCGGAATCGTAAAACACGCGGGTCGATTCACCGGGGCCTTTGGCATCGAACGGATCATTGGTGGCGATGGCGCCGAAGTAAGGCGTGAACATGCGACCTGCGCGGATGGTGCCGATGGGGCTGGACAAGCCTACCCAAGCCTGGCTGCCGAACACGCGCCCGGCAAAGCTGGGCGCACCCGTATCGGATTCGATTTGCGATTCCAGCACGAAGCTGGCGGCCAATCCGCCGCCCAGGTCTTCCTGGCCGCGGATGCCGAGCCGCGATGCCGTCTGCTGGCCGCTGTCGACACGGGTGGACGACTTGCCGGAATTGCTGTCGGACGCGATGGCCAGGTCCACCACGCCGTATAAGGTGACCGGCTGCTGTGCGCAGACCCACGCTGGAACCAGGCATAACAGCATTGCCAATTGGTTTTGCATGACGGACTCCGCAGGTATGCGCATGGTGCGCTTACTGATGTTGTACTCCTGGCCCGGTCCGCCTGCAATGGCCTCATGCGTAGCTGTGCAAATTGGCAACGGTCTGTATGGCGCACTACAGACACGTTCGGTATGCTGGGACTTTTCCACGGGAGATGTCATGCGGCTACGGCGCGCTGTGCTGGCTTTACTGGTGTGGGCCACCGCCACTGGCGCCATCGCTGCCGAGCCTGGCGTACGCGTTTTCACGGTGGGTGTGGAAAGCCTGCAGTACTACCCGCTGCACACCGTCGACCGCAATAATGAATACACGGGCTTTGCGCGTGAAGTGCTCGATGCCTTTGCGCACCGCCACGGCTATACGTTCCGCTACGTGGCGCTGCCCATTAACCGCCTGTATTCCGCACTGCTGAAAGACCATACGGTTGACTTCAAGTATCCGGACAACCCGAAGTGGCGCGAAGAGTTGCGCACTGCCGCCCCCCTGAGCTACAGCGACGTCGTGGTGGCGACGGAAGAGGGCGCGATGGTGTTGCCGAACCGCCGCGGCCGCCCGCTGGCGGAAGTCAAGACATTGGGGACTGCGCTGGGCTTTACGCCGTGGCCTTATCAAGACGCGATTGACAGCAAGGCCATGACTGTGACCACCAATCCCAGCTTTGAAGGTTTGCTGCGGCTGGCCATGGCCGGCCACATCGATGCCGTGTATGTCAGCGTGGACGTGGCCAACCACATGCTTGATGAACAGTTGAAAGCGCCGGGCGGGCTGCAGTTTGATCCCGGCTTGCCCCATGCGCGCAGCGATTTCCGCTTATCGACTGTGCGCTATCCGGAAGTTGTGCAGCAATTTTCCCAGTTCCTGCAACAGGAAAAAGGCTGGCTGCATCAATTGCGCAGCCGCTACCACATCGGCAGCGCGCCGCGCTGAGCGGAAGGGTTAGTCGCGCCCGATCAGGTAGCCAAGCGCGAGGCCGGCAGCGGCGGCAATGCCCACGCCCACCCACGGACTTTCCTGCACATAGGCATCGGCGGCTTTGCATGCCAGCTTGCCACGGGCCAGCAGCGTATCTTCCAGCTTCAGCAAATCCGTCTTCGCACCGGCAATGGCGTCCTGGAACTGCTTTTTCGCCTGTTCGATGTCGGCCGGCGCATCTTTGGGAGCGGAATTGAGCCATTGTTCTGCGTCGCTGACCGCTTCGCGCAAGTGGCTCAGCAAGCGTTCGCGGTCTGCGCCGGCTTCGTGGCGCAAGCTGTCAGTCTGGTTCTGGTCCATGGTGCCCTCTCTATGTGATTAACGCAGCGCGAAATCCAGGGCGATGCCCGCAAATACGGCTGCTCCCAGCCAGTTATTGTGACGGAACGCGGCAAAGCAGGGCGCACGTTCGCGGCCACGGATCAGCGTGTAGTGATAGCCCGCGCAGCCAGCCGCCACCGCCAGTCCCGCATAGAACCACAGGCCCAGGCTGTAGTGGACACCAGCTGCCAGCAGCATGCCGAGGTTGACGGCATAGCACAGCATGATGGCGGCCACGTCAAACTGGCCAAACGTGATGGCGGATGTGCGGATGCCGATTTTCAAGTCATCGTCGCGGTCCACCATCGCATACTCGGTGTCATAAGCCACGGCCCAGAACACGTTGGCGGCCAGCAGCCACCACGCGACCGCCGGTACCGTACCCTGTACAGCCGCATAGGACATGGGGATGCCGAAGCCAAAGGCAATGCCCAGATACGCTTGCGGGATGGCGAAGAAGCGCTTGAAGTAGGGATAGGTGCCGGCAATCAGCAGGGCCGCCACGCTCAATTGCTTGGTCAGCGCATTCAATGGCTGGATCAGCAGGAAGGCCACGAAGGCCAGCACGCCGGCCACGGCCAGCGCTTCCTTGCCGCTGATGCGGCCGCTGGTGATCGGGCGCTCGGCTGTGCGCTTGACGTGGCGGTCGAAGTCCTGGTCCGCATAATCATTGACGGCGCAGCCGGCGGAACGCATGAGGAAAGTACCCAGGCAGAAAATTAGCAAGATGCGCCAGTCCGGCACGCCATGACTGGCCAGCCACAGCGCGCTCAAAGTCGGCCACAGCAGCAGCACGGTGCCGATGGGTTTGTCGAGGCGGATCAGGCGGAAATACAGCTGCAGCTTGTTCATCGCGGATAGTGTCAAGGGCAAAACCGCGATTATAGTACGGCGCAGATCCGTGGTTTCAGGCGTCGTTATGGGCCACCGGCGTCACGCCCGGCAGCTTGCACTGGGCCACCGCGGTGCAAATGGCGTCAATGGCGGCTTTGCGCGTAAAGCTCTTGCGCCACACGATGACGACGCGGCGCGTCGGTTCCGGATCGGAGAAGGGGCGGAATTGCAGCATGCCGTCTTGCGCATTCATGTCCGGCACGGAAGCGCGCGGCAGCACGGTCAGGCCGATACCGCTGGCCACCATGTGGCGGATGGTTTCCAGCGACGACCCTTCGAACGTGCGCTGCATGCCATTGCCGGGCGCCGCATAGCGGGCCATTTCCGGGCACACTTCCAGCACCTGGTCGCGGAAGCAGTGGCCATTACCCAGCAACAGCATGGTTTCTGTCTTCAAATCCTCGGCCGGGATAGTCTTGCGGGCTGCCCACGCGTGGTTTTGTGGCATGGCGACCACAAAGGGTTCATCGTACAGCGCTTGCAGCGCCATGCCGTGGTCGGGCAGCGGCAGCGCCATGATGGCCGCGTCCAGTTCGCCCTGGCGCAGCATTTCCAGCAGGCGGACCGTGAAGTTTTCCTGCAAGATCAGCGGCATTTGCGGCACGTGGCTGACCATGGCTTTGACCAGCGGCGGCAGCAGATAGGGTCCGATGGTGTAAATCACGCCGAGGCGCAGCGGGCCGGCCAGTGGATCCTTGTTTTGTTTGGCCAGCTCTTTGATGGCGGCAGTCTGTTCCAGCACGCGTTCCGCCTGGGCCACGATTTGCGCACCCAGCGGAGTAACCGAGATTTCCGCGCCGCCCCGTTCAAACAAGACCACGCCCAGTTCATCTTCGAGCTTTTTGATGGCGACCGATAACGTTGGCTGGGCGACATAACAGGCTTCGGCGGCGTGTCCGAAGTGTTTGGCGCGCGCAACAGCGACAATGTATTTCAGCTCGGTCAGTGTCATGCAACCTATTTGAACACAGGCAATCGGCGCACGCAATGGTGGTGTGGTCTGAAGGGCAAGCAAATTTGGTAACGTCAGGAAATAGTCACGGCATATGTCGCGGCATATAATGATTTCGCCAACCCGCAGCCAGACAGGAGTGATGCGCATGTCGACTTTCGGTCACGAAGAAGCCCAGGCTTACATCCATAAATTGCTGACGGTTATGCATCAGACCGGCGGGTCCGACCTGTTCATTTCAGCGGATTTCCCGCCCAGCATGAAGTCGCAGGGTTCGATGAAACCGCTGAGCCAGCAGCGGCTGACGGGCGAAGTCACGAAGGCGCTGGCGTACGCCATCATGAATGAGCGGCAGCGGACGGAATTCCAGACGGAACTTGAGTGCAACTTCGCGATATCGCTGCCGAACGTGTGCCGGTTCCGCGTCAATGTCTTCGTTCAGCAACAAAACGTGGCCATGGTGATCCGCACCATTGCGTCGGAAATTCCGAACTTCCAGAAACTGGATTTGCCGGAAGTGCTCAAGGAAGTCATCATGACCAAGCGCGGGCTGGTGCTCGTGGTGGGCGGCACAGGCTCCGGCAAGTCGACTACGTTGGCAGCCATGATTGACTACCGCAATGCGAATTCGGCGGGCCACATCATCACGGTGGAAGACCCCGTCGAATATGTGCACAAGAATAAGGGCTGCCTGATTACGCACCGGGAAGTGGGCGTCGATACGCTGTCGTGGCATAACGCGCTGAAAAACACGCTGCGCCAGGCGCCGGACGTGATCCTGATCGGCGAAATCCGCGATACGGAAACCATGGAACACGCGATTGCGTTTGCGGAGACGGGCCACCTGTGCCTGGGGACTTTGCATGCGAATAACGCCAACCAGACTATGGACCGTATCATCAACTTCTTCCCGGAAGAGCGGCGTAATCAACTGTTGATGGACTTATCGTCGAATTTGCGAGCGATTGTGTCGCAGCGGCTGATCCGCACGGAAGATGGCAAAGGGCGCAAGGCCGCCATTGAAATCCTGCTGAATTCGCCGACGATTTCAGAAATGATCTTGAAGGGGAATTTCCAGCAAATTAAAGAAATCATGCACAAGTCCCGCGAACTGGGCATGTGCACGTTCGACCAGGCGTTGTACGAACTCTATAATAAGGGCTTCATTTCTTACGAAGAAGCGCTGCGCAATGCCGATTCCGCCAACGGCCTGCGTCTGCAAATCAAGCTGCGGGGCGACCGCAAGGAACCTGGCGACAGTGGCGGTTCCAGCGCCGCCGGCGGCTTGAGCATGCAGATCGAGGAGGAAGAAGAGGAGGAAGATGATGCATCCGGCCCTAAAACATAATACCCATGCCTGAATTTGAAGAAAAAATCTGCAGCCGCGCCACGTTGAAGGAGCGGGTCGCGGCGTTGCCCAAGCCTGTTGTCTTGACCAATGGCGTATTCGACATCCTGCACCGCGGCCACGTGACGTACCTGGCGCAGGCGCGCGCACTGGGCGCGTCGCTGGTAGTAGCTGTCAACACGGATGCATCCGTCAAACGCCTCGGCAAGGGCGACGACCGGCCACTGAATCACTGTGAAGACCGCATGGCCGTCATTGCCGCGCTGGAGTCGGCCAGCCTGGTGGTGGCGTTTGATGAAGATACGGCGCTGGAAACCGTGCTGGAATGCCAGCCGGAGATTTACGCGAAGGGCGGCGATTACGATATGACGGCGATTCCAGAAGGCCAGGCCGTGCTGGCCTATGGCGGCAAGGCCGTAGCCATCGATTTCGAACATGACCGTTCCACCACGAAGCTGCTGGCAAAAGTACGCATGTACGGCAATTAAGACTTTCTGAGGACGGTGATTTTGCCGTCCGATTCCAGGAACATGCATTGCATTTCCTGTAAATCGCAATCTTCTTCCCGCAGCGCCTGTTCGACATCGGCGTCCGATACGCGGTTTTTGCGGGCAATGTCAGTAAAAACCGTGCCGTTTCGTCCGATCAGCACAGCGGTGCCTTCGATCAGGCTGGCTGCCTTGCGGTTATAAGCAGTCAGGTGCGCAATGGCGATATTCAGTGCGATCAGCGTGCCCGCCAACAGCAAGCCGCCCGGCACGGATTTATCGCCGCCGGACAGTGAATTGGACACGGCTTCGCTGAGCAGCATGACCACCAGTAAATCAAACGGCGTAAACTGGCCGACCGTCCGCTTGCCGGCCACGCGCACCATGACCAGCAGCGCGCCATAAATGATGGCGGCCCGCAGTATATATTCCCACCAGGGTAATTCCATATCAAACATGGCGCCTCCCGTCGGTTTTCACCGTTATACGACAGCAAACGGGAGCGCGTCCACACGGTTGGGAAACCGTCAGGCGCCGCCCTGATAGCCGTTTTGGCGCCACGCTTCAAACACCACGACCGCCACCGTATTGGACAAGTTCAGGCTGCGGTTGTCCGGGCGCATTGGCAGGCGGATGCGCTGCGACGGGGGGAAGCTGTTGCGGAATTCCGGATCCAGGCCTTTGGTTTCCGATCCAAATACAAAGACGTCGCCGGGACGGAACTGCTGGTTGGCGAATGGCGATGAGCCGTGCGTCGTCATGGCAAACAGGCGGGCGGGATCGGGCTGCACGGCGGCCATGAATGCCGCCCAGTCCTTGTGCACCTTCATGGCTGCATATTCGTGGTAATCCAGGCCGGCGCGCTTTAATTTGCTGTCATCGAGCTCGAACCCCAGCGGCTCGATCAAATGCAGCTGTGCCCCCGTGTTGGCGCACAGGCGGATCACGTTGCCCGTATTGGGAGGGATTTCCGGCTTGACCAGGACTACATGAAACACTTTACTTCTCCTTTAACCGATTATTTAAAACTTTATTCATCGTGCGGCGGTGTCCGCGCAAACACGAGGCAAGTAACGCGTGTTGCCCCGTACCGCTTCAATAGCGCCGCCAATTCGTTCATGGTCGCGCCGCTGGTCATCACATCGTCCACCAGTCCGATATGGCGGCCATCTATCCAGGCGCGCTGCGGCGCGGCAAATGCGCCTTTGATATAGGCGCGCCGTTCCGCCGGCGTGGCAGTCCGGCTCAGTGCCGCGGTTTCCTTCACGCGGATGACCAGTTGCGCTTGCAGCGGTATCGCCAGGCGGCGCGCCAGCGGCCGGGCCATTTCCAGCGCCTGGTTATAACCGCGTTCCACCAGCCTGCGCGGGCCCAACGGCACGGGGCACAACACGTCGGGCTGGATAAAGCCGGGGGCATCCAGCGCCGCGCCGGCAAGTGCATCGCCAAACAGCCGCGCCAGCGCCAGCCTGCCGCCAAATTTCAGTTGCAGCACGAGCCGGTCCAGCGGCAATGCATAAGCGGCCGCTGCGACCGTCGCATCAAACGCGGGCATCGTCCGCAAACAATAGCCGCATAGCCCGGTGGCGCCGGGCGGCAGCGGGTTCGCGCATTGGCGGCAGCGCAGGCACCGGGCCAGCCACCCTTCTATATAGTGGTGGTGGCAAGCCGCGCAGACCACGGCGCCGCCGGCGATGCCTCCACACAGCGCACATTCGCCCGGCAACAGCCACGTTCCAGCGCGCGCCAGCACCCGGCGCAGCGGCAGCGCAGCCCGACCCAGTTTGCCTGTCCAGCCCCATCCGGCGCCATGGCCGGTACCGTCAGGTGAACCGGTCTGCATCGCAAACCCCGCCAACCATGTAAACTGCCGCCATTATCTCATCCCAAGCAGTCAAGACCATGCAAGCACCCTCCAAGCCGCCAAAACTCAGCGCACCCATCGATATCGAGCGCGTCCGGACGCTATTTGCCCACCCTGAGCGTATCGCGCCATCGGATTTCCTGCGCCGGGAAATCGCATCCCGCATGCAAGACCGGCTGGCGCTGGTGAAAATGATCCCCCGCCGCGTGCTCGACGCGGGCTGCGGCCCGGGCGCGGATTTGGCAATATTGCAAAAAATGTACGGCGCCGCGCATATTGTCGGCATCGACGCGGCCGAAGCCATGGCGCGCGCCGCCAAGGGCCCGGCAGCCAAAGGCTTGAACCAGTTGCTCAGCAAACTGTTGCCAGGCAAAACCGGCGTGGACTTGCTGTGCGGCGATTTCGCGGAATTGCCGCTGCCATTGCACAGCATTGACCTGGTGTGGTCGAACCTGGCGCTGCACTGGCACCCGCAACCGGACCGCGTGTTTGCTGAATGGCGCCGCGTGTTGCGGATTGAAGGTTTATTAATGTTTTCGTGCTTTGGCCCGGATACGTTCTCGGAAGTGCGCAATGCGTTTGCTGAAGTGGATTTAGCGCAACATGCATTACCTTTTGTTGACATGCATGATTTTGGTGACCAATTGGTGGAGGCGGGCTTTTCCACGCCGGTGCTGGATATGGAAAAAATCACGGTCACGTACGATACGCCGCAAGCGTTATTGGCTGACGTGCGCGCATGGGGCGGCAATCCGTTGGCTACGCGCCGCCAGGGCGTATTGAGCCGCGCGGCGCACCAGCGCTTGCTTGCAGCCCTGGAACGCCAGCGCCGCGCCGATGGCAAGCTGGGCCTGACGTTTGAAGTGTTGTATGGACATGCTTTCCGTCCGGCGCCGCGCACCACCAGCACGGGCGAATCCATTGTCCGTTTCGATCTGCCGAGAAAACCCAGCAAATAACGCCGATACCACTCAAGACATACGCAGAATATGGTTATCCATATGTGGCAAATATCGCCAAAGCTGTCGGCTTTGCTCTTGCGTAATGGATAATCTTCTTGATGCGCTCAGAGGATGTTGACTATAATCCTTGACTAATTTTGCCATCTTTTTGCCCCGTTTTCGGGCACGGTAAAAAGGTTTTAGGTGTTGTAGCGCTCGGCGGCTATTCAGAACATCGAACGGCTGCCTTTAAAAATATTTTTATTTCTTGGGTGGTTGGGGAAAATATGATATATGCAAAGCGATTTCAATCGTTGATGCTCGCGCTGTCGGTTGCGGCCGCTTCTGTCCCTGCATGGGCGGCGGACACGGCGGCGGCAGTAACTGAATACTCGAAAGCCACCGGTGGTACGGGTGGTCCGGTCGTTCACCAGCTGAACTTGCAGCCGCCGGCAACGAAGATCGCGCATGAGGTCTACGACCTGCACAACTTGATGATGTACATCTGCCTGGCGATCTTTATCGCTGTGTTCGGCGTGATGTTCTACTCCATCTTCAAACACCGTAAATCGCTGGGCCACAAGCCAGCCACCTTCCACGAATCCACCGCAGTTGAGATCGCCTGGACCGTGGTGCCATTCCTGATCGTGATCGGCATGGCGCTGCCGGCAACCCGTACCGTGGTCGCCATGAAAGACACGTCGAATGCCGACATCACAATTAAAGCCACCGGCATGCAGTGGAAATGGGGTTACGACTACCTGAAGGGCGAAGGCGAAGGCATCAACTTCATCTCGAATATCGCCACGCCGCGTTCGCAAGTGGGTTCGCCAGGCGTTGCGCCAACGGAAAAGCGTTCCGATACCTACCTGATCGAAGTGGATAACGAAGTGGTCGTGCCGGTGAACCGCAAGATCCGTGTCGTGACCACCGCTAACGATGTGATCCACTCGTGGACCATCCCGGCCTTTGCCGTCAAACAGGATGCGATCCCGGGCTTCGTGCGCGATGCATGGTTCAAGGCCGAACATACCGGCGTCTATCGCGGCAACTGCGTGGAACTGTGCGGTAAAGAGCACGCATTCATGCCGATCGTCGTGCGCGTCGTGACGGCGGAAGAGTACACCGCGTGGGTCGACAAGAAGAAAAAAGAAATGGCTGCGCTGGCTGATGATCCGAACAAGGTCTGGACCCTGGACGAACTGAAAACCAAAGGCGAAAAAGTCTACACCACCAACTGCGTGGCTTGCCACCAGGCTACCGGTAAAGGCGTACCAGGCGCATTCGCATCGCTGGATGGCTCGCCAGTCGTGAACGGCCCGAAAGCTGACCAGATCAACGTGCTGCTGCATGGCCAGAAGAGCGGCAAGTTCCCAAGCGCCATGCCACCATGGAATGCCCTGTCGGATACCGATATCGCTGCGGTCATTACGT
Source organism: Pseudoduganella ginsengisoli (assembly GCF_009720865.1). Taxonomy (GTDB): domain Bacteria; phylum Pseudomonadota; class Gammaproteobacteria; order Burkholderiales; family Burkholderiaceae_D; genus Rugamonas; species Rugamonas ginsengisoli. The sequence goes on along the minus strand of NZ_WNLA01000003.1, from coordinate 233,872 downwards.
ACACCCGCAACAGCTGGTCGAACAAGGCTGCTGAAAACATCGTTCAACCAGCCGAAGTCCTGGCTGCACGTAAGTAATTAGGAGTTGCACATTATGAGCACTGTCGATCACGCACACGATCACGCGCACGGCCACGACCATGCGCACGACCATCCACACGGCTTGCAGCGCTGGCTGTTTGCCACCAACCACAAGGACATCGGTACCCTGTACCTGTGGTTCTCGTTCATCATGCTGCTGTCCGGCGGCGTGCTGGCGCTGATGATCCGTACCGAACTGTTCCAGCCTGGCCTGCAATTCTTCCAGCCTGAATTCTTCAACCAGCTGACCACCATGCACGGCCTCGTCATGGTGTTCGGCGCGATCATGCCAGCATTCGTTGGCTTCGCTAACTGGATGATCCCGCTGCAAGTGGGCGCGTCCGATATGGCGTTTGCCCGTATGAACAACTTCTCGTTCTGGCTGCTGCCGCCTGCGGCGCTGCTGCTGGCCGGTTCGTTCTTCGTTCCTGGCGGCGCGACTGCGGCCGGCTGGACGCTGTACGCACCGCTGTCGACCCAGATGGGCCCTGGCATGGACATGGGTATTTTCGCCATGCACATCATGGGTGCATCGTCGATCATGGGTTCCATCAACATCATCGTCACCATCCTGAACATGCGCGCCCCTGGCATGACCCTGATGAAGATGCCGATGTTCTGCTGGACCTGGCTGATTACCGCTTACCTGCTGATCGCCGTGATGCCAGTTCTGGCCGGCGCGATCACCATGACCCTGACCGACCGCCACTTCGGCACGTCGTTCTTTAACGCTGCCGGTGGCGGCGATCCGGTGATGTACCAGCACATCTTCTGGTTCTTCGGCCACCCAGAGGTGTACATCATGATTCTGCCGGCATTCGGTATCGTGTCGCAGATCATCCCAGCCTTCGCACGCAAGCCACTGTTCGGCTACGCTTCGATGGTATACGCAACGGCGTCGATCGCGATCCTGTCGTTCATCGTGTGGGCGCACCACATGTTCACCACCGGTATGCCAGTGACGTCGCAGCTGTTCTTCATGTACGCCACCATGCTGATCGCTATCCCGACCGGCGTGAAAGTGTTCAACTGGATCGCCACGATGTGGAAAGGTTCGATGACCTTTGAAACCCCGATGCTGTTCGCCGTGGGCTTCATCTTCGTGTTCACGATGGGCGGCTTCACCGGCCTGATCCTGGCTGTGACTCCGATCGACATCCAGCTGCAAGATACGTACTACGTGGTGGCGCACTTCCACTACGTGCTGGTGGCAGGTTCGCTGTTCGCGCTGTTCGCGGGCTTCTACTACTGGGGTCCGAAGTGGACTGGCTTCATGTACAACGAAGGCCGCGGCAAGTTCCACTTCTGGGCTTCGCTGATCACCTTCAACGTGACCTTCTTCCCGATGCACTTCCTGGGCCTGGCGGGTATGCCGCGCCGCTACGCTGACTACCCAGCGCAGTTCACGGACTTCAACTCGATTGCCACCATTGGCGCCTTCGGTTTCGGCCTGTGCCAGGTGTACTTCCTGCTGTTCGTGGTGCTGCCAAGCATCCGTGGCGGCAAGCCTGCGGCTGACAAGCCATGGGAAGGCGCTGAAGGGCTGGAGTGGACCGTGCCATCGCCGGCGCCGTTCCACACCTTCGAAGAACCGCCAGTCGTTAAGTAATACGTTGCCGGCGGAGACCCCGCCGGCGTAGAGGGAGAAGCAGCATGTCCGATCCAAAGAAGCAAAACAGCAATTTGAAACTGGCATTGACGCTGGGTTCGATTGCCCTGGTGTTTTTCATCTCCGTGTTTGTCAAGCGCACCTGGCTGGGATAAGCCCGTGAACGATAACCGCCGCATGCTGGGCAAGCTGGTCGTCATCGCTGTGATGATGTTCGGCTTTGGATACCTGCTGATTCCGGTCTACAAGCATATTTGCGAAGTACTGGGCATTAACAACATCACGCAAAAAGACGGCACCGTTGCATTGCCGGGCAATACGCAAGTCGATACCAGCCGCACCATCACGGTGGAACTGGACAGCAATGCGCATGGCCCGTGGCGCTTCCGCTCCACGCAGCGCTCGCTGCAAGTGCATCCGGGCGAGCTGGCGACGGTGGTGTATGAAGTAGTGAATGTCCAGCCACATACGGTCAATGCGCAAGCGATTCCTAGCTATGCGCCCAACCAGGTGGCGCCGTATTTTAAGAAAGTCGATTGCTTCTGCTTTAAACAGCAGACCTTGAAGGCGAATGAAGCGCGGCAAATGCCGGTGGTGTTTTATATCGACCCCGCACTGCCGAAAGATGTGAAAACCATCACGCTGTCGTACACCTTCTTTGAAATCGACGGATTGAAAGACAAGACGGCTTCGCGATGACGGACAAACCTAAGCAGGCATCGTTTTTGTATTCGCTGAAAGCGGTGCTGTGGTCGTTTTTCGGCCTGCGCAGGAAAAGCGATTTCGACCAGGATGAAGTGAAACTGAACCTGGCGTATGTGGTGATCGCTGCACTGCTGGGAGTTGCCGGATTTATCGCGCTGCTGATAACAATAGTGAAATTTGCTGTAGCTAAGTAAACATTGAGGAGATAACGAGATGAGTTCTCATAACGCGGCACCGTACTACTTTGTGCCTGGTCCTTCCAGGTGGCCAATGCTGGGCGGCCTTTCGCTGCTCATCACGATGATCGGCGCTTCCGCGTGGGTCAACGACGCTTCGTGGGGCCAGGCGGTCAACTTCATTGGTATCGCGTGCACGCTGCTGGTGCTGTATTTCTGGTTTGGCGACGCCATCAAGGAATCCGAAGGCGGCTTATATAGCAAGCGGATTGACCACTCGTACCGCTGGTCGATGGGCTGGTTCATCTTCTCGGAAGTAATGTTCTTTGGCGCGTTCTTCGGCGCACTGTTCTATGCGCGCACCATCACGTTGCCATGGCTGGGCGACCTGGACCACAAATTCATCTGGCCTGACTTTATCGCGCACTGGGGCAACAGCCCGGCCGGCACGATTGAGCCGTACACGCCGATGGGCCCATTCCCGATCCCGACCATCAATACCGCGCTGCTGCTGACGTCGGGCCTGACGCTGACCATCGCCCACCATGCACTGGTTGCCGGCCAGCGCGCCAAGACCATCGTATGGCTGGCTGCCACCATCTTGCTGGGCGCCGTGTTCATGGGCTTCCAGGCTTATGAGTACATCCACGCTTACCACGAACTGAACCTGAAGCTGACGTCCGGTATCTATGGTTCCACGTTCTTCATGCTGACCGGCTTCCACGGCTTCCACGTGACCATGGGCGCGATCATGCTGGCTGTGGTGCTGTTCCGTTTGATGAAGGGCCACTTCACGCCAGAGCACCACTTCGCATTCGAAGGCGCTGCCTGGTACTGGCACTTTGTTGACGTTGTGTGGCTGGGCCTGTACGTTGTTGTGTACTGGCTGTAACAGTACCGATTAATTAACAAGGCCAGGTCAATGACCTGGCCTTGTTTTTTTAGCGGATACCGGTTGGATGAATATAGCCGAGGTAATTCGCGGCCAGGATGCACAGGAACAGCAGGATGGAAAAGCCCACGCGCATTGCCAACGAACGGGCCATGCGCGGATCGGCTTTATTTTTCTGGCGCATCATGTGATAAAAGGCGGAGCCCAGGCTGGCCAGGATCAGGATGAACGCAATGGCGACAAGGATTTTCATAAAGATCAGAAAAGATGGGTGCAGGGCCTTTGGGCCGGGCATCCACATATCAGTAAAAAGTAAGGTTGCATTGTAATGCGATTGGCCTTCCGCTTTAAGCTGGTTCCCTTTATTGCCACAGTATTGGTGGCGGCGCTGGGTATTGCCCTGGGCCAGTGGCAAGACCGCCGTGCCGAATACAAAATGGCGCAGGAATTGCGCTTGCAGGCAGGCCGCACGGGCGCGCCGCTGGAAATCGGCGCGCAACCGATATCGGCATCGCTGGTGGAATTCCGCCGCGTGCGCATGACGGGGGAATTTATCCCGGGCTGGCCGATTTATCTCGATAATCGCCCGTATCAGGGCCGGGCAGGTTTTTATTTGCTGATGCCGTTTAAAATTGCAGGCACGGACATGCACGTGCTGGTGGCGCGCGGCTGGCTGCCCCGTAACTCGGCGGACCGCAACCAGTTGCCGGATTACCGTACGCCATCCGGCACGGTGACCGTGGAAGGCGTGGCGCGGCTGGGACCGGGGCAGGTCATGCAGCTGGGTACGCCACCGCCGCTGCAGCGCCAGGCTATCGTGCAAAATGCCACCGTGCAGGAAATGGCGGCAGCCAGCGGCTTGCGCATGCAACCGTTTATTGTCGAGCAATCGGCGCCTGCCGGGCCGGACGATTCGGGCATCGTGCATGACTGGCCAGCGCCGGCTATGGGCGTGGATAAACACAAGGGCTATGCGTTTCAGTGGTATGGCCTGGCTTTGATGGCGGTACTTTTTTTTGTCGTAACAGGATTCAAACGTGGAAAAGCAACAAGTTAATACCGACGTCCAGCGCTCAACAGGCCGCTGGAAATTACTGGCGGTGCTGGCCGTATGTGCGGCCCCGATGATTGCATCGTATTTCACGTATTACGTGATCAAGCCGGAAGGGCGCACCAATTATGGCGCGCTGATCGATCCCCGCACTTACCCGATTCCTGCCATGGCCAGTACCTTGCTTGATGGCAAAGCCGCCAGGCTGGAAGATTACAAAGGCAAGTGGATTATGCTGAAAGTCGGCCCGTCCGATTGCCCGCAGGCGTGCCAGGACCAGTTGTTTGCCATGCGCCAGTTGCGCACCATGCAGGGCAAGGAAGCGGACCGCATCGAACGGGTGTGGCTGATCACGGATAACAATCCGCTGGAAACCGTGCTGCTGCGCGTGAATGACGGCACCCGCATGCTGCGTGCGCCGCAAGACGCGGTAGCAAAGTGGCTGCCGGTGGAGCAGGGCGGCCAGGCATCGGACCACATTTACCTGATCGACCCGCTGGGCAATTTGATGATGCGTTTCCCGAAAGACGCGGATCCGTCCAAGGTAAAAAAAGACTTGGCCAAGGTGTTGAAAGCGTCGGCCATCGGCTAAGGACAGGTTGAGGAACTACCATGCATGTGACTTCTTTTGCGGAAATGCTCATCACAGGTTTGCTGGTGGCGTTGCTGCCTGCCGCCATGGTGTGGATGTCGTCGGACGAAAACAAATACCGCAAACTGGCGTGGACTTGCGTATTTTTGACGTTTGATTTGATCGTGTTTGGCGCATTTACGCGGTTGACGGATTCCGGCCTGGGTTGCCCGGACTGGCCCGGCTGCTATGGCTTGGCGAACCCATTCCTCGCCCATGCGGAAATCGCGGCAGCGGAAGCGTTGCAGCCGACGGGGCCGGTAACGGTCTTCAAGGCGTGGGTGGAAATGATCCACCGCTACCTGGCCATGGGCATAGGCATGCTGGTGATGGCCATGATGGCGACTGCATGGGTGCAGTGGCGCAAACATAAGCGTCCAGGTTTCGAGCCGGGCATGCCGACCGTGCTGTTCTTTGCGTTTGCGCTGCAGGGTGCGTTCGGCGCCTGGACGGTCACGTTGAAATTGCAGCCCGTCATCGTTTCCACCCATCTGTTGCTGGGGATGACCTTGCTGGCGTTGCTGACGTGGTTTGGCAGCCGCCAAAATATTGTGCACGACACGTTGACGGGCAAGAAAATTCGTCCCGCCGCGCCACCGCCCGTGCTGCGCGCGATCCGCTGGTTGGCGGTCGCGTCCGGTGTGGTCGTCGCGGTCCAGTTGGCGCTGGGTGCGTGGGTAAGTACTAACTACGCTACCTTGGCCTGTACGGAATTTCCGAAATGTGGCGGCCAGTGGGTGCCTTTAATGGATTTCGAACACGGTTTCCACCTGTGGCGCGAGCTGGGCAAGACGGCGGCCGGCCACTACTTGCCGTTTGAAGCATTGACCGCCGTGCACTGGGTACACCGCAATTTCGCGCTGGTCGTCGTGGCATTGGCCGGTTATACCGCTTATCGCGCATGGAACATTGTTGGCATGACAAAACTGGCGCGCGGCATCGCCATGGTGCTGGGTGCGCAGGCGGCAACGGGCATTGCCACCATCTATCTGAATTTCCCGCTGGCCATCGCTGTACTGCATAACCTGGGGGCGGCGCTGCTGGTGTTAATGCTGACCATGTTAAACTACCGGGCTAAGCATCAATCCGATACAGCCCTGCACAGCGAAAGCAGCACGTTGCGCGCAGCGGCGCCTTCCAGGCACCAGCAATGACGACCCAGACTATTTTGCAAAAACCGAGCCAACGCATGTCCCGCATTTCCCAGTATCTGGCGCTAACCAAACCCCGCGTCACGCAACTGGCGGTCTTTTGCGCGGTGATCGGCATGTTCCTGGCCAGCGAATCGCTGCCGGACTGGTATGTGGTGATCGCCGCCACGGTCGGCATCTGGCTGCTGGCCGGTGCGGCGTTCGCCGTCAATTGCCTGGTCGAGCGTGAAATCGATGCGCGCATGGCCCGTACCGCCCGCCGTCCGATGGCGCAAGGTGAAATTTCGCCGATGGAAACCATGGTGTTCTCTGCCGTGATTGGCGGCGCCGGCATGTGGATTTTGTATGCGCTGGTCAATCCGCTGACCATGTGGCTGACGTTCGTCACTTTCGTTGGCTATGCCGTGATTTACACGATGATTTTGAAACCGGCGACGCCGCAAAATATCGTCATTGGCGGCTTGTCCGGCGCCATGCCGCCGGCACTGGGCTGGGCGGCAGTGGCCAATGAAGTGCCGATGCAGGCGTGGCTGCTGGTGATGATTATCTTTGTGTGGACGCCGCCGCATTTCTGGGCGCTGGCCATGTACCGCCGCGACGATTACGCGAAATCCGGCTTGCCGATGCTGCCGGTCACGCACGGCATGCAATTCACGGGCTTGAATGTCTGGCTGTATTCGATTGCGCTGGCCGCCACCACGTTGCTGCCCTTTGCCGTCAAGATGAGCGGCTTGATTTACCTGGCCAGCGCCGTGGTGCTCAATGCCGTCTTCCTGTGGCACGGCTGGCGCATCCACCGCCATTACAGCGATATCGTGGCGCGTAGAGCCTTCGCGTGGTCGATTATTTATTTGTCCCTGCTGTTCGCCGCGCTGCTGGTGGACCATTACATCAAGTTCTAAACAATGAAAAAACTGCTTGCCGCCCTGGGTGTTTCCGCTGCACTGGCGTTGTCGCTGGCGGCCTGTGACAAGAGCCCGGGCAAACTGCAATTCCAGAATACGGACTTGACGGGCTTGAGCTATGCGGAAAAGCTGTCGCTGACCGATCACACAGGCAAGCCGGTGACCTTGGACACGTATAAAGGCAAAGTCATTGCCGTGTTCTTTGGCTTTACCCAGTGCCCGGAAGTGTGCCCGACCACGTTGTTCAACATGGCCAACGTCATGAAAGAACTGGGCCCGCAGGCGGACCAGGTGCAAGTGCTGTTCGTGACGCTGGACCCGGAACGCGATACGCAGGAATTGCTGGCGCAATATGTGCCGGGTTTTGATAAACGCTTTGTCGGCCTGCGCGGCACGCCGGAGCAAACGGCAGCGGCAGCCAAGGAATTCAAGGTTATCTATAACAAAGTGCCGGGCAAGACTGCCGACTCTTACACGATTGAACACACGGCCGCCACGTTTGTGTTCGATAAAAACGGCAAGATCCGCCTGTACGTGCGCGACAAGCAAGATCCCGCAGCCATCGTGCACGATTTGAAGTTGCTGCTTTCCTGATAAGCTAGTCTCTCAGATAACCTGGGAGACCATCCTTTGGAAAAGCGTTTCCAACCCTACACCCGCCTGGCTGCTGTCATCTTTTTGGTGATTGGCTGCCTGGCTGTGCTGTACCCGTTTTTGGCGGCCATCCTGTTTGCCGCCGCCATCACGATTTCTTCCTGGCCATTATTCTTGATGCTGCTGCACCGGTGCAGGCAGCGTAAAACGTTAGCGGCCGCCATCATGACATGCTCGCTGGTACTGGTGATTATTCTGCCGCTGACCCTGGTGACATGGAATATCGCGGACCATGCGACAGAAGTGGTCGAACACGTGCGCGATGCGCTGGCTAACGGCACGCTGGAACCGCCGGCCTGGCTGAAGGAAATCCCGATGGTGGGCGAGCAGACTGATGCTTACCTGCGCAAGCTGATCGGCAGCCGCGAAGAAATGGTGGCGCTGGCCAAGCGTTATATCGAACCGGCCCGCAAAGTGTTGCTGGGCGGCGGCATGCTGCTAGGCCGCGGCGTGGCGCAAGTCAGCCTGGCCGCATTTGTCTGTTTTTTCCTGTACCGCGATGGCTTGACCTTGTTGGCGGCGTTGCGTACAGGTATGGTCAAGATCATGGGCGAACATGCGGATGACGTGGCCGATACCGTCAGCCGCACGGTGCGCGGCGTCATGTATGGCTTGCTGGGAACAGCGCTGGCGCAAGCGGCCGTGGCTGCCGTGGGCTTCATGATTGCGGGCGTGCCCGGCGTGGCGCTGCTGGCGGTGGCCACGTTCCTGTTTTCACTGATCCCCATCGGCCCGCCGCTGATCTGGGGCGGCGCGGCGATCTGGCTGTTTAACCATGGCGGCACGGGATGGGCAATATTCATGGTGATCTGGGGCGTGTTCCTCATCAGTGGCGTGGATAACGTCGTCAAACCCATGCTGATCAGCCGGGGCAGCAGCTTGCCGTTTTTGCTGGTGTTGCTTGGTGTGATGGGCGGGGTGCTGGCGTTCGGGTTTGTCGGCTTGTTTATTGGGCCAACTTTGCTGGCAGTGGCGTTGGGGTTGTTGCGCAACTGGACCAGCAGTACTGATGAGCACGCTAGCGCGGCGAACTGACGTTTGTCCACTGCAACGTTATACTGGCACTATCCAACTCTGGGGAGAGGCTGCCATGAAGGGCGTAGTATTTACCGAATTTATGGAATTGGTCGAGTCCCGTATGGGCCTGGACATGTTGGACCGTATCATTACCGAAGCGGAATTGCCGAATGACGGCGCGTACACGTCAGTCGGCACGTATGACCATGCGGAACTGGTGCGCCTCGTGATGGCGCTGTCCAATGCCACTGGCATGCCGATTCCCGCTTTGATCCACTTGTTTGGCCAGCACTTGTTCCAGCGCTTTTCCGAGTCGTATCCGATGCTGTTCCAGGATGCGCATGGCGTGTTTGACTTCCTCAGCCGCATTGATGACGTGATTCACGTTGAAGTGCGCAAGCTGTATCCGGATGCGGAGCTGCCGTCCTTGCCTTGCTCGCGGCTATCGCCGAATGAACTGGAACTTCTGTACAGTTCGCCGCGCGGCTTTGCCGATCTCGCTGCCGGGCTGATCGACGGCTGCATTGCCCATTACAAAGAACCGATCCAGGTCACCCGCACGGATCTTGCAAAAGAAGGCAATCTGCACCGTACCCGTTTCCACTTGCAAATCGAGCCGGCATGACCCAGTACGACACAGGCGGTGCACCCTCCGGCGCCCCGCTTGCGGGAGCGGCCCCCGGCTTTCCCATGGCGCCGCAAGCGGCGGCGCCGACCGTCGCGTCGCGCAGCCTGTTGCGCGAGCGGGCTGCGCGCAAGGAAGCGGAAACCCTGCTTGAGAAAAAGAGCCGGGAACTGTACGACATTAACCAGAACCTGCGCCAGCTGAACACGCATATCGAGGAGAGTGAAGCGCGCTACCGCACCCTGGTGGAACTGATACCCGATGCGATCTGGATTCATGCGGATGGAAAAATCATCTTCATGAACCCGGCGGCGCTGCACTTGTTCGGCGCACACGTGCCTGACCAGTTGCTGGGTACGGAAGCCATGCAGCGCATCGCGGCCGATTGTCTTGAGCAGGCCGAAGCGGGGACGTATAGCGACATAGCGATGGCCCAGCTGGTGCCCCGCAAGCCGCTGCGCGTCATGCGCATCGATGGCGGACAGGTGGAAGTGGAATTTTTTGCCAGCCACATCTGGTTCAACAATGCCAATGCCGTGATGAGCGTGGCGCACGACGTGACGGAGCGGCGCCTGCATGAAAAGGCGATCGAGCACCAGGCAACGCATGACCAGTTGACGGGATTGCCGAACCGCGCACTGTTCCTGGACCGCTTGGCGCATGCCATCAAACGCGCCGACCGGCGTGGCGACCGGCTGGCCGTGATTTTCATCGACCTCGATAAATTCAAGCAAGTCAACGATACACTGGGCCATGCGGTCGGCGACGAGTTATTACGCATGGTGGCAGATACCCTGCGCACTTGCGTGCGCGAATTCGATACGGTGGCGCGTCTGGGGGGCGACGAATTCGTGATCTTGCTGGACAACCCGTTGGGCGATACGACGCCAGGCATGATTGCCGAGCGTATCGGTACCAGCCTGGCCAAGCCAGTGATGCTGGCGGGCCAGGAGCATGTGATCACGGGCAGTATGGGCTTGTCACTGTTCCCGGACGATGGTTCGCAAGCGGAGAACCTGCTGCGCCAGGCAGACATTGCCATGTACCGCGCGAAGGAAGCGGGCCGTAATGGCTTCCAGTTCTTTACGCAGGAAATGCAGTACCGGCTCGATGCCAGGGTCACGCTGGAGCAAGGCTTGCTGCGGGCATTGCAGCGCGACGAATTCGTGCTGCACTACCAGCCGCAAATCGACCTGGCCAGTGGCCGCGTGATTGGCCTGGAGGCGCTGTTGCGCTGGCAGTCACCGGAGCTTGGGCTGGTGCCGCCGATGCAATTCATTCCAGTGGCGGAAGAGAGCAACTTGATCACGGCGATCGGCACGTGGGTGCTGGAAAAAGCGTGCGCCACCCTGCGCAAGTGGATGGATACAGGTGTACCGGTGGTGCCGGTCGCTGTCAACGTGGCCGCTTCACAATTTGCGCATCATGGGCTGGAAGCGATGCTGCGGGATGTGCTGGCAAAATACGAGCTGGAGCCGTCGCTGGTGGAATTCGAATTGACGGAAAGCTTGTCGATGGAAGATCCGGAAGCGTCGATCGCCCTGATGCACCGCTTGAAGGCCATCGGTATTGCGATGTCGATCGATGATTTCGGAACCGGTTATTCCAACCTCAGTTACCTGAAGCGATTCCCGGTCGATAAGCTGAAGATCGACCAGTCATTTACGCGTGGCCTCGTCAATGATGCGGAAGACCGCTCAATTGTGACCGCTGTGATCCGCCTGGCACACAGCCTGGGCTTGCGCACCATTGCGGAAGGCGTGGAAGCGGAAGGGCAGCTGCGTTTATTGGCCGCTCAGGGCTGCGATGAAATCCAGGGCTATTACTTCAGCAGGCCGCTGCCTGAGGCGGGGATCGTGGCGATGCTGAAGAGTGGGGTGGTGATGGATTTGGGTGTGCTGCGCTAACACTGTTGTCATCACTCGTCGACCGGGCAGGGCGTGCTACCGGTCCAGCCATTTTCGCCCATGACTTGGTCGATGCAGCGAGACGGTTTGTATTCCTTGCCATTGAAGCGCCAGCTGCTGACGCGCGCGGTACTCGCGGTATGACCCATTAATTCCAGGTCGTGATAGCCGTTCGTCATAGTGGCAAGTACACGCGCTTCATCACTGCCGCTCTTGAATATGATGTGATAGCTAATTTTGCCGTGGTTACGGTGGCCAACAACGAACCAGTATCTGAATAAGTGTGCGCCATAAAATGCCGCGCAATAAGGCTCAAGGGACGGCCGCACAAAGTAATCAGGTATGCCATCGCCGTTCAAGTGCAGGGATGTGGCGGTGAAGAGTTTCGCAGCATATTTCTTCCTCAAACCCTTCTCGACCATACATTCGCGTACATGCGCCACGTCATCAGGCTCATCGCGAAGGATAAGCTGGACTACTTCATTGGGCGGTGTCATGCCGCCTTCGAGCTTTGATTCTGTATCGGCTGATAGTAATACTTGAGAGGAGGCAGCGCAGGTAAGCGGAACCGACAGGACAAAAAGCAGTGGGCGCATAAGGAGAATGGGCTTGTAGCGGTCAGCGGCCACGGATCGCACTAAGCTCCGCATTCAGCCATTGCTGGCTCGGCATGGCAGCGGCATTGCCGCATTTGACTTGGTAGGGCTTGCCGGACGAACTGCTCTTTGATGCGGCCAGTTCAATGAACTGTTCAGTATTTTTTACCGAGCCTTTGTCTTCAAAGTATTCCAGCTTGCGCAGCAAATGCGATTTGGCTTCCGCGCCGCTGTACCAGGAACCGTTGCGGTTGAATTGGCATCCGGACGATTGCAGTTTGTTGAGCAGTGCGTCAATTTCCGCGCGCACTGGGGCGGCGGTTGGGGTAGCGTTGGCAGCAGCGCTGAATGCTGCGGCCAGTACTGCAATTGCCAGGCGATGTGTCTTCATTGGCTTCAAACCTTGAGCTGTGCGCGAAACCCCGTGCTGCATAGCAGAATTCCGCGTCATTGTGATAAGTGAAGACGTGATCATAGCTGCGATCGCAAAACAGTGCGCCACCGAGTTTCCTGATGGTTGACGGAGTTTGAATCCAGCGTGAAGTTTTACGGTCGAACTGGCCCAATTGTTGTAACGCGCAATATTGGTCTTCGGCCAGGATAGCAATCCCCATCTGCCATTGCCATCGCGCTGCCCGCCTGTCCGCTCCATGTCCAGCTTGGCCGGGAATGGGGTTACCTGTTATTCAGTTCACAGTCACTGGGCAAATAACCGGCTGCCGGTAATACAAGTTGGCCCGGCTTTGTCAGCGACGACAAATAGACTGCCAAATCCTCTTCACCACGCCCGCTGCCGACGGAAAGAATCACATCGAGCTTGCCATCCCGGTCCAGATCCCCAGCCCAGACCAATGAAACATCGGCACTGAATTCGTCGTTGCTCAGAGTCGCATACGCGAGACATTGCACGCGGCTGCGGTGACGGAGCAAAACTTTGCATTCTGCTCGATGTTGCCTGCTGCATGCCTTCTCGAATACGTAGGTTTCCCGATGCAGTTTGAGAACCTGGCGTGGCGATGCGCCTTTGATTGCGGCCTGTACCACTGGACCGGCACTGAATAACGCCGAGCGCAACACGATCACAGGATTCTCTATATCAGTGGTGACGCCCCTGCCGTAAAACATTCCTGGTGAGATTTCGAGCGTATCCGTTCTGTTGGTGCTTAAAGTATTCGCGTCGGGAACCGCAGGTATCAAAGCGGATTTTCCGTGCAGGCTTTGCAAGGCTAGCCAACCCCCGGCGACTGGAAGTGGAAGCATGACGTCATTTCCCAGTACGTCAATTGAAGGTGGCGTCTTAACCGGCAAAGGGGGGCTTTGTTGCGCATGGAGCCTGGACATCGGCAGCAAGACTAGTGTCAGCGCTACGGGAAAGATGTAGAGAAGTTGATGGCGCATGTTTTTTTCTGCCTGCTGATGGAGGGGCTTCAGCTTCGCCGATTGCCTCCGGGGGCCCATCAGAACCAGTAATCCGCGACACACCGGCCATCCCGGGGCAAATCGTCAAATGTATCCAGTCCGTCGAAATGATCGATAGGAATGGCCGCAACGGCTTCCGGTTCCGCCAGCCTCAGATTGACGGCAATACGCCGCCTTCCCAGTTCCTCCAGCCGCAAGCCACGCCAGAACGCAACACAGCCGCATTCGGGGCAAAAATGGAATTCCAGTGCGGTCCCTCGCACGTATGCCTTGGTCGGGCCGGATACCTTGATGCCTTCGTTCTCGTAATCGTACGCCCACAGCACGCCGTAGCGCCGGCATGCCGTGCAGTTGCAGGCAGTGGCGCCATCAGGCTGGCCGTCAAACGTCCAGTGCACCGCACCGCACAGGCAAGATCCTTTAATCATCGTGCGGGCCCCAATTAAACATGCTGATCAAACAAAATCTGATTCCCGTCCGGATCTTCGACCATAAAGCTGGCAGGTCCCGACGTGGTTTCGTCCACTTCACTGAGCAACGGCACGCCTTGTGCCCGCAGGCTGTGCTGCAATACGCGGACATCGGAAAACTGCGGCAGTTTGTTTGCATCGCCATCCCAGCCTGGATTGAAGGTGAGGATATTCCGCTCAAACATCCCCTGGAACAAGCCAATAACGGTACTGCCGTTTTTAAGGATCAGCCAGTTTTTGGACTGGTCGCCACCCCATACGGTAAAGCCCAGCTTCTCGTAAAACGCACGTGATGCAGCGATGTCTTTGACAGCCAGACTGACTGAAAAATTGCCAAGTTCCATGGTGCCCTCCAGGTGAATTACCGCAATGGTTTGTACATCACGTAAGCATCAACCAGCCCTAACGCAGCATGCAGGAAGGCGCGCGGCAACGTACCGGCGATGGTGAAGCCCAGTTTTTCATACAGTGTGACAGCGGCAGCATTGGTGCTGACTACGTAATTGAATTGCATGGCCAGAAAACCATCTTCAAGCGCTTGCGCAATGCTGTGCGTGACTAATGCGCGGCCTACGCCCTTGCCTTGTGCCGCAGGGGCGACCAGATAAGTGGCGCTGCCGATATGGGAACCCCGGTCCGGATAATTCGCACCCACCTTGTACATGCCTATGATGCCCGCGCCATCCTCCGCGACGTAAGCGCGGTGCGCGCCAAACCAGTGGCTGTAAAAGGTTTCTGGCGCCATCGCGGAAGAAAACGGCAATGCATCACCCGCCGCGGCAATGGCATTAAAAATCTCCCGCATTGCGGGCAGGTCGGATTCAACAGCTGGCCGGATACGCATCGTTATGCAGCCCAGTAAAACCGCACCAGCCCCAGGCACAGTGCGAACAGGTAACCATAAGAAAAACGGTCGATGCGGATCAAATCCTGTCCCCGTTTCGCGCGCCAGGAACCCAGCAGCGACATGCACAAGCCGCTGGCGATGGGCGTCACGCCGAGATTAACCAGGCGCAGTTTGATGTTGGCCACCATGTGGTCCGGGAACAGCCACAGGCTGATGCCGCCCACGACCAGGCCAAAGAATGCATAGCCTATGGCGGCCAGCCACGGGCTGGCATCCTTGCGGAATGGCGCGGCGATGGAACGCAGGCCAAGTTCGAACAGCACTTCGCCAAAGAATTGGATCAGGAATTCAAGCAGCAATTCAATGAGGAATTCCATCGCGCACGCGGTTTAATCTTGTTCGTCGGACTCGCTGTGCCGCGGCTGGCGGGGAATCACTTTCACCAGCAAGATGCGCGGGCCATTCATTTTCTTGACGACGATATCGAAGCCATTGAATTCCACGCGCTGGCCCTGTTTCGGGATATCGCCCAGCTTCAGCATGACCAGGCCGCCCACCGATTCGATGTCCTGCAAGCCCATCTCTTCATTTTCAATGTCGAGGCCCAGTGCGCGTTCCAGCGACACGATAGGCAAACTGGCTTTCCCCACCAGTGCACCGTCTTCCTGCTTCAGCCAGTCGTTTTCATTGAGCCGGAATTCGTCGTGGATTTCACCGACCATCGCGCCCAGCAAGTTATCCAAGGTGAGGAAGCCCACCGGGCGCTTGCCCTTTTCACCAATCAGCGCAAAGTGCGGCGCGCCTTCCTTCAAGCGGCGGAACAGTTCCAGCGCCGGCGTGCGCGCAGAATACGTTTCCACCGGCCGCAGGAACGGTGTCAGCGACGTCAAGTCCTTGCCCGACTGCTCGGCAAAAAACAGGTCCTTCAAGTGCACCATGCCCAGCACGGTTTCGCCATCTTCGTCGAAATACGGGTAGCGTGAAAAACGGTTGCGCACCACGGTTTGCAGGTTTTCTTCCAGCGGCTTCGACGCATGCAGCGCGATCACTTCATGAATCGGGCGCATCAAGTCCGACACGGACATTTGAGAAAACTCCAGCGTGTGCGCCAGGATATTGCGTTCATCCTTGTTGAATTTTTCACCCGGCTGGCTGGTGCGCAGGATCATTTTCAATTCGTCGGTCGAATAGTGCGAGTCGCCATGGCCGCCCGCGCCAGACAGGCCCGCGACTTTCAGCACCATGTTGGCGCTCTGGTTCAATAGCCAGATGGCCGGATACATGGCCCAGTAAAAACCGTACAGGGGAATCGCGCTCCACAGGCCGATGGCTTCCGGCATGCGGATAGCCAGCGATTTAGGCGCCAGTTCACCCACGACGATGTGCAGGAATGAAATGGTCACGAAGGCGAAGACAAATGAAATGCCATGGACAATTTGCGGTGACGTCACGCCCAGTACATGGAACAGCGGCTCCAGCAGCGAAGCAAATGCAGGTTCGCCGACCCAGCCCAGGCCCAGCGATGCGAGCGTAATACCTAATTGGCAGGCCGACAGGTAGGCGTCGAGTTCGCCGTGCACCGTGGCCAGGATGCGGCCGCGCAGGCCTTGTGTTTTTGCGATGGCGCGCACGCGGGTGCGGCGCAGAGTAACAATACCGAATTCAGCTGCAACAAAGAAACCGTTCAGCGCGACCAGAAACAGGGCGAGCAGAACGAGCAATAGATTAACCATATGAATCGCATTACGCGACCGGAGTTGAAAACGCTATCTTATCCGACTCGCCATGATCCAGCCGCAAAAATGCAATATTGTTGCAAATGTCGTAACAACTCTTCACGCCAGCCGGTTGCGGAACAGCCATGCCGCCAGCGGCAGCGTGATGGCGGCAATGATGGCCAGCGGCAGCAAATCACCGGCCACGACGCGTAATCCCACGCCTTCCAGATAGACGCGCTGTACCAGGTCGATGGCAAAGCGCAGCGGATTGGCCAAGGTCAGCGTCTGCATCAACTCCGGCATATTGCGGATCGGCGTCGTCAGGCCAGACAGCAGCATCATGGGCATGATCAGCACAAAGGTGTACAGCATCGCCTGCTGCATGTTCAGCGACACGGCAGAAATCGACAGGCCGATGCCGACGCTGGCCACCGTGAACAGCGCCAGTCCTGCATACAGTGTGAGGGGGGATCCCGCCATCGGTACGCCGAACCACAGCAGCGTCACCAGCAAGATAATCGTTGATTGCGCAAGGCCGATCAGCACGGGCGCCAGCGCCTTGCCTGCCATGATTTCCAGCGGCGACATCGGCGTCACCAGCAATTGGTCAAAACTGCCTTGTTCCCGCTCACGCGCCACGGATAGCGCCGACAGCAGCAGGGTTTGCAGCATCGACAGCCCTGCGATCAGGCCCGGCAAAATATTCCACCGCGTTTGCAGGTTGGGGTTGTACCACGCACGCGTCTCGATGGCGGGCGGCAGATTCTGCGCCTGGCCGCCATGCTGTTCCAGCCACTGGCGGTTGAAGGCCGCCGTGACGGCTGCCACGTGGCCCGCTGCGGCGCCGGCCGTATTGGAATTGCGGCCGTCCAGTATCAGCTGGATAGGCGACGCCGCGCCAGCCTGCAGCCGCCGTTCAAAATCCGGTGCAATGACGATGGCGGCCATGGCTGCGTGGGTTTCAATCAGGCGTGCGATATCTTGCGGCCCCGCCAGCGTGGCCACGCGGCGGAACATGCCGCCCCCTTCCAGGCTGGCCACGAAGTCGCGGGCGGCAGCCCCGCGGTCCTGGTCGACCAGCACATACGGTGCATCCACCAGATCAAACGTGGCCGCGTAGCCGAACAACATGCTTTGCACCAGCGCCGGCACGATTAAAATCGCGCGGGTCGCCGGGTCTTTCATCACGGCGAGGAATTCCTTGTGACACATGTTGGCGATGCGGCGCAGCAGTGCAATCAACGTTCCCATATGGACTCCTTCAATCAAGCTTCTTGCGCGTGACGAAACGCGCAACGCACAGCAGCACGACGGCATATAACGCCAGCACCCCGCAATTACGGGCAATCACGGGCCACACGTTCCCCGCCAGGAACAGTGTTTTGATCAACTCCATGAAATACGTGGCAGGCAGCACGTTGCCGACTGTGCGGATAACCGTGGGGACGCTGCGCAAATCAAACAGGAAGCCGGACAGCATCAGCGATGGCATGAAACTCGATAGCAGCGCCACTTGGCTGGCCAGGAACTGGTTGCGCGTGACGGATGAAATCACCAGGCCCATGCCCACGGCGACAAACAGGTACAGTATCGAGCTCAGTAGCAGGATAGCCAGCGAGCCTTGCAGCGGCACGTCAAACAGCAGGCGCGCGGCGCACAGGCATAGGATCAGGCCCAGCATGCCCACGATGAAATACGGGATGATTTTCGCCAGCAGGATTTCCTCCGGCCGCACGGGCGTGACGAACAGCGCTTCCAGCGTGCCCCGTTCCCATTCGCGCGCCATCACCAGGGCAGTGAGGAACGCGCCGACCAGCGTCATCACCAGCACAATCAAGCCAGGCACCAGATACCACGTGCTGGTATTGGCCGCATTGAACCACATGCGCTGTTCGATGACGGCCATGCCAATGCCGTTTGGCGGCACTTTTGCGCCCAGCCGGTCCGCCTGCCGGGGTTGCGACAGCGCGCCATTGACGTAGCGGGAAATGATGCCGGCGCGGTTGGCGTCCGCGCCATGCAGCAGCAACTGGATGCGGGCGTCGCCGGCTGCCTTGCGGCGCGAGAAGTCCACGGGGATGCGCACGACAGCGTCGACCTTGCGGCCGCGCATCAAGGTTTCCGCATCATGCATGGATGCCAGCACGATGGGATCGAAGGCGTCGGATAGCAGCAGGCCGGCGATGGCGTCGTGCGCGGTGGGGGACGGGTCTTCCATGACGATGGCGACGGGCGCATGCCTGACGTCCAGCGACAAGCCATAACCAAAAATCAGGATCAGCGCGATGGGCAGTGCGATACCGATGGCCAGGTTGCTGGCATCACGCAGCAACTGGCGGAATTCTTTGCGTACCAGCGCAATTAAACGGTTCATCGCTGCGGCGCTCATGATTGGCTCCGTTGCCGGTTTTTCTCGACGATGGCAATGAATGCCTGTTCCATGCCTTCCGCATGGCCTGCCTGTGCGCGCACGTCGCGGGGCGTTCCCAGTGCCAGCAGGCGGCCCGCGTCCTGAATCACGATGCGGTCGCAATACTCCGCTTCTTCCATGAAGTGCGTGGTGATGATGATGGTGACGCCGCTGGCTGCCAGCGCCGTGATGCGGCGCCAGAAATCGCGCCGCGCCAGCGGATCGGCGCCGCTGGTGGGTTCGTCGAGGAACAGGATGTCTGGCGCATGCAGCAAGCCCACTGCCATGGCCAGCCGCTGCTTGAAGCCGCCCGGCAGCTGGCCGCTCGGTGCATCTTCGTGGCCGGTCAGCTGGAAATGGTTCAGCATGGTTTGCGTGCGTTCGCGCAGCTGGCTGCCTGTCAAGCCATACGCGCCGCCAAAGAAGCGCAAGTTTTCCGCCACGGTCAGGTTGCCATACAGGGAAAATTTCTGCGACACGTAGCCCACCTTGCGTCGCGCTTCGGCGCGGGCGTGGCGCAAATTGACGCCTGCGACTTTCAATGTGCCGCTGGTCGCTGGCAGCAGGCCGCACAGCATGCGGAAAGTCGTGGTTTTGCCTGCGCCATTGGGGCCCAGCAGTCCAAAGATTTCACCTCGCCGCACGTCGAAGGTGGTGCTGGCAACGGCGGTGAAGTTGCCGAATTTTCGGACCAGGTCGCGCACTTCGATGATGGGGGCGTTGCTGCCCGCGGGAGCCTGGCTGTCTGCCGTCGCCGTGGAACCGGAACGTAGCCCGGCCAGGCGCGCCAGGCGGGAAAGCCAGCTGGCGTGCGGCGCGGCGGCAGGTGCGGTCAATGGCACGGATGCTGGCTGTGATGCAGCTGCATCGGCAGGCCCGTTCAACGTGGCAGGTGGCAGCGCCGGCTGCGTGGCAGGCTTCTGCGCTTGCCCGTGCATGGTTTCAGGCACGGATCCCGCCGGGTCGCCATCAGCGTGCGGTGCAGCCGCCGTGCCGCCATGTGACGCCATGCCCCGCAGAATCAGCATGAACCCGTCTTCCAGCCGCGCCGGTACGGGCGCTGTCTGCGCGCCATCGAGCAGCGCCGCCAGCGCGTCCTGCGCCACGCCGGGCCGCAGCATGTAGCGCACCTTGCCGCCTTCCGGCACGGCATCGGCTACCAGACTGCGCGCGTCGAGCAGGCGTGCCTGCAACGTGCGGGCAGGGCAGCCTTCTGCAGGCGTGGCAACGTGGCACAGGCCGTCCGCCCTGGCGCGCAATTGTCCGGGTTCGCCGCTGGCCAGCACTTGCCCTTCGTGCAGCACGCACACGTGTGCACAGCGTTCCGCTTCATCCATATACGATGTGCTGACCAGCACCGTCAATCCCTGCGTATCGACCAATTGCTGCACGATGTCCCACAGTTCGCGCCGCGACAGCGGATCGACGCCGACAGTCGGTTCGTCGAGCAGCAGCAATTCCGGCGCCCGCACCAGCGTGCAGGCCAGTCCCAGCTTTTGCTTCATGCCGCCCGACAGCTTGCCGGCGGGACGATCCGTAAAGCGCTGCAAATCCGTCATGTGCAGCAATTGCGCATAGCGTTCGCGCCGCGCATCGGGTGGCACGCCGTGCAAGTCGGCATACAGGTCCAGGTTTTCCTGCACGCTCAAATCTTCATACAGGCCAAAACGCTGCGGCATGTAGCCGATGCGTTCCTGGATCTGTTGCGGGTCTTTGGCGGCATCGATACCCAGCACGGCCAGTGTGCCCTGGTCCGGCGTCAGCAAGCCAGCCGCCATGCGCAGCAGCGTGGTCTTGCCCGCGCCATCCGGGCCGACGAGGGCAGTCAGCGCGCCTGGCGCAACGGACAGCGAGACGCCGCGCAATGCGTGCGCGATGGGACCGCCGTGCCGGGGATCGAACGCCTTATGCAGATTGTCGCCTTGCAGGGCGGGCAGGGTAGCCATGGCAGGTTGCGCGGCGCAGTTTAGCGGCTTGCCGCGCCAGCGGATGGCTGTGCCGTGCTTCTGCCGGCATCGGCATGCGTTACGGCCGAAGGCACACGCGGCGTTGGCGCGGCAGCGCCGCCGCGGGCCAGCCGCACGGTCGCGGGCATGCCCAGCCGTAGCCAGTCTTCCTTGTCTTCCGCCAGCACCCGCACTTCATACACGAGCGACGTGCGCAATTCTTCCGTTTGCACGGTCTTCGGCGTGAATTCCGCCACGGACGACACATAGCCCACCCGCCCCGCAATGGCTTTGCCTGGCTGGCTGTCGATGGCAATGGTGGCAGCCACGCCGGGCTTGACCCACGCAAGATCCGGTTCGCTGACATAAGCGCGCACCCACTTGGGATCGGTAATGGCCAGCGTATAGACTGGGCGCTGCGGCGACGCCATATCGCCCGCTTCCATCAAGCGGGCCCGCACCACGCCTGCCTGTGGCGACAACAAGGTGCTTTCAGCCAGCTGGTGTTCCAAAAGTGCGATGTCGGCCCGTGCGGCGTCCACTTGCGCCTGCGCCTGCGCGATGTCTTCCTTGCGAGGGCCGCTTTGCACCAGTTCCTGCGCTTTGCGCGCACCCTCCACCTGCGCCAGCGTGGCTTTGCGGCGTGCTGCGGCATTGTCGATATCCTGCTGGCTGACGGCGCCCGCCATTTGCCGTTGCAGTGATGTCAGGCGGTTCAGTTGCTGCTGCGCGAATTGCGCTTCCGCCAGTACGGCGGCTGTCTGCGCCCGTGCCTGCTCTATTTCTTCCGGGCGGCTGCCCGCCTGCAGGCGGTGCAGCGCCTGCAACCGGGCTTCCGATTGCGCGCGGGCTTGCTGCAGTTTTAATTCCAAGGTTTTCGTGTCGAGCTGCCCCAGCACCTGGCCCGCCTGCACATGGTCGCCTTCCTGCACCGCCAGGCTGGCGATGCGTTCGCTGCCATTGAAGGCCAGTGATACCTGCCGCACATCGACATTGCCGTATAAAACCAGCGGCCCGCTGCCGGGCGCGGGACGGGTGAAGTGCCAGGCGGCCCAGTTGGCGGCAGCCAGCAGCAGGACAGCCGCGGCAATGACGGGTTTCTTGTTCATGATGCTCCTTCGAAGTTCAGCAGCTGAAACCATTCTACATCAAATTTAAATTTGAATTTAAATTTCTTCGAAATCCGTGCCGTGTCCTACAATGGGCGCCATGACGACAGTACCCACCAAGCCAACCGCCGCTCCCCGCCGTGCCGCCCGTTCAGACGGCGACGCCACGCGCCAGCACATCCTCGATATTGCCGGCCAGGTATTTGCCGAACGCGGTTTTGCCGACGCCACCAGCAAGGAAATTTGCGCCCGCGCGGAAGTGAACATGGCTTCCGTAAATTACCACTTTGGCAGCCGAGGCGAGCTATATGAAGCAGTGCTGGTGGAAGCGCACCACCATTTGCTGCAGCCGGAAGCCATGCTGGCGATTGCCCAGGCGGCAGGCGACCCGCGCGACAAGTTGCGGGCCGTGCTGGCGCGTATCGTTGACCATGTGACGGGCCCCCGCGCACACTGGGGCAGCAGGGTCGTCATGCGGGAATTGCTGTCGCCGACCGAACATGCGCCTGTGCTGGTGCACAAGGCGATTGCGCCGAAGGCAAAAATATTGCTGGGGATTGCCAGCGACATCCTGGGCTTGCCGGCCACGCACCCGGGTGTGCAGCGGGCGCTGTTTTTCATGATGTCGCCGTGCCTGGCCATGCTGGTGGCGCCGCGTGAATTGCGCACTGGTGTGCTGCCGGCCATTGCGTCGGATGCGGATGTGTTGCTGGAAGATTTGCTGGCCTACGCACTGGCGGGCATGGAAGCCATTGCCCGGCGCTACCGCCAGCAATAAATCACGTCATCGCCTGCAGCGACGCCAGGATCGCTTCCACTGCCGGGTGCTTGATCTTGCGTTCATTTGAAATCGCGTAAAACTGTTCGCGCAATTCCGGCGCCTGGCCCACGAGGTCCACGTGGAATTGTTCATGCATGTCGTGCGCCAGCACGGCAGGCGCGAAAAACAGGCCCATGCCATTGCGGCCAAATGTGTTCAGCATCGCGTTGTCTTCAAATTCCCCCACCACGTCCGGCCGCACGCCATGCTGCACGAACCACGCATCGATGCGCCCCCGTAAAGCATTGTTCCGGGTTGGCATCAGCAACGGCGCGCCATGCAAGCTGTGCGGGAAGTTGCGGCGGTAGCGCTTTGCCAGCTTTCTTTCGCCATACAGTTGCATCTGGCTTTCCATCAACAAATGGCTGAACACGCGCAAGCTGGGCGTGGCGCGCACGGCCCGGTCCGTCAGCACGACATCGAGTTTATTCAGCGCCAGGTCCGCCAGCAGCGCGTCGTATTCATCTTCCATGCAGATCAGCTTGACGGGCTTTTCCAACTCTTGCGTTAACGCCAGCAGGCGGTAAGCCACCAGCTTGGGCAGCGAATCGGAAATGCCCACCGTCAAGCGCATGCGTCCCGCATCGACGTCCGACAGCGCCTGCTGCAACTGGTCTTCCAGCTGGAAAATCTGGTCCGCGTAATCCAGCGCCACGCGGCCTGCTTCCGTCGGCACCAGGCGGCGTCCCTGCTGAGTTAGCAGGGCCTTGCCCAGCGACTGGTCGAGCAGGGCCAGCTGTGTGCTGACCGTCTGGATAGCCAGTCCCAGGCGCTCGGCAGCGCGCGTCACGCTGCCTTCCTTGGCGACTGCCCAGAAGAAGTAAAGATGCCGGAAGTTGATGCCTGCTGTTTTCATGGTTCTGGTTTTCCGAAGTAATCCTTCGATTATCTTCCATTTTTCAATTTGAAGGTTTTCTTTACACTGCCTGACATTGATCAACACGAAAGGAAAGAACGGTGAAACATTTTAGAGTTTCATTCATTGTCTCCTTCATCTGCCTTGCAGTTGCAGGCTGGTGGGGATACCAGCACACAGGCTGGGGCGGTGCGCTGACTGCGCTGGGTATCGCGGTGATTCTCGCCGTGATGGAAGTGTCGCTGTCGTTCGATAACGCGGTGGTCAATGCATCCGTGTTGAAAACGTGGGATGCGTTCTGGAAGAAGTTATTCCTCGGTGTCGGCATCATCATCGCCGTGTTCGGTATGCGCTTGCTATTCCCGCTGGTGATCGTTGCAGTGGCGGCCGATATCAGCCTGGCCGAAGTGTGGACCCTGGCGCTGAATGACCCGAAAGCATATTCAATGCACTTGACGAACCACCACGCGGAAGTGGCGGCATTTGGCGGCGCGTTCTTGCTGCTGGTGTTTTTGAACTTCTTGCTGGATAAGGAAAAAGAAACGCATTGGCTGGGCAACTTCGAGAAGAAGCTGGGCTCGCTGGGCAAGATGTCGTCGGTCTCCGTCATGGTCACGATCGGCGCGCTGCTGGCTTGCCTGGGCATGGTGGATGAAGGCCAGAAATTGATCGTGCTGATTGCCGGCCTGTGGGGCGTGCTGATTTACGTGGCCGTCGATGGTTTGTCCAGCTTGCTGGAAGCGGAAGAAGAAGGCGGCACCAATGTCGGCGACATGGTCAAGCGCGGCGGTATCGGTGGTTTCCTGTACCTGGAAGTGCTGGATGCGTCGTTCAGTTTTGACGGTGTGATTGGCGCCTTTGCCATCACCAACGATGTCGTGATCATCATGCTGGGCCTGGCGATAGGCGCAATGTTTGTCCGCTCGCTGACGATCTTCCTGGTGGAGAAAGGCACGCTGGATGAGTTTGTGTACCTGGAGCACGGCGCACACTACGCCATCGGCATCCTGGCCGTGATCATGCTGCTGTCGATCAAGTACCACATCCCGGAAATCTTCACGGGCCTGATTGGCGTGGCCTTTATCGGAGCATCGCTGTGGTCGTCGATCCGGTACAAGAAACAAGCGCTGGCTGCCGCTTAAGCAGCCGGTAGAAAGAATCGCGGCGTGCCCATTGAACACCGGCCCGCCGCGTATGCAGCAAGGTGTTCAGACATTTGAGTCTTAACGAGTTTTAACTTAAGGAGTAACACATCATGGCAATCAGTCTGCAAAAAGGCGGTAACGTCAACCTGAGCAAAGAAGCTCCCGGCCTGTCGAAACTGGTCGTGGGCCTGGGCTGGGATGTCCGCAATACCGACGGCGCAGCGTTTGACATTGACAGCTCGGCCTTCCTGTTGAAAGCCGATGGCAAAGTGCGCGGCGACAATGACTTCATCTTCTACAACAATTTGAAATCGGCTGACGGTTCCATCGTCCACTCGGGCGACAACCGCACCGGCGCCGGCGAAGGCGACGATGAAACCGTCACTGTGGACCTGGCGAAAGTCCCTGCTGACATCGACAAGATTTCCGTCTGCGTGACGATCCACGAAGCGGAAGCGCGCCGCCAGAACTTCGGCCAGGTACAGAAAGCCTACGTACGCTGCGTGAACGCGGCCAATGGCCAGGAAATCGCCCGCTTCGACTTGTCGGAAGACGGTTCCGTGGAAACGTCGCTGGTCTTTGGCGAAGTGTATCGCAATGGCAGCGACTGGAAATTCCGCGCAGTCGGCCAGGGCTACAAAGGCGGCCTCGGTCCCCTGGCTTCGTCGTTCGGCGTGAACGTTTGATTAACCTGGGTGCCGGGCCTTCAGGCCGGGCATCCACTGATGAGGACAGATCATGCCAGTCTTTACCGTTACAGGGGATGTCGATCCCTTCCTGCACGTATCGATGCGCCACGGCGAAAAGATTTATTGCGAGTCGGATGCCATGGTGATGATGGAGTCCAACCTGGAGCTGAAAGGCCGCATGAGCGGTGGGCTGGGCAGCGCGTTGATGCGCACCTTTGCCAACGGTGAATCGTTCTTCCAGCAGCATATCGAAGCCGTGAAGGGGGATGGCGACTGCCTGCTGTCGCCAACCCTCCCCGGCGCGATGCAAGTGGTGGACGTGGGGCAGCGTCAATACATGATCAGCGACGGCGCGTTTGTCGCAGCCAACTCCAGCGTGCAATTGAATGTCCGCACGCAGAGCCTGGGCAACGCGCTGTTCGCCCAGTCCGGCGGTTTCTTTATCACGGAAACGTCGGGCAGCGGCCAGGTGGTGGTGTCGGGCTTTGGTTCGATGTCGCAACTGGAAGTAGAACCGGGCAAGGACGTCATCATCGACAATTCGCACGTGGTGTGCTGGGACAGCAGCCTCCATTATGAAATGTCGGTGACGACCAACCGCAGCAGCGGTTTCTTCGGCAATCTGGTCAACAGTGTGACCAGTGGCGAAGGGATGGTGCTGCGCTTTTCGGGCCACGGAAAAATCCTGGTGTGCTCGCGCAACCGCAATGGCTTCCTGGCCTGGGTGCGCGGCCCCCAACGTTCGTAAGAGGTAACGCTATGTCAGTCAATTTGCAAAAGGGCCAGAAGATTTCTCTGGACAAGGAAGCGGGCAGTGCGCTGTCGCGCGTGGTGATGGGCCTGGGCTGGGATGCCGTGAAGTCCAAGGGTTTCTTTGGCTTCGGCGGCAGCCGCGCGGACATCGACCTCGATGCGTCGTGCGTGCTGTTCGATACCAATAACCGTCCGCTGGACGTCGTATGGTTCCGCCAGCTGAAAAGCCGCGACGGTAGCGTCAATCACTCGGGCGACAACCGTACCGGCGCCGGCGATGGCGATGATGAACAAATCAGCGTAGCGCTGTCGCAAGTGCCGGCCGACGTGAAGAGCATTGTTTTCACCGTCAACAGTTTTACGGGCCAGAGCTTCGCCCAAGTGGAAAACGCCTACTGCCGCCTGATCAACGCGGCCGATGGCAAGGAAGTGGCCCGTTTCAACCTTTCCGTGCAAGGCAACCATTCGGCGCAAATCATGGCCAAGCTGTACCGCCATAACGGCGAATGGAAGATGCATGCGATTGGTGAAAACGGCACTGGCCGCACGTTCGATGACTTGCTGCCGCAAATCGCGGTGCACCTGAATTAATTGTAAAGCGTTCCCGGGGCGCGTTCCCCATGGCGCGCTTCTTTCGCGGCAGCCCTTGTCAGAGGGGGCTGCCGTTTTTTTGCCTGTGTTATTTCTGCAGGAATTCAGCCAATACACGGCCTTCCGCGCCGGCAGGTGGACGCACGCCCAGCAGGTACGACAGCGTCGGCGCAATATCCTGCACTTCCGTGTAAGCGCCGCTTGGACCAGGCTTGATCCAGCGCTTGCCCATCATGAACAGCGGCACGTTGGTGTCATACGCATATGGCGCGCCATGCGTGGTGCCGCTCTTGCCGCCGCCGATGATCCAGTACGGCTTCATGACCAGCATCACGTCGCCGGAATTGTCGCGGTTCCATGCGCGCTGCATCAGGGTGCCGATGCGGGTGCGTGGCACGGCCCCGTTTTCCAGTTGCGTGCGGCCATAAGCGTCGGCAATGCCGGGCTGCTTGGCCAGCCAGCGCACGGCAGCCTGCTCCACGTCTTCGCGCTTCAAGCCGGCCTGCGCAATCTGTTCATAGTCGAGGTGGATATTCGGCAGCAGGTAAGCCGTGACAGGCTTGACCAGCTTGTACGTCGCGGCCAGGTGCGCGTTGAGATCGGCCACCAGTTTTTTGCCATCCACGCGGCCCGCATCGAATTGGCGCGACTGGTAAAACTCTGGCGTGTTCGGGAAGCCGTGATCGGCTGTCAGCACGACGATGGCATTGTCCAGGCCAACCGATTTATCCAGGTCGGTAAAGAACGATGCCAGCAAGCGGTCCAGCTGCTGCAAGTGGTCATGCGATGCGCGGCTTTCCGGGCCATACGCGTGGTTGATGTAATCGTGGCTGGACAGGCTGATGCCCAGCACGTCCGGCACGCCGGCCGGATTCTTGCCCAGGTTTTCACCGGCTATCGCGGCGCGGGCAAAGTCCAGGGTCAGCTTGTCGAGGAAGGGCGACGAACGCAGGCGGTTGTAGTATTTGGAATCGAGCTGGCCGGAATCGCTGGCCATCGCGAACGGGAAGCGGTTGCGTTCTTCACCGGTTGCGCGCGGCGCAACCAGATCGTCATCCGCATCGTGCTCATAGGCCGCTGCCGGCAACAGCGGCGTCCAGCTCTTGCCGTAAAACTGGTCGGCGGGTTTCGCCTCATTGAAACGGGTGACCCACTGCGGATACGACTTCATGTAATACGTCGACGTCATGAACTGGCCCGTGTCGTCCGCATACATATACGCCGTGCCGGTTTTGCCTGCCAGCAGGATGGCGCCACGGTCCTTGCCGGAGACTGTCACGACTTTCGACTGGTTGCCATTGCTGTAGCGCAGTTCATCGCCCATGGTATTGACGCGCAGGTTGCGGGGCGATGTGCCGTCCGATGGCTGCGTCTTCACGCCCAGGTACGTGTGTTCGCGGTCTTCCGTGCAATACATGCTTTCCTTCGTGCCCGCTGCGATCCAGTTATTGCCGACGATGCCATGCATGTACGGGTAGGCGCCCGTCAACACGGTCGCGTGGCCGACTGCCGTTACCGTTACGCCATGGGCCTGGTGCGCATTTTGGAAATACGCGCCTTGTTCCATCAGCCGGCGGAAACCGCCCGCGCCGAACTGGCTACGGTAGCGCAAGACTTGTTCATTCGGTAAACCATCGACCACCATCACGACAACCAGCTTGGGTTGTGCCGGGGGTGACAGTGGTTG
Organism: Pseudoduganella ginsengisoli; assembly: GCF_009720865.1. Classification (GTDB taxonomy): domain Bacteria; phylum Pseudomonadota; class Gammaproteobacteria; order Burkholderiales; family Burkholderiaceae_D; genus Rugamonas; species Rugamonas ginsengisoli. The sequence goes on along the minus strand of NZ_WNLA01000003.1, from coordinate 205,413 downwards.
TGGTGCAGCTGCATGGGCAGCAGCGGCAAGGGTCACGGATAGGGCGACGGGTGCGAGGCGGATAAAGTTAGGCATGCGGTGGCAAGTTGGTTAGTCGGATGCACGCGGTAGCGCACGCGGCCATTCTACATTCAGCTGGCTTCCACTGGCTTGTAGCGCTGGAACGCTTCCCTGATGGTGAGTTTGAGGATGTCTTCGTCCCAGGGCTGGGTCAGGAAGCGGTAGATTTCGCCCCGGTTGACGGCTTCCAGCACGGCATGCAGCTCGCCTTGGCCGCTGAGGACAATCCGCATGGTGTCCGGATACATGCGGGCGGCGGCGCTGAGGGCTGACTTGCGGTCAAAGCCTTTGCCTAACTGGTTGAATACGATAACCTGGACCGGATGCAGCGCCAGCAGCTCCATGGCTTGCACGGCGGACGTGGCGCACAGGATACGGTAGCCTTCACCACGCAAGGTGCGCTGCATGCCGGACTGGAATGTTTCATCGTCATCGATGACCAGCAGCGTGTGTGGAGGCCGCGACAAGTCGCTGGACAGGGCCAGCTGATTGCCATCCTGGACCATTTTATTGAATTTTTCCGCCGGTACGGGGCGGCTGAAGTAAAACCCTTGCAGGTAATCGCAATGGCGCGAACGGAGAAATTGCATTTGCGCTTCCGTTTCAACGCCTTCCGCAATGACGCTCATGCGCAGGCTGTGCGCCATTGCGATAATCGCGGTGGCGATGGCGGCATCGTCCGGGTTGTTGGTGAGTTCCGTCACAAACGCGCGGTCGATTTTCACGTAATGGAAGGGGAAGCGCTTCAGGTAAGCCAGCGACGAATAGCCGGTGCCGAAATCATCGAGTGAAATGCGCAATCCCAGTTCGCCGAACTGGCGCATGGTTTGCTGCGCCGCCTCGGGGTCGTGCATCACCAGCGATTCCGTCAATTCCACTTCCAGCCAGCGGGGATCGAGGCCATGCTGCTCCAATGCACCGGAAATGGTTTGCAGGACATTGCTTTCCCTGAATTGCAGGGCAGATAAATTCACCGCGATGGGAACAATGCGCTGGCCTTCGCGCTGCCATTGCGCCTGCTGTGCGCAAACGGCCTGAATAACCCAGTCGCCGATGGGAACGACCATGCCGGTTTCTTCCGCCAGTGGAATGAAGCGGTCCGGCGACACGGTACCCATGACTGGGTGCTGCCAGCGGATCAGCGCTTCCGCGCCGCCGATCTGCCCGGTGCGCAAATCCACTTTGGGCTGGTAAAACATGGTGAACTGGCCCATGTCGACGGCTTCTTTCAACAAGCGTTCCAGCTCCGCCTTTTGCGCCAGCCGCTCATTCAATTCCTGTGAATAGTATTGGAAGCGGGCCAATACCGCCTTGGTCTGCTTGAGCGCCGCTTCGGCATTCTTAAACAGCGATTCCGAATCGCTGGCGTCGGCCGGATAGACGGACACGCCAAGGCGCGCGGCCAGCTGCACGGTCGTGCCATGCACGGTGATGGGTTCATTCACCACCTTGAGCAAGGTGGCGCACAGCGTATTGACGTTTTCATCGATGCCGCGTTCGCCGGCGACAGCGAAATTGTCGGCGCCGACGCGCGCCACCGTGCACTGGCGGCCCAGGTCCGCGCCCAGCCGCGCGGCAATCACACGCAGCACTTCATCGCCGCCATGGCGCCCCACCGTGTCATTGACTTGCTTGAAACGTTCCAGGTTCAGCACGATGACAAACGCGCCGCCGCCGCTGTGGAAAGCGTTTTGCTCGATTTGTTCCAGCCGGTCCAGGAACAGTCCCATGTTCGGCAAGCCCGTCAGCGCATCGTAGTACGACAGGTAATTGGCGCGCTGTTCGTTGGCAATGGCGTCTTGCGCGAACACGATGTCGCCGGCCAGTTCGCCCAGCAATTTCATTTCTTCCTCGTCGAAACTGCCGGCAGCCTGCGCATACAGCAGCATGGCGCCAATCACGCCGCGCGGCGAATGCAGCGGCAAGCCCACCATGGATTCGAAGCCCCGCGCCAGCGCATCTGCGCAGCTGTGGGGAAAGGCGCCGCCGCTGCGCACGTCGTTGCATACGACGGTGGCGCCGCTTTTCAGGATATGGCGGATCACTTCCGCTGCGGATTGCTGCAAGTCCGCCTGTCCGGCATCGGCGCCTTCCGTGGCGGCGATGGAAATCTGGCCATCGGCCCCCGCCATGCCGATCCATGCAAGACCGAAGCCGCCGTGGGCGACGGCAATGCGGCATGCTTCCTGTAGCAGCGGCTGCGGCTGGCGGATGCGCACGATGGCGCTGTTGGTGCCGCTCAGCACAGCATGGATGCGGCTCAGGCGCGCCGTCTTGGCCTGCTCCAGTTCCAGCGCGGCGGCGCGCACCAGCGACAGGTGGGTGCGCACCCGCGCATGCACGATGGCGGGCGAAACGGGCTTGGTCAGGTAGTCGACCGCGCCGCAGGCAAAGCCGGCTGCTTCGTCGCCCACTTCACCCATCGACGACACAAAGATCACCGGCGTGTTTTCTGTAAGCGGATCGTTTTTCAGCGACCGGCAAACGGAATAGCCATCCATGCCCGGCATTTGCACGTCAAGCAGGACCAGCGTGGGACGGTGCTTGCGTGCGGCAGCCAGGCCGTCGGCGCCATTGCGTGCAAACACCAGCGTATAAGTGTCGCCCAGGATTTGCTTGAGCACCGCAAGGTTGCTCGGTTCATCATCGACAATCAAGATTGGTCCCGGTAACATGGCCTATTCCTCCAGTTCAAGTCCCAGTTCCGTCATCAGGCCCAGGGCTGCCGCTTCCGCTGCCCGGAAGTCAAAGTCATCGATATGGCCGCGCAGTTGCGCTGCGGAAGCGGGCGATATCATGGGCGCCAGCTGGGTCAATATGCCGTTGGCGCGGTCTGGCGCATCCGTGTCCAGCGCCAGCAGCAGTTCGCGCAGCAAGGTGGCGGTATCGCCGCCTGCAGCGGTATCGGCTGCCGGTACCGGATCCGTGCCGGCATACGCTGCGATCGATGCGCAGGCCACGGCCAGTGCATCCTGCAGCGCCCGCAGCGCGCCCGCGATATCCCCGCCGTCATGTTCGGCCACTTCCAGCTCGCCTGCCGTGCGCGCCACGTCCGTCAGCGACAGGCTGGCGGCGCCGCCTTTCAGCTTGTGGGCCAATGCGCGGGCATGCGTGGATTCACCCTGCGCGTACCAGGCTTCCAGCTGTGCGCCGCCGCGGCCATAATCGGCCGCGAATTTGCGCAGGAATTTGCGGTACGCAGCTTCATCGCGCCATGTTGCCAGCCCTTGCTGCAGCGCGATGCCTGGCCAGATGTCTGCATCCGCTTGCGGTGCGGCAGCGGGACCCGGCGCCCCAGCGGCGGACAGGCCCCTGGTCAGCCGCAAGATGGTGGCGATCAATTCATCGACGTTGAATGGTTTCGCGACGAAGGCATCCATGCCTGCCGCCCGCGCCGCATCTTGCTGGTTCTTGAAGGCGCCTGCCGTCAAGGCGATGACGGGCAGTGCGCGGCAGGCCGGCGTGGCGCGCAGGCGCCGCGTGGCTTCATAGCCATCCATGCCGGGCATTTGCACGTCCATCAGTACGATATCGACCGCGCTGGGGTTGGCGCACAGCCAGCCCAGCGCGGAAGCGCCGTCGTTGGCCAGCTCCACGTGGGCGCCGTCAGCCTGCAAAATCCGCAGCGCCACTTCGCGGTTGATGTCGCTGTCGTCCACTACCAGCACGCGCATGCCTTGGATGCGCTGGTTTTCCGCTGCCGGCGCGGTGGCGGGAATCGCGCCACCGCGGCGCTGCATGGCGTTGGCCACGCTGTTGTATAGCGCGGAGCTGGTCACGGGCTTGCTTAACACGCCATCCACGCAATCAATGTTCGGCTGGCGCAGCAGCTCTTCCTGGGAAAATGCCGTCACCATCAGCACGATGGGCGTGACGGTGTCTTGCAGCGTGCCGCGCAGCCGCGTAGCCAATTCCAGCCCATCCATGCCTGGCATTTTCCAGTCCGCCAGCATCACGTCGTAATGCGCATGCTGGGCATGGCGCGACATGATTTTTTGCAGGGCCGCTTCGCCGCTGTCGACTATCGTGGCGTTCCAGCCGATGGAGCGTGCTGTCTGCACCAGGTTTTCCCGTGCAATGCCGCTGTCGTCCGCCACGAGAATGTCGAGCTGCGCCAGTTCGGGGGGCGCAAATTCCGCGTCTTGCACCCATTCGAATGGCACAGTGAACCAGAATTCGCTGCCTTGGCCCGGCGTGCTGGTGACACCGATTTCGCCGCCCATCTTTTCCACCAGGCGGCGGCAAATGGTCAGCCCCAGGCCGGTACCGCCAAAGCGGCGCGTGGTCGACGCATCGGCCTGTGAAAATGCGGAAAAGATTTGCGCCTGCTTGTCGAGCGGGATGCCGATGCCTGTGTCGCTGACGGCAAAGCGCACGGTGACGGTGCGCTCATTTTGCGACAGCAGGGTCATGCCGACTTTGACGCCGCCCCGTTCCGTGAATTTGATCGCGTTGCCGGTCAGGTTGATGAGGATTTGCTCCAGCCGCAGCGCATCGCCCAATACGTGCCCGCCGATATGAGGCGCGGGGGCAATGGCCAGTTCGATTTCCTTGTCGCCTGCATTGGCCGCCATGATGGCTGCCAGGTTGTCGCAAATGTCGGACAGGCGGAACGGCGTGTGTTCGATTTCCAGGCGGCCCGCCTCGATCTTGGAAAAGTCGAGGATGTCGTTGATGATGGCTTGCAGTGAACGGCCCGCATTGCGGATCTTGCGCACCATGTCCGACGATTCGTTATCGAGATGGCGCCGGTCCAGCAAATAGGCAAGGCCCAGGATGCCATTCATCGGTGTGCGGATTTCATGGCTCATATTGGCCAGGAAGTCCGCCTTGGCGCGGTTGGCGCTTTCCGCTTCTTCCGTGCGTACCTGCAGGTTTTGATTGACCACTTCCAGTTCCGCCGTGCGCTCGTGCACGCGCCGTTCCAGGTCTTCATTCAACGTGCGCACGGCCAGTTCGGCCGCGTTGCGCTCGGCCATTTCATGTTCCAGCGTGTGCAGCATGCCGTTGAACGCATCGGCCAGCTGGCCCACTTCATCTTCCGTGGTTTTCGGTGCGCGCAAGGTGAAATTGCGCTGCTCCATGACTTGATGTGCAACGTCGGCGACTGCCAGCACAGGGCCGGAAATCCACCGCTGCAGCCGGGAAGAAATTGCCAGGCCGAACGCGAGGCTGGCCAGCAGCACGGCGCCCAGGATGAACAGGTAATCGCGCAGCCAGCCGGCCAAGTCATGCTGTTCCCTGACGTACACGGCGCCCACTGTTTCCTGCGCATTGGCAATGGTTTTGAATATCGTCAGTTCCGCGCCATTGAAGTGGATGCCGTCTGCGGCCGGGCGCGGCGGCAGCGGCTCGGCCTGCGCCGCGTTGCGCACGTAGCTGGCAAACAGCGTACCGTTGCTGGTATAGATGGCGGCGGCCGCCACGTTTTGTGCAGCGCGCAAATTGGCCAGGTTTTCAGCGGCGACTTTGGCGTCGGAAAATTCCAGTGCCGCGATGCTGCCCTGGCCCAGCAAATTGGCCAGCGCATTGAGTTCCGCAACGGTTTTCGCGCGGGCTTCCTGGAAATCGTAATAGAGCAGGGCGGCGCCTGCCAGCAGCAGCGTGCTGAGGTTGGCCGCCAGCACGAGCAGCAGCAATTTCTTGCTGATGGAGCGCATGTGCATTAAGGGTTTCATGATTACCGTCCAGCGGATTCCGCCATCGTCAACACCGGCTGTGTAGAAATACTATCGAACAGGCCGGGGGCGTGGCGCGCGGCATGTTGGCCGATGTAAAGTAATTGCAGGGGCACGTCCGCCGTCCGCTAGTGGATTTCGGTTGTCGTACAACTGCTATAATCATGACAAGCTCCTGTTAAAACTTCGCCATGAACGACATTGCCGCTCCGTTCCAGCCACCCAAGAAGCGCCACCGCAACCTTGCGCAAGGGCTGGTGGAAGCCATCACGGCCAGCATCAAGGGCGGCGAACTGAAGCCGGGCGACAAATTGCCGACCGAATCCGTCATCATGGATTTGCATGGCGTATCCCGTACCGTCGTGCGCGAGGCGATTTCCCATTTGCAGGCAGCCGGACTGGTGCAAACCAAACACGGCATCGGCACGTTTGTGCTGGAACCGCCATCGCAGCCGCTGCGCATTTCCGCCGATACCGTGCGCACCATCGGCGACGTGCTGGCCATCCTGGAATTGCGCATCAGCCTGGAAACGGAAGCTGCGTGGCTGGCGGCATCGCGCCGCAGCGAAACCCAGCTGGCGGCAATGGGGGAGGCGCTGGCAAAAATCCTCGCAGGCGGTTCCGTGGAAGCGGACGTGCAATTCCACCTGCTGATCGCGCAAGCGACGGGCAACCGCTATTTCGTCGATATCCTGGCGGCCCTGGGTACCCACATCATTCCCCGCGCCCGCGCCAATACCGCCCACCTGGCGCAAGACGATCCCGCGCACTACCTGGAACGCGTGAACCGCGAACACGAAGATATCTTCAACGCGATCAAGCGCCAGGACGCGGAGGCAGCCCGCGCCGCCATGCGGACGCACTTGTCCAACAGCCGCGAGCGGCTGCGTAAGGCACAGGAGCGCGCCAGCGCCGCGTGATTGGCTTGTTATTCCGCGCAGGGCTCGGTGCCCTGGCGGGAATTCATAGGCCGCCAGCCAAGGTTCAAATAATTCACGGTCATCGCTTGCCTCATCATAGTGATAGTCATGCGATGTCGTACAACATGCGCATGGTGGATATCGGGCGCATGATGCAGATCCGGCGCCGCACGGGCGGCCTGCCAACTGCAGAAGTTTACGCTGCAGCCTACAAAGCCATGGGCGTTCCGGTGTATTCTTCCGCCGTGTTCAATTTCATGCTGAAACTGGCCATGGACTTTTACCACGCTGAAGGCCATGACGCAGGCCCGGTCCGCGCACCACTGACGGACTTGACTGAGGCAGAATGCGACATGCTGGACAAACTGATCCGCGCACAAGGCGCGCAATAATTCAGGGCCATAAGCCCGCAACACTCTAGGAGCACACATGCAGATTTCTGGTGAAATGATCATCGGCCGAACCACCGTTCGCGGCCAGCAAGGTACTGTGAAAGCCATCGATCCGTCCCGTAATGAACAGATCGAACCAGCGTTCGGCCTGGGCGGTGAAGAAGAGCTGCAACAGGCTTGCCTGCTGGCGGAACAGGCGTTCGACAAGTACCGTGAAACTTCGCTGGAACAGCGTGCGCGCTTCCTGGAAACCATTGCCGACCGCATCATGGACCTGGGTCCGGCGCTGATCGAGCGTGCGATGGCCGAATCGGGCTTGCCGCAAGCCCGCCTGGAAGGCGAACGTGGCCGCACCTGCAACCAGTTGCGCCACTTCGCCAAAGTCGTACGCGATGGCCGTTTCCTGACCGCCACGCTGGACTCCCGCCTGCCTGAGCGTGTTCCGCCACGCCCAGACCTGCGCCTGCGCAAGATCGCCGTGGGGCCGGTGGCCGTATTCGGTGCAAGTAACTTTCCGCTGGCGTTTTCCGTGGCCGGTGGCGATACCGCGTCCGCCCTGGCGGCCGGCTGCCCGGTTGTCGTGAAGGCGCACTCCGCCCACCTGGGCACGTCCGAGCTGGTCGGTAAAGCCGTACAGAAAGCCGCGATTGAATGCGACATGCCGGAAGGCGTGTTCTCGATGCTGATTGGTTCCGGCGTCACCATGGGCCAGAACCTGGTGGCGCACCGCGCCATCAAGGCAGTCGGCTTCACGGGTTCCCGCCACGGCGGCCTGGCGCTGGTGCGCACGGCCAATGCCCGTCACGAACCGATTCCTGTCTACGCTGAAATGGCGTCGATCAACCCGGTCTTCCTGCTGCCGGGCGCGCTGGAAAACGCACCGAAAATCGCGCAGGCTTTCGCGGATTCGCTGACCTTGGGCGCGGGCCAGTTCTGCACCAACCCGGGTATGCTGGTCGGTATCGACAGCCCGGCGCTGCAGCAATTCGTCGATGCCGCCGTTGAAATCCTCGGCGGCAAGCCGCAGCAAACCATGCTGACCCCTGGCATCCACTCGGCGTACACGTCCGGCGTGGACAAGCTGTCGTCCATCCCTGGCGTCAAGCTGCTGGCCAAAGGCTTGGGCGGCGATTTGCCGTGCGGCGCGATTGCTTCGCTGTATGAAGTGGACGCGGATGCATTCCTGGCGAACCCGGAAATGGAAAGCGAAATCTTTGGCCCATGCTCGCTGCTGGTCCGTTGCCGCGACCAGGAGCAAGTGCTGCGCGTGGCAGAGCACCTGGAAGGCCAGCTGACCGCCACCGTGCACGCCACCGGCGCCGACATCGGCTTTGCCGGCAAGCTGCTGCCAACTTTGGAGCGCAAGGCTGGCCGTATCCTGTTCAACGGCTTCCCGACCGGCGTGGAAGTGGCGCAAGCCATGGTGCACGGCGGTCCGTTCCCATCGACGTCCGATCCGCGTTCGACGTCGGTCGGCGGCTCGGCCATCGACCGCTTCCTGCGTCCCGTGTGCTACCAGGAAGTGCCGGCAGAACTGCTGCCTGCGGCGCTGCTGGACAATAACCCGCTGGCCATCCCGCGCGTGGAAGATGGCGACTTGGTGTGGAACGGGTAAGCGACCTTACGGACGGATGGCCTGGGCCCGGGTTTGCGCTTCAATGACGGCCGCGGCGACCGGCCGGGCCGTTTCTGGGCAGGCGCCATGTTCGTCCCGCTGGTGGCGCCGCGCGTTGACCACACGGTGATGTGCGGCACGTCCGGTGTGCCCTGGCGTCGTTGCGTCACCAGCGCAACTGCAAGTACACGATCGTCAGGTTATAGATGGCGTGTACCACCATCGGCGCCAGCAGGGACTTGCTGCGCCCGTGCGCCCACGCTGCGCACAGGCCCAGCACGAATACCGGCAGCATCGCGCCGCCCGGATGCACGATGGCGAAAATGGCAGCGCTGCCCAGCGCTGCCGGCAGTGCCGGAACCAGGCGCTGCAAGCCTGTGTGAATCAAGCCGCGGAAAATAAATTCTTCAAACACGGGCGCTGCCGCCACGGCCATGGCGGCAAACCACAGCGACCCTGGTATGGCTTTTTTTTCCCATATCGTCCCATCCAGCATGTGCAGGTAGGCATAGCCGAATGCACTGGCGATCACGGCGCCGGCCGCGCCGGTTTGCAGCGCATTGCGGATGGCTGCCGCCGCGCTGCCATGCACGCCAAGCGCCAGCACGGCGGGCACGCCGGCTGTCTTGTAGCGCCAGTACACGGCGCGCATCGCGCAATAAACAAATGCACCGGCCAGCGCAAAAGCCAGCGCCTGGTCACGCGCATTGGCCGGCTTGCCGTAAGTGAGCAGCATCAGTATCAGCAATTGCGCGACAAAGAACGTGATGGCGGCAATCAAGCCATCCGACAGCGCCACGCGGGGCAGCGGCGATGCGGCCGGGTCCAGCAAATAGGGCAGGGCGTCGCGCGCCTTTTGCCACAAGGCCAGCGACAAGCCGCTGGTCAACACCATGATGGCAATGGTCTGCACCCATTCCTGCGCATAAATGCCATACACGTACAGGCTGCACAGCAGCATGTACAGGTACGAATAGGTGGGCCGGATGCGGGCGTGGGTTTCCTGCGCCAGCGGGTCGCACGCAAACACGCCCAGCGACACGGCAATGCCGGAAAAGATCACGACGCCCGCCAGCGCCACCACCACCAGCCATGCCAGCTGCCAGTTGAACACGGGCTTGAAATACAAGCCTGCCGCGAACACCAGCACGGGATACGACAGCGCCAGCACGCCCCACAGCCGCGCCTTTTCCTTCAACATGCTTTCCAGCGAACGGGGGAAGGTGTACAGCATCCACAGTGCATTGCCTTCCGTGTTCAAGGTCTGGAACGCGGACAGCATCAGCACATAGCTGCCGATGCCAAACGCCACGGCCGCCATCAGTTGCTGGTTTTCGCCAATTTGCGCGAATGATTGCAGCTGGTTGTTGAACACCAGCTGGCTGCCCACGATCACGACCGGCACCAGCAAGCTTTGCACGAGGAAGTTGCGGTCACGGCTCAGCAGGCGCAATTCGCGCCGCTGCAATGTCGTGCCCCAGCGGGCCAGCCAGCCGCGCGGCGAATCTTCGTCCAGCGCAGCGGCAGGCTTGCGCGCCATGCTTTCACGGGAGCCGCCGCCCACCACACCGGCCCGCAACTGATACTGGAGCAAGGCCATGCCCATCATGGTCAGCATGGCGGCTTGCGCCACCAGCATAGCCGCCGCTATTGCCGCTTGCGCCAGCGTGTGCGCCGTCAGCGCCTGCACGGCCAGGCCGATGGGGGTCCATAAAGTCCATGCCGGGAAATGGCGCGCCCAGTCATAGGTAAAGGAGCCATAGCCCATCATCGAATACGACAGCGCCATATACATGATGGGCAGGCATGCGACAGATGCCACCGCCTGCAGGTTGCGTAATTGCGATGGCGCCAGCGACAGGCGCAAGCCCGTATCGGCCAGCGTGCGCACCAGCGCCGCCAGGACCAGCAGCACCGAGGCAATTGCCAGGCCGCTGACGACTGAGAGCCAGCCATGGCCGCCGTACCATGCCAGCACGATGCAGGCTGGCCACACTGACGCGGCGCCGCTGGGATTGGCAAAGGTGCGTTCCAGCAGCCGGCCCCACAGCAGCGCGTTGCGCTTGACGGGCAACGTGACCAGCCATTCCATATCCCATTCCGGCTGCGCCAGTTCGCGGCTCGATAACGGCATCAAGACGCTGACCAGCCATAGCATCAGCATTTGCAGCGTGGCGGCGGCGGCCAGTTTGGTGCTGAACGCCATCGCTTTCAACTGGTACATGATGACGGACTGCACGGCCGGATTGTCTTTCAGCGTCGCAGCCTGCATGCACGCGCGCGAGTGGTCGATGGCGCAATGCAGGTTGACGATGGAACCGTTGATGATGTTGATGACGCCAACCATCATCAGCAGGCCGATGATGGGCGACAGGATCCAGTACACGGTGCGTTTGCGCCGGGTGCCGCCGCGCTGCGTGGCGTTGCGCTGGCCTTTCTTCTTGCCGAACTGCATCGACGTCAGCATATTGAACAGGCGCAGTACGCGCACGCGCGTCAGCAGCCACACGGAGCGGGCTGCACTGTTGGGCATGGGCGCCATCATTGCGCCTGCTCGCCTGCTTCGTCGGTAATCTTCAGGAACACTTGTTCCAGCGAACTGCCGCTGGACGCCGCGCCCCGCAATTCATCGAGCGACCCGCACGCCACCAATGCGCCGCGGTGGATGATGCCCACGCGGTCGCACAGCTTTTCCGCCATGTCCAGCAAATGGGTCGACACAAAAATTGTCGTGCCCTGCGCGGCGGCGGCCAGCAAGCGTTCCTGCACGTCGCGTGACGCGCGCGGATCGAGGCCGTTGATGGGTTCATCGAGCACCAGCACCTTGGGGTCGTGTACCAGTGCGCATGCCAGCCCCAGTTTCTTTTTCATGCCCATCGAATAATTGACGGCAAATTCTTCCGCGGCTTCTTCCAGCCCCAGTTCCTTCAGCAAGCGGTGTGCGCGGCCGCGTGCTTCGGAACGGGAATAGCCATGCATCTCAGCCACGAATTCCAGGATTTCCCGGCCGCGCAAGTAATCGTAATACGTGGGGATGTCGGGCAGGTAGCCGACGTGGCGTTTGACTTCCGCCGCATCGAGCTGGCAATCGAGGCCGTCCACGAGCACGCGGCCCGCGCTGGGCACGAGTATGCCCATCAGCATGCGGATAGTCGTGGTCTTGCCGGCGCCGTTCGGCCCCAGGAAGCCGAATACTTCGCCGCGCCGCACTTGCATCGTCAGCGGCTTGACGGCTTCGAAGCCGCCGTAGGATTTGGTCAGTCCCTGGAATTCAATCATTGCTGCCCCGCTATGCAAAAGTTTGCATGAATTATAAGGCGGGACCGCAACGATGGTTAGCGGTTTAATGCCATTAAGAAACGATCCGTGCGGGGATGCCAGTTGCCTTCGATGTCGGCCGATACCAGCACACGCTCCGCGCGGCCAATCAGCAGTTCGCGTGGCACGAGGCCGATGTAGCGGGAGTCGGCGCTATTGTTGCGGTTATCGCCCAGCATCATGTACTGGCCGGGCGGAATGGTCATGGGAGCGAAATTGCGTTTGTCCGACATGATTTCCGGCAGCAGCTGGATGCGGTGTTCCGCCGCACCGGCTTTTTCCGTGATTTGCACGGCTTGCAGTTTGCCCACATTGCCCAGCGTTTCCACGGCGCCTGATGGCAGCGTGTACGACGCGGGTTGGCCATTGATGGTGAGGCGGTCGTTTTCCATCGACACGGTATCGCCCGGCACAGCCACGATGCGCTTGATCAGGCGCGTGCCATCCGATGGCGAATAAAACGTGACGACGTCGCCGCGCTGTGGTTCACCCAGGTGGGTCACGACTTTATTTGTCAGCGGCACTTTCAAATCAAAGGCCAGGCGGTTGACGAACACCACGTCGCCTTCCAGCAAGTTCGGATGCATGGAAGCGGAAGGAATGGGATTCCAATCGGCCACGGCAGTGCGGAACAGGCCGAACATCAACATGAAGGCGATAAATCCTTTGTTGTCGCGTACCCAGGTTTTCATTGATTTACCTCAATAATGATGTGTGGTGCAAACATCATCGTCGGCGAATCTTAAACTGTGCTTAGCCTCCGGCCGTGCATCTTCACTGTAACGCTGCCAGCATACGTTTTTCTCCCTGCGGCGCAACGGCCAGCGCCCGGCTGTCGAGATCCTGCTCCACCCATCCCTTTTTCAACGCCAACTGCAGCAGCGCTGCGCCCAGCGCGCCGCCGATATGCGGCTTGCGTTCGCTCCAGTCCAGGCATGCGCACGCAAAGCGGCGGCGCGTGCGGCGCAGTGCCGCCACGTCAATGCCTAGCGCCGCGCAGCCTTGCTCGCCACTGGCCGTCAATGCATAGCCATCCGCTTCATCGCGCAGCCATCCCTGTTCCGCCAGGCGGTCATGCAATTGCACGGCGACCTGGCCCGCCATGTGGTCATAGCACGTGCGGGCGCGGCGCAAGCGGTCTGGCGTCGAGGGCTGGAAGCGGGGGCGGGGCAAGCCGGCCACCACCAGCAACGCTTCCAGCGCTGCCGCCACTTGCGCATCGGCCAGCTGGTAATAACGGTGGCGGCCTTGCGCCAGCTGGCGCACCATGTGTTCGTCTTTCAAGCGCGCCAGGTGGGCGCTGGCAGTCGACGGACTGACGTCGGCCACGGCAGACAATTCCGTTGCCGTGCGCGCGTGGCCGTCGAGCAGGCTGCACAGCATGCGCGCCCGCGCCGGCTCTGCAATGGCGCCCGCAATGCGGGCCAGCCTGCCGTCGGCGCCATCGTGTCCTTCTACATCCATGTTTCGGTCTCCATCGAATTGTCACGGGTTCAACTGCAGCATACTGCAATGCATCGCCCAAGCAAAGGAGTAGAAAATGGACGCCATCGCGGCAGTCACGCATGATCAACCGTATCCGTATTACGCCCAATTGGCAGCGCGTCCAGGGCTGCATTACGACGAACAATTGCGGCTGTGGCTCGCAGCCGATCCCGCTACCGTGATGGAAGTCATGACGCATGCGGCGTGCCGAGTGCGGCCTGTGGCGGAGCCGGTGCCTGCTGCCATTGCCGCGGGTGCGGCGGGTTTTGTTTTTGGCGAACTGGTACGCATGAATGACGGCGTCCGTCACGCCGCGCCGAAAATGGCGCTGCAGCGCGCACTGGCTGCGCTGGATCACGCGCTGGTGCAGCGCACGGCATGGGAGACAGCCGTTGCGCTGGCGGAGCACCATCCCGTGCATACGGCGGCGGGCCTGGCGGACTGGCAATTTGCCGTGCCGGTGCAAACGGTGGCGCACTTGCTGGGGTTTGCCGATACGGCCAGGGTGGCGGATTGGATGAGTGAATTCGTCGCATGCCTGTCGCCGCTCAGCAGCGCCGCGCAACTGGAGCGCGCGCATGGCGCGGCGCAAGCGTTGCTGGACAGCTTGCGCATGCTGGTGCAAACGTCTGTGCCGCGCCCGGGCAGCTTGCTGGCGCTGGTCCTGGCGGAAGCGGAAATGGCGGGCTGGAATAAGGCCGACGCCATTCTTGCCAACGTGGCGGGTTTGCTGTCGCAAACGTATGAAGCCACGGCGGGCTTGATCGGCAATGCCATCGTTGCGCTGGTGCGCGGCGCACGGCATGACGGCGACCTGGCGGCGCTGGTGCGGCACGTATTGCGCGACGATCCGCCTATCCACAACACGCGCCGCTTCGTGGCGGAAGCGGCGCATATCGGTGGCGCGGATGTGCAGCCGGGGCAGGCGATACTCGTGCTGCTGGCGGCAGCGGGCAAGGCGGCTGCAGTGTCCGCGCCGGAAGCGCAAGGAGCCGGGGCGCCGCTGTATGCTTATGGCCATGGGGCGCATGTGTGTCCGGGGCAGGGGCTGTCGCAAAGCATTGCCTGCGCGGCACTGGGCGCGCTGCTGGCGCGGGGACCATTGCCGCCGCTGGCGTGGCGCTACCGCCCATCCGTCAATGCCCGTATTCCCCTTTTCCAGGAGCCGTGATGATCGCAGTGATATTTGAAGTGTGGCCCCATGAAGGGCGCAAGCAGGATTACCTCGATATGGCAGCGAAGCTGCGGCCATTGCTGGAACAGATCGACGGTTTTATTTCCGTGGAGCGGTTCCAGAGTTTGACGGACCCGGGGAAGATGCTGTCGCTGTCATTCTTCCGCGATGAAGAAGCCATCCACCAGTGGCGCAATCTTGAAGCGCACCGCGGCGCGCAGGCAGCGGGCAGGGGCGGCGTGTTTGATGAGTACCGGTTGCGGATTGCAGGGGTGATCCGTGATTATGGATTGCGGGACCGGGAGCAGGCGCCCGCGGATAGCCGCGAGCGCCATGCGCAGAACGTTTAGTCCAGGGTGCCGGGCCTTCAGGCCGGGCATCCTCGCTAATGACCTTTCTTTTGCACCAGCGCGCTGCCGATGCCGTGCCGCTTGCCTTCGCTGACGGCCGTCACGGTGCCATCGGGGTTGAACACCAGCGCATTGGCTGCGCCGATTTCTTCCACGTCCTGCGCCCAGCGGCGGCCATATTTTTCCTGCGCCGCAGCGGCCGGCGTACCGGCATAACCAGGTTCAATATGCGTGGCCTCGCCATTGCGCTCCGACAGGCGCGGCGCATCAATGGCCTGGTCCATCGTCATGCCCAGGTCGATGTAATTGACGATAGATTGCAGCACCGTGGTAATGATGGTGGCGCCGCCAGGGCTGCCGATGGAAAACGCCGGTTTGCCATCCTTGAATGCGATGGTCGGCGACATGCTTGAGCGGGGGCGCTTGCCGGCTTCCGGCACGTTCGGATGCGGACCGGTGAAATCAAAGTCCGTCATTTCATTGTTGAGCAAGAAGCCATAGCCCGGCACCGTGATGCCGCTGCCGCCCCAGGATTCAATTGTGTACGTATAGGCGACGATGTTGCCTTCCTTGTCGGACACCGTCAGGTGCGTCGTATGGGCGCCTTCGGCCAGCAGCTTGGCCGTGGCCGGGCGCAGCGGCACGCTCTGGTCTTGCTGGAAGGGGTAAGGGTCGCCCGCCGCGGCGGCTTTGCCGGCGCGCGTGGGGTCGATCAATTCGCGGCGGCGCGCCGCATACGCTTTGCTCAGCAAGCCTTCCACCGGCGCTTCCACGAATTCCGGATCGGCCAGATACGCATTGCGGTCGGCAAACGCGAGGCGGGCGGCTTCCATGTACAAGTGCTCGACTTTATCGCGCGGCATGGATTTCAAGTCGTAGCCTTCGAGGATGTTCAGCGCTTCGCCGATTGCCACGCCGCCCGACGATGGCAGCGGCATGCCGGCCAGTTCATAGCCACGGTAGGTATAGCGCACCGGCTGGCGCAAGCGTACTTCATAGTTGGCCAAATCCGCCATCGTCATCGCGCCGGGACGCACTTTGCCGCCGGGGTTGTTGACCGTGTCGACAATGGCGCGGCCAATCTTGCCTTCATAGAAGACCTTGATGCCGCCCGCCGCCAGTTCGCGGTACGCCTTGGCCAAATCCGGGTTGCGCAGCAAGGTGCCGCTCGGCAGTGCTTTGCCGTTGCGCAGGTATAGTTGCGCCGTGGCGGGGAACAGCGCGAATTTCGCTTCGTTTTCCTGCACCAGATGCGTGAAGTTATCGTTGACCTTGAAGCCGTTTTGCGCAACGGCGATGGCTGGCTGCAGCACTTGCTTCAGCGACATGGAACCGTAGCGGTCCAGCGCTTCATGCCAGCCCCGCACCGCGCCTGGCACGCCGACCGACATGCCGCTGGCCACAGCTTCGTCAAACGGGATTTCCTTGCCATCTTTCTGGAACACCGTCGGCTTGAAGTTGGCTGGCGCTGTTTCGCGGTGGTCGATGGTAATGACCCGTTTATCCTTGGCCAGGTAAATCATCATGAAACCGCCGCCGCCAATGCCGCAACTGAATGGATCGGTCACGCCCAACGTGGCAGCCGCTGCAACGGCGGCATCGATGGCGTTGCCCCCTTTGTTCAGAATGGCCAATGCCGCTTGCGACGCGGGTTCGCTGATGGTGGCGACAGCGCCGCCGGTGCCCGTGGCAACCGGCGTCTTGGACCACGCGGCTGCCGGCAGCGCGGCGATCAGGATGGAAAGAGTGAGTGGACGAAGGACTGTGCGGGTGGCTGCGGTCGGGGTCATAGGCTCGCAAATTTAATGGTACGCCGAAAAACCGTAGCGAGCGGCGGCAATGTTGGCCGAGCGCTTCGCTGTACGAGAGTACAGCGAATAATATTGCGAACAGCGACAAGCCGACAGTGCAACGCGCAGTAGGTTTAGCGGAGTACCTGCTAGGAAATATCCACCCGTAAGCTTACCTTATATGCTGGCGCCGCAGTATGCAGCGGTGTGGGTTCCGCCGGATCCAGCGGCCCCAGCGTAAACTTCAATCCTTGCTGCGTCGCCGTATTGCTGCCATTCGGCATATCTTCCGCCAAAACAAACTGGCTGCTCTGTCCCCCATGGTTGAGGACGAACGTAAAACTGATGTAACCCTTCCACACGCAAACAGCGCCGGGACGGCAGCGGCTGTCATTGACTTTGTCGAGTTTTAACGTGGTGTTGGGGGATAAATTGATGGTTTGACCCGGTGTGAACACATAAGTCTGGCTGACTGGTTTGGCCGGGCCGCCGCTTTCTGCCGGGCTGATGCCGCAGGCGGCAATGACGCCGGCAAAGACAATGCCACTACATAGCGAACTGATGAAACGAGGCTGCATATTCATCTCCTTGGCCGTAAAACAGGGTTGGCTGACGGGTGAAAATATTAACCAAATTGCATCAAAACAGGCGCACAGTAGAACTAGCGCCATAAAAGCAACACCCCTGGGAGAATTGCTTAGTCGGCAATTCTACGCCAGGGGCGTGCTGCAGTGCAGAATTTCTGATTAAACGTACGGCAACAGTGCAGTCTTCATCTTTTTCAGTGCGGCCGCTTCAATCTGGCGGATACGCTCAGCCGATACACCGAACTCTTCCGCCAAGGTGTGCAGGGTTGCACCCGAACCGTCGTCATTGGCCAGCCAGCGGGCTTCGACGATGCGGCGCGAACGCGGATCCAGCTTGGCCAGCGCAGATTCCAAGCCTTCCGAATGCAAGCGCGTCACTTGTTCCGCTTCCAGCACGCGGGTCGGTTCGCTTTGCTCGGACGACAGGTAAGCAATCGGTGCAAACTTGTCATCTTCGTCATCGGTCGGCGATTCCAGCGCGATATCGCGGCCAGACAGGCGCGTTTCCATTTCAATGACTTCTTCGCGCTTGACGTCCAGCTGCTGGGCCAGCTGATCGATCTGGGCCGGCGTCATCGCATCGAGCCCTTGCTTATGGCTGCGCAGGTTGAAGAACAGTTTGCGCTGGGCTTTGGTGGTGGCCACTTTGACCAGACGCCAGTTCTTCAAAATGTATTCATGGATTTCCGCCTTGATCCAGTGCATCGCGTATGACACGAGGCGCACACCCTGGTCCGGGTCGAAACGCTTGACGGCTTTCATCAAGCCGATGTTGCCTTCTTGAATCAAGTCAGCGTGCGGCAAGCCATAACCAAGGTAGCCGCGGGCAATGGAAACCACCAGGCGCAAGTGCGACAGCACCAGCTCCTGTGCAGCGCCCAGGTCATTGTTTTCCTTCAAATTACGGCCGAGGCGCACTTCATCATCGTGGCTGAGCATAGGCAGGCGGTTTACTGCCGAAATATAGGCATCCAGGTTCCCCAGGTTGCCACTGAACCCGAGGCCGAGTGCGTTGTTGCTGGCGGGAACCAGGGCAGCATTTGCGGTCATCGTCGTCATTCTTTTCCTCGCTCTAAGCGTGTAACTTGTTGGAAGTATCTTGCGCCGTGTCTCTTAAAGCTTGCTTAACAGTTGCGTAGCATCAAGAAACACATAAGTTGGACATATATTAGCACTCTCCCTTGGTGAGTGCCAATCGGCTATGGCAATGAAGTTAATAGTACTAAGCCTATCAAGGCAGTCTACGTGATGAGCTTTGCTAAATCGTAGTTATTTTGCAACGTTTGAGGCTTATCAATAGGTTAAGAATAGGGTAGCGGAAGGGGGGAGACTGTGCGAGAACGCACGCAGCCAAGAGAGGAGCCGGCGCAGGACGCGCCGGCGGCGGGTCAACTCAGTTTGGCCAAATGGCGCTGCACGGACAAGACCGCGCCAATCAAGCCCAGGCTGGCGGACAAGGCCAGCAAGCCGGCAGCCGGCAGCGCCGACAAGGGCGCCAGGCGGAATTCTGACGCATACAGCCGGGCAAATTCAGCAATGGCTGTATTCAGCGGGCCCAGCGCCAGCGCTACGCCACCCAGCGCGAGGCCACCCGCGCACAGGCCCAGCAGGGCGCCCGTGTAATAGAAGGGGCGGTGGATAAACGTGTCAGTCGCACCGATCAGCTTCGACACGAGGATTTCTTCCCGCTGCGTCAGCACTTGCAGGCGGATCGTGTTGAATACCACAGCCACAACCACCGTGCCGAGGGTAGCCGCCAGCAACATCAGCGCCAGCTTCAAGATATTAATCAGCGCGGCAAGGCGCTTGACCCACGCGGAATCGATTTGCACGGTATCGACGCCGGGCAGCAGGCGCAATTGCTCTGCCAGCACATCGACGTCCAGCCCGGTGGCGGCCGTGCGGAATGCATCGAGCTTGACGATATAACTGTCCGGCAATGGATTGTCGCCCAACGTCGCCAGCACATCCGTCAAACCGCTCTTGTCTTTCAAGTTATCCAGCGCTTTTTCGCGCGGCACGAAAATGATTTTCGCGTCGCGTGCGAGTTCACGCAGCGGCGTGGCCAGGCTGGCGGCCTGGTCGCGGGGGACATCTTGCTTGATGAACAGGCTGATTTCCGGATCGACCGACATTTGCTCCGACAGGGGGCGCACATTGTCCAGCAAGGTCATGCCCATGAATGGCAGGGCCAGTGCAATGGCCACCACGAGGATATTGAACAGGAAACTGCCCGGCGCGCGGCGCACGTGCACCAGCGCGGCAGCGAGCGCAAAGCCATGTTGGCGGAACCAGTTGGTCATTCCAGAGCTCCCTGGCGCAAGTGGATCACGCGGGCGGCGGCATCCAGCACCACTTCATCGTGGGTGGAAATGACGCACGTGACGCCCACCGAGTGGAAGGCGCGCAGCGCATCAAACACCCGTTCCGCGCTGGCGCGGTCCAGGTTGGCGGTGGGTTCGTCCGCCAAAATGATTTGCGGGCGGTTGACGATGGCGCGGGCTATCGATACGCGCTGCTGTTCGCCGCCGGACAGCGCCAGCGGCATCGAATGGGCGCGGTCCGCCAGGCCGACTTTATCCAGCGCGGCATGGGCCCGCTGTTCTGCCTGGCCGCGCGGGGCGCCCGTTACCATTAGCGGCATCATGACATTGGCCAGGATGGAACGGTCATTCAATAAGCGCTGTTCCTGGAAAATCAAGCCCAGGTTGCGGCGCAAGAACGGTACGCCGGCAGCTTTCAGCCGGCCAATATCCTGGCCATTGACGATGACGTTGCCGGAACTGGGACGTTCCATGGCGGCTATCATTTTCAGCAACGTGGATTTGCCGGCGCCGGATGGGCCGGCCAGGAACACTAGTTCGCCCTTGTTAATGGTCAGCGAGACGTCGCGCAGCGCAGTCGCGTCCGGCCCGTATTGCTTGGTTACGTTCTGGAATTCAATCATCGGCATCAACCCAGCAGGGCTTCAACGAATTCCGTCGCGTTAAACGGCTGCAAGTCTTCGATGCGTTCGCCGATGCCGATGAAATACACGGGCACAGGACGGGCGCGGGCAATGGCGGCAATGACGCCGCCTTTGGCCGTACCGTCGAGCTTGGTGATGATCAGGCCGGACAATTGCAGCGCGTCGTCAAACGCTTTGACTTGCGCCACGGCGTTCTGCCCTGTATTGCCATCAATGACCAGCAGCGTTTCGTGCGGGGCGCCTTCCATGCCCTTGCCGATCACGCGCTTAATCTTTTTCAATTCTTCCATCAAATGCAATTGCGTCGGCAGGCGGCCGGCCGTGTCGATCATGACCACGTCCATGTTCTTGGCCTTGGCCGATTGCACGGCATCATACGACACGGCAGCCGGGTCGCCGGATTCCTGCGACACCACCGTTACATTGTTGCGCTGGCCCCAGATCATCAATTGTTCGCGGGCGGCGGCTCGGAATGTATCGCCTGCAGCCAGCAAGACCGACTGGCCATGGACCTGCATGTGCTTCGCCAGCTTGCCGATGGTGGTGGTTTTGCCGGCGCCATTGACGCCGGAAATCATCATGACGAGCGGCTGGTGGCGGCCCAGTTCGAAGGGCTTTTGCAGCGGCTGCAGCATGTCGATCATCAGGGTCTTCAGCGCTTGCTTGACGGCGGCGGCATCGAGCAACTTGTCTTCCTTGACTTTGCGCTTCAGCGCGTCAAGCAGGAATTCCGTCGCGTCGATGCCCGCGTCGGACATCAGCAGTGCTGCTTCCAGCTCATCGTACAAGTCGTCGTTGATTTTCGCGCCGACAAACAGCAGCGACAGGTTGGCGGAAGTTTTCGACAAGCCGGCTTTCAGGCGCGCCATCCACGACGGTTTGTCCTGTTCCGGTATCGCCATGGCGCTGGTATCGATTGGCGGCGGGGCATCCGGCGCAGCCGTGATGACCGGCGCCGGCGTGGTGCTTGCGTCCGGAGCGGCCGGCGTTAAAAAGGGAGCGGCAGCCGGCGCCTGGGGCGCGCTGGTGACTGCAGGATCGGGTTGGGCGGTCTTTTTCTTGAAGAAGCTGAACATTGGTGTGCGGTAGAGGGCTTCAAGCGGATCCGGCAGGGCGCCGGAAAATCAGCCGGTATTCTACCAGAGCGCTTCCAGGAGCCGAACCGGGCCGCGGCGGGCCCGGTTGGGAAAATCAGCCCTGGCTGCGCACGCGCAGCCGCCAGTCATTAATGCCGGCGGCAATTTCCGGCAAGTCAAACACGCGCAGGAAGGGCGGCGGACGCTTGCGCAGCACGGCGCAGTGGCCGCCGGCCCAGATTTCCACGGCGGCAGGCAGGCGGGCACGCAATTCTTTCAAACCATCGAGCGCCTGGCGGGGATTCATCGATGCAGACAGCGATAGCGCGACGATGTCGACGCCCAGTGCATGGGCGGCGTCGGCAATATCCGGCACCGGTGTTTGTGTCCCGAGGGAAATCGCATGGGCGCCTTCGGCAGTAAACAGTGCTTCCGCCATCAGCAATCCCAGGCCGTGGCGCTCTTGCGGCAACGTCGTCAGCAGCAGGCGGGGGCGGGGTGCGCCATTGTGGTTGGCATTGGCTTGCGGTACGGAAAAGATCGCGCTACGCATTACCATTTGCAGCGATTCTGCAAACAAATGCTCTTCAAATACCGCGAATCTGCCGGAAGCCCAGGCATCGCCCACCATCACGGTCAGCGGCGTCACCAAGTCGATCACGAAGCTTTTCAAACCCATCACCAGCAGCGCCTGCGACAATTTGCGGCGCAATGCATCCATTTGATGGGATTTGCATAAATCCAGGTAGACCTGCAATTCCGGATGCTGCGGCGTGCGGGTGCGCGATTTGCTGTTGTCGGCGGCTTTTTCCGCCAGCGCCTGCAATTCTTCAGGGCTGTAGCCGATCACCTTGCCGGGACGGAAGCCTAAATCTATCAATCGTTTAACGAGGCGCAACTTGACTACCTGGTCAGTCGGGTAGACGCGCTCGCCAAATGGATCCCTCAGGGGTTGAGGGAAGTCGTAGCGGCGTTCCCAGACGCGCAATGTTTCTTTGGCGACGCCAGTGTCGCGTTCTACATCGCTGATCGTACTGGGGACAGTCAAAGGGGCCTCAGTGTTCATGTTCCTCTATCGGCTACGGGTTTGGGGGAGCCGTGTGCTTGTTATTTTTTTGCGGGGCCATCCCCCGTCGTGCGAGTGCATTCTACTCGCGTTTCGCCAGAGAAAGTGGGGGTGTAAACATGTGGTTTTCCCTCTGAGAACCGCTAGTTATCCCCTTGTCCACGACACAGGACTGCCACACTGAACTATGGGCGAGATTCGCCACAATGTGCCAGTTTTGTGCTGGACAAAAAACTTCAAAAATATGTGAAAAAAATCTCGCTATTGTTGTTTCCAACAGTACTGGTATTCATCCGGGCCGGGCAGCGGGAGGGGAGTTTTCAGAGGCTTGAGTTAACCATAGAACAGTTCACTGGTGCGTCAAGGCGTGTATTCCATATACGTGTTTGCACATAGTCCGCGCCTGCCGCAAAGCAGCATGATTTTGCAACTGCGGTAAATACTTATTACAAATGAATCCAAGCAAAATTAGCAAAATTAATGTATAAATGATGCGTTTTATTTCAATTTGCAGTTTTAGCCACGTTTTCCCGCTGCTGCGCACAACGAGCAGAATCCGTGTCCAGACGAGGCGCACGGTTGTCTGGCTGACACTTGATTGAATGTCAAACGGCCAGTATAGTGCCGCCTCCGAAGCGTTGACGCTTCGGAAAGTCGGCGGAAATGGCCAAAAAACAGTGAGTGTTGTGTAGCACATCCGCAACAACACACGGCATTCGGGGAATGCTGACACACATAAGTAGCGCAGCTTGATCTGCGCTGACAAGGACAGAATTCAGGCCAGCAGTGAATGCCGGCTTTAAACATTTTTGCAACACAAACTGAAGGAAACTCGTAATGAAAAAAACTCTGATCTCCCTCGCAGTTCTGGGTGCAGTGAGCGGTGTAGCCCACGCACAATCCAGCGTCACCATCTACGGTATCGTTGATGCGGGCCTGGTAAGCGAGCGCGGCGGCAAGGCAGGTAACGTAACGAAGGTAACCTCTGGTGTTGGTAGCGCCTCCCGCATCGGCTTCCGTGGCACGGAAGACCTGGGCGGTGGCCTGTCCGCAGTATTCACGCTGGAAGGCGGCTTTGCTGCTGACACCGGCGTGGGCGACGCAGCTGGCCTGTTCCAGCGCCAGTCGTTCGTTGGCCTGGTATCGAAAGACGCCGGCGCCCTGACCCTGGGCCGTCAGTACTCCCCGCTGTACAACGCCCTGTCGCAAGTTGCCGACCCATTCGGCGCTGGCCTGGCTGGTTCCGCTAAAAACCTGTTCGCAGCGTCGGGCGGCAACGTACGTTACAGCAACGCTGTTAACTACAAATCGCCAGCCCTGAACGGCTTTGCAGTTGAACTGCAGTACGGCCTGGGCGAGCAATCGCAAGCCAAGGCTGGCCGTCAGCTGGGCGCTGGCCTGTCGTACGAAAACGGCCCGTTGAAAGCCCGTCTGGCTTACAACAACCGCAACAACAACACCGTTGGCGCCGCTCCAGTAGGCATCGGCCACAACACCCTGTTCGCTGCCAACTACGACTTCGGCAAAGTGAAGGCATTCTTCGCTTACGAAGATGACAAAGGCGCGCTGTCGTCGGCAATTCCTAACCCAACCGCGTACACCGCCGCTGCTGTTGCTTCTTCGAAAGACAGCGACACCACGCTGGTTGGCCTGACCGCACCAGTTGGCGCGAACGGCACCGTGATTGCTTCGTACATCCACAAGGATGACAACGAAGCCGCCAACCGTGACGCTGACCAGTGGGCACTGGGCTACTCCTACGCTCTGTCGAAGCGCACCAGCACCTACGTTGCGTACGCCAAGATCAAGAACAAGCGTGGCGCCAGCTACACCGTGGGTAACAACTCCGAAGTTGGTACCGGCGACAAAGCCTTCAACCTGGGCATCAAGCACACCTTCTAATATCTACGCTGTAGAGATTTAGGAACTTGAACGGCGGCTTGCTTTGCAAGCCGCCGTTTTCGCATTCAAGGTGTGCAGGGCCTTCAGGCCGGGCATCCTCATTATTGATGCAATGAAAGTATGAAAACATTTCATCGCCTTGCCGCCATTGTCTTGATGGCGTCGTGCGTCGCCATCGCGGCGCCGAAAAAAACGCCACCTGCTGCTGGGTCCGGCATGCCGCGCTATGGCATGGCCGTGTATTCCGACTTGTGCATCCACAAGGACAGTGGCGAATTCGGCGGCCAGCGCGTGACCGTGCAGCGCTTTGCCGAAGTCGATACCGTGATTTATGAATATACGGCGGGCGGCTTGAGCTGGCCGCTGATTGCCGACGATGTGCAAATCGCACCGCACGGCGACAAGATGATTTTCACCGTGCAGGTGGAAGGGGAAGAAAAGACGCTGAGCGGGACGTTTGCAGAAAATGGCAGCACGTTCGTGCTCGATGGCGGCCATTGCGGCCGGCCGGACGTCCCGTCCCGTTTAGGCAAAGTCACGGATTTCGGGCGCAATCCGCCGCCGTGCAAGCCGTGCCCGGCGAAAAACGCTGCGCCTGCGGAACAGCCCGCCGAGCAGCCTGCGGTACCCCATGAATCGCCGGTGCGCCCGGCGGCCCCGGAGTCCCGGTCAGCGTGAATGGCAGGTGAAATACAGGTGGATGAGCGCAATGTCATCCACCCAGCCGGTCATTTGGCGGCTTTTGCTGCTTCCGCCTGCTTGCGGATGGTTTCCAGGGTCGCGCCCGGCGTAATCAAATTGCCGTCATAACGCAGCTCAATCACGAACGGCAAATTCTCGCTGCGCGTATATTCCAGCGCGCGCTCCAGCGCTGGTGCAAATTCCGCCGTTGCATTGACTGCCTCACCCTGGCCGCCAAATGCCTTGGCCAGCGCCACGAAGTCCGGGTTGTGCAATTGCGTGCCCGATACACGGCCTGGATAGTGGCGCTCCTGGTGCATGCGGATGGTGCCGAACATGCCATTATTGAATACCAGGATGATGACGCCAGCCTTGTATTGCACCGCCGTGGCCAGTTCCTGGCCATTCATCAGGTATTCGCCGTCACCGGCAAACGTCACCACGGTACGGGCCGGGTCGATGATTTTTGCGGCCACGCCGGACGGCACGCTGTAACCCATGGCGCCGCTGGTGGGCGCCAGTTGCGTGCGCATGGCACCATAGCGGTGGTAGCGGTGCGCCCACGTCGCGTAATTGCCCGCGCCATTCGTGATGATGGTGTCGGGCGGCGTCACGCGGTCGATTTCCTGCACGACTTGCCACAAGTTCAGGGGCGCATAGTTATCCTTGAAGATGGTAGGCTGCGACTGCCATGCTGCCAGTTCCGCACGCGCTTCTTCCACCTGGCCAGCCCACGCACTCGCATCCACGGGTTCCATCGCGGCCAGCATGGCGGCTGCTTGCGGCATGCCGCTGCCGATCATCAGTTCGGCTTGGTAGACGCTGCCCAATTCTTCATTGCTGGCGTGGATGTGCACGAGGCGCTGTTTCGGCACAGGGGACGTCAGCAGCTCGTAGCCGCTGGTCGTCATTTCGCCGAGGCGGGGACCGACTACGACCAGCACGTCCGCATTTTTCACGCGGGCCGCCAGTTTCGGGTTGATGCCGATGCCGACGTCGCCCACGTAGTGCGGGTGGTTATTGTCCATCAAATCCTGGAAGCGGAAAGCGCACGATACCGGCAGTTTATTGGCTTCCGCAAAGCGGGCCATGTCGGCGCATGCCTGTTCCGTCCAGCCGCCGCCGCCCAGCATCACAAGCGGGCGCTTGGCTTCGGCCAGCATCGTGCGCAATTGTGCGATTTGCTGCGCCGAAGGGGCGCCATGTACGGGCTGGTAGCGGCCCGTATCGGCCACGGCAGCTTGCGTGGTCAGCATATCTTCCGGCAGCGCCAGCACCACGGGGCCTGGACGGCCGCTGGTGGCGACCTGGAAGGCGCGCGCCAAATATTCAGGGATGCGGTCGGCGCGGTCGATTTGCGCGACCCATTTCGCCATCTGGCCATACATGCGGCGGTAGTCGACTTCCTGGAATGCTTCGCGGTCCATGAAATCGCTGCCCACCTGGCCAATGAATAAAATCATCGGGGTGGAGTCCTGGAATGCCGTGTGCACGCCGATCGATGCATTGGTGGCGCCGGGGCCGCGGGTAACGAAACAAATGCCGGGTTTGCCCGTCATTTTGCCGTACGCATCGGCCATGAACGCAGCGCCGCCTTCCTGGCGGTTGATGATGAAGCGGATGCCGGAATCGTGCAGGGCGTCCAGCACGTCCAGATAGCTTTCACCGGGCACGCCGAAAGCCGTGTCCACGCCGTGGATTTTCAGGGCATCGACCAGGATCTGGCCGCCGCTGCGGGAAGGATGCGTCATGGTTTTTTTCCTTATAACTAAATCCGATGCGGCATTCTATGCTTCGTAATGCATCACGGCTTTTGAAAGAGCGACATCAAATTTCACAAAATGGGACGTGTTTCGTCGGGACGGCGGCACGTTTGGTACAATATGCCTGGAAGCAAGCCAGACAGTCGCTGGCAGGGGCAGCAATGTCACTGCGGGAGGAAGGTCCGGACTCCATAGAGCGGGGTGACGGTTAACGGCCGTCCGCTGAAAGGCCGCAAGGCTATAAGGCGAGGAATAGGGCCACAGAGACGAGCGTATTAAGTTACGGTGAAACGCGGTAACCTCCACCTGGTGCAATTTCAAATAGGCACGCGATGATGTTGCTCGCGGAGCGTGCGGGTAGAAAGCTTGAGCGGCGGAGTAATCCGTCGCCTAGAGGAATGGCTGTCATAGCACTGACTGTAAGGAAGGTGCCGTAACAAAATCCGGCCTATCGGCTTGCTTCACTGAATAACTACCGATGAAGAAATACATCCTGGCCCTGGATCAGGGCACCACCAGTTCGCGTGCCATCCTGTTCAACCACCAGGGAGCGCTGGTCGGCAGCGCCGCGCAGGAATTTCCCCAGCATTATCCGCAGCCGGGCTGGGTCGAGCACGATCCCAATGAAATCTGGAACAGCCAGATCACCGTGGCGCGCAAAGTCTTGCACGACCACCACGTTGATGCGCACCAGGTAGTGGCGATCGGTATTGCCAACCAGCGGGAAACCACGATCGTGTGGGACCGCAAGACGGGCGAGCCGATAGCGCCCGCCATCGTGTGGCAAGACCGCCGCACGGCATCCTTGTGCGAGCAATTGCGCGCCGAAGGCAAAGCCAAAGCGATCTTGGACTGCACCGGGCTGGAGCTCGATGCCTATTTTTCCGCCACCAAGATCAAGTGGATCCTCGATCACGTGCCCGGCGCCCGCGAGCGGGCCCGCCATGGCGCGCTGGCATTCGGCACCATCGATACGTGGCTGGCGTGGAAATTGTGCGGCGTGCATGTGACGGACGTGTCAAATGCATCGCGCACGATGCTGTTCAATATCCACTTGATGCGGTGGGATGCGGATTTGCTGCAATTGTTCGACATTCCCGAAGAAATGCTGCCGCAAGTGGTGTCGTCCAGCGAAGAAGTGGGCAATACCAGGGAAGCACTGTTTGGCGCGGCAATACCCGTGGCCGGCATCGCCGGCGACCAGCAGGCCGCCACGTTCGGCCAGGCGTGCCACCGGCCGGGCATGGTCAAGAATACATATGGCACGGGCTGCTTCATGCTGATGCATGCGGGCCGCCATGCACCTGTGTCGCACAACCGCCTGCTGTCGACAGTGGGCTGGCGCGTCGATGGCGACGTTGACTACCTGCTGGAGGGCAGCGTGTTCATGGGCGGCGCCACCGTGCAATGGCTGCGCGACGGCCTGGGCATCATCAAGCAGTCATCCGACGTGGAAGCGCTGGCGGCCAGCGTGCCCGACAGTGGCGGTGTCATGCTGGTGCCGGCGTTTACGGGCCTTGGTGCGCCGCACTGGGACCCGTATGCGCGCGGCTCGCTGCTGGGGCTGACCCGCGGCAGCACGGCCGCCCATATCGCCCGCGCGGCTGTGGAATCGATTGCCTACCAAAGTGCGGAATTGCTGATGGCGATGCAAAAAGATGTGGCGCTGCCGCACCGTAAAATTGCCGTGCTTGAAGTGCGCGCCGATGGTGGCGCCGCCCGCAACGACATGCTGATGCAATTCCAGTCGGATTTGCTGGGCGTGCCCGTCGTGCGGCCGAAAGTCACGGAAACCACGGCGCTGGGGGCGGCTTACCTGGCGGGCCTGGCTGTGGGCTTTTGGGAAAGCCGCGAAGAAATTGCCGCCCAGTGGCAATGTGAGCGCCGTTTCGAGCCGGCCATGGGGGCGGATCAGCGTCAGGCGCTGCTGGCGCGCTGGGCCAAAGCCGTGCAGCGGGCCCGCGACTGGGATGCGCCTTTGTGAATTCGCCGATGCCAGTCTGCAACACTTTGAGTCACTGACCTTGCGCACGATTGCCGAGCCGTTGCCAATCTGCCTATACTTTTCAACTTATAAAAAGAAGTAGTGCAGGCACGGAGGAGACGTGGGGATAGCAATCGGGCCGCAACGGCCATTCAATGTCGAGCTGGCAGCCATCGAAACCTTGTTCGACGCGCTGACGGACGTGGCGTTTTTCGTCAAAGACCGGGAAGGGCGCTACCTTGCGGCCAACCATACGCTGGTGCGGCGCTGCGGTCTGCGCCATAAGCATGATTTGACGGGCAAGACGGTGCTGGAAGTGCATCCGCGCCCGCTGGCGCAGGCTTACCTGGCGCAGGACCGGCAAGTCATCGAAGCGGGCTGCACCATCAAGCAGCACCTGGAATTGCATTTGTACCCGAACCGGCGCCATGGCTGGTGCCTGACGCACAAGACACCGCTGCGTGACGAGTCGGGCGCGATCATCGGGCTGGTCGGCACTTCGCATGACCTGGGGCTGGCCGATGACCACCATCCCGTGTACCGCAAGATCGCGGGCATTGCCGCCCATATCCGTGAACATTACCGTGAACCGTTGTGCCTGCAAGCGCTGGCGCATGAAGCAGGTTTGCCGCTGGCGCGGGTGGAGCGGCTGTTCCGCAGGGTCTTCCATTACAGTCCCCGCCAACTGTTGCTGCAGTCTCGGCTCAATGGTGCGCTGGCGATGATTGAATCGGACCATGAACGCAGCATTGCCGAGATCGCTGGCGAGTGCGGCTACACGGACCACAGTGCGTTTTCCCGCCAGTTCAAGGCGCTGACGGGACAGACGCCGGTGCAATACCGGGCGCAGTGCAAGAACGGCGGTATCCGCTCTGCAAACAATGAATCACTGCTGTCTGTGTTGATGTAGCCGGTGCCAGGCACCAACGCAATTTGCAACATTGCTGCCGCTGCTGGTGCCAGGCACCAAAGGGATTTGCAACGGACGTTGCCGCACCGATGTGGTTTTTTTGGCGCAGCCGCTGTGCTGATCTTGTCACTCCCTCCCTCTAAATAAGACGAACCGCGTTTCCCGCTGCGGCGGGATGCTTTTCCTGCAAGCTTGCCACGCTAGTATGCGTTTGCCAGGGGCGGCCGACCCGATGGCACTTACTAACTGATCTGTGGATGCCCGGCCTGAAGGCCCGGCACCCATTCCAGACCTATAGCCTGAAGGAGCGGTTTCCCATGCACCAACGTTCTTCGCTGCACGCTGTTTCCCCGATTGCCCTCGCTGTCGCTTTCGCCTTTGCTGCCGGTTCGGCTTTTGCCGGTGGCCAGCCTGTCCCCACCCAGAAAGACGCCCATGAACACACTAGCCGTTTGACGCAGCCGCCAGCGCCGCACGAGCGCCAGACACTGCCGCCGTCGGAAGAGCAAGTCCGCTATAACCTGTCGCCCACCAAGAAGCCACGTACCGACCTGTTGCCGCGTAACCAGCAAAATGCGAAACAGGCATCGACGCTGGCGGCGACGCCGGACTGCAAAGACATGAACAAGATGGCGACGTACAGCGGCTCCGCGCTGGCCGATTACCTGGTCAGCCTGCCGGATTACGAGTGCACCTATCCACTGTTTTCCGTGACCGGCAG
This sequence comes from Pseudoduganella ginsengisoli, assembly GCF_009720865.1. GTDB lineage: Bacteria > Pseudomonadota > Gammaproteobacteria > Burkholderiales > Burkholderiaceae_D > Rugamonas > Rugamonas ginsengisoli. The sequence continues at coordinate 174,973 of NZ_WNLA01000003.1, read as the reverse complement.
CCAGGCCGCCACGATCTTTTCCCCTGCGAACGTGAGCGCGGTAGTTGCCCGCCTGGACCAGTTGGCATCGCGCTACAACGCCACTGATATGGCGCTGGTCAACGTGGTGCTGTACATGCGCGCCGCCTACTATGTCGCGTCCAGCGGCACCATTCCGGAACCTGCCGCCAGCGCGAAGACTGCGCTGCGCGTGACGCTCAAGCAATTGATCGAAGGCAGTGCGCTGTACCAGTCGAACGCGGCGGCCTCCACCACGGCGGGCGAAGTGTTGCGCCTGGTGACGAATATGCATGATGAAGCGTACTTCCTGCCCAGTGCCAAGGGCGTGGTGACCCGCTTCACCAACCGTAGCGGCTATCCAAGCGCCGTGGAAGCGCTGAAAAACTATAGCGCCAGCGGCGGCTTCACGGGGGCGCTGACCATCCTGTTCCGCGCCCACAGCGATGCAGCGGGAGTCCAGTTGCTGCAAAACGATATCAGCTACGCCAACGCGCTGAACGCGTTCATCGTCAACAACAAGTCCGCGCTGCTGGGCACCAGCTATGGCTACCAGTTGAACGATGCCGCCAATGAAAACTTCCGCTTCATGCAATACACGGCGCTGAAACCGTCCGTGAAAGTGCAAGTGAAAAACACGCTGGCTACCAGCACCATGACGGGCGCCGACAGCGACCTGTGGCTGGCCGCTGCCGATGCCGTCAAGTATTACGACAATGCGAATTGCGCGGAATATGGCACGTGCAACTATGAAAAGACGTTGGCCGACACCATCCTGAAATACAGCAAACAGTGCAGCCCGACGTTGAAATTGCGCGCGCAAGACATGACGGACGCACAAATGCAGGAAGTGTGCTCGTCGCTGGCCACGGAAGAGGGCTATGTGCACACGATGCTGAAGACCAACCGCACGCCGGTGGCGCAAGATAACAATACGTCGCTGGAACTGGTGGTGTTCGATGACTACACCAACTACAGCAAGTACGCGGGCCGCCTGTATGGCATCAGCACCGACAATGGCGGCATGTACCTGGAAGGCGACCCGTCCGCTGCGGGCAACCAGGCGCGCTTCATTGCGCACGAAGCGTCGTGGCTGCGTCCAACGTTCAAAGTATGGAACCTGGAGCATGAATACGTGCACTACCTGGATGGCCGCTTCGACATGTATGGCGACTTTACCCTGGGCACGTCGGTGCCGACCGTGTGGTGGATCGAAGGCATTGCGGAATACTTGTCGCTGAAAAACAATAACCAGCCCGCCATCGACATGGCCCGCACCCGCACTTATAAACTGTCGGACATCTTCAACAACACGTACAGCATGAATGACTATGTGAACCGGGCGTACCGCTGGGGCTACATGGCCACCCGCTTCATGATGGAAAAACACCGTGCGGACGTGGACAACGTGCTGGGCAAATTCCGCATTGGCGACTATTCCCGCTACCAGACCTTCATGGGCCAGATCGGCACGTCGTATGACGCGGAATTTGCCGCCTGGGCCGATGCCGCCACGACGGCCGGCGAGCCGACCTTGCCTAACGATGATCCGGGCGCGAACTTGCCGAATTGCGCATCGAACACGCAATTGGGTAAAAACTGCGTGATCCGCAACATCGGCAACGCCAATGGCTACCGTTCGTACTTCACTTTGATGCTGCCGGCCGGCGCGAAAAACCTGAAGCTGGCGACCCGCAACGGTACCGGTGACGTCGACATGTATGTGGCCGTGGACCACTGGCCGGCGCCGGGCTATGCGGATGTGTCGTCGGCCAAAGCAGGTAATGCGGAAGATGTGTCGGTCGCAGCGCCGGTGGCAAACCGCTGGTACTACATAACGCTCGACGCCAAGGCAGCGTATAGCGGCGTGTCGCTGTCGGCTACCTACGAGTAATGCCGGTCTGGCCCTGCGATAATGTCGATTAGTTAAGAAATGTCCCCTGTTCCGGCAGCGTGTCCGGAACAGGGTTTTCCTTTGCAAGCAGCGTATAATAGCGGTACCGCAGCATGTAGTCTGTTTTGAAATTGTATATACAAGTCAACGTAGTTAAAGTCATTTCTCAGTTCGTCCAATACAAACTCCGCTTTTGAGCCCGGTAGCTGCAAAGTGCGCCGGCGCGCCAATTTCAGCAAGAATCAACCCCTAAGTTACCCTTGGAGTACCAGTTTTCCCATGTTGTCCCCTTGCTACGGCGTTGTTGTCGCTCGGCAACTGTATAACTTTATTTTAATTTTTTTCTTGACAGGCTTTTTGTAATTATGAAAAGCAAAAAGGTCTTATAACTGATGAGGTACCACTTGCAGTATTCATGCTAAGTATCTAATTTCACGGCAATTTTTAATTCGACGCAGGTTCAGGTGTCGGCGCTAAGTCCTTAATTTCATTCATAATTTCTCCTTTTTTCCGATTGGAAAGCGCTTGACCACTATCTTGCCATCCTCTAAAGTGGTCAACTGTGTGAAAAAGTGTAGTTTTGTGGGATTTTTTGGCGAGATTTGCGCCATGCACATCGGCTCAACGAATTCTCAGGTCATCAAAGGTCAACCGTGTTTCAAGGCGCTTCCGCGATCACTCTCGATGCGAAAGGCAGGATGTCTATTCCTGCCCGGCATCGTGACGCACTGGCACTCCAGTGCGAAGGCCGCCTCACGCTTACCAAGCACCCGGACGGTTGCCTGCTGATGTATCCACGCCATGTTTGGGAAGCCAAGCGCGACCAGATCGCAGCCTGGCCGATGTCGGCCCGTGGCTGGCAGCGCATTTTGTTGGGCAATGCGGTGGACGTGGAAATGGATTCCGCCGGCCGCATTTTGGTTGCGCCTGAATTGCGCGACGCAGTGGGCCTGGGCCGCGACGTGATCCTGTCCGGCATGATGACTCACTTTGAAATCTGGGATCCGGCCAAGCGCGCCGATAACGAAGCGCAAACCATCGAGGCAGGTATGCCCGATGCCCTGTCGGATTTTTCTTTCTAAGGCCCGCTCAATGACGATTACTGCGGTGCCAGCATTCCAGCATCGTACGGTGCTGTTAGATGAAGCGGTCGATGCGCTCGAACTGAGCGGCGACCGCGCCAACGGTATTTATATAGATGGCACGTTTGGCCGAGGCGGCCACACGCGCCTGATTCTGTCCCGCCTGGGTCCCCAGGCACGGTTGATTGCGTTCGATAAAGATCCGCAAGCCATTGCCACGGCCGAACAAATCCAAGACCCCCGCTTTACCATCGTGCACGACAGTTTCGCCACCATGGCGGACGCGCTGGCGGAGCGGGGCATCGGCAAGGTCGATGGCATTTTGCTGGACCTCGGCATTTCCTCGCCGCAAGTGGATGATGCCGCGCGTGGTTTCAGCTTCCGCAACGATGGTCCGCTGGACATGCGCATGGATACCACGCGCGGCCAGTCGGCTGCCGAATGGCTGGCGATGGAATCCGTCGAAACTTTGGAAAAGGTGATCAGGGATTATGGCGAAGAGCGGTTTGCTTTTCAGATTGCAAAGGCGATTGTTGCTCGCCGAGAAATCGAGCCGATTTCAACCACACGGCAGCTTGCCGGTATCGTGGCAGGGGCGGTCAAAACCCGTGAAAAAGGCAAAGACCCGGCCACCCGGACTTTTCAGGCTATACGGATCTACATCAACAAAGAGCTCGAAGACCTTGAGGCCGGTTTAAGCCACGCGTACGACTGCGTGGCGCCCGGCGGCATTTTAGCCATCATCAGCTTCCACTCGCTGGAAGACCGCATGGTCAAGCGCTTCTTTGCCAGCAAGGCCAACGTGCCGCAGCCGGACCGCCGCCTGCCGATCCGCGCGGTCGACTTGCCGCAGCCGGAATTGAAGCTGCTGGCGAAAATCAAGCCATCGGATGCCGAGGTGGAAGCCAATCCGCGTGCCCGCTCGGCTGTCATGCGCGTGGCCCGCCGGCTGGGAGGCGCCGCATGAGTTTCAAGGTCAACGCTGTCTTGGCAGCCCTGCTGGTCGGTTGCGCACTGTCGCTGGTCAATGCGCAATACCAGGCACGCCATTTGTTCATTGATCTGGAGCGCGCGCAGCGCCAGGCGCGCCAGCTCGACGTCGACTGGTCGCAATTGCAGCTGGACCAGTCCACGCTGGGCAAGCACGCCCGTATCGAAGAAATCGCCCGCCGTGATTTGAACATGACGCAGCTGACGGCCAACCGTACGCAATACCTGACGGAAGGCGAGCAATGATGCGTAACGGTGGAGCAAACAGCGCGCGCGTGGCCCGTTCCAAGGGCGTGCAATTTTCCAAGAGCCCCATGCTGGCAGTGAGCCTGCCGCCATGGCGTTCGCGCGTCGTCCTGTTTGCGTTGTTTGCCGCGTTTGCCGCATTGGGTATCCGCGCCATCTGGCTGCAAGGCTTGTCGACCCAGTTCCTGCAGGATCAGGGGGAATTGCGCTATGGCCGTACCTTGGAATTGCCGGCCACGCGCGGCAATATCCGCGACCGCGATAACCAGGTGCTGGCTTCGTCAGCCGAAGTGCGCGGCGTATGGGGTGTGCCGAGCGAACTGCTGAAAGAGCCTGCGGAAAAACTGCGCGCCCTGGCCGCGTTGCTGGACATGACGGAAGGCGAATTGCGCGACAAGCTGGAAACCAAGCAGGCGCAAGTCGATGCCAAGCGTAAGCCGGACGACAAAGAGAAAGACAAGCAGGTGCTGATGTACCTCAAGCGGCAGGTGGAAATGGATGTCGCGCACCAGATCACGGCGCTGAAGATGGACGGCATTGAAATGCGCAAGGAATACAAGCGCTATTACCCGCAGGGCGGGGTGGTGTCGCACGTGATCGGCTTCAATGACCTGGAAGACGTGGGTCAGGAAGGCATGGAAAAGGCGCAGGAAGCGTGGCTGAAAGGGAAACCGGGCAGCCGCCGCGTCATTGTCGACCGCCTGGGCCACATTGTCGAAGATGCGGGCACCATCAATGAACCGCACGAAGGCAAGGACTTGATCCTGTCGCTGGACAGCAAGATCCAGTACATCGCGTTTTCGCAAGTGAAAAACGCCGTGGAAAAATTCAAGGCGAAAGCCGGCGCCGCCATCGTGCTGGATGTGCATACGGGGGAAGTGCTGGCGCTGGCCAACTATCCGACGTTCGAGCCGAAGGAAGCGCGTACGCTGCGCGGCGCGGACCGCGAAGTGCTGCGCAACCACGTGATTACCGATACGTTCGAACCGGGTTCGACGCTGAAGCCGTTTACGGTGGCGCTGGGGCTGGACACGGGCCGCTACAAGCCTTCCACGTATATTGACACGGGCGCGGGCAAGTACACGATCCTGGACCGCACCATCAGCGATACCAAAGGGCACGGCGTCATCAACGTGCAGCAGATTATCGAGATGTCGTCCAATATCGGCACGTCGAAAATCGCGCTGTCGATGCCGGCGCAAGAGATGTGGGAAATGTTCACGAAAGTCGGCTTCGGCCAGCAGCCGAAGTGGGGCTTCCCCGGCGCGCAGGCAGGCCGCGTGCGTCCGTATAAATCGTGGCGTCCGATCGAGCAGGCCACGATGAGCTACGGTAATGGTATTTCCGTGTCGCTGATCCAGCTGGCGCGCGCGTACCTGATCTTTGCCCGCGATGGCGACATCATCCCGCTGTCGTTCCAGAAGGTCACGACGCCGCCTGTCGGCACGCAAGTGATCAAGCCGCAAACGGCGCGCCAGATGCGTGAAATGCTGGAGACCGTGGTGTCCGGCAAGGATGGCACGGCCAAGCAGGCACAGATTGCAGGCTACCGCGCGGGCGGCAAGACCGGGACCGCGTACAAGGTGGTCAATGGCCGCTATGCGATGCCCCGTAAATACATTGGTTCGTTTGCCGGCATGGTGCCGATGTCGAATCCCCGTTTCGTTATTGCCGTCATGATCGATGAACCGACCCAGGGCGGCCACTTTGGCGGCCAGGTAGCCGCGCCGACGTTTGCCGCCGTTGCCGCCAACGCGCTGCGTTCGAAAAACGTGCCGCCCGATTCGAACGTGACGGAAATTGTGGTGCCAGCCGATAGCGGACCGGAGGCCATGTAATGCAGAACATGAACGCAACAGAAATCAGCAACTGGATCAAACAGCATGGTGGCAAAGGCCAGCTTGTGTCGGACTCGCGCCGCGTCAAAGCGGGCGATGTGTTTTTCGCCTATCCGGGCGATGGCAAGGATGGCCGCAGCTATATCGCATCGGCCGTGGCGCAGGGCGCTGCCGCTGTCGTGCTGGAAGCAGAGGGCGCCCAGTGGGACACAGCATGGAACGTGCCGCACCTGGAAGTGGCGGACTTGAAGCGCCAGTCCGGGCCGATCGCGCACGCATTTTATGATACGCCGGACCGCGCCATGTATTCCGTGGCCGTGACGGGCACCAACGGTAAAACATCGTGCGCCGTGTGGCTGGGCCAGACCTTGAGCCGCCTGGGCCAGCAGACTGCCGTCATCGGTACCTTGGGTGTCGGCATGTTCCGCACGCGCGGCGAACCGGATTTCGATCCGACCGGCTACACGACGCCGGACGCCGTATTGCTGGCGCAAAAGCTGGCGGAAAGCCGCGACGCGGGCGCGCAGGCATTGGCTATTGAAGTCACGTCGATTGCGCTGGACCTGGGCCGCACCGATGGCATGCATTTCGATACGGCGCTGTTTACGAATTTGACGCGCGACCACCTCGACCATCACGGCAGCATGGAAGCGTATGAAGCGGCCAAAATGAAGCTGTTCGACTGGCCGGGCCTGAAAACCGCCGTCGTCAACCTGGACGATGTGGCGGGCTTGCGCATCATCGAACGCCTGTCGGCCCGCGCGGCGGCAGGCGAGATTGCCGTCATGGGCTACACGTTGCAGGAAGAAGCGGCGCGCCCCGCCATTGCCAACGTCGCCATGCTGCGCGCCACGCAAGTGCGCACCCGCAGCGCCGGTACGGAATTCAACCTGGATTGCCCGCAAGGCCAGGCGCACGTGCGCACGCATCTGGTGGGCCAGTTCAATATCAGCAATGCGCTGGCCGTACTGGGCGCGCTGCTGGCAAAAGGCACGCCATTGCGCGAAGCCGTGGCCGCCATCGAAGCCATCGAACCGGCGCCAGGCCGCATGCAGCAAATGGGCGGCGCCGAAGCACCGCTGGTCGTCATCGACTATGCGCACACGCCCGATGCGCTGGAAAAAACCCTGTCGACGCTGCGCATTGTGGCGCAGGAGCGCAGCGGCCAGCTGTGGTGCGTGTTTGGCTGCGGCGGCGACCGCGACCCGGGCAAGCGTCCGCAAATGGGCAGGATTTCGCAGGCAGCCGACCATGTGCTGGTCACCAGCGACAACCCGCGCAGCGAAGATCCGCATGCAATCATTGCGCAAATCGTGGCCGGCATGGATGCGAACCACCCTCAATCAGTATTCCAGACGGTGGAAGACCGCGCGGCCGCCATCCTGTCCGCCGTCAAGCACGCGGGCAAGCAAGATGTGATTTTGCTGGCCGGTAAAGGCCATGAGCCGTACCAGGAAATCAAAGGCCGCAAGATGCCGTTTTCCGATGCGGACCACGCGCAACTGGCATTGAGTGCGCGGCTGACCATGATGAGGCCGAACTGATGCGCGCTAAATTAAGCCAGCTGTTGCCAGCTATTCCAGGCGCCGTTTTGAATGGCGCCGATTGTGCTTTTGAAGGTGTCTCGACGGACACGCGTACCATTGCTGCCGGTTCGCTGTTTGTCGCGCTGAAAGGCGAGACCTTCGATGCGCACGACTTCCTCGCGCAGTGTGCCGATAAAGGCGCCGTGGCTGTGGTGGCGGAACATGTGCCGGAAGGCTTTGCGCTGCCGGCTTTGATCGTGCCGGATACCCTGCACGCGCTGGGCCGCATCGCCAACTGGTGGCGCCACCACTTTACGGTGCCCGTCATCGGCGTCACGGGAAGCAATGGCAAGACGACAGTAAAAGAAATGATTTCCGCCATCCTGGCGGCAGCCCATGGCGATGAAGGCCGCCTGGCCACGCGCGGCAATTTGAACAATGAAATCGGCGTGCCGCTGACGCTGTTCCGCATGGCGGGGCAACACCAGTCGGCCGTGATCGAGATGGGCATGAACCATCCCGGTGAAATCGGCCGCCTGGCCGCCATTGCGCAGCCGACGATTGCACTGGTCAATAACGCGCAGCGTGAACACCAGGAATTCATGCATACGGTGGAAGCCGTGGCCCGTGAGAACGGGGCGGTACTGGCCGCGTTGCCGAAAGACGGCGTGGCCGTGTTCCCGCGCCACGATGACTATACCTACGTATGGGAAGAGCTGGCGGCCGGCCGCCGCACGCTGACGTTTGGCTTGAACAAGGAAGCGGACGTGTCGTGCTCGCACCGCGCCGGCGACTTCGGCAGCCAAATGTTCGTCTCTATTAAGAAAGACGGCGGTGACCTGGACCAGTTCTACGTCGGTTTGCAGGCCGCCGGTGAACACAACGTCTTGAATGCGCTGGCCGCCATCGCGTGCACGTACGCGGCGGGCATCGCACTGGAACACATCAAGCAGGGCCTGGACCACTTCGCGCCGGTCGCAGGCCGCTTGCAAAAGAAGGCTGCCGCCAATGGCGCGGTGGTGATTGACGACACGTACAACGCCAACCCGGATTCCGTCCGGGCGGCCATCGACGTGCTGGCGCAAGCGCCAGCCCCTCGTGTGCTGGCGTTGGGCGACATGGGCGAAGTGGGCGCGCAGGGCCGCGAATTCCACGAAGAGATTGCCGCCTATGCCGCTGCCAAGGGTATCGAGCATGTGCTCGTCACTGGAGAGCTGGCACGCCATATGGGCACGGTACATGGCGTACAGCACTTTGAAGAATTCGACTCACTGCTGTCCGCGCTGAACGTGGCAGTAACGCCGGATGCAACTGTATTAATCAAGGGCTCCCGTTTCATGAAAATGGAACGGGCCGTGCAGCATTTGATTGGGCAACAACAAGCTACAAAGGAAACACACTAATCATGCTGCTCTGGCTCGCACAACAGTACCAGGACGTTTTCGGTCCTCTGCGCGTGTTCAACTTCATCACGGCGCGCGCAGTGTTCGCGACCATCACCTCGCTGGTGATCGGTCTTTGGGCAGGTCCGGCTGTGATCCGCAAGCTGACCGCGATGAAGTACGGCCAGGCCGTGCGTACCGATGGTCCGCAGACTCACTTGAAAAAACACGGCACGCCGACCATGGGCGGCGTGCTGGTCTTGATTGCGATCGGCACGTCGACCTTGCTGTGGTGCGACTGGTCGAACCGCTTGATCTGGCCGGTCATGGTCGTGACGCTGGGCTTTGGCGCTGTCGGCTGGGTCGATGATTACCGCAAGGTGGTGCGCCAGGATCCCGAAGGCATGCGCTCCGCTGAAAAGTATTTCTGGCAATCGCTGGTGGGTATCGGCGCCGCCTTGTACCTGGCGTTTTCCGTGTCGGCGCCAACGCCGGCCAAGGTGTTTGAACTGTTCTTCCAGTGGGTGCAGTCGGGCTTTTCGATGGACTTGCCGCCCAAGGCCGACTTGATCGTCCCGTTCTTCAAGACCATCAGCTACCCGCTGGGCGTGTGGGGCTTTATCGCGCTGACGTATTGCGTCATCGTGGGTTCGTCGAATGCCGTGAATTTTACGGACGGCCTCGATGGCCTGGCGATCATGCCGACCGTGATGGTGGGTTCCGCGTTGGGCCTGTTTGCCTACCTGACCGGCAGCTCCGTATATTCAAAATACCTGTTCATTCCCTACATCCCTGGCGCCGGTGAATTGATCATCTTCTGCGGCGCGCTGGCTGGTGCAGGCTTGGCCTTCCTTTGGTACAACACGCACCCTGCACAAGTGTTCATGGGCGACGTTGGTGCGCTGGCACTGGGCGGCGCGCTGGGCACCATTGCCGTCATCGTGCGCCAGGAAATCGTGCTGTTCATCATGGGCGGCGTGTTTGTCGCGGAAACCGTGTCCGTCATCATCCAGGTGGGCTGGTTCAAGTACACGAAGAAACGCTATGGCACCGGCCGCCGCGTATTCCTGATGGCGCCATTGCACCACCACTTTGAACAAAAAGGCTGGAAAGAAACCCAGGTTGTCGTGCGTTTCTGGATCGTCACGATGATGCTGGTGCTGTTTGGTTTGTCGACGCTGAAGCTCCGTTAATTTATGGACAAACTCTACGACGGTAAGAAAGCACTGGTGCTGGGCCTGGGGGAATCGGGCCTGGCGATTGCGCTTTGGCTGGCACGCCAGGGCGCCCACGTGCGCGTGGCCGATACGCGCGCGGAAAGCGCCGTGGGCGCCCGCCTGGCCGCGCTGAAGGAAGCGATTCCGCAGGCGGAATTCGTATCCGGCCCGCTGAACATGGAACTGTTGTTCGGTATGGACTTCGCGGTCACCAGCCCGGGCCTGTCGCCCAATGGCGATTTGGCCGATATCGTTTCCGCCACCACGGCAGCAAAAATCCCGCTGTGGGGGGAAATCGAGTTGTTCGCGCAGGCGCTGGCCGCGTTGAAGGCCGCCAATGGCTACGACCCGAAAGTCGTGGCTATCACGGGCACCAATGGCAAGACCACGGTGACGAGCCTGACGGGCCAGTTGATCCAGCGCGCCGGGCTGACAGCCCGCGTGGCAGGCAATATCTCGCCGGCGGCGCTCGATGTGCTGCGCGAAGTCATTGATGCGGACGAATTGCCGCAGGCGTGGGTGCTGGAATTGTCCAGCTTCCAGCTGCACACGACGTACAGCCTGAATGCGCACGCGGCCACGGTCTTGAACGTCACGCAAGACCATTTGGACTGGCACGGTTCGATGGATGCGTACGCGATGGATAAATCCCGCATCTTCGGGCTGGACACCGTGCGCGTATTGAACCGCGACGATGCCGCCGTCATGGCGATGGCCGACCCGGTTGGCAAGAACGTGACGTTTGGCTTGAATGAGCCGCTGGAAGCCGGCAGTTTTGGTTTGCACAACGAACGCAATGTGACGTGGCTGGCCACGGCCGTGCCGGATGACGATGCGGAACCGAAAAAGCGCCGCAAGAATGAACCTGCCCCGGAAGTACCGACGTCGATCAAGAACTTGATGCCGTCCGATGCGCTGCAAATCCGCGGCTTGCACAACGCGTCGAACGCGCTGGCGTCGCTGGCGCTGTGCCGCGCGATCGGCTTGCCATTCGCGCCGCTGTTGCACGGTTTGCGCGAATACAAAGGCGAACCGCACCGCGTGGAGCTGATTGGCGCGATTAACGAAGTCGAGTATTACGACGATTCCAAGGGCACCAACGTGGGCGCGACTGTCGCGGCATTGAATGGCCTTGGTAAAAGTTTTGGGGGCGCGCACCAGCGCCTCGTGCTGATTGCCGGCGGTGATGGCAAGGGCCAGCAATTCGATCCGCTGGCCGAACCCGTGTCGCGCTACGTGCGTGCCGTGCTGCTGATCGGACGCGATGGCCCCGCTATCCGCGCTGCCCTGGAGCAGGGTGGCGCCTTGGCTGCTGACGCCATGGTCGATTGCGGCACGGACTTGCCGGCCGCCGTCAAGCTGGCCGCCAAGCTGGCGCAGCCGGGCGACGCCGTCTTGCTGTCGCCAGCGTGCGCCAGCCTGGACATGTTTAAAAACTATGCGCATCGCGCCCAGGTGTTTATCGACGCCGTACGCGACGTGGCGCTGGACGCCGGACAGGAGCTGTAATCCATGGCGTTCCAGTTACCATTCCGCTTCGGTTCATCTTCCGGTTCGACGGCGATCGATAGCCGCGCGCGTCCGTCGAAGATGATGGAGTACGACCAGTTGCTGGTCTGGGTGGTGCTCATCCTGATGCTGCTGGGGATGGTGATGGTGTATTCGGCATCGATTGCGCTGCCGGATTCGCCGAAATATGCGGCGTACAAGAATAATTACTTCCTGATGCGCCAGGCGATCTTCATCGCGATTGCCATGCTGGCCGCGCTGTTTACGTTCCGGATTCCCGTCGCCACGTGGCAGCGCACGGCGCCCTATCTGTTCATTGCCACCCTGGTGTTGCTGATGCTGGTGTTTATTCCCGGCCTCGGCGTTGTCGTCAATGGCGGCAAACGGTGGATTACGCTGAAAGTATTCAACTTCCAGCCATCGGAATTAATGAAAGTCGTGATGGTGCTGTACGCGGCCGACTACACGGTGCGCAAGCAGGAATACATGCATAAGCTGACCAAGGGCTTTATGCCGATGGCGCTGGCCGTGGGCTTTGTCGGCATGCTGTTGCTGCTGGAACCCGACCTGGGCGCGTTCGGCGTGATCGTGTGTATCGCGATGGGCATCCTGTTCCTGGGCGGGATCAATGCAATCTGGTTCGGCGGCATTGGCGCCATGCTGGTGACGATTTTCGTGACGATTATTTTGCTGTCGCCATTCCGGCGCGCCCGCCTGTTTGCATACCTGAATCCGTGGGAAGAGGGCAATGCGCAAGACAAGGCTTACCAGCTGACGCACTCGCTGATTGCCTTTGGCCGCGGCGAATTCTTTGGCGTCGGCCTGGGCGGCAGCCTGGAAAAACTGCACTACCTGCCGGAAGCGCATACGGACTTCTTGATGGCCGTGATTGGCGAGGAACTGGGCCTGGCCGGCGTGCTGATCGTCGTGGCCATGTTCTATTGGCTGATCAAGCGCGCTTTTGATATCGGCCGCCAGGCCATTGCGATTGACCAGACCTTTGCCGGACTGGTGGCAAAAGGTATCGGCCTGTGGCTGGGCGTGCAAACTTTCATCAACATGGGCGTGAACCTGGGCTTGCTGCCCACCAAGGGCTTGACGTTGCCGCTGATGAGCTATGGCGGCACGGGCATTGTGATTAACTGCGTCGGACTCGCGATTCTGTTGCGGATCGATTACGAGAACCGGGTCTTGATGCGGGGTGGCAGAGTATGAAACGTTTGATGATCATGGCGGCCGGCACCGGCGGCCACATTTTCCCGGGTCTGGCGATTGCGCAGACCATGCGCGCGCGCGGCTGGGATGTCAGCTGGCTGGGCACGTCGCACGGCATGGAACAAGACCTGGTGCCGAAGCACGGCATTGCGATGGACGCGATCCACTTTTCCGGCTTGCGCGGCAAGGGCTTGAAGCACACGGTTACCGGCGTGTTCCGCATGGTCAAGGCGTTTGCCGACTGCTTTGGCTACCTGGGCGCGCGCCGCCCCGATGTGGTGCTGGGCATGGGCGGCTACGTGACGGTACCGGGCGGCTTGATGTCCCGCCTGCGTGGCGTGCCGCTGGTTCTGGTCAATGCCGATGCGGCGCTGCTGTTGTCAAACAAGACCTTGGCGCCAATGGCCAAGCAAGTGTGCTTCGGCTTCCCAGCGGATTTCGGCAGCGCGGCAGGCAAGGCAGCCGTCACGGGCAATCCCGTGCGCAAGGAAATCATTGATACGCCGGCGCCAGAACAGCGCTATGCAGGCCGCACCGGCCCGCTGCGGGTACTAGTGGTGGGCGGCAGCCTCGGTGCGCGGGCGCTGAATGAAGCGCTGCCGGCGGCACTGGCGCTGATCCCTGAAGGCCAGCGTCCCATCGTGACGCACCAGTCGGGCAAGGCGAATATCGATGCGCTGCAGGCGGGCTATGCGAACGCCGGTGTCAGTGCGAACGTCGTGCCGTTCATCGACGACATGGCGCGCGCTTATGCGGACGCGGACGTGGTGATTTGCCGCGCGGGCGCCATCACCGTGTCGGAATTGACGGCGGCCGGTGTAGCCAGCGTGCTGGTGCCGCTGGTGGCGTCGACCACCAGCCACCAGCGCGACAACGCGCAATGGATGGCAAAACAAAATGCAGCGATCCACATGCCGCAAACTGAATTGACTGCGCAAAGCCTGGCGGCTTTGCTGGAAACACTGACCCGCAGTGCGTGCCTGGCCATGGCCACCGCGGCGAGAAATGCTGGAAAACGCGACGCAAACGATGCGATTGCCAACGTACTAGAAAAGTTTGGAAAGTAAAACGTGAAGCACAAGGTTAAAAACATTCACTTCGTCGGTATCGGCGGCAGCGGCATGAGCGGCATCGCGGAAGTGCTGCTGACGCTGGGTTACAACGTGTCCGGCTCGGACCTGGGTTCGAACGCCGTTACGCAGCGCCTGTCGGATATGGGCGCTGTCGTGCACCAGGGGCACGCTGCCGACTATATCGGCAATGCGGATGCCGTCGTGACGTCCACCGCCGTCAAGGAAGACAACCCGGAAGTCATTGCTGCCCGCGCCCGCAAGATTCCTATCGTGCCGCGCGCCGTCATGCTGGGCGAATTGATGCGCCTGAAGCGGGGGATTGCGATTGCAGGCACGCACGGCAAGACCACCACCACCAGCCTGGTGGCGTCCGTGCTGGCGCAGGGCGGACTGGATCCGACGTTCGTGATTGGCGGGCGCCTGACGGCAGCCGGGGCCAATGCGAAACTGGGCACGGGTGAATACCTGGTGGCCGAAGCGGATGAATCGGATGCATCGTTCCTGAACTTGTCGCCGATGATCGAAGTGATCACGAACATCGATGCGGACCATATGGAAACCTATGGCCACGATTTCGAAAAGCTGAAGCAGGCGTTCGTGCAATTCACCAATTGCCTGCCATTCTATGGCCGCGCAATGCTGTGCATCGATGACCCGCACGTGCGTTCCATCATCCCGTTCATCAGCAAGCCGATTACCACGTACGGCTTCCATGAAGATGCGGAAGTGCGCGCCATCAATGCGCGCGCCGATGGCGTCACGATGCGCTTTACTGTGCTGCAGGAAGGCTATCCAGACCTGGACGTGGTGCTGAACCAGCCGGGTATGCACAACGTGCAAAACGCATGTTCCGCGATCGCCATTGCCCGTGAAATCGGCGTCGAGGATGCCGCCACGCAGGCCGGCCTGGCCGGTTTTGCCGGCGTGGGCCGCCGCTTTACCCGCTATGGCGAAGTCGCCATCCCGGGTGGCGGCAAGGATGGTGGAAAATTCGCGCTGGTCGATGATTTCGGCCACCACCCGGTGGAAACGGAAGTCACCGTGGCTGCCGCGCGCGCCGCGTATCCGGGCCGCCGCCTCGTGCTGGCGTTCCAGCCGCACCGCTATACCCGCACCCGCGACTGCTTTGAAGATTTTGCCCGCGTGCTGAGTTCTGTCGACGTGCTGGTCTTGGGCGACGTTTATGCGGCAGGCGAAGCGCCGATCGTGGCTGCTGACGGCCGTTCGCTGGCGCATGCGATCCGCGCCCGCGGCAAGGTGGAACCGGTGTTCGTTGAAAACATTGCCGACATGCCGGAAACCATCATGAACGTGGTGCGCGATGGCGACGTGGTGCTGACGATGGGCGCAGGGTCCATCAGCGGCGTACCCAACAAACTGACGACTTACCAGAAGGCTTGAACGTGACTGCTGCAACGACTCCTGTTACTCCTTTGTCCGCTGAAGACGCGAAAGCGTTCGGCAAGGTCGGCGTATTGTTTGGCGGCCGTTCCGCTGAGGCGGAAGTGTCGAACATGTCCGGCAGCGGCGTACTGGCCGCCTTGAAAGCCAAGGGCATCGATGCGCATGCATTCGATCCGGGCCAGCGTTCGCTGGCTGAACTGGCCGCTGAGCAATTCGACCGCGTGTTCATCGCGCTGCATGGCCGCTATGGCGAAGACGGCAGCCTGCAGGGCGCGCTGGAATTGCTGGGCATTCCCTACACGGGCAGCGGCGTCATGGCCAGTTCGGTCGGCATGGACAAGATCACGACGAAAATCCTGTGGCTGGCGGAAGGCTTGCCGACGCCGGCATACGCGGTGCTGAACGCACAGTCGGATTTGAACAAGGTCGCGGCCGACCTGGGCTTGCCATTGATCGTCAAGCCGCCGCATGAAGGCTCGACCATCGGCATCACCAAAGTGACGGAAAGCTCGGGCTTGCAGGCTGCGTATGACGCAGCGGCAGCGCTGGACGATTCCGTGCTGGCTGAAGAATTCGTCACGGGCCGTGAATTCACCGTGGCCGTGCTGGGCTCGGGCGCGAATGCCCGCGCGCTGCCGATCGTGGAAATCGTTGCGCCGGAAGGCAATTACGACTACCAGAACAAGTACTTCACGGACGATACCCAATATTTCTGCCCGGCGCCGCTGGATGCCGCCATCACTGCTGAAATGCAGCGCATCGCCGTGGCGGCATACCGCGCAGTCGGTTGTGAAGGGTGGGGCCGCGTGGACGTGCTGCTGCGCGCTTCGGACAACCGCCCATTCCTGCTGGAAGTCAATACGTCGCCAGGCATGACGGGCCACTCACTGGTGCCGATGGCGGCGCGCGCGGCTGGCGTCAGCTATGAAGACTTGTGCGTGGAAATCCTGCGCACGGCGCGGCTGAAGATAGGAAGCAAAGCAACTGTGACAAGCAAGGGGTAATGAAGAGTGTGGCATGACGTGAAAGCCCTGAACGCAACGGCATCCGGCCTGTACGCCGCGGTGGCGCTCGCGTGCGCGGCTTCCGGCGTGTGGTGGGTGTCGCAGCGTCCGATGTTTGACTTGCGCACGATCCGCATTGAAACGGCGGACCAGGCGGAATTGCGCCACGTGAACCACCTGACGCTGCGCAACGGGACGCAGGGCCGTATCCAGGGCAACTTCTTTACGGCCAACCTCGATACCGTGCGCCAGGCGTTTGAATCCGTGCCGTGGGTGCGCCGCGCCAGCGTGCGGCGCGAATGGCCGGACCAGTTGATCGTGGCGCTGGAAGAGCATGAAGCGATGGGCACGTGGGGAGAAGACGGGCGGCTGCTGTCGGTCAAGGGCGATGTGTTCACGGCCAACCTGGCGGAAGCGGAAGAAGACCTGGATGAAATGCCGGCGTTTTCCGGGCCGGAAGGCAGCGAGCGCGAAGTGCTGGAACGCTTCGCTGAATTAAAAAAATGGTTCGCCCCCGCCAAGCTGGTGCCGGAAGGATTGGATTTGTCGGGCCGCTATGCATGGACCGTCAAGCTCGATAACGGCGTCAGTGTGGAACTGGGGCGGGAACAGTCGAAGACCATGCTGAAAGAGCGGGTCGACCGGCTGGTGCGGATCTGGCCACAGCTGGAAGCGCGGGTGCCGAATATCGAAACCATCGACATGCGTTACCAGAATGGCCTGGCACTGAGTGCACAAGGATTAAAAATACCGCCGGAAGGCAAAGCCAAGCGTTAAGAAAATATAGCAAGCATACAGGCAAACAGAGATGACAAAAGACGCGAAAAACCTGATCGTCGGCCTCGATATCGGCACCTCCAAGGTGGTGGCGGTCGTGGCTGAAGTGATGGGCGATGGACGCCACGAAGTGATCGGGCTGGGGCAGCACGAATCCAGGGGCCTGAAAAAAGGCGTGGTGGTGAACATCGAAGCCACCGTGGAATCGATCCAGCGCGCGCTGGAAGAGGCGGAGCTGATGGCCGACTGCAAGATCCGCAATGTGTATGCGGGCATTGCGGGCAGCCATATCCGCAGCTTCAATTCCAGCGGCATGGTGGCCATCAAGGACAAGGAAGTCACCAGCCAGGACGTGGCGCGCGTCATTGAAACAGCGAAGGCGGTTAATATCCCGACCGACCAGCAATTGCTGCATACGGTGCCGCAGGAATTCATCGTCGACAGCCAGGAAGATGTGCGCGAGCCGATCGGCATGAGCGGCATCCGCCTGGAAGTCAAAGTGCACATCGTCACCGGCGCCGTCAGCGCGGTGCAAAACATCGTCAAGTGCGTGCGCCGCTGCGGCCTGGAAGTGTCGGATTTGATCTTGCAGCCGATGGCGTCGGCCGACGCCGTGCTGACCCCGGACGAAAAAGAACTGGGCGTGGTGCTGATCGATATCGGCGGCGGCACCACGGACGTGGCAGTGTTCTCGGATGGCGCGATCCGCCATACCGCAGTCATTCCTATTGCCGGCGACCAGATTACCAATGACATCGCGATGGCGCTGCGCACGCCGACGTCGGAAGCGGAAGAAATCAAGATCCGCTATGGCGTGGCCAAGCAAGTGCTGGCTGATCCGGGCGAACACCTGGAAGTGCCGGGCCTGGGCGACCGCGGCCCGCGCAACCTGTCGCGCCAGGCGCTGGCTGCCGTGATCGAGCCGCGCGTGGAAGAACTGTTCGCCATGGTGCACCAGGTGGTGCGCGAATCCGGCTACGAAGGCGTGCTGTCGTCGGGCATCGTGCTGACGGGCGGCACGTCCATCATGCCGGGCATGGTGGAAATGGCGGAAGACATTTTCCTGAAACCGGCGCGCCTCGGCACGCCGGATTACCGGGGCCAGTTGGCCGACGTGGTGCGCAGCCCGCGCTACGCAACGGTACTGGGCCTGCTGCTGGAAGCGAAAAAACAGTATATGCGCGGCCATATCGTGACCAGCCAGGATGGATCGGTGAAAGCAGTGTGGCAGCGGATGAAGGAATGGTTCCTCGGGAACTTCTAAGCCGCCGTGTGGCGGTGTTGGCAGCAAAGATTGTGGTAAGCGCGTAACAAAGCATAGTGCAGCAGTTCTAAAAAAAGCAGCAGCAAAAAGAAATTCCAAAAACGGACAGATTTTTTATATAACATCGCAGTTTGCCCGCGCAGGCCGTAGAGACTGGCGGCGCGGCAAAAGGCATCAATCAGGAGCACATCATGGAGTTCGATATGGTCGATAACGCATCACTGGGTACTGTCATCAAGGTCGTCGGCGTCGGCGGCGCTGGCGGCAACGCAGTCCAGCACATGATCAACAAGGGCATGAGCGGCGTTGAATTCATCGCCGCCAACACGGACGCGCAGGCGCTGTCGGCATCGAAGGCTGACAACATTATCCAGATCGGCGACACCGGCCTGGGCGCCGGTATGAAGCCGGACGTGGGCCGCAAGCTGGCCGAAGATTCGCGCGGCCGTATCGAGGACGCGCTGCGCGGTGCGCACATGGTGTTCATCGCTGCCGGCATGGGCGGCGGTACCGGCACCGGCGCGGCGCCAATCGTGGCCGAAGTGGCGAAAGCACAGGGCGCGCTGACGGTGGCCGTGGTGTCGAAGCCGTTCTCGCACGAAGGCCAGAAGTGCATGGATATCGCCGAAGAAGGACTGGAGCAGCTGGCTGCCAACGTCGACTCGCTGATCGTTATCCTGAACGAAAAGCTAGAAGAGATTTACGAAGATGAATCGCTGATCGAGTGGTTCCAGCACGCCGATGACGTGTTGAACAACGCGGTGGCGGGTATCGCCGAGATCATCAACGTGCCAGGCCACATCAACGTGGACTTCAACGACGTGAAGACCATCATGGGCGAGCAGGGCAAGGCCATGATGGGTACGGCAACGGCGTCCGGCGTGGACCGCGCCCGCATCGCTGCCGAGCAGGCTGTCGCTTCGCCGCTGCTCGATGGCGTCGACCTGTCCGGCGCGCGCGGCGTGCTGGTCAACGTGACGGCTTCGCGTGGCTTGAAGGGTAAGGAAATCAAGGAAGTCATGGCAGCCGTGCGCGCGTTTGCCGCACCGGATGCGTCGATTGCACAAGGTATCGCTTACGACGAATCCATGGGCGACACGATCCGCGTGACCGTGGTGGCAACCGGCCTGGGCAAAGCCAAGAAACACGTGCAACTGGTTCAGCAGCCTGCGCTGCGTACCGGCACCGGTCCTTTGATGCCATCGGCATCGCTGGGCGGCGCGGCAGCCACCGGTACTGTCACCATGGGTGGCGGCATCAGCGGCGGCGGTTCTGCACTGGACGGCATGAAAGCGCCGGCAGTATGGCGCCGCGAGTCCGCATCCGAGCAGGTACGCGCGATGGAAAAGAATGGCATGGAAACGTATGACATTCCGGCGTTCCTGCGCAAACAGGCGGACTAACTGCGCCGGCTGATGTAGAAAGTCTGGCGGACGGGTGCGGTAACTCCATGCCGCAACCCGCCGCGCGTTTTTGACTGCTCCCAACGTTTTTGTTAAACCTCTGGCATACTTGCGGGTCTGTGCCGGGGCATGCCGCGCGCTTGCGCGGCTTTTTTTTCAATAAACTAAAGAGGAGTCACTGAAATGACCATCAAGATTGGCGACAAACTGCCGGAAGGCACCCTGTCCGAATTCATCGAAACCGAAACCGAAGGCTGCTCCCTCGGCCCGAATACCTTCAAAGTGGAAGACCTGGTCAAAGGCAAGAAGATTGCTATCTTCGCGCTGCCAGGCGCTTACACTCCAACTTGCTCGGCACAGCACGTGCCTGGCTACGTGAAAAACGCTGAAGCGCTGAAAGCCAAAGGCGTGGATGAAATCTGGTGCATCTCCGTGAATGACGCGTTCGTCATGGGCGCATGGGGCCGCGACCAGAAAGCCACCGGCATTGTCCGCATGATGGCTGACGGCAACGCCACCTACTCGAAAGCCCTGGGCCTGGATGCGGACTTCTCGAAGTTCGGCATGGGCACCCGCTCGCAGCGCTACTCCATGCTGGTGGAAGACGGCGTGGTCAAGCAGCTGAACATTGAAGAAGGCGGCAAGTTCGAAAAATCGAACGCTGAAACCTTGCTGGGCCAGCTGTAATCGCTGATCCGCTTTAAAAGCAAAACGGCGCCTGCATTCAGGCGCCGTTTGTCATTCTGCCGAAGCTTTTTTGCGGCTGCGTTTTTTCGGCGCCAGCATCACGCCTGTGCAATTGGGGGCGCCGCAATAGCATGCAAACGCTTTCTTGATGGCAGGCGTGTGGCGCGCTTCGTAAATCAGCGCGTAGTTGTAGTTGAGTTCCTCGCCCTTTTTTATATCGCGCAGCGCGTGGATAAATACGCGGCCATCTTCTTCATACGCTTCGCAATTCGGATCGCATGAATGGTTGATGAAGCGGGCATCGTTGCCGTTGCTGCCGCCATCGATCAAGTTGCCGTCAGCCAGGCTGAAAAAGAACGTGTGATTGATGGGGCCGCCGGACGCCTCGGCGCGGCGCGAGGATTCATCGCTGGTGATGATTTCGCCCGTGTATTCAATGATGCGTTCGCCCGCTGCGATGGGTTCGCGGGCAAATACGCCGCGGCCGTGGACGGGGGATTCTTTGACGATGTAAAGAGGTGTATGCATCCCCCATCTTACCAACATCGCCGTGCGACTGTCAGTCGTTACAGCCAGCTATCGTCGTGCAACACGATGCGTGTGAAGTAATCGATATTGGCGCGTGCGGCGTAGGTCACGGGCAAGATCAGATACGCCATCGCGGCCAAGCCGCTGTGCGACAGATTCAGCGCTGCCAGCAGCATCTGTATGACGCCGATCAGTGCGAGGGCCAACAGGCCCAGCGTGACGGCTTTTTTCCACATGCCCATGGCCACGTAATAGATGGGCCCCAGCACGAAGGCCAGCACATTAAAACGCACGACGGCACGCTCTGCCATGGAGAGTGCGATCGACTGCGGCATGGCGGCGCCGCCAGCCTTGTGCAGCAAGGCAAAGCGGGTGCGCCATGCATCGGAAATGGCGGGCAGGGCAAGCGCGGCTGCCGTGACATCGGCGCCGCAGTTGTAGCAGAAGTCCGTCGTGTCGGAAGCCTGCGAGCCGCAATGCTGGCAAAACGGCATATCGTTCCTCGAAAAAAGTGTTTACGGAATGATAGCGGGGCGGGAGGGCATGAAAATCCACGCTTTGTCACAGTGGCGTGAAAATAGTGCGCGTAGTGCCGGGTAGGGAGGGGGGCTGTCCATGGGGTAGCGCGTGCCGGGGGCATCGGCAACGTTTGCATCGCGTTGCTATAATCAAATGCTCTGTTTCAGCAAGGAGCTATCCTGACTTCCCCGAAAGACAACCTGCGCAGCATTTACGCCATGCTCACCGCAGTGGCCATGTTCTCGCTGATGGACACGGCCATGAAAGTGCTGTCGGCAACCTACCCGGCCATGCAAGTGACGGCACTGCGTTCCCTGTCTTCACTGCCGCTGGTGTGCGCGTACATCGGCTATCGCGGCAAATTTGGCGGCATTTTCAACATCCGCTGGCCGCTGCAATTGCTGCGCGGCGTGCTGGGTATCGGCATGCTGACGTCGTTTGCGTATGCATTGAAATTCCTGCCGCTGGCCGACACGTATGCGATCTTCTTTATCGCGCCGGCGCTGATCACGGCGCTGTCCGTATTCATTCTCAAGGAAAAAGTCGATGGCCGGCAGTGGGGCGCCATCATCGTGGGCTTGATCGGCGTGCTGGTGGTGCTGCGGCCGGAAGGGACCAGCTTTATTTCCGTGGCGGGATTGGCGGTACTGGGCTCGGCGGCCTGCTATGCCGTATCGGCCATCGCCAGCCGCATTTTGAGCCGCACGGATGCCAATGAACACATCATGTTCTGGCTGCTGGTGATGATGGCGATTGGTTCGCTGATTTTCGTGCAGGACCAATGGGTGCCGATCCGCCGGCAAGACTGGCTGGTGATCGTGGCGCTGGCGGTCACGGGCTTCCTGGGCCAGCTGGCGATTACCGTGGCGTTCAGCCGCGGCAAGGCATCGACAGTGGCGCCGTTTGAATATTCAGCACTGGCGTGGGGCGTGGCAATTGACTGGCTGTTATGGAAGACGCTGCCGGATGCTTATACGCTGGTTGGCGCGGCCATCATTATTGCCAGCGGCATTTATCTGGTGCGGCGCGAAGCCGTGCATGCGGAAGCGGAGCATCCATAATGGGCGAATTTGGCGTCCGGAACGCTCTGCCGCCAACTTCGCTATAATTTTAGGATGTTAAAACAACGCACTATCAAAGAAAAAGTCACGACCACGGGTGTCGGGTTGCATTCCGGCACGAAAGTCGTGCTGACCTTGCATCCGGCTGCCGCCGGCACGGGCATCGTGTTCCGCCGCGTGGACCTGGATCCCGTCGTCGTGTTCCCTGCCAGCGCCATGGCCGTGGGCGATACCCGCATGGCGTCCGTGCTGATCCAGGATGGCGCCCGCGTATCGACGGTCGAACACTTGATGTCGGCCTGCGCCGGCCTCGGTATTGACAATCTGTACATCGACGTCAGTGCTGAAGAAATCCCCATCATGGATGGTTCCGCGTCATCGTTTGTTTACCTGCTGCAGCAGGCCGGTGTACAGGAGCAGGACGCTGCGAAGAAATTCATCCGCGTCATCAAGCCAGTCGAAGTGCGCGACGGCAAAGGCGCCAATGAAAAATGGGCCCGGCTATCGCCGCATGACGGCTTCAAGCTGGACTTCTTTATTGAATTTAACCACCCGGCAGTCGACGGCACGGCGCAATACGCCTCCGTGGATTTCGGCGACGTCACCTATGTGCAAGCCATTGCGCGCGCCCGCACGTTTGGCTTTATGCAGGACGTGGAAATGTTGCGCGGCATTGGCCTGGCGCGCGGTGGTTCGCTGGAAAATGCGATTGTCATGGACGAATACCGCATCTTGAATGCGGACGGCCTGCGCTACGACGATGAATTCGTGCGCCACAAGATCCTCGACGCGATCGGCGACTTGTATCTGGTCGGACACCCGCTGGTGGCCAGCTATGAAGCGCACAAATCCGGCCATGCGATGAACAATTTGCTGTTGCGCGAATTGCTGAAACACCCGGATGCGTATGAAATCGTCACCTACGACAGCCTGGACAGCGCGCCGGAATCGTATGTGCGCCAAATGACGCACGAGTGGGAACCCAACTGACTAATAATCCGGCCGTTCCCGCCGTTTTTGTACCATGTTCTTCAGCGCCGCGATCAGCGGCGCATTTTGTTTATTCTGTTCCAAGGTCTGGCTCAGCGTGTCAAACGCTTCCACGGCAGCCGGCGACAACGACAGCGACACCGGTTCCGGCTTGATGTCCGCCGCCTTCATCATCTGCACGCGCAGCTTGATGTTGTTAATTTGCCACCCCCGCTTCAGCAGCGCTTCCTGTAATTTCGGGGTCTGCTGTTTCAGCTTGGCGGCCAGCGCCGTATTGGGGGCGGACAGCAGCAACACCCCCTGTTCAAAGGCCAGCACTTCGCAATGGCTGAACATGGCAGGCAGGACGGCGGCGCAATCTTGTTGTAAAGATGCCATGCGCTCCACTGCGGGCAGCAGGGCGGCCAGCCTGTTGTCCCGCCTCAGGAAGTTGGTGGCTTCC
This sequence comes from Pseudoduganella ginsengisoli, assembly GCF_009720865.1. Taxonomy (GTDB): domain Bacteria; phylum Pseudomonadota; class Gammaproteobacteria; order Burkholderiales; family Burkholderiaceae_D; genus Rugamonas; species Rugamonas ginsengisoli. The sequence goes on along the minus strand of NZ_WNLA01000003.1, from coordinate 150,925 downwards.
ACCGGGTCGCGTGACTTGATGTAGGAATTCGTAAAACGCATGGGCGCAACCTTAACACATGCCGAACTTGTGGATTAAGCAGCACACGCCACGGGCATTTTATCCACGTGTCCTATTGTTAAAATGCTTACCGCCCCCAAGTGGCGGCATTATGGCCCGATGTGTCTCAAACGGCATGATAAAATCACCGGTCTTTTGCCCCTGGCAAGCTGCAAAACACTGCGTATATATACACGATAGCTCTTTTAACGGCCCAAGTTAACTAATCCAATGTCCTTACTGACCCAGATTTTCGGCAGCCGCAACCAGCGACTGCTCAAGCAATATCAAAAAACGGTACGCGAGATCAATGCACTCGAGCCGGCCATGGAAAAGCTGTCGGATGCCGAGCTGCAAGCTAAAACCCCCGCTTTCAAAGCGCGCATCGCCAACGGCGAGTCGCTGGACGCACTGCTGCCGGAAGCGTTTGCCGTCTGCCGCGAAGCATCCAAGCGCGTTTTCAAGATGCGCCACTTCGACGTGCAGCTGATCGGCGGCATGGTTCTGCACTACGGCAAAATCGCTGAAATGGGCACCGGCGAAGGTAAAACGCTGACCGCGACCTTGCCGGCCTACCTGAATGCGCTGTCCGGCAAAGGCGTGCACATCGTGACCGTCAATGATTACCTGGCGCAGCGCGATGCGGACACGATGGGCAAGCTGTATGGCTGGCTGGGACTGACCACCGGCATCAACCTGTCGCAAATGGACCACGCCACCAAGCAGGCGGCGTACGCTGCCGACATCACGTACGGCACCAACAATGAATTCGGTTTCGACTACCTGCGCGACAACATGGTGTTCGAAGCCCGCGACCGCGTGCAGCGCGCGCTGAACTTCGGCATCGTCGATGAAGTGGACTCGATCCTGATTGACGAAGCCCGTACCCCGCTGATCATTTCCGGCCAGGCGGAAAATCATACCGACCTGTACTACAAGATCAATGAAGTGCCGAAGCTGCTGACCTTGCAAGTGGGCGAAGAAACGCCGGACGGCAAAGGCAAGATCGAAGTGCCGGGCGATTACACGAAGGATGAAAAGTCGCACCAGGTGCTGTTGACGGAAGCCGGCCACGAAAAGGCCGAGGGCATCCTGGTCAAGATGGGCCTGCTGCCGGAAGGCGCGTCGCTGTACGACTCCGCCAACATCACGCTGGTGCACCACCTGTATGCGGCGCTGCGCGCCCATGCGCTGTACTTCAAAGACCAGCACTATGTGGTGCAAAACAATGAAGTGGTGATCGTTGACGAATTCACGGGCCGTTTGATGACGGGCCGCCGCTGGTCCGACGGCTTGCACCAGGCGGTGGAAGCCAAGGAAGGCGTCAAGATCCAGAACGAGAACCAGACGCTGGCGTCGATCACGTTCCAGAATTACTTCCGTATGTACGGCAAGCTGGCCGGCATGACGGGTACGGCCGATACCGAAGCGTACGAATTCCAGGAAATTTATGGCCTGGAAACCGTTGTGATCCCGCCGAACCGCCCATCGCAGCGTAAAGACCGCCAGGACCAGGTCTACAAGACCAACCAGGAAAAATACAATGCGATGCTGCTCGACATCCGCGACTGCTATGAGCGCGGCCAGCCCGTCCTGGTGGGCACGACGTCGATTGAAAACTCGGAATTGCTGTCCAATATCCTGACCCAGGCTGGTTTGCCGCACAACGTGCTGAATGCGAAACAGCACGCCCGCGAAGCGGAAATCATTGCCCAGGCAGGCCGTCCGCAAGCCATCACGATCGCCACCAACATGGCGGGCCGTGGTACCGACATCGTGCTGGGCGGTAACGTTGAAAAGCAAATCCAGTTCATTGAAGCCAATCCGGAATTGTCCGATGCGGACAAGGCAGCGCAGGCGCAGGCGCTGCGCGACGGCTGGAAAGCATTGCACGAGAAAGTCGTGGCAGCCGGCGGCCTGCACATTGTCGGTACCGAGCGCCATGAATCCCGCCGTGTCGACAACCAGCTGCGCGGCCGCGCCGCGCGCCAGGGCGACCCGGGTTCGTCGCGCTTCTATCTGTCGCTGGATGATCCATTGCTGCGCATCTTCGCAGGCGACCGCGTACGCGCCGTCATGGACCGCCTGAAGATGCCGGAAGGCGAACCGATCGAAGCAGGCATCGTGTCGCGTTCAATTGAATCCGCGCAGCGCAAGGTTGAAGCGCGCAACTTCGATATCCGTAAGCAGTTGCTGGAATATGACGACGTCGCCAACGACCAGCGTAAAGTGATTTATCAGCAGCGTAACGAATTGCTGGAAGCGACCGACATTTCCGAAATGATCGCGTCGCTGCGCCAGGGCTTGTTCACGGACGTCGTGCGTGAATACGTGCCGGCGGAATCCGTCGAAGAACAGTGGGACCTGGCGGGACTGGAAAATGCGCTGGCCAATGAATGGATGGTGCAGGTCGACTTGAAAGGCTTGCTGGCCAGCGACCCGAACCTGACCGACGACGACATCGTGGAAAAAGTACTGGCGGCGGCCGATGCCGTGTACCAGGCGAAAGTCGACGTGGTTGGCAAGGAATCGTTCGGCGGCTTCGAGCGTAACGTCATGCTGCAAAGCGTGGACAGCCACTGGCGTGAACACCTGGCGGCGCTGGACCACCTGCGCCAGGGTATCCACCTGCGCGGCTATGCGCAAAAGAATCCGAAGCAGGAATACAAGCGCGAAGCGTTCGAACTGTTCGGCACCATGCTGGACTTGATCAAGAACGAAGTGGTGCGCCTCGTGATGACGGTGCGTATCCAGACCCGCGAAGAAATCGATGCGGCGGAAGCAGCCATGCAGGCGGCGCACGTGGAAAACGTGCGTTACCAGCACGCTGACTTCAACCCGGATGCGGCGCCGGAAGAATTGCTGGCGCCAACTTCCGGCTTGAATGGCGCATCGACGGAAATCGAAGCGCAACTGAGCCTGGGCGTGAAAACCGGCCGTAACGACCCCTGCCCATGCGGCAGCGGCAAGAAGTACAAGGCTTGCCACGGCAAGCTGGCATAAAAGAAACCGGGGCTTGCCCCGGTTTCTTTTTAATCGACATTTCGGGGCCTGGCCCCAAAATGTTGTACGGCTAGGTTAGACGGTCAGGGCCGGGACCGCCATGGCGTGGGGGGCCTGCATCGCCGGCGGCAAGTGCTCTTGCAGCTCGAACGCATTGCACCACTGGCGCCAATTGGCGTTGGCTTCATCGACAATATCAAGCAGCACGCGCGTGTCGAGCTGCAGGCGGCTGCTGGTAGCGGCCATTTCCGCCACCAGCGCTTTGCGTTCGCCTGGCTGCGCCAGATACAGATCCGCCATGCATGCTGCCAGCTGCAGCAGCCGCGCCAGGTGGCGCGTGTCGCGGTCGGCCGCCATGTGCGGCGCTTCCTGGCACAGCACGGCGTCGGAAAACGTGTGGCCCATGCGCCAGCTGCGCAACAGCGCGGCGCCCATCGACAAGTGGCTGTAGCCATACAGCGCCGATTCACGGCGCAGCAAGGCCGATGCCGGCGCTTCGCGGCTTTCGCGCAACAGCCGTGCATACGAGCGGGGCCGTGCGCAAGCCAGCCCCAGGCTGCCGATATCGGCCAGCAGCCCCTGGCAAAACAGTTCCGGTCCGGACGCGACCGGCATTTCCGACGTCAGCGCCTGCGCCGCGCAAGCCATGGCAAACGAGTGCGACCAGTGGCGCAGGTAATTGAAGTCCGCACAAGGGCCGCGGCGGTGTTGCTGCAGCAAATCCAGCGCCAACGCCAGTTGCGACGTGGCGAAGGTACCGACGTGCCGCAGCGCGGCAGGCAACGCGGCATCCGGGCCGGACAGCATCCGCAGCGCATAATCGAGCGCCGGCGTGGCGGCTATGCGGGCCAGCAGTGGGGCGGGATCTTCATCGCCGCATTGGCTTAATTGCATCAGTTCCAGCGTTTCCCGCGTTGGCGTGGGCACCAGGCCGGCGGCCTTTAATTCAGCGAAATCAATCAAATCATCCATGGCGGATCTCCGGACACTGGCTGCAGCTTTGCCGCCCAGCCAATTCAGGTTCATAATGGGTTATGCAGAAATGCTATGGATCAATTTTATCGAATTTTTTTAAAATTCAAGTAAATCTGATTAATTTGTTTTTTCTATCAAAACCGCGAAACAGCGGTAGTGTTCTTAATACAGAGGATGGCAATGGCGGCAGACGAGGTATGCACGACACAAAAAGCAGCGGAATTGCTGGGTATCTCGGTTTCTTCAGTGCAACAGTTGGTGGAAGCTGGCGTCATTGAAGCCTGGAAGACCAAAGGCGGCCACCGGCGCATTCCGTTGGCCGCTGTGCATGCCTATAAAGCTGCGCCCCAGTCGGGCATTGCCCGCGCCGCTGCCGCGCCGGCTACTGTGCCGGTCCCTGATGTCCATGCACCCGTTTCCGTGCTGGTGATTGAAGACAACGCCATGCAGCGCGCCTTGTTCGAGCGCCAGCTGGCGCAGTGGGGATTGCCGATCGCCGTGCGTTTTTGTGAAAACGGCTACCAGGCGCTGATTGAAATTGCCCGCTCGCAGCCGGATATCTTGTTGGCCGACATCGTGATGGAAGGCATCGATGGCTATGAAGTCATCAAGACCATCTTTGGCTATCCGGAGCTGGCGGACATGAATGTCGCCATCGTGTCATCGCTGGAACCCGATGCGCTGGAACAGCGGGGCGGCGTGCCCGATGGCGTCGTGTTCTTCCCGAAACCCGTGAATTTCGACGAATTGCGCGGCTATGTGCGCGCCTGCTGTGCACACACTGTGCGCAAGCGTTTGCGCCGCACCGCCTGAACCTGTTCCATGGCCTACCAGCACATCGACCCGTCCCAGCTGCTGGCCACCGTCGGCGGCGACGCGGCCGGCTATCGCGACCTGGCCCGCATTTACCTGGCCACGACACCCCCGTTGCACGTGCAATTGCAGCAGGCACTGGCCGGCGGCGATTGCGTGCTGGCTGCGCGGCTGTGCCACACGTTGAAAACCAGCGTGATGCTGGTGGGCGCCACTGAACTGGGCGAGATGCTGCGGGCGCTGGAACGCTTTGCGCAGCAAGGCGAGCAGGCCGTGCTGCCGCTGGCCTGCAAGGAAGTGGCGCGCCTGTTTGCGCTGGTGGAAGAGGAAGTCCGCCACAGCGCATCGGACTAGCATCCTACTGGCTGTACTTCGCCGGTGAACTTTTCGGCACCGTGATGCGCACGGCGGCGCCCGCACCCGGGGATGATTCCACGGCAATCCGGCCGCCCAGCACGCCGGTCACGATGTTGTACACGATATTCATGCCCAGCCCCGTGCCGCCATGTCCCATCTTCGTTGTGAAGAACGGATCGAAAACGTGGCGGCGCACGTCTTCCGCCATGCCGATGCCGTCATCGGCAAACGTGATTTCCACCATGGCGCCATCGAGTTCCTGCGCCGAGATGGTAATGGCGCCGTGGTCGCGCCCTTCGAACGCGTGGGCCAGCGCATTGTTCAGCAAATTTGTGAAAATCTGGTAAAAACTGCCCGGATACGAATCCAGTTCCAGCGACGGCGGCACGTGGTACGCCGTGTCGCAATTGGCCCGCTTCAGGCGCGGCGTGTAGGTGGCGGTGGTATCGAGCACCGCCGACAGCAAATTGAACGTGCGGCGCTGGTCGTTGGTCTGGTCGACGGCAATTTGCTTGAATGACGCAATCAGGTTGGCGGCCTTTTGCAGCGAGCTGGAAATCAGGCTGGACGCCATCCGCACTTCATCGGAATACGATGTCAGCGCCGTGCGCCGCAACGTGCCGCCCGACAGTTGCGCTTCAAACGCATTGACCTTGTCCGCCAGCGCGGTGGACGCCAGCAGGCTGTTGCCGATCGGCGTATTCAATTCATGGGCAATGCCGGCCACGAGGGAGCCCAGCGACGCCATTTTTTCCGATGCAATCAAATCGTGCTGGGTTTGCTGCAGGGTTTCCAGCGCACTTTCCAGGTCGGCCGAACGTTCGCGCACGCGGGTTTCCAGCGATGCATTCAAGTCTTCCAAATCCTGCTTGGCTTTGACTTCCGCCGTCAAATCCAGCAGCGCCCAAATGATGGCGTCCGCGCCGCCCAGCGTGAAAGTGGAAGACCAGATCGCTACTTTGCCGGGACTGCCATCCTTCAGCACGATGCCCGCGATTTCGCCATACACGGCGCCGTCGCGCATATACAGTTGCCACAGGCGGTCGCGCTCGCTGGGATCGGACCAGAATTTGAATTCATTGGAACGGCGGCCGATCATTTGTTCCGGGCCATAGCCAAACACGCGCGACAGCGCCTGGTTGGCGCCGATGATGCGGCCGCTGCGGTCCGTCACGGTCAGTGGCACGGGTGTCATGTCGAACAGGGCCTTGAAGCGGGCTTCCGATTCGGACAGCCGCAATTCCGACGCTTCCAGCTGCTGCAGCCGTTCGCGCAGCGCCGTGCCCATGGTATTGAGCGAGCGGGCATACACTTCGATTTCATCGCCTGCCGTGTCGGGCAGCGGGCGGCCAAAGGTACTCTTGAACATGGTTTCCGCCTGCGCCGTCAACGTGCGCAGGCGCCGCCCTATGCCTTGCGAGAACATATAGAACAGCAAGATGCCCAGCCCCAGTCCGGCCAGCGAAATCAAGCCCGACTGCAGCACCACTTCATCGCGCGCCTTGGCCAGTTCACTGGTGGACAAGCCAAAGTTCAGCGATCCCACCTTGTTATCTTTCAGCAGGATGGGGGCGCGCGCATGCAGGGTATCGCCTTGCTGCCATGTGCGGACACTGTTGAACCCTTCGCCGCCGCCATTGCGCAAAATGGCCGGCAATTCAGCGGGGCGCTGACCGGCCGTGGTGACGGGCCGTTCGTGCCCGTCAAGGATGACGATGTAGCGCAGGTAGCTGTCCTGCGGGTCGGACAGCATTTCAGTCCAGTAATTGGACAATTCCCCCAGGCGGCCCGAGTTGGCGTAAGGGCTCAGCGTCAGGTTCAGCGTCACCGCATATTCGTGGGCGACCCGCACGGCGTTGCGGTTGACTGCCTGGTCCATCAGGCGCAGGCTGTTGCCAATCAAAAGCGCGACCACCACCGCCTGGACAACGGCACTCAAGACGACGAATTTCGCGCGCAGTGACAGACTCACCTGGAACTCCTTGCAAACGGGACGCCAGCCGCCCCGCGAAGCCAGCAATATACCTGATGTACAAAGAGTTGCCAGTAGCGGATTACTGCAGCGTCAATATCACTTTCACGCTGTCGTCAACCGCCGACTTGTCGATATAGCCGATTGCCTTCGGATCCTCCGCCACGGCTTTCCTCACGTCCGTATTGGATTTGTATTCCTTCGGTGGCGTGGCCTTGCCGGTAAATACCAGCTTGGACCAGATGGCTTTCACCTGGGCCGCATCCTTGTCCACCAGCTTCTGGTAAAAGTCATTGCGGATGCCGGAGCCTTCCGCCTGGTCGACCGGCGTGAACATGTTGGATTTGCCGAGGAAGAATTGCGATGCCTGTTCCGCAAACATGCGGGTGGCAGGATTCTTCTGGCTGACGATCACGACGGTTTCCGCCCGTGCCGGCGCGGCGGACAAGACAGCGCCGGCAACGGCGAGGCTGGCTAGCAGTTTGTTCATATGTCACCTCCGCCGGTCAAAACACATAATCCAGGCTGGCGCCCACCACCGTCACCGAATCTTTCAACCCGGTGGCCGGACCGTAAATCAGCGTCCCCGTCTTGGTCTTCGGCTTGACGCGGTCGACCTGGAATTTCAGCGCAGCGGAGCTGGCAAAGTTCCAGCGCACGCCGATCTGGTCGGAATCCTGCTCCGATGCCTGCAGCAAGCCGCGCACGGCGGTTGACAGTGCGCCGCTGGCAGGGAAGCCGGCCGGCAGGCTGATCTTCGTGCTGGCGCCCTTGACGGACGCGTGCGCATAGTACGGCAGGAATTTGCCCACGCGGTAAGCGCCCATCAGGTACCACGCATCCGTTTGCGGGATGTAGACCGGGTCAATGGCGCGGCGGGCGCCGAATTCGCCCTGCAGCACGATGTTGTTCCAGTCCATCGTCAGGCCGACCGCGTCGAATTTCATTTTCTTGCCGCTGCCCGTGACGCCGAAGTCGGCCGCCAGCTGCTTGAAGCCGACCGCGGCCAAGGTGGCGGTCAGGCTGTTGATCGGCACGATGTCATCGCTGTGCAGCGTGGTTTGCATGTGCGCATAGCGCAAGGTGACCGGGCCATGTTCCGCCGCGATGCTGATGCCTGCGGCCGGTGCGCGGTATTTCGCGACGGACGTGGTGGTCGGCAGGAACAGCTTGCCGGACGACGTGCCCACCACGGCTTGCACGGTGACGTTGGTGTCGCCAAACGCATGCTGCCAGTTGACGTCGGCGCCATCGATGGATTCCAGCGGCACTTGCGCATACAGTTCCACTGGCGGGCGCATCATCGTGTTGGCATAGCCGACGTTCTGGTAATCGGAAATCAGGAAGGTCGGCAATTGCACGCGGCCCACGCGTACGTTGACTTCATCGGTGGCGCGGTATTTGACGAATGCCCACGTCAAGTCTGTCGTGAAGGTCGGGCTGGTATTTTGGCGCGTCAAGACTTGCGCGGTGGCGGACAACTGGTCCGTGAATTGGTAGGTGGTCTGCAAACCCAGGTTGGTGTCCAGGCCCAGGCGCCAGCCATCGGCAACACCTTCAGCCTGGTTGTAGCGCACAAATTGCGCTTTGTCGGTATTGCTCTTCGCCACGCCAATGGTGCCGAAGCCGCTAATGCTGAGTTTGCCGTCATCGACGATCGCCGCCTGCGCGTGCGGTAAGGCCATCAGTGCAGCCAATACGGAAGTTGCCAGTGTCAGTCGTTTCATCCCATCCCCAAAAGTAAGTCATTACACCAAATAGCACGCCTGCCACCTTAGCGGAGTTTTTGTCATGCACATAGGAAACTTATGGGCGAGATGCGCCTATGTGGTATTTCCTCAACGAATTGTTGTCCTAAACGACAACGTCCGGCGCAGGGCCGGACGTTGTGGCAATTTCTGTGACTTACAGTTATGGCAAGGTCAGGATGACTTTCACCGTGTCATCCACTGCGGACTTATCGATGTAGCCAATGGCTTTCGGATCTTCGGCCACCGCTTTTTTCACTTCGGCGTTGGATTTGTACTCCTTCGGCGGCGTGGCCTTGCCGGTAAACACCAGCTTGGACCACAGCGCTTTCACCTGGGCGGCATCCTTGTCCGTGAGCTTTTGATAAAACTCGTTGCGGATGTGCGAACCTTCGGCCTGGTCGATCGGCGTGAACATGTTGGATTTGCCCAGGAAGAACTGGGATGCCTGTTCCGCAAACATGCGGGTCGCCGGGTTCTTCTGGCTGACGATCACCACGGTTTCAGCGGCGGCGGGCAGGGTAGCGGACGCCAGCGCAGCGGCGGCAAGAATACCCATCAAGTGTTTGATTTGCATGTGAATTACCTCACCTTAGCTTAGAAGACGAAATCGACGCCAGCGGCCACGACGGTCACGCTGTCTTTCTGGGTGTAGCCCGCCGGGACCGTCAGGGCGCCGGATTTGACTTTCGGCTTGACGCGGTCCACCTGCACTTTCAGCGCCACTGACTTGGCGAAGTCCCAGCGCACGCCGACCAGGTCGGACGATTGCTCGGCGGCCGTCAGCAAGTTGTTCACACCCGCATTCAATGCGGCCAGTGCGGGCACGCGTCCCAGCGTGGCCGGCACGGTGACTTTCGAGCCCGCGCCTTCCGATGCGGCGTGCGCGTAGTACGGCAGCACTTTGCCGAAGCGGTAGCCGCCCATTACGTACCATGCATTGGTTTGCGGGATGTACACAGGTTCCTTGGCGCGGCGCTGGGCATATTCCGTTTGCACCAGCACGTTGTTCCAGTCCAGCGTGGCGCCCACGGACGTGAACGTCATGCGCTTGCCTGGCACCAGGCCGAGGTCTTCACCCAGTTGCGCGAAGCCCACGGTTTTCAAGGTGGCGGCCAGGTTGTTGATCGGAGTCAGGTCGCTGCTGTGCATATTGGCCGAGGCATGGCCAAGGCGGAACGTCAGCGGGCCGCGTTCGATCGTCACGCTGGCGCCGGCCACCGGGGCGCGGTAATGCGCCAGTACGCCGCCAGCCGTGGTCACGACCAGCTTGCCGCGCGCGGTGCCGATAAAGGCTTGCGCGGTCACGTTGGTGTCGCCAAATGCGTGCTGGTAATTGACGTCGGCGCCATCCATGTTTTCCAGCGGGGCCTGGCCGTACAGTTCAATCGGCGGACGCATCATGGTGTTGGCATAGCCGACGTTCTGGTAGTCGGAAATCAGGAATGCCGGCATGACCACGCGGCCCACGCGCACGTTGACTTCATCGTTGATCTTCGCCTTGAGGAAACCCCAGGTCAGGTCGGTGGTGAATTCCGGGCTGGTGTTCTTGCGGGTCAGCACCTGGGCGGTGCCGGACAGCCAGTCATTGACCTGGTACGTTGCCTGCAGGCCCAGGTTGGAGTCGAGGCCGATGCGCGGGGTTTTCTTGACGCCGACGGCCTGGTTGTAACGGGTGAATTGCACCGTATCGTTATCGCTCTTGGCTGCCGCCAGGGTGCCGAAACCACTGATGCTGAGGTTGCCGTCACCCAGCGATCCAGCTTGCGCCTGGAATCCCAGTGCCGCGAGGATAGCTGCTACTAACAGTTGTTTTTTCATGTGTGTGCTCTCGTTTTTTATTTATGGGTGGTACGGACACGCGCGGGTGCCGTGCGCGACGTAACCTTATTGGAATTTGCGTTCCGGTTAAACCATTCGGTCTAAAAACTGAACGATAGTTCTAATTTTTGTGGCATTTTTCACCTCATTTCATGAATATTTTGATATTTTTTGTGGAAACTCCGTATTGAAATGGCAAAAATAAAATAAGGACATGGTGGTGGCGCGGGATCCGACGCCAATCGCGGCAGCAGCGCGCATCAGGCATTACAATGTCGGCTTTTCCATCTTTCCACTCAGAGGAACCCGCCCATGGCCGTCAATTCCCCCCTCCCGGTCGCAGCCGACCTGAAGCCCGTTGCAGGCATCGAGATCGGCTTTGCTGAAGCCGGCATCAAGAAGCCGAACCGCAAGGATGTGCTGGTCATGCGCCTGGCCGATGGCGCCACGGTGTCCGGCGTCTTTACGCTGAACCGCTTCTGTGCGGCGCCGGTACAGATTTCCAAGGCCAACCTGGCCGCCGCGCAAGCCGGCGGCAAGCCGATCCGCGCGCTGGTGGTCAACACGGGCAACGCCAACGCCGGTACCGGCGAAGCCGGCCTGGCCAATGCGCAGCAAGTGTGCGCTGAATTGGCGACCCTGCTGGGCTGCGATGCACAGCAAATCCTGCCGTTTTCCACCGGCGTGATCCTGGAGCCGCTGCCAGTCGCGAAGATTGCGGCAGGCTTGCCAACGGCAGTAGCCGGCCTGGCGGCGGACAACTGGTACAACGCGGCGGAAGCCATCATGACCACCGACACGCAGCCCAAAGCCGGTTCGCGCACGGTGGACATCGCGGGCCACAAAGTCACGCTGACGGGCATTTCCAAAGGCGCTGGCATGATCAAGCCGAATATGGCGACCATGCTGGGCTACCTGGCGTTTGACGCGAAAGTCGCGCAGCCGGTGCTGGACGTGCTGGTCAAGCATGCGGCAGACCAGTCGTTCAACTGCATTTCCATCGATGGCGACACGTCGACCAATGACTCGTTCATGCTGGTGGCAACGGGCGCCGGCACGCTGGTGGTCGATTCCGTGGATTCGCCGGAATACAAGGCGCTGGCGGCGGCTGTCACGGAACTGTCCGTGTTCCTGGCGCAGGCGATTGTGCGCGATGGCGAAGGCGCCACCAAGTTCATGACGATTACAGTGGAAGATGGCGCGTCGATGGAAGAGTGCCGCAAGATCGCGTATTCGATTGCCCACTCGCCGCTGGTGAAAACCGCGTTCTTCGCATCGGACCCTAACCTGGGCCGCATCCTGGCCGCGATTGGCTATGCGGGCGTGGATGACCTGGACGTGTCGAAGATCAACCTGTACCTCGACGATGTGTGGGTCGCGAAAGATGGCGGCCGCAATCCGGACTACAAGGAAGAAGATGGCCAGCGCGTGATGAAGCAAAGTGAAATCACCGTGCGCGTGAAACTGGCGCGCGGCGCGGCGAAGGCCACCGTGTACACGTGCGACCTGTCGCACGACTATGTCAGCATCAACGCGGATTACCGTTCCTGATATGGCAGCCATGGGTACAAGCGCGCTCGAACAGTTCCTCGTGCGCGCCGAAGCGGTGCTGGCGCGTGTGGAAGCCATCTTGCCGCAGGCGCCGCGCGAGCCGGACTGGAACCTGTCGTTTGCTTACCGCTGGCGCCGCCGTCACGGCGCCGCCAGCCAGCTGCAGCCGGTACGCAGCGTGGCCACTATTGCGCTGGACGACTTGCACAATATCGCGCGCCAAAAGGAAGCGATCGAGCAAAACACGCGCCAGTTCGTGGCGGGCCGCCCGGCCAACAATGTGCTGTTGACGGGCGCCCGTGGCACCGGCAAATCGTCATTGATCAAGGCGTGCCTGAACCGCTTTGCAGGCGATGGCTTGCGGCTGATTGAAGTGGACAAGGAAGACTTGCATGAGCTGGGCGACATTGTCGACCTGGTGGCGGGGCGTCCGGAGCGCTTCATTATCTTTTGCGATGATTTGTCGTTTGAAGAAGGGGAGAGCGGCTACAAGGCGCTCAAAGTCGCGCTCGATGGTTCCGTGTCGGCCCAGTCGGATAACGTGCTGATTTATGCGACGTCGAACCGGCGCCATTTGATGCCGGAGCGGATGTCGGATAACGCGACGTACAAGCATGACGAGGACGGCGATTTGCATCCGGGCGAAACCGTGGAAGAAAAGATTTCACTGTCGGAGCGCTTTGGCTTGTGGCTGTCGTTTTATCCATTCAAGCAAGACGATTACCTCGACATCGTTGGCTATTGGCTCAGGCACTTTGGCTGCACGGATGCGCAAGTGGAAGAAGCGCGCGGCGAAGCGCTGCGCTGGGCGCTGCAGCGGGGTTCCCGCTCGGGGCGCGTGGCGTGGCAATTTGCGCGGGATCACGCGGGAAAGATGGCATGAGCGGGTCGATTGTTGACGTGGCAGTTGGCGTGCTGGTCAAGCCGAATGGCGACGTGCTGCTGGGCCAGCGCCCTGCAGGCAAGCCCTATGAAGGGTATTGGGAATTTCCCGGCGGGAAGGTCGATCCGGGCGAAACCGTGCTGGACGCGCTGAAGCGGGAATTCCTCGAAGAGCTGGGATTGGTTATCCACAGTGCGCAGGAATGGTGCGGTGTGGAACATGTTTATCCACACGCACACGTCCGTCTGCACTTTTACATTAGCCGCGACTGGAGCGGTGAACCGCAGAGCCTGGAAGGGCAAGCGTTTGCGTGGCAGGGGGCGGTTGGCGTCGAACCGCTGCTGCCGGCCACGATCCCGCTGCTGCAGTGGCTGGAGCAAATCCGGCACGATCCTCAAGCATTACCGTAAGCTGGCAAAGGCTATCGTTGCCTATACGAACGATAGTGCTTTTGGGGCCAGGCCCCAATTGCGGAAAAGAAAAAAGGTGCCAGGGACTTAAATTCCGTCAGGAAAAAAAGTCCCTGGCACCTTTTTGGTATTGGGAATTATTCTTCGTCGTTGGGATCGACGGGCGGCGCGGCGGGAATCGTGTATTTTTCTTCGGCCCAGGCGCCCAGGTCGATTTGCTTGCAGCGTTCTGAGCAGAACGGGCGGTATTTGTTTTTTTCAGTCCACTCCACTTTGGCGGAGCAGGTCGGGCATTCCACTACGGCAGTCATATTACTTCACTTCAAAAATTACAGAGCGTCAACTCAAATGGCACATCATCTTCCAGCGGCCGCGGCTTCAAATCGCCGCCTTGCGTGGTAAAGCGTACCCACAGCATGTATTTATTCGCGGAAATCTCAGGAATCGCACCCAGCGATTCATCCAGGGTCAGCCGCAGCATTTGATAAATCTTGCCTTGCAGCATTTGCTGATAACTGCCGGAACCTGCGATCATTTTCACGGGGCCACCGGAATCGCGCAGCAAACGCAATACCAGCCCCAGCGCATCGAATAATGGCGCCAATGGAGCGAACCAGCCGGCAATATCATTGAAACGGGCTTCAGCGGAACGCTGCTGCCACGCATAATAAGACGGCAAATCAAATTCGCACGCGCCGCCCGGAATAATCGTGCGGCCACGAATACTCATCAGCCATTCATTGTCCCGGACGTTCTGGCCAGTTTTACCTTGCGCCGCCACCAGCGCGCTGGACACGGCATCCACTTCCGACAGCACGGCATCCAGCATTTCAGGCTGGACATTGGGATTTGAGCGGTAACTCAGCAAGCTTTGCCGCTGGCGTTCCAGTTCTTGCAGTAAATCAGACTTTAAATCCGCGCGGCCAGCCACTTCCAGCATGTCAAATATCGTCGCGAGGGCGACGTGATGCTGCATCGGGTGTTCCTGGTGCACAAAGAACTTGAATTTCTCATACAGGTCTTCCAGCCGCAACAACGTGCGTATGCGCTCGTTGAAAGGGTATTCGTAGACAATCAAAATGACTTCCCTCTAAAGATGGGCCTGAAAGAATTCCGTGATTCTGAACCAAGCTAGCCGAAATTACAAACGTTGCGATGGTATTGTTATCGTTCCTGCAGAAAATGCCAGGTATAAATCGTGGAAATGGGCAACTTGTTCCTCCAATGCATCCAATTTGCCACCATTATTGATGATATCGTCCGCTGCCGCCGCACGCTGCGCCCGGGTAGCCTGATTCGCCATGATGGCCAACACCTGGCTTTCCGCCAGCCCGTTGCGCGCCATGACCCGGGAAACCTGCACGTCTTCCGGACAATCCACCACCAGCACCCGCGACACCCGTTCCTTCCACGTCCCAGATTCCACCAGCAGCGGTACGTCATACATCACGTAAGCGCCAGTTGCGGCTGCCGCGGCGGCCAATGCCGCGTCGCGGATGCGGGGATGCAGGATGGCTTCCAGCCGTGCCTTGGCAGTCGGATCGGAAAATACCAGCGCGCGCATTTTAGCGCGGTCCAGCGCGCCGTGTGCGTCGGCATACTGGGCGCCGAATTCCGTGACGATGGCTGGCATGGCGGGACCATTGGGCCCCGTCATGCTGTGCGCGATCTGGTCCGTATCGACGATGGTGGCGCCGCGGGCTGCAAACAGCTTGGCGACGACGCTTTTGCCGCTGCCGATGCCTCCCGTCAAGCCGACAGTGAAGGCGCTCACTGGCCCAGCACCGCAGCAAGGAAGGCTTGCAGCGGCGTCCTGTAGACGAGGGAAATCAGGCCGGCTGCCGCCAGATACGGGCCGAACGGGAATTTATAGCCAAAGCCGGCGCGCGCCATCACCATCTGGATCACGCCGAATACGGCGCCCGACACGGCCGACAGGATGATAATAATCGGCAGCATCATCCAGCCCATCCACGCACCCAGCGCGGCCAGCAGCTTGAAGTCGCCATAGCCCATGCCTTCCTTGCCCGTCACGAGCTTAAACAGCCAATACACGCTCCACAGCGCCATATAGCCGGCCGCGGCGCCAATGACGGCCTGGTCCAGCGGCACAAACATGCCCTGCACGTTGACCAGCAAGCCCGCCCACAGCAGCGGATACGTCAGCGCATCGGGCAGCATCATCGTGTCGAGGTCGATGAATGTCATGGCAATCAGCAGGTAAGCAAACAGCAGCACCGCCATGCCCATCCAGCCGCTGCCGAATTGCCATACCAGCCCGGCAGACAACAGGCCGGTGAACGCTTCCACCAGCGGGTAGCGGATGGAAATGCCGGCTTTGCACTGGCTGCACTTGCCGCGCAGGACCGCATAGCTGATAACGGGGATATTTTCCAGCGCCGTGATCTGGTGCCCGCAGTGTGGACATGCCGAACGCGGCATCACGAGGTCATAGCGGTCCGTATGGGGCAGTGGTTCTTCGCGGATTTCCGCAATGGCATTGTCGGTTTCCCGCTGTTCCATGATGGGCAGGCGGTGGATTACCACATTCAGGAAGCTGCCGATCAATAATCCAAAAATACCCGCGGCAATGGCTGCAATCAGCGTGGCGGGCGGGGCAAACAGCAAGAGTTCCTGCATTGATAGGTTCCGTAAGTTGTGTTTTCGTATATTAAGTGAAATGCCGGTGCCCGGCGGCAGTCATCGGCTGCCGCTGGCAAGGAAAGTACGTGGCGCAGGGCTTACACCACCGAACCCAGCTTGAAGATCGGCAGATACATGGCAACGACCAGGCCGCCAATGATGGTACCGAGAATCACCATGATGATGGGTTCCATCAGGCTCGACAGCGAAGCCACCGCTTCATCGACTTCTTCTTCGTAAAAGTCCGCCACCTTGCCCAGCATAGAGTCGAGCGCGCCGGATTCCTCGCCAATGGCCACCATTTGCGTGACCATCGTAGGGAACACGTCGGCATTTTGCATGGCCACGGTCAGGCTGGTGCCGGTGGACACTTCATTCTGGATGCGCTTGGTGGCCTCCAGATAAATGATGTTGCCAGACGCGCCGCCGACCGAGTCCAGCGATTCCACCAGCGGCACACCGGCGGCAAACATCGTCGATAACGTCCGGGTCCAGCGCGCCACTGTGGCTTTGCGGATCACGTCGCCGAATATCGGCAGCTTCAGCATGATGACGTCCATCGCACGCTGGACTTTGGGCGACCGCCTCCACGCCTGGAAGAAGAAGTAAATCGCGCCAAAGAGGCTGCCGAAAATCAGCCACCAGTATTTAACGAAGTATTCCGACACGGCCATGACGAACAAGGTTGGGGCCGGCAAGTCCGCGCCAAAGCTTTTAAACACTTCCTTGAAGGCGGGTACCACCCAGATCATGATGACGGCCGTGACGACGAATGCCACGCCGAGAATCGACACCGGATAGGTCAGGGCCGACTTGATCTTGGCCTTCATGGCCAGGGTTTTTTCCTTGTAGATCGCCAGGCGGGTCAGCAAGTCTTCCAGGATACCGGCCTGTTCGCCCGCGCCCACCAGGTTGCAGAACAGCGGGTCGAAATACAGCGGGAATTTGCGGAATGCCTGGTTCAGGCTGGTACCGGTTTCAATATCGGCCCGCAAATCCATGATCATTTTCGCCACGGACGGATTGGCATGGCCCTTGCCGACAATGTCGAACGATTGCAGCAGCGGCACGCCGGCCTTCATCATCGTGGCCAGCTGGCGTGTAAATAACGTGATGTCCTTGTCCGTGATCTTTTGGCCGGCACGGTAGGTTTTTTTCTTGACCTTGGTGACCATGATGCCCTGGCGCCGCAGCGTCACGTTGACCACGGCTTCGCCGCCGGCGCGCAATTCGCCCCGCACGGTCTTGCCGCTCTTGTCCTTGCCTTCCCATGCGTACACGGATTCCTTGATCGCGCCGCCTGCGTTGCTTGATGTGGCCATATTCAATGATCCTTACTCGTTGGTGCAGCCGAGCACTTCTTCCAGGCTGGTCAAGCCGTTTTTGACTTTGACGAGGCCCGACTGGCGCAGCGATTTAATGCCTTCTTTTTCCGACTGTTCGGCAATTTGCATGGAATTGCCATGGGCCAGGATAATCGCTTCAATGGCCGGCGTAATGGGCATGATCTGGTAAATGCCGACCCGTCCCTTGTAGCCGCCGCCGTTGCAGCGTTCACAGCCGACAGGGCCATAGGGCTTCCAGCTGCCGTCCAGTTCTTCGTCCTTGAAGCCGGCTTTCAGCAGCAATTCGCGGGAAATATCGACTGGCTGCTTGCACGTGCATAAGCGCCGCGCCAGGCGCTGCGCGGTAATTAAAATCACGGACGACGCGATATTAAATGGCGCCACGCCCATGTTCATCAAACGCGTCAATGTCGATGGCGCGTCATTGGTGTGCAAGGTGGAAAACACCATGTGGCCCGTTTGCGCTGCCTTGATGGCGATGTCGCCGGTTTCCAGGTCGCGGATTTCACCCACCATGATGATATCCGGGTCTTGCCGCAAGAAGGCTTTCAATGCAATCGGGAAGGTCAGGCCGGCTTTGTCGTTGACGTTGACCTGGTTTACGCCCGGCAAGTTGATCTCGGCCGGATCTTCCGCCGTCGAGATATTGATTCCCGGCTTGTTCAGGATATTCAAGCACGTGTACAGCGACACGGTCTTGCCGGAGCCCGTCGGGCCCGTCACCAGCACCATGCCGTAAGGGCGGTGGATGGCGTCCATCAGCAACTGCTTCTGGTCCGGGTCGTAGCCCAGCGAATCAATGCCCATCTGCGCCTGCGTAGCATCGAGGATACGCATGACGGTTTTTTCGCCAAACAGCGTGGGCAGCGTCGATACGCGCAAGTCGATGGTTTTCGTTGGCGACACGATCAGCCGCATGCGGCCATCCTGCGGCACGCGCTTTTCTGAAATATCCAGCTTGGCCAGCACTTTGATGCGCGACACCAGCTTGTCCTTGATGGACACGGGCGGTTGCGCATGCTCAGTCAGCACGCCATCGACGCGGAAGCGGATGCGGTAAAACTTTTCAAAAGGTTCGAAATGCAAGTCCGATGCGCCCAAATTCACGGCATCCATCAGCATCTTGTTCAGGAAACGCACGATGGGCGCGTCTTCCACGTCGGAGGCGCCTGGATCGGCTGCGGTTTCAGCAGGCGCTTCCTGTTCTTCGGCGAACTGGATATCTTCCTGTTCGCCTGATATTTCATTGAGGCTTTGTTCGGCGCTGCGGCCCAGCGCTGCAAGTAAATGCAGCAAGCTGTCGTGCGGGACAATAACGGGTTCGACGGACGATTCCGTCTGGAACTTGATCTGGTCCAGCGCCTGCGTATTGGTGGGGTCGGAAATCGCCACCGCCATCTTGTTGCCCCGTTTCGACAGCGCGACGACACGCTGCGTCATCATCAGCTTGGGATCGATGATTTTCTGCGGCAATAATTCGATGGAAAACGCCGCCAGGTCCATCATGGGGTAGGCAAACGTTTCCGAGCAAAAGCCGGCCAGGTCGCGGGGCGAAATCGAACCGCTGGCCAGCAGCGTATCAATAAACGGCTGCTTGTCACTCTGGGATTTTTTTTGCAGCGCATCCGCCTGCACTGGTGTCAGGCGGCCTGCCTGCATCAATGCTCGCGCCAGCCCTGGCAAGGGCGGGCTGGAGGCTGGATTGGGTTGGACTGCAGCCATAGCGCCGTTAGGAAAACTGCAAGATTGATAGTCAGGCCCGAAGGCATCCGCCGATGATGCCTGTGAGCATCATTTTTGTAAAGCTGCGGTCCAAGCGTGCGCGTTACCGGAAAGCAATTAGCTGCGCGGACGTATCAATTTCACGACTTTGATCGACTGGTTCTGTACTTGCACCACCTCGACCACACACCCGCCGGTTTTCACACTGATGGGCGCTTCCGGGATATCTTGCAAGTATTCCAACAACATCCCGTTCAGGGTTTTCGGCCCATCCAGGGAAAAGTTTAATCCCAGACGCTTGTTAATGTCACGCAGCGCAACGGAACCTTCCAGCAGGCATTCCCCGTCGGCATCCCACGCAAACGATTCCGCCCGGGCGGCCCCCGGCGTCGACGTGGTGAATTCACCAATCATTTCTTCAATGATGTCATCCAGCGTGACCAGACCCTGCACTTCGCCATATTCATCGACAATGATGCCCAGGCGTTCTTTATTTTCCTGGAAGTATTGGAGCTGCGTCAGTACGCCCGTGTCCTGGGGAATGAAATACGGTTCCGTCAACAGGGCGCGGAAGTGATCGGCCGTTAATTCGTCGTCTTGCGTCAACAGCGCCATGGCCTTGCGCACGTGCAAAATGCCGGCAATCTGGTTGATTTCGCCTTCGTACACGGGCAGTTTGTTGTGGTAGCACGTGGTCAGCTGGCGCTTGATTTCTTCCACGGGCGCGGCCAAATTCAGCGCTTCAATGTGCACGCGGGGCGTCATGATGTCTTCGACGGAAATCGCTTCCAGGTCGAACAGGTTGAGCAAAATGCTGCGGTGTTTTTGCGGCATGGCGTTGCCGCCATCCAACAGCAACGTGCGCAATTCATCGGGCGACAGCCGCGCATCGTGCAACGGCGTGCCCATGCGGATGCCAAAGATGCGCAACACGGTGCTGGTGAACAGGTTGATAAACCACAACAGTGGGCGCGCGGCCGACAGCAGCGGGCGCAGCAGCATGGCAGTCGGCAGCGCAATTTGCTCCGCATATGTGGCGCCGATCATTTTCGGCGAAATTTCCGCAAAGACCACCAGCAAGAACGTCATGGCCGCCGTGGACCCGACGACCAGCCATTCGTCATAGCCAAACGTGTGGATGACGATGGCGGTCACCAGTGCAATGGCGGTGGCATTGATGAGCGTGTTGGCAATCAATACCAGCGATAACAGTTTATTCGTGCGTTCCAGCAGCCACAGCGTTGCGACAGCGCGCCGGCTGCCGCGTTTGGCTTTGTGGCGCAAGCGGTGCCGGTTGGCGGCCATTAAAGCGGTTTCCGCCATGGCGAAAAACGCGGAACACAAAATCAGGAAAGCAAGCGCAGTCAGTTGCGCCCATATGGGTACGGTATCCAATGGGTCACCGTGTAAAAGCATGCATGGGAGTTCAATTCAGCAGGGGCGGGAACCGGCCCGTAGCGGTCGCCGCAAGGCGCGGTTTCGTGGATTTTAAGGCAACTGCTGATGCCGGGCAAGCTGATGGGCTGCTTGATGCGCTGTTTATAGAAGCAGGCACAGCAACTCATCCAGACGTGCGCGGCAATGGAAAAATTCGGCGTAGATTGAATTTCCTCTTTGATGGAGGTGGACATGAGTGTCTTGCACGAAACAATCTACGGTGCGGCTGCCGCACCGGTCATCGTCCGGTTATTGCCGCTGCTGTGCTGCCTGGCGCCCATGACCGAGACCCAGGCTGCCGTGCTGGCAGCTGGTCCTGGCAAGACTTATGCGACGCCGTGTGCTGCGTTTGCAGCGGCGCGTGCGGGAGATACGGTGGAAATCGAAGGCGCGAACACGTATAGCGGCAACGTCTGCTATATCGCCGCCAGCAATTTGACGATACGGGGCGTACGGGGGCGTCCGAAAATCGATGCAGCCGGACAAAATGCACAGGGCAAGGCGGTCTGGGTCATTGGCGGCAGCAATGTCATCGTGGATAACGTGGAAATTTATGGCGCCAAGGTGCCCGACCACAACGGCGCCGCGTTCCGTATTGAAGGGACGAACTTTACGCTGCGCAACAGCTTTATTCATGACAACGAGAACGGCATCTTGTGCGGCGCCAATGCGAATTCCAATATCGTGCTGGAAAACAATGACTTCGGCCACAACGGCGATGGCAGCGGGCAGACTCACAACGTGTACATCGGCGCCATTGCCAGCCTTGTGTTCCGCTATAACTATTCGCACGATGCCGTGGTGGGGCACAACTTGAAATCACGGGCCCTGGTCAACACGGTGGTATATAACCGTTTCTCCACCTTGGGACCCACGGAGCAGGGCACAACGGCGGCAGGACGGCCCAGCTATGAAATGGATTTGCCCAATGGCGGCACCGCGTATGTGATCGGCAACGTGATCCAGCAGCCGGCCGCCTATGAAAACTCGACCTTGCTGTCGTATGGGGCGGAAGCCAGTGCGGGGGCGGCCGATGCGTTGTATGTCGTCAACAATACGTTCATAAATGACGGCGCCAATGCAGTCTTTATCAACGTAAACAGCCGCATCACGAAGCCGGCGCACATCCAGAATAATCTGTTTGCGGGGCGGGGCGTGCTGACCAACCAGGCATCTGCCACGTTGCAAACCAATTACAAGGCGGACCAGGTGGCATTCGTGAACCGGGCGGAATACGACTTGCACCCGCTGACGAACCCGCAAATCACGGGCGCCGGTTCGGAACCGATCGTGCCGCCCACGGGCGTGGCGTTGCGGCCTGTCATGGAATACAAGCACACGGCCAGCAGCAGTCCGAGGCCGGTGGCCGTCAAGCTCGATATCGGCGCATATCAGTCGGGTAGCACGACCGTGACATTGCTGCCGGCCGGCAGCAGAAAGCCTTAAAGTTGCCCAATCGAAGTGCCAGGGACTTTTTTCTGAGCGGAAGTCCCTGCCACCTTTTTTCTTAGAGGAAATTCTGACGCTTACTTTTTCGCGCTCAGACAAGTTTTCATGAAGGCTTTGCGGTCATCGCCTTTCATGCCTTCCGCATCCTTGTTGCAGGACTTCATCTTGTCTTGCTGCGTCACGGGGGCAGAGGCCGCTGCAGGCTTATTGCTCAGGCATTCTTTCATGAAGGCTTTGCGCTCATCGCCTTTCTTGCCTTCGGCGTCCTTATTGCAAGTGACCATCTTGTTTTGCTGGGCAGTTTTTGGTGCGGAAGCCGCTGCCGAAGCAGAGGCCGACGCGGCAGGCGCGGCAAAGACAGACGACGAACACAGGGAAGCAACCGCAGCGAGAGCGGCAATCACGGAAACAGCAAGCAGTTTTTTCATAGGAAACAATCCTGTTCAGTAAGAGGTGCAATCCGAATTACTATACGACAAGTTTGATCTGTGTCACGCCTGAAACGTTTGCCTGTTGTTGCCGGTTGACAGGTCAACTGTCCAGCTCAACTGTCCAGATCAACTGCCCAACTCAACTGCCGCGGTAGGTCGAATACGCCCACGGCGACACCACCAGCGGCACGTGGTAGTTTTGCGCCGCGTCGGCAATGCCGAATGCAATCGTGACCTGGTCGATAAAGCGGGGCTCCGGCACGCTGGCGCCTTGGGCGGCAAAGTAATCGCCGGCATCAAACACCAGTTCGAATTTGCCGGTCTTCATGGATGCGCCTTCGAGCAGGGGAGTATTGCAGCGGCCATCCGCATTGGTGACATCGGTTTTCACCAGCATGCGGCCTGTCGGCAAGACTTCATATAAGGCCACCTTGACACCGGCGCCAGGTTTGCCGGCGGTGGTATCCAATACGTGGGTACTGAGTTTGCCCATTGGATTACTCCTATATAGGTTAGGAAAGAGACGATATCGTGCAAATCTTATACTGATGTCGTTATCGACATATATTATTGGTGAAATGCATCATCATCGCCACTGTTGTTAACCAGAGACCTATGAGCACCTACGATAACTACCCACGCGACATGATCGGCTACGGCCGCACCCCTCCTCACGCGCAATGGCCGAACGGCGCCCGCGTGGCGTTGCAATTCGTGCTTAATTATGAAGAGGGCGCTGAAAACAATGTGTTGCACGGCGATCCGGCGTCGGAAACCTTCCTGTCCGAAATTATCGGCGCCCAGGCTTTCCCGAACCGCCACCTGTCGATGGAAACCATTTACGAATATGGTTCCCGCGCCGGCCTGTGGCGTTTGCTCCGCATGTTTGAAGACCGCAAGCTGCCGCTGACCATCTTTGGCGTATCGATGGCGCTGAAGCGCAACCCGGAAGCCGTGGCGGCCTTCATGGAACTGGGCCACGAAATCGCGTGCCACGGCTTGCGCTGGATTTCGTACCAAAATGCCGATGAAGCCACGGAACGCGCCCACATGAAGGAAGCCGTGGAAATCATCAAGGAATTGACGGGCTCCGCGCCACAAGGATGGTACACGGGCCGCGATTCCCCCAACACGCACCGGCTCGTCATGGAACACGGCGGTTTCCGCTATGACGCCGACCACTATGGCGACGACTTGCCATTCTGGATGGAAATCGAGCACAAGGATCCGGAAAGCGGCCTGACGGTAGTGAAGCCCCAGTTGATCGTGCCATACACGCTGGATACCAATGACATGCGCTTTGCTGCCATGCAAGGTTTCAATTCAGGCACGCAATTCTTTGATTACCTGAAAGATGCCTTCGACACGCTGTACGCGGAAGGTGATCCGGAAGGCTTGAATGCGCCGAAGATGCTGTCGATCGGCCTGCACTGCCGTCTGGTCGGCCGTCCGGCCCGGGCCGCCGCGCTGGCGCGTTTCCTCGATTACGTGCAGAGCCACGATAAAGTGTGGATCACGCGCCGTATCGACATCGCAGAACACTGGCACAAAGTGCATCCTTTCGTAAAATGATGTAAAGCAGCGAACGACCCGTCCGTTCCTATTGAAAATGGCTGATGTGCGACATCAGCCATTTCATATATGGGCCGCGATCGGGAACTGATAGTCTTGTACGTACTCAAGGGGGCGAGGCGACAATGTCAGAACCGATTCGTTTTTACTACCGCGGCGCAGTGCATACCGTGGACGACGTATCCCCGACGCAAACCGTGTTGCAGCATTTGCGTGAAGATCTCCATTGCACCGGCACCAAGGAAGGCTGTGCGGAAGGCGACTGCGGCGCCTGCACGGTCGTGCTGGGTTCGCTGGTTGATGGCCAGCTGGAATTAAAAACCGTTAATTCCTGTATTCAATTCACTCCGACGCTGGATGGCAAAGCCCTGTTCACGGTGGAAGACGTGCAGCAGGCCGATGGCGCATTGCACCCCGTGCAGCAAGCGCTGGTCGAATGCCATGGCTCGCAGTGCGGCTTTTGTACGCCGGGCTTTGTCATGTCGCTGTGGGGCTTGTATTTGAACCATGATGCGCAGCCGTGCTCGCGCAAGCAGATTGATGACGCGCTGTCCGGCAACCTGTGCCGCTGCACCGGCTACCGGCCCATCATCGATGCGGCGCAGCGCATGACGGAATTGCCCAAAGTACCGTTTGACCGCGCCGCACTGGCCACCGCGCTGCAAGGCTTGCAGCGCAGCCAGGGCGCCACGTATAGCTTCGAAGGCCGCCATTTCCACGCGCCGCGCACCCTGGCCGAGCTGATTGAGCTGCGCGCCAGCCGCCCGCAAGCGTTGATGCTGGCCGGCTCCACGGACGTGGGCTTGTGGGTCACCAAGCACATGCGCGAGCTGAACGACATTATTTATCTGGGCAATGTGGCGGAACTGAAAGCCATTGCCACCGATGCCACCCATCATCCTATGCTGGTAGTAGGCGCCGGCGTGTCGCTGAACGATGCGTATGGTGCGGTTTGCGCCCACTACCCGCAACTGCGTGAAATGTGGCAGCGCTTTGCGTCGCTGCCGATCCGCAACGCGGGCACCCTGGGTGGCAATGTCGCCAATGGCTCGCCAATCGGCGATTCCATGCCATGGCTGATTGCACTGGGCAGCGAAGTGGTGCTGCGTTCGCAGGCGGGCCAACGCGTGCTGCCGCTCGAAGCGTTTTACCTGGATTACATGAAAAAGGATTTGCAGCCGGGCGAATTCGTGGAAGCCGTGCGCATTCCTCTCCCCCTGCCGCTGCCGCAGGCGAACGTGCAATTCCGTACCTATAAGCTGGCCAAGCGCTTCGACCAGGATATTTCCGCCGTGTGCGCCGCGTTTGCATTGGAACTCGATGGCGGCATGGTCAGGCAGGCGCGCATTGCATTTGGCGGCATGGCCGCGACGGCAAAGCGTGCGCCGCAAGCGGAAGCAATATTAAATGGCCAGCCGTGGGATGAAGCGCACGTGCTGGACGCCATGGCGGCGCTGGCGCGCGATTACACGCCGCTGTCCGACATGCGCGCATCCAGCGATTACCGCATGATGGCGGCGCAAAACCTGTTGCGCCGCTTTTGGCTGGAAACGCGGGCCGCTGCGCCGCTGGCGTCCAGTGACGTGAATGTGTGGGAGGCCGTATGAACCATCCTGCTGCATCAGAAATCCAGGCCATGGCATGGGCCGGCGTCGGCAAGGCTGCGCCGCACGAATCGGCGCAATTGCACGTGCTGGGCCAGGCCACGTACACGGACGACATCCCGGAAATGCAGGGCACGCTGCACGCGGCGCTGGGTTTGTCCAGCAAGCCGCACGCAAAGCTGGCCGCCATCGATCTGGCGCCCGTGCTGGCGTCGCAGGGCGTCGTGGCTGCGTACCTGGCAAAGGATATACCGGGCGTCAACGATTGCGGCCCCATCATCCACGATGATCCGATCCTCGCCGATGGCAAAGTCGAATACGTGGGCCAGCCGATTTTTATCGTGGTGGCCGATACGCACGACAATGCGCGCCGCGCAGCGAAGCGCGCCGCCATCACCTATGACGAATTGCCGGCCATCCTGACGCCGCAGGCAGCGAAAGCCGCCGCATCCTATGTGCTGCCGCCCATGCATTTGAAGCGGGGCGATTTCCAGTCTGCGTATGATGCGGCGCCGCGCAAGCTGAAAAGCACGTTGTACGTGGGCGGCCAGGAACAGTTTTACCTGGAAGGCCAGATTGCCTACGCCATTCCCAAGGAAGCCAACGGCATGCACGTGTATTGCTCGACGCAGCACCCGAGTGAAATGCAGCACGTGATTGCCCATGCGCTGCACTTGCATTCGCACCACGTGCTGGTCGAATGCCGCCGCATGGGGGGCGGTTTCGGCGGCAAGGAATCGCAATCGGCGCTGTGGGCGGCGTGCGCGGCCATCGCGGCAAAAAAACTCAACCGCCCAGTGAAATTGCGGGCCGACCGCGATGACGACATGCTGGTCACGGGCAAGCGCCACTGCTTCTACTATGAATATGAAGTGGGCTACGACGATGAAGGCCGCATCCTTGGCGCGAAAGTCGACATGGTGTCGCGCGCGGGCTTTTCCGCCGACTTGTCCGGTCCCGTCGCCACGCGCGCCGTGTGCCACTTCGATAATGCGTATTACCTGTCCGCTGCCGATATCCGCGCCTGCTGCGGCAAGACCAACACGCAATCGAATACCGCGTTCCGCGGCTTTGGCGGGCCACAAGGGGCGATTGCCATTGAAAATATCATCGATGAAATCGCACGCGACGTCGGCAAGGATGCACTCGACGTGCGCAAGCTGAATTTCTATGGCAAGCATGACCGCAACGTGACGCCATATGGCCAGGTGGTGGAAGACAATGTCATCCACGAACTGGCGGCGCAGCTGGAAGCGTCCAGCGATTACCGCGCGCGCCGCGCCGCTGTCAACGCGTACAACGCATCGAGCGAAGTATTGAAAAAAGGCTTGGCGTTCACGCCCGTGAAATTCGGCATCGCGTTCAATGTCACGCACTTGAACCAGGCGGGCGCACTGGTGCACGTGTACGTCGATGGCTCCATCCTCGTCAATCATGGCGGCACGGAAATGGGGCAGGGCATCAACACCAAAGTGGCGCAAGTGGTGGCGCATGAACTGGGCCGCGATTTGTCGCATGTGCGCGTGACGGCCACCGATACCAGCAAGGTGTCGAACACGTCCGCCACGGCCGCCTCGACGGGCGCGGACTTGAATGGCAAGGCGGCGCAGGATGCGGCAGGACAGATCCGCGCGCGCCTGGCGCAATTTGCCGCCAGCCTGCATGGCGGCTCGGCCGGCCAGGTCCAGTTTTACGACGACAAGGTGCACGTCAACGGCCACGCGATTCCATTCACGGAACTGGTGCAGGCGGCTTACCTGGCGCGGGTGCAATTGTGGTCGGACGGTTTTTATTCGACGCCCGGCTTGTCGTGGGATCCGAAAACCATGACGGGCCACCCGTTCTTTTATTACGCCTATGGCGCCGCCGTGGCCGAAGTGGTGGTCGATACGCTGACGGGCGAGTGGAAGCTGCTGCGCGCCGACATGCTGTATGACGCCGGCAATTCACTGAACCCCGCCATCGATATCGGCCAGGTGGAAGGCGCGTTTATCCAGGGCATGGGCTGGCTGACGACGGAAGAATTGTGGTGGAACGCGGGCGGCAAATTGATGACGCACGCGCCATCGACGTACAAGATCCCGGGCGTGTCGGACTGCCCGCAAGACTTGCGCTGCAACTTGTTTGACAACCGCAACGTAGCTGACAGCATCCATCGCTCGAAAGCCGTGGGAGAACCGCCGCTGCTGCTGCCGTTTTCCGTGTTCTTTGCCATCCGCGACGCGGTCTCCGCGGTGGCCAACCATCGAATCAACCCGCCGCTGAATGCACCGGCGACTTCCGAATCCATTTTGAAGGCCATTGCCGCTGTTACCGGCGCAATGAAATAACATGACTGACTGGCTCACTGACCCTGCGGCGCCTGCCGTGTTGATCACCGTTGCGAAAGTGGAGGGCTCCGGCCCGCGCGAAACGGGCGCGAAAATGCTGATCACTGCCGATCGTGAATTCGACACCATTGGCGGCGGCCACCTGGAAATGCGCGCCATCGATATTGCGCGCGACATGGTGAAACAGCACAGCGGCCCGGCCGTGCGCTATGAACGCTTCGCGCTGGGCCCCAGCCTGGGGCAATGCTGCGGCGGCGTCGTGTACCTGCTGTTTGAAAAAGTCGATGCACGGCTGGCGCCCGTCATGGACCAGTTGCGCAAGCGGCTGCGCGAAGACAGCTGGCGCTTGACGGCGCTCGATGGCCCGGCCGCATCAAGCCTGTTCGATGCGCACGGCCAGCCGCTGACCGTATCGGAATTCGGCGCGCCGAAATTCGACAGCAGGCAGCCTGCCCATTTGATGACGGACGAAGCGGGCCGCCGCTGGCTGGTCGATCCCGTGCTGGCGCCGCGCGCGCACTTGACCTTGTTTGGCGCGGGCCACGTGGGCGCCGCCATCGTGCGGGCGCTGGCGGACTTGCCTTGCACCGTTACGTGGGTCGATGAACGTGAAGACATGTTCCCGGACGATATCCCGGCCAACGTCGTCGTCGAAGCATCGGAAGTGCCGGAAATGTGCGTAGGCGAGGCGCCCGCCAATTCCAGCTACCTGGTGATGACGCACAACCACGCGCTGGACCAGCGCCTGACGGAAACCATCATGCGCCGCGATGACGTGTACTGGTTTGGCCTGATCGGTTCAAAAACCAAGCGCATGCAGTTTGAACACCGCTTGCAGGCGAAAGGCTTTGACCAGGGCAAGATCGACGCCATGGTGTGCCCGATCGGCATTGCCGGCATTACCAATAAAGCGCCGGCCGTGATTGCCGCCTCTGTCGTGGCGCAATTGCTGGGCGTGTGGGAGCAGCAGGAAATGGAGCGCATGCCGCGCAAACTGTCGCAGACCATGACGATGTTGCGTGCGGCAGGAGATGCCGGATTACGCGCTGCGCGCTAATCCAGCCTACATCAGGCTGTAGGGCGGATTAGCGCGCAGCGCGTAATCCGCCAATGCGTGCGTTACCGCAGCATTAGCAAGGAGAGCCGCCCTATGTCAGCCGTCACAATGCAAGCCTTCCGCAGCAGCCTGCTGCACTTCAGCGCCGATCCGGCATTGGCGGACCATGCGCACCACTGGCACGAAGATGGCCTGCTGGTGCTGGAAGATGGCAAGGTCAAGGCAGCGGGCGATTATTTCGACTTGTTCCCGCTGCTGCCGCCCGGCACACCGGTCACGGATTACCGGGGCAAGCTGATCGCCCCCGGCTTCATCGACACCCACATCCACTACCCGCAAACCGACATGATTGCATCGCCCGCACCGGGCTTGCTGCCATGGCTGAATAACTTTACGTTTCCCACGGAGCGCAGTTTCGACGAGCCGGTCCACGCGAAGAATACGGCGGCCTTTTTTCTCGATGAATTGCTGCGCAACGGCACCACGACAGCACTGGTGTATTGCACCGTGCACCCGCAATCGGTGGACGCATTCTTTGAAGCAGCCAGCAAACGCAACCTGCGCATGGCGGCCGGCAAGGTGCTGATGGACCGCCACTGCCCGGACTTTTTACAGGATTGCGCGGAGACGGGCGGGCGTGACAGCGAAGACTTGATCCGCCGCTGGCATGGCCAGGGCCGCAATATGTACGCGTTGACGCCGCGCTTTGCACCGACGTCGACGGATGCGCAACTGGGCGTCACGGGTGAACTGGCGCGCGCCTATCCCGACGTCTATGTGCAAAGCCACGTGTCGGAAAACCAGGATGAATGCCGCTGGGCGATGGAGCTGTTCCCCGGTGTGCGCAGCTACCTCGACGTGTACGACCGCTATGGCTTGCTGCGCCCCCGCGCCGTGTATGGCCACTGCATCTGGCTCGATGACGCAGACCGCGCGCGCATGGCTGCTACCGGCACGGCGGCCGCCGTGTGCCCGACGTCGAACCTGTTCCTGGGCAGCGGCTTGTTTGATTTTGCCAAGGCTGACCGTGCCGGCATGCTGCTGTCGCTGGCAACCGACGTGGGGGCAGGTACGTCGTTCTCGATGTTGCAAACGATGAATGAAGCCTATAAAGTAGCGCGCTTACAGGGCAGCTACCTGCCGGCCCTGCGCATGTTTTATCTCGCCACGCTGGGCGCCGCCCGCAGCCTGCACCTGGAAGGCACGATCGGCAATTTCGCCACGGGCGTGGAAGCGGACTTCATCGTGCTCGACCCCAAGGCGACGCCGCTGCTGGCGCGCCGCACCAGCCATTGCAGCAGCCTGGAAGAATTGCTGTTTGCGCTGGCGCTGCTGGGCGACGACCGCGTCGTGGCCGCCACGTATGCGCAGGGACGTTTGGTGCATGAACGCGTGACGGAGGCTGCCCACCATTAAGCGCTATAGCTAGCTATATAAGGGCACTCCATGCACAAGAAATTACTGATCGCCGCCGCCATTGCTTCCACCCTGGCGGTCCCGGCGCATGCCGCTTCCAACGAAGACATCGTCAAACGCCACTTCGCGTCGCTGGTGGCCGGCGGCCAGCCAAAACTGGCGGAACTGACGCTGTTCTTCACGATGATGCCGAAGGGCGGCGATTTGCACCACCACTATTCGGGCGCCATTTATGCCGAACAATTCCTGGACTGGGTCGACCGCCAGGCGTATTGCGTCAACAAAGCCACGTACCGCATTGAAACGGATAAAGCCGTCAACGATGCACAGCGCGCGCTGCCTGCCAAAGACCGCTCGTGCCTGACGGGCGCTGACGTCTTGCTGGATAACACGGTGCTGGCCGAAGTCCTGCAGCGCTGGGCCACCAAGGATTTCTATAACCACAGCGGCCAGCAAACGCCGCCGGACCGCACGTTCTTCGATACGTTCCCTTACTTTGGTCCCGTCTCGTCCACCAATACAGCCGATGGCTTGCGCACGCTGAAGCAGCGCGCCATAAATGAAAACGTCAGCTATATCGAAACCGTGTTTGAAATTGCGCCGCTGGCGCAGTATGCGGACTTCGACCAGGCCGTACTGTCCCAGCGCGCGGACTTGAATGCGCAATTCGAATCGCTGATGGCTGCGCTGGACAAGGACGCCGCGTGGAATGGCTGGATCGCCGCGTACGACGCCAACGTCAACACGTCCAGCGCCGGTATCGATGACGCGCAATTCACGATGCGCTACCAGCCGTTCGTGCTGCGCTTCCTGTCTCCATCGCAAGTGTTTTCCGGCATGGTGTCCGGCTTCAAGCTGGCGCGCCAGAATCCTAAAGTCGTGGGCGTCAATATCGTGGGCCAGGAAAGCACGTATGTGTCCATGCGCGACTACACGCTGCACATGCAAATGTTCGCGTTCCTGAAAAAGAAATTCCCGGACGTGAAACTGTCGCTGCACGCAGGCGAGCTGTCGCTGGGCATGGTGCCGCCGGAAGGTTTGCAGTCGCACATTGCGGAAGCCATCAATACGGCAGGCGCGGCCCGTATCGGCCACGGCATGGACATCGCCCACGAGCGCAATGCACTGGCGCTGATGAAAACCATGCGCGACAAGGCCATCCCCGTCGAAGTCAACCTCACCAGCAACGAATTCATCCTCGGCATCAAGGGCGACCAGCATCCGGTGACCTTGTACCGCAAGTATGGCGTGCCATTTATATTGGCGACGGATGACGCGGGCGTGTCGCGTAATAACTTGTCGAATGAATATGTGCTGTATGTCAGCCGTTACAAGACGGATTACGCGGAAGTGAAAAAACTATCTTATGACAGCATCCGTTACAGTTTCCTGGCTGAGCAGGACAAGCAGCGCTTGCTGAAAGCGCTGGATGCCCGCTTCGCGAAATTTGAAGCGGACATTGTTGCGGCCATGCCGCATCCAGGCAAAAAATAACAGCTCATCTATGCGCCGGGAGCATGGCTTCCGGCGTGATGTTGTTCGTGCAATTGTGTGGCAGACATACTACAAGCACAAACATTTGTTTGATTAGTATGAATTTTCCACATGAATCCTATTCAAGTAATCTTATAATCCCGCCTTAATCCCTCACTCCGGCCACTGCCGGACGACTAAAAGCAGTGGATTTATATATTTGGCGTCTCAATTCGAGAAGAAATTCGAATTTGTCATGCATTTTTGCTTCGTGCATAGTGATTTATAGCACGCGCAAAAGTGCAGGCTTTGCGTGGGTAATCTGAAGTTTCTTGTGTGTCACGGTCCTGAAACATTGCAAAGTTAGACTCATTCGTAGCTCAGCAGAATAATGTACGGCGTTTTAACGCCGCATAACAAGTTTGCAGCAAAAGTAAAAGAGGAAGTACGGACGGCCGGCCACTTGGACGGCTGCTAGTGCTTTCATGAATATTTGTCTTTTTTGGGGTTATACAATGATGAATCATCCACGGCTCCGGCTGACGCAGATTGCGTTGAGCTTGTCCATTGCGCTGGCGGCGGCACCGTCGTTCGCACAGAACACCACGTCGGCTATCGGCGGCCGCATTTCCGGCGCGGATGGCAAGCCAGCAGCAGGCGCAACCGTGACGATCCGCCACAATGAATCCGGCTCGGTCAGCACGGTGACGACCGACGCGGACGGCCGCTATGTGGCCCGCGGCTTGCGCGTCGGCGGTCCATACACGATCACCATCACGAAAAACGGCGTGACGGAAAAGCGTGACGAGGTCTATACGAACCTGGCGGAAACGTCGAGCGTCGATGCCACGCTGGGCGCACCAGCCGTGCAGACCGTGACGATCGCAGGCGTGGCCGGCGGCCGTTCGGAAAAGTTCTCGAAAACCACGATGGGCGCAGGCACCAGCCTGACCGCGTCGGAACTGGCGATCCAGGGTTCCATCAACCGTAACCTGCAAGACTATGCGCGTTCCGACCCACGCGTTTCGCAGACCGACAAAGAGCGCGGCGAAATGTCCGTGGCCGGCCAGAACAGCCGCTACAACTCGCTGACCATTGACGGCGTGTCCGTCAACGATACCTTCGGCCTGGAATCGAATGGTTCGCCAACGGCCAAGCAGCCGATCTCGATCGAAGCGATCCAGTCGGTGCAGGTGAACGTCGCCAACTACGACGTGACGCAAAAGGGCTACACGGGCGGCAACATCAACGCCGTGACCAAGTCCGGCACCAACAAAGTCAAGGGCAGCGTCTACTACGTCTTCCGTAACGACAAGCTGGCCGGCGAGCGCTTCAACGCTTCCACTGGCGCCTACTTCGATCCAGCTCCGTTCAAGGAAACCACCAAGGGCTTCACCCTGGGCGCGCCGCTGATCAAGGACAAGCTGTTCATCTTCACCAACTATGAAAAGCTGAACTCGACCCGTACCGCTCCTTCGTTCGGCCCGGTCGGCAGCGAAAAAACCAACGTTGGCGTGACCACCGGCGCGATTGCCGCTGCCCAGCAAATCGCCAAAGACCGTTATGGCATGGACATCGGCGCGTTCGACGTACCGACCGGCACCAAGCTGGACGTGACCGACAAGCTGGTCAAGCTGGACTGGAACGTCAACGACGACCACCGCGTGATGGTGCGTTGGGCGAAAACCGAGCAGGCGGAACCAATCTTCTCGCAGCTGGATTCGACCCACATTTCGCTGAACTCGACCTGGTACAGCCAGAAGAAAGTCATCGAAACCAAAGTTGCGCAATGGACCGGCGACTGGACCCCGACCTTCTCGACCGAATTGAAATTCTCGCAGCGCGATTATGATTCCGTGCCATCGCTGAATGCGAAGACGCCGTTCGTCAACCTGCTGTTCTCGGGCGCCTTGCCTGCCGGTGCGCCATCGTCGCTGTCGACCGCCGGCCGCAACATCACGTTCGGTACCGACAACAGCCGCCAGCGCAATATCCTCGGCACCAAGACCGACGATATCTACCTGGGCGCGAACTGGAGCCGTGGCGACCACGAAATCAAGTTCGGTGGCGACTA
Organism: Pseudoduganella ginsengisoli; assembly: GCF_009720865.1. GTDB lineage: Bacteria > Pseudomonadota > Gammaproteobacteria > Burkholderiales > Burkholderiaceae_D > Rugamonas > Rugamonas ginsengisoli. Next base: position 116,799 of record NZ_WNLA01000003.1, on the reverse strand, counting down.
CCAGAACAACAAGATCTACAACGCGTTCCTGCAAAACGTGTGGGGCAACTACACGTTCTCGTGCACGCCGAACATCGGCTACAACACCGTTACCGGTGTCACGCCGGGCGCCAATATTGCCGACTGCTCGAAGCTGACCGCTGCCCAGCATGAACAAGCCGTGCTGGAAAACTTCAGCCGCGGCCGCCCATCGTCGTACCAGACGCAGATCGCCAATGCCGGCCTGACCATGGATGACGCCGTGGCCCAGTTCAGCATGAAGGACACCGGCCTGTTCCTGCAGGATACGTGGACCGTCAACCCGCGCCTGACCGTGAATGGCGGCCTGCGTGTCGACATGACCACCATGGGTGACCGTCCTCTGGCCAACGCGGCCGTGCTGGCGCCTACCGTGGCGCGCACCACGCCGACCGGCCGCCAGACCGGCGGTTTCGGCCTGGATAACACCAACACGTTCGACGGCCAGAAACTGTGGCAGCCACGCGTGGGCTTCAACTACCAGTTCGACGCATCGCGTCCGACCCAGTTGCGCGGCGGCGTAGGCTTGTTCCAGGGCGCGGCAGCCACCGTGTGGGTGTCGAATGCGTTCTCGAACCCTGGCGTGGTGACCAAGACTGTCGGTTGCGGCATCGCCGGCTACTCGGCTTGCACCACCGGCGGCGGCATCTTCAGTTCCGACATCAACAACCAGCCTGTCTACAGCGGCAACCCGCCGGCAGCCAACGTCGATATCCTGGCCCCTGGCCTGCGCCAGCCATCGGTATGGAAAGGCAACATCGCGTTTGACCATGAATTGCCATGGTACGGCGTGGTGTTCGCAGCGGAATACCTGAAAGTCGACGTCAAGGACGGTATCTTCTATCAGAACTTGAACCTGGGCGCGCCAACCCGCACCGGTACCGATGGCCGTAGCCTGTTCTACACGGACCAGGCTTACAACACCGCGTGCTGGAACGCCACCGGCGGCTCGATCACCACGGGTGCGGCTTGCACGGGCTTCCGTTCGAAATCCGGCGCCAACTCGTCGTTCGGCAACGTGATCCTGGCACAGAAAACCAGCCAGGGTGGCTCCAACCTGCTGACGCTGTCGCTGACCCGCCCAATGACGGCAGGCTTCGGCTGGTCCGTTGCGTACACCTACATGGACGCGAAGGAAGTGTCGCCACTGACGTCGTCGACGTCGAACTCGAACTGGATCGCCCGTTCCGCGTTCAACCCGAACGAAGAAGTGTCGGCCAACTCCGGCTACCTGGTCAAAGACCGTATCAATGCCGTCATCAACTTCCAGAAGAAGTTCTTCGGCACGTACAACACCCGCTTCGGCCTGTTCTATGAAGGCCGTGCCGGCAAGCCATACAGCTGGACTTACAACAATGACTTGAACGGCGACGGCGTTTCCGGCAACGACTTGATGTACATCCCGTCGGCGCCAGGTTCGGGCGAAGTCATCTTCAAGGGCGATACCGCTGCCAACCATGCGAACGAAGACAAGTTCTGGTCCGTCGTCAACCAGTACGGCGTGCTGAAACGCGCTGCCGGCAAGGTTGTAGACCGCAACAGCGACTTCTCGCCATGGACCAACAGCTTCGACGTCCGTGTTGCGCAGGAGATCCCAAGCTTCTTCAACGGCCACAAAGCCACCTTCACGTTCGACATCTTCAACGTGGGTAACCTGTTGAACCGCAAGTGGGGCCGTATCAACGAAATGGCCTTCCAGTCGGGCGGCGCGCAAGTGCGTACCTTCGTGGACTTCGCGGGCCTGGATCCTGTGACCGGCAAGTACATTTACCAGCTGCGCGACAAGGTGAAAGACCTGGACGTGCGCCAGGTAAAAGGCGAGTCCCAGTGGGCACTGCAGGCTACGCTGAAGTACGAGTTCTAAGCGACTGTAATTGGGTACCATGGGTGCCGGGCCTTTAGGCCGGGCTCCCACTGATCATGGTCAAAAGCGGCTGGTGGCGACACCGGCCGTTTTTTTTTGTAACGCTGCGTTTCCCCGTGCCGCCTGTGCGCCTGCGGGGATTTTTCCGGCGCTACAATAACGCTACTTGCCACCGTCTATCCGCAATGAAGCCAATTTTCCGTACTGCTTTGCCGGCGCTGCTGCTGGCTTCCGCGCTGGCTGGCTGCGCGCATCGCCATCCCGCAGCCGATCCCGCCATCGCCACGATCCAGCTGGCGGCCCTCAACGATTTCCACGGCAACCTGGAAGCCAGCAGTGTCACGTACACCGATGTGGGCGGCGTTGAGCGCACAGTCACGGCGGGCGGCATTGCCACCATTGCCGGTGCGCTCAACGCGTGGCGCAAGGACGATCCGGAATTGCTGCTGGTGGGCGCTGGCGATTTGATCGGCGCCAGCCCGGCGCTGTCGCTGATGTGGGCCGATGAACCGACCCTGGCCGCCATGAACCGGCTGGGCTTGCGTGTGAGTTCCGTCGGCAACCATGAATTCGATGGCGGCAGGGCTGAATTGCTGCGCCAGCAAAAGGGCGGCTGCACGTCGCCCCGTCCGGAAAAAGCGTGCCGCTTTGACGGCGCGTGGCAAGGCGCGGCATTCCAGTACCTGGCGGCCAACGTGTTCGACATGGTCACCAATAAGCCGTTCCTGCCGGCGTACCACGTCGAAACCGTGCGCGGCGTGAAGGTAGCCTTTATCGGCGCGGTCCTGAAAGATGCCGCATCGTCCGTGCTGGCGTCCGGCGTGGCCGGACTGCAATTTGCCGATGAAGCGCAATCAATCAACCGCGTGCTGCCGGAATTGCGCGCGCAAGGCGTCAATGCGTTTGTCGTGTTGATCCATGAAGGCGGCCGCACGCCGTCGCCGCAGCAAAAACAGGATTGCACGGATTTATATGGGCCGCTGGTGGACGTCGTGAAGAAACTCGATCCCGCCATCCGCGTCGTCATCAGCGGCCATTCGCACAAAGGGTATTTGTGCCGTGTCGATGGCCGTCTCGTGACGCAGGCGGAAATGGGCGGGCATATGCTGTCGCGCGTAACCATTGATGTGGACCGCGCCACCGGGCGGGTGGTGGGAGAGCGCGCCGCCAATGTCGTGCTGGCGCAGGGCTCGTTCCCGCCCGATGCCGCGATGGATGGCTTCCTGCAAACCGTGCGCGCCCGCAGTGAACAGGCGCTGGCGCGTCCCGTGGCCCGCCTTGCAGTCGATACGCTGGTGCGGCCGGACGACGACACCATCGATGAATCCGCGCTGGGCGACTTGATCGCCGATTCGATGCTGTATGGCGCCCGCGCCTATGGTGCGCAAATCGCTTTCATGAACCGCGGCGGTATCCGCACCACGCTGAAGACGGGCGCCGGCAATGTGGCAACCTTGGGCCAGTTGCAAGCCGTGCTGCCATTCGGGAATACGATCGAAGTGGTGAACATGACGGGCGCGCAAATTTACGCCGTGCTGGAAGAACAATTCCTGGCAGGGCGCGGCGTCACGCGCGGCCTGTTGCAAGTGTCGGACGGGTTCACGTACCAGTGGAACCCGTCGCGCCCGGAAGGCATGCGCGTGGTCGATAAAAGCGTTCTGCTGCACGGCGTGCAAATCGAAAAAGGCAACACGTACCGCGTCGCCATCAATCACTTCCTGCTCGAAGGCGGCGATTCTTTCCCCACCTTCAAGCAGGTAACCAACGTTGCGCCCACCAATATGCGCGACGTTGATGCGCTGGCTGAATACCTGATCAGCCGCGACCGCGCCGGCAAACCCGCCGGCGCTGCATCGGACGCGGGCCGCATCCGTCGTGCCAAATAACCTGGAGTATTACCTAGTATGCGCAAACTGTTACTCGTTTCCCTGCTCGCCGCATCGGCTGTCGTTTCGACGTCGGCGCGCGCGGATTTTTCCATTCCCGGCTATGAACTGGTGTTGACCAACCCGGTGGAAACCGCGCTGCCGAATCCAGACTTGCGCAATCCCGCCACCGTGTGGAGCGAATTGTTCGACAACGCAAAAAAAGAAATCGTCATCGGCCAGTTTTACGCTGTTGTAAAACCCGGCTCGCCATTCGAGCGCGTTTTCGAGCGCCTGGAAGCTGCAGGGAAGCGGGGCGTCAAAATCCGCTTCCTGCTGGACAAGAAGGGCGTCAATTTGTCGGAAGCGCCGACGATTGAACGCCTGAAAGCCATTCCCAACCTGGAATTGCGCATCCTCGATTACAGCCAGCTGACGGGCAACGGCATCATCCACGCCAAGTACCTGGCGGTCGATGGCCAGGTGGCCTACGTGGGCAGCCAGAATTTCGACTGGCGGTCGTTCACGCACATCCACGAAACCGGCTTGCGCATTTCGGACCCGAAAGTCGTGGCGCAGATCCAGGCCATCTTTGACCAGGACTGGCAGGCGCAGGCGCAGCTGGCGCAAGGCAAATCCGTGCCGCCCATCGCCCACGCCGCCACCAGCGCCAACTATGCGCCGGACGCGTTCTTGATGGCCAGTCCGTATCCCTACAATCCGGCCGGCGTGGCTGATTCCGAGCGCGGTTTGCCGGCCATGCTGGCGGAAGCGCAAAGCGAAGTGCGTGTGCAATTGCTGGATTACGCGCCGCTGTCGTACGGCCCGAAAGGCACGCGCCCTTACTATCCCGTGATTGACAACGCGGTGCGGGCTGCCGCGCAGCGCGGCGTGAAAATCAAGCTGATGGTGTCGAACTGGAATACTGAAAAACCCGCCATCGATTACCTGAAAAGCCTGGCCATGCTGCCCAACGTGGAAATCCGCGTGGTGACGTTGCCGCAATCGTCGGAAGGCTTTATCCCGTTTGCCCGCGTCATTCACAGCAAGACCATGAGCATCGATGGCAAGCTGGCGTGGGTCGGAACCAGCAACTGGGCCGGCGGCTATTTTGACTTGTCGCGCAACCTGGAAATGGTGTTGCGCAATCCTGCGATGGCGCAGCGCGTGGCCGCGCTGCATGAGCAATTGTGGACGTCGCCGTATGCGGCGCCGCTGGACGTCAACAAGCAATACCCGAAACCGGCCAAAGGCAAGGAAGAGTAATGCGGCTGGCCGCTGTTGTTATCGCAGGCGCCGCGCTGTGCGCCGCGCCGGGTGCGCACGCGTGGGGCAATGACGGCCACCGCGCCGTGGGCGCCATGGCGGACCAGCTGATCCGCGGCACCAATGCGGAAAAGCAGGTGCGGGCTTTGCTGCTGCCCGGTGAAAGCCTGGAAAAGATCGCCGTGTGGATGGATTGCGCGAAGGGCGCCGTGTGCGGCGCTCCTACGCAGGAAATGGCGGACTACGTCAAAGCCAATCCCCAGCACGCGGAGTACCACTACGCGAATTTGCCTTTCCAGGCGCTGGCTTACCAGCCGCGCGCCGTGGGAGCGAATGGCAGCGACATCGTGCAATCGATGCGCCAGGCGATCTGGGTCTTGCAGGGCAAGGATGGCGCTGCAGTGAATCCGCACCGCTTCACCAGGCGCCAAGCCTTGCTGTTGCTGGCCCACTTGGCCGGCGATATGCACCAGCCGCTGCACGTGGGGAATGCTTACCTGGACAAGAATGGTGCGTACGTTGTTCCGGTGAAGCAGGAGCAGGTCGATGACGTGGCGGTATTTAGTACGGCGGGCGGCAACGCGCTGCTGCTGGACGGGAACCGTTCGCTGCACAATTACTGGGACTTTGCGCTGGTTGACTATGCGATGCGCCGCGTGGAAGCGCAAACGCCGGAACAGTTTGCGCGCGTGGCGCTGGCGGCCAAGCCAGCCATGGCGGAATTCGACGGCGATCCCGCCGAGTGGGCGCCATTGATGGCGGATGAAGCGCTGGCCATGTCGAAACGCGCCCATGCGGGCTTGAAGATTGGTCCGGTGCAGGCGGTGCCGACGAAGGAAACCAAGGTATCGTGGCAAGTGGCGGCGCCGGATGATTACGCGGTGACCGCGTCGGCGATCGTCAAGGAGCAGCTGGCTAAAGGCGGCATCCGGCTGGCGGCGATCTTGCAAGCCATCTGGCCGTAACGGCTATTTGCCTCCCGGCGAATACCACAACTCCGGGCGCTGCTGCGGTATGTCTTGCAAGCCCGGATTGGCCAGCGTCAGCAAGCGCCGCTTATCGAGCTGCAGCGGCTCGATAATGGGACCTTTGTGCTGGCGGAACAGCGCATCGAGCGTGCCGTCCTGCACCATGATTTCCAGCCCAGCCTTCAGGCGCTTGGCCAGCCCTTCGCCTTCCGTATCGCGCCGCACGAACAGGTAGCGCGGTAGCGGATAGCGCAGCAGCAGCGTTGGTTCAATCGCCATCTGTGGAAAGCGCGCCCCGTATTCCTTGATTTCCCACTGCGCTTCATCGACGCCGCGCGCAAAATAGTCGAAACGGTTCGCCATCAGCATGGCATACAGGTTTTCGTGGGCGCTGCCTTCGACCACGGGCAGGCCCGCATGGGCCAGCACCGCCACGTCAGCCCACCCTTTGCCCATGCCGGCGCGCAGCTTGCGCAAATCCTGCAGGCTGCGCACCCGGGCGAAGCGGGGCAGGTCGTCTTTACGCACCAGCAGTACGCGGTAGCCCAGCAAGCCTTTATCGATGGGAATGCGGATGGGCAGGTCATCGCGCTCGAATTCCGGCGACACGGCGCGTGCCATGATATTGATGCGGCCATGCGGAAGCACCAGTTCCTGCGCCACGCGCTGCGGCGACATGGCTTCCCCGAACTGCTGCATCGTAAACGGGCCAAATGCGGGGACGGTCTTTTCCAGCGCCGTACGCAGTACCAGCCAGTCGTAATCGTAGCGGGCGTCATACGAGCCCAGGTGCAGCGGATAAACGACTTTCGTGGCGGATTTGGGGGCGGCGCGCACCGCCGCACAGGCAGCCAGCGACAGCATGGCGGCCAGGCTATGCCGGCGGGTCATGGAATGCGGTGGAGTTGGCGGGGCTGGGGCCATGATGCAGCCAGTGTGCCACCGGTATCCCGTTGCAGCAAGCTAGTGTTGCAGGACGGCCATGCCTACGTTTTAAGCAGCGATGTGCAAAGCCGTCAGCAGCCACATGATGGCCAGTACCACGTTGCTGGAAGCGAAAGCGCTCAACCGGTGCATGACGTCGTTGTAGGTCAGATGTATGAGGCTGTGCACGATGCGCAGTGCCACATACAGCCACGCCAGTGCAACCGTGGCATGCGTAGCGCCCGCTGTCGCAAACAGCACGATGCAGGCGACATAAAACAGTACCGGCGCTTCCAGCAAGTTCATGTAATTGCGGTTGGGGATGCACACTTCCGGCGGCACGGCGGGCGATTCGCCGTACTTGAAATCATTGGCCTGGATCTGGCGCCGCACGCCGGCGCGCACGCGGGTGAAGGCGATGGAAATCTGGATCAGCAGGGTCCAGACGGCAAGGGCGATGACGGGGTGGAAGATGGTTTTCATGCGCCCAGTTTATCGGATATAAGCGCATTAGTCGCCGCCTCCACATCCGCCACCGCCGCATCCGCCGCCATCGGAGCCGCCGCCATCGGACGAACCGCCATCGGAACCGCTATCGCTGAACGAGTCGCCGCCGCAGCCGCTGCCGCCACCGCAGCTGGACAAGTCCGCGCCGCAGTACACCGTGCCGTCGGCGCCGTGCAATGTGGCGCAATCGAGCGCATACATAAAGCCGGCGGCAATATTGAGCTTGGCATCCAGCGCGAACAGCAGGGGCAGGCGGGTCGGCGACTTCGGATTGATATTCTCTTCCAGGCACGCGTAGCGCCAGCAGCGGCGGATGCCATCGTTATTGCGCCGCGCTTTATCCAGCACTTCGGCAGGCGTGTGATGCAGGAAGCGGCCAAACGCCTTGTTGCAGAACTGTTCGTAATTTTTCGTGTACAGGATGAACTCGTGCCACAAGTCGTCCGCCACTTGCGACGGCATCGACACGTACATGCGTCCCGATTTCAAATGCGCGAGGAAGAATTGCCGCAAGCCGTGCGACACTAGCTGACAATCGCGCAGCGTCAAGTGCGGATGGCGTTTCGTGAGTTTGTCGAACAAGCCTTTCGGCAAATCGAAAGTGCGGATAAAGCTTTCCCGCCTGAGCCGCACGTTGCGGCGCCACAGTTGGAAACTGACGCCTGCGAACAGCAGGCAGGCCAGCAGCGCAGGGAGAGCCATGGATGCACCTCGCTCATATCAAAAGACTAGTAGGGCTGATACGCAAAGCCGATTCCGATCACGCTTGCAGCACCGGCCTGGTTTTCCACGCTTTCGCTGAAGTTTACAAGCACATTTTCACGAGATTCGCCGCCATCCAAGACCTTGATCCAGTAGCTGCGGCCATCTCCATCGGGTGCACGGTGCAGCACGTTCCTGTATAGGATATCGACAAACTGGGTGTTGCTGGTATTGGCGCCGTATTTCGCTGCAAACTCCGGACTGGCCATGAAGTAATGGGCGACGTCGCGCAGTGACTGGCCCTCACGCTCCATCATGGCCATCCAGTAGCCGACGCCACTTTCCTCGGGAGTCCGGTCAAACGCCGCGCGGTACAGGCGGAAGGCTTGACCGCCAACGCCGTTGATGTCCAGGGCGATCGCGCCGTCGTTGAATACCAGGCGTTCGATGCCGTTCAAGATGTCTGCAGCCAAACCACTGCTGGGCGAAGCAAGCAGCACATCCTGGCCATTCTTGTGCAGTGTGTGGGCGCTGCGCGAGTCGCTATAGCGGACGGTATCCAGCCCCTCATTGCCGACGATCCTGTCCCCCTTGTTAGAGCCGTTAAAAATATCGTTGCCGCTGGCGCCGTTCAGTGTCTGGGGAAATGCCTGCAAGCGGCCGGCCTGGACACTGTAATGTCCTGTGCCTCCATTTACGTTGGAAACACTCACGTAATATGTGCCTTCGGCGGACGCCGTATAGTCGAAGTATGGCGTTTCCCCCGCGTTGTTGGACAAGACGGTGGCGACAGCACCGAAATCTCCCGGCAGCAGTTGCAGCACGCTGGCAGCAGGCAAGTCCTTGCCGTCAAGGATGAAGCGGTACGGCGTATCTTTCTGCAGCGTGATTTTCATCCAGTCACGGTCGCCTGCAAAATCAAGGTTTCCGTTTACGCTACCGGCAAATCGCAGTTGTCCCGGGCTGTCATCAAGACCAAAGTCATCCTTGCCATGATCAGCCAGCGTGACTGTGTACGCCCCGCTTTGCAGGAAAGGACCACCGACTTCGAGATAGGCTGTGCCGGCGCTGGCAGCGTGGAAGGTGATTTTCTCCGTCCCGGCCGCTGAATTGAGCTCGTACCTGCTGGCTTGCCATTCGCTGCCCGGACCCGCCTTGAGTTTGGGGTACAGCGTCAGCGCGGCGCCATCGCTGGCGATGGATTTGACTTCAACCGTGTAGTTACCGCCCGCCACGACAGGGATGCCGATCCAGTCCGTGTCTGCCGGCGCCTCGAAGTTGCCATGCAATGGGGCGCTGGCAGTGAGCCTTGCAACCGTGCTGCTGTCAGCGGCGTAATCGTCGCTGGCTGCCGCGCTGGCGGAAATCTGGTAGCTGCCTTTGCTGCCGTATCCGCTAGAGACGGCGACGTAATAGGTTCCGCTTTTCGCAGGCGTGTACCAGGTCTGGAACTCCGCCCCGGAGCCAAGATGGGCAGCGTTATCGAGCCACTTGCCCGAATCATTATAGAACGCCAGCGAGCTGACTACCTTGCTATTGCTGCCGGTGTTGACCGTATCTGTGGTCTTGAAGGCATAGGGCACGCCTGCTTGCAGGTTGATCTTGAACCAGTCCTGGTCGTAGGGCATTTCGATTGTCCCCGTGGCGGAGGAGCCGCTGGCCAGTTTTCCGCTGGTTTGCATCGTGGCCGTATAGTCGTCGCTGGCGGCGCCGACAGTATAGTTGCCAGTGGCATAGTACAGGGCCCACACGCCGATGTAATAGGCACCGGATACCTGGGGAACAAATGGCTTCAAGCCGGGCTGGTAATAATCCAGGTCTATCCATTTGCCGTTCGCATCGTAAAGGTCGACCATGAGATTCGAGAACGACTCGGTGGCGCCGAACTGATAGTTCACGCCTTTTTCCAGGTTCACCTTGAACCAGTCCCTGTCGTCGGCGACTTCAATTTTTCCGGAAACTTCCGTCCCCAGTGGAAGGGAGGCGGCGCCGCTGGCGCCGTTGCCATAGTCATCGCTGCCTGATTCAGACAAGCGTACCGTATACGTTTCGCCAGTGTTGGAAGCGAATCCTTTGACTTGCAGGTAATAGGTGCCGGAGGCAGGCGGCCCGAATACAAGTTTTGGCGAGGCATTGGAACTTGCGCCATAGTCCACTGCATTGCCATAGGCATCCATAACCTGTAGCTCTACATAGGAAGGGAAAGTGGACGTTGTGCCACTGCGGCTCAAATCAAACGTGTATTTGGTATTGGCCTTGAGCGTGACTTTGAACCAGTCGGCATCTTCAACCGGCGACTCCAGGCTGCCTTGCACCGTGCCGCCTACAGCAAGCACGCCAGTGGTATTGGCTGCCGCGGAATAGTCATCGATGTGTTTGGTTGCATTCAGTTCATATTTGCCTGCAATGCCATCGCTTCCCTTTACGCCCACATAATACGTCGCCGCAACGGCAGGCGAATAGCCGAGGGGTGTGTGATAGCTGTTGCTTTGCAGAAGCTTACCGGATGCATCCATCAGTAAAAGCGTGGCCCGGCTGGCGTTATACATGGCCCCGGGGTACAGTTCCCGATAGGCGACTTCCTTCAGGTCGAACTGGTAGTTGTAGCCGCCTTCCAGTGTGATCTTGAACCAGTCAACGTCGCCAGAGGTGTCGAGATTGCCGCTTGCCGGCGTGCCGACTTGCATGGTTGCGGTTGTGGACGTATTGCCGGCGTAGTCATCCGGTGCAAATCCCGCAGTGAGCTGATAGGACACCGCATAGCTGTCGCTTGTGTGTATTCCATAGGTAAGGTAATACGTCCCTGACACCGCTGGCGTGAAGGTGATTTTGTATTCGTTGTCCGAAGGGCCATACGGCACCCGTTTGCCACTGCTGTCCTCAAGGAAAAAGTCGGAATAGAACTGGCGTGCTCCGTCAACAGTAAATGTATAAGTGACGCCGGCGGTCAATGCCGCCGCAAACGAATCGCTATCATAGCTGTAGGCTTCAATGATGCCGGTGACACTTCCTCCTGGCCGCAAGACGCCCTTTGTGGCGGCGCCATTACCATAGTCATCCGGTACTGCCGCAACAGTGACTGTATAGGCGCCCTTCGCATCCTGCATATAGCCATTGATACTGACGTAGTAGTCGCCTGCGGCCTGCGTCCTGAATGTCCGAATAGTGTTATTTTGCGCGTCGGTGCGCAACACGTAGCTCTGCAGGGTGTTGCCTCCGTTTGCGTCGCGTACGTTAATCGCCGTGAGCGCCGTACCATCGGCGGGAGTGGCGCGGACTTCATAGCTGGTATTGGCAGGCAGCGTGATCTTGAACCAGTCTTCGTCGCCTGCCGTTTCCAGGTTGCCGCTGGCCGCAATGCCAAGCGTCAGTTTGCCGGTTGTACTGGTATTTGCTGCAAAATCATCGGCTGCCATGCTGTTATCCAAAGAGCAAAACTTTGGATGTTACCAGATAACTATTTAAAAAAAAGCGGACACAAAGGTCCGCCTGTTGATTACAGCCTTGCCGGCTCTGCATCCAGCCTACTTTGCCGCTTCCATCACGGTCAACTTACTGTCCGTCGCGCCAGTGTAAAACACTGCCAGCTTGACCGGACCCGTGCCTACATTGCGGCCATTGTGCAAAGTATTGACCACTTCCGCCAGCATGTCGCCAGCCTTCAGCCGGTTGACGGAGCCATCTTTCAGCTGCACTTCCAGGTTGCCTTCAATGACCATGGCAAACGATGGCACCGTGTGCAAATGCCAGCCGGTTTCGCCGCCGGGCGCGATTTCAATCAGCAGGCCCGTTACCTGCGCCTGGCCTTGCGGATAAACCAGCGGCTTGCCATCCCAGCTGTTCGTGGCTTTCAGTACCGTGGTGGCTTTGACGGCGGCGGTCTGGTCGAGCGCGTACGCTTGCGGCAGCAACAGCGTGGCCAGCAAGGCGGCAGCGAATTGTTTCATTGTGAAGTCTCCGTGAGTGACATGCCGCAGGGCGCGGCGCGGAGCCATTATGAGGGGAGGGGATTGGGGAAGGCAATGCCGCCTTCCCCATGCAGGTTATTAGCGCGATTTTACAAATGGCACGCCGATCGCCTTCGGCGCCACCGACTTGGCCATCAAGCCCGCCAGCACCACCACCGTCACGACGTACGGCACCATCTGGATCAACGCACCCGGGATGCGGCCAATCACTGGCAAGTCAACGCCTTCCAGCTGAATTTGCACAGCGCCAAAGAAGCCGAACATCAGGCAGCCGAGGAACGTGTACATGGGACGCCAGTTGCCGAACACCATGGCCGTCAGCGCCAGGTAGCCGGCGCCGGCTGACATGTCGCGCAGGAAGAAGCCGCTTTGTACGATAGCCAGGTAAGCGCCCGAGAACGAACACAGGACGCCAGCAATAATCATCGCGCGGTAGCGGGTCCATTCCACGGACACACCGGCAGCATCGGCTGCGTGCGGATTTTCGCCGCAAGCGCGCAGGCGCAAGCCAAAGCTTGTGTGGTACAGCACCCAGTGCACCAGCGGCACCAGCGCAAACGCCAGGTACACCAGCACGGAGTGGCCGCCGATCAGTTTCGTGTACAGCCAGCCAATGAAGGGCACATCGGCGACGGCTGCGCTGCCTGGCAGCACCACGTCGAACAGGCGCGCATCGCCCAGGTCAGGCGTACGGCCGCCTTGCTGGAAGAAGAATTGCGCCACCACGAACGTCAGGCCGCTCATGGCGATATTGATGGCGATGCCGCCCACCAGCTGGTTGCCTTTTTGCGTGATGGCCACATAGCCTTGCAGCGTGGCCAGCACGACGGACACCGCCATGCCTGCCGCCACGCCAAACCACGGGTTTTTCGTGGCAAAGGCCACGGCCGCCGACACGAAGGCGGACGCCAGGATCTTGCCTTCCAGGCCGATGTCGATAACGCCGGAACGTTCAGCAAACAAGCCGGCCATGGCGGCGAAAATCAACACCGGCGCATTGCGCACGGTCGATACCAGGATACTGCCGATATGCAGGTCTTCGAAAGTCATGTCCTTAACCTTTCTTGGCCAGTTTCACGATGACGGGCGCGTACAGGTTTTCCATGGCGCCGCAGAACAGGATGATCAAACCCTGGATGAAGATGAAGGTCTCGGTCGGAATGTTGGGTTTTTCCAGCGACAAGTCAAAGCCGCCCTGGATCAAGGCGCCAAACAGTACGGACGACAGGAAAATGCCGACCGGATGCTGGCGGCCCATCAGCGCAATCGCGATGCCGACAAAGCCCGCGCCGCCGACGAAGTTCAGCGACAGGTAGTGCGTGGAACCCATGATGGAGTTGACGGAACCCAAACCTGCCAGCGCGCCGGAAATCAGCATGACGGTAATGATCATGCCGGAAATTTTCACGCCGGCGTAATGCGCCGCATGCTTGTTCAAGCCCGTGGCGCGCAGCTTGTAGCCCCAAGGCGAACGCCATACCATGACGCCATAAATCGCCAGCGCGGCAATCGCGAAGATAAAGCTGACGTTGAGCGGCGTATCGCCCAGCGCAGGGAACCACGTATTCAGGCGCGGCATTTCCGCTGCGGCGCTAAACACGCGCGATGCCGTGTTTTGCTCGCCCGGCGGAATCAGGTATTTGACGATGATGAAGTTCATCAGCGACGCCGCGATGAAGTTGAACATGATCGTCGTCACGACGATATGGCTGCCCCGTTTTGCTTGCAGGTAGCCAGGCAGGAATGCCCACAGCGCGCCAAACAACGCTGCGCCGAGGATGCCGACGGGGATCAAGAGCCACCATGGCAGCGAAGCGTCAAACGCCAGCATGGCCATGGTCAGGCCCAGGCCGCCAAAATACATCTGGCCTTCCGCGCCAATGTTGAACAGGCCCGCCTGCATGGCAAGGGATACGGCCAGGCCCGTGAACACGAACGTCGACGCGTAGAACAGCGTATAGCTCAAGCCTTCCGGATTGATGATGGCGCTATTGATCAAGATGCGCATCGAGTCCACCGGGTCTTCGCCCAGCAGATGGATCACCAGCGCGGCCACCAGCAGCGCGGACAGCAAATTCAAAACGGGCAGGACAAAGCCCGTGGCCCAGCGTGGCATATCGTTAGTCGTCATGATTTATGCATGCCTCCCATCAGCAGACCGATGCGAGTCGTGTCGAATTCGTCGATTTTCAATTCACCCGTGATCGAGCCGCCGCACATCACGAGGATGCGGTCGGCCAGCGCGCGCACTTCTTCCAGTTCCACGGACACCAGCAAGATCGCCATGCCGGCATCGCGCAGCGCCAGCAGTTGGCGGTGGATGGCTTCAATGGTGCCGATGTCCACGCCGCGGGTCGGCTGGCCCACCAGCATCAGCTTCGGATTGGCCAGCACTTCGCGGGCAATCACGACTTTTTGCTGGTTACCGCCGGACAGCAGGCCGATACGCAAATCCGGATTGGCCGGACGCACGTCGAACGTTTTCAGCAGCCCGGCGCAGCGTTCGGCGATGCCTTTAAAGTCGATCAGGCCCCATTTGTTCTTGAGCGCCTTGTCGTCCTGGTGGCCGAAGAACGTGTTGTGCATGACGGAGAAGCCTTTGATGACGCCATCGCGCAAGCGGTCTTCCGGCACGTGGCCGATGCCCAGTTCGCGGAACGTGCGCGGCAGGCCGTCGGCATCGGAACGCCCGGAGAAAGGCAGGGCCTTGCCCTCAAACGTCAGCTCGCCCGACGTGGGCAAGCGCATGCCCGACAGGATTTCCATCAATTCGCTTTGGCCGTTGCCGGACACGCCCGCAATGGCAACGATCTCGCCCGCGCGCAGCGTGAAATTCAACTTGTTCAGCAAGGTGACGCCATTGTCATCCTTGAGTTCCAGGTCGCGCACTTCCAGCACCGGCTTGCCAGGGTTGTACGCGGCACGGGGCAGGTTGTTTTCAATCGGGCGGCCCACCATCATGTTGGCCAGTTCTTCCTTCGACGTCGATGCAGTCTGCACTGCGCCCACCACGCGGCCCGCGCGCATCACGGTCACGGTATCCGTGATGTCCATGATTTCCTGCAGCTTGTGCGTGATGAGGATGATGGTCTTGCCCTGTTCTTTAAACAGACGCAGGATTTCGAACAGCGATTCGGTTTCCTGCGCAGTCAGCACGGCAGTCGGTTCATCCAGGATCAGGATGTTCGCGCTGCGGTAAATCTGCTTGAGGATTTCCACGCGCTGCTGTGCGCCGACCGACAAGTCTTGAATCGTGGCCAGGGGATCGACGTCGAGGCGGTAGCGCGCGCAAATCTCGCGCAGCTTGGCTTCCACACCCGCGCGCTGGCTGGCCAGTTTAAAGCCGCCTTCGGCGCCCAGCATCACGTTATCGAGCACGGTCATGTTTTCAACCAGCATAAAGTGCTGGTGCACCATGCCGATGCCGAGACGGATCGCTTCGTGGGAACTGTGGATGGACTGGACTTGTCCGTCGAGCAGGATATCGCCGCTGTCAGCGCGGTAGTATCCATACAGGATGCTCATCAGGGTCGATTTGCCGGCGCCATTCTCGCCCACGAGACCATGGATGGCCCCTTTGGCAATCGAAAAGCTGACGTCCGTGTTCGCTTTCACCGCCCCAAAATGCTTGGAAATGCCGCGAAATTCTACTGCTGGGTGCATAGGATCACTGGAAAGGGTAGTCATTAAAAAACGCGCCGAACGGGACGACCCCGCCGGCGCGTTCTCTTGGATTTACATGATCAGGCTGGGCAGTTGACGCCAGTGCGGATGTCGATGACTTTGACTTTGCCATCGATAATATCCTTGCGTGCCGCCATGACTTTCTTTTCGATGTCAGGGGTGATCAGCTTGCGGTTGTTTTCATCGAGCGCCCAATCCACGCCGCCTTCTTTCAGGCCCTTGGCGGTGACGCCGGCTTGCCATGTGCCGTTCTTTTGCTGCATGAACGAGTCATACACGGCATTGCCGACATTCTTGACCATCGACGTCAGCACGGAACCTGGATACAGGCCGTTCTGGTTCGAGTCCACGCCGATCGACAGCTTGCCTTTTTCCTTTGCCGTTTGCAGCACGCCATTGCCGGAACCGCCGGCCACGGCAAACACGACGTCCACGCCGCGTTCAAATTGCGAGCGCGCCAGTTCGCCGCCCTTGGCCGGGTCATTCCATGCGGACGCCGTGGTGCCCACCATGTTTTGAATGACTTCCGCTTTCTTGTCGACGGACTTTGCGCCTTGCGCATAGCCGCAGGCGAACGTGCGGATCAGCGGGATGTCGATGCCGCCGATGAAGCCCAGCTTCTTGGTTTTCGACGCCATCGCGCCGGCCACGCCGGCCAGGTACGAGCCTTCTTCTTCCTTGAAGGTGATCGAGTTGACGTTGGCGCCTTGCGCCACGCCGTCGATCAGCACGAAGCGCACTTTCGGGAATTCCTTCGCGACTTTTTGCACGGCTTGCGTTTGCGCGAAGCCGATCGACGCGATCAAGTCCAGGTTCTTGCGGGCCAGGCCACGCAGCACTTGTTCGGCTTGCGTATCGCTGCTGGCTTGCACTTCGATGAATTTAATACCGGTCTCTTTCTGGAAGCGCGACGCGCCTTCAAATGCAGACTGGTTGAATGATTTGTCGAACTTGCCGCCCGCATCGTAGACGATGCCCAGCTTCGGGTCCGCGGCGGAGGCGCCGGCAGTCACGCACAAAGCTGCGATCGCTACAGAAAGTTGTTTGATTTTCATGAGTTGGCTCCCTGGAAGTTCGATATTGTATATTTTTTGGGGCTGGAAAAACCCCTTTTAAGAGCTTTTGCCATGCCAAACGATTCTTTTTAGTACGTTCGTGCCAAACGCTGAGTGATAGCGCGGTTACTAATCTGTAACTTTTGGTTAATTTGTTTCATGCCCTGTTGTGGGCTCGCAACAATTTTGAAATATTTCTCTAACACTTGATTGTGGCTTTTTTACAAATCGACTGTTTTCGTGATAGTAAATCGACACGAAAAGCACCCATTCTTTTATCGCCGTCCACCGCCTTGTTCCCATCATTTCAGGCGATTCCCCTCTGAAGAGAACATCGTCTAGCATTTTCTGGGCGCGCTGCATAGCGCTTGGGCAGTCCCTTACTATGCATGAGCGTATATATGTATGGCAAATACGTTTTTCGTTGGTTATTTATATGATGAAAATATAAATAAGAATGGGGTTTTCCGTAATTTTCCGTCAAAACAATTCGTGCTAGCATGCGCCCTTACGTCGTTTTTTCTTTGCTTTTTGCAAAGCTTTGCGAGGTATTGATCGGAGCACTCAAGGTGTAGCACACCCCCCACAAGGAGTTGGTTTATGACGAAGAAGACTACGTACGCAAGCCGTACGCTGATCGCATTGGCAGTTGCCGCTGCATTCCCGCTGCAATTCGCCTACGCGGATGAAGGCCAGGCGCAAGAATCCGCTGCGCCGGCCGCTGCCGCCCCAGCCGCAAAAAAAACTGATGGCGCGCTGGAAACCGTGATTGTGACGGCACAGCGCCGCGCAGAAAACATTAAAGACGTGCCGATGGCGATTGCGTCCGTCAAGGGCGAAAAACTGGACGTGCTGACGTCCGGCGGCCAGGACATCCGCTTCCTGGCAGGCCGTTCCCCATCGCTGAACGTGGAATCGGACTTCGGCCGTACCTTCCCGCGCTTCTATATCCGTGGCCTGGGCAACACCGACTTCGACTTGAACGCATCGCAGCCGGTTGGCTACGTGATGGACGACATCGTGATGGAAAACCCGATGCTCAAGGGTTTCCCGGTATTCGACGTGGACCAGGTGGAAGTGCTGCGCGGCCCGCAAGGTACGCTGTTTGGCCGTAACTCCCCGGCCGGCGTGATCAAGCTTGATTCCGCCAAACCCGTGTTCAAGACCGAAGGCTACGCCAATGTGGGCTTCGGTAAAGATAGCGTGCGCAACATCGAAGGCGCGTTCAACGTGCCGCTGTCGGATACTGTTGCGATGCGCTTCTCGGGCCAGACCCAGCACCGCGATGACCGCGTGCATAACGGCCGCCCAACCGGCACCCAGGACTTCGAAGGCTACGACGACAGCGCCGCGCGCCTGCAAGTGCTGGTCAAGCCGACCAAGGACTTCAGCGCCCTGTTCAACGTGCACGCCCGCACCATGAACGGCAGCGCCACGCTGTTCCGCGCCAATATCCTGAAGAAGGGCACCAATGATCTGGTGGATGGCTTCGACTACAACAGCTACCCGACCGACGGCGTCAACGAGCAGTGGCTGCGCACCCGTGGCGCCAACGCCCGCCTGCGCTGGGATTTGCCAGGCGTGACCCTGCACTCGATCACCGGCTTTGAAACCCTGAAGCTTTACAGCCGCGCCGACGTGGATGGCGGCTACGGCGCCGACTTCGCGAAACCATCGGGCCCAGGCTTCATTCCATTCCCGGTTGAAACCGCCGACTTGATGCCGAACCACCGCCAGTTCTCGCAAGAGTTCCGCGCCGAGTCGCAAATCGCGGGTCCGCTGCAGTGGATCGCCGGCGCTTACTACTTCAACGAAGGCATCCAGATCGATTCGATCAGCTTCAACTCGCTGGCGCCAGGCAATCCACAGAATCCGGAATATGCCCGCCAGTTCCAGAACACGGAATCGTATGCGCTGTTCGGTACGCTGAACTACACGGTGTCGGACGCGCTGAAACTGCGCGGCGGCCTGCGCTACACCAAGGATAAGAAAGACTTCCTGGCGCTGCGCGTGGAAAACCGCACGGCATCGCATGCGCTGAACAGCGATTCGAGCAACCTGAGCTGGGACTTGAGCGGTACGTACACCGTGGACAAGGACACCAACGTGTTCGCCCGCGTTGCGACTGGCTACCGCGCGCCATCCATGCAGGGCCGCCTGTTCGGCCTGGACAGCCTGCCAACCATGGCTGGTGTCGAGAAGGCAGTGTCGTTTGAAGCCGGTGTGAAGGAAGACTTGTTCAACCGCCGCGCGCGCCTGTCGGCTACCGTCTTCCACTACCGCATGAAAGACAAGCAGTTGACTGCCGGTTCGGGCTCCATCAACCAGAACGTGCTGGTCAACGCCGACAAGGTAATCGGCCAGGGCGTGGAAGTGGATATGCAGGCAAACCTGGGCTACGGCTTCACGGGCAGCTTCGGTTCCAGCTACAACGATACGGAAATCAAGGACCCGAACCTGTTCGTATCGCCATGCGGCGCACCGTGCACGGTCACCAACCCGACCGCAACCCGCAATGGTTCCACCGTGGCGTTCGTGAACGGCAACCCGCTGCCGCGTGCACCGAAGTGGCAGCATAACTTCACGCTGAAGTATTCGACCGACCTGGGCGACGGCGAGCTGTATGCCTACACCGACTGGACCTACCGCAGCACCTACAACATGTTCCTGTACTCCGCGAAGGAATACAACGCCAAGGCGCTGACCGAAGGCGGCCTGCGCGTGGGCTACAAATGGGACAAGTATGAAATCGCTGCTTACGGCCGCAACATCACCAACCGTATCCAGTCCGTTGCCGCGATTGACTTCGACAACCTGACCGGTATCGTCAACGAACCGCGCACCTATGGCGTGCAGTTCAAGGCGTCGTTCTGACGCATTGACTGGATTGAGGCTGTCAAGAAAATCTAATCACCCCGGTTAGAAAAAATGCCCGTGCATCGGCTGATGCACGGGCATTTTTATCCGGTGCGCGTAAAACATCGGCCTTCAGGCCGGTGATGTCAGCGCGGACGGCGCAGCCGTCCACTGCCATTTGCGTCATGTTTGCCTAAAGCGCAGTGCTGTATATAATTACAGTATGATCCGCCTCCAAGCCTTCAAATACGAACTCATGCCAACCGGCGGGCAGGCGCGCGACATGCGCCGTTTCGCCGGGTCGTGCCGGTTCGTCTACAACAAGGCGCTGGCGATGCAGAAGGAGAACCACGCCCAAGGCAACAAGTTCATTGGCTATGTGGCGATGGCGGCAAATTTGCCGGTCTGGAAGCGCGAAGCTGGCATGGCGTGGCTCCAGGAAGCGCCATCCCAGGCTCTGCAGCATGCCTTGAAGGACCTGGAAAATGCCTACAAAAATTTCTTCGGGAAGCGGGCCGGCTTTCCATGCTTTAAGCGCAAAGGCTGCGGCGACAGCTTCCGCTATCCGGATCCGAAGCAAATCAGGCTCGATGAAGCGAACAACCGTATTTTCCTGCCCAAGCTCGGCTGGTTGCGCTACCGTAACAGCCGCCACGTACAAGGCGAGTTGCGCAACGTGACCGTTAGCCAGTCTGGCGGCAGGTGGTACATGGCGATCCAGACGCGACGCGAAGTCGAACAACCGTTGCCCACGGCGACGACAGCCATCGGCATCGATGTTGGTGTCACCCGGTTCGCCACCATGAGCGATGGCGCTTTCATCGCGCCTCTCAACAGCTTCAAAAAGCATCAGCAGCGCTTGGCCCGCTACCAGCGCCGCATGAGCCGGAAAGTCAAGTTCAGCGGCAACTGGAAAAAGGCGAAGGCTCGCGTTCAGAAGATACACGCCCGCATCGCCAACGCCCGCAAGGATTTCCTGCACAAGACTACAGCGGCGATCAGCAAAAGCCACGCGCTCGTCTGCATTGAAGATGTGCAGGTAAAAAACATGTCCAGGTCAGCCAAAGGAACGATCGAACATCCGGGCAGCAAGGTACGGCAGAAAAGCGGCCTGAATCGAGCCATCCTGGATCAGGGGTGGGGCGAGTTCCGCCGCCAGCTTGGCTACAAGCTGGCATGGAACGGTGGCATGTTGCTGGCCGTGCCGCCGCACCACACCAGCCAGACGTGTCCGGCATGCGGCCACGTCTCGCAAGACAATCGGCGGACGCAGGCACAATTCCTGTGCGTCGATTGCGGCTATAAAAATCATGCTGATGTGGTCGGCGCGATCAACGTTTTAGCGCGAGGACATCGCGTTTTAGCCTGTGGAGAGTTGGCGCAGTCGGGCTGCTCGATGAAGCAGGAACCCACCGTAGCGACTACGCAAATGACCGCGTAGCGCCGAAGGAATCTCCTCCGCTCACGGAGGGGAGGATGTCAATTGTACTATAGGCGATCTTTACATTTCAAACGATGGGTGCAGGGCCTTCAGGCCGGGCATTCGCATCTTGGAGGCATCATGCACTCAGCAGTGAATTTATGGCCCTTGCTGGGCGTCGCAGTGATCGTGCTGGGATTCGTGCTGCGTGCGCATCCCGTGCTGGTCGTGGTGGCAGCCTGCTTTACCACGGGATTCGCGGCATCGATGCCCATTGAAACCTTGCTGGCGTCGCTGGGCACGGCCTTTATCAAGACGCGCAACCTGCCGCTGATTTACCTGTTGCCGCTAGCTGCCATTGGTCTCCTGGAGCGCTATGGCTTGCGCGAACACGCGCAGGCCGTCATTGCAAAAGTGCGGGGCGCGACGGCGGGGCGCATCCTGATTGTGTACCTGACGGTGCGCGAAGCGGCTGCCGCGCTGGGACTGACGAGTTTGGGCGGCCATCCCAACATGGTGCGCCCGCTGGTGGCGCCCATGGCGGAAGGTGCGGCGGAAAACCGCCATCCCGGCATCAGCGAACGGATGCGCCACAAGGTGCGCGCGATGGCTGCCGCCACCGATAACGTGGGCCTGTTCTTTGGCGAAGACATCTTCGTCGCGTTTGGCGCCATCGTGCTGATGCAAACCATCTTGCGGGGCGAGGGCATTGAAGTCAATCCGCTGCACATCGCCGTGTGGGGCATCCCGACAGCCGTATGTGCGTGGGTGATCCACGCGTGGAATCTGCGGCGGCTGGATAAGGAATTGCAGCGCGAATTGGTGGCGGCTGCGGAATTGGCGGTGGCAGGCAGGCAGCATGGGAGCGCACTGTGATTTTCAAACTCGATTACTTTTATGTGCTGCTGGGCGGCATGCTGGCGCTGTTGTCCGTGCTGACGTTGCGGGATAAAACCAATCCGCGCCGCTGGACGACCGCCTTGTTCTGGGCACTGTACGCGACCGCTTATCTGGGCGGCGAAGCGCTACCGCCCGTATGGGCCGGCGCCTTGATGGTGGCGATGGCGCTGCTGGCAGGGTTTGGCGGCGTCAGCATGGGCAAGCCTGCCGTACTGCCGGAATCCGAACGGCGCGCCAGCGCCCAGCGTTTGGGGCATAAACTGTTTGTGCCGGCGCTGGTCATCCCTGCTGTTACGATGGCGTGTTCGACGCTGCTGAAAGACGTAAAAATCAGTGGCCTGTTTTTATTCGACCAGAAGCATATGACCCTGGCGGCGCTGGGCGTGGCGTCGGTCATTGCACTGGGCATCGCGTGCCGCACCCTGCGTACGACACCGCTGCAGGGTGCGCGGGAATTCCGCCGCCTGGTCGATGCGATGGGCTGGGCCATTGTCTTGCCGCACATGCTGGCGGTACTGGGGCTGCTGTTTTCCGAAGCGGGTGTCGGCAAGGCGGTGGCCCACGTCAGCACGTCGTACATCAACATGGACTGGAAGCTGGTGGCGGTGTCCGTCTATTGCGGCGGCATGGCGCTGTTCACGATCATCATGGGTAACGGTTTTGCTGCGTTCCCCGTGATGGCGGGCGGCGTCGGCATTCCCGTGCTGGTGGGCGTGTACCATGGGAACCCCGCGCTGATGGCAGCGATCGGCATGTTTTCCGGTTATTGCGGTACCTTGATGACGCCGATGGCGGCGAATTTCAATGTGGTGCCCACGGCGCTATTGGACTTGCCGGACCGGCATGCCGTCATCAAGGCGCAAGTGCCGACGGCCTTGCCGCTGCTGGCGGCGAATATACTGTTGCTGTATTTCCTGATGTGAGAGTGCCATGACGAAGAAAACCGTGCTGCTGACCGGCTTCGAGCCGTTTAATAAGGAGCCCATCAATCCTGCGTGGGAAGCCGTGAGGGCGCTGGCCGGATGGGGCGAGGAAGGCTTTACGGTGGAAGCGCGCCAGCTGGCTTGCGTGTTTGGCCAGTCGATTGCGGAACTGGCGGCGGCCGTCAATGAATACAACCCGTCGATTGTCATCGCGGTGGGGCAGGCGGGCGGGCGCTGCGATATGTCCATCGAGCGGGTCGCGATCAATGTCGACGACGCGCCGATTCCCGACAACCTGCACCGGCAGCTGGTTGACCAGCCAGTGATACCGGATGGCCCGGCCGCGTATTTCTCGACCTTGCCGATCAAGGCCATCGTGCATGAATTGCGCGCGGCGGGCTTGCCGGCATCGGTGTCGCAGACTGCCGGCACGTTTGTCTGCAACCATGTGTTTTATGGCTTGATGCACATTGCCGCCGCGCGCCAGAAGACGGGCGGTTTTGCGCCGCTGCGGGCCGGGTTCATTCACATTCCTTACTTGCCGCAGCAGGCGGCGCGCCATCCGGGGGCGCCCAGCATGGCGTTGAATGATGTCGTTGAAGGCTTGAAGATTGCCGTTAAAACTGCACTGGCGGTGGATGTTGATGTGCGGGAGTTGGGCGGGGCGACGCATTGAGCGTCTCCCATGTGGCTACTTATCGCAGTGATAGCGGCATTGCACGATATAAATGCCGCCGTCTTCCGGCAAATACACCAGGCGGTGTTCCCTGTTGATGCGCCTGGACCAGAAGCCAGTCAATTCCCCTTTCAGAGGCTCTGGTTTGCCGGTTCCGGTGAAAGGTGTTTGCAGGCACTCGTCGATCAGATCATTGATCTTTTCAACCAGTGCAAAATCTTCATGCTGCCAATACAGGTAGTCTTCCCATGCGTGCGGCGTCCATGACAGACGGGATTCTTTAGCCGCCTGTTTGTTTTTTGCTTTTTTGCTTGTCATCGCGAATCAGCTCCTGAGGGCGTGCCTTGCCGGCTTTAAGCTGAGCGATGGACTCCATTAATCGGTTGGCATTCTTGGCAGAACCCAGGAGATACATGGTTTCCTCGATGCTGTTGTAGTCCGCCAATGACAACATCACAACGTGTTCGCCGCTGACACGGGTAATCACGGTAGGGGTGTGGTCGGTACAAACGTTGTCCATCACTGTCTTTAAGCTTGCACGCGCTTCGCTAAAGGTTAGGATGTTCATAGTTGATAATCTTGGATAATTGATAAATTGTCTTGATGTAACTGGTCCCAAGACTGGATTTCTTTCATTGTACAGAATCCTGTATCTTGATTCAGGGTGGTACAGGATTCTGTACATTCGATGTCAGTCGTGCCCCTGGCGGTGCTTTCCATACAGGCTGCCGAACATGGCATGGCCATTGACGGAGCTGCCCGGTATCGCCTGCGCCACGTCCCAGTGCTCGACCATTTCATAATTCACCATGCGGTACAAGTCGCACACGGCCGTGCCGCTGAACGGGGCATCGGGATTGGCGCCCGGGTCGGCCGCGTGGGCGCACACGAGGGCCAGGTCGCCGTCCGCCATCGCGTGCATCACGCGGTAAGACGCGCCGGGCGGGGCAATGTAGGGCAGTACGGAAGCCAGCGCCGCCCGGCCATTGGCGACATAGGGATTGTGCTGCAGGTAGCCGCTAGCCCAGAACCGGTCCAGCAAGCCAAACTGGCGCTTGCCGAAGACATCTTCCGACAGCGAGCGCGCCAATAGGCGGTTCAATTCAACGCGGGCCGGGTCGGTGGCGGGGGCGCCGCCCGTATAGTGGTAGACGTCGCTGAACGCGCTGTTGCCATTGGCCGAGCGCTGCGGCGCCGGCGCTGTGACGGCCCAGTGCTCGACCACCAGCCCCCGGTCCAGGCGGTACAAGTCATAGCGGTTGTTGCCATGCCATTCGTCCGCTGCGGATTCACCCAGGTGCGCATGGACAAAGACCAGGTCGCGCTCCGCCAGCATGTGCTTGACGGTCCACACCTGGCGGCCAAGGCCGGCAATCCACCGCGTTATCGCATCGCGGCCATCGGCCAGCTGCGGGTCGTGCTGGATCAAGTCATGGGCAAACAGGCGGCCGGCGGCTTGCGGGTCGGCGCCCATCAACTGGTACAGCCGCGTGATTTGCTGCTTGTTGGCCGCTTCACTGCCGCCATCGCGAACGGCGGCGTGGCCCGGCGTGGCGGCAGCTTCGGCTGACAGCGCGGGCGCCAGCGGCAAGGCGCACATACTGAACGTCAAGAGCAGGGCAGGCAGTTGCTTCATTCATTTTCCTTTCATGGTCATGGCGGCACGATCGCCGGCACTGGCTACTGTGCGGCGCAGCGCGGGCGGTGGCGAGTCATTTGGGACCAGCCGTGACAAATGCGGGATGAAAGCACTGGCCATGGCGCCGCGCTGCAGGCACACTGGCAACCATGAACACGGCAAAGCTTGATACGGGATATGTGGCGGAAAACGGGTGGCTGTATGTGCCCCGGCCAGCCTACTGGGGCGCATGGATACTGGCGGCACTGTACAACCTTTGCCGCGATGTTTTCTTCGCCCCCATGCATGCGCTGCTGGTCTACAACGCGGCGTATTTTGGCGTCTGGTCGCTGCTTGGCCTGGCCGCGATTCCACTGATGCGGCGTTTTCCACTGCGCCTGCACTGGCGTTCGTGGCTGTTCCATGGCGTGGCGGCGGCGCTGTTCGTGCAGGCCGACGTCACAGTGGGGCTGTGGCTGGGCGATAGGCTGATGGGCCGTGCGGGGTCCGCAACGTGGGCGGACATTGCCCTACGGGCGTTCCGCGAATGCTTCAACCTGGGCTTGATGACGTACGCAGGCTTGTTTGCCATCGTCCAGGTCAGCGCCATGCGCGCCCACGCGCGCCAGCGCGAGTTGCAGTTGGCCGAACAGCAAACCATGCTGGTGCGCGCGCAGCTCGATAACCTGAAAGCCCAGTTGCAGCCGCATTTCCTGTTCAATACTTTGCACGCCATCGGATCGCTGATGCATTACGACCTGGCCACGGCAGACCGCGTCTTGAAGCGGCTGGGCGACGTGCTGCGGCTTGCGCTGCGCGACAGCGGCAGGCAGGAAGTCACGCTGGCCGAAGAACTGGAACTGGTGTCCGCGTATGTCGAGATCGAGCGCATCCGCTTTGAAAACCGGCTGGCCGTGGAGTGGCTGGTGCCGGATGCGCTGCAGGCATGCCGCATTCCACCCTTTGTGCTGCAGCCGCTGGTGGAAAACGCGATCAAGCATGGCGTGGCCCCTTATGCGGACGGCGGCGACATTACGATCCGTGCCTACCGTGCCGATGACGGCCTGGTGCTGGAAGTGGAAAACAAGGGGAGGGCGGCGGCAGGCGGCGCCGGCGCCAGCCGGCGGCCCGGCATGGGCGTAGGGCTGGCCAATATCCGCGGACGTTTGGAAGCGCTGTATGGTGCAGGACAGGAACGGGCTGCCGCGCTGGACCTGGTCAACACGGAAAACGGTGCGCTGGCGCGCGTCACATTGCCCGGCAGCGCGGCAGGGAACATTGTATGAGCGGCCACCGCCAGCCTGTCCGTGTTCTCGTGGCGGACGACGAGACGTCCGCCCGCAAGCGCCTGCTGCAATTGCTGGCCGCCGAACCGGACGTGGCGGAAATACAGGAAGCGGCCAATGGACGGCAGGCGGTGGACGCTATCCGCAGCATGGCGCCCAGCCTTGTATTTCTGGACGTGGAGATGCCGGAGCTCGATGGCTTTGGCGTGATCCGCGAAGTCGGCCTGGAACACATGCCGCCCACCATTTTTGCGACAGCCTATGACCATTACGCGCTGGCCGCGTTTGACGCCAACGCCATGGATTACCTGCTCAAGCCTTTTGACCAGGAACGGTTTTCCCGCGCCATGGCCAAGGCCCGCACGTGGCTGGGACAAAGCCATGCGCCGGAACGGCAGGCCCGCCTTGGCGCTTTGCTCGATACGGTGGCGCCACGCGATGACCGGCTGCTGGTACGGACCGGCGAATCCCGGCAACTGGTGCGGATGGCGGACATTTTGTACGTCAGCGCGGAAGGCAATTACATCCGCCTGCACATGCATGGCAAATCCCTGCTGATGCGGGAGCGGATGGTGGGGATCCTGGAACGCCTCGATCCTGCACGCTTCCGCCGCGTCCACCGCTCGCACATCGCCAACTTCGATCATGTGGTGAAGCTGTTGCCGTGGTTTGGCGGCGACAGCCTGCTGATGATGGCCGACGGCACGCGGCTGACGTTAAGCCGCGTTTACCGCGAAGATGCGCTGCGCGAGTGGCGGGCGAAGTGTTAAGCCGCCGGCGGTTTCAGGATGTTGAGGAACGCCCGCACCACGGGTGCATCGTCCAGCGTCGTATACGTGATGTACAGGTTGGCCGACGGCGGATTGGTGCGGATCGGCACGAACACAACGCCCGGCCAGCCGATGCGGCTCGTGGTTTCCGGCAGCAGCGCCACGCCCAGCCCCGCGCCCACCATGGCCAGTAACGTTTGCGGCTCGTTCGCTTCCTGGAAGATTTGCGGCTGGAAGCCCGCCTTGACGCAGCACTGGATCAAATAGCGGGGGAAGGCGGATTTATCCAGCGCCAGGGTCAGCATGGGTTCCTCTGCAATGTCCATCAATTCAATGGCGTCCAGCTTCGCCAGCGGGTGATGTTCATTGATGGCCACGCAGATGTTTTCGCGGAAGCACAGTTCCTGGCGCAGGTTATCGTTTTTCAGGTCGTCTTCGTCGAGCTTGGGCTCACGCCAGAAGCCCACGTCGATTTGCTTGGCGCGCAGCGCGTCGTATTGTACGGTTGGGCCGTATTCGTGGATGGTCCACGTGACGCGCGGATACTTGCTTTGGAATTCTTCCAGCATGGTGGGAATCGGGCCCCACATGGCGGAGCCCACGATACCCACGCGCAGGCGGCCCACTTCGCCGCGGTCGATCTGGCGGATCGTATCGATGGTCATGCGCATTTTCGACAGCAGATCCGACGCTTCATTCATCAGCGCCTTGCCCGCCACGGTGAGTTCAAACGTGCGGGTCGTGCGGGCGAACAGTTTGACACCCAGTTCGCTTTCCAGCTTCATGATCTGTTGCGACAGCGGCGGCTGCGAAATGTGCAGCCGTTCCGCGGCGCGGCTGAAACTTTTTTCTTCGGCGACAGCCAGGAAGTAGCGTAACTGTTTCAGGTCGATGGACATGGGGGAACCTATGAAACGGGGTGCTCCGACAGCGCGCGCGCCAGTTCGGCGCCGACACGCGCATTATTTTTCACCAGTGCGATATTGGTAGCCAGGCTGCGGCCCGACGTCAATTGCTTGATGCGGGCCAGCAGGAATGGCGTGACTTTCTTGCCTGTCACACCCTGTTCGCGCGCTTCATTCAATGCCTGCATAATGATGGCGTCGATTTCTTCTTTCGGCATGGCTTCATGCGCCGGTACCGGAGCACTGACAACCACGCCACCCTTCAAGCCCAGCTGCCATTTGGTATGAATAAATGCTGCCTGCTCGGCCGGCGTGTCCAATTGGAAGTCGCCATTGAAGCCGCTTTCGCGCGTGAAGAAAGCAGGGAAGCCGGGCTGGCCCACCGTCACTACGGGCACGCCGTGGGTTTCCAGGTATTCCAGCGTCAAGCCGATGTCGAGGATGGATTTCACGCCGGCGCAGACCACGGCGACCGATGTTTGCGCCAGTTCCTGCAAGTCGGCGGAAATGTCGAATGACGTTTCCGCGCCGCGGTGCACGCCGCCGATGCCGCCCGTGACAAACACGGAAATGCCCGCCAGTTGCGCGCAAATCATCGTGGCAGCAACAGTCGTGGCGCCCAGCTTGCCGGTCGACAGTACGTAGGGCAAATCGCGGCGCGACACTTTCATGGCTTCCGGTGAATTGCCCAGCGTTTCCAATTGTTCGTCCGACAAGCCAATGCAAATCTTGCCGCCAATGATGGCGATGGTGGCCGGCACGGCGCCCGCGTCGCGGATGATTTGTTCGACTTCGCGCGCCGTCTGCACGTTTTGCGGATAGGGCATGCCGTGCGAAATAATGGTCGATTCCAGCGCGACGACGGGTTTGCCGGCAGCGCGGGCGCTGGCCACTTCAGGCGAGAACAAAAGGAATTGGTGCATAGGTGTCAGTCCTGCAACGTGGAAGCAGCTTCCAGGTTGAATTCATTGATTTCATCGAGGATATCGGCCGCCAGCAATGGCGAAACCGTATCCGGGCTTTCCAGCGTCATGGCGGCCACTTTTAAACCACGGCGGCACGCCAGCGACAAGTCGCCGCTGCCCTGGTACAGCGACCAGCATACGCCGGCGGAGAAAGCATCGCCGGCACCGGTGACGTCGATGACGTCCACTTGCGGCGCAGGCAGCCATTCCACTCCGTCCGGATACGTGTAATACACGCCTTCGCTGCCGCACGTGACGATGACGTCTTGCGCGCCTTGCTCCTGTACGTCGCGGCAGGCTTGGGCGACGGCGCTTTCATCCGGCAGCTTGCGGTTGACGCGGGTTTCCAGCTCGGCGCGGTTCAGGATCAGTAAACGGCAGCCGCGTAAATCTTGCGGCAGGCGCGCCATTTTCGGCTGCGATACGGCCACGATAATCAGCGGCGCAGCGCCGACGCGGGCATCTTCCAGCAGCGAGGCGACGCTGTCGTGCGGCAGATTCAAGTCAGCCACGACCATGGCGGCGGCAGTGCGCTGCGGCGCGCGGCTGACGAGGAAATCCGGCGTCAGCTGGTCGAACAAGGCCATATCAGCCAGGCCGAGCAGCAGTTCGCCCCGTTCATCCAGCACGGCGGTATACGTGCCGCTGTAGGTATTGGCAAGTTTCAAGGTCCCGCGCGTATCGATGTCCGCATCTTCCGCATGCTGCAGCAGAGACTGGCCGGAGCTATCGTCGCCGATGGCTGTCAGCAAGGCCGAAGGCAGACCAAGGCGGGCGAGGTTTTCAGCGATATTGCGCGCCACGCCGCCAAATACTTCTTCAGCGGTGGCAGGGTTGGAAGTGCCCATCTGCAGGCGGGCAATTGAGCGGAGTTTACGGTCCAGGCAGGCGGCGCCGATACACATGACAGGACGCTTGTCCGGTAATACGTAGGCACGGCCTAACAATCGGCGTTCACGGATGAGGCTGGCAATGTGGCCTGCCACGGCGGACCGTGACAGGCGCAGTTCGACCGCCAGGTCTTGCTGCGATACAAAGGGATTCGCCCGTATCAGCTCGTATAACTGTTCCTTTTTGGATAAGTCGTTCACGGCAGTCTTCATGTTGGGTAAACATTTGTTGAGCATTGTGGACATTTGTTTGGCTGCTGTCAATCTGTGCACATCGAATGTTTACACTAGCTATTTATACTTCATTCATATAAATAGTAAAGAAAAATGGTATTTGCCATACATATCGCCAATACTGCATAGTATCGCTTCACTCGAAAGCCATCTTGCGCAAGCGGTTTCACGCTACAGCGCTTATACGTATAAATCCATAACGAGGAACTTCATGAACAACGCTCCATTCCAGGCCGCCGCCCTTGTCCGTTCCCGCATGCCGGCGAACTTCCAGCCACGTCTCGCGCTGGTGCTGGGTTCCGGTCTCGGCGTGCTGGCCGAGCAAATGCAAGATGCAGTGACGATTCCATTCGATGAATTGCCAGGTTTCCCGATCAGCACCGTGCATGGCCATGCAGGCGCCATGGTGCTGGGCACCTTGTCCGGCGTACAAGTCGTGTGCCTGAAAGGCCGCGGCCACTTCTATGAAGGCTATGGCCTGAACGTCATGACGTCCGCCGTGCGCACGCTGAAACTGCTGGGCGTGGATTTCCTGTTCGTGACCAATGCGGCTGGTTCGCTGCGTCCGGAAGTCGACGCCGGTTCGCTGGTGGCGCTGACTGACCATATCAACCTGTTGCCAGGTTCGCCAATGATCGGCCCGAACGACGAGCGTTTCGGCCCGCGCTTCTTCTCGATGGCCAATGCCTATGACGCCGACTTGCGCAACTTGCTGAAGTCGACCGCCGTGGAAGCCAACGTGACGCTGCATGAAGGCGTGTACATTTCGTACTCCGGCCCGAACTTTGAAACGGCAGCGGAAATCCGCGCCTTTAAAGTGCTGGGCGCCGACGTGGTGGGCATGTCCGTGGTACCGGAAGTGATCCCAGCGCGCCACTGCGGCCTGAAGGTGATGGGCGTGTCCGTCGTGACCAACCTGGCCGAAGGCATGTCGCCATTCCAGTTGTCGCACGAACAAACGCTGAAATACGCGGCCATCGGCGCGGAAAGCCTGGTGAAACTGATCCTGGCCTTCCTGGCCAACGTGGCGAAAACGCCGCGCGCGTAAAGCGCCAGTCAGCGGAAAAAGAGCGGTTCGGCCGCTCTTTTGCATTGTATGGCCTAAACTGAATTTTCTTAACTCAACCGAGACGAGCACCATCATGTCACGCGCCTTTATCCTCTTGCTGGATTCCTTCGGCCTCGGCGCCACGCCAGACGCCGGCAAATACGGCGACGCCGCCACCAACACCTTTGGCCATATCGCGGCGTGGGCCGCGAAAGAAGGCAAGCCGATGGACTTGCCGAACCTGGAAAAACTGGGACTGGCCGCCGCCGCCCATACCGCTTGTGGCGAGTGGGCCGCCGGCTTCAACCAGCGCGACGGTTTCACGGCCGCCTATGGCGCCGCGCGCGAACAGTCGACGGGTAAGGATACGCAATCAGGCCACTGGGAAATCGCCGGCGTGCCGGTGCTGTTCGACTGGGGCTACTTCCCAAAGGAAGTGCCATCGTTCCCGAAAGAGTTGACGGACAAATTGCAGGAATTGACGGGCGTGCCGGGGTTCCTCGGCAATTGCCATGCTTCCGGCACCACCATCATCAATGAACTGGGCGACGAACACGTGGCCACCGGCAAGCCGATTTTGTACACGTCGGCCGACTCCGTGCTGCAGATCGCATGCCATGAACAGCACTTCGGCCTGGAGCGTTTGTACGACATGTGCGAGAAGGCGTATGAGCTGGTCAAGCCATACAACATCGGCCGCATTATTGCCCGCCCATTTGTCGGCGAAAACGGCAATTACAAGCGCACGTCGAACCGCCACGATTATGCGGTGCCGCCGCACGCGCCAACCTTGCTGGATCACGTGAAAAACGAAGGCGGCGAGGTGATCGCACTGGGCAAGATCAGCGATATCTATGCGGGGCAGGGCGTGTCCCGCGTCGTCAAAGGCCCGGACAATATGGCGCTGTTCGACGCGCTGCTGAAAGTACAGGATGAAGCAGGCGACAAGTCGCTGACGTTCGTGAACTTCGTCGACTTCGACCAGGCGTTCGGCCACCGCCGCGACGTGGCTGGCTACTCGAACGCGCTGCACGAAATGGATGCGCGCCTGCCGGAATTCTTCGCGAAGATGAAAGACGGCGACCTGTGCGTCATCACGGCCGATCACGGCTGCGATCCGACGTCGCCCGGTTCCGACCACACGCGTGAACACATCCCGATGATTTTCTTCGGTCCCGGCGTTCAGGGCCGCGCGCTCGGTATTTCCGACACGTTCTCGGATATCGGCCAGACCATTGCCAGCCACCTCGGCGTGAAACCACTTTCCAACGGAACCAACCTGTTATGACCCACGATAACAATTTCAAGCGCAATGAGGCGATGCCGCTCGACCTGGGCTGGCTGAACCATATCCACGTGAACAAAGCTGCGGCCGACCGCCGCGCTCAATCGCTGGCCAACCGCCGCACCGTCAAGAAGGAATACCAGGCTGCCTGGCTGGTCAAGGCGATCGAATTGATCGACCTGACTACGCTGGCAGGCGACGATACGCCGGGCCGCGTGGAACGCCTGTGCATGAAAGCCATGCGTCCGCTGCGTTCCGACCTGGTTGACGCTTTGGGCCTGCAAGACCGCGGCTTGAAGACGGGCGCCGTGTGCGTGTACCACGAAATGATCCAGCACGCGGACAAGGTGTTGCAAGGCCGTTTGCCGATCGCCGCCGTGTCGACTGGCTTCCCTTCCGGCTTGACCAGCATGGAAACCAAAGTGCGCGAAATTGAATTGTCGGTGGCGGCAGGCGCGAAAGAAATCGATATCGTCATTACGCGCCAGCACGTCCTGACGGGCAATTGGCAGGCGCTGTACGATGAAATGCTGGCCTACCGTAAAGCGTGCGGCGAAGCGCACGTGAAAGCCATTCTCGCAACGGGCGACCTGGTCACGCTGGAAAACGTGGCGAAGGCATCGTGGGTCTGCATGATGGCTGGCGCTGACTTCATCAAGACGTCGACCGGCAAGGAAGGCGTCAACGCCACCATCCCGGTATCGCTGGTGATGGTGCGCGCGATCCGCGAATACTATGAACGCACGGGCTTCCAGGTTGGGTACAAGCCGGCCGGCGGCGTCAGCACGGCCAAGGCTGCGCTGCAATACATGACCGTGATGAAAGAAGAATTGGGCAATGAATGGCTGGAACCGCACTTGTTCCGTATTGGCGCATCGAGCCTGCTGACTGACATCGAGCGCCAGCTCGAACACCATGTCACCGGCAATTACTCGGCCGCACACCGCCACGCGCAACCTTAAGGATTCCACTCATGCCAACGATTAACGACATTTTGAAGACCATGGACTACGGCCCCGCACCAGAAAGCCAGAAAGAAGCGCAAGCATGGCTGGACCAGCAAGGCCGCAAATTCGGCCTGTTCATCGACAATGCATGGACCGAACCAACCGATTTGTTCGCGTCGAACAACCCGGCTGACGGCAAGCTGCTGGCCGAACTGACGCAGGCAACCAGCGAAGACGTGAACCGCGCCGTGGAAGCTGCGCGCCGCGCACAGCCGGCATGGCAAGGACTGGGCGGCCATGGCCGCGCGAAGATCTTGTACGCCATTGCGCGCCTGATGCAAAAGCATGCGCGCCTGTTCGCCGTGCTTGAAACGCTGGATAACGGCAAGACCATCCGCGAAACGCGCGATGCCGACTTGCCGCTGGTGGCACGCCACTTTTACTACCACGCCGGCTGGGCGCAACTGCAAGATGAAGAATTCGCCGGCCACCGCCCGGTTGGTGTCGTGGGCCAGATCGTGCCATGGAACTTCCCGCTGCTGATGCTGGCATGGAAAGTCGCGCCGGCACTGGCTGCAGGCAACACCATCGTGTTCAAGCCTGCGGAATTCACGTCGCTGACGGCCATGCTGTTTGCGCACATTTGCGTGCAGGCCGGCGTGCCGGCCGGTGTCGTCAATATTGTGACCGGCGACGGCCGCGTGGGTGAAGCCATCGTCAAACACGAAGGCATCGACAAGCTGGCGTTCACGGGTTCGACCGAAGTGGGCCGCATCATCCGCGAAGCGACTGCCGGTTCGGGCAAGAAGCTGTCGCTGGAACTGGGCGGCAAATCGCCATTCATCGTGTTTGAAGATGCAGACCTGGACGCCGCTGTCGAAGGTTTGGTCGATTCCATCTGGTTCAACCAGGGGCAGGTGTGCTGCGCCGGTTCGCGCCTGCTGGTGCAGGAATCCGTGGAAGAGCGCTTCCTGGCGAAACTGCGTGCCCGCATGGATAACCTGCGACTGGGTTCGCCGCTGGACAAGTCGATGGACATCGGCGCACTGGTCGATCCGATCCAGCAACAGCGTATTGCGGGCCTGGTGGAAACCGCGCGCTGCGAAGGCTGCGACGTGTATCAGCCGGCCGGCTGCGTGATCCCGACCGATGGCTCGTGGTTCCCGCCGACCCTGATTACGGGCGCATCGACGTCCGCTGCCGTGGCGCAGGCTGAAATCTTCGGCCCGGTGCTGGTGGCGATGAGCTTCCGCACGCCGGCAGAAGCCGTGCAGCTGGCAAACAACACCGTGTATGGCCTGGCGTCGTGCGTGTGGACTGAAAACATTTCGCTGGCACTGGACGTGGCGCCTGCCATCAAGGCCGGCGTGGTGTGGATCAATACGGCGAACCAGT
Source organism: Pseudoduganella ginsengisoli (assembly GCF_009720865.1). Taxonomy (GTDB): domain Bacteria; phylum Pseudomonadota; class Gammaproteobacteria; order Burkholderiales; family Burkholderiaceae_D; genus Rugamonas; species Rugamonas ginsengisoli. The sequence continues at coordinate 81,860 of NZ_WNLA01000003.1, read as the reverse complement.
TCGATGCCGCGTGCGGCTTCGGCGGCTACCGCGAATCCGGCTATGGCCGTGAAGGCGGCCGCGAAGGCATGTATGAATACCTGGTGCCGCTGTCGGAAGACCAGCGTCCTGCCGCACCGGTGGTTGCCGATAAAGGCAAGGCCAAAGCTGCAGCATCGGCCGACCCGTTCGCGATCGACCGCACGGCCAAGCTGTACATCGGCGGCAAGCAAGCGCGCCCTGACGGCGCCTACAGCCGCGCCATCCACGGCGCGGACGGCAAGTTCCTTGGCGAAGTGGGCGAGGGTAACCGCAAGGATATCCGCAACGCCGTGGAAGCCGCGCACAAGGCCACTGGCTGGACCAAGGCGACAGCGCACAACCGCGCGCAAGTGCTGTTCTATATCGCAGAAAACCTGGCGGCGCGCGGCGCGGAATTTGCCGAGCGTATCGCTGCGCAGACCGGCGCCAAGAATGCTGAGAAAGAAGTGCAGGCAGCCGTGGAACGCCTGTTCTACTGGGCCGCATGGGCCGACAAATACGACGGCCTGGCGCACCAGCCGCCGATGCACGGCATCACCGTGGCGCTCAATGAAGCCATTGGCGTGATCGGTATCGTGGCGCCGAATGAAAACCCGCTGCTGGGCTTTATTTCGCTGGTGGCGCCGGCGATTGCCGTGGGCAACCGCGTGGTGGTCGTACCGTCGGAAGCGCATCCATTGAGCGCGACGGACTTGTACCAGGTGTTCGACACGTCGGACTTGCCGGGCGGCGTCGTGAACATCGTCACGGGTTCGGCGGACGAGCTGGCGCGCACCTTGGCGACGCACTCGGACGTGGACGCGATCTGGCGCCACGACGGTTCCGCTGCCGGCTGTGCCGAAGTCGAGCGCCTGTCGGCAGGTTCGCTGAAGCGTACGTGGACGGGCGGCGCGAAGGGCCGTGACTGGTTCAGCACGGCGCAAGCAGGCGGCCGCACGGTACTGGCGCACGCATCGCAAGTGAAAAACATCTGGATCCCCTACGGCGTATAACTCCGTAACAGGATGATCCGAAGGGCCGCAGACCGGGGACACTGGCCTGCGGCCCGAATACCTTACAAAGACCATACATCAAGAGACAGACTATGTTCCTGACCCAAGAAATCATTCGCAAAAAGCGCGATAAGGGCTGCCTGAGCGCGGAAGAAATCCAGTTCTTCGTGCGCGGCATTACGGACGGCAGCGTCAGCGAAGGGCAGATTGCCGCGCTGGCCATGGCCGTGTACTTCAACGACATGAACATGGACGAGCGCGTGGCGTTTACGCTGGCCATGCGCGATTCCGGCGCGGTGCTGGACTGGTCTAACCTGAACTTGCCTGGCCCGGTGGTCGACAAGCATTCGACGGGCGGCGTGGGCGACGTCGTGTCGCTGCTGTTGGGCCCCATGGTGGCCGCATGCGGCGGCTACGTGCCGATGATTTCCGGCCGTGGCCTGGGCCACACGGGCGGCACGCTGGACAAATTCGACTCCATCCCTGGCTACAACACGGTGCCGGACAATGAATTGTTCCGCAAAGTCGTCAAGGAAGTGGGTGTGGCCATCATTGGCCAGACGTCGAACCTGGCGCCATCGGACAAGCGTTTCTACAGCATCCGCGACGTGACGGCGACGGTGGAATCCGTGGCCATGATTACCGGCTCCATCCTGTCGAAGAAACTGTCGGCCGGCTTGCAGGCGCTGGTGATGGACGTCAAAGCGGGCACCGGCGCCTTCATGCCGACCTACGATAAATCCGTGGAACTGGCGGAATCCATCGTCAAGGTAGGCAACGGCGCTGGCATGATGACGTCGGCCATTTTGACGGACATGAATGAATCGCTGGCGCCATACGCGGGCAATGCATTGGAAGTGCGCGGCGCGATTGATTACCTGACGGGCAAATCGCGTCCGGCGCGCCTGCATGAAGTGACGATGGCGCTGTGCGCGGAAATGCTGGTGCTGGGCAAGCTGGCTGCCGATGAAGTGGAAGCGCGCCAGAAGCTGCAAGCCGCGCTGGATACGGGCGCGGCGACGGAGCGCTTTGCGCGCATGGTGGTGGCATTGGGCGGCCCGGCCGACCTGGTGGAAAACCCGGACAAGCATTTGGCGAAAGCACCGATCCTCGTGCCTGCGCCTGCGCTGAAATCCGGTTATGCTGCCGCGACGGATTGCCGTGGCATTGGCTTGTCCGTCGTCAGCCTGGGCGGCGGCCGCCGCCGTCCGACCGATACGATTGACTTCGCGGTTGGCTTGACGGACTTGATTGGCCTGGGCGACCGCATCGAAGCGGGCCAGCCGCTGGCCATGGTGCACGCGCGTACGGAAGCTGCAGCGGCGCAAGCCATTGCGGAAATCCAGGCAGCGTACACGATCGCGGAAGACAAGCCGGCAGCCAACCCGGTTATCTACCGCACGATCCGTCCGTAACCGGAGCATTGAATGAATAATGAACAACTGATTGCAGAAGCTGCGGCGGCGCGGCTGAAAGCCTATACCCCGTATTCGAACTTCAAGGTAGGCGCAGCGCTGCTGTGCAATGATGGCCGTGTGTTCCACGGCTGTAACGTGGAAAACGCATCGTACGGCCTGTGCAACTGCGCAGAGCGTACGGCCTTCTTCAGCGCACTGGCCCACGGCTACAAGCCGGGCGACTTCGACAAGCTGGCCGTCATAGGCGAGACCGATGGCCCGATCGCACCGTGCGGCGCGTGCCGCCAGGTGACCTTGGAGCTGGGCGGCAACGAGCTGGCCGTGGTGTTGGCCAACTTGAAAGGCGACGTGTTTGAAACCACGGCGGCTGCGCAATTGCCGAACGCGTTCGGCGGCTCGGATTTGAAAAAGAAGTGAAGAAGGTCATCGATGTCCAGGCGGCGGTGGCGGTCGCCGCCAATGAAGCCATTGCGGCCAAGACGCAGGGGACGTTTGGCGTCGGCGGCGTCATGATCGATGCATCCGGCACGATATTAAAAGCGCTGCCAAACAATGTCATCCGCGATGGCCTCGTGTTCGATCCCACCGCGCACGGCGAACGCCAGCTGATCGACTGGTATTTCGAAGAGCGCGCGCAAGGCACTGAATTGCCGGAGCCGCACGACATCACCATTGTGACGTCGCTGGATCCGTGCTGCATGTGCACGGGCGCCATTTTGGCCTCGGGATTCAATGTGGTGGTGGCGGCAACGGACCCGAATGCGGGCATCAATTACGATGGCAGCGCCACCTTCGATGCATTGCCGGAAGGCTTGCGCGAACAGGCGCGTGCGACGTTTTCCTATCCGGCCGTGCTGGGCCAGTCGGCCTATGCGCGGGAAGCGAAGGGCGCCCCCGTCAAGCCATTCTTCATCGGCAAAAATATTTCCGAGCCCACGGAAGCCCTGTGCTCGCTGGTGTTTGAAGCCACGTCGAAAGGCGCGATGGCGCTGTTCGATACGGACCCGCCGCGCGAGCAATTGAAAGACCCGGCGACCCTGTCGTCGCGCCATGCCATCGGCGTGGCGCTGCGCAAGGCATTTCCGGAAGCCTTGACGGTGCGCTGCGACCCGCAGCGTCCAGACGCCAGCCTGGCGCCCGCGCTGTTGCAAGCCATGGCGCGCGACAAAGTGATGGGCGGGGACGGCGATGCGGTGGCGTTGCTGGATTCGTTCGGCAACCTGTTGCTGTGCATGCCGGGCCGGCGCAATAAATCCGGCATCCGTACGGCGTTCATGGAGTGCACGCGCGCGTATGCACAATTGCGCTACAAGCTGATGGAAAATGCGACGCCGCAACAGCGCGATGAAATCCGGCTATACCTGGGCCACCCGAAAGACGGCACCTTTGTCTTTGCACGGGGGCCGGCCAATGGCGCACTGAGTTTCATGGAACTGGGCGCCTATGGCTCGACGATGGAAGGACCGCTGCCGGCATCGAATCCCCGGCAGTTCCAGTACGTGTTGCCGTCGCAGCCGCAAGTGGCGCTGGAAGCAATGTGCGAAGCCATGCCGCCGCTGTACCGGCATACGATCCGCATCCGCCCTGTGCAGGTGGGAGATCAAGAATTGATCGCCGCGTTGAATCCGTAGGGCGGATTGGCCAGGCGCTCCCCTTGAACCCGCGCGACGGGATCACCCGTCCGACATCCCATCCGTTACCGGCGCCAGCAAATTCGCATCGCGCGCCAGCTGCCACTGGCCATCGGCGCTGCGGCGGAATACCGACAGCGTATAGCCGGCGCGCCGCACGGCCGCGCCGCCTCCCAGCGGCTCGATCCGGACTTCAAGCCGCGTGCGGCAGTAAGCCATGTCGCCGGACACGGCGACTTCTTCCACCACACTGTCCGGCATCACGCGATGCGTCGTTGCCATACCGCGCATGCCTGCCGCAAAGCTGTCGCGGCCCGTCATGGGCGGCTGGCCCGGCACCATAAACACAACGTCTTCCGTCATCAGCGGCAATACCGCGTCAACATTGCCCAGCCGCGTGGCGTCCATCCACTGTGCGATCACCGCGCGGATCGCTTGTTCGTCATTACCATGGGTCATAGGTTCCAATACTCCAGAGATTGCCTTCCGGATCGCGGCATGTAAAACCGCGCCCGCCGTAGTCTTCATCCTGTAATGGCATTTCTATCACAGCGCCGGCGCCGATTGCGCGCGCATGGACTGCATCCGCATCGTTGACGACCAGGTAGCTGCTCTGCGTGACACGCATGCCGGTTTCCGATGGATGCGCCATCAGGCGCCCGAATTCGGTATCAAACACGGAACTCAGCATGATCATGCCATTCCCGTAACTCAGCTGGGCATGGGCAATGGTGCCATCGTCGTTCGGCACCACCAGCATGGTTGAAAAGCCCAGTGTATTGCACAGCCAATCGATGGCGGCAGGCGCGTCGCGGTAACGCAGGCAGGGGATGACAGTCGTGCGGGTATCCTTCGGTATGCTCGGCATCGTAACCCCCATCAATTAATGTGCTGACAATATAGTTCAGCACATTTGCAGGGGCAAGCTGAGCTTTTTACATTTGCTGGAACAGATGCGTATTGCCACGGCTGACTTCAAGTTCTTCGTCGAAGTTGCGTACGCGCACCATTTGCCGGCCCCGCAAATCACGCCGCACTTCGGCAATGGCATCGACCCGCACCAGCGTCGAACGGTGGATACGCCAGAATTCATCGGGATCCAGTTCGTCTTCCAATTCCTTCAGCGTCTTGCGGATCAGCACTTCGCCCTGCAAGGTTTGCACGCGCGTATATTTTTCATCGGCGCGGAAGAACAAGACTTCCTTGGTTGAAATCATGCGCAAGCTGTTGCCCACCATGGCCTGGATCCAGCGCAGGTATTCGCGCGGTTTCGCAGCAGCCGCACCGCGGCTGGCGCCGCTGACGCCTTGCAGCAATTGCGCCAGCTGGTGTTCGATATTCGCGGGGGATTTGCCCAGCCGTTCCTGCAGCCGCGCGCACGTCATTTTCAAGCGCTCGCCACCGGCTGGCTTCAACAGATAATCCAGCGCACCCTGCTCAAATGCTTCAATCGCGTACTGGTCGTAGGCCGTGACAAACACGATGTGGCAGCGGTTGAACAGCATGCGCGCCGCTTCAATGCCGGACAGTCCCGGCATGCGGATGTCGAGAAAGACGATGTCCGGCTGGTGCAACCCCGTCAGCGCAATGGCTTCGATGCCGTTGGCTGCTTCCGCCACGATCTCCAGCTGTGGCCACGCTTCCTGCAAACGGCTTTTCAGCAACTGGCGCATCGGTTCTTCATCGTCCGCAATCAGGGCGGTAGGGCAGCGGGAAGGTGATGCGGCACTCATGGTTTGGTTCCTGCAAAAATGTCCGGCGCAAATGGCAGGCGGATGATGACCCGCGCCCCGCCGTCATGCGGCGTCTCGATAATCAATTGCGCGCGGTTCCCATGCAGCAGGCGCAAACGCTCGCGGATATTGGCCAGTCCCACGCCTTCACCCGCATGCACGTCGAAGCCGATACCGTCGTCATGCACTTCCACGTCCAGCATGCTGCCCGAAGGTCCGGTCGTCGTCGTGGCGCGGATATCGATGCGGCCTCCTTCGATTTTCGGCTCCAGCCCGTGCTTGATGGAATTCTCGATCAAGGTTTGCAGCATCATGGGCGGGAATGAAGCGCTCAGCAATTCTGGCGCCACGTCGATCGACACGGCCAGCCGTTCCTTCATGCGCGCCTGCATGATGGCCAGATAGGCGCGCGACATGTCGATTTGCCGGCCCAGCGTGTGATTGCTGCGCGAGCGCATTTGCGGCATGGTGGCGCGCAGGTAATCGATCAGGTGCGAGTGCACCTTGGCCGCCTGCTTCTGGTCTGTTTCAATCAACTGGCCGATCAGCGCCAGCGTGTTGAATAAAAAGTGCGGTTCCACTTGCGCTTGCAGCGCCGCCAGCTGCGCTTCCGCCAGGCGGCGCTCCAGGCTTTCCGTGCCCGCGTGTTCCGTTGCTTCCTTGGCTTCCACTTCCGCACGGCGTTTGCCGCCCGCGAGGATTTTCAGGCAAACCGACAGGAACACGAACCACCCGCCCACCTGGCCCGCGTGCAGCATGCCCAGCACGATCACCACGAGGATATGGATGACCACCAGCTTGCGCCATTCGACGACGGCCAGCCAGTCGAAGAATTCCCACCATAAGGTGCGCGCCGTCTCGCCAATTTCGCGGATGAAGGCCAGCGTGCTGCGGGTCCCCTGTTTTGTGCGGGCAAAAGCCATGGTCAGACGTCCTTGTGCGGGGTATAGTCGCCGCGGCGCTTGTTGTAGTTGTAACCCGCTACGATGGCAATAGCGATCTTGGCCAGCAAAAAGATGGCAAACAAGGTCAGCGCCAGCGGCAAGATGGTCAGCAGGATCGCCAGCATGATGCAGCTGGCCAGCAGCGCAGGCCACGACATGCGCGACAGCGTGCGCATGAAATAGCGGCCGATATGGGCGGCGGCATTGCCTACTTCGCGCAATACGTCGCCGATTGTGTGGTTGACGGTTTTCATCAGAGTCCTCCGTGCGTGTCGATGGAACCAATGTACCAGCGGCGTTCCCTGCGGGGGAGGGCTATCCGACGAATTGCTGTTTATAGGGGGCAAGCTGCATTTGCGGGGCGTCAATCGTACGGTGTCATTGGGCATGACGCTCCGCAATGTTTTTCGTTATGCAACTTTTGCAGCTTCCCAGTCTTGCCGCAGCAGTCCATAGAAAGCCGTATCGCACACTTCACCCGCGACGATCCACCGCTGGCGCAAGTGGCCTTCATGCATGAAATGCAAGCGTTCCAGCAATTTGCACGACGCATCGTTGCGCGGGTCGACATCGGCTTCGATGCGCAGCAAGTCAAGCGGGCCGAACGCATGGCCAATCAGCGCGGCCAGCGCTTCTTTGGCATAGCCTTTGCCCCAGTGGGCGCGGTCCAGGATATAGCCGATTTCACTGCGCCGGTTTTGTTCGGAAAATTTCGACAGCCGGCATTTGCCGATCATGTCGCCGCTGCCTGCCAGCGTGATGGCAAAGGTCAGGATGCTGCCATCCTCGTAGGCCGCTTGTGTATCGCGCACGGTTTCCTCTGCCTGCGAGCGGTCGGTCCATGGCGCGAAACTCCAATAGCGCAGCGCTTCCGGATCGGTGAACAGGCGGTGGACAGAGTCCACGTCGCCGTCATTGATGAAACGCAGTTGCAGGCGCTGGGTGGTCAGGACGACAGGCTGAAAGGCAGGCATACGGCACTCGGGATTGATGTGAAAGCAACAATTATGGCAAATTCCCGGGTGGCGTGCAGGCAATGGCCGCCATCACCATGCGCACGATGGTTTCTTCGCCATCGTCGTAATCCTTGCGCGTCAATTGCTTGCGGCCCAGTACCAGCGCCATTTGCGCGGAAAAGTCCGCATACGATTGCGTCATGGCCCACACCATGAAGATCAAATGCGTGGCGTTGACGGGGCCGATACGTCCCGCCGCGATCCATTTTTCAAAGACGTCGATATCCTTGCGCAGCAGTGGCACCACGCGGTCGTGGATTTGCTGGCCATACAGCGGCGCGCCGGAAATTACTTCCATCGCATACACGCGCGACGCCCACGGCTGTTCACGTGAAAAGCGCATCTTGGCCTGGATGTACGCGCGCAGCATGTCGTGCGGATCCTGTTCTTCGTGGGCCAGGCTTTCCATGCGGGCCAGCCAGTCATCCAGCACATCGTCCAGCACGCGCTGGTACAGCGCCTGCTTGGTGGGGTAGTAATACATCAGGTTTTGCTTGGACAGCCCGGCCGCTTCGGCAATGGCGGCGATCGACGTGCCTTCATAACCGCATTCGGCAAAAATGCGCACGGCCACTTCCGCGATCTCGGCTTCCAGTTTGTCGCGGTTCAGTACCCGCCTTTTAATGCGGGTGGGCGCCGCGGCCAGTCCGATTTTCGGTGGCATGGTGGATTCCTTCAGCATGGTCGGATGGATTGCAGGAAAGCGCGCAGCTGCGGGGTATCGCTGTACGCGCAGTTGAAGCGGAACCAGATGGTGTCGCTGGGCCGCAGCATAAAGAATTCATTCGGCGACAGCAGGATGCCGGCCTTTAACGCCTGTTCGGCGATGGTTTTGCCATTGCATTCAGGCGTGGGCGCCACGTCCCAGCCGGCGGACACAAACATGCCGCCCCGGGGCATGGCCAGCGGTTTCATGCCCGCTGCCGCCACATTTTCCAGGGTACGGGCGCGGCCTGCCTCCAGTTGCGATGCAAGGCGCTCGACCATGCGTTTATACGGCCGCGCTGTAATCGCGTGGAAGACCGCCCGTTCATTGATTTCCGACGTCGTCAGCCCCGCCAGCATTTTCACGCGCAGCAGTTCCGGCAGCAGCGAGTTGGACGCCGAGATCGAACCCACGCGCAGCACGGGCGATAAAGTTTTGGAAAAGCTGCCTACGCGGATCACGCGCCGCAAGCCATCCATGGCGGCCAGCGACGGGAAGCTGGCCCCGTGCGGCGCCAGTTCGCGGTAAATATCGTCTTCCACCAGCCAGAAGTCGAACTGTTCCGCCAGCGCCAGCAAGCGGTGCGCCTGTGCGTGCGTCAGCGACGTGCCGAGCGGATTTTGCAGCACCGTGTTCACGAACATCAGCTTGGGCTGCATGGCTTTCGCCTGTTCCGCCAGCGCTTCCATATCCAGCCCGTTTTCGCCACGGGGGATGCCGACCGGGATGCAGCCATGGTGGCGGATCAGCGACAGTAAATTGCTGTAGCCTGGATCTTCCACCAATACGGCGTCACCCGGTTTCGTCAGCGTGCGCAGCACCAGGTCAAACGCGTGCGTGGCGCCGTGCGTCAATAAAATCTGGTCCGGCTCCACCGGATATAAATCGCCCGTCAGCATGGACGCCATATGCTGGCGCAGCGTTGGGAAGCCCATCGGGTGGCCATAGCCCCTTAAGCGGTTAGCGGGGATGCGCATCGCCTGCCGCACAGCGTCCAGCACTGTGTCTTCGCCATACCATTCGGGCGGCAGCCAGCCGGCGCCGACCGGCAGCGCTTCCGACACGCCGGAATACAAATCCGGCGTCAGCGCATCGATGGCGGCAGGGGCTGCGGCCTGACTGTGGGCTGGCAGCAACGCCGCCGGCACGTCCTGGCGCGCGACAAAATAGCCGGAACCACGGCGCGACGACAGCAAGCCCAAGGTGACGAGGCGGTCATACGCTTCCACAACTGTAAAGGTGGACACGCCATTACACTTGGCAAACTGGCGCACGGACGGCATTTTCGTACCCACGCGCAACTCCCTGCGCGCCACCAGATCGGTAATGGCCGCCACGATCTGGTCGACCAGGCGGCCTTTGCCCGCCATCCGTTCTATGGACAGCACGGGCCAGCCGTCCTGGCTACACTCCTGTTCGATGATTGCCGCCGCCTGTTGCATACACCCATTTCCCGTTGAATGCTACCCCTCCAACTGTATCGTTTTTGTTACCTGTACGGTTGGTGAGTTTTGCTATTTGTGTATCTGTGCCATAGTGGAACTGCTGTCTATTATTGCATCATCATTTTGCCAACTGGTAAAGAATTTTACGGGTTGTAAAAAAAGGAGAGATTGCATGAACGAGTCCAGGCCAGCATCCATGAATTCCTTCTGGATGCCGTTTACAAATAACCGCGACTTCAAAGCCAACCCTCGGTTGCTGGTGTCCGCGGAAGGCGTGTACTACAAGGACGTGGATGGCAATTCCATCCTCGACGGTACCGCCGGGCTGTGGTGCGTCCCCTGCGGCCATGCGCAGCCAAAGATTGTTGCAGCAGTGCGTGAAATGATCGGCCAGCTGGATTTTGCGCCGACATTCCAGATGGGCCATCCCGCTGCGTTCGACCTGGCGGAAAAGCTGATGGAATACAGTAACCACCGCTTTGGCCACGTGTTCTATACGAACTCCGGTTCCGAAGCCGTGGACACGGCGCTGAAGATCGCGCTGGCGTACCACAAGGCCCGCGGCGAAGCGAGCCGCACGCGCTTGATCGGCCGCGAGCGCGGCTACCATGGCGTGGGCTTTGGCGGCATTTCCGTTGGCGGCATCGCGGGCAACCGCAAGCCTTACGGCGTCATGCTGCCCGGCGTCGATCACTTGCCGCACACGCATAACCTGGAAAAAAATGCTTACTCGCGGGGCGAACCGGAACATGGCGCGAACCTGGCCGATGAGCTGGAACGCATCGTCGCACTGCACGATGCATCCACCATTGCGGCCGTCATCGTGGAGCCGGTCGCGGGTTCCACCGGCGTACTGGTCCCGCCGAAGGGTTACTTGAAGCGCTTGCGCGAACTGTGCACCAAGCACGGCATCCTGCTGATCTTCGATGAAGTCATTACCGGCTTTGGCCGGCTGACGACGCCATTCGCGTCCGATTACTTCGACGTGGAGCCGGACATGATGACGACAGCCAAAGGCTTGACCAATGGCGTGATCCCGATGGGCGCCGTGTTCAGTAAGAAATTCATCCACGATGCCTTCATGGATGCGCCGCCTGGCATTGAACTGTTCCACGGCTATACGTATTCCGGTCACCCGGTCGCATGTGCCGCATCGCTGGCCACGCTGGAAGTGTTCAAGGAACAAGCCATCCTCGATAACGCAAAAGCCATCCAGCCCTACTGGGAAGATGCCGTCCATGCGCTGAAAGGGCTGCCGCATGTGATCGACATCCGCACCATCGGCCTGGTGGCGGGCATTGAGCTGGCGCCGATTGCCGGCAAGCCGGGCGCGCGCGCTTATGCGGCGTTCAAGAAAATGTTCGCGGACGGAGTGCTGATCCGCGTGACGGGCGACATCATCGCGCTGTCGCCGCCGCTGACGTTCGAGAAAAAACACATCGATGAATTGTTTGGGAAGTTGACCACCGTATTGAAGACGCTTGAGTAGAGCGGGTTGTACAAACCCGCGCGCCCGCCCAGGCCATGCCGGACCAGCCCACAAGGCTAACTTGCACCAATAACAAGGAGACCCACCATGTTAGTAGGCGTACCGAAAGAGATCAAAAACCAGGAATCGCGTGTTGGCTTGACCCCGGCCAGCGTGAAAGAACTGACTTTGCGTGGCCACAAGGTCATGGTGCAGAAAAACGCGGGCGCGGCCATCGGCCTGGCGGACGCCATGTATGCGGCAGCCGGCGCCATGATGATCGACACGGCCGAGGAAATCTTTGCAAAAGCCGAGATGATCGTCAAAGTCAAGGAACCGCAGCCGCAAGAGTGCGCAATGCTGCGCGAAAACCAGATCCTGTACACGTATTTGCACCTGGCGCCGGACCCGGAACAAACGGCGGCCTTGGTGAAATCCGGCGCCGTCTGTATTGCGTATGAAACCATCACGGGCCCGAACGGCGGCTTGCCGCTGCTGGCCCCAATGAGTGAAGTGGCGGGCCGCATGTCGATCCAGGCAGGTGCGGCACACCTGGAAAAATCCAAAGGCGGCATGGGCTTGCTGCTGGGCGGCGTGCCTGGCGTGGCGCCGGGCCATATCGCCATTATCGGCGCCGGTGTGGTCGGCACCAATGCACTGCAAATGGCGATCGGCATTGGCGCCCGCGTCACCATCATCGATAAGAACGTGGACCGCTTGCGCCAGCTGGACCTGGCGTTTGGCAACCGCGTGACGACCCTGTATTCGAACGCCGCCAGCATTGAAGAAACCGTGCTCGATGCGGACCTCGTCATTGGCGGCGTGCTGGTTCCTGGCGCGGCGGCGCCGAAGCTGGTCACGAAAGACATGATTTCGAAGATGAAGCAGGGCGCCGTGGTGGTGGACGTGGCGATCGACCAGGGCGGCTGCTTTGAAACGTCGCACGCGACCACGCATGAAAAGCCGACGTATGTGGTTGACGGCGTCGTGCACTATTGCGTGGCGAACATGCCGGGCGCCGTGGCGCGCACGTCGACCTTTGCACTGAATAACGCCACCATCCAGCACGCGGTGGCGCTGGCCGACCGTGGCTGGAAAGCTGCCATGGCCAATCCGCACTTGAAGGCAGGGCTCAATGTTTGCCAGGGCAATGTCACGTATGAAGCGGTAGCCCGCGATTTGGGCTACCCGTATTTCTCGGCCGACTCGCTGTTGGCTTCACCGGAACAAGGACGATCCTGAAATGAGCAATCTCGACACCATCACCCACTTCATCAACGGCGAAAAAGTCGACACGCGCGGCGGCCGTTATGGCGATGTGTACAACCCGGCCTTGGGCGAGCCGGTAGCGCGCGTGGCACTGGGCACCGTGGACGAAGTGGATGCAGCCGTGCAGGCTGCCGCTGCCGCGTTCCCTGCCTGGTCCGCCACGCCGCCTTTGAGCAGGGCCCGCGTGCTGTTCAAGTATTTGCAGCTGTGCCAGCAGCACACCGATGAATTTGCCGCAATGCTGACGCGCGAACATGGCAAAACGTTCTCCGATGCACAAGGCGAAGTGGGGCGCGGCATTGAGATGGTGGAATTTGCTGTCGGCATTCCGCAAATGCTGAAAGGCGAATTCACGGACCAGATTGCGCGCGGCATCGATGCGTGGTCGATGCGCCAGCCGCTGGGCGTGGTGGCGGGGATTACGCCCTTTAACTTCCCCGTGATGGTGCCGATGTGGATGTTCCCTGTGGCGATCGCCTGCGGCAATACGTTTGTGCTGAAGCCATCGGAGCGCGACCCGTCGCCATCGTTGCTGCACGCGAAGCTGCTGAAGGAAGCGGGTTTGCCGGATGGTGTGTTCAACGTCGTGCAGGGCGATAAGACGGCTGTCGATGCGCTGCTGGATCATCCGGTCGTGCAAGCGGTCAGCTTCGTCGGCTCCACGCCGATTGCCGAATACATTTATGCGCGGGGCAGCGCGCATGGCAAGCGCGTGCAGGCGCTGGGCGGTGCGAAAAACCATATGGTGGTGATGCCGGATGCCGACATGGACATGGCGGTCGATGCCCTGATGGGCGCCGCTTATGGCTCCGCCGGTGAACGCTGCATGGCGATTTCCGTTGCCGTGGCGGTGGGCGATGCGGGCGACAAGCTGGTGGCCGCACTGAAAACGCGCACCGCTGCACTGAAAGTATGCGACGGCATGGAGCATGGCGCGGAAATGGGGCCGGTCGTGACAGCGGCCGCCAAGCAGCGTATCGAAGGCTTGATCGGCACCGGTGTGGAGCAGGGCGCCACGCTGGTGGTCGATGGCCGCAATTACAAAGTGCCAGGGCGTGAAAACGGCTTCTTCATCGGCGGCACGCTGTTTGACCATGTGACGCCGGACATGACGATCTACAAGGAAGAAATCTTCGGCCCCGTGCTGTGCGTGGTGCGCTTGCCGGACATCGGCCACGCGGTGGAGCTGATCAATGCCAATGAATTCGGCAACGGCGTCGCCGTGTTCACCCGCGACGGCGGCGTGGCGCGCGAATTCGTGCGCCAGATCCAGGTCGGCATGGTGGGCGTCAATGTGCCGCTGCCCGTGCCGATGGCATTCAATAGTTTCGGCGGCTGGAAGCGCAGCCTGTTCGGCGACCATCATGCCTATGGTCCCGAGGGCGTGCGCTTCTATACCCGCCATAAAGCAGTGATGCAGCGCTGGCCCAATACGGCTAGTGCTGGTGCGGAATTTGCATTCCCCCAAATGAAGTGACACTGAGCTACTGCCGTTGTGCGCACGGCGGCAGTAGCGAGGCAACCAAGTAAGGAATTGAGATCAAACCAAGCCAGGGATAAGACCATGATAGCCTCACTCCAGCACCTGCCGCAGCCCAAGGCGTCCAACGCCGAGCTGGGCGAACAGTTCACCGACCTGGCGCCGCCATTGAATGCGCGCCAGGCCGCCATCGAAAGTGCGCGCTGCCTGTATTGCTACGATGCGCCTTGTACGCGCATCTGCCCGTCGGAAATCGACGTGGCCAGCTTTATTCGCAACATCCACGAACAAAACATCAACGGCGCTGCCGCCGGCATCTTGAAACAGAATATTTTGGGCGGCAGCTGCTCGCGCGTCTGCCCCACTGAAATCCTGTGCGAAGACGCCTGTGTGCGCAACCACGATGCGGAAGGCCAGCCGGTGAAGATCGGCCTGCTGCAGCGCTATGCGCTCGATCACATGACGTTCAAGGAACACCCGTTCCAGCGCGCTGCGTCGACCGGCAAGAAGATTGCTGTCGTCGGCGCAGGACCGGCGGGCCTGTCGTGCGCACACCGCCTGGCCATGCTGGGCAATGACGTCGTGATTTATGAAGCGCAGGAAAAGTCTGGCGGCCTCAATGAATACGGCATTGCCAAGTACAAGCTGACGGACGACTTCGCGCAAAAAGAAGTGGAATTCTTGCTGGGCATAGGCGGCATCGAAGTGCGCCATGGCCAGCGCCTGGGCGGCAACGTGCAGCTCAAAGACTTGCATGCGCAATATGACGCCGTGTTCCTCGGCCTGGGCCTGGGCGCATCGCGCCAGCTGGGATTGACGGGGGAAGACGCGCCTGGCTTGATGGCAGCCATCGGCTATATCGCGGAACTGCGCCAGGCTGCCGACTTGACCAAGTTGCCTGTGCCGCGCCGCGCTGTCGTGATTGGCGCCGGCAACACCGCTATCGATATGGCTGTGCAAATCCAGCGTCTCGGCGCGGAAGAAGTCACCTTGGTGTACCGCCGCGGCTTCCCCGACATGAGCGCCACGCACCATGAACAAGACATCGCGAAAGCCAACCAGGTGCGCATGCGCACGTGGGCCGCGCCCAAGCAAGTGCTGCTGGACGACTCTGGCCGTGTGTGCGGCATGCGCTTTGAAAACACCAAGCTCGATGGCGCGAAGCTGCTGGGTACCGGTGTCACGTTTGATATCCCGGCTGACGCTGTGTTCAAGGCAATTGGCCAGGGTATGGACGAGCAAAGCCTGTCGGATGCGATGGCGTCCACGGTACAGCGCGACGGCGGGAAAATTCACGTCGATACGCATTTCCGTACCTCGGTGCCCGGTATTTATGCGGGCGGCGATTGCGTGGCGCCGGGCCAGGACTTGACGGTGCAGGCGGTACAGCACGGCAAACTTGCCGCACTGGCCATTCATCAAGACATCCTTTCCAAAGTGGAGGCTGCATAATGGCCGATCTGAGCATTAATTTCTGCGGCATCAAAGCGCCTAACCCGTTCTGGCTGGCCTCCGCGCCGCCGACCGACAAGGCGTATAACGTGGTGCGCGCATTCGAAGCAGGGTGGGGCGGCGTGGTATGGAAAACGCTGGGCGAAGACCCTCCCGCCGTCAACGTGTCGTCGCGCTATTCCGCACACCACGGCAAGAACCGCGAAGTCCTCGGCTTCAACAATATCGAGCTGATTACCGACCGTGACCTGGAACTGAACCTGCAGGAAATCACGGAAGTCAAAAAGGCATGGCCGGACCGCGCCATCGTGGTCTCGCTGATGCTGCCGTGCGAAGAAAAAGCGTGGGCAGACATTTTGCCGAAGGTGGAGGCGACGGGCGCCGACGGCATTGAATTGAATTTCGGCTGCCCGCACGGCATGCCGGAGCGGGGCATGGGTTCCGCTGTCGGCCAGGTGCCGGATTACGTGGAAATGGTGACGCGCTGGTGCAAGCAGCACACCAAACTGCCCGTGATCGTCAAGCTGACGCCCAACATCACGGATATCCGCGCCCCGGCGCGCGCCGCGCACAAAGGTGGTGCGGACGCGGTCTCGCTGATCAACACCATCAATTCCATCACGCACCTGGACCTGGACCGCATGGTGGCCTTCCCTGCGGTGGGTAACGCCAGCACGCACGGCGGCTATTGCGGTTCGGCCGTGAAGCCCATCGCGCTGAACATGGTGGCGGAAATCGCCCGCGACCCGCAAACCAAAGGCTTGCCGATTTCCGGCATCGGCGGCATCGGCAGCTGGCGCGACGCGGCGGAATTCATTGCGCTGGGCGCCGGTTGCGTGCAAGTGTGCACGGCGGCCATGCTGCACGGCTTCCGCATCGTTGAAGAAATGAAGGATGGCTTGTCGCGCTGGATGGATGAAAAAGGCTACAAGTCGCTGGATGACTTCATGGGCAAGGCCGTGCCGAACGTGACGGACTGGAAGTACCTGGACATGAATTACAAAGTCATTGCCCAGATCAGCCAGGACGACTGCATCAAGTGCGGCCGCTGCTACGTGGCGTGCGAAGACACGTCGCACCAGTCGATTTTCCGTACCGTCGATGCGGCGGGTTCGCCCACCTATACCGTCAACAAGGATGAATGCGTAGGCTGCAACTTGTGTGAAATCACCTGCCCGGTCCAGGGCTGCATCACGATGGTGCCGCAGGATACTGGCAAGCCGTATATGAACTGGACGCAGGATCCGCGTAATCCGCGCAGGGAGGTCAAGGCGGCATAAGCAGCAAGGTGGCATACGCAAACCCATTCGTCATCCCCGCGGAGGCGGGGATCCATAGGCCGCAGGCAGTTTTGGCGCAACATGGATCCCCGTTTTCACGAGGATGACGATCGCGTTTGCGGCAGTTGGCAAGTTCATTCCCGTTCCACCCGATATTGGAGAGATGCAGTGAATAACGACCTGTCCGGCAACACCCAGCTCTGGAACGAAGACCTGGCGCCCACCAGCGCCGCGCAGCGCACGTGGCGCTGGTTTCACTTTGCCGCCCTGTGGGTCGGCATGGTGATGTGCATTCCTGCCTATACCTTGTCCGCCAGTTTGATTGAAGGCGGCATGTCGGCCTGGCAAGCTGTATTTACCGTATTCCTGGCCAATGCCATCGTGCTGTTGCCGATGCTGGCCATCGGCCACGCGGGCACGAAATATGGCATTCCCTATGCCGTGCTGGCGCGTGCTTCATTCGGCACGTCCGGCGCGCGCCTGCCTGCGCTGATGCGCGCCATTGTGGCGTGCGGCTGGTATGGCATCCAGACGTGGTTTGGCGGCCAGATGATTTATACGCTGATCGGCGTAATGCTGGGCGGTGAAATTGGTGGCGCCAAAATTGCCGGCTTGGGCATCAACGGCATGCAATTCCTGTGCTTCCTCGCGTTCTGGGGCATCCAGTTCTGGTACATCGTGCACGGCATGGATGCGATCCGTAAGCTGGAAACCTACACGGCGCCTTTGAAAATCATCATCTGCTTCGTGCTGCTGGGCTGGGTGTACCAGAAGGCAGGCGGCTTTGGCCCGCTGCTGGACCAGCCATCGCAATTCGTCGAAGGCGGCAAGAAAGCAGGCCAGTTCTGGAATACGTTCTGGCCTTCGCTGACGGCCATGGTGGGCTTCTGGGCCACGCTCGCGCTGAACATCCCTGACTTCACCCGCTTTGCCAAGTCGCAGCGCGACCAGGTGCTGGGCCAGTCAGTGGGCTTGCCCGTGCCGATGGGTTTGTTGGCTGCGCTGGCCGTGATCGTCACGTCGGCCACCGTGGTCTTGTATGGCAAGGCGCTGTGGGACCCGGTTGACCTGGCCAGCCGCATGACGGGCGTGGCCGTGCTGGTGGCGCTGGTGATTTTGCTGATCGATACCGTCAGCGTGAACCTGGCGGCAAACCTGGTGGGACCTGCATACGACTTTTCCGCGCTGGCGCCCAGGCACATCAGCTACCGCATGGGCGGCTACATCACGGCATCGATTGCCATCCTGATGCTGCCATGGAAGCTGCTGGAATCCACGCAGGGCTACATCTTCACGTGGCTGATCGGCTATTCCGCTTTGCTGGGGCCCATCGCCGGCATTCTGATCATCGATTACTACATGGTGCGCAAGACGGAACTCAATGTCGAACAACTGTACCGCGACGATGGCATGTATTCGTATGGCAGCGGCTGGAACATGGCGGCCATCGTTGCCTTTGTCGTCGGCGTGGTTCCGAATATTCCAGGCTTTTTGAATGCGGCATTCCCGTCGTCGTTCCCCGGCGTGGGTGAAGGCTTCAAGACCATTTATACGTATGCGTGGTTTGTCGGCATAGCGATTTCCGCGCTGGTGTATGGCGTGATGATGAAGGGGAGGGCAGCGCCGGCGCTGCGTCCCGCGGCACAACGATAATCAGGAGACCAGGAGTATGAGCATATTGATTCGTGGCGGGACGGTGGTGAATGCAGACCGTGCATTCCGCGCCGATGTATTGACCGATGGCGACAAGGTCGTGGCAGTGGGCCCGAACCTGGAAGCGCCGGCCGGTGCGCGCGTCATCGATGCGGGTGGCCAGTACGTCATGCCGGGCGGGATCGACCCGCACACGCACATGAATTTGCCGTTCATGGGCACCGTGACGCAGGATGACTTCTTTACGGGGACGGCGGCGGGGCTGGCAGGCGGCAATACCACCATCATTGATTTCGTCATCCCGAATCCGCAGCAAAACCTGATCGAGGCGTACCAGCAATGGCGCGGCTGGGCACAAAAGGCCGCAGGCGACTATACGTTCCACGTGGCCATCACGTGGTGGGACGACACGGTGCACCGCGACATGGGCATCCTCGTGCGTGACCATGGCGTCAACAGTTTCAAGCATTTCATGGCCTATAAAAACGCCATCATGGCCGATGATGAAACGCTGGTGAAAAGCTTCCGCCGCGCGCTGGAACTGGGGGCGATTCCCACCGTGCACGCGGAAAACGGGGAACTGGTCTACCAGTTGCAGCAGGATTTGCTGAAACGCGGTTTGACGGGGCCATCTTCGCATCCGCTGTCTCGGCCACCAATGGTGGAAGCGGAAGCAGCCAACCGCGCCATCGCCATTGCGGGCGTACTGGGCACGCCCGTGTATATCGTGCACGTGTCGTGCGCGGAATCGCTGGAAGCCATTACACGCGCCCGCGCCAATGGCCAGCGCGTGTATGGCGAAGCGCTGGCTGGCCATTTGATTGTCGATGACAGCGTGTATGCGAGCCCCGACTTTGATTTCGCGGCAGGCCACGTCATGAGCCCGCCGTTCCGCAGCAAACACCACCAGGACGCGCTGTGGCATGGGCTGCAAGGCGGAAACCTGCATACGACGGCGACCGACCATTGCACGTTCTGCGCCGAGCAAAAGGCAGCAGGTAAAAACGACTTCACGAAAATCCCGAATGGCTGCGCCGGGGTGGAAGACCGCATGGCGGTGATCTGGGATGCCGGCGTCAATACCGGACGCTTGACCCCTTCGGAATTCGTCAAGGTCACGTCCGCCAATGCCGCGCAAATCTTCAATATCTATCCGCGCAAGGGCGTGGTGGCGGTGGGGGCTGACGCGGATATCGTCGTGTGGGACCCGGAAGGCCAGCGCACGATTTCCGCCAAGACCCAGCACAACAAAGGGGGCTTCAATGTATTTGAAGGCCGTACCGTCAAAGGCATCCCCACAACGACAGTCGCTGCAGGCAAGGTGGTGTGGCATGGCGGCCAGTTGATGGCAGTGGAAGGCGCGGGCCGGCACATCGACCGCCCGGCATTCGCGCCAGTCTCAGCGAAATAAGGAGCAACCATCATGAGAGATGAACTCGATAACATGCAAGTCAACGGTGTCCGCCTGTGGGCATCGCTGATGGAATTGGCGAAAATCGGCGCCACGGAAAAGGGCGGCGTCAAACGCCTGACTTTGACGGACCTCGATAAGCAGGGCCGCGACCTGGTCACGGGATGGGCGCGCGATGCAGGTCTCAGCATCACCGTCGACCAGATCGGCAATGTTTTCATGCGCCGCGACGGCGAAGACAATACGCTGCCGCCCGTGATGACGGGCAGCCATATCGATACGCAGCCAACCGGCGGCAAGTTCGATGGCAATTACGGCGTGCTGGCAGGGCTGGAAGTGGTGCGCACGCTGAATGACAAAGGCATCAAAACGAAGGCGCCGATTGAAGTGGCTTTCTGGACCAATGAAGAAGGTTCCCGCTTCGTGCCGGTGATGATGGGTTCCGGTGTCTTTTGCGGCGCGTTCACGCTGGAACATGCGTATGCGGCGAAAGACATCGAAGGCAAGACCGTCAAAGATGAACTGGAACGCATCGGCTACAAGGGCGACCAAGTGCCGGGACAGCACCCGATCGGCGCCTACTTTGAAGCGCACATCGAGCAGGGGCCCGTACTGGAAGATGCGAACAAAGTCATCGGCGTGGTGCCTGCCGTGATGGGTTTGTCGTGGTATGACTGCACGGTGACAGGCATGGAAGCGCATGCGGGACCAACGCCCATGCACTTGCGCAAGGATGCGATGCAGGTATCGACCCGCATCATTCAGGAAGTCGTGGCTATTGCCAACCGCTATCCGCCATATGGCCGGGGCACAGTGGGCATGATGCAAGTGTTTCCTAATAGCCGCAATGTGATTCCAGGCGAAGTGAAATTCAGTATTGACTTGCGCAACGTTAACGATGAGTTGCTCAATACCATGCACGAAGAAATGCTGGCCTTCGTGGAAAAAACGCGCCAGGAAACGGGGCTGGGCATCAAGATCGAGCGCGTGTCGTATTACCCGCCATGCCCGTTCCACCCGGATTGCGTGGGCGCCGTGCGCAATGCGACGGCAAAGCTCGGCTACTCGACGATGGATGTGGTGTCGGGCGCGGGCCACGATGCCATTTATGCGGCCCGTGTGGCGCCGGCCGGCATGATCTTCGTGCCGTGCAAGGATGGCATCAGCCACAATGAAATCGAAGATGCGAAGGCGGAGCACCTGGAGGCAGGGTGCAATGTGTTGCTGCACGCGATGCTGGAGAGGGCTGGCGTCGCGTAGCGCAGGCATGACAGCGCATGGGTATAATCGGTTGCAGGCGAGATTAACTGCCAGTCGATTCCAGATACCCATGGGCAAGATCAATGAGCGACGACACCCGCGTACAGCAACTGGAACAGGATGCGCAGCGGCTGGGCGAACGCCTGGCCGCCACCCTGGAAAGCATCTCGGATGCGTTCCTGATGCTGGACCGCGAATGGCGCGTGACCTTCATGAACCGGGTAGCGGAAAAAACGCTGCGCCGCAAGCGGGAAGACGTGCTGGGCGCCAACCTGTGGGAATTGTTTCCGGAAGCCGTGGGCGGGCCGTATTACCGCGCCTATCAAAAGGCCGTGGAAACAGGTGAAGCAGCGTGGTTTGAAGAATATTACGAGCCGCTGGACTTGTGGACGGAAGTGCGGGCGTATCCCAGCGCGGAAGGGCTCGCGATTTATTTCCTCGATATCGGCCAGCGCAAGGCGCAGGAAGCGGAGCTGCACCACCTGGCCTTTCATGACCGGTTGACGGGCTTGCCCAACCGCCAGCTGCTGGCGGACCGGATGGACCATGCGCTGCACCGGCACCGGCATACGGGAGAAACGGGCGCCTTGCTGTTCATCGACCTCGATCATTTCAAAAGCGTCAACGATGCGCACGGGCATGCGAAGGGCGACCAGCTGCTGTGCCAGGTCGGCGCGCGTTTGCAGCAATTGGCCAGCAATGCCGACACGGTGGCGCGCTTCGGCGGCGATGAATTTGTCATGTTGCTGGAAGATCTGGGCGCCGATGTGGGAGCCGCCGCGCAGCGTGCGCAAGCCATGGCGGTGCAAGTGCTGGAAGCATTTACTGAACCCTTTGTCCTGGACGGCATCTTGCTGTACAGCACGCCAAGCGTGGGCTTGACGATGCTTGATGCGGGCGGCGCGTCGGTCGACCAGTTGATCAAGCGCTCCGACCTCGCGATGTATCACGCCAAAGTGGCGGGACGCAACATGGCCAGCTGGTTCGAGCCGGATATGGAGCAGCGGGTGGCGGCGCGGGCCGTGCTGGAAGCGGACTTGCGCCACGCGCTGGAACAGGAGCAGTTCGAACTGTATTACCAGCCGCAGTGCGACATGCAAGGGCGCATGACCGGGGTGGAAGCGCTGCTGCGGTGGAACCATCCGCAGCGGGGGCTGGTGCCGCCGGTGGAATTCATCCCCGTGGCGGAGGAAACCGGCTTGATCGTGGCACTGGGCCGGTGGGTGCTGAAATCCGCGTGTACGGTGCTGGCGCAATGGTCAGCCGCGCCGGAAACGGCATGCTTGCGCATTGCCGTCAATGTCAGCGCGCAGCAATTCCAGCGGCCCGACTTCGTGGAACAAGTGCTGGCCGTGCTGGCAGCGGCCGGTGCGCCGCCGCAACGGCTGGTGCTGGAATTGACGGAAAGCCTGCTGTTGAAGGATGTGGATGGCACCGTGGCCAAAATGGCGCGCCTCAGCGATGCCGGCGTCGGTTGCGCGCTGGATGATTTCGGCACAGGTTATTCATCGCTGTCTTACCTGCACCGCCTGCCGCTGGTGGAATTAAAGATCGACCGTTCCTTTATCTGGGATGCGGACAATGCGCGCATCGGCGGCGCCATCGTGCACACGATTGCGGGGCTGGGCAAGGCGCTTAATCTCGACGTGGTGGCCGAAGGCGTGGAAACGGAACACCAGCGCGGCTTTGTCGAGGCGGCGGGATGCCACCGCTACCAGGGCTATTTGTATGGAAAACCCATGCCGTTGCCGCAACTGGCGGCCTGGATCAGCCACGCCCCACTATGTTGAGCCACTTTCACGTATCATGCAGCCTGACCAAAGCCAGCGTGACACCGTGTACCGATATGACCTGATCAGCTGCCATGATTGCGGCGTGCTGCATCGCCGCCGCCTCCTTGCGCCGCGCGACAAGGCGCGCTGCGTGCGCTGCCGTTCCGTGCTGTACCGGGGCGTTGACCCCGATTTGAACCGCATTGCCGCCATTACCATGGGGGCGCTGATTGTGTTTCTCATCGCGCAGCTGTCGCCCATCGTGCGGCTGGAAATGAATGGCAACACGTCCACCTCGACCTTGCCCCACGCCGTCGCCATCATGTGGGGGCAGGGCATGCGCGCCGTTTCCGTCTGCGTGGCGCTGTTTACCATCGTCTTTCCCGCCATCGAACTGGTATCCGTGCTGTATGTGGTGCTGGGCCTGCGCAGCGGACGCCAGCCGCCCGGCATGCATTGGCTGCTGCGCGGCGTGCGCAAAGCCCGCGAATGGGGCATGACGGAAGTGCTGATGATCGGCATTTTGATTGGCTTGATCAAGATGACCAGCATGTCCAAGGTGATTATCCAGCCCGGATTGCTGGCGTTTGGCGCGCTGACATTGATGATGGCGGTGGAAGCGTCGCTCGATCCCCGCTTGCTGTGGAATGCGGCGGACCGCCTGGGCGCGGGCGCGATGCTGGCGCCGGCCGAACGCGCGGCGCTGGAAACCAGGGCGCCGATGGTCGCGTGCCACGATTGCGGCCTGGTGCTGGCAGCGTATGCGAACCGGCATGGCCAGCGTTGTGCGCGCTGCGGCTGCAAGCTGCACCGGCGCAAGCCGGACAGCATCATGCGCACGTGGGCCTACCTGATTGCCGCCGCCATCCTGTATATTCCCGCCAACCTGCTGCCCGTGCTGAACACGGACTCCCTGTATGGCAACAAGGACGACACGATCATCAGTGGCGTCGTGTATTTCTGGGATACGGGCGCGCCGGAACTGGCCGTGATTATTTTCGTGGCCAGCATCGTGGTGCCGATGCTGAAGCTGGCTGCTTTATCGCTGCTGACGTGGACGGCGCAGCGCCGTTCGCACTGGCGTCCCATGCAGCGTACGGTGCTGTACCGGATGGTGGAGTTTATCGGCCGCTGGTCGATGCTGGATATTTTCGTGATTACTGTCAGCGTGGCGCTGGTGCGCTTCGACGCCATGGCCATGATGACGCCGCGCCCCGGCGCGCTGGCGTTTTGCGCCGTGGTGGTGCTGACCATGTTCGCGGCGCTGGAATTCGATCCCCGCTTGATCTGGGATCCGGTCAAAGATAAGAATGGAGTACGACATGTCTGAACAGGAAGGCTTGCCGGAGCCGAAAGTCGATAAGAAGGGCCGCTACCTGCCGTCGCTGGTTTGGCTGGTGCCATTGCTGGCGGCGCTGATCGGCCTGGGGCTGGTGGTGCAGGCCATCATGGACCAGGGGCCGACAGTGACCGTCAGCTTCCGCAGCGGCGACGGATTGGAGGCGGGCAAAACGCGCGTCAAATACAAAGACGTCGATATCGGGTTAGTCAGGTCGATTGCACTGGACCCGGATTTGTCGAAAGTGCTGGTCACAATTGAAATGAGCAAGGAAGCGAAGCGCTTCACGGCGGCCGATACCAAGTTCTGGGTGGTGCGTCCCCGTGTGGGCGCCAGCGGCGTGTCGGGGCTGGGGACGCTGCTGTCGGGCGCTTATATCGGCGTCGATGCGGGCAAGGGGCAGTTGGGCAATACGCAATTTACAGGACTGGAACGGGCGCCGCCTGTCGCCGTGGACCAGAAGGGAACGGTATTCAGCCTGCACGCGGAAAGCCTGGGCTCTGTCGATGTCGGGGCGCCGGTGTTTTTCCGCCGCATTCCAGTGGGGCAGGTGACGGATTATGTGCTGGATCCGGAAGGCACTGGCATCTCGATGCGTGTATTCGTCAATGCGCCGTATGACCAGTACGTGGGCAAGAATACGCGCTGGTGGCATGCCAGCGGCGTGGACGTGCGGCTCGATTCCAGCGGCTTTAAAGTCAACACGCAATCGCTGGCGGCGCTGCTGGTAGGCGGTATTGCATTTGAAACGCCGGGCGGCCGCAAGCCGGAAGCGGCTGCCGCCGCGGGGGCGCATTTCCTGCTGGCGGAAGACCAGGCCAGCGCGCTGCGCGAGCCGGATGGGGAAGCCATTACCAGCGTGTTTTATTTTGACCAGTCGCTGCGCGGCCTGGCCGTTGGCGCACCGGTGGACTTCCGGGGGATCGTGCTGGGCGAGGTGCGTTCGGTGGGCGTGGAATATGATCCGGCGAAGAAGAACTTCCGCATGCCGGTCACGGTGGACATGTATCCGGCCCGTTTGGGCAAGCGCTTCCGCCAAGCCTTGGCGGCGGGTCCGGACAAGGTGGGGCCGGAAGTGCTGGAACGCCTGGTCAGCCGCGGCTTGCGCGCGCAACTGCGCACAGGGAATATGCTGACGGGGCAGCTGTATATCGCGCTGGACTTCTTCCCGAATTCGCCGGCCGTCAAGATGGACCTGGCGCAATCGCCGCTGGAATTGCCGACCATCCCGAACAGCCTGGAAGAATTGCAAACGCAGCTGGCCAGCATTGCACGCAAGCTGGATAAGGTGCCGTTCGACCAGATAGGCGAGAATTTGAATGGCACGCTGAAAAATGCCAATGCGCTGCTGCGCCAGCTGGATAAAGAAACCATGCCGGAAATGAAGTCGACCCTGGCGTCGGCCAAGCAGACCTTTGCGGCGGCTGAGCAATTGCTGCAAAAGGATGCGCCGGTCCAGTCGGATTTGCGTGAAGCGCTGCAGCAGCTGACGCAAACCATGCAATCGTTGAATGCGTTGTCGGATTATCTGGAGCGCCATCCGGAATCGCTGTTACGCGGCAAGAAAGGGGATAACAAGTGAAACTGATTTTGACCGTGCTGTTATCCGCTGCCGCGTTGGCGGGGTGTGCGCATTCGACGCCGCCGGAACGCTTTTATAGCCTGAGTGCCGGCATGTCTGCCGCCGTGGCGCCGGTTGCGGCGAAAGCGCCTCTTTATTTCGAGCTGGCGGCGGTGTCGGTGCCGCAGCAAGTCAACCGCAGCCAACTGGTGGTGACGGTGGGCGAGGGCCGCGTCGAATTGCTGGAGCAGCAGCGCTGGGCGGCGCCGCTGTCGTCGGAGATTGGCCAGGCATTGTCGCTGGGGATCACGACGGAGCTGGGGGCGGTGGATGTTTACCGCACGGCGGCGCCGGACGCGGCGCCCGTGTACCGCATCAGCGCCAGCGTGCAGCGTTTCGAATCGGCGCCAGGAAAGTCCGCACTGGTCGACGCCGTATGGAGTGTGCGCCGTGCCGGGCAAACCAAGGTGCTGGCATGCCGCACGGTGGCGGAGGAGCCCGTTACGGGCAGTTATGATGAGCTGGTGGCAAGCCACCGCCGCGCAATGGCGCGCTTATCGGCCGCAGTGGCAAAAGGCGTGCTCGCGCTAGCCGCCGGCAGCAACGCCTGCCCATAATCCCTGCAAGTTCCCCCCGTGGGGTCAGACGTGCATTCGTGCATATAACCCGTGGGGTCAGGCGTGCATTCGTGCATTGCCGATTTTTGCGGAATCTTTGAGCTGGAAACCTTGCTGCTATCGGGCGAATCCCGTGGCGCGACATCGGGCTGTGGCATCGCGGCGTATTTTCATTGAGCCCATGGCGTCATTGCATCCAGGGGCAGACCGCCTTTCACTGCAGGGTGTATGCGAGAACGCACGAATGCACGCCTGACCCCACCGGGGGAACGCATCAATGCACGTCTGACCCCACGGTGTTAGACCCCACGGTGTTAACGGGGTTGCAGGGATGTGACCAGCTCGCGGGCGTAGCCGGGGAGGGTGTCCAGGTCACGCACACAGATGAGCAGTTTGCGGACGGCCCAGCCGTCAGTGAGCTTGACGTGGCGGATTGCCATCGCACCTTGCGCGCGCAGGACTACGGATTCTGGCAGCACGGCTACGCCGGCGCCCCCGGCTGCCATGCGGCATACGGCGTCCAGGCTGCGAAGGCGGACGCGGTAGGCCAGCCGTTTGCCGGTTTTTGCCGCCTGCTCGGCGACGTATTTTTGCAGCGCGCTGTCCCCCGCCAGTCCGATGAATTCATATGCCACCGCTTCGTCGAATGCGGCGCTGCGGCGGCGCTTTAATTGCATGGCCAGCGGATGGCTGGGCGACATCGCCAGCACCAGCTGGTCGTCGCGGAACGGAAATGTTTGCAGGCCGCTGTAATCGACGGAATCCGCAATCACGCCGATATCGGCCAGCCCGTCGCGCATGGCCTGCACAATGTCGTACGACAGCCGTTCCTCCAGGTCGATATTGACTTGCGGATGCGAGGCCATGAATCCTGCCAGTGCATCGGGCAGGAATTCCGCCAGCGCCGACGTATTGCACAGCACGCGGATTTGCCCTGTCAGTCCCGACGCGTGCTGTCCCATGTCCGCCCGCATGCGCTGCATTTGCTGCGTGATGACGCGCGCATGGTGCAGCAACGTGCGCCCCGCGTCAGTCGGCTCCACGCCGCGCCGGTCCCGCCGCAGTAACGGTACGCCAAGCACATCTTCCATGCCGCGGATACGGGCGCTGGCCGACGCCAGCGCCAAATGTACCTGCTCGGCGCCCGCCGTGATGCTGCCGCTTTCCGCCACAGCCAGAAATAGCCGCAAGTCGACGAGATCAAAGCGCATAAGTGTCTCCAGCCTTCGGAAAATACGAAACCTGCCTGAGTATATGCCACATTTTCACAGTGCGGGCCGCATGCCAGACTGCATGGCATGGACAATATCATTTACATCACGCTCGTCTTCGTGCTCGCTGGCGCAGTCAAAGGCGTTACCGGCATGGGACTCCCGACCGTGGCGGTAGCCTTGCTCAGCCTCGTCATGCGGCCAGTGGAAGCAGCGGCGCTGCTGGTCGTGCCTTCGCTTTTAACGAATGTTTGGCAATTGCTGTCCGGTGCGCCCGTATTGCCGTTGCTGGGGCGCCTGTGGCCCATGATGGCCGGAATCTGCGCGGGCACGTTGCTGGCCGGCGCCGCAGCGCTCGATGCACCGTGGGCCGTGGGCGCGCTGGGCATTGCGCTGGTGGTGTATGCACTGCTGGGATTAAAGGCAGTGCGCTGGCATGTGAAACCCGGGCTGGAAACTGTGTTGTCGCCACTGGCAGGCGCCGTCACGGGAGCCCTGTCGGCTGCCACCGGTGTCTTCGTCGTGCCGGCCGTGCCTTACCTGCAGTCGCTGGAACTGGATAAGGATGAACTGGTGCAGGCGATGGGCCTGTCGTTCACTGTATCGACGCTGGCGCTGGCCGTCGCCCTGGCTGCGCGCGATGCGTGGCAGCCGGCCATGGCGGGCATGTCCTTTCTCGCGCAATTACCGGCGCTGCTGGGCATGCTGATCGGGCAGCGTTTGCGCAACCGTATGCAGCCCGCGCTGTTCCGCCGCTGCTTTTTACTGGCGCTGCTGGTATTGGGCATGCATTTATCGCTGCAGTGGGCGTGGCATTAAGCCGGTAACGCAGCAATGACTTCGGCAATCCGTGCGCGCAGCCACATGTGGGCGGGATCGTGCTCCACGTTCGCGTGCCAGTACAAATGGTTATCGATGGCAGGCAGCGCCAGTGGCAACGGCAATACCTGGTGGTTGAATTGCTGGTTCAGCACGTGGCCATACCGGGCCGGCATGGTCAGCAGGAAATCGGTCTGGCTCACCACGCTGCACGCCGTGTAGTAGTGCTGGCAGCGCATGCGGATGCGGCGCTGCAAACCGCGCCGCGACAGTTCCACGTCTTCCAGGCTGGGCCCACTGCGCCGCGCGCTGACCTGGATATGCTGCTGGCGCAGATACAAGTCCAGATCCAGCGCATCCTGCACGTGCGGGTGTCCTCGCCGCGCAAACACCACGGTTTCATCCGGCGGCAGGCGCAGCGTGCGGATATGGTCGGACAGCGGCAACAGCACATCGATCCCCGCATCCACGGTGCCGGCAGCCAGTTCGCTTTCCAGTTCCGTACGGGCCATGCGCAGCACATTGACGCCCACCAGCGGCGCCTGCGCGGCGATGGCTGCCATCAGCGGCGGCAGCAAATTCGGTTCCACCACGTCGCGCATGGCGAGGGTAAATGTGCGTTCGCTGGTGGCGGGATCGAAGCGCTCGGCGGAATTGACCGTCAACTCCAGTCCCCGCAACGCGCTGCGCACCTGGCCGACGATATTGCGCGCCAGCGGCGTCGGCACCATTTCATGGCCCTGGCGCTCGAACAGGGGATCATCGAGCAATAAGCGCAGACGGCCCAGCGCATGGCTGATGGCCGGCTGCGTCAAATTCATTTTCTGGCTGGCGCGCGTCAGGCTGCGTTCTGTATAAATCGCATCAAACACGACGAACAGGTTCAGGTCGACCTTCGATATATGCATGGCATTTATTCTGTCGCATAAAAACTATTCATTTGATGAATTCTACCGTGCGCGATAAGCTGCGTACTAATCAATTGCAGTCGGGAGTGCAGCATGGGACAGATTTACCTCGTACGCCACGGCCAGGCATCGTTTGGCGCCGCCAATTACGACCAGTTGTCCAAGTTGGGATTCGAGCAGGCGCGCCTGCTGGGCCAGTGGTTCGGGAATTGCCACCAAACGTTTGAAAAAGTCGTGTGTGGCGGCATGGTGCGGCACCGGCAGACGGCGGATTCGTGCATGGGGGCGCTGCCGCGCCAGGCGCTGGTCGACACGGAGTGGGTGACGGACCCCGGCTTTGCGGAATTCAACCACGTGGAAGTCATCGTCAAACATTGTCCGGAATTTGCCAGCCCGGAGCAATTCAAGGCGTATGTCGCGCAGCAGCCGGACCAGAAATACGTGTTTGAACACGTGTTCGTGGCGGCCATGGAACGGTGGATGAGCGGCCGGCATGACGGCGATTACACGGAAACGTGGCAGGGATTCCAGGACCGCTGCGCGGCGGCATTGAAGCGCTTGACGGATGACGCGGAGACGGCGGAATCGTCGACCATCGTATTCACTTCCGGCGGCGTGATTTCCGCGCTGTGCAAACATTTGCTGGAATTACCTGACCGTAAGACCATGGAATTGAACTGGACCATTGCCAACGGTTCCGTGACGAAGCTGCAACACCGTCGTGGCCGGACCAGCCTGGCGTACCTGAATAATTTCTCGCACCTGGAGTGGCTGGGAGAAAACGGCAGCGTTACCTATCGCTAACCGGGCGAACGATAGTACTTTTAAATTTGGTAAATTTGGTGCCAGGCACCAAAGCAAAAAGCAACAAAAAAACCGGACGAGGAGTCCGGTTTTTCAATTCAGCGGGCGACGAAACTTAGGCTTTCGCCTTGAAGTTGCGCAAGAAGTGCAACAGCGCCTGCGCACCCAGTTCCGCGTCGTCGGCCGTCATGGTTTCCAGCGGGTTGTGGCTGATGCCGCCATTGCCGCAGCGGGTGAACAGCATGGCCTGGTCGCACAGGTGGGCAATCGCCATCGCATCGTGGCCCGCGCCGGACAGTAAATCAAAGCGCGGCAAGCCGGTGGTTTCCACTGCGGCACCCAGCTGGTCCATCAGCCATGGCGCGCACGGTGCGGCATTGGCTTCCACGACTTTTTCCAGCTTGGCTTCAATGAAGCGGCGCTCGCAAATTTCGTTGATGCCGTCCAGGATGTCCTTGACGGCAGCTTCGCGCACCTTGTCGTCCGCAGCGCGGATGTCCAGCGACAGCTTGCACGCGCCAGGAATCACGTTGACGGAACCATTCGGCACTTGCAGCTGCCCCACGGTGCCGACCAGCGATTCAATGTTGGCGCAGCGTTTTTCCACCAGCAGCACGATTTCCGCCGCAGCCGCGGCAGCGTCTTTACGCATATACATCGGCGTGGTGCCGGCGTGCGATGCGAGCCCTTTCAATTCCACCAGGTAGCGCGAGCTGCCGGCAATGGCCGTCACTACGCCCAGCGGCAAGCCTTTGCCAACCAATACCGGGCCTTGTTCGATGTGCACTTCGACGAAGGCGGCAATCTTGGCCGGATCGCGGGCGATGCCGGGAATGTTGGCGACATTGTGGCCGGCCTGTTCCAGCGCTTCACGCATGGTGATGCCGTCCGCATCTTTCGCGTCCAGCAGGTTCAAGTCGAAGCGGCCCGTAATGGCGTTGGAACCCAGGAACGTCGAACGGAAACGCACGCCTTCTTCTTCCGCGAAACCAATGATTTCAAAGTCGAATGGCAGCTTTTCACCTTGCTGGTTCAGGTATTTGACGATGGCGATCGGCAGCAGGATGCCCAGGCGGCCATCGTACTTGCCGCCATTGCGCACGGTGTCGTAGTGCGAACCGGTCAACAGGGTTTTTGCGTTCGGGTTGCCCGACAGGTAGCGGCCCACGACGTTGCCCACGTCGTCAATGTGCACTTGCATGCCGGCTTCGCGCATCCACGTGGCCAACTGCTCCGCTGACTTGCGGTGCGCATCCGTCATGTACGCGCAAGTCAGGCCGCCATCTTCGTCGCTCCACTGCGCCAGGTCTTCCGACCACTGCATGATCGTGGGGCCGAACTCCAGCGTATTGCCGGTCAAGTCGTTGATGCGCATTTCCGCGATGCGGTGGATCTGGCGCAGGCATTCGTGCAATTCATCGTCGCGCTGGTTGCGCGAACGGCGGGTGAACGTGGCGATGATTTGCTGGCGGTTCAATCCTTTGCCGGTCGGGCCTTTGACGGCCAGGATGAAGGGGAAGCCGAACTTGGCGTTGTAGTCGGCGTTGAGCTTTTGCAGCGTGGCGAATTCTTCCGCGCTGCACTGGTTCAGGCCCGAAGTGGCCTGTTCATTGGTCGATTCCGCCGTCAGCTCGCCGCGGACGGCGGCCTTGCCTGCCAACTCCGGGTGGGCGCGGATCAGGCCCAGTTGTTCGTCCTGCGTGGCATTCGTGACTTCCGCCTGCAACGCCTGCTTCAGCGCGGTCACAGTGGCAAACGGACGCCTGGCCGCCGCACGCTGCGGGATCCATGGCGAATGTTCATAGATGCCGTGCAGGCGTTCGGTGAAGGTGCTGACGTCGCAGCTATTCAGTTCGGAGAGTGTAGTCATCGTTATATCCATCCTTGGAGCTTCGATGATATAACCGCGCCTTTAAGCGAGATATATGGACTTTCCTATGAGATTTATACGTAGAGTCATACCGTCTGCATAGCGTTATTTCCCCAGCGCCTTGGCCGCCGCGCTGACCTGGTCGCGTAGCCACTTGTGTTCCGGCGCCTGGTGCACCCGTTCATGCCACAGCTGGTAAAAGCGCAGCGGAGGGAACTTGATGGGCACAGTATAAATCTTCAGCGGCAGCGATTTTTCATGGAAGCGCAGGAATTGGCGGCCCGTGGTCAAGACCAGGTCCGTCTGCGTCACCATGTACGGGATCAGGCCGAAATACGCCGACTCCACCAGCACGTTGCGGCGCATGCCCTGGCGCTCCAGGAATTCATCGATGACGCCATGGTAGCCGGGCAGCAGTTGCGACGGCGCCACATGCGGCAGCGATAAATAATCTTCCACCGTCATGGAATCGGTCTCGGTACGGCGCGCATACGGGCTGTTGGCATTCATCGCACACACGATCGGGTCTTCGAACAGCTTGGACATGTGCAAGTGTTCCGGCGGTTCTTCCCAGTTTGCAATCACCAGGTCCATGTCGCCATCGGACAGCAGGCGCACGTAATCCACGTCCGGGCCCAGGTTGTGGATCACCACGCGCGACAGCGGCGACCCGCGGCGCAGCTGGCATACGATGCTGGGCAAGAATTGCGTATCGAGATAGTCGGGTGCGGCAATATGGAAGGTGCGCGCTTCTTCTTGCGGCACAAATGGCGTTTTCTTGACGAACAGGCTCTCCGTTTCATCGAGGATGCGCTTGGCCGGTTTCAGCAGGCTTTCACCATGCTGCGTCGGCACCATGCCGCGCGCGCCACGTACCAGCAGCGGATCGCCCGTCAATTCGCGCAGCTTGCGCAGCGACGCGGAAATCGAGGGTTGCGGCTGGTTCAGTTTCAAGGCCACCCGCGACACATTCTTTTCCACCAGTAGCAGGTAGAGGATGCGGATCAGGTGGAGGTCGAGGTTTTTTGGCAGGCTGTTCATGCGCACCCCTTATATCGGATCGAATATGTTAAATATACGATATATTTCACGGACGTGGCACGAAAACCGTTTATTGTCGGTAAATTGCCGCTAATCCATACTCGAGGAATCCATGGACGCTTATGCCTACCTGATCCCATACGGCCTTGAATGGCTGAACCTGATAGTCCGCTGGCTGCACATCATTACCGGCATTGCATGGATCGGGGCATCGTTTTACTTTGTCTGGCTGGATAACTCGATCCGGCCGCCTGCGCCAGGTTCTGAACTGGCCAAGAAAGGCGTGTCCGGCGAATTGTGGGCCGTGCACGGCGGCGGCTTCTACAACCCGCAAAAATACCTGGTGGCGCCGAAAGAATTGCCCGCTGAACTGCACTGGTTCAAATGGGAAGCGTACACCACGTGGCTGTCCGGTATTGCACTGTTGACCATCGCGTATTACTTCAATGCGGAAGCCATGATGGTGGACAAGACTGTCGCGAATTTGACGGGCTTGCAGGCAGTCGGTATCGGCATCGCATCGCTGGTGATTGGCTGGACTGTCTACGATGTGCTGTGCCGTTCGCCGCTGGGCAAGCATGATGCAGCGTTTGGTGTCGTGATTTTCCTGTTGCTGGTGTTTGCATGCTGGGTACTGACGCACTTCCTCAGCGGCCGCGCCGCGTATATCCACGTGGGCGCCATGATCGGCACCATCATGGTGGGGAACGTGCTGATGTCGATTATTCCCGGCCAGCGCCGCATGGTGGAAGCCATGCGCGCGGGCGGCTTGCCGGACCCGGTGCATGGCATCAAGGCCAAGCAGCGCAGCGTGCACAATAACTACTTCACGTTGCCGGTGCTGTTCATCATGATCAGCAACCATTATGCGATGACGTACCGCAGCGACAAGGCATGGCTGGTGCTGGCCCTGATCATGGCGGCCGCTGTGTTCATCCGCCACTTCTTCAACTTGCGCCATAAAGAGCGCTTTGAAATCCAGTACCCGCTGATCGGTGCCGTGCTGCTGCTGGTGGTGGCCGTCATGATCGCGCCGCAGAAACCTGCCGCGCCGGCTGCCGGTGTGGATACTGCAGCGCAGTTCGCGAAAGTGCAGGGCATCATTGCGCAGCGCTGCGCCACGTGCCATTCCGCTACGCCGACGCAACCGGGCTTCGCCACGGCCCCGGCCGGCATCACGCTGGATAACGAAGCGCAAATCCGCCAGAACGCAGAAAAAATCTATAAGCAAGCCGTCCAACTGAAGGCCATGCCGATCGGGAATCTCACCAATATGACCGATGCGGAACGTGCTGTGGTCGCAGCCTGGTTTGAAAACGGGGCCAAGTAAGCGGCGCAAAATAAGGAGAAACTCAATGAGCAATGAAGAAAAGCTGATCAAGTGGATCGACGACCACTTTGATGAAGAAGTCGCATTCATGCAGCAGGTATTGCGCGTGCCCACCGACACCCCGCCTGGCAACAATGCACCGCACGCTGACATGGTTGCCGATGCCGTCAAAGCTTATGGTTGGACGGCGGAAAAGCATGTGGTGCCGGAACAGGTGGTGCGCGACTATGGCATGGAAGCCATCACGAATTTGATCATCCGCCGTCCCTATGCGGAATCCGGACCGACCGTGGCGTTGAATGCGCACGGCGACGTGGTGCCGCCCGGCGATGGCTGGACGTATCCGCCGTATGGCGGCGTGATCGACAATGGCTATATTTATGGCCGTGCGGCAGCCGTGTCGAAGTGCGACTTTGCCACCTATATCTTTGCCGTGCGCGCACTGGAAGCGCTGGGCGTGCCATTGAAAGGCAAGCTGGAACTGCACTTTACGTATGACGAAGAATTTGGCGGCTTGCTAGGACCGGGCTGGATCTTGCAGCAACAATTGACGAAGCCGGATTTCGTCATTGCGGCAGGTTTCAGCTATGCGATCGTCACGGCGCACAACGCCTGCCTGCAATTTGAAATCACCGTCAACGGCAAGTCCGGCCACGGCGCCATGCCGGAAACGGGCCACGATGCGTTGCAGGCGGCGACGAAAATTTTGAATGCGCTCTACAGCCAGTTGCCGGAACTGAAAAAGGTCAAATCCAAAGTGCCGGGCATCGACAGCCCGACCATGCTGGTGGGGCGCATCGATGGCGGAACCAATACCAACGTGGTGCCCGGCAAAGTCGTCATGAAAATGGACCGCCGCATGATTCCGGAGGAAGACCCGGTGGCGGTGGAAGCGCAAGTGCGCGCGCTGATCGAAGACGCAGTGCGCGGCGAGCCTGGCATCACGGTCGATATCCGCCGCATCCTGCTGTCGCACGCATTGCGTCCGCAGCCGGGCACGGAAAAAATCGTGGCCAGCCTGCAGAAAAACGCGAAAGCGATTTTGGGCGAGGATATTCCGGCAGTTGGCACGCCGTTGTATGCCGACGCGCGGCTGTATGGCGAGCAGGGTATCCCGGCCGTGCTGTATGGCGCGGGGCCCCGTTCGGTGCCGGAATCGAATGCCAAGAAAGCCGATGAGCGGCTGGCGCTGGAAGACTTGCGCAAGGCCACCAAGATTGTTGCGATGACGCTGGCGGATTTCCTGGCCTGAGCCGTTAAGGAACACCGCGCGACAGCTGGCGATTAAGGTCCGGTTAAGTTGCATGCGCGAAAGTTGCCAAATGCAAACCATGCGGAGCGGCAATGCTTTCCTCGATCTTGCAGCACTTGGCACTGCGTGCGATCCGCGCCTACCAGCGCTGGCTGTCGCCCTACAAAGGCTTTGCCTGCGCGTTCCGCGTCCATACCGGGCGCGACAGTTGTTCTGCGTATGGCCACCGGGTAATCAGCCGATTCGGTGTATCGGCTGGAATGGCGCTGCTGCGCCGGAGGCTGGCCGCGTGTGGCGCGCAGCACCGGCTGCACGCGCCATCCCGCCAGCCGCACGCGAGCTTGCGGCAGCAGGCGGGATTTTGTGATGCATCGTGTGACGTGCCCACGTGCGACGCGCCGTGCGACATGCCGGCGCTGGATACCGCTTGCGACGTGGCCAGTTGCGGCTGCGATTTGGCTGACCTGTGGCCTGGCAAACGCAAGCGGGAAGATGGCGACGGTGAAGCCCTGCAGCGGGCGCTGCTGTTACCGGAAAACCGGCCGGAAGAATGACCGCTCATAACTGAGGAAGCACTTGGTTTCGCGGTAGTAATCCATCGCCGCCATGCATTCCTTGTCCGTGGCTGCCGCAATGCGGTATTGCTCGTATGCAGCCAGCGAATCAAACGAGAACGACGCCAGCGCCACATTGCTGGCGCCTTCGCTGGGCAGGAAATACCCATGGTGCGTACCGCCGAATTTTTCCACCAGCGGTATCCACAGCCGTCCGTAGTGTTCGAATTCAGCCAGTTTGTCGGGGTCGATGATATAGCGCAGGTGGCAGGTGATCATGGCGGTACCGTGAAGTGAAAGGATGACTAATGTACTGCAATTTTTGCAACTTCACAGAGGCGCGCAAAAAATGCAAACGGCCGGGGACACCCGGCCGTCTTTCTGGCAGCGTTGAGCCTTATTTCTTCAGCGTGCCCTCGAACAGCTTGTAAATCCTTCGATACTGGTCATACCAGCTTTCCGGCTGCACATACGCGTGGCGTTCCAGCGGGTAGCTGGCCAGTTCCCAGTTGTCTTTCTTCAGTTCGATCAAGCGCTGCGCCATGCGCACGGAATCCTGATAAAAGACGTTGTCATCCACCATGCCGTGCGCAATCAGCAAGTGGCCTTTCAAGTTTTCCGCATATTCAATCGGCGACGATTTTTTATACGCTTCCGGGTCCACGTCCGGCGTATTCAGGATGTTGGCCGTGTATTCGTGGTTGTACGTGGTCCAGTCCGTCACAGGGCGCAGCGCCGCACCGGCCTTGAACAAGTCCGGCTGGCGCAGCAGCGCCATGAACGTCATGAAGCCGCCGTAACTACCGCCATAAATGCCGACACGGTCGATGTCGCCCTGGTGGTTGGCCGCCAGCCACTGCGCGCCATCGACGTAGTCATCCAGTTCCGGATGGCCCATCTGGCGGTAAATCGCCGTGCGCCAGTCGCGGCCATAGCCTTTTGATGCGCGGTAATCCATGTCCAGCACGATGTAGCCTTTTTCCACCAGCAGATTGTGGAACATCTGTTCGCGGAAATAGTTTGGATAGCGGTTGCTGGTGTTTTGCAGGTAACCCGCGCCGTGCACGAACATGACCACCGGATATTTTTTGCCCGGTTCCAAGGTGGCAGGACGGTACAGCTTGGACCAGATCGGGCCGCCGCCATGCGTTGAGGGCACAGCCACCATTTGCGGTTCAATCCAGGTACGGGCTTTGTAATCCAGCGTACGGGTGTCGGTCAGCTTGACGGTCGCACCGCCATTGATGGTGACCGTGGCCAGCTGAGGCGGCATGTACGGCGACGAATAATGCACGAGCAGCTTGCGCTCGTCCGGCGACAGCGTGAACTGTTCCACGCCGCCATTCAATGCTGTCGCTTCGCGCACAGCGGCAGTCTTCGCATCGACGGCGCACACTTCATATGTGCCCGGCGTCTTGCGGTTGCACAGGATGTATGCGGTATGGCCATCTTCCGACCATTTCACGCCCGACGCTTCCCAATTGCCCGAAGTCAGTGCGCGCTGAGTGCCATCCGCGCCCAGCGTGTACAAGTGCGAGTAGCCTGTTTCTTCCGACAGGAACCACAGGGTCTTGTTATCCGGCAGCCAGCCGTATTCGTTGTAGCTGTAATTGGTCCATGCGGCATCCGTCAGGCGGTGCACCGGCTTGAGCTTGCCGTCGGCCAGGCC
This sequence comes from Pseudoduganella ginsengisoli, assembly GCF_009720865.1. GTDB lineage: Bacteria > Pseudomonadota > Gammaproteobacteria > Burkholderiales > Burkholderiaceae_D > Rugamonas > Rugamonas ginsengisoli. The sequence continues at coordinate 43,934 of NZ_WNLA01000003.1, read as the reverse complement.
AACGGTGGCAATCCAGCGGTCCTTGTTGTCGACCGAGCGCAGCATGACAGCCACCTGCGCGCCGTTATCCGTCCACGCAATATCGTCATCCACGCGCACCGTGCGGTTGCCCTTCAGCGCAGGCAGCTTTTGCGCTTCGCGCAGCGACGCCAGCGGATCGGCATTGATGCCAGGCAGTACGTCATAGCTGAGGTCGGTGATTTTGCCGGTTTGCAAGTCCACCAGTTTCAGCGATTGCTGCTTCGGCAAGTCGCGGCCCACGCGGGTGCGCTCATCGTCGAATTCTTCGTAACCGGATTCCGTCACGTAGCGCGGCATCTTGCCCACGCGGCCCTTGTCGCCTTTGGGTGACGTGACGGCCAGCAGGTAGCGGCCATCTGGCGACAGCGACGTCGAATCAATGGCTTCCTTGTCGCCCAAATAGACAGGGGCAGGGGCGCGCGTCGGGTCGGCGTGGCGTTCCTGTTCCGCGCGTTCGCGCAGCGCATCCTTGTCATCTTTCTGGCGCTTCAAGGTGGCAATCAGGCGCAACTGCATGTCGCGCAAATTGTCAGCGTCCGGCGCGGCTGCCGGATCCTTGGCGGCCCGTACTTGGGCCAGCGGTGTCACCAGGCGCTCATTGCGGCTCCAGCCAAACCAGTCATTGCCCAGGCGGAATTGCACGGACTTGCCATCGGCCGCATAGCGGGCGAGCGAAGGCGCCGGCGAACCGCCGCGCGTAATCTGCAGCAGCGCACCCGTCTTCAAATCGCGCTCGAACAAGTCGCCGCTGCGGAACAGGATGGCGCGCGTATGGTCGTGGTTATAAATGACGGTGGCAGAATCCAGTCCGGCCAGTTCTCCATCGCCGACCTGGCGCGGTTTCACGCTGGCCGATGCACCCGCCGCTACGCCCGTTTCAAACGTGTCGCGCAATGGCGAGCCTGTGCGCTTTTGTTTGTAAAACACGCGCTTGCCATCCCAGCTCCACCAGGCGGTTTCAACAGGGTTGCCGATCCAGTCCGGATGAGACATGGCCTGGTCCAGCGTAATCGGGGTTTGTGCGGAGGCCGGGATCGCCAGCGCTGCGCACAGTGCCGCGCCCAGCGCGGTAAGGGAAAAAGTTCGCATCGGAGAATAAGGTCGTGACGAAGAGGGGCCAGGGTTACCAGCCCGGACCGGGCATTCTAGCGCAAGTACTTGCTGGCAAATGTATAAGCATGTAACAGCTGAGGAGCGCTGTCGGGAATGTTGGCAATCACGCCATCGCGGGTGGCTCAGCGGGCGCAGGCGAGACGCTGCCACAGGCATGGCGTGCGGTGGCATGCGAAATGCACAGGGAAAGGTATCACCACCACTGCGGAAGGAGCCGCCATGCGTACCATCCCGATCATTGCCATGCTGCTGGCATTGCTGGCATCGAGCCTGGCATTGCCCAGCTGGGCGTTTTGCCCGAAAAATGGCTTGCTGTGCGCCGCCACTGCCAAATCGTCCGGCAGCCTGACGCACCAGGACATTACCCAGCGCGCCATCGAAGCACTCGACAAGAGTTACTTCGGTGTCGGAAAACTGACCAAACCCATGCAGACCGCGCTGGACCAGATCATCGAAGCGAATGCGAAGGTCGATGATGACCAGGTCACGTCCGCCAAGCATTTTGATGGCGAAAATGGCGCCGGCGGGCAAGCGCGGCTGGCGATTCTGAAAGCCAACGTGATCGCCGCGCTGCAGGCCGACCCGATCAACGCTACCGGTGCACGCGCCAACCTTGGCAGCGCACTGCACACGATCCAGGATTTTTATTCGCACAGTAACTGGGTCGAGCAGGGCAATGCCGGCGCTCATCCGGGTGTCGGGCGGGGCGGCGCACTGGCGTTTGCCGGACCGCTTGCCACCACGTGTTCCGGCTTTACCAATCCCGGCACGTTTTGTGCGAATTCATCAACCCTGGTGACCGACTTGCTGACCAGCGGTTATTACGGCGGCGAAGACCGCATCAAGCCGGGCGCGTTTAAATGCAGCCACGGCGGGCCGCTGGATAAAAGTTCGCCGTCCAGCGATCCCGTCGGCTATTTCAGGGAAGGCATCAACAAGGACACGCGCTATTGCGACCTGTCGCCGCACAGCGGTTTCCATAACACGGCGGCGGCGGCCGCCATTGCCGGCACCAAGCAATTCGTTGACGACATCAAGTCCGTCATTACAGTGACGCAATTGAAAGCACTGCTGGGCGCCGGCCCCACGCTGGCCTTCGCCATCGATACGACGGGCAGCATGGGCGGCATCATTGCCGGCGTGCGCGCGTCGGCCATCAATATCGTCAACAGCCGCCTCGGTACCGATGAAGAACCGCTGCAATATGTGCTGGCGCCATTCAACGATCCAGGCACCGGGCCCACCACGTCCACGACGGATGCGACAGCGTTCAAGGCATCGATCAGCGGGCTGGGCGCGTCCGGCGGCGGCGATTGCCCGGAACTGGCCATGACAGGCATGTATAACGGCTTGTCGTTGTCCAATCCCAGCGGCAGCCTGTTCATGTACACGGATGCGTCAGCCAAGGATGCGGGGCTGGCAGGCGCTGTGATCGGGCTGGCCAAGGCCAAGGAAATCAAGGTGTTCGCCATCCTGTTTGGCAGTTGTTCACCGATCGAGCCCGGGTATTTGCAATTGGCGACAGAAACAGGCGGCCAAGCTATTTCCCTGTTTCCATCGGAAGCGGAAAGCGTGACGGCGCTGGCGGACTTATTGGGACGAAATAATGCCGTGCAAGTGCTGTCCATCAGCGATACGTACCCGGCGCCCCGGACGTATACGTTTCCTGTCGACGCCAGCATGACGAAGTTGACGGTATCGGTCAGCAGCATCGATTACGTGACGCCAGCCGTGACCTTGAAGCGGCCCGACGGCGTGACCGTGCAGGCGACGGATGCGTCGACATACCTGACATTGACGGGCGGCGTGATTATCTCCATCGATGCGCCGATGCGGGGCCGCTGGCAATTGCAAGTCGCGGGTTCGCCTGGGCTCACGTATGTCAATGTGGGCGGCACGGCGGACCTGGCCTTCAATTCCTTCAAGCTGGCCACGTTTGCCGGGCAGCCGCCGCACCAGGGCTTGTTTGCGCTGGACGGCGAGCCGGGGCCGGGCCAGAAACTGTATGCGCTGGCATCGCTGACGGCCGGGGCTGCCGATGCAGCCTTTACCCTGCGCCGCAAGAACTATGACGCCATCATGCCGTTGCCGCTGGAGCGCGATGAAACCGATGCCGATAAATGGTTTGGCCCGCTGACTGTGCCTGCGGAACCTTTCCTTGCTTACGTGACGGGCAAGGATAGTGCAGGGACGGATTACCAGCGGGTCATGAGCTTGATGGTGTCGCCGCAGCAGGTAGCGATTATCGCGCCACCGCCCCAGGATTTACGCGCCGGCATGCCGGCGTCGCTGGTGTTCCAGGTGCGTAACCTGGGCGCGGCCGATACATTCCATTTTGCCGCCACGGATGACCAGCATTTCATTGCCTCCGTTTCGCCGGTATCGCTGACGCTGGGCGCCGGCGAGACTGCCAACGTCATGGTGCAAGTGCAGCCGCCACCGGGGACGGCTGCCGGCGTGGCTGACACCATTACGGCTGCCGTGCAAAGCACCGTCAATTCCCTGTCGCGCAACAGCGCCACCGTAACCAGCTTTGTCACGGGCGAACCGCAAGTGGCAGGGCGGCCTGACTTTATTGCCGATATCATCGGACAGGAAACCGTGGCGCCCGGCATTACCGCCGTGGACTTGCGCTTTACCAATACCGGCGTGGGCACGGCGCGCGACATGACGCTGGCCGCGCTGCGTGTCCGTACCCTGGCCGGTACCGGCACGGCGACGCTGAATACCGCACTGTCGCCGCCACTGCCGCTGGTGACGCCGAACGTGGATGTCGGCAATTACTTCACCGTGCGGCTGACGTTCAATACGCCGCCGGGCTTGCAGCGCTTCTCCATCAGTGAAACCGGCACCGTGTCCGACATCAACGGCGCCACGTATTCCTATGCGCATGCGCAAGCAGTGACGCCACGGTGAAAGGAGTTGAACATGAAATCCCTGAAATCCATGCTGGCATCAGCCTGCTGCGCAGCGCTGCTGGCGCCATCCGTCCAGGCGACGCCGTTTACCTTTACGCTGGACTTGCTGCCGCCCGGCGGCATGGTATCCGGCGCCCCGGGCCAACTGGTCGGCTGGGGCTATACGCTGAACAATACCGACGTGGTCAACTGGTTCGTGCCGACTCAGCTGAGCGCTTCATCGTTCGCGCTGGGCACGCCGGATGCCAGTTACTTTGACTTTCCCATCCTGGGGCCGGGACTGGGCGCGACAGTGGCATTTAATCCCGGCGCCGGGCAAGGCTTGTTTGGCTTGCTGCTGAATCCCGGTGCGCTGCCGGGACAAAGCGAAAGCGGGCAATTCACACTGGCGGGCGAGTGGTGGAATGGCGACCCGCTGGGCGGCGGTGCGTTGCTGCAGCCCAGCGACCAGGTGCTGGCGCCGTTCACCGTACAAGTAACAGGTGGCTCGGCGCCGGAACCCGCTACCTGGCCGCTGGTGCTGCCGGGTTTGCTGTGGCTGCTGTTCCGGCCGTCATTGACGCCGGTGTGCCGGCGCTGCACGCCGTCCGCAACGGACGGGCAACGCTGACCGGCATCAGACGACCTGGCGCGTGGCGCCCAGCCACTGCGCCAGATCGTCCGCCAGTGTGGCGGCGGCTGCAGGAGAAGGGGGCGCTGGCCGGATATCCCAGTAAAACCCGGGACCGGTCCGGCCCAGCAAGTGGAAGGTCTTGCCATAGCGGCGCAGTGGATGCGCCTGCACGATGGACAGCGCCGTGCCGCCACCGTTTGCCATCAGGTGCACGATAAATTGGGCGGCATAGCTGCCTGTGTCTGGCGCGGCATGGCCCGTCTGGGGATCGTCCCAAAAGTAATCTTCATCCGGCAGTATCAACACATCATGCCGGCGCAGGCCGGGCGGCAGGGCCAGCCAGATGTCGAGGCCGGCGTCGCCAGGCTGGCCGGGCGCCGAACGCAGCAAGTGATCGGGAGGAAACAGCGGCGTATCAAATGGCACGGCCAGCCGGTAGCGGCGGCGGCGTGGATGCCCGGACGGCAATTGCGACACTGCCGTGAGCAGCGCTTGCCGGGCCAGGGCGGGCGGCTGCGCCAGCTCCAGCAGGATAGGCAACTGTGCCGCTGCTTGCTGCGCCATGGCCTTCGGCAGGGGCTTCACAGGGGCTGGCGTTCCTGATACCGCTGCGGACCGCAGGGGCGCGGCCAGCGGGATGGCCGCTGTAACGCGCGCCATCAGGCGCATGATCCGGCGGCGTCCTGTCCTGGGCATCTTCATGTGGCCATGCTACGCCTGCGCCATCCACACCGTTGTCCGCAACGCAGAAAATCCGCGTGCCGGCCCGGCAAACACTGACAAAACTAGCAGACCAATAGCTACGTGTTGCTTTTGGAGATAGGCAACAGCAGACGTTTGCCGGAGGTTTTGATTTTGTGTAACCTTGAGCGGTTCATTTCCCGCAAGCCATTTTTTCACTTGTAAATTGCATGCCTTCCAGGAGGTCAATGTGCTGGACAGGATCCTGCAACGCCGGATGATTGCTCTGCTGCTGGCAGCCGTTGCGGCTGCGGCCGGCGCGTATGCTTGGCGCGAACGTGCCGCCACGTCCGTCCCGCAGGAAAAAGTCGTCATTGCCATCAGTTCATCGTACGTTGGTAGTTGCCCCGTAGTGGCGGCCCAGCAAAGAGGATTTTTTGCGCAGGCCGGGGTCCAGGCCCAGCTGCAGCCGCATCCCAGCGGCAAATCTGCGCTGTCTGCGGCGCTAAAAGGCCAGGCCCAATTGGCGACGGCGGCCGACATTCCCATCATGTTTGCCATCATGGAACAGGAGCCCGTGTCTGTGATTGCCACCATATTCAAATCCGACCGCGACCATGGTTTGCTGGCACGGCCGGGCAGCGGCATCACGGGGCCGGGACACTTGAAAGGCAAGCGCATCGGCGTCAGCTTCGGTACTTCCGCGCATTTCGTGTTGAACACTATGCTGAACCGGCAGTTGCTGGCAGTGTCGGACGTCACGCTGCACAACATGCCAGCGGACCAGTTCGCCTCGGCGCTGGAAAGGGGGGAAGTGGATGTGGTTTCCACGTGGGAACCTTACCTGGGCACCGTTCAACGCCAATTGAGTGGCAAAGGCGCGCTGTTTTACGCGGAAGACTTGTATGAAATCCCGTATAACCTGGTGGGCAGCAAGGAATATGTCGTCAGCCATCCGGAAACATTGAAGCGTGTGCTGCGCGCCGTGATACAGGGGGCCGCGTGGTGCCGCGATGAGCCCGCTGCTGCCCAGGAAATGATTGCTGCGATGATGAAGCCGCAGGGCGAAAAATGGCGCGCGCTATGGCCGACTTACCGCTTCGGCGTCAGCCTGGACCAGGGCTTGCTGCTGGCGCTGGAAGATGAAACGCGCTGGGCGCTGGCGAACCGGCTGGCCAGCGGACCGATGCCTAATTATCTGAACGCAGTGGATTTCAAGCCGCTGCAAGCCGTCGCCCCCGGGGCCGTCACCATTATCCACTAGCGGAGACCCTATGCGGCTGGCGACGCGGTTCAAATTGATGGGTTTGCTTTCCGCTTTGATCGTTGCCGTTACCGTGGCTGTCTTGCTGGACAGTGCGCAGCGCGTGCGCCGGGAAGTGTTGCGTAATGAAACCGCCAGTGAAATGGTGAGCGCCATTACCGGCCTGCGTTTCCTCACCATGGAATATGTGCTCAAGCATGAGGAGCGCACGCGCACGCAATGGCGCATGCGCAGCGCTTCGCTGGCGCAATTGCTCGATGCTGCCGCTAAAACGGATGCCCGCGGCGACGCGGCCGTGATCGCCGGCCTGCAAATCACGCTGGCCAGCCTGGATAAGCAGTTTGCGCGGCTGTCGGAACCCCGGCCCTTTGCGCATGATGCGGCGGAGCAAGCCGTGGCGAAGGAATTCGAAGCGCGCCTGTCCGGCCAGATCACCAACCGCATGCAGGGCATGATTGCCGACGCCATGCGGCTGGCTGCCGACAGCCGGACCGGCGTGCTGGCGGCGCAGCGGCAAGAGCAAGTCGTGACGCTGGCCTTTGGCGGCATAGCCATGCTGGCCGTGGCGGTTGCCGCGTGGCTGGGTTATCGCAGCGTGGCGCATGCGTTGCAGCGTTTGCACGAGGGCACACAGCGGGTTGGTGCGGGCGACTTGGCATTCCGGCTGGACCGGCGCGAGCGTGACGAAATCGGCGATCTGGCGCGGGCGTTCGACGGTATGACGGCGCGGCTGATGGAAACCAGTGTGTCGCGCAATGAATTAGCGGCCAGCAATGCCGCGCTGCAATCGGAAATCCACGAACGCCAGCAGGCGGAAGGGCGCAACCTGGAACAATTGGCGCGCCTGCATTTGCTGCACCAAATCACCCGCTCTATCGGCGACCGGCAAGATTTACGCAGCATTTTTCAGGTCGTGCTACGCTGCCTCGAAGATCAGCTGCCTATCAATTTTGGCTGCGCCTTCCTATATGACCGGGACAGCAGCCGCTTGATGACCAGCTGTGTCGGCATGCACAGCGGCGCGGCGCTGGGCAATCCGCTCAATGAACGGACCGTGATCGAACTCGATGGTGCTGGCCTGACGCGCTGTGTCCAGGGGGAATTCGTGTACGAAACCGATATCGCTGAAGCTGATACGCCATTTGCCCGGCGGCTGGCTACCGGAGGCTTGCGCTCGCTGGTGCTGGCGCCGTTGCCCGTCGAGGGACGGGTGGCGGGTATCCTGGTGGCGGCACGGCGGGCGCCCCATGGTTTTTCCAGCGGTGAATGCGATTTCCTGCAACAGTTGAGCGAGCATGTGGCGCTGGCCGTGCATCAGGGCGAACTGTACGTGGCGCTGCAGCGCGCCTATGACGATATGCGCCAGGCGCAACAGAAATTCTTGCAGCAAGAGCGCTTGCGCGCACTGGGACAGATGGCCAGCGGCATAGCGCACGACATCAATAATGCCATTTCCCCCGTGGCGCTGTACACGGAATATTTGCTGGAATCCGAAGCGGGGCTCAGCGCCCATGCGCGCCATTGCCTGGAAGTCGTGCGGCGTGCAGTCGATGACGTGGCCGCGACCGTGGCGCACATGCGCGAGTTTTACCGTTCGCGCGACGGGCTGGCGCCGCAAGTGCCGGTCGATGCCGGGCAGTTGCTGCAGCAAGTGGCGGACCTGACGCATTCCAGCTGGAACGATATGCCGCAACAGCATGGCGCAACGATCCGCCTGGCGGTGGAAGCCTCGCCGGATTTGCCGCCAATCATGGGCGTGGAAAGCGATATCCGCGAAGCATTGACGAACCTGGTGCTCAATGCGGTGGACGCGATGCCCGATGGCGGCCACCTGGTCTTGCGCACTCGTTTGCTGGAGCTGGGCGAACAGGAAGGGCAGGGCATGCGCCGCGTAGCCATTGAAGTGTGCGACACGGGTATCGGCATGGATGAAGCAACCCGGCGGCGCTGCCTGGAGCCGTTCTTTACCACCAAAGGTGAACGCGGTACCGGCCTGGGGCTGGCCATGGTGTACGGCATGGTGGAGCGCCACGGCGGGCAAATCGACATCGTGACGGCGCCCGGCAAGGGCACCATGGTGCGGCTGGCGTTTGACGCGCCTCCCGCCGCGCCGGCTGCGGGCCTGGCCCGCATGGCTGGCCCGCGTGCTGGGCAGTTGCGCATCCTGGCGGTGGATGACGATCCGCTGTTGCTGAAATCCCTGCGTGTCATCCTGGAGCGTGATGGCCACCGCGTGACGGAAGCTGATGGCGGACAGGCCGGCATTGATTTGTTCTGCAATGCGCATAACAGTGGCGAACCATATTCACTGGTCGTGACGGATTTGGGCATGCCGTACGTGGATGGCCGCAAAGTTGCGCAGGCAGTGAAGGCGCTGTCGCCCGTGACGCCGGTACTATTGCTGACCGGCTGGGGACAGCGCATGACGGCGGAAAACGACATTCCGCCATACGTGGACAAGGTTTTAAGCAAGCCGCCCAAAATTGAGGAATTGCGGCTGGCGCTGGCGGATTGCTGCAGCGAGGAAGCGTAAGGAGGCGTCAATGGCAGTACGGATCCTGATCGTGGATGATGAACCGGCACAAATGCGTGCCCTGTGCGATACGCTGGGCGCGCATGGCTATGAAACCGTCGGGCGCAGTTCCAGCGAAGCGGCGCTGCAGGCGCTGCGGGCGGACTCTTATCACGTGCTGCTGGCCGATTTGATGTTGCCCGGCATGGATGGCATCGGCCTGGTGCAGGCGGCGCGCGCGCTTGATCCTGACCTGGCGTGCGTGATCATGACGGGCGAAGGGTCCATTGCATCGGCAGTCCAGGCCATGCAGGTGGGGGCGCTCGACTATATTTTGAAACCCTTCCGCGTGTCCGTGATTTTGCCGGTGCTGTCGCGCGCACTGGAAACGCGGCGCTTGCGCATCCAGAATGCACTGCTGGAAGCGCGGCTGCGCGAGCATGCCGTGCAGCTGGTGAAAATGAACGAAGAGTTGCGCGTGGCGCAGCAGCAGGCCGACCGGGCCAACCAGGCCAAGTCCACGTTCCTGTCGCACCTGAGTCATGAATTGCGCACGCCGCTCAATGCCATCCTTGGTTTTGCGCAAATCCTGCTGTCGGAAAAGCTGGCGTCGACGGAAGCGCAAAAGAAGCAATTTGCCGGCAATATCCTGACGGGCGCGCGCCACTTGCTGAAACTGTCAAATGAAGTGCTGGACCTGGCGAAAATCGAGTCGGGCCGCTTGCAGCTGGACCTGGAAGCCGTGCCGGTGGCCGGCGTGCTGGAAGAGTGCCGCATCCTCGTCGATCCGCAAGCGCAATTGCGCGGCATAACCATGCGCTGTACGTGCGCCGAACACTTGTGCGTCATGGCGGACCGCATGCGGCTCAAGCAGGTGCTGATCAACCTGCTGTCGAATGCCGTCAAATACAACCGCGACCACGGCGCCATCAGCGTGCAGTGCATGGAATCCGGCCAGGATACGGTGCGCATTGCCGTGCAAGATACCGGTCTCGGACTCACGGCGGAACAGCAGGCCGCACTGTACCAGCCGTTTAACCGGCTGGGGCAGGAGAGCGGCAAGCAGGATGGCAGCGGGCTTGGACTGGTCGTGACCAAGCACCTGGTGGAAAAGATGGGCGGTGAACTGGGCGTGGCCAGCACGGCGGGTCTGGGCAGCACGTTTTGGCTGACCCTGCCGCTGGGCGTTGCGCCCGTCGTGATTCCTGCGCTGGCGGCATTGCCTGCGGCGCGCGAAGACGTTGCCCAGGCCATGCCGGCAGCGGGGACCGCGGCAGTGACGGACTGAGCGGGTTGCAAAGGGAAGTGTTGACTGGTTATCCATACAGTATAATGCCGGGTGACTTTTTCAACTTTCCTCACTGACTTGTGGCATCCACTGCTGGCTTTATCCTGACCCGCCATTGGCGAGATACCCGGCAGGGTACGGAAATCGAATTCTGGGTGGCGACAGACGATGGCCCGCGCAAGGTCCGTCTGACGGAACAAGTGTCGGTCGCCTTCGCCGAAGCGGAACTGCGCGATGTCATCGAAGCGCAACTGGCGCGGGACGCCGCCATCTCTCTGCGCGGCTTGCCGCTGAAAACATTCGGCGGCGCCCCCGTTGTCGGCCTGTATGCCAGCCAGTACCGCCAGTTGACTGCACTGGAGCGCACGTTGCGCGACCGTGGCGTCAAGCTGTATGAAGCCGATGTGCGTCCGCCGGAGCGCTACCTGATGGAGCGCTTCATTACTGCCGGGGTGCGGATCGAAGGCGGCAACGAACAGGGCCAGGTCATCACGGATTGCAAGCTGAAGCCGGAGCCGGCTTACCGTCCCACGCTAAAACTGGTATCGCTCGATATTGAAACCAGCGCCTACGAAGACTTGTATTCGATCGCGCTGGAAGGCTGCGGCCAGCGCCACGTGTATATGCTGGGACCGGCGCCGGCGCCGGCGCCTGAACTCGACTTCCAGCTCGAATACTGCGACACGCCGCGCCAGCTGATTGAAAGACTCAATGCGTGGTTCCAGACCCACGATCCGGACGCCATCATCGGCTGGAGCGTCGTGCAATTCGACTTGCGCGTGCTGCAAAAGAATGCGGACAAATACAAAGTGCCGCTGTTGCTGGGCCGAGAAGGCAAGCCGGTCGACTGGCGCACGCACCAGGCGCGCGAGGGCTATGTGTTTGCCTCGATACCGGGCCGTATCGCCATTGACGGCATTGAAGCGCTGCGCGCCGCATCATGGACGTTCCCTTCGTTCAGCCTGGAAAACGTGGCGCAAACCATGCTGGGCGAAGGCAAGGATATTGGCGACGCGTACGACAAGATGGCGGAAATCGAGCGCCGCTTCCGCGACGACAAGCCGGGCCTCGCGTATTACAACTTGCGTGACTGCGAACTGGTGACACGCATATTCGATAAGGCGCGGCTGATGGCGTTCATGCTGGAGCGGGCGCACGTGACGGGCCTGCAGGCCGACCATATGGGCGGTTCCATTGCCGCGTTTTCCCACCACTATCTGCCGCGCATGCACCGCGAAGGTTACGTGGCGCCGAATACGGGCGACGTGCCATTCAGCCCGTCGCCGGGCGGCTTCGTCATGGATTCAAAACCGGGGCTGTATGACTCGGTCGTTGTGCTGGACTATAAAAGCCTGTACCCGTCGATCATCCGCACGTTCCAGGTCGATCCGGTCGGTATGATCGAAGGCTTGGCCGGGGACGCGGAGACGGCAATTCCCGGCTTCCGCGGCGCGCAGTTTTCACGCGAACACCACTGCCTGCCCGCCATCACGACTCAGCTGTGGCAGGGCCGCGATGCCGCCAAGCGGGAAAAAAATGAACCGCTGTCGCAGGCGCTGAAACTATTGATGAATTCCTTTTGCGGCGTACTGGGTTCGCCCGATTGCCGCTTTTATGATCCGCGCCTCGTATCGTCCGTCACCATGCGCGGCCATGAAATGATGCGCCTGACGCGGGAGCTGGTGGAAGGCGAAGGGTACGACGTGATTTACGGCGACACGGATTCGATTTTCATCTGGCTCAAACGTTCCTATCCGAACGAGGAAGCGGTGGCCATTGGCGACGGCCTGGCGCGCAAGATCAATGCGTGGTGGCAGCAGCGGCTGCGCGATGAGCTGGGGCTCGACAGCTGCCTGGAAATTGAATTCGACACGCATTTCCAGCGCTTTTTCATGCCCACGATCCGCGGCACGGACATGGGCAGCAAGAAGCGCTATGCGGGCCTCACCCTCAATGGCAAAGGGGAAGAAGAAGTGATTTACCGGGGCCTGGAAGTGGCGCGCAGCGACTGGACGCCGCTGGCGCAGCAATTCCAGCAAGGTTTATTTACCCGTATTTTCAAGTCCGAACCCTACGAGCAATACGTGCGCGATTACGTGCGCCGGACGGCGTGCGGGGAACTGGATGAATTGCTGGTGTACCGGAAAAGATTGCGCCAGCGGCTCGATGAATACCAGGTCAATGTGCCGCCGCAAGTACGGGCGGCCCGCATCGCGGATGAAGTGAACCGCTCGTTGAAGCGCCCGCTGCGTTATCAAAACGGCGGCTGGATCAGTTACGTGATGACCGTCAATGGGCCGGAACCACTGGAAGCGCTGCGGTCGAAAATCGATTACGAACACTACCTTGGCAAGCAGTTGCAGCCGATTGCCGACTCCATCTTGCTGCCATTGCACAGCAGCTTTGCGCGCCTGACGACGCGCCAGGCAGACCTGTTTTAAGGTCTGCCGGGGACCGGGCTTATTCGCCCAATGCAGCTTTTTCTTCGGCCGTCAGGCGCTTGGCAGCTACCACCACGGTTTGCATTTCATTGTCCTGGAGCGTTTGAATGTAAGCGGTCGGAGCCAGCGGAGCCATCAGAGCAGGGACAGCGGCGGTTGCTGCGGCCGAAGCGCCGATCAATGCCAAGGCGCCGAGGAAGATGAATTCCATGTGTTTGCTGATGTTCATGCTGTTTCTCCTTGTCAAATGTTCTCTGTTGAAAACATTATGTCGCGGCGCAGCATATAAATCTAATTTTAATTATCGATATTGCCGATTCATAGATTGCATAACTTGTCGCAGATTACTTATTGGTGATATTCAAATTGTGAATGATTGCCTTCGTGTTTTGCTGGCCGGTGAAGAATGGTGCAGGCGCGCTCAATAGAAAATGTGCAATATAAAAAACGCGTCAATGCTAAAGTCGTGTTCTTACAGGCAACCTAACTAAATAAAATGCATGGTCAGTCACCGCTGCCGCATGACTTGCTGTCAGTCGAAGAGTTCAGGGTGTTCCGTGAGGCAGCGCGGATCCTGACGACCTCGGCCGACCTGGAGTCGGCATTGCAAAATGCAATTACCGCCTGTTTGCCGGCGCTGGGCGACTTCGGTTTTTTTGACGTGGTGCTGCCGGAAGGCGTACGCCGTACCGCACGGGCCTATGACAATGACGAACTGGAGCGGATATTGTCGGCCACTGCGTGGCAGCGCAATGAGCGGCAAGACATGAATTTGTGCGCGCTGTCGTCGGGGGAAGCCGTGCTGCACCCCGATACCAATGACGAATGGTATGCGCGAGCCTTTGGTCCCGGTCAGCGCTTTATCCAGTTCACGTCCATGCTGTCGGTTCCCGTGGCCTATGGTGATGAACTGATCGGTTCGCTCACATTGTTCATGGGAGATTCAGGAAGGCGCCACGCCACGCGCGACCTGCAATTTGCCGGCGAATTGTCGTCGCTGGCTGCGCCGGTTGTTGTCAAAGCCCGCCTCGAAGCCCTGCAGCAGGCCAGCGAAGCGCGTTTTCGCCTTGCGCTCAAGGTCGGCGGCATGGGCGCGTGGGAATGGAATATGCTCGAAAACCGGGTGTTCTGGTGGCCGGGGATGGCGGAGTTGCACGGTATGCCGCCGGGCAGCCAATTGGGCAAGGTGCAGGATTACCTGAATCTGGTCCATCCGGACGACCGCGCACTGGCCGGCCGCTCGCTTGGCGGCCAGATCGACAGTGAAACCGGCAAGGGTATCGAGTACCGCATTATCTGGCCGGACGGGTCGGTGCATTGGATCGAAGGCAAGGGCGACGTGGTCCGGAACGGCCAGGGGCAGGTGGTGTCCATGTCCGGCATTTGCGTGGATGTTACCAAGCGCAAGCTCACTGAACAAAAGCTGCGCTTTCTGGCAAAGGCCAGCGCGGAACTCGCCGAGCTGGTCGAACGCGAAGAGACTCTGGTGCGTATCGCCAGGCTTGCGGTGCCGGATTTTGCTGACTGGTGCACGGTCGATTTGGTGGATGGCGAGGGCGCGCTGAAAAGAGTCGCGGTAGCCCACGTTGACCCGCAAAAGGTTGACTTGGCGCGCCGCCTGCACGAACGTTATCCGCCCGACCCGGATACGCCCAACAGCCCCTGGCAGGTGATCCGCGCGGGCAAGGCGGCGCTGGTCAAGGAGATCACAGATGAAGCCCTGATGCTGTCCCTGCGCGACACCGGCTACCTGCAAATCATCCGCGAGCTCGGGCTGCGATCGTACATGGCAATCCCGCTCATCGTCCGCGGCCACGCCATCGGCGCGATTACGTTCACTTCAGCCGAGAGCCGTCATTTGTATAGCGAGGCGGATGTCGAGATTGGCGAAGAGATCGGGCGCCGCGCGGGCGTGGCAATTGAAAATGCGGGGCTGTACCAGTCGCTGCAGGAGAGTGACCGCCGCAAGGACGATTTCCTGGCCATGCTGGCCCATGAACTGCGCAACCCGCTGGCGCCCGTCAGCGCGGCCGCGCATATCTTGACATTGAAACCCGACCCCGCTGTCGTGCACAAATCTGCCGCCGTGATTGCGCGCCAGGTGGCGCACTTGACCGGGCTGGTGGATGACTTGCTGGATATTTCCCGCGTGTCACGCGGCTTGATCAAGCTCGACATGACTTGCGTGGACTTGCGCGCCGCGATCGAAGAAGCGGTCGAGCAGGTGCGCCCGCTGATGGACCGCAAGGAGCAGCGCCTGGATGTGGCGATACAGACAAGTGAACTGCGTGTGCAGGGCGACCATAAGCGGCTGGTGCAGGTGATGTCGAATTTGCTGAACAATGCAGCGAAATTCACGCCGCCGTCCGGACGTATCAGGCTGCAGGCGGGCCTGGATGGCGACAGCATCGCGGTGGCAATCAGCGACGATGGCATCGGCATGCCGCCGGAATTGCTGTCGGCTGCTTTTGAACTGTTCGTGCAAGGCAAAACCACGGTGGACCGGGCAACCGGAGGGCTGGGCATCGGACTCGCGCTGGTCAAGCATATGGTGGGCCTGCATGGCGGCACTGTGACAGCGCGCAGCGAGGGCGTGGGGCGGGGCAGCGAATTTGTTGTGCGGCTGCCGGCGGGCGGGCCGGAGCGCAGTGAGGTCTCTGATGCCTAATCCACGGACATGGTTCAGCGGCTCCGCCGGATGGTTCAGCGCGCGCCGCCCCCTTTGTGAGCGTCAATATGGCGAAAAGTGATGCGGCCCTTGCTTAGATCGTAAGCGGACAGCTCCAAGGTCACACGGTCACCGGCAAGAATGCGGATGAAGTTTTTTTTCATGTGGCCCGCAGAGTAGGCAATCAGCCGGTGGCCGCTCTCCAGTTCGACGCGGTATCGGCTGTCCGGCAGGATTTCCTAGGCCATGCCCTGCATCTCGATGAGGTCTTCTTTCGCCATCGGCTAAAACCGCCTTACCACGTGAATCCGGGTGGCGCGCCCGCCAATGGCCGATTCGTCCAACTGATAAGCAACCAGCTTATGCTCCAGGGCCCCAGGCGGCTGCATCTCGACGAAGTCCCCGATATCGGCCATGACATCGTAGCCACCCGCATCCGGCCTGATCTGACCGATGCCTTTTAATCTGCTGAACCAATGAATAGTTCCTGTATGTGTAATCAAGTTGCTCCTTGCTATAGACGAACGAACCCACTTCTCAAGTAGAGCCAGTGGTCGAGAATCAGACAGGAGTGGCGCGGTGGCCTAAACAGGAAGGAAAAAGGACGGTGACAGAGTACCGAAATGGATGCGGTACTGTACAGCGGTTTACGGTAATCGCCTAATGAAAAATAAACATATTGATGAGGCGGTCAAAATAAGCCGCTGTTATGAAGGGAATTCCGTGGTCGGGGTGAGAGGATTCGAACCTCCGGCCTCTACGTCCCGAACGTAGCGCTCTACCGGGCTAAGCTACACCCCGACGGTGTGCATAGACTGATAACTTGTTGCGCATCCATTAAAGCAAAAGCGCCTGATGTTGGCAAGTTGGCAGTGTTGATTGTTGCTTAGTCCATGCACCCACTCGCTACGATTTAACAAGCCGTGGTTTTTTTGTATAACGCGGGGTGATATTGCAGACCGCCAATTTCTTTTTTGCGTAGAATGAACTGGCAGCTTCAGAAGGTTCTTACCCTACGAAAGAAGATTCCCATTGAACTCACTTCTGGACAATTCTGGTGGCCGCCTTTACCCGGCTGCCCTCGCAATTGCAGGCGCCCTGATGGCCCTGTTCTGGCCCGGTGCAGGTTGGCTGGGAATTCTCGGAGCACTTGCATTTATCGGCGTCGGTGTGGCGGCATGGCTACAGCTGGGCGTCGCGAGTCCAGCCGGGCGTGACGACGTGCCCGCGTACCTCGAGCAGCGCCAGGCTTTCAGCGAAGCGGTAATGCCGGTGTGGTGCCGCCAAATCGAATCGTCGCGCAGCCAGATGGAAGAGGCGGTGGCGGAACTGGCCGGCCGCTTCTCAGGCATTGTCGACAAGCTCGATGCAGCCCTGCATTTATCGAATGCCACCGGCGCCGGCGAAGCATCTCTGTCGCAAGTGTTTTCCCACAGCGAAGCGCAGTTAGGCGAAGTGGTGTCCATCATGAAGGCGGCGCTGGAATCCAAGCATGCAATGCTGGCCCGTATCCGTGAACTGGAACAATTTACCCGTGAGTTGCGCGACATGGCCGAAGGTGTTGCCAGCATTGCCGCGCAGACCAATTTGCTGGCGTTAAATGCCGCCATTGAAGCGGCGCGCGCCGGTCCTGCCGGACGCGGTTTTGCCGTGGTGGCGCAGGAAGTGCGGCACCTGTCGAACCGCTCGGCGGAAACCGGCCGCAGCATCAGTGACCGCGTCGGAAAAATCAGCTCTGCCATTGTGGCAGCGTGCCATGCGGCGACAGAATCGAGCGCCGCGGAAGACGAAGCTATGCGATCGTCAGAAGGCACCATCGGCAACGTGCTGCGAGAATTCCGCAACCTGACGGACGCCATGGCACAATCATCTGAACTGTTGAAACAGGAAAGCGTCGCCATCAAAGGCGAGGTGGGTGAAGCACTGGTGCAATTGCAATTCCAGGACCGCGTCAGCCAGATGCTGGGCCATGTCCACCACAACATGGAAATGCTGCCGGTGGTCATGGAAGAAAACCGGCGCGATTACGAAGCGGGAGCGGGCCTGCAGGCACCGGATCCGCAGATCTTGCTGGCGGAATTGGAAAAAACCTATGCAATGGCAGAGGAACATGCCATCCACCGGGGCGAAATGGTTACTGCCAAAGCCTCTGACGAAGTCACCTTTTTCTAGGAATGTACTATGGCTAAAACCATCATGGTGATTGACGATTCTGCTTCCCTGCGCCAGGTGGTCGGCATCGCGCTCAAAGGTGCTGGTTACGACGTGGTGGAAGCAATGGACGGCATGGATGCGCTGTCCAAACTCAAGGGCCAGAAAATCAACCTGGTCGTTTGCGACGTCAACATGCCGAACATGGACGGCATCACGTTCGTCAAGGAAATCAAACAGCTGCCACTGTATAAATTCACGCCCGTGATCATGCTGACCACGGAGTCGCAGGAAGCCAAGAAGAAAGAAGGCCAGGCTGCCGGCGCCAAAGCGTGGGTGGTGAAACCGTTCAAGCCCGAAGTGCTGCTGGGCGCCGTACAAAAATTGGTGCTGCCATGAGTACCGGACGCGTCGCCATTGACGGCGAACTCAATATTTATCGCGCGGCGGATTTGAAAACGCTGCTGCAGGGTGAACTGTCGCGCTCAAGCGTGCTGGAAGTGGACCTGGCGGGCGTGACGGAAGTCGACAGTGCGGGCCTGCAAGTGCTGATGCTGGCCAAACAGACGGCCCGCGCGGAAAACCGTGAATTGCGGCTGGTCGGCCACAGCCCGGCCGTGCTGGAAGTGTTTGAATTGCTGGATCTGGGCGCGTGGTTTGGCGACGCCCTGGTGATCGGCCCACGGGCTGCTTAAACTGGAGCAAGGACTATGGATCTGGACCAAGCGCTACAGACGTTTATCCTGGAAAGCCGCGAATTGCTGGAAGACATGGAGAACGCGCTGCTCAATGCCGAACAGGCGGGCGGCCATGAATCCGTCCATGCGATTTTCCGCGCCGCCCACACCATCAAAGGCTCGGCCGGGCTGTTCGGCCTGGACCATATCGTCGCGTTCACCCACGTGGTGGAAAGCTTGCTGGACGATGTGCGCGACGGCAAGCTGGCGATGACGGATGAACTGGTGGTGCTGCTGCTGTCGTGCTGCGACCATTTGTCGGCGCTGATCAACGCGGTGGATGCAGGGCAGACGGAACCTGACCCGGACATGCAGGCGGCAGGCGCTCCGCTGATTACGCAATTGAAAGCGCACATGGGGGCGGCCGATGACGGCCATGGCGCCGCACCGGCGGCGGCCAGTGCGCTGGTGGCGGAACCGGACCATCCGGGCGTGGAACGCATTGGTGAACCGGGCGGCGGTTCCAGCGATGCATGGCACTTGTCGCTGCGCTTCGGCCCGGACGTGCTGCGCGATGGCATGGACCCGCTGTCATTTATCCGCTACCTGGGACAGATCGGCCGTATTGTCGGCATCGTGACGCTGACCGATGCCCTCCCCACAGCCGACAAGATGGACCCGGAAACGTGCTATCTCGGCTTTGAAATCGCGCTGGAAACCGATGCGGACAAAGTTGCAATTGAAGGCGTGTTTGAATTTGTCGCTGACAATTGCACGTTGCGCATCTTGCCTCCGCGCAGCCGTGTGGAAGAATACGTGCGCCTGATCCGGGAATTGCCGGAACAAAAAGCCATGCTGGGCGAAATGCTGGTGCGCTGCGGCGTCATCACCGAGCGCGAACTCGACAATGCACTGAACGCGCAGGCGCAAGCCGGCCATACGCCGGCCGCCACGCCGCCGCTGGGCGCCGTGCTGGTGGGACAGGGCGCTACCGAGCCTGCCATTGTCGAGGCGGCGCTGACCAAGCAAAAACAATCGGTGGAAACCGCCAAGCCGGCGGAGAGCCGTTCGATCCGCGTCGATGCCGACAAGCTGGACTTGCTGATCAACCTGGTGGGCGAGCTGATCATTGTCGGCGCGTCGGCCAACTTGATTGCGCGCCAGGTGCGCAACAGCGAACTGCTGGAATGCACGTCCATGCTGTCCGACCTGGTCGAGCAGGTACGTGATTCCGCGCTGCAGCTGCGCATGGTGAAAATCGGCGCCACCTTCAACCGCTTCCAGCGCGTCGTGCATGATGTGGCGCGGGAAATTGGCAAGGATATCGGCCTGGCCGTCAGCGGCGAAGATACGGAACTGGATAAAACCGTGGTGGAAAAAATCGGCGATCCATTGACGCACCTGGTGCGCAACGCCATCGACCACGGCATCGAACCGGCGGAAGTGCGCGCCGAACGGGGCAAGCCGCTGCGCGGCACCGTGCGCCTGAACGCGTTCCACGATTCCGGCAGCATCGTCATTGAAGTGTCCGATGACGGCGGCGGCTTGAACCGCGACCGCATCTTTGCCAAGGCCGTGGAGCGCGGGCTGGTGGAGCCGGACCGCAAGATGACGGACACGGAAATTTATGGCCTGATTTTCGAGCCGGGCTTCTCCACGGCGGAAAAAATCACGAACCTGTCCGGCCGCGGCGTCGGCATGGATGTGGTAAAGAAAAACATCACGGCCTTGCGCGGCACGGTGTCGGTCGACAGTGCGCCGGGACTCGGCACCACCGTCACCGTGCGCCTGCCGCTGACCCTGGCCATCATTGACGGCTTCCTGGTGGGCCTGGGCGATTCCACCTTTGTGGTGCCGCTCGACATGATCGACGAGTGCATTGAATTCGCCTCCGAAGCGGGCCACGATTACACCAACTTGCGGGGACAAGTGCTGCCGTTCATCCGGCTGCGCGATTTGTTTGGCGTGGATACGCCACCGCCACGGCGCGAAAGCATCGTCGTGGTCAAGCATGCGGGGCAGCGTGTCGGCCTCGTGGTCGACAGCCTGCAAGGCGAATTCCAGACCGTGATCAAGCCGCTGGGACGCATGTTCAGCCAGCTGCGCTGCATTAGTGGTTCCACCATACTCGGTAACGGCGAAGTGGCGCTGATCCTGGATGTGCCGGCAATTGTCGGCCAAGGTTCCGGCAACACGGCCGAAGTGCCGCAATTGGCCGCTTAAAACGCCCGGCCCCGTCATCAGGAGATCGAATATGACCGCAGTAGCACACGTGAACCGCAATGCCGTGACGGCAACCGCAGCGGAAGACAGCCAGCAATTCCTCACTTTCATGCTGGGCGGCGAAGTGTTCGCCATCGGCATCCTCGCCATCAAGGAAATCATCGAGTACTCGGGCTTGACGACGGTGCCGCTGATGCCGGAGTGCGTGCGCGGCGTGATCAACTTACGCGGCGCCGTGGTGCCGGTGATGGACCTGGCCGCCCGTTTTGGCCGTCCCGCCACGCAGATCGGCAAACGTACGGCCATCGTCATTGTCGAGATCGATGCAGATGGCGAGCAGCAAGTGGTGGGCGTGATGGTGGATGCCGTCAATGCCGTCATCGACATTGCACCGACAGAAATTGAAAAAGCGCCCCAATTCGGCGCGCGTATCCGTAGCGAATTTATCTCGGGCATGGGCAAGGTGAACGGCAAGTTCGTCATCCTGCTCAATACCGACCAGGTGTTGTCCGTTTCCGAACTTGAAGCCATGGCCGGCGTCTCGAACCTGGCCGGCGCGGAAACCTAAACCTAGCGGCAACATCTTTCCCGTATAGCCCCCGGCCTCGGGGGAGCGGTATTCCGTTGTCTTGCGAGAACAAGGAGTTGTTGCCATGACTGTCGTCCAGCGTCTTTCCATCCTCATTGCCGCCGTCATACTGGGTTTGTGCACCTTAGCCGGTGTCGGCCTGTACCAGACCGAAAAGGTCTACACCACCACCAATTACACCAACGTCAATGTCGTGCCCAGCATCTTGTTGCTGGACAAGGGATTTGCATCGCTGGCGCTACTGCGCACCCAGTTGTGGCAATACATTTTGCTGACCGACCCCGCGAAAATCACGGAATGGGAAGGCAAGATGAGCAACAATGCGCGAAGCGTGGAGGCGGCCTTGACGGAATATGGGCGCACCATGGTGTCAGACGACAAGGATAA
Source organism: Pseudoduganella ginsengisoli (assembly GCF_009720865.1). Classification (GTDB taxonomy): domain Bacteria; phylum Pseudomonadota; class Gammaproteobacteria; order Burkholderiales; family Burkholderiaceae_D; genus Rugamonas; species Rugamonas ginsengisoli. The sequence goes on along the minus strand of NZ_WNLA01000003.1, from coordinate 22,388 downwards.
GGCGTTGCTGGCGGCGGACAAGGCCGGTTTTGATGATTATGAAGGCGTGCGCGCCCGTGCCATGGCGCTGGCCCGCTCCGGCAAAGTCAACGAGGCGCGCGACCTGATCTTGCAGAACCAGGCGCTGCTGGCCAAAGTGTGGGATGCGTTCGAGGCGCACCGCCAATACAACGCGGACAACGGGAAAAAATCCGCAGAGGACGCCGCGGCCGCGAAATCCAGCGCCATCATGCAAGCGATCGTGATCGGTCTCGTGACCCTGCTGCTGGTGATCGGTATCGGCATGTACATCATCCGTTCGCTGATGCGCCAATTAGGCGGTGAACCGGCTTATGCGGCAAAAATCGTGGAAGAAGTCGCACACGGCAATTACGCGGTGGACGTGAAATTACGCGAAGGCGATCAAAGCAGCTTGCTGTATTCGATGAAAACCATGGTCGACAACTTGCTGGCGCAAATCGGCGGCGAGCCGAAATATGCGGCGGGTATCGTGCAGGAAGTCGCGAAAGGAAATTACGACATCGACGTGCGGCTGCGCGATGGCGACAAGAGCAGCTTGCTGTATTCGATGAAGCAGATGGTGGACCAGTTGCTGGCGCAAATCGGCGGCGAGCCGTCCTACGCGGCCGGCGTCGTGCATCAGGTAGCGCAAGGCAATTTTGCGGTGGACGTAAAACTGCGTCCCGGTGACCAGTCGTCGCTGCTGTATTCGATGAAGCACATGGTCGATAAATTGCTGGAGCAAATTGGCGGCGAACCTGCCTATGCGACGCGCATCGTCAGTGAAGTGGCGAAGGGCGACTTGACGGTGCAAGTACAGCTGCGTCCGGGTGACCAGCTCAGCCTGCTGTACGCGATGAAAAACATGGTGGACAAGCTGGCGTCCGTGCTGGGTGAAGTCAGTACCGGCGCCGTGTCGCTGGCCAACGCGTCCGAGGAAATTTCCGCCACGGCGCAATCGCTGTCGCAAGCCGCATCGGAGCAGGCGGCTGGCGTGGAAGAAACCAGTGCATCGATCGAAGAAATGACGGCATCGATTGCACAAAATACGGAAAACGCAAAAGTTACGGATTCCATGGCGGGCAAGGCGTCCAGCGAAGCGGCGGAGGGTGGTTCCGCCGTGAGGTCCACGGTGGAAGCCATGACGCAAATTGCGAAGAAGATTTCCATCATCGATGACATCGCTTATCAAACCAATTTGCTGGCGCTGAACGCGGCCATTGAGGCGGCGCGGGCCGGCGAACATGGGAAAGGCTTTGCCGTGGTGGCGGCGGAAGTGCGCAAGCTGGCCGAGCGCAGCCAGGTGGCGGCACAGGAAATTTCCGAAGTGGCGGGCAGCAGCGTTGACTTGGCGCAAAAAGCCGGCAAGCTGCTCGATGAAATGGTGCCGTCGATTAAGCGCACGTCGGACCTGGTGCAGGAAATCACGGCCGCGTCGGAAGAACAGTCTGCCGGCGTGGCGCAAATCAATTCCGCCATCAGCCAGTTGAGCCAGACCACGCAACAAAATGCATCCAGTTCGGAAGAGCTGGCTGCCACGGCGGAAGAGATGAGTGGCCAGGCAGAACAGTTGCAGCAGGCTGTGTCGTTCTTCCGCGTGGCCGGCAATATCCAGCGCCGCGAGCCGCAGCGCAAGGCGGGTGCTGCGCCGGCGCGCCATATACGGCCTATGTCGGCGCTGCGAATCAGCGACAGCGAAGCGGATGGCACTGAATCCAATTTTGTGAAGTTTTAAGCCGGGTTGTGGGGAGTGCATGATGGACTTCAGCAAAATGAAAGTAGGCACCCGTCTGGCGATGGGCTTTGGTGTCGTCCTGATCTTGCTGGTGCTGGTGGCGCTGCTGGGCGTCCGCAGCATGGCGACAATCCAGACCCGGCTGGACAACATTGCGCTGGTCAATAATGTTGAAGCTGGGCTGGCGTCGGACATGCTGCTGATGACGCAAGACAAAGCCATTGCAGTGCGCAACGTCGTACTGCTGACGGAGCTGGCGGATATGCAGCCGGAAAACGAACGCTTAAAAAAAGGAACGCAAAAGTTTGCCGAGGCCGAGGCGAAGCTGAGCAAGATGTTCGAAACGCAGGCCGATACGTCAGCGGAAGAAAAAGCCATGCTGGCCAAGATCAAATCGCTCGACGGCGTCGTCACGCCAATGCTGGACAAGGTTGCAGCGCTGGGGCTGGCCAACAAGAACGATGAAGCAACGGCGATGCTGATGAAAGAAGTGCGCCCCCCGCAGCGGCAGTTGCAAAACGCATTGCGGGAATTGGTTGATTTTGAAAACAAGCTGAACCTGGCGGCCGCGGACGATGCCCGCAAGGCGTACGAAAGCGCCCGTACCCAGGCAGTGGTGCTGGCCTTGCTGGCGCTGGCGGCCGGTGTGGTCACGGCATGGCTGATCACCCGCAAATTGCTGGCACAACTGGGCGGTGAGCCCGATTATGCCGCCAATGTCGTCCACCAGGTGGCGCAGGGTAACTTTGCGGTGGATGTGCAATTGCGGCCAGGAGACCAGGGCAGCCTGCTGTATTCGATGCGTCAAATGGTGGACAAGTTGCTGGCGCAGATCGGTGGCGAGCCAGCCTATGCGGCAAAGATCGTCAGCGACGTGGCGCAGGGCGATTTGACGGTGGAGGTGCAATTGCGTCCTGGCGATCAGTCCAGCCTGCTGTTTGCCATGAAAACCATGGTGGACAAGCTGGCGTCGGTCTTGACGGAAGTGGCCAGCGGCGCCGTATCGCTGGCCAACGCGTCGGAGGAAGTCAGCGCCACGGCGCAATCGCTGTCGCAGGCTGCGTCGGAGCAGGCGGCCGGTGTCGAAGAAACCAGTGCGTCGGTGGAAGAAATGACGGCATCGATTTCACAAAATACGGAAAACGCGAAGGTGACGGATTCCATGGCGGGCAAGGCTGCCACGGAAGCGGCCGAAGGCGGCTCGGCAGTGAGATCCACGGTGGAAGCCATGACGCAGATCGCGAAGAAGATCGGCATCATTGACGATATCGCGTATCAAACCAACTTACTGGCGCTCAATGCCGCCATTGAAGCGGCGCGCGCTGGTGAACATGGCAAGGGTTTTGCCGTGGTAGCGGCCGAAGTGCGCAAGCTGGCGGAACGCTCGCAGGTGGCGGCGCAGGAAATTTCAGAAGTGGCATCGTCCAGCGTGGAGCTGGCGCAAAAGGCAGGCAAGCTGCTCGATGAAATGGTGCCGTCCATTAAACGCACGTCGGACCTCGTGCAGGAAATCACGGCCGCGTCGCAAGAGCAATCATCCGGTGTGGCGCAAATTAATTCCGCCATTAGCCAGCTTAGCCAGACCACGCAGCAAAACGCATCCAGTTCGGAAGAGCTGGCGGCGACCGCTGAAGAAATGAGCGGGCAAGCCGAGCAATTGCAGCAAGCGGTGTCGTTCTTCCGTGTGGGTGGCAGTGCGCAACGACAAGTGTCTTCCGGCCGTCGGCCACAGCGGGCCAAGGTCGTCAAAGGCCAACAATCCAGAGGGGGGGAAGTGGACGCGGAGGCTGACCGTTTTGTGCGTTTTTAACTGAAGTCCGGCATGCCACGCGCGGCCGGACGCCTGGGAGGGGAGAGCGATGTTGAATAACCTGACTGTCCGAGCCAAGCTGGTTGCATTGATCAGCGTAAGCTTGCTGGCCCTGTTTCTCGTGATGGGCGTCGGCATTTATGGCATGAAAAAAGATGCCGAGTCACTTTCCGATATCGGCAAGGACAAATTGCCATCGGTGTTGAACTTAATGACGATTCAGACCGACCAGGGCGCGCTGCGGTCGGCCAACCGTGTGATAGACAGTATTGCTGCCTATCCAGCGGAAATGGGGGAAATCGAACGCCAGCTTAAACGCAAGAAAGAGTTCTGGGCCGAGGCGGAAAAAGCATGGAAAATCTATGATGCCTTGCCCCGCGATACGGAAGAAGAAAAACTGTGGAAGCAATTCGTCAAGGATTGGAACGAATGGAAAGTGCTCGATCAAAAAATCGATGCGATGGCGGAAGAGATCGTCAAGGCGCCGGAAGATAAGCGCGATGACATGTTCAAGGCCATGCACAAAGCCTTGTTCGCATTGCGCACGCAATTCCTGGCGGCGGAAGCCGGCATCGACAAGCTGGTGGAATTGAACCAGAAAGCCAGCGATGAATCGGTCCAGTTGGCCGATGAAACGTCCAGGCGGTCGCTGACGCTGATGTACACGTTTGCCACGCTGTCGCTGCTGGGGCTGGTATCGCTGGGCTATGCCATCTTGCGCGGCATTTTGCGGCAGCTCGGTGGCGAACCGGCATATGCGGCCGGCATCGTGCATGAAGTCGCGCAAGGCAATTTTGCCGTTGATGTGAAATTGCAGCATGGCGACCAGTCATCGCTGCTGTATTCGATGAAGCAAATGGTAGAAAAGTTGCTGGCGCAAATCGGCGGCGAACCGGCGTATGCGGCAAAAATCGTCAGTGAAGTGGCCAGGGGGGATTTGACGGTGCAAGTGCAGTTGCGTCCGGGTGACCAGTCCAGCCTGCTGTTTGCCATGAAAACCATGGTCGATAAATTGGCGTCCGTGTTGACGGAAGTGTCCAGCGGCGCTGTATCGCTGGCCAATGCGTCGGAAGAGATTTCCGCTACCGCGCAATCGCTGTCGCAGGCCGCATCGGAACAGGCGGCCGGCGTGGAAGAAACCAGTGCATCGATTGAAGAAATGACGGCGTCGATTTCGCAAAATACGGAAAACGCGAAGGTGACCGATTCCATGGCAGGCAAGGCTGCCACGGAAGCGGCGGAAGGCGGCTCGGCCGTGAAGTCCACCGTGGAAGCCATGACGCAAATCGCCAAGAAGATTTCCATTATTGACGACATCGCGTATCAAACCAATTTGCTGGCGCTGAACGCGGCCATTGAAGCAGCGCGTGCCGGTGAACATGGCAAAGGCTTCGCTGTCGTGGCGGCCGAAGTGCGCAAGCTGGCGGAACGCTCGCAGGTGGCGGCACAGGAAATTTCCGAAGTGGCCACGTCCAGCGTGGACCTGGCGCAAAAGGCGGGCAAGCTGCTCGATGAAATGGTGCCGTCGATTAAACGCACGTCGGACCTCGTGCAGGAAATTACGGCAGCGTCGGAAGAGCAATCGTCCGGCGTGGCGCAAATCAATTCCGCGATTGGCCAGTTGAGCCAGACCACGCAGCAAAACGCGTCCAGCTCGGAAGAGCTGGCGGCGACGGCTGAGGAAATGAGCGGGCAGGCCGAACAGCTGCAGCAAGCGGTGGCCTTCTTCCGCGTCAATGGGGCGGAAGTGCGGCGCGCTACATTCCGCAAAGAGGCAGCAGCCGTTAAGACCAAGCGCCCGGCTGTACGCCAGCGACAGACCGACGACGAAGAAGAGGTGGATGACGCCAGCTTCGTGCGCTTCTGATTGACACCCGGCCGGGCGGCGCGGCTTGCACGCGCCGCCCGGATCGCCTAGCATGGCTTCCTTTTGGAACTGCCATGGCCATCACCATCTATCACAACAATGCATGCAGCAATTCGCGCGGCGCGCTGGCGCTGATCCGCGAAGCCGGTATCGAGCCGGAAATCATTGAATACCTGACTAATCCGCCCACCCGCGAGCAGCTGGTCGCTTTGATCAAGGCGGCCGGCCTGACGGCGCGTGGCGCCATGCGCGACAAGGGCGAGTTGTATGAACAGTTGAACCTGGCCGATCCGTCGCTGTCCGACGATGCGCTGATCGATGCCATGATGGCGCACCCGGCGCTGATCAACCGGCCATTCGTCGTGACGGAGAAAGGCGTGCGCCTGTGCCGCCCGCCGGAAACGGTGAAAGAGATCCTGTAAAAACAAACGGCGCCACATCGGCGCCGTTGTTGATTGGAGCAGGGCTTGCTTAGTGGTTGCGGTCCAGCGCAAAGCGCGCCAGTTGCAGCAGCGCGGTTTTGTACTGGTTTTCTGGCAAGTCTTGCACGGCGTCCAGGGCGCGCTGGCCGGCTTCTTCGGCAGCACGGCGCGTGTAATCCAGGGCGCCGCTGTTGGTGATGGCGGACAGGATGGCGTCGAAATGCTGTTCATCGCCATTTTCAATGCACGAACGCACCAGTTCGCGCTGTTCCGCCGTGCCATGTTTCATCAGCCAGATCAGCGGCAACGTTGGTTTGCCTTCACGCAGGTCGTCACCCACGTTCTTGCCGATTTCCGCCGCGTCGCCCGTGTAATCAAGCACGTCGTCGATCAGCTGGAACGCCGTGCCCAGCGAGCGGCCATATTCGCCGGCCGCGGCGATTTGCGCGTCGTTGGCGCCGGCCACCAGCGCACCCAGTTCGGCCGCCGCTTCAAACAGCTTGGCGGTTTTCGAACGGATCACTTGCAGGTAGCGCTCTTCCGTCACGTCCGGATCGTGCATGTTCAGCAATTGCAGCACTTCGCCTTCCGCGATCACGTTGGTGGCGTCCGACAGGATGCTCATCACACGCATGGAGTTGAGCGAGACCATCATCTGGAAGGCGCGCGAATACAGGAAGTCGCCCACCAGCACGGAAGCGGCATTGCCGAACAGCGCATTGGCCGTGGCGCGGCCGCGGCGCAGCGACGATTCATCGACCACGTCGTCGTGCAGCAGCGTGGCCGTGTGAATGAATTCCACGACAGCAGCCAGCTCATGGTGCGCCACGCCCTGGTATGAATAGGCATTCGCCATCAGCAAGACGAGGACAGGGCGGATGCGCTTGCCGCCAGCGCTGATGATGTATTCCGCAATCTGGTTAACCAGCGGCACGTCGGAGTGCAGGCGCTGGCGGATCACCACATTGACCGCTTCCATGTCGGGCGCGATGGTCTGGATGATGGTGTTTTGGTTGGCGTGTTGGGTAGCGGCAGACAAGGCAAACCTGCAAAGAATATGAGTTAATGGTGCCTGATACCGCAGGGGCCAGGTACCTATGTTGTTCAGTGGTGCCGATACGCAAGGTGCCAGGTACCACTGACTAAAGTGCCGCGATTATACGTCAAGGCAGTTGCTGCTGGCGATCAGGGGAACCTGCAGGCAGCAGTCTGGCTCCAGGGGCCCTGTTGGCGACATACCATGGCAATGGGAATTTTGGAATAGTCTTTGACGCAAATTTTCAATCTGTGTATAATCGCAGGTTCTCCCCGTTGTAAATCGCCTTGCATGCAGTTTGTTTGGCCATGCGCGGAGGAGGTTTTTTCAACATTTGATGAGGTTTCAAATCATGTACGCGGTCATAAAAACCGGTGGCAAACAGTACAAAGTTGTCGCTGGCGAAAAACTCAAAGTAGAACAGATACCTGCTGACATCGGTTCCGAACTCACCATCGATCAAGTTCTCGCGGTAGGCGCGGGCGAAGCCATTAAGTTCGGCACGCCACTGGTCGCAGGTGCAACGGTTCAAGTGAAAGTGGTTTCCCACGGTCGTCACGACAAAGTGCGTATCTTCAAGATGCGTCGTCGTAAGCACTACCAGAAACACCAGGGTCACCGTCAGAACTACACGGAAATCCAGATCGTTTCGATCAACGGCTAATCTGCCTATTTTTTAACCATTAAGTCATATTTAGGAGTATCTAAATGGCACACAAAAAAGGCGGCGGTACTACCCGCAACGGCCGTGACTCGGAATCAAAACGCCTGGGCGTTAAAGTGTACGGCGGCCAAACCATCAATGCTGGCGGCATCATCATCCGTCAACGCGGCACCCCGGTTTCGGCTGGCGTGGGCGTAGGCACCGGCAAAGACCACACCCTGTTCGCCCTGGTGGACGGCGTGGTGAAGTTCGTGACCAAGGGTCCGGACAACAAGAAGTACGTTACCGTCGTAGCTGCCTAATTTAGTGGTACCTGACACCTTTGGTATCAGGCACCATTAATTAAAAATGCACTACAAGGTCGCAAAGTAAGGCGCAAGCCTTCGATCGAAAGGCTCTGCCATCGGTAGGGCCTTTTTTAATTTAAGGCGGGCAAATCATGAAGTTTATCGACGAAGCACGAATTGAAGTTATTGCCGGTTCCGGCGGTAATGGTTGCGCATCTTTCTGCCGGGAGAAATTCCGTCCATTCGGCGGTCCGGACGGCGGCGACGGCGGCAAAGGCGGCTCGATCTGGGCCGTGGCGGACCGTAACGTCAACACGCTGGTTGACTACCGTTTTTCGAAAGTGCACCGCGCGCAGAATGGCGAAGCGGGCCGTGGCTCGGATTGCTATGGCAAGGGCGCAGAAGATGTCTTCCTGCGTATGCCGGTCGGCACCCTGATCATTGACGAAGTCAACGGCGACATCATTGCCGACTTGACGGAGCATGGCCAGATGGAAATGCTGGCGCAAGGCGGCGAGGGCGGCTGGGGCAACATTCACTTCAAAACGTCGACGAACCGTGCTCCGCGCCAGAAAACCGAAGGCCGCGAAGGCCAGCGCCGCGAATTGCGCCTGGAATTGAAAGTCCTGGCGGACGTCGGCTTGCTGGGCATGCCGAACGCAGGCAAGTCCACGTTTATTACGGCCGTGTCGAATGCACGTCCGAAAATCGCAGATTACCCATTCACGACCTTGCATCCGAACCTGGGTGTGGTGCGTGTGTCGCACGAAAAGAGCTTCGTGATTGCCGACATTCCCGGCCTGATCGAAGGCGCGGCGGAAGGCGCCGGCCTGGGCCACCAGTTCCTGCGCCACTTGTCGCGCACGGGCCTGCTGCTGCACATCGTTGACCTGGCGCCGTTCGAAGCCACGGTGGATCCGGTCAAGGAAGCCAAAGCGCTGGTCAAGGAATTGAAGAAGTACGATCCTGCGCTGGCGGACAAGCCGCGCTGGCTGGTGCTGAACAAGCTGGACGTGATTCCGGAAGACGAGCGCAAACAGCGTGTCAAAGACTTCGTCAAGAAGTTCGGCCACAAAGGCCCTGTGTTTGAAATTTCCGCGTTGAGCCATGAAGGCACGCAAGACCTGGTCAATGAAATTTACAAGCACCTGGAAGCCAAGCGCCACGCGGAACAGCGCAGCGAAGAAACCCAGATGACGGAAGAAGCGCGCGGCATCTCGTCGATCGATCCGAACGACCCCCGCTTTAAAGTGTTGGAATAATCTTCCAACAACTCTGCAACACCGGCATAATCCGCTAAGCGCTGATTTGCCTTCCCCCACGAGCATCGGCCCGCCAACCGCGGGCCGCGTGCCGACTGCGGCAAGCTGGGTCACCCACACCCTTCAAATCAAGCATGGTTACCCCCGCGCGCATCTGTCATGCGCTGCCGATTGATTAGAGAACTGCCGCACAATGAATTCCGTCATACAGAAAGCCACCCGCGTCATCATCAAAGTGGGTTCATCCCTGGTCACCAATGATGGCCGCGGGCTGGACCATGCCGCCATTGCCCGCTGGGCGGCCCAAATCGCGTCGCTGCGCGCGCTGGGCAAGGAAGTTGTCCTCGTGTCGTCCGGCGCCATTGCCGAAGGCATGCTGCGCCTGGGCTTTGAAAAGCGCCCCACCGATATCCATGAATTGCAGGCGTGCGCCGCAGTCGGCCAAATGGGCCTGGCGCAAATCTATGAAACCAGTTTCCGCGCACACCAGATCGGTACCGCGCAAGTGCTGCTGACGCACGCTGATTTGGCGGACCGCGAACGCTATTTGAACGCGCGCTCGACCCTGACCACGTTGCTGCGCATGGGCGTGGTGCCGATCATTAACGAGAACGACACGGTGGTCACCGATGAAATCAAATTCGGCGACAACGATACCTTGGGCGCGCTGGTGGCGAATTTGATTGAAGCCGATGCGCTGATCATCTTGACGGACCAGCGCGGCTTGTACAGTGCCGATCCGCGCAAGGATCCGCAAGCGTACCTGATCACGCATGGCCGCGCCGGCGATGAAGCGCTGGAAGCCATGGCGGGCGGCGCCGGTTCGTCGCTGGGCCGCGGCGGCATGCTGACCAAGATCCTGGCCGCGAAACGCGCCGCGAAGTCCGGCGCGCATACGGTGATTGCGTTTGGCCGCGAAGACAATGTGCTGGTGCGGCTGGCCGGCGGTGAAGCCATCGGCACGGAATTGTCGGCGCAGACGGGCCACCTGACGGCGCGCAAGCAGTGGATGGCTGATCACTTGCATACGGCGGGGCAAGTGGTGCTCGATGCGGGCGCCGTGCAAAAGTTGAAGATGGATGGCAAGTCGCTGTTGCCGATCGGCGTGGTGGAAGTCAAAGGCGAGTTTGGCCGCGGCGCCGTCATCACGTGCATCGCGGAAGATGGCACGGCCGTCGCGCGCGGCATGTCGAATTACACCAGTGCGGAAACGCGCAAGATCATGCGCCGGCCATCGAGTGAAATCGAAGGCATCCTGGGGTTCAAGGAAGGGCAGGAGCTGGTGCACCGGGACAATATGGTCTTGCTCTAAGTAATACTGTTGCAGGAAATGTTTTCAATTTAGATAATTTCTTTCTAGACATCTCCGTTTTCGCATGATTGAATCATATGCCGCATGGCGCTGCGCTACACGCAGGACCATGCGGCATTTCTTTCATCAGGCCCATCAGGCCGAATCCGGAGACCCCATGCGTTTGCAGCCGCTTGCACTGACCCTTGCCATTTCCCTCGCTTATGGCGCCCCCGCACCGGCTGTTGCCGCCACTGAGCAGCAGCCGTCCACCGCTGCCGCACCGGCAGCCGCTGCCAAAGCCACTAAGCTGGGCACGGTTGAAGGCATCACGGAATACAAGCTGCCCAACGGTATGCGGATCTTGCTCGCGCCGGATGATTCGAAACCGACCACCACGGTCAACATCACGTACCAGGTGGGCAGCCGCCACGAAAATTATGGCGAGACCGGCATGGCCCACTTGCTGGAGCACATGGTGTTCAAGGAAACCGCCAACCGGGGCCCGATCTTCCAGGAACTGGGCAAGCGCGGTATGGACTTCAACGGCCGTACCTTCATGGACCACACCGATTATTTCGAGACGTTCGCCGCGTCGGAAGAAAACCTGGCCTGGGCCTTGTCAATGGAAGCGGACCGCATGGTCAATAGCGTGATCGCGAAGACGGAACTCGATAAAGAGTTTTCCGTGGTCCGCAATGAAATGGAAAGGGACGAGAACGATCCACGCCGCGTGCTGTGGAGGCAATTGGCTGCCGTCACCTATGATTGGCACAACTATGGCAAGAGCACGATCGGCGCCCGCAGCGACGTGGAAAACGTCAAGATTGATAACTTGCACGCGTTCTACCGCAAGTACTACCAGCCGGACAATGCCGTGCTGGTGGTCACGGGCAAATTCGACCCGGCCAAAACGCTGGCGCTAATTGAAAAGAATTTCGGTCCGATCGCCAAGCCGGCCCGCGTACTGGAGCCGACGTATACACAGGACGCGCCGCGTGACGGCGCCCGCGAACTGACGGTCAAGCGCGTCAGTGACACGCAACTGGTCGCCGCGTTATATCCCACTGCCGCTGGCGCCCATGCTGATAGCGCTGCGGTAGCCGCGCTGGGTGAAATTTTGGGGAATACCCCGAATGGCCGCCTGCACAAAAGTATGGTCGAAGCCAAGAAAGCTGTCGGTACCGAAACATGGAACCTGGAGCTGGCGGAGCCTGGCTATATCGTGTTCTGGGCTGAATTGTCGAAAGCCCAGTCGATGGGCGATGCGCGCAAACTGTTGCTGGAACAGATTGAAGGCTTTGCCAGGAAGCCTGTGACGGAAGCGGAACTGGCGCGCGCCAAGGCAGCGATGCTGGCCAGAATGGATAAGACCATCAACGACGCGCAGCGCTTGGCCGTGCAACTGTCCGAATCGATCTGCAAGGGCGACTGGCGTTTGTTATTCCTGCGGCGTGACCGCATCGAAGCGCTGACGGTGGCGGACGTGCAGGCTGCGGCAGTGAACTATTTCAAGGAAACCAACCGCACCTTCGGCCAGTTTGTGCCGATCAAGGAAGTTGACCGTACCGTCATCCCTGCCACGCCGGACGCCGCCAAACTGGTGGCGGATTACAAAGGCCGCGCTGCCGTGGCGGAAGGCGAAGTGTTTGACGTCAGCCCGGCCAACATCGACCAGCGCACGGTGCGCAGCACGCTGCCTAACGGCATGAAGCTGGCGCTGGTGCCGAAGAAGACGCGCGCCAATGCTGTCAATGGCCATATTGTGCTGGAATTCGGTGACGAAAAATCCCTGTTTGGCCACCTGGCCGACGCGGACATGGCGTCGGACATGCTGTTGCGTGGCGCCGGCAAGTTGAGCCGTGCCGATATTTCCACGCAGCTGGACCAGCTCAAGGCCAAGGTGCGCATCACGCAGACGGGCCAGACCGTTGACATTCACTTTAATACGGTACGCAAGAACTTGCCGCAACTGCTGGGCCTGTTGAAAGATGTGCTGCGTGCGCCGACGTTCCCGCAAGCGGAATTTGAACAACTGCGCAGCGAGAACGTGACGCAGCTGGAAGCTGACCGCAACGAGCCGCAAGCCATTGGTCCGCGCGTGCTGGACGCCGCGTTTAACCAGTACAAGAAGGGCGACATCCGTTACCGCGGCACGCTTGACGAGATGGTGCAGATGTATCAACAGGCAAAACTGGCTGACGTGAAAAAGTTTTACGACACCATGTACGGCGGCAATAACGGCAGCGTGTCGCTGGTGGGTGACTTCGACGCGGCGGAAGTGCAAGAGCAATTCAAAGCCATGTTCGGCAACTGGAACAGCAAGGCCAAATATGTGCGCCTGCCCAATCCCGCGCCGGCGGCCAAGGCTGGCGTGCAGCAACTGGAAACCGTGGACAAGGCCAATGCCTTTTATACGGCGGCGCTGCCGATTGCCATGCAAGACAATGCGTCGGACTATGCCGCGATGCTGGTGGTGAACCGTGTACTCGGCGATGATACACAATCGCGCCTGAATGTGCGCCTGCGCCAGCAAGATGGCTTGAGCTACGGTGTTGGCAGCCAGTTCAAAGCATCGGCATTTGAGCCCAATGGCCAAGTCGTGCTGTATGCCATCTATGCGCCGCAAAACCTGGACAAGCTGAAGCGGGGCTTCAACGAAGAGTTGACGCGCATGCTGACGGATGGCATGACGGAACAGGAATTGACGGACGCAAAAAATGGCTTGATGCAGCAGCACCAGACCACGCGCGCGCAAGATGGTGCGATGGCGGCAGTGCAGACGTATAACTTGCGAGCCAACCGTACCATGGCGTATTACGGCAATGTCGATGCGGCGATCCAGGCATTGACCTTGGACCAGGTGAACGGCGTGCTGCGCAAGTACATTGACCCGAGCAAGCTGTACCACGTGTATGCGGGGGACTTCGCCACTGCAGCGAAGAAGGCAGCTGTGGGCGGTGCGGCGCCGGTGGCCGGCAAGTAAGGAAAATGGCCCGCACGCAGCGGGCCATTTTTTCAAGCGTTGGCGGGCGCCGGCGTCTTTTGCTTGAAGTCGCACAAGTCTGCGATGAGGCAGTTCCAGCACTTCGGCGTGCGCGCCACGCACGTATAGCGGCCGTGCAGGATCAGCCAGTGGTGCGCATCTTGTAAAAATTCCTTCGGCACGAATTTCAACAGCTTTTGTTCGACGATATCGACGTTCTTGCCGGGCGCCAGGCCCGTGCGGTTCGACACGCGGAAGATGTGCGTATCGACTGCCATCGTCGGTTCGCCAAACGCGGTATTGAGCACGACATTGGCGGTCTTGCGTCCCACGCCAGGCAAGGCTTCCAGCGATTCGCGGTCGCGCGGTACTTCACCGCCGTGCTGGTCGATCAGGATCTGGCACGTGGCCAAGACATTCTTTGCCTTGGTCTTGTACAGGCCGATGGTCTGGATATAGCTCATCAACTCATCCAGCCCCAGGTCCAGCATGGCTTGCGGCGTATTCGCGACCGGATACAGGCGGCGCGTGGCTTTATTGACGCCGACGTCCGTCGCCTGTGCCGACAGCAGCACGGCAATCAGCAATTCAAATGGCGTCGTGTATTCCAGTTCAGTCTTGGGATGCGGATTGGCTTCCCGGAAGCGGGAAAAAATTTCGTAGCGTTTCTCGTTATTCATCGGTCTTGTTTTTGGCAGCTGCGGCTTCGGCTTCTTTCTTCAGGCGTGTGCGTTCCATGGCGGCGGCAATGATCGCGCGCTTGCGCTCTTTCTCGGCGGCTTCCGCATCGTTTTCAGGCGTGATGGCTTCCACGGCCTTCAGCTTGTCGCGCGCCTTGGCGGCCAGCCGCGCATCGTTTTCTTCCTTGTCCCGCTTCAGGCGGAACAGGCGGAAGTCGTGGCGCTCGCGCGCCGCATCGGCCGCTGCCTGCGGCCACGCCTGCCAGCCCGTGGTTTCCGTCACGGGATACATGACGATGCAATCGACCGGGCAGGGCGCCAGGCACAAGTCGCAGCCCGTGCACAGCGATGGCACGATGGTGTGCATGTGCTTGGCCGCACCAACAATGGCATCGACCGGGCAAGCCTGGATGCACAGCGTGCAGCCGATGCACAGCGATTCATCAATGTACGCAATGGCACGGGGGCGCTCAACGCCGTTGACGGGATTCAGTGGAATGACGGGATAGCCCGTCACGCGCGACAGGCGCGCGATGCCTTCCGCGCCGCCGGGGGGACACTGGTTGATGCCGGCAGTGCCGGCGGCAATGGCTTCCGCATAAGGGCGGCAGCCGGAATAGCCGCATTTTGTGCATTGCGTTTGCGGCAGGGCGTCTTCAATGCGGTCTGCTAAGGATGAAGTCACGTTGACGTCGTTTGTAACAGTAAAGCCACATTATCCGCCATCTGCAGCCTCCGGGGCGCGAAAATCCTGCTTTGAAAGTGTCTAATTTTGCAATTAGTTTGGCGGCAAGACGGATTTATGGGAGCATATTCGGATTCGCTGAAATTGCCGCATCAAATGAAGAACGTTTTAAGGAAGTGGCGGCTGCTGGGCGCGCTGCTGCTGGCGGCGCCAGCCTGGGCCGCACCCAATGCAAAGGTGCACTTCGCCTCCAATGAGTGGCCGCCTTTTGTCTCCAGTACTTTGCCATCGAACGGCATGGCGGGTTCACTGCTGGCTTCCGTATATGAACGTATGGGGATGGAAGCGCAGATCGAATATTTTCCGTGGAAGCGCACGATGGAGCTGGGACTCAATGATCCCCGCTACGCAGGGTTCCTGGCCGTGTGGCGCACACCGGAGCGGGAAAAAGTGTGCCACTTTTCAAATTCCATCGGTAATACCGTGACGGTACTGGCGTATTTGAAAGACGCCCCGGTGCAGCCGGCCACGCTGGCGGATTTGCAGGGCATCCGAATCGGCACGGTGGCGGGTTACACCAATGGCGAACAGTTCGATGCGATGGCCGCAGCCGGTGTGCTGCATACGGAAGAGGCATACAGCGATGAACTGAACTTGCGCAAGCTGTTAACGAAGCGCTTTCCCGTGATGGTGATTGAAAAGCGCGTGCTGCGCCATTTATTGACCAGCGACCGTTTTACGCGGGAAGAGCGGGAGCGTATCGGCGTGGCCGAAGGCTTGTTCCGCGAGCGTTCGATCCACGTGTGCTTTAAGCGCACCGCGCAAGGGCTGGCGCAGCAGCGGGCCTTCAACGATGCCTTGCGCGACATGGATTTGCAAAAAGCAGAGCGGGATTATTGGCGGCGCATCGGCGTGGAACTGGCCAGGGCGCACACGCGCACTTTGCAGCAGCCGTGATGGCGAAAAAAATCCCGGCAGTGCCGGGATGTTTGCTTTAGCTGTGCTTGCGGATGAATTCGCCGATTTTCGGGCAAATCATTTCACGCCAGCGGCGGCCGGAGAAAATGCCATAGTGGCCGGCGCCCGGCGCTACGAAGTCTTGCTGCATGTCGGCAGGAATATTGCAGCACAGTTCGTGGGCGGCTTGCGTCTGGCCAGCGCCAGAAATGTCATCCAGTTCGCCTTCCACCGTGAACAGCGCCACATTGGTGATGTCTTGCGGACGCACCAGCTGGCCGCCGACTTTCCACGTGCCTTGCGGCAGCGCGAAGTCCTGGAACACCGTCTTGATGGTGTCGAGATAGTACTCGGCCGGCATGTCCAGCACGGCGTTGTATTCGTCGTAGAACTTGCGGTGGCTTTCCGCGTTCTCGTCGTCGCCCTTCACCAGGTGCATGTAGAACTCGCGGTGGCTCTGCGCGTGGCGGCCCGGATTCATGGCAATGAAACCAGCGTGCTGCAGGAAGCCTGGATACACTTTGCGGCCAAAGCCTGGGTAGTTCGGCGGCACGGAATAAATCACCGTGTTTTCAAACCACGAGAATTTCTTTTCCGTCGCCAGGTTGTTTACCGACGTCGGCGATTTGCGCGGATCGATCGGGCCGCCCATCATCGTCATGGTTTTCGGCAGTTTCGGATCCTTGGCCGTGGCCATCAGCGAAATGGCCGCCAGTACCGGCACGGTCGGCTGGCACACGGAAATCACGTGCAAGTCCGGGCCCAGGTGGCGGATAAAGTCTTGTACGTAGTAGATATAGTCGTCCAGGTGGAACGGGCCCGCCGACGCCGGCACCATGCGTGCATCGGTCCAGTCGGTGATATAGACGTCATGCTCTTGCAGCAGGGCGGAAACCGTATCGCGCAGCAAGGTCGAATGGTGGCCGGACAGTGGTGCGACCAGCAAGATCGTCGGCTGCTTCAGCGCCTGGATTTCCTTGTCGCTCAAGTCTTTTTTGAAGTGAATCAGGCGGCAAAACGGCTTGGTGATGACGACATGCTCGATGATGCCCACGTTGTTGCCGTTGACGGTAACGCTATCAATCTCAAAAGCCGGTTTTTCGTAATCTTTGCCCAAACGGTACATCAGTTCGTAGCCTGCTGCGATCCGCTGGGAAAACGGCGTGTGCGCCAGCGGAGAGACGGGATTGCTGAACAGTTTTGCAGACGCATCCGCCCACTGCATCAGAGGCGTCAAGAACGTGCGTTGCATTTCATGCAGTTGGTAAAGCATAGTTATTCCCGGTCGTTATCTCGGTGCCAAGTTTAAATGTCAAGCTTGAACTGCCACCGAATTGATCAAAATCATGAGCTCATTATAGGGTATTTGTACATGACGTAAAGCACTTTGCGGTAACTGGTGGAAAGGTTGCTCGCCCGTAAGGATAGTCTTGTAAAAGTCCGACTGAGCCCGTCCTGATGGAAACGATAATACTGGAAGACCTACAAGAAAAGCAGTGTTTCGGCTGCTTTTGTGTAGGACGGTTCCGAGATGTGGTGTAGGCCGGACACTGCGGATTTCCACAGTTGCGCGATGCACAAACTTGGTGAGTGATTCTCATGCCAACCGGCTTCTTATGCGATTTCTCGCATTTTGCTCCCGCAAAAAAATACAGCCCCGCATATGGCGGGGCTGTATCTTATAAATAATACAGAACCTGGGTTATTTCACCAGCAATTTCAGCTTGTCTTTTACGTCGCGGAAATTATCGGCATCCGGCAGCGCAGCCTTGGTCTTGGTAATCGAAGGCCAGTTGCGGGACAAATCAGCATTAATCTTGATGAATTGCTGCTGGTCGGCCGGGGTATCTTCTTCAGCGAAAATTGCGTTGACCGGGCATTCTGCTACGCACACGGCGCAATCGATGCATTCGTCTGGATCGATCGCCAGGAAGTTCGGGCCTTCACGGAAGCAATCCACCGGGCACACATCCACGCAATCGGTAAACTTACAGCTAATGCAGGATTCGGTAACTACGTGGGTCATAACAGTCCTTATAGATGATTTGCGGCGCCATGGTGCTGCAAAACTGCCAATACACCTACAGCAAAGCTCTGATTTTAAGGCAATTTGCACGTGAGAACAATTCGCCCTTATATACAATCCACATAAGCAAATTCGGCCGGGCCGCGTTCGGCGGGCCGCTTTCGGAGGGCGGCCCGCCGCCACGCACAATCAAGCGTGGTTGCGGGCCGCGTAGTGTTGCTGGCACCAGGACGCGAGGGCTTTGCGCTCTTCATCCAGCACATCTTCCAGCTCGAAATACTCGGCATGGTTCATGGTGCCGCAACAGCTGCGCCGGTCTTGCAGCGTGCCGCTGTCGGCTTCGATGTCCAGTGTGCGGGCATCTTCCGCCACCTGGACCTGGCGCAGCGTGAAGCGCTGGCGGATGAATTCCCGGTATTGCGGCGGTTTGCCGTCACTGACGGCGAATTGCGCCATATGGCTGGCCACATGGGCAAATGTGGCGCCAAAATCGGGCGCGGCAATCAGCGAGCGCAACACAAGGCCGCACAGGTATTCGCCCGTGCGGTACAGCAGCGCGGCATCGTCAATCAGGCCGGGGCGCCGTTCAAAGGCAAAGATATCGGCCAGGATGTCGTAAATGGCGCCGGTAAATACCTGGGAAATCGCGTGCACTTCATTGCCCGCTTCCGCCAGCGTTAAATCGTTGTCGGCATTGCGCAAGCCGTTGGGCCGGCCCAATGCAAGGCCGAATTGTTCCGCCATGTCAGCCAGGAAGGTTTTGTCGTGCAAATCCGCCTTGGTTTGCGCTATGACGGCTTCAGCCTGGTCCAGTTGCGACAGCGCGAGGAAAATTGCCGTCAAATCGCCAAACGATTCGTGCAGGCCGCCTGTTTGCGGTGGATTGCGGCGCAGCAGCCAGCGCGGTTTCAAGCCATCGAGCACCGCATGGCCGGTTTCGTGGGCCACGATATCGAACGAACGGCACGTGTACAGGCGGCTGGTTTCGCCGCTGGGAATGAAATCGCCAAATTTCAGCGCCCGTTCTTCGCGGCTGTAATACGCATTCATCACGTCGGGCAAGCCGTGCGGGAAGACTTTGATGGGATCCGTATTGCGCTGTGAATTCCACTGCCACGGCAATTGCGCCGGTGTGCCGCTGGACGCCAGCGCGCGCTGGTACAGGCTCAACGTCTGGCGCACGACAGCAAACGTATGTACGGCATCGAACTGTTCCGTATCGGGCGGCAAGATAAAGTCGCCGAAGGCATTCGGACTGACGGGCGCAATGCCGGGCGCGCCGCTGGCAATGCGGGCGTCGCGCGGCCCGGCCAGGATGACGCCAGGCAAAAATGCTTTACGGGTGCCTAGTTCGGTCACGGATGGATCTTGTTTCCAGATTAAGACCCGTGCCCCGGCTGGCGCCAATGCGGCTTCGCTGCCGTGGCGGGGGCGCCCAGGCTGCTGGGTCAGCTGGGCGGCTTTGCGGTGGATGCGGTAGGGGGCGGACGGCGTGGGGACGTAACTGACAGGCAGCGTGACCGGTGTTTCACACAGGGGTACGAGGACTTCGGATTTCATGGCTCCTCCGGGGCGATCGCGCAAGCGGCATGCCGGCGCGGGAAATGCCATGGTCGCTCCGCCTGCGCCGGTGTTGCTTGCGCGTGCGCAAAGCCTGTTGCCGGTTTCCATGGAATTGACAGCGGGCGTAGAATGATTCGCAGCGGCAAGCTGGCCCTGTACAATGGCGCCCGCTAAATGAGGAGAGAGGTAATGCCCAACGTACACATCGTCCAGGAACACACCTTGACGCCAAAAAAAGCCCGGGAAGCGGCGGAAAAAGTCGCCGTCAAGCTGGCGGAAGAATTTGAAATGGAATATGCATGGGATGGCGACGTGCTGAACTTCGAACGCAGCGGCGTCAGCGGCACGCTGACCCTGACCAGGCATAAAGCGGAAATGCTGATCAAGCTGGGATTCTTGTTTGGCGCGTTTGCGCCAGTGATCGAAGCGAAAGCGTCGGAGAAAATGAAGAAAATTTTCAGCGGCGCCAAATAAAGCAAAGGGCGGGTTCCATCGGACCCGCCCTTTTTGTTTTAGCCTTTCAGTTCTTCGATCAAGTCGATGTACTGTTGTTGCGCATCTTCTTTTGCCGTGCCTTTCAGGTTGGCCCATGCGTCGTATTTGGCGCGGCCGACCATGTCGGTGAAGCCTGGGCGGGAACCTTCGACGTCGCCGGTGGAACCTTGCTTGTACAGTGCGTAGATTTTCAGCAGGGTCATGTTGTCCGGACGCTCCGGCAGGTTTTTCGAATCGGCCATTGCTTGGTCGAATTGTTCTTGCAGGCTCATGTGTCCTTCTCCTCGTGCTAGAGTGATGTCACTAAAGAAACTTTGCGCACGTCTGTGCGATAACGAGATAATACAATTCTATAATCGGTACGCCCAACTGGAACTATAGAGGAGAAGCTCGAATGTTGTCGAAAGCGTTGTCGGCCCTGGGCCGGAGAAAAATGTCCGCGGTCGACACGGCCTGGCTGCGCATGGATTCTGACAGCAACCAGATGATGATCGTTGGCGTGGCCATGATGGCGCAGCCGATCGCGCCGGAAGGGTTGAAGGAAGCGCTGGAAACCCGTTTCCTGGCCTACCGCCGCTTCCGCAGCCGCGCAGTGACGGATCTGGCGGGCTCCTGGTGGGAAGAGCAGGAAGTCGACCTCGATGACCACGTGATCCATACCCGTATCGAAGGCCATAACGGCACGTCCAACAAACCCGCGCTGCAGGCGCTGGTAGGGCAGCTGTCGCAACAGCCGCTGGACCCTGATAAACCCCTGTGGCAAATGCATCTGGTCGACAATTGCATCGGCGAAGACGGCAAGGTGCGGCAAGCGCTGATCGTGCGCATCCACCACTGCATCGCCGATGGCGTGGCGCTGGTGCGCGTTTTCATGTCGATGTTTGGCCAGCATCCGGATGAGGCGCCGAAAGCTGTCGGCAAGGCGGCGCGGGAAGAAGCGGAAGCCAATCCCTGGGACCAGATCCTGTCGCCGATCACGGCCACCAGCGTCAAGGCCATTGATTTGTCGTCGACCATGTTCGTGAAATCCATGTCGATGTGGGCGGACGTCGACAAAATGGCGGAGCGCCTGGCCACGTATGGCCAGACGGCGGCGCAATTGACGACGGATGCAGTCAAGCTGACGACCATGGCGGACGACAGCCATACGCTGTTCAAGGGCAAGCCCAATGGCAGGAAGCACGTGTCGTGGAGCGAACCGCTGCCGCTGTCTGAAGTCAAAACCATCAGCAAGGCGTACGGCTGTTCCGTCAACGATATCCTGATGTCGGCCGTGGCCGGTGCGTTGCGCGGCTATTTGCTGTCGGCCGATGGCTTTGTTGCGAATGACTGCGAAGTCCGGGTGATGGTGCCCGTCAATTTGCGCAAGGAGAGCCCGCGCCAAAAGCTGGGCAATGCATTCGGGCTGGTGCCGCTGGTGCTGCCGGTCGGCATGGAAGACCCGGTGGCGCGCCTGGCGGAAGTGCAAAAACGCATGAATGAATTGAAGGGCAGCTATACGGCGCTGGTGGCGATGTCCGTGCTGGGTGTGCTGGGGGCGTCGCCCAAGCAGGTGCAAAACGAAATCCAGAACTTCTTTGCCCGCAAGGCGACGGCCGTGATGAGCAATGTGCCGGGGCCGCAGACGCCGCTGTACCTGGCCGGCAGCCAGCTGGACCAGATCATGTTCTGGGTGCCGCAATCGGGCGATATCGGCGTCGGCGTATCGATTTTGTCTTACAACGGCGGGGTGCAGTTCGGCATCGTGACGGATGATGCGCTGGTGCGCGACCCGGACAATGTGATTGCCCGCTTTGCGCCCGAGTTTGAAAAACTCGTGCTGTTGGCGCTGATGGACGGCTGCCCGTAAAGAAAAAAGCGGCGGTTCAAAACAGGGCGCGGCGCCCTTGCCTTGAACCGCCGCTTCCAAAGAAGCGATTGTCGATTACTTCTTCTTAGGCGGGTTCACTGCTGCTTTCAGCGTAGCGCCAGCCGAGAATTTCGGGGTTTTCGACGCTGCGATTTTGATCGCTTCGCCGGTTGCCGGGTTGCGGCCTTTGCGGGCAGCGCGCTTGGCGACGGAGAAGGTGCCGAAGCCGGTGATGCCAACCGTATCGCCTTTTTTCAGGCGCTCGGTAATGATGGCAATCAGGGTGTTCACTGCATCGTTGGCGGCAGCGCCGGACAGTTCGGTGCGCTTAGCAAATTCTGCGATCAGTTCGCCTTTTTTCATTACTACCTCCTTGGTTAATAGAGCGCGCAGATTAGCACAGAATTATTGCCGGATGTGATTTTCCTTGATGAGAATTTGTGGAAGTAAGCCATACACCATATGGCTTGCGATGATTTTGCACCACGCTGATACATATGCACGCTGCACCTTAGTCTCACACCGGGTTATTATCGAAGGTAGCGAGGAAATACACATGGGCTTTTCCGATGACATCCTGATGGCGTATGCGGGCGGCAGCCTGGACCAGGCGACCCGTGCTCAAATCGAGTCCGCCATGGAGCGCGACGCCGTGCTGGCGCAGCGCGTGGCGGCTTACCAGGCGCAATTGCGGCGCCAGGCGCAACCGCGCGCGGCCGTGCCCAGGCGGGGCGCCACTGTCGTGCAACTGGCGGCCGTCAGGGCGACGCGGG
>NZ_WNLA01000039.1 GCF_009720865.1 Pseudoduganella ginsengisoli | reverse complement strand
GCACATGTATTTCCATCCACTCTTCCTTGTGTAGCACTCAGGTCTCGCGCAAAAGACCTGACTTTACAAAAAAGTGGCTCAGTTTTACTTTGCGCGAAGTGGCTCATTTTTACTCCGCGCGCAACAACCGCTCGAAAACATTTCCCAAGCTGGTGTCTCCGCTGATGCTGAGAACTGCACGCATCTGGCACTGCGGCTACCGCACCCTTGCGCCAGTCGGAGAACTGGGCAATCTTGAGGAACTTGTCATCGGCTCACTCCCTGATTCGTCCATGGAATTTCTGTGCAAACTGTCCCGGCTGCGTTACTTGCGCATTCTGCATATGCCGAAAATTACTGATGTGGCAGCCATTGAACGGTTAACGAATATTGAAGTGCTGTCATTGAGCACGTCACCGGGCTGGGACGCAGCGGGAAAATGCACGGTCGTCGATTCACTGATGCCGCTGGCAAAGCTGCCCAGGCTGAAGCACCTGGAGCTATTCGGAGTCCGCCCGGCCAATAAGTCACTCTGCGACTTGCAACGATGTCCAGCACTCGAGTCTGCGCGCTTCTCACGGTACCCGGCAGATGAAACAGCCCGCTTCTATCGCGAAACGGGAGCACTGAATGTCTGTGCCCCTGAGTCTTCCTTCCAATAATACGGCTGAATCACGCAAAAAAATTGCCGCCCCCACTTGCGCAGGAGCGGCAATCCACATCACCAACTAAGTCCGATTAGAACTTGTAGTTAGCCTTGATGGTGAAGTAACGGCCACGTGCATTGTGCAGCGCCGAGTTGTAGCCACCGGTGCCGTACGATGGATCGTATGGCGCCTTGGTATTCAACACGTTGGCAACGTTGAAGTTGATCACGGTGTTCTTGATGCCGGTGAAGGCATAAGCCAGGTCCACAGTGGTCCATGCCTTCACTTTGCAATCCGGGTAGTACGTGGTGTACTTCGGATTGGTCGTGATCACGTCGCCATAGTAGCAGCCGACTGGATCATTCAAGCCCACGTTGCCGTCATCTTGCGTGGTGTACGCAGCGCGGTAGCTGATCGACGATACGTAGTTGACCGTAGCGGTCAGGCTGTGGGTTGCAATGCTCCAGGTCGAGGACAGCGATGCACGCACGCGCGGGATTTCACCGACGCTGGTGGTGTCGTTGTAGTAGCCGCCGTTGGTGCCCACCAGGTCGATCATTGGGTCGCCGTCAGCCTGCGCTTTCTTGTAGTGCAGCGTGTACGACGCGATCAGGCGGGAATCCAGCTTGCCGTACGCGCCCAGCGAGTTGCGCAGCGCTACGTCCAGGTCGATACCGCTGGTGCGGGTGCCGCCAGCATTGATGTACGGGGTTTCAATGCTGATCAGCGGGCCGGAGTTCGGGATCAGGTTGCCGCTGGCGTCGCGCAGCCACGTGCCCTGGTTCTGGTCACGCTTGACGCGGTAGGCCAGTTTCGGATCCTGGATCACGGCGATTGCCGACATCAGGTCGGTTTCCTTATCCTTGCGGATATTGTAGTAATCGACCGAGATATCGACGTTCTTCGCTGGCGAGAAAATCACGCCAGCAGTGAAGCTCTTCGACGTTTCCGGTACCAGGTCCTTGTTGGATGCTGCCACGCCCGACAGGCTCTTCGCGCAGTCGGTGCTGTCCGCGCCAGGCTTGCCGCAGCGCAGTTTGTCGTTGAAGCTGTTCAGGAAGTACTGGGTACCGCCGTCCACCATCTGCGTCAGCGATGGAGCACGGAAGCCTTCCGAATACGTGCCGCGTACCGCAAATTCCGCGGTCGGGGTGTATTTCACGCCGACTTTCGGCGTAAAGCTGCCCGAGAAACCGTCATATTTGTCGTAACGGCCAGCCGCTTCCACGTCCACGGTCTTCAGCACTGGCAGGCGCACTTCGGTGAACACGGAACGCACGTCGCGCTTCGCGTTCGAGAACGTGTTGACCAGGCCAATGATCTTGCCTTCCACGGTCAACTGGTCCGGCACGATGTTCATTTTTTCCTGCTTCAGCTCGCCGCCCACTGCCAGGCCGATCGCGCCGCCAGGCAACTGGCCCAGTTCCGTGGATGCCTTGGCATCGAACTGGGTAATGCTGGACTTGCCGTCCAGGGTCACGTCACGCGTCACGCCAGGTTGCGCAGCAACTTGCTTGATTGGCATGTTTTCCGTGTACAGCTTTTGTACCAGAGGCAGGTACAGGAAGCCGTTCGACAGCTG
Source organism: Pseudoduganella ginsengisoli (assembly GCF_009720865.1). Lineage (GTDB taxonomy): Bacteria > Pseudomonadota > Gammaproteobacteria > Burkholderiales > Burkholderiaceae_D > Rugamonas > Rugamonas ginsengisoli. The sequence goes on along the minus strand of NZ_WNLA01000039.1, from coordinate 26,152 downwards.
GTGGCGCTTCGACTCGTTGTACAGCAGGCCGGTATCCCAGTCCCAGCCCATCGACGAGCCTTTCAGGCCGGCCAGCAAGCGGGTTGCCGTATTTTCATTCGAGCTGCCGCCTTTGGCGTTGGTGAAGCGGTAGTTGACCGCCACCGGTACCGGGGTTGCAGTGCCGTTGGTCGGGTTATCCGGGTGGCCTACAGGCAGGATCGGCTGGAAGCTGATACCGGCGCCTTCTTTCGGGAACACGGTGGTCTTGGAACGCGTCATGGTGCGCGACACGCCGCTGTATTCCAGTTCCGACTTGCTGTACGACGCTTCAGCAAAGGCGGTGACGTCGGCGTTGACCTTGAATTCGCCACGCGCCAGCACGTTGCTGCTTTGGCTCTTGCCTTGCGCATCTTCCAGCTGCCAGCCGTCATAGTTACAGAATTGCTTGCCGATCAGCGGGTCGGACGCCAGCATCGGCGCCAGCGCGGTGGAACCAGTGCGGATCTGCGACGGATCGCAGCTCAGGTCAGCGGAATAGTAACGGTTGAAGTTGCCGCTGCCTTTGGTGGCTTCACGGTAGAACACCGGATATTGGCTGGTGCCGCTGTAGAAGTTGCTCAGGCGGCCGTCCATGATGCGCGATTCTTCGCGCTGCGTGGCCACTGCGTCGTTCAGGCTGGCGCGCTGGCGGCGCGATACGTCAAACGCGACGAACGCGTTGAAACGGTCGGTTTCCAGGTCGCCGAAGCCATAGGCGCCATTGATGTTTTCACGGCCGAAATTGCTGTGGGCGTCAGCGCTGTATTGCGCGGAAATTTCGCCGCCTTTGTAATTGCTTTTGGTGATGAAGTTAATCACACCGGCAATCGCGTCGGAACCGTACACAGCGGAGCCGCCGTCTTTCAGGATTTCCACACGTTCCAGGGCCGACAGAGGAATCGAGTTCAAGTCGTACTGGGTCGACTGGCCGGCGTTCGGGTCAGCGTACGCGGCTGGCGAAATACGGCGGCCGTTAATCAGCACCAGGGTCGATGCCGAGCCCAGGTTACGCAGCGAAGCGGTTGCCAAGCCTTTGGAGAAACCGCCGTCGCGGCTGTCGACTTGCTGGCTGGAACCCAGTGCAGGCAATTTTGCCATCAGGTCGGCAACGCTGGTGGCGCCGGTTTTTTCAATATCTTTACGGCTCAGCACCTGGATCGCAGCCGGGCTCTCGGTCAGCGTCCGTTTCAGGTTGGAACCGGTGATGACGACGCGTTGCGGTTCGTCAGCATCAGCTGCAAATGCGGCATAACTCAAACCTGCGCAACCAATCAGCGCAAGTGCTTGCACAATCAATTTCTTTTGCACGTAGGACTCCGGATAGAAGTAGTAATAATTACGGAATCTGTCCTTTAAGGACGATTGACCCCCTCTGCTGCCGTAACGGATGACTTACGGCAAACAACCCGAGAGTATAAATGCCAATTATGAAAGGTTGTTAGTCGGACGTGGAAAACGTTCCAAAATTTAGACAAAATTAAGGTTGACAAGACTTCCCAGGCCAGTGCACCACTGGCAACTCCACCGTACAGCGGTTAAAATGCCCGGTTTAGCCCGATAACTACGGACCGGAATTATGCTGCGACTGAACGAAGTCAAACTCCCCCTGAACCACGCGGAACACGAGCTGCCTGCCGCGATCCTGGCCCGCCTCGGCATTTCCGCCGAGCAAATGAAAAGCTTCACGGTCTTCAAGCGCAGCTATGATGCGCGCAAGAAAGCCAATATCGTGCTGATTTATTCGGTGGACGTGGAAACCACAGACGACGCCGGCATTTTGAAGCGCAACCAGCGCGACACGCACTTGATGCCGTCGCCGGACATGGAATACAAATTCGTCGCCCATGGCGTCAATGCGGATGGCAAGCAGCCGCGCCCTGTCGTCATCGGCATGGGACCGTGCGGCTTGTTCGCCGCGCTGATCCTCGCGCAAATGGGCTTGAAACCCATCGTGCTGGAACGGGGCAAGACCGTGCGCGAGCGCACCAAGGACACGTTTGGCTTTTGGCGCAAGCGCGTGCTGAATCCGGAATCGAACGTACAATTCGGCGAAGGCGGCGCCGGCACGTTTTCGGACGGAAAACTGTACAGCCAGATCAAAGACCCGAAACACTACGGCCGTAAAGTGCTGACGGAATTCGTCAAGGCCGGTGCGCCGGAAGAAATTGTCTACGTCAGCAAGCCGCACATCGGCACCTTCCGCCTGGTCAAGATGGTGGAAGCCATGCGCGAAGAAATCACGGCACTGGGCGGCGACATCCGTTTTGAGCAGCGCGTGACGGATATTGACATCGAAGAAATCAATGGCGAGCGCCACGTGCGCGGGCTGCAATTGGCCAGCGGTGAAAAACTGGCCACCAACCACGTCGTGCTGGCCATTGGCCACAGCGCGCGCGATACGTTCGAGATGCTGTACAACAAAGGCGTGTACATCGAAGCGAAGCCGTTCTCGATCGGCTTCCGCGTCGAACACCCGCAATCGTTGATCGACCAGTGCCGCTTTGGCCCGAATGCAGGCCACCCTATCCTTGGCGCGGCCGACTACAAGCTGGTGCACCACGCATCGAATGGCCGCGCCGTGTACAGCTTCTGCATGTGCCCTGGCGGCACCGTCGTGGCAGCCGCCTCGGAACCAGGCCGCGTCGTCACCAACGGCATGAGCCAGTATTCGCGCGCCGAGCGCAATGCCAACAGCGCCATTGTCGTGTCGATTTCGCCGGAAGATTATCCGGGCCATCCGCTGGCCGGCATTGAATTCCAGCGCCGCCTGGAAGAAAAAGCGTTTGAACTGGGTGGCTCCAACTACAATGCGCCGGGCCAGCTGATGGGCGACTTCGTGGCAGGCCGCCCGTCGAAAGACTTCGGCGCCGTGGTGCCTTCATACAAGCCGCAAGTGACGTTGACGGACCTGGCCACGATCTTGCCGGAATATGCGGTAACGGCGCTGCGCGAAGCATTCCCTGCGTTCGACAAGCAAATCAAGGGCTACTTCAAGGCCGACGCCGTGCTGACGGGCCTGGAAACCCGCACGTCGTCGCCGATCCGCATCAAGCGCCGCGATGATGATTACCAGAGCTTGAATACGCGCGGCCTGTTCCCGGCTGGCGAAGGCGCCGGTTACGCGGGCGGAATTTTGTCCGCCGGTGTCGATGGCATCAAAGTGGCCGAGGCGGTGGCGCTGGCCATGCAGGCTGCCGCGTAGTACGGGTTCCATTGAACCGCCGTGCATGCGGTTCGACGGCTCATTGGCGGATTTGACTCGGCGCGCCCGTAAAATCCGCCCTTTACGCCTTTAACGGCAAACGGACGTGGAAGCGGCATCCTTTTTCCACGTCCGTATCGGCCCACACCTTGCCGCCCATCTGGTGCACTATCGTATAAACGATATGCATGCCGAGGCCGGAACCGCCCTGCCCCCGCTTGGTGGTAAAGAACGGTTCAAACACGCGTTCGCGCACGCCAGGCGCCAGGCCGATGCCGTCATCGGTAACGACGATCGCCAGCCAGCTCCTGCCTTCGGCCTGCTCTTCACGCGCGCTGATTGTCACGACGCCGGGTCCGCCATCCGGGTAGCCATGCTTGGCTGAATTCATCAGGAAATTCGACAGGATTTGCGACAGCTTGCCGGCCGGCAGGCGGGGCCGCAGGGTGTCGGGAATATCCAGTTCCACCGTGATGGTCCCTTTGCGCAATTCCGGGCTGTGCGCCGACACCACACTGTGCACATAGTCATGCAGCGCCAGCTCCGCCACGTGTTCGGTACCCTGGTCCACTGCCAGCTGCTTGAAGTTGCCGATCAATTCCGCCGCCCGCGCCAGGTTTTGCCCTACCAGCTCGGCCGCGCCCTTCAAGCGCGTAGCCAGCGACACCAGTTCCGAACGGCTTACCTTTGGGCCATCCAGCGTTGCCACCATCTGGTCCGCATACGCGCTCATGCCGGATGCCGCCGTGACCGCCACGCCGATCGGCGTATTGACTTCATGCGCAACACCGGCAACCAGCGCGCCCAGCGCCGCCATTTTTTCCTGCTCCACCATGCTCGCTTGCGCGGCGCGCAGCGCTTCCGTGCGCTGTTCCACCAAGTGTTCCAGCAGCGCTTCCCGGTCCTGGTGCTGCAGTTCCGCCGCGCAGCGGGCGGCAAAAATCGACAGCAGCGACAGCGCCAGCAGCCGTTTGTTTTCATCCATCGGCTTGGTGTCGATGGCTGACAAGATGCCCAAGGTCCGGCCCTCCGTGTCGATCATCGGCATGCCGACATAGCTTTCCGCGCACATGTCGACCAGCAGCGTATCTTTCGGGTAATCGGCCTGGATACCGCACGCATGGAAGCACATGGTCTGGTCCGTCACGTCCTGGCAAGGCGTGTGCAGCAGGCTGTATTCCATATTGTCGATATGCTTGCCGCCCGCCCACACGGCCAGCGTGCGGATGCCTTCCCCGCCGTCCGGCATCATGATGACGCGCCCCGCAATCACATAGGTTACGTCCAGCGCTTCGGCCAGGTCCTTGACCAGCGTGCGCAGAAATTCATCGCCGCGCAGGCGCGCCGTGGATGCCGTGATGCCGCGCAGCGCCGCTTCCGCCAGCAGGCGTCCGTCATGTTCATCAAACAGGGCAGGCGTGTCCATTTGAGACTCCGTTTGAGACTCCGTTCATGCGGGAGGCAGGCGCGCATACAGCGCACGCAATGCCTCGGTTTCAGCCAGCAAATGCTGCACCAGCGCCGGGTCGAAGCGCTTGCCGCTTTCCTGCCGCACTTGCTCCAGCGTGTAATCCAGTGGCCACGCGGGCCGGTAACAGCGCGGGCTGACCATGGCATCGACAAAATCCGCCAGCGCCGCGATGCGGCCGGCCATGCTGATCCGCTCTCCCGGCAAGCCGCGCGGATAACCGCTGCCATCCCACCGCTCGTGGTGTTCATACGCGATCGTGGCAGCCAGCTGCAATACCGGCTGGTTCGAGCGGGACAGCATGTCGCGCCCGGTCTGGCAATGGCTGCGCATCACCGCCCATTGCTCGCCGCTCAGCGCGCCCGGCGTATTGAGCACCGTATCGGGCACCCCGCTATGCCCGATATCGTGCAAGCCGGCCGCCTGCCGCAGCTGGCGGATCAGTTGTGGCGGCAAGCCTGCCGCACAAGCCAGCATGGCCGCGATTTCGCCTACCCGCACCACGTGGTCGCCTGCCACCGCGGAACGCCGCTCCAGCGCTTCGCCGAGGATGCCGATGATGGCGTCCTGCGTGGCGGCGGCTTCTTCCCGCTGTACGAGCTTTTCATACGTGCTGGCCACATTGGCGGAAAACAGCGCCAGCAATTCTCGGTCACTGTCGCCGATAGCGTCTGAAAACGACATATACAGCAAGCTTTCATTGCCTTCCCGAGTACGGTAATAACACGCGTACCACGTATCGCCATGGTGGTCGCGCCGTTCCCGCATGCAGCGCATGAACGCATGGCGTACCGGCACCGGCAAATGGTCCAGCGTTTCATCGGACTGCAAGCCTGCATAGGCCGGCGTCACGGCCAGCACTTTCAGGCTTTCGCCCTGCCTGGCCGCCGCATAGGCATTCACGCGGCTGGCGCAAACGCCTTCGCCATCGTGACCCAGCAGTGCGCTGGCCTGTTCCAGCACGGACGAACAAAAACTGCGCAAATTGTCGGAATCGCAAACGTGGGTAATAGCGTCGATGGAACGGCGCAAGCCGATGCGGGCCCGCTCCAGGCGCATCAAGTCGCGGTAGCCGCGCAGCGCGGAATAAAACACGGTGGACAGCTTGGCGTGCGTCAGGTCGGTCTTTTCCCGGTAATCGTTGATGTCGAACGATTTCAGCACGTACGCCTGCGGCGCCTGCCCCGGCTGACCCGTGCGCAGCACGATGCGCGCCGTGCTGTTGCCCAATTCTTCGCGGATGTAGCGCACCAGGTCCAGGCCAGCGTGCTCGCTCTCCATGACGACGTCGAGCAAAATCAGCGCGAACTGGTTGGGCTGGCCGAGCAAGACGCGCGCTTCGGCAGCCGAATAACAGTGCGTAAAGCGCATCGGGCGCCCGTCGAACGTGAAATCGCCCATCACCAGCTCCGTCACCTGGTGCACGGACTTTTCATCGTCGACGATGAGAATTTCCCATGGCGCGGGGCCGGAGGCCGCCTTTTGCGACGGCGGCGCATCGTCGTCGAACAGCATGTCATCGTCGTCATGGCTCATCGCGGCCTCTTCGCGGACGTTCCGCGGACATCAGCGGATATTCAGGACATCACTACAGGATGTCACTATTTTACATCCGCCAACTGGTCGCACTCACAAACTGGCAACAAGATTGTTGCCACGGACAACATGCACTGCGGCGCCCTAGATCCAGCCCGCCTTGCGGAAGCGGCGGTACAGCGCGTAAGAAGAGGAAAACATCAGGGCCAGCGCCATCGGATAGCCATATTTCCACTCCAGCTCCGGCATGAACTTGAAATTCATGCCCCACAAGCCTGCCCACGCCGTCAGCACGGCGAAAATCGCGGCCCAGGCAGCGAGGCGCTTGTTCACTTCGCCCTCTTCCAGCGCCACCATCGACAAGTGCACCTGGATGGCCGTGACGATGGTGTCGCGGATGGTATCGAGCGACGTGGTGATGCGGAACAGGTGGTCTTGCACGTCGCGGAAGTAGTCTTGCGTATCGTCGCAAATGGCGGGCACGCGGCCGCCATGCAGCTTGCCGACAGCATCGAGCATGGGCGTGACCACGTGGCGCATGGTCATGACTTTGCGTTTCAGCGCATACAGCCGCGCGATGTTGTCGCGCTGGGCCGCCGTGGAAAAGATGCGCTCTTCCAGCGCTTCCAGTTCGGTTTCCATCGCATCGACGATGGGGAAATAGCGGTCAACCACGGCGTCCATCAGCGCGTACAGCACGAACGACGGACCCTGTTTCAGCAAATGGGGTTCGTGTTCCGCACGCGAGCGCACGCCGAGGAAATCCTGGCGGCTGTTCTGGCGGTTCGACAGCACATAATTCTTGCCAACGAAGATATCGACTTCGCCCACCACCAGTTCATCGCCATGCTGTTCCATGACTTTGACGACGGTGAACAGCGAGTCGCCATATTCTTCAATCTTGGGACGCTGGTGGCCGCGGCTGGCGTCTTCCACGGCCAGCGCGTGCAGGCCGAATTCTTCCTGCATTTTCGCCAGTTCCGCCGGTTCCGCATCGCGCAGCGCCACCCAGACAAAACAGTCGCCCCGCTCGACATAGTCGCTGATGGCTTCGACATCGATATCGGCGAGTTTGTTCCCGTCTTTGTAGGCAACGCAGTTGATCAGCATGGGCAATCTTGAGGCAAAAACGGCAGCTTACCATGGCGGGGCGGTTCCACGAACCGCCCCGCCAGCTCAATCGTCCTTGGCGCCGTCGATGCCCAGTTCCGCAATCTTGCGCGTGATGGTGTTGCGGCCTATCCCCAGCCGCACCGCCGCGTCATTCTTGCGGCCATGCGTGTGGCGCAATGCCGTGCGGATCAAGGTGGATTCAAATTGGCGCCCCAGCACATCCATGACATCTTGCTGCCCGCTGGCCAGCATGCCGGCCGCCTGCATTTCCAGCAAGTGCAGCCATCCTTCCGGACTGCCATGGACCGCGGCGCCGTTGGCGCCTTCCTGCACCGGCATCGGATGCACGGTGCCATGGTGCGTCATGGCCGGATGTTCCTGTGCATGCCACGCGGCAGTCGGCGCCGGCGGCACGCTGGGCGCGTGGGCGCCACCGCCCTGCTCTTGCGACAGCTCGACCGGCAAATCCTTGATTTCCACGGTCTGGCCCGGCGCCATGACCGTGATCCAGTTGCACAGGTTTTCCAGCTGGCGCACGTTGCCCGGCAATTCCAGGCTGCACAGGAATTGCAGTGCCGCATCGCTCATGCGTTTCGCTTCCACGCCCAGCTGTTTCGCACTTTGCACCAAGAAGTGGCGCACCAAAATGGGGATATCTTCGCGGCGCTCCCTCAAAGAGGGCAAACGCAGGCGAATCACGTTGAGCCGGTGGTACAAGTCTTCCCGGAACAGCCCATCACGGACACGCTGCTCCAGATTTTGGTGCGTCGCTGTAATCACGCGCACGTTGGCTTTCATGGGCTGGTGGCCGCCGACCCGGTAGAAATGGCCATCGGACAGCACGCGCAGCAAGCGCGTTTGCAAGTCAAACGGCATGTCGCCGATTTCATCCATGAACAGCGTACCGTTTTCCGCCTGTTCAAAGCGGCCCCGGCGCGTCGTCTGCGCCCCCGTGAACGCGCCGCGCTCGTGGCCAAACAACTCGGATTCCAGCAAGTCTTTCGGGATGGCCGCCGTATTGATGGCGACAAACGGCTGCGATGCGCGCGGGCTGTGCTTGTGCAGTGCGCGCGCCACCAATTCTTTGCCGGTGCCGGATTCGCCCGTGATCAGCACGGTGACATTCGATTGCGACAGGCGGCCAATGGCGCGGAACACTTCCTGCATGGCAGGCGCCTGGCCCAGGATTTCCGGCGTATCGGCCGGGCCGGACTCCACGCTGGTTTCACGCAAGCTTTCTTCCAGCGCGCGGCGGATCAGTTCAACCGCTTTATCGATGTCGAACGGCTTGGCCAGGTATTCAAACGCACCGCCCTGGAATGCCGCCACGGCGGAATCCAGGTCGGAAAATGCCGTGATGATAATGACAGGCAAAGCCGGCAAGCGTTCTTTGACCACCGCCAGCAAATCCAACCCGGAATCGCCCGGCATGCGGATATCCGACACCAGCACTTGCGGTGTTTCGCGGTCCAGCGCGGCGATCGCATCACGTGCGTTGGCAAAACTGCGGGTCGCCAGGTTTTCCCGCGCCAGCGCTTTTTCCAATACCCAGCGGATCGATTCGTCGTCGTCTACTATCCAGATTGGCTTCATGTATTCTGTACTTCCCGCAATATCGATCGTCAATAGAAACTGCTACGTATTGCCATTCACGGTGCCTGATACCAAAGGTGTCAGGTACCACCGTCAAGGCAACGGCAGCAAAATCCGGAAATCCGTCAGTCCGGGCCGGCTTTCACACTCAATCACGCCCATGTGCTGTTGCACGAAGGTTTGTGCCAGCGTCAGCCCCAAACCGCTGCCGCCATCCCGTCCCGACACCAGCGGGTAGAAAATGCGGTCGCGGATCTGGGACGGAATGCCCGGTCCGTTGTCGATGATATGCAAATCTAATGCCAGGTTATAGCGCACCTTCGCCAGGGTCACCTGGCGGCCAATGCGCGTACGGAAAATCAATTCCGCATCGCCCTGCGCGATGCGTTCGGACAGTGCTTGCGCGGCATTGTGCGCAATGTTCAGCACGGTCTGTATCAACTGTTCCTTATCGCCGCGGAACTCAGGGATGGACGCATCGTAGTCGCGGCGGATCGTCAGCCCGGCGGGGAATTCCGCCAGGATCAGGCTGCGCACCCGTTCGCACACTTCGTGGATGTTGACGTCGCCCACGATATGCGGGCGGCGGTGCGGCGCCAGCAAGCGGTCGACCAGCGTTTGCAGCCGGTCCGCTTCCTTGATGATCACTTGTGTATATTCACGCAACTCGGCCAGGTGGCGCGGCGGCAATTCCATTTCCAGCAATTGCGCGGCGCCCCGCAAGCCGCCCAGCGGGTTCTTGATTTCATGCGCCAGGTTGCGGATCAATTCCTTGTTGACCTGGCTTTGATCGAGGATGCGCTCTTCGCGGTCCAGCTTGAGTTGCTGCACGTTTTCACGCAGTTCAATCAGCACCAGCTCGTCTTCATCCAGCGCAGCAACAATCGTATGCACTTGCAGCGGGTCCTTGCCGACGCGCTCCAACGTCAAGTCTTGCCGCAAGTCCGAATATTTGTGTTCGCGCGCTTGCGCAATGATGTGCGCCAATTCCTCGGGATTGGAAAACAGCGCGGACAATTTCTGGCGCGACAGCGCCTTCAGCGAACTTTCCAGCAAGTTTTCCGCTGCTGCATTGGCGTACACAATGTGGCCGCCGACGTCGAGCAAGATCACGCCGGACGCCAGCAAATCCAGGCCGGCATAGGATGCTTTTCCGCCGGCGCGGGCGATATTGGTACCAAGGCTCATTCCCTGGCCTCCTCAGCGTATGTTCGATAACTCCCGCTTCAAGGCTTCCACATTTTTTTCCGACCGGCTGATGCTGTCCTTCAGGTTGGCGACTCTTTCCTGGTACTTCGCATAATTGCGTTCGTCGCCACGCCGCTCCGGCTCGCCATTGTTGTACTCGCGCTTCATGTCCGCCAGCTTGCCCAGTTCGCCGTTCAACTCGTCTTGCAGGATCTGGCGCCGGTCCGCATCCCGGGCCCGCTGCTCACTGCTGTCCACACGGGGAAAATCCGTAGGCGTTGCCACGGCAGCAACAGGGGCCGGCACACGGGCACGCGGCGCACCATCGGACCGGGCTTTGGGCGCGACGAATTGCGCCCCCGGCACGTCAAGCGGTTTGCAATGCGGGCCCTTGCGCGTATCGGTCAGCTCCTTATGGCCAGCCGCATCCACGCACAGGAAAATTTGCTGCGCCTGCACACCTTGCATCAACAATAATGCCGAGGCGGCAAGGACGGTACGAGTCCAGATAGTCATGCCCCGACTATACAACATCCGGTAAAAAAAACGCGAGGAGAGCCGGGCTGTCCTCGCGCTGCTGTGGTGCCTGCCCCGTAGCGTACCGGGACAGGCGCCTCTTCCTCAATTAATGGTGCCTGATACCGTAGGTGTCAGGTACCACTAATTAGAGGGAGTAGTACATGTCGAACTCAACTGGGTGAGTGGTCTGACGCATACGGGTGACTTCCGTCATCTTCAGTTCGATGTAGGCATCGATCATCGAATCGGTGAACACGCCGCCGCGGGTCAGGAACTCACGGTCTTTGTTCAGGTGATCCAGTGCTTCTTCCAGCGATGCGCAGACGGTTGGGATCAGTGCATCTTCTTCTGGTGGCAGGTGGTACAGGTCTTTCGATGCTGCTTCGCCTGGGTGGATCTTGTTCTGCACGCCGTCCAGACCAGCCATCATCAGTGCAGCGAAGCACAGGTATGGGTTCGCCAGTGGATCTGGGAAGCGGGTTTCGATACGGCGGCCTTTTGGATTGGCCACGTGTGGAATACGGATCGAAGCGGAACGGTTACGTGCCGAGTACGCCAGTTTCACTGGAGCTTCGTAGCCTGGTACCAGACGCTTGTACGAGTTGGTGCCTGGGTTGGTAATCGCGTTCAGTGCCTTGGCGTGCTTGATGATGCCGCCGATGTAGTACAGGGCGAAATCGGACAGGCCGGCATAGCCGTCGCCAGCGAACAGGTTTTTGCCGTCTTTCCAGATCGACTGGTGCACGTGCATGCCGGAACCGTTGTCGCCAACGATAGGCTTCGGCATGAAGGTCGCGGTCTTGCCGTACGAGTGCGCCACGTTCCACACCACGTATTTGGTGTTCTGGGTCCAGTCAGCACGCTCAACCAGGGTCGAGAACTTGGTGCCGATTTCGTTCTGGCCTGCGCCAGCCACTTCGTGGTGGTGCACTTCGACTGGAATGCCCAGCGATTCCAGGATCAGGCACATTTCCGAACGCATGTCCTGGAACGAGTCCACTGGCGGCACTGGGAAGTAGCCGCCCTTGACGGTTGGACGGTGGCCGCTGTTGCCGCCTTCGATGTCTTTGTCGGTCGACCACGAAGCTTCGTCGGAATCGATCTTGACCATGCAGCCCGACATGTCGACTTTCCATTTAACGGAGTCGAAGATGAAGAATTCTGGTTCTGGACCGAAGTAAGCGGTATCGCCCAGGCCGGAAGCTTTCAGGTAGGCTTCAGCGCGCTTGGCGATGGAGCGTGGGTCACGGTCGTAGCCCTTGCCGTCCGACGGTTCGATCACGTCGCACTGCATGAACAGGGTGGTTTCTTCGAAGAATGGGTCGATACGGGCAGTGTTCGGGTCCGGCAGCAGGATCATGTCCGAAGCTTCGATACCTTTCCAGCCGGCGATCGACGAACCGTCGAAAGCGTGGCCCGATTCGAACTTGTCGATGTCGAAGTGCGACACAGGCACGGTCACGTGCTGTTCTTTACCACGGGTATCGGCAAAGCGGAAATCCACGAATTTAACTTCGTGTTCTTCAACCATTTTCAAGACTTCTGCGGCGGTAATTGCCATGCGTATCTCCTAGTGAAAAAGTGGGTCAGCCCACGCTGGTCAGTTCTGCGTGCAGCTAAAACTCGTACAACGTATAAGCAGGAAGCGTGCCAGCTTAATAAATCTGATTGCCGAAAAGACTGCTTTCATTCTGCAAACAACGACTTCCGAATCGAACCGGACACCAATGCACTACTTTTGCGCATCCTCAACATAGCACCAAAATAGTGCAATTTCAAAATATTGCACAAGCTTGGTGCGAAAATTCATAATGACAACAAAATGCATCAATCTGGTGCAGTGCATCTTCAGCATAGCTCGCAATGACATGGTGCAACCGATTCGCGCACTATAATAAACGCAATATTGTCACCTTCAGTGGGAAAATCGCCATGACTACTATTGCTACCATTTTGGAAGGCGCAAGCCAGCGTGATCCTTCCCTGCCCTATGCCGGCGCCGTCACGCCGCAAGAAGCCTTTGAATTATTGCAAGCCGATCCCAGTGTGAAATTAATCGATGTCCGCACCAATGCTGAGCGCGACTGGGTCGGCCGCGTGGCCGTGCCGGATGCGCAGCACGGTGCGGTGCAGTGGGTGACCTATCCGGGCGGCGTGCCGAATCCGCAATTCATTGAACAGCTTGAGGCGGTGGCGTCGAAAGACCAGGTGCTGCTGTTCCTGTGCCGTTCCGGCGTGCGCTCGCGCCACTCGGCCAAGCTGGCCACTGAGCATGGCTACACCAAGTGCTATGACATCCTGGAAGGGTTTGAAGGCGACAAGGATGCGGCGGGACACCGCAAGACGGTAGGCGGCTGGTGCAAGGCGGGCTTGCCGTGGATGGGAGCTTAAGCGGAATGCGGAATTGGCGGATTACGCCTTCGGCTAATCCGCCCTACATCCTCTGCTGTAGGGCGGATTAGCGGGCGCCAGCCCGCGTAATCCGCCGCACCTCACAGCGTGTAGTTCAACCGCGCATACACATACCGGCCTGAACGTCCAAACGGCGAATAGTTCGAGAACGGTGCATTACCCGTCGTATTGAGCGCTGCCGGGAATGGATCCGGATATTTGTCGAACAGGTTGTCCGCCCCCACCGCCAGCGACAGCTGCTTGGTGAATGCATAACGGCCTTCCAGGTCCACCAGCGTTTTCGCGCCCAGCCAGAAGTCCAGCGCTGCCGTCGTACCCGGCGCGAGGATCTTGCCATAGCGGGTGGCGCGCGCCGTCAAACCAAACGGGCCATTGCTCCACGTGCTGCTGGCAATGAACTTGGTCTTCGGCGTGCCATCCGTAAACGTCAGCACGTTGATGCGGTCAAACAGCACCGGCGCCGGCGACAGCGCGGACAGCTGCGCCGTGGTCGGCACCTTGTCCACGTCCGTCTTCGTATAGTTCGCCGCCAAAGTGAAGTCCAGCTTGCCGTGGCCGCCCGTATTGATCGGCCAGCTGCTGACCACATCGACACCCTTGGTCGTCGTATCCACGCCATTGATGAAGAAGCGCCCGCCGCCCACGCCGATGAAGCCTTGCTTGGTCAGGTAATCGCGCACGTTGGCGGCCGTCAGATTTTCAGACAGCACGATGCGGTCCTTGATCTTGATGTGGAATGCATCGACCGTGATGGTGCCGCCGCCCGCCTTGATGACGGAACCCAGCGAGAAGTTCACCGACTTTTCCGCATCCAGCGGCTTCGCACCCAGTGCGATGGCAGCCGGTGCGCTCGGCTTGAACGTCGTGATTTCAAACGGCACGCCGTTGATGAAATTGGTCGACGTGGTGGTGAAGTTTTGCTGTTGCAGCGACGGTGCGCGGAAACCGTTTTGCACGGAACCGCGCAGCGCGAATTCCGGGGCAAAGTCGTAACGGCCCGCCAGCTTGCCGGACAGGCTGTTGCCGAAGTCCGAATAGTGCTCGCCCCGTACCGCCACGGAACCGAGGAAGTTCTTGCTCAGGTTCGCTTCCAGGTCGACATAGGCGGACAGCGCGGTGCGGTGCGTATTCGATTCATCGGCCGGACGGAAGCCCGGGAATACTTGCGCCCCCGGCGCGGCCGGCGTGCCGTTGGCCAGCACCTGGCCGCCATAGCGCCACGAATCCGGTTCGCCGGCAAACAAGTTATAGCCTTCGCGCCGCACTTCCGCGCCCACCGCCACGTTCAGCGGCGAAGCCAGGCCCGCTTCAATGCTGCGCACCGCCGACAGGTTCGCCACCAGCTGGTCATACCAGTAGCCGCCCGCATCGAATTCGGTTTTGCTGCTAGGGCCGATCGAACGGTTCAGCGTGTTCTTGATCGTGTACTGCATGCGGTTCTTGCCATAACCCAGCGATGCGTCGAAGTCCCAGTCGCCGGCCGACCACGTCACGCCGCCTGTCGCGGCAAAGTCATCGACGTCCGGCGCAATCAGCGGCAGGAAGCCGTCCGGATAAATCGAAATGATGTTCTGGTCCTGCAGTGCGCGGCGGAAGAAGCCGGCCGACGTGGCTTCGCGCTTCTGGTAGCTGGTCCAGCCATACAGTTTGGCGCCGCCCGCCAGCGGGATGCCGGCATTAACGAACACGGTCGATTGCTGCATCTCAGGCTCGCCGTACCACGCATTAAACCGGTTGATGGATTTTTCGCGCGGATCGAAGGCGCCCGACACCAGCGGGTATTGCTGGCGCACGTCATAGCCGCTGCGCTCCGTGTGATCCTGGTCCTTGTATTCGGCAGCGATGACGAGGTAGCCGCCCTCGCCCAGTTCCAAGCCTTTCCAGCCGCTGATGGTGGCGGTGCCGCCGTCATTGCGCTTGCGCGACGTCTTCGCGTCCCACGTGGCGCCCGTTGGCAAGGCGCCGGCAATGAAATCATAGTCGGTGCGGCGCTCGCCATAGCTGGCCGTGATTTCGCCGCCCTTTTTATCCGTACGCAGGCGCAGGTTGACCACGCCGGCAATTGCATCGGAACCGTATTGCGCAGATGCGCCATCGCGCAATACTTCAATGTTCTTGATGATCGCGCTGGGGATCGTGTTCAAGTCCACCGACGATGAGCCGCGGCCGATGGTCTGGTTGGTGTTGACCAGCGACGAGCTGTGGCGGCGCTTGGAATTGACCAGGACCAGCGACTGGTCCGGCGCCAGCCCGCGCAGCGACGCGGGACGCACGGTATCCGTACCGTCCGATAGGCCCGGGCGCGGGAAATTCATGGATGGCAGCGAGACAGACAGCGCTTGCGACACTTCGGATACGCCCGTGTTTTTCAGCGTATCGGCGCTGATGATGTCGACCGGCGACGCTGTGTCCGTGGCGGTGCGGTTGGCAACCCGGGTACCCGTCACAACCACGGTGGCGGTAGAATCGGTAGAAGATTGCTGGGCTTGTACTGCCGTGGCGCCCGTGAGGAACACTGCTGTGATGGCCAGCGCCATGCTGCGCTTGCCTGGAAGTTCGTTTCTCTGCATTACTACCCCTTCAATAATGATGGCTGCAATATTAAAAAAACGTCCGCTTATCTGTGTAAGCGTTTAATAATATTGCGAGGTAGGAAATGCCAAGTCAAAGTAAATTGCTGCATAAGCATCAATAAACAACGTTTATAGCACCTATTTACGTGTTAATACTTAGACTATCAATCTTTCAACCGATAATTATTCAGCAATACGTTGTCTTACCATGTTGATATGGCTGCGCAAGCCATACAGTTCATCGGCAAACGATAACGGGATCGACATTTGATTGACCTTGTCTTCGATGTCATTCAAGTGCGCCAGCTGTTGCGCATGCACGGCGTCGCGCTGTTCGGGCGGCGCGTCCGCCAAAGTTTGCTCCACGGCCCGCAGCTGGCCATACCAGCGGAATACGCGTGAGCGGATACGCCACACGTACAGCGGCGGCAGCACTTTCGACAGCGGCAGAATCAGCGCGCCCAGCGCCACCACCAGCACCCACATGCGCTCAAAGAAATTCGCCAGCCAAAAGTTCATATAGCGCTGCAATAGCGGCGGACCATCCTTGTAAAAGCGGGCAGCTTCACGGGCCACGGGGATTTCCGTGTAGCTGGGCGACGGGAACTGCCCCTGGTGCTGGAACCAGCCTGCACCGCCATGGATTTGCGCGGCCGCCTGCACAAACAAATCTTCCAGCGCCGGATGCAAATCGTCGCGCGCCACCAGCGTGGCCGTGGGCGCAATCAAATGCACGTCATGCGGCGGCAAATCGCGGCCCAGGTCGACGATACCGCGCGGGAGCACCACGTGACTGAGGAAAGGCAGGCGGCGCGTATACGCTTCAGCCTGCGTAAAGTCGAACAGTTTAATTCCTGGCGTCATCAGCAGCATTTGCACCAGTGGCGCATCGGGCGCGGAACTGAACACCAGGCCATCGATGCGCCCTTCCAGCAACTCCACCGTGGCCGGCGTATTTTCCAGCGCGCTGGCCGTGAAGTCGGCCGGCGTGACGCCATTGGCTTCCAGCACTTGCCGGAACAGGCGCGGCACGCCACTGCCTTCCGGCCCCAGGTTCAGCTTCAAGCCTTTTAATTGCTTCAATTCATTGGCTTTGACCTTGTCGCGCATGAACAGCCACACCGGTTCCGTAAACAGGCTGCCGATCGATGTCAGGCCCCGGCGCTCCGCTTCATCTTCACTGGTGGAGCCGCTTTGCACGAACGCGATATCCGCATTGCCGCTGTTTAAGCGCTGCAAATTATCCAGCGACCCTTCCGATGGCAACAGCTTAACTGTGATGCCATGCTTGGCCAGCGCTTGCGCATATTTTTTGCCAATCACTTCATACGCACTGTTTTCCTGCCCCGTCGATAACGTCACCGTGCGGGGCGGCATGGGGTCAACCAGCTTGTACGCCAGCACGCACGCAGCAGCCACGGCCAGTGCAGCGGGGCCGGTCGTGACGATCAAGTCTTTGAGGGAAAAGCGGGTAAAGGCAAGGATCTTGCTCATGTGATGGCGCATGGGTTTCATGCCCGACACGATGCCAAACAATGTCTATCTTGGCAAGGCGTTGGCGTCCGATACTGACCGGACATGGAGTCCGTAGGCCGGCTTTATAAAGCCGCCGTGCGTGCGTCTCGACGGCTCTATGGCGGGTTCGGGGAACCCGCCATACGCATTACCCGCCGCAGGCCATCAGTGGCGTCTTGGGGGTGACCGCGGCTTGCTTGCCGGGGTTATGCGACACGGCAATGACGCCGCCTTTAGGCACCGCCCCCGGTTCAATCAGCGGCATCAGGCTGGGCGCCAGCACCGTCAGCAATTGCACCGGCAGCGCACTGGTGAAATCGTAATTCTTGGATTCCGGACCATGCACGTACGCCGTCATGCTGCCGAAGAAGCGCTCGCCAATATTAAAGACAAACGTGGCGGAACGGTTCACGAAGCGCGATTCAATCACACGGCCACCGGCGGCATACACTTCGAAACGCTGGTCGCCGGTCCCCGTCTTGCCGCCGACAGGAATCACGGTGCCATCGGATTTCACGAACGCCTGGCGGGCCCGCTTGGCAGTACCATCCGATACGACTTCACGGATCGCGGCAGCTACCGCATGTGCAACTTCCGGCGACAGCACTTGCTCCTTCGTCGTCGTGCCGCCCCGCTTGACCAGTGTTTCGTATGGCGTGCCCGATGCGAAGTGCAGCGATGAAATACGCTGCGTCGGCTGGCGCACACCATCGTTGATGATAATGCCCATCATTTCCGCCAGCGCCGCGGGACGGTCGGCCGATGCGCCCAGCGTGGTGGCGTACGACGGCACCAGCGAATCAAACGGGTAACCCATCTTTTTCCACTGGCGGTGGATCGCCATGAAGCTTTCCATTTCCACCAGGCCGGCAATGCGCTTGTCCTGTGCGTGCTTGCGGTGCGTCTTGAACAGCCACTGATACACCTCTTGCCGTTCCTTTTCGCTGGCCGCGACCACTTGCGCCAGCGTGGCTTTAGGGTTCGCACGCAGGTAAGCCACCATCCACAGTTCCAGCGGGTGCACGCTGGCCAGGTAGCCGCGGTCCGCCAGCGACCATTTATCCATCGCGTACTGGTCATACATTTTCACGAGGCGCTCTTCCGGCACTTCGTTTTGCGAAGGCAGATTGTCCTTCAGGTACGCGGAAAACTCGGCAAGCGTAGCGTTCGGGAATACCGTGCGGTGGATATTGGCCAGCCGCACTGGTGTCGGGCGGATCGACCCCACCAGCACTTTATCCAGTTCTTCCGTCGGCTTGCCTTTGTACTTGGCCCAGAAACGGTACATGAATTCCTTGCCTTCCTTGTCCGCAAAGCGGGCCAGGTACGCGGCACGGCGCGGGTCATCGGCGTCTTGCAGCAGCGAGGCGGATGAACCAGGCGCCTGGAACATGTAGTACTTGACGATGTCGCGCATCAGGCGCACGAACACCAGGTTGGTGGAACGGCGCAGCGCTTCGCGCACGGGCATGATGCGGCCATTGTCTTCTTTTGAGAAGTTGCCGAACGTGTGCACGCCGCCGCCCGTGAAGAACGTTTCGCCCGGGTTGCCGGAATACTGGCGGTCCAGCGCAGCCTGCAGCATTGCGTCCAGGCTCATGTCCTTGGGTTTGGCGAGGAAGTATTCGACGCCCCACTGGCTCAATTTATCCTGTGGCGCCACCACGGTTTTCTTCAATTCTTCCGGGCTCATCGGCGACAGGCGCTTGTGCAGCTGGTCGACAATGTCCAGGTACGTCACCAGCGTGCGCAGCTTGGCGGTAGAACCCAGGTCCAGCTTGGCGCCTTCGTTGATGTCCAGCGGCTGGTCATAGTTATCCGTTTGCAGGCGCAGGTAATTGACGTCCTTGCCTTTTTCCAGCAACGTGAAGCTGTACACGACATTGGCAGGATCGCCATTGCCCAGCATGCCTTTACCCGTCAGGCCGGCCTTTTGCGCGACTTCCGGATCCCGCAAATCCTGCAGCAATTGCGTGACGACTTTTTGCGCCTGCGAATCCAGCGTGCTGACCACGTTCAAATCCAGGCGGTCCAGGTTATACATGCGGTTGTCGCCCAGCAAATTCGCCAGGTGGTTGCGCACGGAATTCGATGCCTTGCGCTCGACAAACGACATTGGAGCGGCCGCAGCCAGGCCATTGCCGGCTGCCGGATGCAAGCGCTCTTTCAGCGCCGCGTCGCGCAGTTGCGGCGTGATGATGCCGGCTTGCGCCAGCAGCCTCAAATGGCTGTTGGCCAGGTTTTCCAGGTCGGCATCGCCATCGCCCAGGTAATAGCTGGGGCGGCGCTGCGCAATCAGCAGCGACAGCGCTTCCTTGAACGCCAGCGCACTGCCGGGCTGGTCCATCTTGCCGGACAACAAGCGGTTGATTTCATTGAAATCGCGGCCATACCACACCCACATGCCGTCGCCGATGCCGTTGACTTCGCCATAGCCCGGCTTGGCCGACAGCGGCACGGTATTCAGGTAATCCACGACAATCTGGCGCCGCACTTCCGTCGTATCTTCTCCCGACTGGTACGCGCGCAGCGTGGCCGACACCATTTGCTGCAGCTTGTCTTTCATCGAGCCGGTACGGCCTTCCGGCGAATGCCGGTATTTCTCGATTTGCGTGGCCAGCGTACTGCCGCCGGCCGCGCGGGCGCCGCCCGCCACGGTACTGACGGTTTTTTCTATCACGGCCTTGGACAGGCGGTCCCATTCCACGGCGGGATTGCGCTTGGGATAAGTACTGTCCAGCAATTCCCGGTTTTCAATGAACAGCAAGCTTTGCACCAGCGCCGTGGGCGCCTGCTTGAAATTATCGTACGTCCGTTCGGGGTACGTGGCGGAGAACAGCGGCTGTGCGCGGCAATCTGAAATATTCAGGCCGGTGCGGGTTTTCTCACGGTAGGTGGTGAAGACGCCCATATCGGACAATTCCACCATCTTCGGCGAGAACCGCGCCTGCGCCGCCACTTCATAATCGCGCGCCTTCAGCTTGTTCAGGTAATCCGGCATGTTCGCGTAGCCAAGGCGCTCGTCGTACGGGCTGTCTTTGGGGAAGCGGATTGCCTTGCTGGGGCCAGGTTCCACCTTGTAGTGAACGTTGGCCATCAGATCGGAAAAGATTTTCGCCTGCATGGACGACGTGCGCATTTCATGCACGCCCCACCCCACAAGCAGCGACAAC
Source organism: Pseudoduganella ginsengisoli (assembly GCF_009720865.1). Classification (GTDB taxonomy): domain Bacteria; phylum Pseudomonadota; class Gammaproteobacteria; order Burkholderiales; family Burkholderiaceae_D; genus Rugamonas; species Rugamonas ginsengisoli. Next base: position 5,839 of record NZ_WNLA01000039.1, on the reverse strand, counting down.
AGCACCAGCATCACGAGGATGAAGGCATTGCGGGACCGTTTGCTCTTGGGCGCGGGAGGTTCGGGCGCAGTGGGTTGCGCGTGCAACAGCACGGCAGTCTGTGGTTTGACAACGCTCAGCCGGGGCTTGCGTTTAAAGCCGAATGCGGCGGCGCCTGCTCGAATTGTACGAGCGGCCCGCACCATCAGGCGGGTTTTGCGGAAACGTCGAGTGCTTAACATATTGCTCAAACCGTCGTGAATCAGGGCGACCTGCCTGAGTTACATTGCACCACATCGGCGCCCTGTGCACGGGTCGCCAGCGCGAATTTTTGATGTGACTGCGGAGTTTTTTCGCAAAAAAACAACGCTGTTCAATAACCCCGCGCTTCTGTTGTCATCCTGCTGCCATAAGGGCTGCTTGCCAGCGAGCTATTGCCGCAGGTATTGCTGAATTCGGCAGCAGCCAGGACCGTGCGTATTCGACGGGAAGATCGTCAGGCGAGACGGTATTCCGCAGACAGACTGTCCAGTTGGGCGCGCATTTCCGCGAAGGCCAGTGCTGCCTGGCCGGGTTCGCCTTTGACACCCAGCTCGATATGGCGGCGCGTCTTGGCGTCGCCCACTGAGGGCAAACTGAACACTTTAATCAGGGGAAACTGCGCTTCCAGCGCTTCCATCATGGGCGTCAGCGCGGATTCCGCCTGTTCATACACGAACAGCGCATGCTCGGCGCGGGGTTCGCGGTTGAACAGGCTGGCATAGTGGGTATCGAGCACCCATTCCAGCATCGGCCACGCCATCACGGGGAAACCGGGCACGAAATAATGCGTGCCTACGGAAAAACCGGCAATGCTGTTGTAGGGATTGGGAATCAGCGCAGCGCCCTGCGCAAATTCCGCCATGTGCAGACGATGCAGGTTTTCCGGTGAATTCAAGTCCGCTTCATGGCCCGCGTCGCGGGCCAGCTGCACGATGCGCTGCTGGATCAGGCGCTTGCCTTCTGCATGCAGCACCAGCGGCACGCCCAGCGCATCGGCGGCGGCCTGGCGCGTATGGTCGTCCGGCGTGGCGCCGATGCCGCCGCAGCAAAATACGATATCGCCGCTGGCCATCGTGCGTTTCAGCGTGGCCGTGATACGGGCGCGGTCATCGCCAAGGAATTCCGCCCACCCCAGCTGCAGGCCGCGCGCCGCCAGCATTTGCACCACCTTGGGGAAATGCTGGTCGGCCCGTTTGCCCGACAGGATTTCATCGCCAATGATAATCAGACCGATCGCCACATTATTCTCCCTTGGTCAGGCTGCGCTGCTTCGCCAGCGCTTCCAGGCAATAGTACTGGAACCACAGTCCGGTAAAGATAAAGATCAGCACATACAGCCAAATGGAAATCGCCGCCAGGAATGGGAACATGACAATGGCAATGGCGGTGCCGGCCAGCCACACTACGCCGGGGACCGCGCCGGCGGCGCCGGATACGATGCCGATGGCAATCAGGCGCCAGCGGTGTTCGCGCCGCAATTGCGCCAGCTCTTCCGCGCTGGCATAGTCGGACAGCGCGTCATACGCCATCACGCGGGCCGTCAGCCAGCCCCACAAGAACACTTGCAGCGCCAGCGCGGCAGGCGGGAACGCATATAGCGGCAGCGTCGCCACCCAGACCACGGCAAAAATCGCAAACCCGCACAGCGCCACGCCCACGCTGCCGGCCAGGCTGCCGCCCTTTTTCATTTCCAGCTGCGGATAATGGCGCCCGCCAACGTGGCGCACGATGGCCGGCATGGCCGCCACGCCAATGAAAATCAAGGCCGTCAAAATCATCAGCGGCACCACGGCGAGGATGGCGGCCAGCGGCACAATAATGGTTTTCACGGCCGTCAGGCCCAGCTGCGCCAGCCAGCTGCTGCTGTAGTGGTACAGCTCATGTTCAATGAAGATGCCCTGCATCCAGTCCAGCAGCGGTTGCCAGCCAAAATACAGCGCCGCCGCCCACACAGCCAGCGACAGCAGCGACGGCGCGACCGACAGCAACAGCATCTTGCCGTGGAATTGCGACAGCAGCGCGCGGCCGTAAGCGTTCAATACAGCTTTCATACTACGTAGGTTCCTTGCCGAAAAATTCAATCATGCGTTTTAAACCCAGCCATTGCTGGCGCCAGAAGCCGTTGCCGTAATCGCGGCCCGGCGTTACGGTGCCGTCGGGCGCTGTTTGCGGCAACTGGTCGCGCACGCCCGTGCGGGCAAATTCCGGCGAAAAATTGGCGGTGCCGAACACGATGTCCCAGACCGGGAACAGCACGGCGAAATTGCAGCCGCCCAGCGTACCTTTGCCGCGCGACTCGTGGCCGATGCCGATCGCATGGTGCATGCGGTGGAAACGGGGCGACACCAGCAGCCGTTCGCCGATCTTGCCGAAGTGGATGCGCACATTCGCATGCTGCAAGCTTTGCACCATGCGCGATGCCGACACCAGCAGCACGTATTGTGCGGGCGGCACGCCGATGCCGATCGCCACCAGGCCCATGACGGTATCACGCAGCAAATCATCGAGGATGTGGTTGCGGTCATCGCTCCACAAATTCATGTTTTGCTGGCTGTGGTGCAGGCTGTGCAAGCCCCACCACCAGTTGAAGTGGTGCGATGCGCGGTGGTACCAGTAATCGACGAAATCGAGCACCAGCAAATACAGGGCAAAGCTGATCAGCGGCGGCATGTCCGGGAACATGGTTTCCAGGTTGACCGACTGCACGTCTTCCAGCCGCAGCCACGCCTTCAGCGCATCCATCAGCGGGTCCAGCGTAAAGAAGACCAGCACGGGCAACACGCCGACCCGCTGCAGCACCGTATAAATGAAGTCATTCCACCGCGCGCGCTTGTCGGTAAAAGTATGCACAGGAATCAGCGCTTCCAATGGGCGCAAGATGGAAAACAGGATGACCAGCTCGCAAATGCCGATCAACAGCCATTCCGTGCCTTCAAACGCTTCTTCGGTAATGTCGCCCCAACCCAGGTGGAACAGCAGCGGCTGCACCACTGTCTCGAACAGCCAGCCCTGCGCTGTTCCGAGCCAGTCTATGAACATTTGCATCATGGCTTCGTCTTGAAATCAGGATGGTCGCGCAACGTGGCAAAGCAAAAGCCTTTTTGCTTCAAGCCGGTAATCAAAGGTTCGAGGCTGGCGGGCGCCCACGGATCTTTGCGCGACCAGATGCCCATGTGGGCCATGAAGATGTCGCCGCCGCGCAAATCGCGCAGCGCCTTGTCCAGCAAGACTTTGTTGGGAAACGCATCGCTCGATGTTTCATCGCCGGAAAAGCCTGCCGGCGCCCAGCCTGCGTGCGCATAGCCGCAGGCTTTGCTGGCAGCGAGCGTATTGGCGGACGTTTTACCGCCCGGTGCGCGCCAGATGGGATCCAGGTGGCGGCCCGTCAATTCCGTAAAACGCGTATCGACGCGGCGGATTTCATCGCAATACTGCTGCGCGCTCCAGTCTTGCACCTTGCCGGCCTGCGCGCCGAATTGCGGTTTCACGCGCATGCGGCCGCCGGATAAATCCTTGACCCAGTACACGTGGTCAAACGTGTGGGAGCCAAAGGCATGGCCTTCTTCCACGCGCGCCTTCCAGTACGGGGCCCAGGCCGGATCGAGCGAATAATCGCCGCGCACGGTTTTTTCGCTGGCCAGGAAGAACGTGGCCTTGACGTGGTGCTTGTTGAGGACCTCGGCAATCAAGTCGGCTTGCGACTGGCTGCCGGTGTCGAAGGTGAGGTAAATCGTGCCCTTGCAGGCATTGCCGCCGGCAGTGGCGGCTGCCGCCGCCCCCAGCAGGAAGGCGGCTACGCCGCCGTAGACCGCCCAGCTACGCATGGCCAACCTCACATGCGTGGCGCCGAATTGGCGAAGAACACGCCATGCGGCGAACGGCCAACCGGAATCAGTTTGACGACCTTGCGGCTCGGCAGGTCAATCACGGCGACCTTTTTAATCCAGCGCAAGGTCACCCACATGGTTTTGCCGTCATCGGTGATTTCCATGCAATCCGGACCGCCCGGCACGTTGATGGTACCCACGTTTTCCAGGGTTTTCTGGTCGATGATGTTGATCGTGTTCGACACGCGGTTCGACACGTACGTATAGCGGTTGTCGCCCTGCGCACGGAAATTGTGGGTGCCGTCGCCCGCCTTGATGCGCTTGACGGTCTTTTGCGTACGCCAGTCAATCACTTCCACGTAATCGCTGCCCATGATGCCGACCAGCAGGTACTTATCGTCCGGCGTCATGGCAATACCGGCCGGCAATTTGCCGACAGGGATCGTCCACTTGATTTCCTGCGTCTTCAAGTCAATGCCGCTGACCTCGTCACTGCCCTGGCGGGTAATGAAGGCCATCGTACTTTTTGCATCAAACGCAATGTGGCTGGGCAGCTTGCCCATCGGCAGGCGCTTGGACAAGGTCACGGTGTTGCCATCGTATTTATAGATGTCCACCCGGTCCAGGCGCAGCGACGTGGCGACAAACCACTTCTGGTCCGGCGAAAAACCAATCTGGTACGGGTCCAGCACATCCTTGATGCGGCGCTGGATCTGGCCGGATTTCGGGTCCAGGAAAATCAATTCATTACCGACCGCGCTGGCGACAATCAGGGATTTGTTATCCGGCGTCGGCATCAGGTGGTGCGGTTCCTTGCCGACCGAATAAGTCTGCAAGCTCTTGAAGGAAGTCTGGTCCAGCAGCTGGACGGTAGCGTCGCGGGAATTCAGCACCACGACCACATTGGCTTGCGCACTGGCTGCGGTGGCAAGGCATACGGTGGAAATTACAATACGGCGAAGACTGCGGAACATGACGGAAATCGCGGTTACAAAGCGCGGGTAAAAGCAAAACCCTATTTTAAGTGCAAACCAGACTGGACGACGGCCAATTGCCGACTTAAATCGTGGGAGATCGACGGTAAATGCTTAAAATTGACTTAGATCAGGGCAGAAATGGCACATAATTTGCGCAACGTCTACAATGAATGGCTTACCTGTCAATCAAAAAGGAACATCATGTCCATTATTACCACGGCCTCCGGCCTGCAATACGACGAAATCAAAGTGGGCGACGGCGCCGAGGCGAAAGCTGGCCAGAATGTCACCGTGCATTACACCGGCTGGCTGCGCAACGACGATGGCTCCAAGGGCCCGAAATTCGATTCCAGCAAAGACCGCAACGACCCGTTCGAGTTCGCGCTGGGCGCCGGCATGGTGATCCGCGGCTGGGATGAAGGCGTGCAAGGCATGAAAGTGGGCGGCACCCGCCAGTTGATCATCCCTGCCGACCTGGGCTACGGCTCGCGCGGCGCGGGCGGTGTGATTCCGCCAAACGCCACGCTGATTTTTGATGTGGAACTGCTGGCTGTTTAAAGCCTGCACACCGTAAAATTTCCGGATTCTTGCGGTCACTGTAGGGCGGATTTGACTCGGCGTCCCCGTAAAATCCGCCCTGCACGCTTCAGCGCAGCCAGCCTTTTTGCATGGCATCATGCTCAGCTGCCGCATCCAGCATTTGCCCCCCACTCCGCTGCTCCATCACGGCTTGCACGGCCGCCGGCAATTCCGCGCCGGCCTTGACACCACCGCCAGGCTGCGCCGCCTTCGCGACCTGCATCCAGATCGGCAATTTCCATGCGCCGCCGCTCTTGCAGGCCAGTCCCGCCATTTCCTGCCCACCACTGGTTGCGGTAAAGCCACGGCAATAACTGCCGTCGGTGGCCACGAAACTCGATGCGATGCGCACGGTGCCGCCGTACACGCCGGCCGCGCCGCCGGGCGCCTGGTCCAGCGCCAGCGCCAGCCGGCCTTGCGCGACCAGGGCGCCGT
>NZ_WNLA01000038.1 GCF_009720865.1 Pseudoduganella ginsengisoli | reverse complement strand
CACATGACTCTCAAGGACCAGACTCCAAAAGACTTCGCTCGGAGGCTGGTCACTGAAGGGGGGGGAACGGGCCCTTAGCCGACCAAATTCTCGGCAGCGAAGTGTCCATGAAATCCAAGCGGATCACCTTTGCCCTAAATTATGGCTCAGGAGTGTCTACAATACTCGTGGCGATTCAGTGCGCTGATCCAAAAGTTGCACAAAGGCAGCCACCGACTAGCACCTCAAGGCTGGCTAAAACGGCCTCTTTTTCCCAGGAGATAGCAGTGAAACGCACGTTGGCGGCGCTAAACGGTTGAAACATTCCTGATACAAAAAACCGCTTCCGGCCGGGGTTCGCTGCGTCATACTGCTGCTCGTGATTAATTTGTCGGAGTTGCAAAAAATGAAACGCACGCTGCTCAGCCTGATGGTATTTGGCTGTTTCCACGCCTATGCGGCAGGCCCGCAAGCCGGTATTGATACGGCAAGCATCGACCACAAAGTCCGGGCCCAGGATGATTTCTTCCGCCATACGCAAGGCAAGTGGCTGAGCGGCGTGGAAATCCCGGCAGACCGTTCCAACTGGGGTTCGTTCAACGTGGCGCAGGAAAAAGTCGAAGAACAAGTGCGCACCATTATTGAACAGGCCGAGCGGGACAAGGCGCGCAAGGCGGGTTCCGACGCACAGAAAATCGGTGATTACTACGCCAGCTTCATGGATGAAAAGCGCCGCAATGCGCTGGGTTTGACGCCATTGAAAGCGGAGCGTGCGCGCATTGCCGCGCTGTCGGACAAGCAGGGTATCGCCGCGCTGGCGGCGCACATGAACCGCATCGACAGCGAAGCCCCGCTCGACATAGGCGTAGGCCAGGATAACAAGGATTCGACGCGCTACATCGTCTATATTTCCCAGTCCGGCCTGGGCTTGCCGAACCGCGACTACTTCTTGTCCGACAGCGATGCGCGCCTGTCCGGCATCCGCGCCCAATACCAGCAGCACGTGGAAAAAATGCTGGCGCTGGCAGGCCACGCACAGGCAGCGGAAGAAGCTGCACAGATCGTTGCGCTTGAAACGGATATCGCCCGCGCGCACTGGACCGCCGTCGAGCGCCGCGACCCCGTCAAGGCGTACAACAAGCTGACGCTGGCGCAAGTCAAAGCGCTGATGCCGAACTTTGACTGGGACGCTTACCTGAAAGGTGTGGGCGTGGCGGGCAAGACCGATACGCTGATCGTGCGCCAGCCCAGCTACCTGGCCGGCCTGGACAAGCTGATTGCCGCTACGCCGCTGCCGGTGTGGAAAGCGTATTTTGAATTCCATTTGCTGAGCGCCTACGCGCCCTACCTGTCGCAAGCGTTTGTCGATGAAAGCTTTGCATTCCGCGGCACCGTGCTGTCCGGCGCCAAAGAAAACCGCGCACTGCCGAAGCGCGCCATTGCGGAAGTCAACCGTGCGCTGGGCGAAGTGGTGGGCAAGGCGTACGTCAAACAATACTTCCCGCCTGAGCGCAAGCAGCAAGTGGCGGACATGGTGCAAAACTTCATTGCCGCATTCCGTGAAGGCATCGAGACGCTGGACTGGATGAGCAAGGAAACCAAGGCGGAAGCGCAAATCAAGCTGTCCAAGATTAACGTCAAGGTGGGGTATCCGGACAAATGGCGCGACTATTCGCACCTCGCCGTCAAGCGTGATGACCTGGTCGGCAATGTGCTGCGCTCGCGTGAATTCAGCCACGAATATTCCATCAGCAAACTGGGCAAGCCGGTGGACCGTTCCGTGTGGAGCATGACGCCGCAAACCGTGAATGCGTATTACAGCCCGACCTTGAATGAAGTGGTATTCCCGGCCGCGCGCCTGCAATACCCGCTGTACGATCCGGATGCGGAACCCGCTGTCAATTATGGCGCGGTCGGCATTTCAATCGGCCATGAAATCAGCCACGCGTTTGACGACAAGGGTTCGCAATACGATGGCGACGGCAACTTGCGCAACTGGTGGACCAGGGAAGATGGCGAAAAGTTCGCTGCGCGGGGCAAGATGCTGGTGGCCCAGTACAACGGCTACAGCCCGGTGCCAGGCTATTTCGTCAACGGTGAATTGACTCTCGGTGAAAACATCGCGGATAACGCGGGCCTGGTCATGGCGACCCGCGCGTACAAGATTTACACGAAGGGCCAGCCAGGTCCCGTGATCGATGGCTATACGGCGGAACAGCGTTTATTCATGGGCATGGCGCAAGCGCGCCGTGGCAAGGCGCGCGATGCGGCTGCCATCGCGCAAGTGAAATCCGACCCGCATTCGCCGTCGGAGTTCCGCGTCAACGGCAGTGTGAAAAACCATCCTGGCTTTTATGACGCATTCGATGTGAAAGAAGGGGACAAGATGTATTTGCCGCCGGAGCAGCGTGTGATTTTCTGGTAAGGACGCCAGGTGCGCTGGGAACTGAAGTGAAATCGGCTACTCCGCGTGCGGCGCATGTCCATCATGGCGTTCAGCTTTCCAGTGCGGCTTCCAGCTTGTCGAACGACCCGGTCCAGCCGCCCATCATGCTGGCGCGGTGCGCCAGGAACACTGCCAATTCTTCCGCCGTGGCTTTGCCCGCGACTTCCCACGTGACCGTCACGCGGGTGCGCGCCGGCGTCTCCGCGCTGAATTGAACGGTGGTGCGCATGGTTTCCGGCCACGTGGGCGCCATCGGGTGGCGCGCGATATTTTCGTTTTCGTCGCAGAATTGCTGCGTGTAGACCAGCAAGTCAGGACGGCGGATTTCTTCGTACTGGGCGCGGCCATACATGGTGACGGCGTCATTGCCCATGCAATACAGCGAAGCGCCGCCGGTGCGGATGTCGGCGCGGATAAAACGCATCGTCATGCCGGTTGGCGGCAGCCAGCGCGCCAGGTGTTCCGGCTTGGTCCACATGTCGAATACGACATCCTGCGGCGCGTCGAAGCTGCGGTTGATGACGAATTTGTCTTCGTCCGCCAGCCGCTTGCCCAGGTATTCGGCCAGGCGGTCCCACGTGGAGTCGCCGTTGGCGTGCTTGATGAACTGGCGCGTCTGTTTGGCGGCTTCCGCGTCGGCCAGGGCCATCGTCATGTCCATGCGGGTTTTGCCATCGGCTTCTTCGAACAGCACGGTGACCTTGAACATGGGCGGCGTGTCGTCGGTGCCGCCATGGTCATAGACCAGTTTGCGCAGCGGCTCCACTTCGTGATACAGCGTCACGTTCGGGTAATCCGTGCCGTCCGGGCCGTGCATCGTATAGCGCCATTTGCCGCCCACGCGCAAATCCTTGCTGTGCGTCGTCAGCGTGAAACCGCGCGGCCCCCACCATTGCGCCACCTGGGCCGGGTCGGTCCACGCGTCCCACACGGCCTGCACAGGGGCGTCGTACACGCGGACGATGCGGATTTCATTCGGGGCACTGAAGTCAGACATTTTCATCTCCTTGGGGTGGGTTTTTGGCGGTCACAGTTTTCAGGTAAGCATCGAGGCGGTCGAAACTCTCTTCCCAAAACACGCGGTATTGCTCCATCCAGTCCGCAGCGTCCTTCAAGCCGTCGCCATTGAGCTTGCAGGAGCGCCACTGCGCCTTGCGGGTTTTTGTAATGAGTCCGGCCTTTTCCAGCACTTGCAAATGTTTGGTGACGGCGGGCAGGCTCATGTCGTTCAAAAAGGGTTCGGCCAGATCGGAAACATTGGCTTCCCCTTGGGACAACCGGGCCAGCATAGCGCGCCGTGTCGGGTCCGCGAGGGCGGAAAAAGTTTGGCTGAGGCGGTCTTGCATCGAATTTCACCGATTGATTAATTAACCAATGAGTTTAATATAGGCTGGAATGCGGGCGTCGTCAAGCCTGTGACCAATATTGCCTGTTGACAGTCTGCTATTAAAATCGGAAAGTGGCGGTTTCATCCTAAGGTTTCTGGACAGGAACTCACCATGCGCTTTCCCTTCCGCTTTCGCCGCCTGACGGCGGCCGCGTTGTCGCTATCGCTGATCGGCGCATGCAGTACGGCGCCGTTGTTATTGAACAGTAAGGCCAGCGCCCCCGTCATCGACGGCTTCGGCGCCAGCACGTTGCAGCCGTCGCGCGCCAATGACGCGGCGCGCAAGCTGTTCGCACAGGGCATGGCGCAAGTCTATGCGTTCAACAGCGCGGAAGCAGCCCGCGCTTTCATGGCCGCGCTGGCGCAAGATCCCGATTGCGGCCTGTGCGCGTGGGGCGTGGCGTACCAGCTGGGGCCGGACATCAATCACCCGCAGCGCGGCGACGTGACGGATGCGAAGCGCTACGTGGATTACGCGCTGCGGCACAGCGATGGCGTATCGGAGCGCGACCGCGCGCTGATCGACTCGCTGGCGCTGCGTTATGCGCACAGCAGTGCGGCGCGCGAAACGGCATTGCTGACGGCGGAACTGTGCGGCGGCGCCAATGGTCAAAGAGTGGACCCGCTGGACATCGCGTACGCCGAACGCATGCGCGAACTGGTCAAGCGTTTCCCTGGCGATCCGGACGTGCTGGCTATCTATGCGGAAGCGGAAATGGTGGCGACGCAGGGGACGTGGTGGGACAGCGCCACCGGCAAACCGGTGGGCCGCATTGGCGAGGTGGCGGATTTACTGCAAACCGCGCTGCAGCAGCACCCTGAACACGTCGGCCTTAACCACTACATGATTCATGCCGTGGATTCCGTGTCCGTGGCGCGCCGCGCGGAAGCGTCGGCCGACCGGCTGGGGGCATTGGCGCCGAAGTCGCCGCACTTGCTGCATATGCCGTCCCACACGTATGGCTTGCTGGGCCGTTATGCGGACGCCACCCGTGTCAACCAGCTGGCCGTGGCGGCGGATGCCGCGCTGGAGCAGGATTTGAAACGCCAGAACTTTGCCGGCACGCGGGATTGGCGCGGCCACAACCTGCACTTCCAATGGTATGCGGCGCTGATGGAAGGACGTACGGAACTGGCGCTGGACACTGCCCGCACGCTGGCCGGGCGCACCAAGGGCGACCATGAATTCGCCGAATATACGCGCAGCTTGCCGATGCTGACTTTGCTCCGCCTGCAGCGCTGGGACGCGCTGCTGAATGAACCCATGCCGCAAGGCGGGCGCGGCATGGCAACCGTGATGGGGGAAATGGCGCGCGGCATTGCGCTGGCGCAGGGCGGCCGTATGGATGAGGCCAAGGCCGCGCTGGGCCGCCTCGATGCCGCAGCGGAGCCGTTGGTGAAGAAATTCAATGGCCCGGACCGCTCGCATAAAGCTGTCAGCAGCCTGGCCCGCACCGCGCAATTGCAGTTGCGCGCGGAAATTGCGCTGGCGGCACAGGATGCCAGTGCGGCGGTGGCGTTGCAGGCGCAAGCGGTTAGCGCTGCCGTGGGCGCCGATGACATGCCGGAACCGCCGATGTTCGCGAGTGCGCCGCGGCAGCGCTTGGGGGCGATGCAATTACAGGCAAAGCGCTATGCTGATGCGGAGCGCACCTATCGCGGCGATCTGGCGTTGCACCCGGCCAGTGGCTGGGCATTGCAGGGGTTGAGCAAAGCGCTGGCGGCGCAAGGAAAGCAGGTGGAAGCCCGTGGCGTCAACGGTGAGCTGGAGCGCAGCTGGGCCAAGGCGGATACCAATTTGCGGGCCGAGCGCTGACTTTGCACAGTTTTATAGACAGGAAAATTATGGTCATCGTCACTCACAACGGCAAGTTTCACGCGGATGATGCGTGGGCGACTGCTGTCTTGAACATTGTTTTTCCCGGATGCGACATTATCCGCACACGCGATCCCGCCACGATTGAAGCGGCGGAATTTGCTGTCGATGTCGGCGGTATCTGGGACCCGGCTGCAGGGCGCTTCGACCATCACCAAAAAGGATTCAGTGCGGCAAGGCAGACGGGCGTGCCGTATGCCAGTGCTGGCCTGGTGTGGCGCGAATACGGCGCACGCTGTGTTGCGATCCTGGCGGCCGAACATACGGGACACCAATTGGCGGACGACAAGGCGCGCGAAATCGCGTATGCCATCGATGCCGACATCGTCCAGTACCTGGATTTATCGGATGTAGGTGCGGCGAAAAATGCACCGGGCAGTTATGGGTTGTCGGCGGTGGTGTCGGGTTTCAATACCAACTGGCTGGATGAACAGCGGCTGGGCTATGAAGGGGCCGAAGCCTACCGGCTGGCGCAATTCCGGCGCGCGATGGAATTGTTGGCGGATATTTTGACCAATGGCGTCAAATACCGTGTTGGCGCCATGCTGGCGGCCGAGCAAGTGCGGCAAGGCGAATTGCTGGAAGACGGCAAAGTCTTGTTTTTGAAAAACGCTTCGTTGCCATGGACCCAGCTGGTGCGCAAGGAAATGCCCAAGGTGCTGTTTGTCATCAGTCATAGCATCGGCGAGCAGCGGCATTTGCTGCATACGGTGCCTGTCAGTGCGGACAGTTTCACGGCGCGGGCAGACTTGCCGGCATCGTGGGCCGGCTTGCGCGATGCGGAGCTGGCGGCGGAAACCGGTGTGCCGGACGCGACGTTTTGCCACAATGGCCGGTTTATTGCCGCTGTGAAGTCGTATGAGGGCGCGCGGGCGCTGGCAACGCTGGCGCTGAAAGAAGTTGAAAGCGGCGCGGTGCCGCGGCACCGCTAATTTCGGTATCTGCAGGCGCCCGTTGACAGGCGTCTGGACCATGCGCTCCTTTCAAGCCGCCGCGCATTCGACATCATGCAGCCAGCCCCGCAACTGCTGCATGGCTTCTTCTTTGGCCTTGGCTTCAATTTCAATATAGGGCGCCTGCGCATAGCTGGACGGCATCACCGTGATCATGTCAGCGTGCTGGCGGTCATTGAAGCTGGTGCGGCCGTTCGAGATATGCACCAGTTGCCACGCCGGGTCCGGCCAGGTGGCGCGCGCCTTGGCCAGCATGTCGGCCACACTGGGATCATCATAGGTCGGCAGCTTTTCATGCACGATATGGTGGTGTGCATCGAGCACCATGGGCACGCCGCTGCGCACACAAATGGCGTGAATGTCGGCCGCGCTATACGAGTATTCATCGTTTTCCAGTCCCAGCCTCAAACGGATCGCATCCGGCAGTGCAGCGATGCGCTCGACCAGTGCATCGCTGCGGCCGGCCTTGCCGCCATGGATTTCCAGCAGCGCCCAGGGGGAGCGCGGCTGCAGCAGCAAATCCATGATGTCCGCGTGCATTTGCAAGATCGTGATGCTGTTGGCGACCACGTCTGGCGAATCGGAACTGAGGACGACAAACTGGTCCGGGTGCATCACCAGGCGGATATGGTGCTCGGCAGCCCGCTGCCCAAGGCGCGCCAGCGCCCCGGCCAGCGGTTGCAGCACGCCGCGTCCGAGGTCGTCGTCGGCAAACGGAAAGATCGATGACGGAATGCGGTACAGTGCAATCCCTTCCCGCTCGCAATAGCGCAGCGCCGCAGCGAAGCTCTGGATGTTGTCGCGGTAAAGTTCATCGAGCAGTTTGCGCTGGCCGTCCGGCGACAGTTCCAGCAAACGCTTGCGTGTCACCGTCCGGTAGCGCACTTCCGACGATTGTGTGATGCACACCAGGCCGAGTTTTGGAGTCATGGGCAGGCTGCTTATTTCGGCATGACGACCGTGTCGATCACGTGGATCACGCCATTGTCGGCGGCGATATCGGTTTTCACGACTTTGGCGTTATCGACCATGACGGCGCCGCCGCCAGTGCTGACCTTCAGGTTGCTGCCTTGCACTGTCTTGACGGCGCCCGGCTTGACGTCGGCAGCCAGCACCTTGCCCGGCACCACGTGGTAAGTCAGCACCTTGGCCAGCGCTGCCTTGTCTTTCAGCAGGGCGTCGAGCTTGTCCTTCGGCACCTTGGCAAACGCTTCGTCGGTCGGCGCAAAGACGGTGAACGGACCCGGGCCTTTGAGGGTATCCACCAAACCTGCGGCCTGGACTGCCTTGACCAGCGTATTGAAGCTGCCAGCCGACTTGGCGGTGTCGACAATGTCAGCAGCTTGCGCCGCGCCCAGCGCAAGCAGGATGGTGGTACCCAGCATCAATTTTTTCATGACAAGCTCCTTGGATTAAATAGGTGGGATGTCCCATTGTTGAACTGCTGTTCAACCGTTGGTGTCGCTAAGTTTATGGGTTGACTGGCGAAATTTCTATTGTTTGAACCGGTATAATGCGTGGATTAGCGGTTCAATATCGGGTCAGCAATGGCATTCAAAAAAGACAGCGGCGCAGGCGCGCTGCGCGAAATCTGGTACCGCAGCGGTGCGGCGGCACGGCTGGCAGGCTTGCCGGTGGAAACGTTGCGGGTGTGGGAACGGCGTTATGGTTTGTCCGATACGGAGCGTTCATCGCGCGGCCAGCGCCTGTATTCGGAAGAGCAGGTCAAACGTCTCGGATTGCTGAAACAGCTGGTCGACCAGGGTCATCCGATTGGCCAGTTGGCTACGCTTTCACTTGAGCAATTGCGTGCGCTGGCGGGGGCAGGCAGTGCTGATGGCGCGGCTGCGCCGGCGGGGCCGATGCGGCTGGCGGTGGCAGGCATCGGCCTGGCGCGCCGGATTGCCGCCAGCAACCAGCAGTCGCGCCTGGAAGTCGTGGCCAGCTGGAGCCGGCTGGACGAAGCCGTTGCAACGGCGGGGCCAGTGGCTGCGGATTTACTGGTGGTGGAATTATCGGAACTGCATGAAGCTGCCATAGCCGCCATTGCAGCAGCCAGGGACGCGACAGGTTCCGCTGCGGTGATGGTGCTGTACCGCTTTTCCGCCAGCGCGACTATCCGCGCCTTGCGCGCCCAAGGCTGGCTGGTGGCGCGCGTTCCTGCAGAAATCGGCGAATTGGTGTCACTGTGCCGCTCGGCCCTGGCGGGAGGTGATTTGCCACCGCCCCGCGCGGAGCCGGAAGCCGCCCCCGCGCCACGTTTCGATGAACATGCGCTGGCCACCATTTCCAATGCGGGCAACAGCCTGGCGTGCGAGTGTCCGCGGCACTTGGCCGACCTGCTGCTGATGGTAGGCAGCTTTGAGCGCTATAGCGCACAGTGCGCATCGCGCAATGAAGCCGACCGGCTGCTGCACGAGGAGCTGTACCAGGCGGCAGGCCGTGCGCGCGCGGTGCTGGAGCAGGCCATGGAGCAACTGGCGCAGGCCGAGGGGTTGCCGTTGCCGGAGCAAAAAAAGTAAAACGCCGCCCGGATGAATGAAGGCGGCGTTTTGTGAACTCAGCTTATTTGGTCTGGGCTGGCTGATGGTCTACCGGTCTGTAGTTTACCCCATCATAAACATCGCTGGTTAGCCGGCCGTCCCGCTTATCTACTCGCACGCTAAAAAGGCGCGGCCCTGTATCTGGTGTGCCGCCGCAAAGCCGCGTGTGGCGTTCGCGAACCACAATTTCGAAATATGACGACTTCTCGACAGCAGCGATTGAGCCGCAGTCGTCTTTCAGTTTCGTTAGATGGAACTTTTGTATCGCTTCCACGGCAAGTACGATCGCTTCATCCTTGGTTTTCACCTGCCCGGAGAATGCTGCCGTTGAGGCAAATATGAATAGGACTGGTAAGCGGTGCAATGATTTCATGGCCGGTAGGTGCTTACTTTGTGAGTAACGGCGAAATATGGGAATGGATGATTGATTTCAGTTTTTTGGCATATTGTGGATCTGTCGCATAGCCCTGCCGTGCAACAGCCTCGGCGAACTTTTCGGGATCATTGCGATACGCCAGAGCAGCAGGATATTTTCGCTGTATCAGCGATGCATAATCAGCGGCTGCTTCATCGTAGCCGTTATAGGCACGAAACTCGTCGGTTTCGCTTATGCGCTGCCCTGACAGCGTAACTTCATGCGTTGCGAAAGTTGTCGAACGCCCTGATGGGGATTTACCTTTAATGCCAAAGTATGCATTTGCCTTGACCGAGCGTCCCCAATTACTTTCAAGTGCGGACTGCGCAAGTATGACTTCGGCTGGGATGCCTGTTCGCGCGGAGATAATTTTTGCGTCACTGACGTGCAAGGCAATAAAGTGGGCTACGTGAGCTGGCTGCCGATTGGGGTGGTGCTTATGAGCGCGGGTTTGTGCAAGTGCGTGTCCGTGTCTCGACATGAATGGCCTCCGATCCAATTGAGGTAGGGAAAGTGGATCATCGCGCCGGTTAAGGTTCCTCTTGTTGAGCGTGCGCAGCCGCTACGCGGATAGTTCACTCTTAACACGATTCGGTTGTTCGTGAGTGTGCTGCTGGACGTTTAGATGGTTCGGCCGGTTAAGCGGGCTAGCGGGAAGCGAATCTGGAATAGACCGGAATCAAGAACAGCGAAGTCTCAAAACAAAAACGCCGATCTGCATGGATCGGCGTTTTGCTTGGGATGTTCTTGGTGGCCCGGGGCGGAATCGAACCACCGACACAAGGATTTTCAGTCCTCTGCTCTACCAACTGAGCTACCAGGCCAAGGAGCGGCATTATAGCAAATCCCGCGCAAGCATGTGGCGGGCGGGAAATCCGGCCTGTTATCGCTGCTATGTCTGTTTCCGCACTGAACAGGTGCGTGCCCGATGGGATGCTTGGAGGGCCGACCACTTCAGCGCATATAACTACATCATGGCTACCACTACGCCAGTATCCGGGAAACCCCGCACCGCCCGCCTGTCGCTTGCTGCATGGCAACAGTTCATCAATGTGGCCAAACCTTATTGGCTGGAAGGGGAAAGGAAAAAAGCCTGGGCCCTGCTGTTGCTGCTGATCGTACTGATGCTGCTCGAGACGAAATTCGCCGTCATGTTGAACAACCAGGCCGGCGACATGACGTCGGCCTTGGCGGCCAGGGATGGCCCCCGTTTCTGGGCGACGGTGCGGGCCTGCCTGTTCGTGCTGGCATTCGCGGTGCCGATCTACGCGTTTTATTACTACATGCGTGATTTGTACGCCAACCACTGGCGGCGCTGGCTCACCAGCCGTTTCCTCGACGGTTACCTGAAAGGCCGCAAGTACTATGCGCTGGGCACGGACAGCGAGATCGATAATCCGGACCAGCGGATCAGCGAAGACATCAACACGTTTACCGGCCGCTCGATCCACTTCCTGCTGATCTTCCTGGGCTCGATCATGCAGCTGGTGGCATTCAGCACCGTGCTGTGGTCGATTTCGCATTTGCTGGTCGGCGTGCTGGCGGTCTATGCGCTGCTCGGCACGACGATTGCCCTCTACGTGTTTGGCAACCCGCTGATCCATTTGAATTTCTGGCAGTTGCGGCGTGAAGCGGACTTCCGTTTCAGCCTGATGCGCTTGCGTGAAAATGCCGAATCGATTGCCTTTTACCGGGGCGAAGCTCAGGAACGGGCGCACATCGACAGTAAATTCGACAAGGTCATCAACAACTTCGCCAAGCTGATCAGAAAGCAGCGCTCCCTGAACCTGTTCCAGCGCACCTTTAGCCAACTGACGCTGGTATTGCCAAGCGTACTGTTGGCGGAGCGCGTCCTGTCCGGTGAATTGGAAGTCGGGCGGGCGGTGCAGGCGGCTGGCGCATTTACTGCCGTACTTGGGGCCGTGGCAGTCATCGTCGATAACTTCGAGAGCCTGAGCCGTTTTGTGGCGGGTATCAGCCGCCTGCAAGCGTTGTCAGACCTGGTGCTGCCGCGTGCGGAGCCCGATGCCGCTGCCAGCGATACGCCATGTATCGCCCGGCGCCAGGCGCACCACTTCGCGCTGGAATCCGTCACGCTGCAGCCACCTCAATCAGAGCGGGTACTGATCAAGGAATTGAGCCTGGTATTAAAGCCGGGCGACGCCCTGCTGATTACCGGCGACAGTGGCTGCGGCAAGAGTTCGCTGTTGCGTGCCATTGCCGGCTTATGGCAGGCCGGCAGCGGTACGATTCATCATCCGCCGCTGGAAGAGTGCTTCTTCCTGCCCCAGCAGCCGTACCTGCAATCCGGCTCGCTGCGCAGCCAGCTGATTTATCCCAGCGAGGAGTCGAGCCTGGATGACGAAGCATTGCTGGACATCTTGCAGCAAGTGCACTTGCCGCACCTGGCCGAGCGCATGGGCGGCCTGGATGCCGTGCGGGATTGGGAAAAGCTGCTGTCGGTGGGCGAGCAGCAGCGGCTGGCGTTTGCCCGCGTACTGGTGCATGCGCCCCGCACGGTGATTCTCGATGAAGCAACCAGCGCGCTGGACAGCGGCAATGAAGCGTCGCTGTATGCGCGTCTGCGCAACAGCGGCGCCACGCTGATCAGTATTGCCCACCGTCCTGCCGTGCTGCGCTATCACACCCATGTGCTGCAGTTGATGGGGGAGGGGAAGTGGGCACTGCATGACGCCAAAGGTTTTCAGTTTGATGCGCCGGCACAGCCGCATCGTTCCGCAACGCCAGTGCAGGCATCCGCGTCCGTGGCGCATTTCCCAGTGTTGCATGGCTGAGCATCGACGCCAGCAGACCGGGACAGGGCGGGAAAGCAGCCGTTATTAGTGGATAGCGCAAATTAGTAAAACCGGAAATCCGCGGCACATACTGCTCTGTCTTACACTTGCACGCCTCGGTGATGCTCGCCGCCGCGCCATTTGCGCATGTACGGCTGCACGAACAGCCAAAGCCCCGACAGCAGCATCAGGAACAGCGGCGGCAGCGGCGCATACGTAATCCACGGCGATGGCTCGCCCCCATGCATGGCGCGTGCCGCGAAGTTCGCCACCACCGTCAGCGTGAAGACGATGGACAGCCAGCGGTGGCTTTGCCGTATCCAGTCAGGCCGGTTCATTGCGCCTCCCGCTTCGCTGACGCCTCAATCATTTTCCAGCCGTTGCCGGACGGATCACGGAAGCCCGCATCGACCTTGCCGTAGCGGTCCATCGGCGGCTGCGTGAATTCCACGCCTCTGGCCAGCAGGCGGTCATATGCTGCACGGCAGTTGTCCACGGTGAGGACCAGGGGCGGCATGGCGCCTTTCGCCACCATTTCATTGAGGGTCTGCGCGGTGGCGGCGTCGTGCACCGGTGGCCCGGGTTTGAACAGGCCCAGCTGGAACGACGGCTGGTCGGGATGTTGTACCGTCAGCCACCGGTAGTTGCCGTTTTGAACGTCGGTATGAACGAGAAATCCCAGCTTGCCGACATAGAACGCCAGCGCTTCGTCCTGGTCGCGCACGTAGATACCAGCCACATTGATACTTTGAGTCATATCGCCTCCTTGGATTGAGGCTACAGTTTGCCAGCGGCTTTGTTGCGCCGCTTCTCCAAAACTGCGGTGTTGAGGTCTGGCCGCTGTGCGCTGCGCGTGACGCACTCGGGAATGTGCGCCTGGGTCTGCGGCAACGAGCGTTCGTGTGTCCGCAACTCGCCGGGGCTGGCGCCCGTGATGTCGCGGAAAATGCGGCCAAAGGTGCCAACGCTGGTCCAGCCGGTTTGCAGCGCGATGTCGATGATCGGCAAATCCGTGTCGCGCAGCAGTGCGGTGGCGCGCTCGATACGGCGGGTCAGCAGGTAACGGTGAGGGGGCAAGCCGAATGCTTTTTTGAATTCGCGCGCAAAGTAAGCTTCGGAGACTACGCTGACTTCCGCCAGGCGCGCTATGGGCCACTCTTCATGGGGGGCGCCATCCATTCTGTCCTTCGCGCGCAATAAACGCCGCAGCAGCAGGGGGCTTTGGGGCATCGAATCCTCGTGTTCAACCGGTGTACGGACTGTTTAAATTCTGCCAGAAAGCATCAACGCCACCCGAAGGTGGCGTTGACGAATTCTTGGTGGCCAGGGGCGGAATCTTACCACCGACACAAGGATTTTCAGGCCAGAGGCAGTTACCCAGCTTCCATTGCTGCCTCGATGAGGTCGAAATCATGGTCAGAGATTTCAAACAGCCCAAAACGCAGTTGATACCCCCAGTTCTTCCGCCCTGCGGAAAATTCTAACCGGGAGAGTAGCGGGACGATCGAGGTCTCGTTCGCTTCAAGCCATCGTACGTCCCGCCGGAAGGGACAGAATCCGTCGCCCATATCCACTTGGTAGGGCTCGCCGGCCAGTACCTTCCCCATGGCTGTGAAGGACTTAAGAGGGCGACGCTCTCCCAAGCGCTCCGTCGGCGAATAGTACACCACCATGTCGCCCGGGCGGATGCGCCTCAGTGGCGGTTCCTTGCCGTGGCAGACCTGCATGAAACCCATGGCTCTGCCCAAGCGGACATGCTGCGCTGACGCTACCGCGATCCAGTTCCGGTTCATGGCTGGTTCGGGGCGAATACGCGCAGCCGATGGCCATCCGGATCGAGGCCGACGAAGGTGTAGCCGAAATCCATCCGTGTTGGAGCCTGGGCAATGACGATGCCTTTGCCTATCCAATGGAGGTGGCGTTCGTTCACGGTGGCGTCGCTTTCCACCGCGAAGGCCAGTTCGCCGCCTCCCGCGCCACCTGCCGCCTTCGGGGCGACGGTATCCTGAGCCCAGAGACCGAGCATCATGCCGTTTTCCAAGGCGAACATGGCAAATGTGGGGGATGCCTCGACCGGCTGGGTTCCCAGGAGGTCTGCATAGAATGCAGCGCTGGCGGTCGGGCTGCCGACATAGAGGAGCAGGAAATTGGGATGTTGCATGAAGTCTCCGATAGGTAAAGGTTAGTCACGGATCGGCTGCCGGTTGGGCAGTGGCCAATCCATGTTTCCTATCGTATTCGGCTGAACTGACAGATTCTGTCAGCAGTCGAACTACTGGGCCGGAACGGGAATGCCCCGGTACGAGGACTTCACGCCGCACAAACAAAAACGCCAACCTGGATGGGTTGGCGTCTTCGCTAAGTATTCTTGGTGGCCCGGGGCGGAATCGAACCACCGACACAAGGATTTTCAGTCCTCTGCTCTACCAACTGAGCTACCAGGCCAAGAGCCAGCTATTATAGCGGGTCTTTGGCAGATTGCAAGGTGATTGTAGAAAATTTTAAATTTAACAATCCCGACCGCCGTGCAGGCCCTCTGCCCGCGCACAGGGTAGGCCCCTATATAATGCGGGGCATGAATAATCCCACCACCACCACCCGGCGCCAGCGCAGCGGCATTTGCATAGTCGGCAATGGCGCAGTCGCCAAGGCGGCGGCGCTCGGATTCGCACAGTCCGGGCAGAGCGTTACGCTGCTCAGCCCTCCGGCGCCAACGCAACCACTGGCCGCGAGCAGCAGCTGGGATGTGCGCGTCTATGCGCTCAACCACACGGCATACAACCTGTTGTCCTCTCTGAAAGTGTGGGGGGCGCTCGATGCAGCCCGCGTCGCGCCGGTCGACGCCATGCAGGTGTACGGCGACGGCGTGCAGGCCGGCGGCTTGAATTTCGATGCCTATGGCGCGCATGCGGGCACGCTGGCGTGGATTGTTGAAGATTCGAATTTGAACCAGGCGCTCGATGCGGCGCTGCGTTTTGCCAGTAATGTCACGATGGTGTCCGGCAAAGTCGTTGAACTGCAGTGCGGCGTTGACTGCGCCGCAGTGAAGCTGGCCGACGGCACGGCCATCGAGTCGGACCTCGTGATTGGCGCCGACGGCGCGGAATCGTGGGTGCGCGGCCAGTGCGACATCGGTATGGATTACCGCTCGTATGGCCAGCGCGCCATCGTCACGAACTTCCACTGCGAGCGCCCGCACCACGGCGTGGCCCACCAGTGGTTCACGGGCGAAGAGGGCATCGTGGCGCTGTTGCCGTTGCCGGGCGATATGGTGTCGCTGGTGTGGTCGGCGCCGGAAGCGCTGGCCGCATCGCTGGCCGATAAACCAGCCGCCGTGCTGGCGGAGCGCCTGTCGCAATATGCGCACGACAAGCTGGGAAAATTGACACCGGTACAGCCGGAACTGGTGCGCGCTTTCCCGTTGCGCCTGATGCGGCCCCATTCGATGGTGGCCAGCCGCGTGGCGCTGGTGGGCGATGCGGCGCACGTCGTGCACCCGCTGGCAGGCCATGGCATGAACCTGGGCTTTGGCGACGTGGCTGACCTGGTGCGCATCATCTCCGAACGCGAATCGCACCGGGGCATAGGCGATGAGCGCGTGCTGGCCCGCTATGCGCGCGCGCGCAAGGAAGATGTGCTGTTAATGCAACTGGCGACCGATGGACTGGAGCGCCTGTTCGGTATCGGCTTCGAGCCGGTGCGCGTAGTGCGTAATTTAGGATTAAACTTGTTGGACAAATTGCCGGTATTAAAGCGCCGGCTGATTTCCCATGCCCTAGGAAAGAATCCATGAAACTCAGTAAGACTGCAGTATTAGTCGCATCGGCCCTGATGGCGGCCTGTGTTGGCGCCGAAACGTCTGTCGAAGCCACGATCAAGAAAAACATCGAGCCGCGCTTAAATGGCGCCAAAGTCGAAGGCGTCAAGGAAACGCCGTACGCCGGCCTGTATGAAATCCGCATTGGCGGCGATGTGCACTACACGGACAAAACCGGTACGTATCTGTTCATGGGCCAGATTATCAATCTGAAAACCCAGACTAACGTGACGCAGGAACGCGTCGATGAACTCAACAAGATCAAGTTCTCCGACCTGCCGCTGGAAATGGCGCTGAAGACCGTCAAGGGCAACGGCAAGCGCGTGATCGCGATTTTCGAAGATCCGAATTGCGGCTATTGCAAGCGCTTCCGCCAGAATACGCTGAAGGACGTGGACAACATCACGATCTACACGTTCATGTACAACATCCTGTCGCCGGATTCGTTCACCAAGTCGAAAAACATCTGGTGCGCATCGGACCGCAACAAGGCGTGGGATGACTGGATGGTGTCCGGCAAGGTTGCACCCGTGGCGCCGGCCGGCTGCAGCACGCCGAACGATGAAGTGCTGGCGCTGGGCCAGAAACTGCGCATCAACGGTACGCCGAATATCTTCTTTGCCGATGGCAGCCGAGTGCCCGGCGCCATCGACCTGAAAGCGCTGGAAGCCAAACTGGCGACAGTAAAGCAGTAAGCCGTAGTTCAGTGTTATCCGGGGGCCGCAAATGCGGCCCAAGTTCTATTTGTGCGTATTGAGTTCGTAACGAGTTCGTAACGAGTTCGTATTGATTCCTAACGAGGGAGTGAGCCGATGATCACCTTGAATATCAATGGACGCGACATGCAGGTGGATGCCGATCCATCCACGCCTATCCTGTGGGCGCTGCGTGACAACCTGAATATGACCGGCACGAAATTCGGCTGCGGCGCTGCCTTGTGCGGCGCGTGCACCGTGCACCTGGACGGCGCGCCGATCCGTTCCTGCATCACGCCGATTTCCTCCATCCAGCCTGGCCAGAAAATCACCACCATCGAAGCGATGGAAGCGGACCGTATCGGCAAGGCGGTACAGGATGCGTGGGTCAAGCACGATGTGCCGCAATGCGGCTATTGCCAGAGCGGCCAGGTGATGAGCGCCACGGCGCTGCTGCGCACGAATAAAAAACCGACGGACGCCGACATCGACAACGCCATGAGCGGCAATATTTGCCGATGCGGCACGTACCAGCGCATCCGCGCCGCCATCAAGGACGCCGCTAAAACCATCGCCTGAATTGCCACCACGGGAGGAATACCATGCGTAAAGAATGGATCAATCAAGAAGTGGCAGGCAGTGAAACCGGCGTACTGGCGCCGGTAGCCGAAGCAATGGCGGCGCAGGGCGGCAGCGGCGTGTCGCGCCGCACGTTCATGAAAGCCGCGGCAGGCACCGGCCTGGTGCTGGGCTTCTTTGTCAGCGCGGGCGGCCGTTTCGCTCAGGCGCAGCAGCCTGCAAAGCCCGTCTATCAACCGAACGCCTTCCTGCGCATTGCGCCCGACAATACCATTACCGTGCTAGTGAACCGGCTGGAATTCGGCCAGGGCGTGCAAACGGCGCTGCCTATCCTGATCGCGGAAGAACTGGATGCGGACTGGGCGCAAATGCGCAGCGACCTGGCGCCGGCCGGCGACGCGTACAAAGACCCGAACTTCGGCATCCAGATGACGGGTGGCTCGAACACGGTGCGCAACTCGTGGCAGCAATACCGTGAAATCGGCGCCCGCGCCCGCGCCATGCTGGTGGCCGCAGCGGCCGATGCGTGGAAAGTCAGCCCGGACCAGGTCAAAGCATCGAAAGGCATGCTGACGGGACCGGCCGGCCAGAAAGCGTCGTATGGCCAGATGGCCGATGCGGCCATGAAGCAGGCCATGCCGGAAACCGTCAAACTCAAGGATCCGAAAGACTTCACCTTGATCGGCAAACCCGTGCCGCGCCTCGATGCGCGCGCCAAATCCACCGGCGCCCAGCAATTCGGCATGGATTTCAAGCCGGCCAATACAAAAGTGGCCGTGGTGGCGCGCCCGCCCGTGTTTGGCGCAAAAGTCGCCAAGCTGGATGCGTCGAAAGCCAAAGCCATTCCCGGCGTGATCGACGTGCTGGAAGTGGCGACGGACCGTGGCGGCCGTGGCGTGGCGGTGATCGGTACAGGCTACTGGCCTGCCAAACAAGGCCGCGATGCGCTCAGCGTGCAGTGGGATACGTCCGGCGCCGACAAGGTCGATAGCAAAAAGCAGATGGCGGAATTCCGCGCACTGGCGCAAAAGGCAGGCTTGCCGGCGAAGACTGCCGATATGTCGAAGATGAAGGGGGCGGCGAAAAAAATCTCTGCCGTGTATGAATTCCCGTACCTGGCGCATGCACCGATGGAACCGCTGAACTGCGTGATTGATTTGCGTGCGGACAGCTGCGAAGTGTGGGCCGGTTCGCAATTCCAGACTTTTGACCAGATGGCGGTGGCGCGCACGGTCGGCATGAAGCCGGAACAGGTGACGTTGCATACGATGATGGCTGGTGGCGGCTTTGGCCGCCGCGCTGTGCCGACGTCGGACTATATCGTGGAAGCGGCAAACCTGGCAGCAGCGTACAAGGCCGCCGGCAAATCCGGTCCGCTGAAAGTCATCTGGAGCCGTGAAGACGATATCAAGGGCGGCTACTACCGTCCGTCGCACGTGCACCGTGCGGAAATCGGCCTCGATGCCAAGGGCAACATCATCGCGTGGGACCACACGATCGTGGGCCAGCCGATTATCGTCGGCACGCCGTTCGAACAATTCATGGTGAAGAATGGCGTCGATTCCACGATGGTGGAAGGCATGGGCGAACCATATGACGTGCCGATGAATTTGACCGTGCATAACGTCAAAGCCAATGTGCCCGTGCTGTGGTGGCGCTCCGTCGGTTCCACGCATACGGCGTTTGTCATGGAAACCTTGATCGATGAAGCGGCGCATGCGGCAAAGATGGACCCGGTCGCCTACCGCAAAAAGCTCATCGATCCGAAGCACGCCCGCGTGCATGCGGCGCTGGACCTGGCGGTCGAAAAGTCCGGCTATGGCAAGAAGACGTTGCCGAAAGGGCAGGCGTGGGGCGTGGCGGTGCACGAATCGTTCAACACCGTGGTGGCGTACGTGGTGACGGCGTCGATGAAGGGCAATACGCCGAAGCTGCATACCGTGACGGCGGGCGTGCATTGCAATACAGCCGTCAATCCGCTGACGATTGCGGCCCAAGTACAGGGCGCCGCGCTGATGGGATTGGGTATGACGTTGCCGGGGGCTGCAGTGACGCTGACCGATGGCGTCGTGGACCAGCAAAACTTCAGCGACTACACGGTGGCGCGCATGCCGGACATGCCGGAAGTAACCGTGCACATCGCGCCATCGACGGAACCGCCAACCGGCATGGGGGAACCTGGCTTGCCGCCGCTGGCGCCGGCCTTCGCCAATGCCATCGCCAAACTGTCGGGCAAGCGCTTGCGCAAGCTGCCGTTTGACGTGGCGGCTGCCACGAAAGCGTAACAGGCATGGGGAGCGCATCCGGAGGCATCATTGGCATCTTGCTGGCCGCAGGCCGGGGCAGCCGTTTTGATCCTTCGGGTGCGCAGAATAAATTGTTGCAGTCATTGGATCCCGTCATCCCCGCGCAGGCGGGGACCCATGCTGAGGCTATGCCGCCAGCGCGGTCCGTCGTGTCCACCAGCGCATCGAACTTGTTGCGCATCCTGCCCCGCGTCATCGCCGTCGTCCGCCCCGGCGCCGAAGCCGTGGCCGCGGAACTGTCCAGCCTCGGATGTGAAGTCGTGATTTGCGATCAGGCCGATACCGGCATGGCCGCCTCATTGGTCTGCGCACTGGGCCAGGCGCCAGACGCCGATGGCTGGATCGTCGCACTGGGCGACATGCCCCGCGTCGCCCCCGGCACCATACTCTCGTTACAATACGCACTGGCACAGGGCGCAGGCATTGCCGCGCCCATGTACCGGGGCAAACGCGGCAACCCCGTCGGGTTCAGCCGCCAGTATTTGCCGCAGTTGCTGGCGCTGCAAGGCGACCAGGGCGCGCGCGGCATCCTCAGGCAATATCCGGTACAAGAAGTGGACGTGGACGATGCGGGCATCCTGCAAGACATCGACACGCCAGGCGACTTGCACCAACAAGGACAACCATGAAGAAGACTGTACAAAAACCGGGCGTCAGCTACGCCATCGTCGGCAAGGATTTGCCGGGCCATATTTTCCATGTGACGCTGACCGTGCATGAACCGGATCCTCAGGGACAGGTGCTGGCCTTGCCGGCCTGGATCCCTGGCAGCTACATGATCCGCGAATTCTCGCGCAACATCGTGCAAATCCGCGCGCAGTCCGATGGCCAGCCGGTCAAGCTGGCCAAGGTGGACAAGCACACGTGGCGCGCAGCCCCGGTCAAGGGCGAACTGGTGGTCGAGTACGAAGTCTATGCGTGGGATTTGTCCGTGCGCGCCGCGCACATGGACCGCACGCACGCGTTTTATAACGGCACCAGCGTATTCCTGCGCGTAGCCGGGCAGGAAGATGGTCCGCACATCGTCGACATCCAGCGCCCGCAAGATGCGGCGGCAAAAACGTGGCGCGTGGCCACGTCGCTGCCGGAACTGAAAGCCAAGCGCTATGGCTTCGGCACGTATATCGCCGCCAATTATGATGACCTGGTCGATCACCCTGTGGAAATGGGCGACTTCCAGATGGCCACGTTCAAGGCGCACGGCGTGCCGCACGATATCGTGTTCACCGGCAAAGTGCCGAACCTGGACCTGGCGCGTTTGTGCGCGGACTTGAAAGCCATTTGCGAAACACAGATCGCTTTCTTCGAACCGAAGACGAAGAAAGCGCCGATGGACCGCTATGTGTTCATGACCATGGTGGTGGGCGATGGCTATGGCGGCCTGGAACACCGCGCTTCGACGGCGCTGGTGTGTGCGCGTGCCGACTTGCCGACCACCGCCAGCCGTGCCGGTGGCAAAGAAAAAGAACTGAGCGAAGGCTACATCAAGTTCCTCGGCCTGTGCAGCCACGAATACTTCCACACGTGGAACGTCAAGCGCATCAAGCCCGCCGTGTTTGCGCCATATGACCTCAACGTGGAAAATTACACGCCGCTGCTTTGGCTGTTTGAAGGCGGCACCAGCTACTACGACGACTTGATGCTGGTCCGCGCCGGCATCATCACGGAAGCCGCATACTTCAAGATGCTGGGCAAAACCGTGGGCGGCGTGCTGCGCGGCGCGGGGCGCCTGAAGCAAAGCGTGGCCGATTCCAGCTTCGATGCATGGGGCAAGTACTACCGCCAGGATGAAAATGCACCGAATTCCATCGTCAGCTATTACACCAAGGGTTCGCTGGTGTGCATGGCGCTGGACTTGACGATCCGCGCCAAGACCAATGGCAAGAAGTCGCTGGACGACATGATGCAGGCGCTGTGGCAGCGCTATGGCCGCGATTTTTATGAAGGCGCTGCGGCTGGCCGTGGCGTCACGCCGGCCGAAGTGGAAGCATTGGCCGATGAAATTTGCGGTGCGAAGCTGAAGCCATTCTTTGACCGCTACGTGCGGGGCACGGAAGATTTGCCGCTGGCGAAATTGCTGGCGCCATTCGGCGTCAAATACAGCGACCAGCGCAAGCCGGACAAGCCCAGCCTGGACGTGAACCTGGGCCGCGACGGCGCGGACTGCAAGCTGTCCGCCGTACACGAAGGCGGCGCCGCGCACCAGGCCGGCCTGTCGGCAGGCGACCTGCTGGTGGCCATCGATGGCTTGCGCGCCATGCCGGGCAACGTCGACGCGTTGCTGTCCCGTTATGCGGTGGGCGACACGGTGGAAGTGCATGCTTTCCGCCGCGATGAATTGCAGACCTTCAGCGTGACCTTGCAGGGGGAGCGTATTCCTGCGGTGACCTTGTCGCTGGACCCGGCCGGCAAGAAGTCGACAGGCCCGCTGCGCCCGAGCGCTGACCGCTGATCCGGAGTAGCTGTACAAGGTGATTTCGCTCGACCCGAAGACTGTGTTGTTCATGACGACGCTGATGAGCGTCGCCATGGCCATCGTCATGTACTCTGCGCACGCGAACTTCGGCAAGGAAGTCAAAGGACTGGACCGCTGGGCCATGGGCTTGCTGGCGCTGGTGGGCGGCGGCGTGACCTTCATGCTGCGCGATTACTTGCCGCAAACGCCGCTGCTGCTGGCCACGAATTTCCTGTTGTTTGCGGGCCTGGGCCTGTCGATGATCGGTACGCAAGAGTTTTTTGGCCGTCCGCCCGCATGGCGCGTTTACTGGGGCATCGTGGCGGCCGGTTTCGCGCTGGTCGCCTGGTTCTTCGTAGTCCGGCCCGACTTCGCTGCCCGTTTGACAGTCGTTTCCGCCTTCGTGTTTTACTTTTACGCGGAACAGGCGCGCCTCGTGTGGCGCTATGGCACATCGCATTTTTCCACCCGTTTCTTTGGCACGCTGATCACGATCCAGGCGCTGGTGGTGCTGGTGCGTTTTGGGATGGCGTTGCGCGCGATGGTGTCGCACATCGACCTGATACGCGATAACACTGTCACCAGCATTTATATGGGCATCGGCAATTTCATGGCGCTGATGCTGACAGTGGCGTTCATGACGATGGCGACGCGCCGATTGCAAACCATCCTGGAACAGCGCTCTACGCACGACCCGCTGACAGGCGTATTGAACCGGCGCGGCTTTGCACTGTTTTATGAATACCAGCGCTTGCAAATGCGCCGTGCGGGGAAGCCGATGACGTTAATGGAGATCGATATCGACCACTTCAAAGCCGTCAACGACCGCTTTGGCCATATGGTAGGGGATAAAGTGCTGGCGCACGTGGCGCGCGCCGTGCGTGAAACATTGCGCGAAACGGATGATGTCGCACGTTTCGGCGGCGAGGAATTCATCGTGCTGCTGCCAGATTCGGATGAGCGCAATGCCATGCTGGCGGCGGAACGTATCCGCGATGCCTTGCGCAGGTTCGCGGATATTCAGTTGCCAATGGTGACAGTCAGCATCGGCATCGGCTGCCATGCGTCGGATGAGGAATCGCTGGATGCGCTGCTGGCGCGGACGGATGCGGCGTTATACCGCGCCAAGCAAAACGGCAGGGACAGAGTCGAATTGGCGACGTAGGGCGTCAGGCAAAGAGGCGCTGCAATTCTTGGCCTGGATCCTGCGCGCGCATAAACGCTTCACCGACCAGGAAACTGTGCACATCCGCATCGCGCATGCGCTTGACGTCGGCCGGCGTCAAAATCGCCGACTCCGTAATCACCATGCGGTCAGCAGGAATGCGCGGCAGCAGATTCAGCGTGGTATCCAAGGTCACTTCAAACGTGCGCAAATTGCGGTTGTTAATGCCGATCAAATTCGACTTCAGCTTCAGCGCCGCTTCCAGTTCATCGCCGTCGTGCGATTCAATCAGCACACCCATGCCCAGCTCATGTGCGCACGCTTCCATCTCGGCCATCAAGCCGTGATCCAGCGCTGCCACGATCAGCAAAATGCAATCTGCGCCCATCGCGCGGGCTTCATAGATCTGGTACATATCGACCATGAAATCCTTGCGCAGCACGGGGATATTGCACGCGGCGCGCGCCTGCTTCAGGTAGTCTTCGGAACCCTGGAAATACTGCGCATCTGTCAGTACGGACAGGCACGCGGCGCCATGGCTGGCATAGCTGGCGGCGATTTCAGCAGGGCGGAAGTCCGCGCGGATCACGCCTTTCGATGGCGACGCTTTTTTTACTTCTGCAATCACGGCAGGCTGGCCCGCTGCGATCTTGCCGCGCATCGATGCTTCAAAGCCGCGCAGGCCCGCGCGCAATTCCGCATTGCTTTCCACGTCGGCGCGCAGGCTCGTAA
The DNA here is from genome assembly GCF_009720865.1 of Pseudoduganella ginsengisoli. Taxonomy (GTDB): domain Bacteria; phylum Pseudomonadota; class Gammaproteobacteria; order Burkholderiales; family Burkholderiaceae_D; genus Rugamonas; species Rugamonas ginsengisoli. The sequence goes on along the minus strand of NZ_WNLA01000038.1, from coordinate 11,460 downwards.
AGCTGCGGTATTTTTTTGCCGCGGCCACTTCATCTGCCTTGGTGGCCAGGATTTTATTGAGGATATCGGACATGATGATTTCTTAGTGTTGTTCAGACAGCGCCAGCCGCGCTCCCAGTGCGACAAACAGGCTGCCCGTAATACGGTTCAGCCAGAGCGCCACCAGCGGCTTGACCTTCAGGCGTGCGCTGGCAAATGCCGTGAACAGGGCCAAACCGTTACACCACAACATGCTGTTGAAGTTAAAGATGCAGCCCAGTAGGAAAAATGCCGCTGCCTTGTTGGGCGAGTCAGCCGAAATGAATTGCGGCACAAAGGCCAGGAAAAACAGCGCGACTTTGGGATTGAGCACATTGGTCAGGAAACCCTGCGCAAAGATGCGGTGATAGGGCGCCGGCGCCGGCGCGGCCTTTGGCGCCAGCGAAGCGGCTTCGCCTTTCAGCCTGGCGCGCAGCATGCCGATGCCCATCCACACGATATAGGCAGCGCCTATCCACTTGACCAGATTAAAGGCGGTGGCCGATGCGGCGAGCAGCGCTGAAATCCCGACAGCGGCAGCTGTCACGTGCACCATGGTGCCGGCGCCAACGCCCAGTGCGGCGGCGCAGCCGGCGCGCCAGCCCTGCGTCGCACTGCGCGCCATGATAAGCAGGGAGTCCGGGCCTGGCATGATATTGAGCAGCAGCCCTGAAATGATGAACAGGGTCAGGTCGTGGATGCCGTACATGACTGGCCCCTTTACGCTGCTTCCGCAGCCAGCTTTTGCGTGATGGTGACGAATTGCTCGACCTTGGCCAGCGCCGCGCCTGACGTAATGGCGGCGCGGGCTTTCGCCAGGCCGTCTTCGATTGAAGATGCCACGCCTGCCGCATACAGCGCCGTCCCCGCATTCAGCGCCACGATATCGTAAGCCGGTCCCGGCTCGCCGCGCAGCGCTTCAAACATCTTGGCTTTGGATTCCGCCGCATCGGCCACCTTCAGGTTACGGCTGGCGATCATGGGCAGGCCGAAGTCTTCCGGATGGATTTCATATTCGCGGATTTCACCGTTCACCAGTTCGCCGACCATGGTGGCGGCGCCCAGCGACACTTCATCCATATTGTCTTTGCCGTACACGACGAGCGCATGCTGTGCGCCGAGGCGCTGCAATACGCGCACCTGGATACCGACCAGGTCAGGGTGGAACACGCCCATCAAAATGTTCGGTGCGCCGGCCGGATTGGTCAGCGGCCCGAGAATGTTGAAGATCGAGCGCACGCCCAGTTCGCGGCGCACCGGCGCCACGTGCTTCATGGCGGAGTGGTGGTTCGGTGCAAACATGAAGCCGATGCCCGTCTGCGCGATCGATTGCGCAATCTGTTCTGGTTTCAGGCTGATGGATGCGCCCAACGATTCAATGACGTCAGCCGAACCGGATGACGACGATACGCTGCGCCCGCCATGCTTCGCCACGCGGGCGCCGGCGGCTGCCGCGACAAACATCGCAGTGGTCGAGATATTGAACGTGTGCGCGCCGTCGCCGCCGGTGCCGACGATGTCGAGCAGGTTGGTGGTGTCGGCCATCGGCACTTTGGTGGCGAATTCGCGCATCACCGTGGCGGCGGCGGCGATTTCGCCAATGGTTTCTTTTTTCACGCGCAAGCCCATGGTCAGGGCGGCGATCATGACGGGCGACATTTCGCCGGACATGATTTGGCGGAACAAGTGCAGCATTTCGTCGTGGAAGATTTCACGGTGTTCGATGCAGCGCAGTAAAGCTTCCTGGTGCGTGATCTGGTGCGTAGGTTTCTGGGTCGCAGGCATGGCTATTCCTTCGTCATTCGTATGATGAAAGCGGATCAGGGTCTGGTTTTAAAACGCGCGCCGGTTAAAACGCGCGGGGCATCAAACCCGGTCCAGGAAGTTCTTCAACAGGGCGTGTCCATGTTCGGACAAGATCGATTCAGGGTGGAATTGCACACCCTCGATATCGTAGTCCTTGTGGCGCACGCCCATGATCTCGCCATCATCAGTCCACGCAGTGACTTCCAGGCAGGAAGGCAGCGACGCGCGCTCGATGGCCAGCGAGTGGTAACGGATTACCGTGAAGGGGCTGGGCAAATCTTTGAAGACGCCCACACCCGTATGCGCGATGACAGAAGTTTTGCCATGCATGACTTGTTTGGCGCGGATGACTTTCCCGCCAAAGGCTTCGCCAATGGCCTGGTGGCCGAGGCATACGCCGAGAATAGGTTTCTTGCCGGCGAAGTGTTTCAGTACGTCGATGGAGATCCCGGCCTGGGCCGGATCCTTCGGACCTGGCGAAATGCAGATGCGGTCCGGATTCATCGCTTCGATTTCCGCGATGGTGATTTCATCATTGCGGTGCACGCGCACCTCTTCGCCCAACTCGCCGAAATACTGCACGATGTTGTAGGTGAAGGAGTCGTAGTTGTCGATCATCAGCAGCATCTTAGAACTCCCCATCCAGGCCATCTTGCACTTGCTCGGCAGCGCGCAGCACGGCGCGCGCCTTGTGTTCAGTTTCCAGCCATTCCATTTCCGGTATCGAGTCGGCTACGATGCCGGCTGCCGCCTGCACGTACAGCATGCCATCCTTGATGACGCCGGTGCGGATGGCAATGGCCACGTCCATTTCACCGCCGAACGACAGGTAGCCGCACGCACCGCCATAAATGCCGCGCTTGCAGATTTCCAGTTCGTCGATGATTTCCATCGCACGCACTTTCGGCGCACCGGTCAGCGTACCGGCCGGGAAGGTGGCGCGCAGCACGTCCAGGTTGGACATGCCGTCTTTCAGCTTGCCTTCCACGTTCGATACGATGTGCTGCACGTGCGAATACTTTTCAATCACCATCTTGTCCGTGACTTTCACGGAACCGGTTTCCGAAATGCGGCCCAGGTCATTGCGCGCCAGGTCGATCAGCATCACGTGTTCGGCGATTTCTTTTGGATCGGCCAGTAACTCTCGTGCCAGTTCCTCATCGCGGACCAAAGTCGCGCCGCGCGGGCGGGTGCCGGCAATCGGGCGCAACGTGACGGTCTTGCCGCCATCCGGATTGGTTTCGTTGCGGACCAGGATTTCCGGCGATGCGCCAATAATCTGCATGTCGCCGAAATTGTAGAAGTACATGTACGGCGACGGGTTCAGCGAACGCAGCGAGCGGTACAGCGACAGTGGCGCGTCGACGTAAGGCTTGCGCAGGCGCTGGCCGATTTGCACTTGCATCAAGTCGCCCGCCAGCACGTATTCATGCGCGACTTTGACGGCCTTCAGGTAATCTTCTTTGGTGAAATCGCGGATGGTTTCCGTGCGTACCGAAGCGGACGTGACAGGCGCATCGACGCCGCGGCGCAGCAGCGCGCGCAAGTCTTTCAGGCGCTGGCGTGCTTTCGAATACGCTTCCGGCTGTGTGGTGTCGGCATACACGATCAGGTACAGCTTGCCCGTGATGTTGTCGATCACCGCCAGCTCTTCCGTCACCATCAGCTGGATGTCCGGCAAGTTCAAATCATCTTTGGGCGCCGTGTTGACCAGTGTTTTTTCAATGTGGCGCACCGTGTCGTAGCCGAAGTAGCCGGCCAGGCCGCCGCAGAAACGGGGCAGGCCGGGACGCAGCGCGACTTTGAAGCGGGCCTGGTATTGCTCGATGAATTCCAGCGGATTGCCTTCGTGGGTCTCGATGACCTGGCCGTTTTTCAGCACCTCGGTGACCTTGCCGCGGTTGCGCAGCAGGGTGGTGGCAGGCAGGCCGATGAACGAATAGCGGCCGAAACGCTCGCCGCCGACGACTGACTCCAGCAAGAACGTGTTCTTGCCATTGTTTTGGCTCTGGGCCAGTTTCAGGTACAGCGTCAGCGGGGTTTCGAGATCGGCGAATGCTTCCGCGATCAGTGGAATACGGTTGTAGCCTTGCGTGGCCAGCGATTTGAATTCGAGTTCAGTCATGCTTCTCTCCAGGCCGCCATGGACCCACTATGGGTATAGGTATGGCGGGATAGCTTCAAAAAACCTGTCCACTGCGTAGGGATGTGCAGGGACAGCAATCAATGCGGGTCAGTTTGCCCAGGATTGCCAGCGTCGCCACAGCCAGGCCTCAATCGAGCCCCGGTGGGTAACATTGTGTCTTTTGTTGAGAAACATGCTGTGTTCTTGATCTAGGTAGAAGTTCAGAATGCGTCAGTTTGTGGCTGAATTATGCAAGCGAATCAACTTTGCTGCATGCAGCAGCGTGTCAACTATACCATCGGAATCCGTTTCGTGTATAGACTCGCCGTGGTTATAGCCGTATGGCACCGTCAGGACAGGGCAGCCGGCCGCGCGGGCTGCTTGCGCGTCATTCGACGAATCGCCGATGGCCACGACTTGCTGCGGCGCCAGTGCGAAGTCCTCACACACTTGTAAAAGCGGCATCGGGTGCGGTTTTTTCTTTTCCAGCGAATCGCCGCCGTAAATCACGTCGAAGAAGTGCGATAAGCCTTTTTGTTCCAGCAGCGGACGGGCCAGGCCGATCGGCTTGTTGGTCACGCAGGCCAGGCGCAGGCCGTCATCCTGCAATGCCTGCAGGCCGGCTGCCACGTCCGGGTAGTGCGTGGAGTGGTTGCCATTGATGGCGGCATAGTGGCGCTGGTAAGCGTCAAACGCTTGTTCGAAGCGCTGTTCTACTTCGGCTGCGCCGAGGTCGAGCGCCAGGACGTCGCGCACCAGTTTTTCCGACCCTTTGCCGATCATGTCGCGGATTTGCGTGACGGGCGTGGGGCCCAGGTGCAAGTCGGCGCGCATCAGGTTGATGGCGGCGTGGATGTCCAGCACCGTGTCAAGCATGGTGCCGTCCAGGTCAACGATGGCGGCCTTTACGCCGCGCAGGGGAGGCTGGGGAGTAATGGCCGCCGGCATTCAGACGCCTTTCAACTGTTCGCGCATCGCGTCGATGACGGCCTTGTAGTCCGGCTGGCCAAAGATGGCGGAACCGGCCACGAAGGTGTCGGCGCCCGCTTTGGCGGCAGCGGCGATATTGTCGATCTTGATGCCGCCATCGACTTCCAGCAAGATGTCGCGGCCCGATTCATCGATGCGGCGGCGTGCTTCCGCGATCTTGTCCAGCGCGCGCGGAATGAACGATTGGCCGCCGAAGCCCGGGTTGACGGACATAATCAAGATCATGTCGATCTTGTCCATCACGTGGTCCAGGTAGCTCAGCGGCGTGGCTGGGTTGAATACCAGGCCGGCTTTGCAGCCGTTATCGCGGATCAACTGCAGCGAACGGTCGATGTGGTCGGACGCTTCCGGGTGGAAGGTGATGATGTTGGCGCCGGCTTTGGCGAAGTCAGGGATGATGCGGTCGACCGGCTTGACCATCAGGTGCACGTCGATCGGTACTTGCACGTGCGGACGGATCGCCTGGCAAACCAGTGGGCCGACCGTCAAATTCGGCACGTAATGGTTGTCCATCACGTCGAAGTGGATGATGTCGGCGCCGGAAGCGACGACGTTGCGCACTTCTTCACCGAGGCGGGCGAAATCGGCGGACAGGATACTTGGGGCGATACGGAAGGTGGTCATGGCTGGGTCTGATGATGTGTGGATGCCCGGCCTGAAGGCCCGGCACACCAGTTTTCTATAATAAGGATGCGCTATTTTACGCTGACCCTTGCGTGTGCGTCCGATTTGGGGTGCAATGACAGATACACGATAACAATTCGCCATCCTTGCTGGCGAGGAAACATTAACAAGGAAATCCCATGGCATCTTATGAATTCACTGTGTCGGTCAGGACGCAATACCTGCCTGAACAGTCCGATCCCGAACGCACCAATTTCGTGTTCACCTATTCGATCACGATTAAAAATACGGGAACGGTGGCCGCACAGTTAATTTCCCGCCACTGGGTTATCACGGACGCCAACAACCATATCCAGGAAGTGCGCGGCCTCGGCGTCGTCGGGCATCAGCCGCTGCTGCAGCCGGGCGAGCAATTTGAATATACGAGCGGCACCCAGCTGGCCACGCCGCAAGGCTCGATGGTAGGCGAATACTTCTGCGTGGCGGAAGATGGCCATCAGTTCGAAGCGAAAATCCCTGAATTCGTATTGTCGCTGCCGCGCACGCTGCATTAATCTTTGTCCTGCTTTGGCGGCAAAGGCTTTGCCGCCCGCTTCTTTTTGGATGGCATAGTCCACCAGACGATGAACACCAGCAGGAACAGCGCTACAAAAGCTTCCAGATACAAGACCCACATACCGACTCCATGTTTTTGACACGCCGTAGTTTAAACCTTTCCCTTGGCGCCGTCGCGCTGGCCCTTGCAGGTTGCGCCACCCAGGCGCCGCAACCGCAACAACCAGCCCAGCCTCCGCAACAGCCATCCGTTCAGCCGCCGCAAGTGCAGCCGCCCAAGCCTGCCGAACCCGTCAAGCCAGCCGCGATCCAGTTCGTCACCACGACATTTGCTGCACTGCCGGGCTGGGAGCGCGACGATTTGCAGGCCGCGTGGCCGGCATTCATGTCGTCGTGCTCAGTACTGGTCAAGCGCGCAGAATGGAAAGAACCGTGCACGATAGCGCGCCAGGTGAACGGCAAAGATGACAAGGCGATCCGCCTGTTCTTTGAAAGCTTCTTTGAACCGCGCCAGGTGATTGCACCGGATGGCGCCGACACGGGCCTTGTCACCGGTTATTACGAACCGCTACTGCGCGGTTCGCGCAAAAAAGGCGGTCCGTTCCAGACGCCGCTGTACAAGGTGCCGGATGATTTAATCACTGTGGACCTGGCCAGCGTCTACCCGGAATTGAAGGGGATGCGCTTGCGCGGCCGTTTGCAGGGCAAGAAACTGGTGCCTTATCCTACGCGCGAACAAGTCGAGCGTCCGGACTTCAATGGCAAGGAATTGCTGTGGGTCGATGACCCGGTCGAAGCATTTTTCCTGCAAGTGCAGGGTTCCGGCCGCGTGCAACTGGGCGATGAAACTGTGCGCGTCGCGTATGCGGACCAGAATGGCCACCCGTATAAATCCATCGGCCGCTACCTGGTGGAAAAAGGCGAATTGACGGGTGACCAGGCGTCGGCGCAAGGCATCAAGGCGTGGATTGCCGGCCACCCGACGCGCATGGCGGAATTGTTCAATGCGAATCCGTCGTACGTATTCTTCCGTGAAGAAAAACTGCCGGATCCCAAAGTAGGGCCGAAAGGTTCGCTGGGCGTGCCGCTGACGCCGCAGCGTTCTGTCGCGGTCGATGCCTCGCAGTTGCCGCTGGGCGCGCCGGTATTTTTGTCGACCACGCACGCCAACAGCGACATTCCGCTGCAGCGCCTCGTCATGGCGCAAGACACGGGCGGCGCCATTCGTGGCGCCATTCGCGTTGATTACTTCTTTGGCTTTGGTACGGAAGCGGCGGAAAATGCGGGTCGCATGAAGCAAAAAGGCCAGGTGTGGGTCTTGATGCCAAAAGAAGCGCCGCCGTTACCGCAAAACTAAGACGGGCAACGTGGTATGGGCCAGCACCTTTTGTGTTTCGCTGCCCAGGAATAGCTTGTTCAATCCCTTCCTCCCGTGCGACGCCATGACGATGGCGTCGCAGCCGTGTGTTTCCGCTGCTTCCACGATGGCTTCATAGGGGCTGGCGGACATCGACGTCACGGCTTCACAGGGCACGCCGGCAGCCTGGGCTGCTGCGGCCACTTTGTTCACATTGTCTTTGGTGATGTCCAGCATGCGGGCTTCGTACGTGCCCATGTCAGGCACGGCGATGCCGGTATCGCCCATCGGGACAAACGGGTAAGGTTGCAGCACGCTGATGGCGACAATCCGGCCGCCATGTTTGCGCGCCAAATCGATGACGGTGGCGGTGGCTTTGGCAGACAAGTCCGAGCCATCCGTAGGAAACAAGATATTGTTAAACATGGCCAACTCCTGATGCTGATCGTTGGTCCCAGTGTAGGCATGACCTTTTAACGCGGGCGCACGCTACGGATATGCGGTGACAGAATCAGCGCCGCCGCCAGGGCAATGCCGATGGCGCCGACACAGCCCATGCCTGTCCGCACGCCATATCGGTCGGCAATGGCGCCCGCGGCCAATGCACCCAGCGGTCCCATGGCAATGGTCAGGAAGCGCATGGTGGAAATAATGCGGCCCATGTAGGCATCCGGTGTCGCGTGGGCGCGCATGGATGAGTAAGAAATGAACAGCAGCATGACGCCGCAATCGTAGATAAACACCAGCCCCGCAAACGCGGCAGCGCTGGCCAGCGGTGAGCCGAACCAGTTGGCGGGAATGGCAGGGATGAAGGCAAAGCCCGCCATGATCGTCATGCTGATGCCTGTCAACATGGTTTTGCCGGGGCCGAAGCGGCGTGTCATGGGTTTGATCAGCATGGAACTGGCCAGCATGCCCAGTCCGCCCAGCATTTGCGTGACACCCAGCCAGCCCGGCGTCATCCCCAATTCCCTTGTCGCCAGCAAGATTTGCAGTGATGAAAAGCCGTAAAACAGCATGTGCCACAAGCCGATGCCCCACGCAAACGTGCGCAGCAGCGGCGTATTCCAGATGAAGGCAAAGCCTTCGCGGATATCACGCAGCGGGTGTTTTTCCGATGGGACCGGCGCAGGTTCTTCCACTTTGGTTTGGCGCAAATTCCATGCGGATAGCAGGAAGCTGGCGGCATTGACGAAGACTGCGTAGGGCGCCGTCAGCCATTGGATCAGCAAACCCGCCAGGCCAGGGGCAATCAGGCGCGACGTGGAATCGGTCATGGTGAACTTGGATTGCGCGTCGATCAGCTTGTCGCGGCCGACAATCGCCAAGACAAAGATCTGTTCCGCGCCGCCGCCAATGATGGCGCACGTGTGGAAAATCAATGTCACCACATACAGCCACGGCATCGACAGCATGCCCTGCCACCATGCCAGCGGAATACTGGCCAAGGTTAATCCCTGCATGATTTCGCACGCCAGCAAGATCGGCAGTTTGCGGCGCCGGTCCAGCCATACGCCGGCCGGCAAGGAAAACAGCAGCGCAGGTAAGGCTTGGCAAGTGGCCACGATACTCATTTGCCCTGGCGTCGCATTTAACAGCATGGCGGAACAGAGCGGGATGGCCAGCGAGCTGACTTGCGCGCCGAAGCTGTTAAGGACGCTGGAGAACCAGTAGCGCAGAAATGCCGCATTGCTGAGCAGCGGATCTTTGCTGAAAGCTGTGGCAAGGTAGCGTTGTATGGCGGTAATCATTTCGGGGCAAATAATAACAGTGCAACATCAAGAACCGCTAAAATCGCGCGGTATCGCTTTCCACATATAGAGGAGTCGTCCATGCAATATGAAGACCTGATCGTAGAAACCCATGGCCGTGTGGCCCTGATCCGCTTGAACCGTCCGAAAGCGCTGAATGCGCTGAATGACCGCATGATGAATGAATTGGGCGATGCATTCGCCAAGCTCGATGCGGATCCGGCTATCGGCTGCTTCATCCTGACGGGCAGTGAAAAAGCGTTTGCGGCGGGCGCGGACATTGCCGCCATGGCCGATTACACGTACCAGGACACGTACCGCGACAACTACATCACCCGCAACTGGGAACACATCTTGAAAGTGCGCAAGCCGGTGATTGGCGCGGTGGCGGGCTTTGCATTGGGTGGCGGCTGCGAGCTGGCCATGATGTGCGACTTCCTGATTGCGGCCGACAGCGCCAAGTTTGGCCAGCCGGAAATCAAAGTGGGCGTAACGCCAGGCGCTGGTGGCACGCAGCGTTTGCCGCGCGCGATTGGCAAATCGAAAGCCATGGATTTGCTGTTGACTGCCCGCATGATTGATGCGGCAGAAGCGGAGCGCATTGGGCTGGTGTCGCGCGTGGTGCCGGCTGACAAGCTGATTGAAGAAACGCTGGCGGTGGCAACGCAAATCGCTTCGATGTCGGTTTCGGTGGCCATGCAGATCAAGGATGCCGTGAACCGCGCCTTTGAAACTACGCTGACGGAAGGCGTCAACTATGAGCGCCGCCTGTTCCAGGCAGCATTCGGTACGCCCGCACAGCGCGAAGGCATGCACGCTTTCCTGGAAAAGCGGGCGCCTAATTTCGAGGGTCTGTAATACCGGGAGGGCCGCCATCCCCGATGGCGGCTTACAACTCGCTGCTACCTCGCGCGATGCGGAACGATCTCATACTATCGGATATTAAAACCGTAGTTATTCCGCGGCACTGGAGAGGATTTCTTTCAGTGCCGCCGCCAGCAATTCGCACTCGTCGTGCGTGCCTATGCTGATGCGCAAGTGATGCTGGGCGCCGGGCTGGCTCAAGTGGCGCACCAGGATGGCCCGTTCGCGCAACGCGGCAGCCAGTTTGCCGGCAGCCATTTGCGGGTGCTGGACGAACAGGAAGTTTGTGGCTGATGGCGTGACATCGAAACCCAGCGCCTGCAATTGCGCGGCCAGCCGTTCCCGGCTGGCCATCAGCTGCGCGCGCTTTTCCTGGAAATACGCTTCATCTTGCAGCGACGCCGTGGCGCCGGCAATCGCGACCCGGCTCAACGGGTAAGAGTTAAAACTGTTCTTGACGCGCTCCAGTCCGGCAATCAAATCCGGATGGCCGATGGCGTAGCCGACGCGCAGTCCTGCCAGCGAACGGGATTTCGAGAAGGTGTGGACTACTAATACGTTTGGATATTTTTGCGTGAGCGGGATCGATGTTTCACCGCCGAAGTCCACATACGCTTCATCGACCAGCACGACGCAATCCGGATGCGAACGGACGATGTGTTCGACTTCGGACAGGGCAAGCGGTAAGCCGGTCGGCGCATTGGGGTTGGCAAATACGATGCCGCCGCAGGGGCGGTCATAGCTGGTGGCGACGATGCCTTTGGTGTCGCTCAGCGGCACCGTTTCATATTGAATGCCATACAGGCCGCAATAGACTGGGTAAAAACTGTAAGTCAGGTCCGGCATCAGCAATGGCAAATCCTGGCAAAAGAATGCCTGGAATGCGTGGGCCAGAACTTCATCGGAGCCATTGCCCGTGAAAACCTCCGCCGGCGTCACTTTGTAATACGCGGCAATCGCTTCTTTCAAGCGGGTGGCGTCGGGATCTGGATACAGGCGCAGCTTGTCGCTGGTTTCTTCCCGCATTGCCGCTAATACGGCAGGCGACGGGCCGTAAGGGTTTTCGTTGGTGTTCAGCTTGGTGAGATTGGTAATGCGGGGTTGTTCACCAGGTACGTAAGGCTTCAAGTCCTTGACGCGGGGACTCCACAACTTGCTCATTTCATCATTTCCAAAAGTTAAGGGCTGCGACTAGGATGCCATATTCGGCCTTGCAAGGTTAGAAGGGCTTTGATATAGTTCTGTCCCCGCAGCGCTGCGACGGTTTGAAAACGAAACAGCGATGCAAACGAGGGGTTGACGGATATCAGGAAACACTAGATAATCTCGCTTCTCTGCTGCTGACGAACACAACGCTTCGTCGATATCGA
>NZ_WNLA01000037.1 GCF_009720865.1 Pseudoduganella ginsengisoli | reverse complement strand
TCCGGACCCCGCTGTAGTGGCAACACCGGACCCAGCCGCTACCGCCGGCGCCACCAGTCCCGCAACAGCCTGCGGCGCAGGTCCCTGCACCAGCGCCTGCCATTGCCTGACACGCCGTTTCAGCCACGCCAGCGGCCACCAGCGCCGCCACCAGCGCCGGTGCTGGCGGCGCGGGTCTTCCTCGCCGACCACCAGCAGCGTGAATGCAATGGTCGCGCCGCTGGCGGGCCGCGCCAGCGCATTGAGCCGGTCTTTAGCCCGCAGTAACGTGGTTGCCTGTTTCGCCGCATCCGGCTGGCTGCCGTTGGGCGGCCAGCCGATGGCGCAGACTTCGGCGCGTAATTTCTCGCCCTCCGCATCGAGCGATTTGTCCCAGCGGCCGGATATATGGTCGAGCAGCAGATACACTTCCGCCAATTCGCGCACAAAGATGAAATCGCGGATATCGAGCGGCCGTGGGCCGTTTGCGGCGCCCGAACTGCCGCGCTCGTCTTCGATGGGTGCCATGGCTCTGTCCTCCTGTCCACAGCATGGCCCCTTGTGAATCCGCGCCTTTGCGTTCTATCAATCCGACATTATTCGCCCGGGTGGTAGCGCCGCTCCACGTGCTTGTCGATCTCTTCGCGGTAAAACAGCACATCCTTGAACTCGCCACGGGCATACATTTCCGCCTGGTCATTGAAGTGCGGCGAAGCCGGATCGCCGCTCTCGCCACCGGCCAGGATGCTTTTTGCACGGATGCGTTTGCCAAATTCCACGGCAGCGACAAAGCTGTTGCCGCGCTCGCCATATATGCGCCGGGTCTTTTGCGGCGACGTCATGCCAAAGGCCGCCAGCGCGCCCCAGTTGCCGGAAACAAATGGCACTGGAATGCTGGGCTTGCTGTCATCAAAGGGTTGCGCAATATCACCGGTCAACCGTTGGAAGCGGTTGATGTCACCCCACGGCGTTTGCCACGTGCCGAAGTCCGCCTCCAGCTTCGCGCTGGCGCGCGCCAGCGCGAAGACCAGCTCTTGCGGCGCCAGCTGTGTTTCAACAAACGCCAGCAGCGGCATGTCCAGGGCTTTCGCGGCGGGTTCAAACATCTTCTTCAAGTCTTCCAGCCAGAACACGCCCAGCGACGTCGGCACGGAATTGAGCGTGTAGCGCATGTCCCAGCGGTTGAGCACGTGAATTTGCGGCGCAATGCCGGATTTCAGCGCATCGCCATCCGGCAGCGCATCCCATGCCGCGTACAGCTTGGGCAGCAAGGGCTCAAACGCGGGCAACTGGTTGTCGTAGGCTGCCGCAATCAGGCTGTCGAGCGTAAAGTCCTTCTTGTTTTCCAGTACGCGCACGGCGTGGATACCGCGCGCGTTTTCCGGATGCACGGACATGTAGGCGGGATAGTCAGCCTGTTTCGGGCTGTAATCGCCTGCCGCGGAAAACGGCCAGTTATTCGTATTCTGTATCCAGCCGTTTTTTGGATTGAACAGCTGGATGGTTTCGCCAACCGGGTGCAGTCCCTTCCACGCAGTGGCCGGGTCGCTGCCATCAACCGGCTTGCGGTAATTGAACCGCACGTCGCGCACTGGCATGAAGTTGCCGTGGAAATAAGCGATATTGCCGTCCGCATCCGCATACACGGTGTTGTTGGATGAATTCGTCCGCAAATCCAGCACACGGCGGAACTGGGCAAAGTTGCGGGCTTTGGTGCGCAGATACGATTGCTGCAGCGCCTTCAGCGGCTCGTTCATCAGGCTGACGCTGATCCACTTGCCATCCGTTTCGCGCACCACGGGGCCATGCACCGTGTAATACGCGGTCACGGTCTTTTCCGCCATGCCGTTCGCCGTGCGGTAAGCCAGGCGGATGGGGACGGCGCGCACGGGGCGCTCATCCTTGCCGTACCGGTAAGTCAGCTTGCCATCCTTGCTGCTGACGGTTTCCATGAATTCGTCAATGACGTCGCCGCCGCCGGACGTATGCATCCAGCCGATGCGGTCATTGAAGCCCTGGTAGACAAAGAACTGTCCCCACGTGACGGCGCCGTACGCGTTCAAGCCGTCGCCGCTGGCCATGTGCACTTCGGGCCGGAAGTAAAACGACGTGTGCGGATTGATCATCAGCAGGGCATTGCCGGACTTGCTGATGGACGGCGCGATGGCAAAGCCGTTCGAGCCTGACGGCTCCCTGTCCCGTTTCAATGCCGCGCCCTGCGGTGCGGCAGCCTTCGTATAAAACCGTTCCAGCGCCTTGATATCGATGGATTCAATATCGCCGCCGATCGAGCCTTCCGTGAAACTCAGCGCCATCCACGGTTCAAAGCGCGTGATCAATTGCGGTTTGGCCTGCGGATGCGTCAGCAGGTAGTAATTCAAGCCATCCGCGAACGCATTCATCAATTGCTTCAGCCACGCGGGGCTGGCCGCGTATTGCGCTTTCAGGCTGTCCGCGTCGATGAACAGTTTCATGCGCAAGTCGCGGTAAATCTCGCCTTCGCCCTGCACTTCCGCCAGGCGGCCCAGCGCATTGATGTAATTGAGTTCAACGCGGCGGAAATCGTCTTCCGCCTGCGCATAGAGCAAGCCGAAGACGGCGTCCGCATCGGTCTTGCCAAAGACGTGCGGAATGCCCCACTTGTCGCGGATGATGGTGACGCGCTGCGCCAGCAACCGCAGCCGTGCCGATTCGGCATCAACGGAGGCGGCGACCGCCTGGCCGCTCTTTGCCAGCGCATCAGCCGGGTGCAGCGCAGCCAGTGCGCACAGCAGCACGGACAGCGCCGGCGTGAATCTTGGCATAGGCATCAAGCGGCTCCGGTGTTACGAAGCATCCACCAGCGACGCGATCCGTTCGCGCAACTCCGCATTTTCCGCGCGCAGCTGGGCGTTGCGCTCGGTCAGGCGGGCCACTTCCGCACGCAGCAATTCCACTTCCGACAGCGATGCGGCCGGCGCAGCCAGCGCTTCCGGGCTGTCTTCCTTGGGCTGTTTGGCGGGGCGGTTGGCGGCGCGCTGTTCGCGCACTTCCTTGGCAGCCTGCTGCAATTGCTTCTTGCCGCCCGCCACCGCCAGCACTTGTTCTTCCTGCGGCAGCGATGCGACCGTGGCTGCCGCATTGATGGAAATGGTGCCGGCACGGACGGCTTCGACCAGTTCCGGCGTCGCCTGCTTCTGGATCTTTTCAATCTGGCTGATGGTGGCCGTCGACAGCCGCGCGGCGCGCGCCACGTCTTCACGCGACGTGCGCACCTTGGGCGGCGCGGCTTCCTCTGCCGCAGTTGGCTCGGGCGGAGCGATCTTCGCGTCTTCCGCCGCGTTTTGCGCAGCCGCGTCGGCCGCACGCGCTTCCAGGATATCCTTGCGGCGCAGCGCCAGCACGCCGCGCTGGAAATCCGTCACGCTGCGGCGGCCCAGGTGGTTGTCGATCATCCACAGCATGACGTCTTCCATGCTGCGGAACGACGTGTTTTGCGTCACCTTGAACGGAATGCCATGCTGCTGGCAGATGGAATAGCGGTTATGGCCATCGACCAACACGTCGTTCCACAGCACCAGCGCATCGCGGCAGCCTTCGGCCAGGATGCTGCGCTCCAGCGCTGTATATTCCGCTTCGGTCAGCGGGTCGATGTAAGCGCGCAGGGTATCGTTAATTTGGATTTGCATAGTTGTCTAGATAAGCCACGAAAGTTCGACCGGCATGATACGACATTTGGCAGCCGGTGTTATGCTTCGCCAAAAAATCACCGTCACCAGCATATGGAAAAATTAATATCGGAATTGCACCGCCTGTACCTGCCCGTAGCGGCGGCCGTTACGCCGCAAGACTGGCAGCGCCACCTGGACGGGCAAGCGCCGCTGCCGCTGGCGCCGGCCGATGGCAAGGTGCGCGCGGCCGCCATGGCGTTCCCGTTCAAGGCAGGACAGGAAGAAGGACAACACTGGAACCGTTTGTGCGACGCGGCCAATGAACTGCAGACCCGATTCGGCCTGCCTGCACCGGCAGTCAGCGTGTCGGGCGACAGCGGCTATTGCCTGTGGCTGTCGCTGGAAAGCCCGGCGCCCGCCTCCCTGGTCCAGGATTTCGTCAGCCTGTTGCAGGCTGCCGTGATGCCGGACGTTGACGCACCGCCCCCCGCCCTGCCGCCGCTGCCGCCATGCCTGCACCCCGCCACGGACAAATGGAGCGCCTTTATCCATCCCGGCATGGGGGCGTCGTTTGCCGATGGCTCAGGGCTGGACGTGGCGCCGCCGCTGGCGGGCCAGGTGGGCTTTCTGGAGGGGTTGCACAGCATTTCTGCCGCGCAGTTTGCGGATGTGCTGGGACGGCTGCGCGCCGGCACGGCCACCGAGGCGGCGCCGCCCGCGCCGCAAGAAGCGGCGCCGGGCTTGCTGCTGAAGGATGCCACGCTCGAAGATATCGTGCGGCACCTGCATTCGAAGAACATCGAGCCGTCGTTCCGCTTCCTTAAGTGAGATCGCCGCGCAGGGCGGATTTTACCAATCCGCGGGGCCGCCGAGGCCGTGCGTGTGCCGCGCTGACGCAAGCATGGCGGGTTCGACCAGCGCGTTGCAACTGCCGGCATTCAAATCTATCCGCATGATACCCCCCGTGCGCAGCCATGCCAGCCCGGCGCCCACGGCGCAATCGCGTTGCTGCGCTGGACATGATTGACCAGCGTGCCCAGCGCACCGCTGCTGATGCTGACCTGGTCGCCCAGCTTGTGCGTAAAACCCGCGCCTTAGTCACAATTGAATTTGTTACGTCAACCATTCCTATAACTTAAAATAAATAGCGCAAACATTACTGATACCAAGCTGATGAGAAAAAAAGCCAGCCCACCGGCTGATGCGCCGCTCCCGGCGCAGGCAGCCGTGCAAAAGCCCACGGCCCCCACCATGTCGGACGTGGCGGAACTGGCGGGTGTATCGCCGATGACCGTGTCGCGCGTGATGAACGGCGACCCCAAGGTGCGCGACAAGACCCGCGTCAAAGTCATGGAAGCCGTGGCTGCGCTGAACTACACGCCGAACCAGGTGGCGCGCCGCCTGGCCGGTTCGCACGCCATGCGCGTGGGCTTCTTGTACAGCAATCCCAGCGCGGGCTACATCAGCGAATTCCTGGTCGGCTTGCTGAACCAGGCCAGCTCCAACAATGTGCAGCTGGTGGTGGAAAAATGCGCGGACGATGCGAGCGAACAGGTGCGCCGCCTGATCGCCAATGGTATCGACGGCATTATCGTGCCGCCGCCCCTGTGCGACGACAGGCAATTGATCGACTTGATCACGGAAGCCGGCACGCCGGCGGTGACGGTGGCGCGCGGCGTGCCGGATCCCCGCGTGGGCGGCGTCAGCATCGATGATTACCAGGCTGCGTACGGCATGGCCAGCCATCTGGTGGCGCTGGGCCACCAGCGCATTGGTTTTATCGCCGGCAATCCGAACCAGAGCGTCAGCGCGCGCCGCCTGGCCGGCTTCAAGGCCGCGATGGCCGAGCACAAGCTGGCCGATGCGCCGGAGCTGGTCGTGCAAGGCTTGTTCACATACCGTTCCGGCCTGGATGCGGCGGAATCGCTGCTGGCGCTGGCGACGCGTCCCACCGCGATCTTCGCCAGCAATGACGACATGGCGGCCGCCGTGGTGGCCGTCGCGCACCGCATGGGCCTCGACGTGCCGGGCGATTTGACGGTGGCGGGCTTTGACGATACCCCGCTGGCTACGACGATCTGGCCGGAATTGACGACCGTGCGCCAGCCGATTGCCGACATGGCGGAAGCGGCCGTGCGCCTCGTTGTCCAGCAAATCCGCAGCAAGCGCGATGGCGGCGATGCGGGGCCGGTGCAGACGGTAATGGATTACACGCTGGTGCGCAGGCAGTCCGACGCGGCGCCGCGCACGCGGCCGCCAGGCAGCCTGGCGGCGAAGTCAAAGAGTTAAATCAGCCCGCATACATCAGGCCACATGCGCCTTGGGCCGCGCCCTCGGCGCCGCATCCGACTGGCGCCGGATCAGCGCATAGTCCACCATCTGCTGCGCCACCGGTTCCGGACGGTTCAGCCGCATACCCCTGACATGCGCCGCCAGCCGCCGCACCGCCATCTCCGCCATCTCGGCAATGGGCTGCCGCACGGTCGTCAATTCAGGCCAAATGGTGGTCGCCAGCGCCGTGTCATCGAACCCCACGACCGTCAGATCACCCGGCACGCCGAGCCCCAGCTTGTGGGCCACAGCCACCGCGCCTGCCGCCATGTCATCATTGCTGGCAAAGATCGCGCTGGGCCGCTGCGCCAGCGCCAGCAGCGTTTCCGCTCCTTCCAGCCCGGAACGGTAATGGAACATGCCTGGCACCACCAGCTCCGGCGACAGGTCGCCGCCGCCTTCCGCCATCGCGGCGCGGAACCCGTCCAGGCGCGGCTGCGTCACTGACTGGCCGGGATTCCCCGCAATAAACCCAATGCGGCGATGGCCCAGGTCCAGCAAGTGGCGCGTCATGTCATAGGCCGCCTGCCGGTCATCGATCATGATGGCGTTGATGCGGCTGTCAATCGGACCACATGCGACGGCCACCAGTGGAATCCCCGCCGCCAGCACGGGTTCCGTGATGGCCGCCAGGTCGCACAGCGGCGGCGGCAAGATCACGCCGTCGAGTTCCTGCGCCAGCAAGCGCTGCGTGGGCGCGTCCGGAGGCTTGCCCAGCTCGCACTTTTCCACCACCAGTTGCACATTGTCCAACGTGGCCGCCGCCAGCAAGCCGCGCAAGAACTCCGTCAAATAGGGACCGGCAGGATAGCTGTACATAAAACCGGCGCGCACCACCCGTGCACCGGCAAGGCCACGCGCCATCTGGTTCGGCGTGTAATTGAGCGCCGCCATGGCTTCCATGACTTTTTTGCGCGTCTCCTCGTGCACTTTCTCGGAGTGGTTCATCACCCGCGACACCGTCATTTCCGATACGCCGGCCATCCTGGCCACGTCGGCCATGCTGGTTGCGCGTTTGACAGGCGGGGCATTTTTGTTTGCGGTTGACATTTCATGAGCTTAACACTGCCACTACCTGCTGACGGAGCCGGGGTGCTCCCCTGGCGTATGGCTTTTTTACGGCATCACGATTCCGCTGCTGTGAGGTTCTTGCGTTTCTCACATCGAGTCAATCAAAAAACCACACTGTAGCAAGCCGCCCTTCGCCCTGCGCACGACAAAAAGCGTACATTCTTGACGCAGATCAAACCATCATGCCATCCTCCGTGCTAGAGCGCAGTAGCGCCGCAGACAACTTTGGAGAATGCATGAACGCGTCTTGGTGGCAATCGTTAAGCATTGCAAAACGGCTGGCCGCGCTGAATATCAGTGCAATTGTGGGTATCGTATTATTGACCGTCGTATTCCTCGTGTCGGAACGCGCGCTGATCCTGCAAGAGCGTAAGACCAACGTGAAGCAAACGGTGGAAACCGCCCACGGCGTGCTGGTGCACTTCCAGCAGCAGGCCGCCTCTGGCGCCATGCCGGAAGCCGAGGCAAAAAAACGCGCGCTGGAAACCATCAAGTCGCTGCGCTACGCAGGCAGTGAATACTTCTGGATCAACGACATGCAGCCCCGCATGATCATGCATCCGATCAAACCGGAACTGGACGGCAAAGACTTATCGGAAAACAAAGACCCGACCGGCAAGCGCCTGTTCGTGGAATTCGTGAACATCATCAAGTCCAATGGCGCCGGCCACGTGGAATACTTGTGGCCCAAGCCGGGCAGCGACAAGCCGGTACCCAAGGTGTCGTACGTGATGGGCTTTGCACCCTGGGGCTGGCTGATCGGCTCCGGCGTGTATGTGGATACGGTGGAAGACGCGATCCGCAACCGCACCATTGAATTTGCGCTGGCAGCCATCGCACTGGGCGGCCTGCTGCTGGCCATCGGCGTCGTCATCACGCGCAGCCTGCTGAAACAGCTGGGCGGCGAACCGGATTACGCGGCAGGCATTGCGCGCAATATCGCCGAGGGCAACTTGTGCGTGGCCATCGATGTGAACAGCAACGACCGTGACAGCATGCTGAGCGGACTGAAGGCCATGCGCGACGACTTGTCGCGCATCGTCGGCGCCGTGCGCCACGCCACCGATACCATTGCGACGGCGTCGGCGGAAATCGCAGCGGGCAATGCGGATTTGTCGGCCCGCACGGAAAACCAGGCCAGCTCGCTGCAGCAAACCGCCGCATCGATGGAACAGTTGACGGGCACCGTCAAGCAAAATGCGGACAATGCGCGCCAGGCCAATGAGCTGGCCGGTTCCGCGTCGGACGTGGCGCGCAAAGGCGGCGCCGTCGTGTCGCAAGTGGTCGATACGATGGCGTCGATTAACGACTCGTCGCGCAAAATCGTCGACATCATCGGCGTCATCGATGGCATTGCATTCCAGACCAATATCCTCGCGCTCAATGCCGCCGTGGAAGCGGCCCGCGCCGGGGAGCAAGGGCGCGGCTTCGCCGTGGTGGCCAGCGAAGTGCGCACCTTGGCCCAGCGCAGCGCGGCGGCCGCCAAGGAAATCAAGGAATTGATCACGACGTCCGTGGCGACCGTTGAAACAGGCAACAAGCTGGCGGAACAGGCGGGCAACACAATGAACGACGTGGTGGCCAGCGTGGGACGTGTCACGGAAATCGTCGGTGAAATCAGTTCGGCCAGCGACGAGCAAAGCACGGGCATTGCACAGGTAAACCAGGCTATCGCGCAAATGGATGCCGTGACCCAGCAAAACGCCGCGCTGGTGGAACAGGCGGCAGCTGCCGCGCAAAGCATGCAGCAGCAGGCGGCCGTGCTGATGCAGGCGGTGGGCGTGTTCCGGCTCGATGGCGCCGGCCGCAGTGCGCCACCGCGCCTTGGACGTTGACGGAATAGGCTACACTAGCAGGCTTTCCAGACCGTGGAGCCGTCCCGTTGAAGTCCCGCCTCAATCATGTCATTGCCATCGCGGCAGCCATTGCACTCGGCGCCTTTGCCTACCGCAGCTTTACCGGCAAACCCGTGCGCACAGCGCCGCCCACGACGGCAGCCGAATGCACGCCGGACGCCATCCGGCAAGTGCGGGACACGCTGGAACGGTCCATCCTGTCCGCCCAGTGCGCAAAGCGCCAGCAACCCATAGAGCCCGCAACATCCAAAAACTGACGATACAAGGGCGGGTTCTACGGGGGCGCCAAGCCGAACCCGCCATGTTTGCACTCCGTTGACGCATGCAGCCGGATTGCAGCGGCCCGTGCCCTGGCGCCGCTTACGCCTTATAAATATTCAACAACAGCCACGCCGGCAGCCCGATATACAGCGCCGCATGCCCTGCCCGCTCCAGCCCGCTGCGTATGCCAACCACCTTCGCAGGCCGCAGCAGCGCCGCCAGCAGCGTTGCCGCCTCGATCCCCGCCCGCAGCAGCGCAGCGCACAGCACCACACCGATCCCCCACGCGGCCCACCACAGCGCAAACGCACTGAGATACGCCTTCAACCCGAACGTGTAGTACTCCCCCAGCGCACTGCCAAACGCAATGTGCTGGTGCAAATGAAACGCGGGAACAGCCAGCACCAGCGGCAGTACAACGAACTTGGCAACCGGGCTGTCCAGCACCCAGCGCCGCAGCGCCGACCGCGCCCGCACATACACGTCCATCGCATCGAAGCGCTGATCCACCACGGGCGGCCCGCCGGCGGCAGCCAGCGCTTCGGCAAACGCTTGCGGGTGCGCCAGCGCCAGCCCATACCCCCACGGCCTGCGCGGCGCCAGCTGCAGCGACACACCCGGCCCTGGCACGGGCAAGCGCCACGGCGTCACCGCGGCGATCTGGTTCAGCGCCAGCTCCATACGCAACGTGCCCCGCTCCACCAGCAACCGGCCATGGCTGATCGAAGCCTGCGCCGCAAACGCCCGCAGCACGCACCACGCGATGATTTCCGGTACCAGGAACAGCGCCGCAAACATGCGGATCTGCGCCAGCGTGTGCGTGCGCAGCGCTTCATCCAGCAGCAGCGCAACGCACATGCCCAGCAAACTGGCGCGCGCAAATGCGCGCAGCACGCCCGTTGCCAGCCGGGCGCCGGGCGGCAGCACGGCGACTTTCATAGGGAATACCGCTAATGGCAGCGCCGCCAGCGGCGCCTCGTCTGCCAGCGTACGGGGCGCCGGCATCAGCGTCACGATCGCCAGCAACAGCAGGAAGCCTGCACCCGCGACGCCGACCCAGTCGCCCCACAACACCATCAATGTCGGCTTGGGCTGGCGCACCGGCATATCGGCAATCACCAGCGCAGGCTGGCCCATCGGCGTACCGGCGAGCACCGTGCCATGGGCATCGATGGCGGCGCTGTAACCGTTGGTGGTGACGCGGAATTGCGGCAGGCGGGTTTCGATGCTGCGGAACGCTGCCGCCATCTGGTGCAGCCTGGCCCCTTGCGCGTCAGCGCTGAACCACGAATCGTTGGACATGGTGAGGATCACTTGCGCGCCCAGCCGCGCGCCATCGAGCGCCAGCCCCGCATCGACGTCATCGCGGCATATCAGCGGCAGCACGGGTACTTCGCGGCCATCGGCCAGGCGCACCGGCATCACGCGCGCGCCATTGCCCGCTTTCCAGCTGCCCGCCCAGGGCAGCACACGGCGCAGCGCCGGGCTGTCGAGCCAGGCCGGCAGATATTCCGTGAACGGGAACAGCCGGGTCTTGCGGTAAAAGCCCAGCAACCCGGTCCCTGGCTGTACAAAGGCAGCCGCATTGTATTCGCCGGCGCTGTCGCGGTCATACGTGCCAAACACAAACGGCACGCGGGCTGCATTCACGTTGGCCAGGATTGCGCGGTCAAACTCGGCCCCCGCCTCGCTTTTCGGGTGGCCAAACGTCGTCGGATACGCCGTCTCCGACCACAGCACAGCCTCGGCCCGCTGCCGTTCAATCGCGTCATAGCTCATCGCAAAGTGGCGGTTCAGCACTTCCTGCACCACCGCGTAAGCGCCCTTTTGCTGCCGCTGGTTTTCATAGTCGGCCATGTTCGCCTGGATCAGTCCCATGCGCAGCGGCTTGCCTGCCGGTGCCGGTGCGCCGGACAGCGTCATGGCGCCATATCCCGCCAGCAGCAGCGGCACCGATGCCGCCAGCACCAGCGGTTTCAGGATGGCGCGCAGCCCGTCCTTGCGCTGCGCATACGCAGCAAGGATGCCCTCATTGGCCAGCAACAGCAGCAACGTCAGCCCCGCCCCACCGCCGATGTCCGCGGCCTGGCGCAGCAGCGGCGACGGGTACAAACCGTAACCGATCGTATCGCCCAGCAGGCGCGGCACGAGGCGCTCGGTGGCCACCCATGCCGCCGCTGCAGCAACGATGCCCAGGGCGTAGCCATATCGGCGCATGACAGCATGGCGCACCAGTGCAAAGGCAAAAAACTGCGGCTGGAACAATGGCGCGGCCAGCAACAGGATGGCCAGACCGGCCGCCTCGCCGATGCCGACGTAATGCCCCAGCGCCATGCCCAGCCACGGGAAGACGGCTGCCGTATAGGCCACCGACATCGCATACGCGCTGGCCAGCTTGCCGCCCCAGGTGCGCGGCGCATCCAGTACGCGCAGCCACGGCGCGAGGAAAACAAAACCCAGCAGCCAGCCCGGGCCGCCCTGTACATACAACGCGGCCAATACGGCGCTGGCAACAATACAGGCAGCCGCCTGCAATTTGAAATGACTCGATTGCTTCATGGTGATCAGTGCTGTGTAGGATCCAATGGAGGCGGGATCGTGATGCGGCGCACGGCCAGGCCCGGCGGCGCCTGCTCAGGCGGCACTACGCGGTCTTTCGGCACGGCGATAGGACGCCCGGCCGCATCAACCGGCTGGTAGCCCGGCGCATACATCAAGATGGCTTCAATGCGCTGGCCGTCATCCGTGGCTTGATGGTGGCGCACATAACCGGGCGGCAGCGGGAAGTCTTCCGGCACGGCCAGCCCCACCAGCGGTGGGCGAGTGCCGGGCGGATTGAACGCGGCCAGGCCGGTATGGATGCCACGTTCATGCAGCCGCGTGATGACTTCCGCCATCGATGGCTTTTCGCCACGGGCTACGTAGCTGCGCAAGTCCGGTGTGGGATCGGCGTCGCCTTCCGGCGCGTGCTGCGGCGCGGCTGGCGATCCCCGGGAAGCCATGGAGGGCTGCGCCGCCGGGGCCGGTCCCGTGGCGCTGCCCGCCGGCGGCTGCACCGGCGCCGGGGCGTCCGTTCCCGTGTCGGGTCCGGACGTGAGCCACAGAAACACCAGCACCACGGCCACCCCAACCGCCAGCAATAACGCGACGGTCAGATAGCCGGGGCTGGGGCGCCAGCGCTGGTTCATGCCGGTGGATTAAGGCGTCGGTACGTTGTAGGTCGATACGGCCCAGCCCATGCGCTCATGGCCATACTGGTTCCAGATCGGGTTTTTGCCGCTGGTGAACGACGTGTAGCGCGGTGCGCCCGTACCGGTGGTGCCGCCAAACAGGCCGGCCGTCACGGTGCTGCCGTTATACGTCGGGTGCGTGTCGTCGGACTGGATATAGTCATAGCTGCTGCTGGCCGACACGAATTTCGTGTTGGCGTCGCGCAGCGTCGAACGCAAGGTGCTCGTGATGCGGGTCACGTAGCTGGCCTGGCTTTCGCCGTCCACGTAGCGCAGCGCGTCCGCATCGACGATGCCGTCGCCATTGCTGTCATAGTCCGCGCCCATGTATTGCGCGAAGTTGTCGGCACACTTGAAGCCCTTCTGGCGCGCCATGTCGCACATCATGTGGTTGATGCGGGCCAGCGATGGCAGGAATTTATCCTGCATGTTGACGGTTTGGCCCGTGCTGGCTTGTTTGCACGAGCTTTGCACGTTGTCGGCCGCATAGCCCGGATAGTGCAGGTTCGAGATGATTTTCATCTTCACGCCCGGATAAGCGTTGGCGTTGATGTAGTCCATCGCTGCCGCCACGTATGTTTTGCAATTGTTTTCCGCTGCGATCAGCACGCTGTCGTCGCAGGTGCCGGTCTGACTCTTGTACGCGGTACGGGCTTGCAAGCCGTCGTTGCCGCACATTTCAAACGTCACGACGCGGGTGTTACTGGCCTGCATATACGAACGCTCGGCCACGATCTTATTGTTGTAGACATCCGATGCGATCGCGCCGGATTTCGTGCGGCGCACGCTTTCAATGTCCGCGTTCCACAGCGCCGACAGGTATTCCGCTTCAACGGTGGGCGCGGAATATTTCGCGGCACTCGTGGTGGAGCCGTTGTAGCCGGCATAGATGGAATCGCCATAAGCGACGACGCGGTAATTGGTGGTGGTGCCCGGACGGTCGATGGTCCACGAAACGTTCTGGTTCAGGGTACTGGCGGACGCTTGGGCGCCCAGGGTCAGCAAAGCAAGTGCGGGTAACAACTGCTTGATACGCATAGTGTCTCCGTTTGATTTTGTTAAAGGAATCCATGCCGGCGATTCATGTTAAGCGCTGGGCAAGATTTAACATTTCATATGGAGCCGAGTGGCTCACGGGGACACGCGAATGGCTTCGCGGGACAGGTGGGGTGTCGCGGTGGGCCAACGGTAGCAAATCGCAAGAAATGCGGCCTAAACAAAGCTTGGGAGGCCGTCTGCCATCGGGAAAGCTGGAATTTGACTCTTGAATTCGTCTCGTTTACTTTGCCATCGCAATAGTTGTTGCCGTAGCAACGACAAAACTGAATACATCGAAGTCTTTTATAATCGCCAACGCCAACACTCCACGCTGGGTTTCTGCTCACCGGTTGAATTCCTTGAGCGCTGGCAGGCATCGCAGAGACTGAATCAGCAGGCTGCATAAAACTGGACCGTTGGAAGACGAAAAACCGAGGGAAGCTCATAGCGGTATGTGTTGATGCCGCTATCGAGTCCGATCGGATCGCTCTGGCAATAACGCCCCGCACCCGGATCGTAGCAGTCCCGATAGTAGCTGTGGTGTGTTGGCCTTGACGCACTTCCGTCGTAACCACGACCACTTTACCTAGACGCATCATCGGCTTACGCACCTGCGCAGATCCTGCCCTCGCTTCCTTGCAATTTTTTTCCTACACGCGACTTTGCGGCCTTAAGCTGTTCTCAATTTTCTATTTCGCAATAACAACGCTCGGTAATTCATTGCAAATGATGTCGATCCATTCATCCATCACGATTGCCAAGTGAAACAAAGGGTCGTCCTTGTAGATTTGCAATGACTCTTCATGAAGCCAAGATAAAAATGTAGATTGCGAGACGACGTAAAGCGAATTCCTAGTGCCTTTCGGCAGTTCCCGCAAAGACTCCAATCGCTGACTTTCATTTGATATACGAACAGCCATTGGCAAATCAATAAACCGAAGGCAGATTAAGCGCTTTTCACCTGCCACCTCTCGTAGCAGTATCTGCATCCCATTTCCACCATACTCGATGCGCTCCAACGCCATAAACGTCGGCTGCGAGATCACGTCGCAATACCACGGTTGATATATTCCCATCCTAACTTCCCGCCCTTTAAAAACCGTATTCAAAACTACCGCGTGGGGCAATATCGAATTTTGTCCCTTGAACGCTTTCCATCTGGTCGTTGAATCTCCACAGTAGGTCTGCCATCAGAGCTATCTGGCCTAACAATAACTCTGTCACCGTTTGGAAGAGTTCCGACCCGAACTTCGTTTCCCTTGTCCTGCACCCAGTAGGATTCAAATTGTCAAAGTCTCGGTTAGCATCGCTAAAACCGCCAGGCTTTTCCCATTGGCGGGTACCCGTATTGGATTTATCGCCGCCTGTCGCGCCGGGAACTGGTGGCTCAGCTTGGTTTGCAATAGCAGTGTTGAGCTTGTCTGCGACCCACCATCCTGCTCCCAAGCCAATAGCACCGCCAATGACCGTTCCCCAGCCAGGCAATATTGCTGTGCCAATTTCAGCACCTTCTATTAGCCCAGCAACTGGATTCGTTCCATGCGGGTCCGTGTATCGTAGCGGTTTCCCCTCTACATATGCGTAGGTATTAATTCCACCATTGAGCCCAATTGGATCACTCTGCAAATACCGGCCAATCTGCCCATCATAATACCGGTTCCAGTTGTACCACAACCCCGACTCCGAGTCGTAATACTGCCCCGGGAACCCCAGATTCATCCCGCCAATGGTATCGACCACCACACTGCGGCCAAACGGAGTATTGGAGGCTCGCCAAACCACAGCCTTGGCACTGTTCGTCATCACTTGCGGCCGCCCCAGATGGTCGTTATGGCTGGCATAGAAGGTGTTATTGCGCGCAATCCCCAGCAATTGGCCTTCCAGCCAAACGTAACTGGTTGCCGCCGCCCCCGCCTCATACAGCAGCCATCTTTCTGATCGGTAGCGGGTACCCACAGCAGGGAATGTCCGGTCAAACTGCGCGAAAAAACTGTCCGCTATATTTGACGGCAGAGGGATCTCCGCATCTTAAAGTGAACCAGCCAACCGTATTGAGAACAACGCTGCGGTCGAACGCCGTATTGCCAGTTTTATCGTCGCTTGTACAGCACAGTTATGGTGGTACCTCTGGCTGCTTTTTGAATTATTCAGGCTGGACTACTTAATTTCCCTTTCTTCGTTGATCAATGAACGTATGCGTTGGCTTTCTTTCGGGTCAATTTCATCAACTTGTTTGACAGTTTTCTCTATTTCCATATCAATAGCCGCGCTCCTTGGCAACTGCACCAATAGAACAATAAGTCGCCTTTTGTCTAGGAGGTCTGGGCACTGCGCTGCCACTCTCGACCAATGCAAGCCTTCTTCAAAGTTTAAAGCAGCATTAAGATAGTGCATTGACAAACTTCTCGCCGCGGAACAGTCCCCACTCAATGCGCGAGGTTTTAAATCAGCAATCGCTTTCTCAGTTAATGCGTACTGTACTTCAAATCCATATGGCGATGGCTGCTGCGTGCGCCAGTAATATAGACCAATACCAGTCGTTGCGAACGCGAGAAGTAAGGTGGTTATACGTTTGTTCATCGAGTCTGCGGGTTATAAGTCTTGAAGAAACCAGAACTAGGTAAAGGAAAGCGCACAAATGTTGTCGGCGCAGTCACAGGTACTCCCAGACGATTAGCTAGATCTTGCGCGAACGGTGCCCAGTGTGGTTTGCCTTGGAATCCATCAGGCCAAGCGTTCCCAACATTGCAAGAACCTATCGTAATTGGTTTGTGCTTCCAGTTGGGGTCATTCTCAACGATCTTTGCCAAATCGTCCGGGCGAATAGGAATTGCCCGTCCATCTCGACTATCCTCCATATTCCCAGGGTTGCCGTGACCAGCTATCGTATATACATTCGGGATTTTCCAATTATTGGCCCCCTCATAAAGTAGCTTGTCATGTTGTGTATAGGGATTGAACAGATTGAGGTCGGCTAGTCCGAGTGGATCCAATCTAGAGATCGCATTTCCGCCAACGTATACGTACGTATTGATGCCACCTGAAAGTCCAATCGGATCGCTCTGCAAATACCGCCCAATCCCAGCATCATAATACCTGTTCCAGTTGTACCACAGCCCCGACTCCGCATCGTAATACTGCCCCGGGAACCCCAGATTCATCCCTCCAATGGTGTCCACTGCAACACTGCGGTCGAACGGTGTATTACTAGCCCGCCAGCCTACAGCCTTGGCACTGTTAGTCATCACCTGCGGCCGCCCCAGATGGTCGTTATGGCTGGCATAGAAGGTGTTATTGCGTGCAATCCCCAGCAATTGGCCTTCCAGCCAAACGTAACTGGTTGCCGTCGCCCCCGCTTCATACAGCAGCCTGCCATCGGCAGCATAGACATAACGCGTCGAGCCTTTCTGGGCCCGCTGGTTCAGGGCGTTGCTGACGTAACTTGTCGTGACACCGCTGCCGGTGTAACTCTTCATGCGGTTGAAGTCGTCATAGGTCAGGATGCGGCCGGTGTCCGACGTAACATTTCCCAGAGAATCATATCCAAACGAGCGGTTGATGCCGCCGCTGATGCTTGAAATCCGATTGCTGGAAGGATCCAGCGTGTAGATGCTGTCGCTGGCTTCATACGGAAGCGTTCCGCTTTGCGCTCTGTAGACATTGTCAGTAATGCTCTCGATGGTGTTGGCGTTAGCGGTGTAACCATACGTCAGGTCATGCGCAGTCTGGCTGGCCAGTTGCGTAATGCGGCCATCCGCATCGAGTGTGATCAATCGTGGCAAGCCGTTGCCAAAGCGCCAGCCATAAAGAATGTTGGTGGCAGGCTGGCGCAGGAAGTTATCGGCCAGCGTCGGCATACCGGGAATATTACTGGTGACGCCGGACAGCCTTCCGGCGCCATCGTAGGTGTAGCCGAGTACAACGCCGCCTGGATACGTCATGCTGGTGTTGCGACCGGTGGTCGCATCGTAGCCCCAGCTGGTGGTATACGACGAACCGCCAATGACGTTGACCTGGCTGGTCAACTGGCCGTTCGCGTTGTAGCTATAGATGGTGGTGCCGCTGGCGTCGCTCAAGCCGGAAAGGCGGCCCTTGCCATACGTTCCGCCATCATCGGTGAACGTTTCCGTCACGCCCGCCACGGTGCGGGTGGTCCGGCGTCCCAGTTTATCCCAGCCGTAACTCACGACTTTTCCATCGGCACGGGTTTCGGTCAGCAGGCGCCCTCCCGTGTCGTAGGTGTACGAAGTCAAGCCAGTGTCCGGACTGTTGCGCGTCATGACGTCGCCAAACGCGTTATACGTGTAGATGGTCGTCAGGTTGCGCGGATCTATCACCGTGTAAAGGCGTCCATCGACATCGTAGTTATAAACGATGGTCCCACCATCCGGCATGGTGACGGTTTTCAACCGGTTGACATTGTCGTAATCGTAGCTGGTCACATGGCTCAGCGCGTCCGTGGCGGTCTTCAGGTTGCCATTGCCATCGTAGGTGTAATCCATGCGCTGGGAGGCATTGCCTGTCACGCTGGATGGCCGGCCAAGACTGTCAGCGGTTTGCTGTGTGGTGAACTCGCCTGAAACCGTCCCAGCAGTCGTGCTGCCATTGAAGGACGGTACTTTGCGTGTCGCGTGGCTGCTGGTGACGTTGGCGGCAATGTCCACACTCGTGAGAGGGAATGTCGTGTAATCCGCCAAGCCATTCCCGATGCCGGTCAAGCGGCCCGCCCAGTTATATTGGAAAATAGTAGCAATGTGCTTGCAGAAAGAATCTCACGCATTTTCACAGTCGCAAATATTCCACACCCCACTCCGGCAATGGCAATAATTTAGGGCGCCTCAAAAACGACCCCGGCAACGCAGCACCGAAAAAAAAAAGCCCGCACAAAGCGGGCCGCAAAGCGCATCTGCGCAGGAAGACGTCACGTCACATACCAATGCGCGCCAGGGCAAACAGCGCCAAAGTCACCACAATCGCCCCGCCAATCCGCGTAGCGATTTGCGCAAACGGCATCATCTGCATGCGGTTCGCCGCCGTCAGGATCGCCACGTCGCCAGTACCGCCCTGCCCGCTGTGGCACGCATTGATGATGGCGGTTTCAATCGGGTACATTTTCAGCGCACGGCCCACGACAAAACCAGTGGCCATCAGGCTGGCAACGGTGGCGACGATGGTGATCAGGTTGCTGATGGTGAAAGCGGCAATCAGTTTTTCCCATGGCGTCAGCGCGGCGCCGATGGCGAACAGCAGTGGATACGTCACGGCCGTCGAAAAGAATTTGTAGACCACTTGCGACGCTTGCTGCAATTGCGGCGACACCACGTGGCACAGCTTCAGCAGCACGGCAATAAACAGCATCACGACAGGCGCAGGGAAGTCGAACAGCTTGTGGGACATCAGGCCCACCATGTACAGCGTAATCGCAGTCAGCGCAGCCGACGAAATTTGCGGGATATCGACCGTACCGGCCGGCAGTTCCACCACACGCAATTCTTCTTCAGCACCGGGCTGCAAACGGCCTTCGCCAGTCAGGTGCGGGAAGCGCTTGCCGACAAAATTCAGTGCACCCGACATCAGGATCGCGCTCAAACTGCCCAGCATCACCGGCGGCAGCACTTCTGCAAAAACATCGCCCTGCGCGGTGCCGAGAATGGCGGCATAGCCGATCGACAGGGGAATCGCCCCCTCGCCCACGCCGCCCGCCATGATGGGGACGACGATGAAGAACAGCGTGTGTTGCCAGCCCAGGCCCAGCGCCGTGCCAACGGCCGTGCCGACTATGGCCGCCACCACCGTTCCTGCCGCCAGCGGCGCGAAGATTTTCAGGAAGCCTTTGACCAGCACCGTGCGGTCCATGCTGAAAATACTGCCGACCACAATGGAAGCAATGAACAGATACAGGAAATTACTGCTCTTGGTAAATTCCGATACGTTTTTCAACATCACCGGCGGAATCGCGTGCAGGTACACGAGGAACGATGGCACGAACGTGGCAAAGATGGCGGCAGCGCCGATGTGGCGCAGCACCGGCAAGCGTTTGCCGAATTCCGCACAGGTAAAGCCGCCCAGGCAAAGCACGGCGATCGATACGGAAATGTCGGTTGGCATTTTGCCCAGCGCGATAAAGCCGCCAATCAAGGCGGCCAGCAGCACATAAATCGGCAGCGGGATCAAGCCGATTTTCACGTCCATCGCGCGCCACGCATACATATGCCATGGCGTCTTGGCGGCTGCTTGCAGCGCGGAATCTTCAAGGACCGGCGCGGTTTTCACGGCTTCCGGCTGGGCGCCAATGGCGCGGTGCTGGGGTTTGGTCGCGTACATGGTGTCTCCCTCGTGCGTTGTACGGTTGTAGTACCGATGGAGACACTGTACCGGGCGAATCTTTCAATTCGCTTTCTGCGGCCAACACTGCCGCCGGGACATGAAGCCTATTACGCCGCCACATATTGCGGACGGTTTCGCGCGCTAGAATTTTCAGCCCACCCGCCTGCCCTCGTTTTATGCACAACCTTGCCCAGCCTATCGCCAACGAATTCGACAGTTATATGCAAGACCGCGCGCAGCGGCTGGGGTACCAGACCCGCTTCCTGTCCGCGGATCGTGTCACACCCTTACCACCGTCAGGCTGCTATGCACTGGTTGAATTCAGCGATCCCGCGACACGCGCACCGTTGCTGGCCGAGCCGGGCATTAACCGCTATCGGGAGCGCGGCCATTTCACGGCCTGGGCGGATCAAGCGGGTGGGCTGGTGCAAATCAACGGCACAATTGGTGCACGCACGTTTGCAGAAGAATTTTTTGGCGACACGCCACGCCGCTCATTGCCGCTGCCTGAGTTCAACGCGTATGTAGACTGGTTTGCTGCCGCAACGGCCAGCCACGAAGCACAACTGCTGACGCTAGCCATTTCAGCGCCGGATGCGCGTGCATTGATGCTGGTGCGCACGCCGTCCGCCAGCGCTGCCGCTGCATGGCTGCAGCGCTGCAGCTGAACAGCGTCACGCCCGCGTTTTGCCCTGCAACACGGCGTCACTGTCATGCACGGTAAACGGCTGCTGCGGATTGACCCAGCGCGGCGCGGGCTGTTGCGGCGCGCGGTCCAGCTCTCCCGCGCTTTTCAACGCGGCATAGGCAGCCGAACAAACGTGCGAATGGATGCGTTTTAAATCGCGCAAGATATCGATGTGAAGCGTGCTGGTTTCCATGCTGTCGATGCGCCCTTCTTTTAAGCGCGCAATATGGTTTTCCGACGCGGCAAATTCCATTTCACGCACCCGCGCTTTTTCCTTTAACAGCAAGCGCGCTGACTTCAAGTCGCCCGACAGGAAGATCGACATGGCCAGCCGCAAATGGTCGCGCACCACGCGGTGGAATTCTTGCAATTCACGCGCCCCTTCTGCCGAGAAATGCAGCTGGCGCTTGATTTTCTTGTTGGCCAGTTCCATCAAGTTCTTGTCGATGATGTCACCGATGTGCTCCAGGTTGATCGCCAGGCTCAGCACTTCGAGCGCCCGCCGCGCCTCCACTTCATCCAGCGGGCCATGCGTGACGTTGATGACATACAGCTTGACGGCTTCATGCAAGCCATCGACGGCATTGTCCTTTTGACTGACTTCCGTCACCAGCTTGCGGTCATTCATGAGGATGGCCGTCATGGCCTGGTCCAGCATGGAATCCACGATATCGCCCATGCGCAGCGTTTCCCGCGCGGCACAGGCCAGCGCAACGGACGGCGTGTCGTTGATGCTTTCGCCTAGATACAAAGGAATCGACAGGTCGTTACCGCTTTTTACGTCCGGCAACAGCCGCTCCAGCATGCGGGCAAACCGCTGCAACGGCACGATGAACAGCAAAGCCATGACCACATTGAACAAGGCGTGGAAATCTGCAGCCAGGCGAACCGGATTCGGATCGATCGCCTGGATCAGGCGGGCGACGGGATCCAGCAGCGGCAAGAACAAGACACAGCCGGCGATCCGGTTGATCAGGTTGCCAACGGGCAGGCGCCGGTGCGCGGGATTGGCGCTGCCCGTTTCCATCAAGGGATTTATGGAACTGCCCAGGTTGGCGCCCAGCACCAACGCCAGCGCGGGCACCGGCGACACAAAGTTCGCGGCAGACAACGACATGGTCAGCAAGATGGTGGCGACACTGGAGTGCGCCAGCCACGCCATCAACGTGCCGATCAGCAACGCCAGCACGGGCTCGCCAGTCAGTGCGGCAAACAGCTGGCGCGCGCCAGGGGCATTTTCCGCTGGCGCCAGGCTATCGAGCAGCAAGTGCAGCGACAGCAGCATCAAGCCCAGCCCGACTGCCACGCGCCCCATGTCCTTGACGATGGTGCGCGTGCCGCGCTTGAAGGCAGCCACGCCGCAAATCAGCAAGACGGGGGAAAATACGGAAGAATCAAAGGACAGCAGCTGGACAATCAGCGTCGTGCCGACATTTGCGCCCAGCAGCACAGCCAGCGCGGGCACCAGTCCCACCAGGCCGGACGCAGTAAATGAACTCAGCATCAGCGCCGTCGCGGTGCTGCTTTGCAAGATCGCGGTAACGCCGACGCCGGCAGCAAAGGCCCGGTAGCGGTTTTGCAGGACCAGGCTGAGAAAACGCCTGATGCGGCTTCCAAACGCCCGCACGATGCCGCTGTGCACCATGTGCAAGCCCCACAGCAACAGCGCAACGCCCCCAAGCAAGTCCAGCAATACCTTGGCACCCATCGCAACCTCCGGCCGCCGCGCAAGTTGATCCCCGGCGGCATCATGCAGCCTCTGCCCCGCCGCTGCGGGGCAGCCAGTGATTTCATACTAACACTGATGGGGTTGAAACCCGCTCACGCTGCATGTGGTGGCTTACTAAAGCGTGTCAAATTGGCCACGGTTGAGTTCGCCAAATCTGTGCGTTGGGCGCGCCACAGCACGCCCGCTCATTCCATCGATTAACCTAGCTTAGGGCAGCCACACGTCGCCACGTACCGCAGGCGCAACAAACGTCGGCTGAACTTTCCAGCCGTAATGTGCGTGTATGTCGAGATCCGCCCAGTTCGGATGATGGTAGAGGTTGGGCAACCCGAATGAAACAGCCGCAGCCCCGCTACCCATCAACGGGACCGGCGGATTGCCCGCGCCGCTCCCTCCATGATGGGCGATGCATAGTGCGGTCAGTGTTGCCGTCGCCCCGGCGGGAATATGCTGGTATGAGACGTCGCCGGTCAAAAGCGTTTCGCCTGAGTGATTCCGTACAGTGAGCACGTAGCCGCTGTTATTCCTGTCACTTGGCGCTCCGCTTCCTTGCCACATCTGAAGGCCGTTCGCAATGTGAAACGTTGGCATTCGTACGTAATTCAGGCGCGTCCCAAGCAGCGTCTGCAGTCGGGCCGCGTTCGGCCCTACCGGCTGGTCCGGTGCATACCATGTGAGATTCTGCAGCCCCTTCATCTTTGTAACGGCCAGCGAATAATGGTCAAAGTCCCAATGGGATAGTGCGACAAAGCCGCTGTCAGGTATCAGCGCCGGATCGCCAAACGATTTAGGAAACGTACGGTGATGGAAATACATTGGCCCACCCACATCAAAATAGCCAACGATTTTTGCAGTTGGGCTGGGCGCTACGTGAATGGCGGAAAAATTTGCATGGCCCACGTCAGCGACACGCACATGGAACTCGGCAACGCCCGGTTGCACCGATGATGCCTGGGCGGACCGGGCACGAACTGTGCACCAGGTCTGTAAAGCGATAAGAGTGCTGTTGTTCGCGGCCGCCGTAGCCAGCGGCGCGCCGCCGAGCCGTGAGAACTTGATCAAGTTAAGCGCAATCACGGCGCCGCCATAATCGTTGTTTGCTTCCAACACCCATGCGCGTGGCATACCGGGATACACGCCCAGCACAATCTTGAACCATTCACCCTCATTGACGGGCGAACTAATGCCGAACAATTGTTCCAGCCGGTTCTGTGTTGTCATCACCCTGACCATGGACAGATGGTCTGGCGACCTGTCATTCGCTATGCCGTTGTCGAATGCAGGCGCATCGACAACATCAAGCACAATGTTGATCCGTGCATAGGACGAAGCGTCTTCGGGTTTTGTAAAGGACTCGATAAACCCGTATCCTTCGCGCCGTTCTGCCACGTCCATCTCTTCGTCGTCAAAAATCATGTTGATGCCCTGTCATCGATACGCTTTGCATTGGCGACCACCTGCGCCAGACGCATTTCTGGCGCCACAATCAATCGCTCCTCATTCACCTTGGCCCCCAGCTCAAACGGCAACACCCACAGCGTCATCCCCGGCGCAAACGAAAATGGCGGCAAGGGAGCATCGAACGCCGCGGTCTTCGGATAAATCAGCACCAGCTCCTTGTGTTCCTGCTCAGCCGCGATGTACTGATGGCCATAGGCAAAAAGCTGATAAAAATCACTCTGGGCAATGCCATATTTTTTTATGCGGGCGCTGGCATTGAGCCGCTTCCATTTGGCATCCAGTACCGTACGCTCCCCGCCGTGCTCGATCAGCAAATCAGGCTCCAGCCGGAAGAATCCGGCGCCGTTGTGCTGACATAGATACCGTTCTTTCGCCTGTCTTTTCAACCGCGCCGACACCGGCAAAAGACGCCGCACAGATGCCTCAACGAAGCGCTCAAACAGCTTTTCCATTGGGAATAACATGCTGATGCCATGCCACGTGCCCTGGACAGCCAGTGGCTGCCGCTGGCCAAGCACCAGTTGGCACCAGGGCAGGATCGGGGCGTAATGGGCCATCAAGCGTCCGCCGCGCCACACCTTGAAATCCTGTGCATGCATGCGCGACGCCGGCACGTCCGCCAAGACATGCAAAAGCTCATGCGACAGGCGCCAGTTGGCCGCATTCCGGGTCGAGCTGGCGACCACTGCCAGCGCAGCCTTGATCAACCGGTTTTCAGGAAAGTCGAGCGAATAGACATCATGCCGCGTATGAAAATAATGGCCGCGCTCTGGAAGTTGGCGCAGTTGGCGAACCATGTCGAGCTGGCCACGCAGGTTGCGTTGCTCTTCTTCCACCCGGACGAAATCCGATTTCATACCACGCTTAACCAAGTGTTCAAGCGCTAACAGGAACTGGCTCCGCACCCATTCTGACAAGGGGGCGCGAAACAAGGTAAGGTCGGCACTGCCGGCGCGGCGCACTGGCAATTCAAGCGCGGTCTCGATCATGCGCACCAGCAGCATGCGGGCGCTTTCCTCACAATCGTCGGCGTCATGATGCTTGGGCAAAATCTCGAGCGTGGTGCCGCAGGGTGTCTCCACGATGCCGACAAAATTATCCAGGCGCAGCCACTGGCTTCCCTCCACTTCCAGCAGCTGAGCACCTCCAGCCCGGAACTGTCCTGCAAGCCGGCACAAATAATCAAAAGCGCTCTTGGTTACTGTAGCGCGGTCCAGGCTTGGGCTTTCCACTACCGAGGTGGTTAGCCGGGCGTATTCGCGAACGGTGACCTGCCTGATCAAGCGTCCCTCTGCTGCGCGGCGGCGTTGGCTTGGGTACCTTCCTGGACGGATCCCGATAGTTCTCCGGCTGGTACAGTTGCGCGGTGGTCAATCACGCCGAGATAAGCCGCAACATTCGTCAATGCCGCAGCATTAAGTTGCCACGACTTCCCCGGCACGCGCCCATCAAAGTCATCGCCGAACAGGCCAGAGACGGTGTTCTTGGATGGAACGATAAAGCAATTAGCCGGCGGCTTGCGATGATCATTGAGTACCCAGCCGATACGCTCCCAGTCCTCGAAAAAATATTCCTCCAGCAGCGGCAGGATCTCATGCCGGAAAATGCGCGCAAGACAAGCCATCGACCGGTCCTTCAGCAGCGGAAGGAAATATGCATGTCCAAGGCAATGTTCGCGATCCAGCAAAGCTTCGATGCGCTGATTCATCACCGTCAGCAATCCCTTAATCGAAATGCCGTCGACCACTGCGGCTTCCAGCAATTCCGGACGGGGCGGCATTTCTTTGAACACAAACCGGCGGCGCAGGGCGATATCGAGGCCAGTCAGCGAGCGATCCGACGTATTCATGGTTCCGATCAAATATAAATTGTCCGGAACACTAAACGGGCGTTTCGAATAGGGCAGCACGACCGACAGCGGTTCATCTCCGCCAGTGCGCCTGCTCGGCTCGATTAAAGTGATGAGTTCACCAAAAATTCGCGATATGTTTCCTCGGTTGATTTCATCAATAATCAACACACGCTGCCGGGGCCCTTGTTGCGCCAGCACATCAGTCGCACTGGCGGCCAGTAGCGCAGCAAGCTTGACACGGTCGATAACGCGCGGACCAAGTTTATAGAGCGCCGCCTGCGTAAAATCGTTGTTCAAGATCGCACTGCAGTCCATCGAGGGATTGAAGACCTTCAGCCATTTCACCGTACGGGACTGAGCAAATTCATCCCCCTCTTCGTCACGCGGCATGTGGCGATAGCCTCCGGTCACCTCGCCAACAGCACGGAATTTCGAATTGCCGTCGGAGATGATAACCAGGTCGCCTACCTTCATCTCGCGGACAAAGTAATTGACCGCGGTAAGCCCACGGGGTGACTTGCCGTCCTGTCCGTCGCCCCCGAGGAAACGCGAAATATCTTCCTTGCTGGCTGCCGCCGAGAAATCACGACCGAGTCCCCACCCGAGCAATAGGCGCCCTTCCCTGATGCATTCTTCGTAAATATGATTTTCGTCGTATCGGTTGCCCAGCGACATCTTCCAAATCGTCGTCTCCGCCCCGAACGCCTTACCGGACGGCGTATCAACCATCACCTTGATGCTGGCGCTATCGCAGATTTCCTTGAATACACCATCTACCGGCCGGAATATAAGCTGGCCGGATGCGTTGGGCTCCGCGCGCAAGCCTTCGACAAAGTCTTCGTAACTGAAACTCTGGTGGAAGGTGACAAAACGTACATGCTTGGACGCTTCGAGTTCCGCAAAGCGGGCCTTGAGCATGGCGCGGTTGTCACGGTGCGCGGCGAGAAAGGACGGATCGAGGATGGCAAGCGCCTCGTCAACCGTTGTGTGGGTTTTACCGGTGCCGGGTGGCCCGTACAGGATCTGGTTCAATGGGGACGCTGGATAGGTCGGTGTCGTCATTGGATAAAACACGCTTGTCAGGCATTGACTCACCAACATCAGCATGCCCTGAGTTAACGAAAAAGCGCCCAACTCCGGGGCGCCAATGCCTTGTTCTGCTTAGCAGGAGATGTTTCTTTAGCGGCCGTTGTAGTGAAGATACTCACATTGAGCAATAGCGAAATTCGGATCCCACCGGCTTAGCAGCCCATGACAGCCTCCTTATGAATTGCACTTAAACAGTGCCACGTGGAAATCATTGCCGAATTGCAATGTAGCCCACGTCTTGCGGTAGTGTCAACACAATTTTGCAACTATTTGCAACCAACAATATCGTTCCTTAACTCCACGTCCAATTTCCAGCCTCGCATCAGTCTGCATCAACGGCATGATTTTGTAACCGTTAAGTCAGCATACGAGTTACGCCTTGCACAGAAAGGATAAACCGGCCGCGCCGGCAAACAGGGAAAGCGACTTTTGCGGAACTGCTAGCCGTTTGCGGAATAACGGATGCTCAAATAAGGGAGCACCACGGCTGCAAGTCTTGGGGAATCAGTGGTGCTCCGGGCCGGAATCGAACCGGCACGCCTTGCGGCGGCAGATTTTAAGTCTGCAGTGTCTACCAATTTCACCACCGGAGCATCGGGTGTGAGCCCGGCATTATGCCATGTTCGCAACATAATCACCAGAGCAACATTCTCCACATTTTCGCGTCGCTTGCATGCGCGAATTTACCACTTTTACTGTTTTATAGATCACAACTTTCAGTACCCGTCCAGGACAATCTGTTGTTTTATCTCAATAAACAAGTATTTAAGCGATTCCCTCATTGCCGTCCGGCACGCCATCACCTACTATCGTTTTCATTGATTTTACTGATTTCAATGTTTTAGGTGAATTTTCACATGCCCAATTCCGCCATTGATGTCTTGATCGTTGACGATTGCGCCCTCAACACCCTGCTGCTGGAAACGCAGTTGAAGATCCTGGGGGTGCCCCGGGTCGCTTTCGCCAGCAACGGCGCGTAAGCACTGAACTGGCTGGCCAGCCACCGCTGCAAGCTGGTGCTGACCGATTGCCAGATGCCGCAGATGGACGGCATGGAAATGACGCGCCAGATCCGCGCCGCGGATACCGTCCTGGACCAGCCCCGCATCGTGGCATTAACGGCTGGCGACATGGATGTTTCCCGCCCGCGCTGCCTGGACGCCGGCATGGAAGGCTGCTTTGCCCGCCCCATCGAACTCGAAGACCTGGCCCTGCTCGTTGGCCGGGCAAACTGACCGAAAGCCGCCATGCCCCCCGTCCCCTGCTTCCACCATTTCGCCATGCAAGACCTGTATGTAACCGCGTGCCGCGACGCGGCAGTCAGCGTCCGCCTGCTGCAACTGTTTATCAGCACGACGCCCGCCACCATGCAGGCGCTGGAACGCGCGCTGAACAATGGCGATCGCGCGCAATGGCGCGACGCCAGCCACGCCATGAAAGGCACGGCGCGCCTGATCGGCGCGCGCCGCCTGAGCGACCTGGCGGCCGACATGGAACGCGTCGGCTGGCAAGACACGGCAATCGTGCCAACCGGCACCGCCAATGAATTACGCAACGAATACGCGCATGTCATGCGCGAAGTGGCAGAGTGCGCGTCCCTGGGCGCCGACCTGTTTCAGCAAGCGGGTGCGCAGTGAAGCCGCCCATTGATCCCCTGGCGAATCCCCTCGCCGCCCCTCACCAAAGGAGTACTAAGATGGCCCTGGTCAAGAAAATCACCGCACTGCCCCAGCATGCCGAACCGTCCAAACTGAGCGCAGTCAGCTCGCGCGAGGCCGATGCCCAGCGCAAGCGCGCCCGTACGCTGGCCAAGCAGCAGCAAGCAGCAGAGCGGGTAGCCGCGGCCACGTCGCAACTGTCGTCCGGCATCAACGAGGCGGCTGCCGCGGCCGAACAATTGCGCCGTGCGTCCGACCAGATTGCCGCCAATGCGGACACCGCATCGAGCGCCGCGCAAGAATCGCTGGCCAGCTTC
The DNA here is from genome assembly GCF_009720865.1 of Pseudoduganella ginsengisoli. GTDB lineage: Bacteria > Pseudomonadota > Gammaproteobacteria > Burkholderiales > Burkholderiaceae_D > Rugamonas > Rugamonas ginsengisoli. The sequence continues at coordinate 7,172 of NZ_WNLA01000037.1, read as the reverse complement.
CAGCTTGTTACGCAAGCCATCACGCGCCAGTTGAACAACGCCACCGTGAGCCAGACCAAGTCGGAAGCCGTGCAGGGCCTGATCCAGCGCACCACCGACGATATCGGCCGCCTGATCGACAACGTGGCTGTCGCCGCCCAGCGCCAGTCGGCGTCGGTCGCGATGGTAGCGGAACTGGAGACGCAAGCCGCCAACATTGGCGAAATCGTCAAAGCCGTGGTGCGCATTGCAGACCAGACCAATTTGCTGGCGCTGAACGCCGCCATTGAAGCAGCCCGCGCCGGCAAGCACGGTAAAGGCTTTGCCGTGGTGGCCGATGAAGTGCGCAACCTGGCGGAAACGTCGGAAAAGAGCGCCAAGCAAATCCAGGACCTGGTGGGCCAGATCCAGCAAGAAGTCAAAGCCATTGCCGACGGCATCAACCACTCCGCCAAGACCGTTGAAAACGAAGTGGAAAAAGGCAAAGGCATCACCAACCAGCTCGAGCAAGTGCGCTTCGACATGCTGGAAGTGGTGTCCGGTATACGTGAAATCGCGGCCGGCGCCACCCAGTCCAACGACGCTGCCGTGCAGGCGCTGAAAGGTTCGGAAGCCATTGCCGCCGCTGCCGAAGAACAATCGGCCGCCGCCATGGAATCGTCGAAGACCGTCAATGAACAGACGCAGGCGCTGAGCGAAAGCGAACGTGCAGCGCAAGCGCTGTCGGAACTGGCCGATGATCTGCGTAACTCTACCGACGTGGCCAAGAGTGCGGAAGACGTGGCGTCCAATGCCGAAGAATTGTCGTCGTCCGTGCAGGAAATCAACCGCGCAGCCAGCCAGATCATGACCGCCATCGATCAAATCCGCAAAGGCGCGCAGACGGCGGCGGCGGCTTCCGAGCAATCGTCTGCCGCCATCACGCAAATTGAAAAAGGCGTGGAACTGGCGCAGACCCGTGCCACCATGTCCGGCCAAAAGGTGCAAAACGTGCAGGGCATCCTCACCAACAACAAGGTCGCTGTCGACCAGCTGATCGTCGGCATTGAATCGTCCGTCAAAGGCACGCAAGCGAGCATCCGCCAGGTCAAGGACCTGGAACAAGTGTCGCGCCGCATCGACAAGATCGTGGAATCCATCACCACCGTGTCGATCCAGACCAACATGCTGGCCGTGAACGGTTCCGTCGAAGCGGCGCGCGCTGGTGAATTCGGCAAAGGTTTTGTCGTGGTATCGACAGACATCCGCAACCTGGCGCGCGATTCGGCAGAAAACGCGGACCGCATCAAGGACCTCGTCAAGGCCGTGCAAGACCAGATCGTGCGCGTCTCCGGCGACCTCGATGAAATCGTGCGTGCCGCCATCCGCGAAACCGAGCAGGCCAAGCAATCGACTGCCAACCTGGTCACCATTGAAACCGATATCGCGGCAGTCGACAAGGGCACGCAGGAAATCCTGGCGGCCGCCAACGCCATCGTGACCGCCATCGGCCAGGCCAAGATCGGCGTGGAACAAATTGCCACGGCGGCGCAAACGGCGGAAAAGGCCGCCGGCGAAGCATCGGGCGCCGCGTCGCAGCAATCGAAGGGCGCGGATGACCTGGCGGCCGCCATCGAGGAAATCGCCTCGCTGGCCGACGAACTGCAAAGCGCTTAAGGAGAAGCCGCATGACTGATGAAGCCATCCTCGAACATGGCGGCCACGACGCTGCGCACGCCGATGAAAGCGGCGAAGCGCAGTCCGATACCCGCCAGTTCGTGACTTTTGAAATCGCCGGCGAAATGTTCGCCGTCGATATGGCGCCGGTGCAGGAAATCATCCGCGTGCCTGCTGTCGTGCGGGTGCCGCTGGCGCCGGCCACGCTGGACGGCCTGTCCAACCTGCGCGGCCGCGTGCTGCCGATCATTTCACTGCGCCGCCTGTTTGGCTTTGACATGCGCGAACACGACGATTTGACGCGCGCTGTCGTGATCGACCTGGGCCAGCCGCTGGGCTTCGTAGTGGACCGCGTGGCCAGTGTCATCGACGTCGATCCGGAACGCATCGAAGGCGTGTCCGGCATCCGCAGCACGGTCGACAGCGAACTGCTGACGGGCATCCTCAAGGATGTCGCCGGCTGCTCGATGGTCATGGTGCTGGACTTCGGCAAGCTGGTGGCGCAGCAGTTTGAAGCGATTTCCGCGCTGGCGCGGGGTGCATCAAGCATGGCCGGCGCGGCCGGCGCCGAAGCCGCCAATGAAGAGCAGCAGGCTGCCGACGAACTGCAGCTGGTGAACTTCACCGTGGCGGAACAGGAATATGCGATCGACATCGCCAGTGTGCAGGAAATCGTGCAAGTGCCGCCTAACATCGTGCACGTGCCGAATTCACCGTCGCACGTGCTGGGCCTGATGACGTTGCGCGAACGCTTGCTGCCGCTGGTCAGCCTGCGCAGCCTGTTCGGGCTGGCCGCGCGCCAGCTCGATGAGCGCAGCCGCGTGGTGGTGGCCGCCATCGGCGAAACGGCAGTCGGCATCGTGACGGACAGCGTATCGGAAGTGCTGCGGGTGCCGGCCAAGCTGGTTGACGCGATGCCTGCCCTGCTGGCCAAGAACAGCGGCATGGCCGATATCGGCCAGATTTGCCGCCTCGACAACGGCAAACGCCTGGTCGGCATCCTGGCGGTGGACCGCATTTGCCACCAGGGCGCGCTGCAGCAAGTGATGGAATCCATCGGAGGAAACATGGAACAACTGGCCGAAGGCACAGCCGGCGCAATGGACGCGGCCGAGGAAGCCGGCAACGATGATGAAGAACAGGTGGTGGTGTTCCACCTGGCCGATGGCGAATTCGGCGTGCCGATCGCCGGCGTGCAGGAAATCGTGCGCGTGCCGGAAGAATTGACGCACGTGCCGAAGGCGGCGCACTTCGTCGAAGGCGTCATCAACCTGCGCGGCGCCGTGCTGCCCGTGATTGACCAGCGCAAGCGGCTGGACCTGGCGCCGATCGACCGCAACGACCGCCAGCGCATCATGGTGTTCCTGATCAAGGGCGTGCGCATCGGCTTCATCGTCGATGCCGTGACGGAAGTGCTGAAAATTCCGCGCACGGCCATCGAACCGGCGCCGCGCCTGTCGCAGGCACAGGCACGGCTGCTGGGCCGGGTCGCCAACCTGGAAAAGCACAACCGCATGATCCAGCTGATCGAGCCGGTCTGCCTGGTGGATGGCGAAGACAGCGAAGCGCTGGCTCGCCTGGCGGCATAAGGAGGGCATGATGGCAACCAGGCTGCTCATCGTTGACGATTCCGCACTGATGCGGCGCCACCTGTCGAATTTGTTCGAGGGGGAAGGCAGCTACGACGTGCGCTGCGCGCGCAATGGCGTGGAAGCCGTGCTGGCGGTGCGCGAATTCGTTCCCGACGTGGTGACTTTGGATATCAACATGCCGGAAATGGATGGCTTGACCGCCCTCGCCCACATCATGCAGGAACGCCCGACACCGGTGGTCATGGTGTCGTCGCTGACGGAACAGGGCGCGCTGGCCACGTTTGAAGCGCTGGCGCTGGGTGCGGTGGATTACGTGGCCAAGCCGGGCGGCACGATCTCGCTGTCGCTCGACGAAGTGGCGCCCGTGCTGCTGTCGAAAGTCAAGGCGGCGTCGCGCGCCCGCATCCGGCGCGGCGTGGCGGCGCCTTCCGGCGCACGCCCTGCCCGCGCTGAACGCCAGGCCGCGCCGGACACGGCCCCGGCGCCGGTCAACGCACCTGCTGAAACCTGCGTGCAACCGTCGGCAGCGCGAGCCAGGGCGGTACAGCAAAGTACCGTGCCCGTGGCGGGCACGCAGCCCCGCCCTTCCCTGTCGGGCGTGGTACTGATCGGCGTGTCGACGGGCGGCCCGGGCACGCTGGAAGGCATTCTGCCCCAATTGCCCGCTGACTTTCCGTATCCGGTGATCGTGGCGCAGCACATGCCGGCCGCTTTCACGGGGCCGTTTGCCCGCCGCCTCGATGCGATATGCCCGCTGAACGTGACGGAAGCCGGTGCGCCGCAGGAAGTCGTACCGGGCAATATTTATATCGCGCGGGGCAGCGCCGACACGGTGCTCACCACGCGCGCCGGCAAGCTGACGGTGCTGGCCCGCCCGGAAACACAGGGCCACCTGTGGCACCCGTCCGTGGAATTACTGGCCCGCACGGCGCTGGAACAATGCCAGCCGCGCCAGCTGATCGGCGTCATGCTGACCGGCATGGGCTACGACGGCGCCGAAGCATTTTGCGATTTGCGCCGCCTGGGCGGACGCACCATCGCCGAATCCGAAGAAACCGCCGTGGTGTACGGCATGCCGAAAGCGCTGATCGACCGCGATGGCGCCACCATGGTATTACCCGCCCAGGGCATCGCCCGTCAATTGAATGCATGGGCTTATGGAGATCTACATGGGATTCACTAAAAGCACGCAGGCCGCTGCAGCCCGCGCCGCCACGATAGCGCCGCCCGATACTGGCAAACTCATTGCGCTGCTCGACGACGGCAGCGCCGTGGTGCGGCGCCATGCGGCGCAGGCGCTGGCATCGCATCCGCAAGCGGCGCCGCTGCTGCTGGTGCGCGTGCATACGGAAACCGACCATAGTGCACGCGGCGCCATGCTCAACAGCCTGGCGCGCATCGGCGGCGAAGATGCCGTGGCGGGACTGGCCCGCTGCCTGCACAGCGAAGAACCGGCGCTGCGCAACGGCGCCATCGAAGCGCTGAAGACCTTGCCGGAGGAAGTTCCCGGCATTATCGCGCCGCTGCTGGCCGATGCCGATGCCGACGTGCGCATATTCGCCGTCAATATCCTGGAATCGCTGCGCCATCCGCTGGTCGAAGACTGGCTGCTGGACGTGGTGGAAAGCGACGCGCACGTCAACGTGTGCGCCGCCGCCGTGGACTTGCTGTGCGAAATAGGCACGGCGCGCGCCGCGCCCGCGCTGCAGCGGCTGAAAGCGCGCTTTTCGGATGAACCGTATATCCATTTTGCCGCCAGCTTTGCGCTGAAACGTCTGGCCGGGAGCTGACCGTGACCGACCCACTGATCGGTTTCGACGAATTCCACAAGTTCCGGGAATTCTTTTACCGCAAAACCGGCATCCAGTTCGAGGATAGCAAGCGCTATTTCGTCGACAAGCGGCTGGAAGAGCGGATGCGCGCCACGGAAGCGTCCACCTTCCGCAGCTATTTCACGTTGCTGCGGTTCCAGGCGTCCGGTGAAGAATTACAGACGCTGACTAACCTGATGACGGTCAATGAAACGTATTTCTTCCGCGAAGAATACCAGTTCAAATGCCTGGTGCAATCGATCCTGCCGGAAGTGGCCGCCCGCAAGGCGCCGGGCGAGACCATCCGCATCTGGTCGATCCCGTCATCGTCCGGCGAAGAGCCGTATTCGATTGCGCTGTACCTGACGGAATACTGGCCGGAACTGGCGCAGTGGGATGTGGAACTGATTTCGTCCGACATCAACACCGATATTTTGTACAAGGCGCAGCGCGGCGTGTATTCGCAGCGGTCCGTGCAAAACCTGCCGCCGCACCTGCTGCGCGCGCATTTCACGCCGGTGGGCGATGGCGAATACCGCATCAGCGATGCGCTGCGCCAGTCGGTGGAATTCACCCGCGTCAATCTGGCAGAACCATCGGAGACCGCCGCTTACCGGGGCATCGACGTCGTGTTTTGCCGCAACCTGCTGATTTATTTCGACGACCAGTCGCGCCGCGAGGCGGCGGAAGCGCTGTTCGATGCGCTGGCGCCGGGCGGCTTTATCTGCCTGGGCCATTCCGAATCCATGAGCCGTATTTCTTCCCTGTTCCGGGTCCGCAAATTCCCGGAAGCCATCGTCTACCAGAAGGCCCCGCAATGAACCCGGAATCCAAACGCATCCTCGTCATCGACGACGCCGCCACCGTCCGCATGTACCACCGCCATATCCTTGAAACCGCCGGCTATGCGGTGGACGAAGCCATGAATGGCATCGAGGCGATGGAAAAGGCGCTGCGCGCGCCGTTCGACCTGTACCTGGTGGACATCAACATGCCGCAGCAGGACGGCTACGACTTCTTGCGCGACTTGCGCCAGCGCGACATCCGGCAGGCGCCGGCGCTGATGGTATCGAGCGAGGCGCAAGACTTCGACCGTACCCGCGCTTACGCTGCGGGTGCGAGTTTTTACCTCGTCAAGCCGGCCCGGCCCGATGAATTGCTGGCCTATTGCAACGTCTTGCTGGGCGCCGGAGGTGTGCAATGACGCCGCTGCTGCAGCAATTTATCGATGAGGCGCGCGAATTGCTGGAAGCGATCGGCGCGCAGCTGATGGCGCTGGAGCAGGAACCGGCCAGCACCGCCATGATGGCGGAACTGTTCCGCCAGGTGCATTCGCTGAAGGGCAACAGCGGCCTGTTCGACTTCCCGGAAATGACGCGCGTGCTGCACGCGGCGGAAGATTTGATGGGCGCCGTGCGCGACGGCCGCGCAGATTATTCGCCGGCACTGGCAGACCGCCTGCTCGACGCGATGGATTTCATTGCCGTTCTCGTGGACGATATCGCCAGCCATGAAGCCATCGGCGCGGAACACCAGGCGCCGTCAAAGGCGCTGGCGCAAGCGTTGCGCGCGCTGCTGGCCTCCGGCAGCGATGCAGCGGTAGCCGCAGCAACGGACGCCCCGGCGCCGCAAGGCATTGCCCTGTCCGCGCTGCCGGAAGCGGCGCGCGCCGTTGCGCAGGCCGCCGCCTGCCCGCTGTCGCTGGTCACGTACCGGCCCGAGCCCGAATGCTATTTCAAGGGCGAAGACCCGTTCCTGCACGCGCGCCAGACGCCGGGCTTGCGCTGGACCGCCGTGCAGGCAATGGAAGACTGGCCCGCGCTGGACGCCATCGACTGCTACCGCAGCCAACTGGCCTTCACCATGCTGTCCGATGCGCCGCGTGCTGAACTGGACACGTATTTCCGCTATGTGCCGGAACAGGTGGAGATCGCCGCCGTGCTGGCTGCCGCTCCGGCTACGCCGGCGCCAGCCCCGGCGCTGGCAGCCCACATGCAGGCCGTGCTGGAGACCCAGGCCGCCATCCTGGCTTTGCCCGATGGCGATGCGTGGTTGCCGGGGCGCCTGCGCGCCGTGGCGGCCACCTTGGGGGCCTGCGCCGGTCCGGAACACGGCGCAGCCATTGCCGCCGCGC
>NZ_WNLA01000036.1 GCF_009720865.1 Pseudoduganella ginsengisoli | reverse complement strand
CGGCAACGCCTCCGCCACGACGGCCGCCCCCACGGCGCTGGCCGCCGCGGTAGCGAACACGGACGCGGCCCCGACAGCGGCCCCTTCGGCAGCGGCTGCCGCATTGCCAACCGATGCCCCTGCCGTACCGGAACCAGTACAGCAGGCCGCCGACCAAATGCTGTCGCGCCGCGATAGCGCCATACCGCGCGCCGAGACCACGTTCAGCGGGGCCGCACTGGCTGCCGCCGCCGCTCCCGGCGCCGGTACGGCCATCCTGGCGTCCAGCAGCGACAGCAATGCCCCGGCAGCGCCGTTCACGTCGCTGCACCAGCTGAACCTGGGCGGCGCCATCGGCATAGCCCAGCAGCAGGGCCAGCCCTCGAACGTGCTGAAGCTGTCCGGCGAACCGGAACAGTGGCAACAGCCATTGCGCGCCGCGCTGGGCGACCGCCTGCAATTCCAGGTGCAGCGCGGCAATGAACAAGCTGTCATCACGCTGGATCCGCCGAATATGGGCCGCGTTGAAATTGCCATCCGCCATACGCAAGGTTCACTGCAAGTGGCCATCACCGCCAACAATTCCGAAGTACTGCGCCAGCTGAATACCATCAGCGACAGCGTGCGCCAGGACTTGTCGCAGCGCAACTTCACGGACGTGACCGTGACTGTCGCGCCGGCAGCCCGTGGCGGCGCCGGCCAATATCTGGCCGACGGCGGCGGCCAGGGCCGCCAGCAGCAAGGCCGGGAACAGGAACAGCGCACGCCGGGACGCGCCCTGTCGGAAGACGGCGCCGCATCCTCTACTTTTGCAATGAATCGGGAGTAATTTATAGATGAATAAAAAACTGGTGATTGCAGTGGTGGCTGCGCTGCTGCTGGGCGGCGGTGTCGCTGGCGGCGCGTGGTGGTACCTGAGCAAGAAAGCAGCTCCCGCCGCGGAAGGCGCGAAGGCCGAGGCCAAGCATGAAGAAGCCAAGCCGGCCAATACCGAGCCACCCAAGTACATCACCGTGGAAAAGGTGATCGTCATGCTGCGCCGCAGCGAAGGTGAAAGCGTGACGCATTACCTGTCGGCGGACCTGGTGGTGTCCACCACGGCCAAGCAGGAAAAAGAGTGCAAGGAACATTTGCCGCTGTTGCGCAGCGTTGCCGTCAAAGCCCTGTCATCGCTGCCGATGTCAAAAGCGTCCACGATGTCGATCGACCAGTTTTCAGAAGAATTGAACAAGGCATTTGACGAAACCTACGCCAGGGATAAGCGGGAAAAGCCGTTCAGCGAAGTGATGATCGGTAAATTGATTGTGGAATAAAGCCAAAACATGGGTGGGACAGGCATGGGCTATATAGAGCAATACCCGGACGCATATGCTGAAAGCTATGGCGACGCGGGCAGCGCGCCGGTCACGCACAGCGTGGCTGACGAGCAGAAGCACCTGCTTGCCTATGCGCCGCTGGTAAAGCGCATCGTACGCCAGCTCAATTCGCAAATCGCGGGCGCCATCGACCGCGATGACATGGAACAGATCGGCCTGATGGGCTTGCTGGAAGCATTGCGCCGCTACGGCGAGCCGGACGCCGCGTTTGGCAGCTACGCCAGCCTGCGCATCCGTGGTGCGATCCTCGATGAATTGCGCCGGCAGGACTGGCGCCCGCGCGCCGTGCGCCAGCACAGCCATAAATTGCGCGACGCCGTGCGCGAACTCACGCGCAAGCTGGGCCATGAACCGGATGAGCGGGAAATCATTACGCATTTAAAACTGACGCCGGAGGAATACCAGGCATACCAGCTCGATGAAAGTGCGGAACTGCTGGCGAGTTTCGATGAAGTGCTGCAAGACACGCTGGGCAGCGGTACGGAAAGCACACCCAGCCCGGAAGATCAGTTAATCGTGCGGCGCAGCCTGGCGCAGGCGCTGAACAGCCTGGATGAGCGGGAACAGCGCGTCGTGCAAATGTATTACGAGTTCGAGCTCAGCTACAAGGAAATCGCGGCCGTGCTGGATTTGACGGATGCCCGCGTGTGCCAGTTGAACAAGGCCGCGCTGAACAAGATGAAAGCGGTGCTCAAGAGTGCCTGAACGAAAACAAAGTTAAGTAGAAAGGCGTTCTATTATGCAATTCTTTTTAGGTATCGCAATCGTCCTGGGCAGCGTGTTCGGCGGCTTCTTCCTGATGGGCGGAGCCTTTCACCAGATCTGGCAACCCATCGAGCTGATCGTGATTGCCGGCGCCGGCTTTGGCGCGATTATCATCGGCAACCCCAAGCACGTGCTGGGTGAAATGGTGACCCAGGTAAAAAAAGTCATCGTCCGCAAGAAATACGACTCGGAATTCCAGCGCCAGTTGCTGCTGTTGATGTATGAGTTGCTGCAACTGGCAGCCGGCGGCCTGAAGGCGCTCGATGCGCACGTGGAAGCCCCCAAGGACAGCCCGCTGTTCCAGCGCTACCCGCTGGTGCTGGATGAACCGAAATTGCTGGCATTCATCGTCGACAACTTCCGCCTGATGGCGATGGGCAAGATCAACGCGCATGAACTGGAAGGCGTGCTGGAGCAGGAGCTGGAAGCCATCCATGAAGAAATGAACCAGCCGGCCAAGTCGATCGGCAAGATAGGCGAAGCCATGCCGGGCTTCGGTATTCTGGCGGCCGTGCTTGGTATCGTGATCACCATGAACACCGTGTCGGAGGGTGCAACCTCCGGTGAGATTGCGGAACACGTGGGCGCCGCGATGGTCGGGACCTTTATTGGTATTTTCCTGTGCTACGGCGTGCTGGACCCGCTGGCCAACGTGATGAAGCAACTGGTGGGCCAGGAAGCGTCGAACAAGGAATGCGTGAAAGTCGTGCTGGTGACGCACGTGGCCGGCAAGCCGCCATTGCTGGCAATTGACGCGGGCCGCCGCCTGGTGGCGCTGAACGTGAAACCAAGCTTTGCCCAGCTGGAACGCTGGATCAATGAGCTGGAAGGCCGCGACAGCGAACCAGACACGGGTTCACGCCGAGGAGGTGGCCGTGCAAAAGCCGCATGAGAAACATGAACAGACCATCGTCAAGCGCGGCGGCGGCAAGCATGCGCATGACGATCACGGCGGCGCGTGGAAAGTCGCGTTCGCGGACTTTTGCCTTGCGCTGATGTGTTTGTTCCTCGTGCTGTGGCTGATGGCGGCGAGGAATACGGAATCCCTGCAACACATCCTGACGGAAGCGGACGGTAACAAAACCGACCAGGGTAAAGGCGTGATGCCGGAACAAGTGGGCGGCCCGCGCGGCAGCCTGATCGAGCGCTTCCCGATGCCGCGCACCGGCAAAACCGATGCGCCCGGCACGGCGCTGGCCAGCGGTGCGGATTCCGCGGAAATCCAGGATGCGCGTGTCACCTATGAAACGCCGGGCGACTTGCAAAAACTGTCCAAAGCGCTGGCAAAAATGAGTACCGAAGCAGGGCTGGCGCAAAACCTGGAATCCGTCATCACTCCCTACGGCTTGCGCGTGATGCTGCATGACACGGACAAGCAAGGCATGTTTGTGCGCGGCAGCGCCATCCCGACCGACCGCTTCAACCATTTGCTCAAGCAAATGGGCCCGCTGTTCGAACGCATGCAAAACCAGATGCTGGTGGTAGGCCATACGGATTCCACGCAATATGCGGATACCGGCTACTTCGCATATTCCAACTGGACCCTGTCGTCCAACCGCGCGATGGCGGCCCGCTCCGTGCTGCTGTCAGGCGGCATGCGCAAGGACAGCGTCTTGCAAGTAGTGGGCATGGCCGACCGCGCGCCCATCGATACGGAAAAAGCCGATGCCGGCGTCAACCGCCGCATTGAAATTCTGATCTTGACGCCGGAACAATCGCGGGCTGTTTCCAATATGTTTGGCATGCCGGGCAACAATCACGGTTTGCAAGGCGAAGTCAGCACGGCGTTGCCAGATGCGAATGCTTTGCAGCAACTACGCAACAAGTTGGGGCCGGAAGGCAAGTACGGAACGGGCCGCAAAGATGGAAATTGAACGAAAATACGCTCGCCAGCGTAAGGCGGGTTAAGATGAGCATCTCGAAGACAAGAGGTCAGCGTATGAGAATATCTTCCGGGATCGGTGACGCGTTTGCCGTCAACCGTGTAGCAGAAAACGCACCGGCGGAAGGCCCGCAAGCGGCTGCCGCCACCAATAAACCTGCCGAAATGCAATCGGCGGTATTGCAGCCTGCGCTGGCGGCCATGAAAGACATGCCGGAAATCGACCACGAAAAAGTCGCCATGCTGCGTGACGCGCTGGCCAAGGGTGAATTGCCGTTCGATGCGGACCGCCTGGCGGGCCTCGTGCAACGCTTCCATTTAGGGACCGACAAGTGAGCAGTGCCATGACCCATGCCGCGCCGACGCGGCAGGAAGCCTTACAGCAATTGCTGCAAGGCGTGGCGGATGACCACCACGCCTATGCGGCATTGCAAGACTTGATGGAGCAGCAATTTGCTGCCGCGCTGCGCCGCCAGGCGCCGCGCCTGGAACAATTGGCTGAAGAAATTTCCAGCCTGGTCGATACCATGGAAGAGCGCCGCCGCGTGCGCGTCGGACTGGCGCAAGTGGTGGCCGGACCGGAAGCCCGCATGGCCGACGTATACGCGCTGCTGAAACCGGATGCGCGCACCAGGCTGGAAGCAGACTGGCTGGCCCTGGAATCCATGGCGACCGAATGCAAACGCCTGGGCAAGCGCAATACGGATTTGATGGTTGAGCAATATTCAATCATGCAGCGCGTGCTGCATGGCGATCACCAGATTTACGAACCTGTCTGAACATGAGCCGGTCTGATTTCGCGCCTTTCGCCCCGTTTACTGCCGCCACCGCGCCCACGCGCGCGACGGCTGCGACGGTCAGCAATGTGCGCCCCACTGCCGCGGCGGGGGCGGCGGCGTCGTCCTTTTCCGCATCAATGGCAGCCATCAATGCCCCCTTCTCGTCCGGCGCCACGTTCAGCAAGGCGCAGCGCGACGTCGCCGCCTACATCCAGGAAGCCGTCACGCCGGAACCGGGCGTGCTGCCGTCGCAAAGCACGGCATCACTGGCCATGCGCGCGCGCGCTGCCGGCTATGCCGATGGCACGGGCGCCATCATGGCCGCCACGCTGAATAACGCGAACTCGGAGTCGCAAAAAGAATTCCTTGAATCGATCATGCCGTGGGCAACGGAAGCTGCCGGCAAGCTCGGTGTCGCGCCCGAGCTGGTAGCGGCGCATGCCGCGCTGGAATCAGGCTGGGGCCAGCACCCGCTGGGCGCCAGCAATAACTTTTTCGGCATCAAGGCCGGCGGCCAGTGGCAAGGCGCTGTGACTTCGGCCGCGACAACGGAATATGCGATGGGCTTGCCGATGAAGAAAGTCGAAAAGTTCCGCAGCTACCCGGATACGGCCAGCGCATTCCGCGATTACGCGAATGTGTTGCTGGACAATCCCCGCTACAGCCACGCGTTGAATACCGGTTCCGATGCCAGGGCCTTTGCGCAAGGCGTCGCCAAAGGCGGCTACGCAACCGACCCGTCGTATGCGGATAAACTGCAAAAGCTGGCGACGCAGCTACAGCGGCGCCAGTCAACGCCACCAACAGGGAATTAATTCACCATGGGCAGCTCAGCAGGTTCCACTGTGCCGCTGCCCGTGATACGAGCCCGTATCACATTGCCACTGACGTTACGCACGCGAATGACCGTGCCGCGCGCACCGGGATCCAGCGCCTCCCCTGCCATGCTGACTTCGATTTGTTCGCGCCGTGCGACGATGCGCACCGGATCGCCCCGCTTGATGACTTGCGCTTCCACCAGCATGCTTTGCCGCAGCAATTCGCCATTGCGCAGCGAACGCCGCGCCGACATGCCCAGCAATACCGCCTCATCGCTGACCGGGTCCGGCACCAGCGTGATGTCGCGCTGTTCAAACGCGACGTCCGCGCCGATCACCGGCTTGCCGGCCGCGACATCGGCCGCCATCACGGCCACGGTCGCCGTGACTTTTGCGCGCACGATGAAGTCATATTTCCAGCCATCGGCGCCGGGGCATTCGGCAATCAGGCGCATGCGTGTCGGCTGCCGCACGTCGGCGGCTTCCACGGCGATTTTTCCTTTGCATGAAGGGATGACACGGGTGACGGCAGCGGCCACATCGAACTTTGCATCACGCCATCCCGCTGTTTCTGCACTCTTTGCCAAGTACTCTTTAGCAACCTGTTCCACCCGCGCCACAATCTGGTCTGAAGTCGATATTGCCATGCAAAGATTTGGCATGCCGACCGACAATAAAAGAGCGAACGGGAGTACAATGGGTTTGTTGAACATGAGCAATAATACCTTTACTATATCGGTGGCGTTGCGCGATGCACCGCGCAGTCATTGTACATGGGCAGCAATCATTTTTTAGAGCCTGGTTCAAAGTGGCTACAGCTAGGCGCAGCGACGAAGACAGTGCTGCTGCACGGCGAGGAGCTGCAACACCGCTGTGGACATTTTGAACCGGGCTTAGGGGGAGGCGCTATGGGAATTAACTTCAAGGACGCCATCGGCATGCATGCCGATGCACTGCATTTGCGTGCCGACCGCACGCGCATTCTCGCCACCAATATCGCGAACGAAAACACGCCGGGCTTCAAGGCCCAGGACATGGATTTCGGCGCCATGCTGGCCAACCACACGGCCCAGGAAAAAGGCGAACCTACATTTGAAGGCGACCAGGGCCGCATGTTCCGCGTGCCCTTCCACCCTACCCGCGACGGCAACACCGTCGAGATCGGCGTAGAACAGGCCGCGTTCTCACAGAACTCCACAGATTTCGGCACCAGCCTCACCTTCATCAACATGAAGCTGAAGGGCTTGGCCAAAGCCATCAACGGACAGTAATTCAGACTTAGACCCCACCACAAGAGGGCCGCATCATGAGCTTTAAAGATATTTCCCAAATTGCCGGTTCCGCCATGGCGGCGCAGACTGTGCGACTCAATACCGTCGCGTCCAACCTCGCCAATGCGGAATCCGTGGCAGGCAGCGAAGGCCAGACGTACCGTGCGCGCAAACCCGTGTTTGCCACGCTGATGCAGGAAGGCGCCGGCGAAGGCGCTGGCGGGCGCGTGCAAGTGGTCGACGTCGTGGAAAGCAACGAGCCGCTGCGCCGCGTGTATGAACCGGGCAATCCAATGGCCAATGCGGAAGGCATGGTGTTTTATCCCAACGTGAACCAGGTGGCGGAAATGACGGACATGATGTCGGCCGCGCGCGCGTTTGAAACCAATGTCGAAGTGCTGGGCCGCATCCGCGGCATGCAGCAGTCGCTACTGAAACTGGGCGAGGGTTAATCCATGCAAACCAATCTGTTTACCACTCCCGCCAACACGACACCGGCCAACCAGTCGTCCGTTGGCACGAACCCACTGGCGACCGGCACGGAAACGTCGCTGATGTTTACCAAGCTGCTGGTGGCGCAAGTGCAGAACCAGGATCCGCTGTCGCCAAACGACCCGGCCGCCTTCGTATCGCAGCTGACGCAGCTGTCGCAAACCGAAGCGCTGCAAAAACTGTCGACGCTGACCAGCACCAATGCCACAGTGTTGCAAGGCATGCAGGCGCTGTCGCTGGGCGCGCAAGTGGGCTCCAACCTGACCGTGTCGGCCGACACCGTGCAAATCAGTGAAACGCCGGCGCACGGCAGCTTCACGCTGGGCTCGCCCAGCACTGCCACCACCCTGGTCTTGACGGGGGTTGATGGCGTCGAACATAAAGTCAGCCTCGGCATGCAAGCCGCGGGCAATGTGCCATTTGTACTGGACCCGGCTGCGCTGGGCCTGCCATATGGCGATTACAAGATGCGCGTTGAAACCAGCACCAAGGAAAGCCCACCGATGGAACTCACGGGACGCCTGAACAGCGTCCGCCTGGGCTCCGGCGGCGCCGTCGTGCTGAACATCGCTGGAGTCGGCGAAGTCTCGCCGAGCGCCATTTCCGCCTTTAATGGCAAATCCACGGTTGCCAGCACGAACTGAGTCAACTTTAGCCACATCACTCTGCTACTTCTGTTCTGAAAGGACTCCATCATGGGCTTCGATATCGCAATGTCTGGCATCCAGGCTATTAACGAACAACTGGGTACCCTCTCCAACAACATCGCCAATGCCGGCACGTTCGGCTTCAAGTCCAGCCGCGCCAACTTTGCTTCGCAGTACGCGGGCGACCAGGCATCGGGCACCAAGATCGGTTCCGTTTCGCAAAGTATCGGCACCATGGGCAACACCACGCAAACGGGCCGCGGCATGGATGCGTCGATTAACGGCCGCGGCTTCTTCGTCGTCAAGGATGGCCTGGGCGCGCCGCAATACACGCGCGTCGGCATCTTTGATTCCGATGCCAACGGCTTCCTGGTTGACCAGAGCGGCCGCCGCGTGCAAGGTTTCGCGCAAGCGCCAGGCTCGACCGTGCTGGGCCCACTGGGCGACTTGACTGTGCCTGCCGGCCAGATTCCTGCCGTGGTATCGACCAAGCTGACCTATACCAGCAATTTCTCGGCCGACTGGAAAGCTCCGAACGCAGATGGGGCGCACGCATTCGTGCCGCCAGACGTGCTGACCGACCCGCTGAACCCGACTACGCCCGACCCTAGCACCTACAACATGTCGCGCGTGTCCACTGTGTACGATGCGCAAGGTAACCAGCACAGCATCACGCAGTATTTCATCAAGACGGCCAACAACACGATCAATGTCTCGTTCGCGATTGACGGCCAGGGCGACGCCAGCCAGGACAAGGTCTTGACCTTCGACGGCAAGGGCGCACTGATCCCGACCACCGCGGGCCAGCCGGAAACCGCCACCCTGACTGTTTCGCCAACCAATGGCGCCACCACGCCGCTGACCCTGACCGTCGACTATACCGGCAGTACGCAGTTTGCCGGCGAGGCCACCACCTCCGTGAACAAGGCCGACGGCTACGGCGCCGGCAACTTCACCGGCACGGAAATTTCCAAGGATGGTTCGCTGATCGCCAAGTATTCGAACGGCCAGCGCCAGACCGTGGGCAAGATCGCACTGGCGACCTTCCCTTCGGAATCGTCGCTGACGCCGATTTCCGACACCAGCTGGTCCGCCAACCTGGCATCCGGCACGCCGCTGTACACCACGCCGGGCGTGGGCATGGCCGGCGCGCTGACCACGTCGGCCCTGGAACAGTCGAACGTCGACGTCACCACCGAACTGGTGGGCCTGATGACGGCGCAGCGCAATTACCAGGCCAACTCCAAGGTGCTGCAGACGGAAAGCACCGTGCTGCAATCGCTGATGCAGGCCATGTAATCCACGGTAACCCATGGACGCCTTGATTTACACTGCCCTGACGGGCGCCGAACTGGCGCTCCGCGGGCAACAGGTGCACGCCAACAACCTGGCGAACATCGACACGGCCGGCTTCCGCGCCACCATGGCGCTGGCCACCACGCAGGCCATGCCTGGCTACGGCTACGACGACCGCCACGGCGCGAAAATGCAGGCCGACGCCATCAACAGCAAGGCTGGCACGCTGAAAAGCACGGGCCGCGACCTCGACGTGGCCATTGGCGGCAATGGCTACTTTGCCGTGCAAACGGCCGGTGGCGGCGAAGCGTATACGCGCGCCGGCAGCATCACGCTCGATGCCGACGGCACGATGACGGTCAATGGCTTGCCTATCCTCGGCGGCGGCGGCCCGATCCGCCTGCCGGCCCACTCGCGCGTGGAATTCGGCATGGATGGCACGATTTCCATCCAGCCGCCGGGCGGCCAGAACATGACGGTGGTGGACAAGCTCAAGCTGGTCAATGCGGAAGGGTCGGAATTGACCAAGAACGCATCGGGCTTGCTGGTGGCCCGTAACGGCCAGCCGCTGCAGGCCGATCCCAACGTGCAGGTGCGCAGCGGCTTCCTGGAAGGCAGTAACGTGTCGGCCGTGGAAGAAATGGTTGCCGTCATGAGTTTGAACCGCACGTTCGACGTGCAAATGAAAATGTTCCAGGCCAGCGACAAGATGGCTGAAGCTGGCAACCGTTTGGTTGGCGGATAATTTAGCAGTCAGGGTGCAGGGCCTTCGGGCGGGCATCCTCACTTTAGGAGTACACCATGAATCCAGCAATGTGGATCAGCAAGACCGGTATCCAGGCACAGGACGCCAAACTGCAAGCGATTGCCAACAACCTGGCCAACGCCAACACGGTCGGCTTCAAGCGCGACCGCGTATCGTTCCAGGACTTGCACTATTCGATCGAGCAGCAGCCAGGTGCGCAGCGTGCGGACAACAACACGCTGTCGCCATCCGGCGTGCAGCTGGGTAACGGTACGCAAATCGCCGGTACGCACAAGATTTTCACCAACGGCAGCATCCAGACCACGACGAACGCGCTGGACGTGGCCATCAGCGGCAACGGCTTCCTGCAAGTGCGCCGTCCGAACGGCGAGCCTGCCTTCACCCGCGCCGGCCAGCTGCAGCTTGATGCGAACGGCATCCTGGTCAATTCGGCCGGCTTGCCGCTGGTGCCGCAAATCACGATTCCCGCCAATGCCACGCACGTAACCATTGCGGAAAACGGTACCGTGTCCGCCACCACGTCCGGCTCCCCGACGCCAACCGTCGTGGGCCAGCTGACCTTGACGTCGTTCATCAACCCGGCCGGTTTGCAGGCACTGGGCGACAACCTGTTTGCAGAAACCGCGTCGTCCGGCACGCCGACGGAAGGCGCGCCAGGTACCGACCAGTTCGGCAAGCTGAAGCAAGGCGCGCTGGAAGGCTCGAACGTGCAAGTGGTGGAAGAAATGGTCGACATGATCGCCACCCAGCGCGCGTATGAAATGAATACCAAGGTGTTGTCGGCAGCGGAAAACATGCTGCAATACCTGTCCCAGGCCGCACGGTAATTGCCATGAAAGCTCTGTTGTCCGCAGCGGTCGCCATTGCGTTGACCGGCTGCGCAGCCATCCAGCCGCCGCCTGTGCGGCCGGGTCCGTTCGACGAGGCCCCTGCCATGGGGCGCTCGCCGCAACCGGTGTCCCGTGGCACATCCGGCGGCGTATTTTCGCCGGACTCCGGCGTCTCGCTGTATTCCGACAGCCGCGCATTCCGCGTCGGCGACGTGGTGACGGTGACGCTGGAAGAAACCACCAATGCGTCGAAGACCGCTGGCACCAAGTACAGCAAGGATTCCGGCGTATCGATTGCCGCCCCCAGCCTGCTGGGCAAAACCTTCAATAAAGCTGCCATCGACTTGAATGGCGGCCGCACCTTTGCCGGCGACGCCACCAGCACGCAAACCAATGCGCTGTCCGGCGCCATCACGGTCGTGGTGCAGGAAGTGTTGCCGAACGGGCTGCTGCGCCTGGCCGGTGAAAAATTACTGACCCTGAACCAGGGTGAAGAATTCGTCCGCCTGCGCGGCTACGTGCGCGCAGCCGATATCGATGCCGACAACAAGGTGTCGTCGCTGCGCATCGCCAATGCCCGTATTGCCTATTCCGGTTCCGGCACGCTGGCTGAGTCCAATCAGCCTGGCTGGCTGACGCGCTTCTTTACCGGTCCCCTGATGCCGTTTTAAAGTGACATCATGAAACACCGCCTGCTCACCTCCCTTGCATTCGCCGCCACGGCGATGCTGTCCGCCGCCATGCCGGTCCATGCAGCGCAAACCCTGCGCAACCTCATTACCGTGGAAGGCGTGCGGGAAAACCCGCTGGTCGGCTATGGCATGGTGGTCGGCCTGGCCGGCTCCGGCGACACCACGCAGGTGAAATTCGCCAGCCAGTCCGTCATCAATATGCTCAAGCAATTCGGCGTAAAAATGCCGGATGGCACCGATGCGAAAAGCAAGAACGTGGCAGCCGTCATGGTATCGGCCGTATTCCCGCCCGGCTATCGCCGCGGCCAGGCCATCGATATCACGGTGTCATCGCTGGGCGATGCAAAAAGCTTGCGCGGCGGCACTTTGCTGCTGACGCCGCTGAAAGCCGCCGACAATGAAACCTACGCGCTGGCACAGGGCAATGTCGTGGTGGGCGGTTTTGCCGCCGGCGGCAAAAGCGGGTCGTCCGTCACGGTGAATACGCCGACGGCAGGCCGCATCCCGAATGGCGCCATCATTGAACGGGAAATTGCGACGGATTTTGCTACGAAGCCGTCCGTGCGCCTGTCGTTGCGCCATCCGCATTTCCAGACCGCGACGAATATCGTGGATTCCATTAACCGCCAGTTCGGCCAGATCGCTACCACCACGGACGGCACCAGCGTCGAAGTGGTGGCGCCGGAAAACCCCACGCAGCGCGTGGCGTTCATGGCCAAGCTGCAATCGCTGCCGATCGAAGTGGGCGATGAAACGCCGAAAGTCGTGTTCAACTCCCGCACCGGCACGGTAGTCATTGCGGAAGGCTTGCGGGTGCGCCCTGCCGCCGTCACGCACGGGTCGCTGAAAGTCACGATCGAAGAAAGCACCAAGGTCAGCCAGCCCAATGCGCTGTCGCAGGGCGGCACCACGCAGGCATCGGCACAGAGCCAGGTCAGCGTCGATCAAAATGCGGCGCAAACGTTCAAATGGCCGGGCGGCGCCCGCCTGCAAACCATTATTGACACCATCAACAGCCTGGGCGCCACGCCGGATGACATCATGGCCATCCTGCAGGCGCTGGACCAGGCTGGCGCCATCGAAGGCGAACTGGTTGTGATCTGAGGATGGCTATGGATAACTCTGACTACCGTTTGGCGCCTGTGCTGCCCCGTCAACTGGGCATGGGAAAACAGGACGGCTTGGCCCCCATCAAGGATGCCGCCACCCAGGCTGCCGAAGAAGCTGCCGCTGCCAATCCGGTTGATCCCGCGTACAAGGCCAAAGCCACGGAAGCGGCAGTCAAGTTCGAATCATTCTTTATTTCGCACATGATGCACCAGATGCGTGCTTCCGGCCGCGTGCTGCAGGAAGACGAGACGGGCCACCGCGATAAAACCAATGACGATATGCTGGACATGGCGGACAACCTCGTCGCCGACCAGATGGCGGGCCGCCGCGCGTTCGGCATTGCCGACGCCATCTTGCGCCAGCTGCTGCCTGCCGCCGCTCCGGCCGCCACGCCGCCTGGCGCTGCCCTGCCGCTGCACCCGGCGGCAGCCCCCATGCCAATTTCCAAGGAGCAACAAAAAGTGTTGCCCGACACAAAATCGTCACCATCGATTTAATGTCCGGCCATCCTCGGTCGCCTTGATAAGATAACCGGCCGGACTTCATGCACTTAGCAGGCAATCCCGGCCACTACCTGGAAAGACTGCTACATGAGCATTATCAATAACGCATTATCTGGCGCCCTCGCCGCGCAAACCGCGCTGCAGACGACGAGCCAGAATATTGCCAACTTACAAACCAAAGGCTACACGCGCCAGGGCGTGAACCTTGCCGCGGTCGCGCCCGGCATTACCAGCAAGACGCCCGGCATGGGTGTGGAAGTCACCGGGCTGACCCGTTTCTCCGATGCTTACAAGAGCCAGCAACTGTGGCGCGCTGCATCCGACCAGGGTTTGTACAGCCAGAACCAGCCGTATTTGTCGCAGCTGGAAAAAGTGATGGGCGATGACCAGTCCAGCATCAGCGCCGGCGTTGACCAGTTCTTCAAAGCATTGAATGCAGCGGGTGTCGATCCGACGTCCACGCCGCTGCGCCAGCAAGTGGTGACTGCGGCCAACGCCATGTCGCAGCACTTCAACAGTATTTATAACGTGATGGCCAACCAGCGGCTGTCGATCGACCAGCAGCGCGAAGCGTTGATTCCCAACATCAATGCCGACATCAACGCCA
The DNA here is from genome assembly GCF_009720865.1 of Pseudoduganella ginsengisoli. Classification (GTDB taxonomy): domain Bacteria; phylum Pseudomonadota; class Gammaproteobacteria; order Burkholderiales; family Burkholderiaceae_D; genus Rugamonas; species Rugamonas ginsengisoli. Next base: position 23,896 of record NZ_WNLA01000036.1, on the reverse strand, counting down.
TCTCTCGCCTGAACCAGAACATCATCGGCGCGGCAGCGCTGGGCACGAACGTATCCGCCCTGGCCGATGAGCGCGACCAGGCGATTGACCGCCTCGCGTCAAAACTGGCGATCGAAGTCATCGAACAGCCGGACGGTTCGCGCAACGTGTCGCTGCGCACGGGCCAGCCACTGGTGATCGGCTCGCAGGGTTCCGTCATGTCGTTCCGCCAAACCAATAGCGGCGCTGTGTTGAATCTGGATTTCAACAAGAATTCCTTCGACCTGGATGACAGCGCCATGGGCGGCCAGATGGGTGGCTTGTCTTCGTACAAGAACAACATCCTGGCGCCCATGCAGCAATCAATTATCGACATGGCGGACCAGCTGTCGGCCAAGGTCAATGCGCAATTGCAGGCCGGTACCGACGTCGATGGCAATCCCGGCATTGCGCTGTTCAACTTCAATGCCGCCAGCACCACCGGCATGCTGCAGATCGATCCGAATTTCAAGGCCAGCCAGCTGGCGTTTTCCGCCGACGGCACGCCGGGCGACAGCGCCAACCTGCAGAGCCTGATTGCCATCCGCACCCAAAGCATCAGCCTGTCGTCGATCGGTTCGGTATTGGTGGCGGACGCGGATACGCAGCTGGTCGGCAAGCTGGGCATCGACAGCCAGCAAAACCAGGCGTTGCTGAAAACCGCGGACACGATCCGCCAGCAAGCGGAAGACGACTGGAAATCCACTGCCGGCGTGAACCAGGACGAGGAAGCGGTCAACTTGATGGAATACCAGAAAATGTACCAGGCGAACATGAAAGCCATCGCCGTGGCCAATGAGCTGTTTGACTCCACCCTGCGAATGTTCTAAGGAGCCATACCATGCGCATCGCCACTTCCCAGTTCCAGGCTTCGATGAACCGCTCGCTGTCCATCAACCAGGACAAGATCAGCAAGCTGACCGAACAAATGGCGTCCGGCGCCGCCGTCATGGTGCCGTCCGACGACCCGTTGACCAATGTGCGTATTTCCCGCCTGAACCGCGAAGAAGCGCAGATCGGCCAGTACCGGGCCAATATCGATGCGGTGAAAATCCGCCTGCAAAAGAATGAAACGTTCCTGACCAGCACCGTGGGCGACATCAACCAGGTGCGCGACTTGCTGGTGTGGGCGCTGGACGGCGGCTCGGTGACGCCGGACGACTTGCAATCGATGAAACAGTCGCTGTCGTCGCTGCGCGATTCGATGCTGTACAGCGCCAACGTGCGCGATGCGGAAGGCCGCTACGTGTTCTCCGGCACGCTGACGTCGACTGCCGCGATTACGTTCGATGAAAATGCTGCGCCCGGCTCGCGTTACACCTATACTGGCAATGATGGCAAGCAGGAAGTTGTCGTGGGCAACGGAATTTCGCAAACGGCCAATGTCAATGTCAATGGCCTGGAAAAATTCCTGAACCAGATCGACGCCACGCTGGATGGCTTGCAAGCGGGCGTATCGTCGAATGACCCGACCATGCGCGCGATCCTGCAAGCGAATTTGACGGGCGCCGATGAAACACTGAGCCTGGTTTCCACAAAAATTGCGGATTTGGGCGGCGCACAGAATATCATGTCGACATTGGCCGATAACCACGCGAATGTCAGCCTGTCGAACCAGATGGCGCTGACGGACCTGGGAAAATTGGATTACGGTGTCGCCGCAACGGATTTGAATGGCTACAATATTGCTTTGCAATCGACTTACAAGGCTTATGCCAAAGTAAGCAACCTGACCCTCTTTAACGTACTGTAACTCGCATGCAAATCGCTCAGCGCACCAGTTCCAGCGGAATTGCCGCCCCATCGGGCAGCAAGACCAGCTCGGCCGGCAAGGTCGATTCGACCAGCTCGGTTGGGCAATCCGCTGCGCCAGAGCAGGTCGGCGCCACCGGCGCCCCGCCTGCTCCGGTGGCCCGGCGCGGCCTGAGCAATTGGGACCAGCCGCTGCAGCGCGATATTTCAGGTGCACAGCAAGCCGTTGATTTCCTGGAACAAAGCGCCGCCCAGCTGCGCGCACTGAAGGCAGAGCTGTCCGCCAAACTGGCCAGCCGCCAGGGCCGCGACGGCCAGGTGGAAGCCCGCGTTCGCCAGTTCAGCGATACGTGGCGCAACCGCCAGGAAGCGTCCGGCGGTACCCTGGACAGCCAGCTCAGCTATAGCAGCAACGAATCGCAGCAGCGCTTCAAAGTGCGAGGCATGACCATGGGTAACCTGCGTCACGGCGCCCGCGAAACGCTGGCGATTGCGGTCGGCAACGGGGCACAGGGTTTGCGTTCAGTGCAGCTGGAGCCGGGCTTGTCCGATGAGGAAATCATCGCCCGCTTCAACCAGGCGCTGGCGCCGGTCAATATCAGCGTGTCGATGGCCGATAACGGCGACCTGGAATTTACGACGCCGGAATCGAACTGGACCAATGTGCGCGATACGATGGCGATCCAGGGCGGCGGCATCCGCTACCCCACCGGCCAGTTGAACCGGGTCCGCACGGAACCGGAACCACCCGTCATCATGCCGGAACAGTGGCACACGAATGATGCGGAAATGATCCGCCAGACGCTGCAGCAAGTGATCCAGGCGCTGGCCCACGTGGAAGCGGCACTGTCCAAAGTCAACCTGGCGCTGGCCGATGCATCGCAGCGCGCCAATTCCGCGATGCCGGAAGTCAGTGCAGCCGGCATGGACCAGGCAGCGCACAATTTCGTCACGACAGCCAATGAGCCCAGCTATGCTTCGCTGCTGAGCCTGACCTCGGCGCTGACGGGCATTAACCGCGACCGCGTGATGGCGCTGCTGGGTTTGCGGATGTAATTATACCGCAAACTGTTTCCATGTGGAAATTTATTGAACGGGCCGTGCAGGCCCGTTTTTGTATTTACCGCAGGCGCGGCAGTCCGTTGCGCGCCATGCCGGCAAACTTGTTGGCCTGCACCGCATGGGCAAACACATACCCTTGCGCATAGTCGCAACCGGCAGCCACCAGCAGCGCTTGCTGCGCAGGCGTTTCCACCCCTTCCGCCACGACTTTCAGCCCCAGTTTGTGGGCCATGACAATCAGCGCTTCGCACAAGGCCAGGTCGCCGGAATCGCCCACCATATCCTGCACCAGCGAGCGGTCGATTTTCACGAAGTCGATATCGAATTTGCGCAAATGCGCCATGGATCCGTAACCGGTGCCAAAGTCGTCCAGCGCTACCTGCAAGCCCATGGCGCGGTAATGCCGCAAGCGTTCCAGCACTTCGGCCGCGTCATCCATCAACACGTTTTCCGTCACGTCGATGACGATGGACCGGGGCGCCAGCGCCAGCTTTTCCACGTGCTCCAGCCAGTCGCCCGGGCCGGATCCGCGGAATTGCGCCGGCGACTGGTTGATGCTGACCTGGAACGGGCGTCCCAGTTCCTGCTGCCATGCCTGCACCTGCTCCGCCGCGCGGCGGAATACCCAGTCGCCGATTTCCACGATCAGGCCGGACGATTCCGCATACGGCATGAAATCATGCGGGTGCAATAAACCCCGTTCCGGATGGCGCCACCGCAGCAGCGCTTCGGCCCGCTCGATCATGCCGGTATTGAGGTTGACGATCGGCTGGTAATACAGTTCGAACTGGCCGGCAGCCAGCGCCTGGCGCAAATCCATGGACAGGCGCTGGCGGCGCTGTGCCGCCTGCTGCAAATCCGGCGTGAAATAGTGGTAGCGGCTGCGGCCCGCGTTTTTTGCCGCATACATGGCCTGGTCTGCATGGCGCAGCAATTCCGGCGCATCCGACGCGTCCGACGGAAACAGTGCGATGCCGATCGATGCAGACACACTGCCGTCGCCGCCGTCCAGCGGGAACGGCTGGCGCAGCGAATTCAGGATATTTTGCGCCACCCGGTCCACCGATGATGCATGGTCGAGCCCGGACACGATGACGACAAATTCATCGCCGCCCAGCCGCGCCAGCGTATCCGTGGCGCGCACGCAAGCGGTAATGCGGGCAGCCGATTCAATCAGCAGCGCATCGCCCTGCTCATGGCCATACGTATCATTGATTTGCTTGAAGCCGTCCAGGTCGATGAACAGCAGCGCCAGCAGCAGCCCTTCGCGCCGCGCTTTCTTCATTTCCTGCGCCAGGCGGTCGTGGAACATGTGGCGGTTCGGCAGCGCCGTCAACTGGTCGAAATTCGCTTGCTGCCAGATCAGCTCGGCTGATTGGCGCGTCGCCGTGATATCCGTCACCAGCGCCAGCGCGCCCATATACGCACCGGCATTGTCAAAGATGGGATTGGTGGCCAGCGTGGTCCACAATTGCTTGCCATCCTTGCGCATGAATTTGAATTCGTGGCGTTCCGCGATGCCTTGCTGGCGGCGCGCAATATTGTGCTCCAGGATGGCGCGGCCTTCGTCATCCATGAAGGCCACCAGCGGCTGGCCCAGCATTTCTTCAATGCTGTAGCCCAGCATGGCCGCCATGCGGGGATTCACAAACGACGTGCGCGCTTGCGCATCGATTTCCCAGATCCCTTCTTCCGCGCTGTGCACGATGCGGCGAAAGCGTTCCTCGCTTTTTTCCAGCGCCTCCAGCTTGCCTTCGGCCGGTTCCATTACCACGCGGATCGCTTGCCCGCTGCCGTCCGCACTGGCGCGCAGCGCCACCGGAAATCCCTGTTCGCCAGGCCGGCCGTGCGTCATCTGCACATTGCAGCGCTGCGCCTCGCTGGTATTGGCGGCATTGCGGATGAACTGGTCAAAGTCCGCCACGAAGCGGGGCGCGACAAAGTGGCGGAATGGCACCGGGGCCGTGCTGTTGCGCTTCAACCCCAGCATGTCGGCGCCCACGATATTCATTTGCAGGATCGTGGTATCGAACGCCAGCAGGAAATAGCCGACCGGCGCCAGCAGGTAGATATCGTTGAAGTAGGCTTGGTCTACTTCGTAGCGGGCCCGCTCCGGCGTCAGCGCCACGTCTTCAAACCCCGCGCCGCCATGGGCGGACAGTTGACCGCTGCCCAGTACCGGCCGCAGCAGGTCGGGAGACTGCAACACCGATGCATGCAATTCCTTGTCCATGCCACCACCCTTATAGCGACGTGCAAGTGACCCGTTGCACGGGTAAATCGTGCACGATCTTCAACTTAGACTAGCATGGGCGTTGGGGTGTGTCGAGTGTACGAACACAACAGGAATAAACCGGCTGTCAGCGCGCGTGGGGACGGTTCAAACGGCGTTCCGCCTGCTTTTGCAGCGCTTCGAACACGAGGCTCATGACCCAGTAAATAGCGGCAGCGGCCAGGTATAAAGGCAAGGGCTGGAACGTGGCGGCAATGACTTCCTTGGTCGACAACATCAATTCCGTCATCGTGATGACGGACACCAGCGACGTATCCTTGATCAGGCTGATCAAGCTGTTACTCATCGCCGGGACCGCCACCCGCAGCGCTTGCGGCATCACCACGTGCACCAGCGTATCGCGGTAGCCCAGTCCCAGCGAATAACTGGCCCACCACTGCCCGCGCGCCACCGAAGCAATCGCGCCCCGCAAGCTCTCCGACAGGTACGCGCCTGCATTCAGGCTCAGCGCCAGAATGCCTGCCGTTACCGGCGTCAGTTCGATCCCCACGCCAGGCAAGCCGTAATAAATCACGAACAATTGCACCAGCAGCGGCGTGCCCCGCATCAGGCTGACATAAACAGCGGCAGGCCAGGCCAGCACGCGCCACGGCAAGATGCGCAGCACGGCGACAGGAAAGCCGATCAGCAAGCCGCCCAGCATCGACGCCAGCGCAAACACCAGCGTATAGCCGGCGCCCTTCAGCATGACGGGCGCCGCTTCCTGCAACAGGGTGAGCCAGTCCATTTAAGGCGCCTTGCTGACGTCCGTCCCAAACCATTTGACGGAAATAGCCTTCAGGCTGCCGTCTGCCGCCGCATCGGCCAGCACTTTATTGAGCGCCGCCTTGAATTCCGGGTTGCCCTTCCTGAACGGGATGCCGCAGCGTTCGACGGCGCCCACCCTGGCGCCGGCACGGATCGGCAAGTCCGACGTTTTCAGCAAATACGCCGTCATCAGGCTGTCGTTGAGCGCGGCATCGATACGGCCGACGGACAAGTCGCGCAAGTTTTCCGGCGCGGCCGGATAACCGCGCACGTCGATGCCGCCCGCCGCCTTGGCCTGCATTTCATAGACGCTGCCCTGCCCTACGCCCAGCTTTTTACCCTTCAGCGCCGCCAGCGACGCGTACTCCGTCTTGTCATCGCGGCGCTGGATCAGTTGCGGTGCGGAATACGTGTACGGCGTGGAAAAATCAAACGCGAGTTCCCGTTTAGGCTGGATCGTCACTTGTGACACGATGACGTCATATTTGCCGCTGGCCAGGCCCGCCAGGATGCTGGCCCATTCCGTCGTCACGAATTCCGGCTTCAAGCCCAGCCTGGACGCCACCAGTTTCGCCACGTCGACATCGTAGCCCTGCAATTCGCCAGTCTTCGCATCCTTGTAGTTGAACGGCGGATACACGCCTTCCATGGCAATTTTCAATGTGCCCCGCGCCTTGACGGTGGCCAGCAAATCAGCAGCATGAACTTGTGCAGCAGTGGCCAGCAGCAGCGCGGCTGCCAGCTTGACGGACATACGACGGGACAGTGCCATGAGTATCCTTATGTTAGTAGCGGGTGCGCTGGCCCCGCCCGAAATGGTGGCCCACCACGAGGATGGACGTTGCGATCAGGCCGGACAAGCCCATGATCAATTGCACCAGCTTATCATCCGGCAATATCCACAGCGATCCTTTCGGCGGTTCAACCTGGCCGACAGCAGCAATCAGCGGCGATACCCATTCCGCTTCTTCCGTCACATCGACAATGATGGCGCCATCCTGCGTCGTCTGCAGGTAGATTTCGCCCCCTTCGGCCAGCGTAAAACACACGCCATAGCCGGTTTCATGGGGCGCGATCAATTCTTGCAGGGCGAGGTTGTGTTCGGCGATCCACAACTCGACGTCGGCCGGGGTTTCCAGCGCCGTCCATGGCACGGGACGGAAGCGTGGAGAGTCAGTTTGCTGCATACATTCTTCATAAGACAGGACAATCAGCCAGTGTAAACCAATCGCCTGGCCAAATCACCCCTTCCATGTCCGCTTCAAGCCGGTATCGGCATGGATCCAGCCGCCACGGGGCCCGGAGCGGTAATAAAAGCCGACGCCGCCCTGGCGGAAACTGCGCACCAGCCCGCCCAGCACTTCTTCATTCAGGTTGGCAATGCGGATATCGGCCGCCTTGCCCTCCATGTGCAGCGACTGGCGGGCGGCAGGAATGCCCTGCTCGATCAGCTTGTTGTTGGAACTCTTGGTCCGGTAGCCGGACAGGATTTCCACCGGGCTTTCTATGCCATAACGGGCCACGAACGCTTGCGCACCCCACAGGGTTTCCAGCAATTTCGGGTCGATGGGCGCGGTTTCCTTGCCATTCACGTCGCGCAGCAGGTAGCACAATTCCTGGTAGGCCGAGTCGATCAGCTCGCCATCTTTCCAGTACAGCAGCTTGGCTTTTTCACCGCTGGCGGGACGGATCAGCTGAATGGTGCGCGGCTTCAGCCAGAATTCCAGGTCCAGCGATTGTGCGTCAAAAATGTCCGGTGGCGGTTCCAGGTCTTCATCCGGCGCTTCCCGCGGTGTCAATTGCGCCAGTTGCGTAGGTTTTTCCGCTGCTTTCGCAGGCGCGGCAGCCGTTTTATGGGCTGCCGCTGGTTTCGGTGCTGCTTTTGCCTGCCGCACGGGTTCGGCCCGGGCGGCACATCCCAGCAACGGCGCACCGATAAAACTTGCGGCCGTCAGTCCCAGGCCGGTCTGTAAAAAGTCTCTGCGCGATGCCATAACAATTCCGATCAAACAATACTCCGCAACTATAGCCGATTAGCGGGGGGAGTTGAGAAAGCACATGAAGAATGTGCGGCAAGCTTAATGTTTTCTTAAGCCTGCCCGGATGGCATGGCGCGCGCAGTGTTACAGGGACAAGGCAGCCGGCGCCCCGGACGCCACGGCGGGCGGCGCCAAGGTCGATTGCGGCACATCCAGCAGCGTGCCCTGTGCCAGCAGCGCAACACCGGCCGCGTCGGCAATGCGGTGCAGCGATTGCAGTGCGCCGGCCGTATCCAGATGGCGGAATTCCACACGGACACCGGCTTGCCGCGCCTGTTCCAGCAGCGCCACGGTGGCTGCGTCGGCATCAATGGAGCCGCCGGCGGCACGGGCGTCGAGCCGCAGCACGTCGGGCCGCACGCGCTCCAGCAGCGCCGCGCCATCGCGGGCGCCGGTTGCCTGCACGGCAAAACGGAATCCATTGCGGCGGTAATTGTCCGCCACATAATTGATCAGCCAGCCCTGCTGCGCCGTTACCGGCGGCAACAGCAACACGATGCGCGCCAGCGGCAATTCCAGCGCATCGAGGATGCGGCGGAACGCATGGCCGTGGTTGCTGGATACCGCGCTCAGCAAGCGGCTGTGCACATTCAAATACAAATCCGCACCGGCCGCGCCGGCCGCCTCTTCTTGCCGGAAGAAGTTAATCGCGTGCAGCATGCGGCACAGGCGGTCCAGTTCCACGGATTCATCGTCGCTGGCCGCGCTGTCCAGCAACTTCCACAGCGACAAGCCATCGCCGCCCCCTGCCGCACTGCGCGCCAAGCCTTCATAGGCAATTGCCGCGCCACGGTGCAATTCCCGCACCGGCTGGAACGCGCTCGTCATCGTGCAATTGAAGAAGCGGCCCTGGGCGCGGCCTTGCGCATCGAGCTGGATGCTGGTGTGGGCCGCGCCGTCGCTGGACAGGCGGGACAGGTATTGATTCAGGACGGGAAAGCGCATGTCGTTGTTCTCCAGGTTGCTGCAATGGCGACACCTTATCCCAGCCATTGCGTGGATTAAACGAATGGTTTATTCGTACAGTATTCGTTTTGTGCATATAGGGACCGCAATCGCATTACATATATGCATATAGCAAAACATTCGTTCCATCGATTTTACGTCCCCGCTATTGTGGGCTCATCGTTATTTTTATTGCGGTGCCACCATGTGCCAGCTTCTCGGAATGAACAGCAACCAGCCTGCCGACCTGCGCTTTTCCTTTGCCGGTTTTGCCGAACGGGGCGGCCGCACGGGCGAGCACAAGGATGGCTGGGGCATTGCCTTTCATACCCGCCGCGGCGTGCGCCTGTTCCGCGATGAGCGCCCATCCATCGATTCGCCGCTGGCCGAACAAATGAAGCGCCGCCGCATCAAGGCCAGCAATGTCGTTGCGCACATCCGCAAAGCGACGCAGGGCAACATCACGCAGCAAAATTGCCACCCTTTTACCCGCACGCTGTGGGGCCGCGCCTGGTCGTTTGCCCATAACGGCGACTTGAAAGGGTTTTATCCGGATGCGGGGCGATATGACGTGGAAGGCGACACGGACAGCGAGCGGGCGTTTTGCTATCTGCTGTCCGGCCTGGCGGAGCGCTTCGATCAACAGCCGTCGCGCCGCGCGCTGTATGTCGCCGTGTCGGAACTGGCGGCGGAAATTGCCGTCCATGGCGTGTTCAATTTCCTGCTGTCCGATGGCGACACGCTGTTTGCGCACTGCTCCACGCAGTTGCATTACGTGTCGCGCAGCTACCCGTTCGCGCAAGCGAGCCTGATTGATTGCGAACGCAGCATCGACCTGAGCCGCCACAATGGTCCGGACGACCGCATGGCCGTCATTGCCACGCAGCCGCTGACGCACGATGAAACGTGGCACGCGTTCGTGCCAGGCGAATTAAAGATGTTTGCCGGCGGCCACGTGGTGGAAGCGGCCAGCCTCAGGCTGCCACAGCATTCATGCCTATCGCAATGCGCGGCGTAGCCACCGGATGCGGTTCGACGTGGTGTTCCAGCCAGTTGGGAAAGACCAGCATCTGGCCCAACGACGGCTGCGCGGCAGTCAACCCGCCGCCATTGAAGCCCCGTCCCGCCACCTGCCCCAGTTTGACGGCCGGGCGCGGGTCGTGGAACAGCACAGGATTCGACCCTTCCGGCACTTGCAGGTAAAACGCGGCCGACAACAAGCGGTTCGGATGCATGTGCTGCATATTGAACCCGCCTTCTTCATGCAAGTTGACCCAGCCTTCCACACGGAAGCGGATCGCGCCGGGCAGCTGCATTTCCTGCAGCACCTGGCCAAACACGGATTGCGCCGCAACGTGCAGCGGCTCGAACGCCTGCTGCTGCAATAACGTGGTTTCACTGTTCCAGCCGCGCCGTATCGTACGGCCGGCCGGCTGCGGCTGCGCCGCGCGCAGTTGCCGGATCACGTCCAGCCACGCGGGGAAATACGGCTGCAGGTAAGCGAGATCAAATGACCAGATCGTGGTCGGGAAAATATCCTGGCGGCTGACGGCGATTTCAGGCATACGGACCTTTCTGGTCGTGGGATGTCAGGCGGAATTGCAATTGCAGAAGCGCTTGCGCGGTTTGGCGTCGTCGCCGTCAGCAGGCGCATCGCCGCCACCGAGCTGCTTCCAGAAAAACGTCGTGTCGACACCGTACGGCGAGCGCACTTTCCCGGCCGGCGTGTAGCCGTGGCGGGCAAAGAAGCTTTCACCGGTGGCGGTGCTGTGTAATTGCAGTGCTTTCACGCCCCAGCCGCAGGCGATTTCTTCCATTCGCGCCAGCAGTGCTTTGCCCAGGCCCAGTCCCCGCGCCTCCGGCAACAGGTAGCACAGCGCCAGCTTGCCAGCGCCCGTCAACAGCGCGACGCCGACGACGGCATCGTCCTGCAACGCCACCAGCGAATGGTTGGTGGGCGACTGGAACCAGCTGGCCACCATTTGCGGGGTTTTATTGCCGAGCCACGCGCCCAAAATGGCGGGGTCGTTCTTGTGGTCGAGGACACAGCATTCGGCGATGGAACGCCGCAAAACATTGCATGCCGCTTCAGCGTCGCCAGATGCAGCAATACGAATTTCAAGACTCATGTGTACTCACAAAATAATGCCGATCACCCCGGCGCCGGCGGCTTGCCGCCAGCACACAGCGCGACTATACACCAGCCGGAAAAAGCCCGTGTCGCGTGCCGTGCGTTTTGCTTTGCCTCGAAATCGTGATTTAGATATTACGAAAAATTCGTATCTTTTCCGGCGCGAATTATAGACCATGCCTATATATTTTTCACAACAGGATCCAAGCTTCCATGACACATAAAAGTAATAAGCGCCGCACGTTGATCGCCTCTGCCCTTTTCGCTGCCGCCCTGCCCTTTACCACACCTTCGTACGCGGCTGACCCGGCGCTGTTGAATGTATCGTATGACGTGATGCGCGAAGTGTTCAAGGATATCAATCCCGCCTTTGCTGCCGATTACAAAAAGAAGACAGGCGAAAACGTGACGGTCAACCAGTCGCACGGCGGTTCGTCGAAACAGGCGCGCTCCGTGGCCGATGGCCTGGAAGCATCCGTCGTGACCTTGAACCAGGCCAACGACGTGGACTTGCTGGCGGACCGCGGCCTGGTGGCAGCAGACTGGAAAGCCAAGTTCCCGCACAACGCGGCGCCGTTTTATTCGACGGTGATTTACCTGGTCCGCAAAGGCAATCCCAAGAACATCAAGGATTGGGCGGATCTCGCCAAGCCGGACGTCAAAGTCGTGATTCCGAATCCCAAAACGTCGGGCAACGGCCGCTACACCTACCTGGCAGCCTGGGGCTCCGTGCTGAAGAAAGGCGGCACGGAAGCGCAAGCCCGCGAACTGGTGGGCAAAATCTTCAAGAATGTGCCGGTAATGGACACGGGCGGCCGCGCCGCCACCACGACGTTTGCCCAGCGCCAGATCGGCGACGTGCTGGTGACGTTTGAAAATGAAGTGTTCCTCGTCAAGGAAGAATTTGGCGACAACTTCGACATCGTGTATCCGCCCACGTCCGTGCTGGCGGAGTCGCCCGTGGCCGTCGTCGATAAAGTTGTCGACAAGCGCAACTTGCGCAAACCCGCGACGGCGTACCTGAATTTCCTGTATTCCGATGCCGGCCAGGAAATCCTCGCCAAACATCACTTGCGTCCCCGTTCCGAAGCCGTGGCGAAAAAATACGCGGCCACGTTCAAGCCAATCACCTTGCTCAGTGTGGATGACGTGTTTGGCGGCTGGCGCGCCGTGCAGAAAAAACACTTTGATGACGGCGGCGAATTCGACAAGATTTACGCCGCGAAATAGTCAGTCATCACCAGTGGATGCCGGCCTAAAGGCCCGGCACCCATATTGGGCATCAGCCCCGCAGGCCATCCTGCGGGGCTTTTTTGCATTTCAGCGACGGATACTGCTGACATTCCATGGACGAGCCCGATAAATTGCTGTATCGTCGAGAGTAAGGAAATATTGCCGTATAGATATTGTGCAGTGCACTAAACTGAAATACGCCGCCGATTTTCCGTCACTCCCCAATTTCGTATGAACATGATCAAGAAAACAGTAGCCGCCCTGCTGATGTCCTTGAGCGCCGCCGCTATGGCGCTGCCGCTCGGCTCGCAAAACGTGCTGGTGGTCGAAGACGACACCGGCAAAATCTTGCTTGAAAAAAACGCCACCGCCCAGGTGCCGATTGCCTCGCTGACCAAGCTGATGACAGCCATGGTCGTGCTGGACGCCAGGCAGGACATGAATGAAATCATCAACATCGACAAATCCGACGTCGATACGCTGAAACACAGCGTGTCGCGCGTGCCGGTGGGCGCGGCGATTTCCCGCGCCGACGTCCTGCAGCTGGCGCTGATGTCGTCCGATAACCGCGCTGCCGCCGCATTGGCCCGCACGTACCCGGGCGGCCAGGCTGCCTTCAAGCGCGCCGTGGATTTGAAGATCAAGGCGCTGGGGCTGACCAATACCGTGATTGAAGAGCCGACCGGCCTGTCGCCGCACAACGTGTCCACCGCCGCCGACCTGGTCAAGATGGCCAATGCCGCCGCCAAGTACGACACCATCCGTGAAATTTCCACGGAAAGCAAAGACGTCATCAAGATCAACGGCCGCAAAGTCGAATACCACAACACCAACCGCCTGGTGGGCGCCAAGGGCTGGGACATCGGCATGTCGAAGACCGGCTACACGGAAGAAGCCGGCCGCTGCCTGATCATGCGCATCAAATCCGCCGGCCGCAACGCCACCATGGTGCTGCTCAATGCCGGCGCCAGCTCGGCGCGCCTGATGGATGCGCTGAAGATCCGCAAGTTCATTTCCGGCGATGACGACAAGCCGGTCAAGACCGTGAAACAAAGCTTGCGCAAGAAAGCGCCGGCATCGAAGACGGCTTCCAAGCGCCGCCGCGCTGCATAACGGCAGCCTGATCCGCATACCGGGGCGCCAGTTGGCGCCCTTTTTTCTTGTGGCAGCGCATTATTTGCTTCTTGATAACCCCTTGCGTATTATTGCAAATATATAAACCAAGGAATATCACATGAAAGCAATCGTCACGGGCGGCAACAGGGGAATCGGCCTCGCTATTTCTGAGCAACTGCTGGCCAAAGGTTTTGAAGTCCATGTTGTATCCCGCTCGGGCATCCGCGCCGCCCGCGAAGGAATCATTTCCTGGGAAGCGGATCTGTCCAGTTACGACCAGGCCATGCAGGTGGTGGACAAGATCGGCCCGGTCGACGTGCTGGTCAATAATGCCGGCATCATGAACACCAAGACCGCCAGCGACTACGGCAGCGACGATATCTTGCACATCCTCAACGTCAACCTCATCACGTCCGTGCGGCTCAGCGTCAAGGTGGCGGAGCGCATGGCCAGCGCCGGGGGCGGCAGGATCGTCAGCATGGGCTCGATTGCCGGCGAAATCGGCCACCCGGATATCTGGTACGGCATTTCCAAGGCGGGCCTGGCCAATGCCATGCGCTCCATTGCCAGGACATTCGGTGCCCGCGGCGTGGTGGCCAACTCGGTGGCGCCGGGCCCCGTAGAGACGGAAATGATGAAGAACATTCCGCCGGACCGGAAAGAGCGGTTGAAGGCGGCCACCATCAGCCAGCGCTTCTGTACCGCACATGACGTGGCGGAAACCGTGTGCTGGCTGGCGACCAGTGCGCCGGCATCCATCAATGGCGACGTCATCGACATCAATAACGGCACCAATTACCGCTAGCCGACCGGCCACTGCCCTTACCCCACCAGCCCCCGTAATCCGCTGGCGCGCTGCGTGCGCACGGCCACCGCTTCATCGAGTACGCCGGCCACCGGTGTGGCCAGCGTAAAGTGCGTGCGGGCCCGCGTGATGCCCGTGTACACCAGTTCCCGCGCCAGCACGGCGCTGGCCGACGATGGCAGCACCATCACCGTGTGCGCAAATTCCGAGCCCTGCGACTTGTGCACCGTCATGGCAAATGCGGTTTCCACGTTGCGCAGGCGCGTGGCCAGCACGCTGCGGATATGCGGGCCTTCGCTGAAGTACACGCGCAGCGAGCCGGGACGCAGCGGATCGGGCAGCGTCAGGCCGATATCGCCATTGAACACGCCGGTCGCATAGTCATTGCGCGTCACCATCACGGGCCGCCCCACGTACCATTCGCCGCGCCGGCGCAGCAGGCCCGCCGCCTCCAGCCTGGCGGCAATCGCGTCGTTCAGGCCGGACACGCCCCACTCGCCGTCCCGCACGGCGCACAGGATGCGGAACGATTCAAACGCGGCCAGCACTTCGCGCACCCACCCTTCGTGGCGCACCGTGTCGGGCGACATCGCGTGACCTTCATCGATACCTTTGGCCATCTCGCGCAGGTAGCGCTGGTAGCCGCCTTCGGCCTGCGCCCGCCCTTCCAGCGCCAGCTGCAGCACGTGCGCGTGGTGGGCCGGGTCGAGCCACGCCAGCTGGCCGCTGTCGTCTTCGCGCAGCACGGCGCGCACGCGGGCCACGTCGCCGGCATTGACGGCCAATGCCAGCCGGCCGATCGGGCCGCCAAAACGCATACTCTTGCGCAGCATGACCGTCTGCTGCGCCAGCGGCCCGCCACCCTGGATAAACGATTCCGGCAGTACAATGCCTGCCGCATCGCGCATGTACCCGGCCGTCGCCGCGCTGTAGCCGCCCGCTTCCGCGTCATGGCACAGGTCGCCCAGCACGGCGCCCGCTTCCACCGACGCCAGCTGGTCTTTGTCACCCAGCAGCACCAGCCGCGCATGCGGCGGCAGCGCATCGAGCAGCGACGCCATCATTTCCAGGTGCACCATCGATGCTTCATCGACGATCAGCACGTCGACGTCCAGCGGATTGCCCTTGTGGTGCACGAACCGGCGCGTACCGGGCCGCGCGCCCAGCAAGCTGTGCAAAGTGCGCGCCGCGCCCATGCGGGCGGCCAGCTCTGGCAAGTTCAAATCCGGCACCAGCGCGGACAGGGCGCCCAGCGCCTGGTCAATCGACTGCTTCAGCCGCGCCGCCGCCTTGCCCGTGGGGGCGGCCAGCGCAATGCGGATGCCGCCGGCGGCCGGCAGGCCCGCTCCGGAATCCCGCCATGCGTGCGCCGCCGGTACCCGCTCCATGCCAGCCGTGGCAAACAGCAGCGCCAGCAGCCGGGCCACCGTGTACGTCTTGCCGGTACCCGGACCGCCGGTAATGATGCCGAGATTGGCCCGCACGGCAACCGCGCAGGCAGCCTTTTGCCAGTCCGGGCCGCCGTCTTCGGCGGCAGGGAACAGGATGTCCAGCCACTGCCGCACCTGCTTTGCGTCAACCGGCCGCAGCTGCAGCGCCCGCGACCGCACCGCTTGCGCCACGGCGGTTTCATCGCGCCAGTAGCGGCGCAGGTACAGCCGGTCATCATCGAGTACCAGCGGATGGCCTTCGCCATCGAAACCCAGGTCGCCCACCGCCCACACTTGGTCGCACTGGTATAACTGCGCGCGCCAGGCCGATGCGGTTTTCGGCAGGGGCGCCGCGGCAGCGCGCAGCGCCTGCCAGTCTTCTTCACTCCAGCCCAGCATGTGCCTGACCGGAGGGCTGGCGCCGGCAAGGTCCGCCAGCAGCAGGCAGCTGTGGCCCCGCCCTTCCAGTTCCGACAGCAGCACGCATGCCAGCAGCAGCGCTGGTTTGGCAGGCCCCTGCGACGCAACGAAGCGGGCAAAGGCGCCGGCCAGCCGGCGCAACTGCCCCGCTTCCGTCATGGCATCGACCTGTGCCAGCAATGCTTGCAGCTCCGCGCCAGGCGCCGTGTTGTCATGTTGCGCCATCATGGGGCCTCATTGAACAGTGCATCCAGGCCATCGAGCAGCCCGGGTTCCGGCGCCAGCAGGCAACAGCCCCGCGTTTGCGCATGGCCGATGCCGCGCAGGAAAAAGAAAATCGCGCCACCCAGCTGCGCGGCCGGGTCGTAGGCTGCGCCCAGGCGCGAGCGCAGCAGCCGGTGCAGCGCCAGCATGTACAGTGCGCCCTGGATGTCATAGCGGTGTTCCGCCACGCCGATGGCCAGCGCCTTGGCGTGGTAGGCGCTGTCGTTGCCGCCCAGTGCGTTGGATTTATAGTCCAGCACCCAGTACTTGCCTTCGTGCTCGAACACCAGGTCCATAAAACCTTTCAGCATGCCGTGCAGGCGCCGCTCCGGCAGCGCGGGCCGCGCAATGCCGGGCAACACGTGGCGGCGGCACAGGCGGTCCAGCGCACCGCTCGACAGGCGCTCGCTGGGGAACCAGAATTCCAGTTCCGGCAATGCGCCGTGCAGCGCGGACAAGGGCGCGCCCAGTTGCGGCAGCGGCGTCGCCGCCACGGCGCGCAGCCATGCCAGCGCATCGTCTTGCCGGTTGGCCCAGCCAGCCCGCTCGATACGGCGCAGCAGGCGCGCATCGAATTGCGGATCGTCCACCGTGCCAAAACCCTCGTGCGCCATCCATTCCAGCTGCTCGTGCAGGAAGTTGCCGGGCATGGAGCCGCGGGGGAAGCGGTGCCACGGCTCGTCGGCAATGCGCTGCAGCGCTTCCGCTATCGCCTGCTGTTCCAGCAACTTGGCTTGCAGCGCGGTGCGGGGTACATGCGCGTCGCCGGGCCCCATGCCTGGCGCGCTGCGGGCCGCGCCTTCATCCCAGCCGGCCAGCGCGCCGCTGTCTGCCGCCAGGCCGCCTGCCGGCAGATGCGGCACGTCCTGCAGATTGCGCCGCGTCAGCGACGTGAAACTGCCGACCGACCAGTCCCGCTCGAAGCCGCCGTCAAAGCGGCGCGCCGGCACCAGCGGCGCCAGCCGGTCTTCCCGCTGCAGCATGGTGACGGCACCGATGTCCGCCAGCTTGCGCACGGCAATGGCGTCGCACCCGCCTTTGACTTCTTCCCACCTCAGCGCCAGCGCCGATGCGGGCAGTGCTTCGCCGCCCGTCAGCAAATAGCCCAGCGCCGATTCGTGCAGCGTATTGCTGCCCTCCTTGCGCGCGGCCAGCGCCGCAACGCCCAGCCACAGGAAATGGCGGGGACGCGTCAGCGCCACGTACAACAGGCGCAAATCTTCGGCCAGCCGCGCTTCTTCGACGGCCGCCAGCGCTTCGTCGGACAGCGCCATGTCGATGCGGCGCGTGCCCTCCGCGTCCGTGTATTCGAAGAAGCTGCGGTTGCGCTTGTCCGCCTTGCGCGCCGTGACGGCAAACGGCAAATACACGAGCGGATATTCAAGGCCCTTGGATTTGTGCACGGTGACGACTTTCACCAGTTCCGCATCCGATTCCAGCCGCAGCACGCGCTCATCGCCGCTGTCGCCGCCCGCGTCGATCTGCTCGGCCAGCCAGCGGATCAATGCCTGTTCGCCATCGAGCTGGCGGCTGGCTGTTTGCAGCAATTCCGCCAGGTGCAGCAAGTTCGTCAGCCGCCGCTCGCCGCCCGGCTGCGCCAGCAGCGACGACGGCAAACCCAGTTCATGGATAAAGCGGCGCAGCATGGCCAGCACGCCCTGGCGCTGCCACACCAGGTGCAATGCCTTCAATTGCTCGACGCGCTGTTCCCACGCCAGTTCATCATTGGATAAATGCGCCAGTTCCGCCAGCGGCAAGCCGGCCGTGCGGGTGGCAAAGGCGGCGCGCGCCAGGCTGCCGTCGAGCGGGTTGGCCATCGCGGTCAGCCAGCGCAGCACGTCGGCGGCTTCTTCGCTGTCCAGCACGGAATCCTTGTCCGACAAATACACGCTGGCGATGCGCCGCCGCGCCAGCGCCTGGCGGATGCTGGCCGCTTCCTTGCGGTCGCGCACCAGCACGGCAATATCGGCGGGCTGCAGGCGCTCGAAGCGTGCACCGTCATCAAAGCCCGCCCGCTCGTCATTCAACAGCCCCGCGATATGTTCGGCGCAATGGTGCGCGAAAAATTCGCGGTAATCATCCTTCTTGAGGCCATCCGATTCCGTGCACGACACCAGCAGCGCTGCCAGCGGTCCGTCCGCGCCCACCAGGCGTTCCTTGCGGCCGTTGGCGTCCACGGCTTCAAACGGCAGCGGGTTGACCCCATCGGCGCGGAAACGGAACGCCCCTTTCGGATGGCCAGCACGCTGCGCATGCCCTTCCGCATGCAGGAACACTTGATTGACAGCCGCCACCAGCCCCGCCGTCGAGCGGAAGTTGGTGCCCAGCTGGTAATGGCGGCCTTCCGTCGCGCGGCGGGCCGCCAGGTAGCTGTGGATGTCGGCGCCACGGAATCCGTAAATCGATTGCTTCGGATCGCCGATCAGGAACAGGCCCAGCGCCGCATTGTTGGCTTCCACCTGGTACAGCAAATTAAAGATGCGGTACTGGCTGGGCGCCGTATCCTGGAATTCATCGACCAGCGCGACCGGGTATTGGCTGATGATGCGCTGGCGCAGCGCTTCCCCGTTGGCGCCCTGCAGCGCCTGCTGCAGCCGGTCCAGCATGTCGGCAAAACCGAATTGCCGTGCATTGCGCTTGAGTTCTTCCATGCGGCGGGCAATGGCCAGCGCCGCGTGGCGGCACAGCGCATGTTCGAGCGGTTCCAGTTCCGCCAGCGCTGCCTGCAACAGCGGCAGCGCATGGAAATCATCGGGAATCGCCGGCGTATAGCCTTTGGCGCAAGCGTCCAGCAAGCCATCCGGCGCCAGCCGGTTCCACGCCGTGCTGTTCAAGTCCGGATGCAGCTGGTGGTCATGCTGCGCCCAGTGACGCAGCGCATCGAACCATTTCGCCACGGATTCCGGCTTCATTTTCGCGCCATGGAAACACTTGGGCGCCGCTTCGCGTTCGCCATTGATCCACAGTTCCATGCGGTTGGCCCGCTCGCTCCACCCTTCCTTCAATTCCAGCACGCGCGAACGCTGCGCGCGCTGCAGGCGCGCAATCAGCCCGCCCAGCGATTCACGCCCTGCGCCGCCTTCACGCTCCAGCCATTCGCGCCGCGCCGCCAGCTGGCTGACGGCGTTTTTCAACTGTTCCACGTCGGCCCAGCAGGCCAGCAGCGGTTCCAGCAGCGGCGCGTCGAGCGGATACACTTGCTGGCGCCAGTAATCGTGGGCCGCATCTTCAAACAGCGCCGCTTCATCGCTGACCAGTTCTTCGTCGAACAGGCTGCCGCTGTCGAACGCGTGTTCGCGCAGCATGCGCTGGCACCACGCGTCGATGGTGAAAATCGCCGCTTCATCCATGGTTTCCGCCGCCAGCATCAGGCGGTGCGCCGCCTGGCTGCGCGAGGCGTGGTCCGGGTACGATTCCAGCAGCGCGTCCAGGTATGGATCGGCCTTGCCGCATTCGCCCCGGAAGTACGCTGCCGCTTCAATCAGGCGTTCGCGCACGCGGTTCGACAACTCACGGGTGGCGGCGCGCGTAAAGGTCATCACAAGGATGTCGGACGGCAGCAGCGGGCGCACGTAGCCGTCCGCACCGCCATGGCCCAGCACGAGGCGCACATACAGCGCCGCAATGGTCCACGTCTTGCCGGTGCCGGCAGACGCTTCGATCAGGCGCGAGCCATGCAGGGGGAAGGACAACGGTTGCAGCACATTGCTCATGGCTGCTCCCCGCCATCGAACGGCGCCATCGTCACATGCTGCGCAATCCACTGCGCCAGCGGCCCATACAGCCGTTCGGCGCAAGAGAGCCAGCCGTCTTCCTGCGCCAGCGCGGAAAAGTCCGGCCACAAACGGGCCAGGCACAGGTCCGACACTTCGCCGTCGCGGTTATAGTCGCCGTCATACGTGACGCGCGCATCGCCCTCGGCCAGGTGCGCCAGCGCGGTGCGGCACGCCACGGGCAGCGGGCGGTCCATGCCGTCGCGCCACAGCTGCACCAGGTCGCCCAGCTGTTCACGGGCAGCGGCCTGCTGCAGCGGCGCAAAGTGCGCCACCACGTCGCGCGCCACTAAAATGCCCGCGACCGGGAAACCCTGCGCGGCGGCGGCCAATTGGCGCAGCCAGATGGGAATCAGCTTATCGCCGCGTGGCGCCCCGCTGCGGTCGGCCACGCGCGACGCCAGTTGCGCCAGCCACACGGTTTGCGTCCCGTTGGTGCGCAATTGGTCGACCCAGTCTTCCAGCGGCGCCGCGGAAAATGGCAGGCTCACCGCCAGCTTGGGCGCCGGCAGCGGGTAGCGGGCGCGCTGGCGCAGCCATTCCGTCCGCACCGGCACCAGTTCATCGACCAGCGCCTGCTGCACGTGCCTGCCCGGCAGTCCGATCGGCAGCAAGCCTTCGCGGGCCAGCCGTTCCGCCTTGGCCGCCAGGCGCTCCCTGACTTCCGCCACCGGTTCCGGCTCGCCGCTGTCGTCCAGCATCTTGCCTTCCAGGCCGAAGCGTTCCAGCGCATCCAGTGCAAACGGTTCTTCATCTTCGCCCACCAGTACCGCGTCGCCGAACACGACGCCCAGGCGCTGGCGGAAGAAATAGCGCACGGGCTGGCGGATAAAGCTGGCCAGCATGCCGAGGCGCAGGCGGAATCCCTCCTCCGGCTCATAAGGCGGCAGCGCCGCGCCAACGGCGTCCGGCGTCTCGCTGCCGCTGTGCGCTTCGCGCCATTCCGCCGCATACGTGGGCAAGCCGCCCTGTTCAAAATAACGGCGCGAAAATGGCTGCAGTGCGTGCTCCGTCGTGCGGCGATCCAGGTCCAGCTGCCAGCCCGCCTGCAGGTAATCGCGCAGCTGCGACACCAGCACGGACGGCGGCTGCTCGCTGTTGTCGCGCACATTGCGGCCCACCCAGCTGACGTACAGCTTGTCGCGCGCGGCCAGCAAGGCTTCCAGCATCAGGTAGCGGTCGTCGTCGCGCCGCGAGCGGTCGCCGGGGCGGGCCATGCCGGGCAGCGCCAGCAAATCAAAATCCGCCTTGGCGGCGCGGCGCGGGAAGTCGCCGTCATTCATGCCCAGCAGGCATACGGCGCGGAACGGCACGGCGCGCATCGGCATCAACGTGCAGAACGTGACGCCGCCCGACACAAACTGGTGGTCCAGCGTCGGTTCATCCAGCGCCCCCAGCCACGATTCGCGCAGCACGGCCAGCGGCACGGGTTCGTCAAAACCGGCGCCTTCGCACGTTTCCAGCCAGCGGTTCAGGGTTTCATGCAATTGCGCCAACGTCAGGCGGTCATCTTCGCCGGCCGGCGTAAAGAAAGCAGCCAGCAGTGCGCGCGCCTGTTCGCCCCATTCGGCAGGCGTGCGGGGAGAAGCGAGGATTTCACGCCACGCCAGCAGCGCTTCCACCAGCTGCGCCAGCGATCCCGCCAGCGCCGCATCGAGCCCGCCCACTTCGCCGTAGGCTTCAATGCCGTTATAGGTGACGCCGTCGCCGCCGGCATACCCCAGCAGCATGCGCCGCAAGCCGAAGATCCACGCATTTTGCTCGCCGGCCGGCGCCAGGCCCAGGCCGGCGCGGTGCTGCTGGTCCAGGCCCCAGCGTACGCCGGCGCCTTCGATCCACACGCCCAGCGTGGGCAAGTCGTCTTCCAGCAAGCCAAAGCGCTGCGCCAGCGCCGGCACATCGAGCAAATCGCGCACTTCGCTCTGGCGGCAACGCTGCTGCGGCAGGCGCAGCAGCCATTCCAGCGCCACCAGCAACGGATTGACGCTGCGGTCATTGACGTCGCCGATGGCAAACGGGATATGGCGCGCATCGCTCTTGCGGTGCTGGCCAAAGACCGCGTGGATCGCCGCCGTGAAGACATCGATGTCAGGCACCATGACCACCACGTCGCGCGGGCGCAAGCCCGGCAATTCCTCAAACATGGCCAGCAGGCGGTCGTGCAGCACTTCCACTTCGCGCTGCACGCTGTGGGCAATGTGGAACTCGATCGACGCATCGTCATCCGGCGGCGGCGCATGCGGATGTTCGGCCAGCGGCAGCAAGTCGCGCACGGCGGCCTGCACTTGCTGCAGCAAGGTGTGGCCATCCTCTTCGCCAAACAAATCCACGCGCATGGGCGCCGAGCCGCCGTCATCCCCCCGCGCCTGGGCCGCTTCGTCGAATTCATCGAGCATGCGGATAAAATCGCGTCCCTGCCGTCCCCAGCTGGCCAGCAGCGGGTGGCTGTGCGCATGCAATTCTTCCAGTGGAATATGCGACAGGTCCAGGCCGTTTTTCAATTGCTGGCGTTTGCGGGCCGCGCGCAATAAATCGCGGCCATCAATGATATCGCCCCAGTGGTAGCGGCATGGATTCGGCACGGCCAGCAGCACTTGCGTATGGCGCGCCAGCGCTGCCAGCGCTTGCAGCACCTGGTAGGGCAGCGATGAAATACCGAACACCACGAGGCGGCGCGGCAGCGGGCCGCGTGGCGCAGCACCGCGCTCGACCGCCTGCACGAAGCGCGTATGCACGCTGGCGCGGCCCAGCAAGCGTTCGTGTTCCGGCACGCTGCCCACCACGGCCCGCCATAGCGCGCCCTGCCAGCGCTGGTCCGGGCCCAGCGCAATGGCTTCGCCGCGGGCGCTGCGCAGCACATCCTGTCCCGCCGCCCAGTCTTCCAGCCAATCCGCGCGGTACACCTGGTACTGGTCATACAAGTCCGCCAGCCGTGTGGCCAGCTGCAGGCGCCGCTCGGGACAGCCGTCGCCCAGGAAATGGCGCAGCGGTGCAAACACATCATCTTGCAGCAAGGCCGGCAGCAGCCGCATCAGGCGCCACGTCAGCGGGCCTTTGTCAAAAGCGGAAACCGGCGGTACGCTGTCGCGCCCCAGCATGGCGCGGTAAGCTTCCCACAGCTGGCGCGCCGGCAAGCGCAATTGCGTCGCCGCGCATATGCCGGTTTCCTCGGCCAGCGCAATTTTCAGCCATTCCGCCACGCCGTTCGATTGCACGAGGAAGGTGTCGGTTTCCAGCGGTCCCAGTGGATGGCTCTGCAGCCATCCGAACACCGCCGCACGCAACTGTTCCAGTTGATTGCCATGCAAGATCAGGAGGCCGGGGGTGATGGGCATGGTATTTACGCTGCGGTATGACAAAGCTACATTATCGCTGCTGGCGGGATGGCCGGCTAGCCTGCCGCATGGGCATCCAGCTCTTGCGCGATGTGTCCCTGCAAATGGTCCAGCATTGGCTGCATTTGCGCAACGATGTAGCGGGCGCGGGCCGGGTCGGCGTCGGGTTTTAAATGTTCCAGCGCCAGGCACAGTTCACCGAAGTGCATGGCGCCAACGGCGCGGGCGGACGACTTGATGCGGTGCCCCAGTTCCGACAGGCGCGCCATGTCGCCCTGCGCCAGCGCTTCATTGACTTCCACCATGCCGTCGCGCGCCGAGTCGAGGAACATCACCGCATATTTGCGCATTTTTTCGGGCTTGTTATTGAACGTGACGGCCAGCGCCGTGATGTCGAACATTTCTGCCGGGGCAATCTGGACGTCGTGATGCACGGGCGTGTCCGCCACGGCGGCGGGCGCCCCTGCTTGCGGCGGCGCCTCCGCCACCCCGACTGCGCTGTCGGCAGCATCGGCGGCCAGCGCCGCCGATGG
>NZ_WNLA01000035.1 GCF_009720865.1 Pseudoduganella ginsengisoli | reverse complement strand
CGCGCAGGCGCGCGGCCCGGCGCCGTGGGAAGATGCGCCGCCCGTGCAGCAAGCGACGCCGCCGTGGGAAGAGGCTCCGTGGGACGATGGCCGTCCCGCCATAGGCGGCGACACGGCCGTGCTGGAAGCGCCGCCGCGCGTGCAAGCGCGCCAGCAAGCGCCGGATGATGACTTGCCGCCATGGGTCACGGAATTCTCTGACGACACAGCTGTTGCCGCATCGAATGGTGCGCAGGCTGATGCGCCGGCGTCCGTGCCGCAGGCGCCCCAGCGCGCCCCGGTCAAGCCGCCTTACGAATACGTGATCACGCCGGTTCCTGAACTGGACTGGGACGGCAACTGGCCCGCATTGGCTGCCCGTTTGCCGCTGCGCGGTGTAGCCCAGCAGCTGGCCACGCAGGCAGAATTGATCAAATGCGAGCCCGATGGCGCGGCATCCGCCCAGTTTTTCGTCAAAGTGCCTATTGAAACGTGGCGTACGCCCCAAAATGTGGAAAAACTGGCGGCAGCGCTGACGGAACGCTTCAATCGCCCGATTCGGGTGGAAACGGAACTGGGGCCGGTCTGGTACACGGCCAGCGCGGAAGCGCAGGCGCACCGGGAAGCCGTGCAGCGCGCCGCCGAGGAAACCGTGGCCAACGACCCGTTCATCAAGAGCATGATCCGCGAGTTCGGCGCCTTTGTGGTGCCCGGCTCGATCGTGCCGCCGCCGGCGCCACCGGCACACTGACAAAGCAAGAACATTCGCTATACTGACATTTAGGAGAATCCCACCATGATGAAAAACCAACTGGCCGGCCTGATGAAACAAGCGCAGGCAATGCAGGACAACATGAAAAAAGCCCAGGAAGCGCTGGGCCAGATCGAAGTGGAAGGCCAGTCCGGCGCCGGCCTGGTGAAGGTTGTAATGACCTGCAAAAACGACGTCAAACGCGTGTCGATCGACCCATCGCTGCTGGCCGACGACAAAGACATGCTGGAAGACCTGGTTGCCGCCGCGTTCAACGACGCCGTGCGCAAGGCAGAAGCAACGTCCGCGGAAAAAATGAGCGGCCTGACCGCCGGCCTGAATTTGCCAGCCGGTTTCAAGATGCCTTTCTAAACCATCATGTTCATCATAACGCTCACGTACCTGAAGCCCGCGGAGGAAATCGACGCGCTGTTGGCCAAGCATCGGGAATACTTGCGCGAGCAATATGACAATGGCATGTTCCTCATGTCCGGCCGGATGGTGCCCCGAACCGGGGGCGTCATCATCGCCACGGCCGACAGTAAAGCCGACATTGAAGCCGTGATCGAACTCGATCCATTCAACGAGGCGGGAGCCGCCAGCTACACCATCACAGAATTCGTGCCGACCATGACGGCCGACATCCTCAGCCAGTTCAAGCAGCACTGATGGCCAAATCGCTGGAATTGCTGACGGAGGCATTGCGCCGCCTGCCCGGTGTCGGACCAAAATCCGCACAGCGTATGGCGTTTCACTTGCTGCAGCATGACCGCGAAGGCGCGGCCATGCTGTCGCGCGCCTTGTACCAGGCGGTGGAAGCCGTGCATCACTGCGCGCTGTGCAATACCTTCACGGAAGAAGAGATTTGCGGCACGTGCCGCGATGAAGAGCGCGACCGGCGCCTGCTGTGTGTGGTGGAAACGCCGGCCGACCAGATGATGATCGAGCAGACCCTGACGTACAAGGGCCTGTATTTCGTGCTGATGGGCCGCCTGTCGCCGCTCGACGGCATCGGCCCGAAAGACATCCATCTGGAAAAGCTGGTGGACCGCGCCAATGACGGCGTGGTGGAAGAGGTGGTGCTGGCCACGAACTTTACCAACGAAGGCGAAGCCACTGCGCATTACATCAGCGAGATGCTGAAGGCGCGCGGACTGAAGGTGAGCCGTCTGGCGCGTGGCGTGCCGGTCGGCGGCGAGCTCGAATATGTGGACGCGGGCACCATCGCGCGTGCCATGCTCGACCGCCGTACTACATGAACGACCAACAAAAACCTACCCATGGCCCGCTGAAGGGCATCAAAGTCCTGGAACTCGGCACGCTGATCGCCGGCCCGTTTTGCGCCCGCATGCTGGCCGAATTCGGCGCCGAAGTCATCAAGGTGGAAGCGCCCGGCGACGGCGACCCGATCCGCAAATGGCGCGTGCTGAAAGACGGCACGTCGCTGTGGTGGTCGGTTCAGGCCCGCAACAAGAAAAGCATTACGCTGAACATGAAGGATGCGCGCGGCCGCGCCATTGCGCGCCAGCTGGCCCTGGAAGCAGACATCATCATTGAAAACTACCGCCCCGGCGTGCTGGAAAAGTGGGACCTTGGCTATGAACAGCTGAAGGCCGACAAGCCCTCCACCATCATGGTGCGCCTGTCCGGCTTTGGCCAGACGGGGCCGATGAAAGACCAGCCAGGCTTTGGCGCCATTGGCGAATCGATGGGCGGTTTGCGCTATGTGTCCGGCCATGCGGACCGTCCACCGGTGCGCGTGGGCGTGTCGATTGGCGATTCCGTGGCGGCGCTGCACGGCGTGATCGGCGCCATGATGGCATTGCGCCACCGCGATGCGACCGGCGGCCGTGAACATGGCCAGGGCCAGATGGTGGACGTGGCGCTGTATGAATCCGTGTTCAACCTGATGGAGTCCTTGGTGCCGGAATACGACCATGCGGGCGTGGTGCGCGAGCGCACGGGCGGCGCATTGCCGGGTATCGTGCCATCGAATACGTACACGACCAAAGATGGCGATAACGTCGTCATTGCCGGTAACGGCGACGCGATCTTCAAACGCCTGATGCTGGCCATTGGCCGCGACGACATGGCCGGCGATCCGCAAATGGAGCGCAACGACGGGCGCGTTGCGCGGACCGCCGATATCGATGGCGCGATCCAGGCATGGTGCGATACCAAGTCCATCGATGAAGCGCTGGCGATCCTGCAAGCCGCCGATGTCCCGGCCGGAAAGATTTATTCAGTCAAGGACATGATGACGGATCCGCAATTCCTGGCCCGTAACATGTTTGAACAGCACCAGTTTGCCGATGGCACGCCGGTCAAGCTGCCGGCGATTTCGCCGAAGCTGTCGGAGACGCCCGGCCATACGCATTGGATGGGGCCGGGCCTGGGCGAACACAATTACGAAGTATTGAAATCGCTCGGCTACAGCGATGCCGATATTGCCGCATTCAAGGCGGACAAAGTCTTGTAATCAAGCCTGCCTTGCAATCGGCGCCCGCTGTATTTTCAGCATTTGCGTAATCGCTTCATGCGTTGACGGCTTGCCCAGGTAAAAGCCCTGGGCAAGGTCGCAGCCATATTGCTCCAGCAGCGAGAACTGTTCTTCCGTCTCCACGCCTTCCGCCACCACCACCATACGCAAGCCGTGCCCCAGCGCGATGATGGCGCGCGTGATGGCGGCGTCTTCCGAGTCTTCCGGCAAGCCTGAAATAAAAGTCTTGTCGATCTTCAGCGTGTGCACGTCGAAGCGCTTCAGGTAATTCATCGACGAATAGCCGGTCCCGAAATCATCGATCGACAGCAGTACGCCGATGCCGCGCAACTGTTCCAAGGTGGCCAGGGTGGCGCGCGCATCGTCCATCAGCGTGCTTTCCGTCAGTTCCAGTTCCAGCAGGCCCGCTTCCAGTCCCGATTCCTGCAGCGCGGCCAGCACGGTCTGCGTCAGGTTTTCATCCTTGAACTGGCGTGCCGACAGGTTCACGGCCAGCCGCACGGGGCGGCGGCACACGTCTTGCCACAAGCGGGCCTGTGCGCACGCGGTACGCAGCACCCACGCGCCGATCGGCACGATCAAGCCGGTTTCTTCCGCCAGCGGGATGAATTCATTGGGCGGCATGACGCCGTGTTCCGGATGGCGCCAGCGCACCAGCGCTTCCACGCCCACTACTTGCGAACTGGCGACGTCCACTTGCGGCTGGTACAGCAAATACAGTTCATCGTTTTGCAGCGCCTTGCGCAAGCCTGTCTCCAGTTTTACGTGGCTCATGATTTGCATCGTCAGCGATGAGCGGTACAGCTGCGCATTGTTCTTGCCCAGGTTTTTCGCGTGGTACATCGCCGTATCGGCGTACTTCAACAGCGAACTGCTGTCTTCACCGTCTTGCGGATACAGTGAAATGCCGATGCTGGCCGTAACAAAAATTTCATGGCCATCCAGCAGGAAAGGGCGGCGCATCGCATCCTTGACGCGCTGCGCGACGGCCAGCGCGAAGTCGACTTTTTCCAGGTCAGGGATCAGGATCGTGAATTCATCGCCGCCCAGCCGCGCCAGGTTCCCGGGCGGGAAGTCGCCCTGCTGCGCGCGGGTCACGGTGTCGCCGGGCCGGATGGTGTCGTGCAGCCGCTCCGACACGGCCTTCAGCAGCAAGTCGCCCACGTCGTGGCCCAGCGTATCGTTGA
Source organism: Pseudoduganella ginsengisoli (assembly GCF_009720865.1). Taxonomy (GTDB): domain Bacteria; phylum Pseudomonadota; class Gammaproteobacteria; order Burkholderiales; family Burkholderiaceae_D; genus Rugamonas; species Rugamonas ginsengisoli. Next base: position 33,738 of record NZ_WNLA01000035.1, on the reverse strand, counting down.
TGCGCTTGAAGGCGTCGAGGTCCATGAACAGTACCGCGAATTTTTTGCCGTGCTGGCGCGAGCGGGCCAGTTCCCGTTCCAGCGATTCAAGAAACGCTTGCCGGTTGGGGATGCCCGTCAGGCTGTCGCAATAGGCGAGGCGGCGGATTTGTTCTTCCGTGCGTTTGCGTTCACTGATGTCGCGCACGAGCCCCAGCACGTCGCCGGCGCCAGTGGAGACCAGCCGCGCTTCAAAATGACGGACATCGCCGCCTTCATGCAACTCGTAGTCCAGCGCCCGCACCGTATGCGTGGCCAGCACGGCGTGCACCTGTTCCAGCATTTGCGCGGCGATTTTCGGCGGCAGCACGTCGCTGATGTGGCGGCCCACGCAGGCGTCCCCGGCGGCATGCCGGCTATTGTCCTGGCCCCGGTCGTAATCGAGGTAGTAGCCGTCCAGGTTCAGCCTGAAAAACGTGTCGGGTATGGCGGCCAGCACGGCACGGTTATGCGCGTCGGCTACGCGCAGCCGCGCGATGGCGTCGCTGGCGCGCAGCACGTACAGCACGCGGTGCCCGAGGATGGGCCAGTTGATGGGCTTCGACACAAAATCCGTCGCGCCATCTTCATACGCCTGCGTGACGGCTTCCACGTCATCGCCGCCCGTCACCATGATGATGGGGACGGCGCTGCCTTGTTCCTGCGCGCGGATGGCGCGGCACACGTCAAAGCCGCCCATGCCTGGCATGTCGACGTCGAGCAGCACGAGGTCAGGGCGGATTTGCCGGAAGCGCGCCAGCGCGCTGGCGCCGTCTTCCGCTTCCACTGCATCCAGGCCCACTTGCGCCAGCATTTCCAGCATCAGCAGGCGCATGACGGGGTCATCGTCGGCCACCAGCACGGTGCCACGGGAAGGACTGTGTAGCGCTGCCATATCACGGCTCCTTTTCCAGGACAGTGCAGAGGGCGCGCTGCACCGCTTCGAATTCCCGTTCCAAGCCGGCCAGCAGGGCCGGTGCGCCTTCGGTGGTGTGGGCCTGGCCCAGTTGTTCCAGTTCTTTGCACAGCTGCGCCATGGCGTCGGCGCCGACATTGCCGCTGCCCGATTTCAGGCTGTGGGCAATGCGGCGCAGCGCATCCGGCTGGTTTTGATTCAGCGCGGTGCGCAGCGCCGCCAATTGCCTGGGCGTGTCGTCCAGGAACGTTTGCGTGACACGGCGCAGCAGGCTAGGGGATTTGCCATTGTTGAGGGCGCGGATGTTGTCCAGTGCGCGCGGGTTGAGCGGCATGGATGGCGTAGGCGCATCCGCGGGAGGCGGCGCAACGGGCGGCGCCGGCTGCTGCACCGTGTCCCGTTGTGGCGCCATGCGCGGCAGCTTGATCCAGCGCGACAGCGTGTCTCCCAATCCCTGCCGCGTAAATGGCTTGCTGATGTAATCATCCATGCCGGCCGCCAGGCAGGTTTCGCGGTCGCCGGGCAGTGCGTTGGCCGTGATGGCCACCACGGGCAGGCGCGTGCGGCCTTGCTGCTGTTCGTGGCGGCGGATTTCCGCCGTCGCGGCGATGCCATCCATGACGGGCATCTGGCAATCCATCAGTACCGCATCGAACGCGCTGGTGCGCAGCGCGTCGAGCGCCTCCGCGCCGTTGCCGGCGCAGCGTACGTCCAGTCCCAGGCTTTGCAGCATGGCCGACGCCACTTGCACGTTGATCGGGTTGTCTTCGGCCAGCAGCACCTTGCGGCGCTTGCCTTGCCGCGCGGCGGCTGCGGCGGCGGGGAGGGCGGGATGGCCGGCGCTATCCATTCCCGGCGCAGCCGTTGCATGCGCGGCTGCCGCCGCCGGCGGGGAAGCGGGTGCTGGCGCCGTTGCCTCGCTATGCCGCGCATCTGAACGCAATGGCGTCACGATGCAGTCAAATAAATCGCAGGCGCGCGGCGGTTTAATCAGCTGGAACGCCACGCCCGCTTCGCGCCGCTGCACGGTATCGGCCGCAGTGCGTTCGCTGGCCAGCAGCAGCAGCCGCACGCCGGCAAGAGCGGCATCGGCTTTGATGTCGGCCGCCAGCATCAAGCCGCTGCCGGGCCGCAAGTCCATGTCGAGCAGCGCCACATCGTAGGCGTGGCCCCGCGCGGCGCTGTCGCGCAGCATGCGCAGCGCCACGTCAGACGATTCCGCGCAATCGACGTGCATTTGCCAGCGCGTCAGCTGGCGCTCCAGCAGCAAACGGTTTTCCGGCAACGGATCGGCAACCAGTGCGCGCTTGCCCATGGCGGCAGATGGCTGCATGTCGGCGCCGTCCGCGTCATCCACGCGGCGCTTGTCGAAGCGCAGCGCAAACCAGAAAATCGACCCTTGCGTCAGCGCGTGGTCGACACCGATGGCGCCACCCATCAATTCCACCAGCTGCTTTGAAATGGCCAGCCCCAGTCCCGTGCCGCCATGCTTGCGCGTGGTGGAGCCATCGGCTTGCGAGAACGATGTAAAAATACGGCTGCGTGCCTCGCGCGACACGCCGATACCCGTGTCGTGCACTTCAAAGCGCAAGTCCACGCTTTGCGCATCTTCGCTGGTCGCCGCCACCTTGACGGTGATCTTGCCCGTCTCCGTGAACTTGATGGCGTTGCCCAGCAAGTTGAACAGCACTTGCCGCAGCCGGTTCGGGTCGCCGCATATGGCGACAGGAATATCGTTGGCAATGGCGAATTCCATGGCAATGCCTTTGGCGTGCGCCTGCGGCGTAAACACCTGGTCGATGTCGTCCAGCAGCTCGCGGAAGTTGAAGTGGATGTATTCAACCGTCAGCTTGCCCGCTTCGATCTTTGAAAAATCCAGGATGTCGTTGATGATGACCAGCAAATGTTCGCCAGAGCGCTTGACCATGTCCGTGTAGTGGCGCTGCACGTCCGTCAATGGCGTCGATAGCAGCAATTCCGTCATGCCCAGCACGCCATTCATCGGCGTGCGGATTTCATGGCTCATCGTGGCAAGGAACGCGCTCTTGGCCTGGCTGGCCGCTTCCGCCGCATTCTTGGCTTTCTCCAGCTGCTCGGTGCGCACGGACACTTGCCGTTCCAGTTGGTCGCGGTATTGCGCGAGGCGCGCATCGCGGCTGGCGATTTGCACCAGCATGTCATTGAAGCTGTCGAGCAGTGCGCCCAGTTCATCGGTACGGCTGTGCTGCAGGCGCGCGCCGGGCTGGCCATCGGCAGCCTGGCGCGCCGCGGCGATCAGGCTGGCAATCGGTTCCGCGATGCCGTCGCGGAAGCGGCGCGCCAGCCACAGCGCGCAGCCGAAGGACAGCAAGGCCGCCAATGCGCCGCCCGCCAGGTTTTGCAGCACGCCCCACCACATATGGGGCAAGCCCGCTTCCAGCATGACGGCGCCCACCTGGTCTTGCTGGAAGTGCACGCCGCGGTACAGGCGCAAACCCGGCGCCCACAGCGGGCCGGAAAATTCATGTTCCCCCTTCTTGCCGATATCCTGCAGGCGCCGCAATTCCAGGTCCGGCGGCGGGGCAGGGCCGTCGTCATGCATGGTGCTGCGGGCCAGCAGCTTGCCGTCGCGGTCGAACAGCACGACTTGCCGGATATCGTCGCGGCCCTCAAACGCGGCCAGCGCCAGCACCTGGCTTGCTTGCGACGGATCGACGTACAGCAGCGCAATGGAACTGCTGGCCGCTACCGTGCCCGCCAGCGTGTGCAACTGGCGGCGCTCTTGATCCAGCTGGCTCGACACATGCGTGGCTGCAAAAACAGCAAACGCCAGCAGCAAAGCGCTGCCGGTCGACCAGGCACTGATCATCGTGAGTTTCCGGCTCAAGCCGGAGCGTTCAAAGCTGAGCATAAGTCCCGGCCTATAATTCCGTCAGGAAAATATAACTGTCGGGTCTTTTAACACGTTGATATTTATCTAACGTTACGGCTGTGTCCGGCTCAAAAAAAATGCCCCGGCCGTGAAGCCGAGGCATAAGGGACATCAATCCCGGGGATAAATCTGTGAGGCTTCAGCAGCAGCCGCCGCGCTTGCCGGCCCCGCCGTAGCGGGCTTCCTGGCGTTCGCGGAAGAACTCTTCGTAACTCATCATCGGCAAATCCGGATGGGTTTTTTCATGGTGCGCCACGTAGGCGTCATACTCGGGCAAGCCCACCATCAGCCGCATGCTTTGCCCGAGGTAGCGGCCGGCCTGCATGCCGGCCTCGATGATTTCGCTGAACATCACTGCACCGCAGGCATAGCCACCATCGGGCTTTCGTTGGCGGTCGGCTTCGCGTTGCTGCGCGCCGCCAGCGCCGTGCGGATACCGAAGCCCAGCACCGCCAGCACCACCACCATGAAGAAGCCTGCCAGCGACGCGTCGAGGTAATCGTTGAACACGATCTGGTGCATTTGCCCCATGGACTTGGCCGGCGCCAGCACCTTGTCTTCCGTGATGGCCGTGCTGTACTTGGCGGCGTGCGCCAGGAAGCCGACTTTCGGATTCGCGTCAAAAATTTTCTGGTAGCCGGCAGTCAAAGTGCACAGCAGCAGCCACGCGGTCGGCACCATCGTGACCCACGCAAACTGGGCGCGCTTCATCTTGAACAGCACACAGGTGGCGAGAATCAGCGCGATACCGGCCAGCATCTGGTTGGCAATGCCGAACAGCGGCCACAAGGTATTGATGCCGCCCAGCGGGTCGACCACGCCCTGGTACAGGAAGTAGCCCCAGGCCGCCACGCACAGCGCGGTGGCGGTCAAGCCTGCCATCGTGTTGTTGGAATCCTTGAACGATGGCGCAAAGGCGCCCAGCAAGTCTTGCAGCATGTAGCGGCCGGCGCGGGTGCCTGCATCGACCGCGGTCAGGATGAACAGCGCTTCAAACAAAATTGCGAAGTGGTACCAGAACGCCATCATGGCTTTGCCGCCGATGACATTCGACAGGATGTGCGCCATGCCGACAGCCAAGGTCGGTGCGCCGCCGGCGCGGGAAATAATCGATGTCTCGCCCACGTCTTTCGCTGTTTGCACCAGCATGTCCGGCGTGATGTGGAAGCCCCAGCCGGCAATTACTTGCGCGGCGGCTTCCGGCGTCGTGCCCAGCAGCGCGGCAGGGCTGTTCATGGCAAAGTACACGCCTGGATCGATGGTGGACGCAGCCACCAGCGCCATGATGGCGACAAACGATTCCATCAGCATGGCGCCATAGCCGATGAAGCGGGCATGGCTTTCATTCTCGATCATTTTCGGCGTGGTGCCGGACGAAATCAGTGCGTGGAAGCCGGACACGGCGCCGCAGGCAATGGTGATGAACAGGAACGGGAACAAATTACCTGCCCACACGGGGCCGGTGCCATCGATGAACTTCGTTACGGCCGGCATTTGCAGGGCCGGGGCGACAACCAGGATGCCCAGCGCCAGGCCGACAATGGTGCCGATCTTCAGGAAGGTCGACAGGTAATCGCGCGGCGCCAGCAGCAGCCACACGGGCAGCACGGACGCCACGAAGCCGTAGCCGATCAGCATCCACACCAGTTCCGTGCCGTTGAACGTAAACATTGGCGCCAGCGCCGGGTTTTCCTGCACATATTGGCCGCCCATGATGGCCAGCATCAGCATGACGAAGCCAATGATGGACACTTCGCCGATGCGGCCGACGCGCACATAGCGGGAATACACGCCCATGAACAGCGCGATGGGAATGGTCGCCATCACGGTGAAGCTGCCCCATGGCGAGTGCGCCAGCGCTTTCACGACGATCAGCGCCAGCACGGCCAGGATGATCACCATGATCATGAAGGTGCCGAGCAAGGCGATATTGCCGGGAATCGGGCCCAGTTCGGACTTGATCAAGTCGCCCAGCGAGCGGCCGTCGCGGCGCATGGAAATGAACAGCACGATGAAATCCTGCACGGCGCCCGCAAACACGACGCCTGCCAGGATCCACAGCATGCCGGGCAGGTAGCCCATTTGCGCGGCCAGTACGGGACCGACCAGCGGACCGGCGCCGGCAATGGCGGCAAAGTGGTGGCCGAACAAGACGTTCTTGTTGGTCGGTACGTGGTCCAGGCCATCGTTGAATTTGTAGGCGGGCGTCATGCGCTTCGCATCGAGGCCGACCACTTTCTCGGCAATGAACTTGCTGTAGAAACGGTATGCGATCAGGTAGACGCAAACAGCCGCCACCACGATCCATACGGCATTGATGCTTTCACCCCGCTTGAGCGCCACGACGCCCAGCGATCCGGCGCCCAGCAGCGATAGTGCTGCCCAGCCCAGTCGGCTCATTACTGGATTCATCTTCTCCTCCGTTGTAGTTATTGCTGATGACAAGTATTCAGGAGCGGCATATCTGCCACAAGCGCACCATTACGCAGGCTGATAAGTAGTAATACGGAGCGTAGGCGGGGGTGCCGGGGGTAGAATTCCGGAATGAAACTTCGTCAGAAAGTCATCTTCCTTGCCATCACGCCGCTGATCCTGGCCCTGTGCGCTATTGCGTGGGCGGTGCAGCACCAGGCGGCAACCCTCGCACAACAGCAGCGCGACACCATCCAGCGCGCCTACCTTGCCAGCAAGGAAGCCGAGCTCAAGCATTACGTGGCGCTGGCGCAGCACTCGATTGCCCGACTCTATCAGTCCGGGCGTACGGATGCCGCCACCCTGGATGAAGCCAAGCGCATCCTGGAAAGCCTGAGTTTTGGCGACGATGGCTATTTCTTCGTGTATGACATGCAGGGCCGTTCGCTGATGCATCCGCGCCAGCCGGAACTGGTGGGGCAAAACCTGTATGAATTACGCGACCAGGAAGGCGTGCCGACCATCCAGCGCCTGCTGGCGCGGGCAAAAAACGGCGGGGGCTTTGAGCGGTATTACTGGGTCAAGCCATCCAGCCACAAGCCAGAGCGCAAGCTCGGCTACGTGATCCAGCTGGAAAACTGGGGCTGGATGTTGGGCACGGGGATTTATCTCGATGACGTGGACCGGGCGCTGGCGCAGATTGACATCCAGCAGCAGGGCAATATCCAGAACACGATGCTGTGGATCACTGTGATTGCCATTGCGGCCGCCATCGTGGTGGGCACGTCCGGGCTGGCGCTGAACATCAGCGAATCGCGCGAAGCGGACGCCAAATTAAAAGTGCTGGCGCAGCGCGTGGTGGAATCGCAGGAAGAAGAGCGGGCCCGCCTGTCGCGCGATTTGCATGACGGGATTTCGCAGTGGCTGGTGTCGATCAAGCTGCAGATCGAAGCCGGCATCATCCGCCTGGGAGGCAAGCAGGAACAGCGTGAATCCGCGCTGGCCGTGTTCGAGCATACGGCCGAACAGTTGAATAACGTGATGGGCGAAGTGCGCCGCATTTCCCATAATTTGCGTCCTGCTATCCTGGATGACCTGGGCCTGGCGGCCGCGCTGGAACACCTGGCGGAAGAAATGCGGCAGGGCAGCGGCATTCCCGTGCTGTTTACGTCGGAAGGGTGTACGGAAGATTTGCCGGATGTGGCCAACACGGTGCTGTTCCGCATTGCGCAAGAAGCGCTGACCAATATCGAGCGCCATGCCGCCGCCAGCCACATTGAAATCAGCCTGACGGGCGGGCAGCGGGGCGTCACCTTGCGCATCAGCGATGATGGCCATGGTTTCGATGCGGCCGGCATTGCCGTGCACCCGAAGCGGGGCATCGGCTTGCGCAACATGATGGAACGGATGGACGCGATTGGCGGCACATTCAATATCAGTTCATCGCCGGCCGGCACCGTGGTGCTGGCGCGCGTTGACAATGAAAGGTAACGAGCAATGACGATCAAAATCCTGTTGGTGGACGACCACCCCCTGGTGCGCGACGGCTTGCGGGCGCGGCTGGAAGCCATGCCGCAATTCCAGGTGGTGGCGGAAGCGGGCGGCGCACAAGAAGCGCTGGAACAGGCGCGCCATACCGATATCGACCTGGTCTTGATGGACATCAATATGCGGGGCGGCAACGGCATTGAAGCCACCGCGCAATTCCGCCAGCAATTTCCGCAAATTGCCGTGTTGATCTTGTCGATGCACGACAAGCTGGAGTATGTGTCGCAAGCCATTGCGGCTGGTGCGCGCGGCTATGTATTGAAAGATGCGCCAGGCAAAGACATCGTCGTGGCCATTGAAACCGTGATGTCGGGCGGCATTTATTACAGCGCCGCGCTGGCCCGCCAACTGGCCAAACCGCAAAACATCGATAACCAGCTGACCACGCGTGAACACCAGGTGCTGCGCCACATCGCGAACGGCCACAGCAACAAGCAAATCGCAAGGGACCTGGATTTATCCGTGCGCACGGTGGAAACGCACCGCCTCAACATCAAACGCAAACTGGGCATTGAAGGGCAGGCGGAATTGATCCGGTATGCCGTGCAATTTGCCGGTGGGGGCAGTTAAACGGGGCCGGGGCATTCAGCTCTCTCATGCTGAAAGCAACTGGCGCACACAATTGACGCTTAGGCTGTCCGTTCGGCAATTTCTGATATATTCAAGCATTCCGGGATTCCCGGAAGATAGATTGCCAAATTGCACGACGTAGTGTTGTTTCTGGTACGCAATTGATTGCCTGAAATCAATATTTGCTCTACCATTGCCACACTACCAACCCTGAGATACTGATGTCTTTGCCTGAAGCTAGCCCGTTTCCGTTGGTGGGCCTGAAAGCCGTGACGAACGCCCAGCATGAGTGGGTGGCGTTGGCTTTTGATATTGTGGCCGACCCCGGCGGGGCGCTCAATGCGCTGCAGGCGGTGTTCAGCTATCCCGATATGCAGGCGGCGCTGGCGCCGCTGGACTGCATCGTCACGGCGCCGGATTTGGCCGTGACCGACCCCGCGCAATTGCGCTCCCTGCCGTCTTCCATGGTGATGTTCCGCGTGCCGCTGTCCGCGTGCACGGCTGGCAGCCAAAAGAAATGCAAGCAGCTGGCCGAGCAGGGCTACCGTTTGCTGGTCGAGGGAGAAGGCGGCATCCATGCGGGCCAGGCGGGCATCCGCAGCATGGCGTTTGATTGCAGTGAAAATGTCCCCAGCGAACTGGCGATGCTGACGATGCCGGGCCCGCACCTGGCGCTGAACGTCGATACGCAGGCGCGCCGCGACGCGGCCAAGGCTGCGGGCATGGCCTGGTTTTGCGGCGACTATGCGCGCCATCCCGACCCGGACGCGGCCCAGGGCGACGGCACATCGCGCAAGCGTTTATTGGCGCTGTTGGGCTTGCTGGCGCGCGACGCGGATTCGCGCGAACTGGAAATCCTGCTGAAACAAGACCCGGCGCTGTCGTATCACTTGCTCAAAGTGGTCAACTCCGCTGCCTTTGCACTGAGTACGCCGATCCACAGCTTTGGCCAGGCCATCAATGTGCTGGGCCGCCGCCAGTTGCAGCGCTGGCTGCAATTGCTGCTGTACGCGCGCCAGCAAGACGATGGCGGCGCGAACCCGCTGCTGCCGCTGGCGGCCGTGCGTGCGGCGCAAATGGAAGCGCTGGTCAAGCTGCGTGGCGGCGACCGCGACCAGCAAGACATGGCGTTTGTGACGGGCGTGTTTTCGCTGCTGGACGTGTTATTGGGCATGCCAATGACGGAAATCGTCGCCGCGCTGAGCCTCGACCTGGACGTGGTGATGGCGCTGCTGGACCGCGCCGGTCCCTATGGCGAACTATTAAAAGTGGTGGAGCAGGACCGTCCCGACAGCAGCGCGCTGCGCGATCTGGAACTGGACCATGAAACCTGGTGGCGCAGTCTGCTGCAAGCGTATCACTGGGCCATTCAAGTCAGTAGGAATCTTTGAGCATGGCGGCGCATCCGGTTTCCGACTTCCTGGGCAGCAGCGCCGCATTATGCGACGCCGTGCTGCGCCTGCGTGGGGCGGCACTGGCGGAAGAACTGGGGCGGATCGCCCGCTCCGTCACCAATGCCACGCAGGGCCGTTTCGTCCCGGCCGGGAATGAGTTGCCGCCACCGCTGGACGGCAGCCTGACGCAGGAAATCCAGTTCGAAGACCAGTATTTTGGCATGTTTGAAGTGGGTGGCCGAACCCAGTTCTCGGACCTCGAACGCCAGCATTTGGCCAGCCTGGCCAGCCTGGCGTCCAGCGTATTGCAAGTGCATTCGCTGGCGCAGCGCAGCACCCATGCGTACGTGCAGGTGGAAGCGCAATTGCAGCACCAGTCGCAAATCCTCGACCAGATCCACGAATCGGTGCTGACGATGGATTTGAATGGCTTCATCACCAGCTGGAACAAGGGGGCCGAGCGTCTGTTTGGCTACAGCTCGGTGGAAGCGGTGGGGCGCAATATCCTGTTCCTGTACGACGACGAGGACGCGGGCTTTGACGACCCGTTCCTGGAAAATGGCGGACGCCTGATGGAAGTGCGCCGCAAAAAGAAGTCTGGCGAAGTCTTCTGGGCCAGCCTGTCGCTGTCGACCTTGCACGACCGCGACGACCGCCCGGTGGGCTTGATTGCGTACCTGACCGACATCACGGAACGCAAGATGGCGGAAGAGCGCATCCACCACCTCGCGTATTACGATGCGCTGACCAACTTGCCGAACCGCACCTTGCTGACCAAGCTGGTTGACCAGGCGTTGACGGTGGCGCAGCGCAACCGCACGCAAGGCTGTGTGCTGTTCATCGACTTGAACCGTTTCAAGGTCATCAACGATACGCTGGGCCGCCGCATCGGCGATGAATTGCTGCGTGAAGTGGCGCAGCGTTTCCGTGTGGCGCTGCGCGACCAGGACCTGGTGGCCCGCCTGGGCGGCGATGAATTCGCGGTCGGCCTGTTCGACATCCACCAGCATTACGAAGCGTCCACGGTGGCGCAAAAACTGATTGGCACGCTGGTCGAGCCGTTCTACATCGACGGCCACGATTTGCGCGTGGGCGCCAGCATCGGCATCAGCGTGTATCCGCAAGACGGCAGCGACGCGGAAACCCTGCTGCGCCTGGCCGATATCGCCATGTACCGCGCCAAGCTGCAGGAAGGCGACACCGATGGCGAGCACGTGGCGTTTTACAGCCGCGACATGAACCAGGGCATGCAGGAACGCATGCGGATTGAATCCGGCCTGCGGCAAGCCCTTGGCAATGGCCAGCTGGAATTGCACTACCAGCCGAAATTCTCGATTGCCAGCGGCCAGATCATCGGCGCCGAAGCGCTGGTGCGCTGGCGCCATCCGGAGCGCGGCCTGGTGCCGCCGGTTGAATTCATCCCGCTGGCCGAAGCGACGGGTTTGGTGGTGCAGGTGGGCGAGTGGGTGCTGGAAACCGCGTGCGCGCAGGCGCAGGCATGGAAGCAGGCCGGCTTGCCCACAGTGCGGCTGGCCGTGAACGTATCGGCCCGTGAATTCACATCGGCCTTGCCGGGGCGGGTGATGGAAACGCTGAAACGCTATGGCCTGGAGCCATCGTGGCTGGAGCTGGAAATTACGGAAAGCACGCTGATGCACAACATCGACCGCGTGATCGGCATCATGGACCGCATTACTGCGCTGGGCGTGACCTTGTCGCTGGACGATTTCGGCACGGGGTATTCCAGCCTGTCGTACCTGAAGCGGTTCCCGATTGATACGCTGAAGATCGACCGGTCGTTCACGATGGGCATTCCATCCGACACCAATGACTGCGCGATTGCCAGCACGATCATTTCCATCGCCCAGCAGTTGAAGCACAAGGTGATTGCCGAAGGGGTGGAAACCGTCGAGCAGCTGGCGTTTTTGAAGACGTCCGGGTGCGATGAAGTGCAGGGATATTTGTTCTCGAAGCCATTGCCGGCGGCGGAATTTGAGAAAGCGTTACGGGAGAGCTGGACTCCGGGGCAAGTCCCTGTATAATGCTGCCGTTCTTGCGATGCACAGGATCAGCTTTGTGCAAGCGCTCGTATCAAGGAAACGTGGCCGAGTGGTTGAAGGCAACAGTCTTGAAAACTGTCGACGGGGGAACCCGTTCGTGAGTTCGAATCTCACCGTTTCCGCCAAGAAATAAAACAAGCCGCCCAAAGCGGCTTTTTTTATTTCTTGGCGGAAACGAGCAAGGCGCCTGCGCGCCTTGCGGGTGAGATTCGAAGGTCTCGCGCGTACTACGCGCGTACCTCTTCGAATCCTCTGGCTGCTGCCCGCTGCGCGGGCAGCGTTGCGCGCCGTGGGCGCGCACTAATTTGCAGTGGCCGTCAGCTTGCGGCAGCGCAGCGATCCGCAAGCTGCCCTAAACACTAGCCAATCGCTCCAGCATGTCCGGATACTTCTCGACCAGCCGAATCAGCGTACAAGCTTGGTCATTTGGTTTACTCCTTCCTTGCTCCCAATTTTCCAAGGTTCGATCATTGATGCGCAGATAGCGTGCCATTACCGGGCGTGACATACCAAGGTTATTACGCAGCGACACCAACTCAGCCGGCGTAACGGGAGCCACTTCGCGAACTTCGACCTTATGGCGCCGAAGCGTCTTCTTACCTTCGCGCTCCGCTTCTAATGCGTCAAATCCTTCAACAAGTTCGGCAAAAATATCGCGCTTTGCATTCACGTTCAAGACCTTTCACTGAGTTCGCGTTCCAGCAGCGCTTTCAATACTTTCTTCTGCTGAGGCGTTAAATCCGTCGCTTCGTCCTTGTCATACACGGTGAACAGTAAGAATTGCGTTTCGCTGACCCACCAGTAATAAATTATGCGGATGCCACCGCGTTTTCCTTTTCGCCTGCGCCATTCAAGAAACCTGACTTTGCGTAGTCCGCCGTGCCTTCGATGACGTCGCCCGCACGTGGGTTCTTCAGGAGCATTTGTTGCAACTGCCTGAACGATTCATCACTGAGGTAGTCTTCCCGGTGCCGCTCAAAGGCTGGAAGCTCAACAAAGATAGCATCCATAGGCATAAAGTGTACGTTAGCTACGTATGTTTTTCAATTCGCGCGTTGTTATTGGGGCATTCAGGCAAAGGTAACGGAGATAAGGAAGTGGTTTATGAAGGGCGCTCAACTTCTAGCATCTTGATTGCAACGCAGCCCACACCGCCAACTTTTTCCCGCACCCCCGTCGATTTCATGCATCATCATCCGTCGTCAAGATGCACCCCCTCATCTTCCTATGGAGACATCATGCACAAACAAATCATCTTCAACCTGCCCGTCAAAGACTTGAACAAATCCCAAGCCTTCTTTTCCGCCCTCGGCTTTACGTTCAACCCGCAATTCAGCAACGACAACGCGCTGTTCATGAATATCGTCGACGGCAGCATCCACGCCGTGCTGTCAACGGAACCGTTTTTCCAGTCGCTCATCAACAAGCCTGTCGCCAAGGCAAAAGAGGCCAACGAAGTGGTGATCTGCCTGAGCTGCGAGAGCCGCGAAGAAGTGGACAGCCTGATTGCCAAGGCGCTTGCCGCAGGCGGCACCACGCCGCACCCGCCGGAAGATCACGGCTTCATGTACGACCAGGGTTTCGAAGACCTCGATGGCCACCTGTGGAACCTGGTCTGGTCGGAGCAGCAGTTTTCGTAACGGCCCTCAGCCCAGCCACAACAGCACGCTCAGCGTGACAAACGACGCGCTGGTGGTCAGCACCAGCGCTGCGGCGCTGCGGTTTTCCAGCCCGTAGGCTTGGGCCACGATGGGGTAAATGCTCATCATCGGCATCGCTGCCATCAAGATGGCGGCGCGGCGCAGTTGCGGGTCGGGCTGCGCCTCCGCTGGCTTGCGCAAACAGCGTCACCGTGCGGCTCAGCGGCATAGGCACTTGCCACTGCCGAATATCTGCGCATGTTTGAACAAGAGCGAACGTTGATTCCGCATGAAGTCATCAGCGCGACAGTGGATGGCGCCACGCCGGCACGCGCGTGGCGCGAATATTTGCAATTGACGCAAGCTGAAGTCGCACAGCGCCTGCGGATTTCTCAACCTTCATATGCCAGGCAGGAAAGCAGTGGCCGCTTGCGTCCGCAAACGTTATCCGAGCTGGGAGCTGGCATGGGCATCCTTCCTGAACAACTGGACTTTTAACAAGTTCACTAAACAATAAGGGCAGCGTTCGCTGCCCCAATGACGCGTTATTTGACCGCGTTCAATGCTCCGTCATGCCCCGCAAATTTTCAATGTCGGCCACCGCCATCTTCCAGCTGGCTTCGCCACCGCACGCTGCCAGCATGTCGAGCGGTAGTTCTACCTGCTTCAACGTTTTGCCGTCCAGCGAAATCGTGTAGCGCATGCTGGTGAAATCCACGTCGTAGGTTTTCCGCATGCCTTGCTGGCGGGTATAGGTGTCGTGTGCTGCTGCCATAAGTCCTCCCATGAAAGCGTGTGATGCCAGTCTAGCACGCTGTGCGCCGGCCGCGCGTACTTGTATTTGGCTGTATGAACACCCAGTGTTAAACTGTCCATTAACCCATACCGGAACCGTGCCATGCTGTACAGCCCCAAAGCCATTGCCAATTACTTTCTCGACCTGGCGCGAGCCAGCGGGCAGGGTATTACGCCGATGAAGCTGCAAAAGCTCGTGTATTACGCGAACGGCTGGTATGCCGGCTATACCGGCCAGCCACTGATTGATGAAGCTGTCGAAGCGTGGCCGTATGGCCCCGTGATTCCATCGCTGTACCACGAATTCAAACGCTACGGCAGTGCGGAAATCGACAGCAAGGCTGCCGAGGACGGCAACGAAGTGCCGCCGCCGGCCGATACGGAATTGCGCCAGTTCCTCGACAACGTGTGGAAGCAATACGGCCAGTTTACGGGCATCCGCCTGTCGGAAATGACGCATGCGCTGGGCAGCCCATGGGACTTGACGTGGAAAGCCGCGGCCGGCGTGCGCAATGCCGGAATCCCGGTTGAAACTATCGTGCGCCATTTCAAACAGGCGGCCGACACTGCCCAGCAAAGGACCCATCAGTCTTGACGATTCCTACTCAGCCAGCACCGGCCGAAGCGCCGGGCGCGCCGCCTTCAATTGCGTCCGTCACGATCGACGCCAGCGCGGAGCCGACCCAGGCGCCATCGGCCAATGTCACGGCGCAGGAAGAAGCGGAATTTTACCGGCGCTCCAGCGCCACATTCCAGCTGGAACAAAACCGCCAAAACCTTGGCGTATTGGGCCGCTTCTTTGGTTCCAGCAACGCCGCATCGACCAATATCGCGGGCGCCGTCGTCGGTGTGTCGCTGGTCGGCGTGATCGTGACCTTGTTTTTTCCGGGAAATGCGGAATTGGCGGAAACCCGTAAAGGGTTGATCGGCTTGATAACTGCCGCGCTGAGTTTTATTTTCGGCGCAGCCAGCAAGAAATAATCAGAAATTTAATAGTCGAAGCGGTTGCTGCCATCACGCTTGCGCATGGCGCCGCCGGCCAGTGCCGGTTCATTGGCCAGCGCTTCGCGTTCAGCCCGTTCCTGTTCACGCTGGCGGCGGCGTTCTTCCTGCGCGGCTTCTTTGGCGCGGAGCTGGTCGACCACCCGCTGCTGCACATTGCGCTTGCGCACACAATCCAGGTACAAATTGACCTTTTGCATCATGGCAGCCACCCACACGAAACCAATCAGGATGGTGACAAAGCCAAAGCCGTTTTGCCACATGCCGTAATTCTGGTCGATCACGCTAAACAATGGCCGTGCGCGTTCCAGGCTGTGCTCGCCAAACACGATCAGGCACCCGGCCAGAAGACCCGTAATAACGGTTCCGGCGATGTGCCGTAAACTGGTTTCGACTTGCCAGTCCAACAACTCTAGCAATTCGATGGGATCGTAATGGTGAGACATGAAAACCCTGCGCACTGATGCTGACTATACAGCTACAATTATGTCACAAAATTCCTTTTGGGAAAGCAATGGTGACAGAGAATCACCGGGAAATCATCATGAAAGTAAGTAGCGGTGGCCGGGGCCGGCCACCGCTGGACAGGCTTACTGCACGTTGACCGCTACGTCATCGATCAGGAACGACGTCTGCACCGTCGACCCTTCGATGCCTTCAAAGTAAATGCGCACGGTTTGTCCCTTGTACGCATCGAGGTTGAAGGTGCGCTGCACGTAGCTGGCGCCCTTGTTCAAGTTCGAGTACGTGGCCAGGGTGGCCAGCACGGCGCCGCTGGTATTGCGCACTTGCACTTTCAACGTGTCATACGCTTGCGTGGTCGTGGTTTCATCGGACGATACTTTCAGCCAGAACGACAGGCTGGCGGTGGAAGCTGTCGATGGGATCGCCACTTGCTGGTACAGCGTATCCGTGTGCGCCGAACCATAGCCATTGAGCCAGGCTTTATAGCTGCCCGTGCGCGCTGCCGCGCTGGCGTCGTTGGAAATCACGCCGCTGGTGGCGGTCCACGACGTGCCGCCTGATTCAAAGCCGCCGTTGACGATCAATTGCTGCGCCGTGACGTTGTTGACGGAAAATGCCACGCCGGCCGACGTCGTGCTGTTGCCTGCCGCATCATATGCTTTTGCCGTCAGCGTATGGCTGCCATTGGCCACGGTAGTGGAATTGAATGCCAGCGAGTAGGGCGCCGTGCTGGCGCTGCCTTTCAGGGCGCCGTCCACATAGAATTCCACGTTCGTCACGCCCACGTTATCGCTGGCGCTGGCCGACAGCGTGATGGTGCCGCTGGTGCCGGACGACGAAGCCGAGACCGTTGGCGGCGTAGTGTCGGCGGCGCCCGCGCCCTGCGTCACCCACACGGGCGCCGACCACAGGATGTTGCCGTCGTTCTGCGTGACTTTCGCATAGTAGAAGTGCTCGCCGTTGGCCGGCGTCACCGTGGTGGATGCCGACGACGACAGTTGCGTGACAGTGCCATTGCGTCCTGGCACGCCTTCGAATATCTGCACGGTGGACGCGGTCTTGCCGCTGGTGCTGGCGAAGTTGGCCGTCAAGGTCAGCGCGCCATTGTTGCTGAAGCGCTCGCCCATCATGTGGCCATTGGCCGTCAGCACCAGTTGCGACGTTTTATCCATGGTGGCGAAGACGCGGCGGGCGCGCACGGCTTCCAGCATGGATGCCTGCGTCAGCGCCGTGCCGGCCGGGATCAGCACGGCAGTGCGGTTGGTGTATGACGCGCCCCAGTTCGCGCAGTGGTTGTCCTGGTTCGACGAAAACGCCACGTGGAAACCCGCTTCCAGTGCTTTCTTGCACGCGCTTTCGTAATTGCTGCGGCCGGTTTCCGATTCCGTCGTGTTGGTGGAAAACGCGGACGTGTTCAACACTTCGCACAGCGCCATGGCCTGGTCGCCATCGGCCGTGTAGCCCAGCGCGACGCCATTGGTGATGAACTGGCCGCTGCTTTCCGGATGGTTGAATTGGCCGACCCAGCCGCGCTGGCGCATCAGCGTGTACAGCGATGCGTAATCATTTTTTGCCACAAAAGTGTCAGCCAGCAATTGGCCGCTGCTGTTGCTTTCCCAGCCCACCAGTTCATTGGCGTTGAGGATGTTCAGGTGGCCGCCGTTATTGATGACGCCCCATTCCATGCCATACATGCCCAGGAACGACGGGTTGGCAGCGTTGTAGTTGGCTGCCGCCGTCAGGCCGGACTGGTACAGCGCCTTGGCAGTTGCAGGGCTGGCCGACGTATTGGTGCTGTCGGAGCCGTCATACATGTGGTTGTGCTCGGACGCCATCAGGAAATCCAGGCCGCGGCCTTTTGCATAGGCGTAAGCATCGGCGGGGCCGTAGGCGGCGCTTTGCGGCGCCTGCGCCCCCGTGCACGACGCCAGCTCGCCGCCGCCATCGCTGTGGTTGGTTTGGCTGTGCATGTTGCCGTAATAAACCGTGTAAGGCAGGGAAGCGGTGGCCGCCACGGCGCCCTGGCGCGTGCGCTGCTGGCCGCCATCGGCAGCCTTTGCCGCCTTGGCTGCGGCAGCGCTGTTGGCGCCAGACGGCATGGCTTTGAAGGCGGGCATCGCTGGCGCCTGCACCTGGCCGATTGCCAAGTCCCACGCCTGTTCAATGACTTCCGCATCCTTGCGGGCCAATGCCTGGGGCACGGCGACGTCGGCGGCGCCGGCCGGGCTGTCGGCCGCATCAAGCGACACCGCGCGCAGGCGCACCTGGTAAATGCCGTCGGCCAGGCTGGCGCGGCCGCTGCGGCCATCCCAGTCGACGTTGACTTGCACGGTACCGTGGTGCAGCGCTTCGACGCCGCTCCACTGTTGCAGCACGTCGCCGTTTGGCGTGATCAATTCCAGTTGCCAATGCACGGATTGCGGCTGTTGCACGTGCGGATAGCTGAAGGCCAGCGTAAAGCTGCGTGCATCGCGGTCGGCGGCGTTGGCGGCCGCCTGCGTCCGGTACGGCGCGTGCAGCGTGGCTTCGAATTCCCGGTGGTCTGCTTCCGATGCGTAGGCGGCAACGGTGGCGGCGCTGGCGAGCGCCAGCAAAGTGAGACGTGGCAGGTTGCGCATAATTCCCTCTTTTAATTTTCAGTAAATAGTGACAGCGAGGCCACTATGCACTTGCAAAACAAGAGGGACAAATTCAAATTAGCTTGGAATTTAAGACGAAATATTTATAAACCGCTTTGATTTGTCTTAAATCAAACAATATGGGGATTTTGTTTTATTTCAAACAAAATCCCCACAGGATTAAGCAATTCCGTTAATGGAAACGAGAGAAAGCTTTCGTGGAGTTAATTGTGCCGGGCTTTGATAAGAATAGCCAGCGTCGCGTTCATGCAACGTAAATACGGCCACGGCATCCTGCAAGGTCGCGGCCTGCTGCTGCAAACTTTCCGATGCGGCGGCAGCCTGTTCCACCAGCGCGGCATTTTGCTGTGTCATTTCATCGATCTGGCTGATGGCCTGATTGACTTGCTCGATGCCGGTACTTTGTTCCTGTGCCGCCATCATGATGCCCGCCATGATGCCGGTAATGCGCTCCACGCTGGCCACGACGTCATGCATGGCTTTACCGGCTTCACTGGCCAGCGCATTGCCTGCCTCGACTTTTTGCACGCTGTCGGTGATCAATTCCTTGATTTCCTTGGCGGCGGACGCCGAGCGCTGGGCCAGCGAACGTACTTCTGACGCCACCACGGCAAAGCCCCGGCCCTGTTCGCCGGCGCGGGCAGCTTCCACTGCCGCATTCAGCGCCAGGATATTGGTCTGGAACGCAATGCCGTCAATCACGCTGATGATGTCGACAATGCGGCGCGAACTGTCATTGATGGCGCCCATGGTGTCGACCACTTGCGCCACCACCTGGCCGCCGCGCGCCGCCACCGACGTGGCGCTGCCGACCAGCTGGTCCGCCTCGCGCGCATGTTCGGCGCTGTTGCGCACAGTGGCCGTGATTTGTTCCATCGACGCGGCGGTTTCTTCCAGATTGGACGCCTGTGCTTCCGTCCGCGACGACAAATCGGCGTTGCCGGTGGAAATGTCGTTGGACGCTTCGCCGATGGCGTTAATACTGCCGCGCACGCTGCTGACGATGCTGACCAGGCTGTCATTCATGGCTTTCAGCGCCCGCATCAATTGCGCGGTTTCACTGCTGCCGCCGGTATCGATCTGGGCGGTCAAATCGCCCTGCGCAATGCGTTCGGAAATGTGCACGGCTTGCTGCAGCGGCATGCTGACGGAGCGGGCGATCAGGCGCGCCAGCAAGCCGGCCAGCGCGATCAAGCCTGCCATGGCGCCTATCATGATCCAGCGCGTCTTGCGCAAGTCGCTGACCTTGTCATTCAACATGATTTCCAGCTGGCGGCTGGCCGCCTGGTTAACGGCAAATTGCGCGTCGATGGCGGCGGTGGTCTGCGCGACATATTCGGTGCCAGGGAATTCCAGCGTTTCCGGACGGACGATATGCGTGTTGGCCAGCTGCATGACTTTGTTCGTCAAGTCATAGGCGCTTTGCCACTGGGCTTCCAGCTTGTCGCGCAGGGCCGGGTTGGCAACGAAGGCTTTATTCAAGGCAGTATGGGTTTGCGTCAAACGGTCGTTGACCCGGCCGATGATGGCGGCCAGCACTTGCCGGTCTTCCAGCGTTGCTTCATGCTTGGCCAGCAACCCCGCGCCTTTTGCGCGCATCTTGCCCGTTTCTTCCGTCAGATAGGGCAGCTGGTAATACATGGATTGAATCAGCTGGTACGTGTCGACGTCCGGATCCAGGCTCAGGCCGAACAAGTCGCTGGTCAGGTCATTGACCACCAGCAGTTTGGGGATCAGCGCCGTATGGGCCGTATAGCTCTCCGGCACGGTAATGGCGCCGCTGCTGATCCGGTTGCGCAAATCCTGCCACTCACGCTTGGGCGTGGCCCACGCATCGTCGATGGCTTTATTGTTGAAGTCTTTGACCAGCGCATCGAATTTTTCGTAAGCCTCGTCAACTTCTTTTTGCTTCGCTTCGCGCTTATCCTTGACGCCTTCCACGCCGCCCAGCACCAGTGCGGACAAGCCGCGGTGCTGCTGTGTCAGCTGGATCACCTTCAAAATCGTGGCGGTAGGCTGCAAGCCGGCTTGTTCGCCCAGCGCAGCGTCGAGCGTCTTGCCTGCTTCACGCATATACAGCGTGGCAGGGATGCCTGCCAGCACCAATGCGATGACGCTCAATATGATGAATTTCTGCCAAAGTAATAACCTGTCCAGAACAGAGTTAATATCCACGGGATCCCCCAAACGGTAATGTCTTTATTTTAGGAACGACTTTTAAATTGATTCTATGCCCTATTGCCGTGGATTACGAGGAAAGGTGTTGTATGCACGCCTGGAAAATAATTGAATTTAGTCAAGTTTCCTTAAGGCAGTTTGTCGGTTATATCCGGTCACTTTCTTTTCGTACGACACGGCCAATCACGATGCAGTCAGCGCCCCGGCACACTTTGCGGTGGTATTTACGCTGATCGGGGTTGTCGGACGTCAGCCACCACTGGCCCGCGTCGCGCACCAGCCGCTTGACGACGGGTTCACCTTCGTAATTGAAGGCATACACGAGGCCGTCAACCAGCCGGGTATCTGCCGTGTTGATGATGACCAGGTCATCTTCATACAGCGACGGTTCCATACTTTCGCCCTTGACGGTAATGCCGATCAGGTATTGCGGGTCATAGCCGTTGCGGTCGGCCCAGTCGCGCGGGATGCTGATGGTGCTGCCATCGTGGGTTTCCGGCTCGACGGCAAAACCACTGATGCCTGCCGATAGCCGCAGCCTGACTTTATCAATGCGGTAAAAGCGGTCGTCCTCGTCGCGCGCCACTTCCACCGGCGTAAAGCGGGGCGCCGTAGCGGGGGCGCCGTGGCGCTCGCGCCGTCCCGTGCCTTCATGCAGCCATTCAAATGACACGTGGCACGCCACCGCCAGCGCTGCCAGCGTATGGGTTTCCGGCCCTTTCTTGCCCACCCCGTTCAGGATGCGGTTAATGGTCGGTTGAGGGATACCGGAAGCACGCGCCAGCGCACTTTGCGAGTCGTATCCCGCTGCTTTCATGGCTTCATTGAGCCGCGTAGAGATGTCCATGCTGGGACTATACATCCATGCATAGTTTGACGCAAATTATTATTCAAACGTGTATTGATCCCGTATTCATTCTTGTATATATTGGCAACAGTGCAGAGCTTGCCGACCCTCACCCAGAAAGGAATCCCATGCCAGAACCCGCTGTTACCACTGCGTCGATCGCGATTGCGGCCGGCACCATTACGCTGAGCGGTTCGCTGTTCGGCGTGCAATACGATGCCTTGCTGGCCGGGCTGATCGGCGGGCTGGTGTCGCTGACGTATTTGCCTGCGATGTCCTTATTGAAGATGGCAGGGACAGTGGCGGGATCGGCCTTGCTGGCGGGTTTTTTTGCACCGGTGCTGGCGGCGGCCGGGCTGCACTTTTTCCCGTGGCTGCAATCGGTGGGCGATTTCCTGCGCCTGGCCGGGGCGGCGGCATTAGGGCTGGGGGCGCAAGTGCTGGTGCCGGCAGGGATGCGGCGTTTGCGGGCCATGGTGCAGGAGAAAACCGGCGCCGCGAAATAGCCGCTGCGTACGAGTTGCCGCATGCTGTGCGCCAATTGATGGCGTGCGCCAGCTATACTGGATTTGCTGCGCGCGTTTGCTGCGCATCAGTGGAGAGTGCCCATGCGACCGCATCCCGTCAACTTGACGATCTGGGACCGGCTGCAGAAGTTGCGGCAGCTGGAACAGCGCCTTGCCGCCGTTGGCGTGCCGGCGGCGCTGGCGCGTCTGCCATATTGGCTGTTTTCCATCCAGTATTGCTGGGAAATGGAATCCAAGATTATCCGCATCCGCCGCATCGGCGCCCGGATTGAAGCGTGGCATGAATCCATGCACCGGCTGTGTACGCGGGATGGCGCGGAAATCGAACTGGTTGATGTCGGCATGGGCATGCGCGACGATATCGAAGCCACCAAACGTACGCTGGCGGATTTGCGCGACATTTGCGTTGATGTCACGCGCCTGTTTGACGGCGTCGGTTACAGTTCGCGCCGCCTGATGCGGCTGCAGGAAAATTTCGTCGCCCTGCTGAACCAGTCGTATGACACGGCCAGCGCGTTGCAAAGCATGCTGCATGAACATGATGAGCGGGCGCTGGCATTGCTGCGCGAATTACATGGCGGGAGCGGCGCTTAGAAGCCTTCCAGCACAATCTTGCCCTTGGCGCGGTTGCTTTCAATCAGCGCATGCGCACGCTTCAAATTCGCCGCGTTGATGGCGCCAAAGCGTTCGCCCAGTGTGGTTTTCAGCACGCCGCTATCAACCAGCGCGGCCACATCATTGAGCAATGCATGCTGCTGCGCCATGTCGTCCGTCTGGTACATCGAACGCGTGAACATCATTTCCCAGTGCAGCGACACGCTCTTTAATTTCAGTGCGCGCACATCCAGCGATTCCGGGTCATCAATCAGCGCCAGCTTGCCTTGCGGCGCAATCAGGTCGGCAATGGCGGCAAAGTGCTTGTCCGTGTGCGTCAGCGCAGCCACGTATTTTACGGGCGGCAAGCCCAGGCGCTTGATTTCTTCATTCAATGGTTTGCTGTGGTCGATGACGTAGTGCGCACCCAATTGTTCCACCCACGCTGCCGTGTCGCTGCGCGACGCCGTGCCGATGACGGTCAAGCCTGTCAGCTTGCGCGCCAGTTGCACGAGGATGGAGCCGACGCCGCCCGCCGCACCAATGATGAGGATGGCTTCACCGCGCTGTTCCGGCGTGCGCGGCACTTGCAAGCGGTCGAACAGCATTTCCCATGCGGTGATGGCAGTCAGCGGCAAGGCGGCAGCTTTGCCGAAATCCAGGCTGGCCGGCTTGCGGCCGACGATGCGTTCATCCACCAGGTGCAATTCACTGTTGGTGCCCGGACGCGTCAGGTCGCCTGCATACCATACTTCATCGCCGGCCTTGAACAGGGTCACGTCCGGGCCCACGGCTTTGACGATGCCGGCCGCATCCCAGCCCAGCACTTTGGCCTGGCCTTCGGCAGGCGCGACGTTGCGGCGGATTTTCGTATCGACCGGGTTGACGGAAACGGCTTTGACTTCCACCAGCAAGTCGCGGCCGGACACTTGTGGCGCCGGCAATTCGATATCGACCAGGGCATCGGCATGTTCGATGGGCAGGCTGGCGTGGTAAGCAATGGCTTTCATGGGGTGACTCCTCAGTGTGTTTGCGATGGGAGTATCATCATTTATTTCGAAGTGCAGAAAAAGACTGCCTTCATAGAAACACTTTCAAAGGATTTTTGAAAATTGCTGCGATTCGATGATTTATCCGTGTTCGTGCGGACAGCAGACGAAGGCAGTTTGTCGGCGGCAGCGCGCACGCTGGAAATGTCGCCGGCACTGGCTTCGGCTGCCTTGAAACGGCTGGAAGGCACGCTGGGTTTGCGTTTAGTTGTCCGCACCACGCGTTCGCTGCGGCTGACAGATGAGGGCGAGCAATATTTGCTGCATGCGCGCGAAGCGCTGCGGCAATTGAAGGAAGGGCACGACAAGCTGGTGCAGCGCAAGGAAACGCCGGGCGGCTTGCTGCGCATCGCCATGCCGTCCGACCTGGGCCGCAATACCTTGCTGTACTGGCTCGATAAATTCCAGGCCCAGTATCCGAACGTGCAATACCAGTTGAGCGTCAGCGACCGCCAGGCGGACATGTTCCGCCAGCCGGTGGACCTGGCGCTGCGCTATGGGCGGCAAGACGATTCCACCATGGTGGCGATGCCGATCGCGCCCGATAACCGGCGCGCGCTGGCGGCTTCGCCCGAGTATGTGCGCAAGCATGGCAAACCCGCGTCGCTGGCGGACCTGGTCCGCCACAACTGCCTGTGCTATGTGCTGGAAGACGTGGTCCACAACCGCTGGACGTTTTACCCGCCTGATGGCAGCGGGGACGGCAAGCCGGTCACGCTGCTAGTGCAAGGCAACCGCTGTGCCGATGATGCCGACCTGGTGCGGCGCTGGGCCGTCGCAGGGCAGGGCATCGTGTACAAATCACGCATGGACCTGGCCGATGATTTGCGCCATGGCCGCCTGCAAATTCTGTTACCGGAGTGGCTGGGGGAGCCGACGCCATTGCACCTCGTGTGCATGCACCGGGCGCAAGTGACGCCGACCGTGCTGCTGCTGCGCGACTTTTTACGCGAGCAATACCAGCAGCTGTGACAATCAGTGCATCGATGCCTTCGACAAGATCAGCAGCCAGCGGCGCAGCAGCAGGATTTCCACGTGGCCTTGCTGGACACCGGTATCGCATTCGATCAGCGGGTTGACGGCATAAAAACGCTTGCGGAAGTCACGGCATACCAGCACCTCGCGGCGGCCAAAGCGCGCCAGGAAAGAAGTCGGGGCATATTCCAGGCCAAAACGGGAGCCGAAGCTGCTATTCATGGTAGTCATTGCTATTCCTTCGTAATGAGGTGAATGATGAGTGCGTGTTATCTGTTGTGTGTTGTGTGCTGCAATGGATAACACTGTATCACAACTACTGTTTGAAAACACAGTACTGTATGAAAAATCAGTAAATTTTGTCATCTGTTGTTTTTTTGAACAGTTTTATGTGCGCTGGCATACCGACGCCGACCGCCACGCAGACGACAATCGCGCATGGAAAAGGAAAGTCATCATGAGCGACACATCACACTATTCATTCGACGAATTCACCAGCCACGGCTTGCTGCAAGCGGAATTGCG
Source organism: Pseudoduganella ginsengisoli (assembly GCF_009720865.1). Taxonomy (GTDB): domain Bacteria; phylum Pseudomonadota; class Gammaproteobacteria; order Burkholderiales; family Burkholderiaceae_D; genus Rugamonas; species Rugamonas ginsengisoli. Next base: position 8,673 of record NZ_WNLA01000035.1, on the reverse strand, counting down.
TGTGCTGGACCATTTACCCCCGTCGCTGGCGCAAGGCATCTTCAGCAAGGCGGCGTGCTATCCGGCTGTCGTGCGGCTGTCGTCCGCGCCGCTGCTGCGCGGCATGGCCGTCAAAGTCACCGTGCCGGACGGCGGACGCATGGCAGAGCAGGACTTCGTCATGGGCGGCGCGCCGGACCGGCGCTTGCTGGGCGAAACGTATTTCAGCCAGGCGCGCATTCATTACGGCGACCATGTGGCGCAATTGTGCGCCGTGTCGGCGTCGCGGGGCCAGGCGCCGCGGCGCTTGCCAGGCCCGCAGGGCTTGCGCGACGCGTTCATCGAACACTTTGCCCGCCATGGCGCGGAATGGGAATTGCGCGTGTGCCTGGAATATGGCGGCTTTGGCTGGCTGGAAGACGCCAGCCACTATGTGCCCGTGGCCCGCATCATCGCCCGTCCACAGCCCGCATGGAGCAGCATGCTGGCGCGCGCGGCGGAGGGCGCCGTCACGTTCAGCCCGTGGCAATGCGTCGATGAACACCGCCCGATGGGCGCCATCGTGCGCGCGCAGCGCGACGGCTATGGCGCGTCCGCGCGCTTCCGCAGCGGCTATGGCGCCGGTAACATGTCGGAACCTTATAACACCGCAGCGCCATCAGCGCCGAATTGATTGCCTTGACTACCCGCGCCCACTCCCGCGTACTGCGTTTCATTGAAGCCCGCCTGGCCCCGGATACGGAATTCGGCCTGCACCTGACTGCCGGCGTATTGATTATCGCCATCGCGGCGGTTTTGTTTGCCGGGCTGGCCGGCGACGTCGTGCGGCTGAGCGGGCTGGCCGCGTTCGATGCCCAGGTATCGCACTGGCTGCACGGCTATGCGTCGTCGCCGGACTGGCGCGCGCTGACCGTGCTGATGCTGGTGCTGACACATGCGCACAGCGTGGCGGGCATGGTGGTGCTCACTGGCGCGCTGGCATGGCTGCTGTGGCGCCGGCGCGAACGGTACTGGCTGCTGGCGCTGTTGCTGTCGGTACCGGGAGGCATGCTGTTGAACGTGCTCGTCAAGCACCTGTTCCAGCGCGCGCGGCCGGCCTTTGATGATCCGCTGGTGAACCTGGCCACGTACAGCTTTCCCAGCGGCCATACCTCGTCCGCCACCTTGCTGTATGGTTTGCTGGCATCGTACCTGGTGATGCAGGCGCGGCAGCGGCATACGCGGGTAGTGGCCGTGCTGGCTTGCGCCGCAATGGTGTTGCTGGTGGGGGCCAGCCGCATGTACCTGGGCGCGCATTATCCAACCGATATCGCCGGCGCCATGCTGGAAGGGGCGGGGTGGCTGGCCGTGTGCATCACCGGGGTATCGACGTGGCGCCGCCGGCGCGAAGGACGCGCGCTGTGAATACGCCGGTTGCCGTCATCATCAATGCCGGCGCCGGCTTGGGCTATTGCGCGCAATTCCAGCAGCAATTGCATGAAAAATTTGCCGCCCATGGCATGCTGGCCGACATCACGCTGGCCCACAGCGGTACGGAGCTCATCGAGGCGGCGCAGGCGGCGCGGGCGCGCGGCGTGGCCATGGTGGCGGCCGGTGGCGGCGATGGCACCATCAATGCCGTCGCTTCGGTGCTGGTGGATACGCCGGTCCGCTTTGGCGTGCTGCCGCTGGGCACACTGAACCATTTTGCAAAGGATTTGCGGATTCCGCTGGATCTCGATGGCGCCATTGCCAACCTGGCGCACGGCCGGCCCGCGCGGGTGGATGTGGGCGAGGTCAACGGGCGCATTTTCCTGAACAATTCCAGCCTGGGCCTGTATCCGGACATCGTGCGCGACCGCGAACGCCAGCAGCGCCGGCTGGGGCGCGGCAAATGGCTGGCGTTTTGCTGGGCGGCGCTGGCCGCGCTGAAGCGCTATCCTTTCCTCAGCGTACGGCTCGACATCGATGGCGCAGCCCATGCGCGGCGCACGCCGTTTGTTTTCATCGGCAACAATGTGTATCAAATGCAGGGACTCAATATCGGCGAGCGCGAGCGGCTCGACAGTGGTGTGCTGAGTTTATATGTGGCGCAGCGCCCCACGCGGCTGGGCCTCGTGCGCCTCGCATGCAATGCATTGATGGGGCGGCTGGCGCAGCAGCGCGATTTCGACGTGGCGACGGCGCGCGAATTGACGATTGATTCCCGTAAAATGCGCTTGCGGGTGGCGACGGATGGCGAAGTCACCATCATGCAGCCGCCGCTGGCGTACCGTATCCGGCCCGGCGCGCTGACCGTGGTGGCGCCGCGCTGAACCAGGGAGAATGCTATGCGGACGCTGGTGCATTTATCGGACTTGCATTTTGGACGCATCAACGAGGCGCTGCTGGCGCCGCTGCGCGCCTGCGTTGAGCGGCTGGCGCCCCACGTGGTGGTGGTGTCGGGCGATTTGACGCAGCGTGCCCGCAGCCATCAATTCCAGCAAGCACGGACGTGGCTCGACACCTTGCCCAAGCCGCAAATCATCGTGCCGGGCAACCATGACATTCCCATGTTTAACGTCGCAGCGCGCTTCCTGGCGCCGTTGAGGAAATACAAGCGGTATGTGACGGCTGACCTGGCGCCCGTCTATATCGATGATGAAATCGCCGTGCTGGGATTGAATACGGCCCGTTCGCTGACCATCAAGGATGGCCGCATCAACCGCGAACAGGTGGCGTGGCTGCGTCAGCGCTTTGGCGCATTGCAGGACGGGGTGGTGCGCATTGTCGTCACACACCACCCGTTTGATTTGCCGGCGCACGCTAATCCGGACGATTTGGTGGACCGCGCACCGATGGCCATGCAAGCGTTCGCCGAATGCGGCGTCGATGTGTTATTGGCCGGCCACGTGCACAGCAGCCACGCGGGCAGCAGTGACGACCGTTACCCGATTACCGGCTATGCAGCGCTGGCGGTGCAGGCCGGGACCGCCACCTCCACCCGCACGCGGGGCGAGGACAATGCCTTCAACGTGCTGCGCATTGAACCGGACCACGTGCACGTTGCGCGCTACCAGTGGAATGGCGAGGAATTCGTGGCAGACAGCGCCGATACGTTTTGCCGTGTTGGCGATGCGTGGAAAGCGGAGCACTGCCGTCACAGCCAGTAATCCCACAGGCGCGCCGACCATTCCTTGAAGCGCATGCTCCAGGGCCGCGCGCGCCACGCATCGAGCGTGACTTCCGTGGAATTTTTCACGTCTTCCTGGAACGCCCGCTCCATTTCATCGCCGAATCCGGCGCCCATGATGACCACGCTGACTTCACTGTTGTGCATGAAGCTGCGCGTATCGAGGTTGGTGGAGCCGACGGTGGACCAGACGCCGTCAATCACGGCAGTTTTCGCGTGCAGGACGGCCAGTTTCAATTCATGGATTTTCACGCCGGACGACAGTAAATCATCATAGAACGCACGGCCGGCGTGGAATACGAGACCGCTGTCCGACACGCTGGGCAACACGATACGCACGTCGACGCCACGGCGCGCCGCATCTTTCAGCGCCTTCAGCGTTTGTTCATCCGGCACGAAATACGCCATCGTAATGTGGATGGATTTTTTGGCTTCCTGCATGGCCAGCAGGTACGCCTTGTAAATTTCAAACTTGCCGCCAGGCTTGCTGCCCAGCACGCGCACGATGCGGTCGCCCTGCGCCGTCAGCGTGGGGAAGTAATCCGCATCGCGTAAGTCATCGGCATCCTGGTTGGTCCAGTTCTGGATGAACATCCATTGGAATGCTGCGACAGCCGGGCCTTCAATGCGTACGTGCGTATCGCGCCAGCCGACTTGCGACGGGTCCGCGGGCCGCGTCTTCGAGCGGAAGGGGGAGCTCTTGGAATACGTATCGCTGATATTGATGCCGCCGGTAAAGGCGACCTTGCCATCGACAATGAGGATTTTGCGGTGGTCGCGGTTGTTGACCTTCCAGCCATTGCCCCGCACCTTGGCGGGGTTGATGGGATTGAACGCCACCAGCTTGATGCCGCCCGCGCGCATGCGGTCGAAAAATGCTTGCGGCACGCCGATGGTGCCCACGCTGTCATACATGATGTTGACAGTGACGCCCTGGCGCTGCTTGTCCAGCAGCAGGCTGGCAAACTGTTCGCCCAGTTCATCCTGGTCGAAGATATACGTTTCAAAGTTGATGTTGTTTTTTGCCTGCGAAATCGCCGCCATCATGGCTTTCATGGTTTGCGGGCCGTCGAACAGCAAGTCCACCTTGTTGCCTGCGATTAGCGGCACGCCCGTGGCGGCTTCTTCCAGCGCGGCTTGCTGCGCCAGGTCCAGCGCGCCTTTGGCCCACCGTTTCTTCAACAGCGACACGGCGGCCGGGGCAGGCACCTTGCCATGCGGCGTTTCAATATTCGGCGCGGCGACCGGCGTGATGACGGCCGGTGCGACCGGCGGCAGCGACGCGCACGCCATCAGCGACCAGCACGTCGCCAGTACAGCAAGCCAGCAGCGGAATTGTCGGATATTCATAGTGTTGAATTGTAATGAACCCAGCCATAGCTGGCGCATGGTTGGTGCTGCTGGCGAGTGTGTGCGCGCGCACAGAAATGCAGGCTGTGGCAGAGGTACAGTAAGCCATCATGAAGACCTCGCACTGGATCATTGTGTTGCTGATGCCATTGCCGGCCATGGCGCAAGACCAGCCGGCTGCCACCCTATATGGCACGCTCGATGCGGGCGTGGTGGCGGAGCGGGGTTGCACCACGGCTTGTCCTGCCACCCGCGTTTCCAGTGGCGTGGCGAGCGAATCCCATGTGGGCATAGCAGGGCGCGAAAAACTCAACGGCGACGTGGCTGCCGTATACCGGCTGGAGGCCGGGGTGCATGCCGATACGGGCGCCGGTGATCCGGATAAATTGTTTGGCCGCCAGGCATTCATTGGCCTGGACAGCCGCTGGGGCGTGCTGACGTTGGGCCGCCAATACAGCTTGAGCTATGAAGCGCTGACCGGCGTGGCCGATCCATTCCATGGCGGCATGGCGGGCGCGGCCAGCAATATTGCTGGCTCTGCTGTCCGGCGCTTCGACAACACGGTCAAATACGTGACGCCGACTGTCAACGGCTGGAGCGCCGGCGCAATTTACAGCTTTGGCGAATCGCCGTTCAGCAATAAATTCAACCGCGCTTATGGCGCCATCATTGGTTTCGAACACGCGCCGTTCACGCTGCGGCTTGCGCACCAGCGCCGCTATAACCTGTCCGATGCGACGGGCGTGGTGCCGCTGGTTGACTATTCATCGCGCAACACGCTGATTGCCGCCAACATGGCGCTGAAGTACGCGACGATTTACGTGGGGTATGGCGTCAACCGGGGCTTTGGCAGCGCGCCGTATGACCCGGTGGCGCCCTATGGCACGATGGTGGTGCCGGCCTTTACCGACCGCAGCCGCGATTTGATTGCCGGCATATCCGTACCATACGGTAACGCCACGTTCATGCTGTCGGCGATCCGCAAGGATGACCGCTCCGCCGCCAACCGCGATGCAACGCAACTGGCGGCCGGCGTCACGTATGCGCTGTCCAAACGCACCAGCGTGTATGCCGCCTACGGCAAGATCGATAATCGCAACGGCGCCCGCTATACGGTCGGCAATGCGTCAGAACGGGGCAGCGGCAACCGCGCCCTGACCATCGGCTTGCGCCATTCATTTTAATCACTTGGGTGCTTTGGCGCCGCAATCCGCTGACAGCCACCGTCCCGACGCATCGACCGTCATGGTTTCCGGCTTGCCCCGCGCCGTACTGGTGACATGCATCGTTGTTGTATAGGCGGAATCGCCTTGCAGTGTGACTTGCCCGGTGCCGCTCGATGGCGGATTGTCGCACTTGAAGCTGACGTTCATGCCGGTTGCGGTCGGTGTCGACGTGCTGGTGCAGTGGCCTTGCTGCGACGTGGGAATTTCGCGGCGCGCCGCCATTTCCTTGGTGACGCAGTACGTGACCTTGACGCTGCCGTCGCCATTCATGGCCATGCCCACGCCTTGTTTGGCCATCATGTCTTCGATCATTTTCCGCTGCTCCGGCGCCATCGCGGCCATTTGCTTCCTGGCTTCGGCCATCGCTGCCATGGCCTGGCTGTTGCCGGACTGGATAGTGCTGGTGATTTCCCACAGGCCCGGACGCATGGTGTCTGCAGCCAGGGCGGGGAAAGTGAAGGAGGCGGCCGCAGCGAGGGCGGCCAGAAGCGGGATGCGGTTCATAGCAACTCCTTGGCGTGTGAAGTTGCCAGCATACACCTGTGTGGCGCTATATGCCCCGTCCGCTGATCAGGCGCAGCAGCACCATAATAATGGCGACCACCAGCAGCACGTGGATAAAGCCACCGATCGTGTACGACGTCACGACCCCCAGCAGCCACAGGATAAGCAATACAACGGCAATTGTGTAGAGCATGATAGTTTCCTCTCGACTTTTAGGTTAAAGGGAGCAGGGCCTTTAGGCCGCGCATCCTCATTTCAGCTTTCAAGAGACTTCATTATCTGCGCCGTTGTCCTGAGCATCTGTACGTTGCCGTACAGTGCTGTAACCTCAGTCGCCGCGTGGCAGGGTTGGTGCTTGCACGACCCAGCCCAGCAAGCCGCACAGGCCCGTGGCGCCTACCAGCCCGGTCAGCAAGCCACCCGTCAACAGCAAGGTGGCTGTCACTTCCGGCGACGCGGTTTCCGGCATCGCCAATTCGTTGTATCCCAGCCGGGCCAGCATCAAGCCAGCCAGAATGGTCCAGGCCCACAGCAGCTTTCCCATAGCGTTCTCCACGGATGAGTTGTTTCGAACGATTGTCAGCGGCGGGCAATGGGCCGCTCTGTGCGGTATCACACCATATGGCTTGACACTACAAAAATGCAACATTTACTTATTGGAAAGAAACAAAAAACCCGGCCGCAGCCGGGTTGAAGACGGGATCCCGCTGGATTACCGGGAATGCAGCGCACCGTTGACGATGCGGACCGGGTCGCCAGGACGCCAGCCCGGCTGGGCGCTTTGGTGGAAAGTGCGGACTTTGCCGTTATCCATGCGCACCGTGATCACATACGTGTGCGTGGCGCGGGCATTGCCTTCCACCTGGTTGCCGACGACGGCGCCGCCGACCGCACCCGCCACCGTGGCCAGCTGGCGGCCCGTGCCGCCGCCAATCTGGTGCCCCAGCAGACCGCCGACCACGGCGCCGGCGCCGGCGCCCAGGCCGCTGCCCTGAGCGCGATGGGTTTCCTGGTGAATGCTCTCCACCACGCCGCAACTGCTGCAAACAGCTGGCGCGGCAGGCGCCTGGGCCGTGTGGTACGCAGGTTCCACTTCACGCACCGGCGCGGTGTTGCGGGCCGGCGTGTAATCGCGAGCCGGTGCGGGGCCGGCCACGTAGTTCGACTGTGGCGCGGTACCGGAACCGCTGGCGCCATAAGAAGAAACGCCGGAAGAAACGCCGGCGCCTGGCGCCGCAGTGGAACCATAGGCGGCGGACGTGCCGGAATCGCCCACGGCATACGCCGGGGAGGTCGCCTGCGTGGCCGTGTCGCTGGTGCGCGAGGGCAGCCAGCCCAGTATCGATGCAATGCCGAACGTGCAGAACAGCACGACGGCGACCGCTGCAACCAGCAGCAGCGGGTGGGTACGGTTGGTATTCATGGTTGTGTCCTCATCAGTTACTCAATGCTGCATTGTCCCGCGCCGGGCCGTGCAGTTCCGTGCGTCACCGTACATACATGGGTATAGCCTCCCTTTACGCTTTGGAGCCATGAACCTCACCTATGTCCACCATTCCGGAAGCCCTGTACCGCCGCATGCGGCAGGCAACCGCTTGCTGGCCAGCTTGCCGGAAGAAGATTTGCTGCATTTGGAAACCATGTGCGACAGTGTCCACATGGGAATGGGCGACGTGCTGTATGAACCGGGCCAAGCCATCGAATACATTTATTTCCCCACCGACGGCTTGATTTCGCTGCTGGCCGTGGCGGAAGGGCGGATGACCTTGGAAGTCGGTTCGGTCGGCCGCGAAGGCATGATCGGTTCATCCGTGGCGCTGGGCCACCAGCTGGCGCAGGTGCGCGCTGTCGTGCAGCGCGCGGGCGGCGCTACGCGCATTCATGCGGCAGATTTTTGCCATGAATTTGCGCGCATGGAATCGCTGCGCCAATTGCTGTACCGGTACACGGACACGCTGCTGGCGCAGGCGATCCAGATCGCCGTGTGCAGCCGCTTCCACGTGCTGGAAGCGCGCTTGGCCCGTTCGCTGCTGATTACGCGCGACCGCCTGCAATCGGAAAAATTCCACCTGACCCACGAATTCCTCGCGCATGCACTGGGTGTGCGCCGCGTGGGCGTCACCAAAGCCGCCAGCGCCCTGCAGCAGCAAGGCTTGATTACATACAGCCGCGGCAATATTGAAATCCTCGATTCCGCCGGGCTGGAAGCCGTGTCGTGCCGCTGCTATGAAATGGTCAAGGATACCGGCAGTATCGGCATGGGCAACGTCTTCCTCTGATACCACGTTTCGTCATTTTCTCCCTCCCCCCCCCAAAAAAAAAGGGCTATGTCACCACAAACCGTGGAAAGTGCCCAATCGCTGCTTTCAGCATACTTTCGGGGGTATCGATGCGGCCTGCATCAAGCACGCAGCGCCAGCCCAGGTAATTGGGCAGGTAGCGCGTGGCGACGCCGTGGAACCG
>NZ_WNLA01000034.1 GCF_009720865.1 Pseudoduganella ginsengisoli | reverse complement strand
GGCGCAGTGGCAGGCGCCGCAGCGGGCGCTGCGCCTGGCACGGCGGGCTGTGCACCGGCAGCCGTTGCCGGCGCCGCAGTCCCCTGCACTTCCTTCGCCATTTCTTTGGCTTTGCTCTTCTTGTTCGGTTTGAACGGTTCTTCTTCCGGCGGACGGGCCGGCATGTCCGGCGGCGTCATCAGGATCAGCAACTGGCTGTGGCTCTGGATGCCGGCCAGCGGCTGGCATACGACGCGGCCAAATACGCCATTGGAATTTTCCACCTGTGTCACGCGCGCCACAGCCAGGCCGGCCGGGTACACGCCATCGAGGCCGGACGTGATCAAAATATCATTGACCTGCACATTGTCCGTCTGCTGGGCCGCGACAAAGCGCAATTCCAGCTGGCCCGACTGGCCACGGCCATATGCCACACTGCGCAAACCATTACGCAGCACTTGCACGGGAATCGCCTGTTCCTTGTCCGTCAACAGCGTAACTTCCGACGTGAACGGGAACACGCGCGTCACCTGGCCCACCACGCCCTGGTTGTCGATGACGGGCAAGCCCAGCTGCACCCCCTGCTGAATACCGCGGTCCAGCACGATCTTGCGGCTGGAACTGTCACGCGCGTCATACAGGATTTCTGCCAGCAGCGATTTGCCAGGCACCCGTTCGCGGGCATCCAGCAGTTTGCGCAGTTGCGCATTTTCCGCGTTATAGAGCTGCGCTTGCTGCAATGCCTGGGCGGACGCGATTTGCTGTTGCTTCAAGTCGCGCACCTGCTTTTCCAGCGACGACAGCGACGAAAAATAATCGCCCACGCCATAGATAGCGTCGCGCGGCAGCAACGCCACCATTTGCAGCGGATATAACACCGTGCCAACGACTTGCCGGACTGTTTTCAGCGCGTTCATGCGCGCGTCGGCCAGCAGCAATGCAATGGAAATGCACGCAAAAAGCGTCATTTTGACGCGGGCAGGCGCGCCTTGTTTGAAGAGTGGCGGAGGACTGTATTCCATGGCTTCCGATATTCCGGCGCTTGCGCGCCACCGATAGGCCCGCGCACTCAGCCAGTATAAGCCTGACTGATCGCAGCGTCAGCCTGTACGCATGCCACTGCGGGGAACGCGCCACGGCAGTCCCCGCAAAACACATCTATCGTCAGTGCAATCACTCGTACGAGAAGATGGAGCCCAGCTGGTCCATACGTTCCAGCGCCATGCCGGAACCACGCACCACGCAAGTCAGCGGATCTTCCGCCACCAGCACAGGCAGGCCGGTCTCTTCCATCAGCAGGCGGTCCAGGTCGCGCAGCAGCGCGCCGCCGCCGGTCAGCATCATGCCTTTTTCAGCAATGTCCGCGCCCAGTTCCGGCGGGGTTTGTTCCAGCGCGTTCTTGACGGCGGACACAATGTTGTTCAGCGGATCAGTCAGCGCTTCCAGGATTTCATTGGACGAAATCGTGAACGAGCGTGGAATACCTTCCGACAGGTTGCGGCCTTTGACTTCCATTTCCTTGACTTCGGAGCCAGGGAACGCGGAGCCGATGGCTTTCTTGATGGCTTCAGCAGTCTGTTCGCCGATCAGCATGCCGTAGTTGCGGCGGATGTAGTTGACGATGGCTTCATCGAACTTGTCGCCGCCCACGCGCACGGAACCTTTGTAGACCATGCCGCCCAGCGAAATGATGCCCACCTCAGTGGTACCGCCGCCGATGTCAACCACCATCGAACCCGTTGCATCCGACACGGGCAGGCCGGCGCCGATGGCTGCCGCCATCGGCTCTTCGATCAGGTACACCTGCGACGCGCCCGCGCCCAGTGCGGATTCACGGATCGCACGGCGCTCCACCTGGGTCGAACCGCAAGGGACGCAAATGATGATGCGCGGGGATGGACGGAAGAATTTCGAGTCGTGCACCATGCGGATGAATTGCTTCAGCATTTGCTCGGTGACGGTAAAGTCGGCGATCACGCCGTCTTTCATCGGGCGGATCGCCTCGATGTTGCCAGGTACTTTACCCAGCATTTGTTTCGCTTCTTTACCAACGGCCTGGATGGTTTTCTTGCCGTTCGGACCGCCTTCCTGGCGGATCGCAACGACAGATGGCTCGTCCAGCACAATGCCAGAACCGCGTACATAAATCAGCGTGTTGGCAGTGCCCAAGTCAATTGCCAGATCGGAGGAAATATACCTGCGTAAAAAACCAAACATGAGTATCCTGTGGCGCGGCGCACGCGCGTATAAACAGTTATAGGGAGTATCCGTGGATGCGGCGGCCGCCGGTGGTCGGCGCCAGCCACGCATCAACCCGCCATTCTACCTTATAATTTGGATGTTATTTACCAAAAATCCATTCTAATGTGCGCTTAGCCCAACGGTGAATTGCACAACAATTACTGGATTTTCCCTGCGAGATAGCAGGAATTGTAAGTTCTTTATCAATATCACAACAGCGCGCCCCAACGCGCAATCCCGCATATGTCCCTGACACTATCCGACGTAAAACGTATTGCCAACCTGGCGCAACTGGAAATGAGCGAAAACCACGCTGCCACCGCCCTGGAAGAGCTGAACGGCATCTTCGCGCTGGCCGAGCAGATGCAGGCTGTGGACACCAGTGGCGTTGATCCCCTGAGCCACCCGCTGGCCGCGCACATGAGCGTGGCGTTGCGCTTGCGTGAAGACGCAGCAACGGAGCCGAATTTGCGCGACAACTACCAGCAAGTTGCGCCAAAAACCGAGGACGGCCTCTATTTGGTGCCGAAGGTCATCGATTAAGCCACCGCATACGGCTTCCGTACTGAATATCTGATTACATCCCATGCACAACAAAACCATTAAAGAGCTGTCCCAGCTCCTGCAGAAGAAAGAAGTGAGCGCCGTACAATTGGCGACGCATTTCCTGGACCGTATCGAAAAAAGCGATCTGAATGCCTTCCTGCACGTTGACCGCGCGTTGACCCTGGCGGAAGCAGCCGACGCGGATGCACGCATTGCAGCCGGCACGGCAACTCCGCTGACCGGCGTGCCGATTGCCCACAAAGATATTTTCGTGACCAAAGGCTGGCGCTCTACTGCAGGTTCGAAGATGTTGGCGAATTATGTGAGCCCGTTCGACGCCACTGTCGTAGCGAAATTCAAGGCAGCGGGCATGGTTTCGCTGGGCAAACTCAATTGCGACGAGTTCGCCATGGGTTCCGCCAATGAAAACTCGGCATTTGGCCCCGTGAAAAACCCGTGGGACCACAAGGCCGTTCCTGGCGGTTCGTCCGGCGGCTCCGCCGCAGCCGTGGCTGCCCGCCTGGCGCCCGGCGTCACGGGTACCGATACCGGCGGCTCGATCCGCCAGCCAGCGTCATTCTGCGGCATTACCGGCATCAAGCCGACGTATGGCCGCGTATCCCGCTTCGGCATGATCGCATTTGCCTCGTCGCTGGACCAAGGCGGCCCAATGGCGCAGACGGCGGAAGATTGTGCACTGCTGCTGTCCGCCATGGCGGGCTTCGATGAGCGTGACTCCACCAGCCTGACGCCGGAACAAGGCGGCGTGGAAGAAGATTTCAGCCGCGACCTGGACAAGCCGCTGACCGGCCTGCGTATCGGCGTACCAAAAGAATATTTTGGTGAAGGCTTGGCTGCCGACGTGGCCGGCGCCGTCAAAGCGGCGCTGGACCAGTACGTGAAACTGGGCGCCACCTTGGTCGATATCTCGCTGCCCAATACCAAACTGTCGATCCCGGCGTACTACATGATTGCCCCGGCGGAAGCGTCGTCCAACCTGTCGCGCTTCGACGGCGTACGCTACGGCCACCGCGCCGAAGGCTACAAAGACTTGCAAGACATGTATAAAAAGACCCGCGCCGAAGGTTTCGGTCCGGAAGTGCAGCGCCGCATCATGGTGGGCACGTATGTGTTGTGCCATGGCTACTATGACGCGTATTACTTGAAGGCGCAGCGCATCCGCCGCCTGATCCAGCAAGATTTCGAAACCGTGCTGAACGGCCCGAACGCTGTTTGCGACGTCATCATGGGCCCGGTGGCGCCAACCGTGGCATGGGATCTGGGTTCCAAATCCGATCCGGTTGCCAACTACCTGGCGGACATCTATACGCTGTCGACCAGCCTGGCAGGTCTGCCTGGCATGTCGATTCCTTGCGGCTTCGGCGCGAACAACCGCCCAGTCGGCCTGCAAATCATCGGCAATTACTTTGCCGAAGCGAAACTGCTGAACGTTGCCCACCAGTACCAACTGGCCACCGAATGGCACAAGCAAGTCCCTAGCGGCGTGTAAACCTTAATAGCGAGAAACAACAATATGGAATGGGAAGTCGTCATCGGTATTGAGAACCACGTTCAGCTCACTACCGAATCCAAAATTTTCAGCGGTTCGCCAACCGCTTTCGGCGCCGAAGCCAATACGCAGGCAAGCCCCGTTGACCTGGCGCTGCCGGGCGTGCTGCCGGTCATGAACAAGAAAGCCGTCGACCGTGCGATCCGCTTCGGCCTGGCTGTAGGCGCAAAAATCGCGCCGCAATCGATCTTCGCGCGCAAGAATTACTTTTATCCGGATTTGCCCAAGGGCTACCAAATCAGCCAGTTTGAAGACCCGGTAGTGCAAGGCGGTTCGCTGACGTTTGGCTACGAAAAAGATGGCAAATTCGTCACCAAGACAGTGAATCTGACCCGTGCGCATTTGGAAGAAGATGCGGGCAAATCGTTGCACGAGGATTATCACGGCATGTCCGGCATTGATTTGAACCGCGCCGGTACGCCATTGCTGGAAATCGTTTCCGAGCCTGAAATGAGCAGCGCGGCTGAAGCGGTTGCTTATTGCAAAGCATTGCACGGTCTCGTTATGTGGCTGGGTATTTGCGATGGCAATATGCAAGAAGGTTCATTCCGCTGCGATATTAACGTTTCCGTGCGTCCGAAGGGTCAAAAAGAATTCGGCACCCGGTGCGAAATCAAAAACCTGAACTCGTTCCGCTTTATTGAAGAAGCCGTCAATATTGAAGTGCGCCGTCAGATTGAATTGATTGAAGATGGCGGCCAGGTGGTGCAGGCAACGCGCTTGTATGACCCCGACAAAAAAGAAACGCGCCAAATGCGCTCGAAAGAAGATGCGCAGGATTACCGCTATTTCCCGGATCCGGATTTGCCACCGCTGATGATTTCCGAACAATGGATTGCGGACGTCAAAGCCGACATGCCGGAATTGCCTGCCGTAATGCGTGAGCGCTTCGTCAATGAATACGGCTTGCCTGAATATGATTCGCTGATTTTGACAGCATCAAAAGGCATGGCTTTGTATTTCGAAGCCGTGGTGGCAAAAGCTGGCAAGGAAAATGCCAAAGCTGCCGCTAACTGGCTGATGGGCGATGTATCGTCGACGCTGAACCGTGAAAATGCGGAAATCAGCGCGTCGCCAGTGAAGCCTGCGCAATTGGCAAATATGCTGAAACGTATTGTTGATGGCACGATTTCCAACAAGATCGCAAAAGAGATCTTTGCCGATATGTGGGCGGAAAATTCGGATGATGAAAACCTGGTCGATGTGATTATCGACAAGAAAGGTTTGAAGCAGATTTCCGATACCGGCGCACTGGAAGCCATCGTGGTGGAAGTGTTGGCGAACAATGCCAAATCGGTTGAACAATACCGCGCTGGCAAAGAAGCGGCAATTAATGCGCTGATTGGCCAGGCAATGAAAGCGTCGAAGGGTAAAGCAAATCCGGCCCAGTTGACGGAATTGTTGAAGAAGAAATTGGCTGAAGGCTGATTCTTCACAACGGTGAAAAAATGCACGGCGCCTTCGGGCGCCGTTTTTTTCGGGTTTAGCGTCAGAAACTAGCGCGATCAAGCCAATTACTAGCATAAAACCCGCGAAAATCGTAGCGCGGGTTCTACGGGGACGCCGAGCCGAACCCGCCGTGTATGCGTTTCGACGACGTAAAAAAAGGCGGATTTATAAACCCGCCCTACGCATTGGAATACAGGGAAATTAAGCGGCGATACGGGGCTGCATCCAGCCTAGAATATCGGCAAAGATATCCGTACGATTGGTTTCATTGAAGTTTTCGTGGTAATTCTGCGGCTCATAGCGATAGCGCAGCAAATCGCCGCCGATGGTTTTCAGCATGGTTTCAGCAGCGGCGCTATCGGCCAGTTTATCATCGCCTGCCACCACGGCATATAAAGGCATGCGCCACGTCGGAATGGCCGACGCCAAACCTTTTTGCGCTTCGCTCAGCGCATGGCCGAAGCGTACCGTCAATTCCGACGCGCGAATCGCATCTTGCTCATCCACATGATGGCGTGCAGTAATCGCTGCATCATGCGTCAGCACATCGGTAAACGATTCCACCGGCACTTTCATTTTCGGGAACAGTTTAGCCAGCACGCCGGACATTTTCTGCAATATCGGAGAAATCTTGACGGCATTCACATAATAAGGCGACGACAAAATAAAGCCTTTGACATCATCTTCACTGCGCTTCAAACGTTCCAGACCGAACTTCGTGGCAATCAATCCACCCATCGAATGCCCCATGATAAAAATAGGCAATCCCGGGTAATTCTTTTTCACCCACTGCAGGAACAATTCCGCATCGTCGAGGAAAATATCAAAATCAGGAATGTCGGCGCGCCGTTTACCATCGTGGCCACACTGGTCATATCCAACAACAGCAATATCATGGCTGCGGAAATATAAACCTGCCATAACATAGTCGCCCGCATGGGCTAGCGCGCCATGAAACGCCATGATAACGGCGCGGGGTTGTGATGGTTCCCAGATATGAATGGTGCGTTCCGCACCGTCGCGCCCTTTAAAGCGGGCCAGCCTGTCTTCAGAAAATCGCATACTGTTCATGACGTGATGCTGAGGGTAATTCCCATTTCAATCAGCAGAGTCAATTCAGCCAAAGAAAAATCAAGGGAAGGAACGCCGGCAGCAGCTGCACCAGCGGTATAGGCAATGCGTAATTCAGCGGCAATCGGGGCAGCGTTAAAATCAATGCCGCGCGCCTGGCATTCCGTTAAAAAACCATGCACTTGTTTAATCAACATGGCGGGATCGGTTTCCGCAGCCAAATTGACATAAAAGCCGGAATCAATGCGCACACGGCCATCAGGCCGCACGTCGCCTTTTTTCCAATCGCTGTCCGGCTCGACTGGCAAGCCATCCCGCACATCGGCCAGCGCATCGTCGTCACCGTACACCTTTAACGTTGCAATGTTCATTCTTGCTCCATTTCCAATGTTTCAGTAAAGCAAACCAAGTCTACACTAGCCAACCGCCAACAGTGCGCCACCGAGGTGACCCGGCAGCGCACCGTGGGATTTACGCTACGCCATACTTACTACGGTAAGCCGCGACTTTTTCTTTATATTCCTGCAAAGAAGGATCAGCTGCCGCACCGGACAGGTACGTAAACAAATCATCCAGGTTGCCGATGGAAATGACCGGAATGCCGTAATTCTTCGTGACTTCCTGCACGGCCGACAATTCCGACATGACGCCATCCTTGGCGCCGCGCTCCATGCGGTCCAGTGCGATCAGCACGGCGCAAGGTTCCGCACCGGCAGCGCGGATCATTTGCACGGATTCACGCACGGACGTGCCGGCGGAAATCACGTCATCGATAATGACAACCTTGCCTTGCAGCTTAGCGCCCACAATGGTGCCGCCTTCGCCATGGTCTTTGGCTTCCTTGCGGTTGAAAGCAAACGACGTGTTGCGGCCTTTGCCAGCCAGCGCCACCGCCGTGGCGGATGCCAGCGTGATGCCTTTGTAGGCTGGGCCAAACAGCATGTCGAACTCGATGCCGGAGTCCAGCAGCGTTTGCGCATAGAATTGCGCCAACTGCGCCAGGGTAGCGCCGTCATGGAACAGGCCCGCGTTGAAGAAGTAAGGGGATGGACGGCCCGCTTTGGTGGTGAATTCACCAAAACGCAACACTCCCGTCGCCACAGAAAACGCGATAAACTCTTGCCGTAAATTTTTCACAGTTGCCTCTTAATATAGTAAGTGCCTGTATTTTAATCCGCGGGCACGGCCGACACACCCCCTTCCCTAATCTTCACCATGCCAAAAATTATTTCCGCGAACTTGAACGGGATCCGTTCTGCGTCCAAAAAAGGCTTTTTCACGTGGATGGCGGCGCAAGATGCCGACTTCGTCTGTGTACAGGAACTCAAGGCGCAAGCCGACGACATGACGGAAGAATTCCTGAATCCGCACGGCTACCACGGCCACTTCCATTACGCGGAAAAGAAGGGTTACTCGGGCACGGGTGTCTACAGCAAAATCGCACCGGATGCCGTGTTGATCGGCTTTGGCAACGAAGAATTCGATGCGGAAGGCCGCTACGTGCGCTGCGACTTCGGTCCGCTGACCGTGATTTCCGTGTATTGCCCGTCCGGTTCGTCCGGACCGGAACGCCAGGAAGCCAAGTTCCGCTTTATGGATGCGTTTATCGTGCATTTGCAGCAGTTGCATGCGGAAGGCCGCGAAGTCGTCATTTGCGGCGACTGGAACATCGCCCACAAAGAAATCGACTTGAAGAATTGGAAAGGCAATAAGAAAAATTCCGGTTTCTTGCCGGAAGAGCGCGAATGGCTGACCCGCGTGTTTGATGAGGTGGGCTTTGTCGACGTGCACCGCGGCCTTGATCAGCGCGAAGAGCAATATACGTGGTGGAGCAACCGCGGCCAAGCCTGGGCCAAGAACGTGGGCTGGCGTATCGATTACCACGTCGCCACCCCGGGTATCGCCGGCAAGGCGCATCAGGTGGCCATTTATAAAGAAGAACGCTTCTCCGATCATGCGCCATTGATCATCGATTATCACCCGCTCATTGCCGCGTAATCAACGCACATCCAACGCCCCGGCCTGGGGCGTTTTTGTTTCTGTTTAGTTAAAAAAGGGGAAATATTGGTTTCCACCGCGCAAACATTCACCCTTCTTTGATACTATATGGTACCGCTTTTGTCCCTGCCGAGTAGACCATGTCTGATTTGACTGCGCCGTCCCTGAAATCCGTCACGTTCACCAACAGTACCGCCAATGCCAGCGCCGTCAATACCAGCGCAGACATTGTCCTGACTTTTTCCGAAGCGATGACAAGCGGTACGGGCCTTATCACCATCAGTGACGGCGCCACGCAAACTTATATGGGCAAGGATGGGACGTTGCGCACCCGCCTCGTGGGCGCCACGGATACCCGCACGGTCGATATCAGCGATACGTCGCAAGTGACGGTGTCCGGCGACACGGTGACGATCAATCTGGCGTCGGATTTGAAGGCGGGCAAAAGCTATAGCGTGCAAATGGGCAAAGGCGTGCTGTTGGACGAAGCAGGCAATGCGTATGCAGGCTTGTCGGACACGACCAAGCTGAAATTTACGACGTCGGCCGCTACCCTCCCTACCGCCGTGGTTGACAGTACGTTCACGATAACGGATACGGGCAGCAGCGCATCGGATTTCATTACCAGCAGCGCCGTGCAAACCATTGCCGGTAAAGTCAATGGCGCCCTGCTGGCCGGCGAAGCTGTCATGGTATCGCTGGATAATGGCGGCACCTGGGCTGCCGCCACGGTCAATGCTGCGGACAGCACCTGGAGCATCGGCGGTACGGTGACGGGCAGCAGCACGATCATTGCCCGCGTCGTCAATGCGGAAGGCAATGCGTCTGCCGCGGCGCGCCACGCATACACGTTCGATACGGATGCGCCCACTGTGGGCTCCATTGCAATCAACGATACCGACCTGGTGGCCGGTGAAACCGCTACGGTTACCGTGACCTTCAATGAAGCCGTGACGGGACTGGACGTGTCGGACTTCACTGTCGAGGGTGGCGCCTTGTCGTCGCTGGCGACGGCTGATAACGGCAAAACCTGGACTGCCACGCTGACCCCAACCAAAGGCGTCAGCACGACCACGGGCACTGTGACACTGAACGCGGGTAGTGTCGCCGACCTGGCAGGCAACAGTGGCCCAGCCAACAGTTCCAGCAAACCGTTCAATTACAGCACGGTACCGGATGCGCCGACTGCCACGGTCACGTCGATCAGCATGACGGACACGGGCAGCAGCGCCACCGATTTCATTACGAACTCCACGTCGCAAACCATTAAAGGCACGTATAGCGGCACGCTGGCTGCCGATGAATATATCCAGGTCTCGCTCGATAACGGCAGCACGTGGACTAAGGCCACGGTGAGCGGCAGCAACTGGGAAGTCGCTGGCGCCACCATCAGCGCCAGCAACACGCTGAAAGCCCGTGTATTCAATGACTACACGTACAGCAATCCAATGGCGCAAGCCTACACGCTGGACCAGACCGCGCCCACCGCAACGGTGACGCTGGACAAGGCCCATCTGAAGAAGGGCGAAACCGCGACCATTACCATCACGTTCAGTGAAGCGGTCACGGGATTGACCAGCGCCGACATCAAGTCCAACGATACCGTCGGCACACCGGTCAGTACCGATGGCGGTGTCACGTGGACGGCCACCTTAACCCCGACCAACAACGGCAATGGTTCGGTGACGTTGTACGCATCCAGCGTCACGGATTTGGCGGGTAATAGTGGTCCGGCTGCCGATGTTGCCGCCACTTACTCGTCCGACCTCACCAGGCCCACTGCCACGATTTCGTTGGCAGACAGCGCGCTGACTGCCGGTGAAACCACGCTGGTGACCATTACCTTCAGCGAAGCGGTAACGGAATTCACGAACGCCGACCTCACGGTGGGCAACGGCACCCTGTCCACTGTCACTTCGACGGACGGCGGCACCACGTGGACCGCCACGCTGACGCCAACGGCGTCCACCACGGCAACGACGAATGTCATCACCCTCGACAATACCGCTGTGTCCGATCTGGCAGGTAATACCGGTATCGGCAGCACGTCGTCGGCCAACTATTCGGTATCGACGGTGCGTCCCACCGCTACCATCAACATTGCCGATACGGCGTTGACGGCGGGCGAAACCACCACCGTCACGTTTACGTTCAGTTCTGCCGTGACGGGTTTCGATGCGTCCGATGTCACGGTTGCCAACGGCACGATTTCAACGCCAACCACGACTGATAACATCACGTGGACCGCGACCTTGACGCCATCTGCCTCGACGGAAGACACCACCAACGTCATCACGCTGGCCAATACCGGCTTCCATAATTCGGCGGGCAATAGCGGCACCGGCACCACCACATCGGGAAATTACACGGTCGATACGGCCCGCCCGACCGCCACCATCAGCCTGGCCGATACCGCGCTGACGGTTGGTGAAACCACGACCGTGACAGTCAAATTCAGCGAAGCCGTGACGGGATTCAGCGCCTCCAGCCTGAGCGTCGCCAACGGTACGATTTCGTCGCTGACGAGTTCCGACAACATCACGTGGACCGGCACGCTGACACCGACCGCTTCGCAGGAAGACTCCACCAATGTCATCACGCTCAATAATTCCGGCGTATCGGATGCGGCAGGCAATACCGGCAGCGGCACTACCACGTCAGCCAATTACACCGTCGATACGCTGCGCCCGACCGCTACCATCAGCCTGGCGGACAGCGCATTGACTGCTGGCGAAACAACGACAGTCTCCATTACCTTCAGCGAAGTGGTGACGGGCCTGACCACAGCCGATTTGACGGTTGCCAATGGCACGCTGACATCGCTGCAATCGTCCGATGGCATGAACTGGACCGCCACGCTGACGCCATCGGCGTCCACGGACGACACAACCAATGTCATCACGCTGGACAATACCGGCATCACGGATGCATCCGGCAACGCCGGCAGCGGCACCACCACGTCGGCCAATTACACCGTGGCCACGGTGCGCCCCACCGCCACCATTGCCGTCTCCGACACGGCATTGAAAACCGGCGACACTGCCACGGTGACCATCACGTTCTCGGAAGCGGTAACGGGACTGACTGCTGCCGATTTCACTGTTGCCAATGGCACGCTGTCGACGCCAACCACGACCGACAACATCACGTGGACGGCCACCCTGACGCCAACGTCCAGCATCGAAGACACCACCAACGTCATCACGCTGGACAATACCGGCGTTACCGACAGCGATGGCAATACCGGCAGCGGCACTACCAGTTCGTCCAACTATACGGTCGACACCAAAGCGCCTACCGCCACCATCGCACTGAGCCAGCCCGAACTGCTCACCGGCGAAACCTCCACCGTCACCATCACGTTTAACGAAGCGGTAACCGGCCTGACGCTGGCAGACTTCAAGTACAGCGGCACCATGACAGCGCCCGTCAGCACGGACGGTGGCACCACGTGGGTCGCCACGCTGACGCCATCGACGGAAAGCAGCAGCGGAGAGGTCCGGCTCAATACTTCGTCGGTAACGGACAGCGCCGGCAATAGCGGGCCATCGTCAGAAGCGTACGCCAGTTTTACGTACAACGCGGCGCCCACCGCCACCATTGCCACGGCCAGCATCACGGATACGGGTACCAGTGGCGATTTCATCACCAGCTCCACGTCGCAAGAAATTTCCGGTACCCTGTCGGCTGCGCTGGGGCGCGGCCAATACGTGCAAGTGTCGCTGGACAATGGTGAATCCTGGACCACGGCCACCACGATCGGCACTGGCTGGAGCTTGTCCGGCCAGACCATCAGCCACAGCAGCACGCTGAAAGTACGGGCCACCAACGGCTCGTCGACCAGCACGACGTACAGCCATAGCTATACGCTGGACCAGGCCGCGCCCACGGCGCCGACCATCACACTCAGCAAAGATGCGCTGTACACGAACCAGACTGCGACCGTGACAGTCGTATTCGATGAAGCCGTGTATGGCTTGACCGCCAGCGATTTCACCATCAGCGGCGGCACCTTGGGCACGTTCAGCACGTCGGACAACCTGACGTGGACGGCCACCTTGACGCCCACCGCAACGGGCAGCCTCGCACTGGCCGCCTCGTCTGTGTACGACACGGCAGGCAACGTTGGCCCCACGTCGGCTTCATCCAGCAAGAGCTTCACGTTCACGGCCGACACCACCGGCCCCACCGCCACGCTGACCCTGAACGACAATACGCTGGGCAAAGGCGGCACGGCCACGTTGACCGTCACTCTCAGCGAGGCCGTGACGGATACGCCAACCGCTTCCGACTTCACGGTGTCGGGTGGATCGCTGGGCACGTTCACCAGCACAGATAGCGGCTTGACCTGGACTGCCACACTGACGCCGACGGACAGCGCGTACGGCGCGGGCACCATCTCGCTGTCCGCCAATGCCATCAGCGACCAATCCGGCAATACGGGGCCGTCATCCGCCGCATCGCTGCCGTTCTATTACGACACGCAAGCCCTGACCCTGTCGTCCTCGATCGCGTTCTCGACGGACAGCGGCGAATCCGGCAGCGACTTGATCACCAACACGGGCACACAAACCATTTCTGGCACGTACAGCGGCGGCACCATTTATTCGACCATGGGCGACAAGATCGAAGTGTCGACCGACAATGGCAGCACGTGGAGCGAGGCCACCGTCAGCGGGCAAGCGTGGTCGATCAGCAAAACGCTGTCCGGCAGCGATACCATCCAGGTGCGCCTGACCGACGGCACCGGCGTTGCGGGCACGCCGGTCAGCCACACGTACACGATCGACACGACCAGCCCGGGCTCCATGTCCAGCAAAATCCCGGACCTGGCCTCCAGCTCCGATACCAGCAACGGCGTCAGCGGCGGCACCAGTGACGACATCACGTCCAATACCACGCCCGTCATCACGTACAGCCTGTATAACTCCGGCCTGACGGCAGGCGATTATGTTGACGTCTACGACACGACCACCAGCACCATCCTGCACACGCATACCATCACCAGCAGCGAGCTGACGTCTTATGGCGGCACCGTATCGGCCACCGTCAGTGAATTAAGTGCGGGTTCGCATTCGCTGGTCTTGCGTTCACGCGACGCTGCCGGCAACACGGGCACGCAAAGCCAGGCCCTGGCGCTGACGATCGACACCAGCGCGATATCGATGGCCGGCAAGACCGTGGATCTGGCGGCAAGCAGCGATAGCGGCACCAGCAGCACGGACAACATTACCAACAACAGTGCGCCGACTGTCACCGTCAATGTCGCCAATACCAGTGGCCTGGTTGCCGGCGACAAATTGCAGATCATCGACAGCAGCAACGGCGATGCGGTGGTCGGCACCTATACGCTGACGTCAACGGATTTCAGCTCGTCCGGCGCCGACATTAACATCACGCTCAGCACGCTGACGGACGGCACTCATGCGCTGGCATTGCGCGTCTACGACAGGGCCGGCAACACTGGCACGGCCAGCAGCGCCACCAGCATCACCATCGATACGATTGCGCCGTCGCTGTCTTCAAGCACGCCGTCATCGAGTTCGACCAGCAACAGTGTCAGCACCAGTTCCGTGACGCTGGTGTTCAGCGAAGCGCTGGCCGACGTGAATTCCCGTACCGGCTTCAAGGTCACCGACGGCGCCAACGACGCCCGCGAAATCACCGGCGAAGCGCTGAGCGGCAATACGCTCAGCTACGACAGTTCCACGCATACCGCTACGCTGTCGCTGTCGGGTTCCCTGCAATACGCCAGCACTTACACGGTGTACGTCTATAACGCTGCGCTGTCCGATACGGCAGGCAACAGCGTGGCGATCGATACGGCACTGCTGTCGTTCTCGACCGAATCGGTGCCAACGCCATCCGCGGTCACCCTGGCGATGACGGAATCGACGTACGCCAGCCATACCGGCACGGACAACGACCATATCACCAACAACGCGACGCTGTGCGTCTCCGGCATCACCGCGGCATACTTGCGCTACAAGCTGACGTCAAACGCCGGATGGACCACGGTACAGACCAGCGGGTCCACGTATTCGATCCCGCTGAGCGATGACACGTATGCGGCCGGCGTGATCCAGGTCGAGCAATACGATACGGCGGGTTATGAAAGCACGGCCGCCACGCTGAGCGACAGCTGGACTGTCGATACCAGCTCGCCGTCCGGCCGCATCTCGACATCGACATCGGGCTTGCCTTCCTTCACTGGCCTGGGCATCAATACCGCCATCAGCACCATCACGGGCTCGGTGAGCGGCGAATTCAACCTCGACGACGAATTCATTGAATACACGACCGATAGCGGCTCGACCTGGACTAAGGCATCCGCCATGACGGCGTTCATCTGGACCATTGCCGACGTCAAGGTCGCAGCAGGCGGCGAAATCGGCTTCCGTGCCTCGGACAAGGCGGGCAATATCGGATACTACGGCGAGACCAGCAACTACACGGTCTATGTCGGCGACGACAGCGCCGGCAACCACACGGCCACCGGCAGCAAGTATCTGTACACGCAAGCGGGCAACGACACCATCGATATCACCGGCGCGAGTAATGCCGTGCATGCCGGAAGCGGCAATGACGCCATCAACATCAACAGCGCCTCCACCACCAACCACGTCTACGGCGATGGCGGCAGCGATACCATCAACGTCAACGGCAGCCATAACAGCCAGATCGAAGGCGGAGCGGATGCAGACACCATCACGGTGACAGGCTCGTACAACTACGTGTATGGCAATGACGGCGACGATACGCTGTCCATCTCGGGGACCTACAACACGGTATACGGCGATAATTCCGAGACCGGCGATACCGGTGCGGACACCATTACGGTCTCCGGCTCATCCAACACGGTAGATGCAGGCCCCGGCGCCAACAGCATTACCGTTACGGGTGCGGACAATACCGTCACGGGCGGCAGCGACACGGACACCATTTCCGTCAGCAGCACGGGCAACACCGTCTACGGCGGCGACAGCGCCGATACCATTACCGTTGCCACCAGCGGCAATACGATTTATGGCGAAGCAGGCGCCGACCAGTTCACGGTGGCCGCGCTGGGCAGCAACATCTATGGCGGAGATGGCAGCGATACGTTTACCGTGACGGCCAGCCTGGCGGGAACGCTGAGCGGGTTGATCGATGGCGGCACCGATGGCACGGACGTGCTGAACATCGGCGTGTCCAGCCAGACCTTGTCTCTCAGCACCTTAACGTCCAACATCGCGCACATTGAAAAGATCTCGCTTGGCACCAGCAATACGCTGACGATTTCAGGTGCGGCGATCCAGACCATGTCGGATACGGACTCGATCCGCTTCGAAGGCGACAGCACGGATACGATCTACTACGACAGCTCGCTGTGGGAATCCGCGACGTGGATTCAAATCCTGGGCTACAACAAATACCAGTTGAAGTCCGATACCACCATCACGTTCATTATCGACAGCGATATCCACCTGTACGGCCTGACCAGTTGATCAAAGCGTGCGGCGGCTTTCAAAGCGCCGTATTTCATCCGTCAGCGGGTCGGCAAAACTGATGGCGCGC
Source organism: Pseudoduganella ginsengisoli (assembly GCF_009720865.1). Lineage (GTDB taxonomy): Bacteria > Pseudomonadota > Gammaproteobacteria > Burkholderiales > Burkholderiaceae_D > Rugamonas > Rugamonas ginsengisoli. Next base: position 33,165 of record NZ_WNLA01000034.1, on the reverse strand, counting down.
GCCAAAAGCTTGAGGGGGGACGACACATCATCCTGCTTGCACGGCAGCGCCACCGGATAAAACGCGTCATTGATAATGGGGATGCCCAGCGACGCCAGATGCAGGCGCAACTGGTGCTGGCGGCCCGTGTGCGGCCACAGGCGATATAACGTATTGCCATCCGGCCGGTGTTCGATCACGTCGATGACGGTTTCCGAATTCGGTTCGCCCGGCTCTTCTTTCATGACAAAGAATTTGTCGCCATCCACCATGCGGCTGCGGTAAGTAAAGGGAAACTCGACACCTTCCAGCCGTGGCGCCAGCGCTTCATATTCCTTTTGCACGACACGCTTCTGGAACATCGACTGGTAGCGCCCGCGGCTGGCGATGTTCGACGAAAAAATCACGACGCCGGCAGTTTCCCGGTCAAGCCGGTGGATCGGCGTCAAGTCTTCGATGCCCAGTTTTTTGCGCAACCGCACCAGCAAGGTCTCATGCAGGAAACGGCCCGATGGAATCATGGGCAGGAAATGAGGCTTGTCGACCACCACCAGGTGATCATCCTGGAACAGGATTTCCTCTTCAAAGGGAATCGGCGTTTCAGCCTGTTCCAGCTCGCGGTAATAAAAGATGCGCATGCCGCGCCGGTAGCGCGACTCCGGCGTCAAAGGCTTGCCGTCATTGTCGACCACTTCGCCTTTCGCCATGCGCTCGCGCCACGATGCTTCCGATACGGCGGGATAGCGTTCAACAAGGAACGCCAGCATGTTCGGCCACTGCCCTTCCGGCAGCCACAGATAGCTGGGAGCAACGCCATCGCGGATGGGCAGCGGCGTTTCTTCCCGCACGCGCGGGCGAGGCATCTTACCTGGCGCCCGGCAGCGGCAAGGTGCGGTATGGCGGCAACTGGTCCGTCTCCACACCTTTGGTGCGGGCAAAGACAGGCAGCACCAGCGGCAACGCTTTTTCCATGCGCTCGATGCGCTCTTTACCGGCCGGGTGGGTCGACAGGAATGCTGGCGGCGCGCCTTTGCTTTGCGTGGCCATTTTTTCCCACAGGATGCGGCCTGCACGGGGGTCATAACCAGCGCGGGCGGCAATATCCATTCCCACCAGGTCAGCGTCACGCTCATCGTCACGCGAATAGCGCAGCGAAGCTAGTTTGGTGGCCACATTTCCGCCCATTTCACCAAGGCGCGGGTCCACACCCGCATATGCGGCAACGCCAGCGCCAATCACGCGGGCTGCCAGTCCGGTCAGGGCAGTCTTGCCAGCCTGTTCACGCGCGTGTTCGCGCAATGCATGGGCAATTTCATGGCCCATCACCATGGCCACTTCATCGTCGCTCAAATTCAGCTTCGTCAAAATGCCGGTGTAAAACGCAATGCGCCCACCCGGCATGCAAAACGCGTTGACCGTCGGGGAATTCAACAAGTTGACTTGCCAGTTCCATTTGGTCGCCTCCGGATTCCAGCGCGGCGCGAACGGCACGATGCGGCGTGCGATATTGCGCAGCCGCTGCACTTGCGGATCGCTGTCCGGCATCAGAGCGCCCTTTTGCTGCGCTTGGCTCATCAATTGCAAATACTGCTGTTTCGATTGCGCATCGAATGCAGCAGCGTCACCACCGAAGCCGCGCAAAGCAGACAGGTTGTCGACAGGAATGCCGTCCGGCTCGCCCTTTTGAGGCTGTGCGTAGGCAGTAGCAGCGCTGACAGCCAGCGCCAGTGTGGCCAAGGTCAGTTTCAGCGATTTCATTTGGGTTCGTTCCATGGTGCTATTTTGGGCAACATCATCATGGCGGGAGCCGCCAGGATGAAGCAGATAATAAAGAAATTAAACCAGCCGGTTTCCGCCACGATGAAGCCGACCGACGCATTGATGAACGTGCGCGGCACGGCAGCCAGGCTGGAAAACAGCGCGTATTGGGTGGCAGTGTAACGCGGGTCGGTGCAGCGCGATATGAACGCCACCAGTGCGGCAGTGCCAAGGCCCGTGCTGGTGAAGGATTCAAAGCCATAGACACCGGCCAGCAGCGTGGTATCGGGACCGGCTTTGGCCAGCCACGCAAAGCCGAGGATCGCAACGGCTTGCAGCACGCCGAACACCCACAACGCGCGGTTAATGCCGAGTTTTACCATCCACACGCCGCCGACCACACCCCCGGCCAGGCTGGCCCACAGCACGGTGGCGTTGGCCGCCAGGCCAATCTGCGTGGCGGTGAAACCCAGGTCGAGGAAGAATTTCGTGGCCAGCGCCGTGGCCATCGAGTCGCCAATCTTGTACAGCAGGATAAATGCAACGATCCACAGCGCCTTGCGCCAGCCGTCGCGCTCAATGAATTCGCGGAATGGCAGCACGATGGCCTGCTGCAGGTTTTTCGGCGGGTCGCCGTAGACTTTCGGTTCGCTGACGGCCAGCGTGCAAATCAAGCCCGGCAACATGAATGCCGCCACGATCCAGAACACGGTGGCCCACGGCAAACTGTCGGCCAACACCAGCCCCAGCGAACCAGGAACCAGCTGGGCAGCCTTATACGCGCTGACAATGGCCGCGGCGCCCAGGCCCTGCTGCTTATCTTCCAAAACTTCGCGGCGGTACGCGTCGATCACCACGTCCTGGCTGGCCGACACAAATGCCACGGCTCCCACGCAAAGCGCCACCAATCCTACTTGCCCGATCGGATCAAGCCAGCCCATGGCGCCGATCAGCAAGAACAGCAGCAACTGGGTCAGCGCCATCCAGCCCCGCCTGCGGCCCAGCGGCAGCGCATAGCGGTCCATTAAGGGCGACCACAGGAATTTAAACGTGTAGGAAAACATGACGACCGAGAACAAACCCAGCGTCTTCAAATTCATGCCAGACTTGGACAGCCAGGCTTGCGTCAGTGACAGCAGCGTGTACAGCGGCAGGCCGGAGCTGAAGCCGAAACACAGAATGGCCAGGATGCGGCCATTGAGATAATCGCGCCAGCCCGCCGCCGCCATCAGTGAGACGCCTTTTTACGAAGGCGGAACACCGCCAGTTCGCCGCGCAAGTTCGGCAACACACCGACGATTTTGCCTTCCGCCAGCGCCACGCACTCCACCACTTCCAGCCCCACTTCTTCCGCCAGGTCGCGGAAATCATTGATGGTGGCGCAGCGCACGTTCGGCGTGTCATACCACTGGTACGGCAGCGTTTTCGAGACAGGCATACGCCCCTTCAATAAAGCCACGCGGTGCGGCCAGTAAGCGAAGTTAGGGAACGACACGATGATTTCCTTGCCGACGCGTACGATGTCGCGCAACAGTTCTTCCACCTGCGTCATCATTTGCAGCGACGACAGGCACAGCACCGTATCAAACGAATTATCGCGGAACAGGCCCAGGCCGTTTTCCATGTCTTGCTGGATTACGCGCACACCGCGCTTGGTGCTTTCCAATACCTTGTCATCGGCGATCTCGATGCCATAGCCGGTGCACTGCTTGCCCGCTTGCAGGTATTCCATCATGACGCCATCGCCGCAGCCCACGTCCAGTACATGCGAACCCTGTTTGACCCAGTGCGCAATGAACGCCAGGTCAGGACGGGCGCTGCTCAAATCTTCAAAAGTCAGCGTCATTCAAATCCCCTTCCAAACGCGGTCATAATACGCGCGCACCATGTTCATGTAGCGCGCATCTTCCAGCAGGAACGCATCATGGCCATGCGGCGCATCGATTTCCGCGTACGTCACCTGGCGCCGGTTGGCGATCAGCGCATCAACGATTTCACGCGAACGCTCCGGCGAGAAACGCCAGTCCGTCGTGAACGATGCGAGGAAGAATTCCGCCTTGGTACCGGCTAACGCCTTGGCCAAATCGCCGCCGTGGTTGCGGGCCGGGTCGAAGTAATCCAGCGCCTTGGTGATCAGCAAATACGTGTTGGCGTCAAAGTACGACGAGAACTTGTCGCCCTGGTAGCGCAGGTACGATTCAATTTCAAAGTCCACGCCAAAGCCGAATTTATACGCGCCGCCATTTTCTTCCGCATCGCGCAGCTTGCGGCCGAATTTCTCGCCCATCGAATCATCGGACAGGTACGTGATGTGGCCGATCATGCGCGCCACTTTCAAGCCGTTTTTCGGCACCACGCCATGTTCGTAAAAATCGCCGCCGTGGTAATCGGGATCCGTCAGGATCGCCTGGCGCGCGACGTCGTTAAAGGCGATATTTTGCGTCGACAGTTTCGGCGTCGAGGCAATGACGAGGCAATGGCGCAAGCGGTCCGGATACATGATGGACCAGGCCAGCGCCTGCATGCCGCCCAGCGAACCGCCCATGACAGCGGCAAATTGCGTGATCCCGAGGTTATCCGCCAGGCGCGCCTGCGCATTGACCCAGTCTTCCACCGTCACCACGGGGAAGGCGGCGCCATAAGGCTTGCCAGTGGCGGGATTGGTGTGCATCGGCCCCGTCGAGCCGAAGCACGAACCGGGATTATTGATACCGATGACAAAGAATTTATTGGTGTCGAGCGGTTTGCCCGGTCCCACCATATTGTCCCACCAGCCCACGTTGTTGGGCTGGTCGGCATAGACGCCGGCCACGTGGTGGGACGCGTTCAAGGCATGGCACACCAGCACGGCATTGGATTTATCCGCGTTCAGTGTGCCATAGGTTTCATACATCAGCATATAGTCGCGCAGCTGCGCACCGCTCTGCAGCTGCAGCGGCTCCGCGAAATGCATGGTTTTCGGCGATACGATTCCTATCGAAGAAGACATGGGTTTTCAGAAAAGCACGGCCCCACGGGCCATTGGATCAATGCGGCGCCTTAATGATAGGCGCCGCAATTTTTATAATGCTTGCAATGCCTGTACGGCATCCGCGATGGCATTCGGCTCCACCGCGCGCAGGATCTTGCGCGTCTGCGGCATGATGAGGCCGAGGTCGCTGTTCAGGATTTCCTGCTTGACCGCCAGGAGCTGCGCCGGATGCATGGAGAATTCGCGCAGTCCCATGCCCAGCAGCAGGCGCGTCAGCTTGACGTCGCCCGCCATTTCACCGCAGACAGCCACGTCGATGCCGGCTTTATGGCCGGCCGCAATGGTCATGGCGATGAGCTGGAGCACGGCGGGATGCAGGGGATTGTAAAGGTGCGCCACCTCATAATCAACCCGGTCGATTGCTAGCGTATATTGGATCAAGTCGTTGGTGCCGATCGACAGGAAGTCCATACGCTTGACGAACATGGGCAGCGACAGGGCCGCCGCCGGGATTTCAATCATGGCGCCCACTTCCACCGTGGCGTCATACGGCAGGCCCGCTTCCCGCAGCTGCCCCTTGGCCTGCTCGATCATGGCCAGCGCCTGGTCAATTTCAAACGCGTGCGCCAGCATCGGAATCAGGATGCGCACTTTGCCGTACACGGACGCACGCAAAATCGCCCGCAGCTGGGACAGGAACAATTGCGGCTCGGCCAGGCAATAGCGGATCGCGCGCAAACCCAGCGCCGGGTTCAGCGCCGTGTGGTCGGCCTGGTCCAGCGGTTTGTCAGCGCCCAGGTCCAGGGTGCGGATGGTGACTACCCGCCCCTTCATCATTTCCGCGGCTTTGCGGTATTGCTCGAATTGCTCGTCTTCCGATGGAATCGATCCGGCGCGGCCCATGAACAGGAATTCGGAACGGAACAGGCCCACGCCATGGGCGCCCGCTTCCATCGCGGCTTCGCAATCTTCCGGCAATTCGATATTGGCCAGCAACGTGATGGCGGTGCCGTCTTTCGTGACGGACGCCGTCTTTTTCAGCTTTTGCAGCTTTTTGCGGGCGCGCTGCTGTTGCAACTGGCGCTCGCGGTACTGGTCCAGCACCAGCGCACTGGGGTTGGCAATGACGACACCCGTGTCGCCATCGATGATGACCCAGTCGTCCTGTTCAATCAGCGTGGAAGCCTGCGACATGCCGACTGCCGCGGGGATATCCAGGCTGCGCGCGACAATCGCCGTATGCGAGTTTTGTCCGCCCACATCGGTAATGAAGCCGATGAACGAGCGGTCGCGGAACTTCAGCATGTCGGCCGGCGAGATGTCGTGCGCCACGACGATCATCTGGGCCTTGAAGCCATCCGGATCGTCGTCATCCTGCACCGGCAACGGTTCCGTGCCCATCAATACTTTCAATACCCGCTCAGCCACTTGCTGGATGTCGGCCTTGCGCTCGCGCAGGTACGGGTCTTCGATTTCATCGAACTGCGCCGACAATTCATCGATCTGCGTCAGCAGCGCCCATTCCGCGTTGTAGTGCCGCGTGCGGATGATGTCGAGCGGTGCTTCGGAAATCATCGGGTCCGACAAGATCAGCGCATGCACGTCGATGAATGCGCCCAATTCAGTCGGCGCATCCTTCGGCAAATCATTCCACAAAGTCTGCAATTCACGGTGCACGGTGGCCAGCGCTTCGCGCAGGCGCGTGACTTCCGCTTCCAGGTGCTCTTCCTGCACCAGGTAATGTTTGACGTCGAGCGCGGCCGGCGCCAGCAAATGGGCGCGGCCGATCGCGATGCCGCGTGAAACCGGGATACCGTGGAGGGAGAACGACGCCATATTTTTCAGTATTGTGTGTGGGCGGCGGTCATCCGGCATTACTCGCCTTCACCGAACTTGTCATTGACCAGCGCCGCCAGCGCGGTAATGCAATCCTGTTCGTCGGGCCCATCCGCTTCCAGCATGACTTTGGCGCCTTTGCCGGCCGCCAGCATCATCACGCCCATGATGGACTTCGCATTGATGCGGCGGGCATTGCGGGTCAGGAAGACATCGCTCTTGTACTTGGCCGCCAACTGCGTGAACTTGGCGGAGGCCCGTGCATGCAGGCCCAGCTTGTTAATGATTTCGAGTTCTTGCTGGATCATAAAGGTTCTCAAATTACTGGGTGCAGGGCCTTCAGGCCGGGCATCCACATATCAGACGGTTACACCACGCGGATACGGTTATCGACCCGCACCGCACCGTTTTGCGCGCCAGCCAAGGCCATTTCAACCACCACATCCAGCGTGTCGCGGCGGTAGGTGATCGCGCGCAACAGCATCGGCAGGCTGATACCTGCAATCACTTCCACGCGGCCGGCATCGGCCAGCTTGTTGCAGCAATTGGCGGGGGTGCCGCCCTTGATATCGGTGATGACCAGCACACCGTCGCCGCTGTCGAGGCGCTTGATGGCAGCCTGCGCCAGCGCCTGTACTTCATTCAAATCCTGATCCGCCACCACGTCGATGGCTTCCAGCATTTCCGTTTCGCCACGGAATACGTGGTTGCACGCTGCAATAAAAGCCTGGCCCAACGGCGCGTGCGTCATGAGCAAAATGCCAACCATGCTTACACCCTGGCTTCCGATGCACGCGCTTCCACTGCATCGATAAACATGGCTGCCACCTGGAAGCCCGTCTGCTGTGTGATTTCCTGGAAGCAGGTCGGGCTCGTGACGTTTACTTCCGTTAAGTTTTCACCAATAACATCCAATCCTACCAGCAACAAACCACGGGCCGCCAGTACAGGGCCCAGGGTTTCCGCGATTTCGAGGTCACGGGGCGACAGTGGCTGCGCCACGCCGGTACCGCCCGCTGCCAGGTTGCCCCGCACTTCGCCCGCTTGCGGGATGCGCGCCAGTGCAAACGGCACGGGTTTGCCATCGATCAGCAAGATGCGCTTGTCGCCTTTGACGATGTCCGGGATATAGCGCTGCGCCATGATGGTGCGGCTGCCCAGGGCCGTCAGCGTTTCAATGATGGAGCCCAGGTTCAAGCCATCGTCCTTGACGCGGAAAATGCCGGAACCGCCCATGCCGTCGAGCGGCTTGAAAATCACGTCCTTGTGCACGCGGTGGAATTCACGCAGGCGCTGTTCCGACGAACTGACCAGGGTCGGTGCGGTAAATTGCGAGAATTGCGCAATCGACAATTTTTCATTGTGATCGCGGATCGCCGATGGCTTGTTGAACACGCGCGCGCCCTGCTGTTCCGCCAATTGCAGCAAGTACGTGCCGTACACGTATTCCATGTCGAATGGCGGATCCTTGCGCTGGATGACGGCGTCGAATGCATCGAGCCGCGATTCATGCACGTCGGTGGCGCGGAACCAGTCGTCGCCATCGCCCGTCAGCGTAATGCGGGCCACGCGGGCCGTCACCACGCCTTCAAGCAGCGCCATGTCATGCTGTTCAAACGCATAGACTTCATGGCCGCGGCGCGATGCCTCGGCCATCATGGCGTACGTCGAATCCTTGTAGGTTTTAAAACTGGCCAGCGGATCGGCAAGGAAAGCTATTTTCATGGCGGTGCTCTATAGACGGAATGTATCGATTTTAGCCGGTTTCGCTTGAATGCACCGGGCGAGCCTGGGCTAACGGACTGTATAAAATGCGGGTGCCCGGCCTAAAGGCCCTGCACCCAAATTTTTAATATACTTCCGGATTCGGGTCCGTCCGCTCCATTTCCAGCGATGCCGCCAGCAAGGCCAGACGCGCCACCACGCCATACACGTAGAAGCGGTTCGGCGCCGCCGTGCCCGGCTTGGCTTTCACGTCCGGAACCGCATGCTGCTGCGCGAACGCCAGCGGCATGTATTGCGAACCGGGCGCATTGAGGTTTTGCTCGACGCCCCGCTCCGCATGCACGCGGTAAAAGCCGCCCACCACATAGCGGTCGATCATGTACACGACAGGCTCCGCAACGGAATCCTTGATGCTCTCAAAGGTCGGCACGCCTTCCTGCACATTCAGGTCGGACACGACTTTGCCATCCTTGATGATGGACATGCGCTCGCGCTGCGCCGCCGTCAAATCCTTCAATTCCGCCGCATCGCGCACGGAAATGATGCCTTTTCCATACGTGCCCGCATCCGGCTTGATGATGACAAACGGCTTCTGGTCCTTGATGCCGTATTCCTTGTACTTCTTGCGGATTTTCGCCAGCAGCGCATCGACGTTCGTGGCCAGGCAATCGAGGCCATCGCCGCTGTGCACATCCACTTCATCGCACTTGGCGTGGAAGGGATTGAGCATCCACGGGTCGACGCCAATCAGCTTGCCGAATTTCTTCGCCACTTCGTCATACGCCGTCAAGTGGTTGCTCTTGCGGCGCAGCGCCCAGCCAGCATGCAGCGGCGGCAATAAACTTTGTTCGTGGATGTTTTGCAGGATGTCTGGAATCCCCGCCGACAGATCGTTGTTGATCAAGATCGTGCACGGATCGAAGTCTTTCAGCCCCAGGCGGCGGCCATTGGGCGAGCGCACCAGCGGCTCGATCACCAGCATATTCCCGTCTTGCAGCGCCAGCGGCGTCGGCTGCGTAATTTCCGGCGACAGCGAGCCCAGACGCACGTGCAAGCCCGTCTGGCGGAAAATTTGCATCAGGCGGGCGATGTTTTCCAGGTAGCGCGGATGGCGGTCCTTCACCTCGGGGATCAGCAGCAGGTTGCGCGCATCCGGGCAATATTTGTCGATCGCAGCCATCGCGGCCTGCACCGACAGCGGCAGCATTTCCGTTGCCAGGTAATTAAAACCAGCCGGGAACAGGTTGGTATCGACAGGGGCCAGCTTGTAGCCTGCATTGCGCAAATCGACGGAACAATAGAACGGCGGCGTATGTTCCTGCCATTCCAGGCGGAACCAGCGCTCGATGGCCGGCGTGGCGGCGATGATCTTTTCTTCGAGGTCGAGCAGCGGTCCGGTCAGGGCCGTGACGAGGTGGGGGACCATGGTTGCTTCCTTAACAACTGTAGAAAAACAGTCTTATATTACCGTGCAAACTCACCAAATCGGGGCAAAAGTGGCAATTTAAAGGCGAACGCTATAAAAAAGTCGGTCCCCATAAAAAAAGGCGCCCTCGCGGGCGCCCTCTTATCAAACCAGCAAGCGATTAGGCGTGGTAAGCCTGTTCACCGTGGCTGGTGATGTCCAGACCTTCGCGCTCTTCTTCTTCCGGAACGCGCAGGCCGATCACGATATCCACCAGTTTATAGGCGATCACGGACACCACTGCGGACCAAACGATGGTGATGCCGACAGCCGTTGCCTGCGTCGTAACCTGTGCGCCGATCGAGTAGGCGTCGGCCGACATTTTATTGGTCACGTAGTCGAAGATGCCCTGGCCGCCCAGCGATGGCGAAGCAAACACGCCGGTCAGCAATGCACCCAGGATACCGCCGACGCCGTGCACGCCGAATACGTCCAGCGAGTCGTCCGCGCCGATCATGCGCTTCAGGCCATTCACACCCCACAGGCAGACTACGCCAGCCAGCAGGCCGATTGCCAGTGCACCCATCGGGCCAACGAAACCGCAAGCCGGGGTGATCGCCACCAGGCCAGCCACGGCGCCGGAAGCACCGCCCAGCATCGAAGGCTTACCTTTCATCATCCATTCGCCAACCACCCACGACACGGTAGCGGCAGCGGTTGCCAGCAGCGTGTTGATGAAGGCCAGTGCTGCCACGTCGCCTGCTTCCAGTGCGGAACCGGCGTTGAAGCCAAACCAGCCCACCCACAGCAGCGATGCGCCAACCATGGTCATCGTCAGCGAGTGTGGAGCCATCGATTCGCGGCCATAGCCAACGCGCTTGCCGATGATGATGGCGCCAACCAGGCCGGCCACGGCGGCGTTGATGTGCACCACGGTGCCGCCAGCGAAGTCCAGCGCGCCTTTTTGGAAGATGTAGCCTGCTTTTGCGGTTTCAGCAGCCAGCGTAGCGGCATCCTTGATCGCGTCAGGGCCGGTCCAGAACCAGACCATGTGGGCGATCGGCAGGTACGAGAACGTGAACCACAGGACCACGAACGCGACTACAGCGGAGAACTTCGCACGCTCGGCGAACGCGCCGACGATCAGGCCGCAGGTAATGGCGGCAAACGTGCCCTGGAATGCGACGTAAATGAACTCAGGAATCACGACGCCTTTGCTGAAGGTGGCTGCGGTCGAGAACGATGCCTTGACTGGATCCCAGATACCGTTCAGGAACAGTCGGTCAAACTTGCCGTAGAACGCGCCGCCTTCCGTGAACGCCAGCGAGTAGCCGTACAGGCACCACAGCGTAATGATCAGCGCAAAGATGAAGAACACTTGCAGCAGCACGGACAGCATGTTCTTCGAGCGTACCAGGCCGCCGTAGAACAGGGCCAGGCCAGGGATCGTCATCAAGATCACCAGCAGCGTGGCGACAAACATCCACGCGGTATCGCCCTTATTGGCGACTGGCGCCGGTGCGGCGGCGGGATCTGCCGGCGTGGCGGCTGCTGCGGCAGGTGCAGCCGCGGCAGGTGCGGCGGCCGCTGGTGCAGCTGCTTCAGGAGCCGGTGCAGCGGCAGGCGCCGAGGCAGCAGCAGAGGCTACGGCAGCTTCGGCAGGCTTGGCATCCTGTGCATGCACTGGCAGTGCGGCGCCGAAGGCAAACAGCATTGCCGCCCCGGCCAGCAATTTCGTTATCGTTGTTTTCATGGCTATCATCCCCAATTTGAATGCATCAGAGTGCGTCGTTGCCGGTCTCACCGGTACGGATACGGACCACCTGTTCCAGGTTATAGACGAAGATCTTGCCGTCGCCGATCTTGCCGGTGCGGGCGGCTTTTTCAATCGCTTCAATGGCTTGCTCGACCACAGCGTCATCGACGGCTGCTTCGATTTTGGTTTTGGGCAGGAAGTCCACCACATATTCCGCGCCACGATACAGCTCGGTATGGCCCTTCTGACGGCCAAAGCCTTTCACTTCCGTGACAGTAATACCTTGCACGTTAATGGCCGACAAGGCTTCACGGACTTCGTCCAGTTTGAACGGCTTAATAATTGCAGTAATGAGTTTCATGGCATGCCTCGATATCAGAAGACTTTGGAAACAGTCAGCACGGCGCCGGTTTTTGCCAGATCCTTGCCGTTTGCACCAACGTATGCATTGGAATTAGCCTTGATGCCAGCCAGCGACACGCTGACGACACCGAAGTCCTTGGTCAGGCCAAGCTTAAAATCGGTGTAGCTGGAACCGTTGTTGTGTTTGACGGTCTGATGGCCGACGTGCAGGTTCAGCGTCAGACCCTCGGCGATATCCTGGTTAATCTGGGCATCCAGGTAACCGGAATGCTTACTGTTGGCGAAGCCGAACAGGTTGGTGGTCGACGACGAATACTTCAGCGTGGCCGGACCGTAGCCAACCTGGCCATACAGCTCAAACGTGTTGGCGCTTGGCTTCAGGCCATTGGATGGGTAGAGGTAGTACAGGCCGCCCACGTCATAGCTGACGCCAGGGGCGATTTCGCCGCGCTTGCCGCCGTAGATATCCCATTCCACGTTATCGTCGCCGCCGGCGTCCTTGATCCACTTGATCGACGACGCCCACGTCCCCACATACAAGCCAGTAGGATTGTTCGTATAGTCGGCGCCTGCCTGCAGAGCAGGCTTCAGGCGCGTTTGCGAAATGCCGCGATAGCGGTAGTCGGAGGTGACTGCTGCATTGAAGGACACCTCGTGATCCGGCTTGGCTTCTTCTGCATGCGCCAGTCCCGCTCCCATTGCGGCAACCGCCAAGGTAACTGCGGCTGCTACAGACGAGGGCTTGGTCATGTATTTCATAGCGATATCCTTTAGTTTGAACTTGATGAGCTATTGCGGTTTAAAATCCAGGCTGGGCCTAAACGTTCCACTATCCTTTAGCAGAATGCGTGCCAGCGCACCGTTATTAAGCGGCTACCGTATAGTCACTAGTGTCAGACACATATGATTGCCGTACCTGCACCACGGCGTTGCACCATGCCGTTGCATAGTAAGGTTACATCGCACCAGGTTGGTGCGTTTTTAGAGACATTTCGAAAAGATCAAGGAACCACTCATGGACATGAACAGTTTTTTCAATGACATGCAAAGCAAGATCAATCAGGCGATTGAAAATTCGCCTGCCAAGGACATCGAAAAGAATGTCAAGGCCATGATGACGCAAGGCTTTGCCAAGCTGGACCTGGTCACGCGGGAAGAATTTGATGTTCAGGCGCAAGTGCTGGCAAAAACCCGCGCCAAACTGGAAGCGCTGGAAACGCGCCTGGCTGAGCTGGAAGCGAAGTTCGCAGCGGATAAAGATTAAATCGTCACCCGGGATGGGATGTGGGAACGGCTTGCCCGGTTTGCAGGGGATCCCATCCATAAATAGCCACGGCGCTGTGCCCCTTCAGCGCATGGTCTCCTTGCGGCTGCAGGAATTCCGGCATCCCCACCCGCTGCGCCACTTCTCCTGAGCACATCACGGGATAGCCAAACTGCTTGCACATCCCTTCCAGCCGCGACGCCACGTTGACGGTATCGCCAATCGCCGTATATTCGTGGCGGTCGCTGGAACCGATATAGCCAATCACGGCCGGCCCGCTATGTAAACCAATGCCCATGGCCAGCGGCGGCCAGCCCTCTTCTTCCAGTTCGCGGTTCAATTCCGCCAATTCCGCCAGCATGTCGCGCGCCGCTTCCAGTCCCGCCTTTTCCGGACTGGGCAAGGGATTCGGTGCACCAAAAAAGGCCATCATGCCGTCGCCTATGAATTTATCGACGGTTCCACCGTGCCGGTGCACCATTGCGGTGATGCGGGAAAAATAGCGGTTCAATAGCGACACCACCTGTTCCGCCTCCATGCGCTCGCTCATGGCGGTGAAATTACGGATATCGGAAAACAGGACGCACACGTCGGTTTTCACGCCACGCCGTCCCGCATCAAGGTCGCCGCTCATAATTTGCTGCATCACGTGCGGACTGACCGCGCCGGAAAAACTGCGCCGCAGCCGCTGCTTTTCCCGGAAATTGCGCCACGCCTGCCAGGCCGAACGCGACAGCGCGGCAATCCACATGGCCAGCAGCCCCGCCCCCGGCATGCACCACCATCCCGAGCGCAGCCACACGGCACTGGCCACCAGCAATCCGGCCGTCACCACGGCCGCCAGCAACAGTTTGCGCGCGACGGCCGGGTGGAACCAGAACAGCGCGCCAAACAGCGCCATCACCCCTTGCAAGCCGGGCGAAATGGGTTGCACCATGCCCTGGTTCAGCATGCTGCGTATGGATTGCGCGTGCGCCAGGACGCCGGGCAAGCGCTTGATGCCGGGACGCCAGCCCGCCAGCGCCACCGGCAAATTCACCAGGTCCGTATCGTCTTGCACAGTGCCCAGCAACACGGCGCGCTTGTCAAAAATCGCCTTCAACCGTTCCGTATTGCCATCGCGCGCCAGTTGCAGCACTTCCCCCAGCGGCAAGTAATGGAATTCCGCACCAATGTGATAATTGATCAGCCCCCGCCATTCGCCCCGCACCCCCATGGCAGCCGCCACTTCGCTGGACAGCGTATTCGGGCTGCGGTCCGGCAGGCAATTCCAGCCAGGATCGGGATAGCGCCGGATGCGGCCATCGTCATCCGAGCAAAACAGCGCAGACGCCAGCGGCTGCGGCTCGCTCTGCGCCGCCAGCACGGCAGCGTAATCAATCTGGATATCGCGGTAGTGGCCGCGCTGGAAATCCCACACCTTGGCCAGCACCAGTTTCGACTTCGGCAACGTCTGCATCAGGCCCGCCAGCAGCGTGCGGTGAAAATCCAGGTCGGGATTGCGGGCGGACACCAGCGTATCGAACCGCTTTTCCGGCAATACCAGGTCCAGCCCGATCACCGTCGCGCCCGCATCGCTGACGGCGCCCAGGAATTCCGCCAGATAACGGTGGCTCAGCGTCAGCGGTTCATCGACCGTGTCGAGAAACGCTTCATCGATACCGACCAGCACGACGTCATTGGCAACCGGTTGCGGAAAGTATTGGCGGTTGAACTCAAACTGCGCATCGAGCAGGCGCGTGTCGGCCAGCGGCGCGGCCACCAGGGCCAGCGCCGCAATGACTGCCGCAGCGAACAGTCCCAGCAACGTGCCGGCGCTGCGCTTGCCACTGCCCGAAAAACCCATCCGCCCGGCCCTCCGCTCAGCGCGCCAGCGGATTGGCGCTGCTTAAATCCGGACGCTGGCTGGCAATGATGCGCCACACGTCGCGCGCCTCATCGACCATGCCGCGGTCACGCAAAATCGCCACGTACAGCACCCACTCTTCCACCGCGGCGCTGGACGCCGGCCGCAAGCCCAGTACGCTGTCCGCTTCAGCCTGCGTGGCAATGGAGAACGTGGCCGTCGCACTGCGCGCCTGGCCATCCGGCGCCGTGCCGTTGACGCTCCACCGGTAATCTTTGCCCGGCACCAGTTTCACGCCGGCAGGCAAATCCCACACCATGCCATCCACCGTGGCCCGCTGTACCACGGTGTCCGGCAATTCCGTCACGGTGATGTCAAACGTGCCCGGTTCCGGCGCGCTCCACTGGAAGCGCGGACGGGCCGTCACTTGCTTGCTGCGGGCGGACGGCGACAGCACGGCGATTTCCTGGCCCAGCGCGCGCATCTTGAAGGCGGCGGCGCCCAGGTTCGGATTGACGGCCGCCTGCACGATTTTTTCCGCCAGCGATTTCGTCACGGGCGGCTTGCCGCTGATGACCTTCAAGCCATCTGCATTGACCTCCGCCACGACCGGCCCCGTCATCTGGTAAATCAGCTTGGCGCCATAGTGCGACACGGACGCCTTGCTGACCGCGTCGAGCTTGATTTTCGCGCCATTTTTTACGTAGCCCAGCAATTGCAGCTTGCTGGTGGTGTCTTTGTTTTCACGGTCTTTTTGCTGCACTTCGCCGCTGCCCTGTACGTCAAGCACCATGCCCACCACGTCTGCATCGGCCGCGCGGGCCGGCAGTGCAGCCCAGGTACAAGCCAGCAATAACGCCGTCACGATCCACTGCCATAATTTTTTCATCTTGATTCCCTCCCTGTTATTGACTCACTGGTTCAGGCAATGCCGCCAGCGCGGCTTCAATTTCTTTGACCGCCATGGATTTTCCCGCCGCCTGCGCGACCGCCAGCGCGCGCCGCCAATAGCGCCGCTGGCCATCGGCATTGGCGCCCGCGTGGCCCAGCAACTGCAAGTCCTGCAATATCTTGTCCGGCAAGCCGCCTTCCTTGTCCAGCGCCAGCGCTTGCAGCAGCGCGGCTTCCGCCCCCTGCTTTTGCCCCAGCGCCAGCTGGGCGGCGCCTTGCAAACGCAACGCATTGGCTTTTTCCACGGCATCGTCGCCACTCTTTGCCAGCGCTTCGCCGGCAGCCTTCAACGCGTCCGCGGCGTCGCCGCGCTGCAGCGCCAGCCGCGCCGCCAGGCTGCGCAATTTGCCGGCCAGTGCGCAATCGCCGCACAAGGCCGCGCCGTCGCGCTGCCACCGCTCTGCCGCGGCAGCATCATTGTGCTGCAGCGCCAGCAGCGCATGCTGCATGGCGGCTTCCGCGCGCCGCTGCGGGCTGAAGGCCACCGTGCCGTTGTCCCATAGCTGGTCCAGCATGGCGGCAGCCCGCGCCGGCTGGCCCAGGCGCTGGTAGCACTGCGCCAGGTTCAGCATGTTGAGCGCCATGCCTTCTTCATTTTCCACGGTCCGCTCCAGCTGCAAGGCTGCTTCAAACGCATGCTGGGCGCGGGCGATATCGCCTGCCGCAAAATGGTCCATGCCTTGCCGGTTCAGCACGACGGCTTGCGCCTGGCTGGGCGACAAGACTTTCTGCGTGCCGCAGCCGGCCAGCAGCACGGCCAGCACCACCAGCGTCAGCCAGCGGCCGTTCATTTCTGCTCCTTCGCAGGCGGCACTGAAACCGGCGGCAGCGGCAAATCCTGCTGGCTGTCGATGGCCACGCCCCGCGCCTGGGGAGGCGGCAGCCACAAGCGCATGGGCCAGCTTTTCGTCGCGCCCTGGATCAGGCGCGAACCTTCCGTACTGATTTGCTGGGCGTCTTGCAGCAGCGCCGGCGCGGCTTGTTCCGTATCACCCGTGATGCGCTTGACGCTGGCGCCCGCCGCCTGCAAGTCGGCCACTGTCTTGTCGGCCTTGTCCAGCAATCCTGGCAGCTTGCTGTTGACGGCATCGAGCGCGCGGTCGGTCTTGTCCAGGCTATGTTCGGTACGCATTTCCAGCCTGTGCATATCGTCGCCTGCTCGGCGTGCTGTTTCTTCCAGCCGTTCCGCCGTGGCAGGCAAGCGCTCCATCGCATTTGACGCGGCAGTGATCGCCCCCTGGAATTTGCCTTTCGGGTCATTCAAGTTTGCACCCAACGTGGTCGCATGCTCGATCACGGGCGCCAATTTTTCCTGGAAGTGCGTGGCGATTTCCGCCAGCCCCGGCGTGCGCTCATATGCCAGCACATCGCCCGCGCTGACTGGCCGGGCGTCATAGCGCTGCGGGTGCAATTCAATGATGTTCGGTCCCAGCATGCCTTCCTGCGTCAGCTTGGCAATCGTCGTGCGGGGAATATAGCCCATGTAATTGCGGTAAATGCCCAGCTCCACCCGCACCCGCAAATTCGATTGCACTGTGGGCGGCAGCAATGCGATGCGGTCGACCGCGCCCACGATAAAGCCATTGAGCTTGACCGGCATGCCCGGCGTCATGCCGGATGCGGTCGGCGCCAGGAAGTGGATGCGCTCTTTGCTGCTCAACATGCCCTGCTGCGAAGCCGTGTACAGGAACCACGCGGCCAGCGCCAGCAGCGCGGGCAGCGCCAGCAGCCAAGCCTTGCGCGCCAGCGGCGGCGCCGCATTGGAAAAAGGTCCGGCCTTGTTCATAAGTGCACCACGTCAGTCACGGCCAGGCCGGCAGGTAACGCACCTCGCTGCAAATAGCATACGGCGCGCAGCGGAAAGCGGCGGCGGAACAGCATCGGCAAGTGCAGCAGGCTGTCCGCATCATCATGTTCATACACGCGGTCAAACAGCATGCATTCCGGATGCCGCAGCCACATTTGCAGGAAGTTGATTTCCACTTGCATATGCCACGGCAAGCCCGACACGATATAGCCGGGATTCACGCCAGCCAGCAAACCCGTTTCTTCCAGCGCCTGGTCCACGGCGCGCCAGAACCGCTTGCGGGCCGGGCCTGCAGGCTCCAGCAAAGCGATATTGTCGCGCACACTCAACTGCCCCAGCACCGTGGCCTTGCGCGACACGAGGCCGATCTGGTGCGCCGCCACCCGGCGCCGCACGCGGTGATGGCCCACGTGGAACTCGCTTTCGTGTTCATGTTCCGGCAACAGCAACTGGTCAACGAACGCGCCGCAATCCGTGCGGCGCGCGCACGCAATAGCGCTGACCCTGCCCTGCATCAGCGCATGCTGGCTGCCATCGTCGGCAATGAATTCAATCAGCGGATACATTATGCCTCCGCCGCCAGCGGCCCATACACCAGCAGCGCAATCACGATATTCATCAACAGCAGCCCAAACACGCTTTGCATGACGGCCCGGCCAACTGTATCGGGCAAGCTAGTGTGGTCGCTGCGTCCCAGCCCATGCCACGCCGCCACGCTGGCTATGACAAGGCCAAAGCCCATGCTTTTCACGGCCACGTACGCAACGTCACGCGGCGACAGGATCAACGCCAAATGCGTGAACAATTCCCGCGCCGGCAATTCCAGCAGCACGGCGGCAATCACGATACCGCCTGCCACGGCAGCTGCTTCCACATACACCGTCAGCAGCACGCATGCGCAGATACAGGCCAGCACCATCGGCACGGCGAGATAATCGCGCGTCGATAAACCCAGCAGGCGCAAACTGCGCGCTTCGCCGTCATGCTGCATATTGCCCAGCCGCGCCGTCATCATGGTGCCCGTACGCAGCAGTACGGGAATCGCCACCAGCATTGGCCCGGCTTCCCGCACCAGCAGCACGGCCAGCAGCCGCACGGCCAGTTCAGGGCTGGCTGTAATGGTGCGCACCAGCAGCGCAATCAGCAGCGTGCCTGCCACGGCCGCCGCCAGGCTGGTGCTGGCCAATCCCCGCGCCCCCATGTCCAGCAGCAGCCGCAAGAAGCGGCTGCGGTGCGGCGGGCGGCCCAGCACGTGGATGTGGCGCAGTGCATAACCGGCCATGGCCAGCGCACCGGCGGCGTCAGACCATAGCGGACGGACCGGATGCGACATCACGCCCCCTGCCCCGTCAAATAAAACGCGGCCCAGTAGCGGGGTTCCGGGAATTTTTTCCACAGCGCCTGCTGCGCTTCCTGCAAAGCCTGCGCCTTGCCTTCACCGGCCCGCAGTTTTTCATAGAACGTCACCATCAATTCCGCCGTCGCTTCATCATCCACTTCCCACAGGCTGGCAATGATATTGCTGCTGCCCGCATACAGGAAGCCCCGTGTCATGCCGATCAAGTCATCGCCATGCATGGCGCGGTTCAAGCCAGTCTCGCAAGCCGACAATGTCACCAGGTCGGCATCGAGCTGCAAACCATAGATTTCCGCCACCGTCAGCGAACCGTCATTTTTCTTGTCGGCAGCCAGCGCCAGCCGCGATTGCAGCGGCACGTCGGCGCGGAACTGGCCATGCGCCGCCACATGCAGGAAGCGGAATTGCGGCGCAACGTCCTTGAATGCGGATTCCGATGCGACGGCGCGCGTCAGCAAGCGGCTGCCGGGCAGCATCGAAGAAATCTTGCGCGCTTCTTCTTCCGCGGCAGGCAAATCCAGTTGCGGGTTGCCCAGGTCAGGATTACCGAATACCAGCATGCTGTCCATCTTTGCAGGGCGCGGCGGGCGCAGGTATTGCTGCACGCTGGCGCTGGGCAGGAAGCGCAGCTGGTGCGCAGCCGGCAAATACTCCTTGCCGTCATGGAGCGCGGCAAACGGTAAATAATGCAGCGCACCATGCGGCACGATCACCAGGTGGCGGCCGGCAATCAACGAGCCCACTGGCGCCAGCAGCTTGCTGTATAGCGCCTGCCCCGCCGCCAGCGCACCTGCTTGCTGTGCTTCGATCTGGCTACGGAACGCGCGTACGTCGCGGTCCAGGTTGGCGCCATCGATGACAGCTGACTGCACCTCGCCGGCGCTGACCGCCACGACATTCAACTGGCCGCCATGCTGGTAATACTCGACCAGCACTTCATTGGGCCGCAGGTAGCGCCGCACGTCGGCCAGCGACAGCGCACCAACGCTGACCAGCGACGCCAGCGCTGGATCGGACGCCTTCAATTGCAACACTTGCTGGCGCGCGGCGCTGCGCGATTCGCCATTGCCGGCGCGCGCCATGTCCACCGGCAGCTGCGCCGCCGCCCGCTCCGCCGCCAGCTGGTAAGACTTCAGCAGGCGCGCACTGTCGGCGCTACGGCCGGTCAGCGTGGCGCCGCCGCTGCGCGCCGCCAGCAAGTCAACCAGCGCGCGGGATTTGCCCCGCTCCATCAATTCATACGCGGTGTCGGCCTGTTTCAGCGCCAGCGCCAGGGCGATGGCGCGCGCATACAGCGCCTGCTTGTCGCCCACGAAGCCGATCTTGCTGGTTTCCGTATTGATGCTGGCGCGCTGTTCTTCCACTTCATCGATGGCTTGTTTCAGCCACGCCAGCGCGGCCGCCTTGTCGCCCGCCTGCTCGGCAATGCGGGCCCGCTCGGACAACAGCATCCAGTAAATTTCACCGTTTTCCTTCACTTGCGGCAGCGCCAGCACGCGGTCAAAACCGGCTTTCGCCTGGTCCAGCCGCCCGGTCTCCAGCAGCGCCTTGTTCAACATGAAAGCGCGCGGCAATTCCACCCACACCCAGTTGTTCACGCCCGTCAGGAAGCTGCCGGAAAACAGCTTGTCGAGGAAGATATTCACGGCAAACAGCTTGTCGCTGTTGAGTGCATCGAGCACGCCTTGCCAGTCGCCCAGCGCCATGCAGGCGCGCGCGATGGCCAGCGCCTTGGCGCTGCTGTAGGCCGAAAACATGCTGCCCTTGCCCTTGACCATGCGCTCGACAATTTCATGGCCCTTGGCTTTTTCACCGTTCAGCGCATAGCCGATGGCGACGGCCGCCATGCTGTTGTAGACCATGTCGAGATCATCGCTCTGGTCTTCTTCCAGCCACGCGACATTGGCGCGCCCGATCTTGATGGCCGCGTCATACTGGCCCAGGTCCAGCAGCGCTTCCGCGCGCATCTGCCCCAGCGCCGGCGTGGCGTCTTCCAGTGCAAACAGGCGCGTACTCTTGTCGCCGCCTTTTTGCAGCAAGATGGCCAGCTGGTCGAGGCAAGCCATCAATTGCGTATAGCGTTTGGTTTTGGAATAGGCGTAGCACAGCGCGTGGCGGTCGCGCGTGTCGAGCGGCCCTTGCGCTGCCTGCTCTTCCAGGACTTTTTCCAGCTGGTCGAAGCGGCCACTGGCCGCCATCGCCACCTGGTCGGTGGTACGGTCTGCCCATGCCGGTGCACAGGACACCAGCGCCAGTGCGCCCACTGCGACTGCGATTTTCTTTACTGTGAAGGCCATGAATTTGCGGGCCGGCCTCCCCGGCCCGTCGTGTCGATCAGAACCAGTAACCGATATTGATGGTCACACCCTTGGTGGCCTTGCCATGCACATACGACAGGCCGCCGCGCAGGAAACTGCGGGCATTGGCGGCATTGCGGTTGGTGCCGATCGTGACGCCGATTTCCTGGGTATTGTCGACGAATGGCTTGTCGCCCAGGTAGCGGGTATCGATCAGCGAAAATTCCGCCGCCATTTTGCCGCCCATCATGGAGGTCGGCATGGAATACATGACGCCGTTGCGCGCCATGGTCAGTGCAACGTCCGGGTCAAACGAGAAATCGCGGCTGGAGAATTTGCCGGTCTTGTAATAACCAAGCATGTTGCCCACTGCGATAGCCTGGTTGCCACCCAGTGCAAACACATAGGTGCTCATCAGACTGGCCGATGCAATGGTCGATACGGTGGCGCGGTCTTTCGACGCGACGATGGAATACTTGCCGCCCGGCGTCAACGTCCAGCGGTCGCTCATTGGATAGCGGTACGAAATGCCGAACCCGCCGTGGTACGTGTCCGCTTCGCCGACTTTGACCAGCGCCAGCGGCAGCGCAAACACCAGCTGGCGGCGCGGATCGATGTCATTGCGGATGGTGTACGACAGCGGCAACGAGGTGGAGCGCACGCGGTCCGCGCTGCCATCGATATTAAAGCTGGAATAGCCAAGGCCCACGCCAATCAGGTTATTGCTGCCGGTATCCGTGCCTCCCGGGCCGGTCACGATCTGGCTCATGGGATCGAAGCTGGCGGCAAAGTCGGCCTGGCCTGCCATGGGAATCGCGCCGCCCATGCCGGTGATGGCGCTGGTGGCGGAATGCTTGGCCTGGTAATTCATGATCTTGCCGATCAAGTCGGATTTCTTGACGAAGTCGACAAACTGCTCTTCGCTGTCGTCGCGGGTAGCGCCCGTGAACTGGCCGGAAATTTGCAGTTCGGGGAAGTTATACGTCAGCGTGCGCGAATTGTTCGCGTAGCTGAGGAACACGCCCACGTCATTAAAGCGGCCCTGCACATTGGCGGGCGACGTCTGCGTATAGCCCAGGTTACTCAGCGTGAAATTGCGCACGGCGTCGATGAACACATCCGACTTCGACGCGCACAACTGCTGGCCGATTTTGGTGCCAACGTCGGCACGGAACGAATACGAACGGTCGCAACCGTTAACCGTGGAAAACTGTGCCATCGCTGGGGCCATGCAACCGCCGGCGACTGCCAACGCAAAAACCTTGCTAAATCTCATGCCAAAACCCTTTCTTTCTTGTGCGAGCGCAGAGGGAAAGTCCAGCAGAGAGCGTATGCCGTACAACATTTACTTGCAATCAATTTCCCATGCCTGTTGTATTCAAGCTCGGGGCTGGACAAGTGATGCTGAATTTCATATTGATTGCGCCGTGTTAATATTTATTTTTTAACATTTAAAAGCGATGCAATGGGCTTCCTGCACGGTATCAAAACAGTATTTCTTGGCAGTGCCACGGTCACCGCGCCGTGCGCACCGGTAACGCCGCTGGTACTGGACCGTCCCGAAGGTCCACGCCATTGCCTGCTGGGGATTCCGACTGCCGCTGCGGCCGGCAAGCGGCCGTTGGTGATTGTGTTGCATGGCGCGGGCGCCTCGGCTGAACAGGTATTGGGCATGGCGTTCCCGCCATCGCCGTTGTCGGTCTGGCTGGAAATCGCCGAACGTGAACACGTCATTGTTGCCGCACCGGATGCCGGCAAAGGGGGCTGGAGCGAATGCTTTGCCGGCGCTGCGCAAGTAGCGAAAAAAGACGATGTGGCTTTTATCGACGCCATCATCAGCCACGCCGTTGCCGTTCATAACGCGGATGAAGAACGGGTGTATGTGATCGGCGTGTCGCGCGGCGGCTGGATGGCCTACCGCATCGCGATGGAAATTCCGCAACGGCTGGCCGCGTTTTCCGCTGTCCTGGCGGGCATGCCGCCGCGCAGCCATCCCATGCAGCCGCGCGTGCCGCTATCGGCGTTGATCGTGGGCGGAACGGGCGACCGGCTGATTCCCTATCACGGCGGCAAGCATTGGTATGCGCTGGGTTTCATGGAGCCCGTCAACAGTATCGAAGACAGCGCCCGCGTGTGGCGCGAACTGGCTGGATTGCCCGATACGCCGGACCGTACCGGCATTCCGCGCCGCCATCCGCTTGATAAGACCTGCGCGGCGTTCACGCTGTGGGGGCGTGATCCGGGACAGCTGCAAGTGGGCCTGATCCGCATCGATGGCGGCGGCCACGCGGAACCCAGTATCAGCCGACGCTATCCCGGCTTGATCAACAAGATGGTGGGGGCGCAAAACGGCGACTTTGAAATCGCGGAAATTGCATGGGACTTTTTCCGCCATAAGCGTGCGGCCCGTCCTGCCGCGCAGGATTTACAGCAGGCGTAGTATCCGGCTGTGCCTGCGCAACAGGCGCATTGCTTTCCGGCGTGACAATGGCGGATCTGTCACTGCAAGGAATTGCTATGAGCCTGGCCGTCCTGAAAAGCCGCGCACTGGCGGGCATGGAAGCCCCGGAAGTCAGTGTGGAAGTGCATCTTGCCAACGGATTACCCGCGTTCGCCATCGTGGGTTTGCCCGATACGGAAGTCAAGGAAGCGCGGCACCGCGTCCAAGCCGCCATCATTTCGTGCGGCTTTGACATGCCGAACCAGCGCATTACCGTCAACCTGGCGCCTGCGGATTTGCCCAAGGAGTCCGGCCGCCTTGACTTGCCGATTGCGCTGGGCATCCTGGCCGCTTCTGGCCAGATTCCCACGACACCGCTCGATGACTATGAATTCGCCGGCGAACTGTCGCTGACGGGAGAGTTGCGGCCCATTCCCGGCGCACTGGCGATGGCATTTGCCATGCGGCGCCATGCGAACCGGGGCAGCAAACAGCGCGCGTTTATCCTGCCGCTGGCCAATGCGGCGGAAGCGGCGCTGGTGTCCGGGGTGGCGATTTATCCTGCCGCCTCGCTGGTGCAGGTATGCGGCCATTTTCTGTCCACGGATGGCAGTGCGGCGCTGCCCCGGCACCAGACAGCGCCGGAACCAGAGGCTGGCGGCTACCCGGATTTGTCCGACGTGAAAGGGCAGACTATCGCCAAGCGCGGCCTGGAAATCGCGGCGGCAGGCCGCCATAATCTACTGTTTGTCGGGCCGCCGGGTGCCGGGAAAAGCATGCTGGCGCTGCGGCTGGCGGGCTTATTGCCGCCGATGACGGATGACGAAGCGCTGGAAGCGGCTGCCGTGCAATCGCTGGCAGGGTGCTTCGATGCGGCGCGCTGGATGCGGCGGCCATTTCGCGCGCCCCATCATACGGCGTCTGGCCCGGCGCTGGTCGGTGGCGGCGGAACGCCGAGGCCGGGCGAAATTTCGCTGGCCCATGGCGGCGTACTGTTCCTCGATGAACTGGCGGAATTCGACCGCCGCGTGCTGGAAGTGCTGCGCCAGCCGATGGAAACCGGCATGGTGACAGTATCGCGCGCTTCACATCATGCGGACTTTCCTGCCCGCTTCCAATTGATCGCCGCCATGAATCCCTGCCCATGCGGCTACCATGGGCACGACAGCGGCAAATGCAAATGCACGTCAGAAACTATCCACCGCTACCAGAGCCGGATTTCCGGCCCCTTGCTCGACCGCATGGATTTGCTCATACACGTGAACCCCTTGACCACCGATGAACTGGAACGCGAAGCCACGACCGATGCCTCGCCGGAGATTGCGCGCCGGGTGGCGCGCGCCTTTACCCGCCAGCTGGAACGCCAGGGCAAGAGCAACCAGCAATTGGGCACCCGGGAAGTGGAGCGGCTGTGCAAGCTTGATCCGGCCAGCAAGGCCATGCTGCGGGAATCGATGAAACAATTTAACTGGTCAGCGCGCGCCTACCACCGCGTACAGCGGGTGGCGCGCACCATTGCCGACCTTGATGGGTCCAGGTCCATCGAAGAAAAACACTTGAAGGAAGCCATTCAATACCGGCGGGGGCTGGACGTCACCAAGTGAAGTCGTCGGGGATTTTGAAGTCCGCGTACGGATCGTCTTCCATCGGCGTGGCCGCCGCCTTGGCCCGTACTACACGCGCTTCGTCGCGTTCGGCGATTTTATCGGCAATCACGCGCGGCACCAGTTCAAACTGGTCGCCCATGCCGACGATGGCCAGGCGCCCTGCCACCAGGTGTTCCTGCACAGCGGCAGACACGTAAATCCGTTCGATTTTGGCGCCATACGTGAAGTTGTAGGCGATTTCGCCGGCGCCTTTAGCGGCCTTGGGTTGGCGGTTCTTTTGCACCAATTGCGCAATTTGCGCCTGCACGGCTTTTTCATTGGCGGCAGCATCGCGCTGCGCATTGAATTCACGGGCGCGTTCGGCATTCTTGCGCTGCAGTTCCGCTGCGGCGAGCTTCGCTTCGTCAACGCTTTGCTGGCCCGTGCGGCGTTCTTCTTTCTTTTGCTTGGTCTTGTCCTGGTTGACCTTTTGTACCTTCTTTTTATCGACCAAACCGGCCTTCATTAATTGTTCTTGCAGCGAAACCATGCTAGCTCCATCGATCTATACTTCCAGCTTCCGTTGCTGGACGGTGAAAGCCGTTAGCATAGCAGAGGAGCCTCCCTTACGATCAGCCCGTGCCGGCCCGGTCTTGAACCGGGCCGGCCGCAGGCTTCACTCCGCAACCACAAGGAACCGGATGCTCTTATGCCCCGTCAACGGTATTGACGGCTACGATGCACCCTTCTTTCTTGACCACCTTGTAGATTCCCACCTGTGCCACATCGCCTTGCCAAAGCACGGTACGGCCGTGTTTTTGCATTGCCTGTTCAAAGCCTGCAACCTTGATGGCACAGGGAGCGAAGTTTTCGTTCAACACATTTTCCAATATGCTGGCTTCCCTTCGCTGCATCCTGACTTGCTCTTTCAGGCTGTCGACTTCCAAAGCACTATCCAATTGCCGGAAGAACAAAAAAGCCGACAGGCACGTCAACGCTAGCAGGGCAATCGACAAGAAGCCGGTTTTCATTGCGATCCTGCCTGGAAAGCTTCCCAAGCGAACGTATGGCAAACGTTAAACTTGTTTTTCCCCAAAGGATTTAACGTATAAGGCATTTTCGCAATATTTTTCTGCCGATCCAACGCGAACTTCGTGATTTTATTCGCATCAGCCTTCTTGTTGTAAATCGTTGTTGGTTTAACGCCTTTTCCGGCAAACTCGCTTACCCGTTGCTGGATCTCATTCATCGACTCCTGCGTCGGCATGCCGTCACTATCGAATTTCATGGTACCGACATCGATTGGTCCGCGCACGTCACCGTACTTTCCGCCATAGCGGCCGAGGTCAAAATATTGGGTCGCGCCGGTATTATTATCAATCGCGATAACGCCAGAGTGACCGACCGGCAAACTAAAGCCCGCCCCCGTGTCTGCCATATAGCCCACAAACGTCACGAACATGCCATCGAGACCGTTAGGATCGATTGAAGAGAGCGGATTTCCGGAAACATACGCATAGGTATTCAGCCCTCCGGATAAACCAATCGGGTCGCTTTGCAGATAGCGGCCCAGCGACGCATCGTAATAGCGGTTCCAGTTGTACCACAAGCCGCTTTCGGCATCATAATACTGGCCCGGGAAACCAACGTTCAGGCCGCCCACGTTATCCGTAACCACCGTCCGGCGGTCAAAAGCGGCGTTCTCGGCACGCCATGCAACGGCGCCCGAGCTGTCGGTCAATAACTCCGGCCGGCCCAATGCATCGTTGTGGCTGGCGTAGAATTTCGAGCCACGCGCCATGCCCAGCAATTCGCCGCCAAACCAGACGTAAGCTGTATTGGTCGTCGTGCCATCGATGAATTCCGCCAGCATTTCACCCTGAGGTCCGTAGATGTAATACACGCCCATACCAGAAGCCAGTTTCACCGCACGCTGGTTCAGTGCATTCACGCGATAATCGCCGACACGGGCGCCATTGACAAATACGCCGTTCATCCGATTGAAGGCATCGTAGGTATAGCTGCGCGAGCCGCCCCCGTTCAATGCTTCACTCGTTACGTTACCAACTGCGTCGTAACCAAAACTGCGGAGTTGGCCGCCGCCACTCCAGGTGTTAAGACGGTTGCCTGTTGACGTGGTGTAGGTATAAGTGGCGCCTTGGCGCACGTGAGAAGTACGATTTCCCGTCTTATCCAGCGCAAAGCTTTGTGCATCACCGGTCCTTGTCACTGACCCCAGCCGGTCAATTGTGTCGTAGGCCAACGTTGCGCTTAATCCTGGGTAAATGCTGTCCGTCAGGCTGGTCATCATCTCGACGTTGTTATAACCCAGTGTCAGGCCGTGTTTGCCCGGCGTGGACAAATTGGACACCCGGCCATCGGTATCGAGCGTCACCATACGTGGCAAGCCATTGCCGAATTTCCACCCGAAACGCAGATTCGAATACGGCTGGTACAGCATGGAGTTGGCGAGCGTGGACCATGGGGCGCCCAGATTACTCGTCACCGCAGAAACGCGCCCATAGCTGTCGTAGCTGTAATCGACCACCAAACCAGTCGGATAGGTCAGGCGCTGCAAGCGGCCGCTGGAATCATATGCCCAGCTGGTGGTAAACAACTTGCCGAAAATATTATTTACCTGGGTAAGCAGCTGTCCGGCATCGTTATAGGTGTATTGGGTTTCGCCAGTCCAATCGGCAAACTTGGTCAGTTTTCCTTTGCCATAGCTGCCTTCATCATACGTGTACAGATTCGGCTCACTGCTGGTCAGCTTGCTCACCATGCGGTCCAGCGCATCCCAGCTGTAACGGAACACTTTGCCGTCCGCACCGGTCTCGGTGGCCATCCGGCCTGCACTGTCATAGGTATAGGTGGTCAAACCCGTATCCGGGCTGCTCTGGGTCAGTTTATTCCCGAATCCGTCGTAGGTGTACGTAGTACGCAGCCCGCGCTGGTCTTCGATGAACTGCAGATTCCCTCTGGTATCGTAACCATATTGAACCGTTCCGTTATCTGCACTGGTGACCTTGGTAATGCGGTTCTGTGCATCGTAATCGAAGCGGGTCACCCGGCCGGCTGCATCGGTCTTGGTCTGGACATTGCCATTGGCATCGTACGCATATTGCACCCGCTGGCCATTGTTCCCTGTTTCGACCCACGGCCGGCCCAGGCTGTCTTTTTGCAGCGTGGTAGCAAATTTCCCGTCGAAGTTTGCCGCCAGTGTGCTACCGCTGGCATAAGGCGTCATACGATCGGACTGCGTCATCGATATCCGGTTGGCCACGTCCAGCGTATGGCTTGCCATCTCAAACTGGGCATTACCACTGTTAATCACCCGGCCTGCGGAATTGTATTCATAGCGGTTGTTGGTTCCGTCCGGATAATCGATATTGGTAACCTGGTTATTACCGTTATACGTATAGTATGTGGCCCGATCGCCGCCAGCCAGGCGCACAATTTCAGCGAGGACGTTACCGCGGGCATCATATTGGTAATCGGTGGCGACACCGTTAGGGTCCGTCATCCGGCCGGGCCGTCCCATACCGTCGTGGCCAGACCACGTGGTGACATGCCCCAGCGGATTAGTCATCGATATCTTGTATCCGTTCGGATCATAGGCAATGACCGTCGAGGCACTTGCACCGTTGGGCAGTGCGCGTGTAATGGTCTTGGTGGCCAATGAATTATTCGCATGGAATGTATATGCATAAGACGTGATACGTTGTACGTTGGTAGCCAAATCCGTAATCGTCTCGCTCTTCAACCACTTGTCAGCCAAACCACCACTAACGTAATCGTAATTCCTGCGCAGGAAGTCCTGACCCGACGCATCTTTGACTATCGTCTGCACCAATTGCGGCCCCGACCACGTATTGACTTCAGTGAGCGCGCTGGTCGTACCAGCTGCCGTAACTTTGCTCATCAGCAAGCCGCTACTATTGTAATCAAAGTCGGTTTTGACACCCTTTTGATCAAGGGAATAATCCATAAAACCGTTGGCGGCATAGACATTACTCGATGCCGTTGCCAATGGGCAGGAAGCTGTGGCCGAATTACTGGCTTTCAGCAATTTTTTTGATGCACCAGAAACCAGGAAGTCATAGCGCGTCTGATTTCCTTTTTCGTTGCTGACAATCGTATAGTCCGGCCCGTATTGGAAAGTCTCGTACTCTTCATTGTTTTCATAACCGCTCTTGATGGCGCGACGACTGGCATCATACGAATAACGCGTCATCCTTACGCCGTCGATGCTATAGCCACTTAAAATCGGCATTTGATTGACATCGTGGTCATAGTGGTAGGTTCGGATGCCGGTCGATGACGACGGTGGAGTGACGCTAGTTAAATTCATCTCGCCATCATAGCCGTATGACCAAACCTGCCCGTCTGGCGCAGTCACGGCCGTGACCGCATAATTGTTGTACGCGATATTTGACCAGGTAAAAGAAACAGTGCCGCCAGAACGCGTGGTTATCGACTCTAATCGGTCGGCGGTATTGTAATTGAACGTTTGTAAGACCTGTCCGCCCTCACTGATGGACAGTAAATTTTTGTTCCAGCGGTCATACCGGTATTCTTTGCCATCGAGCTGCAATACCAAAGGATTGGCCGTTTGAATAATGACGCCCATAGCGGAATTACCGTCAGTTACGCCTGCGGGAAGGTAGGTAGCTGACGAAGCAACTTGGAAGCTATAAGCTCCACCATCAGGGAAACGTACTTTAATCCAATCTGGCATGCAGCCCATGTAGAGCCGATAAGTTTGGCATGTCGGCGCATATTCCAATTTAGGGTAATCGAGTGACGAATACCAATTAGGTCCAAACAGCCGTGCAGTATTCTGTTGGGCGCGATATGTACGAGACAATGATAAGCTTTGCAAGGAATTATGCTCAAAATCCTTTTGCGGAAGGAATTTCTCGCCAGTGGCGATAACAACCGGCTTGTTCGTCGTAGGCGAGGTGCACTTATCAGTCGTATCCGAATTCCTATCAGCCGGCGGTTTAGCCCTGGGAGCCACCGATACTATCCGCCCATGGGTAGGATACCAGGATAGATTTACCAGCGTAGGATTGGGGTCCTGTTGTGGTCGCTGTCCCGTAACGACCACAACCGGCGTATCGCTTTGAGCAAATGCTGGATAGCAGATGAAATTAAGGGCTGCCATCCCAATAAAATTGTAATTCTTTATGGCCATCTTCATGCTGAGATTTTCCGGGACGAATATTAAAAAATATAAAACATTAATTATTTATAATTATTCTGTCAAGAAAAATCACAATGACAACTACGATCACTCCGGGACATGCGCAGCCGTGAAAATAACTATTGACTTGCCGGCCATTGTGTTAATGAAATAGAAAACAAACCATGGCACGAGAGGATGGCATTTGCTAACATTAGCGTATGCATACCACATCCCCTCAACGTTTCATTGTTGCCGCCTGCGTTGCCGTCCTGGTGGGCGGCTGCAGTCCCAAATTCGACTGGCGCGATTACCGCAACCTGGGCATTCCTTATACGGTGCTGTTTCCTGCGAAGCCGGCGACGCAAAGCCGCAACATCAATCTCGGGGACGACAAGGTCAGCATGCATATGGCCGCGGCGGAAATTGATGGCGTGACGTTTGCAGTTGGCAGCGCGGAACTGCCGGATGCCACGCGCGCGCAAATGGCGATCGCCACCATGAAAAACACGATGGTGAAGAATATAAATGGCACCGTGACAGCGGAAGCAGCGGCTGCCGACGGCCGGCGCACGGTCACGTCCATTGAAGCGAAGGGCTCGCGCAATGGTGAACCCATGGTGCTGTATGGCCGTTTTGTTGCAAAAGATAAATGGGTTTACCAGGCCATTGTGGCTGGACGGGAAAAACACGTGAATAAAGAAGCAGTCGATACGTTCCTGACCTCGTTTAAAACGGAATGAACAGACTGTTAGTGTGCAAGTTCTGAAGTCGTGCTATCTTTCATTCACGGACAACAACAGGACAGGACAACGCCATGATCACGTTCAAATCCAAATCCTCTCCGGCAGTCATGATGTACCAGGAGCACGCGGAGCGCATTCTTGAAGTGTTGAACAAGAGTCCGGAGCGTGGCGTGATCACCGCAGCTGAAGCGCCCAAGGTGCTGGCGATGCTGGAAAAAGAAGTCCAGCTTAGCAAACAGCATATCGAAGACCTGGATATCGAACACCATAAAGACACCACGCACAACGTGGATGCGCTCGATGGCGACGGGTCGGATTTGCCGGAAAAACAGCATGTCGGTTTTGGTCAGCGGGTATATCCACTGCTGCAAATGTTGCGCGCGGCCTCGACGGAAGGCCACGACATCCTCTGGGGTGTATAAGCCGGATTCGCCCCGTCAAACACTGGCCGCACATGCTGCGGCCTGGTTTCTTGCGCCCTGATATCCAATGCAAAACCACCATCCGCACTGAGCGCGATCTTGAGCGCGTTCAGGCTGATGGGGGATTTTCTTTTTTCTGGCGCCGCTGCCGCCTTTCAACAACAAATGGCACGTTCATCACAACTGTTACCTGGAAGAGTGCATAATTTCGTGGAAGCATTTACGGAGGCGCGCTTGGTAGCCTCCCGGCAGCAGACGCAGTTGCACGATGAAAACAGCGAAGGCGGTATGCTGGCGCCGTCCGCTCGCAGCTAAAAAGTGGAACGGCAGCGGGCTCGGCACCGTGGTTCAACGCCGGCCGCGTCTCGGCTGGTTTATCGCCATCGATCCAGCTGTCGCCTCCCCACTGACCACCTGTGTACCGCGCGAGATTGTCAGCAGCATTGGCTGAAGCGCCAGGAAAGGTCGCTATGAGATACGCGTGGTTGGCAAGCATTCAACTTGCAGGCTCCGTCGCCATCGCGGGCGCTCAACCCGCCAGCATAAGCCATGTCGCCATTTGCGAAGACGAGAACGAATGGCCACCCTATGTCTATCGCCAGCGCGCCGGCGATGGAACACCGGGCAGGCTGACCGGCTATGCTGTCGACGTGGTCAATGAGATCTTTACCCGTAACGGCATCCGCTCAACACTGGAACTGCTGCCGTGGCCGCGCTGCCAAGCTGTCGCCAAGCTTGGGAAACAGTACCAGATGGCGCTCAACCTCACTTATAACCCTGAACGCCAGCGGAACTTTCTGTTGACCCGCGCCTACTATTCAACCAACACCTATTACTACTATTCGCGGCGGCATTATCCCACCGGTTTGAAGCTCAACTCCCTGACGGACATACATCATTACCGCGTATGTGGCATCCACGGCTACAACTACCTGAACTACGGCCTGACAGCGGGCGAAGTCGATCAGGGTGCGCGCGACTTCGCTTCTTTGATCGCCAAACTGCACGCCGGGCGTTGTGCACTATTCCTGGAGAAGCATGAGGTGATGACCGGGTTCAGCGCTATCGGTAAAGACTATCTGGCTGATGGCGACCTGGCTGGCGAACGCGTCCCAGGGATGCGGCCGACCGCGTTTTACATTGGTATCTCGCGCAACTATGAATACGCGCATGAGCTGCGCACGCTAGTCGACGATGAATTGCTGCGGATGGAGGAGAATGGCCGATTGGCCGAGATCTGGCGCAAGTATGCGAGGTGAAGAGCCAGCCATAACAGGCTAGCATTGACAACGCCGCGCACAATACAAAAAGCCCGCCAAGAGCTAACTTGGCGGGCTTTTCTCAATAACTAGCCTGACGATAACCTACTTTCACACTGGTTGCAGCACTATCATCGGCGCAGAGTCGTTTCACGGTCCTGTTCGGGATGGGAAGGGGTGGGACCGACTTGCTATGGTCATCAGGCTTTGAC
>NZ_WNLA01000033.1 GCF_009720865.1 Pseudoduganella ginsengisoli | reverse complement strand
CTGCCGAACCAAACGCGGGAAGCTGCGGCGCGGCGGCTTGCACTGCCGTGGCGGTCATGCCGGCCGCCGGTGCGCCCGCTGCCGGTTCGCCGTGCGTCCCGGTCAGCGTGGCGGGATCAAGCGGCAGGCCGGCCACCTGGTCCATCGAATAGACGGAGACCGCGTCGCCGCGCGCCTTGTCGGCGCCGGCCGCCAGCGCCACCAGGTCGCGGATGCGGTCAAGCTGGTCCTGGCCGCGGCCGCCGCGCAGCATGACAGCGACGTTGATGCGGGCGATACCGCCCGCGCCGGACACCACTTGCTCGACCTTGCGGCCCACCTGGTAATCCGCTTCGCGGCTGACGGTGCCTTGTGCACCGGAAGCAGCCACCGGTTCGGCCTGGCCGCCGTTGTCGCGGGTAGTCAGGCGTTCGCGCACGACTGCGCCGTTAGCGCCGCCCAGCACGCTCTCCGTCGTGGTTTTCGTATGGTCGCGCTTGAGCGTGACGTCGACGCTGGCGATGCCCTGGCCGGGGCCGAACGCCCGCTCCAGCACTTCCATGACTTTTTTGTTCAGGTAAGTTTCCATGGCGCGCTTGTCATCCAGGCCGTCGCCGCCGGAGACCACGTCGTCGCCGGCCGGCGCGGCAGCGCGCGTCAGCGCCAGGCCGCGCTGGTCGGTAATGGTGACGTCGGCCGGGCGGATGTCCGGCACGGCGGCGCTGACGAGGCGCTGGATACCCTGCACCTGGGCCGCTTCCAGCGTGCGCCCCGGCTTGAGCGCCAGCGAGACGGAAGCTTTGGCCTGGCGCGCCTGCTTGCGGAACAGCGCCTGCTCCGCCATCACCAGGTGCACCCGCACCGACTGCACTTCATCGAGCGCCTGGATGGTGCGTGTCAGTTCGCCTTGCAGGGCGCGCTGGTAATTGACTTTCTGCGTGAATTCCGTCATGCCCACTTCGCTGGAATTGAACAGTTCCAGGCCCACGGCGCCGCGCAGCGGCAATTCCTTGCCAACCAGTTTCAAACGGGTCTTGTGCACTTGCTCGGCGGGCACGAGGATGGTGTTGCCGTCGCCTGCCAGGCGGTAAGGCGTCTTCATCTTGTCCAGTTCCGCCGTCATCGTGGCGGCGTCCTGCGGCGCCAGGTCGGCAAACAGCACCTGGTAATCCGTGCGCAGCAGCGCGCCGCCCGCCACCGCCGTGGCGGCGGCAATGGCCACCACTCCGGCGCCGAAGCCGATGCGGGCGCGCCGGTCCAGGCGCTGCCAGAAATCCTGCAATACAGTCACGTTACTTCCTTTACATTTGCATCTGCATCAGCTCGCGATAAGCGTCGAGCATGTGATTACGTACCTGCATGACCAGCTGGACCGACAGCTTGGCCTGTTCCAGGTCGATCATGACCTGGTGCAGGTTGCCGGCATCGCCGGCCGCCAGGCGCTGGATGCCCAGGTCGGCTTTTTCCAGCTGGGCGTTGGCGTCTGCCAGCTGCGTGCCGAACCATGCGGCAAACTGGCCGGACGGCGCGGGCGCCGCAGCGGCAGGGCCGGGTGCGGCCGGCATCAGCAGCGGCGGCAGGAACTGGATGGCATCGACCGTCATTGCCCGCCTCCCAGTTCCAGTGCTTTCAGCGCCATGGTTTTGGCGGCATTCATGGCCACCACGTTGGCCTCGTAAGCGCGCAGTGCGCCCGCCAGGTTGACCATTTCCGTCACCTGGTTGACGCCGGGCAGGGCAACATACCCGCGCTCATCGGCATCCGGATTGCCGGGCTCATAGACCTTGTGCGGCGCGACGGCGGTCGGCTCGATGGCCAGCACGCGCGCGCCGCGCAACTGGTGGCTGCCGGCCAGGCGCTCGAAGCCGGCCGCGAATGCAGCCTGGCCTTCGGCAACGCGCACCGTGAGCGGCTGGAACAGCTTGCCGTCCGGGCCGCGCGTGCTGTGCACGTTGGCGAGGTTGACGGCCGTCGTGTCGAGCCGGGTCTTTTCCACCGTCATGCCGGTGGCGCTGATGGCGAATGCGTTACGGTAATCCATCAGCGTTTTCCTTCCGAAATGACGGCGGCCATGATGCCCAGGTGCTTGCCCAGCGCCTTGGCCAGCGCCTCGTATTGCACGGTGTTTTGCGCCAGCGCCGACACTTCCATGTCCAGCAGCGCGCTGCGGTCGCCTGCGGCGGGCGCGGCGTCCCGCACCAGCACGGGCGTGACGCCGCGCAGCATGGCGGGGGCCGGCGCTGTGCCCTGCGCCAGCGCCGCACGGGCGGCGCCCATCTGCTGTTCGAAGTCGACCCGCAGCGGCGTGTAGCCGGCGCTGTTGACGTTGGCGATATTGTTGGCGATGGCCTGGTGGCGCAGGCTGGCGGCATCGAGCGCCAGCCGCGCCATGTCCACGGTCACCACTGCGGTGGAATACGGCATGTTGATTGCTCCTGTCATTATTGGATTACCAGGTCGGCGTGCAGCGCCCCGGCAGCTTTTACGGCGCGCAAGATGGAAATGATGTCGCGGGTACTGGTCTTGATGCGGGTCAGCGCCTGGATCAGGTCCGCCACCGTGTTGTTGGACGCGCTGACATAGCCCGTCTCATCCCGTTCAGCCACGCTGATGCGCGAATTGGACACCACTTCGGTGCGCACTTCGGGGCCTGTCTGGCGCACCAGCAGCGGCTGCGATACCGTGTTGTCCGTCACGATGGACAATTTCAAGTCGCCATGCGAAATGACGACTTTTGCAATGCGGACGTTGCCTCCGGAGACCACGGTGCCGGTGCGTTCGTCCACGACGACGCGGGCCCGGTTGTCCGGCTCGACTGTCAGGCGCTCGATGCGCGTGACGAAGTCCACCAGCTGTCCCCGCATGGCTTCCGGCACGGCGATCTGCACGCCTTCGGCATCGGCCGCGTGCGCCAGCGTCTGGCCGAACGCGCTGTTGATGGCGGCGGCAATACGGGACGACGTGGTGAAATCCGCTTCGGCCAACGTAAACGTCATGCTGCCGTCTGCCGCCAGCAACTGCGCTTGCACACCCACTTCCACGGTGGCGCCGGCGGGAATCGCACCCACGGTCGGATGGTTTTTTTGCGCCACGTTGCCATTCATGTCGTACTTGTAGCCGCCCACGAACAGCGCGCCCTGCGCCAGCGCATACACTTTGCCGTTCGGTCCTTTCAGCGGGGCCAGCAACAGCGCGCCGCCCGCCAGGCTGCGCGCGTCGCCGATCGACGTGACAGTGACGTCCAGCGTATCGCCGGGGCGGGCGACGGCAGGCAGGCGCGCCGTGACCATGACGGCGGCGGCATTGCGGCTGGCGATATCGTCCGGGCCCGCCGCCACGTCGAATTGCGCCAGCACGTTGGCGATCGACTGGCGGGTGGCTTTGTTGGCGGCGCTGTCGCCCGTGCCGGCCAGGCCGGTGACGAGGCCATAGCCCACCAGCGCGTTATCGCGCCAGCCGGCGAATTTGCCGATTTCTTTCAGGCGCACGGGGTCGGCATGGGCTGCCAGCGGCGCACAGCAGAATGTGGCGGCCATGGCGGCCATGGCGGCAATTACAGCGGGGCGGGTCAGGATGCGCATCAGAACCCCGCCCAGTTGAACAGTTTCGACCAGAACCCCGGGCGCTGGCGCGACGCCAGTTCGCCGTCGCCCAGGTAGCTGATCTTCGCATCGGCCAGGCGGAACGACAGCACCGTGTTGGTGTCGGAAATGTCGAGCGGCCGCACGCGGCCTTCGACGCGGATTTTCTGTTTGTCTGCATTGATTTCCAGCAGCTGTTCGCCCGCCACCAGCAAGTCGCCGTTGTCCGCCACGGCGGCAATCGTCACGCTCATTTGCGCCAGCAGCTTGCCGGCGCGCTGCACGGTGCCGCCGCCATCGTACGTGCTGCCGGCAGCAACACCGGCGCTGTGTTCGTGGCGGTCCGCGCGCACCTGGACCGACGCATCCGTGCGGCGGTTCAGCGACGTGTCGGCGCTGGTGACGGCGCTGGAACTTTCGACGATCAGGATGGTCAGTACGTCGCCCGGCAAATGCGCGCGCTTGTCCGAGGCCAGCGGACGGAAGGTTTTTTCACTGTACAAGTCCACGGCGGCAGCCGGCGGCGCCGCCAGCGCGGAGCACAGCGCAAGCAGGGCCAGCGCGGCCATCGATGTGGCGGTCTTGATCGGACGGGATGTTCTATGCATGATTATTTTCCACTCAGTGTCACCAGCCCAGGGCCGGCAATGTGCGCATGTATCGCTTGCGTGGCGCCGGCTGGGCGCACGGCAATGCGCTGGCCGACCTGTCCGCCATCGAGCGCCACGGCGCGCGATTCCAGCACGATTGCGCCGTCGCGCACTTGCAGTGTCACGTCGTCGCCCTGGGCAACGGCCGCCGTATCCAGCCAGGCTTCCGGCAAGGCTTCGCCCGCTGCCAGTGCGCGTTTCAGGCGGCCCCGCAGCGCGCTGCAGGGGACGTTGGGGACGGCGCCGCCCAGCGGCGCCACGTCGGCTTCCTGCTGCGCCAATGCCGTGCAATCGGGGGCGCTGCCGGCCGCCAGCGGATGGCGCGCCACCAGCACGGTGCGGTAAGCCTTGACCTGGAACGTGACAGCCGCGCTGCGCTGGAACACGCCATCGGCCAGTACGTCAAGCCAGACCGTGGCGCGCGGCCGCAGCGCGGACTGCGGCGACAGTGCGCGGGCTCGCAATTCCAGCTGGCCGTCAGCCGCCGCGACGTCAGGCGGCAGGGTTTCCAATTGCAGTTCGACGCGGTCGGCCTGGCCTGCCAGCGCGGCGCGCAAGTGGCGTTCCGCCGTGGCGGCCAGTTCGGCGCCGTCCACCTGGCGCGCGCGGCGTTCGACCGCGACCGCGTTTGCACCCTGCAGGCGCCACTGCTGCCCCTGGCCCCGCATGCGCAGCAGGCGCTCGATCTCGGCCCGTCCCAGCCGCTGCGTGTAGCCGGGCAGCGGCGCCGCGCCGATGTCGGTGGAAGCGGCTTCGCGCCACGCGGCAGCGGCGGTATCGGCAGTATCGGCAGTATCGGCAGTATCGGCAGTATCGGCGGGTGCGGCCACGTCGCCCAGCGTGATGCGGGCGCCGGCCACCAGCGCTTGCGGCCGCAGCGTCAAGACAGCCTGCGCGGCGGCGCCG
This sequence comes from Pseudoduganella ginsengisoli, assembly GCF_009720865.1. Taxonomy (GTDB): domain Bacteria; phylum Pseudomonadota; class Gammaproteobacteria; order Burkholderiales; family Burkholderiaceae_D; genus Rugamonas; species Rugamonas ginsengisoli. The sequence goes on along the minus strand of NZ_WNLA01000033.1, from coordinate 45,628 downwards.
TGCGGCCACAGGCAGGCGGCCAGCGCTATGCGCGGCAGCAGCGGGAGTATGGGGAGCAGGGCGGGGCGCATGGACGGGATCAGCGGCGCAGGTTATTGGTCATCGACATCAGTTCGTCCGATGCCTGGATGACCTTGGAACCCATTTCATAGGCGCGCTGCGCCACCATCAGGGTCACCATTTCATCGACCAGCGTCACGTTGGAGTTTTCCAGCGCACCCTGGGCAAACCGGCCCAGCCCCTGCACGCCAGCCTTGCCGTAGACAGCGTCGCCCGATCCCTCGCCCGGCACATAAACGCCGCCCGCCACCTGTTGCAGTGCGCCGGGATTGGCAAAGTGCGCCAGTTCCAGCTGGCCCAGTTCAAGCCGCCGGCTGTCCTGGCCCGCCATGCGGACGCTGACCTTGCCGTCGGCGCTGATTTGCAGCTGGTCCGCGCCGGCCGGCATGGCGATGGCGGGACGCAGCACGTGGCCGCCCGCATCGGCCAGGTAGCCATCCTTGCTGACCTGCAGCGTGCCGCCGCGGCTATAGCCACGGCTGCCGTCGGCCAGCACCACTTCCAGGAAACCGTTGCCATCGATGGCCAGGTCCATGGCAGCGCCAGTCTGGGTCAGTGGGCCCGGGGCGAAGTCGCGCGCAATGCCGCCCACGCTGATGCCCAGTCCCAGCGGCGCGGGTTTGCCGGTTCCGGCGGCGGCCGGTTCCACGTGCATCATTTCCTGGAAGTTCACACGTCCCTTTTTGAAGCCGGCCGTGCTGACATTGGCCAGGTTGTTGGCCGTGGCGTCGATGCTCAGTTGCTGCGCCTGCATGCCGGTGGCAGCGATGTACAGTGATTCGTTCATGGATGTCCTTAAAACTGGCCGAGTTTCTGGATGGCGCTGCCCAAGGCTTCGTCATAGCCCTGGTACAGCTTTTGCGCCGCTTCGAAACGGCGCGTGGTTTCCATCATGGCCACCATTTCGCGCAGCGGCGATACGTTCGAGTTTTCCAGGTAGCCCGATTGCAGTTCGGGCCGCGGGTCAGGCGTGCCTTCGGCGCCTTGCAGCAGGCCGGCGCCATTCTTGTGCAGCGCGCGGGTATCGGCAAAGCGCACCAGCTTGATCTGGCCCACGGCAGCGCCGTCCTGCGTGATGCGGCCGTCATGGCCGATGGCGACGGCGGCGCTGCCATTGAGCTGCAGCGGTCCGTCCAGGCCCTGCACGGGATAGCCGTGCTGCGACACCAGGCGGCCCTGCCCATCAAGGCGGAAGTCGCCCGCCCGTGTATAGGCCGGGCCTTCCGGCGTGGCCAGCTCGAAGTAGCCGTCGCCGGTGATGGCGAGGTCCCACAGGCGCCCCGTCTGTTTGACGGCGCCTGCCGACAAGTCCGGCACGCTGCTTACCGGCGGTTGCGGCAGCTCCGGCACGGCGCCGGGCGTGGCCTGCTGCGGACCGGGCGCGGCGGCCATGAGGGCGGCGTCAAACGCTTGCGCCACGGGGATCGCGCGCTTATAGCCGGGCGTGGCGATGTTGGCCATGTTCTGGGCCACGGTCTGCATGTAGCGCATGTCGTTCTGCATGCTGACGGCGGCGGTGGCGAGGGCGTTAGGCAAGAGCAGGCTCCTTGGTTTGTTGTAAGGTGACGGTGGCGTAAGCGCGCAGTTCCAGCGTGCCTGGCACTTCGGCCATGGACAGCACGCGCAATTGCGGCGCCATGCGTTCCGACAGCACACGCACGTGGCGCCGCAGCTCTGGCGCGCACAGCAGTACCGGCGTCAGGCCGGCTTTCATCATTTTTTCCGCGTGGTGGGCGACGCGGCTGACCACCTGTTCCGCGAATTTCGGTTCGACTGCCAGCGCGCCGCCGCTTTCCACGGCGCGGATGTTTTCCATCAGCGTATGCTCGATGGCGGGATCGAGCGTCATCACTTGCAAAGTGCCGGCGCCGCCGGACATGGCCTGGCAAATCAGCGGCCCGAGGCGCTGGCGCACCATTTCCGTCAGCCAGGCCGTGTCCTTGCTGTGGCGGGCCTGGTCCACCAGGGTTTCCATCACCGCATCGAGGTTGCGGATCGAGACTTTTTCTTTCAGCAAGTTTTGCAGCACGCGCTGCACGTCGCCGACACCCAGCACGGTCGGCACGATTTCCTCGACCAAGCCGGGCTGGCCCTCGCGCACGCGCTTGAGCAGGCGCTCTGTTTCCTGGCGTGTCAGCAAAGTCGACGCATGCTGGCGCAGCACTTCGCACAAATGCGTCATGAAGGCCGTCGGTGCATCAACCAGCGTGTACCGGCCGGCTGCCGCTTCGTCGCGCAATTCTTCTGCGATCCACAGCGCGGGCAGGCCGAAGGTCGGCTCGCGCGTTTCCACTCCCGCCAGCTTGGGGGCGTCGCCGCCGGGATGGATGGCCAGCAGGCGGCCCCGCATCAGTTCGCCTTTGGCTGCGGACACGCCGAATACGTGGATTTCATAGGCGTCGGCAGCCAGGCGCGAGCCGGGGCGGAACCGCACGCTGGGCAGCACCAGGCCCGATTCCGCGGCATACTGCTTGCGGAACGTGGCAATGCGCTCCATGAAGACGGCCTGTTCCGTATCGAGCATGGCCACCAGGTTCACGCCCAGCTGCACTTCGACGGCTTCCAGCGGCAGCAGCGCATAGGGATCGTCTTCCTTGCCCGCCACGGCAGGGCCGGTTGCGCCGTTGCCCGCGGCGCCGGCATCCGCATCGGCGCCCGCATCGGCTCCCGATCGCTGCGCGTTGCGGCGCAGCAGCGCGGCCGCCAGGTAGACGGACACTAGCGCCAGGGCCGGCCACACTGGCATGCCCGGCAACAGCGTCAGGCCCGCCAGTGCGAACGCTACCAGCAGCAGCGGCTTGCCGAATGACGTGATTTGACGGAATGCTTCGTCGCCCAGGCTGTCATCGGCCGACGAGCGGGTCACGATCAGGCCGGTGCCGACGGAAATCACCAGCGCCGGCACCTGGGTTACGATGCCGTCGCCGATGGTCAGCAGCGTGTAGGTTTGCAGCGCCTGGTCCCATGGCAGGCCATGCTGCATCATGCCGATGACCAGGCCGCCCACGCTGTTGATCAGCATGATGATGATGCCGGCAATGGCGTCGCCCTTGACGAATTTGCTGGCGCCGTCCATGGCGCCATAAAACGCGGCTTCCTTGCTGAGGTTCTTGCGGCGGCGCTGGGCCTCGTCCTGGTCGATGAAGCCCATGTTGAGGTCCGCATCGATACTCATTTGCTGGCCCGGCATGCTGTCCAGCGTAAAGCGGGCCGCGACTTCGGACACCCGCTGTGCGCCGTTGGTGACGACCACGTACTGCACCACGACGAGGATCAGGAACACGATCAGGCCGATCACGAAGTTGCCGCCCACAACGTAGGAACCGATGGCGCCAATCACGTGGCCGGCGTCGCCGTCGCGCAAAATCAGGCGCGTGGCGGACACGTTCAGCGCCAGCCGGAACAGCGTGGCCACCAGCAGCAGCGACGGGAAGGTGGAAAATTCCACGGGCTTGCCCATGTAGAACGTCAGCAGCAGGATCAGCAGCGCAAAACTGAAGTTGGCCAGAATGAAGAAGTCCAGCAATTCCGGCGGAATCGGCGCAAACAGCATGAACAGCACGCCCAGCACCAGCGCCACCATGGCGATGTCGGTGTTGGCGCCCAGGACACGGCGCAGTGCATTCATCGTGCGGCTCCCTGCGCGTTGCGGCGCATGGCATAGACCCACAGCAGGATTTTTGCAATGGTGGGGTACAAGTCTTCCGGCACGTACTGGTCGGCCGCCGTGCGCTTGAACAGTGCGCGCGCCAGCGGCGGATTTTCCACGATGGGGATGTGGTGGTCGCGCGCCGCCTGGCGCATGCGGGCCGCCAGCTTGCCGCTGCCCTTGGCCAGCAGTTTGGGCGCAGGCATTTCACCGTGGCGGTACGAGATGGCAACAGCGATATGCGTGGGATTGGTCAGCAGCACGTCGGCCTGCGGCAGTTTGCGCATCGATTGCGCCTGCTTCAGCATTTCGTTGCGCAGCTGGCGCAGGCGGCTGCGGATGCGCGGATCGCCTTCGCGCTGCTTGTGCTCTTCCGTGACGTCGCGGTGGCTCATGCGCATTTTTTTTGCGAAATCGCGGCGGGTGTAGACCACGTCGATCAGGGCAATCAGCAACACCGCCAACAGCAGTTTGAACAGCAATGGCCCCACCTGGCCCAGCGCCAGCACAGCGTTGGAACGGGCATCGAGGTGCGCCAGCCGGAACATGCCTGGCGCGGCGGCGCGCAGCGCCAGCCAGGCCACGTAGCCCAGCAGTACAAGCTTGAGTACGCTGCGCAGCGCTTCATACAGCAGGCGTTTGGAAAACAGTTTTTGCAGGCCCGCGGCAGGGTCGAGCCGGGTGAAATCCGGCGTGACGGGGTGGGCGCTGAAGATGCCGCCCACTTGCGCGACGTTGGCCACGATCGCAGCCAGCGCCACGGCGCCCAGCAGCGGCGCCAGTGCGGACAAGCCTTCCGCCGCCAGCGCGGCCAGCCAGCCGGCGATGCTGCCGTCAGCCCAGTCGGCACGGCCGGCCTGTTCCAGCGCGCGGCGCGCAATGTCCAGCACGCGCTGCGCCATCCCCGGCCCGGCGGCCAGGCAAATGGCGACCAGCGCAGCCAGGATGGCGGCGTAATTGGCTTCCAGGCTCTTTGCCACCTGGCCGCGCTTGCGCGCTTCGCGCAATTTGTGCGGGGTGGCTTCCTGGCTTTTTTCCTGGCCTTCGTCCGACATTACAGTACCGCTTCCCAAAAATCGAATACGCCGTCAAAGACGCGGCGCGCCACGGTGCCGATGTGTCCGGACATGGCGGCCAGCAGGGCCAGTCCGGCAGCGATTTTCACCGGTGCGCCCAGTACAAAAATATTCATTTGCGGTAAGTTGCGGGACAGGACCGCCAACGCCAGTTCCAGCAAGAACAGGCAAAACAGCACGGGCGCCGCCAGCATCAGGCCCAGCGTGAACAGCGTGCCGAATTGCCGCACGATGGCGTCCGGTGCGGGCGGGGGCAGCGGTGCGCCCAGCGGCAGGCGCTGCAGGGACCACGCAAAACCGCGCAGCAGCGTATGGTGCATGTCCAGCGTGAAGAACAGCATGACGGCCACCATGCCCAGCAGCGTCGCCAACAGCGGGCTTTGGCTGTGGGTGACGGGATCGAACAGGTTGGCGATATTGAAGCCGGTCTGCAAGTCCAGCGCATTGCCGGCAAACCCGAAGGCGGCAAAGGCGGCATGGATGCCGAAGCCCATCAGCGCGCCCGTGCACAGTTCACCTGCCGCAGCGCGCAACAGGGCCGGTGCATCGTGCGGCGACGGCGCCGGGCCCGGCGGCAGCGCGGCGACCAGCGCCACCGACAGGGCCAGGATGAACAGCATGCGTACGCGCACCGGCAAGCCCATGACCTGCAACGGCGGCGCCAGCATCAGCACGGCCGACAGGCGCAGGGAACACAGCAGCACGGCGGCAATCCAGGCCGCATTGAAATCTAGTCTCATGCGTATCAGAAGTAATTAGGGATGCCGGAAATCAGTTCGCTGGCCAGACGCAGCAGCTTGCGCAGCATCCACGGGCCGCACACCGTCAGGGCCACCACCGTGGCGACCAGTTTGGGAATGAAGGTCAGCGACATGTCCTGGATTTGCGTGACCACTTGCAGCACGCTCACCAGCAGGCCCACCACCAGCGTGCAAGCCAGCACGGGCGCACACACGACAATGGCGCCCCACAAGACTTGTGACATAAGCTGTAATGCAATATCAGATTCCACGCTGAACCTACTGTTAGACACGCCGGCCTGTATGACGGGGATGATTTAGAAAGTCACACAACGAAATTCACTATGTTGCTTATTTCGGAATTAGAATTATGTAACAGTTTGTTTCCGAAGGGAAATAATACTAATTTCCCGCGACTTGTTTGTCAATAATTTAACGAAGAATTGATCTATACATTTGCAGAGTCACTGGGAAGATGCTAGTCAGCCGGAGTTGTTTAGTTGTAATAATGCAACAAGAACAAGATTGTAAAATGAAAGTAATGTAACCAACTTTATGGATTCCATGCAGCCGTCCCACGTCAAGCCCGCTCCCGTAACTTTTTGGCAAGCCTTCGTCTTTTGGCTGAAGCTGGGTTTCATCAGCTTTGGCGGCCCTGCCGGGCAAATCGCCATCATGCACGAAGAGCTGGTGGAAAAACGCCGCTGGCTATCCGAGCGCCGCTTCTTGCACGCGCTGAACTACTGCATGGTGCTGCCGGGGCCGGAAGCGCAGCAGCTGGCCACGTACATCGGCTGGCTGATGCACCGCACGTGGGGCGGCGTCGTGGCGGGCGGCTTGTTTGTCTTGCCGTCGCTGTTGATTCTTGTCGTGCTGTCGTGGGTGTATATCGCGTTTGGCGGCATGTCCGTGGTGGCCGGGCTGTTTTATGGCATCAAGCCTGCCGTGACGGCGATCGTTTTGCAGGCGGCGCACCGCATTGCTTCGCGTGCCTTAAAGAACAAGGTGTTGTGGGCCATCGCCGCCGCGGCGTTTGCCGCGATCTTTGCATGGGACGTGCCATTTCCGCTGATCGTGGCAGCCGCGGCGCTGACTGGCTACGTGGGCGGGCGCCTGTCGCCGGCGACATTTACTGCCGGCGGCGGGCATGGCGGCGCGGATAAGTCGTATGGTGCGGCATTGATCGATGACGATACGCCCACGCCGCCCCATGCGCGCTTCCGCTGGAGTGCGCTGGCGCTGGTGATCGGCGCTGGCGCGGTGCTGTGGGCCTTGCCGATGGGGGCGCTGGCAATGGTGTTTGGCTGGGACCATACGCTGACGCAAATGGGCTGGTTCTTTACCAAGGCAGCCTTGCTGACCTTTGGCGGTGCGTATGCGGTGCTGCCCTACGTGTACCAAGGCGCCGTCGAACACTATGGCTGGCTGACGCCGCGGCAAATGATCGATGGCCTGGCGCTGGGCGAAACGACGCCCGGCCCGCTGATCATGGTGGTGGCGTTTGTCGGGTTTGTCGGCGGCTATGTGAAAGCCGTGTTCGGGCCAGAGGCGCAATTCGTGGCCGGCGCCACGGCCGCCGCGCTGGTCACGTGGTTTACGTTCCTGCCATCGTTCCTGTTTATCCTGGCCGGCGGTCCGCTGGTGGAATCCACCCATGGCGACATCAAATTCACGGCGCCGCTGACGGCGATTACTGCGTGCGTGGTCGGCGTCATCCTGAACCTGGCCTTGTTCTTTGGCTACCACGTATTGTGGCCGCAAGGCGCAAAAGGACCGTTCGATCCATGGTCGGCCGTGATTGCCATTGGCGCCGCCATCGCACTGCTGCGCTATCAGCGCAATGTCATCCACGTCATTGCCGCCTGTGCTGTGGCGGGGCTGGCCATTAAATTAGTATGGTATTGATAAATCGCAATATTTAACAGTGATTTGATCAAGGTCAAATCACATGCGTGACCGGCTTCCCTGACGGCGCTATCTTTAGCGCCATGCAACGGGAGGCAACATGAAACTCACATTCTTGGGCGCGGCAGGCACGGTTACCGGCTCGCGCTATCTGGTGGAAAGCGGCGGCGAACGCATCCTCGTCGATTGCGGCCTGTTCCAGGGCTACAAGGCGCTGCGCTTGCGCAACCGCGATGCGCAGCCCGTCGATCCCGCCACATTGACCGCCGTGGTGCTGACGCACGCACACCTGGACCATGCGGGCGCGTTGCCGCTGCTGGTGCGCGATGGATACCGGGGGCCGGTCTATTGCACTGCCGCGACGCGCGACCTGTGCCACATCCTGTTGCCAGACAGTGGCCGCTTGCTGGAAGAAGAGGCGGCCTATGCCAACCGCCATGCGTTCAGCAAGCATGCGCCGGCGCTGCCGCTGTACACGGAAAAGGAAGCGCTGGCGGCGCTGGAATACCTGGCGCCCGTGCCATTCAGCCACCGCATCGCCATCGGCAAACAGTTTCACGTTGAATTGCGCCGCGCGGGACATATCCTGGGCGCGGCCGGCGTGACCGTCGATGCGGACGGCAAGCGCCTGCATTTCTCGGGCGACCTGGGCCGCACTTCCGACCCGTTGCTGGCGCCGCCCGAGCCGGCCATCCATGCGGATTACATCGTCATGGAATCCACCTATGGCGACAAAATGCACGACCCGGCCGACCCCGCGCAACGACTGGCGCAAACCATCTGCGAAACCGCAGCGCGGGGCGGCGTCACCGTGATTCCTTCGTTTGCCGTGGGCCGGGCCCAGGCGCTGATGCATTATTTGCAACAGATGAAAGTGCAGGGCGCGATTCCGCCCGTGCCGGTTTACCTGAACAGCCCGATGGCGGCCGACGTGACGGCGCTGTACCGCAAGCACCGGCACGACCACCGCTTGAGCGCGGAGCAAGTCCAAGCCATGTGCCGCGCTGTCACCATCATCAATACGCCGGAAGAGTCCATCGCACTGAACCAGCGGCGCGTGCCCATGGTGATCATTGCCGCCAGCGGCATGGCGACCGGAGGACGGGTGCTGCACCACATCAAAGCTTTCGCGCCGGACCGCCGCAATACCATCCTGTTTGCAGGCTTCCAGGCGGGCGGGACCCGCGGCGCAGCACTGGTGGGCGGCGCCACCGAAGTTAAAATCCACGGCGAGTACGTGCCGGTACGGGCACGGGTCATACAAATTGACAATTTGTCAGCCCATGCGGACCAGGGAGAATTGCTGGCCTGGCTGGGCGCCTGCGGCAAGCCGCAGCGCGTGTTTGTCACCCACGGCGAGCCGCAAGCGTCTGATACGCTGCGCCGCCGCATTGCCGACACGCTGGGCTGGCAGGCGGAAGTGCCGCAGCACGGTGCGGCCGTCGAATTGACGTAGAGAGCAGGGGGACTGCAGGGGCATGTCACGGATCCCCTACGTTAACTCATTGCAATGCCCGATACCGTGACAGCGCCGGCAGCGCGATACTGTTGTTCATCGAGGACGTGTAACGCACGCCGCAAAGGAGCAACAAATGCATACCGTGATCCCCATCGCCAACGCCGCCCCGGCCAATGCCGCCGCAGCCAAGCCAGGTAAAGTCAATTGCACACTGTGCAGTTTCAACCGTTTTTGCCTGCCGCAGGGTCTGGCGGACAGCGACGTGGCGCGCCTGGACCAGATCATTGCCCGCCGCCGCCGCGTGGCCCGCGATGAGCAATTGTTCAGCATGGGCGCGTCGTTTGGCAGCCTGTACGCCGTGCGCCTGGGCCATTTCAAGACGGCGCAAGTCAATATCCATGGCGAACAGCAAGTGACGGGGTTCCATATGGCCGGCGACTTGCTGGGCATGGATGCGATCGGCTCCGGCTCCCATAACTGCAGTGCAACGGCGCTGGAAGACAGCGAAGTGTGTGAAATCCCGTTTGGCCGCCTGCAGGAACTGGTCATGCAGACACCCACGTTGATGCAGCAATTCCACCGTGTACTGGGCCGTGAAATCCAGCGTGAACAAGCCATCATGCTGTTCCGTGGCAGCATGCGGGCCGACCAGCGCATGGCGCTGTTCCTGTTGAATATGGGCGCGCGCTATTCGGCGCGCGGCTATTCGGCCGCCAGCTACCAGTTGCGCATGTCGCGTGAAGATATCGGCGGCTACCTGGGCCTGACCATTGAAAGCGTCAGCCGCCTGCTGGCCCGCTTCCGCAAGCAGGGCTGGATCAAGCTGGATAACCGCGACATCCGCATTCTCGACCGCGACAGCCTGGAAGCGCTGTCCACGGGGCGCGAACCTGGCGCGGACAGTGGTGCGGAGAGCGGCGCGGAAGCTTGCGCGGCCTGAGTCCGCCCGGATTTCACCGCCGTTGCAGAAAAACCGCGCGGCCTGAGCCGCGCGGTTTATGCTTCAATGCGGCTTCAATGCGCCATCAGCACCGGCAGCGTCGTGGTGCGCAACACCGTGCGCGTCACGCCGCCCAGCATCATTTCCTGGAAGCGGCTGTGGCCATAGCCGCCCATCACCAGCAAATCCGCGCCCACGTCGGCAGCGGACGACAGCAGCGCGTTGCCGGTATCGATAGTCGACGGCAGCGCCTGGACTTCAACCTTGACGCCGTGCCGGCTCAAATACAGTCCCATGTCCGCGCCCGGCAATTCGCCGTGGGCGCCGGGCCGGTGGTCGGGGTTGAACACCATGACCGTCACGCGTCCGGCCTGTTTCAACAGCGGCAGCGCCGCCGCGACGGCATGCGTCGCTTCGATGCTGGCATCCCAGGCGACGATGGCGTTGGTGCCCACCGGGTCTTTCCAGCCGGCTGACGGCAGCGCCAGTACGGGCCGGCCGGAATTGAGCAGCAGGAATTCCGGCAAATCATTGAGGCTGCCGATGGCGGCTTCATCGGGATCGGGCACGCTGACGATGGCCAAGTCCGCATAGCGCGCCACCAGCGCCATGCCGCCATCGACATCGTCGTTGACGAGCAGCTGTTCCACCGACAGCACACCGGCAGCGGACGCCATTTCGCCAAATTGCGCCAGTGCGGTTTGCGCATCGTCGCGCATGATGGCGATTTGTTCGGCCAGCATCATGCCGCCCATTTCAATACTACCCGGCAGAAGAAAGCGTGAAACCCCCGTCAACGCAACGCCCACCAAATGGGCGTCGAATTGCTTAGCCAGCGTGGCAGCCGTGAGTATGCGGGCCGGGGACTGGCGTGTGCGGTCTGCGTGGACCAGGATGGTGCGGTAAGTCATGTGAGCCTCCATTGGTTGGTTCACAGCCAGTGTGGGCGCGTGTGGGGCAGGCAGCCATGACGCAGATCAAATTCCAGTGACATTGGCAGGCAAGACACTTGCGCCGCCAGCCGGGTAGGGGAAGCACTACAGTGAACTGGCTGGCATCACCGATAGCGGCAACCGTGGTGGGCGGCGATACTGGCAGGGTAGCGCCGCCCGTCGCGGCGTGGTTGCAATGAAAGGCAGTCATGGAAGTGGAAACCGTCGCGCCCGCCAACTGTGCGGGCCCCATGTGTTCGCAATGCGGCATGGGCAGCTTTTGCCTTGCGGGCGGTTTGCCGCCGTGCGATATGCAGCGGCTGGAAAATATCGTGGGCGGACGGCGCACGCTGATGCGGGGTGAATACCTGTTCCGCGCCGGCGACGCCTTTGCCAGCCTGTTTGCCGTGCGTAGCGGCTACCTGAAAACCCTGCGCCACGCGCACGGCGCCTGCCAGGTCACGGGTTTCCCGATGGATGGCGAACTGCTGGGACTCGATGCGATTGCCGATGGACGCCATGACTGTGACGCCGTGGCGCTCGATACGTGCGAAATCTGTGAAATCCCGTTCGACCGCCTGCACCACTTGCTGGCGGACGTGCCCTCACTGATGGACCAGTTCCACCGCACGTTAAGCCGGGAAATCCAGCGCCAGCAGGCGTCGCTGTTTTTGCTGGGGAATGCCCGCGCCGAGCAGCGCCTGGCGCTATTCCTGGTGGGATTGCGCGCGCGCTATGCGGCGCGCGGCAAGCCTTCGATCAATATCCAGCTGCGCATGTCGCGTGAGGAAATCGGCGCCTACCTGGGCTTGACGATGGAATGCGTATGCCGCCTGCTGGCGCGCTTCCGCAAGGCCGGCTGGATAACGCTGACGGGACGGCGCCTGACGTTTATCGATGGCGCCAGCCTGGCGGCCGTGGCGGAAGGCGTCTGCTACGAGGCGCTGGGCTAAGCCGCCCAGCAGCCTGCCGGTTAATTACGCCGCGGCGGCGGCCACCTGCCGCGACGCGGCCCACGCCGGCAGCAGTTCCGGCGCCATCGGCCGCGCAATACCATAGCCCTGCGCCAGTTCGCAGCCCATGTCGCTCAGCAGGGCGCAGTGTTCCGCCGTTTCCACGCCTTCCGCCACCACCTGCAATCCCATGGCGTGCGCCATGCGCAAGACGCCGGCGACGATGCCGCAATCCGCAGGGTCGGACAGCATGTTGCGCACGAAGCTCTGGTCGACTTTCAGCGTATCGACCGGCAGCTTGCGCAAGTAGGTCAGCGACGAATACCCGGTGCCGAAATCATCGAGCGCAAAATGCACGCCCATGTCATGGCAGCGGTGCAGCACGTCCATCGCATGCGACACGTCTTCAATCGCGGCGGTCTCCAGCACTTCCAGTTCCAGGTCGCCCGGCGCCGAGCCGGGGCACGCCGCCAGCGCCGCTTCCAGGCTGTCGCTGAAGCCCGGCGCCAGCAGCTGCGCGGCGCCCACGTTGACACTGACTTGCACTTGCAAGCCCTGGCGGCGCCATTGCGCGCTTTGCGCCAGCGCCGTGCGGATGACCCAGTCGCCGATATCGGTTTCCAGCTGCGTGCCGATGACATGCGGCAGGAAGTCGCCCGGCGGCAGCAGGCCGCGTTCCGGATGCTGCCAGCGGATCAGCGCTTCCACGCCGACCAGTACGCCGGTATGCAAATCCACCTTGGGCTGATAGTGCAGGCGGAATTCTTCCTGCTCCAGCGCGTGCCGCAAACGGTGCATGGCTTGACGGTGCGCCTGCGCTTGGCGGTCGCTGACCGGGTCGAACAGCTGATACCGTCCCCGTCCATCATCCTTGGCCTGGTACATGGCCTGCTCCGCATGCCGCAGCAAGGTGTCGGCATTGCCGTTATCGTCAGGATAGCGGCACACGCCCACGCTGGCCGTGACGCGGATGGTTTCCGACCCCAACTGCAACGCCACGCTGGCGGCAGACAGCACCCGGTCCAGCGCCTGCGCGCATTCTTCCAGCGTACCGATATCGGCCATCAGCAGCACGAATTCATCACCGCCGGTACGGGCCAGCGTATCGTCTGCCCGCACCACGGATGCCAGCGATTTGGCGATTTCCACCAGCAGCCGGTCGCCCGCCTGCTTGCCATGGCATTGATTGACATCCTTGAAATCATCGAGGTCCAGCATGCAAACCGTCAGCGGCTTGCCAGTGCGGTTCGAACGCTGGATCGCATGTTCAAAGCGGTCCGTCAGCAGGCGCCGGTTCGGCAGGCCGGTCAGCGCATCGAAATTCGCCGCGCGGTCCAGTTCCGCCGCGTGCGCTTTGATATGGCTGATGTCGGAAAACACGCCGATGTAGTGGTCGGCTTTGCCCTTGTCATCGCGCACGGCGGAAATCGTCAGCAGTTCCGGATAGACCGAGCCATTTTTACGGGCATTCCAGATTTCGCCGCGCCAGAAGCCGTCGCGCTGGACCGACGTCCACATGTCGCGGTAAAACGCCTTGCTGTGGCGGCCGGACGCCAGCAGCCCCGGTGTCTGGCCCACGACTTCGTCGGCCCGGTAGCCGGTGATGCGTTCAAACGCGGGGTTGACGCGCTCGATGCGCAAGTGGGTATCGACCACCATGATGCCTTCATGGGTGCCGGCAAATACGGTATCGGCGTCGCGCTGCATTTGTTCCAGTTCGCGCCATTCAGAGATGTCGGACAGCGTGCCGACCATGCGCGTGGCGGCGCCATTGTCCGCCTGCGCCACCACGCGGCCGGAGACACGCACCCAGACCGTGCTGCCGTCGCGCTGGACGAAACGGAATGACATGCCGATCGTACGCTTTTTGCCAGCCAGGTGCAGGCGCAACTGCGCCAGCAATGACGGCCGGTCGTCGCGGTGGACAGCGTGCAGCAGGCGGCGCAGCGACGGGTTTTTCTCAGGTAAGCCGCTGAGGCGGGCAACGCCGCCGGTCTGGAACAGGATGCGGTTTTCCAGGTCCCAGTCCCACAAGCCATCGCTGGTGGCGTCGATGGTGGTTTGCAACCGCTGTCCGTTGATTTCCGCATCGCGCAGCGACGCGCGCAACACCGCGCACAGTGCGCTGATCAGCAAGCCGCTCAATACCAGCATCCCGACATGCAGCGGATAGTCGCTGGCCGCCGGGTGCTTGCCCAGCACGGCGGCCAGCAAGGTGGCCAGCGCGCCCGGCCCCAGCCCGCCAATGGCGGCGCTGACGATAATGCAAGGCATGAACAGCATCAGGCCCGCCGTGGGCAGATAGCGTTGCAGCGGCACCGCCGCCAGTGTAAAAGCTGCGGCAAACAGTGTCTGCAGCAGCCAGCGGCCGGATAGCGGCTGCAAGGCGGCGCCCGCCACGCCGACCATCGACGTATTGGCGTCCTGGTGCGGCACGGCGCGCAGCGCAACGTACAGGCCGGCGGCAGAGGCGCAGACAAAGAACATGCCTTTGACGGTACTCAGTGCGGCGGCGGCATGCGGGTCGGCGGCGGACGGCAGCAGCGCGTCCGACAGCAGGATCCAGGTCGTGGCGCCAGCCACGTAAGCCGCCGTGGCGGCATTGATAAATGTGTTTCTGCTTCCCATGTTGCGCTTTCGCGTAGTGAGTGAAAGTTGCGAATCGGCAATGAGAATGCAGTCTAGAGTAAATACCAGTGAAAAAATTTGATGCAGATCAAATCTGGCAATTTCAGACGCTGATAAGCCGCCGATAAGGCGCTAACCCTTAACTGGACGGCGTTCCCGTGCTATTCTGCGCGAAAATACAGGCGAGCGCCTGGGCCAGAGGGGAGTACGGTTGGAAAATTTTGTCATGGAAGGCCGGAACCTGGAGTGGCTGCTGGCCGCCGCCAGCGATGCCATGCTGATTGCTGACCACAGCGGCAATATTTTGCTGGCCAATCCTGCGTTATGCAGCCTGTTCGGCTATGAGGCGGCCGAGCTGCGCGGCCAGCCGGTGGAAACCCTGGTGCCGGCCCGGCTGCGCGCCGCCCATGCGGGCTTGCGCAGCGGCTTCAGCGCCCATCCGCGGCCGCGCGCCATGGGTGCGGGGGCGGAATTGTCCGGCGTGCACCGCGATGGCCGCGAATTCCCCGTTGAAGTGAGCCTGTCGCCGATGAGCGCCGATCCGCCGCTGGTGCTGGCCATTGTGCATGACATTACGCGCCGCAAGCAGGCCGAAGCCGCACTGCAGGAAAGCGAAGCGCGCATGCGCGCCGTGTTTGAATCGGTGACGGATGCGATTATCACCATCGATGAATTTGGCGCCATTGAGCGCTTGAATCCCGCGGCGGAAACGCTGTTTGGCTACACGGAAGCGGAAGCCGTGGGGCGAAACGTGTCGCTGCTGATGCCGCCCGGGGACCGTGACCGCCATGACGGCTACCTGCGCCACTACCGCGCCACGGGTGAGCGCAAGATCATTGGTATTGGCCGCGAAGTGGAAGGGCAGCGCAAGGATGGAGCCATCTTCCCGATGGAATTGACAGTGACGGAAATGTGGCTGGGCACGCGCCGCATGTTTACCGGCGTCGTGCGCGATATCTCGCAGCGCAAGGAAGCCGAGCGCGAAAACCGCCAGCTGTTGCAGGAACTGACCAGCGCCAATGAAGAATTGACGAATTTTGCGTACGTCGTATCGCACGATTTGAAAGCGCCCCTGCGCGGCATTGGTTCGCTGGCCGACTGGCTGGCCACGGACTATGCGCCGCACTTCAATGACGAAGGGCGCGAACATATGCGGCTGTTGATCAACCGCGTGCACCGCATGGGCGCGCTGATCGACGGCATCCTGCAGTATTCGCGGGTCGGCCGTGTGAAGGAGGCGCGGGTGGCGGTGGACTTGAACCGCATGCTGGCCGATGTAGTGGATTTGCTGGCGCCGCCCGCCCATATCACGGTGGAAGTGCAGCCGGGCTTGCCCACGCTGGTGCTGGAGCCTACGCGCTTGCAGCAAGTGTTCCATAACCTGATTTCCAACGCGATCAAGTACATGGACAAGCCTGACGGCAAAGTCGTGGTGGGCTGCTCGCAGCAGGATGGCGAATGGCGCTTTACCGTGTCGGACAACGGTCCCGGCATCGAAGCGCGGCATTTCGAAAGGATCTTCCAGCTGTTCCAGACGCTGGCGCCGCGCGACCGCGTGGAAAGCACAGGTGTCGGGCTGGCGCTGGTGAAAAAAATTGTGGAAATGTACCAGGGGAGGGTGGGCGTCGAGTCGGTCAAGGGCCAGGGCAGCACGTTCTGGTTCACCTTGCCGGCCGGCGGCCGCCCGCCCGCAGGTGCACAACTTCAGGAAACCGCATGAAAGTAGAAAACAAGGCGATCTTGCTGGTCGAAGACGACCAGGTCGATATCATGACCATCCTTCGCGCATTGAAGGAAATCCATGTGTGCAACCCCGTGGTCAGCATGGAAAACGGTGAAGTGGCACTGGAATGGCTGTCGCAGCCGGACAATGAATTGCCGTGCATCATCTTGCTGGACTTGAACATGCCCATCATGAACGGCATCGAGTTCCTGCGGCTGGTCAAGCAAGACCAACGCTTGCGCCGCATACCCGTGGTGGTGCTGACCACGTCGGAGGAGCAGGAAGACAAGGTGCGCAGCTTCGACCTCGGCGTGGCAGGCTATATGGCAAAACCGGTTGATTACCGCCGCTTCGTGGACATCATGCGTTCGATCGATATGTACTGGACGCTGAGCGAGATGCCTTGACCGGCCCTGAAAGCATGACGATGGAACGCCCTGCGTTAAATGTGCTGATCGTGGAAGATGATGTGGTGGACCGCATGGCGTGCCGCCGCACGTTTGCGTCGTCGCAGGACGCGGCGTTCACCTTGCTGGAAGCGGACAGCGGCCAGCATGGCCTGGCCGTGGCGCAGCAGGGCCAGCTCGATTGCATCCTGCTTGACTATGGCTTGCCCGACATGAGTGGCCTGGAATTTCTCAGCCAGTTGCCCCAGTCCGGCCCGCCCGTCATGATGCTGACCGGCGCCGACAGCGCCATGGTGGCGGCCGAAGCCATGCGGCGCGGGGCGCGTGATTACATGGTCAAGGATGGCGAGGGGCGCTACCTGACGCAATTGCCGGCGGCGATATTGCGCATGCTGCGCGAACAGCGCCTGCTTGATGGCAAGCGCCGCGCGGAGGCGGAATTGCGCAAGCTGGCGGCGCACCAGGAAAGCATACGGGAAGATGAACGCAAGCGCATCGCGCAGGAAATCCACGATGAACTGGGCGGCCTGCTGACGGGCATTAAAGCGTATATCGGCGTGGCCATCGAGCGGGCCGGCGGCAAAGCCGATCCACTGCTGTCGGAAGCGGCGGGGCTGGCGCAGGATGCGATTGCCACCGTGCGGCGCGTGATCACGGATTTGCGTCCCAGCGTGCTGGATCAATTAGGCTTGTGGGCTGCGCTGGAATGGCACGCGGAACAGGTGGCGCAGCGCTCCGGCCTGCGCTGCAGTTGCCGCATCGAGCCCGACGCGGCGGAACTGGAACTGGACGCGGGGCGCAGCACGATGCTGTTCCGCGTCGTGCAGGAAGGGTTGACCAATGTGGTGCGGCACGCGCACGCTTCGGCTGTGCTGATCGACGCGTGGCGGGACGCCGCCGGCTTGCGCATCACCGTGGCCGACGATGGGATTGGCATTACAGAAGAACGGCTGCGCAATGGCGCGTCGTGGGGGATTATTGGAATGCAGGAACGGGTACGCCATTTCGGCGGTGAATTGCAAATTGTGCCGGGTGAAGCGGGTGGCACGACGCTGCGCTTGCAGTTGCCGCTGGATGGACTGGAGGGTACGGCATGAGCACTATCCGCGTGCTGCTGGTCGATGACCATGCGATTGCCCGCAACGGCGTGCGCCTGATGCTGGGCACGGCCGAAGGTATTGAAGTGGGCGGCGAAGCGTGCAATGCCACGGAAGCGCTGCAACGCCTGAGCGAACAGGAATATGACGTGGCCGTCGTCGATATCCAGATGCCGGGCAAGAACGGCCTGGACTTGCTGCGCCAGCTGCGGGCGGATTATCCGCGCATGGCCGTGCTGATGCTCAGCACGTATTCGGAAGACATTTACGCGGTGCGCGCGCTGAAAGGCGGCGCGGCGGGGTATTTGACCAAGGATGCCCCGACATCGACCCTGATCGACGCCGTGCGCAAGGCTGCCAGCGGCGGCAAGCATGTCAGCCCCGCCTTGCTGGAAAAGCTGGCCAGCCTGGTGGGCGGCGGCGGAGCGCAGGGCGTGGAAGCCCTGTCGAACCGCGAACTGGAAGTCTTTAAATTGATCGCGGCCGGCGAATCGCTGGTGAAGATCGGCGAAACCCTGCACCTCAGCCCCAACACGGTGACCACGTACCGCAGCCGCATCCTGGAAAAAATGGGGATGGCCAGCAATGCGGATTTGACGCGGTACGCGATCGAGCACGGCTTGATTTAAAGCGCCGTTACGGTTTGAGCACCACTTTGCGGCAATGGTCTTCCTTGTTGTTGAACATGCGGTAGCCTTCCGCCGCCTGGGCCAAAGGCAGCCGGTGTGAAATGATGATGTCCGGGTGCAGCTTGTCATCCTGGATGTAGTGCAGCAATTCCGGCATGTAGCGCTGCACGTGGGTCTGGCCCGTGCGGAAGCCGATGCCTTTGTCGAAGGCGTCGCCAAACAGGAAGCCGTGGATAAAGCCGGCATAGACGCCGGGCACGCTGACCGTGCCGCCGCGCCGCACGGCGGCAATGCACTGGCGCAGCGCCTTGCCGCTGGACCCTTCCAGCTTCAATGCCGTCAGCGCGGTTTCCAGCGCGCTGCCTTTGGCTTCAAAGCCCACTGCGTCAATGGCGCCATCGACACCGCGCGACTGCGTCTGTTCAATGATGGCTTCGGCCGCATCGGCTTCATCGAAATTGATGGGAATGGCGTCATAGGTTGCCTGAGCAAAGGCCAGGCGGTATGGGTGGTGATCGATAATGAATAGCTTGCCCACGCCCATCATGCGCGCGCACGCGCAAGCCATTTGCCCCACCGGGCCGGCGCCAAATACGGCCAGGCTGGAGCCAATGCCGACACCGGCGTTCAGCACGGCCTGGTAGCCGGTGGGCAGGATATCGCTGAGGAACAGTACTTCCTCATCGTTCAAGCCATCGGGAATGCGGATCGGTCCCACATTGGCTTTCGGCACCCGCACATATTCCGCCTGGCCGCCCGCCACGCCGCCATATAAATGCGTATAGCCGAACATGGCGGCGCCGGAGTGGAGCTGTTTTTTGTTGAGGATGGCGCCACGGTCGGGATTGGTGGTTTCGCAGGCGGAATACAGCCGCATATTGCAAAAGAAGCAGTCGCCGCACGCAATGACAAACGGCACCACGACACGGTCGCCTTTTTTCAGCTCAGTGACAGCCGGACCGGCTTCTTCCACGATCCCCATGAATTCATGGCCGAGGATATCGCCTTCGCGCATGGCAGGGACCTTGCCCCGGTACAAGTGCAGATCCGAGCCGCAGATGGCGGTGGCGGTGACGCGCAGGATGATATCGTCGGGTTCCCGCAACACGGGGTCGGGCACGTTGTCGACGCGGACATCGTGCGCCGCATGGTAAACGAGAGCGCGCATGGTCTCCTCCGTTGGCATGGGCTTGTGGCCATGGTAGGCCGGGGCCCGGCCGGTACGCGTAGGCGCACCGGTAGCCATGCTGTAGGAGGAGGGCGCGCAGAGCGGCTTGGCGAACGAAAGCCGCACGGTTTGGATCGAAGGTCCAGCCTGGGATAAAGTATTGCATTTGCACGGCGTCATTGTTTGAATCGATGGAGCGGGGCAGTACTTAACTCACGAGGGGGATCGGATGGGGGCGGATTCGTTCGTAGCATTCTATGGCGTCAAGATCGCACTGAATCCTGATGACGAGGAAGTATTTGACGCATGCGGCGACAATACCGACCCGCGATGCATTGCCGCGCAGCAGGTTGGGCTCGATACGTTTAACGGACGCATGACGGACGGGGAAGATTATTTCCTGTATGTCGGGCGCCAGTTGGCGTGGATGGGGCTGGAGCATGACACCTATGCGGCAGCAGACGTAAAGCGGCTGGCCGGCCTTGCCGCCGACGTGGATGCGAAGTTAAAAGCAGCGGGGTTTGCGCAGGCGGCGGCGTTGCATTTTCAGTTTATCGGGCAGTACTGACACGGCGACGGGGCGCGGCGGGTATTCCCCGATCTGCCACGTCATGCAAATGGGCTTAACGCCTGTCTGGCGCCGCATCATATAGCGAGCGCAGGATATTGACGAAGTACTTGTGCGCCCCCAATGGCCCCAGCGGCGTGCTCACAGTCGGGATATGTGGCCCGTCATAGGCCAGCACGACGATTTTGTTTTGCAACGCCAGTTTGGCCGTGCCATCCAGCACGGCGTTGAATGCGATGCCTTTGTTGAATTGCGGTGTGATCAGTTGAACGGTTACACGGTTTTGATCGTCAACCGGAATGATGCGTGAGCCAACCTGGATCTGCTTCTTATCGGATATTTGCGCTTTTTTACCTGCCGCTAGTTCGATGGCGCACAGCACCAGCGATTTGACGGCGTGCGATTGATACCGCTCGACCATCGGGACCACGTTGGAATGGAAATCGACAAAGCCGATGTCTTGCACGTGGTCTGCAAACCTCGGCAGCGGAATCCAGCCGCTCGTCGCGGCCGGCGTACCATACAGGTCACTGCCCAGTGTGAATTTGACTGCTAGCGGATTCGGCGTCCGCTCGCTATCGTCCAGCCGGGCCTGGAGTACCACGGGGATGCGTGACAGCGAGTTGGCCAGGCGTTTGTCGTCTTGCTCGTCTTTGGGCTGGTCGACGAAAAATTTAATGACCAGGCCTTTGGCGCCGGCAGCGGCAATGGCGTCCATGCCCTTGGCCAGCACGCTGCGATTGATGGGCAGCGCACCATACTTTGCCTCAGTGTCTTTGTCGATGTAGACCACGGCGAAGTCTTGCTCAAACGAGCCGGCCCATGCGGTGAGGTTACCTGCAAATAGCAGGCATGCCGTTAGAATGAGGCGGTGGATGTGCATGCCTATTGACGATACGGGCCGATACGCAGCTCTTTTTCGAAGGCGTCCCCTACATCGCAATAGGAACGCTTTGCCCTGGAAGTCTTGACCAATTCAAAATAGTACAGCGGATGGCCCATCTCGGAAGATGCATTATGGCGCAGCGCATAATGCTTGAATTTGACCGGGGCTGCATCGGCGAAACTTGTTCCTAATTCGCGGTCGGCAACAATGAGGCTAACGCTGCCGTTAGCCGGTACCAGCCTGAAGTCATGCAAAGTACAGTCGGCGCCGCCACCTACGTTTACCGTCAATGCCTCCTGTTGGCCATCAAATAGACTGACCAGCTGCCAGTCTTCAGCGCCGTTACTCGTTTGTTTCGGTTTCAGATACAGCGTCAGCACGTCGAAACCATGGGCATTGAAATTCTCGCGGCGGCCCAAAACGGCAAGCCCTTCCGCCCCGGCGCCTGCGAAATTGACTTGATTGACGCCGTAGTGCAGATGAATGACTTTTGCATCAGTCGCCCAGGCCGAACCGAAACAACAAAACAAAACCGGGAAAGCAATACGTTTCACATAATTCATCATAGCTTGCCGTCACATCCCCAGCCGCTTCAGCAACTCCGCATTCATGCCGCGCGTGTGCCTGTTCCAGTATTGCATAGTCTTTTCCAGCTCCGGCCGCAGGCTGTCCGCCAGCGCCTGTTCGCCCGCTGAGCGCGCCCAGATAATGTATTCAGCCCGTACGGCAAAACTGTTAAACCGCTCCAGCGCTTCGGCAAATGCGGCCTTGGCGTCTGCTATCCGGCCCGCAGCACCTAGTGCTTGCGCGCGCAGGATCGCGGTTTCTTCAGCACGGAAATTTGGATCGGCGCGGCGGATAAAGTCCAGGTGCGCCACGGCGGCATCGACACGGCCGCATGCCAGATTGGCCCGTGCCGCACCGCGCCGCACTTCCAGGTCCGCACCGAACACGCCATTCAGGCATGACTCAAACGTCCCGGCCGCCTCTTGCGCGTTGCCTGCGTCGAGCTGCGCATACGCCAGGCGCATCTGGTTTTGTGCGGTCGGCGTCAATTCAAATGCAGCCTGTGCTTCGCGCAGTTCGCGGCCCGGGTCCAAGGTGCGCGCCGCTGCCGCCACGGCTTTGCGCGCCCCATGCTCGAGCCGGGAATTCGGCAAATAAATCGCGAAGAAGTAGACGATGCTGCCTAGCATCGGGAAAGAGAAAAGGATCAGCAGCCAGTACAGTTGCTGGTGCGTCCGTACCACGTGCACGGCGAACAGCAGTGCAATGAGGATGTGAATTCCAAGACCAAAGATAGGCATGATAATGCTGGTGAATGAAAAGCCAGCATTATCGCGCCTGAAGGGGGCTGAAAAGTACGCGCATTGTCACATTGCACGCGGCGAAAACTCATGCGGCCAAGCGCCGCAAGGTTTGAACGCTCTGCGCAATCCAGCTGTAGCCGCTGACCAGCACAATGCCTGCCAAGACCAGCAGCGCGCCGATAATGAAGTTCGGCTCGATGTGCTCGCCCAGCAGATAGCCGCCTAAACCGATGGCAAACAGCGGCGTCAGGAATGAAAACACGCCGAGGCGGGACGCCAGGTAGCGCCGCAGCATGGCGAACCATGCGAGATAGCTGGCAAACGACGCCACCACGGACTGGAACGCCAGGCTGCCGATGGCCAGCGGCGTGGCCGTGAACGTCAACTGGCCTAGGGCGAACGCGGCAGGCAGCAGCAGTACAGGTGCGGCCACCAGCTGGTAGAGCAGCGTTTCCGTGGCGGGCGCGGATGACAGCTTGGAGCAGCGGATCACCACCGTGGTGGCGCCCCACGCCGCACCGGCCGCCACGCACAGCAAATCGCCCGCCAGCATGCCGGCCATGTCGCGGGCCGGACCCTGGCGGCCGATGAATGTGATGCCGATGCCGAAAAAGGCCAGCGCGATGCCCGCCCACTGGCCTGGCGCCAGGCGTTCCGACGGCAACTTCCAGTGCAGCCCCAGCGCTGCAAAGATCGGACCCGTATACAGCAGCACGACGGTGTGGCCGGCCGTCGTGTGGCGCAGCGCTTCACCAATCAGCAGGTATTCCAGCGCAAACAGGAGGCCCGCCAGCATGCCGGGCCGCAGTCCGCCTGGCGTGAATTTTTCGCGCCGCCACCACATCAAGGCCGCCACCAGCACGGCCGCAGTACCGGAGCGCAGTGAAATCTGCAGCAGCGGCGACACATCCTGCGCCGTGGCTTTCAGCGCGACCTGCTGCAAGCTCCAGGTCAGGCACAGCAGCGCCATCATGCCGATAGCCTGCCCATCCAGTGTTTTGCGCGTTTCCACGGCGAATCCTTCATCAATAAACTAAGTTCCATTATGCGCCTGGCTGCTTTGCTTGATATAGTTTAAAACCGACAGTCCATAGCGCCAGCCCGCCAACCATGACCAATACGCCCCGGCACGTACGGATGCCGCCCTTCACGGACACCTTGCCCGCGCCGATATTTTTCCGCGCCGTGCAGCTGCCTGCGGACACGATCTACCCGTGGCACTGCCATCAATGGGGTGAATTCGTGTATTCGTTCAGCGGCGTGATGGAAGTAAAATTGGCAAACAGCCATTACCTGGCGCCGCCGCAATATGGCATCTGGCTGCCTGCGCGGGTCGAGCACATTGGCCAGAACCGGCTGGCGGCGGAACACAGTTCGCTGTATATCGCGGAAGAATTGTGCGGCGCGCTGCCCGCGGCCACGTGTGCACTGGCCGTCAGCCCGCTGGTGCGCGCGATCCTTGAACATTTGCGCCAGCACCCGCCTGGCAACCCCCGCAGCGACAGCGATGAACGTTTATTAAGAGTGCTGGTCGATCAGCTGGCCACGGCGCGCAGCGTCGGCAGCTATCTGCCGATGTCGGACGACCCCTTGCTGTCCATCGTACTGGGCATGCTGGAAGCCGACCCGTCGGACAACCGTTCCGTAGCGGAACTGGCGCGGGCGGCCAATACGACGGAACGCACGCTGATGCGGCGCTGCCAGCGCGAACTGGGCATGACGCTGGCGGACTGGCGCCAGCGGCTGCGCGTGGTGCGCGCCATGACCTTGCTGGAAGCGGGGCAAACCGTGGAAGCCGTGGCGCTGGACCTGGGCTATGCCAGCGCATCGGCTTTTATTGCCATGTTCCGCCGCCTGACCAACGAAACTCCGGACGAATACCGCAAGCGCGCCGGTTCGATAGGAAAACAACATGCACATCCTTGACGCGGCCGGCACGGCTGCCGCCTTGCCTTATTCACTGCTGGTGCCTGCCGTGAAGCAGGCTGCAATCGACTTGTCGCGCGGCGCCATCACGGCGCCGGAGCGCAAAGTCGTCACCATCGATGCCGACAGTGTGTTGCTGTGCATGCCCGCCGTGGCGGCCGATATCAGCGTGACCAAGCTCATTACCGTGCATGGCAACAATGCGCGGCACGGGCTGCCCGCGATCCAGGGCGAAGTCATTGTGTTTGATACGGCAACGGGGCGCCGCCTCGCGCTGCTGGATGGGCCCACCGTGACGGCGCGCCGCACCGCCGCCATGACGTTATTGGGCATCGAGACACTGGCGCCGCAGCGGCCCGCATCGGTCCTGTTGATCGGCACGGGCGCGCAGGCAGCGGCGCACGCGCAAGCGCTGATCGAGCATTTCAACGTGCGCGAATTCCACGTGGCGGGCAGTTCGCTCGCGCGTGCGCAAGCCTTTGCTGATGCGCTGCGCGGGCGGCATCCCGGCGTTGCCGCGTGCGCGTATGCGGCGCCGGAGCAGGCGCCGCAGACCGCGATCGTCATTGCGCTGACAACGTCCACCGTCCCCGTGATTCCGGAACGGCTGCCGGAAAACACGCTGGCTATCGGCGTGGGCGCATTCAAACGCAATATGGCGGAATTCCCGCCGGCGCTATTGCATGCGCGCGAAATCGTCGTCGATGACGCCGGCGGGGCGCGGCATGAAGCAGGGGACTTGATACAGGCCGGTGTGGACTGGGCGGGCGTGCGGGCGCTGGGCGACATCCTGGCCGGAAACGTGTCGCGGCCTGCGCGGACGCCGGTATTCAAGACTGTCGGCCAGGCCGCATGGGATTTGGCTGCTGCCCGCGTATCTTCAAAATTTCATGGTGTTTTAAGTTGATTCGCCATACAAAGTCTGTGCACCTAGTCCAAATGGACTACGAAATTTCGTTGAGTGAATGCTAAGATATTTAACATTCCTCAACTCATCAGCTGCCGCCCATGAATGCCGCCATCGACACCCCGGAAGTGCTCAAAGACTGGTTCCACCGCAGCGGCGTCCACGACCCTTTACACACGTGCATCGGCCCGCTGCCGAATTCCCGCGCATCGATTGTGCGCTGGACCAGCGACCAGCCCGACACGATGATCCAGACCGTCAGTCCGCACCTGAACGATTACCGCATTGCCATCATGATGGAGCCGGTCGATGCGCGCATCTGGCAGCACGGGCGGCCTGTGTGGGGCGGCGTCATTGCCGCGGAACGGTTCCGGATCTGTCCGCCCAGCGCTGCGAACCAGTGGAGCCGCTTGAGCAGTTGCGACATCGTGAATTTGTTCGTGCCCGTGTCGCTGGTTGACAGTCTCAGCGGCCTGCGTGAAACGTCGGTGCCGCTGGCGCTGGGCGCCGGCCAGTTCACGTCCGACCACTATGTGATGGAAACCGTGCGGCGCATGCTCAATGCGAACCTGATGGCAGGGCCATTGCAGGCGCAATACTGCGATGGCTTGATGGTGGCGCTGCTGACGTATTTGCTGGAACATTACAGCCAGCCGCTGGAAGCCGCGCAAGCCAGCACGCTGGGCGGCGCGCGTTTGCGGCGTGTGCTGGCGTATATGGAACAGCATCTGCCTGACGCCATCACGAATCAGCAACTGGCGGACTTGTGCCTGATGAGTTCCGCGCATTTTTCGCGCGAATTCCATGCCGCGCTGGGCTTGCCGCCGCACCGCTACCTGATGAACATGCGCCTGGAAAAAGCCCGCGAGATGGTGGAAGCCGGCGGCCATGCGATGGCCGACATTGCCGATACGTGCGGCTTCCACGACGCCAGCCATTTGTCCCGCACCTTTGCCCGCCACTACGGCATGCCGCCTGCACGCTTCCGCCAGCAGCGTGGCGTCTGACCGACAAGTAATGGCTTGCAAATATAAAGCCAGCAGTTTTGTACAAAAACAGCATTCCGTTCCGTGACCTGAAGTCACGGAACAACCACACTCCGGACAGTGTATTTCATCAACCTGTCATCAATACGGAGTTTGCATGTTTGAGATTCGTCCTATCGTTCGTGCTGTCGCGCTGCTGTGCGCCGGTGTGGCGCCGCTGTGCGCCGAGGCGCAGCAACAGCCACCGGGCGATGCGCCCGTGCGTGTGGAAATCACCGGTTCCCGCATCAAGCGCGTGGCCGCCGAAACCGCGTCGGCAGTGCAAGTGATCAGCGCGGAAGAGATTGCCCGTTCCGGCGCCAACACCGTCACCGATGTGCTGCGCAACGTCCCGGCCGGGAATTCCGGCGCCTACACGACGGAAGGCACGCCATCGCAGTCATTCGGCTCGGCCGGTATTTCGCTGCGCGGCCTGGGCGCGGGCGCGACGCTGACGCTGATTAACGGCCGCCGCGTGGCGCCGTTTGGCTTTGGCTCCGCCTCGTTTGTCGATACCAATGCGATTCCCGTTGAAGCCATCGAGCGCATTGAAGTGCTGCTGGACGGCGCCTCGGCGATTTACGGCGCCGATGCCATCGGCGGTGTGATCAACATCATCTTGCGCAAGAATTTCGAAGGCTTGCAGGCCAAGCTCAATGGCGGCACGTCCACGTATCACGACGGGAATACCGGCGGAGTTAGCCTCACGTATGGCCAGGGCCGGGTGGAAGACGATGGCTATAACTGGCTGGTGAGCCTGTCGCACCGTGACACCAGGCCGGTACTGGTCAATTCCCGTCCCCGCACCAAGGATGCGGACTTCCGCCGTTTCGGCTTGCCGGACCGCCGTTCGCCGTATTCCAGCAATGCGTACACGGCCAGCGGCATTTATGGCGGTACCTTCCTTGGCATCGTTGGCGATTGCCCGGCGCTGAATGACCCCGCGTCGCCTGCGCTCAATGGCCGCTGCATCAACGACAACACGAGGTCCGTGACCTTGCAATCGAAAGCGCAGCGCGACAACGTGTACAGCGCGCTGACGTATGCGCTGAGCGGCGGATGGGAAATGTTTGGCGACGCGTCGCTGAGCCGCAGCCGCCAG
Source organism: Pseudoduganella ginsengisoli (assembly GCF_009720865.1). Lineage (GTDB taxonomy): Bacteria > Pseudomonadota > Gammaproteobacteria > Burkholderiales > Burkholderiaceae_D > Rugamonas > Rugamonas ginsengisoli. The sequence continues at coordinate 18,538 of NZ_WNLA01000033.1, read as the reverse complement.
GGTTCGACCATGTACAGCTATGGCACCAACGCCTATGGCCTGTACACCAATGACTTGCTCGACAAGAACGGGCTGTGGGGCAACGCACCGGGTACGACGATCAGCTACCTGCCGCTGCCGGCAACGCACCCGCAAAACCGCTGGGGCCAGACCGTGGCGGTACGCTACCTGTTCAACGACGTGCCGACCACGATTGCCAGCGAAAGCCGCAACATGCGCTATACACTGGGCGCGCGCGGCGCCGTGGGCAAATGGGACGTGGAAGGCGCCGCCATGTATTCGCGCTCGCTGACGGATACGCGCTATCGCGGCTATCTGCAAGACAGTGTGCTGATCAACGATGTGCTGGATGCGAACGGCATGGTGCGCAATTCCTTCACGCTGCGCAATCCCAGCGCCAATGATCCGGCGCTGCTGGCACGGCTGTATCCGATGTTGAACAACCACGCGGACACGAACACCAGCAGCGTCGACTTGCACGCGAACCGCGAACTGTTCGCATTGCCGGGCGGTCCGCTCAGCATTTCGCTGGGGACGGAATTCCGCCGCGAAGCGTTTGACGCGAATCCCGATACGCGCTTTACCGATGGCTCGATCCAGTTGATCGGCATGACGGGGTCCAATGGTTCGCGTACCGTGTCGGCGTTTTATGGCGAGCTGTCGGCGCCGGTGCTGAAGTCGGTGGAGCTGAGCCTGGCGGCGCGCACCGACCGCTACAGCGATTTCGGTTCCGCCTTCACACCGAAGGCCGGCGTGAAATGGAGCCCGATGCCGCAATTTGCGCTGCGTGGCACGTATGCGGAAGGCTTCCGCGCACCATCGCTGCCGGAACTTCATTCGGGTAACACGAATGGCTATACCAAAGTGCAGGACTTGAAACTGTGCCCGGTATTCGATACGGCCAATGACAATTGCGAACGCTATGTCGCTTACACGACGGGCGCCAACCCTGACATCAAGGCTGAGAAATCCAAGAGCTTCACGGTGGGCTTCGTGGTGGAGCCGATTCCGCGCTGGTCGCTGTCGGTGGACGCGTACGACATCAAGCGCCGCAATGAACTGTCGACCATCAGCGCCAGCTACCTGCTGGAAAACGAAGCGAAATTTGCCGACCGCATCGAGCGTAACCGCGTCAGCGGCAAGCTGGATCATTTGAGCCTGATTACCGCCAACCTGTCGTCCACCAAGACGCGCGGCCTCGACGTCGATGCGCGCGGCGTGGCGCCGCTGGGCAATTGGGGCAAGCTGACCTTGACGGCCAGCTACAACCGCACGCAGAGCTACCTGAGCGCCAGCACGCCGGAAGATCCGCTGACGGAATACGCGGGTTATTACGGCGTACCGAAAAACCGTGGCCGCCTGGGTGTCGCGTGGGACCGCGGTCCGTGGGACGCCAGCGTCAACTGGAATTATGTGGGCGGCTATTCGATGAAGTCGTCGCCGGACGCCACGTGCTCGTTCCAGGCCGCCACGCCGTGGTATTGCGACATCCACGCTGCACTGACGGCCGATGCGTACGTCAGCTATAAGGGCTTCCGCAACCTGGAGCTGTCGTTCTCGGTGCAAAACATCGCCAACAAGGAAGCGCCGTTCGACGCCAGCCAGATCGCTTACCTGCAAGGCTATTCGCCGTCGTACCACAGCCAGCTGGGCCGCTATTATCAACTGACCGCGAGCTATAAATTCAAATGATTCCGTTGCGACGATTATTTGCGGGAGCGGGTGCCGTGCTGCTGTCGGCGTGCAGCACGGTGCCGCCGATCGACCATAACAATGACGCGCTGCGCCTGGAGTGCCACTGGGACTTGAAGTACCCATCCGTGGCGCCGGCTGACGCCAGTGTCGGGCAGTTGCGCGAAGTGGCCACGCGCCGCCTCGCGGCCTTGCAGCTGACGGCCGCGTGGACGCTGGAGCAGGAGGGGGTGACGGCGGAAGCGTTCACAGACAGCCCTGAAGACCGGGCGCGCCTGCAGCGTTTGCTCAGCGTGGTCTTGCCGGGGCTGGAGCGTTATCCCGCCGGGTTCTTTGCCAACGTGCGGTTGAAAAACATCGTGCTGGTGAAGGAGCTGGCAGTCGGCGGCCAGCGCCGCCTGGCCATGCCGATGGCGGAAACCGACGGCGTGGCCTATGCGGACAATGGCGCCAAGGTCTTGTGCCCGGCCGGCATGGAAATGCGTGTGCACCACGAGTTCTATCACTTCATCGACCACCGGGAATACAACGATTACTACCATGCCGATCCCACGTGGCTGGCCATGAATCCTGAAGGGCTGCAATACGGGAAAGGCGGTTCGACTTTCTATGGCAAGAATTTGCAAGACCTGGGCCATGTGAAGGATGGGCTGGTCAGCATGTATTCCGGCTATGGGCAGGAAGAAGATAAGGCGGAAACCTTCGGGTGGATGATGACGCCGGACTATGCCGCGCGGCTGGATTTGTATGCGCTGGCGGATGCGCGGCTGGCGGCGAAGGTGAAGTATATGCGGGAGCAATTGCTCAAGTATAGCCGGCCGCCAGTGTAGTGGTAGGCCGATTCAAACGATTGCGATAAGGCGTGAGAAATTGGATCGGCCTGATGAGGGACTTTGATAGTTGGCTGGCGAGCGTAATCCATGAAAAACGGAAAGAGAATTTCAGTGGTTTTTTTGGGCCTGTCATTTTGTGCGCTTTCGTTCACCTGCCAAGGTGCCAGCGACTGTTCTTCGAAGGCGCTGTACGAAAAGGGTAATAGCCTGCTTACACGTGACCAGTTGCTGAGAAGTCAGCATCAGTTAAAAGGAAGTGAATCAAGCTTCCAGCAGGAATTGCGCAATCAAGACAGGGAAAATCAACGTGTGTTAGACGAAATCGTAAGTCAATGCGGATGGCCTGATAACGATGCATTTTTCAATTCCTTGTTGGAAGCCGCTGTTCTTATTGTTTTACATGCACCGCATAACTATCAGGAAAAGCATTACGCAAATATGAGGAAGTCTTATATGGACGGGAAGATTCCCAAAAATATCTACGTGCTTTTCGAAAACAGGTTTAATTATACGAAAGATAGCTTTGCAGAATAGCGACGGTTGGCGTCCGGGGTTTCGTACGTAACTGGTGTACAAGGTCTTCAAGCATGGCCTTATACTGGCAGGTGACAGGAAAAGGAGCCGCCATGACCATGCCACGCCAGCCAGTTGTGCTGCCTCCCGGTGGAGGCAGAAGCTATCCGATGGGCCGCATATCCGCGCTGTTTAAAGCCGACGGCGACGAATCGGCCAACCAGTATTCGATTTCTGAATGGTGGCTGGAGGGCCGCAGCACCGGCCCCGGTCCCCATTCGCATCCCGAAGACGACGTGTTTTATGTGCTGGAAGGGACCATGAGTTTCCTGGTCGGCGACCGGTGGGTCGATGCCCCGGCCGGTTCATTTGTGCTGGTGCCGGGCGGCGTCACCCATGATTTTGAAAACCGCACGGCAAATCGCTGCGGCGTGCTGAATTTCTCCACGCCGGGCGGATTTGAGCCAGCCATGCCAGGCATCAGCGACTGGTTCCAAGAACATCCGCCCGGTGTGCCGCCAGCCTGCACTTAAACGCCTTGCGGGCCGGACTGCTGGCGGGCTCAATGGCCGGCGTGGTTGCCTGACGACGGCTTGCGCACCGTCAGCTCGACATCCTGTCCATGCTGCCCATGTTCCGGCACGATCAGCGCCTTGCCCGCATCCGCGCTGCGCGCCGGCGCCGGCAATTCTCCCGTCCACTCGTAAGCCAGCGTCCCCTTAGGGTGCTGGTACCAGCCCGGATCCGAATAATCGCCGCGCTTCTGGTCCTTGCGCACCTTCATGACGGTAAACATGCCGCCCATTTCCACGCCGCCAAACGGGCCTTCGCCCGTCATCATCGGCAACGTATTTTCCGGCAGCGGCATGTCCATGCCGCCCATCGAACCTCCTTTGTCGCCCATGACCATATAGCCCGGCACGATCTTGTTGATCTTTTCCGCAATGCCGCCATGGTCCACGCCGATCAGGTTAGGCACGTTATGGCCCATCGCATTCATCGTGTGGTGCGACTTGTGGCAGTGGAATGCCCAGTCGCCTGGCTCATTGGCGACAAACTCGATGGCGCGCATCTGGCCTACAGCGACGTCGGTTGTGACTTCCGGCCAGCGCGCCGACGGCGGCACCCAGCCGCCATCCGTACCTGCTACAACGAATTCATGGCCGTGAATGTGGATCGGGTGGTTCGTCATCGTCAGGTTGCCGACGCGAATGCGCACCCTGTCGTTCTGGCGCACATTCAGCGATTCAATGCCGGGGAAGACGCGGCTGTTGAACGTCCACAGGTTAAAGTCCAGCATCGTGTTGGTCTTCGGCGTATAGCTGCCCGGTTCGATGTCATACGCGTTCAGCAAGAACACGAAGTCGCGGTCCACGGCGTGCAGCGACGGGTCTTTCGGGTGCGTGACCCAGAAGCCCATCATGCCCATGGCCATTTGCGTCATTTCATCCGCATGCGGGTGGTACATGAAGGTGCCGGGCCTGCGCGCCACGAATTCATACACAAACGTCTTGCCGGGTGCGATACCAGGCTGCGTCAAACCCGTGACGCCATCCATGCCATTGGGCAGGCGCTGGCCGTGCCAGTGCATGCTCGTGTGTTCCGGCAGTTTATTCGTGACGAAGATGCGGACACGGTCGCCTTCCACCACTTCTATCGTGGGGCCGGGCGATTGGCCGTTATAGCCCCACAGGTTGGCCTTCATGCCGGGCGCCAGTTCGCGCACCACGGGTTCGGCCACCAGGTGGAATTCCTTGACGCCGTTATGCATGCGCCAGGGCAGCGACCATCCGTTCAGCGTCACCACGGGGCTGTATGGGCGGCCATTGGGCGGCGGTGGCGGCACGTGCGTTTCGGCGCTGTTCATCGTGGGCGCTTCCGGCAGCGTGGCAGCGCCGGCTTTGCTGACGGCGGCTGCGGCAACTGCCGTGGCGCCTGTATTGAAAAGGAAATGGCGGCGTGTGGTCATGGCTGGGCTCCCGCGCCGTGTTGCGCGGCCTGTAGTTGGGTATCGGCGATCCAGAAATCGCGCTGGGCTTCAATGGATTCGTTGACGCTGTTGCGCTGTTCGCGCGCATCAGCCAGCAATTCAAAGACGGAAGCGAGCATGCCGTTATAGCGCAGCAGAACTTCGTCGGAAATCTTTTTACGCTGCGGCACCACGTGGTCGCGGTAGTGGCGCGCGATGTCGTAAGCAGTCCGGTAGCTGGAATAGGCAACCCGGACATCCGACCGCGCCTTGACCGCTGCATCCGCCGTGCGGTGCACGGCCTGCAGGTATAGCGCTTCGGCACGGGCGACGTTGGCGCCGCCCCAGTCAAACAGCGGCAATTCCAGCGACACTTCGTAACCGTTTTGGCGCGGCATGCCGGTTGTGCTCTTGCTGGCGTAGCCCACGTCGAACACATTAATAAAACGCGTGGCTTTTGTCAGCCCCAGGTTGGCGGCAACGCTTTCCGCTTCGCGCCGCGCAGCCAGCACGTCGAGGCGGTGTTCCAGCGCATCGCGTTCAGCGTGCTGCGGTTCCTGTGCCGCTGCCGGCAAGTCCGGCAAGCGCTCCGGCAATTGCAAGCCTTCGCTGTGCTCCAGGCCCAGCAAACGGGCCAGCTGTTCGCGCGCAGCCAGCGCATCGTGGGCCGTGCGCGCCTGCCGCGTGATGGCGTCATCATAGAACGCCCGTTCGCGGGCCTGGTCCAGGCGGCTCCAGTTGCCGCTCTTGCGCATGCGGTCGGCCAGCAGGGCGCCTGCTTCGGCGGCTTGCCGCACTTGTTCCGCGAAGGCGGCGCTTTGCGCCGCCGCCACGGCCGTGTACCACGCGCGGCGCGTTTCAAAGACCAGCTGCACGGCTTGTCCCGCCGCTGCAAACTGCGCGCGTTCAAGCTGGCGGCGTGCGATGCCGCTGCGCACGGGCATCGTCAGCAATCCAGCGATATCGAACGTGACGCTGCGGTCGATCTCCGATTCGCCGCCGCCCCGCACGCGGCCAAAAGAAAAGCCGGGATTGCGCAGGCGGCCGGCTTGCGCGGTTTCCGCTGCCGTCATGCCCAATTCTGCCAGCGATGCCTTTAACGACGGGCTGTTGAGCAAGGCAATGCGCGCCGCGGAGTCCGGCGTCAATGGCTGCGCCAGCAGCGACTGGATTTCGCTGTGCGCGGTATCGTCCGGCGCCGCCATCGATAGCGGGGCGGGTTGGCCGATGCGTTCTGCCGCCAGCGCGGCAGCATTGCCGGCGCCGCCGTCGGCCGGCACGGACGCGCAGCCGGCCAGCGCCGCCGCGATGGCCGCCGCGATGGCGGTACGGGTGATGGGATGTAATGCCATGTCAGTGGTCCTTGTGCTCGTGCTGCTGGGGCTGCGGAGCGGCCGGTTTGGCTTCCTTGCCGTGGTCCCTGTGTGCGGAGGAAGACTCAGCGTGGTTCATGGTTCCTTGCTGCGCCTGGCCATGTTTCATCATGCCGTGCTCCATCTTGCCGGGGCCCGCAGGGCCACCGGCCTGGGTTTCATGTCCCATGGCGCCGTGATGCATATGGTCCACGGCGTGGCCCGATGCAGCCACGTCGCGGTTGGCTTGCCGCCAAGCCTGGTCTGGCGACTGCGTGGTTTCCGGCGTACTTTGGTAGCCGGCAAAGGCGGAACGGTAGGTGGGCGCTGGCGATTGTGCGTATGCGGCCAGCGGCACACCGGCTGCTGCAAACAGCAGGGCGTACAACGATTTCATGTGATGTTCCTTGTGACGTGCCGGAGTCCGGCGGGCGCGGCATGACGCCGCGGCGGCCATTGAAAACGATTCACGCAGCCCTGGGCGGGCGTTCCAGTCCTGCAGGGAAAACTGTGGCGATTGCCGGCTCAGGCGCCAGCGCAGTGCGGGCCGCGCGGGGAAAAGGCGCGGGCATCACGAAAGCATGGGGCGGCGCGGTGGCCGCCGTGCAGCAACTGGCGCACGTGCTGCATTTGCCATGGAATTTCACATCCTGTTTGCTGTCCATCGCAGACGGCTCGTGGCAGTTGTGTGCCGCCGCCGGCGCCAGGGTGGCGCACGTGGCCAACACTGCCGCGCCGCTTTGCACGGGCAGGGCAGCCATCAGTATCCACAGCAGGCAGCGCACGAAGAATCGCATCGGGTCGGAAAGGGGTATGGTTCAGGGCGACACTATAAACCTTGCCATGGGGGGAAGGTCAAGCGGCGCATCCGGACAGCCCTTGCGCCTGCCCGCAGGTATTTGCCATATAGAAAATATTATTGCAAATTTACTAGTTTATTCTGCGCAATTGTGATACCTTTACTGACAAGAAGTCACAGTGGGAGGAATCGGATGACAGGCGGTAACTCTGCCATGCAGAGAAGAACAAATACGCACATGGCGGCCATCGTGGAACACGGCGTCATGCTGAACGATACGATGGGCAGGCAATTGGCTATCTCTTATATGCGCAGTTTCGATGTGCCGGAAACTGTGATCGAGCGGGTATTGGGCCAGGGCCGGCGCCGCATTGTGCTGAACTGACAGGCGCTGCGCGGCCTGCTGTGCGGCGCGCCGATACGATCTGCTGCACAATAAAGTCATGCGGATCGCCACCTTCAATATCAACGGTATCAATGCGCGTTTGAGCGCATTGCTGCAATGGCTGGAAGAGACGCGTCCCGACGTCGCCTGCCTGCAAGAACTCAAAGCTCCCCAGGAAAAATTCCCCGCCGCCGCCATCGAGGCGGCCGGTTATCACGCGCTGTGGCATGGCCAGAAAAGCTGGAATGGCGTGGCGATCTTGTCGCGCGGCGAACCGCCCCATGAAATCGGCCGCGCGCTGGCGGGTGAAGACGACGATGTGCAAAGCCGCTACCTGGAAGCCCTGGTCGATGGCATCGTGATTGCGTGCCTGTATCTGCCCAACGGGAATCCCGCTCCGGGCCCCAAATTCGATTACAAATTGCGCTGGTTCGAACGGCTGATTGCGCGCGGCGCGGAACTCATGGCGACGGGCGCCCCGGTCGTCATGGCGGGCGACTATAACGTGATGCCGACGGAACTCGATGTCTACAAGCCGGAACGGTGGCTCGATGATGCGCTGTTCCGGCCGGAGAGCCGCGCCGCGTTCCACCGTTTGATGGAGCAGGGCTGGACTGATGCGCTGCGCGCTACCCATCCGGGCGAACGGATTTACACGTTCTGGGATTATTTCCGCAATGCGTTTGGGCGCGACGCGGGGATCCGTATCGACCATTTGCTGCTCAGCCCCGCGTTGGCGCGCAGGCTGAAAGCAGCGGGCGTGGACCGGGACGTGCGGGCGCGGGATAAGCCGTCCGACCATGCGCCGGTGTGGATCGAGCTGGCCTAAGCTGGCCTACGCAGGACGCCCCCGCGCGCCGCCACGCCATGCCCGCCTGGCAAGCTGCCCGTCAGGTATCCGGCGGCGGGCGCCGGTTTTTACCGATGATGGCAATCAGGATCAAGCCATAGGCGGCCAGCCGGATCACGTAATACTGGGGCTCATCGGGCGCGTCAACCGGGCGCAGGGCGGCCAGCAGGCGCTGGCTGCCTTCCAGTACAAAGGCCAGCGCGAAGTACAGGAAAAAGCGGTCGCGCGTCTGGCGCCAGTAGCGCAGGAAAAACAGCGCGATAACGCCGGCCGCCATGACGATGGCGCCGGCCAGGATGGCGTTGATGGGCATCAGTCATCCTCCCAAATCAGCCCATACAGCAGCGGCAGCAGCGCCAGCAGCGCGGAGGCCAGGCGCCACGTGGTCAAATCCATTTCCGGTTCGGGAAACACGATGCGGTCCAGGATCAGCAGGATATTGTTGACGACGAGGCCGGAAAAACACAGCCCGCTCCATAGCAGCAGCCGGTGGCGCGTGCGCCGGTAGCTGCGCAGCAGCAGCCACGCGCATGCGAAGGCGGTGGCGGCGCACAGCAAATAAATCACAGTGGCCATGATTATTTGTCCTTTCGCCACACGAAGGCGTCCGCAAACAGTTGCGCCTTCTTGTTGGTTTTTGAGTGAATGAGGGTGCTGACTTCGACCAGGTTGCGCGCATAGACGCGCGCCAGCTGGTCCAGCATGCCAGCCAGCCGGGGTTCGGCCGGCGCATAGCGGCAACTGCCGGCCATGCCCGGCGCCGGCGCCGCGACGCCCGCCTTGTGCAACTGTTCGAGCAGCGCGTCGCAGTCCGGTATCGGCAGATATAGCCGCTGCGCCAGGCCATGGCTGTTCCACGCCTGGCTGGGATTTTCCCGCATCAGCAGCAGCGCTTCCAGGTAGGGAATCGAAGGAATCCGCAGCATAATGAAGCGGCGGATGTCATCGGGAATTGCATGTGGGGCCATGGCGGCAAATCAAAGAAATTTCTTGCCATCATGGTCCCACGAAAAGCGACAACAGGTGTGTACGATTGGAAATGCGTTCAGGACACCAGCGCCAGCATGTCCACCACGTCCAGTCCCGCCAGGTCTTGCTCCGTGTTGCCAACGAAGGCGGCGCGGCTGGGCCGGACATCTTTCAGCCACGTGCGCACGGCAGCCTTGATGGCGTCCTGCGTGCAATGGAGCACGCCATGGCGGAAGTTGCGCCGCACATCCATCGTGATGCCGCGCCGGTGCAAGGTCCACGCCGCCAGCACCGCATCGTACGGCGAATCCGGGCGGTCCAGTCCCCGCACGACGCAAATAATGGCTTCCTCGATTTGCTCTTGCGTGAAATCCGTGGCCAGCACTTTGTCGATGGCGGCATGGAAGTCCGCATAGGTGCCGGCCAGGCGCGGGTCGCGGTACGACATCATGGAAAACACGCCGGCATTGCCCGCATAGCCGGCTGATCCGCCATAGGCGCCGCCTTGCTCCCTCAGCGCCTGGTGCAAGACCTGGTGCGTCAACAGTTCCGCAGCCACGGCCAGCGGCGCGGCATCGGCATGCGCCTGGCGTGGGGCCGGCCATGCAATGCTGCAGTGGTTGACCTGGCCGGGCGCAAACAGCGCCGCATTGGCCGGCGGCTGCGCGGGAACGGCAGTTGGAATGGATGGTGCGGCTGCCTGCGCCGTGGCGGCCGGTAGGCGGATGGCCGCTGCCAGCGCGTTGGCGTCATCGCCCGCACCGGCGCACAGCACCGAGGCGGGGCCGGCTACGATACGGTCGTGCAGTGCCGACAGGCGCAGCGCAATGGCCGCCACGCCTTCCGGCGTATGCGCCATGCGCTGCAATTGCGCCATGAAGGGCAGCACCGACGTGCCGCTGGCCACGTCTTCAATATGGCGCAGCGCCGACAGCGGCGCGGCAGCCGTCAGGGCCGCATAGCGGTTGCCCGACTGCGCGAGGCCATTGATACGGTTGCGCACCATGCGTTCGACGAGGAATGCAATGCGCTCATGTTCGTCAAACCGGGGGCTGGCAATGTGGGCCGCCAGCACGTCGCCCAGGTTCTGGTGTTCTTCGCGCAAGCCGCTGGCGGCAAAGCTGACGTCGAGCAGCATGCTGCCGTTTTCGCGCATGATGGCGTCGAAGTTCACGCCAAACGTGGCGGCCATGCGCTGGCGCCACGCACCGGCTTGTTCGTAATTCATGCCGGCCACGCCCAGGTCGCGGCGCAAGTCCGTGTACAGCTGCAGCCATGGCCAATCTTCCGCCGGCATGTCCGACACGTCGTAATGCACGCGTGCATACGAAATGCCGTTGGATGCGATATCGAAGCGGTAGGCGCCATCGACGGCAGCGGGGATGTCGGGCAGGCGGCGCGGTTCCTTGCCCACGTCGGACGGCAGGATGCGGGGCAGCACGCTGTTATCGACGACGCGGCGCTGGTGCGCGTCGAGGGCGGCGGCATCATCGAGGATGCGGGTGCGCTCTTTTTCCGTCAGCGCTGCTTCGCGCGCGGCCAGTGCGGCTTCTTCCTGCGCCGCGCGCCCGGAAAAGTAGGCGGGATCAGGCACCACGGTGACTTCGAGGCGCGACGGCGAGGCCAGCATGTCTTTAACCAGGCCCTTGAAGAAAGCGGGATCTGCAATGTCCTGTTCCAATTGCGCCAGCACGCTGTCGCTGTCGAAGGCGGTCATCACGTCGCCGCCGCGCATGGCGACGGGCAGCGCGTGCAGCATGCGGCCCAGCACATTGGGCATGCGGCCGCTGGCCGTGTCGCGCTGGCTGTAGCGGATGTCGCGCAGGGCGGCCGCCAGCATATCGTGCGGCACGCCATGCTGCGCCGCATATTCCAGCGCATCCCACATGCGGGTGCGGGCGGCCGGCAACTGGTCTTCCGTCAAGCCTTCCATGCCGACGTGGAACAGCATCTGGCGCGCGCTCGGGTCATGGCCGTTGAGGCGCGACGGGCGGCCGAAGCCGGCCGATTCCATGGCTTTCTTCAGCGGTGCGGAAGCGTCGCCCAGCAGGCCGGCCGACAGCAGGTTTGCGTGGTAATGGACAAAGGCGTCGGCCGATTCGCCCATCAGCCACGTCAGCTGGAAGCCGTATTCATCGGGTTTGCCGGATTGCGACGGGATGCGGATCGCATGGTCGCGCGGCGCCACGAAGGGCTTGGCCAGCTGCGGCACGCGGCGCGGCGTGCCGCCGGGCAGGCGGGCCAGCACCTTGTCGGCAATGTGGCGCTGGATATCGCGCGGGTCGATCGGGCCGGCCGTCATGAACACGGCTTGCGACGGATGGTAATGGCTGGCGTGGAAATCCTTCAGCATCTGGTGCGTCAGGGCGGGGATGTCCAGCGGGTCGCCGCCGGAAATGACTTCATAGGTCGTATCCGGCAGCATGGCGGCGCCGATGCCGTTGTACAGCGCGCGCATCGGGTCGGCAAACGCGCCTTTCATTTCATTGAACACGACGCCCTGGTAGCCAAGCTTGCCTTCTTCCAGCGTGTGGCGCCAGCCTTCCTGCAGGAAATTCAGGTAATCGAGGTTGGGGAAAAACGCGGCGTCCAGGTATACATCCAGCAAGTTGAAGAAGTCGGTGCGGTCCGTGCTGGCGAACGGATACACGGTGCGGTCCGCATACGTCATGGCATTCATGAACGTTGCCGTGGAGCGGCGCAGCATGGAAAAGAACGGGTCGCGCACGGGGTAGCGGCCGGAGCCGCACAGCGCCAGGTGTTCCAGGATGTGGGCGCGGCCGTCGCTGGTGTCCGGGACCGTGGGGAAGCCGACAAGGAATGCCAGGTCGGGCTGGGTCGTCGCGACGTGGATATGGACGGCGCCGGAGGCGGGTTCCACGTATTCGTCGACGGTGGCCTGCATGGTGGGGATGGTGTGGCTGCGGAGGTGGTTAAACTGGATCATGGGCGGTCCCCGGTTGTCAGGCAGGACTCCAGTGTAAGCGGAATCCGTATTTCCATGCAGACTGTAGCGTTACGCCGACAAATCCATGGGAATTCAGCCCAGCCAGCCCACCAGCCAGGGCACCAGCTGTGGCGCCAGCAGAGCCGTCAAGACGCCATTCAAGCCCATGCCAAGTCCCGCGAAAGCGCCCATTTCCGCGCTGACCTGGAAGGCCCGGGCCGTGCCGATGCCGTGCGACGCCACGCCCAGTGCGAAGCCGCGCCACTCGGGTTGATGAATACGCAAGGCGTTGAAAATGGCGCGGCCTGCGACGGCGCCGAAGATGCCGGTCGTGATGACGAGGACGGCGGTCAGGGCGGGCAGGCCGCCCAGTTTGTCCGATACCGCCATGGCGATGGGCGACGTCGCGGATTTGGGTCCGATACTGGCGGCCAGTTGCCGGGTACCGCCCAGCGCCAGCACCAGGCCCACGGCGGAGATGATGGCTGTCACGCTGCCGGCCAGCAGCGCGCACGCCATGGGAATGAATGCCTTCCTGACGCGCGGCAGGGCGCGCGCCAGCGGGACGGCCAGCGCCACCGTGGCGGGGCCCAGCAGGAAATGCACGAACTGGGCGCCGGCAAAGTAATCGCGGTAGGGCATGCCGCTGATGGCCAGGACAGCGCAAATCAGGGCCACGGCGATGGCGACGGGGTTGGCCAGCGGCGAGAATTTGCAGCGCGTGTACAGGTGGTGGGCCAGCGCATAGGCGCACAGCGTCAAGGTCAGGCCCAATAGGGGCGTCGCGGCCAGGTAGACCCAGATGCGGTTGAATTCGGGCAGGGCGGCGTCATGCATCGGGGCCGTCCTTCGGGCCGGAAGCAACGGCGCGCATGACCAGCGCCGTGACGCCCAGCGTCAGAGCGGTACTGGCAATCACGGACACCACGATGGCCAGCCAGTGGCCGCGCAGCACGGAAGCCGACACCATGATGCCGACGCCGGCCGGCACGAACAGCAGCGACAAGTGGCGCAGCAATTCCGTTGCCGTAGCTTCCATCGCATCGAGCAGCCGGGGCGATGCCGCCAGCGCCGCCAGCAGCAACAGCATCCCGATCACAGGCCCCGGCACCGGCAGCCCAAACGCATAAGCCAGCCCTTCGCCCAGGCACTGGAACAGCAGCAAAATAGAAAAAGTCGTCAGCATAAACAGTGGGGTCAGACGTGCATTCGTGCATTCCAGCCGTGGGGTCAGACGTGCAATCGTGCAATTCTAGCGCTGTTGCGCCGGCGGCGCTGGCGGCCGGGCCGCCCAGGGCGGTTCGAAACGCATCAACCAGGGCCCTGCGCCGGACAGCCCGCGCCCAGCCCGTACGGGTAATGCGGCCTCCGGGGTGTAATTGACGCACGAATGCACGTCTGACCCCACGGGGAATATGCATGAATGCACGCCTGACCCCACGGCAGGCGTGTTACTTGCGCTGCGCTGATGGGCTGAATGCGAGTATGATCGCTAGCATGACGTGCGTCCCGGCAAATAGCGGAGAGCGACTAATAATGACTATCGGAACGACTAGTGGCTTGCAAGAAAATGGGCAGGGTTTTATTCGCGGTGTATTTGATGTGGAGCGCCTGATGGCGGCCGCCGCTGCCCAGCCGGTCCAGCGCGAGGCGCTGCTGGCGCTGATGGATAAAGTCTGCAGCGTCGCGGCGCGCGATTTGGAAGCGGCCTGGGTCGCGTGGCGGGAAGGGCAGCTATCCGAGTCGGCTGCGCGAATTCATTCGCTGCGCGGCACCATTGGCACCCTGGGCGCCACGGTCTTTTCGGATACGTCGCGTGTACTGGAAGCGGCCGTCAAGGACGGGCGAGCCACGCAGCCGCAGTTCGACCAGGCCAGGCAGCAATTGCTGGCTTCCGTCGATGCCGCGCTGGCGTGGCTGGCGCGCCAGCCGCGTGCGCAGGGCGCCGGCCACGCCGGGATTGCCCTGGATAGCAGCGCACTGCAAGAGTGGAAAACCCTGCTGGCCGAACGCAACATCGACGCAGTCGCCCAATACCAGCAAATGAAACCCGCGTTGGCGAAGCTGGGGCAAACCCGCGCCGCCGCCATTGATGTCGCGATGGCGCGGCTGGATTTCGCCGCTGTGCTGCATGTGCTGGGAGAACAGCCATGAGCGCGCAAGGCGGCGAAAGCACGATCCTCATCATCGACGACAACGCGGAAACCATCCAGCTGCTGGCCGCCATGGTGCGCGACCAGGGCAAAATCATCTTTGCCATGGACGGCGCCGCCGGCCTGGAAATGGCGCGCCGCCAGCGCCCGCAATTGATTTTGCTGGACGTGGAAATGCACCATATGGATGGCTTTGAAGTGTGCCGCCGCATTGCCGCCGACCCCGACTTGCCGCACAGCCCCGTGATCTTCGTGACCGCCCATGACAGCACCGAAAGCGAACTGGCCGGCCTGGCAGCCGGCGCCGTCGACTTCATCACGAAGCCGCTGATCGCTCCCGTGGTGCAGGCCCGCGTGCGTACCCACCTGCGCCTGCAGGCCGCGTTACAAAGCTTGCAGGGCCAGGCCAGCCGCGATGGCCTGACCGGCTTGTATAACCGCCGTTTCTTCGACGAGCGCATGGCGGAAGAATTCGCGCGCCACCAGCGCCAGCGCGATTTGATGGGCGTAGCGCTGATTGACGTCGACCACTTCAAGCTGTACAACGACCACTACGGCCACCAAATGGGTGACACGTGCCTGAAGGCCGTGGCGGAAGCCATCGGCAGCGGCACGCGGCGGCCTGCGGAAATTGTCGCGCGGTATGGCGGCGAAGAATTCGTCGTACTGCTGCCCAATTCCGACTGGGCTGCGCTGGAACATTACGGCGCGTGGATCTGCGGCCGGGTAGCGGCGCTGCAATTGCCGCACGCGGCATCGCTGACAGCGCCCCACGTCAGCATCAGCGCCGGCTTGAGCGCTATCCTGCCGGAACCGGGGAGTTCCATTGAAATGTTCCTGGGCCAGGCCGACCGCGCCCTTTACCTGGCCAAGCAGCAGGGCCGCAACTGCTACCGGGTCGCAGCTGAGGGGGCCGGCAGCCACGGGCCCTGACGGCGATGATGCGGCGCGACTGGAACCTCAACAGCCAGCCGCGTGCGCGGCAAATTTCAGCCATCCTTTTATGTGCGCTGCTGTATGCGGCGCTCGCCGCACTGGGCCAAATGCTGGCCATCGCAAAAGGCAATGCCGTACCGGTCTGGCTGCCTGCCGGCCTGGGCCTGGCGGCCGTGCTGCTGTGCGGCCGCCGCATGGCTTATGCGGTGCTGCTGGGCGCCTTGCTGGCCAACCTGCACATCGAGTCGCGCCATGGCGCATTGACGCTGGCCGGCGGCGCTGCCTGCGCCGCGATTGCCGTGGCCAATGTGGCGTCCGTGATGCTGGCCGCCGCTTGGATGGAGCGCATCTTTGCCGGCAGCTACCAGTTCCGGCGCCTGCGCCAGGTTTATTTGTACTGTGCGGCCGCCGCCGCGGCGTCGCTGCCCGTCGCGCTGGCAGGGGCGGCGGCCTTGCTCGCGCGAGGCGATATCGGTACGGCTGACTTGCCGTCCGTTGCGGCAGCCTGGTGGATGGGCGACGTGCTGGGATTGCTGGTGGTGGCGCCGCTGCTGCTGGCGTTTGCCTGCGATAGCCCCATCGCATTGGATCCGGCCGGCCGGGGACGCGAAGCCGTGCTGCATGCCACGGTGACGGCGCTGCTGCTGGCCGGGGCATTTGGCTTGCCATTGTCCGGGCAGGGTGCGCCGCCCATTGCCGCCTTCCTGCTGCTGCCTTGCGCCGGCTGGGCCGCCTGGCGTTTCGGCCAGCGCTGCAGCACGGCCATCGTCATGCTGATCACGCTGGCTGCCTGGCTGGCGTCCGCCGCCGGCGTCCCCGCGTTTGCCGTGGGGACGCAGCAGGGTACCGTGCTGGCGCTGGGGATATATATCGGACTGGCCGCCATCACCACGATGATGGCGGGCGCCGATGCGGAACGGCATGCGCGCGATGGCCGGCGCAGCAAGATCGAGTGGCCGCCGCTGCTGCCGCTGCGCGTACTGTATGCCGGGCTGGGCGTGACGGCTGTTTCGTGGCAGCTGGTGGCGGAATATACGGAGCAGCGCGCCGCCGACAATTTCCACCACATCGCCAACAATGTATGGCAGCGTGTCGAAGGCAGGCTGACGGATTATGAACGGCTGCTGAAAATCAGCGCCACGTATTTTGCCGCGTCGCACTCGGTCGAGCGCAGCGAATGGGCGCGTTTCGTGGCGGGCCTGGAAATCGAACAAAGCTTTCCTGGTTCCGCCAGTGTCGGCTATGTGGCCTGGCTCGACGACGACATGGTGGAACCGTACGAAAAAGCCATGCGGGCCGAAGATCCTGCGTTCCGCGTATGGCCGAAGCAAAGCGTGGACGGCCACTTCGCCATTGCGCAATACCTGGAACCGTTCAACGCCAGCAACCGGCGCGTATGGGGCTACAACGTGCTGTCTGAACCGGTGCGCCGTGCCGCGCTGATGGAAGCGGCGCGCAGCGGCCGCATCGCCGCCACTTCCCATGTGACACTGGTCAGCGAGCGCGAAGCCGCGCCGCCGCCCGGCTTTATCATGTATCACCCGGTCTACCGCGGCGGCGATCCGGGCACGGAAGCGCAGCGCATGCAAGACTTGATGGGCTTCATCCACAGCGCGTTCCGCATCCAGGATTTATTCGGCAGCATGGCGCTCGGTACGTTGCCGGAAGTGCGCCTCGATGTGTATGAAGACAGCGATGGGCCGCTGCTGTATCGCAGCAGTCCGCCGCAACAGCAGGACACGATGTTCGCGCGCCGCTATGTATTGGAAAAGTCCGTGCCCGTGGGCCAGACAGGCCGCCACTGGCGCGTGCAGGTGGCCTCGACGCCCGGCTATGAAGCGGGTATCGACCGTGAAAAAGCGCTGATCGTGCTGGTGCTGGGGGCGCTGGTCAGCATCCTCGTGTTTGAAATGGTGCGCTCGCTGTCGTCCACGCGGCTGGAAGCGCTGGCGCTGGCCGAACGCATGACGCACGAATTGCATGAAAAGAATGCCGTGCTGGAAAAATCGGAATGGGAAGCGCGCCAGGCTGCCGAAGAATTACTGGGGGCGAAGGAGCGCGCGGAGTCGGCCAGCCAGGCGAAAAGCGCTTTCGTGGCCAACATGAGCCACGAATTGCGCACGCCGATGAATGCGGTACTGGGCCTGTCCAATTTACTGGGCCGTACCGAGCTGACAGCGGAACAGCAGAATTACCTGGGTATGATTGCTGCGTCTGGCCGCACGCTGCTGACTGTGCTGAACGATATCCTGGACTTTTCCAAAGTCGAAGCGGGCCGCCTGGAATTGGCGGAAACCGACGTCAGTATCGATGACGTCGCGCATGCGGTCAGCGCCGTGATGGCGGTCGCCGTCGGCGACAAGCCGATCCGCATGGTGATTGATGTCGATCCGGGCGTGCCAGCTTGCGTGCGGCTCGATGCCATGCGGCTGGAACAAATCCTCATCAACTTGACGGGCAATGCGCTGAAGTTTACGCAGCAGGGCAAGGTTGCGCTGCGCATCGGCATGGCGCCGCGCGGCGGCGAACAGCCGGCGCTGCGCTTCGCGGTGTCGGATACGGGGCCGGGCATCACGCCGGAATTGCTGCCGCGCCTGTTTTCACCGTTCGTGCAGGCTGATTCATCGATGAGCCGGCGCCATGGCGGCACCGGACTGGGACTGGCCATTGCGCAGCGCCTCGCCAGGTTAATGGGCGGCGGCATTGCCGTCGACAGTACGCCAGGCACGGGCAGCACTTTTACCGTGACGGTGCCCTACGGCCTCGCTGCGGCATCGATGCCGCCCGTGCATCCGCCACCGGCCCTGTGCGGGCTGGCCGTGCTGTTGCTCGAAGATGATGACGAGACAGGGCAGGCGCTGGTCCATGCGGCGTCGCCATGGGGCTGGCGTTTTGGCCGCGCGTCCAGTGTGGACGAGGCGCTGCGGCTGCTCGACGGCACGGCCGGTGTGCGCTATGCAGGTTTCGTGGCAGGAGCGGCGTTCAGCCCTTCAAGCCTGCTGCCGCTGCTGCCGTTGCTGGCGCGCGCGTCCGGTCCGGCCCATGCGCCGTTTGCCGTGCGCATGGTGCTGGGCTTTGGCGCCATGGCGCAGCCGCTGCCGGGCGGGCTGGAGCACGCGGCCGTGCTGCACAGTCCTGCC
>NZ_WNLA01000032.1 GCF_009720865.1 Pseudoduganella ginsengisoli | reverse complement strand
GCCACGTTGCCACTCGATGTGCTTGCCGGTGGCGCCGGCCACGTTCACCAGCTCGTGCGCCGGCCACGTCGACCACGGCCAGGCCGTACAGTTGGCCGACCAGGTGCCGGCCGGCGCCACATTGCCGCTCGATGCGCTTGCCGGTGGCGCCGGCCACGTTCACCAGCTCGTGCGCCGGCCACGTCGACCGTAACCAGGCCAGATAGGAGGGGAGGGGGAAACGTAATCGACTGAATTCCTGGTAAGTGTGGGTAAAACCTTGATATCTCATCGATGATTTGCCGCGAAGTCACCGGCGCCCACCGTATCATGTAGCCGGCGTTAAGCTGGCCGAGTCTGTAGACATAAGGCCCCTCTCTTGGAGTAAAACAAGGATTTTCGTTGCATGAAGAAGTTGTATTTTTAATTGTTAGCGGTGGCGTAGTATGGGATTGCAAAGGGGTATCCCCTTTGCAGTCAATCGCCGCGAGCGGCGATCTAAGCGCTTTAGCGCTCACGATAGTGGGTGAGGCCGTAAGGCCGAGGGGCAAAGCCCCTGGGGTGCCGGGCGGGAGCGCCTTTAGGCGCGGGCGGAGCGAAGCGGAGGAGCCGGCGGGGCGAAGCCCCTAGAGGCGGCGGGTCGTTTTTGCTCGTTATATTGATAAGTATGTTAACACTTTCGCAAACTTGGCGAGTCGGTGTCGTAACTTGCTGATAATAAACAATTTAATTGTTTTTTCCGTGGTTAATACCTTGAATGCGATATGGGCAAACCCTTGATTTCTTGTGGGTAATCCCTTGTCAGATTGTGGCTGAAACCTTGAATTGGTATGGGTAAACCCGCGATAACACTCCAGAAATGGGCTTGAATGGGGCTGCAAACCTCCGAGAATTATCCGAAAAACCACGAAACACACGTTTAGACGTTTGCATGTAACGTCTAAACGTGTATAATCTGTCGTGTAGTACAAAAAGCGATGCCCAAAAGGCGGGAACCTGTTTGGGCATCTTCCATACTTCAACATACGAGGTCGAAATATGAATACTGGAAATTCTATCATCAACATGAGCAAACGTGATTGGTTCGCATTGCCACCGGAAATGCGCGCTCAAAGCAATGGCGCATTTGTGCTGACGATGAGGCATGGTGTTGAAACCTGGGTGCGTGTCAATATCTTGGAATAAACGTGACGCGAGCTGATACATATCTGTAACTAGGAGGAAAGACTTGGCACGAGCAAACGATTTTGACGCATGGGCCGCTGACGTAGCGCGGCACTTGAGTACACTTGGCATGGACATGCTGGAAGCGCGCCAAGTCCCTTACGACAATGAAGAATGGTTTCGTCGCGAGTACGAGGGCGGCGAAGACGCAGGGATGACGGCAAACGAATGGTTCAATAGCAACTGCCTGTAATGCTGTGGCGTCGGCCTAGCCGACCGGCAGCAAGAAACTTCAATTATTCCCTTCATTCTATGGGTTGCCGCGTCTGCGGCAACCCATTATTTCAACTCAACCTCCACACCGGAAGTAAGAATTTCCCAAAGGGAATGCTCCAAGTTCGCCGGCATCCCCGTCGAAACAGTAGCCTTATCACCAACAATATTCACACGTACTACAGGCGCTCCCGCATCTGTATAAGAACCACCGCTCAGTTTGGGGATACTGGTAGCACTATCCTTACTCAAGACTTCCTCAAATTTCCTGACTTGGAGCAGTGTCTCCGGGACCGCAGGAAGTCTTTTCAGGTAGTCAACACAGCCTTGCAGCGCAATTTCCAGTTCATTTATACGTTGTTGGTCCGAAAGTACTTGCTTGGCTGAGTTGTTCGCGTCGACGCCAGTAGGGCGGTAGACTGCCTCTATCTTGCGGTGCGTGCTCTGGAAGCGTTTATGAGAGTTCGTTACGGACTGAGGATGTAAGATATCAAACCGCCGCGCTGCTTCTGCTGGGCCTATTCCTTCCAGAAGCACAGCTTTAGCAGCCAGGCGGACGTTACCATGCGAGCGCAGCAAAGTTGCCAAAAGTTCAAATTCGTTCTCTTTCATATTACTTCTTCTGTTGCGGGAATTGCTTAGCGAAGGCTAGTGCGAATTTCTTAGTGTCTTTCTGATACATTTTGACCCAAACGCATTTAGGGTTGGAGTCGTCCCGCTGGAAGCGGTAATCAGGTACTTCGTCCCGTTCGATAATTTCTTTCAATATCCGTCGAAACTCTCGCATTCCGCCTTTACTAGCCGTTTTCTCGTAAAGAGTTTCCTCTTTCATCATGAATTCTGCTTGCTCGCCTACGTGTTTCCTGGCCAGTTCGTAAAGCCTTTTTACTGTTGGGCGCAAATCAAAGTATCGGTCACTGATCGTTAAAACATGGCGCAATTCCATTGTTCGATAGAGCCACTTCGATATGGTCACTTCAATTGCAACCATTCGTTTCTTACCGCTTGGAAGAGTTTTGATGATGTAATTCGCGGATTCGATTAAACCGAAATTGTTTCGCTCATCCATGTTCTTGTCGATGGGAATATTCGTTTTGAACCGTGTTCCCTGGAGTCGATCTAAGGTGTCCTCAAACAGTTCATAAGACTTGTTATCAGTTCCCCGTTTTGTTGTTTTGAGGAAGTCATAGGTTACAAAGCGGACGCGGCGCCCTGGCATCTTCTCCCCCCTCGCCTTCGCTGAGTTCATGGCGGCGACAAGTTGAGAGGTAAGATAAATGAGCAAGTCCTTGTCATTCATCGTTGCTCGCCCCTTTGCCGAGGGCATAACTTCAAGCCAACGCTTTTTGTCGCTGCTTTCCCAACGCCAAGTATCCATATCCGGCCGTGTAGACAACGAGAACAGCGGCGCATCCATCGTTGTCATGTCATCTTTAAAGCTATAGTCGAGCAAATCTGCCACGAATAAGTCAAGCTGAGCATTCTCTTGACTCTCCGTTTCCATGACTGCTTCTTTTGGTTCACCCCGGCTCGCTACGTTTTGTTGCAATTTAGCAACCGCTTTCATCAGGGGGCTCAGCGGAGTGGGGTCGTCTTCATCAAGGAATTGGGCCATGTGATGAGGCTTGATTGGGGCTTGTTCGCTGCTCATTCTTCGATATTTCCTGTGATAAACATGCAATTGTATTGACAAGTTTTTTTGCAAAAGTTGTCAAAAAAAGATATTGCTGCCAGGCCGAACGACGTAAGATTGGGGATTCCATCGCCAATCTGAAGTCAACCAACCATGCCAAACAGCAGTTTAGCTAAACCAACTTGGCTAGTCAATGACTTTTTTTAGCCGCTAAAACTAGAAGCTGCGAAGTCCAACAGTGCAAACTCATAACTATAGCCATTTTTACAATCAGATATTTTTTACAAATATCTTGCGTTTACTTGACGAACGCAAGATGACTAAACAAGAACTTTCCGATAGGGCGGGAGTTTCCATTTCGTTTCTATCCGACCTTACAAACGGCAAGGCAAATCCGTCCCTTAAAATCATGGAAGCAATAGCCGACGCGTTGGAAACCTCCCTACCTGTTCTTCTGGAATTGACTGATCTGGATTGTGAAACAATCGCCATCTTGAACGGCGGAAAACCGTATCACGGACTCCCCAAAGGATACCAGCGTGTATCCGCCATTTTGCCTGCTCATCAAGCCTTCATCGTCTCCAAATGGGACGCAGCAGCACGGAAAAAACTCCGGTCTTAACTTCCACATTTTAGCGGCTAAAACTGTGGCATCACTGCCACAGCGTTTTCGCACACTCTTTCCCCTTCCAATTTGGTTTTAGCGGCTAACGCTGTGATATCACAATCACAGTGTTTCCGCACGTTCCTTTTCCTTGCTTTTCGGAATGTTTCGGTATATCGTAAGCACCTTGCAAAGCTTATATCTGTATTTACCAACATATACACGAAACTATCAAATGATCGACAACGAGAAAGACAGCGGGAGCAATCTCCAACATCAACGGAATATCGAAAAGCTCCGCCGAGATCTAGGCCCAATCTTTCTCGATGCCTTCGATAATTCTTTCACCATTGAGATCATGCTGAATCCAGACGGTAAGCTCTGGCATGAACTCTTGGGCAAGCCTATGCAGCTTATCGGCCGTGTTGAGCCTACCCGTGCCGAAGCGGTTTTGAAGACCGTAGCCGCTTGCCTCAGTACAACTATCACCCGCGAGAATCCAACCATCGAGGGTGAATTCCCCTTGGACGGATCACGCTTCGCAGGACAGATCGCGCCGGTTGTGAAAGCACCGACCTATGCGATACGTAAAAAAGCGTCCTCCATTTTCACCTTGGATCAGTACGTTGAAAGTGGTGTGATGAGCCAAGAATATGCCGACATCATCCGTGATGCAGTGGCGAATCATCGCAACATTCTTGTTATCGGCGGTACAGGGTCAGGAAAGACAACCCTTACAAACGCAATCATTCACGAAATTTCAGTCATGTACCCACATGAACGAGTCGTGATTATTGAAGATACCGGCGAACTCCAGTGTTCGGCCGAAAACCACGTTTTGTATCACACGTCGCCGACCAGGTCGATGACAGACCTTTTGAAGACAACGCTTCGTATGCGTCCAGAACGGATCTTGATTGGCGAGGTCCGGGGGCATGAAGCGTTGGATTTGCTCGACGCATGGAATACCGGCCACGAAGGTGGCGTAGCAACGCTCCACGCAAACAATTCCACGGCAGCGCTCAAGCGGCTTCATTCACTTGTAACGCGCAATCCCTTTGCACCCAAAGACATTGAACCATTGATAGGGGAGGTAGTACACCTAGTTATTCAAATTAAAAAAACACCCGCCGGCCGTCGCGTAACTGAAATCCTCAAGGTCATGGGTTACGAGCACGGCCAATATAAAACCGAAATATTTTAATCAGGAACACTCATGAAAACTCAAAGCCACGTGCACCCCAAGAACAACACCTATACCGTTGCACTGTGCCTGATGGCAACGCTCATCCTCTTGGCGTGCATTTTTCCCGAACACGCGCACGCATCCGAAGGTGCCGGCGGTGGCCTGCCATATGAAGACTGGTTCGACAAGCTGCGCGCGTCGGTAACAGGCCCAGTCGCTTTCACTCTGTCGATTCTCGGCCTGGTGATCGCCGGCGGCACACTGATTTTTGGCGGTGAACTGAGCGGCTTCTTCAAATCGCTGGTCTACGTAACGCTCGTTATGTCGCTGCTCGTTGGTGCACAAAACTTCATGTCGACCTTCTACGGTCGTGGCGCCGAAATCCTGTCTTACGCAGGTCACTTCACCTCTTTGGCAATGGCTTAATCATGGCGTTACGCACGATCCCTCTTCGGAAAGTTAATCGCGATAACCTTTGGCTCGGGGGGGATCGTGAATTAGTAATGTTTTTCGGTCTTATGGCATTTTCCCTGGTCTTCTCGGCCCAGGAAATCCGTGCATCCATTGTCGGCGTTGCTCTTTGGGTAACGTCGCTTTTTCTGCTTCGCCTAGTGGCCAAATCCGACCCGCAAATGCGCATGGTCTATTTGCGTAGCCTCCGATATAAGCGCTATTACCCAGCTAACTCGACTCCGTTCCGCGAGAATACAAAAGTCTACAAATGATTCCTTCGCTGTCTTTCCTTATCGCCATTTGTGGCGGTCTAATGCTGCTTATCCTTATCGGTCAAATCATCGAAGTTAATAAGGAGTCCCAGCTCAAAAAGCATCGGTCCAAAAATGAGGGGCTGGCCGATCTGCTCAAATATGCAGCTATGGTTGACGACGGTATTATCGTCAACAAGAACGGTTCGTTTATGGCTTCTTGGCTCTACAAGGGCGAAGACAATGCAAGTAGCACCGATGCTCAACGTGACATGGTGTCATTCCGAATTAATCAAGCTCTTGCTGGGCTTGGCAACGGCTGGATGGTTCACGTTGATGCAGCCCGCCGGCCGGCTCCCGCTTACTCCGATCCTGAGCTATC
Source organism: Pseudoduganella ginsengisoli (assembly GCF_009720865.1). Lineage (GTDB taxonomy): Bacteria > Pseudomonadota > Gammaproteobacteria > Burkholderiales > Burkholderiaceae_D > Rugamonas > Rugamonas ginsengisoli. Next base: position 46,234 of record NZ_WNLA01000032.1, on the reverse strand, counting down.
GGAATTTCCTGATCCAATTTCAGCGGCAATTGATGAAGAGCGCCGCCGTTTCTTCCAGTCGCGCGGAATAATGTTTGAAGGCTTTTTTGTTGTGACGGTCACTTATTTTCCTCCGTTGCTCGCGCAGACTAAGTTTGCTGAATTAATGTTTGACGATGACACACCTGTTCTCAATAAGAAAGCGCGTACTCATGCTTTGATTGAAAACTTCAAACGTGACGTAGAGGGAATCGAAAACCGTCTTAGCGCAGCTTTCAACTTGGAACGGTTAAAAGCGCGCAAAGTCACTATGGAAGATGGCTCGGAAATTACACATGATGACTTTCTGCGCTGGCTCCAGTTTTGTATTACAGGAATTAACCAGCCTGTCATTCTTCCGTCCAATCCTATTTACCTTGATGCATTACTTGGTGGACAAGAAATGTATACCGGAACCGTTGCACGTATTGGACAGAAATTTGTTCAAGTTGTGGCAATTACTGGTCTTCCAACCGAAAAAGGTACATCGCCTGGGATGCTTACCATTTTGGGCGAATTACCAGTTGAATATCGGTGGTCTACTCGTTTCATCTTCTTGGATGAACATGAATCATTGCATTATCTTGGAAAGTTTCGCAAAAAGTGGAAACAAAAGGTTCGGGGATTTTTCGACCAGGTTTTCAATACAAATAGCGGCCAAGTCGACCAAGATGCACTTTCCGCAGTCAACGACTCCGATAACGCAATAGCAGAAGTAAAAAGCAAATTGGTTGCTCCTGGTTTTTATACCTCAGTTATTGTTCTCATGGACGAGGACCGCGAGAAACTGGCCGAAGCCTGCCAAACTGTCAAATCGGCAATCGAATCCCTGGGACTCGGTAGCCGTATCGAGACAATCAATACAGTTGACGCCTATTTCGGAAGTTTGCCAGGCGATGGCGAATGCAATGTTCGGCGTCCGCATATGCATACCATGAATCTCGCGGATCTTCTTCCAGTAAGTACCATCTGGACAGGAGATGAAGTTGCGCCTTGTCCGCTTTATCCTGCCGGATCTCCTGCAATTATGCATGTCGTTACTAACGGTAATTCGCCATTCCGCTTTAACTTGCATGTTGCCGATCTCGGCCACGCGGTTGTTTTCGGCCCGACACGCGCTGGCAAATCAACCTTTTTAGCCTTGTTAGCTGCGCAGCTCCGCCGTTATGCAGGAATGCGAATTTTTGCCTTTGATAAGGGTATGTCGATGTATGCAATTTGCAAAGGCGCTCGTGGCACGCATTACAGCATTGCCGGCGACAGCGACAAACTCGCATTCTGCCCCTTGCAATATCTTTCCACAAAATCTGACCGTGCTTGGGCCATGGAATGGATTGACACAATTTTGGCGCTGAATGGGATTACCACTACACCAGAACAACGTAATGAGATCGGTCGCACCATCTTTACGATGCACAGCACGGGGTCAAAGACAATTTCTGACTTCCAATCAACAGTGCAAGACGAGCAAATTCGCGAAGCTCTAATGCAATACACCATTGCCGGCTCGATGGGACACTTGCTTGACGCCAAGGAAGACGGGCTTTCGCTGACCGATTTCACCACGTTTGAAATTGCGGAACTCATGAGCTTGAGCGAGAAATATGCGCTTCCTGTTCTTCTTTATCTTTTCCGCCGTATCGAACGCTCTTTGGATGGTAGCCCAGCAGTACTTATTCTCGATGAAGCTTGGTTGATGCTCGATCACCCAGTATTCCGCGCCAAGATCAGGGAGTGGCTGAAGGCTTTTGCGAAATTGAATGTCTCGGTGATTATGGCTACGCAAAATCTTTCCGACGCCGCGAAGTCCGGCATTCTCGATGTCATCATGGAGTCTACCGCTACAAAAGTATTCTTGCCGAATCTCCACGCCAGGGAAGAGGATACGGCGGCTCTCTATCGCCGCATGGGGTTGAATCCTCGTCAAATCGAAGTGATTGCGACCGCCCGAAAAAAACGCGACTACTACGCAGTATCCGAAAAAGGGCATCGCCTGTTCCAACTTGCGTTAGGCCCACTGGCATTGTCATTTGTAGCGGCCGGCGATCAAGAATCATTAAATACCATTCGTACTTTAGAGGAACTTCATGGTGACGAATGGGTAACGGAATGGCTTAAACAAAAACGCATCAATCTGACAGACTACGGAAGGACGCCGCAACATGAAACTGTTTAATAGAGAAACGAAAAAGAAGATGGAGAAACTGGATACGGCTAATCCGTATCTCAACGCGCGTCGAAGCTGGAACTCAATTTTCGGTGGCATCGTATCGCTCAGTCAGTTCTCGCAGCTAATCGCTTTAGGATGCATCCTAATTGCAATCGCTGCCGTTGGCGGTCTATATAACATCGGCAGCCAGTCTAAGTTTATTCCACTGGTCGTGATGCAGGATGCAAATCACAAGGTCGTTTCCGTAACGCGTGCTGATCGAGTTGCCAGTGTAGAAACTGGAGACTTTGAAGCGCTTGCCGCGTCGTTTATTGAAAATGTCCGCTTAGTCACTCCAGACGTACAGCTACAGCGCAAGGCAATTTTGAAAGCTTATTGCGTCTTAAATGCACAGGACGCCGCCACACAAAAAGTTAATGAATATTTGAACGGAAAAGAGGAAAACCGTCCTTTCAAACGCGCTGCTACGGAAACGGTAAGTACAGAAGTTACCTCTGTCTTGAAAGAAACTGACCTGTCATATCAAGTCGAATGGGTTGAACATATCCGTGACAGACAGGGAGGAAAGAAAGGCGATTTGGAAATGCGAGCGTTAGTTACAATGTATCAGGGCTCCCCAAATATCAGAGACAATCAAACGCCAGAAGAAAATGCTCTATGCAACCCCCGCGCGCTCTATGTAAAAGATTTTAACTGGACTAAGAAAAACGGCCTGTAACATGAAAAAAATTCTTTCTAAAATTGTTGTTGCTCTGCTTCCATCTTTGGCTATCGCGGCGCCTCCGAAAAAATCTGACGCCGACCTAATCGATAAATACTTTACGGCAAAGAGTCCGACATTAACTAGTTCTGAAAAGGCTGGTTTAGCAATTACTCAGAAATGGCAGAACGCCGGTGAATATGCTGGTCCGCTTCCTGGGCCGGATGGCGCAGTTCGATATCTATTCGGCGCATCCCAGCCAACTATCGTTTGTGCTGTCATGAAAGTTTGCGATGTTGAATTGCAGCCTGGCGAAGAGGTAATAAGCCTCAATTTAGGGGACCCGCGTTTTACAATCGATCCCGGAATTACTGCATCGGCCGATGGCGAGATTCAGCACCTCATCATTCGACCGCAAGATGTTGGCCTGGAAACCACATTGGTTGTAGGTACGAATCGCCGCACCTATCGGATGAAGCTAATCTCGACACGAAGCGAGTATATGGCTGCTGTCGTCTTCACCTATCCAGAAGACGCAATGAAAAAATGGGCTGCGCTCCGCGCGAAAAACGAAAGCGCACGCCAGGAAAAAATCATTCCTGAAACTGGCGAATTCATGGGCGACCTTGACTTTCATTACTCTGTATCAGGTAACGCACCGTGGAAGCCTTTGCGTGTGTACAACGATGGCAGGCGGACGATTATTCAAATGCCTAGCGGCATGAAGAAAAATGAGGCACCGGCTCTTTTGGTCGTGAAGAGTGGAGTCTTTACTGATAGCGATCCTGGTTTTGTTAATTACCGCTTGCAGGGCGACCGTTATATTGTCGATTCGGTTTTTGAAAAGGCAATTCTTGTCGCCGGCATCGGGTCGGACCAGGACAAGATTACTATTACGAAAGATAAGCCATGAAGCATTTGGTTATCGCACTCCTGGCAGTTCTTGTTACTGGCTGCGCAAGCCCGAAATATGGCGTCTACACGGCCATTGATACGGCGAACGGCGCACGCTTGGCAATTGATGCCTCCAATGTGTTGCCTCGCGTTTATTCGCCATCTGAAACTCGTTTCAATGTGAGGCAAGAGGCATCGGACAATTTCGGAAATACGCTAATCCATTTACTCAGGCAAAAAGGATATGCGGTAGCGGAAAGTCCTCAGTTCTGGCGTACTTTCTCTTCCCCATCGGCGGTGTCTGGCTTTTCGTTTAACTATGTGATCGACCAAGTTAGCGATGATCAGACACGCCTTACCTTAATGGTAGAAGACCGCACGATTAGCCGTATGTATCGCATCGTTAATGGGGCAGTTACGCCGGTTGGATTTTGGGTGAAAAAGGATTAATTGTGACGACTAACGATAAAGACCTATTATCGGCTGATTATTCTCCGGGGACTCTCGATGAGAAAGTCGGTGTGCGTCGAGTTAACGCTAAACCGTTGATGATCCTTGGTATAGGGTTAGGCGTTTTCTTAATTATCATTGCGATGGTTGCCTATGACCGCTCGGCAAAGTCACAAAAAACGGCCGCGCCTCGTATTGAAAAAAAGGCGACAGCAACAACTGCGACATTCGCTAAAGCCGCAATGGGCGATATGGCAGAAAGTGGCATCATCGCGCCGGCCGATCCGCGCGAGAGCTTGACGCCGCCGCCGACTCTTCCGCCGGGTGATATGGCTTCGGCAGCGCCGGCTGCTGGTCAACTCAAACCGCCGGGTGCATCGAGCACAGCAGCGACTTCGGTGCCGCCAATCAAGCCATTGAACAACGATTTACAGTTGCGCGCACCAGGTCAACAGCCTGTCAATAGGGCGCTTGGCATGGGCGCCGGGGCCGGGGATCAGTATCGCGCGGAGCGTATGGAGCAGCCGGATAAGGACGGTGAGCGCCTTCGTGAACTGAAATTCAAGCAGTTTGAGGCTGCATTACAAGGTAGCTCAACCGTTGCCTGGAATCCGCATGGGAAAGTCCGCACAGGCGGTTCTTCGGCAACCAACTATCCTGCGACATTGGGAATGAATTCGCGTGACGCGGATCTTGCCCGCTTGGCATCTGTGCAAGCTGAAATCGCCAACGCGACAGCCGAAGAGGCTCAAAGTGACAAGACTTTTCAAAGGCGAATGGCCGAAGTCAGAGGGCAGGTGCAGGGCGGGGCTGGTGGTGAAAGCATTACGCCGGCCATGTCGCCGTCGCGTAATGACTTGGCTAAGTTCGATGGCAAGTCAGATCGGTGGAAGCTAAACACCGAGGACGAGGCGCCGGCGAAGTACCAGCTTACGACCGGCCACGTTATCCCCGCGATTCTCCTGACTGGCATCAATTCCGAACTTCCAGGAAAAGTCATTGCACAAGTTAGCCGCGATGTGTACGACACGGCTAAAGGCAAGGATATTTTGATTCCTCAAGGAACAAAAATATACCTCGTATATGAAAGCGAAATCGCCTATGGCCAAGCAAGCGTTTTCGTTGCCGCACAGCGGCTCATTTATCCCGATGGAAAAACCCGCGATCTCGGCAGTATGCCAACCACTGATATGGCCGGTGCAAGTGGTATGCGCGACCAGGTAGATAACCACTATGCGCGGATCTTTGGTTCGTCCTTCCTTATGTCCGGCATCACGGCCGGCGTCGCCATGAGCCAGCCTAATCAATCTGGCGTAAATCAACAACCAAATGCACGTAGCGCGCTAAGTGAAGCATTAGGCCAACAACTCGGACAAACGGCATCGCAAATGTTGTCCAAAAATCTGAACATTGCCCCAACCTTAAATATTCGTCCAGGATATCGCCTAAATATCATGGTTGTTAAGGACTTGGTATTCAAAACACCATATAAATCCTTTGATTACGCCAGGAAACAGTAATGAATAATCGTATCAATAATCTCTTTACGAAAGTCGTATTTATTTCCAGCATTGCAGCCGCACCTATTAGCGCATTGGCTCAATTCGGTGGCGGGATTGTTTATGATCCGGCAAACTTCGCAAAAAATACTATTACTGCTGCTGAACAATTGAGAGCAACGGCAAAACAACTGCAACAATATCAAAAACAACTCCAACAATTAGAAAATCAAATCCGCAACACAACTGCTCCACCACAATTTTTATGGGACGAAGCAAAGTACACAATTAAAAGGATATTAAAAAGTATTGACACACTTAATTACTACAAGCAGCAGGCGGGAAGTGTCGATGCTTACATGAAGGCCAATTACGGGACAATTAACGACTACACAACACAAAAATGTTTTAGTTCATCAGGGTGTAGTGCCGGAGAGTGGAAGGTTATTCAGGATAGAGCGTCGGAGTCATCCAATGTTCAAGCTCGCTCCACAGAAGCTATGTTACGTGGTTTGGATGAGCAACAAGCAACACTCCAGATTGACGCGGATAAGCTGGCTCAGATCCAAAGTGGCGCAGAAGGCGCCGAGGGACAACTTGCAGCGATGGGGTATGCGAACCAACTCGCAAGCGCACAAGTAAACCAACTTTTGCAACTACGAACTTTGATGATCGCACAGCAGGCCGAGATCGGAATTCGACAACGCGCACTGCAAGACCAGGAAGCGCAACAACGTGCCTTGAGCCAGCAATTCAATAGCGGCGAATCAACAGTAAAAAGCCCAAAAAAGGTTTGGTGAATTTATGAAAAGAGTTCTCCCTACGTTGGGCGTAACGCTTATTGCATTTGTTAGCTTTTTGCCCACTGCATCGGCACAGTTACAAGCTGACGGCATTCTAGATACAGTTATTGCAAAGTACCAGCAAGCTGCGTCCCAATGGGCCGCGACACTGACGGGCTACGCTTCGTTTCTTTTTTGGGGGCTTGCAGGGTTAAGTATTGTCGTTACGTTTGGATTTATGGCGTTGAGGCGTGCCGATCCAATGGAATTCTTTGCTGAGCTGTTCAAGTTTTCTTTTACGACTGGATTCTTTTGGTGGCTTTTATCGAATGGCCCGGCCTTTGCAATGAGCATTATTAACTCGTTGCGTAAAGCTGGCGGAACTGCTGCCCACGTCGAGGGGCTAGGTCCATCTGGCATTATAGATATTGGCTTTAATATTTTCTTTAAGGTTCTAGATAAGACTTCGGTTTGGTCGCCAATTGATAGCCTAGTCGGAATTATCTTAGGATTAGGTTTACTTTTTTCTCTTGCTCTTATTGCGGCAAATATGCTGATCCTTATAGTTTCAGGATGGATGCTGGCCTACGGAGGAATTTTTTTCCTTGGCTTCGGCGGTGCGCGCTGGACATCAGAAATGGCTATTTCTTATTACAAAACAGCTTTAGGAATCGGTGCCGCTGTCATGGGAATGACTCTAATAGTTGGAGTCGGGGAAACCATAATTACAGATTTCTATAACTCCATGAGTGCCGGATTAAAGGCCAAAGAAATGACTGTAATGCTTATTGTCGGCGTCATTATGTACAAGCTGGCCAATACGGTCCCTAACATGCTGGCCGGGATGGTTGGCGGCAATGCTGCTGCCAGCGCGGCAAATGTGGGCGGAGGTACGTTATTGGGTGCAGCGGCATTGGCCGGTGGTGCAGTAGCAACCGGGGGCGCTTTGGCAATGGCAGCAGCAACGAACGTTGCCGGCGGCGCTTCGGCTCTCAAGGCGGCTTTCTCGGCTGCTCAAGAGAACATGGCTAACGGTACGGGCATGTTTGCTGGTGGCGGATCTGGAGCCGGCAACGTTTCGAGCCTAGCGAAAGCAATGGGCAGCGGCCAAGGCAACAGCTCAGGCAGCGGTGCAAACAGCGGCGCGGCCAGCTCGGGCAACTCGGGCGGCAGTGCAAATAGCGGCGCGGCCAGCTCGGGCAACTCGGGCCGCAGTGCAAATAGCGGCGCGGCCAAGTCGGGCAACTCGGGCGGCAGTGCAAATAGCGGCGCGGCCAGCTCGGGCAACTCGGGCGGCAGTGCAAATAGCGGCGCGGCCAGCTCGGGCAACTCGGGCGGCGGTGCAAATAGCGGCGCGGCCAAGTCGGGCAACTCGGGCGGCGGTGCAGATAGCGGCGTGGCCAGCTCGGGCAACTCGGGCGGCGGTGCAGATAGCGGCGTGTCCAGCTCGGGCAACTCGGGCGGCGGTGCAGATAGCGGCCTGGCCAGCTCGGGCAACTCGGGCGGCGGTGCAGATAGCGGCCTGGCCAGCTCGGGCAACTCGCGCGGCGGTGCAGATAGCGGCGTGTCCAGCTCGGGCAACTCGCGCGGCAGTGTAGATAGCGGCGTGACCAGCTCGGGCAGCTCGGGTGACGGCTCAGATAGTGGCGTGGCCAGCTCGGGCAACTCGCGCGGCGGTGCAGATAGCGGCGTGTCCAGCTCGGGCAACTCGGGCGGCAGTGTAGATAGCGGCGTGACCAGCTCGGGCAGCTCGGGTGACGGCTCAGATAGTGGCGTGGCTAACTCGGGAGAATCGGGCGCCGGTTCGGTTTCCGATGCAACTGCTGGCATAGCTCAGGGCGGCGAGTCTTCCGGCCCGACATCGGGAGAGGGGATAGCACAAGGCAAAGCCGAACCGGGACCATGGCAGTTCCCTACCTCTGCATCAGTCAAAGCTGCGAAGGAAAAATCAGCACAAGAAGGCGCACAGCCTAGTGCGAAACCAGAAACTGTCGAGAAGCCGAGTTTACTCCGAACGGGAAGCTTGTTTGCAGCCGACATGGGCGCAAATTTAGCAAAGGGGATTGCAAAAGTAGCAACCGATAAAGCGAAACAAAATGCTGCATCAATGAAGGCGGCAATATCCAATACTGCTGGCGGAAAAGTTGCCACTGCAATCAAGGAAAAAACTTTAGCGGCTAAAACAGAAAATGCGCCAGAGGATAGTTTGAGCAAAGGGGACACCAGCCCTACGGGACCGCTATCGGCCGAAGCGCAAGATGAAATCAAAGCATTTGTTAATAAATTTCATAAATAAGGAAATAACATGAAAGCAATTATCGCCTCCTTCCTCCTGGCAATTCCGACCGTTTCCTGGGCGGCTGAACCTGCTGATATCGAGAGCGTCACGATTCCCTACGCAACAAAAATGGTGGTCAGTTGCGGTTCCCTTCAGGTTTGCGACCTGGAGTTTCAACCTGGGGAAACGATTCGTGATTTCCAGCTCACAGACAAGCAAAACTGGTCAATTAACCCAGCTACTACCGGGGAAAATGAGAAAAAAGTACAGCACTTGATTGTTATGCCAGTGACGGCTGATTTGAAATCGCCTTTAACCATAATCACGGATCGCCGCCAGTATGAGGTGATGCTTGAATCCAACAATAATATCCTGGCGTCACGAAAAATTGCTTTCAGTTATCAAACCATTTCAGATAAAATAACGGATATATCGAAGAATACAAGTTTTGTACAAGAAACTCCTGCGGAATTGGCACTCCCTAGTGATTCAGTCGCGCAAACTCAAACCAAGAACGAAATGCCGGGCGCACCGACACCACAAACATGGGCTTTGAAGCCGGAACATCATTCGTTGCGCGACGTAATCGAGGATTGGGCCACCTCGGCGGGAGAAACCGGGAGTGGGTATGAAGTGATTTGGGAAACGCGGGATTTCCCGCTGTCAATCAAGCAGAAAAAAACGATCTCGACCGGCGATTTTTTCGATGCGTTGCGTTTGCTGGGTGAGGCATACCGCAACAGTGACGCACCGTTTCAAATTCAGCCGACCGCTTTTCAACAAATCGTCGTACAGCCGATGAATAAAGCACAACGATAAGCCAAAGACGCATCTCATGAAGAACTACATTTTGCCCCTCTGCTCAACGATCTTAATTATCTCCGGCTGTGCCAGCACCCAAGTTAAAGAGGCAATTAAGACCGATTACACGGCCTCCGCACAGCAAATTGCAGACGCTACAAACAAGCTCCAAAGCCTGGCCCCAATCATTCTCCCAGTCTCAAATGTCCCATATTTGGGACGCACCTCTGTAGCGGCTATGAGCGATAAGAGCTTGCCAGCCGCACTGCGCAGCACTCAACGCCGCCGCTGGACTACAAATTATGCGTTCGACGTAAAAACCTTCGGCCGTATGATTTCTGAGGAAACGGGTCTTCCTGTCGACGTGAACATGCCGCCCATGGCACAGAACGAACGGGCACGCACTATCGACCTTTCACCGTATCCGGCCATGACCACTAAAGAGTTGCTGGAACTCGCCTTGCCTCAACTCGGGGTCGACTATGAATGGGATGGCACGGTACTACGGCTGGCCAGCACTTTCACGCGCGTGTTTGAGTTCGACAAGTCTTCCAGCAATGCCAAAGGAAAAATGGTTCTTGGTAAGTCGTCACAATCACAAGTTGGTACGAGCGGCGCCAATAGCGGAACCAGTGGCAATTTCAAATCGGAATTGGAAAGCGCTATCACCAACGATGTTGACCAGTGGGCCGACACTGAGGCATCGCTGAAAGCAATTGCTGGTGATAAGAACGTGATTCCTAACAAATCACTCAGCGTCTTTACTGTGACGTGTTCTAAAACCTGTCTCAAGGAAGTAAGCCAATTCATGACTCAGGCTAATACTATTGTCACTCGCCAGGTTCATTTTTCTGTGATGGAAGTTGCAATAGCCAGTACTAAAACAGGGAAAAGCGCCGTAAATTGGAACGCGTTTTATCAAAAGATCGGCGCCACAAAAGCTTTTTCATTATCGACACCGGCAAGCCTAGTCCAATCTGCGGCCGGCGGGTTGGGAATCAAAGTTATTGACCCTACAAGTCCAATGGTAGGCTCCGATGCATTGTTTCAAGCATTGTCCGAATCAAGTACAGTCGTAGATTCCAAACCATACGATTTGATGGCTCTCAATAATGAAGCAACAACGCTCGGAAATACCGATCAGCAAAGCTATGTGAGCGCAACAAGCGTGGTTCCTACGGGTGTCGCAGGCAACCCGGTCTTTTCCCAAACGCCAGGCTATGTCACATTCGGTCAATTCATACAAGTAATCCCGACGGTTTTGTCTGGCGGTCGCGTCATAATTCGTTTTGGGCTCGATGATACGAAGTTAAAGCAGATAACGACAGGGCAAAAGCAAGGCGAAATAGACCGAGTACTACTCGGTGCATTGAACTTCAATAATCAAGCTATCGTGCGCTCAGGTGCCACTTTGGTTCTTTCTGGATTCAAACGGAAAAGCCATAAATTGCAAGAACGAGGTTTGATCGAAGGCCAGAAACTCGGATCAGAAGCCGGTGATACGGAAATTACCGAGACTGTAATTATGATTACTCCAACGGTAACAGGTTCGTGATGGCGCAATATGACCGATTGGTTTTCGGTATGTCGTGGCGAACGGCAATCAGCGATGACCGGAAAGAACTCCAGGATTACGCCAAAGAGCTGTCCGCAAACTCGTATGTTGAAGTTGCCTTTGACGTGAAGCATAAATATGGCTTCGTCAATCTAAAGAAAATCGACAAAGCGCAATCTGCGGCCGTAATCCTGGGTCAGATCCTTGAGAGTGGCAACGGGGTGTTCGTTCACCAAATTAACCGTGAAGAACATTGCTTTATCGCCGTGCGTGAAACGCTACCGGTCGAAGACTGCGATATTGTCGGTTCACGCGAAGTGGTCATTGCGGCGGCAAAAAAATATGCCGAAGACTCTAGAAAAAAGGACGGAATCGCACCAAAAATTTACGGCGACGCCGAAGAGATAGGCGGCTCAATTGCGCTTCCTATCTCCAAGTTAATTGATGATGGCGAAGACCTCGGAGTAATCAAGCGAGTCCGCTCTATCAATGGCAAAGTTGCAGTTGGGATTGTTGGCATACTTTTGACAGCCGGTGCATGGTTCTTGCCTGATCTAATCGCGCCGGATAAACCGCAAATAGCAATTGACCCAAAATCTGAACATCACAAGGCTGTCATAGCAGCAATTAATAGTGTGGTCGATTTGAAGCAATTTCCATTTAATGTAATGCCTAGCTATATCAACTTCGTTAATACCTTTCCTACCGAAGTTGTAGCTGATAACCGTGCCGGAAAATGGAAACTGGATAGCCTAACTTGCATTCAAACTGACTGCACCGCCACCTGGAAACGTGAAGGATCAATTACCAATGCGGACTTCCTAAAAGCTTTATCAATCGATTCTGCTGACCTTTCAATATCTTTTCCTGGCGTCGATGCGATTTCAAGGAAGATTTCTTTTAAGAAAAATGAATCAGCAGGAAAACTGCTATTAGGAACTCAACTTAAATTTGGTGAAACTGTATTGAGTTGGCTTCAAACTTTGAAAGATAAACCTCGCACTGATCCCATGACACCATTAGTTCAGGTATCTGGTGCGTTTAAACCTGATCCAATGGATATGCCCATGGTTGGAAACTATGCGTTTACAGTTCCCTATTCCGAATTAAGTAAAGTTGCAACTTTGCCGAACGTTATAACAATCGAACAAATTACGCTTACTTATAAAGATCCGCAAAACATCAAGTTTGAAATTCAAGGAAAGTATTATGCGCTGTAACCTGACTTATGCACTTTTCTCTGGCGCATTGATGTTCGCGCAGACCGCAAGTGGCCAACAGATTCCGCCTGCACAGCAACTTAAAGCACCCGCGACACCTCCGGGCAGCAGCCAGGCTGCGACTAGCCAGGCGAGTGCAAATGCTGCGCCGGCCGGCTCAGCAAACGTTCTGACCCTTTCGCAAGCCGCCAGTTCACCGGCGCCGGCGCCGGCCTCGGCCTCGGCCTCGGCGTCGGCCCCGCTGAATGTACCTCCAATTGTAGAAAACGCCGAACTGGCCACCGGCAAGAACTCTCGTAAGCTCGATGCAGCCGGCCCGCGTGGCGTGGACAATAAGGCTGCGGTTTCTGCGCCTGAAATCGTCTTGCTGCGAGTGTCCTACGTAGACAACGTACCGCGCGCACTCATGAAGATTCATGGCGTAGCGCGCTTCGTGGGTATCGGATCGCCAGTGCTAAAACAAGTCGTTGCAAGTATCTCCGACGATGGCGTTTGTCTTAATCCGCTGGAGCAAAAGGAAAGCCCGAAGAAGGATAAAAAGGGCGCCGCTAAAGCAGGGCCATCTTGCGCACAAATGATCTTGTTTCAATCTCAAGGTTAATAAAAGTTATGAAAACCGGCATTTTCCAACGCGCATTAAAATTCGTTGACCGTTATATTGTGTCATCGAAGAAAGACGGTTATCCAAAACTCTTGACGGGTGAGAATGACGCTGTAATCAAGATCTACGCTACACACCACGCACACGTAGCGGTAATGGCTGAATCATCAGAAAAAGCTACGATCTACGTTACCGAAGAATTCCAAGAGTCTGAGGAATATAAAGCCTTATGCCGGCGTATCAAATCTCTTGGTTTCACCGCAACTGTCGTAATCGAAAGCGGCGGGGTAATCCGCACTAAATATGGTCTAAGCTCAAGCATGCTTAATGAGAGTGTTACAGGCACTCATAAGTCAGCAAATACAACCTATTTTGAACAACTCTTGCAAGCTGCAATTCAAGCAAGGGCGCGGCAAATCCAGTTTCATGTCCGGAAGGATAATTGCGGAATCGTTTTTAACATTGATGGTGATATCTATCCCTATACCTCTATTTCCGCCGAGTTGGGTAATGACGTTTGTTCAAATGCCTACACCAACATGGCCGACCCAAAATCCTTTGAAGAGGGAAAAGGCTCCTTTAGTACCACTATTGACCAAAGTTGTACGATAGAAATTGCCATCGATGGAAATCTTTATAACCTTCGTTATCAAAGCATGCCCGAGGCTGACGGTGGATATGACGTTTCTATGCGTATCCAATTGCAGGGTTCAAAAGGTGCTGTCCCATCCCTGGAATCGCTTGGCTTTACGCCATCCGCAATTAAAGCTTTAAAACGTGTAGCTAACGCCCCAAGGGGGGCAGTATATGCGACTGGTCCGATGGGCCAAGGCAAGACGACGACTTTGTATGCATTGATGCACCGGCCGCGCCATCTGCGAAATCGTTACGTTATGACGTTTGAAGATCCACCAGAATATGACCAATTCGGTGTTACTCGCGTTCCTGTCGCCCACGTTGGTTACGCAAACGGCGTGAAACGTGCACTGCGCATGGGTGCCCACATTGTGATGATTGGCGAGATCCGCGATGCGGAAATGGGCATGATGGCCAAAGTCATGAGTGAAACTGGCCCGAAGGTCTTTACTACACTTCACGTTCTAGGCGCCGACAAATGTGTAAGCCGCCTATGTGGTGAAGAAATCGCAATTCCTCGCCAGTCTCTTTGCGACGTAGATATGGTCGCGGCCTTCTTTTACCAACGTCTTATTCCGAAGCTCTGTGATTGCGCTTTTAAAGTGAGTGATAGGCCGGACGTTTTGGACCCAGCGATTAAATCGGAACTTGATCGACTAGAAATTCCACTGGAAAGAGTACGGGTGAGAAATAAGGCCGGCTGCACCCATCCGGACGGATCAAAGAAATGTAATGAGGGAAAACTTAACGCAATCCCTTGCATTGAAATGATCGAACCAGACGAAGAATATATGCGTTTGGCTCGCGACGGTAAAGACGGCGATGCCAAAGATTATTGGCTCTCAACTTGCAAAACACACGTTACCGAAGAAGATATTACTGGTAAACCGATTATTGCCAATGCATTATATCAAGTTTACTTGGGCAATGTTGACGCCAGTGATGTTCAAGAAAACCTTGGCCTCATCAGCAAATATCGCCCTACAATTAAGCGTAATAAATTGACGGCTATAGCCGCCTAATAAAATGAACCAGGTATTTAAATTATTAGAATTGCATAATGCCAAGTCGGTGTTTCTTAAACGCCGAAGCAAAATCTATTCACAAATGGCATTTTCTCTCGGACATGACGCGCACCCGCCAACAGAAATTAAAGCTATGTATCAAATGGCACGGCGCCGCCGAAGCGCGGTCGCAGCCGTCTACCGCTCTTGGCATGAACAGATTACAGGCAAAGCCGCCGGCCGCGTTGCATTGGCTATGCAAGGAACGGTGCCAACAACGGAATATTCTCTTTTGGCTTCAGCCGAAGAGACTCATAAACTTTCCGAAGGATTTCATTTCCTATCTGATGCCGTGACAAAGATAGATGAGATGCGTAAAGCAATTACAGGGGCTTTCAAAAAGGTATGGCTTCCCGCTGCTATGTTAATCGGCCTATTTGTTGGCTGTGATTCATTTTTTTATCCGACATTGGAAGAAACTTTGCCGCGTAAAAGTTGGCCTTTCTTGACAAGATTCATTGCCGATATTGCGCATCAGATCGGCGGTATTGTCGGCATTTTGGCCGTGATAGTTCCTCTTATTATTGCCTGCTGGTATATCAGCCTTTCTCGTTGGACGGGAAAGGGTAGGGCGTTGGCCGAAAAGACTGTTCTTTACAGTAAATATCGTGACTTCCAATGCGCTTTATTCATGGTCAACTTGGCATTCCTTATGGTGGCTGAGCATCCTCCGCGTGAAGCACTATTGCGAATGTATGAGCACAGTAATGCCTATATTCGATTCCACATACATAAAATTCTTGACAAGCTGGATAAAAATGCAAGTAACGCTGGTGAGGCTCTTGTGTCAACCGGTTTATTCAATGAAGAAATAGGCGATCTGCTGAGCAATTACGCCAGGTGGGGAGACTGGCATAAGAAGATCCGTGAGATTGCCGATACTTCGCTTAATGTTGTTACGGAAGATATTAAAAAGTTTGGCCCAACTCTAGAGCATGGCTTGCAGCTCCTTATCGGCTTTGCAGTAATGATAGTTTTCGCAAGCGGCGCGATTGCAATCGTTCAGGTAATGAGTCTTTCAGGAATGACAAAGTAATAAGAGGAAAAATATGAATTAGATCTAATATTTATAGTTTTCACTGTTTAATAAGTAATATTCAACAATCTTTTTTAAAGGAATTAAAATGATTCATCCAAAAAACATCAAGAACCATGTTCGTATCATGCGTGAAGCAATGGAAAAGCGCGAGTATCGCAAACTCGCTCAGACCGGCGCGGTTCTTACCATGGATATGCTGCTTTGGGGTGGTGGTGTGTTATCTGCAATGGCGTTTGTTCTCTACATGAAAAATAGTGGCTGGCCAACTATCCAAGGCTGGATGGAAGCAAGCGCGATTTCATCCAACATGAAAAAGATGAATGACATATTCTCCGGCGCTGCTGGTTATACCGGCCTGGCAAATGCAAACGTGGCCAATACAACCATTTTCCAATCGCGCTACCTTCCTGGTAGTGGTGTTATCAATAACCGTTTCGGCGGCACGGTAACGGTCGGTTTCGTCACCACTAACACCACGGCAGATACCATGACCTATTCGGAAACGGGCGTACCTAGCGCGGCTTGCTATACCTTGGCTAATCAACTTGCCGATGACGTAGACCGTGTTTCGGTCGGTGGTGTCGTGGTTAAAGCCATGAATGCTGCTTTGGTCCCTACGACACTCAACACGCAATGCAACTCGGCCGCAACCGTTACCGTCCTGGCCGAAAAAATCAAGCAAAGCTAATGAAGATCAGACGGCGCGAAAGCGGGATGATGTTGCTTGATTTGATATTTGGAGTAGTCGTAGCAATGGGAATGCTCCTGGTAGTAGCTCAAGTCAGCGACTCGCTTAATCGTGGCCGCCAAGCTCACTTGCAAGGCTCCAGGCTCGCGGCTGGGGCCGCTGCCTTACAAGTGATGCTCAACAAGTACGGTAAAAACATCACGACCAATGGGACAGCGCCGGGGTTTGCTAACGCCTTGGCGCCGTCCGAGGCGGAACTGCGAACGGCCGGCTTCCTCCCTTCGTTCGTGTCAACCCGTATGCCGTTCGGCGGGACCATGATCTTTACTGTGAGGGTAGGAATCAACAATACCCTTACCGGCCTGGCATGCGGCGATCAAAGCATTGTCGATAGTGCTGGCCAGCCTAATGGACCGATTGCAGGACAGATCATGCACGCGGCAAATGGCGTCGGCTTGCGTACTACGGTTGGAACACCGGGCCTATTGAACGGACCAGGCTTTCAAAACATTGCAAGCCCTGTCAATGGTCCGGCCGTGGTGTGCGCCTGGGCTGCTACACCTAGTCAATAAGATGAAGAAAATAATCAGTGAGCGTGGATTTATTTCTATCGCCATTTTGATCTCGCTAATTTTTTTTGGAATGGCGAGCATTGCTTTAATCTGGCGTTCTGATATTCAACGTGCTGAGTCTTATATTGCAGAGGGATCAGGCTTGATGCAAGTGCGTAATGCTCTACAAAAATACGCGGTCGCCAACCAGCAAAATTTTATTCAAGGTAAAACGGTCATGTACGTTAATGATCAGTACGCCCCCACATTAGGTGAACTTACCTCCCTCGGATATTTCACTTCTACCGGCGTTGATATGAATCCTTACGGCGCTGGCTATATAACCAAGCTCACGAAACAGGCAAACAATTCTATTACTGGAATGGCTTATATTAACGGAAGCGTTAAAGATTCTAGCGGCGCAGTGGATCAACGGCGCGCGTGTGGTATCGCTAAAGCTTTGGGAGATATTGGCCTTTGTACTAATCCAGTTAATAGTGCGATGCTTGGAAATTTAACGACACAAATTGCGAATCCTACAGGATTACCAGCAGTTGTCGCAGCACAAATTTATGTTGCTCCTTGAAAGGATGAAATGAAGAAGAGAAAAAACAAGACGATTGTTCGGCAACCTTTGCCTCGCTATCAACAAGGTTCCGCGCTTATAAATGCCATCATTGCTGTTGGCATTATCGGCGCGCTGGGCGCTGGTGGAAATTGGCTCTATGCTGATTACCGTATGAACCAGGAAGTTACCAATACAGCAAAATCCATCGATCTCGGCATGCAAACCGCGATTGCCTACACGGTAAAAAATCAAACGGCGATTCTCAACAACCAAGCTATCGCCGGATTTGCATCGCCGCAGGCACCTACCATGGCAGAACTTATTGCAAACGGTTATGCCCCTTCTGGCTATAACGCAAGTGCAAATGATTCGGTTACGTTGACAGTCGAAATTGCCAAAGAACCGGCCGGCTGCGCCGGAGAAAAATGCGTCCTCGGTATCAAGGTTTATCCGCAGGGCGGCATCACGCGCAATGGCACAGCGGACCCACGAAAGGCCGCACGCATCGTTGATGCTATGCCCAGCGGCTTGGGCTGGAAAGCAACGCCAGGTAGTCCAGCAATTCTTATGAAGGCTAACCAGTCGATGCCGAACCCGCTTGGCCCAAATGCGGCAGTGGTGGTGGCCGCAACCTGGATCGGCAGCAATAAACAGGCCACGACCGTGCCACCTGTATCGTATGAATATCGGTCCATTGGTTGCCCGCCTGGTTATACCGGTTCCAACGAGCAAAGCCGCACGGTCATAACGGACAAGTGGGGAAATGTCACTACGGGTGGCTGGTCGACCTATTATGACGACTGCGCGCCGCCGCCGCCGCCGCCGCCGCCGCCACCACCGCCGCCACCGGTTAGCTTGCCGCCGCCGCCGGCGTGCCCGCCGCCGACTAGATTCTGTGATTCGAATTGGGTGGATAGCAATACGGTTAACTACACATGGGGAACCTATAGTGCTTCGCTGCCGAGTTGTATCCCAGAGAGAAACGAGGTGGGACAGTGCGAAGCCGACTCAACACGAAGTGGCAACGGTTGTTCGTGTCCAGCAGGCTATTAAATGCGTTGATCTTAAAGAATTTAAGTTGCCATTACGAAACATAGTAAAATTTAGCCGCTAAAATTTCTTGACCGACAGAGATAGTTTAGCTAAACTATCTCTGTTGCTTCCGATCCCCCGCAAGCAAAAAATTTCCTAAGACCATCACATAGGGTATGAATATGAAAGCTAAACTGTCGATCATTGCTGCAACTCTGTCTGTCCTGCTGACCGCGTGCGGCGGCGGTGGCGGTGGCGCGACAACTGGTAGCACGCCAAATACTCCCAGCGCTCCCAGCACCCCGACCGACACGACTCCGACCCCGCCAGTTGTCGTTCCAGGGGATCTCCAAACCACTGTCCCGGCTCCAACATATCAAGCCGCTTCGCAAGAAATGGCTTTCTTCACCGCTTTGAACAATTTCCGTTCCGCCGTTGGCCTTGGACTGTTGGCTCAGAATCAACAATTGGACCAAGCAGCAAAGAATCACGTCAATTACCTGCTGTCCAATCCTGACATCAATTTTTCGGCTATTGACCAAGCAACTGGCCGGCCGATGTTCCACGTTGAGCAACAAACTCGGTCCGGGTTCACTGGCGTTCTGGAAAGCGACCGCGCTAAAGCAGTCGGCTATATGGGCGCCTACGTGGGCGAAAGCGGCGCCTACGGCCTCGGCAACGGCGGTGCAAAAGTCTTGGCCGACCTGGCCAGCGGGATTTATCACCGTCAAGGTCTGATGTTTCAAGAACAACGCGAGATTGGTATTTCGATGGGTAGCGATTCCGCGCAAACGACCGTCATTGAGTTGGGCTACATGACAGCGCCGCAGCGCAACGCAAGTAATTTCGTGGGAGCATATCCGGCCGATAAGCAAACGGATGTCCCTCTGGCGTCCTATCAAGAAGTGCCGAATCCATATCCAGAACTGACCACGTTTGATGCCGTCCAGAAGGGCACTAGCTACCCGATCAGCATTGTTACCAAGTCGAATACGACCCTGACCGTTGCAACGTTCACTGTCACCGAACAGGGCCAAACCGAAGCGCTGCCGATGCGCCTTTTCACGAAAGACAGCGACCCTAATAAATTCCTGCTTGGAAATATCGCGTTTGTGGTTGGCCGCGCGCCATTCAAGGCAAATACCAATTACACCGTTCGTTTCGTTGGCACTGTCGACGGCGCCGCAATCTCCAAAACCTGGACTTTCACGACTGCGAGCAAATAACAAATGGGTGCGATGACTGACAACCTTGTGCAAGCGATCAGCCCACAATGGCACGCCTGGATAAAAGACGGGCTTAGCCGGGGATGTAGTGTTGACAGCATGATTCAGGTATTGGTGCGTGACGGCCGCTTTAGCCGGGCCGTCGCAATAGCCGCGATTAACGCGACTAAGAGTGATCAGTCTGAATCGAATGCACTACGCCCCTTTGTAGATACCAGCAAGAACTATATCTCAACGCCTGACCGGAAGATTCAAGTTATCCTTTCTGTCGAAGCTCCAAACGTCGCCGTCCTCGGTAACGTTTTAAGTGACGAAGAATGCGACGCACTTATCGCCTATGGTGAAGCCGGCATGTCGCGTTCGCATACCGTCGCCGCTACCGGCGGCGGCCAAATCGATCCCGGCCGTACCAGCTACGGCGTTATGATGCAGCGGGGGGAACTCGATCTAATTACCAAAATCGAGGCGAGGCTTGCGCATATCGCTAACTGGCCAGTCGAAAGGGGAGAGGGCTTACAACTTTTGCGCTATGGTGTGGGGGCTGAATACAAACCCCATTTCGATTGGTTCAATGCGGACATACCAGGTCAAGCACAACTCTTTGGCACGGCTGGTCAGCGCGTCGGAACTATCGTCATGTATCTAAACGATGTTGAGGCCGGCGGGGGAACGCTCTTCCCTGAGCTGGGCCTTGAAGTCGCCCCACGGAAAGGCGGTGCGGTGTTTTTCACAAACATCACGCCAGAGGGAACCCCTTGTCGACTCTCTTTGCATGGCGGATCTCCGGTTATCTCTGGCGTTAAGTACGTCGCAACGAAGTGGTTACGGGAGAAAGTGTTCTAATGGATCTTGTTGCTCTGATTCACCAATGCACGCCGCCGCATGTGTCCGTCCAAACGATGGGGAAAATCATCACGGTGGAGAGCACGGGGCGAGAAAACGCGATTGGCTATAAGATAGTGCGGAGTGATGGCAAGGTTTTCACTCTGACAACTCAGCCGAAAGACAAGACAGAGGCGATTGCTTGGGCGACCTGGCTTTATCAGAACGGTTTCAAATTCGACGCCGGGCCTTCTCAGATCAACTCAACTAACTTTGCGCGCTTGGGCCTGACGACTGAAACGGTATTCGATATTTGCACTAATATAAAAAAGGGTGGCGACATACTTTCGGAGTGCTACGATAGGGCCTACAAGCAGTATCAGAATGAACAGATTGCGGTTCGGCACGCCCTTTCATGTTATCAGTCAGGCAATTTTTCAACAGGATATTACACTGGATATGTTGATAAAGTAGTTAAAGCAAACTTTTCTATACCCGCGAATGAAACTCGCAAACGATAACCGAACAATCGAATTGCCGTTAGGATTGGAACCGGCTCCAGCTCCAATAAAAAAAGGGAGGGGCCGGCCTAAATTAGATAACCCAAAATCTCCAGCTCAACGCGCATCAGATTATCGGAAGAGGAAAAAATTTCTTGCAGGCACCGAGCAAAAAACCATTTCTTTTCCAGAGGAAGAAAGATGATTCAATTTAATTTCGCTACAGTCGACACGCTACCATTGTCCGGCCAGCGGGCATTCTGGAATTCGTTGGAGTACCAATTATCGCAAGATGACGGCGCTTTCCGCGAACATCTGGAACAAGGACGGCCAGTTTACTATTGCGATGACAAGTACCCTTCCGAGATCATCCGCGAATGGCCGGATGGAAAGCGCGACCTCGGGATTGTTACCGCCGCTGGGCAATTTGAATTGCTGCGTGTGCTGTGAGTAGGCCGCAACTATGGATCGTTGCTGGCCCTAACGGTTCTGGAAAAAGTACCCTCGTCAACCGTTACATTCGCACAAGCCTACCAGTCGTCAACCCCGACGACATAGCCCGCGATCAAAAAATTTCCCCGATCCAGGCTGGAAAAGCAGCCTTGGAACAACAAAACTCCTACCTGGCGTCACGCAAAAGCTTTGTTCTTGAAACAACCTTATCCGGCAAGCGGGAACTACCGTTTGCCAACAAGGCGAAAGACCAGGGCTACCGAATACGAGTAGCCTTTATCGCGGTGCGAGATCCCGGTGTTTCAATGATGAGGGTAGCACAGCGAGTCGCAGGGGGAGGGCACGACGTACCGCCGGCCGATGTCTCCAGACGATTTTCCCGAAGCATTGAAAACCTGCCCGGTTTAGTTGCAATGGCAGACAGGGCATTCATCTTTGACAACTCAGGAAAACGCCGCCGGCTTCTGTTGTCCCTTGAGAACGGGAAAGCAAAATTCGTTTCGACACGGATTCCGGTTTGGGCTCAGGATTCAATCGATTCTATCCTTGGCACAGTGAAATCACATAAGATAAAACGCTGAAATAACTTATTGGAGAAATAAATAGGAATTATGAAGATTCTCAAAACCAATTTATTTTTTATTTTCGTCACGCTTTTATCAGCGTGCGATTCCTATAAAGAGCCAGATACTATTCAGGAATGGAAAGAATTCTGTGAAGCTCCTGATAGCGAAAATCGCATCAAAGCTATAGCGAACCAAGAAAAACGTCAAAAAGCCAGTAGCATATGCTTTAATGAGCCTTGGAAAAAAAAGACACAAAGTCAGCCACGTAAGTGGTAATTTACACGAAAAAAATATCCATTTTACTTGCCAAATAGATATTTTATAGTTTATTCTATTCTTGGCTTTTCGCCAAAACCGACGCCTCCGGTCTTATTGCAGGCAGGGAAAATTTAAATGCAACCTACCATCGCTCGTGCGCCTAGTTCGCGCAACCATGCTGTCTCCCCCGTCTATTCCGTTGCTGATCTGTTAGTAGCCTATTTGGCTCAATTAGATATTGATACAGTATTCGGTATTCCTGGCGGTGCAATTGAACCTTTGTATAACGCCCTGGCCCGTCATCAGAAAGAAGGCGGCAATATGCAACACTTCTTGGCTCGCCATGAAGCCGGGGCCGCTTTCATGGCAGACGGTTATGCCCGCGAAACCGGTAAAATCGGCGTTTGCATTGCCACTTCCGGACCAGGAGCCACGAACATGATTACCGCCGTGGCTACGGCCTACACTAATCGTGTTCCTATGCTGGTCATAACCGCGCAACCGGCGTTGCCACAACACGGGCGCCATGCGCTTCAAGATTCCGGCCCAACAGGTGTAGATATAGTCGGCATGTTTCGCTACGTCACGTCCTATAGTGCGTTGGTGACTCACTACGCCCACGTCGAGCACATGCTAATGGCGGCGCTGTACGAAGCGCGTGCTCAATCACGCCCGGTTCATCTATCGATCCCATGCGATGTCCTAGGCAGCCAGGCCGGCACGTCCGAGCCGACTCACAATGTTGCCTCGTTTCTGGAACTCTCGCCCGTTGTCGATTTGCGCGGTATTGATGCGGTGGCTTCGCTGCTGGAGCCGCACGGCCGGGCCGTGATTTTGATCGGTGGGGGCTGTGCCAACGCGATTGCGGACATCATGCAGTATGTTGAACGCACACAATCTCCTTTCATTACCACGCCGGATGGTGTCGGTCTGATTAATCCGCATCATCCGTTGTACCATGGGGTTTTCGGCTTTGGTGGCCACCGAAGCGCGAGCGCAGCGCTTGCCGATCCGGCTATTGCCTATATCATCGCGGGCGGCGTAAGTATGGGCGAATGGAATACGAGCGGTTGGCATAGTAGTCTTATGAACAAGCGACTGATTCACATTGATGCGTTTGACTCGCACTTGGGGCGAACCCCGATGGCCTGCCAACATATACGCGGTGACATTGGCTCAGCCTTCCGCTCATTGGCAAGCTTGATGCCTGAACTTCCTAATAAAGCTGGAATCTCCGGCAGAAAATGGAGTCCGCTTGACATGTTCGATGACCCCATAGCATTTCAGAGCGATGCCATGCCACTGAAACCCCAACGTCTAATGAACAAATTGGGGCACTGCTTTCCTGTCGACACCGCCTATTTGGCGGATGCCGGAAACAGTGTGGCCTGGGCCACTCATTATTTGTATCCACAGCCAAACCTTTTACACGATGCACGTCATCAGCAACGCGACGGCTGGTTGCGTGTAACGCCGCACTATGCGCCTATGGGCTGGGCTATTGCCGCCGCTATTGGGACCGCCGCCGGCAACCCTAATGCGCCTGTGGTATGCATTACGGGCGACGGCTCAATGCTCATGAGTGGCCAGGAACTTTCGGTTGCGGTACAGGAACAATTATGCGTGATCTATGTCGTGTTGAATGACCGTGCCCTGGGTATGGTCAAACACGGCCAGCGCCTGGCCGGCGCAGCTTCTATTGCCTACCAACTGCCGGTAACGGATTTTGCGGCCGTTGCACGTGCTCAGGGTGGACGCGGCCATACAATTAAATCGGTGGCTGACCTGGAAGCCTTGGACATCAAAGCAATGTGCAATCATCCTGGGCCTACCTTGCTCGATGTGTATATCGACCCGGAAGAAACACCGCCGATGGAGAGCCGGCTGCGTATTCTTGCATCCAAAGAATAAGGGAGTAGGGGCCGTGATGCGGCCCCTAATGCTCAGCTCCTTGTGCTCTCTGGTACTATGCGCGGTTCCGCTGCGCGGTAGATACAAATAGGGAGCCTCATGTTTATTACACACATCAACAACAATACCGCCCGGATACGTCGATCATACCGCGACCACGTGCCGGACATGGCTGTTAGCGCCGCGCAGGCTTGGATATCTAACGCAGTCTGCGGCGTGCGGCCAGTGCCAATGCCGTGGGCCGGGCCATACTCTGGCGTTGCGCGCATCGAGCATGGCGGTCTGCATGTAACGCTTTACAACGATGAAGAATTGCCGATATTGGCGATTCGCGTCGCGCTGCGCTCGCGCAACGCTGCTTTGTGGCCATCAAGTGAAATGAGTATGCACAAACCACCTGAACCGTGGAGCACGACCACGATTGTTTTACCTGGTGCACTTCCTGAACCAGTAGACCTGACTATCATTGAGGATGCGCTAATGTGGGGTTGGAAGGAATTGCGATAGCATTTATACCTATGATGAATTAACGTGACTAGTCACGTTAATTCATCAAAAGTGAAGGATAACTCCATGAGAAATTTTCCCTTGATGTATTTCATCGCAATGGCCTTTGCATCCACCATTTACGGCCTAGAAACTGTTACAGGACAGCATACGTGGGTTGGGACACTGGCTGGAGCTTGGCTACTTGCTCAAGTGTTGGGCCTGGTGCTTTACAAGTTTAAAATTGGTATCGCTGAAAGTCAGTTTTGGGATTTTTGGAGCGATGCCTCGGATGGAGGGATTGATAATCCCATGCGGCGGCGGTTGGCGTGGTTCTTTCATGGAGTCCTAGTGCATTTTTCCATGCTCCAATATGACTTAGGCGTAGCTGCAACGATAGTCCGAAAGCCCCCCGAGTAATCTAGGAAGGAAAAGCACCGTAGAGCAGTCATGCAAATTGCAATAATGCAAATAAAGTAATGTTGCCAATTTGACATAATGCAAATTATGCGAACGACCGTACTATTTATCTCAAGCCGTTGACATCGAAAGCTACCAGGCCTTGCTTGCGGATGCTTAGCTCCATCCCAATGGCTAATCCGGGTCTTGCCCACGCCCCTGGTAGCCAGCGAGAAATACCTTCCATGACTGCCCCGTGCGCCGCCGGCTGAGATCGCACTCCATCTCCACCCCTGTGTAGCAGGCCACGCCACGCCTTTGCCACAATAGCTTTGCATCACGCAGCGGCGGCAACACATCGTCACCCGCGCCCTCAGCTGACCGTAACCGCGCAATCGGCATTGTTCGCTTGAGTTCCGTATCGATCTCGTCCCCGATCTGGAACAAGCCTTCGTGCGCCGGCTTCGGGAATGCCAGCCTGTGCCTCGGTATTGGCGCCCCTTCGTTCTCATAGAGAACTACCACCACGTCCCGTTCCATAATCCCCCCGTCAGATAGCTGTATGCGCGTACAGTATATCAGTGTGTCCAGGCGGTTTTGCAGTTGGCCGACCTGGCGCCGGCCGGCGCCGTGTTGCCGCTCGATGCGCTTGCCGGCGGCGCCGGCCACGTTCACCAGCTCGTGCGCAGGCCACATCGACCGCGACCAGGCCGTGCAGTTGGCCGACCAGGCGCCGGCCGGCGCTGTGTTGCCGCTCGATGTGCTTGCCGGCGGCGCCGGCCACGTTCACCAGCTCGTGCGCCGGCCACGTCGACCGCGACCAGGCCGTGCAGTTGGCCGACCAGGCGCCGGCCGGCGCTGTGTTGCCGCTCGATGCGCTTGCCGGCGGCGCCCGCCACGTCGTTTCCCTTAGACTTGCGTCGGCAGGTGACTGCTTACCAAGCCGTACTTATTTTGGGCGCGGATCGCATCACGAATGGCATCCTCGATCAGAAATGCATTCGCCTGCCGCTGTTCCACTGAGCCGGCGCAATGGACAGGGACGTTATGGAACGCATCGGCCATGTCACGGATAATCTGTTGGGCTTCGCCGGACATTGGGCGAGACGCCAGCATACGGATTAATAAGAAAGCCTCGGAGGCCGCACGAAGTGCAGACTTTTCGGTTTCATTGAGTGCAGTGCTCGTCAATTTGTTTTTTCCTTTTTACTTCGGAACGTTGTGGACGGGCTCTGTACTATCCGGTTGGTTACGCCCAATCAAATAGCCTCCAACGGCTGCAACAGCCACAGCAAAAATAGCTTCGAGATATGCAGGCCATGCGAATGGGTGTTGGTTGGCGAAAGTCACGGCACCAATAGCAAACGAAGCCGCCGAAGTGATTATCGCCACTCGTGCAAATGTGAATTTATTAGGCATGCAATTTTCCTTATACGTTCTTCCACATAAACCATGCCAGCGACATAGACCCTAGCCAGAACAAAACCATGGCGACTATGAATGCGTTAATGGCAATATCGCTCGGATCATTTGGCGTGCCCTCTCTCCCTCTTGAATAAGAAGCAAAGCCAAGCATAGCGAATAAAGCCGCCGCTAAAGATATAAGGTAGAGCGTAACGCTTAGTGGTACAAGACCAGTCGACTTAGGTGCTTTGCTGAGCTTATCGTACATCGTCACCATCAGCAGCATTGAGCCAGCCGATAGCGTTGTCATGTGTTTGCAATGGTCATAATACTGTTTGGCGTGGTCTGTCCAGTCTCCCCCGCTTGGGATATTTTTTTTGGTTCGCAAGCGACTTGGTTTGTTCGTCATGGTTTTGATTGCAGTTCTTGGATTTATCTAATTGCGATCTCTACAGCGGCAATTCCAACACGCCGCGCCTTCTCTTCCACATCAGGATTCAACCGGCTGCTCTAGCCATAAGACTTACTCCGTGAGGTTCTTCAATGACATCGCCAGTAAGCGAGAACGACAGGACTGTTGTACCAACTTCGGCGGATATCTGCATGGCCCGTGTGACGCAATCTAGCTTAGTAAAGAGATAAATATCGGCATCGTCTGGAAGATGGTCGATCAGCCGGTTAAGTTGATGTTTTGTAATCGTCGGCCCATCATCCTTCACGAACAGGCTAAGATTTAGCGCATACTTTGGGTTCATGTTAGATTAGATTCATGGCCTTATTGGCATCTATGTAGAAGTTAGCCAACCCGGCCAGTGCCATATATGGGCCGAAGGCAAACGCTTGCCGCCGTTCAGTCGACATTCGGACGAAACGAAGCAACCACGCGACAAAGGCAGCAGCGAAAGCGATTATTAGAATAGCAAACAAGCTTTCATATCCATGCCAGGCGCCGAGTGCTGCCATTAGCTTGAAGTCGCCATTACCCATACCATCATTATTTGTGACGTACTTATAGCTTGCCGCGAGTGCCCAAAGGGCCATATAGCCTAAGATGGCCCCAATGATGGCCGAATCCGCCGAAACGAACGTTCCGTTGACACTAACCAGTAGGCCAAGCCACATCAGCGGATAGGTCAAGCTATCAGGCAAAAGCTGAGCCTCGATGTCAACGGCAAATAGGGTTGTGAGAATATACGTAAAGCACAGCACGGCCAGGCCGCGCGGGGTTACTCCAAAAAAGAAGATCGTCATCAAAGACAACAAAGCGCATAGCAGGCAGGCCACGACCGTTCGCAACGACAGCGGGAATAGCTGAGCTAGACTCTCAATCGGCAGGACTGGAAACGGTGCGTGCGGCGGCTCTTTACCACTGACCAGGGCGGCAAAATTATCCGTGTCAACCTGCATTGATTGCGGAAGTCGAACAGATACGACGCACACAACAACACCGACCACAAGGCCAAGTATTCCAGCAAAAATAAGTTCCATAAGATAGAAAAAATGCCGGCACCGAAGCGCCGGCCACATGGTTTAAAGGGTAGCCGCGCGCTTGCGCTCGTGGCCCTGCGTGCGGTTCTGCTCTTGCTGCTGTACCTGGTCTTGCTCAGCCCTGGAAACATGCTTTTCAATGGCCCAGTCCACAGCGGCTCTCATCTGGCGTTCGACACCATCCCGACCAAGATTGCTCTTGGTGGCCAGGTCGTTGAAATCCGTGTGCTTCTTCATGTGGGCCAGGGCCGAAAGCTGCGCCGCGCTCAGCATAGAATCCTTGAGCGTTTCTGCTTCACCAGATTTCAATGTCGCTTTGCCCTCCGCAGCATCCGCAAGCCGCTGCTCTGCGGCCAGGTGCGCTTTATAGGCGTCCTGAGTGATCGGCGGAAGGCTGGCCGGGTATGTAGCCTCGGATGATGCGAAGATCGGGAATACAGCCTTGCCGCCTACTGCTTGAGCTGCGGATTCTGCTTTTGTGCGGCCAGGGTTCGTGCCGTGCGTCATCAGAAGATGCCGGTCGTCGTCACCGACGATGATTACCGGCTTATCGGGATACTTTTCGTGCAGTGCCTTTGCTACGGCCTCCAGGTTTCCGCTATCGAAGGCTGCGACGGTTGCGAAGCCTACGGCTTCCGCAACCTGGGCGGCCGTAGCGTACCCTTCCCCGATGACCAGTGCCGGCGCTGCTTTCAACGCATCCATGCCGCCGACCGGATGAAAGCAACCATCCTTTCGGCTGTCTTTGGCAAAGCGCTTCGTTCCGTCTTCCTGGATATATTGCATTGTCCATTGCTTACCCTGCACGTCGAATGCGGGAATGTACATAGTCTTGTTATCCCGGTCGACAAACACGCCAGGATGGGCCTTGATGCCCTTGGCAGCAATATAGGGAGTATCGTCCTGGGCCGGCTTCACGTTAGCCAATTGACCGACCACGCGCGCTGCGGAATGTTCATGCCGGAGGCGTTCGTCTTCGGCGCGAGCTTGTAGCTTCTGCGCAGCCTCGGCTTGCATGACGGCTTTTTGCTCGTCGGTAAGTGTGTAGCCTTTACTCTTCCACTTGTCCTGCGCGCCGGTCTTGTTGTTCATGTAGTAGCCGGCCGGGTGGCCGTCCAGGTGGCCGACATAAAAACCGGATGTGGCGCCCTTCTTGTCGCCTTCGACCGCTACCCGGTGCTTCTTACCATCCATAATCGGATGTTCGTCATCGGCGCCGGTAAGGCCACCTGAAATCATGAAGCCTGCCGCGCGCAGGGCGTCGGCAAACTCTTCCCTCGGGCTGAGTGGCGGCGCCTGCTCGACCACGACGGCCTCGGGGAGCCACTTTTTCAATTTGTCCATGTCGGCGTTCGGCCCAACATACCAGGACTTAGCACCAGCATCCCATTTGGCGCCGGCCGCGCTTGCCTCTTTACGTTGGCTGTATTCGACAGCCAGATATTGACGATTTTCCGGGACTTTTACAGGAGCAGCGGCCGTTTGAGTTGGGATCTCTTCGGCCGGATTCTCGACCGCCTGCAGGGCGATCTGTGCGGCCTTGGCGCCATCGCTTTGGGCCAAGACCGGCGCATCTTGTGGTTCGATGTTCTGCTGGGCCAACGCCTGGGAAGACGTGAGAACGATTTCCCACTTGGCAAAAGCCGTTAGATCCTTACCAGGTGGGATGTACCAAAGTTGCTCTGCTCGGTCCCAGCGTGCGCCGAGATCCTTTGCTTCGTTTTTTTCTCGGAAAGGCACTTTGATGTAGGTCCGATCCGCCTTAGTCGATTGCACCGAAGCCGGCATATCTGCGCCTGGTACAGTTTGCATCGCGGCCGGCGCAGCTTCGACCAGCGCTGCGGCATCTGCAATTCTGCGGATCTCGCGTGCATGGGTCTTTTCCTGCTCAGTGCTGTTGGGGCTTTCGTTTACCCACTGTTCCTGTAACCTCGCCAGCTTCGCGTCACGATTAAACGTATTGGGTTGGGAATAGGCGTCGATCAGCAGCAGTCGGCTTTCCAGGTCTTTGGCCAGCTCCTGGTTTGGGGCGTCGGTCAGCCAAGTATGCGTGCCATCGGCGCCGCGCGCATACACGGTGAAGAATTCGGGATCTGCGCTGACTTGTGCCGCCGGGATAACTTCGTCATCCCTTTTAAGCATGCCGACTACTTGCGTTTCACCGCTCCAATCTGTCGGGATAGTGAACCCGAATGCGGCCATAGTGGCGTCGGCAAAAGCGGCCTGGTCAACCGCTAGGGTATCGGCGGTTGCCACCAGCAAATCACGGCGCGCGCTGGTCACGTTTGCGTCATCCTGCGACATACCGATTTTCTGCAAGCTGTCGACCAAGCGACCTTGTTGCGGTACGGGCAGCGTCTTAGGTTGCTGCATTTCGATCCTTTCTGCAACGGTAGATTGCAACTGCTTTTGTTCAAACGCCAAAATAAATCCATGGATCTTCTCGGCATCTGCGGAAGCCCGAAAAATCTCCATCGGATCTTCTTCAAGAACTTTGATCCAGGATTTGACGTAAGAAGCGTGCTGGTCGGGATCGTGGCCAATCCCCAGCTCGTTTCCAAGAATCATGCTGGAAATTTCCGCGCGTAGTTCTTCCCTGGCGTATCCTTCGCTTCCAAAGGGATTTGCAAGATCACGCCCAAGCCGGGAATCATGCCCGGTCCAATGGCCAAGCTCATGCAAAGCAGTTGCATAGTAGTTGCTGGCGGCCGGAAAAAGATGCTTTTCCGGCATGTGGATTTTGTCGGTACTGGGCCGATAGAAAGCCCGGTCTTGTTCACTGTGCTGGATAGAGGCGCCCGATGCTTTAAGGATTTTCTCGGCACGCTCAACTGGCGTCCAAGTCTGATCGCGTGCAAAGCGTTGAAGGGGGGGCATACCGTCGATTTGCTCCGCATTGAACACCGTAGCGAAGAATACTCGCGGGCGCTCCAGCATGACAGTGACCTTTTGGAACTCCCCCGTTTTCTCGTCCTTGATGGGCTTGCCTGCCTCGTCACGCTTTATCTGCTCTTCTGAAAATTTCCAATATTGGATTGGCGTTCCGCTTTCGCCTTTGCGGACCTGGGCGCCGATATCCTGCGCCTGGTTATAGGTCAGCCATCGCTGATCGGTGCGCCCCTGGGCCATAAGATACATAGCGTTGATGCCCTTGTACCGCTTGCCGGTAGTCGGGTTCATAGGCATGAACAAATACGGATCACCGGCCTTCCAAGGCTTTTGCCATGGTGCCGTGCCTTCTTTCAGCTTAGCAATCAGCAGATCGGCCACTTGCACATGAAACGGTTTACTCGATTTAGCCATCTTCATTACCCCGCTGGCCGGTTGAGGTCGATGCTGCTTGCTAACGCATCGGCTTCACTCATGGCATCTTCTGCAAAGGCGCCAGCGCGTTCTGCTTCGATCGGATCACATTCGGCAACGAAACCGGGCGTCATTGCGTCTGCCAGCTTCTCAACCAGCGCATCAGAGGGGCCAGTGTCAAACAACTCGGGTAACAGTTCTTTAGGGTTCTCAGTGGACATCCGTTTTCTCCTTATTTCTTAGCAGCGAAATTGGGTTGGCCTTTCAGGTCGGGGTAACGCTCATTACAAGTGGGATAGCCGCTGCATCCCCACCACGGCTGCTTGCCAGTGTGGCGAACAAGCCCGAGTTTGCAGACACGACATTTGTGGACGGTCGAGACTTGGCGTGTTTCGGCGCCGGCAATAACGACAGATCCGGCATTGGCCTTTGCCACTTGGTCACGCACGAAATTTTCTTGCTTATTCATGAAGTCGGAAGCATCAACGGTGCCGGCCGCAATGTCTTTCAACATGCGTTCGTAGATCGCGGTCAGCACCGGACTTTTCACATGCTCGGGCAAGATGTCGATCATGCTTCGACCAACTTGCGTACTAACAATGCTCTTTCCCTTCGGCTCGATGAAGCCACGACGCAACAGTTCGGAAATGATCGAAGCGCGGGTAGCGGGAGTGCCGATACCGTCCCCTTCCCTGAGCATCTTGCGGTGCGCCGGGTCTTCTACGTATTTGTCAATGTTTTCCATTGCTGTGCCCAAGCTCGCTTCGGTGAAGCGGACTGGCGGACGGGTCTTGGTATCCTTCCTGGCGACTTTCACGCACGTTACGCTATCGCCCACAGTCACGGCCGGCATGCTTTGATCGGGGTTTGCCTCGTCGCCCGAATCAGCCGGATCATCAGCCATGTACACGTCCCGCCAGCCATTTTGCGTGACGGTCTTCCCTTCTGCCTTAAAGGTTTCACCGGCGATGTCCACCACAAGGGTCTTGCTCGTATATTTGTGGACCGGATAAAACTGTGCAAGGTAAGCCCGTACGATCAGGTTATAAACATTACTCTCCTTCTCGTTGAGCGCATCCTTGCTGCCTTCGTGCATCGTGGGGATCAATCCATAGTGCGCTGTTACCTTGGCGTCATTCCAGGTCTTCGATTTGATAGAAGGGTCCGCCAGGTCAATGAGGGTGGCCAGCTCGGGATTCACGACCTTGATAGCGGCCAGTACGCGCGGTGCATCAGCATGTTGGGCCTCGGGTAGATACGCACAATCGGTACGGGGATAGCTGGTGAATTTTTTTTCGTACAGTGATTGGCAGATTTCCAGGACTTCGCTAACGCCATAGCCGAACTTGTTTGACGCTACAAGGGAAATGTCCGACAGCGAATATGCGCGTGGGTGTCCTTCGGTCTTCGGTTCTTCGCGCGAATCTGAGACTGTGCCGGCTGTGCCAGTCAGCTTCGCTACCAGAGAATCGGCAATCTTGGTGTCGATCAAGCGGCCCTCGGGGTCAAGCCCGGCCTGATCTTCTTTGGCTTGCCACTTCGCCACAAAGGCGCCGTTGGCGTGCTTAACGGCCGCGTGCAACGTGTGGAAGGGAATCGGCTTGAATGCCTCAATTTGGCGGTCCCTGGCTACGACAAGCGCAAGCGTCGGAGTTTGCACGCGGCCGATGGTCAGCAAGACGCGAGATCCGCCGCGCTGCGCGCGCAAGGTGTATGCCCGGCTCATGTTCATACCAATGAGCCAATCCGCGCATGATCTGTTGTGTGCTGCGCGGCCGTAGCCTTTGAACTCGCTATTCGGTTTGAGGTTGGCCAATCCTTTTTTGAACGTTACTTCGTCGTTGGACTGTACCCAAAAGCGGCGCACCGGCAACGTACAATTGAAATGTTCAAGCACATTATCAACGAGTAGTTGGCCCTCGCGGTCGGGGTCGCCAGCGTGTACCACTTCGGTGGCCGATTTCAACAGCTTGCCGATGATTTCAAGTTGAGCCTTGCTGTCTTCCTTCGGCTCCAAAATCCACGTCTGCGGGATGATAGGAAGATCCTCCGCACGCCACAATTTCTTGCCGGTCTTCTCGTGACGCGGTGCATCGTCGGGGGTGTAGGTATCCGGCTCCGCGAATTCCAGCATGTGGCCGAAACACCACGTAATTTTGTCGGGGCCACATTCGATGTAGCCGTTACCCTTTCCTGTTACCCCGAGGACGGCTGCAATGTCCTTGGCCAATGATGGTTTTTCAGCGATGAAAAGACGCATATATAAAACTCCTAAAAGCTGGTGATTACCAGGTGAAAACAGGCCGGATAACGCTTTGAATCTGGATGCGTTTGACCAGGCCGAAATAACGTGCATCAAACGAGGTTGTGCTTGTCCCTGACATCAGCAGGACATCAGCCGGCGCAAGAACAAAAGTGCCTCGGATCTTAGGTAGGGACTGGCCTTCTCCGTCCTGGAGTAATGGCCGGCTATTTGGTACTTCACGACCATTTACTGTGACGCCTTCGGCCGTGAATTCCACGCGATCCCCGCCAACGGCAAAAACGCGCTTCATGATGAAACCGTAGTTGCCGGGGCAGCTACCGAAGTCGACGTAACGGCGCGTTCGAGCCAGGTGGAAAGCCTCGGTCTGTGGCGGGCAGAACATCACATAACTACCAGGCCGAACAGACTCATTCGCCGTCCAATACAGGCCAATGGGAATACTCTTTGTGGTGTTAATCCTGGCGCCCAAAAAGCCCGAGGCGACGCTGGTAAGGACGCTGCCTACTACTGCCAGTCCGACTACCCTTCGGACCTTCATATCGTCACGGCTTCCGTGGCGGCCGAGGTGCGCAAACGGTCGCTTACCTCCGGCTCGGGCACTGCCGCGCGAGCTGCAAACACCGGATCTTTGAAGAACAGAGGTTGCTTGCCGTAGATCGCGGGATAGCCTGCAACGTACACGACCATATCGCCGGCTTCTACGATCAGTTCGTTCTCTTTGCGCGGCCCCGGCATACGCTGCGCTTCATCTGGTGTCAGCAGTGGCCGCTGGGTTTCCTGCATTGTTTTGGATACTTGGCCTTGCATCGCCGCTGTACGCTTACCGCTTACCGTAATTGCTTCCTTCAATACAGTGGTCGTGCCAGTCAGCTTCGATAGGTGTTCGGCAGTTTCCACCCTGTTAGGTGGGTAGGCATTCTGAACGTGACAGTTTGAGGAAATGGTTTCATCGGGGCCGTATCCTTCTTCCCTGCTCTTGAGCTGGTTAATGTCCTGACAGATCAGGTAGAACTTGAGGCCAAAACCGGCCACAAATGCCAAGGACTCTTGCAGAATGTCGAGCTTGCCGAGGCTCGGGAACTCATCGACCATTCCCAACAAGCGGTGCTTGTAAGTCTTCTTGGTTCGGACGGTCGCGGGAACAACCTTGCCCCAAAAGCGCTCCCATGCGGTACGCTCCCGCTGGACCCGTTCAAACTCCATCTTGTCTGCCAGCAGGCGAACAATCATGTTCATCATGATGCGAACCAGGGGCCGCAAGCGGGCCTTGTCGTTCGGCATCGTCACGATGTAGAGACTGACCGGGGAATCGTGGTTCATCAGATCCTTAATCTTGAAGTCGGATCGTGAAGTGTTGCGAGCCACAATAGGATCTCGGTACAAGGACAGGAACGATTTCGCGGTGGAGAGGACGGAACCGGCTTCCTCGTCCGGTCGGTCGAGCTGATCACGGCCGGCAGATCCGATCAGAGGATGGTTCTTGCCGTCGACGTGGGAATACTGTGTCATTTCCATGTACAGTTCCCGAATGTCACGGTTCGGGTCAGCCATCATGAAATCAACCGTAGCCATATCCGCCGGAGTTCCCTCCAATTTGCGCTTATAGAGGGCGTGCAGGATGACGCCAGCAATTAACGGCATGGCGGTCTTCTGCCAGTGGTCTTTCAACCCTTTGCCATCCGGGTCCACGATGAGGGTTGCTGTGTTCTGGACATCACCAACCTCGTATTCCGTGCCAAGCCGGATCTCGTCAAGAGGATTCCAGGCCGCAACACCAGGATCATTCGATGCCGGCTCAAAACGAAGAATCTTGTTCCCTGCGTACTTCTGACGCCATCCGGCCGTCATGGCGTACAGCTCGCCTTTCAAGTCGGTGATTAAGGCACTATGACGCCATGAAAGAAGCGTGGGGATGACCAGGCCAACCCCCTTGCCGGATCGGGTCGGAGCATAGGTCAGAACGTGCTCAGGGCCGTTATGGCGGAGATAGCGGGTCTTCCCTGCCTTGTCGACCCAGGCGCCGACGTACACGCCATCGCTCGCCCTCTCCTTCCGTCCCATGAGCTTATCGAGGGCAGTAGCCGGTTTTGGCAACAGGCCGGCGGCTACGATGTCTTTGAAGTTCGCCCAACGGGCGGAACCGTGCAGGTATTGATTTGGCTTCGTTGAATTGCTCAGAACCGTATTCAACACAGCCAAGCCCAGGAGGCTTGCGGCTCCAGTCATCACGCCGACACTCATTGCCTGAGTAACTTCTGTCGGATATTGGGCGTTCCACTTTGAAGCCCAATTCACAATAGACCAGGGCGCATACACATGATTAAAACTTGTGCCCAAAGCCTCTTGATATTCAAATTTGTGAGCGAAATATTGTGTTGCCGCCCATACTGAACCAACCAGGGAACCTACCGAAAGGGCCGGAATCAGCTTCGGACGTTTCGCCTTTCCCTCCCTTATCTGCGGCCCCACGGCATTGTTATATTTGTCGTTCATCTGCTGCGTCCTCTTTTCTTGATCGAGCCGCCGCTAACGCTTAACGGCTCTCCTAGTTTCATCCGGCTTAACCGCTGAGCCGTTTTTTCATCCACTGGCACAACAGAAATTTGGT
This sequence comes from Pseudoduganella ginsengisoli, assembly GCF_009720865.1. GTDB lineage: Bacteria > Pseudomonadota > Gammaproteobacteria > Burkholderiales > Burkholderiaceae_D > Rugamonas > Rugamonas ginsengisoli. The sequence goes on along the minus strand of NZ_WNLA01000032.1, from coordinate 9,998 downwards.
CATCACTCTTCACCAGAGCTAAGTTCTGACCATCAACATTCCGAAGACCACCATATGTTGCCTCTTGGATACGCTCGCCATTATAGCTTGCATGTTTCGTTATATCGAAGCCATTGGCGCGTTTTGATTCCCTTTCTGCAACATATTTATTCATTGCTGCGGTCTTAGGATCGCTTACCCCTCCTGTCCCAAAAACACTCCGTCGCACTCCGTTATGTGGTTCGGCTCCTTGGTTGCCCATGTGTGGGTGTACATCACGCGGCAATAGCACTTCACTTCCACCGGCGATGCGTACCACACCGAGTTGGGACACGTTGCGCAAGCGTTTCCGGTCTGGGGGCGGCGGGAAGAATCCAATTTTTCCAATACCGGGCTTAGCGGGGCGGTTTGCGCTTCCGCCAAGGTCTCCGGCGCTTCCGGCGAGTCCGGCCCTGCCTGGCTGTCCAGTAGTGCGAACGTCGCCTCTAGATCCGCCTCCGGCGAACCTGCGGGCGATTGGTTGTCGAGCATCGCTAAAACCTGGTCCACGTCGTCCGGTACTGTGTCCGCTGGGCTGAGTGCGTCCGGTGGGTTGGTCATGTCGGCTGACATCTGTTTTCTCCTGTTTTTGCTGAGTTGCTAAAAGAAATTGACGGCGCTTTTCTAACTTGGCGTCGTCAAACGAAATGTTGAGTTTGGAAGCGGCGGCAACTTGGGCAATGCGTTCTTTGAATTCATCGCTGCCATTGACTTTGATGCAGGGGCCATATTTGACGATGGCCAACTTTAGGGCTGTTTCTAATGCTTGATCGCCAGATCCCTTGGCTACCTTGAGGCGATCACCATCATCCCTAATCGACGTAGAGCCATCGCGGTAAATTACCGTACCTTTTTTTGTGACGTTATCAAGCTTGATTCCATCCAGCACCGAAGCACTGGTAGGCGTAGTCAGTGAATTACGGCGGGGTTCCCGCTTGGCATCGCGAGCACGCAAGGCAGCTAAGGCTTCCTGATCGCCGGCCTTTGCCTGCGCCTGTAACCAGTCATTCCAGGATTGCCGCCGGGTACGATTTGCAATGTCGGCTTTTATGCGTTGATGGTCGGCTCGGATTTTCTTAATATCTGCCAGCAACTTTTTATGCGTCATCGCATACAAGGCACGCTTTACGGGGGCAGACTCACCAAGTAGCTTAATCGCAGCACGCTTGAGTTTTGCGCCACGCTTCGCATCTTCCAGGGCTTTAAGACGCTCGGCGCTCGCTGCCTGCATCCCATGCTTCTTATCGGCATAGAACCCGTCTTGCTGTTCCATATAGCGAGCAAAGAGGGTGCTAGTGTCGTACCTGGTCTTAACCGGACGCGGCTCATACCGCTTCCCGCTATCAAGGTGGAGAACACCGATCTTTCCAATAGTGTCCGGGTGGCGAAGTCCAGCCGGAGGCGGCGCCTTCCCGACCTTTCCTATTGGCTTCTTCAAAACAGTGCCATTCCCGGCTTGTTTCATTCCCGCGATGCCAGCCTTTGGCGGCGGCTCAAATAGGCCGAACCGTGTTTCTAACTTTTCCTTAGAAAGTTCGCGGGCAATCGAGCTTGCTTTAACAGCAGTCCCATTATTGTCTGTGACTATGAAGCCATTTCCTCGTTTTTGTATCTCAAGACCGTTGTTGGTCAACACCTGGTTAAACTCTGACCAGCTATTAGCCTGCCTAAGCTCAGGCAAACATTCCCGCTTGATCCACCCAAGCAAACTCTCAATGCCGGCCATGTTTTCCATGTCAGCCGCGCGTGCTTCACTACTCGTTTTCCTGACCTGGTGATTATCACGTTCTAATCCGTACTCCAGCTCCAGACGTTCACATAGCGGCCCAAATTTCAAGTGATCGAAGTAAGGCGTATGGATCGTGAGCCGCGTTGGATGAATCTTATTGATCGCAACGTGAATGTGCAGGTTGTCGGTGTCGTGATGAACCGCGCTAATACGTTGGTGATCCGCATAGCCGAGGCTGGCGCATACCTTCTGTTCGATCTCCTTTAACGCTTGGTCCGAAGGATGCTCGCCAACACGAAACGAAATGATGATGTGATAGGTTTTGTCCGAAGTCGCGCGCTTGTTTTGCGCTTGCGTGGCATAGACTTCAAGGGCGGCATCTAATGGGTCTCGCTGGTGACAGTTCGTCACGGTGACTTGCCCTACCCTCTCTTGCTTGTCTTGGGCACTCGTAATGTATTTGGTCAACTCAACGAAACTGCTCTTTTGAACAGTCTTCATCGCCACATGCTTAACGATCAAAATGTGCTCCAGGCGTTTTAGCGGCTAAAACGCTCGCGGTCGATTAACGCCTCAATCGTGTTCCGCAAGTACTCTTGGTTAGCCAGGATTTGACTTAACGCTTGCTCAATCGCGCTGCGCAACTTTACGGGGTTGAACTGAGATAGCTTCTCATCGTCAGTAAGCCATAGCTTCAACAGGCCACCGAGGCGTCCAAGGTCGCCGCTGATCTTCGCCAGCTCATCAACCTTTTTCAGATCCAGCACGCTAGAGACTCGGTAGCCAAGCCCGATGTTTCGTAGGTACGGCGCAACGTCCAATCCGACTGACGCTGCTAGGCGTTTGATTTCAGCCTCTTCATCTGGCAGCACTGGCACGCGCAAATCCTTGCTTCTGACTACGCCTCTCTTCTTGGTGTTTGGGTTTAATGCTTTTTCGGTCATGGTTTTTCTAGTGCGGCGGAAGCCGCGTTTAAGGGCTGGCGGTAGCCGGCTGGCCTCGCAGAGCAGGGAACCCCGTTGAGCGCCGAAGGTGCGAATAAGGGGATAGGTGAACGTAGATACACGGCTTGCCGTGTAGCTACGTTCACATATCCTGCCCGCCTTCGGCGCGTTATACGCCAAAGAATAGCACAACAGCAACCTTTGCCATAGAGAACTTTTCGATATATCATGTGCTTGTTTCTAGACAAGAACTATGAAACACCGCCAAAAACGTTATAAAAATCAACGGAAATGGTGGGAGGTGAAAGGAACAACGACAAAACAACATTTTTGAGAACGGTAAAACAAACAATGCCAAAGACACTATCTGAGCGCATTGCGGATCGTGTGACAAAACAAGACAAGGGCGCGACGAAAAAAAATCGCGCCATCTTTTTAGCGTTACGCGCCGAGGTCGATGCGGCCATGAAAGACGGGTGGCCAATCAAGACCATTTGGGAAACGCTGCATGAGGAACGCCGGGTAACTTTCAGCTACCAGGCTTTTCGACTGTACGTAAATAAATTGATCCTTCAGGACGGTGCCGACGACCAGGGCAAACAGCCTGGCCAGGTGCTACCCACGGCGCCTACAGCGTCGGCCGCTGGATCGGTGCCGCCATTGGTGGCGCAGGTGTCAGCAGCAGTGCCGGCGGAAGCTAAACCCCCTGGGCCTGTCATAAATCCGACTTCGGAATTAGGCGGCTTCAACTTCAACACCAAACCACAGAAAGAAAGTCTGATCTAACATGGCAAAAATCCATATGTCGCTGCAAGGCAAAGGCGGAGTCGGTAAATCGTTCACGGCAACTATGACCGCTCAATGCAATGAGTTGCGGGGTACTCCGACCAAGAATATCGACACTGATCCGCAAAACGCCACGTTCCATGCGTTTACGGGCCTCAACGTGCAACACATTAACTTGATCGAAAACAAGGAAATCAATACCAGGAAATTTGATGAACTGATCGAGATCATTGCACCACTAGAGCAAGACGCGGTAATTGATACCGGCTCTAATTCGTTCTTCCAGCTCACAAACTATCTCATCAGCAACCAGGTTCCCCAGCTCATCAAAGATATGGGCCATGATTTAATCATCCATACCCCTGTCACCGGCGGGCAAGCCATGTTAGAAACGCTTTCAGGTTTCTCGCAACTCGCGCAGCAGCTCCCCGAAGAAGCTAAGCTCGCGGTTTGGCTCAACCCATATTGGGGGCCAATTGAGCATGACGGGAAGACCTTTGAACAGATGAAGGCTTATCGTGACAATAAGGACCGTGTAACAGCGATTATTCAAGTGCCTGACGTCAAGGCAGAAACTTACGGTCAGGACGTAAGCGACATGCTCAAGAAAAATATGACATTCTCCGAAGCCCTCGCCGATGCAAGCCTGCCGATCATGGTTCGGCAGCGATTGAAAATCGTCCGTGATGCGCTGTTCAAGCAAATATTAGCTTCCACGGTGGTGTAATGGCCGACACTGACGCTCTCATAAAAGAGATCGCAGTTAAACATGGGATCGCACTAGGAAAAGACGATCCCATTTTGATACTGCAAACGATCAACGCCAAGTTGCTGGAAGATGGCTTAGAAGCACAGAAGGCCGCGATGTCCTCGCTCAAAGAAGATCTTGAAGAGATCGCGCAGCGGTGGGGTCATGACGCCAAAGATAAAGCAGAACGCATCCTCACTGCGGGCCTGAGTGCAAATAAGAATGCGATGCAAGAAGCAATGAACCAGGGCGCCAAGCGGGCCGGTGAAGCCGTAAAGGCAGAAATTGAAGCCGGGATTACTCGACTGGAGATGGCTTCTCAAGTGAGTACAAGGACCGCCACTATAAACATGGCCGCGTCTTTGATCGCGCTTGCAGCGGCCGGACTGGTAGCAATCTTGGTACTGTTTCGCTAAGAGTTTTTAAGTGACAAATCGTGAGAACGGGGGCGAGCCTTTTTCTGCTCTTGTTCTCCTATCCCCTTCCTCCGTCCCTCCTGCATCTTTGCGCGCTCCTGGCGCAGCGCTTCATCCCTGGCGCGAGCAAGATCCGGCTGCTTCGCCCTCAGTTTCGCGGCGGATATCTCTTGAAGACGCGGGATCAACGGCCCCATACCATCACGAATATCGCGCACAGTAACAAGCCTGGCATTGGTCTGCTGTAGCCTGTTCGATTCCTTCCTAACCTCGTTCTGCCATCTCCGTTTTGTGGCGGGAAACGAAAAAATACGGGGCTGGTTTTGCTTGAGCTTTCCTAGTCGCTCCGTTTGCTGTTGAGCCTGTTTCGTAAGCCGTTGCTCTAGGTGGTTCGCTTGTGCCCGTTTTAGCTCGATTTGCTCAGCAAGGGATGCGGCATAACGTTCCTCTATTGAATCCGCTTGGCTCACATTCTTTGTCTTGATCGTATCGTCCTGAACGACCAAGTTAGCCGTTACCTGGGAAATCTGGCTAGTGTCGGATCGGATTGCTCCTAACTCAACCTCAACGCCTGAGTCATCGGACACGCTACCCGGAAATTTAGATCCAACGTGAGAATTAGTGATATTTAAAGAAGCCATAGATTTTAGCCGCTAAAATTAACGTTTGAGTCCTCGCCCTTGTTGGTGCGAAGCAGGTTGAGCAACTGCTTTGCCTTGGTCGTACTTAATCGCCTTCATCGTTCCAGGTAAAGGTCGATTAACGGTGTCGAATGCCTTAACATCATGAGTGACAATGCTACGTCCCTCTTCCTGATATACATAGTCTTTGTCTACATGCAGAATGGCGCCTATTGTCTCTTTAGTCTTATCGGCTGGTTTTGCAGTGTGAAGAGAGTAAATACCTGGTCGAAGATCACCAGCCTTATCGACCTTCGTATTGGCCCAATTTGAATCGATTTCCTGCTGAACGATCCGCTGGCCATTCATCACTAGAAGCCTTTGCTTCATAATAGTTGCCCTGAAAATTGGGATCATCCATTTTAACTTAGATGATTCCCATCAGAACATTGTCAAGAAGATAATATTAAAGAATAATGCCCCGCTATGCGGGGCATTTGTGGTGTGGAAGGTAATTTAGCCTTCGACTAAGGAAACAAGCTGAACATCAACCAGATTGACTTCAACTTCCTGGCCATCATCATCATACTTGATCCATGCGTAGCCTTCGGCCGGAGGGCGCTTAGTCAGATTAAGCCTGGCCGGGCGGTCGTTGTGCTTGACCTGGATAATCGCCTTCTTGATCTTGCTGGGATCTTCCTCCTTCTCTTTCTTTGGTTTCGCACCTTCGCCCTCGCCGCCTTCACTGCCCTCGCCGTCCTCGCCGCCGCCTTCGCTACCGTTGTTCTTTGTCTTACTGGCCTTGTCGTCCAGGAATTCCCGCAACAGTTTTACCGAACCGCGCGTAATCTCCTGGGTTTCATCGGCAAGCCATTCCGCGACTTCGGCCGGCTTTTTCTTGTTAACCGTCACCAGTTCGTTAATGAGAGTCACGTCACGGCAGCGTCCAGAGTTGAACACATCAGCAATTATCTCTGGAAGATCCAGCAACGTAACGTGCTGCGAAATAAAAGCGGGGGATTTTCCGATGGTTACGGCGATCTCGCCCTTTTTGTGACCCTTGGCCATTTCGCGGCCAATGTAGTCGGCAATCTCGCGTGCAGTCAGCTCGTTACGTTGCAGGTTTTCAATTACCTGGTCTGCTTCCTGATATTCGTTGTCGATGAATGCCTTGATCTCAGTATGCCCCGCCCACTTGGAGCCACGGAAGCGGCGCGCACCGTGATTAATGATGAAACGGCCTGGCGCGTCAGGATTGTCACGAAGGGAAATCGGCGTCTTTAAACCGCGTGCCTTAATGGTTGCGCCGAGTTCAGCAATACTTTCTGGCGCAAAGCCTGGGTTGTCGGCGGTACGTGGTTGCTTCGGATCTTCGTCAATAAGATCCATCGGAATCGAACGCGGGGCGCCGTTATTTTCATTAGCGCCACCGCCCTTTTTCGCCCCCTTCAAAAGCGCGCTCAGGTCGCCGCCCATTGCACCAATAGATTTGCCGCTCATCAATTAATCTCCATCGTCTCAAATACGTAATTAGCTACCGCGCGCACTTCGGACGAGGCAAGGCGCGCGGTGGTTTTCTTAATCTTCCAGACTGGCACGCATGATGCCACCGCATCAGCAATAGTGCTGCGCAGGCCAACCGTCAGCGGAACGACATAATCGTTATGTTCCGCTTTCAGTGCAGCCAAGTTAGTTACATGGCGAGGATTGCGCAGATCAACCTTGTTCGGGAGCATTCCCAACCAATGCAAATTGGGGTTTGCTGGTAAACCGTCGATGTTGCCGAACTTGATATTGCCGATGGTTGTCACCAACTTTCGGATGCCTTGAATACTGTAGTGTTCGACCTCAACCGGAGAGAGCACGTAATCTGAAACAGCCAGGGCGCATTGCGGAATGCTACCACCGCCGTTCGGAGTATCGACCAAACACAAATCGAATCCTGCTTCGGCCAAAGCCTTGATACTTGCCATGAAGTTTTGCGCGATGTCGGCAACAGGATAACGGTCGACTTCTTTCAACACATCATCGCTACCGATGAGCGTAATACCAGGTTTGACCGGATGCGCGGCAAAATATGCACGGATCTCATTCGCGCCATCCGGCGTAAACAGCATCGTTGCGGAAATCCCTTCGGCCAAGTGGGCGCCAAGCGTGTAGGTTGAGTTACCCTGCTCATCCAGATCTAAGAACACCGTCGAAACCTGGCGTTCCGCCGCAGCAAACGCCAGGTGAACAGCGGTCGCGGTCTTTCCTACCCCGCCTTTATTAACTGCTACTGTCGATATCTTCATGCTCTTGCCTTATTTTTTTGGCCGCTTCGCAGGCCCATCGTTTAACTATGAACGCTTGACGCGCAGGTAAGAGGGCGGTTACAACTTCGTATCCCTCCGGCACACTACACACCTCATGTGCTGCCCATACCCGATTTACTGCCTGTGAAACTGCACCTCTAGATAGAGAAAATTTCTGTACAAACTTGGATTGTGGCTCGCCTTCTACCAACACTCCGTAGGCAATTTCTATTGTTTGTGCGCCTACATCAAGGTTTTTAGTCGCCGCCTTGAACTGCTGCGGGGTTAATCGTTTCTTCATCGGTAACATTCATGGTTCGCTCCGCGCCTAGAAGTTTATAAAAGCGGTGTCAGCCGCAACACATACAGTTTAGCTAAACATAAAGTCCAAGTCAACAACTTTAGCGGCTAAAATCAATAATTTTCAGGTTTATAGTTTGTGGCGAAATACGTTACAGCGGCGAAGATTAAGAAATGCGCCACAAACGTTACGCCAGCCATGCGGACGGCTTGAAAAACAACATCAAGGGCCATAATCCATCGAAGGACAGGCCAAAAAAGCAACGTGATAACCCACAGTGCGTTAATAAAGTGTTTAATCAACGATTCTGGAATTCCCATATCTGAGACTCCAGATAAGGGGGTAGGTGTATTCACCTGCGGGGCAATCACTGGCTTGATTATTTCTAACCGTGCTGCCGCGCCTGGTTTTTCAGGAAATTTAAAAACCAATCCCATGCTTGACCTCCTTCCTAATTCGATGTTCAATCGCGGTACAGGCCCGCGCCTGGCTTTAATGTGTCAGCATTAGAGCGGGTGCCTCGGATTCGTCCGGGGCACTTTTTTTATAGCGCACTATTAATTTAGGGCATTTCGCCCTATAAGTCAACAATTTTAGCTAAACAATTTTAGCGGCTAAATTATTCTTTCCATATCTGACCAAGACCAGCAACATCACACAGAATCGCCCACGGCGAGAAAAGAATAGGGGTTTCTCCACCTGTCCAACGGCGCACCGTTCGACTATCTTTGATCCCTGTCAACCTGGCTGCGGCAGCGCCAGTTAGCCCGGCTCTCTTGAGGACATATCGAACCTCATCCCCCGTAGGTGGCTCCCATCCTTTGTCGAAGGAACGCAAGCATACTTCGCGAACTGCGATATCCGTCATGATTCTTCCCTGGAGTAAAAGTCGACAGGATATAAGAAAAAGCCCTGCAATCAGGGCTTTCCTGTTCATCCTTTAGTCAACTGCTGCAAGAATCTCTCCGCGCTCGGGGTGTGTTCTAGCGTAGTCCATGAGCTGATGATATTTTTCAATAAACAAATCTTTCTCGGTGCGATTTGCCAGGTTGCCAAGCGCGTAGAGACTCGCAATGATGCCTGCGGCGTCGGCGGAAACTTGGGCCTCGTAACCATTGGGAGTACTAATGCGTTGCGGTTTGCCATTTTGGATGGCCATATAGAAGCCGTTATTCGAGAGATTGAAAAAATCCCAATATCCCCCCGTATAAGTCGGGTCAATATTACGCATGAATCCATAGGTCATGGATTCGACCCACAACCCAGCAAGCCCAAACGCCTGGGGCAAAGCCTCAAGGCGTGATTCTTCGGGAATGACGGCAGCGGTAATAGGACGATTTTCGTTACTCATCGGAATCTCCGGTAAAAGTGACCTTGGCACAACGCCCGGCCTGCATATCATTATAGGGCATAATGCCCTAATTGTGGGTAAAGCCTTGATGTATTTTAGCTAAACTTTTACCCGTGGATAATGCCTCGTTTTGGAGCAAACGTGGGTAAAACCTTGAAGGAATAGGCTCACAAGCACCTAAATATTGCTCTTACACTAGCTAAACTTTCCTTGCTTCAATATTCCTAGCCGATTGAGCAAATTTCGCAGGCTTTATTGCGAGTTTTTCGCACTCCATACTAGTTTGGGTGTGGGTAAAACCTTGATAGTGCGGACTGGTAAGTCATTGAATCTGAAAGAATTGACAACAATTTAGGGGAGGGGGGTAACGTAACCTGCCGCATTCCTGGGAAGCGTGGGTAAAACCTTGATACCTCATCGATGATTTGCCTCGGTGCCACCGCTCGATGCGCTTGCCGGTGGCGCCGGCCACGTTCACCAGGTCGTGCGCCGGCCATGTCGACCACGGCCAGGCCGTGCCGTTGGCCAACCAGGTGCCGGCCGGCGCCAGCCACGTTGCCGCTCGATGCGCTTGCCGGCGGCGCCGGCCACGTTCACCAGCTCGTGCGCCGGCCACGTCGACCACGGCCAGGCCGTGCAGTTGGCCGACCAGGTGCCGGCCGGCGCCACGTTGCCACTCGATGTGCTTGCCGGTGGCGCCGGCCACGTTCACCAGCTCGTGCGCCGGCCACGTCGACCACGGCCAGGCCGTACAGTTGGCCGACCAGGTGCCGGCCGGCGCCACATTGCCG
>NZ_WNLA01000031.1 GCF_009720865.1 Pseudoduganella ginsengisoli | reverse complement strand
GCCGGCGTCGCGCCCCCGGCCCTCGGCGCCTACAGCGCTGTTGCGGCGGCGCCTGGCGGCGCCATGCCGCCGCCGGCCTTGCCCTTTACCAGCCCGGCCAATGGCGATTTGATTGTCCCGGGCATGGGATTCAGCCGGCCGCCCACCCGCATGTCGCTGGCCCGCACGGCATTTCCCGGCCTGATCGGCCCGGCCGGACGCTTCAACCGGGGCATCTGGCGCATCGTCCTGTTTCTTGTCGCGTGGATGGTGGCGACGTGCGTGCTGTCATGGGACATCACTGCAGGCAATGTCGTGCTGACGCACCTGGACACGTTGCGTACGCAGCAAGACGAGGTGGCCCGCAAGATCTCTGCAGCGGAATCCGCAGATGAACTGGCGCGCAGAAATAAAGCTGCGCCCGGGACGGATGTGCCGGCTGTGCTGTTTTGCGAACCGGTCAGCGAGCGCTTGCCGCGCCGGTACCGCTCGGTGGAAGAACTCAAACTGTGCACGGACAAAGAGCGGCTGGAAAATGAACGGCTGGTCACGCAGCGCAATTTACACGTGTGGATACGGCCTTGGGATAAGCTGTACCGCATCGCCACCTTTGAATCCATTGCCGATGCGCCGCTGCCGCCGGCCAAGGCGGCTGAATATGGCGGCGATGAAGAGCCGGCGAGGGTGCTGACGCACGTGATCGGCTGCGCCGTGCTCCCGCTGTGTTATGGCATCCTCGGGGCGGGCGCCGCCGCCGTGCGCAGCCTGTGGGCCAAGCTGCGTGAAAGCATGCTGATGCCGCGCGACTATACGCTGGCGCTGGGCCAGCTGGCGCTGGGCGCCACCATCGGCGCCTGCATTGGCTTGTTTGTGAATCCGTCCGGCGCATCACCGGGGGCAGATGCCGCGCTGGCGTCCAGCTGGACGCTGAGCGGATCGGCGCTGTCATTCATTGCAGGGTTTGGCGTGGAGGGCGTGTTTTTAGCGCTGGAAGCGTTTGTGCGGCGCGTGTTCGGGGTGCCTGCCGATGCGAAGGGGCGCGGGTGACTGGCACCCGCGCCGGTATTAAATCGCGTCCAGCGCCGCCTGCAAATCCGCCCGTAAATCGTCGACGTCTTCAATCCCCACCGACAGCCGGATCAAGCCGTCGCCTATGCCCAGCACGGCCCGCTGTTCCGGCGGGATCGTCGCATGCGTCATCAGGGCCGGGTGTTCAATCAGGCTTTCCACGCCACCAAGGCTTTCCGCCAGCGCAAAGACTTCGCACCGCTCCAGGAAGCGGCGAGCGCCGGCCAGGTCCGTATCCAGCGTGATGGAAATGATGCCGCCAAAGCCATCCATCTGGCGTTTGGCCAGCGCATGCTGGGGATGGGTTTCCAGGCCCGGGTAATAGACCTTCGCGACTTTTGGCTGCCGTGTGAGCCATTGCGCCAGGTCCAGTGCACTGGCGTTGTGGCGCGCACTGCGCACGGCAAGGGTTTTGACACCGCGCAGCGCGAGGAAACTGTCGAAGGGGCCCAGGATGGCGCCCACGGCGTTTTGCAAGAAACCCAGTTGTTCGCGCCATGGCTGCTGGTGCGCTTCATTGCCGACCACGGCGACGCCGGCAATCACGTCCGAATGGCCATTTAAATACTTGGTGGCGGAATGCACGACGATGTCAAAGCCATGTTCCAGCGGCCGCTGCACCAGCGGGCTGGCGAACGTGTTGTCGGCCACGGCAATGATGCCCCGGTCACGGCAAATCTTGCCAATCGCGGCCAAGTCCGCCAGTTTCAGCATGGGATTGGTTGGCGTTTCCACCCACACCATGCGTGTTTCCGGCCGCAGCGCCGCCAGCAAGTTTTCCGGATTGGTCAAATCCACGTAGGAAAACGTGTGGCCCGCGCTGCGCTTGCGCACCCGTTCAAACAGGCGGTAGCTGCCGCCATACATATCGTCACCGGCAATGATGTGCGAATTCGCATCGGCCAGTTCCAGTACGGTGGAAATGGCAGCCAGCCCTGAAGCAAAGGCAAACCCTTGCGAACCGCCTTCCAGGTCGGCAATACAGCGTTCAAACGCCCAGCGGGTCGGATTATGCGAACGCCCGTAATCCAGTCCTTTATGGACGCCCGGGCTTTCCTGCACAAAGGTGGACGTCGCATAAATTGGCGGCATGATGGCGCCGGTGGACGGGTCCGGGGCTTGCCCGCCGTGGATGACGCGGGTGGCCAGCGCAGCTTTTTTCTTTGTCATTTACAGGGATTTCCTTAAGTGGTTGAGCAAATCAAAGCGGGTGATCAAGCCATAGAACGTGGCGCCGTCGGCCACCACGGCAGTCAGTCCCCGGTCCAGCGTGCTGCGCAACGCCTGGATGCTGGAAGAGGGCGCCAGCGTTTCCAGCCGCGACGTCATGGTGGCGCCCACCAGGCTGGAAAACTGTTCCGCGTGGTTATCGACTTTCATCAGCAAGTCGGATTCATCAATGATCCCCACCAGCTTGCCGTTTTCCAGCACGGGCAATTGCGCCAGGTCGCTGGTGCGCATGCGGTTGAACGCTACCAGCAACGTATCCGTGGGCGACACGCTGACCACGTTGCCTTCGTCAAAGCGGCGTCCGATCAAGTCGCGCAAGTCGCCGGTTTTGGGCCGCTGCACCAGCCCCTGGTCGACCAGCCAGTTGTGGTTATACATCTTCGACAGGTAGCGCGTGCCGGTATCGACCACGAAGGTCACCACGCGCTTGGCTTCCGTCTGTTCGCGGCAGTATTTCAGGGCCGCGGCCAACAGGGTGCCGGTTGACGAGCCGCCCAGGATGCCTTCGGCCTGCAGCAGCGAGCGCGCGCTGTCGAAGCTTTCCTGGTCGGTGATCGTATAGGCTTGGTGTACGGACTTCATGTCCGCAATGGAGGGAATAAAGTCTTCGCCGATGCCTTCGACGGCCCACGAACCGCTGGTGTCGCTGACTTTGCCCGTGTCGATGTATTCGGCCAGGATCGAGCCCTTGGGATCGGCCAGTACGAATTCCAGTTCCGGCTGCACCTTGCGGAAGAAGCGCGTCAAGCCCGTCAATGTGCCGGACGAGCCGACGCCGACGACGATGGCGTCCACGTCATGCTGCATCTGTTCCCAGATTTCCGGGGCCGTCGTGGATTCGTGCGCGTAGGGATTGGCGGGATTGTTGAACTGGTCGGCGTAAAACGCGCCGGGAATTTCTTTCGCCAGCCGTGCCGCGTAATCCTGGTAATACTCGGGATGGCCCTTGCCGACGTCGGAACGGGTCATGTGCACTTCCGCGCCCAGCGCTTTCAAATGCAATACTTTTTCCGTCGACATCTTGTCCGGCACGACCAGTACGACGCGGTAGCCCTTGATGCGGCCCACCAGCGCCAGGCCCAGCCCGGTGTTGCCGGCCGTCGCTTCGATAATCGTGCCGCCCGGCTTCAGCAGCCCGTCGCGTTCGGCCGCCTCGATCATGGCGCGGCCGATGCGGTCCTTGATGGACCCGCCGGGATTTTGCGATTCCAGCTTCAAAAACAGCCGGCACGGCCCGGTATCGAGCCGTGTGATTTCGACCAGCGGCGTATCGCCGATCAGGCTGAACAGGGCAGCCTCTTTGGGAGTGTTCATGGCGTTCTCCTTGATGGTGGGACGCGCACCGCCGCTTGTGCCGGCAGCCCGTCCCGTGAAAAACGCGGATTTTCAGCCGCACGGTTCACTTCGGGAACGAATCTTAATCAACTTGTATATGCATTTTATGCACAGAACAGGAAAAGTATGCGCCCTTTTCAACACCCGCGCCGTATAATCCGCACCATGATGAAGCATGATTGGTATTAAAGTGGCTAAGCTCTATTTCCGCTATTCGGCAATGAATGCCGGTAAATCCACTGCAATGTTGCAGGTCGCCCATAACTACGAAGAACAAGGCCAGGCCGTGCGGTTGTTCACGGCCGCCATCGACGACCGCTATGGCGTGGGCCACGTGACGTCGCGCCTGGGGCCGCAGCGCGCCACGGAAGTGTTTGACGCAAATACGGATTTTTTACACGTGGTCGATCAAAAGGTTGCGTGCGTGCTGGTTGATGAGGCGCAGTTCCTGTCCACGGCGCAAGTGCAGCAATTACATAAGCTGGCGCAAGTGCGGGGTATTCCCGTGATCACGTATGGCTTGCGGACGGACTTCCGCGGTGAACCCTTCCCAGGTTCAGCCTATCTGCTGGGCCTCGCGGACGATATCGAGGAAATCAAAAACATTTGCACGTGCGGCAAAAAAGCCACAATGAATATCCGCGTGGACGAGCAGGGCAAGCGCATCCGCGAAGGCGAGCAAATCAGCATTGGCGGCAATGAGCGCTACCGCCAGGCTTGCGGACGCTGTTTTTATTCCGAGTAACTTCTGACCAACACCGGCCGCCATGATCGATTGCAGCGCCATCGCCCCCGCCTGGATCTGCCAGTACCGGGGCGCGGCGTTTGACATGCTGCTGTACCTGGCGCCTTCCGTCATGCTGGCGCTGGTGATCCGGCGCCTGGCCGCATGGCATCCTTTTTTCCTGCTGTTCCGCCTGGCCGGAACCATTTGCCATGAACTGGCGCATTTCTTCGTTGGATTAGTCACGTATGCGCGGCCCGCCGCGTTTTCCGTGGTACCGCGCCGTATGGCGGGCGGCTGGCAGTTGGGGTCCGTCAGCCTGACGCGGGTGCGCTGGTACAACGCCGCGCCAGCGGCGCTGGCGCCATTTCTCGTGGCGGGCGTGCCATTGCTGGTGGCGCTGTGGCGCACGCGGCCCGGCTGGCAATTCGAAGGCATAGATTTATTGCTGGCCTTTGCCGTGGCGCCGCAATTCCTTGCCTGCTGGCCATCGGCGGCGGACTGGAAGATTTCCCTGCGTTCCTGGCCTTATTTGGTGATTGCTGCATTGGCATGGGGCGCCCTGCATTATTTGCACTTTTCCTGATGCCCGTCAGCACTTGCAGGCTGCCAGCCTGCCAACTTTAATCCTGCCTTAAGGTTTCCGCCCGTATCTGTAGGGGAAATAGGCTGCGCTACCGCTATACGCGCTGTAGAATAAGCCGAAGCGCCGGCGCCATATAGGTGCGCCGGTTCCATGAAAAGTTTTTCGCCTTAAAGTAACGGGGGTAAGCCGATGAAGAAGCAGATGCTGTTGAGCGCAATTGCGCTGGCGATTTCAGTGCAGGTGGGCGCCGCAACGCCGGACAAGGCCGACATCAAGCCGATTGGCGCGCAAAGCCAGGCTGCCGTGGCCGCCTCCCACGTGCTGTCACGCTTCCATTACAAGGCAACGCCGCTCGATGACGCGATGTCGGAAAAGATTTTCGACCGCTATTTCAAGCTGCTCGACAGCGACCGCCTGTTCTTCGTGCAGGCGGACATCGACCAGTTTGCGCCGGCCCGCACCAAGCTCGATGACGCGATCATGCAGGAAAACCTGACGATCCCGTTCGCGATCTACAACCTGTACCAGCAGCGTTTCAACGAACGCATGGCGTATGCGCGCGAATTGTTGAAGGGCAAATTCGACTTCACGTCGGATGAGACGTACCAGATCGACCGTGAAAAAGCGGACTGGCCGAAAAATGACGCGGAAGCCAAAGACTTGTGGCGCAAGCGTGTGAAAAATGACTGGCTGCGCCTGAAGCTGGCCGGCAAGGATGACAAGGCGATCCGCGCCACGCTGGACAAGCGCTATGAAAACTATGTGAGCCGTTCGCGCAAGCTGTCGACGGAAGACGTGTTCCAGACTTTCATGAACGCGTACGCCATGTCGATCGAGCCGCACACGAATTACCTGGCGCCGCGCGCAGCGGAAAACTTTGATATCGCCATGCGCCTGTCGCTGGAGGGGATAGGCGCGCAGCTGCAGCAGCGCGACGATTACACGGTCGTGCGTGAAATCGTGCCGGGCAGCCCGGCAGCGTTATCCGGCAAGCTGAAAGTGGGCGACCGCATTGTTGCGGTGGCGCAGGGTGAAAATGGCGCATTCCAGGATGTCGTCGGCTGGCGTATTGACGACGTGGTGTCGCAAATCCGTGGCGCCAAAGGTTCCACCGTGCGCCTGCACGTGCTGCCGGCCGATGCCGGCCCGGATGGCAAACTGGCGCAAATCTCGCTGGTGCGCAACAAGATCAGCATGGAAGAACAGTCGGCCAAGAAATCCATTTATGAAGTGCGCGATGGCACGGCCAAGCGCCGCATCGGCGTGATTGCGCTGCCAACGTTCTACCAGGACTTCGAAGCGCGCGCCCGTGGCGACCGCGATTTCAAGTCGGCCACGCGCGACGTGGCGCGCCTGTTGACGGAATTGAAACGTGAAAAAGTCGACAACGTGCTGATCGACTTGCGCAATAACGGTGGCGGTTCGCTGAATGAAGCCGTGGAATTGACCGGCCTGTTCATTGACAAGGGCCCGGTGGTGCAGCAGCGTAATGCCGCCGGCCGCGTGGAAGTGGAGAGCGATACGCACGCCGGGCTGGCGTGGGATGGTCCGGTGGGCGTGCTGATCAACCGTTCGTCGGCGTCGGCGTCGGAAATCTTTGCCGCCGCGCTGCAGGATTATGGCCGTGGCCTGGTGATCGGCGAGCCATCGTTCGGCAAGGGGACCGTGCAGACGCTGTGGAACCTGGATGGCCACAACCCAACCGACAAGCCGAAGTATGGCAAGCTGAAAATGACGGTGGCGCAATTCTTCCGCATCAATGGCGGCACCACGCAGCTGCGCGGCGTGCAGCCGGACATCAGCCTGCCGTCGATGTCGGATCCGGATAATTTCGGCGAATCCAGCTATGACAATGCGCTGCCTTGGACGTCGATCAAGCCGGCCGTGTATATCCCTGCGGGTGAATTGAAGGAAATCGTGCCGCTGCTGGATAAAAAGCATGAGCAGCGCGTGTCGCGCGACAAGGACTTCCAATACCTGGAAGAAGATATCGCGATCGTGAAAAAACTGCGCAAGGATAATGTCATTTCGCTCAATGAAGCCGTACGCCGCAAGGAGCGCGACCAGCAAGAGGCGCGCGCCAAGCTGCGGGAACAGCGCCTGACGGCGGCGGCGATGTCGCCGGACGATCCGGTGCTGGTGCCGGATCCTAAAGACGTGCAACTGAAGACGGTGGCTGCGGCTGCTTCCGCGTCGGCTGCTGCGTCGGCAAAAAATGGCAAGCCTGAAAAGAAAGTTGCCGGCGTCAAAGGTGCGCTGCGTACGGATGACGGCTTGCAGGCGGATGAACGCGGCCTGGCTGCCGACCTCGACGCGGAAAAAGCCGCCAAGGCTGCCAAGGACGTGCTGCTGATGGAAGCCGTGCACATCCTGGCCGATGAAGTTGGCTTGCTGAAAACCGACACGCGCCTGGCATCGCGCGTGCTGCCTTATGTCGCGGACTTGGGTAAATAACCCCTTGTCGTTGCGATAAGTATACGCGCCATGTATTTCCAGCATCACCAATATAAATTGGAAATTTATGGCGCGGTGCAGCATCCTACTCATGTCTCCTCTATTCTCCCTCCAAGGAAAATAGATTCAGCCCGCTCCTGTAGCGGGCTTTTTTTTGCGCCGGCATCGGTGAAATCGCATCTCTCAGGGAGAACCCATGGCTGTTAAACGTATGGATAACGTCGGCATCGTCGTGGAAAACCTCGATGCCGCCATTGAATTTTTCACCGAACTCGGCCTTGACCTGGAAGGGCGCGCGCCGGTGGAGGGCGCCTGGGCCGATGGCGTGACCGGCTTGCCGGGCATGCGCGTGGAGATTGCCATGATGCGCACGCCGGATGGCCACAGCAGGCTGGAGTTGTCCCGTTTCGTGGCGCCCGCCGTGGTTGCCGACCACCGTACTGCGCCCGTGAACGCGCTGGGCTACTTGCGGGTCATGTTTGCCGTGGATGACATCGGCGATACGGTTGCGCGGCTGTGCCAGCGCGGCGCCGTGCTGGTGGGCGAAATCACTGAGTATGAAAACATATACCGGCTGTGCTACATCCGGGGGCCGGAAGGCATCCTCATCGGACTGGCTCAACAGCTTGACCAGCCACCTGTCCGCAAGCATCCCCTCAATTGAAGAAAATTGTCCGCTTCCTGTTGCTGGCCCTGCCGCTGGCTGCGTGCCACACGTTACCGGCTACGCCACGCATGGTGCCGCAAGTTGACTATCACCAGCACCTGGTTAGCCCAGCCTTTGCAGCCATCGCCAACGTCCGTGCGCGCGATGGCGCCGCGCTGGCCCGCGAGCTCGATGCTGCGGGTATTGAGCGCGCCGTCGTGCTGTCAGTCGGCTACAGCTTTGCCGACGAGCGCAAAGGTTTGACCGATCCCGACCGGCTGACGCGTGAAGAAAACAATTGGACGTCCGCGCAAGTGGCCGGCAACGCGCCGCGCCTGGTTGGTTTTTGCAGCGCCAATCCATTGCGCGCCGGCGCCTTGCGGGAATTGGAGCGGTGCCTGGGATTGCCCGGCATGGCCGGTATCAAGCTCCATCTCGGCAACAGTGGCATCAGCCTGCGCAATCCAGTGCACCTCGCCGTGGTGCAGGAAGTGTTCAGGCTGGCACAGCGCAATAGCGCGCCAGTCCTCGTGCATATGCGGGCGCGTGGCGGCAGCCATTACGGCGCTGAAGATGCACACGTATTTTTAGCGAAGGTGGTCCCGCTGGCGCCGGACATTGACATTATCGTTGCGCACCTGGGTGGCGCCGGTCCCGGCTATCCCGCGCAAAACGATGAAATCATGGCGGTCTTCGCCGCCGCGGCGCAACGCAGCGATCCATCCATGCGCAACCTGTACTTCGATGTGGCAACCAATGTCGCGGAAGACAGTACGCCGGCCGACGGGCAGCTTGTTGCACAGCGTATCCGGCAAGTCGGCGTTGGCCGCGTGCTGTATGGATCGGACCTCAGCCCGCCGGGCGGAAGTATCCGGCAAGGGTGGGAACTATTCCGCAGCAAGGTCCCCCTGACGGAAGCGGAGTTGCGGCACATAGCCGGCAACCGGCTGCGGTTCGTACGCTAGCCGCGCATCGCCGCCGCTCCCCGCTGCCGGTACTTTGCCGGTGATTCGCCCACCACCCGGACAAACAGCCGTGTAAAGCTGGCGACGTCCGTATAGCCGACGTCTTCAATAATCTGCACAGTCGAGCGCCGGGTGGTCCGCAACAGCAGCTTGGCCTTGTCCACGCGGGCTTCCTGCAACAGCGTCAACGGCGACTTGCCCGTTTCCTCCTTCACCCGGCGCATCAACGTGCGGCCGCTGACGTGAAATGCCTGCGCCACGGTTTCCAGGTCATACTTGTCAGCCAGCCGCGACGTCAGCCACTGCATGACATGCTGTGAAAAATTGGGCAGGGCGGGCTCGCGCAATGTGTTGTCAACATAAGGGGCCTGGCTGGCGCGTTCGGCCGGCAACAAGGCGACGGCAGCTGTCGCCATCGCGACTTCCGCGCCCAGGTGGCGTTTCACCAGGTGGATCACCATGTCGAAGACGGAACTCACGGCAGCCGACGTGATCACGGCGCCATCCTCGGCCAGGATGGCGTCGGAATGCACCTTGGCCAGGGGATAGCGGGCCGCCAGATCGCCGGCGAACAGCCACGCTGTCGTCGCCTTGCGCCCATCGAGCAAACCTGCCTCGCCCAGCAGGAAGGCCCCCACGCAGATGGCGGCAACCGGCGTGCCGCGCGCAAAACTGTTGCGGATGAATTCCACTTCCCTGGCCAGCGGCGCCATCTTTTCCGCCCAGTCCACGTGGCGCCGTGTTTCGAGTCCCGGCACGATCAATAAGTCATAGGCGCCGGCGGGGCGCTTCAATTGCACCGGGATGCCGCCCGCCACGGCCACGCTGCGGCCTGACAGCGCAATCAACTCCACTTGCACGCGCATCCGTTTCTTGGCGCCGAGATTGCCATCGAGGTCTGCGGCAATGCGCAGCACGTCGGCGACGCCGAACAGCTGGGTGGGCATGCAGCCATGATAGGCCAGCACGGCAATGCGCAAAGTCTTCATGCTGGCGATTATAGCTATAAATTGGTCGATATCGACATGCCCGAAACAGCGCCGGGCCGGTAGCATGCCGGGTAACGATCAATGACCGGAAAGGCATGCAATGAGCAAAATCATCGAAATCCCGATCCTGCCGTTTGGCATGGTTCACTGCCACGCGCTGATTGGCGAGAAAGGCGTCGTGCTGGTTGATACGGGCTTGCCCGGATCGTCCATGAAAATTGCGCGGGCGCTGCACAAGCATGGCCGCAGGCTCAGCGACGTCCGGTTAATCGTCATCACGCATGCGCATGTGGACCATGCCGGTTCGGCAGCCGAACTGCGTGCGTTGACGGGGGCGCCCATCATGGCCCATGGCGCCGACCTGGATTATTACGAACGCAGGAAGCCGATGACTTTTTGCGAGACGGGCTGGTTCGGCCGCTTCTTTTATCGCCTGGGCCTGATCAACGAGCCGTATGCCCCGTTCACGCCCGATATCTTGCTGACGGACAGCGTACCGGTAGACCTGGCGCCATATGGCGTCGATGGCGTGGCGCGGCATACGCCTGGCCACACGGCGGGCAGTGTGTCCATTCAACTGGCCAGCGGCGACGCCATGGTGGGCGATTTGCTGGCTTCCGGCGTCCTGCTGGGCGGTGTGATGCGCACCGGCCGCGCGATACGCCCGCCGTTTGAAGATGATCCGGCAGCGGTCAGTGAAGAATTGATCCGCTTGATCAATGCGGGGATGCGCACTTTCCACATGGGGCATGGCGGTCCGCTGCCGGTGGATGAAGTGCGGCTGCATGCCATCCGGCTGCAAAGCATGCGGGCGGGCCGCAAGTTTGGCAAGCAGCTGAATGACTGCGGCTGCACGCGCGGGCAGGGGTTGAACATTCAGCAATCGTCCGGCACACTGCCGCCATGAATAAATTGACAATGAAATTAACGGCCCGCCTTGCTGCATTGGCGGTTTTGATGATGGGACAGGCTGTGGCCTATGCGGATACCTGGCAGCCATTGGCGGGCAGTGTGCAGTTGCCGATCTGGCCCGCCGTGGTACCGGATGCCATCGCTCATCCCAAGCCCGAGTCGGTTGAGCTGCGGGAAGGCCATGGTGGATGGGTGGCTGCCACGGACGTCAGCGTGCCCACCATGACAGTCTATGCCCCCCAAGGCGCAAACACCGGCGCGGCGGTGGTGGTCTTTCCCGGCGGCGGTTTCAAAGTATTGGCCATGGATTTGGAAGGCACGGAAATTTGCGGCTGGCTGGCGTCGCGCGGCATCACGTGCGTGCTGCTGAAATACCGCGTCCCCAAGGGCAACCATTACTGGGATGAACAATGCCAGTGCCACGTGACGCCCAAAGTGCCCCGTGCACTGCAAGACGCGCAACGCGCCATCCGGCTGGTCCGCGCCCGCGCCCAGGAGTTGCATGCCGATCCCGGCAAGATCGGCGTGATCGGCTTTTCCGCAGGCGGCTATCTGGTGGCGCAAACCAGCAATATCGTCAAACCGGCATACCGGCCTGTTGATGCGGTGGACAAGGTCAGCAGCCGCCCCGACTTTGCCATTGCACTGTACCCGGGCCACCTGTGCCGTGCCGGCGGCAAGTTTGATTCCAGCATCCGCGTCACGGACCACACGCCGCCCACCTTTTTGCTGCAGGCGTGGGATGATCCCGTCGACCCCATTTGCAACAGCACGCTTTATGCGCAAGCGCTGCAGCGCGCTGGTGTCCCGGCGGAAGTGCATTTCTTTGCCAAGGGCGGCCATGCGTTTGGCTTGCGGGACAACGGACATGCGGTTGCGTCATGGCCGGCGCTGGTTGAAAACTGGCTGAAGGAGATCGGCGTATTGGGTGTTGCCCCATAATGCTTTGGCCAGCTAAACTGCCTGGCATTTCCATACGACCGATGCGCTTGCTATGCGCGCCAACCCTGACACCGAGAAAACCCCCTGGCAGCCTATCCCGTTGGGAGCTGCTGCCGGGCTGTCGCTGCTGGCTGCGTGGATTTTGTGGCAGCATTTTTTCACTGCTGATGCATGGGTGTTCTTGCTCGATCATGCCAATCTGGCGTTGCATGAAGCAGGGCACCCGGTCATCGGCATCGTTTCCAGCCGCCTGGCCGTCTATGGCGGCACTATTTTTCAACTGCTGTTTCCCATGCTGTGCGCCCACCACTTTTGGCGTGGACGCCAGGCTGCCGGCTGGGCTGCTTCGCTGCTGTGGCTGGCCGACAGCATGCTCAACATCGGCCGCTACATGAAAGATGCCCGCGCGCAGGTGCTGCCGCTGGTGGGCAGCGGCGATCACGACTGGACGGAAATTTTCAGCCGCTGGGGCGTGCTGGCGCATGACGTACGGATCGGGAATGGCTGCAAATTCCTGGGACTGATGCTGGCTGCCTATGCCGTCTGGTGGATATGGCGGCGCCGCAGGCAAGCCGGCACGCCAGTCATGCATTAAAATAGCATTTCTGCAATTATTTTCTGGCTGCCGTGGGGACTTCGAAACCGATTTTGCTGGCGCTCGGCGCCGCTGCCGCCATCGGCGGGACTGCGTACTGGCTCAATGCGCGTAACGACAAGGCGCCTGCGCCGCACCGTGCGCAGGCGCCTGCCGATACGGGACCGCAGGCCACGCCCGTGTTCTGGAGTGGCAAAGTCTCGCTGCTGGCGGGCAAAGACGGCCAGTTTGCCGATCCTTATGGCGTGGCCACCGATGCCAAGGGCAATGTGTATGTCGCCGATGGCGGCGATGGCAACCGCATCTTGCGCATTACGCCGGATGGTATGGTGACGGTGGTGGCGGGCGGCGTTGAAGGCTTTGCAGACGGCGCCGGTACGCAGGCCCGCTTCAATACGCCTTCCGGGCTTGCGATCGACCAGCAGGGAAACCTGTACGTGGCCGATACCGGCAACCACGCGATCCGCAAAATCACGCCGGACGGCGCCGTCACGACCTTGGCCGGCAGCGGTGTAGCGGGAACAGCCGACGGCATTGGCAAAGCCGCGCAATTCAATGGTCCGGTCGGGCTGGCTGTGGACGGCGACGGCGCCGTCTATGTGGCCGATACCTACAACGATATGATCCGCAAAATCGCGCCTGACGGCAGCGTCACGACGTTGGCCGGCAGCGGTACGCCCGGCGATGCGGACGGCCCGGCTTTGCAGGCAGCGTTCGACACGCCCTGTGCGCTGGTCATCGATACGGATGGCGCATTGCTGGTGGCCGATACGCGCAACGACGCGATCCGCCGCATTGGCAAAGATGGCGCCGTCAGCACGGTGGCGCGGCCGCCGGATGATGAGCGCCGCCCGTTGCTGCGCCGCCCGCTGGCGCTGGCCCGCACCCATGACGGCCACGTTTATATTGCCGTGCATGGCGGCCGTATCCTGCAACTGACGCCGTCCAACGGCATTGAAGCACTGGGCGACGTGGACCAGGTGGTGCAGCCGGGCTATGGCAGCGACGGCAAAGTGCAGCTGTACCAGCCGCGCGGCCTGGCGCTGGCGGCCAATGGCAACATTATCGTGGCGGATGCGGCTACCCAGCGCGTGCACCGTATCAGCCGCGTCGATGGCGCGCAGCCATCATCGGCGCCCGGCACGCCGCGCCCCGTCAATGCGGCGTTGATGGCTGCCGTGCCGCTGCCGGGGGCCAATGCGGCGCCTGCAAGCCGCGCCAGGTCCGGTACGCATGCCGTGACAGGCGGTCCAAACCCGGCCGCGGCGGATGGTGCGCAGGCAGCGCCGCAGAAAGCCATGCCATGGCCGCTGTCGCCGCAAACCAGTCCGCACGAAGTGGTGGGCCTGATGGGCGAAGTGCGCGGCAACTTTGAAGGTGATCCGCGCGACCATTTCCATTCCGGCCTCGATATCCGTGCCGACGTCGGCCAGCCCGTGCTGGCGATTGCACCCGTCAAAGTCAGCGACCCTTTGCCCAACTGGGGTTATGGCACGCTCAGCGAAGGCATCAGCCTGGGCAATATCTCGTACATCCACATGCGCGTAGGACGTAACGCAAAAAATACGCCACTCGATGAACGCTTCCAGCTGCTGCGCAACAGCCGCGGCAAGCCGGAACGCATCCGCGTGCGGCGCGGCGCCCGGTTTGAAACGGGCGACACGCTGGGCATCGTCAACGGCATGGCGCACGTGCACCTCGATTATTTCCGGCAGGGTGGAGTACTTAATCCACTGAACTTGCCATTCCCGGGCTTGCGCGACACCATCGCGCCGCGCATTGCCGGCATCACGCTGTTCGATATGGAAGGTAATCCGCTCGGCGCGCCGCGCGAGCGCGCCAGAGGAAAGGGAAAAAAACCATCCGGGTCATCGGAAACAGCTAAACCATTGGTGGTCAGACGGGATCTCGGCGAGTTGGCCATCGTGGCCGACGCGTGGGACCAGATGAATGGCAACGACGTTCGGCGCCGCCTTGGCGTGTACCGTATCGGCTATCAGTTGCTGACTGCGGATGGGACCCCGGTGCAAGGTTATGAACAGCCATTCATGACGCAGCGGTATGACCAGCTTCCCCGTAACAGGGATGCCGTTAAATATATATATGCACCTAACAGTGGCATTACAGTTTATGGCAGCAAGGCTACGCGCTTTGCTTATACAGTCACCAATCGGCTGGAGGCGGGACAGGTGACACCCGGTGCATGGCGCATTGCCAGCCTGCCGCCGGGGCATTATATTTTGCGCGTCCATGCTTACGATTACGCTGGCAATGCGGCAATTGAAGGGCGTGACTTAGCATTGCAGATCGAGTGATGGCGAGAGTCTTTTGCGTCGCGCATCACATTCTTCCATAGTTCAAAATATAAGCCAGCCTTTTTCCGGCGAAAAGTAACTGGCGATTCATGATCTCGCGATGTTCAGCTGCAACAAGATATTCATTCG
Organism: Pseudoduganella ginsengisoli; assembly: GCF_009720865.1. GTDB lineage: Bacteria > Pseudomonadota > Gammaproteobacteria > Burkholderiales > Burkholderiaceae_D > Rugamonas > Rugamonas ginsengisoli. Next base: position 37,818 of record NZ_WNLA01000031.1, on the reverse strand, counting down.
TCAGATGCACATAATTTCTATTGCCAAATTTTCGGTAGATTTCAACTGCTTGCCGGTGGCTGCCGGTAATCCATGATGCTGCTTGAGAGTTAGGTTCAAAGCCATCCCGTCCATAATTTTCAACTAAACCATGGGCATATTCCGCATCATCGCTATCGGAAATAATGCTGGCCGGGATCGTGCTATGCCAGATGGTTCCCAGCGTGGTGGGCCGATGCTCCAGGATAAATATTTTTCGATTGGAATTTTGCTTTTCGCTTAATGCCGTGCAACATAAAGGTTCATGGATGCGCGCTACAATAAAGGCAATATCTGCCAGCGCCTCTCTTTTTGCCCCGAGGCTTCCCGATTGCAACTGAAGTATCTTTTCGCGCAATATGGTGGTAATGCATGGCTGAGGACAATCGCGGTTTTCCTCAAATTGTTCAAATGTAACGGGAATGTTTGGCAGATTGGCGTCAAACGCATAGCGCATGCGAGGAGCTTCCATGTAGCGCCGATGTACAAGCTGGATGAATGAGTCACCGTTTAATATCCAGCCTATGCCTGCCGCGTTATTTGGGGCGACAAGATTGGTTGCGATCAAAACTGGAATAGCTATTGTGTGCGGCAGAGGCTTGTCAGCTGGTCTTTCTGTCTGCATGGGCGGTTCAATACGCGCCGGTAACGCCACCGGGCTGTAGCTGGGCGCAGCGGCAGGTGCATCAGGCACTTGCACGGGCTGGGTTGGTATATCTGCAGACAGCGCCCATCTGACCGAAGTAATAGTCTCCTCGGCGGCATTTAAATAATGAATCGATTGTGGTGAAGGTGCGATGTTGTAATAGGTATTATCCTTCAATATTTTTCGATAATGATCAACTTGGCTGTGGAGCTTTTCTTCGGCCTTCACCAGGTTTGTCCGCTGGTCTGGTAGTTTGCTGTTAGCATACAGCTGTAAGATATTGGTCGATAAAGCAACGGTGGTTTGTAACTTATTTCCTTCTTCTTCAGCGCGCTCAATTCTCTGGCTCTTATCCATGTTGGATAGCAGCTTGACGAGCAGGAAGCCGGAAAATCCCATGATCATGCCTGCCAGGGATAGAATAAATAGCTTGTTGATAATGGTAAGGATAATTTCCTTTGCGTGCCCTTTTTCTGCTTGAGGAATAAGTCCTTTCTTTATCATTAATTTGATAACGCTGAAGAAAATGAGCGCACATAAGCTGGCTACTGCTAATGGGTCTGTTATTTTCGATGCGATATCCAGCATGTCTTTCATGATACTCTCCGGCAGTGAGTGTGCATGTGACTGCATTGGGCGGCTTGTAACTGCTTTATCGTACGCGATATTGAAGGGAAGTTAAATGTCTTCTTTAGTTATTGCAACTTGATACTGACTTAAAGAGAAATATACTTTTCAATTTTCCAATTTTACTGGATGGAAAATATCAATGGCTGAGCAAGAGCCCGCGTCTATCGGGCCATGCGGCCTCATGAGAATAAATGTGTGCACCTGTGAGATTTGGTGAGATTCGCGGGTTATGATTGAAATAGCATTATTAACTATCACAATACGTCCCACTGACGGTTGATATGGACAGTGGGCATCTGGAGCGGCCGCGATGTGGCCGGCGCGGCTGAACCAGCCGAGCCGACGGTCACACCACGGAGGATACGCCATGTCCAGAACCACCGAACGCCTGAATGAGACGCAGCGGGAATTCCTGCAAAAGCTCAATAGCCTGGATTTCAGCCCGCTGGCCTATAAATTAATGAACCCGGAAGACCGCCCGGGCCTGTCGCTGGAACAGGCTGCGGACGCCATCACGAAATACAAAGGCTTCCTGTTCCTGACCCACAATGCGCAAGGCCGGGCTGTTTCGCCATCGCGCTACGTCGACTACGTGTGGCACACGCACGTGCTGGATACCGAGCTGTACCTGACCCAGACCGCGACCCTGTTTGGCCGCCAACTGCACCACTTCCCATACTTTGGCAAACGCGGCAATGCCGATGAAAAAGAATTGCTGGCCGCTGCCGACTACACGAAAGAACAGGCCCGCCTGTATTTCGGCTGGGACGACGACGACTGGTGCGGCACCCGGCCAAAAGGTCCGCATGGCCCGCGCGCGCTGGAAGAACTGGCCGGCATTATTTATCCGGCGGGCTTGCCGCAGGCAGGCGTCGTGCAGGGGCAGGACACCATCAGTATCCAGGTCGGCAATTTCCTGCACACGGTGCAGCACATCGGCTCGCCCACGGCCAATTTGTTCGGTTCACGGCTGTCGCACCTGGAAGTGCTGGAAAAACTGTTGAAACTGCCGATCTGGGTCATCGTCTGCATGCCGGCCGACCTGGCTACCTTGGGCGAGCTGGTGCAAATCCGGCGCGACAAGCTGGCGGACGTTACGAAGACCTTGCTTGAGCAGCGGCCGCAGGCGCCCGGCTTCCGGGCCGACATGGCGGCGCTGAACAGCATCCACTGAGTGTTTTCCAACCAGGCGGGCAGCACATGCCCGCCTAGCAACACTGAGCAAAAAATCCCTGTTGATCTTCCCAAAGTCTGCTGTACAATTAAATGAACGATCGTGCTTTTTTAAAACGTATCGAACATTAAGGGGACAGCATGGATTTGAATTACTCGCCGGAAGACCAGGCGTTTCGCGCCACTGTGCGCACTTTTCTTGAAGCGAACCTGCCGGCAGACTTGCAGCACAAGGTGCAGCGCCATTTGCGCCTGACGCGCGGCGATTACGTCCGCTGGCACAAGATCGTGGCAAAACAAGGCTGGGCGGCGCCCGCATGGCCGGTCGAATACGGCGGCCCGGGCTGGAATGCCGTGCAGCGCCACATCTGGGAAGAAGAGTGCGCGCGCGCCGGCACGCCGCCGATCCTGCCGTTCGGCATCAACATGGTGGCGCCCGTCATCATGGCGTTCGGTAACGATGAACAAAAAGCCCACTACCTGCCGCGCATCCTGCACTGCGACGACTGGTGGTGCCAGGGCTACTCGGAGCCCGGTTCCGGCTCTGACCTCGCTTCGCTGAAAACCACGGCGGAACGCCAGGGCGACCATTACATCGTCAATGGCCAAAAGACGTGGACCACGCTGGGCCAGCACGCCGACATGATTTTCTGCCTGGTCCGTACCGATACCAGCGTGCGCAAGCAGGAAGGCATTTCATTTTTGCTGATCGATATGAAGACGCCGGGCATTACCGTGCGTCCGATCATCATGCTCGATGAAGACCACGAAGTGAATGAAGTGTTCTTCGATAACGTGAAAGTGCCAGTCACGAACCTGATCGGCAAGGAAAACAAGGGTTGGACGTACGCCAAATACTTGCTGGGCCATGAACGCACGGGCATTGCCGCCGTGGGCCGTTCGCGCAAGGAATTGCACCTGCTCAAGCGCATCGCCGCCAAGCAAATGAAGAAGGGCAAGTCGCTGCTGGAAGATCCGCTGTTTGCCGCCAAAGTCGCGAACCTGGAAATTGAATTGATGGCGCTGGAAACCACGGTGCTGCGCACGATTTCGCAGGAAGAGCACGCACCGGGACCGCAAGCGTCGATGCTGAAAGTGCGCGGTTCGGAAATCCAGCAATGGCTGACGGAATTGATGATGGAAGCAGTGGGGCCGAACGCGCTCCCGTTCGACCCTGTCTACCTGTCCGGTGAGCGTGGCCATGCGCTCAGCGGCGACGACGATGCCGCGCCGCTGGCCGGCCACTACTTCAATTTCCGCAAGACGTCGATTTACGGCGGCTCGAACGAAATCCAGAAAAACATCATCACCCAGATGATCCTGGGCCTGTAAGGAGACAGCATGGACTTCCAATTCAATGAAGAACAGCAGCAATTCGCGGACGCGCTGCGCCGCTGGATCAGCAAGGATTATGATTTTGAAACCCGCAAGCGCATCGTTCATTCGGACACCGGCGTCTCGGCTGACGCGTGGGCCACGCTGACGGAACTGGGCATGCTGGCGCTGCCGGTGCCGGAAGCGCAGGGCGGCTTTGATGGCACGGCCATCGACATGCTGGCCGTGATGCAGGAACTGGGCCGTGGCCTGGTGGTGGAACCGTATTTTGCCACCGTGCTGGGCGCGCAATTCCTGAAGCTGGCCGGCGGCCACGAGGGGCTGCTGGCGCAAGTGGCGGCCGGTGAATTGAAACTGGCGGCGGCCTTGGGCGAGCGCCACTCGCGCCATGACTTGCATGACATTGCCGTCACGGCCAGCCGCGCGCCGCATGGCGACGGCTATCTGATCGATGGCGTGAAAACCGTGGTGCTGCACGGCGCCCAGGCCGGTGCGCTGATCGTTTCGGCACGCGTGGGCGGCGGCCAGCGCGACAAGGCAGGCATTTCACTGTTCGTCGTGCCGGGCGATACGCCGGGCGTGCAAATCACGGATTGCCGCACGCTCGATGGCATGCGCGCCGCCACCGTGCAATTCACGCAAGTGCTGGCGCCGCCCTCGGCGCTGGTGGGCGCCGATGGCGCCGGCTGGGATATCCTGGAAGCGGCGACCGATTATGGCGCGGCGCTGCTGTGCGCGGAAGCCGTGGGCGCGATGGACGCCGTGTTTGCCGCCACCTTGGAATACCTGAAGACGCGCCAGCAATTCGGTGCGCCGATCGGTAAATTCCAGGCATTGCAGCACCGTATGGCCGACATGTTCATCCACCTGGAGCAAGCCCGTTCGATGGCCATGCTGGCGGCCGTGAAAGTGCAGTCGCAGGATGCCGAAGAGCGCCGCCGCATTGTGTCGGCCGCCAAGGTGCGGGTGGGGCAGGCGGCAAAATTCGTCGGCCAGCAAGCCGTGCAGCTGCATGGCGGCATGGGCGTCACCGATGAATTGCCAGCCGCGCACCACTTCAAACGCCTGGCCATGATAGATTTGACCCTGGGCGACGCGGACCACCACCTGGAACGCTTCATTGCCCAGCCAGGATTCAAACAAGCCGCGTAAGAAGGCGGCCACGTACCGCCGGCCAGCGGCGCCTCTGCCAACTGCGCAGGGCGGGTTCCATGAACCCGCCATTGCATGCACCGCCTCTGGCGCAGGCTGTACTGGCCCGCATGCGTGGCGCCTGCAACATAAAGGAAACGTATGCCCGCCACTAAACACTGGACCTTCGAAGACTTCGAGCCCGGCCAGGAATTCGTCCTCGGCGCCAAGCACGTGACGGAAGAAGAGGTCATTGCCTTCGCCACGCAATTCGACCCCCAGCCGTTCCACCTGGACCACGCGGCAGCGGAAAAATCCATCTTCGGCAAGCTGGCGGCCAGTGGCTGGCACACGTGCAGCATGATGATGCGCGTGGTGGTCGACAACCTGCTGTCCCATTCCACCAGCCTGGGTTCGCCCGGCGTCGATGAAGTGCGCTGGATCAAGCCGGTTTATCCGGGCGATACGCTGACGGTGTCGTACTACACGAAATCCGTGCGCGCATCGCAGTCGAAACCGGACCGTGGCGTCGTGGTGTCGATATGGAAGGCCGTCAACCAGCACGGCGACCTGGTGGCGACAGTGGAAGGCATGGGCATGTTCGGGAGGCGCGCATGATGCCGGCTGCTATTCCGACCGTGATCCCGACGCTGGCCGACATGAAGGCGCTGGTGGGCAAGGAAGTGGCAGTCTCCGCGTGGTTCGACATCACGCAAGAGCGCATCAACCAGTTTGCCCACGCCACCGGCGACCATCAGTGGATCCATACGGACGTGGAGCGGGCGCGCAAGGAGTCGCCTTTCGGCGGCACCATCGCGCACGGCTTCATGACGATTGCGATGGTGCCCGCCATGCTGGACAGCGCGCTGACGATGGCCGACATGAAAATGGGCGTCAACTATGGCCTCAATAAAGTGCGCTTGCCGGCGCCCGTGCCGGCCGGCAGCCGCCTGCGGGCGCGGATGACGATACAGCGCATCGATGACATCGAAGGCGGCGCGCAAGTCGAGTGGGGCGTCGTCATCGAGCGCGAAGGCGGCGCCAAGCCCGTGTGCGTGGCGGAAGTATTAATGCGGCGGTATTAATGCGGCGGCGCCGGCTGGAATTGCAGCACGTGCGCCGTCGCGGCAAATGCTTCATTGCCGGCCAGTTTGCCGCTGACGGTATCGATGATGCGGAAGCCTTCGCTTTGATACAGCGCCAGCGCCGCATCGTTCCCGACCAGCACGTCGAGCGCCAGCGGTTTCGGCGCCGCCTTGACCACGGCCCGCAACAGCGCGCGTCCCACGCCGTTGCGGTAGCGCGACGGATCGACGTACAGCCACGTGACTTCATCGTTGGTATAACCGGCAAAGCCGGCGACCACGCCATCCTGTACGGCCACGAACAGCGTGGCGTCAAACAAGCCTTCCGTTTCGCCCGTTTGTTCAAGCGTAAGGAAAGCATCGGCCAGCCCGGACGCTTCCAGTTCAAAACGGCGCGCCGCGTCGTGGATTTCGCAGATGCGGGGCCAGTCAGTATGGTGGTATTGCCGGATGTGCATGGTGGGAATTATTTAATTGATAACTATCTGGCACTGTAACACACGCTTTTGCTATAGACAAACCGCTACGGGTTTCACGTAAAAGACATATGTAAAAAGCAGATTACGATGTTGCTGCTGAGCATGTAATAATGGGATTTTTTCCTGTGCCGATGACTTCACCATTCCGGGCGCGCCCCCGGCGGCGCAGCTTATTGTCATTGCTGCTGGCGGCGCTGCTGTTCACTGCGCCCACGCATGCTTGCGCGCAAACCCGTCCCGGCCTCGTGTCATTCCAGCGCCTGGCCATTCCTGACGACATTCCCGCGCATTTGACGACCGCCATGGCGCAAGACCAGCACGGCTTGCTGTGGTTCGGCACGCAAGACGGCCTGGTACGCTTTGACGGCTACAGTTACAAGGTGTACCGCGCGCGGCCCGGCGATGACCATGCGCTGGGCGGCAGCTACGTCCGCGCACTGCTGGTGGCCCGTGACGGGCGGCTGTGGGTGGGGACCGCCAGCGGCGGCGTGTCCGTCTTTGATCCCCGCACCGAGCGTTTTACGCAATACCGCCACAGTCAGGATGGCGCGGGACTGTCGCATGACCGGGTCGAGGGCATCGCCGAAGACCGTGACGGCATGATGTGGCTGGCCACGTTTGACGGCGTGGACCGGCTCGATCCGGCGACGGGCAAGGTTACGCACTTCCGCCATGATGCTCTTGATGCGGGCAGCCTTGCCAGCAATGAAGTGCGCAGCGTATTGGCGGACCGCGAAGGGCGGCTGTGGGTGGGCAGCCATGACGGGCTGCAGCTGTGGCAAGACGGCCGCTGGCTGCGCGTGGCGTCCACGCCGGGAGCACAGGGATCGCTGGCCGGCCAGCATGTCGTGCGTTTATTCCAGGATAGCCAGGGCCGCATCTGGATCGGCACCGACAGCGATGGCGCCGCCATGCTGGACCCGGCGCGCTTGCCGGAAGTGGCGGACGCGGTGCAGCCGCCGGCTGCAGACTTGCTGGTGCGCTGGCAGCCTGCCGACAAGCGCGACCCGCTGCAACTGGACCCGTCCAAACTGAGCTACCGCTGGGTGTACAGCTTTGCGCAGACGGCCAGCGGCGAAATCTGGGTCGCCACGTTTGGCAATGGCATCGACGTCATCGACCCGAAAACATTGAAGGTGGTGGACCGCCTGCGGCACGACGCCGGCAACACGAATTCCATCGGCGCCGGCCGCATCGGCGCGCTGCTGGCCGACCGCGCCGGTTCCATGTGGGCCGGTTCGTGGGGCGGCGGCGTGGCGCGGCATGATCCGCAATCGCGCGCTTTCCTGAAAATCCGTCACAGCGCCATCAATCCCGATACGCCGGCCCACCCCGGCGTCGTGCGCGCCATGCAAACGTCGGACGGCAAACTGTGGCTGGGCACCAATGGCGAAGGCGTCGACGTGCTGGACCAGGATGGCCACGTCGTGGCCCGCCACCGGCCGCGCCGCAACGATCCTGCCGCGCTGGCCGATGGCGCCGTCACGTGCCTGGCGCAAGATGCCGGCGGCGGCATGTGGGTCGCCACGCTGGATGGCACCTTGCACCGCCTGCGCGCAGGCGCCAAAGGGTTTGAGCGCTACAGTGAAGCGCAAGGCTTGCCCGGCGGGCCGATCCGCGCGATGGTGTTTGGCCCCGATGGCGCGCTGTGGGCCGGTTCATCGAAAGGACTGGCGCGCATGACGCTCGGCGCCGCCGCGGATGGGAAGATCACTGCCTACCGCCACGTGGCGGAAGACCCGGCCACGCTGTCTGGGCGCGAAGTGGAATCGCTGGCGTTTACGCCTGACGGGACGTTGTGGGCCGGCACGGAAAACGGCGTCAACGCGTTCAATCCGCAGACGGGGACGGCGGTGCGCATCCGCCGCGACCCGCAGCGCTCCGACAGCCTGCCCGATAACTGGGTGCCGGATTTGATGGTGGACCGGCATGGCAAGCTGTGGCTGGCCACGCAGTCCGGTGTGGCCCTGCTGGCCAGCTGGGACGGCAAACAGGCGCATTTCGATGTGCTGGCGCGCCGCACGGCCCTGGCGCCGCAGCCGGCCGAATCGCTGATCGAAGATGCGCAAGGCATGGTGTGGCTGAACGGCCGCACCCGCATCGATCCGGCGACGTGGACTTTCCACACGTTCGGCCCGGCCGATGGCGCGGACTTCCGTACCCGCTATATCGCCAGCCGCGCGATGACGCGCCAGGGCGATCTGCTGTTTGGCACGCCGGAAGGCTTGCTGGTCGTGCGTCCGGCCCTGCTTGATCCCCGCCATGCCGCCGTACCCGTGGTGGCAACGTCGTTGTCCGTGGCCGGCAAGCCCGTGCCGGGCGGCGCGGAACTGGCGTCGCTGGTGCTGACGCCGGCGCAGCGCGGCTTGCGGCTGGAATTCGCATCGCCTGATTACCGCGCGGCGGACCACGTGCGCTACCGTTACCAGCTCGATGGCTATGACGCCGACTGGGTTGAAGTCGATGCGCGCCAGCGCGTTGCCGCGTACACCGGGCTGCCGCCCGGCGAATACCGCCTGCGGGTACAGGCATCCGGCGCCGACGGCTGGCAGCCCGGTGAATGGAAACTCGGCGTCACCGTGCAGCCCGCGTTTTACCAGACCGTGCATTTCCGCGTGCTGATGTGGCTGCTGGGCGCCGCCACGGTGTTTGGCTTGTTCCGGCTGCGGTTGCGCCAGTTGCGGCGGCGGGCCGAGCGGCTGGAGCTGATGGTGGCCGAGCGCACTGCCGCGCTGGAAACCGCGTACCGCGACATTGAACAGGCCAGCCTGACGGATCCGCTGACGGGCCTGCGCAACCGCCGTTTCCTCGAACAGGCGTTCCAGGCCGACCTGGACCTGGTGGCGCGCCGCCATGCCAATGGTTCGCCGCCGCCGGATTCGGATTTGCTGCTGTTTATGCTGGACCTCGACCACTTCAAATCCGTCAACGACCGGTATGGCCACGCGGCAGGCGATGCGGTGCTGGTGCAGGCGGCCGGCGTGCTGCGCCAGTGCATGCGGGGCTCCGACCATATCGTGCGCTGGGGCGGTGAAGAATTCCTGCTGCTGGCGCGCCTCGTGGACCGCAGCCAGGGCCCGGCCATGGCGGAAAAAATCCGCGCCGCCATCGCCAATCATCCTTTCGTGCTGCCGGACGGCACGGTGCTGCACAAGACCGTGTCGATCGGTTACGCGGCGTGTCCCGCCGTGCCGGGCCAGATGGGCGGGATGAACCTGGACAGTTTGCAGCAGCTGGCCGATACGGCGCTGTATGCGGCCAAACGCAGCTGGCGCGATGCCTGGGTGGGCGTGTCGCTGGAAACCATGGGCAGGGAAGGGGCAGTGCGCCGCTTCCTGGCGGACCCGGCGGCGAACGCCAGTGAATGGCACGTGGAATCATCGCGCAGCGATGGCATGCAGTGGGGATAAATGGCCGCGAGGATTGTTATAAAAAATTTACTAAATGCAATAGAATTGATTTTGCGCAATGATTGTGTATATAATAATACGTATTTTGTAGCAATCTTGCGCCGGGTGAATGCCAGATTGACAAACCGTATCCCTGTCGCTCATCATAGGGAATGCCTTAGTGCATCTCTCTATGGTCGGCTGTGTTCTATGGTAGTGCCGCGCCACCGGTGCGGATCCGTTTAACAATTGAATGGCTCATATGGACCTGCATGAAAAGGCAATCAGGGTATTGCGCGCGAGTCGCGGATTCGGCGTACTCGATGACGCGGTACTGAATGACCTGGCGTCGGCGCTGGTCTTCCGCGACGTGTCCGGCGGCACCCAAGTCTACAAGGAAGGCGAACAGTCGGACAGTATGCTGTTCGTCGTCAGCGGCGGTATGCGCGTGTCGCGCGGCGCCGGCGCGGACCTGAACCTGTACAACGAAGTGCGGCCCGGCCAGAGCGTCGGTGAAGTCGGCTTGATCTTGCAGCAGCCGCGCACGGCGGACGTCACGGCGATCCGCGATTCCACCGTGGCCTACCTGTCGCGCGCCAGCTATGAAGAATTGCTGGCCAAGCACCCGCTGGCGCTGAACCAGGTGTTCGTCAAAACCGTCTATAACTTCATGCGCCACACGCCGGTGGCGCACCAGCAATATGCGCAATCGTTTGCCGTGGTGCCGCTGCATGCCGGCGCCGAGGCGGCCGAAGTCGCGCACCGGCTGGCCACTGCATTTGCCACCATGGGCAGCGTGCACCACCTGCGTCCCCCTGCTGACGGCAGCAGCCACGTGGGCCGCCACGCGGACGAGCTGGAAGGCGAATATGAATTCCTCGTGTATGAAGCGGAAGACAAGCCATCCGAATGGACGCGGCGCGCGTTCCGCCAGGCTGACCAGGTGATTTTTGTCTGCAGCGCCGGCACGTCGCAGGCGATCGGTGAAATTGAAGACCGCCTGATGCAGGAACCGGGCTTCCACCTGAAGCGCAAACACCTGGTGCTCGTGCATAAGGATGATGCGCGCATTCCCGCCGATATCGGCCTGTGGCGCGGCGTGCGTGAATTTGAGCGCACCTATCCCGTGCGCGAAGGCCGGCCTGCCGACTTTTCCCGCCTGGCCCGTTTCCTGACCGGTACCGCGGTGGGCGTGGTGCTGGGCGGCGGCGGCGCGCGCGGCTTTGCCCACCTGGGCGTATTGCGCGCGCTGGAGGAATGCGGCATTCCCGTCGACCTGGTAGGCGGCAATTCCATGGGCGCGCTGATCGGCGCGCAATTCGCGTGCGGCGTGCCGCTGGAAGAAATCCGCGAGCGTACGCAGGCATTTGCGGGCGGCGGCGAACGCCTGACTTTGCCCGTGATTTCCATCGTGTCCGGCCGCCGCGTCGAACGCGATTTAAAACGCATGTTTGGCGACACCACGATGGATGACTTGTGGACGCCATTCTTTGCCGCCGCGTGCAACCTGTCCAAGGGCATTACCACGGTCCAGGACCGGGGGCCGCTGTGGCGCGCAGTCCTGGCCAGCAATTCGCCGGCCGGCCTGTTCCCGCCCGTGCTCGACAAGGGCGACTTGCTGGTGGATGGCGCCATTCTTGAAAACGTGCCGGTGGAAGCCATGCGCGTGCGCCTTGGCACGCCGCTGGAAAAACGGCGCGGCAACGGCACCATCATCGCCATCGACGTCGATGTGCGCGAAGGTCCAGGCGCAGACCCCAGCCTGAACCGATTGTCCGTGTGGAAGACCGTAAAAGGGTACTTCAGTCCGAACGCCAATCCCACTCCCAGCATTGCATCCATTCTTTACAGCGCCGGGCATATCGGCGGCGCCGCCCAGCGCGGCCGCACGATTGCCCAGGCGGACCACTATCTCGAACCGCCCGTCGCGGAATTCTCGCTGATGGGCTATGCCCGCTCGCGTGAAATCGCCGAAGTGGGCTATCGTTATGCCATCGAAAAAATTGAAAAATGGACGCATCCAGTTCTATCAGGCCGCGCGTCAATGAGGGGTTGAGCCGCGCACAGCCGGCTGAAGATTCGCTGCGTCTGTCACTGAGTCAAAGGGAAGTCTGGCTGGACCAGCGTGCCTGGCCGGCTTCGCCGCATTTGAATATCGGCGGCGGCGCCTACCTCGAAGGACCGCTGGACTTGAACCGCTTCCGCCAGGCGCTCGTGTGCCTGGTTGCGGAAAGCGAAGCCTTGCGCCTGGCGCCGGATTCAAACGGACGGCAAGTGCTGCTGCCGGCGTTTGAACGGGACCTGGAAGTGGTGGACTTGTCCGCCAGCCTGGATCCGCGCAAAGCCATGCGCCAGTGGTGGTCGGCCCGCATCCGCGAACCGTTCGTACTGGACGGCACGCCGCCATGGCGTTTTACTTTGCTGCGCGGCAGCGATGACCTGTATGGGCTGACGATCCAGTTCCACCATTTGATCATGGATGGCTGGGGCACCACGCAAGTGATGAAGCGCTGGAGTGAAATCTACAACGCGCTGGCCTTGTCCGTCATTTGCCCGCCAACGGATGCGCCGGGCTACCGCAAATTCATTGCGGAATCCCATGCGTACCGCGATTCGCCCGCCTATCAGGACGATGCCGTGTACTGGCGCACGCAAGTGCCGGAAGTGCCGGCGCCGCTGATCGAGCGCCGCTACGATTACGAAGGCATGCACGCGGGCCAGTTGCCGCAGTCGCGCCTTGTCGAGCAGCGCATTCCCCGCGCGGATTATGAGCGGGTCGAACAGCAGGCCGCCGGCGCCGGGCTGACTGTGTTTAACTATGTGCTGGCCGCGCTGGCGCTGTATTTTTCCCGCGTCAATAACGTGCAGGAAGTGGTGATCGGCGTACCGAGCCTGAACCGTTCGGGCCGCGCGTATAAATCCACGCTGGGCATGTTTGCCGGTGTGCTGGCGGTCAAAGTCGCCGTGCACCCGGACATGCGCGTCGATGAATTGCTGGGCGCCACGCGCATCGCCATGCGCGGCGCGCTGCGCCATGCGCGCTACCCGCTGTCGGACCTGGGCCGCGAGCTGGAAGTCATCCGCCAGGGCCGCGATGGCTTGCTGGATATTTTCCTGTCGTTCGAGCGGCAGGATTACTCGCTGGCGTTCGGCGATACGCCGCTGGTCGATGCGCGCCAGCTGTTTTCGGGTTCGGCCCGCTATCCGCTGGGCGTCACCGTGTGCGACTTCCATCCCGGTGAAGACCTGGAGCTGGTGCTCGACGCTAGCGAAGCGTGCTTTGCGCAGGGAGAGCCGGAATTGCTGGGCCGCCGCCTGTGGCACCTGGTGGAAGCGATGCGCGCGCATCCGGAGTCGGGCATTGCGCAATTGTCGATCGTGCCCAGCGAAGAACAGTGGGCCGTGCTGTATGGTTTGCACCGCGATATCGCGACGCATGAATATCCGCCGCCATTCATTACCCTGTTCGAACACCAGGTGGCGCTGCGGCCGGAAGCGCCGGCCGTCGTGTGGGATGAAGGCGAGACAGATTACGCCACGCTGAACCGGCGCGCCACCATGCTGGCGCAGCGCCTGGTGGCGCAGGGCGCCGGCCGCGACAAGGTGGTGGCCATGGCGATGGCCCGCACCTGCTCGATGGTGGTGGCAATGCTGGCGATTTCCAAGACTGGCGCCGCGTTCCTGCCGCTGGATCCCGATGCGCCGCTGGAACGGCTGGCCGATATCCTGGAACAAAGCCGCGCCTGTGCATTGATGATCGATCCCGCAGCCGGCGGCCGCCTGGGCCAGCTGCATCCGAATATCGTGCGCGTGCGGTGGAATGAACCGCTGTCGGATGTGTCGGAAGCGCCTTTGCCGCCGCTGACGGCCAAGCCTGCGCCGCGCGATTTGGCGTATGTGCTGTTTACGTCCGGCTCCACGGGACGTCCGAAAGGCGTGATGGTCGAACATGCTGTGCTGTCGCGCCGCCTGGCGTGGCTGTCGCGCGCGTATGGCGTGGACTGGCGCGACTGTTCCGGGCAGTCGACGCAATACACGTTCGACCCGTCGCTGATCGAATTGCTGCTGCCGCTGATTAACGGCGGCAGGGTGGCATTGCCGCCGCCGGGCCGCCTGCTGCCGGAAACGCTGCCGGCCTTTGCGGCCCGCCACGGCGTGACGTTCATCGCGTTCGTGCCCACCACGTTGCAGCGCTACCTGGATGGCTGCGCCGGCGTGCAGGGCTTGAAATTGCGCGTGGCCTGCTGTGGCGGCGAAGTACTGTCGCCGGCGCTGGCGCGGCGCTTCGTCAACGAGACGGGCGCGCGGCTGTTCAACGTCTATGGCCCGACGGAAGCGTCGATCTTTGCCACCGCGTGGGAGTGCCAGGGATCGGGCGACGATACGCCTTTGCCGATCGGCCGTCCGATCGACGATACCCGCATTTATGTGCTCGATTCGCAATTGCGTCCCATGCCGCTGGGCATACCGGGTGAAATCTACATCGGCGGCGACACGCTGGCGCGTGGCTACCTGCACCGGCCGGAACTCGACGCCGCTGTCTTCCTCGACGACCCGTTCCAGCCCGGCGCCCGCATGTACAAGACGGGCGACCGTGGCTGGCTGGGCGTGGAAGGCAACCTGCACTTCGTCGGGCGGCTGGACCGGCAAGTGAAATTGCGCGGCTACCGCATCGAGCTGGGTGAAATCGAGGCGGCGTGCCTGCAAGTCAACGGCGTGTCGCAGGCGGCGGCGCGGCTGGTGGAACTGGGCGGCAAGCCGCAAATCCACGCATGGGTCGGTGCAGCCGACCACGTGACGGCGCAGCGTTTGCAGTCCGTACTGCGCCAGCGCCTGCCCGACTACATGATCCCCAGCGCCATCTGCGTGCTGCCACGGCTGGCGGAAAGCACGGTCGGCAAGATCGATTACGATGCGTTGCCGTTGCAGCAGCCAGGTTCGCTGGCGGAACCGGCGCGGCCTCCGGGCACGGCGCTGGAACGGGAACTGGTGGCGATCTGGGAAAGCGCGCTGTCGGCGCGGCCGATCGGTATCCACGACAACTTCTTCGACATTGGCGGCGACTCGCTGGCCGCCGTCGCGATTCTATCGGCCATCGACAGCCGCCTTGGCTGTTCGGTGCCGATGTACACGCTGACGGAACACCCGACCATCGAGCGGCTGGCCATTGCGCTGGGCAAGAAGATCACGCCGCCCGACATGATCCTGTCGCTGTCGCCGGAAAATGGCCGCACGCCGCTATACCTGGCCGCGTCCGGACATGGCGACTTGCTGCGTTTTACGGAACTGGCCAGGCTGGTGTCGGATACCTATGACGTCTACATGCTGCAGCCACCAATGGATAATCAGCTGAAAGACGTCGCCAGCCTGGCGGAACTGTACGTCAACTGCATCGTCGCACAGGGCCGGGAACCGGGCATCATGGCGGGATTTTCTGTGGGCGGCGTGGCTGCGCTGGAAACCGCCCGCCTGTTGAAAAGCAGCGGGGCGCCGGTGCGCATGCTGGTGCTGCTCGATACCATCCACCCCCGTTCCATCGTGGGCGGCGTGGGCTCGTGGCGCGCGCTGGGGTGGCTGGTGCGCACGCTGCGGATCCAGGAATTGAGCCTGAACGGGCGCCGTCTGGGCGGCCTGGTGGGCGATCCGGGCCTGGTGGCGCAAGTGATGGCGCTGCGCGGCTTCCAGCCGCGCGAATTCGATGGCCACACGTGCCTGGTGCGTTCGTCCGGCCTGGCCAACTGGGACCGGCTGTTCTTTGGCAAATGGCGCCGCCTGCTGAAGGACCGCCTGTCGGAACGGCGCGTGCCCGGCATGCACGGCTCTATTTTCGAGAGCAACAACATCAATGAACTGGCCGCCACCCTGAACGCCATCATGGACGAGCGCCATGCAGCGTGAGGCAGGCGGCCAGTCCGACAAGGCGCTGCGCCGCCGCCTGATGGCGCTGGGTGCGGCCATTGCGCTGCTGCTGGCGCTGGCGGCCGGCTGGGCGTGGTCGCCCATGAAATCCATGCTGGACCTCGATACCATCGTGGCCGGGCTGCGCGGCGTTGGCCAGTCATTCGGGATTCCGGCCGCCATTGCCGGTTTTGCCGTTGCCGTGGCCACCGCCGTACCGCTGACATTCCTGACACTGGTGGCCATCGTGGCGTTCGGGCCGTGGGGCGGCTTTGCCGTGGCGCTGCCGGGTGCGTTGATCGGCTCATCGCTCAGCTATGGCGCCGGCATGCTGCTGGGCCGCGAAGCCGTGGCCAGGCTGGCGGGGCCGCGCATCAACCTGGTCAGCCAGCGCCTGGGCGAGCGGGGCTTGCTGGCCATCGTGCTGATCCGGCTGGTGCCGGTGGCGCCATTCCCCATCGTAAACATGGTGGCCGGCGCCAGCCATATCCGCTTGCGCGACTTATTGCTGGGCACGGCCATCGGCATGACGCCCAGCACCGTGTTCATGATGTGCTTTGTCGACACCATCATCGCGTCCATGAAGCAGCCCTCCGGTTTCGGCATCGGCTTGCTGGTGTTGACGGCAATCTTGCTGGCTGCAGGCGGCTGGGGCTTGAAACGCTGGCTCAAACGGCAAGGCAGCTGACCCGCGGACGGCGTAGGCAGTGCGTGGCGTTGCTCTGCTGCCACATTTTTAGCCAGCCATGCCGCAATTTGTCAAAACCCGCCAATCGGATACTGACAGTTTGAAGGCGGTCGCCCACACTGGTATCAAGGCTTCCTGATCCACACAGCGTTTGTGGCAGGGCCTTGCCCCGTGCACCGATGGACATCGAAAGGGAGACTGCATGCGATTTCGACTGACCCTGTTAAGCGCTGCGCTGGCCGGCGCGGTCTACACCCCCACCATTTATGCGGCAGACTGGCCTGCCGTGACACTCAGCGGTTTCGGCACACTGGCCGCCACCCGCACCGATACCGACCAGGCGGAATTCATCCGGCCCAACCAGGCGGTGGGCGCCAAGAAAGACTGGCGCACCGGCGTCGATTCCAACTTTGGCCTGCAGGCGACCGCCAAAGCCACAGACAGCCTGTCCTTCACGGTACAAGGTCTGGTGCGCAAGAATCCCGTCGACGACGTAGGCGCGGAACTGGCGTGGGCATTCGCCAAATGGAAAGCCACCGATGACTTGAATTTCCGGGTCGGGCGCATCGGCACACCCGTGTACATGATTTCCGACTTCCGCCAGGTCGGCTATGCCAATACGATGATCCGGCCGCCGGCCGAAGTGTACCGCCAGGTCAGCGGCGATTATTACGATGGCGCGGACGTCGTTTGGCAGCCGTCGTTTGGCGATACGACCTTGACCGTGCAGTTCGGCGGCGGCCATACGAAGCAAAAGCTGGTCGGCAATTACATTGAATACCACCCCTTGCTGTCGCTGCACGTGGTGGCGGAAAACGGCCCATTCACGCTGCGCTTCGGCCGGGCCAACGCGAAGTTTTCCATCACCGGCAGCGCGGCGCTGACGGGGCTGGGCAATACGCTGCGGGCGTCCGGCTTCACTGCCGTGGCGGACCAGCTGAGAATTTCCGACGTGGACGGCAGCTTCACGTCGTTTGGCGGCACCATGGACTGGAAAAACATTGTGCTGCAGGGTGAATATGCCATGCGGCGCACCGATACGCGGCTCGTGATGCAAACCAATTCGTGGTACCTGATGGGCGGCTACCGCTTTGGCAAAGTGCTGCCGTACTACTACCACGGCAATATCGATCAAAAGTCGATCCGCACCATGCCGGGCATGCCCACC
This sequence comes from Pseudoduganella ginsengisoli, assembly GCF_009720865.1. Lineage (GTDB taxonomy): Bacteria > Pseudomonadota > Gammaproteobacteria > Burkholderiales > Burkholderiaceae_D > Rugamonas > Rugamonas ginsengisoli. The sequence continues at coordinate 20,178 of NZ_WNLA01000031.1, read as the reverse complement.
ACCGGGCCTGCCGCGCCGTTGACGGCGGCCGTCAACGGCGCTATCCGCGCCGCGATCCAGAAGTCCAACGCGGTGGGCGTGCGCTGGGACTTCCGCGATTCCATGGCGCTCAAAGTGCAGTGGGACCGCATCACGCCGAAAGATGGCGCCGGTGCGTTCATCAAGCCCGCGCCAGGGTTCACGGGGCCGGTGAACGTGTATGCCGCCGGCATCGACTTCGTGTTCTAGGAGACTGCCATGACCAGGTCTTTGAAGCAGGCAGTGAAGCAGGGGCTGAAGCTGGCGGTGGCGTCGGGCGTGCTGGCCGGTGTGGCGGCATCGGCCACGGCGGCGGAAATCGTCGTCATCGTCAATCCCAAGAATCCCGCGACGCGCATGTTCAGCGAACAGGCTGCGCAATTCTTTGTCGGCAAATCGGCGCTATTCACGCCGGTCGAACATACGGAAGGGCCGCTGCGCAATGAATTCAGCCAAAAGGTGCTGGGCAAGGATATTTCACAAGTGAAGGCGGCGTGGTCCAAGCTGGTATTTACCGGCAAGGGCAACGCGCCCAAGGAATATGCCAGCAGTGCGGAAGTAAAAAAAGCCGTGGCGGCGGATGTCAATGCAATCGGCTACATTGAAAAATCCGCTGCCGACGACAGCGTCAAGGTGATCCTGACGGTGCAGTAACGGCCGTACCTACCGTACCAGCAGGGAGGCGCGGCGTATGCTCATCAGCATGCCGCAGCCTGTTCCCAGCGTCATCAGGGCCGTGCCGCCATAGCTGAAGAAGGGCAGCGGCACGCCGACCACCGGCATGATGCCGCTCACCATGCCCAGGTTGACGAATGCATACGTGAAGAATATCCCCGTGATGGCGCCGGCCAGCAGGCGGGAAAATACGGTCGGCGCGGCAGCAGCGATTTGCAGGCCACGCACGATCAGCAGCGCATACAGCACCAGCAGCACCAGGTTGCCCGCCAGGCCGAATTCTTCGGCAAACACGGAAAAGATAAAATCCGTCGACCGTTCCGGCACGAAGCCCAGGTGGCCTTGCGTGCCTTCCAGCCAGCCTTTGCCCGCCATGCCGCCGGAGCCGATGGCAATGCCGGCCTGCTTGATCTGGAAGCCTTTGCCCAACGGGTCGGCTTCGGGATTGAGCAGCGTGAGGACGCGGTTGCGCTGGTAGTCGTGCAGCATCGGCCACGCGATGGGAATTGCCGCCAGCCCAGCCAGCACCATGGCCGCCAGCGCCTTCCATGACAGGCCCGCCAGCAGAATCACATACAGGCCGGCCGCCAGCACCAGCAAGCCCGTGCCCAGGTCCGGCTGTTTCATGATCAAGCCCACCGGTATCGCCAGCAGCACGCCGGCCACGATGAACAAATGCGTGCGCCGGGTAGCGGCAAACTGGTGGAACAGCCACGCCAGCATCAGCGGCATGGCGATTTTCATCATTTCCGATGGCTGGAATTCAAAGCCGATCCACACCCACCGCTGTGAACCTTTGCGGCTGATGCCGAACAGGAATACGGCCAGCAGCAGCGCCACGCCGGCGCCATACACGGGCGCCGCATAGCGCATCAGGGTGGAAGGGGGAATATTGGCGGCCGCCCACATCAGCGACAGGGCAATCACCACGTTGCGCAGCTGCAGCTCGAAACGGCCGGGGAAGTCCAGCGCGGCGGAATATAGCGTACCGAGGCCGGCGGCCAGCAGCAGGCCGACCAGCAGCGCAAGGCGGGCATCAATAGCCAGGAACGGGCGCACGCGGCGCCACAATGGAACGGATGTCATGCAGTGAAAAAGTCAGAAAGCTTGCAGCCACACCAGACGCGCCGTCAGCGCGGCAAGGCCGGCCAGGGCGATGGCGCCCAATATATAAAGGCGGCGGCGGAAACGCGCAGCGTCGGCAGCGGCGGCATCGGAAGAAGGCGGAGTGGGAGTATGCATGGCTGATACAGGTTAATCAGCCATCATTATAACGTTGGCAATGCACGGATTGGGCGGTTTCAACCGCCCGGCCTTAACTACCGTTGCCGATGCAATAGCGGTTGCGTCCCGTTTCCTTGGCCCGGTACAGCAAGGCATCGGCGGCGCGGATCAGCGCTTCCGGGTCATTGTCGTCGCTGGGCTGTATCGCCGCCACGCCCAGCGACACCGTCACCTGGTCCGATACGGACGATGCGCAGTGCGGCAAATTCAGGCTGCGTACTTCTTCCAGCAGGCGCTTGGCCACGACTTCCGCGCCGTCCAGGCCCACGGCCGGCAGCAGGATGATGAATTCTTCGCCGCCATAACGGGCCAGCAAGTCCGGCGGACGGCCGGCGCAGCGCTTCATCGCGGATGCCACCTGCTGCAGGCAATGGTCGCCTGCCTGGTGGCCGTAGGCATCGTTGTAATTCTTGAAGTGGTCGATGTCGATCATGATGGCCGCCAGCGGCTGTTCCGCCCGCGCACAGCGGCGCCATTCATTGTCCATCGCTTCATTGAAGCTGCGGCGGTTCGCCACCCCCGTCAGCACGTCCGTCAGCGTCAATTCCCGCATGGCGTCGGCCTGGCGCTTGATGGTCAGCTGCGTACGCACGCGGGCCCGCACCACGGCCGAGTTGAACGGCTTGCTGATGAAGTCCACGGCGCCGGCTTCCAGCGCGCGGGTTTCATCTTCCGGATGCGTCAGCGCCGTCACGAAGATCACGGGGATATCGCGCACGGCGCTTGATGCACGCAGCGCGGCGCACACTTCATAGCCATCCATCCCGGGCATGACAGCATCGAGCAAGATCAGGTCAGGCAACTGGTTGTGCGCAATTTGCAGCGCTTTTTCACCGTTCAGGGCGAACAGCACATCGTGTTCGTCGCGCAGCGCGTGGTGCAGGATCTGGATATTTTCCATCGCATCGTCGACGATCAGGATGCGGCCGTTCATTGCCAGGTCGGACCAGCTCATTATGCGTTTTCCTTTCGCCTCAACAGGTCGCGCACCAGCCCTTCAGCGGCGGCGAAATCCAGCGTCTCGATCGCATTGGCCAGCGCCAGCACCGTGCCGTGGCCGCGGGATTCCAGCGATGGCCGGACGGACTGGAAGTGTGTCAAAGCTTTCATATTGTTAGTTTGTAGCAAGGATACCAGTTCTTGCAGGGCTTGCGTCAGGTCAAGTTCATCCCGTTGTTCCGCCTCTGGCGCTCCTGCCGGCAATGGCAGCGGCAATGTGCGGGCCGCTGCTGTCACAATCGCAATCGACTGTTCCAGAGCAGTCAGCATAAACGCCAATTCCGCATCATTGTCTTGATGTAAGGCAACTTCCGCCTGTGCGCTGATGCGGGCAATGTCGCCGGCGCCCAGGTTGGCCGCGACGCCGCGCAGCCGGTGCAGCAATTTGGCGGCTTCTTCGCGCTTGTTGTTAGCCAGCAACATTCGCACGTCTGCCACGGTGTCGCCCTGCGAATTTTCAAAGCGCTTGAGCAAACCCACAAATGCCGGGTAGTTGCCGGCCAGCCGTTTCAGCGCCGCATCGAGATCAATGCCGGGCAATTCCGCCGGACGGTCGTCTTTTTCCACGGCCCAGCCGCCCGTGCTGGCAGCGTCGGCATCGCTGCGCACGGCGGTAAAACGCAGCAGTGTGTCGATCATTTCTTCCACGTCGATAGGTTTCGGCACGTGCGCATCGACACCGGCTTCAATGGCCAGGCGGCGGTCTTCTTCCATCGCGTTGGCCGTCATGGCAATGATAGGCAAATCGCGGAACCCCATGGCGCGCAATGCGGCAGTGGCTTCATAGCCATTCATGACCGGCATTTGCAGGTCCATCAGCACGGCGTCGCAGCGGCTGCCATCCGCTTCCAGCATATCGACAGCGATGCGGCCATTGGCGGCGATTTCCACGCGGGCCCCCGCATGCAGCAAGATGTACTGGGCCATTTCCTGGTTGATTTCATTATCTTCCACCAGCAGTACGCGCACGCCGGCCAGGCGGCCCGTCAGCGGGACCGACGCGGGCAGGGCGGATGGTTCCGCGCAGCCTGTGCGCACGGCGGCAATGGCCGCCATCATGCGGCTTGGCGTCGATGGCTTGGCCAGTACGGAGGCGATGTGCAAGGTATCGGCCAGCGCCTGCAATTCCTCCGTCAGGTGGTCGGGCGCCATCATGATGGCGGGCGGCAGCTGCAGTCTGTCGTCAGTGTGGGCCTGGGTCAGCAGCCCAATGCCATCCATGTCCGGCAGGCGCGCATCGAGCAGCAGCAAATCGAGCTGCGTCGGGCCGACCGGGCGCGCCAGCTTGTGCAGCATGGCCATGGCGGTGGCCGCGTCATGCGCCGTCCACACGCTCCAGCCCTGCGCCAGGCAGTGGCGGGACAGCATATCGCGCACGGTGGCATTGTCGTCGACGATCAGCAGCGACAAGCCTTGCAGTGCGGGGGGCAACGGCTGTGGCGAGGGAATCCCCATCACGGCCCGTTCCAGCGCCAGCGTGAAGCGGAACACGGAACCCCGTCCCGGCTCGCTGTGCACGGTGATGGTAGAACCCATCAAGTCGACCAGGCGGCGGCAAATGGCCAGGCCGAGGCCCGTGCCGCCGTACTGCCGGCTGGTGCTGGTGTCGGCTTGGGAAAATGCATCAAACATGTGTTCCTGCTGTTCGCGCGGGATGCCGATGCCCGTATCGCGCACGGAAAATTCCAGGCTGACGTGGGAAATGCTGCCGCCCACCTGGCGCACGCTCAGCACCACTTCGCCCTCGCGCGTGAATTTCACGGCATTGCTGGCCAGGTTCAGCAGTACTTGCTGCAGCCGCATGGCGTCGCCCACCAGTTCCATCGGCACTTCGGCGCCAATCGCGAAGATCGGTTCCACGCCCTTGTCCCACGCGGCCTGGCTGATGACGACGCCGATACTGGTCAAAATATGGTCGAGGTTGAAGCGGTTGATGTCGAGCTTCAGCTGGCCCGCTTCGATCTTGGAAAAGTCCAGCACATCGTTGACGACCGCCAGCAGCGATTGCGTAGCCAGCTGGATCTTGCCGACGTAGCTGCGTTCGCGCCGTTCCAGCGGCGCTTCTTCCAGCAGCCGCGCCAGGCCGAGGATGGCGTTCATCGGCGTACGGATTTCATGGCTCATGTTGGCCACGAATTCACTCTTGGCCCGGCTGGCCGCTTCCGCGCGGTCGCGCGCCTTGACCAGCTGGTCGTTCAAGTCGTGCAGGCGCAATTCGCCGCGCTTCAGCTCCGTCACGTCGGACACCATGACAAAGAAGCCGCGCGCCTTGCCCTGTTCATCCAGGTCGGGGACGTAGCTGGCCCACACGTAGCGCAACTCGCCGTCGGCGCGCAGGCGGTCCTGGTAAAAACTTTGCGGCTGGCCCGCCATGACGCTTTCGATGTGCGGCAGGTTTTCCATGTACAGCCGGTCGCCCAGCACGTCCTGGATGGCGGCGCCCAGGATTTCTTCGCGCGGACGGCCCATGAATTCCGCGAAATAACGGTTGGCGAAGCGGCAGCGCAATTGTTCGTCCCAGTAGATCACCATGCCGGGCACATTGTCGGCAATGGCGCGGATAAAGGCATTGGAGCGCTGCAGGCTGGCCGACGTGGCGCGCAATTCCTCATCGGCCTGCTTGCGTTCCGTGATGTCGATGGCGATGCCCAGCAGGTGGGTGGGATTGCCGTCATCGTCGCGCATGGCGACCTTGCGCGTGTGCAGGTAGCGCAGGCGGCCGTCGGTGCTGGTCACCGGTTCTTCGGGGATCTCGACCACTTTGCCGGACCGCAGCACATCGCGGTCTGCCGCGGTAAATGCATCGGCCTGTTCGGCCGGGAAGAAATCGTAATCGTTCTTGCCGATGAATTCTTCGCGCGGCAAACCGAACGTCATTTCTCCGTGCTGGTTCAGCATTTCAAAGCGCAAATCGCTGGCGCGTTTGACGAACAGGGTTACCGGCATGTGTTCGACCACGGATTTGAACAATTGCTTGGACTGGCGCAGCTCTTGTTCGGTGCGCTTTTGCTCCGTGATGTCCAGCAGCAGTCCGGTAATCCCGATCAGTTTGCCATTGGCGGCACGCACGGGGAAATAGCCTGTCAGCCAGTGCCGCACGTCATCAGGGTTGCCGGGCGCCGTACCGGATAGTTCGATGCCGGAAATCGCCTCACCGGTCGCCAGCACGGTGCGGTAATCGCGCTCGACGTCCAGGCGCACCTGCGGGTCGCGGATCACGTCGCCGAAATGGCGGCCGATGTGCGCGCTGACGGGTTTGCCGTTGATGGCCGCCAGGTATTCATTGATCATGACGATGCGTAAATCCAGGTCCACGAACGACAGCCCGACCGGCGCGCTGGCATAGACGTTTTCCAGCAGTGCTTTCGATGCCGCCAGTTCCGCCGTGCGTTCGGCCACCAGCAATTCCAACTGGTGGCGGTGGCGTCCGATATCGCCTTCCACCTGCCGCAGCGCTTTGGCGACTTCTTCCGCTTCCAGGAAATTCGATGGCGCCAGCACCATGGGCTCTCCCGTTGCCAGTGCATGGGCCGGCTGCGTCAGTGCGCTGACCGAGCGGCCGATCTGGCCACCCATCAGCCATGACATGGCGAAACCGGCCAATACCAGTAGCGTAACGGCGCCCGTCACCAGCGGTACGGACGGCATCATGCCGTCAAGCGCATGTTCTTCCGGCATGGCGACGGCGATGCGCCAGTTGTGGCGCGGCAGCCGCGCAAATGCGGCATAGACTTTCAAGCCGTCCATCGATACGGTGCGTACCGTGCCTTCGTCGCTATCGCGCATCGCGTCCATCAGGTCGGGAGGGACTTCCTTGCCGACATAGCGGTGCGCATCCTTATTGCGCGCAAGGATGATGCCGTCGCCATCAATCAGGCTGGAAATCACGTGGGATGGCAAGCGCTGCTCAGCCAGCAGGGCGCCCAGCAAGTCGCGCTTCAGCACGGCCGTCAGCGCATAGGCTGGCTTGCCCTGTATCTCGACCGGCACATCGATGGCCAGCCAGCGCTGGCCGTCCGGGGCGCGTTCCAGCAGGCTGGAGGCGGCGGTGGCGCCTTGTTCGAACACGGCGCGCAGCCGCGCGGGCGGGCCGGATGTCGCGGCGGGCAAGGGGGCGGACGATTTGGCTGCGGAATCGGCAAGCGTAGTGGACGAAGCGTTGACCGATGAATTGGCTAATGAATTGGCCGATGCATTGACCGGTACATCGGCAGGTGCATCGGCAGGTGCAGCGGGCCGTGCGGCGGGCGGCTGCAGCGTACTGTCCGGCAGCGCGGCGCCGGGAGCGATGGCCAGCACCTGGCGGCCTGCCGTATCGGTCAACACGAATTTCTCGGCAGGGAAGGCCGGCCGCAACTGTTTGCGCACTTGCGCGGCAAATGCTTCGAGCTCCCCCTTAGCCAGGCTGGGCGAACTGGCCAGCGCCAGCGCCGTGCTTTCCGCTTCACTGATATCGTGTTCCACCGCCGCAGCGACGGCACGCGCGGTTTCCAGCGCATCGCGCGACACTTGCACGGTTTCGCGCTGATAAAAATGCTGGACCATGACGCCCAGGCCCACGACGGATGGCAATGCGCAAACCAGCACCAGCAGTGCGATTTGCGAGCGTATGGTTGGTAATTTTCCGTTATCCGTGGTCACCCGGCGTCTCCAGTTGGTCCGGTGGCCTTTGGATGATACCCGTGCCAGTGAATTCGGCAAAATTCTTTGTGCTGGACAGCAACAGAAAGTTGTTGCTTGCAAGAGATAAGTTAATCCGGCCGGCGTGGCGCCGGCCGGATTCTGGCGTCAACTGCGGGTGACAGGCAGGCTCAGGTCTTCTTTCAACGGCATGTGCTTGGCCAGTTCCAGCTTGGCGATGGCATTGCGGTGCACTTCATCGGGACCATCGGCCAGCCGCAGCGTACGGTTGCCGGCCCACTGGTAAGCCAGCGGGAAGTCGCCCGACACGCCGCCAGCGCCATGGGCCTGAATCGCCCAGTCCAGCACTTGCTGCGTGACTGTCGGCGCCAGCACCTTGATCATGGCGATTTCCGCCTGCGCGCCTTTGTTGCCGACGGTGTCCATCATGTACGCGGCTTTCAGGGTCAGCAGGCGCGCCGTATCAATCTGGATGCGCGCTTCCGCGATGCGTTCGCGCCACACGCCCTGGTCGGAAATCTTTTTACCGAAAGCGACGCGGCTGTTCAACCGTTTGCACATCAGTTCCAGCGCGCGTTCGGCCACACCGATGGCGCGCATGCAGTGGTGAATGCGGCCCGGGCCCAGGCGGCCCTGGGCAATTTCAAAACCGCGGCCTTCGCCCAGCAGGATGTTGGACGCGGGGACGCGCACGTTGTCATAAATGATTTCGCAGTGGCCGTGCGGCGCGTCGTCATAGCCGAACACGGGCAGTGGCCGGACGATGGTGATGCCGGGCGTATCGGACGGCACGAGGATCATGGATTGCTGCTGGTGGCGGGGCGCGTCGAAATCCGTTTTGCCCATCGTGATGAACAATTTGCAGCGCGGGTCGCCGGCGCCGGAAATCCACCATTTGCGGCCATTGATGACGTATTCATCGCCGTGGCGCTCGATGCTCATTTCGACATTGGTGGCGTCCGACGACGCCACGGCCGGTTCCGTCATGGCGAAAGCGGAGCGGATGTCGCCGCGCAGCAAGGGTTCCAGCCATTGCTGCTTGTGTTCTTCCGTACCGTAGCGTTCCAGCGTTTCCATGTTGCCGGTATCAGGCGCGGAACAGTTGAATACTTCCGGCGCCCACGGCACGCGGCCCATGATTTCGCACAGCGGCGCGTAGTCGAGGTTGGACAAGCCTTCCGGCGCGCGTTTGGATTTCGGCAGGAACAAATTCCACAAGCCTTGTTCACGCGCCAGCGGTTTTAATTGTTCGACAATTTCCGTGGGAATCCAGCGGTTGTTTTTTTCGCGGCCGTTGCGGTCGACTTCTTCATAAAACACGTTTTCAACGGGGTAAATGTGCTGGTCCATAAAGGCCAGCAATTTGCCTTGCAGTTCTTTGCAGCGGTCGGAGTATTCGAAGTCCATGCTGGTTCCTTGTTAAATAGCTTTGCCGTTGGCGTAAGCCCACGCCAGTTCCGCCATCGGGCGGGCCATCTTGCCCGATTCCAGTGCCTGGGCGCTAGAGGCGGTGCCGTCGACGTAGCGTTTCATGATGCCCTGCATGATGGAGGCGAGGCGGAACATGTTGAAGGCGAGGTAGAAATTGAAATCTTGCAGGCGCAAGGTGCGGCCCGTGCGTTCCGCGTACATGGCAATGTATTCCTGTTGCGACGGGATGCCCAGCGCCTGCAAATCCAGCCCGCCGATGCCGCGGAACTGGCCCGGCTCGATATTCCAGCCCATCGCATGGTAGGAAAAATCGGCAAACGGGTGGCCCAGGGTCGACAGTTCCCAGTCCAGCACGGCCAGGACGCGGGGTTCGGTCGGGTGGAAAATCATGTTATCGAGGCGGAAATCGCCGTGCACGATCGATGTTTCATCACCGGGCGGGATATTGGCGGGCAGCCACGCGATCAACCGGTCCATGGCCTCGATGGGTTCCGTTTGCGACGCCACGTATTGCTTGGACCAGCGTTCGATCTGGCGCTGGAAGTAGTTGCCGGGTTTGCCGAAGTCACCCAGGCCGATGGCGTTGTAGTCGATCGTGTGCAGCAGCGAGATGACGCGGTTTTGTTCGGCGTAGATGGCCTGGCGCTCTTGCGGCGTCATGCCGGGCAGGGCCTGGTCCCACAGCACGCGGCCTTCAACGAATTCCATCACGTAGAAGGCGCGGCCGATGACGGATTCATCCAGGCACAGCGTGTATTGGCGGGCGGCGGGGAAGCCGGCTTTGTTCAGCGCATCCATGACGCGGTATTCGCGGTCGATGGCGTGGGCCGACGGCAGCAGCTTGGCGGCCGGGGCCGGCTTGGTGCGTAAAACGTAATGCTGGCTGCCCTTGGAGAGCTTGAAGGTCGGGTTGGACTGGCCGCCCTTGAACTGGGCAACCGCCAGTTCACCAGCCGGGTAGCCATCGATATGCCGGGCCAGGTAAGCGTCGAGCGCAGCAACATCAAACCGCTGGCGCTCGGACACTTCCTTGGTGCCGATGAATTCCTCAAACATCATGCATCTCCTATTGGTATTCGGGATAGTTTTTTTATTCTAGCCCAAAAAATAGAACGTGCGTGCGTTTTTTGTGGGGTCAGACGTGCATTAATGCACACACCCATTGGGGTCAGACGTGCATTCGTGCATTCGCGCCACTCTGCCGTCCCGCCTTTTTTCGTCACTTGCAATACGCAACATAATGGTTGTTTTCACGCGAATTTTGCCGTGCGCCAGAGTGAAACGGATGCATCAATGCACGCCTGACCCTGCAGGGAATATGCACGAATGCACGTCTGACCCCATGGTTTAGAAGAAGATGGCGGTGCGGGGAACGATCGCGCCGCTGCTCGTATAGGCGCCGCCGGCGGTATTGGCGCGTACGGAGCCGGTGTTGGGTTTGCCGTCGTCCAGCTTGGAATCGATTTGCTCGGCAAACGTGTCCGGCAAGTTGTCGAAGCGGATGCCGTTGCCGCCGCGGCCGCCCACCACGTCGTTGTACAAATACACGGCGCCGCCCTGGGCGCTCGTCATGAAGTCCGTGCTGCCGTTGTACGAACCGGTGATGAATCCGCCCAGCGCCAGGTGCTGGGGCGCCAGATAGTATTCGGAAATCTGGCCGTCGCCATTGCCATTGCCCGTGGCCCCTGGCACGTGCGTGGTGGCCAGCGGATCATCGCCCGGCAATGCGCGGAACTTGTCCTGGTACGCATTAACCGCAGCCGTCAGCGAATTCGATTGCTGGATGATGTTCTTCACCTTGGCGCTGTCGATCAGCCCCTGGCCCTTTAATACGCCGCCCAGCAGCAAACCGATAATGACGAGGACGATGGCAATTTCCACCAGTGTGAAGCCGCGTCTGCGTGCGGCGGAATGCAGGAATGTCATGATCAATACTCCAAAGTTGAAAAGTCAGTGTTCTGCGCGCTGCAGGCGCCGTTCCAGCCACCGCAACTGCGCCGTGTCGTGTACCTGGTTCGACACCAGCAGGCCGCCCGCAATGGCGCGCACCGCGTCGCGCTCGGATGCGCCGGCCAGCAGCGGCGCCAGTTCGCGTGCCCACGGCGGCACGTCCGGCCCCGTGGCCTGGTCGTGGATCGCCTGTGCATAGCGCTGCGCCAGTTCCGGATCGTGCAACCGGTGGCGCGCCAGCAGCGCGGCATGCGCCAGCCATGGCCAGCGCCGGTCCGGGTCTTCGCTGAAGCGCCGCGCAATCCATTCCAGCATGATGCGCACACGCGCCGGATCGTGAATGGCGCCATAGACATCGGCTGCCGCCAGCAGCGGCGCCTGGCCGCGCGGGTCCAGGTCGAGCGCGCGGTCCAGCCATGCCGCCAGGGCGGTGTAGTCAAGGTCGCGCCAGCGCCGGCCATCGTCCAGTGTTTGGACTTGCAGCATCAGCACCCGCGCAGCCACTTCCGGCTCGCCCAGGCTGGCAATACGCAGCCAGTCCGTGGTAGGGGCGGAAGGCAGAGGTTCGGCGCGTGCCCCGGGCGCCGGCAGCCATGCGGCATACAGCACATGGGCCGCCAGCGTGGCGGCCACCAGCATGCGCAGCTTGAAGCTAGCCCGGTCAGCCATCACAGTTCCTTGCGCTGTAAATCAAACATCGCGGCAGCGCCCAGTAGCGCCAGGTACACGGCAGTCTGCCCGGCAATCGCCACCAGCGCCGTCCAGCTGCCGTCGCTGTAAATCAGCCAGCTGGCGCGCGTGTACAGATCCAGCCGGGGCAGCAGAGCGGCAATGGCGTCGAAGCCCAGCGCCATCCAGCGGCGCAGCGCGTCATCAGGGTGCAGGCCATGCCTGGCGGCCAGCTGCAAGGCGCCCGCCACACGCGCCAACAGGTAAAACGCCAGGGTGGCCGCCAGCGCCGGCACCGGGTGCGCCAGCGCCAGTGCGCACAGCAGGCCAAAGCCCGCCGCCAGCCACAATTCGCACAGCAGCGACAACGTCCACAAAACAGTCTGTCCTGGCGATGCGCATACGTACAGCAGCGCGCCGCACGCGAAAGCCAGCGGCGCCGCCAGCAGCGCCAGCCCGGCAAATTTCCCCGCCACGTAAGCGCCACGGGGCAGCGCCATGGCCATCATCAATTGCATGCCCCGGCCTTGTGCTTCCCGCATCACGGACAGTACGGCAAAACTGGCGATACCGCCGGCGCACGCCAGCCGCAGCAAGGAGCCCAGCAGCCCGGTATGGGTCGCGTCGCCTTCGGCCAGCGCCAGCTGGCGGGCAAATCCCGCGAACCCCAGCGCCGCCGCCAGCGTTGCCGCCATCACCCAAGGCAGGCGCCCGCGCCACGCTTCCAGCACGGTGCAGCGGGCGATCGCCGCCACCGCTTTCATGGCAGCACCTGCGCCGCGACCATGCGGTTGAACAGGATGTTGGGCGACACCCACACCACCAGGTCGTCAAATTCCCCGCCTTGCTGCGCGCGGCTGTCGCTGGGCGGGCGGGCGACAAAGTTCACGTCCGATTGCGCATTGTTGCGCTCATCCTCATTGCCACGGGACATAGTGGCCACGGCGACGCCGAGTTCACTGTACGCGCCGGCGCCATTGGCCCCGTGCGACACGATCACGGCCGGCACATCCTGCGCCGGCGCGGCATAAGCCAGCGCGCCGGTGGCGTCGCGCGTATACACGGTGATATCGCGCGGCGTAATGATTTTGAAGCGCTGGCCACTGTCGGCAAACGCCGGCGTCACACTGTAGCGGTACAGGTGGTTCCATGCATCGAGTTTGGGCAAGCCCAGCGTGGCCCATGGCAGGAAGCCGTCGCGCCGTTCATCCGTGCAGCGGTAGCCGGTACGGTCTTCTTCGCCGTTGGCGGCGGAAATTGCCGGGCAGGGCAGGTGGCCATGCCGCACCGCGTAGCCCACCAGCGCTTCCCTGGCCTCATCCAGCATGCGCCGCGTCTCCGCCACGCGGCGCTGTTCCATTTGTACGGTCAATGGGGTCAACAGGCCGCCGATCATCAGGCCGACGATGACCAGCACGATGGCGATTTCCACCAGGCTGAAACCGTGTTGCAGTTTGATTCGCATAGTCAGTTGGGCAAGGTGCGGGCAGCGCGCATCCGCCGGTACAGCAAGTCCAGCGGCAGCCACGCTACCAGGTCGTCAAATGAGCCGCCCGCGTGCTGCGGGTCGGCCGTCGCGGGGCGGCTGATAAAGTGCAGCGCCTGTTCCGCATTGTCCGCTTCGTCGTCGTTGCCGGCGGCGGCATTGGCCCGTGCAATTCCCGCTTCGCTGACACCAAAGTTGTAGCGCCCGTGCGACAGCACGACAAATGGCGCGCACTGCGCCTCGACCGAACATGCCGGGCCGCCCGCCAGATAGCGCAACGCACCGTCCGCATCGCGCGTCTGCACGGTGCGGTTGGCAACGGCGGTCGATGCCGCATACGCATACGTAGTCAAGGCAGGGGTGACGCTGTAGCGCAGCCGCTGGCCCCAGGCGTCGGCGCCGTCGATCCCCAGCGCGGCCCACGGCAGAAAGCCCGTGCAGTCGGCATCGCTGCTGCATGGCGTACGGCGTTCCAGCCCATCGAGCGCCGAAGCCGCAGGCAGGGGCAGGCGGCCATTGACCGCGGCGAATCCCGCCAGCGCGTCCTTGGCTTGCGCCAGCAGCATCATGGTCTGCTGTTCGCGGCGCGCGTGCGGGTTGCCCGCGCTGAAAGCCGACATCAGCAGCGACGACCCCGCCAGCGCCAGGATGGCCAGCAAAATCAGCAGCACGGCGCCGCGCTGGCCCCGCGTACGGCGCAAGCGTGCATCACTGGGCTTCATCGCGCACCCCTCCCGCCGCTTCATCATAGCGCTGGCCCGGCTTCAACGTGACGCGCTGGCCCGATGACAGCGTCACCACGACTTTGCCGTCGCGCCGCGTAATGCGCTGGCCTTCCGGCACGGGCTCCTGGTTCAGCCATATCGTGGCGTTGCCGCGCGACGGACGGACTACGCCGTTGACCACAACGGGTGGTTGCGGTGGCGGTGGCGGCGCAACCTCGGCGGCCGGCGCGGTTTGCGGCACGCCGTAGCGCTGCGCATCGAGCTGCGCGCGCTGCTGCGGTGTCGTGAACAGGCGTCCCAGCGGGGGCGGTTCCGCTGCGTGCGCCGGCAACAGCGCGCAGACCGCCACAAGCTGGCCCTGGCATACAAGGTTGCGCAGGGCATTCATGGACCGGCTCCTTCGCTGGCCCGCGCCGCCAGCGCACCTTCCGGCGCCGCGGGGACCACGCCAGCCATCGTGCCCGTATCCGGTACGGCGCCATCGGCCAGCGTTACCCAGTTCAGCGTACACGTGGCCGTCACAGTGGGCGCCAGCGGTGCATTCGGCGCCGAAGCCGGGCGTTTCAACGTGCACTCCTGTACCGTGCTGTGGCCCTGTGCGCGCAGCCCGGCCAGCAGCGTAAATAAATCGCCTTCGTGCAGCAAGTCGATTTGTATCCGCATCCGTGTGGCGTACAGGCTGAAACGGCCCAAATCCATGGCGGGCGACATCACCACCGGCTGGCGCGGTGCAATGTCATACGCGATAGGCCCCAGGCCATACTGGTCCTGCATCTGGCGCAGTGCGCCGACCCAGTCCAGGCGGTTTTCCGCGCCGACCAGATGGCGTGCCAGCAATTGCTGGTAAATCGGCTGGAACAGGGCAATGTCGCGCTTTTCCTGATCCACCTGTGCAAACTGCCTGCGCGCCAGGTCGCGCGTGTGCGCCGCCTGCACTTGCCGGCTGCGGGCGTCATGCCACAGCGCCCGCGTGGAGACAACCGCTGCCGCCGCGCAGGCCGCCGCGACGGCAAACACCAGCGCCGCCAGCCGCATGTGTCGGAAGTCGCGCAGCCACCATGGCAGCGGACGTTGAACTGTCGCGGCATTCATGGCGCCAGCTCCAGCCGCAGCGTGAACGGCACGGGGGGCGCCGCTTCCGCCGTGGCGCGGCCGCTGAGTTTCACATCGGGCCGTATGTCGAGCACAGGCTGCTCGATTGCCACCCTCATGCGCGGAAGCCGGGCCAGGTCCCGGGCAAATGCATTCATGCTGTCCACCGCGCCTTTTGCATCGGGCCGTGGCAGCCGCACTTCCGCTTCCACCCGCAGCGACTGGCGCGGCTTGACGGGGATGCCCAGCAACGAGGACGGCACGGAGCCGGTGCTGGCCGCGTCCCCGGCGGCGGCGGGGAGTGAGGGCTGGCCGCGCGCCGCAGTGGACTTGGCCGGGGCGCCGCCGCCCGGCGGCTCCACTTGCCAGTTCAGCGCCACCAGCTGCACTTGCGGTGCACGGTCCAGCGCCCCGCTCAGTTGTGACAGCATGTCCAGCGGCGCCGGTCCCTGGTCCGCCAGCAGGCGGTCAACCAGCACGGCAGCGCGCATATCCGCGGTCGGTGCTGCCGTAGGACCAACGGGCGCCATGGCGCTGCGGTAGCGCGCCGTGAAATGGCGGGTTTCTTCCGCCAGCGTGGCGGCGGACACGTTGGCGTCCGCATACGCCCACAGGTTCAACCCGGTCCAGACCAGCGCACAGGCAGCCACCACCAGCGCGGACGCATAGAGCGACACGCGCGCCTGCCACAGGCGGAAATAGCGGGCATCGGCGCCGCACGGATAATGGCTGCGCGGCAGCGTGCGCGCCAGCACATGCAGCAGTACGGTATCGGCCAGCATCGTCGCCTCCGCGCCACCGGCATCGGCGCCACAGCGTTCCAGCGCAATGGCCAGCGGCACGAAGTGGAATGTGGTTTCTGTGCTGCTGATGCACTGTTCGGATAACGGCGCAATGGCATCGTCATGCGTGACGATGATGGCATGCAGCATATCGTCCCGCTCCAGCAAATGCGCGCTGACGAGGAACTGGCGCGTGCGCGCCGTCTCTGCCGCGCATTCTGCCTGCGCCGGGGCCAGCCGCGAGAATTTCAGTTGCCCGTCACGGAAATAGCTTTGCCGCATGCCGCAGCTTTGCCACGTCACCAGCAGGATATGCGGCTGCGTAAAGCCCAGCGCCTGCGGTACGCCTTCATACAGCAGGGCGGCGGACCAGATGCCCGCCACCGGCGCCTGCACCAGTGTCAGCGCTTCCGTCCACTGCTGCACCGTGGCGGGATTGGTCAGCGCCGACATCAGCACGATATCGTCGCGCCGCCCGCCGCCCTCGTGCTCCGGCTGGCGGCCCTGCATGGCGGCGCGGCGGTATGGCGTTTCACGGTAATGCTGCTGCAACCGGCGCGCCAGCAAATTGCGGCCGGCACGGCCCCGCGCGTGCGGCAACAGCAGGCGGTGGAAATCTTCTTCGACCAGATCGGCCAGCAAATGCACGGGCGGACGGCCCAGCGCCACCATATGGTCGGCCAGGGCGTCGATGCCGGCGCGGGTCGGTTCAAACACGGGACCGGCCGCCAGCACGCCGCGCCGCCAGCGCCAGGTTTCCAGCCTGCCGCTGCACAGGTACGCCAGGTGCAACGTTGGTCCGAATAGCATGTTCACAGGCGGATATTCCCTATCGTGTCGTACACGGGGCCCAGCACGGACAGCATGATCCAGCCCAGCAGCAAGCCAAGGATCACCGTCATGGCCGGTTCCATCATGGCTTGCGCGCGGTCCGTCATGTCTTTGACTTCCCGGTCATAGAAATAGCTGACGTTGCGCAGCGCCCGGTCCAGCGCCCCCGTGGTTTCGCCGACTTTCAGCATGCGCACCACGAGCGGCGGGAATATTCCCGTATGTTGAAACGCCGACGCGACGCTGGCGCCTTCCGCGATCAGCTGCGCGGCCCGTTTAAAGCCTTCGGCCACGGCGCGGTTGCCGGCAATGCCTTCGGACAGCCGCAGGCATTCCAGCACCGGGATGCCTGCCGCATACATCAGCGCAAAGTACGTGGCGAAACGGGCCAGGATAATTTTGTGCAGTACCGGCCCCACCAGCCAGGCGCGCAGCAGCAATGCATCCCAGCGGCGCCGCGCCGCGCCGCTGCGGCGCAAACGCCAGCGCAGCCCCAGCCACGCCAGTACCGGCGCGGCCAGGATCACGTGCCACCAGCGGATAAACACGCCGGACACGAAAATCAGCGCCCGCGTATGCAGGGGAAGCGAGCCGCCCATATTGCGGATAAATGCCGTCAATTGCGGCACCAGGTAAATCATCAGGAAAAACGTGACGGCAATGACGACCACCGCGACTACGGCGGGATAGGTGAGGATCTTGCGGGTGCGGGCCGCCAGTTCATCCTGCCATTTCAGGCTGTCGGCCAGGTTTTTGAAGACGTCGGTAATGCGGCCGCTTTGCTCGCCCGCGTGCACCAGGCTGGTGAAAGTGCGGTCAAAAACTTCCGGGTGCGCCTGCAGCGCTTGCGACAGCTGGCTTCCTCCCTCGATGGATTCAATCAGCGACGTGATGATTTCGCGGAAGCGGGGATGCTGTTCCATGCTGTCGCGCAGGTCGCCCAGTCCTTCCAGCACCGGCACGCCGGCGCCCGTCATTTGCTCCATGTGGAAGCAGAAATTAATGATGTCGGCCCGCGTGACCTTGCGCCGGCCCAGCGCGAGGGTACGGGTGCGCGTCACCGTGTAATCAATCAAGTCCAGGCCCATGCGGCCCAGGCGCAATTCCAGGTCCGGCACGTTGGCCGCTTCCATATTGCCGGGCACCAGTTCGCCGGCGGCATCCATGGCTTTGTACAGGTAATGGGGCATCACTGCAGCCTGTCCGTCAAATCCGCCACGCGCGCCACTTCTTCCAGCGTGGTGGCGCCATCGAGCACGCGCCGCATGCCATCGTCCACCAGCGTGCGGAAGCCTGCCCGCGCAGCCGCTTCGCGCATGGTGCGGCCGGATGCGCGGCGGCCCACCAGCTCATCGAGTTCGCTGTTCATCTTCAGCACTTCCATGATGGCCATGCGGCCCTTGTAGCCCTGGTGCGCGCAGCGCGGGCAGCCCACGGCGCGGTAGACCGGCGCCGGCCCGTCGTCCGGCGCCAGGCCCAGCAGGCGGCGTTCGATGTCGTCGGCTTCCGAGGGCGCGCGGCAGTACACGCACAGCTTGCGCACTAGCCGCTGCGCCACGATACCGATGATGTTGCCCGCCATGACATCGGGCACGATGCCGATATCGAGCAGCCGTGGCAGCGAACCAATGGCTGAATTCGTATGCAGGGTCGAATACACCTGGTGGCCCGTCATGGCGGCGGCAAACGCCATTTCCGCGGTTTCGCGGTCGCGGATCTCGCCGACCAGGATGATGTCCGGGTCTTGCCGCATCATGGAGCGGATGCCGTCGGCAAAGCCGATGCGCGCCGCGTCGTTGACGGACGTTTGCCGGATCATGTTCATCGGGTACTCAACCGGATCTTCCAGCGTCATGATGTTGACGCTCTCGGTATTGATATGGTTGAGGATCGAATACAAAGTCGTGGTCTTGCCGCTGCCGGTGGGGCCGGTGACGAGAATCACGCCGTGGGGGCGGGCAATCATCAGCTTTAACAGCGTCAATTCCGGATCGGCCAGCCCCAGCCCGTCGAGCGGCACGATGCCCTGCTGGCGGTCGAGCACGCGCAGCACGATGTTTTCCCCGTGCGTGGTCGGCTGGCTGGATGCGCGGAAGTCGATCTGGCGGCCGGAAAAACGGATGGAAATGCGGCCATCCTGCGGCGCGCGGGTCTCCGCGATATTCATGCTGCTGATGACTTTCAGGCGCACCGCCATCGCGGGCCAGTACGATTTATGCAGGCTGCGGATCTGGCGCAAGATGCCGTCGATACGGTAGCGGATGCGCAGGAAGCCCTGTTCCGGTTCGAAGTGGATGTCGGACGCGCCGTTTTGCACGGCATCGGCCAGCAGCGCATCGATCAGGCGCACCATCGGGTGGCTGTATTCATCCGTGTCGGCCCGCATGCTGGCGTAGTTGACTTCTCCTGTTTCTATTTCATGCAGGATGCCGTCGATCGACAGCTCGAAACCGTAATACTGGTCGATGGCGCGGCTGATATCGGATTCGTTGACCAGTACCGGCGTGATGGTGATGCCTTGCACCAGCATGGCGTTGATCTGGTCCAGCGCGACGATATTGCTGGTATCGGCCATGGCCAGCACCAGGTTGTCCTTGTCGCGCTCATACACGATGGGGAAGACGCGGTAGCGCTTTGCCACATCCTTGGGAATCAATTTGAGCGCGACAGCATCAACCACCAGGCTGTTCAGATCAGCTGCGGGGGTTTGCAGCTTTTCACTGAGCGCCTCGCGCATCGTGGCTTCCGTCACGAAGCCCAACGAAATCAGCAGGCGGCCCAGCGGTTCCGCGCTGCGCTTTTGCTCGATCAGTGCAATGCGCAGCTGGTCCTCGCTGATGACGCCTTGGCGCACCAGCAATTTGCCCAGCGGCGCGGCGGGGCCGTGGCCCGGCTGGTGTAACGCATTCATGGCTGCTTTCCCTGCGCGCTGTCCGCCAATTGATCGGCGCGGCGCCGTGCCGCAGTGCGGTCGAATGCCGCGGGGCTGGTGCGCGACAAATCCAGCGCGCGCTGATAATACGTCAGCGCCAGCTTGCGCTGGCTGAGGCGGTCCAGCCCCACGGCCAGGTTGAATGCATAGTCGGCGTTGTCCGGCATCGCCGTGTAGGCGCGGAAGTATGCTTGCTGCGCATCGGGCCAGCGGCCCTGCTGTGCATAGAGATTGCCCAGTGCGAATTCCAGCGGAGCGGCGCCCGGATCGCGCCGCAGCAATTCCTTCAGCCGCACTTCGCTGTGTCCCAGGTCGCCGGGACGCAGCGCCAGCAAGCCTGCCTGCGCATCGGCGTCGGCGGGATTCAATTCCAGCAGGCGCTGGTAGCCCGATGCGGCGGCAGCCATGTCGTTACGGCGCGCGGCAATGGTGGCGTTGCCCAGCAGGGCGTCGCGGTTGTTCGGGTCCTGGCGCAGCGCATTGGCGTATTGCTGTGCCGCCGTGGCGTAGTCGCCTGCCATGAAGGCTTGGTAGCCATCCTGCAGCGCGGCGTTCAAACGCGGCGCTGCGGCGCCGCGCTGGACGTGGATGTCGGCCGCACCGGTGTCGGGGGCGGGTTGCTGTGGAGTTGGCGGCGCGGCGCTGGCCGCCGCCGTGGCCGGG
>NZ_WNLA01000030.1 GCF_009720865.1 Pseudoduganella ginsengisoli | reverse complement strand
GCGGATCTTGCCGGCGCCCGTGCGCCGCGCCGCGCGTGGTCGTGGGCGGAATGGGGCGGGATGGCGGCATCGCTGGCAATCGGGGTGCTGGCTGGCAGTGTGCTGCTGGGCGGTGGCCAATCCGGCGTGGCCAGCACCGGCGGCGCGCTGGTGGCGACAGGTGCGCTGGCGGACGCCTTGTCCAGTCAACTGGCAAGCAGCGCGCCCGGCAACGCGGCTGTGCGCATCGGCGTCACCTTCGCTGCGAAAGATGGCGCGCTGTGCCGCAGCTTCACCAGCGGGACTGCCGCTGGGCTGGCATGCCGCAAAGGGGAACAATGGACATTGCCGGTGGTGGCGGAAGTGGAACAGGGGCCGGCAGGCGAATACCGGCAAGCCGGCAACGCCATGCCGGCGGCAGTGCTGGATGCGATCGACGCCCGCATGGCCGGCCAGGCGCTGGATGCGGAAGGGGAGCGGGCCGCGCAGCGGGCAGGCTGGGCGCGCCGGAAATAACAAACGCCATCACGGGTGATGCAAAGCAGTCTGCGCGGAGCGCGGCACAGTGTGACAATCTGTGCAATTTGCCTGCAGATTGGGTGATATCCTGCCAGGGGTATTTATTAACCAATCAGGATTGAAATGGCCAACCGCCCTGTTGCTGCGCTTCCTCAACCGCATTCGATCAATCGTCCCGATTTCGCCTTGCCCGGGAGCCCGTTGCGCCAGAAACAGGAACAAGCCGATCGTGACCGCGAAGCGCAGGAAGCCGCGCAGCGCCACTACCGGGAGACAGGCTACCTGCCGAAAGAATACGAAATCCGGCGCGCCGCTGATCCCGAGTTTGACCGTGCGGAACGTGAGGCAGGCAAGTTGGAGTTCGCACAAGCGATGGAGCGGCTGGCTGCCTGGGAACGGGCCTGGCGCGACATATACCAATACAACCGGATTGTATACCACGCACTCTGGTCCAAGACCTGGAACGAGCGGGTGATTCGTGGTGGATTGCCTCCACTTAAGTTTATATACGAACTGCCAAAAGAAACCGCGAAGCAATCCGTTGCCGAATACGCCCGCAAGCATAGCGTCTCAGTGCAACGAGCGCGCGAACTTCTTCTTGCAGAGCGCAAGGCGGCGGTTGACCGCGACATCGCCGAATTGATTCGCGATATTGTCAATCCAGCAGTTTCCCCATCGGATACGGCTGCGCTGGTGGCGCAATTTCTAAGGAAATACGACGTCACCGACAGGAATATGATCAAGAAGCTGTCCGAATATGTTTCGGCAAAAGCGCTGTGGTTCGACCGGAATACGCCTGTTGCCCTTTCGCCTGGGCCTGCGGCGTTGAAACACGGCGAGGACAGCCCCGATTACGTTGGACACCGGATCGTTGGCGATAACTTCCGAAAGGAAGGTATCTCGATTGCGCGAGGTAAGGTTGTACTTAATCCGGGCCCCGAGCACGACAAGAAAAAAACTGAGACCATCAACTCCATCCGGAACGCCATAGCCGGCAAGTTCAGCAAATATTATGCAAGTAGACTCAAAGGCAGCCAGGACCACTTGGTCGTGACCGTTGACGTAACGGATGCACCTTGGCTATTGGAATTGGCGCAGCAAATTGTCCGGGAAGCCGTTCAGGAATTCAGGAAGATAGACCCTTTGGGCCTGGCTCAGCCGGTCGAAGTCTATTTTATTGTGGGGGGACGATCTTACCGGGTTTGGCACTAAGCCTTCTTGCCGCACAAACAAAAACGCCAACCTGCATGGGTTGGCGTTTTGCTTGGGATGTTCTTGGTGGCCCGGGGCGGAATCGAACCACCGACACAAGGATTTTCAGTCCTCTGCTCTACCAACTGAGCTACCAGGCCAAGAGACCGAGATTATAGCGGCATGATTCCGGTTTGCCTAGCCTTTTTTAATTTATTTGCTGGCATTTCTGCGGGTTTTCCAGTGTTTTGCCTAAATAATGGGCAACTCCCTTGTGGCGCGGCAGGGCGGGCTAGAATGATGCACATGCGCATTGTTTCTTCATTGCTGGCATCATTATTGATCCTGGCGCCGCTGGCGGCGGCCCACGCCGGCTGTTCGCGCACGATCCGCGTACCGGCCGCACCGACCGGGGCCAGCGTGATCATTTCAGACGAAGACGTATCCGGCGCGATTCCCGATGCATTGCGTGAACTGGGTGCGCGCATGGGGTGCACGTTCGAATTTCCCGTGATGCCGCGTGCCCGGCTGACGTACCAGTTCATGCAGTCGCGCGAGGCGGATGTGCTGGTACCCGCGTCGCGCACGCCGGAGCGCGACAGGGACGCCATGTTCATTCCTATGATGAAGTGGAAGGTCGAACTGATCACGGTACGCCAGCGCGCCATCCGCGCAGACAGCGTGGGTGAATTATTGGCGCAAAAAAAGTTGATGGGCGTGGCAGTGCGCAGCTATGCATTTGGCAATGAATATAATGCGCTGCTGCGCGAACTGGAAGCGCAGCAGCGCATCCACTATGTCAATGACCTGGTGACGGCGGGCCGCTTGCTGCGCGCGGGACGGGCCGACTTCACCATCAATGTGCCGCCACTGTTCCTGTCCGCGCTGCAGGGCGCCGCTGATATGGACGGTATCGGCGCGGATCTGGCATTCCAGCCATTGGCAGGGATGCCGATGACGGAAAGCGGCGCATATATATCGCGCCGTTCGCTGCCGCCGGCTGACCAGCGCACATTGCGGACGCTGTTTGCCGCATTGGGCAAAGGCGTGCTGTGGCGCCACTTTAATAAGTACTATTCGCCGGAGCAGCTGGCTTACGCCATCGTGCCGCGCTAGCCGGCAGCCTGCCATCCTTCCATCGCATTTGTACTTTTCAAATGCGGCCGCTGTAAATATCCGTATGCGAATTAATTCGTGGCTTGCAACATGGAGTGCTGCGTAAGATGCACTGACTGTTTGATAACCACCAAGGAGCTACCGATGTTTGCATTGCCCGCAGCAGTTTCCCCTGAAGGTAAAGGCCGTCCGCGCCGCGCACGGCAATTCGCCATGATGTGCGCCGCGATGGCTTGCGCCTTTGCTGCGGCCACGGCAAGCGCGGCGCCCAGCGTTTATCCCACCGGCGTCACGCGCTATGAACCGGCGCGCGCCTGGAATGGCTATACGGTGTTCAGCGGCCAGGATGGCAAAACACACCTGATCGACATGAATGGCAATGAAGTGCACCAGTGGCAGCACGTCGGCTTCCCGCCTGTCTTGCTGGACCCCGTGCTGGCCGGCGGCAAGCGCGGCAACATCTTGCTACAGCTGGCCAACGCGCCAGGCGCCGCTTCCGGCAATGGCCTGGGCAACAAGGCTATCGGTGAACTGGATTGGAGCGGCAAGGTTGTATGGCAGTGGGGCGAAGGTGCGCAGGATGCTTATGCGTCGGCCACCGTGCAAAGTACAGGGTCGCCGCAGGGCGGCGTGAAGCAGCACCATGACTGGCGCCGTCTGCCGAACGGCAATACGCTGGTGCTGGCGAACCAGGTGCACGCGGTGGCGGGCTTCAAGGCTGCGCAAGTGCTGGACGACGTGATCTATGAAGTCACGCCGAAAGGCGATGTGGTGTGGAAGTGGGTGGCGTCCGAGCACGTCGAAGAATTCGGCTTTTCGCCGGAAGCGCTGAAACTGGTGCGCGCGGCGCAGCCCCGCAATGGCGCCACGGCAGTCGATTACCTGCACGTCAATAACATGTCGGTAGTGGGCCCGAACAAATGGTATGACCAGGGCGATACGCGCTTCCATCCGGATAACGTGCTGATTAATTCACGTGAAGCGAACTTCATTATCATCATTGACAAGAAGACAGGCAAAGTCGTGTGGAACCTGGGGCCGGATTATCCCGCGATTGGCCCCACCAGCGTGCCGCGGCCCGTGGACCAGATCATCGGCTTGCACGATGCGCACGTGATACCGCCAGGTCTGCCGGGTGCGGGCAACCTGCTCGTGTTTGACAACCAGGGCGAAGCGGGCTACCCGAAAGTCAGCCCCGGCATGTTCCCTCACTCGCGGGTGCTGGAAATCGATCCCGTCACGAAGCAAATCGTGTGGCAATACACGGCCGCCAACTCCGGCCAGACGCTGTGGAGCTTCTACAGTGCGTTCATCAGCAGCGCACGCCGCCTGCCCAACGGGAATACGCTGGTGGATGAAGGCATGAATGGCCGCTTCTTCCAGGTCACGCCGCAGGGCGACATCGTGTGGGAATACGTCAGCCCGTACTTCGGCAACTCCGCCGTGGGCGGCGCGGGAAAAACCGTGAAAACCAACTGGGTCTACCGCGCGCAACCCGTGCCGTATGACTGGGCGCCGGCCGGGACGCCCCGTTCGGAAAAACCCGTGGCCGCGCAGAACGCGGACAGCGGTGTGAAAGTCGCCGGCCAGCACTGATTTTCCAGACTACCTAATCAAGCAAAGCGCGCCTTGTGGATAGCAGGGCAGGGCGCAGCTTTGCCAAAAATATTCAAGAGCAAAGGGATAAATCGTGGTATCGCATCAAGTAAAACAAGGCGCGCGGGCATTGCAGCCCAGCGCCATCGCGCTGGCAGTGCTGGCGCTGATTCAACCCGTGCAATCGCATGCGGCGGCAGCCATTGCCACCGCCGTGGCCGCAGCGGCCGGAGGTTTGTCTGACGATACGTCGGCAATCACGGCCGCTGATACAACCGTGGGCGGTTCCGCAGCCGTTGGCGCAGCCGGCGCCGTGCAAACCATCCTCGTGACGACGCGCCGCCGCGTGGAGAGTTCGCAAAACGTGCCGACGCCTATGAGCGTGCTGGGCGAAGATGTACTGGATGGCAGCCGTACTTACCGCGTGCAGGATTTGCCGCAACTGCTGCCCAGCACCACCGTCAATTATGTGCATGCGCGCCAAATGAGTTTTGCCGTACGGGGCCTCGGTAATAACCCGGCCAGCGATGGCCTGGAAGGCAGCGTCGGCGTCTATCTGGATAACGTGTATCTGGCCCGTCCCGGCATGGCAGCGTTCGACGCGCTCGATATTGCCCAGCTGGAATTGCTGCGCGGTCCGCAAGGCACGCTGTTCGGCAAGAACACCACGGCCGGCGTGCTCAATATCGCGACGAAAAAGCCGGCCTTCAATACGGAGCGCAGCGCCGACCTGTCATACGGCCAATATGGCCACAAGCAGGGGCGCCTGGTATTAAATGGCGCCATCAGCGATGGCGTGGCAGGACGCCTGACGGCTTATGCATCGCGTGACGATGGCTATATCACGAACCGCTACGATGGCAGCAAGGTGCAGGGCGGCGACCGGCATGGCGTGCGCGCCCAGGCGCTGGTGGAACAGGGCCGCGATTTCAACTTGCGCGTGATTGCGGATTACCACGAAGAAGATTCCAACAATGGCACGCTGGTGTTTTACAGTGCAGGCCCCAGCGGCAAAGTGCTGACGCAGGCCAAACTGGTGGGCGCGTCGCCCGTGCTGGATGCGCGCGACCGCGCCGTCAACCTCGATACGGGATCGCACGTGGCAGTCAGCCAGGGCGGCGCATCGGCCGAAGCGAACTGGACTTTTGCCGGCGATGCCAAACTCACGTCGGTGACGGCTTACCGCTTCTGGAACTTCACGCCGAAAAATGATGATGGCTTGAACGTGCCGGTGACGCTGAATGCCGGCGCCTCCGCGCGCCACAAGCAATTCACGCAAGAATTGCGCTGGGCTACGCCGTCCGGCCAGCCGCTGGAATCCGTGTTTGGCGCGTATTACTACCGCCAGAAATTGTCGAACAATTCCTTCAACGTCAATGGTCCACTGAACGACTTGTATAACGGCACGCCGGCCGGCGCGTGGTCCAACGTCACCAGCACGGCGCCCGCATCGCTCGATGTCGACAGCTATGCGCTGTTTGCCCAATCGACGTGGCACGCGACGGCGCAATTCGATATCACGGCCGGCGCCCGCGTCACGTATGAAGACAAGGGCGCCCGCATCACCCGCAATGCGCCGGTTGGCCCGGCCGTCACGGGCGCCGCGCTGGCATCCCGTAATGCCCGCTATGGCGCATTTGATTCAGGCGACGTGCAGTTGTCGCAAAACAGTCCGACTGCTTTGCTGAACGCAGGCTATAAGGTCAACAATGACGTGCTGCTGTATTCCAGCCTGTCGCACGGCGAGAAATCCGGCGGCATCAATTTGTCCGTGCCGGGGGCAGGCGGCGTTGCATCGCTGCTGGTGGGAACGGAGCGCGCCAACGCGTTTGAAGCGGGCGTCAAGTCGCAATGGTTTGAGAACAACCTGCAATTGAATGGCAATGTGTATGCCACCATCGTGCACGGTTACCAGAGCAATGCCTATGATCAGGTCAGCCGCACGTCGTACCTGACCAATGCGGGCGATGTGCGTACCCGCGGCGTGGAACTGGAACTGGTGGCGACGCCCACGCGCGGCCTGACGCTGCGCTCGAACGTGTCATTCAATGACGCCAGCTACCTGAAATACACGAATGCGCCATGCCCGCCTGAGCGCAGCGCCACGTTCTGCGACCTGTCCGGGCGCAATGCGCTGGTCAATGCGCCGCGCTGGATCGCCAATGCCAGCGCGCAGTACGCGCACCGCGCCGGTGAAGGCTTGCAGGCGTACGTGAACGCCAACTATGCATACCGCGCCGATACTTATGGCACGCTGGATGCATCGGAATATTCGAAGATCCCGGCGTACAGCGTCAGCAACTTTTCCGTAGGTTTGCGCAGCACGCGGGGCGCCGCATGGGATGTGTCGCTGTGGGTGAAAAACGCATTTGACAAGCACTATTACACCAGCATGTGGAACAGTAACTTCGGTTCCTACAACGCGGTGATCGGCACGCCGCGCACTGTCGGCGTCACCGGCCGCTACGAATTTTAAGAGGATCGCACCATGAGCAACGTGAATCAAAAACGCCGCACCGTCATCAACGGTTTGTCTGCCCTGGGCCTGGCGTCCGCCGTGGCGCCGGCCGCACTGGCAAAGGCTGCCCATAACCCGCCCAATATCCTTTTCATCCTGGCCGATGACCTGGGCTGCGGCGACCTCAGTGTGTATGGACAGACGGATTTCAAAACGCCCAACCTCGACAAGCTGGCCGCGCAAGGCTTGCGCCTCACGCAGGCATACTCGAATTCCGCTGTGTGCTCGGCGACGCGCTTCGGCCTGATCACGGGCCGCTACCAGTACCGCTTGCGGGGCGGGCTGGAAGAACCGATCGCCGGCGCATCCGACACCATCGGCCTGCCGCCCGAGCACCCGACGCTGCCATCGCTGTTGAAGAAAGCGGGCTACCGGACGGCGCTGATCGGCAAGTGGCATTTGGGATCGCTGCCGAAATTCGGCCCCCTTAAAAGCGGCTACGATTCCTTCTATGGCAATTATGGTGGTGCGATCGACTACTTCACGCACAAGCCGGGCGTGGGGCCAGATGTGAAAGAAGACTTGTATGAAGGGGAAGTGCCGGTCAGTGAAGCAGGGTATTACACGGACTTGCTGGGCCAGCGCGCGTCAAGCTTCGTCAAACAGCAAAGCGCGGCGCAGCCATTTTTCCTGTCGCTGCATTACACGGCGCCGCACTGGCCATGGGAAGGCCCGGGAGATGAAGCGGTTTCCCGCTCGCTGACGGCAGCCGGCGGCGGTATCTTCCACTATGACGGCGGCGACCTGGCCACGTACGGCAAGATGGTGGTGGCGCTCGATGCTTCGATAGGCCGTGTGCTGAAAACCCTGGAAAAAAAGGGCTTGGCGGAAAATACGATCGTCGTGTTCTCCAGCGATAACGGCGGCGAACGCTTTTCGAAAACGTGGCCATTCTCCGGGCAAAAGACGGAATTGCTGGAAGGGGGCATCCGCGTGCCGGGTATCGTGCGCTGGCCGGCGCGCATCAAGGCGGGGCAGGTCAACAGCCAGGTGGCCATCAGCATGGACTGGCTGCCGACGTTGCTGGCGGCAGCGGGCACGGCGCCGGATCCCGCTTACCAGCCGGATGGCGCGAATTTGCTGCCCGTGCTGTTGGGCGAACAGGCGCCGGTGGAGCGCACGCTGTTCTGGCGCTACAAGGCCAATGAACAGCGCGCCGTGCGGGCGGGGAACTGGAAGTATCTGAAATTGAATGGCAACGAGTTCTTGTTTGACGTTGCCGTGGACCAGCGCGAGCGGGCGAATTTGGCGAACCGCTATCCGGATAAATTGGCGGAATTGAAGCAGCAGTGGGAAAGGTGGAACGCGGATATGCTGCCGATCACGCCGGAAGTGCGCACTCATGGCGTGAGCGGCAAGGTGCAGGCGGATAAATACAGTCCGCAGGCGAACGGCGGCGTTTAATCATCACGGTTCGCGCCGCCGCGCCTTGACTGTTTTGCCTTCGGCATCAAACAGCAGCACCAGTTCCGCCATCTGCGGCGTCCCGTCGGGATGGTCGGGCATACGCCGTGCAGGCGGGTACTGGTATTGCCACACTTCATAGCCACTGTCGAACGTGATGGCTTTCAGCGGCGCCCCCAGCCGGGCCAGCACGGCGTTGCGGTCGGGCGGCGCTTCGGGTGGCGCGGCGGGCGCTTCATCCATATAGTCAAATTCCAGCAGCGTCTCATCGGGCCAGCTGCGGTCCCACACGGGCGCGTAATAGCTGCGGTCCAGCAATACCTGGCAATCGCAGTACGGCAAGGTGGCCGGTGTCTGCGTGCCGCCTGCGTACAGCGCCCGGAACGGCAGCACAGCCACGCGGTCCCCGGCGCGCAGCGTCACGCCAAACAGCGGCCGCTCCGTGAATTGCAGGTAGTTGCCGTCGGCGGACGTGCACACCTGGTCCGGCCCGGCCAGCAAGTCGGATAGCCACGCGAACATCCGCGCATTGTTGGAGATCAGCCCCGCCTCCATTCCCACCAGGCATTCCAGCCGCAAATCGCCGAGGCGCCGCATGCCTTCCGGCACCCCGCTGCTGATGACTTGCGCGCGCCACGTCATGCTGCTGGTCTTGCGGTTGGCCACCAGCGCCGCATCTTCACGCCATGCCTGTTCATTGCGCTCCAGCGTAAAACTGTGGTCGGGCGCGATCTCGACTGGCAAGGTGATATGGTCGCCCATGACTTTCAATGCCACGCCATCGAGGCTGACGGTGGGCAGCCGTGGCAGCAGGCGGAAACGCAACGTGGACTGTGGCGCCAGCGCCCGGTCGCGGGCGTAGCGGTCCATGCCCCGCACCATTTTGCGGTACGACTTGTCGACCGGATCGCGCGTATTTGGCACCGTGATGGATGGAACCGGCGTTGCCGGTGGCTGTGCCGCGCTGGCGCAGCACAGCAGCAACGCGGCCGCCAACGTGATCCGGGCCGCGCGTGCCAGCGTGGGGTGCAGTTTGCGTTCCATGCAACGATGTTACGCCCCGCGGCGATTTTGGCTCGCACAGCATGCACGAATTGCCCAACACGAGTTATTATGCGGAAATAAATATTTGATAATAATTTTTTGATATGGACAGCACGCCAACGGCCTTGCCGCTGCCGACAATTTCTTCTCCACTGCGCACCATCGAGTCGCTGCCCGGGCCGCGCCCCTGGCCGCTGGTCGGCAACGTGCTGCAAATCCGCCCGTTGCGGCTGCACCAGGACGTGGAAGCGTGGTGCCGCAAATACGGCGACTTTTTCCAGATGTACATGGGGCCGGAACAGACGCTGGTCGTGGCCGACCACGAAGCCGTCGCCCAGGTATTGAAACAGCGGCCCGATACGTTCCGCCGCCCGGCGCTGTCCGAGCGCATCATGCGGGAAATGGGCGGCGTACCTGGATTGTTCGACGCGGAAGGGCAAGACTGGCGCAACCAGCGCCGCATGGTCATGCACGCGTTTTCGCCGCAAGGCATCAAGGCGTATTTCCCATCGCTGGTGAAAGTCGCTCAGCGCTTGCAGCGGCGCTGGGACGCGGCGGCCGCGGACAGCCGCACCATCGTGCTGTCCGATGATTTGAAACGCTACACGGTCGATATCATTGCGGGACTGGCATTCGGTACGGACGTCGACACCATCAATGGCGGCGAAGAAGTCATCCAGCGCCACCTGGACGTGATTTTGCCCGCCATTGCGCGGCGCACGCTGTCGTTTGTCGCTTACTGGCGCGTGTTTAAATTGCCGCAAGACCGCCGCCTCGAACATTCGGTGGCGACCGTCAAGCAATCGATCCAGGACTTGATTGCGAAGGCGCGTACGTGCATGGCGCAAGACCCGGACCGCTCCGCGCATCCCGCCAATTTGCTGGAAGCCATGCTGGCCGCCGCGTCGCAGCCCGGCAGCGGCGTGGACGATACCGCCGTGGTGGGCAATGTCATGACCATGCTGCTGGCCGGTGAAGATACGACGGCCAATTCCATTGCATGGCTGCTGTACCAGCTGCAGCGCCATCCGGAAGCGCTGGCCCGCGCCTGCGAGGAAGTGCGGCAGCACGCGCCGGATCCGGCGGCGTTTACGATGGAGCAGATGGACAAGCTGGAATACTTGAATGCGTGCGTGCAGGAATCCATGCGCATCAAGCCGGTGGCGCCATTTTTGCCGGTGGAAGCCATGCACGATACGTCGGTGGCAGGCATCCGCGTACCGGCCCGTACCCTCGTGTGGTGCGTGCTGCGCCACCACAGCATGGCGGACAGCCATGTCGGGCATGCCGCGCAATTCGATCCGCAGCGCTGGCTGGACCAAGGTCCGAACGCCATTGACCGCAAAGTCGCGATGCCGTTTGGCGCAGGCCCCCGCATTTGCCCGGGGCGCTATCTGGCGCTGCTGGAAATGAAAGTAGCGATGGCGATGCTGCTGGGCCGCTACGATATCGAAGCAGTGGAGACGCCTGACGGCAAGGAAGCGGAAGAGCTGATGGCGTTTGTCATGTCGCCGATCGGCCTGTCGATGCGTTTGCGCAGGCATATGGCAAACTGACGGCGTCGCCACTCGCCTGTGTTTGCCCATGAAACCGCTGTGCATCGCCATCCTCGCCTATGACCATATGAACTTGCTGGACCTCAGCGGTCCATTGCAGGCGCTGTGCACGGCTAACCGCAGCAGCGGCCGTGCGCTATATGACACGGTGGTGGTGTCGGCATCCGGTGGGCTGATCACCACCAGCGCAGGCTTGCCCGTGATGACGCAGCCGCTGTCTGCGCTCGATGGCGTGGCAGTCGACACCGTCATAGCGGCAGGCGGCTGCGCGGGCGATGAATTCTATGCGCCGCCCCAATTGGCGGCCTGGGTGGCGCGCCGTGCGCCGGACGTGCGGCGCGTGTGTTCCGTTTGCACAGGCGCCTTCGTGCTGGCGGCGGCAGGGCAGCTCGATGGCCGCGTGGCGGCCACGCACTGGGCCTGGACCGGCAAGCTGCAACAGTTGCACCCGCGCGTGCAAGTCGATGCGGAACGCATTTTTGTGCGCGACGGCAACGTATGGACGTCGGCCGGCGTCAGCGCCGGCATCGACCTGGCGCTGGCCTTGATTGAAGAAGATTATGGCCACCGCGTCGCCATTACGGCGGCGCGCCAGATGGTCGTGTATATGAAGCGATCCGGCGGCCAGTCGCAATTTTCCGCGCCGCTGGCTGCGCAGGAAAAATCCGGCGGCCGCTTTGCCGAGCTGCATGCGTGGATGGCCGCGCATTTGCATGAAGAATTGACGGTGGAGCGGCTGGCTGCGCAGGCCGGCATGGCGCCCCGCACATTTGCCCGCAGCTATGGTGCGCAAATGGGTGTCACGCCTGGCAAGATGGTGGAAACCATGCGGCTGGAAGCGGCCCGGCGCGCCCTGGAAGAAACCAGCCTGCCCCTGAAAAGCATTGCCGCCCGCAATGGCTATGTGGATGAACAGAATTTGCGGCGCGCCTTCCAGCGCCACCTGGGCATCAGTCCGGGCCAATACCGCAGCCGCTTTTCCCCGCACGGGGCCTGATTCCTACCCCGCGCACGATTGAATGTCAAAAAAACATTTTCATTAAAACAATGTGAAATAATTGCCATTATTTCCCATTGATAATTTTATGAACATGACCAATCGTACGCATTTACTCGCCATTGCTGCCGCCACTGCCATCCTGTCCGGTTGCGCCGGCACCACGCCAACCCTGGGCGGCGCCAGCACGGTCGCTACCGGTTCCGCCGGCGGCGAGACTGCCGCCAACGCCAATTCGCAGCTGGAAAAGTGCGACCGCTCGCTGGGTACCTTGACCGTGCATGAAGATGCCTCCGCGCCGTGGTACCAGCACCTGTCGCAATACAAGCTGGGTTCCACTGTCCCCGTGCTGCGCCTGATGATCCAGCAATCGAATTGCTTCGTCGTCATCGAGCGCGGCGCCGCCATGAACAATATGCGCGAAGAGCGCGCGCTGGCGGAAAGCGGTGAAATGCGCGCCAACAGCAACTTCGGCAAAGGGCAGATGGTGGCGGCAGACTACACGATGACGCCATCGATCACGTTCAGCCAAAAGGGCACGCAAGGCATTTCCGGCGCGCTGGGCGGGTTTGGCCTGATTGGCAGCGTGGCCGGCATGGTGGCGGGCGGCATGAAAGCCAATGAAGCGTCAACCACATTGCTGATGGTGGATAACCGTTCCGGCGTGCAGCTGGCGGCAGCGGAGGGCAGCGCGAAAAACTATGACTTCAACATGTTCGGCGGCCTGTTCTCGGGCGGCTTTGCGGGCGCCAGCGGCTATTCGAAAACGCCGGAAGGCAAAATCCTCGTGGCGTCGTTCATGGATTCGTACAACCAGCTGGTGAAAGCCGTGCGCAATTACAAGGCGCAGGAGGTGCAGGGCGGGCTGGGGACGGGCGGCGCGCTGGGCGTACAGGGGGGCACGACGCCCGCATCGCTCAATGCAGCGGCAGCGCCGCAAGCGCCAGCCAGCGCGAAAAAGAAGAAGTAAGTTACCGGGTTTGCTGCACTAAGCGTGCACCAGTGGCGCCGCGGCGGCCATCGCCGGCGCCACTTTCGGCAGCTGCACGACGAACAGGCTGCCGCAGCCGGCGTTATTGCGCACTTCGATGCTGCCGCCCAGCAGTCCCGTCACTAGGTTGTAGCAGATATTCATGCCCAGGCCGCTGCTTCCTTTGCCGAGGCGCGTCGTGAAGAATGGATCGAATACTTGCTGGCGCACGTCGTCGCTCATGCCGCAGCCATCGTCGCTGTGCATCAGGCGCACGTATTCGCCCTCTGTTTCTGCACGTATCAGGATTTCGCCATGGCTGCGGCCTGCAAAGCCATGCACGACGGAGTTGTTGATCAAATTGGAAATGATCTGGTCAATGGGGCCGGGATAGCTTTCCATGCCGATCCCTTCCGGAATATCCATCGTGATCCGGTATGGCGTCTTGCGCAAGCCGGCGTACATCAGCGCCACGATGCTGTCGATATTTTGCTTCAAGTCGAAGCGGCGGCGCTGTGAGCTGGTGTGGTCCACCGCCACCTGCTTGAAACTGTCGACCAGGTCGGCCGTGCGGCCCAGGCCCCGCAGCATTAATTGCGTCGCCGTACGGGAAACGGCCAGGTAATCCTGCAATTGCGACCGTTTGACGCCGCTGCCATCGGCCAGCGCCCGTTCAAATTCCACGATCTTGTCGTCCAGCGTGGACGCCACCGTCATGCAATTGCCGATCGGCGTATTCAATTCATGCGCGACGGCAGCGACAATGGCGCCCAGCGCCGCCAGCTTTTCCGACTGCACCAGCTTGTCCTGCGCCATGTGCAGCCGTTCCAGCGCCTGGCGCAATTCCACGTTCGACGCTTCCAGGCCGCTGGTACAGCGCTCCAGCGTCAATTCACGTTCGTGCAAGTGCTGGTATTGACGCACCCGGTTCAGCAGCAGGTTGTCTTCTATCGGTTTGACCAGGTAATCAGCGGCGCCCATCGCATAGCCATGCGCGGCAAATTCGTCGGCTCTGTACCCGGCCGTGATGAAGACGACAGGGATCGTGCGGGTGCGCTCCGTCATTTGCAAACGGCGCGCCGTTTCAAAGCCATCCATGCCGGGCATATGCATGTCCAGCAAGATCAAATGAATCGATGTTTCCACGGTTTTCAGCAAGGCCGCTTCGCCTGAACCAGCTTCCACCACGGTACATGCAGGCAGGCGCGACAGCAACGCGCGCAAGGTGGCGCGGTTGCCTGGATTGTCGTCCGCAATAAGGACGTTGAACGTGTCAGCCATGCGATCTCCCATGCCGGCAAATGTGGCTGCCGGCCCGATAAGGGTCAGAACCCTGCTCTTGTGCGATCAAATTCAAGCCGTCCTGCGGTCCCGGCACGAGGAAACCATCAACGTGCGGCAAGCGCGCAAAACGCTGCAAGACTTGCCGCTGCAAGTCCGCATCGAAATAAATCAGCACATTCCTGTATAGGATAAGCTGAAACTCACTGGAAATGCCATCCGCAGCAGTTAATCGCCTGCGTTGACGCTGCCGATGCCATTGACCGTCTTGTTCACGGTGCGCGGCTTGCCATAGTAATTTAAGCTGCCCATGCCATTGACGACGGCATTCAACGTATCCTTGGCCGTGACTTTGACGCTGCCCAGGCCATTGAAGTTCACGTCGGCGCGTTCGGCCTCCAGTCCCTTGGTATTGACTTCGCCCACACCCTCGGCGCGCATGCGCAGCAGCGCCACTTTGCCGCTGGCCGTGAAGCTGCCCGCGCCCTGGTAGCTGACGTCGAGCCGCTCGCCATTGATGTTTTTCAAGATGGTTTCACCGGCGCCTTCGCCAATGAATTTCACCAGTGTCGGCATGGTGATCGTGATGCGCGGTTCGCCCTTCAATGTCAGCGGGCCTTTGTCTTTCAGATAGATTTTCAATTCGCCGTTGACCACTTCCGTGGCCACGCGCGATACAAACTCGGCATTGCCAGAGACGGTCAGCGTTTGCGCTTTGCCTCCTTCCACCGTGATGCTGAGCGGGCCGCGGCTGTCGATGGCCGTGAATGGCTGCACGGCGCGCACCTGCTTTTCGTCGGCGCGGGCCGGGGCGGAAAGGGCGGCGGCGGCCGTGGCGGAGGCGGCGGCGAGAATCAGGAAACGGCGCATGGCGAAAGTCCTTATGTAATTTGATGTCACGATTGTAGGGGAGGACGTGGAGAGAATTGTCAAATTTGCGATGAATTGCAGTAACGTTGGGTTGAGCTGCAGCAAGCTTGCGGTGTGACGGGATTGATGTATGTCTACAACAAACGTCCCCGGCCGGGTGGTGTTTCCATCCGGTCGGACCGCGAAACACCTATATCGTATTTACATGATATTTCCCCAATGCTAGCTTGTGAGCAACTTGGGATAGCTTGGGAGAAGCTTGATGACGATGTCCCGCATGGCCGGTTTACTTCCGGTAGTTTTCGCTTGCCAGACTGCGCTGGCACAATCCCCCGCATTTGATATTGCTACTTTCAACATAGAAGGCGCGACCCTGGTCGATGCCGCCCGCCTGCAGGCGGTGGCGGCGCCTTTTGCCGGCGCCGGAAAAGGCATGGACGGGGTCAACGCCGCTTCGGCGGCCATTCGGGAAGCCTACGCGCAAGCGGGGTATCCGATCGTGCAAGTCTATGCACCGGCCCAGGAGCTGGTGGGCGGCGCCGTGAAGTTGCGCGTTGTGGAAGGCAAGGTGGCCAAAGTCGCCGTGGCCGGACAGAAGGCGTATTCGGAACAGAATGTACGGGCCAGCTTGCCGCCGTTGCGGGAAGGGACGTACCCGAATACCAATGCAGTGGCGGCGGCCGTGCTGCTGGCCAACGATAACCCGGCGCGGCAAGTGTCGGTGAATTTCTCGCCCGGCGCGGCGCCGGGGGAGGTCGATGCGCGCATCGACGTGGCCGAAGACAAGGTCAGCAAAACCAGCGTTGCCTTGGACAATGCCGGTTCGCGCGCCACCGGCCGGGGCAGGGTGGCGCTGGGCTACCAGCATGCCAACATGTTTGACCGCGACCACGTGCTGAACCTGCAGGCGATGGCCGGTCTCGAACATCCAGGTAAAGGTTCCAGCCTGACGGCGGCCTACCGCATACCGTTTTACCAGCAGCGGCTGTCGCTTGACGTGATAGCAGCGTACTCGGACAGCAAGAGCGACACCACGTCGATTGCCGGACCGCTGTTCTTCAGCGGCAAAGGCGTGTATGCGGGCCTGCGGCTGAACCAGGCGCTGCCCAGCCGTGGCGATTACCGGCAAAAGCTCGTGTATGGCGTCGATTACAAGGACTTCAATAACAGTTGCCGCATCGGGTCCATCGCACTGGACCGCTGCGGTACCATTACCAGCGTGCCGGTCAGCGTCACGTATCTGGGCCAGGCAGTCGGCGCCCGCTTCCAGGCCGGCGCCAGCCTTGGCTATTACCGCAATATCCCTGGCGGCAGCCATGGCGGCGCAACGGAGTATGGTGCGCGTCCGCGCAGCTGGCAGGCGTTGCGCGGCAGCGCATTCGTTGGCATGTCGGCCGGCGACTGGCAGTGGCGCGCCACCATCAATGGCCAGGCCAGCAGCGATGCACTGATCCCCAGCGAACAATTTGGCATCGGCGGCGCCGCGTCCGTGCGCGGCTACGATGAGCGCACGGCGGCCGGCGACAAGGGCGTCACGGGCAGCCTGGAGCTGTACACGCCGGAACTGGCAGGCGGCCAGCCTGGACGGCACACCTTGCGCGCGCTGGCCTTTTATGACGCGGGCTACGTGCACAACACGGACGGCACGCCGCCGGCGGCGAAGCACTTGAGCAGCATTGGCACGGGCGTGCGCTATGGCTTTGGCAAAGATGTGGCGCTGCGCTGCGATGTCGGCTTTGCGCAGACTGCCGTGACGGCGGGCACGCCGTCGGCGCGCGACCGCCATGACGCCTTTGCGCACGTGAACTTCACTTATTCGTTCTGATTTGTATTTCGGGGGACCTCCCATGCCACGCCTTGCCTGCCTGACTGCCCAGATCCGCGCTGCCTACCTGGCCGCTTCGGGCGCCACGCTGTTATCTGTCTTGCTGTTGCCTTTGTCGGCGGACGCTGCACCTGTCGATCCAGTGGTGCGCGCCGGGACCGCCACGTTTGCCATCAATGGCAACGTGTACACCGTCACCAATGCGCCCAACACCATCATCGACTGGCGCCAGTTCAATACCGCCAATGGCGAATTGCTGCGCTTTATCCAGCAAAACCCGCAATCGGTCGTGCTGAACCGGGTGACGGGCAATGACCCCAGCCAGCTGTTCGGCTTGCTGCAATCAAACGGGAAAGTCGTGCTGGTGAACCCGAACGGTATCCTGTTCGGGCCCAATGCACAGGTCGATGTGGCGGGATTGATTGCGTCGACATTGAACTTGTCCGACGCGGACTTCCTTGCGGGCCGCATGGCGTTCAATGGCGGTGGCGGCTTGCTGAACAACCAGGGACGCATCACGACGCCGCTGGGCGGCAGCGTGTTCCTGCTGGGCGGCGACGTTACCAACAGCGGCGTGATCACGGCGCCGGGCGGCCGCATCTTGCTGGCGGCGGGGCAGTCCATCAGCCTGGCCGATGCCGGCACGCCGGGATTGTCCGTGACATTGAAGGCCAATGGCAACAAGGCGCTGAACCTGGGTGAAGTCAATGCGCAGGGCGGCAGCATCGATATGTATGGCGCGCTGGTGGACCACCAGGGCATTGCGCGCGCCGACAGCGCGGCAGTCGATGCACGCGGCAATATCGTATTGAAGGCGACAGACGCCGCCACGGTGACCGGCGCCATCAGCGCCGCC
The DNA here is from genome assembly GCF_009720865.1 of Pseudoduganella ginsengisoli. Classification (GTDB taxonomy): domain Bacteria; phylum Pseudomonadota; class Gammaproteobacteria; order Burkholderiales; family Burkholderiaceae_D; genus Rugamonas; species Rugamonas ginsengisoli. Next base: position 35,351 of record NZ_WNLA01000030.1, on the reverse strand, counting down.
GGCACGGCAGGGCAGGGCGGCTCGGTACAGGTATTGGGCGATAGTGTGGCGTTGGGCGGCAGCGCGCGCATCGATGCGTCTGGTGCGCAGGGCGGCGGCACGGTGCTGGTGGGCGGCGACTTTAAAGGGGCCAATCCTGCAGTCGCCAATGCGCGCACCGCCACTGTGGCTGCGGGCGCGCAGATCGACGCCAGCGCGACGGGCAACGGCGATGGCGGTAAAGTCGTCGTGTGGTCCAACGATAAAACAGATTTCGCGGGCAGTATTTTTGCGCGCGGCGGCGCGCAGGGCGGCAATGGCGGGCAGGTGGAAACGTCGGGCAAGGTGCTGTCGTTTGACAAGGGCTATGTCAATACGCTGGCGCCGAAAGGCTTGACGGGTAACTGGCTGCTGGATCCGGCCGTATTCTGCTTTTACGCAAGCAGTTCCAGCGAGTGCACGGGCGCGGCTGCGGCGGGCGCCACCAGCTTTAACCAGCTGGGTAATATCCTCGTGTCGACGGGCGGCACCTTGCAGGCGACGGATTTCATCACGTTCCTGCCGAGCGGCGGCAATGCCGCTGTCGCCCCGACGATACCGTCCGGCGTCACGATGACAGTAAAGGCGCCGTATATCGAAGTCGGCAACGGCAGCACGATCAATACGCGGGCCGTGGGCCTGGTGCTGGATGCGTCCAGTGCCTACGGGACGACTACGCTAGCGGATACCAGCGGCGCCAACTTGACCGGCACCATCGCCATCGGCGGCGACTTGACGTCGAATGCAAGCCAGACCCTGCTCAGTACCGGCAACATTTTGCTGGCCAACCGCGGTGGCGCCTTTGCTGCGCTGCGCATGACATCGGCCACCGGGACCCAGTCGCTCTCTACCACCGGCCAATTGCTGCTGGCCGGCGGCAGCAGCAGTTCACGCCAGGCGGCCTTGTTCTCGGACGGGGCGCAAACCATCAATGCCGGCCAATTGACCTTGCGTGCCGGCAACGCCGCCGGTACATCGGGCGGCCAGGTGGAAATCAATGCGAAGGGCAGCCAAACCATTACTGCAACGGATGTCACGCTGCAGGCGGGCGAGGCAGGATGGGCCATCATCAGCAATAACGCGACGGGCGCGAAGCAGACCATTAAAGCGGACTCGATTACCGTGAGCGGCGGCGCAGCGGGAACCGACAGCCGCGCCGTCATCATCAACAGCGGCGACAATTCAGTACAGGACATTACCGCCACTTCCGCCCTGAATATCAATGGCGGCGCCGGCGGCGTGCGTAATTTCGGCATTATCAAGAGCCAGGGCGGCGCTACCGATTCCGCGACCACGCAGACCATCACGGCAGGCGCCATCAAGATCACCGGTGGTGGTGGTGGTGGCGGCAACTACGCGACCATTGATTCGACCGGGGCGCAAAGTGTGACCGCGAAGTCGATCGCGCTGACGGGCGGCGACAGCGGTACGGCCACCACGGGTTCCGCCCCGTATGCGAGCATCGACAGTAATGCCGGCGGCCAGACTATCAATGTGGCTGGAAACCTGGCCCTGACCGCAGGGGCCGGCACTCTGGGCAGCGAAGCGTACATTTACAGCGCGTCCAACCAGACCATCAACCTCACGGCGGGCTCGCTTGTGCTGCAAGCCGGTGCTGCAGGCAAGGGGAATGCCGCGTATATCGGCATGGATGGCGCCAACGTCACTCAGCGCATCACGGCGCCGTCCATTACCATGCTGAGCGGCGGCGGCACGGACAACTTTACGGCTTTCCACACGAATGGCACGGGCATCACGCAAACCGTCACGGCGAATAACCTGTCCATGACCGGCGGTGGGGGGAATACCAGCGGCAATTGGTCTCACTTGTGGCTCAATGACACGAGCGGCGCGAATGTGAGCAAACAAACCATCAATGCCGGCACGATTACTTTGACGGGCGGGGCCGGCGGTACCGACCAGAATGCCATGATAGGCGGCAATGGCGAACAGCGCGTCAATGCCGACTCCATTGCGCTCACGGGCGGCGCCGGTGTGAATGCCGGCGGCACGATCGGCACCGACGGCAACCAGGTCATCGTCGTGAAGAATGCGCTGACGATGAAGGCGGGTTCCAATAACGGCGCGGAAGCGCGCATCGGCGGCAGCGGCACGTCCAGTGTGACGGCGGATTCGATTTCACTGCAAGGCGGTTCGGCGGGATCGGGTACCAGCGCTTCCATCAACGCGTCCAAAGATGTGACGGTCACCGTCAATGGCGCGCTGAACCTGACAGGCGGCGCCGGCACCAATAACGGCGCCAACGTATCGTCATCGGCCAGTCTCACCATCAATGCCGGGTCGATTGCCATGGCGGGCGGCGCGACGGGCAGCGGCAACAGCGCCAATTTGAACAGCGGCGCCGCCATGAACGTCACAGTAGCGAATGCGTTTAACCTCACAGCCGGCGCAGGCGGCACCGGCAACAGTGCGACCATTGGCAGCGCCGGCAACGAGACCATTGCGGCGGCAACCATTGCCATTACCGGTGGTTCGGGCGGCACATCCAACCACGCTAACGTTTCCATGACCGGCGGTACCGACACGGTGCAGAAAGTCACGGCCGGCACCATCACCATGCAGGGTGGCCAGGGCGGCAGCGACAATATTGCGGGCCTGCATGCCAATGGCACGCGGGTGACGCAAGACATCAATGCCACCACCGGCCTGACAGTGGCTGCCGGCAATGGCACGGGCAACTGGGCGCACGTTGCCGCAGGCTATCAGGACTTGACGCCCTCCACGCAGCGTATTACTACAGGCGCCCTCAAGCTGGCCGGCAGCAGCGACACTGCTGCCAATTCCGCTACCAATGCGCTGATCCTGAACTATGGCGCGCAGGCCATCAAAGGCGGTTCGATGACGCTGGCGGCCGGCCAGACTGCCGCCTATGTGCAGAATGGGAATACTAGCGGCGGCACCGGCGCGCAAAGCGTGGAATTGACTGGCGCGCTGCAAGTCACGGGCGGGGCGGGGAACAATGCATTTGCCGGTCTGATCACCAATCGCAGCCAGACCATTGCCGCGGACAGCATCACGCTGGTCGGCGGCGGGACGGGAACCAACACCAGTGCCTACATCAGCGGCGGCAACACCGCAGACCAGGCCATCAGCGCCAACCGCATCGCGCTGACGGGCGGCGGCGGTTTGCGCAGCTCGGCCGGGATTTATAAAGGCGCGGGCGGCGGCACGCAGTCCATCACCATCAAAGGCGGCGGCTCCCTGACTCTGCAGGGCGGGACCGGCGATACGCTGCCGGCAACCGGACAACAGTCCGACTACTGCAACGGCTGCAAACTCAGTTCCAACAGCGCCATGATCTACAGTCAAGGCAGCAGCCAGGTGGTGGACTTCGTGTCCGGCGGTACGCTGACGCTGACCGGGGGCACGCGCGGCAGCGACAATACCGCGCTGTTGATCGGCAATATGGACAATGGCGCCACGCAAACCATCACCAGTTCCGGCGGCGCCGCCAATTACCCTGTCATCTCGATGACGGGCGGCAGCGGCGGCTATTACAACGCCGCCGATGGCGCCAACGCCGGCAACGTGGCGGCGATCGGGGCCTTTGACGCCAGTACGTCGGCACAGGCCGCCAACGGGTTAAAGACCATCAATGCGAAATCCATTACCCTCAACGGCGGTGGCGGCGCCAGCGAGCGGGGCGGCGCGCTGCTGGCGACGGGCAATGGCAACAGCATCGTCAACGTGACCAGCGACCTGGTCATGAATGGCGGCACCAGCAACAAAGCCTTCGTGGCGCCCACCGATCCTGCCAAGGCATACTGGCCCGACTTCGGTTCGATGGCCGGGATTACCGCACGGGGCAATGTCGACTTGAAAGTCGGCGGCAACCTGGTCATCCATGGCGGCAGCGGGATCAGTTCCCCTGCCGGGATTGCGTTGACTAACGGCGGCAAGCTTACCGCCAACATTGCCGGCGCCACCCGCATCGATGCGGGGGCATCGCAAGCGGGCATCACCACCGGTGTGACGGGCGCCGATGCGCTGCCGGCAGCCGGATCGGCCGGCGTCACCATTGGCACGGCAGACAGCGTCACCACGTCGACCTTTGCTTCGTCCAGCAAGAGCTTTACGCTGGAAGGAACCATCAATGTCACCGGTTCCACCCAGGATGCACAGCTGGTCGGCAGCTACAGCGGCGGCACCATCAATGGCCCCGGCTGGCGCGCGCTCGGAGCAAAGCCGCTGGTTGCGGAAATCTATGCCAGCGATGCAGTTGAGGTGGGCGACAACGCAGGCATCAATACGCCGAATGGCAGCTGGATTGCCGTCCTCGGCCCCAAAGCCGCGGCCCAGGTGGGATCCAGTGAAAACACGCTGACTTACAGCGCGCTGGCGTCGCACGGCTACCAATGGACGACGGCAGCTTACGACAGCAGCAATGCGCAAAACTTCCGCTTCATTTTGCCGGATAACTCGCCGATCGTGGAAACCCATGCGGATGAAGTCATCGCGCAGACGGCCTGCACGTCCAACCCGGCACTGTGCGTGACACCGCCCGTTGCCGCCGCCACGCCGACCAGTGCGGTCGCTCCAGTGGTGATTGACGTGAAGCTGACTGGCGGGGTCGATGAAACGCCGCTGTCCGCATCGCTGGCGCAAGCGAAGACGGAAACACCGGCGGCGCAGGCGGCGCCTGCCGCTGCGCCCAAGGTACAGGGTCCGCGTGTCGCCGCGCGTGAGAAGGAAGAGGCCAAGGCTGCCGAAGACAGGAAATCGACGGCAGACTTGAAACGCGAAGCCAAAGAAGCCACCGCCGTCGTCAAAGCCAGCCAGGAAGCCGCCCGCAAGGCTGCGCTGGCTGCGCAAAAGGAAGCGGCGGAAGCCAAGCGCCTTGCCGCCGCTGCGGCGAAGACGGAAGCGCAGGCGACGCGCGCCACCGCGGCAGTCGGTGCGGCGGAAGGCGATTTGCGCGCCGCAGAAGCGGACGCCCGCGAAGCCCGCGCCGCGCTGAGCGCCGCTACCACCCCTGCGTTGAAAACCCAGGCGCAATTGCGCCTGGCGACAGCCGAAGCGGCCCGCGCCGGTGCGGAAGCGAAACTCGCCGACGCCCGCGCCAAACGCGCCGAATTGGGCGCGCAGGGCAGCGAAGCAGGCGCGCGCCGTACGCAGGCGGAATCGGCTGTGTATGACGCTGGCGCCAAGGAAGCCGCGGCGGAAGCCAAGCTTGCCAGCGCCGCCCACACGGAAGCGCTGCTGCGCGCCCGTGAAGCGAAAGATCCCGCTGCCCGTGCGGTGGCCCAGCGGCTGGCCGACGACAAACGCATTGAAGCCACGCAGCGCACGGCGGAAAGCGACGTCCGCAAATCCATCGCCGATGATTTGCACTTCGCTTCAGAACAAAGCAAGGCGCAAGCCGATGCCCGCCAGGCGCAAGCCCAGGCGGCACTGGCCATGGCAGCGGCGCGCCGCGATGAAATGCGCGTGCAGCGCGCCCTGGCCCGTGCCCGCCAGGAAGAAGCGCTGGGTGGCAAAGGCGCAGCGGGGCGGTCGGCGCAAGGCGGCAAGGACGCGGCGGAAAAACTGGTGGCAGCGGAAACTAAGCGGGCCGAAACCAGCCAGGCTGCTGCGAACGCCAAGGCGCAGGCAGCGGAGGCCAAGCAGCGCAAGGCCGACGAAGGTATGGCAGAGGTGGCGCGCCGCGACGCGGCACGCCGCGACCGCGCCGTGAAAGCGTTCGTCGCGGGCGCCAATGCGTCGATGACGGCCAGCCAGCTGGCGCAACTGGCAGCGCTGCGCCATGAATACAAAGGCTTGCTGTTCAAGGATGCGTTGAAAGTGCTGGAACAAAATGGCCGCGCGGCCGACTTGCCGGCCTGCGGCGGCACTGTCAGCAACACGTGCATGCCGAGCTTTGCGCAGGCGCGCATGGAATGGCCGACGTCGCGGCCGCTGGTGCGCAAACCGGTTGCCGCCTACCTGCCGCAAATCGAACGCAAGGTGGCGATTGTCATCGGCATCAACGAGTACGCCGACAAACGCATTCCGCAGCTCGATACGGCGGTGCCCGATGCCGATGCGGTAGCGCGCCAGCTGGAAACGTCGATGGGTTACGAAACGCGGGTGCTGCGCAACGCCACCAAGGCCGATATCGTGGCGGCGCTGCAGGGTGTGGCGCGCGAGCTCGATCCCAACGACAGCCTGGTCGTGTATTACGCGGGCCATGGCTACCTGCGTCCGGTGGCGAAAGGCCAGTCGCAAGGCTACTGGATTCCATCGGATGGCACAGTCAGCAGCCCGGCCAACTGGATGTCGAATGCGGACGTGTCGAAACTGCTGGCCAATATCCCGGCCAAGCAAGTGATGCTGGTATCGGACAGCTGCTATTCGGGCACCTTCAGCCGCGAACAAAAAGTGGCGGCCAGTGGCGATGCGTCATCCATTTTGGCGAAGCGCTCGGTAACGGTGATGTCGTCCGGCGGCGAAGAACCGGTGTCGGACGAAGGCGTCGAAGGGCATTCGATCTTTGCCTGGAGCCTGATGCAAAGCATTAAGAAGGTAGGCCAGGTGGAGCCGGGTGTCCGCGTGTTTGACGCCACCCGCGAGCAGGTGACGGCAGCGTATCCCCAAGTGCCGCAGTATGGCGCGGCTGTATCGGCGGGTCATACGGCAGGCGGGGATTACCTGTTCGAGACGCGTAGCTACAAATGACGCGGGAGGGCGCCGTCCGCATCGGACGGCGCCTGAGGTATTACGTTACTTCAAGTTGATGGTGATGGCGCCCGGCGCGCAAGTCGCCGAATACTGGTACGTCAAATTCACGCCGCCTGCCAGTCCGGATTGTCCTGCCAGCGCCTGCGAAATCGACGCGTTGCCGGCGCCGCAGGAACCGGCTGCGATGCCGGTGATGCAGTAGTTGAAGTTGACGGGCACGGTCAACCCGTTGGCCGAGACGGAGCCCTGTACGGCGATACCGCAGCTGCCGGTGCCGCCGCCAATACCAGTGCCGCTGATGTTGAAGGCCGAGCCGTCCAGGCTGAACGAAATGTTGGGGAACATCGCCACGTAGGCATTGTTATACGCGCTGACGAACTTGGCCCACTGGTCGCTGTTGAATGCGGCTGCCGTCACGCTGGCCAGCGTGGCGCTGTTGGCTTGCAGGTATTTCGACAAGCCGGCCAGTGCGCGGCCATAATCGTTGATGTTGGCGCCGGTGACGGTCGGCATGGTCGACGTCAGGCTGCCATTCAACTTGAACAGCTTGGCCACATTGGCCGCCTGCGTATTGAACGCGGCGGCAGTGATGGCCGTGCCGGCGCTGGAAAACGCGTTCGCATACGCCATGGTGGTCAGCGGCGTCACCATGGCGGTGGAATTGCCGGGGGCGACTGCAATCACGGCGCGCAGCGGTGTCGACAGTTGGGCCGGCTGGTTGGTCGCCTCATCCGTGTACGTGCCGCCGCTGGCTTCCACCACGACGTCGCCCGTGAACGTGATGTTGACTGAATAAGCGCCGTTGGCATCCGTGGTGCCGGTGCCCAGTGTCGCGCCGGTGGCGGCATTCTTGATGGTGACCGTGGCGTTTGCCACATTCCCTTTGACGACAGAACCTGCAACCACCGAGGCGGCCGAGGTGGTGGTTGTCGTCGTCGTCGTCGTGGATGGCGTGGTGGTAGTAGGGGTGGAGGGATTGTCAGAACTGCCGCAGGACGCGAGTAGCACGACAACGGAAATGGTGGAAATACGGGATATCTTTCTCGAAAGCATCGCTATCCTCCCTGTATTGGTCGCTATTTTTGTGCGGACAGATTTATTGCATCCGTTCATTTGTTGTAGCACCCGTATTACCGCTGTTCAAGACAAACAATCTTTTTCTCTGTTTGCGTTGTGAAACCACCAACGTTAGGCTGGGTGTGGCGCTAATACCACTTGCTTTGTTAATAAAAATCTGCCGTACGTAACAAAATTGCACGAAAGTGTTGTTTTTTATTCACCCATCAGCTTAAAGCATGGATGTATAGACGGATTGCATATATTTTCTTGGCTTGCATGCAAGGAAGTGCCCGGACCAGCCGTCGTCAATAGAAGAGAGATAAGTACATGATGAAGATCAAAAGTATTCCACTTGCAGTAATGATGCTGTGCGCCAGCCAAGTCGCATTCGCCCAATCCGGCGATGCTGCGGCGCCCCAGTCGATCGATCCATCGGCATCGACTGCGCCGCAGGAAGACGTCCAGAAGGTCGTCATTGTTTCCACCGGTAGCCGCGGTTCCCAGCGCACCATGATCGACACGCCAGTGCCGGTCGATATCCTGGGCGCGCGCGAGCTGACCAAGACTGGCCAGGTGTCCCTCGACAAGTCGATGCAGTTCCGGGTGCCTTCCTTCAATACCGTACAAACGCCAGTCAACGATGCGACGTCGCTGCTGGACCCGTATGAAATCCGTAACATGGGCCCGAGCCGCGTGCTGGTCCTGATCAACGGCAAGCGCAAGAACGCCAGCTCGCTGATCTACACGCAAACGTCGCCAGGCCGTGGTGAAAGCGGCGCCGACATTTCCGCCATCCCAGCCGACGCCATCAAGCGTATCGAAGTGCTGCGCGACGGCGCCTCCGCACAATACGGTTCCGACGCCATTGCCGGTGTCGTCAACATCATCCTGAAAGACAATGCCGAAGGCGGTTCCGTCACGGCGCGTACCGGCATCACGCACAAGCATGACGGCAAGATGGGCGGCCTGTCGCTGAACCAGGGCGTGGCGCTGGGCGACCAGGGCTTCGTCAACTTCACCGTGGATGTTTCCACTGTCGGTCTGTCCAATCGTCCCGGCACCGTGATCGCCAACGGCGAAGCGGCGGACTTTAGCGATTACCTGAGCCCAGAGAATGCTCCGAATGCAGCAAATGTCTACTACGACTTCTACAAGAACAAGGTTCTGCCATTCCTGACCGCGCATCCGGATGCCGGCAACATCAACGGTTCGCCGAAGACCAATGCCTACAAAGGTCTGGTCAACTCCCGCTATGACATTGGCGAAGGCATCAGCATCTATGGCAATGCAGCGTATGTGCGCAAGGACGTGGACAGCTACGCGAACTACCGTACCCCATACTGGCGTCCAACCGACTATGGCTTGCTGCACAAGGCAGGCGAGCCTTACATCGGCTATGTGCCGACCTTTATCGGTACGCTGGATGACTACAACGCCACCGGTGGCGTGAAGATGGACTTGAATGGCTGGAACACCGACGTCAGCCTGACCTATGGCGGCAACCAGCAGAAGTACCACGTCGGCAATTCCGTCAACCGTGGCATGGCCGCCGACTTCGCTTCCGGCGCCAGCAAAGTCCAATCGCCAACCGAGTTCTATGCCGGCGGCGTGAAGTTCCAGCACTTTGTGCTGAACGGCGATATCTCGAAACAGGTGGCGCCGGACGTGTCCGTGTACGCCGGTACGGAAATGCGCCACGAGAAGTATGAAGTGCTGGCTGGCGAGGAAGCGTCGTATATCAAGGGCGGCGCCGACTCGTTCGCAGGCAATGCGCCGGAAAACTCGTTCCCATCGTCGCGCTCGAACTATGGCGTGTACGGCGGCGCAACGTGGGACATCACCAAGCAATGGCTGATCGACGGCACCGGCCGCTACGAGAAGTACACGGACTTCGGCAGTGCATTCGTGTGGAAAGGTTCGACCCGCTACAAGGTGTCCGATGTCGTGACCCTGCGCGCATCGGCATCGACCGGCTTCCGCGCACCATCGCTGGCGCAGACCTTCACGCAAAAAGCACAGTACTCGTTCGTGCCGGGTTCGGGCATCCAGGTGTCGGGTCTGGTGAATAACGTGTCATCGCAAGCGGCAGCACTGCAAGTGCCTAAGCTGAAGGCGGAAAAATCCGACAACATCACCTTGGGCCTGGGCCTGAAGCCGGACAGCGATACGTCCGTGACGGTCGACTACTATCATATCAAGGTCAAGGACCGCATCATCTTGGGCAAGGAAATTACGCCAATCTGCGGTAAGAACGATGGCAGCGACGCCTACAAGAAGTGCTATGCCGCCAGCTCGCTTGATCAAGTGATGGTGCCGGCCGGTCTGGTATCGGTCAGTTTCTTCGTCAATGCGCTGGACAGTATCACCGAAGGTATTGATTACGTGGTGTCGCGCAAGAATATTCCTGCGCTGGGCGGCAAGATGACCTTGAACCTGTCCGGTAACTACTCGCTGAAGAATGAGCGCGATGGTGCTGTGAACAATCCGAGCCCGATTGCCAGCGCTAAGCAGTCCGTACTGGACGCCACCCAGGAAGCGCTGATGTTCACGTCGCGTCCGAAGTTCAAGACCATCATCGGTGCGGACCTCGACTACCAGAACATGAACTTCTCGTTGAACAATACGGTATTCGGCCCGACCCGCTTCCGTAATGCCGGCATGGACACCAACCTGGAAGTCAAGTTCAAGACCCGCGCGGTGACCGACTTCGCGATGAACTACAACCTGACCAAGAACACCACGCTGTCGTTCAACATCAACAACATCTTGAACGTGACGCCAGTGTGGGAATTCAACGCGTTGAATTCGGCTGGCCAGGCCATCATCGACGACAAGAAGAAGGATGCGATCACCGGCCTGACCCCGATCCAGAATCAGCGCAACCTGATCACCTTCAACGGCCGTTACTCGATGATGACCTACGACGGTTCGCAATTCAGCCAGCTGGGCCGCACCTTCGCAGCGTCGCTGAACTACCGCTTCTGATTGCATCTGATCGCGTAAGGCGGGGCTTGCCCCGCCATGCAAAAGCCGCTCCCGTCACACGGAGCGGTTTTTTTTTACCTCACGCGCCGGGGCGGGAGGCGATGCACGTCCGGCCTTTTCCCTGCGTCTTGGCGCAATACATGGCCTGGTCGGCCAGTTCCAATAATTCCGCGCGGTTTTCACTGTGGGCCGGATACATGGCGATGCCGACGCTGGCGTTGACGTGGTATTCGTGTCCGGACAGCCGCAATGACTGCACGAGCCGCTGCCGCACTTGCGCCATGCATTCCACGGCGGCCAGCTCCGACGTATCCGGCAACACGGCGACGAATTCATCGCCGCCCCAGCGCGCCACGACATCGCTGTTGCGCAGCGACTGACGCAGCCGCGACGCAATTTCTTGCAGCACGTGGTCGCCTGCCGCGTGGCCCAAGGCATCGTTGATGGGCTTGAAGCCATCGAGGTCGATAAAGCAGACGGCCACGTGCTGGCGCTGGCGGCGCGCACTGGCCAGCGCCTGCTGCATCAATTCATCGAGCAGCAGGCGGTTTGGCAAGCTGGTGAGCGGGTCGTAATGCGCGAGGCGCCGCACTTCTCGCAGCGCCGCTTCCCGTTCCGCCGTCGTACGCTGCAACTGGCGGTACAGGCGGTGATACGTCATGGCCAGCCCCGCGGCCGCCAGCAACAGCACGCTGATGCCGGCCAGCGTGTAATACAGCGGGCGCAGGTCGGCGCGCGGCGGTTCCGGGTCGTAAATCATACCGTCCAGCGGCACCGTGCGTTGGACGAGGCCCAGCTTGCGGTAGGTTTCCGCAATATGCTGCCAGCGGCCCGGGTTCATATGACCCAGCGGCACCAGTGTCGGCAATGCCAGCTTGGCCATTTCCTGCGCTTCGTACCGCAAGTGGTCTTCCGATAATTCCGGTGCATATTTTTCGTGGATCAGTTTGACGATTTCGTCCTGATGGTCCAGTGCATATTGCCAGCCCTTTAACGTAGCGGCGCGGAAGGCGCGCACACGCTCCGGATGCTCGCGGATTTGTTCCTGGCTGGTGAACAGCACTTCACTGTAAAAGTCCACGCCATACTGGCGCGGGCTGATAACGTTGTATGGAATGCCACGCCTGCGCAACTGGTCCGGTTCATTGCTGATGTACGCATTGAAGGCATCGGTCTTGCCCTCGACCAGGTCATCGATACGGTAGCTGGTCATTTGCAGGTTCAACTGTTCCAGCGGAATGCCTTCATACAGGAACACGGCCAGCAATTCGGCATTTTCAGGCGATGGCAGCGTCATCAGGCGCTTGCCCACCAGGTCGGCGGGACGCGTCAAGTCGCCCCGGGTGATCCACACGCTGGGCGATGACTGCAAGATAGCCGCCAGCGCCACCACCGGCTTGCCTTCGACGTACGCTTGCGCCAGGCCCGCATTGGTGACGCCGAAATCCGCTTCCCCCTTCAATACCCGTGTAATGGCGGGCGCCACGTTATTGCCGGGGATGAGTTCCACATCCAGGCCCGCTTCACGGTAATAGCCTTGCTGGACGGCCGCGTAATAGCCGGCAAACTGGAACTGGTGCATCCAGCGCAGCTGCATGCGGACGTGGTCGAGCTGCGGCTCGGCATGGACGCCGCCGCAACAGGTCAGCAGCAGGGTGAGCGCAAGGCGGCGTAGCTTGGTCATGGTGGCATGAGGAAAGTGGATTCAGTGTGCGGCTTGCCGGGCGTCGTGACAAGCTGGCTGTGGACTTCGGGCAACAATTGACAGCGGGGTGTCCGCGCCGTAGCGTGCTGGATAAACAGGAGACGGCCATGGATATATGTGTGATGACCAAAGCGCAACTGGGCATGGTGCTGGACTGGGCTGCCGCGGAGGGCTGGAATCCCGGCCTGCACGATGCGGACAGTTTTTATGCGGCCGATCCGGGCGGCTATTTGCTGGCGCTGGTGGATGGCGTCCCTGCCGCCAGTATTTTTGCCGTGCGCTATGGCGAACGGTTTGGCTTTATCGGCGGCTACATCGCCCTGCCGCGATTCAGGGGGCAAGGCCATGGCATGGCCATCTGGAACGCAGGCATGGCGCAATTGGCGGGGCGCACGGTGGGCCTGGATGGCGTGCCGGCGCAGCAGGGCAATTATGCGAAGTCCGGCTTTGTACTGGCGCACCGGAACGTGCGTTTCGAAGGGACGGGACGCGGTATGGCTGGAGACTCTGGCGGACCCGGCATGCACGGCGCGCATGGCGGCGTGGTGCCGCTGGCATCGGTCAGCGCCACTGAAGTGGTGCGCTACGACCGGCCATTTTTTGCCGGCGACCGCAGCATCTTCGTGCAGCACTGGATCACGCAGCCGGGCAGTGTGGCGCTGGGCATTGCCGCGGCAGGGCGGCTGGCGGGTTACGCGGTGCTGCGGCCATGCCGCACCGGCTACAAGGTGGGGCCCCTGTTTGCGGATACGCCGGCGCAAGCGCACGCGCTGTTCGACGCGTTATTGCTGCATGTACCGGCCGGCAGCCCCATTTACCTGGATGTGCCGGAACCGAACCGGGAAGCCATGGCGCTGGCCCGCAGTTACGGCATGCAGCCGTGTTTTGAAACTGCGCGCATGTATACGGGCGCCGCGCCGGTGCTGGACCTGGCGCGGACGTATGGCATCACGACGTTTGAACTGGGCTGAGCGTCAATGGCCCAGCATGCCGTGGATGCCTGCGTTGCCCGCTATAATGGCGGGTTATTTTTTTGGCCAGATTGTCCATGCCACAGTTCCCCAATGTACGCATCGCGGTGCTCGTTCCCTGCTATAACGAAGCGGCCACGATTGCCGCCATCATCCGCGATTTCAACCGCTACCTGCCATCCGCGCAGGTGTATGTCTTCGATAACAATTCCACTGACGATACGGTGCGCATTGCACGCGAGGCGGGCGCCACCGTCCGCCACGTGACGGCGCAGGGCAAAGGCAGCGTCGTGCGCCGCATGTTTGCCGACGTCGAGGCTGACGCGTACATCATGGTCGATGGCGACGATACGTATGACGCCTCCGTTGCGCCGCAACTGGTGGAGAAAATGCTGAACGAGGGGCTGGACATGGTGGTGGGCAGCCGCGTGGCGGACGAGCAGGCCGCCTACCGCTTTGGCCACCGTTTCGGCAACCGCCTGCTGACAGGCTGCCTGGCTGCCGTGTTTGGCCGCACGTTCAACGATATCTTGTCCGGCTATCGCGTGTTTTCGCGCCGCTACGTCAAATCGTTTGCCGCCCATTCGACGGGATTTGAAACGGAAACTGAATTGACCGTGCATGCGCTGGAATTGCGCTTGCCGGTGGCGGAAGTGGAAACGGTTTATAAAGCGCGGCCGGAAGGGTCGTTCAGTAAATTGAATACGTACCGCGATGGCGCCCGCATATTGATGACGATTTTGCGGCTGTTTAAATCCGAGCGGCCATTGATGTTTTACGGCATCGGATTCCTGCTGTGCTTCCTGGCGTCCATCGTGCTGGCGGTTCCGGTGCTGGCAACCTACCTGGACACGGGCCTCGTGCCGCGCCTGCCGACGGCCGTGCTGTGCGCATCGCTGATGCTGCTGGGGATAATCTTGCTGGTGTGCGGCATCATCCTCGACGCCGTGACCAAATCCCGTATCGAACAAAAGCGCTTTGCGTATTTGTCCGTGCCTGCCTTCGGGGCGCAGCGATGACGCGGCTGGCTCGCCTGGAAGCGTGGCTGCTGCGCCGCGCGGCGCCGCTGGGCCATCCGCGCGCGCCGGCCCGCGCTGCCGTCATCGTGCCGCTGCTGTGCGGCCTGCTGTCGCTGGCCATGGGGCAGGACGATGGCTGGGATATGCGCAACTACCATTTGTATAACGTGTATGCGCTGCTGAACGGGCGTTTGGGTGTGGACTTGTCGCCGGCCGGCTTCCAGACCTATTTCAACCCGATGCTCGATGTGCCGTATTACCTGGTGACGCACTGGTTCCCGGCGCCGGTGGCCGGCTTTGTGTTTGGCGCGCTGCATGGCCTGGCCTTTGTGCTGGTAGCGGCCATTGCGCGCGTGCTGGTGGGGGAAGGGCGATTGGCCATGCTGCTGGCAGTGGCCGGGATCATGAGCGCGGCCTTCCTGTCGGAGCTGGGCAATTCGATGGGCGACAACCTGACCGCGTTGCTGGTGCTGGCATCCGTCTACAGCCTGTTGCGCCACTGGGAGCGGCTGGCGCAGCGGGATGCGTCGGGCTTGCTGTTGAGCGCGGGCGCGGTCATGGGACTGGGGCTGGGTTTGAAACTCACCAATGTGTCGTATGCGATGGGCGCGTGCGTGGCCTTGCTGACGGTGGCGGCAACGCCGTGGGTGCGCGTGCGTACCGCGTTCGTGTATGGCGTCGGTGTCCTGGCAGGGATGGCGGCGACAGCCGGCTACTGGATGTTCCACATGTGGAGCCGCTTCGGTAATCCGCTGTTCCCGCAATTTAATAACCTGTTCCACAGCCCGATGGCGTCGGAACTGGGCGTGCTCGATGAAGGCCATTTGCCGCGCAACGCGAAGGAAGCGCTGTTGTGGCCCTTTGTCTTCAGCGGCAACATGAGCCGGATCGCGGAAGTGCCGATCCAGCAAATCATTTGGCCGCTGCTGTATTCCGCCGTCATTGCATGGGCGCTCGGGGCTGTGCTGCGCCGCGTGCGTGGCGGCGGTCACCCTGGACTGGCGCCGCGCGGCGTGTTCCTGCTGGTGTTCGCCGCAGTCGCGTACGTCGTGTGGGTGCGCCTGTTCAGTATTTACCGCTATCTGGCGCCGCTGGAATTGCTCGCGCCTTTGCTGTTCTGGCTGCTGGTGCATACGCTGGCTTGCGCGGACTATGCACGCCGCCTGGCAGGCTGGCTGTTGCTGGCGGCGTCCGTTGCTGTGCTGCCGTTTACCACGTGGGGCCATGCGGGCTGGGCGGAACAGGCGTTTTCGGCGGACACGCCGGCCATCGAACAACCGCAGCACGCCGTGATTTTCCAGGCGTCGCAAGATTCCCCTATGGGCTGGCTGGCGCAATTCATGCCGCGTGAAGCAGCGGTGGTGGGGCTGGGCTCCGGTTTTCCGGAATCGCCCGCGTACGTGCAGCACAGGCAAGACATCATTGCGCAGCGGGGCGGCCCGCACTACATTATGTTCCCGCTGGCGACCGACCAGCGCGCCACCGGCATGCAGCGCAAGACCGCCATTGCCCGTACGCTGGGGCTCACGGACAGCGAGGCGGGATGCCGCAAGCTGGAATGGCTGACGGCGCATGTGCGCATGAAGGCGCAGGTGGAACGCGGGGCGGCTGGCGGCTGTACGCTGGCGCTGCAGCCGCAATACCGCAAGGATACGGCATCGGAAGACCGCGCGATGGAAGTGGAAGCGGCGCGCCGCTTGCGCTATGTCGGGCTGGCTTACGACCCGGCCAGCTGCGCCAATTATCACGCGGCAGTGGGCACGCAGCCTTATCCTTACCGGATGTGCAAGGCCGGGCCGCTGCCATAGCGCCGGTCAGCGCCGCCGCCCTCCGCTCAGCAGGGCGCGCGCCGCGGCGTCGCCCAGGTATTTGCGGTAAATCGCCAGGATGGCGCCATCTTGCGCCATCGCGCGCAGGGCGTTGGCCAGCGCATCCTGTTCTGCCACGGACAGCGAATTGCGCGACAGGTAAGCGCCCACCTCCATCGGCGGGGATTCCGGAATGGCGATGACATGGCTGGTCGCGGCCAGGCTGAATTGATCGAGCAGCCGCGCCGACACCATTTCCGGCGCCAGCGTGCCGGCAGCGCGCCCGGCTGCCATTTTGCGGAACGCCATTTCAAAATCCGTGACTTCTTCCAGCCGCGCCAGGCTGCGCAAGCGCTCCAGCTGGCGCAGCACGTCTGGCGTATAAAACGCACCCCGCACAATATTCAACGTGCCCGTGCCATGGGTGACAAAATCGGCCAGGCTGTGGAAGCGGCGCGCCGGGCGGGATGCCAGCACCAGATCGAAACGCGACATCGCATACGGAATGAAAACCCCGCTGCGGTCCCGTTCATCGGAGCGGGCAGCGCTGGCCGCCACGTCCACGTGGCCCTGATCGAATTCCACAAACAGGCGGGAACGGGGATAAAGCGTCAATTCGACCGTGCAGCCGCTGCGGCGCGCCGCTTCGCGCAGCACGTCGGCTGCGGCGCCACGGGGCAGTTCCTGCTCCAGGTAGCCGGAATAGCCCAGTTCGCTGATGCCGGCGCGTAGCGGGTCGGGACAAGTTGCCGCCATGGCGGGCGCTGTCGTTAGCAAGCAGGCAAGCAGCACGGTGCGGAACATGGTGGCGTCAGAGAGTGGAGACAGTCCATTGTGTCGTGCCTGATGGCAAATTGTCCAGAACATGGCGCGGGCGTGGGCTCGGGCGGGCGTAAAATTGTGCTGCGCTATTGAACCTTTCTGCGCCGAACGGGTATAGACCGCTCAAAGGAAGATAAGCTGGAGAATAGCTGCATGCTGAAAAACTGGGGATGGGCAGGAATTGGCGCCGGCGACGGCGACGCGCGGCTGATTGCGTCCATCAGCCGTGGCGACCGCCATGCTTTTCAAGAATTGTACCGCGCCTATTTTCCCCGCCTGGCGCGCTTCCTGGGGCGCATGACGCGCAATGCCCCGCTGATTGAGGAAGTCATCAATGACACGCTGCTGGTCGTGTGGCAAAAAGCGCAAACATTTGATGGCAGCAGCAAAGTGTCGACGTGGATATTCGGCATCGCCTACCGGCAGGCGCTGAAGGCGCTGCGGGGCGTCGATGAACCGGAAGAATTCACATCGGAATTGCCGGGCGGCGAAGAACTGGAACCGGAACGCGCCGCATCGGGTAAACAATTGCAGCAGGGCGTCAGCGCAGCACTGGACGCCTTGCCGCTGGAACAGCGCATGGTGGTCAGCCTGACGTATTTTCATGGCATGGCGTATCAGGAAATCGCCGACACCATGGGCTGCCCCGTCAACACGGTCAAAACGCGCATGTTTCACGCTCGCCAGCGTTTGAAAACCATGCTGTCTTCGCATAGGGAAGAAATAGAGTGAAACCGCAGCCATCCCCCCAATTGCACGAACATTTGGCCGTGCAGGAATTGTTGCCGTGGCATGTGGCCGGCACGCTGCCGGCCACCGAACAAGCCAGGGTGGCGCAGCACCTGGACAGTTGCGCTGCCTGCCGTGCCGACGTGGCGCGGGAACGCCGCCTGATGTCGGCTGAACCGCCATTGCCGGCCGGACTGGATGCAGAAGCTGCATTGGCGCGGCTGATGCCGCAGTTAAATGGCGCGGCACAGCCGCCACGGCATGGCGTCCTGCACCGCATTGCTGCTTACTTTGACGCCGGCGGCTGGCGCAACTGGGCGCTGGCCGCGCAATTTGCCATCATTGCCGGGTTGGGAGTGACGCTGTGGCAAGCCATTGGCAGCAATGAACCGTCGTACCGCGCGCTGGGCAGCGGCAAGGCGGCCGCGCCGGACGTCGTCGTGATGTTCCAGCCGGATGCGCGCTTCGATCAAGTGCAGCGCGTGCTGCAGGCGTCGGGCGCCCGCATCGTCGATGGGCCGACGGTGGCTGGCGCTTATCTGATCGGCGTGGATGCGGCGCACCAGCCGCAATTGCTGGCGGCGCTGCGCGCGGATCCTGCCGTGCGGCTGGCCGAGCCGCTGGGTACGGGAGTGGCGCGGTGAAGCTGTCAGCTATCCCTATGGTCGCGGCGGGGCGCCAGGCGGCAGGGCCGCTGCGCGCAGCCCTGTGCTGGATACGGCGCGTGCAGTTGCGCGTCCCGCTGCTGGCCGCCATCGCCATGGCGGCAGGCGCTGCTGCTGCACAATCCGCAGCAACGGACGCGCCCGCGGCTGACGCGCAGGCGCCCCGTGAAATCCTCATCATGCTGCACCTGCCGCCGCCGCATTTCCGTCCGGACGGCTACCATGGCGCCAATTACCGCGATGACGCGGCCCGCGCCGCGCGCCGCCGCACAGCTGAGGCGCTGGCACGTGAACATGGGCTGGCGCTGGTGGAAGACTGGGCCATGCCGGCCTTGAATGTCGATTGCTACCGCATGCAATTGCCGCCCGGCGCGGCCAGCGCGCCAATCTTAGAAGCGCTGGCGCGCGACAGCCGCGTGAAATGGGCGCAGCCCGTACAAAGCTATTCGGCGCAAGCCGCCAGCGACCCGTTATATCCCGTGCAGCCGGCCGCGCAACTGTGGCAACTGGCGGAAGTGCGCAAAGTCGCCACCGGCCGCAAGGTGCTGGTGGCCGTGGTGGACAGCGGCATTGAAGCGGACCATCCCGACCTGGACGGGCAAGTGGCCGTGCAGGAAAACTTTGTCGATGGCCAGCGCTATGCCAGTGAAACGCATGGCACGGCAGTGGCGGGCGTGATCGCCGCCCACGCGGGCAATGGCGTCGGCATTGAAGGCGTGGCGCCGGGCGCGCGGCTGATGGCGCTGCGCGCGTGCTGGCAAGAAGCCAGTGGCGCGACGCGCTGCAACAGCTTTACACTGGCCAAGGCGCTCAATTATGCGCTGCTGCATGGTGCGCAAGTCATCAACATGAGCTTGTCCGGACCGGACGACCGCCTGCTGCAGCAATTGATCGGCCTGGCCCAGGCGCGCGGCGTGCGCCTGGTGGGCGCATACGATGCGGCGCGGCCGGACGGCGGCTTTCCCGCTTCGCATCCGGGCGTCTTTGCCGTGGCGGCCGAGGCAGCGCAGCCGGCATCGGTGCTGGTGGCGCCGGGCCGCGAC
This sequence comes from Pseudoduganella ginsengisoli, assembly GCF_009720865.1. Lineage (GTDB taxonomy): Bacteria > Pseudomonadota > Gammaproteobacteria > Burkholderiales > Burkholderiaceae_D > Rugamonas > Rugamonas ginsengisoli. The sequence goes on along the minus strand of NZ_WNLA01000030.1, from coordinate 15,849 downwards.
ATTCCCACCACATTGACCGGTGCGCGCTGGGGCCTGGTGTCCGGGTCATCCTATGCAGCCGCGCATGTCTCTGGCATGATGGCCGTGCTGACGGAATTGAAGCCGCGCATGGCGCTGGCAGAATTGCGCGGCACGCTGGTGACCGGCGCCACGGCCAGTTCCACCAGCATCGACATGTGCGCGACTTTGACGCGCGTTACAGGAAAATGCCCATGCGGATGCACACCAGCCAACGCCAGCGCGGCCAACTATGCGCGCTCGCCATAATGGCCCGCCTTTGCGGGAGCTCCATTGCGTAAGGGCTCTGCGTGCCTGTGCGCCGCCATCATCTTGCTGGACAGTCCTGCCGCGCACGCCCAGCTGAGCGGCAGCGCCGGCATCGTATCGAATTATTTATACCGGGGCGTCAGCCTGAGTTCAGACCAGCCCGCGCCGCGCGTGGCCATCAACTATGACGGCGCCGAAGGCTGGTATGCGGGCGGCCAGGTGGCCGATGCCCGGCTGGGCGGCGCCACGCACCGCAGCGCGCAGTGGCTTGGTTATGCCGGCTATGCGCAGCAAACGGCGTCCGGCATCAGCTGGGAAGCGGGCGTATCGCGCTATGCCTTCCCGCAGCGGCCTGGCTGGCATTTCAATGAGCTGTATGGCGGCGTGGTGCTGGACAATGTCAGCGCGCGCATTTCCTATGCACCCGACTACCTTGGCATGCATACCCGCACGTGGTATGGCGAAATCAGTGGCGGCACGGAACTGCCTGAATTGCCCGCCATGCGGCTGCGCGCCTTTTGGCACGTGGGTTACCTGGGTTCCATCCGTGCCGCGCCGGGTTCAATGATCGGCCGCTATGACGCGCGCATCGGCGTGCAGGGCGGCTGGCATGACTGGCGTGCGGAACTGTCATTCGATGCGGCGCGCAAGCGCAAGACTGGCGGCTATTATTACGGCAATGATGAGCGCACCACGCATGACGTGGTGCTCAGTGTGGCGCGGTCCTTTTAATCGCTGCGCAGCGACGCGATCGGATCCAGCGCGGCAGCCTGGCGGGCAGGGTAGACGCCAAAGCCCAGGCCCGCCGCCACGCACAGCAGCACGGCGGCCAGCAAACTCAGTGGCGACCACGCGACCGACCATCCGGCCAGTGCGGCAATGCTGTAGGCCGCCACGGCGCCCAGCACGATGCCCAGTACGGCGCCGCTGACGGAAATCACCAGCGCTTCGGCCAGGAATTGTTCCACCACGTCGCGGCGGCGCGCGCCCAGCGCCCGCTTCAAGCCGATTTCACGGCGCCGTTCCAGTACGTTGGCCAGCATGATATTCATGATGCCGATGCCGCCTACCAGCAGCGACACGGCCGCGATCGAACTCATGACGATGGTGAAAATGCGCTGCGTCTGCTGGTTTTGGCGGTACAGTCCCATCGGCACAATCAGATTGGTATCGTCGGCGCCGCCGTGGCGCTGGCTGATCAGCGCTTGCAGCACGCGCGCCGCGCTGTCCGGCGCGGTGTTGCCATCGAGCCGTACGCTGAGGCTGTCGACTTCATCTTCAATGCGCTTGAACGCGAAGCGTGCGCGTCCCGTTTCCCAGGCGACGAACAGGCGCTCGTCGTCGAGCCCCAGTTTGACGCCCTCGAATTCCGCCTTGCTTTGCGCACGGTCGGCCAGCACGCCCACCACTTCCAGCCACACGTGATTGAGCTTGATGCGCTGGCCGATAGCGGACGTCTCGCCAAACAGCGAGCGCGCCAGCCGCGCGCCCAGCACGCATACGGGCGCCAGCGTGGCGCTGTCGTTTGGCGCCAGCCAGCGGCCCGCCGCCAGCGTCAAGCCACTGTGTTGCGCATAGCCGGGCGACACGGCAAAGGCGCGCCCGCTGGCCACCTGTTCGCCATACACCAGCTGCTCGACCTTGATTTCTTTTTTCAGCGCGACCGATTGCGCGCCCGGCACCACGGCCAGCACGGCCGCGCCATCGGCAGCCGACAAGCCCAGTGAGCGGGTCCGCACTTCCTTCAACTGTTCCGCTTCAATGGCTTTGCTCTCGACCAGCACGTTGTCCAGTCCCAGTTCCGCCACCAGCCGCAGCGCTTCGCGCTTGCTGCCTTCGCCCACCGCCAGCATGGCGACAATTGCGCCCACGCCGAAGATCATGCCCAGCAACGTCAGGCCGGTGCGCAATTTGCGCCGCCGCAGTTCGGCGACGGCTTCCAGTAATAATGCTTTGTTCATGACGTTTTTTTATCCGTTGGCGGCACCAGCAAGATGCGTGCGCCGGGCGCCAGTCCGCCCTTGACTTCACTGCGCACGGGGCCGCGCTGGCCCAGTTCCACCTGATGCTTGACGGGCTGGCTGGCGTCGCCGGTATAGACGGCATAGCTGGCGCCATCCTGCACGATGGCGATATTGGGCACCGTCAGCACGCCGGGGCGCGCCACCAGCGTGACCGTGCCATGCAGCGCCTGGCCCGGTTTCAATCCCAGCCGGTGCGCCTGCTCGGTATCGATGGCCGCATCGAAATCACTGTATTTGACGGGCGATTCAGGCGACGTGGTGGTGGCGCTGCTGCCGACGCGCGTGACTTTCAAGTCCAGTTCCGTGCCCGTGCCGGCCAGCCGCACGCGCACCGGCAAGCCGGTTTTCAGCCCGAACGCCTGGCCTTCCGGCACGCTGAAATGCGCGACCAGCTGGTCCAGGTCCGGCAAGGCGCCGAATTCTTCGCCGCCCATCTGGTTGGCGCCGACTTGCGCCTTGGCGCCATCCCAGCGCGACGCCAGCAAGAACACGCCATCGTGCGGCGCCACCAGTTCCAGCGCGGCCAGGCTGCGGCGTTTCTGGTCGGCTGTCTTCACGACGCTGTCGCGCTGCGAGTGCAGCACGGCGTCTTGCGCCGCATTGCGCGCCTGCGCCTGGCCGCTTTTCCAGTCCAGGTAATTGCGCTTGGTGGTCAGGAAGCCGACGTCGGCCAGCGCATCGAGGATGGTATTGCGGGCAAACACGCTGAGGTCGACTTTGGCATAACGCTGGCTCAGGCCGAGATCATCTTCAACTTTGGCGCGCTCGCCGGCTAGCACGCTGCGGTCCACGGCGGCACTCTGGCGGCTGGCTTCTTCGGCCAGCGTCTTGCGCAGCAATTCCATTTCAGCCTGGCTCAAATCCACGCGCGCCTGCGGCGCATCGAAGCGGGCCACCACCTGGCCTTTCTTTACGCTGCTGCCATCGGGCACCATGTCCACCAGCACCCGGGCGGACCAGCCGCCGCCCGGCACCGTCAGCGGCGTATTGGCGGCCGCTTTGATTTCACCGTCGGCTTCCAGCGTTTCATTCCAGGCACGCGCCGCCAGCGTCTCGCTGGGGCTGGTCGAAGAGGCATCCGGCGCACCGCAGCCGGACAGCAGGGCGGCCGCCAGACTGGCCGTGAACAAGGCGGCAATGGCGGGACGGCCGGTAGTTTTGCTTAGGACGTGCATGGCGTGCTTACGACTGGGTTGATGTCTTCGCTGCGCGCGCGGCGGCAGGCGGCAACAGTTCGACCTGGACGGCGGCGCCAGGTTTCAAGTCTTTGGGCGGCGTATCGAATTGCAGTTCGAGGTCGCGCACGATGGTCGATTGCGCGCCGGACTTGCTGTGGAATACGCGGCCCAGTGCGCTGACTTTCGCCAGCAGCGCCTGGCGCGCACCCGACACCTTGACCCGCGCAGCCTGGCCCACCGCGACTGCAGCCGCCTGCGCTTCCGGCACCTTGGCATTGACGCACAACTGGTCGGGATCGGCCAAGGTGGCAACCGACAAGCCCATCCAGATCTGGCTGCCGGCGGTGAATTTCTCGCCATTGAAATTGGTCCGGTACAGCACCAGCCCGCGCCGAGGCGCTGTGACGGTCAGTGCCGCCTGGCCCCGTTGCAGCTCGGCCAGCTGGGCTTTCAATTGTGCGGCTTCCGTTTGCAGGCCGGCGCGTTCGGCCTGGCGGGCGCGCCGCTGCGCATCGAGCTGCGCCTGCGCCAGCTTGGCCAGTCCGGCTTTCTCGGCGCGCTCGATAACGAGCTTGTCGTAATCGACGCGGCGGATCAATTCCTTGGGCTGGCTGGCCTTGCGCTCAGCTTTTTCCGCATTGGCTTGCGCTTCCGCCAGGGCCAGTGCACCGGCGCGCTCCGCTTCGGCCTGGTCCAGCTGCAATTTTTCCAGCGCGCGCAAGCGTTCATTGAGCGTGCTTTGCTGGCTCATCAGCTGGTTCGTGACTTCCGTCGATTCAAACACGGCAATCGGCTGGCCCGCTTCCACCATCATGCCTTCCGGCGCCAGTTGCGCCAGCTTGTATTGCCACACGTAGGGAATCGTGGGCGGCGAAACCGGCATGGCGCGGCGTGACGCGATTTCGCCTTCGACAGTCAGTGCAGCGGCAGCAGCGGACGCTTGGGTTGCGGGCGTTCTGGCGGCTGCCGGCTTGTCCATCGCCACCGGTTCGGCCAGTGCGCTCATGCCGGCCACCAGCGGCAAGCCATGGTTGTCCGGCAAAGTAATGGTGGCCTTGAAATAGCGTCCGCTGCCCCAGCGCGGACGCGCTTCCGGTGCGCTGGTAATGGCGGTGATCTTTGCGGCCAGCGCCACGCCAGGCAGCGCATCGAAGCGCACGGTGACGGGCTGGCTGTCGCGCAAATACGGGCGATCCGCTTCCAGTACCCATGCCGTCACGTTCATCTGGCCATTGCCCATGACCACACCGGCGGCATTGCCGGGCCAGGCGGTGGACCCTTCATCGAGGCGTTCGCCGCGCCATGGGCTGTAGCCATGCACGACGACGCCGTCGCGTTCGGCGCGCACTTCCGCCTGCGCCAACTGGGCGATCTGGAACGCGACATTGATTTGCAGTTTTTTGACTTCCAGTTCGCCATCTTCCTTGCGGCGTTTGACGGCTTCGCGGGCGTTTTGCAGGCTGCCTTGCTTGATGGCGAAGTCGCGCGTGGCACGGTCCAGTTCTGCCTGGTAGCGGTCGTAATTGAGCGCCGTGATTTGCTGCTTGGGCAGCGCCGCATCGACCTTCGCCTTGTCCAGCGCAGCTTGTGCCGTGGCCAGCGCTTTTTCCGCCTCGACGGCCGCCACTTCCAGGTTGGCGGTTTCGCGCTCGGCGCGTGCACGGGCCGCATCCAGTTCAATTTTCAGGCGGTCGACATTGGCGGCGCCGCCCGTCTCGATGCGCAGCACGACGTCGCCTGCCTTGACCTGGCTGCCCTCGGCAACGAAATTGCGCAGCACCAGCGGTGAATTGTTCGACGGCGGCACGAAGATGGTTTGCGAATCTTGCGCTTCCACTTCGCCGGTCAGCAAGACGGGCCGCGCTTGAGGGCCGGCTGCACTGTGCGCAGTCGGCCCGCTTTTGCCTGCAGGGGAGGTTGCGGCCGGGACGGTATTGGCATGGCTGACGGCGGCGGCAATGACCACGCCCAGCAAGGGCAGCGCGCCAATCGCGGCAAGGTAGCGGCGCTTCATGCGCGGTCCCCGGCAATGCGGCCGTCGCGCAAGTGGATGGTGCGCTGTGCGCTGGCGGCGATGGCCGGATCGTGCGTGACCAGCACCAGGGTCTGGCCGGCCGCATGCAATTCGCGCAGCAGGGCCATGACGTCGGCGGCGCTGCTGGAATCGAGGTTGCCAGTGGGTTCATCGGCCAGCAGCAAGGCTGGCTGGTTCAGCAACGCGCGGGCAATGGCGGCGCGCTGTAACTGGCCGCCGGACAGCTGGCCGGGCAAATGATCGAGACGGTGCCCCAGGCCGATGCGTTCGAGCAGCGCGCGGGCGCGCTGCGGCGCCTGCGTATCGGCCGTGCGCGCATAGCGCTGCGGCAGCAAGACGTTTTCCAGCACGGTCAGGCGCGGCAACAGGTGAAAAGACTGGAACACAAAGCCGATGCGGCGGTTGCGCACGTCGGAAGCAGCGTCATCGTCTAGCGCGCTGATTTCATCGTCGGCAAGCCGGTAGCGGCCGCTGTCGGGGCGGTCCAGCCCGCCCAGCACATTGAGCAGCGTGGATTTACCGGAACCGGAGGGTCCCATGATGGCGATGAATTCGCCCTGCCGGATATGCAAGTCGATGCCATCGAGCGCGTGGATAGCGCTGCCGCCTTGACGGTAAGTCTTGCGGATATTGCGGAGTTCGATCATGCGCAGGAGTATCTCTGCGGCATATCAAATTGTCAATTGCACATATACTCAGAAACATGCATGTTTTTTCATAAGCTGCATGCAAAACGCCACCCGAAGGTGGCGCCTTGTTTCACTGGAGAACCGGCCAGCGACCAGTCCAGCCGGTACAACCGATGAATTAATGGAACTGATTCATCGTGTTGTCTTTACCAGCAGCTTTCAGTGCTGCTTCGCCGCTGAAGTATTCCTTGTGGTCGTCGCCGATGTCCGAACCAGACATGTTCTGGTGCTTGACGCAAGCGATGCCCTGGCGGATTTCCTTGCGCTGTACGCCAGCCACGTAGCCCAGCATGCCCTGGTCGCCGAAGTATTCCTTGGCCAGGTTGTCGGTCGACAGCGCGGCGGTGTGGTAAGTCGGCAGCGTGATCAGGTGGTGGAAGATGCCGGCTTCGCGGGAAGCGTCCGCCTGGAACGTGCGGATCCGTTCGTCGGCTTCGCGCGCCAGTTCCGTGTTGTCGTATTCCACGCTCATCAGCTTGCTGCGCTCGTAAGCCGACACGTCCTTGCCTGCTTCTTTCATTGCGTCATAAACCTGCTGGCGGAAGTTCAGCGTCCAGTTGAACGATGGGCTGTTGTTGTACACCAGTTTTGCGTTCGGGATCACCTTGCGGATTTCTTTCACCATGCCGCCGATCTGGGCGATATGCGGTTTTTCCGTTTCGATCCACAGCAGGTCGGCGCCGTTTTGCAGCGACGTGATGCAATCCAGCACGCAACGCGCTTCGCCGGTGCCCGAACGGAACTGGAACAGGTTGCTTGGCAGGCGCTTAGGACGTACCAGCTTGCCGCCTTGCTTGATGACGACGTCGCCATTGTTCATGGTGTCGGTGGTGACTTCTTCCACGTCCAGGAACGAGTTGTATTGGTCGCCCAGGTCGCCTGGTTCCGAGGTGTAAGCGATTTGCTTGGTCAGGCCGGCGCCCAGCGAGTCGGTACGGGCAACGATCACGCCGTCTTCCACGCCCAGTTCCAGGAATGCGTAGCGGATCGCGCGGATCTTGGCCAGGAAATCTTCGTGCGGCACGGTGACTTTGCCGTCCTGGTGGCCGCATTGTTTTTCATCGGACACCTGGTTTTCAATCTGGATGCAGCAGGCGCCGGCTTCGATGAATTGCTTGGCCAGCAGGTAAGTCGCTTCCGCATTGCCGAAACCTGCGTCGATGTCGGCGATGATCGGCACCACGTGGGTCACGTGGTTGTCGATCTTGGCCTGGATGGCTGGCTTGTCGGCAGGAGCGGCAGCGTCCAGTTCGCGGAACAGGCCGCCCAGTTCGCGGGCGTCCGCCTGGCGCAGGAACGTGTACAGCTCTTTGATCAGGGCCGACACGGCGGTTTTTTCGTGCATCGACTGGTCTGGCAGCGGGCCGAATTCCGAACGCAGCGCGGCAACCATCCAGCCGGACAGGTACAGGTAGCGGCGGTCGGTGCTGTTGAAGTGCTTTTTAATCGAGATCAGCTTTTGCTGGCCGATGAAACCGTGCCAGCAGCCCAGCGATTGCGTGTATTGCGAAGGATCGGCATCGTAGCGGGCCATGTCGGCGCGCATGATTTTTGCAGTGTAGCGGGCGATATCCAGGCCGGTCTTGAATTTGTTCTGCGCGCGCATGCGGGCAGCGTATTCAGGATTGATGGCGTTCCACGAGCTGCCTTCTTTGTCTTTCAGGGTAGCGATGGATTTGATGTCGTCGGTGTAGGTAGACATGGTAGTGATCCTATTTAAAAAGCTGGATAAAGAAAGCGTTATGCAACGCGGTCCGGTACTAAAGTTACTGAATTCAAACGCTCACTGCATGACTAAATAGTAGCGCCTTTTTTGGTTTTGTAAAAGATGTCTTATATAAGACATATAACTTGTGTTGATCGTTGTAAATCAAGTACTTACGATCATGTTTTTATTATGTGAAACCGTTTTTCAGGAAATGAAGCGATCGCGGGCGATTTTTGACCAGTTCGATTTCACGATGTGGGAACCGGTTTTTGTATGATGGAAAATGGCGTTTGCCGGGGGGCTTGCGGACGGCCCGGTCCACGCAAATGCCAGCTGCAGTGGCGGCGCCGTGGCGCACTAAGCCAGGCTGGAACGGTAGCCGTCGCCAAATTGATACAGGCTGGGATGCTAGGGCGGGAAAAGCAGGCAGCTTGCAGGGAGGCGCGCAGCATAGGGAAAGCCAGCAGCGCTGCTGCAAGATTGGCAACCCGGGCAATATACTGTGGCCGGCGAGACATCACAAATCCTCCCCGCATGGGATAGTCTGTGATTTGATTTTAGCTGTGCTTGGTTACACGCGTGCGGGGAACTATTGCGGTGTTGTCGATAAACTACGCACCCCCGGCACAGCGGCCGGGGGCGTACAAACATTAATTAATGGCGCTTGGCGGCGCTGGCGTCGCGTGGTGCACGGAATTCAGAATCCTTGCTCCAGTTAGGCCAGTCTTTTGATTCCGCCAGGTCGCGCCCTACGCTGTACAGCAATTGCAAGTCGCGCGCCATGCCGGTGAAGGGCCAGCTGGCGCTCCACTCATCGGACGGCTGGTGGTAATTGTTTTCGTTGTAGGCATCCTTCCATGCCTTGCCGGCAGCCAGCCCGCCCTCTTCAAGATTTTCACCGGATTCAAACGACAGCGCCGGCACGCCGCGCTTGGCCATCGGGAAGTGGTCGGAACGGAAGAAGTGGCCCGCTTCCGGCTTGGAATCCGGCGAGTAGGTCAAGTTCCAGTTCTTGGCCTTGGCCACCAGCATGTCCAGCAAATCCTGCTTGGCGCTGCCGGACGTGCTGAAATCGCGCGATGGACCGAATGGCGACAGCGCATCCGTGTTGATCATGGCTACCGTCGTGGCCAGCGGATACAGCGGGTTGGCGGCATAGTATTCGGAACCCAGCAAACCTTTTTCTTCCGCCGTCACAGCCAGGAACAGCACGCTGCGCTTCGGCGCCGGCGCCTTGCCGTAGGCGCGGGCCAGTTCCAGCAGCGCGGCAATGCCGGTGGCGTTGTCGATGGCGCCGTTATAAATCTTGTCGCCCTTGGCGTCCGGCTCACCCACGCCCAGGTGGTCCCAGTGGCCCGTGTACATGACGGTCTGGTCTTTCTGGTCCGTGCCTTCCTTGACGGCAGCCACGTTCTTCGACTTGATCACTTGCGTATCCACCGCATAGTGCGCGGACAAGGTCATGCCTTTCAATTCCACCGGCTTGAAGGCGCGCGTTTGCGCCTGTTTTTTCGCAGCTTCGAAGTCCAGGCCGGCGCGCTTGAACAAGTCCGCGATGACGTCGCGCTGGATCCACGCTTCCATCGGCGCGTGGGCCTTGCCCGGTTCCTTGCGCACGATGTCATACATGACGTTGGTGTTGGAATTTTTCACAGTCGGCCAGCCATACGACGCCGGCGCCGTTTCGTGCACGATGATGGTGCCGACCGCGCCCTGGCGCGCCATTTCTTCAAATTTATAGGTCCAGCGGCCATAGTACGTCATGGCCTTGCCGCCGAAATCGCCTTCGCCGGTTTCGAAATCAGGGTCGTTGATCAGCACGACAGCCAGCTTGCCTTTCAAGTTGACGCCTTTGAAGTCGTCCCAGTTGCGCTCCGGCGCCTTGACGCCATAGCCGACGAAGACCAGGGGAACCTTGTCGAAATCCACGCGTTTTTGGCCATTCATGGCGGCGCGCACGGCCATCTGGTCGCCTTGCACGTAGGTCTGGCTGGATTTGCCATCGTTTAAGGCCAGGGCGACAGGGCCTTTGATTTCAAAGCGGCCCAGCGGCACTTCCTGTGTCCACGCGCGCTTGCCTTTGATCATGTCGCCTCCGGGTTTCAAACCGGCCGCCTTGAATTGCTCGATCAGGTAATTGACGGTCTTGGTTTCGCCGGCGGTATTCGGGCCGCGGCCTTCGAATTCGTCGGAAGCCAGTACTTTGACGTCTTGCGACAGGCGCTGTGCATCAAACTGCACGTCCGCCGCGGTGGCGGCGGCAGTAGCCAACAGCATGGTGGTAGCCAGCATGGCGTTTTTCTTCACTGGGAATCTCCTTGTGGGTGAATGGCGTCAGAAATCCGGCAAGTATCCGGGCTGCGCTGGCGGCGGTCAATTGGCTGCATGTAACACTAAGTGTCTTTATTTGCCGTACAGCGTCTCCGCCCGCTGGAACAGAATCCACGACGTGACGATGTATTTGTCGCCGCTTTTTGCGATGTGTCCCTTGTGGGAATGCGTGAACCCGGCCGGGGCGATCACCAGGCGGCCCTGGCGCGCTTCCACGTGGCGCTTCTGGTAATAAAATTCAGTCGAACCGCCTTCCTGCACGTCGTTCAGGTAAAACTGGAACAGCAATACCCGGTGCAGCGTCTCGCAACTGGCGTTTTGCGGATACACCTCGGAATGCCAATGGTGGTAGCCGCCGCTGTCTTGCAGGTACTTTTGCACATTGATGGCGCCGCCCCGGTACATGGCGCGAAGGACGTCGCTGATGCGGCCGGCATCGAAATCGTCAAAGTTGTCCAGTGATAACACGGCCGGCTGCCCGGTTTTCAGGTGCAGCAGCGTCGGCGACAGCGCTCCCATCAGCAGCATGCGGTATTGGTCTACATAGCTGACCAGGTGTTGCAGCAGCGCCGACATGATCAGGTTCGAGACATCGTTCCATTCCTGGTGGCTGGAAATGGTCAAGTCATAGCTGTCTTTCTTGCTGATGTCGACGCCTTGCCCCGTTTTGCCGCGGATGACGTCCTTGCTGGCGTTGAAACGCCCGATGATGTGCTCGCACTGCTCCGGTGTGAGGGCGTTGTCGTATACCCCGATAAAATCATCCATGTGCCGCTCGTCTCAATTCGTCAATTGGAGACGACACTATACAAGCTATCCCGGCCGTTTCCCCAAAGCAGCTTGCTATAATCAAGCAACTTCGACGTTTAATCCCGGCAATGAATAACACTTTGCACCGCTTGGCTGACTTGCTGCTGGACGTGGTTTTCCTGGTGGAAGAGGGCGGCCGCATTGCATATGTGAACGATGCCTGCACCGCCGTGTTCGGCTATTTGCCCAGTGAAATGACGGGGCGCCAGATCCTGGATTTTATCCATCCCGCCGATTTGCAGCGCACTATCGATGAAATGCGCCACGTGGTGAAGGGGCGCCATGGATTGGGCTTTGAAAACCGCTACCTGCGCAAGGATGGCAGCGTGGCGCACATCATGTGGACGGCGCGCTGGTCGGAAGAAGACCAGTTGCGCATCGGCGTGGCGCGCGATGTCAGTGAACGCAAGATGGCCGAGCAGCGCCAGGCCGGCATGCTGGCGCTGTCGACGGCGGCCCATGGCGCGGAATCGCTGGACGCGCTGTTCACAGCGTTCCACGCGATCTTGCTGGACTTGATGCCGCTGCGCGGCTTGGCCGCCGTGCTCGATCCGGGCGCGCGCGTGGCGTATGCGGCTGCGCTGCCGGGAGCCACCGGCGGCGCCGTGCCTGACACGACGCGCTGGTATGCGGAACCCATGTCGACGCCGGGCATGAAATTCGGCGAATTGCGTTTCGATGTGGAGCGCGCCGCCCTGCTGTCCGGGCATGACCGCGACGTGTTGCAATTTGCCGCCGCCCAGGCTGCCGCCGTGGTGGAACGGCTGGCGCTCAATGCGGACCTGGCTTACGCGGCGCGCTATGATGAATTGACGGGCTTGCCGAACCGGCGCCTGTTCCAGGACCGCATCCAATCCGCTTTTGCGCGCTGCCGCCGCGACCGCTCGGGCGGCGCGCTGCTGTTTATCGACCTTGATGACTTCAAGCGCGTCAATGATGCATATGGCCACGCGATTGGCGACCAGTTGCTGCAAGCCGTCGCGCGCCGCATCACCGCATGCGTGCGCGAATGCGACACGGTGGCCCGTATCGGCGGCGATGAATTCGTGGCCTTGCTGGAACATGTCGAGACGATGGCGCAGGCCAGGGCCGTGACGGAAAAAATCCACAAGGCGATCGGCAAGCCCTTGCCGCTGCCGGGCGTCTGCCTGCAGGCCGCTGCCAGCATCGGCATAGCGCTCTATCCGGAACATGGCGACGCCGCTGACCAATTAATGCGCTATGCGGACCAGGCCATGTACGCATGCAAGGCTGCGCACAAGGCGGCCAGGGCGCAGGCGGCGGAAGCCAGCCACCCGTAGCCGTTCAAGCCGCCCGCAGCTGGCGCTGGCAGCCCGCATGGCGGGCATTGTGGCAAGCCGGTGCGGTAATCGTGACAGGGACACGCAGGGCGGGCTGCCGGCCGGCAGCACCGCCCTGTGGTTAGCAGGATCAGTTGTTGCAGCCGCCCGTGCGGATGCGGTCATACGCTGCTTTGGCCTGCACCAGTCCATAGCCATAGTATGGATCGCGGCCTGGCGCGCCCAGGTCCAGTGCGGACTTGTCCAGCGTGCTGCGGATTTGCGCAGCGGTGCATTTCGGGAAGTAGCTCCACACCAGCGCCGCCACGGCCGAGACGTGCGGCGTTGCCATCGACGTGCCGTTGAAGTACGCGTAGTTGGTGGCGGTCACGTTGACATTGGCAGCCTGGCCCAGCTGGGTTACCAGCGTGGCGCCTTCCACGCCCGATGCGGTAACCGACGGGATGGCCGATGCGGCGCCGCCCAGGGTGCCGGCAAAGCCTTCCGGTGCATTGTTGTAGACCACGGCGCCCACGCCGCCGCTGGCCTGGCAATTGGCGACTTTGACGGAGAACGCAATGCTGCCGCGCTTGATCAGGCACACTTTGCCGGCCATGGCGGCATTGGTGGCGTCGCCAATGCCAAAGTCCGCCAGCGGCGCCGTCACCGATGCGGCTGGCGACCCATCCATGCCGCCTGGCGCGTACGTGGTGGAACCCACTTTCAACGCGGATTCGCGGCCGCTGCCCATCGGTACGGTCGACAGCACGCCGACGCCTGGGCCGGCGATTTCCACCTTGTCCGTAAATTGCGAGAAGTCGGCAATTTTCTTGTTTTCATCCAGCGCAGCCACCGACATCACGCTGGTGTAACCGGCCGGATACGATTGCGTATTGTCGCCGTCATTGCCCGCTGCCGCGATCGACAGCACGCCGCGCTTGGCCAGGCCGTCAAATACGCGCTCTTCCGCGATGCTGCGCTCGCCGCCGCCCAGCGACATGCTGATGACGTTCGCGCCTGCCGCGCCGCACTTGTTGGCGGCGGCAATCAAGGTCGACGTGTAAGCCCAGCCATCCGCGCCAAACACCTTGATGATGTGCAGGTTCAGCTGGCCATTCGCATTGACGCCTACCACGCCTTTACCGGCATTGTTGAGGGCGGCAATGGTGCCGGCCACGTGGGTGCCATGGTGGTTTTCATCGGTGAACCAGTCGCCGGTGCCTGGGTTGGTCTGGCCCGTCACGTGGTTGCCGGACAAGTCTTCGTGCGCCAGGTTGATGCCGGAGTCAATGATGCAGACGGTGCGGTTGCTGGCATACGTGTCCGGCAGCTGGTCGGCTTGCACCATGGTGATACCGTACGGCACTTGCTGGCCGGTTTTGTATGGGGCGCCGGTCGATGGCGTGGTCAGCGACGTCAGGTAGCGCTTGCTGTCGTTTTCCACGAATTCAATGTTCGGGTTATTGCGCAAATCCTTGACGGCGCTGGCAGGCATTTCCGCCACGGTGGCGTTGATGTCGTCCATATCCACTTTGACGTTGCCTTTTGCTGCGGCGATGGCGGCCTTGCCGTTTTGTTTTCCGCCGGCCTTGAAGCCGACGATCACGCGTGCGGTGTCGTCGGTGGCGGCTGGCGCTGCGTGGACAGCACTGGACGTTGCGGCAGTTGCAATCAATACCGTTACCGCTGCTGCGATGGTGCTCTTGGTGGATTGGAACATGGTCTTCCCTGGTAAGTGGAATCGTGAACGTAAAACCGCTGGCACGGTAGTGCGGCTGGCGGCGGCATGGAAAGGCGATGTTATGAACCTTCCCGAAGCAGGTCAATCTTGATAACGTTTTTATGCCTTGGGATTGACGTGAAAACAACAAAGTTTCTACAAGGAAAATTTGTTCACGTGCTTAACGAAACAGAAACATTTGCCGTTAACGGACTCATGAACCCGATATCTTCGCTTTCCAACTGGCAGCCGGCCGTGCGCTTACCCAGCGCAGCGGCCAGCCGCGCTGCCGTCTATGACACGCCCACTGCGGCGCCGTCTTCCATCGTCAAGCTCAGTCCGGAAAGCCTGGCGGCTGCCCGGCAAGCCGACACGGAACAAGCCGTGTTGCCAGCGGCCGCCCGTTTCAAGGAGGTGGGCGCGGCCATGCTGAGGCAACTGAGCACGGGGGCGCCGGTCCCCGCCACGCAGGCGGCGCTGCCGGACAATCTCGATAACAAGTTCACGCTCGATATCGTTACGCGCAGCGGCGTCAAAGTAGACTTGACCCTGGCCAGCCAGGACGATGGCATGCTGTACCAGATCAGCGCCGATGCCGAGCTGAGCGATTCTGAGCGCACGGCCTTAGCGCGGCTGGCCGACGGTTTTCAGGCAGCGATAGACGGCATGGCGGCGGCCGACCCGCAAATCCGCATAGGCGCGCTGGCACAGTTCGACAGCAAGGCGTTGCAGGCCGTGGATTTCCATGCGGACGTCAAGCAGCCGGCGGGAACCCAGTCGCTGGACTTCCATGCGGACGGCAAGCAGCGCAAGGTCAGCATTGGCGGCCCGGCCGGCAATGCTGACGTGTCGGTCGATACCAGCAAACTGGCCAGCCTGGGGACGAAGGAACAGCAAACCAAAGCCATCGGCAATTATTTGAAGCAGTTCGATCAGGCTGCCGAGCGGGGACACGGCGACAAGAAGTTGATGGCCATGTTCAAGGATGCGTTTTCCGACATGAACCGCACGGCTGTGCGCGAAGAAGAACGCAGCACGGGGCTAACGTTGCCGGCGCAATGGCCGCTGGCCGATGAAGACCATGCTGCGCTGACCGGCCTGGCCGACTTCAGTGCTTCCATCACGCAAGCGCCGAAGTGGAATAACCCGCTGCGGTCAGCGGAAAAAGAAAGTTTCAGCTATGCCGTCTCGCAAGCCACCAGCATTGACGGCCCCCGTGTAGATGACCGCACCGTGACGCAAACCCAGCAGGCGCATTTAACGGCGCAATTCCATACGGCGGTGAAGAAGGGGGGCGACGTCAAACTGGACGTCACGCCGCAATCGCAAACGTATGAATACCACCAGATTGATGACGCGGCCGACAGCAACGTCGAACTGGGCTATAAAGATGGCCACTTGTTCAAAGCAAGGCTGAGCCAAACGGCCAGCCGGTCTGAACGCATTCAGACTTACCTGATGGGCAAGCTGCAGTCGGATAAAACCATTCCCGGCCAGCATGCATTGGTGCGCGACTTGCTGGCCAGCCTGTCGCCATACCATGGAGGAGACCAGCACCATGCCGATGACACACACGAAGTACGGGAAGGGCGGCGCCAACAGGCGTTGAGTGCGCTGCAAGAGCGCATGTTGTTGCTGGCTGATCCGGATGAACTTGGTGGCCGCGACCGGGGCATGGTGTGATCTGCTCTGGAAAAATTAGACGCTTTTGAGCGCGAGTTTTTTGGTCAATAATCCCTTAGCGGATGGAGGATGACCATGAAGCGAAAACATTTTCCTGCAGAACAGATTGTTGCCGTTCTGAAGC
>NZ_WNLA01000002.1 GCF_009720865.1 Pseudoduganella ginsengisoli | reverse complement strand
AACAGCCGGAACACTGGTTAGCGTTGATGCAACAGCACGGCGTCACACTGTGGAACACGGTGCCGCAACTGGCTGAACTGCTGGCGGAAAGCGCCGAGCAGGATGGCGCGAACCTTAACCAGCTGCGCGTGGCCATGCTCAGTGGCGACTGGATCCCGACCGGCCTGGCTGCGCGCCTGAAAGGCTGCGCACCGCACGTGCGCGTGATGGGCCTGGGCGGCGCGACGGAAGGCAGTATCTGGTCGATCTGGCATGAAATCGGTACGCCGGTACCGGCCCACTGGAGCAGCATTCCCTATGGCGTGGCCATGCCGAACCAGCAAATGTACGTGCTCAACGATGAGCAGGCGCATTGCCCGGTGGGCGTGATTGGCGAAATCCATATCGGCGGCGCCGGTGTGGCGCTCAATTACTGGGGCGACGAACAACGCACGGCGGCCAGCTTCTTCGAGCATGCCACGCTGGGACGCCTGTACCGCACTGGCGACCTGGGACGCTGGCACCGCGACGGCTACATCGAGTTTGCCGGGCGCAAGGACAAGCAGCTGAAACTGCGCGGCTACCGCGTGGAGCTGGGCGAAATCGAACATGCGCTGGCGCAGGTGGCCGGCGTGAAACAGGCCGTAGTGCTGGCGGTGGACGACGCGGCGCTGGGGGCGAAATTCCTGGCCGCGTATTACGTGGCGGCCGAGGCGCTGGAGCACGATGCCTTGACGGCCGCGCTGCGCCACAGCCTGCCCGAGTACATGGTGCCGTCCGTGTTCATGCACCTGGAAGCGCTGCCGCTGACCGCCAACGGCAAGCTCGACACCGCGCGCCTGCCGGCCGCCACCCGCGTCCGCAGTGGCGTGCGCACGCAGCCTGCCACGGCGCTGGAACAGCAGCTGTGCGGCATCTGGAGCGATGTACTGGGCCTGGATCGCGCGTCGATCGGGCTGGACGACAACTTCTTTGACCTGGGCGGCAATTCCATCCTGATGATCCGGATGAAAACCCATATCGACAAAGCCCTGGGCCGCAGCGGCCTGGAATTGACGGACCTGTTCAAGTATTCGAGCATCAGCCAGCTGGCTGCCTTCCTCGGTGCGGGACAGGCCGGGCAGGGCGCCGCCGTGCAGGCCGCGGCGCCAGCCAAGGTACGCCAGGCCGCCGAACACGATATTGCCGTGGTGGCGGTCAACGGCAGCTTCCCCAAGGCAGCCGACGTGGCGGGATTCTGGCAAAACATCGTCAACGGCGCCGAGTGCTTCGATACGCTGGACCTGGACAGCTGCGAATTGAACGGTGTTCCGTCTGCCTTCCTCCAGCACAAGGATTACGTGCCGACCAGCGGGCATGTGCAGGATATCGACAAATTCGATCCGGCGTTCTGGAACCTGTCGGTCAACGACGCGAAAATGATCGATCCGCAGATCAGGAAGTTCCTCGAGTGCGCATGGCAGGCGCTGGAACTGGCCGGCCACATCAACGACCGCCGCAGCCTGGCGATCGGCGTGTATGCCGGCATGAGCGACAGCAAATACAGCGAGTCGCGCATCCACCGCAATGCGGGGCTGGCCGACAGCCTGATGACGTTCGGCACCGCGCACCTGAACGAGAAGGATTACCTGGCCACCCGTGTCAGCTACCTGCTGGGCCTGACCGGGCCATCGCTGAACATCAATACCGCCTGCTCGACGTCGCTGGTGGCCATTGCGGAAGCGTGCAAAAACCTGGCGTACGGCGAATGCGATGTCGCGCTGGCCGGCGGCGTGGCGCTGCCGATGCCGGACAACCACGGCTATATCTACCAGCCGGGCGGCATCTTTGCGCAGGACGGCCACTGCCGCACGTTCGACGCGCAGGCCAGCGGTACGGTCGGCGGCGCCGGCGTGGGCGTGGTGGTGCTCAAGCGGCTCAGCGATGCACTGCGCGACGGCAACCACGTGATCGCGGTGATCAAAGGCTATGCCGTCAACAATGACGGCGACCGCAAGGCCGGCTATATGGCGCCAAGCATCGTGGGCCAGACCCAGTGCATCGTCGATGCGCAGCGGCGCGCCGGCGTCAGCGCCGCCAGCATCAGCTATGTCGAATGCCACGGCACCGGCACGGCGCTGGGCGATCCGATCGAGATCGCGGCGCTGCACGACGCCTTCAGCGCCAATGCGGGGCCGGACGGCTACCGCTGCAAGCTGGGCGCAGTCAAGGCCAATATCGGCCACGCGGGCAGCGCTGCCGGGGTGGCGGGTTTCATCAAGGTGTGCGCGATGCTGCAGAATAAGCTGATCCCTGGCCAGATCAATTTCGCCAGCGCGAATCCGGCCATCAACCTGGGCCGGACTTCGTTCGAGATCCCGGTCGCCAGCCAGCCGTGGGACAGCCCGGCGGGCGCACCGCGCCGTGCGGGCGTCAGCTCGTTCGGCTTTGGCGGCACCAATGCGCACGTGATCCTGGAAGAGTATGTGCCGGCGCAGGCGGCAGCCGTGCCGGCGCAAGACGGCTACCTGAGCTTCCCCGTCACGGCCAAGAGCGCCGGTTCCGTGCGGCGCTACTGCGAGGCGCTGGCGGACCAGCTGGAACGCGAGCCGCAGCTGGCGCTGGCCGATGTCGCCTACACGCTGCAGCACAAGCGCGAGCATTTTGCCCACCGCAAGGTGCTGGCGGCACGCGACAGCGCTGCGCTGATCGCCGCGCTGCGCGGCGCCGGCCCGGTACTGCGCGCCAGCCGCGAGGCGGCCCAGCTGGTGTTCATGTTCTCCGGCCAGGGCAGCCAGTACGCCGGCATGGCGCGCGGGCTGTACCACAGCGAGCCGCTGTTCCGCGACACGGTCGACTATTGCGCAAGCATCGTGTCGGCGGTGGGCAAGTGCGACTTCCCGGCCCTGCTGTTCCCCGCCGTCGAGGCGGCGGACACGCTGGCGCCGACGCGCTGGAGCCAGCCGGCCCTGTTCGTGACCGGCTATGCGCTGGCCAAACTGCTGGCGTCGTTTGGCGTCGAACCGGATGTGCTGATTGGCCATAGCATTGGCGAATACGTGGCAGCCACGCTGGCCGGCGTGTTCACGCTGGAAGATGCGCTGTTCGTGGTGGCCAAGCGCGGCGAGTACATGCAGCAAATGCCGGCAGGAACCATGCTGTCGGTGCAGGCCGAGCCCGCACAGCTGCTGCCGCTGCTCCCTGAGGACGTGTGCATCGCGTTGTATAACGGACCGCGCCACCTGGTGGTTTCCGGCCCCACGGCAGCGGTACGGCGCTTGCAGGCCAGCCTGGCGCAGGCGGACATGCCGTGCGTGGAACTGCATACGTCGCACGCATTCCACAGCCCCATGATGGCTGGCGCGGCCGGGAAACTGGCGGAACTGCTGCGTTCCATTCCGCTGCGCGCACCGCGGCAGCGCCTGGTGTCGAACGTCAGCGGCGAGCTGATGACCGCCGAGCAGGCAATGTCGCCAGACTACTGGGCGCAGCATCTGTTGCAGCCGGTGCAGTTCAGCCAGGGCATGCAGACGGTGCTGGCGCTGTGCCCGAATCCGGTCCTGATGGAACTGGGGCCGGGCCGCGTGCTGGGCACGCTGGCGCAGCTGCAATCGGAAGGGCGTACGCTTGCCACCGTGCAGACGCTGCCAGCCGCCAGGGACGGGGCGGCCGCTGATGACGTGCAGTGCTTCCATCAAGCTGTAGGCGCCTTGTGGAGCCTCGGTTACGGGGTGGATCCGGCGCGCATCTGGCGCACGCCTGCTGGCGCCCGCCAGGCGGTCTTGCCGCCGTATCAGTTCGAGCAGATGGTGTGCTGGCTGCCATTGCCGCAGCTGGCTGCGCCACTGGCGGTGCGCGAGGAAACTGTGCCGGAGACTGGCGATACGGCGTATGCCAGCGCGACGGAAAGCCGCGTCGCCCGGGCGTTCCGCGACGTGCTGGGCAATACCGCCATGGACGCGTCCGACAGCTTCTTTGAAGCCGGCGGCAACAGCCTGTCGGCGCTGCACCTGACCGCCGCGCTCAACAGCGTATTCAAGATGGAACTGCCGCTGGCGGTGCTGTACCAGCATCCGTCGGTCCGTACGCTGGCCGCCTACATCGACGCGCACCGCGGCCAATACCATGCGATTGTCGACTTGAACAACGCGGTGGGCAAAGAGCGCCTGTTCATGTTCCACCCGGGCATAGGCGGCTGCGAAGTCTATACGGATTTGGCCAAGAGCTTGCGCGGCACATTCCATTGCTACGGCGTGGATGCATTTAATTTGCACCACGAAGAAAAAATTACGGACTTGCACGAGTTATCAGCGTATTATCTCGCCCGGATTGATGAATTATTTGCAACAAAACCAGACGCAACGATTCGCCTGCTGGGCTGGTCCCTGGGCGGCACCATTGCCCTGGAAGTGGCGGCGCAGCTGGAGCGGCGCGGTTGCAGGCAAATCGAACTGACCTTGCTCGACACCATCATTGACGATTCCTACCTGACGCGGTTGAAGAGCGAACCGGGCTATGTCGCGCAACTGGAAGAGGATTACACGATGTTCCTGGAAAGCCAGCAGTATCCGGCCGCCCATATCCAGCGCAGCCTGCCGAACATCGCACTGGCGGTGAAGTTTGAGGCGACTGGTTTGTCGCGTGTGCTGGAGCATGCCCATGTCGTGCTGCTGAAGGCGATGGCGGTGGATCCGGAATTGCCGGAAGGCAGCCTGAGGCAGCTGTTTGGCCATGCCACCGCCGTTGCGGCAAGCAATGTCGACACGCTGTTGCGCACGCCGGCTACGCAACTGCAAGTGATTCCTCTGGCCAGCTGCCACCACAACGACATGCTCGACGACGTCGGCCTGGTCAAGGCAATGTTGCTGGAGCGCAGTGGAAAGGTTGCCGCCGATGCGGATGCCTGCGCACTGGATGGGGAGGCGCCATGACGCACAGTGAAAAATGGTTTGTGCCCCAGCGGCGCAATCCCGCCGCCAGGATCAATTTGTTTTGCTTCCACCATGCGGGCGGCGCGGCATCGTTTTACCGGAACTGGCCGGCCGCGCTGTCGGCGCAGGTGCAGCTGGTGCCGGTGCAGATGCCGGGCCGGGAAACCCGTCACGGCGAAGCCTTCGCGCCCAGCCTGGACGCCATGGTGAATGAATTGCTGCAGTACCGGGCCGTGTTCGCGGACAAGCCTTATGCCATGTTCGGCCACAGCCTGGGCGCCCTGTTTGCGTTCGAGCTGGCCAGGGCGCTGGAAGTGCGTGAAGGGCTGGCGCCGCGGCTGCTGGTCGCGTCCGGCCATGGCGCGCCGCGCCGTGCACCGGCCGAAGAGTTGCTGCACGTGCTGCCGGATGCCGCCTTTCTTGCCAGGATGCGCGAGAAGTATGGCGGCATCAGCGACGAGGTGATGAATAGCCCGGAATTGCTGGAATTCCTGTTGCCGCGCTTCCGGGCCGACATCGGCATCGCGGAGCGGCACATCAGCCGCGCGGGCGCGCCGGTGCGCTTCCCGGTGGTGGCGCTGCATGGGCGGGACGACACGTCGGTGCCGGCTGCGGACTTGCATGGCTGGCAAAGCGAGACGCAAGCCAGGGTTCGGATCCATGAGTTTGCGGGCGACCATTTTTTTGTTGAATCGAGCGAACGCCAGGTCATCGGCGTGCTCAATAAACTGCTGGCCGACCAGTTGTGGGCGCTGGCGGCCTAGGCAGCAGGAATGCTTACTTTTTTAATTTCAGGAAAAAACCATGCTTAATCGTTTAATCAAGTTGTTCCAGTTCGTGCGCGCCTGCCTGTGGAGCGGACGCGCCAACATCACCAAGCTGCTGCTCGCCCTCGGCCTGGATGTGCTGACTGCGCTCATCAAGGTCGGCGGCCCGATTTTGCTGGTGCGCCACCTGCTGGCGTCGGGCGGGGCCGGAGGCACGGCGCCGCTGCAACTGAGCCTGGAGGCGGCCGGCGCCATTGCCGCCATCTTCATTGCAGTCAATCTGTTGCCGATCGCGCGCGGCTATCTGCTGGCGTCGGTCCGCTCCGATACCCAGACGTCGCTGCTGGAAAATCTGCTGCGCAATACGTACAGCATGAAGCTGGACGAGCATATTTCGTCGCCGACCGGCAAGTTCCCGCAACTGTTGACGGCGGTCTACGCCAACGTGGAGAAAGTCGTGCCGACGTTGCACGGCGAACTGGTGCCGGCCGTGCTGGACCTGGCTGCGATCTTCGCCGGCCTGTTCTACCTCCATCCATTGACCGGCTTGATCGGTGTGGCTGCGCTGGGCCTGTACGTGGCGTCGGCTTCGTACAATGCGGCGCGCATGGGCGACGCCAGCAAGAGCCGCCTGGCCGCCGCCTACGGCGCCTATGGCGGCCTGCTGGCGGCGATCGGCCGCTATCGTGTGGCCCATCAGTTCGGCAATGTCGAGTACGAAGTCGGCAAGGCCCGTGAAGTGCTGAACGTGCAGAAAAATGCCTTCCAGGTCTTGCACCGCACGGAAGTGCTGTGCGGCTTCCGCAACAACCTGATTGCCATCGTGGCCGTGGCCGGCATCAGCGCGTTTGCGATGGCGGGCTGGCAGTCGGGCACGCTGGCGCCGCAGGACGCCATGCTGGCGGCCCTGTTCGCGACCATCATGAACGGCCCGCTGCGCGCGCTGGGCAAGAGCCTGGAGCAAGTCTACGTTGATTCCATCGAGTGCGAAAAAATCATCGACTTCACGAATGCCCAGTCGGGCCTGGGCCAGCGTCCGAACGCCCGCGTGTTCCAGACCAGCGCAGCACCCAGCATCGAGTTCCGCAACGTGTCGTTTGCCTATGAATCCAGCAAGGACAAGAAGACGCTCGACGGCGTCAGCTTCCAGATCCGTTCCGGCCAGACCGTGGCGGTGGTGGGCGAGAGCGGCGCCGGCAAGTCGACCTTGGTAAACCTGCTGCTGCGCTACTACGTGCAGAGCGGCGGTGACATCCTCGTCAACGGCACCGATGTGCGCGAGCTGACGGCTGATTCGCTGCGCGCGCAATTCTCCGTGGTGGCGCAAAACGCTGACCTGTTCCAGGGTTCCATTGCCGACAACATCGCTTACGGTAACTGGAATGCCAGCCGCGCCGCGATTGAACAGGCCGCGCGCTCGAGCGGCCTGGAAGAATGGCTCGACAATCCGGAACGTACGCTGGACGAACAGGTGGGCAGCAGCGGCGACAAGATTTCCGGCGGCCAGAAACAGCGCGTGGCGCTGGCGCGCGCTCTGCTGAAAAATGGCAGCGTGTTCTTGATGGACGAAGCCACGTCGGCTCTGGACGTGGGCACGGAGAAGGAAATCCTGGACCGCGTCGATGAACTGACCGCAGGCAAGACCGTGCTGGTCATCACGCACCGCATCACCAATATCGTCAACGCGGACTGGATCGTGTATTTGCGCGAAGGCCGCGTGGCCGAGCAGGGTACGTTCTTCGACCTGCTGGCGCTGAAGGGCGCGTTCTACCAGCAGTTGCAGGTGGAATGCGAGAAGCTCGGGGTCAGCATCGCCGACCTCGACGAAAACCTGAAGGTCAAGCTGGCCGCCCTGGCGCTGCAGCCGGCCGCCTGAGCGGGCCGCGCACCCCATTGAAACAGGGGGCGGCGCCCGCCGATGGAAGCGGCGGCGCGGCCCCGGAACATTTAATCGTGGAGTTTATATGACGTATTCATCATTGCAAAAATTCGGCTGGTCCAACGTGTTCTTCCAACAGCTGTCGTTCGACGAAATCTGCACCGAAGGAACGCTGGAGCAGATCTTCCGCATCACGGCGATCCACCGTAACCGGGTCGAGGCCATGGGCGCCAATGGCGAAAGCTCGATCATTTGCGGCGCGGAATTCCAGCCGCTGAGCCAGCATCTGGCCGTGGGCGACTGGGTGATGGCGGAGGCGGCCCACGAGCACCACCGCCTGGTGCGCATCTTCGAGCCGAAGAACCGCGTACGGCGCATCTCGAACGGATTGCCGCAGGTAATCGCGGCCAACCTGGACTACCTGTGGATCGTCACCAGCGCCAACGAGGAATTCAATGTGAAGCGGCTGGAGCGCTACCTGGCGCTGGCCCACGAGTTCGACATCACGCCGGTGGTGATTCTCACCAAGACCGATATCTGCGACGACCTCGAACACTATCTGGGCCAGCTCGACAGCCTGGGCGCAGACAATGTGCATGCGCTCAGCGTCAATACGCCCGGCTCGCTGGACGCGCTGTCGGCCTATATGAGCGAGGGCAGCACCATCGCGCTGATGGGGTCGTCCGGCGTGGGCAAGTCGACGTTGATCAACGCCATGTTCCACACCGATCTGGCCACGCAAGCCATCCGCGAAGACGATGCCCACGGCCGGCACACGACGACGCACCGCGAGCTGTTCTTCTGCGACAACGGCGTGGCCATCATCGACACGCCCGGCATGCGCGAGCTGCAGCTGTACGATGCCGAGCAGGGCTTGGAGCGGGTGTTCCACTCCATCGTGGAATTGAGCCAGCAATGCCGCTACAACAATTGCACCCATGCCGAGGAGCCGGGCTGTGCGATCCAGGCCGCCATTGCCAGCGAGACCATCACGCAAGCCCACTTTGATAATTACCTCAAGCTGTTGAAAGAAGAAGCGTCGCAAAAGCGCCGCGCCGAAGGGGCGCACGCGGTCAAGCATTACTACCGCGATTATTTCAAGAAAGTCTATAGCGGCAGGAAGGACCAGTGGTAACCATGGTTTCCTTATTTCCCATTACGCAGGAAAGACAAACAGCATGTGGATTATTCAACTTTGCATCATCATCCTGACGGCCGGCCTGTGCGGCGCGTTGGCCAAGCGCATCGGCCAGAGCAGGGTGGTGGGCGAGATCGCCGCCGGTCTGCTGCTGGGGCCGTCGATCCTGGGCACGGTGGGCGGCGAGTATTACAGCGCCGTGTTTTCCAGTTCGGCCGTTCCCATCATGTCCAAGCTCGGCGAGCTGGGCCTGGTGCTGCTGATGTTCCAGCTGGGCTTGCATCTTGACTTGAAGGTGTTGCGCGAGCGGGGCAGCATGCGTATTCCCGTGGCGGTGGCGCTGGCGGGAATCGTGGTGCCGTTTGCCATCGGCTGCGGCATCGCCGTGCTGTCGCTGCCGGTGCTGGCCATCGACGTGCCCGAGCTGGCCTATGTGGTGTTTTGCGGCGTGACCCTGTCGATCTCTGCCGTTCCTGTCATGGCCCGCATTGTGGTGGACCTGGGCATGACCGGGACCGGGACGGCCGCCATCGCGCTGACGGCGGCCACGCTGACCGATGCGCTGGGCTGGCTGATGCTGGCCATGATTGCCGCGCTGACGGCGGGTGTGCTGGCCTGGCAAGACATCTTGCGCAATGTGCTGTTGCTGTGCGTGTTCGCGGCAGTGTCGCTGCTGGTGATCCGCCCGCTGTGGCGCAGCCTGTTCCGGCGCATGCAGGGCGCGGGCGGCGTTGCGCGGCTGCTGCCGCTGGTGTTCTGCTACGTGCTGATGTCGTCCTGGATCACTGCCGAGATCGGCTTCCACAGCGCCTTCGGCGCCCTGGTGGCGGCGCTGGCGCTGCGCGACCAGTCGGCGTTCGTGCGCGAGTGGTCGCAGCGGGTGGATGGTTTCGTTGAACTGATCCTGATGCCGGTATTCTTTGCTTACGCAGGGATCCAGGCCAACCTGGGTTCGATTCCTTCCGCCAGTTTCTGGCCCTGGTTCAGCCTGTTCCTGGCTGGCGCGGTTGCTGGCAAGCTGGGCGGCAGCTACCTGGGGGCGCGCATGGCGGGCGTGCAGCACCATGAGGCGTGCATGGTCGGCGCCCTGATGAACACGCGCGGCTTGATGGAATTGATCGTGCTGACCATCGGCCTGCAGCTGCATGTGCTGCCGCCGGCGGTCTATACGATGCTGGTGCTGATGGCGCTGGTCACCACGTCCATGACAGTGCCGCTGCTGCGCTGGCTGGCGCGCAGCCCGGCCCGTGCGGCGGCCGGCAAGGATCTGGCAGCGCTGTGAGTTGTCACCACCGGAATCCGGTGATCACAGTGCGGGGGGCAATCAAATCAAACCAGATTTGTGCCGTTGTCCCCCGCTTGAATTGGGCGCATAAATCGTCCGCCACTTCCAGCGTGATGACTTTGCGCTGCGCGCAGATGTCCGTCACCGACACTGCATCAAAATCGAAATAGGCGCCCACGGCATGAAAGGCGGCCTTGAAAAAGCTTTCTTTCGCGGAAAAGGCAACGACGAGGGATAGCTCGGGATCGATCTCCCGCTTCTGCGTTAACCGTGCATATTCCTGGGCAGTCACCGCCAGGTTGAATACAGCCTCGCGCTTGGGCGCATCAAAAAAACTTTCAATGTCGATGCCAATACCGGAGTAGGGCGTCTTTCGCAGCGCCACCGCCGCGGAAAATTCGTCATTATGGGAAATGCTGCCGATGACCCCCGCCGGCCAAAGCGGCTCGCGCGACCGCCCGGTGGCAAGGACATGGTCCGTGACGCCGATCGCGCGCAGCGCTTCCCGGGCGCACAGCCGGCCATAAAAAAATTCGGCCTGGCGTTTGGGTACGCTGCGTGAAATCTGTTCCGGGAGGAAAATGCCGGTTTTTTCGAACAGGCCCGGATCGAATGCGGTGATCGGCGCAAGGACGACTGGCACTGGATTGGTATCGCCCAGCCATATATTCGTAAAGGAATCAGCCAAGCCAGTCTTGACGCCGTCAAATGAAGCCATTTGCCCTTCTCAGTGGAAGATGATCGTTAAAGTCGGGCATTTTATCTGGTTTATTGAAGCGGGGCCGGGCACGCTGTTCCCGCCTGCCGCGCGATCAGCCGTAAGGCGTATAGGCAATGCCGTTCTGGGTCGCGCCAACCAATGCCGCGACATTTTCCGCGCTCTCGCTAAAGCTGATGAGGACATCGGCCACGTCGGCCGCGTGGCTGTCCAGCACGTTGGTCCAATAGGCAGCACCGGCGGCGTCCGGCGCGCGGTGCAGCACGTTGCCGTAGAAACGGGTGACGATATCGGCGCTGTCCGGATGCGCGCCGTACAACGCCTGGAATTCGGCCGAGCCGGCGAAGCTGCTGGCTACTTGTTTGAGGGCGATCCCATGATCCAGCTGGCAGATCCAGTAACCCAGGCCGCCCGGGTCCGGCGTGCGGCCGAACGCGGCCTGGTATAGCCGATAGGCTTGGCCTGCGGCGCCGCCGACATCCAGCCCGACCGTGGCGTCGGCAAACTGCAAGCGCTCGATGTTGCTGAGCTGGTCTACGCCGTCTGCGCCGCTGGTGTCCTGGACCGTGCAGCCGCTGCCGGTCCTGGCCACTGTATAGCGGGCGCGTGTTCCGGAAAAGATGGCGGTGTCAGTGCCGGCGCCGCCATCGAGCGTGTCGTTGCCGGCGCCACTGGCCAGGGTATCATTGCCGCCCATGCCACGCAGGGCGCTGCCTGCCGCATTGGCGATCAACACGTCATTGCCTTCGCCGCCGCAGGCGTTGCGAATCGTGGTCCCGTCCGCGATCGCTAGTTTGCCACCGTTGATGCTGGAGGCGGTCGCGCCGCTCAGGTCGATGCGGTTGTTGCCGCTTAGCGCCGCCGCATTAATTGTGTGGACACCGGCGCCTGGATCGCTCAGTACAGCGCGGCGCGGATCGGCCGCCGCCAGCTGCGGGAACTCGTAGGTGTAGAAGTAAGTGTGATCCGGCGCGGCCGCGTGGCCGGTCAAATCGATGCTCCAGTCGTTGAACACGCCCACATCGCCGCCTTCCAGATCGCGCACGTTCAGGCTCCACGTCCCGGTTGCGGTTTCTCCCCAGTCCAGTACGGTGTCGAACGTAAAATGCACATCGTGCTGGCTGGATCCATAAGCGCTCAGCGCGCCCTGGGACGGGCGGTACATCAGATAGCTGATGGTGCCGCTGGGCGACTTTAATGCCACTTCCAGGTCGCCGATAAACGGATGGGTGAGATTGACGCTGACATCGGCCCGCTCCACCACCATGCTGCTGGTGACGGCGATGCTGCCGGTGACGCCATGCCTGTCGTTATCCGGGATCGCCTGGTTGACAACCTGCGCGCCCAGCACGTCAACCGTGTTGGCCACTGTTTGCGGTGTGCCTTGCCATGCGGCCGCCAGCCGCACTGCAGCCAATGCGTCAACCTGGCCGAAACCGGACGACTGCGCCACGGCGTTGTAAGCCAGTCCGCCGCCGTTCCAGTCGGCCGCGCCATTCGAGGTCCAGCCGCTGTCCACGCTGGTCTGGTGCGCGGTGTAGGCCAGGATTTGCTGCACGTCGCGGTAGCCCAGGCGGGGATTCGCTTCCAGCATCAGCGCTACGATGCCCGATACGATGGGCGACGCGAACGACGTGCCATCTTCGAACGCATAGTCGCCGGTGCTGTTGCCCGCCGCGCCGGCGCGGTCGGTGGTCAGGATGCTGGCAAAATCGCGGTGGCCGGCGCCGCCGGGCGCCGACACCAGGATCGACGCGCCAGTCGTGCTGAAGCTGGACGAGGTCCCGAAATAATCGGTCGCACCGACGGTGATGATGTAGCGGCTGTTCTGGAAGTTGTGCAGATTGGTGTCGTCGCCGTAACTGTAGCTGTTGCCGGCGGACTGCACCACGACCGTGCCCAATCCATTGCGGCCGCTGGCGGCCAGGTCGTGCAGCGCCTGGAACGCAGGCGCGAAGCGCGCGTCATGGGCATTGTCCAGGAATGCCCAGTTGGCGCCTTGGTTGAGCAGATTGCCGAAGCCCCACGAATTGTTCAATACGTCCAGCGCGGCCGCATAGCGGAACGCATTGGCGATCTCGCTCAGGTACTGCGGCGACAGCGACAACGCCGTGTAGATCGACACCAGTTGCGCATCGTACGCGACACCAACCATGCCGCTGCCGTCGCGCGCGGCCGCGATCACGCCAGCCACGCTGGTGCCGTGATTGTCGCCGTTGCCCGCCGGGGCGCCGCCTGGCTGCAGCGTATAACTGATGCGGCTTAGCGCCACGTCGTCGTTGGCCGCCAGGTCGGGATGGTTGGCGTCTATGCCCTGGTCCAGCACGCCGACCTTGACGCCTTTGCCGGTCGCGAGCGCCCAGGCCAGCACGGTGCGGGTGTTGTACAGATACCATTCCAGCTGGAGGTATGGATCGGCGGGCGGCGCCCATCCTGCATAGCTGTCATTGTCGAAGATGAGGCCCCAGGCGTCGGCTTGTGCGTAGCTTTGCACGGCGCCGGCGGCGTCTGAAAAATTGGGGGTAATCGTGGCATTGATGGCGTTACTGAGATGGATTTCAAACGCGCGCGCCGGCTGCATTGCGCTGTTGCCGATGACCGGGACAGTCACGGTCGCGGTGGTGCTGCCAGGCGCGAAGCTCACGCGCTGGCGCACCGCTTGGTAATCCACGCCCGCGACGGCGGTTGAGTCCCGTGTATCGACTTGCACCGAGACGCTGTAAGGCGTGGCCGCCGATAGCGTCAGCGTGAACACCATGGATTTGGCGCCGCTATTGCCTTCGATGACACTTTGACTGGCGATGCTGACGCTGGCCGTGGCGGTGGCCATGGTTTCCCTCGCTCTAAAAGGTGTCGTTGGGCAATTGTGGTCGCTTAATAAAAAAATTCCCTTGAGAAATCTCATTGGACCGGCTGCCGGCCCGGCCTGCCGTGCAGCACGGGTTGCCGCGTTCACCTATGATGAAAACATATACATCGCGCGAAAAGATGCATAGATGACAGGTCCGCAACGCGGTTACCCTCCGCATGAAGCAACGCATCCATTAAGTGAATTTCTATGGCAACGACAAGCAACCCTGTAAAGATCGGCCTTGTGGGACTGGGCAAGATCGCGGTGGACCAGCACATCCCGGCCATCCGCAATAATCCGGCGCTGGAACTGGTGGCGGGCTGTTCGCCGCAAACGCGGCCGGACGGCCTGCCGGGATACGACGACATGCAGGCCATGCTGGCCGCGCATCCGGAAATCGCGGCGCTGGCCATTTGCACCCCGCCGCAAGTACGCCACCGGCTCGCCATGGAAGCCCTGGCGGCGGGCCGCCACGTGTTCCTGGAAAAACCGCCGGCGGCCACGCTGGGTGAAGCCGAGTCGCTGCGCGCCCGCGCCGCTGAAAAGGGCGTGACTTTGCTGGCCAGCTGGCATTCGCGCTTTGCGCCGGCGGTGTCCGCCGCGCGTGCATGGGTGGCGGCGCGCAAGATCAGCAACATCAGCGTGATGTGGAAAGAAAACGTGCGCCAGTGGCACCCGGGCCAGAAGTGGATCTTCGCGCCCGGCGGCATGGGCGTGTTCGATCCCGGTATCAATGGCTTGTCGATCCTGACCCGCATCGTGCCGGACGCGGTGATCGTGAAAAAAGCCGACCTGCACTTTCCCGCCAATTGCGACGCGCCGATTGAAGTGCAGATGGACCTGCAAACGGAAAGCGGCGTGCCGGTGCGCGCGGAATTCAACTTCCTGCAGGAAAACCAGCAGACATGGAGTATCGTTGTTGAAGCAGAAGACGGCGGCAAGCTGGCGCTGCACCTGGGCGGCACCGAGCTGGAAATCGACGGCAGGCAAGTGCTGAAAGAGCCGGAGCATGAATATCCCGGCCTGTATGCGCACTTCCATCAATTGATCGCCAGCGGCCAGTCCGACGCGGATTTCGCGCCGCTGCGCATCGTGGCCGATGCCTTCATGGTCGGCAAGCGGATCGCCGCGCCGGACTACATCGAGTAAGGCCGCACCGGCGCCGGCGGAAAACACCCGGCATGGAGACATCGTGAAAATGGCAACGGATAATGACCAGTGGACTCCCGTCACGCATGGCAATTGCCGCCAGGTGCAAGGGCCGTTTTACCACGGCACGAAAGCTGCCTTGAAGGCCGGGGACGTGCTGACAGCCGGGCAGCCTTCCAATTTCGAAGATGGCCGCATTGCCAATCACATTTACTTTTCTGCGCTGATGGAGCCCGCCGTGTGGGGCGCGGAACTGGCGATGGCGCTGGCCGGGCTGCAAGGGCGCGGCCATGTTTATATCGTGGAACCCAGCGGGCCCTTCGAGGATGACCCCAACCTCACCAACAAGCGCTTCCCCGGCAATCCAACCCGGTCTTACCGTACGCGCGAGCCGGTGGCCATTGTCGGCGAAGTGCAAGACTGGGACGGCCACAGCGCTGAAGCATTGCAAGCCATGCTCGATTCGCTGGAGGACTTGCGGCGCAGCGGCCGTGCCGTCATTGACGATTAAGGCCGCTGCATCCGTTAAGCCGCCGTGTCCGCAGTCTGGTGCGTGGACTTGACCAGCGCCTTGGCATCTCCTTGGGAATACCCCGGCGGCGGTACGATCAAGTCAGTCTTGGACAGCGCCGCCCATAGCCGGCTGTCCTGGAATGCGATGGTTCCACCGCCGCGCTTTTCCTGCGAAACCATGCGGTTGATATCGCCCACGCAAATCCAGTCGGATTCCACGCTAATGGCCCATTTGGCATGGTCATGGGTTTCCGGCCACGTCCACGGCATGCCCAGCTGGCGCAAGTCGATGTATTTGACGTCGTAGGTCTGGTGCACGCCATCGCTGTCCTGCGTTGGCGGGATTGCGCCGCGTATCCAGGTTTCCACGTCGATGTCTTCGTTGAGCGTCGGGCCGACCAGGTCGTTCCAGAAATCCTTGCCCCACTTGCGGTTTTTCGCAATCACCTTAAATGGCAGGCCGCCGCGCGACGTGCAATCGACCACGTCGGCGTCGCCGGGCGCATTGGGATTGAGCGTTTGCGTCAGCGCGTACAGCGGGTCGGCCTGGTCAAGACCGCTGGGGACGCGGGTCAGGTAGACCTGCGGCTCCTGGTGATTGGCCATTTGCGCGGCAATCTTGCCGGCCGTGGCCAGGTCAAGCGAGACGCACAGGAAGGTTTGCCCGTAGATCGGCGTGGGCATATCCGCTGATTTGGGATCGGCGTATTTGGGCCACGAGTGCAGCAGCCACAGTGCGGTCTTCGACGCGGTGTCAAACGCCAGCACCCCCTTGGTATGTCCGAAGCTGGAACTGTCGGCACGCTGCGCGTCGGCCGGCATTTCGTCGTTATACAGTATCCATCCGGTGCTGTCGGCAGGGTTGGAGAAGATGGATGCAATCGTCAAGTCCAGCGCGCCTTTACCATCGGTCAGCACGTTAGCCGATTGCACCACCTTGCCGATATTGGGATCGTAGTACACGTATTCATAACCGGTCGCCGCAGCGGTGTTGCCATCCTGGGCCATTTTCGGCACTTTGTAAGCGAACCACCAGTCTACTGCATTGCCATTTTCGTCGAGCGCGGATATTTCCATGTGGGAAGCCTGATTTGGTCATTGGTAAAGGGGGCTGCATGCCGCTGGCTATATCCAGGCGGCAAGCAGTTATATTGACCTAAATCAAGGTTCGTTGACAATGCTCTGTTGTAACTTTGACGGTATGGCGGCTTATGTGCTAGTGCGTCATCAACAGGGGAATCCGGGTCCGTGCGATCAAGCCGCTGGTGGTGCCGCCCAGGACCCAGTCGTGCAGCCGGCTGTGGCCAAACGCGCCGGCGAGCATCAGGTCGGCGCGCAGTTCGCCGGCCAGGCCGGCCAGCGCGGCGTCGGTTTCTTCGTTGCTGCCATGCCGTACGACTTGCACGTTGCCATGGTGGCGCGCCAGGTAGGTGGCCAGGTCGGCGCCAGGTTCCGCGCCAAGATCGATACGTTCCAGTTCCGGGTTGCACACGGCGATGACGATACTTTTTGCACGCAGGATGAATGGCATGGCGAGGGCAATCAGCCGGCTGACGCCGGGGCTGCCGTTCCATGCGATCATGATTTTGTTGAAGCGGGCATCGGCTGGCGCCTGCCGCGGCACCAGCAGCACGGGACGGGCCGCCTGCGTCACCAGCCGGCCCGGCAATCCGGCCGGCAGCAGCAAGCCGTCATCCTTCAAGTCGTCCGTGCCGGCGACCAGCAAGTCGCTATACCGGGACTGCAGCAGCAGGGCGTCCGCCGCCGTCGTATCCAGCAGGCGGGTTTCAAACGAGGCGACGCCCCGCTCGCGGCAACATTCGCGGAACATGGCCAGCCGCTGTTCGGCGTCCTGGCGCAATTGCTCGATATCGGCGGCCGGCATCATGGCAATGGGCGCGCCCACAGCCAGCACGTAATTCAATTCAGCGATACCGCTCGCTGTTGTTCCGACCAGATGGGCGCCCATCTGGTTGGCGATACTGGCGGCGACGTCCAGCGTAGCCCGCATGGCGGCCGTGCTGTCCAAGTGAACGACGATGGTTTTGTACATGGCGGCCTCCTGATAGCTGGTTTCATGCCATGCTATGTGTCCACCTCAATAAATTGTTTGATTTAAATCAAATAAGGCAAACCTGACTGTGTTGAGTGGCGGGCATATTGCAAAAAGCTAGCGAGATTTGATCTTGATCAAGTCAAGGGGCTGACGCATCGTATCCCGGGCAGTATCGTTTGTGCATACGCCGCAGGGTGGCCGTGTCGGCCCGTCCCGGCGCGAGTGGAAGGAGCCGGCATGAACGTAAGCCATACCAGCGCAGGCGCAACCGGCCTGCGCCTGCGCCGCCTGGGTATCGATACTTATCAGCAAAGCGTCGTCTACCTGCGGGCCGATGCGCCCTTGGTCAGGTCAGAAGGGTTCGAGGCGCAGTCGCGGCTGGAAGTACGCCATCTGCTGCAGCCGCAGCGCCGCGTCACGGCGACGCTCAATGTCGTGCACACGGCGTTGCTGGCGCCGGACGAAATCGGCGTGTCGGAAGCCGCGTGGCGCGCGCTGGGCGGCGCAGAGGGCGATGCAATGGTGGCCGAGCATGCGCCGCCGCTGGTGTCGTTTGGCGCAATCCAGTCGAAGATTTTCGGCCGTCCGCTGGGGCGCGACGCGGCGGGCGCCGTGGTGGCGGATATCGCCGCGGGCCGCTATTCCGACATTGAACTGGCGGCCATGATCAGCGCCTGTTCCGGCAACCGGCTCGACGAAGCGGAAACCCACGCGCTGACGGTGGCCATGATCGCCGCCGGGCAGCGCCTGCACTGGGAGGGGCCCGTGGTGGCGGACAAGCACTGCGTCGGCGGCCTGCCGGGCAACCGCACCACGCTGCTCGTGGTGCCGATGGTGGCCGCGTGCGGACTGACGATACCCAAGACATCGTCGCGCGCCATCACATCGCCGGCCGGCACGGCCGACGCCATGGAGACGCTGGCGCCCGTCGCGCTGGACTTGCCGGCCTTGCGCCGTGTCGTCGACCGTACCGGCGGCTGCATTGCATGGGGCGGGGCGATGCAATTGAGCCCGGTCGACGATATGCTGATCCGCGTGGAACGGCCGCTGGGCCTGGACAGCGATGGTTTGCTGGTGGCGTCCATCCTGTCCAAGAAAGCCGCGGCCGGGTCAACCCATGTGCTGATCGACATACCGGTCGGGCGCACCGCCAAAGTCCGCTCGATGGAAGCGGCAGGGCGCCTGGCGCAGCGGCTGGTCAACGTTGGCCGGCAGCTGGGCATGACGGTGAGCGTTGAAATGACGGATGGGGAGCAGCCGGTCGGGCGCGGCGTCGGGCCTGCGCTGGAAGCTGCCGATGCGTTGGCCGTGCTGCAAAGCCAGCCGGATGCGCCCGGCGACTTGCGGCGGCGCGCGCTGCTGCTGGCCGGCTACCTGCTGGAACTGTGCGGCAAGGCGGCGCCCGGCAGCGGGCTGGTGATGGCGTCCAATGCGCTGTCCAGCGGCGCCGCCTGGCGCAAGTTCCAGGAAATTTGCGAAGCGCAGGGCGGCATGCGGACGCCCCCGCGCGCACCGTATACGCGCGCCCTGTGCGCCGCGCATGCGGGCAGGGTGGCCGCGGTCGACAATCACGCGCTGGCGTGCGCCGCCAAGCTGGCCGGGGCGCCCAAGGCGCCCGCCGCCGGCCTGGTCTTTCACGCGCCGCTGGGCACGGTGGTTGCAGTAGGCCAGCCGCTGCTGACGCTGCACGCTGAATCGCCCGGCGAACTGGCTTACGCGATGGCGTATGCCGAACACCAGGAACATTTGGTCACGATCGTGGAGGCGCCATGAAACCGCTGCTGTTTGCATTGCCCGATGCGCAGGGCTGGGTGGAAGGACTGGCTGCGGCCTGGGATGGCGAAACCGCGGAACTGGACATGCACTACTTCCCCGACGGCGAATGCTGTCCCCGTTTCGGCGCGAATGTGCAGGGCCGCGCGGTGGTGTTGGCGGCGTCGCTGGCGGCAAGCGGCGCCGACACGCCTGGCAGCCGGCTGTTTGCGCTGTATCTTGCGGCCAGCGTGGCGCGCGAACTGGGCGCCGCCAGTGTCGGCCTGGTGCTGCCGTACTTGCCTTACATGCGCCAGGACGCGCGCTTCGCGCCAGGCCAAGGCATCACGGCGCTGCACGTCGGGCGCCTGCTGTCCGGCTGCGCGGACTGGCTGGCCACCGTCGACCCGCACCTGCACCGTTATTCGAGCCTGTCGCAGCCCTACAGCCTGGCCGCAGTCACTGCGGCGTCCGCGCCAGCCATCGCACGGTGGGTGGCTGCCAATGTGGCGCGGCCGGTCATCGTCGGACCGGACCAGGAAAGCGCCCAATGGGTGGAACACGTTGCGCAGCTTGCGCATTGCCCCAGCGTGGTGTTGCGCAAGCAGCGCCACGGAGACCGCAGCGTGACGGTCGCACCGGAACAGCCGGGATGGGGCGCAATGGATGGCTGCACGCCGGTGCTGGTCGACGACATTGCGTCCAGCGGCCACACGCTGGCCGAAGCTGTCGGGGCGCTGCGGGCCGCGGGTTTTGCGCCGCCCGTGTGCGTGGTGGTGCACGCGCTGTTTGCAGGCGATGCGCTCGATGTGCTGCGGGCAGCAGGACCATCCATCATCGCCAGCTGCAACACGGCGCCGCACGCGACTAACCGGATCGACGTCATCCCCGCGCTGGCGGAAGCGGCCCGGGACCTTTGGAAGCAAGGAGGAATAGTATGAAACCGCATGCCGAAACCCGGGCCGAAGTGCCGCTCGAAGTGCCGCTCATTCGTGCGCAAGCCTTTGAACTGGACGCGGACTTCAGTGCGCTGGGCATCGCCTTGCGCACGATTTTGCAGCAACGCCGCTCCCAGTTTGAATTCTCTCCGGACCCGGTGCCCCATTACCGCTTTTCACGCCTGCTGTGGGCCGCGTGCGGCTGTAACCGGGAAGGGACGTCGCTGCATACGGTGCCGTCGGTATGTGGCGGGGTGGCTGTGGACTTGTATGTCGCAAACAGCGACGGGCTCTACTTGTTCGACTCCGCACGCATGGTGCTGGCGCCGCGCAGCGCCGCGGACGTGCGCAGCCGCGATGCACATGGCGTACCGGCTGCGCCGCTGGAATTGATTTATGTGGCCAATACCGCGCGCATGGCGGCCATACCGGCCGGCGAGCGCTTGTGGCAAGCGGCGCTGGACGCCGGCTTCATGGCGGAAAATGTCAGCCTGTTCTGCGCGGCCGAAGGATTGGCCACGTGCATGCTGCCGGCAGCCGGCCGCTCAGCCCTGGCGCAGTCCATGGCGCTGCAAGAGGGCGAACGCATTGTGCTGCTGCAGCAGGTCGGCATGCCGAAGAATGCGCCCGAGCGCAACCCCTGGCTGTAAGTCATCGACTGAACGGGTATGCGCAAGGCATGGCAAGCCGAGTGGCAGGCGATCACGAACCGCCTGGCCGGGACGGCCCGCTACAGCCGGCTGGGCTGGCTGTTATGCCTGGCGTTGCTGCCGGGCGTGGCGGTGGGGTGCGTGTTTATCGCCATGCTGTACGTAAACGGCCGGACCCAGGCCGAGCAGGAAGCGCTGCTGGCGGCGCGCAGCATGTCGCAAGTATTTGACGCGGAAGTGGCAACGCGGATGGCGCGCATTGAAGCGCTGGCCGCATCGCCTGCGCTGGCGGCGGATGACCTGGAAGCGTTCAGGCGCCATGCCGTTGCCGTCACGCCGGGCAATGCGCCGGTCGTGCTGGCCGATGCGCGCGGGCAGCAATTGCTCAATACGTCGGTGCCGCAGGGGACGCACCTGCCCCGCAGCGCCGCGGCCGAAGCGCTCGCGCAAGTCGCGGCAACAGGGAAATCCGCAGTCTCCGGCCTGTTCGTCGGCGCGGCGTCGGGCAAGCCGCACGTGGCGATGCTGTGGCCGGTCAGCCGCCCCGGCAAGGAACCGCTGGTGCTGATACAAGGCGTTCCTGTCGAGCAGCTGGACGCCAAGTTTGCCCATTTGCGGCCGGGTTCGGGATGGGTGGCCGCGCTGCTGGATCAAAACGGAAAAACAATTGCGCGCAGCATGTCGCCTGACCGGTTTCGGGGCCAGCGCACGGTGCCCGATATGTTAGCTGCGCTCGCGTTGCACGATGAAGGCATGCAGGCGACCACCACGCTGGACGGCGTGCCGGTATTTGCCGCCTTCAGCCGTTCCAGGGAAACCGGCTGGACCGTGCTGGTCGGCGTGCACCGGCAAGCCATGCTGGCCCGTGTGTTTGGCAGCCTGGCATGGGCGGGCGGACTGGTGGCTGCCGCGCTGCTGGCCGGCGCCGGGCTGGCATGGCGTCTGCACCGCGGCGCATTGCATGCGCTGCATGGTTTGATTGATGCCGGCTGGCGCTCGGAGCGGGGCGAGCAGGGTGTCCGTGTCGCCGTCAGCGGGCCGCGCGAATTGGCGCAGCTGGCGTCGCAATTCAACCGCATGCAGCACGCCCGCGAGCAGGCCCAGCATGCGCTGCAGCTGGCCGCCAGTGTGTTTGGCGCCACGTCCGAAGGCATCTTGATTGTCAGTGCGCAGATGCGGATTATTGAAGTGAACCGCGCGTTCCTGGAAATGAGCGGCTACAGCCGGGAGGAATTGTTGGGCAGCAGCCCCCGTATCCTGCAGTCCGGCCGCCAGGACGCCGCGTTTTACGCGCACATGTGGTCTTGCCTTAACGAGAAAGGCAACTGGGAAGGGCAGATATGGGACCGCCGGCGCGACGGTTCGCTGTTTGCCGCCTACCTGTCCATCAGCCGCGTCAACGGCCCGGATGGCGCGCTGCTGCATTACGTTTCACTGTTCACCGACATTACCGAACAGCGGCTGCACCAGGAAGAAGTCGAATTGCTGGCCTACCGGGATCCGCTGACGCACTTGCCCAACCGCCGCCTGATGCAGGACCGGCTGCGGCAAGCGATGGCGGGCGTGGCGCGCAATGGCGCCATGCTGGCTGTGTGTTCGCTGGACCTGGATGGCTTCAAGGCGGTGAACGACCAGTGCGGGCACGACGCCGGCGATGAAGTGCTGGTCGCCGTCGCCACGCGGCTGCAGCAGGTGGTGCGCGCCAATGACACGGTGGCGCGCCTTGGCGGCGACGAATTCGT
Organism: Pseudoduganella ginsengisoli; assembly: GCF_009720865.1. Classification (GTDB taxonomy): domain Bacteria; phylum Pseudomonadota; class Gammaproteobacteria; order Burkholderiales; family Burkholderiaceae_D; genus Rugamonas; species Rugamonas ginsengisoli. Next base: position 397,610 of record NZ_WNLA01000002.1, on the reverse strand, counting down.
GCTGCTGCTGGTGGACTTGCCGCGGCGCCTGGATGCGCAAGACATTGCGCGGCGCACGCTGGAATTGATCGCCATGCCGATTCCGCTGGCCTCCGGAAGGAGCGCCAGCGTGTCGGCAAGCATCGGCATCGCGTACTTCCCGATGGATGCGGCGGATCCTGCCGAATTATTGCGCCTCAGCGACAGCGCCATGTACCAGGCGAAGCGGCGCGGCCGCAACTGCTTCGTGCTGCATGGGGCCGAACTGGCGTAAGGCCGCGCCAGCAGGCGCGTCAGCGGCCATCCCGGCCAGTTTAAATACGCTGACCGCGTCGGTCAGGCTGGCGGCCTGTTCCTGCAGCGATTGGGCCGCCGCGGCAGCTTGCTCAACCAGCGCGGCATTTTGCTGCGTGACTTCATCCATCTGCGTAATGGCGGTATTGATATCGCCAATACCCAGCGCCTGTTCGCGGCTGGCGCTGGCGATGTCGCGCATGCGCTCGGCAACGTGTTCAATGTTTTGCACGACGGACTCCATGGTGCAGCCGGCTTGATTGACCAGCCGTGACCCGGTTGCCGCATGCTCTGCCGATTCTCCGATCAATACCTTGATCTGCTTGGCAGCCGTTGCGGAGCGTTGGGCGAGATTGCGTACTTCTGTCGCCACCACGGCAAAGCCGCGCCCCTGTTCACCCGCCCGGGCCGCTTCGACGGCCGCGTTCAGCGCCAGGATATTGGTCTGGAACGCGATGCCATCGATTTCCGCGATGATGGCGACGATTTTCTGTGCAGACGCGTTGATCAAATCCATGGTATCGATCACTTGCGCGACAGCGGCGCCGCCTTCCCTGGCGACATGGGAGGCCGTCGCTGCCAATGCGCTGGCCTGGCGGGCATTTTCCGTATTTTGGTGGACCGTGGCCGTCAGCTGCTCCATGGCCGATGCCGTCTGTTCCAGCGAGCCGGCCTGGCTTTCCGTGCGGGCCGACAAGTCCATGTTGCCGCTGGCAATTTCGCTGGAGGCCGTAGCAATGGTTTCCGCGCCGGTGCGCACTTGCCTGACGATGCGATCAAGGCTGTCGGTCATGTGTTTCAGCGCATCGAGCATGCGGCCGCTTTCGTCGCTTGACGCAACGTTGATCTCGCTGCGCAAATCGCCGGCAGCTACCCGCTGCGCCACGTCCACCGCCACGCCGATGGGGGCGGTAATGGAGCGCGTCAACAGCCGCGCTATCACCGCGCCTATCGCCAGGGCGGCGCCCGTGGTGCCGAGCATCAGCCACACGCTGCGGTCGTAGGTTGCTTCCGCCACCTGTTCGTCATCGGCGCTTTTCTTGCGCTGCACATCAATGAATTGTTTGATTTCACCCTGCCAGCGGCTGGCCGCGGGGCCAGCCTCAGCCAACAGGAAAGCAATGGCCGCGTCCTTGTCGCTGCGCGCCATCTGCATGAAGCGGTCGTTGAGCGGGCGTGCTTCGGCGCACCCCGCGGCGATTTTCGCCAGCAGCGCCTGCCCAGTCTGGTCAAGCGGCATGGCGCGCAGTACGCCGTAGGCAGCATCGTATTGCTGGCGCGCGGCGTCAATTTTTTCGTGCTGGGTTTGCGCCTGCGAGGCATCGGATAGCAGTGCCATGGTGCGCATGACGCGTGTCACTATATGCGTGGCCTCCGACATTTCTTGCAGCAGCGTGATTTTCTTGCCGTTGACTGCCACGACATGATGTAGTGCGGCATTGGATTGCGACATGCCGTGCAGGCCGATGCCGGCTACGCCCGCAAGCAGCGCCAGCAATAAGACAAATCCGGCATTAAGGCGGGCGCCGATGGTGATTTTTTTGAAAAACATGACTGACTCCGTAATGTGGCTAGCGCAGACGGACGTCCGCATCCAGCAGCAGCTTTAAATCGGCAATGGGAATTTGCCCAAACTCATGCAGCCGCAAGACCAGGTCGGCGTTGACTTCGCGGTAGCCATTGCGTATCCGGCTCAGCCTGGCGGCTGACACGCACAGCGCACGGGCCAGCGCCGCGTCATTTTTCAGCCCCAGCCGGGAAATCACGGTGTCGAGCAGCCGGTGGGGCCGTACACGATGAACTGGCTGGTCAGCGTCGTTGATTAAATGGATCATGCGGCCTCCTTGAGCGCGGCAGGGAAAAATGGTTTGGCGGGACCGGTGTAGCGGGTGTGGATTGCCGCTAGCGCGGTGTTGTCATGGAACAGCGCCGCCAGGCAATCGGGGTCGAAATGGGTGCCGCTGCTCTGTTGCATGAATGCGCGGGCGCTTGCAAAGTCCCAGGCTTGCTTGTAGGGGCGGCTTGACGTCAGGGCGTCGAGCACGTCGGCCACGGCGACGATCCTGCCATACAGCGGGATGGCTTTGCCCGCCAGGCCATGCGGATAGCCGCTGCCGTCGTAGCGTTCATGGTGGCTCTGCGCGATGATGGCGCCGGCCTGCAGCAAAGGCGATGCGCTGTCCGCCAGTATCGAAGCGCCAATCTGGGCATGGGTGCGCATGACGGTCAATTCTTCCGGGTCCAGCTTGCCTGGCTTGAGCAAAATGGCATCGGGAATGCCGAGTTTGCCGATGTCGTGCAGCGGCGCTGCGGCCCGGATCAATCCGCATTCGCTGTCCGGCAAGCCAAGGTTGCGCGCCACCAGTTCCGCGTAGGCTGCCATGCGCAGCAAATGGGCGCCGGTTTCCGGATCGCGCAGTTCGGCGGCGCGCGCCAGTAAATACACGGCTTCCCGCTGGCCGGCCTCGATGTCAGCGGTGGCCTTGCGCACAGCGGCATCAAGCCAGGCCGCCCGGTCCGCCAGTTGCAGCTGCGCGCGGCGCAGGGTCAGCAGGTTGCCGGTGCGGGCATTCAATTCCACGAAATTGACCGGTTTGGTCAGGAAATCGTTGGCCCCCAGGCGCAGGGCCTCGTGCCGGATGGAAAGCTGGGTATCGGCCGTGACCATAATGACAGGAATCGTGGCCATGCCCTGCAGGGCGCGGAACGCGCGCAGGAAGCCGATGCCATCCATCTCCGGCATCATGTAATCGACCAGCACCAGGTCGGGCGTGTTGTTTTCGCACCATGCCAGCGCCGCCTGCGGATCTGCCATGGCGACCGTCGCAACGCCATCAAGCATGCTCAGCATATGGCCGAACAAGTCCAGGTTGGTGGGGTCGTCGTCAATCAAGAGGATGTTCATCACAGCTCCTTTACGGCCAGCCAGGCCATCTAAAATTTGTTAGACCATTAATTTTGTAGTTTTGCTTTATCATTTCGGCACCGTGCTGATTGATGGGGGACTTAAAAATTGGCAGGTGGCAATTAATTATAACGATAAATCATTAAATTTAAAAAATTTGTTGGAAAATTTGTGATAAAACGAATTGACGCACAGCCGGACGAGGTATGCACGACGCAGCGGGCGGCGGAAATGCTGAACATTTCTGTTACGTCCGTACAACAATTGGTTGAGAAGGGAGTGATTGAAGCCTGGAAAACCAAAGGCGGGCACCGGCGCATTCCCGTGGCGGCAGTGCTGGCCTACCGGGCTGCCCAAACCCATATCGAAGCCGCGCCGCCGTCGGAACGGCCCAGCGTGCTGGTCGTGGAAGACAATGCCATGCAGCGGCTGGCCTATCAGCGCCAGTTCGAAGCGTGGCAACTGCCGGTCGAACTGTGCTTTTGCGAAAACGGCTACCAGGCATTGTTGCAGATTGCCAGGCGCAAGCCTGACATCTTGCTGGCCGATATCATGATGGATGGAATGGACGGCTATGCGCTGGTAAAGACCATCCTGGCGGATCCTGAACTGGCGTCCACGCAGGTTGCCATGTTGTCCAGCGTGTCGCAGGCCGAATTGGAGGCGCGCGGCGGCATTCCTAAAGGCGTGGTGTTTTTCACCAAGCCCGTCAACTTTGACGAATTACGCGGTTATATCAAGGCTTGCTGCGCACAATCGCAGCGCTGGAATCGATAAATTAGTCAAATAAATCGAATTTGACAGTTTTTGAATTTCGGCGCAGTATTTCTCCTGGTCATTGCTCGGCGGCTATTTTTCAGCCGCGGTGCGGTTCGGGAGAGGTGCATGTGGCGAAGAATACTAGGCCGTATCGATGTGCGCTGGCTGCTGGCGGGCTTTGCGCTCTCGCTGGTCGCTGGTACCTGGACGCTCACGTTGATACAGCTGCGCGAGTCCCGCCAGTTGCAGCTGGACGATGCCAGGCGCGACGCCCGCACGCTGGTGCGCCTGTTCAGCGAACATGCGAACCGCAGCATTGAAGCGGCCGACCAGGCAGTCATGTTCTTGCGGCACAGCTATAACAGCCAGGGCATGGCGCTCGATATCAACCGCGAGCTGCGCGAGGGACTGGGGCCGGGCGATATCTACAACTTGTTTTCGATCGTGAATGAGCACGCGGACATCGTGTTATCGAGCAAACCCTTCACGCCGATGAACCTTGGCGACCGCGAGCATGTCAAAGTGCACATGCACAGCGACAGCGACGCCTTGTACATCAGCAAACCCGTGCTGGGGCGGGTGTCGAAAAAATGGTCATTGCAATTGACGCGCCGGATCAATCACACGGACGGCAGTTTCAAGGGCGTGGTCGTCACTTCCATGGATCCGCAGTACTTCATCCAGCTGTACCACAATGTCGACGTTGGCAAGAAAGGCTCGATTGCGCTGGTCGGCAGTGATGGCGTGATGCGGGTGCGGCGCGTGGGCAAGGATGACAGCATGGGCCAGGATATCAGCGCCAGCCCGCTGTTTGCAGCCATGACGGCGGCGCATGACGGCTTGCTGGAGCATACCGGGCCAATTGATGGCCGGATCCGCATTTATGCCTTTCAAAAGCTCGACCGTTTTCCCTTGTATGCGCTGGTTGGCATTGACCTGGAAGAGCGCATGGCGCCGTATGACGCGAACCGGCAGCGCACGCTGGCACTGGCTGGCGCCGCGACTTTGGCCATCTTGTTGTTTAGCGTTGGCATCTGGGTGCTCGCGGGGTGGCTGATTGCCAGCCGGGAAAGCGCCGTGTCGGCAAACCTGGCCAAGTCGCGTTTTCTTGCCAACATGTCGCATGAATTGCGCACGCCGCTCAATGGCATCCTTGGCTATTCTGAATTGCTGCAACACGAATTCGGCGACGCGCGCGAAGGAAAATTTGCAGCGGCAATTCACCATTGCGGCAGCCGCCTGCTGGGATTGGTCGAAGCCGTGCTGGAATTGAGCGCGCTGGAATCCGGCAAGGAACAGTTGCTCATTGAACCCATTTCTATGCAGGATCTGGTGCGGCAAGCCATGTCGCGGCAACGTGCCGCGGCGGACGCCAAGAAGCTGTCGCTGGAAACCGAACTGGGTCCGGGAATACCGGAAAGTTTTGCCTGCGACCGCGCTAAATTGCTGCGTGTATTGGATATCTTGCTGGTCAACGCGGTCCAGGCCACGTCGCACGGCGCGGTACGGCTGGCCGTGTCGGCAACCGGGCGGCATGGTTTGCGCTTTCAGGTCAGCGATACCGGCAAGGGCGTTCCCGCAAGCCAGCGCCAGCGCATTTTCGACAAATTTTCCCAAGGCGACGATAGCGCGGCGCGCGCCAAAGATGGCGGCGGCCTGGGTTTGGCGATTGCCGCCCAGCTGGCCGAATTGATGCAGGGCCGCATCTGGCTGGAAGACAGCGCGGGGCCGGGCGCCGTGTTTGTCGTCGAGCTGCCGCTGCAACGGGAAAGCGCTGATGTCCTGGAACGGCAGGAGGCGGAAACCGTATGACGCCCGCAAGCTACCATGCAATCGACCCGTGGGCCTTATGGGACGTGGCCGCCGGCGACCTCGATGTCTTTCGCACGCTGGCCTGGATCTACCTGCAACAGGCGCCATTGCTGGCGCAACGCATACGCGAAAGCCGGGCGCACTACGCCGCTGCGGAGATCTACAGCGCCAGCCATACGCTGAAAGGCATGGCGGGGCTGCTGGGGGCGACGGAGCTTTGCAGCGTGCTGGAACAGCTGGAACTGGCCGCAAAGGCAAACTTGCCGCTGCCGGCGGCAGCGGACCGGGTCGATGACTTATGCGCAAGGGTGCTTAGCGAAGTCGAGACGTGCTCTGAACAATTTGATGGTATCCGTCCCCGGGAGGCGCCCTGATGCAGCAAAACAGGCGCGGATTGGCTGCCGGGAGCGCCCCGGCCGGGCGGCGCTGGTCCAGCACCAGCGTGCGGCGCACCGTGGCTGCCATCGGCGGCGGCTTGCTGGTGGTCCTGCTGCTGACAGCCGGGTACGCGGCATGGGTCATGCGCCAGCACGAAATCGATGACTGGCGCCGCCAGCTGGGCAGCTTGTCGCTGGTGCTGGCCGAGAGTACTGCGCAAACCATGGCGTCAAGCTTTAAAGTGCTCGATGGTATTGCCGAAGCCATCCATGAAGTGCATGGTACCGGGGAGGCCGCCCGCAATACGGCACTGGGCACGCAGCAGTTCTACCAGGTGATGCGCGACAAGATCAGCGGCTTGCCGCAAATTGATGTGGCAAGCGTGGTGGCCGCCGATGGCCGCGTCTTGAATTTCACGCGCCAATATCCTGCGCCCGCCATCAACTTGTCCGAACGCGACTATTTCCAGCATCACGCCAGCCATGCCGACGATCTGCCGTATCTGAGCCAGCCGGTACGCAACAAAGGCAATGGCAAATGGACTTTCTACATCAGCCGCAGACTCAGCCATCCGAATGGACAATTTGCCGGCGTGGTGCTGGTCGGGGTGTCTTGCGAATTCTTTTCATCGTTCTTCAAGAATGTCAGCCTTGGCGAGCACGCTTCGGTATCGCTGTACCGGCGCGACTTCACGTTGCTGGCGCGCTGGCCCCAGGTGGAAAAATTAATGGGCGAGCAAGTGTTGAATGGAACGACCTATGCCGTCATTTCTGCGGGGCTGACCGACGATGTGCGCCTGACCCGGGGGCCGCGCGCAGCGGCCGATAACCGGGAAGTCACCCGCATGGGCGCGGTACGCCAGGTGCGCGATTACCCGCTGGTGATCAATGCCACGATTACCGAAGAATTGCTGATGGCGGGATGGTGGAGCAAACTGCGCCTGCTGGGCGCCGTGCTGCTGGCCAGCCTGGCGGCGCTGCTGGTGGCGTTTTACATGGTCGGACGGCTGCTGATGCGGCGCGAGCTCGACGCCACGCGGGCCATCGAACTGAAAGACCAGGCCGATTCCGCAAACCGCGCCAAATCGGATTTCCTGGCCATGATGAGCCATGAAATCCGTACCCCGATGAGCGCCATTGCCGGCATGTCTGAATTGATGCTTGAAACCCAGCTCGATCCCGCGCAGCGCAGCTATGCGGTCAATGTGCATCAGGGCGTGGGGGAGCTGATGCATATCATCAACGAAGTACTGGACTTTTCCAAGATCGAGTCGGGCCACATGCAGCTGGAAATGCAGCCATTCGACCCTGCGGCCCAGGTGGCGCAGGTGGTGGCGTTGCACAGCGCCGCGGCTGAACGGAAAGGACTCAAACTGCAGGCCCAGATCGGTATCGGGCCTAAGCTGGTGATGGGCGATGCCGGCCGTGTGCGCCAGGTACTGGGCAACCTGGTCAACAACGCCATCAAATTCACGGCGGCAGGCACGGTGAATATAGCCTATGAGGCCCATGCCGATGGCGGGTTGGCAGGATCGTGGCGGCTATGCTATGCAGTGACGGACAGCGGCATCGGTATTGCGGCCGACGTGCAGCAGCGCTTGTTTAAACCGTTCAGCCAGGCGGACAGTCAAATCAGTGGGCAATACGGCGGTACCGGTTTGGGATTGGCGATTTGCCGGCGGCTGGTTGCAATGATGGGCGGCACGATTGGCTGTGTCAGCGCGCCAGGGGCGGGCGCCAAATTCCACTTTGACGTGGCGTGCCGCCTTGCGGCCGCTTCGCCCGCGCAAGACATGCCGCAAGCCGCCATCCCGGCGGCAGCCACGGCCGGGCAGGAGGTGCAGCGCCACGTCTTGCTGGCCGATGATACGTTAATGAACCGGCAATTGGCTTGCATCTTGCTCAAACGCCTGGGCTGCCAGGTAACGGAAGCGGAAAACGGCGCGGAGGCGCTGCAGTTGCTGGAGCAGCGGCCGTTTGACCTTGTTTTGATGGATTGCATGATGCCGGTGATGACCGGCTATGAAGCGTGCCGCCGCCTGCGCACAACGGAAGCACAAGCGGGGCGGCCGAGGGTCCCCGTGATTGCACTGACTGCCAGCGCCATCGATGGCGACCGGCAGCGTTGCCTGGAAGCGGGCATGGATGACTACCTGAGCAAGCCATTTACCGCAGCCCAGCTGGGCGAAATCGTCAGGCGCTGGTGCGGCGAAACGGTGGCATAGCTGGTTCGCGCATACGGCGGTGCGGCTATTGAGCCGGCGCCACCGACGCGCCCTCAATCTGATGGCGCTGCAACGCCTCGGCCACGAAGCCGCCGGCCTTCATTTCTTCGACAAAGGCCGCCAGATACGCGGCAGCCGCTTCGCCACGGCTCTTGGGCACGCCCATCGCCTGGCGGATTACCATGAAACGGCCTGGCAGCAAGCGCAGGCCGCCCAATTTGGCCGCATCCGCTTCCAGTTGCTGCTTGACGCCGGCCGCGGCGTCCGCCTGTTCCGCAATAAACGTTTGCACCACAGCCTGGGACGTGGCCGCACGGACAATGTGAGCGTGCTGCAGGCTGCGCGTCAGGTACAGGTCATAGGCGCTGCCGCCGCCCACCACCACGCGGTGCCCGGCGCGGTCGACTTCTTCATTGGCTTGCAGCGGCGATGCATTGGGCACCAGATAGCAGCCTTCGATCAGCACATACGGCGCGGTGAACGTGATGCCGGCGCCGCGCAGCGGATCGATGGCGAAGAAGCCGATATCGGCCTGGTCCGCCGCGACGATTTCCACCGCCTTGCCCGCCGCATTGACGACGACCGGTTCCAATGGCACGCCCAGGCGGCGCGCCAGTTCGGCCGCCAGGTCGACGGAAACGCCGAACGGCGTACCGTCGGCGCGCGCATTGGCGAGAATGGGGTTGCCCAGGTTGATGGAAGCGCGCAAGACGCCGGTGGGAGCAAAAGCAGACAGCAGGTCGGGAGAGATGGTCATGGCAGGTGAGGTGGTTGCGGGATGCTGCTGATTCTAGCGAATGACGGAGGGATGTGCCGCAAGTTCTGATAGAGCGCCCCCTCTGTCCGCGCAGGGACCGGCGTGGGGTAAAATCGCGGTCCCGGTTTTCCACCCTCATACGAAAGCATTGCATGAACCGACTGTTGTCTTCCTGCCTGATTGGCCTGACCCTGACGATTGCCCTGGCGGGCTGCGAACGCGCCAAAGCGCCCGCGCCTGCTGCCGGCGCTGCGGCGGCTGCCGCTGTCCCGTTCCAAAAAATTGATACCGTTCCCGGCACTGGCAAAGAGGCCGTCGGCGGCGTGACGGCTGTCGTCAATTACACGGGCTGGCTGTATGAGCCGAATGCACCGCAACAGCATGGCGCGCAATTTGATTCGTCCGTGGGCCGCTCGCCGTTCAGCTTTGCGCTGGGCGCCGGACAAGTGATCCAGGGCTGGGATGAAGGCGTCAAAGGCATGAAGGTGGGCGGCAAGCGCACGCTGATCGTGCCCGCCGCCATGGGCTACGGCAGCAGCGGCGCCGGCCCGATTCCGCCGAACGCCACGCTGATTTTTGACGTGGAATTGCTGGACGTGCGCTAATCCGCGGCGCTTCCGATCACCCATCCGTACGGCGCCAGCGTGGCGCCATGCCAGCCGTTCGCATACAGCGGTTCAATGTGCGCCAGTGCGGCATCGAATTGCACTGCATGTGCCGACAAATTGGCCAGCACCACAAGCCGCTCGCCCGGGCCGCTGCGTGTAAAGCCGATGGCGCCGGGCGGCACGCTGTCCAGGAAACCGGTGCCGCCTGTGCGCAGTACCGCGTGGCGGCGGCGCAGGGCAATCAGCGCCTGGTAGTGCGCATACAGTTCGCCATCAAAGGCATTCCAGTCCAGCTGGTAAGGGTTGAACAGTACTTGCCAGCCGGTCCACGTGGGCTCATTGAATTCCTGCCCCATCAGGATGTGCGGCACGCCATCCATGGCCAACAGGACGGCAGCGGCGGGGCGGTGCGCATCGCGGCCCAGGAAGGCAGCGATGCGTCCCTGCTCCTTGTCTTCCAGCCAGCGCATGCGCAGCGCGCCGCGCGGGAAGCTGTACGTGGATTCATTCCAGTAGCGCGCAAACGCCGCGTTGTCCGCCGCGCCTTGCGCGCAGCGGCGCAGCATTTCGCGCGTGCCGCCTTCGTAGGTCAGGTCGCAGGCCGCCAGGTGGTGGAATTCATCATACGACTGCGAAATCAGTGCGATATCCGGCCGCACTTGCGCCAGCGCGGCGCGGAGTTCGTTGAGAAAATCGCAGGGCGTGATGTCGGAATCATCGAAGCGCAAGCCATCGAAGCCAAAGCGCCCGACCCAGTTGCGCATGCTGCCGGTCAGGTATGCGCGCAGCGCACGGTCTGTAAAGTCAAAGCCAGCGAACTCGTCGCGGTTGGGTACCGCGTAATAAATGCTGCCGTCCGCGCGCCGCGTGTACCAGTGCGGATGCGTGCGCGTGAATGGGTGGTCCACGCTGCTGCGGTTCAGCGTCCAGTCCATGACCACGCCCATGCCGCGTGCATGCGCCGCGTCCACCAGTGCGCGCAGCGACGCGGCATCGCCCAGCGCGGGATCGATCGCGTCGAAGTCGCGCACGGCATAGGGATCGCCGCTCGTGCCGCGCCGGCCTTCCACCCCGGCGGGCTGAATAGGCATGATCCACAGCACATCGATGCCCAGTTCGTCCAGGTAGGACAGCCTGGCGCGTACGCCGTCAAAGTCGCCGCCAAAGGCGGGAACCGATAACTGGTAAATCACGCCATTGCGCAGCCAGTCCGGGCTGGCCAGCGCCGTGCGCGCATGCAGCGGGCCGGGGGCGGCGGCGCTGAGGCCCGGCTGGCGCATCAGCACGTTGCTGCTTTCATCGACAGTCAAGCAGGAATTGTTTTGGCCATCTTCGGAAATCCATGGATTGGCCGGATCGGGTATCCAGTCCGTGCCGTCGATGACGAATTTGTACAGGTGCCGGCCGGCGGGGACAGGCAGCGTGGCTTGCCAGCGCGTCGCTGAAACGCGTTCCATCATGCAGGCATCGCCCGCCCAGCAATTGAATGTACCCGCCAGCGCCACGCTGCGCACGCCGGGCGCGGCATCGTAGATAAAGCGTACGCCGCCAGGGGCGGCATGCGGCAGCACTGCCGGGGCAGCGTGACATTGCAAATCCATTGGATCCTTTCAAGGCGCGTTGCGATACGAAGTGATGTAATTAAACTACTTATTTTTAATTAAGTAAACGTCGTTTGACTACATTTTCAAACGCGCCGGCGAACGTCCTGGATAAGCGCCTGTCAGGGATGCCCTACAGCGGCGCGTCGGGTTTACCCGTGGCGTTTTGTCCGTCAGGCCCGATACCGTTGGTGGCACAGGGGGCCGATACTGTACCTGGGCATCACACAACCTGCATCGGGAGGCTGAGATGGAAACCACAACACAGCGCGTAGCCGCAGCCGGCAATGCGCAGGGGCCAGGCCGCGGCGGCCGCGCCAGCCTGCCTGAACCCAGCCATGGCGCACCGGCGGCGCCAGATAATGAACGTATCCGCGAATTGCTGGGCTGGGGATTGATCGCATCCAACGGGAGGCATCATGGATGCTCCCGGCATTAACCGCTTTTACCAGCCACGGGGCCGAACCATTCAGTTGCTGTAAAAAAGCCCGCTGAACTTCAGCGGGCTTTGCCGGGTAAAACCGCGCAGTGATCAGTGCGCGCTGGCAGCTGCTGCGCCGATGCCGGTTTCCGAACGTACTTCCTGTGCTTCAAAGCCGGCGCGGTCAATCGCGGCGCGCTTGCTGGTATCGGTCAGCGAAACGATCAAGATGCCGAGGAAACCCACCGTCATCGAGAACAGGGCAGGGGACGTGTACGGGAAGATCGGTGCGGCGTTATGGAATACGTCGACCCACACGGACTTCGACAGCACGGTCAGGGTCACCGCGGTCAGCAGGCCAAGGAAGCCGCCCACCGTGGCGCCGCGCGTCGTGCACTTGCTCCACAAGACCGACATGAACAGCACCGGGAAATTGGCCGATGCGGCAATGGCGAAGGCCAGCGACACCATGAAGGCCACGTTCTGCTTTTCAAACACGATGCCCAGCAACACGGCGATAACGCCCAGCACGATGGTGGTGACTTTCGACACGCGCAGTTCGCTGCCTGGCGCCGGCTTGCCTTTCTTGATCACGGTGGCATACAAGTCGTGCGACACGGCCGATGCGCCGGACAGGGTCAGGCCCGCAACCACGGCCAGGATGGTGGCAAATGCCACGGCGGAAATAAAGCCGAGGAAGATGTCGCCGCCGACGGCTTTCGCCAGGTGTACGGCCGCCATGTTGTCGCCGCCCAGCAGCTTGCCGGCGGCATCCTTGAAGTTCGGGTTGGTGCCCACCAGTACGATGGCGCCAAAGCCGATGATGAACACCAGTGCATAGAAGTAGCCGATCCACGTGGTGGCCCACAGCACGGACTTGCGCGCTTCTTTTGCATTGGGCACAGTGAAGAAGCGCATCAGGATGTGCGGCAGGCCGGCGGTGCCGAACATCAGCGCCATGCCGAACGAAATGCCGGAAATCGGATCTTTAATGAAGCCGCCCGGACCCATGATGGCGTCATGCTTGGCGTGCACTTCGACGGCGCTGGCAAACAGCGACGACAGGCTGAAGTTGTACATCGACAGCACGGAGAACGCCATGAAGCTGGTGCCGGCCAGCAGCATGACTGCCTTGATGATTTGCACCCACGTAGTGGCGGTCATGCCGCCGAACAGCACGTACACCATCATCAGCACGCCGACCAGCACCACGGCCACGTAGTAATCGAGGCCGAACAGCAGTTTGATCAGCTGGCCCGCGCCGACCATCTGCGCGATCAGGTAAAACAGCACGGTCACCAGGGTGCCGGAAGCGGCAAACATGCGCACGGGTTTTTGCGCGAAGCGGTACGCGGCCACGTCGGCAAACGTGAAGCGGCCGAGGTTGCGCAAGCGTTCCGCCATCAGGAACGTCAGCATCGGCCAGCCCACGAGGAAGCCGATCGCGTAGATCAGGCCATCGAAGCCATTGGCAAAGACTGCGGCGGAAATGCCGAGGAACGACGCGGCCGACATGTAGTCGCCGGCAATTGCCAGGCCATTCTGGAAGCCCGTGATGCCGCCGCCAGCCGTATAAAAGTCGGACGCGGAACGGGTACGCTTGGCGGCCCATTTCGTGATGAACAGCGTGCCCAGCACGAAGACGGCGAACATGGAGATCGCCGTCCAGTTGGTGGCTTGCTTGGCTGCCTGGCCCAGGTCAGGCGCGGCCAGCGCGCTGCCCGCCATGGCCGTCAATGCGGCGGCGGCAGCAAGGCGGGAAAACAGGCGGGCGTTCATGCTGCCTCCTTCTTGGCTTCAGCCGAAGCATTCTTGTGGATGGCTTCCGTCAGCGCATCAAATTCGCGGTTGGCGCGGCGCACGTAGATACCCGTAATGGCGACGGTGAACACGATGACTGCCAGGCCAAGCGGCACCCCGCGCGACATGACGCCGTCGCCGATTTTGGCCGCCATGAAAGGCTTGTCGAACGCATTGAGCGCCGTGAAGCCGTAATAGACGATCATCATGGCCCACGCCAGCATCCAGCCGTAGCGGGAGCGGGTCTTGACCAGCTTCTGGTAATTGGGGTCGGCCTTGACCCGCTGTACAACGTCTTGTTCCATCTCTGCCTCCAATTATTTTGTTAAGCCGGGCCGGGAATGTCTGGCCAGGCATTGGAGCGATCGTAAGGGGCGTTGCTTACCATATGCTTACGGCTGGCCGCATTGCATGCAACGCGCGCCGCCGCGTCACTTCCCCATCAGCGCCGCCTTGACAGCGGCCACATAGGTTTCGCTGACAGGCAGCCGCGCGCCGCAGGCCAGCGTTAATGTGTGGCTGCCTTCCTGCGCTTGCTGTAATGCCAGCATTTGGCTGCGCCGCACCAGGATACGCCGGTGGATGCGGATGAATTGTTCCGGGTCCAGGTAGCGTTCCAGCGCCGACAGGGTGGTGCGGTGCAGGAAGGTTCGCTGCGGTAAGTGCAATTCGACGTAATTTCCGGCCGTTTCCATCCACCGCACGTCGGACAGGCAGACACGGTCGATGCGGCCGACGGAACGTACCGCCAGTTCCGTCCAGTAGCCGGCGGGCGGCGACATGAATCCATTGAGCGCTTTCACGTAAGCGGCGCGCTGGCTCAGCAGCGTGGCGGCCCGCTGCAGCGCCTGCTGCAGGCGCTGCTCGTCGACGGGCTTGACGATGTAGTCCAGCGCGTGCACGTCGAACGCTTCCAGCGCGTGGCCCCGGTGCGCCGTCACGAACACCACCAGCGGTGGCGTTTCCCTGCGGCTCAGCTCACGTGCAAACGCCAGTCCCGACTCCACCGGCATTTGCACGTCGAGCAGCACAATGTCGGCATCGTCCGATGCCAGCCAGGCGCGCGCTGCCGCCGCACTGGCGCATTCTGCCGCCAGGCGCCATTCCGGCAAGGCTTGCAGCGCCAGCCGCAAGTTGGTGCGCGCATGGGCTTCGTCGTCCACGATCAGCACTTTCATGCGGCAGCGCTCCACGGCAGCGACAATTCCGCGACAAAGCGGTTGCCCTGGCGGCTGGTGGAAAGCGAGGCAGCGCCGCCATAGGCCAGTTGCAGGCGCGCGCGGATGCCGCGCAAGCCGATGCCCAGTCCCGCGGACGGCGCCTGATGCGCATGCAGCGGATTGCTGACCTGGACTTTCAGCTGCCCGTGGCCGCGCGCGAACGTGACGGCGATGTCGCTGATCCCGTCGCTGCATTCCAGGTCGTGGCGCAGCGCATTTTCAACCAGCGGCTGCAGCAGCATGGGCGGACATTCCACTCCGTCATCCAGCACATGCACGCCCTCGACGCGCACTTGCAGGCGCTCGCCAAAGCGCAGGCGCTGCAAGTCCAGGTAATTCAGCACGAAATCCCATTCCCGCTCCATGCCGATCCAGTTGCTGGTACTGTTGGCCAGTGCATATTCGAGCAGGTCGCCGAGGCGCGACAGGCCGTCCAGCGCCAGCGCCTTGTCATCGGTACGCACCATGGCGGCAATTGCGCTCAGCGCGTTGAACATGAAATGCGGTTCCAGCTGGCCGCGCAAGGCAGCGAGCCGCTGGCGTTCCAGCGCCAGCTGGGCTTCGGCCAACTGGCGCCCCTGCTGCTGGCGATGCTTCCACAGGTGCATGGCCACGACGCAGCCAAACGCCATCGTCAGCATGACATAGGCGACGAACCATTCGAATTTGTTCATCGTGACGACGTAGCGCCAGCTGTTGCCCAGCGTGGGGGCGATGTCGTACTTGATGCAGCGGCGGAAGCCCAGCCCCAGCATCGCGGCCGGCCAGCACAGCGCAACAAAGGAAAGGTAGCCCACGGCGATGCGCCGCTGCGTGGCAAGCCAGGCGGGATGGCTGCGGTACGCCATGTACAGCGCATAGCTTTGCACCGTCATGACCAGGTACCCGAAGAACCAGCCTGCCGTCATGTGCCAATAGCTGCGCATATCGCCATATTGCAGGCGGTCGCTGTATGTCGTGATGCCTGCCAGCGCGCATACGAGCGCCCACAGCATGTAATTGGCCAGCAGGGCGCGCAGCCAGGCCGGCATCGAGAATATCGGTTCCATGGCGCGGAAGTATAGCAGCGCGGTTTCGGCGGTTTTCCGGCAATCGTCCCTGCGGCGCAGGCGTTCGTCACACCAGGCGTTACAGCGCCGCGGGCGGCGCAGACAATGCGCGTCGTTCCTTCTACCTGCGAGTCATAACGATGCGAATTTTCCTTTCCCTGTTGTTCCTTCCCCTGTGCGCGGACGCTGAAGAAGCGGCGCCGCGAGTTGAAGTGAGGGCGGCCAGCGCCATGCAGCAGCGCCGCGATGACAGCACCGGCCGCGTCATCGTGACGCGGGATGAACTGGTGGACTATGGCGACGCCACCGTGGCCGATGCGCTGCGCCGCCAGCCTGGCGTGACCGTGAGCGGCGGCCAGGTCCGGTTGCGCGGCATGGGCGGCGGGCGCACGCTGCTGCTGTTGAATGGCGAACCCGCTGCGCCGGGATTTTCTCCGGATAGCCTCGCGCCCGAACTGGTTGAGCGGATTGAAATCCAGCATGGCGCAAGCGCCGACCGCAGCAGCCAGGGAATTGCCGGCAGCATCAACATCATTTTGCGCAAATCGTCGGGACGGGCCCGTACGCAGGTGGCGCTGGCAGGCGCGCGTGGCGCGGCCGGGTGGGCGCCGGAAGCGTCGCTGGACTTGGCGCGGCCCGGGGAGGACGTCTCCGGCAACCTGGCAGTCCAGGTGGCGCGCAGTTTGCGTGCCGGGAGCAGCGCAGTGGACGAACGCACGCTGTCGGGCGAGCGCCGCACGGCGGAATCGGACCGGGCGCGCAACCTGCGGCTGGGGCTGGCGCCGCGCCTGAACTGGAAACTGGGCGGCGGCGCGGCGCTTTCCTGGCAAGGGCTGCTGGAAGCAGGGCGCAGCCATAACCAGGGCTGGGCGCAAGAGACGGTGCTGGCCGGCGAGCCCGGCGACTACCCGCGCAATGCTTACGCCGCCGACGCGCACACGGCGGCCTTGCGCAGCGACTTAAGCGGCAGCAGCCAGCTGGGCGGCGCGGCGCGGCTGGAATGGAAGGCCGGGATGGCGCACTACCGGCGCGGCGGCGACTACCTGTTTACGGGCAGCGCCATGACGGGCCAACCCCTGTGGCTGCGCCGCGTGCTGTCGCATGCGGACGATAGCAGCGCCAGCACCATGGGTAAGCTGCGCTTTGGAAGTGGAGCGGGACATGGCCTGGCCGCCGGCTGGGATGGCGCGCTGGCGCGGCGCGGCGAATCGCGCCGCCAGGACGATGCCAGTGCGGCGGGCGAGCCGCTCGGGATGCTCGATCAGCGCTATGTTGCGCGCGTGCGGCGCCTGGCCCTGTTTGTGCAGGATGAATGGTCGCCGTCGCCTGCGCTGGACACGTATATCGGTTTGCGCTGGGAAGGCTTGCGCACCTTGACGGATGGCGTTGCCCTGGCGCCGGCCGGCAGCCGCTCCAGCGTGTGGAGTCCCGTCGCGCACCTGCTTTGGCGCGTGCCGGCCACCCGTGACCAGTTGCGGATGGCGCTGTCACGCAGCTACAAGGCGCCCGAGACACGGGACCTGGTGCCGCGCCGTTTCACCGTCAACAATGGCAATAGTGCGGCCAATCCCGACGTGCAGGGCAATCCCCAATTGCGGCCGGAACTGGCGTGGGGCGCCGATGGCGCGTATGAAACCTACCTGGGGCAGGACAGCATGGCCAGCGTGTCGTTCTATTTGCGCCGCATTGACGGTGTGATCCAGCCGGTGCTGTTCCAGGACGCCGGCAAATGGGTGTCGGCGCCAGGCAACGGGGGCAATGCCACCGCCCGCGGCATGCAGCTGGACTGGCGGCAGACTGTCAGTGCGCGCGTGACGGCACGTGTGGCGCTGTCGCGCAACTGGTCGCATGTGCAGGCGATAGCGGGGCCGGGCAACCGGCTCGGCGCGCAGGCGCCGCTGGTGGCCAATGCTGGCCTGGACTACCGCTTCAGCGCGGGTGCGGCGGCGGGATTGAACTGGAACCTGGAGCAAGGCGGCGTGGTCCGCACGTCGGCGGCGCAGTGGCGCCAGTCCGCCACCGTGCGCAAGCTGGACGTGCATGGCAGCTGGCCCCTGTCGAACGGCGTGGTGCTGCGCGCGGCTGCATCGAACGTGCTGCGCCCGGAGACCTTCGACGTTGTGGCATTTGGCGATGGCCGCCATGACACGCGCCGGGAGACGCTGTCCAGCGGCGTTCGCACGCTGCGGCTGGCTGTTGAATTTGCCCTGTGACCGCACGGGATGGCGCCTGCGGTCACGGCGCAGATGATTAGCGGCGGCGCGGGTCCTTGTTCATCTTGTCCAGCAGCACGGAAATTTTGCTTTCCATTTCCGGCGGCAGGTTGATGAACTTGCAGCCGACGTGCAGCTGCTCGCCCAGCAGGAACGAGCGGTACGAACGGGTCAGGCGGATTTCCATGTCGGCGATAATGACGGTGTCCGGTCCCAGGTCCAGCCGCACTTCCACCAGCTTGCGGCCCTTGATCAGTCCGCGCGCATCTTTCTTTGCACAGCGCAGGCCGACACCGCCCAGGGAGAAGTCATGCAGCGGCAATTCATACGGGTTCCCGTTCATCACGAACGTCGCCATGAAGTTGGCGCCGAGCGGCGTTTCCAGCCGTTCCGATTCGCGGCGGTTCAGCACGTCGCACGATTCCGGGAAGGTCATGGGAATCAAATGCGGTTTGCCGGGGGCGCACTGCCACGCCTTGTCGGTCAGCTTGAATTGCAGCTTCGCCGTGCGCAGCCACGCGACAAACGTGATGGGGCCGGGCGGCAAAGTCACGCCTTGGTTCATTTCCATGACGAAGTGCGGCAATTCGGGATCGACAGACAGGATACGTCCCAGCATGGCGTCACGGTTGCCGGGCGCATACATGGAAATCGCATCGCCACTTTCCGAAAGCAGAGTCAGCGCGTCGCCTATGTCGTCGATGTCGGTCATCGCGTGTGGCTTGGCCACCGCCGGAATCGGAGCTATGGCATCTTGGGGCCGTGGCGGACCTTTGCGGATCGGGACGGCGATGGGCTCATTGAGCAGCATGGTTTTCAATTAAGATTGTTAAATATAAACCAGACATTGGTTGGGTCTAATTTACAAGTCAATCATAGCCCCTTGCTTTCTTAATAGCAATAACTCGTGGAATTTCATTAATAAACTGTGGCGTAAACCACGCGCTTTGCAAATGGTTGCGGATGACATTTTCCGCAACCGTTGCGCTGTCCTGGACGCTACGCACTGCAATGGTTACGCGCGCCGCGCTTCGCTCAACATGACGGCTTCGCCTTCCTGTTCCGGCACCAGTTCACGCGTCGCTACTTCCAGTTCATCGAAGGCAGCGTATGTCAGTTGCATCAAGCGTTCAGGGTCGGGAATCTGTTCTTTATCAACGAACAGCGCCAGCTGGATCTGGCCCGCGTAGGAAATAAATGCGAGGCCGACGCCTAGCCTGCCCGCTTGCGGCACCCAGCAAATCAAGTCCGTCATGCGCGAACCCGCCAGGTAGCGGCGTCCGCCCGGGCCTTCGATATTGGTCAGCACGACGGAACCTTTGGACGTGAACAGGTTCAGCGCAAAGCGCTGCAGGGCAGCGGGCAGGCAGCCGGCGATCGACAGGAACGCCATCGTGGCGCGCGGCTGGTGCGAGCGCTTGATGGCGGTCATGCGTTCGCTGGCAAATTGCAGGCGCGTGGTGGCGTCGCCCACGTTGGTCGGCAAATCCACGGCCACCAGGCCAAACTCGTTACCCAGCTGGAAGGCGTTCGCCTTTTCGCGCAAATTGAACGTGACGGCCGCGCGCAGCGCGCGGCCATCGACGTGTTCTCCCTTCTGTTCCAGGTAGGTGCGCAAGGCGCCGGAAACCGCCGCCACCCACACGTCGTTCAATGTCACGCCAACCCGCTTGCTCATCGCGCGCACCCGCTCCATTTGCAGCGGCGGCAGCCAGACCAGCTGCTTTTCGCCATACATCGGGTTTTTCAGCGGCGTGCGGGCATCGGGCCACAGCATCGACAGGCGCGTCACGTGGAACGCGATTTTCATGTGCGAGACAGCCCGCACCAGTGCCGAGCACACGGCGTTTTGCACCACCGTTGCGCGGTGTGGATGGTTGGCCGGCGAGGGCGTGCGGCTGTGCAAGCCGTTATCGTCCGTCAAGTGGTTCAGCACGTGCACCAGTCCCAGCCCGTCCGTGATGCAGTGGTGGACGCGGAACACGATGGCGTGGCCGCCGTTGACGTGGTCCAGCACCGTCATGTGCCACAGCGGACGGCCGCCCTTCAGCGGCTGGTGCGCCAGGCGGGTCAAGTGCGCTTGCAATTCTTCCCGGGTCAGGCTGGCATCGTGCTCCATCTGCTGCAGCTCGATGTGGTCTTCGATATTGAATTGCTGGTCTTCCACCCAGTGCGGGCGGCCATAGCGCAATTCGACTTTCTGCGTGAAGCGCGGATAGTTCGGCAGGCGCTGGGCGATGGTCGATACCAGGCGCTCCATGTCCACCTGGCCTTCGAACAGCAGGATACTGTTGATGACCATGATGTTGTTGTCGGTATCCATGCGGTACCACGCATAGTCGCGCCGCGTCATGGGCGCGGCGGCTTGCCGGTGCTGATTCATTGCTGCTGTCTCCTTGGCCGCGCCGCTTATCGTACGCATATCGTGCATAGCTGCCGCGTCGGCCGTATTGTTTTATGTGTGCATTTCCAAAGGGGCCGATGGCTGCGGTGCGGCCTGCATTGCCGCCGCCGTGCTGCCCGGCGAACGGGGGCGCAGTGCGTACCGGTTCAAGCCTGTCATGTGGATACGTCCCAGGTAGTCGTTCCAGTTGATGATGCGGGCATCGACCGGGTAGCGCTGCAGGTCTTCGTTGCCGAAACGTGCCGCCAGCGCCATCAGGCGCGTGTTGTGGAAGCGGTATTGCGGCGCCGTGTAAAACGAGAAGGTGACGGCCAGCAGGCGCGTTGTGCGCACCTTTTCCAGCGCGGGCGACGGACCGGCGCCCACTGCGCGCCGTACGCTGCTCCATGCCGCCGCCGCCGCGCCGCTGGTGCGCAGCATCAGCAGGAAGGCAGGGCGGCTCACCACCGTGAAGTCATGTTTGGGTGCACGGTAAAACAGGCGCTCGTAATTGCGCCAGTTGCGTTTCGCCTCGGTCGTGAAACGGTCAATCACGCCGCCGACGGAAATGGGATTGCTCGACCCTGTGCTGCACTGGTAGATGCGCTGCGCGGGCGGTGTTGCCAGTGCTTCGGCGGCAGCCAGCGTGATGGCGTTGGCCACCAGGTCGGCCGGGATGATATCGACCACGGCGCCGGACTTGGCCGGGAAAAAGCTGGTCTTGCCGCGCGCATAGGCCATCAGGATGGCGTCGGCCACCTTGACGCCTTCAATCCAGCCGGGGGCCGGCTCTTGCAGCGTGCTTTCAATGATGGATGGGCGCACGATGGTCATGGCGCGGCCCCGCATGTGGTGCATGGCCAGCTGCTCCCCCATCCATTTGGTGAACGTGTACGTATCGTTCCAGCCGTAATAGTGCGCTTCCGCCAGTCCCAGGTCCGTCAGGCGCCGCGCCAGCCGTTTCGGATCGCTGGTTTCCGCCTTGACTTGCGCCATGCGGTGTCCCAGCCGCTGCAGCAGGCTGTCGAGGTCATAGTGGCCTTCCGGGTGGCGCGTGATCGCGCCCTTGGCCGGCGCCACGATCAATTCATGCATGTCGCCCTTGTGGTAGCCATTGACGTAGCACGTCGACACCTGAATCAGCGGTGCGTGCGCGGCGCGCGCCAGTTCCGCGATATGGCGCACGCTGAGCGCATTGATGGCCAGCGCCACGTCCAGCGCTTCGCGGAAGTTGACGCTGGCGGCGGAATTGATGACCAGGTCGACGCGGCGCGCCAGTGATGCAAAGGCGGAAGGGCGCATGCCGAAGCCCGGTTCGGTCACGTCGCCCGTCACGCATTCAATCCGTTCGGCAAAGAAGTCTTGCAGGAAGTGGGGACGTTCCGCGCGCAGCCGTTCAAACACGGAAGACGGCGCCACTTCGCGCTCAAAACGCTGGCGGGCATCAACGCCGTCCGCCGCGCGGATCAGCAAGATGATGCCGCCGAGGTCCGGTACCGTGCGTATCAGTTTTTCCAGCACCACCTTCGCCAGGAAGCCCGTGCTGCCGGTAATCAGGATACGTTTGCCGGCCAGGGCGGCATGAACGCTGAGCTGCTCCATAGGGTGTCTCGATGAGTATTTTTATAATAAATGGTGTCAAAACATTCATACAGCACGCCCTCGATCTTAGTTTGAAATCCGCTGCGGGTCGGTAAATTCGGCATGCTTTGGCGAGCCAAAAGCATGGCCGTGCGAGTCACTCCGGACCGGCGCCCATACCGGTAAAATTGAAAAATTGCGGAACTCGAAAATTTTTCAATTTAAGAAAATACTTATAAAACAAAGCTTTATAAAAATTTTGCAGCCTTTCGAAGAATCATTTTGTATAAAATATTCGATTCGTGTATGATGTTTCCACGGACTTGCTACCCGCATCCAGAACCCATCCAACAAACCATTGAAGGAATCATGATGAGCAACATCTTTACCGGCACCATTCCCGCCCTGATGACCCCATGCAAAGCCGACCGCACGCCGGATTTCGATGCGCTGGTTGCCAAAGGCCGTGAGCTGATTGACCTGGGCATGAGTGCTGTCGTGTATTGCGGTTCGATGGGCGACTGGCCCTTGCTGACGGAAGCGCAGCGCCAGGAAGGCGTGGCGCGCCTGGTGGCGGCCGGCATTCCAACCATCGTCGGCACCGGCGCCGTGAATTCGAAAGAAGCGGTATCGCACGCCGCGCACGCGGCGAAAGTCGGCGCGCAAGGCTTGATGGTGATCCCGCGCGTGCTGTCGCGCGGCGCTTCGCCCGCCGCGCAAAAGGCGCACTTTGCAGCCATCCTGGAAGCCGCGCCGGCGCTGCCGGCCGTGATTTACAACAGCCCGTACTACGGCTTCGCCACCCGCGCCGACCTGTTCTTCGAACTGCGCGCCCAATACCCGAACCTGATCGGCTTCAAGGAATTCGGCGGCGCCGCCGACATGCGCTATGCTGCGGAACACATCACCAGCCAGGATGACAGCGTGACCTTGATGGCCGGCGTCGATACGCAAGTGTTCCACGGCTTTGTGAATTGCGGTGCAACGGGCGCCATCACCGGCATTGGCAATGCGCTGCCGCGCGAAGTGCTGCTGCTGGTGGACCTGTGCCGCAAGGCCGCGAAAGGCGACGTCACTGCCCGCCGCCAGGCGCGCGAACTGGAGTCGGCACTGGCGGTGCTGTCGTCGTTCGACGAAGGCACGGACCTGGTGCTGTACTACAAGCACTTGATGGTGCTGAACGGCGACAAGGAATACACGCTGCACTTCAATGAAACGGATGTGCTGAGCGATGCGCAGCGCCGTTATGCGGAAACCCAGTATGACTTGTTCAAGACGTGGTACGCCACGTGGTCGAAGGAAGTCGTTGCCTGAGTAGTGGCCTGGCCTGCGCTGGGACGCCGTGTCTGAATGATATAATTTATACCGTTCAGACACTGGAAGTTCCGCCGCAATGACTACCTCAGCCCTGGCCGCTGGCCTCGCCGTTACCACCGTTGCGGAGCAGGCCGCCGACGCGATCCGCCGCAAGATCATTGCGGGCGAATTGCCGGAAGGGTTTCAATTGCGGCAAGATGCGCTGGCCGCCGAGCTGGGCATCAGCCGCATTCCCGTGCGCGAAGCGCTGGTGCAGCTGGAAGGCGAGGGACTGGTACGCATCGTGCCCCACAAGGGCGCGGTGGTGTCGGAAATGTCCGTCGCAGAAATCAATGAACTGTTCATGCTGCGGGTCCTGCTGGAACCGCTGCTGCTGAAAAAATCCGTCCCCCGCCTCACGCCGGCCGACTTCGCGCAGCTCGACACCATCCTCGCGGAATACAAGGAAGAGCTGCACGCGCAAAACCCCACGCGCTGGGGCGAATTGAATACCCAGGTGCATAATTTGCTGATGTCGCGCGCCGACCAGCCCCGCACGGCGGCGATCGTCACGACGTTGCTGCAGCAGACTGACCGCTATACGCGCCTGCAATTGTCGCTGAGCGCCGAGAGTTGCCAGCGCGCGGAAGAAGAGCATGAAGAACTGGTCCGCCTGTGCAAGGCGGGCGAAGTGCGGGCGGCCGCTTCGCTGTTGAAGCACCACATCGAACACGCGCGCGCCGAACTGGAAAAATTCATCCTGTCGCGCCGGCGCAAATAAGCGCGGCCGCTCAATGCAACGTCATTGCAGCCTTGCCTGCAGGCGCGCCAGCGCCGCTTCGAAAGTCTTCGGCTCTTGCAGTGCGCGCGCCAATACCAGCGCACCCTGAATACCCGCCACGGTTTCTTCGGCCAGTTGCCGCGCTTCCCTGGCTCCGTGGCCGCAATGCCGCAGCGCACCGGCCAGCGCGTCGATCCATGCTTTAAAGTAGCCCTGCACACGGCTGGAGAAACGGTCGCGTTCATGGCCCAGCGCGAACATGCCGACCAGGCACACCTTGTTGCCCGCGTCGAAATAGCGGCGCGTTTCGTCAAACATGCGGGTAATCGCACCCTGCGCATCGCCGCCCCGCAGCGGCGCAAACACGTTGGCGGCAAACCAGTCGTCGATCAGGGCCAGCACGGCTTCCGCCATGTCATCTTTCCCGCCGGGGAAAAAATGATAAATGCTGCCTTTACCCAGTTTCGTGCCTTCCGTGATGCGCGCCAGGGTGGCGCCTTCAAAGCCGTAGCGGCGGAACACTTCCGCCAGCAGTGGCACCACGTCTTCGCGCTCGGCGACCAGTCTTGCCATATCGTTTCCTTAAAAACCCAGTGCCGTGAGGCCGGGGTGGTCCAGCGGGCGCGGGCCGCTGGTATCCCATAACAGCTTGCGCTCGGATGCGTTGATCGGATGTTCGTTGATGCTGGCATGGCGGTGATGCATCAGGCCATGCTCGTCGAATTCCCAGTTTTCATTGCCATAGGCGCGGAACCACTGGCCAGAGTCGTCATGATATTCGTAGGCAAAGCGCACGGCAATGCGGTTGCCGTCATGCGCCCACAATTCCTTGACGAGCCGGTAATCGAGTTCGCGCGTCCACTTGCGCTTGAGCAGGGCGGTGATTTCCGCGCGGCCGTGGGCAAATTCGCCCCGGTTGCGCCACCAGCTGTCTTCGGTGTACGCCAGCGCGACTTTTTCCGCATCGCGGGTATTCCAGCCGTTTTCCGCCAGGCGGACTTTTTCAATTGCGGTGTCGCGGGTAAACGGGGGCAGCGGAGGACGGAGGGACATGGGATAGCCTTTCTTTGCAGTGAGTTTTGTACTGAATGGATAAATATGTACCGATCGGTACAATTAAGAATAGTCCATGCCGCGGCGATTTGCAAGCTATGAAAATAATTGATGCATTGAGCAATATCGTTCGTTTTACGGCGTGCCATGCCCCGGCACAGAATGCTCGTCACTATCCCCAATCAGCAGGAAAGCGGCCCGTGGCCTGGTGCAGCGGGTCTGGCGCCGCTTTGCGTTGACGTAGTGAGCATCGTTGTTCCAAAAAAACCAACCAGGAGACAGCAACATGAGCAAAGCAGTCAAAGCAGCGGGCAGTGACAAACCGGCATCGCCGTCACGGCGCAAATTTGCCGCCGGAGCAGCGGCAGCGGCGGCACTGGCGGTATTGCCGCTGGCAGGGGCGCGGGGCAATGGCGGCAATGGCGGCAGCGGCGAATCGTGGCGCGCGCCGGCCGAATGGGAACCGCACGCGGGAACGCTGATGGCATTCCCGTGGGACCCGTCCGACGCGTGGGGCGGCAAGCTGAAAGCCGTGCAAGCCGAAGTGGCGGCCGTGGCCAACGCCATTGCGCGCTTCGAGCCCGTCATCATGATCGCCAATCCCGGCCGCGCGGCTGATGCCATTGCCATGTGCGGCCCCGGCGTTACCGTGATTGAATATCCGATCAATGATTGCTGGGCGCGCGATACGGCGCCCATTTTCGTGTTGAACCAGCAGCGCAGCCGCCTGCAGGGGCGCGACTTCCAGTTCAATGGCTGGGGCAACAAATATCCGTACGATAAAGACGACGTGATGCCGGTGGGCGCCTGCGCCTACCTTGGCGTCGAGCACACGGACGTGGCAATGGTGCTGGAGGGCGGCGCCGTCATTACGGACGGGCAGGGCACGCTGATCGCGACGGAAGAATGCCTGCTCAACCCCAACCGCAATCCCGGCATGAGCAAGAGCCAGATCGAAGCCACGCTGCTGGCGGCGTATGGCGCCAGCAAATTGATCTGGATTCCGTATGGCCTGGAATATGACGACATCACCAATGGCCACATCGACCTGGTGGCGTCATACGTGGCGCCGGCCAGGCTGCTGATCTATACGGCGCCCGGCACCGGCCGTGGCGATGAAGCGCGCATGGCGGCCAACAAGGCCGTGCTGGAAGCGGCGACCGATGCACGGGGGCGGGCGCTGGAACTGGTGGAAATCCACCAGCAGCCGCGCTTTACCGTGGGGCGCAACCAGGTGCTGACATTCAGCTATACGAATTACTACCGCACCAATGGCGGCATCGTGGTGCCGATAGCGAACGTGCCGGACGATGCCGCTGCATTGGCCGTGATCCAGGCGCTGTATCCGGACCGCGAAGTC
This sequence comes from Pseudoduganella ginsengisoli, assembly GCF_009720865.1. Taxonomy (GTDB): domain Bacteria; phylum Pseudomonadota; class Gammaproteobacteria; order Burkholderiales; family Burkholderiaceae_D; genus Rugamonas; species Rugamonas ginsengisoli. The sequence continues at coordinate 371,136 of NZ_WNLA01000002.1, read as the reverse complement.
ATCGGCGTGCCGGCGCGCACGCTGGCGTGGGGCGGCGGTGGTGTGCATTGCATCACGCAGCACATCCCGGCGACGAATTAACTCACGTAGTTAAGCGGCGCTGTCCGCCAGCGCCTGCGTGGCCTTGATCAACTGATTGAGGCCGCGTTCCGAACGCGCTTCATCCGGATCCACCAGGTATTGCAGGATCAAGCCATCCATCCCGGCCACGACGAAGCGCGCCAGGTCGGCCAGGTGCGGCGCGGCGGCGTCCGCAGCCAGGCCCAGGCCCTGGCGGAATGCGTCTTCATACAGCCGGCAATAAGCGTCGTACTGGAAGCGCGCCAGGTCCCTGGCTTCCGCGTTGCGCAAAGTGTACAAGGTCAATTCGTATTGTAGGATCTGGATATTGCGGGTTTCCTGGATCAGCCGCCACGAATTGCGCGCAACACTGTCGATGCATGCTTTCAAATCCAGCCCTGCCGCCAGGCCGACGCGCAACGCGTCGCTCATCTGCTTGATGATTTGTTCCAGCGCGCCGATCAGCAGTGCATCCTTGCTCTCGAAGTAGTAGTGCAAGGTGGCCAGGTTGACTTCCGCCTTGGCGGCGATCTTACGCGTGGTCACGGCCGCCAAGCCGGATTCCACCAGCGCTTCGACGGCGCCGCGAATGATTTGCTCCTTGAGCTGTTCTCGTTTTTCAGTGCCTTTGGGACGCGCCATCTGCAACTCCAGAGTCGGGGGACGGCACGCATCTTAGCACATGGGTACAAAAATTAGTCGGTCGATAGATTTAATCACTTGACTTAATAATTTCGCGTCCCTACCATGGCATTAATTGGTCAATTGATCAAATAACCCGCCACCCCGAAAGGAGCCCTCCATGAACATGAATGACCACATCGATACCCAGTGCCTGCAAGCGAGCGATGCGGCGCACCACTTGCATCCATTTGCCGACTACAGCCAGAAGCACCAGCAGATTTCCCGCGTCATCGTCAAAGGCGAAGATATTTATGTGTGGGATTCTGAAGGCAGGCGCCTGCTGGATGGCATGGCGGGCCTGTGGTGCATGAACGTCGGCTACGGCCGCAAGCGCATTGCCGACGCCGTGCATGCGCAAATGACCAGGCTGGCTTACTACAACACGTTCTTCCACACGACGCATCCGCCCGCAGTGGAACTGGCCGCCAAGCTGGTGGAAATTTCGCCGCCGCAGTTCAACCACGTGTTCTTTGCCGGTTCCGGTTCCGAAGGCAATGACACGGTGGTGCGCCTGGTGCGCCACTACTGGGCCAAGCAGGGCCACCCTGAACGCAAGATCATCATCAGCCGCCACAACGCGTACCACGGCAGCACGATGGCCGGCGCATCGCTGGGCGGCTGGCCCAGCATGCACCAGCAGGGCGATTTGCCGCTGGCCGGCATCGTGCACATCGGCCAGCCGTCGTACCTGGAAGGAGGGCGCGGCAAGACACCGGAACAGTTTGGCCTGGAAGCGGCATCGTGGCTGGAACACAAAATCCTGGAACTGGGCGCGGACAAGGTGGCGGCATTCATCGGCGAACCCGTGCAGGGCGCGGGCGGTGTGATCGTGCCGCCGCCGACCTACTGGCCGGAAATCCAGCGCATTTGCGGCAAATATGGCGTGCTGCTGGTGGCCGATGAAGTGGTGACGGGCTTCGGCCGCCTGGGCCACTGGTTCGGTTCCACTTATTTCGGCATCCAGCCGGACTTGATCACGTTTGCCAAAGGCGTCAGCTCCGGCTATGTGCCGCTGGGCGGCGTGCTGGTGGGCGACCGTATTGCGCACGCGCTGATGGCGAAAGGCGGCGAATTCAATCACGGCTTCACGTATTCCGGCCACCCGATCGGCTGCGTGGCGGCGCTGGAAAACATCCGCATCATCGAAGAAGAAAACCTGGTGGCGCAAGTGCGCGACGACACGGGCCCTTACCTGAAGCAGCGCTTCGAAGCGCTGGCGCAGCATCCGCTGGTGGGCGATGCCGGCGCCGTGGGCTTCCTGGGAGGATTGAATCTCGTCAGGCACAAAGGCGCCACCGTGCATGACAACGTGCCGTTCGACCGCGCGCTGGAAGTGGGCATGCTGTGCCGCGCCCACATGTTCGGCAGTGGCGTCATCGTCCGCACAATCCCCGGCGACCGCTTGCTGATTTCGCCGCCGCTGACGATGACGCGCGCACAGATCGACGAAATGATCGCCCTGATCACGACAGGACTGGACAAGACGCTGGCGGAATTGAAACAGCGCGGCTGGGCATAACACGACAACCCGAGGAGACATATGATGAAAAACTGGACCAAGAAGCCGCCCCATGCCATCCAGCGCGCCACGGCAGCGCTGCTGGGCGCTGCCGCGCTGGCGCTGGCTGCCGCGCCGGCGCTGGCGATGGAAGAAAAAGTACTGCACGTTTTTAACTTTGCCGAATTCATTGCCGACGACACCATCAGGAACTTCGAGAAAGAGACGGGCATCAAGGTCGTCTACGACACGTACGACAGCAATGAAATCCTGCATGCCAAGCTCACGGTGGGCAAGACCGGCTATGACATCGTCGTGCCGGCAGCGCACTGGGGCCAAATGCAAATCCAGGCCGGCTTGCTGCGCAAGGTCGACAAGAGCAAATTGCCGAACCTGGCCAACCTCGATCCCATGATCCAGTCGCAGCTGGCCAAGCTCGATCCCGGCAATGGCTACCTGGTGCCATGGCTGTGGGGCTTCACCACCGTGTCGATCAATACGGGCAAGGTCAAGGCGGCGCTGGGCGACTTGCCGATGCCGGACAACCCATGGGACCTGGTGTTCGACCCGAAGTATGCGTCGCGCCTGAAGTCGTGTGGCGTATCGTTCCTCGATGCACCATCGGATATCTTGCCGGCCGCACTGGCGTACATCGGCAAAGACCCGTTTTCGCAAAATCCGTCCGACTACCAGGAAGCGGGCCGCATGCTGAACAAGGTGCGTCCATACATCACGCTGTTCAGCACCCTGGGCTATATCGGCGACATGACCAACGGTTCGCTGTGCGCCGCCATCGCGTGGTCGGGCGACATGAACGTGGCGCGCCGCCGCGCCATCGAAGCGAAGAATGGCAATGACATCGTGACCCTGGTGCCCAAGACGGGCGGGGTACTGTTCTTCGACACCATGGCGATACCGGCCGACGCGCCGCATCCGGAAAATGCGCAATTGTGGATGAATTACATCATGCGGCCGGAAGTGCAGGCCAACCTGACCAACAAGGTGTTTTATGCGTCGCCCAATGCGGCCAGCCGCAAATACATCAAACCGGAGCTCAATGCGGACCACACGATATTCCTGTCCGAGGCGGACATGAAAAACATGGTGGCGCCGAAGGCGCTGAACGTGGATATGCGGCGCATTGCGACGCGGGTGTTCCAGCAGTTTAAGACCGGCCGTTGAACCCGCCGTTTCGTCATCCCCGCGCACGCGGGAATGACGGGTTTGTTATTCCTGACACAGTGAGTTTCAATATGACGCGCAATCCTCCCGCAGTACCGGCGGCCGCCGTGCCTCGCGCGGCCGCCACCACGCCCTACCTGCAAATCGACCACCTGGTCAAATCATTCGATGGCGTGCACGCTGTCGATGGCATCGATCTCGGCATCGCGCAAGGTGAAATCTTCGCGCTGCTGGGCAGTTCCGGCTGCGGCAAGTCGACCTTGCTTCGCATGCTGGCAGGCTTCGAGACGCCCACGTCGGGCCGCATCCTGCTGGACGGGCAAGACATCACCGGCCTGCCGCCCTACCAGCGCACCATCAACATGATGTTCCAGTCGTATGCGCTGTTTCCCCACCTGACCGTGTACGACAACGTGGCGTTCGGCCTGCGCCGCGAAAGCGTGCCGGAGCCGGACATCGCGGAGCGGGTCGGCCACATGCTGGCGCTGGTGCAAATGAGCGCGTATGCGCGCCGCAAGCCGCACCAGCTGTCGGGCGGCCAGCAACAGCGCGTGGCGCTGGCGCGCAGCCTGGCCAAGCGTCCGCGCCTGCTGTTGCTCGATGAACCGCTGGGGGCACTCGATAAAAAGCTGCGCGAAAAGACCCAGAGCGAGCTGGTCAACATCATCCACCAGGTGGGCGTCACGTGCGTGATGGTGACGCATGACCAGGAAGAAGCCATGAGCATGGCCAGCCGCATTGCCGTCATGAGCGCGGGCCGCATCCAGCAGGTGGGCAAGCCGGCTGATATTTATGAAACGCCGAATTGCCGCTTCGTGGCCGACTTTATCGGCAACATCAACCTGTTTGACGGCACCCTGGCTGAAGTCACGCCCGGCCACGTGGTGGTGGCATCGGCCGATTGCCAGCACTACGTCGGGCATGGCGTCAGCGGCAATCCCGGCATGGCCGTGACAGTGGGCCTGCGCCCGGAAAAAATCCACGTCAGCCGCAGCAGCCCGCCGCACATCCACAACAGCGTGCGCGGCAAGGTGGTGGAACTGGCTTACCTGGGCAGCCACACGGTGTACCACCTGCAGCTGGCCAGCGGCATGGTAGTCAAGGCCAGCGCCACCAATGCCAAGCGCCACGCGGCGGACAGCCCGCAATGGGGCGATACCGTATTTGCCAGCTGGGGCGACGACGCGATGGTAGTCCTGACTCACTAAGGAATCCCGATGAAACAACACATGATTTGCCTGCCGGCCGGGCAGGCGGGGGAGCGTGTTGCCTGCGCATCCGCAAGCGGGGCCGGGAGCCGGCCCCGCTCCGGCGCCACGCAGCGTATCGCCAGCCTGCGCGCTTTGTTGCCCGGCCTGAATGGCCGCAGCCTGGTAATCGGCATGCCGTTCACGTGGCTGCTGCTGACTTTCCTGCTGCCATTCCTGATGGTGCTGCGCATCAGCGTGGCGGGCACGGAACCGGGACAGCTGCTGGGCAGCATGGCGTCTTTCACGGATGGCGTGCTGCACGTCACGGTCAAGCTGAGCAACTACGTCTTCCTCATGCACGACGATTTATACGTGCTGACGTATATCAGTTCGCTGAAATATGCGGCCGCCACCACCGTGTGCTGCCTGCTGCTGGGTTACCCGTTCGCGTACTTCATGGCGCGGGCCCAGGAAAAATGGCGTCCGACCTTGCTGATGCTGGTAATGCTGCCATTCTGGACATCGTTCCTGCTGCGTATCTATGCGTGGAAAGGCATCCTCGCCAATGACGGCTTGCTGAACCAGCTGTTGCTGGCGCTGGGCGCCATCGATGCGCCGCTGCACCTGATGAACACACCGCTGTCGATGATGATCGGCATGACGTACGCGTACCTGCCATTCATGGTGCTGCCGCTGTACGCCAACCTGGTCAAGATGGATATCCGCTTCCTGGAAGCCGCCGGCGACCTGGGCGCCACGCCTTGGACCACGTTTTGGCGCGTGACGGTGCCGCTGTCGAAAGCCGGCATTGTGGCCGGCGCCACGCTGGTCTTCATTCCGTGCATCGGTGAATACGTGATCCCGGAATTGCTGGGTGGCCCGGAGACTTTCCTGATCGGCCACGCGCTGTGGGATGAATTCTTTACCAATAACGACTGGGCGATGGCGTCGGCCGTGACGGTGGCGGTAGTGCTGATGATCCTGCTGCCGATCGTGTGGTTCAGCAAGCATCAGGAAACTTCGCAGGAGAACAACGCATGAAAACCCTGCTGTCCAAGGGCTGGCTGTCGGCCAGCTATGCGTTCCTGTACTTGCCGATTGCCGTCCTGGTCGTGTTTTCCTTTAACAGCGCGCGCCAGAGCATGGTGTGGTCGGGCTTTACGTGGCAGTGGTACACGGCGCTGCTGGCCGACGTGGAACTGGGCGCCGCTTTCGGCTTGTCGCTGCGTATTGCCGTGCTGTCGGCCACGGCATCGGTGGTGCTTGGCACGCTGGCGGCGTTTGTCCTCAGCCATTACCGCCGCTTTGCGGGACGGGCGCTGTTCAACGGCATGGCCAGCGCGCCGCTGGTGATGCCGGAAGTGATCATCGGCTTGTCGCTGCTGCTGATGCTGGTGTCGGTCGAACGGTGGTTCGGCTTTCCCCAGCGCGGCATGGCGACCGTGTGCATCGGCCACACGGTGCTGGGCATGGCGTATGCCACGGTGGTGATCCAGTCGCGCTTGCGGGAAATGAATCCATCGTATGCGGAAGCCGCGATGGACCTGGGCTGCAAGCCGCACCAGGTATTTTTCCTCGTGACGCTGCCCAACCTGGCGCAAGCGCTGGTCTCGGCCTGGCTGCTGGCCTTCACGCTGTCGCTGGACAACGTGGTGCTGTCCGGCTTCCTGTCCGGGCCCGGCTATTCCACCATGCCGACCGTGATTTTTTCGCGCGCACGGCTGGGGCTCGACCCCCGCGTCAATGCGGTCGCCACGTTGACCGTGCTGGTGGTCAGCGCCGCCGTGATCCTGTCCACCCTCTACAAGGCGCGCGCCGAACGCCTGCGCCGCCAGTCGGCTTGATGAAAACGAAGTGACAACAACAAGGAGACACCATGCAAACCATTAAACAACTGGCCATCGCAGTGGCCATGGCCTTTCCTGCCGCCGCCGGTGCGCAGACTTTGCAAACGCTGCAGGGCGAAATCGATGCACTGAAAGCGCAATTGAAACAGTTGCAAACGCCGGCGCAGGATGCGGAACCGGACATGCCGCGCCTGGAGTTCTTCCGCGTGCGGGAAAAGACCGATTCGCTCGACGAACGCCTGGAGGCGAGCGGCTTGAAAGGCTTGAAGATATCCGGCTTTATCGACCCGACGTATATCGTCAACCGCCGCCAGCACACGGGCAGCGCCGTGTTCATGAAAAAATTCAGCGACGTCAACCGCGATGGCAGCGCACCCGGCGAATCGGCCGTGTACGCGTACGACAATGGCTTCTTTGGCACCGGCATGGTGCGCTTTGAAAAAGAAGTGGAAGGCGGCGCCAAATGGGTGATGGAACTGATGCCGGCCAAGAGTTATGGCGACGCGGCGGGGTTCAATGTGGGCTCGCTGGTCAACCAGGCTTACATGACGCTGCCCAGCGGCATTGGCAAGGACAAGTTTTACCTGGGCCAGATCGGTCCATGGTCCGGCTATGAATTCCAGCTGCCGACGCAAAAGAAAACCATTACGGATAACCTGTTCTTTGATTTCACGGAACCTGCCGCCTTCATCACCGGCATCGGCTATGAACACTACGTCGGCACGGCGTGGGATTTCAAGGCCACGCTGGGCAACTTGAATAACGGCCGCGTGACGGACCGCCGTGCGCCCGGGCTGCACTTCCGCGCCGACTATATCCCGGGCGAATACTGGGGCATCGGCATGTCCGGCGTGATCGGCAAAACCGGCGCCAGCATGAATGTCCGCCATATCGACGTGGATGCGTTTTACAGCCGCGCCGACTGGACTTTCCAGGGACAGATCGAAGCGGGCAGCACGAAGGGTATGAGCTTTGATGGGCGCGACAGCCGCTGGACCGGCGTTGGCGCGCTGGTAGCCTATAAATTCACGCCGCTGCTGGAGGGGATCGTGCGCGCTGAACATATCCGCAATGGCAAGAATGGCGGCGGCACGGCGAATCTGCTGCCCGGCGGTATGTGCATGGCGGCATCCGGCCCCACGCCGTGCGGCGATTACCGCAACGGCTTCGGGCCCGGCATCGATAACGCCACTGGCTTGATTGCCGATTCGAACCGGGGCGCCAACCGCAGCGCGCTGACCTTGGCGCTGAATTATGGCTTGTCGGCCAACGCCATGTTCAAGCTGGAAGTGCGGCGCGATTTCGCGGACCAGCATGTGTTTTACGACACCGCCACCCGCCGCTACGACAAGAACAATACGCTGATGGGCACGGCCGTCGTGTTCAGCTTTTAACAAGGGGATTGCCATGACAAATACTGTATGGCGCCAGCGCGCGGCGGCGCTGGCCATGGATGGCCGCGCCTTCATCAATGGCGATCGGGTAGCGGCGCTGTCGGGCCGCACGTTTGAAACGCGCTCGCCCATCGATGGCCGCTTGCTGGCCCACGTGGCGCGCTGCGAAGCGGCTGACGTTGACGTGGCCGTCGCCGTGGCGCGGCAAGCGTTTGATGACGGGCGCTGGGCCGCCCAGGCGCCGGCACAGCGCAAGCGCCATTTGATCCGCCTGGTGGAACTGATGGTGGAACATGGCGATGAACTGGCGCTGCTGGAAACGCTGGATATGGGCAAGCCGGTCCAGTACAGCCGCTCGGTCGACGTGGAAGCCGCCGCCAATTGCGTGCGCTGGTATGGCGAAGCGATCGACAAGCTATACGGCGAAATCGCCCCGACGGGCGCCGGCACATTGGCGCTGGTCACGCGCGAAGCCGTGGGCGTGGTGGCAGCCATCGTGCCGTGGAATTATCCCTTGCTGATGGCGGCGTGGAAGATTGCCCCGGCGCTGGCGGCCGGCAACAGCGTGATTTTAAAACCGTCTGAAAAGTCGCCGCTGTCGGCGCTGCGGCTGGCCGACCTGGCGCTGCAGGCAGGCATACCGCCCGGCGTTTTCAATGTGCTGCCCGGTTTTGGCGATGAAGCGGGCAGCGCGCTGGCGCTGCACATGGATGTCGATTGCCTGGGCTTTACGGGATCGACGGCCGTGGGCAAGAAAATCATGCAATACGGCGGCCAGTCGAATTTGAAGCGCGTGTGGACGGAGCTGGGCGGCAAGTCGCCCAATATCGTGTGCGCCGACTGTCCCGACTTCGATGCGGCGGTCAAAGGCGCATTGGGCGCCGTGTTTTTCAACCAGGGTGAAAGCTGCAATGCGCCTTCGCGCCTGTATGTCGAAGCGTCCATCAAGGAACGCTTCATCGAACAGGCGCTGGCGCTGATGCCGGATTATGCGCCGGGCGACCCGCTCGATCCGTCCACCGTGATGGGCGCCATTGTCGACCAGACGCAGTTGCGCGGCGTGCTGGGGTATATCGCTTCCGGCAAGGAAGAGGGTGCGCGCCTGCTGGCGGGCGGCGAGCAAGTGTCTGTCGGCAGCGGCGGCTATTACGTGACGCCAGCGCTGTTTGACGGGGTCGAGCCGGGCATGCGCATCGCCCGCGAAGAAATCTTCGGGCCGGTGCTGGCCGTGTTCAGTTTCACGGACCTCGATGACGCGATCCGCCAGGCCAACGCCACCACGTACGGGCTGCAGGCCGGCATCTGGACGTCGGACTTGCGCAAGGCGCACAAGGCGGCCCGCGCACTGCGGGCGGGCACCGTGCACGTCAACCAGTATGCACAAGACGACATCACGGTGCCGTTTGGCGGCTATAAGCAGTCCGGCAACGGGCGGGACAAGTCGCTGCACGCGTTCGACAAATACACGGAATTGAAAACCACGTGGATCAAGCTGGATGAATGAGAGGAAGACTATGCAGCAATTGGCAATCAATAGCGCGCGCCTGTGGCAATCGCTGATGGACCTGGCCGCAATCGGCGCGACGGAAAAAGGCGGCAATTGCCGGCTGGCGCTGACGGCGCTGGATGGGCAGGGCCGCGACCTGGTGGTGGGCTGGATGAAACAGGCGGGCCTGGAGGTGCGGGTCGACCAGATCGGCAATGTCTTTGGCCGCCGAGCGGGGAGGGACAGCGCGCTGGCGCCCGTCATGACGGGCAGTCATATCGATACCCAGCCGACCGGCGGCAAGTTCGACGGCTGCTATGGCGTGCTGGCCGGACTGGAAGTGATGCGCACGTTGAATGAGCACGGCATCGCGACGCAAGCACCGCTGGAACTGGCGATCTGGACCAATGAAGAAGGTTCACGCTTCGTGCCTGTCATGATGGGTTCCGGCGTCTACAGCGGACGCTTCCCGCTGCAGCAGGCGCTCGATGCGCGCGACAGCGATGGCAAGTCCGTGCGCGATGAACTGGCCGCGATAGGCTATGCGGGCAGTGCGCCGGCCGATGCGCGCCCGCCTGCCGCGTACTTTGAAGCGCATATCGAACAGGGCCCCGTGCTGGAAGCGAAAGACAAGGTAATCGGCGTCGTGACGGGATCGCTGGGCCTGCGCTGGTATGACGTCACGGTGACGGGCATGGAAATGCACGCGGGGCCGACGCCGATGGCCGTGCGCAAGGATGCGCTGCTGGCGTCAACTTACCTGGTGCAGGAAGCCATCCGCATTGCCAATGCTTTCCAGCCGCACGGGCGAGGCACGGTCGGTGTGCTCGATGTGCACCCCGGCTCGCGCAACGTGATACCGGGCCGCGTCTCGTTCACTGTGGACTTGCGGCACCAGGACGCGGCCATGCTGGCGAAAATGGATGCATGCCTGCGCCGCGCGTGCACGGATATTGCCAGCGAGTTTGGCGTGGATGTGAAGCTGGACGACGTGCAGTATTTTGCGCCGACGCCGTTCGACCCGCGCCTGGTGCAGCAAGTCCGCGCCGCGGCCGTGCTGGAAGGCTTGAGCCATATGGATATCGTGACGGGGGCGGGGCATGACGCCGTCTATGTGGCGGGCGTGGCGCCCACTGCCATGATTTTCGTGCCTTGCAAGGATGGCGTCAGCCACAATGAAATTGAGGATGCGAAGCCGGAACACCTGGCGGCGGGTTGCCAGGTCTTGCTGTCGGCCATGCTGGCCAGCGCGGGAACAGTGCGTGGCGAACTACAGGAGCGCAATGCGGCGTGACCGCTGTGACAGGGTAATGGGAGGCATGCCTCCCATTTGGCTGATACGTGCCGCCGGTTACAGCTTGCCCGCGACTTTTTGCTGCCGCAGCACGCACAGCATTTCCACTGCCAGGTGCGCTGCCGCCAGCGCCGTCACTTCACTGTTGTCAAACGGCGGCGACACTTCCACCACATCCATCCCTACCAGGTTCAGCGGCGTCATGCCGCGCACGATGTGCAGCGCTTGCGCGGAACTGAGGCCGCCCGCGACAGGCGTGCCGGTGCCGGGCGCGAATGCCGGATCGAGGCAGTCGATATCAAACGTCAGGTAAGCGGGCCGCTGGCCGACAATGTCGAGGATGCGCTCCAGGGTGGCTTGCTGGCCATGCGCATGCACCCACGGCGCATCGATGACATTGATGCCCATGAAATCCTCGTTCCACGTGCGCAGGCCAATTTGCACCGACGTGGCGGGATCGATCAACCCTTCCTTGACGGCCTTGTAAAACATGGTGCCGTGGTTCAGCGAGTGCGGATTGTCATCGGGCCACGTATCGCAGTGCGCATCGAAGTGGATCAGCGACAGCGGCTTGCCATACTTTTCCGCGTGCGCTTTCAGCAGCGGGTAGGTGATGAAGTGGTCGCCGCCCAAGGTCAGCATTTTCGCGCCGCTGGCGAGGATGGTGCGCGCGTGGCCGGCAATGGCGCCGGGGATGGTCAGCGGATTGTGCGGATCGATCCAGCAATCGCCGTAATCAATCACGGCCAGGTGGTCGAAAGGATCGAAGCCCCAAGGGAACGCTTTCAGGTTCGGCATTTGCACGCTGGCGGCGCGCACGGCGGCCGGGCCCAGGCGGGCGCCGGGACGGAAAGTCGTGGCCAGGTCCAGCGGAATGCCGGATACCGCCACGTCGACGCCTTCCAGGTTGCGGCTGTAATTGCGGCGCATGAAGCTGAGCGCGCCGGCAAACGTGTTTTCATGGGATGCGCCGTGCAGCGCGTGGCGGCGGAAAGCACTGTCGCCCTTGATCTCCTGGTGCATGGTTCGGTCTCCTTTGCGGGTATTTTGGGAAACCCATTATGTCGGGCCGGGAGACGCAGGTATAACGAAGGATATCGTTCAACCTATTAGTTATTTTCATAGCTTCTGGCTGCCGCCTTGCGCAGCCAGTCATACACTTGCCCCACTGCGGGGGTGCGGGCGGGCAGGCGGGATGTGGTCAGCCACAGCCCGGGCAGCGGGATGGCGGGGATTTGCGGCAACGCCGCCACCAGGCCGCGCCGCAGCGCCGCATCGGCGGCGGCGCGCGACACCATGGCGATACCCAGGCCGGCCATTGCGCTGTCGAGCAGCAGGCGGCTGTCGTACACCATGACGCTGCGCTGCGGCGTGCCGGCTTCCGGCTCGCTGCCGCGCAAGGACAGCGCCCATTCCGGATGGCGTTCATCGACAATGAGGGGCGCGGCGCGCAGCAAGTCCGCCAGGGGCAGGGCGCGCCACAGCAAAGCCATTTCCGGGCTGCACACGGCCACGGCTTCGTCATCGAACAGGGGCACGGACGTGGCGTCGCCGGTTTCCACCCGCTCGGCGGAAATCAGCAAATCCAGGTCGATACGGTCAATTTCCGGCTTTTCATCTTGCGTGACGAGCCAGATTTCCATGCCGGGATACAGCGCGCGCAATTGACCCAGCCGTGGCGCCAGCCAGCCGCTGGCAATGTCGGCGGAACAGGCGACGATGGCGGAATTGGGATTGCGGTAAGGTTCGATCCGTTCCCGCCCGTCGAGCAGGGTTTTCAGCGTGCTGCGCACGGTCGCGTTGAATAATTCACCGGCAGCCGTCAGCTTGACGCCGCGGCCGATGCGCTTGAACAGCGGCTGGCCGACCCATTGTTCCAGGTTGTGGATTTGATGGCTGATGGCCGACTGCGTCAGCGACAGCTCGTCCGCCGCGCGGGACAGGCCGCCCAGCCGGGCCGTGGCTTCAAATGCAAGCAAGCTTTGCAGAGGTGGCAGGCGGACAGCCATGGTATGAATAAAATTAATGAATTCACGGAGGCGTCATTGTATATGCCGGGGCCGCGCGGTTCATACGCGGGGCCGCGTCCAGCGTATCAATCCCCGATATAGCGGCGGTGGTAGCGCTGTCCCAGGCTGGTAAGGATTTCATAGCCGATGGTGCCGGCCAGCGCCGCCACGTCATCGACCGTCTGCTCAGGCGACAGCAAATCCACCAGCGCCCCCGCCGTGACCAGCGATGGCGCGATCCCCGTCACGTCCACGGTCATGCTGTCCATTGACACGCGGCCCACGACAGGCGCGCGCGCGCCGCCGATCAGCACATGGCCCTTGTTGCTCAAGTGGCGCAGCCAGCCATCCGCGTAGCCGACCGACACGGTGGCAATCGTACGCTCAGCGGGCGCCTGGTACGACAGCGCATAGCCGACATAGTCGCCGGCTGCGATGGTGCGGGCCTGGACCACCCGGCCCTGCAAGGTTACGACGGGCTGCATGGGATTGGCCGATCCGGGCAGCGGATTGCCGCCATACAGGGCGACGCCGGGGCGGGCCAGGCCGAAGTGATAGTCCGGCCCCAGGAAAATGCCGGACGAATTGGCCAGCGAGCCGGGGATGTTGCCCAGCCGCGCACGGATGGCGGTAAACCGCGCCAACTGTTCGCGGTTGAAAGGATGGTCCGGTTCATCGGCCACGGCCAGGTGGCTCATCACATAGTGCAAGTCCAGTCCCGCCTTCGGGTCTTGCTGTGCCAGCCATGCGTCCACTTCCGCAGGCGGCATACCCATGCGCGACATGCCGGAATCCACTTGCACGATGGCGGGCAGGCGGCGCCCCAACTGGCGCGCGGCCCCTTGCCATGCCGTCAATTGCTGCTGGCTGTTCAACACGGGAACCAGGCGGAATTCCAGCATATCCATTTCCGCACCCGGCGGTGCGCCATGCAGCACGTAGACGGTTTCATCGCCGCGCAGCACCTTGCGCAGCGCAATGCCTTCTTCCAGGTGCGCCACGAAGAAGTGGCGGCAGCCCGCCTGCCGCAGCACGGGCGCCACCTGTGCGGCGCCCAGCCCATACGCATCGGCTTTCATCACGGCGGAACAGGCGGCAGGGCCCACGCGCTGTTGCAGCAAGCGGTAATTCGCGGCAATCGCGGCCAGGTCGATGGTGAGGACTGCGCCGCAGCGGCTTTCTGGAGTATTCACGTGATGGCTCTGACGGGTAGGAAATTTTGCTAGTCTATTTGTGAATAGCTAGTTTATGTTCCTAAAGTGAGCCGGATTTTTAGCAGGATTTCATGGTGCGGATTACGTGCAGCGCTTGTCGTAACGGGCTTTGACGCTGTCATGGATACGGCTGATGGTGCCGTCCGCCCGCATTTCCGCCAGTATTTTTTCAATGCGCACGGCCAGTTTTGCGTGGCGCTTGTGCAGGTAGTGATACAGATCGAACACTTCCAATGGCGGCGCCAGCATTTGTACGTTTTGCAAATTTAATTCTTTGACCAGGCATTGCGTGGACCGGAAGTCGACTGCCACCTGGGTGCGGCCATGCGCCAGTTTTTTCAGCAGTAATTCATTGTTGACTGCCGTATCCGTGTGAAGTTTGGCCAGGCGCGCCGACAGCGTCGGGATGCCCAGCACGTAGCCGACGGAATAGGGCATCAGGCTGTCGTATCCTTGCACGGTGAAGGTCAGGCTGCGCGTGCTGAACACGACGACTTCTTCGTGCGCGATGGGCAGCGGCAGCTGGATCAAGTCGTCCACGGGACCCGACCTGGCCATTTCCGTAATCGGCACGGCCGCCGTCAGCGCATCGAGGCTGCCGTCGCGGGCCATCGCCAGCCGCCGGCTGGTGGGGTAGGGCTTGATCCGGATCGGCACGTGCGCGCGCCGGTACGCTTCTTCCACCACTTCGATCGCCATCGCGCGTGATGCGCGGTCCACGGTGGTGGACCCGATCAGCAGCGGGGCGGCTTCCTGCGCGCGCACGCCTGGTCCCACGGTGAGCAGGGTGCACAGCATGGCGGCGGACGGCATGAACAGGCGCATGGCGGCAAATGTGGCGGCAATGAACGTAGTGTCGTGCCATTTTAATAAAAAAGCCAGGAACAAGTTCCTGGCAAGAGACAGCAGACACAATCTTCCAACAGCGGCGTATCAGAACAGGTGGTGCACCCCCAGCCGTATGGCGTGCTGGCGCTGGCCGGCCGCCAGCCCCAGTGAATTGATGGCTGCCACAGCGCCGGCGCCGCTGGCTTTCTGGAACACGGCCATGGCATACACCTCCGTGCGCTTGGACAGGCTGACGACGTTATTGATTTCAAACTGGCGCCACCGTTTATCGGCCAGCCGGGTCGACGATACGGCGAAATTGAGCGAATCGGCCGGCGTCAGTTGAACATTGACGCCGCCTTCCGGTGTCGTCATGGCCACGCTGCCGGCCGCCGTCTGGATTTTGCTGTGGCCGATGGCCGCATGCAGCAGCACGCCATCGAGCGCATAGCTGGCGCCCACGCCGGTGTTGCGCACTTTATCGGCTTGCAGCGGCGTGTAGACAGGCGCCGAGGCGCTGCCGCCGATCAGGTTTTGGCCCAGCAGCGTTTTGATGCCCAGCGCAGCGCCGAGGTTCAGCGCCTTGTTGTTCGCGCTGGTGTAGGCGCCGCCCAGTTTCAGCGGCCCCCGCACATAGCTGGCGTTAACGCCGAATGCACGGTTTTTCGCGGCATCGCCGGGCTGTTCGCCCAGTGACAGCATGGCGCCCGCCGTCAGCCCGCCATAGGACGCGCTGGTGAATTTGACGGCGTTATCCACTTGTCCGACGTTGGCGAATTCATCGATGTTGCCTGGATGGAAAGCATAAAAACTGCCAAACAGTACGCCGTTACTGAGCTTGCCCACGGCATCGAACATCATGTTGGTCTGGTGGCCGATGGCCAGCGTGCCCCAGCCGCCCGCCAGCCCCGCATAGGACTGGCGGTTGAACAGCACGCCGGCGCGCGGCTGTGCGCCCGTGCTGGCGACAAAGCCGCCTTCGAGGTTGAAGATGGCGCGCGTGCCGCCGCCCAGGTCTTCGCTGCCGCGCAAGCCAAAGCGGTCCGCCTGCAGCACGCCGTCGTCCACCAGCGTGACGGAATGGCCGCGCACGTTGCTGACGTAAGTGGGGCCGCTGTCGATGCTGCCATAGAACGCCACATTGCTTTGCGCATGCGCGAGGGTGGCCGTGAAGAAGGTGCTTGCAGCTGCGATAAGTGTGCGGTTCATGGTATTAACCTCGGATCAGGATGAAGGCGCCGGACGCGATGGCAAACACCAGCACGGACAGGCGCAGGAAGCGTGGATTGACGCGCGTGTGGACTGTGTGGCTGGCCAGGATGCCGGCCACCATGGCCGGGATCAGCCAAAGCAGCGGGCCCAGGCCATCTGCCGTCATGCGGCCATTGACGGCCAAGACCAGCAGCGAAATCACTTCGCCAATCAGGAAACTCAATGCCACGGAAGCGCGCAAGGTGGCGACTGGGCTGTGCTGGTACACCATGGCCAGCGGCGGGCCGCCGATGCCGGTCGCGGTTTCCGTCACGCCCGTGAACAGGCCGGAAGCGACAAACGCGCGGCGGTCCGGCGAAAAGGCCGGCGCCGCCAGCGTGGCCAGCGCGGCGACGATGGTGCTGCCGCCGATCAGCCAGTTCAGATACGTCAGCGGCACGGCCACCAGCACCCACAAGCCGCCAAAGGTGCCGGCGGCGCGGCCTGCCGTGATCCATTTGACGCCGGAGAAATCAATTGCCTTGCGTTCGCGCCATGCGACATACGCGTTCAGCGGCAGCATCATCAGCAGCAAACCGCCTGGCAGCAGGGAAGGCTGCAGGATGCCGAACACGGGCACCACGATCAGCGCGAATCCCATGCCCGTCGTGCTTTGCATGAAGGCGGCAATCAGCACGGACAGGGCGATCAGCGCAATGACAGTCATGTTCACGGCTGGACTCCCCGCGCGCTGGCAAAGCCGTGGATCTTCTGGATCGGCGCTGCCGCCACGGCGGTCCGCGCCGCGCCGCTGATGTCGCGCATCAGCGCCTTCGCATCCCAGTCGACCGGCCAGCCTTGCCACAGCCGCAGCTTGCCTGCCACGAAGACAGCCTGGATCTGGTCGCGGTTGGCCAGGCGCACCAGTTCCCAACTGATGTCCCACGATGGCTGCATTTCCGGCACATCGAGATCGACCAGCAGGAAGTCCGCATCCTTGCCGACGGCGATTTCGCCTGTCACGTGCTGCAAGCCCAGCGCGTCGGCGCCGCGCCACGTCGCGTGTTCCAGCCATGCCGCGCCGCCGCCGCATGATGAATCGCCGGCAGCCATGCCGTAAGCGAAGCGCTGCGCCGATTCCGCATAGTCGAGCAGGCGGAACGCGTCGCTGCGCGTGCCATCGGTGCCGAGGCCGACGCGGATGCCGAACGTGTTCATCAATTCCGCGGGCGCCACGGCATTGCCTTTCCATGCGCTGGCAACGGGATTGTAGCTGACGGCGGCGCCGGTATCGGCCAGCATTTTCAATTCGCCAGGCGTTACCAGCGTGGCGTGCGCCAATAGCGCTTGCGGCCCGAGCGCGCCCACCTTGTGCAAATGTTCGATCGGGCGCAATTTGCGCTGCACCAGCGAGCGTTCGACGGCCACCAGGTGTTCATTGGCATGCGTCTGGAATACGCGGCCCGCTTCCGCGCACATGCCCGACACTTGCGCCAGCATGCTGTCGCTGGCCGCTTCCGGGATCGACACGGCCAGCGATGGGTGCACCAGTGCATGCGACTCCCACTGCGCCAGGTGGCGCGCCGCGCGCCCGATGATTTCGCCCGGTTCCGCCAGCGCCGCGCTGCCATTCAAGTCATTGCAAATCAAACCCAGCACGCAGCGCACGCCGGCTTCCGTGGTGGCGCGGGCAATCGCATCGACGCTGGCGGCGGAGCGGGTGCCGGCATCGGCCACCGTGGTAAAGCCGCCGCGCAGCGCTTCCAGCGCAGCCAGTTTTGACGACAGGTATACGTGATGGTGATCCAGCTGGCCTTCCAGCGGCACCCAGATGCGGCGGAAAATTTCAGACGGTTCGCCAAACACGAGCGATTTGCCGTACGCTTGCGTCAAGTGGTTGTGCGTATCGACCATGCCCGGCATCAGCAGCGTTTGCGGCAAGTCCAGCGCGGGCAGGTGCGGATAGTGTGCGCGCAGTTCGGCTGCCGGACCGACAGCGGCAAACTTGCCTTGTTTGGCCAGTACCGCATGGCCGCGCACTGGGCCATCTTTCAGCAGCAGCCATTCCGGCATCAGTAATTGGTGTCCGTTGGCCAGGTCGGCCGCAGTCAAAGCGTGATTCATTTTTATTGATTCCTGTTTAGTGGGTGCCGGTGGCGCGCAGTGGTTCGGCTGGCGCTGCATGGCTGGCGCGGGCGCCGCCCAGGTGGAAAAAGATGACGTTCATGGCGGCTGCCGTGATGGTGCCGATGGCGACGCCATTGCCCAGCAACATGCGGATGCCGCTGGGCAGCTGGTTATAAATACCGGGGATCAGGATGGGCAGCAGGCCGGCCGACAGCGCCACGGCCACCACATACATGTTGGAATGCTCGCGCAAGTCCGTGCGGCGCAAGATGTCGATGCCCATGGTGCCGACCACGGCAAACACGATCAGGCCGGTGCCGCCGATCACGGCTTCCGGTATCGCGCCGATCAATTGCGTCAGCGGCGCCAGCACGGCAAACACAATCAGGATCACGCCGCCCATGGCGGTCACAAAGCGCGAACGCACGCCGGTGGCGCGCACGATGCCGATGTTTTCGCCGCTGGTGATGATCAGCGACGTGCCGAACATGCCGCCCAGCAGGGATACCAGTGCATCGCCGCGGATGGTGCGCGGCACGTCGCGCTGCTGGTCGATCTTCTGGTCCACCGCTTCGCCGATGGCCATGGTCTGCCCCGTGGCCTCCACCATGGAGATCACGGCAAAGATCATCATCGGCAGCGCTGCCATGACGTCGAATTTCGGCATGCCGAACGGCAGCAGCGACGGCGTGCTAAACAAGGGAAACAGCGACACGTGCTCCATGTGGAATTGCCCGCTGAGCGCCGCGACGACGGCGCCGCCCACGAGGCCCAGCAAGATCGACAGCTGGCGCAGCATGCCGGTGGCGATGCGCGCAAACAGGGCTGTTAATGCAATGGTGGCAAAGGCCAGCAGCAGGTTGGCCGGGGCGCCGAAACCCGGCGTGCCGGGATGGCCTGCAATCAGCTTGCCCGATACCTGCGCCAGGTTGATCGACACCAGCAGCAGCATGATGCCCACCACGAGCCCAGGGAAAAAGCGCAGGCAGCGGCGGAACAGCGGCAGCACGAGGAAGTAAAACACGCCCGTCAGCATGACGGCGCCGGACGCGGTCTGCACGTCCGTTTGCTGCGCAATCAAGATGAAAATCAGGATCGGGGCGCCGCCCGGCAGCATCATGAACGGCAGCCTGGCGCCGATGCCGCGTGCGCCGAATGACTGCAGCAGCGTTCCCAGTCCGCAAACGAGGAACGTGGCGCTCAGCAGGTTGATCATCAGGCCGGGCGCGAAGCCCATGGCTTTGCTCATCATGAAGACTGATGCGATGGGGGAAGCTGCCATGACCAGCACGTGCTGCAAGCCAAAAGCGATGAGTTGGCGTAGCGGCAGTTTTTCATCCACTGGCGCGACGGTGATGTGGTTTTGCATTGCGTCTCCTATTTTTTTGAATCAATGGCAATTCCCAAATCGATTTGGGGTTGAGCCCAAAAAACAGGTGACGTTCACATGCGGAAAATCACCCCAAATCGTTTTGGGGAGTATGGCCAAAAACGATTTGGGATGCAATCAAATTTTTTGTGTAGTTTTTATGCAACCACGGACGATGCACGGACGATCAGCGTGGGCGCCGGTCCAGGCAGCATCGCGTGGCGGGTATCGCCGCAGATGTGTTCGAACAGCAATTCCACCGCCATGACGGCCCGCTGCTCCAGGTTCAAGTCGACGGCAGTAATGGGGGGCACGCTGTTTTTTGCCCGCAAACCATCGTAGCGGGTGACGACTTTGACGTCGTGCGGCACGCGGCGGCCCGCTTCATGCAGCGCCTGCATGGTGCCGGTGGCGAAGGCATCGACCGGCACGCAGACCGCGTCGATGGCAGGATCTTCTGCCAGTAATTCGCGGCAGGCAGCCGCACCCGCGGCTTCGCCCACGTGCACGTCGGCTTTGCGGATCAGCACGGGCAAGCCTTTGTCCGCCGCGAAGGCGCGGTAGACGCGCTCTGTTTCCAGGTTCGAGTGGCGCGGCTGGGCGCCCACCAGCAGCGCAATGCGGCGCGCACCCTGGCCATACAAATGCTCAAACCACAGTTGCGCCATCGCGGTCGTTTGCAGGTCGATGTAGGGAATTGCCGGTTCCGGTTCCGGCGGACGGCCGATCGATACGACGCACACGCCGCGCTGGCGCAACGCCGGGATTTGCGGGTCGCCCAGCGCCGGTTCAATGACGATGGCGCCGTCGATATCCAGGCCGTCAAGAAAATCATTGGCGCCGGCCAGCGGCGGCACCAGCACCAGCGACAGGTTGCGGCGCATGGCCGCTTCCGATGCGGCTGCCACGATTTCCATCATGAAGCCCATGCGCGCCGGGCCGCCGGCGATGGCCAGCGGCATCGAGAAAAACACGGCAATGCTGTTGGTCTTGCCGGTGCGCAGGCGCTGCGCGCGCAGGTTGGGGCGGTAGCCCAGTTCTTGCGCAATGCGTTTGACCCTGGCGCGCGTGTCGGGATCGACGTAGCCACGGTCATTGAGCGCGTGCGACACGGTGGTCAGCGACACGCCGGCAGCGTGCGCCACGTCCTTGATGGTTAAACGGCGCGGTGCGGTATCGGCAGGCGGTGTGGAGCGGTCCCGGGGTGAAGTCATCAGTTGTCAGTGAATGTCGGTGCAGCGTGATTGTGCCATACCTGTTTGGATATCGACTGCGCATAAAAGGTCATTGGACGCAAAAAAATACGCGGGATATCGTGCCAGCGCTGGTAAATCAATAATATCAACGGAGACTCAATTGACTAAATCCTTTTCGCTGTGGGGCTCAGTGGTCCCGCTAGCCGCCGCATTGGCTGCATGCGCGATCGCACCCAACGCCTCGGCGCAGGCAGCCTATACGCCTGTGGCCTTCCAAAACGCGTCGGTCCACGACCCTTCCGTCATCAAGTCGGGCAACACGTATTACGTCTTTGGCTCGCACCTGGCGTCGGCCAAGACCACGGACTTGATGAAGTGGACGCAAATGACGGAATCCGTCAGCGCCACCAATCCCCTGTTCCTCAACGGTTCCGCCAACGTCTACACGGAACTGGCTGAAACCTTCAGCTGGGCGCAAACGTCGACGTTGTGGGCGCCGGACGTGATCAAACTGGCCGACGGCAAGTACTACATGTACTACAACGCGTGCAAGGGCGATTCGCCCCGTTCCGCGCTGGGCGTGGCCGTGGCAGACAAGATCGAAGGCCCGTATGTCAACAAGGGCATTATCCTGAAGTCCGGCATGTGGGGCCAGGCCAGTTATGACGGCGCCATATACGATGCGCTGAAACACCCGAACACGGTGGACCCCAACGTGTTCTTCGACCAGGGCGGCCGCCTGTGGATGATTTACGGTTCGTATTCGGGCGGTATCTTCATCATGCAAATGAATCCCGTGACGGGCATGCCGCTGGCCGGGCAAGGTTACGGCAAGCGCCTGATGGGCGGCAACCACAGCCGCATAGAAGGGGCGTACGTGATGTACAGCCCCGCCACGCAGTACTACTACATGTTCACGTCTTTCGGCGGCCTCGATGCCAATGGCGGCTACAACATGCGCGTGTCGCGCGCCACCGCGCCCGATGGCCCATATTACGATGCGCAGGGCGTCAACATGGCCAACGTCAAGGCCGACCCGTCCAAGCCGCTGTTTGACGATGCGTCGATCGCGCCGTATGGCGTGAAGATCATGGGGAACTTCCTGTTCGAGCGCAAAATCGGCGATGCAGGCGCCGGCATCGGCACCGGCTACGTGTCGGCAGGCCATAACTCCGCATATTACGATGCCGCCACCGGCAGGCATTTCCTGATTTTCCACAGCCGCTTCCCGGAACGGGGCGAACAGCATGAAATCCGTGTGCACCAGATGTTCATGAATGCCGATGGCTGGCCTGTCGTGGCGCCATACCGCAATACCAATGAAACCATCGCCCCTGTGCGGCGTGAATTCATCATGGGCGACTATATGTACGTCAACCATGCGAAAGACATTTCCGCCACCATCAAGAAGTCCAGGCTGATCACGCTGAATGCCAACGGTTCCATTACCGGCGCCGTGTCGGGAACGTGGGCGCTGGTGGGCAATTACCAGGTGGAGATCAACCTGCCCGGTTCGCCGCCATTCAAAGGTGTGTTCCTTACGCAGTGGGATGAAACGTCGAAAAGCTATGTGACCACGTTTACCGCCACGTCGCGTGAAGGCGTGTCCATCATGGGCAGCCGCCTGATGCCCCGCACAGACAGCCAGGTAACGGCCGCCATTTATAACGAACTGAGTCTGGGCAACACCGGCGCCGTGACGGGCGACCTGGTGTTGCCGGCCAGCGCTGCGCGCGACGCCGTGATCACGTGGAAGTCGTCGAATCCCGCCGTGATGAGCAACACGGGGCAAGTCACCAGTCCTGCCAGCGACGTGAACCTGACGTTGACCGCCACCATCACTAAAGGCACGTCGACCGTCGTCAAGCAATTTGCCGTCACTGTGCGCAAGCTGGGCAGCATGGTGGCCAACTATACGTTTGACGGCAATTTGCGCGATGCGACGGGCGCGTTTGGCGCGGGCACGCTCGTTGGCAGCAAGATCGATATTGCCGGCGGCAGCATTTCGTATGAACCCGGCATCAAGGGCAGCGCCGCCGTGTTCAATGGCGCCACCGGCATCCGGTTGCCGGACGGCCTGATTTCATCCAACACGTACACGGTCGCCATGTGGCTCAAGCCGGCGCAGCTGACGGCCTTTACCACGGCGTTTTTCGGCGCCCGCACGGGGGATGCCTGGATCAGCTTCCTGCCGAAAGGCCATGACTTCGTTGGCGGCGCCACCATGCTGTGGTCGGGCACCGCGTGGTATGACGCGGGCCTGGGCATGAACATCCCGGCCGGGCAGTGGTCGCACGTGGCGTTCACCGTCAAGAATGGCGCCGTCAATGTGTACGTCAACGGCGCCAGGCGCTTCAGCGGCACGAACTTCCCCAACGTATTCACGACCACCAATGGCGTGTTTGCGCTCGGTGTGAACTGGTGGGATACGCCGTACAAGGGTTCGATGGATGATTTGCGGATTTATGGCGCCGCGCTGAGCGACGGCGAAGTCGCCAGCATTGCGCGCTGACTGGGGAGGAGAACAGTATGAAGAAGATGTTGACTATGCTGGCATGGTTGCTGGGCGTATGGGCAGCGCAGGCGTCGGCCGGTGTCGTGACCTTTGATGACTTGCCAGGCGACTATACGCAAGCCATTGCGGATGGCTACCAGGGCTTCAACTGGACCAACATGAACACCATCCGCGCCGATGCCTTGCCGGGCAGCGGCTATCAAGCGGGCACGGTATCGCAAACCAACACGGCCTTCAACCGCGATGGCGGCACGGTGGCGATTTCCAAAGCGGGGCCGGGCACGTTTGACTTCGTGGGCGCGTTCTTCACGTCGGCATGGCTGGACCAGGAAATCGCGCTGGAAGGCTATGCCGATGGCCAGCTGCTGTATTCAACAGCGGAATCGTTCGTGCTTGATACCGTGAACCCGCTGTGGGTGCAGCTGGGCTGGGGCGGCATCGATACGCTGGTCATCTACAGCAGCAGCGGTACACAGTGGGCCATGGATAACATGACGGTGCCGGAACCGCCGCCGCTGGCGCTGCTGGGCGCGGCGGCTTTGGCAATGACAGTGGCGCGCCGCCGGCGTACCTGACCCCCGGCATTGACTATGCCGCGGCGCGCAAGACTGAATTGCGCGCCATGCGGCTACACTGCGTGTGGCGCTGCGCGTACAGTGCGGACTCCTCAACCACTGTTACGGAATCGCCATGAAGTCACTGCCATTTGTATTGGGTTTATGTGCCGCCACGGCCGCCATTGCGGCTGTGCCGGTGCAGCCGGCATCCACGCCGCGCCTTGTCATCGATAGCCCGGCGCGCGGCGCCACGGCGGAAGGCGCCGCCATTATCCAGTTCCACACGGAGAACCTCGCCATCAACAAGGAATTCGGCGATGCCGCCGCCGCGCGCCAGCCCGCCATTGGCCACTTGCACGTGCAAATTGATGACTTGCCCATGCTGCTGATTTACACGAGCAGCGACCCGATCATCCTGGCGGGACTGAAGCCCGGTCCGCATACAGTGAAGATCGACCTGGCCAACCCCAATCACAAAGTGCTTGACAGCCAGGTTGTGCAATTCGACATGCGGTAATGCACGCAGCCGGCTCTGGGCCGGCTATTTCAGGTGCGCTGTGCGGACTTACAATTCCGACGGCTGTTTTGCTGCGACGGTTTTCCAGTTGTCGTTGGCTGCCTTGATGCGGCCGGCAATGTCTTGCGACCAGATCGCGCGGATTTTGCTGTCGAGGTTCAGATACAGCTTGCCGTCGACAATGTCATACACGTCCGGATCGGCCACGAATTTCTTGCCGACCGATGCGCCATACGCGCAATAGCCGCCGTACTGCGGCAAATACTTGGCGGCATTCGCTTCAAACATTTTCTTGTTGTCGTCCGTGGCGAACAGGTACGTGACGCCGTTGACGACAGCCGTGTGGTGGCCATTGCCGCGCTGCGGCTTTTCTTGCGTGAAGTAGGACGTCAAGTCATAGCCGCCGGCGCCAACCACATTGTCGCGCGGCGCATCCGCATGGGCGGCGCCCGCGCCCAGCGACAGCAAGGTGGCGCCCGCAGCCATCAGTGATTTCAAATTGTTCATGTCAGTTACTCCGTGTGATAGGGAGCCGCCACTATAAGAGGCTGGACCACTATGCAGAAGTACTGTCGCGCTGAATTCATTCTTCCGCTGAATGCAATGGTTCAGTGCCTGGGCCTGTGCGCCTCCAGCAGACACGCCCTGAACGCGCTGGCAATCCGCGACGGCTGCGGCGATCCGCGCAGGATCGCCACGAACTCGCAATCGTAGCGGAACAGTTTCGGATGCACGGCCCGCATCTTGCCATCCGCAACAAAGCCTTTCGCATAATGGTCCGGCAGGAAGCCCAGGTACTGGCCGGACAAGATCAAGGTGGCGATCGATTCCTGGTCAAACCCGGTGGCCTTGCGCGGCAGGCGCACTTGCTGGCTGATTTCCATATTCGGCGAATGGTAGCCCAGCCCTGCAAACTGGTAGCGGCGCAAGTCTTCCCAGCCCAGCTTCGCGCCGCCGGATGCAAACAGCGGGTGGCGTTCGCCGCAATACAGCAGCATGGTCTCGCCAAACAGGCGGTCGTATATCAGGCTGTCGGAACTGCGGTGCGCGGGAATGACGCCGATCTGGTATTGGCCGTCGATGACGCCCCGTTCAATCATGTTCAGCGTGGCCACGTGGAAGTTCAGCGCCACGTCGGGCGCCCGTTGCGCAAACAGGGCGATGGCGCCGCTGATGCGGCAAGCGGGGTTGCTGGCGGTCTTGTCGAATACCGCCACATGCAGCTGGCCGCCCATGCGCTGGTGGATATCGTCGACGCTGGCGCGGAATGCGTCGGCGGACGCCAGCAGGCGCTGGGTTTCTTCGTATATGCGCTCGCCTTCCGTGGTCAGCGCAAAGCCGCCGCGGCCCCGGCTGCATAGGGTCAGCTGCAGCCGCTGTTCCAGGTCCTTGACGTGGCGGCTGACGGTGGAAATCCCGATATTCAATTCCAGCCCGGCCGCCGCCATGCCGCCGCAGTCGGCCACGCTTTTGAACACCCGCAGCAGCCGCAAATCCATATCGCTGAGCTGTCCCAGCACTGCCTTTGCCTTTACTTTCATAATTTGCCAACTAAACGTTGATATCTAACTAAATATGAAAGTGAAATGCTACCCTAGAATCACCCTGGACGACTACCCACAACCAGGAGACGAACATGAAGCAAGGCGAATTGCAGCGCGCCATGGGCGGCACGGTGGATGCACCCCACCGTACCGATGCCGCATGGCTGGACGCGCACTGGATGCCGTTTTCCGGCAACCGCAATTTCAAGGCGGATCCCCGCATGATCGTGGGCGCACAGGGCTGCTATTACACGGATGCGGATGGCCGCAAGATCTTTGACGGCTTGTCCGGACTGTGGTGCAGCGGCCTGGGTCACGGCCACCCGAAAATCACGGAAGCCGTCAGCCGCCAGGTGGCGACGCTGGACTATGCGCCGGCTTTCCAGTTCGGCCACCCGCAATCGTTTGCGCTGGCCAACCGCATCAAGGAATTGACGCCGGCAGGGCTGGACTACGTATTCTTCACGGGTTCCGGTTCCGAAGCGGCCGACACGTCGCTGAAAATGGCCCGCGCATACTGGCGCGCGAAAGGCATGGCCAGCAAGACCTTGCTGATCGGCCGTGAAAAGGGCTACCACGGCGTCAACTTCGGCGGCATTTCCGTGGGCGGCATTGTTGGCAACCGCAAGCTGTTTGGCCAAGGCATCCAGGCCGACCATTTGCCGCACACGCAACTGAAGCAAAACGCGTTTTCGCGCGGCTTGCCGGAGCACGGCGTGGAACTGGCGGAACGCTTGCTGGACATGATTGCGCTGCACGATGCATCGAATATCGCGGCCGTGATTGTCGAGCCGTTTTCCGGTTCGGCCGGCGTCGTGATTCCGCCGCGCGGCTACCTGCAGCGGCTGCGCGAAATCTGCGATGCGCACAGCATTCTGCTGATCTTCGACGAAGTCATTACCGGCTTTGGCCGCGTCGGCGCCTATACAGCGGCTGAAGCCTTCGGCGTCACGCCGGACATCATGAACGTGGCCAAGCAAGTCACCAATGGCGCGCAGCCGCTGGGCGCCGTGGTGGCGAAAAAAGAAATCTACGATACGTTCATGGCCAATGGCGGCCCTGACTACATGGTGGAATTCGCCCATGGCTACACGTATTCCGCGCACCCGGTGGCGTGCGCTGCCGGTTTGGCGGCGCTGGACGTGCTGGTTGGCGAAAACATGATAGAGCGCGTACGCGAACTGGCGCCGCACTTTGAAAACGCCGTGCACGGCCTGAAAGGCGAGCCGCACATCACGGATATCCGCAACTATGGCTTGGCGGCCGGTTTTACGATTGCGTCGCTGCCGGGCGAACCGG
This sequence comes from Pseudoduganella ginsengisoli, assembly GCF_009720865.1. Lineage (GTDB taxonomy): Bacteria > Pseudomonadota > Gammaproteobacteria > Burkholderiales > Burkholderiaceae_D > Rugamonas > Rugamonas ginsengisoli. The sequence continues at coordinate 344,135 of NZ_WNLA01000002.1, read as the reverse complement.
CGCGGCGTCCATTTGAAATCGCCATGAAGTGCTGGCAAAAGGGCTTTTACGTGCGCTATGGCGGCGACACCATCCAGCTGGCGCCGCCGTTCATCGCCACACCGGCGGAAATCGGCAGCCTCGTGTCCGCGCTGGGCGATGCCATCCGCGAGACCGCATAACGTACAAGGAACCTGAAACATGCAAGCATTACCCATCGTCGGCCATTTGATCGGCGGCGAAATCATCACCCCTGACGGCCGCACGCAAAACGTATACAACCCTGCCACCGGCAAAGCGGAAAAAAGCGTACTGCTGGCCGATCAACGCACCGTGGAAGCTGCCATTGCGTCCGCCCAGGCGGCATTCCCTGCGTGGCGCAATACGCCGCCGTTGAAGCGCGCCCGCGTCATGTCCAACCTCAAGCAATTGCTGGAGCAGCACGCGGATGAAATTTGCCGGCTGATCACGGCCGAACATGGCAAAGTCCTCAGCGACGCCATGGGCGAACTGCAGCGCGGCATTGAAAACATTGAATACGCCAGCTACGCGCCGCAATTGCTGAAGGGAGAACACAGCCGCAACGTCGGCCCTGCCATTGATTCGTGGAGCGAGATGCAGGCGCTGGGCGTGGTGGCCGGTGTCACGCCATTCAACTTCCCCGCCATGGTGCCGCTGTGGATGTGGCCATTGGCGGTCGCGTGCGGCAACACCTTCGTGCTGAAGCCATCGGAACGCGATCCCTCGTCGACGTTGCTGATTGCCCGGCTGGCGCTGCAGGCAGGCTTGCCGCCAGGTGTACTCAACGTCGTCAATGGCGGCAAGGAAGCCGTGGACGTGCTGTTGGCGGACACGCGCGTGCAGGCGCTGAGCTTTGTCGGTTCCACGCCGATTGCCCAATACGTGTATGCGACCGGCAGCGCGCACGGCAAGCGTATCCAGGCGCTGGGCGGCGCCAAGAACCATGCAGTGGTGATGCCGGACGCGGACATCGCGCAAGCCGTCAGCGCCGTCATGGGCGCGGCCTATGGCTCGTGCGGCGAGCGCTGCATGGCGATCCCGCTGCTGGTGGCCGTGGGCGATGCGACGGCGGACGCGGTGATTGCGCTCTTGAAGGAAGAAATCAGCAAGATGCGCGTGGGGCCGGGCACGGACAGCGGCAACGACATGGGACCATTGGTGACGCGCCAGCACTACGACAAGGTGTGCGGCTACGTGGCGCAGGGCGTGGCGGAAGGCGCCACCCTGGTGGTCGATGGCCGCAACGTCGCAGCGCAGCCGGGCTATGAAAATGGCTATTACCTGGGCGCGTGCCTGTTCGACCGCGTCAAGCCGGGCATGAAGATCTACCAGGATGAAATCTTTGGCCCGGTGCTGGGCGTGGTGCGCGCGCAATCGCTGCAGGAAGCGATGGACATGATCGATGCGCATGAATATGGCAACGGCACATGCATCTTCACGCGTGACGGCGAGGCTGCCCGCTACTTCACGGACAACATCCAGGTGGGCATGGTGGGCGTCAATGTGCCGCTGCCGGTACCGGTCGCGTATCACTCGTTTGGCGGCTGGAAGCGGTCGCTGTTCGGCGACCTGGGCGCCTATGGGCCTGACGGCGTGCGTTTCTACACGCGCCGCAAGACCATCACGCAGCGCTGGCCGTCGGCCGGCGTGCGTGAAGGAGCGGCATTCAGTTTCCCTTCCGCGCAGTGAGCCCCACGCCTAGAATGCTTTCCTGAACCCCACATACACGCCACGCGGCAGGGCCTTGACCACCCAAGGCCCGCGCTGGTGTTCCAGATAGCCGGTGGCGGCGCCGATCGCCGCGCCGGCAATCACGTCGCTTTGCCAGTGCGAGTGCGTTTTCACGCGCGACACCATTTCATAGGCGGGGATGGCGGCCAGCAGCCATACCATCGGATGGTCGTCTTTGTATTCCAGTATCAGCGGCGTGACGACGGATGCCGCGGCAGTCGTATGGCCGCTGGGGAAACTGCGGCCACCGGCAAACCATTTACCGGGATCTTGCGTTTCCGTTGGACGGACCCGGCCCGCCGCGACTTTCAGCACTTCCGTGACGGCGGCTGACACGGCCCACGCTTCGCTGCTTTGCCACAGCGTCCGGCCCAGCCGGTCTTCTGCGCCCAGCCACAGTGCGCCCGCCACGGCGCTGGCGACGGCAGTGTTGACGACCAGGTTGCCATGCTGCCAGAAAGGTCCTGCATTGGCTTCATTGAGACGCCGGTCGAAGTCTGCGGCGTAAGCAGCATGACAGGCGCAGGCCAGCATGGCGGCGGCAGCCAGGGCAGGGCGGAAGGTCATTGGCATACCTCAATGGAACTGATGTTGTTTCCAAAGATAGAGCCCGCCGTGTCAATAAGGCGTTAAAACCGCCGTAGGCCAGCGTTAATTGGCAACAGTTCAGCGCGGCGGCACAAACGTACATGAGCTGCCGCAAACGCCCCGCAGGCAGAAACTGATGATGGCGATCGCCTGCGCAGTCAGTGCCGGATCGTCCGCCGGGGCGTCCAGCGCCAGTGGCCCGACCAGCCCTTCAAACAGGCATCCGACGATACAGTCGGCCGACGCCTGCGCATCTTGCGCGGGGAATTCCCCGCCGCGCATGCCTTGTTCAATGATCGTGACAAACACGCGCGACAGCGCGCGGTGGTATTTCATGCGCACTGCCTCCACTTCCGGCTCCACGGGTTCGGCCACCAGCGCATGCGCCATGCGGCGGCCACGCAACGCGCGGCTGGCAAATGTCCATGCTGCGGCGCCCAGGCGTTCGGCGGCGCTTCCTTCGCCCATGGCCACACCGGCCACCACGTCGATTTCCCGCTGGCCCGACAAGTCCACGACTTCCATCATCAATTCGATTTTCGCAGGGAAGTAGCGATACAGCGTGCCGATGGCAATGCCGGCGGCATCGGCCACGGCCGACATTTGCACGTCGCGGAAGCCGGATTGCGCCACCAGGCGCCGCGCCGCGTTGAGGATCAGCGGATATTTGTCTGGCCCACGGTGGCGGATGCGCGGCCTGCGCGGCGCGCCATGCGCCTCGGCTGGATTGATGTCGTCGTCCACGCGGTTCCCCTGAATTGTCATGCGCGCGATTCTACGCCGGCCCGGTTTGCCCGTAAAGCGAACGATTGTTCACATAAAAATCCTTTGACAACATGAAAATGACCACATAACCTTAAGCGAAGATAGATTCTAATAACTACTTTGGAGACAGATATGGACTTTGCCGCCGCCAACACCACGCCCAGCCAGCGCATCACGCAATTGCTTGCCCAGTACGGCGCACCGCGCGTTTGCGCCGCGCACTTGCTGTGCGACCGCCACCATCCGGAATCCATCGCGTACCGTGTCGTCGCCAGCGACTTGTCGGTCGACGCTTTCACATATGGCGACTTGAAACTGCAGTCCGAACGGTTTGCCGCCGCGCTGGCCGCGCAAGGGGTGCGGCCAGGCGACCGGGTGGCGACGCTGATGGGCAAGAGCAAGGAATTCCTGATTACGCTGATGGGTATCTGGCGCCTGGGCGCCGTGCACGTGCCCCTGTTCACGGCGTTTGCGCCGGCCGCCGTGGCGCTGCGCCTGACGGGCAGCCAGGCCAAGGTGGTGGTGTGCGATGCGGGGCAGCGCGGCAAGCTCGATCCCGGCCCCGACATGCCGGCAGGCGCGCCATGGGCCATCATCACGGTGGGCGGCGCCGCCGGTGCGCGCGGCACCGGCTTCCAGCAAGCACTGGATGAACAGGCGCCAGGCTTCGAAGCGGCGACGCTGGGGCCGGACAGCCCGCTGATCCAGATTTACACGTCCGGCACCACAGGCCGTCCGAAGGGCGTTGTGGTGCCGGTGCGCGCGCTGGCTTCCTTCCACGCGTATGCGGAGTTGAGCCTGGGTTTGCGCCCGGACGACACTTATTGGTGCGCCGCCGATCCCGGCTGGGCCTACGGCCTGTATTTCGGCGTGCTGGGTTCCTTTACGACTGGCGTGTCCAGCGTGCTGCTGAAAGCCGGCTTCGACGCAGCGCTGACGTACAAGGTACTGGAACAGTGCGGCGTGACGAACTTCGCTGCCGCGCCGACCGTATACCGTTCCATGCTGGCATCCGATGCGAAGCCGGGTGCGTTGCGCATCCGCTGTGCATCCAGTGCGGGCGAACCGCTGACGCCGGAAGTCAACCAATGGGCCATTGGCGCGCTGGGCGTGCCGGTGTATGACCATTACGGCCAGACCGAAACCGGCATGTCGATTTGTAACCACCATGATCCGCGCCTGGCCGGCGCTGTGAAACCAGGCTGCATGGGCACGCCGATGCCGGGCTGGTCTGCCGCGGTGCTGGCCAAGGATGCCGACGTCCCTGCCGCCGTGGGCGAAGTGGGGCGCGTCGTGTTTGATTTGCAGGCCAGCCCGCTGGCCTGGTTCAGCGGCTATGAAAGCGAGCCGGAAAAAAGCGCGGAAAAATTCACGGCGGATGGCCGCTGGTATGTCACGGGCGACCTGGGGCAAGTGGATGCGGATGGCTATTTCCAGTTTTCGTCGCGTGAAGATGACGTGATCATCATGGCAGGCTACCGTATCGGCCCGTTTGAAATCGAATCCGTGCTGACTGTGCACCCGGCCGTCGCGGAGTGCGCCGTGATTGCCGTGCCGGATGCGGTGCGCGGTGAAGTCATCGAAGCGTACGTGGTGCCCCGCCAGGGCAATGGCGCATCGGACGCGCTGGAAAAGGATTTGCAGCGCTGGGTCAAGGAACGCTATGCGGCGCATGCGTATCCACGCAAAGTCCACTTTGCGCAGCAATTGCCAAAGACCCCGAGCGGCAAGGTGCAGCGCTTCGTGCTGCGTGAACAGCGCAGGCAAGCGCTGGAAAGAGAGGCGGCCCAGGCGGCAGCGTAAAGGTCAGCCCTGGCCGGTACCTTGCAGGCGGTACTGGCCAGGATTGGCGCCCGTCCATTTCTTGAAAGCCCGGTGGAAGGCGCTGGGCTCCGCAAAACCCAGTTGGACGGCAATGTCGGCCACGCTGCGCGTTGAATGGCTCAGCAAGTCCACCGCCATATCGCGCCGCAGCTGGTCTTTGATCAGCTGGAACGTCTGGCCTTCATCATCGAGGCGGCGGCGCAAGGTGGCCGGCGTCATCTTTAATTGCGCTGCCACGTCGTCGAATCCGGCCCAGTCGGCGGCGCTGGACGCGCGCAGGCGGCGCCGGATTTGCGCCGCCAGGCCATCCGTATTCTTGTATTTGATGACGATGTTGCCGGGCGCCTTGCGGACGAAAGCGCGCGCGTCCTGCTGGCTGCGGATGACAGGCAGTTCCAGCAGCGCGCGGGAAAAATGCAGCGCCGTCGCACCTTCGCCGAAGCGCAGGTTTTCCGAATACATGCGGTGGTATTCCGCGCTGCGGGGCGCTTCCGCATAGCAGAATGCTGCCGCGAGCACGGGAATGCGGCGGCCCACCAGCCAGCATGCCAGGCCGTGCTGCAGCATCAGCAGGGTTTCAAAGCCAAACACGCGCGGCGCATCATGCTGTCCTGCCGGGCGGATCGTCAGCAGCGCTTCACTGCCTTGGACTTCCAGCGCACAGTGAAAATCATCGAGCAGCAAATTGAAAAAGCGCGCCATGCGTTTCAAGGCGTCGCCAAGGGTCGCACAATCGGTCAGCATGTAGGCCAGCATGGCAAAGCTGCCGACCTTCATGCGGCGGCTGTCCTGGCCGAATAATTCATCATCGAGCGCCGCCGCCACGGCCAGCCACAGCTTGCTGAAGCTCTCCGGCGTCACCCGCCCATGCGGTGACTGCACGGTGGCCGGCGCAATGCCCGCATCCAGCAATAGCGCCTCCGCATCGATGCCGCGCACGCGCAAGGAATCCAGTGCCGACTGTACAAAGTAGACGGAGACGCTGCCTTTTTCCATGAAAGTAATTTTACCGAAGAGCAAAGTAAGCCTTATGCCATAAGGGCTGTAAGGTGCGGTGCATTCAGTATAAACAGTTGGCTCAGCTTCGGCAAAGTGGCAAATTCTCGCAGCAAGTTTGATTGTTTCCGGCATAGGCGTGGCGCAGTGTCGTGCGTATTCTGTTTTCCATCCCCACCACACTCACCACACCGACAGGAGACCACATGAGCACTGCCATCCCTACCGTTAAATTGCTGATCAACGGCGAATTCATCGAGTCGACCGCCACCGAGTGGCGCGACGTGGTCAATCCCGCCACGCAGCAAGTGCTGGCGCGCGTGCCGTTGGCCACCACGGCGGAAATCAATGCCGCCGTGGCAGCCGCCAAGAGCGCCTTTAAGACGTGGCGCCGCACGCCGATCGGCGCCCGCGCCCGCATCTTCCTGAAGTACCAGCAACTGATCCGCGAAAACATGAAAGAACTTGCCGCGCTGCTGACGGCGGAGCAGGGCAAGACCTTGCTGGACGCGGAAGGCGATATCTTCCGCGGCCTGGAAGTGGTGGAACACGCGGCCAATATCGGCACCCTGCAAATGGGCGAGATGGCCAGCAACGTGGCGTCCGGCGTGGACACGTACACGGTGCAGCAAGCCATCGGCGTGTGCGCGGGTATCACGCCGTTCAATTTCCCCGCCATGATCCCGCTGTGGATGTTCCCGATGGCGATCGCGTGCGGCAACACCTTTGTGCTGAAGCCTTCCGAGCAAGACCCGATGGTCACCATGCGCCTGGTGGAGCTGGCGCTGCAAGCCGGTATTCCGGCCGGTGTGCTGAACGTGATCCATGGCGGCGAAGCGGCGGTCAACGCCATCTGCGACCACCCGGACATCAGGGCCGTGTCGTTTGTCGGCTCCACCCGCGTCGGCACGCACGTGTACCAGCGCGCGTCGCTGGCCGGCAAGCGCGTGCAGTGCATGATGGGCGCTAAAAACCATGCCATCGTGCTGCCGGACGCCAACAAGGACCAGGCGCTGAACAATGTGCTGGGCGCCGCATTTGGCGCGGCCGGCCAGCGCTGCATGGCGTTGTCCGTCGTGGTGCTGGTGGGGGAAGCCAACAGCTGGATTCCCGAGCTGGTGCAAAAAGCCCGCGCCATGAAAATCAGCGGCGGCGCGGAGCCGGGCACGGACATCGGCCCGCTGATTTCGTGCGCGGCGAAGTCGCGCGTGGAACGCCTGATCGGCCAGGGCATAGAACAGGGCGCGAAGCTGGAACTGGACGGCCGCCAGCCTGACGTGCCGGGCTATGCCAGCGGCAATTTCGTGGGGCCGACGATTTTCTCCGGAGTGAAGCCCGGCATGGACATCTATGACGAAGAAATCTTTGGCCCCGTGCTGGCGCTGGTCTCCGCTGCCACGCTGGATGAAGCCGTCGCCTTCATCAACGGCAACCCGAATGGCAATGGCACGGCCATCTTCACGCAATCCGGCGCGGCGGCGCGCAAGTTCCAGGAAGAAGTGGAAGCAGGCCAGATCGGCATCAACGTGCCGATTCCAGTTCCGGTGCCGCTGTTCTCGTTCACAGGTTCCGGCGCATCGAAGCTGGGCGACCTGGGGCCATACGGCAAGCAAGTGATCCTGTTCTACACGCAGACCAAGACCGTGACGGCGCGCTGGTTTGAAGATGGCAGCGTGGCCGGCGGCGTCAACACGACGATTTCGCTGAAGTAGTCATCGGGAGGCATCATGGATTTCGAACTGTCCGAAGTGCAGGGCGCCTTCCAGCAAAGCGCCCGCGATTTTGCCGCGGGAGAAATGGCGCCGCATGCGGCGCGCTGGGACGCCGACTGCGAATTCCCGCTGGAGACCATCCGCAAGGCGGGGGAACTGGGCTTTTGCGGCATGTACACGCCGCATGAAATGGGCGGCCTCGGTTTGTCGCGGCTCGATGCGGCGCTGGTATTTGAAGAACTGGCGGCAGCCTGCCCGTCGACCACGGCCTACATCACGATCCACAACATGGTCAGCTGGATGGTGGCCACGTGGGCCGGTGACGAAGTGCGCGAACAGTGGGCGCCGCTGCTGGCCAGCGGAGAAAAACTGGGTTCGTATTGCCTGACGGAGCCGGGTGCGGGCTCTGACGCCGGCGCGCTGGCCATGCGCGCCGTGCTGAAAGATGGCTATTACCAGCTCGATGGCAACAAGGCTTTTATTTCCGGGGCCGGTTCCACCGACTTGCTGGTCGTGATGGCGCGCACGGGCGATGCGGGACCGAAAGGCATCAGCGCGTTTGCCGTGCCGGCTGATACCCCGGGCATCAGCTATGGCCGCAAGGAAGTCAAGATGGGCTGGAACAGCCAGCCCACGCGCGTCGTGAGTTTTGACGGCGTGCGTATTCCGGCCAATCACTTGCTGGGCAGCGAGGGAGAGGGCTTCCGCATCGCCATGCGCGGGCTCGATGGCGGCCGTATCAACATTGCCACCTGTTCCGTCGGCGCCGCGCAGGCGGCATTGAATGCGGCCCGCACGTATATGACGGAGCGGCGCCAGTTCGGCAACCGGCTGTCGGCCTTCCAGCACTTGCAATTCGAACTGGCCGATATGCAAACGGAACTGGTCGCCGCGCGCCAGATGGTGCGGCTGGCGGCATCGAAGCTGGATGCGAAAGCGCCCAATGCCAGCGTGTATTGCGCGATGGCGAAGCGGCTGGCGACGGATATCGGCTTCAAGGTATGCAACCAGGCGCTGCAAATCCATGGCGGCAATGGCTATATCCGCGAATACCCGCTGGAGCGCTACCTGCGCGACGTGCGCGTGCACCAGATCCTGGAAGGCACCAATGAAATCATGCGCGTCATTGTCGCGCGCCATTTACTCGAACAACCTGGCACTGAGGAGTTGCGTTGATGAACAGTTATACGAATTTACAGGTCGAAATCACGGGCCATACCGCCATTGTCACGTTGAATAATCCGCCGGCCCATACGTGGACGGCGGAAAGCCTGGCTGCGCTGACCCGGCTCGTCAACGATTTAAACGGCAACCGGGAAATCTACAGCCTCGTGGTGACGGGACAGGGCGAGAAATTCTTTTCCGCCGGCGCTGACTTGAAAGTGTTTGCTGACGGCGACAAGGCCATGGCCCGCACGATGGCGCGCCGCTTTGGCGAGGCATTCGAGACCTTGGCGCGTTTCCGTGGCGTGTCGATTGCCGCCATCAATGGCTATGCGATGGGCGGCGGCCTGGAATGCGCGCTGGCTTGCGATCTCCGCATTGCGGAAAGCCATGCGCAAATGGCGCTGCCGGAAGCGGCGGTTGGTTTGCTGCCATGCGCGGGCGGCACACAAAACCTCGCGTGGCTGGTGGGCGAAGGCTGGGCCAAGCGCATGGTGCTGTGCGGCGAACGGGTTGACGCGGAGACAGCGCTGCGTATCGGCCTGGTGGAGCAAGTGGTGCCGAAAGGCGAAGCGCTGGCGGCAGCGCTGGCGCTGGCCAGGTCGGCGGAAAAGCAAAGCCCGACCAGCGTGGCTGCCTGCAAGAAGCTGATCCAGGGCGCCCGCCAGGAAGCGCCTGCCCAGTGGCTGCCGGTGGAGCGGGAAATGTTTGTCGACTTGTTCGATACGGACGACCAGAAAGAAGGCGTGCAGGCATTCCTGGAAAAACGCGCGGCAAACTGGAGGAACAGCTGATGGACGGTTCGAACGACATGCAACGGGAAAGCACGCCGGTATTGGCGGAAACGCTGGCGGCGGCGAATGGCCGCCTGATCGGCGTGCTGACCCTGAACGCGGAAAAAAACCTGAACGCCGTATCGCTGCCGATGATTGCCTTGCTGGCGCAGCATTTGACGGCATGGGCGATGGATGACCGCGTAGCGATGGTTGTCATGCAGGGCGCAGGCAGCAAGGCGTTTTGCGCGGGCGGCGATTTGCAAAACCTGCACCGCACCATGCAGGCGCACCATGCTTCTGCCCAAAATGGCAACGTGCTGGGCAATGACTATGCGAATGCGTTCTTCGAGCGCGAATACCGGCTCGATTACCAGATCCATACGTATAAAAAGCCCATCCTGTGCTGGGGCCATGGCATCGTCATGGGCGGCGGCATCGGATTGATGGCGGGCGCAAGCCACCGCGTCGCCACGGAAAAAACGCGCATGGCCATGCCGGAAGCGGGGATCGGGCTGTTCCCGGACGTGGGCGGGTCGTGGTTCCTGAACCGCATGCCCGGGCATGCGGGGCGCTTCCTTGCGCTGACGGGCGCCAGCTTTGAAGCGGCCGACGCCCGCTACGCGGGTCTTGCGGATTACGTGCTGCCCCATGCCGTCAAGGCCGACGTATTGGAAGCACTGCTGATCCAGCCGTGGAGTGAAAATTGCGAGGCCAACCATGCACTGGCAGGCTATGTACTGCGCCGGGCCGAAGCGCGCCACGGCGACTATGGCTGGACGCAGGCGGGTCCATTGCGCCAGCACCAGGACTTGATAGATAACCTGTGCGGCCGCGATACGGTGGAAGAAGCGCTGGATGCGCTGGCCGCGCTGGAAACCAACAATCCCTGGCTGGCCAAGGCTGCCGCATCGAGCAAACGCGCATCGCCCGGCGCCTTGCGGCTGGCCTGGCGCATGCTGGAGGCGGCCAGACATTTATCGCTGGCCGATGTCTTCCGCCTTGAATATGGCGTGGCGCTGCATTGCGCGGCGCAGGGCGATTTCGCGGAAGGCATCCGTGCGCTGTTGATCGACAAGGACATGTCGCCGCGCTGGCAGCCGGCCGGCAGCAGCGCGGCTTTCCTCGACAGCCCGTGGAGCGTGCAACAGCACCCGCTGGCAGACCTTTGAATGACAGGAGACAAAATGAGCAATATCGCATTTATTGGCTTGGGCAACATGGGTGGCCCGATGGCGTTGAACCTGGTGAAAGCCGGCCATGCGCTGACGGTGTTTGACTTGTCGGCTGCGGCGCTGAAAACGCTGGGCGACGCGGGCGCGAGCGTGGCGCCGTCGGCCCGCGCGGCAGTGGAGGGCGCGGACACCGTGATTTCCATGCTGCCGGCCAGCCGCCACGTGGAGCAGCTGTACCTTGGCCGCGATGGCGTCATCGGCGCATTGCGCCCCGGTGCGCTGATCATCGATTGCAGCACGATTGCCGCGCAATCGGCCATTGCAGTAGCGGAAGCTGCGCAAGTGTCGGGGATGGAGATGCTGGACGCGCCGGTATCCGGCGGCACGGGCGGCGCGCAAGCCGGTACCTTGACGTTCATGGTGGGTGGCCCGGCCGATGTGCTGGAAAAGGCCCGTGGCGTGCTGCTGGCCATGGGCCGCAATATCTTCCATGCGGGCGCGCATGGCGCGGGCCAGAGCGCCAAGGTGTGCAACAACATGCTGCTGGGGATCCTGATGGCAGGGACGGCCGAAGCGCTGGCACTGGGCATGGCCAACGGCCTCGATCCCCGCGTGCTGTCTGACATCATGGTCAAAAGTTCTGGCCGCAACTGGGTGCTGGAACTGTATAACCCGGTGCCAGGCGTCATGGATAACGTGCCGGCGTCGCGCGGCTACAGCGGCGGCTTTGGCGTGGACTTGATGCTGAAAGACCTGGGGCTGGCGGCGGAAGCGGCAATGAACGCAAAATCCCCGGTGCCGCTGGGCGAACTGGCGCGCAACCTGTATGCGCTGCACAGCACGCGGGGCGCGGGGGCGCTGGACTTTTCCAGCATTCTTGATTTGCTGAAGAAGGCGTGAAGATGAAAGTTCTGGTACCAGTCAAGCGCGTGGTGGATTTCAACGTCAAGGTGCGGGTAAAAGCCGATGGTTCGGGTGTGGACCTCGCCAATGTAAAAATGGCCATGAACCCGTTTGATGAAATCGCGCTGGAAGAAGCCGTCCGTTTGAAGGAGACGGGCGAGGCAGCGGAAGTCGTGGCCATATCGTGCGGCGTGGCGCAGTGCCAGGAAACCCTGCGCACCGGCATGGCGATCGGCGCGGACCGGGGCATCCTCGTGGAGACAGCGGCCGAGCTGGAACCGCTGGCAGTGGCCAAGCTGTTGAAGGCGCTGGCGGACAAGGAACAGCCGCAATTGATCATCCTTGGCAAGCAGGCAATCGACGATGACGCCAACCAGACCGGCCAGATGCTGGCAAGTCTGCTGGGCTGGCCGCAAGCCACGTTTGCGTCGAACATCTTGCTGGAGGGAGGCAGAGCTATCGTTACCCGTGAAATCGACGGCGGCCTGGAAACCCTGTCGCTGGCGCTGCCCGCCGTCATTACAGCCGATTTGCGGCTCAATGAGCCACGCTACGTGACGCTGCCAAACATTATGAAGGCCAAGAAAAAGCCGCTGGAAACGGTCACGCCGGAAGCGCTGGGCATCGATGTGGCGCCGCGCCTGAAAACCGTGAAGGTGACGGAACCCGCCAAGCGTTCGGCGGGCGTCAAGGTGCCGGACGTGGCAGCCTTGCTGGCCAAGCTGCGCACGGAAGCCAAGGTGATTTGAAAGGAAAAACGATGGTTGCATTGGTTATTGCAGAACATGACAACGCGGGCTTGAAAGCCAGCACGCAGCATGCGGTGACAGCGGCGCTGCAATGCGGCGGCGGCGTGCACGTGCTGGTGGCTGGTTCGGATGCCGGAGGAGCTGCGGCACAAGCTGCACAGGTCGCAGGTGTCGCTAAAGTCTTGCTTGCCGATGCCGGGCATTTTGCGGACGGCCTGGCGGAAAACGTGGCGGAGCAAGTGCTGGCTGTGGCGGGCGGGTATGCGCATATCCTGGCCCCTGCGACAGCGTATGGCAAAAACATCTTGCCCCGCGTGGCGGCGCGGCTCGATGTGGCGCAAATATCGGACATCACGAAGGTCGTCAGTGCCGATACATTTGAGCGGCCTGTTTATGCGGGAAACGCGATTGCCACCGTGCAGTCGCCGGATCGCGTAAAAGTCATTACCGTGCGGACAACCGGCTTCGATGCGGCGGCTGCGGCCGGTGGCGTGGCACAGGTGGAAACCGTGGCGGCCGTGGCGGATGTCGGCAAGTCGGCGTTTGTCCGGCGTGCATTGGCGAAGTCGGACCGGCCGGAATTGACTGCTGCGAAGGTCATCGTGTCCGGTGGACGTGGCATGGGCTCCGGCGATGCTTTCAAGCTGCTGGAACCGGTGGCTGATAAACTGGGCGCTGCCATGGGGGCGTCGCGGGCGGCAGTGGATGCGGGTTACGTGCCCAATGACTGGCAAGTGGGGCAAACCGGCAAGATCGTTGCGCCGCAACTGTATATCGCGGTCGGCATTTCCGGTGCGATCCAGCATTTGGCGGGCATGAAAGATTCGAAAACCATCGTCGCCATCAACAAGGACCCCGAAGCCCCGATCTTTGCCGTTGCCGATTATGGCATCGTCGGCGACTTGTTCGAGGTGTTGCCGGAACTGGCTGCAAGCCTGTAAGCGGGGCGGGGAGGGCATGCCCTCCCATGCCTGCCGCGTTACTGCTTGCCGTCTCCAAAGAAATGGTCATGGATCGCCTGCAGCGCCAGCTTGCGGTCGCGGCGGTCCACCAGCATGTAGGCCGCCACTTCGCTGGCGCCTGCCGCCGCCAGCGTCACGCGCACGCCGCCCGCCAGCGCAGCCGACAGCGCCCGGCTGGCAATCGCGCTGCCCACATTCGACGCATCGAGCACGCCGTCGCCCACCACGGCGACTATGGCCACCGCATCATTGCGGCTGACTTCAACGACGCCGGGAATATGGTGCCCGGCCACGGCCTCATATGCGGCGTCGAGGTGGCCGCGCGCCAGCAGCACGTTAATCGCCGTCTGCGCCGTCAGCACGCTCTTGATATTGATGCCGCTGCGGTCCAGCGCGGACGTGACTTCCGCCAGGATACCGGGCTTGAAGCCCACGCCCGGCCCATGCAGCTTCAGGATTGCCACGTCATCGCTGGACGATACGCTTTTCACCACGTCGTGCGTGACCGTGCGTTCCGCATCGATGACGGTAAATGGATGCAGTCCCAGCTCCGGCTTCGTGATGTTGAGGATGCGGATCGGGATGCCCTGGTCGAACAACGGTTCGACCGTGCGCGGGTGCAGGATTTTCGCGCCGAAGTACGACAGTTCCGCCGCTTCCAGATAGTGCAGGCGGGCGATCGGCTGAGGCGCGCTGACAGCGCCCGGATCGGCGCTGAGGAAACCATCGACGTCCTTCCACACGTCCAGCGATTCCGCACCAATGCAGCGGGCAATCGATGCGGCGGAATAATCAGAGCCGCCGCGGCCGAACAAGGTCGGCTTGCCTTCGCGGCTGACGCCATAAAAGCCCGGCACGACGATCACGCCATCGCCCGCCAGTGCCTTGGCCACGGGCCCCGTGCTGGCGTCGAAATCGCACGCGGCATTGCCAAATACGCCATCGGACACGAGGCCGATATCTTCCGGCAGCGCTTCGCGGGCATTGATGCCGCGGCTTTGCAGCACGTCCGCCAGCAACAGGCTCGATAAACGCTCGCCATAACTGAGGATGGCGTCATTGACGAAATCCGGCACGTCGCCGATGTAATGGATACCGGTCAGGTAGCGCGTCAGCTGGTCCAGGCGGGCATTGAGCGCCGCCTCGGTTTTGGCGCGCTGCGCCGGGTCTTTGATGTTTGCTTCCAGGATTTCCTTTTTCAGCGCGCGCAGCGACAGCGTGTAATCCTGGCTTTCTTCCAGCGCCGAGATGGTGCCGGCGCCTTTGCGGGCCGCCTGTACGCATTCGATCAGTGCATTCGTGATGCCATAAAAGGCGGAAACCACCAGCACGAGGGGGCGGTTATAGGTTTGTACGACACCGGCCACGCGGTCGATGTCTTCAGGGCGCCGCAGGTTGGAGCCCCCGAATTTGACGACGATTTTTTTCATGTTCATTCCGATTGTTATGCGCCGGTTTGCAGTATAGCGGCAACCGGCGCATTCCCGGTCAGAACATGTGCGTCATGCCCATGGCGACGCCACGCTGGCTTGTCTGTTTCGATGCGGGGATCAGCGCGCCCCGGTACTGGTTGACGTCAAATTCCGCATACAGGTTGGTGCGCTTGGAAAAGTGGTAGCTGCCGCCCAGCAGGTACAAGGTGCGCGTGCCGTCAGCCTTGGCGCCGTCGTATTCCGAGCGGTATATTGCCGCCGTCAATTCCACGGGCGCCGACAGCTGGTAGCTGGCGCCGCCAAAGGCCGTGCGGTTTTGATAGACGGTGGTTGCCGCCTGCTGGCGCTCGCGCGACCAGCCAGCCTTGACCGTGAGCGCCTTGTACCTGGCGCCGCCGCCCAGCAGCACGGCATTGTTATCGAATCCGGCCGGGGTTTGCTTGTGCGTGTAGACGCCCGCCGCCAGCAAGCCATTGCCCGTGTAAGTAAAGCCCGCGGCGCGCGCCGTGCCCTTGCTGCTGTCGCCGGCCACTTCGCCTGGCGCATATTCCGCGCGCACGGTCAGGCCGCCAAATGTGCCCGTGTACTGGATATCGTTATTGAAACGCGTGCCGGACGATGATGAAGCGCTTAAGCCTGCCGCAGTGGCGGCCGCCGGCAGCGGCGTGCCGGCGCCGGACGACAGCGGCACCAGGCCCGTGTAGTGGTGGTTGAACGGGTCGAGGAACAGCTCGGTGCGGAAGCCGATCGTGTACTGGCGGCCCATGTCGATGGCGCCCCATGCGCCGCCCAGTCCCACGGCCGCCGTGCGGTTGAACAGCACGTTGCTGGTGTTATCCAGTGCGCCGGTCTTGCTGTTAAAGCCGCCTTCCAGCAGTACGCGGGCGGTCAGGCCGCCGCCCAGGTCTTCCGTGCCGCGGAAGCCGAAACGGTTGGAAAGATATTGGCCGGACCCCATCGACAACAGGCTGTTGCCCGCCGCGTCGACATGGGTCTGGTAGCGCAGGCCGGCATCGATGATGCCGTAGAATTGCACGCCGGTTTCGGCGAAGGCGCAGGGCGCCAGGGCGGCCAGGGTCAGCGCCACGATGGTTTTGTTCATGGTTGTCTCCGATTGTTATTGGTGATGCCGGGATGTAGGGCGGATTAGGCGGCGCAGCCGGCGTAATCCGCCGTGCGTGCGTTGCGGCGGCGCATGGCGGATTACGCGCTGCGCGCTAATCCGCCCTACAGCAACGGGTTACTGGATAGCGGCTTACGCTGCGGCGTTGGCCGGTGTATTGCGCGCCATCTGGCGCTTGCTGCTGCTGAGGGTCAGCAGCGTGATGATGCTGGCCAGGGCCAACACTGCGATGGGCGCCAGGGCAATGGCGTGGCTGCCGGTTTCTTCCTTGATCCAGCCGTACACGTTGACCATCAAGCCGCCGCCGATCAGGTTCGACACGGCATTGATGGCGGCCAGGCCGGCTGCTGCCGAGGCGGACGACAGCCAGTTGGAACTCAGCGCCCAGAACGGGCCCTTGAACGAATAGGCGCCAATCAGGACACACGACAGCAGCATCATCGTGGTGACCAGCGACGACGTGGCCAGCGTGCCCAGCATGCCCAGTGCAATCAGCACCAGCGGGATGGCCGTATGCAGGCGGCGTTCGTTTTTCTTGTCCGAGTGGCGGCCCCACCACACCATGGCGATGGACGCAATCACGTAAGGAATGGAATTGACGAGGCCCGTTTGCATGACGGTCAGGCCGAACGATTTAATCAATTGCGGCTGCCAGATACCCAGCACGGTGCCGGCCGACGACGCGGTGGAGCAAATCAGGGCCATGCCCAGTACTTCCTTGCTGCGGAACAGTTGCCAGATCGTCGGGTGTTTGCCGGCAGTCTTTTTCGCGGCGCGCTCCTGTTCCATGCGGGCCGACAGCCAGTTGCGCTGTTCTTCGCTGAGCCAGCGCGCCTGTTCCGGCCTGTCTGTCAGGTAAAACAGGCACACGAGGCCGAGCAGCACGGTCGGGATGCCTTCCAAAATGAACAGCCAGTGCCAGCCGCGCAAGCCCAGCGTGCCATCGATTTCCAGCAGCATGGCGGACAATGGCGAGCCAATAAAGCTGGCCATCGGCACCGCCACCATGAAGATGGCAATGATGCGGCCACGGTAGGCGGCAGGAATCCAGTACGTCAGGTACAGCAGCACCCCTGGGAAGAAGCCCGCTTCAGCGGCGCCCAGCAGGAAGCGCACGATGAACAGCGACGTTTGTCCCTGCACCAGCGCCGTGCTGGCCGTGATCAGGCCCCACGTGATCATGATGCGGGCAATCCATTTGCGGGCGCCGAACTTTTGCATGGCCAGGTTGCTGGGCACTTCAAACAGGAAATAGGAAATGAAAAACAGGCTGCCGGCAAAACCGAAAATCTTGGGCGTGATGCCCAGGTCGTGGTTCATTTGCAGCGACGCCATGCCGATGTTGCCCCGGTCAATGAAGGCCAGCAGGTAGCACACCATTAAAAATGGGATCAGGCGCCAGGTCACCTTGCGGATGGTTTCCGCTTCCAGGCGGGTGTTGTGTTCTTGACTAGTCATTGTCGTCCTCCATTACATTAAACCCGAAAGCGCGTCTTGGTGCGCGCTTTACGTTGTGCGCTGTATGCCGTGTATTGTCAGGCTGCCAACACGTTCAGGATATTGTTCGCTGCCGCAACGCCCATGCTGATGTACGCGTCGGCAGACACGCCGCCGACGTGCGGCGACAGGATGGCGTTGGCAATGCCGGCGAACGGATGGCCTGCGCGCATGGGCTCTTCCTGGAAGCTGTCCAGGCCAGCAGCCCGCAGCGCGCCGCTCTGCAGTGCGTCAGCCAGCGCCGCTTCATCGATCAAGCCGCCGCGCGCCGTATTGACGACGATGGCGCCGGGGCGCATAGTGGCCAAGGTGGCGGCATTGAGCATGTTGGCGTTGTCCGGCGTTAGCGGGCAATGCAGCGACAGCACGTCGCAGCCGGCAATGACATCGGCCAGCGGCAGCAGCGTGACGCCGTCCGGCGCCGATTGCGCATAGGGATCGTGGGCAATGACGTTCATGCCCATGGCCGCGCCGATTGCCGCCACGCGGGCGCCGATCGCGCCCAGGCCGACGAGGCCCAGGGTGCGGCCATTCATTTCCAGGCTTTTGTGGGTGGCTTTATCCCAATGGCCGGCGCGCATGCGCTGGTCCAGTTGCGTGACATTTTTTGCGCAGGCGAGAATCAGCGCCCATGCATGTTCGGCAACGGCGGCGGCGTTGGCGCCCACGGCAGCCTTGACGGCGATGCCACGGCGCGCAGCGGCGTCAAGGGCTATCGTGTCGAGGCCCGCGCCATGCTTGGCAATCACGCGCAAGTTGCTGCAGGCTGCCATGACGCGGTCCGTCAAACGGCCGTAGCGCACGATGATGGCGATCGGCTGGTGCTGGCGGCACAGCGCCACCAGCTGTTCTTCTTCCGGCTTGGCGCCGGCGTAGACGATGTTGAATTCCGACAGCAAGGCCAGTGCCTGGGGCGCCAGGTCGGTACCGGTCACGAGAATCACGCCGCATTGCGGCTGAAATACAGTATTCACCGCGGCGTTCACAGCGTTTCTCCTTCGGCCAGCACGCCCGCTTTGCGCAATGCGCCATCGAGCCACGACGGGCGCAATTGCGTGCCGCTGCGGATGCCTTCGATGCGGGCGGTTTCATCGGCCAGTTTCTTTTTCGCTAATTCCACGACCAGCGGCGCCTTCGCGGTTTCCACCACCACCACGCCATCCGCATCGGCCACGATCAAGTCGCCCGGACGCACCGTGACGCCGCCCACCGATACCGGCCAGTTGATGCGGCCTGGCACCAGCTTGGTCGGGCCGTTCGGGTTGGCGCCAATGGCATACATGGGGAAGCCCAGTTCGCGGATAGCTTGCGTGTCGCGCACGGCGCCATCGATGACGATGCCGGCAATGCCGATCGCCATGCATTGCGACACCATGATTTCGCCCATCAGTGCGGCGCTTTCATCGCCTTTGCCATCGATGACCAGCACGTCGCCGGGTTTCGCAATGGCCATGGCCGCGTGGATCATCAAATTGTCGCCAGGGCGCACGTCGACCGTGATGGCGGGTCCGGCAATGCGCATCGACGGCGCCAGCGGGGCGATGCGGCTGGACAGGGCGCCACGGCGGCCTGCCACGTCGGCCAGGATGGACGATGGGTACTTGCCTGCCTGGGCAATCAATTCTGGCGACACGCGCTCGATGTCGCGGATCACGTCGGGTGGGGTGGACTGGCTCATGTGTGCTCCTGTGTTATCGGTTGGTTGCTACTGGTGAAGCGAGTATAGGAAGCACGATCTATAATGTATATTCACTTATTTTTGAGTTTTTTAAACTTTGAGGAATGTATCGTGGATTTCCGCGACTTGAAGTATTTCGAAGTGATTGCCACCGAAGGCAGCCTGGCGCGGGCTGCCGAACGGGTGCACCGTACCCAGCCGGCATTAACCAAATGCATCGACCGGCTGGAAGAGGACATGGGCACGAAGCTGTTTGAAAAAGACGGGCGCGGTATGCGCCTGACGGCGGCCGGCCACGTGTTGCTGCGGCGCACGCGCCAGATGGCATTGATGGTGGAAGAAACCCAGCGGGAAATGCGCGATGTGGCGGGCGGCTTGCAAGGCGAGGTGCGGATAGGCTGCATGGCAACGCTGGCGGAACACTTGATGCCGGCGGTTTTCGAGCAATTGCTGGCCGATGCCCCGGGTATTACCGTGCACCTGGCGGTGGCCATGAACGATACGCTGGTGAACTGGCTGCGCGACGGGGAAGTGGACATGGCCGTGGGGCCGATGCTGGACGGCGATGTGGAACTGCAGTGCGAACAGATTGCCGAAGACACCATGGTGGTGATGGCCAGCGAACACCATCCCGTCTTCGCGTCGCCATGCACGTTGCCGGATTTATTGCAGTATCAATGGGTGATGCCTGCGCCCACGGTCGCGTCGCGCCAGTGGCTGGAACAGACGTTTGAGCGCCACGGCTTGCCGCGGCCCCGTGTGCAAATCGAATCAAATGTATTGAACACGATCTTGCCTGTGCTGGAGCGTACGCCGCTGCTGGGCTTCACCTCGCGTTTCAATTTGCTGGCGCAGCGGGCCCGCGTGCGGGAAGTCGCGGTGCCGGAAATGCAATTGCAGCGGCGCTTTGGGCTGGTGTACCGGCGGCAGGGCTATTTGCCGCCGGTGGCGGAACGGGTTGCGCAGCTATTGCGGGAGCGGGGCAAGGATTTTTATTTGCCGAACGCGTAGCGCAACCCCACCTTGATCATCGGCGGCGCACCCGGTCCATAAAACGTTGAAGACGTGACGGTGGTATTGTCGCCCTGCGCGGCATAGGGCCGCGCGATGAAATTGCCGCTGGCGGTAAAGCCCGTTGCACCCAGCTGGGCCGCTGTCGCGAAGCGCCGGTCAAACAGGTTGCTGATGCTTGCAAAGGCGCTCAGGCGCGGCGTGACTTGATAGCGGGTAGAGAAATCGAACACGGCGTATCCCGCCGAGCGCCCCGCGCCGATGAAGTATTTGCCATCCGGCTGGTGCAGGCTGTTTTCATTGCCGCGCGCCGTGGCGCCGGATACCGCCTGTACGCCGAGGCCCATTTTCCATTCCTGCGTCACTTGCCAGTCCGCCTGCGCCTTGAACACATGCGCGGGAACCAGCGGCAGGCGGTTGCCGGGGCGGATGGCGATGTTGCCATCGGCGTCCCTGCTGCTGTTGGCCGCGCCGTTGACCAGTTCCGCGCTGCGGAAAGTGGCGTCCAGCCACGTGTAGCTGGCGGAATACGCGACAGCGCCGGATTCGCCGCCGATGCCCAGTTCCACGCCCTGGCGGCGCGTCTTGCCGAAGTTGCGGAAGTAGCCGAAGCCCGCCGCATTGTCGGCGACAAACAGGATATCGTCCGCGTTGGCTGCACGGAACACGCCTGCCTGCCAGTGCAGCTGATAGCCGGCCTTGCCGCGCAAGCCCGCTTCCCACGTGCGCGTGACCACTTGCCGCAGCGGCGGGTCGCCTGCCATGGAGTTGGGCAGTTTGCATGGCGTGGCGGGATCGGCGCAGCCCAGTTCCACGGCGGTCGGCGTGCGGCTGCCTTCGCTGTAGCCGCCATACAGCGCGGTGTGCGGCGACCATTGCCACGCGGCGCCCAGTGCGGGATTGAAGCGGCTGAAATGGTGGTCGCCGTCCAGCGAGCCACTGGCGCCGCCTGGCGTGATGTGATCGCGGTTATGCACGCTGGTGCGGTTGTAGCGGCCTGACAGCGTGACGGCCAGCCGGTCTGTCACGCTGACGGTGTCTGTCGCGTACAGGCTCCACGTGCGCGTGCGGCCCGTCACATCAACGCGGGTGTCGACGGGCGCGCCGTCGTCGCTGATTTCCGCGCCATCCGCGTAAAAGTCCACGGGTTGGATGCTGTGGTCCGGATTCACATAGCCGAATTGCGTGGATTGCCGGAAGTCTGCGCGGCTCGTGTCCAGCGCGGCGCCCGCGGCGATGCGGTGCTGCATGGCTGCTGCGTTGCCTTGCCATGCGATCTGGCCGCCCAAGCCGGCCTGGCGCTGGATCGCTGCCGTGCGGTTGATCAAGCCATTGCACTTTTCAGACGGTTCATCCTGGCGCAACACGTTGGCGATGCAGCGCCAGTAAGGGAAGGGCGTATTGGCAGCATTGGCGCCGCCGGCCGGGTAGCCTGCGTAGCCGGCTGCCGCCAGTGCAGCGCGTTCTGCCGCGTTAGGCTGGTATAGCGATTGGCTGAGCGCATCGTCATTGACGTCGCCGTTGTAGGCCGACGTGCGGATGCGGCGCAGGTAGGCGTTGCCGGACAATAGCAGTGCGTCCGTCAAATGGCGGCTGGCCGTCAAGTTCAGCAGCGCGGAGCGGTTGCGCGTGATGTCCGGCTTCGTGTACACGCTGCGGTAGCTGTTTTGCAGCATGCGCTGTTCCTGCAAGCCATTGCCATGCAGGCGCGAACCGGCCAGCGCCATCGTCAGCGCGGCGTCCGTGGCGGCATCGCTCCAACCCAGTTTGCCAAACAGCTGGCCGGCACGCGATGGCGAATCTTCGCGCCAGCCTTGCTCCTTGAATCCATTCCCCGCCGCAAACCAGTGCCAGCCCTGTGCATTGTGGCCGCCATGCTCGAATTCCACCGTCTTGCGGCCAAAGCTGCCCACCACCGATTGCACCGCCGTGCCGCCATGTTCGCGTCCATCCTTGGTTTGCAGCGCCAGCGCGCCGCCCAGCGTATTCAAGCCAAACAGGGGATTTGAACCGGGCACCAAGGTGGCCGCCGCAATGGCTGAACGCGGGATCAAATCCCAGCTGACCACGTCGCCGAACGGCTGGTTCAGGCGCACGCCATCCATGTAGATGGACAAGCCTTGCGGAGTGCCCAGCAAAGGCGACGCTGTGAAGCCACGGTAGCTGACGTCGGCCTGGAATGGGTTGCCCTGGATATCGTTGATGACGACGCCGCCCAGGCGGTTTAGCAAATCCGGCATGGTGGCAAAGGCTGCATGGTCCAGCAGCGCGCTGTCCAGGGTCTGGGCGTTGGAGGGCATGTGCTGGCGCTGCAGGACGGCGCCCGGCAATGGCGTGGCGGAGATCACCACGATGGGCATGGGCAGGGCGGCAATGGCCGCCATTTCATCGGCGCTGGCCGCGCTCCAGCAGGCGGCCGTCATGGCGGCCATGATCGTCAGGCGCAAGCCATGGTGCGGTGTGTGCTGGTGCATGTGGTGTCTCCCTGTGGTGATGGCGCTGATTATTTTGTTGATTGCGGCGCACGGCTGGTGCGGTAGTTGCAATCCCCATGCCAAACACGAACGGAGGCTGGCTGCGGCTTGCGGCGCCGGCACTGTGCAGATTTGGCACACCCTGCTGCTCTTTTCTGCAACACCGCTGTTGCAGGCGGGAAGTTGTAACGATGTATGAACGCAGTTGTAAAAACATACATCGTCGTTACAATCAAAATTCCACAAAGCAACGAGTGCGATATGAAACGATTTTTCCTGCTGCCCGCCTTGCTGGCGGCGGTGTTGGCCGGAACGGCCCATGCTGAAGGCAATGGCTTCTGCAAGCCCTTATGCGAAACCGACAAGCGCGAGTGCCGCAGCGATGCGGCATCGGCAAGCGACGAAGAGGCGGCGCCATTGCTGGCAATGGCGGACAGGAATCCCCATGCGCGGGTGGCGAAAGGGCTGGAAGACAAGCCGTTTTCCGCCCAGGTGAAGCAGGGCTATGAAAGCCGCCGCGTGAAAATGCAGCGCACGTGCGACTCGCAATACCTGCGCTGCGTGCAGGCGTGTGCGAAGGAAGAGGCGGCGGCGCCGCCGCCGGTCAAGGCGCAGTAAGCGCCAGCATTACGGCTGCAGCGCAAACGGCACGCCGCGCGCCCAGCGGTTGGCGGACAGTGAAAACGTTTGCGCCCGCACCTGGTGGTACCAGCCGGCCGGCACGTACAGCATGTCGCCGGGCTGCACGATGCATTCAATGATATTGGCATGGCGCGCCAGCGGGAATTGTTCATAGTCCGGCGCTTCCGGATCAAACGGAGAGCCGAACAGCAAGGCGTTGGCTTCGCGCGGGTACAGGAATTCGTCGTGGTGGGGCGGCGCCAGGAAGATGCGTTTCGTGCCCCAGATTTGCGCGAAGATATTGTCGTCGTAGTCGCAGTGCAGCGGCGTCACGGTCCTGGCAGGGCCGATCCAGAAACGTGCCGGACCCATTTTGTTGAAGTACGTCGGCCAGTGGCACAGGTGGTTCAATTCCCGCAATTCCAGGTTGCCCACGTAAGGCGGCAAATTCGGCGTCAGGTTCGATGCGCCGGATGACGACAGCTCCAGGTATTCCACCATCGACATGTCATGCATGGCGCGGTCCGGCGCGAAAGCCGTGTTGACGTAATCGCCGACCCGGGCCCGCACGTGCAAATGGCCATATTGTTCGCGCAACTGCTGCGGCGTCAGTCCGCACAGCGGCCATTTATTGACGACACCTTCAATCAGGAATGGCAGTCCTTCGCCGGCCCGTGCGCGGAACACGGCGGCGCCTGGCTTGTTCAGACGGGCAACGTGCGAAATGGCCGGCGCAATCCGGCTCGCCTGCTTGATGGCTTCACGCATGTCGTGGATCGATGCGACGCCACGGATTTGCGCAGCTTTTTTTTCACGCGCTGCGCGCAGGACGGCCGAATCTTCCGGCAATGGCGGCAGGGTGGGGCGCGGGTCCGTCATACGCCGCTCTCCACAAAGGCGCGCGCCTGTTCGAACGACTGCACCACCAGGTCCACGGCTTTTTCCACTTCTTGCTGGCGCGTGACCCTGGCATCCAGTTGCAGCTTCAGCACGACGATGCACGCGTGCGGCATGCCGGCGCGCAGGTTTGCCACGGCCTCCAGCCACGCGTCGACGTCGGCTTCAAACGGGTACGGCAAAATCACGTTCGACACCAGTTGCGCCTTGTCGTCGCCCGGATTGTCTTCCGCCCGGTTCAGCACAACGCTGCGCGCATCGGCGCCGCCTTCGGCCAGCGCGCGCACCAGCAATTCACACAGGAAGTCATCGCGGTCGCTGCCCAGGCCCGCACACAAGGTCACGGAGTGGGCCGGGACATCGAGCGAGCCTTGCCACTGGCCCGTGCGGGACTGGCGCAGCTTGCGCAAATGCGAGCCGATATTCTTATCCATCAGCGGCACGCGCTTGCGCTTGCAAGGGCCGTCCGCGTTGGGCGCGGAAATTTCTTCCGTCACTTCGACGATGGTTTTGCGCAGCTGGTCGAGCTGCTGTTCCGCCACGCGGCCGCTTTCAATTTCAGGCACGGCCATGGCCATGCCGGGAATCAGCACCTTGTCGCAATACGCGGCCAGGCTGCCCCGTTTCAGGCGGGCTTGCCCGTCTCGCACGATGGCGGCAATGTCACCGGCCAGCGCGCGCTGGTAAAAGCGCTGCGCCGCGCCGACGCTGGGGGCCGCGCCCAGCAACGTGGTGAGCGGCGCCAGCGCCTGCACGTGGCGGCCTGCCACGACCAGGCACAAAGTCAACGGCGTCGACAGGATCAGGCCGACCGGCCCCCACAATGTGCCCCATACCAGCGCCGCAACAATGACGGCCAGCGGCGACAGGCCGGATGAGTGGCCATAGACGCGCGGCTCCACCAGGTAGGCGACGCCCACTTCCAGCACGAGGAACAATGCCGCGCAAGCCAGCGCCAGCGTCCAGCCCGGATCGACGGCTGCCGCAAACAGGGCAATAAACGCGCCTGCGATCAGCATGCCGAGATAGGGCACGAAGCGCAGCACTCCGGACAGCATGCCCCACAGGAAAGCGTGCGGCAATCCCATCAGCCATAAGGTCACGGCGACAGACAGCCCGAATGCAGCGTTGACGACGATTTGCGCAAAGAAGAAGCGGGAAATGCCCTGCGCCGCGTCGGCCAGCGTTTGCATGGTGCGGCTGATGGCGGTGTCGCCGGCCAGCCGGATCAGGCGGTCTTGCAGTGATTCGTGTTCCAGCGAGATGAAAATAAACAGGACCAGCACGATGCCGGCCTTGCCGACCGGGCCGGAAATCTGTGCCAGCAGCCGGCCTGCCGTGTCCTGCACGCTGGCGCGGGGCTGGGCGCCGGCCGCACTGGCTGCAATTTGCGCCGTGCGCGGCGCTGCCGCAGCCGGGGCCACGTCAACCACCTGCAGCCGCGCTTCCAGTGTGGCGAGCGGACGTTCCGCCAATTGCTGCAGTTGCCTGGTCTTGGCCCGTAACTCCTTGCGGTAGCTGGGCAAATCATCCGTCAGGCTGGCAAATTGCCCGACCATGACGGCACCCAGGCCGGCCAGCACCAGCGCAGCCAGCACCACTGTCACCAATGTGGCCGGCGCGCGGCTCAGGCCCAGGCGCGCAAAGCGGCGCGTCAGCGGGGCGACAGCGGTACTGAGGATGGCGGCCAGCGCGATCGACTGCAGCACGTCGCGGCCAAAATACAGGATGGCCAGCAGGCAGGTGGCGCTGATGATGTAAAGCGGGCGCGTAGGTACGGTGGGCACAGAAGACATCGGAGTGGCAAACGGTGTAGTAACCCGTCATTGTAACTGCGCCGCCCGCCGTGGCACAGGGGGCTTAATTCAAAGCGCAAGCCTGCACATGGGCGATAAACGCGTCCGGAGCTAATGGTTTGGCAAAGTGATAACCTTGCGCAATCTGGCAGCCCCAGCTGCGGATCAGCGACAGGGACTGTTCCGTCTCCACCCCTTCCGCCACCACGTCATAGCCCAGTTCCCGCGCCAAGGCAATCAGCGAGCGCACGATGCGCTGGTCCCGTTCATTCGTATGGACATTGCGGATCAGGGACTGGTCCACCTTGATGACGGTGGCCGGGATCTTTTGCAGGTAAGCGAAATTGCTGTATCCCGTGCCGAAATCATCGAGCGCGAGGCTCATACCCATCGCGCGGATCGTATTCAGCGTGGCCAGGATACCGGGGCTCTCCATCCACATGCCTTCCGTGCACTCGACTTCCACATAGCGGGGATCGAGGCCAAATTCCGTGCACGTATCGCGCAGGCGGCCGCAGATGTCCGGTTCTTCAAAGTTATAGGCCGACAGGTTGATGGCGACTTTGATGCAGTGTCCCTGTTGATGCCATTCGGCGGCCTGCCGGATCGCCGCGCGGATCACCCATGCCGTCAGGGGGCCGATCAGTGCGGTCTTTTCAATCAGCGGGATGAATTCCGCAGGCGACACAAAGCCCAGTTCCGGATGCTGCCAGCGCAGCAGCGCTTCGGCCGCGTGGCACGCACCGGTGAGCGCATCATGCTTGGGCTGGTACAGCATGTGGAAGGCATTGTTCTCCAGGCTGTGATGCACGCTGTTGAGCAAACGGAAGGCGCGCTGCTGGCCTTCATCCGATTGCGTGTCGTACGAACGCCAGCGCTGCTGCCCCAATAATGCCTGGTTGACGGCCGATGACGCCTTGCGGGGTGCATCTTTCGACGAGCTGGGACACAGTTTAAAGGGCACGATGCCGCCAAAGCTGGCCAGGTTCATCGGCACATTCATATCCATCAGTGGCTGCTGCAGCGCCGCTTCCAGGCTATGGGTGTATTCAATGAAAGCGTTGGTGTCGGCATCCTGCGACAGCACGGCAAAGCGCGCATCGGTAATGTGGTACACGGTGCCTTTGCCACGGAACAGGTGCGCCAGCTTGCGCGCCACGCCTCTGATTAAATCGTCATAGACCGTAATGCCGAGCACGCTGGCGATTTCAAACGCTTTGGCGGCATCCGGCATGTCGATATACAGCAGTACGCGCGGCTCGCCTTCCGCCACGGCGCCTTGGTCATCGAGGTCTTCATCGAGCTGGAATTTGTTCGGCATGCCGGTGATGGCGTCCACATGGCCGACTGCGCGGCGCAATTCAATATGCGCGACCACCAGCGCGGCCAAGCCTTGCAGCTGGCCGCGCTGCGCGGCGCTGAATGTGTGCGGCTCTTGGGCGATGACGCACAGGGCGCCGATCGCATAGCCGTCGCTGGTCAGCAGCGGTGCGCCGGCATAAAAATGGATCTGGTCGGGGCCCGTGACGGCGGGGTTGTTGCGGAATCGTTCATCGTTGCGGGTGTCTTCAATGACGAGGACTTCGGCGCCTTTGATGGTGTGGTTGCAAAACGATTCTTCACGCGAATCCCCCGGCGTGCAAAAGCCGGAACTGGCCTTGAGCCATTGCCGGTCGCGGTCTATCAGCGAAATATACGCGCCCGGCATGTTGAACACATCCATTGCCAGCCGCGTGACGCCGTCGAAGTATGCGTCGGTCTGGCTGTCGAGGATGCCCAGTCTTTCCAGCGCAGCGACCCGTTCTTCTTCGCTGTTACGGGGCATCAGTTGCGGTTCCATGGTGTGCGGCCTTTGGCTGTGTGGAATCTGTAAACTTTACCATAGGCTCCAAGGGGCGGCATCCCCCGGTTGAGGGGCGCGGGGGAAAGTACTCCGCTACCGCGTACTACCCGGTTCTATGCGTTAAGGCGTAAGGACCCGGAAACTGTAGCCATGCCGCTCAAAATCCAGCGAATCATAGAACTCATGCGCCCGCTCGCGCTTGAGGTTGGACGACAGGGCCACTTTGTAGCAGCCTTTTTCGTGGCCGACCTGAAGCGCGTGCCGCATCATCTTTTTTCCGATGCCGTGACCTTGCCATTGCGGATCAACTGCAACGTCTTCAATCACGCCGGACGGTGCGCCCAGGTGGCCCAGGTTGTCCATGATCAGCAGGGCAAAAGTCCCGACGATTTGCGCGTCGATGAGCGCCACATAAATCTTGTAATCCGGGTAGCGCGCGATGCGGTCAAACAATGCTTTTGCTTCCGTCAGGGATAAGACCTTGCCATCGTCCAGGTCTGGCTGGGCGTACAAGCGCAGGATTTCAGGCAGGTCGGATTCACAGGCCACGCGGCATTGAAACTGGCTATTCATCTTGTTTTTCATTTTTCCGACGCAAACGTACGCTCTGGAATCGCCACATTCACCTGGATATCCCGCCGTATCTCTTCAACCGGTATCCCCATCATCGCTATGGCTATCTTCCGGACCAGCATGTCGTCCTTTGCTATCCACATTTCATAGCGCCCCTTACGGGCGTGCTGCCCGGTGAGGTGGTAACAGGCGGCGCCTTCAAAGTTTTCAAGGACGGCCTCGCCGCTCCATTGGATATCGGCATCCAGCGTGCGCCCCATCATCTGCGGCAATAGCAGGCTGGCGATGGTATGTGCCGAACCGTGCGAGACACCGGTTGCCCCGGCAACGGCAAGATCAAGGCTGGGCCGCTGCTCCAGCTTTTCGCCACGGCCGCTGCGGTCGCTCCAGAAAAATGCGCCGTTTGCGTTGGACCAGATCACGCTGTTGTTCTTGATGTGGCGAAGCGGCGGATAGGGGTGATGCGTGGTCCATTCAAACCGGAACAAATCCGGGCGCACGAACACACTGCGGAAGACGGTTTCGTCCGGAGTTTCATTTTCGGGCATATGCGTCAATACGACGCCGGTATCCGAATAAGAGCGCAGCGATGCATAAGCTTCGTGCATTTGCGTGACGATTTGCTGCGGCGTCTCAGCGGCAAGCGCCATCGTGGCGTTGGCCAGCAGGGTAGTCAGAAGCAGGGCGCGCAAAAGCATAAGGAGATTGGTATAGTTATGTTGCTAAAAAGATAGCACGAAACTTACCGGAAGGCGAAAAAAAAGCAGCCCGGCTTTCACCGGGCTGCTTCCATACGCTACTGAACCGTGATGCTTAGATTGCGTTCAGCGCAGCGTTGAAGGTTGGGCTTGGACGCATGGCCGCCGAAGTTTTTTCCGGGCTTGGGTGGTAGTAGCCGCCAATGTCGACTTCCTTGCCCTGCACGGCGTTCAGTTCTTCCACGATCTTGGCTTCGTTTTCCGTCAGCGCCTTGGCCAGCGGTGCGAACTTCGCCGCCAGTTCAGCGTCGTCGGTTTGCGCTGCCAGTGCCTGCGCCCAGTACATCGACAGGTAGAAGTGGCTGCCGCGGTTGTCCAGTTCACCGGTGCGCGACGATGGCGACTTGCGGTTGTCCAGCAGCTTGCCGGTGGCTTCGTCCAAGGTCTTGGCCAGCACCTTGGCTTTTGCGTTGCCGGTCTTGATGCCCATGTCTTCCAGCGATACCGCCAACGCCAGGAACTCGCCCAGCGAATCCCAGCGCAGGTGGTTTTCTTCCACCAGCTGCTTCACGTGCTTCGGAGCGGAACCACCCGCGCCGGTTTCGTACATGCCGCCGCCAGCCATCAGTGGAACGATCGACAGCATCTTGGCCGACGTGCCCAGTTCCAGGATCGGGAACAGGTCGGTCAGGTAGTCGCGCAGGATGTTGCCGGTCACGGAAATCGTGTCCAGGCCGCGGAATGCGCGTTCCAAGGTGTAGCGCATGGCGCGGGTTTGCGACATGATCTGGATGTCCAGGCCCGTCGTGTCGTGGTCTTTCAGGTATTTCTGCACCTTCTTGATCACTTCATTTTCGTGCGGACGGTAGGTATCGAGCCAGAACACGGCAGGCATGCCGGAGTTGCGGGCGCGGGTGACAGCCAGCTTGACCCAGTCCTGGATTGGCGCGTCTTTCACCTGGCACATACGCCAGATGTCGCCTTCTTCCACGTTTTGCGTCAGCAGCACTTCGCCGGTGGCCAGGTCAACGATGTTGGCCACGCCGCCTTCCGGTACTTCGAAGGTCTTGTCGTGCGAACCGTATTCCTCGGCTTGCTGCGCCATCAGGCCCACGTTCGGCACGGTGCCCATGGTGGTCGGGTCGAAGTTGCCGTGCCATTTGCAGAAGTTGATCATTTCCTGGTAGATGCGGGCGAAGGTCGATTCCGGCATCACAGCCTTCACATCCTTCGGACGGCCATCGGCGCCCCACATTTTGCCGCCCAGGCGGATCATGGCCGGCATCGACGCGTCAACGATGATGTCGTTAGGCGAGTGGAAGTTGGTGATGCCCTTGGCGGAATCCACCATGGCCAGTTCCGGACGGTTGGCGTGGCAAGCGTGCAAGTCCTTCAGGATTTCTTCCTTCTGGGATGCCGGCAGCTTCTCGATTTTTTCGTACAGGTTGACCATGCCGTTGTTGACGTTCACGCCCAGTTCTTCGAACGTCTTGGCGTGCTTGGCGAACGCTTCCTTGTAGAAGATACGTACGCAGTGGCCGAACACGATCGGGTGCGATACCTTCATCATGGTGGCTTTGACGTGCAGCGAGAACATCACGCCGGTCTTGCGCGCGTCTTCCAGCTGGGTTTCATAGAACTCCAGCAGGGCTTTTTTGCTCATGAACATGCTGTCGATGATTTCGCCGGCTTGCAGCGAGACTTTCGGTTTCAGCACGATGGTCTTGCCGGACGTCGTCAGCAATTCCATTTTCACGTCGCGGGCTTTGTCCAGGGTCATGGACTTTTCGCCGTGGTAGAAGTCACCGTGGTGCATATGCGACACGTGGGTGCGCGATGCCTGGCTCCATTCGCCCATCGAGTGCGGGTTTTTCTTGGCGTATTCTTTGACAGCCTTCGGCGCGCGGCGGTCCGAGTTGCCTTCACGCAGCACCGGGTTTACGGCGGAACCAATGCACTTGCCGTAGCGGGCTTTCAGTGCTTTTTCTTCTTCAGTCTTTGCATCTTCCGGGTAGTCCGGCAGCTTGTAGCCCTGTGCCTGCAATTCGCGGATGCAAGCCATCAGCTGTGCCACCGAAGCGGAAATGTTCGGCAGCTTGATGATGTTGGTTTCCGGCTTCAGGGTCAACTGGCCCAGTTCGGCCAGGTTGTTTGGCACTTTCTGTTCGTCGGTCAGGTATTCCGGGAACTCGGCCAGCACACGGGCAGCCACGGAAATGTCGCTGGTCACGACATCCACGCCGGCCGGCGCCGTGAATTTCTGAACGATAGGCAGCAGCGAGTAGGTCGCCAGCAGTGGCGCCTCATCGGTCAGCGTGTAAATGATTTTGGAATTCTGGGTCATAGGTTTTCCCTCGTGTGCGGTCGAAGCCCGGGTGGTTAACTTTCTCAGCTCTCTTCAGTTGGACACAGCTTTTTGGCTGGAGCAGCGAGATTTTAGCAGATGGAATAACGTTCTACACTATGCAACTTGTATGTCTTATATAAGTTATATGTCTGAGCGTAAAAAAGCCCGGCATTTGCCGGGCTGAGGAACGGTTTTCTGTTGTTGTTGGAATTGCACTATTTCAACATTCCGTTGCTGATTGCATACCCATCGATGATCCGTTTCCCATCATCGGCCACCAGCCGGAATGCACCCGGCGCATAGTCCGCCGACCGGATCAGGTAACCATCGTACTTGCCCTCGGCGGTACAGCCGGAAATGGTGAGGGTGACCGGCAGCGTCCCCGGCACGCCGCCGCTGGCCTGTACGGCGCCGGACAATTGGCACGCGCCGCCCGCCGCCGTCAGCTTGCCATCGGCGTCGAGCTTGAAATCTGCCGCCAGTCCGCCCCATTGCACCGTATAACTGCCCGCCAGCTGCCCCGGCGCCACGGCGGACGTGCGTAAAGTCATCGTACTGGACTGGTTCAAGTTCACGGTACCCGTCAACGCGCCCGGCGAGCGCTGCACCGTGTCGCCATCGAAGCGGTATAGCGCCTGCGCGGGCTGGCCATCGCTGGGCCCCACGACGATAAAACCCTTGCCATCGGCATCCATGAACGCTTCGCCGTAATTGCCGGCCGGGTCGCCGTCCAGCAGGAAAGCCGTCGATTGGCCAAGGGCCGGCGCGCCGCCCATGACCACGTTGGAGTGCACGCCGCCGCCGTTGCAGGCGGCCAGGATCACGCATGCGGGCAAAAAGTAGGTGGCTCGCATGGTTGCCTCACTTGATGAAGTTGGCCAGCTTGGCGCGGATCGCGGCTTCCTGCGCGCGCGTGGCCTGGTGCGTACCCTGCATGACCGCCACGGCGATGGCGCCGGCATTGACGACGTTTTGTTCCGATTCCGGGTCGTTGTCAGGCACATAAGCCAGGCCGGCCGGGGCAGGCGCCGGATTGACCAGCAAGGTCACGCCAGGCAGTGGCGGCACTCCGGTGGGGAAGGCGCGCGCCAGGTAGCTCTGCGCCAGCGCATCTTTCGACAAATCTTCAATAAAATAAGGCAGCGCAATGGTGGCCAGCCCCAGTTTCGCGTACTTGAACTTCAGCGCCGCCGCGCCGCCCTTGGCGAATTTCGGCAAATTCACGTTCAGCCCCACACCTTGCGGCAGCAAGCCGTCACCCACGGATTTGCGCTTTTCCAGCTCGCCCACGAGGCGCACGACGACGTCCGCAATTTCATATTCCGGGTCGCCATCGGCCAGCCTGCTGTAAGGGCGGTAATCGGTTGGCTGTTCCGCACTGACGGCAATGGCAGGCACGCCCCGGTTGATGGCAATCAGCGCCGCATTCACGGTGCCGGAACCGTTGTTGATCATGCCTGTGTTATTGCCGTAATTTGGGCCGGAAACCACGAGGTCCGGCGCCTTGCCCCAGGCTTTTTTTGACGCGATATCGATGCCGTATAACGTGGCCGCCACCGGCGTGCTGTTCACGTAATACGCGAACGGCATGCCGGGCAGGGTGCCGACGCCGGGGGCGCCGGCCGCCAATGCGCCGCCACGGCTGGGCGCCGCCCCGCAATTGGTCGCCGTCAGGGGACCGATGGGGCGCAAAAATCCCAGCGCGCCGCCCTGGCCGCTGTTGTCGCACACCTCGGATGAAATGATCACGTTGTGTCCTGCGGCGCTCAGGCGCTGTTGCAGCGCGTGGACAGTGGACGATTCCGTGCCGTCGTCATTGGTGACAAGGATGTTCAGCGCCTGCGACGGGCTTGCAAAAGTGGCAAGCATCAGTGATGCCAGCATGGTCAGTCGTTTCATTGGGTCTCCTGTGTAGTTATCGGTGCACAAGTTGTGGTGCGCGAACGTTGCCGCGTCGGCCCCAGAGTCCCCCATCAGCCGCATCCCCTCATCGTCTGTTCGGACGATGTTGCAGTTTGCCCGTTGCGTGAACATGGCTTTCAGACACTCACCAAACAGGAGCAGACATGCAACAGAACGTGGCCTCGTTACCCCTTCCAGCAGAGCGGCTGGATAGTCCCACTCCCGCTGAGCTGGTCGAGCGCGCCCGCGCCTTGCTGCCCGCGCTGGCGGAACGCGCCGCCCAGGCCGAGCGGGACATGAAAGTTCCGGACCAGACCATTGCAGACTTCCAGCAGGCCGGCCTGTTCCGCGTGCTGCAGCCGAAGCGCTATGGCGGCTATGAAATGGACCCGCAAGTGTTTTTCGACATCCAGCTGGTGATCGCCGAAGCGTGCATGTCCAGCGCGTGGGTATATGGCGTGGTGGCCGTGCACAATTGGCAGCTGGCGCTGTTCGACGACCGCGCGCAGCACGATGTGTGGGGTGAAGATGACAGCGTGCTGACGTCGTCCACCTATATGCCGGTGGCGAAAGTCGTGCCGGTGGAAGGCGGCTTCCAGTTTTCCGGCCGCTGGGGCTTTTCCAGTGGCAGTGAACATTGCCAGTGGGTGCTGCTGGGCGGCCTGGTGCCGCCCAAGGAAGCGGGCCAGCCGCCGGAATACCGTACGTTCCTGCTGCCGCGCAGCGATTACCGCATCGAGCGTAATTGGGACGTGCTGGGCCTGCGCGGCACGGGCAGCCATGACATCGTCGTTGACGGCTGCTTCGTGCCCGAATACCGCACCCATAAATCGTCGGACGGCTTCCAGTGCAACAGCCCGGGCAACGCCGTCAACACGGCCCCGCTGTACCGCCTGCCGTTCGCGCAAATCTTCGTGCGCGCCGTGTCCACCGCGTCGCTGGGCGCGCTGCAGGGCGCAATCAACCAGTTCCGCGCCTACTCGGCAAAACTGGTGAGTATCAACACGGGCCAGAAAACCACGGAAGACACGGGCGCGCAAATGGCGTGCGCCGAAGCGCAGGCGGCTGCCGATGAAATGCGCGTGGTCTTGCAGCGCAACTTTGCGAACCTGATGGCGCTGGCCCGTGAAGGCAAGCCGCTGCCGCTGGAAACCCGCGTGGAATACCGCTACCAGTCGGCTGCCGTGCCGGAGCGCTGCGCCGCCCAGGTCAACCGCCTGCTGCGCTATTGCGGCGGCCGCGGCATTTATTTGACCAACCCGCTGACACGCATTTTCCTCGACACCCACACGGCGCGCGCCCACGTGGCCAACAACCTCGATCCCTATGGCCGCAATTACGGCGGCATGCTGATGGGGCAGAACAACCGCGACTTCTTTGTGTGAGCGGGCCATGGATCAATTATTGCAACTTAATTACGGCGGCATGCTGATGGGGCAGAACAACCGCGACTTTTTTGTGTGAGCGGGCCATGGACCAGCCATTGCAGCTAAGCGCCACTGCTTGTCACATCTGGGATGACGAGTGCGATGTGCTGGTGCTGGGCTTCGGCGCTGCCGGAGCCTGTGCGGCGCTGGCCGCGTCGGAAAGCGGCGCGCGCGTGCTGGTGCTGGACCGCTTCAACCGGGGCGGCGCCAGCGCCAAGAGCGGCGGCGTCGTCTATGCGGGCGGCGGCACGCCGCAGCAGGTTGCAGCCGGCGTGCAGGATACACCGCAAGCCATGTTTGACTACCTGTGCCAGGAAACGGGCGATGCGGTCAGCGCCGCCACCTTGCGGGCTTTTTGCGAAGGCAGCCGCGATATGGTGGCATGGCTGTCGGGCCATGGCGTGCAATTCGATTCCGCCATGCCGCCCGTGAAAACGTCGTATCCGCAAGACGGCTATTACCTGTATTACTCGGGCAGCGAAGCGGTGCCCGCATTTGCGCAGCATGCAAAGCCGGCGCCGCGCGGCCACCGCGTCAAAGGCAGCGGCATGTCCGGCGCCGTGCTGTTCAAAGTGCTGCGCGAAGCAGTAGCGCGCGCCGGCATTACCGTACAGGGACTAACCACCGCACGCCGCCTGATCACTGACCGCGCGGGCCATGTCATCGGCGCCGAAGTGGGCCAGTTGAGCGGCATGGCAGGCTGGCTGCACCGTCAGCTGGAGCGCTTTGCCGATGCGTCGCACAACCTGGCGCCCGGACTGGCCGATGGCGCACGCGCCGCGCTGGCCGCGCTGGAATCGCGCTACGCGGCAGTGCGCCACGTGCGCGCCCATGGCGGCGTCGTGCTGGCGACCGGCGGCTTTATTTTCAACCGCGCGATGCTGGGGCGCTACGCTCCCCGCTACCTGCGCGCGTGGCGGCTCGGCACGACAGGCTGCACCGGCAGCGGCATTGCGCTGGGCGAATCCGTGGGCGGCGCCAGTTCGCACATGCACAAGGTGTCCGCCTGGCGCTTCATCAACCCGCCATTTGACTGGGCGCGCGGCATCGTCGTGGACCGGTCGGGACAGCGCATTTGCAATGAAGAAGTCTACGGCGCGCGTCTTGGCCACGCGATGTGTGAACAGGCCGATGGCCGCGCGTGGCTGATACTCGACAGCCGCTTGCGCAGCGCGGCATTGTGCGAATGCCGCAGCGGCAAGCTGTGGCTGTTCCAGAGCGGCCCGGCCATGCTGCTGATGCTGTTTGGCGCCGTCAAGGCAGCCAATGCCGCCGCGCTGGCGGAAAAACTCGGCATGCCCGCCGCGCAATTGCAGCAGACCGTTGACGCGTATAACGCGGCAGCGCGCGGCGATGCGGCTGATGCGCTGGGCAAATCCAAGGCCATGCTGGCGCCGCTGGAAGGTCCGCTGTATGCGATCGACATTTCCATGGACAGCAAATTATTCCCGTGCCCCGCCATCACGCTGGGCGGCTTGCGCGTCAATGAAAACACGGGCGCCGTGCTGCGTGCCGATGGCCGCGCCATTGGCGGCCTGTATGCGGCCGGGCGCACGGCATTGGGTATCGCATCGAATCAATACGTCAGCGGCTTGTCGCTGGCGGACTGCGTGTGGTCCGGCCGCCGTGCCGGGACCGCCGCACAACTATCCAATTTAAAACAACGAGGAGACAAATATGGGCAGGGTTAAGGGAAAAGTCGTACTGGTCACCGGCGCGGCCAGCGGCGTAGGCCGTGAAAACGCAATACTGCTGGCAGCCGAAGGCGCCAAGGTGGTGCTGACGGACGTAAATGAAGCGGGCGTGCAGGCAGTGGCGGCGGAAATCGGCGACAACGCCTATGCGCTGGCCCACAACATTGCCAGCGAAGGCGACTGGCAGCGCGTGGTCGTGGCGACGCTGGAGCGCTTTGGCCGTCTCGATGTGCTGGTCAACAATGCCGCCATCCTGGCCATGGGCACGATCGAGTCCACCACGCTGGAAGACTGGCAAAAAATACAGCGCGTCAATGCGGAAGGCTATTTCCTTGGCTGCAAATACGGCGTGCAAGCGATGAAGCAGCACGGCGGCGCCATCATCAACATGGCTTCGCTGGCGGCGCTGGCCGGCATGGCGCACTTCTGCGCCTACAGCGCATCGAAAGGCGCGGTGACGGCGCTGACGCGCAGCGTGGCAGCACACTGCAAGCAGCAGCGCTACAACATCCGCTGCAATTCCGTACACCCGGACGGCATCCTGACGCCGATGGTGACGAATTTGATGGGCGCGGCAAGCGCGGAAGTCAACGTCGAAGGCGACCCGATGGCCCGTATGTGCCTGCCCAGGGACATCGCCAACCTCGTGCTGTTCCTTGCGTCGGATGAATCGCGTTTCATCAACGGTTCGGAACTGCGCATAGACAACGGCCAGTTGTCCATCGATTCGTAAGGAGGCCAGCATGAACGCCGCGCTGCCTACCTACCACGCGTTGAAGGTCGCCCGCATCGTGGCGGAAACCGCCGATGCGACGTCGGTCGAACTGGACGTGCCGCCCGCGCTGGCGCCGCTGTTTGACTACCGGCCCGGCCAGTTCCTGACGTTGCGGGTCGCGCATCCGGACGGCGAGCTGGCGCGCTGCTATTCACTGTCCAGCAGCCCGGGCATCGATGCGAAGCCGCGCGTCACCATCAAGCGGGTGGCGGGCGGCCGGGCGTCGAACTGGCTGTGCGACCAGCTGCAGGCTGGGGCGCAGGTAGACGTGATGGCGCCCGCCGGTGTCTTTGTGCCGGCGCGGCTGGACGGTGATTTCACGTTATTGGCAGGCGGCAGCGGCATTACGCCGATGCTGTCGATCATCAAGGCCGTGCTGGCGAAAGGCAGCGGCAGGATCTGGCTGCTGTATGCCAACCGCGATGCGGACGCCATTATCTTCCGCAGCGAGCTGCAAGCGCTGGCGCAGCAATACCCGCAGCGGCTGGTGGTGCAGCATTGGCTGGACCAGGTGCAGGGCATCCCCAGCCTGGAACAAATGCAGGCGCTGCTGGCCCGCCATGGCGCGGACCAGTATTTCATTTGCGGCCCCAAGCCGTTCATGGATGGCGCGCAAGCGGCATTGAAGGCGCTGGGCGTGGAACGCGGCAAGGTGCGTGTCGAGCGGTTCGTGTCGCTCGATGCACCGGGCGCCATGCCGGAAACCATTGAATTGTCCGGTGACGTTCCCGGCGCGGCGCTGTGCGTGTCGCTGGATGGGGAGGAACACCGTTTGACCGTGCCGCCCAACGCCACCTTGCTCGACGCCATGGCGGCCGCCGGCCTGAATCCGCCGCACTCGTGCCGCAGCGGTTCGTGCGGCGCCTGCATGTGCAAGGTGGAGGAGGGCAGCGTGACCTTGAAACTCAACGCAGTGCTTGACGATGACGACCTGGCCGATGGCTGGACACTGGCTTGCCAGGGCGTGCCTGCCAGCGCCGCGCTGCGTATCCGTTTTCCCGATTAAATCATGAACCATTCCAACTCCTTGCTGGCCAGTGAACCCGCGGCTGCGCAGACGACGCCGCAAATGCTGTCTGCCGCCGCCGCGCGCTGGCCGCTGGCGCGCGCCATGTATGAACCCGGCCACACGCTGACTTATGCCGGCCTCGATGCGCTGCGCTGGCAAGCCACGCGCGCGCTGATGGCCTCCGGCATCGAACGGGGCGACCGCGTCGCGATCTGGGCGCCGAATAGCCACCAGTGGATTGCCGCAGCGTTGGCCATTCACAGCGCCGGGGCCGTGCTGGTGCCTGTCAATACGCGCTTGCGCGGCATCGAGGCAGGCGGCATTTTGGCCGACAGCGGTGCGCGCCTGCTGTTTTGCGCGGGCGACTTCCTCGGCGAATATTACCCGGCGCTGCTGGACGGCCACCGTCCCGCCACCTTGGAAAAGATCGTTGTGCTGGGGACGGCGCGCCCCGGCCCCGGCGTCGAAGACTGGTTTGACTTCCTGGCCCGCGCGCACTGCGTGCGGTGGGAACAGGCGGCGGCCCGCGCTGCGGACGTCAAGCCGGGTGACTTGTCGGATGTGATGTTCACTTCCGGTACCACGGGGCGGCCCAAGGGCGTGATGGCGGCGCATGGGCAAAACTTGCGCGCCATTGCTTCGTGGGGCGCGGCAGTGGGGCTGCAGCCGGGAGAGCGCTACCTGATTGTGTCGCCGTTTTTCCACGCGTTTGGCTATAAAGCCGGCTGGCTGGCCGCGCTGATGCATGGCTGCACTATCGCCCCCCACCAGGTGTTCGATGCGCAAGCGATCCTGGAACGCATCGCGGCGGAACGCATCCACGTGCTGCCTGGGCCGCCGACGTTGTACCTGTCGATGCTGGCGCATCCTCAACTGGCGCAATACGACCTGTCCAGCCTGCGTGCCGCCGTGACGGGCGCCGCCGCCATTGCGCCATCGCTGATCGAGCGGATGCGCAAGGAATTGGGTTTCCGCACCGTGCTGACGGGTTACGGCCTGACGGAATCGTGCGGTTTCGCCACGCTGTGCGATGGCCGTGACACGGCGGAACTGGTCGCAACGACCTGTGGCCGCCCCATGCCGGGCGTGGAATTGCGCTGCGCGGATGCCGAGGGCCATGCCGTGCCGCCCGGCGTTGCGGGCGAAGTGCAATTGCGGGGCTACAACGTCATGCAAGGGTATTTCAATGACGGCGCCGCGACCGCACGCGCACTGACCGAAGACGGCTGGCTGCGCACGGGCGATATCGGCGTCATCGACGAGCAGGGTTACCTGCGCATCACGGACCGGCTGGGCGACATGTATATCTGCGGCGGTTTCAATTGCTATCCCGCTGAAATCGAACGGCTGCTGGCTGCGCATCCGGCCATCGCCCAGGTGGCCGTGATTGGCGTGCCGGATGAGCGGATGGGAGAAGTGGGTAAAGCGTGCATCGTGCTGCGGCCCGGCGCCAGCCTTGCGGAAGGGGAGCTGATTGCGTGGGCACGGGGGCAGATGGCCAATTACAAGGTGCCGCGCGCCGTGGACTTCCTGGACGCGCTGCCGCAAAACGCTTCGGGCAAGGTATTGAAATTTCAACTGAAGCAAAGCGCCCCGGCTTGACGGAACATGCCGCAAGCCGGGGCGGCACAAAGACCCGGCACTTATAAAGGAGACACCAACATGACTACCTTGCCCAGCGCTGCGGTACAACTGGAATCCGTCTTGCGCACCATTATGAATGCCTTGATTTCTCCGGGAGCGTGGCTGCTGGACAGTTGGCCGTCGCTGCTGGTGGCGACGGGGATGGCGGCGGCTGCGGCGTCGCTGGCTTTCTTGTTGAGGAGGCAGATCGGATAAAGACCGGCAGCCCGCGCCATAGGCCGCGGGCAGGACCCGGCCAGCATGGATCCCCGCGCTCGCGGGGATGACACGTTCCCGGTATCAAGCCGTCCATGGGTGCGCCAGACCAGGATCCGTATGCAAAATAAACTGCTTCAGCAAGTTCTTCAGCGCCGCCGCATCCGCTTCCCCCAGCTTGCCCAGCATATCGGCTTCCAGCGCCTTGGCCGCTGCAATGATGCGCAACGTCAGCGCCCGTCCTGCTTCGCTCAGGTAGCACAGCTGCTGGCCGGCCGGACCGGCCGTGCGCACATAACCCTTCACTTCCAGCCGCGCAACCAGCTGCGGCGTCACCTGGTGTCCCGTGTACGAAAAGCGCTCATTGAAATTCGCAATGCTGCGCCCATCGCGCACCACCAGCACGCTTAGCACGAAATATTCGCAATCGCTAAGCCCATGCTGCTGCAAGTGGCTGCGCAACTGGCTGTAGAACTGGAAATGCGCACGCGCCAGCAGGTAGCCGGTGAAATTCTCGCTGAAGCTGGCGTCTTCATCCTGCACATCGTCCGTCAATGCTTGCGCCGCGGTCTTGGCCGTCGCAACCGCATAGCGGCCTGCCTGGAACACCAGCGGCGGCGCATCGCGGCGGTCCATGGCAATGACTTCGCCGACAAAAATAATGTGGTCGCCCCCTTCATACTGGAACGCCGTGCGGCATTGCAGCCGCGCCACGCAGCCCGTCAGCAGCGGTACGCCGCCCGCGCCGTGCTCCAGGTTCAATCCGGCGAATTTATCGGCGCCGCTCTTGGCAAAGCGGTTCGACAGCGCGTCCTGGTCCAGCGCCAGGATGTGCACGGCGAAATTCTGGCTCTGCGTGAATGCCGTCAGGCTGCGGGAACTCTTGGCAAGACTCCACAGCACCATGGGCGGGTCCAGCGACACGGAATTGAAGCTGTTGGCGGTCACGCCCACCGGGGCGCCATCGCTGCCTACCCCGGTAATGACGGTCACGCCGGTGGTGAACGCGCCCAGCGCCTTGCGGAATTCCTGTTGATCGAACGGGGTATCGGTTGCCATGGCAATGTCTCCTGAGGTGAGTGTACGCACTATACGGACCAGTTTCGCGCTCCGGCATGGCGCAGGCATCGTCTGGGCGGACTACCCCGCCACGGCTAGTCTTAAAAGACGATGTTGCCTCTTTTGCTTTTCCCCAGAATCGGTTCCATCTGCTAACAAATTCAAGGGGTGCAAGCATGATCGAACTACGTGGACTGGGGTATATCGTGGTGGAATCCACCAATACCGCGGCGTGGCGCCAGTACGGCGAGCAGGTGCTGGGCATGATGGCCTCCGACGCTCCTGATGGCGGCCTGGCGCTGAAAATGGATGAGCGGGTCAGCCGCATCCATATCGTCAACGGTGAACAAGACCGCTACCTGGCGTCGGGCTGGGAATTGGCCGGCGAACAGGCGTTCCAGGCTGCCCAGGATTCGCTGCGCAAGCGCGGCGTGCCATACCAGCTGGCCGACAGCGCCATGTGCGCGCTGCGCCACGTGCAGCAAATGCTCACCGTGACCGACCCTTCCGGCAACCGCCATGAACTGTACTGGGGCGTCAAATCCGACTTCCGCCGCTTTACGTCGCCGATCGGCGTAGCCGGTTTCGTCACGGGGGAGCTGGGCCTGGGCCACGTGGTGCTGCCGGCCCCTGACTTTGACGCCACCTATGGCTTCCTGAAAGACGTGCTGGGTTTCGGCCTGTCCGATATGTTCCGCATGCGCTTTACGCCGGATCCGGCTGAACCTGAAAAGCGCATCTATTTCCTTCATTGCGCCAATGGCCGCCACCACAGCCTGGGTATTTTCGACATGCCATCGGCGTCCGGCTGCGTCCACGCGATGGTGGAAGTGCAATCAATGGATGAAGTGGGCCGTGCGCTGGACCGCGTGCGCCAGCATGGCGTGAAAATGTCCGCCACGCTGGGCCGCCATTGCAATGACCGCATGACGTCGTTCTACATGAAAACGCCGGGCGGCTTCGATATGGAATATGGCCACGGCGGCCTCGTGGTCGACTGGGAGCAGCACAGTGTGTATGAAGCCACGGCAGTCAGCCTGTGGGGCCATGACTTTTCCATCGGTTTTCAATAAGGGGGCGCTCATGGACAAGCAATTATCTGCTGCCGAAGCCGTGGCGCAACTGGAAGACGGCATGACCATCGGCATTGGCGGCTGGGGCCCGCGCCGCAAGCCGATGGCGCTGGTGCGCGAATTGCTGCGCTCTCCCGTCAAGGATTTGACCGTGGTGGCGTATGGCGGCGCCGACGTCGGCATGCTGTGCGCTGCAGGCAAGGTCAACAAGCTGATTTTCGCATTCGTGTCGCTGGACTTCATTCCACTGGAGCCGTATTTCCGCGCCGCCCGCCAGCAGGGCGCCATCGACGTGATGGAAATCGATGAAGGCATGCTGCTGCTGGGCTTAAAGGCTGCCGCCATGCGCATCCCGTTCATCCCGACTGCCGTCGGATTGGGCACGGATGTGCTGCGCCACAGTCCCGGCATCGCCGTCATTGATTCGCCTTACGACAGCAAGCAGTGGGTGGCGATGCCCGCGCTGAAGCTCGATGCGGCGTTGCTGCACGTGGACCGCGCCGACGTGCGCGGCGTGTGCCAGGTCAAAGGGCCGGACTTGTACATGGATGACTTGTTTGCCCGCGCGGCCCGCCGCACGTACGTGTCATGCGATGAACTGGTGGACAGCAGCTATTTCGCCGATGGCGAAGAAGCGCGCCACGTGCACTGGGAACGCGCAGTGACCACGG
Source organism: Pseudoduganella ginsengisoli (assembly GCF_009720865.1). GTDB lineage: Bacteria > Pseudomonadota > Gammaproteobacteria > Burkholderiales > Burkholderiaceae_D > Rugamonas > Rugamonas ginsengisoli. The sequence goes on along the minus strand of NZ_WNLA01000002.1, from coordinate 301,353 downwards.
CAGTGGTCCATCTCCCTTGCGGCGCCCACCCCACGTCGTGCGCGCCGCTGTATGGCTTCGACCAGGCCCACTTCAGGCAATACGCGGCAGGCGCCCGCGAGCCGGACGGCTGGCAGCAATACCACGAGCGCTACATCGCTTGCGGCGAGGACGAATACCTGCGCCGCGTGGGCGGCATCGACGCAATCCGCAAGCTGGCCTTGCCCGTGTTTTAAGGAATTCAACATGACTACCACCTTGATCGATACCATAGTCTGCGCCGCGGCGCGGGCCTGGCAGGGCGATGGCGAAGTGCTGGCGACGGGCATCGGCGTGTTGCCGCGGCTGGCCGCGTCGCTGGCCATGAAGTCCGTCAACCCGGATTTGATGATGACGGACTCCGAAGCGTGGCTGTTGTCCGAGCCTGCACCTTTAGGCCCGCGTGGCGGCTACCAGCTGAAGCGCGAAACGTGGATGGGCTTTGCCCGCATCTTTGACAACGTGTGGAGCGGCCGCCGCCACGCGATGGTGGCGCCCACGCAAATCGACCGCTTCGGGCAAGCCAATATCTCGATGATCGGCAACGATTACAGCAAGCCTGCCGTGCAAATGCTGGGCGTGCGGGGCTTCCCGGGCAATTCCATCAGCCATGCGAATTCCTTCTTTGTGCCGAACCATAGCCGCAAAGTGTTTGTCGAAGGCGAAGTGGATATGGTGGCGTCGATCGGCTATAACCCGGCGCGCCTGCCGCGCGGCTACCAGCTCGACGACATCGCCATCCGGTTCGTTGTCACCAACCTGTGCGTGATGGATTTCGGCGGCCCGCAAAAGCAGATGCGCATCGTGTCGCTGCATCCCGGCGTCACGGCGCAGCAGGTGCAGGACGCCACCGGCTTTCCGCTGCATTTGCCGGACGTCATTCCGGAAACCGCTGCACCGTCCGGTGCGGAGCTGGCGCTGATTGCGCAGCTCGATCCCCATAACCTGCGTGCCACGGTGCTGGCATGAATACGCTGGCCGATACCCAATTCGTCGAGCGCGAAGACACGTCCGTGTATGAGACGGGTGAGCCCGTGCTGTATGCGGCGGCGGACGGCATTGCCACGGTCACGCTGAACCGTCCGCAATTCCACAATGCACAGAATTCGCAAATGACGTACGCCTTGGACGCGGCGTTCCAGCGCGCCGTCGATGACGACCAGGTCAAGGTCATTGTGCTGCGCGGCGCGGGCAAGCATTTTTCTGCAGGCCATGACATCGGCACGCCGGGCCGGGACATCAATAAATCGTTTGACCGCGTGTCGGGCTGGTATGACCACGTCAACAAGCCGGGCGGCGAGTTCCTTTATGTCCGGGAACAGGAAGTTTACCTGGGCATGTGCCGCCGCTGGCGCGATTTGCCCAAGCCGACCATCGCCATGGTGCAGGGCGCCTGCGTGGCGGGCGGCCTGATGCTGGCGTGGGTATGCGACCTGATTATCGCGTCGGAGGACGCCTTCTTCAGCGATCCTGTCGTGCGCATGGGCATTCCCGGCGTCGAATACTTTGCCCACCCGTTTGAAATGCATCCCCGCATTGCCAAGGAATTCCTGTTTCTCGGCGAACGCATGGGCGCCACCCGCGCCTGTGAACTGGGCATGGTGAACCGCGTCGTGGCGTCAAGCGGGCTGGAACAGGCCACCTACGATATCGCGCGGCGCATTGCCGCCATGCCCCGCATGGGCCTTGCGCTGGCCAAGCAAGCCGTCAACCACGCGGAAGAACTGGGCGGCAAGCGCGCCGCGATGGATGCGGCGTTTGGCTGGCACCACTTTGCCCATGTCCACAATGAACTGGTGTCCGGCGACAAGCTGGGCGGCTACGATGCGCGCGGCATGGCCGCGTCGCAGCGCGGAGACAACAAATGAGCGGACCACTCGACACGGTGCTGTGCCGGATACTGGGCTGCCGTTATCCGATTGTGCAAACGGCAATGGGCTGGGTGGCCGATGCAAAACTGGTGGCGGCCACCGGCAATGCCGGCGGCTTCGGCTTCCTGGCCGGCGCCACCATCGAACCGGACCAGCTGGAAGGGGAAATCCTGCGCGTGAAAGCGCTGACGGATGCGCCATTCGGCCTGAACTTCCATATGTTCCAGCCGAATGCGCAACAAGCCATCGATCTCGCCATCAGGCATAAGCTGCGCGCCGTCAGCTATGGCCGGGGCCCGGACAAGCGCGCCATTGCGCGCCTCAAGGATGCCGGCGTGCTGTGCATGCCGACCGTGGGCGCCGTCAAGCATGCGCAAAAAGCCATTGAACTGGGGGCCGATATCGTGACCGTGCAGGGCGGCGAAGGCGGCGGCCATACGGGTTCCGTGCCGACCACGCTGCTGTTGCCGCAAGTGCTGGACGCCGTGCAAGTGCCGGTGGTGGCAGCCGGCGGCTTTTACGATGGCCGTGGCCTGGCGGCAGCGCTGGCCTATGGCGCGGCCGGCATTGCCATGGGCACGCGCTTCCTGATGACGACGGATTCCCCCGTGCCGGCCGCCACGCTGGCGCAATACGTGGCCGTGCGCGACCCGGCCGCCATCCGCGTGTCGCTGGCCGTTGATGGCTTGCCGCAGCGGATGATAGCCAACCCCTACCTGACCCACCTGGAACAGGCAGGTACGTTGAAGCGCGTATTGCTGGCGCTGGGTACGGCGCAGCGCTGGCGCAAGCATACGGGCATGGGCTGGGGCGCCATGCTGCGCACGGCCGCGCTGGCGCTGCGCGGCGAAGGCATGAATGCCGCGCAAACGCTGATGGCCGCCAACGCGCCCGTGCTGATCCAGCGCGCCATGGTCGATGGCATGCCGGATGAAGGCGTGCTGCCCAGCGGGCAGGCGGCGGCGGCCATCGGCAGCCTGGAATCGTGCGCCACGCTGATTGAACGCATTGCGGCGGATGCTGAACAGCGATTGTCCGCCTGCTTTACCTCGAATTTGATGAACGACACCACCCGGAGGCAAACCGCATGAGTAATCCATTTCAAATCACGGTCGCGGACGGCATTGCCGAACTGGTGATCGACAGGCCGCCGGTCAATGCGCTTGACTGCGCGGGCTGGCAATTGCTGGCCGATACGCTCGACGCGCTGGGCTTGCGCGGCGACGTGCGTGTCATCGTGCTGCGCGGCGCCGGCCGGGGCTTTTGCGCCGGCGTCGATATCAAGGAACTGGCGGCCCATCCGCAGCGCATCGTCGCCGTCAATGCCGGCAACTACGCGTCGTTCCGCGCCGTGCACCGCAACCCCAAGCCGGTCATCGTGGCGGTGCATGGTTTCGTGCTGGGGGGCGGCATCGGCTTGTCCGGCGCAGCCGACATCGTCGTGGCTTCCGAATGCGCGCGTTTCGGCGTGCCGGAAATCGACCGCGGCGCCATGGGCGGCGGCGCGCATTTGCAGCGCCTGTTCCCCGTGCAAAAGGTGCGCCACATGTACTTCACGGGCGAAATGATCACGGCGCACGAAGCGTACCGCCTCGGCTCCATCGAGCGCGTGGTGCCGCTGGCGGACTTGCGCGAATCCGCGCTGGAAATTGCCCGCAGCATTGCCGCCAAGAGCCCGCTGATGGTGCGCCTGGCCAAGGAATCGCTCAATGGCGTGGAAGACGGCAGCCTGGAAGACAAGTACCGCTGGGAACAGGGCTTCACGCTGCAGGCTTACATGAGCGCGGATTCCGGCGAAGCGCGCGCCGCCTTCGTGGAAAAGCGCGGCGGGCAATTTGCTGGTGCGGAAAACGGAGGCTGACATGGACTTGCGCTATACCGATGCGGAACGCGCGTTCCGCGCTGAAATCCGCGAGTGGCTGGCCAAACACGTACCTGCCAGGCCGTTGAAAAGCTTTGATACGGAAGAAGGCTTTGCCGAGCACCGCGCGTGGGAACGGACGCTGTATTCGGGCCGGTGGAGCATGGTCACGTGGCCGCGCGAACTGGGCGGCCGTGGCTGCAGCCTGATTGAATGGCTGATTTTCGAGGAAGAATACTGGCGCGCCGGTGCGCCGCTGCGTGTCAACCAGAACGGCGTGTTCCTGCTTGGGCCGACCCTGATGGACGTGGGCACGCCGGAACAGCAGGCGCGCTTTTTGCCGCGCATCGCGTCCGGCGAAGATATCTGGGCGCAGGCGTGGTCGGAGCCCAATGCCGGTTCCGACATGGCGGCGATCCGCTGCAGCGCGCGGCTCGACGGCGACCACTACGTCGTCAATGGCCAGAAAATCTGGTCCACCCGCGCCGTCTGGGCTGACTGCGCGTTTGGCCTGTTCCGTACGGACCCGCAGTCGAGCCGCCACCATGGCTTGTCGTTCCTGCTGACGCCACTGGACACACCAGGCATTACCGTGCGCCCGATCCGCCAGTTGAATGGCCAGACGGGGTTCGCAGAAATCTTCTTTGACGACGTCCGCATCCCCGTCGCCAACCGCCTGGGCCAGGACGGCGCGGGCTGGCAAGTTGCGATGGCAACGGCGGGCTTTGAACGGGGCTTGATGCTGCGCTCACCGGCGCGCTTCCAGGAAACCGCACGTGCATTGGCGGCGCTGTACCACCAGCAGGGCTGCCATGACGGCGCGCTGGCGGACGACGTGGCGCGCGGCTGGATGGATGCGGAAGCGTATGCACTGTCGACTTACATGACGGCCAGCCGCCTGCAAAAGGGCGGCCACATCGGCGCGGAATCGTCGACCAACAAGGTGTTCTGGTCTGAGCTGGATATCCGCCTGCATGAAACCGCGCAGCGCCTGGCCGGCCCATTTGCCGAGCTGACGGCCGGCGCGCCGCTGGCGCTGGACCATGGGCGCTGGCTGGAAGGCTACATGTTCGCCCAGTCCGGCCCGATCTATGCGGGCACCAACGAAATCCAGCGCAACATCATTGCGGAACGCATGCTGGGCATGCCGCGCGCATAAGGAGGAATTCATGGATTTTACGTTTGCAGAAGACCAGGTGCTGCTGGCCGACGCCGTGCGCCGCTTCCTGGTCAATGAAGTGTCGCCGGAATTGATACGCGAACTATGGAACCGCCCCGGCGGCCGTTCGCAGGATTTGTGGAAGCAGCTGGCGGAACAGGGCTTGACCGGCCTGTCGGTGCCAACGGAACACGGCGGCATGGGCATGGGCGACGTGGATTGGATCTTGCTGGCGCGCGAATGCGGCTATCACGGCGTGCCTGCGCCGCTGCTGGAATCGTCGTGGGTGGCGGCCGGCTTGCTGGCGCAATTGCCGCCCAGCGAATTGCGCGGCCGTACCTTGGAAGGGATTGCGGACGGCAGCCTGCGCGTGGCGCTGGGCCATGCGCATAGTCCGCTGGTGGCCGACGCGGACCAGGCCAACCTGGTGCTGCTGGAGCGCGACGGCCGCCTGTTTGCCGTGCCATCGAGCCGCATCGCAATGACGGCGCAGGCGAGCATCGATCCGTCGCGCCGCCTGTTTACCGTGCAGTGGGATTGCGAGCCGCAATATTGCATCGCCGAACAGGCAGCCGGTTTGATGGAACAGGCTTTCCAGCGCGGCGCACTGGCCGCCAGCGCGCAATTGCTGGGCCTCGCGCAGCGCATGCTGGACCTGGCCATTGATTACTCGGCGCAGCGCAAGCAGTTCGGCAAGCCGATCGGCATCAACCAGGCGCTCAAGCACCACCTGGCCGACGTGGCCGTGAAACTGGAATTCGCCCGCCCGGTCGTGTTCCGCGCCGCGCATGCGATTGCAAATGGCGCGCCGGAATGCGCGGTGCACGTGTCGCATGCCAAGGTGGCGGCCAGCGAAGCGGCGCTGCTGGCCGCGCGCAACGCCATGCAAGTGCACGGCGCCATGGGCTACACGTGGGAAATGGACTTGCAGATATTCATGAAGATGGCCTGGGCGCTGGACGCCGCGTGGGGTGACCGCAGCCTGCACCTGGCGCGGGTGCGCGCCCATGTGCTGGCGCAAGACGCCGCGCTGGGGCCGGGCTGCACCTTCAAGGAGGAACAACAATGAAACGAACGGACGCATATATCGTCGATGCGCTGCGCACGCCCGTGGGCAAGCGGCGCGGCAGCCTGTCGCACATGCATGGCGCGGACCTGGGCGGCTTTGTATTGAAAGCGCTGGTGGAGCGCAACGGCATTCCCGCGGAAGACTATGACGACGTCGTATTTGGCTGCGTCGACACCATCGGCCCGCTGGCCGGCAATATCGCCCGTTCCAGCTGGCTGGCGGCGGGCCTGCCGTTGAGCGTACCCGGCGTGACGGTGGACCGCCAGTGCGGCTCGTCGCAGCAGGCGCTGCACTTTGCCGCGCAAGCCGTGATGAGCGGAACGCAGCACGTGGTGGTGGCGGGCGGCGTGCAAACCATGAGCAGCATCCCGATTTCGTCGGCCATGGTAGCGGGCCAGGCGCTGGGCTTTGCCGATCCGTTTTCCGGCAGCACGGGATGGCAGGCGCGCTTTGGCAACCAGCCCATGTCGCAATTCCATGCGGCGCAAATGATTGCCGAGCGGTGGCATTGCAGCCGCGCGGACATGGAAGCGTATGCGCTGGAGAGCCATCGCCGCGCGTTGCTGGCGGTCGCCGAAGGGCGCTTTGAACGTGAAATCGTGCCGTGCGCGGGACTGTCGCATGACGAGACGCCGCGCACTACGTCGCTGCAAAAGATGGCGGAACTGGAGCCGCTTGGGGAAGGAAGCTGGCTGACGGCCGGTGTCGCCAGCCAGACGTGCGACGCGGCGGCTGCGTTGCTGGTGGTGTCGGAAGAAGCGCTGAAGCGCTACAGCCTGGCGCCGCGCGCCCGCATCCACCACTTGTCCGTGATGGGCGACGACCCGGTTTGGATGCTGACGGCGCCAATTGCCGCCAGCAAGAAAGCGCTGCAGCGCTGCGGCATGCGCTGGGGCGATATCGACCTGGTGGAGGTCAATGAAGCGTTTGCCAGCGTGGCGCAGGCGTGGCTGAAAGAGACGGGCTATCCGCATGAGCGCACCAACGTCAACGGCGGCGCCATTGCGCTGGGCCACCCGCTGGGCGCAACAGGAGCGCGGCTGGCCACGACCTTGCTGCATGAACTGGAACGCACCAATGGCCGCTTCGGCCTGCAAACCATGTGTGAAGGCGGCGGACTGGCGAACGTCACCATCATTGAACGTATATAGGGCTTCGCTTCGCCAAGCCGCTCCCACGTGATAAGGGGAGATTGACTGGCGAACGTGACCATCATTGAACGAATCTGAGGGCGGCATCATGAAAATCTGTAATGGCAGGACTGTGATTGTGACGGGCGCCGGCGGGGGCTTGGGACGTGCTTATGCGCTGGCGCTGGCGCAATCGGGCGCCAATGTCGTGGTCAACGATATCCGCGTGGAAGCGGCGCAGGCAGTCGTGGACGGCATCGCGGCGCAAGGCGGCGTGGCGCTGGCCAATGGCGGCGACATCACCAGCATGGCAGGTGCGGAAAGCATCGTGGCGGCGGCGGTGGCGGCCTATGGCGAAGTACATGCGGTCGTCAATAATGCGGGCATTTGCCGCGACCGCATGTTTGCCAGCATGGGCGAATCGGACTGGGATGACGTCATGCGCGTGCATTTGAAAGGGCACTTTTGCCTGGCCAATGTGCTGGCGCGGCGCTGGCGCGATGCATCGAAGGCGGGCGAGCCGGTTGCGGGCCGCATTATCAACACGAGTTCCGGTGCGGGGCTGGCGGGATCGGTCGGCCAGTCGAATTATTCTGCAGCCAAGGCGGGGATTGCCGCGCTGACGCTGGTGCAGGCTGTTGAACTGGCGCGCTATGGCGTGACGGCCAACTGCCTGGCGCCGGCCGCACGCACCGGCATGACGGAAGACGTGTTTGCGGCCATGATGAAAGCGCCGGAACGGGGCTTTGACTACTACGACCCGGCCAATGTGGCGCCGCTGGTCGTGTGGCTGGCCAGCGAAGCATCGTCGGACGTGACGGGCCGCACGTTTGAAGCGGCAGGCGGAAAAATTTCACTGGCTGAAGGCTGGCAGGTTGGCCCGGCCCGCGACAAAGGCGCGCGCTGGCTGCCGCATGAAATTGGCGGCGCCGTGGCGCAGCTGGTGGCGCAGGGCCGCGCGGCGCAGCCAGTCTACGGCGCGTGAGGCCATCATGGACTTCACGCTCAATGAAGAACAGCAAATGATACGGGACGCCGCCAGCGCCTTCCTGGGTGAACGCAGCAGCTCGGCCAGCTTGCGGGCCGTGCTGGACAAGGCATGCGAAGCGGCCGGCGGTACCGGCCTGGCCGCCGGCTCGGCCCATGATGCGGCGCTGTGGCAGGAAATGGGAACATCGCTGGGCTGGTGCGCGCTGACCGTGCCGGAATCCAGCGGCGGCATGGGGATGGGGCAAGTGGAGCGCGCACTGTTGATGGAACAGATGGGCCGCCGTTTGCCCGCCGTGCCGTACTTTGCCAGCGCCTGCCTGGCAGCCGATGCGCTGCAGTATGGCGCACCGCAGGCAGGCCGGCATTGGCTGGAACAAATGGCGGCGGGCGCCGTGACGGCAGCGCTGGCATTGCCGCAACTGGCGCGCTGGGATGCCGCCGATTGCAAGGCCGTTGCGCAGCGCGCCGGCCATGGCTATGTATTGAATGGCTCGTTTGCGCAAGTGATGGGCGGCGCGCAAGCGGATGTGCTGCTGGTGCCCGCCTGCACGGACGAAGGGGGGATTGCGCTGTTTGCCTTGCGCCGCGCTGCGCAAGGCGTCGATGTCACGCCGCTGAACACGCTGGACATGACACGTCCCATCGCGAGTATGCAATTAACGAACGTGCAGGTGAGCGCGGATGCCTGGCTGGCAGCGGGGGAGGCATTGCAGGACGGCTTGCGCCGCACGGCCACCCTGGCGGCGCTGGCGCTGGCGGCGGAACAGGTCGGGGCGGCGCGCCAGTGCCTGGAACTGACGCTGGCGTATGCCGGCGAGCGCGTACAGTTTGGCCGCGCGATAGCGTCGTTCCAGGCCGTCAAGCACCGCTGCGCGCACATGATGGTGGCGCTGGAATCGGCGGCGTCGATGGTGTATGGCGCGGCGCGGCTGGCGGACAGCGGCGGCGATGGCCTGGAAATGGACGTGGCCTGCGCCAAGCATGCGGCCAACCACGCACTGTTCTTTTGCGCGCAAGAGGCCATCCAGCTGCATGGCGGCGTGGGCTTTACGTGGGAATATGACCCGCACCTGTACTTCAAGCGCGCCCAGGCTGCGCGCAGCTGGTTTGGCAGCGATAGTGCATGCCTGCAGCAGGTGGCCCAGCAATTGGCCGACGGCGCGGCGCCAGCGCCTGAAGGCCACGCAGCGCACAGTGAATTCGAACAGTGGCTGGAAGCGCAACTGTCCGGTGAATTCTCGCCACTGCGCCACCGTGGCGGCCCAGGTGATGAAGATGCGTTCCCGGAAGAACGCAAGCAGTGGGAACAGGCGCTGGCCCGGGCCGGGTGGACGTGCGCCGGCTGGCCCAAGGAATACGGCGGCCGGGGCCTATCGCTGTCGGAGCAGGTGGCGCACCACGAACAATATGCACGGGCTGGCGGGCCGGGACGGGCCGGCCATATCGGCGAAGGCTTGATCGGCCCGACCTTGATTGCATTGGGCACGCCAGACCAGCGGCAGCGCCATTTGCCGGGCATCGTGGCAGGAACCACGCTGTGGTGCCAGGGTTATTCCGAACCCAATGCGGGTTCCGACCTGGCCAACGTGCAGACGCGCGCCGTGCGGGATGAAGCGACGGGCGACTGGATCGTCACGGGCCAGAAGGTGTGGACGTCGCTGGCCCACGAATCGCAATGGATCTTTGTCGTGGCCCGCTGTGAACCGGGTTCGCGCGGCAGCAAAGGCTTGATTTTCCTGCTGATGCCGCTCGACCAGCCGGGTATCGGCATCCGTCCGATCCGCCAGATCAGCGGCAGCGCTGAATTCAATGAAGTGTTCTTTGACGGCGCCCGCGCCAAGGCATGCGACGTCGTCGGCAAGCCGGGTGAGGGCTGGCGCGTGGCGATGGCGCTGCTGGGCTTTGAGCGGGGCTTGTCTACGCTGGGCCAGCAAATGCAATTCATGCATGAGCTGGACCTGGTCATTGCCACGGCCCGCGAAAACGGCGCGTGGCATGACCGCGCTATCCGCGACCGCCTTGCCCGTGCGTGGATCGGCTTGCGCACCATGCGCTGCAATGCGCTGCGCATGCTGTCCGGCGCGGACAGCGGCCGGCTGGCGCCGGAATCGCTGATTTACAAATACCACTGGTCGAACTGGCACCGCGACCTGGGCGAACTGGCGATGGATGTGCTGGGCGCGGAAGGCAACGTCGTTGGCGATGACCATCACCGCCAGCGGCTGCAAACGCTGTTCCTGTTCAGCCGCGCCGACACGATCTATGCCGGTTCCAATGAAATCCAACTCAACATCATTGCCGAGCGTGGCCTCGGCATGCCAAAAGAAGCAAGGGGTAACGTATGAAACCTGCAATCCCGGAATATGTCCAGGGCCACGGCCTGCTGGCCGGTCAATCCGTATTGATCACGGCAGCGGCCGGCGGCGGTATCGGTTTTGCCGCTGCCCGCCGCGCTGCGGAAGAGGGCTGCCGCGCGCTGATGATTTCCGATATCCACCCGCAGCGGCTGGAAACCGCCGTTGCGCAATTGCGTGAACAAACGGGCCTGCAGGAAGTCTATGGCCAGCTATGCGACGTCACGCAGGAAGAGCAGGTGCAGGCACTGATTGCGAAGGCGGAAGAGCGCTTGAATGGCGCCGATGTACTGATCAATAACGCGGGCCTGGGCGGCAGCCGCCGCGTGGTGGACATGACAGATGCGGAATGGAGCCGCGTGCTGGACATCACTTTGACGGGGACGTTCCGCATGACGCGCGCCATGCTGCCTGCCATGCAGCGGCGCGGCAAAGGCGTCATCGTCAATAACGCCTCCGTGCTGGGCTGGCGCGCGCAGAAGGAACAGGCGCATTACGCGGCTGCCAAGGCTGGCGTCATGGCGCTGACGCGCTGCAGCGCGCTGGAAGCGGCGGAGTACGGTGTGCGCATCAATGCCGTGGCGCCCAGCATTGCGCTGCACGATTTCCTGCGCAAGGCCGCGCCCCAGGATTTGCTGGACCACCTGGCGTCGCGCGAAGCGTTTGGCCGCGCGGCGGAAGTGTGGGAAGTGGCCAACGTCATGATGTTCCTGGCCAGCGATTATGCATCGTACATGGTGGGCGAAGTAGTGCCGGTCAGCAGCCAGCATGCTTAGGAGCGCGGCATGAGCACAATTTTATGCAGCAGCGGCGAATTCCTGTCCGGTGTGGGAAAGGAACTGGGCGCCAGCCCGTGGCTGACGGTGGACCAGCGCCGCATTGACTTGTTTGCGGAAGCGACGGGCGACCACCAGTGGATCCACGTCGACCCCGTGCGGGCGGCGGACGGTCCGTTTGGCGCGTGCGTCGCGCACGGCTATTTGACGCTGTCGCTGGTGAACCTGTTTTTGCCGCAAGTGCTGACAGTCGAGGGCATGACGATGGGCGTCAATTATGGCTGCGAGCGCGTGCGGTTCCCTGCACCGCTGCGGGTGGGCAGCCGGGTGCGGGGCGTATGCCAACTGGTGCATGCGGAAGCGCTGACCGGCAACGGCGTGCAAGCCACGGTCCGCGTGACGGTGGAAATCGAAGGCCAGCCCAAGCCAGCCTGTGTCGCGGATGCGATCAGCCGCTATTACTTTTAAGTTCATGGGTGCAGGGCCTTGAGGCCCGGCATCCTCATCTTTGGAACAAGGAGTTCACGATGCAAGAAGCAGTCATTGTTTCCACCGCCCGCACGCCGATCGGCAAGGCATTCCGCGGCGCGTTCAACGATACGGAAGCCCCCGCGCTGGGCGGCCACGTGATCCGGTCGGCGCTGGCGAAAGTGCCGGATATCGAAGCCCATGAAGTGGAAGATGTGCTGATGGGCGCCGCCGCGCAGCAGGGGACGCAGGGCTACAACATCGGCCGCCTGAGCGCCATTGCAGCGGGTTTGCCTGCCTGCGTGCCCGGCATGGCGCTGGACCGCATGTGTTCATCCGGCTTGATGGCAATTGCGTATGCGGCGAAATCCATCATGTGCGGCGAAATGGACATCGCCGTGGCAGGCGGTGTGGAATCCATCTCGCTGACGCAAAACAAGCACAAAAACACGTTCCGCAACCAGGCGCAGGCTGTGCTGGCCCATGATCCGGCAGCCTACATCCCCATGATCGAGACGGCGGAAATCGTCGCGCGCCGCTATGGCATAAGCCGCGCCGCGCAAGATGACTATGCTTTGCTGAGCCAGCAGCGCGTGGCCGCCGCCCAGCGCGCGGGATTGTTCGATGCGGAAATCGTACCGATGGCCAGCGTGCACCAGCTGTTTGACCGCGATGGCAACCCGAATGGCAGTGAAGTCATGACGCTGGTGCGCGATGAATGCGCGCGCAGTTCGACGGATGCGGCATCGCTGGCTGCATTAAAGCCCGTGTGGCACGGCGGGCAGTGGGTACAGCAGGGGGAATTCGTCACGGCGGGCAATGCGTCGCAGCTGGCGGACGGCGCGTCGGCCTGTGTACTGACCAGCGCCGCGCTGGCGCGCGCCCGTGGCCTGGCGCCGCTGGGAGCTTATCGGGGCATGGCAGTGGCGGGTTGCGCTTCCGATGAGATGGGGATCGGGCCGGTCTATGCGATTCCAAAGTTGTTAAAACGGCACGGCATGACAGTGGCGGATATCGGCTTGTGGGAATTGAACGAAGCGTTTGCCAGCCAGGTGTTGTATTGCCGCGACCAGCTGGGCATACCTGGCGACCGGTTGAACGTCAATGGCGGGGCGATTGCGATGGGGCATCCATTTGGCATGTCCGGCTCGCGGCTGGCCGGGCATGCACTGCTGGAAGGGCGGCGCCGGGGCGTCCGGCATGTGGTGGTCACCATGTGCATCGGCGGCGGCATGGGGGCGGCCGCACTGTTCGAAGTGTTGTCGCCATAGTCCAAAGTGACGATGTTGCGAGGGCCGAATCGCAGTGTACTAAGCATATGAAAAACGCAGCCGCAGAGCTGCCCAGGAGACAACTATCATGAATTCTCTGCGTCGCGCCAGCCTGGCGCTGGCCATCGCCGTCGCGGCGGGCGCGGTCTACGCGTTCGCCATGCGTCCCCATCCCGTCTTTGCCGCTACCGCCGTGCGGGCCGACCGTTTGCACGTGAATGCGCTGGCGCATGCGGGCCAGCGCGTCGTGGCAGTGGGCGAGGCGGGCCATATCCTGTATTCCGATGACGGCGGCCGCCAGTGGCGCGATGCCGTGGTGGACAGGCAGCCCGGTTCCACGCTGACGCAAGTGGCGTTCAGCGATGCCCGCCATGGCCTGGCGGTGGGCCACGACGGCGTTGTGCTGGGCACGGACGACGGCGGCGAACACTGGCAACAGCTGCGTTTCGACACGGAACATACGGACCCGCTGCTGGACGTGGCGCTGCGCAGCGATGGCAGCGCGCTGGCCGTCGGCAGTTTTGGGCGCTTTCTCATATCGAAAGATGGCGGCAGCCAGTGGCAGCCGGCCGCCACGCCACCTGCCATCGGCGACGGCCATGCGAATGCGCTGGTGCGCAGCGCTGGAAACGCCATGCTGCTGGCAGGTGAAGCAGGCATGCTGCACCGGTCCAATGACGGCGGCGCGACGTGGGAACAACTGGCCTTGCCCTATAAAGGTTCGCTGTTTGGCGGGCTCGCATTGAAAGACGGCGCGTGGCTGGTCTTCGGCATGCGCGGCCACGTGTTCCGCAGTGCAGATTTCGGCACGACGTGGGAAGCCGTGGACACAGGCTTGCCGACATCCTATTTCGGCGGCGCGCAACTGAACGATGGCCGCGTGGTGCTGGCCGGGCAGGGCGGTGCGGTCGTGCTGTCCGCCGATGGCGGAAAAACCTTCCGCATCCACCGGGTTGGCGGACGCGCCAGCCTTGCTGCTGTGGCGGAAGCAGGCGATGGCCACGTGCTGCTGGCCGGCGAAGCGGGTATTACGCGCGAAGCGCTGTAACGCGATTTGAACCATTTTTTGCGAGAGACACCATGAGCCAGTCCTCATCTTCCCGCCTGGGCGCCTTGATCCGCGCCTGCAGCACGGCGTTGCTGCGTCACCGTTTTATCCTGCTGTGCCTGTTCTTGCTGGCCACCGTGGCCCTGGGCTTTTCCGCCACCCGTGTGCGGCTCGATCCCGGCTTTGCCAAGACTGTCCCGCTGCAGCACCCGTACATGCAGACTTATACGGAATTTGCGCGCCAGTTTGCCGGCGCCAACCGCATCCAGGTCAGCCTGCGCTGGCGGGGCGAAGGCGATATCTATAACGCGCAATTCCTTGCCGCGCTGCGTGAAGCCACGGATGACGTATTCTTCGTGCCGGGTGTCGTGCGCAGCCGCGTGGCGTCGCTGTTCACACCCAACACCCGCTATACGGAAGTCACGGAAGCGGGCTTTTATGGCGACGTCGTGGTGCCGGCCCGCTTTTCGGGTTTGCCGGATGAACTGGCGCTGGTGCGCACCAACGTGGCGCGCTCCGGCCAGATCGGGCAGCTGGTATCGAATGATTTGAAGTCTGCCATGGTGCAGGCGGAGTTGCTGGAAACGGATCCCGCTACCGGCAAGAAACTCGATTACGTGGACGTGGCGCGCCGCCTGGAGCAATTGCGCGCCAAATACGCGGCCCGCAATATCGACGTGAATATCACCGGCTTTTCCAAAGTCATTGGCGACGTGATGGAAGGGATCAACGGCGTGCTGGGTTTCTTTGCCGTGGCGTTTGCCGTGACGGCGTTGCTGCTGCTGGCCTATACACGCTCGCTGCGCATGAGCGCGCTGGCGCTGGCCGTGGCGCTGATGCCGGTGATCTGGCTGTTGGGCATCTTGCCGCTGATAGGCTTTGGCATAGACCCGATGTCCATCCTCGTACCATTCCTGATTTTCTCCATCGGCGTGTCGCATGCCGTGCAAATGACGAATGCGTGGCGCCAGGCAGTGCACGGCGGCGCCGGCCGCCGCCAGGCAGCCGCCGATGCGTTCAGCGCGCTGTTCGTACCGGGCACGCTGGCGTTGCTGACCAATGCGCTGGGCTTCCTTGTCATCATGTCGATTGACATCGCCATCGTGCGCGAACTGGGCGTGACGGCATGCATCGGCGTGCTGCTGATGATATTGACGAACAAGATGTTCTTGCCGGTACTGCTGTCGTACACGAGCGAGCGCGCCGCCGGTCCCGCGCCGGACCAGCGCGCCGGCCGCAGTGCGTTCTGGTGGACCATGTCCGCCGCGGCATCGCCCCGCGTGGCGCCATGGGTGATGGCGGCATGCGCCGTGCTGCTGGGCGCAGGCGCTTACGGCGCGCGCAGCCTGCACATCGGCGACATCGGTTCCGGCGCGCCGGAATTGCGTGCGGATTCCCGCTACAACCGTGACCATGCGGCCATCGGCAGCCAGTACAACGTCGGTTCCGACGTGCTGTCCGTGATTGCCGTTGCCGGCGGGGATACGCAAACGGCGGACGCCTGCCTGCGATATCCCGTCATGAGC
The DNA here is from genome assembly GCF_009720865.1 of Pseudoduganella ginsengisoli. Lineage (GTDB taxonomy): Bacteria > Pseudomonadota > Gammaproteobacteria > Burkholderiales > Burkholderiaceae_D > Rugamonas > Rugamonas ginsengisoli. The sequence goes on along the minus strand of NZ_WNLA01000002.1, from coordinate 285,812 downwards.
GCCATCGAGCGCTTTGAAATTTACATGCGCGGCGTGGCCGGTGTGCGGTCCGTGGTCAGCGTGCCGTCGCTGGCAAAGGTGACAATAGGCGCTTACAACGAAGGCAGCCCGCGCTGGCAAGCGTTGCCGCGCACCAGCGCCGGCTTGCAGCAGGGCGCACGCAGTTTCAATCCGGACGACGGCATGAACACGGAAAACTGCAAGGCGATCCAGGTACTGATTTACACGGACAACCATGAAGGCGCGACCATTGCGCACGTGGTGTCGGAAGTGAAAGCATTTATTGCTTCCGGTGGCGCGCAACCCGTGCAATTGCGCCTGGCCAGCGGTGACGTTGGGGTGATGGCCGCCACCAATGAAGCCGTGGAACAGGCGGAAGTGGGCATGCTGCTGGCGATTTTTGGCGCGATTACCGTGTTGTGCCTGTTGACGTTCCGTTCCTGGCAAGCCGTGTTGTGCATCATCGTGCCGCTGGCGCTGGTGTCCGTGCTGTGTAATGCGCTGATGCCGCTGCTGGGCATCGGCTTGAAAGTGTCGACGTTGCCGGTGGTGGCGCTGGGTGTCGGCGTCGGCGTTGACTATGGCATTTATCTGTATGAGCGCATTGCGCACCAGATGCAGGTGGAACGGCAAGACTTCCGTACGGCGTTTTATGAAGCGATGCGCCAGCGCGGTACAGCGGCCGTGTTCACGGCTGTCACCATGTCGCTTGGCGTGGCCACGTGGACGTTCTCTGCGCTGAAATTCCAGGCTGATATGGGCGTGCTGCTGGCGTTCATGTTCCTCGTGAATGTGCTGGGGTCGATTTTCCTGTTGCCTGCGCTGGCGGCGGGCCTGCTGTCGCAGCACCGCGTGCCGGCGCCGCCTGGCGAGCGTGCCGCTGCAGGGCATGAGCCGGACGTCATAGTTGTGGGTTCTGGCGGCGGCGCGATGCTGGCGGCGATCCGTGCGGCGGATAACGGCTTGTCCGTGCTGGTGGTGGAAAAATGCTCGCAATATGGCGGCACCACGGCGATATCCGGCGGCGGTATCTGGATACCCAATAACCACCTGGGCGAACAGGCCGGCGCCAACGACAGTTTCGAAGAAGCGTTGACCTACGTGCATGCGTGCGTGGCGCCGCATTTTAACGAATCACGGGTCAAAGCTTACCTGCATGCCGGCCCGCGCCTGGTGCGCTACCTGCATGAGCGCACGCGGGTACGCTTCACGGCATTGCCCCATTACGCGGATTATTTCCAGCACAAGCCTTGCGCGAAACCAGGCTTCCGCTCGCTCGACCCGGCGCCGTTCGATGCGGCGCAGCTGGGTGAAGATTTCCTGCTGCAGCGCCCCCCGCTGGGTGCGACGCTGATTGGCGGCCGCCTGTCGATGACGCAGACGGAAGCGCGCCTGATCCTGGGCAAGCATCCGGGCTGGATAGGCAAATTGCTGACAATCGTGCTGCGCTACGCGTTCGACTTGCCGTGGCGGATGCGCCACCCGGCCGACCGCCGTTTGACCTTGGGCGCCGCGCTGGTGGCTGGCCTGCGCGCATCGCTGCGCGACCGTGGCGTGCCGCTGTGGCTTGATACGCCGTTGACCAGCCTGGTTTACGAGGACGGCAAGGTGGCGGGCGTCGTCGTGCAGCGGGAAGGCAAACCGTTGAAAATCAGGGCGCGCCGTGGCGTGATCCTGGCGGCGGGCGGCTTTGAATGGAACCAGCGCATGCGTGAACAATACCTGCCGCAGCCGACGCGCGCCGAGTGGAGCGTGACGCCGCCCCATGCCAACACGGGCGACGCGATACGCGCCAGCCAGGCCGTGGGCGCGAAGCTGGATTTGATGGGCTATATGTGGGGCGTTCCCGCCATCGAGGTGCCGGGCATGCCGCATACGCACCCGCTATTCGTTGAGCGCTCGCTGCCGGGGTGCGTGATCGTCGATGCGGCAGGCAAGCGCTTTGCCAATGAAAACCTCGCATATTCGGAACTGGTGCAAACCATGTATGCGCGGGCAGAGCAGGGCCATGCTTCGGCGGTGCCTGCATGGATCGTATTTGATGCACGGTTCCGCAAGCAGTATCCGTGCGGTCCTGTGCTGCCGGGATCTGTGATGCCGGACAACCGCCTGCCGCCCGCTTTGAAGCAAGTGCTGCACAAGGCGGATACCTTGCAAGCATTGGCGCAGCAAATCGGCGTCGATGCGGCCGGGCTGCAGGCCAGCGTGGACAACATGAACCGCTATGCGGCCAATGGCGCCGATGAAGAATTCGGCAAGGGCGACAATGCGTTCGATACGTATTACGGTGATATCAGCGTCAAGCCGAATCCATGCCTGGCGCCGCTGGTGCAGGGGCCGTTCTACGCGATCAGGCTGGTGCCGGGCGATATCGGCACCAAGGGCGGCATGGTGACGGATATCCACGCCCGCGTGCTGGGGCAGGATGGTACGGCGATTCCGGGCCTGTATGCAATTGGCAACTGCAGCGCGGCCGTGATGGGCACGACTTATCCGGGCGCGGGTTCTACGATCGGCCCGGCAATGGTGTTTGGCATGCTGGCGGCGGACCATGTGGCTGGTGTGGCGCAGGTTGCAGCGCAGCTTGCAGATATGGCTGAAGCGCCGTAACGCCCGCAGGGGAATGTCTTCCCCATCGGCGCCAGCGTTGCTGTTTGCACTGGCTGGCGCCGCTTCCTTCTGGCAGTTTTGCCGGATTTGCTGCCTTTCCAGCTGGCTCGGGGCGTATTTGCTTTGGAAGATGGCGGGTTTTCGGTTGCCGGTGGATTGGCAGGGGGCGCGATCGTACGATTTAGTAAAACCCGAAAAGGCGAGGGATAGCCCCCTCGCGCCCTTTGGCTGGGAATGCGGAAGGCCGTGCCCTCCGCTCATAGGCGTTGCGGATGGATGGGCTTCAGCCCAGCAGCGCCTTCTTGACCTCCGCCGCCCCCACTGCCACCGCTTCATCCGCAGCGGCTAGCACGCCCACCATGCTGGCAAAGCCGTGGAACAAGCCTTCCCAGCTGCGCAGCGTGACCGGCACACCGGCTGCCCGCAAGCGTTCCGCATATTGCCAGCCTTCGTCATGCAAAGGATCGCATTGCGCCAGCAGCACGGTAGCGGCGGGCAAGCCGGCCACTGACGATGCCAGGCCCGGAGCGGCGCGGGCATCCGCACGGGCCTCCACCGATGGCGCGTACTGTTTCCAAAACCACTTCATCAAGCCGGCCGTCAGCAAATACCCGTCTGCATACGCATTGTAAGACGGCGTGCCGCAACCGCTATCGAGCACCGGATAAAACAGCAGTTGGTGCGCAATCGCAGGCAATTCCAGCGCGGGATCCAGCGCCTGCTGCGCGCAGGCTGCCGCCAGGTTACCGCCCGCGCTGTCGCCCGCCACGGCCAGCCGCGTAGCATCGATGCCAAACGACGCGCCTTGTACAGCCACCCAGCGCAGTGCGGCGCAGGCGTCATCCAGCGCCGCAGGGAACACGGCTTCCGGCGCCAGCCGGTAATCCACCGACAGCACTGCGCACCCCGACAGCCGGGCAAGGCGCCGGCAAATATTGTCATGCGAATCCACACTGCACGCGACCCAGCCGCCGCCGTGGAAAAACACGATGCATGGCAGCGTAACGCCAGGCTGCGGGTGGTACAGGCGCGCGTTTATGGGACCCGCGGGCCCTGGCAGCGAACATTCCGCCACGCGGGCCACGTGTTCATTCAGTGGAACCGGTTGCATTTGCGCGACACCTGCGCGGTAATCTGCGCCGCGCAAGGCTGCATAGTCAGGCTGGGGCAGGCTGGCATACATGGCCAGTATTGCCTGCACTTGGGGATCGGTAGACATGGGAACTCCAGAAAAATAGGGACGGCCATGGTCCGCGGCGCGGACGGGCTGGTTGCACTATCGGTCCCCAGGCGTCCCCGGGCATCGTCCATAAAGACGATGCCGCAAGGCTGCCAAATTCGTACTTTGTCACCATGAGCGTGAAAGACGCGACATATAAAAAAGGAGACATCAGCATGGCAAAGGTATACAAGATCGAGGCAGCCCCCATCAACAACCGCTATGCGCGCGGCTGGCATTGCCTGGGACTGGCCGACGGCTACAAGGATGGCAAGCCGCATACATTGAACATTTTTGGCCGCCGCCTGGTGGCTTACCAGGGCGAGTCCGGCAAGCTGCACATCCTGGACAGCTATTGCCCCCACATGGGCGCGGATTTGAGCCAGGGCCAGGTCAAAGGCGATACGCTGGCTTGCCCATTCCACGACTGGCGCTGGTCCGGCGATGGTTCGTGCAGCGAAATCCCGTATTGCAAACGCGTGCCGCCGAAAGCCCGCATCGGCGCGTGGCCGACGATGGAGCAAAACAAGCTGCTGTTCGTGTGGAACGACCCGGAAGGCAATCCTGCGCCGGATGAAGTAGCGATCCCCCGCATCGATGCGGCGTTCTCGGACGAGTGGACCGACTGGGTTATCGACCGCATGGTTATCAACACCAACTGCCGCGAATTGATCGACAACGTGGCGGATATGGCGCACTTCGGCCAGGTACACGGTGCGCAAGTGGTGAGTTTCCACAACCGTTTCGAAGCCCACGAGGCAGAGCAGGTGATGGTCAGCCGCAGCCCGCGCCTGTCGGCGGACGGTATCCTGACCAGCACCGCCACGTATTACGGCCCGTCGTACCAGATCACCGTCATGAAGGGCGAAATGAATGGCTATCCCGTCGATTCCATTTTGTTGAATTGCCACGTGCCGATCAACCTGGATAGTTTCGAATTGCGTTTCGGCGTCATGGTGCGCAAATTCCCCGGGTTGAATGAACAACAAAACCACGAAGCAGCCATGCAATACGTGAAATTGGCGCAAGAAGCGTTCTATGAGGATGTTGCAATCTGGCATAATAAAACGCGCATCGACAACCCTCTGCTGTGCGAAGCGGACGGTCCGGTGTACCAGTTGCGCGAATGGTATGCGCAGTTTTATACCGATGCCGCGCAGGTGCCGCCGCACATAGGCGAGCGCCGCATCTTTGAAGCGAAGCTGGCCTGAGCGCGGGCTGCCAGCTGAGGGGCAATATGAAGAACGCTGTCGCCACCTTCCCGCTGGAGAAATTCAGCGAAATCACCGCATCCATTTATGATGGCTTGCTGGAGCCCGTCCCCTGGGAAAAGTGCCTGATGGGGTTGCGCAATTTGCTGGATGCGAATTACGTGACCCTGATCCTGCGCCAGCCCAGAGTGGGGGACCACGGCATGATGGTCAATGTCGGTGACGTCACCACAGAGGGTCTTATTTCCTACAACAGCCATTTCTTTGCGATGGACCCGTTTGTCGGCCTGCCGGGCGACCGCATGGTGACGATCAACGACATCCTGGATGAAAAAGCATGGATGGCGTCGCCGTTTTACCAGGAGTTCCTGAAGCCGTATGACGTGCACCGCCTGATGGGTGCTGACATCCATACGGCCGATGGCGGTGAATGCCGCCTGCGCGTGTGCCGTGGCCATGGCGCGCCGAACTTCACCAGCGCGGACAAGGAATTGTGCGGCCTGCTGCTGCCGCACTTCAAGCGCGCCGTGCATTTCCACGGCAAGCTTGATCTCGCGGAGTCGGAGCGCCGCCTGTATGCGGGCGCGATGGACCGCCTGATGGTGGCCACCATCATCCTCGACAGGAATGGCCGCGTGCTGAAGACCAACAAGCAGGCCGATGAATTGCTGGCGTCCGCTGACGGCATGCGCCTGGTAGGCAATATGCCGCACGCAACGCATGCCGGCGGCAACCGCGAGTTGCAGCGCCTGATCAAGCACGCGCTGGACAACTACGGCATGGCGCGCCGCACGGCCGTGGTGGAAGCCATTTCCATTGAACGGCATTCAGGCAAGCGCAATCTCGGCGTCGTCGTGCATAGCGTGCCGCCCAGCGAGTGGTCGGAAGGCGCCAGCAGTCCCGCTGCCGCCATCTATATCCGCGACCCGGAAGGGAAAGCGGAAGCGCCGGTCGATATCGTGCGGCAGCTGTTCAGCTTTACGCCTGCTGAAGCAGCGCTGGCGGTGCAGCTGGCCAATGGCTTGTCGCTGGAAGATGCGGCGCTGGAACTGGGGATACGCAGGAATACTGCCCGTGCGCACTTGCGGGCGATTTTCTCGAAGACCGATGTGACGCGGCAGACTGAATTGGTGCGGCTGCTGTTGAACAGCGTCGCCAATATGGGGATCCGTTGATACATTTGCTGGGGACAGGTCCGCCAGGGCCTGTCCCCACACCCCTTACTCCACCGACTGCGCATCCCAAAACGCCCGCAGCCGCCTGATCTTCCCCTGCCCATCAAACTGGAAATTATCAATAATCCGCAACGTCGCCTTGCCGGCCCCTGCAAACTCGACGTGCAAGTTAAACACGGCCACCGCCTCATCGCCGCACACGGTCAACCGCACCAGTTCCGGCTCGAACTTCGCATGCGGCCCTTCAGCCCTGGCCCAGAACGCCAGCAGCGCCGCCTTGCCCACGACAGGCGCGGCCCCAACCGGGTCTTCCAGCACCACGTCGTCGGCAAACAAATTCGCCCGCGCCATCGCATCGCCGCTATGCCAGCTGTGCAAATAAGCCCGCACGCCCGCTTCCACTTGTGCGGCAGGCACAGTCGCGGTAATCCCCTGCAGCATTTGCCGCATCATGTCCTTAATCATCATTACTCCTCAAAGAAAGCCAGGCATTCACGGTTGAATAATTCGCGGTGTTCCACCATGACCCAGTGGCCGCAGCGGTTGATCAGCAGGCAGCGCGCCTCTGGGCAATGGTCGAGCAGCTTGTGCGCGCCGGATACGGGGTTGAACCGGTCGCCCGTGCCCCAGAACGCCAGCACCGGGCAAGCCAGTTCGTGCAAGCGCTCCGTCATGTTCGGCACGCGCATGGTGGACAGCACGGTGGTTGGCTGGCTGTCGGCCACCGGCAAGCGCTCGGCAATCAATTCATCCGTGATGTGGGCGGGATCGGCCACCAGCAGCGACATCAGCCCGCGCATGTTGGCGTCATCGAGCTGGCGCCCGGCAAACAGCTTCACCATTTGCTGAATGCCTTCCATGGCGAAATACGTGTCGCGTTCTTCCACACCGCCCGGCGCCATCAGCACCAGCCTGGCCACGTCGGATGGATAGTCCAGCGCGTACTTGATGGCGATGGCGCCGCCCAGCGAATTACCAATGAGGATGCAGCGGCGGATGTCCAGTTCCTGCAACAGTTCGCGCAGTGCGCCGACAAAATAGTCCAGCACATATTCCGCATCGGCGGGTTTCGACGACAAGCCATAGCCCGGCAAATCCGGCACGATCACGCGGTGGCCATGCGCCGCAAACACAGGATAGTTGTGCTTGAAATTGCTGTAGCCGCTGGCGCCAGGGCCGCTGCCGTGCAGGAAAACCACAGGTAAGCCGCCGCTGCCGGCTTCGTGGTAATGCACCGTCAGGCCACTGCGCAATTGCACGTGGCGCCCAACAGGAATAGGGGAATCAGATGTCATGGAGTTGCTCCGTTTGCCATAGGTGAACCACATCGTCGCGCAATGAAAACCATGCAGCATCGTCCCTTCAGACTAAGACGGCAGCCCCTGATTTTTCTACCATCGCAACTTTCAGGGAGCGCTACGCATGAACACTCACAACGACTATTCCGGCCACGTGGTACTGGTCACCGGCGGCACGCGCGGCATCGGGCGCGCGATTGCTTTAGCCTTTTTGCAACAGGGCGCAACTGTCTATGTGTGCGGCAGAAAGCAGCCGGAACAAGCGATTGCCCATGGCGGCAGGACAGCGCAATTCATTGCCGCCGATGTGCGCGATGCGGAACAGGCGGCCGCCATGGTGGACGCCATTGCGCAGCGCCACGGCCGCCTCGACATCCTCGTCAACAATGCAGGCGGCAGCCCGCACGTGCCGGCAGCCGACGCGTCGCCGCGCCTGTCCGCTTCCATCATTGCGCTGAACTTGACCGCGCCGCTATTGCTGGCGCAGAGCGCCCATGCGCACATGCGGGAGCAGGGCGGCGTGATCCTGTTTATCGGCAGCGTCAGCGCATTGCGGCCGTCGCCCGGCACGGCGGCATATGGCGCAGCCAAGGCGGGCATCGTCAACCTCGTGCGCTCGCTGGCTGTCGAGTGGGCGCCCAAGGTGCGCGTGGCAGCCGTCAGCCCGGGGCTGGTGCTGACGGACGAGGCGCTGCAGCACTACGGCGATGAAAAAGGATTGAAAGCCATAGGCGCCACGATCCCCATGGGGCGGCTGGCGCAGCCTGAAGAAGTTGCTGCCGCATGCCTGTACCTGGCATCACCCGCCGCAGCCTATGCCAGCGGCTGCAACCTGGTGCTTGACGGCGGCGGCGAACGCCCCGCGTTCCTTGCCGCAGCCAATCCGCACAGCACAACTTGACTAGTCCATTCAGCCGATGTTGGCAGCCCGCCAAAAATCAACACTGAACTCAATGCTGCAAGACCTTAAACAAAAACACGAGGAGACAAAGCATGAAAAGTACGACCAGGGCCGTGCCACCAGCGAAGCTTCGCTTGATTGCACAAGCAGCCATGCTGGCAGCGTGTGCGCCAGTTTTGGCAGCCCCCACCATCAACCTGGGCGATGAAGCCACGCTGGATTTCAATGCAACGCTGAACTATGGCGTTGCCATGCGCACCAAGGCGCCCAGCGCTGCATTGATCAATGGCCCGGTTGGCGCGGCAGGCTTGCCAGCCACTATCAACTCGGATGACGGCGACCGCAATTTCAAGCGCCACAGCCTGACGGAAAACCGTCTCAGCGCACTGCTGGAAGGCGATGTGAAATATCAGAACCTGGGCCTGTTCGCACGCGCCAGCATGTTCTATGACAATGTCTACAACCGCCGCAACGACAACGACGCGCCATCGACCGTCAACCATGGCGGCGATCCGCAATCGTTCACGGAAGGCGCGCGCGACTATGCGGGCCGTCGCGCCCGCATGCTGGACGTGTATGCCTATGGGGCCTTCACGCCAGGCGACACAAAGCTGAACCTGCGCGCAGGCCAGCAAGTGGTGCAGTGGGGCGAAGCGCTGTATTTCCCGAATATCGCCGGCGCGCAGGCGCCTGCCGACGCGACGAAATCCAGCGTGGCCGGCGCGGAAGTCAAAGACATCCTGCTGCCAACGGGCCAGGTGTCGGCGCAGTGGGCGATTACCCCGTCGTTCAGCGCGATGGCGTATTACCAGTACAAATACAAGCCAACGGAAGTATCGCCAGCCGGCACGTATTTCAGCTACGCGGACATGATCGGCCCGGGCGCGGACCGCATCTACGTGATGGCCAACCCGCTGTTGGCCAATCCCGCCACTGCGGCATTGCCAGGCTTGCCGATGATGCTGGCGGCAACGCGCGGCCCCGATATCCGTCCATCGGACCGTGGCCAGTTCGGCATAGGCGCGCGCTTCCGCCCTGAAGCCGGTACGGAACTGGGCCTGTACTACCTGCGCTACCACGACAAGAACCCGTCCGTGCAAATGAACTTCGGCATCGCCACCTTGTATCCGGGATTGCCGCAAGCGGGTATTCCCGCCATCACGTCGGCGGCGCTGCCGCCTGCTTACCAGTTCCTGCCGACCACGTACCAGGTCAAGTATTTCGACGGCATCCACCTGGCGGGCGCCACATTCTCCACGCAAGTGATGGGCATCAGCCTCGCCGGTGAATTGAGCCGCCGCAGCGGCGCGCCTGTGCTGGTCAATACGCCGGCCGGTCCGGTGTCGTCGCGTTCAACGTCGTGGCAGGGGCAAGTCTCCGCCATCAAGGCCATAGAAAAAACCGTGTTGGCCGATTCCATGATCCTGGTGGCGGAAGTGGGCGTGCATAGAGCCGGCAGCGTCGATGCGTTGACCATCGCCGGTACCCAATACAGCCAATTGGCCGCGACGAAATCTTCATGGGGCTACGTGGTGGGGCCAACGCTGAGCTACCAAAACGTGTTTGGCGGCTGGGACATGGACATGCCGGTCACGTTCCAGCACCTGGTGCGCGGCGTGCCAGCCGTGGCGGGCAGTTTTGGCGCGCTGACGGGCAAGGGAGACAAGCGCCTCAGCGTGGGCGTGACGTTCCGCTACCTGAGCAACCTGGAAGTAGGCGCCGCCTATAACGCATTCCTGGGCGGCAGCGACGCGGCCCTGCGTCCGCTGGGCGACCGCAATTACATCAGCTTTAACGTGAAGTATCGCTTTTAAGTCGGGAGATCGTCATGCATAGCAAATTCAAATCATTCGCCCTGTGCGCCGCTGCAGTTGCCATATCTTTCAGCGCCCACGCTTCCACGCCGGAAGAAATCAAGGCGCTGGGCACGACCCTGACGCCGCTGGGTGCGGAAAAGGAAGGCAACAAGGATGGCAGCATTCCCGCTTATTCCGGCAAGTGGCTGGGCGTGCCTCCCGGCGTGCATTTCCAGGGCACGGGCAACATCCACCCGGATCCGTACCCGAATGAAAAGCCGCTGTTCACCATCACGGCGCAAAACATGGCGCAATATGCGGAGCGCCTGAGCGACGGCCAGAAAGCCCTGTTCAAGCGTTATCCGGCCACGTTCCGCGTGCCGGTCTATCCCAGCCACCGCGACTTCCGCTATCCGGACAAGGTGATTGCCAACGTCAAGGAAAACGCCGCCAACGCGACGCTGGCCAATGGCGGCCTGACGCTTTCCGGTGCGTTTGCCGGCCCGGCATTCCCGTTGCCGAAAACCGGCCTGGAACTGTTCTGGAACACGCAGACCGTGTACCGCGCCAACAATGAAATCGCCATTTACGACCAAGCCGTCGTCTACCCGGACGGCAACAAGGCGTGGGGCCGCACGAATTACCGCATGATGGCCATGTTCAACAACATCAACATGGACCGCAAGGCTGTGCTGGACCGCGGCGCAAGCGGCCCGTCGAACTACTTCCTGACCAATACGATTTTGCCGGAGCGGGAAAAAGGTACGATCAACGTCGGCTTTGAAACCAACGACTTCGCCAGCCATCCGCGCCAGACGTGGAGCTACAACCCGGGCACGCGCCGCGTGCGCCAGGCGCCGGAATTCGGTTTCGACCAGCCATTCGGCCCCGGCGGTTTCCACACGGTCGATGAAGACCGCCTGTTCAACGGTTCGCCGGAACGCTATGACTGGAAAATCGTCGGCAAGCGTGAAATGTACATCCCTTACCACGCCAACCGTCTCGATGACACCAGCGTCAAGTACGACACCATGCTGGCCAAGGGCCACTTGAATCCCGACTTGATGCGCTATGAATTGCACCGCGTGTGGGTATTGGAAGGCAAAGTCAAGACCGGCATGCGCCACCTGTATGCGCGCCGCGTCATGTACGTGGATGAAGATACGTGGAATGCCGTGATGGCCGACCACTACGACTCGCGCGGCGAATTGTGGCGCGTGGCGATGGTGAACCTCGTGTATGCGTATGAATTGCAGGCTTACCACGCCCGCGTCACTGTGTACCACGACCTGGTGTCCGGCGCGTACATGGCAGACCGCCTGACCAACCAGCAGCCGAAAGCGGCCCGCATCAACACGGGCGAACTGAAAGCTTCCGACTACACGCCGGACGCGGCCCGCCAGTCCGGCCTGTAAGGAAAAAGCAATGATCAGCAATCAGCAGCTCGACGCCATCGGCGATCGCCTGTACGAAGCGTGGCAAGCCCGCATGCCGCTGGACCCGCCCAGCGCCACGCACGCTCTCACCATCGATGACGCGTACCGCATCCAGCAGCGCATGGTGGCGCGCCGCATCGGCCAGGGCGAAACCGTGATCGGCAAGAAGATCGGCGTCACCAGCAAGGCCGTGCAAGACATGCTGGACGTGCGCCAGCCGGACTTCGGCATCCTGCTGTCCGGCATGGCGTATGCGGACGGCGCAGCGATTCCCATCGATACGCTGATCCAGCCGCGCGCGGAAGGAGAAATCGCGTTCTTCCTCAAGGAACGCCTGCAGGGTCCCGGCGTCACGGCACAGCAGGTGCTGGCCGCCACCCGCAGCGTGGCAGCCTGTTTTGAAATCGTCGATTCGCGCGTGCAGGACTGGCGCATCCGCATTGCCGATACGGTGGCGGATAACGCGTCATGCGGCGTGTTCGCCATCGGCGCGGAACGGGTATCGCCGCAAGGGCTGGACTTGGCCGGCTGCGCGATGACGATAGAGAAGAACGGCGAAGCCGTCGCCACCGGCATTGGCGCCGCAGCGCTGGGCCACCCGGCCGAAGCGGTGGCATGGCTGGCCAATGAATTGGGCAGGCGGGGCATCGCGCTGGAAGCGGGGGAGCCGATTTTATCGGGCTCGCTGGCCGTGCTGGTGCCCGTGAAGGCGGGTGACGCGCTGTCCGTGCGGATTGAAGGCATCGGCGCCTGCGCCGTGTCGTTTGTATAGAAAACATGGGTGCCGGGCCTTCAGGCCGGGCTCCCACATATAGGAAACATTATGATGAAGATCAGATGTGCGCTGATCGGGCCAGGCAATATTGGCACCGACTTGCTGTATAAATTGCGCCGCAGCCCGTGGCTGGAACCTGTGTGGATGGTGGGTATCGATGCCGCGTCCGACGGTTTGAAGCGCGCCGCGGAGATGGGCCTGAAAACCACGGCGGAAGGTGTCGATGGCTTGCTGCCGCACGTAAAGGAAGACAATATCCAGATTGCGTTCGACGCAACGTCCGCTTACGTCCATGCGGAAAATTCGCGCAAGCTCAATGCGCTGGGCGTCATGATGATCGACTTGACTCCCGCCGCAATCGGCCCGTTCTGCGTGCCGCCCGTGAATCTTTCGCAAGAGCTGGGCGGTAATGCGCTGAACGTCAACATGGTGACGTGCGGCGGCCAGGCGACTATCCCGATGGTGGCGGCCGTATCCCGCGTGCAGGCCGTCGACTATGCGGAAATTGTCGCCACGACGTCGTCGCGCTCGGTCGGCCCCGGCACGCGCGCCAACATTGACGAATTCACCCGCACGACGGCAGCCGCCGTGGAGCAGGTGGGCGGCGCCGCGAAGGGTAAAGCCATCATTGTCATCAACCCTGCCGAACCGCCGATGATCATGCGCGATACGGTGCACTGCCTGGTGCAGGGCGAGCCGCAAGTGGAAGCCATCACGGCGTCGATCCACGCGATGATCAGGGAAGTGCAGCACTATGTACCGGGCTACCGTCTGGTCAATGGTCCCATTTTTGACGGGCAGCGCGTATCCGTCTTCCTGGAAGTGGAAGGCTTGGGCGACTACCTGCCGAAATATGCGGGCAACCTGGACATCATGACAGCTGCCGCAGCCCGCACGGCGGAACTGTATGCGCAATCGATACTGCAGGAGGCAGCATGAGCAAGACCATTACGTTGCATGACATGACCTTGCGCGATGGTATGCACCCGAAGCGCCATCAAATGACCCTCGACCAGATGAAGACAGTGGCGCAAGCCCTTGATGAAGCAGGCATGCCGCTGATTGAAGTCACGCACGGCGATGGCCTGGGCGGTTCGTCCGTCAATTACGGTTTCCCCATGCACAGCGATGAAGAATACCTGGGCGCCGTGATTCCACTGATGAAGCGCGCGAAGGTGTCGGCGCTGCTGTTGCCGGGCATCGGCACAGTCGACCATTTGCGCATGGCCTACGAGCTGGGCGTGTCCACCATCCGTGTGGCGACGCACTGCACGGAAGCGGACGTCTCGCAGCAGCACATTGCCCATGCGCGCAAGCTGGGCATGGATACGGTGGGTTTCCTGATGATGGCCCACATGGCGCCGCCGGAAAAGCTGCTGGAACAGGCGCTGCTGATGGAAAGCTATGGCGCGAACTGCATTTATTGCACGGATTCGGCAGGCTACATGCTGACGGAAGACGTCAAGGCCCGTATCGGCCTGCTGCGCGAAAAACTCAAGCCGGAAACGGAGCTGGGCTTCCATGCGCACCACAACCTGGCCATGGGTATTGCCAATTCGCTGACGGCCATTGAATACGGCGCCAACCGCATCGATGCCGCGGCGGCAGGACTGGGCGCCGGCGCCGGTAATACGCCGATGGAAGTGCTGGTGGCCGTCTGTCACCGCATGGGTATGGCAACGGGTGTGGATTTGTACAAGATCCAGGATGCGGCCGAAGACCTGGTGGTGCCGATGATGGATTTCCCCATCCGTATCGACCGCGATGCGCTGACACTGGGCTATGCCGGCGTTTATGGCTCCTTCCTGCTGTTTGCAAAACGCGCGGAACAGCGCTACGGCGTGCCGGCCCGCGACATCCTCGTGGAGATGGGCCGCCGCGGCATGGTGGGCGGCCAGGAAGACATGATTGAAGATACGGCGCTGACGATGGCGCGTGAACGCGGCATCGATGTGCAAAGGCGGGCCGCCTGATGGAAAAGGTCATCTATACGCTGTGGCGCGATCCGCGCACCAGTGCGGAAGCGTTCGCCGCGACAATCCGGGGCGAACTGGCGCAGCAGTTGCTGGCGCTGGGCGCGCGCGGCGTGCAAGCCAATGTGTGCGATGAAGCGGTATTGCCTGCCGCGGCGCTGCGCCAGGTGCAAACGCAGCCGGCCATTGCAGGCGCCGTATCGGTGTGGCTGGACAGCGCCAATGCCGCATTCCGCAAGCCGTTTGATGAAGCCGTGGCGGCAGTGGTCAGCCATATGGCGGCTTACCTTGTGTCGGAATCGGAACCTATCAAGAACACGCGTTATCCGGCCCGCGAAGGCGAGCGCACGGCCGGCTTTTCACAGCTGGCCTTCCTCAGCGTGCCGCCGCGCCTGACGCCTGGCGCATGGCTCGATATCTGGCATGGCCACCACACGCAAGTGGCGATCGATACGCAAGATAACTTCCAGTACGTGCAAAACTTTGTCGTGCGGCCCTTGACGTACGGGGCGCCGCGCTATTCCGCCATCGTCGAAGAATGCTTTCCGCAAGCGGCCATGACGGACATGCATGCGTTCTTCAATGCGATTGGCGACACCGACAAGTTCAAGCGCAACCTGGACATGATGATGGATTCGTGCAGCCGTTTCATCGACTTCGACAAGATCGACGTGGTGCCGACCAGCCAGTACCTGGTGCGCCGGCCACATTGGGAGGCAGCATGACGGATTTCACCGAACGCATCGCGCGGCTGGAAGCCGTGGAAGCCATCCGCCAGTTGAAAGCCCGCTATTTCCACAGTTGCGACAGCAAAAATCCCGCAGGCATGCGCGCCTGTTTCGTAGCGGGACCGGTGGATATCGATTACGGCGCATTGGGCCGTTTCACGGACCGCGACGCGCTGGTACAGCTATTCACGCAGCTGGGCTGCCACCCGCATATCGTGGAAATGCACCATGGCGCAAATCCCGACATCACGATCATCGACAGCGATAACGCGCGCGGCACGTGGAGCCTGCATTACCAGCAAATCGACACGGTGAAGCAGACCGTCACGCAATTCGGCGCTTGCTATGACGATGCGTACCGGCGTGAAGACGGCGTGTGGAAAATCAGCGCCACGCGCTGCCAGGTCACGTCGTGCGCGGTACTGTCGATTGCCGATGGCGTACCACGGGTACTGCATGCCGGCGCCGGGTAGTTCCTATCAGGAAGCAATCAATGTGGTAGGATCAGGAATGATTAAAGATTTGCCGGCCCGCTTTTATTAAACTGGCATTGTTTCCGCTGCGGCGCCGCAGCGGAGCGGGCGGGCAGCTTGTGTTCTTATGAAGATCCTGCTCCGCATCTTCGTCGCCATGCTGCTGGCCTGTGCCGGGCACCCGGCATGGGCTGGCGCCAGTGCAGTCGCCGGCGGCGTGGACTTGATGCACCGGGGCGGCGTCATTTATCAGGCCCATGGCGCCGGGGACACGATGTTTCCCGCCAACGCAGCGGAGATTGAGGACTGGCGCCGCTCCCATTTACCGGTAAAGCAAGTCAGCATGTTTGGCGGCGCCTATTGGCTGGTGGCCGAAGTGCGCAATGACACGCCGGATACGGACTGGGTACTGGTGCCGGGCAGCGTCATGATACGCCGCGTGGACGTGCGCATTTACAGCAGCGACGGGACGATCCAGCAATTCGACGCCGGTTACGAGGCCGATTATCAATATGCGCTGCACTACGGTAAGCGCATCCGGCTGGAGCCCGGCGCCGGCGCCACCATCGTCATCCATACCGACAGTCCGTTTTACCGCGCGCCGCCTGCCGTGCGCTTATTTACTGAACCGGCCTACCGCCACCTGGTCTCCGTGGAAAACATGCTGAGCCTCGGCGCGCTGGGGGCGCTGGCCGCGCTGGCGCTGTTCAACCTGTTCGTGCACATGATGCGGCCGGACCGTGCGACCTTGTTTTACGCGCTGTACCTGTTGCTGTACATGGTGGCATGGGCACAGGAATTCCTGCTGCCGGCGCAGATACTAGGCTGGCACGACATGCGCTGGCTGTATGTGCCGTTCTTCCTGCTGCCGATTCCCAATACCGTGTTTTACGTGGAATTCCTGCAACTGAAAAAACATTTCCCCAAGCTGGCCCGTATCAGCCGCATCAACTATGTATTGCCGCTGTTGCTGCTGCCCAGCGTCTTGCTTGCGCTGCCGTATGCGCCATTCCTCGCTACGCTAACCATCAGCGTTTGGCTGACGATCGCGCTGGCCAGCGGCATTGCGTGCCTGAGGGCGGGCAACCGGCAAGCGCGCTATTTTGTACTGGCGTTTGTCGCGCTGCTGCTGCCCGCGTGCCTGATCTTGCCCAGCAATTTCGGCCTGGTGCCGCCGCCTGTCAACAATCCGGAATTGCTGACCTTATTGGGCGGCACCATGGATGCCGTGCTGCTGGCGTTCGCGCTGGCCCATAAGCTGCGCCAGCTGGCAGTGGAAAAAGACCGGGCGCTGAGGCGGCTGAACGAATCGATCATCCAGGCGCAAACCGACCATTTGACGGGCATCTTCAACCGCCATGCGTTCGATGAACAGCTGGCGCAGCGCTTCGACGCGCAGCGCACGGAACTGGTGGTATTGCTGCTGGACCTGGATGGCTTGAAAGCCGTGAATGACCGCGACGGCCACACTCGTGGCGATGCGCTGCTGCGGGCCTTTGCGCAGGGGCTGGCGCAATTGACGCGTGAAGGCGTGTCGGTATTTCGCCTGGGCGGCGATGAATTCACCATCCTGGCGCGCAGGGACGACGTGGATGTATTGCTGGCGGGGTTGCAGACCATTGAATTGGCGCTGCGTGTCGATGGATTTACGCAAGCCGGCGCCAGCGTGGGCTGGGCTGCCGCTGCGGAAGCCGCATCGCGCGAAGCCATGGTGGCGCTGGCGGACCAGCGCATGTATGAACACAAGACGTCGCGCCGGCGCGCCCGCGCCGGCGATCCACACTCTCACAGGGCGGCGGGCGCGCTCAGCGCCTGATTACTCGACAATGGCGGGATGCGCTTGCACGGGACCCCCCAGCAAGGACCTGTGCGACGGCGGCTGTTTGCCATCGAGGTCGCGGATGCCATAGGCTTGCGCCTGTTCCGCGACGATCAGCACCTGGCCGGACTTGTCCATGCGCTGCGGGTCGCTGTGCAGCGCTGCAATCACCATGCCGGTAAATTGCGGGCTTTCCGCCATGGGCTCGAACGCCGCATACTTGTCCGGTTCACGCTCCCACACGGCCCTGGTGCGTTCGGTTTTCAATGGCCCCATCCACAGCGACACGCACGCCACGTTATGGGGCCGCAAATCCACCGCCATATCCTTGGCAAACTTGTCGATGCCGGATTTTTGCGCGCCATAGGCCGGGCCGTGCATATAGCAGCTGGCGCCAAATGACGACGTAAACACGATCAGGCCCTTGCCGGATGCGATCAGCAGCGGCGCCGCATAATGGCTGGCGACATAGCCGGAGCGCAAGCCCACGTCGAGGATTTCGACCAGCGCCAGCGGCTTTTCCCAGAACGGGCCTTTGTCGATCAGGCAGTCGTGCAGGAACGTGGCATTGTTGACAAGGATGTCGAGCTTGCCGTGGCCGCGCTTGACACGCTCGAACAATGCGGCCACTTGCGCATCGTCAGCATGGTCGCATGCGACGGCAATGCCGGTCCCGCCGGCTTGCGTGATTTCCGCTGCCGTGGCGTGGATGGTGCCGGGCAGGGCGGCATCGCCTTCCTGCTGCGAGCGGCCCGTCACGTAGACGATCGCGCCTTGCGCGGCCAACGCCAAAGCAATGCCTTTGCCTGCGCCGCGCGATGCGCCGGTAACGACAGCAATCAATGGTTGTGCCATATGCTCTCCTTTACATGCGCTGCGACGACAGGTTGCCGCCATCGACGACGATTTCCGCAGCCGTGATGTAGCTGGCTTCGTCGGATAGCAGGAAGCGCGCCACCTTGCCTACTTCTTCCGGCCGTCCCAGGCGGGACAGCAGGATGCGCCGTTCAAATGCGCCCGGCGGTAAATGGTCGACAACGGGTTTGATCATCGGCGTCAAGATCTGGCCCGGCGAAATGCAGTTGATGCGGATACCGTCGCGGCCCAGTGCATCGGCCAGTGCACGCACCAGCGACAGCATGCCGCCTTTCGATGCGCTATAGATCGGGTTGACGGCATTGCCCAGCGTCGCATTGATGGATGCAATGCCGGCAATGGCGGCGCCGGGATTGGCCTTGAAGTCGCCGTGCAAGGCGCGCACCAGCAGGGCCAGCGAACGCAGGTTGACGTTCATGACTTTGTCCCAATTGTCCGGCGTCAGGCCATCGATGGAACCCATGTCGACCATGCCGGCTGCGTGTACCAGGCCGCCGATGGCGGGCAGTGCGGCGCGGGTGGCGTCCAGCGCGGCGGGCAGGGCGTCCGCATCGGACAAATCGATGCCGACGCCGATGGCGTTCACGGTATAGTCGCGCGCGATCTTGGCTGCCAGCTCGGTGGCGGCGCCTGCATTGATGTCCCACAGCGCGACCGGGCGGCCCGCCTGCGCCAGTGCTTGTGCGCACGCGAGGCCGATGCCGGATGCGCCGCCGGTGACGATGACGGCGGATGTGGGGGAAGATGGCTGCATGGTGGGCTCCTTAGAAATGGTGGGGACGCATGGCGGCATCGATGCCGCCATCGGCAAACACCACGCTGCCGTGGATGAACGGGGCGCTGTCGCTGGCGACAAAGCCGATCAGCGCTGCGATATCAGCCGGCTCCGCGCGGGCGCGGGTGCTGAGCGGCGCGATAAAATTGCGGATGCCTTCGCCGTATCGCGCGTCGGCCAGTCCCGCTTCCAGCAGCGGCGTTTGCACGGCGCCAGGCGCCACGGCGTTCAGGCGCACACCGGCCCGGCCCCAGCTTGCGGCGCGCTGGCGCACGGCGCAGGCCACGGCATTTTTTGAACTGGCATACGCAATAAAGCCGGCTTGCGGCGCCAGGTCTGGCGGCAGATTGGCCAGCATGGCCTGCACGGCGGCTTCATCGCCATCCAGGTAAGCCTGGCGCAGCGGATTGCCCTCCCATGCCTGCAACGTGGCGGAACTGGACGACACGACCACGGCGCTGGCGCGGCAGCCGGCCTGTAACGCTTCAAACAAGCCGTCCAGCAAGGCTGTCACGCCAAAGTAGTTGACGGCGGCGATCTGGGCGACAGGTTCCGCTTGCGGGCCCAGGCCGGCGCAGCACACCAGCGTATCGATGCGCTTTTCGGACAGACACAGGGCGGCTTCCACTGCGTAGGCACGCCCGCTGGCCGTCGCCAGGTCGGCGCAGATATCGCTGTTGCGCAAGTCGATGCCGATGACGCGCAGGCCGGCATGGCGCAATTGTTCACAGACGGCGGCGCCGATGCCGGATGCGGCGCCGCTGACAATGGCGGTTTTCTTCATGCGTTGCTCAGCGTGTAGTGTTCCATTTGCGGCGCCGCCATGGCTTCGCGGAAGCGCGCCTGCGACCATGGCCACGTGGCGGGCACGCCTTCCGCGTCGAGGTACCAGCTGTTGCAGCCGGAACCAAATACGGTTTTCCTGGCGGCGGCAATGCGGGCCTGGTCATAATCGTCCAGTGCTGCCTGGGTGGCTTCCACTTCGTTGCACACGCCATTGCGCACCAGGTCCATCAGCTGTGACACGTATTGCCACTGCTGTTCGGCGATATCGATCAGCGAGAAATTGCCGACCGGGCCGGTGGGACCGTTCAGCATAAAGAAATTCGGGAAGCCGGGAATGGCCACGGCCAGGTAGGCGCGCGGGCGCTTGGCCCAAACGTCGTTCAGCTTGACCCCATCGCGGCCGACGACATTCATCGGACGCATGAACTGGTCGGCCTTGAAGCCCGTCGCCAGTACCAGCACGTCCAATTCATGCAGCTTGCCGTCGCGTGTGCGGATGCCTTTCGCTTCCACGCATTCAATGCCATCGGTGACCAGCGCCGCATTCGGATGCTGGATCGCCTGGTAATAGTCCGGCGAATAAATCAGGCGCTTGCACGCGACGCGGTAGTCCGGCCGCAGTTTGGCGCGCAGTGCCGGATCAGGCACGCTGCGCTCCAGGTGGCCCAGCGCGATAGCTTCGATTTCCCTGATTTCCGGCGAGTCCGCATCGAGGATGGCGTTGGTGAAGCGCTCGACGTTGGACAGGTAGGTCGGGTCATAACGCAGCGAATGGAGCAGCGCACGGTCGGCGCGGAAAGCTGCTTTTTGTTCGTCCGTGAAGTACGGGTTTTCTACGGGGAAGATCCACTGCGCCGTGCGCTGGAAGTGCGATACCTTGGATGCGCGGCCCGCCAGCGCGGACACGATTTGCACGCCCGTCGAACCATTGCCGACCACGCCGACCCTTGCGCCATCGAGCGGCACGCTGTGGTCCCAGTGGGAACTGTGGAACGCCTTGCCTTCGAAGGCCGGCAAGCCTTTGATATCGGGCACGCTGGGGTGGTGCAGCACGCCGGTGGCGGCAATGATGATGTCGGCCGTGTCGCGCAAGCCGCTTTTCATTGTCAGGTTCCAGCGGCCCTGTTCAAAGACGCATGCGATGATTTCTTCGTTGAAGCGGATCATGTCGCTGATGCCATACTTTTCCACCGTGCGTTCAAAGTATGCCTGTACTTCGGCGCCGGGCGGCAGCACGCGGCTCCAGTCGGGGTTCGGTTCGAAAGAATAGGTGTAGGCGTGCGAAGGGACGTCGCAAGTCAGGCCAGGGTACGTGTTTTCGCGCCACGTGCCGCCGACGCGGGCGGCCTTTTCATAAATTGCCACGCTGCCGTAGCCTGCCTCGCGCAGCTTGATGCCCGCCAAAATGCCGGCCATGCCGGCGCCCATCACTACCACGCGCAGCGGTTTGACGCTATGCGGCTGTCTCGTTGTCTGCTCATTCATTGGAACCTCTGATGTGGGTTGTCTGTACTGCTAGGCTATGCCAGCGCAAAGCAGGGAGCTACATCCATTTGGACTACTCATCTGCGCACACACGGCCTCGGCGGCCCCGCAGATTTGACTCGGCCTCCCCGTAAAATCCGCCCTACGCCACCGCCTGCAGCATGGCGCTGCGCTGCTGCAGCGCGCCTTTCAGCATGCCGGCATGGGGGAAGATCCAGAATTGCCTGTTGTCGACGGCGGCCAGTACGATGCCGGCCAGTTGCGCAGGCGTCATGCCTTCCGCGATCATGCCGCGCAGGTAAGCGTTGAGGCCATCGATGGCGGGATCGCCGGTGGCGGCGCCGAGATTGCGGCTGATGCCCGTATCGACAGGCCCCGGCAGCGCCACCGACACGTGCAGCGGCATGCCGAGCGCCTGGAATTCCTGCTGCAGCGTTTCGCTATAGGACACCAGCGCGTGTTTGGAGACGGTGTACGGCGCCAGCCACGGCGCGGGCAGCATACCGGCCAGCGACGCGATGTTGATAATGTGCCCGCTGCCTTGCGCCACCATGCGCGGCACGAAGGCGCGCGTGGCCCGTACGACGCTCCAGAAATTCACATCCATCAGGCGCGCCCACTGCTGTTCATCGAATTCCCAGCTGCGGCCGCTGACCAGCAGGCCCGCGCAATTGAACAGCCAGTCCACGCGGCCGAATGCTTCGAACGCGCTGCCGGCCAGTCCTGCCACCTGGCCCGGCTGGCTCAAGTCGGCCACGATGGGCAGCACGCGGATAGCCGGTGAAATGTCGCTGAGGTGGCGGGCAGTCGAGTGCAGTGCGGCACTGTCGATATCGGCCAGCATCAGGTTGGCGCCGCGTGCTGCCAGTGCGGCAGCGATACCGCGGCCGATACCGCTGGCCGCGCCGGTGATGACGGCGCATGGAGTAGGGTGGTTGTGCATGGGCGATCCTAGGTGTGGGTATGGCACACAATGTGCGCCTGTCCCGCATTGCAGGCATCGTCCCTTCAGACTAACCGGGGGGCTGAAACGGTGTGTTACAATTCGCCCTCAAGTCGCCGCTGGCGGCTTTTTTATTTCCCGGTTTAAAAAGTAACGTTTTTGCAAGTGTATGAACTACTCCGTCTTTGCCAGCGTCTGGCGTCAAACCGCCGGCTATTTCAAGAGCATCGAAGTGTGGCTGCTGTTACTGGTCGCCGTTGCCATGGTGGCCGGCGTGTTTTTCGCGTTCATGCTGGATCCGCGCGGCTTGCTGGCGTTCGGCTTTGTGCTGGGCTATCTGGTGGCCCGTCCCGTGCTGCACGCGAAGGGTATCCTCAAGTGGCCGTTCCTGTCATGACAGCCGGCCAAAGGTAAGGAATACCCACGCCACGGCAATCACCACCATCCCCACCACCGTCATGCACGACCACGTGAAAAAGCACGCGGACAGCATGGTGGTCTGCAAGAAGCGCTCAAACACAAACCCCAGCCCGAAGTCGAACGTGGCCAGCACGGTCCAGCGGCGAAAATACAGCGGCAGGTAGCGGCTCATGTATTTGTTGTGCTGCAGCGCCGCATGGCGCTCGAACAGGTTGCGCGCCGCGCTGACGTCGCGGAACAGCCAGTCGAAAAACATGAACCGGTACAGCAGCGTGCGGAAAGGCATCAGCGGCTGCGCTGGTTCGTCTTGATCAGGTTGCAATGTTTCTTTCGTCATGTGCACCTCCGATGGTGTCATCATGACTGAACTTGCAATCGTGCGCCAGTCTGAACCTGTTGCCTGTGCGGCCAGACTGTTGCGGATGAGTCAAACTATCGCCGCATTGCCCGTGCCGCTTGACTGAAAGCGCCGGCCGTTGTTCTTCCTTGCAATCACGTTACAGGTGCAACTGCATGATGCGGGGGCAATGGTCGCTGGATTCATTCACCTGGCCCGGCTCACTGGCGACGGCAACTTTGCGCGATCCCACACTGGCGTTGGCGGCCTTCAGCGCCTCGCTGATGACGATGTGGTCCAGTCCTGTGAAGCCTTTGCAGCCATCATCGACGCCGGACAGCGGCACCTGGTACAGGCTTGGCTTGCCATCGGAGATTTCCTGCCACAGGTATTTGGTCGCCACATAGCCCAGTGCATCTTTTTTATTTGGCCCCGCGGGGTCGCTGCCATCCGTGCGCACTTGCGATGGCGGCACATTTTCCGCGGCTTCTTCATCAATGCGGCGGTTGAAGTCGCCCAGCAGCACGAAGCGGGGGCTTTTCACGCCGACGGCTTCGATCCAGTCTTCCAGCGCAGGCACCTGGCGGTTCAAGACACGGCAGGCGGCATCCGCGTCATCGAGCATGCGGGGCTGGTAAGGGCCATTGGGTTTCAAGTTCGCGCACGATGCCTTCAAGTGCACATTCATGAACGTGACGGGCTGGCCGTTGATTGTCAATTCCAGCGCCAGGCCGGGACGCACGGTGCGGAAGTTGGCGGCATTGGCGGGATCTTCCGCGACGGCCAATTCCTTGCGCGGCGAACATTGGCCGGGCATTTGCGTGACAGCCCTGTTCCACGCAAACGCCACGGTCTGGAACGCCGTATGCGGCGCATGGCACACGTCGAACGTGTCCGCATGCTTGCCCAGCACGTCGCGGATGACCTGGCCGGATTTGACTTCCTGGAACGCGATGACTTGCACGCCATCTTTTTCAATCAGGCTGGCAATGGTGGCGCGCAGGCCGGCCAGCTTTTTCTGGTAATTGGCCAGCGTGACGGATTCGGCGGGATTGCGGCCCTTGTACGCATTGCACGGCGCGATGTGCATGGCTTGCCGTGCGCCGCCTGCAAACTGGTCGATCGCCGCTTCGCAGCGGCTGGCGGCCGCAATGGCTTCCGGCGATGGCGTGGTTTCACCCTTGTTGCGGCGCGGACGGGTATCGCACCAGCCGACGGCCGTGCACATGTCCAGGTGCGTGGTGAAATCCGCTTCCGTACCGGCCCATGCCATGTTGAAGGACGCGACGCCGATTTGTGCCGGTGGTTGCTGGACAGTTGGGGTGGCGCAGCCTGCCATGGTGGACAGCAGGGCCAGTACGGAAAGCCGGTAGTTCATGGTGTAATGAATCAAAAGATCAAGGGGCGACGATAGCACAGCGCGCCAGCGGACGGCGGTGCGCGTTTGTATCGGCGTGTGTCATGTGTGTTTTATGCGTGCTTCAGCCTTAGCCGGTCCATTAAAAAATCGGCGAAGGTACGCACCCGCAGCGATAAATGGCGCGCGTGGGGATAGATCAGGATAAAGGGGCGCGACCTGCCGCCATGTTGCGGCAACAGTTCGACCAGATCGCCCCGCCTGATATCGTGCTCCACGATAAAGCGGTACGTTTGCACGAGGCCCGCGCCGGCCCTGGCCAGCGTCGCGATGCCCAGCACGTCGTCCGTGCAGGCGAGGCCGCCTTTTGTGGGCATGTCCACCGGCACGCCATCGCGCGTGAACAGCCATGGAATATGCTTGCCTGTGCTGGGTAGTTCGAACTGGATGCATTCATGGTGCGCGAGGTCGTCCAGCGATGTTGGCCGGCCAGCCCGTTTCAGGTAAGCGGGGGACGCCACCAGCACCAGCTCAGCATCTTCCAGCTTGCGCGCCACGAGGCTGGAATCCTGCGGCGAGCGGCCACGGACTGCCAGGTCATAGCCTTCGTCCGCGAAGTCAATATTGCGGTTGCTGATGTGGACATCGACAGTGACTTCCGGGTACAGCGCGCGGAATTCACCCAGCAGCGGCAACAGCCGGTAATGCGCATACGGCGTGGGTACGCTGATGCGCAGCGGGCCTGCCGGCATGGCCTGGCTGCCCGTCACTTGCCGTTCCGCTTCCGCCAGCTGGGACAACGCTTGGCGGCACTGTTCGAAATACAGCCTGCCGCTGTCCGTCAGGCGGATCTGGCGCGTGGTGCGCACGAACAGGCGCACGCCGAGGCGATGTTCCAGCCGCGCCACGGAACGGCTGACTGCCGCCGGCGTCACGCTGGCTGCCACGGCCGCCGCCGTGAAGCCGCCCAATTCCGCGGCCAGGCAAAACAGTTCAATGCTGCCCAACAGTACGTCGTCAAACTGGCGCTGCATACCTCACTCCAATTAATTACATCATGTATCAATTATCTTGTCTTGATGGCTGTTTATCAACTCTGTGTGCTTGAGTATAGTGATTTCCATGGCGGCGCCACTGCCGCTGTCACTGAAACCCACTGGAGAAAAATGATGAATGCATCCCCCAAAACCGTCATCGTGACGGGCGCATCGAGCGGCATCGGCTTTGCCATTGCCAAGGCTTACCTGGAACGCGGCGATAACGTGGTGGGCAACGCCCGCACCATGGAACGCTTGCAGGCGGCAGCCGACAAGCTGGGTTATCCCGCGAATTTCGTGCCGGTGGCAGGCGATATCGCGCAGCCGGCGACGGCCCAGGCGCTGCTGGAGCGCGCCGTGCAGGCGTTCGGCAAGGTGGATATCCTCATCAACAATGCCGGTATCTTCCTTGCGAAACCCATTGCCGATTACACGGAAGACGATGTGGAAGCCATTGTCGGCACGAATTTGAAGGGTTTTTTTTACCCGTCGCAGGCCGTGGCCACGCACATGGCGGCCAACAAATCCGGCCACATCGTCAACATCACGGCCAGCATAGCCATGCAGCCGACCGCGAAAGTACCGGCCTTGCTGCCTGTGCTGATCAAGGGCGGCTTGAATCACGCGACGCGGGCGCTGGCGCTGGAACTGGCGCCTTCCGGCGTGAAGGTCAATGCGGTCGCGCCGGGCATCATTGAAACGCCGATGCACGGCAAGGATGAAGGCACGCGCAACTTCCTCAAGGGCTTGAACCCGTCAAACACCATCGGCGGCACGCAAGACGTGGTCGATGCGGTGCTGTACCTGACGGATTCGCATTTCACCAGCGGCGCGGTGCTGAACGTGGACGACGCCGGCGCGGCCGGAACGTGGTAAGGAGAGCGGCCATGCCATACGTGAATATCCGCGTGACCAATGAGGGCGTCACGCCAGAGCAAAAGCTGCAATTGATTGAAGGGGCGACGGACTTGCTGCAGCGGGTGCTGAATAAAAATCCCGCCACCACGTTCGTCATCATCGATGAAGTGGAAACGGATAACTGGGGCGTGAACCGGCAAAACGTGACGACGCTGCGGCAGCGTGAAGCTGCCGCCCGGAACACCTAGCTAATCGAGCTTCACCACGCGGTCGCCAGGCCCCGCCTGGCAACCTTCCGCCATCGGTTCCCAGCCATGGTGCACGACGATCTGTTTGTCGTTGTGGCAGATTTCAACGCGGTCGCTGCCCGGTACGCGCTGGCGCATGAATGTTTCCAGCGAAGCGGGCAGGCTGACGCGCAGCCGCAGCGCGTCGCGGTCTTCCTGCGGATGGTCATCCACGTGCAGCAGCGGCACGAACGCCGGCAGCCACATGAGGATGCGCGAACCGACCGGCACCGGTTCCGGCGCATAGTGGTTGGCGCGCAGCCAGTCTTGCGCGCGGGCCCGCAATTGCGGGCCGTCCGGCATGTCCGACCATGCGACAGCCAGCATTTCCGCCACCCACTGGTTGCAATTCTGGTAGCGCAAGCTGTAGGCATACGCGTTGGCGCTGTACTGCGTGGCCAGCAAATTCAGTACGCGCGGGCCATCGAGCAGCGCGGGACGCAATTCGTCGGCTGCCGCGCGCGGCAGGCGCACGGCGGAAATATAGCCCAGTTCCGGGTTATCCGTGCCCATCGTGAATCCCGCCACGCCCTGGTCGAAGATGCGCGGCATGCCCTCATCGCATGCGTAGTACAGCTGGCGCGCCGACCATGCGCCCGACGTGGCGCGCCACGCCAGCGCGGCGTGCGAATAGCGGATACCGAAACGGGATAAATCCAGGCCGGAGCGGCTGATCAGCGCGATATCGCTGTCGCCGGCCGATAGTTCCTGCCGCACAATGGCGGCAAAGCGCAGCAGGCGGCTTTCTTCCGCCACGGTCAGTGACGGGTCCTTGTCGCAAAAGCGGGACAGACCTGCGTTGCCGGAACTGGCGAAATTCGGCATGGCCTGGGCCGCACCGGGGACCATGCCGGCCAGGCAGGCCAGCAGGGCGGCGCCCGCCAGCGCATCAGGGCGCCGCCAATGCATTACAGCGTCACTTTGCGCGAAGCCAGTTCGCCATACACTTCGTCGGCAATCGCCAGGAAGAATGCTTCGCGCGTATCAACGCGGGCAAATTCCACGCCGAATTCCAGGTTCTTCGCATAGATTTCATCGCCCAGCGCCAGGTGCGACTGGCTGGCGGTTTTTTCCGGCAACGTCAACACAAAGCTGCCGGTTTCCGCCTGCAGCGTCACGCGGGTCATGCCTTTGCGGTCAGGGGCTTGTGCGATATCGATGACGTGGTAGGCGCCATCGGCCAATTTGTTCTTGCCGCCGGACGAGCTGTTGCTGGATGCGCCGATGGAATCGGACACGCTGCCGCTGGATGCCGAACCGGCGCTGGAAGCGGACGACGTGCTGTCAGCGCTGGCGTTGACGGCAAACGCCAGTGCGCCGGCGGCGCACAGAAGACGCAGGGAAGAAAATTTAGCCATGTCGGTATCCTTTTAAGGGTTCAGAAGATGACACCGATCATATCCTATGGCGACGAAGTATTGTATGCCTGCAATTCTTGCCGTGGCAGTTAAGCCGCACGTTTGATGGTTGGACGTAGCGATTCCGCACGTTTTTAACGCAAACGGACGATGTGCCGCTGAACGCAAACCGGCTACAATCCGCCGCGCCCGCATTGTAACCTCAGGGATGCAGGGCCTTCAGTGCAGGCATCCCCGTTTTAAGAATTTGGCAGATGGACCTTTTCAGCGAAACTTCCACCCTGTCCGGCACGGCGCTGGACCGCGACGGCATTGCCGCCGCCCTGGCGCGCGGCGTGCGCACGTTTGACGGCTGCACCTTTGATGGCGTGGACATGTCCCGGCTGGACCTGCAGGATTGCACGTTCATGCGCTGCACGTTTGCCGGCGCCGTGCTGTATGCATGTAAATTAGCCCGCACCGTCTGGCTGCGGTGCCGGGCGGGCGGCGCGGATTTCGAAGCGGCGGACGCCGTCGATGCGCAATTCGACAGTTGCGACTTGAATAACACGAAATGGCGCCGCGCGCGCCTGGCGTCGGTTCGCTTTGCCAACTGCAAGCTGACGGGCGCTTCGCTGGAGGAAACGTCGCACCTGGGCGCCGTCTTTGAAGAATCGCTGCTGGTGGGCGCGGATTTGCGGGGCTTTTCGTTTAAGTCCGCCGTGCTGAAGCAACTGGATTTTTCCGATGCCTGCCTGGCCGGCTGCGACTTCCGCGACGCTGTGTTCGACGGCGGCAGCTTGCGCAACGCGGTATTGAAGCAGGCGAAATTCACTGGCGCGGATTTGCGCAGCGTGAACCTGGAAGGGGTCAAGCTGAGCGAGGCGGGCTTATTCAAGGGCGCCGTGATTTCCCACACCCAGGCGGCAGCCTTCCTCGGCGAACTGGGCCTGATCGTCGCCTGACACCCCGTGGGGTCAGACGTGCATTGATGCGTCTCCACCGTGGGGTCAGGCGTGCATTCGTGCGCTCTCCCCGGTGCGAAGAGGGGACTTATGCATGCAGGGCCGCCGAAGCATTTGCGTCATGCTCCAATGATGGCGCTGCGGGGTACGTCCGTTCAGGCGCAAGCCTGCAGCGGCAAAGGCTGGTTTGAACCAGCCTTGCTTTGCAGGCGAGCGAGGATGCACGAATGCACGTCTGACCCCAGCGGGGAGATGCATGAACGCACGTCTGACCCCACCGGGGGTTACTCGCCGTTCTGCTCTGTGTCCAGGCCCTGGCGGTTGCCGCGTTCGGAGCGTCCGGAGTGCTGCCGGCTACCCAAGCCTTCGCGCTGGGCGCTTTGCTGCGAACGGGCGCGCTCGGCTTCACTTAATTCAGCATCCTCGCCGTCGTCTTCAAACAAGTCATTGCGCTGATAAGTTTCCGTGCCGCCCGAGGATTGGCGGTTGCCCTGATCCTGGGTACGCTGCTTTGACTGGCCTTTTTCCACACCCTGGCCCGTCGTGGCGCCTTCTGTACCGGACGGCGTACCCTGGATACCGTCTTGCGTATTGCCGCTGCCGATGGCCTGGTCGCCATGCTGTTGATTCTGAGCCATGCTGGTCTCCCAAAATGCGCCGGATGATCCCGGCGCCCCCATGCTAGGCGCAGAAGCAGGGCGCGGCTGTAGGCGCACGCCCCGGCAGCTTGTAGGTCAGCGCGAGAAATGCGCCTCGATCTCTTCCAAGGTCTTGCCTTTTGTCTCGGGCAACAGGAACGCTGCCGCCAGGAAGTACACGACCGTGCACGCCGCGCCATAAAAGAACATGGCCGAGTAGCCATGCCGCCCAACCGTAGGCAAGAACACGGCTGCAATCACGGTCGATACAAACTGATTGATGAGCAGCGCAATGCTCATGCCGTTGGAGCGGATGCGGGTCGGCATCAGCTCCGACAACGCCAGCCACACGCACACGCCCGGTCCCACGGCAAAGCTGGCGACAAACAGGCAAATCGCCAAGGCCACCAGCCAGCCATGCGACGACGGCGGCACCGCACCCACCGTAGCCTGCTCGATGCGCAATGGCGCAGCGCGCGCTTCAGCCGGATCCGCAAACGGATTCACATGCAGCTTGCGGAAGAATGCACCAATCACGCTATCCTGCTGCACGGTTGACTCACGTGAAACGGCCAAGGCAGGCAAGGCTGGATCATCGCTGCGCAGTGATTGCACATTGGTGAAGGGGCCATATGCATACGCCACCGTCAATTGCACGGGACCGTTGCCGGCCGCGGCGCCCAGCGCCTGCAATGCCGCCGTATCGGCACGCAGCGACAAGCTATCGGCCACCACGGCAGCCTGCACCTGCGCGGTGACATCCCGCTGCTTGCCCTCGGCGCTACGGAACAGCAGGCCCGCCGCCACCAGCGCCACGACAATGCCGCCGCTGCCCAGCATCAGCAAGAACTTGCGTCCCCGCGTATCAACCAGCGCAACGGCCGCCACCGTCATCACGGCATTCAATACCTTCAAGCCCACGTCCGCCATATTGGCCGTGGCGCCCGGCAAGCCCGCCTGGTTCAGGATGTTGACCACATACGCGAGAATGGAATTAATACCCGTCGCCTGCGTACAGGCCAGGATCAGGCAAGCCAGCAGGAAGGGCAGCACATAGCGGCGGCTCAGCAAAGGATCCGTTGCGCGCGGCGCGGCGACATCTGCATGCACCTGCGCCAGGCCGGCGCCGATATCGCGCATTTCCATGTCGGCTTCCGCCTGCGTGCGGGTACGCAGCAGGGCGGCGCGCGCCTGTTCAATGCGGCCACGGCGCGCCAGCCAGCGCGGCGATTCCGCCAGCAGCAGGCTACCGGCAGTAAACACCAGCCCCGGCGCAAGGCACATCCAGAAAATGCGCCGCCACGCATGGTCTTTCGCATCGAACAGCGCTTCCGCGCGGGCGGCTTCCGGCAGCGAGCGGGCCGCATCCACGGCAGCTTCCACACCTTGCGCTTCGATATAGCCAATGACGGCGGCAGCCACCAGTCCAATGGTCAGCAACAGCTGGAACAGCGCGGCGCCCCGCCCACGCTGGCGCGCATGCAGGCATTCGGCCAGGTACAGCGGCACCACGACGCCAATCAAGCCGCCTGAAATCCCTTGCAGCAAACGGCCCAGCAACAGCGCCGTGTAGCCATCGGCCAGTGCGATAACGGGAATACTGGCCGTGAACAGGCCGCCCGCCAGCACCATGGCCCAGCGGCGGCCGATGGCGTCCGCCAGTGCACCGGCAAACAGCGATGACAGCACAGAGCCCAGCAGCACGGCCGCCACAATGTATGACAATTGCTGCGCGCTCAGTTGCCATGCCTGTGACGCGGTCGATTCCAGGTAGGGCAGGGCGCCCGCGATGATGCCGACGTCAATGCCGTACAGCAGGCCGCCCATGCCTGCGATGAACAGCAGGTAGCGCATGGCCCAGATGCGGGTAGGTGCGGTGGTGGCAGGGGTTTGTGCCTGGGTGGGTGCGGGATGCATGTTGTCTCCGGTTTTGGTGGTGTTTGCATGCTCTGCGGCCGCTCATGCAGGGCGGATTCGTGGAATCCGCCCTACGGAGCTGGCGTTGCGGGTATTGGGATGGCCTGGCCTTCTACGTAGACTGCGACGGGGCGCAGATCCTGGTCCAGCACGACGATGTCGGCCCAGGCGCCGGGTTCCAGGCGTCCCCGTTGCGTTTCGCCCAGGTAATCGGCCGGATAGCGCGACAGGCGGTTCGACGCATCGGCCAGGTCCAATCCCAGCCCCACGAAATTGCGCAGGGCCTGGTCCATCGTCAGCACGCTGCCGGCCAGCGACCCCGTTGCCAGCCGCACGCAGCCCTGGCATTTGAAGACGCGCTGCGTGCCCAGCGCATATTCGCCATCCGGCATGCCGGTAGCCGACGTCGCATCCGTCACGCCATACAGGCGGGGTATCGCGCGCAGGGCGGCGCGGATGGCGCCTGGCTGCACGTGCTGCAAGTCCGGGATGATTTCCGCATATTCGGCATGCGCCAGCGCGGCAGCGGCCATGCCCGGATCGTGGTGCCCCGTGCCCGTCATGCCGTTATATAAATGGGTAAAGCCCGTGGCGCCCGCATTCAAGGCCGCCACGCCATCGTCATACGTGCCCGCGCTGTGGCCGATCTGCACGCGGATGCCCATATCGCGCAACGCGGGGATCAATTCCAGGTGGCCCGGCACTTCCGGCGCCATCGTCAACACGCGGATCGGCGCGATCGCGTTCAACGCCTGGATTTGCGCGAGGCTGGCCACCACCACGTCCGGCGGCTGCGCACCGAGACGGTGGATATTCAAAAACGGGCCTTCCAGGTGCACGCCCAGCATGCGGGCCCCGCCCACGGGACGTTCGGCAATCACGCCTGCCAATCCTGACAGTGCGCGCCGGATGGCCGGCTCGCGCGCCGTCAGCGTAGTGCCCAGCAGGGACGTGGTGCCATGCCGCGCGTGGGTGCGGGCCACGACCGCGCCGGCGTCGCCGCCTTCCATGATGTCAGTGCCGGCCGCGCCGTGCACGTGCAAGTCAATGAACCCGGGCAGGATAGTCAGCGCGCCGCTGGCGCCAGAGTCATATCCGATGGAGCCGATGCGCTGGTCAAAAGTCATGGCGCCATTGATCCAGCCGGATGGAGTAAGGATTCTGCCCGTTATCAGGTTCGACACGACGCTCTATTCCGCTATAAGTAATTCGATGCCCAGCCGCTGCAGGCCCTCGCGGTACTCGGGGCTGATGGCGGCATCGGTGATGACGGTATGGACGCGGTCCAGCTGCACGATGCGGTGCAGGCTGACGCGCCCGAACTTGGAAGCGTCCGTGAGGACGATGACTTTGCGGGAGCGTTCCACCATCTTGTGGTTCAGGCTCGCTTCCGCTTCATGGTGCGTGGTGACGCCGAATTGCAGGTCGAAGCCATCGACGCCCAGGAACAGCTTGTCGAAACTGTAAGCCTGCAGGCACGATTCCGCCTGGCTGCCCTGGATCGACAGCGATTTCTTGTGCAGCAAACCGCCCGTCAAGATCAAGTCCACGCCGGGCGCATCCTGCAATTCCCACGCGATGTTCAAGCCATTGGTGGCAACCGTCACGCTGTCCGCATTGCGCAAATGGCGCGCCAGCGAAATCGTCGTGGTGCCGGAGTCGATGACGATATTGTCGCCCGGCTGCACCAGGCTGGCCGCCAGCGCACCGATGCGCTCCTTTTGCTCGTGGTTGATCGCATCCTTCTGGCGGATGCTGTGTTCCGGAGGCGGCGTGCGCGCCAGCAGCGCACCGCCATGGCTGCGCGTGACCAGCCCTTGCGATTCCAGCGCCGTCAAATCGCTGCGGATCGTCACGGCGGAAACGCCGAATTGTTCGACCATATCCGTGACTTGCACCGAACCCTGGCGGGCCAGGATTTGCAGGATCGCTTCGCGGCGTTGGCTGGTATTACGCATGGTTGGACTCAGTAGGCTGTGGGCTGAAAAACGGCAGCTTAACAGATTGCCGCCGTTGCGCCAGCACTTGCCGGTGACGGTTCCGCAGTGGCGCCAGCCTGGTTGCGGTTGCACGCCCGCGCATATTGCGCGAGGACGCGGCCCACCTTATGCTCCAGCAAGCTTGCCGGACGGTTGTCCAGCTGGCCCTGCAGCACTTCGAGGTACTGTTCCGGCAAATGCTGCGACAGCAGCGGCAAAGGGATCGCCACGCTTTCCAGGTTGGCCATCAGGCGCGCCACGGCGTGCACCACGTCCGGTTCGCCCCAGTAATAGCGGCAGCGGTCGGACAGCGCATAGCGGCGCAGCAGGCGCTGTTCGACGCCATTGCCGTGATAGTGCTTGCGCCAGTGCTGCGGCTTGTCCAGCATCGTGTCTTCCAGCGTGCGCATCAGGTTGGAGCACTGCGCCTTTGGCACCAGTTCACTTTCAATCTGTTCCAGCGCATAGTAGCCTTCGCGCAGCGCAAACGTGGCGGCCGGGCCCACCTTGAGGATGGCAAAGTGGTCGCGCACCATTTCGTGCAGCGCTGTTTCACGCTGGTAGTCGGTGGAGTGCGCTTCAAAGACAAGGCCGGGCTGGCCCGCGACGAAGTCGGACAGGCTGGCCGCCTGCGCCGCATCGTAATGCTGGATCGCGCTGTGGTCGAAGTCCACGCCGGGCTGCACCACCATGGCAATCACGCGGCGCCACGCATCGTGCAATGCCGCGCCGTAAAAGGCGCGCCGGTGCACGTCCAGCGTATTGCGCGCGGCAGCGGGCGCCGTCACGGCCAGCGCCTGTGCCAGCGATGCCTCGCCGCCCGGCACCGGCACTTCGGTCCCGATGACATACACGGGCGGCGGCAAGCCGGCATCGGCGGCAGCCTTTTCCGCCACCACGCACAGGCGCGCGGAGCGCTCCGCCACGGTTTCATCGGGCAGCACCGGCGGGTCATCCGCGCAGCGCATGCTGCAATCGAGGTGGATTTTGTGGAAGCCCGCTGCCGCATAGGCGGCAATCAAGACTTCCGCGTTGGCCATCGCGGCGCCGGCATCGAGCTGCTGCCACGCATTCGGTCCCAGGTGGTCGCCGCCCAGCACCAGGCGCGCGGCGGGGAAGTCCAGTTCACGGGCCAGGCCATGCACGTAATCGCGGAATTGCGGCGGCGTCATGCCCGTATAGCCGCCAAACTGGTCGACCTGGTTTGACGTCGCTTCCACCAGCAGCACGGTATCGTAGGCCAGCGCCGTGCGCATGGCGGCGCGCAGCACCACCGGATGGCTGCAGCACACGCTGTACAGGCCGACGGCGCCGCCGCTGCGGTGCGCCTTGACGATGTGCTGTACCGGGGACAAATTTTCAGTCTCGTTCATCATTTAAAAGATTGAAGTCATGGTTTGCTGGCGCGCCAGCAGCGCCGCGCCGCGCGCACCGCCCGCGTCGCCAAAGCGGGGCGGCAGGATAGGAGGCACTTGCACGCCCCGGAATAAATGGCGCCGTACGGCAGCCGGCAAATCGCGGTACAGGTGCGGCAAATTCGACAAGCCGCCACCCAGCACGATGGCGTGCGGATCGTAAGACAGCACCAGGTTCGCCAACGCATGGCCCAGCAAATCCAGGTGCACGGCTTCCGTATGCACGGCCGCTTCCGGCGCACCGGCGCCATGGGCGCGTGCGGCAATGGCCAGCGGCTGCGCGCCGTCGCCGCCGAAGTGCGCATGCAGCCGGCTCATGGCTGGGCCGGACACATAGCGCTCCAGGCAGCCCTGTTTGCCGCATGGGCAGTCATACACCGGCAAACCATGGCGCGCCAGCAGCGGCGCGGGAATGGTCCAGTGGCCCCATTCTCCGGCAATGCCGTTAAAGCCCCGCTGCAAACGGCCTTCGACGCAATAGCCGCCACCCGCACCGGTGCCAAGAATGGCGCCGAACATGGTGGGCAAGCCGTCCGCCGCGCCGCCCTGCGCTTCCGACAGCGCGAAGCACTGGCAGTCATTGCCGATGGTGACAGGGCGCTGCAGCGCTTCCTGCATGGCTTGCGCCACCAGGCGGCCGTTCAGCGCGGGGACATTGGAACTGACCTGCCGTCCGCTGGCGCTGTCGATAATGCCGGGCAGGCCGACGCCGGCTGCCGCACGCACAGGCTTGCCTTCACCCAATGCGGTATCGGCGCGCGCCACCAGCGCGGCAATCGCGCTCATGAATTCACTGAAATTGTGGCCTGGCGTGGCAATCCGTTCCCGGTGCCGCTCGTGCAATTGGCCACCCTGTTCGGCATACGTCACCAATTCGATCTTGGTGCCGCCGATATCAATGCCGTGCCATGCGCGGTGCGTGTGGTCATTCATGGCTTTTGTATATCGTCACGCCCTGCACGACACGGTTGACCGTGCCGCCGGCGAAGGGGTTGTCGGGCCGCAGTCCCAGCAGCGCGGACTGGTGCAGCGCATATTGCTGAGCCATCAGCAGCCACAGGGGCGCCAGCCACGCATCGGTCAAGCCTTCAGCAAGTGGCAGGCCGATATCGGCGTCAAAGCCGACAGTCAGGCAGCGGGCGGCAATGCCGTCGCGGCGCAATTCCGCCAGCAAGTCCGCGTCATAGCGGCGTGCCAGCGCGTTCGCGCTATGGAATAGCACCACCAGCGTGTTGCCGTTGACGGCGGCCTTCGGGCCATGGCGGAAGCCCAGCGGGGTATTGGCCATGGCCTGCACCTGGCCGGCCGTCAGTTCGAGGATTTTCAGCGCGGCTTCCCTGGCCAGCGCTTCCAGCGGACCCGCGCCCAGGTAGACAACGCGGTCGACGCGCCGGGCGGCCAGTTCTGCCACCGGCGCCGCCCATGCGGCCAGCCCCTGTTCCGCCATCGAGGCCAGCGCACGTACCTTCTGCGCGGCGGGCTGCGGCGACAGCGCGCACAGCGCCGCCAGCACCATCGATGTAAAACTGCTGGTCATGGCAAAGCCCCGGTCGCAGCTGGCTGGCGGCATCAGCAGGGTGCAGACATTGGCATCGCCGTCCGCCTGCTTCGCCAGCGCGCCATCGGCATTGCACGTCACGTGCAGGAACCGGGCGCCAGGCACGGTGGCGCGCAGCAGTTCGACGGCAGCCACGCTTTCCGGGCTGTCGCCGCTGCGGGCAAACGATACCAGCAGGGTCGGCGCGGCGGGATCCAGATAGAGTTCCGCATGTGTCAGCAGGCTGGTGGTCGGTACGGCGCGCACACGGGCAGGCCATGCGGCATCGAGCGTATCGGCAATGATTTCACCCGCATAGGCGGAACTGCCCGCGCCCGTGAGGATCACGCGCTGGGCGGGATTGCGCAGGCTGTCGCCAAGGAAGGCTGCGACGCGGGGCAATTCCGCCTGCAGGCTGGTGGCCAGCGCGCGCCAGACGGCGGGCTGCTGTGCGATTTCCTCAGCGGTGGCAAGGCCGCCAATATCGGACCAGCTTTGCCGGCCGCGTTGCAGAAGTAAAGTCATCGAAAGAAAATAAAAGTGGCGATTGCGTTAAAGCATAAGGTTCTGCTTTTCAAAAGTCAATAACGAAAGTAAATCGAAAGATATTGCGTGATTTCCTTTTACTTTCTACCGCCGGGATGCCTGGGTTTCACCCCGTTGATGTCGGAGTTTAACCACGAAATCGAAAGTAAAACATGTATAAAACTCCGAAATCGAAAGAAAAATGCGGTGAAAAAGCATTTTCAACGCATAAATTCTCAGTTTTCCTTTCTTTTTGTTGACGATGCTTGCTTTTCTTTCTAAAGTGCGTGCATCGATTCACATTGCCAGCATGCCATGAAACGCAAACAAGCTTATCGCCGCGCCGCTGCCAGCGGCTTGTTGTCCCTGCTGACTGTTGCCGCTGTGCCGCTGCTGGCGGCGCCCGTCGGCAACTTGCGCAGTGTCCAGCCAGTGAAAGCCGGCGCGTGGGATATCGCCACCGACAGCGGCGCCATTGTCCGCATTGAATTGCCCCGCGCCGACATCGTGCGCATCTGGGCTGCGCCTAAGGTGGACGGCAAGCCGGCCCAATTGACCGGCGCGGGCGACCAGGCCGCCGCCATCGTCGTGGGCAAGGCGGATGCGCAAGTGGATGTCAACGTCAGTGAAGACAGCAGCCATGTGGAATTCACCACCACGGCGCTGCGTTTGCGCGTCGAGCGCAAGCCGCTGCGGTTCACGCTGTACCGCGCAGGCGAAAGCGAGCCATTGTGGCGGGAAGTGCAGCCGCTGGAACTGGCGTCAGGCAAAGGCGAAGCGCAGAGCGTGCAAACCCTGTCCAGCAGCCGCGTGGAGCGCTTTTATGGCGGCGGCCAGCAAAATGGCCGGTTTGAATTCAAGGGCCGCCAGCTGCACGTGTCGTATTCAGGCGGCTGGGAAGAGGGCGACCGGCCCAGCCCCGCGCCATTCCTGATGAGTTCCAAAGGGTGGGGCATGCTGCGCAATACGTGGTCCGATGGCGTTTATGACTTGCGCCAGCAGGAACAAAGTTCGCTGCAGCACGCGGAAAAGCGTTTTGACGCCTACTATTTCGTCGGCAAGGACATCCACGACGTGCTGGCCCGCTATACGGAATGGACCGGCCGCGCGCAACTGCTGCCGCGCTGGGCGCTGGAATATGGCGATGCGGATTGCTATAACGATGGCGACAATATTAAAAAGCCCGGCACAGTGCCGGCCGGCTGGAGCGATGGCCCGACCGGCAAGACGCCGGACGTGATTGAATCCGTGGCCCGCAAGTACCGCGAACACGACATGCCGGGCGGGTGGATTTTGCCGAATGACGGCTATGGCTGCGGCTACACGTCGCTGCCGGAAACCGTCAAGGGCTTGGCTAACTATGGTTTCCGCACCGGCTTGTGGACGGAAAACGGCGTCGACAAGATTGCGTGGGAAGTGGGCCAGGCCGGCACACGCGTGCAAAAGCTGGACGTGGCATGGACAGGCAAGGGCTACCAGTTTTCGCTGGATGCGAACAAGGCCGCCTACGACGGCATTTTGAACAACTCGGACAGCCGCCCGTTTATCTGGACCGTAATGGGCTGGGCCGGCACGCAGCGCTATGCCGTGGCATGGACGGGCGACCAGAGCGCCAGCTGGGATTACATCCGCTGGCATATCCCGACCTTGATCGGGTCCGGCTTGTCCGGCCAGGCGTATGCGACCGGCGACGTCGATGCGATCTTTGGCGGCAGCCCGGAAACCTATGTGCGGGACTTGCAGTGGAAGAGTTTTACGCCGGTGCTGATGGGGATGTCCGGCTGGTCTCAATCGGCACGCAAGCATCCATGGTGGTTCGATGAACCGTACCGCGCCATCAACCGCCGCTACCTGAAACTCAAGCTGCGCCTGACGCCATATATGTACACGCTGGCCCGCGAAGCGGAACAAAGCGGTGCGCCGCTGGTGCGGGGCTTGATGTGGGATTATCCGGACGATCCGTCCGCACTGCTGGAAACCCATAAATACCAGTACCTGCTGGGCCGCGACATGCTGGTGGCGCCCGTCTACCGCAGCCAGGCCGTGACGCAGGGCTGGCGCAAGGGCATCCACGTGCCGCAGGGGCAGTGGTTTGACTACTGGGATGGCCGCCAGGTCACGGCGGGGCAGCAGGGCCGCGATATCGACATGCAGGTGACATTGGACAAGCTGCCGGTATTGGTGCGCGCCGGCGCCATCTTGCCGATGTATCCGGAAGCGCTGTATGACGGTGAAAAGCCGAAAGACGTGGTGACGCTGGACGTGTATCCGCAAACGCACGATGGTTCGTCAGCGTTCACCATGTATGAAGACGATGGCAATACGCGCCGCTACCAGCAGGGTGCGTTCAGCCAGCAGCGTTTTACGATGGCCACGTCCAATGGTTCGGTCCTGGTGGACATCGGTCCGGTGGCGGGCAGCTACGATGGGCAGCTGGCGCGGCGCGGCTATGCGCTGCGCATGCTGGCGGCCAGCCGTCCCGCCGTGGTGGAAGCCGGCGGACGCGTGCTGCCGGCGCTGGCCGATCGCGCAGCCTGCGATGCGGCTGCGGAAGGCTGGTATTTCGATGCGCAGGAACGGGGCGGCACCGTGCTGGTGAAAACCGCCGCACAGGATATCCGCCAGCCTTTGCGCATTGCCGTGCGGGGCCAGGTGGCTGTGGCGCGCGCCGACGGCGAATTCCCTGCTGCGCCCGAACTGGGCCGCGCACTGCCTGCCGATGCGATGGTCGTCGTGTCGCGCCCGTTTGAAGAACCCGGCCATCCGCTGGAAAACGCCTTCGATGGCAAACCGGGCACGTGGTTCCGCACGGTGCGCAGCCAGGCCATCAAGAGCGGCCCGCACGAATGGACGATCGGCTTCACGGAACGCCGCCTGATCGACGGCATTGAAATCGCGCCGCGTACGGACGCCAACTGGAAATATGGCCAGGTGCGCGACTATGAAATTTATATGGCCGACAGCAATGGCGACTGGGGCAAGCCGGTGCACACGGGGCGCCTGAAGCTGGAGCAGGGCAAACAAACCATCGCCTTCGCGCCGGCTATCGGCCGCCTGCTGCGCTTCCGCGTGCTGTCCGTGCATAACCCGGATGGCGATGGCGCGGATGCCATCGATCCGATGGTGACGGCAGCGCAGGGCAACAAGGCCAAGGCATTCGATGCCGCCGCGGCCAAAGACGTGCCGCCGATTACGCTGTCGGAATTCCGCATCCTGGAGCATCCCGTCAAGGAAGGCGAAGAACAGCAGCGCAACCTGTCGGACCTGCTGCCCGCGAAAGCGCCGGGCCGCGACAGGCCGGCGTCAAAGAACAGCGCAGAAATGCGCATGAATGGACTGAGGTTCCACAAGGGCCTTGGCATGGGACCGGCGGGCCGCATCGACCTGCAGCTGGCCGGGAACTGGAACTTGCTGCGCGCCGACCTCGGCGTGGACGACAGCTGCCGGGACGCCGGGGGCCTGCAATTCCAGGTGTGGAGCGGTGACCGGCTGCTGTACGACAGTGGCCTGGTCACGGCGCCCGCCGTCGTCAAGCCGGAACTCGATATCCGCGGCCTTGCGCAACTGAGCTTGCGTACCGTTGGCGCACAGGGCAGACAGCCCGCCAGCGTCTGCGGCAACTGGGCCAACGCCATGCTGATCGGCGCAGAAGGCGCCGCGGTAACACTGCGCTGACACCTTACTTAGATGAGGATGCCCGGCCTGAAGGCCCGGCACCCTTGTCTGACATAACCCACGCATTACGAGCACCGCTTCCCTCGCCAGACGGGGGAGGGGAGCGTGCATCCTCACGACCACAAAGGAGACGCACATGCAAATCAAAAAAATGATCGCCGCACTGGCGGCGGCAGGACTGGCTTCAAGCCTGGCAACCGGCGCGCGGGCAGCGGAAGGGGCGGACCAGGCTGCGGTTAAAGACGACAAGCTGGTACGGGTGGAAATCACGGGTTCCAGCCTGAAGCGCATCAATGCGGAAACCGCGTCGCCTGTGCAAGTGATCGACGCCAAGCAAATTGAAAACATGGGCGCCCGCACCTTGCTGCAGGTACTGGACAACCTGCCTGCAGCCCGTCCGGCGCAGCAAGACTTCCGCTCGATGTTCACGGGTTCCGACGGCGGTTCGCAAGCGAACTTGCGCGGCCTGGGCGCGCAAGCGACGCTGGTGTTGCTCAATGGCCGCCGCCTGTCGTTTTACGGCGCGCCGTCCGGCTTCCAGACCATGTTCGTCAACATTGACGCGATTCCCGCTGCCGCCATCGAACGCATGGAAGTGCTGACGGACGGCGCATCCGCCGTGTATGGCTCCGATGCGGTGGCCGGCGTCATCAACGTGATTACCAAGAAAAGCTACCAGGGCCTGGAGGCGCGCGCATCGAATGATTCGTCGTCCAGCGTGAAATCGTATGGCGAGCGCCAGGCCAGCGTGATTTATGGCATGGGCGACTTGAATGCCGATGGCTATAACGTGTATGCGTCGCTGAACGTGTACCAGCGCGACCGCATTGCGCTGGAGGACACGTACCTGAAACGCCCCGACTATTTTTATGTCAACAACCCGAACTTCATCTCCAACCTCCGCATCGGCACCGGCAGCGAACCGGGTGTGCTCAATCCAGGCACCTTCTTTGTATTTGACCCACTGAAGAACAATGCCCGCACGCAGCGCGCCGTGGCAGGCTGCCAGAACAAGGTGACGGAAGATTCCGGCACGCGCTGCGTCTGGAATAACCTGCCATATGCGCTCGATACGGGCCCGACGTCCGACCGTGCCACGGCATTCCTCAGTGGCAGGGTCAAGCTGGGCGCCGACGTGGAAGGCTTTGCGGAAGCGGCGCTGACACACATCAAGCTGCGCGGCGAAAACGGCCCGCGCAGTTTCAACAGCGGCACGACGAACAACTGGTTCTCGCGCAATACGGGTACCAAACTCAATACGTTCAGCTACCCATACCTGGGTCCGAACAACGTGTACCTGAAGGGCAAGCTCGATGCCGACATGGCCGGCATCATGGGTGGCGCGGCAGGCTTGAATTACCTGCTGCAGGATGCGGTGGGCCACTTCGGCCAGAAAAACACGGACGATAACTACCGTGTAATGGCTGGTGCGCGCGGCAGCCTGGGCGGCATGTTCAGCGGCTGGGACTTTGAAACGGCGTTCACCGTGGCGGGCAGCCACTCGGTGCTGTACCAGACCATTAACGTCAACACGAAGGGCTTTGAAAAAGCGTTTGGTCCATTCACC
This sequence comes from Pseudoduganella ginsengisoli, assembly GCF_009720865.1. Taxonomy (GTDB): domain Bacteria; phylum Pseudomonadota; class Gammaproteobacteria; order Burkholderiales; family Burkholderiaceae_D; genus Rugamonas; species Rugamonas ginsengisoli. The sequence continues at coordinate 243,682 of NZ_WNLA01000002.1, read as the reverse complement.
AAGGATCCCGTCACGGGCCGCACCTACATTTCAGACAATCCGGCCTATAAATTCGGCGTGATCAGCGATGCCAATGCGGCGCTGCTGCGCGAAGCGTATCCGACGTTTGACATCCAGTCGTGGACCAAGCTGATGACGTGGGACGGCAAGGTCGAAGGCACGCTGTTCAATCTGGGCGACCGTGAAGTGCGCGCGGCATTTGGCGCGAACCTGATGCGTGAAAGCTTTGAAACGCCGGGCAATGCCGATGCGGCCAATGGCTTGATTACGCAGCAGGGCGGTTCGTGGTTCGATGGCAAGCGGACGATCGCATCGGTGTTTGGTGAAGTCGTGGTGCCGGTCACGGACAAGCTGGAAGTCAACGCGGCAGCGCGTCTCGACAAGTATCCACATTTCTCCGCCAACCTGGCGCCGAAAATCGGCGTGCAATGGCGCGCCCATCCTGAATTGATGGTGCGCGGTACGTATTCGGAAGGCTTCCGTGCGCCGAACCTGGCGGAATCGGGCAGCGGCGGCGTGTTTGCGCAAGTGGGCGGCATCCGCGATACGGTGCGCTGCGATGAAACCAATGCGATTGCCCGCATGCTGATGAAGTCCGTCACGAAGACGGACGTGGACCTGGGCAAATCGCTGCTCAATTCCAATTGCTCGACCACGGTGGGTGGCTTGACGCCGCCGAACCCGCAACTGCAGCCGGAAAAAGCCAAGATTTCCACGGCCGGTATCGTGCTGCAGCCGGCCCGCGACGTCAGTATTTCGCTGGACTACTGGTTCGTCTACCGCCGAAATGAAATCGTGCGCCAGGACTTCAACCAGCTGTTCACGCAATTGGTGGAAAAATATGGTCCGGGCCTGTCGGGCACTGCGCAAGCGATGCGCAGCGCGCTGACCGATGCGGACCGCGCAAATATGGCGGCCGTTGCCGCCATGTGCGCCAACCCTGCCAATGCCGCGGCGTGCGCAGGCGGTGTGCCGAAATACTCGGTCGGTAACCTGGGCGGCTTGATCAATTCCTATTCGAACCGCGGCCGCACCTTGATCGATGGCTTCGATATCGATGCGCGCACCCGCTTTTCGCTGGGCGGCTGGGGCAAGCTCGGTACCGGCATTGCCGCCACCATCCGCAAGCGCGAAACGTATAACGGGGAAGATGGCGATGGCTTCTCGGGCAATTACGTGGGCTACTATGATTCGCCGCGCCTGCGCGCCACGCTGAACGCGGACTGGAGTTACCAGGACTTCGTCACCAGCGTGTTCGTCAACTATTCCGGTCCGACCAAGTGGGCATATGGCCCATGGGATACGGACAATGCGCCGGGTACCTGCATGGCAGCCGGTGTCGATATGCCGAAAGAATCGTGCGATGGTGCGCCGTCGTACACCACCGTCAACCTGGGCGTGACGTGGAAGCCAGTCAAGCATCTGGATGTGGGCCTGAACGTGAAGAATATCTTCAACAAGCGCCCTTACTATGACCCGAACGGCTGGGAAGGCTACAACCACAGCCAGAATCTGTTTGGCCGCCAGTTCGCCCTGTCCGCCAGCTATAAATTCTGGTAATCCGCTGCAACCGAAGATTGAGAACAAACGATGAATAAATTATTGAACCGGCGCCAATTCCTCACTGCCGCAAGCGGCGCCACGGCGGCACTGGCAGGCAGCCTGTCTCTGCCCGCATTGGCCGCGGAAGGGCGCGAGCGCGTGCGCATCGGCATGATTGGCACCGGCATGCGGGGCCAGGTCTTGCTGCGCGAATTGCTGCGCCGCGATGACGTGGAAGTGTCGGCGCTGTGCGACATCGAGCCGATCATGCTGGGCAAGGCGCTGGCGCAGGTGGAGAAAGAGGGCAAGCCTCGCCCCCGCACGTATGGCGACAATGGCGACAAGCACGCGTACCGCGCCATGCTGGATGCGAAAGAACTCGATGGCGTCATCATTGCCACGCCGTGGGAATGGCATGCGCAAATGGCCATCGACGCCATGCAGGCCAAGGTGCCGGTCGGCTGTGAAGTGGTGGCAGGCGTGTCGCTGCAAGACCACTGGGATGTGCTCAATACGCAGCTGAAGACGGGCACGCCGTACATGTTGCTGGAAAACGTGTGCTACCGGCGCGACGTGATGGCCGTGCTGCAAATGGTGCGTTCCGGCCTGTTCGGGGAACTGGTGCACTTGCAGGGCGGCTACCAGCACGATTTGCGGGCCGTGAAATTCAATAATGGCGATCCCGCCAAGCCTTATGGCAGCGGCGTGGAATTCGGCGGCAAAGGCTGGTCGGAAGCGCGCTGGCGCACGGAGCATTCGGTGCAGCGCAATGGCGAACTGTATCCAAGCCATGGCATTGGGCCGTGCGCAATGTACGCCAACATCAACCGGGGCAACCGTTTTACCCGCATTAACACGTTTGCCACCAAGGCGCGTGGCTTGCACGAATACATCGTCAAGCAGGGCGGGGCTGAACACCCGAATGCGCAGGCGAAGTTCAAGCTGGGCGATGTCGTCACGACGACGATTTCCTGTGAAAACGGTGAAACCATTTTGCTGCAGCATGACACGTCGCTGCCTCGCCCCTATTCGCTGGGCTTCCGCGTGCAGGGCACCAATGGCTTGTGGATGGACGTGAACCACGGCATCCATATCGAAGGCATCAGCAAGCCGCACCAGTGGGATGACTTCCAGGGCTACCAGGACAAGTTCGACCACCCGCTGTGGCGAAAGTATGCGGAAAAAGCGTCCGGCGCCGGCCATGGCGGCATGGATTATTTCGTGATCCATGCTTTCATCGAAGCGCTGAAGGCGAATGCCCCGATGCCGATCGATATCTACGATGCGGTGACCTGGAGCGCCATCACGCCGCTGTCGGAACAGTCGATTGCACAGAACTACCAGACGCTGGACTTTCCGGACTTTACCAAAGGCGCGTGGGCCAAGCGCAAGCCGATTTTTGCGTTCGGCGACAAGTATTAACGCCATGAATCGGTTCCGGGCCCGGGACCGTCAACGAGGTGGTGCGGCCCGGCCGCACCCTACACACAGGAGACAGAAGCAATGAAACGTAGAAGTTTGCTGCTGCAATTTACAGTGCTGTTATTGGCCGGCTGCGGCGGCCCCTCCGCCGTTACCCAGGATATTCCGCGCGCAAAACAGGGCGCCAGCCCCGGGGCAGCCGCTACGCCTTCCACCGTCGCGCTGGCCGGCAACGCGTTCATCACCAGCGCCCCCTCCGGCGCCACGGAAATCATCAACAGCAATGGCCTGGCCAACTGGACCAGCCCCACTACCATCACCAGCGCCTGGTTCCGCGTGAACGCCGCCGGCAATGTAACGGTGGCGATGGATGCGAAGCTGGCCGGCAGCGCCAGCAGCACGGTGCGCGCCACCGTCAATGGCACGCCGTTCACTGTGAACCTGGCCGGCGCCGCCAGCAAGACTTACCCCATCGGTACGGTGAATGTGGCGCAGCCCGGCTATGTGCGCGTGGACTTGCAGGGCGTCAGCAAGAGCGGCGGCTATTTTGGCGACGTGTCGGCATTGAAAGTCACTACCGCCGCCACGCTGAACTATGCGAACGATGCGGCCAATTATTACTGGTCGCGCCGCGGACCATCGGTGCACCTCGGCTATACAGCGCCCGCCAACACCGAATACTTCTACAACGAAGTCACGGTGCCGGCCGGGCAGGACAAGACCGGTTCTTACTACATGGCCAACGGTTTCGGCCAGGGCTACTTCGGCATCCAGGTCAAGTCGCCTAGCGAGCGGTGGATCCTGTTTTCGGTCTGGGACGCGGACAACGGCGCCAAGACCACGCTGGTGAAGAAGGGCGCCGGCGTGGTGGATAACGCATTTGGCGGCGAGGGCACAGGCGGCCAGAGTTACCTGGTGTATAACTGGGCGGCCGGCGCCACGTACCGCTTCATTACGCGCGCCCGTCCGGACGGCGCCGGGTCCACGGATTATTCCGCGTGGTTCTACGCGCCGGAACTGGCCACCTGGCGCTTCATCGCCACATGGAAGCGGCCGGCCACCAGTACTTACCTGACCGGTGTGCACTCGTTCCTGGAAAACTTCATCGACACCAATGGCTACCTGGAACGCAGCGCGCAATATGGCAACCAGTGGGCGCGCAGCACGTCCGGCACGTGGACTGAACTGACCACGGCGCGCTTTACCGGGGATGCGACGGCTACCAATGGCCAGCGCATGGATTACGCGGGTGGCCTGCAAAATGGGCGGTTTTATCTGCGTAATGGCGGGTTCTTCAGCCCTTATGTGCCGGTCAACCAGAGCTTTACGCGGCCTGCGACCGGCGTGGCGCCGGCGGTGGATGTGAACACGTTGCCGCAGTAGGCGCGCACCCGGACCGGCCGTGAGGCATCGAAAATGAACAATCCATCCAGCAAATTTAGAGGGATCGCCATCTTCTTCAAGATTCTTTGCTTCATCGGGATGTCGATTTCCGGGTGGATGCTGGCGACGCACGGCTTCGACTGGACCATGCTGCTTCTCCTTCTCAGCACGGCCGGTATGATTTCGGAGTCCAACGAACGAATCGCGTCGATGCTCGGCCGCGATGTACGAAAGGTGCTGTCAAACATCAGGCAAGGAAAGGCAGCGGAGAGTAGCACGGAATCCAGGATTCTAGGAGCAATGACCGTGGTGGCTCTTCTCTGTCTCATCGTATCGGCGATCTATTCTCTGCTGTAGGGTATCTCGTTACCGTGCAAGCTGGTATGCTTCCGCCATCATGAACCGCCGAACCCTGCTGATCCAGTTCTTCGCTGTGGCGTTGGCGGCCAGCTGTGGCATGCCGGCGGCGGCACGGGAATCGCGCCAGGCGGCCACCGTGCCGCTGGCCGGCAACGCCTTCGTGACCAGCGCCCGCGCAGGCGCCGCCATTGGCCGCAATGGCCTGGTCAACTGGACCAGCGCCGACACCGTCATCAGCACATGGTTTTATGTGGATGGGCCAGGCCAGGCGGCAGTGGCGCTGGATGCCAGCGTGCCTGATGGCGGCGGCAGCACCGTGCGGGTGATGGTCAACGGCGCGTCCTACAGCGTCGGCTTATCCGGCGCGGAGAGCCGGACGTATGCAGTGGGATCCGTCAATGTGGCTGCGCCCGGCTATGTGCGGGTGGATTTGCAGGGCGTCAGTAAAAGCGGCGCGTCATTTGGCGACGTGCAGTCGTTGAAAATTACCACCGATGCCAGCCTCAATTATGCCAATGATGCGGCCAATTATTACTGGTCGCGCCGCGGCCCGTCCGTCCATTTGCGCTACGCGGCGCCAGCCAATACGGAATACTTTTACAGCGAAGTCACGGTCCCGCCAGGGCAGGATAAGCCGGGATCTTATTTCATGGCCAACGGCTTTGCACATGGCTACTTCGGCATCCAGGCCAAGCCGGGAGCGCAGCGGTGGATCTTGTTTTCCGTGTGGGACGCCGATAACGGCGGCAAGACCACGCTGGTGAAAAAAGGCGCAGGCGTTGCGCATCTCCCGTTTGGCGGCGAAGGCACGGGCGGCCAGTCTTACCTTGTCTACAACTGGGCGGCCGGCACGGCGTACCGCTTCCTCACGCGCGCCCGCCCGGATGGCGCGGGCGCGACCGATTACTCGGCATGGTTCTACGCGCCGGAATTGGCCAGCTGGCGCTTTATCGCCACCTGGAAGCGGCCAGGGGGCAGCACGTACCTGACGGGCTTGTACTCATTCCTGGAAAACTTCATTGACAGCGATGGCTACCTGGAGCGCAGCGCACTGTATGGCAACCAGTGGGCGCGCAGCACGGCTGGCAAATGGACGGAACTGGCGACGGCGCGCTATACGGGCGATGCCACTGCCGCCAACGGGCAGCGGCTGGACTACGCAGGCGGCGTGCAACAGGGCCATTTTTACCTGCGCAACGGCGGCTTCTTCAGCCCCCATGTGCCGCTGAAACAGGACTTCACGCGGCCTGCAACGGGCGTGCCGCCGGATGTCGACGTGGATGTGTTACCCGAGCAGTAAAGCAGCGCGCATGTTATTCTTCCGGCAATGAACGCGCCCATCTTTGAAACCGCCATCCCCGCTACCAGCTATTTACACGCCGAACTGGCTGGCGCCCACTTCCACGATTGCTGGTTAACCACCTTGGCGCCGCACGGGCGCACGGCAATGGAAATGTACCTGGACGCCGTCAGGCAAACGCCGGGCTGGGTGAATGCCCTGATGTCGCTGCGGAACAGCGTCGTGGCCCTGGTGGGATTGAAGAATCTCGGCAGTTTGAATGGCTTGCGGGCCGGTAAGGCGGCAGCGGATTACCGGCCGGGCGACCGCGCCGGCATTTTCAAAGTGCTGCGCGTATCGGACGACGAAGTGGTGTTGGGCGACGACGACAGGCATTTGCGCGTGCAAGTGTCGGTCTGCAAGGTGCGCCATGAAGGGCAGGATGCCGTGGCAGTGTCCACGGTCGTGCACTTGCACGGGCTGCTGGGCCGCATCTATATGCTGCCGGTCGCGCCCATGCACAAGCTGATTGTGCCGGCCGTGTTGCGCCGGCTGCAACGCAGTTAAAGACGCAGCGCGCCCTGGATACTGTCGTCCAGGGTTTTGCCCAGCACGGCGCCCGCCATGATTTTTGCGCCGGCTACGGCGTCGCCATGCTTATTATCCCAATAATAGCCCTGCGTCGGCGTCACGCGGATGACGGTGATGCGGGGATCGGCCTCGCCCTGCGTGAACCACGTTTTCAGCGCGAAATTCCATAACTCATGGATACGGGCCTCGTTGCGCGACACCTCGGCCTGGCCGTCCAGGTAGAGGAACCCGGACCGGGCCGAGCCCTGGAAATACAGCCGGACGGACGGGCTGGCGTGCAGCTCATCATTTTTATGGCTGTCATCCGCGCTGAGAAACCACAGGTTGCCCTGGTCATCGACTTCCAGCGGGCTCATCGGGCGTACACCGCCTGCCGTGCAAAAGAAACAGGTCTTGGCATCATCAACCATGTCGCGGATGCGTTGAACTGCGTCCGGGCCGGACAAGTCGCAATGGTTGCTTTCGGGTTGCTGCTGATCGATGGAATTCATGCTGCGCCTCCTGACGATGCGCGGACCGGAATGGCCGCACCATAAACCATCGTAGCAATGGTTTATGGCAAGGTCAGTGCTGCAGCTAACGCAAGCGCTTATTTGAACGAATACGACACGTTGCCGAACCAGCGGCGTCCGCGCGGATCCGTGTACGACGGGTCATAGCCTGAAATGAAGAAGTACGCCTGGTTCGAATATGGCGGGCTGGTATCAAAGATATTTTGCACGCCGACCCGGAACTTCAGCCGCTTGCTGGCCTGGTAAGTACCGGACAAATCCCACAGCGAATATGCCTTCACGCGGTTGGCCGCTACCACCGTGCCGTTATCGACATTGATGGCGGAATTCTGGTCTTCATACGCTGACGAGAACGTGTGCGACAGGTAGGCCGACACCGGACCCTGTTCCCAGTCGAACGTGGCCGTATGGCGCCAGCGCTGCACGGCACCATCCGTGACGAAGCGTCCCAGATTGCTGACGTAGGCGTCGCCCGGCGCATTCTGGATGCGCGACTTCAGCACGTAAGTGCCGTTGATGCGCGCGCCGAAGCGGCCGAACTGCGTGGCGCCGCCACGCCATTCCGCCATCAGGTCCAGGCCGGACGCTTCCTGCGCGCCGCGGTTTTCCTTGTGCAGTTCGATGTACTCGATCAAGCCATCTTCATCGCGGTGCACCAGGTTGCCATATTTGGACAGGTTGCCGAGGATGATGTCGTCGCCGATTTCCGTAATCAAATCCGTGCGCTTGATGCGCCAATAGTCGAGCGACAGGTTGGTGCGGTCGGTCGCGGCCCACACGGCGCCCAGCGACAATTGCTTGCTGTGCTCAGGCTTGAGTTTCGCATTGCTGTAGTGGCGCGTTTCCCAGTTGTCGGCGCAATCGGCGTAATTGTTGTCCACCGTGGCACAATACAGCGGATCGGGCAGCGTGGCGGTGGCGCCAACGCGCGTCGGACGGAACATGTCCGCCATCGATGGCGCACGGAAGCCGCGCCCGGCGGAACCGCGCAGCATCAAGCCTTGTACGGGGCGGTAGCTGACGCCGACTTTCGGGCTGGCAGCGCCGCCGATCAGCTGGTAATGGTCGTAGCGGGCGGACAGTTGCGCTTCCCACTGCTTGGCGAATGGCAGCAGCAATTCGCCATAGACGCCTTCCACGTGGCGGCTGTCGCTGGTGGCGCGGCCGCCTTCGGGCGCCGCATCGTTATTGATGTTATCGCTCAGCAGCAGCGCCGATGGTGCGAAGTGCGTGCGTTCGCGCCGCACTTCGCCGCCCAGCGCCAGCGCCATCTGGCCGCCGGCCATCGGCATAACGTCGCGGCTCATCTTGAAGTCCACGCTGTCCATGGTGCCGTTTGAATGGCGCACGTCATCGTTGACCTGGATGGAATTGAGCAGCGCCAGGCCGGCCGCGCTGGAAGGGCCGAACGGGTTGATGCGGCCATCGGCAATACCGTCCAGCAGTTTGTCGTACAGCAGGTAGCCGTGCGTATCCTTGTCGGCCACCGTGTTGGTGCTGTGGTTCAGCGCCGCATCGTAATCCCAGCCGCCGGCGGTGCCGGTCACGCCCACCACGACGCGCTTGCCCGTGCTGGTCAACTCGCTGGTGCGGCGGCCTGCTTCGTTCAGGCGCACGCGCAATTCCAGTTCGCCGGGAACGTCGTCGTCGAGTGTATCGAGGCCGGTATTGGCCAGCTGCGGGATTTTCTTGTAATCGATGTAGGCTTTCACGCGCGCGGTCGAGGCCACGTAATGCGTACGGGCGCGCGCATACGATGCTTCCGCATACAGTTGCGCGACAGGATTGAGCTGGAACACGGCGCGGCCCAGGAAACTGGTTTTTTCCGACTTTGGATACAGCTCGGTATCGCGCATATAGTTATACGTGCACGCATTTTCGCCGCCCGTACCGGCCGGCAGGTACGGGTTGGCAGGCGGCGCGCAATTGGGCGCCGACAGGTTGATCATGCGGTTGACGATGGGCTTGCCGCCGATGGTGAAGCCGATGTCTTGCAAATGGTCGCGCTGCGCCGACGTCAAACGGATGTTGGCGGGGCTGGTATAGCTGGACAGCAGGTGACCCAGGCGCTCATCGATGTGCAAGTCGCCGATGAAGCTGCGCTGCGACGTGCTGAGGGAATCGGTACGCTGGAAATCCGCCACGCCGAAGATATTGAAACCGTCGCGCGCCAGGTCGCCCGTGCCGCCGGCGATGCTGGCCGTGCGCTTGCCTGCGCCGCCTTCCTTGGTCGCCGCGCCAAATGCATTCAATTCCAGGCCCTGGTAATCGCGGCGCGTGATGAAGTTGATGACGCCGCCAATGGCGTCCGTGCCATACAGCGACGAAGCGCCATCGAGCAAGACTTCCACGCGCTGCAGCGCGGCGGCAGGGATGTTATTCAAGTCGACGCCGGTGTCGTCGCCAGGGGAGGCGAAGTTCGCCATGCGGCGGCCGTTCAGCAGCACCAGCGTGGACGACGTACCGATGCCGCGCAAGTTCGCGCTGTTGAAGCCGCGCTGGTCTTTGCCGTCCGTGATGCTGGCGCCATCGGTCAAGCCGTTCAAGTTGGCGGCAATACGGGCGATCAGTTCGCCCGCCGTCGTCACGCCGGCCTTGTCCATTTCTGCGCGCGTAATGATATGCACGGGCAGCGGGGTTTCCGCTTCCACCCGCTTGATGGCGGAACCCGTGATTTCAACGCGGGGGACATCGGCGTCGCTGGCTGTCTGGTTCGTTTGTGCTGCGGCATGGGCGCCGGCGGCCAGCAGTGCACCAGCTGCCAGCGCTTGTGCGCGTTTCCTGTGCTTGGTCATTCAATCTCCCGGGGCTATTGATCTATTGTCATGATTAATCAGGCGATCATACCATTGGCGCCCCATGTGCGTGGAGCGCGCTGTGCATGGCACAGCATTTGCTGCTATGCACCATGCTGCCGCCGGCCCCGGGTAGTACCGTGATATTTGATCGATAGTGGGTCAAGGATGCACTGACATGGTGCGAAGAAACCGGAAGACGATGAAGAACGATTGCCTGCAGTTCCCCCGTGAAGACCTTTTTGCCGCAGCACTGACGCCACCGCAGCCAGTGATGTCGGGCGATGCGTGGCGCATCGTGCGTGAACGGGCGCTGCGCGCCAGCGCCGTCGATGAAGCGGCCGGGCTGGGGCGCTGGTGGTATGAGCACCGTCATGGACGGCTGTATTTGTCGGCCGTGGCGTCGTCGCTGCTGGGCATTCCTGCCAGCGGCTGCCATGAAGTGGCTGATGCGCTGTTGCACGTGGCGCCGCAGGACGCGTGGCGCCTGCGCAGCACGCTGGGCGCCATCACGGATACGCATTTGGGCGCCGCCTGTGAATTCCGCGTCAGCGTACCGGACCAGGGCACGCGCTGGCTGAAAGTGCAGCCGGTGGCGCGCGAAGGGGAAGCCATCGTAGCCGGCATGCTGGTCGATATCACGTCCACCAAGCATGCGGCCATGCGCGAGCGGTTCAGCTTCGCGCTGACGCAATACCTGATCGGCACCGACACGTTTGATGCGGCCATCCACAAGATCATCCAGCTGGTGTGCGATGAACTGGGGTGGGATTGGGGCGCTTTTTGGGTGCAGGAACCAGGACATGGCCAGACTGCCGGGACAGCCGGAACAGCCGGAACAGCCGGAGCACGGAACGATGCGCGCGGTGGGAAAGTGGGAGATGTTTGGGTGCAGGAAAGACATGAACACGGCAGTGTGCTGCGCTGCCGCCACGTATGGCATGCGGACACTGGCGATTATGCGGAATTGCGCGCCGTGACGACGACGGCAGCCGGCGACATGCGCCAGGGTGTACTGGGCGAAGTGTGGAACGGCAAAGCGCAATGGGTTGACGCCAGCACCGATACGGAGCAGGGCGGACGCTTGGCCAGCGCGCGCCGCTGCGGCCTTCAATCGGGCTATTTCTTCCCCGTCACGTACACGGGCGGCGACGGCGGCTTGCACAGTGCTGGCATACTGGAATTCTTTTCCCGCGAACCGCGCCAGCGCGAAGCGCAGTTGCCGGGGCTAGCGGAATCCATCAGCGCGCTGATCGCGCAGACGGCGCAGCGCATGGCGCAGCAAGAGCGCATGCGCGTGCTGGCGCAGACCGATGAAATGACGGGCCTCGTCAACCGTGCGCATTTCCATTACCTGCTGGACCGGGCCTGTGAACAATGTCCGCCATGCGCGGGGTTCGGCGTGCTGTATATCGACCTGGACCAGTTCAAACCCATCAACGATGCGTTCGGCCACGCGGCCGGCAATGTCGTGCTCAAGGCATTTGCCGAGCGCCTGCGCATTCTTGCGCCGCAGGGCGCCGTCGTGGCCCGGCTGGGCGGCGATGAATTTGCCATGATGACGGACTACGGGCTGGAACCGCAGGAGGTGGAGGCGCTGGCGCAGCGGGTCGCGGCCAGTGCGCGCGAACAGTTCCAGTATCTGGGCCATGAATTGTCGGTATCGGCCAGCATCGGCATCAGCATGTTTCCCGCCCATGGCGCCAATACCGCGCAATTGCTGCACGCGGCCGATGCCGCCATGTATGCCAGCAAGCGCAATGGCCGCAACCGCGTCAGCCATTACAGCGATGCGCAGGGTGCGGAACAGGATGTGCTGGCGAAGCAATTGATCATGCTGTCGGAATTGCAGCATGGCTTTGAGCGGGGCGAATTTTTCCTCATGTACCAGCCGATTATGGATGCGCATGGCGACGTGCTCGATGCCGTGGAAGCGCTGGTCCGCTGGCGCAAATCCGATGGCGCCGTCGTGCCGCCGGACCAGTTCATTCCCGTGGCGGAGCAGAGCCGGCTGATCGTGCACCTGGGCCGCTGGGTGGTGCAGCAAGTGTGCCGTGATTTGCCGCGCATGCACGCGGCGGGACTGAGCCATGTGAAAGTGCACATCAATATGGCGGCGCCGGAATTCCTCGACAGCAGCCTGCCTGCCGAATTGATGGCCACCGTGCGGGCGGCGGGCGTGGATCCATCGAGCCTGCAGATCGAGCTGACGGAAAACATGGTGATGTCGCACATCGATACATCGCTGCCCATCATGCGCAAATTGACGCAGCTGGGCTTTGAAATCAGCCTCGATGATTTCGGCATGGGTTATTCGTCGCTGTCGCTGTTGAAAACCCTGCCCATCGCTTCCCTGAAAATCGACCGGCTGTTCCTTGCGGGCATCCCGCGTGAACGCGACGACTGCGCCATCGTGCGCACCATGCTGGACCTGGGACGCAACATGGGGATCGGCGTCATCGCGGAAGGCGTGGAGACGGACGGGCAACTGGGCTACCTGCGCCAGTTTGGCTGCACGCTGGTGCAAGGCTATTTGCTGGGACGCCCCATGCCGCTGCCGCAGCTGCTGGAACGGTTCGGCAGGACTGCCCATCCGGCTGTTTTGCCGGACGACCTGTAACCCGCCCCTCCTGCGTCAAAATAAGTGGCCTATGTCTTTGTAGATCAACTGCATACCCGTTACCAGCAACCCTGCCTGCGCAATGCGGTAAAACCACACGGTATTGACCTTATCCTGCAGCCACATGCCGAAGTACACACCTATCGGCACCAGCGGCGCCAGGACCAGCGACGTGGCCAGGTTATCCTGTGAAAACTGTCCCAGCCACGCGTAGGGCGCCAGTTTGGCGGCATTGACGAACGCGAAGAATACGCTGATGGTGGCCACATAGCGCACCTTGTCCATTCGCTGCGGCAGCATGTACACCATGACGGGCGGCCCGCCCGCATGGGCAATAAAGCTGGTCAGCCCGGACAGCGCGCACCAGAACATCCCCTTGCCGACGGAACGGCCAGCCGCGTGCTGCTTCGCGGCCAGCCCCAGCCAGTTATTGATGGGGAACGCAATCGCCAGCCCGCCGATCAGCAAACGGATGGCGCTTTCCGACAGCATGCCGAACGTCAGCGCGCCAATGGCAATCCCGGCCAGCGCTCCGGGCAGCATGATTTTCAAGTTGTCCGTATCCCATTTGCGGAAATACGCGCGGAATCCCACGACGTCCATCAGGCACAGGATGGGCAGCATGACAGCCGCGGCCTGCAGCGGCGACACCGCCAGCGCCATCAGCGGCACGGCCACGCCGCCCAGCGCGCCGCCAAAGCCGCCTTTGGAAATGCCCGTCAACAGGACGGCGGGAACGGCGGCGGCATAGAACAGCGGGTCGGTAATCAGCATGGGGGAACTATCTCAAAGGGAGCATACCAATTATAAGGACAGCGTGCCGGACCTGCTGGCGATGGCGGAAATGCATAAGGTAATCCTTATCAATGGCGAATAATAATTAATTTTTCTTCCGCGTTTAACGATCGTATATTGACAGCTCTGCAAGCACCCACCATGAGGAAACAAGCCATGACGATCAATGCGATTTTGCTGAACCTGGATGAAATCCTGTTCGATACGGCGCCGCTGCACCTGGCAGCTTGCCGCGCCGCAATGGAAGACACGGGCGTGCCGCTGCGCTGGAGCATGCCGGAATTGCGCGAAGTGGCTTCCACAGTGGGCTGGACCCGGGTGCTGGACGTGGCGCTGCCGCAGGAAGACCAGCCAGAAAGCAAGGGTAAGCGTTCGCGCGCGATCGACTTGAATGCGGCGCACCACCGCCATTTCCATAATGCGCTGGCTATCCGCAAGCCGGAAGCCAACCCGCGCGGCGTGCAATTGATCAAGGATGCGCTGGATGCCGGCTGCAAGCTGGGCGTCATCAGCGACTTGCCGGCGGCATCGGCGTCCGCGCTGCTGGAACAATTGTTTGGCAATGATGTCAACAGCAAGTTCACACTGGTGGCCTCGCGCCACGATGCGGCCCATCGCCAGCACGACGGCATGCACGCGCTGGCGCTGCGCACCATGGGCGTGCACGCGGATGAAACCGTGCTGATTGACACGTCGCTGCCTAACTTGCTGGCGGCCCGTAAGTCCGGCCTGCGTACTGTGCACTTCAAAATGCCGGGCATCTTGAGCTGGAAATCGCTGCCGGCGATGGCTACCCGCCCGAACTGATACACGATACGGGCAGCGATATCGGAACCGATATCATCATTATCAAGAACTTGATTGGAAATTGAGCAGCGATCCCCCTAATATGGACCAGGCAGTGACAGGATCGACACAATCAGGAGAGTGGACATGACGCAGCAAAAACACCCGACCAAGGAACAAATCCGGCAATACCTGGAAGCGCGCCAGGCCGAGCGTTGCCCGCCGCCGTCAATGCAGGAAATCCGCCGCCAGCTGGGCTGGGACATGCTGCGTCCCGCCGCACCGTTGGCATACCGCTAAGATTCCGGAATGGCGGCCCGTGCACAGTGTTTTTGCACGGCCGCCAGCAAGCCGGCCCAGTCGACCGGCTTGGCAATAAAGTCATTCATCCCCGCCGCGTGGCATTGCGCCTGTTCCGACAGGGTCACGCCGGCACTCATGGCCAGCACAGGCAATTGCAATCCCAGCTCGTTGCGGATGCGGCGGGTCGCTTCAAAGCCATCCATCACGGGCATTTGCACATCCATGATCACCAGCTGGATTTGGCCACTATGCTCGCGCAGGTAATCGACGGCTTCCGCGCCATTGCTGGCAATGGCAACCGCCGCGCCGCCCAGTTCCAGCATATTGCGGGCCACGACCTGGTTCAGCAAGTTATCTTCCACCAGCAGCAGCGATAAGCCTTCCAGCGGACGCCGGGCGGATTCCACCGGGCTGAAAGGTGGCGTTTGCTGTTCCGCTGTATCAGGTTGCTGCGCCTGTTCCGCAGGTTCTTGTGCGCCTGACACGATCCTCGCCGTGCCGGCTACCAGCGCATGGTACAGCGCCGAGCGTACCAGCGGGCGCGTCAGCACGGCATGCGCTGCCGTTGCCGGGCGCCCATCCTGCAGCGCATACGCATACGTTGCCTCGATCAGCAGCGGCGCCATGCCCGCCAGTACTGCCAGATCGCTGTACTGCGCCACGATGGCGCCATACGGATGGCCGTTCGCCGTGGCCGCCAGCGCCATGCGGCGCGCATCGGCGCCATTGAGCGCCATATCCACGGTATATCCCCAGCGGGCCGCCATGTGCGCCATGCTGGTCTGTTCCTGCGTGTCGAGGCCCACGCACAGCATGCGCATGCCCCGCAAGCGGGGTGGCAGCGGGTAGCGGTCCGGCAGGCTGGCCGCGCGCAGCGGCAATTGCAGCCCGAACGTACTGCCCGCGCCCAGCACGCTGTGCACGTCGAGCGTGCCGCCCATCAGCGCGGCCAGGCGGCGCGACAGCGCCAGTCCCAGGCCGGTGCCGCCAAAGCGGCGCGCCATTGAACTGTCGGCCTGGTTGAATGGAATGAACAGCCGTTCCACCTGTTCCGGTGCGATGCCAATGCCGGTATCGGCCACTTCGCAGCGCAGCCACGGCGCGCCTGCGTGGTCCGTCACCAGGAACACCGATACGGTGACGTGGCCCCGTTCAGAAAACTTGATGGCGTTGCCGACAAGGTTTAACAGTACTTGCTGCAGGCGCAGTGCATCGCCCGTCAGGCTGGCCGGGACGTCCGGCGCCACGATGACCGCCACGGCCAGCCCCTTTTCGCCCGCATGGATCGCCATCACGGACGCCAGTGCATCGATGACGTCATCAATATAAAACGCTTCGTGCGCGACATCGAGCTTGCCGGCTTCGATCTTGGAAAAATCCAGCACGTCGTTCAGCACGGCCAGCAATGACTTGCCCGCCACGGAAATCATTTGCACGAAGCCCGCCTGCTCGGCGCTGAGCTGCGTGCGGTCCAGCAATTGCACGGCGCCCAGCACGGCGTTCATCGGCGTGCGCAATTCGTGGCTCATGTTGGCGACAAACAGGCTTTTTGCCGCGCTGGCCGCTTCCGCCTGGGTCTTCGCTTCATTCAATTCCCGCTCGGCGGCTTTTTCCCGCGTCACGTCGCGCAATATCATGGCATAGCCGATGCACGCGCCATTTTTTTCCAGCACGGGAAACAGCTGCATCAGCGCCAGGAAAGTGCTGCCATCGCGCCGTGCGCGTTCCCCCAGGTCTTCGAACTGGCCCGCTTGCAGCGCGGCTTCCAGGGCTGTACGGGACACGTGCACGGAACCCGGTTCGGGGCCGATCAGGCTGGACATGGGGCGCCCAATGATTTCCACGTCGCGGTAGCCGAACAGGCGCGCCGCGCCGGCATTCCACGTGGCGATCAAGCCGGCGGGATCGAGCAGCACGATGGCGTGGTTGGCAATATTTTCCGTCAACAGCCGGAAACGGGCTTCCGACTGTTCCAGGCTGGCGGCGGAGCGCACCACGTCCACTTGCGCCAGTTGGCGCGCTTTGACGAGGTTGAAGCTGACGCCGTAAAACATCAGGCTGACCAGCGTGCCCAGGGTCAGCACCAGGTGCGATTTGCCCCGGTCGACGGTGGCGTCAAATGCGGCGGTGGGCCGCACGCGCAAAATCCACTGGTGGCCGTTATCGCCGACCGCCACCGCCTGCAGGCTGGTCAGCGACAGGTAGCTGGGCGCCTGGCCAGTTTCTGCCGCACTTTCATAGATCAATTTGCCGTTGGGCGTACTGTCGAGGATATCGAGCCGCACTTGCTGCAAGCTGTCGCCAAACACGCCGGCAATCAAATCGCGCATGCGGAACGGGCTGTAGACAAAGCCTGTCGGCGGCCCGATTTCCTGCGTGCTGCGCGCGGCGCCCGTGTACACGGGGTTATACATCAGGAAGCCCACTTGCTTTTCTTGCGTGATTTCCTGCACCAGCGTGACGGCGCCGGTGGCGCTGAGGCGGCCATTTTGCATGGCGTCCTGCAAAGCGCGCCGGCGCACCGGTTCATTCAGCATGTCGTAGCCGATCGCAGCGCGGTTGCGGTCATTCTGTGGTTCCAGGTACGTGACGGGCACATAGGCTGCGCGTTCGCCTTCCGGCCACACGTGGAACGAGGGCAGGTCGCGCTGCAGCGCAGCCTGTTCCGCCGCCAGTGACGGCCCCGGGATATAGCGCGCATAGCCCAGCCCCAGCAAGCCCGGATAGTGGTGCGGCAGGTCGATGGCCGCGACAAACGCCTGCCACTCCGAGCGCTCGACTTCCGCCGACGCGTCAAACACGGCGGCGCCGGAGCGCAGCAGGGATTCGTATGCCGCCAGCCGCTCAACCAGTTTGTCCCGCACCGTCTCGGCGGCATCGGCAAAGCGTTCCTGCGTGCGCCGCTCGGTGTCCGCTTCGACCAGCGCCCATGCGCTGACCGTGACAGCGATACCCAGGCCCAGCGTCAGCGCCGGCGTCCATGACAGTGGCGGATGCGCGCCGTCCTGTTGCTCCGCAGCTTGCTGGCGCATGTGCCGCTCGCCCGCATAGCCGGCCGTGAGCACCCACGCCACGATGGTGAGAATGGCGAGGAAGGCGCACAGCGACAGCAGCGAGTGCTGCAGCACACCGGACACGAATGCGCCTCGCTGCATGGCGGTCGCGGGGACGGCGATGATGCAGATGATCGCCAGCACCAGGCACACTGCCGCGCGTCCGTGCCGCACGGCGGCCCAGCCAACCGGCACCAACAGCAGGTAGGGCAGTGCGCGCGGCACGGCCCACTCGCCGGGCGGCGCGGCGAAAATCAGGATGGCCGCGCAAGCGGTGGCGGCAAGCAGCGGCGCCTTGCGGGGCAAGCTGGCCAACGCTGCGCGCACGCCGCCTGGTGCGCGGATGGGGCGCAACAGCACCAGCAGCAGCGGTGAAATAATGAGGATGCCGAGGAAGTCGCCGAGCCACCACGTGCCCGCCACGGCGGGCAGCGCCGCAGCAGGGACGATGCCGGATACGCCCAGGATCAGCACCCCGGCGGCGGCGGCCACGATGGCGGCGCAGGCTGCAACCGCGGTGTACAGGTACACCTCCAGCTGCGATTGCATGCGGTGCGGCCGTATCCGCAGGCGCTCCACCAGCCACGCGGCCGACGCGGCTTCCAGCGTATTGCCGATGGCGATAACGGCGGACGACGCGAAGATCACGGTATCGGATGCGACGCCGTTGGATTTGAATACCGCGACATTGGCGCAAAACGCGCCAGCCAGGATCGCTGGCCACAGCGGCATCCCAAACCGCAGCAACAGCGCCAGCGCGAAGCCCGATGGCGGCCATACCGGACTGGCATTGCTTTGTTCCAGCGCCATCAGCAAGCCCAGGCGGGCCAGCGCGTAATACACGGCAGCCGCCAGTGCCAGGCGTAGCGCGAGTGCAGGCTTGCGGTTGACCAGTAACTGTGAACTCACATTCATGCGGATCACCTGGTGGACGAGGTGACGTCAGGATACCTGAAACCTGTAAGAGGGGGGTGACGCTAAACCCACAGCACCGGTGGCCATGGCGGCATGTGACGGGAATGGAAATACCGCAATGCAGCAGCTGGGCAAGTCATTTGCCGCGCTTACGCGAAAAAGCGGCTGGGCGTTTGTCCGAACTGCCGTTTGAACATGGTGGCGAACGCGCTGGGGCTATCGTAGCCGAGGTCCAGTGCGACATCGACGACTTTATGGCCCTGCGCCAGCCGCTCCAGCGCGCCAAGCAAGCGTGTCTGCTGGCGCCACTGGCCGAATGTCATGCCGGTTTCCCTGGCGAACAGGCGCTGGATGGTTTTCACGTCAATGCCGATCCGGCCGGCCCAGTCGGCCAGCGTATCCGGGCTGGCCGGCTGGTCCCGCAACGCATTGCAAATGGCGCGCAGCCGTGCATCGCGCGGCTGTGGCAAGTGCAGCGGCAAGGTGGGCAGTGCTTGCAGCTCATCCACCAGCAGCGCCATCAGGCGGCCATCGCGCGAATCGCGCACATAGGGTTGCGGCACCGCCATCGCCGCCACGATCAATTCCCGCAAGAGAGGTGTCACGGCGACGGCGCGCGGCCGGTCGTCTGCCTGTATCGGCAGCGATGCGGCGGCGCGCGGGTGCACATACACGCTGCGCATCAGCGTGATGCCGATGCAGCGTATCCAGTGGTCAACACCGGCCGGCATCCAGATGGCGCGGTTGGGCGGCACGATCCACTGGCCGTGATCCGAATGCACGCACAGCACGCCTTGCACCGCATACACCAGCTGGTGCTTGTTGTGGCGGTGGCGCTCAATGAAGACGCCGGCCGCATAGTCATTGGGTTTGCAGCTGACATCCGACGTGGCGCGGTCAATGGATTCCAGGTATTGCCAGGCCGGCGTGTGCATGAATGTCCTTTTTGCGAGGTATTGCGCCATTTTTGCGCGAGAAAGACTGGTCCATTATGCCTAAGATGGCGGCAGATTCAAGTCAACCGTCAGGATTTTTATGCCCGCCACTGCCCAAACCTCGCCGGCGCCAGCCGCGCCCCGCGCCGCAAACGGCGTCCTCGCCGCCGTCAGTGCATCGCACTGCATCAACGACATGATGCAGTCGCTGATCCTTGCCCTGTATCCGCTGCTCAAGGGCGAATTCGCTCTCAGTTTCATCCAGGTCGGCATGATCACGCTGACGTACCAGTTGACGGCGTCGCTGTTCCAGCCGCTGATCGGTGTGTATACGGACCGCCGCCCGCAGCCTTATTCGCTGCCGTTCGGCATGCTGGCCACGTTTTGCGGCCTGCTGTTGCTGGCCTGGTCGCCCGCGTACGCGGCGGTGCTGGCGGCTGCTGCGCTGATCGGGCTGGGTTCCGCCATCTTCCACCCGGAATCGTCGCGTATTGCGCGGCGGGCGTCCGGCGGGCGCCATGGGCTGGCGCAATCGCTGTTCCAGGTGGGCGGCAATGCCGGCAGCGCGCTGGGACCGCTGCTGGCGGCTGCCGTGATCGTCCCGTATGGCAAAGGCAGCGTGGCGTGGTTTTCGCTGGCGGCATTGATCGGCATGGTGTTGCTGACGCAGGTGGGGCACTGGTATGCGCAGCGCGGCGTGCTTCCGGCCGTGCGCGGCAAGGCCGGCCATCCTTCGGAGCCTGCCGGGCTGTATCCGCGTCCCGTCGTGAAGCGCGCACTGGCCGTCTTGCTGGTCCTGGTGTTTTCCAAATATTTTTACATTGCCGGCATCAGCAGCTTTTATACGTTTTACCTGATGCACAAGTTCGGCCTCGGCGTGCAAGACGCGCAAATGCAGCTGTTTTACTTCCTGGCCGCATCCGCCGTGGGGACGATCATTGGCGGCCCGGTGGGCGACCGCATCGGGCGCAAGCCTGTGATCTGGATTTCCGTGCTGGGCGTCGCGCCGTTTGCGCTGGCCTTGCCGCATGCCGGCTTGTTCTGGACCACGGTGCTGGCCGTGATCATTGGATTGGTGCTGTCGTCCGCGTTTTCCGCCATCCTGGTGTATGCGCAGGAATTGGTGCCGCACCGGATCGGGACGATTTCCGGCTTGTTCTTTGGCTTTGCATTTGGCATGGGCGGGCTGGGGGCGGCGGTATTGGGTTTGCTGGCGGACCGTGCCGGGATCGATGCCGTGTATCGCGGCATTGCCTTTCTGCCGTTGCTCGGTGTCGTGGCTGCGCTGCTGCCATCGCGTGCACAGCGTTCGGGAACGTGACGCATGCACGGCTGCCGAAGGTATTCAGCGCGTGTTCGGCGCTGGCGAAAAGTACGAACCACTGAAGCCTGCCGCTGTCTGAATAAAGCGATCTTTGTGAATGATGCTGATGCGCCACGGAACTTTGCTTAAAGATCCATACATATTGATAATTTCAATATAAAAGTAACTGTAAATGCTTGCCGCAGGCGGGGCATTCCGGGATACTTGCCGGTGGACAAAACCGGTATCCCGGTTGATATAGATCAATTTCTAATCAAAGACCCCATGACTATTACCAAGCGCTTGATTACGACCCTGTCAGTCGCGTTATTGGCCCTGATTTTTGTCGGCGCCAATGGACTGATCCAACTGAAGCGCTCGCAGCAGCGTTTTGAAACCGTGCAATCGCGCCTGTTGCCCAGCATTGCCGGCCTGAACGCGGCCAAGCACGCGCTGGCCGCCAGCCGCCTGGCCGGCTACCGCCTGTCGGTGTTCTCGAACCTGCCGGACAAGACTGCGCTGGACAAGGCGTATAACGATGCGCACGCGAAGTTCGACACGGTGATTGGCGAATATGAAAAAGAGCGTATTTATGACGACACCGACCGCAAGATGGTGGAATCGGACAAGTCGACCATGGCGGCTTACCGCCAGGCGCTGATTCCGTTCCTGGCCGCGTCGCATGCGGGCGACATGGACGCCATCCGCGAAACGCTGCAGCCTGGCACGCCGCTGGCGGTCAGCGCGGCTGCGCTGCAGAAATCGCTGGATGACCACATTGCTTACAACAATAAACTGATTGACCAGGTGCGGGAAGAAGCGGATGCCGCTTACAACAGTGCGCTGAGCTTGCTGGTGGGTGTGATCGTTGTGGCGCTGATCGTGACGGCTGTATTGGGCTTCCATCTGTTCAACATCATCCGCAACAGCCTGGCTGCCATCAAAGGCACGATTGAAGAAGTCAGCCAGTCGCTGGACTTGACGCGCCAGGTGCAAGTGGAACGCATGGATGAAATCGGCCACACGGCGGTGGCGTTCAACAAGCTGTTGACGGATATCGGCGGCGCGATCGGCGCGGCCCGTGCGTCGGCCGATGCCGTCAGCTCGGCGTCGCAGCAAATCGCTGCGGGTACCGGTGATTTGTCGCAGCGTACTTCCGCGCAGGCGGCGGCGCTGGAACAGACGGCTTCGTCGATGGAAGAGTTGACGTCGACCGTCAGCCAGAATTCGGACAATGCCCGCCAGGCCAACCAGCTGGCCCGTTCCGCATCGGAAGTGGCAGTGCAGGGCGGCAGCGTGGTGGAGCAAGTGATCTTCACGATGGGCTCGATCAACGATTCATCGCGCAAGATTGTCGACATCATTTCCGTGATTGACGGTATCGCGTTCCAGACCAACATCCTGGCGCTGAACGCGGCGGTGGAAGCTGCCCGCGCCGGTGAACAGGGCCGTGGCTTTGCCGTGGTGGCGACGGAAGTGCGTAACCTGGCGCAGCGTTCGGCAGCGGCGGCCAAGGAAATCAAGGTATTGATTAACGATTCCGTGGAAAAAGTCGGCTCGGGCACGAAGCTGGTGGAGCAGGCTGGCATGACCATGGAACAGGTGGTGAACAGCATCCGCCAGGTGACGGACATCGTGGGCGAAATCAGTTCCGCGACGGAAGAGCAGAATGCGGGCATCGCGCAAGTGCACCAGGCGATTGCGCAAATGGACCAGACCACGCAGCAAAATGCCACGCTGGTGGAAGAGACGGCGGCGGCGTCGCAAGCCATGCAAGACCAGGCGGCCAGCTTGGCGGGCGTGGTGAGCGCGTTCCGCATTGACAATGCACACTATGCTGCCAAGCCGGCCGCGGCCCGCCCGGCAGCCAGGGCCCCGGTGACGGCGCTGGCAGTGGCCCGTCCGGCAGCCAAGCAGAAATCTGCAGCGGCAGCTTCCAAGGCGTCGAAAAAAGCTGTGAATTCGCCGGACGGCGAGTGGGAAGAGTTCTGACCCTGCTCAATGCCTAACGCAAAACAGCCCGCCAAGTGCGGGCTGTTTATATTTGGGCCGGTATTGACCGGAGGCATCTTAAGTTTCAAAAACGCCTGGTGCCAGGCACCGTTTACTGCGCGAAGTGCACGCGCATCTTCGGCTGCTTGGGCTGGGCAATGTGGTCCAGCGGCAGTTCCGTCACTTGCTTGACCTTTTTCAGCGATATATTCGTCTTCACATTCGTCACGCCCGGTATGCGCAGCAAGCTGTGCATCATGAATTCTGAAAACGATGCGAGGTCGTGCGACACGGCCCGCAGCACATAATCCGCTTCCCCCGTCACGGAAAAGCATTCCAGCACTTCCGGCAAATCACTGACCGCCTGCTCGAAACTCGCCCCCGACGACGTCCCATGCCGGTCCAAGGTCACATGGATAAACGCCAGCACACCGAGCCCCACCACGGCCGGATCCAGCATGGCCGCATAATGGTCGATCACGTGCGCTTCTTCCAGCCGCTGGATGCGGCGGCTCACCTGCGACGTGGACAAGTGGATGCGCTCGCCCAGCGAACTGTTGGTGGCGCGCCCGTCGCGCTGCAGTTCAGCCAGCAAAGCCAGGTCGTGACGGTCGACGCTGATGGTGGACATGAAAGACTCCTTCGTTCAGTGTGCACAAAATGTGCGGATTTTTTAAACAATCTGCACATTATGAACGAAGGGCGCCACCCATCAAACTTCTTTCATCACGTTGAAAGGCTGTCCCTTTTGCATGTTGCGGTATTTTTCGCGCGCAGCCGCCTGCTTTTGCGCTTCCATTGCCACGTTCGACGCATGGATGCGTTTCTTTTCTTCCTTGCTGCGGTGCTGCGCGATGTCTTTGTTGCCGATACGCTTGGTCATGATGGCCTCCTTGTGGAAAGCCCTTATGTTGCCGCGCGCACCGTTCCCGTACCGTACGTTTGCGCACATTCACATGGGCTTGGCCACCATCAGGTAAAACACGGCGACGAAGGCAAAGCATGCCGGGATGCCCAGCACCACCCACCAGCGGAACCAGCGCCAATATTCCGGCGGCAAATCCGTGCCGCGCTGCGCCGCCAACGCAGCGGCGTCGCGCAGTTTCATTTGCAGCCACACGACCGGCAGCCAGCACAGCCCCGCCACCCCATACAGCCCGATCGACCACGTCAGCCACTTGCTGTGCAGCGGAAAGCCTGCCAGGTGTGCCATCCACCAGCCCGTCAACGGCTGCAGCACCATGGTGGTGGCCGAGAACAGCCAGTCCGCCCGCACCACGTTGCGCGCTACGACGGCAATGGCGCGCACGTCGCGCGACAGCGTGGCAAACAGCAAATACCACGCGGAACCAATGCCGGTGCCGAACAACAAGGCCGACGACACGATGTGCAGCCATTTGACGGTCACGTAGTCCATGGCTTTTCCAGTTCGTACAGCAGCCACAGCGCCGCCAGCATCGGCAAGTTCTTCGTCAACGGCCCGTATGGATGCCAGACAAATTCCGGCAGGCGCCACGCAATGATGAGCGAGTACAGCATGATCAGCGCCATCTGCGCCAGCCATAGCTTGCTGCGCCACCGGCAGGGCAGCGCCAATGTGGCCAGGCCGAACAGTGCATCCATGGCGCTGGCGCTGTACAGCATGAACGGGCCCAGTTGCGCCGGCACGCCGCTGCGGGCCAGCAATGCCAGGCTGTCCGCCACAGGCCATGCAAACGCCGAGACATACGCAGTAAACAGCCACACCAAGGCAATGCTGAAGCGCAGCACCGGCAGCAGCCACGCCAGCAACGCCTGCATCCTTTCCATCCGTGCGCTGCCCGCAGGAATAAAGCGCCCGACAGGACGGGGCGAACGTCCCAGCAAGGCGCGCGTTGCGGCCGGATCATCCGTGTTGCCCCTTTCCAGCATGGCCAGTGCGGCGCGGTCGAACGGAACGCCTGGCAACACGGAACCGGCCCAGGCCAGCAAGACCACCAGTGGCCGCGGCAGCGCCACACGCCATTGCCGGCCCAGCCCGAGCGCATGGCGCAACTGGGCCATATAGGCCGCCAGCGGCAGCGCTTCCGCGCCCACCAGCGGCACCCGCCGCGCCCAGGCGGACAGCGGATACGGCTCGCCGGCCAGCGGCGCGCTGCGCACCAGTTTCACCAGCGCGTCCACCACGTCGTCGACATGCACCGGCTGCACCAGCATCGCCGACGGTCCCAGTTGCACGCCTACCGGCAGCGCGGCCAGCACCTTGAACAGTTCCGCGCTGCCGCCGCCCGCGCCAAATACCAGCGACGGCTGCACGATGTAGGCGCGCAGCGGCTGGGCCGCCAGCAGCTCATCCGCCGTGCGCTTGCTGACGTGATAGGCCGTCTGCGCACCATCATCGGCGCCCAGCGCAGACAATTGCACGACCCGTTTGACGCCGCTGGCGGCGCACGCGTCGAACAGTGCGCGCGGCGCCGCCACATGCAGCGCGGCAAACCGCTGTTGTCCCGTTTCACGGATGATGCCGACGGTATTGACCACCACATCCACATCGGTCAGGCGCGCCATCCATGTCCCGGCTTCGGTATCGTGCGCAAAATCGGCGGCAATGTGGTGGATGCGCGCATCGCGCGGCGCCCGGCGCGACACACCCGGCAGCCTTGCGCCAGCAGGGCGCCCGCCAGCCTGCTGCCGATAAAGCCGGTCACGCCCGTGACCAGAACATGCAGATCGCGCATGGATTCTCCCTGAGCCAGCTATTTACGCGATTGTAGCCATACGGAGGAAAACAGCATGAACATTACCACGCAGACATTACCCGCCGCGCCAGCCCATCTGTGGCGCAATGCCCTGGTCAGCGGTCCGGCGGCCAGCGCCGCGTCGCTGCTGGCGCTGGCCGCTGCGTACGCAGCCTTCGCGCAGGGATTGGCCGCCGGGGCGCTGGCGGTGCACCGGCGCGGCTGATGCGCGGGCGCTGCCACCGCACCCTGCAGCGCAATCCATACCATGCGGCGAACTTCCCGCTGCTTGCCGATACGTATCGTGCCGTCCTTGCCGTACGAACGGGACTACGATGTGCCGCCACAGCAGCCTTTTACGAAAGCGAGTAATGATGAGCCAGTTCGAATATCCCCGGCCCCAGCTGGTACGCAGCCAATGGCAATCGCTGAACGGCAGTTGGGACTTCGCGTTTGACGATGAACGCCGCTACCGCCTTCCCACTGATCCCATCGCATGGACTCACCGCATCACGGTGCCATTCGCGCCGGAATCGCAGGCCAGCGGCATTGGCGACCAGGGCTTCCACACCGTGTGCTGGTACCGCCGGCAGTTCGCCATGCAGGGGCGGGGCGCGCGCACCATGCTGCACTTTGGCGCCATCGATTACCGCGCCAAGGTCTGGGTCAACAACGTGCTGGTAGGCGAACATGAAGGCGGCCATACGCCGATCGCGCTCGACGTCACGAATGCGCTGGCGCCCGGCGACACGCAAGTGATTACCGTACAGGTGGAAGACGAACCGGGCGATCTGGCCAAGCCGCGCGGCAAGCAAGACTGGCTGCTGCATCCGCACTCGATCTGGTATCCCCGCACTACCGGCATCTGGCAAACCGTATGGGTCGAACAGTTGCCGGCCACGTACATCAAAACACTGCGCTGGACCCCGATCTTCGACGGTTTTGAAATCGGCTGCGAAGTGCTGGCGGGCGGCGACGTGCACAGCAACCTCGCCGTCGAAGTCAAATTGTGGCATGGCGAACGGTTGCTGGCGGACGATGAATACCTGCTGGTCGGCATGGAGGCCAACCGCAAGATCGCGCTGTCCGACCCCGGCATCGATGATTCGCGCAATGAACTGCTGTGGAGCCCCGAGCGGCCCACGCTGCTGGCCGCGGAAGTGATCTTGCGCGCGGGCGGCCAGGTGGTCGATACCGTGCGCTCGTACACAGCCATGCGCCAGGTTGCCATCAGCCGTGACCGCTTCATGCTGAATGGCCGTCCCTATCATTTGCGGCTGGTGCTGGACCAGGGCTACTGGCTGGAGTCGCATTTGACGCCGCCATCGGACGAGGCGCTGCGCAAGGATGTGGAGCTGGCCAAGGCCATGGGCTTCAACGGCGTGCGCAAGCACCAGAAAATCGAAGATCCCCGCTACCTGTACTGGGCCGACCGCCTGGGCCTGCTGGTGTGGGAAGAAATGCCGTCCGCGTATGCGTTCAGCCCCCGCTCGATGACGCGGCTGCTGAAGGAGTGGACGGAAGCCATCGAACGCGATTACAGCCACCCATGCCTGATCGTGTGGGTGCCGTTCAATGAATCGTGGGGCGTGCCGAACCTGACGTCGATGCAGGCGCACCGCAATGCCGTGGAAGCGCTGTACCACACGACGCGCATGCTCGATGCGACGCGGCCTGTGATTGGAAACGATGGCTGGGAGGCGTCGGCCACCGACATCCTCGGCATCCATGATTACGACGCCGACCCGGAAAAAATCCGCGTCCGCTATGAAGTCAGCGATCCGGTACGCACGCTGTTCGACCAGCGCCGCCCCGGCGGCCGCATCCTGACCCTCGATGGATTCCCGCACCGTGGCCAGCCCATCGTGCTGACGGAATTCGGCGGCATTGCGTACGACCCGCGCCAGCCGGAACACCACACGTGGGGCTATTCGCGCGCCAATACGGCTGCCGCGTTCCACGACCATTACCGGGCGCTGCTGAAAGTCGTCAATGAAGCGCAAATGTTTTCCGGCTTTTGCTATACGCAGTTTGCCGACACGTTCCAGGAAACCAATGGCCTGCTGAACGCGGACCGCACGCCGAAGATCCCGCTTGAGCAAATCAGCGCGGCGACCCGCAACGTGCCGCTGTAAGGGGAGCCAGATGCAATCGCCATCACCATCGCCATTCGCCAGCTTTTGGCAGGCCGGATATGAAGGGGCCGACCATATCAACCACGCGGGGCACGCGCAAGACATGAACGCTGTCACGGGCCACCTGGACCGGGCCCGTGAAGATTACGAAAAGCTGGCCGAATTCGGCATCCGCACCGTGCGGGAATCGATCGGCTGGCGGCTGGTGGAAAAAGACGGCGTGTTCGACTTTTCCATCATTGAAGGCCGGGCCAAAGCCGCGCAGGAACTGGGCTTGCAGTCATGCTGGACTTTTTTCCATTACGGCATGCCCGCCGATATCGACTTGTACGCGCCGGAATTCATTGAACGCTTTGCCCGCTATTGCAAGGCCGCGGCGGAATTCCTCGCGCCGTACGTGGGCGAGGCGCCCGTGTATTCCCCCATCAATGAAATTTCCTTCATGTGCTGGGGCTTGTCCGTGCATATGTTCCGGCACAAGAACATGCACCACCCGGATGCGGGCGGCGAAGGCAAGCGCCAGCTGGTGCGGGCCGCCATTGCCGGCTGCGACGCCATCCGCGCAGTGGCGCCCGGCGCGCGCTTCCTGCAGTGCGATCCCATCATCCACGTGGTGGCGCCGGAAGGCCACCCGGAATGGGCCGAACAGGCGCGCAACTGGCGCGCATCGCAATTCGAAGCGTGGGACATGCTGTGCGGACGGCGCGATCCGGAACTGGGCGGCGCGGACCGCTACCTCGACATCATCGGCTGTAACTATTACCACAGCAACCAGTGGGAAAGCGGCACCAACGAACGCCTGTGGTGGCACCTGGATCACCCGCGCCGCGAACCTCTCCATGAAATTTTGCACGAATTGCAGCAGCGGTATGGGCGGCCGCTGATGCTGGCTGAAACCAGCCATGTCGGCAGCGGCCGCGGCGACTGGATCCGCGAGACAGCGGAACAGGCTGCAATGGCGATCGAGCGTGGCGTGGATTTCCACGGCATTTGCCTGTACCCAGCCATCGACCGGCCCGACTGGGAGAACGCGGCGCACTGGCACCGCAGCGGCTTATGGGATGTCGAATGCGGCATCCAGGGACCGCCTTCCACGTCGCTCGACAGGGTGCTGGTGGCGCCGTACGCCACCGCCCTCAAACAGGCGCAGCGCCTGACCAGTGCGCTGTGCGAATATCACGCCCCAAGCGGGCTACAACGGGAGAGAGCCATGCAAACCATGATCGTATTCAGTCACTTGCGCTGGGATTTCGTCTGGCAGCGTCCACAGCACCTGCTCAGCCATCTGGCCAAGTATTACCGGATACTGTTCGTCGAAGAACCGGTGCACGAAGACGGCCCGCCGGAATTGAAGACCCGGCAGCCGGCGCCGAATATCACCGTGTGCCAGCCGCATACGCCGCTGCACGTGACGGGATTCCACGACGACCAGATTCCACTGCTGCTGCCGATGATGGATGACCTGGCGCCCGACGGCGAAGAGGTCATCGCCTGGTTTTACACGCCGATGGCCTTGCCGCTGCTGCAGCCTTTGCGTGCGGGCCTGGTCGTGTATGACTGCATGGATGAATTGTCCGCGTTCCGCAACCCGCCCAAACAATTGCTGCAGCGGGAAACTGCGCTGCTCAATATTGCCGACATCGTCTTTACCGGCGGCCCCAGCCTGTATGAAGCGAAGCGCCAGCGCCACACGAACGTGCACTGCTTCCCCAGCAGCGTCGATGCCGTGCATTTCGAGCAGGCGCTGGACCGCAGCAACGGCCATCCGCTGCACGAGCATATCGGCCGTCCGCGCTTAGGCTATTACGGCGTGATTGACGAACGGCTTGATGCGGACTTGCTGGCCGCGCTGGCCGATGCGCATTCGGACTGGGAAATCGTCATGGTGGGGCCGGTGGTGAAAATCGATCCCGCGTCGCTGCCGCAGCGCCGCAACATCCATTACCTGGGCCAGCAGTCGTATAAAGCGCTGCCGCAATTCTTGGCCGGGTGGGACGTGTGCCTGATGCCGTTTGCACTGAATGAGGCAACGCGCTTCATCAGCCCGACCAAGGTGCTGGAATACATGGCGGCGCGGCTGCCGATCGTCAGCACGGCAATCCGCGACGTCGAGCAGCCATACGGGGATATTGTCGCCATAGGCCATACCCATGAAGAATTCGTGGCCCATTGCGAGGCGGCGCTGGCGCAAAGTCCGGAGCAGACGCAGGCCATGGCGGCGCGCATGCAGGAAATCGTGGCCCGCACGTCATGGGATGCGACGGCGGAACACATGCATCAGCTGATCGATACGACGCCGCCGGGACGGCGCGCCACTTTGCCAGGCGCGATGCCGCAGGAAAGCGGGCCGGCTGCGGAGCAGGGTGCGCACGCTGCGCTGGATGCGGCGCGCACCGGCCAGGCCCGCGCGCAGCAGGCCAGCACGCATCAAGCCAGCATTAATCCGCTGCCTGTGCAGGCCGCCACGCAGCGCTTTGGCTGCGTGATTGCCGGGGCCGGGCCGACCGGCCTGTCCGCCGCCTACCACCTCGGTCCCGACACGGTGCTACTGGAGCGCAACAGCACGGTGGGCGGCTGGTGCCGCTCCGTGCAAGACCAGGGCTTTACGTTCGACCATGCGGGCCACATCATGTTTTCCAACGACCCGTACGTGCTGAAACTGTACGACGTGCTGCTGGGCGATAACCAGCACTGGCAAATGCGCGAAGCGTGGGTCTACAGCAAGCAAGTGTTTACCCGCTATCCATTCCAGGGCGCGCTGTACGGCTTGCCGCCGGACGTGATCCGCGAATGCATCATGGGCGCCATCGATGCGCGCTATGGCAAAGCGGAGCAGGCGCCACCGCCGGGCAAGGATTGTGCATTGCCCGGCATCGAAGACTGCTGTGCCGACGGGACGGACATCCCTGCCGCGAAGGCAGCCAATGAAGACGGCGCACCCCGCAATTTCGAGGAATTCATCTACAAAGTGTGGGGCGCCGGCATCGGCAAGCACTTTGCGATTCCCTACAACCGCAAGCTGTGGACCGTGCCGCTGTCTGAAATGGAAACGTCGTGGCTGGGCGGCCGGGTGCCGCTGCCGGATCTCGGTGAAATCATCGATGGCGCGCTGCAGCCCGTGCCGAAACCCATGGGGCCCAATGCCCGCTTTGGCTATCCGAAGCGGGGCGGCTTCCAGGCGCTGATGAACGGCTTCCTGCCGCACTTGAAAGGGCAGCTGGAACTCAATGCCGATATCGCGCAAGTGCTGCCGGACGAACATGTGGTGGCGCTGACCGATGGCCGCCGCTACCAGTATGACCAGTTGATCAGCACGATGCCGCTGCCGGAACTGGTGCGGCTGATCGGGGCGCAGGCGCCGGCGCACGTGCAGGAAGCGGCGCACGGCCTCAAACATGTGTCGATCCGCTGCGTGAACATCGGCATCGGCCGTGAACACGTGACGGACAAGCACTGGATTTACTATCCCGAAGATTCGATTTTCCACCGCATCTTCGTGCAGGGCAACGCTAGCCCGGAATGCAATGCGCCGGGCGGCTTTGGCATCACGTGTGAAATCTCGTACTCGCCCTGGAAACCGCTGCCGCTGACAGGTGAAGCGCTGATCCAGCGCTGTATCGACGATTGCATCAAGGTCGGCATGATGCAGCCGGACGACAAGGTCATCACCGCCAATGAAGTCGATATGCCGTACGCCTACGTCGTATATGACCATGCGCGGGCCCGCAACGTGGAAACCGTGCGCACGTGGCTGGCGCAGCACGACATCATCCTGGCGGGCCGCTACAGCGAGTGGGAATACTACAACTCGGACCATGCGTTCCTGGCGGGCCGCAAGGCTGCCGAACGGGTACTGGAAAAGCAGGCCCAGAGCCGTCCGCGCAGCGGCCGCGATGCGGCGGCAGGCGCCGCCAGCGCAGCCGGGGTACGGGCGCCCAGGGCGGAACCGTAACCGGGGAATACCATGAAAATCACTGAAATCAGCACGTACCGGGTGCCGCCGCGCTGGATGTTTTTGCGCATGGAAACCGACGAGGGCATCGTCGGCTGGGGCGAGCCGGTCATTGAAGGCAAGGCGCGCACGGTGGAAACTGCCGTGCATGAACTGGCGCCGTACGTGATGGGCAAGGATCCGCTGCGCATCAACGATTTGTGGCAAGCCATGTACCGCGGCGGCTTTTACCGTGGCGGCGCCATCCTGATGAGCGCCATTGCCGGCATCGACCAGGCGCTGTGGGATATCAAGGGCAAGGTGCTGGGTGTGCCTGTGTATGAATTGCTGGGCGGGCTGGTGCGTGACCGCATGAAGACCTACAGCTGGGTGGGCGGCGACCGCCCGGCCGACATCATGGCGGCCATGCGCACGTTGATGGAGGGCGGCATCAGCACGTTCAAGATGAATGGCACGGAAGAACTGGCAATCATCGACAGTTCCGCGCGCATCGATGCCGCCGTGGCCCGCATCGCGCAAATCCGCGAGGAATTTGGCAGCACGGTGGAATTCGGCATTGATTTCCACGGCCGCGTGGCGGCGCCGATGGCGCGCGTGCTGCTGCGCGAACTGGAGCCGTTCCGGCCTCTGTTTGTCGAAGAACCCGTGCTGGCGGAACAGGCCGAGTATTATCCGCGCCTGGCCGAATCCACGTCGATTCCGCTGGCGGCGGGGGAGCGCATGTTTTCCCGCTTCGAGTTCAAGCACGTGTTCGAGCGCGGCGGCATTTCAATCCTGCAGCCCGACTTGTCGCATGCAGGCGGCATCACGGAATGCGTGAAGATCGCCGCCATGGCGGAAGCGTATGACGTGGCGCTGGCGCCCCATTGTCCACTGGGGCCGGTGGCGCTGGCCGCGTGCCTGCAAGTGGACTTCGTGTCGCACAACGCCGTACTGCAAGAGCAAAGCATGGGCATCCACTACAACAAGGGTGCGGAATTGCTGGATTACGTGCGCAATCCGGAAGACTTCCAGCTGCGCGACGGCTATATCGCGCCGCTGCCGAAACCGGGCTTGGGAGTCATCGTGGATGAAGACAAGGTCATGGCGGCCAGCCGCAATGCGCCGGACTGGCGCAACCCGCTGTGGCGGTATGCGGATGGCTCCGTCGCGGAATGGTAGCGGGGGACGCCATGCGGGGTGACAGCGTTCAGGCGCAACTGGTCGGCATCGACTGGGGCACCACCAACCGGCGCGCCTACGTGATGGACAGCGCGGGCGGCTGCGTGCTGCAGCATGAAGATGGCAACGGCGTCCTGGCCACCGGCGGGCAGTTCTTGCCGTCGCTGCAGGCGTTGCTCGAACAGTTAAAAGTGCCTGCGTCGACGCCGGTGCTGATGTCCGGCATGGTCGGCAGCGCGCAGGGGTGGCAGCAGGTGCCTTACCTGGATTGCGCCACGCCGCTGGAAAAATTGCCGCAATCAGCTGTGCCGGTGCGCGATGCGCCGCCCGGCTGCCAGTGGAAGATCTTGCCGGGCTATTGCTGCAAGGAGGGCCATGGCGGAAGTATCGATGTCATGCGCGGCGAGGAAACCCAGCTGCTGGGCGCCATGGCGCTGGGCCATGCGGATGGCTGGATCGTGCTGCCCGGCACGCACTGCAAATGGGTGCAGCTGCGCCGTGGCCGTATTGTCCGGCTGGCCACGTACATGACGGGCGAACTGTTTGCCATGCTGGCTGCGTCAGGCACGCTGGCGCCGTTGATGGCGGCCGGACCGGATGGCGACCCGGTGTCGCTGGCGCGTGGCGTGGCCATGGCGCGCAATATGGCGCCGCTGTCGAATGCGCTGTTTGGCATCCGCGCCGCTGTCGTGGCGGGCGCGATGCCCGCCACGCAAGCCCGCTCGTGCGTCAGCGGCCTGTTGATCGGCACGGAGTTTGCCAGTGCGCTGCGGCATGCGGGCAACGATGTGGAAGCGGGCGCCGGCGCGGTCCGGCTGGTCGCATCCAGCGCCTTGAGTGGCGTGTATGCGGCCGTGGCGGACTTGTTCAATGTGCGCGCCACCTTGCTGGACCCGGATATGGTGTATTGCGCCGCGCTGGCCCAATTTATGAGGACGCCAACATGAATCCTGTTTTATTTGATCCACCGATGGCCGCCATTTTGCGCGGACTGACGCCGGCGGAAGCGCCGGTTGTCGGTGAAGTATTGTTTGGCGCGGGCTTCCGTCTGCTGGAAGTGCCGCTGAACCGGCCGCTGGCGCTGGAATGCATCGCCATCCTGGCCGAACTCAAGCCTGCCGATGCGCTGGTGGGCGGCGGCACCATGCTGACCAAGGCCGATGTCGATGGCGTCTATGCGGCGGGCGGCCGCTTGATGGTGGCGCCCAACTGCGACCCGGGTGTGATAGCCCATGCGGCCAGCCTGAACATGCTGACGGCGCCGGGTGTGGCCACGCCCACGGAAGCGCTGGCCGCGCTGGCGGCGGGGGCGAAAGTGCTGAAAATCTTTCCGGCCGAAATGGTCGGGTATGGCGGCCTGAAAGCCATGAAAGCCGTCCTGCCGCCCGATACGCCGCTGTGGCCCGTCGGCGGCGTGACGCCGGCCAATATGGCCCAGTGGCTGCAAGCCGGGGCCACGGGATTCGGGATAGGCAGCCAGCTGTACAAACCGGGGCAGGGCAGGGAATCGCTGGAGCTGGGCGCGGCGGAATTTATCGCCGCATGGCAGGAGCGGCCCAGGTAAGCCGGCGAATTCAGTACTGCTGCCCTTTGGGCGCATCGCGGCCCGGCCGGTCATCCGCCAGCTGGCCCGCGCCGCTGGTCACCGGCATGCCTGAACCACGTGTGCCTGCCTCGTGCCCACGCTTTGATGCAGAGGCATCGCCGGGCACGCCGTTGCGGTGCACGGTATTCGTGCCGCGCAATAGGCCGCCAGGCGCTTGCCCGGCATCCGCACCGGCGCCATGTTCGCCCCCATCGGTTGCTGGATCGGCGCTGTGCGGCGTCATGACATTGTTGGCCGGATCGCCGGTGGCGACGGTGCCGCTTTCGCGCACGGCGGGCTGCCGGCCCAGGCTGTGTTCTTTACCTGTCTTCATGGTCTGGCTCTCCTTAAATGGCTGCAGTATGGCGGCCAGGCAGCGGTCTCCATAGCGGCGCACGCGCCGCAGCGCTGTCGGAGAATGTCCCGCGCCGCCGCCGATGCCATCCATATGTGCGCGTCCGCACAGCAATTTCTTGTCGAGACAGCTACATTGAAGAAAAGCTGCTTGAAAGGAACACATTTTGGATTACCACAAATTCATCAGATCGTTTGAAGGCATATTTGACGGCGCCGACTGGCAAAACTGGCTGCTCAGTATCACGGTGGCCCTGGCCAGCTACGCGGTCATTCATGGCCTGGTGGCGCTGTGCCGCCAGCGCCTGGAGCGCATGCAGGCCGACCGCCGCGCCGCCCGGCCGATGGCGGAAATGCTGTGCGCCATGCTGAAGAAGACCAGCAATACCGTGGTAGTCATGGCGTCGCTGCTCATCGGGCTGACTGTGCTGGACTTGGCGCAGCCATGGGCGGACCGCGTCACACACCTGTGGTTCATTACCCTTGGCGTGCAAATCGGGCTGTACGCCAATCAGCTGGTGGACGTCAGCGCGCGCCGCTATTTCGGCGCGCGCACGTCGTCCCGCATGCGTGACACAGGGGCCGCCAACCCCACTGTGGCCCGCACCCTGATGGTGTGGGCGTTGAAGACCGCGCTGTGGGTGGTGCTGTTGCTGGCCGTGCTGTCCAACTTGGGCATCAATATTTCCGCCTTTGTCGCCAGCCTGGGGATCGGCGGTATCGCCGTGGCGCTGGCCGTACAAAACATCCTGGGCGACTTGTTTGCCTCGCTGTCGATTGCCGTCGACAAGCCCTTTGAAGTGGGCGACGCCATCAGCGTCAACGGCTTTTCCGGCACGGTGGAGCAGGTGGGCTTGAAAACCACCCGCATCCGCGCCGACAGCGGTGAACAGATCGTCATAGCCAATGCGGACTTATTGAAAAACACGGTGCGCAATTTCAAGCGCATGTCGAACCGGCGCGTGCAATTTTCGCTGAACCTGTCGCCATCGACGGCGGTGGATGTGGCGGAGCGGGTGCCGGAGGCGCTGCAGCACGTGGTGGAAGCGCAGCGCCAAGTGCGTTTCGACCGCGCGCATTTGAAATCGGTCACGCAGGATGCGCTGGAATTTGAAGTCGTGTATTACGTGCTGGACCCATCGTACGGCACGTACATGGACGTGCAACAACAAGTGTTGCTGGGCGCCATGCGCGTGCTGGCCGGCATCGGCGCATCGACGGCCAAGGCCAGCCAGCGGGTCGTCGTCGATGGCCAGGGTCCGTTGCGCCCCGCCACACCGCTGCGGTCCATGCCGAAACCTTGAACGCTGTCATTCCGCTGTCACCGTTTCGTCATGAAAAT
Source organism: Pseudoduganella ginsengisoli (assembly GCF_009720865.1). Lineage (GTDB taxonomy): Bacteria > Pseudomonadota > Gammaproteobacteria > Burkholderiales > Burkholderiaceae_D > Rugamonas > Rugamonas ginsengisoli. The sequence continues at coordinate 207,850 of NZ_WNLA01000002.1, read as the reverse complement.
GTCATGAATCACATATAAGGTGTGGCTTTTTAGCAAACCTAATGTGACAAATTTGCCAAATAGTTAAATTTGCCGATTTGTTATGTTACGCTCCTGCCCTCGTTCGAACACGACCGTTCGTACTTTTCTATAGGAGCTCTATGAAACTCGGAATGACTGCCTTGGCGCTGGCCATGGCGGCGTGCACCGTCGCGCCTGCTCACGCCTGGCAACAGGAAACCCACCGCCGTATCGTGCTGGACGCGGTGGCGTTTATGAAAAACAACCCAACCATCACCAACTACAACAAGCTGGCGGCGGGCGTTGCACGGGCCGGCTATACGGTTGACCAGTTCGCACAGGCGCTGGGCCAGGGCGCGTATGACGTCGATGACTTCGCCGATACGTACCTGTGCGGCGCATCGACGGGCAGCTGCGTGCTGGCGCCGGTGTGGGGCGCGGGGGCATCGATCGTCAAATACACGTCGTACTGGCACTTCCAGAACCACACGTCCGGTCCCGACGTGCATGGCAACCCGTTCGGCGGCTATAACTATGCCAAGCTGACGGTCAACGGCGACGTCGACAACCTGGCGGCAGGCTGGCTGTATGGCGATTACCTCGATGATGGTCCCGGCGGTTTGAAAGGCTGGTTTGGCGACAGCAGCAAATACAACAGCTATGGCATCACGGAAGCGCACTACCGCCTGGGCGGCAGCTCGAATGTGAACCAGTACGCCGACTTCGAAACCATGCCGTTCCAGCCGATCGACAATCTGGGTCAATACTGGTTCCAGCAATTCCTCGCGCAGCCGACTGCGCAAACGCTGGGCTTCGTGCTGCACACGACGGACTTGCTGCAGCCGCACCACACGTGGACCACATCCGCGCACGACCATGGCGGCTGGGAACAGTGGGTACAGGATTACTATGACTCGGCCAAGCTGAATGACCCGGCACTGGTAAAAGCTGCGCTGGCTGACTTCACGCCGGTGGCGCCCACGGCAGTCGATATCCGTCCGCTGCTGACGCAGGGCGGCACGTATTCGTATGCGAACGGTGGCATCGTGCTGTCGTCCAGCGACCAGGGCGACCGCACCCGCGTGGCAAAGCAAATGATTCCCCATTCGATCGCGATGGTGGTGCATGTGCTGAACCGCGCTGCTGAACGGCTGGGTAACTGATGGCGCAGCGGGCAGTTTTTGTGAGGCCGGCGCTGCCGGGGACCGCTGCGCATGGGGGTTCGCGCGGTGTCCTGGCAGGCGTGTGTGGCGCTGCGATACACAGGGCCGTGCGCGCGGCGGCGCTAACCGTGTCCGTCAGCGCGGCGGCGGCCGTGCTGGCGGCAGCGGTATCAGCGCCGGCATCGGCGGCCGTCCGGTACGGCGTCGAGGATCCCGCGCTGGCAGCCCGCATTGATGCGGCGCCACTGCATGCGTTCACCGTGGACGTGCTGTGGCGCCAGGCGCGTTTGGCCGATACCAAGGCTGCCCGCAGTTCCACGCTGGAAGTCCTGGTGGCCGAGCGCCTGCTGGCCGCCAGCGCCCGCAGGCAATGGGGCGAAGCGGTTTTATTGACGGGGCAGGGTGTCGGCTATGCGCACGACGTGGCGCTGGATGACCAGATCGCCGCACTGTTGCGCAACCTGTACAGGGATCAACTGGAACAGACGCTGGCGCAGCTGCCGGGCGGTACGCTCGATGGCTTGATCGTGGGCGAGCCGGTGATCAGCGCCGCAACACTGGATGCCGTGTTCGGCAAACCAGGCGCGCTGCGGCTCGATTATTCGCTGTCGCCCGCGCAAGTGGAGCAGGCGAAAGCCGTGACAGTGCTGTCCTACCGCCTGCCCGGTGGCGGCAAGGCGGCGCTGTCGCTGTATGACGTGTACCGGCGCCAGAACGTGCAGGGGCGCATTGCGCTGCACACGCGGCAAAGCGGCGCGTTGAAGCAGCAGGCACGCCAGGCGCTGGGCGTCGCGGCCGTGCTGGACTGGGCGCAGGCGCGCTTCGGCGCGGCGGCGCTGGCGGATTTGCGGCAGGCTTTATCGGATCAGGCCATCACGCTGGCGGTACAGCGCCTGCACGGCATCGGCACGGATACGGACAGCGGCAGCGCGCTGCTGGACCGGCTGGCCGCACAAGCGGATATGCAGGCGGTCCGCGCATATTACGACCAGCACCGCGATGAATTCCGCCGCATTGAAAAAGTCAAAGCGCGCCACGTGCGTACGGACGACGAAGGTGCCGCGCAAGCGGCGTATGCGGCCCTGAAAGGCGGCATGGACTTTGCCGCCGTGGCGCGCCAATATTCGGCAGCGGACGATGCTGCGCACGGTGGTGACCTGGGCTGGATCGGCGCGTCCGGCAAGACGGGCTGGCTGCAGCAACTGGCGTTTGCACAGCCGCCGGGCACGCCATCGCGTCCCGTGCGCGCGCCCGTCGGCCCGCATGACAAGGCGTATTGGGAAATCGTCCTGGTGGAGCAGCGGATCGACGGCTACCAGCCGCCTGAAGCAGAGAGCGTGCGCTATGTGGCCAGCCGCGCCATTGCGCGCAGTACGGCCATTGCGCAACTGGCCGCGTTGCGCGCCCGCGCCGTACGCGAGGCGGATATTGAATTGAACCGCAGCCTGCTCGATGCACCGCTGCGGGTGCTGGAGGTGGCGCCATGAAGCGTATTACAGTGATTGCCGCGGCAGTGGGCGCGGCGGCCCTGGCCTGGTATATGTGGCCGGTGCGTGGCGAAGCGGTCCCGCAGCCAGTCGGCAGAACTGCGGCGCCGCCATCCGCGCCAGTGGCGCGCGGCGACGATGGTCCCCAATGGATGCAAGCGATGGCGGACCAGCCGCCGCAAGAACCGGAACGCGTGCCGCTGGAGCCGGTCGACAGCAGCACGCCCGCGTGGCTGTCGCTGGCCGAAGCGCGTGAAAACGGCGACCCGCGCACGCCGCCCGTGGTGCACGACGATCCGGCCACGCAAGCGCAGCCAACTGCCGCACAATTGGCTGACCCGCAGGCGTACCGCCAGTTCGAGCAGGGCCAGCACGCCCGGCTGCTGGCATCCTTTGCCGAAGCGGCGAAAGACGAAGTGCCGCGCCTGCGCTCGGACCTGGAACGGGGCAGGGCGGCCGGGGTGCCGGAAGCGGAGCTGGCGAAGATGCAGGAAAAGATCAGGCGGATCGAGGCGCTGCGGGATGAGGTGGCGGGGGGCGCGATACGCTGACCGGCGGCGGCCAGCCGGCTTGGCCGCTGACCGCTTCCGATACGCCGTTTTTTTGCAGTAAGATTTGTTCTGCCGATGCAGGTAAAGCGCTTGCTTGAAACAACAACGCCGCGCAAGCGGCAGGCACAGAGCGGGAAAGTTCTTTCATAGCAACTCCTTGATGGAAGGAAATGCCATGCTAGAAGGGCGCGCCGCCTGTTATTTTGTCTTAGCGCAACGATTGGTCTACACAACTATCAATGGCACGACCGTGCCTTTATGCCCCCCATGCTGCGTCGCAAAACATTCTAGTTGCCTGCTTTAGCGATTTTGCACATAATGTAGTAAATTTACCTTATACCAGATGTATGCGCGGGCTTATAGTTAGCCTATGTCGTATTTGGTGTAATTCTTATTCTAATCTGTAAAATTACTACATATCGGTGAAGGACGGCAACATGGATGGGTCGAAGGCGGTTGAGTTCAAGGATGAGTTGCTGGGACGGGATATCCGGCAACTGGGACGCATGCTGGGCGATACGATACGCACACAGCACGGTGAAGAAGCGTTCAACCGCATTGAAAACATTCGCCAGCTGGCGATCCGTTTCCGCCGCGACCAGTGCGAGCAGGCCAAGGCTGAACTGGACCAGGCGCTGCACGCGCTGGGCCAGGAAGAAACCAGCCAGCTGATCCGCGCCTTCACGTATTTCTCGCTGCTGGCCAATATCGCGGAAGACCAGCACCACACGCGCCGCAGCCGCGCCCACCTGATCGCCGGTTCCGCGCCGCGCGTGGGCAGCATGGCCAAGGCCGTGCAAAACGTCGTCCATGCCGGCCGCCTCGACGCGCTGCCTGACTTCTTTGCCGATGCCCACATCAGCCCCGTCTTCACCGCGCACCCGACCGAAGTGCAGCGTAAATCCACGCTGAACTGCCAGATGGCGATTGCCCGCGTGCTCGATGAGCGCGACCGTGTGCAAATGACGCCGGACGAACAGGAAAGCAATGACAACGCACTGGCGCGCGGTATCCACACGCTGTGGAATACCCGCTTGCTGCGCACGGCGAAACTGTCGGTGCTTGATGAAGTGGAAAACGGCTTGTCGTTCTTTGACCGCACCATCCTGTCCGGATTGCCGCAACTGTATTGCTCGCTGCAAGATACGCTGGCCAAGCTGGACCCGCACTGGGCCCAGGAAGAATTGCCAACCTTTATGAAAGTGGGCAGCTGGATCGGCGGCGACCGTGACGGCAACCCGTTCGTCACCGCAACCATCCTGAAGGCGACGTTGCAGCGCCAGGCTGACGTGGCGCTGGAACACTACCTGACCGAATTGCACAAGCTGGCGTCGCAACTGTCGCTGGCGCAAAGCATGACGGGTTCGTCGGATGAATTGCGCGCGCTGGCCGATGCGTCGACCGACCTGTCGCCGCACCGCATCGATGAGCCATACCGCCGCGCCATCTATGGCATCCACGCGCGCCTGTCCGCCAACCGCCTGCGCTTTGCCACCGGCGCGCAAGCCGACGCCAAGGTTCAGCCGTACGCCAACGCGCAAGCCTTGCTGGCCGACCTGGAAATCGTCCACCGCTCGCTGGTGGCCAACGGTTCCGCAGTGCTGGCACGGGGCCGCCTGCGCCACTTGCGCCGCGCCGTCAAAGTGTTCGGCTTCTCGCTGGCGCCGATCGACTTGCGCCAGAACTCCGACGTACACGAGCGCGTCGTGGCGGAACTGTTGTCGGCAGCCCGTCCAGGCGTCGACTACAAATCGCTGGATGAAGATTCCCGCTGCAAGCTGCTGCTGGAAGAACTGCATACGCCGCGCCTGCTGATTTCCCCTTACCTGGAATACAGCGAAGACACGGCCGGCGAACTGGCGATCTTCCGCGCGTTGAAAGAAGCGCACGCCGCCTACGGTCCGGAATGCGTGACCAACTACATTATTTCGAAAGCCGCCAGCGTGTCCGACTTGCTGGAAGTGGCGCTGCTGCTGAAAGAACACGGCTTGCTGCGCGCCGGCCGCGTGGATGCGGAATCGGCAATGGCGGTCAACATCATCCCGCTGTTTGAAACCATCGACGACTTGCGCGCCGGTCCCGCCATCATGGCCAAGGCGTTCGCCATTCCGTTGTACATGGACTTGCTGCGTTCGCGCGGCAGCATGCATGAAGTCATGCTGGGCTATTCGGATTCCAACAAGGATGGCGGCTACTTCACGTCGGGCTGGGAACTGTACAAGGCCGAGATCGAGCTGGTGCAAGTGTTTGAAAAATACGGCATCAAGATGCGCCTGTTCCACGGCCGTGGCGGTTCCGTCGGCCGCGGCGGCGGCCCGTCGTATGACGCGATCCTGGCGCAGCCGCCTGGCGCCGTGCAGGGCCGCATCCGCTTGACGGAACAGGGCGAAGTCATCACCGCCAAGTATGCGAACCCGGAAGTGGGCCGCCGCAACCTGGAAGTCATGGTGGCCGCGACCATGGAAGCGACCTTGCTGGGCGACAGCGCGGCAGGCCGCGCCGAGCCGGCGCAATTGTCTGCGATGCAGGCGCTGTCGGATGAAGCGCTGCGCACCTACCGTTCGCTGGTCTATGAAACCGAAGGCTTTGAACAGTACTTCTGGGAGTCGACCGTGATTTCCGAGATTGCCGCGCTCAATATCGGCAGCCGTCCGGCATCGCGTAAAAAGACCACGTCGATTGAAGACTTGCGCGCGATTCCATGGGTACTGAGCTGGGCGCAGTGCCGCGTAATGCTGCCGGGCTGGTACGGCTTCGGCTCCGCCGTGCAAGCGTTCCTGGCCAATAACCCGGACGGCCTGGCGCAACTGCAGCGGATGTACAAAGAATGGCCATTCTTCACCACGCTGCTGTCGAACATGGACATGGTGCTGGCCAAGAGCGATATCGCCATTGCCAGCCGCTATGCAACCCTGGTGCGCGATGAAGCGCTGCGTGTATCGATCTTTGGCCGCATTAAAGCGGAGCATGAGCGCACCGTGGAAGCCGTCAAGCAAATCACCGGCCAGCAGGAATTGCAGGACGCGAACCCGCTGCTGCAGCGCTCCATCCGCAACCGCTTCCCGTACATCGACCCGCTGAACCACGTGCAGGTGGAACTGCTGCGCCGCTTCCGCGATGGCGATACCGACGCCGCGACCCGTGAAGGTATTCACTTGTCCATTAACGGCGTGGCGGCAGGACTGCGCAACAGCGGCTGATCAAGAACAAGTATTGGGACCGGCGCAGGCGCCGGTCTTTTTTTGTAGTGCTGACTAATACATCCAAGAGGAATACCGTGAGAGACACAGCGAAAGACAGTGTGAATGTACATGCGCAGGTGGCCAACAAGCAGCGCGCGACCAAAATCGTATCCACCATCGGCCCGGCCTCGAATGACATCGAGACGCTGGTCCGCATGTTCCGCGCCGGCACCAACGTCGTGCGCCTGAACTTCTCGCACGGTAAAGCACAGGATCACGTTGATCGCGCCCGCATGGTGCGCGAAGCGGCCGCCATCGTCGGCCGCGAAGTGGCCATCATGGCCGACTTGCAGGGCCCGAAAATCCGCATCGGCAAATTCGAAAACAGCAAGATCCAGCTGGAAAACGGCGACAAGTTCATCCTCGACGCCAAGTGGGGTGAAAACGGCGAACTGGGCAACCAGGAACGCGTGGGCCTGGATTACAAGGATCTGCCGCGCGACCTGAAAGCGGGCGACGTACTGTTGCTGAACGATGGCTTGATCGTGCTGACGGTGGACCGCATTATCGGCAGTGAAATCCACACCACGACGAAAATCGGCGGTGAACTGTCGAACAACAAGGGCATCAACCGCCAGGGCGGCGGACTGTCCGCGCCGGCGCTGACGGCGAAAGACATGGAAGACATCAAGACTGCGATGAGCTTCCAGGCTGACTATATCGCCGTGTCGTTCCCGAAAAACGCGACCGACATGGAAATGGCGCGCCAGCTGGCCAACATCGCCGGCGAGCCGTATGGCCACAAGCCGTTCATGATCGCGAAAGTCGAGCGCGCCGAAGCGATTCCGGCGCTGCAGGAAATCCTCGACGCGTCCGACGGCATCATGGTGGCGCGCGGCGACCTGGCGGTGGAAGTGGGCAATGCCGCCGTGCCGGCGCTGCAAAAGCGCATGATCAAGATGGCGCGCGCATCGAACAAGCTGGCCATTACCGCCACGCAGATGATGGAATCGATGATCGTCAACGCCGTGCCGACCCGTGCCGAAGTATCGGACGTGGCCAATGCTGTGCTGGACGGCACCGACGCGGTGATGACGTCAGCGGAAACCGCGTCCGGCAAATACCCGGTTGAAACCGTGGAAGCCATGGCCGCCATCTGCCTGGATGCGGAAAAGTGGAACCCGTCGAACCCGGACGTGGAATTGATCAACACCACCTTCAGCCGCATCGACCAGTCGATCGCGTACGGCGCGCTGTTTACCGCGCACCACCTGCGCGTGAAAGCCATTGCCGCGCTGACGGAATCCGGTTCCACCTGCCTGTGGATGAGCCGCAACAGCATCGACGTGCCGATCATTGCGCTGACCCCAAGCGTGGCCACGCAGCGCAAGCTGGCGCTGTTCCGCAACGTGACGGCGCTGGAATTGAAACAGACGCGCGACCGCGAAGTGGTGCTGCGTTCCGTGGAAGACTTGCTGATCGCGCGCGGCATCGTGCAGCGCGGTGACAACGTCGTGCTGACGTGGGGCGAGCCTATGGGCCTGGTAGGCGGCACCAACGCGCTGAAGATCATGAAGATCGGCGCGCAAGTTTAATCATTGAATTGACATTGCCCCCATGGCGGGGGCCACGGGGCAGCGGCCCCATATTTAACGGAGATGAGGAAATGACTGCAATTGTCGACGTCATTGCACGCGAAATTATCGATTCGCGCGGCAATCCGACTGTGGAATGCGATGTGCTGCTGGAATCCGGCGTAACGGGCCGCGCTGCCGTACCTTCGGGCGCTTCGACCGGTTCGCGCGAAGCCATCGAACTGCGCGACGGCGACGCCAAGCGCTACTTCGGCAAGGGCGTACTGAAAGCCGTTGAAAACATCAACACGGAAATCGCGGAAGCCATCATTGGCCTGGACGCTTCCGAACAGGCGCTGATCGACCGCACCCTGATCGAGCTGGATGGCACGGAAAACAAATCGCGCCTGGGCGCCAACGCGACCCTGGCGGTATCGATGGCCGTGGCCAAAGCCGCGGCCGACGACGCCAAGCTGCCACTGTACCGCTACTTCGGCGGCTCGGGCGGCATGGACTTGCCAGTGCCGATGATGAACGTGATCAATGGCGGTGCGCACGCCGACAACAACCTGGATATCCAGGAATTCATGATCATCCCCGTTGGCGCCCCGACTTTCAAGGAAGCGCTGCGCTACGGCGCGGAAGTGTTCCACACGCTGAAGAAAATCCTGCACAAGAAGGGTTTGACGACGGCCGTGGGCGACGAAGGCGGCTTCGCGCCGTCGGTGGAATCGCATGAAGATGCGATCAAGCTGATTATCCAGGCCATCGAACAGGCAGGCTACGCGCCAGGCAAAGACATCGCGCTGGGCCTGGACTGCGCCGCGTCCGAGTTCTACAAGGACGGCAAGTACCACCTGGAAGGCGAAGGCAAAGTGCTGACGGCTGAAGAATTCACGGCGCTGCTGGCGTCCTGGTGCGACAAGTACCCGATCGTGTCGATCGAAGACGCGATGCACGAAGGCGACTGGGCAGGCTGGGCGCACCTGACGTCCGTACTGGGCAAGAAAGTGCAGCTGGTGGGCGACGACCTGTTCGTCACCAACACCAAGATCTTGAAAGAAGGTATCTCGAAAGGCATCGCCAACTCGATCCTGATCAAGATCAACCAGATCGGCACGCTGACGGAAACCTTCGCCGCCATTGAAATGGCCAAGCGCGCGGGCTACACGGCAGTGATCTCGCACCGTTCGGGCGAAACGGAAGATTCGACCATTGCCGATATCGCCGTGGGCACCAATGCACTGCAAATCAAGACTGGCTCGATGTCGCGTTCGGACCGTATGGCCAAGTACAACCAGCTGCTGCGCATCGAAGAAGACCTGGGCGCAACGGCTTCGTACCCTGGCCGTGACGCGTTCTACAACCTGAAGTAAGTCGCCTTCATCACGGAAACCGCGTCACGCGGTTTCCGTCTCCACTGGCGCCTCGCACATCGGCAGCCGTATCGTAAAGCAGCTGCCTTTGCCCACACCTTCACTGTAAGCGGTCACCGTGCCGCCATGCAGTTCCACGATTTTCCGCACCAAAGCCAACCCCAGTCCCAGACCGCCGGCCGCACGGTCAGGACGGCGCGCGCCTTGTGAAAACAAGTCGAAGATACGGGGCAGCAGGTCGGGTTCGATGCCACTGCCGTTGTCGATCACGGACAGCACCAGCGTCGATCCTTCCTCTGCTGCACGCACCACGATGCGGGTATTGGGCGGCGAATATTTGACGGCATTGACGAGCAAATTCGTCAGCACCTGCACCAGCCGGATCGCATCGCCGCTGAGCCACAGTGGCGCGTTACCTGTCTCCACCACCAGCTCATGCTTGCCCGCCTCGACGATGGACGATGCCTGTTCCAGGGCGCTGGCAATGATGGACTGGATTTGCAGCGGCTTGCGTTCCAGGGAAATCAAGCCCCGCGTCACGCGCGACACATCGAGCAAATCATTGACGAGGCGGTTCATGTGCTCGACCTGGCGGCCGATGACCTGGCTCGCATGGCGCAATTTGGCCTGGTCCAGGCCAGGCATCGACAGCATGTGCGCGGCCATGCTGATGGGCGCCATCGGATTGCGCAATTCGTGGCCCAGCATGGCGAGGAATTCATCTTTCGCGCGGTTTTGCGCATCGGCCACTTCACGCGCCTGCTGCGCCTGCACCAGCAAGCGTTCCCGTTCGATCGCCGCTTCCGTCAGCAGGCGGTTGGCCTGGTAAACGCTTTCCGCCAGGTGGTCCAGTTCGTCGATACCGCTGGGGGCGCGGGGATCGTCGCCGCCGGCGCCCATGGCCCGCGCAGCGGCGCTGGTTTGTGCAATGGCTTTGGCGACGCGGTCGGACAGCGCCCAGGCGGTGGCAACGGCCAGCGCCAATGCCAGCGCCAGGCCCAGGCTGGACAACAGCACCGTGCGCTCCGTCGTGCCATCGACTTTTTCCGTGGTTTCTGACATCGCAATCCACCACCCCGTCAGTGGGGAACGGGCCAGCACCGTGTACGTGCCGTCGCCCGTGTGGATCAAGCCGGATTCCAGCGACTTGATGGCGGCAGCAATCGGGGCCGGGGCGATAGAGCCCGCCCCGGTCGGTAAGCGGTTGCTCTGGATCAGGCGCCCATCGCGGTCATAGATGCGGAACACGCCCCGGCCCTCGGCGGGCGGCGGCAGCGCTTGCGCCAGCAGCGCCGCATCGAAGCCATAGCTCATTACGTAATTGCGGTTTTCCGGCAAGTGCACAGGGAATTCCATGGCGACCACATGCCGTCCGCTGCCGGGAGCACGCAGCAAATTGGAAATCACCGGCTTGTCCCCGGCCAGCACAGCGGCAATGCGCTCGCCGGATGCAATGCGCGTGTCCGGCAGCGCCGCATCGGTGGACACAGACGTGTTGATCAGTTGCTGGCCGTCCTCGTTATACAGGATCAGGTAGGCAGAGCGGCCCTGCACCAGCGAACGGGCCTTGTTGCCAAATGCCACCATCTGGTTGCCTTCCAGCTTGCTGGAATTACTGGTGGCGCGGACCAGGCCAATGATTTCGTACCACTGGGCATCGACCGCGAGCGACGTGGCGCGCGCTGCTTCCTGCATGGTGCGCACGCCCGCATCGCGCTCCGCCTCGACCAAGCGGCTCAGCGGCGCAGCGAAAAACACCACGACCGGCACCAAGGTTACGGTGATGGTCAGGGCAAGTAGCGAACGGACTTTCATAACAGGTATTGATTTGAGACATAACATTGTTGCATAGTTTGCATTTATTTGCACCCCGCGCCATGTACAACGGTCCCGTTGCAGTGCGTCAAACTGGACCATTTCCAGCCTCATATCCAATTTGCGAATTTGTTACGTTGGAATGATTCGTGTGCGAATTCCCCGCCAGCCGGTAGTCTGACGCTACCAACATAACAACGGCGCCGCCATCGTTGCTGCGCCGCACAAGGGGAACTCGCGTGGATAAATTACTGACTTTCCCGGATACGTCCGGCATGGCGCTGTCGATACGCGCCAAGGCCCTGATGTTCCACGATCCGCGTTCGGCGGAATTGCTGGAACAGGTCGAGCGCATCGCCCCGACCGAGGCCACCACCCTGATCATCGGCGAAACCGGTACCGGCAAGGAGCTGATTGCGCGCCACATCCATAACGTCAGCGGACGCCGCGGGCCATTCGTGGCAGTCAATTGCGGCGCCTTCAGTGAAACGCTGATCGATGCAGAATTGTTTGGCCACGAGGCCGGCGCCTTCACCGGGGCCACGCAGGCGCGTTCCGGCTGGTTCGAGGCGGCCAACGGCGGTACGCTGTTCCTCGATGAGATCGGCGATTTGTCGATGGCGCTGCAAGTCAAGCTGCTGCGCGTGCTGCAAGAGCGCCAAGTGGTGCGGCTGGGCGCCCGCACGCCGGTGCCGCTCAACGTGCGGCTGGTGGCGGCCACCAACGTGGATTTGCACAAGGCAGTGGCGGCGGACCGCTTCCGTTCCGACCTGTATTACCGCCTCAGCGTGGCCACCGTGCACCTGGACCCGCTGCACCAGCGCCCCGGCGACATCATCCCGCTGGCGCGCCATTTCATCGGCGTCTACAGTGAAAAAATCAAGGCGCCGGAAGCCACGCTGTCGCCGGCGGCGCGCCTGGCGCTGCTGGAATACGATTGGCCGGGCAATATCCGAGAACTGGAAAACGTCATTCACTTTGCCCTGATCGTGTGCCGCGATGGCGTGATCCAGCCCGACGATTTGAAACTGTCGGGCATTTCACGGCGCCGGCCCAGGGATGAAGCGGCCGTTCCGCTGCATGTGCCGGTCCACACGCCGCTACCGGGCAGTGCGTCGTCCGCCGGCTTCCGCCAGCGCCTGTCGGCGCTGATTAACGGCATGATCGAAGCAGACCAGCCAGAATTATTCGACTCCGTGGAAGAAATCGTCGTGCGCACGGCCTTCGATGCGTGCCACCGCAACCAGGTGCAGACAGCGCGGGTGCTGGGCATCAGCCGCAATATCCTGCGCACGCACTTGAAGCGTTTTGGGCTCCTCAGCCATTCCGGCAGAAGTGACGATGCTTACCCTGATAACGAGCCGGCGGGCCAGCCGCTGCCTGTCGATGCGCAGCCGGGCGGGCGGGGCGCCGAGCTGCTGCAATGAAGCGCGCCCCGTTTCAGGCTTGCGCGCTGGCGTGCGAGCGGGGAGGGCGGCGGCTGTTCGAGGGGGTGGACTTCGCGCTGTCTGAAGGCGAGGCGCTGTGGCTGTCGGGCGCCAACGGCAGCGGCAAAACCAGCTTATTGCGGCTGCTGGCGGGGCTTGGGCTGCCGGCGGAGGGGGAGGTGTGCTGGCGCGGCAAGCCGGTGCGCGAACTGCGCGAAGACTATCACCGGCACGTGCTGTACTGCGGCCATGCGGCGGGCGTGAAGGACGACTTGTCTGCATGGGAAAACGTCGTGTACGGCGCGGCGCTGTCGGGGCGCCGCGTCAGCCGCGGCCAGGCTGAAGCCGCGCTGGCGCGGGCCGGGCTGGACCATGTGGCCATGCTGCCGGCGCATGCGCTGTCGCAGGGGCAGCGGCGGCGCGTGGCGCTGGCACGGCTCTATCTGGATCCGCTGCCGCCATTGCTGCTGCTGGACGAACCTTTTACTGCGCTCGATGCGCAAGCGGTGCAGGCGCTGTGCGAACGCCTTGCCGCGCACCTCGATGGCGGCGGCATGGCTGTGTATACGACGCACCAGGCGCACAGCCTGCGGCCGCAGCGCTTGCAGCGGCTGGATCTCGACCAGCTGGCGGCGGGGCATGGCGATCAGCAGGCGTGGCGTACGGATCAGCTGTCCGCGCCATCGCGGGCCGCAGGCGTATCGGCACAGGCCAGGGCCCGGCCGGCGGCGCATGTGCAAGGAGCCCGGCCATGATGACGGCGCTGCGCAGTACCGTACAGCGCGACGTGCTGCTGGCCTGCCGCCGCCGCGCCGATGCACTGGGTTCACTGGGCTTTTTTGTCATCGCCTGCTCACTGTTCCCGCTGGGCGTGGGGCCTGAGCCGGCGGCCTTGCGGTCGATGGCGCCCGGCGTGCTGTGGGTGGCGGCATTGCTGGCGGCAACCTTGTCGCTGCCGCGCCTGTTCAGCACCGACCACGCCGATGGCGCGCTGGAACACATGCTGCTGTCGCCGGAGCCGCTGGCCGTGATCGTGACGGGCAAGGTCCTGGCGCACTGGCTGGTATCCGGGTTGCCGCTGGTGCTGCTGTCGCCGCTGCTGGCGCTGCAATTCGGGCTCGATCCGTCATCGCTTGGTGTGCTGGTGGCCAGCCTGCTGCTGGGTACCCCGATCCTCAGCCTGGTGGGCGCGGTGGCGGCGGCGCTGTCGCTGGGCGCCAGGGGCGGCGGCGTGCTGGTGGCGCTGCTGGCGCTGCCGCTGTACACGCCCGTGCTGGTCTTTGGCGCCGGCGCGGTGGACGCGCTGTCGACCGGCGCCGGGCCGCAAGCGCATTTGCTGCTGCTGGGCGCGGGACTGGCGTTTGCCCTGGGGCTGGCGCCGTGGGCGGCGGCGGCGGCTTTGCGCATTTCACTGGAATAATTCGAAAGGAGTCACCATGTCCGTGCACTTTACCGGCGCCATTCCCGCAGGGCGGGGCAGGCGCTGGCTGCAATTTGCGTCACCCCAGGCGTTTTACGGCCCGGCCGGCGCACTGGCGTCGCTGTGCCTGTCCGTGTCGCTGCTGCTGGCAGCGGCAGGCTTGTACATTGGTTTTTTCATTGCCCCCACCGATGCCCAGCAGGGCGACGCGTACCGCATCATTTTCGTCCACGTGCCAGCCGCTTGGCTGTCGATGGTGATTTACGTGGCAATGGCGTTCTGGTCGGCAGTCGGGCTGGTGGTGAATACGCGCCTGTCAGCCATGATGGCCAGCGCGCTGGCGCCGACCGGCGCCTTGTTTACGTTGCTCGCATTGTGGACCGGCGCGTTGTGGGGCAAGCCCACGTGGGGCGCGTGGTGGGTATGGGATGCGCGGCTGACGTCGGAATTGCTGCTGCTGTTCCTGTATCTGGGCTTCATTGCGCTGCAGGCGGCCATTGACGACAAGCGCCGTGCGGACCGTGCGGGCGCGTTGCTGGCGCTGGTGGGCGTCGTGAATATTCCCGTCATTTATTTTTCCGTGAAATGGTGGAATACCCTGCACCAGGGCGCCTCCGTGTCCGTTGCCAGCGCGCCCACGATAGCCACGCCGATGCTGCTGGGGATGCTGGTCATGGCGCTGGCCATGTGGGCGTATGCGGCAGGTGCGGCGCTGGTCAGGCTGCGCTGCATCATTCTGGAGCGCGAAGGGAACAGTGCGTGGGTGGCGCGGCTGGCGGCGGGAGGTGCGCGATGAACTGGCACAGCCTGGAAGAATTTGCCGCCATGGGCGGCTATGGCGTCTACGTGTGGGGATCCGTGCTGGCGACCGGCGCTGCGCTGGCGCTGGAACTGGTGCTGCTGTCGCGCCGCAAACGCGCGGCGCTGGGTGCGGCCGCACTGTCGGCGCGGCTGGGATCGCGCGGGAGGACGTCATGACGGGGCGGCACAAACGATTGGCGCTGTTGGCGGCGGCGCTGGTGGCGCTGGGCGGCGCTGCGGCGCTGGTGCTGTCGGCGTTCCAGAAAAACCTGGTGTTCTTTTATTCGCCGGCCCAGGTGGCGTCCGGCGAAGCGCCGCAGCACCGCAGTTTCCGCCTTGGCGGCATGGTGCAGCCGGGCAGCGTGCAGCGCGATCCCGATGGCTTGTCGGTGCGCTTTGCCGTCACGGATTACGCGAACACGGTACAGGTGCGCTACAAGGGTATCGTGCCGGACTTGTTCCGCGAGGGGAAAGGCGTGGTGGCGCAGGGGCGGCTCGATGGCAATGCACAGTTTGTCGCCGATGAAGTGCTGGCCAAGCATGATGAAAACTATATGCCGCCGGAAGCGGCGCAAGCGGTTGCGGCCGGGCGCGCGGCCACCGGCAACACGCGGGAAAAGTGGAGCGAGAGGGGGGCGGGCGCGGCGTCCTATGCAGGGGGAACGCAATGACGGGCGAACTGGGTAATTTTGCACTGATGCTGGCGCTGGGACTGGCTCTGGTGCTGGGCGTGCTGCCGCTGGCGGGCGCATGGCGCGGCAACCTGCGCTGGATCGCGCTGGCGCGGCCCAATGCGTACGGGCTGGCGCTGCTGGTCACGGTGTCATTCGCCTTGCTGCTGGCCGCGTTTGCGCACAACGATTTTTCCATCCGCTATGTCGCGGCCCATTCGAATTCCATGCTGCCGTGGTATTACCGGCTGGCGGGGGCGTGGGGCGGGCATGAAGGTTCGCTGCTGTTGTGGATACAGGTGCTGGCGCTGTGGCTGGCCGCCGTGGCGCGCGGCAGCCGGCGTTTGCCGGACGATGTGGCGGCGCGCGTGCTGGCCGTCATGGGGCTGGTTGCCGCCGGATTTTTGGCGTTCATCCTGTTCACGTCGAATCCCTTTGAGCGGCTGCTTCCCGCGGCACGCGATGGCAGCGACTTGAACCCGCTGCTGCAAGACATCGGCATGATCATCCATCCGCCGCTGCTGTACATGGGTTATGTGGGCTTTTCCGTGGCGTTTGCATTTGCCGTGGCGGCACTGCTGGGCGGGCGGCTCGATGCCGCGTGGGCGCGCTGGTCGCGGCCGTGGACGCTGGCGGCATGGGCTTTCCTCACGCTGGGTATTTTCATGGGCAGTTTCTGGGCGTATTACGAGCTGGGCTGGGGCGGCTGGTGGTTTTGGGATGCGGTGGAAAACGCGTCATTCATGCCCTGGCTGGTGGGCACGGCGCTGCTGCACTCGCTGGCGGTGACGGAAAAGCGGGGCGCGTTCCGGGGCTGGACGGTCTTGCTGGCGATCCTGGCGTTTTCGCTGTCGCTGCTGGGCACCTTCCTCGTGCGCTCGGGCGTGCTGTCGTCCGTGCACGCGTTTGCCAGCGATCCGCGGCGGGGTTTGTTCATCCTCGGTTTCCTCACCGTGGTGATTGGCGGGGCATTAGGCTTGTACACATGGCGTGCACCGTCGCTGGCGCAAGTGGTCAAGGGCGGGACGTTTGCCGTGTGGTCGCGGGAGTCGCTGCTGCTGCTCAATAACGTGCTGCTGCTGTCTGCCACGGCTGCCGTGCTGCTGGGGACACTGTACCCATTGGCGCTCGATGCACTGGGCCTGGGCAAGATCTCTGTCGGGCCGCCGTACTTCGACGCGGTTTTTGCGCCGCTGATGCTGCCTGTGCTGGCGTTGCTGGCCTTGGGCCCTTTCGTGGCGTGGAAGCGTGATACGTGGCAGGCGCTACCAGTGTCGCTGCGCTATGCGGCGCAAGCTGCCGCACTGGCGGGGCTGGCGGCGGGATTTGGCGCCGGGTATGGCGTTCTGGGCGCGCTGGGCGTGGCGCTCGCCGCGTGGATCGCACTGGCCACGGCGCTGCACCTGTGGCGGCGCTTGCTGGATGGCGGCCAGTGGCGCTTGCGCTTGCTGCGCCAGCCTGCGAGTTACTGGGGCATGCTGGCCGCGCATGGCGGACTGGCCGTATTCGTAGCCGGCGTGACGCTGGTGAAGTCGGGGGAAAGCCATGCCGATGCCAGTTTGCGGGTGGGATCGGCCGTGCAGGCTGGCGGGCTGGAATACCGGTTCACCGCGATGGAGCGCCACGATGGCCCCAATTACGTGGCGGCGCAGGGCACTTTTGAAGTGTGGGAAGGAGGCCGGCGCATCGCCGTGCTGCAGCCGGAAAAGCGCTATTACCCGGTGCAGCAGGCGCCCATGACGGAGGCGGCGATCGACCGGGGCTGGACGCGCGACTTGTATGTCTCGCTGGGCGAGCCTGCCGCCGACGGCGGCTGGCAGGTGCGTATCCAGCATAAGCCTTTTGTCGGCTGGATCTGGGGCGGTGCGCTGGCAATTGCGCTGGGGGGCTTCCTCTCGGCTTTTGACCGCCGCTACCGTGCGCGCCGTGCCGGCGCCGCAGCTGTTCATCAAACAACGGCCGGGAAACTGGCAGAAGGAGCAATGGCATGAAGCGTTATTTTCCTGCGGCGGTCTTCGCCGCGTTGCTGGTCTTGCTGGGCGCTGGGCTGCGCCTGAAGCCGGACGACAAACCTTCGGCGCTGGCGGGCAAGGCCGCGCCGGCCTTTACACTGCAGCGCATCGGCGCGCCGGGTCCTGCTTTCCAGTCGCAGCAAATGGCGGGCAAGGTATGGCTGCTCAATGTATGGGCGTCGTGGTGCGGACCTTGCCGCGCCGAACACCCGGTGCTGGTGGATTTGGCGAAGCAGGGCGTGGCGCCGATCGTGGGGTTGAATTACACGGATAAGCTGGACGAAAGCGGACGCTGGCTGGCCGAACATGGCAACCCTTATACGGCGGCCGTTTTCGACGGCGATGGGCGTGTGGGCATGGATTGGGGCGTGGTCGGCGTGCCGGAAACGTTTGTCATTGATAAGCAGGGGCACATCCGCATGCGCCACGTGGGGCCCGTGACGCAAGAAGTGGTGCGGGACAAGTTGCTGCCGCTGGTGAAGGAGCTGGAACGTGCATGAATTTTCTCAACGGGGTGCGATGCAGCGGCGCTATTTGCGGGCGTCGCGCACGCGCAAGGGTCTGGCGTTGCTGGGATTGACGGCCTTGCTGGCACTGGCTTGCGCGGCGGTTTCCGCTGCGCCGTCGGGGGGCGCGCTGGAATCGCGGGTGGAGCGGTTGTCGTCCGAATTGCGCTGCCTGGTGTGTGACAACCAGACCATCGCGGATTCGAATGCGCAACTGGCGCGCGATTTGAAGGGCGTAGTGCGCGAACAGTTGGCGGCGGGGCGCAGTGAAGATGACGTGGTGGCGTTCCTCACGCAGCGTTATGGCGACTTCGTGCTGTACAAGCCGCCCGTGCGGGCCAGTACATGGCCGCTGTGGTTTGGACCGTTTGTTTTGCTGGGTGGTGGTTTGTGGTGGCTGTGGCGCACGCTGCAGCGGCAGCAGGGAGGATCGGCATGAATGGATTTTTGATTGGGGCTGTAGCGATGGGGGGATTGGCGTTTGCCGCCGTGGCCGTGCCGCTGGTGCGCGCCGGTGACTGGGCTGCGGCATCGCGGTGGGGCCGGTGGCGTTCGGCCCTGCCTATTGCCGTGGCGCCGCTGCTGTTGGCGGCCGGGCTATATGCTGCGCTGGGCAATCCTGCCGCGCTACTGCCTGAACAGCAACTGGTGGAAGAAGCGGCGCCGCCGCAAGTGGAAGCCATGGTGGCCCGGCTGGCAGCCAGGCTGCAGGCGCGGCCCGGCGATGCAGAAGGCTGGCGCATGCTGGCGCGCTCATATGAAACGCTGCGCCGCTTTGACCAGGCCGCCGGAGCGTACAAGCAATTGCTGGCGCTGGAAGGGGAGAGTGCGGATTTGCTGGCCGATTATGCGGTGGTACTAGGAATGGCGCAGGGACAGCATTTATCAGGAGCGCCAGAGCAATTGCTGAACAAGGCATTGGCCTTGAATCCGCAACATACGCAAGTGCTGGCGCTATTGGGCAGCGCTGCATTGGAACGCAACGATTATGACAGCGCCTTGCGCGCCTGGAAGAAAATCCTGTCGCTGGCGCCCGCCGGCAGCCCAATGGCCCGCACCATCGAAGACAGCATTAAAAGAGTCGAAGCCCAATCCATGGGGTCAGACGTGCATTGATGCATTTCCCCGGTGGGGTCAGACGTGCATTCGTGCACCTAGTCCTGGGATTTCATGCCGGGCTACGTGCACAAAATTCGGGAGCTATTTAAAACGCCAGGCACTGCCTGGCGTTCTTCATTGCGCGCAAGGACAGATAGGGTTCAGCGCGGCGCCAGGAAAAGCGCCCGATCCGGCGCCGAAGCACTGCATCGACGCCGTTAATCTTGGCTCGAAATTTACACAGCTTGTAGCTAAAGGCGAAACGCCGGCTTCGGAACGCACGAATGCACGTCTGACCCCACGGGAAGTTTGCATGAACGCACGTCTGACCCAATAAAAAAAGCACGCGGGGTGCGCGTGCTTTGGGTGGAGCATGCCAGGTCAGTTCGCTGCGAAGCAGTACAGCAAGCCCGCACCGCCTGTCGAGACCAGGTTTTGCTGGCCGCAGCCGCGGCTTGGGTGGGCGGAGTTCCACGACGTGTTGCCGCCGCCAGTGCGGTCGAAGTGGCCCAGCTGGGCGGAACCCTCTGCTGCGCTGGTCGTGTAATTCTTGCAGGTACGGTCGGCCGCATCGGCAAAGGCCCGTCCATCCGGCGTGGAACCCGTCAGGATGTCATGCTCATTCGGCTTGTCGCCCGCGCCCTTGACTGGCTCGTTCTTTTCCGTCAGCGCGGTCGTCCTGCTCAGGTTATTGCCCAACTGCGCGGCCTCCACCGTGTCGCCGTGCAAATGGGCGACGTCGCGGGCGATTTGCACGCCGCGCGTGTTGAACCATGGGCCCTTGCCAATCCGGTCACGCGCGTTGACAGCCGGTTGGCCATCGGCTGCCTGGGCGCTCAGATACGCGCGCCACGTCTTGCCGCCCGCGCCCACTGCCGCCGCCAGCTTTTGACAGTGCGCATCCGCACCCGCCAGTCCGCCCAGGTCCGCGCCCTTGCCGGGGCCCTCGCTGGTGACGAAAAAGCTCAGCGGCTTGGAAGGATCGGTGGAGCGCGCCGTCGAAGGCGCTCCCGCCGCGCCCTGGCCCGCAGCTTGCGCCAGCACGTGGCCGCCCCACGCGGAAGCGGCCACGGTGGCGCAAACCAGCAACGAAGTATGAAGTGTGATTTTCACGGATTAATCCTTCGCTTTGAAGTCGTCATGGCAGCTCTTGCAAGTGCGCTGCAGCTTGCCGAATTGCGCCTTGATGGCATTGACGTCGCCGCCAGCGGACACGGAAGCCAGTTCATTGGCTTCCTTGCCGAAGCCTGCGCCGAATTCAGAAAACTTTTTCGTATCCTTGAACAGTTCCGGCTTGGCGCTCGTGTCGTGCCAGCCCTTGCCCTGTTCCGTGCCCGGCGCGAACAGGGCGCCCAGGCCACCGTTGGCGATGGCGGCGATGCTGTTGGCGGCGCGCTGCACTTCATCCTTGTTGTACGTGCCGTCCAGCGACGCCTTGATGCGTCCCGTGTTCCAGGCGACCAGCTGGAATGCGGACTGGCGCCACTTGATCAGGTTTTCCGGCTTCGGGCCCTGCTGGGCAATGGCCGGCGCCGTGGCGGCAAACGTGGCTGCTGCAACGGCAGCGGCGGCGATGATGGATACTGCTTTTTTCATATGCTTCCTTAAGGGTTGGCTGAAATGGGTGACGGGCCGCCCGCAGGCAGCCCGGTGGTACGGTTGTTATTTCGCGCGGCCAGTGAAGCCCTGCGTCAGCGTGGCGATCTTGTAGGCGGCGCCGCGGCCGACCACGTACAGTGTTTTCTTGCCCGGACCCGCAAACGCAATGTTTTGCGGCTGCTTCGGCAATGCAATTACGCCCAGCGCTTCGCCCTTGCTGCTGAATACCTGGATCCCCACCGAGGTGGCGACATACACGCGGCCATCAGCGTCGACCGCCAGTCCGTCCGCGCCGCTGGTGCCGCCCGTCTCGGTTTTCTTGAAGCCTTCCAGCTTGGCGAAATTGCGGCGCGGGCCGACTTTGCCTTCGCCGAGGATGTCGTACGCCAGCACGTATTCGCCAAAGGTATTGGCCACGTACAGGGTTTTTTCATCAGGGCTCAGCTGGATGCCGTTCGGGCGTTCAATGTCAGCGGCCAGCCGGGTCAGCGCCCCTTCATTGGAAATATGATAGACGGCCGGCTTGGCTGGCTTTTCAGCAGGCTGCGGCGCAGGGGCCGCGCCCGGCGCAGGCGGATTCACGCCGGAATCCGTGAAGTACACGCCGCCTTTGCGGTCCAGCACAATGTCGTTCGGGCGGCCAAACGGCGCCCCTTCGTAGCGGGCCGCCAGCGTGCGCGCCCGCTGCGGCGGGTAAACAATGCCGACCTTGGGATCCGCGACCTGCACCGCGTAAATGTCGCCGTCCGCATTGATGGCCAAGCCATTGGAACCGTTGGAATTTTCCAGCAGCGTGGACACCGCGCCTTCCGGCGTAATGCGGGTGATGCGGTTGGCTGGCGTTTCCGTGAATGCGAAATTCCCGTCCGGCAGGGCGACCGGGCCTTCCGTGCCGTTAAATCCCTCCTTGATCAATTCAATCGGCGTACCGGCAGCGACAACGCCGGCAATGGCGGCGGTGGCCAGCTGCGCTTGCGCGCTGGTGGCAAAAGCCCCCAGCAGCAGCGCGACGATGGGCGCAATGGTTAATGTCTTTTTCATCGATTCTCCTTTAAGTGCGCTTGCGCGACAGTTGCTGTACGGTTTCCAGCGCCTTTTCCACGTTGGCGGCCGGCGTCAGTCCGCCCACGGCGGCCGCAATGCGGCCGTCCGGCGTGACGATGAAGGTGGTGCGCTCGGTGGTGGCATGGTCGATGTCGATGCCGCGCGTGTCTTTCTTGCCCGGCGCCGCTTCGCGGATCGCCAGGTCATACGAACGGGCGATGCGGCCGTCGGCATCGGCCGCGACCGGGAATTTGCCCGCGCAATAATTCGGGTCGGCGGAAAAGTCATTCAGCCGCGCGATGCTGTCCAGCGACACGCCTACCACGGTGGCGCCTGCCGCCGTGAATTTGTCATGGTTGACGGCAAACGTATGCGCCTGCACATTGCAGCCACCCGTATAGGCGGACGGGTAAAAGTACACGACCACCGGCCCTTTCTTCAGTGCGTCCTTCAGTGAAAATTCAAACGCCTTGCCTGCCTTCGACGCTTGCGCCGTAAAGGAAGGCGCCGCATCGCCTTCCTTTAAAGCCGCATAGGCGGGCAGGGAAGCGATGGCAGCGGCGATTGCCGCCAGCGTCAGTTTTTTTATCATGTTGTTTCTCCTATAGTGGTTTTACATTTCCGATACGTACAGCGCGAGCGCATCGATTTCCGCGTCCGTCAGGCTGGCGGCTGCTTCCCGCATACCAGCTCCATTGCTGCGTTCACCGCTGCGCCAGTTGTGCAACTGCTGCGACAGGTAGCGCCGTCCCTGGCCGCCAATCACGGGCGCCATACCGGCGATGCCTTCACCGGCTGCCCCATGGCAGGTGGCGCAGGCCGCAACCTTGCGCGCCGCGTCGCCTTGCCGGAACAGTGCTGCCGCGGGGCCATGCTGGCCGGCGCTCCTGCTTTCTCCCCTCGTCTCTGCCCTGATTGCGGCAGGCATGGCCGGCTGCGCGGCAAAATAAGCTGCAATGTCCGCCACGTCGTCGTCGCTGACACTGGCGGCCATCATCACCATGAAGTCGTTCTTGCGCCGCCCTGCGCGGAAATCCTGCACTTGCTTGACAATGTAGGCATGCTGCTGGCCGCCGAGGCGGGCGAATTTGCCATCTTCGCCCGCGCTGTGGCCTTGTTCGACACCAGGCTGGCCGTGGCATTCCAGGCAACGTTCGGATTCAGCCTTGATACGCCCGGCTTCCGCATTGCCCTTCACGCCGCCATCCGTCTTCGCGGGCGCCGTGGATGCCGGCGCGGCCGGGATGGCGTCCGCCTGCCCGCAGCACACGGCCGCCAGCACACATGCCCTCAGCACGCTGCCGATGTTTCGATGCGCAGCGATGGTTCACTCCTTCTTGTAGAACGTGTGGCACGTGCGGCACGTGCGCGACAAGGTTGTGGCCTTGTCCGTGGCCGCATCGAACTTGCCGGTGGCGACCAACTGCACGATGTCGGCCGACAGTTCGCGGCTTTGCCTGGCCAGGTCGACCGCGTTTTTTGCATCGCCCTTGTGTTCAAAGAAGGTTTCCACTTCCTGGAACATGCGCTCCAGGTCTTTGGCATCGCTGCCGGCCGCCTGCTTGTTGGCCAGCGCGATATTGGATGACAGGCTTTTGTTCGCGTCTTCGATGTTTTGCATCAAGTCCATGCCCATTTCCGGCTCGGCGGAACCGGCGTTGAAGGCCATGGCGGCGGTGATCAAGGTCAGGAATATCGGTACTTTTCGCATACTGTTTCTATTCAAGTCCGTTGCGGCCAGCCTGCGCCGCAACGGTGGTACGGTGCGACGGTCAGGCGATCAATTCCTTGATCACTTTGCCGTACACCACGGTCGGACGCTCGGAGCGGCCGTTGTTCAGGAACGTCGTCTTCAAGTGGTCGAGGCCCATCAGCTGCAGCACGGTGGCGTGCAAGTCGTAGGTGTCGACCGCCTGGTCCTTGTTCGCCACTTGCAGGCCGATTTCATCGGTCGCGCCGTGCGTGTAGCCGGCCTTGACGCCGCCGCCCGCCATCCACTGCGTGTAGCCCCATGGATTGTGGTCGCGGCCATTGCCGCTCTGGCCATACGACGTACGGCCGAATTCCGACGTCCATACCACCAGCGTGGTATCGAGCAGGCCGCGCGACTGCAAGTCCGCCAGCAGACCGGCAATCGGCTTGTCGATCATGCGGGCATTGACGCTGTGGTTCTTTTCCAGGTCGCTGTGCGCGTCCCAGCTGGTGATGTCGGTCTGGCCGTCCGGTGCGCCGGACACCACCTGGATGAAACGCACGCCGCGTTCCACCAGGCGGCGCGCACGCAGCAGCGTGGTGCCATAGCTGGCCGACGTTTCATCGTTCAAGCCATACAGTTCCTTGGTGGCGTCGGTTTCTTTGCTCAAGTCGACAGCTTCCGGTGCGGATACCTGCATGCGGTCGGCCAGGTCGTATGAACGCAGGCGGGCTTTCAGTTCCGTGTCCGAAGGGTAGCGGGCCGCGTTTTGCTGGTTCAGGCGGCGCAACAAGTCCAGCGATGCGTGCTGCTGGCCATCGGTGCGCAGTTCCGGGCGCTCCAGGTAGAAGATCGGCGACGGACCGGGACGGAACGCCGTACCCTGGTACACGGCCGGCAGGAAACCCGAGTTCCAGTTGACGGAACCGGCGCTTGGTTCGTTCTTGCCGTTGTACAGCACGACGTAAGGCGGCAAGTCAGGATTGGCGGAACCCAGCGCATAGCTGATCCACGCGCCCAGCGATGGGCGGCCCGGGCTCAAGTCGCCCGTGTTCAGCTTCAGGATGGAAATGTCGTGGGTGGCGCCCACCGTGACGCTGGACTTGATGAAGGCGATCTTGTCGGCCTGGGTACCGATATTCGGTACCAGGTCGGAGAAATAGTGGCCGCTTTCACCATACTGTTTCCACTCGCGCTTGGACGCGAACAGTTTGCCGACACCGCCTTGGGTACTGGTCTTGATCCCTTTCAGGAACGAGGCCGGCACTTCCTTGCCCGCCAGCTTGATCAAGTCAGGCTTGTAGTCGAACAAGTCCAACGTCGATGGCGCGCCGTTCATGTGCAGCCAGATCACGGATTTGACTTTGGCTGGGAAGTGCGGCGCTTTGGGCGCCAGCGGGTCGATCAAGTCAGCCGCCATGGCGCCAGCAAGCAGGCCGCCGCCAGGCAGGAAGCCGGTGACGGCTGCAGCGCCCAGCCCTAGTCCGGATTTCAACAGGAAGTCGCGACGGGAGTGATGTTGGCACATATTGTTGTTTCCTTATAGTTGGTTAGAAGTCAGGGCTGGATCAGAAGCGGTAAGCGAAATCGTTCGAATTGGCCACCGTGTGCACCAAATCCACCAGCGCCGCGGCGCGCACGGGATTGATCGCCTGGTTGGTTTTCAGGCCGGTCGGAATCGCCACTTCGAATTTGCCGTCGTTCTTGCTGTCGGCTTTTTCGGAGCCATTGCGCGCCAGGATGATTTTTTCCTGCTTGTCCAGGAACTCTTTCAAGGTCGCGCGTTCCGCTTTGCTCGGCGTACGGGCAAACAGGATTTCGTACAGGCGGTTCAACTGCGCGGTTTCATCGTTGCCTGCTTCGCGGATCACGCGGCCAGCCAGCGCCTGCGACCAGTTCAGCACGACATCGCTGTTGAACAGGGCCAGTGCCTGCAGCGGCGTGGTGGTGACGCTGCGCTTGTGGTGTGCCTGCGATGGATCGGCCGGGTCAAAGTTTTGCGTCAGCGGGTACGGTACGCTGCGGCGCACGAACGTGTAAATACTGCGGCGGTTCTGGTCATGCGGGTCGTTCGAGGCCGTCCACAGGTTGCCGGCGCTGAAGTTGGACGGCACTTTCGGGAACACGGCCGGGCCACCGAGCTTGTCTTCCAGCCGGCCGGACGCCGCCAGCAATGAATCGCGGATTTGTTCCGCCTCCAGGCGTTTGCGCGGATACACGCCCAGCAGCTTGTTGTCCGGATCGGCGGCGGCAATGTCGGCGCGCTCGGCGGACGACTGGCGGTACACGGACGACAGCAGGATCTGGCGGTGCAGCTGCTTGATGCTCCAGCCGTTCTTCACGAAATCAGACGACAGGTAATCCAGTAATTCCGGGTGGGTCGGCTTCTGGCCGGCGCGGCCAAAGTCCGCCACGGTGGACACGATACCGTTGGCGAAGTACTGGCTCCACACGCGGTTGACGAACACGCGGGCCGTCAGCGGATTTTCCGGGCTGGCGAGCCAGTTCGCCAGCGCCGTGCGGCGGCCGGACGACGTGGCGGTCGGCTTGATCTCGACCTTGGCGCCGTTGGCCCACAGCGCGGGGATGCCTGGCTCCACCGGATCCAGCGGCGCCTCATGCACGCCGCCGAAGCGCACGTGGGTTGGGGGCGCATCCGGACGGCCCAGTTCCGTGGCTGCCGTATAGAACAGCGAACCCCGTTCTGGGCGCAGCTTGTCGAACTTGCGCAGCTCCGCCGTCAGCTTTTGGTACTGCTTCCACTTTTCCACGTTTTCCGGGTTGTAGTCGGCGCTATCCTTGTCTTCGGCCGTCAGGCGCAGGTATTGCACGATATCCTGTTCGGTCGACACGGATTTCAGGCGGAAGTTGACCCAGCGGTCCAGCGGCGTCCATTGCGACTCCGGCTTGAAGATGGCTTCGCGGCTGTCCGTCAGGTAGCGCTCCTTGTGGTACTTGACGCCCGCTTCACGCACCGTGTCGAGGATGGCTTTTTGCTTGTCGCGGATATCCTTGGTGGCGGCACGGTAGGCTGCCTGCTGTTTTTCATACGCCAGTTCCGCTTCGCCTTTTTCCGCCGGCACCTTTTCATCAAAGCTGGTGTTGGCGAAGAACGCCTGCAGCTGGAAGTATTCCTTCTGGCTGACGCGGTCCGCCTTGTGGTTGTGGCAGCGCGCGCAGCCGATGGTGGACGCGAGGAAGGTTTCGCCGACAGTGTCCGTCATGTCGGTGGCGATCTGGTATTTGCGCTGTATCAGGTCGCGCGAGTTGGAATTGTCCGGGTAGCCGGCCAGGAAGCCGGTGGCGATTTTCGCTTCCTGGCTGTCCGGATACAGTTCATCGCCTGCGATCTGTTCCTTGATGAAGCGGTTGAACGGCTTGTCGCTGTTGAACGCGTTGATGACGTAATCGCGGTAGCGGTAATTGTTCGGGCGGGTGTTATCGTTCTGGAAGCCCGCGCTGTCCGCATAGCGGGCCAGGTCCAGCCAGCGGCGCGCCTGGCGCTCGCCAAAGCGTGGCGACGACAGCAGGCGGTCGGCCAGCTTTTCATACGCGTCGGGCGATTTGTCGTTGACGAAAGCGTGTACTTCTTCCGGCGTCGGGATCACGCCCCACGTGTCCAGCGTGGCACGGCGGATGTACGTTGCACGGTCCGCATCGGGCGACGGCTTCAGGTTTTTTTGCTCAAGCTTGGCCAGCACGAATGCATCGATCGGCGAGCGCACCCACGCTTTCTGTTTGACTGCCGGAACGTCGGGCCGCTGGACCGCGGTGTACTGCCAGGCTTTGTTGGCCGTGGCGGCAGTATTTTGCGGGGTAACCTTGGCGTCTGCTGCGGCTTTGTCATCCGCCGCAATGGTGACGGCGGTGGAGGTGGCTAACAGTATGGCTATGGTGATGGCTTTCAGTTTCATCGGCAGAAGCTCCTGTGGAATGGATTCGTAACTGAACCATTAAAAGCAACTGCCGTGCCAGCTGCGTGAAATTGCTTAACTAATTGATTTGAAATGAATTTATTGCTGACGCGTGGGAAGGGGCTGATGCGCTGTATGCAGTGCAGCAGCAGGGCTGTTGAAAGCGCATCAGCGCGCGGCGCGGTAAACGACAAAAACGGACCGCACCGGATTAGCCGGCGGGTCCGTCTTTTAAACGCAGCGTTTACAGCTTGCCGCTCACCACCAGTCCGATCCAGCGCGGCACGGCAGGCGTGTACGTATTCCACGTCTTCGTCAGCGGCGCATCGTTCTGGAACGCGTTCTTCACGATGACGCTGACGTCAAACGAGCCGCTGCGCGTGCCCAGGCCCACGGCCAAATCCGTGATGGCCGAGCCGCCCACCCAGCCATAACTGGACAGCGTATTGTCCGCGTTATAGCGCGAGTTGTACGCGGTGTTGAAACTGGCGTGGAATGCCTTGTCCGTCAAGACAGGTTTTTGGTAGTCGGCGCCCACGTTGAACGTGAACTTCGAGGCGCCCGGCAACGCCTGGCCGGTCACGTCGCGGTAAGGCGCGGCGCCCGGATAGCCGTTTTCCACCGGCTGTGCGGACAGCTTGAAGTCTTTGTAGCGCGCGTCCGTGTAGGCGCCCGAGAAGCGCAGCGTGGTGTTGGTAATGCCGGAATACGCGCCATCGAATTCCAGGCCCCGGGCTTGCACTTTCGGCGCATTGCCCGTCGCCGTCGTGTAATACAGCTGAGGATCGTTATTCTGCTTCGCCAGATTGGTGGTGTAGACATCCAGCACCCGCACGGCTTGCTGGTAATCCTTGATATTCATAAGGAACAGGTTGGCGTTGATCAGCAGCTTCCGGTCCAGCAGCGCGGACTTGATGCCCGTTTCCAGCGCATTGGTTTTTTCCTTGCGCACCAGGTTCGAGACGCCATTGGTCAGCTGGGAAATGCCCGCCTTCTCGCCATATTGCCACGATGCGTAGGCCGTCAAGTCTTTATTGAATTTATACGAAGGGCTCAATACAAAGGCGGGCAGCGTATCTTTGAATGGTTCCGCTTCCGTCGGCGCGAAGACCACGCCGATTTGCGAGACGCGGATGGCCTTGGCGTCGGCCACCTGCTGGCGCTGCGCCGCCGTCAGCGCGGCGTAGGAGGCGGCGCCGAAGTATTTCGCGGCCAGCGTATTGGCAAGCGCAATTTGCGCGGCGCTGTTGTTCGCGGTGAGTGTGCCATTGGCGCTG
The DNA here is from genome assembly GCF_009720865.1 of Pseudoduganella ginsengisoli. Classification (GTDB taxonomy): domain Bacteria; phylum Pseudomonadota; class Gammaproteobacteria; order Burkholderiales; family Burkholderiaceae_D; genus Rugamonas; species Rugamonas ginsengisoli. The sequence goes on along the minus strand of NZ_WNLA01000002.1, from coordinate 179,240 downwards.
CTGTCAAAGCCGCCGAATGCCACGCCATTGACGGCGACGGGGTTCAGTTCCGGCGCGTTGCCATAGTTGTTGACCAGGGTGCTGCCTTTGTTGCGGCGGTCTTCGCGGGTGAAGCGCAGGCCGGTCGTCAGGGTCAGCGGGTCGGACAGGTGCCAGTTGGCCTGTGCAAAGACGGCGGCGCTCTTGTTGCGGATATCCTGTGTGCCGGCCGGCGAATTGAACGACATCTGCAGGCGGTCCAGCGAATTTTGCAGCAGGTAGCGGCCGGCGGCATCCGCATCCAGGCGGCCGTACTGCGGCGCGGTGGCGTACCACGCGCCGGCGTCATTACCCCACTCGCGGCGGTAATCGGCCTGGTTATCCACCTTCATCAGGAAGATGCCGGCCTGGTAGTCAACGAAGCCGCCCGGCTGGGATGACAGCCGCAATTCTTGGGTGGCCTGGCGGTAGTCATTCCAGAAGCCTCCGGAGTTGCGGTGCACGTCGAACGGCGTGCCTTCATCATTGGTCGCGTTGAAGTGGTAATCCTTGTAGGCCGTGATGGACGTGATGTTGAATTTATCGAGGTACCAGTTCAGCTCTGCCGCCGCGCCATTGCTGCCGGTGACCAGCGGCCGCTGGTTATCGTTGTTGACGACGAAGGTTTTCTCGTTGAGGAAGTTGTCCTGGTACGTATAGCCGGTTTGCTGCGTGAACCAGCGGCGGGCCAGGCGCACAGCAGGATCAGTCGCCAATGTATTTTTGTCGCCGTTTGAATAGATGTTTGGCGTCGGCGTATTGATGGTACGGCCGTTGTAGGTTTCGCCGGCGCGCGGCTGCGCATCGAGCGCGACGCGGGCGCTGAACGATGAGTCCGGCGTCAGCAGGAATTGCAAACGGCCCGACACGCGGTCCTTGTTGGTGTACGTAATATCCTTGTTGTACGCATTCTTGATGTCGCCTTCGCCTTTGCTGACGGACAGGTTGGCGCGGTAGGCCAGCAAGCCGTCAACGATCGGACCGCCCGCCGCGAAGCGGCCTTGCACCGTGTCTTGCTGGCCGATGGTCAGCGACCACGACGCATCCGGCGTGAACGACGGACGGCGCGTGGTGACGTTGACGACGCCCACGCTGGTGTTTTTTCCCAGCAGCGTGCCTTGCGGGCCGCGCGTGACTTCCACCGCATCGACGTCGGTGAAGTCAAAGCTGGACGACAACGCGTTATAGGCGTAATTGACACCATCGACAATCAGGCCGACGCTGGGATCTTGCGCTTCCGTCTGGCCTTGCTTGCCGACGCCACGGATGGCCAGGCTGGCCGTACGCTGGTTACCCTGGTTCCACGACACATTGGCGGCGCGCTGCGTCAGCGATTTGATGTCGGTTGCCTGCAGGCGGTCCAATTCCTTGCCCGTCACGACGGACACGGACAGCGGCACGTCCTGCAAACGTTCGAGGCGGTTACGGCTGCGCACCGTGACTTCGCCCAGCGTTTGCGATTCGTCTGCGGCGGGCGCCGGCTCAGCGGCAGCAACTGGCGTGGTCGCAGCGGCGGCCGCCGGCGCACCCTGTGCGGCCGAAGGATTTTGCGTTGCGATGATTTGCTTGAGCCGCGCGATTTCCGCCTGCAGTTCGGCCACGGACGGTTGCGTCACGGTGGGTTCCGCCGCATGCAGCGGCGCCGATGCCAGCAGGGCGGCGCCGGCCACGATGGCGGCCAATGATGCGGCAATCGGGGACAGGCGGAACGGCAGGGCGGTTCGGTATGGGTTTTGATTCGTCATTGCGAGGCTTTCATTGAACAAGAGAACAGCCTTACCTCAGCAAATGGCGTGCCATAGTGGAAAACCCGCGGAAACCACGCCAATCCGTGGATTTCCACCGGCGCGCTGTTGATTGCGCAACAGCGTGCCGCTAACTTGCGGTAATGCTTGCTACGTTAGTGGTGGATTCTGTTCATGGCTAAAGCGATATATGCATATGGCGCCGCTTTACGGCCAATGGTTCACAGCTTGCCGCTGAACGTGATGCCATACCACCGTGGATACGGGTTGGGCGAATAGCTGACCCAGGCCGGTTCATGGTTGCGGTTATCGAATGCATTTTTCACGGTCAGGCTGACGTCAAAGCCGCCCTTGAACGCCACGCCCAGCGAAAAGTCCGTGATGGCGCCGCCGCTGACCCAGCCATACGACGACATCGTGTCCGTATTGTTATAGCGGCTGGTGAACGCGGTATTGAAGCTGGCGTGGTATTCACGGCCGTTGTAAGGCTTGCGGTATTCCGCGCCGATATTGCCGGTCCACTTGGCGGCGCCCGGCAGTGGCAGTCCGCTCTGGTCGACATACGCGCCCGGCAGGTACGCCAGTTCGTCCGGCTTGGCGGCCAGGGGGAAGCTGACGTAGCGGGCATCATTCCATGCGCCGGAGAAGCGCACCGACAGGTTCGGGATGCCGCTGTACACGCCATCGAACTCCAGCCCTTTGGCGCGGGCTTTCGGCACGTTGCCCTGTGCCGTCACATAGGCAATCGGGTTGGCCTGGTTATTGGCGATATTGGTGGCCGTCGTGAATTCATCGACGACACGCACGGCGGACTGGTAATCCTTGATGTTCATCAGGAACAAGTCCGTATTCAATACGAGGCTGTACTGCGGCAGCGAAGTCTTCAAGCCCACCTCAAAGGCATGGGTTTTCTCCGGCCGCACGTTGGCATTGACGCCGTTGACGTTCAGCGCGGAACCCGATTTCTCGCCATATTGCCATGACGTGTAGGCTGTGAACTGGTCATTGAAACGGTACGACGGCGCCAGCGTGGCCGTGTACAGCGTATCGCCATATTTGGCCTGCACGCCGGACAGCAGCTGGCCGATCTGGCCCGCGCGCAGCGCCTTGGCCGCAGCTACCTGCGCCTGCTGGGCGGCAGTCAGGCCGGCATAGGCGCCGCCCGGTATGGACGTGATGGCGGCGCCATAGTATTTATTGGCGATGGCGTCGGCCTGCGCCAGCTGATCGACGCTGTTGCCTGCACCCAGCGCGCCGGTGGCCGCACTGTTAAATCCGCCCAGCGCCACGCCCCGCACGGCGACTGGGTTCAGCGCCGCGCCGGTGCCGTTCGCGGTCAGTATGCGGGTATCGGTCGTGGTACGGTCTTCGCGCGTGACGCGCAAGCCGCCCGTGACATTAACCTTGTCCGTGGTGTGCCACGTCGCATTGCCATACAGCGCATTGCTCTTCGTGTGCACGACGGTATCGCCTTTGACGATCAAGTCATCGAGCGCATCTTTCAACAGGGCCAGCCCCGCACCCCGGTTGACGCCGGCGTTGCGCTCCAGCGTATTGTATTGGGCCGTGGTGGCAAACCACGCGCCCGCATCGGAGCCCCAGCCGGACTTCGAAGCAATGTCATCATCGGTGCGGATGTGGAACAAGCCTGCCACATAGTCGAGCGGCCCGCCCGGTTTGGATTTCAGCTTGAATTCCTGCGTGAACTGGCGGTAGGCCACACCGCCGCCGCCATTGCGGCTGATGTCGAACGGCGTGCCTTCATCGTTGTGGGCGTCGAATGAGTAAATGCGCACTGCCGATTGCGACGTGAAGACATGGCCCGGCAAGTCCCACGTCAATTCAGCGGAGCCGCCCTTGTTATGCACGGTCTGGCCCTGGTTTTCATTGAAGTTGATGTTGTCGTCGCCAATATAGTTGGCGTCATACGTGTAAGGGGCGCCGTTGAACGAACGGTTGCTGAACCATGCGCGCGGGCCCGTGAACACGCCGCCGGCATTGGTGAACCCCGTCAGCTTGGCGCGCGTCGTGGTGCCGCTCGGGTCGGTCAGGCTGCCATCGGCAAAGCGGTCCGGCTGGTTCTTGTAAAACGTCAGGCCATTCTGCACTTGCGGCGCATGCGGTTCCACATCGAGGCTGATGCGGGCATTGAAGGTGCTGGTCGGCGTGAACAGGAATTGCGTGCGGGCGCTGACGCGGTTCTTGTTATACAGGCTGTAATTGTGGTCGAAGTTGTTGTCATAAAAGCCGCGCGCCCGGTGCACGATGAACGAGCCGCGCCACGCCAGCAAATCATCGATGACCGGCCCGCCCAGGTTGGCCTTGCCGATCACGGTTTCATTCTGGCCATACGTGATGGAATAATCCGCGGTCGGATAAAACGACGGCTTGCGGGTATTGATGGTGACGACGCCGGAACTGGCGCCTTTTCCGCCCAGTGTACCCTGCGGTCCGCGCACCACGTCGACGGATTCCACGTCGTAAAAATCAAAGTTGGCCAGCTGAGACAGGCCGTAGCTGACGCCATCGACGACCACGCCGACACTGGGGTCTTGCGTTTCCGTGAACGAGCGCTTGCCCAGGCCCCGTACCGACAGTGATGCGCCCCGCGTATTGTTCTGGTTGAACTGGACATTGGCGCCCCGTTTTGGTGATGGCGGACAAATCCTGCGCCAGTTCCCGGTCCAGTTCCTGGCCACTGACGACAGAAATCGACAGCGGCACTTCCTTCAAGGTTTCAATCTTTTTGCGGCCACGGACAGTGACGGCGCCCAGCGCCTGCGCTTCTTCTTCCTGCGCTGCCGGGGCAGGGGCGGGCGCCACTGCCGTAGGGGAGGCGGCTGTGGGAGCGGCGGCGCTGCCGGTTTGCGCGGCCAGCGCTTCTTTCAGGCGCGCATTCTCGGCCTGGATGCGGGCGATTTCCGCGCGCAGTTCGGCAATGCCCGCATCGGCAGACTGGCCGGCGGCATGGGCGTTGAAGCCTGCGCCGGCCAGCAGGGCAACGATAGGCAGCAAACGGATGGTATGACGGAATTGATTTTGCTTATGCATGTAAAGCGCTTTCGTAGTGGGTCATGCGCAATACGTCGCAAAGACCGTGCCACGGCAAGAAAGCCCGCCGTTACAGGCGCCATGCAAAATGAACGGTGGTTGGGCTGATGGCAGGGCAGCAGTCCGCCAACCGCGTTGATGGAAATGCAACAAGCTGATATGTCAGCTGGACTTTGCAGCCTGTGCTGTTGCGATCTGTTGAATTCTCAACAGGGCTGCAAGGCGTGGTGGTGGGCAGGCACCAGTGCCGGGTGGCGGTGGCGGAATGGCCGCAAGTCCCCGTGAAACCACGCAAACCCAGTAACGGCGCGGCTCTCAGCCCGGTTCGGTGGCCTGGTCAAGGCATGTCACGGCAACTGGCATGGTAGTTGCAATCCCTCCCTGCGACAGCGGTGCGAATCCCGCATTGCGCATTGAAAGGACTGCCATGAAAGCTTTGAAATCCACGATTGCCTCGACCCTGACTTTGACCCTGGCGCTGGCCGCCGCCTCGTCGTTCGCCCAGCAAGCCCCGCAGCCCTGGAAATATAAAACCAGGCAATTGGAGCGCGCCGAAGTCGACAAGCTGCTGGCGCAGCCGGACAAGCTGCTGGTGATCGACGTGCGCCGCCCGGATGAATTGACTGCCAAGGGCAGCTTCCCTGTTTACCTGAACGTGCAGGCCAATGAAGTGGAGCGCAACCTGTCGTATATCCCGAAAGACCGCGTGATCCTCACCGTGTCGAACCATGCGCACCGTGCGGGCGCCGTGGGCGACCTGTTGACCAGCAAGGGCTACAAGGTGGCCGGCGCCACCGGATCAGAGGATTATGAAGCGCAGGGCGGCAAGATTACCCGCATTGCGCCGCCGCCACCGCGCCAGACTGCCCAGGCAGGCCAACCTCAACCTGTCACTGCGCAGCAGTAAGGCGGTTAGCGGCATGAGCAGCAAGTTCTTCGCCAGGGTATATGCCGGCACGCCTGACGTGCAGCCGGTACGCCGCAGTTTGCGCAGCGTGGCCAAAGCCAAGCTGCGTGCCAGCAAGGCAGCATCGGTAGCCCATCTGGCCGCGTCGGCGGCGGTGGTGGCCCGTACCAGCGGCAATACAGCAAGGGCCGCGCTGCCACCGGGCCAGGCCGGCGCCATCGCGCGTTCCGTCACGGATGGCGCATGCGGCTGCGATGAGGCAGTGGCGGCGCCTGCCGTGCATCGCATCCACGTGTGGGACTTGCCGACCCGCCTGTTTCACTGGTCGCTGGTTGTTGCGGTGACGGTGGCGCTGACGACGGGACTGGTGGGCGGGGACTGGATGCCCGTGCACGGCTATGCCGGCATTGCTATCGTGGGACTGGTGGCGTTCCGGCTGGTGTGGGGCATCGCCGGCGCCGCTCATGCCCGTTTCGTGAATTTCGCCCCGACACCTAGCCGCCTGCGCGCTTACCTGAATGGCCGCTGGCAAGGCCATGGCCACAACCCTCTGGGCGCGTTATCCGTCTTTGCGCTGCTGGCGCTGCTGGTGGTACAGGCGGGAACGGGGCTGGTCGGCAATGATGAAATTGCATTCCAGGGGCCGCTGGCCACGCTGGTTGATGAAGCGCGTTCGATTCAGCTGACGGGATTGCACCAGCAACTGGCTTATGTGCTACTGGGATTGATTGCGCTGCACGTGCTGGCCATTGCCGCATACCGCGTGCTGCATAAGACCAACCTGGTGAAGCCGATGGTGACCGGCTGGAAAGATGTGCAGGCTGCCGACCATCATGCGGATGGCGCCAGCCATGGCGCCAGCGCGTGGCGCTGGACTGCGCTGCTGTCGGCGGTGGGCGTGGCGCTGCTTGCCATGACTTTTGCCAGCGGCGCCGGACTGGCGCAGGACGCGCCGGAGGCCGCCGCGTCGCCCGTCCTGCAGCAGCCGGTTGCGCAGCAAGCCGCCGCGCCTGCCGTCGCCCCTGCGTGGTAGCACCGCCCATTTCGAGAAAGGTATCCCATGACGACACTGACATTCGACAGTTTTAATTCCGGGTCCCATGCGCCGCACCGTGCCAAGGCCCGCCGCGCCGCGCGCCCCGCTGCGCAACCGGTACAGGCAGCACAGGCCGTATCCAACGCGGCTGCCGTCCGTCCGGACTTGCTGAAGCAGGGTTTACACAACAAGACCGGATTGACGCTGCTGGCAGGCGCCGCGGTGCTGGTGCATGCCGCCATCATCGTTGGCGTACACAATTTACCGGCCGATGCGAAATTGCCGCCGCCTAAAGCGGAACCGCTGGCAATTGAATTTGCGCCGCCGCCCCCTCCGCCGCCACCGCCGGAGCCGCCGAAGCCGCAACCGCAAGTGGTGAAACAGGCCCCGGCGCCGCAGCCGTTGCCGGTGGTGCGCAATGTGGTGGATTCCGGCCCGCCGACGGCAGATACCGTGGCTGTGGCCACAACGCCGCAGCCGCCTGCACCGCCGGCCCCGGTGGCCGCGCCGCCTGCGCCGCCGCCACCACCGGAACCGGTGACGGAACCGCGTGGTTTCGCCGGCTACAAGAACAATCCCGCGCCTGAATACCCGGCGCTGGCGCAAGACCGCGGCCTGCAGGGCCAGGTCATTCTCAAGGTGCAGGTGCTTGCCAGCGGCAAGCCCGCCGCCATCAACATCGACAAATCCAGCGGCCACAAGATCCTGGACGATGCGGCAGTCAAGGCGGTGCAAGGCTGGGCGTTCGAGCCCGCGCGCCGCGGCCAGACGCCGATCGATGGCTGGGTCAAAGTCCCGCTGAATTTCAAACTCTCCTGAACCCGATTCGAACCATCTGAAAGGAATCATCCATGCAATCCCATTACCTCGAACTGATTGTGCAAGGCTCCCTGTACGCGCTGGTCGCATTTTCCGTCGTGACCTGGGTGCTGATCGCCGCCAAAGGCATCCAGCACTACCGCCTGGGCAAGCGCGACAAAGCGTTTGGCAAAGCCTTCTGGAGCGCCAGTTCGCTCGATGCTGCGGCAGCACTGCCGAGCGGCGCGAGTCCCAAGGCACGTTTGGCGGAAGTCGGCTTTGAAGCGCTGTACGTCAGCGATGCTGACGCCAGCGCCGACCTGGAACACAGCTGGGACCGCCGCGAACTGCTGGAGCGCTATTTGCGCCAGCAAATCCAGAAAGAGTACCAGTCGCTGGAAAGCGGGCTGGCCGTGCTGGCGTCGATCGGCTCGACCGCACCATTCGTCGGCCTGTTCGGCACCGTGTTCGGCATCATCCATGCGCTGGGGGCGATTGGCGCCAGCGGTTCGGCCAGCATCGACGTGGTGGCGGGCCCGATCGGTGAAGCGCTGATCGCCACCGGCGTGGGTATTGCCGTGGCGGTGCCTGCCGTGCTGGCGTTTAACTTCTACGTGCGCCGCCTGAAAGTCACGGCCGCGGAACTGGACAACTATGCGACAGACTTCGTCAACCTGGCGCAAAAGAACAACTTCCGCGTGTCGGCCGCACCGGCCGGCAAAACGCCGGTGCGTGACGCGGGCGCACAGGGTTCCCTGGCAGCCGGCTTGCCGGCAGGAGTGTATGCATAATGGCTTTCACGACAGGCAAGGATAGCAGCGACGTGGTCAGTGAAATCAACATCACGCCGCTGGTCGATGTGATGCTGGTGTTAATGGTGGTGTTCATCCTGACGGCGCCGCTGTTGAACAATGCGGTGCGGATCAACCTCCCGAAAACCGCCGCGACGACGCCGGCCACGCCGAACAAGAGCGTGACGGTCAGCGTGGATGGGGAAAACCGCATCTTTATCGACAAGCGTGAAGTCGCGCTGGAAGCGCTGGAACCGGAATTGCGTACGCTGGTGGGCACGGATCCTGAACTGGCGCTCAGCCTGCAGGCGGATCAAGCCGTGCCTTACCGCTCGGTGGCGCAAGTCATTGCGCATATCCAGCGCTCCGGTGTCAGCAAGCTGTCGGTGCTGACCGAGCCGGCCAGCTAGCGGAGCCACGGCATGACCATGATCAGGGAGCGCGCCCGGGCGACAGGCGGGCGCAAGGTGCTGGCGGCAGCGTCGCTGGCGGCTGCTGTCGGCGCCGCTGGCTGGTTCGCGGCAGGCGGCAGCCAGCCGCGGGGCATGTCCGGCGCGGGCGAAAACAGCCGCGCCGGAGCTGCATTACAAGATACCGCGCAAAAGGGGAATAAAGCCCGGGGAGCGGAAGAGGGAGGGCGCAAGGGTGGTCCCGGTGCGGGCGGGCCGCCGCTGGTGCGGCTGGCTGCCGCGCAGCAGCAGGACGTGGCAGTGGAAATCCAGGCCAACGGCACGGTGGTGCCGCTGTCCACCGTGGAAATCCGCCCGCAAGTGAGCCGGGTGGTGCGCCAGGTACATGTACAGGAAGGACAGAACGTGGCTGCCGGCGCGTTATTGTTTACGCTCGATAACCGCGCCGAACAGGCGGCACTGGACCAGGCGCAGGCGCGTCTGGTGCGCAGTGAAGCCGCGCTGGCCGATGCCGAACGCCAGGCCGCCCGTTCGCGCGAACTGGCGGCGCAAAAATTCATTTCAGTCAGTGCGGCGGACAGCTCGCAGGCGCAAGCGGAAACCGCGCGCGCCCAGGTCCAGGCGGACCGCGCGTCCTTGCGCTCCGCGCAGGTGGATTTGGCGCATACGGTATTGCGGGCGCCGTCGTCCGGCCGCATCGGCGCCATCAATGTTTATCCGGGCAGCATGGCGCAATTGTCCGCGCCGCTGGCCACCATCACGCAAATGCATCCGATTGCGGTCAGTTTCGCCGTGCCGGAAAGCGGCTTGCCGGGTTTGCTCGACGGGCAAAAAGCCGGCGGCGCGCGCGTAAACGCCACGGTGCCGCCTACCGGGCCGGGGCAGGATGCGCACAGCTATGCGGGACGGCTGAGCTTTATCGACAGCGCGGTGGATGCCCAGGCGGGCACGATCCGCGTGAAAGCGCAATTTGCCAACCATGGTTCGCAATTGTGGCCGGGACAGTTCGTGCAGGCGAAAGTCACGCTCGATACGTTAAAGGCTGCCGTGGTGGTGCCGCTGGCGGCCATCATCACCAGCGGCAACGGCGCGCGCGTGTTCACGGTCGATGGCGACCAGCAGGCGCAGCCGCGTCCCGTCAAAGTACTGCATGCATTTGGCGGCAATGCTGCCGTCGCGGGCATCGCGGCGGGCGAGCAAGTGATTGTCGAGGGCAAGCAGAACTTGCGGCCGGGGGCGAAGGTCCGTATCGACAAGGGGAGCGCGCCGGCGCTGGCCGCGCTGGGAGGTCCGGTATGAATTTGCCGGAATTGTGTATCCGCCGCCCGGCCATGGTGATTGTGCTGGCGTTGGCGCTGGCGGCGGCCGGCATCCTCGCCATCCTGAAATTGCCGGTGGCTGCGCTGCCCAGCTATAACACGCCTGTCATCAACGTCAACGCGGACCTGGCAGGCGCCAGTCCGGAAACCATGGCGTCATCCGTGGCGCTGCCGCTGGAAAAGCAGTTTTCCACGATTGCGAGCCTGAACCTGATCACGTCGTCCAGCGGCTCTGGCGCCACGTCGCTGACGCTGGAATTCGATCCATCGGTCGACATCAATGTGGCGGCGCTTGACGTGCAGGCGGCGCTGCTGCGGGCGCAGCGTGCGCTGCCGCCGGAAGTGACGGAATTGCCTTCCTACCGCAAGAGCAACCCGGCCGATGGCCCCACGTTGTTCATCGTGCTGAATGCGCCTTCGCTGAGCCTTGCTGAACTCAACGATTACGCGGAAAACCTGATTGCGCCGTCGATTGCCACATTGGACGGCGTCGCGCAAGTGAACGTGAACGGCCAGAAGCGCTTTGCCGTGCGGGTCAGGGCGCAGCTGGACAAGCTCAATGCGCGCAACATGACGCTCGATGAACTGGCGGCCGCCATTCGTGCAGCCAACGCGAATTCACCGCTGGGCGTGATCGAGGGGCCGCAGCAATTGCTGACCATCCAGGCCGACAGCAAGTTGATGCGGGCGGCGCAATTCGGCGAATTGATTGTCGCCACGCGCAATGGCTTGCCGGTGCGGCTGAAGGAAGTGGCGAGCGTCGAAGACAGTTACCTGTCCGTGCGCAGCACCGCCAGCTACAACGGCGCACAATCGGTCGTGCTGCAAGTGCAGCGGCAGCCCAACGCGAATACGGTGGCCGTGGTGGATGCCGTGCGCAAGCTCCTGCCTCGCTTGCAGGCGCAATTGCCTTCGTCGATTTCCGTCACCTTGTCGGGCGACAGTTCGCTGTCGATCCGCGAAGCGATCCATGATGTCAACGTGACGCTGGCATTGACGGTGGCGCTGGTCGTAATGGTGATCTTCCTGTTCCTGCGGCGTGTGGCCGCTACGGTGATTCCCGCAGTGACGTTGCCGCTGTCGCTGCTGGGCGCAATGATCCTGTTTCAGTGGTGCGGCTATAGCTTGAACAATGTATCGCTGCTGGGGATCACGCTGGCGGTGGGGCTGGTGGTCGATGACGCCATCGTGGTACTGGAAAATATCGTGCACCACACGGAGCAGGGTGCGTCGCCCATGAAGGCGGCGCTGGTGGGCGCGCGTGAAATGGGCTTTACCATTGTGTCGATTTCCATTTCGCTGGTGGCGGTATTCATCCCGATTTTCTTCATGCCGGGTGTGATTGGCTTGCTGTTCCGGGAGTTTGCCGTCGTCGTGTCGCTGGCGGTGCTGGTGTCGGCGGCCGTGTCGCTGACCGTGGTGCCGATGCTGGCCAGCCGTTTGCTGCCCCGGCATGCGGAGGCGGGCGTGGTTTCCGGCGGCTGGCCTGGACGCGTGTTCGAAGCGGGATTTGCGTGGCTGACTGAATTCTACCGTGTGTCACTGGACTGGAGTTTGCGGCACCGGGTGGCGGTGCTGGGCGGGGCGCTGGCCAGCGTGGCGCTGACGGTGGTGCTGTACCAGGATATGCCCAAGGGCTTTTTCCCGGATGAAGACTTGGGGCGCATTCGTGTGACGACGGAAGCGGCGGAAGATGTGTCGCCGGCGGCGTTGCTGGCATTGCAGTCGCAGGTGGCGGAGCGCTTCCGCAACCATCCTGCCGTGCAGGGCGTGCTGTCGTTCACGGGGCCGGGCGGTCCGGGGGGCGGCAATACGGCGTCCAGTGGCCGCATGATTTTGACGTTGAAGCCGCGCGGCGAGCGGGGACCGATGCAGGAAGTGGTGGCGGCGCTGCGCAGGGAAGCGCGCGCAGTGCCGGGTATTGCTGTGTATTTGAACCCGATGCAGAACTTGCAGATTGGCGGCCGCAGCAGCAAGAGCCGCTACCAGTACACGCTGCAAAGCGTGAGTCCTGACGGGCTGGAAGCGTGGGCGGAGAAAATCCAGCAGGCCATGCGTGGCGATCCGATGTTCCGCGACGTGGCCAGCGACAGCCAGAGCCGGGGTTTGCAAGCGAGTCTGCGCATTGACCGCGACAAGGCGGAGGGGCTGGGTGTCCGCATGTCGGACGTGCGCAGCGCGCTGTACCTGGCGTTCGGCGAGCGGCAGGTATCGACCATTTATGCGCCCAGCGCCAGCTATGCGGTGTTGATGGAGGCACTGGACAAGGAATACCAGGATGCGCTGGGCAAGGTCTCCGTGCGGGGCGCCAATGGCGCGCTGGTGCAGCTGTCGTCGATCGCCACGGTGGAGCGGACGGCCGGCCTGCTGGCGGTGAATCACCAGGGACAGCTGCAGGCGATCACGCTGTCGTTCAACCTGGCGCCGGGTGTGGCGCTGGGGGATGCGACGGCGAGAATTTCCGCGATTGGGCAGCAAGTGCAATTGCCGCCATCGGTCATCACTCGCTATGGCGGCGAGGCGGCGACGTTCCAGGAAACGCAGGGCAGCCAGCTGGTGCTGGTGTTTGTCGCGCTGGCCGTGATTTATGTATTGCTGGTGGTGCTGTATGAAAGCTGGATCCACCCGGTGACGATTTTGGCGGGGTTGCCGTCGGCGGTGGTGGGGGCGTTCATTTCGTTGAAACTGTGCGGGATGGAGCTGACCCTGATTGCCACGATCGGCATTTTGATGCTGATCGGGATCGTCAAGAAAAACGCCATCATGATGATCGACTTTGCCCTGCATGCACAGCGCGCGCAGCGGGCGCCACCGGCGCAAGCGATACGGCAGGCATGCCTGCAGCGCTTCCGGCCCATCATGATGACGACGCTGGCGGCGTTGATGGGCGCAGTACCGCTGGCGTTCGGCCTGGGGGCGGGCGCGGAATTGCGGCAGCCGCTGGGTGTGGCCGTGGCAGGAGGGCTGCTGTTTTCGCAGGTGGTAACGCTGTACATCACGCCGGTGATATACCTGGCGCTGGACCGCTACAGTGGCACGGGCCCGCTGACGGATGCGGATGTGGCGGCGCAAACGGGAGCCGCCTTGCCAGCGCTGCCCGTGCTGGTCGCCGAACGCGACGCCGCCTGAACTTCAATGGGGTCAGACGCTTCAATGGGGTCAGACGTGCATTGATGCACGCTTCAATGGGGTCAGACGTGCATTGATGCATATTCCAGCCAGGGTCAGACGTGCATTCGTGCAGACTTTTCACTCTGTGAACGGCTGCAGGAGCCGTCTGAAAAATTACGGCAGGCGAACTCATGGGTAAATGCCGCCAGCAGCGACGCCGGATATGGCCTGATGGTACGGGCATATGACGAGAATTCACCAGCAATGAATGCACGAACGCACGTCTGACCCCAGCCTGGATATGCACGAATGCACGTCTGACCCCATGGGGGGTTACGGTTTCTGGCTGCGCTTGTGCTGGCTCTGGTATTTTTGGTAGTACGTCTCCAGTTCCGCTTCAATCAACGCCTGGCCGGAATTGACCATGAAGTCGCGGAAGGCGGCGGCAATGCGAGGCAGTGGCTGGTCGGCCAGGTGCATCACGTGCCAGTCGCCTTCCAGCGGGCTTTCCTTCATCGGCAAGATGTCGATCAGGCCCGCCTTGAATTCCAGCGCGCACGCGTGCACGGACACGAAGCCCACACCGAGTCCCGCCGCCACCATGCTCTTGATTGCCTCGTTACTGGACACTTCAGAACTGATGTGCAGCGTATGCCCGTGTTCCTTGAACAGCCGTTCCACGGCAGTGCGCGTACCCGATCCCCGTTCCCGCACCAGCAGGTTCGATTTCACGATGTCTTCCAATGTCACGCGCTTTTTTTTCATCAGCGGATGCCTGGGATTTGCCACAAACGCCATCGGGTGGTGCGCAAAGCGGGACGCGTTGATGCGCAGTTCGCGCGGCGGCGTGCCCATGATGGCCAGGTCCACTTCCTTGCGCGACAGCAGACCGATAATTTCACTGCGGTTGCCCGCCCGTAAATTCATGCGCACGTTGGGACGCTCCAGCGTGAATTTCACCAGCATCGATGGCAGCAAGTGCTCTGCAGTAAACACAGCGCCGATGCGCAGCGTACCAGTGCTGACACCCTGCAATTCACCCAGTTCATCGCCTGCCTGATCCCACAGCTGCAAAATGCGTTCGGCAAAATTGCGCATGACTTCACCCGCGGCAGTCAGCTGGATATTGCGCCCCACCTTGCGCGTCAGCGCGGTCCCGGCCAGCTCATCGAGCGCCCGCAACTGCGCGGAAATCGCCGGCTGCGTGACGTGCATTTCTTCTGCCGCGCGTGAAACACTTTCATGGCGGGCCACTAAAACCAGCGCTTCGAGCTGGCGGAAACTTGCGTGATACATAAATAAAACCTTATCAATCGCTGAAAATAAGTAATTTCTCTTTTCCTTTTGCGGCCACTATATTAACACCCAGAAGCACTGCCAAAGTAAGCAGAAACATGCACCCGGCAGAAGTAATCAGGGCAGTAAACAAGCGGAGGAAACATCATGCAAACCATCGTAATCGTAGGCGGAGGCGCAGGCGGCCTCGAATTGGCAACCCGGCTCGGGGACACCATGGGCCGCAAGGGCCGCGCGAAGATCATCCTGGTCGATCGTTCCCCAACCCACTTCTGGAAACCACTGCTGCACACGGTGGCGTCGGGCAAGCGCGATCCGCAAGTGTTCCAGATCGAATACTCGGCGCAGGCCGCCGAACATGGCTTCCAGTTCATCCATGCGGAAATGCGCTCGGTGGACCGCGCAAGCCGCACCCTGGAGCTGGCCCCGTGCATGCGTGATGACGGCATCGCGCCGCCAGCGCGCACGCTGGAATACAGCACGCTGGTGCTGGCGCTGGGCGCCGTGACGAATTTCTATGGCGTGCCTGGCGCCGCCGGCCACGTCTGCACCTTGGACCACGTGGGCGATGCGAAAGGTTTCTACCGCCGCTTCCTGGGGGCCTGCGTACGGGCCAGCCAGGGCGGCGGCGAAAAAGTCAACGTGATGATCGTCGGCGGCGGCGCCACCGGCGTGGAACTGGCGGCGGAACTGGCGCACAGTGCCCGCGCGCTGGCCAGGTACAAAGTGCACACGCTGGATCCGGCGCGCGACGTGCGCATCAGCATCCTGGAGCGGGGCAGCCGCATCTTGCCGCACCTGCCGCCAGAAATGTCGGCCCGCGCCGAGAAATACCTGGCGTCGCGCGGCATCGAAGTGTGCACCGGGGCGGCTGTCACCAGCGTGGAAGCGGACACCATACACGTGGACGGCGTGCCGCGTCCCGCAACGATGACGTTGTGGGCGGCCGGTGTCGAAGGCCCGGCCATCAGCAAGACGTTCGGCCTGTCGCTGGGCCGCATGCGCCAGATCATGGTCAATGCATCGCTGCAATCGGTCGACGACCCCAACGTATTTGCCATCGGCGACTGCGCCAGCTTCGTATGCCCGGTCAAAGGCGCCGCGCCGCCACGGGCACAAGTGGCGCACCAGCAAGCCGTGTTCCTGGCAGGTGCGCTGGCCCGGCGCGAAGGCGCGCCATTGCCGGAATTCCGCTACCGCGATTATGGTTCGCTGGTATCGCTGGGTCCTGTCGCTGCCGTCGGCGTGCTGTTTGGCGGTTCCGTGGCGCGCCAGCTGCCCGTCAGCGGCGCGACGGCGAATCTGCTGTACGGCATGATGTACCAGAAGCACTTGATGGCGCTGCATGGCGTGGTCAGGGCGGCTGCCGTCATGCTGGTGGACTGGCTGCGCAAGCGCATCACGCCATCGGTAAAGTTGCACTAAAAGGTAAAGGGGCGGCCAGCCGCAAGGTTGGCCGCCCTTTAAAAATAATTCATCCAAACCGGTTTAAATGGCGGTTGTAGCGCTATCATTGCGCCTATGACTTCCACTATTGCTTCCCGTCCCCGCGTTTTTACCCTGGCCTGGCCCCTGTTGATCGAATTGTCGCTGGCAGTGGCGATCGGCGTGGCCGGCACCGCCATGGCGGCGCGCGTGTCCGATACGGCCGGCGCCGCATTTGCCGTGACGATCCAGATATCGCAAACACTGTTCCTGCTGTTCCGCATCATCGGTTCCGGCATCGGCGTGGTGATCACGCAAAACCTGGGCGGCGGGCGGCGCGACGTGGCCGACAAGGTGGCGCTGGCCATGGTGGGCGCCAGCACGTGGCTGGGCGTGGCGGCGGCCGGGCTGGCGTTTGCCGGGGCCGGGCCATTGCTGCGGGCGCTGAATGCGCCGGACGCCGTGCTGCCGCTGGCCGTGCCCATGCTGCAAGTGCTGGCGCCCGCGCTGCTGTTCGACGCGTGGAATGCGGCGATGGCCGGCGTCATGCGCGCCCACTTGCGCATGCGCGATTCGCTGCTGGTGCTGGCCGCCATGCATGGCACGCACCTGCTGCTGGCGTTCCCGCTGATGTATGGCTGGGGACCGTTGCCGGAACTGGGCTTGCCCGGCTATGCGCTGGCGCTGCTGCTGAGCCGCGCACTGGGCCTGGCGCTGCATATGGCCTTATGGCAGCGCAGACTGGGCATCCGCCCCCGGTGGGACGACTGGTGGCGCTTGCAGCGCGGCCCGCTGGCGGACGTGCTGCACATCGGTATTCCCGCCGCTGCGGAAAATATCGCGTGGCGGCTGTCCTTCATGGCCAGCATGGCCGTGGCGGGCAGCATGGGCGAGCGGGCGCTGGCCACGATGGCGTATGTGCAGCAAATTGGCGGGGTTGTCATTATGTGCAGCATGGCGGTGGCGCTGGCCGTGGAAATCCTTGTCGGCCACTTGATCGGCGCAGGCCAGCTGCGCGACGCGCATGGCCTGGTGCGGGCATCGCTGGCGCGCGGGCTGGTCACCAGCGGCGCCGTGTCGGCCGGCATGGCGCTGGCAGGCCCGTGGCTGCTGGGCCGCTTCACGCAAGATGTGGACATCATCCGGCAAGGCTCGCTGCTGCTGTGGCTGACCGTGGCGCTGGAAGTGGGGCGCACGTTCAACCTGGTGGTCATCAATGCACTGCGCGCGGCAGGCGACGTGCGCTACCCCGTGATGGCGGGCGCCGCGTCGATGGCGGTGGTCTTGGCGGGCGGCAGCTGGCTGCTGGGCATGCATTTCGGCCTGGGATTGACGGGGCTGTGGCTGGCGTATGCGGCGGACGAATGGATCCGCGGCTTGCTGATGTGGCGGCGCTGGGCCATGCAGGCGTGGGTGCCCCATGCGCGGGCGGCGCGGCGGCGCTTGCGCATGCAATGAGGATGTAATGACAATTTGATGAACTTTTCGTGATTTTCCGTGACATTTTTTAGCCGAAAACAAGGCACAATAGCGGTTTTGCCCCATGGGGCGGCGTCAGGGGTGGTCATGGCACAGAAATGGATGAGTTGGACGGTGAAAGGCGGCGCGCTGCTGGCGGCGCTGGCGTTTGCCGCCGCCGGCGCATCGCTGAGCGGCTGCTCGCGCGCCGAACGGTGGCAGGAACAGGTACGCCTGCAGTCGGGCCAGGTCATCGTGGTTGACCGCCGCAGCACGGATGAGGGTACGGCGATCCGCTTTGCGCTGCCGTCGCAGCCCGGCAAAACCTATGAATGGCGCACCGCCCATGACCGTGGCCAGGGCCGGCATGAAAACCCGCTGGTGCTGGATGTGGAAAATGGCGTGCCGGTGGTCTATACGGTGGTTGCCACGTCGCCGGGCTGCCGCCTGTTCACCCGCTATGCGTTTCGCGATGGCGGCTGGTCCGAGCAAGTGTTGCCCGACAAGTTCAAGGGCAAGGACATGAACTTGTTCGTGCTGAGCGGCCTCGATATCGGCGACATGGTGACGTTGGAGCAAAAGCGCCGCGAAAATGCCGCCGTATCTTATTCCCGTTCGTTCCGTTTCATCGGCCCCGGCAACCAGGCTTGCGGTTTGTGAGACCCGGCATAGCCTGACTATACAATTTCGCGCAGCCATCGTGCATAATCTGTCCGGATAGCATGTAAACTTTCCGGAGAACGCGCGTGGGCAGACTCAACAACAAAACAACCACCATTCCGGCAGCTGCGGTGTCGTTGGCAACGGCTTTCTTGCTGACTGCATGCGGCGGCGGGGGAGGCGGCGGCGGCACGGCGGCGGCGACGCCTCCTGTTGTGACGCCACCGGTGTCCGGCGACGGTGCGCTGAACGACCCGGTGGTCTATTCCGGCAATCCTGCGGCATCGCTGGCCAGCGCCACGGAAAGCGCGGCCATCGTGAAAAGTTCGATGGTGCTGAATGGCCAGACCATTGCATACACGGCCACCACGGGCCACCTGACGGCAACGGATGCGCGCACGGGCAGGGCGGCGTCATTCTTTTATGTGGCCTATACGGCCGACGGCAAGGCGCCCGGTTCGCGCCCCGTCACGTTCTTCTATAACGGCGGCCCCGGTTCCGCGTCGATGTGGCTGCACCTGGGTTCCTTCGCGCCCAAGCGCATTCCCACGCAAATTCCATCGAACACCATCCTTAGCGCCAATACAGCGCTGGTGGACAATGCGGAAAGCTTGCTGGACGTGTCCGACCTGGTGTTTGTCGATGCCGTGGGCACCGGCTATTCGCAGGCGATTTCTCCGGCCCGCAACCGCGACTTCTGGGGCGTCGATGCCGATGCGGCGGGCTTCCGCGATTTCGTGCAGCGCTATGTGGCGGCGAATAACCGCCAGCAATCGCCGACAGTGCTGTTTGGCGAATCGTATGGCGCGCCGCGCACCGGCATCCTGGCCAACCTGCTGGAAACAGCCGGCACCCGCGTCAGCGGCGTCGTGCTGCATTCGGCCATCATGGATTACAACAGCAATTGCAGCGTCATCAACATCCGCAGCTGCGAAGGTTATATCCCGACGTATGCGGCGACCGGCAATTACTACAAGCTGGCCAGTCCGGCGCCTGCCGACGTGCCCAGCTTCCTGCAGGAAGTGCGGGGCTACAGCTCGACCACGTACCGCGATGCGGTTGGCCGCTGGCTGTCGTCCAATACGCTGCCGCCGGCGACCGTCTCCCAGCAATTGTTCAAGTACACGGGCGTGCCGGCGTCGCGCTGGCAAGCCAATTTGAATTACGGGCCGGATTTGTTTGCCAAGGAACTGCTGCCGGGCCAGCTGCTGGGGCGCTACGATGCGCGCGTGTCGGGCCCGAATGGTTCCGCATTGACGGCCGATGGCGATCCGTCGCTGACAGTAGTGAACAATGCGGTTACCACGGCGATCCGCACGTACATGAGCGGCACGCTGAAATACAGTGCGGCCAGTACCTACGGCACATTCATCGACATCATCGATACGTGGAATTTCAAGCATGATGGCAAGGAAGTGCCGGATACGATTCCGGACCTGGCAGCCGCCATCAACCTGAACCCGGCCATGAAAGTGCTGGCGCAAAGCGGCTACCATGACCTGGCGACGCCGTTTTACCAGACTGAACTTGATCTGGCGCGGCTGGGCGCCAATCCGAATATTTCGATCCGCAATTACGCGAGCGGCCATATGATTTACCTGGACGATGCCGCGCGCCGCGCGCAGAAAGCGGACCTGGTGCAGTTCTACAGCAGCCTGGCGGGGAAATAATGAACAAACTGATTTTTACGATCATGCTGGCGTTTTCCGCGGCTTCCGCAGCCGCGCAGGCCCCGGCGCCGAAGTGCGCCGACCCGTGCGTCCCGCAGCATTTGCGCCACGCGCCAGCCACGCCGGCGCCGTCGGGCGCAGCACTGCAGCAGCAAGCCGTGGCCAAGCTGCGCCAGCGGTTCAATGAAGCGGACCTCGATGCCAGCGGCGCGCTGACAGAGGAAGAGGCGCGCAAGGCGGGCCTGGGCTGGGTCGCCAACCATTTCGCGGATATCGATACGGCCCACCGCGGCAAAGTCACGTTCGACGATGTGCGCAGCTACATAGGCAAACGCAGAAGGCAGGCGCTGGGACCATCGGCGCCCGAATAAAACCGCGCACGCAACGGGGCATTGCTGCGCCGCAGAGATATCGCCGCTACAATGAAGCCGACACTGTTGTCGTTTGTAGAGGAGTGAATATCGTGCAGCCCCGTCCATTCATCACCCCACGGCATTTCGATGATCCCGCCGCCGCGCTGGCCCACGTCCAGCATTTGTATGAAGATTCCATCGGGTATTTGCGCGAGTCGCTGCAGCGCTTTGTTGCAGGTGAAAATCCGCCGGAACACGTGCGGGCTTGCTATCCCTATGTGCGCATCAATACGGAAACCGTGGCGCGTGCGCCGTCGCGCCTGTCGTTTGGCTTCGTCGCGGGTCCCGGCGCCTTTGAAACCACGCTGACGCGCCCTGATTTATTTTCACGCTACTACCACGAACAATTCCGCCTGCTGTTGAAGAACCATGGCCAGCAGCTGGAAGTGGGCATGAGTTCGCAGCCGATACCGATCCACTTTTCATTTGCTGAACACGACCACATCGAAGGCAGCATGGGGCCCGAGCGGCGCTTGCTGATGCGCGACGTGTTCGATTTGCCGAACCTGGCGGCCATGGATGACGGCATTGCCAATGGCACGCATGAAGTGCCGTTTGGCGAAGCGCAGCCGCTGTCGCTGTTCACGGCGCCCCGCGTCGACTATTCGCTGCAGCGCTTGCGCCATTACACGGGCACGTCGCCGTCGCACTTCCAGAAGTTTGTGCTGTTCACCAATTACCAGTTCTATGTCGATGAATTCATCCGCACGGGACAGGCGCTGATGCAGACGCCGGCGTCGGGCGCAGACGACTACATCGCGTTTATTGAGCCGGGCAATATCGTCACGCGCCGTGCGGGCACGCCAGCGCATCCGGATGACCTGCTCGGCGTGGCGCCGCCACGCTTGCCGCAAATGCCCGCTTACCACCTGGTGCGCAGCGATGGCACCGGCATCACGATGGTCAATATCGGCGTGGGCCCGGCCAATGCGAAAACCATCACCGACCATATCGCCGTGCTGCGTCCCCACGCGTGGCTGATGCTGGGCCATTGCGCCGGCTTGCGCAATTCGCAGCAGCTGGGCGACTACGTGCTGGCCCACGGCTACGTGCGGGAAGACCATGTGCTCGATGAAGACTTGCCCTTGTGGGTGCCGATCCCGCCGCTGGCGGAAGTGCAGGTGGCCATTGAAAAGGCCGTGGCCGACGTGACGCAATTGTCTGGCCTGGAATTGAAGCGCGTGATGCGTACGGGGACCGTGGCCAGCACGGATAACCGCAACTGGGAATTGCTGCCGCAGCGCACGCCGGAGCGCCGCTTCAGCCAGAGCCGCGCCGTGGCGCTGGACATGGAAAGCGCGACCATTGCCGCCAATGGCTTCCGCTTCCGCGTGCCGTACGGAACCCTGCTGTGCGTCAGCGACAAGCCCATGCATGGTGAATTGAAGTTGCCGGGCATGGCTAACCAGTTTTACCGCGACCGGGTCGACCAGCATTTGCAGATCGGCATACGGACGGTGGAGCTGCTCAGGGGGCTCGGCGTGGACCGCCTGCACAGCCGCAAGCTACGCAGCTTTGCCGAGGTGGCGTTCCAGTAAATGGCGCGGCGCAAGGTGCAAGACCTTTAGAAAATCTTCATGGAGCGCGGGTTATATTGATAGCACCGCACAACAAGGAGATTTTCATGCGCTACATTGCCCTGGCTGCCGCCCTGTTCACGTTATCGGCCGGCGCCGCTACCGGCCGGCCCGGCTTTGGCGAATTGCCTGGTGAAAGCAGCCAGGCGTATGACGCCAACCGTTCCGGCCAGGTGGTCGGCATGATAGAAAGCGAAGATGGGCGCCGCCGCGCCGTGCTGTTTGAGTACGGCAAGGTGACGGAGCTGGGAACCCTGGGCGGCTCCGACAGCGAAGCGCGCGCCATCAACGCGGCCGGCATGATCACGGGCGCCGCGCAAAACAGGGAAGGCCGCTGGCGCGCGTTCGTCTATGAAACCAGGAAAGGCATGACGGATTTGGGCACGCTGGGCGGCGGTGGCGCGTCCGCCGTTGCCATCAATGCGTCGGGCCAGGTGGTGGGCCATTCGGATTTGCCGAACGGCGACTTCCACGCGTTCGTCACGGAAGACGGCGTCATGAAAGACCTGGGCACCCTGGGCGGCAAGACCAGCTTCGCAGCCGGCATCAATACAGCCGGCGCCGTGGTGGGGACGGCGCAAAACCCCGAAGGCTTCCGCCGCGCATTTGTCGCCCCGGCAGGCAAAGCCATGCAGGAAGTGCCGGGCCTGGGAGGCCGCATCAGCATGGCCACGGCCATCAACGATGCGGGACTGGTGGCCGGCGCCGCGGAAACGCCGGAAAAACGCTGGCATGCGTTCATCTGGGATGGCACGCGCACCATCGACATCGGCGCGCTGCTGCCGAAAGGCGTCAACAGTTTTGCCACCAGCATCAATGCGGCCGGCCACGTGGCAGGGACCGTGACGTCGGAAGGCTTCCAGCCGCTGACGTTCGTATACAAGGATGGCAAACTGTCCGTGCATCCCCGTGAAGCGGGCCTGTATTTGACCAATAAGATCAATGACAGCGGTCTCGTAGTCGGTTCCAGGTTCACCGGCAAGCGGCTGGCCGCTTATGCGGTCGATGAAACGGCGCCTGTAAAGACGACCAGCCTGGTGGATTGGGCGATACGCGTCGGCATTGCCATTGGCGTAGTGGTCACGGCGTGGCGCATACGGCGCCGCACCAATGGGCCGATGTTCCCGTTGTCGCAAGTGAAAGTCATTGCCATCCGGTTCACGCGCTAGTACCGGTAGCGCGCCGTCGATTGATTGAGCGCCTTGGCCAGCCACAGGTGGCAAGTGATTGCCGAAGATAATGGACCGGTGACTGCGGGCAGGTTGATCAGTGCTGCGCCGTGCACGGCGGCACGGCGATGTCCGTCTTGTGCGCCATGGCTTGCCAGTCACGGTTGCAAGGCAGGGTGGCCAGCGCTTCGTTGATGGCGGCCAGTAATTCCGGCCGGTCGCGGGCGACAAAAATGTGGCGCGAAAAACGGTTCGGCCCCGGTGTGCGCACATACGACAGCTTGCCGGCAAATTCCGCCTGCGATGACATGTTCTGGAACATGAAGCGGTTCACTTGCGTGAAATCGATCCGCCCCGCCAGCAGTTTGCGCATGTTCGAATATTCGTCATTGGCCAGGTCGAGCTGGATCACGCCATCCGCCACCATGGTTTCCAGCCCCATATAGCGGTAGCCGCGCACCGTGCCATAGCGCTTGCCTTTTAAGTCCGACAGCAGGTGGATGGGCGGCGGTTTGGCGCCGGCAAACACCAGCACGTTGTAATCGTCAAAAACCGGCGTGCTCCACAGGTAGCGCGAGCGGCCATCGTCATCGATGAAGCTGGGCGCCAGCAGCAAGCCGACGGCGTCGAAATGCGGCGGCGCATCGAGGTGCGCGCGCAGCAGGCGCATGCGGGGCAAATGCTGCAGCTCGAACCGGTAGCGGCCCTTTAATTGCTGGTTCAAGTGCTTGACCAGCACGTCGCACAAGCCGCTGCCGTCAGGATAGACGAACGGCGCGTAGCGGTACGTGTTGATAGCCGTCAGTGCAATTTCTTCCGCGCGGACGCTGGCCAGCAGCAGGGCAGGCAGGAGGTACAGGGCGGCAAACAAATGTTTCAGGCGCGGAGTCATGGAAAAGGCTGGTTGGAATTTCCTCGCATCAGTATATGCCAGGAAATTTTTTACGTGCGACCTCACGCACGGATCGCCAGCAGGTAGCACGCCAGCGATGCCAGCGCGGCAGCCAGCAGCACCAGCAGTAAATTCGCCGGCGAACTTGCTTGCGCCAGCGCCACCACGGCCAGCGGTCCCGCTGCGCGCGACAGCAGCGATGGTCCCGCCAGCGCGCCGGAAATGGCGCCATAGTGGCGGCGCCCAAACAGCGTTTGCGGGATCGTACCCCGGACAATGGTGAGGATGCCGTTGCTCATGCCATACAACAGGCAAAATGCCGCGGCCGCCCAGCCATGGCGGCCAAACAGCAGCAGCGCCACCAGTGCGGCAGGCAGGGCGCCAAACGTGATCTTGCCAACGGTTTGCGGTTTTGCACGGCGGCCCACGGTCATTTCCCCGATCCGGCCCGCCACTTGCATGGGACCCACCAGCGCGGCCAGTGCGACCGCTACGCCGGCCGCATGGCCATATGTTTGCAGCAGTGGAATCAAGTGCACGGACAGCGCGGCAAAAATAAAGCTGTTGGCTGAAAACGCAAAACCCAGTTTCCAGAACGCGGGATGGCGCACGGCTTCGGCCAGCGTGTGATCGCGCGGGCCGTCCTGCGCCGCGGCAGCGCCGGTAGCGGGCGCCGCGGCCGGCAAGCGTTCGCCCTTTTGCAGCAGCAAATGCAGCGGCAGGCACACGAGCCAGTGCGCGACGCCATAAATGAGCCACGTGTCGCGCCAGCCGGACGCGCCCAGCAAATGCTGTGTCAGCGGCCACGATACGGTACTGGCAAAACCACCGAATAATGTCAAAGTTGAAATCGCTTGCCGGCTTTGCATACCGAATTCGCGATTAATAGTGGCAAACGCCGCTTCGTACATGGTCATCGCCATGGCCAGGCCCAGCACGGTCCACGCGGCGTAATAAGCGGCAACCGTGTGCACCTGGCTGAGCGCGGCAAACCCGGCGCCGCACAGCAGCGACCCTGCACCCATGACCCACCGCCCGCCGTGCTTGTCGATCAGCATGCCGACCGGCGTTGCGGCGGCGCCGGACACCAGCAAGCTCCACGAAAAGGCGCCAATCACGGTTTCACTGCGCCAACCCAGGTCGCGGGCCATGGCAGGCGCAAGGATGGCGATGGCGTAATACAGCGCCCCCCACGACATAATTTGAGTACAAGCAAGGATCGCGAGGTTGATGCGGCGGAAATGCATGACTTGTTGTGAAATGACAAAGCGTGAAGTGTATATTGTTATTGCTTTCCCGCTGTTATGGCATAGCATGGAACTGCATTAAATTTCCACGCGGAATGAGGGCGGCTATGCTGAAAAAGATTCCTGTCACAGACTTAAAGCTTGGCATGTATATCGAGAAGGTCGTTGGTTCCTGGCTGGCTTCCCCCTTTTGGCAAAAGCACATCTTGCTGGAGCGGCTGGAAGATTTGCAGCGCGTACAGGCCAGTTCGGTCAAGGAAGTGTGGATCGATGTCAGCAAGTCCCGCATTATCGCGCACCAGGGTGTGGCGGCCGGACAGGACGAGGACGAGGATGAGGATGACGGCGCGGAGGAAGAGGCCGTAGGCGCCGTGCCGGACAGCACCGCCTCTGCCGCCGCGCCCGCGCCTGCAGTTGCGCAGCGCGCTCCACGCATTCCGCGTGCACCGTTGAGCTCGATTGCGCCCGTCAGCTTGGACCGTGAACTCAAGCAAGCGAGTGTGCTGATAAAAAAATCGCGCGACGCCGTGCATTCGATGTTCACGGAAGCACGCATGGGCAAGGCGGTGGCGGTGGAAGACGCTATGCCGCTGGTGGAAGAAATTTCCGAATCCGTCATGCGCAATGCGGGCGCCATGATAGGCTTGGCTCGCCTGAAAACCGCCGACGATTACACCTATATGCATTCTGTGGCCGTGTGCGCGCTGATGATCGCACTGGGCAAGCAGCTGAAATTGGATGATGAACAAATCCGCCAGGCAGGGCTGGCGGGCTTGCTGCACGATATAGGCAAAATGGCTGTGCCGCCGCCTATCCTCAACAAGCCCGGCAAGCTGACGGATGAAGAGTTTAATGCTGTAAAGCAACACCCGTCCCAAGGCCACCAAATGCTGCTGGAGACGCCCGGCATGCCGGACGCCGCGCTCGACGTGTGCCTGCACCACCACGAAAAAATCGATGGCACCGGCTATCCGGAAGGGTTGAAAGGCGGGCAGATCAGTGTATTTGCGCGCATGGGGGCAATTTGCGACGTGTATGACGCTATCACGTCGAACCGGCCATATAAACAGGGCTGGTGTCCGGCGGAATCGCTGCGCCGCATGGCGGAGTGGAGCAAAGGACATTTCGATGAGCACATGTTTGCTGCGTTCATCAAATGCATCGGCATTTATCCGGTCGGCACGCTGGTGCGGCTGAAATCCGAACGGCTGGGCGTGGTGGTGGAGCAGGCAAGCGGCCAGTCGCTGATCAAGCCGAAAGTGCGCGTGTTTTACTCGGCGCGGGCGCGCAGCTACGTGCGGCCGGAATTGGTTGACCTGGCGTCGGCTGCCGTCACCGACAGCATTGTCGCGCGCGAGGATGCGGCCGCGTGGGACTTGAAAGACATCGACAGGTATTGGTCTGGCGCAACAGAATTTGCATAATTTGTTGCCATTGTTGTGATTGGGTCACAGTTGCATGGCTGCAGCGCTCGCTCGCCTGCCATCCGCATTGCCGCCATTTTCCCTTGCTCCACCGATACCCATACGGTAAGGTTCGCGGTTGTCGTACAACCGTGTCCATATATGAAGCCCCTCCGTGATATCAAAAACGATATCAAAAAGCGTGAAAAATTGATTGGATTGAATTCGTTCCCGACAATTAATATGGTTTCCACGCAGACGGGTCAGGCAAGGCCCGGGATTGATAACTAAAAAGGTATTGGAGACTAAATGGAACGGATACAAGGCCAAATTGCGGCTGCGCATCAGCCTTTCATGTTGAAAGTGGCGGTCGCATCGCTGCTGGCGGCTGGCGTCATGAGCAGTGCGTCGGTGTGGGCGCAGGACGCCGGCACGGTGGTGGTAACGGGCGTGCGCAAGGCCGCCCAGAGCGCGCAAACCATCAAGCAAAATTCCGAGCAAGTGATGGATTCCATTGTTGCCGACGACATTGGTAAATTCCCTGACAAAAATGTGGCGGAAATCCTGGGCCGCGTACCGGGCACGCAAATCATCCGCGACAACGGTGAAGCCGGCCAGGTCATCATCCGTGGCCTGGGCGGCATCGTGACCACCTTGAACGGCCGTGAAATGTTCACGGCCGCCGGCCGCAGCCTGTTCCTGGCCGACGTACCGGTCGCCATGCTGCAGCGCGTGGACGTCTATAAATCGCAGGCTGCCGACATGAATGAAGGCGGCGTGGCCGGTGTCATCGACGTGCGCACCAACCGTCCATTTGATTTCAAAGGCGAGCAGGTGGCGCTGACCGCCCGTGCCGAGCACCGCGGCCTGGCCGGCCATACGGACCCGAACCTGTCCGGCATGTGGTCGAACCGCTGGAAAAGCGCGGAATATGGCGACTTCGGCATCCTGGGCGGCATTTCGTACCAGCGCGGCCGTTATCACGACGAAACCGCGTGGGTCGCGCCGCCGATCAAGTGGCCGCTGTATAACAATATGCAAGGCGCCGATTCCATGGGCCGGGTGATGACGCAGGGCGACCGCAAACGCTGGGCCGGCAATTTCTCCGCACAATGGCGTCCGAATTCGGACCTGGAACTGTATGCGGAAGGCTTCAGCACCAAGATCAACCACGATTCGTCCAGCGTGTTCTTCGTCGGCGTGCTGCCATGGTTCCAGGCTGGTTCCACCGTCACCACGCAGCAGGGCAGCAATTACCTGGATTCGATCAGCAAGAATGGCGCGGACGGCCTGTTTACCTTAAGTTCGACCCAGGCCCGCCGCGATGAATCGATCGGCCACCAGGGTGCGATCGGCGGCCGCTACAACATTACGCCGACCGTGCGCTTTACAACGGAACTGGCCCGCACCCTGAGCCGCTACACGCAGGAAAACCCGATCCTCGATACTGTGCTGCCAGGCCCGCTGAATATCAAAGGCGCCATCCGCGATGGCGGCGGCTACCTGGAATACCCGGGCACCGACATGACCAGCCCGAACAAATGGGTGACCGACGTGTTCTGGGATAACCACAATGCATCGTCCGGCCGTTCGACCGACTGGCGCGGCGACGTGATCTGGGAACCGGAAAGCGATGGCATCCTGAAGGAACTGTCCAGTGGCGTGCGCCTGGCCAAGCGGTTTGCCACGTACGTGCATGAAAAGGACAACTTCAACAAGGTGGCTGCCATTCCGGTCACCTCGCTGCCCAGCGGTTTGAATTGCGTGACTGAAGCGACGGGCGGCAATTACGGCATGAACCAGTTTTACGCGCCATGCCGCGACTACCTGTTGGACAACACGGCGGCGCTGCGCACGGCGCTGGGCCTGAAAGGCCGAACGGCGGATGACCCGCTGTCGTACTATTCGGACGTGGAAACCACGACGGCCCTGTACTTGAAGGCGAAGTTTGGCGTGGACGTGGGCCCGGTACCGGTCGATGGCGCGGTGGGTGTGCGCTGGGTACAAACCAAGCAGGAAGTCGATGGCTACAGCCAGGTCACGTCGGCCACGGGCGCTTCCACCATCATCCCGGCGCACAGCGACAGCACCACCAGCGATGTCTTGCCAAGCGCTTCCCTGCGCGCCAAATGGATGCCCAACCTGCAATCGCGCCTGGTGGCCGGTAAAGCCATCCAGCGCGCCAACTTCGGCGACTACAATCCGGGCCTGATCCTGCACGATTCGACGGCCACGACTTTGGCGACGGGCAGCGCGGGCAACCCGAACTTGCGCCCGACGCAGAGCAAGAACGTGGACTTGTCGCTGGAATGGTACTTTGCGCCCGCCAGCTCGCTGACTGCGACCTTGTTTGAGCACCGCTTCACCGACTATGAAATGTGGCGCCAGCGTAACGAGACCATCAATGGCAAGACTTACCTGGTCAACCGTCCATACAACGTGGGCAAGGCGAACCTGAAAGGCTCCGAGTTCTCGTACCAGCAATTCTTCACGATGCTGCCGGGCTGGATGAGCGGCTTGGGTGTGCAAGCCAACGTGACGTTCATGCATGGCGGCGTGCAAAACGAAGACGGCGCCAGCACCACGCCGGACTTCCCCGGCATGTCGAAGAAGGCGTACAACGTTGTCGGCCTGTATGAATACGACAAGCTGTCGGCCCGCCTGGCGTACAGCTGGCGCGACAAGTTCGTGGCCGAGTACAACTACCGCGGCTGCTGCGATTTGATCGTTGACCCGATCAAGTTCCTCGATGCGTCGGTATCGTACAAGCTGACCAAGGACGTGACGGTCAGCGTGGATGCGAATAACCTGCTGAACTTCGCATACCACGATTACCATGGCACTGCCGCCGCGCCGCGCGACGTGCGCCGCTATGACCGTACGGTCGGGGTGTCGCTGCGCTGGAAGATGTAAGTTGTAACCTGTAGTAAGGCCATGCCGCCGGTGTCAGAGGCGGCGGCATGGCTGGCAGCACAGCCGGCGCCGCATCGGGGTGGCGCCGGCCGTTTCACGTATTGGGAACCGCACAATGCATACGCAAAAATTAAGCACGCTGGAAAAGATCGGCTTCGGTGCAGGCGACATGGCGCTGAACGTGGTGATTTCGTCGATGATGTTGATCATCACGTTTTATTACACCGATATTTTCGGCCTGAAGCCATTGGACATGGCCACGCTGTTCCTGGTGGTGAAATTCGTCGGCGCGATGGCCGACCTGGTCATGGGCCAGATCACGGACCGCGTGACGACGCGCTGGGGCCGTTACCGCCCGTATTTCCTGCTGCTGGCCGTCCCTTACGGCATCAGCGTCTTCTTTGTTTTTACGACGCCATCGTGGGGTTACGACGCCAAGCTGCTGTGGGCGTATTCGACGTACATCCTGATGACCTTGATGACGGCCGGCGTCGGCATTCCGTATATTTCACTGCCCAGCAGCCTGACGTCCGATCCGCAAGAACGCTTGTCGGCCAATGGCTACCGCCTGTTCTTTGCCAAGATTGCCGGCTTCCTCGTCACCATCGTGGTGCCGATCCTGGCCAACCAGTGGGGCGGCAGCGACAAGTCCGCCGGCTACCAGATGGCGATGGCCGTGATGGCCGTCATCGGCATTGCGCTGTTCCTGTTCTGCTTTGCCACCACCACCGAGCGCGTGCCGCACGTGGTGCAAAAACAGTCGCTGTGGCAGCAATTGCAAGTGTTGCTGCGCAATGACCAGTGGCTGATCCTGTGCGGCGTGTGCGTGACGGGCACCATCGGCTACGTGCTGCGCGGTTCGGTCGCCATGTATTACGCCAAGTATTACCTGGGCGGCAATACCGCCGCTGTTTCTGCCTTCATGTCGCTGGGCGTGGCGGCTGCCATCCTGTCGATGATCGCGTCGACGTGGATCACCAAGTTCTATTGCAAGGTCAAATTGTTCCGCTACTCGCAAATCGTGGTGGCGGCGCTGTCGGTGGCGATTTATGTGTTCGTCAAGCCGGGCGACATGGTACTGGCTTCCGTGCTGTACTTTACGTTGTCGTTCGTCGTGGATTTGCACGCGCCCGTGTTCTGGTCCGCTATTGCTGAGACCATTGATTATGGCCAGTTGAAAACCGGTAAGCGCGTCTCCGGCTTTGCGTTTGGCGGCATTTCCGTGTGCCAAAAAGCAGGCATGGGCATTGCGGGCTGGCTGGTGGGCGTGCTGTTTGCGTATTTTGATTACCAGCCGAACCAGGAGCAGACTGCGGCCGCGCTCAACGGTATCGCGCTGATGCTGTCTGTGTTACCCGGCTTCTTCCACTTCCTGATGGGCGCATTGATGTTCCGTTACCGCATCAGCGATGACTATTACACGGAAGTGAAGACGCAAATGCAAAGCCATGGCTTAGTTGGCAATCATGTGGCAGGTTGAATTTTTGGAAATGGAGAACCTTGTGGCTGAGATTTTGAAGCCCTTGATCGAGCAGCGCGCCGATCCCTATATCATCAAGCACGCGGACGGCTACTACTACTTCACGGCATCCGTGCCGCAGTATGACCGCATTGAATTGCGCCGTTCGAAAACCATCGCCGGCCTGGCCGGCGCGGACAAGGTCAGCGTGTGGCGCAAGCCGGACGTGGGTCCTTACAGTGAACTGGTGTGGGCGCCGGAACTGCATTACAACCAGGGTGCGTGGTATGTGTACTTCGCCGCCGCGCCGAGCCGCGAAATCAAACACAAGCTGTTCCAGCACCGCATGTATGCGATCCGCAATGTGCATCCCAATCCGCTGGAAGGCGAGTGGGAATTCATGGGCCAGGTCGATACCGGCATCGACACGTTTTGCCTGGACGCCACCACGTTTACGCACCATGGCCAGCTGTATTACCTGTGGGCGCAAAAGGATGTGGCAATCGAAGGCAATTCGAACCTGTACATCGCGCCGATGAAAACGCCGTGGGAAATCGGAGGCAAGCCGGTCATGCTGTCGAAGCCGGAGTTCGACTGGGAAATCCGCGGCTTCTGGGTCAACGAAGGCCCGTCCGTCCTGAAGCGCAACGGCAAGATTTTCATCAGCTACTCTGCTAGCGCTACCGACGAGAATTACGCGATGGGTTTGCTGTGGGCCGATGAAAACGCGGACTTGCTGGACCCGGCGTCGTGGAACAAATCAGCGACGCCGGTATTGCAGACTTGCTTTGAACACGGGGTCTATGGCCCGGGCCACAACAGCTTTACTTATGGCGACGATGACGAAGTGCTGCTGGTGTACCACGCCCGCACGTATACGGAAATCATCGGCGACCCGTTGTGGAATCCGGACCGCCATACGTATGTGAAACCGCTGCGCTGGGATGCGCAGGGTATGCCGGTGTTTGGCCGGCCATCGGTGGCGTAATGAAGCCGCTCCATATTTCTGAAGCCCCGTTCGGCACGACGCTGACGGGCATCCCCGTCCATCTGTTCACGATGGTGAATGGCAATGGCATGACCGTGAAAGTCACCAATTACGGCGGCATCATCACGGAACTGCACGTGCCGGACCGCGACGGCAAATTGGCCGATGTCACGCACGGCTTTGACAGCGTGACGCCGTATGAAGGCGACGTGCCGTATTTCGGCGCGCTGATCGGCCGCTATGGCAACCGCATTGCGCACGGCAAGTTTTCCATCGATGGCCAGCAATACCAGCTGGACATCAACAATGGCGTCAACCATTTGCACGGCGGCTCGCAAGGCTTCCACAAGCAGGTGTGGAAAGCCAAGCCCTTTATGCGCGCCGATGAAGTGGGCGTGACCTTGCAATACACCAGCCTGGATGGCGAAATGGGGTATCCGGGCAAGCTGCAGGTGGAAGTCGAATACCAGCTGAACAACGCCAATGAACTCAGGGTGCTGTACCGCGCGGTCACGGACAAGCCGACGGTGGTGAACTTGACGCAGCACGCGTATTTCAATTTGTCCGGCGAAGGCGACATCCTTGACCACCAGCTGCAAATTTGCGCCGACCGCTATACGCCGGTTGATACGGGTTTGATTCCTGCCGGGCAGCCCGCAACGGTGGCGGGTACGCCATTTGACTTCCGCAAGCCGCAAGCCATCGGCTCGCGCATTCACGCCGATGACGAGCAGTTGCGCCGCGGCTTGGGCTATGACCATAACCTCGTGTTGAATAAGCCGGTGGCCGGCTTGCTGGCGCTGGCCGCCACGTTGCGCGATCCAAAGTCCGGCCGCGTGCTGGAACTGTACACGCGCGAGCCGGGCTTGCAGTTCTACAGCGGGAACTTCCTCGACGGTTCGCTGCAAGGCAAGGGGCGTACGTATGCATACCGCAGTGGCCTGTGCCTGGAGCCGCAGCATTTCCCCGATTCTCCGAACCGGGCTGATTTCCCCTCGACTGTTCTGCGGCCGGGGGAAACTTACACAACGGAGTCGCTCTACCGGTTCTCGGCAGTGTGACCATTGTGTTTGAGTTGTAGTAGTACGTTCTTCTGTGTGATGTCTTTGGGGCCGGGACGGGCGACTATCCCGGCCGTTTTTTATGCGGGCGCGGTGAACAGCATGTCGTAAGCGTCGTCGGTTTCGCCGATGACGACAAACCCCAGCCGTTCATACAGGTGCAGCGCCGGATTGACTTTGAAGACGCTGAGTTTGATGGAAGCGCCGTATGCCATGGCTTGCGCCATCAATGCGTGCAGCAACAGGCTACCCAGTCCTTTGCCTTGTTCGCGCGGCGCCACTTGAATTTGAATCAGATCCCACACTGGCGGGCTGCGCACCACCTTCAGCAACCCGACTGGTTCGCCTGCCAGTTCAACAATTTCCGCCCACTCGAACTGGTAGAGAATGCGCTGCCTATGCAATTCATCGGAAGGCGTTTTACCTGCTGCAAGCATGGGTGTATCCATGCATTGATGGCGTAGCTCCATCAAAAACGGCAAGTCGGCGTCATTGGCCTTGCGTAGTACCGGAGTGGGTTTTTTGCCGATCAAGCCAAAACTCTCGTCGGGAAATCCCACCCGGACTGCCTGGTAGATGAGCCTGCCGACTGTTTCGTAACCCGCCCCTTCGTCCGGGACGAATTTCAGTAATGGCGGCGGCGTCCGTTTTGCCATGCTTTCCAATAACGGTGTCGCATCAACGGCGGCAAGCGTGACGCCTTCAATCGTCACGGTCTGGTCGGCATGGAAGTGGATCGTGAGCGTATCCCGGACTGGCATGGACATGTAGCAGTATCTCCTGCAGGAAAGAATATGCTGATTGTATGCTGTTATCACCTTTACAATCAATGGGTGAGTTTCTTGAGACGCCATCCGGCGGCTGCGGTAATCCTCTGGTGCCACAGGCCCGCACTCGCGCCAACTTCGTGCCATATAATCGCGGCATGCTGATTGATCACTTTTTCATTTGCGTGCAGCCCGGTGCACCCGAAGCGGCCGCGCTGGCCGATTTTGGCCTGGTGGAAGGCTCCGCCAACCGCCATCCGGGCCAGGGCACGGCCAACCGGCGCTTTTTCTTTGCCAACGCATTCCTGGAATTGCTGTGGCTGGACGATGCGGCCGAAGCGCAAAGCGAAGCCACCCGTCCCACCAAGCTGTTTGAGCGGCTGTCAGGGGAGGGCGCGTCGCCGTTCGGTATATGCTTCCGCCCGGCGCCTGGCGATGACAGCCCGCTGCCCTTTGCCAGCTGGCGCTACCAGCCGGCGTACTTCCCGCCCGGTATCGCGTGCGACATCGCGCTGGCGCCGCTGTCGGAACCCATGTGGTTTCACCTCACGCCGGGCGGCAGGCCGGATGCATTGCCGCCGGAACGCGCGCAGCCGCTGGCGCACCGCGTACCGCTGCGGGAAGTCACGGCCGTGACAGTGATCCAGCCCCGCAGCCTGCCATCGCTGGCGTTGCCCGTCCGCTTTGCGCAAGGCGATACCGACTTGCTGGAAATCGAATTCGACGGCGGGATGCTAGGCAAGGTGCATGACTTCCGTCCCACGCTGCCGCTTGTCTTCAAATATTGAAACTATGATGAAAAACCGTTCCCAGGGTGGCCTGGTCTATTCCACGGAAACCGGCCGCATGTGCCCTGAATGCGGCAAGCCTGCCGCCGCCTGCGTGTGCAAAGCCAATGCGAAAGCCGTGCCGCGCGGCGATGGCAATGTGCGGGTTTCGCTGCAAACCAAGGGCCGGGGCGGCAAGGCTGTCACGCTGGTCAAAGGCGTGGCGCTTGACGACGCGGCGCTGGCGGCATTGGGCAAGCAGTTGCGCTCGGCCTGCGGCGCGGGCGGCACCGTCAAGGACGGCGTCATTGAAGTGCAAGGGGATCACCGGGAATTATTGATCGCGGCGCTGGTGAAACTGGGACATAAAGCGAAAGCGGGGTAACGGATGCGCGCCATGTGGTGCAGGTTGGGATGGGGGCTACTCGGCAGTGTGTTGCATGTGGCGGCCCAGGCGGCGTTTGAGCTGCCCGATCATTTGACGGGAACCTGGGGGACGGGCGCGTCGCTGTACGACGGGACCGGACCGCAAGGCGACCTGTATTTGATGGCGGACGGGCAAGGTGTGATGGCGGGTTCCGGTCCGGCTCCCGTACGCGTGGATGGCAAAGACGATGGCAAGCTTGCGGTGCGCGCCGTGATTGGTTTCGCGGTCCGCAGCACGTGGCAAGACGATGTGCTGACTATCAAGCCGTATACGGACGACCCGGTGCAGGCGGCAAAGTTGGAGCGCGTTCAGGCGCACTTTACCTGCACCTATGATCCGGCCGTGCCGTCGCTGGCATGTACCACGTATCCTACCCATGAATTATTCGTGTTCAAGCGCCGCAGCGCCGACGTGCCCGCTGAGATAGTGCGGATGCTGGGCGCTCCGCGTTAATCGGCAACCTACTTGGTGTGTTGCGTTCGCGACAGTTGGTATTTGTCGTGGGCGCCAAGGCGTGGGAGGATAGCGATATCAAAGTCATCCGGGAGAAACCATGAAACGCCACCGTGCCGCCGTGTTCCTGCTTGCCGGTGTCTTGCTCAGCCTGCCTGTGGCTGCCGCCGTCAGCACGCTGAAATTCAGGATTGCCGCGGAGCCGGATGAGATGGCCAGTATCACGTGCGTGGAAGCCACGGGCGGCGCCTGTACGGTGGCGACGGGGATGCAGGAAGACCCGCATCCCGCCATGCACCGGATCGCCATCGGCGGCACCATTGAATTGAAAAACCCGGGCGGACGGCTGCATTACTGCGTGACTGTCAAGGAACAGCTTGAATGGCCGTCCTGCCTCAGTGGCACGAATACGGGGCCGCTGAACATCCCCCGCACCGTCAATAAGATCCTGTGGGACTGATAGCACTATTGCGTGGCCCTGAAAGAGCGCACTGAATGGCCGTCGTGCCTGGACGGCGCCAATGCCGGCGTGCCGGGTACGCCGCGCACAGTCAATAAACTGCTGCTGGTTTAACCAGCCGCCATCAACCATGCCATGGCGCCCTTGCGGCGCCTTGTCTTTTTCCTGTAGCGATACTGTTTTTAATATCGATTTCGATTTTTAATTCATTGGAAACATATCGATAGCCCCTTTAGTATGCCTACATCGCAACCGCCAGAGCGGGACAATTACAGGAGAATTTTGCATGTCGGAGACTAAGAAAAAAGTAGCCCTGCGCTCTGCCGAGTGGTTCGGCACGCAGGACAAAAACGGTTTCATGTACCGCAGCTGGATGAAAAACCAGGGCATCCCTGACCATGAATTTCAGGGCAAGCCTATCATCGGCATTTGCAATACGTGGTCCGAACTGACTCCGTGCAATGCGCATTTCCGCAAGCTGGCCGAGCACGTCAAGCGCGGCATCCTGGAGGCGGGCGGCTTCCCCGTTGAATTCCCCGTGTTTTCGAATGGCGAATCGAATTTGCGTCCCACCGCCATGCTGACCCGTAACCTGGCGTCGATGGACGTGGAAGAGTCGATCCGCGGCAATCCGATGGACGCCGTCGTGCTGCTGGTCGGCTGCGACAAGACCACACCGGCCCTGCTGATGGGCGCTGCCAGCTGCGATATCCCTGCCATCGTCGTATCGGGCGGCCCTATGCTGAACGGCAAACTCAATGGCAAGAGCATTGGCTCCGGCACCGCTGTCTGGCAGCTGCACGAGCAAGTCAAAGCCGGTGAAATCTCCATGCATGATTTCCTTGCAGCCGAAGCAGGCCACTCGCGTTCCGCCGGCACCTGCAACACGATGGGCACCGCGTCCACCATGGCGTGCATGGCGGAAGCGCTGGGTACGGCGCTGCCGCACAATGCCGCGATTCCCGCTGTCGATGCGCGCCGCTATGTGCTGGCCCACATGTCCGGCATGCGCATCGTGGACATGGTGTGGGAAGACTTGCGCCTGTCGAAGATCCTGACCAAGGAAGCATTTGAAAACGCGATCCGCGTGAATGCCGCGATCGGCGGCTCGACCAACGCAGTGATCCACTTGAAAGCCATCGCCGGCCGCATCGGCGTGCCTTTGGCCCTGGAAGACTGGACCCGCATTGGCAAAGGGACGCCGACCGTGGTGGACTTGCTGCCGTCGGGCCGCTTCCTGATGGAAGAGTTTTACTATGCGGGCGGCTTGCCGGCCGTGATCCGCCGCCTCGGCGAAGCGGATCTGGTCAAGCACAAAAATGCGCTGACCGTGAACGGCAAATCGCTGTGGGAAAACTGCAAGGACGCGCCGATCTACGATGAGGAAGTGATCCGTCCGATCGACAAGCCGCTGCTGGCCGATGGCGGCATCTGTATCTTGCGCGGCAACCTGGCTCCGCGCGGCGCCGTGCTGAAGCCTTCGGCCGCCACGCCGGAATTGATGCAGCACCGCGGCAAGGCTGTCGTGTTTGAAAACTTCGAGCACTACAAGGAACGCATCCTCGATCCAGACCTGGACGTCACCAAGGATTCCGTGCTGGTCATGAAAAATTGCGGCCCGAAAGGCTATCCGGGCATGGCGGAAGTAGGCAACATGGGCCTGCCGCCGAAACTGCTGGCGCAGGGCGTCAAGGACATGGTGCGTATTTCCGATGCGCGCATGAGCGGCACGGCATATGGCACGGTGGTGCTGCACGTGGCGCCGGAAGCCATGGCAGGCGGCCCGCTGGGCATCGTGCGCGACGGCGATATCGTGGAACTCGATTGCGCCAACGGCAAACTGAACCTGGAAATCTCCGACGAAGAAATGGCGCAGCGCCTGGCTGCCCGCGCTCAGCAGCCAGATGACAGCGCCAAGTCCGGCTACCAGCAACTGTACATCAACCACGTGCTGCAAGCCGATGAAGGCTGCGACTTCGACTTCCTGGTCGGCATGCGCGGCTCCAAGGTTCCGAAACATTCGCACTAATTAAGGACACATTCATGTTGCTCGTACAGTTCAAGAATCAACACGGAGAACGCCGCGTGGGCCTGCTGGAGCAGGACACCATCCGCGAACTCGAAGGCTTTACCACGACGTATGCACTGGCGCAGGCAGCCATCCGCGGCAAGACCGGCCTGGCGGAACTGGCCCAGTCCCGCGCCGGCGCGCAAACCCATTCGTATCAGGAAGTGCTGGCAGGCGGCCGTTTGCTGACGCCCCTGGATCATGAAGATAGCGCTCACACCTATGTGTGCGGCACCGGCCTGACCCACCTGGGCAGCGCCGGCACGCGCGACGCCATGCATAAGAAAATCGGCGGCGACGTGGAAACCCTGAGCGATTCCATGAAGATGTTCCGCATGGGCGTGGAAGGCGGCAAGCCTGCTTCGGGCACGCCGGGCGTGCAGCCGGAGTGGTTCTATAAAGGCGATGGCTCCATCGTGGCGGCCAATGGCGAAGCGTTGAAAATGCCGGACTTCGCACTGGATGGCGGCGAAGAGCCTGAAATCGCGGGCTTGTACGTGATTGGCGACGATGGACAGCCTTACCGCGTTGGTTTCGCGATCGGCAATGAATTCTCCGACCATGTGACGGAGCGCCAGAATTACCTGTACCTGGCCCACTCGAAGCTGCGCGTGTGCGGCCTGGGCCCGGCGCTGCTGGTGGGCGAATTGCCGCAGCACGTCTCCGGCACGTCCCGCATCCTGGACAAGGAAGGGAAAGTACGTTGGGAAAAAGCGTTCGTCAGCGGCGAGCAAAACATGTCGCACACCATCGAGAACCTCGAATACCACCATTTCAAATATGGCTTGTTCAACCGTCCGGGCGACGTGCACATTCATTTCTTCGGCACGGCAACGCTGAGCGTGGCGGACAACATCAGCGTGCAGGCGGGCGAGAGCTTTGAGGTGGAGGCGCCGGTCTTTGGCCCGGCGCTGCGTAACAAGCTGGAAGTCGTTGCAACCTCGTATGCGAAAGTGAAAGCACTGTGACCTCAGTTACCACCATTACCGGACAAGCCCTCATCAACGGCAATGCCGTGCAAGGCAACGGCGGTTCGTTCCAGGCGTTCGACCCATCGCTGCGCCAGCATATCGAGCCATCGTTCCACATGGTCGACCTGGAACAAATCAATGAAGCGTGCGCGCTGGCCGGCGCAGCTTTCGATACGTTCCGCGCACTGGCGGACGCCAAGCGTGCGGATTTCCTGGAAACCATCGCCGCGGAAATCATGGCGCTGGGCGACGCGCTGATCGAACGCGCGATGGCGGAATCGGGCTTGCCACGTGTACGCCTGGAAGGGGAACGTGGCCGCACGTGCAACCAGTTGAAACTGTTCGCGGACTTGCTGCGTGAAGGTTCGTGGCGCGATGCCCGCATCGATACGGCGCTGCCGCAGCGCACGCCGCCGCGCCCGGACCTG
The DNA here is from genome assembly GCF_009720865.1 of Pseudoduganella ginsengisoli. GTDB lineage: Bacteria > Pseudomonadota > Gammaproteobacteria > Burkholderiales > Burkholderiaceae_D > Rugamonas > Rugamonas ginsengisoli. The sequence continues at coordinate 140,082 of NZ_WNLA01000002.1, read as the reverse complement.
CGCATGCGCATGATTCCGGTCGGCCCCGTCGCCGTGTTCGCGGCCAGTAACTTCCCGCTGGCGTTTTCCGTGGCGGGCGGCGATACGGCGTCCGCGCTGGCAGCCGGCTGTCCGGTCGTGCTGAAAGCCCACTCGGCGCACCCCGGCACGTCGGAACTGGTGGCGCGCGCCATCGTCAAGGCGGTAGAGCAGTGTGGTTTGCCAGCCGGCGTGTTTGCGCTGCTGACGGGCACGGGCAATGGCATCGGCCAGACCCTGGTCGCGCATCCTGCAATCCAGGCTGTCGGTTTCACGGGTTCCCGTTCCGGCGGTACCGCGCTGATGGCGGTGGCGGCGGCGCGTCCGCAACCGATTCCCGTGTATGCGGAAATGAGCAGTATTAACCCGGTGTACCTGTTGCCGCAAGCGCTGGCCGCCCGTGGCGACGACATTGCCCAAGGCTTCGCCGGTTCGCTGACGATGGGTGTAGGCCAGTTCTGCACGAATCCGGGCCTGGTGCTGGGCATCGATGGTCCGGCATTCGACCGCTTTGCCGCCGTGGCAGCGGAGGCGCTGGCCGACGTCCAGGGCGCCACCATGCTGACGCCAGGGATTGCTGGGTCGTTTCAGCGCGGCGTCGCGTCGCTGGCCGGCCAGTCGTGCGTGACGACGCTGATCAATAGCAACGACGCGCAAGTGCAGGAAGCCGGCAAAGGCGCCCCTGCGCTGTTCAAGACGCAAGCTGCCGAATTCCTTGCCAGGCATGCGCTGCATGAAGAAGTGTTCGGCCCTGCGTCGATGCTGATTGCCTGCAAGGACGTGGCGGAAATGGTGGCGGTGACGGAACGCCTGGAAGGACAGTTGACGGCAACTTTGCAGTTGGATGAGGGCGACTTTGGCGCGGCGGAACAATTGCTGCCGGTGCTGGAGCGTAAAGTTGGCCGTATTCTGGCCAATGGTTTCCCGACCGGCGTGGAAGTGTCGACAGCCATGGTGCATGGCGGGCCATTCCCGGCCACCGCCGATGGCCGCAGCACGTCTGTCGGGACTGGCGCGATCAACCGTTTCCTGCGTCCGGTGTGCTATCAGAACCTGGCGCAGGCGCTGCTGCCAGAGTCGCTGCGCGACGGTAACCCAAGCGGGATCTGGCGCCGCGTGGATGGGGCTTTAGGCAAGGCATGATCCGCTTTGGGGGATGCACCGTACCGAACACCGCAGGCTGAGCTGGCCCAGGTGGCCCGCAGTGACATGCATATCAAAATAAGAACGAGGAGACAACATGACTGAATTGGCCAAATTCGGCAGTTTGCGCGGCAAGCGCGTATTTATCACGGGCGGCGGCACGGGCATAGGCGAATCGCTGGTGGAAGCCTTTGCCGCGCAGGGCGCTTCCGTGGCCTTCGTGGACATCGCCAGGGACGCCAGCCTGGCGCTGGTCGAGCGCGTGCGCGCCGCCGGCCACCAGACACCGCAATTCCGCTATTGCGACATCACGAATATCCCCGCGCTGCAAGCCGCCATGGCCGAATGCGCGGAAGAATTGGGCGACTTCGATGTGCTGGTGAATAACGCCGCCAATGACCAGCGCCACAATATCGAAGACGTCACGCTCGAGTACTGGAACGAGCGCATCGCGATCAACCAGCGTCCCATGTTCTTTACGTGCCAGGCTGTCCTGCCGGGCATGAAGAAAAAAGGCGGCGGCTCCATCATCAATATCAGTTCCATTTCGTGGAAAGCCAAAGGCGCCGGCTATCCTGTCTACGCCACGACGAAATCTGCCGTGATCGGCCTGACGCGCAACCTGGCGCGCGACCTGGGCCCGCACAATATCCGCGTCAATACCGTGACCCCTGGCTGGGTCATGACGCAGCGCCAGATTGACCTGTGGGTCGACGCTGCGGCGGAAGAGGAAATCACGCGCATGCAATGCCTGCCGGGAAAACTGATGCCCGCTCACATTGCGTCGATGGTACTGTTCCTGGCGGCCGATGACAGCGCCATGTGCACGGCGCAGGAATTCATCGTTGACGCTGGCTGGGTGTAAGCACGCTGTCCGGCAAGCCATTCATTCCAAGACGTCGCGGAAGGACGGCGCCATCCAGGCTCGCCGTACCGCGTCCGCGCGTCCATGCCTCACCCGGCGGCGCTTCCGCCGTGGTGTCAAATAACAAGGAGACTCACATGCGTTTCATGAACAAAACCATTTTCGCTGCAGCAGCAAGCCTGTTGGCCTGCGCATCATTCGCGGCATGGGCGGAAACCGTCGTCACCATCGACGCCGCCAAGCCGGGCGCCGTCATCAACAAGAACGTGTACGGCCAATTCGCCGAACACCTGGGCACGGGCATTTATGAAGGCATGTGGGTCGGTCCGGACTCGCCCATCCCGAATACGAAAGGATGGCGCAACGACGTGCTGGCGGCGCTGAAGGACTTGCACGTGCCGCTGGTGCGCTGGCCGGGCGGCTGCTTTGCCGACGAATACCACTGGCGCGAAGGCATCGGCCCGCGCAAGGACCGGCCTGTCAAAGTCAACACCATGTGGGGCGGCGTGGAAGAACCGAACTGGGTTGGCACGCACGAATTCTTCGACCTGGTGGAGTTGCTGGGCGCGGATGCCTATGTCAATGGCAACCTGGGCACGGGCTCGAACCAGGAAATGGCGGAATGGCTGGAATACATGACGTCCAACACCAAGTCCGGCCTGGCGGAACTGCGCCGCAAGAATGGCCGCGACAAGCCGTTCAAGGTCGCGTATTTCGCGGTCGGCAATGAAGCGTGGGGCTGCGGCGGCAACATGACGCCGGGCCACTATGCGAACCTGTACAAGACCGCCACCACGTTCCTGAAAGCGCCGCACGACAGCCGTCCGAAATTCATCGCCAGCGGCGGCAATGACAATGACGTGACGTGGACCACGACGCTGTCGAAAGAAGTCAAAGACAATATCGACGCCATCAGCTTCCACTATTACACGATCCCGACCGGCAAGTGGGAAGTGAAGGGCGCTGCGACCGGCTTTGGCGAAGGCGAGTGGATCTCCACCATGAAAAATACGCTGGCGATGGACAAGCTGATCGCCAACAACGTCAAGGTGCTGGACCAGAACGACCCGCAAAAGAAAATCGGTTTCTATGTGGATGAATGGGGCACCTGGTATGACGTGGAAAAGGGCACCAATTCCGGTTTCCTGTACCAGCAAAACAGCTTGCGCGACGCCGTCGTGGCAGCGCTGAACTTCAACATCTTCCACAATTATGCGGACCGCGTGCGCATGACCAACATCGCGCAAATGGTCAACGTGCTGCAGGCGATGATCCTGACCGACAAGGACAAGATGCTGAAGACGCCGACTTACCACGCGTACCACATGTACGTGCCATTCCAGGACGCCACCACGCTGCCGGTCGCCATCAAGGATAACGGCGCTTACAAGCTGGGTGAAACCGCCGTGCCGCAAGTGAGCGCTTCGGCGGCGCGCGGCAAGGACGGCAAACTGTACCTGGCGCTGGTCAACACTAATCCGAACAAGGAAACGGAAGTCACCGTCAACGTCGCGGGCGGCAAGGCTGGTGCGGTACAAGGCCGCATGCTGACCGCCGGCGCGATGGATGCGCACAATACGTTTGCCCAGCCGGACGCTGTCAAACCTGTCCCATTCACTGCGCAAGCGAAGGGCGGCAAGCTGTCCATGAAACTGCCGGCCAAGTCCGTCGTTGTGGTAAACGTGGAGTAAGCGGTGGCAAAGACTGCATTCGTTCCGGCGCTGGCGCTTGCCGCTTCGCTGGCTGCGTGCGGCGGGGGAGGCGGCGGTTCGCCTGCCGTCGCCACGGCGGCGGCGACACCGGCGATACCGGCTACGCCAACCGATCCGGTGACGCCTGCCACGCCGTCGCAAGCGGCGCTGACGTTTGCCAACGTGTCCGTGCACGACCCATCCGTCATCAATGCGAACGGCACGTTCTACGTGTTCGGCTCGCATCTTGCAGCGGCCAAGACGACGGACTGGATGAACTGGACCAGGATCGCGGATGGCGCCAACGCTGCCAATCCGCTGTTCAACGACGTCACCAGGGAATTGGCGGAAACCTTCGCGTGGGCGCAAACCACGACCTTGTGGGCGCCCGATGTGGTGCAGCTGGCAGACGGCAAGTTCTACATGTACTACAACGCGTGCAAAGGCGACTCGCCCCGTTCCGCGCTAGGCGTCGCGGTGGCGGACAAGATTGAAGGGCCGTACATCAACAAGGGCATCTTGCTGAAGTCCGGCATGTGGGGCGAGATCAGCGAAGATGGCAAGACCATCTACGACGCCGCCAGACAGCCGAACGTCGTGGACCCGCAAGTATTCAAGGACAAGGCGGGCAAGCTATGGATGATATACGGCTCGTATTCGGGCGGTATCTTTATCCTGGAAATGGATGAAGCGACGGGCAAGCAAAAGCCGGGGCAGGGCTACGGCAAGCACCTGTTGGGCGGCAACCATGCGCGCATCGAAGGCGCGTACGTGCTGTACCACCCGCAGGCGGATTACTACTATATGTTCACGTCGTGGGGCGGCCTCGATGCCAACGGCGCCTATAATATCCGCGTATCCCGTTCGCGCAATGCCGATGGTCCGTATGTGGACGCCAAAGGTGTCGATATGGATACGGTGAAAGCCAATCCTGCGTTGCCGCTGTTTGACGATGCATCGATTGCACCGTATGGCCAGAAACTGATGGGCAACTACCGCTTTGAGCTGGCGGCTGGCGAAACCGGAACGCCGCTGGGCTATGTGTCGCCGGGCCACAACTCGGCTTACTACGACAAGGCCAGCAAGCAAACGTTCCTGATCTTCCATACCCGTTTCCCGGGGCTGGGCGAGCAGCATGAAGTGCGCGTGCATGAGCTGTTCGTCAATGAAGATGGCTGGCTGGTCGCGTCGCCATTCCGCTATGCGCCGCTGTCGAAGTCAATGCCACTGCAGCCGGCCACGGTTACGGCAGCCGATGCGGCGGGCAGCTACAAGGTCATCAACCATGGCAAGGATATTTCCGCCACGATTAAATCGTCGCAAAATATCAAGCTCAATGCGGATGGCACAGTGACGGGGGCGATGACCGGCAAGTGGGGACACAAAGGCGGCAACAACGTTACCATGACGCTGGATGGGGGCGGCGCGTACAGCGGAGTGCTGTCGCGCCAGTGGAATACCAACGCCAATGCATTTGTCGTGACATTCACGGCGCAGTCGGCGGATGGCGTATCGCTGTGGGGCGCCCGTACCGGCGGCCAGTAATGGAGGAATCGGCATGAAATACATCGCAACCCTTGTAGCAGCGTTGCTCACGACGATGGCTCACGCCGTCCAGGTTGACGTGCACGATCCCGTCATGGCCAGGGACGGCAACAAATACTATGTGTTCAGCACCGGCCCCGGCATCACGTTCTACAGTTCCACCAACATGGTGGACTGGAAGCCGGAAGGCCGCGTGTTCGCGGGCCAGCCTGCATGGGCAAAAGCCGTCGCGCCTGGGTTTGACGGCCATATCTGGGCGCCCGACATCCATCGCCACAACGGCAAATATTACTTGTATTACTCGGTGTCGGCGTTCGGCAAAAACACGTCGGGCATCGGCGTGACCGTCAATAAGACGCTGGATCCGAAGTCGCCCGATTACAAATGGGAAGACCAGGGCATGGTGCTGCAGTCGATTCCCGGCCGCGACCAGTGGAATGCGATCGACCCGAACGTGGTGGTGGATGACAACGGCGTCGCGTGGATGAGTTTTGGCTCGTTCTGGTCCGGCCTCAAGCTGGTCAAGCTCGATGCCAGCCACACGAAACTCGCGCAGCCGGAAGAATGGAAAGCCATCGCGGCCCGTCCGGGCGCCACCACGGCGCAAGGCGGGTCCGCCGGCCCGGAAGAAATCGAAGCGCCATTCATCTTCAGGAAGAATGGCTATTACTACCTGTTCGCGTCATGGGGCCTGTGCTGCCAGAAGGAGAAAAGCACGTACCACGTGGTGGTCGGCCGCTCGCGCGATGTCACCGGCCCGTATCTTGACAAGGATGGCAAGGACATGGCGAAGGGGGGCGGTTCGCTGGTCATTGCAGGCGACAAGGACTGGAAAGGCTTGGGCCACAACAGCGCCTACACGTTTGACGGCAGGGATTACATGGTGCTGCACGCGTATGAAACTGCCGACCACTATCTGCAAAAGCTGAAAGTGCTGGAAATGAAGTGGGACAAAGACGCTTGGCCAGTAGTTGACCAAAAGGATTTGAACCGTTACCACAGCACCGTAGTCCGCCAATAACCAGCCCCGGTACGCCAAACAGGATGCTGCCATAACTGCGTAGGGCGGGTTCCACCAACCCGCCATTGCATGCAGCGCACAAACGCGCTCCCCGCCCAGAGCCAAAATGAATCTCAAACCCGCTGCACTAGCCGCCGCGCTATTGATGAACGCGGCCCAAGCCGCATCGCTCTTCCCCCTGCAAGACGTCCGCCTGCTCCCCAGCCCCTTCCTGGAAGCCCAGCAAACCGACTTGCAATATCTGCTGGCGCTGGACCCGGACAAGCTGCTGGCCCCTTACTTGCGCGAAGCGGGCATCGCGCCGGTAAAAGACAGCTACGGCAACTGGGAATCGAGCGGGCTCGATGGCCACCTGGGCGGCCACTACCTGTCGGCCCTGGCGCTGATGTACGCATCGACAGGCGATGTGGAAGTGCTGCGCCGCCTGAATTATTTTGTGGCGCAACTGAAGCAGGCGCAGGATAAGCAGGCAGACGGCTACCTGGGCGGCATCCCCGGCGGCAAAGCCGCGTGGGAGCAAATCGCGCAAGGCAAACTGCAAGCCGATAACTTCTCCGTCAACGGCAAATGGGTCCCGTGGTACAACTTGCACAAGACGTATGCGGGCTTGTACGACGCGTGGCGCCTGGCCGGCAATGCCGATGCCCGCGCCATGCTGGTCAAGCTGGCTGATTGGGCGCTGGCGTTGTCGCAGCACCTGTCGCCGCAGCAAATGGAAGCGATGCTGCGCAGCGAACATGGCGGCATGAATGACGTGCTGGCGCAAGTGGCGCAAATGACGGGCGACCAGAAATACCTGGAACTGGCCAAGCGCTTTTCGCACCAGGCGATCTTGCAGCCGCTGGAACAGGGCCGCGACGCATTGACCGGCCTGCACGCGAATACGCAAATCCCGAAAGTCATCGGCTTCCACCGCATCGGCAGCCTGTCCGGCGACAAGCAGTGGAAAGACGCCGCGCAATTCTTTTGGCAAACCGTGGTGGATCACCGGACGGTGGCCATCGGCGGCAACAGCGTCAAGGAACACTTCCATGACGACAAAGACTTTCATCCGATGGTGCAGGAAGTGGAAGGACCGGAAACCTGCAACACGTACAACATGCTGAAGTTGACGGAACTGCTGTACGAAGACGACCAGCAGGGCAAGTACACGGATTATTACGAACGCGCGCTTTACAACCATATCCTGTCGTCGCAGCGCCCCGGCACGGGCGGCTTTGTGTACTTTACGCCGATGCGCCCCAACCACTACCGCGTGTATTCGCAAGTGGACAAGGGCATGTGGTGCTGCGTGGGTTCCGGCATCGAGAGCCATGCGAAGTACGGGGAATTCATTTATGCGCATGATGGCGATGCGCTGCTGGTTAACCTGTACATCCCGTCCACACTGGGCTGGAAAGAAAAAGGCGTGCGCCTGCGCCAGGAAACCCGTTTCCCGGACGAAGACCGTTCCACCATCACAGTGGAGCAGGGCGGGGCGTTCACATTGAAGCTGCGCTATCCGGGCTGGGTGGCAAAGGGCGCGTTGAAATTGCACGTGAATGGCAAGCCAGTGAAAGCCGATGCACTGCCGGGCGGTTATGTATCGCTCAAGCGGGAGTGGCGCGCTGGCGACAGGGTGCAAATCCTGTTGCCCATGACGACGCGCCTGGAACAAATGCCGGACAAGTCGAATTACTATGCGGTGCTGCATGGTCCCGTCGTACTGGCTGCGAAGACGCAGCCCTTCGCCAATGAGAAGCTGAACTTCCTGGCCGATGATACGCGCATGGGGCACGTCGCGCAGGGACAAGTGTGCCCGCTGGAAGCCGCGCCATTGTTTGTCAGCGATACCAAGGCATACATGGACCGCTTCAAGCCCGTGAAAGGCGAGCCGCTGACGTTTACGGCGCCGGGGCTGGTACAGGGCAAGGATGCAGCCTCCATCCGCTTCATCCCATTCTTCCGCCTGCACGATGCGCGCTACATGGTGTACTGGCAGCACACGACGCCAGCAAACCTGGCGCTGATGCGCGAAGCCACGGCGAAAGCAGAAGCGGACCGGCTGGCATTGGATGCCCGTACTATCGACCAGGTGGCGCCAGGTGAGCAGCAGCCGGAGTCCGACCATTTCTTCAAAGGGGAGGGTGCCGATGCGGGCGTCAGCAACGGCCGCCACTGGCGCCATGCGACGGGGTGGTTCAGTTACGAGTTGAATGACCGCGAGCAGCAGGCGAAGGTGTTGCGGCTGGCATTTTCGCCGGTTGATGCCGGACGCAGGTTCGATATCGTGGTGAATGGGCAGTTGCTGCAGACGGTGGAACTGGCAAAGGAGCCGGGCGATGCGATGTACACCCGTGACTTTGCGTTGCCGGCAGGGCTTGGGCCGAAGATCAGCGTGAAGTTTGTTGCGCAGGCGGGGTCCGTTGCGGGCGGGCTGTATGGGTTGCGGTTGTTGAAGGATTGACGCGTGGCGGTGATGGCCCTGCCGGGCGCTCATTACGTATTTTCAGGGGACGTGAGCACGACGTAAAGAAGCGCGCGGCCTTGTGAGGCGCAAACGAATCCATGTGCACTGTTGCCGGTCTTCGTCAGGCGCGTCTGGTATGGGCGGCAATGGGGCAGTGCGCCAATATCGACGACGGTGTTCGCTTTTTCAGCCAGGAAGGTTTGGAATACTGCGCTGGTCCACGGACGCGCTGCATTGGGTACGATGTAGGCAGTTGTGGCAGCGCTGCTGCCGGGTGCTTGCGCACCAACTGATGCGCCATTGAACTCTGCCACAAGCGTGACGAAGTCGGTGGGGCCTGGAACGCCGCCCTGGTATTCCGGCGTTCCAACGATCTCCCATTGCACCGATTGCGCCTGGATGTTCAAGTCGATCAGGCCGGTCAGCTTTGTCATGTCTGGCGATACGTGCGATCTACTGCTGCTTGTGTCGCAGCCTGCCAACATCAGCACGCCTGCAGTAACGAGCGCGGCAACGAAGTTACGGGAGTGGTGCTTCATGTTAGTAAGCCTGAACATGGGGTACTGGTTATTATGAGCCTCCCTCTCATCGCATTTTCTTAATGTAAATCCGGTCCCAAACAGACTCCAGATGTTTTCTGTATAAACCGTTGCTTGGTTTTAGCAATTCTTTGTCTAGTGTGCGTTCACCGCCAAAAGGCTCATGTCCAACTGGAATAACCAGGGACTCGCCGCGAATGGCAAATTTTGTTTTCCCGTCACGGAGGATGGTTTTTATTTTTGATGGTTCAATTGCTCCAGTGCAGTTAAGTTGATATGAAACTGTTACCTCTATTGCGCCGTCGGAGTTCAGATCTGTAAATGTGATTCCGTTTTTTATAAAATCCCCACTTACATCCAAATATGGACAATCCACGAAATCTCGGACAGTCCACTCGGTAATCCATTTGAAGAAACCGGTTTGTAATAGGATGCCAGTAATTCAATATACTCCATTCGATCCAGGTTTGGATTGGATGGGGATGGCGTAGAGCGTCGGCTAAGGACGAGTATATGGTCTCCGTCTCGATCGCGAAGTTTATAGGCGCTGACGAAGCCTTTGATGTGAGAAATACTGAATTCCTCAATTGTTTCTTGATTTAGCTGAGTGGACTTTATAATTTCTGAAGAAAAACAGTCTCCCGAAGTCGATAGTGTAACTATAAGAGCGGCTTTGGATAAGTTCGACATGTTATTAACGCACCGAGTTGCCTTGGTTTCTTGTCCGTACGTTCTTCCGTGCGACTATGTTTTCGTTATTTAAGTAAGATGCCATCCAGATTCCCAGGGGATGTGTCAGGTAAGTCAATAATAAATTCAGACTTTGCCTCAGGTTTTCCCATAACTCCTCCCCATCCACCTTTGCATGTCATCTCGGCAATGGTTTTCTCACTGTTTTTAACCACAAGTACCGGCTTCCCGCGCAGAGGAAAATCTAAAATATATTGATATCGATTTATTTGGAACCAAATTATTTGGGAGGAGTTACCGGCATATAAAACATTAGTTCGCTTAAACTTGGTTTTTTCATCGCTGATAGCCTTGTAAGTCATTTCAATCTTGTTCTTTGTTCCGAAGCGATAATCAAGATAGGTAGATTCTTGGGCTCCTTCGCACAGGGAAACAACCTTCCTCTGGATCTCACAAGAGAAAAATGTCTTTTCCCCAATGCCGCAGAGACTGTTTTGGGGCAGCGAGATTGATGGGATAATGCCGAATGCAGTGAGGGAAAAGATTTTATGTTTTATGTTTCTAATTGATCGCAATTATAAAATCCCGGGATTTTTTATTTTATTTATGAAGTGTAAGGCGATTTAAGGAGGTGTTAATATTGGTAAATGAACCATGGCTTTGCACATGGCTGAATTTACGGTGAGTTCGTCACTAGTTTTATTAAGTGGAATTTCGGACAAGTATATATCGCTGAAGTCGGCTGCGGAAATGCCGTGGATCTTAAGGCGATCTTCCTTGACTTCGTAATACACAACACCATCAAAGCCATTTTTGTTTTGATTGTCCCTGTAGCTCTGAAGTAATCGAGATAACTTTTTGTGAGCGGAAATCTTTTTTGTTGCCTGAGCTGCCTGTGCGGGATCGAATCCCATTGGCGGCTTTTTTTGATAAGCGGCTGCGATATTGAGTTGCGCGTCGTCACAGCCAAATCCTTTACGGCCAGGAGCATAGCGGTCGAAGTAGCTTTTAATGACTGTTGCATATGAGTTGGCGTTTTCTTCGCCCATTACTAACAAGTGCAATCCATCTGGTGACCCACTATGTGAAAAAGGCGATGCCATTGAAAGAATTAAATATAGTAGTATTTTTTTCATCGCGTACCCTCATTTTCTGAGGCTGTATAATTTGTAATTTTTAATAATTCTTGATTGACTTTGGTGATGTCTACAGTCGATAACGGAGGTTCTTTTTTTGCAAAGTCAAGATATGTCGCAGGAATGTAAAAACCATGAAACTTCTGCTGCATTTTTACGCCTTTCAACATGAATTCGGATGAAACTCCCGTGCGCTGGTATTCTGAAATCTTGATGGAGTTTCCTTGATTTCCTCCTAAGCCAGCAATGCTTCCATTTTCCGACTGACCGTAAACGAAAGTGACGTGACCAGTTCCGTTGGACTGTCCAGTTTTCTTGACGTAGTTCCGCATGACCATCAATGCACCGTAAACAGGTTCGTCAATTTTGATGAATTTCTTGGACCATACAGGGAACTGCGATGAAGCACTGCGTTCAAACGGGGCATGCGCAGACATCAAACAGTAATTAACAAAGGATGCGCACCATGGAGCAGTCACCAAGTTCTTTCCAACCCCAATGTCCTTGTGATAGTTTTCATCTTTAGTGATGACGTCCTCTTCTTTTCCAGCAAACCGCCTGGCTTCGACGATGGCTATAGCCATCCAAGGAGCTCGTGCCTGGTCGACAGGGACAATAGCGAGCGGTGCGTCAGTTCCTTTTTTACTGCGGGCGGCCGCTGTTGGTTGTGGTGGAAGGCGGGCACCAGCCGTCACCGAAGGAGAGGGCGGTAATAACGGAGGCGGTTTGCCATAAATACCCAACACCTGACCTTCATAAATTCTTGAAATGTCCTTAATTTCCGGGTTGTTTCTGCGGATGGCTTCCGGAGTCGTGTCAAATAACTTTGCCAGTTTTCCAAGTGTGTCGCCCTGCTGTACCACGTATCGTATCGGCGATTTTCCGTCAACCGAACCTGAGTCACGCGGACGTTTTTTTTCCGCTCGTCCTTCAAAAGTCTGTAAATCATGGAATAAGACAAAGGATTGGCACTCTTCTCCAGTTTTGAACTCCAATTGCTTTTCCCATTCGCCATTGATCGAAGGAAAAAAGATTTCGACTTTGTTGCCAAGAGCCAGATGGGAGATCACAGGCAGTTGTCCAGAGGCATCGGTTTTCAACGTTTTCGTTGTTTCGCCAACCTTGATCTGAGCAGGGACGTTCGGCTTCGGACGACTTCCATCGGAAACGGTGACACTGGTCGTCGCTATACACTTTTCCTGGCGGCTGCTCTTTTCATTATTGAATCCTTCTTTCACTTCCATGGCATCGAGGAGCTGATCCATTTTAGCGTCACTGATATCGCGCAGCCGTGTAGTGACCGGCAATCCGGTGTGCTTACTGATCGCAGCCGCATAAGCTACCGGATCGTTATTGTCGTTCGCGGGCGCATACCCCATAACGATCTTCCCATTCTTATCAGGAACGCCTGCCAGCATGGTATAGATTGTCCGGTCGTTGTAGACGCGCCGAAGCAATGACTTCTTTTGTGCCCGGCCTTCTTCGTATGAAGCGAAGATCAGGAATCGTCCATTGCGTTTGGTCGTGCCTATCCCGATGGCGCCCATGATTAGCTTGTCGTCGGCAGGCCGAATATTTCCGGGATTATTGAAGCGCCATGCAATGGTGCCCCCAGTCCTTAGCAGATGAGAGCCATCGTGCCCAACATAATCCACAGTTCTGGTATCTGCGTCATATTTGGCGCTGATAAATCTTGTTGCCATTAATTATTCAATTACTTCGTCAGTTTCGTGCTGGTTTCCGTCTTGAGCGCGTCTTCCACAGTTGCGCAGAGCTTCTTCGGACAGACTCGGTCACCAAATTTCTTGAATACATACGCCGGCCCGTCAGGGAGTTCGTTTGCATTTTCGGTGAACTTATAGCTTGATATCACGATCCCGTTCTGATCCTTCGCTACGGTGGCTATTGCCAAATAAACGCCGTCTTGCCGAGCGATAATTTTTGCATCTGCTACTGTTGTTTCGCCCTTCGATATAGAAAACCATGTAAAAGTGCGATCAACCTTGCTCTCGATGATGGGAACGTGGTTCCATTCCTCGCCATTTTTGTTCGTAAAATAGAACGTCAAACTCCGCTTATAAGTCAGTACATCCTGGTATGTTCCGGCAACTGCTATCAGCTTTCCACCTAGGACAGGCCATTGGTGCAGTCCTTGCTGCTCCGTGACCACAGCTGCGTCTGCCGTGGCCACTTGGCTTGACATGGCAAGTACAGTTAGAGAAATGCATATGGTGTTTTTCAATATCTTGAACAACGTTATTCCTCTCCACCAGGGGTGTCTATCAGATCTTTTAGCTCGGCCGCAGTGAAATGCAAATGCCCATCGCTGCGTGCTAAGCGTGAGAAGTAGGGGTCGTGTGGCTCTGGGAACTCTGCAATAAATGGATCGCCATCGTCGAGCATATTTTCATCCTCGACAGCTATCGATGACCACTTGTCCTCGCCTATATGGAGCGTCAGATTCTTGGCCGCCGCACTGTCAACCCGGGGCAATCGGCCATCAGGTCCAATAGTGCCGCTGGCAATTTTAGTATTTTTGTCATCTGCTACAAGGAATTTTTTACCCGCGATTTTGAAAATATCGGCGACTGCATCCGCACCGGCAAAGGCAAATCGCAAACTGTAGGGGCCTAACGGGGAATCAAACAAGTTATGCGATGGCGCACAACTGCCCGTCGGTAACGAGGCAAGCTCGGCTGAATTTGATGCTCCACCCGCAAACTCATGCTTCCCCCCTTTCACCGTAAAATTCCCTGGACAAGCAAACGCAATATCCCCCCCATCCAGCGTCACAGACGATTGCCCTGCCTGCAGCACGATCTTCTTGCTAGCCTTGATATCGATGCAGTCATTGACGGAAATAACCGTGATGTCCTGATCGGCCAGGATTTCCAGCTTGTCCGTGTGCGCCTGCAGGGAAACCGGCCCGTTGCCCGCAATGGCCTTGATGCCGCCTGCCAGTGTGAACAACCCGGCAGCCTTGCCCGCCACGGTGGATACCGTGTGCGCGGCAGCCATGTGCACATCGCCCTGTGCCGACCACTGCACCTGCTTGCCCGCAAACAGCACGGTGGACGCGGGCGTCGCCCAGTTGACGGAAGCGGCGGCATCCATCAGCACCAGCGGCGCCCCGAATTTTTCCACCGGCTGCGCACTGTCCGGTTCACGCGATCCCGCTTGCGCCTTGAACGCAGGCTGGCCATTGACCGGCCCATCGAATTTCCCTTTTTGCCTGGGATCGATGAAAGCAATGAATTCCTCTTGCGCTTTGGCCGCATCCTTGCTGGACAAGGCTTGCTGCGCTGCGGCAGCGTCGAACAATTGCTTGCCCGCGGTTTGCGCTGCCTGCAAACGGCGCAGCGCATCCGCCGCGTCCATTTGCGTGGACGTCACGCTGCTGCCCTGTGCATTGCGTGCGCTGGTCGTCAGCAGCACGCCTTCGCCGCCGCGCACGACTGCCCACGCATCCGTGCGCAATTCAAAACCGCTGCCGCGATAGCTGCCGCGCTGCGCGGAGCCGGGCGACTGCTCGACCAGATAGCCGAGATTAAGCTGCGTTGCCGCGCAACTGGTGGCCAGCCGCATGCGCAGCTGGCCTTGCGTATCGTCCAACTGCCACTGGTTAAAGCCGCTGCCGTCGAAATTGCGGCTTTGGATGCCGGACAGCGTGCCCGCATGGTTGGCGCTGGAATCCTCTCCGGCGGAAAAAGGCGGAACGTCATTGCCCGTATACAGCTGCGCCACAATGACGGGGCGGTCGATATCGCCTTCAATAAAATCCACCAGCACTTCGGTGCCGACGCGCGGCGTGAACTGGCTACCCCAGTTGGGACCAGCCAGCGCTTCGGCCACGCGCACCCATGTGCCGCTGCGTTCGTCGCCTGGCGCGCACCCGCCATCTTCCGTGTTGTGCGGCATGCCGCCGGCGTTGGCGTTGGCGCCGCGCTGCCATGCAAACTGGATGCGGACCTGATGGTCGCGGTCCGTCGTCGATACCGCGCCGGCCAGCCCCACGACCAGCGCGGTTTGCGGACCCAATGCGGTGGCGGTGTGGGGCAGGGCGGTGGCATCGGGCACGATGGCCACCGTATCGCGCACGCAGGTAAAACAGTTGCGGTAGGTACCCGGCTCGATGCCAAATGCAGGGCCGCCGGCGATCGCTGATTCGACATTGTTGCGTGCCTCATGCTGCACCGACAGGACAGTGAAGCCATCCGCGCCGTCGCCGTAACGCTCGTGCTGCGTCAGCTGGAAACTGTATCCGGGGGCGAGACGGCGCACGGCGCCGGCGCCATCAAATTGCTTGTTGCGCAATTCCAGCGCCTGCAGCATCAGCGTACTGTGGCTGCCAGCATCGCCATCGCTGTTTTCGGCGCCGCTCTTGATACGCTCGCCGCTGCCGTCATAGATGGCAATCTCGGGCAACTCGCCCGCATCGAGCGCCGATGCGGTTTCCTTTGACGGCGCCAGCAATTGTTGCGGATCCCAGCTGGCGATCGAGACGGCATTGGCTTGCACGCTGCGGCGCGCGGCAAAGGTATCGATGGCGTCATCGGTATCCGTGGCGCGCACGCCGTGGAAGCGCAGCACGCTGCCGCCGGGCATGGCAGGGGCTTGCGCACCGCTGTCGAAAATCACCAGTGCGTGCCGCGCTTGGCCATCTGCCGCCAGCACGTCCGGAGGATCATGTTCGAAACGCCAGCTCAAGCCTTCGGAAGCCAGCAAGCGCTGGAAGAATTCGAAATCGCTTTCGCGGTATTGCGTACAGATGGCGCGCGGCGCCAGCGGCTGCGTCAAGTCGAATGAAAAGCGCAATTGCGGGTAATCGGACAGCAGTTCCGTCACGACGTCTTGCACCGTGCGGTCCTGGAAAATATAGCTGTCGCGCCGCAGTTTCAACAGCGCCAGTGCGGGTTCCAGCCGCAGGCAATAGCGCGCCACGCCGCCATCGGCGCCCAGCCACGACGCTTCCGTGCACAGTCCGTGCCATGCGCGCCGGCTGCCATCGGGCTGCAGCAGCGTGACAGTCAATTCCTCGCCGATGAATTGCGCGAGGTCGAGGCTGGCCGACGTGCTCAATGCGTGCACGTCGAACGCGAACAATTCATTGACTGCTTCGCGCCCCGATATGTGTTCCGCCATCAGCGATTCGGGCAAGGCGCCATCCTGCGCACTGGCCAGCGTAATGAGGCGTGCATGCTGGCTCAAGCCAGTACCGAATTGTCCGGCTCCTAAGGCACTCTGGCAGGAGTGCCGGTCGTACGATGGGGCCCAAGGGCGGATTAGACGGCCCTGGCCGGCTAATCCGGCCAGCACGGCTGCCGGAGATAACGATGCCGCCAGGTCCATCAGGGCAGCGTAATGGTCAGGTTGGCAGCGCGCGGCGCCATTTTCACCACGTCGTGATATGCCTGCATGCGCTGTTCCGTATGGCGGCCCAGCGACGTGCGCAAGCCGGCGTAGCCCAGCACGCACACCAGCGCAAAGACAGAGCCCAATACCCACAGCGGCAAATCGCTGCGCAGCTTGTGGGCAATCTGGTCGGGCCGCTCCGCATGCGGTGCAAAGCCGCCGCGGCGGCCTTTCATCTGCGCGATTTCCTCACCGAGGCGGCCCGTCAGGTAAGCCAGTTTTTCCGAGCCTTCCAGCAGGTAGCGGCCTTGAAAGCCCAGCAGCAGGCACATATGGAACACTTCCAGAGATTGCAAATGGGCCGCGCCCCGCGCACGCAGCGCTTCCAGCCGCACGAAGAAATTCTCGCCGGCCAGCTGGTCGCCAAACAGTTGCAGCTGCAGCGGGCGCACTTCCCACGCTTCGCGGATCGCGTACGATGAGCGCAAGATGATTTCATCGACGGTGGCGCAGAATGCATATTTGGCCGCGTCGATGTCATCGCTGGACGCGCCCTGCTTGCGGGCGTTGCGGCCGAATTCATCGAGGAATTGCGTCATCCGCGTGGCAAAGGCCGTGTCATCATGCGGACTGCTGCCGTTCTTCAGCATGAACAGGGCGTAAAAGCCGTCATACATCAAATCCTGCAGCGATTGCGGACGGTTCGACGCCGGTGCGGGCGCGGGACCGGACATGAGGGAGGGCGCCAAGGATGGCGCGAGTACGGGAGTAGCCATGTCGCTCATGGGAATTTTCTCTATCTGATTCAGGCCGCAATGGCCAGCAATTCCAGCTTCAGGCCGCGCAGGCCGGAAGGTGCATAAATGCAGGCCGACTGCGCCTGCAGCATGCGTTCATACATTTGCCCTTTGCCTTCAATGAGGAAGTAGCTGGCGTCCGGCCGCACGGGAATCGCGCTGGGTACCTGCGGCGCATGCTGCAAGCGCACGCCAGGCATGGCGGACAGCACGAATTTTTCCACGTCGTCCGGAGCCCCCACTTTCAGGCGCAGTGGCACCACGTCCACCAGTTCCACAGCCGGCATGTCGGCGGAAACCGCCAGGTAGAACACGGTTTTGTCGTCGATCTTTTGCGAATCCAGCATGCCGTGGTGGTACGAAGGTTTCACTTCGCGCAGCGCGATGGCGAAGTATTTCGACGAAATCACCGTGTCCAGCAATTCGCGGATGATCAGGTGCAGTTTGGCGAACGCGGGGCCGGCGTCAATGTGCTGGTAAGGCGGCAAGTCCGCCAGCGTCCAGCTGGTGGAAAACGTCATCAGGCTGCCCGCCAGCGACAGCATTTGTTCATACAGGCGTTCCGGGTGCAGCGCCGGATGGTGGAAGTAATGCGTCAGCGCCGCCAGCGCGGTATTGGCCGTGTGCAGCAGCCAGAACGACGACATATCGCCGGAGCGGAATTCGATCACGTGCCGGCTCGGTTCGCGGTGATGCCCCTGCAATGCCGCTGCTTTGGCTTGCAGCGCATCGACCAGGCGGCGCAATTGCAGGAACAGTTGCGGCGCGCTGCGGATCGACAGGCTGGGCGCAATGAATGCGGGATCGATTTCAAAACCGCCGCCGGCAGCGCGGCGCAGGCGCAGCAGCGGGAAATGCGTGTACGAGTCGCGCGGCTCGTGGTCGGCAATCAGCCGCACGGCTTTCTTCAGGTAGCTGAGCCGGGCCTGCGCCGCCTGCGTGTACAAGTCAGGCGTATCGTCATCGCTCTGCACGTAGCGCACGCCATTGCCTGCCTGTCCCGGCATGGCGAAGTTGCCGCCAAACGGCTTAAAGGCGGGCAGGGCGGCGTAATACGTGACGGTTTGCTGGCTGTGCGGCAGCTGGCCCAGGTCGACGGGATCGGGCAAGGCATCCAGGCCCGGTGCATCGATGCATTCGCCGTCCGGGAAGCGCAGCGACAAATCCAGCACGCGCAAGGCATTGTTGGCCAGCGCTTCCTGGTCGATGTCGAGGCGCGCCACGCCCCACGCATAAGGATGCAGCGCTTTCACGCTCTCATGCAGGCGGTGCTCGTGGTACCGGTCTTGCTGCTGGAAATGCTGGGGACGGAGGAACAAACCCTCTCCCCACAATACTTTGCTGGCCATCTTATCAAAATAGAAATTTTCTAACGGGCGGAACACTAACATTTCCTCAGGAAATTTGTCGCCCCCATGCGTTTCAATCGTGCGTCAAGCATTGCATTAAGAAAGTTTCCTGACGGATTTCAATTGAACGCGGCAAAAAATAAATTTCTGATAACGTTGCGTCCCGTTGAAAGTTATCAATAAAACATTGGTAAGAAAACATCAATAACGAACAGGCATGCAGCCTGAATACGTACGCATGATTGAGGGAGCCATGAAAACAATTTACCAATTCGGCCGTCTGGCAGCGGCTGCCGCCACCACGGCGATCCTGACCGCCTGCAACACTGCGCCAAAGGTGACGGAAATTCCAAAGCCATCGATGAGCGATTTGATGGCGCAAGCGACGCAAGCTGCGGCCACTGGCGCCAAGGAGCAGGCCGTGACGTTGTGGAAGCAGACCGCCGAGGCGTTCCCGGCTGAGAAAACGCCATGGGTCAGCATTGCGCAGGCCCGCTATGACGCCGGCCAATACGGAGAAGCCATCGTCAATGCGCAGGAAGCGCTGGTGCGCGACCCGAACGACCAGGTGGCCAACAGCATCATCGCGGTGGCGGGCCTGCGCCTGTCGACCCGTGCGTTGGCAGACCTGAGCCGCCAAAACAATTTGACGGGCCCACTGCGCACGGAATCGCAAGACCTGGCCAAGCTGCTGCGAGAAAGCCTTGGCGAGACCGTGCTGGTGCCGCCTCAGCCAACGGCGGCCGCCGCGCCGGCCCGTACGCCCGCACGCACGGCCAAGAAAGCCGCTGTGAAGCGTGAAGCATCGAGCGCTGACCCGTTCAGCGCATTGAAGTAATCCAACCAGCAGAGGAATGCCATGTCCAGGAATGAAAGTGTCCAGAAGCGGCTGCAAAAAGTCCGCGCACCGCGCGTGCAAATGAGCTACGACGTTGAAATTGGCGATGCCGTTGAAAGCAAGGAATTGCCCTTCGTGATGGGCGTGGTCGGCGACTTCGCCGGCGCGTCGCAAGTCGAGCAAAAGAAACTCAAGGAACGTAAATTCGTCGGCGTCGACAGCGACAGCTTTGACGACGTGATGAAAGGCATCGCGCCCCGCGCGGCTTACCGCGTGGCCAATGAGTTGACGCCGGAAGGCGGCGAATTCGCGGTCGACCTGACGTTCGAGTCGATGAATGACTTCCGCCCGGAATCCGTGGTGCAGCAAGTGGAACCGCTGCGCAAGCTGCTGGAAGCCCGTACCCGCCTGGCCGACTTGCGCAACAAGCTGGCCGGCAACGACAAGCTGGAAGACATCCTCAGCGATGTGCTGACCAACACTGAAAAACTGGCGGAACTGAGCCGCGCCAGCCAACCTGCGAAGGAGTAAGCATGTCTGCTGTATTGAGCCCGGACGCGGTTCCCCTGCAAACCGCCGATGAACCAGCGCTGCTGGACCAGATCGTTGAACAAAGCCGCGTGGCCCGGTCCAGCACCGAGCATGCGCGCGCCAAGGACTTGATTTCCGAACTGGTGCGCGAAGTCATGGAAGGCACGGTGGTCGTATCCGACAACCTGGGCGCCACCATCGATGCCCGCGTGGCGGAACTGGACCGCCTGATTTCCAGCCAGCTGTCGGCCATCATGCATGCGCCGGAATTCCAGAAACTGGAAAGCAGCTGGACCGGCTTGCATTACCTGGTGAAAAACAGCGCGTCCGGCCAGCATTTGAAAATCAAGATGCTGAACGCGACCAAGCGCGAACTGGTCAAGGATTTCCAGGGCGCGCTGGAATTCGACCAGAGCACCATGTTCCGCAAAGTGTATGAAGAAGAATTCGGCACCTTTGGCGGTGCGCCGTTTGGCGCGCTGCTGGGCGACTTCGACATCACGCGCCAGCCTGAAGACATGTATTTCATTGAACAGATGTCGCACGTGGCCGCTGCCGCGCATGCGCCGTTCATCAGCGCCGCATCGCCGGAATTGTTTGGCCTGGAAACCTACGGCGACCTGGGCAAGCCGCGCGACCTGGCAAAAGTGTTCGACACGGTCGAATACATGAAGTGGAAATCGTTCCGTGAATCGGAAGATGCGCGCTACGTGGGCCTGACCCTGCCGCGTTTCCTGGGCCGCCTGCCATACAACCCGGCCGATGGCGCCACCACGGAAGGTTTTAATTTCGTGGAAGACGTGGACGGCGCCGACCACCACAAATACCTGTGGTGCAACGCCGCCTACGCGTTCGGCGCCAAGCTGACGTCCGCGTTTGACGACTTTGGCTGGTGCGCAGCCATCCGCGGCGTGGAAGGCGGCGGCCTGGTGGAAAACCTGCCGACCCACACGTTCAAGACGGATGACGGCGAAGTGGCGCTGAAATGCCCGACTGAAATCGCCATCACGGACCGCCGTGAAAAAGAATTGAGCGACCTGGGATTCATCTCGCTGGTGCACTGCAAGAACACGGACTACGCCGCGTTCTTTGGCGCGCAATCGGTCCAGAAAGCCAAGAAATACAACAGCGAAGCAGCTAACGCGAATGCCGTGCTGTCATCGCAACTGCAGTACATCTTTGCCGTGTCCCGCATCGCACACTACATGAAAGCCATGATGCGCGACAAGATCGGCAGTTTTGCTTCCGCCTCCAGCGTGGAAGAGTACCTGAACCGCTGGCTGACCCAGTACGTGCTGCTGGACGACAACGCCAGCCAGGAACAGAAAGCGCAATTCCCCTTGCGCGAAGCGGCGGTGCAAGTGTCCGAAGTACCGGGCCGCCCTGGCGTGTATCGCGCCGTGTCGTTCCTGCGCCCCCATTTTCAGCTCGATGAGCTGTCCGTATCGCTCCGATTGGTCGCGGAGCTTCCTGCAACGGCCAAAAACTAATCTCAAGTCCATAACTTATTGAAAGGATCAACATGGCAATCGACGTCTACCTGCAAATCGACGGCATCAAAGGCGAATCCACTGACCAGACCCACAAGGACTGGATCGAAGTGAAATCGGTCGACTTCGGCGTGCTGCAGCCTAAATCGGCAACCGCATCCACCGGCGGCGGCCACACTGCCGAGCGTACCGAGCACAAAGACATCGTGGTATCGAAACTGGCCGACCTGGCCACGCCGATCCTGCTGCAGACCTGCTCGCAAGGCAAAACCATCCCGAAAGCCAAGCTGGAATTCCTGCGTGCTGACGGCCAGGGTGAGCGCGTCAAGTACTTTGAAATCGAACTGGAAAACGTACTGATCTCCAGCGTGGCGCCAACCATCCGTCCAGGCGACATCCTGTCGGAAGACGTGGCGCTGAAGTACTCGAAAGTGAAGTGGAAATACACGCAGCAGAAAGTTACCGGCGGCACCGGCGGCAATACGTCGGGCGGCTGGGACCTGTCCGCTAACCGCATTGCTTAATTAGTAGCTTTTAACCTGCCTCGTTAAGCAGACCGCTGCATTTCGTCATCCCCGTGGCAACGGGGATCCATGCTGAGCGAATCCTGGCCGCGGCGTATGGATTCCCGCATGCGCGGGAATGACGATGCATGCAGGGATGACGTTGGTGGCGGGGACATGGAGATTTTGATGCCGATAAAAGGCTATACCCCCGGCTTGTTTGACCGCCTGTTATCCGAGCATGTGCAAGACACAGGCGCCTTGGCGCGCCTGTCGATCGAAGAAATGAAAGACGCCGTTGCCCGCGACCTGGAAGCGCTGCTCAATACGCGCGCCGTGGTCAAGGAAGATGTATTGAAGCGCTACCGGGATTGCGCCCGCTCCATTGCCAGCTATGGCTTGACGGACTTCGCGGGCCTGTCGCTATCCAGCACCGATGACCGTGCCGCCATTTGCCGTGCGCTGGAGCGCGCCATCGTGCGCCACGAGCCGCGCCTGCGCAATGTGCAGGCGTCGCTGGAAGTGCGGGAGGGCGCGATTAACCGCCTTGGTTTCAATATCTCGGCGCTGCTGGTGGCCAGCAGCCAGCAAGAGCCAGTGAATTTTGACGCGGTGCTGCAGCCTTCGAGCCAGCACTACACCATCAGCAAAGGCCGGCGCCCGGCGCTTGCGGGAGCCTGACCTTGGAACAGCTGTTACCGTATTACGAAAGGGAACTCGGCTTCCTGCGCCGCTATTCGCGCGAATTTGCCGAGCGCTACCCGAAAATCGCCGGCCGCCTGCAAGTGAGCGGCGAAGTGTGCGAAGACCCGCACATCGAGCGCATGATTGAATCGTTTGCGCTGATGAATTCGCGCATTGCCAAGCGCCTCGACGACGATTACCCTGAATTCACGGAAGCCATGTTCGAGGCGATGTACCCGCACTATTTGCGGCCATTCCCGTCATGCTCGATCGCCCGCATGGACGTGGGCGCCGCGGCTGCGCAACTCACCAGCGCGACGCACATCCCCCGTGGCACGCAATTGACTTCCCGGCCCGTGAAAGGCGCCGCGTGCACGTTCCGTACCGCTTATCCGGTGACGGTCGCGCCGCTGGCCGTCACCGAGGCTGCCTTTACGCCGATCCTGGCCATGCCGGAAACGGTCCGGGCGCCCAGCGGCGCCACCTCCAGCATCAGCATCACACTGTCCGGCACGTCGGAGCAGGCAGGCCCGCTGCAACTTGGCTTATCCAAACTGCGCCTGTTCATCGATGGCGAACCATCGTTTTGCGCGGCGCTGCGCGATGCGCTGTTCATGCGCACGGTAGCGGCGTACGTGGAAGGCGACCGCGATGGCCGCTGGCGCGCTTTGCCGGCATCGCCACTGGCGCAGGCGGGTTTTGACGACGACGATGCGCTGATTGACTTTTCCGCCCGCTCGCATGGCGCATACCGCCTGCTGACGGAATATTTCTGCTTCCCCGAGAAATTCAATTTCTTTGATATCGATATGGCGCTGCTGGCGTCCGTGCTGCCGCCGGACAGCCGCAAGGTGACGATCCACCTGGCCTTGTCCGGCCTGCGCACGGATTCGAATGTGGCGCGCATACTGGCGCCGCTGTCCGTCAACCACGTGTTGACCGGGTGTACGCCGGTCGTTAACCAGTTCCGCCAGCGGGGCGAACCGATTCGCGTCACGCATACGGCGGCCAGCTATCCGGTGCTGGCCGATGCACGGCGCGCGTTTGCCTATGAAGTGCAGGCCATTGAATCTGTGCGCCTGGTGCGGCAAACGCCGCAAGGCGAATCCGTCACGGCGTTCCGCCCGTTTTATTCGCTGCGCCACGGCCAGACGCCCGAAAAACATGGGCATTACTGGGTATCGCGCCGCAATGATGCGGCGGCGCCCGGCTATGAAACAGAGATATCCATTGTCGATATAGATTTTGATCCGGCCGCAGTGGAAACCGACACCCTGAGCCTGGAACTGAGCTGCACCAACCGCGACTTGCCGCTGCTGCTGTCCTATGGCGCCCGTGGCGGCGATTTGTTCATGGAAGGCGGTTCCGCCGTGCGCGCCATCAGCCTGCTGCGCAAGCCGACGCCGTCGTACCGATTCGAGCGGGGCGGCGGCGCGCAATGGCGGCTGATTTCGCACCTGTCGCTGAACCATTTGTCGCTGGATGAGGATGGCCTCGACGCGTTCCGCGAAATGCTGGCGCTGTATGACTTGCCGCGTTCTCCGTCTACGCAGCGCCTGATTGGCGGCGTGCGCGGCATTACGCACAAGGCAGCCAATGCATGGCTGCCCGGGAACCCGTTTGCATGCCTGGTGCGCGGTGTGGAAGTGCGGCTGGCGATTGACGAAGAAGCGTTTGTCGGCAGCGGCATCCACGCGTTTGCGCATCTGGTGGAACGCTTCCTGGGCTTATATGTGCACGCCAACAGCTTTGCGCAATTGGTCGTGGTATCCCATCAAACCGGAGAGGACTTGCTGCGATGCTTGCCCCGAAGCGGCGATTTGAGCCTGCTGTAATCGAACGCCTGTTCGCCCAGCCGTACCGCTTCCAGTACTTCCAGGCGGTGCGCATGCTGGAACTATGGCTGCGCCGCCATGGCATGGCCCATGAAGATGTGGTGGCGAACTTTGTGCGGTTTCACAATTCCACGTCGCTGTCGTTCCCGGCCAGTGAAATCGAAGCGCTGCAAACGGAACCGGCCGCCGTGCCGCGCGATGCGCAGGCGCTGGGCGCGGCGCTGCAAAGCGCGCAATTGAAATACGTGCGCATGACACCGGCGTTCATGGGGCTGCTGGGTACGAATGGCGCGCTGCCTGCGCATTACACAGAGCGCATTGCCGCCCATGCGCTATACCAGCGTGACGACGGCCCCCGCGCTTTCCTCGATGCGTTTTCCAACCGTTCGCTGGCACTGTTTTATGAAGCGTGGCGCAAGTACCGGCTGGAATTGAAATACCAGAGTTCCGGCAAAGATGGTTTCATGCCGCTGCTGCTGTCGTTGGCGGGGCTGGGGCAGGGCGCGTTGCGCAAGCGCTTGTCAAGCGAGGCGCACGGCGTGCGGGATGAATCGCTGGCGTATTTCGCTTCAATGGTACGGCAAAAGCCTGCGTCCGCATCGCAAGTGGCGCGCGTGCTGGCGGAATACTTCGGCCATCCAATCCGTATCGAGCAATTTATCGGCTGCTGGTATGACGTGCCGGCGATGCAGCAAACATCGCTGGGCGGCGCCAACGCCGTGCTGGGCGCCAGCGCGCTGGCGGGAGAGCGCGTGTGGCAGCGTGACTTGCGCCTGCGCCTCGTGATTGGCCCGCTGGACCATGCCAGCTATGCATCGTTCTTGCCCGGCGGCGCGGCAGCGAACGCATTGAAAAACCTGCTGGCCATGTTCACGGGCGTGACGCTGGAATATGAAGTACAGCTGGTGCTGCGCCACCAGGACGTCCGTGGCGCATGCCTCGATGGCGAAAGCATTCGCCTCGATGGAAGCGGAGTACGCGTGGGCTGGGACAGTTTCCTGCCGCAAGACGGCGTGCCGCGCGACCGCGCCGACTTGCGCTACGAGTTACACACTATTTAAGGAACGTTATGAGCATCAACTTGAAAACCCTGATCGGCAAATTGAACGATACGTGCCGCGATGCCGCCACACGCGCGGCAGGCATTTGCGTATCGCTGGGCCAGTACCAGGTCGACATTGAACATTTGCTGCTGGCGCTGCTGGAACAGCCTGGCAGCGACATCAGCATCATCGCGCGCCGCTGTGGCATTCCAGCCGGCGCGCTGGAAGCGGATTTGCAGGCGGAAATCAATAGCTTCAAGAATGGCAATACCCGCACGCCCGTGTTTTCCGAGCGCTTGCCCAAGCTGCTGGAACATGCATGGCTGATTGCGTCGCTCGATATCGGGCCTGAACGCGCCGCGCATATCCGCAGTGCGCATATTGTGCAGGCGCTGCTGACGGACGCTGAATTGTCGCAGCTGGCGCTGCGCACGTCGAAGCAGTTCGCACGCTTGGAACTGGACCAGATCCGCCACAAGCTCGATACCATTGCAGCGGGATCGCAGGAAGCGGAGGCGCCTGTGCGGGCCGTGGCGCAAGCAGACGATGCGGAGCCGGCGCCGCTGCCGTTGAAAACACCAGCGCTGGACCAGTACACCAGCAACCTGACGCAGCGTGCACTGGACGGCAAGCTCGATCCTGTCATTGGCCGCGACGATGAAATCCGCCAGGCCATCGATATCCTGATGCGCCGCCGCCAGAACAATCCGATCTTGACGGGCGAAGCCGGTGTCGGCAAGACCGCTGTGGTGGAAGGTTTGGCGCTGCGTATTGCTGCCGGCGACGTGCCGGACGTGCTGCAGGGTGTGCAATTGCACGTGCTGGATATGGGCTTGCTGCAGGCCGGCGCCAGTGTCAAAGGCGAATTTGAAAACCGCCTGAAAAACGTCATCGATGAAGTGCGCAAGAGCCCACGCCCGATCGTGCTGTTTATCGATGAAGCGCACACGATGATCGGCGCGGGCGGGCAGGCGGGCCAGAATGATGCGGCCAACTTGCTGAAGCCTGCGCTGGCGCGGGGCGAACTGCGCACGATTGCCGCCACCACGTGGGCGGAATACAAGAAATATTTTGAAAAAGACGCGGCGCTGGCGCGCCGCTTCCAGGTCGTGAAAGTCGAGGAGCCCAGCGAAGAATTGGCGTGCGCAATGCTGCGCGGCATGGCGCCGCTGATGGAAAAGCATTTCAACGTGCGCATTGCCGATGAAGCCATTACGGAAGCCGTGCGCCTGTCGCACCGCTACATTACGGGCCGCCAGCTGCCGGACAAGGCCATCGGCGTGCTCGATACCGCATGCGCCCGCGTTGCGCTGGGCCAAAACGCCACGCCGGCGCAGCTGGAACGGCTGGCGCGCAAGATCGAACGCAATGGCGTGGAAGCCGCTGCACTGGAACGCGAAGTGCAGACCGGCGGCGCCGGCCATGGCGCGCGGCTGGTGCAGTTGAAGGCGGAACGCGAAGCGGCCGCCAATGAACATGAAGCGCTGGCGGCGCGCTGGGAACAGGAAAAGCAGCTGGCAGGCCAGATCACGGCGGCGCGCATGGTGCTGGAAGCGGGCGGCCAGGCGGACGCCAGCCAAGGCAAGGATTTGAAGGCGCTGCAAGCGCAATTGACGGCGCTGCAAGGCGAAGCGCCGCTGGTGCCGGTGCAGGTCGATGGCAGTGTGGTGGCGGGGATTGTATCTGGCTGGACCGGTATCCCGCTGGGCAAAATGGTCAAGGATGAAATCAAGACTGTGTTGAACCTGCAGCGCGCGCTGGCGGAACGCGTGCTGGGACAGCCGCATGCGCTGGCGGCCATTGCTCAGCGGGTGCGCACGGCCCGCGCCGCGCTGGATGACCCGAACAAGCCGAAAGGTGTGTTCCTGTTCGTGGGCCCGTCCGGGGTCGGCAAGACGGAAACCGCGCTGGCGCTGGCGGACGCGCTGTATGGCGGCGAACGCAAGCTCATTACCATCAACATGAGCGAATACCAGGAAGCCCACAGCGTGTCTGGCCTGAAAGGTTCGCCGCCCGGCTACGTCGGTTATGGCGAAGGGGGCGTGCTGACGGAAGCCGTGCGGCGCAATCCGTACAGCGTGGTCTTGCTGGATGAAGTGGAAAAGGCGCACCCGGATGTGCTGGAAATGTTCTTCCAGGTGTTCGACAAGGGCGTGATGGACGATGCGGAAGGGCGGGAAATCGATTTCCGCAATACGATCATTATCCTCACGTCGAACGTGGCGTCAGGTGCGCTGATGCAGGCTTGCCTGAACAAGGCGGTGGATGAATTGCCGTCGGTGGAGGAGCTGGAAGCGCTGGTGCGTCCGCACTTGATGAAGCAATTCAAGCCGGCTTTCCTGGGGCGCCTGAAGACCGTGCCGTTTTACCCGATTCCGGATGACGTGTTGGTGGAGATCATTGCATTGAAACTGGGACGCATTGGCCAGCGTATCGCAGCGAACCACAAGGCGGAATTCACCTGGGATAACGCGCTGGTGGAAGCGGTGCTGGCGCGCTGCACGGAAGTGGATTCGGGTGCGCGCAATGTGGATCATATCCTCAATGGCACGCTGTTGCCGGAGATTGGGGAAGCGGTGCTGGCGAAGATGGCCGAAGGTGTGGCCATCGCCAAGGTCAAAGTGGGGGCGGACAAGCAGGGGCGGTTCAAGTACACGATCCGCTAACGTGTGACAGGGCCTACGCGCCGCGTTGACGCACGCATGGCGGATTTATCCGTGCTACTTTTCGCGGTTGCGGCCCTCTCGCATCAACTCGATATAACGCCTTGCGCCCAACCCCAGCGGGCGCTCGCGCGACCACACCATATCGACCCACAACCGCAGCTTGTTGCTGATGTTATCGAAATCGATTTCCACCAGCGTACCGGCTGCCATCAAAGGCTGCACCAGCGCGCGGGGCAGGTAGGCCCAGCCCAGTCCGGCCTGCACCAGACTTAGCGTCGCCTGCTGGCTGTCCGTGCGCCACACCTGGCGCGAAATCACGTAGCGGGGATCGCGGCTGCCATCGCGGCTGGCGACGACGATTTGCCGCATATCGAGCAAATCTTCCAGCCGCAGCACACCGGCCGCCGCTTGCGGATGTCCTGCGGCCAGCGCCACCACCAGCAATTCACTGGCGACTTCTTCAAACGCTTCCCGCTCATCGACGCGTTCGCGCTCATACACGAGCGCCAGATGCACATCGCCCGCATGCAGCATGCGCAGCGCATCGGCTTGCGGGACCGTCAGCACGTCCACTTCCAGCGCCGGATATTCGTCAGCCAGCACAGCCAGCGGCGCGCTCCATGGCGCCGCCATCAAGTCCGGTGCGATGGCGATGGTCAGCCGCCGCTCCAGCCCTGCATGCAGCGCCAGGGCATGGGCATCGAGTTGCCGCAACTGGCTGGCCAACTGGCGGGCGCGCGGCTCCAGTGAGCGGGCCGCATTGGTGGGGCGGGGTTCGCGCCCGATCCGGTCGAACAGCGGCAAATCCAGTTCCGCTTCCAGCTGCGCGATGGCCATGCTGACAGCGGACGGCACTTTGCCCAGCGCGCGGGCGGCGGCGGAAAACGAACCGTGGTCCAGCACGGCAAGAAAAACTGCAACGTTATCGCTGGTAAAAGCCATGATGTGTCAAATATTTTGAAAGAATCTTACTTTTTATATCAGATAAACACATATATAGTCCAGCCATTCCCACTCACCGAGGAGATTGGCAATGCAAGGACCACTGCGTAGAGTCGTATATGTGACGACGTTTGAATTGATTGCGATAGGCTGCACGACGGCGGGATTAACGCTGTTTTCCGATCATGACGCCGGCCACGCCAGTATCGCAGCCGTGGCGTCATCGACGATTGCCGTGCTGTGGAACCTGGCTTACAACACGCTGTTCGAAGCGTGGGAGTCGCGGCAAATCAAACGGGGGCGCAGTGTCGCGCGCCGCGTGGCGCACGCGGTGGGATTTGAAACGGGCATGCTGGCCATGCTGGTGCCGCTGTTTGCGTGGTGGATGGACATCACGCTGTGGCATGCCTTCCTGCTGGACTTTGGACTGGTGCTGTTTTTCCTGGCCTATACCTTCGCGTTCAGCTGGGCGTTTGATGCGGTGTTTGGTTTGCCCGCCTCTGCACAGGGATAGGCATGGTGGCATATATTCAGACGTAATGCCCCGATACCTCCTTAATTTTCCGGGCGGCCTTTCACACCCAGCAATTCTTCAATGTGCTCCATCGATGCCGGATCCTTGATCACGGAACGCAGCCAGGTATGCAAGTCCTGGTCCGCTGCATCGGCAGCCTTGTCGGCGAAATACGAAACAGGGCTGTGCGGCTCGGTCTTGCGGAAAAATTGCGCCACCGTGCGCAGCAGCGCAACGGCTTGCGTGCGGTTGGCAATCACGCCGGGCGGCGGCGCGGCAACCGGCTGGTCCCAGCCGCCTATGCTTCCCACAGCCAGCGCGCCGGCGCCCGCCGCACCGGCGAACCCTGCCAGACCGTTAAAGCCCGGCAGGGCGCCGGCGGGCATGCCATCCGCAGGCAAGCCCGTACCATCCGCGCCGGCCACGGCTTGCGCCGCACTGGGCGGCAGCACATGGATCAGGGCCTGCAGCGCTTCACGGGCCGGCGTGAAGCTGGGGCTGTCGGCGCCCAGCCTCGCATCGGCAGCCTGTTCAAAGGCGGCCAGCGCGTCCATGCAGGCGGCAGCATCGGCCGCCAGCGCTTCGCGAAACGCTGGTGAACTGTTGCGTTTCGCAGCTTCCATTTCCGCGAGTTTCGGCCCATCCGCAGGCGCGGTTCCACTGGCGGCCAGTTTGCGCGCCGCTTCAAAATCCGCCATCGAGTACGCGCTGCCCCGGCCTTCCGTCAGCGGAATCGCCCGCAGCAGCGCAGGCGTGCGGCCCAGTATCCAAGCGAGGTTGCCGATCCGTAGTTCGTGGTCGCCATCCGCTTCCGGGAACAGGCCGTCATCCCAATACTGCTCGCACAAGCCTGCCAGTACGCGCCAGCCTTCCGCCAGCCCGCGCAAATGGTATTGATACGCTGCCGCTTCGGCCAGCCATACGGCCAGGCGCAAATCCTTGCTGCGCGTTTCCAGCAGCAGCGCGCAGCGCTCGACAACGAAGCCCCAGTCGGCTTCTTTTAATTCCGTGACCCATTCGCCCTGGTCCAGCGATGGATCGTCGAATTTGCGCGCATGGGCAATGGCGTCCAGTTCAGGAGAAAACGCGAGGTCGTCACCGCCGGGCCGGTCGCCGCTGACGGGTTTCAATATCTGAGTTGCGGAAAACATAAGGTTCCTTATTGGCTTAGGCGGAATTCAATGCGGCGGTTGCGCGCGCGGCCTTCTGCGGTATCGTTGCCGGCTACCGGACGGTCCGGTCCCTGGCCGCTGGTGGACAGCAAGCTGCCATCGATGCCATGGCTGGCCAGATACGCTTTCACAGCATCGGCGCGGGCCTGGCTCAAGCCGAGGTTGGTGGCGCGCAGGCCCAGGCTGTCCGTGTGGCCGATGATGTCGACCTTGCGGCCCTTGAGCTTTTGCAGCGCGGCTGCCATTTCATCAAGAATCGCGCGGCCTGCCGGTGTCAGCGTGGCCTGGCCGCTTTCAAATTCAACGATGCGGTTGGCCAGCGCATTGTCGAGGATGCGCTGTTCGCCGGCCGAGACGCGCAGCGCATTGTTGACCGTGTACGTGGGATTAAGGGTGGAGGCTACATTACCGGCCATCTTTTGGCGCAACCCTTCATTGGCCACCTCGCCCCGCAATGTGACGGTGGTGCCATCGATTTTCAGCTGGCCACGGCTGATCTGCTTCAAGTCCGGCGTAATCAGCTTTTGCACGTAGGCGTTCCAATTGGCGGGCGCCACCACCTGGTCGACCGTGATCTGGTCGACCACCTTATCGGCGCCATACACTTCGCGCAGCTTGCCCAGCACGGCGGCTTTCGATGCTTCATCCGGCAGCGTGCCGCTGGCCAGCACCTGGCCTGGCTGGGGGGCGGAAGCCGGCGCCTGCGCATATACAGCCTGCGCCAGCAGCGCGGACAATAGAAGGGGAATGACTTT
Organism: Pseudoduganella ginsengisoli; assembly: GCF_009720865.1. GTDB lineage: Bacteria > Pseudomonadota > Gammaproteobacteria > Burkholderiales > Burkholderiaceae_D > Rugamonas > Rugamonas ginsengisoli. The sequence goes on along the minus strand of NZ_WNLA01000002.1, from coordinate 108,514 downwards.
GCGCATGGTTCAAGTTCCTATGTACGCCGCGTGCAGCATGGCGAGCGCGGACTTGAGGGATAAATTCGGTTGCGACAGGTACGTAGACGTTTTCTTGCCCGCATAGTCGGAATGGACTTGCTCGTCCACCCAGTCCAGCTGGTCGAACGCGATATGGTGTTCCTGTCCCACTTGCGGATCCATGATGGCTTGCAGCGTCTGGGCGGACGCGCCGGAGAAACCCAGCACCAGAACGGGCTGCTGCGCCATGTGCGTGACAAACAGCGCCAGTTCGAAATCCGCCCGTGCGAGGAACGGCGTAATCACATGCATCCAGTACGCGGCCACGAGGCTGCGGTACATCGGGTCATGCGGCAGCGGCAGCAGCAGGCTTTTTTCCAGGCGGCTGGAGCTGCTGGCCAATACCGGCTGCAGCAGCATGCCCAGCGCCAGCAGCAACTGGCGCACGGTGCCCTGGAAACCGGCTTGCGCCAGCATGGCTTCCAGCGAGCCGACCGTCTGCATGTCCATGAAGTCGCTGAACGCGGCGTCATAGGCGGCAGGGCGCAAATCCAGTTCCACCACCTGGGCCGATGCCGCCTGCAGCGCGCCGGTCGGTTCGGCCGCGCGCACCACGTTCTCGGCCAGGAACTCAAGCCGCGTCCACAGGCGGCTCAGCACCAGCGGCGCATTCGGCACGAAGCCGGCCGGTTCCGGCGCTTCCATGCTGCTGGCCATCAGGAACGGGAAGCGGCGGCTGGACTGGTCGCTGCTGGCCACGATATGGCCGCCAATGGCATGGCGGCGGCGCGGGCCGACAAAGGCGAAGTGCAGCGGCGCCAGCGAGTCATAACTGTGCCTCCAACGGGCGTCCGTGCTGAGCAAATCCATCGCGCGCGCCAGCCAGTCATCCAGCACTTTCAACAGCGCGGGATTATCGCTGGCCTTCACAAAGTCGCCACGGCCCGGCACTTTGCCGAAATAGCCAATGCTGGCGGGAGTCATGCCACGGCTCATTGCTTCACCTCCGCCACTGCCACGTTAGCTGCTGCACCAGTGTTGGCGGGCGCCACGACCGTATCTGGCAAGCGCAGGCGCTTGAAGCCCGATGCCTGCTGCGGCACGGGCGCCGGCGGGGGCGGCGGCGCGGCTTCCACTTTCAGGTTGGCCGTCACCGTGACGCCATTGTTATTCCATGCCAGTTCAAACATGCCATCCTTGCGTTTGCGGTTCGCTGCATCGACCATTTGCTTCAAGCCAAAGTGGCCAGGTTCGTTCAGCAGCACGACCGTACGGCCTTCCGGCGTTATGGCGGTAATACGCGCGCCGGGAATGCCCTGCGGATTCGGCCACACCATCTTGACCCACGGCTGCGGCTGGCCTTTCCAGCGCAGCGCCTGGCCATCGATTTCAATCGTGAATTCCGACGCACCGGTCGCGCCCAGCGCCTGCAATTCAAAACGGGTTTGCGCTTCGCCGCCGCTGGCTGCCGCCGCATTGGCGACACCGGCTGCGCTCAGCGGCGCGACCCATGCGGGGAAGCTCGATGCCACGGCCGGCGCCAGGTTGATGCCCATATTGGCCCACGTGCGGCTGCTCAGCGTATCGCCCCGGCGCACTACCAGCGGTCCCACGGTCGCGTCAAAGAATTTCGCAATGGCGCCGGACGGACCAAAGATTTCACCGATTTCCGCATTGGTGGCTTCCTGCTTGGATTCCGTGGCAAACGGATATTTCAGCGCGAGGCTGCGGCGGAACGGTTCCAGCACCTGTGCACTCCACACTTTATTGATTTCCTCCTCGGTTGGACGAACGATGACGGCAAACGTCTGCATCAGCGGGCGCACCAGCAACGGGCGCAGCGCCTCTTTTTGCGTGTCGCTCATCCCCACCAGCATTTGTTCATCGACGTAGCGCAGCGCTTCGGCCAGTTCGGAGCCGCTGCCATCGAGCGTTTGCTGCATCAACTGCTTGGAACCGGGGCCCGCGTCGCCCTGGTTGCTGATCTGGTTGATGCGGCCGCGCAGCTTGGCCAAATGTTCCATATAGCCGCGCATCAGCGACGCATCCTTGTCCTTGGCCACCACGAGTTTCGCGACACCGGCAAATTCGCGGCCCACAGGACCCAGCGGCAGCGCCTGTGGCTGCGCGGAACTGGACGGTGAAGGCAGCGAGATATTCACTTGCGATGGCGTCTGGCGCAAGATGGTTTCGCGGAACCATGCCGCCACGCCGCGCTGCGCCTGCTGCACACCCGCATCGATCAGCGACGGGTTATCCCACGACGTTTGCTGGTACACGGCGGCGATGACTTTGTTCAATGGCGAAATCTGCGGATCGCCCAGGCGGTTCATGGCGGCAGCCGCTTGCTGGAAGCCGTCGAGGTCGCGGATTGTCACGCCCTGCATGAACTTTTGCCACTCTTTCGCGTAATCGTTTTTATACAGTTCCACCAGCGACTTCTGGATTTGTTCCGGGCTGCCTTCCAAGGTCAAATCATCTTTCGACGACGTCTTCAATACCCAGTCGGCGCTTTGCATGGCGCCGTTGGCGGCTTCGCGGAATGCATCCTTGACGTAGCCTTCCCACGCTTCGCGGGTAAAGCTGCCCGGCACGGCGTAGCTGCCCAGCAGCAGGTCCTTGTCCTGGTCGCCCACGATGCGGGCCACCGTCATCGACGGGAAACGGGTCGCGGCGCGGGCTTTGACGTCCGCGTAGACGCGTTCGCGCGCCGGCAAGCCGCGGATCACGCTGCGCAGCTTGTCGCGGCTCTGGTCAACCAGCGCCAGTTTGTTGTCGATGGTGGGCCATGACGTATCGTTGACTTGCGACAGGTAGAACGAAATCATGCGCTCGGCGCTGCGGATCATTTGTTCGCGCGGCATGGCGCCACGGTTGGCGTCCAGCCATGCGCGCCAGTAGCGCGTCAGCTGGTCATTCAAATGGCCGGCTTCCGCGCGGGTGCGGTCGCCCAGCATCAGGTAAGTTTTCAGTGCGTTGTACGCGTCTTCCGCGCTGGCGGGCGACGCATCCTTGAAGGGCTGGGCGGCAGCCGGTGTTGCCGGTGCCGCCTTGTTAGCGGCTACCGGCTGCATGTCCGTGCTGTTGGCCTCCGTGAGAAACCCTTCCAGCGCCTGCGCGACCGGTGTCAGCATCACGGCGCGCACGCCGCTGAAATATTCTTCGCGCAGTTTGCGGTCCAGCGCCTGGCCCTGGTACAGGCCCAGGCTCAAGGATAGCGGGCGGCTTTTCTTGTAATTGTCCAGCTGTTCTATCCGGTCTTGCAGTACTTCCAGCGCTTGCAGGCGCGATTGCAGATCAATGCGCTTATCCTGCAGGCGCGCCGCCTGCTGCAAGTCCGCTTCCACATTGGCCACCAGTTGGCGGTTGCTCATGTATGACCAGCTCCAGCCGCCCAGCGCCAGGCCGGCAATCGCCATCGCGGCGAAGAACGCCGCATAGCGCATGCGGGTGCGGGCCGGGCTCGCGTATTGCGCCACCAGTTGCTTGTCCGCGAAGATCACCTGGCGGAACAGGTTCAACAGGAAGTAGCCTTGCTGCTGATGCCGGGCTTCGTGGCCAGGCGATTGCAGGTTCAAGTCAAAGCGCTGCGCCACGCGCTGCGACGACGCCGACACGGTTTCACCTTCCTGCAGTGCGCTGGTGAAGTAAAAGCCCCGGAACACGGGCTTGAACTGGAACGGATTTTCTTCAAACAAGGTAGCGACGAAGGTGCGCAGCGGGCCTTTGATGGAAGCGAATTCCAGCGGGAACGTGAAGACGCCGGGCGGCATGCGTTCGCGCCATTGCAGCGCCATGCTGGCGCGGCTCATGTCTTTCAAGCCTTCGTGCAATTCGTCGAAACGCGTGTCGAACAAGTCCAGCAATTGCGCGCTGGTGGCTTGCTGGTTGTAGGGCAGGGTGGCGCCCCACACGCGGTCGCGCTCACCGAGTTCGCAATCCTGGAAGAATTCATTGAAGCCATTGATCAAGTCGGCCTTGGTGAACACGATGTACACGGGGGCATGCACGGCCAGGCGTTCCGTGACTTCCTGCACGCGCTGGCGCAAATTTTTAGCAAGGTTGACGGCAAATTCCGGGCGGTTGCCTGCCAGTTCCGCCACGCTGACGGCAATGATGACGCCATTGATGGGCGCCTTGCTGCGGTGCTTCTTCAATAAGTCGAGGAAGCCGAACCATTCGGCGCGGTCTTCATCGGCCACCGCATAGCGGCCTGCCGTATCGAGCAAGATGCCGTCCGTCGTGAAGAACCAGTCGCAATTGCGGGTGCCGCCCACGCCTTGCACGACTTTGCTGTCGGCCAGCGGGAATTGCAGGCCGGAGCTGGCAATCGCCGTGCTTTTGCCGGCTGCCGGATTGCCGATCACCATATACCACGGCAATTCGTACAGCGCATCGTTGCCGGAATACTGGCCCAGCTTGGACTGGCGGATGGTGGTAATGGCGCCAAGCATGCGCTGGCGCAGCGCATCGGTTTCCTGCTTTTGCAATGCATCGGCGCGTGGCGCGGCCTGCTTTTCCAGCATGTCGCCCAGGCTGCGCGACGCGCGCAAGCGGCGCATGCGCTGGCCCAGCCAGAATGCGGCTGCCACGGCAAACAGCGTGCCAAAGATGGTCCACGGCAGCCATGCTGGCCAGCGCAGCAGCGCCGCGCCGGCTAGCAAGACGGCGGCCAGCGCGATCCAGCCGGCCAGCAGCAAGCCATTGCGTAAAGTAAGTTGGGACCGGAGTGTAGCGATAGTCATGGGTCAGCTTCCTGGTGTTGCAGACGCTGCCGGGGCAATCAGCACCGCGCAGCGTTGTTGGGGATCTTCATTGGTCAGGCACAGCACGGGTTGATTGCGCGCCTGGGTTTCATGTACGGCGTACGCCAGCGCTGCCATCGCGCCGGCATGGCCCGCATGGCCGGTGGCAGTGCCCAAGGTGGCAATGTCTTGCGTGGGATCGAGTTCGGGCAGCAGCGCGTGCGCGGCGCCCATCACTTCCATCACGCGCTCGCTGCTGTGGCCCGTGTCGGCCACGATGCGCGCAGGCGCCGTCTGGCAAGACGATTGCGCCAGCTGGGTCAATATGTTGCGGCCGGCGCTGCCGGCGTGGATGGCTGCCAGTTGCGGCGCCGGCGCGGACAGTGCATCCATCCGGGCGGCATGCTCACTGGACGCCAGCAGCAGTCCGGCCGCGCCTTCGCCGGGCATCAAGCCTTGCGGCTGCTTTGCAGTGAACAGCACGTTCCGTTCGCTCCACCGGTTTACCGTGTGGCTGCCCACGTTCGATGCGCAGGCCAGCAACAGCGTGAAGCACGGCAGGCCGCTGCCGTGCAACATGGCCAGCAGGGTGGCAGGCGTTGATTCCGGATAGATGGTCACTGCGCTGCGCTGGCGCGGCCAGCCTATGCCGGCAAGCTGCTGTTGCAGCCATTGGCCGGCTGCTTCGCGCCACGGCGTGGGCCAATCGGCGGGCAGCAGCAGTGCCAGTTGCAGCATGGGGACGGTTTGCGCGGCGGAACCTTTGTTCGCCAGCGCTTCATGGCTGGCTGCCGTGACGGCCAGATCGCGCATCACGGGTGTCGCCAGCGCCAGTGCGCGCCAGTATTCAGGCCGTGCCGCCATGGGCGGCAGCGATTCGTCTTCGCGCCACTGGCGGATGGATTCTTCCATGGCTGCTTCGTCGATATAGGCGGCACGGGCGCACATGACGGGGAAGCCGTCGTCGTCTTCCAATGCCGGATCGAGTTCCGCGCGGGCCGTGTTCGCTGCCAGGGCTCGTTCCAGCTCCGCTGCGGATTCGCCGTGCGGTACGCATAGCGCGGCGGCAGCAATGTGCAGTGCCGCTGTGGTGGCAATGGGGGCAGCAACGGCGGTGGTATCGGCGGGTGTTGGGTTGTCCTGCACGGGTCCAGCGGGCGCCGCGGCGCTGCGTGCCTGCCACAAGGCGGCGCCTTTGGCCAGCACCCAGAATGCCAGCAGCAAGGCGACCGGCAGCGCAATCAGGTACGTCGCCAGCTCGCCAGTGGCCGGCATGCGGTTGGTGCTGCGCCAGTACCACACGGCGCCGAACCAGCTGGCGCCAAACGCCAATACCGACTGCAATAATCCTTTCAACCAGAGCTGCATGGATCAAACCTGGTCCACGGTGGTTTGCTGGGAAGCGATCAGGGTGGCGCCGCAGCTGGTCTTGTCGCCATGGCGTGCGGCGGGCTTGCCGTCGACGATCATGGTGGCGTCGCCGGTGGCGATGGTGACCGTGCCGTGCTTGGAGCAACTGGCCTTGTCGCCCACGCGGGCAATGCCCTTGCCGCCGGTGGTGCTGTGCGGCGACGCTTCCGTCACGGCGCCGCCGTGCGACAGCTTGTCGCCCAAGGTAATGAATGGCCCTGCCATGTTTGCTCTCCTGAGATTTTCCGTTGCTTAGCGTTTCATCGTGCCGGCCACACGCAATTCTGCATGGCCGTAATCGCGCATCTTCCAGTTGCCGCCCCACGTGAGGCCCAGCGACGCCGCCACTTCGCCATACAGCTGGTAGCCGCGCATGGCCCATGGGTCCTGTTCACTGATGACCAGCTTGCCGTCGCGGATGAACGCGCAATCTGCGGCAAGGCCGTACTGGTGCCAGCTTTGGAAGGCGGCCGCATTGGTGACGCCGGCGCCCAGCGCCGCCAGCGCATCTTGCCGCTGCGGGCTGCGGTAGCCTTCCAGCAGCGCCATGTCATAGCCATGGCGTTCCTTCATGATGCGGAACGCCAGCAGCAGGCGCTGGGCGAAATCCTTGTCCAGTAGCGCCCAGTCGCGGCTGGCGCTGGCTGTCATCGGGCGCACCAGTTCCACTTCGGCAGCCGTGAAGACCAGTGGCGGCAGCGGCGGTGGCGGCGCCAGCTGTTCGCCTTCCAGCAGGGCCGCCACCTGCGGGTTGACTTCCCGCGTCGATGTTTCATAGTCGCGCAGCGTGAGCCGGTTCCCTGCAAACAGTGCGACCACCAGGGGGAAGCACAGCAGCACCAGGCCACCCGCGCACAGCAGCGCGTGGCTGCGGACGAAGTGTGCGGCGTCCTGCCATTGCGCCAGGCCGGCGTTGCGGCCCTGTGCCGCGGTGCGCTGCACGCCGGTGGCGAAGGCCGACCAGCGGTTGCGGCAACGTGCGCCCGTCTTGTGCAGGGCGCCCTGCAGCAATCCCGCCACCATCGCGCGTCCCGACGGGAACAGGGCCAGCCATGCGGCCAGGCATGCGAGCAGGAAGTACATCGCCACCACCAACAAAACCACTACACCCTCCGCAAGCCTGTCAAAAGTTATTCAAAAAACATTGCCTGGAGTATATATTGCTGTCCTGATAAGGCCGCGCACGATTGAACAGGAGCATCGTTATTTGCCTGTTTCAGGTAAAGTCGCGAAAATTATCAAGGAGTCAATCTTGCAAAACGACGAACCACAGCGGCCTGCGCCTGCGCGGCCCAGCCTGTTGGCTGCCGGGCCTGAAGCCAGTGAGACTAAATCCATCCTCAGCGAACTCGATAGTGCGGGCGGAAGGGCATCGGCGCCGCGCGTGCGCACGCGGCCTGGCCGCAAAGGGCTGGTGGCGGGCGCCGTGCTGGTATTGGCTGCAATGGGCGGAACTGCAGCGCTGGTGATGGGGGATGTGAACAGTACCGCGCAATTGGCGGGCGTGGCCAAGGGCGTGGAGGGCGATGCCGCTCCGGACAGCCATGCTGCGCAGGTTGCCGTGGTCTCCGGTGGCGATGAGAATGCCGCGGCTTACGTGCGGCAACTGGCGGCGCCAGCGGCGGGGCAGCCACAGGCGGCGGAAGCTGCGCCTTCCACGCCAGCCGAGCCGCCGCTAGCGGCAGCAGCGGTGGCGGCGCCTGCGGTGGCGCTGGCTTCCGCGCTGGCCGCGCCATCGCAGGATAAACCTTCCACGGCGGCGACGATCGTCGATGCGGAACCGGCTGCGGCGGACACCAAGCCGGCCGCCAAACCCGTGCATAAAGCGGTGGCCAGGGAGCGCAAAGCCGTGCCGGCGAAGGTAAAAGAACGTCATGCGCGCATTGCCAAAGCCAAGGCGCCTGCCGAGAAAATCGCGAAAGAAAAACCGCACAAGAAAGCGCTTCAGCCGCTGCCGGCATCGTCGGACAATGATGTGGAATTGCTGGCCGCGCTGGTCGCCCATACGCGGCCGCAGCAGGCTGCGCGCACGGCTCCGTGCGCTCAAGGGGACGACAAGGCGTCAGGCGGTTGCTCTGGCGGGCAAAAGCGGTAACGGAACAATCTTCTCATTGCAACATGTCTTTAGCTTCTTTGCAGGCCCTGCCGGGCCAGGTTCTTGCCGCGCTGGCGGCCTATTCCAGCCAGTCCCGTTTATATGCGCTGGCCTTTGGCGACGGCGGCGAAGTCGAGGCGCTGCTGGTGGAAGCGTTTACGGCGGATGATGCGCTGCAGGGACTGGGGCGGCGCGACGTGATCGTGCTGTCGGCCAGCGCGCAGATCGACGTGGCGGCGCTGGTGGGCAAACCCGCCACGCTGCAAATCAGCCTCGCCGATGGTACGCGCTGCGCCTTCACGGGCGACGTTAGCGCCGTGGCGCAGCTGGGCAGCAACGGCGGGCTGGCGCGCTACCGGCTAACGTTGACGCATTGGCTGTGGCGCCTCGGCCAGGTGCGCAACAGCCGCGTATGGCAAGACAAGAGCGTGCAAGACATCGTTGACGACGTGTTTGGCGCCTACGCACCGCTGGCGCGCTGGCGCTGGAGCGAAGAAACTGCGCAATGTATGGCCGGCGGCGCGCCGCGCAGTTACTGCTGCCAGTACCGGGAAAGCGACCTGGCGTTCGTCGGGCGGCTGCTGGCCGAAGAAGGGCTGGCGTGGCGCGTTGAAGAAGATGGCGATGGCGCGCAACTGGTTTTGTTTGCCGACAGTACCCAGCGCTGCGCGGTGCCGGACGACCCATCGAGCCCGGCGCGTTTCCATGGCGCGCGGGCCGGAGAACAGGACGACACGGTGCAGGCGCTGCACGCGGGGCGGGCCGCACGCGTTGCGCTGACCAGTTTGCTCAGCTATGACTACAAGGCGGGGCGCGTGGTGGCGGCCGGCGCGGTATCGGACGCGGCGGGCAATGGCATGCTGGCGGCGCTGGAGCATTTCGATGCGCCGGGCCCTTACCACTATGCGAACAATGCCCAGGCCCAGCGTTATGCGGATTTGCAGATGCAGGGCCGCGAAGCGCGCAGCCAGTGGTGGCGCGGGCGCTCGACCTTGCGTACCTTGCGCGCCGGTGTAAGGCTGGCGATCGACGGCGCGCCGCTGGCGCAGGATAGTGAAGCCGCATTCACCGTGGTGCGGGTGCGCAGTGTCGGCATCAATAATTTGCCGCAGCCGGCCAGCGCCGCGCTGGCGGAATTGTTTGGCCCGATCCCGGAATTGCTGCAGGATTACTCGCCGCCTGAAGCGGATGCCGACTTCGCGCTGGCGGTGGCGCAGGCGCGCACCAGCGGCTATGCGAACCTGTTCGAGGCGGCGCCATCGAGCTTGCCATGGCGGCCCCAATGGCAGGACAGCGATGGACGCCACCACCACAAGCCCACGGCAAACGGCAGCCAGAGCGCCATCGTGGTGGGCGCCGATGGCGCGGAATCGCCGCAAGGCGCCGATGAATTGTATTGCGACCGGCTGGGACGGGTGCGTATCCGCTTCCACTGGCAAGACGGCGGCAATGCCACGTGCTGGGTGCGCGTCGCGCAGCGCGCCGCGGGCGGCGGCATGGGCAGCCAGTTCTTGCCGCGCATCGGGCAGGAAGTGCTGGTGCAATTCCTGGAAAACGACATCGACCGCCCCGTCATCGTTGGCGCTCTGTATAACGGCCAGGGCGAAGGCGGCGTAGCGCCGACGCCGGGAGGGCAAGCGGCACAGGACGCGGCATCGCCATTTGACCGGGCGCGCGACCATGCGGTATCCGGCCAGGGCAACGTGGCGGGCGGAAACAGCCCCGTATGGCACGGCGCGTCGGGTGACAGCGCGGGCCACCGCAATGGCGCGGCGCAGTGGGGCATCCGCAGCAAGGAATTCGGCGGCAGCGGCTACAACCAGCTGTTGTTTGACGACACGGACCAGCAGGGCCGTGTGCAGCTGAAAACCACACATGCGGCGACGGAACTGAACCTGGGCCATTTGATCCACAGCGCCGATAATTACCGTGGCAGCCTGCGCGGGCAGGGCGCGGAATTGCGCACCGATGCCTACGGCGCAGTGCGCGCCGGAGCGGGCTTGCTGGTGACCAGCTATGGCATCAGCCACAGCGCCGCCGCGCGCGAACCGGCCGGCGACAATACTGCCGGTATCGCATTGATGAAGCAGGCCGTGGCGATTGCCCAGTCGTTCAGCGGCGCTGCCACGTCCCACGCGACAGTGGCGCTGTCCAGCCATGCAGGCGCCGCCAAGGCATCGTCCAGCAGGCTCGATGACAATGCCGCGCCGCTGCCTGCGCTGTTGACGGCGCTCTCGGGCATGGTCAGCGATAGCGGAACCGATGCGGCGCTGGCCGATGCGGCGGACAAGCAGACGGCGCCTGCGGACGGCAAGCTGCCGCACTTGACGGATCCCGTCATTGCCATTGCCGCCCGGGGCGGCCTGGGCGTCGTGGCCGGCCAGGACGTGCAGCTCGCCAATGGCGAAACAGTCACCCTGATGAGCGGGGCGGATACGCAATGGCAGTCCGGCGGCAAGCTGCGCGTGCACAGCCGCCAGGCCATCGGCATGCTGGGCGGCGCCGTGGCGGCGGGCGACGGCGGTATCGGCTTGCAGGCAATTGCCGCGCAAGGCGACGTGGATGTACAGGCGCAAGCCGGCACGCTGGCGATCCAGTCGCGCGACGATTTGCAAGTGGTCAGCGCCAATGCCCATGTGGACTGGGCTGCCGCCAGGCGCATCACCTTGGCCACGGCGGGCGGCGCCAGCATCACGATTGAAGGCGGCAATATCACTGTGCAGGCGCCGGGGAAAATCACGATCCAGGCCGGGAAAAAGAGTTTTGACGGACCGGCGCAAAACGATTATCCGCTGCCGGAACTGCCGAACAGCATTTGCCTGGAATGCCTGAAGAAGTCGCTGGCAGCGGCGCCGGCGTTTACTGCGATTGGATGACGATGTGGATCGATGAATTTGCCGCAGGCTGGCTGGCGCAGCTCGACGACGCGGCCCATGCGCTCGATGACGGATGGGCGCTGTATCTGCTACTCGATGGCGTGTTTGCGCCGGGACTGCATAGGCGGTTCAGCGCCGCGCTGGGCGATGAATCGGTCGCGCTGCTGTTTGAAACGCTGCCTGGCTGCAGCGACCCGGTGCGCGATGCGTCGCCGTTTGTCGTGCGTTACGCGGCGGGTTCGCGGACCATGGACGGCTTGCTGGCGCAGTGCAGCGGGCGGCCGATGGTCAGTGCGCTGGAAACGCGCGAACCGTTGAATGCGTTGGCGGCGCGGCTGGCGGCGTGGTGCGTGGTCGAGAACGATGGCCAGCGGTTTAATTTCCGCTTTGCGGATACGCGCCGCCTGCCCGGGATCGTCCGGGCGCTGGATGCGCGCCAACTGGGCGAACTGGCCGGGCCGGCGCGGCGCTGGCATTACGTGGGGCGTAGCGGGCAATGGCAGGCATTGGCCTTGCCGGGTGACGGACATCCGGTGCAGGAGCGCCCGCAACGCTTGAGCGACCGGCAGTTCGGCGCCATGGTGGACGATAGCGCCGCCGATGAAATGCTGGTGCGGCTGGCGGATCGCGGTGTGCGGCACGAGGGGGCGCCGTCGGTGGCGCATGCGCTGGTGTCGCAGGCGCTGGCCGCGGCCGATGTGGCGCAGCTGGATGCTCGGCTGCGTGTGGACTGGTGCGTGGAGTGCGTGCGGCGTGGCGTGCGGGCGGATGAGGTGCGGATAATGGCTGCGCTGGAAACGTGGCGTATTGCCGCGGCGTGACAGGCATGAAGATGGCTCGAGAGCATGAACGTAAAGGATGGATATAAGTGAGAACAGTATTAATAGTCGGCGTGATGCTTGGATTGCTGGTTGGCTCGGCGCATGCTGGTTTGGGCAAATCAACGGTGCCCGTCAGCGTGCACGGTGTGAACTACAGCAATGAGGAATTCAGCTATACGGTTGAGGACCCGACTGACGCCAAGAACAAGGCCGGCGGCGAAACCATCAATCGCTTTGGCGCTGGCGGGACGATGTGCTGCTATGACTTGCCGAAGCAATGGAAGCCTGGCATGCAAGTTAAGGTGAACTCGACGCACTGGCTGCCCAAACAAGCTGACGGAAAAATACCAGAAGTGAAGCAGAGCTTTTTGGTTGAGATGCCGCCGTACGTGGACGGCAAACCAGGCGAGTTATGGATTCTGCGGCAGGTTGACGGCAGTGTGAAGGTGGTGTCAAGCGATTACCAACCGGATCATGAGAAATGGCCGGGGGAAGTGAAGGGGTGGCCTGTGCCATCCAATGCCTATGTTCAGGAACGCCAGCGCCTGTATTTATCACTTGCGGAATCAGATGTGACGTCTAGTAAGGCGCTATTGGTTGAGTTAGAAAAAGATCCTGTGTTGGCTACAGAGGAAGCCTGGAAAATCAGAAGCAAATATAGTCCTAAAGATTTGGCAGGCTTTGTCAATGCTTCGGATCCTAAATTTAAGGAATGGCTTAGGGATCGATATCAGCGCTCGCTACGTTTGAGCGAGGAAAGAGTCAAACGGCTAAAGGAGAGCATGCAATGAGCACGCGACTTATTGAGCAGATATCTCCGTCCTTCCGTAGTGCGGCAGATAACGATCAGTTTTTTACGTTCAGGGAGCGCGAACAGTTCAAGGAGAGGCTTGAAATCGAACACCCCCCCCTCGGCATCCCCGGCCAATCCTGCACCACCAACCTGTTCTTCGGTTTCTTCTTCGACGGCACCAAGAACAACTACGTGCAGGCCGAAACCGGCAAGAACCACTCCAACGTGGCGCGGCTGTACGACTGCTTCCCGGGACTGAGTGTAAAAGGCGTGCTGCCGGATTCCACCGAGTGGACCTACAACCCCGACCGCTATACGCATTTCTTCCGCACGTATATTCCCGGTGTCGCGTCGCCGTTCAAGGAAGTGGGCGACAGTGGCGAGGGCGTGACCCTGACCATGGGCGCCAGTACGGGCCGTGGCGGCCAGGCGCGCATTGCATGGGGGCTGCTGCAGGCGATTAACAACGTGCACCGCTATTTCATGAAGCGCCCGCTGGTCGATTCCACAGAGGCGCACACGCTGGCCAACCGCATGGATTTGAGCAAATGGCACCGGCGCCAGATGCCGCTGGACCGGCGCGGCGCCGCGCACGGGCCGAACGAGGCGCAGAACGAAATGACGCAGCAATTGCTGATGGGGGTATTGAAGCGGCTGCACAAGGCCGTGGCCCAGCATTGGCCTGGCGCCGATGGCAAACCCGCGAAATGCGACCCGGCCATCGTCAAAACCATTTATGTCTCAACGTTTGGCTTTTCGCGCGGCGCGACGCAGGCGCGGGCGTTTGCCAACTGGCTGATCTCGCTGTGCAAACTCGATGCGCAGATGTGCGGCAAGTCTGGCATGACGTTGGGCGGCTTTCCCGTGGAATTTGATTTCCTTGGCATTTATGACACGGTGGCGTCGGTCGGTGCGGGCAACAGTTTTGGCAACACGTTCTGGGGCCGCATCTTTGATGGCCACGGCGCGTGGGCCGACGCGGAAGAAAACTTGCGCATTCCGCCGGAAATCAAGCGCTGCGTGCACTTGGCGGCAGCACATGAAATCCGGCGCAGCTTCCCGCTGGATTCGGTATCGGTCAACGGCATGCTGCCGCCGAATTGCGAAGAAGTCGTGGTGCCGGGTGTGCACTCGGACGTGGGCTGCGGCTACAGTCCCACCGAACAAGGGCGCGGCGTCGATCCGGATGGCGCGGACATGCTGCCGCGTATCCCGCTGATTTATATGTACCGCGAAGCGCGCCTGTCCGGCGTGCCGTTGAAACTGGAGCTGGCTGGTGCGGCTGTGCAAAAGCGGTTCGCCATCACGCCGCAAGTGATCGAGTCCATCAACGCCTACCTGGCGCTGTGCAAGCACACGACCGGCACGCTGACGGAAATCATGCGCGAACAGACCAAGCTGCGCATCCAGTACCACCGCGGGCGCCGGGTGTCCGGCAAGACCAGTATCGATACGTCCGCCAGCTTTGGCCGCGCGACGAACTTCGACAAGAATGACTTGCACAGCGCGTACGTTGAGCTGGAGGAGGAAATCCAGGCATTTGAAACGTGGCGCAAGACGCGCAAGGTCGATGGCGTCCCCGTCAGCCAGCATCCGGGCTTTGACAATGAAAAGGAAAACGAGTGGCATGAAATCGCCGGCTGGTGGGATACCGAACCGCCGTTGCCGGAAGCGGGCTTGCGCTTCTTTGACGAATACGTCCATGATTCGCGCGCATGGTTCAAGTTGTCTCTGAGTGATCCGGACAGCGAAGAAGGCACGCTGGAAATGCTGGAAAAATGGGCCGTGAAACAGGAGCGGTTTGAAAAGACGCCGCAAGATCCTGACGCGCCCACCAGCAGCCCGTTAAACGATGAACAAATTGCTGCCGCCGCTGCGTACCGCAAGACCAAGGCCATCCCGCGCATGCGCACGGAAGGGCGGGAAAGCTGGAAGATTGCCGGGTATCTGCGCTACCGGAAAGTGTATGCGGGGGCGGACCGTCATTTGATTTCGAACCGTGGTCCGGCGGCGAACGAAGATAACGTGCAGGTGGCCTCGGCTGGGCGGACAAACAGCGGCGGCGCTGCGGGCTGACTTCAGTTGGCTGTGGGAGGATTGGCCCAGGCGGCAATGCGCTGCGCCACTTCCGGGCTGGCGTTTAACACCAGTTGCCGGCATTTGGCGCTGCCCTCGAACGCCACCAGATAGACGGGCTGCCCGGAGACGGCGCAAAAAGTCAGGTTGCTGCGTGTATCCCAAAACCAGCCGGAATAGTAGCCGAACAGCGCGGTGCCATTTTTTTTCGTCGACAGGCGCGCCGCATCCATCGATGGCAGTTCACGCACCGTGGCCGACGTGACGGCCGCGCGCTCCAGTTTCAGCGTGTACATGCTGTGTTTGACGACCAGCGTATCCGGGGTGATGTCGATGGCATGGCGCAGGGCGGAAAGGGACAGGATGGCCGTCATCATGACAACCAGCAGTGCCACGACGCCCACCGCGATCCACATATCCGCCTGCGTCTGTCCCGGCTTGGGCGGCGCCCAGCAAACCAGTGCAACAGTCAACACGACAGGGGCAAACAAAACCAGCGCCATATAAGCGAGTTGGCGGCGGGACGTCGGGAGTTTGGTCATGGCGATCCTCAGTTTATTGCTGATATGGCATCATCATACCAATTTCGATATCGTTAATGTGAAAAATTGAATTGGATTGATATGCAACTTTCTCCTACCATTGGCCGAAGGACCAAAACCAACTATGGAGACAAGCATGCATCCAACCCGCAGGACTATCCTGGCTGGCGCCGTACTGGCACTCGCTTCCGCCACCCTCCCTCACGCCATGGCCGCCAAGCCGCTGGTGATTGGTTTTTCCCAGGTCGGCGCTGAAAGCGAATGGCGCACGGCCAACACTGCCTCCATCAAGGATACCGCTAAAAAAGAAGGCGTGACCTTGAAGTTTGCCGATGCCCAGCAGCGCCAGGAAAACCAGGTCAAGGCCATCCGCTCGTTCATCGCGCAAAAAGTTGACTTGATCGCGTTTTCCCCCGTCGTGGAATCGGGCTGGGATACCGTGCTGCGTGAAGCGAAAGCCGCAAAGATCCCCGTGATCCTGACGGACCGCTCCGTCAACGTCAGCGATCCATCGCTGTACGCGACCCTGATTGGTTCCGATTTCGTGGAAGAAGGCCGCAAGGCGGGCCGCTGGCTGCTCGATTATGCGAAGAAAAACGGCGACAAGCCGCTGAACATCGTGGAGTTGCAAGGCACCGTGGGTTCCGCGCCGGCGATTGACCGCAAGGCGGGCTTTGAAGAAGTCATCAAGGGCAACCCGAAACTGAGAGTGGTGCGCACGCAGACTGGCGACTTTACCCGTGCCAAGGGCAAGGAGGTTATGGAAGCGTTCCTCAAATCGCTGGGCAAATCCATCAATGTGCTGTACGCGCACAATGACGACATGGCGATCGGCGCCATCCAGGCCATCGAAGAAGCGGGCCTGAAACCGGGCAAGGACATCATCATCGTATCCATTGATGGCGTCAAAGGCGCATTCCAGGCCATGATGGCCGGGAAGCTGAACGTCACCGTGGAGTGCAGCCCGCTGCTGGGTCCACAGCTGATCGATGCTGCGCGCAAGGTGGTGGCGGGCCAGCCGGTGGAGAAGCGCATCATCGTCAACGAGGGTGTCTTCCCGGCCGAAGTCGCGGCCAAGGAACTGCCTAATCGCAAATACTGAGCGCAAATACTAAGCAGGTATCCCTGTGGCAGACACCAAGCAGCCGGTCCTGGAACTGACCGGCATTCACAAAGAGTTCCCGGGCGTGAAAGCGCTCACCGATGCGGGCTTGCGCCTGTATCCCGGCGAAGTCCATACGCTGATGGGGCAGAATGGCGCCGGTAAATCCACGCTGATCAAGGTGCTGACCGGTGTGTACACGCCGGAGCAGGGCGAGATTTTGCTGGAGGGCCGTCCAATCGCGCCCCGTTCCACGCTGGAAGCGCAAGACCTGGGCATCAGCACCGTGTACCAGGAAGTCAACCTGTGCCCGAACTTGTCGGTCGCGGAAAACATTTTCATCGGCCGCTATCCGCGCCGCTTTGGCGCCATCCAGTGGAAGAAAATGCGGGAAGATGCGTCGCGCATGCTGCAGCAGCTGCATGTCGAGATTGACGTGTCGCAGCCGCTGTCGCGCTATCCGCTGGCGATCCAGCAAATGGTGGCGATTTCCCGCGCGCTGAATGTGCAGGCCAAAGTCTTGATCCTCGACGAACCCACGTCCAGCCTCGATGAAGCGGAAGTGCAGCTGCTGTTTTCCGTGCTGCGCAAGCTGCGCGAACAGGGCATGGCGATCTTGTTCGTCACGCACTTCCTGGACCAGACGTACGCGATTTCCGACCGCATCACCGTGATGCGCAATGGCCAGCTGGAGGGCGAGTACCGGTGCAGCGAACTGTCGCGCCTTGCGCTGGTCAACAAAATGATCGGCGCGGCGGACAATGCGGCCCCCCTGCGAACCGAGGCCGATGGCAGCGTGGCAGCGGCGGCTGCCGTGCCGGCCGATGCTCCTACGCTGCTGGAAACCCGTGAGCTAGGCCGCCGCGGCGCACTGGCGCCGACCACGCTGGCGATCCGCAAAGGCGAAGTGCTGGGCCTGTGCGGCTTGCTGGGTTCGGGCCGTACGGAACTGGCGCGCCTGCTGTTCGGCGCGGACAAGGCGGACAGCGGCTCCATCCACATCGATGGCCGCGATACGGGTTCCGTGTTTGCCAATCCGCGCGATGCGATCCAGGCCGGTATCGGCCTCTGCTCGGAAGACCGCAAGCTGGAAGGGGCGATCCTGTCGCTGTCGGTGCGGGAAAACCTGATCCTGGCCATGCAGGCGCGGGCCGGCATGTGGCGCGCGATCCCGATGCAACGCCAGCAGGAATTGGCGCACGATTACGTGCGCTGGCTGGGCATCAAGACTGCCGGCATTGAAACGCCGATCGGCACGCTGTCCGGCGGCAACCAGCAAAAGGTGCTGCTGGCGCGCTGGCTGGCGACGCAGCCGAAGCTGATGATCCTCGATGAACCGACGCGCGGCATCGATATCCGCGCCAAAGAAGAAATCATGGATTACGTGACGTCGCTATGCAAGGATGGCATGTCGGTGCTGTTTATTTCATCGGAATTGCCGGAAGTGGTGCGCACCAGCGACCGCATGGTCATCATGCGCGACCGCAAGGCGTGCGGCGAATACCGCCGTGGCGAACTCAATGACAGCACGGTGCTGCAGGCGATTGCGGGGGAGGCCGTATGAGCGCCCCCCAAAACAGCGGCGTAACCGGCATGGCTGCCGCCACCACTACCGTCATTCCCGCGCAGGCGGGAATCCATACTGAGCGTCCGGCGCCGCAAACGGCGGTTCGCCACGGAATGTCAATGCAACATTTACTCAAGCATCCCTTAATCAAACCTGCCGCCGCCTTGCTGGCGCTGCTGCTGATCGACCTGATTTTCATTCCCGGCTTTTTCCGCCTGGAGTGGAAAGAAGGGCACTTGTACGGTTCCGTGATCGACATCATCAACCGTGCAGCGCCGCTGATGCTGGCCGCGCTGGGCATGACCCTGGTGATTGCCACGCGCGGCATCGACATTTCCGTCGGCGCCGTAGTGGCCTTGTCCGGCACGGTGGCGGCCATGCTGATAGGCGGCGACATGGCGCCGGCCAATACGCTGACGTACGCGCTGTCGGCCGCCATGGGCGCCGCGCTGCTGTGCGGCGTGTGGAATGGCTTGCTGGTGTCCAGCCTGGGTTTGCAGCCGATTGTCGCGACCCTGATCCTGATGGTGGCGGGCCGCGGCCTCGCGCAATTGCTGACGGATGGCCAGATCATCACCGTGTATTACCAGCCATACTTCTTCCTCGGCGGCGGATACCTGGCGGGGCTGCCATTTTCACTGTTTGTCGTGGCGGCCGTTGCCGGTGCGCTGGCTTTCCTGATGAAGAAGACGGCGCTGGGCCTGTTCATCCAGGCGGTCGGCATCAATCCGGTCGCCGCGCGCCTGGCTGGTTTGAAAACCGCCACCTTGACCTTGTTTGTCTACGTGTTTTGCTCGGCTTGCGCCGGCGTCGCGGGCCTGATGATCAGCTCCAATATCAAGAGCGCGGACGCCAACAATGCGGGATTGCTGCTGGAACTCGATGCCATCCTTGCGGTGACCCTGGGCGGGACGTCGCTGGCCGGCGGAAAATTCAGCCTGGCGGGCAGCATCCTCGGGGCGCTGATTATCCAGACGCTGACCTATACGATTTATTCGCTGGGCGTTCCGCCTGAAGTCAACATGGTCGTGAAATCCATCGTGGTATTCCTGGTGTGCCTGTCGCAGTCCGCCGAATTCAAACAAATGATCACGCGGAGGGGCGTATGAGCGCGACAAGGTTGATGGCGGCGCCATCGTTCACGCCGCTGGTAACGGTGGGTTTGCTGGTGCTGCTGTTTGGCGCCGGCGCCGCAGCCTATCCGGGCTTCCTGTCGCTGCAGGTGGGGTTGAATCTGCTGATCGATAACGCCTTCCTGCTGGTGCTGGCGATCGGCATGAGCTTCGTGATCCTGTCCGGCGGCATTGATTTGTCGGTGGGCTCCGTGCTGGCGCTGACCACGATGATCAGTGCCGCGCTGCTGCGCGCAGGGTATCCGCCATTGCCGGTCATTATTGCCGTGCTGGCGCTGGGCGCTCTGTTTGGCGCGGCGCAGGGGGCACTGATCCACTACTTCAAGCTGCAGGCGTTCATCGTGACGCTGGCCGGCATGTTCCTGGCCCGTGGCCTGTGCTACCTGATCAGCATTGAATCCATCACCATCGATAACCCGCTGTTTGTCGCCATGTCGCAAACGCAGTTGCCTTTCTTTGGCGGCTTCCTGTCGCCGGGCGCCGTGATTGCGCTGGCGCTGCTGGCCATCGCCATCTACGTGTGCCACTGCACGCCATTTGGCCGCGCCGTGTATGCGATTGGCGGCAATGAACAGTCGGCGCACATGATGGGACTGGATGTGGGCCGTACCCGCATCGCGATTTATGCGCTGTCCGGTTTTTGTGCAGCGCTGGGCGGTGTGCTGTTTGCGTTTTATATGTTGTCGGGCTATGGCTTGCATGCGCAGGGCACGGAACTCGATGCAATTGCTGCAGTAGTCATTGGCGGCACCTTGCTGGCTGGCGGCTATGGCTATGTGGCGGGCGCGCTGTCCGGTGTGCTGATCCTTGGCGTGATCCAGACCCTGATCGCGTTTGACGGCACGCTCAGTTCGTGGTGGACCAAGATCGTCATTGGCGGCTTGCTGTTCATCTTTTGCGTGGTGCAGCGCCTGCTGTCGTTCAACCCAAAAAATAGTTAAATCGAGGAGACTCCATGCTAAAAAAGTCCGCGCTGGCTACCGCAGTAGCCGGCCTGGCGCTGTGCGCCCCTGCAACGGCGGGCAACCCGCTGTTTTCCGATATCTTCACGGCCGACCCGGCAGCGCTGGTGGACAACAACCGCGTGTATTTATACGTCGGCCACGACGAAGCGAAACCTGAAGACAAGGATTACGTGCTGAAGGAGTGGCGTGTCTATTCGTCGTGCGACATGAAGAACTGGAAGGCGCATGGCGCGCCGTTGAACGTGCAGACTTTCGCCTGGGCCAAGGCCGATGCGTGGGCTGCGGACATCACTAAGCGCAATGGCAAGTATTACTTCTATGCGACGGTCGAGCACAAGGACAAGCCGGGCAAGGCAATTGGCGTGGCCGTGTCGGACAGCCCAACGGGCCCATTCAAGGATGCGCGCGGCAGCGCCATCATTACCAATGACATGACCAAAGAGACCGATATCGCGTGGGACGACATCGATCCGGCCGTGTTCACCGACAAGAATGGCCAGGCGTACCTGTACTGGGGCAACCAGGTGCTGAAGTACGTGAAACTCAAACCCAACATGATCGAGTTTGAAGGCCCGATCCGCACGGTAGCGGTACCGCACTTCACGGAAGCGTCATACCTGCACCGCCGTGGGAACACATATTATTTATCGTGGTCGCGCCATTTCCCGGAAGAGACGGTATACTCCACCGGCCCGAGCGCAACCGGTCCCTGGACATACCGCGGCCTGATCATGGAAAAGAACGCGAACGTGAATACCATTCACCATGCGATTGTGGACTTCAATGGCAAGTCATACATCTTCTACCATAACGCCAAGTTGCCCGGCGGTGCGGAATTCCGCCGCTCCGTCGCGGTCGAAGAACTGCATTACAACGCGGATGGCACGATCCGCTTTGTTCCGCAGACTGACGAAGGTCCGGCGGGGAATCCCGCGCCTGGCTGTCAAGGGTGATATCGGCATTGCCGATATTGTGCAGGTTTGATATCGGTAATGATATGATCGCTGAATGGATACCCTGAACCCGAACTGGTTCCTGCGCGCCAGGCTCAAAACCCGCCAGCTGCTGTTATTGATCGCGCTGGACGAACACCGCAATATCCACCGTGCCGCGGAAGCGCTGCATATGACGCAGCCCGCGGCATCCAAGCAAGTCAAGGATCTCGAGGAAATGCTGGACGTGCGGCTGTTTGACCGGCTGCCGCGCGGTATGGAACCGACCATTTATGGCGAGACCATGATCCGCCATGCGCGCATGGCGCTCACCAGCCTGTCGCTGGCGCACGATGACGTGCTGGCGCTGAAGGCCGGCCTGGTCGGCCAGGTGGAAGTGGGCGTCATCATGACGCCGGCCATGGCGTTGCTGCCGCAAGCCATCGCCAAAGTCAAACAGCAGGCGCCGCTGCTGCGCATCGGCGTGCACGTGCAGCCGTCGAATGTGCTGATGGGGATGCTCCAGCACGGCAACCTGGATTTCATGATTGGCCGCATTCTTGAAAAAGAAGGTTCGGAAGGGCTGATCTATGAAGAATTGACGGAAGAACCGGCATGCGCCGTGGCCCGTCCTGCGCACCCGCTGCAGGAGCGCAAGGATTTGAAGCTGTCCGACATCTCCGGCCAGCCATGGATTTTGCCGCCGCCTGGCTCCATCATGCGCCACCGTTTCGACATGATGTTCCGCCGCGCCAGCCTGGAACCGCCTAGCAATGTGGTCGACACCACGGACATGCTGGTGGTGACGCCGCTGCTGCACCAGACTGATTCGCTGCACGTGATGCCGCTGGAAGTGGCGCGCTATTACGAATCGCTGAATATCCTGCGCATCCTGCCGATCGAGCTGCCATTCAAGATGGACGCTTTTGGCTTGATCCGCCAGCAGGACCACTTATTGTCGCCCGGCGCCGACTTGCTTTTGCGCGCCGTCCGTAACGCCGCCAAAGAAATTTACTAGTCTCCCCGCCCATCTATGCCCATTGTTTACTCCAGTTTGAACCACGCGATGCGCGTGCCGCTTGCCGCGGAAATCCACTCGCGTCCTTTCATGAAGCTCGAAGCGCCGGAGCTGATTTCCCATTTCGCGATTTACCGCAATCCTGACCTGGGTGCGGGCGCGCCCAGCGGCCATATCCACCACAAGACGCTCAATGCGCTGTGCGCGCATTTCGGCGTGTCGGCGCCGGCCAATGACGCCAAATACTTTTATCACGACTTTGGCAAGTTCCGCCTGAAGTGGGAATGCCATACGGAGTTTTCCACGTACACGTTTGCGCTGCGCCCCGATCTGGAATACACGACGGAGGAAGCGTTCGAGCATATGCCGGTGACGCACTTGCCGCAGGAATGGCTGCTGTCGTTGAAGGGCCGTGTCATGGTGGCGGCGCACGTGGCGCTGGAAAAGGGCGGTGCGGAAGTCGAATCGCTGCAGCGCATCTTTGAAGGCAATACGATGGCGGGCAGCCAGGTCATGCAGGGCGGCGAATTGTATAGCGACTTCGCGATCCAGTCGGACGGCTTTTCCCGTTTTGTCATCCGCGACGTCGGCATGCGCGCGCAGCAGGCGGGCCGCCTCGTGCAGCGTGTGCTGGAAATTGAAACGTACCGCATGTTTGCTTTGCTCGGCTTGCCGCAGGCGCAGCAAGCCGCACCGGCATTGAATGCCATCGAAGGCGAACTGGTGACGCTGGCGGCCGATATGGTGCAGACCGATGCCGCGCAAATTGAAGACGGCATGGGTGACGGCGTGGTTGAGCAAAAGCTGCTGGGTGAAATTACCCGCCTGGCGGCGCGCATAGAAAAGCTGTCGCTGGAAACCAGCTATCGCTTCTCGGCGTCGAAAGCGTACTTCCGCCTGGTGCATGCGCGTATCGATGAATTGCGCGAAATCCGGATCGAAGGGATTCCGAATGTGGCGGAATTCATGGACCGCCGTTTGACCCCTGCGATGAATACCTGCGAGGCCGTCGCGGCGCGGCAGGAAGCGCTGGCGCGGCGGGTGGCCAACACCAATGACTTGCTGCGCACCCGTGTGGGCATCATCCAGGAACAGCAAAACCGCAAGATTTTGCAATCGATGAACCGCCGCGCCGCGCAGCAATTGCGGCTGCAGCAGGCGGTGGAAGGCTTGTCAGTGGCGGCAATCTCGTACTACGTGGTCGGCTTGATCGGGTATTCGACCAAGGCGGTCAAGGCGGCGGGCATTATCGGCAATCCGGATGTGGTGATTGGATTGGCGGTGCCGGTGGTGCTGGGCGCCGTGTGGCTGTCGCTGCGGAATATGCATAAGCGCTTGCATACGGCGTAATATCTTCGCGGTTATTGAGAAGTATGCCGCTGCGTGCGGCATAATGCCGCCCTTGTGCACTCTTGCCGCTTCTCATATGACTGTTTCTTCCGACGCTTTCTCCGACGCCGAGCGCGCTGGCCTGTATCGAGCCATCCGCGAACGGCGCGATGTCCGTTCCCAATTCCTGCCCGCCCCCGTGCCGCCGGACGTGCTGGCGCGCCTGCTGCAGGCGGCGCATCACGCGCCATCGGTCGGCTTCATGCAGCCATGGGATTTCATTGTCATCGACAGCGTGGACGTGCGGCGGCAGGTGCATGCGATCTTCCAGCGGGAAAATCAGAAAGCACTGGACAACTATGAAGGCGACCAGGCTTCGCTGTACAAGCGCCTGAAGCTGGAAGGCATCCTGGAAAGCCCGCTGAACCTGTGCATCACGTGTGACCGCAGCCGTGGCGGCCCGCATGTATTGGGCCGCAACTCCATCATGGAAATGGATTTGTTCAGCGTGTGCCTGGCTGTGCAAAACCTGTGGCTGGCCGCGCGGGCCGAAGGGATCGGTGTGGGCTGGGTCAGTATTCTCGATCAGCAAGAGCTGGCGGCCACCCTGCAATTGCCGGAACACGTATATCCGGTGGCCTACCTGTGCATAGGCTATGTCAGCGAATTCCTCAGCAAGCCGGAACTGGAAGCCAAGGGCTGGCGTTCGCGCTTGCCACTGCCGCAGCTGGTGCATGGCAATGGCTGGGGGCTGGCGCTGGACAATGAGGCGCTTTTGGAAGCATTGGGAAGCGCTGTCTGACGTAATCGAGTCAGCGCGCCTGCCGGGTACGCCCTCAGGCTCCGGCTTCCTGTCTTCTCCCGCAGTTGGGGCAAACCTGTTTTCGCCGGGATGGCGATCCCTGTCTTGCCTGGCTGAACAGTATCAGCGCCTTCCCAATTCCCACCTGTTGTAGCGCGTAAAAAAATTTTCATGAACTAGTTGAATGTTCATTTTTTTACAGCTACAGTCAACGTCGCTGAATATTTATTTTCAGCGTGTAAAAATCTGAAAAGTTATTTACATTCCCTGGCTGGCCGGCATTCCGCTCGGCCGCGTCCCGCCGCACCCACGTTTCGCCCGAAGTCTTGCACATAAACGCACTGCACCCGCAGTCATAACAAATTGGAGATGACATGACGAGAAATTCGAAGTTGAAGGGGCTCCTGTTCGCAGGCGCCGCCCTGACGTGCCAGTGGTCCTTTGCGGCCTGCCTCACTGTCGAGACAGAGCCGAATAACACCGACACGCAAGCCAACACCGGGCTGTGTTCAGGCATGGCCGTCAGTGGCGCCATTTCGAGTTCTACCGATTACGACTGGTACAAGCTCGACGTGTCGGGCCCCGGGGCCATCGACATCAGCCTGACGCATGACGCCGGTATCGACCTGGACTGGTATCTGTACAAGGACACCGGTTCCTACGTTGCCTACCGCTCCACCACCAGCAATCCTGAAACCGGCAGCTACACGGCCACTGCGGCCGGCACGTATTACATTCGCGTCAAAAGCTATTCCGGCTCGGGGCGTTACACGCTGACCGCGACGTTCCCGCAAGGCGCCACACCGCCGGGCGGCGCCACGACGCCATGTACATTCCCGAACGGCGTCAACCTCGGCAAGACCGGCAATGCGACGCCGAAAGCCACCACCACCACTGGCGGTGTGGTGCTGATGGGCGGTGGTCCGGACGTGGACGAAGCCATCAAATGGATGAATGCGAAATCCGGCGGCGGCGACTTCGTCGTACTGCGTTCGACTGGCACCAATGCCTACAACGACTACATCTATGGGCTGGGCGGCGTCAATTCCGTGCAGACCTTGCTGATCACCAGCAAAGCGCAAGCCAATGACGCTTGCGTCGTGCAGACCATCAAGGCAGCCGGCGCCGTGTTCCTGGCAGGCGGCAACCAGGCTGACTACATTAATTATTTCAAGGGGCAGGGCGTGGGCGACGCGCTGAATTACCTGATCAATACCAAAAAGGCGCCGGTGGGCGGTACCAGCGCCGGCATGGCGATCCAAGGCCAGTATTACCATCCGGGCGGGGCGCCCGACGATACCACCGTGCTGCAAAAGCCGACGTCGGTGGCGATCGGCAACGCCTTCCTGTCAAATTCGCTGCTGAGCAATGTCGTCACCGACACGCACTTCGCGCAGCGCAACCGGCAGCCGCGCCTGACGTCGTTCATGGCCAGCAGCATTTATAACTTCACCGCGCCATGGTCCGGTATCCGCGGCATTTCCGCCGATGAAGGCACGGCAGCGGCCATCGACAGCGCGGGCGCCGCGCGCATTTATGGCGCCGGCAACGTCAACTTCGTGTCGGCCACGGGTGCGCCGGAAACCCTGGCGCCGAATACGCCGCTGACGTGGTACCTGAACCAGCAGGCATTGCGCGTCTACCAGGTGCCGGGCACCGCCACCGGCGCCAACACGTTTAACCTGGGCACCTGGACCGGCGCCGGCGGCAGCACGCATTACTGGTATTCCAGCAACGGCAGCTTTACGATGAACTGAACCACGGCCATCAATTTCACATCCAAAGGAAAACACTATGCAGAAATTCTCTAAGGCCGTGCTGGCGGCGCTGGTCATGGCAATGGGCGCCAGTGCCGGCGCGCAGGCTGCGGCAACCCAGGAATACGTGTATACGCCGGCCGCCGGCGTTCACGAAGTCAAATACTTCCACGCCTGCTATGACACCACTGACCCGGGTCCCCGCACCAAGGTCAACGTGGTTATGAAAGGGCTGGCCACGGGCGACGTGCGCATCGCGGCCCGCACGGTGGAAGCGGGCCAGCCGTCGACAGAAATGATTACTTTCCGGCTGAAGAACCTCGACGCCAGCCTGAGCGTGCAATTCCGCAGCAACGACGGCCCGCACTGCCAGCAGGGCGTGCAAAGCATCACATTCACTGACGCGGTGTTACGGGGCCGGGGCGAACTGAACGCGCTGCGCTAAGCGTTTTCATGCCGGGCGGGCGCTATGCACGTCCCCGCCCGGCAATGCGCATACGATCATTCCATTCAACGGAACAGTGAATTGCCGGGTGCAGTCATTCCCATATTTTCGGCAATAAAGCACACTGACGTCATTGCCCAACCACTTAAAGGAAATGACCGATGAAACTGTACTTCCACCCACTGTCCGGCCACGTACACCGCGCCCGCCTGTTCCTGTCGCTGCTGGGCTTGCAGCATGAGCTGGTGCAAGTGGATTTGCTCAAGGGCGAGCATAAGGCGCCTGAATTCCTGCGCTTGAACAGCTTTGGCCAATTGCCTGTGCTGGATGACAACGGCGTGATTGTTCCGGATTCGAATGCGATCCTGGTGTATCTCGCGCGCCGTGAAGGCCGTACCGACTGGCTGCCGCAAGGCGCGGTGGCGGAAGCGCGCGTGCAGCGCTGGCTGTCCGTGGCTGCTGGTGAAATCGCGTTCGGACCGGCAGCGGCGCGCGTCGTGCAACTGTTTGGCCGCGATGTCGACACCACGGAGATGATCGCCCGCGCGCACCGCATCCTGGCGCTGATCGATGGCGAACTGGCTGCCCGCCACTGGATCGCCGGCCTGGATACGGACAAGCCGACCATTGCCGATATCGCCCTGTACAGCTATATCGCCCGCGCGCCGGAAGGCAACGTGGACCTGTCCGAATACGGCAATGTGCGTGCGTGGCTGGCGCGGGTTGAAGCCTTGCCGGGCTTTGTGCCGATGGCTGTGACGCCAGTCGGCCTGGCTGCGTAAGGAGGCTGTCATGAACGGGACAGCCAGCAGCACTGCGCGCGAAAGCCGGGCCGGCGCCGAGCCACAATGCATGGTGGCGCCTGCGGGTGTCCCGGTTCAATCAGTACAGGATGCAGAACCGCCGTCGCCATGGCATGCGGGCGAAGTCGCCATGCAGCGCCTGGAAGGCGTGGCGGAACGGATGGACAGCGTAGGGCGCAAGGTGGTGCGGCCGTTTATGCCGGACCAGCACCGCGAGTTCTTTGCCCAGTTGCCGTTTGCCGTGCTGGGCGCGGTCGATCCGCAAGGCGATGTGTGGGCCACGTTGCGCAGCGGGACGCCAGGCTTCCTGCATTCGCCCGGCCCGCGTGTGCTCGATGCGCAATTGCCCCGCGTGCCGGACGATCCCGCCGATGCGGGCATGCAGGATGGCAGCGAGATCGCCTTGCTGGGCATAGAACTGCACACGCGCCGGCGCAACCGCATGAACGGCGTGTTGCGGCGCGGTCCGCAAGCGTCGGCACATATCGACGTCGTGCAATCGTTTGGCAATTGCCCGCAATACATCCAGCTGCGTGATTTTCAATTAACGAACACGCCAGCCGATGAACCGCAATGGCTGCCATCGCTGGATGGCGCAGCCGGGCAACTGATTGCCGCTGCCGACTCGTTTTATGTGGCGTCGTATGCCGACTTGCCGGATGGACACAGGCAAGTTGACGTGTCGCACCGGGGCGGGCTGACCGGGTTTGTACGGGTTGGCGAGGATGGAACGCTGACGGTGCCGGAATTCGCTGGCAACCTGTTTTTCAATACGCTGGGCAATTTCACCGTGAATCCGAAAGCTGGATTGGTCTTCGTGGATTTCGAAGGCGGACACTTGCTGCAAATGACGGGGACCGTGCGCATATTGGAACGCTTGCCAGGCAGCGCGGTGCAAGGGGCGCAGCGTTACTGGCAATTCACGCCGCGCCGTATCGTCTGGCGGCGCAATGCGCTGGGGATACGGTGGCAGCGGCAGGAACAGGGGATATCGCCGGCGGCGCTGCGCACGGGTACGTGGAGCCGCTGACAGTTAATTCGGCTTTTGTTCCGCCAGCGAAGCCAGCGCTTCCAGCAATACCCTGGCCCGGAACGGCTTGACAATGACCCGCGCGACTTGCCGCTCCTTCAGCTGCGTCAGCTGCTCGCCCGTGCAATTGCCTGCCATGACGGCGATCGGTATTTGAGGCGGTGAGGCGGAATCGCCGCCGCGCACCTGGTCCAGCAGCGCCAGGTCATGCGCGGCGCCGTCGTCGTCGATAGCAATGATGGCGCCGTCAAAAGGCCGCTGGCGCAGGATTTGCCGTGCCAGCGCCATGCTGGCGGCTTCGTGGATGTGCGCCAGTCCCAATGAGCGCGCCGTCAGCGCCACGGTCCGGCGCAGCATGGCTTGCGGCTCCACCAGCAGCACATTTTTATCCTGTGGCTTGCGCTCGGCCATCGGTTTTTCCTTTCGGCGACTGCAATTCCTGCATCACGAGACCGCGCAAGGTCGACAGGATCGCCATTTCTATATCGTCCAGCTGGCGCGGCTTGGTATCGATGATGCACAGCGTGCCCAGCGCATAGCCCTGCGGCGTGATCAGCGGTGCGCCGGCATAAAAGCGGATATTCGGATCGCCCGTCACCAGCGGGTTGTCGGCAAACCGGACGTCGGCTGCCGCATCGGGAATCACCATGATTTCGCCACGCATGATGGCGTGGCCGCAAAACGACACGTCGCGGCCGGTTTCGCACGCCGTCAAGCCCACATTGGATTTAAACCATTGCCGCTCGCTGTCTATCAGGGAAATCAGCGCGATCGGCACGTCGAATTCCGCCACCGCGAATTCAACGATGCGGTCGAAGCGTTCTTCGCGCGGCGTGTCAAGAATCAGCAGCGCATACAGGGCGGCGAGGCGTTCGGCTTCATTGTCCGGGGTGGGGGCGGCAATCATGGCAGGGCGGAACGGTGGCGATGTGGCCACTGTAGCAGGAAAGCGAGGCGAATTGAAGTTACAAAATTGCGGCCCCGTTCACGTTGGACTTCTGGCAATATTCCCGCTTCAACAAGATCAATTCGCAATGACGAGGGCTGGTATGCAAAAGGCGGGACTGGGGACGTGGATCAAACGCATTGTGCTGGGGGGGCTGCTGCTGGTTGCCCTGGCGGCGCTGGCAATCTGGTTCTTCCTGCGCGGCAGCCTGGCGCAGCTGGACGGCCGGCGCAATGTGCCGGGATTGTCGGCCGACGTCACGGTAGCCCGCGATGGCCAGGGCGTTCCCACGATTACCGGTAAAAACCGCCTTGATATCGCGTATGCCACCGGCTTCGTGCATGCGCAAGAACGCTACTTCCAGATGGATTTGCTGCGCCGTTCAGCGGCCGGTGAATTATCGGAATTATTTGGCCCGAAAGCGCTGCCGCTGGACAGGGACCACCGCCTGCACCGTTTCCGCGCCCGCGCCCAGCAAGCGGTTGACGCCATGCCTGCCGCTGAAAGAGCGCTGCTGGACCGCTATGTCGCGGGTGTCAATGACGGCTTGAACAACCTGGGCGCCCGTCCGTTTGAATATGGGCTGGTGGGCATGGCGCCCAAGCCTTGGGCCGCGGCCGATTCACTGCTGGTCGGCTGGGCCATGTTCTTTGATTTGCAGGGGGCGCAGGAAGCGCGCGAACTGGCGCGCGGCTGGGTCAGGGAGAACACGACGGCGGAACAATTGGCCGTACTGTTGCCGGAATCGACCAGATGGGATGCGCCGCTGGATGCGGACGACATCCCGCCTGCCAATGCGCCATTCCCGGCACAGGCGCCTGCATGGTGGGGCAAGGCTGGCGCTGCCGACTCGAAGCGGCTGGCGCTCCGTGGCGCGCAGCCGGCCGGCGAACTGTATGGCGTGGCGCAAGCCGGCAGCGGCGAGGCGGCTGGACTGGTGGGCAGCAATAACTGGGCCGTGGCGGGCAGCCGCAGCCAGGATGGCGGCGCCATCGTGTCCGACGACATGCACCTGGGCTTGCAACTGCCGCACATCTGGTACCGCGCCGTATTGATGGTGCCGCACCATGGCGAATCGCGCCGCGTGGTGGGCGTGACGTTGCCGGGCACGCCGATGATGATCGTGGGCAGCAATGGCCATGTGGCGTGGGGCTATACCAACAGCTATGGCGATTACCTGGACCTGGTGGCGCTGCAGACGGACGCTTCGCGCCCGGGCGAAGTGCGCACGCCGGGCGGCTGGGAAAAGGCCGTGGTCCATGACGAACCGATCCTCGTGAAAGGTGCGCCTGCGGACCCGTTCAAGGTCACGGAAACGTCGCTGGGCCCCGTGCGTGAAATCGGCAAGGGCCCGGATGTGCGCCGCTATGCGCTGCACTGGGTGGCGCACGCGCCGGGCGCCGTGAATTTCAACGCGATGCGGCTGGAGGGCGCAGACACGCTGGATGAAGCGCTGTCCATTGCCAACACCATGGGTATCCCCGCGCAAAACTTTGTCGCGGGGGATAACAAAGGCAATATTGGCTGGACCATTGCGGGCGCGCTGCCGAAACGCGCGCAGCCCGGCATCGCATCGACCTTCCCGCTGGTGGCGGACACCGCACAGGCAGGCTGGCAGGGCATGCTGGCGCCAGCCGGCTACCCGCAAGTGCGCAATCCGGCCAATGGCCAGCTCAGCACCGCCAACAGCCGCCAGTTGCAGGGCGCTGGCGCGCAATTGCTGGGCGATGGCGGGTTTGACCTGGGAGCGCGTACCCGCCACGTGCGCGACAGCGTGGCGGCGCTGGGCGCCAAAACGGATGAGCAGGGCGTCTACAGCGTGGCGCTGGATGACCGCGCCATCTTCATGGGCACGTGGCGCGACCGCGCGCTGGCGGTGCTCGACGCGCAAGCCGTTGCCGGCCATCCCGCGCGCCAGGAAGCCCGCGCGCTGCTGGAAAAGAGCTGGAGCGGCCGGGCCAGCGTGGATTCCGTCGGCTACCGGATTGCCCGCACCTTCATGTGGTCGCTGTATGAAAACCTGTATGGCGGCGCCAATGTGGAACTGGCCAAGCTCAATGAAAAATCCGATATGGTGGCGGCATCGACCCGCTGGCCTGCCGTCGTGGCGCGCCTGCTGGACGAACAGCCGGCAGGCTGGCTGCCGCAGCAATATGCAAGCTGGCAAGCGCTGCAATTGGCGGCGCTGGACCGCGCCGTGGCGGAATTGACCAAGGATGGCAAGAAGCTGGCCGACGCCACGTGGGGCGCGCGCAACCAGCAAAACATCGTGCACCCGATTGCCAATGCCGTACCGGCGCTGCGCCCTTGGCTGTCGGCGCCAGCCGATCCGATGCCGGGCGATTCCAACATGCCGCGCGTGGCTGCGCCGAAATTCGGCCAGTCGGAGCGCATGGTGGTGTCGCCGGGCCATGAAGAACGGGCGATTTTCAACATGCCGGGCGGCCAGAGCGGGCATCCGCTGTCGCCTTATTTCCTGGCAGGCCACGCCGACTGGGTGGCAGGAAAAACCACGCCATTGTTGCCGGGCGAAACCAAACACCTGCTTACTTTTGTCAAATAGCGGTGCATAATGACGAAATACTAAGCAGTGGATGCCGGCCTGCATGTCCGGCGCCCGTTGATTAAGATTGCCGGAGGGTAGCCGTCATGATCAATGATTTCGCCAGCGCGTCGAAGGCGTGCATGGAATTCCTCCATGCACGGCTGGGTTTCCAACTGTGGATGGTGACGCGGACTGAAGGGGATGACTGGATAGTGCTGTCAGCCGACGACCACGGCTACGGCGTCAAGCCTGGCCAGGTGTTCCGCTGGAGCGACTCGTTTTGCTACCGCATGATGCTGGGACAGGGCCCGCATATGGCGCCCGATGTGCGGCGGGTGGAAGCATACGCCAGTGCGCCCATTGCCCGGCAACAGGATATCGGCGCGTACGTCGGCTTGCCGCTGATGCGCGCGGATGGCTCGCTGTTCGGCACACTGTGCGCCATCGACCCCCGCCCGCAGCCGGTCGACATCGTCAAGGAACTGCCGATGCTGCAATTGATGGTGGAAATGCTGAACGGCCTGCTGAATGCGGAACTGGCTGCCGCCGATGCGCGCCGCCGCGCTGAACGGGCAGAACTGGAAGCCACCCGCGACGAATTGACGGGGCTGTACAACCGGCGCGGCTGGAGCATGCTGTTGTCGCGCGAAGAAGAACGCTGCGCCCGGTATGGCCATCCGGCCTGCGTCGTGTCGATCGACCTCGATGAACTCAAACTCACCAATGATACGCAGGGCCATGGCGCGGGCGACGCGCTGCTGGTGCGTGCCGCCCAGGTATTGACGTCGCTGACGCGCAGTTCCGACGTCATTGCCCGGCTGGGCGGCGATGAATTTGCCATGCTGCTGGTGGAATGCGATTACTACGATGCGCAAATACTGTTGCAGCGCATGCAGGCGAAAATGGCGCTGCATGATGTGAAGGCTTCGACGGGCATGGCGATGCGCAAGCCGGGCTACGATTTGCACGAAGCATTTGCGCTGGCTGACGCGGAAATGTACCGCGCCAAGCGCTCGCGCAAGTTGCTCAATTAAGCCGCGGCCTGGGTTGCCGCTGGCACGGCCTGGACTGGCCGTGCCGCGCGTCCCAGTCCAAACAGGGGGCGCAGCAGCGGTATCCGCCGCACTACTTCAAAGATGCCGAAACTGGCGGACAAGGTCATGACGATCAGCAGCACGGCTTCCAGCACGGGACCGTGGTGGGCCGGCTTGATGAGCTGGGAAAACACGATGATCAGGGTCTGGTGCAGGATATAGACGGGGAACACGGCTTCCGTCAGGTAGCGCCGCTTCGCGCTGTCGAATTGCAGGTGGCGGTGGCCGAAGCCGCACACGGCCAGGATGGCGCTCCACTGCACCAGCGCATACAGCACGCGCTGCGCATCCTGCCACAACCCAATCTGGCCCGGCGGCATCTGGTCGGTAATGGCGTAATAAGACATCAGGAACGCCCAGCCGCCCAGCGCCGTGCCCAGCGCGCCAAAGCGGATGTTTTCCATGCGCTGCCACAGCGCGCCATGGAACGCCACCATCGCGCCCAGCATGAAGATGGGGAAATACGTGGCATGGTTGTGCCAGTCCCACACCAGGTTATTCGTATGGGGAAATTTGTTCAGCAGCGCCAGGCGGCCGATGGCCAGGATGGCGACCGGCAATACCACCAATTTCCAACCGGACATAGCGTTGGCAACGGACGTCCCCAGCTGTTGCCAGCGTGGCCGTCCCAGTACGGCGGCCAGCGCGGCCAGCAACAGGCAATACACCCACAGGTAAGGCAAGAACCACAGGTGGTTCCAGGTCGGCAAGGTCAGGCAATCGGTACCCCGGCAAAAACCGTGATACGCGTTGACGTATAGCTTCATAAAGTCCAGGTAGCTGCCCTGGTAGGCGACTTTTTCCACCACTTCGAAGTACGGCTGCGGCGGCACGATGACAAGCATGCCGAACACCAGTGGCACCAGCAGGCGCACACTGCGCTGGCGGGCAAACGCGCCTGCGCCGGCTTTGTTCAGCAGGAACGCGGCCGCCACGCCGGACACGAGGAATAGCAGCGACATGCGCCATGGCGACGACAGCATCATGAAAGCCTCGATGGTGTCGCTGGCGTGCGGGCTTTTCACGTGCCAGTCCCAGTTCACGTAATACATGCCCGTGTGATACAGCACCAGCAGGAAAAAGGCGGCGATGCGGATCCAGTCCAGGAAATACAGGCGTTGCTGTGAAGAGTGCATGGTGGTTATCCAGTTCAGGGTTGCAATACCGGCAGCGTAGCGGGCCGGGCGGGCTGCCGCGAGCGGAATGGGGCGAAGCGGGGGCGGGCAGGGGCGAGCCGGGGAATGGCGATGCCGGCAGGCACGCTAGCGCCACCGTCCGCCTGCATTGCTTACCATCGTCGCGTGCCCATTTCACAAAGGAGGACAATATGGCTCAGCAATCAGCCCAGGCGGCGCTGCGTGGCAAACGGGTGGCCGTGCTGATGACGGACGGTGTCGAACAGGTGGAATACACGAGTCCCCGCGAATTCCTGGAACAGCATGGCGTGCAAGTCACGCTGGTGTCGCCCAAGCCGAAAGGCGACGAAGTGCAGGGGTTCAACCACTTCGAGCCGGGTGACAAATTCCAGGTGGAACTCGACGTGCGCGACGCGCGTCCGGTGGAGTTCGATGCGCTGCTGTTGCCGGGTGGTGTCGCGAACCCCGACCAATTGCGGCTGAACATGGAAGCGATTACGTTCATCCGCGAATTCGCGCGGGAAAACAAGCCGATCGCCGCCATTTGCCACGGCCCGTGGACGCTGATCGATGCCGGTATTGCCAAAGACAAGCAATTGACCAGCTGGCCCAGCTTGCAGGAAGACTTGCGCAATGCGGGGGCGCACTGGCGTGACCAGGAGGTGGTGGTCGATGGCAAGCTGGTGACCAGCCGCAAACCCGACGATTTACCGGCGTTTAATGAAGCCTTGCTGGCGGAATTGCAGGGCGGGGCGCGGCATTAAGCAGTAATAGGCGGTTTTAAGGGGCCGTAGCGGCAAGCAGCGCTGGTCCGTGCCGCATCCGGTGCGCGGTCGCCAGGGTGCTCAGCCGGCAAGGGCTGCCATGACGGCCGCGCGGTGCTGGCGGCTGAGAGGCGCGCGCATGCCGCCGGCCAGGATTAATTCGCCGTCCCCCTTGTCATCGACTGCCATGCTTTCCACCGCCGCAATGCGCACGGCGGCGCGGCGGTGGCAGCGGATAAATGCGGAGCCCAGGCTGTCCAGCAGCGCGGACAAGGTTTGCCGCAGCAGCGGGCTGCCGGACGCCGTGTGCAGCGCCACGTAATTGTCCGCCGTCTCCAGCCACCGGATGTCGTCGGTCCGGACGATGCGGGTGACGCCCCGTTCCGTGACCAGCAATTGCCTGACGGGCTGTCCCGCCAGCGCGGGCGCCTGCTGCGCGCTGCGCGCGGACAGGCGCTCACGGACCCGCTGCACGGCGCGCTGCAAGCGTTCTGCGTCGTAGGGCTTCAGCAGGTAATCGACCGCGCACGCATCGAAGGCGCGCACGGCATATTCATCGAAGGCCGTGACAAACACCACCAGCGGTGCGGGTGAGGGCAGCGAAGCGGCCACGTCGAAGCCGCCCACTTCCGGCATCTGGATATCGAGGAACAGCACGTCCGGCGCGAAGGCGACGGCCAACTGCAATGCTTCCACGCCGTCGCGGGCTTCTTCGATGGCGGTGATGTCCGTTTCCTGCACCAGCAGGCGGCGCAGCTTGTCCCGTGCGGGACGTTCGTCGTCAACGATCAGCACACGCATGGCAATCGCATCTCTGCCCGCACGCCGGCGGGCTCCAGTTGCAGCAGTTTTAACGTAGCGGCGTCGCCATGCAGTGCGGACAGGCGCGCTCGCAGGTTGCGCAAGCCAACGCCGCTGCCGGACGCTTGCGCGTGAGCCCCCTGGCCGGCCGGTTCTGCGCCGTGCGCCGCCGGCGCATGCCGTGCGTCCGCACCCAGCCGGCCGCAATTGTCTTCGATGCGCAGCACCAGTTCGCCTTCATCGCGCAGCGCGGCAACCGTGATGCAGACTGGCTGCCGCAGCTTTTCCACCGTGTGCTTGAACACATTTTCCAGCAATGGCTGCATGCTCATGGGCGGCACTTGGCATGCCAGCACGGCGTCATCGACGTGCCACGCGATTTGCACGCGGTCGGCAAAGCGCTCGGCCATCAATTGCGCATAGCCCCGCAACAGCTTGAGTTCTTCCGCCAGCGGCGCCTGCTGGCGGTCGCCGTGGTCCAGCGATGCACGCAGCATGTCGGACAGGCGCACCAGCAGCATGTCGGCGCGGTCCGCATCGGAATGGATCAGCGACGAGATCGTGTTCAGTGCATTGAACAGGAAATGCGGCTGCATTTGCTGCGTCAGTTGCTGCAATTGCGCCTGGCGCAGCAGGGTTGCTGCCTGTTCGGCGCGGATTTTTTCTTCCATCAGCGCGCGGTAAGACAGCAAGCCAAACTGGATCACGACGAAAATCCCGAAGAAGATGGAAATCTTGATGTCTTCATACAGGAAGGTTTCCGGCCAGCCCGCATGTTGATACGTGTCGCCCGCCAGCGCATAGACGCCGTGACGGATGGAAAAGGCGATCGGCACGAACAGCGTCCAGTACGCCAGCGCCCACGGCAGCTGGCGCGCGAACCAGCGCAGTGGCTGGCCAAGCAAATGGTCGTAACGCCGTGTGTAGCGGCGCTGCAAGACCAGCAGCGTGGTGGCGGTCAGTGCGGACGAGCCTTCCCACAGCACGGGCTTCCATAAGCCGGACTCGCCATCGCGCACCATGTCGAATACGGCCGTGATGATCATCAGCGCCCAGAACAGCACCCAGGCGGCCGTCACGGTGTAGGTGGTGCGGCGGCTGTTCATGCCGGTCAGCGGAAACGGGCTTCAGACAAGTCGACTTCGCGCACCAGCTTGCGGGAAATCTCGTCTGAAATGTGGCCGTGGCGGGCCAGGTTGTAAATGGCTTTGCGCTCGGCGGCCAGCGCCGCCATCCGCAATTCTTTTTCCGCATTGTCCATCTTGCGGTAGCGGCGGCCTTCATCGTGTTCCGCATATTCGACCAGCCGGTGTTTGTACAGTGCGATGACGCGCGATGCTGCTTGCGGATACACGTCGGGTTCGAGGCTGGTGGACATC
The DNA here is from genome assembly GCF_009720865.1 of Pseudoduganella ginsengisoli. Taxonomy (GTDB): domain Bacteria; phylum Pseudomonadota; class Gammaproteobacteria; order Burkholderiales; family Burkholderiaceae_D; genus Rugamonas; species Rugamonas ginsengisoli. Next base: position 71,608 of record NZ_WNLA01000002.1, on the reverse strand, counting down.
AGGTCGATCTGCGCCCGTTCAATGGCGGCAATGGCGGCATTGGCCGCCACTTCGCGGGCGCGGTCTTCTTCCTGCTGTTCGTGCGGCTCTTCGGGGAAATCCATGCCGTTCAGCAGCCGGGGCAGGCCGATGCTGGCCACTGCCAGTGAAATCAGGATCACGGCGCTGGCCAGGAAGATCGTCAAATCGCGAGCCGGGAATTCCTGGCCATTGTCCAGCACCAGCGGCAGCGTCATGACGCCGGCCAGTGTGATGGCGCCCCGCACGCCGGCCAGCGACGTGGCCAGCAGCAGGCGCCAGTGCGGGCGTTCGGCGGCTTCCCCTGCGCGGCTTTTCTTATACAGCGTCAGGCGTAGCGTTGCCCACACCCAGATGAAGCGCAGCGCCATCAAGCCCAAGCTGATGGCAAACGCATACAGCACCAGCCACCAGGAATTCACGTGGCCGACGTCTTCCAGCGATGCTTTGGCGCCTTTCAAAATGTGCGGCAACTGTTCGCCCAACAGCACGAACATGACGCCGTTCAGCGAAAACTGCACGGTATCCCACACGGCGGAGCGCTGGATGCGGGTGGCGGCGTGCGCGTGGCCGCTCAATTCCACGTAGCTCATGGCGACACCGGCTGCGACGGCAGCCAGGATGCCGGAAGCGTGCACGTGTTCCGCCGCCAGGTAGGCGCCAAACGGCATCAGCAAGTTGACGAGGATGGGGGATCCGGGCGGTTCGCCAAAATGGCGCGTCAGCCAGCGCTGGGTCCACGTGATGGCGGCCGTAACGGTGACGCCCATGGAAATGCCGCCCACCACCAGCCACACGAATGTCAGCGTGGCGGAGGTCAGCGAAAATTTGCCGGTCACTGCGGCCAGCACGGCAAAGCGGAAGCATACGAGGCCGCTGGCATCGTTCAGCAACGATTCGCCTTCGAGGATGTGCATCAGGCGCTTGGGGATGGGCGTGCGGGACGCGATGGCGGACACGGCAATCGGGTCCGTGGGCGACACGATGGCGGCCAGCGCAAACGCAACAGCCAGCGGCATGGCGGGGATCAGCAAATGAATCAGCAAGCCGGCGCCGATTACGGTGAAGATGACGAGGCCAAACGCCAGTTCCAGAATCACGGCCTTGTCGCGTAACAGCCCGGTTTTGGGGATGCGCCAGCCATCGAGGAACAGCAGCGGAGGCAGGAACAGCAGGAAAAAGAATTCAGGATCGAGCGCAATGCCGTGCGTTGACAGGGCGGCAATCAGGAAGCCCAGGCCGATCTGCACCAGCGGCAGCGGTACGCCGACAGGCAGCAGGCGGACCAGGTAAGCGCTGGCCACCACGGCCAGCAGCATGGCCAAGACTGTTTCAATTGCATCCATTCTGAATTCGTTGTATTCGCTGTATTCGTTGTTTAAAGGCAAGCTTGCATTATAAAGGCAGCAAGCTTGCTTCGCCGCCAAACCATGTGGGTCACTTGCATTTGAATTGCGTTTGCTTCATAATGCGGCCTCCCAAGCGGGAGTAGCTCAGTTGGTAGAGCGCAACCTTGCCAAGGTTGAGGTCGAGAGTTCGAGACTCTTCTCCCGCTCCAGAATTTCACAAAAGGCAGCCTTTGCGGCTGCCTTTTTGCTATTCAGTCACGCCGGTGTTGTGCGGGCGCTTCTCATCCATGGTGCCCGGGGGCAAAATGTTCCGTTACTTGTGGCAATCTCGTTATACTGGAGCCCAGCCGGTATCAGTACATCAGAAGCCCCGACGGAGAAAATGACCCATGAATTCAGTTCAACAAGAAATTGACGAACGCAGTAATTTAACCAATTCCAACAAGTTTGAACTGTTGCTGTTCCGCCTGGGCTGCGACGCCAATGGCGAACATTCGGAGCTATACGGCATTAACGTCTTCAAGATCCGTGAAATTGTCGCCATGCCGGAAGTCACGGCGGTGGCGGGCTCGCAGCCGCACATGCTGGGTGTGGTCAACTTGCGCGGCCAGATCATTTCCGTGATGGATTTGCCATCGATTGTCGGCGTGACGCCGAAGACGGGCTTGAACATCATGCTGGTGACGGAATTTGCCCGCACCACGCAAGCGTTTGCCGTAGAGTCCGTGGATGAAATCGTACGGCTGGACTGGGGCCAGGTGTTGTCGGCCGAGGGCAGCAATGCCGGCGGCATGGTGACGTCGATTGCCCGCCTGGATGGCGATGTCAACAACACCCGCCTGGCGCAGGTGCTGGACGTGGAAACCATCTTGCGCAAGATGATTCCTTCCGAAGGCAAGGATGTGGATCCGGAGACCATTGGTCCGAAACTGTTGCTGAAGCCGGGCACGATTATTTTGGCGGCGGATGACTCGGTGGTGGCGCGCAGCCTGATCGAGCAGGGCTTGAATGCGATGGGCGCGCCGTACGTGATGACCAAGTCTGGCAAGGAAGCGTGGGACAAGCTGCAGCACATTGCCGATGGCTGCAAGGCGGAGGGGATCAGCATCGATGACCGCGTGGCGATGATCCTGACCGACCTGGAAATGCCGGAGATGGATGGCTTCACCTTGACCCGCCTGGTGAAGCAGGATGCGCGCTTTGCGAAGATCCCGGTGGTGATTCACTCGTCGCTGTCCGGCAAAACCAATGAAGACCACGTGCGCGGCGTAGGCGCGGATGCCTACGTGGCGAAATTCGTTGCGGAAGACTTGGCGGAGACTATCCGTAAAGTGCTGCACAAATAAAGTCGTTACATCTCAGTAAAAAAGGCGGCAGGGCGCAAGCCCGCCGCCTTTTTTTACCCCCCGTGGGGTCAGACGTGCATTGATGCATTCCGCCGCTGGGGTCAGACGTGCGTTCGTGCATCCATTTTTGCCATAAGCCCTGCCAGTTCAGGCGTTATGCAAAATTGCATAAGCCGCAGCTCTGGTTGAGTCCGTCAGCATTTCGAGCAAAAAGTGCTGGCTCTCAGGGTGAAAAGTCTGCATCAATGCACGTCTGACCCCACCGGGGAAACGCATGAATGCACGTCTGACCCCATTGTGATGTAATTTATGCATGGTTTTTACGGGCGGGCTATGATGGGGGCTGTTGTTCAACCCTGAGAGGAGATGGCCGTGGCAGCGAAGAAGATCCTGTTATTGACCGGCGACTTTGCCGAGGATTACGAGACGATGGTGCCGTTCCAGGCACTGCTGATGGTGGGGCATACCGTGCATGCCGTGTGCCCGGGCAAGAAGAGTGGCGACAAGGTCAAGACTGCCATTCATGATTTCGAAGGCGACCAGACGTACACGGAAAAGCCGGGCCACCAGTTTGCACTGAATGCAGATTTCGACCAGGTCAGCGTGAACGCCTACGATGCGCTGGTAGTCGCCGGCGGCCGCGCGCCGGAATACTTGCGGCTCAATGGCAAAGTCATTGAACTGGTGCAGGGCTTTGCGCAGGCAGGCAAGCCGATTGCCGCGATCTGCCATGGCGCCCAGTTGCTGGCTGCCGCCGACGTCATCCGCGGCAAAAAAATCTCCGCCTATCCCGCGTGCGCTCCGGAAGTCAAGATGGCCGGCGCCGACTATGCCGATATCGCCATCGATGGCGCCATCACGGATGGCCAGTTCGTCACGGCGCCCGCCTGGCCCGCGCATCCGCAATGGCTGGCCCAGCTGCTGCAAAAGCTGGGCACGGAAATCAAGCTGTGAACGACAAATTCAGCGCATGGAAGCGCAGGTGGTCTTCCATGTACGTTGAAATGAAATAGTAGCCGTGGTCATAGCCCGCATGCCGCCGCAATTGCAGCGGCTGCGCGGCAGCCCGGCACGCTTCTTCAAAGGCTTCCGGGTGCAATTGCCCGGCCAGGAATTTGTCGCTTAATCCCTGGTCGATCAAGATCCCGTGCGGGAACGGCGTCTGCATCGCCGCCATCAGTGCTGACGCATCATGCTTCAGCCATGCACTTTCATCCGTACCCAGGTAGCCGGTGAACGCCTTGCGTCCCCACGGGCAGCGCGCCGGCGCGGCAATCGGTGCAAACGCAGAAACAGAGCGGAATAAATCCGGCCGTTTCAATGCAATCGTCAGCGCACCATGGCCGCCCATCGAGTGCCCAAAGATGCCAACCCGCTCGCCATCGACCGGTAGCGCTTGCACCACCAGTTCCCGCAATTCCAGGATATGGCTGTACATGCGGTAGTGCGTGTTCCACGGCGCTTGCACCGCGTCGATATAAAACCCCGCACCCACGCCGAAATCCCACGCATCCGTTTCTCCGGCCACGCCGGCGCCGCGCGGGCTGGTATCCGGCGCAATCAGCACGACACCCAGTTCCGCGGCCAGCCGCTGCGCGCCCGCTTTGATAACAAAGGTCTCCTCAGTGCACGTCAAGCCCGCCAGGTAAAACAGCGCCGGCAGCCGCGCGCCGTCCGCATGCGGCGGGAGGTACGCGGCAAAGCGCATCGGCAAGCCAATGGCCGCGCTGGCGGTCTGGTAAAAGCGCTGGACACCGCCAAAACACGCGTGTTCGCCAAGCAGCTGAAGCATGATGTTCCCTTCATGTTGAATGCAGTTGGCAGCGATTGTACTGGCTTACGCGTTTCAACGGTGCGACACGATTGCCTTCGATCACCTACAGTTCAGTCAAATTTTTGCAAGGAGCGAACATGCCGGATATCCTGGTCTTGTCCGCCGAGCTTGCATGGCCGTTTGCTATCGCGCTGGCCTGGCTTGCCGGCGAAATCATCCACCGCTGGATTAACGTCCCCCGTATCAGTGTCTATGGCGTCGTCGGATTCGCCGTCGCACAAGCGTTCCCCGACCTGTACGTCAGCGACAGCTCCAGCCCGGTCACGTTGCTGGCCAACGTGGCATTCGGCCTGATCTTGTTCGAGTTCGGCTACCGTATCAACCTGCACTGGCTGCGCATCAATCCGTGGATTGCCCTGACAGGCATCGCGGAATCCGCCGCCACTTTTGCCGTGGTCTATGCCATCGGCCATGCCGCCGGCATGCCGCCGCTGACGTGCGCCTTGCTGGCGTCGCTGGCCATGTCCACGTCGCCTGCCGGCGTCCTGCGCGTCATCAACGAGCAAAACAGCGCCGGCCAGGTGACGGAACGGGTGCTGCACCTGGTCGCCATCAATTGCGTGCTGGCCGTGTTTGTCTTCAAGGTCGTGGTGGGCGTGTGGGTGTTCCGCACGTCGGGCAGCCTGGCGCAAGCCGTGTCGCACAGCGCCTTTGAATTGCTGGCGTCCGCCGCCATGGGCGCCGTGTTTGGCGTCATCGTGCCGGCCATCCTGCGCCAACTGGGGCAAGTGGGCCGCGAAGGATCCGTCGCGTTTGCACTGGCCGTCGTGTCGCTGGTGGCGATTGCCCATGCAGCAAACCTGTCGCCCGTGCTGGCCACGCTGACGTTTGGCCTGATGGCGCGGCACCGCCGCGTCGTCATCACGCGCACCGAGCGCAATTTCGGCGCCATCGGCGAATTGCTGACCGTGCTGCTGTTCGTGTTTGCCGTTACCACGCTGGACTGGGAACGGGTCGTCACCGGCGCGGCACTGGCGCTGGCGCTGCTGGCCGCGCGCTTTATCGTGAAGATCGCGTCGGTGGCCGTGTTTGCGCATCCCGGCGGCGTGTCGTGGCGCAAAGGCGCGCTGACGGGCGTGGCGCTGGCGCCGATGTCCGTGTTCGTCATCCTGCTGCTGGAACAGACCAAATACATGGGCATCGTGCTGGTCGATGAACTGGCCGCGCTGGCCGCCATGACCTTGTTCATGGAAGTGCTGGGCCCCGTCATCACGCAATATGCGCTGGTGTGGGCCAGGGAAGTTTCCAGCAAAGACTAGGAGAGCCACCATGCCACTCGAACCTTTTACGCTGTCCAAGCCGCTGACCATGGGCGTCGAACTGGAATTGCAATTGATCGGCAATTCGGATTTCGACCTCACGGCCTCCAGCCCGGACCTGCTGCACCTGCTGTCCCGCAAGCCCTTCCCCGGCAATGTGACGCCGGAAATCACGGAGAGCATGATTGAAATTAACTCGGACGTGCACACGAACTTCACGGAACTGGCCGCGCAACTGCGGCTGATCCGCGATACGCTGGTGCAGGCGTGCGAACAGCTCAACATCGGCATTTGCGGCGGCGGCACGCACCCGTTCCAGCGCTGGTCGGAGCGGCGTATTTTCAGCAAGCCGCGTTTCCGCGAGGTGTCCGCGCTGTATGGCTACCTGGCCAAGCAATTCACGATTTTCGGCCAGCACGTGCACATCGGCTGCGGCAATGGCGACGATGCACTGTTCCTGCTGCATTCGCTGTCGCGCTACGTGCCGCACTTCATTGCGCTGTCCGCGTCATCGCCGTTCGTGCAGGGCAACGACACGCTGTTCAATTCGGCCCGGCTGAATTCCGTGTTTGCCTTCCCCATGAGCGGGCGCGCACCATTCCTGCTGTCGTGGGATGAATTCGAGCACAGTTATTTCTCGAAGATGGAGCACACGGGCGTCATCAAGAGCATGAAAGACTTTTATTGGGACATCCGCCCCAAGCCCGAATACGGCACCATTGAATTGCGCGTGTGCGATACGCCGCTGACGGTGGAGCGGGCCGCCGCGCTGGCGTGCTACCTGCAGGCGCTGTGCCGCTACCTGCTGGAGCGCCACGAACCGATGCCGGCCGAAGACGATTACCTGGTCTACAACTACAACCGCTTCCAGGCGTGCCGCTTCGGCCTCGATGGCGCCATCGTGCACCCGAAGACATATGAAAACCTGTCGCTGCGTGAAGATATCCTGACGACGCTGCGCAAGATGGCGCCCCATGCGGAAGCGCTGGGCGGCATGGCGGGGCTCGATCATTTGACTGCTGTTACGCACATGGGCAGCGATGCGCACTGGCTGCGCGACCAGTACGCGGCCACCGGCAGCGTGGAAGGCGTGGTGGACGCGGCCATCCGCCGCTTCAGGGATTAAACTAAAACCGGGTTTCCCGTGCCACCCGCAGGAAGCTGTCGAGGATAGGCGTGCAATCGAGCAGTTCCACGCCGCCCGCCCGGTGGAATTCCGGGTGCCACTGCAAACCCATGACAAACGGCGCTTTCGTGTAGCGGATGGCTTCCACCATATTGTCCGGATACGAGCGCGCTTCCACCGTCATGTCGCGCCCCAGGTCCTTGACGGCCTGGTGGTGGATGGAATTGACCAGCGCCTGGCCCGACGGCGCTTTCAGCATGCGCGCCAGCGACGACCCTTCGGGAAAACTGATCTGGTGGCGGTGGCGGTCGTAATCATCGTGCACGTGCGCCATCGCATCCGGCACGTCGGTGGCGATATCCTGGTACAGCGTGCCGCCAAACGCCACGTTCAATAACTGGCACCCGCGGCAGATGCCCAGCACCGGCTTGCCCGCATGGACAAATTCACGCAGCAATTCCAGTTCATAGCGGTCGCGTGCGGGATCGCCGCTCCATTCCGGGCGGGTCGGCGTTTCCGCATAGCTTTGCGGCGACACGTCTGCGCCCCCTTGCAGCACCAGGCCATCCAGATGTTCCGCATAATCGCTGAGCCGGATATTCGACGGGTGGATCAACCCTTCCGTATTGACGGTGGGGACCATGAAGACCAGCACGTCGCGCGTCATGACCCAGTGCGCAATCGACTCTTCCAGGTATTGCAGGTTCTTGCTGCGCAAGCCCTTGGCGCCGGCCTCCGGGTGAAAAATGCGCGCGGAAATGCCGATACGCAGCGGCCTTTGCATCACCTTGCTGGCCAGCGAGGCGGCAACCCGGCGGTAGCGCGCGGCGATCACGCGGCCCCACAGGCTGAAGATGGTTTCACCGGGATCCAGATAGCGGGGATTGCCGTGGCGGTCGCGCTGGCGGCGGTCCGTGCGGCGTTTTTCCTCATCAGTCATGCGTGCTCCTGCAATGCTTCAATTGGGAGCGTTGTAGCATAGCGGGCAGTTTCCGGTCGCCCCGGTGACGTCTGGAAAGTTCAAGCCAGGCCGAAATACTGTTCATGCAGTTCAGGCAAACGGACGTCCTTTGCCCGCTGCGACAGCACGACTTTCCCGCTCTGCATCAGGTGCACGTGGTCGGCAATGGCCACGGCCCGTTCCGTATGCTGTTCCACCAGCACGATGGTTAGCCCTTCCTGCCGCAACCGGGCAAGGACGCCGAACAATTCATCAACGACCACTGGCGCCAGGCCCAGCGAAGGTTCGTCGACCAGCAGCACTTTCGGATCCGCCATCAAGCCCCGCGCCAGCACCAGCATTTGCGCTTCGCCGCCGGACAGGGAACCGGCCAGCTGCCGGCGCCGCTCGCGCAATTTCGGGAACATCGCATACGCGGCCTCCAGCCGGCGTGCCGCATATGCACGCTGGGCGCTGGGAAAGGCGCCAATCAGTAAATTATCTTCCACGGTCATGCCGTCAAACAGCATGCGCCCTTCCGGAATCAGCGCCACCCCCATTTGCGCCAGCTGCCACACCGGTACGCGATCGAGGCGCTGCGCCCCCAGCGTAACGCTGCCGCCATTCAGCGGCAGCAAGCCCATGATGGCGCGCAGCAGCGTAGTCTTGCCGGCGCCATTGGGACCGATGATGGCTGTCAGTTCGCCCGGCGCGGCAGCCAGCGACACGTCCCACAGCACGTTGATGGCGCCGTAGCCGGCGCGTACTTGCGTCACCTGCAGCGCATCAGCCATGGACAGCGTTCCCCGTATAGCACGCAATGACGGCCGGTTCGCGCAGCACCAGATCGGGCGGCCCTTGCGCAATCAGGCGGCCCGAATCGAGCACGGCAACGCGCGGACACAGCGTGCGGATGGCGGCAATATCATGCTCGATGACGATGATGGCGACACCGAAGTGCTGGTGCAAGCCTTGCAGCATCGTGATGAAACGCAGGCGTCCCGCCGTCTCCAGGCCAGCCAGCACTTCATCGAGCAGCAGCAGGCGGGGATTGGTGGCCAATGCTTTCGCCACTTCGAGCGCCTTCAATTCGGCCAGCGGCAGGCTGGAAGCGGCGTCCTGGTCCGCTTTGGCAGCCAGGCCCGTGATGCGCAGGATGGCGTCGAGCCGCGCGTCATTGCGTTCGCCCGCGCCATAGTGCTGCGCCACGACCAGGTTTTCCCGCACCGTCAAGCCGTGCAGCGGTTGCGGCGCCTGGAACGTGCGGCCTATGCCGAGGCGTGCGCGCTGGTGCATGGGCATGTGCGTCATGTCTTGCCCTTGCAGCCGCACTTTGCCATCGGCCGTGCGCACCAGGCCGGAGATCGCATTGAACAGCGTGGTCTTGCCGGCGCCGTTCGGACCGATCAAGCCCAGTATTTCGCCTTTGTGGATGGATAAGGTCACGCCTTCCAGCGCGGCCAGGCCGCCGAAGCGCACGCGCACGCGGTCCAGTTCAAGCATGGGTATCCCCCTGGCTGGATGGGCGCAGGCGGCGCAGCATCTTATCGGCCAGCGGCAGCAAGCCGCCGGGGCTGGCCAGTATCATGGCCACCAGCAGCACGCCCAGCAAGAACTGGTGGCCGGTCGGCAGCCATTCCTTGAACAGCAGCTGGTCCGCCAGCGACACGGCCAATGCGCCGATGACGGGACCGGCCAAGGTGCGGTAGCCGCCGAAGATGGCCGCCACGATGGGCAGCGTGACCCACGTGGCGCCAAACGCATAATCCGGCTCCAGGAAGCCGATATAGTGCACATTGAACGCGCCGGCGGCGCCCGCCATCGCGGCGGACACCAGCAGCATCATGCCCTTCAACAGTGTGCTGTTCACGCCAAGTACGCGCGTGGCGTCTTCGCTGGCATGCATGGCGCGCAAAGCCAGGCCGGCATGGCTGGCGCGGATGAACTGGTAGACCAGGGCAAACGCCAGCACCAGCAGGCCGGCCAGCAGGCACGCGGAGGCTTTGGCATCGAGTCCCGGCAGCACGGGCAGCGGTGGAATGCCGGACAGCCCGGCGGCGCCCCGCGTGACGGATGTCCATTCCGTCGCAATGATCTTGAATATATGTGCATAAGCGAGGATGGCCAGTGCAAAGTAGGGGCCGCGCAAGCGCAGCGCCGGCAGCATCGCCAGCGCGCTGATGGCCGCGCCCAGCGCGCCCAGCACAATGCCTGCGGGGACAGGAACGCCGAGGCGCAGCGTGCACAGCGCCGACACGTAGGCGCCCGCCCCGGCAAAGGCCGCGTGTCCGAAACTCACCATGCCGCCCAGGTTGCCCAGCAGCGCCCACGCCAGCGCAACGCCGCCCGTCACCAGTGCAGCGATGGTAATGCTCATGACATAAGGGTTGCCGCCCCATGCCAGCACCACGGCGGCCAACAGCAGCAGCGCGGCGGCAGTTCCCTTGTGTGCGCGTAGTGCGTGCAGCCGGTTCATCCGCGCCTCCGCGCCGTGCCAAACAAGCCATTCGGCAAGACGAACAGCACCAGCAGGAACAGCACCATGCCCGTCAATTCCTGCAGCGCGGAACTGGCCAGCGTGACGGTCAGCGCTTCGCAGATGCCCAGCAAGACAGCGGCGGCCAGCACGCCGGGGATCGAACCCAGCCCCGCCAGCACGGTAATGATGAAAGCCTTGACCGTCAGCGCACTGCCATACGCAGGCTGGATCACGCCATAGCAATACAGCGCCACGCCGGCGAACGCCGCCAGTGCGCCTGCCAGCACGAACGACAGCAATTCCGTGCGCCCAGGTGCAATGCCCATCAACATGGCGGCATCGCGGTTGGCCGCCACGGCGCGCAGCGCGCGGCCGTGCCAGCTGCGCGACAGCCACCACCACAACAGCGCCAGCAGCAACAGGCTGGCGGCAAACGACAGCGCTTCGCTGTGCATGCTGTACAGGGGGCCCAGCACCAGCGCATCCTGCAGCCAGGCCGACGCGGTGCTATGCACGTCCGCCTTCCACAGCAGCAGGAAGCCGTTGGCCAGCATGACGGAAAAGCCGAACGTCAGCAGCAGGGAATTGATTTCGCGGTCGGCGCGGATGCGCGATACGGTCCAGTGCATGCCGGCAGCCGTCATGCAGGTGGCGGGCAGCGCCAGCGCGATGGCGGCCAGCGGGTGCCAGCCCAGCGCCGATTCCGCCGTATAAGCCACGTAAGCGGCCATCAGCACCAGTTCACCGTGCGCCAGGTTGATCACTTTCATGGCGCCGAACACCAGCGCCAGCCCCAGCGCGATCAACGCATACGAGCCGCCCTGCAGCAAGCCGGAATACAGCGCCTGAAGGAGCAGTTCAAGCATGGGCCGCCACTACCACGGCACGCCGGGATAGACTTTGGCGCCGGTCGCGTGCTGTTTGGGCCACACAATGACGACTTTCTTGTCCTGGTGCTGGCCCATGCGGTGCACGAAATGCGGGTTGTCGCCGTTGGCGGCAAATTGCACGCGGCCGATCAAGGTTTCGCGGTCGGTCTTGCGCAATTCATCGGCAATGCCGCCTTTGGCCAGCGTGCCTTTGTCGGCAGCGCGGGCAATGGCTTCGAACAGCAGCATGCCCTGCACGTAGCCGAACTGGCCCAGGTAATCCGGTTCCTTGTGGTACAGGTGGCGGTAGGCGTCGGAAAATGCCTTGCCATCGGCCGTGTCAAACGTGGCAGGGAAGGGCAGCAGCGCCGTGCCATACACGTACGGCATCAGGTCGGGAAACTCCGCCGCCATTTTCGGCGTGGCCAGCGACCATACGCCCACCATGGCCTTCACTTGTGGCTTGAGCACGCGGGCCGCGCGCAAGATGCCGACGTAATCATTTTCATAGCCCGCCATCAGGATCACGTCGGGCCGGTCTTGCAGGCGGATCTTGTTGATGATGGGTTTAAAGTCGGTCATGGCGGGGTCGAATGAATGCACTTCCGCAGTGACGCCGGAAGCCTTCAGCGCCTTTTGCACGGCCATGGCGAGATCCGTGGTGGCGTCCTTGGTCGAATACACGATGGACACGGATTTGGCGCCCATGTCGCCGATCAGCCCCAGCACGGCGCGCTCATAGCCGGCCGTATTATTGATGCGGAAAAAATTCTTGCGCCCTGCGCTGACCAGGCTGTCATCGACGCCGCCGGACGTCATGTACACGAGGTTCAAGCGGTTGGCCGCTTCCGCGGCCGGCGCGATATTGTTGGAGCCATAGCCGCCCGTGACGGCGACGACGCCCTGGCTGGCGAGTTTTTCCACGGCAGCGATGGCTTTGGCTGGCGTGGATTCATCATCCATGCTGACCAGCCGGATTTTGTGTTTGCTACTGGTTTTGTTGAACACTTCAGCCGCCACATTGACGCCTTCATGCATGCCGTTGCCTACGCGGGCCAGCGCGCCCGTCAGCGGCAATTCCGCGCCGACGAGGAATTCAGCAGACAGGGCAGGGAATGACGCGAAGCTGCTGGCGGCCAGCAGGCAAGAGAACAGGGTACGATGCAGTACGTGACGCTTGATCATGGGTTCCTTTTTAATTTTCCCGGCCCAGGTTGCAATTGATTTGCCGTACCAGCCGCACCAGCCGGGGACCGAGGTCTTCCTCCAGCCGCTCGCGCGGCAGCAGGTAAGACGGCCCGCCGCAATTGAACGACATGATTTGTTCGCCGCCGATGCCCGCCACCGGCACGCCGACCGCATGCACGTCGCCCTGCCATTCGCCGGCTGACATGCAAAAGCCCCGTTCCTGGTAATCGCGCTGCGCCTGTTCGACACCGGCCCGCACCAGCGGCCAGCTGTTCGGGTCGCGCTGGCGCACGCTGTCGAGTATGTGGTTGCGTTCCGCTTCCGGCAGCACGCACAGCAGCGCCTTGCCCATGGCGGTGGTGGCCAGTGGAATGCGCGCGCCCACGTCGAGCCGCAGCGTAATGTGCGAGCTGCTGCGGCATGTTTCCACGTACACCATCGACAGGCGGTCGCGCGTGCCCAGCGAGACGGTCGCTTGCGCGTGCTCCGCCAATTCCTGCATCAGCGGCCGGGCCATCGTGCGCATGTCCAGCGACGACAGCATGCGGTAGCCCAGCGCCAGCACGCCCGCACCCAGCTGGTATTTGCCATCGGAGTAGTTCAGGTAGCCAAGGCGGGTCAGCGTATACGTGAGGCGCGTGATCGTGGGTTTGGGCAAGCCGGTACGGCGCGCCAGGTCGGCATTGCTGAGGGAAAGGTCGGCCGGGCCAAAACAGCGCAGCAATTCCAGCCCGCGCGCCAGTGCATTGACAAACTGGCGGTCTTTGCCGTCGTCCTCGATCACCTGGACATCTTCCTGCATGGCGCGCCTCCCGGAGTTGTCGAGGGAAGTTTGACGATTTGCTTACTTTCTGTCAATGATCGGATAGACCACCGGTGCACGGTGTTGCGTGATCGCCGGGCTGGCGCGAGCGCACCATGCGAACGGCCTCGTTTTCATCGACTTGCGGGAAGGCGCGGTAAAACTGGCCGACCGCCCGGAAGTCTGGCGGTGCATGCAGACACACCACGCGGTCTGCCAGCGGGCCGATCAACTCCAGCGCTTCCGGTGATGCAACCGGTACGGCGGCAATCAAGGCTAGCGGCATTTCCGTACGGGTAGCACGCAGCGCGGCAGCCATTGTGGAACCGGTGGCCAGGCCGTCATCGACCACGATGACTGAGCGGCCCAGCGGATCAAGCGCTTCCCGTCCGGCGCTGAACAGGGCGCGCCGCTGCTTCAGCACGGCCAGCTGGCGGGCGCTTTCTTCGCGTACCCATGGGGAGCCGGGATCCGCGTCCGGTCCCAGTTGCACGTTGCCGAACTCGTCGATGGCGCCGATTGCATATTCGGGATTAAATGGAGCGCCCAGCTTGTGCACGAGCACTACGTCAAGGTCGCCGTGCAGTGCATCGGCAATGATGGCGCCGATGGGAATGGCGCCACGGGGGATGGCCAGCACCAGCGGGCAACGGAGCTGCAACGGCAATAATTGCCGGGCTAATTGCCGGCCCGCGTCAAGCCGGTCGTCGAAGCAGACGGATGAAGACATGGCAGCCTCCTGATAGCGAGACCCTATACCAGCATAGCGCAGCGGAACGAGGACGTCAGGCTTGAATGTCGATCAGTGTGCCGATCCGTTCATTTTCAAACTGGATGGCTTTGACATTGAGCACAGCGCTTTGTTTATAAGTCAGCGCATTCGTGATATCCGTTGCCAAGTCTTCACTGCTGAGTCCTTCGGCACGGGCCAGGCCACGCCCTTCGACCGACAGCGTGACACCGCTGCCAGCCGGCTGCGCTTCGTGGAAGTGTGCTTGCTGTGGCTGGAAATTTTGCGTATTGGCATTGGCAATGTTGTGCGCCGACACACCCAGTGCTTGCTGGTTCGCATTTAGGCCGGACAATCCCGCAGCGATGCTCATGATCTTTCCTTGAGGTAACGTCGGCAGTTTACTATGGAACGCTGTCGCATGGACGCCACTGTTGCATTCTGTACTGTTGTTCTTGCTTCAACATTGCTTGCTGCGCTAACCTTTGCACACGAGGAGGCGCCATGCCAGATGATATGCAAACCGATCCGATGAAGCTGGGCGCGCTGCTGCTGGCAACAGCGGGACACGATGCGCAAGCGTTCCGGACGCTATACGACACGGCGTCGCCGAAACTGTTCGGCTACGCGCTGCGTATATTGCACAAACGGGAGCTGGCGGAAGAAGCCCTGCAGGAAGGTTTTGTGGCGATCTGGCACAACGCTGCCGGTTACAACAGTCAATTAGCCGCCCCGATGACGTGGATGGCGACGGTCGTGCGCAACAAGGCGCTCGATATCGTGCGCCGGGCCAACGCGGCTGCCGACGGTGCGGCAGTTCCTTTTGACGGTGATGTCATGGATACGATACAGGAAGCCGCCGCAAATCCGGCAGACCAGTTGCAATGGAGCAGTGACGCGCAGGCGCTGGCGCGCTGCATGGCGCGGCTGGAAGGCTTGCCGAGGCAAGCGGTGGGCCTGGCGTTTTTCCATGATTTGTCGCACAGCGAAGTGGCGCAGCAACTGGCGCTGCCGGTCGGCACCGTCAAGACGTGGATACGGCGCAGCCTGGAAAAGCTCAAGAGCTGCCTGGCGCGCGAAGGGCTGGCATGAATATCCGCGACAATGCGCCGCTATGCGAGCGGCTGGCTGCCGAATACGTGCTGGGCACGCTGAAAGGCGGCGCGCGCCGCCGCTTTGAGGGGTGGATGCAGCGCGACGCGGCATTGCGCCGCATTGTCGGCCAGTGGGAGGGACGCCTGATTCCCATGGCGGAATTCGCGGCGCCGGCCACGCCGCCGCCCGCCGTCTGGCATGCCATTGAACGGCGCCTGCACTTGATTCCCGCCGATGACGGGCAAGCGCTGTTGCCGGACTGGCTGCTGCGGCTGGGCGATTCACTGGCATTCTGGCGCGGCCTGAGCCTGGTATCCGGCGCTGTGGCGGCCATGCTGGCCGTCACGGTGGCGCTGCGCGGACCGGCTGGGCCCGTGGTGGAACAGGTCGCCACATTGGTGGATGACAAGGCGCAGGCGGCGCTGGTGGTGACGGCCGATACGGCCCAACACACGCTGGCCGTGCGTGTGCTGTCCGGCGCGCCGGTCGCCGGCGACAAGACGTTGCAGCTGTGGGCCATCACAAAGGCCGGCAAGCCCCGTTCGCTGGGCATCTTGCCGGACAATCGCAGCGCCGCACTGGCGTTGACGGCCGCCGCCGTCGGCGACGACGTGGCGCTGCTGGCCGTCAGCCTGGAGCCGAAAGGCGGATCGCCTGACCCGAACGGCCCGACCGGACCGGTGCTGTATAAAGGGACGTGGGTGAAAGTGATGTGATGGGGGCGTCAGAATTGCCGCGCCAGCGTCACGCGCCATGAACGCGGCTCCACCGGGTGGAAGTGGCGGTCTTCCACGCCGCCGTCCGCTTCGCCGGGCAAGCGCGACGCGTAGTAATAATCAATGTCGCTGCCCCGGCGGTTAAACAGGTTGAAGATATCCACCGTCAGCCGGGTTTTCGCATTGAACTGGTAGCCTGCGCGCGCATAGGCCAAGGTCGACGAAGCGGAACGCACACTGTTATTTTCAACCAATGGGCGGGGACCGAAATAGCGCAGGTTGAACGCGCCGAACCATGTAGCCCGGTTGACGGTGGCGCCAAACGACACGACTTTGTTCAACGCGCCCGGGATATGGCTGCCGGCAGGGTCGTGGCCGGCATAGCGCGCGCTGGAAGCGGCCACGTCCAGATCAAACAGCAAGCCTGGCACGGCCACATAGTGATTGTTCCATTCAATGCCATGGCGCCGGCTCGCGCGCGCTGCTTCCGTGTCGCCCGCGTCGCCGGCAAAGACCAGTTCTGAATCCAGTTGCAACCGCCACAGCGCCAGCGAACTTTGCAGCCCGGGGATGATTTCCGTACGTAAGCCCAGTTCCATGCCGCGCGTTGCCGCCAGCGGCGTGGCGCCCGCTGCCCGGGCCACGACGCCGCGCGCATCATTGCTGTGGAAACCTTTGCCGATATTGAAAAAATATTCCGTGCTGTCCCATGGCCCGGCAATCAGCGACAGTTTCGGCGAAAACCGGTTGCCGCCGGCTTCGCTGCCATTGGCGTGGAAGCGGTAGGCGTCGTACCGCAGCCCCGCCACAGTGCGCAGCCATGGCTGCCATTGCACGCTGCTTTCGCCATATACGGCGGCGCTGCCTTCCCGAACCCGGTCTTCTCGCACGGTATCGAGCCGCACCCGCTGCTGCGTGTGATACAGGCCGACAGGCGATAGCCAGTCTTGCCGCAACTGGACGCCGGCCTTGTTACGCAGCGCGATGCCGCCCAGCGTTCCTGGCCAGGCCAGCGATGCGCTGGCGCCCGCCATGGTGCGGCGTTCGCGCTGGTTGAACTGGTCGCCCCGTTCCGTATCATCGAGCCGGTAAGTAAAATCGCTGTACAAATCCAGCATGGAGCGCACCACGTATGCATCGGCTTCCAGCAATGCCGCGCCGCTGCGCTGGTGCAGCGTGGAGGACAGGCTGAAGCGCGACGTACTGCCGCCATCGGTGGGCGCCAGCGAACCATAGCGGCCTATCAAACCGGCATCAACGGCGCGCTGTGGCACCTGGTCGGTGGCGTTCCAGTGGCTGGTGTACGCCATGCCCGTGATGGTGAAATTGCCGCCGCCACGGGCTGCGCTGTAGCGCAGTACGGCGTTGGCCTTGCGCAAGCGTTCCGGGACGTCCCACGGACCATCGTTGCGGCCCAAGTCCAGTGCATAGAGCAGTGCGCCGCCGGCGCCGTTCGTTGAGCCTGCCAGCAGCGCGCGCCGGTAGCCGTTGCTGCCGGCCGTGGCGGAAGCTAAATCCTGTGGCAGCTGGTTGAACAGGCGGAAACGGGCCGACCCTGCGGATGAAAAATCGCCATCGCCTGCAAAATATGGCCCCTTGCGATAATCAATGCGCTGTACCAGTTCCGGTATCAGGAAATTGACGTCGGTATAACCCTGGCCGTGCGCATGGCTGCGCATATTGGCAGGCATGCCATCGACATGGGTGGCAAAGTCCGTGCCGTGGTCCAGGTTAAACCCGCGCAAGAAGTATTGGTTGGCTTTGCCATCGCCGCTGTGCTGCGTAACGATCATGCCGGGGACGAATTCCAGCAATTCACCCGTGCGCAGCGCCGGACGTGCGGCCAGCAAATCCGCATAAATGGCGCCGTGGCTGGCCGCATCGGAAGTGCCGACCGCGTTGTCATAATGGCCCGCGACCGTGATCACTGCGGCAGGCGGCATGTCGCGTACAGCCGCAGCCTGTGCACAGGCAGTGGCCGGGACCGCCAGCGCAGCGAAGGCCAGTGGACGCAGTGGTGCCATGGGGCGCTCCTTATAACAGTGCCTTGAACAGCGGGATATCAAAGGCGCGCTCTGTCAGCCATACGGCCGCCAGTAGTGCAATAGCCAGCGAACCGCCATGCAGCGCAAGCCTGGGATACCACGGGCTGGCCCGCAGATAATAGGCGAGCGGCACGAACAGCGCAACGATGGCCAACTGGCCGATTTCCACGCCAAGGTTGAATCCGGCCAGCGCCAGTGCGCGTGCGCCGGCAGGCAAGCCCAGATCGGCCAGGACACCGGCAAAGCCGAAGCCGTGCAGCAAGCCAAAGCCGCATGCCAGCAGCCAGCGCCTGCCTTGCACCAGCGGGACGACGTTATTGAGCGCGGCAGCAATGACGGAGGCCGCAATGGCCGACTCCACCCAGCGCGACGGCAGCGTGGCGGCGCCCATGGCGGCAGCGCTCAATGTGATGGAATGCGCGGCGGTAAAAGCTGTCACGGTTTTCACGACGTCAGCCAGCGCAGGCCGCAGCGCAGGCGTGGCTTGCCAGCGCTGGCCGCTGCGTACCAGGACGGCGGGCAGCAATAGCGACAGCAAAAATAAAATATGGTCGTAGCCGATCCAGATATGCCACGCGCCGTGCGTCAAATAAGTCTGGAATTCGCGCCATGGATGGGGATGAACCAGTTCAATTGTCTGTTCCGGCTGGTCCGCGCCCAAGATGGCCGTGCGCACGGTATCGCCATATTCGACGCGCAGCAAGCCTTTATGTTGCGCATCGATGTCGGCAAAGGCGCGGTAGCCGATGTGGAGCGCCTGCAGTGGGGCGGCGCACGTTGCCGTGAAGCGCAACACCGTGTAGGCGCCATCCGTGTGCCGGTCGACTTGCTGGCCTTGCGGCGCCAGCCGGCACGGTTGACCGGCTGCCGACAGCTGCAGGCGCGCCATGGCATAGGCGGCGATGGCGCCGTGGCGGACGCGCAATTCATCCCAGGTCAGCTGGCCGTCGCCATCGCCATCGAGGCCGATGGCATCGTCCAGGTCGCGCAGTGCGATATCCCACTGGCCTGCGACATGGCTGCCGTCCACCCGCAGCAGCAGATAGCTGTCGCTGGGTTTGTGCGCGCAGGCCGGCTGGCAAATGCAGCACAGCAGTAAGAGTATCAGTGTGCGCCATGCAGGAAAGCGCCGGGTATTCATGTTGTTTTCCTTAGCTGGCTGGCCAGCGCTTGCAGTTCCTTGCTTTCAAAGCCGGTGCGGACCAGCCATTGCAGCACCGGTTCGGCGGCGGCGGGATTGTGCGCCGCCTGTGCGGCCTGCAGCACGATGCGCGCATCGGCCGCTTCCTTTTGTATGGTCCAGTTTTCCTGCGCCAGCACCAGCGCCTGCTGCGGATTGTTCAGCAAATGCAGCGTAAAGATGGCTTGCTCGCGCTGGTGCACGCGGTCGCCCCGGCGTTGCGCGGCATCGAAGCGGGCCGACAATTCCGTGATATCGGCGCGTAGCCGCTGCGTTTGCCCCAGCTGTTTCAGCGCCAGCGCGTGGCGCAGCAGCAGGGCGTCGGTGCGGACATGGGGGGCGGCCAGCGCCAGCGCCTGCGCGGCATGGCGCTGCGCCAGCAGGAAGTCCGCATAGGCCGCCAGGCAATACGTGTCGCCAGGCGCCGTGGCCAGCGCGGCGCGGTAGCGCAGATCGGCGGCGCCGGCGTTGCCACGCCGCTGCGCCAATTCAGCCGATACGGTTTGCGCCCACGCCATTTCGTCTGCCGGGACGTTTGCGCCGCGCGCCAGTGCGATATCCAGCAACCGTTCGCTGGCGGCAATGCCGGCTGCCGACGTGGCAGCGCCCGCCAGGCATGCCGCCGTCGCCAGATCGTCGGCAAGGGCAGCCAGGTGGGCGCAGCTGGCAGTGGCTTGCGCGTGGTCGCCCGTGACCGCCAGTACGGTGGCGCGCGTCAGCCATGCCTGCGCATTGCTTTTATCCGTTCGTACAATGGCGTCGAGGTCGGCCAGCGCTTGCTGATAGTGATGGGACGATTGCAGCAGCGTGGCGCGCAGCAGGCGGATGGCGGCGGGAGGCGCCGTGTCATGCCACCATGGCGCCAGCGCCGCTTGCGCGTGGCCATAGTGGCGCGGGTCCGCCAGCGCGCGGCCCAGTGCAATGTGCTGCTGCGCCAGTTGTGCGGCCAGCGCCACGTTACGGGGATTGGCGGACAACTGTGACCGTAATGTGTTTAACGCCTGCACGCGCGGATCGGCGCGGCGCGGCAGCGTGGCGATGATTTCTTCACCGGTAGCGGGTGTATACGGCGCCGCAATGGCCGGCAAGGCGGCTGCCGCCAATGGCAGGGCAAGCAGCAGGGTGCTCAGGTTCATGTGGTTCTCCAGGCAGGCTCGCAGGATGGCGGCGCGTGGCGGCGGACGCCACGCGCCGCTGCTGCTACTCGACTTTTTCAGGTTCCGTGTTGTCAGGTTCCGTCACGGAGGCGCCGGCGACGTCGGCAGGTTCCGTATCCGGTGCGATGCCGAGATATCCCTGTACGGCCTTGACGAACGCGTCCAGCATGGTGGCGGGAGGCGTCACCACGGGCGGGTTGGCGGTTGGCGGCGTATCCGTACTGCCACCCCCGCAGGCGGCCAGCGCCAGCAATAAGGCGGCGGCCATCATGTGAAAGATTTTCATGGCAGCCTCCGTTAGCGCTGTGGCGAGCCGGCCAGCGGCGTTTTCAGGTACGGGAAGGCAGCCGTGAAGGCGCTGTCGTCGAGGTAAGCGCCGTCAGTAAAACGGATCGCGCCGGCCGGCGCGTCGGACGGCGCGCAGCCCAGGTTCAGCGTGCACAGCTTGCCCATGACGACGCGCAAGGCAATGTCGACCACGTCGTCGCCAGGGCGGCGGCCATTGGGGAAGCCGGCATTGTCGCCATCGATGACGCCGAGACGCTTTTGCGCGCCCATGGCCACCGGTGCGATGGACGTGTTCAGCCGCAGCATTTCCGATGGCGTGACGGTGGCCGGCTGGTTCAAGCCTTTGACACCCGTGAGGAAGGCCGCCACCAGGTCGTTGCGGGGGAAGTTGGTGGGGGCTTTCGCGCCGGCGGAGCCATACAGCACTTCAATCAGCGCGGGCAAGGTGGGATTGGTCACGTAATCGGCGAATTGCGCATCGCCCGATGGTTTGCTGTGGTTGAAGCGGTCCTTGTCTTTCAAGCCGATCACCACTTCATTCACCAGCGGCATGCCGAGGCGCGACACCTGGGTCCACGCGCCGCCTTCCTTCGATGCACTTGCCGTGGCCGACGGCGTCGGGTTGAGCAGCCGGCCCTGGCGCAGGCTGGCCGTGGTCCAGCCGCCGATGACGGGGTCGCTGCCGCCTGCGGCGGTCAGGCACGATGCGGCCACTTCCAGCGCAATGGTGGTGACGTTCTTGTCGTCCAGGTCATCGCGCGCGGCGCGTTCCGCATTGGCGGCGAATTCCACGGCGGGCGCTTTAATGTTGATCAAGTCAAACGTTTCGCCGAGGTTGACAGCAAACGGGTCCTTGCGCTGGCCGACAAACATGCGGGCCGTCTTGCCGCAGCCGGGAATGTTGACGTCATAAATATGCTTGGCGGCGTACGCGGCGTAATTCGGGATGGTCTTGTTGCCGATGTTGTCGAGCGGTTTGTCAAACGTGGCGCTGCCGCCGCTGGCATTGGTGACGGGGCTGCGCGTGCCGGAACGCCGGTCGCCGCGTACCACGCTGACGGTGTAGGTTTCCCGCACATTGGCGCCGGCAGCGTTGACGTCGGCCACGGCGCCGCCGTTGACCACCAGCGGGATCGACACTTTCTTGCCGCCTACCGTGAATTGCGCATCCTTGTTGGTATTGGCGAAGCGGAACTGGAACGTGAGGTCTTCCCTGGCGTCGCCATTGTTATCGATGTGGATTTCATACAGCGCGTCCGGGTCGAGCTGGAAGAAATTCGGGCCGCCATATGCATCTTGCAGCGGGACGTAGTTGGCGATCAGCGTGACGTAATCGGCGCGTCCCGGCTCATAGCTGCGGAACATGTAGAAATCCGTGGCGTCGGTCTTCGGATGCCGCGTGATGAAAGGCGCTTCGCGGTGGCTGGACGCGATGGCGGCCGGTGCGCATGCAGCGGCCAGTAATTGGGCAAGCAACAGTGCCCGTGCGGTAACTCTGGTCATTTCTACCCCCATGGTGATCGGTGATTGGTCAGGACTGCACCGGCATATACGGGGCGCGTGCGCTACTGGATTCAAAAAAATCAAAATTATTTGTTCGCTATGGCGCGGACATTTTTTTGCGGAACTTTCCCTTCTGGTATTGCCTTGAAAAAAGGCAGGCGGCATCATCGAGACTCTTTGCCTCAATCAATTTCCGGAGCGAATCACCGCATGTTTGCCGCCGTCCGACGCCTTGCCGCCGCCCTGGCCGTGTTATCCGCAGTGCCCGCCATGGCGGCGTTGCCTGCTACGCATTTGAATGAAGAGGTGATCCGTGTTCCGGCAGGGCCGAATCTGGCGGTGTCGCTGGAAACCACCGTGTACAAGCCGGATGGGCCGGGCCCGTTTCCCTTGCTGGTGATTAACCATGGCAAGGCGGCTGGCGACCCGAAATTGCAGTCGCGCGACCGCTTTGTGTATATGGCCAGCGCGTTCGTGCGGCGCGGCTATGCCGTGATGGTGCCGATGCGCACGGGCTTTTCCAATTCCACAGGTAAATACATTGAGCATGGCTGCAACATGACGGCCAATGGCTATACGCAAGCCAATGATGTGCGCGACGTGATCCGCTACGCCAGCCGCCAGGACTGGATCGATGCGCAGCATATCGTGGTGGCGGGCCAGTCGTATGGCGGGCTGGCCACGATGGCGTTGGCCACGCAAAGCATGCCGGGTGTGCGCGGCGTCATGAATTTTGCCGGCGGCTTGAAGATGGTGGGCGGCACGTGCGACTGGCAGGAAGCGCTGGTGCGCGCATTTGGCGAATATGGCCGCCGCAGCAAGGTGGCCAGCCTGTGGATGTATGGCGCCAATGACCAGTATTTCCCGCCTGCGCTGGCTGGCCGCATGCACCATGCGTACACGGGCGCGGGCGGCCGTGCGGAACTGGTGGCGTTTGGCCCATTTAAACGCGATGCGCACACGATGCTGGCCAGCCGCGATGGCGAAGCCGTGTGGCTGCCCGAAGCGGCGCGTTTCATGGAACGCATCGGCATGCCATTCCAGGAGCGCTATGCGCTGGCCGATCCTGGCGCGCAGGCGCCCAGCCATTACGCGGCAGTGGAAGATGTATCGGCGCTGCCTTATCTGGCCGCCAATGGGCGTGTTGCTTATAAAGATTTCCTGAACCGGCAAATGCCGCGCGCCTTTGCCGTGTCGGCCAGTGGCGCGTGGGGCTGGGCGGAAGAGGGCGAAGACCCGCGCCGCAATGCGCTGGCGGCCTGCCAGTCCAAGAGTGCGCAGCCATGCCAGTTATATACGGTGGATGACGCGGTCGTGTGGCAGGGCACGGGCCGCACGGATTAATCGTCACGTTTTTAACATGCTGCTATCATCGCGGCATGTGTGGACGCTTTGATCAAAATGATATCGCGCGGCGCTTTGTCGCCGCGTTCGGCTGGGCCGACGCGGCCATCCGCAGCGAAGCCATGCCTACCGTCAATGCCGCGCCGGGCACCTACCGTCCCATCATGCATATGGAAGACGGGCAACTGGTCGTGGATGATTTGTTCTGGGGCTACCGGGCGCGCTGGGCTGCCGAGAAATTGCCGATCGCCTACAACGCGCGGCTGGAAAAAATCACGAATAACTACTGGGGCCGCTTGCTGAAGACGGGGCGGGCGCTGGTGCCGGCCTATGGCTGGTATGAATGGACAGGCGAAAAAGGCCACCGCCAGCCGTGGCACATCCACCGCAAAGACCGCGAACCCATTTTCATGCTGGCGCTGGCCAACTTCGGGCCGTTCAAGGAACACAAGGCGGAGTCCGGCTTCGTGCTGATCACGGCCGACAGTGCGGGCGGCATGGTCGATATCCACGACCGCCGCCCCGTTTGCCTGAATGCCGCCGATGCGGCCGTGTGGCTGGATCCGGACCTGTCCACCGAACAGGCGGAAATGCTGGCCCGTTCGATGGCGCTGGGGCCGGAAGAGTTTGAGTGGTACAAGGTCAGCCCGGCGTTGAACCGGGCGGGCAATGACGGGGAAGAATTAATTGTGCCGCTGGCGGAGTGAGTGTCCGCTGTTACAGAATACCTTCGATGCCTTTTTGCTTAGCCACGTCGATGTGCTCCACGTCGATTAACACATCGGTATGGTGATGCCCCGTCACGGCCTGAAACAGGCTGCCGCTGGCGGTAACTTTCTTGCCCCGGTAGTGCTTGAGGCTGACTTTTGCCGGCGGGACCATCGTGACCATCGATTGCTGCGTTTCTGTCACCACCCCATCGGCGTCCGACACGCCGATGCAGACAGGCGCATCCAGCTTCAGCAAGCCTTGTGTCTCCCTACGGTCAGTTTTTGGCGTTTCGCCATAGCCCGGCGGACCGTAAAAAGTTTGAATGACGACCATGCCGTGCAATGTGACAGGGTGGTCATCAACGCGCAGGCAGGGAGCTGCCTGCGCTTGAAAAGCCAAGCCCGCCAGCAGCAGGGCGCAAGAGACGGTGAACCGCGTCATGCCTTCGCCGCATTGGCTTCCTTGATCGTCGCTTCCAACGATTTCAAGTTGCTTTGCACCATGCGCAGTTGCGAAGAGTAATCAACGATCAACTGGTACACCTCGCGGTTACGCTCATCGAACGATTTTCCTTTCAGCTGCAGGCGCGGCAGCGCGCCGATGATGGTGGGCCCGTTGACCATGGTGATGCTCTGGGCAATCATCGCATTGCTTTCGCGCTGGTGGGCGTAAATCCCGGAATAGCGATGCAATTCGTCTGCTTCCATCCAGCTGGCTGCTTGGCTGGCCACGGCAACGTCCCACGCTTCGTGCCGGAACGTCGGGAAGGACAACTTGATGGTCATGTCGGCGTCCAACCGCTGCTGCAATTGCACCTTTGTTGCCTGCTCATAGTCAGTCTTGGCCTGGCCGGTTTTGCTCTCGGACTCTTCCAGAATCCCGTGTACATACTCTTTCAGGGCCGCATATTTTTTCAGCTCTGGCTCATTTCCATCAATCGCTTCCCTCAATTCCTTCAACGTGCCGGCTACTTCGGCCTCAATGCGCGCAGCAGCCTGGTGCGCCTGATGCTTGTGGTGCCAGCTGGTCGCGGCATGCTCCAGCCCCAGCGCCGTGAGAATACTGATGACGATCATCGTGTATTCGGCAGTAAATGCTTTGAACGACGCCAGTGCGCCTTTTTTGGGTAATTCCGCGTGCATATTCCATTCCTGATTGTTGCTGCTCAACAATGAGCGGCAACAATCTTACATGAAAGGCATGCAAATTAAGTAATTTTGAGCCGAAAATAAGGGCCGCCGTTGCGGCGGCCCTACGGCAGTCAATATTTGGCAGCTTGGTTGGCCGCTGGCAAGGTCGAGCGGATAAAGTCGCGCAAATCATCCGTGGACTTGGCCAGGTCTTCCGAGCGCAGGTACATCATGTGGCCGCTGCGGTAGCCTTCAAAGCGCAGGCGGTCGCGCAGCTTGCCGCTGGGGTCCAGTTGCCACATCGTGTATTTCGCATCGAAATACGTGGTGGCGCCATCGTAATAGCCCGACTGCACCATGACTTTCATGAACGGGTTCATGGCCATGGCCTTGCGCAAGTTTTCACCGGTGGTATCGTTTTTATTGTCCCACGGGTGCACCGAACCGAACACGTTGTACTTGATGTCCGTCTTGTATTGCAATACGTCGCGCAAGTAATGGTTGATGGCCGGCGTGAACGAATGCAGCCACGACGTCAATTCCGCGTTGTAGTCGACTGTATTGCCGGCGTCGGTTTTATCGATGCCCTTGTAGCGGGAATCGAGGCGGCCCACCGTATAACCCTCGTCGCGCAGCAATTCCTTCCAGAAGAATTCCGTCGGCACCACGAGGTTATGCTGCAGCACGGCTTTTTCACTGATGCCCGCATAGCGTGCGATTTTCGCGGCAATTTGCGCTTTCCTTTGCGCATCGAGGAAGCCGCCTTTGGCCAGCGCGGGGATCAATTCATCGACAGTAAACGCTTCCGCTTCCGGCAACACCTCCTTCAAATCCCTGGCCTGCAAATCGGCTGGCAATTTTTTCTGGTACCACGCGGTGGCCGTGTAGTAGGGCAAATTCAGCGCGTCGCCAACGATGCCGTCGCGCTTCAAGCCCAGTTCGGTTGGTGAAACGAGGATCACGCCATTCAAGTACATCCAGTGTGCATTTTGCAATTCCAGCGCCAGGCCGGCCACGCGCGTGGTGCCATAGCTTTCGCCAATCAAATATTTGGGCGAGGTCCAGCGGCCTTCACGCGATACAAACGTGTCCAGCCATTCCGCGAGATAAGACACGTCGGCATTCACGCCAAAGAATGTGGCGCGGTCTGCTTTCGGATCCAGGATGCGGGAAAAGCCCGTGTTGACCGGGTCAATGAAAATAATGTCGGCCACGTCGAGGATCGAGTGCGGATTGTCACGCACGCCATAGGGCTGCAGCGGATAGCCTTCGTCATCGATGTTCAGCATTTTCGGGCCCGTGTAAGCCACGTGCATCCACACGGAAGCCGAGCCGGGACCGCCATTGAAAGACAGCACCAGCGGGCGCCGCGCCTTGTCCGCCACGTCGCTGCGCTGGTAATACGTGTAAAACAGCGACGCGATGACTTTGCCATCCTTGTCCCACACAGGCTGCGTACCGGCCGTGACTTTATAGGGCACCGCCTTGCCCTTGATGGTGACCTGGCCGGTTTTCGTGACAGCCGATTCCGCTTTCAGCACCCGTTCGAATTGCGCCGGCGCGGCGGGTTTGGCTTCTGCCTTGGTGTCAGGCTTGGTTTCCGGGGCTTGCTCGGCGTAGGCAGTGGATAACGCCATTAACAGGACCGGGAGGACAGGGAGGACAGGGGCGAGACGGGCAATCAGTTTCATGGACAAGCGGCTCCTCGTTGTGAAGCCACGTAGTATTTCACAACAGAAATTGGATAGGTTTCCAATTTACAAACCCGATACATTTTGCCGCAGTGCCCGGCTAACTGGTTTCGCTCCCGTTTTTCCCGGTTTCGTCGCATCGCGGTGGTGGCCGGACGCTGCCGCAGGCAAAGTACACCCATCGCAACCAACTACATACGGAGCACACCATGCTGCAGCAAATCGTCAGCCACACCCCTGTTTATGTTTGGGCCATCCTGGGTTTCCTGGTAGTACGCGGCGTAGCGGCGAGCCGCACCCGCACCGTTACGTACCGCAGCCTGTTCATCATGCCGGCCGTGATGCTGGCGCTGGCGTTGAACAGCATCATGGGGCGCTTTGACGGCGGCGCGCTGCTGGCCGCCGTGTGGTTCGCTGCCATGGCGGTTGGCGCCGCGCTGGCGTGGCGTTTTTCGGATGGCCAGGTGGCTGCCGTGGACCACAATGCTCGCACCGTGCAATTGCGCGGCAGCTGGACGCCGCTGGCCTTGATGATGGCCGTGTTTGCCGGTAAATACGTGGTGGGCGCCGCCATGGGCATGAACCCGGCGCTGGCGCACAACACCAGCTTTGCCATGACGGCGTGCGCCCTGTTTGGCCTGTGCAACGGCGTGTTCAATGGCCGCCTGCTGCGCTGCATGGCCGCCTGCCGTGGCGCCGCTGCCCCGATGGTGCGCGCTGCATGACCGTACAAACCGCTAGACTGGCGTTCCGGATAAAGGAGGCGCGATGGCGGAATGGCTGGAGTGGCTGCAATGGCCGGCAATGGGGGCATCGTTGCTGGCGGCATGGCTGGTGGCGTCAACCAGGGCCCCGCGCCGCAAGGCCGGTTTCTGGGTGTTCCTGGCCAGTAATGCACTGTGGATCGCGTGGGGCTGGCAAGATAGTGCGTGGGCGCTGATTGCGTTGAATGGCTGCCTGGCCGCCACGAATATCCGTGGCATCATGAAAAATGACGAGGCAGGCCAGCGCTGCTGATCGCGGGTTTCTGTTACATTGGCGTCACTTTGTAACAACAAGAATGATTCACCATGGAACCCCAAGTCCCGGAAAACCTGCACATCGTTTGCCCCCACTGCGACGCCGTCAACCGCGTCCCCGCCGTCAAGCTGACCCATACGCCGACATGCGGCGCCTGCCATCGCGAATTGTTTGCCGGCAAACCGGTGGACTTGAGCAGTGCCCGCTTTGACAAGCACATCAGCCGCAGCGACTTGCCCGTGCTGGTGGATTTCTGGGCCCCGTGGTGCGGTCCATGCCGCCAGATGGCGCCATTCTTTGAGCAGGCTGCCATGGGCCTGGAACCCATGTACCGCGTCGTCAAAGTCAATACGGAAGAAGCGCAAGACCTGGCGGCCCGTTATAACATCCGCAGCATACCCACGCTGGCGCTGTTCAAAGGCGGACGCGAGGTCGCGCGCCAGCCTGGCGCGATGGATGCGCGCAACATCATGAACTGGGCCCAGCAAGCCAACCGTTCTTGATATTGCCCCTAGCATATATTCATCAAAAATGCATCTTTGCAACATCCATACCACGTTCTGGATGCTTCTAAGCAACACTTGACCCCATCTTCACGCATTCCCGTGTAACATGCACTTCGCTTGCGGCGGTCTGGCCTGCAGCCCGGCCGCCGGTGCGACGCCACTTGATGGGCGCTTCCAATGCGTCCATTCGGGCTCATCGCAGGGCCGCCAGCTTTCCGCAAACCCTGAAAGAATGGTTATGGTCACGAGGTTGCATATATTGCGAGCCAGTCAGCTGATGCTCGCCTTTGCCGCAGGCGCGGTCGCGTCCTGCGCTGCAGCCAATCCCATTCCTCCGCAAAAAATCAGCCCGGACAGCGGCAGTGATGAACTGGCCGTGCTGCCACTGGAACAATTACTGGAATTGCAGGTTGTCACGTCGGCATCGCGCTTTGCCCAGGCGATTGCCGATGCGCCGGCTGCCGTGGTCGTGGTGACTGCGCAGGATATCCGCGACCATGGCTGGCGCACGCTGGGCGATGCGCTGGCGTCGCTGCCAGGACTGTATGTGACCAGCGACCGCAATTATGCCTACCTGGGCGCCCGGGGTTTCCTGCGTCCCGGCGATTACGACAGCCGTTTCCTGCTGCTGATCGATGGCATGCGCACCAATGATTCCGTGTATGACCAGGCGATGATCGGCACTGACGGCATGCTCGATATGGACCTGGTGCAGCGTATTGAATATGTGCCGGGGCCGGGTTCCGCAGTCTACGGCGCCAATGCGCTGTTTGGCGTGATTAACGTGATTACGCGCAGCGGCAGCAGCGTGGGATCCACGCAGGCATCGGTGGCGGTGGCCAGCTTTGGCGAAAAGCGCGCCCGCGCCACCCATGGCTGGCATGGACAAAACGGCGCCGACCTGCTGTTGTCGGCCAGCGCCTACACGCGGCGCGGCGAAGACTTGTATTTCCCTGAATTTGATACGCCGGACCAGAACCGCGGTATCGCGCGCGGCCTGGATTATGACCGCAGCCACAGTCTCTATGCGAAGGGGACCTATGGCGGCTGGACCCTGTCGGCCGCCTATGTTTCCCGTACAAAAGGCGTGCCGACCGGTTCATTTGGCGCCATCTTCAATTTGCCCAACTACACGCGCGATACACAGGGCTCCGTGCGGGCCGGCTACAGCGCGGAACTGGCGGCGGGCCTGGCGATGTCGGCGCAGGCGTACTGGAGCCGCGCGGATTATTTCAGTATCGGCAGCTATCCGGATGATGCGGGCCTGCCGCAGCTCAACGGCGATGGCGACCATGGCGCCTGGTATGGCGCCGGCGCCCAGCTGACGTGGACCGGCTTGCCGTCGCAGAAAATCGTCGTAGGCGCCGACGCGCAGCGCAACCGCCGGCGCGACCAGTTCAATTACCGGCTGCCATATGTGTCGCAGCTGGACGACCACCGCGCCGATGCGCGGGCCGGCCTGTTTGCCGAAGATGAAGTGCGGCTGGCGCCCGGCTGGATCCTCAATGCCGGCTTGCGCTATGACTGGGACGATACCACCGGCTCCAACGTCAACCCGCGCGTCGCGCTGATCTGGCATGCCAGCGCGCTGGACACGGCCAAGCTGATTTACGGCACCGCCTACCGGGCGCCGAACGCCTACGAACTGTATTACACCTTCCCCGGCGAAGGCGGGCAGCTGGCCAATCCAGCCTTGCAAGCCGAACACATTTCCACCCGCGAACTGATCCTGGAGCACCGCTACGCCGCCCCTGGGTTTGCCCGCCTGTCGCTGTACCGCTATAACACGCGCGATTTGATCGGGCAGCAAACGCTGGCCGACGGCATGCTGCAATTCCTGAACGTGGCCCGCGCCACCGCCAACGGCGCGGAACTGTCGTTCGAGCGCCAGCTGGGCAATGACGTGCGCCTGCGCGCCAGCGGCGCCTGGCAGCACGTGGCGGAAAACGCCGGCGGCATGCCGATTGACGCGCCACGGCGGCTGTTCAAGCTCAATGCCGCCATGCCCGTGCTGGGCTTCCGCGCGCGGCTGGCGGGCGAAGTGCAGTGCATGTCGGCGCGCCGCACGGAAAACGCCATGGTGGGCGGCTATTGCGTGGCCAACGCGACGCTGGGGGCGATCCGCCTGATGCCGAACGCGGATTTGTCATTGAGCGTGTATAACGTGCTCGACGCCCGCTATGCGGACCCGGCCGGCCCCGCATTCCGCCAGGAAGCGCTGGCGCGCCAGAGCCGCACGCTGGCGGTGAAGCTGGTGGGAGGATTTAAATGATGGCTGCCATCCGCCACGCCATGCACCCGCCGCGCCCGTGCGCAGCAGGCGTGTGGCGCGTGGCGGGCTGGCTGGCGCTGGCAAGCGCGTTCAGCGGCATAACGTTGCCTGCAAGCCACGCCCAGGCGCCGGTTCAGGGCGGGGCGCTGAAGGCGGCGTATATTTATAATATCGCGCTGTTCACCACGTGGCCGGTGGCCGCAGGCCCGGACAAGCCGTTTGCCGTGTGCGCAAGGCCGTCCCATGCATTATGGGAAAACTTGCGCAAACTGGAAGGCAAGCATGTCAATGGGCGGCCGTGGACGCTGTACGACGTGGCTGTTGGACCAAAGGTATGCGACATCACGGTACTGCCGGTCGAAGCGGCGCCGGGACGTGCGCCGGATCCGGTTGCCACGCTGTTTGTCGTGGACGGCAGCGCTGCCGGCAAATATGCGGGCGCCGTGACGCTGGTGGATGAGGAGGAGCATGTCCGGTTCGACATCGACACGCGGGAGGCGGCGCGCATGGGATTGAAGTTCAGCTCGCGCCTGTTGCGGCTGGCGAGGAATGTACTGTGAAGAATAAGGAAGCCCTGCAGTTGACGTCGATCCTGGGCGCGGGGCAGATGCTGGCCGCATCTGCCGCCGTGGTGGTGGCGTGCTGCATTTTGCTGGTCTACCAATTGCTGGCGCAGCGCCAGGCGCTGGTCACGGAAAGCCACGTGCAGGCCGCCATCGTGGCCGACAATATTTCCGCCTCGCTGATGTTCCGCGACCGCGACGCCGCGGCCGACATGCTGCGCGCCTTCCGTTCCGCGCCGAATTTATTGCAGGTGGCTGTGTATGACGCCAATGGCGCGCTGTTTTCCGAATACAGCGTGGAAGGCCATGCGGCGCCGCAACACCTGGCGCCGGCCGGCGACGCAGGCTTTAACGAAGTGCGCGTGACGTCGGACATCGGCTACAAGGATGCGCGGCTGGGCAAAGTCGTGCTGGTCAACAGTACGCATGGCATCCGCGACACGATGGTGCGCTATGTCGGCCTGATGCTGGCGGCAGCGGTCGGCGCGCTGTTCGTGGCGCGGCAACTGGTCCGCAAGACGCGGGACCGGGTGGCGCAGGCCGAGCGTGAACTCGACAACCTCGCGCATACGGACCTGGTCACTGGTTTGCCGAACCGCCGCGCCTATTACCGCATCCTCGAACAAAAGCTCGCGGAGCAGCCCACGTCCGGCGGCAGCGCGGCGCTGCTGCTGGTCGACCTGGACAACTTCAAAGTGGTCAACGATACGGCCGGCCACCATGCCGGCGATGAATTGCTGCGCAAGGTGGCGGCGGAGCTGAGTGCGCTGCTGCGCCCCGGCGACGTGGTGGCGCGTATCGGCGGCGATGAATTTGCGCTGGTGGTGTCGCCGGTGCGGCGCGATTTGGCGCATGCGCTGGCCGTGCGGGCGACGGAAGCGCTGCGCAAGCCGTTCAATATCGAAGGCAGCGATATCTTTGCCACCGCCAGCGTCGGCCTGTGCCTGTATCCGGACGATGCCGCCACCCGCGAAGAACTGGTGACGGCCGGCGATACGGCCCTGTACCACGCGAAAAAAACCGGCCGCAACCGGCTGGCCGAATATGTGCCGGAAATGACCTTGCGCACGCAGCGCCGCATCCGCCTGGAGCGCGAACTGCGGCGCGCGCTGGAAGCGGGCGGGCTGGAAGTCCACTACCAGCCGCAATTCGATTGCGGCACCGAACAGCTGGTGGGCGCGGAAGCGCTGATGCGCTGGCGCCATCCGGAACAAGGCTTTATTTCGCCGGCTGAATTCATTCCCGTGGCCGAAGACAGCGGCCTGATCGTGGCGCTGGGCGAATGGGTGTTGCTGCAGGCGTGCGCGGAAGGGGCGCGCTGGGTGCACATGGCGGAACAGGCGGGGACGCCGCCGCCCAGCATTGCCGTCAACGTGTCGGCCCGGCAGCTGCGTGAAAAAGGCTTCCTGGACGTGGTGATGCGCACGCTCGCCGCCACCGGCTTGCCGGCGACCCAGCTGGAACTGGAACTGACGGAAAGCATGCTGATGGAAGATGTGGAATCTGCCGTGCAATTCATGCGCGATGCGCGCAATAACGGCATCCGCCTGTCGATTGACGATTTCGGCACCGGCTATTCATCGCTGGCTTACCTGCAGCGGTTCCCGATCAACCAGCTGAAGATCAACCGCAGCTTTACCTGTTCGCTGCCCAATGACGGCACGACCATCGTCAGCGCCGTGATTTCACTGGCGCGCGACTTCCAGCTGGCCGTGGTGGCGGAAGGCGTGGAAAGCCGCGAACAGCTGGAATGGCTGCGCCGCGCCGGCTGCACGTATGCGCAGGGTTATTTGCTGGGCAAACCCATGCCGGCGGAAGCGCTGCGCCAGCTGATTGAAGCGCAGCGCCAGCCGGTCCACTAACGCCGGCACGCGGTGCGCCACGCCCCGTCATCCCGCATCGGCGGACCGTTGCGGCTGCGAGGGGCCATGGCGGTTTATGCGTGGCGGTTTTCCACGATGGCGTCAATGATGGCGGCAGCCAGTTTGCGTCCGCCGCGCTGGGCGCCTTGCGCGGCGCGGAAATCCTGCTGCGGGCAATCATGCAGCGCCATCGTCAGCTGCGCGTGCATCGCGGGCCGTTCCCAGATGGCCGTCAGTCCGCCCATGCGGCGGAAGTTTTCCGGGCCCGGTGCAAATACCGGATGGTCGGCCGCCAATTGTTCCAGCCGGGCCAGCGGCACTTTGGTAATGCGGGACATGGCCGGCAGCGCCATCACGCGGATCGCCGCTTCCTGCAGCGCATAGCATGCATTGGCCATCAGGCCGGTGGCGACAAAGCCGCCTGACAGCGCCTGGCCATAGACCAGCGCAATGACTTTATGGCCACGGCGCCGCGCCAGGTCGATGCATTGGGCCAGGTGCGCCATGTAACTGTGTATGCCCAGCATTTCATCGCGGCGGCGCAGGCGCTGGCCTTGCGTATCGACCAGCAGCACGATGGGACGGCCCGGATGATGGCGCACGATATCGAGCACGGCGCGGGCTTGCGCCAGCGCGATTTCAACGCCGATGGCCGTGTGGCCGCACGTGCCGGCGACCGCCACCGGCTTGCCATTCAATTGCGCGCTGCCGGTGAGGAAGGCGCCATGCTGTTCAATGCTGTGACCCTGGGGGAACAGGCTGGCCGCCACGGAGCGCCAGTTGTCCGCGCCATCGCCCAGGGGCAGTTGCGGTGCGCCGCCTGCTGGCGGCGCCAGCGCGCCCGCGATGGCGTTGAACGCCGCCGTATCGAGCGCCGGCACGGCGTGCGCGTCGGGCACGCCCAGCGCGGTCCAGATGTCGCGCGCATCCGTCAGGCCGCCAAAGGCTGCGATGCGGCCGGCCAGCAACGCGTGTTTGCCTTCCAGCAAGGATGTGGACAGCGCGGCGCTGCCATGCATTGCACCGATGGCGGCCAGCGCCGCATCGCGGAACGCCGCCACGTCGTCATCGACCAGCATCTGGCAATCGCCCAGCAGGCGGCGATGCTTGCCGCCCGTGGTGCGCCATACGAGGCCGCGGTCGCCCGCATCAAATTCTTCCTCGCCGCAGGCCGATGCAATGACTTCCGGCCCCGACATGGCGAGCCGCGCCTGGGCCGACATGATGACGGCATTGGCGCAGCGCGCAATGATGCCCATGCCGCCAAACGCGCCATTGGCGCCGCCCACCAGCGCGATCACGGGGATGCCGGCGGCCCGTACGTCGAGCACGGCGCGCAGCACTTCGGCCACGGCAATCAAGCCGGCATTGGCTTCGTGCAGGCGCACGCCGCCCGATTCCGCCAACAGCAGCACGGCTTGCGGTTTTTCCACCAGTGCGCGGCGCAGCCATCCCGTCAGCACGGCGCCATGCACTTCGCCGATGGCGCCGCCCATGAAGCTGCCGTCCTGCGCCGCCACGAACACCGGCATGCCGTTCAGCTGCGCGCGGCCGGCCGTCACGCCGTCGCCGGGCAGCGCGGTCACGCCCAGCAGCGCCAGATGCGGGCTGGCCATGCTTGCCGCGGGACCGGCGAATTCTTCAAAGGTGCCCGCGTCGCACAGCAGGCGCACCCGTTCGCGGGACGACGCTTCCAGGTAGCTATTCATCGATGGTTGTGGCTCCGTTTTTTTCAATGCCCGTAGGGTAGCATGGCTTGCCGGGCGCACTGCCATGCGCCGCCGCCATGCCGGCTATTGTGGCTATCGCATTTCGCCGAGGATGTCGCGCACGCGCAGCAAGGCTGCATCGATATCGAGCGTATCGATGGCGCCATAACCCAGCAGCAAGCCTTCGCGGGGCGGGTGGTCGCAATAGAATTTGCCGAGCGTATACAAGCCGACGTCGGCGCGCCGGGCCAGCCGCAGCAGCTGGTCCATGTCCATGCTGTCCTTGCACTGTGCCGCCAGGTGGAACCCCGCCGTGGCCGGCAACAGTTCAAACCATGGCGCCAGCCACGCCGCAAATCCGGCCTGCAGGCGCTCGCGCCGCTGCGCATAGACGGCATGGCAGCGGCGGATGTGCTTCAACAGCGCGCCATCGCTGATGAAGCGGGCCAGCGCGTGCTGCGCGAGTGTCGCGGTATGCCAGTCGCAATAATGCTTGGCGTTGTGGACGGCATTGAGCAGCGCGTCCGGCGCCACCATGAAACCCAGGCGCAATTCCGGCGTCAGCACTTTGGAAAACGTGCCGACATACGCGACCAGGCCATGTTTATCCATGCCTTTGAGGGAATCCGTGGGACGGCCTTCATAGCGGAATGCGCTGTCGTAATCGTCTTCAATGACGATGGCGCCGATGGCGCGCGCCCGCGCCAGTAGTGCGCGCTTGCGCGCCACGCTCATCGGCACCCCCAGCGGGAACTGGTGCGCCGGAGTTACATAAATCAGCCGCGCGCTGGCGGGGATCAGTTCTGGCACGATGCCGTCGCGGTCGACAGGCACGCCCGCCACGTGCGCGCCTTGTCCGGCAAACAGCATGCGCGCGGCGGGATAGCCCGGGTCTTCCACGGCCGCCACGCTGCCCGGTTCCAGCAAAATGCGGCCTAATAAATCCAGCGCCTGCTGGGCGCCGTTGGTGACCACCACTTGCGCCGCCGTGCAGGCGACACCCCGGGTAAAGGCCACGTGGCGGGCAATGGCGTCGCGCAGCGCCGGTACGCCTTCCGCGTCCGTATAGCGGCCCCGCCTCTGCGTCTCCTGGCGCATGCCGTGCAGGATGCAGCGGCGCCAGTCTTCTTGCGGAAACAGGCTGGCGGCCGGCCTGCCGCCAACAAATTCAAAGCGGGAACCGCCTTCCTGCTGCGGATGGCGCAGCGGGGCGGGCAAGGTATCCCAGCGCGCCACGGTGGCGGCGGCAGCCAGCGGCGCGGCATGCGCTGGTTGCGCGCTGCGCCTGGCAGGCGCCTGCACAAAGCTGCCGGCGCCTGCCTTGCCCACCACGAGATTGTCCAGCGTGAGGCGGCTGTACGCGTCTGACACAGTCTTGCGCGATACGCCCAGCTGTTCCGCCAGCAGCCGCGATGGCGGCAATTGCTGGCCATGCGCCAGGCGCCCGCTGCGGATGGCGTCGCCCAGCTGGCGGTAGAGCTGGCCGGCCAGGTCTTTGCGGCCTTCGATTACGATATGCAGTTCCATAGTCTCCCAACCTGCGGCCCATCTTGGCCCCCGTGATTTTGCCAGAATTGGCCACCTTGGGCCGGGCGGGCGCTTCCTACAATGGCTGCATCTTCAACGAAGGCAAGGAGCCATACCATGCAAGCCCATACTCCCCGCATTGATTTCTACGCCGCCGCGCCGGACGCCATGAAAGCCATGATGGCCATGGAAGTGGCGATCGGCAAACTGGGCCTGGAACCCGCGCTGGTGGAACTGATCAAATTGCGCGCGTCGCAAATCAATGGCTGCGCATATTGCGTGGATTTGCATGCCGGCGACATGCGCAAGCAGGGTGAAAGCGAACGCCGCATCACGGGCGTGTCCGTGTGGCGCGAGACGCCGTTTTATACGCCCCGCGAACGGGCCGCGCTGGCGTGGACCGAAGCGCTGACATTGCTGGCGCAAACCCATGCGCCGGATGCGGATTACGCGGCGCTGGCGGAACACTTTACGCCGGCGGAAATGGTGGCCGTGACCATGGCGGTCAATTCGATCAACAACTGGAACCGCTTTGGCGTGGGGTTCCGCAAGCTGCCGACGCTGTAAGGAGACGCCATGCGAAACTTGTTGATGATGGCCGTACTGGCGCTGGCCGGTTTCGGAGCGCACGCGCACGACGGCCATGCGCCGCAGGGGCAGGGTAGCCGCACCGTGTTGCAGCGCCAGCCATTGCCCGATGCACCGGGGCGCTATGGCGTCATGCTGACGGTCAGCTACGCGCCGGGCGAAGCGTCGCCGGCGCACCGGCATCCGGGTTCCGTGTTTGCCTATGTGCTGGAAGGCGAAGTGCAGTCGCAGCTCGGCAATGGCGCGCTGGTGACGTACAAGGCTGGCGATTCATGGGTGGAAACACCGCGCGTCCTGCACGCCGTGTCGCGCAATGCCAGCGCGACGCAGCCCGCGAAATTGCTGGTGTGGCTGATGGCGGGAGAGGGCGAGCAGCCGACCGTAGTGGAAAATAAGTAAACAAAAATATTTACATATTGTAGGGTGGCGCGTATAGTCCAGTGATCCTGTTAAATAAATAGCACGCGCCATGAAAAATGCCCTGCTGATCGCCGCCGCCTGTGCGCTGGCGTTGTTGTCTTCCATCGGGGCGTCGCTGCCGTATCCGATTTTGCCGCCGCTGTTCGCGTCCGGCGTGGAGAACGGCCTCAACCAATTCCTGGGTTTGCCGCCCAAGCTGCTGTTCAGCGTGGCGGTCATGATCAATCCGGTCGGCTTGCTCTTGGGTTCTGCCGTGCTGGGGCCGCTGTCGGACCGTTTTGGCCGCCGCTCCGTCCTGCTGGCGACGGGCCTGGGCGCTGCTATCGGCCACGCGGTGTCGGCGCTGGCGCTGCTGGCCGAATCGTATCCCCTGTTTATTGTGGCGCGTTTTATTACCGGGCTGCTGGAGGGGAATGGCTCGGTGGCGCGCGCCATGCTGGCCGAGCGGATTGACGGTCCGGTCCGTTTGCGGGCCCTCAGCTGGCTCAATGGTTCCGCGTATCTGGGCTGGCTGGCGGGGCCATTGCTGGCCGGCGTGACGGCGGGCTTCGGCGTCACCGTGCCGTTCTGGATTGCCGCTGCCGCGCTGCTGGGCGTGGCGCTGGTGGTGGCGTGCACGTTGCCGCGCGATCCGGCGCCGCAGGGCGGCGCGGGCTCGTGGTGGCAGGTGGCGCGCGAACGCCATGCGCTGAACCTGGTCAAGCATGCGGATTTGCGCAAGCTGTTTATCCTGCACCTGGCGCTGACGTGCGGCGTGACGGCCTTTTATGAGTATTTCCCGCTGTGGCTGGTGGATATCGCCCATTACGATGCGCAGCAAATCGCCATCGCCAACATGGGCTTGTGCGGCATGATGGCGCTGGCTTCCGGCATGGCGGGCCGCGTGGCCGATGGGCCGGCCATGCAGCGGGCGGGTTTCCATGCGCTGGGCATAGCCGGCGCGGTGGCGCTGCTGGGCCCCGGCCATTTGTGGATCGGGCTGGCGGGCATCGTATTGTTCGGGATTCCCAATGCGTTTTATAACGCTGTCGTGCAGCACTGGGCGGCCGATCGTTTTGGCAGCCATGGACAAGGCGCCGTCATGGGCTTGCTGGCGACGACTTTTTGCCTGGCAAATATCTTGATGGCCCTGGCCGGCTCCGTGCTGACCCTGATCGATACGCGGCTGGTCCTTGTGCTGGGCGCGGTATTGTCGGCGTGGTCCGGGTGGAACTGGCTGGCGTGGGGACGGCAGGCGCTGCCGCCCGCATCCGGCGCCGAACCCGGATTGGCGGAGTGACACTGGATGAATACGTTTGACCACATGCTGTATTTGCTGAAGACACGCGGCCCGCAAAGCGCACAAACGCTGGCGCAATTGCTGGGGCTGACGTCGATGGGCGCGCGCCGCCAGCTGGAAGCCGCGCAGGAAAAGGGGTACACGGATTTTGCCGACGTGGCCGACAAAGTGGGCCGCCCGTCGCGCCGCTGGCATTTGACGGCGGCGGGGCACGCGCGTTTCCCGGACCGCCACGCGGACTTGACCTTGCAAATGATTACGCAAGTGCGCGCCTTGTTTGGCGAAGAAGGATTGGACCGGCTGATTACGGCGCGCGAGCGCGACAGCGAAGCGCAGTACCGCAAGCAGGTGGAGCAGGCGCCGTCCGGCCTGGTATCCAAAGCGGCGGCACTGGCTGGCGCCCGCGAAGCGGAAGGCTATATGGCGGAAGTGGAAGTGCAGGATGATGGCAGCGTGCTGCTGGTTGAAAACCATTGCCCGATTTGCGCGGCTGCGGCGGCGTGCCAGGGTTTTTGCCGCTCGGAATTGAACGTATTCCAGCGCGTGCTGGGCGATGATTGCACGGTGGAGCGCGCGGAACATTTACTGTCGGGCTCGCGCCGCTGCGTGTACCGCATCCGTCCTGTGCGCTGAGCTTTCCCGCGCCATCGTACACTGCTGTCAACCGACGCATTGCAAGGAGGACAACATGCTGGACGAACAAATACGCCGCCAATTCATCGGCGAAGTGTGGCGCCGCTACGAAGAATTGCAGAACTGGGCCATTGCCAACTGGCCGGACCCGGAAAATCCGCTGAGCACATCGGACTTCGTCGAAGGACGCAAGGAAATCCTCAACCTGGGACAAGGCCGCGCACGCTGGCGCCAGGCCGTGCAGGCCGGCGCGGAACCGGAACACGGCGGCAAGCAATACGAGCAAGTGACGCCGATGCCGTGGCCGTGAGCGTGCGGTCAGGGCGCTGGCAGTAGCGCGTAAAACACAGCCAGGTATTGGGCAGGAATTTGCACATTGTCGGCGGCCATGGCAGCCACGATCACGGCACCGAGCAGTGCCCCGGCTGCGCCGGCCACCACGGCCGCGATTTTCCTGGCCGGGAGTTTGCGCACCCCCATGCGTGGCGCCAGCGCACTGCCCAGGTGGACAAAGATGGCGGTCAAGGCCAGCACATAGTGCGGCACAAAATACAGCGTGAACGGCCACACGTGCAGCCCGGCTGCGGCAAAGTATAAATTCGTATCGAGATGGTACAAGCCGCGCCCGCCCAGCGTGGCGGCGGTGTGCGCCACAAGGAAATACAGTAAATACATGCCGGCAATGCGGGCAGGCGTGGCCAGGCCATTTGGCGCGCCACGCGTGCGCTTCAGGCGCATCACGCCCGTGACGATTTGTACCAGTACACAGGCCAGCAACAGCGCTTCCACGGGCGGCCAGCGGTAGACCAAGCGCAGGCTGTCCATCACTTGCAAGTGCACGGCGGGA
Organism: Pseudoduganella ginsengisoli; assembly: GCF_009720865.1. GTDB lineage: Bacteria > Pseudomonadota > Gammaproteobacteria > Burkholderiales > Burkholderiaceae_D > Rugamonas > Rugamonas ginsengisoli. Next base: position 31,582 of record NZ_WNLA01000002.1, on the reverse strand, counting down.
CCCTGCAACAGCAGCAGCTGGTTCGCCAGGTGCAGTACCAGGAACAGGCCCAGCACGATGCCGGAATAGCGGTGCAGTTTATAAAGGGTGGCGGTAGTTTGCATGGTGTGTTGGTAAAAATGCTAAGCTGTCAGGGTTATGGCAAGCGTACTGCGGGCCGACTTCCCGGTATTGAATAAATCCGACATGTCCCATGGCTGATACCCACGTGATCCTTGCGCCCGCCGCCTTGCATGGCTGTGTGCGGGCCTTTATTGCACGCGACAAGACGCATGCGCCGCAGCAGCCCGCGCTGAACCATTTTCCAGCGACGCAGTTTTGCACCATCACGTGGTTCCTGCACGGCCAGGCCCATTTGGGCGATTCCGGCGCCAGCCCGCTGCTGGACCGTGTCGTCGTCAGCGGCCCGCTCAGCCTTCCGCTGGTCACGTGGAACCCGGCGCCCGTGCATGCATTCATGGTGATCTTGTACCCGGATGCATTCCGCCAAATGACGGGGATCGACTTGACAGCGATGACCGGCCAGTTGAAGGCGGCCCGCGAAGTGCTCGATGCGGAATGGATGGCGTTTGCCGGCGCGGTGCTGGCGGCGGGCAGCGACGGCGAACGGCTGCAGCTTGCCGGCGGTTTTTTGCGCAAGCAGTGGCAGCCGGCCACGCCGGCAGTACAGGGCGCGTCGTGGCTGCGCTCGTTGTCGGCCCGGCTGGACAGCGTGCAGCGCGCCATCGGCGAGCGGCAGTTCGAACGCAAAGTCAAACAGTTGACAGGGCAGTCCATGCAGACGTTGCGCCGCAACAGCCGGCTGGAATCCGCCCTATTGCAGGCGCGGGCGGCTGTGAACAATGGTTCGCTGGACTGGTCGCAGCTGGCGATGGATGCCGGTTATTCCGACCAGCCGCATTTTTGCCGCGAAGTGCGGCGCCTGTCCGGCGTGGCGCCCGGCGAATTGCTGCGGCGCAGCCAGGATGATGACGGGTATTGGCTGTACCGCTGGTGGCGCTAGGGGCGCTAAGGGCGCTAAGTCATGTGGATGACGGCGCCCAGCTGGTGCCGCGCGGCGAATGCTGCAAAGGCTTGGAAGTCGGCAAAGCAATCCTTCAGGCACGTGGCCAGTTCAGCGCTGCCGGTTTCCCACATGTCGCCCAGGTAAACACCGTCAAAATCCGCCGTCTTCATGGCGGCCACCAGCTGGTCTTCGCTGATGCCGGCGCACGCTTCGGCAATGCGCGCCATGGCGGCGGAACGGTGGTACAGCGCGGGACCATAGCCGACATCGATGTGGCCCAGCGGCTGTGCATCGTCAAAGAAGCATGGCATGCGCGGCGCGCAGGTTTTCAGGCAGGCGCCCAGGCCATCCCACAGGCGGTCCAGGTCCAGCAGGTAGCGTTCGTGGCCGGTGTACACGAGGCTTGGCACGGACGGCGCATGCGCGCAGCTGTCAAAGCCGATTTCCGCAAGGTACAGCGCATCGTCTTCCGGCTCGACCAGGCGCCACACGAGGGGCGGGTCGGCCAGTACGCGGCGGATATTGCCGTCGCTGACGGCGTAAGCAACACAAGAGATTCCCATCCAGAAATCCTAGCACGGCATTTATGTGTTTGCTGAAAACTCTTTATTCTGTTGCGCAATCCCCCACGCTATCAGGCTGACAGTCAGGCAAGCCAGCACGCCGCATGCCAAGTGATAGGCGCTGTCAAACAGCAGCGGCGCCAGCAAGCCGGACACCAGCGCAAATAAAATCATCTGGATAAACGATTGCATCGATGAAGCCAGGCCGCTGTTGTTGGGGAAATGGTTCAGTGCAATCAAGGTCATCGGCGGCATGGAAATCGCCAGCGCGAACGAATACAGGAACAGCGGCAGTACGGCCCACGGCACTTCGGCGGCAAACACATAGTTGTAGGCCACATTGGCAATGGCGGCCGCGGCCATCAGCGCATAGCTGATCCAGATTTGCGTGCTTTGCGCATAACGGTGCGCGAATTTCGACGCCAGCGCGGACCCGATGACCATGCCGCTGATCAGGGGGATGAACAGCCATGCGAATGCGGTTTCCGGCAAGTGCAGGATATTCATGATGAAGTACGCGGCCGAACCGATATACAGCGCGAAGCCGCCAAAGGCCATGCCCACCGCGACCGACAACAGCAGGAACTGGCGGTGGCACACGACTTTCCAGTAATTGCGGGCGATGGCGCCAAAGTGGAACGGGTGGCGCTGCTGCACCGGCAAGCTTTCCGGCAGTGCGCGGTACACGGCGGCGATCATCACCAGGCCGAACGCCGTGAGGAACCAGAAAATCGCACGCCAGCCAAACGACACTTGCAGCCAGCCGCCGAGTATGGGCGCAATGGCGGGCGCCAGGCCGAACACCATCATGACGTTGGCGAGAATCTTTTGCGCCGCCGCGCCACTGAAACGGTCTTGCACGATGGCCCGGCCCACGACGGAGCCGGCGCCGGATGACAGGCCCTGTACGACGCGGCACGCCAGCAAGACGCCAAAGGTGGGCGCCAGCGCCGCGCCGACGGACGCCAGCACGTACAGCGCCAGCGACCACAGGATCACGGGGCGGCGGCCAAAGGAGTCCGACAGGGTGCCGTAAAACAGCATCATGAAGGCGAAGCAAAACAGGAACAGCGACAGCGTTTGCTGGATCGCCATCGGGCTGGCGTCGAACGTTTGCGCGATGGCAGGGAACGAGGGCAGGTAAGTGTCGATGGCCAGCGGGCCCACCATGGTCAGCCCGGCCAGCAGCACGGTCAGCAGAATATTCATTAGCAGTGTATCTTTGTGCGGACCGGTATTTTACGCCACCATGACGAAGGATAGCGATATGCGCTTTTCGCATATCGATGGGTGAATTTATTCTTTCGCGTGGCTTCACCCGCTCATTAAGCTAAACAATTGTTTTGTTTTCATTCTTGCCATGACCATCGATACTTTTGACGGCACCGGCGTGCGCGCATCGCACTGGAACCTGGGCCCTGTGATTGAACAGTTGCGTACGTCGCGCGAAGCGACGCATAACATCCGCCACCAGGGCAAGGTGCGCGAATTGCCATCGCGCGAAGCGCTGGTGGCGATCGTGGACGGCATTTCCGCCGTGCTGTTCCCCACCCATTATGGCCGTCCGAACTTGACCGATGAAAGCATCGATTACTTTGTCGGCGATACGCTGAACACGACCCTGAACCGCCTGTCGGAACAAGTGCGCCGGGGCCTGCAGTTCGATAAGCAGTTTGACGGGCTCGATGAAGAAGCGCTGACGCAAAAAGCGCATGCGATCACGCGCGAGTTCGCAGCCGGTTTGCCCCAGGTGCGGGCGCTGCTGGTGTCGGACGTGCATGCGGCGTTTGCCGGCGATCCGGCTGCCACGTCGATTGCGGAAATCATGCTGTGCTATCCGGGCACCATCGCGATCCTGCACTACCGTATTGCGCACTTGCTGCACAAGCTGGGCTCGCCATTTATTGCGCGCCTGATTTCCGACATTGCCCACACCAAGACGGGCGTCGATATCCACCCGGCCGCCACCATCGGCGCCAGCTTCTTTATTGACCATGGCACCGGCGTCGTCATTGGCGAGACGGCGATTCTGGGGCAGGGCGTGCGCCTGTACCAGCACGTGACCCTGGGCGCCAAACGCTTCCCGCTTGACGCCAGCGGCGCGCTGATCAAGGGAACGCCGCGCCATCCAATTGTCGAGGATGATGTGGTGATTTACGCGGGAGCGACGGTATTGGGCCGCATCACCATCGGCGCCGGTTCCACCATTGGCGGCAACGTGTGGCTGACGCAAAGCGTGCCGCCAAACTCAAACGTGTCGCAAGCGCTGATGCGCAACGAATGCCGTTGACCATCGATTTTTTCGATTGTAATGCGGGAAATTTTCTGTTTTACAATCGAATAGTCGATAGTCATAATCACTCCCACGTAGATGCCCGGCCTGAAGGCCCGGCGCCATGTGTTTAATCATTAACTGGAGTGAATATGAAGAAGATTGTTGCCTTGCTGATCGCCGCTGGTTTTTCGCTGGCTGCCACCGCTGCGCCGGAAACCTATGTGATTGACACCACGCACACGGCGCCCCGTTTCGAATACAGCCATTTCGGCTATTCGAACCAGGTCAGCCGCTTTGACAACACCACCGGCAAGATCGTCATCGACAAGGCTGCCAAGACCGGTTCCGTCGACGTGACCATTGACGCCAAGTCCGTCAACACGGGCTATGCCACGTTCAACAATCACTTGCAGGGCGAAGACTTCTTCAACACGGCCAAGTACCCGGCCATCACGTACAAGTCGACCAAGGTGAACTTCAATGGCGATAAAGTCGCGTCGGTGGACGGCAACCTGACCATCAAAGGCATCACCAAGCCGGTGACGTTGACGGTGACGTCGTTCCAGTGCATGCCGCATCCGATGCTGAAGAAAGACGCGTGCGGCGCCAACGCCGTGGCGAAAATCCTGCGCTCGGATTTCGGCGCAGGCAAATACGCGCCACACGTCAGCGATGAAGTGACCCTGACGTTCGCGATTGAATCCGTCAAGGAGTAAGCGTCAGACCAGCTGGAACCAGCCCAGCACGGCGCCGGCGCCCAGCAGCCACAGCAAGTGGATGCTGGTGCGCCAGATCAGCACGCCGGCCACGAACGACACGGCCCACAGCGGCCACTGTTCGATGGTCTGCGCGCTGGCCGTGGCCAGGATGATGCCGGTGGACACCAGCATGCCCACCACCACGGGCGACATGCCTTGTTTAAACGCCCGCACGCCGCGCTTTTCGCGGTTGCGGTGCAGCCATTGCGACGCCATATACGTCAGCGTCGTGCTGGGCAGCATGATGCCCGTCATGGTGACCGCCACACCCAGCGCGGCCGCTGTATAACTGCCGGCATTCAAGCCGACTTTCCATCCCATCAGGGCGACGAACAGGATGTTGGGACCCGGCGCGGCTTGCGCCAGGGCGATGGCGTCGTTGAATTGCTGGGGCGTCAGCCAGTGGTGCTGTTCCACCAGCAAACGGTGCATTTCCGCCGTGGTGGAGATGGCGCCGCCCACCGACATCAGCGACAGCAGCAAATAGTGGGCAAACAAGTTGAACCAGTCGCTCCACGTCAAGACGATCGTGGCCGTCATTTGTTGAGCCTCCGGTAAGTCAGCAGGCAGCACAACCCGCCCAGTCCGGCCAGCACGTACAGCAGCGGCGCCCGCAGCCCCACCAGCAGCACGACTGCCAGCACGGCAATCCCCAATCCAAACACCAGCGGCAGCGGATGCTTTTTCAGCGACGCGGCCAGTTTTACGCCGGTGGCGGCAATCATGCCGGCGGAAACCGCCGCCATGCCGCGCAGTGCGCCGGCCACGCCCGGATGATCGGCAAACTGTGAGTGCAGCAACGCCAGGACGATGATCAGCAGCAGCGGAATGGCCAGCATGCCGGCCAGTGCGGCTGCCGCACCCGGCATGCCGAAGTAGCGGGCGCCGATTACCAGCGACAGGTTCACGACATTGGGCCCTGGCATGATTTGCGCGACGGCCAGTTCTTCCGTGAATTCTTCCTGCGTCAGCCAGCGCTTGCGTTCGACCAGCTCGCGCTGCACGACAGCCAGCACGCCGCCGAAACCTTGCAACGCCAGGATGGTAAAAGAGAGAAACAAGTCGGCCAGGGATTGCGGCCGCCGACGGTCGCCGCCAGGGTTGTCTTCGGGAATCATCCCAGTATTATCCTTGACTTCGCAATTTATTGTTCGATACTCCCTTCACGGCCGCAGAGACCGTTCACCGCGAAGGAAATGCAATGGAAACACACACCATTATCGACCGGCTGGCCATGCCTCAATCCCAGCAACAGCGCGTGGATGCCCGCTGCAGTGAAATTGTCAATAAAGGGATCGCTGTTCAGGGGTGCTTTTCCACCTTGTGCGCCATTGAGTATTTAAAGTCGAACAATGTGCGGCCGGACGTGATTGAACGGGTGCTGCTGCATCCGGACTTGCGGCGCCGTATTCCACACTGATAGCCGCACGGAAGAGAACCGCAAGTCAGCCATACTTATGCACAAAAATTGCCTTCGCGTAAACCTGCAAAAAATTTTCGCGTTGATTTCACGGCTTCCGCAAGTACTTGATTTTAAAAGAGAGAAATTCTGCTCTTTGAACGGGCAATTTGTTGAAACCCGCATGGTTGCAGGGCGCGCGGGCTGTCAAGAGGGGCTTTTCCACAAAGATATCCACATTGTTTGTGGATATCACAAAAAGCGCTTATCAATCCGCCACTTAGCGTGCCGTCGAAGGAAGTTGACGGCACGTTGCAGTAAAAATCACGGCAAAATCGCGGCAGATGGCTACTGTATGCGTATCCAGTGTTTTGCCTGGGCGGCATCTTCCGCCGAGGCCGGCGATGCGGCGGAAACGTGGGCGCCGGCCAATTCTTCACGCGTGGCGCCCAGCAGGGCCGCAGCTTTGGCGCTGGCGTCGATAATCCTGTTGTCGGCGTCCAGCGTGAAGCCCACCTGGCGGCCCAGCTGCGCTTGCAAACCGCTGATGCGCTGTTCCAGTTCCGCCAGTCCCGCATAGCTGCGCAGCGAGGAAATCACCGTGGTAAACAGCTTGCGCGTCGTCAGGTCGCTCTTGCACCAGAAATCGTTGATGTCGTAATCAAGGATGATGCTGTGTTCCAGCGCCTGGCCCGGCTGGCCCGTGCGCAACACGATGCGCACCAGCTTGTTGTGTAATTCATCACGGATTTGGCGTGCGACTTTCAAGCCGGCGTCGCTGGTTTCCATAATCACGTCGAGCAATACCAATGCCACGTCAGGGTTGGCGCGCAACACAGACAATGCTTCATCGCCGCTATAGGCGTGCAGGAAGCTGAGGCGGCGGCCCTGGAAGCAGGCATTGCTGAGGGAGAATTTGGTCACCACATGGACATCGACGTCGTCGTCGACAATCAAGACTCTCCATGGGGCTGGGATGGCAGCGCCGTTCGGGTCCGCGCCGGCAGGCGCATCTTCTTCTATCATCCAGTCCGGGCTACTATCTTCTTTCACGTCCATGCACATTCCTGTGGCAATTTTGTCGTCGGCGCGTACTGCTTCCAGACACGGGCCTCCCATTCGTGCATCCGCTTCAGCAACACTATTCCTCGGCTGAATATTTGTCAAAGGATTCCGGGCACATTGCACCGGCCTGCCTGTTCTGAAAGCAAATGCCGAACAATTTTTTCAATCGGCAAAAAATAATTTTTTGTGCTGCATTAAGCGATTTGCAAGTATTTGATTTTCTTGATGAAAATTTTTGCCTGCGAAATCAGCAAATTGTTGAAACCCGCTTCATTACTGGGTTTCCGGCCTGTCAAGGGGTGCTTTTCCACATGCTTATCCACAAACGATGTGGATAAGCCTGAAAAGCGCTTTAAATCCACACAATTACGTCACCTGATCAAGCCATCCCGGGTTTTATAGCTGCTGCTTCAATTCATTTAACCTTTCCAGGAAGCGCACACATGCCAGCGACGGCGGCCACGGTTCCCACGGTTGTCCGCCATACACCGCGTGTAGCGGATCCGCATCCAGCGGCTGCGACCGTATTTTCAGCGTTTGCCGCACTTCGTCGCGCGACCAGCCCACCACATGGACAGCTTCGCTGGCGGCTGCCAGGCGGTCCGCGCGTTTATGGATGCGGTGGCCGTCGCGGGTCCAGTGCGGCAAGCCATAGCGCAGAAATACCGCGTCTTCCAGGCGCCGGCTCAATTCCTTGAATTGTTCGCCAAGAAAAGGTTTCAAGACGGAGATACAGTCGAAGCCCAGCAAGCCTTCTTCCGCGTCGTGCAACAGTTCGCGCAATTCCACTTCCGCCGCCAGCACCTCGCCTGCCTGCACGGCCCAGTCGCGCCGCAACTGCAAGACCGTCAGCGAATGCTGCGCGACGGATAACGGCAGCGGCCACGCCGAATGGCCGCCCCAGCGGTAAGTGCGCGCCAGGCCCAGCGCCAGGTCGGCATCGTCCCAGTCGAACGGGGTCGGGTCCAGCAAATCCAGCCGCTTTCCCGATGGCATGCGGACCCAGGCCCGCGCATCGCCGCGCATTGACGTCCTCTTAACAAACAATTTGGAACGCATTGTATTACAAGCATGAAAGCCACTCCAAACTGACAACAATTTCTATTCTTCTAAGCAACATTGCCGGAATCTGAACTACACTAGCTCCACGCATTTCACCTACACGGAGATTCCATGGCGACACGTCCTTCCTACCTGTATCCCGGTGGTTCAGTCATGATGCATTCACCGCTGCAATTGAAGAATTCCGACATGTATGGCTACTTCGTCAAAGGCGACGTGGCCAAATTGCAGCACACGCTCGATAGCACGCTCAATACCGTGGCGGGGCAGCGCATGCGCTTCAAGGCGCTATCGCCGTACGTGATGATCACGTTCACGCGCGTCAACCACGCGGATTCCGCCGTGCCGGTGGACCATGCCAAGGGCTGGATCACGGAAATCGATATCGTCACCTGGGTCATGACGGGCGCAATGGACAAGGATGGCAAGCTGGAGCACATCTATTGGTATCCGTGCCATATCTTTGTCGACGATGCGATGGCGCTGGTCAATGGCCGCGAATTGTTTGGCTACCCGAAATACCTGTGCGAATACGACATCCCCCACGATGGCCAGCCGCCGCTGCGCTGTTCGGTGGCCGCGAAAGGGTTTAAACAGTTTTCGCCGGAAACGCGCATTGCATTGCATCCGCTGCTGGAAGTCAATGCCGTCAATCCGAACGGGAATGAAAAGGTATTGGACGATCTGGGCGACTTGATCGAGGAAGCCATCGAGCTGTTCCTGTCGGTGCCGGACTTTTTCAACATGGACAAGGAAGGGTGGGAAGATATCGTGTCGCTGCTGCGCAACCCGCGCATCGACCAGATCTTCCTCAAGCAATTCCCCGACAGCGCCGGCATCAAGGCAGTTTATCAAGCCATCGTGGCGGCGCCGGCCACCATTGACAAGCTGCACAGCGTGACATTGCTGGGCTATGACTATGAAGCCACCTTGCACGCGTTTGACAGCTTCCCGCTGAATGACACGCTGGGCTTGCAGCTGGGCAGGCAGGCGGCGATTTTGCCGTTCCACGTCAACTTTGATTTCACGGCGCAGCCCGGCGAAGAACTGGTCGACAACTCGCAAGTGAACCCCAGTAAAATCGCCATCCTCGGCGGCGGCGTGGGAGCCATGACCACGGCGTATTACCTGACCAGCCAGCCGGGCTGGCAAAATAATGTCGACATTACCGTCTACCAGCAAGGCTGGCGGCTGGGCGGCAAGGGCGCCAGCGGACGCAATGCGGAACTGGGCCAGCGCATCGAAGAACATGGCTTGCACATCTGGTTCGGCTTTTACGCCAATGCATTCAAGATGATCAGGGAAGCGTATGCGGCGCTGGACCGTCCGCCCGGTTCCCCGCTGGCCACGTGGGAGGACGCGTTCAAGCAGCACGATTACGTGGCGCTGTCGGAAGACGTCAATGGCGAACGGCGCAACTGGTCGATTGTCTTCCCGCCGCTGCCGGGCGAGCCGGGCACCGGTACGGAAGAAATCACGCTGTGGCAAATGGCCGTGGCCATGATCGCGTGGATCGAGCAATGGCTCAAGCAGTTGCGCGATATCGCCAGCGATTTGGAAGAAAAGCATGCGCCGGAACATGCGAGCGGCATCGGTGGCTGGCTGCGCCGCCTGGCCGACGAAGTGACGGACGATATTGCAGACCTGGCGCAAGACGTGGCGGTGGCGGCCGGCGCGCTGGCGGCGCTGGTGGCGAACCTGTCGCCGGATTCGGCCACGCACAGCCAGTCAGAGCACGACATGCTGGCCGGCACGCTGGGCGGCATCCGCCAGTGGGTGCATGCGCGCTACCGCGAAAAAATCATCGGCAATGATGACTTGCGCCGCATGTTCATTTGCCTGGACCTTGGCATCACCGTCATGAAGGGCATGTTTGAAGACGGCGTATTCCGCCATGGCTTTGACGTCATCAACGATATCGACTTCCGCGACTGGCTGCGCAAACATGGCGGCGATGAAGAGTATTGCGTGAATTCCGCGCCCGTATGGGGGTTCTATGACCTCGTGTTCGCCTATGAAAACGGCGACTTCGGCAAGCCGAATGTGGAAGCCGGGACGATTTTGCGCTCGATGATGCGCATTGGCCTGGCCTACAAGGGCGGCATCATGTTCAAGATGCAGGCCGGCATGGGCGACACCATCTTTACGCCGCTATATGAAGTGCTGAAAGCGCGCGGCGTCAAATTCAAATTCTTCCACAAGGTCGATGAACTGGTGCCCGATGGCGATACCATTGCTTCCATCCGCATGACGCGGCAAGTGGAGCTGGCCCATGGCGATTATCAGCCGCTGGTGGATGTCAAAGGTTTGGCGTGCTGGCCGTCGGCGCCGCTGTACGGGCAAATCGATCCGGCCCAGGCCGCGCTGCTGCAACAGCAAAACGTCAACCTGGAATCGTACTGGACCAACTGGGACGAACTGTACCGGGAAGCGTTCGGCCAGCCGCTGCCATCGGTCACGCTGAAAAAGGGCGTGGATTTCGACCAGGTGGTGTTCGGCATTTCCATCGGTTCGCTGCCGGCGCTGTGCCCGCAATTGCTGGCCAAGAGCGCCAAACTGCGCACCGCGTCGGAAAAAGTGCAGACGGTGGCCACGCAGGCGTACCAGGTGTGGCTGAACAAGGATTTGGCGCAAATGGGCTGGACGCATCAGCCGCAAGGCCAGCAACCCGTGCTGTCCGGCTTCACGGAACCGTACGATACGTGGGCGCCCATGGACCAGTTGCTGTGCCGTGAAGCTTGGCCGCCCGCCATCGATCCGAAAAATGTGTCGTATTTCTGCAGCGCGCTGCCGGTGGCAAGCTATCCGCCGCCGTCCGACCACGCCTTCCCGGACACGATGAAAGCCGTGGCGAAAGAGGGCGCCGTCGGCCAGCTGCGCAACAGCATCGCGTGGCTGTGGCCTTCGGCAGGACCGTCCGGCGCGTTCCCGTGGAACTGGCTGGTCGATCCTGCCGAAGGCACGGGCGAGGCGCGCTTCGATGCGCAATACTGGCGCGCCAATGTCGATCCGTCCGAGCGCTATGTGATGTCGGTGGTCAATTCCACCAAATACCGGCTGGCGACGGATGAATCAGGCTTTGACAATCTGTTCCTGACGGGCGACTGGATCAAGACGGGCTTGAACGCCGGCTGTGTGGAAGCGGCCGTGATGGCGGGCATGCAAACGTCGCGCGCGATGACGGGCTACCCGCAAGTCATCCAGGGCGAAAAAGACTTTTGATGGGGGGCGCCGTCAGCGGCGCAGCATCAGGCGCAGCATTAAGCACCTGAGCGACACGGCGGCGGCGCCGCCGGCGCTGGCTGCCAAGGTGACGGCGGCAATGATGGCTGCCAAATCCCAGCGGTCCATCGCGTCCGCCGCCATGATGGCCACGACGGCCATGACCAGTTGCGCGGGCAGCAGCTTGCGCAGCAAGCCATACAGCGCGTCATAGCCTTGTTCCAGGTAGCGGTGCGCCAGGTACAGTGCAGGCCCCCACAGCGCGGCCAGGAACACCAGGACGGCAATGGCCATGATGACGATTCTCATGGCGCATCCTCGCTGTCGCGTGGCGTGGTGGGCAGGCGCAGCAGGTATACGGTGACGCCGCAAGCGATGGCCGCCAGCACGAATTTCACCGCCAGCGGAACTTTCCAGATCGAATACAGCATCGATGCCCACATCATGGCCAATGCCAGGACTTTGCCGCGCAAAGGGATGCCGCGCCCCGCTTCAAAGTCGCGCAAGTATTTGCCGAAGGCAGGGTGGCTGCGCAGCCAGTGGTGCAGGCGCGGCGAGCCGCGCGCATAGCAGGCGGAAGCCAGCAGCAGGAACGGCGTGGTGGGCAGCAGCGGCAGGAAGATGCCGAGGATGGCAAGCAGCACGGCCAGGCTGCCGAGGATGTTGGCGGCGATTCTCATAGCCATTATGATACCGTGGTGCGGACTGCAACAGGAAAGGGCGGCGATGCGGGTGGTAATCATTGGCGGGACCGGCCATATCGGCAGCTACCTCGTACCCATGCTGGTGCGGGCCGGGCACAGCGCCGTATGCATCACGCGGGGCGCCAGTGCCCCGTATTTTGCGGATCCCGCGTGGGAGCACGTGGAGCACTGCCATGCCGACCGCGACGCGCAGGACAAGGCCGGGACGTTTGGCGCGCTGGTGGCGGGCTTCAAGGCCGATGCCGTGATCGACTTGATGTGTTTTACGCCGGACAGTGCGCGCCATCTGCTGGCGGCGCTAGGCGGCAGCGGCACGCATTTGCTGCATTGCGGCTCCGTCTGGGTATATGGCCCGCGCTCCGGCGCGCTGCATGATGAGGCAGCGCCGCGCGCACCGTATGGCGTCTATGCGGAATGGAAAGCGCAGATCGAAGCGCTGCTGCTGGCGCAGGACGCGGCGCCCGCCACGGTGATCCACCCGGGCCAGATCGCGGGCCGCTACTGGTGGCCCATTAATCCGGCCGGGACCCTGCAGCCCGCTGTCTTTGCGCAGCTGGCGCGCGGCGCGCCGGTGGCGTTGCCCGATGGCGGCGGCGCCACCTTGCACTTTGCCCATGCATCGGACATTGCCCGCGCTTTTCTGCATGCACTCGATGCGCGCAGCCTGGCCCGGGGGCACAGCTTCAATGTGGCGTCGCCGCAGCCGGTAACGTTGCGCGATTATGCGCAGGCCGTGGCGCAATGGCATGGCCGGCAATGGCAGCCGGCTGCCGGCGACTGGCGCCGGTATGACAGCCCGCAGCAAATCCAGTTTGCCGAATACATGGTGAAGTACAACACGGGCTGCTGCAGCGGCAAGGCGCAGCGGCTGCTGGGGTGGCGCGCCACGTATGACGGCCTGGAAGCGGCCGGCGAAGGAATTTTGCATTTGCTGGCGCCCCGCGCATAGAGCGCCGGGCGGTCATTTGCCCGGATAGACAACCATGGCGACGAGCGGCAGCAGCAACAGGATATAGACCGCCTTGCGCAGGATGCGGCCTGTCGCCAGTTCCGGCGCGCGGCGCGCGGTCAGCCACGACCAGATGCTGGCCGGCAGCGCGACGGTCACGGCGATCGGCAGCGTGTAGATCATCGCCAGGAACATCGTCAGCGCGAGGGCTTCATGGCGGCTGTCGGCTTTCCAGTCGCTGGACAGGGTCATGCCGACAAAGAGTTCCGCCAGCAGCAGCGGGGCGAGGGCCAGCGCCATGACGATGTTGGCAATGGTGAGTTTGCGTTGAGGGGTCATTTGGCCACTATAGCGGCAGTGGCGGGATTTTGCAGCAAAGTCAGCAGGGCATGTTCTTCCGGCGCGAGCGCATCGGGCGCCGTTGCAGGAGGCAGCGCCAGTGTGGCGCCGGACAAATAGGCGTCGATGACTACCGGATGCACGTAGCATTTCCGGCACACTGCCGGCGTATTGCCCAGCTTGCGCGCTACCGCTTCGATGGCCCGCACGATATTTTTCTTGGCTTCGGCGGCGCTGGCGGCGGGGCCGTATTCCAGCAGCGCCTGCGCCGCCAGCACGCTGCCATGCCACGTGCGGAAATCCTTGGCCGTGTAATCGTCGCCGCTGATGGCGCGCAGGTAGTCGTTGACGTCGCCGGAACCTATGCTGTGCAGCGTGCCGTCGTCATCGGCATATTGAAACAATTCCTGGCCAGGCAATTCGCGCAGGCGGCGTATGTTGCGGGCTACGCGACGGTCGCTGACCGTCACGTCATGCTGTACGCCGCTTTTTCCACGGAAACGGAAGCGCACCTTGCTGCCATCGATACGCACGTGGCGGTTGCGCAGCGTGGTCAAGCCGAAGGAGTGGTTGTTGCGCGCATATTCTTCATTCCCGATCCGCATCATGGTCGCTTGCAGCAAATGCACGACGGTGGCCAGCACTTTTTCGCGGGGCAGGCCGGGCAGGGCCAGCGCCGCATCCACGTGGCGGCGGATGGCGGGCAATGCCTGGCCAAATGCCAGCATGCGTTCATATTTAACGCCATCGCGCACGCTGCGCCACTGGGTATGGTAGCGGTATTGCTTGCGGCCCCGCGCATCGCGGCCGGTGGCCTGCAAATGGCCGTTCGGCGTGGGGCAGATCCACACGTCGCGCCACGCGGGGGGGATGGCCAGCGCGCGGATCCGCGCCAAGGTGGCGGCGTCGCGCACGGGTTTGCCGTCCGCGCCGGTGTAGCGGAAGCCCCCTTTGGTGGGGATACGGCGCAGGCCCGGGCGGTCGTCGTGCACGTGGCGCAGGCCGGCCGCGCGCGCATCAATGGCGGCGGCGGGCATGGCAAGAATGGCTGCGGAACGCTCGCGTTTCATGGGGCCAGCTTACAAATACAGCGCGGCCGGCTCCGTTGACTGACGCACACAGCGCGTCAGTTGGCGGCCAGGCTGGCTTCCTGCGGCTGGACGCCGGCGCGCAAGTCGCTGCACGCCTGTTCCAGCGCTTCCTGTAATTCCGGCAGGCTGGCAATGACTTCTTCCAGCTCGCCCGCGGCCGATAGCTTTTCCATTTTGTGGCACAGCGTGTGCAGCTGCGTGGAACTCAGATAGCCCGCGCTGCCTTTCAATGCATGGAAGGCTGCGGACGCCGCGCCGGCTTTGCCGCCCAGCACTGCGGAGCGCGCCAGTTCCAGGCGGCGCGGCGCTTCGTCGAGGAAGGCTTGCGTGATGCGCTGCATGTGTTTTTGCGACAGGCCCGCCAGCGGCAGGATGCGGATCTTGCCATCGTTGTGGATCGGTTGCGCGGGCACTTCCAGCGGCGGCACGCCGAATTGCGCGGCCAGTTCCGCTTCCGTCGGCGGCGCAGGCGGCATGGCGCCGGCGCCGGCGTGCGCATCCGGCTCGACCAGGCGCAGCGTGCAGCCGCGGGACAGCAGCTGGGCAATGGTTTTTTCAATCTGGTCATACAGCAAGCGTTCATCGACCGGCTTGCTAAGGAAGCCATCCATGCCGACCGCCAGGTAGCGCGCGCGGTCATGGTCGCTGGCATTCGCGGTCAGGGCAATGATGGGCACGCTGGTATCGCGCACGCGGTAATCTTCGCTGCCGCCACGGCGGATCAGGCGTGCAGCCTGTTCGCCATCCATGGTCGGCATGCGGCCATCCATCAGCACCAGGTCGTAATCGTCTTGCGACAGCGCCGCCAGCGCATCGATGCCGTTTTCCACGATGGCGACTTCGTGGCCCATGCTTTCCAGCAAGGTGCTGATGATGATCTGGTTGGTGCGCACATCTTCCGCGCACAGGATCTTCAGGCGGTACGCATGGCGCGCTTCCCGTGGCAGCGCCAGCAAATCATGTTCCGGCGGCATGCCCAGCGCCAGCGGCAACGTGAAATGGAAATTCGACCCCACGCCTGGCGTGCTTTCCACGCCAATGACGCCGCCCATTAATTCCACCAATTCCTTGCAGATGGCCAAGCCCAGCCCCGTGCCGCCAAAGCGGCGCGTGGTGGAAATATCGGCTTGCTCGAATTTCTGGAACAGCCGCGCCAACGTGGACGCATGGATGCCGGGGCCCGTGTCGCGGATGTTGAATTGCACGTAGGTCAAGCCATTGCGGCCCGGCTTGGCGGACGCTTCCAGCCGTACTTCGCCCCGGTCCGTGAATTTGATGGCATTACCCAGCAAGTTCAGCAGGATCTGGCGGATGCGGGTGGGGTCGCCCTGCACGTAGCGGGGCAAGTCCAGCGACAGGTCGACTTTCAGCAGCAGGCTCTTGGCGTCGGCCTGCGCTTGCAGGATGCCGACCGCTTCATCGATCAGCGTGCGCAAGTCCAGGTCGACGGTTTCTATCGACAGCTTGCCCGCATCGATCTTGGAAAAGTCCAGGATATCGTTGAGGATGGCCAGCAGCGCTTCACTGTTTTGCAGGCCGATGCGCAAGTACTCTTCCGTGCGGCCCCGCACGGTCTGGTCGCGCAGCGCGAATTTCAGCATGCCGATCACGCCCGCCAGCGGCGTGCGGATATCGTGGCTCATGGCGGACAGGAAGTCGATACGGTGGCGGCTGACGATTTCCGCGTGTTCCTTGGCTTCCGTGAGTTCCGCCGTGCGTTCCTGGACGCGCTGTTCCAGGTGGTTGCGCAGCAGGCGGATCTGGTCGGCCAGTGCAAAAGCCAGCAGCACGCCGTCGAGCGTGCCGCCCAGCAGGGTGAACAGCTGGGCATTTTCCACGGCGGCCGGGATCAGCCCCACGTTGGCCGGCAAGATCAGTACGCCGGGCAGCATCAGGGCAATAAAGCCCAGGATAAAGAAGCGGGCCGGCTGGTAGCCTTTGCGCCACACGATGATGCCGGTCGTGAGCGCCAGGGTCATCCAGATGGAAATCACGATGGTGGCCAGCGTATGCGCGTACGGCAGCGCGACAAAGCAGCTGGGCAGCAACAGCAGCGGCAAAATAAAATTGATGTTGCTGGCTTTGTACAGCCGTGGCGCCGTCTGTTTCAGGCGCAGGAAGGCGCGGTAAAACAGCGTGCTCAACACCGGCAGCAGGAAGAACGGGATGTAATGGAAGCGCAAGTCATGCCAGTCGAACAGGTCGGCCGGCAAGTGGAAGGTGACGCCCCAGCCCGTCGCATAGCACAGCACATACAGCGAGTAATACAGCGGCGAGCGGTCGCGCGTGTACGTATAAATGAAAAAATTGAAAATGGCGAGCGCCACCAGTGCGCCGATGGAACCAATAATGAGAAAGTTTTCGCGCGCCACCAGCGTGCGGTAAGCGTCTTGCGGCGTGACGGCAAAGACGGGCGTGCGGGCGTAATACGGGCTGGAAAAGCGGATCAGCACATCATACGTTTCGCCAGGCTGCAGCGCCACGTCTTTACCATAGTGCAGCAGGTATTCATGCGGTGCGCGGTAGCCGGTGGACAAATGCTGCAGCGCCGTGTCCGGGCCATAGAGCCGTGTTTCAACCCGGTCGATCAGCGTATCGTTGGGGTCGATGACCCAGCCGCTCTGCCGCGTGTCATTGCGCAGACGCGCGTGCAGCCAATAGCTGCCGCCCAGCAAATCGACCTTGGCGGCAGGCTTCAAGGCCGCGATAAAGGCAGGCAAGTCGGCCGGATCGGACGGAAAAGCGCGGCCATTGTCTTGGTACAAGGTACCGTGTTTCAGCAAATCCAGGGTGGTGGCTTTGGTCAGCACGGCCTGGCCTGCGCGGGTATCGGCTTCCGGCGCGGCCTGCGATGGCGCACTGATCAATGCCAGCGGCATCAGCAAACAGGCTAGCAGCCTGGCCGCCGGGCCGGCCACGAGGTAGCGGAGTGCGCTGGCAAGCAGGGCGATGGGTGGTAGGAACATCGTGTGGTCCGGACTGCCGCTGGACGGCTGCGCAGTGATAGTAAAATATGTGGCTTGCCATATTTTAATCGACTCTTCCCGGAATCCCTACCTTGCTGATCTCTGCTCAACAATTCTTTGGCTTTCTTGCCGCCGCCATGCTGATTACTGCCTCGCCCGGACCGGATAACTTGATGGTATTGGGCGTGGGCATGTCCAAAGGCCGCGCGCGCGGCATGGCATTCGGCCTGGGCTGTGCACTCGGCTGCCTGACCCATACGTTGCTGGCCACACTGGGTGTCAGTGCCCTGATTGCCGCGTCGCCCACGGCATTCACCGCCCTTAAAGTGTTTGGCGGACTGTATTTGATTTGGCTTGGCTGGGGCGCCTTGCGCAGCAAGGGCGGCGCGCAGGTCAAAGCGGATGGCGTCCCGGATGAATCGCTGGCGAAATTATTCGGCAAAGGTTTATTCGCCAACAGCATCAACCCCAAGGTCGTGCTGTTTTTCCTGTCCTTCCTGCCGCAGTTCGTGGTGGCGGAGCGCGGCGGCGCCAGCTGGCAGACCGCGCAGCTGGGGCTGATCTTTACGCTGCAAGCATGTGTGCTGTTCGGTTTGCTGGGTTATTTCTCCGGCGCGATCGGCAAGTGGATCAACCGCAGCCCCCGCGCCGGCCTGTGGCTGGACCGTATTGCCGGGACCATTTTCGTGGGCCTGGGCCTGCGCCTCATCATTGCCCGCTAATTGTCCGCTAATTGGGAATGACGGGCGTCCTGGATGGCGCCGCGCGGATGGCGAAGCGCAATTCCAGCTGGTCTTGCACGGCCAGCGCGCCGCCCAGCACGGAAAACGGCGTGATGCCGAAATCACTTTGCAGTAATGTGAACTTGCCGGTGGCGCTGATACTGCCGGCCTGCCGGTCGATGGCGGCAGGGATCGTATAGCGGCGCGTCACGCCATGCAGCGTGATGTCCGCATTCAGTGCGCCGGCGCTGCTTTGTTCGGCCTGCACCAGCACTTCCGGATAGTGTTCCGCATCCAGCACTTTTGTCAGCATATTGCGGCGTGTGCCCGCAATCGCATCGGCCGACGGCGTATTGGCCAGCCCGGCCTGCGTGCGCAGCGCTTCGTCATCGACCACCATGGCGTCGAGCCGGAAAGTGAAAGCGGCCCGTGCCGGTTCTGTTCCGGTTCCCGGATAGGCCCAGCCCCGCAAAGTGCGGGCCGCCACCACGTGGTCATGGCCGAGGCGGGCGAGGGCGCCGCCGCGCCGCACCGTCACGGCAATCAGCGCATCGCTGTCAATTTTCCATGCTGTGCCGCTCGGCTGCACCCAGGCCGGTGGCGGTGCGGTGGTTGCCTTTTGCACAATAGGTGTTGGTAATTGTGCACAGCCATACACCAATAGTAGCGTGGAAATTGTGGTTAGCCGTAAAAAATGTCGCATTGTGATTATTGGTGAGAATTAGGTCTATTTCTTTGTACTAATCTACGTCCTGACAGCAAGGATTTCAGAGCACCACCATAGCAATAGATGACTGTCATCAAGCAGTCATCGAACCGTGCGATGATGATACCGCTCTTTCAAATCTCTCCCGATTTGAATCCCTTCGCCCGCGACACGTCGCGGGTTTTTTTTGCCTGTTGCAATTGTTACAGATTCTCCGGCCATTCTTAATCAATCCCTAAGCTTACCTGCAGGGAATACTGGCACAGTAACACCTGTAGCGCGCAGCAATCACTGCGCGCCGGGTTGCCGTATCCCCCAGACGCGGCACGATTATCCCCGCGCTCCAAAAGCGTTTTGACCGGCCCCTCCTCCAAGTCGCCGGTCTTTTTTTGCCTGCAGTGTTTGCCGGTATTCATTTTGATTTTCCCCTACACTGGCATTTTTTCGGGGGGGGAATAAATGATCGACTTATATACTGCCGCGACGCCGAATGGCCACAAGATTTCCATTGTGCTGGAAGAATTGGCGCTGCCCTATACCATGCACGTGCTGGACCTTGCGGCAGGACAGCAAAAGGAAGCGTGGTTCCTGTCCATTAATCCCAATGGCCGTATTCCCGCGATAATTGACCGCGCTGCCGATAATTTCGCGGTATTTGAGTCAGGCGCCATCCTGATTTATCTGGCTGAAAAAACCGGGCAATTGCTGCCCGCTGACGCCCAGGGACGTTCCCGCGTTTTGCAATGGCTGATGTTTCAAATGGGCGGCATTGGGCCCATGATGGGGCAGGCCAATGTGTTTTACCGCTATTTCCCGGAAAAATTACAGCCGGCAATCGACCGCTATCATGGCGAATGCAGCCGCTTATTCCGCGTGCTCGATAGCCATTTGCAGCACCATGAATATCTGGCCGGCGAGTATTCGATCGCCGATATTGCCAACTGGGCGTGGGTGCGGACGCACAATTGGTCGGGGGTGGCCGTCGACGGCATGCCGTATTTGCAGCGCTGGCTGGCGCTGGTGGGCGGGCGGCCCGCCGTGCGCAAAGGGATCACGATGCCGCCGTCGCAGCTGGACCGCCACGCCAGTCCAGACAAGGCCGAGCAATTCGCGCAGGAAGCGCGCAAGATGCTGGAAACCGGCCAGTCGAGGGGGCATGCATGAAACTCTATACCAGCGCCAGGGCGCCCAATCCCCGCCGCGTCACCATGTTTATCGCGGAAAAGGGGATCACGGGCATGGACACCCAGCTGATCGACCTGGGCGCGCTGCAACACCGCAGCCCGGAATTCCTGGCTGTCAATCCGTTCGGCCGTGTGCCGGCGCTGCAGCTCGACGATGGCCGCGTGCTGGCCGAGACGCGCGCCATTTGCACTTACCTGGAAGGCTTGTATCCGGAACCGAATTTAATGGGCGACGGGTTTGATGACCGCGCCTTCATTGAAATGACGGACCGGCGCGTTGAACTGCACCTGTTCTTCGGCTTTGCCAACTGCATCCGCCACACGCATCCGGGCCTGGCCACGCTGGAACAGCCGCAGTTTGCCGATTTTGGGGCGTCGCAGGGTGTCAAGGTGCGGGACACGGCGCGCTGGCTCGATGGCGTGCTGGCGGCGCAGCCGTTTGTGGCAGGGCAGCGATTCACCATTGCCGACATCACGGCCTTCTGTGCGCTGGAATTTGCGCGGGGCCTGATGAAATTCCGTCCCGCCGCCGAAGGCTTGCCGCACCTGCAGGCGTGGCGGGACAGGATGGCCGAACGGCCCAGCGCCACAGCAGGGTAGCCCGGTCACGCGATGCGGCGGCACCAGCCTGGCTGCGGCATTTCAGCATATTGCGCAGTCAGCGCATCCGTTGCATCGATCGCGCGGTCCAGGCCCAGGATGCCGAACGGCGCCAGGCTGGCGTGGAATAAATGCAGTACGCGCTGGCGCAGCAGCGGCCCGAAATCCGGCAGTGCGCGGCGGCACACGATCATGTTGAATTCGTTGAACGATGCATCGGTCACGAGGTTGTATTGCGCCCACGTGATGTGCGAGCGCAGCGGTGCGGCCAGCGCCAGGCGCTTGCCGCTGGCCGTGAAAAAGCGCGACAGCTCGCCCTGGCCGCCGCTACGCACGTAGGCGGCCTGATAGCGCGCCATTGACTCCGGCGCGATCGATGCATCCTGCGCTTCGGCCAGCAATTCATCGCTGGCCACGGTCGCGTGGATTTCCGTCTGCTCCAGCAAGCCTTCCTCGGCCAGGATGATGGCCAGGGTCCACGCCTGTTCCGCGCCCGCGCAATCGGCCAGCCAGATGCGGGGCAGGGCGGCGCCCCGCAAGCCGGCGCCCGCCAGCTGGCGCAGCTGGCGGGCTTCGTCGGGATCATCAAACAAGGTGGCGGGCGGCACGTGCAGCGCGCGCAGCGCTGCCGATGCCGCGGCCGGTTCGTGCAGCACGCGGTCCTGCAATTGCGACAGGGTACGCAAGCCGCGCCGCTGCATCACGGCGCGCAGCTTGCGCCGCAGCGCCGCGCGCTCATGGCCACGAAAATCATAGCCATAGCGCTGCAGCAGCGCTTCCAGCAGCAACTCCAGTTCCAGCGCTTCGACTTCCGGCGCGGCTTCACGCAGCATTGGCGTCACATTTCCCATCGGCGCAGCCAATCAATGCAGCCAGACACGCATCAGCGACAGCAGCTGCGCCACATCGACCGGTTTCGTAATGTAGTCGGACGCGCCGGCCGCAATACACTTGTCGCGGTCGCCCTTCATGGCTTTCGCCGTCAGCGTAATGATCGGCAGCGACTTGAATTTCGGGATGCGGCGGATTGCCCGCATCGTGTCGTAGCCATCCATCTCCGGCATCATGATGTCCATCAGCACGATTTCAATGCCGGGGTCGCGCTCCAGCACTTCAATGCCGTCACGCCCGTTTTCCGCAAACAGTACGTGCATTTGCTGGCGCTCCAGCAGTGACGACAGCGCAAAGATGTTACGCAAGTCATCGTCGACAATCAGCACTTTGCGTCCCGCCAGGCCCGAATCTGCCGCGTGGATTTCTTCCAGCATGCGCCGCTGCAGTTCCGGCAGGCTGGCCTGCGAACGGTGCAGGAACAGCGCGGTTTCATCGAGCAGGCGTTCCGGCGAACGCGCATCCTTGATGACGATGGTTTTCGCATAGCGTTTGAGCTTCGTGACTTCCTTGCGGTTCAACTCCTTGGCCGTGTTGATCACGATCGGCAAATCGCGCAGGCTGGAATCTTTGCCGATAATGTCCAGCAAGTCGAAACCGCTGATGTCGGGCAAAGTCAAGTCCAGCACCATGCAATCGAAGTGGCCTTCATGCAGTTCCTTCAGCGCGGCTTCACCGGTACCGACCGCCACGATATGGATGTCGGCGTCGCCGATCAGGTGAATGATGGCGTCGCGCTGCTGTTCTTCATCGTCGACCACCAGCAGGCTGCGTTTGCCGCCCAGCAGGAACTTCTGGATACGGATGAATTGCTCTTGCAAGTCATCCTTGCTGACCGGCTTGTTCAGGTAAGAAATCGCACCCTGGCGCAGCGCCCGTTCCCGCTCGCGCAGGCTGGACATCACGTGTACCGGGATGTGGCGCGTGCTCGGATCCCGCTTCAGGCGGTCCAGCACGGTGAAACCGTCAATGTCGGGCAAGTCGATATCGAGCAGGATCGCGGACGGCAGGTAATCGCGCGCCAGCGACAGCGCCGAGTCGCCCTGGTGCGTGACGATGCCCTTGAAATTCTTTTCACGGGCAAAGTCCAGCACGACTTTGGCGAAGCGTTCATCGTCTTCAATAATCAGCACCGACGGGTCGCCCGGCGCCACGATGCCCCGGTCATCCAGCGTGGAGCTGTATTCCACCAGTTCCGCATCGACATCCACCACGTCGTGTACGGCGGCCGGCGCGGGTTCCGGCGGCGGCGTGTAGACGATCTTTGGCGCCTGCACGGGCGCGCGCGTGGGCGCCTGGCGGCCCAGGTCATAGTTGATGAAGCCGGCGCGGTTATACGGCAGGAACAGCGTAAAGGTCGAGCCGCTGCCGACCACGGATTCCACGCGGATTTCACCGCCCAGCAAGCGCGCCAGTTCTCGGGAAATCGACAGGCCCAGGCCGGTGCCGCCGTATTTACGGGCAGTGGAACCGTCGGCCTGCTGGAATGCCTCGAAGATCAGCTGCAGCTTGTCGGCCGCGATACCGACACCGGTGTCGGACACGGCAAACGCCAGCACGGCGTCCGCATGCACGAGGTTGGGGTGGTCGCTGGTCCAGCCGGTGTTGACCAGGCCGATGGTCAGCGACACCTGGCCGTGGTTGGTGAATTTAAATGCGTTCGACAGCAGGTTTTTCAACACTTGCTGCAGGCGCGTCACGTCCGTCATCAAGGCGGTCGGCAAGTTGTCGCGCAATTCCACGGAGAAGCCCAGGTGCTTGGCTTCGGCCATGTGGCGGAACGTGCGGTCCACATAGTTGCGCAAGTTGGCGAAGCGGTATTCCGACACGTCCAGCGTCACGGTACCGGACTCGATCTTCGACAAGTCCAGAATGTCGTTAATCAAGGTCAGCAAGTCGGAACCCGAACCGTGGATGGTTTTTGCGAATTCCACCTGCTTGTTCGACAGGTTGCCTTCCGGGTTGTCGCCCAGCTGTTGCGCGAGGATCAGCAGCGAATTCAATGGCGTGCGCAATTCGTGCGACATATTGGCCAGGAATTCCGACTTGTACTTGGACGACAGGGCCAGCTGCGTGGCTTTTTCTTCCAGCGCCAGCTTGGCCTGTTCCACCTCGCGGTTTTTCCGTTCCACCTCGATATTCTGTTCGGACAGCAGGCGGGCTTTTTCCGCCAGCTCCTGGTTGGTTTGCTGCAGTTCCTGCGCCAGCGATTGCGACTGGGTCAGCAAGGACTCCGTCCGGCTGTTTGCTTCAATCGTATTCAGCACGACGCCGATCGATTCCATCAGCTGGTCGAGGAACGACAAGTGGGTTTCCGTGAAGCGGTCCAGCGACGCGATTTCAATCACGGCCTTGACCTGCTGTTCAAACAAAATCGGCAGTACGACGATGTTGTTCGGCGGCGCGGAACCCAGGCCGGACGACACGACGATGTAGTCGCGTGGCACGTCCGTCAGCCAGATCCGCACTTTCTCCAGCGCGCACTGGCCGACCAGCCCTTCGCCCGGCAGGAACGACGTCGGCAGCTTGCGCGACGAGCGGTAGCCATACGACGCAATCATGCGCAGGCGGGCGTCGGATTCCTGCGAATCCATCATGTAGAACACACCGTGGTGCGCGGACACCAGCGGCGCCAGTTCCGACAGAATCAGTTTCGTCACGGCCTGCAAGTCGCGCTGGCCCTGCAGCAGGCGGGTGAAACGCGCCAGGTTGGTTTTCAGCCAGTCCTGCTGCGCATTTTTCTGCGTGGTTTCCTTCAGGTTGCGGATCATCTCATTGATGTTGTCCTTCAGGTAGGACACTTCGCCGCGCGCTTCCACCTGAATCGAACGCGACAAGTCGCCGCGTGTCACCGCGGTCGCCACTTCGGCAATCGCGCGCACCTGGTTGGTCAGGTTTGCCGCCAGCTGGTTGACGTTTTCCGTCAAGTCTTTCCATGTACCGGCCACCCCGGACACGTTGGCCTGTCCACCCAGCTTGCCTTCGGTACCCACTTCCCGCGCCACCCGCGTCACTTCCGATGCGAACGACGACAGCTGGTCCACCATCACGTTGATGGTGTCTTTCAGCTCCAGAATTTCGCCTTTCACGTCCACCGTGATTTTCTTCGACAAGTCGCCGCGCGCCACGGCGGTCGTCACGGCCGCAATGTTACGCACCTGGCCCGTCAGGTTGGACGCCATGAAGTTCACGTTGTCGGTCAAGTCTTTCCACGTACCGCCAACCCCCGGCACATACGCCTGGCCGCCCAGCTTGCCCTCGGTACCCACTTCCCGCGCCACGCGGGTCACTTCCGATGCGAACGACGACAGCTGGTCCACCATCACGTTAATGGTGTTTTTCAGTTCGAGAATTTCGCCTTTCACGTCCACCGTGATTTTCTTCGACAAGTCGCCGTTGGCCACGGCCGTCGTCACTTCCGCAATATTCCTCACCTGGCCGGTCAGGTTGCCCGCCATCGAGTTCACGCCGTCGGTCAAGTCTTTCCACGTACCGGCCACGCCAGGCACGTTGGCCTGGCCGCCCAGCTTACCCTCGGTACCGACCTCACGCGCCACGCGGGTCACTTCCGATGCAAACGAGTTCAATTGGTCCACCATCACGTTGATGGTGTTTTTCAGTTCAAGAATTTCGCCTTTCACGTCCACCGTGATCTTCTTCGACAAGTCGCCGTTGGCCACGGCCGTCGTCACGTCGGCAATGTTACGCACCTGGCCCGTCAAGTTACCGGCCATCGAGTTCACGGAGTCGGTCAAGTCTTTCCACGTACCGGCCACGCCTTTCACTTGCGCCTGGCCGCCCAGCTTGCCCTCGGTGCCCACTTCCCGCGCCACGCGCGTGACCTCGGACGAGAACGACGACAGCTGGTCCACCATCACGTTGATGGTGTTTTTCAATTCGAGAATTTCGCCTTTCACGTCCACCGTGATCTTTTTCGACAAGTCGCCGTTGGCCACGGCCGTCGTCACGGTGGCGATGTTGCGCACCTGGCCCGTCAAGTTCGACGCCATGAAGTTCACGTTGTCGGTCAAGTCTTTCCACGTGCCGCCCACGCCCGGCACATACGCCTGGCCGCCCAGCTTGCCTTCGGTCCCCACTTCCCGCGCCACGCGCGTCACTTCCGATGCAAAGGACCGCAACTGGTCCACCATCACGTTAATCGTGTCTTTCAGCTGCAGGATCTCGCCGCGCACGTCCACCGTGATCTTTTTCGACAAGTCGCCGTTGGCCACGGCCGTCGTCACTTCCGCGATGTTACGCACCTGCGACGTCAGGTTACCCGCCATCGAGTTCACCGAGTCGGTCAAGTCTTTCCACGTACCGGCCACGCCTTTCACTTGCGCCTGGCCGCCCAGCTTGCCTTCGGTCCCCACTTCCCGCGCCACCCGCGTCACCTCGGACGAGAACGACGACAGCTGTTCGACCATGGTGTTGGCGGTCATTGCCGCGCGCAGGTATTGGCCCTTCAATGGGTGGCCGTCCACTTCCAGCGCCATGGTTTGCGACAAGTCGCCTTTTGCCACGGCGCCGATCACGCGCGCCATTTCCGTGGTCGGGCGCACCAGGTCGTCAATCAGCGTGTTGACGGAACTGATGATGGTGGCCCAGCCGCCGGACACGTGCGGCACGGACGCCCGCTGCGTCAACCGGCCTTCGCGGCCCACCACGCGCGACACGTCGGTCACGGCCTTGACCATTTTTTCTTTGGTTTCAATGATGTCGTTCAGCGTGTCGGCGATCTTGCCGGACATGCCCGTCCAGTCGGATGGCATGCGCGCGGTAAAGTCGCCCCGCTTTAGCGCCATCAACGTCTGCAACAGCAGTTTGACGTCGAGTTGGTCGGCGAGTTCAGTCATATCGTTCATCGGGACGTCCTCTTGGGAAGATGCAGGGGCACGTAAAAGATACTCTTACAAGCCGGTGAGTCAAGATTTAAATTGCGAAATTGCATACTGTATGAAAAATGTTACTTTGCGGATTTTACAATTACACTCGGCAACTTTTTTCTCTACGATACGACGATTATTCTTTCCGGTGCGCACGATAGCCCCGCGGCTGGTCCAAAAAAAAGCCCGCTGAGAGCGGGCAGAAGAGGGAGTTTCAAATACCCGTAGCGGCTGCTCGTGGCATTTCAGACATTATTGCAAGAAAAATATGTAAATTCAATCAATATTTTAATTGTTGTAACAAGAACGCATAAGTCAGCGCCCACATCAGCGCTTGCTGGTCATTATTGGCCGCGCCTGCATGGCCGCCCTCCGTGTTTTCCCAGTACAGCACGTCGTGCCCCTGTTCCAGCATCAGCGCCGCCATTTTGCGCGCGTGGCCGGGGTGGACGCGGTCGTCGCGCGTGGACGTGGTCAGCAGCATGCGCGGATAGGCGCGCTGCGCGCTGACATTGTGATAAGGCGAATAGCGGGCGATATAGGCCCACTGGGCCGGATCGTCCGGATCGCCGTATTCCCCCACCCACGACGCGCCGGCCAGCAGCTGGTGGTAGCGCCGCATGTCCAGCAGGGGCACCTGGCACACGACCGCATTGAACAATTCCGGCCGCTGCGCCATGACGGCGCCGACCAGCAAGCCGCCATTGCTGCCGCCCATGATGCCGAGGTGGCCGGCCGACGTCAGGCCCCGCGCGATCGCATCTTCGGCCACGGCGATGAAATCGTCGTACGCGTTCTGGCGGTTTTCCTTCAGCGCAGCCTGGTGCCAGCGGGGGCCGAATTCGCCGCCGCCCCGGATGTTGGCTAATAAATATATGCCGCCATGCTCCAGCCAGCCGGCGCCGGTCGCGCCGCTGTAATACGGCTTCAGCGACACTTCAAAGCCGCCATAGCCATACAGCAGCGCCGGCAGCGGGCCGCAAGCATGGCGCGGCAGCACGGCAAAGTAGGGTACTTGCGTGCCGTCGCGCGAGCGGGCGCTGAACTGGCGCACTTCATAGGGTTCGGCGTCGAAATAGGCGGGCAGGCGCCGCAGTACGGTGCGTTCATCGCTGCCCGCGCGGCACAGCGCCAGCGTGGTCGGCGTGAGGAAATCCGTCACGGTGAGGAAATATTCATCGCTGTCGATGGCGTCCAGCGGCGACGCTTCCAGCGAACCAAACGCGGGCACGTCGACGTTGCGCGCGCGCCACCCGTGTGCGCCATGTGTCAATTCCACCAGCCGGTTTTTCACATTGTCGAGGATATTGAGCAGCAGCGTGGAGCGCGTCACGCACACGCCATCGAGCGACGTGGTGGGCGAGGGTTCGAACAGCACCGCCATCTGGCGTTCACCGCGCAGGAAGGCGCGGAAATCCGTGGCCAGCAGCGCCCCCTGCGGATAGACGGCGCCGCCGGTTTCCCAGGCCGAGCGCAATTCGATGATCAGCTGGCCCCGCACCGTATACGCGTTGGCGTCGTCCGGCTTGGCGATGCGGGTCAGCACGGGGCCTTCGCGCAGGTACAGTTCGTTGGTATAAAACGTCATCGAGCGCCAGATGAATTCATGGCGGTGGCCCGGCGTGAAGTCCATGCAGGCGCCGGCGCCCAGGTCGTCCACGGCGGCTTCGAACAGCACGGGGGAATCCAGCAGCGCCGCGCCGCGCCGCCATTCCCGCACCGTGCGGGGATAGCCGGACTGCGTCAGCGTGCCGGGACCGCAATCGGTGGCGACAAAAATACTGTCGCGGTCGCGCCAGGCCGCCTGGCTTTTCGCTTCCGGCAGCATGAACCCGCCTGACACGAACGCTTTTGCATCGAGGTCGTATTCGCGCAGCACGTGGGCGTCGCCGCCGCCGCGCGACAGCGACACCAGGCAGCGGTCGCCGTGATGCAGGAATACTACGCCGCTCCACACCCAGTTTTCATCCTCGACATTGGCCAGCACATCGAGGTCGATCATGGTTTCCCATGCCGGATCCGCGCTGCCGTATTGCTGGGGCGTGGTTCGGCGCCAGATGCCCCGCACATGGCTGGCGTCGCGCCAGAAGTTGTAATACCAGCCGCCATGCACGGTCACATAAGGAATGCGCTCCTGCGAATTCAAGATCGTGCGCAGGCGGCCATGGATGGTGTCAAACTCGGGGTGGCGCTTCAATTCCCCTTCCGCGATGGCGGCCTGGCGCTGCACCCAGTCCAGCGGCGCGTCGCCGCCGACGTCTTCCAGCCACAAATAGGGGTCGAGTTCGGAATTGATCAGCATTGGCGTCTCCGTTTTTTGCTCATTGTGGCATGAATGCCATCGTTGTTCCGCCACTGCGTGTATGATGCGGTCCCCGCCTTGCAGATCAATAGGCTGATTGGATTAAAACTGGTTGGCCACTGTGTTTAATAGTATGCTGCTGCAATGCAAAACTTCTTCTGGCGTAGCGTGAGTGCCGATGCGTAAACTGGGTGCCTGGCTAAAAAGCTTGCTCAACCTGCGGACCTTGCTCTGGGGCATAGGTTTGTCGCTGTCGGTCGCCATTGGCATGGTCTTGTACGCCAACGCAGCCCGCGTGGTGGATGAAGATGACCGCCAGCGCTTTGATAATCTGGCGCGCAGCACACAGTACAGCATTTCCGCCCGCGTCAAAGCGTATTCCGACGTGGTGCGGGGCCTGGTGGCGCTGTTCCAGACGTCGGACAATTTGACGCGTTTGCAATTCCACCAGTACGTCAGCAGCCTGAATTTGCCGCTGCATTTTCCGGCAATTGAAACGTTGAATTACGCCGTGCCGGTCACGGAAGCGGAGCGGGCTGCTTTCGTGGCCGCCGTGCGCGCCGATAAAAGCCTGGATCCGGCCGGCTATCCGAATTTCGATATCAAAAAGCCCAGCCCCAGCGGCCAGTACACGGTGCTGCTGTACATGGAACCCATGGATATCGTCAAAGAGCGCTTTGGCGTCGACATTGGTTCCGTGCCGGCCATCGGCAAGGCGCTGGAACAGTCGCGCGACACGGGCCAGGTCAGCGCATCGGGCCAGCCTATCCTTGTGAAAAAGCCGGTGCCGCACATCGGGCTGGGCATGCGCCTGCCGGTGTATAAACGCGGCATGCCCATCAATGACGTGGCCAGCCGCCGCGCCGCCTATGTCGGCACGGTGGGCATCGGTTTTTCCGTCTCCAAGCTGGTGCAGGGCGCCATCGATGAAATGGCGCTGCGCCAGGTCCATATGCTGCTGTATGCGGACAGTTCGACCGATGCGGAAAAGCGCCGCCTCACCATCGAACCCAGCGACCGGCTGCTGTACAACGACAATGGCTCGCTGGAAGGGGAGCCGGCCAAGCTGGACAATCCGGACGATTACCTGGAAACCGTGCTGCCGATTGATTTCAATGGCTCGCTGTGGAAAGCGCTGTTCCGCGTCAAGAAAACCGATATGCACACGGGCCTGGATGCATACTTCCCGTGGATCGCGCTGGCGACGGGCTTTATCGGCACCATGCTGATTTACAGTTATCTGCTGACCCTGTATTTTTCGCGCCGCAGCGCCGTGGAACAGCGCCAGTTGCTCGACAGTGTGCTCAACAACATCGATGCGCGCGTATTCATGAAAGACCAGCACCGCCGGTATATCTATGCCAATGCCAAGATGGCGGAAATCATGGGCCGCCCCGTCGACGAGATTGTCGGCCGCAGCGACCATGAATTGATGCCGCGGCAAGAGGCGGACGCCGCGTGGGAACAAGAGCGGCGCATCTTTTCCGACGGCTTGAAGCGGGCCGGCGAAGAGCGCTACGTGGACCGGCGCGGCGGCGTGCACCACCTGTGGTCCGTGAAAGCGCCCGTGCTTATCGATAACGAAGTGGCGGCCGTGATTTCGCTGGCCACCGATATTACGGAATTGCACAACCTGAAAGAACAGGCGCAGGCCGCCAACCAGGCCAAGAGCGACTTCCTGTCGAATATGAGCCATGAAATCCGCACGCCGATGAACAGCATCATCGGCATGGCGCACCTGGCGCTGAAATCCGTCACGAATCCGAAACAGCGCGATTACCTGCAAAAGATTTTCCACTCAGGCCAGCACTTGCTGGGCATTATTAACGACATCCTGGACTTTTCCAAGATCGAAGCGGGCAAGCTGGAGCTGGAAGTGCTGGACTTTTCCATCAATACGCTGATGGGCAACGTGGCCAACCAGCTCAGTGACAGCGCGGCCCGCAAGAACCTGGAACTGGCGTTTGAAGTGTGGCCTGGTTTGCCGCCGCAATTGCGCGGCGACCCGCTGCGCCTGGAACAGATCCTGCTGAACTTCACCAGCAATGCCATCAAGTTTTCCGAGAACGGCAAAATCCACATCCGTGTGCGTCCGGTGGAAGACCGCGACAATTATTGCGTGGCGCGCTTTGAAGTGCAGGATAACGGCATCGGCATGAGCAAGAGCCAGATGGCGAATCTGTTCCAGTCGTTCCAGCAGGGCGATACGTCGACCACCCGCAAATATGGCGGCACCGGCCTGGGCCTGGTGATTTCCAAGCAGCTGGCTGAACTGATGGGCGGCACGGTCGGTGTCGACAGCGTGGAAGGACAGGGCAGCACGTTCTGGTTCACGGCGCGCCTCGTCAAGGGCACGACCTTACTGGAAGCAGGCGTGGCCAAGGTATTGCAGCCCGATGTCATGGAATCGTTCAAGGGGGCGTCCATCCTGCTGGTGGAAGACAATATCTTCAGCCAGCAGGTGGGCCAGGAATTGCTGGAAGATGCGGGCGCCACCGTGTGTATCGCCAATAACGGCAAGGAAGCCATCGACCTGCTGTTGAAGGAACACTTCGATTGCGTGCTGATGGATGTGCAAATGCCGGTCATGGACGGCTATGAAGCCACGCGCATCATCCGCGCCCACCCGCGCCTGGCGGGAACGCTGGTGATTGCCATGACTGCCAATGCAGGGCGCGATGACCAGGCGCGCTGCATCGCGGCCGGCATGGATGAATTCATCACCAAGCCGATTGCGCCGAACTTGCTGTTCACCGTGCTGTCGCGCTGGATGAACCAGCGCGCCGCCGGGGAAAAGCCGCCGCGCATGGCGGCGCGGCCCACCGTGTCGGCAGCGGCCGGCATCGGACCGTTGCCGGGGCCGGCTGCCGGACCAGCGCCATCGGCGGCGCT
>NZ_WNLA01000029.1 GCF_009720865.1 Pseudoduganella ginsengisoli | reverse complement strand
ACAACCGACTCCCCCTGACCCATTTTTAACGATACGGCCACCACCGAGACCTACACAGTCCATCACGCTGGGCCCCTCGGTCGCGCTCGTACGATCTCCCGGCCCCGGTGCGGCGCCCGCCCCGGTACTGTCTGCCGCGACGGCGCGCGGCCAGGGCGTGGGCGCTGCGCCATCGGCCCAGCCGCTGCTGAAGCCGCAGCAGGGCGGCACGGCCGGCATCGTAGCGTTTTACAGCCTGTCTGATGCGAAGCCCGTCAAAATCGGCAATTTCCCGGCGCGCTTCCAGGGTTTTGACAATCGCAGCAAGATTTCGGACTGGAAGTTTGCGCGGGCGGAAGGCCAGGCTGGCGTGCCGCAGCAGCCGCCTCTGCCGGGACAGGTGGCGCCGCCATCGGAACCATCGGAACCGCCGTCCGCGCCGGCGATGCCGCCCGCACCGCCGGACGCCCCGGAGGCCCCGGAAGCGCCGCCTGCCGATGCGCAGCCACAGCGCCATGGCGATGAGCCCCCGCCGGAAGAGCCGCAAGAGGCGCCGCAGGATAAGACTAAAACCGACTAAGCCGCCTTTACAGCCCCGTTCCACCGTATGCCGCCGCCTGGTGCAAACCAGCGGCGGCATTGTTATTTCTGTCGATAAATATTGCTATGCAACATAGAAAAAATTATTGCAATTAAAGCTTTATTGCAAGAAACTAAATCTGTCCAAAAAGACAACGGTGTTCCTCCGTTTATGCTATGCTGATTTTTGCAGTCCCCATCATAGTTTGCTTAGCCCATCAACCCGTAATTCACTTAATTAAGGATAACCTCATGAAATTGAAACTTTTTGCTGCCAGCGTGCTGGCTGCAGCATCCTTCGGCGCATCGGCGGCAGATCAACTGGTCATTCTGGACGACAACCCGCTGGCAAATAATTTCTTCGTGTCCAATCAATCTCCTACGGATGGCGTGCTGTCCGGCGGTTCGGACGTGATCACCTTTGGCGGCCTGGCGCCAGGGCTGTATGAAATCGTTGTGACCATCAGCGGCCAGAACCTGACCTTCGATGCGGCGACCACCAACCTGAACGGCACGATGGGTTCCGCATACGGTGCAGGCAAACTGCGCTTCTTCGGCGTGGAACACACTGGTTCGGCGCCATTCGTGCTGAACCTGTTTGGCACTGCGCTGACCGGCGCAAAGTACAGTGGCGAAGTGACGGTGACGGCTGTGCCGGAACCTGCAACTTACGGCATGTTGCTGGGCGGCCTGGGTGTGCTGGGCTTCCTGGCTCGCCGCCGCAAAGACACGGGCGCGTAATCACATCTGTTACAAAACAAAATGCCCGCTTCGGCGGGCATTTTTGTTGCGGTGCAGAAAATTGTTGAGCTGATTATTTTGCGCGGCGTTTGAAGTCTTTCAGGCGGAAGCCCAGTGCAAACAGGACGGCAAAATACAGGACGGCACAGCCGCCGACCAGTCCCAGCAGGGCGCCCACTCGCATCACCATATGGCTGCGCATGGCCAGCCAAGGTACTTGCTGTGCGCCATACCAGGCCGCCGCGCCCATGACGCCGGCCGCAATCGCCAGCTTGCCGTAGAACAGCCACCAGCCCGGCTGCGGCTGATAAATACCACGCCGGCGCAGGCCGCTGTACAGGAAGCCGGCATTGATGCATGCGCCCAAGCCAATCGACAGCGCCAGGCCGGACACTTCCAGGTTCACGCCATAGACAAACAACACATTCATGACCTGGGTAGCGGCCAGCACGCCGATGGCAATTTTCACAGGCGTGCGGATATCCTGTTTTGCATAAAACGCAGGCGCCAGGGTTTTTACGAGGATGATGCCCAACAAGCCGGCGCTGTAGGCAATCAGCGGCTTGGCGGATTCCACTGCAGCCGTGTCGTCGAATTTGCCGTAGTGGAATAGCACGGAAATCAGCGGTTCCGCCAAGGTGGCCAAGCCTACCGCAGCCGGCACGGCCAGCAGGAACGTCAGGCGCAGCCCCCAGTCCAGCAGCGACGAATATTCATCGTGGTCGGCATCGGTATTGGCTTTGGCCAGGCTGGGCAGCAGGATCGTGCCCAGCGCCACGCCCAGCATGGCGGTTGGGAATTCCATTAAACGGTCGGCATACGTGAGCCACGATACGCTGCCTTCGCGCAGGCTGGAGGCAATGCTGGTATTAATCAACAGGCTGATTTGCGCGGCCGACACGGCAAACACGGCCGGCCCCATTTTTTTCAGGATGCGGCGCACGCCTTCATCGCGCAAGCTGATGGCCGGGTTCAGGCGGATGTGCGGCAGCATGCCGATGCGCACCAGTGGCGGCACCTGCAGCGCCATCTGTAAAATGCCGCCGACAAACACGGCAATGGCCTGCGCATAAATCGGCTGTTTCAGGTAAGGCGCGAGGAATAGCGTGGCGGCAATCAGGCACAGGTTCAGCAGCACAGGAGTGAACGCTGGAATCTTGAATTCGCGCCATGTATTTAAAATACCGCCGGCCAGCGCGACAAACGACATGAACGCGATGTACGGGAACATCAGCTGCGTCATCCAGATGGCGGCTTGCTGGGCATCGGGCGTGGCGCGCAAGCCGGACGCGATCATGTAGATCAGTGCAGGGGCGCCGATGATGCCGATGGCGCTGACGAGGACCGTGGACCAGACCAGCACCGTGCCGACGTGGTCGGACAAGTGTTTGGTCGCTTCCGGCCCCCGGGTATTTTTAAATTCCGCCAGGATGGGGACGAAAGCCTGGGAAAATGCCCCTTCGGCAAACAGGCGGCGCAGCAAATTCGGCAGGCGGAAAGCCACAATGAATGCATCCGTATAAGCGCCGGCGCCAAACGCGCGGGCAAACAGGGATTCGCGCAACAGGCCGGTGATGCGCGACAGCAGGGTCATGCTGGAGATTGAGGCGAGGGTTTTGAGCAGGTTCATGGGCGGCGATTATATCCAATGCCAACCGTCAAAACTTGTCGCAACGATGCAAAAAATGCCAAATTCCACCCAACGAAGCAAGCAGGGGAATTGATCTGGCCTAAAAAGGCCGCTATAATTTAAGGCTGTTTAGAATTCAGTAACGCAGACACGTGTTTCGCCAGCGTCCCTTGGCTTACATAGGTCAGGCAAAGAGACTGAAACGGCAAACGCTCAGTTTGCCTTTAACTTTGACAACCCTTTAGGACCATTCCATGGCAAATACCGCACAAGCGCGCAAACGTGCTCGTCAAGCAGTTAAGCAAAACGCACACAACTCCGCACAGCGTTCGACGCTGCGCACCGCTATCAAAGCTGCTCGCAAGGCAATCCAGGCGGGCGACAAAGCCGCTGCTACCTCGATCTTCCAGGCTTCGATGTCGACCATCGACAGCATCGCCGACAAGAAAATCATCCACAAAAACAAGGCTGCTCGTCACAAGAGCCGTCTGGCAGCTGCCCTGAAAGCAATGGCTGCCTAATTACAGTGTTCCGGCGGGCTTGCCCGCCTTACTGTAAGTGGAAAAGAAAACCCGCCAGGCGCAAGCCGAGGCGGGTTTTTGTATTGCTGCAGCGAAAAGTGCAGCGCGAAGGGAGGCCGCGCTGTGGATTACTTCGACGCAGCGGAAGCAGCCGACGCTGCAGCGGATGCCGATGCCGAGCCTTTTTTGTGTTTTTTCGGAGCGGAAGCCGCCATCGACGCCGAAGCGGATGCCGATGGGGCGGAAGCCGCCATCGAAGCCGAAGCGGACGCCGAGGCGGATGGGGCTGCGGCAAAAGCGGAAGCGGCAAACAGGGAAGCAGTCAGGGCGGCGATGATCTTGAACATGGCGGTCTCCTTGAGCGTGAGTGGAACGTTTTATGATTCGGATGAATCTGCCTCATTAACGTTGCGGGAAAATGTTGAGTTGACACGCGGAACGTCAAATTCCGTAACTATTTTTGCTGCGATGCATCAAGCTGATGCTTAAACCCGGTGTGCCGCACTGGCGTGCCGCATAGGTTGCAAGTGCAAGATCAAGCCATCGATCGGCATTTGGGGCAAGCCGGCCATTTGCGGCGAACGGCGGTCGATTTCATGCGCCAGGTCCAGCAGCAGCCAGTCCAGTTCATCCAGCAAGCCCCGTAATTCCAGCAGCAGGCCCGGATCGCCGCGGGCAATATCGAGCATGCTGTCCGCATGGTCGGGATCGAAGCCAGCCTGCAGCACGACGCCGCGGATCGACGCCATGCGCTCGAACAGGAACGCCAGCGGGGATTCGGATGTGTCGCGCGGGGCCACGGCAGCTTCAAAACTGCTGCGCAGCACGCCCCACGCCTGCAGCAATTCCGCAATGTGCATCAATTGCGTCATGGCGCCGTGTTCATTGGGGCGGGCGGCCGCATCGCTGGGCGTGGCGTGGATCAAGTCGCGCAGCGCGCCCACGGTGCGGATGTCGAAGCGGGCCTGGTTCAGCCGTACCAGCACGTCGAGGCGGGGCAAGTCATAGCGCCGGATCACGGTTTCCGCCACGTCGGCCACGGCCAGCAGGCGTGACAGCAGCGGAATGCGCTGTGCGCGCATGCCGTGCGGGTAGCCGCTGCCATCTTGCCGCTCATGGTGGTGCAGCACCGCTTGCGCGGCGGGCAGCGGGAAGCCGGGCATGTCGTGCAACAGCACGTAGCCGGTCACGGGGTGCACGTGCACGAAATCGCGTTCAGCCGGCGCAATGTCATGGCCTGCCGCCAAGATGGCGGGATCCGTGTGCATCTCGCCAAAGTCGTGGCAAATCGACGCCACCAGCAAATGATAGCGGTCTTGTTGTGATAATTGCAATCTCTGCGCCAGCGCATGCGCAATGATGGCGGCGCGGACCGAATGTTCAAACGTTTCCGGGCGTTTTTCCCGCATCACGGTCAGGCGCATCAGCGCGGGACGCGGCAGCTTCAAGCCGGCCAGCCCGTGTTTGACGGCCAGCGGATCGCCCGTGTGGGCGGCCATGCGGGCATACACGGGCTCGTGATCGAGGATGCGGGCCGCTGTCGTGGCAAGAAATTCCGCGTCGACGGGGTCTTCGCTTTCTATCATGTGATCGAGCGGCGCCGTCAGCTTGTGCTGAGTCAGGCGCTCGAACTGCGCGGGTGTCAGGCGGGAACCTTTGGCCACCAGCTTGATGCCGGTGGACGAATAAATATCTTGATGGGCGATGACATCGCGCTCCGTTCCCATCTCCGCCACGGCCTGGATATAGTGCGGGCTTTCGCTGGCGGCAGCGTGTTCCTTGCTATAGAAGTCGTCTTGCATGGTACAAAACCTTCCGCGCGCAATGTTTTTTGCATCCTATAAATATACGGCATGCGCTGCGTCAAGAAGGTTGTGAATTAGCTACTTTGGACGCGTAAATCTTCCGGCGACACTTCCATCCACTCGCCCGGCATCAGCGGGTGGCTGGCCAGCGAGATGCCGCCAATGGCGCTGCGCACGAGGCGCAGGGTAGGGTGGCCGATTGCTGCTGTCATGCGCCGCACCTGGCGGTTTTTGCCTTCCTGTAGCGTGATGGCCAGCCAGCACGTGGGCTGGTCCGCCCGTGCGCGGATCGGCGGGTTGCGAGGCCAGATCCACGCGGGATCGGCAATGCGTACGGCGCGGCATGGTTTGGTGATGAAGTCGCCCAGGTTCAGCGGCGCCTGCAGGCGCGCCAGCGCTTCGGCATCGGGAACGCCTTCCACCTGCACCAGGTAGGTTTTGGCTTCCTTGCGGTCTGGATGGGCTATGTCGTGCTGCAACTTGCCATTGTCCGTCAACAGCAATAAACCCTCGCTGTCCGCATCGAGGCGGCCGGCGGGATAGACATTCGGCACGCGCACATAATCGGCCAGCGTTTCACGTCCGTCCTGGGGCGAGAACTGGCACAGTACCTGGAACGGTTTATTGAGTAAGATCAGCATGGCGCGTGCAAAATTCCGATTGTAACAGCCGGTGTTGTAAAAGCGTGGCGCCTACTACAATAGTGGGGCATAATGCTTGGCGATGTCTTATGTCTTATAGAAGACCCAACTTCGGAGATTCATGCATGTATCAACACATCAAAGTACCCGCCGACGGCCAGAAAATCACCGTCAATGCTGACTTCACCCTGAATGTGCCGGACCAGCCCATTATTCCGTACATTGAAGGCGATGGCACCGGCGTGGATATTTCGCCCGTCATGATCAAGGTAGTCGACGCGGCAGTCGCCAAGGCATATGGTGGCCAGCGCAAGATCAGCTGGATGGAAATTTATGCCGGCGAAAAGTCGACCACCGTGTATGGCCCTGATGTGTGGCTGCCGGAAGAAACGCTGAAAGTCCTCAAGGACTACGTGGTGTCGATCAAGGGGCCTTTGACCACGCCGGTGGGCGGCGGCATCCGTTCGCTGAACGTGGCGCTGCGCCAGGAACTGGATTTGTACGTGTGCCTGCGCCCCGTGCGCTACTTCAAGGGCGTGCCATCGCCCGTGAAAGAGCCGGAAAAAACCGACATGGTGATCTTCCGTGAAAACTCGGAAGACATTTACGCCGGTATTGAATACCAGGAAGGTTCCGATGGCGCGAAAAAGCTGATCGAGTTCCTCACCAAGGAAATGGGCGTCAAGAAAATCCGCTTCCCGGACACGTCGGGCATCGGCATCAAACCCGTGTCGCGCGAAGGCACCGAGCGCCTGGTGCGCAAGGCCATCCAGTATGCGATCGACAATGACAAGCCATCGGTGACCCTGGTTCACAAGGGCAATATCATGAAATACACGGAAGGCGGCTTCCGTGACTGGGGCTATGCGCTGGCGCAAAAAGAATTCGGCGCAGAGCTGATCGATGGCGGCCCATGGTGCAAATTCAAGAACCCGAAAACCGGCCGTGAAATCACCATCAAGGATTCCATCGCTGATGCTTTCCTGCAACAAATCCTGCTGCGTCCGGCGGAATACAGTGTGATCGCCACGCTGAATTTGAATGGCGACTACATTTCCGACGCGCTGGCCGCGCAAGTGGGTGGTATCGGTATTGCACCGGGCGCCAACCTGTCGGATTCGGTGGCAATGTTTGAAGCCACGCACGGCACGGCGCCTAAATATGCGGGGAAGGATTACGTGAATCCGGGTTCGCTGATCTTGTCGGCGGAAATGATGTTGCGCCACATGGGCTGGACGGAAGCGGCCGACTTGATCATCACTGCCATGGAAAAAGCCATTACGTCCAAGCGCGTGACGTATGACTTCGCGCGCCTGATGGAAGGGGCAACGCAAGTGTCGTGCTCGGGCTTTGGCGAGACCATGATAGCCCAGATGTAAAAGTTAACCTTGCCATATCCGCAGCCCCTTGCCTTCATGGTACGGGGCTTTTTTTATAATAGTTTCCGATTGGCAATCGTTTCCTGCAGTGTTGGCGCATTCAGTGTATGCTTACTAAGAGCAACACTTACCAAGGAGCGGACCATGCAGTGTCCATTTTGCGGCGACGGGCCCATGGTGCGAGAAACCAGGGACATGCCATATGAATATGACGGCCACGAGACGGTGATTCCCAATGTCACCGGGGATCATTGCCAGGCGTGCGGGGAATGGATGTTCAGCGATAAGGAATCAGACCGGATTGCCGCAGCGATGCTGGAATTTAATCGCAGTGTAACGGCAGCCCGTAGTTAATTTGAATCTTATAAAAAATACAGGCGAAAAAAAACCCCGTTAATTGCGGGGTTTTCACTTCGCAAAATCTTGGAGCGGAATTACATCTGCTGGATGTTGGAAGCTTGCTTGCCTTTAGGGCCTTGGGTAACTTCGAACTGTACCTTTTGACCTTCTTTCAGGGTCTTGAAGCCGTTCATGTTGATTGCGGAAAAGTGAGCGAACAGATCTTCGCCGCCATCGTCAGGGGTGATGAAGCCAAAGCCTTTGGAGTCATTGAACCACTTAACAGTACCAGTTGCCATAAAAAGAACTTTCAATAAAAACGAATATCACACGAGCCATAAAAGCAAGAAGCTTCCTGCCCCCTCCTCGACGTCTCACTTCTTATCAACATGTACATTGCTGCACGAGTCGATATCGCATTGTTGGCGCAACAATTTTTAATGTCAAGCGCTTTCATTCGGCTATTAGTATTTTTCTTGCAACAGTGTATGCGAGGCACCGCACTCTTGATTTTTTTGCCGAGAGCGCCATCTGCGGTAACACGAGAAAACGCGTAAGATGAGGAACATTGGGTTAACAGTCATAAATGGACGTTGCAGTAACCCCGAAAGCATTAGAATATAAGCGTATGGCAACCAAGCATGACACTGAACAGCTGCTGGAACGGCAGATACTGAAGCCGCCGCCTCTTTATCAGGTGGCGTTGCTGAATGACGACTATACCCCGATGGAATTCGTGGTCGCGATCATTCAGGAATACTTCAACAAGGACCGCGAAACCGCCACGCAAATCATGCTAAGTGTGCACCGTCATGGAAAAGGCGTGTGCGGCGTTTTCTCGAAAGATATCGCGAGTACCAAGGTGGAGTTTGTATTAACGCATGCACGCAAGGCAGGCCATCCCCTGCAATGTGTGATGGAGGAAGTATGATCGCGCAGGAACTGGAAGTAAGTTTGCACATGGCGTTTGTCGAAGCGCGGCAAGCACGGCATGAATTCATCACGGTCGAGCATTTATTGCTCGCGCTGCTCGATAATCCATCGGCAGCGGAAGTGTTGCGTGCCTGCGCCGTCAATATCGAAGACCTGCGCAAGACCCTCACCAATTTTATTGGCGATAACACGCCGACCGTGCCGGGCACGGGCGAAGTGGATACCCAGCCGACGCTGGGCTTCCAGCGTGTGATCCAGCGCGCCATCATGCACGTGCAATCCGCTTCCAACGGCAAGAAGGAAGTCACGGGCGCCAACGTGCTGGTCGCCATCTTTGGTGAAAAAGATTCCCACGCGGTGTATTACCTGCACCAGCAGGGCGTGACGCGCCTCGATGTGGTGAATTTCATTTCCCACGGTGTGCGCAAAGACCAGGCAGCCGATTCCACCAAGGCATCCGAAGGGGTGGAAGAGGGCGCGCCGGCCGATGGCCAGCAAAAAGAAAGCCCGCTGGACCAGTTCACGCAAAACCTCAACAAATCAGCTTCCGAAGGCAAGATCGATCCGCTGATCGGCCGCGAAGAAGAAGTTGACCGTGTGATCCAGGTCTTGTGCCGCCGCCGTAAAAACAACCCGCTGCTGGTGGGCGAAGCCGGCGTGGGTAAAACCGCCATCGCCGAAGGGCTGGCGTACCGCATCACGCAAAACGACGTGCCGGAAATCCTGCAGAACGCCGTGGTCTACTCGCTGGACATGGGCGCACTGCTGGCCGGCACCAAGTACCGCGGCGATTTCGAGCAGCGCTTGAAAGCCGTGCTGAAACAGTTGAAAGACAACCCGAACGGCATCCTGTTCATTGATGAAATCCACACGATCATCGGTGCGGGTTCCGCATCGGGCGGCACGCTGGATGCATCGAACTTGCTGAAACCGGCATTGGCCAATGGCCAGCTGAAGTGCATCGGCGCGACCACGTACACGGAATTCCGGGGCGTGTTCGAGAAAGACCATGCGCTGTCCCGCCGCTTCCAGAAAGTCGACGTCAACGAGCCGACCGTGGAACAGACCGTGCAAATCCTGCGCGGCCTGAAGTCGCGCTTCGAAGAACATCATGGCGTCAAGTATTCGCAGTCGGCGCTGTCGACGGCAGCCGAGCTGGCGGCCCGCTTCATCAATGACCGCCACTTGCCGGACAAGGCCATCGACGTGATCGATGAAGCTGGCGCTGCGCAGCGCATCTTGCCGAAGTCGAAGCAGAAAAAGACCATCGGCAAGACGGAAATCGAGGAAATCATTTCCAAGATTGCGCGCATCCCGCCGCAAACCGTCAACCAGGACGACCGCAGCAAGCTGCAAACCATCGACCGCGATTTGCGCAACGTCGTGTTTGGCCAGGATCCTGCCATCGAAGCGCTGGCGTCCGCCATCAAGATGTCGCGCGCCGGTTTGGGCAAACAAGACAAGCCGATTGGTTCGTTCCTGTTCTCCGGTCCGACCGGTGTCGGCAAGACCGAAGTGGCGAAGCAGCTGGCCTTCATCCTCGGCATCGAGCTGATCCGCTTCGACATGTCCGAGTACATGGAGCGCCACGCCGTCAGCCGCCTGATTGGCGCGCCGCCGGGCTACGTGGGCTTCGACCAGGGCGGCCTGCTGACGGAAGCCATTACCAAGAAGCCGCACGCTGTGCTGCTGCTGGACGAGATCGAAAAAGCGCATCCGGATATCTTTAATATCCTGCTGCAAGTGATGGACCATGGCACCTTGACGGACAACAATGGCCGCAAGGCGGACTTCCGCAACGTGATCATCATCATGACCACGAATGCGGGTGCGGAAAGCTTGCAAAAGCGTTCCATTGGTTTCACGGACAGCCGCGAAACAGGCGACGAGATGGCCGACATCAAGCGCATGTTCACGCCGGAATTCCGCAACCGCCTGGATTCCATCATCAGCTTCCGTGCGCTGGACGAGGAAATTATCTTGCGCGTGGTCGACAAGTTCTTGATGCAGCTGGAAGAGCAATTGCACGAGAAGAAAGTCGAAGCCGTGTTCAGCGAGAAACTGCGCAAGTTCCTCGCGAAGAAAGGCTTCGATCCACTGATGGGCGCGCGTCCGATGTCGCGCCTGATCCAGGACATGATCCGCAAGGCGCTGGCCGACGAACTGTTGTTCGGCCGTCTCGTGTCCGGCGGCAAGGTTACCGTGGATCTGGACGACAAGGACCAGGTGTTCCTGGAATTCCCGGAATCCGATGCGGCGCCGCAGCCGCCGGCGGAAACCGTGGAAGTCGACTGATCTTCTTCTGGGTAATAAAAAACCCGCTTCACTTGAAGCGGGTTTTTTTATGGATGGCAGATTTACTGCCCGGACGTGGACTGGTACACACGCTTGCGCTTGGATGTAATCACCGGGCGGACCTTTTGCGGGCTGATGGCCACGCTGGCGCCGCCATCGCGCTGCACGGCGCCAATCACCACCGACACGGCACGGCCGTTGACGTTGACCCCCGTTGCCAGCACCGGCGAAGGCGGCAAGCCGCCGCCCACGAATTCACTGGCGCGCGTGCCGTTGCAAGTGGACGCCGAGTTAATGCCGCCCGATGCATTGAACAGGTTGACCCAATAGCCTTCCGCTTTGCCCAGCGACGTCGAACAACTGGCCACGGCTGCATCGACCGGACGGTTGGTACTGAAGGTCACCATGCCGCTGACGATCAGCGCGGACGTGACCACTTGCTCGCCCTGGCCAAACTGGTTCAAGTTCATGAACCAGCCATTGAGCGCGGAGTTGGGCAACACTTGCGCCGTATCGCACGTCGTGCTGGACGTGTAGTCAACCAGGTCGCTGTCGAGATTCTTGGAACCGGACGTGACTTTCAAATCATCTTTGTACACATAGAAGCGGTTGACGACATTGGCGTACGGGTATTGCGATTGCAGCGGGTGTTCGCGGTCGCCCGTGCCGATCGCCACATAGACTTTATCCTGCACGGCCAGCAGGGCTGGTGCAAACAGGAATTTGCGGCCGCCGCCATTGGTGTAGGCAACCTTGCGCATGGTCCAGCTGCTGCTGCCCAGCGCCGTAGCGCTGGCCACGCCAGACGCGATTGAGATAAAGTCGACGCGGTAGATATTGCCGCCCGTATCGGCGGCATACGCATAGTCCGGCATGCCGTCATTGTCGATGTCGACCATGGAAATGTCCGACGCCACGGCGCGTGTGGTGGTGAACGACGATACGACGCTGCCGGTATTGGCATCAAGGACATAAATGACGCCGCCCTTCGTGGAGGCACACGATGGCGACGCCGTGTCGGCATCTTCGCAGCCATCGTAGCCGCCACCCACGACGACGACGGGATTGGTCAACGAATAGCCTTTGATGAACGCCACCGACGGTGTGGACCACGTCTGGCCGATCTGGCTCATGCCGGCGGTGCAGCCGGTATCGTCGCTCAGGTTGGGGCAGCCGACTTTCCATTTCAGCGACGGTGTCGATACGGTGCTGACATCCAGCGCATAAATCATGCGCCCGCCGCGCCGCATGGTTGGCAACACCCACACTTTGGAATTGTCCGCATTCTGGTAAATACCGGTGGAACCGTCAAAGAAGTAATCCTTGGCAGCCGGTACCGGCACCGTGTTGCTGGCCAGGTTAGGGTAGCTCACTTGCGGGCTATTGTCCTTCAGGCGCTGCAGGCGCGAGTAAAACTCTGGCGCCACCAGCGCCCACCGCTCCACGCCGCTGCTGGCATCCACGGCCCGGAACATGCCGTCATTGGCGCCATAAAACACGGTAACGCCACTGGTGCCGTAATTGACGGGCAGCGGGCGCGAGTGGATCACGTCGCCGTGGATCGATGGCCGCGTCGTACCGGCGCCGCCTTTTTCCACGTTGACGTCTTCACCCTTGATAAAGCGCACCAGTGAATCGGACAGGCTGGAACTGGCGGTCGAGAATGCCGCCAGCGAACCGTTGGAGACCGTGTAGACGTTGCGGTTGACGGCCCATGTCGGCGAGGTGCCGGACGACGACTGGTTCC
Source organism: Pseudoduganella ginsengisoli (assembly GCF_009720865.1). Taxonomy (GTDB): domain Bacteria; phylum Pseudomonadota; class Gammaproteobacteria; order Burkholderiales; family Burkholderiaceae_D; genus Rugamonas; species Rugamonas ginsengisoli. The sequence continues at coordinate 40,813 of NZ_WNLA01000029.1, read as the reverse complement.
CCTTGCGCAGCATTTCCGCGACGGCGCCTTTTTCCACTTGCGGCCCGTCCGGCGCATCCGAATACGCGTCATACGACGTGGTGGCGCAGCCGCCGGCCGGATCCGGATTCAATCCCATGCCGCCCCAGTAGCTGCCGCTGTCCGTGGTCCAGTAGCTGGTGGCGCATGGCGTCACGAAGCCGGTCAGCGTATTGACGGCCAAGGTGCCGTTGACATCGCCCAAATCGACGCTGCTGCCGTTGGCGACCAGCTGGTAGCGTTTCAAGTTGCCGAACCAGCGCGGCTTGGCATCCGGGTCCGGGCGGAACATGCCGATGTAGACCTGGTTTTCATTTTGCGACCGGTTGGTGGCGTTGACCGGCAAGCTGGTCGATGCGAAGCTGGTATTGACGGCCAGGATTTCCACGAGGATTTGCTTCAGCGCATCCACGATGGCTTGCTCATTGGTGGCGGAAAAATATTTGCCGCCGCCGGCCTTGGCCATGCTCATCAGCAGAGACGTATGGGTTGCGTTAGGCTGCTTGTTGTAGACGTCGATCGTGTACGTGGTGACGGATGGCCGGACCGTCGTGCCGCTGACGGGAACTCCCTTGTCATGCATGAAGCGCGCCCACTCATCGGCATTGAATGGATGCGTGTCCAGCGAGCTGGTGCCGGTGGCGACATTGGTCAGCGTGGTGTTCGTGCCCAGCACGCTGTACACGCTGGTACCGGCAGGGCAGGCGCCCAACGTGGTTGACGTTGGCGCATTGCCGTACGTGCAGCTGATATTGGTGCCCGTACATTGGCTCGCATAGTCACCGGTACTGGACGTGGGGGCGGCCGCATAGCATTGCGACGTATAGCCCAGCGCAGTCGTTGTCGTCGAGGCTGGCGTTGTGGTGGTGGTGCTGTTGGTGGTGGTCGGTGTCACGGTCTGGTTGATCGTGAATTGGCGCAGCGGGGTCGCGGTCTGCGTTATCTGGACGGTCCGGTTGCCGGAGCCGGTACAGCCGGACGAATTCGATGTCATGACGCCGCTGTACGTGCAACTGTTATTGGCCGGGCACACCAGGCCGCCGTAGTCCGTCGACGTGGCCGGGTTCCACTGGCCGGCTCCTGTGCCGACGTTGGTGCCGCCGCTGACCGCATAGCAGCCGGCGCCGCCCGTATTGCCCGTTTGCGTCGACACGTGCGAGCTGGTGGTGGGCGTGGCGCTGCCAATGGCCGCCCCCACGCTGTAGCTGCAGCTATACGTGGTGACGGCCGTGTTGCCGCCGCTGGTGACGGTGGACGTGGCGGGGCACGTCATACTGCCGTGGTCCGTGTTGGCGTCGACGGCGCTCGAAGACCCGTAATAGTTGGTGGTCGATCCCGTGTTGACAGTCGGCGTCCCCGTTACCGGCGTCCCGGCCGTGGTGGTGGTGCTGGCCGGGGTGTAGACGGAACGGTTGACGGTATAGCTCAACTGGCCCGAGGGACAGGCAATCGGACCGGCGGCGGCGGTGGCCGAGCCGATCACGCAACCTTCCGTGTACGTGGAACACTGTGCGGAGAAACTGGTCAGCTCAGCGGCAGCGGCAGTGCTGCTGGCATAGCACTGGCTGGTGGTACCTACGTTGGTGCTTTGTGTGACATTTCCTTGCGTGAAATTCGGCAAACTCAGCTGCGATGTCGTGCCGCCCAGCGCCGCCAGTGCGGCTGTGTTGGCGGAGTCATCCGAAGCGGGGCCGCTGGAGTTGGGATTGCCAATGAAGATGACAAAATTCTTGCCGCAGGTATCGTTGGCAGTCAGCGGTGCGGCAAAGGTGCTGTATGGCGTCGTGTAGCCGGTTGCATCGGCGATGCTGGCAATCACGGCCGACGGTGAGTACGCGTTGGCGCCGGCAAAGTAATTGTAGGTGTCATACATCAGGTTGCCGTATGGCGTATGCGAGTTGCGCTTTTCATCCGGCGAATTGATGTTGTTGTATATCGTTGTCAGATTCGCGCTGAAACTGGTTTTGTTGGCTGTCGTCATGGGCCGGATTGCCGACCGGATAAAGCCGCCATTCTGGTTCGCGTTGCCGCCGGTGACGAATTCCATCAGGCCGATATTAACGTTGCTGCCGAGGCTGGAAATCACTGTTTTGATGGCGTTGGCTTCCGACTGACCCTGCTGAAGGCCGCCAGGCCATTGCTGGCTTTGGCGCGCCCAGTTGGACGTGTTATCCAGCACGATCAGGATGCGCGGATTGATGGAATTGCCGGCCGATGCGCCCGTGAAAATGTCGATATCGTCCGCATGCACACTTTGCGGCGCCTGCAGCGCCACCAGTGCCAATGCCAGCGTGGCCGCCACGCGGCTTGCCCGCGGTGGACGGCAGGATGGTGGTAGGGATACGTGTTCCATGGCTATCCTCTTAAGGGCAACTGGTTGCAACGTCATCTTTGGCGACACGGACCGAGACTCCTTGCGTCACTTCGGACGAGGCGCCCGTCACCATGTCGGTAGCCACGGCATGCACGTCCCAGACGCTGTTGTCGCACAGTGAATCGCCTGTGATGCTGCCGGCTACGCCGAAACTTTGCGCGCCACCCAGTGCGCAGCCGACATCTTCCGAGTTCGTCAAGTCCAGCGCCGTGTTCTTGATGGCCTGTGCTTTCACGCATTTGGGGGCGGGCGTCAGCGTGACTGTGATGTCAGGCTTGTTGTCGCCATTGGTATCGACGCAGCGCGTGTTGGGAACGCCATTGCACGAGTTGGCGAGGGCGTCCGTGGGCGACGTGAAAAAGCGCGTGCTGCTGATGACTTCTTCCACCACCTGGCTGGCTGCCGCTGTCGCTTCCGTGTGCTGCTGCATATTCGACACGATCTGCAAATCGGAATTGCCTAGGTTGAAGCTGCTCAGCGCCAGCATCGTCAGCAAGATCAGCATCACCAGCGCCACCAGCAGCGTAAAGCCGCCCTCGCGCTGCGCTGGCAGGCGCTTCATGACGTCCTCCTGCCGCTGGGATTGGGCAGCACGATGGTGCTGCTAAAGACATTGCGCTTGTAGTGCACGTCGGTGACGGAAATGGTATTTGGCGAGCCGTCCGCCTTCGCGCCCAGCACGTAAGTCTTGCTGTCCGTATATTGGGAATTGGCTTGCGTGCTGCGGGTCAACAAATGCACTTTGGCCGACACCACGCTGTTCCAGTTGCTTGCCGCGCAGGCGGCGGCGCTGCAGCCGCCATACGTGGACGGGCTCGTGGTGTAGACATCGGTGGCGCCATCCTGGTTGGTATCGAGCCCATATTCCATCTGCAGGTTTTCCACCCCTTCAGCCAGCGCCACTGTGGTCAGCGACAGCACACCATTGTTGTTGCTGACTTCCACCCGCTTCAGCGTGGGGATGCCGTCGCCGGGCCGGTCGTTGCTGGCGATGTAATAGATATGGATTTGCAGGTAGCGCACGGGCGCCAGGGTCCCGCTACCCGCCGCTTGCGTGCAGTCGCGCATGTGCCGGGTCATGGCGGTGGTGGCCGTTCCGACCGCATAAAAGTCCGACGTGCTGCCGGACCCCAGTTCGCTGGGGTTGTCGCACCACGAAGCCTGGAAGTACGGCGCGCCTGCCGCGTTGACTTCGCAGCTGGTGTTGTCGATCAGGCAAGTGCTGGCGTGGCGCAACACGATCATGTCGGTGCCGGCCAGCACATCCTGTACGCACGACAGGGTACTGGTCCCGGCATTGTCGTAACCCTGCAGAAACAGCGGCAACGCTCCCTTGATATCGGTGATGCTGGTCGAGCAGGGATCCGGCATGGCCGCAGGCAAGGTCAGGACCGTGGGGTCGAATTCCCCGTAATACCCGGCATTGCGCAAATCGCTGACCAGCAGCTGCATGCTGTAGCGTCCATTCTCGATTTGCCGGTTGGCCTGTTCGATTTGCGCCTGCGCGCTATTGCTGCTGACGAACATGGTGGTCATGCCCGCCAGCACCAGCAAGCCGATGGTGGTGGCAATCATTAATTCGACCAGCGTATAGCCGCGCTGCCGCCGTGGGATCGTTGAATACATGGCCTTCTCCTAAGTGCACGCCGGCAGGCCGACCGTGATGCGGACCGAGATCGCGCGCCGGTTGCCATCGGCGCCATATAGCCCGCTGCCGCACGTCAGCGCAGAGGCGGACGTCAGGTGCAAGCCTTGCCACGCGACCGATACCTGGTAAATGCCAGGCTGGCATACGCCGGTCGTGGTATCGGGCGCCTGGATTTGTTCGATACAGCCGCGGGCGCCCACCATGGCGCCGACCTTGGTGCCGCTTTTGACTTCCGCCGCACCCTTCAGCGCCGCGCTCCATTCGCAAATGTCGCGCGGTGCGCCGGCCGCCATGCCGGTGCAGTCATCCGGCTGGCTGTCGCCCGTACCGGCCGGGTTGGCGAGGACATAGGTGCCGGCATTGGCCTTGTTCGCATTGATGCGCGCGCTCATGTCTTCCAACAGCACCACGGCCTGGGCGCGCTGGTAAGCTTCGATGGTCCCCAGCTGCATCTTGGCTTGCAGTGCACCGATGCCCAGCAAGCCAAATGCCACGATCACCAAGGTGACGAGGACTTCAATCAGGGTCGTGCCCCGTTGCCGGCCGGGGTGCAATGTCGGGTTCATGATCAGCACGCGCTTGCGGTTTGGTAGGGGTGGCCGCTTAAATCAATCTGGATACAGCGGTGTTCGGTTGCGCCGGTGGCGGAAATATCGAAACTGGGCGTAGTATTGCCGCCCAGCCTGCCATTGCTGCGGTACACGACGGAAGCGGGACCGGTCACGGTGGCGTTGGCAATGGCGGCATGGTCATCGAGCTTGGCGCCTGCCAGCCCGGGATTGGCAATGTACCAGCCATATTGCCACTGGCCTGACGTCACCGGCGTCAACACCACGTCGGTATTGCGTTTGATGGCTTCACTGCGGGCGCGCACCAGCGCCGTGTGCAAGTCGCCGGCAATCGCCTTGGTGCGCTGCGATGCGATCATGCGGGAAAACGCGGGGCCGCCCGCCGCGCCCAGGATGGCCAGGATGGTGACAGTGACCAGCAATTCGACCAGCGTAAAGCCCCGGTGCACAGGCAGGCGTGCAGGCGTTTTCATGGCAGCATCACCATTTGGAAGCCGGGCTCTTGGTACCGGCATTATTGATGGTTAATGCCCCGTCGCTGGCCTGCGGTCCGTTGGTCAGCGGCGTGGCGGTAATCGTGAAGCTGGGCGGCGGGCCATCCTGTACTTCAATCAAAATGCTGTACTTGGATGACACGGCATCCGGCGTCGTCAAGTTCAGCGCGCTGACGGATGCCGCATAGCTGCGGTTGTCGGCCAAATATTGCTGTTCGCGCTGCGCCAGGTCCAGCAAATGCGCCTGGGCTGCCGCCCGGTTGGATTTGACGACGTGCTGGATATACGAAGGATAGGCGACGGCGCCCAGTATGCCGACAATGACGACAGCAACCATGAGCTCGACAAGGGTGAAACCACGTTGCCGCAGGGGGGGAATTGGGTTCAGCATGGGTTGGCTCCTTAGGTGAAGGCTAGGATACCGCGCAATGCTGACATTTCCCTGAGGAAATGCTGACAAATTCCTGACAAGCTGTCCGCTACAAGACGCCGATGTTTTTCAGGGTGGCGGCGCGGCGACGGGATACTTCGATCGCCATGCTATCCAGGTGCAGCACCAGGGCGCCGTCGGCACCCTGGCTGACACGGCGCACATGGGCCAGATTGACAATATGGCGGCGGCTGGCGCGGAAGAATTGCTGCGGATCGAGCCGCTGTTCCAGTTGCAGCAGCGAGCGGGGCAGCAGCGGTTGCCCGCCGCTGAAATGGACTCTGCTGTAATTGCCGTCCGATTCGAATACCGCGATGTCATCCAGTTTGACGAACCAGCACCGTTCACCGTCGCGGATAAACAATTTGCGGGGCTGCGCCGCCGGCGGGATCGTGGTGCCCAGCCGCACGGCAGCGCGTTCCAGCGCCGCCGCCAGCCGTTGCGGCTGGACCGGTTTCAGCAGGTAGGCCAGTGCATTGGCGTCAAACGCTTGCAGCGCGTATTGGTCATAGGCGGTGGTGAAGATGACTTCAGGCGCATCGTCCAGCGATTCCAGCAAATCGAAGCCACTGCCGCCGGGCATCTTGATGTCCAGTAGCAGCAAGTCCGGCTGCAGTGCCGCCACCTGGACAGCGGCTTCCGCCGCGCTGGCTGCTTCGCCGGCGATCTGCACATTGCCATGCACGGCCAGCAGGCGCCGCAATTCCGCCCGCGCCAGCCGTTCATCATCGACGATCAGCACGCGCATCATGCGGCCAGCGGGAAGTGCAAGGTGGCGCGGACCCAGCCATCGCGTTCCACCAGGTCCAGGCTGGCGCTGTCGCCTTTGGACAAGATCAGGCGCTTGCGGGCATTGCTCAAGCCGACGCTGGTGGAGTTGCTGAACGTACGCAGCGCACCCTGGTTCGACACTTCAATGGTGGCCTTGCCGTTGGCGTGGCTGGCGCTGATGCGGATTTCCGTGCCAGTGGCGCTTTGTTCGACACCATATTTGACGGCATTTTCCACCAGGGTTTGCAGCGCCATCGGTGGAATGCGCACGGTTTCCATGCCGCCTGCAATGTCGAGCGCCAAACGCAGCCGTTCTTCAAAGCGGATTTTTTCAATGGCCAGATAGGATTGCACGGCTTCCAGTTCTTCACTGAGCGGTACGGTGTCCGCATAGCTCGACTGCAGTGTATAGCGCATCAGCGTTGCCAGCTGGTCGATCATTTGCGCCGCCGAATCCTGGTTTTCATAAATCAGCGCGCGTACGCTGTTCAAGCTGTTGAAAAAGAAGTGCGGGTTGACCTGCGCTTGCAGGGCACGCAGTTCCGCATCCTTGGCCAGCACTTCAAGGCGTAGCGCCTCCGCTTCGAACCGGTTGGCGCGGCGCAGGTACAGGTAAGCCAGGTAGCAGATGGCCCACGCCAGCATAATGCCGGTCCAGAACGTCAACAGCATGTGCAGCCAGTTCAGGTCACCATTTTTGCCGATGATGAGGTAATTGGTTGCCATCGTACCGGCCGTCTGCAGCGGGCCCAGTACCACGATGGTGAAAGCGATGATGCGCCACGCGGCCGGCTGCACATGCCAGCGCCGCGCCTTATACAGCCGGTGCGCCAGATCGGATAGCACCAGCCCGCATATGCCGCACAGCACGCATATGGCAATGGCGCCGTGCTGGTACAAATAACGGCTGTTGGCGAAAGCGACGAATACCACGACTGCGGACCAGCCCAGGATTTGCAGCAGCCAGTACCAGTGTGTGCGGGTCATGCGGAATTGTACGAGTGTTTTCATTCGTTCAGCATAAACGAACGCCGGTGGTGAAACAGCCGGCACATGATGAGCGGCGGAATGGCGTGATGGGTGGTGTTGCACCGCCATTAGCCGCCAGCCTCGTCGCGCAGGCGCCGCCACAGCGTGGTGCGGCTGATGCCGAGGTAATCGGCCGCCGCATCGCGCCGGCCGCCAAAGCGGGCCAGTACCTGCGTGGCAGTTTCGCGCGCGGCAGGCGCCGGCATGTTTGCCTGCACGGCAGCCACCGCGCCCAGTTCCGGCGCCACCCCCAGCACAAAGCCGGGCGTCAGCGCCTGCAACGGTTCCGCCGCCAGGAACAGCGCCAGCCGCTCGCACAGGTTGCGCAATTCCCGCACATTGCCGGGCCAGCCATAGCGCAGCAGCAGTGGCGCGCACGCCTGGATTTCCGCGTGCAGGTTCGGGTGCGGGCGGGCGCCCAGCGCGGCCAGCGCATTTTTCAGCGACCATTCCGCCAGCAGTGCAATATCGTCGCGCCGTTCGCGCAGCGGCGGCAGCGACAGCCGCAATACAGCCAGCCGGTAAAACAAGTCGGCGCGGAAGCGGCCTTCGCGCACCCGCTGTTCCAGGTCGCAGTGCGTGGCGCTGATGATGCGCACGTTGACGGGGATCGGACGGGTGCCGCCTACCCGCACCACTTCCCGTTCTTCCAGCACGCGCAGCAAGCGGGTTTGCAACGCCAGCGGCATTTCACCGATTTCATCGAGGAACAGCGTGCCGCGGTTGGCCGCTTCAAACAAGCCCGCGTGCCCGCCGCGGCGTGCACCCGTAAAGGCGCCTTCTTCGTGGCCGAACAATTCCGATTCCAGCAGGGACTCCGCAATGGCGCCGCAATTGACTGCCACGAATGGCCGGTTTGCGCCCAAGGTGCGGGGGCTTTCGCGGTGGATCGCTTGCGCCACCAGCTCCTTGCCGCAGCCGGTTTCCGCCTGGATCAATACGGTGGCGGGCGATTTTGCATACAGCACGACCGCCTGGCGCAGCTTTTCCATGGCTGGCGATTCCCCCTTCAAATCATTCAAGCCGTGCTTGGCCCGCAACGTGTCGCCCGCATTGCCGCCCCGTGCGCGGGCGCGGCTGGCTTCCCATGACGATAGCCGCGCAATTTCCAGCGCATCGTCAAACGCCTGGCGGATCGACGCGGCGGAATACACGAACACGCCCGTCAACCCGGCTTCTTCCGCCAGGTCCGTAATCAGTCCCGCGCCGACGATGGCCTTGACGCCGGCCGCCTTCAAGTCATTGATCTGTGCCCGCGCATCTTCTTCCGTCACGTAGGTGCGCTGCACGATGTCGTGGCCAAAGGTGGCGGAAAATTCGGCCAGTTCCGCCATCGGCGACTGGTAGCTGACGACGCCGATGCGCTCCGATACGCGCCGGGCCCTGGCCAGCGCCTGCATCACGTCAAAGCCGCTGGCCTTGGCAATGACGACTGGGACCGACAAACGCCCCTTTAAATACGCGGCATTGGAACCGGCCGATATGACGGCGTCGCAGCGCTCCGTGGCCAGCCGTTCGCGGATATGGCGCGCCGCTTCGTCGAAGCCCAGGTTGATGGGTTCGATGGTGGCGAAATTATCGTATTCCAGCGTGATGTCGCGGAACAGTTCCGCCAGGCGCGACACGGACACGGTCCAGATCACGGGCTTGTCGCTGCTGTCGATGGGTAAAGGCGTAGAATGGCGCATGTTTCAATTATAGTTCAGTTGCATTTCAATGTTTCAATATGAAACGTTTTACATGCGCTTGATGGCCGTCTGCAGAGCGAAGGGATGCGGTAAGTCGCTGATTTTTCATTGTTTCACGATGTTATGGCCGAGCTGGCACGGGGTTTGCTGTAACGGAGCGCAACGAAAACCTCATTTGAAAGGTAAGCCATGACCCAATACTCCGCAGGCGCCGCATTCCGCAAAGCCGTCGAAGAAGAATCGCCGCTGCAAGTGATCGGCGCGATCAACGCCAATCACGCTTTGCTGGCCAAGCGCGCCGGCTTCCGTGCGATTTATTTGTCGGGCGGCGGCGTGGCGGCCGGTTCGCTGGGTTTGCCGGACCTCGGCATTTCCAACCTGGATGACGTGCTGACCGACGTGCGCCGCATTACCGACGTATGCGACTTGCCGCTGCTGGTCGATATCGACACGGGTTTCGGCGCGTCCGCCTTCAACGTGGCCCGCACCGTGAAATCCATGATCAAGGCCGGCGCCGCCGCCGTGCACATTGAAGACCAGGTGGGCGCCAAGCGCTGCGGCCACCGTCCGGGCAAGGAAATCGTCACCAAGGGTGAAATGGTGGACCGAGTGAAAGCTGCCGTGGACGCCAAGACGGATGCGAATTTCGTCATCATGGCCCGCACCGACGCGCTGGCCGTCGAAGGGCTGGAAGCGGCCATTGACCGTGCAGTCGCCTGCGTGGAAGCGGGCGCCGACATGATTTTCCCGGAAGCCATCACCAGCCTGGAAATGTATAAGGAATTCGCCAAGGCCGTGAAAGTGCCGATCCTGGCCAACATCACGGAATTCGGCGCGACCCCGCTGTTTACTGTCGATGAATTGAAGTCTGCCGACGTTGCCATCGCGCTGTACCCGCTGTCGGCGTTCCGCGCCATGAACAAGGCTGCGGAAAACGTATACAACACCGTACGCCGCGAAGGTACGCAAAAGAATGTGATCGACACCATGCAAACCCGCATGGAACTGTATGAGCGCATCAACTACCACAGCTTCGAGCAAAAGCTGGACGCATTGTTTGCCGCGAAAAAAGCTTAATTCAAATAAAACACAGAGGAGTACAACATGACCGATCAAGCCCCGACCTTCAAGCCTAAAAAATCCGTTGCCCTGTCTGGCGTGACCGCCGGTAATACCGCGCTGTGCTCCGTCGGCAAGACCGGCAACGATTTGCACTATCGCGGCTACGACATCCTGGACGTGGCCAATGTGTGCGAATTCGAAGAAATCGCTTACCTGCTGGTACACGGCAAACTGCCGACGGCCGCTGAACTGAAAGGCTACAAAGGCAAACTGAAGTCGCTGCGCGGCTTGCCGCAATCGGTGAAATCCGCACTGGAAGCCTTGCCTGCATCGGCGCACCCGATGGACGTGATGCGCACCGGCTGCTCGGTGCTGGGCTGCACGTTGCCTGAGAAAGATGACCACAACGTGCCGGGCGCGCGCGATATCGCGGACCGCCTGATGGCATCGTTTGGCTCGATGCTGCTGTACTGGTACCACTACTCGCACAACGGCAAGCGCATCGACGTGGAAACCGACGACGACTCGATCGGCGGCCACTTCCTGCACCTGCTGCACGGCGAAAAGCCATCCGAATCGTGGGTGAAAGCCATGCACGTATCGCTGATCCTGTACGCGGAACACGAATTCAATGCATCGACTTTCACCAGCCGCGTGATTGCCGGCACCGGTTCCGACATTTACTCGGCAGTGACGGGCGCGATTGGCGCGCTGCGCGGCCCGAAACACGGCGGCGCCAATGAATTCGCGTTTGAAATCCAGAAGCGCTATGAAAACCCGGACGAAGCCGAAGCGGACATCCGCCGCCGCGTGGAAAACAAGGAAGTCGTGATTGGCTTCGGCCACCCGGTGTACACGATTTCCGACCCGCGCAACGTGGTGATCAAGGAAGTCGCGCGCAAGCTGTCGATCGAGGCCGGTTCCACCAAGATGTTCGACATCGCCGAGCGCCTGGAATCGGTGATGTGGGAAATCAAGAAGATGTTCCCGAACCTGGACTGGTTCTCCGCCGTGTCGTACCACATGATGGGCGTGCCGACCGCCATGTTCACGCCGCTGTTCGTGATTTCGCGTACGTCCGGCTGGGCTGCCCACATCATCGAGCAGCGCATCGACAACAAGATCATTCGTCCAAGCGCCAACTACGTGGGCCCGGACGACCTGCAATTCGTGCCGCTGAATGAGCGTAAATAACATGAGCACCCCCATGAATACCCAATTCCGCAAAGCCCTGCCAGGCACGAAGCTCGATTTCTTCGATGCGCGCGCCGCAGTTGACGCCATCAAGCCGGGCGCCTGGGCAGGCTTGCCTTACACGTCGCGCGTATTAGCGGAGAATCTGGTGCGCCGCTGCGATCCGGCGGCCTTGAACGATTCACTGTCGCAGCTGATCGAGCGCAAGCGCGACCTGGACTTCCCATGGTTCCCGGCCCGCGTCGTGTGCCACGACATCCTGGGCCAGACCGCGCTGGTCGATCTGGCCGGCCTGCGCGACGCCATTGCAGAGCAGGGCGGCGACCCGGCCCAAGTCAATCCCGTGGTGCCGACGCAGCTGGTGGTAGACCACTCGCTGGCCGTGGAATGCGGCGGTTTCGATCCGGACGCGTTCAATAAAAACCGCGCCATCGAAGACCGCCGCAACGAAGACCGCTTTGACTTCATCAACTGGACCAAGAATGCGTTCCGCAACGTGGACGTAATCCCGCCGGGTAACGGCATCCTGCACCAGATCAACCTGGAGCGCATGTCGCCGGTGATCCAGGTCACCGATGGCGTCGCGTATCCGGACACGCTGGTGGGCACCGACTCGCACACGCCTATGGTCGATGCGCTGGGCGTGATTGCCATCGGCGTGGGCGGACTGGAAGCGGAAACCGTGATGCTGGGCCGCGCGTCGTGGATGCGTTTGCCGGACATTATCGGCGTGGAATTGACGGGCAAGGCGCAGCCGGGCATTACCGCCACGGACATCGTGCTGGCGCTGACGGAATTTTTGCGCCGCGAAAAAGTCGTTTCCGCCTACCTGGAATTCTATGGCGCCGGTGCGGCCAGCCTGACGTTGGGCGACCGTGCGACGATTTCCAACATGGCGCCGGAATTCGGCGCCACTGCCGCGATGTTCTACATCGACGAGCAAACCATCAAGTACCTGAAATTGACGGGCCGTGAAGATGAAACCGTGGCGCTGGTGGAAACCTATGCCAAGGAAACCGGCTTGTGGGCCGATGCCCTGGCGGGCGCCGAATACGAGCGCGTGCTGAAGTTCGACTTGTCGACTGTGGTGCGCAACATCGCCGGTCCGTCCAACCCGCACAAACGCGTGGCCACCACGGACCTGGCAAAAGCCGGCATCACGGGCAAAGTTGAAAATGAACCGGGCCTGATGCCGGATGGCGCCGTGATCATCGCGGCCATTACCAGCTGCACCAACACCAATAATCCGCGCAACATGATTGCTGCCGGCCTGCTGGCCCGCAATGCCAACAAGGCAGGTTTGCTGCGCAAGCCATGGGTGAAATCGTCGCTGGCGCCAGGATCGAAAGCCGTGACCCTGTACCTGGAAGAAGCCGGCTTGCTGCCGGAACTGGAAAAGCTGGGCTTCGGCGTCGTTGCGTATGCGTGCACGTCTTGCAACGGCATGTCCGGCGCGCTCGATCCCGTGATCCAGAAAGAAGTGGTGGAGCGCGATCTGTACGCGACGGCCGTGCTGTCCGGTAACCGCAACTTTGACGGCCGTATCCACCCGTACGCGAAGCAGGCATTCCTGGCATCGCCGCCGCTGGTGGTGGCGTATGCCATTGCCGGCACCATCCGCTTCGACATCGAGAAGGACGTGCTGGGCACGGACGCCAATGGCAAAGCCATTACGCTCAAGGATTTGTGGCCTTCCGACGAGGAAATCGACGCGATTGTCGCTTCGTCCGTGAAGCCAGACCATTTCCGCAAAGTCTACATCCCGATGTTCGACCGCAGCGGCCAGGCGCAGGAAGCCGCGGCGCCCCTGTACGACTGGCGTCCGCAATCGACGTACATCCGCCGTCCGCCATACTGGGAAGGCGCGCTGGCCGGCGAACGCACGCTGAAAGGCATGCGTGCACTGGCTGTGCTGGGCGATAACATCACGACGGACCACCTGTCGCCATCGAACGCAATCATGATGGACTCGGCTGCCGGTGAATACCTGCACAAAATGGGCTTGCCGGAAGAAGACTTCAATTCGTACGCCACGCACCGTGGCGACCACTTGACGGCGCAGCGTGCAACGTTTGCTAACCCGACGCTGAAAAATGAAATGGTGCGCGATGCGGAAGGCAAGGTGAAGGCCGGTTCGCTGGCCCGTATCGAGCCGGAAGGCAAAGTCACCCGCATGTGGGAAGCGATCGAGACGTACATGGAGCGCAAGCAGCCGCTGATCGTCATTGCCGGCGCCGATTATGGCCAGGGTTCGTCGCGTGACTGGGCTGCCAAGGGCGTGCGCCTGGCGGGTGTGGAAGCCATCGTGGCCGAAGGCTTCGAGCGTATCCACCGCACCAACCTGGTGGGCATGGGCGTGCTGCCGCTGGAATTCAAGCCGGGCGTCAACCGCTTGACCTTGGGCATCGATGGGACGGAAACGTTCGACGTGATTGGCGAACGCGCGCCGCGCGCCACGCTGACGCTGGTGATCAACCGCCGGAATGGCGAGCGTGTTGAAGTGCCGGTGACGTGCCGCCTGGATTCGTCGGAAGACGTGTCGATTTACGAAGCGGGCGGCGTGTTGCAGCGCTTTGCGCAAGACTTTTTGGCGAACGCCAAGGCGGCATGATGGCGAACGCACCGCAAATCAAAATCCCCGCCACGTACATGCGTGGCGGCACCAGCAAGGGTGTGTTCTTCCGTCTGCAGGATTTGCCGCAAGCCGCGCAAGTCCCGGGCGCGGCGCGCGATGCGCTGCTGCTGCGCGTGATCGGCAGTCCGGACCCGTACGGCAAGCAAATCGATGGCATGGGCGGCGCCACGTCGTCCACCAGCAAGACCGTGATCCTGTCGAAAAGCGCCCGTGAAAACCATGACGTCGATTACCTGTTCGGCCAGGTGTCGATCGACAAGCCGTTCGTGGACTGGAGTGGCAATTGCGGCAACCTGTCGGCTGCGGTGGGCGCATTTGCCATCAGCGGCGGGCTGGTTGACGCCGCCCGCGTGCCGCATGACGGCGTGGCCGTGGTGCGGATCTGGCAAGCCAACATCAACAAAACCATCATTGCGCACGTGCCGATGGCCCATGGCGCCGTGCAGGAAACCGGTGATTTCGAACTCGATGGCGTAACGTTCCCCGCAGCCGAAGTGCAGCTGGAATTTATGGACCCGGCGGCGGAAGAAGAGGGCGGGGGCGGCTCGATGTTCCCGACCGGGAACCTGGTCGATGATCTGGAAGTTCCTGGCGTCGGCACATTGAAGGCGACCATGATCAACGCCGGCATTCCGACCATTTTTGTCAACGCGGACGCCGTCGGCTACACGGGCACGGAACTGCAGGAAGCCATCAATGGCGATGCGAAAGCGCTGGCCATGTTTGAAACCATCCGCGCGCACGGCGCCGTGCGCATGGGATTGATTGCCAGCGTCGATGAAGCGGCAAAACGCCAGCACACGCCGAAAGTCGCCTTTGTCGCGCCGCCGAAAGCGTATGCGGCGTCCAGCGGCAAGCAAGTGGCTACGGGCGACGTGGATCTGCTGGTGCGCGCACTGTCGATGGGCAAGCTGCACCACGCTATGATGGGCACGGCGGCTGTGGCGATCGGCACGGCGGCAGCGATTCCCGGCACGCTGGTCAATATCGCTGCTGGCGGCGGCGAACGGGAAGCCGTGCGTTTCGGCCATCCATCCGGCACGCTGCGCGTCGGCGCGCAGGCGCAACAGGAAAACGGTGAATGGACGGTCAAGAAGGCCATCATGAGCCGCAGCGCGCGTGTGCTGATGGAAGGCTGGGTGCGCGTTCCCGGTGATGTCATTTAAATCACAAATCCTGTTGTAACCAAGTGTGACATTCTCACACGTGTTGTAAGAAAGCCCGGTTCGGCCTTGCTGCACCGGGCTTTCTGCTATTTAGAGGCGGCAGTCGGAACCCATCGGTAGCATAGATAAAGGAATGTGGTTATGATCTGGCAACGACGCTGCCTGCCTTGGACAGACGGCGTTTTTTGCAAGGTGCCCTGGTGTTAATGAACGCTGTACCGCCTCATTCGGAATCCGTCGCATTTGCCCTGCAATTGGCAGGTTTGCCCGCTTGCGCGTGCGATGCGGAAGGCAGGATCGTGGCGTCCAGCGAAGAACTGGATGCGTTATTGGGGCAGCCGCAGGCCGGCCGCCCGGTGGCGGACCTGTGGGCGCGCCACGTGCAGACTGACAGCCAATTGCAGTGGAAGCAGGCGCTGGCGCAGGGCAAGCCCCGCCAGTGGGAAAGCTGCATCGCCCATAAAGATGGCCAGTATGTGGCCGTGCAAACCCGTTTAAAGCCGCTGCCCGCAGAAGTGCTGCCCGGGGGCGCCATGATGGTATTCCACGATATCGGCGTGTTCCAGCGCGACCAGCGCGCGCTGCGCAAGGCGTTGCTGGAGCAGCAGGCGATCCTGGAAAACGCGGCAGTCGGCATCATTTTCGGCAAAGCCGGCTATATCCTCGAATGCAATATCCGCGCGGCGGAAATGTTTGGCTATGCGCGCCATGAGCTGGAGGGCGAAAGCGGCAACATCCTGTATCCGAGCGATGCCGCGCGCATCGAGCTGATCGAAGCATCGCGTCCGCTGATGGAACAGGGCATTTCATTCCGCACCGAGACGCGGTTGCGCCGCAATGGCGGCGAATTGTTTTGGGCCCGTGTCTATGGCCGCGCGCTGGATCCGTCCGACATGTCGGAAGGCACCGTGTGGATCATTGAAGACATCAGCGAGCAAAAGGAAGCGGAACAATCGATGCAGCAAATGGTGCTGGAACAGCGCGCCATTCTCGACAATGCATCGGTGGGCATCCTGTTCACCAAGCAGCGCTGTATGTTGACGTGCAATCCGGGCTTTGCCGACATGTTCGGCTATACACGCGACGAACTGTATGGCCGCCCGGCCATGGAATTGTTTGAGTCGCCTGAAGTGTATAGCCAGTTCGGCATGGAGGCGGGGCCGGTGCTGGGCGCCGGCTTGCCGTATGAGAAAAAGGAAATGCAGTTCCGCCGCAAGGATGGGACGCTGATCTGGTGCCGCACGCGGGCCCAGGCTGTCAGCCAGGTGGCCGATGGCGGCACCATCTGGATCATGGAAGACATTACGCAGTCGCGCCAGACGCAGATGGAAATCGAAGCCATCATGACCAATGCGTCGATTTCCATCCTGTTCACGAAAAACCGCATCATTACCCGTTATAACCGGGGCTTTGGCGACATGTTCCGCTATGACGGCGATGAAGGGCTGGGTATGCCCGGCCATTCGCTGTATCCATCGATGGCTGCGTACGAGGCGCTGGGCGCGTCAGCCGGCCCGCTGCTGGCGCAGGGCAAGCCATTCCAGACGGAAGTGGAAATGCGGCGCAAGGATAACACGACGTTCTGGGCGCAATTGATCGCCTATGTGGTCAATCCGGAAGACCCCAGCCAGGGCACGATCTGGATCGTGGAAGACCGCACCGAACATAAACTGGCGGAAGAATCGCTGCGTAATGCCTTGCTGGAAAATGAAGCGATCCTGGATTCCGCCGTGCTGGGGATTTCCGTTTGCGAAAACGGCTACAACTTGCGCTGCAACCGCAAAATGGAAGAATTGTTTGGCTATGGCACGGGCGAAATGGCCAACCTCAGCGTGCAGGCGTTTTATGCCGACCGTGCTTCGTGGGACGCGGCGCGCAAGGAAACCGCGCGCGACTTCGAAGCGGGGCGCGTCAACATGTCCGAGCACCTGCTGGTGCGCAAGGATGGCAGCCGGTTCTGGGCCCGCCTGTCAGGCCGGCCATTTGACTTGTCGCAGCCGAAAGGACGTTCTGTCTGGCTGGTCGATGACATCACGGAACGCCGCGCCGCCGATGAAGCGCTGAAGCGGGCGCGCGATGAGCTGGAAGTGCGCGTGCTGGAGCGCACGGCGGAACTGGCGGGCGCCAATGCGCTGCTGCAGGGCGAAATCGTCGAACGGCGCCAGGCCGAAGCGCGCGTGCACCACATGGCGTACCACGACAGTTTGACAGGCTTGCCGAACCGCGCGCTGCTGGCCGACCGGCTGGACCGCGCGATGCTGGCTGCTCAGCGTTCGGACCGCCGCCTGGCGGTCATGTTCCTGGACCTGGACCGCTTTAAAACCATCAACGATTCACTGGGCCATTTGACGGGCGACCAGCTGCTGAAGGAAGTGGCGAGCCGCCTGTGCCGCGCCGTGCGCGCCAGCGATACGGTGGCGCGCCTGGGCGGCGATGAATTCGTCGTGCTGGTGCCGGGCATCCGCTCGACGGATGAAGCGGCGCGCGTGGCGGAAAAAATCATTGAAGCACTGGCTGCGCCTTTCCCGCTGGAGGGACGCATGCTGCACATCACGCCATCGATCGGCATTTGCGTGTATCCGGACGACGGCGCCGACGTGGAAACCTTGATGCGCCATGCGGATGGCGCCATGTACCACGCCAAGGCTTCTGGCCGCAACAATTACCAGTTCTTCACGCAAAAGATGAACCTGGCGGCGGCCCAGCACTTCGAAATGGAAAGCAATTTGCGCAGTGCGCTGGCGCTGGGCCAGTTCGAGCCGCACTTCCAGCCGATTATCGATATCGCGACGCGCCGCGTGCACACGATGGAAGTGCTGCTGCGGTGGCGCAGGCCGGGCCAGGGCCTCGTGATGCCGGACAGCTTTATCCCGCTGATCGAAGAAAATGGCTTGATCGTGCCGATTGGCGAGTGGGTGATGCGGCGCGCGTGCGAACAAAGCATGGAATGGCAGCGCATGGGGCTGGAGCCGGTGCCGCTGGCCGTGAACCTGTCGCCGCGCCAGTTCATGCACCGTGGGCTGGTGGACTCCATCCGCCGCATCCTCGATGAAACGGGCATCGATCCGTCGATGATTGAATTTGAAATCACGGAAACCGCGCTGATGCAGCACGGTGAACACACGATGGAAATCCTGGGGCAGATCAATGCGATGGGGATCCGCCTGTCGATTGACGACTTCGGCACCGGCTATTCCAGCCTGGCGTACCTGAAGCGTTTCCCTGTCAAGAAAATCAAGATCGACCGGGCCTTTATCAAAGACCTGGAAGAGAGCGCGGAAGACCGCGCCATCGTGGCCGCCATCATTGCCCTGTCGGACAGCCTGCAATTGTCCGTGGTGGCGGAAGGGGTGGAGACGGAAGGGCAGTTTGCGCTGTTGCAGGCGCAGGGGTGCCAGTATGCGCAGGGGTATCTGTTCTCGCAGCCGGTACCGCGCAACAACGCGGTACATATGCTGGAGCGGCGCGCGGCCGCCTGAATTTAAACGCTCAGCGTCGCAATGACGGGCGCATGGTCCGACGGCTGTTCCCACTTGCGCGGCGCACGGTCCACCACGCACGATACGCAGCGCTTGGCCAGCGGCGCCGACAGTAAAATGTGGTCGATCCGCACGCCCTTGTTTTTCTGGAAGCCCAGCATGCGGTAATCCCACCAGCTGAACGTCTTTTCCGCCTGCTCGAACAGGCGGAACGAATCGCACAGGCCCAGGTCGAACAGCGCCTGCAGGGCAGTGCGCTCCGGTACCGAGCACAGCACCTGATCCGCCCACAACACCGGGTCATGCACGTCACGGTCGTCCGGCGCGATGTTATAGTCGCCCAGCACGGCCAGGTTAGGGTGGATGGCGGCCTCTGCTTCCAGCCAGTCGCGGAACGATTTCAGCCAGCCCAGCTTGTATTCGTACTTATCGGTACCGACCGCCTGGCCGTTCGGCACATACGCGCATACAATGCGCATGCCTTCAATGGTGGCGGCAAGAATGCGCTGCTGCACGTCTTCGTAATGGGGATTGTTGACGACCACGTCGGCAATCGGGTGCTTCGATAGGATGGCCACGCCGTTATACGTCTTTTGCCCGCTGAACACGACGTGGTAACCGGCTTCCTGGATCGCTGCCACCGGGAATTTATCGTCCGTCAGCTTGGTTTCCTGGATGCACAAGATGTCAACTGGGTTTTCTGCCAGCCATTTCAAGACGTGGGGCAAGCGAACGTTCAGTGAATTCACGTTCCAGGTGGCTAATTTCATCGGGGCATCCTATCGTGTTGGCAAGTTTTTCTCTGGGACGGCATTATACGTGCTGAACGTGCTGGACAAATACGCTATGTATGTGTGTCTCAAACGACGAATCGTGTTGCAAAATGTAACAACTCTAAAAAAAATTGCCGTTAATGCTTCATAGTTATCAAATTGGTACTAAGATTCCATAAACGGCTGCCGAAAAGCGAAATATACTGATAGTTGTCAGGGTAGGAACTGGATTTTTCCATGAGTAACTTTTTTGACACAAATGTGTTGGAGTGCGTCAAGAAATGGTACTATTGGGAAATAGTTGTTAAACAGTGAATTCATGCGTGAAGCATTGGTAAAGGACTAAAATGCGATCTGCATTCGAAGCATGGGCGCAGCGCGACGGACATATTGTTCGCCGGCGCGAAGACAAACCAGACGAATATCTGGTCTTTGAAACGCAACGCCGCTGGGTAATCTGGCAAGCGGCGCTGGAACACGGCAAAGCGCCGGCGGGCCGCAAGTCAGCTGCGAAAGATGCAGCTGAAAAGCCTGCCGTGGCGCGTGCCGCCGCACAGCGCCCTCCTGTGATTGAGCAGGACCAGGCTGCCGTGCGTAACCAGGTACTCAATGAAGTCCTGGCCGCGTTTATGAGCCTGGATGGTGAATCTGGCATGGACGATATCCGCAAGGTGATTCAAAACCTGCGGACGGGTTCCGCGCCGCAGCCAAGCGCTGCCGCCTCCGTGCGTAAAACCAACGACAGCAAGGCGGCCGAGCGCTGATGCGCCTGTGGATGCGCCTATGGCAGACAGCCGCTGCGGCGCTGCTGTGGAGCATTGCCGCCGCCGTTCCGGCAGAAACTGTCGGATCGGTCGATACCGCTTTCAAGCTGTTGGGCCCAGACCACAAAATTGTGGTCGACGTCTTTGACGACCCGCGCGTGGCGGGCGTCAGCTGTTACCTTTCCCGTGCAAAAACCGGTGGCATCAAAGGCGCCATCGGCCTGGCCGAAGACAAGGCCGATTCTTCCGTTGCCTGCCGCCAGGTGGGGGACCTCAAGTTCAGCGCGCCGCTGCCGTTGCAAGAGGAAGTATTCACTGAACGCGCGTCCATCTTTTTCAAGCATGTACGGGTCGTGCGCATGGTGGATGTGAAACGCAACGCGCTGGTCTACCTCGTGTATTCGGACCGTCTGGTCGATGGCAGCCCGAAAAACAGCGTGACCGCCGTGCCTGTGCCGGCCAGTTTGCCGGTGCCTGTCCGCCGCTAAAGGCTCACATGCCACGCTTTATGTTATGGGCCGCGCTGGCCGCATCCGCTGCTGTGGCGGGCTGCGGCACGCTGACCCAGTCGTCCAATCAAACCTTGCTGGTGCAAGCTGTGCTTGATTACAAGCCGGTTGATGGCGTCGGCTGCGTGCTGTCGAACGCGGCCGGACGCTGGTTTGTCCTGACGCCCGCGAAAGTCACCGTGAAAAAGGCGGCGGGACCGCTGCGCGTGGATTGCCGCAAGGATGGCGCCGCGTCCGACGAAATGGTGGGAGCGCGCCAGGACCGTACGCTGTGGGGGAATTATGTGTTCACGGCCGGTCTGGGGAATAAGCTGGACCGCGAAACAGGGCGGGGCTTTGAATATCCCGCGACCGTGACAGTGGTGCTGCGGCATGATGCGCCGGATCCCCGCTATGCGCCGCCGGAAGGAAGGATCGTCTATTGACACGTAAAAAGGGCGCCGTAGCGCCCTTTTTAACGTCTGTGAGCCCGGATCAGCGGTTCAGCAGGAAAGTGGTCAGCAGCGGTACTGGACGGCCCGTAGCGCCTTTTGCCGCGCCCGACTTCCATGCGGTGCCGGCGATGTCCACGTGCGCCCAAGCATATTTGCGCGTGAAGTTTTCCAGGAAGGCTGCAGCCGTGCACGATGCGCCGCCCGGCGAGCCAATGTTGGCCAGGTCCGCAAAGTTCGATTTCAACTGTTCGTTGTACTGCTCGCCGATCGGCAAGCGCCATGCCGTGTCGCCGGTAGCCTTGCCTGCCGACAGCAAGCCGTCCGCCAGCTTGTTGCCGGCGTCGTCGTCGCGCGCAAACACGCCGCTGTGGTGATGGCCGAGCGCCACAATGCACGCGCCGGTCAGGGTGGCGATGTCGATCACGGCGGCCGGGTTGAAGCGCTCGGCGTACGTCAGCGCGTCGCACAGAATCAAACGGCCTTCGGCGTCGGTGTTCAGGATTTCAATGGTCAGGCCATTCATCGACGTGACGATGTCGCCCGGTTTGGTGGCGCGGCCCGACGGCATGTTTTCGCACGCTGCCACGATACCGATGACGTTCTGGTCCAGGCCCATTTCACCGATGGCGCGGAAGGTGCCCAGCACGGACGCGGCGCCGCACATGTCGTATTTCATCTCATCCATGCCAGGACCGGCCTTGATGGAGATGCCGCCCGTATCGAACGTGATGCCTTTGCCGACCAGTACCACCGGCGCATCCTTGGCCTTGCCGCCTTTGTGCTTGAGCACGATGAACTTCGGCGGCTGTTCGGAACCGGCCGTCACGGACAGGAAGCTGCCCATTTTCAGCGCTTCCAGCTGCTTGCGGTCCAGGATTTCCACTTCAAACTTGTAGTCCTTGGCCAGCTTCTTGGCCACGTTGGCCAGGTAAGTCGGGGTGCAGACGTTGGCCGACAGGTTGCCCAGATCCTTGGTCAGTTCCATGCCGTTGGCAATGGCAATGGCTTGCGCCAGCGCGGTTTTGTTGGCGGCATTGTTCGGCACGGACAGCGCCAGTTTCTTCACGCCCGCGTAGGCCGGGTCTTTCTTGCTCTTTTGCGTATCGCTGCGGTAAACCGCTTCGCGGCCTGCCTGCACCACGGCGCGGATGGCCCACGCGGTGTCGCGGTCTTTCACTTCCGTCAGCGGTAATGCGATAATGGCGTCCGCTGCTCCCAGGGTGGAGAAAGCCTTGATGGCAGCGTTGACACCGGAAGTGAAGCTTTTTTCGCTGACCGGTTCATCGGCGCCCAGGCCCACCAGCAGTACGCGTTCCGCCGCGGCGCCTTGGATTGCGCGCAGCAGCAGGGTGGTGCCGGCTTTGCCGGTGATGTCGCCGGACTTCAGCGCAGCGGTGATTTCACCTTTGCCATCGAGGGCTTTTGCCTCAGCCGTCAGCTTCTTGTTTTCATAGACGCCGACAGCCACGCAGCCGGTTTTGGCGGACGTGATGGTGTTTTTTGCGTCGAATGCTTTTATGCTAAAGTCCATTAGATTTCTCCGTGATGTTGCGGTGTTCATGCGCATCGGCTTATGGCCTCTGCCGCAGATTAATTTTTACCGACCCGAATTATAAACTTTCGAATGATTTTTCAACGTGCCCTTCAACGCGAGCTGGCGAGTGCGGCCGGGGCCTCCTTCACGGTACTGTTCTCCATCAGCGTCACCTGGACGCTGATCACGATCCTCGGCAAAGCCGCCGGCGGCAAAGTGGCGTCTGAAGACGTCATTGCACTGCTTGCGTTCGCAGCTCTGAATTATCTGCCAACAGTACTGATCCTCACCAGCTTTATTTCTGTGCTGATGGTGGTGACGCGCACTTACCGCGACTCTGAAATGGTGGTGTGGTTCGCGTCCGGACTGAGCCTGACCCGCTGGATCCGTCCGGTGCTGACCTTCGGCATGCCGATCGTGCTGCTGACGGCGCTGCTGGCGTTTTATGCGACGCCGTGGGCCAAGCAAAAGAGTATTGAATACACGGACCGCTTCCAGAAGCGGGAAGACTTGCAGCAGGTTTCGCCGGGCCAGTTCCGCGAATCCGCGTCCAGCAACCGTATCTTCTTTGTCGAAGGCGTGTCCGGCCAGACGGCCGTCGTACACAACGTGTTCGTCAACACGGTCGATGAAAAAGGCACGGCCATCGTCGTGGCCAAGGAAGGGTCAATCACCGAAGCGCCGGACGGCACCCGCTTCCTGGAATTGAAGAATGGCCGCCGCTATCAGGGCCAGCCAGGCAGCCCGGAATTCCAGACCATGGAATTTGAAAAGTACAGCATGCGCGTGGCCAGCCAGGAAGCCGTCAGCGCGTCCGCGCAAAAGGTCGAAGCCATGACCAGCAGCGATTTGTTAAAGGACCCGGGCCCGCTGGCGCGCGCCGAGGTACTGTGGCGCCTGTCGATCCCCATCATGTGCACGTTGCTGCTGTTGCTGGCGATCCCGCTAGGCTTCGTCAATCCCCGCGCGGGCAGTTCGGCCAACCTGATCGTGGCGCTGCTGGTGTTCTTCACGTATCAAAACCTCGTCAAGGTATTCGAAGGCAACGTCAAGCAGGGCAAATTCATGTTCGGCACGGCGTGGTGGCCGCTGCACTTGCTGATCCTGCTGATCGTCATCGGCCTGTTTGCGTGGCGCGCCAACGTCAATCACCGCTACCATCCGCGCGCCATGTGGGCCCGCTTCAAGAACGGCGGCGCACAAGCCCGTACGAAAGGCGGTGTGTAATGACGGTGCTGCAACGGTATTTCGCGTCGTCGATCGCGCAGGCGGTGGCGTTCTGCCTGCTGGCGTTGTTAGGTCTGGCGGCATTTTTTGATTTGACCGGCGAGTTGCCGGAAGTCGGCAAGGGCGGCTACGGCATCCAGCACGCGTTCCTGTACGTGGCGATCCTGCTGCCGGAGCGGATTTACCGCGTGCTGCCGGTGGCGGCGCTGATCGGCACCATTTATACGATGGCGCAATTCGCGTCGTCGTCGGAATTCACCATCATGCGTGCTGCAGGCATGTCGACGCGGCGCGCAGCGGGCATGCTGTTCCGTGTCGGCGCCGTGATCGTGGCGGTGGCGTACATCCTCGGCGAAGTCATCGTGCCGCGCACGGGGCCGGTGGCGGAAAAGGTCAAGCTGTCGGTACAGGGCAGCACGGTGGCGGCGGAATTCCGCTCCGGCCTGTGGACCAAGGACGTCATCAAGAGCAATGGCTTGACGGGCGACGTGCAAGGTTCGCGCTTCTTCAACGTGCGCGAAGTGCGGCCCGATGGCCGTCTGGTCAATGTGACGCTGTACGAATTCGATACGAATTTCCGTATGCGCTCGCTGATCCAGGCAAAGAGCGCCACGTTCCAGGGCAACAGCGTGTGGCGCCTGTATGACGTGACGGAGAGCCGCTTCAGCAATCCGGGCCTGGCGGCATCGGGCGCGGCTGCGACCGTGGAAAATCACTTTGGCCAGGAAACCAGCATGGTGGAAACCGTGAAGGCGGATACGCGCGACTTCGTTTCCGAAATCACGCCCAAGATTTTGCAGGTATCGCGCCGCGATCCGGAGCGCATGACGGCCAATGAACTGGCCGTGTATACGCGCCACCTGGCGGAAAACAAGCAGGAAACCGACCGCTTCAAGATCGCGTTCTGGAAAAAAATGATCGACCCGCTGGCGATCTTCGTGCTGATGGCGCTGGCTCTGCCGTTTGCCTATCTGCACACGCGCAGCGGCGGCGTCAGCCTGAAGATTTTCATTGGCGTCATGATTGGCGTGAGCTTCATGCTGGTCAATACGCTGTTCTCGCACATTGGCTTGCTGTCGACGTGGCCGCCGATCCTGACGGCGGCGGCGCCATCGATTGTGTATATGATGCTTGCTATTGGCGCCCTGTGGTGGGTGGAAAGGCACTGACGATGTCCAAGCGCGCAATGATCCTGTTTGCCCACGGCGCCCGCGCCGCCAGCTGGGCCGCACCGTTTGAACGCTTGCGTGGCATGACGCAGGCGCGCCTGCCGGACGTGGATGTATCGCTGGCGTTCCTGGAATTGATGTCGCCGCGCTTGCCGGAGCGCGTCGATCAGCTGGCGGCGGAAGGTGTCGTTGATATCGCGCTGGTGCCGGTGTTCCTGGGGCAAGGCGGGCACGTGCTGCGCGATTTGCCGGTGATGGTGGAGGAATTGAAGGCGAAGTATCCGCAGATCCGCTTTACAGTGGCCACTGCGGTAGGTGAGGCTCCGGAAGTGTTGAACGCCATGGCCGATTACTGTGCCGGAGCCTTGTCTTAAGACTTATTCCTGCTCGTCTTGTTCTTGCTGTTTGGCCATGGCCGCCAGCGTTGACCCTGGGTTATCCAATTCCCGCTGCATGATGGCGCGCAGGCCGTCGGAACGGATCGCGTCCAATGCAGCCTTCTTCATATTGTCCGCCTCATCCGCTTCATCCATGCCGCGCAAGACTGCCAATACCAGCCGCACTTCCTTCGCATAGTTCAGCACGAATGCCAGCAGGGTAGGCGCGGCCGATGCCGGCTGGCTGGCCAGCGCTTCCGCCGCGCCATTCAAGCGTTCCGCCAGTTGCGCAATGCGCTGTTGCGGCGATGGCAGGAAGCGGCGCGCCAGCTGGAAGTCTTCGCATTTGACCAGCGCCGTCATGGCCAGTTCCGCGCACTGTTCCGCAATGGCGGCATCGATGGCATCGAGTGCCAGGAACAGCTGGTGCGTGGCCGGTACTTCGCCCAGCGCTTCATTGATGGACGCCACTTCACGGAAACGCTCCACCGACGCCTCGCCTTGCAGCATGCGGGCCGCTTCGCGGTCGCGGATCGCCTGCAGCGCCGTGCGGGCAGGCGGGAATTGCTCGGCCAGGTAAATCCAGTCGCGCAGCGCAAACGACAGGCGCACGCCATTCCACTCCGGCGACACGTCCAGCGCATGCTCGTGCAGCCACAGGTGGTCTGTCAGCGCATCCTGGAAACGCCCTTCCTGGCGGGCTTGCTGGGCGCGTTCAAATACTTCGTTAGGCTGCGGCATAGGACCTCCTGAAAAATCGAAGGCGATATTTTAGCAGTTCAGCGGTCACCATACGCGGCACACTTTGCCGGCCGGCTTCACCATCGCCTGGCCCGGCTTGCACGCAAACGCTTTGGCAAATTCCGGCATGTTGACCACCACGCCATTGACGCGGTATTTGCCTGGCGAATGGGGATCGGTGGCCGCATTGACGCGCAAGCGCTCCGGCCGCTGCGTTTCGCACGTCCATTGCGCGTAGCCGACAAAGAAGCGCTGCTCCGGCGTCAAGCCGTCGCGGTTTTGCAAAGCCATGCCAGCCATATCGGATTTCCACGCCATCCACGCCAGCAACAAGCCGCCCAGGTCCGCCGCATCTTCACCCAGGGTCAACTTGCTGTTGATCTTGATGTTGTCGACCACCGTGTATTGTTTGTACTGGTCCGTGATGCATTGCGTGCGCTGGTTGAACGCGGCGGCATCTTTCTTGCCCCACCAGTCTTTCAAATCGCCTTTTGCATCAAACTGGCGGCCTTCGTCATCGAAGCCGTGGATCAATTCATGGCCGATGGTGCCGCCCGTATTGCCATAGTTGGGCGCCGCATCCATCTTGGCGTCGTACAGCGGCGGCTGCAGGATACCGGCCGGGAAATTGATGTCATTCATTTGCGCGTTGTAATACGCATTGACGGTGGGCGGCGTCATATCCCATTCGCCCCGGTCCAGCGGCTTGCCGATCTTGCCCATCTGGCGGCGCGTTTCAAACGCTGCGCCATTGATGACGTTGGCCGCGTAATCGCTGCGGACCACGGCATAGTTGCTGTAATCGCGCCATTTGTCGGGGTAGCCGATCTTGTTGGCCACCGCGTGCAGCTTTTCCCGCGCGCGGGCTTTGGTGTCGCTGCCCATCCACGTCAATTCCTCCAGATCCTGCGCCATGGCTTCTTCGATTTTCTTCGTCATGTGCTGCACTTGCGCTTTCAGTTCCGGGCTGAAGGCGCGCGCGACGAATTCCTGGCCCAGCGCTTCGCCCAGCTGCTGGTCCACCTGCTGCACGCACCGTTTCCAGCGCGGCTGCTGTTGCGGGATGCCCAGCAGGGTCTTTTTGTAAAAACTGAAGCTTTCTTCGTCAAACGCGCGCGCCAGGTAAGGCGACAGGACGCGCGTGGTTTGCCATGCCAGGTATGCCTTGATGCCGTCCAGCGGCAGTTTTTGCAATTGCCGGTCCAGTGCTTTCAGGTAAGCGGGCTGCGATACGTTGAACGTATCCAGGCTGGCCTGGCCCATGGCGGACAGGTAGGCATCCCACGCAAACGATGGCGTCAACTGCTGCAAGCCTTTGCGGTCCATCTTGTGGAATTGTTTATAGGGGTCGCGCTGTTCCACGCGCGTCAGCGATGCTTTGGCCAGCGCGGTTTCCAGTTGCAGGATGGCGGCAGCCTGGCGTTGCGCGGCGGCAGGCGCCACGCCGGCCAGCTGCAGCGAGCGGGCCACGTGCGCCACATATTGCCGGCGCATGTCTTTCGAGCGCTGGTCGGTCTTCAGGTAGTAATCACGGTCTGGCAAGCCCGCGTTGGCTATGCCCGTAAAGGCAATGGTTTGCGATGCATCGGCCAAGTCCTGGCCTGCGCCGAAGCTCAATAATATGGCGGCGCTGAGTTCCTTGTGCAGCGATGCCAGCAGTACGGGCAATTCCTGCTTGGATGGCAGCGCGGCGATTTTCGCCAGATAGGTTTGCAGCGGCGCCGCACCGCGCGCTTCAATGGCCGATTCATCCATGCAGGCGGCAAAGTAATCGCCGATCTTTTGCTGGTTTTCCGAGCGGCCTGCCTGTTGTTCCGCCAGCGATGCCAGGATGCCCCACAAATAACGCTGGTTATCCTGCGCCACCTTGGCATACACGCTCCACGCGCTCTGGTCGCCGGGAAGCGGGTTGTTGCGCATCCAGCCGCCGCAGCTGTATTGGTAAAAGTCTTCGCATGGGTCCACATTGCGGTCCATCGCACTCACATCCAGGCCGGGCGTGTAGGGCAGGGCAGTCAATGGAACATCAGGAGCGGCAGGGGCTTGGGCAAATGCAACGCTGGCGTAGAGCGCCAGCAGCGGGAATGGAAGGACGCGCATGGGATGTCGCAGGAACGGAAAAATCCCATTACACTTGATAATTGCCACAAAGGCAAGTTTGGCGGTGCTTACTGGTCGCCGGGCTGTCTCGCGCGTTGCGCCATTGCTTCACCGACCATCACCAGCACCGGGCCATGCGCGGTTTCCAAGCCTTGCGCCAGGTCGGCCAACGTCATGCGCAAGATGCGCTGGTCGGCGCGGCTGACGTTTTCAATGACGACCACCGGGGTTTGCGGACGGCGGCCCTGGGCCAGCAAGCGCTCGGCAGTAATCAGCGCTTCGCGTCCACCCATGTATTGGACCAAGGTATCGCTGTCCGGCATGATCGTGCTGGCAGCGTGTTCCGGCGCGGTCGAGGAAGTAAAGAAGGCCACGCTGCGGGCGATGCCGCGCTTGGTCAGTGGCTGTTTGGTGGCGGCGGCAGCCGCCACGGCCGTGGTAATGCCGGGCACCACTTCCACGTCGATCCCGGCGGCTTCCAGCGCGCGCAATTCTTCATCGGCGCGGCCGAACAGCATGGGGTCGCCCCCTTTTAAACGGACGACCAGTTGGTATTGCCGCGCTGCCGCGACCAGCTGCTCATTGATGGCATCCTGCGCCATCGAACGCTGGCCGGAGCGCTTGCCCACGGAAACCTTGACGGCTTGCGGGCACAGTTCCAGCATGTCCCCGGTCACCAGCGCATCGTGCAGCACGATATCGGCTTGCGCCAGCAGCTTCGCGCCGCGCAGGGTGATGAGGTCCTGGGCGCCGGGACCGGCGCCGATCAGGTAGACCTTACCGGGGAGTCCCATCCCGACCCGGTTATTCCGCGATGCGGATCATGCCCGCAGCGACAGTCTGGTGGGTCACTTCATCGATCAGGATGAAGGCGCCGGTGGCGCGGCTGGCCGTGTAGTCATCGGCTGCCAGCGGCTGCTGCACGGTCAGCGCAATGCGCGCCACGTCGTTCAGCTTCAGCGTTTCGGCATCGCTGCGCTGCTGGGTGTTGATGTCCAGCAGGGACTCGACCTTGGTGACCTTGGCCATGGTTTGCTTGGTGCCGTGCTTGATCCAGTACTTGCGGCGCACGTCCAGCGCATCTTCCGACAGCCAGCACACGTCCGCCTGCACGTTTTTCAGCAGGGTGGCCGGCGCCGAGGCGGCCGACAGCACGTCGCCGCGCGAAATGTCGCGGTGCTCTTCCAGCAAGATGGTGACCGACTGGCCGGCCGAAGCCGACTGCAGGCTGCCGTCGAAGGTCACGATTTCCTTCACTGTGGCTTCCACGCCCGAAGGCTGCACCACCAGCTTGTCGCCGACTTTCACGCTGCCCGCTTCGATACGGCCCATGTAGCCGCGGAAGTCGTTGGCTTCGTGGCCATTGTGGCGCGCCACCAGTTGCACGGGGAAGCGGAATGGCGACTGGTGCGCTTCGTCGTACACCGACAAGCCTTCCAGCAAGTCGATCAGGGTCGGGCCCTTGTACCAAGGCATATTGCCGCCGGCTTCCACCACGTTGTCGCCCGTCAGGGCCGACAGTGGAATCGTGGTGATGTCTTTCAAGCCCAAGGTGGCGGCGAATTCGCCATACGCCTTGACGATGCGGTCATAGATATCCTGGTCATAGTTCACCAGGTCCATCTTGTTGACGGCCACGATCACGTGTTCGATTTGCAGCAGGTGGGCGATGGTCGAGTGGCGCTTGGTTTGCACCAGCAAGTCCACGCCGCCATCTTCGCGCAATTTGACTTTCGAGACGTCGACCAGGATGATCACGGCGTCCGCGGTGGACGCGCCCGTCACCATGTTGCGGGTGTACTGTTCGTGGCCCGGCGTGTCGGCAATGATGAACTTGCGCTTCGGCGTGGCGAAATAACGGTAGGCCACGTCAATCGTGATGCCTTGTTCGCGTTCCGCTTCCAGGCCGTCCGTCAGCAGCGACAAGTCAATCGTATCGCCCACGGTGCGCTTGTTCTTGGCGCGCGAAACCGCCGCCAACTGGTCGGCGAAAATGCCCTTGCTGTCATACAGCAGGCGGCCAATCAGGGTGCTCTTGCCGTCGTCAACGGAACCGGCGGTAATGAAGCGCAGCAGGCTGCTTTGCGCCAGGCTGTCGCCAGTGTTTTCAATGCGTGCGTTCATTAGAAGTACCCTGCTTTCTTGCGTTTTTCCATGGAGGCTTCGGAGGTCTGGTCATCCATCCGGGTAGCGCCGCGTTCCGTGACATCGGTGACGGCCGTTTCAGCAATGATGGCTTCCACGGTTGCCGCATCCGATGAAACCGGGCAGGTGCACGAAATGTCACCCACGGTACGGAAGCGCACCACTTGCGTTTCCACGGTTTCGCCTTCGCGGGCAGGTGTCAGGTCCGTCAGCGGCACCAGCAAACCGTTGCGCGGGATCACCTGGCGCTCGTGCGCGAAGTAGATCGGTGGCAGTTCCAGGCGTTCGCGGGCGATGTATTGCCAAACGTCCAATTCCGTCCAGTTCGAGATCGGGAACACGCGCATGTTTTCACCTGGGTGCACGCGGGTGTTATACAAGTCCCACAGTTCCGGACGCTGGGCTTTCGGGTCCCACTGGCCGAATTCATCGCGGAACGAGAAGATACGTTCTTTCGCGCGGGCTTTTTCTTCATCGCGGCGGGCGCCGCCGATGCACGCGTCAAAGCCGTGTTCAGCAATGGTTTCCAGCAGGGTCACGGCCTGGGCCGCGTTGCGGGAATCCGTTTGCGGGTTACGCAGGCGCACCGTGCCTTTTTTGATGGATTCTTCCACCGAACCCACGATCAGGCGTTCGCCCAGTTCCGCCACGCGCTTGTCGCGGAAGGTAATGACTTCCGGGAAGTTGTGGCCGGTGTCCACGTGGACCAGCGGGAAGGGAAACTTGCCTGGACGGAAAGCTTTTTCAGCGATACGCAGCAGCACGACGGAATCCTTGCCGCCGGAGAACAGCAGGGCAGGGTTGGAGCATTCGGCAGCCACTTCACGCATGATGTGGATGGCTTCCGATTCCAGCGCATCCAGGTGGCGCGCATTGACTTCGGACAGGCCGATGGTCGAAGCGTAACGGTCAACTACAGTATTCATTTTCTGTACCTATTATTTTTAACGCTCAATGATTCAAGCGTTCACGGATTTGATGCGTACCAGTTTGCCGTCCACCACGTGCAAACCGCATTCCTTGGATTCGGGGTTTTCCCACCACCAGCGGCCTGCGCGCACATCTTCGCCAGGTTCGATGGCGCGCGTGCAGGGCGCGCAGCCGATCGACGGGAAGCCTTGGTCATGCAATGCATTGTACGGCACGTTATTGCTCTTGATATAGTCCCAGACATCCTTCTCGGACCAGTCCGCCAGCGGATTAAACTTGGTCATGAAGTGGGCCGGATCATCTTCTTCCACGCACAGCTGTGTACGGGTGGCCGACTGCGCGCGGCGCTGGCCCGTTACCCATGCCTTGTTGCCGGCCAGCGCCTGCTTCAGCGGCTCAACCTTGCGGATGCGGCAGCATTCGCGGCGCATCTCGACACTGTCGTAAAACGCGTTCAAGCCGTTTTTCGCCACGTACTCATCCACTGCGGCCGTGTCCGGACGGAACAAGGTGATGTCATAGCCATATACTTCCTTGACCTTGTTCACCATGGCCAGGGTTTCCGGATGCAGGCGGCCAGTTTCCAGCGAGAAAATGCCGATGTTCAGCTTGTTCTTCAGGATTAAGTCCGTCAACACCATGTCTTCGGCTGCCAGGCTGGAAGCAAACACGGCCGGCGTGAAATCGCGGGCAATACGCCCCAGTGTGGCCGTGGTGGCGGCCACCAGTGTGTTTAAATCGCTCATGGTGGTCTCGCTTAAATGCCGGCGCCGATTTCCAGGGTTTCCGCAGGCACGCCACGTGCATGGCGGCGGAACAGCGGTACTTGCTGGTCCACGGATGCCGAGTACGTCTCGGAGAAGTCCGTCAAGCCTTTCAACGCGTCTTCGATGCTGCGGTCCTGGCGGGTGGCGTAGGCATTGAAGCCGACGCGGCTCATCGAGAACAGCTGGTCGCGCAGCACGTCGCCGATGGCGCGCAGTTCGCCTTTGTAACCAAGGCGCATGCGCAAGTTGTAGGCGGTGGACATGCCGCGGCCGTCCGTGAATTTCGGGAAGTCCACGGCCACCACGGCGAATTTGTCCAGCTCGCCCTGCAAGGTTTCAGCACGCTCGTCGCTGGCGAACCAGACGCCGATCTCGCCAGCGGCGCGGCGCGCAGTCAGCGCGTCGGCCTGGGCTTGCCACGTGGCCAGCGGTACGATGACCTTGCCAGCGGGCACCGTCAGGGCGGCAGCGTCTTCGCCTTCGGCGGCGCGCAGCTCGATCCAGCTGTCTTCGACGATTTCACGGTGTTTGATAATCTTACGCATACTCATCTTCTCCTACCAGGCGGCCGGTGTCGGCAATCGGCGTGGCATAAACAAAGTCCTTGAATGGTGCAACGCCCAGGCGCGTGGCGGTGTCAATGAAGCGTTCACCGTCGACACGGTTCTTGACGTAGACCTTCAAGATACGGTCGATCACTTCCGGCATTTGCTGCGCGGAGAACGATGGGCCGATGATCTTGCCGATGGCCGTGCTGTTGCCTTGCGCACCGCCCACCGACACCTGGTACCACTCGCTGCCATCCTTGTCCACACCCAGGATGCCGATGTTGCCGACGTGGTGGTGGCCGCAGGCGTTGATGCAGCCCGAGATGTTCAATTCGATTTCGCCGATGTCGTGCTGGAAGTCCAGGTCGTCGAAGCGCTCTGCAATAGCGGCGGCAATCGGGATGGACTTGGCGTTGGCCAGCGAGCAGAAGTCGCCGCCAGGGCAGCAAATCATGTCGTTCAACAAGCCGATGTTCGGCGTGGCCAGGCCGTGCGCCTTGGCTTCCTGCCACACGGCGAACAGTTGCGATTGCTCGACGTCGGCCAACACCACGTTTTGCTCGTGGGTTACGCGCAGTTCGCCGAAGCTGTAGCGGTCCGCCAGGTCAGCCATGAAGTCCATCTGCTCGGCGGTGGCGTCGCCTGGCGGAACGCCGGTCTTCTTCAGCGACAGCACGACGGCGGCGTAGCCGGGTTGCTTGTGCGCTTTTACGTTGCGCTTGAGCCAGTTGCTGAACGCCTTGTTGTCGGCGGCTTGCGCTTGCTCGATGTTCGGCAATTGCTTGTAGGCTGGCGGCGCGAAGAACGCTTCCATGCGCGCGATTTCTTCAGCGGTCAGCGTTTGCGGGCCATCTTTCAAGTGCGTCCATTCTTCTTCCACCTGGCGCGTGAATTCTTCGGCGCCCACGGCTTTCAGCAAGATCTTGATGCGGGCCTTGTACTTGTTGTCGCGGCGGCCGTACTGGTTGTACACGCGCATGACGGCTTCAATATAGGTCAGCAAATGTTCGCGCGGCAGGAAATCGCGGATGGTGGTGCCGATGATGGGGGTACGGCCCAGGCCGCCACCGACGACCACCTGGAAGCCAATCTCGCCGGCATCGTTTTTCACCACGTGCAAGCCGATGTCGTGCACGGCCACGGCGGCGCGGTCTTGCGCGGCGCCATTGACGGCCACCTTGAATTTACGCGGCAGGGCGATGAATTCCGGGTGGAACGTCGACCATTGGCGCAGGATTTCGCAATAAGGACGCGGATCGACGACTTCGTCCGCAGCCACGCCGGCGAATTCGTCGGTGGTGGTGTTGCGGATGCAGTTGCCCGACGTCTGGTTCGCGTGCATTTCCACGGAAGCGAGGTCGGTCAGGATATCCGGGGTCTGTTCCAGTTCGATCCAGTTGAACTGGATGTTTTGGCGGGTCGTGAAGTGGCCATAACCACGGTCGTACTTGCGTGCAATGTGCGCAAACATGCGCATTTGCTTACTTGCCAGCAAACCATATGGCACGGCGATACGCAGCATGTAAGCGTGACGCTGGTAGTACAGGCCGTTCTGCAAGCGCAGAGGCAGGAATTCAGCTTCGGTCAACTCGTCGGCGAGGCGGCGGCGTACCTGGTCGCGGTACTGGGCGATGCGCTCACGCACGATGAGATGATCGTATTGATACATATCGTTCCTAATAGTTTCGCTTGCGCCTGGGCAGGCTCTTACAAAGTATCCCCAACTAGCCGCAATGGTAATAAACTCCAGCTTTATTCCAAACTACTTAGTCTTTATTTGCTTATATACGTATTGGGTATAAGCATGGGCGTAAAATAGCGTATACGTGCCTGAGATGTGGATGCCCGGCCTGAAGGCCCGGCACGCCAAATTGCTATATAACGAGAACAACAATGAACCTTCACCAATTACGGTTTGTCCGTGAAGCAGTCCGCCAGAACTACAACCTGACGGATGCCGCCAAAGCCCTGTTCACCTCCCAGCCGGGTGTTTCCAAGGCCATTATTGAGCTGGAAGAAGAATTAGGCGTCGATATTTTTACCCGGCATGGCAAGCGGATTCGCGGTTTGACGGAACCCGGCCGCCTGGTATTGAGTTCGGTGGAACTCATCATGCAGGAAATCGACAGTTTAAAACGTATCGGCAAGGAATATGCGGCGCAGGACAGCGGCAGTTTTACGATTGCCACAACGCATACGCAGGCGCGCTATACGTTGCCGAAGGTGGTGCAAGCCTTCATGCAAAAGTTCCCGAAAGTGCGCTTGTCCTTGTTGCAAGGCAACCCGCGCCAAATTGCGGAAATGGTGCAAAAAGACCAGGCCGACCTGTGCATCGCGACGGAATCCATTGCTGGCATGGAAAATCTTGTTACTTTGCCATGCTATCAATGGGAGCACGTGGTGGTGGTGCCGCCCGACCATCCGCTGCTGCGTTCCAAGACCATTACCCTGGAAGAGATTGCAGCTTTCCCGCTGATCACCTACGATGGCGCCTTTGCGGGCCGCAGCAAGATCGACCACGCGTTCTCGCTGAGAGGTTTGAAGCCGGACGTCTTGCTGGAAGCCATCGATGCGGACGTCATTAAAACGTACGTGGAACTGGGGATGGGCATTGGCGTGATTGCCGGCATGGCCTTCGACCCGGAGCGCGACCGCTCGCTGCGCGCCATCCCTGCGGGCCACCTGTTCGGCATGAATGTGTCGCGGGTAGCTGTCAAGCAGGGCGCTTATTTACGCTCCTATATTTATACGTTCATAGAATTGCTCGCACCGACGCTGAACCGCAAGCTGATCGAGCAGGCTATGCACGGAGAGAAAGACAATTACGAATTATGAACACTTTGGAAACATATTATGCGCGCTGCGCGGGCTCGTACGATGCGGTCTACGAGCAGGAAGACCGCCAGGACGACCTGGAAACCTTGCAGGAAGCCGTGGCTGAACTGTTGCAAAACCATAAAGTGCTGGAGCTGGCTTGCGGTTCCGGCTACTGGACGGAATACATCAGCATCGGCGCCAAGTCAGTGACAGCCATCGACTCGTGCCCCGACATGCTGGCGCTGGCGGCGGAGCGCGACGTCGATCCGGACGTGGTGACGTTCAGGCAGGGCGATGCGATGACGTTGGCAGATATTCCGGCCGGTGAATTTACCGCATGTTTTGCGGCAGGCTGGTGGTCGCACATCGGCCGTGCGGAACAGGATAAATACCTGGCGCTGCTGCGCTCGAAACTGGGCAAGGATGGTTTGCTGGTGCTGCTCGACAGCAACCAGGTGGAAGGTGTCAGCATGCCGATCGCGCGCACGGATGCAGATGGCAACACGTACCAGTTCCGCACGACGCCGGATGGCGAACGCTTTGAAATCATGAAGAATTACCCGTCCGACAGCTGGTTGCGCAAGCGCTTGTCCACGGCCGGCCGCGAAGTGCGCACGGAGCGACTGGAATACTATTGGTTGGCCACGTGCCGCTTTAAATGATGTGAGCGAGAGTAACGGTCTTTCTGAAAATAAATTATTGATGTCATATTGTTGAAGTATTTGATAGGCATGATTCGCCCCGTCAAGTTTCAGGCGACAACCCTATCAACTAACAATGGATCATCAAGTGAAAAAACTTACTCTGGCAGCACTGCTCATCGGCGCGTTCTCGGCTCAAGCGCAAGCGCAATCGAACGTGACCATCTACGGTCTGGTTGATGCCGGCCTGGTGCGCGAAAGCGGCGGCGCCGCCGGCAGCGTCACCAAGCTCACCAGCGGCATCGGTGGTCAATCGCGCCTCGGTTTCCGTGGCGTGGAAGATCTGGGCAACGGCATGCAAGCCGTGTTCAACCTGGAAAACGGCTTCAAAGCGGATGACGGCACGATGGATAACGCCGGCGGCGCACTGTTCAACCGCCTCGCCACCGTTGGCCTGAAATCCAAAGACATGGGCTCGCTGACCATCGGCCGCCAGTACACGATGCTGTACAACGCGCTGAGCCAGGTGGCTGACCCGTTCGGCGCCGGCTACGCTGGCACCGCCAAGAACCTGTTCCCAACCGCTGGCGCCAACACCCGCGCCAGCAACTCGATTGTGTACAGCACCCCATCGTTCTCCGGCTTCTCCGTTGACGCGCTGTACGCGCTGGGCGAGCAGGCCGGCAGCAACACCGCCGGCCGCCAGTACGGCCTGGGCCTGAACTTCTCGCAAGATGCACTGAACGTGCGCCTGGTGCACAACAACCGCAATCTGGACACGGTTGGCAAGCCATCCGTAGATACTGCGAAGAACACGCTGCTGGCCGCCAACTACGATTTCAAAGTTGTCAAAGCCTTCTTCGGCTGGGAAGTCAACAAGGGCGCCGGCAGCTCGTCCGTGCCGGTGGCAAACGCCTTCGGCTTCAAAGTCGCGCCTAAAGCCTCGTCGGACAGTGATAACTTGCTGTTGGGCGTGAACGTCCCAGCCGGCGCTGGCAACATCATCGCTTCGTACACCCGCATGAACGACAAGACCGTCAACAACCAGGACGCGAACCAGATCGGCGTCGGCTACCTGTACCCGCTGTCGAAGCGCACCACGGCCTACGTTGCTTACGCCCGTATCAAGAACAAGAACGGCGCTGGCTACACGGTTGGCAATAACAACGAAGCAGGTTCGGGCGACAGCGCCTTCAACCTGGGCATCCGTCATTCGTTCTAAGCGGAGGGGAGCGGCAGGACGATGGTAATGCGGGTGCCGCCCTGGCCCCGCACCGACATATCGCCGCTCAAGCCCTGCACGCGCTCGCGCATGCCGATCAAGCCCAGCGAATGCGGCTTGCGCAAGTCTTCGTCCGTTAAGCCGACCCCATCGTCTTCAACCACGATGCGCAAGCTGGCGCCGTGGCGCCGCACGGCAACCCGCACGCGCCGCGCTTTTGCGTGGCGCGCCACATTCGTCAGCGACTCTTGCACAATACGGAACACGGCCGTACTGAAGTGATCGCTAAAGCCCAGCTCCGATTCCACGACATCCAGCTCACAGCGCAAAGGATTGCGCCGGGCAAAATCCAGGCACATGGCTTGCAGCGCGAAATACAGGCTGCCGTCATCCAGTGCGCGCGGACGCAAATTGCTGGCAATGCGCCGCAAGGATGTAATGGCGGACAGCAGCAATTGATCCATGCTGTGTACTTGCGTGGCTGCCGCCTGTGGCAGCGCCGGCTGGCGTTCCAGCAAGTTCAAGTCGACCCGCAGCGTGGCCAGCAATTGGCCCAGATCATCATGCAATTCACGCGCGATATGGGAGCGCTCATCGTCGCGCACGGTTTGTAGCGGGGAAGTGTCTGCGGTACGGCGGCCGATGCTGCGTTCATTGCGGCGGCTGCGCGAGGGTTTGCTGCGCTGGTCCATGATGCCCTCCATGCGGCCGGAAGAGGGCCGCCATGGTGACAAAGTAGGGCAGGGCTGCCACACCACATTTGATCTGGCGCAGCAGCAAGGGTGGGATGTTGATGAGCGGCAATTCCGCTCATCGGCGGCTTACATTTGCTTGAACAAGTGCAGGAACGAGCGCGACACTTCGAGCTTTTCCGTGCGGTCCTTGATCATGACCAGGTGGCGGCCACGGATATCGCGTGTCACGCCTTCAATGGCATTGACGTTGACGAGGGTGGCGCGGTGGATTTGCCAGAACAAGTCCGGGTCCAGTTCTTCTGCCAGGTCGCGCACGGGTTTGCGGATCAGCGCTTCATATTTCGCCGTTTGCACGCACGTGTATTTTTCATCGGAGCGGAAGAACAGGATTTCTTCCACCGGGATCATGCGCAAATCCTGGCCGATGCTGGCCTGGATCCA
Organism: Pseudoduganella ginsengisoli; assembly: GCF_009720865.1. Taxonomy (GTDB): domain Bacteria; phylum Pseudomonadota; class Gammaproteobacteria; order Burkholderiales; family Burkholderiaceae_D; genus Rugamonas; species Rugamonas ginsengisoli. Next base: position 2,422 of record NZ_WNLA01000029.1, on the reverse strand, counting down.
TTGCAAATACGTCTTTTTGGGCGCTGCAATCTTTTCCGCCAGCTGGTTCAGCATGGCCGCCACGCTGGCGTTGACGTCGCCACCTCCCGCTGCTGCGGTGGCGCCGGCTGGCGCGGCCAGACGGCCTTTCAAGCGCTCGACTGTGATTTGCAAGCGTTCCAGCTCTGGCGGTTTCAACACGTAATCAATTGCGCCGCGCTCAAATGCTTCCACGGCATACGCATCGTAGGCAGTGACAAATACGACACGGCTTTTATTGCCAATCACGGCCGCCGCTTCCATGCCGGTTTTGCCGGGCATGCGGATATCGAGGAACGTGAAATCCGGATTCAGCTGGTCAACCAGGTCAATGGCTTCGTCGCCGTTTTTTGCTTCGCCGACGATTTCCAGTTCAGGCCACACCTGTCCCAGGCGCATGCGCAGCTGGTCGCGCATCAGGCGTTCGTCGTCGGCAATGATTGCTGTTGGCATAATATTGTTAAAAATTCGTTCGGTTAATGATTATTCAATGAATCAGGTTGATTTTCAATCTGGTTTTTTCGCTGCCAGCGCGTACGGTACTTCGATCGTGGCAATCACGCCGCTGGGGCGGTTGGGTTCGATATTCAGCGAACCGGCATTGCCGTGCAACAGTTTTAAGCGTTCGCGGATATTCGACAGGCCCAGGCCGGTGCCATCGCTGGGCTTGGCGCCAAAGCCGAGACCGTCATCGGCCACCGTGACTTGCAGTTTATTGTGCGCCACCTGGGCGCGCACTTGCAGCGTGCCGCCTTCCGGCTTGCCTTCCAGTCCGTGTTTGATGGCGTTTTCCACCATGGATTGCAGCATCATGGGTGGAAACGCTGCCGTACGGAGTCCTTCCGGGATGTCGAAATCAATGGTGAGGCGCTCTTCCATGCGCATTTTCAGCAGGGCCAGGTAAGCGGCCACCATGTCGGCTTCGCGGCCCAGGTTTGTTACGAGGCTGCTGTCGCGCATTTGCGGCAACACGGCGCGCAAGTATTTAATCAGGCTGCGCTGCATGGCGGACGCGCGTGGCGGATCTGTCTCGATCAGGTATTCGACGGACGCCAGCGTATTGAACAGGAAGTGCGGTTCTACTTGTGCCTGCATCATTTGCATCTTGGCTTCACTGAGCTGGCGCTGCATGGATTCACGTTCCGCTGCAGCATTGGCGTACTGGGTTTGCGCTTCTGCCCGTTTTTTGCCGCCCATCAGCGCTTTGGTGCCGAACAGCGCAAGGATCAGCAGGAAGATAAAGCTCTTGAACCACGTTGATGCCTGCTTGTGATAGCGCGACACTTTTTGTTCGGCCGCATCGTCAACGGCTTCTTCAATGGCGTTCGATAATTCTTCGCCGATTTGCGGCGGCAACTCGATGTGTACTTCCTCGCCGGGCATGGCGGTCGCAGCGTGGCCAGGTTTTGGGGGCTTGCCTGATTTATAAGGCAGGGCTTCGGGTGGTTCGGGTGGCGCCGGCGGGGCCGGTGTCGCCGGAGCGGCTGCGGAGGCGGGCAATTCTGGCGCGGCAGGCGCTGCCGGGGCTTCCGCGGAAGCGGATTCCTTGCGCCCTTTGCTGCGCGGATTGAAGTGAATGCCGCTGTCATCGATGGTGATATTGGTATCGGAATGGCGGGCGTTTTTTTTGTCACGCACGATTTGCGCGTATTCCTCATCCGGGCCGGATGAGAACAACTCATCCTGCAAGATCGATGCAGCGATCATCGACAGTGCGGCAAACAGGAAAAATTTCCACCACGATAGCTGGGTAACCCACGTGGCCGTGGCATCAAAGCCCCGGTGCAGCCAGCTCAAAATGGTTCTCGCAATGTCTTGTGCTTTCGGTTGAGGAAACATGCAGCGCTTTCGGATTTTTCTGATGATGCAACTGTACGCAAGGCGGTGCGGATACGCCATGGGGTTGCGACAGTCTGCATAAAACTGGGAATAGAAGGAAGAAGTGTTGCGGGCCGCCAAAATTCACGCTTGCCAAATGTGGTTGGGCTTTGCTATAGTTCGGTCCCCGCAGCGCTGCGACGGTTTGAAAACGAAACAGCGATGCAAACGAGGGGTTGACGGATATCAGGAAACACTAGATAATCTCGCTTCTCTGCTGCTGACGAACACAACGCTTCGTCGATATCGAAAGATCAGCACTTCTTTAAAAACATACAGTCGATAAGTGTGGGCGTTAGATGAGATTTGCCCGGCGCTTGGTTTCTTAACTAAAGCGCTGCAACTCAAATTATTAGTACTAACGCTCGCGCAAATATTAAACGTAATTCTCTTCGGAGAATTCGTCAGTATTTTGAGTGAGTGACCCCAACCGCAAGGTTGGAAAACAGAGATTGAACTGAAGAGTTTGATCCTGGCTCAGATTGAACGCTGGCGGCATGCTTTACACATGCAAGTCGAACGGCAG
>NZ_WNLA01000028.1 GCF_009720865.1 Pseudoduganella ginsengisoli | reverse complement strand
GGACCTGCAGCCACGCGCTGCACTGCCGGCGCAGCCGGCACATCATGCCGCCACCATAGCGCCACACCAATCGCCGCCACGGCGACGGCGCCGCCCACCGCAGCTGGCAGCCACGCGGGGCGCGCCGCATTGCGCGCCGCATACGCATCGATGACCGGTGCATGCACATCCGGCGTCGCGCCCAGCTGGCGCTCTGCCTGGGCTTTCTTCAAGGCTTCAAGTATGTAAGACATCGTTTATTTCCCCGCCACCGCAGCCGCAGCATGGGCCAGGCGGGGCTCTTGCACACCGGCCAGCTGCTGCAGCCGTATCATGGTTTTCGGTCCCGCTACGCCATCGACCTTCAAGCCCTGCGCTTGCTGGAAATCCCGCAGCAATTGCAAGGTGGCGCTGTCGAGGGGACGGTTATCGCGCGGCTTGCGGGCGCCATTCATTTCCGCCAGGCGGCGCGCCAGCCAGTCAACATCAGGGCCACGGTCGCCTTCCACCACTTCGCCGCGCCACGCGCGGGGGGCGCGCCACAACGTCGTGTAGGCGCCATCGAAACGCAGCGCCAGCGTATCGGCAGTGATGTTTTCCGTCTTGCCTGCGGTGCGCAGCACGGCATTGCGGCCATCCAGGCTGGCCAGCACGGCATAACGGGACGTGCGGCCATCCGTCAGCTGCAGCACGGCGGGACGGTCCAGGCTGCGTAACTCTTCCAGCCCGCCTTTGCCATGCAGGCAGCGCAAATTCAGCTTTGCCGCACTGGCGCAAAAGTCGCCATCGGGCACTTGCTGGCCCCACAATTCGGCCAGCTGGCGCAGCGCCGCGTCGGCCTGCCCTGCCGCTGCGCCGGACGTGGCGGTTTGCACGTCCGCCCCCGCCACCGGCCCGCGCTGTGTCCCCGGCGCGCCCAACGCAGCCTGGGTGACGGCCGCGGCCTGAGCGCCAGGAGCAGCCCCCGCGCCGGGCATGGCGGACAGGGCAGCTTGAGGCGACTTCATAGCTGGCAACAATTGCCACGCCGCAGCCCCCGTCAACACCGCCCCCGCCAAAACGCCCGCCGCGGCATATTGCCAGCGCCTGCGCGATGGCGGCGCCGCCGCGGCAGCTTCCGTGAACACTTCAGCCCCGGCGCGGCGCAAGATCGCGCGCGTCACAGTGTGCGTGTTTTCCACGTAAGCCCCGAGCAGCGCCCGGTCGCACAGCAAATTGATCCGGCGCGGCACGCCGCCGGTCATGCGGTGAATGAGGGACATCAGCTGGCGCGGGAATGGCGCGCCATGCGCACCCGCCACGGCCAGCCGGTGGCCGATATAACTGCCTGTTTCTTCCACCGACAGCGAGCCCAGGTGGTAACGGGCAATCACGCGCTGGGCCAGCTGTTCCAGCTCGGGACGGGCCAGCATGGTCCGCAATTCCGGCTGGCCAATCAAAATGATTTGCAACAGCTTGCGCTCGGACGTTTCCAGGTTGGTCAACAGCCGCAATTGCTCCAGTACGGGCGGCGACAGGTTTTGCGCTTCATCAATAATCAACACGTTATTGCGCCCTGCCGCATGGCTGGCCAGCAAATGGCGGTTGATCGCATCGATATAGCTTTTAACGCTGTGCAAACCCTCCGGCATGGCAATGCGGAATTCTTCGCACACGGATTGCAGCAATTCTTCCACCGTCAAACGGGGATTGAAGATGTAGCCCAGCTCGCAATTGGCGGGAATCTGCTCCATGAAGCAGCGGCAGACGGTGGTTTTACCGGCGCCGATTTCGCCCGTCAGCAACACAAAGCCGCCACCGCTGCCCACGCCATACAGCAAATGCGCGAGCGCTTCGCGGTGGCGTTCGCTCATATACAGGTAGCGCGGGTCGGGCGCGATGGAAAACGGCGACTGTTTCAGCTGGAAGAATTGCGTGTACATGAAGCCCTTGGCGCCTGTCCCGGCGCCGGCGCCTCACCTTAACGCGGACGGCAGCGGCTTGAACTTGGCGCAGTAAATCTTGGATTTGCGGTCGAAATAAACTATCCTGCTCCCCGGTTTGGTTTCCCGCACTGGAAAGCTCGAACTATCAATTTTCGCATACCGGACGCCGCTTTGGGCAGAGACCGCCTGTTCCAGCTTGTCCGGGGTGGTTTCCGCCACCGCACCGACGAACACCAGCGGCCACGTATCGTCGCTGACCATGACCTCGCTGATCTCCGTATCCCACAGCCGCGCATCCGGCGTACGGAACCACCAGGCGCCGCCATCGCGCTTGTACGGCGGGCCGAAGAAACGCACCATGTAATCGTAAAACGGCTGGTTGCTGGTCTGGTCATTGCACAGCAAGGCGCTGCCTATCACCGTGCCAAACGTGGTCGGCGTGACAGCATGAGCAGACAGGGAAAACAGCGCGGAGAGCAGCGCACCGCGCTTCAGGCAGGGCAACAGCATGTCAAGCCTTGGACAGCCACGCACGGTTGGCGCTGATTTTCGCCTTGGCGGCGGCGGGCAGCGCTTCATAGCAGCCCGGGTATTGTTTCAGCGCGCCTTCGCGAATTTCTTTTTGCTGGCCATTGATCAGGAAAACGTACAACGTGCCATTGTCGCCTGATTTTCTAGTCCCTAAGTATTTGATCATCTTGGTTCTCCCGCGCCGGCATAAGCCATGCACATGCATGCATTATGACACCATCCACCTGGGGTGCGCCGCTTCCCTTGTTATCGGCAATCCAGCGGGAAAACTGTAATCGTTATAAGGCCGTCAACCAGGGATCTGCCGCAGGATCCGCAAAGGTTTCTGTCATGAAATCAACGAAGGCCCGTACCTTGGCCGATACCAGCTTGCGGCTTGGATACACCAGCAACACTTCCAGCCTTCCCGTACAGTATTCCGGCAACAATTGCACGAGCTTGCCTGTGCTCAAGTCGTCACCCAATGTGTAGGAAGTACGCAACATGATCCCCATGCCGGCAAGCGCAGCCTGGCGCAGCACCTCATTACTATTGGAAATCATCTTGCTGACGATGGGCACGCGGATCTGCTTGCCGTTGCACTGGACGCACCACGCGTGGCGCATCTGGTCGAAAGCATGGTTCACGCAATCGTGATCCGATAATTCCTTCGGCGTTTTAGGCGCCCCGCGCCGCCGCACATACTCCGGCGATGCCGTGAGGATCACCGTGGAGCTGGCCAACGGCCGGGCAATCATATTGCCGTCCACTTTTTGCACGCCGATAAAAATGCCCACGTCATACCCGTCTTCCACCAAATCCACGGTACGGTCTGCTAGCGTGACGTCCAGCACCACGTCCGGGTGGCCGGCGGCAAACCGGGGCAGCAATTGCGCCAGTTGCGACTGGCCGAAATTCGGGTGGCAATAGACGCGCAGCGTCCCCGTTGCCTTGCAGGCCGCTTCCGACGCTACCGCATCCGCCTCATCAATATCCGTGAGGATTTGCCGCAGCCGTTCCAGGTAACCGTTCCCGGTTTCCGTCAGCGACAGTTTGCGCGTCGTGCGGTTCAGCAGCCGCGTCCCCAGATGCTGTTCCAGGTCCGCCACGTGGCGCGTGACGACCGCGTTGGACATGTCGAGCGCCAGGCCGGCGCGGGCAAAACTGCCCTGCTCCACGACTTTGGCAAAGACGCGCATCGATTGCAGCCGGTCCATATCACCCTCTCAATTATTTCCAAATCAGGAATTATGCATTGCCATTATTCGACTTTTTTGCTGACATCGCAACGACTAAACTGGCAGCATTACAACATCGCCTGTCCGTTAAGGAGCCGAACATGAACACCCAACACGCCATCGCCGCCATGGTTATTTCCCTGCTGAGCACTACCGCCTTGGCTGCAGACACCCCGGCCCAGTCTGCGCAGGCAGACAGCAAACCTGTCCTGCTGGCCAGCGCAGCAACGGCGGCCGGCAGCACGGCAGCCGCTGCCGCTACCACCGCTACCACCGTTGTCACCGCTGCCACCGGTACGGCCGCCACGGCGGCCACCAACGCTGCCGGCCGCTCACGCGACGAAGTGCGCGCCGAAGCGGTGGAAGCGGTCCGCAACCATCGCTCGACGATGTCGCAGCAATATGACTTGCTGAAGTAAGTCCGTCACCGGCCGGGTGCGGCGCTCAGCGCAGCATCTCAGCGCCGTTTTTTTGCAGTTGATCCCCCGAATTCGCGCTTTCATCCCTTTCCGCACGCCATCTCCAGCCAATTAGCCTATTGTTCACACACTTAATTTGAGGTGTGACAATGAATAAATTGATAAAAACCACTGCAGTTGTCTCCGCCCTGGTGCTCGCCGGCCTGGCGCAAGCCGATAACAAGGATGACAAGTCCCCGGCCACGGAAACCCGCACCATCGGCGCCTTCAGCGCCATTGAACTGGCCGGCCCCTTTAACGTGGTGGTATCGGACGATGGCAAGACTGCGCTGACCTTGCGCGGCACGCGCCGCCAGCTCGACAACATTGAAACCAAAGTGGAAAACGGCACGCTGGTCGTGCGCAGCCTCAAAAAACAAGGCTTTACCATCAACATAGGCCGCGGACCGGAACCGGCCACCGTCACCATCAGCGCCGCCGGCCTGCAAAGCTTGCGCAATGCCGGCAGCGGCGACGTGAAAATTGAAAAAATCCATGGCCAGCAATTTGCGCTGACATCGACTGGTTCCGGCGATGTGCGGGCCGACGGCGCCGTGACCAACCTCGTCGTGCGCGGCACCGGCAGCGGCGACATGGACTTGCGCTCGCTGCGCTCGGCCAGCCTGAATGTGCAATTAAGCGGCCCCGGCGATACGCAAATCGGCAATGTCACGCAAGACGTGAACCTCGACGTCAGCGGTTCCGGCGACGTCCACCTGCACGACTTGAAAGTCGCCACCGTCAATGCGTCGCTGCACGGCCCCGGCAACGTGACCTTGCGCGGCAGCAGCCGCGACATCCGTGCCGAAGTCGCCAGTTCCGGCGACCTGGAAGCATGCAGCCTGAACGTGGAAAACGCATCGGCCGTACTGCGCGGCCCCGGCAATGCCTGCATTGCCGGCACGATCAAGAAATTCGATGCCGAAGTGCACGGCTCGGGCGACCTCAGTGCGCGCGGCTTGCAAAGCAATAACGTACGCGTGCTGCTCGACGGTCCCGGCAATGTCGACTTGTCCGGCACCAGCGCCACGCTGAGCGCGGAAGTCAACGGTTCTGGCGACCTCAACGCGAAAAACCTCGTGGTATCGCGCGCCGTCACCCGCAACCGTGGCCCCGGCAATATTTACCTGAAAAAAGTCAGCGATACGCTGGATGCGGAAGTGCGCGGCTCCGGCGACCTGCACACCACCACACAGTGTGAAAAAGTCAAAGTCACGATGAGCGGTCCCGGCCAGGTCATGCTGGAAGGAACCACGGCCAGCCTGGACGCGCATTTGACGGGCTCCGGCAACCTGGAAGCACGCAACTTGCTGGCCAAGCAGGCGGAAATCCAGGTGCACGGCCCCGGCAACGCCACCGTCAATGTGCAAGGCCAGCTCAATGCCGGCAACACCCGCAGTGCCGGCAATGCCGCCCGCATCGTCATGGTCGACCGCAGCGGCGTACGCGAACGCAATTAATTTCCCTTTTCCTGGTTGTCCTTGTGCCCGGCGCCCGCCGGGCTTTTTTTGTTTACACGGCGCCATACCGCAGAAAAATTGGCATTAAGCCAGACCACCTGCAATACCAAATTCGTCCCACATCTTCTCCATTAAAAACAAATACTTACATACACGGCAGCGCAGAAGTGCGCTAGTCCACTTCATCATTTTTTAATACCAGTTAAATACCTGTTGACAAGCTGGTTTGGCAAACTTATAGTGCCCTCAGCTTCTCTTCTCGGATTACAAAATGATCGAATTCTTCATCGGCGTTGACGGCGGCGGCAGCGGCACCCGGGTGCGTATTGAGCGCAGCAATGGCGTGCCAGTGGGCGAAGGCGACAGCGGCCCGTCCGGCTTGTTGCACGGCATTAGGAATGCATGGAACTCGGTGGAAGACGCCGCCGCCAAAGCCTTCAAGGCAGGCGGACTCGACGTGCCGCCGCGCGCCACCATCGCCATCGGCCTGGGACTGGCCGGCGTGCACAATCCGCAGTGGGCAGCCAATTTCGTTGAAGCGAATCCGGGCTATGGCGCGGTCGCGCTGGAAACCGATGCGTACACGACGCTGCTGGGCGCGCACAGCGGCCAGCCAGGCGCCATCATTGCGCTGGGTACCGGCAGCGTCGGTGAAATCCTGCTGCCGGACGGTACGCGCCGCGAAGTGGGCGGCTGGGGTTTCCCGGCCGGCGATGAAGCCAGCGGTGCGTGGATGGGCCTGTCGGCCATCAATCACGTGCAGCAAGTGCTCGACGGGCGCGTGCAAGGCGGCGCGTTTGCCATCGCGGTGGCCGTGGCGTGCGGCGGCGAGCGCCATGCGATCCAGGTATGGCTGGCCAATGCCACGCAAACCAGTTACGCCAAGCTGGCGCCCATTGTGCTGCAACACGCGAACAATGACCCCACGGCCCGTGAAATCCTGCTCGAAGCGGGCCGCCAGGTGGACTTGATCGCGTCCGCGCTGGACCCGGAACGCAAGTTGCCGATCGCGCTATGCGGTGGGCTGGGCGAACCATTGCGCGCTTACCTGCCGGTGGATCTGCTGACACGTATCGTCGCGCCGCAAGGCGATTCGGCAGCCGGCGCGCTGCGGCTGATTCGCACGAAAACGGAAGCTTAATTTCCCTTCTAACAAAACGTAGAAAGGCAACGCCATGCTCGATCAGTTGAGCGATTTCAGGCCGGACCACACAAGCGACACGCCACTGTATATGCAGCTGGCCAACAAGCTGTCCGATAGCATCACTTGCGGTGACTGGCGCGCCAATGAAGCGCTGCCGTCCGAACGGGTGCTGTCTGAAATACTCGACATTTCGCGCGTCACGGCGCGCAAGGCGATCGACTTGCTGTGCGACCGCGGCATGCTGACCCGCAAGCGAGGTTCCGGCACGTATATCACGCCAAAACTGGAACAGCCGCTGTCGCGCTTGACGAGCTTTTCCGAAGAATTGCGGCAGCGCGGCTTCACGGCCGGCTCGCGCTGGCTGCAGCGCGAACTGGGTGTGGCGGCGCCGCTGGAATTGCTGTCGCTGGGCTTGTCCCCTAATATGCCGGTCGCGCGCTTGAAGCGCTTGCGTACAGCGGACGACGTGGTGATGGCCATTGAAACGTCGACCATCCCGGCAACCTATATGCCGAATCCACACAGCGTCACGGGGTCCCTGTACGGCTACCTGGAAGCAAACGGCACGGTGCCCATGCGCGCCCTGCAGCACATCCGCGCAGTCAATGCCAATGCGGAACAGGCCAGGCTGGCCAATATCCAGCCCGGCGAAGCGATGCTGCATATCACGCGCGTGAGTTACCTGGAAAACGGCGCGGCCGTGGAGCTGACCCACTCCTATTGCCGCAGCGATTATTATGAATTTGTAGCGGAGTCGCGCAGATGAGCGGTGCAACAATCCAAGGCAATATCCTGACCCCGGCCGGCTGGGTCCATGGCGAGATCGCGTTTGAAGAACGCATCGCCGCCATCCACGGCGGAGCAGGCAACCCGGAATCCAATGGCGACGACTATATCCTGCCAGGCTTTATCGACTTGCACGTGCATGGCGGCGCCGGCAAGGATGTGATGGAAGGCGGCGACGCCATCCATACCATTGCAAAAATCCATGCGCTGCATGGCACCACCAGCCTGCTCGGCACCACGATGACGGCGCCGCAGGAGGAAATTGATATCGCCCTGGCGGCGATCGGCAAAGCCGTCAAGCAGCGCGGCAAGAACGAGTCGCGCGTGCTGGGCGCGCATCTGGAAGGTCCGTACATCAATTCCGGCAAACTGGGCGCGCAGCCGAATTTCGCGCGCGCCGCCACGCTGGAGGAAGTGCAGCGGCTGGAAGCGCTGGCGCCATTGAAAGTCATCACGGTGGCGCCGGAAATCGCAGGGCACTTGCAGCTGGTACGCGAACTGGCCGGCGAAGGCATGCGCGTACAGATCGGCCACACGCTGGGTTCCTACGACGACGGCGTGGCGGCCATCGAACATGGCGCGTCCGGTTTTACGCACCTGTTCAATGCGATGAGCGGCTTGCACCACCGCGAACCCGGCATGGTCGGCGCAGCGCTGGCCCACGCTGAATATGCGGAACTGATTCCGGATTTGCTGCACGTGCATCCTGGCGCCATCCGCACGGCGCTGCGCGCGATTCCACGCCTGTACTGCGTCACGGATTCCACGGCTGCCACGGGCATGCCCGATGGCGAATACATGCTGGGCCGCCATACCGTGCACAAATGCATGGGCGGCGTACGCCTGCCGGACGGCACCCTTGCGGGCAGCACCCTCACACTGGACCAGGCATTGCGTAACCTGGTCGGACTCGGCCTGCCTTTGGCGGACGCCTCGGCCCGGGTTTCAACGCATGCTGCCGATTACCTCGGCTTGCAGGAGCGCGGCCGCATCAAAGCCGGCGCGTATGCCGATCTGGTGGTACTGGATCGCGATCTCAATATCAAAGCCGTTTATATCGAAGGAGAACGTTGTGACCTCAATGATGCTTAAAGAAGCCTTGTCCGCCGCTGAATGCGTCGCGCTGCAACTGGCAAACGACGCCGAACGCTACGCGGAGCTGGGACGCAAATTGAGGAGCACGCCGTACTCCACCGCGCTGACGGTGGCGCGCGGCAGTTCCGACCACGCGTGCAATTACATCGCTTACCTGATCATGGCCCGCCTGGGCCGCGTGGTGGCGTCGCTGCCGATGTCGCTGGTCACCCTGCACAAATCGCCGCTGATTACCCGCGACACGCTGACCATCGCCGTGTCGCAATCGGGCCAGAGCCCGGACGTGGTGGAACCGATCCGCTACTTCCGCGACGGCGGCGCCACCACCGTGGCGCTGGTCAATGACATCACGTCGCCGCTGGCCGCGTCGGCCGAGTGGGCGATGCCGCTGCACGCAGGCAAAGAACAGTCGGTGGCCGCGACCAAGAGCTTTATCACGAGCCTGGTGGCTGGCGCACGCCTGGTCGCGCACTGGCAAAACGATGCGGACTTGCTGGCGGCGCTGGCCGCGCTGCCCGAATCGCTGTCGCAGGCGGGCCAGCTGGACTGGTCGCCGGCCATCGACGTGCTGGCGCCGGCGAAAAACATCATGGTGGTAGGCCGCGGCATTTCCTTCCCGGTCGCGCTGGAATCCGCACTGAAATTCAAGGAAACGTCGGCGCTGCAGGCGGAAGCATTCAGCGGCGCGGAAATCAAGCATGGCCCGATGGCGCTGATTGAAGAAGGCTATCCGCTGCTGATCTTCGCCACCCGTGGCCCGACGCAGGCAGGCTTGCTGGCGCTGGCCGACGAAATGCGCGGCCGTGGCGCGCGCGTATTGCTGGCGGCGCCAGACGACGTGGCGCAGCGCGATTTGACGTTGCCGGTGGCAGCAACGCCGGACCTCGATCCGATCGTGGCGATCCAGGCGTTCTACGTGATGGCAGCCAAATTGTCCGCCGCACGCGGCCTGGACCCGGACAAGCCACGCCATTTGAACAAAGTCACCAAGACCCATTAATCGCATCTGGAGCGGGTATAAAGCCCAACGCTTTTGCATCGTCATCCCTGCGAAAGCCTGGGCGGCCCCGCGAGGATCCATACTGAGCGAATCCTGCGGCGGCCTATGGATTCCCGCCTGCGCGGGAATGACGGATCTGACGCAAACTTAACCGAATCACCAACCGAGGCTGTCATGACCAGATACAAGCTGCTTGCCGCCTGCATGGCTTTGGGCCTCGCAGCTTCAGCCTCCGCTGAAAAAATCGAATTCTGGACCTTCAGCATGAAGCCCAAATTCACGCCCTATTTCGAAGGCATCGTGAAGCAATACGAAGCGTCGCATCCGGGCGTGAAGATTGAATGGGTCGACTTCCCGTGGGACATTATCCAGACCAAGCTGGTGACCCGCATCGTAGCAGGCACGCCGCCCGCGCTGGTCAACCTGAACGTGCCATGGGCCGATGAATTTGCCCGCGATGGCTTGTTGACGCCCATCGATGCGCTGCTCGATGGCCACCGCAAGCAATACCTGTCCAGCGCACTGCAAGACTTGACCTTCCACGGCAAGACGTATGGCTTCCCGCTGTACAGCAACGTCGCCGTGATTGCCTATAACACGGAAATTTTCAAAGCCGCCGGCATCGAGCGTCCGCCGCGCACGCTTGATGAACAACTGGCCTACGCGCGCCAGATTGCGCAGCGTACCGGCAAGGCAGGCTTGTGCCCTGCGCTGTCCAAGATCGATGGCTTGATGATGCAGCAAGGCTTGCCTGTGCTGGCGAATGGACGGGCTGCCTTCAATACGCCTGCGCACGTGGCGCTGCTGGCAAAATTGGCCGAGACCTACAAAGCAGGCGGCTTGCTGAAAGATGCGCTGTTCGCGGAAGACAACTTCCCGGCCGCCATCGATGCCTACAAAGGGGGGCGCCTCGGCATGCTGCTGGCGCCGCCCACGGCTGTGCGCCGGATTGAAACCGATGCCCGTGATATCTATGCGAAGACTGATGTGGCGCCGGCGCCGCTGGGGCCGACGGGCATTGCCGATGGCGGGTGGCTGATACACTTTGCCGTGCCGGCGCGCGTGGATGTCCGTCAATTGCCCGCCATTGGCGAGTTTGCGCGGTTCTTGACCAATGATGCGAACCAGCTGGCGTTTGCCAAACAGGCAAGCGTGTATCCGGCGGCCGCCATCGCTGCGCAGGATCCATTCTTTACGCGGGCCGCCGGTACGGGTGCGGCGGAAAAGGCGGTGCCGGCGGGAGCGGTGTCGATGCGGCACGCGCGCACCATGTATGTGGCAGGTGTGGAAGATTACGATGAGTTGCGGCGGGTGCTGGTCAAAGCCGTGGAAGCTGGCGTTACCGGGCGGGCCGACATCAAGGCTGCGCTGGATGAGGCGGCGGCAATCTGGAACCGGAAGCTGGCTCGCTCCCAGCATGCGGCTACTTCTGAAATGCGGGGGGCCGGCCGTGCCGCGCCGCCGCTGTCCCCTGGCGCAGCGTCTCGCCAAATTGCCGGTTTCGGGCCGCGGATGTGGGGTATAGCGCGTCACCGGCCGGCTGCATTGGAAGCGCCATGAGCCGCTCTACTGCTCAAGCGTGGCTGTTTTTAGCGCCTGCACTGGTGCTGCTGGCCGTGTTTTCGTTTTGGCCTGTCGGCTACGGCACTTATTTGGCCTTTACGGATTACAGCCTGATCCGCCCGACGTCGTTTGTCGGGCTCGATAACTTCCGCTATATCTTCGGCAACGACATGTTCGTCACCGGCCTGAAAAACTCGCTGGTGTTTTTGCTGATGGTGCCGTTCGTGCAAATCGGGGCGCTGAGCCTTGCTGTGCTGGTCAATAACCAGCTGCCCGGCATCAAACTGTTCCGCGCCGCGTTTTATGTGCCGGTCGTGACCACCGTATCCGTGGTCGGCATCATGTGGGGTTTCATGTTCCACGAACAGGGTACGCTGAATTACGTGCTGACGGCGCTGCGCATCGTGAACAAGCCCGTCGGCTGGCTGTCGGACGATACACTGGCGCTGTTCTGCATTATGTTCGTCACCATGTGGCGCGGGCTGGGCTGGTACATGGTGATGTACCTGGCCGCCCTGCAGGCAGTACCGGCCGATATGCACGAAGCGGCGATGCTCGATGGCGCCAGCCGCTGGCAGCGCTTCTGGAAAATCACCGTGCCGATGCTCAAACCCACGATTGCCGTATGTTCCGTGCTGTCCGTGCTGGCGGCATTGAAGGCTTACCAGGAAGTCGACGTGCTGACCCAGGGCGGCCCGATGAATTCCACGTTCACTGCCTTGTACTACGCGTATGACCAGGGCTTGAAGCATTTGAAATTACCCCGTGCACTGGCTGCCAGCATGGTGGTATCCGTATTCTGCATCGGCATTGCCGTACTGTGCCTGCGCTGGCTGAAACCGGGGAAGAAATGAACAAACGCGCCTCGACTGCCCTGCACTACTTGGCCTTGTGCGCCATCGCGCTGGTATGCGTGTTCCCATTCTGGTGGACTGTCGTCACGGCCCTGTCCACGGAAGGCAATATCTTTGCATTTCCGCCCACGTTCTGGCCCAAGTCGCCGTCGCTGGCGAATTTTGAAGAAGCGTTCCGCGTCATTCCGTTTTTCGCATTCTTCAAGAATTCCGTACTGATTGCCGCCTTCACCGTGTTCTGGAAACTGGTGCTGTGTTCAATGGCGGCCTATCCGCTGGCGCGCCTGCGCTTCAAGGGACGGCAACTGGTCTTTGGCCTGATTCTCGCCACCATGGTGCTGCCATCGGAAGTCAATTTCCTCGTCAACTTCATCACGGTCACGAAATTGTCCCTCGTCGATACATATGCCGGCGTGATTCTGCCGAACGTGGTGACGGCTGTCGCCATCCTGCTGCTGAAGCAGGCGTTTGAAGAAGTGCCGCAGGACCTGATCGACGCGGCGCGCGTGGATGGCGCGTCCGAATGGATCATCTTCACCCGCATCATGCTACCGCTGGTGGCGCCGTGGCTGGCCACGGTCGGCATCCTGACGGCGGTGGAAGCATGGAACGAATATATCTGGCCATCGATCGTGATGAGCAAGCCTGATGAATTTCCGCTGTCGGTGGGCGTACTGTATTTGCGCGGCACCTTCGGCTCCAGCACCCGTGTCATTGCAGCGGGCACGGTGCTCACAGTGTTGCCGACATTGGCGGCCTTCCTCTTTACTCAACGATACTTCATGCGCGGCATGGATGGAGCAGTGAAATGACACACCAGGATTTACGCAAGATCGCCGGACAATTGATCATGATCCGTTTCCCCGGCACGGAACTCGATGGCGACACGGCCGATTTCATCCGCCGCAACGGCATCCGCGGCGTGTGCCTGTTCCGCGCCAATATGACCGACTCGGAACAATTGTCCAAGCTGACGGCGGACTTGCGCGCCATCATGGGCCCGGAAGCGCTGATTGCCATTGACCAGGAAGGCGGCGCCGTGGTGCGCTCGACGTGGGTGCCGGCGCCGCCGGCGGCGATGGGCCTGGGCGCCGCCGACGATACCGACTTGTGCCACCGCACGGGCGCCGCCGTGGCGCGCGCCGTCAAGTCGCTAGGCTTCAACTGGAATTTCGCGCCCGTGCTGGACTTGAACAACAACCCGCACAACCCCGTCATTGCCGAGCGCTCGTTCGGCGCCGAACCTGCGCGCGCAGCCGAACTGGCCATGGCGTGGATGGCCGGCAGCCATGCGGAAGGCGTCGCGTGCTGCGTCAAGCACTTCCCCGGCCATGGCGATACCCACGTGGATTCGCACCGCGATTTGCCGACCGTGGACAAGCCTTTGGCGCAGCTGGAAAACTTTGAATTCCGCCCGTTCCGCATTGCCGCGCCGAGCGCACCGGCCATGATGACGGCACATATCGTTTATCCCGCCATCGATCCGGATAATCCAGCCACCATGTCGCCTGCGATTTTGGACGGCATCCTGCGCCAGCGCTGGAATTACAAGGGCGTCATCATCACGGACGGCATGGACATGCACGCCATTGCAGGCCGTTATGGCGTCGGCAACGCGGCAGTGCGCGCGCTGGCCGCCGGCGCCGACATGGTGATGGCGCTGGGCACCCGCGAAACGCAGGAGGAAACCCTGACTGCGATTGCCAATGCGCTGGCCGACAATACCCTGCCGCAGACAGGCATCGACGAGCGCCTGGCCCGCCTGGGCGCGCTGGCGCAAGCGTATCCATGCAAGGCCCGCTCGTACAAGGAAGATGCCGCCGACCGCGCCGTCATGGCGGAAGGCTGGCGCCGCAGCCTGACGGCGCGCGGCAATCCCCAGCGCCCGGCCGCCGGAGCGAAAGTACGGCTGGTGGTGCGACAGGACGTGGTCAGCGACGGCGTGTCGGAAGCTGGTGTGCCAGCCGCCAAAGTCGCGGAATCGCTGGGCCGCCTGTATGACGTGGATCTCGTAACGTTTGCCGATGCCGATACGTTTGACTGGCGCGCGCTGCCGAACGACGGCCGCTACACGATCCTGGCATCAACGTCGCGCCTGCGTTACGGCGCCAATCCGCGCGCCACATGGCGTCCCCACCTGCACCTGGCGCTGTGGAATCCGTACCAGGCGCTGGACATCGACGCACCAGCCCTGATGACGTATGGCTTTGCCGCGCCCGCGCTGGACGCCATCAATGCATGGCTGTCCGGCGAACTGGAAGCCACCGGCGTGTGCCCGGTACCAGGCTTCAAATAAGGAGAACGATAATGGAAGCCGCACGCCGCAACATGCCACTGAAGTGGATCCCTTCGCTGTACCTGGCGTCGGGGTTGCCCTATTTCGCCATCGCGCTGGTCTTTGGCCAGATGATGAAGAGCATGCACATGTCGAATGACGAGATTACGCACTGGCTGGCGTTTCTTGGCGCGGCATGGATCTTCAAGCCGTTGTGGAGTCCCTTCCTGGAACTGGCGCCGAGCAAGAAGGTGGTGATCGTTTGCCTGCAATTGCTGGGCGGCGTGAGCCTGGGCCTGGTGGCGCTGGCCTTGCAATTCCCGTTCTGGCTCAGCGCCTGCATTGCCGTCCTGTTTCTCGCCGCCTTCTCGTGCGCCACGCACGATATCTCATGCGATGGCTTGTACATGGCGTCCCTGTCCAAGAAAGAACAGGCGCAATATGCCGGCTGGCAGGGCACGTTTTACAACGCCGGCCGCTTCATGGCCCAGGGCGGCATGCTGATGCTGGCGGGCTACCTGGAAAAAAGCCAGGGTGTCACGTCCGCATGGACTGTTATTTTCGGCATTCTGGGTTTGACCATGTGCGCACTGGGCGGATACAACGCGTGGGCGCTGCCGGTCAGCCCCAATGCACGCATGGATGACCATACGGTGTCCGGAGTAGCGCGTACGCTGCGCGAAGTGATCGTTGATTACTTCCGCAAGCCTGGCATCTGGATCTCGATCATCTTCATCATCCTGTTCCGCGCCGGCGAAGCGCAAGTGCAAACCATCGGCCCGCTGTTCCTTCGCGAAACGCTCGACAAAGGCGGGTTGGGGCTGACCACGGCGGAAGTGGGCGCCGTGTACGGCACCAGTGGCACCATTGCGTTCCTGGTCGGCTCGGTCATGGGCGGCTACTTCACGTCCTGGCTCAGCCTCAAGCGCGCGATCCTGTTCCTGATCCTCGCCATGAACTTGCCGAACCTCGTGTTTTATTACCTGTCGCATGCGCTGCCGTCCGACCTGACCTTGATTGGCGCGGCGCTCAGCGTGGAAATGTTTGGCTATGGCTTCGGTTTTGTCGGCGTGATTTTGTACATGATGCAGGTGGTCGCCCCCGGCAAATACCAGACGGCCCATTACGCGTTTTCCACCGGCTTCATGCAGCTGGGCTTCGTGCTGTTCCGCTGGATCAGCGGCGACGTGCAAGTGGCGCTGGGCTACCAGCAATTCTTCCTGTGGGTGCTGCTGGCGGCCATTCCGGTGGCCGTGCTGTCGCAATGCATTACGATGGAGCCGCTGCAGGCAAATGAGCAGCCCAATGAAACCCCCGCTGTAGCGGAGGCGGGCTGACGATGGCTGCAGTTTCCCTGCACGGCGTCGTCAAACGCTACGACGGCAAGCACACGGTGATCCACGGCGTCGACCTCGATATCAGCGACGGTGAATTCATCGTGTTTGTCGGCCCGTCCGGCTGCGGCAAGTCCACCTTGCTGCGCATGATCGCGGGGCTGGAATCCATCACGGCCGGTGAACTGCGCATCGGCGGCAAGCTGGCCAATGAAATTGCCCCGAGTGAGCGCGGCATCGCCATGGTGTTCCAGTCATATGCGCTGTACCCGCACATGACGGTGTTCGACAACATGGCGTTTGCGCTGAAACTGGCGGGGCACAAACCTGCCGGAATCAAGGCCGCCGTCGAGCGGGTCGCCGATACGCTGCAATTGACGCCGTACCTGCAGCGCAAGCCGAAAGATTTGTCAGGCGGCCAGCGCCAGCGCGTCGCGATCGGCCGCGCCATCGTGCGCAAGCCGGACGTGTTTTTATTTGACGAGCCGCTGTCCAACCTGGACGCCAGCCTGCGCGTGCAAATGCGCGTGGAACTGAGCCGCCTGCACGAGGAATTGGGCACGACGATGATTTACGTGACCCACGACCAGGTGGAAGCCATGACCCTGGGCGACCGCATTGCCGTGTTTTCCGGCGGGCGCATTGAACAGGTGGGAACGCCGCTGGAACTGTATCACCGGCCCGCCAACCTGTTCGTGGCGGGGTTCCTGGGTTCGCCCAAGATGAATTTCCTGCAGGTGGAAGCCTTGGCCAGCGCACCGGATTTCATCGCCGTGCGCCTGCCATCCGGCGACGTGGCGGAAGTTGCCGCGGCCGGTGGCGATGTCACGCGCGGCACGCGCTTGACACTGGGCGTACGGCCGGAACATGCGGTGTTGCTGCCGCCGGGAACCGGCGAGGCGGGCTTGCTGCCCGTCACCGTGGGCCACGTGGAATTCCTTGGCGACCAGGCCATCGTGTATGTGCGCATCGCTGGCGCCGGTGACATGGTGGCCGTGCGCTACCTGTCCGAACAGGCGCCGCCGGCGCCCGGCAGCCATGCAACATTACGCCTGCCGCCGCAGCGCTGCCTGCTGTTTGATACAAACGGTAACACGTTGCTGCACGATGAACTGTCCACCAGCGCCGCTTAACAGACGTTAAAATGCCGCGCACGTCACATTTCAGCATAACTGCTATTTTGTGGGACAATATCTGTTTGTTTTCGACTGAATGAAGGGTAACCTCGATGACCAAGTTCCGTTTCGCACGTACCAGCCTGCTCGCAGCCGTTCTCGGCCTGAATTTTGCGCCGGCCATGGTTGGCATGTCTCCTGTGATGGCGGCTGAAGAAAAACCAGCTGAAGCGCCAAAACAGGAAACGATTCGTCCAGAAATGTACAAGCTGCTCGAGCCGAAACCATTCAAGGATTTGGTGGATGCGAAGAATTTCACGGAAGCGAAAAGCCGTATCGACCAGGCTGCCGCGCTGCCTAACCTGACCCCGTTTGAAACCTTCATTCTCAACGATGCGCGCGTGCGCGTGGGCTCGGCCAGCGGCGACAACGCGATGCTGCTGCCAGCGTTGGAAGCCATGCTGGATTCGGGCCGCCTGTCGCAGCGCGACAAGCTGAATTTCATGGAAGCGGTAGCTGAAACCAACTTCCGCCAAAAGGATTATGACAAAGCCATCACCTGGTTCAACCGCTATGGCGCGGAATCGGGCGATACCAAGAAACACCGCCTGACCATCCTGCGCGCACTGTACCTGAAGAATGACTACGCCAGCGTGATCACCGAAACCCGCAAGGACGTCGCGGCCAATGAGCAGGCTGGCGAAGTGCCGAGCGCCGACGTGCTGAAGCTGCTGCAAAGCGCCGGCGCCGTCACCAAGGACAAGAACGTTTACATGAATGGCCTGGAGCTGATGGTCAAGTACCACCCGACCGAAGCGCTGTGGGGTGAACTGATCAACCGTACCCGCGGCAAAGATGGCTACAACATGCGCCTGGACATCGATACCATGCGCCTGAAAAAAGCCGTGCTGCCGAAGATGGAAGGCGACGACTTGCTGGAACTGGCGGAACTGGACTTGCAGGCCGGCTTCTTCACGGAAGCCAAGGCAGCGCTGGACATGGGCTTTGAACAGGGCGTGCTGGGCACCGGCCCGGATGCAGCCAAGCACAAGGCGCTGCGCGACAAGGCCAACAAGAACGCGGCTGACGATGCGAAAAACATCGACAGCGGCATTGCCGCCGCCATGAAGTCGAAAGACGGCGTGGGCCTGGTCAACCTGGGTTACATCTACGTGACCATGGGCCAGTTCGACAAGGGCCTGGACTTGATGCAGAAAGGTGTTGCCAAGGGCATCGCGAAAAACCCTGAAGACGCGAAACTGCGCCTGGGCTATGCGTATGCGATGGCTGGCAAAAAAGAGGAAGCCGCCAAAGTCCTGGCCACGGTGAACCCGGCCGATGGCCGCGGCGACCTGGCGCGCTACTGGACCATGTGGGCGAACCGTCCGGCAGCCGCCACCGCAGCCAAGTAATATCGCGAGGCTACCGTCTTGGAAAAGCCGCCGCGGCGCCCTGTGCGCCCGGCGGCTTTTTTACGCCTTTACATCTTCAATTTCAAGCCCGCGCGGCTTGCCAGCGCCGTCAGCCCGATCATGGCCAGCGACAGCACAGCGGCATTGAACAAGCCGGCCATCCCGCCCTGCTGCCAGAACGGCCACCAGAACCGTGGCACATGCAGCAGCGCCGCCAGTTGCTCCCACACGTCCGGCACGATATACGCAAACAGTGCATTGCCGCCGGCAGGCAGCAGCCATGCGCACCAGCGGCGCCAGCCCTGTACGTCGCACAGCCAGTAGAACTGCACGAACAGCGCCAGCGTGATGCCTGAACAGACCAGCGTGTACGGCGCCGTCGCGTGGATTTTATTGATGCCATAAAAGGGACGCAGCAGCAGGCCCGCGGCAAACAATATGAGCGCCAGCGCCACCAGCGGCCAGATTGCGCGGGATGGCGCGGCCGGCTGCGCCGCCAGCAACAGCCGCCCTGCCAGCACGCCCGCCATGACGTTGGCCGCCGTGGAACCCAGTACTTGCGGCACATTGACGAAATCCTGCACGACGGCAGGAACGGGCAGCCAGCCATCGGTGCCGCCCATGTAGAGCGCCAGCAGCAGCAACAGGCAGCCCCACAGCGCAGCGTCTTGCCCGCGCACCAGCAAATACAGGACGCCGCACACCAGATACGCCCAGCCTATCATGCCAAGTATGCCCCACCAGCTGTGCTGCAAGTACGGCGACGGCGCATCGCCCGACACCTTGCCGCGAAAAAGCACGAGCACTATTCCCATCAGTGCAGCACCCAGCCAGAATACCCGGCCGCGTTCAGGCGCCTGCCGCCACAACAGCAGCATCGCGCAGTAAAACAGCGTGAAATACAGCGCGCGGGGCAGCAAGGCAGCCGCCTCGTCATAGCGCCACGCTTCCGCCATCACGGCGCCCGCCACCATCAGGCTGCCCGCGCGCCATAGCAGGCGGCCCAGCAGCGGCAACGTCAAGCCGCCTGCGGCGTCGCGCCGCAAGGCCAGCGGCAGCGCCATGCCGGCCATGAACAGGAACGCGGGAAATACCAGGTCCGGCACCGTGATACCGTCGGCATGCGGCCCCGCATGTTCCAGCCAATATGGAATGCTCGGCATGCCGGCAGCGTAATTTACCCAGATCATGGCCAGGATCACGAAGCCCCGGAAAGCATCCAGGCTGGCCAGCCGCTGCGCAGAAGCCGCCATCGCTACACCTTGATGTAGATATTGCGCCGGTCCAGCACATACCCGGCCAGCCAGCACGCCAGCATGAATGCGACGGCAAACAGCAGCGACGCCAGCTTCGGCGGCGCCAGCGGCTGGAACGCCACGCTATACAGCCACGCATACGCATCCTGCGCTCCCACGTGCGTGCGCACCAGCACGACGACAGCCAGTTCCGACAGCAGGTAAATGAACAGCGTATTCTTGCCAAACACTTCAAAGAAATACGTCCAGCGTGCCGCGGCGCCGCGCATTTCCACCAGATAAATCATCAGGGGCAGCACCAGCAAATCTAGGCCCACTGTCAGCAGCGCATATGACGGCGTCCACAGCTTTTTATTGAACGGCAGCACCCGGTCCCAGCACAACGCCACGGCAATGCACGCGACGCCCGCCAGCATCAGGCGCGCCAGCGTTTCCCACGTTGCGCCTTTTGCCACGAACAGGCGGCCCGCGAAATAACCAGCCATGACGTTGACGGTGGCGGGAATCGTGCCCAGCAGCCCTTCGGGATCAAATGGAATGCCCTCGCCGTGGTACAGGTGACGCTCGCCCAGCAGCCACAGGTCGAACTTCACGGCGGCATTGCCGGCCATTGTCCAATCGCCCGCCAGCACCAGGATAGCCCAGTACGCTGGCAGCGCCAGCGCGCAATACAGCCACGCCCCCGCTTCTTTCGCAAAATGCAGCAGCAAGGACGCCAGCGCAAAGCATAGCGCGATCCGTTGCAGCACGCCGGGGATGCGCGTGCCGGACAGCGGGATCACGCCCCAGTGCCCCGTGCTGTCCGGCGCCACGAATGGAAACCAGAACAGCAGGAAACCCAGCACAAAAATCATCGCGCTGCGCTTGCCCACCTTGGCCAGCACGGCGCCGCTGCCCAGTTGCGCATACTTCGGCAGCGCAAAGCTCAGCGCATTGCCCACGACGAACAAAAAGGTGGGGAAAACCCAGTCCGTTGGCGTAAAGCCATGCCACTGCGCGTGCAGCAGCGGCGCGTACACGGTATTCCAGTCGCCCGGCGTATTCACGATGATCATCAGCGCCACCGTCAAGCCCCGCAGGACGTCCAGCGACGGATAGCGCCGCGCGCCGGCCGGCTTCGCCATGCTGCCCGTATCCGGCACGGCCCGTAAGGTCATGGCGCCACCTTGCCCAGCGCTTGCGCAAACGTACGCAGGTAGGCGCCGGCCGGCACGCCTTTCATGGTGCTGCACGTGGCATCGGCGCCGGTGACAGGCTTGTCGCAAGGCTTGTCCCGGCCCAGCGACCAGTAATGCAGGCCCGCCAGTTTCATGCGCCGCACGCCCTGCGCCATGGCTTGCGCATCGCGCAGCGTCAACACGTTTTCCACCACGTCATTCACGCCGATCATGGCCGTCAATTCCATCTGCTCATACGGCACGCCGTATTTGATATGGACGTTGCGCGCCGCCTGCAGCGCGGACGCCGCCATGTCGCAGCGCGCCTTCTTGACGACGCACGCTTTTTTGCCGGCGGGACCATAATCCATCACCATCAAATTCAATACATAGCCTTGCACGCCAGCTTTGCGCACGGCAGCCAGCACGGCTTGCGCAGTAGGATTGAGACTGGCGTGGCTGCCATCGGACGCGGCCAGCGTGGCCACGGTAAAACTCATGCGCAAATGCGGATGGTGTTTTTGCGCGGTGGCGATGCGCGCGGCAAGCGACGCAATCTGTTCCGCCGTCTGTTCCGCTTCAATGTCGAAATCAAAGCCGATCAATTGCGGCGAAGCATAGCGGCGGATAAAGCGCTCCATGCCTTCATCGGTGGCGCAAGTGAAGACGTTGCCCTGCCCGCCCGTGGAAATGATGTAGCCGGTACCGGCCTGGGCAAATGCCGGCACGTTGGCGTCGGCCACGGCTTGCCCGCCTTGGCCGCCCCAGTGTTCATCGCCGCATTCGCCGCTGGCAAACGCCCACGTCAAAGGCTGGCCGCCGGCGGCAAACGGCGGAAGGTGCTGGTAAGGGCTGTAGACAAAGGCGGGAACGTCTGCCGCCAGTACTGGCGGCGCCAGCGCCGCCAACAACAGGGCTTTATATATTGAACGCATGGGATACTCGAAAAAAAACGGCAGGACTCCCGGAAGAAGCCCTGCCCAATGCAACGCCAACTACAGCAGCGTCAAGCTGAAGGAACCTTACATTTTGCCGCGCAGGCCCAGGAAGAACTGCTTGCCGTTCTTGTAGAACGCGCGTGGCTGGTCTTTGGACGTCGCGTACGATTTCAGCAGCGGATCGTTCAAGTCCTTGCCTTCGAACGACAGGGTCAGGTTGTCGCTGAAGTTATAGTTCAGCGCCAGCGACACGGTGCCTACGCCATCCTGGTAAATCGCGCTATTGCGGTCCAGGCCGTTGAGGAAGGCGGAACGGTAGCTATAGTTCAGACGTGCGCTGAAGCGGCTGTTTTCATAGAACGCGGACACGTTGTACGAGTTCTTCGACGTACCGATCATGTGGCAGTCACCCAGGTCCGCGCAAGCCGATTTTGGCGCCTTGCCGGTTTCTTTGCCATCCGCATAGGTGTAGTTCGCGCTGGCGCCAAAGCCGTTACCCAGGTCCTGGCTGTACTGCAATTCCACACCTTGTACACGGGCCTTGGTATTGAGCGCGGAGCTCATGTTGTAAGCCGTGATAGCCTTCACCGCCTGGTTGTAGAAGTTCTGCGTCGATGCGCCATACGTCACGTACGAACCCAGGTGCATGTCGTACAGGTTCACTGCCAGCAGCGACTTCGGCATGAAGTACCATTCCACGCCTGCTTCCAGGTTGTTCGAGTAAATCGGCTTCAGGTTCGGATTGCCGCCGGAACCGGAACGGGTCAGGTCGTTCAGCGACAGCGAGCCCAGTGCGCCAAAGTCAGGACGGGCCATGGTGCGGCTGGCGGAAGCGCGCAGCACCACGTCTTTCGCCAGGTCGGTACGCACATTCGCGCTTGGCAGGATGTCCTTGTAAGTGTTGGACGTGTGCACCGGCGCCCATACCGTGTTCGGCGACGCGTTGTCGACGTCGATATCGGTCTGCACGTAGCGCACGCCGAAGTTACCGGTCACGTTACCCACTGCCAGGTCGCCCATCGCATACACGGCATTCGCCTTTTCCGCGATCTTGAATTCATTCTGGTAAGCGTGGTTGGCGAACGTCACGTATTTGTCGCCCCATGCCTTCATCGAATCAGGCGTGAAAGTCCATGGCTTGTCCAGCACGTTGGCCAGCGGGCTGGCCGGATACGTGGTCAAACCGGTCGGACGGTTGGCCAGCGACGAACCGGCGGAAGACACGTCGCCCTGCAGCCACGTCAGGTTACGGTCATGCTTGGCCGAACGGAAGCCGAAACGCACGGTCGATACAGCGTCCCATGGCGTTTTCCACGTGCCGTCGATCTGGCCATAGGTTTCCTTGTCCTTGGCCGTCGTATCGGACGCCCAGCCGCCGAAGAAATCGGCGCCGGTACGCGGATTGAAGGTGCCGGCATTGTCGATGGTGACGTTGGCCGGGGCATCCAGGCCGTGCGTGGTCATGGACGCGCCCGAGTAAGCCAGCCACGCTTCATAACCATAGTCGCGTGCATAGCCGGTGCCGCGCGTGGTGCCCAGCTGGCCGGTGAACGACAGGTCGTCATTGGCGCGGAATTTCCAGTCCAGGTTCACAAATTTCGAATCGCTGTACGAACCTGGGCGGGCAATGATGTCTTGCACCGATGGGCCCATCTTCGAGCAGTCCGCCACCGGGCAGGTGGACGGCAAGGTGATCGACGTGATCTGGTTGCCCGTTACCGTCCACTTGGATGGCACGACGCCGCCCACGCCGGACCAGTTGTTGGTCAGCGCCTGGTAGGGCGCGAACATGAAGTTGGCATTGACGTTGTCGGCTTTCAGCTTGGTCGACAGGCCGCTGACGTCAAAGCTGAAGTCATTGTTGACTTTCACCTGCACGTCGACCATGCCGCCCTTGCGTTCACGCTCTTGCTGGAACAGCGCGGAGCCGGTCAGCAGCGACAGGTATTTGCCGTTGACTTCAGGATTGGCTTTGACCCATGCCGGAGCATAGTCTGGCGAGACTTTGTCCCACCACAGGAATTCCTGGCCCAGGCGGCGCAGCGAACGCTTTTCATCAAAGGCTTGTACCAGCACGCCCAGGTTGCCTTGGTCATTTTTCCAGTTGACCAGGCCCGATACCTGCGCATTGGTCTTCTTGGCCGCATCGCCGTAAGCCGCTTCCACGGAACCCATCAGCGTCAGGTTTTTCTTGAAGCTCAGCGGCTTGCGGGTTTCGATATCGACGGAGCCGGCCGCGCCGCCTTCCGTCAGGTTGGCTTGCGCGCTCTTATGGACGGTCACGCGGCCAATCAGTTCGGACGGGAACATCGAGTACGACACGGAACGGCCGCCGCTGGTGATGTTCGAGATATACCAGTCGCCGGACGACACGGTGTGGCCATTGAGCGTCGTCAGGGTCAGGTTGGATGGCGTGCCTTTCAGGCTGACGCGGTCATTTTCACCGAAGCCGCCTTCCGCACCGCCGGCCGTTGCCACCGATACGCCAGGCACGCGCTGCAGCGAGTCCGCCACGCTCTTGTCCGGCATTTTGCCCACGTCTTCCGCCGTGATGACTTCCACCAGCGATTCCGCATTGCGTTTCTGGTTGATCGACTGCGCCAGGGCTGCGCGCACGCCGGTCACGACCACGACATTGTCCACGCCTTTGTTGGCATCTTGTGCGTGCGCCGTCAGTGCGGTGCTGGTGATCAGGATGGCGACCGCGCTGGCGATCGGCGTCAGATTGCGTTTCATGTACTCCCCCTTGATGTGGGCTTCCAGGAAGCCCGGTCCAATTAACGAGATCAGTATTTCGGCTGCCGCGCTCCCCACGGCACCCTGCAGATCTTCTTTACAACCACTAACAAAACCAATTGAACGCCAATATACCTCGAACTAATACCAGAACACTACCAGTTTTCGTATTTTTTTCGCATGTTGTAGTGCCAACACAGACCACTTTGCCGTCATTTTCAATAAGTTAGCGCTACCTCCCTCTGTGCGGTAGTGTGGTGGCATGCGAACCGCTTTGCTGCGGTCTTTTTTTGGTATTATCAAACGGCAAGAAAACTATAACGATGGGCACCTTCCCAAGTGCCCGCGAATGAGACCACCACATGACCACCACGCTTGCTCAAATCATGCAGCACCTGGCGGAAACCAGCAGCCAGCCCCTGTATCAGCAACTGCAGCGCGCGCTGCGCGAAGCCATCGACAAGCGGATTTTTGCGCCGGACGAAGCACTGCCGGCCGAGCGCCAGCTGGCGGCCGATTTGTCCGTGTCCCGGATTACCGTGCGCAAGGCCATCGACGGCCTGGTGGATGAAGGCTTGCTGGTGCGCCGCGCTGGCTCGGGGAATTTCATCAATACCCGCATCGAGAAAAACTTCGCGAAACTCACGTCGTTTTCTGAAGACATGCGGGCGCGCGGACGCACGCCGCGCAGCGTATGGCTGAAGCGCTCCGAAGGCACCGTGACGCCGGAAGAAGCGCTGCGCTTGAGGTTATCGCCAGGCGCGCCTGTGTTCCGCTTCCACCGCATCCGCTATGCCGATGAAATCCCCATGTGCATTGAATACGCGACCATTGTGGCCAGCGCCCTGCCCTCGCTCGACGCAGTGGGCGTGTCGATGTATGAAGCGCTGGAGCATGCCGGCAAGCGCCCGGCGCGCGCCTTGCAGCGCTTATCGGCGCTGTTGCTCAATGCCGAGCAAGCCAAACTGCTGCAGGCGAAAGAAGGCGATGCGGGACTGGCCGTCGAGCGGCTGGGCTTTTTGCGCGACGGCCAGGCCGTGGAATTTTGCCGCTCGATTTTCAGGGGCGATATGTATGACTTCGTGGCGGAATTGAGTACACCCTGATACCACCTTGGCCGGTGGTATCAGGGTACGCCACGGTTATTTGGCCTTCGCCGCATCCCCCGCCACCGCCACATTCAGCTTGTTCAAGTCCACCGCCTTGCGGAACGCAGCGTTGACTTGCGCGGGCGTCAGCGCTTTCAGCCTGTCTTCAAACGCCTTGCTCCACGCATAGGTGCGGTTCATGTACAGGAACGTGGTCCAGCCGCCCGCCAGCACCCCATCCTGTGAACGGTTTTGCAGGCGCTGCTGCAAGATGCCGGAGCGGGCGCCCTCCACTTCCGCCTTGGTAAAGCCATCTTTCAACGCACGCGCCAGCTCTTCGCGGATCGCTGCCTTCAGCTTGTTCAAGTTTTGCGGCGCGGCGATGGCGGAAACCGACAAGTAGCTGGCGCGGTCGATATCGCTGGCCGCCAGCGAAGAACCGCCGCCATACGACAAGCCATCCTTTTGACGGATGCGGTCCATGATGCGCGACTTCAGGCCGCCGTCGCCAAGGATGTAGTTGGCCAGTTCCAGCGCCGGATAGTCTTCATCCTCCGTATTCAAGTCAATATCGATACGGGCCGTATAAAAGCCGTTTTCCTTGTCCGGCGTGTTGATGAACTGGTCCAGCGGCGGATGGGGCACGTTGCTGTCGACAATGCGCGCGTAGGCTGCCTTGCTGGTCCAGTTGCCCAATTCTTCGGCCACCACGGCTTGCGCGGCAGCCTTGTCGAAGTCGCCGACAATCGCCATTTCCGCATGCGATGCGCCATAGAATTCGCGGTGATACGCCTTCAAATCATCCACCGTCATGGCCTTGATTTGCGCAATCTGTTCGTCGATGGTCAGCGGCGTGCGCACGTCGCCTTTCGGATAGTGCGCATAATGCTGCGCCAGCGCATTGGACGCCACCGCTTGCGGTTCGCTGCGCGACGCTTCCAGCTGCACCAGCCATTGCTGCCGCATTTGTTCGAATTCCGCTGCATCGAACACGGGTTCTTTCAACACGTGGCTGGCCAGGCGCAGCGCCTGTTCCAGGTTGGCGCGCGTGGTGTCGAACTGGTACACGCTGCCCGTCATCTTCAGCTTGTCCCACGCATCGGCCAATTGCGCGCGCGTGTATTTGGTGGTGCCACGGTTCAGCATCTGGCCGGTGGCGGCGGCAATCATGGCTTTGCCGAACTGGTTCTTTTCATCGCCCCAGTGCAGGCGCAGGCTGACCGACACGGTTTCGCCACGGTTTTTCTTAGTCAGCAGCGCCATCTTGATGCCGCCCACGGTTACCAGTTCCGTGCGTGCGAGGATATTGGCCTGGCTCGGATCGAACACTTCGGACTGCAAGGTCGATTGCTTGCCCTGGTAGCCTTTCATGACTTCCTCCACCGATGGCGCGGCAGCAATTTCCACGCGCTGCGGCGCGTCTTCCGGCACGAACATGCCGGCCGAACGGTTGTCGCGCTTCAGGTAGGTGGCAGCGGCTTTGCTGACTTGTTCCTTCGTGACTTTCGGCAGGCTGTCGCGGCCCAGGAACAGCAGGCGCCAGTCGCCCAGCGCGATTTGTTCCGACAGCGCCACGCCGACTTTTTGCGGATCGTTCAGCGCCTTTTCGATGCTGTTGCCGATATTGCGGCGTACACGCTCCATTTCTTCGTCCGTCGGCGGCGTATTGGCAAAGCTTTCCACTTCTGCGATCAGCGCTTCCTTCACCGGTTCCAAAGGCTGGTCCGCCTTCACGATGGCGCCGATCAATTGCAAGCCCGGCGCATAACCAGTCTGGCCAAAGCTGAACACTTGCGCAGCCTTGCCGGTTTCCACCAGCTTTTTATGCAAACGGCCATTCGGCGTATCGCCCATAATTTCCGACATGAAGGACAGCGCGTCGCCGTCCGGATGCAGTGCAGCCGGGATCTTGTAGCCCAGCAGCACGACCTGCATGTCGCCCTTGCGCCGCACCATGAAAGAGCGCTCGCCATCCTGCACTGGTTCCACGGTCCAGAACTGCGGCAGCTTGCGCTTCGGTTTCGGGATGGCGCCAAAGGTTTTGCTGATCCATGCCAGCGTTTGCGCGGGATCGAATTTGCCGGCGACCAGCAGCACGGCGTTGTCCGGCTGGTAGTACGTGCGGTAAAACGCCTGCAGGTTTTCAATCTTGACGTTTTCAATGTCGCTGCGGTTGCCGATGGTGGAACGGCCGTAGCTGTGCCAGTCGTATGCCACGCTTTGCATGCGCTTCAACAGCACTTCGAACGGGCTGTTTTCGCCGCTCTCGTATTCATTGCGCACCACCGTCATTTCCGAATCCAGGTCTTTCTTCGCAATGAAGGAATGCGCCATGCGGTCCGCTTCCATTTCCAGCGCCCATTTCAGGTTATCGCCGCCGGCCTGGAACACTTCATAGTAATTGGTGCGGTCATACGACGTGGTGCCATTGAAATCCATGCCGCGCTCAGAGAATTGCTGCGGGATGTTGCGGTTCTTCGGCGAACCCTTGAACATCAAGTGTTCCAGCAAGTGCGCCATGCCGGTCTCGCCGTAATTCTCGTGGCGCGAACCCACCAGGTACGTGACGTTGACGGTCACGGTGGGCTTGGACGCATCAGGGAACAGCAAGACTTTCAAGCCATTGGGCAAACGGTATTCCGTAATGCCTTCCACGGACGGGCCTTTGACGACGCCGGCTGGCAAAGTTTGGGCAATCGCGGGCGGCAGCAAGGTCAGGCTGCACAGCAGGGGCAACAGGCGGAGAGCGGGGAGTCGGGTCATGGCGTAGGCAAGATTGGATAAACGCTAAGGAAACGTTATCGTACGCGATCTTGCTGGTGTGACAAAGTGCGCATTTTCAGCGGGGCTGCCGCGTCTATACTGCTGGCTTCTTTGACTTTAAGTAACCTGCATGAAGCACGTACTGCTGGCAATCGGATTCGTGACCGCCATGGCGCCCGCCATCGCGCAGGAGCGTACCGGCGATCCGCTGGGCGGCCTCGCACACTGCTTCGACAACAGCGAATTCCGCGTCACATCCAGCGCGCGCCTGCCAGCCGCCAAACAATTCCGCGAAGTGCAAACCCGCGATGGCGCCGCCCGGATTTCGACGGTCGATGGCTACCGTCTGATGCTGCACAAGGACAGCAAGGCGCCCCTGGTCAATTTGAAAGTGGAGAAATCCGCCGACGGCCAGTTCCAGCAAGACCGCGACGCCGTGCTGGCTTATATGGAATTGTTTTCCGATTCCCGCAGCGAAGGCGCCAATCCGCTGGAAGTCACGCGCCAGGATGGCGTGGAAGTCATGGCCTTGAACCAGCCCGGCATCGATGGCGGCGGCCCGTTAAGCTTTTACAGCTTTGCCCACCAGGCATCCGGCGTGATCGGCACCGCGTATATCCTGGCACAGCCGGCAGCCATGCGCGAATTCCACACCTATGCTGAATACGCGTCGCTGCGCGACCGGTTTGTCGGCAAACTGGTAAGTTGCATGGCGCAGCAGCCTCTGCCGCCGCGTGGTTAGTCAGATGTAACTGACACCTGCGGTATCAGGCACATGCAAGCGGATTCTTAACGGTCGCCGGGCAGCGGCAGGAAGCACGCATCGACCATCTGCAAGCCGTTATCTTTGGCGAAATTGACGACGAAGTGATAGGCCATCGGCTCCACTTCGCGCAGTTCGTGGCTGACCACGACGGCTTTGGTGTTATTGACAAGGGTCGGCCGCACAAGCGGCGAATACTGCAGGTGGGCATTCGGTCCGCCCGTACCTTCGGGACGGAAACAGGACATGACGCCGCACAGGCGCTCTGCCCAGTCGCTGGGACGGAATTGTTTTCCATCCATCGTGAGACCTAGGATAAAGAACTCTTTGGCCCGTTCTTTCGTGGGTTGCGTTGACTCGGCCATATGGGACTCGCTGGAAACCAGGGGGTGCGTGAAAAATCTTAGGTATTATATCTTATAGAAGACCTAAGCGAGTAAGTACTTGATTTGCAAGCTGCGCTGGCGTGCCATTACAGGAAAATATTCATGGATCTTCACGCCAAAACCGGTATTGTACCCTTGGGCGGGTATCGGTTTTCTTTCAGCGGAAGAAGACTGTGGCGCGGTGCGGACAGTGTGCCCGCACCGGCATGGGAATCAAATCAGCTCAGCCAGACCGCGCCGGACAACAGCAGCAGCAACAGCATCCACAGCACCATCGCGCGCCATACCAGGCCCACGGTCGATTGCAGCGAACGCACGCCCGGCTCCTCGCCCGGCAGCGCCTCGCCTTCCATGTCGCCGGAATCCACGGTAGCCGCATCGGCCGGCAGCACGCGGGCCGCGGTTTCCTGCGGCGTGCCGAGGCGCACGCCCATCGCGCCGCCGCCGGCCGCGAGGATGATGCCGCGCGCTTCATCGGCCCAGCGGTGCGCGAAATTGCGCCATGCATAAATCGCATCTTCAAAATTGCCCACCACGGCAAACGCCACCGCCGTCAGGCGCACGGGAATCCAGTCGATCCAGTAAAACGCCTTGGCGGCGAATTCGCCGAATGCTTCATTGCGCATGTGTTCCGGCTCATTCCATGCGCGCGACAGGTATTCGGACACGCGGTACAGCACGGCGCCGGCTGGCCCCAGCGGCATCAGGAACCAGAAGAACACGCCGAATACGCTGCGGTGCGTCGTGATCAGCGCCTTTTCCACGGCAATGCGGGCGATTTCGGAGGCTTCCATGCCGACCGTATCGGTCTTGGTCCACTCCGCCAGCAAGGTGCGGGCCGCCGATTCATCACCGGCATTCAGGGCCAGCTGGATCGACGTGAAATAGTGGCTGTAGTGGCGGAAACCCAATGTCAGGTACACCATCAGCACATTCCAGCCAAACGCCACCAGGTACAGTTTGTAATACAGCAGCACCCAGTAAATGATCGCCGTCGGCCCCACCAGCGCGGCCATCATGAGGAACCAGCCCATACGGCCATGGCTGGCGTGCCCCGCGTTGAACCACGCTTCCATGCGCACCGCCAGCGCCTTGATTTCGGCATAGATGGGATTATCCGCGCGAAGCGGCTTCATCTGCTCCAGCAGCAGTGCACACAGAATGGAAAGAAATGTCATTGGTGATCCTTTATTTAATGCCCGCTACGATAACGCACAGCCCCGCCGGAATCAAACACTAAAGCCCTCATTCGGCGCGCAGGAAGTGGAACAGGTTGCGCAGCATGCCGGCGGTAGCGCCCCAGATGTAATAACCCTGGTACGGCATCGCGTAAAAGCGGCGCCGCATGTCTGCCAGTTCCGCCAGTATCCGCTGGTGGTTCAGGCCATCCATCAGGAAGGCCAGCGGCACTTCAAAGATTTCCGCCACTTCGTCCGCATCGGCCGTCAAGTCGAATGGCGGGTGCACCAGCGCCACCACCGGGGTAACGGCATAACCGGTACCCGTGTAATACGTCGGCAGCGTGCCCAGCACGTCCACGTGCGTGCGCGCCAGGCCAATTTCTTCTTCGGTTTCGCGCAGCGCCGTATCAACGGGGTCTGCATCGAAATCTTCCGCGCGGCCGCCGGGGAAGCTGATTTGCCCCGCATGGTCGGTCAAGTGCGCGGTACGCTGCGTCAGCAGTACGGTTAACCCTTCTTCGCGCACCACCAGCGGCACCAGCACGGACGCCGGTGTCGGCTCCGCCCTGCGCGACATCAGCGCTTCATCGGCAGCTTCCGGCGTCCACTCAGGCGGTTGCGCAAAGCGCGCACGCAGCCAGTCGGGCGCAAGGCGCTCCAGCGCGACAGCGGCCTCTCCGGCTATCGCTTCGATCGGTAACTGCTGCGGGTCGAACTTCAACTTTGCCACGGCCTGCCCCTGATATGTGGATGCTCCAAGCGAAAAGGGGCGCCACCCAGGCGCCCCTTTTCTCCCCAAACCCAGAACGCGATTACGCGCCTGCTTTTTCCGCTGCTGGGCGGCGGTTTGGCAGTTTTTCCTTGATACGTGCGGATTTGCCCGAACGGTCACGCAGGTAGTACAGCTTGGCGCGACGTACGTCACCACGGCGTTTCACTTCGATCGAAGCGATCAGCGGCGAGTACAGCTGGAAGGTACGCTCAACGCCTTCGCCGGACGAGATTTTACGAACGATGAAGTTCGAGTTCAGGCCACGGTTACGGCGGGAGATCACAACGCCTTCGTAAGCCTGGGCGCGCTTGCGGGTGCCTTCGACTACGTTCACGTTAACGACCACGGTGTCGCCAGGTGCAAATTCAGGAATGTTTTTGCCCAGGCGAGCGATTTCTTCTTGCTCGAGTTGTTGAATCAGGTTCATTTCAGACTCCAATGACCATCTTGCCGGCGCGCACATCGCCCGGTAGAGGATGGGGTTAAACACGCAGACGTAACGCCTGCTACTTAGCGGATTTTTCTAAATCCGCCAAAAACTTTTCATCCTGGCGCGTGAGCAAACCTTCGTCGCGCGCCTTGACCAGCAAGTCCGGCCGTTTCCGGCTGGTGGCCTCCAGCATCCGCTGGCGGCGCCACTTGGTGATCTCAGCGTGATTGCCGCCCAACAGCACGGGTGGCACGGACACGCCTTCATACGTTTCAGGCCGCGTGTAATGCGGCGAATCCAGCAAGCCGTTGACGAAGCTGTCTTCAACGGCGGAGGCATCGGTGTTCAGCACGCCCGGTATCAGGCGCACCACGGCATCCATCAGCGCCATGGCCGGCAATTCGCCGCCGGACAACACGAAGTCGCCCAGGCTGATTTCTTCGTCGACGCAGCGGTCCAGCAGGCGCTGGTCCACCGCTTCGTAGCGGCCGCACAGCACGATCAGGCCCGGTTCGGCTTTCAGCTGCAGCACTTTTTCATGCGTCAACTGTTTGCCTTGCGGCGACATGAACACCACGCGGGGCGCCGGCAACCCGGCATCGACCTGGCGCTGCTTGGCAGCGGCAATGGTCAATTCCAGCGGTTTGGCCAGCATCACCATGCCGGGGCCGCCGCCATAGGGGCGGTCATCCACGGTGCGGTGATTGTCGGTCGTGAAATCACGGGGATTCCACAGCGACAGGCTCCACTTGCCCTGTTCGTGCGCGCGGCGGGTGACCCCTGATTGCGTCAGCGCAGCGAACATTTCGGGAAACAGCGTAATAACGTCAAATTGCATCGCGTTGATACCGCCAATTCCCGATTAATAATCCAGGCCCCAGTCCACCGTGATTTTCTTTGCTTCCTGGTCCACCTTGATGATGAACTGGTCCACAAACGGAATCAGGCGCTCTGGCGCGGTTTCGCCGTCAGGCACGACTGGCGCGACACGCAGTATCGACTGCGGGCCATTGCTCATCATGTCGGCGACGATGCCCAGGCTTTCGCCTTGCAGGTTTTCTACAGCCAGCCCGATCAGATCGGACCAGTAAAACTCATCTTCATTGTCCAGGACCGGGAAATCCGCACGGCGGATGAACACGGCCGCGCCTTTGAGCGCTTCCGCAACATTCCTGTCGCTGATATCCACGATCGTGGTGACGACGTCGCCGCCATGCAGCTTGGCGCGGCGTACGTCGACCTGATGCATGCCGGGTTTATCCAGCCACCAGGATTTAGCGTGCAGCAAGGCATCCGCTTCAGTGGAAAACGGGCGAACCCGGATACCACCAGTAATACCATAGGCGCCGGAGACAAAGCCCACTTGCACCAGATCGTCGGGGACTTGCACCCCGGATGCCTTCACGTCAGCCAAACCAGTCAAGCAGTATTAAGCTGCTTTTTTGTTGGCAGCAACCAGGCGTGCCACGGCTGGCGACAGTTGTGCGCCAACGCCGATCCAGTGAGCCAGACGGTCTTCGGTGATGCGGAAGCCTTCAGCAGAGCCGGAAGCCATTGGGTTGTAGAAGCCAACGCGCTCGATGAAGCGGCCATCGCGGCGGTTGCGCGAGTCGGTTGCAACGATGTTGTAGAACGGGCGCTTTTTGGCGCCACCACGAGCTAAACGAATAACGACCATAATATTTCCAAAAAATGTGCTGAGACGGAAAAAGCCGCAGATTATAGCGTGCTTTCTCTCCGTGCATCAAGCTGATGTTAACAAGGATGGGTTTGGGGCAATCAAAGATTATCCCCTACTATGAGCGCAAGGACAAGCATTTATAGTGAAAAAGTGCTGGGCTGATGCTGCGTTTTCGCTGATACTGCGGTTTTTTCGCTTGGGAATGCCTGCCATGTCCGCTCCGCACAAGAACAAGACTTTCGCCACGCTGCTGGCTTTCCTGCTGGGGGGGCTGGGCGCCCACCGCTTTTATTTGAAGGGTTTCGGCGACATGGGCGGCTTGCTGCACGTGGCCGGCGCGGCCGGGGTCGGCATCGTGATGGCGGCCGCGCCGCAGGCGGATATTTATTACAAGCTGCTGCCGCTGATTATTTCCATCCTGACAGGCTTTCTCGAAGCGCTGGTGCTGGGCCTGACGCCGGATGAAAAATGGGATGCGCGCTACAACCCGCAATCGGGCAGGCAATCGAATGCGCGCTGGCCGCTGGCCGTGATCCTCGTCGCCACCATGATGGTGGGCGCCACCGGCTTGATTGCCACCATTTCCCGCCTGTTTGATTTACTGTACACGGGCGGCGCCTACGGTTGAACCGTGACTTTCCCTGTTGCAAATCGTTGCCATTTCATTTCCGTGCGGCTATTCGGTAGCGCTATACTGCCGTGACCACCAGTTACCGGAGAAGAACACCATGAAAATTCGTAACATCACCCTGTCGCTGATGCTGGCCGGACTGTCCGCAGGCGCGCTGGCCACACCGGCCGCCAAGGAAGTCTATGCGGCCGACACCAAGAAAGCCGCCGCACGCTATGCGGAAGATAAAAAGCTGTGCGCCGATGAAAAAGATTCCGGCGCCCGCATGCAGTGCCAGCGCGATGCGAAAGCCGAATATGACAAAGCCCTGGCGGCAGCCAAGGCGAATATGAACAATGCGCCGAAAGCAGGCGTTGCCTGCAATGAATGTGGCCGCGTCGTGGGTGTCAATGTGGTCGAGAAAAAAGGCGAAGGCAGCGCCGTAGGCGTGATTGCCGGCGGCGTGGCGGGCGCACTGATCGGCAACCAGGTGGGCGGCGGCAGCGGCAGGAAGCTGGCGACCATTGCCGGTGCGGCGGGCGGCGCGTATGCGGGCAACAAGGTCGAAGAACACATGAAGACCACCAAGCAGTGGCACGTCAAAGTGCAGTTCGATAACGGCACGCAAAACGACTTCGTATTTGAAAAAGATCCAGGCTTTGCCAAGGGCGACCTGGTGAAGGAAACCAATCACACGGTGGTGCGCCGCTAACCTTGCCCACTCCATCGAAGCCCGGCCCGCTGCCGGGCTTTTCTTTATGTGCGCAAGATGGCGCGATAGCGCGTGGGCGTGCATCCCACTGCCTGCCGGAAGCGCCGGCTGAAATGCGCCAGGTCGCCATAGCCGCAATCATCGGCCACGCGCTGCATGGCGAACCCCGTGGAGCGCAGCAACCGGCGCGCCCGCTCGATGCGGCGCATGGCAATCCACGTGTGCGGCGGCATGCCGAACGACGTCCGGAACAGGCGCAGGAAGTGGAATTCGGACAGGCACGATAGCGCGGCCAGCATGCCTAGCGTCAGCGGCTGGTCCAGGTTGGCTTCAATGTAGTCGCGCAGCCTGCGGCGCACGTGCGGCGGCAAGCCGCCGCGCAACGGTGTCTGGCTCACGGTGCCGCCCTGCGCCCGCAGCAGCGCACTCAATGCTTCGTGCGCCAGCGTACTGGCGCGCAGCAAGCCATCGGCATCCTGCCCCGGCTCGGCGGCCAGCGCCCGGCACAGCCACTGTAATTGTTGCGCACCGCCATAACGCCGGTCATGCAATTGCGCGGCGCGGGGCTCGCAATCGAGCTCCATCACGGCGCGGCGCTCGATTTGCCGTGGATCGAAGTACAGGTGCAGGAACGTCAGTTCGCCCCGCACCAGCCAGCGGGACACATGGTCATCCGGCAGGCTGCAAATGTCGCCATGCTGCAGCGTGGCCGGCGTCCCGTGGCGATAGGCGGCCATGCCCGGTGCGCTGCGCGCCGCGCCATCGCGCCACGCACCGCATTCGCTGAGGCGCCGCGTGCCACTGCCTGCCGACAGGTAATAAGACAGCGTATGATGCCCCGGCTGTGCATAAGCGATTTCCAGCCCGTCCGTTTCCCGCCGCCAC
Organism: Pseudoduganella ginsengisoli; assembly: GCF_009720865.1. Classification (GTDB taxonomy): domain Bacteria; phylum Pseudomonadota; class Gammaproteobacteria; order Burkholderiales; family Burkholderiaceae_D; genus Rugamonas; species Rugamonas ginsengisoli. The sequence goes on along the minus strand of NZ_WNLA01000028.1, from coordinate 38,325 downwards.
AGCGCCAGCGACATCCCGTCGCCCAGCTCCAGCCGGCGCAGCGGCGCCAGTCCGGTGGCCGATAAGCCTGCGAACACAGTAGCCGGCATATGCGGCGCGTTATTTGGCGGGGTGATATGGTGCTGCATGATCGATATCCACTTTAGCACGGGATCAGCAATTTCAGACAAGCGCCACGCGGCCTGGCGCGGCAACATGGCCGCACTCACATTTTAAGAAAGGAATGTTTGTGCCCTCTCCCGTTATCCCTTCCTTCCCGCCTGAATGGCAGCCTGTCGTCGACAAGGCTGCCGCATCGTTGCGCGCCCTGGCGCTGGACTTGCACGCCAAAGAGCGTTTTTGCAGCGATCCGGTATTACAGGCTTATATGCACAAGGTGTCGCAGCGCTATGTGGCCGGACAGACCGTCGGCGATGCCGTGCGCCGCGTGGCGCAAATCCGCGCCGCGGGCCATCGGGCTTCCGCTGAATACATGGGTGAAAGCGTGCATGACGAAGCGCTGGCCAATGCGGAAACAGAAGTCTTCCTGAACCTCGTGCGCGCGCTCGATGCGGCAGGCCACGATTGCTCGATATCATTCGACTTGTCCCACCTGGGTTTGCTGGTGGATGAGGAACTCGGTTACCGCAATGCGCGCCGCGTGATCCAGGCGGCCGCCAGCTCGGGACGCGAAGTTATGATTTCCATGGAAAACTTCGAGCGCACGGATGCGATTTACCGCCTGTATGCGCGGCTGCATGGCGATGGCTATGCCAACGTCGGCATCACGATGCCGGCGCGGCGCCACCGCAGTGCGCAGGATTTAGCGCGGCTGATGGAAATCCCGGGACGCATCCGTCTCGTGAAAGGCGCGTTCCATGAACCCGAGAGTGTTTCGTATGCCCGCAACAGCGCGGAACTGGCGCAGGCTTACCGTTCGTATGCAGCCACCCTGCTGCGTTCCGGCCATCTGTGCTCGATAGCCACGCATGACCGCAGTATCCAGCATGACTTGACTTCACTGATTGCCAGCGATGGCATCGCGCCGGGGCAGTATGAATTTGAATCGCTCGATGGCCTGGGCACGGAACAAGTGGCGAACTTGCGTGCGCAGGGATACGCAACGCGGGAATACCTGGTGTTTGGCGCGGAGCACTTCCTGTATGTGCTGAACCGGATTGCTGAAGAGCCGGTGCGGGTGTATCAGGCAATAACAGATTTGCTGGCCGATTACACGCGCCCCGCCTGAACCCGCGGCATCACGTACGGCGCGACAGCATCAGCCCGACCCCGGCCGATGCCAGCAGGCCCGCGCAAGCGCGATTAAAAATACGCTTGCCGCGCGGCTGGGCAAACCAGCGGCGCAGCTTCGTCCCCATCCACGCGTAAATGGCGATCGCCGCCATTTCCAGCACGAGGAACAAGGCGCCCAGCACGGTGAATTGCAAGGTCATCGGCCGCGATGGATCGACAAATTGCGGCAGGAAGGCCGTGAAGATCAGGATGGCTTTGGGGTTGCCGGCGGCGACCAGGAATTCCTGCCGCGCCAGTTGCAGCAGGCTGACTGCCGGCGCGGCAGTCTCCGCATTGCCGCCCGGCGCCGCGCGCCACAGCTGGAACGCCAGGTAAAGCAGGTAAGCGGCGCCCAGCGTCTTGATCACATAAAACAGCAGCTCGGACGTGTGCAGCACGACCGCCAGCCCCGCCGACGCCAGCGCAATCATTCCCGCGAACGCTATCAGCCGCCCTACCCCGGCCAGGCACGCGCGCCGGAAACCATAACGCGTGGCGTTACTGACCGACAGCAAATTATTCGGCCCCGGCGCCATATTCAGCGCGAAGCAGGCTGGGATGAACAGGGCAAGGGTGGCGTAGTCCACGACGTTTCCTTTCAGCAGAACCCCCATTCTACCCCATGGGGTCAGACGTGCATTCATGCGCCTCCCCAGTGGGGTCAGACGTGCATTCATGCATATTTCTCACTCTGAAAATGGGTACTTTTTGCGCAAAAAAGCAGGCAGGCTCAGCCGGTGTCGAAGGTTATGCAATTTTGCATAAAGCCTGATATGAAAGGCCTCTCACCGAAAATGGATGCACGAATGCACGTCTGACCCCACGGGGTGGATGCATGAATGCACGTCTGACCCCATGGTGGTAAAAAAAAGGCAGCCTGCCGGCTGCCTTTTGCGTTACGGTCTGGCGACGGTTAGAACAGGTCGACGTCCAGCGCCAGCGTACCGGCGCTGCCTTCGATGATCGACGAGCGGATGCCCGACGACTGGCTCACGAAGTGGTCCGCGAAGAAGCGGGCCGTGACGATTTTCGCTTCGTAGAAGGATTTGTCGCCTTCGCCTGCCGACAGCTTTTGCTGCGACACCAGCGCCGCGCGGCCCATCTGCCAGCCACCCAGCACCAAACCGGCCAGCTTCAGGTAAGGCACGCTGCCGGCGAACACTGCACGCGGGTTGGCCTTGGTGTTGGCCACCACGTAATCCACCACGGCTTCCAGATCGGCCGCACCCTGCTCCAGCTGCTTGCTGATCGCCGTGAAGGCTTCGCCCTGCAATTCCGCCAGTTGCCCTGCCGTGGCGCGCACTTGTGCGATCAAGCCCTTCGCGACTTTGCCGCCATCGCGCACGGTCTTGCGGCCCACCAGGTCATTGGCCTGGATCGCCGTCGTGCCTTCGTAAATGGTCAGGATCTTCGCATCGCGGTAGTGCTGCGCCGCGCCGGTTTCTTCGATGAAGCCCATGCCGCCATGCACTTGCACGCCGTCGCGCGCCACATCTTGCGACATTTCCGTCGACCAGCCCTTGATGACCGGCACCAGGTATTCATAGACCGCCTGGTTTTCCGCACGCACAGCCGCATCAAGCGAGTGGTGCGCCGCGTCGTACAGCGATGCACCTACATACGCCAGCGCGCGCGCCGCTTCCGTCTGCGAGCGCATGTTCATCAGCAGGCGGCGCACGTCCGGGTGGTTGATGATGGCAACCGGGCCGGCCGAGCCGCCCACGTCGCGCGACTGCACGCGGTCCTTGGCAAACGTCACCGCCTGCTGGTACGCGTTTTCCGACAAGCCCACGCCCTGCATGCCCACGCCGAAACGCGCGGCATTCATCATGATGAACATGTATTCCAGGCCGCGGTTTTCTTCACCCACCAGGGTGCCGATGGCGCCGCCGTTGTCGCCGAACTGCAGTACGCAAGTCGGGCTGGCCTTGATGCCCAGCTTATGCTCGATCGACACGCACTGCACGTCATTGCGCGCGCCCAGCGAACCGTCCGCGTTGACCATGAACTTCGGCACGATGAACAGCGAAATACCTTTGACGCCTTCCGGTGCGTCTGGCGTACGCGCCAGCACCAGGTGCACGATGTTTTCCGCCATGTCGTGCTCACCATAGGTGATGAAGATCTTGGTGCCAAACACTTTGTAGGTGCCATCGCCCTGCGGCACGGCGCGCGAACGTACGGCCGCCAGGTCGGAACCGGCTTGCGGCTCGGTCAAGTTCATGGTGCCGGTCCATTTGCCCGTCACCAGCGGTTCCAGGTACGTGGCTTTCTGCTCATCGCTGCCAGCCGTCAGCAGTGCTTCAATCGCGCCGTCCGACAGCAGGCCGACCAGCGCGAACGACAGGTTGGCGCCGTGCAGCATTTCCACGCATGGGGTGCCGATCAGCTTTGGCAAGCCTTGGCCGCCGAAGTCGGTCGGGTGCTGCAAGCCTTGCCAGCCGCCTTCCGCGAATTGTTTGAATGCTTCCTTGAAGCCCTTGGAGGTGGTGACCGTACCATCTTTCCAGAAGCTCGGCTCTTTGTCGGCAGCGTGGTTCAGCGGCGCCACCATGCCGGTCACGAATTTCGCGTTTTCTTCCAGAACCGCTTCCGCCGTTTCAGGCGTCGCATCTTCGCAGCCCGGCAACTGGCTCACGCCTTCCAGGTTGGCCAGTTCGTTCATCACGAACAGCATGTCTTTCATAGGGGCTTGGTAGGCCATGTTTTTCTCCAAGGTACTTATGTGATGTGAATATTCTTTTTCTTGGGCGGAAAAAAAGCCACGCTCGGCTTGTGCCCGCGTGGCTTTTTAGATCACTTCAGCGATCAGCCCAGTTCTTTGACCAGCTCAGGGACCACTTCGAACAGATCGCCCACGATGCCGTAATCGGCAACGGAGAAGATCGGCGCTTCCGGATCCTTGTTGATGGCCACGATGGTTTTCGAATCTTTCATACCAGCCAAGTGCTGGATCGCGCCCGAAATACCCACAGCGATGTACAGCTGAGGAGCAACGATCTTGCCGGTCTGGCCAACTTGCCAGTCGTTCGGCACGAAGCCGGCGTCGACGGCAGCGCGCGATGCGCCCATGGCAGCGTTCAGCTTGTCTGCCAGCGGTTCCAGGATCTTGAAGGCGTCGCCCGAACCCATGCCGCGGCCACCGGAAACGATGATCTTGGCAGCGGTCAGTTCTGGACGGTCCGACTTGGCCAGTTCACGGCCAACGAAGGCCGACTTGCCGGAGTCGGCCACAGCCGATACAGATTCCACGGCAGCCGAACCACCGGTGGCGGCAGCTGCGTCGAAGCCGGTGGTACGTACGGTGATGACTTTGACTTTGTCCGACGATTGCACGGTGGCAATCGCGTTACCGGCGTAGATAGGACGCTCGAACGTGTCCGGGCTGTCGACTTTGGTGATTTCCGAAATTTGTGCCACGTCCAGCTTGGCAGCAACGCGCGGCAAGATGTTTTTGCCATACGCGGTGGCTGGCGCCAGGATGTGCGAGTACGAACCGGCAACGGCCAGCACTTGCTCGGCAACGTTTTCCGCCAGGCCGTCAGCGAAGTGCGCGCCTTCGGCAACCAGTACTTTGGTCACGCCGGCGATTTGCTTGGCGGCTTCCACGGCGGCGCCGGCATTGCTGCCTGCGACCAGCACGTGAACGTCGCCGCCGCACTGGGCAGCTGCGGTAACGGTGTGGTGGGTGCTAGCCTTCAGGCTGGCGTTGTCGTGTTCTGCGATGACTAATGCGACCATGATAATTCCTTGAAAGTAGTGTGAGTCTTAGATGACTTTGGCTTCGGTGCGCAGCTTGGCAACCAGGGTCGCCACGTCAGGCACTTTGATGCCGGCGGAGCGCTTCGCAGGCTCGGCCACTTTCAGGGTTTTCAGGCGCGGGGTCACGTCAACGCCCAGGTCTTCCGGCTTGACGGTTTCCAAAGGCTTTTTCTTGGCCTTCATGATGTTTGGCAGGGTCACATAGCGTGGCTCGTTCAAACGCAGGTCGGTGGTGATGATCGCTGGCAGGGTCAACGACAGGGTTTCCAGGCCGCCGTCCACTTCACGGGTCACGACAGCTTTGCCGTCTTCCAAAACAACTTTCGATGCGAACGTGGCTTGCGGCCAGCCCAGCAGCGCTGCCAGCATCTGGCCGGTCTGGTTGGAATCGTCGTCAATGGCTTGCTTGCCCAGGATAATCAGTTGCGGCTGTTCTTTGTCAGCCAGTGCTTTCAGCAGTTTGGCCACAGCCAGCGGCTCCAGCTCGGTGGCGGTTTCCACCAGGATGCCACGGTCGGCGCCAATGGCCATACCGGTGCGCAGGGTTTCCTGGCACTGGGCTACGCCGGCGGAAACTGCCACCACTTCGGTCACTTTGCCCGCTTCTTTCAGACGGGTCGCCTCTTCCAAAGCGATCTCATCGAACGGGTTCATCGACATTTTCACGTTGGCGATATCGACGCCAGTGCCGTCGGACTTGACGCGTACTTTGACGTTGTAGTCGACCACGCGTTTGACGGGTACCAAGACTTTCATAGCTGTGCCTTTGGGAAAATTAAATAAAGATGTTACTGACTAAAATGTGGGCTAGATTATAAAAGATATTCCAGCGGCAAGCTGAATTTAAGCACGATCGTGCGTTTTTTTGTTAGTGTAATCCATCTAAAAAAAATTTACGCATCGATTCGTCACTAGGGATTCTGCAGGCGGGCCGCCAACCAGCGGCCCCAAGGCGGGAATATTGACCGGAGTGCTCCGGTTATTTGCGTTGCATAAGGAAGACAAATTCCATGCCGTACTGCTGATGCGACAGCAGCGTATTGCCAGTCTGCTTGGCAAAGGCTTGGAAATCGCGCACCGAACCAGGGTCGGTCGCCATAATACGCAGCACTTCGCCGCTCTGCAGCTCAGCCAGCGCCTTTTTTGCTTTCAGAATCGGCAGCGGACAGTTCAAGCCCCGCGCATCGAGTTCTTTTTGAAATTCCATGATTTCGGTATCAACCAGAGTGTCACTCATCACTATCCCGCTTAGAAGTTGTGCTGATATTCACAGTCTACTCCAATTCTCCGGCTTTGACGCGGCGCAGCAAAATTGGTAATTGTGCGTTGCACACACACAACGAGCGGGACCTTGACATGCGGCCCGCGCACCTGCGCAAGCCGCATGTTTACTAGCTTTACAACTTAAACGCGCTGCTCAACCCAGCCGGCGACACCAGCCAACGCGCCTGGCAGCGCTGCAGCATCGGTACCGCCTGCCTGGGCCATGTCGGGACGGCCACCACCTTTGCCGCCAACTTGCTGCGCAACAAAGTTCACCAATTCACCGGCTTTGACCTTGCCCGTTGCGTCCGCCGTCACGCCGGCGATCAGGCTGACTTTGCCGTCCGACACGCTGGCCAGCACAATGGCGGCGGTTTTCAGCTTGTCTTTCAGCTTGTCCATGGTTTCGCGCAGGCGGGCCACGTCGGCGCCTTCCAGCGTTGCGGCCAGCACTTTGACGCCTTTGATGTCGACCGCCTTGTTCACCAGTTCATCGCCCTGGCCGGAGGCCAGTTTCGATTTCAGCGCCGCCAATTCCTTTTCCAGTGCCTTGACGTGGTCTTGCACCTGGACAATCTTGGCAGTCAATTCATCCGGATTGGTTTTCAGCGCGGCAGACGCTTCGTTGAGCTTCTTCGCCATCGACTGCACCAGCGACAGCGCGCCCTCGCCCGTCACGGCTTCCACGCGGCGGATACCGGCCGCAACGCCGCCTTCCGACACGATCTTGAACAAGCCGATATCGCCCGTGCTGTGCACGTGCACGCCGCCGCACAGTTCCTTGGACGAACCGATGTCCATCACGCGCACTTCATCGCCATACTTTTCGCCGAACAGCGCCATCGCGCCATGCTTGACCGCGTCGTCAAACGACATGTTGTGCGACTGGGTCTGTGCATTGGCCAGGATTTCCGCGTTGACGATGGCTTCCACTTTGGCGATTTCTTCAGCCGTCAGCGGCGCATTGTGCGAGAAGTCGAAGCGGGCCTTGTCCGGATCCACCAGCGAGCCCTTCTGCGCCACGTGCGCACCCAGCACTTCGCGCAGGGCTTTGTGCATCAAGTGGGTGGCCGAGTGGTTGCGGATGGTGCGGCCACGGGCCTGCTGGTCCACTTCCGCGCCGACAGCGTCGCCGACTTTCAGCGAACCGGACGCCACCACGCCATGGTGGCCATACACGTCGGCTTTGACTTTCAGCGTATCGGCCACATCGAATTTCGCAGTGGCGGACTGGATCACGCCCTTGTCGCCCACCTGGCCGCCGGATTCCGCGTAAAACGGCGTCGTATCCAGCACCACGATACCGTGCTGGCCTGCTTTCAATTCCTGCACCGGGGCGCCATCCGCATACAGCGCGACGACTTTCGAGCTGTGCTGCAGCTGGTCGTAGCCGACGAACTTGTTTTTCTCGCCCGTGTATTCGACGCCAACAGCCATCTGGCCCTTGCCGCCTTTACGCGAATTGTTGCGCTGCGCTTCCATCGCCGCGGCAAAACCGGCTTCGTCCAGCGTGACTTCACGCTCGCGGCAAATGTCGGCCGTCAAATCCAGCGGGAAGCCGTAGGTGTCGTACAGCAGGAAGGCGGTGGCGCCGTCCAGGTTTTTCGGATCCTTGGCCAGCTGCGCTTCCAGGATCTTCATGCCGTGTTCCAGCGTTTCGCCGAAACGCTCTTCTTCAGCCTTCAGCGTGGCCGCCACACGGTCCTTGGCTTCCGCCAGTTCCGGATATGCCGCACCCATTTCAATGTTCAAGTCTTCCACCAGCTTGTAGAAGAACGCCTTGGTCTGGCCCAGCTTGTGGCCGTGGCGCAGCGCGCGGCGGATGATACGGCGCAGCACGTAGCCGTGGCTTTCCGGGCCAGGGATGATGCCGTCCACGATCAGGAACGACGCGGCGCGGATGTGGTCAGCGATGACGCGCAGCGACTTGTTTTCCAGGTCGGTGGCGCCGGTTTCGCGGGCAGCCGCCTTGATCAGGTTTTGGAACAAGTCGATTTCATAGTTCGAGTGCACGTGCTGCAGCACGGCGGCCAGGCGCTCCATGCCCATGCCGGTATCGACGCAAGGCTTCGGCAGCTTGTGCATCACGCCCGCTTCGTCGCGGTTGAACTGCATGAACACCAGGTTCCAGATTTCAATGAAGCGGTCGCCGTCTTCTTCGGCCGAGCCCGGAGGGCCGCCCCAGATGTCGGCGCCGTGGTCATAGAAGATTTCCGTGCAAGGACCGCAAGGACCGGTATCGGCCATTTGCCAGAAGTTGTCCGACGCGTAGCGCGCACCCTTGTTGTCACCGATGCGGATAATGCGCTCTTTCGGCACGCCAATTTCATTGGCCCAGATGTCGTACGCTTCATCATCTTCGATGTACACGGTCACGGTCAGCTTTTCCGCCGGCAGCATGTACACCTTGGTCAACAGTTCCCACGCGTAATTGATCGCGTCGCGCTTGAAGTAATCGCCGAAGCTGAAGTTGCCCAGCATTTCAAAGAACGTGTGGTGGCGCGCCGTGTAACCCACGTTTTCCAGGTCATTGTGCTTGCCGCCGGCGCGCACGCAGCGCTGCACGGTGGTGGCGCGCGTGTACGGGCGGGTATCCTGGCCCAGGAACACGTCCTTGAACTGCACCATGCCGGAGTTCGTCAGCAGCAGGGTAGGATCGTTGCCTGGCACCAGCGAGCTGGAACGGACGATCGTATGACCCTTGGATTCGAAGAATTTAAGGAACTTCTCGCGGATTTCAGATGATTTCATGTCGTAATCGGTAAGTTGGCTGCTGGTGCAAAGGAGCGATTATACGGTATCTCCTTGCTGTAAATCAGGGCAGGAGCGGCTGACTCCATATATAGGGCGGATGGATAACGCCACAAGGGACCGCCCCCGTACCATTCTTTCGTTGCAATGATGCAACGAAAGCAAGACGAAGCGCCGAACTACCCTATCCTTCCCTATACTGGAAAGCCATACCTGCCGCAGCTTTTGACCCGGAGAGCTTGCCATGCTGAATACCCTTCATATCCGCACCAAGTTGCTGTTATTGCTGGTCATGGCAGTCGGCGGCATCGCGCTGGTCGGCGCCGCCGGCCTGCTGGGGCTGCGCAGCGCATCCCATGCTTTCAGCGAGGTGGCGGAGGTACGCATGCCGTCGCTGCAAGGGCTGGACAAGATCCAGCTGGGCAACCGGGCCATCCGGCTGGGCGCCGTGTCCGTGTTCCGCTACGCGGACGATCCAAAGGCATCCACTAAAATCAGCGCGGAAGTCATGGCCATGCGGGCCGGATTCGCGGAAGTCGACGCGGGACGCAAGATTTACGAGCCGCTGCCGCAATCTGTGGAAGAAGCCGCCCTGTACAAGGCGTTCCTGGCAGCCTGGGAACCGCGCCGCATCGGCGGCGAGCGGGTCATGGCCGCGGCGGAAAAACTGGCAAGCCTAGCGGATGGAAAATCCGACAAGGCGGCGTGGGAAGAATTCCGCCGTGCCGTCGCTGACGTGGGGCCGCACGTGGAAAATGTCCGTTTGGCGCTGGACCGCGTGGTGGACATCAACATGAAAATTGCCCATGACGCCGTCGCCGATGCGCGCGGCGACATGAGCGCCGCCCAGCGCACCATGGTCACTATTTTTGCCGTGGCCGGGGTAGGCGTGACGGCCCTGTCGCTGGCCATCATGTTCAGCACGCTGCGCCAGCTGGGCGGCGATCCCCGCTATGCGGCGGAAGTCGTCACACGCGTGGCGGGCGGCGACTTGACGGTGGCCATCGAAACCCACCCGGCAGACCACAGCAGCCTGCTGTATGCCATGAAATCCATGGTGGAACGGCTGGCCGGTGTGGTCGGCAATGTCAATTCCAGTGCGGACGCGCTGGCCAGCGCGTCGCTGGAAGTCAGCAGCACGGCGCAATCGCTGTCGCAGGCTGCCACGGAACAGGCAGCGGGCGTGGAAGAAACCAGCGCTGCCGTCGAAGAAATGACGTCGTCGATTTCGCAAAACACGGAAAACGCCCGCATGACGGACAGCATGGCCAGCCAGGCGGCCAGTGAAGCCGTGGAAGGCGGCGCCGCCGTCACCAGCACGGTGGACGCGATGCGGCAAATTGCCCGCAAAATCGTCATTATTGACGACATTGCCTACCAAACCAATTTGCTGGCGCTGAATGCCGCCATTGAGGCTGCCCGCGCCGGCGAACATGGCAAGGGCTTTGCCGTGGTGGCGGCCGAAGTGCGCAAGTTGGCCGAACGCAGCCAGGTGGCTGCGGCGGAAATTGGCGAAGTGGCGGAGAGCAGCGTGGCGCTGGCGGAACGGGCCGGCCATTTGCTGGGCCAGATGGTGCCGAATATCCAGAAAACGTCCGGCCTCGTACAGGAAATTTCTGCCGCATCCAACGAACAGTCCAGTGGCGTCAGCCAGATCAATTCCGCGCTGAACCAGTTGAGCCAGACCACACAGCAAAATGCTGCGGGGTCGGAACAACTGGCCGCCACTGCCGAAGAAATGAGCGTGCAGGCGGAAGACTTGCAGCGCACCATGGAATTCTTCAAAGTCGCGCAAACGCCTGCCAAAGCGCTGCTGCAGCGCCCCCTGCCACCTCATGACGCCAACGATCCCAAAGGTCCGAAAAGCGGAGCAAAGCGCCCGCCGTCCAGGCGTGGCAAGCTGGCGCCCATTCCGGACAGCTCAAAAAACTGGGAACCGGACGAGTCGAATTACGTACGGTTTTAACCGTTACGCGAAGGCCGGGCCGATCAAGTCGATGCGGTCCGTGCAAAAGCCGTCGACACCCCAGGCCAGGATCGTGCGCGCCCGCTCCGGCTCATTGACGGTATAGCAAAACAAGCCATAGCCCGCCTGTTTGACGGCTTGCGCCAGGTCTGCAGTCAAATGCTTGTGGTTGGTGTGGATGGCCACGGCTTGCAGCGCCTGCGCCTGTTCACGCCAGTCGGGCGGAATGGTATCGAACAGGCATGCGCGCGGCACGTCGGGCGCCGCATCGCGGGCAGCGGCCAGCGCCGCCATGGAAAATGATGACAACAGCGGCACTGTTGCCCAGTCCCCGGCGCGGATTTCATCGGCAAAGCGGGTCCGCGTTTTATGTGCCACCCAGCGCCCGGTGGCTTCTTCAAAGCCGGGCACCGGCTTGATTTCAATATTCATCCAGATGTGCTGCGAACGGCAATAATCGACAAATTCCGTGAACAGCGGCACCGGCTCGCCGGCAAATTGCGGCCCGAACCAGCTGCCCGCATCCATGTTCACGAGGTCCGATGCCAGGCTGTCCGCCACACTGCCCTGCCCCGGCACGGTGCGGCCAAACTCCGGGTCGTGCAGGATGACGCCGACGCCATCCTGCGACAGCATGACGTCGAATTCCACGGCATGGAAGCCATAGGCCAGTCCGCAGCGCAGCCCGGCAATGGTATTTTCCGGCGCCAGCTTGCCGCCGCCGCGATGGGCCAGGACCCGGGGGTAGTTCCAAGGCATCGTCACCTCGTCCAAATTGATCAATGTTGAAAATGCATGTCGCACCTGTGATTTCCAACCTTATCACAACCCGTTAATCTGGCGGTCTTGACGACTTTTCGAGGCAAAAGCAATGACTGCAAAGACTGCGCTGGGCCATATCCGCGTACTGGACTTGTCGCGCGTGCTGGCGGGACCATGGTGTTCGCAAAACCTGGCGGACCTGGGCGCCGACGTGATTAAAATCGAGCGCCCCGGCGCGGGCGACGACACGCGCGCATGGGGTCCTCCGTATGCGAAAAACAGCCAGGGCGAAGATACAACGGAAGCGGCCTATTACCTGTCCGCCAACCGGGGCAAGCGCTCCGTCACGGTGGACATTGCGTCGCCGGAAGGCCAGCAATTGATCCGTGAACTGGCTGCGCATTCAGACGTGGTGCTGGAAAATTACAAAGTCGGCCAGCTGAAAAAATATGGCCTCGACTATGCATCGCTGCAAGCCGTGAAACCCGACCTGGTCTACTGTTCCGTGACGGGATTCGGCCAGGATGGCCCGTATGCGCACCGCGCCGGCTATGACTTCCTGATCCAGGGCATGGGCGGCCTGATGTCCGTGACGGGCGAGCGCGATGATTTGCCGGGTGGCGGGCCGCAAAAAGCCGGCGTCGCGCTGACGGATTTGATGACGGGCATGTACGCGACCATTGCGATCCAGGCGGCGCTGATCCACCGCGACCGCACGGGCGAAGGCCAGTACATCGACATGGCGCTGCTGGACGTGCAGGTGGCCATGCTGGCCAACCAGGGCAGCAATTACCTGAACAGCGGCAAGGCTCCCAAGCGCTGGGGCAACGCGCATCCGAACATCGTGCCGTACCAGACGTTTGCGTGCAGCGATGGCTACATCATTGTCGCCACCGGCAACGATGGCCAGTACCAGAAATTCGTGGAAGCCGGCGGCCGTGCCGACCTGGCGCTGCATGAACGCTACGCCACCAACCGCCTGCGGGTGGAAAACCGCGCGGAACTGGTACCGATCCTGGCCGACATGGTGAAGTTGCAAAGCCGTGACTGGTGGATCGGCAAGCTCGAAGCCGTCGGCGTGCCGTGTGGCCCGATCAACGATTTGAACGATGTGTACCGCAATCCTCAAGTGCAGGCGCGCGGCATGGTGGTGGAAGCGCCGCATCCGACGGCCGGCCACGTGAAACTGGTGCGCAGCCCGATGCGCTTGTCGGCCACTCCGGCCGATGGCGGCAAGGCGCCGCCGCTGCTGGGTCAGCATACGGAAGAAGTATTGCGGGAAGTATTGGGACGCAGCGACGAGCAGATCGGTGAATTGAAGGGCAAAGGCGCGATCTGATGCAGTTCAACAAGGGCGCTGCGGCGCCCTTGTCCTTTAATGCAAATCGCGCTTCAACTCTTGCAACTCTTCATGTACATGCAACACGGCGCTTTTCATTTGCGCCGTCAGTGTCGGCACATTGACGCACACGCGGCGCGCCCGCTCACCCAGTACGCCCAGTTCTTCCACCATCCGCGTCAATGCCGCCGCATCGAGCGCCGCACTGCCCTGTATCACCTTGTCCGCCTGCCGGTCCAGCTTATGGATGCAATCGCGTAATTCCCCTGGCAAATTTCGTTCAGCGGAACACGCTTGCGATGCTGCCCCGATAGCCCGCTCCACCCGGTCAAAACGTTGCTTCAGCTGTTGCTGCATGGCGCTCTCCTTTACGTTGGCAGGCACGGCGTGCCTGGACAGCGTTAGAAAGGCTCGCTGTAAATTAGTTGCGCTCGCTTGTTTGACGCGCCCCAACGCCAAGGGGTTGTAAAAATTTGTGAATTTCACAAGCAATTCATGCTGACAACGTTACATTTCCGGCATGACATTTTTTCCCCGTTCCCGCCCTAACGCACCGGCGCTGCTGGCGATAGCCGTACTGCATGCGGCACTGTTCAGCGCGCTGTTGGCGCAGCACTATCGCGCTGCGCCGCAATTGGAAGGGAAGGAATTGGCGCCGATACAGTGGCTGTTGCCGCTGGCAAAACCACCGGCCGTGAAAAAACCGGTACCTGGCCAGGCGCCGCCGCAGCGGCCTGTCGCACTGCGGGCCAAGGCGGCAACGCGTACGGAACCGATTGCACCTTTGCCTGCCGCGCCAGTACCGGAAGCCGCACCGGCGCCAGGCAGTGACCCGTTCGATCTCGCCAACACGCCCCCCGCCCCCGCCACGGAAGCCATGCTGCGCCGCCAGGACTGGGGCGCAGGCAAGGCAGACCATGAGCTACGGGGCGGCAAACTGGCCAGGCTGGTAAAGCCGACGAATACCTTGCAGGCCGGCCTGGAGCGCGCGTTCCAGGAAGCAGGAGAAGCCGTCCCGCCCAAATGGTTCAGCGCGCCGGAAATCCGTGAAATATCCGTGCCGGATGGCCGCACGCGCATGTATAAAATCCGCACGGCCATGGGCACATATTGCTTTTACAAACCCGACCCCAGCCTGGAAGCGCGCTACGACTACAAGCTGATGACGTGCCCACGCGAAAAGTGATCAGGCTGCGGCAGGCGCCGCCTCCACCACGGGCTCCAGCTGGCGCAAACGCAGCGCAATCAGCACGCCGCCGCACAGGCACGCCCCCAGCAGCCCCACCACGCCAGCCCATCCGGCATGCGGCCACAGCAACCCGGCAGTCCATGCCACCACGCTGGAACCCAGGTAGTAAAAGAACAGGTACAGCCCCGATGCCAGCCCTGCCTGCGGACGGCTCAGCGCCAGTGCACGCCGTCCCACCCAGCTGCTGGCTATCGAATGCCCGGCAAAGAACGCAAACGTAAAGACCGCCATGCCCAGCACAATCAGCGGCAGCCACGAAAACAAGGTCAGCAGCAAGCCCCCCAGCATCAGCGCCATGATTTTCCACAGCACGTTGCGGCGGCCCAGGCGGTCCACCAGCTTGCCCGCCCACACGGAACTGAAAATACCCAGCACGTACAGGAACGACACCAGCCCCGTCACACTCTGGCTCAAACCATATGGCGCGCCTTGCAGGCGGAATGCGATATAGCTGTACACGCTGACCATGCAGCCCATCAGCACGAACGCCAGCGCAAACAGCGCGCGCATGCCGTCATCGCGCAAGTGCAATGACCAGCCCTGCCATGCGCTCCGCCATTGGATCGTGCCGCCCGTGAAATGGCGCGAACGGGGCAGGCTGCGCCAAAATTCCCACGCGGCATACAACCCGGCCGCGCCCAGCACGGCCATGGCCACCCGCCACGAATACAAGTCGCCCAGCACGGATGCCAGCATGCGCCCCGCCATGCCGCCAAACGCGCCGCCGCTGATGTACACGCCCATGGCCGCGCCCAGCGACGTGGCTTCCATTTCTTCCGACAAATACACCATCGCAATGGCAGGCATGCCGCCCAGCGCCATCCCCAGCGCGGCGCGCAGCGCCACCAGTTGGCCATAGCTGTGCGTCAGCGGGCTCAATAACGTCATCACGGCTGCCACCGCCATGGCGCCCACCATCAGCGGCGTGCGGCCCAGGCGTGCCGACACCACCGTGGACACCACCAGCGACAGTGCCAGCGCCGCCGTCGAGACCGCCAGGACCAGGCTGCTTTGCGCCGCCGTCAGCGCATATTCATGCCCCAGCACAGGCATCAGCGGCTGCACGCAATACAGCAAGGCAAACGTGGAAAAGCCCCCCAAAAACATGGCGCGGGTAGAACGGGTGAACTCAGGGGTACCGGCAGCGATGGCCATGGGGGCCTCCAGCGACAAACAATAGCCCCATGGTAGGATTGCCCTGTAATACTGTCCAATATATATTTCAGTCGCCAGTAATACTTTAAAACGATAATGGAACTCCGCCACCTCCGCTATTTCCTGGCAGTCGCCGAAGAATTGAGTTTTACGCGGGCCGCTGAACGGCTGCATATCGGCCAGCCGCCGCTGAGCCAGCAAATCCAGGCGCTGGAACAGGAAGTCGGCGCGCGCCTGTTCGAGCGCAGCAAGCGCTGGGTGCGGCTGACGGAAGCAGGCAAATTATTCTTGCGCGATGCGCGGCAAATCCTCGCACAGTCCGAACAAGCCATCGTCACGGCCCGCCGCGCGCAGCGGGGAGAGGCCGGCGAATTGCGCGTGGGCTTTACCTTTTCCACGCCGTTCACGCCGCTGTTTGCGCAAGTGATCCGCCAATACCGCCAGCTGTATCCGCACGTGGCGCTGACCTTGCATGAAATGGCGACCTTGCACCAGCTGGACGCCCTCGAAGGCCGCAAGCTGGACCTGGGCTTCGTGCGTCCGCCGGAAGTCACGCTGCCCGATGGCATTGCCATGACCATGCTGCGCGAAGACCCGCTGGTGCTGATCCTCCCCGCCGACGCGCCGCTGGCCCGGCGCCGCACCATCCACGTCAGCGATTTGCAGGGCATGCCGTTTGTCATGTATCCGAAAGAAGCGGGAACGGGGATCTACCACCAGATTTTCCGCCTGTGCCGGGCAGCCGGCTTCGTGCCGCAAATCGCCATGGAAGCGGGCGAAGCGTCCACCATTATCGGTCTCGTCGCTGCCGGCCTTGGCGTCAGCGTGTTGCCGCAGCCATTTGACCGCATCCGCATGAAAGGCGTGGCGTACCGCCCGCTGGCGGACAGCGCCGCCACGACGTCGCTGCTGCTGGCGCAGCGCAAGGATGACGCCAGCCCGCTGGTGGCAGCGTTTGTTGCGCTGGCCAAGGCTGCCGGCGCAGAGACCGGCACACCCGGTTAAAACAGGTGCCGTATCCCCAGCGCCACCGCCTGCGGATCAAAGCCCGGCTGTACCAGGCGGTAATCGCCATACAAGTTCGCCAGGCCCCGGTTGCCCACCGCGTTATTGTGCAGCTTGACGGTAAAGGCATACAGCTGCGTGCGCCGCGACAGTGGCCACACATAGCCCGCGTGCCACGCCAGGGTGCGCTTACGGCCTGTTTCCGCCATCCATCCGATGGATAAGTTGACATCGCCGGGACCGGCCGCCACGCGGCCCGACACTTGCCCGACGTGCGCATTGCCGCCGGAAGGACCGCCCAGCATATTGGCCAGGTACGCAACGTTGGCGCCCAGCGCCCACTCCGCCACGCTGTATTTCACACCCAGCAAGTGCGTACGATGTACGCGGTCGGCGGTATCGGTTGCTTCATGCGCGACCGAGCGGTTATACGCGTAGCCCGCCCACCAGGCGTCTTGCCCATATTGCACATTGCAGCCCGCATTTTCACCGTCATGGCGGCGCGGGCCGGCCAGCTCATTGCCCACCGAATACGAGACTTCGCCATTCCATCCGTGCCAGTCCGGGGTGCGGTAATTGATGGCATTGTTGAAAAAGCCGCCGATGCCGCTGCGTCCGGTCACGAGGGTTTGTTCGATATTGAGCACGACGCCGGTGGTGGGAAACGCCACCGTCGACGCATCCGAGCGCAGCGCCACCCAAAACATGGGCGCATACTGGCGGCCCGCCACCACTTGCCCTGCCGGTCCGCGCAACCCGACAACGCTGCCACGGTTCCACAAAGCGGTACCCGCGCCGGCCGTACCCGTATCGGCGCCCAGCGCAGTTTCCAGGATGGCAAACGCCGTCACGCCCTCCCCCAGGTCTTCAGTAGCGCGCACGTTAAAGCGGCTGACGCCCAGATCGCCGCTTTGCACGCGCGTGGCCGAGACGCCGCGGTCATAGTTGCCCCGCTCCAGCGCCAGGTCCATCGCCCCGGACAGCGTCATGCCCGACTCGGCCTGCGCCACGGCGGGCGCCAGCGCCAGCAGCGTGGCCCACGACCGCATCATGGCTGGCGCCGCATCGGGCGCGCCTCCGTGTCCGGCGTGTACCAGAATTGTTTGCGCGCCAGCGGCGTTTCCGGTGACAAGTCAGGATTGTTCAAATGGAAAATGCGCCGCTTGCCGAACTGCGCGCGCCGCAGCGCTTCGCCATGGGTTGCGTGGAACAGCCGGTCAAACGAACCATCGTCGATGGCAGCCAGCAGTCCCCGTTCCAACGCGGCAGCCAGCGCGGCATTATTCCGGTTCACAAAGAAATACACCGCCGCAGGGTAATGCAGTACCAGGCTGTCTTCCACTGCCAGCCCGCGCGCTTGGTATTGTTCCGCTTCGGCCCAGATTTGCCGTGCGGAGCGTGGGAAATAGTCAAAGCGCCCGGCAATCAGCATGCTGAACAAGCCTTTCGAATTATTCCCTGTCACGACCGGCAATCCATTAGCCCGCAAGACAGCCGTATCGGCCCAATCCTGGCCCTGCCCCGCCGTCCACCTGGCCAGATCCGGCAGCGCGCGCACTGCGCCGAACTTTGCCGCGTCCCCCTTGTTGACAAGCAGGAGACGCCAGCCAGAGATTCCCTTGTCGAGCGGTATCCGTACCGGCAACATTTGCTGTTCGCGCTCGCGGTTAGCGACGGCCCACACCACATCCAGCTGGTTGCCGTGCACCAGTTCATGGATGG
Organism: Pseudoduganella ginsengisoli; assembly: GCF_009720865.1. Classification (GTDB taxonomy): domain Bacteria; phylum Pseudomonadota; class Gammaproteobacteria; order Burkholderiales; family Burkholderiaceae_D; genus Rugamonas; species Rugamonas ginsengisoli. The sequence continues at coordinate 20,079 of NZ_WNLA01000028.1, read as the reverse complement.
CTCGGCCTTTTTCCATGTGCACGAGCCACTCTTGCGGCGCATAGCCGCCGGCGCGCGACAGCGCCAGCTTCAATAAATCGACAAAGCCTTGCTCGAATTCTGTTTGCGGTTTGGGATAGGCGGCCCGCAGTGGCGCAGCGGCAGCAGGCACTGCGAAACAGAACAGCGTCAACATGGCAGCACTGGCCCGCGTCCGTAGCATGTTGCCCTGCGCCCCCTGAACAATGGTTTCTTACCATCTTACAACGTTCACACCTGCGAACTACGGCTATGGCTTACAGTGGCGGAAAATACCACAGTTCGCGCGCCGCCAGCGGCGTGTCCGGCGTCAATGAAGGATTTTCAAGATGGAAGACGCGGCGCTGCCCCAGCGCGGCGCGCTGCAGGTAAGCGCTGTACTGCTCAGTGAATAATTTTTCAAACGTCCCGTCATCGATAGCCTTGCGCAAGCCTGTCAGCAGCAAGTCCGCCAGCGCGGTATTGGCTTTATTGACGAACAGGTACAGTGCGGACGGGAAGTGCAGTGCAAAGTGCGGCTCCACTTCCAACGCCAGGTTCGGGTACTTTTGCAAATCGACCCACGCTTGCCGCAGCGGGCGCGGATAGTAATCGAAGCGCTGTCCGGCCAGCATCGCGGGCAGGCTATCGGAATTGTTGCCCGTCACGACCGGCAAGCCGTTTGCGCGCAGCACGGAAGTTTCCACCCAGTCGTAACCCAGTCCTGCCTGGAAACGCGCCAGCCCTGCCAGCTGATCGACCGCGGCAAAGCGTTCCACGTCGGCACGCCGCACCAGGCAAATGCGCCAGCCGCTCAAGCCCCGGTCCAGCGGGATGCGGATGGGCAGCAGCGCTGCTTCCCGCTCGCGGCTGGTGACCGCCCACGCAACGTCGAGGAATTCACCGCGCGCCAATTCATGCAGGGCGCGGCCCCGTTCCATGCGCGGCGGCCGCGTATGGAACGTGAAGTTGCCGGGAACATGGCCGAGCGCCAGGCGCAGCATGTCAAAGCTGACCTGGTCGATATCGTTGCCAATGTAGGGACAGCGCACCGCGACGGGCGCCTGCGCGATGATGGCCGGACAGGCCGCCAGCGCCGCCACTCCCGCACCCAGCCGCAACACGGTGCGGCGTGGAAGCTTGGGAAGGTGGGCGGCGCCAGACGTCATGATCAGTCGTAGTCGGCTTCCAGTTCCGAGCCGGCGTAATTTTCCAGCTCTGCAAACAGGGTTTTCATGGCCGTACGGCCGGGGATGTTTTGCAGCACGGTGCACGAGGTGCGGTACGACTCGATGCGCTGCAACAGTACCGGATGGTGCTGCGCCGGTACTTTCGCCACCAGCTCGGCCCACCCTGCTTCGTAATCCGGTTTGTTCTTGCGCACGGATTTGACGAAACGTTCAAACTCTTTTTGCCCGGTGCGCGCCACGATGCGCCCGCCCCCTTCGACAGCGAAGATAATCGCCAGCGCAATCACGCCTTCCGCATTCAAGTCCGCATCATTGATGGCGCCGCCGTCGTTGTGGCGGCGCAGCCAGCCGGCCAGGCGCACGATGGCCTGCACTTCCTTGCGCTGCTTCAGTTGCGTTTCAAAGCGTTCCGGTCCGGACCAGTTCTGGTTCGGATCGGCCAGGCAAATGTCGACAAACAAATCCCGCAAGCGGCGCTGCGCATAGACGGGATCGTTGTCATATTCACCCACCAGCGTATCTTCCGGCATTTGCGCCAATTCCTTGATCTGGCGAAAACCTGCCTGGAATGCCGCTTCCGCGCCGTTATCGACGAGGAAGTCCAGCGCGGCTTCATCGGAATCCACGGCCAGCACGGATTCCAGCCCCAGCGACACGCCGCCCACCGTCAGATGCAGCGCACGCTGGATCCCGTCGGCCGTGCGTTCGTTGGTGAACTTTTCCGCCACCATGGCCGTGATGCCGGTCAGTTCGTCGGCCAGAATAAAGGCCGCATCCGGGCGTGGATCTCCCGGCAACAGCTTGATGGCGCGCGTGAGCCGCGGCAGGCTTTCCTTGACGAGTGCGGGCAGCATCAGGAGAAGATCCCCGTACCGATGCTGCGGCGGCCGCTGGCCGCTTTCGGCGCACTGCGCGTGCTTGGCACTTGCTTGCGCAGCCGGTACAGCAATTCACGGGTGGTACGCTGCAGGAATTTCGGTTCTTCATCCGGGTCGTCAGAGAATTCCGCGTCAGCCAGGTCGGCGCTGTGGCGGAAGTCCGGGAACAGTTCGAACAGCGCGCGGTCCCAGCCATCTTCCGATGCTTTCGCCAATTCCAGCGCCAGCGGGATCACGTCGTTATCCGACGTGGTCTGACCGCTCACATACGGGCCTTTTGAAATGATTTCACCGGCCAGTTCCAGGATTTCTTTTGGCGCCAGCGAGAACAGCACGGCAAATGCGGTGCAGCCGTGATCGGTCGCGGACGCTTCCTGCAGCAACGCTTCGCGGCGCTCCTGGTCTTCCGTGGAAAACACCACGCCATGGATGTGCGCGAACAATTGCTCGGCCAAGCGTTCCGGATCATCTTCGATCAAGTCGTCCTGGAACGTCGCGGCAAAGAATGCCAGGCTGTCGGCCCACGCCTTCGGCGGCACCAGCAGGGTCGTCAGCGACAATTTGCCGCCGTCAAAACCCGCCATGTGCAGCGCCGTCACTTGCGGCGGGATGGTCGACAGCACTTCGGCCACTGCGTAGTCGCCAAACTGGTCGGCCGCGTCGGCAAAAGCCTGTTCCGCATGGCTCAGCGAGCCGGCCAGCACCAGTTCCGTTACCTGCTTGCTGATGGCTGGCAGATTTTTGTCGGACATCAATGGTCTCCTTCCTGGTCAAACATGTTCGCGAAGTCGTCAGTCACTTCGCCCTCGTCTTCCATTTCATCGTCGCCTTCATCGCCGGCAGCCAGCTGGTCGAGCGAGACATCGTCGTCGTCCCACATACGCGGGTGCTTGTGCAGGAAGGCGGTAATCACGGCCTGGCGGCCGATTTCCGGGAAGTTCTCTTCTATCGCAGCATACATCTTTGCCGCCATGCCGTCCGGGCACGACGCCAGCGCGAACACGCGGGCGGGGTCGCCATCTTCGTAATCTTGCGCTTCCGCCACCATGGCTTTCGGATTGTCGAACTTGATGTAGTCAACCAGCGCAAACGCCATCATGTTGACATCTTCAATGCCGCCGCCTTGCGCGTACTCGGACACCAGCGCGTCCAGCATCATTTTGTAATTCTTGCGGTCTGGCGGGTCACCGAGGATGCCTTCGATCTGGCCTTCCAGTTCGCGCGCCTGGTAGGCGAATTCAGGGTGGACTCTTCTCATAATTTTTGCTCTTTCAAATATTGCAAGGCGAGCAAGCGGCTGCGCCGCCGCGCCGCCGCGACTTCATGTTGTCTTGCTTACGCGACGGGAATTGTCACGCCGTGCACGCCGAAAATGCCGCGCCACAATTGGTACGCTTCCGCCTCCGGATCGATAATGATGCGGTGATTCAGGCTCTGGTCGTGCTCGGACCGCTTGTCCGGGTCCGACAGCACTTCGTACGCCTTGGCAATGGCTTTGAAGCGCACGTCCGCGCCAGGCTCCTGGTTGCGGTCCGGGTGGTAGCGCATCGCCAGCGAGCGGTAAACCTTCTTGATTTCCTCGTCAGAGGCGTTGGGCGCGACGCCGAGCACGAGATAGTAGTTTTCCATTCAGGAAGCTCCCGTGATGTTATAAAGACGAATTATCCTACAGAAAAGCATATGCCGTCCCGCCCGGGGTGGCCGGTACGGTAAAATGCGTACCATTTCGCTTTCAAAAAATCCGGTTTTTCTCACTTTTACATGAGTAACGACAAAAAAAATCCCGCTGCAGCGGCCCCTGCGCTGCCATCGAACTTCCTGCGCGCCATTATCGAAAATGACTTGGCGGCGGGTACCCACACCCGCGAAGGCTTGCCGAACGTCATCACCCGCTTCCCGCCAGAGCCCAACGGTTACCTGCACGTGGGCCACGCCAAGTCGATTTGCCTGAATTTCGGCCTGGCGCGCGACTATAACGGCCGCTGCCACCTGCGCTTTGACGACACCAATCCGGAAAAAGAAGAACAGGAATACGTCGATACCATCATTGACAGCGTCAAGTGGCTGGGCTTTGACTGGAACTGGCAAGGCCCCAACGGCAATGAAGTGCACTTGCACCATGCCAGCGATTATTTCGACCAACTGTATGAAATGGCCGAATACCTGATCAACCAAGGCTATGCCTACGTGGACAGCCAGAGCGCCGAGGAAATGGCGGCCAACCGCGGCAATTTCAATACGCCGGGCGTGAATTCGCCGTTCCGCAACCGTCCGCGCGAAGAATCGCTGCAAATGTTCCGTGACATGAAAGCGGGCAAATACAAGGATGGCGAGCACATCCTGCGCGCAAAAATCAGCGAAGATGCGATGTCGTCGCCGAACATGAATATGCGCGACCCGGCGATTTACCGGATCCGCCACGAACACCACGTGCGTACCGGCAATGCCTGGTGCATTTACCCGATGTATGACTACACGCACCCGATTTCCGATGCGCTGGAAAACATCACGCATTCGATTTGCACGCTGGAATTCCAGGACCACCGCCCGTTCTACGACTGGCTGCTGGAAACCCTGTCGAAAGGCGGTTTCTTCAAGCTGCCCGTGCCGAAACAGTATGAATTTTCGCGCCTGAACCTGACGTACGTGATCACGTCCAAGCGCAAGCTGCGCCAGCTGGTGGAGGACGGCGTCGTGACGGGCTGGGATGATCCGCGCATGCCCACCATTGTCGGCCTGCGCCGCCGCGGCTACACGCCGGAATCCATCCAATTGTTCGCGGAACGCATCGGCGTCACCAAGTCGGACGGCTGGATCGACATGAGCACCTTGGAAGGCTGCGTGCGCGAAGACCTGGATCCGAAAGCGCCGCGCGCCACCGCCGTGCTGCGTCCCTTGAAGCTGATCGTGGAAAACTTCCCGGCCGACGCCAGCGAGCCATGCTCGTGCCCGGTCCACCCGCACCATCCGGAAATGGGCACGCGCCAGTTCAACTTCACGCGCGAACTGTGGATCGAAGCGGACGACTTCATGGAAACCCCAACCAAAGGTTACTTCCGTTACACGCCGCCGGTGGGCGACCAGCCAGGCAGCCGCGTGCGCCTGCGCCACGGCTTCGTCACTGAATGCACCGGTTACGACAAGGATGAAAACGGCAACGTCACGGCAGTGCGTGTGAAGTACTTCGAGGACAGCAAATCCGGCACGCCGGGTTCCGACAATTACAAAGTCAAAGGCAACATTCACTGGGTGTCCGCCGCTGACGCGCTGGAGGCGGAAGTGCGCCTGTATGACCGCCTGTTCACAGATCCGCAGCCGGATGCGGGCGGCAAGGACTTCATGGCCGCGCTGAACCCGAATGCACTGGAAACCGTCACGGCTTACCTGGAGCCAGGCATGAAAAACGCCGTGGGCGACCAGCGCTACCAGTTCGAGCGCCATGGCTACTTCGTGGCCGACCGCGTGGATTCGCAGCCAGGCAAACCCGTGTTCAACCGCATCGTGACGTTGAAAGACAGTTTCGCCGCGAAGTAACCCAACCCATTCTGGCCAAAACCGCCTCTTCAGGCGGTTTTTTTCTACCCTTTGTCATAGACAGCATACTTTTTGTAACGAATTGTCAAGAATATTCTTGACCCCAGTTGCAACCAGCTTATATATTATGCAACTTATTTGCGCCGAGTAATTTTGCCTGCCGATGAGCTAGGCCAGCCTTATGCCCCTGAAATTGGTCCAGAAAGAGTTGTTCGCCCCCACCAAGCCGCTATGGTGGACCGGTGTCCTGCTGTCGCTGGGCGTGGGGGTACTGCTGTATGGCGCGACGGCAAAATCCCTGGACAGTGAAGTCAACAGCCGCTTCCGCAACCATGCGCGCAGCAGCCAGTACATCATTAGCAACGCGATCAAAGCCTACACGGATGTGTTGCGGGGTACGGCCAGCTATTTCCAGAGTGCTGAAACCATTTCCAGCGATGGTTTTCACCGTTATGTGAAGGGGCTTGATTTGCCCCGCAATTTCCCCGCCATCACCAGCATCAACTATGCGCAGCACGTGCCGGCCGGGCAGCGCGCCACGCTAGGCCAGCGTTTGTCCATCCATGGACGGGATGACGGCGGCCCGGACTTGCCAGCCCGGCAGCCCGGTCCGGACCACGATGCTGCCATCATCACGCTGATGGAACCGATGGCCGGGCAAGAAGAAAAGTTCGGCATTGATATCGCGTCCCGCGCCGTGGTGGCCCAGGCGCTGGCGCGGGGACGCGATACGGGTGCACTGACTGCCTCGGGCGTGCCGATCGGTTTTGACGCCAGTGACCGCGATGCGGTGCTGGCCATGCGGATGCCGGTTTACCGCCCCAACCTGCCGCTGGCCACGGTGGAACAGCGCCGTGCCGCCTACGTAGGCTCGGTCGGCATTGGATTTTCCGTCTACCGGCTGGTCCTGGGGGCCCTGGAAGAAATGCCGGTGCGTAATGCCCGGCTGACGCTGCAAGATATCGGCGACCAGGATTCCGATGGCGGCCACACCTTGCTGTTCGACAGCAAGGGAATGGGCGTAGCCGGGCCGGACGACCACGATACGCTCCACTACATGTTGCCGATCGACTTCAATGGCCGTGTGTGGCGCGCGGAATTTACGGCGCCCCGGCAAGCGCTGTATTCGCATTATGACCAATTCCTGCCTTGGCTGGCATTGCTGACGGGCTTGGGCGGCTCGATGCTGATTTACGCGCTGTTCCATACGCTGTCGTCGTCGCGGCTGCGGGCTATCCGCATGGCCAAGCTGATGACGAAAGAGTTGCGCGACAGCCAGGCCAAACTGCAATTGTCGCACCTGAGACTGCGCCGGCTGGCAGCCCATGCGGAACAGATCAAGGAAGAAGAACGCAAACGCATTGCCCGCGAAATCCACGATGACCTGGGCCAGAATTTACTGGCGCTGCGCATTGAAGCAGACGTGCTGGCCACCCGCACCAGCCACCGCCATCCCCGCCTGCATGCGCGGGCGCGCTGGACGCTGGCGCAAATCGACCACACGATCCGCAGCGTGCGGCAAATCATCAATGATTTGCGGCCCAATGTGCTGGACCTGGGACTGGGCGCAGCCGTGGAATGGCAAATCGCCCAATTCCGGCAACGCTCGGGCATCGTTTGTGAATTCATAGAAAGCGGCGGCGACGATGGCATCGATGACCATTGCGCTATCGCGTACTTCCGCATTTTGCAGGAATCGCTGAGCAATGTGGCCCAGCACGCGCATGCCAGCGTCGTCAAAGTCGAACTGCGCCAGGAAAACAGCATGCTGAGCCTGACGATCAGCGACAACGGCGTGGGCCTGCATGCACGCAGCCGCAACAAGTTCGGCTCGTTCGGGCTGGTCGGCATAGAAGAACGCATCAATTTACTGGGCGGCACATGCGCCATCGAAAGCGAACCGGGCAAAGGCACCGTGATCAAGGTGTCGGCGCCGCTGCTGCAGGCAGGCGCGGCCTATCCCCGCATTGAGCAATTCGTATAGGACAATTCTGTTGCAATTAAGAATTTCCTGAATGCATGTTGATGCATATCAAGTTCCAGTCGTTCCAATAAGACAAGAATCCTTCCTGTAGTGCCCCTGCTCAACAACTGAAAGGAACGAACTAATGAACGACGCTTACAAAGCCATTGCGGAACTGGACCTGGAACCGATTAAAGTCAAACTGATGCACAAGGAATCTGGTGAAGGCTGGAGCCTCGAACGCGCCAATGCGATCGAATTCGAATATCGCCGTTTCCTGATCCTGATGAAGAAATATCCGGATGAACAGACAGCGCCGCTGGTTGATGTTGACACGTTCTGGCACTACCACATCCTCGATACGCTGAAATATGCGGCTGATTGCGAAGCCGTGTTTGGCTACTTCCTGCACCACTTCCCGTACATCGGCCTGCGCGGCGAAGCCGATGAAGAAGCGCACCACCGCGTCGGCCAGCGCATGAAAGAATTGTACGAAGAAACGTTTGGCGAAGAATACATCCGCGCTACGGCCGGCACGGCATACTCGGGGATTGCCGCACAGGCTGAACAGGCTGGCGCACAAACTGCTTATTCCGGCATTGCCGCGAAGACCGCCTACTCGGGCATTGCTGCACGAGACAACGCTGAACAGGCTGGAGCACAAACTGCCTATTCCGGCATTGCCGCGAAAACCGCGTACTCGGGTATTGCTGCGCAAGGCAAGGCTGAACAGGCTGGTACACAAACTGCGTATTCCGGCATTGCCGCGAAAACCGCATACTCTGGCATTGCTGCGCAAGGCAAGGCTGAACAGGCTGGTGCACAAACTGCGTATTCCGGCATTGCCGCGAAAACCGCGTACTCGGGCATTGCTGCGCAAGGCAAGGCTGAACAGGCCGGTGCACAAACGGCGTATTCCGGCATTGCCGCGAAAACCGCGTACTCGGGCATTGCTGCGCAAGGCAAGGCTGAACAGGCCGGTGCGCAAACTGCGTATTCCGGCATTGCTGCGAAAACCGCCTACTCCGGCATTGCCGCACAACGCAACGCTGAACAGGGCGGAGCACAAACCGCTTACTCCGGCATCGCGGCACAAGGCATGGCCGAACAAGGCAACACGCAAACGGCGTATTCCGGCATCGCCAGCGGCAAGCAAGACTTGGCAGCGTTTTATACTGTTCGTCCACGCCTGCCCGTAACCGCTTAATTCACTAGTCTTTTAGTAGGGACGTGGGAACAATAACTCTTTGTTCCCACAAGTATTTTTTCCCCTACGCACGATTGAACCCCCTCGCTTGCAATCTACAACAGTCTGCTTATACTAGATTTCGTTGACACGAATCAACTCTTGTTCCCAAAATGTGAGCCAGAGCGCGCCGGCCGCCGCAGCCAACATCCGCATCGATCCAATTCCGACAACTGAACCTTTTATAAGGAATGTCACTCATGATTTCAGCAGAAAGCTTTCAAGCCATTGCCGACCTCGATCTGGAGCCGATCAAAGTCAAACTGATGCACGAAGCGTCCGGTGAAGGCTGGTCTTTGCAAAAAGCTAATGCGGTGGAGTTCGAATACCGCCGTTTCCTGTACCTGATGAAGACATTCCCGCATGAGCAGACTGCTCCGCTGATGGATGTCGATACATTCTGGCACTACCACATCCTGGACACGATGAAGTATGCGGCTGACTGCGAAGCCGTGTTTGGCTATTTCCTGCACCACTTCCCCTACATCGGCTTGCGCGGCGAAGAGGATGAAGAAGTACACCACCGTGTGGGCGACCGCATGCGCGAACTGTATGAAGCAACGTTTGGCGAAAGTTATCTGAAAGCGGAAGCAGCATACTCGGGCGTGCCAACCCAGCAAGCCGACGCAGCGTATTCCGGCGTGCCTACCGTTGCCTATTCCGGTGTGCCAGCCGCTGAAGCGAAGACGGCTTATTCTGGTGTGCCAACCGTGGCTTATTCGGGTGTACCGACTGCACAAGCGAAAACAGCCTACTCTGGCGTACCGGCTGCACAAGCCAAGACAGCCTATTCCGGTGTACCGACTGCACAAGCCAAGACGGCCTATTCCGGTGTACCGACTGCACAAGCGAAAACAGCCTACTCTGGCGTGCCTACCGCACAAGCCAAGACAGCGTATTCCGGCGTGCCAACGGCACAGGCGAAAACCGCCTATTCTGGCGTGCCTGCCGCGCAAGCCAAAACCGCTTATTCGGGCGTGCCGGCCGTAGCGTACTCGGGTGTGCCAACGGCCCAGGCCAAAACCGCCTACTCCGGCGTGCCCGCCGCGCAAACGGCCTACTCCGGCGTACCTGGCGCATCGGCCCGCAGTGTTGCGGATATGTACGTCGAGCGCCCGCGCCTGACGCCTGCAGCCTGATCTAAAAACAACAACGGGCCGCTACTGGTTTTAGGTAGCGGCCCGTTGCTTTTCGATACGCCAAATCAGGCGGACATCATTTCACGCAGTTCACGGATGCTGAAATCGCTGATTTCGTGCATACGGATCAGGATGGTTGCGCCGATTGGCAGCGTGTTGTGACGAATCTTGCTGATCACCGGCGGCGCCACTTCCAATGCGCGCGACAGCGCTGCGTCATTTTTCAGCTGCAGTTTTTCAATGATCGCGTCCAGTACACGGTTAGGGTTGTACGTAGCCGAAGAAGTGATTTCCTTGAGAGAGGTAGTCATTTGTCTTTTCCCTAGCAGCCAATGTTGTACAAAGGCCACACTTTCACAAAATATTTAACGGAATAAATACGGTAGAGCGCTACCCTACATAGGGGGTTTTGCTATGTTTTATAGCACATGACCCGTATGATACACGTTTTTATTGCTTATAGGCTAATCTAGCGAGAAATTTGTGAGAATTTGATAGATTTCTCACTTGCCAGCTGTGGTAGGAATTGTTAAATAACGGAATCGTTGTTTTTCGTTATCGATTTGTCAGTGCCGGCCATAGAAGCCGGACGCCACAAACATCCACTCCACGGCCAAGGCAGCGCTCAACTGTGCGAGGGTGCCGGGGAAAAACAAGCCAAACTGGGGCGACGGGAAAATCAGGCAAGGCGTAGCATCTTCACAACGCCAGCTCCAGCCCAGCTGGCGCCGGATTTCATCCGGCGCTGGCGGCGGGTGATGAGCCCTGCCACGCAACATCATATATAAGCGAACCTGTTCCTTCGTAGGATGCGGAATGGTTTGCATATGCTCTCCAGCAAGTACGTCGTGGAATTGATTATGCTCCACCTACCTGACGCCAGGCTTTCGTTGTTGTAGACAATCCACAACCTTTTTATAAAGCAACGTCAATCCCAGTTCGTGCTTCAGCCGGTTGTTGCGCAAACGCCGCGATTCCGACATGAACGACAGCAGTGCGGGAGTAACCACTTGTCGCAATTCGTCACGGGGCAGCCGTGGCGGCCGCGGCAAGTCAAACGCATCGGCCACCGCATCGAAATACTCCGCCATCTTCATGTCGCTGTCATCGGACGCATTGACCACCCTGCCCGGCAGCCCCTTGAACAGCGCCCGCGCTATGGCCCGCGCCAAGTCGTCTGCATGGATGTGGTTGGTGTACACGTCATCTTCGCCGCGCAGCGCGGGCGTACCTGCTTTCAAACGCTCCAGCGGCAAGCGGTCTTCCGCATAAATGCCCGGTGCGCGCAAGATCGACAGCACACTGCCGCTGCGCCGCGCCCACTTTCTTAATACCTGTTCCGCGTCGACGCGGCGGATGGCTCGGGCATTGCGCGGGGCAACGGGGCGGCTTTCATCGACCCACGCCCCCTGGCAATCGCCATAAACGCCGGTGGTGCTGATGTAAACCAGCCGCCCCCGCTCGGGTAAAATGGCGGTCAGATGGCGCGTGCGCTCATCCGTGTGGCCTGCGGGCTGCGGTGGCGCCAGGTGCACGACATGGCGCGCCAGCCCTTTAAGGCGGCGCAGGGTTGCTGGGTGGTCCAGATTGGCTACCAGCGGCACGGCGCCGGCAGCCCGCAATTGCGCACAGCGCTCCGGCTGGCTGGTGATGGCAATGACGCGAAACGCGTGCCGTACCAGTGGCAGCAAGCGCATACCGACATCGCCGCAGCCGACGACCAGCAAGCGCGGGCGGGCAAATTTATTAACGTTGACGTTTTTCATAAGTAAGGATTGTATGACTTTCCAGATTACTGTTCAGCCGAGCGGCCACCAATTCACTTGCGACGAAGATGAAACCATCCTGGCTGCCGCCATGCGCGCCGGTGTGGGTTTGCCGTACGGCTGCAAGAATGGCGCGTGCAGTTCGTGCAAAGGCAAAGTCATTTCCGGCAATGTGACGCACAAGCCGCACCAGCAGCGCGCGCTGACGGAAGAAGAAGCGGCGGCCGGCATGTCGCTGTTCTGCTGCGCCATCCCGCATGCAGACCTCGTAATTGAAGCCCGCGAAGTGGCGGGCAGCAGTGATTACCCTGTCAAGAAAATGCCGTCACGCGTATCGGCCATTGAAAAAGTCGCACCGGACGTAGTGGTCATCACCCTGCAATTGCCTGCCAATGAAAGCTTGAAATACCGCGCCGGCCAATACATTGAATTTATGCTGCCAGGCGGCAAGCGCCGCAGCTACAGCATGGCGACGGCGCCTGACAATGGCCCGATTTCGCTGCACATCCGCCACATGCCGGGCGGCTTCTTCACGGAACAAGTGTTTTCGACCATGAAAGAGCGCGACATCTTGCGCTTTGAAGGCCCGCTGGGCACGTTCTTCGTGCGCGATGACAGCGACAAGCCCATGGTGCTGCTGGCGTCCGGCACGGGCTTTGCGCCGATCAAGGCCATTGTCGAGCATTTGAACCAGATCGGCTCGACCCGCAAGATGGTCTTGTACTGGGGCGGCCGCCGTCCGCAAGACTTGTACATGGATGCGCAGTGCCGCGAGTGGGCTGCCAAGCAGGCGAACTTCGACTACGTGCCGGTGGTGTCGAATGCGCTGCCGGAAGATAACTGGACGGGCCGCACCGGCTTCGTGCACCACGCCGTGATGGCGGATTTGCCAGACCTGTCCGGCCATCAAGTGTACGCGTGCGGCGCACCGGTCATGGTGGAATCCGCCAAAGCCGACTTCGTCGCCCAGTGCAAGCTGCCGGATGACGAGTTCTATGCGGATGCATTCACGACGGAAGCGGATTTGGCGAAGTAAGTACACACTAAGTACGCACGTGCTGGCGCCCGCGGCGGCGTCAGCACGAGTTAGCGATATCAGGCACAATATCACGCTTGTCCCGCCTGTCCAGCCTGCCATGCCCGCCTTCGACTCTACCGGTCTGTCCGTCCTCAAACACCGCAATTTCACCAGTTACCTGTCGGCCCGCCTGTGCGGCACGCTGGCCGTGCAAATGCAGCACGTGGCCATAGGCTGGCATGTATATGCGCTGACGGGCAATTTGTTTGACCTGGGCTTGATTGGCCTCGCGCAATTCGCCCCCTTCCTGCTGTTCATCCTGCCTGCCGGACAAATCGCTGACCGCCGCAACCGGCGCGACATCGTCGCGCTGTGCATCACGGCGCAATTGCTGTGTGGTTTGCTGTTGCTGGCCTTTACGCTGAGCGGCACAAAAACCGTGTGGCCCGTGTTTGCCATCCTGGCCCTGTTTGGCACGGCCCGCGCGTTCATGACGCCGGCGTCGCAAGCCATGGTGATCAACCTGGTGCCGGCCGACAGTTTCAGCAAAGCCGTCGCACTGAATTCCTCGACTTTCCACGTGGCCGTCATCCTCGGCCCGACGTTGGGCGGCTTGCTGTACTACTACGGCGCCACCACGGTGTTTGTCGTTTCGTCCGCCCTGCTGGCGCTGTCCGTCGTGCTGATGTGGATGACCAAAGCCGCCAGGCAAACCATCAGCAAAGAACCGGCCACGTGGCACAGCGTCCTGGAAGGCATGCGCTTCGTGAAATCGCGCCCCATCGTACTGGGCGCCATTTCACTGGATTTATTTGCCGTGCTGTTCGGCGGCGCCACGGCGTTGCTGCCGGCGCTGGCAGCCGACGTCTTGCATGTAGGCCCGGGCGGACTGGGCTTGCTGCGCACGGCGCCTGGCGCCGGCGCGGCGCTGTGCTCGATTGCACTGGCGTTCTTCCCCATCACGCGGCGCGTGGGGGCGTGGATGTTTGGCGGCGTGGCGTCGTTCGGCGTGTGCACCGTGGTGCTGGGCGCCACGTCCAGCTTTGGCGTTGCCGTGGCAGCGCTGCTGCTGATGGGCGCCGGCGACATGATCAGTGTCTATGTGCGCCACTTACTGGTGCAATATGAGACGCCGGATGCGATCCGCGGCCGCGTCAGCGCCGTCAATGCCGTGTTTATCGGCGCCTCCAATGAGCTGGGCGAATTTGAATCGGGCGTGACGGCGGGCTGGTTTGGCTTGACGCGCGCCGTCATCTTCGGCGGCATCGCCACCCTCGTGGTGACAGGCTTGTGGAGCGTGTGGTTCCCGGTGCTGTCGCGCATGGACCGTTTCCCTCACGCACAGCGCGAAGCGGACGAAAAATCCGCTGCGGCCTAAGCGGCTTTGCATCCCGGGCAACTTTTCAATTGTAAGGCTTGCGCACCGGTCTGGGGCAATTCCTGAGTTCCACACTGCACTAAATTGGCGCTGGGTACCAAAAGGAGTAAGATGGGTTCACACGCCGGTCATCTTCCGGTGCTGTATTGATGAACAAACGGGAGCAGTATATGCAGATCAACGTCAATTGCGATAAAACCATTGAACGTCATGCCGGCCTCGATAGCCACGTACAAACTGTCGTAGAAACTGCCATCAGCCGGTTCTCTGAACACATCAGCCGTGTCGAAGTCCACCTCAGCGACAACAAGGGAGAAAAATCCCTGGACGGCGACAACCGTTGCCTGATGGAAGCCCGTGTCAACGGCCTGCAACCTGTCGCAGTGAGCGACCACGCAGCCACCCTGCATCAAGCCATCAACGGCGCAGCCGACAAACTCAAACGCGCTCTCGACAGTGCTCTGGGCAAACGCTCCGACCACAAGCGTGCACCGGTCGCGCCTGAAATCGAAGACGAGGAAGAAGCTTAATCATGGACAGGGCCGCCGGACAACGGCGGCCTTTGGTTTTACGGTAATCCGCGCAAGTACCGCAATCCCTGCAGCGCCCTGCTGCCATACCACGACATCATTTCCCCATCGACCAGCTGCACCGGCTTGCCGATCTGCTTTTCCAATGCGTCGGCGTGCGCTTCCGTGAAACGGTACGGTTCTGAAGACAGCAATACCTGGTCGATCCCCGCCACCAGCGCTTCATTCCATTCAAAGGTTGGATAGCGGGCCGCCCCCAGGTCAGGAATGCGCCAGCCGATTTCCGCCAGCATGCGGGCAATATACGTATCGGCGGAAATGCTCATCCACGGGTCTTGCCAGATGCAATACAGGACGGTTTGCGGCCGGGCTTTCGGCATCGCTTGCAGTGCCGCGTATTCCTGTTCGAACGCTTGGCACCACGCATGCGCTTTGTCTTCGGCACAAAAAATGCCGCCCATCAGCCGGGCCAGCGGCACATTGTCCAGCGGCGCCAGCGGGTGCGTGACCACCACGTTCGGCACAAATGACCGCAGCGCATCGAACGTGGGCTTTTCATTTTCATCGATGTTGACCACCACGTGCGTCGGCGCCAGCTTGCGGATTTTGTCCAGGTTCACATCCTTGGTGCCGCCCACTTTCGGGATAGCGCGCACGGTGTCGGCTGGGTGGATGCAAAAACCCGTGCGGGCCACGAGCTGCGGCGCCAAGCCCAGGTCGCACAGCAATTCCGTGATCGATGGCACCAGCGACACGATGCGTGCGCCGGGCGCGGGGGCAAAAGTCTGCCCGATGGCGTCGGTATAAATCATTGTTGGGTTGATCATGTTCGTGGCGGTATTGAAACACAGCTGGGCCGCTGCACGCCAGCATCGGATATCATTTAACGATCTTTTCCGCAGGTAAATATTTTGAAGCCCACGACGTTCAGCGCCTCCCCGTATTCCATCGATCAAATCCAGCTGTTCCAGGGCGCCGATCAGGCCATCGTGCGCAAGCTGGTGGCGCCCTGCCCCATCATCCATGTCGGGCAGGGCCAGCCGCTGACGCATGCCACCCGCGCCCTGTTTATTGTGCTGCGCGGCGCGTTGTCGGTGGCGACGGATTTCCGCACCAACACCACTGACGGCAGCGTCAGCAAGATCTTGCCGGGAGAAAGCGTGGGCGAACAGACGGTGGTGGATGAAGAAGCGAACTTGTCCGCCATCACGGCGCTGGAAGATTCCGACGTGCTGGCCATCGATGCCGGCACCGTATGGAAACTCATTGATGAATCCAATGGCATGGCGCGCAACCTGCTGCGCCTGATGTCGTTCCGCATCCGCGCCGCCAATGCGCAATTGCGCCGCCGCCAAAAGGTGGGCGAGTTTTACCGGCAAATGTCGATGGTCGATGGCTTGACGGGCTTATATAACCGGGCGTGGCTTAATGAATTGCTGCCGCAAATGGTGGGCCAGGCGCACGGCGTCGAGCAGCCGCTGTCGCTGATCATGGTGGACCTCGATCACTTCAAGAAATTCAACGACAGCCACGGCCATCTGGCGGGCGACCAGGCGCTGCGGGCAGCCGCACAAGCCATCAGCAATGCATTGCGGCCATCGGATTTCGCCGTGCGTTATGGCGGCGAAGAAATGATGGTGCTGTTGCCGGATACGGGCGCCGACGTGGCCGTCGTGGTGGCGGAACGCTTGTGCGACCGCATCCGCAATTCCGTGGTCTTCCACGACATGCGGCTGCCGATGCCGCACTTGACGGCATCGCTGGGCGTGGCCAGCCTGGCCGAGGGACAGGATGAGCAGGCGCTGATCGCCAGTGCGGATGCGGCGCTGTACCGCGCAAAAGAAGCGGGACGTAATCGCGTAGTGGCAGCGTGAAAGTGGCAGCGTGATGCGCCGATCGCGTATGATGGCGCCGCACAACCGCTTTCCCACAGATTATGAGCACGCACACCTTCCTTTGGCACGACTATGAAACCTTTGGCGCGCAACCGCGCCGCGACCGCCCTGCCCAGTTCGCAGCGATCCGCACCGACGCGGAACTGAATGAAATCGGCGATCCCATCATGCTGTTTTGCCAGCCTGCGCCGGACTTCCTGCCCGATCCGCAAGCGTGCCTGATCACCGGCATCACGCCCCAGCAATGCCTGGAACAAGGCGTGCCGGAACACCAGTTCGCTGCCACCATTGAACAAGCGTTTGCCACGCCGGGCACCATCGGCGTCGGCTACAACACGATCCGCTTCGACGATGAAGTCACGCGCTTCCTGTTCTGGCGCAACCTGATCGATCCTTATGCGCGCGAATGGCAAAACCAGTGCGGCCGCTGGGATTTGCTGGACGTCGTGCGCATGACGTATGCGCTGCGTCCGGAAGGGATGCAATGGCCCGTGAAACCGGATGGCAAGCCCAGCTTCCGCCTGGAAGACTTGACCCGCGCAAATGGCCTGGTGCACGAAGCGGCGCACGATGCGCTGTCCGACGTACGCGCCACCATTGCCCTCGCCCGTCTAATCCGTTCGAAGCAGCCGCGCCTGTTTGATTTTTGCCTGGCGCTGCACAAGAAAGACCGCGTGGCCGATGAAATCGGCATGCACGTGGCGCCGGCCATGCGCCAGCCATTCCTGCACGTGTCCGGCATGTTCCCGGCCGAGCGCGGCTGCATGGCGCTGGTGATACCGCTGGGTGCGCACCCGGCCAACAAGAATGAAGTGCTGGTATGGGATTGCGCATATGACCCGACGGAGTTATTCGGGCTGGATGCCGACACGGTGCGCATGCGCATGTTTACGCGCAGTGCAGACTTGCCGGAAGGCGTGGCGCGCTTGCCGATCAAGAGCATCCACTTGAATAAATCGCCGATGCTGGTATCGAACTTGAAGACCCTGTCGCCAGCGATGGCGGAGCGCTGGGGCATGGATTTGGAAACGGGCCGCCGCCACGCGCACATTGCCGCGACGGGGCCGGATTTATCGGCGCTGTGGGCGCAGATTTTCCGCAAGGAAGATGCGGGCGACGTGGATGTCGATGAAGATTTGTATGGCGGTTTTGTTGGCAGTGCGGACCGGCGGCAGCTGGAATCCTTGCGCCGGCTGCCTGCCGCGCAGCTGGCGGGCCGCACGCCGCCATTTGAAGATGGCCGCCTGGCCGAACTGGTGTTCCGCTACCGCGCACGCAATTTCCCGCATACGCTGTCGGAGCACGAAATGGAACAGTGGGAACAGCACCGGGCGGCGCGCCTGTTTGAGGGCGCCGGCGGGTCGCGCACGGTGGAGCAGCTGTTTACGGAAATCGACCAGTTGTCGGAAACCGTCGATGAACGTGGCGAAGAAGTGCTGGGGGCGCTGTACGACTATGCCGAGATGATTGCCCCGCAGCGGTATTGAGATTCCCTAGGGCGGGTTTTAAAACCCGCCCTAGCGATCATTTGCGGTACTGGTTGATCGCGTCGCGCGTCTCTTCGGCCACGCGGCGGGCTGCCGCGGCAAAGTCTTCACCGGCTTTCGGCGCCGCGTACAAAATCGCGCGCGACGAATTGATCATCATGCCCGTACCCGCTGCCGTACGGCCGGCATTGACGGTGGCCGCGATATCGCCGCCTTGCGCGCCGATACCCGGCACCAGCAGCGGCATGTCGCCCACGATGGCGCGCACTTGCGCCAATTCTTCCGGGAACGTCGCCCCCACCACCAGTGCGCACTGGCCATTGGCATTCCATTTGTTGGCCACCAGGCCGGCCACGTGCTGGTACAGCGGCTTGCCGCCCACATCGAGGAATTGCAAATCCGAACCGCCGGCATTCGACGTGCGGCACAGGATGATGACGCCACGGTCCGCCCATTCCATATACGGCTCGACCGAATCAAAGCCCATGTAAGGATTCACGGTCACGGCATCCGCACCGTAGCGGTCATACGCTTCACGCGCATACTGGCGCGCGGTGGCGCCAATGTCGCCGCGCTTGGCATCCATGACCAGCGGAATGTGCGGATAGTTTTCGCGCACATAGGCGCAAATGTCTTCCAGCTGGCGCTCGGCGCCCAGCGCGGCAAAGTAAGCGATTTGCGGCTTGAACGAGCACGCCAGGTCGGCCGTCGCATCGATGATTTCCTTGCAGAATTCGTAGATGCCGTTCGGCTGGTTGCGGAATTGCGCTGGCAGCTTGTCCATGTCCGGGTCCAGGCCCACGCACAGCAGGGAGTCGTTGCTCGCCCATGCGGCATTCAATTTATTGATAAAAGTCACGACACCCCTCCTTTTTCAGTTGCAAACCCGCCATTATAACCCGGCCAGTCCAACGGATCGCTGGGGTAAAATTCCGCTATACAACTCACCAACTCACATAAGGGACGCGCGAATGAAACTATCCAATAAAGTAGCGATCGTGACCGGCGCCACACAAGGCATCGGTCTGGCCTGCGCGCAACGCCTGATTACCGAAGGCGCCAAAGTCATGTTGGTCGACATCAAACCGGAAGGCGCGCAAGCTGCCGAAGCGCTGGGCGACCAGGCCCGCTTCTTTACCGCCGATGTCAGCCAAAAATCCGATGTCGACGCCCTGGTGGCGGAAACGCTGGCCGTGTTTGGCCGCATCGATATCCTCATCAACAATGCCGGCGTCACGCACAAGGCGGATTTCCTCGACTTGACGGAAGACGATTTCGACCGCGTGCTGCGCATTAACTTGAAATCCATGTTCCTGTGCGGCCAGGCTGCCGCCCGCGTGATGGTCAAGCAGCAAAGCGGCTGCATCATCAATATGTCCAGCGTGAATTCCGAGCTGGCGATCCCTGACCAGGTGCCATACGTCGTGTCGAAAGGCGGCATCAACCAGCTGACCAAAGTCATGTCGCTGAACCTGGCGCAGCACGGGGTGCGCGTCAATGGTATCGGCCCCGGCACCATCTTGACGGAATTGGCCAAGAAAGCCGTGCTGGGCAGCCCGGAAGCGCGCCACACGATCTTGTCCCGCACGCCGATGGGCCGCTGCGGCGAACCCGAAGAAGTCGCGTCGATTGCCGCCTTCCTGGCCAGCGATGACGCCAGCTATATGACGGGCCAGACGCTGTTTGTCGATGGCGGCCGCCTCGCGCTGAACTACACGGTGCCTGTGCGCGAGTGAGATATTACTTTTTAATATGTCTGGTATGGGAACATGAAATTAGACATATATGTGGCGATGCAACATAATTACACCTGTCTCCACTATTCTCCTCCAAGAAAATAGTTTCAAGCCCGCGCGATAGCGGGCTTTTTTTTTAGGCTATGTCACCGCAAACCGTGGAAAGTGCCCAATCGCTGCTTTCAGCATACTTTCGGGGGTATCGATGCGGCCTGCATCAAGCACGCAGCGCCAGCCCAGGTAATTGGGCAGGTAGCGCGTGGCGACGCCGTGGAACCGGTGCAGCCAGTTGCGGAAACGGCTGTGGTACGCGTTCACGTTT
>NZ_WNLA01000027.1 GCF_009720865.1 Pseudoduganella ginsengisoli | reverse complement strand
CTGCCGTTCGACTTGCATGTGTAAAGCATGCCGCCAGCGTTCAATCTGAGCCAGGATCAAACTCTTCAGTTCAATCTCTGTTTTCCAACCTTGCGGTTGGGGTCACTCACTCAAAATACTGACGAATCTCTTTCGAGATTACGTTTAATATTTGTGCGAGCGTTAGTACTAATAATTTGAGTTGCAGCGCTTTAGTTAAGAAACCAAGCGCCGGGCAAATCTCATCTAACGCCCACACTTATCGACTGTATGTTTTTAAAGAAGTGCTGATCTTTCGATATCGACGAAGCGTTGTGTTCGTCAGCAGCAGAGAAGCGAGATTATGTGGCATTTCGTTTGAATCGTCAACCCCTCGTTTCTTTTTCCTTTGCTGCGAGCAGTACTCAGCAGCGCGGGGACAGAACTATAGCCGAAGCCAACAGCGTCTGGCAAGGGTAAAATATCCCCTTTGCCGTTAATGTTTTTATCATGACCATCCTGCTCACTACCCTCAATGCCCGCTATACCCATGCTTCGCTGGGATTGCGCTACCTGCTGGCCAATATGGGGGAATGGCAGGAGCAAACCAAAATCCAGGAATTCGTTATCGGCGCCAAGACCACTGAAATTGTCGAGCGCATCCTGCAGCACCATCCCAAGATTGTCGGTTTCGGCATCTATATATGGAATGTCGAAGAAACCAATAAAGTCGTCGGCATGCTCAAGCGCGTGGCGCCGCACGTTACTGTAGTCTTGGGCGGCCCGGAAGTATCCTACGAAACCAATGAACAAGACATCGTCAAACAGGCCGATTACGTAATCACGGGCTGGGGCGACGTCACGTTCCCTAAACTGTGCAGTGAAATCCTCAACGGCCCAAAGCCCATCATGAAAGTGCACGCGGGCCACCAGCCGCCGCTGGCCGACATCAAGCTGCCCTATTCGCTGTATTCGGATGACGACATCAAGAACCGCACCATTTATGTGGAGGCATCGCGCGGCTGCCCGTTCAAATGCGAATTCTGTCTGTCTGCGCTGGACAAGACCGCGTGGCCATTCAATATTGACGCCTTCCTGGCCGAGATGGAATCGCTGCACCAGCGCGGCGCGCGCCTGTTCAAGTTTGTCGACCGCACGTTCAACCTGAATATCAAGACCAGCCTGAAGATCATGCAATTCTTCCTCGATAAGCTGGCCGCGAATCCGGACGACCCGGTCTATGCCCACTTTGAACTGGTCCCCGACCACTTGCCGGACGCGCTGAAAGAAGGCATCAGCAAGTTCCCGCCCGGTGCACTGCAATTCGAAATCGGCATCCAGAGCTTCAACCCGGAAGTGCAAACGCTGGTCAGCCGCAAGCAAGATAACCAGAAAGCCGCCGACAACATCCGCTGGCTGTGCGACCACTCGACGGCCCACATGCACGTGGACTTGATTGCCGGCCTGCCCGGCGAAACCGTGGAAAGCTTTGCCGCCGGCTTCAATAAGCTGTGGGCGCTGGGCCCGCACGAAATCCAGTTCGGCATTTTGAAGCGCTTGCGCGGCACGCCCATCATCCGCCATACGGAGCCATTCGGCATGGTGTTCGACCCGCATCCGCCGTACACCATCCTGGCCAACCAGCATATCGACTTCCCCACCATGCAGCGGCTGGTGCGCTTTGCCCGCTATTGGGACCTGGTGGCCAATTCCGGCCGCTTTACCAATACCCTGCCCGTGTTATTAGGCGACACACCGTTCGAGCACTTCATGGCCTTTGCCGACTGGCTGTATGCCAATACAGACGCCACCCACCGCATCGCGCTGGACCGCCTGGCGGCCATGGTGCAAAAGTGGCTGGTGCAGCGCGGCATGGATGCGCACGAAGCGACAGCGCTGGTGGCCAGCGACGTGGCGACCGGCAAAAAACACACGCACGACACCCCGAAAGCCGCCGCCCCGCAGCGGCAAGTGCGCCACCTGGCAGCTTGACATAACGGGTCTGTACGGCTCTTAACCGAGCCGTAACCGCACGCAATTGCTCCGAAGTGGCGCCAGGGAACAAACTCCCTTACACTTGAGCTTATGCCCAGCCCTCCCGCACCGTCTTTACACGTCAGTCCCGAGGTTGTTACTGCCAGCGGGACATGGCAAGTGCACGCGCTGGCCAACCGCCACACCGTCAAAGCCGTGCAAGCGTCGCTACAGCAAGCGAAAGGCAAGTCCGTACGCTGGGACTTGACGGGTATCGCCGCGCTGGACCACATCGGCGCGCAAATGCTGTGGAACGCGTGGGACAAAAAGCGCCCCGCCAACCTGAAACTGGCCGACGGCCACGACGAATTCTTCAAACGGCTGGAAAGCGCCGGCCGGCTCCAGTTACAGCGCCCGCGCACGCACCGCCTGACGTCTGTCATGAAGCTGGGCTTCGCCGTGATGGGCTTTTTCGAGCACTTGCTGGGCTTCGTGAAGCTGATCGGGCAAGTCACGCAAGACATCTTCCGCTTTGCCCGCAACCCGATGCGGGGCCCCTGGCGCGAAATTTCCGCCAATATTTATCACGCGGGCTTTGAAGCACTGGGCATCACGGCCCTGGTAGGCTTTTTGATCGGCGTCGTGCTGTCGTTCCTGTCTGCCCAACAATTACGCACCTTTGGCGGCGACATTTACCTCGTCAACTTGCTGGGCATGAGCATCATCCGCGAACTGGGCCCGCTGCTGGCCGCCATCCTCGTGGCAGGCCGCTCCGGGTCCGCCATTACCGCGCAACTGGGCGTCATGCGCGTGACGGAAGAACTCGACGCGATGCTGGTGATGGGCATATCGCACGGCTTCCGCCTGATCCTCCCCAAAGTCGTCGCACTGGCCATGTCGCTGCCATTGCTGGTGATCTGGACCGACGCCATGGCGCTGATCGGCGGCATGGTCTCGGCCAAGATCGAACTGAATTTATCGTCGCGCTACTTCATACAAAAATTGCCGGATGCCGTGCCGCTGGCGAATTACCTGATCGGCCTCGGTAAAGGCGTCGTGTTCGGCATGCTGATCGCGCTGGTGTCGTGCCACTTCGGCCTGCGCATCAAGCCGAATACGGAAAGCCTGGGCCACGGCACTACGACGTCCGTCGTGACAGCGATCACCGTCGTGATCCTGGCCGATGCCGTGTTTGCCATTGTCTTTAACGGGGTGGGTTACTGATGAACGACGACATCAAACCCACTGAAGACCCGTGCGCATGCCCCGAAGGCAGCGGCGAGCTGACACTCGACGGCAGCGTACCCGTGGTGCAAATCACGAACCTGCACACCCGCTTTGGCCGCACGGTGGTGCACCAGGACGTGAACCTCGACATCGAGCAGGGTGAAATCATGTCCATTGTCGGCGGTTCCGGCACGGGTAAAACCGTGCTGCTGCGCCAGATGCTGGGATTGGAGCGCCCCACGCGGGGGTGCGTGCGCATCTTTGGTGAAGACATCAGTGAAGCCAACGCCGAACATTTACAGCAATTGCGTAACCACTGGGGCATGCTGTTCCAGCAGGGCGCCCTGTATTCTGCCTTGACGGTGTTCGACAATATCGCGCAGCCGCTGCGTGAATTGCGCACCCTGCCCGACGACGTCATCCGCGACGCCGTGCTGTTGAAAATGAACATGGTGGGACTGGGGCCCGAACATGCGAACAAGATGCCGGCCGACCTTTCCGGCGGCATGATCAAGCGCGTGGCACTGGCGCGCGCCCTCGCGCTGGAACCACAATTACTGTTCCTCGATGAGCCGACTGCCGGCCTCGATCCGGATTTGTCTGAAAGTTTCGTTGCCCTTATCAAGTCGCTGCACCGTGAATTGAACCTCACCGTGGTGATGGTCACGCACGACCTTGACACGTTATTCGCACTGTCGACCCGCATCGCCGTGCTGGCGGAAAAGCACGTGATCGCCGTCGGCCCCACGCGCGACGTGATCAAAGTCGACCATCCGTTTATCAAAGAATTCTTCCTCGGCGGCCGCGGCAAGCGCGCACTCGCGGCGCTCGATGAGAAGAACAAGGAGTAGCTATGGAAAACAGATCGCACGCCCTGATGACCGGCTTCTTTACGCTGACATTGCTGACGGCAGCCATCTTGCTGGGCATCTGGTTCAACCGCGACCGCGTGGAACGGGACCCGTACATGATTGCCACCACGCTGTCGATCCCCGGCCTTAATCCCCAGGCGGCCGTGCGCTACCGGGGCCTGGAAGTGGGCAAGGTCGATGACATCGACTTCAATGCCAAGGTGGCGGGGCAAATCCTGATCCACCTGTCGATCGATCCGGACACCCCGGTCACGAAAACCACGTATGCGACGCTGGGCTACCAGGGCGTCACGGGCATCGCCTATGTGCAGCTTGATGACGAAAAGACCGGCTCTCCGCTGCTGGGCACCAGCAAGAAAAATCCGTCGCTGATTCCGCTGCAGCCTGGCCTGTTCGACCAGCTGGAAAAGCGCGGCAAAGCCATCCTGTCGAAAGCGGAACAAGTAGCGGATCGCATGAACAGTTTGCTGGATGACGACAACCGCAAAGCCATGGTGCAGGCATTCAGCGACGTCAGTGAAACTGCCCGCGCTTATCGCGAATTGCCTGCGAAAATGCAGCCCGCGCTGGACAAGCTGCCGGCGCTGGTCCAGCAAGCCAACGGCACGCTGGCTTCCGTCAACCGGCTGGCGGACGATGCGAAAAACATCACCACCAGCCTGCAAGGCCCGAATGGCGCCATTGCGCGGTTGAATAACACGGTGGACCGGGTCGGCCTGTCGCTGGAAACCGTGGCAGGCGGCGTGGAGCTGGAAACGCTGCCCAATATCAATGCACTGACCGATGAAACCCGTTCGTCGATGCGCTCCGTGCGGCGCGCCATGAATACGCTGAACGAACGGCCGCAAAGCATCTTGTTCGGCAATGCGGAGACGCCGCCAGGACCGGGCGAACCGGGATTTGCCGCGCCGGACGGCAGACACTGATTGCCGCTTGCCACTGCTGATGTCGCCGAACCGTGCAGCGAGCGTTATCATTGCGGGTTGCCGCGGCCAGCGCCCCGGCAATACCTGCCGGACACCATACGAGGACTCACGATGAACACCCCAACCATCCGCCGCCTGAGCACTTTGCTGACGCCGCTGTTGCTGCTGGGCGCCTGCGCATCGAAAGCGCCCGCGCCTGCCGTGTATGACCTGGGTCCGCTGCCGGCCGTGCAGGCAACACAAACCGCCGCCATGCCTGCCGCGCTGATCGTGTCGGACGTCAGCGGCCCTGCTTCGCTGGACAGCAACCGCATGGTGTACCGCCTGCTGTATGCCGATGCGCAGCAGGCGCGCCCCTATGCGCACAATAACTGGAGCGTGACGCCGCTGCAGTTATTGTCGCAGCGCCTGAAAGGCCGCATTGCGCAAGCCGGCGTCAAGGTGCTGGCCACCACGGATGCGGCAGTGGGCTTGCCGCTGCTGCGTCTTGAAGCCGATGATTTCAGCCAGCATTTCGACAGCGCCACACACAGCACGGGCCAGGTATCGCTGCGCGCTTCGCTGTTCCGCAACCACAAGCTGGTCGACCAGCGCACGTTTACCCGCAGCACCGACGCGCCCAGCGCCGACGCGGCAGGCGGCGCCCGCGCACTGGCCGCCTCCACCGATGCGATAGCCGCTGACATCGTCGTGTGGCTGAACGCATTGCCGCAGCAGTAAAACATGATGAATCAGCCCGTCCCCACGCAACCGACAGTGCGCCAGCGCGCGCCGTCGCCGGTGGCGCGCGCCACCCTCGTTGCGTATGCGGCGCTGATCGTCTACGCCAGCTGGTATCCATTCTCCGGCTGGCATAACCAGGGCCTGTCGCCCTTCATCTTCCTGCAGCACACGGCAATGCCCCGCTACTGGACGCGCTTTGACGCGATCATCAACGTGGTCGGCTATATCCCGCTGGGTACGCTGATCGTGTATGCGCTGTATCCGCGCGTGCGGCGCGTGTGGGCCTTCCTCGTAGCGGCGCTGGCTGGCGCGTTTATTTCCGGCCTGATGGAAGCTGTGCAGACGTACTTGCCCAGCCGCGTATCGTCCAACCTGGATTTTTATACCAACACGGCCGGCGCTACGTTTGGCGCGTTGCTGGGCGTGCTGACGGTAACGCGCCTGCTTGAAGGCAGCCCGCTGTACCGGATGCGGCAGCGCTGGTTTGTCCAGCATACGAGCCAGGGACTGGTGCTGATGGGACTGTGGCCGCTGGCGCAAATTTATCCGCAAAGCTTCCTGTTCGGGCATGGACAGATTTTGCCTATCTTGTCGGACTGGATGTCGGAATGGCTCGACATGAGTATCGACCTGGTGGAATTGCTGCGGCCCGGCGTCGAATTGACGGTGGAACAGTACTGGCTGTCGGAAACCATCGTCACGGCATGCGGCATGGTGGGCGCCGGCCTGACGCTGCTGTGCCTGACGCGCCGCCCATCACCGCGCGCGTGGCTGCTGGCGGCACTGGTGGCATCCGCCATTGTCATGAAATCCCTGGCGACGGCCCTGCTGTTTTCGCCGGAAAATGCGTTTGTCTGGGTCACGCCGGGCGCCCAGGGCGGCTTCCTGATTGGCGCCATTATGCTGTCCGGGCTGGTTTTCGCGCCGCACGTGGCGCAGCGGCGGCTGGCCGCCATCACCATCGTGCTGAGTTTATTGATTGTTAATACGACACCACTGAACCCGTATTTCCTGTCGACTTTGCAGGGCTGGGTACAAGGGAAATTCTTGAATTTCAACGGCGCCGCGCAATTCCTGGCCGTCATGTGGCCATTCTTCGCGCTGTGGTTCCTGCTGTTGCCATCCCATAAGCTGAACAAGCAATAAGCGCTGTGCCCGGGGGACAGGTATCATAGCGGCCTGGAAGATAAGCGAGGCGGATGATGAGCGACGACAACAAACCCTATTTCGAGCGTCACGTGTTCTTTTGCATGAACAAACGGGACGACGGCCGCAACAGCTGCGGCGACCATGGCGCGGAAACCGCGCAAAAACACGCGAAAAAGCGCTGCAAGGAACTGGGCATCAATGGCCACGGCAAAGTCCGCATCAACCAGGCGGGCTGCCTGGACCGCTGCGACGAAGGCCCGGTCATGGTGGTGTACCCGGAAGGCACGTGGTACACCTATGTGGATACCACCGATATCGATGAAATCATCGATTCCCACCTGGTGGGCGGCAAGCCCGTGGAACGACTGAAAATCTGACCCTATGCTGAACAAAACTTCTGAACGCTTCACTATTGCCGGCGGCGCCGGCTTGATGGAAGGGATGATCGATATGCCGCTTGACGGCGCCGCGCCGCGCGGTATCGCGCTGGTGGCCCACCCGCACCCGCTGTATGGCGGCACGATGGACAACAAGGTCGCCGTCACGCTGATGCGCACCTTTGTCGGCCTCGGCTACGTCGTGGCCCGCATCAATTTCCGTGGCGTGGGCGCGTCCGAAGGCGTGCATGACCATGGCCATGGTGAAACGGATGACATGGGCGTGCTGTACCAGTACATGACGCAAAAGTTCCCTGGCTTGCCGGTGGCGCTGTCCGGTTTCTCGTTCGGCACCTATGTGCAATCACAGCTGGCCAAACGTTTGGCGGAGGCGGGCACCCCTGCCCAGCGCCTGGTGCTGGTCGGCGCGGCAGCCGGCAAATGGGCGATGGCCGATATCCCGGCCGACACAATCCTGGTCCACGGTGAGCTGGATGACACGATTCCCCTGTCGGCGGTACTGGACTGGGTTCGCCCGCAAGACATTCCCGTCATCGTGATTCCGGGCGCCGACCACTTCTTCCACCGCAAGCTGGGCCACATTAAATCGTGGGTGCAGGCGCTGTGGCGAAATGACGCCGAAAATGACGTCAAAAGCGGCCAAATGAGCGACTCCGGCGAGGATTGAACCTCTATAATGTCGGCCATTCTTCACACCAACCAGTATTCCGCAACATGAAAAAATACCTCGCAGCACTGGCCACCAGTGTGCTGTTGGTGACTTCCGCAGTCGCCCAGACTATCCCTGCCCCAACCATCGCGGCCAAATCCTGGCTGTTGCTGGACATGACGAGCGGCCAGATCATCGCGTCGCAAGACCCGAATGCCCGTGTGGAACCGGCATCGCTGACGAAAATCATGACGGCCTATGTGACGTTCCAGGCCATCCGCGACAAGAAACTCACGCTGGACCAAAAGGTCAACGTATCCGTCAAAGCATGGAAAGTTGATTCCAGCAGCTCGAAAATGTTCATTGACCCGGCCACGCCCGTGTCAATTAACGACTTGCTGTACGGCTTGATGGTGCAGTCGGGTAACGATGCGGCAGTCGCCCTGGCGGAAGCCGTGGCCGGCGATGAAGGCACGTTCGTCACGCTGATGAACCGCGAAGCGCAGCGCATGGGGCTGACCAACACGCATTTCGCCAACCCGCACGGCTTGCCGAGCCCGGACAACTATTCCACCGCGCAAGACTTGTCCGTACTGGCCAAGCACGTGATCAAGGATTTCCCGGATTTCTACAAGATCGATTCGGTCAAAAGCTTTACCTACAACAAGATCACGCAGCCTAACCGCAACCGCCTGCTGTGGCTGGACCCAACCGTGGACGGTATGAAAACCGGCCATACGGAAGCCGCCGGTTATTGCATGATCGCATCAGCCAAGCGCCCGAACGGCACCAATGGCGACCGCCGCCTGATTTCCGTGGTGCTGGGCACCGCGTCGGATGGCGCCCGTACGGCGGAAAGCCAAAAACTGCTGAACTGGGGCTTCCAGAACTTCGACACGGTCAAGCTGTATAGCAAAGGCCAGGTGATCGACAATCCGGAAATCTGGAAAGGTTCGCTGAACAAGGTGAAAATCGGCTTCACGCAAGACGTGCTGGTGACGGTGCCGAAAGGCGTGGCGCAGAAAATGAAGCCGCAGCTGGAGCGCAAGGATCCGCTGGTGGCGCCGTTGGCGGAAAACACCCGCGTGGGTTCCGTCAAGATGGTGGTCGATGGCAAGCCGCTGCTGGAATTGCCGGTCGTGACGCTGGAGCCGGTAGGCCAGGCATCGATCTTTGGCCGCGCGATCGACTCGGTCCGCCTGTGGCTGAAGTAATCTAGCCGTCCATCGAGTGATGCAGCGCTTCCTGTGCCCACTGGAACGCTGCATTACTCGTTTCCCCCAGCGTATCGGGATCGATGCCCTGCCCCAGCGCGATTTCCGCCGCGCGTCCTACCTGCCCTTTTTCGACTTGCAGCGCCAGCATCAGGTACGGTCCATATGGCCCGTCACTGCGCAACAGCACGTCCCGCACTTCGTCCGATAAATGCATCTTGTCCAGGATCGCGGACATTGGCATGCCCAGCAAGATATCGAACAGCGACAGCAAGCCGACAAGGAATAATTCATCGCGCTGCGCCTGCGGCAAGTTCGCCACGATTTCCAGGAAACGCGCCCGCTGCAGCGCCACTTCCAGCAGCGCTTCATCGCGCGCATTGTTGCTGCCAAGGCGGAACATCGACACCGTCAGCCACCGGTACAGATGCGAACGTCCCAGCACGATAATCGCTTCCTTCAGGCTGGTGATTTTCGCGTGATTGCCTGTCGTCGGCGCGTTGGCCCACTTCAGCACCTGGAACGCCAGTCCCGGGTCTTGCTTGGCCACGTCCACCAGTTCACTGACTTCCGCATCCGTGCGCAACAGATTCAGTAACTCGATCGACGTCAGGCGGCTCTGGTCGATTTTCGCGTCCGGATCGACCTTGTCCGGCGTGGTGAGGAAATACCCCATGCAAAAATCACAGCCCCATGCCAGGCACATGCGCTGTTCATCCCAGCTGTTGACGTTTTCCACGACGATTTTCAGCGCCGGATACGCGGCCCGCAATTGCTTCAATAAAGCCTGGAATTGCGGCAGCGAACATTCGGACAAATTCAGGAAAACAGCATCAGCCTGCTGCAGCAGCGGCGCTTCTTCCGGCGACAGGCTGGCGCCTGCCAGCGCCGTATGGCAGCCATCTTTTTTCAGTGCAGCCAGCCGCGCAGCCAATTCCATCGGGCCGAACGAAGGATGACGGCGCTCGATGATGAACAGCGTATTGGGCGCCACGACACCGGCGTGGTGGCGCCCATCGATCCCTTCGGCGCTGATGCGCAATGCCGCCATGCGCCGCGTCGTAAATTCCTTCAATTCGATGGCTTCCAGCGCTTCAAAGAACGCATATTCCGTCGGTTTGGGGCGCTTGCCGCCAGCCTGGAACGTAAAGCGGTAGCCGCACAGCCGGTGTTTTTTATCGACGATTTCTTCGCGGAACAGCATGGCGTCCGCATCGGCATAGCTCAATGCCGTATCCGTTCCGGCAGGGGCCGCCGAAGGTGCTGCGGTAGGCGCCGCGGTAGGGATGGGAGCGCGCGCCTGGGGCGCCGGGCCTTCATCTTCGTCCTCTGCCTTATTGTTCAAAAACGAGAATAGACCCACGGCCACACCTCCCGCTGCCAAGCTTGCTGATGGAAACCCGCAGAAAAATGATACATGGGAAATCCATTCGGGAAACACTTATTGCTGAAAAAATTAGCACGCCGGCGGGCTGATGCAACACTGCCTTGGCCACCGTATAATCAGCAGGCTGTAGCGCTACCATCACGACACCAATACGGACGACACCATGACCACCCACCGCACTGATTTATCCGCCCCGGCCATCACCACGTATGCAGGAGGTTTGCAGCTGTCGCGCATAGTCGCGGGCATGTGGCGGATGACGGAATGGGACATGGCGCCGGCGCAGCGGCTGGAATTGATCGAACAATGCCTGGCACTGGGCGTGACGAGTTTCGACCATGCGGATATTTATGGCGACTATGGCGTGGAAACGCTGTTTGGCGAAGCGCTGGCGTTAAAACCTTCGCTGCGCGACAGCATGCAAATCGTCAGCAAATGCGGCATCAAGCTGCTGTCGGCCAAGCATCCTTCCCACACCATCCAGCACTACGATACATCAGCGGCGCACATTGCCGCCTCCGTGGAAACGTCGCTGCGCGCGCTGCGCACGGATTACCTGGATTTGCTGCTGATCCACCGCCCCGATCCGCTGATGGATTTCGATGACATCGCCGGCGCCTTCACCCGCCTGCGTGAACAGGGCAAGGTCAAACACTTCGGCGTGTCGAACTTCAGCCGCCACCAGTTTGAAGCGCTGAACCGCCGCATTGCGCTGGCAACGAACCAGGTGGAATTCTCGCCGCTGCACCTGGCGCCGATGTTTGATGAAACGTTTGATGGCTTGCAGGACCTGGGCGTGGCGCCGATGATCTGGTCGCCGCTGGGTGGCGGCCGCCTGTTCTCTGGCGGTGATGCTGCGGGCGAGCGCCTGCGCGCGGTGATCCAGCGCGTGGCCGATGACGTGCAGCGCCCGTTCGCCTCGGTCGTGTTTGCGTGGATTATGCAATTGCCTTGCCGTCCCGTGCCGCTGACGGGCTCCGGGCGGATTGCCGCCATTGCGGAAGCCGTGGAAGCCACGGAATTCACGCTGAGCCGCACGCAGTGGTTTGAAATCCTGCGCGCGGCGCGCGGCCACGAAGTGGCGTAATTACAGGTCTTCGTTACCGTACACGATGGGAGGAGCAATCCCCTTCCATCCCGATTTCCACGCCAAATTCAGCGCCAGCGTGCCGATCACGTACACGACGAAGAACAGGGCAAAGAACGACGTCGTCAGCCAGGCGAACAGCGCCAGGCAAGCCACCAGCACCACCAGCGCGGCTTTGCTTTTCTTTTGTTTGGAGCTGGGGAAACGGATGGTAGACACCATCAGGAAACCCACCACCAGCAACAGCAGCACAATCAAATAGCCATGCAGCGCCGTGGTAGCGGGTTCCGGCCACGCGACGACGGCCGATGCCACGCAGGCGGCGCCGGCAGTAATCGGCATCCCCACAAAGAATTTCGGGTCCGTGCGTCCCACCATGACGTTGAAACGGGCCAGGCGCAGCGCCCCGCAAGCGACAAAAATAAAGCTGGCAATGCCGCCGATACGCAGCAATTGCGCGTGATCCTGTCCCAGCAGCACAAAGCCATAGCAATACAGCAGCACGGCAGGTGCGCAGCCAAAGTTCATTACGTCGGCAATGGAATCGAGCTGCACGCCGAACTCTGAACTGGTGCCCGTGGCGCGGGCGACAAAACCGTCCAGCGCATCGAAGACGCCGGCCAGCACCAGCAGCGCGGCCGCCATTTGGTAATCGTGCGCATCGCCGATATAGGCATTGTCGACGGAAATGACGATGCTGCCAAAACCGCAGGCAATCGACAGCAACGTGACAAAGCTGGGCAAAGCAAACTTGGCGCGCTGTAAGCGCCGCTTGGGTAAAGTCATCTAGTTACGAATCGCTAAGGTTGTTATCCGCTTATTTTACCGTGCCGTATAAGCCCGTCTTGATTTGTAACAAACGTAAGCTGCGTCGTCCTGGTAGAGCACTGGCTTAAAATCAAGACAAGGAGGCCATCATGGACGCGACACTCCGGTGCAAACCCTTGCTGCTGGCTGCGATACTGTGCGCCACGCTGGCTGCCTGTGGCGGCGGCAGCGGCGGCGGTAATGGTACGGCCAGCACCGCCACGCCTACACCCACTGTTATTCCCCAAGCCCCGGGCGCCCCTGTGCAAACAGGGGACGCCGCTACCGATGGCTATAACTGGATTAACTTCCGCCGCCAGCAAGTGGGTTTGTCATTCCTGGCGCGCAATGCCCTGATCGAAACCGCCGCGCAAGGGCATTCCGATTACCAGCGCCTGAACAACACCATCACGCACGAACAGACACAGGGCAATCCTGGTTATACGGGCGCCACCTTGCCGCAGCGGCTGACGGCAGCCGGTTACCGCCTCACCGGCAGCTATGTCTATGGCGAAGTGATTTCCGCCGCTGGCCAGACTTCCGGCTTTTATCACGCGGAAGAGTTGATCGGCGCGATTTACCACCGCTTCGTGATTTTCGAACCGGCGTTTCGCGATATGGGCGCAGGCGCCGCCACCAGCAACAATTACACGTATTTCACGGCAGACTTCGCGGCCAGCGGCGGCTATGGTCCTGGTGTCGGACGGGGCAACGTGGCGCACTACCCGGCCACCAGCCAGACCATGGTGCCCACGAACTTCTTCAGCGACAGTGAAGCGCCGGACCCCGTGCCGGACCGGAATGAAGTCGGCTATCCGATCAGCGTCCATGGCGACGTCACGTCGACTGTCACCGTGCAAACGTTCACCGTGCGCCAGCGGGGCGGAGCGGATTTGCCCACGCGCCTGCTATCGAATGCGGCGGACAGCCACACGCCGAAATCCGCCGCCGCCATCATCCCGCTGGCCGTCTTGAAATCCAATACTGTCCATGACGTCACGTTTACCGGCACCGTCGACGGTATAGCCGTCAGCCTCAATTGGTCTTTTACAACAAGATAATCGCCGTTGCGATGCACCAACGGGCACCGGTCTGCTATCGTGTTGTATCAGACATCCATTCAGACACGACGCGCGAGACTGGAATGACTACTTACGCCGATCCCGGCGAATCACCTGCCATACAGCACATCCTCAATGCCGAGGAAGGACTGGAGCGCCTGATGGGCGACCAGCGCCTGTACATGCAAATGCTGCGCCGCTTCCGCCAGGATTACCAGCACGTGACGGGCCAGGTAAGGCAAGCGCTGGCGCAAGGCGATACGGAAGGAGCGCAGCGCCACATTCACAGCCTGAAAGGCGCCGCCGGCATGATCGGCGCACAGGAATTGCAGCAATTGGCCCTGATGACGGAACGGGGTTTCCTGTCTGCAGGACTGGAAGTGCAGGCGAGCCTGGAATTGTTGGACGCCGCCCTGGCCGGCTTGCTGCGCGTGCTGGACGCCTACCTGCAAGACACAGTGGATGGCCCCGGCGTTGCCTGCCAAGCGTGTGCACCGGCCACGCCGGAGCACCGCGCGCTGCTGGCGCGGCTGGCATTGCTGCTCGACGAGGGAAATGGCGATGCAATCGATGTGCTGGAACAATCCGCCACGGAACTGGCGTCGTGCCTGGGGGTGGCGAAGTTTCAGGAGGTAGCGTCTGCCGCGCACCAGTTCGATTTTGAAGGTGCGCTGGCTGCGCTGCAGCCGGCATTGGCCGGCTAGCGCACGCTTGCAGTCACTGTACTGCGTTATTTTGTGTATTCGTCTTCTTCGTCAAAAGCGTCGTGACACTCTTTGCCGCAGAAGCGTTTCACGCTATCTACCGGCCGGTCGCAATACCAGCAAAAACCTTTCGCCGGCAACGACTGCCGGGTGTCCACTCGGCGCGCCATTGGAGGCGGCATCGCGCTTGCATCGTCGGGCGGATTATTCTGTAGCGGCTCCACGGATTTCCCCTTTTCAGACACAGATTCTGCATGGCAAAAGTGCACATTGCCTGAACCCATAATAGCAGGATTGCCGCGTGGCTACAGGGCGTCTTGTGTGTGTTGCCTCACACTTCCACACAAATTTCCGTCTCTACAGAGGGAGAAAAAATCTTTAAATTGAAATGGAAAAAATGATAGCAGTGATAAAGAAATGACATCGGCAAGGCAACGTAGCGCCGTTCATCTGATATGGCCGCATAATCGCCAACCTGTACCTGTTCGCCTTGCATTGCTTCCCAGAGAATCCAATGCATCAACAAGGGAGGCCATATGTGGGGCTTGACGGCGCTGGAGCTGGCGCGCATCCAGTTCGGCTTGACGATTTCATTCCATATCATTTTCCCCGCCATCACGATCGGGCTGGCCAGTTACCTTGTCGTGCTGGAAGCGTGCTGGCTGCGCACGGGCCGCAGCGTGTACCGCGACCTGTACCATTTCTGGTCGAAAATTTTTGCCGTCAATTTCGGCATGGGCGTCGTGTCCGGCCTTGTCATGGCGTACCAGTTCGGCACCAACTGGAGTGTCTATTCCGATTACGCCGGTTCCATCACGGGGCCGCTGCTGGCCTATGAAGTACTGACGGCGTTTTTCCTGGAAGCAGGCTTCCTCGGCGTCATGCTGTTTGGCTGGAACCGCGTGGGGCCGGCCTTGCACTTCATGGCGACCGCCATGGTGGCGCTGGGCACGCTGGTGTCTGCCACGTGGATTCTTGCATCGAACAGCTGGATGCAAACGCCGCAAGGCTACGCCATCATCGATGGCCGCGTGGCGCCGACAGACTGGCTGGCCGTCATCTTCAATCCTTCGTTCCCATACCGTCTCGTCCACATGAGCGTGGCTGCCTTCCTCGCCACGGCATTGATGGTGGGCGGGGCCGCCGCGTGGCATTTGTTGCGGGGCACGGACAACCCGGCGGTCCGCAAGATGTTCATGATGGCGCTGTGGATGGTGGCCATCGTGGCGCCCATCCAGGCAATGGTCGGCGATGCACACGGCTTGAATACGCTGAAGCACCAGCCTGCCAAAATCGCCGCCATGGAAGGCCATTGGCAGCATGGCGCACCGGGAGCAGGCGTACCGCTGATCGTGTTTGGCTGGCCGGATATGGAGCGGGAACAAACCCGCTACAAGGTGGAAATCCCCCGGCTGGGCAGCCTCATCCTCACCCACAGCCTCGATGGCGACATCCCTGCGCTGAAAGATTTCGCTCCGCGTGACCGGCCCAATTCCACCGTGGTGTTCTGGTCCTTCCGCATCATGGTGGGATTGGGTGTGCTGATGATTTTTCTGGGCCTAACCGGCCTGCTGCTGCGCTGGCGCGGCACTGTGTGGAGCAACAAGACTTTCTTGCGCTTTGCTGCCGGCATGGGACCTGCGGGCCTGTTCGCCATCCTCGCCGGCTGGTTCACGACGGAAGTGGGCCGCCAGCCGTGGGTCGTGTATGGCCTGATGCGCACCGCCGATGCGGTATCGCCGCACGGCGCAGCGGAACTGGGTACGACGCTGGCGATCTTCATCGCAGTGTACGCCGCCGTGTTCGGTACCGGCATCGCTTACCTGCTGCGGCTGATCCGTAAAGGCCCCGCCACCAATGAGGGCGCGCAGCCGGACACCGGTGGTCCCGGACAGCCGGGCACACCGGCGCGGCCACTGTCCGCGGCACGCAAATCGGACCGCGATGACGCCGCGCTGGAGGAACATTGACATGGGCATCGACCTTTCCATCATCTGGGCCATCATCATCCTGTTCGGCATCATGATGTACATCGTCATGGATGGCTTCGATCTCGGCATCGGCATCCTGTACCCATGCTTCCCGGACCGCCACGAGCGGGATGCCATCATGAACACGGTGGCGCCGGTCTGGGATGGCAATGAAACCTGGCTGGTCCTGGGCGGCGCCGGTTTGCTGGCGGCTTTCCCGTTCGCCTATGCCGTTATCCTCAGCGCGCTGTATTTGCCGCTGATCTTCATGCTGGTCGGCCTGGTCTTCCGGGGCGTGGCTTTTGAATTCCGCTTCAAGGCGCTGGACCATGAACGCCACTTCTGGGACAAGGCATTTATCGGCGGCTCCGTCGCTGCCACGTTTTTCCAGGGCGTGTCACTGGGCGCGTACATCCAGGGCTTTCCCATCCATGGCCGCGCCTTCGCGGGCGGGCCGCTGGACTGGATTTCGCCGTTCGCCTTGTTTTGCGGCGCGGGGCTGCTGGCGGCCTATGCGCTGCTGGGCAGCACGTGGCTGATCATGAAAACCGAAGGCGCATTGCAGGAACACGCTTACCGCATCACGCGCCATCTCGTGTGGGCGCTGCTGGCGGCCATTGCCGTCATCAGCATCTGGACGCCGCTGATCGACGCCCGTATTGCCGCGCGCTGGTTCTCGTTCCCCAACTTGCTGTGGTTTGCACCGGTACCGCTGCTGGTAGCCGTGTGCGCGTGGCGGCTGCTGCGCGCACTGGGCGGGCGCAAGGACCGGCAACCGTTCATTTACACGCTGGCCCTGATCTTCCTCGGTTATACGGGGCTGGGCATCAGCGTGTGGCCACACATCGTGCCGCCGGAAATCTCGATCTGGCAAGCAGCCGCGCCTTCGCAAAGCCAGGGCTTCGCACTAGTGGGCGCGCTGCTGGTCATTCCCGTCATCCTTGCCTATACCGTATGGTCGTATTACGTATTCCGCGGCAAAGTGCGCATTGGGGACGGATATCACTGATGCGCACCTTGTGGCTGAAACGATTGGGCTGGCTGGCGCTGATCTGGTGCCTCAGCGTGGGTGCGCTGGGGCTGGCCGCATTAGCCATGCGCTGGCTGATGCATGCAGCTGGCCTGGGACGGTAGAGAGAGCCCTACACCCCATGCTGCGTCAAGCATGCGCCAGCGCTGCAAGCGGAGCGTGCGGCAGACACCCAAGCCCCTGCAACGTCGCCTCGACAGCTTCGTCCAGTGGCGTGTGCGGCTCATAGCCCAGCGTGGCCACCAGCCTGGCGTTGTCCATGCGCACCGGCTGGCACCACAGGTAGCGCATTTCCAATAATTCGCGCAACGTCGCCACGAACGGCGAGGCGATTTTCAACAGCCACCACGGCAGTGCGCGGATGGCCGGTTCCTTGCCGCCGTGACGCACCACCACGCGCTGGATCGCTGTCAGCATCGCCGTGCCATCCGCATCCCAGTGCCCGCCCATGTGGAACGCGGCGAACGGTTCCAGTTCATTGCGCCTGTCGATCAGCGCCAGCATGGTGCGCGCCACATCGGGCAGATAGGCCCACTGGTGGCCGACGCCCGCATCGCCAGGGTTGCTGACGCTGGCGACAGGCTGCCCCGGTTTCAGCAAGCCTTGCGCAAACCAGCTATTGCCCACTTGCGGCCCAAAGAAATCTCCGGCCCGCACCACCAGCACGCGGCCGCCCTGCTGCGTATACTCGCGCAAACGCTGTTCCATCTGCACCCGGATCGCCCCTTTGCGGGTGGCCGGATGTTGCGGCGACTGTTCCGTCACGGACGGGAACGCATCCGGGCCATAGTTGTACACGGTGCCCGGCAACACCACCAGCGCCCCCGTGCGGCGGGCCGCGGCAATGGTGTTGTCCACCATCGGCAGCACCAGTTTCCCCCAGTTGCGGTAACCGGGCGGATTCACGGCATGCACGATGACGCTGCAGCCTTGCGCCGCATGCGCCACGTCAGCGGCATTCAGTGCATCGCCATTCAGCCACAGCATGCCGCCGCGCTGTTCGGATGCCTGCGCCATGCCCCGCTTCAGCGCTTTGACCGTCCATCCCGCGTCAACCATCTGGCGCGCCACTTCACCACCGACACCACCGCTTGCGCCCAGGACCAGTACTGTTTTCATTGCAACCTCCGTGTTTGAGTTGATGGGTGACAGCGTAGCGGGAACCCGATTCAATTAAAATTGGCGAACATAGACAAGCAGCTATACAAAAATGTATGAAGCAGCCAATTGAATGGGAGTGGTATCGCGCCTTCCTCGGCGTGTTGACGGAAGGATCGCTGTCCGGCGCCGCCCGCGCGCTGGGGATTACACAGCCCACCGTGGGCCGCCATATCGCGGCGCTGGAAAAAGCGTTGAACCTGGTGCTGTTCACGCGCTCGCAGGCTGGCTTGCTGCCTACCGATGCGGCGCGCGCGCTGCAACCGCACGCGGAAGCCATGGCCAGCACGGCGGCGGCGCTGGAGCGGGCCGCCTCTGGTGAAGGCGTCGGCGATAATGGGGAAACTAAGGGCGTCGTGCGCGTCACCGCCAGTGAAATCATCGGCGTGGAAGTATTGCCGCCCATCGTGGCGGCGCTGCGCGAACAGCATCCGGCGTTAAAAATTGAGCTGATGTTGTCGAGCCGAGTACATGATTTATTGCAGCGGGAAGCCGACATTGCCGTGCGCATGACGCCGCCCAAACAGGGCCAATTGATTGCACGTCATGTCGGCAGCGTGGAACTGGGCTTGCATGCCCGCGCGGATTATTTGCAGCGCCAAGGCACGCCGGTACGTATCGAAGACCTGGAGCACCACACGGTCATTGGATTTGACCAGGTTACGCCGTTCATCCGCAAGGCGCTGGCTGCGCTGCCCGATTTCAGCCGCGACGTCTTTTCCATCCGCACCGACAGCGACCTCGCGCAGCTGGCCATGATACGCACCGGCGCCGGTATCGGTTTTTGCCAGGCGCCGCTGGCCCGCCGCGCTCCGGCCCTGGTGCGCGTACTGCCGCAAGCCTTGTCGCTGCGCCTCGATACGTGGATCGCCATGCATGAAGACTTGCGCAACAGCCCCCGCTGCCGGGTGGTATTCGATGCGCTGGCGGCAGGATTGCAGGCTTATTTGGCGTGACCGTGGATTTTTTTTGTATGCTGGTGGAATATACGCCGTGGCCCCTGCGTCTATGCTGGTATCCAAACCAGAAGAAGGAGCACCACCATGAAAAAACTGTCCTTTGCCGCCCTGCTGCTGTCGCTGAGCGCTGCGGCGTTTGCCGGTCCTGCGGATGATGCACGCGCGCACTTTGCCGCCATCGGCGCGGGCGATGTCGACAAGGTGATGGGCGCTTATGCCGAACAGGCGTCGTTTGACTGGATCGGCGGCCCGCTCGATGGCCGCTACAGCGGCGCCAAAGATATCCGCGCACTGTGGGAAAAATTCGCCAAGGCGCAGGGCACGCTGAAAGTCTCCGTCGACAAGGTGGAAGAAGCCGCCAACCCGAAAGGCAGTACGGTGACGGCCAACGTGCTGTTCGAGGGCAAGCAGCCAATCAAGGTGCGTTATGTGCTGGTCTACCGCGACGGCAAGATTGTTGGCGAAACATGGCAAATTGCGCCGGCACTGGCGGTTGCCGCTTCCGGTTCCTGATTTGCCAGCCTGATGGAACGGTCCGCTGCCGCGCAGATGGAGCAATTAATGCTGGGCTGCCTGCCCAGCCTGCGCCGCTATGCGCGGGCGTTGACGGGAGACGCCACGTCTGCCGACGATCTGGTGCAGGACACGCTGGCGCGGGCATGGGAGCGTTCCACTTCATGGAGCGGCATGGGCGACATCCGCCCATGGCTGTTCTCCATCATGCACAATTTGCGCATGGACCTGGCGCGCAAGCCGGCGCTGTCCACGGTGCCGATCGACGATGATGCCCTGGCCATTGCCGATAACCAGCGCCCGCCGGACAGCCTGGCGCTGCGGGACCTGGATAACGCGCTGCGCAAACTGTCGGACGACCACCGGGAAGTGTTATTGCTGGTGGGGCTGGAAGACATGTCGTATGCACAGGTGGCGGAAGTATTGGGCTGTCCGGTGGGCAGTGTGATGTCGCGGCTGTCGCGGGCGCGGGCGAATTTGCGGACGCTGCTTGAGACGGGGGCGGACCAGCCTTTGAGAGTGGTGCGGTAATGAAGAAGCCTTTGATTCCGGATGAAGAGTTGAATGCGTTTGTTGATGGCGAGCTGCCATCTTCTCAACGCGATGACGTGGCGGCGTGGCTGGAGCAGGATCCTTCTGCAGCGGCGACTGCGCGGGCATATGGTGCGCAGGAACTGGGGTTAAAGCAGTTATTTGGTGCGGTGGCGCATGAAGCGGTGCCGGAACGGCTATTGGCGGCGGCACGGGCGCCGGCTGATCCGCAAGCTGCGCCGCTATCGCCTGCGGCACAGGCCATGCAGGCTGTTGCCGCCTTACCTTCCGCGCGCACGGAGCAAGCGTACGGGCCTTTACCACGCTGGTCGCTGTACCGGATGGCGGCAGGTGTACTGCTTGCCGTATGCGGCGGCGCGGCAGGCTGGGTCGCGCACAGCCACTGGCAGGCGCAAACCGGCGTGCAACTGGCCGCGCAGGGCAACGGGCGCGAGGCGGCAGCCATGCCCACCTTTGCCCGGCAAGCAGCAGTGGCCCATGCGGTCTACAGCCCCGACGTACGGCGCCCCGTGGAAATCACGGCAGAGCAGGAAGAACAGTTGGTGACGTGGCTGTCGAAACGCTTGAAAGCCAGCGTACGCCCGCCCAAATTGGGCGCATTGGGCTACGACTTGATCGGCGGCCGCCTGCTGCCGGGCGCCAGCGGCCCTGTGGCGCAATTCATGTACAACGACGCGACCGGACGGCGCATCACGCTGTACGTCTCCGCCGATAACAAGGACAACAAGGACACGGCCTTCCGCTTCGCGCAGGAAGGCGATGTCAGTGTGTTTTACTGGATCGATGGCCGGTTCGGCTATGCGCTGTCAGCCAACATCGGCAAGGCGGAATTGGCCCGGCTGGCGACGGCCGTGTATGGGCAGCTGGAGCACAAGGCAGCCGACTGAATCAGCGCTGTCCTAGCGCATCCAGGTTGTGAAAGAAGCCGGCCATGCGCCGGACTTGAAAAATCGTACTGAAGTCCGATGCCTGGTTTTGTTCGACATACGCGAGGTGGCTGTCGAGCCGGTGCAGAAAGTTGCTCTTGCCGGTATCGACCGAAACCAGGTTCCCGCCCTGCATTTTGAATTCGCCTTCGGGCGGCGGCAGGTAATCCAGCAAATTACCGCCAGGGATGGCGCCAGCCTTGTGCAAGTCCATCATCATCGTGGTGACATCTGCGTAGGAGATGTCTCGGAGGTTGTACTTCTGCATGATCTGCGCCGCCTTGTTCGTGCTTTCGGCACTGCCGGTTTCAGCAACGGTTCTGCCTGCGGCTTTCTGCGAAGTGGTGTATTGGGGGATGGCGGTGTAGGCATTGATTCTCATGCGTGGCTCCCGAGTGATGGCGTGATGCTTTTATTGAGCTAGTTTCATTTCCAAATAGGCAACTTTCTGCAGTTTGCCATGAAACTCGGCTGCCAGCACCTGCGTGAGCCGTAATGCACGTGAGTACACCGTCGCCCGGGGCAAGGTGGCGGGAAGTTTGACAACAAATTACTTACCAATACAGAACCGGCTAAAAATCACCCCCAGCAAATCATCCGGCGTGAACTCCCCGGTAATACTGGACAACTGATTCTGCGCCAGCCGCAATTCTTCCGCGAACAAGTCCAGCGACTGGTCCGACACGGCAGCATGTTCACCAGCCAGATCCAAGTGTTTCGACGCGGACTTCAGCGCGATTAAGTGACGCTCGCGCGCCAGGTACAGCGACTCGCCCGTCTGCTGCCAGCCCGCAATGCGCAGCAATTCCGCGCGCAGCAAATCAATGCCCTGGTGTTCGTGCGCGGACAAATAAATGTGCGTGGCATCTTCCGCCGCATCCACACCCGGCTTGTGGCCAGACAGGTCGATCTTGTTCCACACCCGCACCACCGGCACGCCCTGCGGGAAGTTGGCCACGATGGATTCATCTTGCCGCGTCGGGCCCTGGTCCGCATCCAGCAAGTGCAGGATCACGTCGGCCTTTTCCACTTCGCCCCACGTGCGCTCAATGCCAATGCGCTCCACCAGGTCGGTGGCTTCGTCGTGATGGCGGATGCCGGCCGTGTCGATGATGTTCAGCGGGATGCCTTCGATCTGGATGGTTTCCGATACCTTGTCGCGCGTGGTGCCCGCAATCGGCGTCACGATGGCGACGTCGGCGCCGGCCAGCGCGTTCAGCAGCGACGATTTGCCCACATTGGGCTGCCCCACCAGCACCACATTCAACCCTTCACGCAGCAGCGCGCCTTGCGCCGCCTGGCGGAACACGTTGTCCAGCGCTTCGACGATGCCCGCCAGCTGGCCACGCGCATTGGATTTTTCCAGGAAGTCGATTTCTTCTTCCGGGAAGTCCAGTGTCGCTTCCACCAGCATGCGCAAATTCGTCACGCGCTCCACCAGCGCATGGATGGTTTTCGAGAATGCGCCCGACAGCGATTGCGATGCGGATTTCGCGGCGGCTTCCGTCGAGGCATCGATCAAGTCCGCCACCGCTTCCGCCTGCGCCAG
Source organism: Pseudoduganella ginsengisoli (assembly GCF_009720865.1). GTDB lineage: Bacteria > Pseudomonadota > Gammaproteobacteria > Burkholderiales > Burkholderiaceae_D > Rugamonas > Rugamonas ginsengisoli. The sequence goes on along the minus strand of NZ_WNLA01000027.1, from coordinate 51,293 downwards.
GTCCAGCTTGTCGTTCAGGTAGGCGCGGCGCGTGAATTCGCCGGGTTCCGCCAAACGCAGCCCTGACTCCGCACCCGCTTCCAGCACGCGCTGCAACAGCATTTGCAGCACGATGGGGCCGCCATGGCCTTGCAGTTCCAGCACGTCTTCGCCCGTGTATGAATGGGGCGCCTTGAAGTAAATCGCCAGCCCCTCGTCGATGACGGTGCCATCGGCCTGCTTGAACGGGATGTAGGTGGCGTGGCGCGGTTTCAGGGTTGCGTCGCCGAACAGCGCTTGCGCCAGTGGCTGCAGGTTCTTGCCGGAGGCGCGGACTACGCCAATGCCGCCGCGGCCAGGGGCGGTGGCGATGGCGGCGATGGGGGAGGTGTCGAGTTTCATGTCGTCGATTCTAAAGAAAAAGCCCGTGGGGGACACGGGCCTTTGGTACAGATGCTACATCGTCATCCCCGCGAAGGCGGGGATCCATGCTGAGCCGGCGTCGGCCACGGTCTATGGATTCCTGCCTGCGCGGAAATGACGAGGCACGTGATGGCGTTACTTCGTGTTCGGCGCGAACTTCTTGGTGATCACGTATTGCTGGCCAATCGACAGCACGTTGTTCACTACCCAGTACAGCACCAGGCCGGATGGGAAGAAGAAGAACATCACGGAGAATGCCAGCGGCATGAACAGCATCATCTTCGCTTGTACCGGATCGGTTGGCTGCGGGTTCAGTTTGAACGTCACGAACATCGAAATCGCGTACAGGATCGGCAGCACGAAGAATGGGTCAGGCTGGGTCAAGTCGTGAATCCAGCCCACCCATGGCGCACCGCGCATTTCCACCGACGCATTCAGCACCCAGTACAGCGCCAGGAAGATCGGCATCTGGATCAGGATAGGCAGGCAGCCGCCGAACGGATTGATTTTCTCCGTCTTGTACAGCTCCATCATGGCCTGGTTCAGCTTTTGCGGATCGTTTTTGTATTTGTCGCGGATCGCGGTCATCTTCGGCGTCACGACTTTCATGCGCGCCATGCTGCGGTAGCCGGCTGCGGACAGCGGGAACAGCGCCAGCTTGATCAGGATCGTGAACGCAATGATGGTCCAGCCCCAGTTACCCAGCACGCCGTGCAGGAAACTCATCACCGCTTGCAGCGGCTTGGCGATCATGGTCAGCTTGCCGTAATCCTTCACCAGTTCCAGGCTAGGCGCGACTTTGGTCAGCGCTTTTTCATCCTGTGGGCCGGAATACAGCTTGGCCGTGTTCGACAAGGTAGCGCCAGGGGCCAGCGTGCCCAGTTGTTCCAGCACGCCGATCGCGTACAGGTTGGTGTCGATCTTCTTGGTGAAGATGTCGCGCTGCTGCTTATCCTGCGGCACGAAAGCCGACACGAAGAAGTGCTGCGAAATCGCGATCCAGCCATTGTCCGCCTTGGTCGCGTGGTCTTGTTCCAGCGGCGCGGCTGGGTTTTTCACGTGCGCCGCGTCAGCCTTTTCGATTTTCTCGAAGGTCAGCTTTTCATAGTGCTTGTCTTCCGTGTACAGGGTCGGGCCCGTGTAGCTGGAATTGAACCAGGTGTCGCCTTCCGGCTTGTTGCCGTCGTGGACCAGCTGCATGTACAGCTGCGGCGCCAGCGGTGCTGCCGACACGTTGGTCACGTCGTGACGCACGTCGATCGTGTAGTCGCCGCGTTTGAAGGTGAAGGTTTTCACCAGTTTCACGCCGCCCTGCTCCGCTTCCAGCACCAGTTGCACCTGGTTGCCATCGCCCAGCACACGGGCGCCCGGTTTCGCGGTGAAGCCGCTGGTGTGGTTAGGCAGGCCAGGGGCGCCAACCAGGCCGGTTTGCGCCAGGAATTTGCGGGTGCCTTCTTGCTGGAACAGCACTTGGTTTTTCTTCGGATCGATCTTGTCGCGGTGGTTCAACAGTTCCAGGCGCGTAATCACGCCGCCCAGGGTGTCGATGTCGGCTTTCACCACGTCGGTGGTGATGGTGACGGTTTCACGCTTGAATGGCGCGGCGTCGGTGGCGCCGGATGCGGCGGCAGCGGCGGCTGCACTTGCAGCAATGGCGGCGCTGGACGCCGGCAGGTCCGACTTCTTGGCGGCAGCCGTCGCCGATACCGGCGCAGGCGGTGCGAACATGGAAGGACGGCCGGTGGAGATCATCCAGTTGTTCCAGAGCAGGAACAGCGATGCGCCGAACACGATCCACAGCAGGGTACGTTTATTGAGTTCCATTACGACACTTATCAGGAGTGGTTGCAACCGCAAGCGGTCGAAGAATGCTTGGCCGGGACGGGATCAACCCCGCCCGCGTGCCAGGGGTGGCAGCGGCATACGCGGCTCACTGCCAGCCAGCTGCCCCGCGCAGCGCCGTGGACACGGAGCGCTTCAATCGCGTAATTGGAACAACTGGGGTAAAAACGGCAGCGCGGCCCCAGCATGGGGCTGATGGCTACCTGGTAAAAGCGCAGCAGCAAAGTCAGCAGCTTGCTCATTTGGCAGGATTCACTGGAAACTTCGCCTTCTTTTGGGAGGCAAACAGGCGCGTGAGTTCCTGGCGCAATTCCACCTTGAGTTTGGCGGTCGTGGCCGGCTGGTCTTTGCTGTTGACGGGGCGCGACAAACGCACCACGCAGTCGATAGGAGGCAGAGCGGTCACGCGGAATAATTCGCGGGTGACGCGTTTGATGGTATTGCGCGTAACGGCGCGCGGCGCAAATCGTTTCGCCACCACCACACCCAGCCGCGCGTGCGGCAGCTGGTTGGGGCGGGTGTAGAGGACGAAGTGCGCGCTTTTTTGCGCAGGGCGCAAACGAAAAACGGATGAAAATTCATCCGTTTTTATGATGCGCCGAGCGCGTGCGAAGTCGTGTGAACCTTCGCCTGTCGAGCCGTTCGTCTGAAGGCTGTCCACGCGATCAGCTAACAAGCGGATGGCTTATACCACTGCCAGACGCTTGCGGCCCTTGGCGCGACGCGCGTTCAGAACCTGACGGCCACCACGGGTAGCCATACGAGCACGGAAGCCGTGGGTACGCTTGCGGCGCACTACGGAAGGTTGGTAAGTACGTTTCATGTTGGTCTCGCTGAAAAAGCAAACAAAATCGGGAAAAACGTCCCGTCTTTAAATTGGTGCCAATGACATTTCGCGCACCTATGCCGTCCGGCACAGCTGGGTCCATCTCATCGCCCGCTACTGAATCCACGCTTATCCATATATGTTCATGTGAATAAACACGGCATACGGGCGGGGAACCCTGAATTATCAATAGTTTGGCTACGCTTGTCAACCATCAAGGTGCTTGTGGCATGCCGGCGCCTTGCCGGATTACGCGCTTTGCGCTAATCCGGCCTACATCCTATTGCGTTTTCCACCACACCACCCGCTGTAGGCCGGATTAGGCACAGCCGTAATCCGGCAAGCAGGCCACGGTGCATTTTCAGCCACAAATCGCCCGCAGAGTATACCCTCCAAACACAAAAAAAATCCCCGCGCGCCTGTGGATAACCTTGTGCATAGGGAGTAGAATAGCGCGTTACGCTCGGCGATCGGACCGCCTAGCAGCACTCTTAGAGATAGACGATTCAATGGAAAATTTCTGGCAGACCTGTTCCGCGCAACTGGAACTGGAACTGACACCGCAACAATTCAATGCGTGGATTAAACCGCTGGTTCCCCTCGATTTCGAGGAGGGCAAGTTACGCATTGCTGCGCCTAATCGCTTCAAGCTGGACTGGGTCAAATCCCAGTTCGCCAGCCGCATCACTGCGCTCGCCTGCCAGTATTGGGAAGCGCCGACGGAAGTCCAGTTCGTACTGGACCCGCGCCTGTCCGCTAAAAAACCGCCGGTGGCCACTGCCGCCGCAGCCGCCTTTGGTGCGTCCGATGCGCCGAACGCCGCCAGCGGCACTGGCGCGCCGGCAGCACCGGCCATCACCGGCATCTCGAACGCCGTGCAGGAAAACCTGGCCAATTCGCCGCGCCGCGAACAAAGCCGCATCAACACGGACCTGACGTTCGACAGCTTCGTGACCGGTAAGGCCAACCAGCTGGCGCGCGCCGCCGCGATTCAAGTGGCGAACAATCCGGGCGTGTCGTACAACCCGCTGTTCTTCTATGGCGGCGTGGGCCTCGGTAAAACCCACTTGATCCACGCGATCGGCAACCAGGTGATGGCCGACCAGCCAAACGCCCGTATCCGCTACATCCACGCGGAACAATACGTGCGCGACGTGGTGACGGCGTACCAGCGCAAAGGCTTCGACGACTTCAAGCATTACTACCACTCGCTGGACATGCTGCTGATCGACGATATTCAATTCTTCGGCGGCAAGAGCCGCACGCAGGAAGAATTCTTCTATGCGTTTGAAGCGCTGATCGCGGCCAAGAAGCAGATCATCATCACGTCGGACACGTATCCGAAAGAGATCACTGGCATGGATGACCGCCTGATTTCCCGTTTCGATTCGGGCCTGACGGTGGCGATCGAGCCGCCGGAACTGGAAATGCGCGTGGCGATTTTGCTGAAGAAGGCGAAGTCGGAAGGCGTGACCCTGAACGATGACGTGGCCTTCTTCGTGGCCAAGCACCTGCGTTCGAACGTGCGTGAACTGGAAGGCGCGCTGCGCAAGATCCTGGCTTACTCGCGCTTCCATGGCAAAGACATTTCCATCGACATCGTCAAGGAAGCGCTGAAGGATTTGCTGTCGGTGCAGAACCGCCAGATTTCTGTGGAAAACATCCAGAAGACGGTGGCGGACTTCTTCAACATCAAAGTCGCCGACATGTATTCGAAGCGCCGCCCCGCCAACATTGCGCGTCCACGCCAGATCGCGATGTACCTGGCCAAGGAATTGACGCAAAAGAGTTTGCCGGAAATCGGCGAACTGTTCGGCGGCCGCGACCACACGACCGTGCTGCACGCCGTGCGCAAGATCGCCCAGGACCGCACCAAGAACCCGGAATGCAACCACGAACTGCACGTGCTGGAGCAGACGCTGAAGGGTTAATGAGGATGCTGGCCTGCATGCATGCCGGATTACGCTGCGCTAATCCGGCCTACGGAACCCACGCGGTACGGGATACGGAACAGTGCTGTAGGCCGGATTAGCCGAAGGCGTAATCCGGCAATGCGCCACAAAAATTGTTGTAATAAGAATATCGTTAATTTTTCATTGAGGATACACCCATGCAATTGGTCAAAACCACCCGAGATACGCTACTCCGGCCACTGCAGATCGTGAGCGGTATTGTCGAGCGTCGGCACACTATGCCGATTCTGGCCAATATCCTCATCCGCAAAGACGGCGAAAGCGTATCGTTCCTGTCGACCGACACCGAAGTGCAAATCACCACGCACGCGGAAATCGGTTCCGGCGCCGAAGTGACCGGCACCACTGTGGCAGCGCGCAAGCTGCTGGACATTCTGCGCGCGCTGCCGGAATCGGGCGACGTGACGATGACGTTGCTGAACAAGCGCCTGACTGTGCAAACCGGTAAATCGCGCTTCGCGCTGCAAACCCTGGCGGCCGAGGAATTCCCGACTGTGCAACAAGCCGACAGCTACAACGCCTCGTTCTCGCTGCCGCAAAAAACCCTGAAGCACCTGTTCAACATGGTGCACTTCTCGATGGCGCAACAGGACATCCGTTACTACCTGAACGGCCTGCTGCTGGTGCTCGATGGCCAGAACGTGATCGCCGTGGCGACCGACGGCCACCGCCTGGCGTTCTGCCAGGTAGCGACGGAGCAGACGTTCGAGCGCCAGGAAGTCATCATCCCGCGCAAGACCATCATCGAACTGCAACGCCTGCTGGAAGAAAGCGACGAGCCGGTACAGCTGGACATCGCCGCCAACCAGGTCAAGCTGACCTTCTCCGACATCGAACTGATTTCGAAACTGGTGGAAGGCAAATTCCCTGACTACACGCGCGTGATCCCGAAGGGTTACAAGAACGATTTCACGATTTCGCGCGACGAGCTGCTGCGTTCCTTGCAGCGCGCTGCGATCATGACCAGCGATAAATTCAAAGGCGTGCGCTGCATCCTGGCGCCAGGCAGCCTGAAAATCAGCTCGACCAACGCGGACCAGGAAGAAGCCGTGGAAGAACTGGAAATCGATTACGGCGGCGACGCGATCGACATCGGCTTCAACGTGACGTACCTGCTGGACGTGCTGAACAACCTGAAGTGCGACCAGATCAACATTTCGCTGGGCGATTCGAATTCGTCGGCGCTGATTTCGATTCCTGAAAATCAGGACTTCAAGTACGTCGTCATGCCGATGCGTATTTGATACGACAGCACAGCAATACAGCATAAACAGTTTCGTTTTAGAGAAAGCAGTCCATGTCCGAAAGCCAACACGAAAATCCAGCACCAGCAGCACCGAAGGCGGAAGAATACGGCGCGTCGTCGATCCAGATCCTGGAAGGGCTGGAAGCAGTCCGCAAACGTCCAGGCATGTATATCGGTGACACTTCGGACGGCACCGGCCTGCACCACCTGGTGTTCGAGGTGCTGGACAACTCGATTGACGAAGCGCTGGCCGGCCACTGCTCGGAAATCCACGTCACGATCCACTCGGACAATTCGATCTCCATCACCGACAATGGCCGCGGCATTCCGGTCGGCCTCAAAATGGACGACAAGCACGAACCAAAGCGCTCCGCTGCGGAAATCGTGCTGACGGAATTGCACGCGGGCGGCAAGTTCGACCAGAACGCATATAAAGTGTCGGGCGGCCTGCACGGCGTGGGTGTGTCTTGCGTGAACGCGCTGTCGAAACTGCTGCGCGTGACGATCCGCCGCGATGGCAAAGTGCACCAGATGGACTTCGTGCGCGGCATCCCGCAAAACCGTGAAATCGAAATGCGCGACGGCGTGGCCGTGTCGCCTATCAAGGTGATCGGCGAAACCGACAAGCGCGGTACCGACGTGCACTTCTGGGCCGACGAAGAAATCTTCACGCACGTGGAATTCCACTACGAGATCCTGGCCAAGCGTATCCGCGAACTGTCGTTCCTGAACAATGGCGTCAACATTAAATTGACCGACCAGCGCACCGGCAAGGAAGAAATCTTTGCGTTCGAAGGCGGTACGCGCGGCTTCGTTGAATACATCAACAAGGCCAAGACCGTGCTGCACCCGACTGTGTTCCAGGCCGTGGGCGAACGCCAGTCGGACCAGAACACGACGATTACCGTGGACGTGTCGATGCAATGGAACGATGCGTTCAACGAGCAAGTGCTGTGCTTCACGAATAACATCCCGCAGCGCGACGGCGGCACCCACCTGACCGGCCTGCGCGCCGCGATGACGCGCGTGATCAACAAATACATCGACGAGAACGACTTCGCCAAGAAAGCGAAAGTGGAAATCTCCGGCGACGACATGCGCGAAGGCTTGACGTGCGTGCTGTCCGTGAAAGTGCCGGAACCAAAATTCTCGTCGCAGACCAAGGACAAGCTGGTGTCGTCCGAAGTGCGCGGCCCGGTGGAAGAAATCGTCGCGAAAACGCTGACCGACTTCCTGATGGAAAAGCCAAATGACGCGAAGATCATTTGCGGCAAGATCGTGGAAGCCGCACGCGCCCGCGAAGCTGCCCGCAAGGCGCGCGACCTGACCCGCCGTAAAGGTGTGATGGACGGCCTGGGCCTGTCGGCCAAGCTGGCGGACTGCCAGGAGAAGGATCCTGCCCTGTCCGAACTGTACATCGTCGAGGGTGACTCTGCAGGCGGCTCCGCCAAGCAGGGCCGCGACCGTAAATTCCAGGCGATCTTGCCTCTCCGAGGCAAAGTCTTGAACGTGGAAAAGGCGCGCTTTGAAAAGATGCTGTCGTCCGAGCAGATCACGACGTTGATCGCGACGCTCGGCACGTCGATCGGCCCGGACGAATTCAATCCCGATAAACTGCGCTACCACCGCATCATCATCATGACCGATGCGGACGTCGACGGCGCCCACATCCGCACGCTGTTGCTGACGCTGTTCTACCGCCAGATGCCGCAGCTGGTCGAACGTGGCCACATCTACATTGCGCAGCCGCCGCTGTACAAGGTCAAGGCAGGCCGCGATGAGCGTTACCTGAAGGATGACCTGGAAGAAGCGGGCTACATGATGACGGTGGCGCTGAACACCGCCGTGCTGACGCCGCGCGAAGGCGCGGAAGTGATCCAGGGCGAAGCGCTGGGTGCGCTGGCAGAGAAGTACAACCTGTCCAACGCCATCATGACGCGCCTGACCCGCGTGATCGACCGCGCCGCGCTGACGGCCATCATGACGGGCGTGAAGCTGAACCTGGACACCATCGAAGGCGCGCAAGCATCGGCGCAGGCAATGGCGGAAAAGATCAATGATCCTTCGGTCAAAGTGTCGGTGCGTTCGGATGAATTGTCCGAGAAGCACATGCTGTGGATCGAGCGTATGCACCACGGTAACGTGAAAGTATCGGCCATCGATGCGGACTTCGTGCAAGGCGCGGATTACCGTGTGCTGGCTGATGCCGCAGCGACGTTCGAAGGCTTGATCGGCGAAGGCGCTGTGATTCGCCGTGGCGAAGGCGAACGCACCAAGGAATCGGCAGTAGTCGACTTCCACCACGCGATGCAGTGGCTGCGTGATGAAGCGGAACGAGTCGTGTCCAAGCAGCGCTATAAAGGTCTGGGCGAGATGAATCCAGAGCAGCTGTGGGAAACCACGATGGACCCGACCGTGCGCCGTCTGTTGAAAGTGCAGATCGAAGACGCGATTGCCGCGGACCAGATCTTCACGACCTTGATGGGCGATGACGTGGAGCCACGCCGCAACTTCATCGAGACCAATGCGCTGCGTGCGGGTAACATCGACGTTTGATACGCTTGACACGTTGAGCAAAAAAGCCAACCCTTTGAAGGTTGGCTTTTTTTTGGCCATGCCACCGCTTCTTCCATAAGGTTTGAATTTGAACACTGCGCTTTCTACGCACCGCGATCCCAAGCGAATGAGCACCGCCTTGGTGCTGTCGCTGGTGATTCATGCTGCGCTGTTAAGCGTGACGTTTGGCGGGACGTCGTTTGGCATTCCGGGCCTGCATTTGCCGTGGAAAGAAAGGCGGCTGGGCGCGAATGATTTGCGGATTGTGCTGGAGATGGGGCCTGCGCCTGCTGCACCGGCAGCGCCTCCGGTATCTGCGGCACCTGCCATTGAACCGCCTGCAGAACGTGCCGATGCCACTGCCCCGGTGCCTGCCCTTGCTCCGGTCCCAGTCCCTGTATCTGCGCCAGCAATTGCTGCGGTACCTCCGCCGTCTCCTTCGCCGGCATTACAGCCAATCACGGCCCTCCCCGCCGCGGCATCGCACGGCTTTTCCGTTCCAAGCAAGAGCATCCCCATCATCGATAAGCGCCCTGTGCCGGTCGAGCAAGAGACTTCGGTGCCGAATCTCGCCAAGGTCGAACGGGAACAGCAGGAAGCCGAACGGCTGCGGGAAGTTGAACTGATTACTTCCGCTCGAAAGCAAGAAGAAGCGCGCCGTGAAGCGTTTCGCGTGGAGCAGGCCAAGCAGGACGAACTGGCACGGCAGGCTGCGGCGCAGCTGGAATTGGAGCGCGCGGAAGCTGCGCGGCTGGAGGCTGAACGGCAAAGGCTGGCGCGGCAAGTAGAGATGCGCCAGGAAGCGTTGCGGCAAGAGCAGGCGAAACAGGCTGAGCAAGCGCGCGTTGAGGCTGCCCGGTTGGAGCTGGAGCGGGCCGAGGCCGCACGGCTGGAGGCTGAGCGGCAAAGGCTTGCCCAGCAAGAGCAATTACGCCGGGAAGCGCTGCGGCAGGAACAGGCCAAGTTGGCTGAACAAGCGCGGTTAGAGGCCGCCAGAAAAGAACTGGAACGCGCCGAGACTGCCCGATTGGAAGCGGAACGGCAAAAGCTGGCGCGGCAAGAGGAGATGCGCCGGGAGGCGTTACGGCACGAACAGGCAAAGCTGGCCGAGCAGGCGCGTCAGGAAGCGGCCCGGAAAGAAGTGGAACGGGCTGAAGCTGCCCGTGCTGAGATTGAGCGCCAGAGGCTTGCCCAGCAAGAGCAATTGCGCCGGGAAGCGTTGCGTCAGGAACAGGTTCGGCAGGAAGAGGCTGCGCGGCAGAATGCAGCTCGGCTGGAACAGGCAAAGCTGGAGGAAAAGGCTCGCCAGGAAGCTGCTCGTTTGGAGCAAGAGCGTGCCGAGGCGGCGCGTAAGGAAGCCATACGTGCGGAACAGGCGAAGCAGGCTGAGGCGGCAAGGCAGGCTGCTCAGAATCAGGAAGCAGCACGCCAGGAAGCGCTGAAACAAGAGGCGGGCCGTCAAGAAGCCGCCAAGCTAGACGCTGCGCAACAGGCTCGCCTCAAACAGGAACAGGCGCAGCGTGAGAAGGCTGAGCGGGAAGCACAACGCGAAGAACGTCTGCGCGCAATTGGCCGGCAGCTCAATGAAGAGGCGGCACAGCGTGATGCGGCGAGCCGTAACTCATCATTACCGTCAGCTAGCGGCCTGCGCCGCGGCTGGCTCCTGGGACGCGCTGATGCGAATGCTGATTTCGTGCTCTATGCGGAAGCCATGGCCAAGAAGATTGAGATGAATATGACGTTTGACACAGTGAAGGAAGTGATCAAGCAGAAGCATGTGTCGCCAGTCGTGACTGTGGCGATTCGGGCGGATGGGTCGGTGGAGAAAGTGACGTTTGTGGTTTCCAGCGGAGTGCCGGCGATTGATGAGGCTGTGCGTAAGGTGGTGGCTAGCCAGGCGCCGTATGGGGCGTTTCCGCCGGGGTTGGCGCGGCAGTATGACGTGGTGGAGATTCGTAGGACTTGGGTGATGGATACGGCGGTGAGGTTGCAATAGGCAAATTACTCATATCTCGATAATTCCATTCCCAAATGAAAAGGATTCTCAGCAAAGGTGCCCAGGATTCCAGCTTGCTCCGATGAAGGCTCTAAAAATTCTTGAAGTCGGCGACGCAAAGTAGCTTCATCTTTCAATTCGCACTCCCAAACAACTAGTACGGACCACCCTGCCGCGTTCAACTTGGCTATATTTTCCACGTCACGAATTTTTGTGCGCTCCAGCTTGGGCAGCCAATAAGACTGGTTCGACTTTGGCGGGCGTACTAGACGACACCCATGTTGATGCCAAAAGCAACCGTGAACAAATATAACTTTCCTTCTTCCGACAAAAGTAAGGTCTGGCTTACCCGGAAGTAGGTACTTTAGCCTATAACGCATCCCAAGCTGGCGAACAAGACGACGCACAATTACCTCAGGCAACGTGTCCTGACTTTTAATTGCACGCATATTTTTACTTCGACGCTCTGCGTCAATATTATCCACCGTTAAGTCGTTGCCACTAGACTATGTTTCATAAGGAAAATTTCCATTATTTTTCGTTGAGCCTCTGCAAATTCTTTATATTTCTCATGGTCATATAGTGCACCCTTCAAAAGTTCGGCAGATTCATTTAGGCAGTTTTTATATAATTCTTGGTCGACGTGAAGCTTAACATCCACGTCACAAGTCTCTTGCACTCGCCGATGAATTTTTTCAAAGCAAGCCTTTTTTATATCAGCAGGATTTGGCATATTATTTGACTTTGGAACGTGCGCAAGCCCCATCGAGTCCTGCGCTGCAGCAACAGCCATTTTCTTACAATAAAATCCCATTGAAATCATGTCACATGTCGGGTCGCGTAGTAATACATGGTATCCGAATTGAGGAAGCATGTCGACACGCCATGCAGGCTGGTTATTAAACAATGATTCAAAAATCCAGTGCCCAAGACCAATGGTGAATAGCAAAGAATGTGCCTTGTCAGAAAGCTTGCTTAAGTCCACCCGCCCATTCGTCAACTCTGCATTACTGACAAACCCACTTTCAATGTATTTTTGCAACAGAGTTACGTCAGTCGCCAATAATTCATTCAACCAATCAAGCATCTTTTGCATGGTCTGTTGATCAACCATGTCTTTATTCGAACGAGTAGTTAAGAAAAGCAACCAATCCTCAGTTCTAGTTTTTGCCTGATGATTTATTAAATTGAAAATAGCATTCGTTAACGTAGGGCCTGGCTTTCCTGGTGGCGCCTCAGCAAGCGTCCCACAAAGATCCACATTAATTACATCAAAAGAACGGTGTGATGCAATTATCCTTTCATATGCAATCGATTTCTCCTTCGCAAGGTGTTCAAATTTATCTGGAACAACACCAGACATAGAATCGATTGCCGGAAGTGAAAGAACTTGGCTTAATAAAGCCGCATTAAGATGCTTATTATGCTCCCCATCACTTCCGCCATCATTTAAACCTAGGAAAGAAAGTTTTACCTCTTTAAGCTTGCACATTGGCTCAAGAGTGCGAACATCCAGAAGATCAGGCCCAGGAAGGCTCAAGTAATGCAAAGACCTTTTTCGGTCCTTCAGCTTTAAAGAATCAACCAACGTAGCAATACTCTTGGACCACTGATTCTGTCGGAGATAATGTTTACGCGGCTTATGCCAAGGAAAAAATTCCGTTCGAACTTCGAATGGAGTATGCTCTACGTTCTTTGGTGCTGAGCCTTCTTCAAAATGGCCACTTTCATCACCAAACAATTCATTGTGTTTTTCAGCCATCACTTGATATCAATTGTGAAGATTTCCACTATCTTCTGAAGCATCTCTTCTTGCGTTTTAAGATCAACTTTATCTAACACGCCATAGCTTCTTAAGACATCCGCAACTGCTTTAATTTTCTCCTCAAATAATGCTTCTCGAAGCTTCTCTGATTTCGTTCGAGGTTTAATTGCGGCTCGAGGAGCGAATACCACTGAACGCTGAAGTGCCATAACCGCGCCAGAAAAATCTAACGGTTGAGCAGACTCAACAAAATCTGTACGAACTTGAGGAGAACGTCCAATTCGATCAACAACAAGCTTATCAAGCTTTACTTTTGCTTCTTCCAGTCCGCCGGTAAGCTCAAGGTCCCGTACTCCTTTTGTTAGTGCCTTCTGCTTTGACACCATTTGGCGAAGTGAATGATGAACCCATTTCCTCATGAATTGATAATGAGGATGCGCTATGTTGAAAGATTCTCGATCAATGTTCAGCGCTGAGTCGAGCCCTTGAAGAACAAATATTTCAGCAGTAATCTGCCCCAAGCGGTTTTGCTCCGAAACCTGGTATTTAAAGAATTGATCGTCAAACATAATACCGCTAGCCCCATGAATACGGACCATCACACCATTATGGTCTGAAGGCACTATTCTCGGCTGCCAATAGTAATAAGCCTCAAGTTCTAAAGGGCCGCCACTGTACTCAGCCGGAAGCGACGTCATGTCTGACTTTATCTTACCTACAAATAACAAATTCCTTCCAACCTGAGCGTCCAGCGACGTAGTATCATCATTGAAAGATAACGGCCTACGAAGCAGCAGGCCATCAAAATAAACGTCAAAAGGCATCTCAGATGGATTATCTGGAGTAGACAAACTACAGTAATCCCGAAGGTTAAAACCTTCTTCCAATTCAATCACAACTGGCTTTGGCCTAATTGATTTATTGCTTAGAGCAAACATGTCTAAGCTAGAATTTGCGCTTAAAGAAAAGGGGTGCTTATCAATATAAGAGACCGGGATAGACAAACTAAGTGTCCAGATAGTCCGAAAATAAGTGTCAAGCACATCAGAAAGCTTAATCTTTTCTTGCCTGCTGTCCCCCTTATCTAACTGGCGGAGGCCTTCGAGTAATTTTCGAAACTTTGCTTCAGGAGAATCCTCCTTATCCCATGGCAGTTTCGCCGGCAAAATTAGACTTTCGGCTTCCCTCTGACTAACTTGCCCAATGTGAAAAGTTGGCAAAACCGGGCGAGCAACGAAATCGTCCTCAGCATCATCGCCATTGCCTTCTAAATTTGGCTCATCGTCATCTGAATTATCTGAATCAGCCTTTAATTCCGGCTCAGGATTTATCGCAGCCCATAATGATGCAGATTGCAAGCTCTCACGAACAAACGGTCTAATCTCATGCAAAGTAATTTCGGTACCTTGAGAACTCAAATCCGTAGCCAGGACAGTATGTATTTGTACTTTACCTGTTACGTATTTTTTTTCTTCGCCTGTTCCAGCAGCATCTACCTGATCATCCCTTTGGGGCATTAAAAGGATTTCACAAACCCTACGAACATTTTCGTTTTTTACCTTCGTAACAATTGTTAGGCGATGCGTAAGTTGTGAAACCGAAAAAAGACCAATGCCTAATTTTCCAATGAGCTTTCTTCCACCAGGGCTCCGAGTCCGGTCAGAAGGGGAAACAACGTTGTACTCACTCCCTTCTGAGGAGCGTTTAAGACTTCCTCCAATATGACAAATAACATGTACTAAAGCTTCTTCAGTTAGGCCATGGCCATTATCACGGATAATTATTCTCGAAAATCTTGGCGCATCAGTGATGACATGAACGGAAGTTGCATCAGCATCGTAGGCATTGGCAATAAGCTCCCTAAGAGCTGAGGCAGGTTCTCGATAAATGCCATCCGTGATCCTAGCAAAAACACGCTCATCCGTTTTAAGAACAGCACGTACAGGTTCACCGGTGGTCCGATTTGCTTTAACCTGCTCTAGGATTTCAGTTTCAGTTTCTTTGCTGGCATCTATCATTTTTGAGTCTGTTCGCATTTTTTAACAATCTCTTCATTTATCTGAATTCGAATAGATTCAGCCAGCACTTTCGCTAGTGGGGGCGGCACTGCATTAGAAACTTGAGTAACTTGCTCACTTAAAGTACCACATAATTGATAGTCTTTTGGGAATCCCTGTAATAGCATAGCTTCATAAATTGACAATCGCCGAAGCCCGGATGGATGCACATGTATCTCGCGATGTCCATAAGCAACGGTACGACTTGGTTTGTCCCAATTAAGTCGAATCAACGACCTTCCGCTAGAAACCAAATCAGGTCCAAAACGCTTTGACAAAGGTCTCATTGTCCAGTGATTAGGATGATGCGGAATATCTTTCGGTGTCAAGGAGCGATCGAAAAAAACCGGCTGTGGAAGATTTTCGATCGCATCACGAACGGTTTTCAGAGTTTCAGTTGCCGGAGCTGGAAATTCAAATTTCCTATTTTTGTTATTTTTTCGCAAACCCACCATGAAGAAGCGTTCACGACTTTGCGGAACATGAAAGTTTTTCGCATTTAAACAGGACGAGGAAACTGTAAACTTCGAGGACAAAGTTTTTTGAAGATTTTTAAGAACCTTTTCGTTTTCTTTAGATAAAAGTCCAGACACATTTTCGAATAAAAAAAACTCAATAGGGTAAATATCTGCTAGTTGAGTTATTATCTTTGTATAATTTTTCGCTAGGTTATTACGTGGATCGGAATGCGAGCGTTTTGTATTTGCCTGAGAGAAACCTTGGCATGGTGGGCCACCGATAATGCCTATTGGAGAAGCATTGGGGGAAATTTTTTGGATAAGTGCGTGTAGATCTGTCGCAGTAGCGGTAGCTAGATCAAGCTTTACAGCCGACTTATCTTTTGAATTATGATTGTGAGTATCTATTGCGGATTGAAAATAATCTACCGCTAACACAACATTAAATCCTGCCTGAGAAAAACCTACGTCAAGCCCTCCAGCTCCGCAGAACAACGATATGACGGTCGGAGTGCGAGCGCTCACTTCATCAGATTGTGCCGAGACAGGTGACTGACTGTTGATTTTAGGCAACGTATTGAGGAGAGCATTTGCGCCCGAGTAGCTAAGCGTATCATCCATATGTGCAACCAAAAAGTTTGTTGCATTCTACATGAGGTCAAGGCTGGTGATGGTTGCAACAAAGGAACCATTGAGAAGGAAAATAGCAAATACTGAGGCAAATCATTGCATTTTGTGAAATGTATACCGATTTCCATGTGGGAATGGAAGCTGGTAGCAAAAACCGCCTTTCGTCTTTGCAACTAGCACAGGAAGGGTACTACATTTGTGCAAATTTTATAGCCCTGATTATTCACGGCAGGTTGATTTTTTAAGCATCTATTGCTCAAATCATTTTGAAGCTATCGCGGTCCGACATGATCGAGAAGCCTCGTTGGCACAACTGCAGCCGCATCGCATGCACCAAGATCGATAAAACTAAGCTCGTCAAAACCAAAGGTAATAAAACTATGATCGCTGGCGCCATCGCTCTCTTGCTCGGCAGCTACCTGACATTCTGGCCGGCCCCCATTACCCCGGTAGTTTGGCATGCGCCCCCAGCTCCCGGCTACACCGGCACGCACGCCGCAAATCGAGGCCTAACTACGCTGCAAAAAATCCCCCTCCACAACGAATTCGGTCCCGAACACATCACCATCGGCCCCGACAACCACCTCTACCTGTCCGTCCTCAGCGGCCGCATCCTGCGCCTATCCCCCGACGGCGCCGAACAACAGGTCTACGCCCAAACCAACGGCCGCCCCCTGGGCACCGCCTTCGACGCCAGCCACAACCTGATCGTTGCCGACGCCTACAAAGGCCTGCTATCAATAGCCAAGGACGGCACCGTCACCGTGCTGGCCAACGAAGTCCAGCCCAACGACCCCATCCGCTTCGCCGACGCCGTCACCATCGCCCGCGACGGCACGATTTACTTCACCGACGCCTCGCAACGCTTTGTTCCGAAAGACCACGGCGGCACCAACAACGCCGCCATCCTCGACGTGCTGGAGCAATCAGCCACCGGCCGCGTGCTGGCCTACTCCCCCGCCACCAAACAAGTACGCGTGGTAGCGAATGGCCTCAGCTTCGCCAACGGCATCGCCCTGAGCAGTGATGAACAAACCCTGTTCGTCAACGAAAGCGGCCGCTACCGTGTGTGGAAAATCGCCACCACCGCCAACGCCATCGACGTGCAACAGCCATCGCCGCAAGCCCAGATCCTGTTCGACAACCTGCCCGGCTACCCGGACAACCTGATGCGCGGGCTCGATGGCAAGATCTGGCTGGGCTTTGCCGGCCAACGCGACGGCCTGGACGCCATGGCGCAATATCCAGCGCTGCGCAAGGTGGTCTGGCGCGTGCCACAGGCGCTATGGATCCGGCCAAAGAACATCGGCCATGTGATGGCCTTCACGGAAGACGGCACCATCGTGGCGGATTTACAGGATCCGACGGGGAATTCGCCAGCCACGACGGGCGCCACCGAAACTGCCGACCGTCTATACATCCACAATGTCGATGGCAACGAACTGGGCTGGCTACAGAAATAACAACAGAAATTTCGGAATTTCAGAAATAGTTTGATTTTCACCCCATTTTTGCGCACTATTTCTGAATCTCCGAAATTAATGATGCCACCCATGGACACGTCCAAGCTGAGCGCACTCGAACTGGCCAACGCCCTTGCGCAAGTCCCCTCGGTGCAAGTGATGCACGACATGGCCGACGTCGGCATGCAAGTGCGCGCGCACCGCAAGCAGCAAAAGCTGCGCATCGACGATGCGGCTGCGCTGATCGGCGTTTCCGTCGACCTGTTCTCGCGGCTGGAAAACGGCGCGGGCGGCATTCGTACCGACAAACTGCTGACAGTGCTGGATAGTCTGGGGCTGGTGATGATCATCGCCCCTAAGGATCATGATTACGTGCAGGATCTCCCGCGCGACAAAGTATTCGATACTTACGGCAAGTAACCAGCACTCCAGGGGCCGCCACCGGCGCCAAACACCCCGCCACTCATCATCATTCCCGACCGTTCGCCACGTCTCCCCGCCGTTCATCCCACTCCGCTGTCCCCGCCCGCGCGCAAGTCCTACCCTCCCGGTTAGCCACAATAAAAGGACTCGCCATGCTAACCCTGCGCCACCTGCACAAAACTTACGCCAACGGCGTGCACGCCACCAACGACATTTCACTGGACATCCCGACCGGCTTATTCGGCCTGCTCGGCCCGAACGGCGCCGGCAAGTCGTCGCTGATGCGCACCATCGCCACCCTGCAAACGCCCGACAGCGGCAGCATCCACTTCGACGGCGTCGACGTGCTGCAAAACCCGCAGGCGCTGCGCCGCCAGCTGGGGTATCTGCCGCAGGATTTCGGCGTCTACCCGAAAGTCTCCGCGCTGGAATTGCTGAACCACTTCGCCGTCTTGAAAGGCATCACGCAGCGCGGCGAGCGCAAGGAAATGGTGGAAGGCTTGCTGCACCAGACCAACCTGTGGGACGCCCGCCACCGCGCCGTGCATTCGTATTCCGGCGGCATGCGCCAGCGCTTCGGCATTGCGCAGGCGCTGCTGGGGGCGCCGCGGCTGGTGATTGTCGACGAGCCAACGGCAGGACTGGACCCGGATGAACGCAACCGCTTCCTCAACCTGCTGGCGCGCATCGGCGAACAGGTGGTGGTCATCCTGTCGACGCATATCGTGGAAGACGTGACGGATTTGTGCCCGCGCATGGCGATAATCGCGGCGGGCCGCGTGCTGGTGGCGGGCGAGCCGCAAGCCGCCATCGATACGTTGCGCGACAGCGTGTGGCGCCGCAGCGTCAGCGAAGCTACCTTGGCCGACTACCAGCAGCGCTACACGGTGCTGTCTTCGCGCCTGGTGGGCGGCAAGCCGCAGATCAAGGTGTATTCCACCACGCAGCCGGGCGACGGTTTTGCGCGCGTGGAACCGGACCTGGAAGACGTGTACTTCCTGAAGCTGCGCGCGGCGGCATAAGGGGAACGGCATGTGGACTGAATTCTTCCGTTTCGACCTGCGCTACCAGCTGCGCCAGCCCTTGCTGTGGATCGTCGCGCTGGCGCTGATGCTGACTGCCGGCCTGTCGGCCGGCAGCGACGCCTTCCGCATCGGCGGCGCCATCGGCAATGCGCACCTCAATGCACCACTGCTAATCGCGCGCCAGCTGGGTATCCTCAGCGTGGCCGCCATGTTCCTGGTGACGGTATTCATTGCCGGCGCCGTGCTGCGCGACAGCGATGCCGGTATTGCCGACCTGCTGTTCGCCACGCCCATGTGCAAGATTGATTACCTGGTCGGCCGCTTCCTGGCCGGCCTGTGCGCGTGCGTAGTGATCTTCGCGCTGGTGACGGCGGCAATGATGGCGGGCGCCAGCCTGTCCGGCGCGGATCCTGCCCGTCTGAGCCCCTTCGCGCTGGCGCCATATGCATGGAGCTTCTTCGTACTGGTGCTGCCGAATTTGCTGTTCGTGGCGGCCTTGCTGATGCTGCTGGCCACCGTGACGCGCTCGATGCTGATGGTGTACGTCGGCGTGCTGGCATTCATGGTGCTGTGGTCTGCCGCCGGTTTCCTCGCGCAGCGCCAGGATAACGTGGTGTTCGCCGCCCTGCTCGACCCGTTCGCGCTGCGCGCCCTGGCCCTGGCCACGCGCTACTTCACCAGCGCCGACACCAACACCCGTTTGCCCGAACTGACGGGCGCCCTGCTGGCCAACCGCGCCGTGTGGAGCATGGTGGCGCTGGGCATGCTGGCGGCCACCATTGCGCTGTTCAAGCCGCAGCGTGCAGGCACCGGGCGGCAAAGCGCGCTGGCCCGGCATGCGGCAGGATTGCGCCAGGCTGTGGCCCGCGCGCTGGTGCGGCCACAGGCAACGCCATCCAGCGCACGCCACACCCGGCGCATCGCGCCACGCTTTACCAGCACCACCGGCTGGGCCCAGTGCTGGAGCATGCTGTGCCTGGACACCCGTGGCATCCTGCGCAGCATGCCGTTTGTCGTCATGCTGTTGCTGGGCGTAGCAAACTTCCTCGTCAACTACCTGGTCGGCGGCATGCGCTTCGACAGTACGCCGTATCCGCTGACGCGCCTGATGCTGCAAGAACTCGATGGCGGCCTGAATTTCGTGCTGACGCTGGTGCTGCTGTTTTACAGCGGTGAACTGGTCTTCAAGGACCGGCAAGCCCGCATCGATGCCGTGGCGGACGCGCTGCCGGTGCCGAACTGGGCGCCATTGCTGGCCAAGTGCGGCGCGCTGGTGGCCGTGGTGCTGGCGTTCGTTTTCACGGGCGTGCCGGTCGCAATGGTGATCCAGGCCATCAAAGGCGGTGTGCCGTTTGAACCGCTGTTGTACTTGCAAGGCACGTTGATTGCCGCCGTCTGGTATGTGCTGATGGCGGTGGCCCTGCTGGTGCTGCAAACGGTGGCGGCCAACAAATATGCAGGCTATGCGCTGGGCATTGCGCTGATGGCGTCCGGCCGCGTGCTGCAAGGCCTGGACATCGACCATCATCTGGCCAGCTATGCGTCGCTGCCGACGCTGGTGTATTCCGATATGAATGGCTATGGCCACTATCTCGCGGGCTGGAGCTGGTTTGCGCTGTATTGGAGCCTGTTTGCCTGCGCACTGGTGCTGGTGGCGCAAGCGTTCTGGGCGCGCGGCCTGCCGCCGGCGTGGCGCCAGCGCGCTGTGCGTGCCATCGGTGCACTGCGCGGCAAAACCGGCGCAGCATTGGTGCTGTGCATGGCCGCATGCGCTGCCTGCGGCGGCTGGATCTACTACAACACCAATGTGCTCAATCCATACTTGTCTGCCAGCGCGCAGCTGGATTTGCGTGCCGACTATGAGAAAGCATGGCGTGGCACGATGTCGCTGCCGCACCCGCACATCATCAGCGTGAAGACCTACGTCGACATTTTCCCGGAACAGCAGCGCGTGGAAATCCGTGGACACTACGTCTTGCAAAACAAGACGGCGCAGCCACTGGACACGCTGCACATCCAGCGCAGCCTGGGCCCGGAAGCCGGCGCCGTCTCCCGCGTGGATACCGCCATCACGGGCCTGCCGGCGCACACGGTGGCGCGCGATGATCCACGCTTCGGCATTCAATTGATCAAACTGGCGCAGCCGCTGGCGCCGGGCGCCACCCTGCCGCTGGATTTCACGGTGCGGGTCAGCCATCCCGGCTTCACCAATCACGGCAAGCCTTCTCCCATCAATGAAAACGGCACGCTGTTCACGTTTGACGAATATTTCCCGCAGTTCGGCTACAACCAGTCGCTGGAAATCGAAGACCGCAACGAGCGCCGCGCGCGAGGCCTGGGTGAACCGAACCGCCTGCCATCGCTGGACGACAAGGCTGCGCAGCGGAACAACTTCTGGAAGCTGTATGGCATCCATGGGGATCTGGTCGACTTTGAAGCCACCATGTCCACCAGCGCCGATCAAATCGCGATGGCGCCCGGTACGCTGCAGCGCAGTTGGGAAGATAAAGGCCGCCGCTATTTCCACTACAAGCTGGACCAGCCGGTGCTGCCGTTCTTCTCGTTCCAGTCGGCGCGCTGGGAAGTCAAACAGACCGAGTGGCATGGCATTCCAATCCGCGTGTATTACGACCGCAAGCATCCATACAACGTCGACAGCATGATTGCCGGCGCGAAGGGGGCCCTGGAATATTTCACGGCGAACTTCGGCCCTTATCCGCACAAGGAAGTGCGCATACTCGAAACGCCGCTGTACCTGAGCTATGCGCGCAGTTTCCCGACCGTGATTCCGTTTTCCGAGTCGCTGGGATTCATTAACGATTTGCGCGGCGAGGATAAGGTCGACCACGTGTTTTATGTCACGGCGCACGAAATTGCGCACCAGTGGTGGGGCGACCAGGTGATTGCGGCCAATGTGCAGGGCAGCGCAATGGTGACGGAATCGCTGGCGGAATATGCGTCATTGATGGCGACGGAACACCATGTCGGCAAGGAGAAATTGCGCAGTATTTTGCGCTGGGACCTGGATGAATACCTGCGCGGACGCGGTGCGGAACAGATGGAAGAACAGCCGCTGATGCGGGTCGAGGGACAGGTCTATGTGCAGTACCGTAAGGGCAGCCTGGCGTTGTACCGCTTGAAAGAAGAAATTGGCGAGGCAAGCGTGAACCGGGCGTTGAAGCGTTTGCTGGATGAAAAACGGTATCAAACGTCGCCCTATGTGACCAGCCGGGACGTGCTCCAGTATTTGCGCGCGGAGACGCCATCGGACAAGCAGCAGCTGGTGACGGATTTGTTTGAGCGGATAGTCGTGTATGACAACCGGGTGCAGGCGGCCAGCGCGGTGCAGCGCAAGGATGGCAAGTGGGAGGTGTCCATTCAGGTCAGCCTGGCCAAGCTGGTGGCCGATGGGAAAGGGGTTGAAAAGCCGGTGGCTTATGATGAGCCGGTGGAGATCGGGGTGTTGGCCGAAGGGACAGGGCGCTTGCTGTACCGGGAGCGGCATGTGTTGGCAGGCGGGCTGTCCAGGGTGACGGTGGTGGTGGATGGCGAGCCTGCTGACGTGGTGGTGGATCCTTCCGGGTTGCTGATTGACCGGAATGTGGCGGATAACCGGCGCAAAGTGGAGGTGAGTGGCGCCGGTTTATAACAGCTAAAGCTTATAGCCCTGCTTGAAGGCTGTACTGCGCCGCCGCGACATCGCCACCCGCATCCCATTCTGCAGCACAAGCGTCAACCCGCCCGCTGGCGACGGCGTCATCTCTGCCACAAACCGCATGTTGACGATCTGGCTGCGGCTGGTCCGTACGAAATGTGCCGGATCGAGGCGGGCTTCCAGCTGCACCAGGGAACGCAGCATCAGTGGCCGGTGCTGGTCGAAATACACGCGCGTGTAATTGCCCTCCGATTCGAACAGCATGATGCGCTCCAGTTCCACGAACCAGCACCGCTCGCCATCCTGGATAAACACCTTGCCATCCGGCGCGGCCGGCTGCACACCCTGTTCCGGCTCGCCTCCCTGTATCTGCACGGGTTTCTGGTCCGGCGCCGGATGTAGCGCCGTCTTTAGCGCCGGCGCATCGGCGGGCGCACTACCAGCACCAGCGCCACCCGCCACTGCGGCAACACCTCGCTCGGCCTTGTGCAACGCCTGCGCCAGCCGGTCATCCTCGATCGGCTTTAACAGATAATCCAGCGCATTGACATCGAACGCGCGGATCGCAAACCGGTCATACGCCGTCGTAAAAATCACGGCAGGCGCCACATCGAGCGCCGACAGCAAATCAAAGCCACTGCCATCGGGCATCTGGATATCCAGGAAAATCAAGTCCGGCATTGCACGTGCAATCACTTGCAGCCCTTCCGCGACACTGGCCGCTTCCGCGACAATCTGCACGCCGGTATGCACGCGCAGCATGCGGCGCAATTCATCGCGCGCCAGGGGTTCGTCGTCAATAATGGCAACCTTCATGCGGCTTCCTGTGGCAAGGTGATGGTGGCGGTGACCCAGCCTGGCGATTCTTCCAGCGCGCAGGCTGCGGCGGGGCCGAATTGCAGTGCCAGGCGCTGGCGCGCGTTGGCCAGGCCAACCCGGGTCGATTCGCTGTCGGCAGCCAGCTTGCCCTGATTGGCGATACGCACCAGTACCGCGTTCGCCGTGCGCTCGGCGCTGATCGCGACCTGGCATGGCCCCGTGGCGCGCTCCACGCCGTAGCGGATGGCGTTTTCCACCAGGGTTTGCAGCACCATGGGCGGCAACAAGGTGTCACCCAGCTCCTGGGGGATGGTTTCAGAAAATTGCAGGCGGTCCCGGAAACGCAACTGCTCCATGCCCAGATACGCGCGCACTGCCGTCATTTCATCCGCCAACCGCACCGTATCCGTGTGGCCCGCCTGCAGGCTGTGGCGCATCATGCCTGCCAGGCGGTTGATGGCGCGGGCGGCAGCATCGGCGTCCTGATACACCAGCGCGCGTATGCTGTTCAGGCTATTGAAAAAGAAATGGGGATTGACTTGCGACTGCAGCGCGCGCAATTCGGCTTCCTTCACGCTGACTTCCAGCTGCAGCTTTTCCAGCTCAAACTGCGTCGCGCGCCGCCGCGACAGGGCCACGGCATAGCACAAGGTCCAGATCACGAACAGCACGAACCAGATCACGACCAGCAACAGGATGTTGAAAAACAACCCCTCTTTGTCGTCGAAGAAGGCGCCCCGGCGGAACAGCACATCCGCCAGCAGCAGGAAACCCGTTTGCACCACGGCCAGCAACAGCAGGCAGGCGGCAATGCGTCCCAGCGGGAACCCGCGCTGCTTGACCAGCCAGCCGCGCCGCTGCAACTGCCCGCGCCACAGGTGCGACAATCCCAGTCCGGTGGCGATGCAAAACAGCTTGGCGACAGCGAAGCGCAACGCGCCCTGCAAATCGCCGAAGGAAGACGACAGCACGCTGAACACAGCCAGCGTGCCCCAGCCCACCAGTTGGCAAAACCAGTAATCGCGGTTGGTGGAAGGTTTGAAGTTGTTCACGCTGCCGATTCGATGTAGGGGAAACGGAATGGTACCAGCACCCAAGGCTGGATTATCATAAGATGCTCACGTCGCCCCCAGCAGCCGTTTTATGAAAATCCTGGAATACGCCGAATTCACCCCGCCCAGCAATAACCCGCAATACGACAAAGTCCGGCAAGCCATCGAGCGCGACGACTTCCGTTCGGCGCAGGTGAAAAAACTCGTCAATCTGTCGCATGGCAAATTTTATCGGGCCAAGCTGGATTACGCGGACCGGCTGCTGTTTTCCACCGTGCGCTATGAAGGCGAAGTGTATGCGCTGCTGCTGGAAGTGATTGAAAACCACGCATATGAAAAATCGCGCTTCCTGCGCGGCGTGGCAGTGGATGAAAACCTGATTCCCGACATCGAAGCGGCCGAAGCGCAGGCTGGCGCCGAACCGGTGCGCTACCTGCACCCGCAGCACCGCCGCGTGCACTGGCTCGATAAAGCCATTTCGTTCGACGACGCCCAGCAGGCGGTCTACCAGCTGCCGGCGCCATTGATCATTGTCGGCAGCGCCGGCAGCGGCAAGACAGCGCTGACCTTGGAAAAAATGAAGCACGCGCAGGGCGATGTGCTGTACGTGACCCATTCGGCCTACCTCGCGCAATCGGCGCGCGACCTGTATTACGCGCACGGCTACCAGCGCGAAGGCCAGCAATGCACGTTCCTGTCGTACCGCGAATTCGTGGAATCGATCCACGTGCCGCAGGGACGTGAAGCGCAATGGCGTGATTTCTCCGGCTGGTTTGTGCGCGTGCGCCAGCAGTTCAAGGGCATCGATGCGCACCAGGCATTTGAAGAAATCCGTGGCGTCATCACGGCCGGCGCGGAAGGCGTGCTGTCGCGCGATGCCTACCTGGCCCTCGGCCTGCGCCAGTCGATTTTTGCCGAACGCGAACGGGGCGCACTATACGACCTGTTTGAGCGCTATCGTGCGTGGCTGAAGGAAGCAGGCTTGTTTGACCTGAACCTGGCAGCGCATGAGCGGTTGTCCCTGGCCGGCGGGCGCTATGACTTTGTCGTCATCGACGAAGTGCAAGACCTCACCATGGTGCAACTGGCGCTGGTGCTCAAAACGCTGAAGAAGCCCGGCCAGTTCCTGATGTGCGGCGATTCCAACCAGATCGTGCACCCGAATTTTTTTGCGTGGAGCCGCATCAAGACGCTGTTCTGGCACGATGCCGCGCTGGCGGAAAAGCAGCAGCTGCAAGTATTGCGGGCGAATTTCAGGAATGGCGCGCAAGTCACGCGCACGGCCAACACACTGCTGAAAATTAAGCACAGCCGCTTTGGTTCGATCGACCGCGAGAGCAATTTCCTGGTCGATGCCGTTGGCGGCGACGCAGGAACGGTTTCGCTGCTGGCTGACAGCGCCAAGGTGCGCCGCGACCTGAATGCGCAAACGCGCCGCTCCACGCGCTTCGCGGTCCTGGTGCTGCGCGACGAAGACAAGGCGGAAGCCCGGAAGCAGTTCGAAACGCCGTTGATCTTTTCCGTGCACGAAGCGAAGGGACTGGAATACGACAGCATCGTGCTGTTCCGCTTTATCTCCGACAACCGGGCGCCGTTTGGCGACATTGCCGATGGCGTGACACCCGCCGACCTGGCTGCCGACGATTTGCACTACAGCCGAGCGAAGGACAAGGCCGACAAATCGCTGGAGATTTACAAGTTTTATGTGAATGCGCTGTATGTCGCGCTGACACGCGCGGTGCGCAACGTCTACCTGGTGGAGTCGGACGTGCTGCACCCGCTGCTGCGCTTACTGGAAATCCGCGATACGGGCGCCGGTGCGCATGGTGATGCGCAGGCATCGAGCCTGGAAGACTGGCAAAAGGAAGCGAGAAAACTGGCGTTGCAGGGCAAGCAGGAACAGGCCGACGCCATTGAGCGCATGATCCTGAAAACCGCGCCCGTGCCTTGGCCTGTATTCGACGAACCGCGCCTGCGCGACACGCTGCACAAAGTCTTTATCGACAAGGCGCCCGGCAGCAAGCACAAGGCGCAGTTGTACGACTATGCGTTGGCCTATGATGAGCCGATCCTGGCGCTGTCGCTGGAACATGACACGGGTTATGCGCAAGCAGCCAACTTCGCGCTGGCCGGCGCCACGCAGGCGCGGCGCCACTTCCTGCCTTACTTCGCGCAGAGTTTCAAGGACGTGCTGCGGCAGTGCGACAAGCATGGTGTCGAGCACCGCACGCCGATGAATTTGACGCCGCTGATGGCTGCCGCTGCCGCCGGCAATGTGCCGCTGGTGGAAGCGCTGCTGGCACGCGGCGCGGATGTGGAAGCGGTCGACCATACGGGGCGCAATGCGCTGCACTGGGCGATTGCCACGGCGCTGCGCGATCCTGCGTATGCGGAGAAATCGCTGCCGGCAGTATGGCAACTGGTGGCGCCGGCGTGCATCGACGTGCAGGCGGATGGGCGGCTGGTGCGCATCGAGCGGCAGCAGTCGGAATACCTGCTGTTCCAGGTGATGTGGGTGCTGTTCAAATCGTGCTTCGGCAGCCTGGATGGAGAAGATAGCGGCGCGTTTGATGCGGGGCTGCTGGCGGCGGCGCTGGAAAAGCTGCCGGATGCGGTGGCGGCGCCGGAGCGCAAGAAGCGCGCATATATATCTGGCGTGTTGTCGCGCAATGAGCGGGACCGGGAGTATGCGTACAACCGAAGGCTGTTCCTGCGGGTGACGACGGGGCTGTATCAGTTCAATCCTGCGCTGTCAGTGCGCAGGCGCGTTGTGGATGGGGATCGGTGGGTCAATGTGTTTGCGGCGTTGAATCTGGCGCTGGTGAAGGAATTGGCGGAGCCTAGTTATGAGGATCATATTGACGTGTTGTTGAATGAGGCGGATTTGCCAAGGGCTCCGCGGGCGATGATGTTTGTTCATCATCGGGAGAAGTGGGGTACATAAACACCACTTTCATCAAATTGTTAGATATAGGATTGTCGGAAATCAATGCCTTGTCTGTCGCCGCTTCGTAAGCTCAGGTTTTTCTTTTAAGAAAGACAGTTATGGGCAAAGCGATTATTCGGCAAGGCGACAGAACATCGCATGGTGGAATCGTCAAGGAAGGTTTTTCGCATGCCATCCTTTTTGGAAAACCAATTGCTGGCCGAGGGCATAAAGTGTATTGCCCTTTATGTAAAGGCGATTTTCCGATCATTGAGGGAACAAACAACCACTTCTTTGGCGCTATCGGTACGGCAGTTGAAGGAATGAAGACGGCGTGTGGTGCCACGCTTATCGCATCACAGCATGCAGCAACAATCGATGTCAGTTCATCTGCTGCAAATCATCAATCAAAGCACACTAGTGATCCCGCGCTATCGACACATTCGGCACCTCAGCAGTTATCCTTCGACGACAAGTATGTCCTCATAGACGAGGACAGCGGCACCCCTCTCCAAGCTACGGAATATGCCATCCGTCGGGCGAATGGCGACCTTGAATTCGGCATCACAGATGCGGTCGGGCATACCCACCTACTTTCGGCAACAGCGCAAGCTGAATCTGTCGACATCTACATTTGATTTGATTCTTGACGCAGCGTCCAACTGAGCTGAAGTCTTAACCTTTTTCAACTTTCGCAGAGGTAAACATGGACTCAGAAGTCATATCACCAAACGGAAAACGCTTGAGGAAAACAGCTACCCGCACAACGACTCTCAGCGAAAATTCCGACGCTAAGGAGGTCCGTCTTTCCAAGCTCAAGCGACGTATAGAAGAAAACACGCAGTATCTGGAAGACAGCAATGTTAAAGCATTTTTGGTCATGATTGGGAAATCCGAAGGTGGCGATTACCACGCAAAATTCGGCTGGAACGCCAAACATCCGGAACTGATATTCACCGATGAATCCACGCACCCAGGTTTTGGCCTGGAAAACAAATCCACTGCATCTGGCCTGTATCAGATAAACGATGCCTGTTGGAGGGAACACGGCATCAAAGCACAAGGATTGCTCGACTTCTCCCCCCACACACAAGATCTAATTGCTGTTGAAACAATACGATTTCGCAAAGCGATGCCAGATGTTTTAGCTGGCAAATTGAAGTCCGCCATTCAATTGCTGAAGGGCCAAGAATGGGTTTCGCTTCGCAAGCACTCATACGACACGCTTCGCGTTTGGTACGTAGCTGCTGGTGGAAAGGTCAACCAATGAACGCTTTGCTCTTTGCCTCGCTACTCTCTGCGGCTAATTTCGACGCCGATTACGATCTACGTTTTTATCCACCCGATCCGGAGACGGTTGATGCCAGAAAGCTCCCTTACCTGGTATCCGGATTAGTTGTTGGGACAACCTTTACTGCCGCTCGAAAGCAGATTTTAAAACAAGGATGGCGGCCCTATAATCTGCTCAAAACTTGGCGAGCGGACGAGCAACCAGATTGCGTCTTGCTGGATTGCGAACTGCATCGAAACGGGGTGGTCGAAGTAGAGGGATGTCCGACAGATAAGCCCGTCTGTACTTTTTACTATCGGAAGGGGAAGGTCTGGCTGCAATTGATGGCAACCGGCGAAACGAGGGAAACACTGCGCGTTTACTACTGGGCCAAGCAGGCACCTCCATCATCGCATTAAATTATTGAGCCGGACTGCGCCGGCTCATACCCTACGCAGCATTCTGACAAATGAAATCATCAGTCCATGCAACTAAGTACTGTCATCGATAGAATCTCCGACCTTGCTTGCGGTGACCCTAGGGGACAGTCGCGATTCTAAAATTTCCGTATGGAAGCTGAACTCCTTCGACAGAAAAGCTTGTCAGTAGGTAGGCGGGCCTTCCGGTTCAGGCGTTAATGCTGCTTCGATGCCGTGCCACTCTGGTAAGGCTGCAGGAGGAAGGGGAAGAACTTTATCCAGCCGGCCAAATTTAAGGTCGGGATTAATTGCCAATGCATTCATGATTTCTTCATAGCGACGGCTGCGTTCGGGATCAGCAGTAACGGGGTGCCCATCCAAGGAATTGTCTTTTGCAGAACTCTTATCTTTCCCAAATATGAGGTACAAAGACGCAGCACAGTTTTTGCCTCCAAGTTTTACGCCATCTTGATAAAGCCTCAGCGAATCTGTGAGTCGCCCCATCCCCTCTGCATCTATAGCAAGAATCTCTGCCGCCGCAGCGTGCCCCTGCGCATAAGCGCATTGAAACATGGCGAGCTCCGCCTCTGGACGCTCCGCTTTACGATAGGCAGCAGCCAACGCCATCTGCGCGTCCGGACTACCCAGCTTCGCAGCCTTTAAGTAATAGCCCCACGCAATTTTCTCATCCGGCTCAATATCGCCATAACCATATTCATAAGCGACCCCAAGATCATAATATCCCCAGGGCTGGCCGTTTGCTACAGCCTCCCGTTGTATTTCCACTGCTTTGTTCAGATCCTTCTGCAAAACATTGTTTGTCGGCAGCGGTCCCAGACCTTGCAGATAAAAGTGCGCCAGTAAAGCCTTCGCTCCCCAGTCACCTTTGCTTGCTGCAAACTGAACGTCCGCGGATATACTTAACAACTCTTCCCTAGTGAATTCCCAAGCAATCTTTGTGCGCCACCGCTTACGCGCTTCCATGTAAATTCGATACACCTCTGGATCGCGCTTCTCAGGCATATGCTCCTTCCAGCGAGCGCATTTCGGTACGTCCCCTTTTGCATCAAATGGTTCAAGAAAGCCGGGCATCGTATGCATGGTGTGATGTTCCTCCATTTGCACAGCAAATCCGAATAAAGCAATTCCAGCCATTATGGCGAGTGATAGGGAGCGCCAGCTCTTTCGGTGTAGCAGTGTCATACCAACGGCCTTGCCGGCTGACGATCAACATGAAATTCCACCAAGCTTCCTTTAAGCGGCAACCCCAGCTCTTTATAGCGACGATTCTCTCTCGCTGTCTTACGCCAATCCTGATAGGCGTCGCTCATGCTTTCAAACTGTTCCGGCCCACGTTTTCCCACGCACTGCTCAAACAGTTCGCACCTCAACTGGTACGCCGCGTCCTTCGCCTGGCTTAAGACATTGAGTTCGCTGTCAATTGCCATACTACGCAAATTCAGATTGGCGGAACCGATCGTAAACGCCGAATCGTCAACAATCGCCACTTTGGCATGAATGTATATTTCCTCGTACTCGTCCGCCATCAATTTTCTCCCCGCAGGTACTTCTTTGCAGGTCCACATTGATCCCATAACCACATTAATTCCCTGAAGCGACAGCTCGGCAGGGGTCAACGGTTTTTCTTTCACGCCCTGTTCAAAATTCCTCTGATTCAGGGCTTGAATGACAGGCATCGCCTGGCTGTACCCGACACGGTAAGCCACCTCATAGGTTGGCACATCCATACCTGCGCGTTCTGGCGTCGATGTCAAGATGAAGAGATAAAGTGGCGCCTTATACCCTAGCAACCGCTTTTCGCTAATGCAATCAAATAAGTACTCAACCCAGTCTTTGTATTGCACGTATTGGTTCTGAATAAACATGTAATGGTATGTTAGCCGGGTCAAGTTCGCATAACATTCCTTGATCGTTTTTTCCTTGTGCTGGGGCTGCGTTCTGAGCAATTGCATACTGTGCTGAAACTGCTCGCTTGCAAATGCCTTAAAGGGAATTTGCTGACGTTGCCGTATGAATGCCTCGCTGGCTCTTGGTTCGATATGATCCCCTACAGCCTGCGTGATACGTAAAAAGACATCAGCGACGGAATTTCTAGTAGCAGCCCACAGTGCCTCTGTAGCTAATGACATTTGTTCTCGTGATTCGCGCCACGCTTGGCAAAAGTTATGATTCAAGTCATATAAAATGGGGCCGCATACGCGGCACGACACATCTTGGTACGGCATGGCCACAAAAGAGTTCCTGTCCAAAAACGACTGCACTGCGCGTTCTTTCTGCTGCTGCTCATACTCTGTAGGAGTGTACGTTCCGCCCGACGTCGTCCCAAGATCCGGCCCCTGATTCCAAGCCTCCGTTGGGTTCTTTTTGTAGAAGCGCTCTCGCCTGGCATCCTGGAACTTGTGCTGTTTTGTATCCCAGTAATCCGTAATGGAATTGTGTCCCATCACATAACCTATTGCGGCCTGACGGCGCTCATAATCAATCAACACCATCTTTTGATGATGCGTCGCGAACAGCATGGAACCCAACGCTGACGCGGCGCGCGGCGGAGATTCATCGTTCAGTGACTGCGAAAGCAGGCTGACTGGAATTTCCCGAACTCGCAACTCAATGTTCGGTGCGTTCCCAGACAACACACTCTTAAACCAATCAACGTTGTAAGCCTGATGCTCTTCACTGTAATAGTGGCTGATCGACGCAACGAAATGCGTAGTCCAGGATCCGTAATATCCCGGCATGTTGCCAACAGCGAAGTGCGTCATGATGCTGTCGTGCCAAATTACTAGGCGCACCTTTACAGGATGGCTAGGATCAGAGGCAATCTTCTTCAGCAAATCGCCATAACGAACTCCGTCTCGTGCCGTCTTGCCACGTACCAATACCATGCCAGGATCAAAGCCCCACGTAATAATGTCCACACTGCTCTTTGCCGACTCCAAGTCCCGTGCGATCTGCCCAAACACCCGTTCGCCGCAAACCAGAGGTTCGATGCGGCAACCATGCCGCACAGGATATGTCCGCTCCGGAGTCTTGACCCACCAAGGTAGTGACAAAGATTGATAGGGACCCATATCCCGGTTGTAATAAACATTGTCTTCGTAAAGCGCAGCGTTACTATTCATCCGTCCCATTGCTTTCCTCCTCACGCGTCATGGGATTAGCATCGATACGGTCCTGTTCTTTATCCGGACACTCATCGACAATTGATCCACCTGGATTGCTGTATCCGTGGTACCCCATCCCGGCACACACTTTGTGCTGTTCGCTCATATCGTCTGGTACGATTTCATAGCGCTGGCCTCCCGGAAGCTCAACGTGATACGTCGATGCTTCGTCCAACTCGTGCTTGAACTTCAGCGTCCCATCCTCATCGAACTTCGTTTGCTCCAACAAAGCACCGTCCTTATAAAGCTTGCACGGCAATCCCCTACACGCCCGCCCACTTGCGTTGGCGTGCGATCCCAAGTGAAGAGCACCCTTACCTTTTGCTTTCTGCAGCGGCGGCATCACCAAATCCACATCACGATTCTTCGGCCCCACAAAGCTGTGCTTCGCCGCATGCGCCACGTAGTTTCCGTTGGTGCCCTGCTCGATGCCGTCCGCACTGAATCTCAGATAACTGCCGCCACCATCAATGACCACCTCTTCCTTGGCAGTAATCAGAATCCGGTTAGCCGTATGGGATATCTCCAGCTTGGACAGCAACCGGATATTGTCCGTGAGCGCCTGAATATCGATGTCCCCCGCAGCAGCCACCAGCTTCATGCCGGCCTGCTGCACGAATAACCGCAATGACCGCTTCACCGTGGCGAACAAGCTCTCCCCGCTGGACAGCGACAAACTCTTGCCGCAACTGAGCGCCGTGTGCTGGTCGCTGGCGATATGCGTACTGCCTGCAGTGGAACTGGCAATGCCTGCCGGACTGGCAAACACGAGATGCGACGCAAGAGCCTTGGCGTCTTTGCCACCGATTGCATGCTGCTGGGTTTCCAGCGCCTTGATGACATCGGTTTGCTGGCGTGCCGCATCGCCATCATGAGGCTGGGCGAGTTCCGCCAAACTGGCATGACTGGCCTGCACCCGGTCCAGGCGCATCGCGGTTTCTTCCATGCTGGCGATATGGGAACGGGCTCCCGCCCTCTCCTCCGTGGTAACCAGCATCCCCTTCCCCGCCCGCACCACCCCATGCCCATCCGTCCGCAACTCAAACCCATCCCCGCGTGCTTCTCCACGGCCAGAAGCACTCTCCACCCGCACGATATGCCCCAGCCCCAACTGGCTATGCAAATGATCACTGCGCAATTGCGCCTGCAATTGATCCCGCGTGTCATCCATCACCAGCTGATTGCCACGCTGACCACCCAACTCCCGGCTCCGCCACCCCGACAACGCCCGCTGTTCCGGCAACGCCCAAGGCACCGCATTCGCGCCGTTGTAAACCACCCCCGTGACAATCGGATGATCCACATTCCCATTCACAAACTGCACCACCACTTCCTCCCCCACCCGTGGCAACCCGATCTGCCCGAACCCCGCCCCAGCCACCGGCATCGCCACCCGCACCCACGGCGAATTCCCGCCCGTCCCTTTCCCCTGCCGGTCCCAATGAAACTGCACCTTGATGCGCCCCAGCGCATCCGTATGAATCTCCTGCCCCGCAGGCCCGACGACAATGGCCGTCTGCACACCCGGATCAGGACACGGCGTGCTGTGATACCCCCGCTCCGGATACCAGCGCCGCTGCTGGCGGATGCACGTAAAGCGGTTCGTGTATTTCGACTCCGCGTGCCGCCCGTCCTGATAATTGTTGGTGGCGGTATGCTCGACGGACAGAATCAAATAACAGCGGCCTTCGCGCGACGGATCGCCGATTTCCGCCAGGGGAGCCTCGGCGCTGAAATGCTCTTCCAGCCTGAAATACCGCCCCGGCTGCGCACTGCGGTCATTGCCGGACGCTTCAAAGTACTGGTACAGCGCTTCGCGCCCGTCACTGCGGCGCTGCGCCAGGGGTTCGCCTTCGCGGCTGCCGTGATAGGCCACGGCGCCCGCATATTCATGCACTTCATGATCGAAGCGGTCGCCCTGCGGGTGGCGGGTGCGCGCGGAAATATGGCTCGGCGATGGGAACTTGTAGTCAAACGTGGACAACGTCAATACGCTGGCGCCCAGGCGGCGCACGGCTTGCCACTGGTGGATGCTGTCATCTTCCTGCGAACCAGCCTCGCTGCGGAACGGCATGCCCTCTGCCGCGAACGTACCTTCCCGCGCATCGATGGCTGCGGCGCCCATGGTGTCATCGGCCAGCCACAACGTGTGGCCATCGGCGCGGTGCTCGTACCAGTAATGCCAGCCCAGCGCTTCCCAGCGCCGGTGCAAGTGGTTGTAATCCGTTTCGTTGTATTGATTGGCGCACGTGATGGGCGGGTCATCGCGCGTCAAACGCGTTTTCCAGTCGTGCTGCACGCAATGGCGCAACGTCAGTTCCGTGATCTGCGCCACGGTGCGGCCATGGAAGCTGACGCAATCCTGGCGCAGCCGCGTAAACGCCATCCACGGTTCCAGCACCATGCGGTAGGTCGCCAGCCCGCCATCGGCGCCCAGCAGCCTGAACTCCGTCACGTAACCGTTGAAGTGGCGCTGCGATCCGTCATTGCGCACCAGGGAAATCGTGACCATCCTGGCCATCATGTCGGTCAGCGCAATGTGCGCATCGTCCGACAGCAATTCCACCTCGTAGCGGAAAGAGCGCGACAACTCTTCGCGCGCATGCAGCGTATTCACCAGCAGTACCGCGTATGCCGGCCCATCGCCGCGCGGGAACGCCATCGTCAACAAACGGCCATGCTGGCTTTCGCTGTCGAGCACCGACTGTATCCACGTTCTTGCGCCGTCCATATGGTCCCCCAGTGATTACCGACAGGCATCAGATCAAGGGGGCCAGTATGCGTTTCGTATCCAATAGGCAATTTGCGCTAAAGCAAGCTATGGCGCCGGTGTGGTTTCGCCAAGACACTCCCAATACAAACGGTTCCAGTCGGGCTTCTGCTCCATGGCGAAGAACCAGTCGCCTTCCGCTTCGTTCGGGTCGTCCGGCAATGCATACGCATCGAGCCGCGCCTTCAATTTGCCGATGTCCGAGAATTCCTCCAGCTGCCGT
This sequence comes from Pseudoduganella ginsengisoli, assembly GCF_009720865.1. Lineage (GTDB taxonomy): Bacteria > Pseudomonadota > Gammaproteobacteria > Burkholderiales > Burkholderiaceae_D > Rugamonas > Rugamonas ginsengisoli. The sequence goes on along the minus strand of NZ_WNLA01000027.1, from coordinate 16,312 downwards.
ATGGCGGCGCCTATGGCCGCCTTCACTTCCAGCCCATCCTGGCGCAGGTAGTGCATGGCGCCGGCCGGCGTGATGTCATCCAGTGGCAATTCCCACTCTTCCGCCAGCGGCAGCAACTGGCTGAACAACACGGCCGATACAGCCTGCAACTCCCGCCGCGCCAGGCTGCAATAGGTGTCCAGTTCCTTGTCATCGAGCACGTCCAGGCCCGCCTGGTCATGCCATATTTCGCGCAGCATCCACAAGGTTTGCGCGTGGTCGATTTCCGGCGGCGGTTTCGCGGGTGCGGTAGGCGCAGGTATATGCGTGATGCCGGATGCGGCAAACACGTCTTCGTCATCCCACGCAATGTCTTCCTCGCAGCGCGCCACATCGTGCTTGTCCAGCAAATCCACCATGTCAGCATCATCTTCCAGCATGAGAATCTGTTCGGCAAAGGCGCAAATCAGCCAGCCAAGCTTGATGCGGTGCAGGTCATCGAGCGCAGCATCCGCACAGGCTGCGTCAAAGCGCAGCGCCAGTTGCCGCAAATGGCGGTGATATTCCCGCTTCAGAGGCTGCAATTCCCACGCGGCGACTTTGCGCACGGAAGCGCGCTGTTCGGTCCATTGCGCAGCCAGCAGCGTGATGCGGTACAGCTTGCGCATCACGCGGTCAAAGCGCCTGCGGGCGCGGGACGGCGCCCTTGGCGGCACCAGTGACAAGTGGCAGGGATGCAATGGCGGCTGGGACATGGCGATCTCCATGGCAGAAATCGCGATGGTGGCATGCCCGTCGCCGCCGGGTTTGACGAAGCTCAGCGATCGCCCGTCATGTGCAGGAAAGTATCGAGGATATGGAAATGATCGTCGTACAGCTGGTCTTCCATGTCTTTCAATTGCGCGATCGGCACCCATTTCGCCTCCGCCGCATCATCCGCTCCTTTTACTTCGGGCAAATGATCGAGCCGCAAATCGAAATGGTGCGCATGCGTGATGGTGCGGCCACGCTGGCTGCGGTCCGGGTGGCCAAACACGCGGACACCGGCCAGCGCTTCTTCCAGCGTGGAGGGCAACAGCGGCAGTCCTGTTTCCTCCGTCAATTCGCGCAACGCCCCTTGCAGCAAGCGTTCGCGCGGTTCCAGGTAGCCGCCCGGCAGCGCCCACAATCCTTTGCCGGGCGCGGCGCCACGGCGGATCAGCAATACGTGGCCGGCAGTCTGCACCACGGCATCCACGGTCGTGAAAATCGATGGATACGGCGTACATGCCCACGCGGCGATGGTTTGCGCGATCACCGCATGTTCTTCCGCCAGTTGCGCGCAATATGGCAGCAGGGACCACGCTTTCAGGTATTGCAGCACGGCGGGCGGCACTTCTCCGGCCAGCGCATCGAGTGCAGGACCCGAATGGCCGGCTTCGAACAGCACACGGCGCAGCGCCGTCGCATCCGTCAATCCTTCGCGTGGCGCTTCCACCAATTGCCATTGGGGGAAGTGGTTCAGGTAATAACTGGAGTCATCCTTGAAGTGCCCGACCAGCGCGATTTCCGCCCCTTCATCCACCAGCGCTTCCACCGCTTGCTGCACGTGGGCGGACCAGCGGTCATCATCGAAGTAGTCGCGCACAGCAATGAACGACACGCGTGCGCGTTCTGCATCCGGTAACGACGTGGAGATCATCGTCACCCGCTCGTCAAATGTGAAGGGATTTTTGGCGCTGCGGGCCCGGTGCGCGGAGCCGATCACAACGGCCACCCTGGGTGCACTGGCCAGCGCCTGGCGCAGCAGTCCGGCGTGGCCGTTGTGCCATGGCTGGAAGCGGCCAATGACGACTGCCAGCTTGATGGGTAAAGGCGCCGTCGTCATTCGTTTCCTCCTGAAAATTTCGCTGCAATGGGCAATTGCCGTCCACTGCCAAAGGCGCGGGCGCGCACGCGGATAATGGGCGGCGCCTGGCGGCGCTTGTATTCATTGCGCGCCACCAGCGACAGGATACGCCCGACCAGCGCACGGCCGTCGTCCGTTTGGCGCAGCTGTTCAACAAAGGCGCGGGCCTTGTCCCACTCATCGGCCGCCAGGCGCGGGCCTTCGATATGCCATTTCAGGATTTCATCGAGCACATCGTAAGGCGGCAGGCTGTCCGTGTCGCGCTGGCCCGGCGCCAGTTCCGCCGATGGCGGTTTAGACAGCACGGCGGCGGGGATAATCTCACGGCCTGCGACCGCATTGATGTGCTGCGCCAGCGCATACACTTCGGTTTTATATAAGTCGCCAATCAAACCCAGGCCGCCGTTCGTGTCGCCATACAAGGTGCAATAGCCAACGGAGATTTCACTCTTGTTACCGGTCGTTAGCAGCAGTGCGCCGTGCGCATTCGAGTATTCCATCAAGACGGTGCCGCGGATGCGCGCTTGCAGGTTTTCCAGCGGCAGGCCATGCAATGGCTGGCCGAATGCCTGCCGGTAGCCCGCCGCATATTGCTGCACCAGCGCGGCGATCGGGTGCGTATGCAGGCGCACGCCCAGCGCAGCGCACAGCGCCTGTGAATCGGACACGGAACCGGTGCTGGACCATTCGGATGGCATCGTGATGGCGGTGACATTGTCCGCACCCAGCGCTTCGGCAGCCAGCGCAATGGTGATGGCGGAGTCGATGCCGCCGGATGAACCAATGACGGCTTTCGTAAAGCCGCAGCGGCGGGCGTAATCACGCAGGCCCAGCAAAATCTGGCGGTGGTAAAACGCTGCCGGCGCCGCCTCCCTACCGGACGGAATGGCTGTGGCGGTACCATCCACAGGCTGGGCGGCCGCCGGCATACGTGTGCCCGTACTAAATGCCCCGCCGTCAAACGCCACCATCCGTAATTCTTCTTCAAACTGGCGGCACGTGAACGTCACTCCTTGCTGCGGCGTCACGCCGAACGATGCGCCATCGAACACCAGCTGGTCTTGCCCGCCCACCTGGTTGACGAACAGGATGGCGAAACCGTTGTTGCGGGCCGCATCGCCAAACAGGGCGTGGCGCTGCGCAGCTTTGCCCAGGTTGCTGGGACTGGCGTTGATGCTGATGACCAGTTCCGGCTTTTGCTTGCGCAGCGCTTCAAACGGATTGACGGCGTAATCGCGGCCGGCGTCATTCCAGCCATCCTCGCACACGAGAAAGCCGATGCGGTGGCCTTTGACAGCCAGCACACACGCGCGTTCCGGGCCAGGTTCAAAGTGGCGGTATTCGTCGAAGATGCCGTACGTAGGCAGCAACTGCTTGTAGTACTCGGCAATGACGGCGCCGTGACGGATGATCAGCAGGGCGTTGTGCAGGGGTTTGCCCGGTCCCCGGTTGGGACGGGCTGTGCCCAGGATGACCGTCAAGTGGGGCCAGTGTTCAGATTGCTGCACGATGCGCGCCACGCTGCGTTCCATGGCGGACAAGAAGCGCTCGTCTTCCAGCAAGTCGCCAGGGTAGTAGCCGCAGACGGCCAGTTCAGGGAAGACCACCAGGTCGGCATGCGCGTTGGCGGCTTGCTGCATGGCGGCCAGGATGGCGCTGGTGTTGGCTTTGAAGTCGCCTATCGTCGGGTTGGTTTGGGCGATGGCTATGCGTAACATATCGGGGCTCCGGTGACATGTCGGGTTAAGCGCGTTGCGCTTGACCCGACCTACGGAATATCGTCGCGGGCTGACGATTCGGTTTAGGGCCTGCCATGGTTGAAGACCTGGCGCAGGTAAGCCAGGAACGTCTCATCCTTGCACAAGGTCTTGCCTGGGGCATCGGACAGCTTTGCCACCGGCTGGCCATTGCACGTCATGAGCTTCATGACGATGTTCAGCGGTGTCAGTCCCACGTCATTGCTCAAATTCGTGCCGATGCCGAAACCCGTCATCGTGCGGTCCGCAAAGTGGCGGTACAGCGTAAACGCCCTGTCGAGATCTAATCCATCTGAAAACACGAGGCGCTTGGTGTGCGCATCGAGGCGCAGCTTCGCATAGTGCGCCAGCGCCTTTTCACCCCATGCGAAAGGGTCGCCGGAATCATGGCGCAAGCCGTCGAACAGCTTGGCGAAGTACAGGTCGAAGTCGGCGAGAAACGCATCCATGCCCACCACGTCCGTCAGCGCGACGCCAAGGTCGCCCCGGTATTCCTGCACCCAGCCTTCCAGCGCGGCCTTTTGAAAGTCGCGCAGGCGCACGCCGAACGACTGGTAGCTTTGCAGGTATTCGTGCGCCATAGTTCCGATCGGCACCAGCCCGTATTGTTTGGCCAGATAGACATTCGACGTTCCCTTGAACCATTGCGGCGCTTCCCGCGCCAGGGTTGCCACCACTTCCTCATGCCACGCGCCGGAATAGCGGCGGCGCAAGCCGAAATCAAAGAATTCAAACGGATGGCGGCACGGCGCTTGTTCGCCAAACGCGCGCAATTGCGCAATCTTGCCGGACAGGCGGCGGCGCCCTTCCGCCAGCGCCGCGTCCCCATCGAAGCGGCGGAAATACAATTCATTGACGATGTACAGCACGTAGATTTCAAAGCCCATCACGTGCACTTGCGGGCCGCGCGCCACGATGGCCAGCGCATCGCCTTCCGCCTTGACTTCAATGAAGCGGCGCTGGAAGCGGAACACCGTCAGGAAATCCACAAAGTCGCTCTTGATGTAGCGCAGGCCCCGCAAGTACGCCAGTTCATCTTCCGTGAACGACAGCGTGCACAAATGATCCAGCTCGCGTTCCACATCGGCCTGCAATTGCGCCAGCGGATACGCCGGCGTATTGCGGCAATTGAATGCATATTCCGTCTGCGCGCCGGGGTGGCTGTGCAACAGCGCCTGCCACATGGTGAATTTGTATAAATCATTTTCCAGCAGACTTCTGACTACGGGCGCCGCATCCTTCACGATATCCTCCTGGCTGTTACACGTTCGCCTTTAACTCTTCCAGCGCTTCCGCTGCCGTTGCCAGCCGCACGCCCTGCTCCGCCATCGCGGCCAGGAATGCCTGCTGCTGCGCTTCAAACCCCGCCACGGGGCTCATGCAATCGGTCAGCAATACCAGCTTGCTGCGCCGTGCAGGGCCGAACTGGCGGGCGATGTCCTCCACGGTGGCTTTGACGCAGTGGCTGCCCGCTTCGCCCGCAACGTAAATGCGTTCAGCCTGGCCCAGGTGCGCAATGAAGTCCGCATTCAGTTGCGTGCCCTTGTCTTGCGGGTCCGGCACTTCGGCCAATACGGCGGAATAGTGTTCCGTCCACGGGTTCGTGCCTTTGATGACTTTGTGCACGGAGCGCAGCGTGCTTTCTTCCCAGTGGTTGTAGGCGGCGCGCACATCCGCGTGCACGTTGTGGCCCCACGAGCCGATTTCACAGTGCACGGGCCACACCATCAGCTTGTAGCGGCCCGCCGCTTCCAGCGCATCGAGATACGCCAGCGCACGGGCCATGGCGGCCGGCTTGCGCGGCGCATAGCGGCCTTCGCGCACTTCGCCGGCCGTGATTTGCGTGAAGGGCGCCACGGCGCCGCCGTCCCCCGTTTGCCAAAACGCCGGGTGCGCGATATCGATGCGGTGGTGCGAATCCAAAGTCACGCTGATGCCCGCGATACCGGCTGCGCCTTCCGTAATCAATTGCGCGGTGCGCAGCATGTCAGCGTGCGCGCCTGCCACCGGCAAGGCCGGCGATGCGTTGTGCGGGCGGTACGCGCCGGGCAAGTCGCAGAAGTCGTTTTGCGGGTCGATCAGCAGCAGGTGCAGTTGGCGTTTCATAGATGACTCCGGTTAGTGTGTGATGGCATTCTATTCCACTTAGTTTATAAGTGCAACTAAGTATTTTGGCTTTGCTGCTTATAGAGGGAATCGATTAAGATACGAAAGTTACTAAGTAAAGTGGAGCGGCCTTGGATCCCATTATCTGCACTGTCGACGTTGTGCTGCTGACCTTGCAGGACGACGCCTTGAAAGTGGCGTTGTTGAAGCGCGAGCGCGAACCGTATCAGGGCGTGGCTGCGCTGCCCGGTGGTTATATCCATGTGGAATCGGATGCCGATACGCATGATGCCGCCATGCGTATGCTGCGCGATAAAGCCGGTATTGTCCCCCCCTATCTCGAACAGTTGGCGTCGTTTTCCGGTCCGGCCCGCGATCCGCGCGGCTGGTCGATTTCCATCGCGTACTACGCGCTGGTGCCGTCTGCGCTGATCAGCCAGCAACACGTGCTGCTGGCCGACGTCGACAGCACACTGCAATTGCCATTCGACCACAAAAGCATCCTGGATGCCGCCGTGCAGCGGCTGCGCAGCAAGAGCCAATACTCATCCCTGCCGTGCTACCTGGCGGGCGAAACGTTCACGTTGCCGCAATTGCAGAAGGTGTATGAAGTATTGATGGGCGAGCCGCTTAACAAAGTCAGCTTCCGGCGCAAAATGGATGAGATGGACATGCTGGAAGCCATCGAAGGCAAGATGATGGCAAGCGGTGCGCACCGGCCTGCGCAAGTGTACCGGTTGAAGGCGGCGTACCGCAAACGGCTGCAATTGCTGGAACGGGGGCTTTAAACTCAGCCGTATAAAAATAATGTGGCGTCCGGCGCACATTGCGTGAACTAATTCGTCCCATTCCGGTCCAAATCCCATCGCTGTGACAAAGCGCGTATTTGTACGCGGGCACAGCGCGCTAACTTGAACTTATCAGCGCTGGGAGACCACCATGAACCTGGACTTGCAACGCACGACCCTGTCGGGCAACTCCACCATCGGCACCTTGTCCGTCAACGGCCAGTTCGAATGCTTTACGCTGGAAGATGCAGTACGGCCAGAGAAAATTCCAGGCGTTACGGCCATCCCTGCCGGCGACTATGAAATCGTCATCACGTATTCCGAACACTTCCAGCGCATGTTGCCGCTGCTGTTGAATGTGCCGGATTTTGAAGGCGTGCGTATTCACACCGGCAACCGGCCGGAAGATACGCAAGGCTGCATCCTCGTCGGGCAGCAACAGGATACTGACCGCATTGCATCAAGCAAACCCGCTTTCGACCGTTTATTCGTCCAGCTGGAAGCAGCCGTGCGCAGCAAGGAAAAAATCTTGCTGCATATCCATTGAAAGGCCATGGAAACCCGCTACACGTGGCTGCCCGACCAAACGCTGCCATTACCCATGCAGCAGGAAGAGTTGCGCAACATCGCGCTGCGGCGGGCGCTGCAACAGCAGCCGGGTGAAACGCAGCAAGAGCCGGCAAGCATTGCCGCAGCGCTGACGGGGCTTGCCCTGTCCGGCGGCGGCATCCGCAGCGCCACGTTCGGCCTCGGCGTGCTGGAAGCGCTGAAGGAACAAGACCGGCTGCGCGCCATCGATTATTTATCGACGGTGTCCGGCGGCGGCTACATCGGCGCATGGCTGAGCGCCAATTGCCGCCGCGCGGCTGCACGGCGCGATGCGCTGGCCAACCATCAAGTGCCCGCCGCCATCGGCGGCAACCGGCTGTACCGCGACTGTTATGCGCAGGCCGCGACAGACTGGCTGTCGCGCGCAGCCAACTGGCGTGAATCCATTGCGCATTTGCGGCGCTATTCGAATTACCTTTCGCCCCAGTTCGGCATTTTCAGCGCGGATTCGTGGTCCATGATCACCACATGGGTGCGCAATGCGCTATTGGTGCAAATTACCGTGATCCTGTTCATGGCAACGCTGCTGCTGTTGCCCCGTCCCCTGCTGTGGCTGTTCACGGCGTGGCCGGAAATGGGCAACTGGCGTTGGACGTCCGTTGTCCTGTTTGTGCTGGCGGTTTCCGGCGTGGCCGCCAACCACTGGCGCCTGACCACGCGGCGCGACGTGCCGCAGCTGCAGGCGCGCAACTGGAAAGCAGGCGGATTGTGCGCGGCGGCCTGTATCGCCGCGGCGTACGGCATTTGCTATTACGCGGATTACAGCCCGTTCGAAGACAAGCGCAACAGCCTGATGCTGTCGCTGCTGACCGCCATTCCCATCGTGCTGGCCGGCCTGTTCCTGCTGCCTGCCGGCGTACGGCTGGCCAAGCCCATGCTGTACCTGGGGCGGCGCATGATTCCCGGCTGGATTGCCACCCGCGTGCCGCGCCGCATAGATTACGGCCAGGGTTTGACGCAGGCGCTGGTCATTGTGCCGCTGCTGTTGACGGGGTATTGCCTGGCAGCCGTCATGTGGGGGTTGGCCACGGGTTCGCATGTCGCGTCATCGATGGTCGAACTCGACAGCTACGGCCAATTCTTCCTGGAAGGATGGCGCTATTGGCCATTCCCGCTGGCCATTACGTTTGTCGCACTGTGGCCGCTGTCTTACTTTTCCCGCGTACCGGACAAGCGCAGCCTGGTGGCGGCACTGCTGGCGCCGCTGCCATCCATGGTGGTGCTGCATGCGCTGCTGTCGTTCATCATGCTGCTGATGCACCAGTGGTCGCAATTGCCGGACCAGCGCAACTGGCAGCAAGGCGCATGGTATGCGCTGGTCTGGGGACCGGCAATGGTGCTGTATGCGTTTTCACTGACCATCGTCGTGCAGATCGGCATGCTGGGCCGTCATTCGCCGGAAGGCGTGCGCGAATGGTGGTCGCGGCTGGGTGCGTGGCTGCTCGTGTATGGCATTGCGTGGATGCTGGTGTCCGTGGCAGCCGTGTTCGGACCGCTATGGGGGCTGGTTGCCCTCAACAGCGACTGGATTTCACTGCCCGCGCTGGGCGGCTGGGCAGCCAGTACGCTGGGCGGCCTGATGGCGGGCAATGCCGGCAGCACGCAAGGGCAAAAGGCCAGTGCAGCGGATACACGGTTTTCCACGCGCATCTTGAATGGGCTGGCGGTGGTGGGACCGTATATCTTCATTGCCGGCATGTGCATCGGCGTGGCGGCGCTGCTGCACCTGGTGATGGTGTACACGGCCAGCGATGTGTGCTGCACGTTGTCCGGCATGGAACGCTATTACTGGATCGACATGACTTTCCCGTCCCACATGGTAATCCTGTCGACCCTGGCCGGGCTGCTGATCGCCGCCAGCATCTTTGCGTGGCGGGTCGACATCAATGTTTTCAGCCTGAATTCGTTTTACCGGGGCCGCCTGTCGCGCTGCTACCTGGGCGCCACCCGCTTCGTGCCCCGTGAGCGCACACCGCAGCGCTTTACGCTGTTTGACGATGACGACGACATCCCGATGCCGGACCTGGCCGGCGAAGGATTGACGCCCACGACAGGGCCGCAGCGGGCGCAGGCGGGGCCACTGCACATCGTATGCTGCGCGCTGAACCTGGGCGGTTCCAGCGACTTGTCGCTGCATTCGCGCCATGCGGCGTCGTACGTGCTGACGCCTTACCGGGCCGGCACCGGCTATTACCTGCGCACGGATTGCGGCGGCTACGTGCCGCTGGGGTACCGGCCCATTACGCAATATTGCGGCCATTCGATGCAGCCGACACTGGCGCAGGCGACTTCCGTGTCGGGCGCTGCCGCCAGCCCGAACATGGGGTACCACACGTCGCCCGGCACGGCTTTCATGCTGACCATGTTTAACGTGCGCCTCGGATGGTGGTTCCCCAATCCCAAGCTGGCGCATATCACGCGGCCTTCGCCATCGTTTTCCATCCGCTATCTCGTCAAGGAATTGTTTGGCGCGGCGGAAGGACGGTCGAATTACCTGATGATTTCCGATGGCGGGCATTTTGAAAACCTCGCCGTGTATGAACTGGTGCGGCGGCGCTGCAAAGTCATCATTGCCAGCGATGCGGAATGCGATGGCCACTACCGCTTTGATGGTCTGGGTTCGCTGATCCGCATGTGCGAGGTGGATTTCGGCGTGAAAATCACCATCGACTTTACGGAAATCGTGCCCGTCACGGCGGCGGGCAGTGAGACGCCGTGGGCGCGGCGGCGCTTTGCCATCGGCGCCATCGATTACGGCGACGGCGAACGGGGCGTACTGATTTACCTGAAAGCCGCGATGACAGGACGCGAAGATGCGGCAGTGCTGCAATACAAAGCCCATCATCCGCGCTTTCCGCATGAATCCACAGGCGACCAGTTTTATGGCGAAGACCAGTTCGAGAGTTACCGGCAACTGGGATATGACATTGCGCACACGGTGTTCGCGCAAGTGGCCATGTATCCTGACCTGGTCACGGCAGCGCAAGCATTGCAGCAAAAATATTGCGGACACCGGCCGCATCCACATGGCCCCGTCACACCGCCACCACAGCCGCCCACTTCGCCGCCGCAGCCGCCGCGGCCGCACCGGGCCCCCGTGCCGGAACTCCACATAATGCAGTCGCCATTGACGTGGCAAAAAGTATCGCAGCGTATTGCTCCCAATACAGCAGCGGTCAACTTTCGCCCAGTCAAACGCGTGCACGATTTCCGCTTCATCCGCGGCAGCCGGCATACGCATTGACGATACAGCGCTTTTGGGAATTTTTGATATGTGTCAAAGTTTTTAGCGTTAGGGATTCATACACTTTGTTCGAACTCAACAGCGAAGAAAGAAGAAGTGTATGAAAACCCGTATTTGCAGTGCCATTATCGCCGCCGCTTTGACCGTGGGCGCCTCCGCTGCGCAGGCAGCCGATACCGGTTCCTGGCTGGTACGCGCACGCGCCGTGCATATCGATCCCGCCGACAAATCCGATCCGGTGGGCGGCGCCGGTGCGGCTGACCGTATTTCCGTCAGCAGCAAGACCATTCCGGAAGTGGATATTTCGTATTTCGTGACGCCGAACGTGGCGGCGGAACTGGTGCTGACTTACCCGCAAAAGCACACCGTGTATCTGGATGGCAAAGGGATCGGCACGTTCCGCCACTTGCCGCCCACCTTGCTGGCGCAATACCACTTTGCCCCCGGCCAGACTTTCAGCCCCTATGTGGGCGCCGGTGTGAACTGGACCACGTTCTCGAAAAACCGCTTGCTGAACGGCGGCGCCAGCCTCGAACATGACAGTATCGGCCTGGCCCTGCAGGCAGGCGCCGACGTGAAGATCGACAAGCAATGGTCGCTGAACCTGGATGTGAAAAAAGTGCAGATCCGCAGCGACGTGCTGATCGGCGGCGCCAAAGCCAGCCGCGCGAAAGTCGATCCAGTCTTGCTGGGTATTGGTGTCGGCTACCGCTTCTGATCGCGCAGCGCTTGCTGTAACTCATCCGCCAGCCGGCGCCGCTGGGCGGCCGGCGCAAAACTTCCCACTTGCAGGGTCGTGCCCTTCGCCTCCAGCTGCACCAGGCTGCGGGGCGAATCAGGCTTGGCGACACGCGTAAAGTATGGCTCCAGCACCGTCTGCGACGTGCGCCCCGCCGATACGCGCTCCACCAGCAGGCTGCCTGCCGTCAGCACGATGTGTTCATAGTCGGCGGCGTGGCGCGCATACAGGATGAAAGCCGTCGTCACGGCTGCCAGTTCAACCATCGTAAAAATCAGCACTTGCCACACGCCTTGCAGCAAAAATGCCAACGCCACGGTGAGCGACAGCGCACACAGCGCCAGATACGCCACCAGCGTTTGCCGTGGCGACAGTGAACAATTGCGGCGCAATAGCCATTCGCGTTTTTCACGCCGGTCATCCATTGAGCGTGGCATAGCGTATTTCCCGGGTCTCGTGCATGAATTTTACTGCCGGCACGCATAATCGTCCGTTACCGTTGTTGCATGGCGACAATCAGCGCATCGGCACTATAGCGGCAGGCAGACACCCGGAGCAGGATGTGACATTCTTCTGGAAATCACTATACGGGGGAGTCATGTCGCTTGCGAATTTGAAGATTGGGGTACGCCTGGGAGTCGGATTTGGCGTGGTGTTGACGTTGCTGACAGCCATGATGCTGCTGGGGCTGGCATCGATGTCGCGCATCGGCAGCCGCACACAGGACATCCTGAACGACAAAAACGTCAAGATGGCAGCCGTACGGACCATGGTGGGCGACGTTCGCACCATCACGCTGGCGCTGACAACACTGACCGTGGTTTCCAATCCCGACCAGATGAATGCGGAACTGGCCAAAGTTGACGAAGCGCGCAAGCACTACAGGGAATCGCGCGACAAGCTGGCGTCCATGATGACGGAAGACAAGGAAAAAACCTTGCTGGCTGCCGTTGATGAAGCGCTGAAAACCGGGGCCGAGAAAAACAACAAGCTGATCCAGATGCGCAAGGAAGGCGCCACCGAAGCAGCCGTTGACTACCTGCTCAAAGAAACGGGACCGGTACAAGCGAAGGCGCTGGCCGCGCTGAACGACGTGTTCACGTATGAAACCAAAATGATGGATGAAGCGGGCGAAGACGTGAAAGAAGTCTACAGCAATGCCCGCATCCTGCAGTTGACGCTGGGTACGATCGCCATGGCCATGGGAATCAGCGTCGCGTGGTTCATTACCCGCTCCATTACCGGACCGCTGAACCGCGCCGTGGCTGTCGCGGAAACCGTAGCGGCAGGCGACTTGACGTCGCGCATTGATACGGGCGGCAACGATGAAACCGGCCGCCTGCTGCAGGCATTGAAGAAAATGAATGATGCGCTGCTCGATGTGGTGGGCCAGGTGCGCGGCGGCACGGAAGCCATCACCACGGCATCGCATGAAATCGCGGCAGGCAATATGGATTTGTCGTCGCGTACGGAACAGCAAGCCAGTTCGCTGGAAGAAACCGTATCGTCGATGGAACAGTTGACGTCGACCGTACGGCAAAACGCGGACAATGCGCGCCAGGCCAATACGCTGGCGCATTCAGCGTCGGAAGTGGCGTCGCGCGGCGGCGCCATTGTGGCGCAAGTGGTTGACACCATGGGCGCGATCAACACGTCGTCCGGCAAGATTGCCGACATTATCGGCGTCATCGATGGCATCGCATTCCAGACCAATATCCTGGCGCTGAATGCAGCGGTAGAAGCGGCCCGCGCGGGTGAGCAGGGCCGTGGCTTTGCCGTGGTGGCGTCGGAAGTGCGCTCGCTGGCGCAGCGCTCGGCAGCAGCGGCCAAGGAAATCAAGGAATTGATCGATGCGTCGGTGGCCAACGTGGATGCAGGCTCGCGCCTCGTCAACGACGCGGGCCAGACCATGGGCGACATCGTCGACAGCATCCAGCGCGTGGCGGACATCATGGGCGAGATCACGTCGGCCAGCCAGGAACAGACGCTGGGGATCGAGCAAATCAATCAGGCCATTGCTCAGATGGACCAGACCACGCAGCAAAATGCCGCGCTGGTGGAAGAAGCGGCAGCCGCCTCGCAAAGCATGCAGGAACAGGCGGACAAGCTGGCGCGCGTGGTGGGGTTCTTCTCGACGGGCGCCCATGCGGCGCCGGTGGCAGCCGTGTCGCGGGCGGTGGCGCTGGCGCCGAAGGCTGCGCCGGCGCGGCAGGCTGCTCGTCCGGCAGCCAAAAAAGCTGCGGCGAAAAACGCTGCGCAGCCGAAGCAGGATGAATGGGAAGAGTTCTAAAGCCCGCTCCATAGGGCGGATTTTACGGGGACGCCGAGCCAAATCCGCCCCACGGGAGCCATGGCCGGTGTCATCCCCTCAGGATTTCAGCATCGCCAGCAATGCCCGGATATCTTTCAGCGGCAAAATCAAATCCGGTTGCCGCAGCTTAAGCGCAGCCCCCGGCATCACCGGCGACTGCGCCTGCTGCGGATCCTGCACCACCGTCAATCCGCCGGCAGCCCCAATCGCCGCCAGCCCTTCCGCCCCGTCATGGCTGGCCCCCGTCAGTAAAATCCCCACCAGTGCTGGCCCATACGCATCGGCCGCCGATTGCATGGCAAAGTCGATGGCCGGCCGCGAAAAGATATGCAGCGGCTCATTACTGAGCGAGAATGTGGCGTCATTTTCAACCGATAGATGATAATCAGCGGGCGCGAAATACACGGCGCCCGGCGCCACGTCCTGCTTGTCTTCCGCTTCAACGACCCGCACGTCCAGCCGCGACGCAAACAGGTCCGCCAGCTGGCTGGAGCGCCCCCGCAGCATGTGCACGACCACCACGACCGGCACCGGCACGTCCGGCGGCAGCCCGGGCAAGATTTCCAGCAGGGCCGACACGGCGCCGGCGGAAGCGCCAATCACGGCCGCCTCGAATTGCCGCCCCTGCAGCACATCCGCCAGCCCCCGATCCGGCGGCGCGGTATTCAAGACAGCTTCCTGTAGATGCGCTCGCGCCGCGCCACATCTTCAAAACGGGGCCGCAAGATGGAAAAATCCAGCGTTTCCTTGCTGCCCAGCCCGAGAAAGCCCCGGTGGCACAGCGATTCGCGGAACAGGCCGAATGCCCGCTCTTGCAGCGCCTTCTTAAAGTAGATCAGCACATTGCGGCAACTGATCAAATGCGTTTCTGCAAACACGCTGTCGGTGGCCAGGCTGTGGTCGGCGAAGGTCACGTTGTCGCACAGCGAGCGGTCGATCCGCGCAGCGTTATAGGCCGCCGTGTAATAGTCGGAAAACGCCCGCTTGCCGCCTGCCGCCTGGTAATTGGCCGTGTACCCGCGCATGGCGTCGAGGGGAAACACGCCTTTGCGGGCTTTATCGAGCGACGCGGGATTGATGTCGGTGGCATAGATGATCGTACGTTCCAGCAGCCCTTCTTCTTTCAACAGGATCGCCAGCGAAAACACTTCTTCGCCGGTCGAGCAGCCCGCCACCCACACTTTCAGCGATGGATACGTCGACAGCACGGGCAGCACGTGTTCGCGCAGCGCCGCGTAGTACAGCGGGTCGCGGAACATTTCCGTCACGGGGATCGTCAAGAATTGCAGCAAGCGGGAAAACGCGGCCGGCTCATGCTGCACCTTTGCGCGCAGCGCAGTGATCGTGGCGCAGCCCATATCGCGCATCGCATGCTGTACGCGGCGCTTTTGCGACGCGCCCGTGTAGTCGCGGAAGTCGTAGCTGTATTGCTGGTAGATCTCTTCCATCAGCATCGCCAATTCAAGGTCGGCGCCCGATGGCGGAAGCGGGACATGGCTGCGCGGCATGGCATTCCTTACAGGCGCTCGGCGCCTGGCATCCACACGCGCAACAGCGAATACAGGCGCGACAAGTCGATGGGCTTGGCCAGGTAATCATTGGCGCCCGCCGCCAGGCATTGTTCCTGGTCGTCCTTCATGGCCTTGGCGGTAATGGCGATGATGGGCAGGCGCGCATAGCGGTCATCCTGGCGGATGCGGCGTGTCGCCTCCAGCCCATCCATCACGGGCATCATGACATCCATCAGCACCAGGTCGATATCCGGCGCCGTGTTGAGTTTTTCAATCGCTTCCACGCCGTTGCGGCTGATTTCTACCATTGCACCTTTTTGTTCCAGCGCGCTGGACAGCGCAAAGATATTGCGCACGTCGTCATCGACCAGCAAGATGCGGCGCCCTTCGAATACGCGGTCGCGGCTGCGCACGGTTTTCAGCATCGATTGCCGCTCGCTCGACAATTCCGATTCCACCTTGTGCAGGAACAGCGTGACTTCATCGAGCAAGCGCTCCGGCGAGCGGGCGCCCTTGATGATGATGGAGCGCGAATACTGGTGCAGGTCCGCTTCTTCGGCCCGCGTCAGCACGCGGCCCGTGTACACAATGACGGGTGGGAACGAGGCGATTTCTTCGCGCGACATGCGCTGCAACAGTTCATTGCCCTGCATGTCCGGCAATTTCAAGTCAATGATCATGCAGTCAAAGATGGTCGTGCGCAGCAGCGCCAGCGCTTCTTCGCCGGATTCCACGGCCGTGATGGCGATGTCGTCATCGGCAATCAGTTGCACCATGCTGTCGCGCTGGCGCGCATCGTCTTCCACCAGCAGCAGGCGCTTGATCTTTTGCGTGAACTTGCTTTCCAGTTTGCGGAACACGGCTTCCAGCTGTTCGCGCGTCGTGGGTTTCAATGCATAGCCGATGGCGCCCATGTGCAGCGCGGCTTCTTCATTGTCGGCAGCGGACACCACGTGCACGGGAATGTGGCGCGTGTCCGGGCTGTCTTTCAATTGCTGCAGCACGGACAGGCCGGAACGGTCGGGCAGGCGGATATCGAGCAAGATCGCATCCGGCTTGTATTGCGCAGCCAGCTGCACGCCTTCATCGGCGGCAAAGGCCACCAGGCAGCGGTAGTCCATCTGATGCGCGAGGTCATACAAGATGCGGGCAAAGGCAGGTTCGTCTTCGATGACCAGCACCAGCCGTTCCGGTGGCGGCGGCAGATTGCGGTCATCGTCAAATGGACGGGGGGCTGCCATCGGCGCGGCTGTCGCGGATGGCGCGCCAACAGGCAATGCCATCGCGCCATGGGCTGCCGCGGCAATGCTGCCGCCCCAGACGCCTGCATTGGCCGCTTGCCGCGCGCCATCGGCTGCGCCAGCAGGCCGCGGCACGGCC
>NZ_WNLA01000026.1 GCF_009720865.1 Pseudoduganella ginsengisoli | reverse complement strand
CCACCGGCCGCCGCCGCCCCGGCGCCTGCGCCCGTGGCAACGCAGGAAGCGCCCGTTCCCGTTGCCGCCACGGCTGCCGCCCCGTCGCCATTGCGGGCCGCCATCGCCAACACGCCGATCCAGCGCGGCGGTATGGGCAGCGCGATCGCCATCGTCTACTCGGCGGAAGGCAAACCGCTGCGCCAGGTGCAGGGCAAGGTCGCCAATAGCCGTCCCGTGTTTGCCGCCGAACAGGATGGCGGTTCCGTGTTTGCGCCGGAAGCTGCCGCCCTTGCCGTGGCCCCCAAAGGCGGCTACCGCTGGCTGCCGGGCTATTTCGACAGCGTGCGCGCCACGCGCGCCGGGCTGGGGACAGTCATGTGGTCCGGGCTGGAAGCCCAGCCGGGCGATGTGCCGCTGCGCAAACCTGGCACGGTTATCGGCCTCGGTGGCGCCATCGGCGCTTATGTGGAAGCGGACGCGGTGTCGGTCTATGACGCCGCGAAACGCCGCCGCCTGGCGCGCATTCCCATCGACAAGGCCACCGACGCCGTGTGGTCGCCCGTCAACGGCATGCTGTTGCTGGAATCGCCGGCGCCCGGCAACGGCGAGCGCAAGCAACTGAGCGCTTACGACCTCGATTAACGCACCTGACGCGGCACTGCAACGCCGCGTACCGTGCAAAGCGTCCCGCGTGGCTATAATCCAATCAGCAATGCCCATGCGCCGCCATCCGGCACGCATGGTGCAAGGAACTCGGGAGGTTTTCATGGCGCCTGACACCATCGACCCCGGCGTCCGCACGCTGGCGGACTTGCCCGGCCCCAAAGGCATACCGCTGCTGGGCAACGCCCTGCAACTGGATCCCGTGCGCATTCACACGATACTGGAAGACTGGGTCAAGCAATATGGCCCGGCCCTGACAATCCGGCTGGGCCCAAAGCAAGTCTTCGTCACCTCCGATATGAGCCTGATGCACACGGTACTGCACGAACGCCCCCACCGCTACCGGCGCTTTTCGCCGATCGAGTCGGTACTGTCGGAAATGGGCGGCAATGGCGTTTTTTCCGCCGAAGGCGACGCCTGGCTGCCGCAGCGCAAACTCATCATGCATGCGCTGGCGTCGAACCACTTCCGCACTTTCTTCCCGTCCATGCACGCGATCACGCAACGCCTGCTCAATCAATGGCAGCGCGCCGCGCGCAACGGCGACACCATCGACATGTGCCGCGACCTGACGCGCTACACAGTCGATACCACCACCACCCTGGCGTTCGGCGTCGATCCCAACACGCTGGAACAAAGCGGCGGCGCGATCCAGGATCACATGGCGTACATCTTCCCCACCATCCTGTCGCGCGTGAATGCGCCATTCCCGTGGTGGCGCTACGTCAAGCTGCCGCGCGACCGGCAATTCGACCATGCGCTCAGTGAAGTGCAGCACTACGTGGCTGGCCTGATTACCGGGGCCCGCGCACGGCGCGCCGCCCACCCGGGTGAGCCGCCGCACAACTTGCTGGAAGCCATGCTGGCGGCAGGCGAAGAAACCGGGTCGCCCATGTCCGATGACGCCATCTTTGCCAACACGTTCACGGTATTGATGGCGGGCGAAGACACGACCGCGTTTTCGCTCGCGTGGGCCATGTATTGCCTGTGCAAAAACCCGCACATCCAGGAACGCATGCATGACGCGGCGCGCCAGGTATTTGGCGACGCTCCCCTGTGCCCCACGTTTGACGACGTGCGCAAACTCGATTACTTCGATGGTGTCGCGCATGAAGCCATGCGCTTGAAACCCATCGCGCCGCTGTTATTCTTTGAACCGTTGGTGGATGTGGTGCTGGGCGGCGTGGCGCTGCCGGCCGGCACGCCGATATTTTTCGTGCTGCGGCCCGCGATGCAGGATCCGCACCGTTTCGGCCAGCCCGATGCGTTTTTGCCGGAGCGGTGGGCGGCGGGACATGAGCACGTGCAGCCGCACGACGCGCACGGCTTCCTGCAATTTGGCGGCGGGCCCCGCGTGTGTCCGGGGCGGCACCTGGCCAGCGTCGAACAGCGGCTCGTGCTGTCGATGCTGGCGCGTCACTTTACGATGGAATTTGCCGGCAACCCGGATGACATCAAGGAAGAATCCGCGTTCACGATGCGGCCATCGAGCATGCCGGTGCGGCTCAAATTACGGGATTAGCCGGACAGCGGGCCGCCCGCCACGGACGTGCGGTTCCTGCCCGCACCTTTGGCGACGTACAGCGCGGCATCGGCGCGCGCCAGCAGCAGCCCGGCGGTTTCCCCTTCCGCCCATTCCGCCACGCCGATCGAACACGTGATGGAACCCACGGTCGGGAAAGCATGGGCGGCAATTGCCGCACGCAGCTTTTCCGCCACGGCGGCGCCGGCCTGTGCCGACGTGCCAGGGCATGCGACGATAAATTCCTCGCCGCCCCAGCGTCCCGCCGCATCGGTGGCACGGATATTACGCACGATGATGCCCGCCACTTGCGCCAGCACGGAGTCGCCGGTCTGGTGGCCAAACGTATCGTTGACTTGCTTGAAGCGGTCGACGTCGATCAGCAGCACCGACAGCGGCAAGTGGCTGCGGCGCGCACTGGCCAATTCATGGTCCAGCACCGCCGTCAGGTGGCGGCGGTTGCCGATCCCCGTCAGGCTGTCCGTCACGGTCAGCCGTTCCAGTTCCCGGTTTTTGATAGCCAGGTCGGCATGCGCTTCGGCCAGCGCGTTTTGCGCGCCTTTCAGCTGGGTCACATCGACGGCAATCGAATACTTGGCGGGACGGCCATCGAACCACGCGATGCGGGTTTCCTGCAACTGGTACCAGCGGTCATCCGTGTCATTGAAATGCTCGAAGATGACGGTTTGCCCCATTTCTCCGTTCTGCATGTTGCCGATGGCGCAAAATGCGCAAGGCTTGTCCTTGCCATAAATCGCTTCATAGCATTTCCTGCCGTCGATTTCGCCCGTGCGCTTGCGCATGGCACGGTTCACATTGATGAGCTCCAACGTTTGCATATCCACCACATAAATGGGGAATGGCACCACGTCGAAGGCGCTGGCCCAATACTCGGGCATGGCAGGATTGGTAAACACTAGCGGAGAAGGCATCACAAAAAAACAGTTATCAGGCGCGCGGACGCATTACTTTGGCGATGGATTCCTGCAGCTTTTCCTTGCGGATCGGCTTCAGGATGTAACCACGGGCGCCGGCATCGATCGCCGCCAGGACCATTTTTTCCTGGCCGTGCGAGGTTGCCATGATGATATTGGCATGCGGAAACTCTTCCACAATCAGGCGCGTTGCCTGCACGCCATCCATATCCGGCATCGTAATATCCATCGTGACGAAATCCGGCTGCAACTGACGGTACGCTGCCAGCGCTTCTTGCCCGGTGCCGGCCACTTGCAATACATTGTGGCCCAGCTCGGTTAACATATTAACAAGTTTGTCTGTAGTAATGATTGAATCATCTACAACCAGTGCATTCAGTGCCGCCATATTTCATCCTTGAAACTTTACTTGCATATTTTAATCTACATAGTTCAACTGTTGGTCGAACAATGCCGCCGGGCCAATAAAGCTGATTTCCATACTGCCGGCTTGCGTGCGCAGTGACATGCTGGCAAATTGCGCTTCGCGGGGACGAAGGATATCACGCACTTCGTCCAAGACAACGGGCGCCGACAGCGGGAGCGCCGCTCCCACCTGGGGTAAATCATCGGTGCAGTGGCCGGCAATGATATTGGCTATTTCTGTCGCCGACGCCATGCGGTAGCGCTGCTGCTGGGCTTCTGGAACCGTGATGTCGGCAGTGAAGCGGGAAAACAACACATCGAGCAGTTCCGGCTGAAAACCAAACGCAATCAGCACATTGACGGCGCCGCCGATCCCCACGACCACTGTGGTGTCCCGCAGCGCCAGCACATCGACATTGCCCATCGACTGGCTATGCCCGATCACTTCCAGTTGTAATTCTTCGCTGAGGAATTGCCGGGTGCGCTGGCGCGCGGACGCCATCATGCGTCCCATCATCTCAGCGTCCATTACAGCACCTCGCTTTCCACCGTGGCCGCCAGCGCAGCCAGCGGCAGGCGGAACGTAAAGCGCGTCCCCTGCCCCCGCGTACTGGCCACCGTCACCTTGCCGCCCAGCTTCACAGTTTCCGCCCGCACCGCCGCCAGGCCGACGCCGCGCCCGGAAAACTGGTCAGCGCGCGCTGCAGTGCTGACCCCATCGGCAAATACCAGTTCCAGCAATCCTGTTTCCCCCATTGCATCGAGTTGTACATCGTCATACAAGCCCCGCTCGCGCGCCTTGCCGCGCAGCGCGGCGCAGTCGATTCCTGCGCCATCGTCGGCGATTTCCAAGGTCAGCCAGTCATCGCTGCGCACGATGGTGCACGTGATTTGTCCCGCATCCGGCTTGCCCGCCGCGCGGCGCTGCTGCGGCGCTTCGATTCCGTGCGCCACGGCGTTGCGGAACACGTGCGCCAGCGAGCGCAGGAAGGGCCGGCACACGGCCGGATCGAGCCATACAGATTCCGTATCGGCAAAGCGCAGCGGCGCCAGCAATTTGCGCTGGCGCGCCGCCACGGCAGCCATCGTGCGGTCATGGCTGGACAGCGCATCGCGCACGGCCACCTTGTGCAGGTTGCCAATCATCAGCAATTTGCGCTTGCCCGCTTCCGCCATGTCGACTTGTTCGCCCCGCAGCAGCCGCATCACCAGCGACTCCATCTGGCGCGCCTGCTCGTCCGTCACGGACAAGCGCTTGCCGCCGGACAGGAAGGCCGGCCCCAGCACGCTTTCCAGCGCCGCCAAGTCCGCCGCCACCGCCTGGTCCAGCGCCAGCGAGCCCACATAATCGGCCAATCCCCGCAACGTCAGCGCATCGCCCTGCTCTTTCAGCGCTTCCAGTCCGCTTTCCACGATATGCAGCGTTTGCGGCGCATGCTGGAAACAGAACTGGCCCAGTACGCCTTTGTACGTGTGCACTTCGCGGTAGACGCGCTCCAGCAGCGCTTGCGGCGGCAGCGGCATGGCCAGCAATTGCGGCAATTCGTCGCGCGCGAACTGGCGGAACGCGGCCACGCTGTCGAGGAATTCCGCGCTCTCCGCCACGGCCGCGTGCACCATTTTCAGGCGGCCATGTTCTTGCGCCACTTGCTCGGCCAGGCGGCGCTCTTCCGTCACGTCCGTCAAGGTCACCATCAGGCGGCCCGTATTGAGCACCGCATACGCGGCCGACAACTGGCGCCCTTCGCGTGTCCATTCCGATGGCAGCAGCGACAGCATGACTTCGCGCCGGTCGGGATCGTCGGTGGCCAGCACGCGCGCGGTGGCGTCGGCCAGCAGGTCGGCGCTGTGCGGGTCGGACGGGAACAGCAGGCTGCCCGCGTGGCGGCCGGCCGGCGGTTGGCCCAGCATGGTTTCACACGCGCGGCTGTACTGCGGCGCCACCACCATGTTCGCGCCAAAGGACAGGAAGCCCTGGCCTGCATTATCGAGCAGCGCCGCCACCTGTTCACCCGTGACGCGCACGGTTTCCAGCGATTCCGCCAGTTCACGGGTGCGGGCCCGCACGCGCGCTTCCATATCCGCATACAGGCGCGCATTTTCCAGCGAAATCGCAGCCTGCGCGGCCAATACCCGCAACAGTTCCAGCCGCTCTTCCGGGAATGCGCCCACGGTCAAGGTATTTTCCAGGTACAGCATGCCCAGCAGGCTGCCCTGGTGCGCGATTGGTTCGCACAGCAGCGAGCGCGGACGCGCCCTTTGCAGATACGGGTCGCCCGAGAAGATCGATTGCTGGCGCGCGTCTTGCAGCACTTGCGGACGCATGGTGCGGCGCACGTACTGCGCCAGCGATACCGGCAGCATGGCTTGTGCGCCGCTGTCGAGCAGCACGTCGCACGTGCCCACTTCGATGCCGGATTCGCCGCCCAAATCGCTGCCCGCTTCAGCATTGGCCACCACACGCCACGATTCGCCCTGGCGCAGCATCAGCAGCGCCTTTTGCGCTCCCGAGTGTTCAACCACGATGGTCAGCAAGGTGCGCACCATGTCGGCAATGCGGATTTCCTTGGAAATCGCCTGCGACGCCGACGTCACGGCCTGCATGTCGAACGCATTTTGCGCCATCGCACCGGTGCCGATGGTGCGGCCGCCGCGCAAGGTGATGGTGCGCCCGCCCGCCTGCAGCGTGTGCTCGCCATGCAAGGTCGACGTGGCCAGCAGGCCGGCGAATTCGCCGGACAATTGCAATATCTTGGCTTCCGCGCCCCAGCGCTCGTACATCAGCAACGCCTGGCGCAAATAATGGCCGGCCAGCCGTTCCCGCTGCTGCGCCATAAAGGCGCGCGCCGCGATTTCGCAGGCCAGCGCTTCTTCATGCAGCTGGCCCTGCGACCGCGCGCAGTCAATCGCTTCGTCCAGCAATTGCCACGCCGCATCAAGCTTGCCCTTGAACTTCATGCGCAGCGCTTCGCACAGCAGCCAGTGGTAACGGTAGTTATCCGGCGCGTGATGCGCCCACAATTTCAGTTTTGCCTGGTTGCCGTCGACCACCCGCAGCACGCGGCGGCGCGCCGCCCAATCTGCGGCCGTGCTGTGCAACAGCAGCGCCAGCGATTCGTGGAAATGGTGCAGCACGAATGCGTGCATGCCGACGCCGGCTTTCAGGTATTGGCGCGCGCTGCGTGCAAAGGACAGCGCATTGGTGCTCTCGTTGAAATGGATCGCCAGCATCAGCTTGGCGCTGTACAGCAGGAACAGCGAACTGGCGTCGTTGGCTTTCTGGTGCTGCGGCAGCAATTCCGACTCGCGGTACGCTTCGCCATTGAGCAGCGACGGCGCATCGCCAGGTTCGACGAAATTGTGCGCCGCCTGCCACCAGATCGCATGCCAGTACAGCGACGACCCCACCTGGAAGCGCTGCAAGTCGGCATGCGCCTGTTCCATCCGCGACAGCAAATCCGGCAGCGGGCACGCCGTGTGGAACAGCGCCTGCATGTGGTTATTGCGCGCATACGACGCATATTCGAAGTCACCCTTTTGCAGCGACAGCGCATAGGTTTCTTCAAACATGGGGATGGTGGTGCGCAGCGGGTGGCGGAACTTATGGATAATCCACGCGGCGAAGAACAGCGGCTGCTGCAGATTCAGATTGTGGCGGCGCGCCAGGTCATTGGCGAATTCGCCAAACTTCACGCCCAGCTCGATGTTGCCCAGCAGCGCGCATTCGGTAATTCCCCACCACGCGAAGCCATAGCCGGCGTTCGGCGAGTGGCCATGCGACAGCGACACCGCCACCATCTTGCACACGACCAGCGCCAGCAAGCCTTCGGAAATCCAGTACGCGGGCGGCAAAATCAGCCCCAGCAAATCCATCACGGCCAGCATCGACGGATCCGTCATGGCCGGCAATGCCTGCAACTGTTCAATGGAGCGGTTGCGCAACGCCAGCTTGGTAGCCATCACCTGGCACAATACGCGCAGCTGGCGCGGCGTGCGCTGCAGCGGCATGCCGAGGATGGACAGTGCATGCAGCGCCACGTCGACCGCATCGGACAGGCGGTTTTGCGCGACGCACGCCTGCACCTGGATTTTCAGCGCCTGCGCCCGTTCCACCGGGTCCGTGCGGCGCGCGAGGAATTCGTCGACCCACTGGTCCATGGCAGGGTAATCCTTGGCCAGGAACGCGGTTTCCGCCGCCGCCAGGTACAGTTCCATCGCCAGCGACGGCTGCTGTTCCCAGATGGCCGCCGGACCGGATTCAATCGCCAGCGTGAAGTACGCCTGCGCCGACGAATACGCTGCCGCAGCGCGGGCCCGTTTGCCTGCTTCCAGGTTGACTTCGGCCAGTTCGCCGCGCTCGCGCGCATCTTGCGCCAGCGCGCGGCCCGCATTGAACTGGTTGGCGATATCGAAGATGCGCGCGCGGCGCAAGCTGTCATCCCAGCTGTCGAGCCACTGGCGCGCAATCGAATGGTGCAGGCGCGCCCTGGTGTCTTCGCCCAGCATGCCGTGCGCGGCTTGCCGCACGCGGTCATGGATGAACTGGTAATGCACGCCATCCGTATGGCCCGGCTGGCGCGCCGTGCGGTATTTGACCCCCACTGGCGCCAGGATCCCTGCTTGCAGCGCGGTTTCCAGTTCGGCCGCCACTTCATGCGGCGGCTGCCCCAGCAATGCCGCCAGCGTCGCCAGTTCAAAGCGGTCGCCGATGCACGATGCATACAGCAATGCCTGGCGCACGGGGCCGGGCTGGCGCGCGATTTTTGCGCTCATCAGGCTGACGACGTTATCGGCAATCGCCAGCGCGGCGATGTTTTCATCGTGCCAGTGCCACTGGCGCTGAACCAGGTCGTAGCGCAGCGCGCCGCTGCCATGCAGCTCGGCCAGCAGCTGGCGCAGGAAGAAGGCATTGCCGTGGGTTTTGCCGTACAACAGTTGCGCCAGCGCGTCGCAGCCGGGCGAACCGGCCAAGGTGTCAGACACCATTTGCTGTACGTCTTCAATCGCCAGCGCCTGTACTTCCAGCATATTGACCGGCGCCGACACGGCGCGCAGCCGCGCCACGGCTTGCGAAAACGGGTGCGATGGCGGCGTTTCGTTATCGCGGTAGGCGCAAATGAGCAGCAGCGATTCCAGCCGCGGCTGCGCCATCACGGCTTCCAGCAGCGACAGCGAACCCGCGTCGGCCCATTGCCAGTCATCGATAAACACGGCAAGCGGATGCTCGGCGCGGCACACGGCCAGCAGGAAAGCGCCAAACACATAGTGCAGGCGGTTCAGCGCCTGGCTGCCGGACAGCGGAATCACGTCCGGCTGCGCGCCGATCACCAGTTCAATCGATGGAATGACTTCGGCCAGCACTTTGCCCTGCCCGTCCACGGCGCGCAAGATGCGTTCGCGCCAGCGGCCCAGCACCGCTTCGTCTTCCTTCAGCAACTGGTGGCAAAAACCTTCGAACGCCATGCGCCACGCGTAAAACGGCACATCGCGCTGGTATTGGTCGAACTTGCCCTCGATATAGCCGCCGTGGCGCTGCGTCAGCGGCTGGTGGACTTCATGTACCAGCGCAGTCTTGCCGCTGCCGGCAAAGCCGCCGACCAGCAACAGTTCCGCCGGTCCGCTGGCCGCCCGCTCAAAAGCCGCCACGATGGCTTCCACTTCGCGCTCGCGGCCATACAGCTTGCCGGGGATGCGGAAGCTGCCCAGCGCATCATGGGCGCCCAGCGTGAAGCCCTGCACCGGCATGGCCGACGCGGTTGCATCGGCCAGCGCTTCAGAACACAGGCGCAAATCGTGCGCCAGGCCGGCCGCGCTCTGGTAACGGTCATCGGCGTTTTTCGCCATCAGCCGCATGATGATGTCGGACAGCGGCTGCGGCACGGCGGGATTGCACTGGTGGGGGGCTTTGGGCGTCAGCGCGATATGCGCGTGCACCAGTTCAATGCCGGCGCGCCCTGCGAATGGCAGCATGCCGGTGAACAGGTGGTACAGCGTCACGCCCAGCGAATACAGGTCGGACCGGCTGTCCATGCCGCGGTTGACGCGGCCCGTCTGTTCCGGCGATACGTAATGCAGCGTGCCTTCCAGTTCATGCACGCTCTGGAACCCGCTGCGCTCATGGTCCAGCTGCGACGCGATGCCAAAGTCGATCAGCCGTAGCGCGCCGGTGGCGCGGTTCCATACGATGTTCGCGGGCGTCAAGTCTTTATGGATGATGCCTTTCGCATGCACGCCCGCCAGGATATCCGCCAGCCGGATCGCCAGCGGCAAGCCGGCAGCCAGCGCCAGCGGGCCGCCTTCCAGCAATTGCGCCAGCGAGCGCCCGCCTATGTCTTCACTGACGATCATCAATGCGTCATTGACGTTTTCCAGCGCATAGGCGCGGTTCACGCCATCCACGTCATGCAGCGTGCGCATGAGCTGGAACTCGCGCTGGAATTGCGCATAGTGCGGCTGGTGCGACGCTTCGTCTTCCGACAAGATCTTCAGCACGACGGGGCGGCCATCGGCCACGGCGGCCGCGCGCCAGATACGCGTGCTGGCGGAACCGTACAACTCTTCGAACAGCGTGAACTGCGAATTAATTTGCATAAATAATCTGCAATAAGCCTGCCTGAAACGCCGCGCCCGCGGCTTATGCCGCCTGCGCAGCCAATGCCGATGCACTGCCGAACAGCGCTTCGATGTGTCCCGCCAGTTCGCGGTTTTCCTGCTGCGCGCGCAGCGACGGGAAGAAGGAAATGCACGCTTCGCCCGGCGCCGACATGTTCACCACCATCACGGGACGGTTGACCAGGCCCGCGCCCAGCGTATCGCGCGGCGAAATATTGACGCCGCTCTGGTGCCGCACGGACTGGCAGCCCTGCAGGTATTCCTTTCCGCTCAGGTAGCGGTAATTGTTCCAGTTGGTGACGACGAACGACAGCGAATCGGTTGCTTCGCCGACGACACCAGCATCGACGGCTTCTTCCGTCAGCTGGAAGATCGTCACGTCCTGGCGGGTTTCCTTGAAGTCGCGGATGCGGTCATGCACGGCCTTGGCCATTTCCGGCAATGGCAGGCTGCCATCGACGCTGACCGGCACGAAGGCAATGTAATTGCCGCAATAGCGCTCGCGCAGCGCCGGTTCCAGCAAATCCGACAGCATCTTGAAGCTGACCGTATGGCCCGGCTTGACCTGGCGGCGCTGCACGCCCAGGTCGTGGGTGGCCTTGGCCAGCACGGCGCAAATCACGCTGTTTTGCGTGACTTCCGGATACTGGGCGCGGCATTCGGCCAGCCGCTCACTGATGTCATGGAAGCCCACCAGCGGCGTGTGGCGCTCGCTGCGGTATTGTTCCAGCAGCGGCGGCAATTCATGCAGCTGGATCACGAAGCGGCCTTCATCGGCCAGCGGGTACTTGCCCAGCACGGCCAGGTTGGCTTCACGGTCATGGCGCTCGCTGCCCAGCAGCGCGCCCATGTCCTTGCCGGGCATGGTTTCCATGCGGCGCGCGGCAGCCAGCGCTGCGGCCTGCGCAGCGGCGTCGCCGTTGCACAGCGCGTTGTAATGGTCGGCCACCAGGTTGAACACGGCTTCCGCGCCGCGCGCATCGACGTACGTGTGCTCGCACGTTTGCGCAATGATGAATTCATGGGAATTGCCGCGCTGGCGCAGCACGGTAACGGTCATCGGGCAATGGCGGCCGTCGCCGTGAAACGCCAGGCTGTCGCGGCACAGCGCTTCAAAGCCGGCCTGCAAATCATCGCACTCCGTCACGTGGAAGCATGGCGCCATCGGGCCTGCCTGCACCCACTGGTAGCGGTTTTGCGCTTCATACGCCAGCGCGTGGCCAAACTTGGCCACCGACGCCACCACTTGTTCGACACTCTGCTGCAACCAGCCGATGTGCAATTCACCGCGCAGGCGGTAGCCGCTGGTGAAAAAAATGTTGGCCCGGCTCATCAGGCTTTCGAGGTTGATTGCACCCGTGTTCACGCTGTTCTCCCTAGGATCATTATTTTTTAAATGGCTGGCGACGGATGGCGCATTTCAGGCCATTCCGTGCGGTACTGGTAGCGCAGCGCCGCTTGCGCATCGCTGCTGCCATAGTCCGGATACAGCAGCGAACCATGGTAGTCGGTCAGGTATTCCGCCAGGTCGCGCAGCGGACCGGCCGCCTGCAGCACCCACTGGCTGCCCTGCCCATCCTGGCGCTGGAGTCCGCAATCGGCGCGGCACTTGTCGAGCATGTCCACCGGGTCCGCATCGGGCTGCGCCGCCATGCGGATTTGCCAGCGCGCCGCCACCAGGTCATCGACGGCAATGCGTACGACTTTTTCACGCGCCGCCGAACCGCGTTCCGCCACTTCCGGCGTCAAATGGCCATTGCCGACATAGTAATGGGCCGGGTCATCATCGTGGCGGGCTTGCTGCGCCTGATAGTAAAAATTGTACGGGTGGCCCGTGCCCAGCACGGCCGTGCGGCGGCCGGGAATCACGTTGCCTGTGACGGCGGCGCTTTGCGCGGTCGACAAGTTCGTGCCAAACAGCTTGTTGAATTGCGGGACGGCCTTGCCGCCATACGCCACCACGGGCGGCGTCACGCCGAATTCGCTGCGCCCCCGTTCCAGCAGCGCGCGCAGCTGGTCGGCCTGGTATTGCGAAAAATACGGCACGGTGGGCGGAATGTGCGCAAACGGGCCGCTGCCCTGGTCATCGTCGGCGGCAATCGGCGCGCAATCGATCACGGATTCATACAGCGACACGCCGTCGCGCTCCACGCCATTGACCCACAATAAATGTTCCCAGCGGGTCGGCACAGGGTCGGCCAGGTAATTCTGCGTGCCTTCCAGCAGGCGGATCGGCGGATAGTGGAAGAATTGCACGGCCTTCTGGTTCACCAGCGGCAGGCCAATACCGAGGAAGGGGCGCCATGGCTTGGCGTTCGGTGCGCGCGGCAGCGGATCCCACATGCCCAGCTCACGCAATTTCGGAATCGTGTCAAAGAACGCGGAAGCGCCATGCGTCAGCAGGCTGGACAGGCCGGTCTGGCAGCGGCTGCCATATTCACTGCAATCGCTGCGGGCCGCGTCGCCGCTGTAAGCGACGGTAATGCGCCACGGCGCGCCCGGCTGCGCTTTCACGTGCAGGCACTGTGGATCGAGACCCTGGCTGTGCGCGAAGCGGTCATGCAGCAACGTCATGCCGAACCAGTGTTCGATGGCCTCTGCCAGCGTCTGCGCCTGGCCCGGCACGTTTGGAACAGAATACAGCGACAGCAATGCATCTTCACTGATCACACTGCCACCCTGCTGGGGCAGATACACCAGGTCCACACTGAACAACTCCACCATACCATCCGCCTCCTTCATCTATAGTTGCAACAGGGCAACGAAAATCATTGACTTTACCGGCTTACAGAGTAAGCTACCATGTTTCCCGGCGGAATCACCGAATTTGCGCGATTCTACTCCTTCCGCACGGGAATCATCAGGGGTTTTCCATGGTTTTCAGTGGTTTTTTTACCAAATGCCTTTACGGCTTGCCAAGATCCCCTTTGCTGTAGTCGCAAACGCCCTGCGGGAAGATGCGCGCCAGCCATGCCTGCTGCTGCGCAGTGAAATGCACACTGCCATAGGTGCCATCGGCCAGCGCAGCGGCTAACGGCTTCAGCGCACACTTGAACAAGTCGCCCCGGATACCGTCGCCTGCCACCATGCGCGGGCTGCTATAGACGGGATAGGCGCGCGTGCACGCGCCGGCCGGCTTGCTGTCCAGGATGCCGTCCCACACGCCAGCGCCGGACGCCAGCACGGCGCCCTGCGCGCCAAAACACGTATCGGTAAATTCCCGCGGCGCCGCCTTGGTGGACAGGTAGCGGTCCATGACGTCCACCGCGGTCAATACCGCTTTCACGAGGTCTGGATCCGTTTGCGCAAACCACACCACCTGGTTGTTCACTTCCGCCGGATTGGCGTGCTGCAGGCGGGCGCGCACGGAGAACGATTGCCGTGCATTGTGCATGTTCAATTCCGGCTCCAGGTACGGCCGCAAATCTATCATGGGGATGCCCAGCTTCGCGCCGGTAAACACGTGGCCGGACGTATACGCTTTACGCATCGCATCGACACTGCCGGCCCGCCGCGGCGCCGGGACGCCATCGGGCTCGCGGCAGGAAGCGCTGCGGCGCATATTGCGGCTGTCAAACGGGTCCGCATTCATGTCCCACTGCACGAATTCCGGCTGTTCTTTCCAGCTGCCGACGCAGGCATTGATGCGCAGGAATTCATCCGGCGCCAGCTTGCCGCCCGCCAGCGCCGCCAGCCCATATTGCACGCCCACGTTATCGACGGGGATAGGCGCATAGCCCTGGCTGTCCGTGCCATAAATGTCGGCCAGGTCATTCCAGTGCGTCCATTTGACGGCATCGAGCACGCCGGGCTGGTAGCCATAGGCTTTCGCGCCCTTGTCGAAACGGGGATCGCGGTACACGGGATTGATCACGGTGGGCATGGCGAATTTCCAGCCATTGATGCACTCCGTCGATCCCGTGCCGCCCGTCAGTGCATTGCGCGCCGTATCGCTGGCATGCATGCCTTCGACCAGTTCCTGGCTGCTCCATTTCGCCCATGGCGATTGCGGGTCGCGCGCCACGGCATCGGCAAAGTACTGGCCCAGCAGCGGGCAATCCGACACGGGGATGGTTTGCGTCACCATGTCCGGATACGAATAAATCGGAATGCCGCCATCGAGCAGGCCGGGGGCGTTTTGCGCAAACATATATTGCTGCACGGCGCCGCCGGAACCGCCGATGCCCAGCGTGTACGACGGCTGGCCGTAGGCCGATACAAAGTACGCTTTCGTCATGCGGGCAGTTTGTTCCGCCAGCCGCATGTTGTAGTGCACGCCGGTTTCATTGCCGGACGACGTCACCACGGCATAGCCTTTGCCCAGCAAATGCGGCATCAGCGCCTTTTCCGACGAACCAAGCTGGCCGTTGAACCACATGGCCAATCCCTGCTGGTGGCCGATGCCGACACCGCCCCGCAGCCAGTAAATCAGCTTGCCATTCCACGCCAGCGATGGCGACTTGCCCGTGGCCGGGGCTTCGCTTGACGGCGGGCGCGGGGCCAGCATGGCCACCGTGTACATGAAGCGGTTGATGACGCCGCCTTCCACGCGGATCACAAACGGCGCCGGGGCGCCGTCATACGCGATGGTTTTCAAGTCGGCAGGCGGCTGCGCATAGCCGGTGGCCGGATCGAACGGCTTAAAGGCGCTGCCATTGAAATAAAAATATTCCGTACGGGGCGCGATGTGGCACAGGCGGCTGTAGCCGACGACTTTGCCGGTGGCAGCATCCAGCACGGGATGGCCGGCGCCATCCTGATTATCAATCAGCGGCTGCCCCAAGCCGGATTCCTGCGTGCGGCAAATAAATGGCTGCTGCTGTTCTGCCGCTGCAGCAGGCACGGCGGCGGTGGCGGCCAGCAGCGCCAGGGTGATCGTGTGGTGTCGAAGGGTGTCCATGCGCTCTCCTGTAATGTTGCCTAAGTGTACATGCAAGCCCATCTGTCTGAGATAAGCAAGAGTGCAAACAAAATAGCCACACACAGTTCACATATACATCGCCGCATGGATTCAATGTCATAAGATGGCCACATTATGCATTCCACCTTGAAAGCCACATTGACCGCCATCCTGGCGCTGGCTGCATGTGCAGGCAGCACAGCCGTGCAGGCGCAGGATCCTGTGCGTTTCCTCGTGGTCGATGGCCGTTCATTGCCCATGGGGCTGATCCGCAATACCGCGCATGGCCCGGAATTGGCGGATGGCTTAATCAAGGATTGGCAAGAGGCGCTGGCCCGCGAACTGGGGCGCCGCCCCGTCCACGTGGTGTTGCCCCGCAAGCGGCAGGATTGGGCGGTGGAAGGCCGCAAAGTGGATTTGCGCTGCTTTGTCAGTCCGGACTGGCTGACGGCGGACATTGCCGCCGAATATGACTGGCCCGCTCCATTCATGGACGTGGAAGAACGGGTCATCGGCCCCGCCGGCGGGCTGCCTGTGCAATCGTTGCACGACCTGGAAGGGAAAACCATCGGCGGCGTACACGGCTATTCATACCGCAAGCTCGATCCGCTATTTTCATCGGGTAAAGCCAAACGTGATGATGCGCCGGGCGAAACTGCGCTGCTGCTCAAGCAACTGGCGGGGCGCACGGATTATTCGGTGATGCGCACGCTGGATTTCCACTACCTGCGCCGCAACGACCCGCGCATGGCGGGCCTGGCGCTCTCGCCATTCGTCGTGAGCCGCTTCCCCATGTATTGTGCGCGGCCCAAGTACAGCGTGGTGTCGTTGCAGGAATTGTCTGCCGCGCAGGAGCGGCTGCTGCAAGCGGGTGTCCTGGAAAAAATCCTGCAAAAGTACCGGTAAAAACCAGGAGGCGCGAAAAAAAACCTTGCGCTGTCACCCGCAAGGTTTTTCATTTGAAGCACTGAACCGCGTTTTTACATACCCAGCGATTTCAGCAATTCATCGCTGTCATCGGCCGACAGTTGCTGCGATTGGCCCGCCGGAGCGCCGCCGGTTGCCTGCTCTTCAGCCAGCAGCTTGTCCGGATCCGGCACGTCGATCGGGTCGAAGTCGTACAGGCGGATGAATTCCGTGCGGTCGATTGCCAGTTCCAGGTAGAACACATTGTTCTTTTCCGTGTAGAACGAGACGCGGCGCATTTCCGGGCGGTCCAGCGGCGTATCCACGTTCAGCATCACCTGCTTGGTCAGCACCAGCATTTTCGGCTGGTTTTGCGTGATGTTGGTTTGCAGTTCACGGCGCACTTTGCCGGTGAAGTCGCCGACGATCTGGTTCATCAGTTCGCCCATGATGTTCGACACTTCGTCGGACGTGTGCGAACTGGCCAGTTCCGACTTCGGCATGCCCATGTGCAGCATGTAGCGCTCGTAAATTTCCATCGCCGTATCGGCGGAGAAATTCAGTACCACCAGGCCGGTAAAGCCGCCATCGAACAGGACGAAGCAGCCAATATCCGGTTTCAGGCCCACCTTGGTGATGCGCTGCACCATGGCGGAATAGTGCACCTTGCTTTGCGTGGCGATGCCCAGCACGCGGGTCACCGAATTGCACAAACTTGTCAATAAATCTTCTGTACCGTACACAATGCTCTTATCATCTACTTCCACTGCCATGCTGCCCCCTGTTTTGGTCTTGTCGCACCGGCAAACGCAGTTTGCCCGTAGTTAATACCATGAGAATACTGAAGCGCCCCTGTCTCGTCCACCGTAATCGCTGATTCCGTGGAAATGCTGCAGCGGAAATGTTAAAAAGCAAGATTTTAACATTGCCGCTGCCACAGCGTGGTTAAGCCAGGGCTTCCTTGGCTGCTTCCTCTGGCGACAAGCCGTCATAAAACAAGTCGGTGAACCACTCGACCTGCTCTTCAATGTGCTCTTGCGCCTGCTGCACCGTGGCGCCACCCTTGACCAGCCAGCCCTCCACTTCGATACACCACTGGATCAATTCCATGGTTTCCGGGTCCAGCTCTTCTTTCTTTTTTGCCATTTTGTTGCCTCTTTGATGCCATGTTGCATGGGGAAGGCGCCATTTTATCCCGTGTGCCGCAGTTTAAAGACGCTGACCGCTCCGGCCAGTGCGGCCGCCTGTTCCTGCATGGCTTGCGCAGCACTGGTGGCTTCCTGCACCAGGGCGGCGTTTTGCTGCGTCACCTGGTCCATCTGCACAATAGCGCCGTTGATGTGCTCGATGCCGGACGCTTGCTCTTCGCTGGCCGACGCGATTTCCCCCATGATGGAACTGACGCGGGTGACGCTGGCGACAATCTCATCCATGGTAGCGCCCGCCTGCTCGACCAGGTGCGCGCCCTGCTCCACGCTGTGCACGGATTCACCGATCAATTCCTTGATTTCCTTGGCGGCCGTGGCTGAACGCTGCGCGAGGCTGCGCACTTCCGCCGCCACCACGGCAAAGCCCCTGCCTTGTTCACCCGCGCGCGCCGCCTCCACGGCGGCATTCAGCGCGAGGATATTGGTCTGGAAGGCAATGCCGTCAATCACGCCGATGATGTCGACAATACGGCGCGACGACGCGTTGATGGCCCCCATGGTCGCCACCACTTCCGACACCACCGTCCCGCCCTTCAACGCCACTTCCGACGTGGCCGCCACCAGCGTGCTGGCCTGCCGCGCATTGCCGGCATTTTGCTTGACGGTGCCGATCAACTCGTCCATCGCGCTGGCAGTCTGTCCCAGCGAATGGGCTTGCTGTTCGGTGCGGGTGGACAAGTCAAGATTGCTATCGGCGATGTTGCGCGACGCGGCGGTAATGGTATCGGCGCCGCTGCGGATCTGCGACACGATGCCCGCCAGGCTTTGCTGCATGGCTTTCATGGCGGACAGCAGGCTGCTGCGGTCGCCGTGGGCGGTAGCGATTTGTTCCGTAAAGTCGCCAGCGGCAATGCGATGCGCAATGCCGGCCGCATAATCCGGTTCGCCGCCCAATTGGCGCATCACGCTGCCGGACAACAGGTACG
The DNA here is from genome assembly GCF_009720865.1 of Pseudoduganella ginsengisoli. GTDB lineage: Bacteria > Pseudomonadota > Gammaproteobacteria > Burkholderiales > Burkholderiaceae_D > Rugamonas > Rugamonas ginsengisoli. Next base: position 65,426 of record NZ_WNLA01000026.1, on the reverse strand, counting down.
TCACGCCACCGGCCGCCACCAGTGCCGCCGCCGCCAGGCCCACGCTGATCCACAGCATGCGCTGGGTCGAAGCAATCACGGCCGATTCAGCGGTTTTGACGTCTTCCTTCTTGGCCTTGATGAAATCCAGCAAGCGTCCGCGCATGTCGCGCCACACCGGCGTCTCTTCCTTGTTCAGCGTTTGCACGGCGGCGGGCTGGTCGCTGGCCGCCAGACCCAGCACCTTGGTGTGCAGCGCAGCCTGCTTTTCGCGCAATTGCGCCACTTCCGCGAACATGTTGCCGGTGGCGCTTTGCGGATCCGTCAATTCTTTTGCCGCCACCAGGTATTCCTGGAACGATTTCCCCGCATCTTCCAGGTTTTTGTAGCCGGTTTTATTGCTGGGGTCGATCACGACATTGCGCAACGCCTGCCCCATCTGCAAACCTTGCGCATACAGGTTGGTAGCGGTCTGCAACTGGGCCAGGTCCACTTCAAGGAAATGCTGGAACTGGTCGCGGGCGCTTTTCATGCCCGATAGCGCCACCGCCAGCGCCCCAAAAAACGCGAAACAGACTATCGCCATGCACAGCACCATCTTGTTGCGCAGTTTCATCGCGGCTCTCCCCTGTTTGCTCCCGGTCGGCGCCGGGATGCGTCAAACAACGATACTGGAAAACCTTGCAGTATGAAACTTTTACGTAGGGTGAGCTCCACGAACGACGTTAAAACGCAAAAAGCCCAACCGTGACAGCCGGTGCTTCTACCTATTAGAAGACCCGTCAAGCTGCATCCGCTTAATCATAGGTCCAGTTCACGAGATACACTGGCAGTGACAATTGGTGACAATATGACATCACGAGAGTTCCTATATTGAATACGCAGCGACCATCGCCGGTCACAGCGTCCAAACCAACTACAGGGAGCTCTTATGTTTATCACTGTTATCAACCACACTGATACGATTTCCGACGAAGAATTACAGCGCGTGTTACGCGCGATTAATCGCCAGATCAGCGAGGACTTTGCCCCACATTGGGGGTTGCAGGCCAAGTTGCGGCTGGAAGGACGTAGTACAAGTCAACCGGATAAGCTGTGGCCACCAGATATGCGCGGCGAGGCGATACTTTATTTGTGGGACCATACAGACGTGGCCGGTGCACTTGGCTATCACGATCAAAATGCACGAGGTATACCATACGGCTTCGTCTTTACTGAGTTGGCCAAACAACTGGGGGAAGATTGGTCCGTAACGCTTTCCCACGAAGCACTGGAACTGATTGCCGATCCCCAAGTCAATCTGCTGGTGGCCGGCCCCCATCCCGCGCAAGACAGAACGGTATTCCACTGGTACGAAATGTCCGATGCGGTACAAAACGAAACCTATCAAATTGACAGCGTCAGCGTATCCAATTTCGTGCTGCCACTGTACTTCACCCCCGATGCAGAGCCCGGCAGTCGAAATGACTTCCTTGGAATAAAACACGACGGTGCAACGTTAACCTCCTTCGGTATCAATCCAGGAGGCTACATCGGTTTTTATGATCCATTGACGCAGACCCACGAGACATTTGCCCTGGCAGGCGATGCCGCCGCATCGAAACGTCTCGCAATCAAGAAAAAACAACTAGCAAGCAGAAAAGCGCACCGCATATCACGCGGAAGTATCGCCGAAATAGTTGGTGCTCAACGACTTAATGTCCCCATTAAAGCGGCACGGCCTACTGCCACCAAGCACTATGAAAAAATAGACTGACGCTCCGTTCGCCAATGCCGCAATTACAGCAGGCGCTGTCGGTGGCCGGTGATACAGGCCGCCAGTTCATTGAACCTTCCCAACATCAAGGAGACATCATGAAGTGGCGCGACATGCTGGGCGAATGGGGTCTTTCGAAACTGCAACTGAAGCTTGGCTTCATTGAAGGAGAATTTCTTGCCCAAGACAATGATCGACTTGCGGCATGGGAGCTTTATATCGAACTGGTAACACGCGTAAGCCTGCAACGGCTTCCCGATGAAGAAGGCAGTGAGAAGCAAGCCCTGCAAAGCATTTATATGCTTTTTCCAACCACACGGGAAATTCTCAAGCGCCATGGCCCCTCGGCGCAACGGTTTGCTCGAGTCGCCATTGCAACTCTGAACGTCATACTGCGGCCATTTCTGACGCGTTGGCATACAGAATTCGATCACTGTTCTCATCTAGAAAAAAACAAATCCGTCCAATTTCGAAGTGAGCTGGCGTCTCTTCAAGATGATTTAACGGAGTATGGAAAGCTATTAGCCAGAATATCCGATATTGAAGATTTAAATTGAATGCATCACGACAACAGTCCACTGGAGATAGCTATGTTAGCTGACAATTTGACACTGGAAGTTATTCCTGAGCGGCCAATTTTCCGCAATGACCATGTTTCCGACATCGATATAGCTATCGACATTGCAACGAAAACTGTAATTGGCGCAGAATCCAAGCACCATGCCATTAATCTTTGCATCGTTCTTGACAGAAGTGGCAGCATGACAGGTGACAAGCTGAACCAAGCGAAGAATGGTTGCGTCGCCATTTACGAAAACCTGAATAGCAATGACAGGTTTACAGTATTGGCATTCGATGACGAGGTCGTCACTGTTACCAATCCGCAAACACCTCCCAACCTCATTAAAGAAAGAATTATGTCATTGGAGTCCGGTGGATCAACCAACTTGTCAAAAGGATGGTATCTAGGGATTTTAGAGCTTCAAACTTATGCAACGGATAAACATATCAATCGCCTTGTTCTGCTATCAGATGGCCAGGCAACGGTCGGGGAAACCAAGTCCAGCATACTGGGCAGTGAGTCTGCTCGGGCCAGAAATGAAATGGGCATCACCACGTCAACCATAGGAATCGGCTCGGATTTCGAGGAGGAAATCCTGTCGACATTGGCTAACGAATCTGGTGGACGATTCTGGTTTATTGAGGAAACAAAAATAGAAGATATTATCAAGGAAGAGTTCAGCGGCGCACTATCAGTACGCCTGGAGCGGCCAAGAGTAGAAGTAACATTGCCGGAAGGGGTGAGCTTACAACGTGAACTGAACAATCTTCAAAAAACAGCAAATCGCTATCGAACCCGTCCCATTAAAGCCAACGATCAATTTTGCTTCGCCCTACAGCTGCGGATAAATCCTGAAAAAATTACTTCTCCCGACGTAACCATCAAAGTTTCTTTGTATGACAACACGGACCTGATACAGGAAGCGTTCACCATCCTGAAACTCGGCAGTCTCGAAGAATACGTGAACAGCGCAGAAGATCCCCGGGTTGCGATCGCCAAAGCAAAATACTTCGCGTCCACCTCGGGAGAACAGATCAATCAAGAAAAAGATTCGTCCCACATCACCACACGATTGGAGATGCTGAAGACACACAATGATTTCATGAAGAATCTGGAAGAGAAACTGGCTGGCAGCACCAGCATGAGCTGGGAATCCATGGCGGAAGCGGAAAAAAGCAAGGCGGAAGAGTGGATGGACTTTGAACTTACCAATCTACGGAGCGAAATACAAGAAAGCGAGTCCTTGGTCTGTGTGGACGAATTAATTAAGCTATTGAATGCGTTAGGAAAGCAGCACTTGACAACGTCTCTCTTCAACATCTCTTCCAAATATCACTATCAAAGAACCAGCCGATACTATTGCAATGATTATCATAGCATCATGGATGAGCAATCCGTTCACGGCCTTCTGATAAGTGCATTGGACGTCATAGCGCATGCAATGGAAGAAATACCGGATTACCATGAAGAACTAACCGGAATCCACGGGAGAATACATGAGCAACTGGAAAAGCTTGCCAACTAAGTCGTGGTCAGTTACCGGACAAACATTGATCGGGCTCGGTGCGAGTGAGGGGCCATATCGAACCTCCTATGCCATCGAAACTGGCACGGAATCATTTTTAAACGGCCGCGTGTCCGCAATGATACATATTACCTCAAACCGCTCGGTCGCCGGAGCCGGGTTAATTTGCCGAGCGAACGAAATTCGCACATTTGTTGCATTTTATGTCGTCACCAGCGACATCGCAGCCGGCCAGTATCACGTTCACTTGGCCGCATTTAAGGAGGGTAGAATCGTTTTGTCTGCCAAGCTAAAAAAAACTATTTCGATTCCCGACCATCAATTCCACATATCCCTACAGTTCTTTTCAGGTGACATTATTGGTGAAATCGCCGCTGGACCAGAACACCATACGCTTTCGTACACCGTTGCCGAAGTTCCATTTCCAGGCAATTGCGGTCTCATTCGCTTCTACAACACAACTACCGTAGCACGGAAGATACAGATAGAAAAAATATCAGTCGCTCCAATTTTGCCCGAGAGGGATGAAAAAGGTGCCGACGACCCCGCTATCTATCCTTACTCCGTTTTTCTGTCCCACTCCAGCGCCGACAAGGAGACTGTACTGAAAGTTATTGAATCATTCAAACGAAACAATATTTCATATTGGGTCGATCATGAAAATATCGAATATGGAGATCCTATCGTCGCGAAAATTGAGGACGGCTTAAGAAAAAGCAAATATATTGTCGTCTGTCTTAGTGAAAAATTTGCCCGTTCCGGATGGTGTCGTGCCGAATATGGTGCCATTTTGCATCGGGAGTTCAGCGGAGATACGAGCCGGAGAGTTATCCCGCTCAGTTTGGATGGATGTAAAGATAGCAGCGCTATCCCATTGTTATTGTCAGATAAATTGCGAGCGTCCTTCACAGACCAGACTGACTTCAACAAATTTATTACGTTTCTTCAGAACTGATGACGGCTGTCGCTGTCAGCCATTGGAAAATTTCGTTTCAAAATTGATCCAGCCGGGCCGGCTAGATCAAAAGTATCCAATGCCGCAGTTGAACACAAAAAAGCCGTCAAATGCAAAAAGCCCAACCGGTGATGGCTGGGCTTCGCTAAATTCTGGCTCCCCGACCTGGACTCGAACCAGGGACCTGCGGATTAACAGTCCGTCGCTCTACCGACTGAGCTATCAGGGAAAAGAGGCCACATTATAGGCGACGGTTTGCCGCCTGTCCAGTAGGAATTGCAAGTTTCTTGCGTACTCTTTTATTGTAGAGCGTGAAGACTATAATCGCCAGAAGGCATTCCGCTTCCGGCAAGGATTGAACATGCGGCGCTACTTGTTCCTGTTGCTGTCCCTGCTGTGCGCACTGCTGCCGACACAGGCACAGCCGCCGCTGAAATCGCCGCTCGTACTGCAAGCCCCAAACGACCCGCCGCACAATATGCTGGCCGATACCCGCATCATTGGCCAGTCGACGGAACAGGTGGAAGAAATGTTTCGCCGCGCCGCGCTCCCCTACACGATACGCATCACACCGTGGCCGCGCGCCTACTAGTCTGCGCTCGACGTGCCTGGCCACTGCGCGTTTTCCATGGCCCGTTCGCACGACCGCGAAGAAAAATTCCGCTGGATCGGCCCCATTGCGCAAATCGAGTGGACCTTGTACGCGCGGGTGGACGACAAGCGTGCGCCGCCCGCGTCGCTGGAAGACGTGCGCGGCACGCTGATTGGCGGCGCCGCGCTCGACGTCATTACGCAATGGCTGGTGGCCAGCAAATTCAAGGTGGACCAGACGGCCACCGATGGCCTCAATCCCGCCAAGCTGGTGGCAGGACGCTTTGACTACTGGGCCGTATCGCGCCAGCGCGGCGCGACCACCACAGCCCTCGCTGGCCTGACAGGAAAAGTCGCACCCGTGCTGACCTTCGGCCATTCGGATTTATATGTTGGCTGCCACCGCAATACACCGGACGACGTCATTCGCAAACTGAACCAGAGTTTGGCCGAGATGCGCGCCGACGGCACGGTCGACCGCATCCTGGCACGCTATGCGCGCTATGCGCCGGAAAGCGCCACGCCATAGCTAGCGGACGCCGTGCGCCAGCTGTTCGCGCAGCGCATCGACAAACACGCGCGTCTTCTTGGGCCGGTAGCGCGTGGCGGGAAAGACTGCATGCACGCCGCCGCCCGGCAACGTCCATTCCGGCAGCAGCCGCACCAGCAGCCCGGCCCGCACATGGGCTTCGACCACATGGTGCGGCAAAATGCAAAAGCCTGCGCCATGCAGCACGGCGCCCAGCACGGCCAGCGCGCTATTGCACGCAAAACCCTGCCGCAGCTTGACTGCGTGCTGTTCGCCGCCGCGCGTAAAGGTCCAGCTCCACGGTTTCGGCAAGACCGACAAGCCGACAAACGGCGCCCCCTCCAGCGATGCAGGGCTTTCCGGCATCGCCTTGAATAGCTGCGGCGGCGCCACGACCCACTCTTCAAATTCCGCCAGCCGCGCCGCCTGCAAGGCCGAATCGCGCAAGCGGCCAATGCGCACAGCCACGTCGATGCCCTCTTTCACCAGGTCGGCGAGGCCATCGCCAGACAGCAATTCAATGTCCAGTTCCGGATAGCGCTGCCGCAACTGCGCCGCCACCGCAACCACGGGGCCACAGTAATCGATAGGCGCCGTCACCCGCAGCAAACCGCGCGGCGCCATGGCCGCCTGCCCAGCCTCGGCGACAGCATCCGCCGCGTCATGCACGATGCGCCTGCTGGCCTCATAAAACGCTTCCCCCGCATCCGTCAAACTGAGGCTGCGCGTGGTGCGCAACAGCAGCGATGCGCCCGTCTCCTGCTCCAGCTTGCGGATATGCGCACTGACCACGGTTTTCGTTAATCCCAGCCGTACGGCAGCCGCCGTCAGCGATCCCGCATCGACCACTGTGACGAACACCAGCAAACGGTTCAGGTTGAAATTGGCCAGCGGTTCCATTGTAAGTTTTGAGCGCACAGTATTTTATTAATTAGCTATCTTATCAAACACAATGCCAAGGCGTATTCTGAATCCATCGCAGCACTAAACGAAATCCTTCCAGGAGAATGCCATGAAACCCGCTCACATCGCCGCCGCCATTGCCACTGCCGCCGCCCTGCTGGCCCAACCGGCCCAGGCAGCCAACGCCGTCCGCCAGAACACGATCGACGTCGACGGCATGCCCATCGCCTACCGCGAAGCCGGCGACCCGTCGCAGCCCGCCATCGTCCTGCTGCACGGCTTCCCATCGTCGTCGTATATGTACCGCAACCTGATCCCACAATTGGCGCAGCGCTTCCACGTGATTGCGCCGGACTATCCAGGCAGCGGCGACAGCGTGGCGCCGCAAGGCTACACGCCGACTTTCGAACAGCTGAGCGTCGTGATGGAACACTTCCTTGCTAAAAAAGGCGTGCAGCGCTACACGCTGTACGTGCAGGATTTCGGCGGTCCAGTGGGCTTCCGCATCGCGGCACGCCATCCCGAGCGGGTCAGTGCGCTGGTGATCCAGAACGCCAACGCGTATGACGAAGGCTTGTCGGAGCAAATTGCGGACAATATCCGGACACTGAAAGTAGGCATCAACCCGCAAACCGACGCGGTGCTGGAACAGATCCTGAGCCCGGACGGCGTGCAATTCATGTACCGCCATGGCACGCGCCAGCCGGAACGTCTGGACGCCGCCACGTGGACGCTGGACAGCGCCGTGCTGCGCAAGCCATCGGCCAAAGCCGTGCAAAAAGGCTTGCTGGTGGATTATCACAGCAATGTCGCGCAATACGGCGCATGGCAGCAGTATTTCCGCACTGCGCAGCCGCCTGCATTGGTGGTGTGGGGTAAAAACGATCCGCTGTTCACGGAAGCCGGTGCGCGCGCCTTCCTCAAAGATTTGCCGAACGCGGAACTGAAACTGCTCGATACGGGACACTTCGCGCTGGAAGAAGATAACGATGTGATTGCCCGCAGCATCCTGGCGTTCGCGGATAAACACCGCCTCGTGCACTGAATGTGAGCGTACATGACCCGGGGTGCGCAAAATGCTAACATCGGGTCATGCTGTCCCTCCCATCGAAAAGGTGCGCAATGACGAAAAAGAATCCGAAGGTCGACTGGTTTTTTGATAAAGATACGCCGTGGAAGGATGCCTATGCCAAGCTGCGGTCCATCCTGCTGGGTTGCGGGCTGACGGAGGAATTGAAGTGGGGCGTGCCTTGCTATACGGAGGGTGGCCACAACGTGGTGCTGATCCACGGTTTCAAGGAATACTGCGCGCTGCTGTTCTTCAAGGGCGTGCTGATGAAGGACTTCAACGCCATCCTTGTGCAGCAGACAGCGAACGTGCAATCGTCGCGCCAGATCCGCTTTACCAGCGCAGCGCAAGTCGAGGAAATGCAGCACGTGCTGAAGGTCTATGTGGAAGACGCGATCGCCGTGGAAAAATCCGGCGCAGAAGTGGCATTCAAGAAAACCGACGAATTCAACATGCCGCTGGAATTCCAGATCCAGCTTGATGAATTGCCCGAACTGAAAGCCGCCTTTGAAGCGCTGACACCGGGCCGCCAGCGCGGCTACCTGCTGCATTTTTCCAGCGCCAAGCAAGCCAAGACGCGCGAGTCGCGGGTGGAGAAATGCATCCCTAAAATCATGGAAGGCAAAGGGCTGGACGACTGAATCTGCCATCCAGCCGCATAATCCTGCGTTCTATCACATAGGCCATGTGGAATGGCGCAACACTTCCTAGAATGGGCATCCCAACACAAGGAGGTGTGCATGCAAAAACACTGGCTAAAACACTCGCTGTTAGTCGCTACATTGCTATCCACTCAGGCGCTGGCGCAAGTCGATTTCGCGTCCTTGACCAAGGACATGCCCGGCCAGCGCAGCCAGGTGCTCGTATTGGGCACGATGCATCTGTCAGGGCTGCCCAAGGATTTCAAACGCGAAGCATTGGCGCCGCTGCTGGACAAGCTGGCCGCATTTAAGCCGGACATCATCGCGATTGAAGCCATTTCCGGCGAAGGATGCGACCTGGGGCTGCGCCATCCGTCTATTTACGCCGATTCTGTCACGACCTTCTGCAGCGATACGAAGGCCGCGTACCAGGCAACCGGTCTGGATGTCCCCTCCGCCATCGCGGAAATGAACACGCTGCTGAAAAACTGGCCGGCGCAACCCGCTGCCAGCCAGCGCCGCCGCATGGCGGCCATATTCCTGGCAGCCAATGAGCGGGCATCGGCGCTGGCGCAATGGCTGCAATTGCCGGAAAGCGAGCGGCATGAATCACCGGAACTCCCCGCATCCCTCGTGGCCATGCTGAAGGCACTGGCAGTCAAACAAAACGAAAACTACCTGCTGGGGGCTCCGCTGGCCGCCCGCCTTGGGTTGGCGCGCGTGGTTCCCATGGACGACCATACTGGCGACGACGTCGACGTGCCAGATGATCAGGCATTTTGGAAAACAGTCGGGCAGGCGTGGGAAGGCGCCGCTGGCCTTACTCAACCTTTGCGGCAGCGCGAAGATGAGTTAAGCGCGGGATCGGACTTCGTCCCGCTGTACCGCTATATCAATCGCTACGATGTGCAGCAAGTTTTCAGCGCCGCCGACTTTGGCGCGGCGCTAAAGGACAAGTCGCCACAACAGTATGGGCGCATGTATGTCGCTGGCTGGGAAACCCGCAACTTGCGGATGGCATCGAATATTATGGCGTCGTTTCGTGAACGTCCCGGCGCACGCGTACTGGTCATTGTGGGCGCGATGCACAAGCCTTGGCTGGAGCGGGTGCTGGCATTGGGCCACGGCGTCGATATCGTCGATGTACAGGCCGTACTGAAGTAGCGCGAATCAAACGCTGCGCCCCCTGCTCCCTGCCCACGGCCCGCAAAATACATTAGACTGGGCTGGGAGCCCATCCATGCGACTAATCTCAGCCCTGATCCTGTCTATCACCTGCGCCGCCGTGCAAGCGGAACCATTGCGCGTGCCGAAGTTCAGCGAGCGCGAGCCGTGGGCCGGCTATATCATGGAATTGCTGGAAACCGCGCTGGCCAAGGCGCCGGGCAATGAGCCGGACCAATGGCAGATGGTGGACACGCGCATGACGCAAGACCGCGCTTTCGCCCAGCTGCGCCGCGGCCAGGAACTCGATGTGTTCTGGAGCATGACGTCCGCCGCCCGCGAACAGGGGGTGCTGACAGTGCGGATCCCGCTGCTCAAAGGTGTCTTGGGCACACGCCTGCTGATCATCCGCAAGGACAGCGTGGACAAGCTCGCTGCCGTAAAAACGCTGGGCGACTTGAAAAACAATGTCACCATCGGCCAGGGCCACGACTGGCCCGACACCGCCATCATCAAGGCCGCCGGCTTCAATGTCATGACGTCGGCGTCTTACGACACGCTGTACCAGATGCTGAAGGTGAAGCGCTTTGACGGCATTGCGCTGGGCGCCAATGAAATCGACGATGAACTGGCCAAGCATCCCGACCCGGACTTCGTCATCGAGAAGAATATCGCGCTGTCGTATCCGGCGCCCGTGTTCTTCTTTGTCTCGCCCCAAAAGAAAGGGCTGGCGGAGCGCATCGAAAAGGGGCTGTTAAAAATGATGGACGATGGATCGTTCAATGCGCTGTTCGACAAGCGCTGGAGCAAGCAGCTGCTGTCCACCAACCTCAAACACCGGCAAGTATTTCATTTGCCGAATCCGCTGCTGTCGCCGCAGACGGCGGAAATGATACGGGCGCATCCGGAGTACTTCCTGTTTGCGCCGGCACCGGCTCGGTAGGCGACGGATTCGGCATTGCCGCTCAACGTTCCGCAATGCCCAAACTCCCCAAATGCTAACATCAGGGTATGTCTATCCACCTCAAATTAATCCGTTGTGGTAATAGTTGCAGAGCTAGCAAGCCTTTCTCGCATCGAGTCTATCCTCGCCACGATTTCCTCATAACCAGACTTCTCATCAGTGGCGGCAACCAGCACCTGTGAGGCTGCGATTACGAATCTGTCTCCTGCCGATATCTTCATTTCCGCGCCTTCAAGCCTTGCTGCAAGTGAGGCTGTTCGCAGAGCTATCTCTGAGTCATCCAGAGAAGGCTTGGCCAGAGGGCCCTTCTTCTTGCAAACCAGAATTGCATCCAAGCTGATAGGTTCCTTGGCCGCCGTCTTTGGGCTCGCCGCCCGCAGTTCCGCGTGGACGGGATGCGCTGCGACCACTGAAAATCCTGCGGCGTCGATAGCCTCGTGGATCGCGGCCCATCCCTCAGGCCGGGAGTGATGGAAGCTGAACGCAAGCACACCCTCAGGTTTCAACACACGACAGCACTCTGACAAGACCGACGCAAGCTGCTTGGAGAATACTCGTGGATCTTTATGCTGCACTTCCCCCTTGTCCGAGGAATCGCTCCGGTTGAACCATGGATAACGCCCCTTGAGCACAGGAGCGAGCCAGGCAAAAAAGAAATCGCTCAGTTCACTGTAATGCACAAAGTCAAAATAGGGGGGATCAGTAACGACGGCATCGACGGACGCGTCCGGAACGGGGAGCCTTGAGCTGTCCCCGTTGAGCACCAGCATCCCTTGCTCCCCCGTCGACAGCTCGGACCATTCGTTGACGAGCCTCGCACGCAATGGATCGCTTACGACTTTTTTCGCAGTCTTGCCACGCTCACCTAGCAGGTCTTCTTCGAATTCGAGGTCAAACGGTTCGTCGAGATAGCGCTTGGCCCGTATCAGCCGCGATTCAAACAGCGTACTGAAAGTGCCGCTGCTCTTGTTCGTGCCCCAAATTGAGTTTTCCAAAGGCGCGCGTTCAGGCTTCAGGATATGGTTGGAAAACATATGCCTCACTGCGCCGGTCCCCTCTCCCTTGAAGCTGCAAAATAGATTGTTGAACTCCAAGGTGCCGGAGAACAGGCATAAGAATTGTTCCTGAATTCGTATGTCTTCAATGCGGAGGATTGCTTCCAAAAGCATGCCGAGGCAGAGCAACTGCCTCGAATTAAAGAAATCTCGCCAGTTGCTGTAGTTGTAACCCCGCGCCTGGTCAGTATTGTGGCCAGGCCGCACAGCAAGAGTTGGAAGCGGCAGAGTTTCCTGTGGCAATCGGCTCTCAGCTTCAGCGAATAGCGAAAGATCCTCCTCACGGGCCGGTAGGTAGATCTTTTCGCCGTCGGGGCGTAATGCCAGCATTGCGTACAGCTTGTGCGCAGGTGGCGAACCATCAGAAGGCAGGAGGTCCTTAATGCGGAAGCGCTCACCTGCGTTCGACGTAACGTACTGCCCAGATGCGGGCCCTTCTTGCGGGTTGAACTGGATTGAGCAGTGAGGGCAAGTCACATCTGTTGCATCATAGCGGCCCTCCACTACCTGCCAGCAGCCCGGGCAGATGATTTGCGCCTTCGGCTTCTTCTTCGGATACGCGTCTTGCGAGAATACATAACGGGATAGGAGCGGAATTGTCTCGCCGCCAGGAGTTGTTACGGTCTTGACCCAAAAGAAGTACAAAACCGGAATCAGTTCCCCCGTTTGCGGGTCCCGTGTTTGGTAATAACGCCGAATTTGCAGAGCCACCTCCTGCTCAAGCTTAGCAAAGGTAGCACGCAGTTGAGCCTCATCTACACGAGTGAACGCCTGACGAACGAGGAAGGTGCTGACTGGATTCACGTCGCACCCCACCACATTTGCTCCGAGTTTCGCTGCCTCGCCCAACGTGGTCCCGCTTCCCATGAATGGGTCGAGAACTACTTTCCCTGCAAAATTCTGGCGCTGATAGAACTGCTTCCATGTCTCGGTCCCCGGCTTGCTCAGTGCGGCGAGGGATATTCCTCGAAATACCGATCCGAGGCGAGTGGCCCACCATTTATGGATGTGGTAGATCGGACGGTTGATCTCCTTCCGCCAACTTTCCTGCTCAGCGACCCGGCTGATTTCCACCATTGGGAAATCACGCTCAAGTTCTGTATCTCCTGCCAATGCCTGGACCTTGGCATGCTCAACTATCGCGTTCATTCGTCTTCAATTCCAACGTTGTCATCAATAGGCTGAACAGCACCGGTCATCGAGACGGCTTTGGACGATTGGCTGAGAAGGCGGTAGGCTACGAATTTATGCTCAGTGCCAGCCTTCGGATTAGGAATGCGATCTGCGGTCAGCGAGTTAGTCCGCAAGTCAAAGTTGTAGCCGACAACCAACGTGTCCGCCTCCACACGACGCAGATTGCCGACTATTTGGAACTTGTCGGCATCGTATTCCATGCCTTCCGGCAGGATAAGAGTCATTAGTCCGGTCGTGCCTTCCGTCAACGCGAACGGAGTAGGCGCTACGTACATCTTCCTATCGCGAATCATGATGTCGCCGTACGTTCCGAACCCCTTAATGCTTTTGTTCTTGTGGACGTAATGATGGTCCGCATTCAAGAAGTCGCCATGACAAATGACCAGGTCTACGACCGGGTATTGGCGCTTTCCGTTACCGATGTCGATATGGGTGTTCTGGTCTGCAGGGTATCGTCCAAAAACATAGAAGATCTGCCGACCGTTATGGTAGCCGGTCGGGACTTGGCTATTGGAGTCGTAGTCCCGCTCTCTGCCCGGCCAAGCAAGCCCCTTGATTTCGTAACCTTCGGTGAATTCGACCAGCGAGAAGTCAGGATAAGTGTTGCGGCCGGAGCCCTCGAAATGGACCGCCAGATCCTGCAGGCGAGATTGAAACCAGTTTTGGAAGTGGAACTCCTTGTCTTTGGAACTCGCGCTCTCAATTAGCTCACCAGCTTGAACTGCGGCGACACATTTTTCGAAAACATCGAAACAAGTTGTTTTGTTCATTGACCTACCTAGCAATTAGTATTTTTTCGATTTCGCAGCAGTATATGGAGATTCATCTAGAGTTCAGCAAAGCGCTTCACTATTGCAAAACGACAAACATCCAAATCCTGAGATTCTGTATTCAGGTTTCAGCCCTTGCACGCGTACCCTCAGCGACAAGCCAAGATCGAATAGTCAGCTAGGAGCGCAGAATCTGGAATATTACCCAACTGGGTAATATTGGGGAAATATGCAAACGAAAACGGCCCCGCGATTGCTCGCGGGGCCGCTTGTATTCTGGCTCCCCGACCTGGACTCGAACCAGGGACCTGCGGATTAACAGTCCGTCGCTCTACCGACTGAGCTATCAGGGAAAAGAGGCCGCATTATAGACAACTAACTGCGGCCTGTCCAGCCCGGGCAAAAGTTAGAAACTGCCCTTGAACTGCACGCCCCACTGGCGCGGCTCGTTGATGAAGCCGGTCAGGTTGTTGAAGTCGATGGCGCCCGTGATGCGCTGGGTGTTGGTGATGTTGCGGCCAAACGCGGCCACTTCATACTTGCCGCCTGCCCAGTTGTAGCCCACGCGCAGGCCGCCTTCGGTCAGCGGCTTGCCCGTGAATTCCACGGCTTCATACAGGAAGAAGTTCACCTTGCTGCGGTACGACCAGTCGGTCAGCACGAACAGGTTGCCATCGGCCAGCGGCACGTTGTAGCGCGCGCTGGCGTTGATGATCCACTTCGGCGCCTGCGGCAATGCATTGCCGTCGATGACCACGCGGCCTGCCGCGTTGATCGGGTCCAGCACCGTGCACTGCGCGCACTTGTTGACGGACAGCGAAGGATCGCGGATTTCCGTGAAGTTGTACGAGCCGGACAGCGATACCTTGAAGTCGTTGGTGACGAAGCCTTCGATCTCGCCTTCCACGCCGCGGCCGCGGGTCTTGGCCGCGTTGATCAGCTTGGTGACGTTGGAATTGCCGCCCACTACCGTCAACTGCTGGTTCTTCACGTCATAGTCGTACACCGACAGCGCGGCGCGTGCGCGGCGGTTCAGCAAGTCCGCCTTGATGCCCGCTTCATACGACACCAGCGTTTCCGCATCGGCCACGGTGATCGGCACGGAGGCCGACGCCGCCGCGATACTCGGCGCGCGGAAGCCGGTCGCCACACGGGCATACACGCTGACGTCCTTGTTCAGCGCATAGGTGCCGCTCAAATCCCAGTTGACCTTGTCCTTGCTGGTGCTGACGGCTTGCGGGCCAGTCAGCTTGGTGTTGATGGTTTCCAGCGTGGCGAAGTCTTTTTCATCCTTCGTGTAGCGCACGCCGCCGCGCACGGTGAACACGTCGCTGACCGCGTAGTTGGCCGAACCGAAAGCGGCCCACGCCTTGTTTTTCTGGTTGCTGGTCACGCGCGTGGTGCGGGCGCCGGCCACGTTGAAGTTATCGGTACTGCCAGTGGCGTCTTCATCGAAGTAATACACGCCGGCCTGCCAGTTCAACGGGCCGGACGCTTTCGATTCAACGCGGAATTCCTGCGAATACTGCTTCAAGTCGGGAATGCTGCCCGCCGTCTCAACCTGGAACGGCACGGTGCCCGGACCGCTGACCGGGTTGCCGCCATCGATGTCGCCGCGGCTCACGTAGCGCGCCACGGTTTCATAGCCGGTGATCGAATACAGTTTGACGGCGCCCAAGTCCCACGACAGGCGGGCGTTGGCGCCGCGCGTGGTCAGGTTCTGGTAATTCAGGCCATTGGTATAAATCTTTTCCGCGTCGAAGCCGTCCGCGAAATCATTGGTACCCTTCTTGATGATGTTGGCGCGGAACAGGCGCGAGCTGCCGGCGCCGGAACGCTGGTGCACGTTGAACAGCGCATTGAAATCACCATTCGGCTTGTACAGCAACTGCACGCGCTCGGCGTGCTCGTTGTAGCCTTCCATCGAGTCCGGCTGGTTCTGGTACACGTTCGATACGTAATCGTCGCGGTGCGCGCGCAAGGTCGATGCGCGCAGCGCCCATTCGGACGACAGCGGCACGTTGACAGCCGCTTCCACATTGGCCGTGGCGTGCGTCGCATACGAAAGGTTGTAGTAACCCTCGACGCCCTTCAGCGACGGCTTCGCGGATTCGAACTTCACGACGCCGGCCGGCGTATTGCGGCCAAACAGCGTGCCCTGCGGGCCGCGCAGCACTTCCACGCCAGCCAGGTCGAACATCGGGAAACCCTTCAAAATCGGGTTTTCCTGCACCACGTCGTCATAGATCAACGATACCGGCTGCGATGCGAATGTGGAAAAGTCGGCATTGCCATAGCCGCGGATATAAAAGCGGGGGAATACGCGGCCGGTCGACGATTCCACGTTCAGGCTGGGCACTTTGCCCGCCAGGACACGGATATCCTGGCCGCCGGAAATCAATACATCGAGTTTTTCATCCTTGATCGCCGAGACGGAAACCGGCACGTCACGGATGTTTTCCGTACGGCGCTGCGCCGTTACGGTCACAGTCTCCAGCTGGCCGGCTTTGGCCGGCTGCGCCTCCTGCGCCACAGCGATCGATGGGGCCAGCGCGGACAGCGCCAGCAGCGACAAGTTCTGCATGTTGGACATCTTGGTCATCACATTCCTTATGTGGGTGTGTCAGTTGACAAGGCGTCTCCCTCTTCCGCTGTAGTTATAGTTGGCCCGGAAAACAAAAGGCCGCGTCAGTCGCGGCCTTCACCTTTCGCTATTCCCGGGCTGGGAAGTGTACGAATTATATATTTCAACACGATCCATCAGCAAGCACTGTCGCACGGCACGATTTGATCAATAAAAATCTTGCATTAATAAAAAACATAATAAGGAAAAGAAAATAGTATTTTCATTCGCGAATTTATTCCGCCAACGAGTTGGCGCATATCTGAAATTATGCAATTATTTAAAAGCAATACCTACCCATTTAAAACTTATCTATTATTTGCAATGGCCTTTTCTTTGATACGTCAACTTGGCGGCTGCGCGCTGGCCGCCATGGCCCTGCTGGGCGCCCACGCAGCCGGTGCACAGGAAACCAGCCCGGCGCCGGCCGGTGAACTCATCACGATACAGGGTCAGAAAAACCCTTCCGCCTGGTTTAAAGCGGAGAGCCAGCATTTCATCGTGTATTCCAATACATCGCGGCAAGACGTGACAGATTTATTGAACAATATGGAGCGATTGGATTTCCTGCTGCGCGTTTATACCAAGGCGTATTTTAAAGAGCAGCAGCACGAATCCAAACTGACACTGTATTACCATAACCGGCTCGGCACACTGGAAGTGCATGCCCCTAAACTCCCCGCCAATGCAGTTGGCGTCATTAACAGTTGCAGCCCGGGCGTCCAGGCGGCAGGCGTGCAATTCGCCCCGATCGTCCAGCTGGACAATGCACGGCTGGCCACCGCCTGGAATTCACGGCCCGCTCCTGGCTGCTGACGCACTTCACGCTGGCGTCGGAAGACAACCGCGCCCGCCTGGCCCGCTACCTGAACCTGGCCAACCGCGATATACCTGCGCCGAAGGCGTTTGAAACCGCGTTTGGCATCACGCCGGACCAGCTCGGCGAAAAGCTGTGGCGCTACCGCCTGTCGTCCGTCAAAGTGCTGCAGGTGGACGTGCCTGACCTGCCTGCCGCGCAAATCACTTACACCAGCCTGCCGGACACGGTCACCAGCTATGCGCTGATGGCCGCCACGCTGACCGCCTGTCCCGACCGCGCCACCGGCGAAGCGCTGCTGCGCAAGATGACGGCGCAAGCTACCCCCAGTCACCATGACGGCCGCACAGCTGGCCTGGAGCAACGGGCGCGAAGTCAGCGAATACACGCGCATGGCTGCCCTGATGCACGCGTATGCCGGCAACACAGGCAAGTGGCGCCAGGCGCTCAGCATGCTGGCGCATGACCGGCACGATCCCGCCATGGCCGCGTGGGCGTCGCAATGGGAGGCACGCCTGGCGGCCGGCATCGGCCGTGGCGAGCTGCTGGCAGAGCTGCGCCGCGCGCCGGCCAGCCACGTGTTCCGTGAATGGACGGTGGCCAATGACAGCGTGATGCAAGACGTGATCCGCAGCGCCGGCGCGGAAGCCGCCCGCAATTACCTGCAAGGGCAGCCCGTCAAGTTCGACGCGCCGGACCAGATGATCCATAACACGCCGTTTTCACGCTGATCGCGGGCTGTTGATCAGTGGTCCAGCCGCACCACCAGCTTGCCGTTTGCCTGGTTGCGTTCCATCAGCGCGTGCGCTTCCTGTATGCCGCTGAAGGGGAAAGTCCGGGCGGGCGTACCCCGCAAGCGGCCGTCCGCCATGGCGTCGGCCATGTGCTGGTAGGGAATGGCGTCCATCGGGTGTCCTGCCGCGCCAAAATTAAAACTGCCGAAGAAGCTCAGTTGCACGGTGGACGGCATGTCGGCCAGCGGATTGAATGCTTCAACTGGCGCCAGACCGGCCAGGAAACCCGCCACGCACACCCTGCCGCCGGGCGCGGCAAGGCGTAGCGAATCGCGCAAAGCACTGTTGCCCAGCAAATCCAGCACAGCATCAAACTGCCCCGCCTCTTCCACGGACAGCGGCACGCCTGCAATCAAGACCCGTTCTGCGCCCAGCGCTTGCAGTCCGGCCACGTGCCGGGCAGAGCGCGTGGTCCCGATGGCGCGCACGCCCAGCATGGTGGCCAGGTCGAGTGCGGCGCGGCCCAGCGCGGAACTTGCCCCGCGCACCAGCAAGCGCTGGCCCGGCTGCACGTTCAGGCACTGTTGCAGGCAGCTCCATGCCACGCCATAGGATTCCGGCAGCATGGCCAGCCGGTCCCACGGTAAATCCGATGCCACCGGCACTACGTTTGCGCGCCGGACCACGACGTATTGCGCATAACTGCCTGCCATGGTGCGCCCCATGCCACCCATGGCTGCCAGCACGGTTTGTCCGGGCGCCAGAACGCCATCCGGATCTTCCACCACTGTCCCGGCGCACTCGATGCCGCTGACCGGCGCCACGTCGCCCCATTCGCCCCGCCGCATGTAGAGTTCCGCGTGGTTGAGGCCGAATGCCTGGACTTGAATCAAGACCTGGCCCGGTTCAGGCCGGGGCCGGGGCCGCTCTTCCTCGATGAGGACTTCTGGACCGCCGAATTGGTGCCGTACAATGGCGCGCATGCTGTACTCCTTGTGAGTTGAGAGAAGCGCAGCTTAAATGGGCCTGGCCGCCACGGATATTGGCGAATTCGAACCATCTTGTTTCAATAACCTGAACATGTCACGCATCCCCAGCCTGTACCAGCTTGAATGCTTTCTTGCCCTGGCGGCGGAAGGCAGCTATGCGGCCGCGGCACAGCGCCTCAACAAGTCGCACACGGCGGTTTTCGCCACCATCCGCAACCTGGAAGACACCGTGGGGGTGGCGCTGCTGGACCGCGGCGGCTACCGCGTCACACTGACGGCGGCAGGCTTGTCGTTCCGCGCGGAAGCCGAACGAGTCGTCCGTTCGCACGCGGCGCTGGCCAGCCACGCGATGCAGTTGCGCAGCGGGGCCGAACCTGAATTGCGCATCACCATTGGCGACCTGTGCCCGCTGGACAGCACGCTGTCCCAGTTCATCGCGTTCTTCCGCGACGAGCCGCATACGCGCCCCGTGCTCCACCACGATGTGCTGGCGGCGCCCTGGGCAAAATTGCTGCGCGGAGAAGCCGATTTGGCCATCCACCACCTTGACCAGCCACGCCCGGAACTGGAAACGCTGTACCTGTTCGACGTCAGCGTGATTCCCGTGGCGGCGCCGGGCTTCGTGCCTCAAGCATCCGGCAGGTTATTGCAGCCGGCGGACTTGCGGCCCCTGCGCCAATGCATCTTGCGCGACGGCGCACCCGACTGGGCCGCGCCGTCCTATCACTTGCTCGATGGCGCGCAGCAAGTCAGCGTGGGCGACCAGGCCACCAAGCGCGAAGTGATATTGCAAGGCTTGGCCTGGGGCCATATGCCGGAACACCTGGTGCAGTCCGACCTGGCGGCCGGACGGCTGGTTTCGCTGGCTGGCGAACATTTGCGGGGCGCGACGCTGCAGCACCACGCCATGCGGCTGCGCGAGGCCAGCCACGGGCCGGTGGCGCAGCGCTTGTGGCAACGGCTGCAGCGCGCAAGCCCGATCGCCCCAGGCTGACTGGTATGCGGCGCATGGCGGTTCACTGCCCGGCCGCTGGCGGCGTCCATTCGGTGAATGCATCCCGTATGCTGTCCTGCACCCGCTCCGACGAAATGACAACCAGCCGCAAGCCGGCGCGCGTCATGGCCATGTACAGCTTGCGCGCGTTTTCCTCGAGGTCCACGCCGGCATAGCGGCCCACGGCCAGCAGTTTTTCCACGCCGATCAAAAATACCACGCCCGCTTCCAGTCCCGTCGCGGTATCAAGGTTGGCCAGCCGCAAATGGCTGCGCCGGACACCGCCAGGCGGCGCCTTGCGCTGGTCGCTCTTGTTCAGCCACCACACGCTGCCGGCGCCAAAGCGCTGGCACAGGCGGCCGTACAGCAGGGTTTTCTGGACCTGGTCGCCATAGATCACCAGCAAGTCGGACAAAGCAAACCGCCCATCCTGCACGCACGCGCCCAATTCATTGACGAGGCGGTCGACCGCGTCTTGCGGCGAGTCGGTATAGACGAGTGCCGGCTTGACGCCCGGTTCCATGCCGTCCAGGTCCGGCACCAGGAAGTCTTCCGGGTCGCCCTGCGTGTGGCGCGACAGGATCATGCTGGCGGACGCCAGGTTCGCTTGCGTGGTGCGGTAGGATTTGCGCAATTTGCGGGTCCGCCCCGCCACATCCAGCCCCACGCTTTTCCAGCTCAGGCGGCTTTTCATGAAACCCTGGTTCGGATCGGCGCACAGGAACAGTGAACTGCCAGGATGCATGGCCAGCCGCACCATATGGAACCACGACGGCGCGCAAAACTGCGCTTCATCCATCAAGACGTGATGGTATTTTTCCAGCCGATGCCGGTCTTCCGACTGGCTAATGTCCAGCGGCAGCGCGCTCCACAGCGACATGCCTTGTGCGCGCAGCGACGCCGTCACCGCGCCATGCAGCGCCCATACGGCGTTGCGCTCGGCGGGCCGCAGCGCAAAACCGCGCCCGCTCCTGCTGGCGTGGCAATACTGCGCTTCGCTGGTGATCAGGGACTCGTTGATGAAATCCAGTTCTTCCCTGAGCCGGCGCACGGGCAGCCGCAGCTCCGGATAGCCGCTGCGGAAATGCTGGATCAGTTCTTCCACCATGCGGCTGTTGGGCGGCATGTGCGGATAGCGCTGGTGCACGTTGCGCCATTGCCGGTGCACCCACGCTGAAAACGTATTGATTTCCAGGTTGGCCGGCAAGCCGCTGCCTTCCCGTATGCGGCGCAGCTGCGCGTTGACGTCGGCTACCACGGGCGCATTATGGATCAGCACGAGGATGCGCTGCTGCGGGTGCAGTTCCGCCAGCAGCAAGGCGCGCGACAGCGCAATCAGCGTCTTGCCGCTGCCTGCCACGCCGTTCACCAGGCGCACGGCGATGTCGCGGCTGATGGCGGCCTGCTCCTGCGGCAGCGCATGATCCCGGATGGTGGCAGCCTGCCCTTGCGGCAGCAGCAAGTCTTGCTTGGCGGCGCTCTCCTGTTGCACGTCGAGGAAATAGCGCTGCAAGGTGGCCGTGTTATCGCGGTTGAAATGGCGGCGCGTGGTGCAACTGGCGGCAATTTCCGCTTCCGCGAAATACTGCGCCATCAGCGCCTGTTCCGTGCCGGTGGCGATGGGCGCGGCGAGGCGCGGCAACAGCGTTTCACCGTTGTCGAGAAATTCGGCCTTCGACACCAGCCGTAAGCCCCACTGCGCTTCATAGCGCGCAGCGGCACGCCGGACTTCTTCCGCGCTGCACGTCCACAGCACCACGAGCTTGGCCGGCACCGGCAGCGCCGCCATCCGGGCCAGCAGCACATCGAATGCGTCGCTTTCGCCATCGCCGAATAATTGATCGGCCGCCAGCGCTTCGTACGGTGCGTCGCTGACGGCAATCGCCAGCCAGCCTTGCACCGGGTGCTGGATAAAAAAGTCAGGCGCCCAGCCAGCAGGACGCAGCGGCGTGCGGACCACGTAGTCGTCGGATAGCCGGCCCAGCGCACGCTTGATGTGGATGCTGCGCGCGCCCAGGGCGCCGACCCGGGCAGGAATGAACGTCGCCATAACTTATACGTCCACCCGGTGGCATTGCGCGGTCATTTCACGATACCAGTGCACCCACGTACGCAATGCGGGACTTTCATGGCCGGATGCTTCCGGCACATCGGGGCCGATCACGATCAGCTTGGTCATGGCGCGCGTGACCGACACGTTCAGCCGCTCCGGCTGGAAAAAGAATTCGGCTACGGCGCCCAGGAACACTTCATCGCCGGTCGCCAGAGACAGGATGATCATTTCACGTTCCTGGCCCTGCATGCGTTCCACTGTATCGGCCACCACCTGGCGCGCCGCCGCATGGCCGAAGCGCTGCGCCAGGCAATTGCGGATCGCCCTGCCCTGTGCGCGGTAAGGCGTGACGATGCCGATGTCGGACAGCGCCAGGCCGCCTTCGGCAGCGGCCGCGCAAATTTCGGCCACCAGCCTGGCTTCTTCCCAGTTTTTCATGCGGGCTGTGCGGTCCGGCGTGCCTATAAACACGGCCGGATACGCGCCGTCGAGCACTTGTGCAAAACGCGGCGGCACGGCCCCCAGTTGCAGGCGCCGCTCGCGGTTGCCGCCAGCCGCGCGCAGCGCGCCGCCATAAAACGTATTGCTGGGCCATGCGGTCAGCCAGCGGTTCATGCGGTACGTTTCCTCCAGCATGACCAGGTGCTCCGCCTTGGGCGACGTCAGGCGCGCAAACACCGAGTACGCGTGCTTGTCCAGCACCGAGCGCGATTGCAGCACGGGCGGCAATTGCTTCTGGTCGCCGATGAAAATGAAGCGCTTGCCTTTGCGCATGGCCATCAGCGCCAGCGGAACCGTCACCTGGCTCGCTTCATCGAAAATAATCGTGTCGAACGCATAGTTCTGCAGCCGCGCGGTGCAGGTGGCAAACGGCGTCGCCCCCACCACGTAGCCATTGGTGGGGCGCTCGTTCCAGCCATCGAGGCTGTCGACGTTGCGGATCTGCGCGGACAGCCCGCGCCGCTGCGTCGGCACGCCGACTTTGACGACCGGCACGCCCTGCTCGTGGATTTTATTGAGCGCGTGGTTGATGGCCGTATGCGTGTGGGACGTCATCAGGATGCGCTCGCCGCGCTCCACGGCTAGCCGCGCAATCAGGGCCAGCACCCGGGTCTTGCCCGTGCCGGGCGGGCCCTGGATGCAGGCAACGTGGCGCGCGCCATGCGCCCAGCTGACGGCTTCGGCCTGCTTGTCGTTGCACCCTTCGGCGCGTGCAACGCGGCCGGCATCGGCCATGTCGCGCTCGTCGAACTCAATGCGCAACTGGTTCAACAGCAGCGGCATCACGACTTCGCGGCCCACGTAGCCGGCTTCAATCTCATCGAACGCGATCTTGTAAAACTTCGTCAAGTCCTTCAAGTCGGCTTCGGCATAGCACAATCCGCCCTGGTAAGCGTTCAATGCCGCCCCGGCGCGGTGGCCCCGCAACAGCCACCGTTCGTCGTCTTCGAATTCAAACGTGAGCTGGCGGCACAGGGCATCTTGCCAGTTGCCCTGATGCAGGAACAAAAAATCCCCTTCGCGGAAGCGCGATTCGCTGGCATCGGGATAGGCCCACAACGTGCCCGGCTCTTCGCCCCGTTCGAGATGGGTAAAACGCTGGGTCCAGCCTTTGGTGATTTTTTCTTCCAGCGGGCGCTGCCACACATCCAGCAGGCGCTGGACTGCCACGCCGTGCTCATCCTGGATCAGGGCCATCAATCCGGACAAGAGCTTATCGGTTGGCGTGAGGAGGGGAAGCTGGGTGGACATGGGGGGCATTTTACCCGTTGCGCGGCTCGCCCAGCGACCAAGCCACGGCCCCTCCCTGCTGAACTGCAAGACGACGCTAGTTCTTACGATCCCGTTCCACTGAGATTGGCGGTTCCGCCGCGACGTTCTGTACTGTGCTGGCGATTGCATCTTCCAGCACCTGGCGAATATGCCCGGTCTTTTCCCCACTTGGCATGTTCAAGAACGTCTCCATGCCCGAAGAGTCGGCGGAAGGCCGGGTAATAATGAAGGATTGCTTGGACATGGCCTCCTTCAGCACACTTAATGTCTCGGCATCGATCAGCCGGACACGCAGATAGGCGAATGGCACGACCATACCGCGCGACGAGGTCTGGTCCTTGAGGTTGCGGGTTTCGATCATGTCGTCGATGTAGAAGCCAAGCCCTTCAAGATACCCGCTTCCTACCGTCGTATTCACCAGTTTCAACTCAGGGACACTGCGGAATTTGGTGATCACCAGAGCGTGCGTTACGCCCAGTTCCTTCAACAGCTTTTTCAGGTACGCGCGGTCTTCCTCATGCGCTTCGGCACGCTCGAACATGCTGTTTTGAGCCAGGTACAGTCCCCTGTCCTGGGTCGTCATCAATTGCAGCTTGGCGCCGGGGTGCAGGCGAAGGAACGCTGCGCGAGCTGCGATGACAGCCGCCTGATCAAAGACTGGATCGTCGATCGCATTGACCTCCCTGGGCGCGCTTTCTGTTCGGCTGCCGACCTGGTGGCGGTGCACATGCAGCGCAAGTGCGTCGCCAGCCAGGGACAGCACGGCATAGCTGCGTACCGGTGTGTTTTCAGCCCAGGCCGACATGCTGCCCAACAGGAGCAGGATGCCAACGGCGGTTCGGATCAGAGACATGGCGAACAAGTGATGATCAAGAAGCCTCCATGATAAGCGGCGCGTTCACATTTGACCACAGGAAATTATCAAACCATCAATAACTGGCTCCGGTGAGATAACCCAAAAAAAACGCCAACCCGTGAAGGCTGGCGTTTTCGCTGTCGATCTTGCCAAGCCGCGCAGGCCCGACTCAGCCTGCGCGGCCCTGCAATCGATTATGGGTTTTCGCTGACGATGGTTTGCAGGGTTTGGGCAACCGTCTGCAAGAATCCAGTCGTGTCGGTCGTGGCGCCTACCGACGACAGCATGGTGCGTGCACGCGCAGGACCAGTGCCGCCGGGTTTGAGGAAGGCATTATACTCGGCCGAGGTATCCATCAAGGTCGTGAAGTTGCCCGCCACAATGGTCTTGCGGTTGACCGCTTCGATATCGGAATTTTGCGCCCCCGCCATGATCGACAGCGCCGCTTTGCCTCGCGTCAGGGCGCCGCTGTCAATTTGTGCTGCCCACCAGTCGCGGCCGGCGATGTCCGGTTCACGATTGAACGCATTGCGGTAGACAGCGGTGACGAAATCACGGGTAGGTTTGCCACCGTACAGCGAGGCCGACTCGGCGGAATTGGCGAAACTGTCGACCACTTCCTTGACGGCGGCGTTCGTGCTGTAGGCGGCCTCCAAATCAGTGAGCGTGGTCGGGGCGTTACCGCGGAACAAAGCGACGGCCCAGAACGCCAGACCACCCGGGTCGGCTGGACGGCCATAGTACGCGATATACACTTTTTGCATCACTTGATAATGCGCATTGGCGAGCGCGCTCAACACGTCCAGGCGTGGTTTCACCAAATTGTTGCGCCAATCTTTGACGCCCAGGGACGCCCCGGTCGGGGAGGAGTTCGTCAAGCGTGCCTGGATCTGGTCCAGCGACTCGTTCGGCGCCACGTCCGCAGCGCGCAGCAGGGCCACGGTGCCCGCCACATGCGGCGCTGCCTGCGAGGTGCCGGCCATTTTCAGCCCCCCTGCCGTGATGAAGGCGCCAGGCGCGTACAAGGTCAACGCGCTGCTCGAATTGGAGAAACACGCCACGCGGTACGCTGCCGGCGTGCCATTCGCATCGAAGCAAACCGGGGCGCCCTCCGGACCGTAGCTGAAGCCGCTGCTGGTTGTCGAATTCCAGCTCGCTGTGTACAGCGCCCCGACCGAAATCGCACCTGGCGTACATGCCGGCATGCTGATCGCGTCGGTGTACGCATCATTGCCAGCGGAAACGATCGGTAAGACGTTGGCGTTACGCAACCCCGAAATCGCCATCGCGAAATAGGTCTCACTGGTGCCTGGCGTCGTCGCCGGGCAGGCGCTGGTGTATTTTCCCCCTCCCAGGCTCATGTTGGCGGCAACAATATTCAGCGCCGTCTTGTTGGCGAGGATCCAGTCGACTGCTTTGCTGACCTTATAGGCGCTGGTCCTGTCTACCAGCTTATTGTCTTCCATGACCAGATCGAAAGCGTCGATGGCGGCGATGCGCGTTTCGGGCGCCACGCTGGCGACAATGGCTGCCACGTTGGTGCCGTGACTCTTCGAATCGAGCGTATAGGGGGTATCGGCGACGCTCACCGCATGGGAAACGCGGCAAGAGCCGCCGGGCGCCGCGCAGGAGCCGAAGTCGGCGACCCGGTAATCGGTACCGGTGTCGATCACCGCCACCGTGGTGCCGTTACCTTTGTGCAGGCTGGCGGGAGCGCTCGTCTGATGAATCATCGGATTGCTGATGCTCATGTGCGGCTTCACCGTCACGTTCTCGTACACGCCTTGCACGCCGGGCTGGTTCAGCAGTGCGACCAGGGCGGCGCGGTTGCGCGTACGGACCAGCGCATGCGGCAGGTTTGTCAGTTCGTCACGGAAATCGACATCATGGCCGGCCACCGCCTGGCGCACGCGAGCGCGGGTATTCTTAAAGGCCGCGCGCTGGGCGGCCAACCGCTGGTTCAGGTCGGTCGTCGCGGCGACGGTTGGCGGTGTTTCATCGTCGAACACCACGATAAATTCGTTTGATTCGTTTTCCAGCAATTTATCGAGAAACTTTTGCGTAACCCGCGCCTTTGCCGCAGCCGGCAATGCCGCCAGGGCTTGCGCCTTGTTCATCGCGGAAACGGCCGTCGAATTGGCCGGGGTGGCGCCGAACGGATTCGCCAGCGATGATTGTGCATGGGCGGCAGAAATTGCAGCCGCGAACGAAGCAATGGCTAAAGCACACTTTGTATATTTCAATTTCATTGGCAACTTTTGTTAGGTTAAAAGTAACTACATAGGTTCAGCCTGTACCTCCAGGCTTGAATGGCTCCATGCTGATGAAACATTACTGAAAAATAAACTATTGCTGGAGCGAAATGATTTTAACATATCAAATTGACAAACATAAAAGGCAATCTTAATTATTTTTTAATTTTTCCTAGCGTTCTGCTAGTGACTGGCGCCAACGCGGCGCACCGGGCGGTTGCGCGGAAAGCCGAGATGAAGCCGTGCATGTGCGAGCGGGCGCTGCGCGCGGCGCGCTGCAGTGCAGGACGTGAACGCCGACCACAGCCGTTTCCTTACCTGGGGGATTTTCGAATTAACAGAATGGAGCCTAAGTAGCCTCTTTTTCGCTCGTTCATGAAACTTCGCGCAGTGCCAGCGGTCTAACCATCGGAACCGATGAAACCACGGGACGCAAAGGAGGCGACCATGAACGAAAAATTGGTGCAATTATGGCAACGACTACTGGACTCGGTACTGGACCCGATCGCGGAGTGGGTCCACAAGCTATCCTGGGCCAAACGCGCCAGCATCGTGTTGGCGGGCGCAGCAGCCGCAATGCTTGAGCAAAACCCGGACATCCTGAGCAAAGGCTGGACGTTCTCAGGCAGGGTAATCCGGGTTGCAATGGCCGCACCGGACGTCATCCCCCTTACCAGCGAAATGCAGGTCACTGTACTGGACATTCAAGACCGCCTGCATACCGTCAACCAGAACGATACGCATCTGATCCCGACCTTGGGTTTAACCGGCTGGTCCGCGTCCCAGACGCTATTGTCCATTGCGGAACTTCGCAACAGCCAACAGGGTGCGCAGTTAACCGGTTATATCCGCGCACGGCGGCTTGCCCCGTGCAACTGCTGGGCCGAGCTAAACGACGACAAGGAAAACAAAGGCTGGACCTTCATTACGGGCTGGGTTCTGGCCGCCCTTGCCGCCCACGGTACCGAGGCGGAACCGGTGGAGATCGAATTCCTGCTCAACCATCAGAATGCAGATGGCTCCTGGTCATCGATTCCCGACAAGACGCTGCCCCAATATGCATCCGTCTACGCAACAGCCTGGGCTACGCTGGGCTTGCTGAAGCAATCGAACGCTGCACTCATCAAGGATACTGCCATGGCGAAGAGCGCCAGTGACGCAGCCAGCCGCGGCGCCGCGTGGCTGTTAAATGTGCGGCAACCTAAAGCGCGCTGGAAACCCTATCCTTATCAGACAGCAAGCAGCATTTCCGGCAGTATTTCAGGCTTGGCCATGCATACCCTGCATGAAGCCATGCCCAGGCAAGTCAGTTCACTCGAGCAGGATTGGCTGGAAAACATCCCGGAGTCGCCCGTGCCCGCCTCGCTTGGGGAAAACTCCTATGTCGAAATCAAATCAAGCGAAACCAGGCAAATTGACCATTTCGTGCAATTGACCATGCCATGGATGCTGATGGCAACGGTCGAAGCCTACCCGCACGGCACGATACAGCAAAAAATCCGGGCGCTGAGCTGGATCGAACAGACGCTGGCACATGAAAGCGTTCGCAATGCGGACACGGAACAGGGAAACTGGTGGCGGGCGGAGCTGGGCATCGCCATCAACCACCTTGTCCGCCATTTGCCTGCCGGCGCTCAACAGGCCGGCCGTGACAACCGGAAATAAAAACACCCGCGGCCAGCGCGGGTGGTTTGAATTCTGGCTCCCCGACCTGGACTCGAACCAGGGACCTGCGGATTAACAGTCCGTCGCTCTACCGACTGAGCTATCAGGGAAAAGAGGCCGCATTATAGCGGCTGATTTTCAATTTGCAAAGGCCACTTAAAAAAATCCCGCTCCGCACGGCGCCGGTTTCGCTCCCGCGAATCCCGGTTTCGTCGCACACCGGTGGCTGCCCCGCCCCGCCATTCCTAAGCTGTCTCCATCAACCCACCAAGGAGACCACCATGAAACCAGCCATCCTCGCAGTGCTGTTCGGCAGCGCCGCCGCCATCTTCAGCGCCTTTGTCCATGCCGCGCCACAGGAAGTCGCACCGCAAGGCTTTACGGAAGCCCGCCAGCAATTCATGGCCGGTGTGGCCGGCGACGGCAAGGCGCGCGATGCCGCCATCAGCACCTTTACGCAAATGGCGGCCGCCAATCCGGGCCACCCGCTGCTGGCCGCTTACGCTGGTTCGGCCACGTCGCTGGCCGGGCGCGATGCGATGATGCCGTGGAATAAGATGAAGTATTCGGAAGATGGCGCCGATGCGATTGAAAAAGCGCTGGCGCAGCTGACGCCGGCGCATGACGAAGCCCTGTTCCACGGCACGCCGGAAAGCGTGGAGACGCGCATGGTGGCTGCCACTACCCTGCTGGCCCTGCCCGACTTCATGAACCGCCGCGCGGCCGGCAAGCGCGCGCTGGATGCCGCGCTGAAGTCGCCCGTGTTCGAGCAGGCGCCAGTACCGGTACGCACCCGCCTGTATGCACTGGCGGCAAAAACCGCCGCCGCCGACAAACGCGTACCCGAGGAAGCCGCGTACCTGAAACAAGTGGTGCAACTGGCGCCGCAAACGGCGGAAGGACAGCACGCCGCCAGCCGCCTGAAGGAGCTGGGCCTGTGAGCCGCGCCGGCGAGCCATTGATGTCGCTGCGCGGCATCAGCAAATCGTTCACGCTGGGCGGCAACACAATCCACGCGCTGCGCGACGTGGAACTGGCCGTCGTACGGGGTGAAATCGCCGCCGTCACGGGTCCGTCCGGCAGCGGCAAAAGCACCTTGCTGAACTTGTGCGGCCTGCTGGACCGCGCCGACAAGGGTGAGCTGCTGTATGGCGGCGAACCCTTGCCTGCCGCCGACGACGTGCGCCGCACGCAATTGCGGCGCCAGACCATCGGCTTCGTGTTCCAGAGTTTTAACCTGGTGCCCGTCATGAATGCGTATGACAACGTGGAATTCCCCCTGTATTTGCTGGGCGTGGATGCCGCCGAGCGCCGCCGCCGCGTGCACGAGGCGCTGGAACGGGTCGGGCTGGGCGGCCTGGAAGAACACCGTCCCGACCAGCTGTCCGGCGGCCAGCGCCAGCGCGTGGCCATTGCCCGCGCCATCGTCAAACGCCCACAACTGGTGATTGCCGACGAACCCACGGCCAACCTCGACGCCGTCACGGCCGCGCAAATTGTCAGCCTGATGCGCGAACTGGCGCATCAGCAAGGCACGACGTTCCTCGTCGCCACCCATGACGACCGCATGCTGGGCCACTGCGACCGCGCACTGCGCCTCGCCGATGGCGTCCTGGTTGAAGGAGCACGCCATGTTCACTAAATTCAAATGGCTGTCGATGGCGCTGAAAAACGCGATGCGCAACCGCCGCCGGTCGCTGGTGACGGTTGCCATCACAGCCACCGGCACGGCGGCTGCGCTGCTGGGCGGCGGCTTTGCGCTGTACACGTATGAATCGCTGGCGCAAGCCAGTGCGCGCGACACGGGCCACCTCGTGGTTGCCGCTCCCGGCCAATTTGACGGCATCGACAACCTGCCGCTGGAACACGGCCTGGAACAGCCAGAAGCCGTCGCGCAGCAATTGATGGCGCGGCCAGACGTCAAGCGCGTGCTGCCGCGCCTGCAGTTTTCCGGCTTGATCAGCAATGGCGACAAAAGTGAAATCTTCCTCGGCACCGGTGTCGACGCCATGCAGGAATTTGTCGTCAAGGGTCCGTTCATGAAGCGTGAAGCAGGCGAATTGCTGGACGCGCAAATACCCGGTTCCGCACCCGGCATCGTGATCGGCAAGGGCCTGGCAAAAATCCTCAACGCACAGCCGGGCAGCGCCCTGACCTTGATGTCCACCACCGTCAACGGCGCGCTCAATGCCGCTGACGTGGTGGTGACGGGCGTGGTCAGCACCGGCATTGCCGACGTGGACAAGCGCCTCGCCATGGTGGATTTATCGACGGCGCAAACGCTGCTGCAAACCCAAAAGGTCAGCACGCTCAGCGTGTATTTAAAAGACCTGGCGCTGTCCGATACGGTGGCCGAACAATTGCGCGCGCAGCACGGCGCCAAACTGGAAGTGCGCACGTGGCTGCAGCAAGCCATGTTCTACCTGAGCGTGAAAAGCCTGTACGACCGCATCTTCGGCTTCCTGGGCGTGATTGTGCTGGTCATCGTGCTGTTCGCCATTACCAATACGCTGGCCATGGCCGTCCTGGAACGCACCCGTGAAATCGGCACCTTGCGCGCCATGGGTGCGACGCCCGGCGAAGTGATGCGGGTGTTTACGCTGGAAGGCATGGCGCTGGGTTCCGGCGGTGCGCTGGCCGGCATGGCGCTGGCAGGCGGCGTCGCGCTGTTCCTGCTGGTGGCCGGCGTGCAAATGCCGCCGCCCCCGGGCCGCACGGATGGCTATCCGCTGGCCGTTGCGGTTTCCATTCCCATGTATGCCGGTGCAGCTGTCACCGTCGCGCTGCTGTCGGCTTGCGCATCGTGGATCGTCAGCCGCCGGGCTGCCCATCAATCTGTCGTGGAGGCGCTGTCCCATGTTTAAGCTCCCTGCCTTGGCCGCCCTGCTGCTGGCCGTTCCGCTGGCCTATGCGTCCGCGCCGGATGCGGAAGCCATCTTGAAAAAAGCCGACAGCTACCGCTTGCCGGATGCGTCGTCGCAAGTGGAAACGTTGGTGCAAACCTTCAAAGGCGGCAAGCCGGATAAGGAAAAGCGTTTTCAAGTGTTGATCAAACCGGGCGGCAAGTCGCTCGTGCTGGCGCGCACGCCCGGCGAAATCGGCTTGAAGGTGCTGATGTCGGGCGACGACTTCTGGCTGCTGGCGCCCGGTAGCGCGCGGCCGATGCGCATCACGCCCATGCAAAAGCTGCTGGGCGAGGCATCGACCGGCGATATCGCCAGCATGACATGGTCGGGCGATTACCAGGGTACCGTTGTGCGGGAACTGGACGTTGACGGCATGCCTTGCCTGGAACTGGATTTGACGGCGCTGCGCAAGTCGCTCAGTTACCAGCGCATCGTGCTGCAAGTGGCGAAAAGCGATTACCGCCCCGTGCATGCGGACTTGTACGCAGCGTCCGACCGCAAGCTGAAGCAGGCGCACTTCAAGGTGGAACAGCGCGATGGCCGTCCTGCTGTCACGGAAATGAAGCTGGTCGATGAAGTGCAGTCGAACAGGGTCACGCTGGTGGCAACGGTCAGCCGCAAGCCGCGCCAGTTTGGCGATGAGCTGTTCAATCCCATGTATTTAAGCCGAAGCGAAAACAACGTCCAATGAAGTCTTTGATCCCTTGCGCGCTGCTGGTGTTGTCTCAGGCGGCGCTGGCTGACGACAGCACGGCCCTATACCTGCGGGCGCAAACCGAGTCCGTCGAAACTGCGCTGGGCAGCGCCACGCACAGTTTCGGCATGGGTGAGCTGCGCTGGCAGCGCGATATGCTGCGTGGCGTTTTCACGGCGCGGCACGATACCCGCGATGGCGACCTGCTGCGCGTGAATGAATTGTCGCTGGAGCGCCCGCTGGGCGGCGGTTTTGCCACGGTGGGCAAGAAAGTCATGAGCTGGGATGTCGGCTATGCATTCCGGCCGCTGGATGTGGTGCAGCAGGAAGACCGGCGCGCCTTGAATCCCGTCACGCTGGAAGGCGTGCCCATGGTGGCATGGGAAGCATTTGACGACAGCCGCGCCATCACCGTGGTGTGGACCAATCCGGGGCACGGTAAGCGTGACCAGCCGAAAGGCGATGGCGCGCTGGCTGTGCGGCTGTACCGCCAACAAGGCTCCACCGACCAGTATGCGGTGCTGCGCGCGTCACAGCGCAATGGCGTGGAAGGCGGTGTGTCGTTCTCCCACGTGGCCAGCGATGAAATGGAGGTGCATGGCTCCGTGCTGCTGCAGCAGCGGCATGACGAGTGGGTAATCAGCCGCACGGCGCCGCCACGGTGGCAGCGCTTCGATGGCGGCGGCAAGGCGCTGGCGGGCTTCACGTGGACGACGGAGAGCAAGTTTGCCGTGCTGGGAGAAGCGTGGGTGGACCGTACTGCCGCGCGGGGGCGGCAGCGGAATGCGCTGCTGCGGGCGGCGCAGACCAGCGGCGACCTGGAAGTGGCGGCGGATGTGCTGTGGCAGGTGCGCCAGGGGGCTAATGGAGGAAGCAGGATTGCTTCAGTGGGGGCGGCATGGAATGCGTCGCCCTGGCTGGTGAGCGCCAGTTTGCGGCATTACAGTGGCGCCGCCAGCTATGTTGCCCGCAACGTGATGGTGGCCAACGTGCAGTATGCGTTTTGACGTAGGGCGGATTTTTCAAATCCGCCGTGCGTGCGCCAACGCGGCGCAAACATGGCGGGTTTGTAAAACCCACCCTACGGAGTTTGCGGCGCGGACGTTGAAACGTTGGCCGCCCTGCTGGCGTCACATCTGCCGGAACAAATGCGCATACAAAGGGCTCACGCGCACCTTGTCGCTGCGCCCGCGCATGTTCAACGCCAGCTTCCCCGCCTCATCCTTCACCGCCGACAGCACGCACGTGGAATTCACGATCGTGCCGCGATGCACTTGCCAGAACACTTTATCGTCCAGCTGCGGCAGCAATTCCTTCAGGCTGGTGCGGATCAGCGCTTCACCATCGTGCGTGACGACGTTGACGTATTTATCCAGCGCTTCAAAATACACGACGTCGCCAATGGGGATCATTTTGACCTGGTTGCCGACCGCGGCGCGCACCACCGACAGGCGCTCCGGCGCGGCCGGCAATGCCGGCATCAGCGCCCGCATCTGCCCCAGCAAATCTTCCAGCCCGCCACGGGGCGCCTTGACTGCCAGCCGCGCCTTCAGGCGCTCCACCGTCCGCGCCAGACGCGCATCGCTGACCGGCTTGAGCACATAATCAGCTGCTTCGCGCTCAAACGCTTGCACCGCATAGTCGTCATAGGCCGTGACAAACACGATTTGCGGAAACGGTTTATCCCCTTCCCACAGCTCCGATAATTCTTCCGCAGCTTCCAGCCCGGTCTTGCCGGGCATTTTGATATCCAGGAACAGCACGTCGGGACGCAGCGCCAGCGTTTTCTCCACGGCGGCCACGCCATGCGGACAGGTCGCGGCAATGTGCAACTCCGGCCACAGGCGGCTCAAAGCATGGGCCAGGGTGGCGGCGAGAATAGCTTCGTCTTCGGCAATGATGGCTTGCAGGGTCATAAGAATCAGGCAGGAATCAGACAGGTAAAGTAATTCGGGCCAGCGCGCCCTCAGGCTGCGCTGGTTCCAGGGTAAGACTGGCGTTGTCGCCATATAGGGCGCGCAAGCGTTCGCGCGTATTGGCCAGGCCGACATGCGTGCCTTTCTTGCCAGGACCGGCTTCCGGGCCGCGGCCCGTATCCTGCACCGTCAGCGCCAGCACACCATCGCGCAGCGCGGCGCCGACAGCGATGTGGCCGCCTTCGATCTTTGGCTCCAGCCCGTGCGCAATGGCGTTTTCCACCAGCGGCTGCAACAGCATGGGCGGCACTTCATGGGCGCGCAGCGCCGGCGGCAAGTCAAACGAATAACTGAGGCGCTCGCCCATGCGGATTTGCATCAGGCCGAGATACGCCTCCATCAGCGCGAATTCCTGTTCCAGGGTATTGCTGCTGGCGCGCGACGACGTCAGCGTGGCGCGCAGGTATTGAATCAGCAAGTCCAGCATTTGCTGGGCGCGGGGCGGGTCGATGGCAATCAGGCCCTGCAGGTTGGCCAGTGTGTTGAACAGCATGTGCGGCTCGATTTGCGCCTGCAGCGACTGCAATTGCGCTTGCAGCGCCTGGCGCGCCACGGTTTCCGTGCGGGCTTTTTCCTGCGCCAGCTCCGCTTCCGCGCGCATGACTTTTTCACGGTGCGCAAAGAATACCGATGCGGCAGCGGCGGCGATCAGCGTGATCGTCAGGCTGCTGATGGCGCTGGAACTGGTAAAGGAAAACAAGCCATGCAACCGATAGCCGAGGAATTGTCCCGCCAGCCAGCCGCCGGCCATTTGCGCCACCGGTGCAACGGCGGCAATGATCAAGCCAAACACCACCCAGTTCGGATCGCCGTCTTCGCCCCACACTGCCAGCCGGATGCCGTCGATCAACAGGAAGGCCGTGGTGCCGATGCAAGTCGAAATCACCAGGCTGCTCCAAAAGTTGCCATCCGATTTCAGCACATATGTGACCACCAGCGCGCAGGCCACATTGAACACCATGGCATAGCGGAAATCGCGCGCCATGCGGAGGAACGGGAAACGGGATAACTTCTGGGCAATCATAAGGCGCACGGATGAAAGGATGCCGCATTCTCTCGTGCCGTTACCTTTAAGGCAACCTGTATACGACGAAACCGTTGCGTGATGGCGCGAAACCGCGTCCGGCAGGAGTGAAACGCGGCCACTGGGCCGGCCACAGTGCGTCAGGTACCGTAGCGGCGCACGCTGGCAATAGTGGTGGATGGCATGAACAATTTCGGCTGCGCGGACTGCACAGGCGCGGGCGCAGCCATTGACCGGTCGTCATCGAGCATGCGCACCAGCGGCGCCAGCACGACTTTTTCATCGGGCGTCGCCGTATGCAGCGCCATGTCGCGCGCAATGTCGCGCAGCCGCCATTGCAATTCGCGGCACGCCACTTCGCGCTCAAACAGCAAGGCATCGCAGCCGCCATTGAACCCGGGCTGCTGGCGCACGTAGACGTCCAGCCCCGTGCTGATGAAGGCGCGCTGGATGTGGCGCACGCGGGTCAACGTGGCGTCCAGCAGCTGGCGCGTGGTGGGCGATTTCGCGGCGGGACCGTCCAGCAGGTTCTTGCCGATTTCCAGGATGGTTGAAATGCGCCAGAACAGGCGCTCCACGCTTTCCCCGCCCTGCGCGCGCACGTCGCCGCCCTGCTCCGGCCCGGCGATACGCAGCGCGCCGGAAATCGCGGACAGCAAATCATGCGAATGTTCGCCGGGGATGATTTTCAATGCCAGTTCGGCGCGCTGCAGCGGATGGTCTTTCAGCAGCACACCGGCAATCATTTCCGCCACCGACACCGCCTGCCCCGCAGCGCTGATCTGGTTGCCGGAAATCTGGCGCGGGTAACCGGTGCCGTCATAGCGTTCGTGGTGTTCCGCCACCGCGCGCCCCACGGCGGCCGGATAACCGCCCAGTTCATCGATCAGCATCTGGCCGATGCGCGGGTGCACGACAATGTGCGACCATTCGTGCGGCAGCAAGCGCTTGCCGCGCGCCAGATACGCCGGGTCGATATACAATTCGCCGATATCGTGCAGCAGCCCGGCCAGGCCCGCGATGGTGACGTCGTCTTCGCGCAGCCCCAGTTTCTTGGCCATGCAAATCGACAGCAGGCTGACCAGGACCGCGTGTTCCAGCGCATTGGCGCCATTGCGTTCAG
The DNA here is from genome assembly GCF_009720865.1 of Pseudoduganella ginsengisoli. Lineage (GTDB taxonomy): Bacteria > Pseudomonadota > Gammaproteobacteria > Burkholderiales > Burkholderiaceae_D > Rugamonas > Rugamonas ginsengisoli. The sequence continues at coordinate 29,290 of NZ_WNLA01000026.1, read as the reverse complement.
AGACGGTCAGCATCAGCGACAGCGCATTGCCGAACTCCATGCGCGACAAGTGCGCCAGCGCGGACGAGCCGCCCGTGCTGGTGGCGCGCAAGATGTGGGCAACGGGCGCGCTGGTATCGATCAGGCGCGTGGCTATCGTCACGATGGCATTGGCATCGACGCCGTCCCGCACCCGTACGCAGCTCTCGAACGGGCGTTTGAGCTTGTGCATGATGAGCTTTTCCTGCAGCGCGCGCGTGACCCTGGCGCCCTTGGCCACCAGCTTCATGCCGCGCACGTCGAGGATGTCGACTATGACTTCCACCGCCATCGTCTCGGCCACGTCCATGACCTTGCCGAGGTAATGCTTGTTGACGGGAAGTGCGTTCAGGGCAGACATTGCAGCGGCCTCGGCGAAGTGGACGGAAAACCAATTAACTATCACTATGATAGCACCTTTCATTTCCGTACGGCAATTTAAATTTCCACATAGCAATTATCGAAAATTACGGATACCATGACGTCATAGCCCGTGACATGCTTGCAGGCTCGCAGGGCGTTGCAAAAGATTGCCTTTTGCTCAAGCAACGCTACAATGGAACATCCGACTCCCAGAGGTTTCACCATGCCGAATACCTCGTCTCAATGCGCATCGGCCATGCTGGCTGAAGACATGCTGCTGCTGGTCCTGGCCGGCAGAAAAACCGCGACCTGCATGCCGCTGGCAAAATTGACTGCCGCCGGCACCCCGATCCCGGAACCGGGCAAACGCGACGTCGTGCTCGATGGCGACGGCGTCCCGGCCTGCACCGTGGAAACCGTGGCAGTCACCACGTGCCGTTTCGATGAAGTGACGGAAGAATTTGCCCGCGCCGAGGGCGAGCCGTCGCTCGACGCGTGGCGCATTTCCCATTCGCGCCACTTTGCCCGCAACGGCGGATTTACGCCGGCCATGAAGCTGGTGTGCGAGCAATTCAAGGTCGTGGAATTCCTGGGCGCGTACAAGAAAAGCTGAACCGTGCGGGGGCCGGTGGTACGGATCAGCTAACCTGTGAGCCTTTCTACAGGAGGCTGAATGGGTAAAGTCTACTATCCGGGCGACCAGGATGAACCAGGCGAGTTTTGCTCGGCGCTGGCCATTGGCGATTCGTGGTTCTGGTACCCGAACACGAATTTGCTGGAAACCCTCGTCCGCCACAAACGTACGTCCGTCGACCACGCCAACGTGCGGCTGGTCGGCTATCTGGGCGCGCAATTGCAGGATTATGTGGGCGCGGGACGCTATGCAGGACAAGTGCGGCACTGGCTGTCGCCGAACTTCAATGATTTTTCCGAGTTTTATATCAGCGGCGCCGGCAATGATGCGGTGGACTACCAGTTGGCGCTGAAGCCGGACTGCACCGGAGCAGCGTCGGCAGCGGACTGCCTTGATCCGCAAGGCGCCGATGAATTGCTGCGCAGGGTGTCGGAAGCGCTGGGCGCACTGATCCACAATATCCGCTGGGCATACCGCGACGATGACGTCACCCGGCCCATCTTCGTCCATGGCTATGACTACCCGACGCCGGATAACCGGGGATTCAAATTAGGGCCGGTCCAGACCGGGCCATGGCTGGCCAAAGCCATGAATGCCCGTAACGTTCCGCAAGACATGCCGCTGCGCTGCGGCATCATGCGGATCTTGATTGACCGCTTGAACGTGGAAGCGCTGGCGCCATTTGATGTGCCGGGCAATGAAGTGCATTACATCGATAGCCGGGGGACATTGCGGCACTATCCCGATCCAGCTTACAAATCAGACTGGACCAACGAGCTGCATCCTACCAGTGCAGGGTTCAAGCGGATTTTTGAACAGCATTGGATTCCCCGGCTACAGCCCTACGGCATCGTGCGGTAAGCGGCAAAACAGTTCGGCATGCGAGTGTGTCACCAAGATTGATAATGCGAATCAGTCTCATTTATAATGATCACCTTTACACTCCCTACTGGACTGCACCATGACTTTCCGCCGTACGCTGGTTTGCCTCGCCCTGCTCACTCTCGCCTCTTCCGCCCACGCTGACGAAAACCTGTTTGGTTACGTGCGCGGCGCCGAAGTATTACCGAAAGGCCAAGCCGAGTTTTACCAGTGGTTCACGCAGCGCTCCGATAAAGGCGCCGGCCATTACCGCGCCACTGATAGCAAAACGGAAATCGAATACGGCGTCACTGACCGCTTCCAAGTATCGGCTGAACTCAATGGCCTGGCGCTCCATACCAGCGGCCTGACCATCGATGGCTATCTGCCGAAAGAAAAACACAACGGCCTGCGCCTGCAAGGCGTGGAAGTGGCGGCCAAATACAATTTCCTCAGCCCGGCCAAGGATGACTTCGGCCTGTCCGGCTACATGTCGATTGAATACGGCCGCCTGGATGTGCATTCCGGCCAGAAGAAGCGCGAATTCGAAGTAGAAGCGCAGTTGCAGGCGCAAAAATACTTCATGGAGGGGGAATTGACATGGGTCGGCAATATCGGCCTGCGCGCCGCGCATGAAAAACGCGCGCCGATCGCCGGCTTGCCGGAAGGCTTTGACTGGCCGACCGAACCTGAAATGGAGATTTCCACCAAGCTGGGTACCGGGCTGTCGTACCGCTTTGCGCCCGGCTGGTACATCGGCTGCGAAGCCATGCTGGAACACGAATATGAAACGGAAGTGGGCCTGGAGCGCTGGTCCGCATTTGCCGGTCCGTCGCTGCACTATGGCGGCAAGCAATGGTGGGCCACGGTCACTTACTTCCACCAGTTGCGCGGCGGCGGCGAGCAATACGAGGGGCAGACCAATACGCGCCTGCACTTGATTGAAAAAACCAAGAATGAAATCCGTGTCAAGATTGGCTATAACTTTTAAAGCGAGTCCACCATGAGTATGCGCGACTGGAGCGCCTTTTTTATTCCCGTGGCGGCCCTTGCCGCCCCCAGCGGCTATGCGGCGGACTACCTGACCGTGGCCCAGGCCCAGGCGCAGATGTTCCCGGGTGCACAGATGACGGACCATGCGCTGAAACTGTCGGCAGACCAGCGCGACCGCATCAAGGCCGCCTCCGGCCTGCGCCAGCGCTGGGATGAACAAAAAGTCTGGCGCGCTGACAAGGATGGCAAACTCGAGGGCTGGCTGATCGTCGATGAAGTGGTCGGCAAGCACGAGTTCATCACGTATGCAACAGCTATCTCGCCGGACGGCCGCGTGCTGGGTGTCGAAGTGCTGAGCTACCGTGAAACCCATGGCGGCCAAATCCGTGAAGCGGGCTGGCGCAAGCAGTTCGTTGGCAAGACGCTGGCCGATCCCTTCAAGCTGGACCAGGACATCCAGAACATCAGTGGCGCGACGCTGTCGTGCCGCAATGTCACGGATGGCGTCAAGCGCTTGCTGACGATACACCAGCTTTACCTGCGCAAGGCTTGACATGGAAACGGTGCGCCGCATGCGGCCGCTGCTGGGCACCTTTGTCGAGGCGGCCGCTGTCGGCGCTGGCGCCGAGAAGGCGATCCAGGCGGCGTTCGCCGCCATCGCAGCGGCCCAGCAGCGGTGGAGTTTCCAGGACAGCGCCAGCGAACTGTCCCGCATTAACGCCGGCAACGGTGCGTTCGTACCGGCCAGCCGGGCGACCGTGCGGCTGCTGGTGCTGGCGCGCGCACTGATGCGGTGCACGCAAGGCCGCTTTGATATCACCGTCGGCGGCCATCTGGTCATGGCCGGTGTATTGCCGGACCATGGCGGCCCCGCCCCGCTGCCGCGCGGCTGCGCCGACGACATTGAACTGGCGCCCGGCGCCGTGCGCCTGCGCCGTCCGCTGCGCCTGACGCTCGATGGCATCGCCAAAGGCTATGCGGTCGATGCCGGTATCCAGGCGCTGCGCCGCGCCGGTGCGCCCGCAGGCTGGGTCAATGCCGGCGGCGATTTGCGCGTGTATGGCGAACTGGCGCTGCCGGTATCGCGGCGCGAACCGGACGGGCGCATCGTGCAGCTGGGCCAGCTGCGCAACGCGGCTGTCGCCACGTCGCTGGTGGCCTCGCAGCGCGATGACAGCTTCCCTGCCCTCGTGATCGCACCGGACGGCGCCACGGCGCATGCGGGCGTGCACACCGTGATCGCCCGGTCCGCATGGCGCGCCGATGCACTGGCCAAAGTCGCCGCAGTCACGCCGGCTGACATGCGGCATGCTACAGTCTTGGGTTTAGGCGGTTATCTGCCTGGCTTTCCAACTCCACATTGAATCATGAAGGGCTATCCCAAACACTATTTGCGGGCGCTGCTGGCAGCCCTGTTGTTCCTGTTCTTGAGCGGGCTGCTGCTGGCGCCTGAAACGCTGTTCCTCAAAGGCGAGATCGATGTCCCCTGGCGCGTTTCCGGCACAGCCCGCATAGTCACGGCCGCCTTGCACGCCACTGCCGCCTTTATCGCGGCGGCATTCATCGGCTCGTTGTGGAGCGTGCATATGCGGGCCGGCTGGCGCAAGAAAAAGCAGCGGGTCAGCGGCGCGCTGCTGGCCGCCAATATGGTGCTGCTGTGCTTCACCGCCGTCGGTATTTATTACCTTGGCGATGACGGCCTGGGTCCGCTGACGGCGTTGACGCACCTGGGACTGGGCGTTGCGCTGGCGCCGCCGTTTATCTGGCACTGGTTGAAAGGCCGCCGGAAGGCGCAGCATGCGGTCGCGGCGCACAGCGTCGTACCATTTGCTGCGAAGAACGGCACCGGTGGCAGGCAGCAGGCAAAGCGCAATATGTGACAAAATACGGGTTTTAACCAAATTAAGACTGGCAAGAGTCCTTATGCAGCTTCCAAACTTTAGCGACAAATTTTCCGACAACCTGTCCCTGCTTCCTGTTTTGGATACAGTGCCCGCCATCGAACTGATCGACCAGTCCGGTACTTCGGTCGCCAAGATTGAAAATAAGCCGGGCCAGGCCGGCTCGCTGCGCGTGTATGCGTGGCTGGCGCAAACGCTGGGCGCGATTACCCCGGAAGCAGCAGCGCTGGGCGTGAAGATTTATGCGGAACACACGCAGGACGCCATTGCCAACCCGGGCAAACATCCGAACATTGACCGCCTGTTCAACATTAAAACGGCAGAGCAGACCCTGCAAGTCAAAGGTCTGTAACGGGAAATACCAAAGCCCAACCATTAAAAGTTGGGCTTTTTGCATTACTGGCCAACGCAAATAATTTTGGTCACATAATCCTTGGCGCCGGATTTCTTTTTCGTGGCCCAGGCAATTGCCTCTTCCGCTTCGGCCATCGTCATCACTGTGGCCTTTTCCTTGTTTTTGATAAAGGACACGCCTTCAAACACGCCTTCCTTGCTGCGCATGACCCGGGCAAACACCGGCGGCTTTTTCTCGCCATCGCTGATTTTATTTTGCTGTACGAGGTAACGCTGATCGATATTGTCCATGTGGGTCACTTGAGAAGGAAGGCGGAATGCAAAAAGCCCAGCCATGTGGGCTGGGCTTCATGCTGAAGATTCTGGCTCCCCGACCTGGACTCGAACCAGGGACCTGCGGATTAACAGTCCGTCGCTCTACCGACTGAGCTATCAGGGATTAGAGGTTGTTACTCAAGACTTTTGGCTCCCCGACCTGGACTCGAACCAGGGACCTGCGGATTAACAGTCCGTCGCTCTACCGACTGAGCTATCAGGGATTAGTCTTCAGAAACATCCGAAGACAAAGATTTTAGAGCACCTTGGCGATAGCGTCAACCACCTTGTCGATGTTCTTCGAATTCAGGGCCGCCACGCAGATACGGCCGGTATCAACCGCGTAGATCGATTCCGCGCGCAGCGCTTCCACTTGCGCCTTGGTCAGGCCCGAGTAGGAGAACATGCCAACTTGCTTGTTGACGAATTCGAAATCTTTCGACGGGGCTTTTTGTTTCAGCTTCTGGACGAACGCATTGCGCATTTCCTTGATGCGCACGCGCATCGCAGCCAGTTCATCTTCCCACAGCTGGCGCAGTTCCGGGGTGGTCAGCACGGTCGATACAACCTTGCCGCCGTGCACTGGCGGGTTCGAGTAGTTGGTGCGCACGACGCGCTTCAATTGCGACAGCAGGCGGGCAGCTTCTTCCGCCGACGAAGCCACCACGGACAGCGCGCCCACGCGCTCGCCGTACAGCGAGAACGATTTCGAGAACGAGTTCGAGATCAGCAGCGGGCCGCCGGCGTCAGCGAAGCGGCGTACCACGGCGCCGTCTTCTGCGATACCAGCGCCGAAGCCCTGGTAAGCCATGTCCAGGAATGGAATCAGGCCGTTGGCAGTGATGACGGAAATAATCTGGCCCCACTGGTCGGCGTCCAGGTCGGCGCCGGTCGGGTTGTGGCAGCACGCGTGCAGCAGCACGACGGAACCGGCCGGCATGGCCTTCAGGTCAGCCAGCATGCCGGCGAAGTTCACGCCGGCGGTGCTTGGATCGTAGTACGTGTAGTTGTTGACTTTGAAACCAGCGCTTTCAAACAGCGCGCGGTGGTTTTCCCAGCTTGGGTCGGAAATGTACACTTGCGCGCCTGGAGCGAAACGCTGCAGGAAGTCCGCGCCGATTTTCAGGGCGCCGGTGCCGCCGATGGCTTGCACGGTGACGGCACGCTTCTCTTGAATTACCGCGCTGTCGGCGCCAAATACCAGCTCTTGCACTGCCTTGTCGTAGGTCGCCAGACCTTCGATTGGCAGGTAGGTGCGCGGCGCAGCTTGTTCAATCAGAATCGCTTCAGCTTTCTGCACGCAGGCGAGCAGCGGCACTTTGCCGTTGTCGTCATAATAGACACCCACGCCCAGGTTGATTTTGGCTGGGTTGGTGTCTGCATTGAAGGCCTCGGTGATGCCGAGGATCGGGTCGCGCGGAGCCATCTCGATGGCGCTGAAAACGGAAGAAGTCGTCATGATAAGATTGAAGTCAATTGGAAGCGTTTCGCTGCAGAAGGGTGTGCGCCCGAACAAAATCCGGTCTCGCACGCCAACAATCGCATATTCTATCAAAAGTTGAGGTCCCACCACTATGCAAGATTTGCATGGATCCGCAGCATCAGCGGCCACTGTCGTCACCTTCCCCGATTCCCCCTACAAGCTGCACCAGCCCTTCCCTCCCGCCGGCGACCAGCCGACCGCGATTGACGGTTTGGTGCAAGGCATCGAGGATGGCTTGTCATTCCAGACTTTGCTGGGGGTGACGGGTTCCGGCAAGACGTACACGATGGCCAACGTCATCGCGCGCAGCGGCCGCCCGGCCATCGTGTTCGCACCGAACAAGACGCTGGCGGCTCAGCTGTACAGCGAGTTCAGGGAATTTTTCCCTGAAAACGCGGTGGAATACTTCGTCTCTTACTATGACTACTATCAGCCGGAGGCATATGTGCCCCAGCGCGACTTGTTCATCGAGAAAGATTCGTCGATCAACGAGCACATTGAACAGATGCGCTTGTCGTGCACCAAGTCGCTGATGGAGCGGCGCGACGTGGTCATTGTGGCCACCGTGTCGGCGATTTACGGTATTGGTAATCCCAACGAATACCACCAGATGATTTTGACGTTGCGCCAGAAAGATAAGGTCGCGCAGCGCGACGTGATTGCGCGCCTGATCCAGATGCAATACACGCGCAATGAAATGGATTTCGGCCGCGGCACGTTCCGCGTGCGCGGCGATACCATCGATATCTTCCCGGCCGAACACGCGGATTTGGCCGTGCGTTTGGATATGTTCGATGATGAAATCGATTCCATTCAACTGTTCGATCCGCTGACGGGTAAAGTCAAAACCAAGATTCCCCGCTTCACCGTGTATCCGGGTTCGCACTACGTGACGCCGCGCTCCACGGTGCTGCGCGCGATTGAATCCATCAAGGCGGAACTGCGCGACCGGCTGGAATTTTTCCGCAGCCAAAACAAGTTGCTGGAAGAACAGCGGCTGGAACAGCGCACGCGCTTCGACCTGGAAATGATGGCGGAAATCGGCTTTACCAAAGGCATTGAAAACTATTCGCGCCACCTGAGCGGCGCGATGCCGGGCGAACCGCCGCCCACCTTGGTCGATTACCTGCCTAAAGATGCCCTGATGTTCCTCGATGAATCGCACGTGCTGATTGGCCAGTTGTCGGCCATGTATAACGGCGACCGCTCCCGTAAAACCAACCTGGTCGATTATGGCTTCCGCCTGCCTTCGGCGCTGGATAACCGGCCGCTGAAATTCGAAGAATTCGAAGCAAAAATGCGGCAAACGATCTTCGTGTCCGCCACGCCGGCGGAATATGAAAAGCAGCATGCGGACAATGTCGTTGAGCAAGTCGTGCGCCCGACCGGGCTGGTGGACCCGCAAGTCATCGTGCGCCCTGCCCGCACGCAGGTCGATGATTTGATGTCGGAAATCCAGGACCGCATTGCCAAGAATGAACGTACGCTGGTCACGACCTTAACCAAGCGCATGGCGGAACAGTTGACGGAATATTTATCCGACCACGGCATCAAGGTGCGCTACCTGCACTCGGATATTGAAACCGTGGAGCGCGTGGAAATCCTGCGGGATTTGCGGATCGGTACGTTTGACGTGGTGGTCGGCATTAACTTGCTGCGCGAAGGGCTGGACTTGCCGGAAGTGTCGCTGGTGGCCGTGCTCGATGCGGACAAGGAAGGTTTCCTGCGTTCCGAACGTTCGCTGATCCAGACCATCGGCCGCGCCGCGCGTAACTTGAACGGCGTGGCGCTGCTGTACGCGGACCGCATCACGGAATCCATGGAAAAAGCCATCGGTGAAACGGAGCGCCGCCGCGCCAAGCAGATTGCCTTCAACGAAGCCAACGGCATCACGCCGCGCGGCGTGCATAAAGTCATCAAGGACATGATCGACGGCGTGTATAGCCCGCAGGAAGCCAAGGATGAAATGGCCGTGGCGGAATCGGCGGCCAAGTACGAGTCCATGAGCGAGAAGCAAATCAGCAAGGAAATCAAGCGCCTGGAAAAACTCATGCTGGATCACGCGAAGAACCTGGAGTTCGAAAAGGCGGCGCAGGTGCGCGACCAGTTGCACAAGCTGAAGGAGCAATTGTTTGGCGCGCCGGGGACAGACGTGATTTCGTGAAATTGTTGCGTCTGAGTTAACATTTTGGGGCAGGAGTATTTTTGATTTCAAATAATCAACTATACTGAAACGCTCATCCACTTGCGTCCTGCCCTGAAATGCGTTCCTTCCTTTGGCGGTGCCGGCGTTCAAGCGCTGCGGCCCTCCTCGGCCTGACTTGCCTGGCGGCGCAGCCGGCTGCGCCATCGGCGCCGCCGCTGGCCCGCTGGGCGCAATTGGCGCCGCCGTTGTTCCAGCATATCTTGCCGCAAGCCGGCATGCCCAACTCCCTCATCATGGCGCTGGCGCAAGACCGCGACGGCTTTATGTGGGTGGGCACACAGGGCGGCCTGGGGCGCTGGGATGGCTACCGCTTCCGCAATTACCTGCATATTCCCGGCGACGTTCATTCGCTGCCGGACAACCCCATCAACACGCTGCATGCCGACGCCGCAGGCCGCCTGTGGATCGGCACCAGCAGCGGCGGACTGGCGCGCTACGACCGCGCGCGCGATCACTTCATCAATTTCCGCGCCGGCCCCACGGGATTGTCTGCCGACTGGATCACGTCGCTGGCCGATGATGGCGACGGCGGCTTGTGGGTCGGCACCAATGGCGGACTGGACCGCCTTCCCGCCAACGCCGAACCAGGGCGCGGCGCCGTCGTCCATTACCGTCAAGCGGATGGCTTGCCGTCGGACGGCGTGCGCGCCCTGCACCGCGATGCGGCCGGCACGCTGTGGGCCGGCACCACCAATGGGCTGGCGCGCTGGGATGCGCAAAGCAAACGCTTCGCCGTGGTCAAACTGCCCAGCGCCAACGGCGACGCCATCACGGTAGCGAGCCTGTTTAGCGCCAGCGATGGGCGACTGTGGATCGGCACGCACGCGCATGGCGCGATGGTGCTGGATCCGAAAACCGGCGCCATTAAAACCATGCCGGCGCCGCGCAGTATTCCCGCGATCGGCGAACCCCGTCCCGGCGAGATTTGGCTCAGCAGCTATGCCGATGGCTTGATTGCCGTCGATACCGCGTCGCTGCGCACGCACACGATCCGCCACGATCCCTATTCGCAAGACAGCCTGATCAACAATAACGTGCGCGCCATGCTGCGCGACAGCGCGGGCGTGCTGTGGCTGGCCACCGACAACGGCATCAGCCGCCAGTATTCCGGATGGGCCACCGCCACCGTGGGGCAAAGCCAGCGCATCCCGGCACTGGAAGTACTGTCCGTCATGCCCGCCGCTTCCGGTCAAGTGTGGCTGGGAACGCTGAGCGGCGCCATCCACATCCTGGAACCCTCCAGCGGCGCCATCACCAGTTTGCTGAGCGGACCGGCCGGTGCGCATGCCGCACTGCCGCAAGCGGGCGTGACCAGCATGGTGCCGCTGGCCAGTGGCGACGTGGCGGTCGGCACCACCTCCGGCCTGTACCGCACCGACAGCCGCGGCAAGGCCGTGGCCCCGGTGCCCGTGGCCGGGCTGAACTCCAAGGAAGATATCCGCGTGCTGGAGCCGATCGGCGATACGCTGTGGATCGGCACCAAGAACAATGGCCTGCATGCCGTTGCCCTGCCCCTGGCCGGCGGTGCACAATCCGTGCGCATACCGGGGCTGGCCAGTTCCTACGTCACAGTCGTCATGAATGGTACGGGCGGCTCATTGTGGGCGGGCAGCAATAACGGATTGCACCGTATCGATACCGCCACCGGCACGGTGGCCGAGACCATCCAGAATTTGTCCAATGGCTGGGTCACGGCGCTGGCGCAAGACCGCCAGGGCCGGCTGTGGATCGGCAGTTTCGGCGGCATCGATGTCATGCTGGGCCGGGGGGCGGATGGCCAGCCGCGCTTCCACCGGCTGGGCGCTGCGCAGGGCTTACCCAACCTCAACATCAGTAAATTACTGCCTGACCGGCAGGGCTATATGTGGGCCAGCACCGATGACGGCATCGCCCGCATCGACCCGGCCACGTTCGCCATCGATACGCTCAAGCGCGCCGACGGCGTGGCGTATCCCGGCTACTGGAATAATTCCGGCGCCGTCACGGCCGAGGGCGAATTGCTGTTTGGCGGTACCGAGGGCTTGACGGTCATCGCGCCGGAAAGCTTGCAGCCATGGCGCCAGCGTCCGCCCGTGGTGGCGGCCGATATCCGCGTGGGCGGTAAGCAAGTGCCGGGCAGTACGCAGTTGACCATTCTGCCGGACGCAAACAGTTTCGCCGTTGAATTCTCCGCGCTCGACTTCAGCGCGCCGGAACTGAACCGCTACGCGTACCGCCTGGACGGTTTCGACAAGGACTGGATTGCCACGGACGCCAGCCGGCGCCTGGCGTCGTACACGAACCTGGCGCCGGGCCACTACACGCTGCAGGTACGGGGCAGCAACCGCGCCGGCGTGTGGACTGAACAAATGCTGGCCATCGACGTCGACGTGCTGCCGGCCTGGTACCAGACGTGGTGGTTCCGCAGCGCCATGGCGCTGCTGTTTGGCGGCACTTTATATGCGGCTTACCGCTGGCGCATGCGCCAGGTGGCCGCGCTGCACGAGACGTTTGAAAGGGAAATCGCGGCCCGCACGGCGGAAGTCGTGCAGCAAAAAGAAGAAGCCGACGAACGCAGCGCCGAACTGGCCACCGTCAACCAGGTGGCGCAGCATTTGGCCAGCAAGCTGGACTTCGATGGCTTGATCGCGGCAGTCGGCAGCCAGGTGCGCGACGTGTTCGATGCCGACATTGCCTATGTCGCCCTGCTCGACCGCGCGTCCGGCTGGTTCCACTTCCCCTACGTCTACGCCGAAGATGAAACACCGCTGCGTTATGGCGAAGGCGTGACCAGCACCATCATCGACACCGGACAAAGCCTGCTGGTGGCCGGCAATGGCGAAGCGCGCCGCAGCGGCCCGGGCGCCGCCATGGTGGGGCGCGAAGTGTATTCTTACCTCGGCGTCCCCATCATGGCGGGCGGCGTGGCGCAAGGGGTCGTGTCCGTGCAAAGCATCCGGCCCGGCCGCATTTATCACGCCAACGACCAGCGCTTGCTGGAAACCATTGCAGCCCACATCGGCGTGGCGCTGCAAAATGCGCTGCTGTTCAAGGAAGCGCAGGCGGCGCGCGGCAAGGCCGAAGAAGCGACGCAGGCCAAATCCATGTTCCTGGCCAATATGAGCCATGAAATCCGTACGCCGATGAATGCCGTGATTGGCCTGTCACACCTGGCGCTGGGCACGGACTTGTCGCCCAAGCAGCGCGACTACGTGCAAAAAATCCACAACGCCGGCAATTCACTGCTGGGCATCATCAACGACATCCTGGACTCGTCAAAAATCGAAGCCGGCAAGCTCGATATCAACCTTGCCGACTTTGACCTCGATGACGCGCTCGCCCACGTGGCGGCCATCACGGGCGGGCGCGCCGTGGACAAAGGGTTGGACTGCCACGTCGACGTCCCGGCCGACGTGCCGCGCCACTTGCACGGCGATGCGCTGCGGCTGGGGCAAGTATTGATCAACCTGCTCAACAATGCGATCAAGTTCACGGCAGAGGGCGAAGTCGAGCTGGCGATCCGCGTGCTGGAATCCAGCGCTGACCAGCGCCGTACGCGGCTGGAATTTGCCGTGCGGGATACGGGGATCGGCATGACGGCGGAACAGCTGGGCAAACTGTTCCAGGCGTTCACGCAAGCCGATGGCTCCACCACGCGCCGGTTTGGCGGCACGGGCCTGGGCTTGAGTATTTCTAAAAACCTGGTTGAACTGATGGGCGGCACGATCCGCGCAGAAAGCACGCCGGGCGTGGGCAGCCGCTTTGTATTCGACCTGTGGTTTGAGACGGCACGGCACACGGCACCCGCAACGGCGTCGCGCCGTACGGCATCGCACCACGCTGCGGGACAGATACCCCGCTTCGAAGGCGTCCGCATTTTGCTGACGGAAGACAACGACATCAACCAGCAAATCGCCATCGAGCTGCTGACCCGCTGCGGCATTGAAGTGGACGTGGCGGCCAATGGACGGCTGGCGCTGGAATGCCTGCACGCGCATGCGCCCGATTATTACCAGCTGGTCTTGATGGATTTGCAAATGCCGGACATGGATGGCCACGCGGCCACCAAACACATCCGCGCCGACGCCAGCTATGCTGCCCTGCCTGTGATTGCCATGACAGCCAGCGCCATGTATGAAGAGCGCCAGCGCTGCAAGGAAGAAGGGTTTAACGACCATATCAGCAAGCCGCTGATTCCGGCCGACCTGTACCGCATGCTGGCGCAGCGCCTGTCCGCGTTCCTCAGCGCGGACCAGCCGCCACCACGCGGCGCTGGCCACGCGCCAGCCGTGCCTGCCGTGCTGCCCGGCATAGACCTGGCGCGCGCACGGACCAGTGTCAACGGCAACGAAGCCTTGCTGGCCAAGCTGCTGCGGCGTTTCGCCGACGGCCAGCGCGATGCGGCGCACCGCATTGAAACCGCGCTGCAACAGCACGATACCACCAGCGCGGTACGCCATGCCCACACACTGCGCGGCCTGGCCGGCAGCCTGGGCGCGCAGCGTGTCCAGCAGCTTGCCGACGATATAGAACATGCGTTGCATAACCCGGCCACGATGGCGGCAACGGAAGGCTACCTGCATGAATTGCGCTGGGAACTGTCCAGGGTGTGCGACGGTATCGTTGCCGGGTATCCGCCGGAAAAGGCGGCCAACGTCGCCGGCCGCCCTCACGTGGAGTGGCAAGCCGACTTGCAACAGCTGGCCGCGCTGATGCGCAGCATGGATTCCGATGCCGTTGATTGCTTCGCCAGCCACAGTGATGAATTCACGGCAAGTTTTGGTGCGGAAGACGCCCGCTCGATACAACGGTGCCTGGACCAGTATGACTTTGACGGCGCGTATGCGGCGCTGTCGTCGGTGGCAGGAAAATATGCGCTGGACTTATCGCATGGCTGAACAGCGATGACGGTTGCGTGCGCTACCGCATAGACATCGATGCATCTGCTGCGGATGCTCATTGTGTTGACGATGTTCCCCAATGGAGGCACAGATGAGCAAGGAGCTGGATGACTTCAAACATTTCATGAAAGAACGTGAACGCGCATCGGACGCGTACGTCAATGGCGATGTTGCACCGCTGGCGGCGATCTCGGCCACCACGTCGCCAGCCACTTTTTTTGGTCCGAAAGGCGGCGTGATACAGGGCGCCGATGAAGTCAACGAGGCCAATGCCGGCGGCGCCAGGACATTTGAATCCGGCGAAAGCAAATTCAAAGTCTTACAAATGTCCGCCAGCGGCGACTTGGCGTTCTGGACCGGGCTACAGCACGCGAAAGTCCGGTTTGCCGGCAAACCGGAAACCGTCGCGATGACTTTGCGCGTAACGGAAACCTTCCGGCGCAAGGATGGGCAATGGCTGCTGGTACACCGGCATGCCGATCCACTGGCAGAAGAAGAGGCCAGACCGCATTGACCGCGCCTGCACGCGTACGCGCAAGTCCCGCCAGCCAAGCGGCATTAAGCTGCCTAGGCCAATGGCAGCTTAATGCCTGAGGCGGTCATCGGAACGGCCCTGGACGAGCTCCGTCAAGTTGATTGGCAACTCAAGCAACTGCTCCTGGCTTTCCGTACCGCCGTCCAACTTCCAATCACACACCAGCCTGCCTATGCAAGCCATTAATAAAGCATCGTTTGTGCCGACGAAATTCAAAACAGAAACTTGCGCCAGTTTGCCTTCGGCAGAAATACGCAAACCGTATTTGATGGCCGCTCCGGTTACCGGCCACCCCTCTCTCTCAACATTGCGCTGAATGCATTTTACGATCGCGCGTTTATTGTCATTCAATAATCGCTGTATTTGTACACCAGTGCCGGTATTGGCGCGGACAGGCAAGACTTTTTCAGGGATAAAATCTCCCGTCTGATCCCTGTTCACATAGCAAGCTGCCGGCTCGCTGGCCAGCGCGGCACTGGAAATAAAGCAGCAACAGCAATAAAATGACGCACAGTTTTCCTTAGATAAAATAAGCAATGCAAATATAACAATAGCCTACCAACCGACATCAGGCGAGCTGGTTACTAAATTTGTTGCGTTTCGCTTTTTACAGCGTCTTCACGAATTCCCGGATGCCGCCCAGCAGCATTTCAATCGACATGGCTGCCAAGATCAAGCCCATCAAGCGTTCAAACGCCGTCATGACTTGCGGGCCCAGTACTTTCTGCAAGCGCTCGGCGCCGAGGAAGACAGCCAGCCACACGATCACCACGGCGCCCAATGCCGCCACGTGGATCACCACTTCGCCCGTGCTTTCACGGGAAAACAGCAGCACAGTCGCCAGCGCGGAGGGACCGGCCAGCGCGGGAATGGCCAGCGGCACGATGAACGGTTCGCCGCCTTCACTACGGCCGAGCACGCCATCGGGATGCGGGAAAATCATGCGGATCGCGATCAGCAGCAAGATCACACTGCCGGCAATGCGCAGCGATGCTTCAGACAGGCTCAGCGCCTTAAGGAAATGGCTGCCAAAAAACATGAACACCAGCAGCACGACAAACGCAATCAGGCATTCCCGCACGACGATTTTCGGGCGGCGCGCCGGTGGCACCGTGGCCAGCGCGGTTGCGAATAACGGCACGTTGCCGAATGGGTCGGTCACGAGCAACAGCAGGATGAATGTCTGGAAGAAGTCTTGGGTCATGGGTAGCGTGCTTTCGGCGGAATGATACAGTCTACACCACGAGAGTATCCCAGAGGAATCATTTGACGTGAGGCAGCGCCCCTGCCCTGGCCACGCCTGTCGCACGAAAGTGCTCAAACTCGCTGCTCAAACGTGCTCAAACTTACTCAAACGTGCTCTGTCCGGATCACCAGCGTAAAAAAAGCGGGCCGCAGCCCGCTTTCTTCGCTCATCCGCAAATTACTTCGCAGCTTCGCCCTTCTTGATCCATGCCGCCAGCTGGTGCGGGCGGATGCCGTCGTAGTCTTCGAACGGCTGGTGGATCCATGGGTTGTGCGGCAGTTCCTGCATCTGGTAGTCAGGCTTGAAGGCCGACGAACCTTTGGTCCAGATCACTGCGGTTTTCACTTCCGTCACGCCTTCGAAGTTGGCCTTGACGTGGTCCACCACCTTCATCAGGGTCACGCCGGAATCCGCCAGGTCATCGACCAGCAGGATCTTGCCCGACAGCGGACCACGGGTCATCGTCATGTACTTGGCGATGTCCAGGTCGCCCTGTACGGTGCCTTTGTCGGCGCGGTACGAGCTGGTCGACAAGATAGCCAGCGGTACGTCGAAGATACGCGAGAACACGTCGCCAGGACGCACGCCGCCGCGCGCCAGGCACAGAACCATATCGAATTTCCAACCAGATTCATACACCTTCAGAGCAAGGCGCTCTACCAGGCGGTTGTATTCGTCCCAGGACACCCACAGGTGCTTGTCGTCGGAGGGAGGGGTGCTCATTGTGTTTTCGGTCCTTATTCGTAAGGATGGCGCAGCACGATGGTTTCTTCGCGGTCCGGGCCGGTCGAAACCATGTCAACTGGAACGCCAACCAGTTCTTCGATACGCTTGATGTAAGCGCGCGCGTTTGCAGGCAGCGCCGCCAGCGATTTGGCGCCAACGGTGCTCTCGGTCCAGCCTGGCATCTCTTCGTAGATAGGCTGGCAGCGAGCTGCGTCTTCTGCGCCGACCGGGAAGATGTCCACGGTGCGGCCGTCCAGCGTGTAGCCGGTGCAGATTTTGATGGTTTCCAGGCCGTCCATCACGTCCAGCTTGGTGATGCACATGCCGGACACGCCGTTGATCTGGGTCGAGCGGCGCAGCAGCGCGGCGTCGAACCAGCCGCAGCGGCGGGCACGGCCCGTCACGGTGCCGAATTCATGGCCAACGGACGACAGGTGGTGGCCCACGCCGGCATCGGTCGGCAGTTCCGATGGGAACGGACCGGAACCCACGCGGGTGGTGTACGCCTTGGTGATACCCAGGATGTAGTGCAGCATGCCTGGACCCACGCCGGCGCCTGCGGCGGCATTGCCGGCCACGCAGTTCGACGACGTCACGAACGGGTAGGTGCCGTGGTCGATGTCCAGCAGCGAACCTTGTGCGCCTTCGAACAGCAGGTTGCCGCCGGCTTTAAAGGTCTTGTGCAGGTCGGACGACACGTCCGACACCATCGGACGCAGGCGCGGCACGTAAGCCAGCGCATCGTCCAGGGTCTTCTGGTAATCCACTTTCGGCGCTTTCAAATAGTTTTCCAGCACGTAGTTGTGGTAGTCCAGGTTTTCTTTCAGCTTTTCCGCGAAACGCTCGGCGTTCAGCAAGTCGGCCACGCGGATCGCGCGGCGCGCGACTTTGTCTTCGTACGCAGGGCCGATGCCTTTGCCGGTGGTGCCGATCTTGGCGGCGCCACGGGCCGCTTCACGGGCCGCGTCCAGCGCGGTGTGGTAAGGCAGGATGACCGGGCACGCTTCGGAAATTTTCAGGCGGTTGGCCACTTCGACGCCGGCAGCTTCCAGCTTGTCGATTTCACGCAGCACGTCCGGCACGGACAGCACCACGCCGTTACCGATGTAGCATGCCACGCCCGGGCGCATGATGCCCGAAGGGATCAGTTGCAGCGCGGTTTTCACGCCGCCGATCACCAAGGTATGGCCGGCATTGTGGCCGCCCTGGAAGCGCACCACGCCCTGGGCGTGATCGGTCAGCCAATCGACGATCTTGCCCTTACCTTCATCGCCCCATTGGGTGCCGATGACAACCACGTTCTTTGCCATATTTTTTTTCGACATCACATCAACCTAAGTTTTTAAGAATCCAGTTGCTACCACTATCGTCGAGCACCAGCGCGCGGTCGCACTCGAACTCGTCCTGTTCTTCGCTGTGACCCGGCAAGCTCTGGATCACCACTTCGCCGGCCTTGCGCAGCGCGGCAATTTTTTCCTTCAATTCAGGCGCATTGCCCCACGGCGCGCGGATCGAATGCTTGCGTTCCGCGGTTGGCAGCAAGCGCGCCAGTTCGCGCAAGTCCATCGAGAAGCCGGTGGCGGGACGAGCCCGGCCAAACGCTTCGCCGACATGGTCATAACGGCCGCCGCGCGCCACAGCGTTGGGCAAGCCAGGCACGTACAGCGCAAACATCGCACCGCTTTCGTACTGGTAGCCGCGCAAGTCGGCCAGGTCGATGGCGACTTCAGCACGGCCAATGGCGGAGCCGGCCAGCGCGGCCAGTTCGGCCAGCGCCTTGGCAACGCCAGGCACGTCCGGCAACACTTGCCGTGCTTTTTTCAGCACTTCAACGTCGCCGTACAGGTTCGGCAGCGCGCGCAATGCATCGCGCACCACCGGGGAATAATTTTCCGTCAACACTTCCAGGCCCGGCACATCCTTGCCGCGCAACAGCGTGGACAAGGCTGCCTCGTCTTTCGACGCTTGCGGGCATTCCGCAATGATGGCGCGCAGCACGCCCACGTGCGACAAATCCAGGCGCACGTCCGTGAAATTGGCCAGCGCCAGCGACGCCAGCGCCAGTTCCTGGATTTCCGCATCGGCTTCCAGGCCGGCATGGCCGTAAATCTCGGCGCCGATCTGCAGCGGCTCGCGCGTCGTATGCAAGCCCGACGGACGGGTATGCAGCACGCTGCCCGCATAGCACAGGCGCGTCACGGAATGACGGTTCAGCAAGTGCGCATCGATACGGGCCACTTGCGTGGTCATGTCGGCGCGCAGGCCCAGCATGCGGCCGGAAATCTGGTCAACCAGTTTAAAAGTGCGCAGTTCAACATCCTGGCCGGCGCCGGTCATCAGCGACTCGACGTACTCGAGCAGCGGCGGCATGACCAGTTCGTAGCCATAGCGGCGGAAGTTGTCCAGCATCAGGCGGCGCAATTCTTCGATTTTGCGCGCTTCGGACGGCAATACGTCCGCAATATGTTCAGGCAATAGCCAATTCGGCATGGAGAGAAATATCGTAAAAGAACGTCAACGCGCCTGCCGGCGCCGCTCGGAAAAGGAATGACCGAACCGCATATTGTACGCGAAAAACGGTATTTTTGGAAATGAAAGCCGGAAAGACAACGCCGCCCGGAGGCGGCGTTTCATGGGGAGGGGTTTATTTCCCGGCCGGGCCGTTACCCTTGAAGTACTTGAAGAATTCCGAATTCGGATCTACCACCAGCACGTCGCTGCGGTTCTTGAATGAACTGCGGTACGCTTCCAGCGAACGGTAGAACTTGTAGAACTCAGGATTGCGGCCAAACGCGTCGGCGTAAATCTGGCTGGCTTTTGCGTCGCCCTCGCCTTTCATGCTCTCCGCTTCCTTGTACGCTTCCGCCAGGATCACGGTGCGCTGCCTGTCCGCATCGGCACGGATTTTCTCGGACTCGGCCGCACCCGTCGAACGCAATTCGTTGGCCACGCGCGTGCGCTCGGCCTTCATGCGCTCATACACGGAGTTGTTAATCTGCTCAACATAATCCACGCGCTTCAGGCGTACGTCGACGATATCGACGCCGATTTGCTTGGCTTCTTTGACAACCTTGGCACGAATGGCCTCCATCACGGCGCCGCGCTGGCCGGAAATCACTTCGCGCACGGTGCGCTTGGTGATTTCATCGTTCATGGCAGCCTTCACGATTTGCGACATGCGGTCGCGGGCACGGCCTTCATCGCCGCCAAAGCTGACGAAATACAGGCGCGGTTCCGCGATGCGCCATTTGACGAATGCATCGACCAGGATATTCATCTTTTCCGCCGTAATGAAACGGTCGGCATCCGGCGAATCAATGGTCATGATGCGCTTGTCCAGGTAAATCACATTCTGGAATGGCGGCGGCAATTTGAAGTGCAGGCCCGGCGACGAAATCACTTCCTTCACGCTGCCCAGCGCAAACACGATGGCATAGCGGCGCTGGTCAACCACGAACACGGTCGACGACAGCACCATCAATGCGACAAACCCGGTGACCAGGATGGTAATCAAACGATTCATTAACGGCCCTCCCGCTCACGCGAAGCGTCACGCGAACGGCTGTCGCGCGCGCGGCTGGAAATTTCAACCTGCGGCATGCTTTCCGGCGGCAGCATGATCGCTTGCGGCGGAGGCGGCGTGGTATTGGCTTTCGCCACATCCTGCGCCGCAGCCTGGGCAATCAGCTTATCCATCGGCAAATACAGCAGGTTGCTGCCACTGCGGGAATCCACCATGACTTTACTGGTGGACGAAAAGATTTGCTGCATGGTGTCCAGGTACATGCGGTCGCGCGTGACGACCGGGGCTTTCTGGTATTCATTGAGCACGGATTTGAAGCGGGCCGCATTACCTTCGGCCACTTCCACCACTTGCGAACGGTACGCTTCCGCTTCCTGCGTCAGGCGCGACGCCAGGCCGCGCGCTTTCGGAATGACGTCATTGGCATACGCCTGGCCTTCATTTTTCAGGCGCTCGCGGTCCTGGCTGGCTTTGACGGCATCGTCAAACGCCGCCTGCACCTGCTCCGGCGGCTGCACGCCCTGCATCGTCACGTTGGTGATTTGCGCACCGACCTTATAGCTGTCGAGGATGGCTTGCATCAGGCGCTGCGTGTCATACGCGACTTTTTCACGGCCTTCATACAGGACGAAGTCCATCTTGCTGCGGCCCACCACTTCGCGGATCGCAGTTTCCGCGACCTGGCGCACGGTTTCAGCCGGTTCGGCATTGATGGTCAGCCACTGCACGGCATCCTTGAGCTTGTATTGCACGGCAAACTGGATGTCGATGATGTTTTCATCGTCCGTCAGCATCAGCGATTCACGCGCCTGCTTGTTGCGCACGCTGCCGCGATACCCTACTTCCACGGTCCGCACTTGCGACAGGTTGACGATGTCATCGCGCTGGAATGGATACGGCCAGCGCCAGTTGAAACCGGGGCCGGTCGAATGGCTGTATTCGCCGAACGTGAAAATCACGCCGGTCTGGCCTTCCTGCACAATGAATGCACCGCTGGCCAGCCAGATCAGGCCAGCCACGGCCGCCACAGCGCCCACGGTAATGCCGGCGCCGCGCATGTCGCTGCCGCCGCCATTGCCACCACCGCCGCCACCGCCATTGCGGTTACGGTTGCCAAACATGCTGTTCAGGCGCTGGTTGAAGTCGCGCCACAATTGGTCGAGGTCGGGAGGACCATCGGGCTTCTTGCCTTCTTGGGCCTGCTTGTTGCCGTCCTTGTTATCCGAGCCCCAGCGGGGATCGTTCAAATTCAGCTTCAAGCCTATTCTTTTTTTTAAGGAGGAAAAAGGCATCTAATGTGATCCGGCTTGGGTGAAAGTGGAATGGGCGTCCAGTTCCTCCTCCTGCGAGGAATCACTTTCCGCCTCTTCGTACAAATATGCCATGCCAGGTGCGGATTTGGCAGCTTCCGTGATGGCGCCGCGCAGCAAATCCAGACCTAAGCCCGTACGGGCGCTGGTGAAAACGCGGGAAATATTACCATCTTCCCCACGCTCGACCGCCGGTTCCAGACCGGCCGCATCGATCTTGTTCCACACAAGAATTTGCGGAATGTGGTCGGCGCCGATTTCCTTCAGCACCAGATTGACTTGCTCGATTTGTTCCATGCGCACGGGGCTGGCCGCATCCACCACGTGCAGCAGCAAATCCGCATGGATGGTTTCTTCCAGCGTGGCGCGGAATGCCGCCACCAGCTGGTGCGGCAATTCGCGCACGAAACCTACCGTGTCCGACACCACGACATTGCCCACTTCCTCGCCCATATAGACGCGGCGCGACGTGGTATCCAAGGTGGCGAACAATTGGTCCGCCACATAGACACCGGCCTTGGTCATGGCATTGAACATGGTGGATTTGCCGGCATTGGTATAGCCGACCAGCGACACGGAAAACGTATGGCTGCGGCCGCGGGACCGGCGCTGGGTTTCATGCTGCTTGCGCAGCTTGGCCAGGCGGGAACGCAGCATTTTCACGCGCTCGCCAATCAGGCGGCGGTCAGTTTCCAGCTGGGTTTCACCCGGGCCGCGCAAACCGATACCACCCTTTTGACGTTCCAGGTGGGTCCAGCCGCGAATCAGGCGCGTGGCCAAATGCTGCAGCTGCGCCAGTTCCACTTGCAGCTTGCCCTCATGGCTTTGCGCGCGCTGCGCAAAGATATCGAGGATCAGGCTGGTGCGGTCCAGCACGCGCACATTCAGGCGCTTTTCCAGGTTACGCTGCTGTGCAGGCGACAGCGCGTGATTGAAAATGACGATTTCCAGCTTGTGGTCTTGCACGGCAAAACCGATTTCATCAGCTTTGCCGCTGCCGACGAAATACGCGGCATCCGGACTGGAACGCTTGCCCGTGATAGTGGTCACGGGCTCGGCCCCGGCCGAACGGGCAAGCAGCATCAATTCTTCGATGCTGGCGGCGAAATCGCCCTGACCGAAGTCCACACCGACTAGTGCTGCACGCATACGACGGCCAGGTTATGTTGAAGAGGTAAAGCCAGGCGCAATGCTTATTCCGAATCGTTATCGATGTTCAGGTTAACAGCGCGGGCTGGTACCACGGTGGAAATCGCGTGCTTGTACACCATTTGCGTCACGGTGTTACGCAGCAGTACGACGTATTGGTCGAAAGATTCGATATGGCCCTGCAATTTAATGCCATTGACCAGGTAG
The DNA here is from genome assembly GCF_009720865.1 of Pseudoduganella ginsengisoli. GTDB lineage: Bacteria > Pseudomonadota > Gammaproteobacteria > Burkholderiales > Burkholderiaceae_D > Rugamonas > Rugamonas ginsengisoli. The sequence continues at coordinate 6,586 of NZ_WNLA01000026.1, read as the reverse complement.
ATCGAGACAGGAACGTGTTCCTTGCGCAGTGCATTCAGGAATGGGTCTTGTAACAATTGCCCTTTGTTGCTCATAACAGCTCCATTTATGTTGTTGTGTAAGATTTGGAGGCGACTCGCTGGATTTCAAGTGCCAAGCATTAATCCGTGCCTGCGGATTAATGCTGCTAAGCTACTGTAACCTGTTTTTGCGTTTTGTGCAGCGCACAGTACGCTGAAAACCGAGAGAAAAACCGTGATTATTTCTCTCGGGTATCGAATGGGTTCTTACCCGTGCGGAATTCAATGCGCAGCGGCGTCCCTACCAGATTGAACGTATCGCGGAAATGCTTTTCCAGGTAGCGCTTGTAGGGTTCCGCGATCGCATCCAGCGAGTTGCCGTGGATAACGATAATCGGCGGATTCATGCCGCCCTGGTGCGCATAACGCATCTTCGGACGCATGCCACCCTTGCGCTTCGGTTCCTGCTTTTCCACGGCTTCTTCCAGCGCGCGCGTCAGCTTTGGCGTCGGCAGCTTGGCCATCGCGGCGGCGTACGCCTGGTCCACGGATTTCATCAGCGGGCCGATGCCTTGCGCTTTCAATGCCGAAATAAAGTGCATCTTGGCGAAGCTGAGGAAATTCAGCTTGCGGTCCAGGTCGATCTTGATTTCGTCGCGGTCGTCCGACTGCAAGCCATCCCATTTATTGACGGCCACCACCAGTGCGCGGCCCGATTCCAGGATAAAGCCGGCAATGTGCGCATCTTGTTCGGAAATGTCTTGCTGCGCATCCAGCATCAAGATGACGACGTTGGCTTCCGAGATCGATTGCAAGGTCTTGATCACCGAGAATTTCTCGATGGCTTCAAACACTTTGCCGCGGCGGCGGATACCGGCCGTATCGATCAGCGTATATTTTTTGCCGTCGCGTTCAAACGGAATTTCAATTGAATCGCGCGTCGTGCCCGGCATGTCGAACGCGATCACGCGTTCTTCGCCCAGCAGCGTGTTGATCAACGTGGACTTGCCCACGTTCGGGCGGCCCACCAGCGCAATCTTTGCGCCGGCCGCTTCCGGCAGCAATTCTTCTGCGTCGGCAGGACGCTGCTGGAATGCGATGTCCAGCGATTCATTGACGAGATCATGCACGCCGTCGCCGTGCGCCGCGGAGATCACATACGGATCGCCCATGCCCAGCTCGTAGAAATCCGCCACCACGGACGTGTAGCGCATGCCTTCGGCCTTGTTTACCACCAGCATGACGGGACGGTTGGATTTGCGCAGGAAGTCGACGATGGTTTTATCGTGCGGGGTCAAACCCTGGCGGCCATCGACGAGGAAGATCACCACGTCGGCTTCCGCCACCGCCTGTTTGGTCTGCAAGGCCATCTGGAACATGATGCCTTCCTTGGCGACGGGCTCGAAACCACCCGTATCGACCACGAGGAAAGGCCGTTCGCCAACGCGGCCTTCGCCATAGTGGCGGTCGCGCGTCAGGCCAGGCATGTCCGCCACCAGCGCATCGCGCGAGCGGGTCAGACGGTTAAAAAGGGTCGATTTCCCGACATTGGGTCGACCTACAAGTGCAATTACCGGCTTCATTATTTTTTTACTCGGCCGCGATGGCGGCCACAGTCCCATTCTGGGTTTGGAAAATCAAATTCGAGCCCGCCAGGACGGGAGTCGACCGGATGGCCGAACCGTCGGTGGCGACCCGACCTAACATGGCGCCGTCTTCACGCGACAGCAGGTGGACATAGCCCTCCAGGTCGCCGACAGCGACGGCACGGCCAAACGACGCGGGCGTCGACAGGCGGCGGTTGCCCAGCTTGTCGTTCTTCCACGCGCTCTGGCCGCCTTCGCGGGCAAACGCCAATACGGCGCCCGCTGCGTCCGAAACAAATACAAAGCGCTGGTCGGCGCCCACGCCCACATCGGACGAGGCTGGCTTGGTCCAGCGCGCCGTACCGGCAGCCAGGTCGAAGCAGCCGACCTTGCCCTGGTACGTCACCGCACAGATATCGTTTTCATACACGAACGGCGTGCCGGACACGTCGGACACGCGTTCCAGTTCCGTTGCACCACGCGGTTCGGCCACCACCACTTCAAAGCGCGGCACGCCGGTCGCCAGGGTCAGCGCCAGCAGCTTGCCGCCGGGCTGGCCGACGTACACGTTGGCGCCGGCAATGACGATGCCCGGCGCATTGCGCAGGGTCAGCGCCGGCGTCGTACGCAGCACGGACCAGCGCTTGGCGCCGGTGGCTGCTTCATACGCCGTCACGCGGTTGTCGCCGCTGCGCACCACGACGACTTCACTGTTCGCCACGGGCGACGACAGGATTTCACTGGTGGCCTGCACTTTCCACAGCTGCTTGCCGGAGCCGTCAAACGCAATCAGATTGCCTTTGACGCCGCCCACCACGACCAGGTTGCCGTCCGGGCTGACGCCCACGCCGGCCGTCAAATCGGAACCGGCTTTGACTTTCCACTGTTCGCGGCCGGTGGCAGCGTCCAGGCGCGCCACGTTGCCATCGGCGTCGGCGACAAACACGCTGCCGGCGGCAAATGCTGGATTGAACGTGTAGGCGCCCGCTTTGCCCAGCGAGTATTTCCATGCAGTCTTGACGGCCATGCCGCCCTTGATGTCCACCAGGGCGGCTGGTTTGTCTTTCGGTTCGCTGGCAAACGGGTTCAGCGAGCTGCAACCCGCAGCCATGGCGGCCAGCAGGGCGACGCTGAGAACTTTTCCGGTGATGCGCATATAAATCCTTACTTAGGTTCGCGGCAGAGCATGGCGGATTACGCGCTGCGCGCTAATCCGCCCTACCGTCCTTGCCGTAGGGCGGATTAGCCGAAGGCGTAATCCGCCATGCCAGCATAACGACAGCGCCGCAGAATAACGTGACGACGTAATGTCGTAATGCTTAAGCAGCAGCTTTCGGCTCAGCCGGCGCCGTACCACCCACCGATTCCAGCTTGATCTGGATTAATTGACGGCCAGGATTCTTCTTGTCCGTGGCAGCCAAAGCAGCCGTGTAGGCAGTGCGCGCCTCAGCCAGCTTGTTTTGCGCCGCCAGAATATCGCCCTTGCGGTCCGCCACGGCAGCGGCAAACTGCGCCGGCACTTCCACCGACAGCACTTTCAGCGCTTCGTCATACGCTTTTTCATCCAGCAGCACGCCAGCCATGCGCACGCGCGCCAGCGCCTTGTATTCATCGTTGCCGTGATCCATCACCCATTGCAGCTGGGTCTTGGCGGATTTCAAATCATTGGCGTCGAACGCGTACTTGGCGGCAGCCAGCGCCGCCATCGGCGCATACGCCGTGGAAGCAAACTTGCTTTCGATGTCGGCGGTAGCGCGCTGGACTTTGGCATTGTCTTTCGCCTGCAGTGCATCCTGCTGTTCGTAGTACAGGTTCGATGCGGACGAAGCCTGGTCACGCTGGTACCAGTTCCAGCCATTCCAGCCCGAATACGCGGCCAGGCCGGCGATCAGCACCCACGACGTCAGGTTGCCGTACTGGTTCCACCACGCTTTAAGGGTGGCTATCTGTTCTTGTTCTTCGAGATCGTATGCCATGTTTCTTCGTCTTGAGGGTTAAAAGGTTAAGATCAGTGCTTGCAGTTTTCGTCGTGCACGTGGAAGTGGTGGTGCTCCTCCCCGCCGTCAGCGATCTGGTCGACAATGTAATCGACCACGTCGTCAAACGCCACCGTTGCCTGCTGCTGCTCGCCTTCCTGAGCACGCATGGCTTTCACGGCAGCCGTATTGTTCGTCACTTCATCTTCGCCAATGATGACGGCAAACGACGCGCCGCTGCCATCGGCTTTTTTCATTTGCGACTTGAAGCTGCCCGCGCCCGTCAGCGCTGCGCAGTGCATGACGACATCCAGGCCCGCGTCGCGCAAGCGCTCACCCAGTATGAATGCCTGCATTTGCGCGGCTTCGCCCTGGTGCACCAGGTACACGTCGCACTGGTTGGCTGCCGCCGGTTCGCCATTGGCTTTCATCAGTTCGATCAGGCGCTCGATGCCCATGGCAAAGCCCACTGCCGGGGTCGGCTTGCCGCCAAACGATTCAATCAGCGGGTCATAGCGGCCGCCGGCGCACACGGTGCCCTGCGCGCCCAGTTCATCCGTCACCCATTCAAACACGGTGCGGTTGTAGTAATCGAGGCCGCGCACCAGCCGGGTATTGATGGTGAACGGGATATTGTTCGCCTTCAGGATTTTCTGTACGCCTTCGAAGTGGGCCAGCGACGCTTCGCCCAGGTATGCCATCAGCTTCGGTGCATTGTTGACCAGGTCTTGCATGGCCGGATTTTTCGTATCCAGGATGCGTAGCGGATTCGCGTGCAGGCGGCGCTTGGCTTCTTCATCGAGCACATCGATGTTGGCTTCGAAATACTTAATGAGTTCCACGCGGTGCGCGGCGCGCTCGGCCGCGTCGCCAATGGAATTCAATTCCAGGCGGATTTTATCCAGGCCCAGGTCATCCCACAGGCGGCGGCACATCATGATCATTTCCGCGTCCACGTCCGGGCCCGTGAAGCCGACCGCTTCGCAGCCGAACTGGTGGAACTGGCGGTAGCGGCCGCGCTGCGGCTTTTCGTGGCGGAACATCGGGCCCTTGTACCACATGCGCATCGGGCCGTTGTACACGAGGTTGTGTTCCAGCACGGAGCGCACGACACCGGCCGTGCCTTCCGGACGCAGCGTCAGCTGGTCGCCGTTCATCGAGTCCGTGAACGAATACATTTCTTTTTCAACGATGTCCGTCACGGCGCCGATGGCGCGCGCAAACAAACGCGTCTCTTCCACGATCGGCGTGCGGATTTGCTGGAAGCCATAGCTTTGCACCACGGATTGCGCCGTGTTTTCAAACAATTCCCACAGGTGCGCGTCAAGCGGCAGCAAATCATTCATGCCTTTGATGCCGACAATTTTTTCCGCTTTTTTATTTTCAGACATTTTTAGTAGTACCGTAATTCGTTTTAACGTAGTTCAGGACGATGGCCTGGAATTCGCCGACGATGTTATCGCCGCGCAGGGTCGCCACTTTTTCACCATCGACAAATACCGGGGCCGCCGGCGATTCGCCCGTGCCCGGCAAGCTGATGCCGATGTTCGCGTGTTTCGATTCGCCAGGGCCGTTGACGATGCAGCCCATCACGGCCACGTTCATGTTTTCCACGCCCGCATATGTCTTTTTCCATTCCGGCATTTGCTCGCGCAAGAAGGTCTGGATATCGTCCGCCAATTCCTGGAATACGGTGGACGTGGTGCGGCCGCAGCCCGGGCAGGCAATCACCATCGGGGTGAATTTGCGCAAGCCCATGGTTTGCAGGATTTCCTGGCTGACCACCACTTCCTTGGTGCGGTCGCCGCCCGGTTCCGGCGTCAGCGAAACACGGATGGTGTCGCCAATGCCTTCCTGCAGCAGGACGGACAAGGCCGCCGTCGAGGCGACGATGCCCTTGCTGCCCATGCCGGCTTCGGTCAAGCCCAGGTGCAGCGGGTAATCACAGCGTTTTGCCAGTTCGCGGTAGACGGCAATCAAATCCTGCACGCCCGACACTTTGCACGACAGGATGATCTTGTCGCGGCCCATGCCCAGCTCTTCCGCGCGCACGGCGTTTTCAATGGCCGACGTGATGAGCGCTTCATACATGACGGCTTGTGCGCTCCATGGAGTCGCGCGCGCAGCGTTTTCATCCATGATGCGGGCCAGCAGCGCCTGGTCCAGGCTGCCCCAGTTGACGCCGATACGCACCGGCTTGTCATACTTCATCGCCACTTCAATCATTTGCGCGAATTGCGTATCGCGCTTGGCGCCCTTGCCCACGTTGCCCGGATTGATGCGGTACTTCGACAGCGCCCGCGCGCAGTCCGGGTACTCGGTCAGCAACGTATGGCCGTTGTAGTGGAAGTCGCCCACCAGCGGCACGTCGACGCCCATTTTATCGAGCTGGTCGCGGATGTACGGCACCGCTTGCGCTGCTTCCGGACGGTCCACCGTCAGGCGCACCAGTTCCGAACCGGCACGCGCCAGTTCCTTGATCTGGATGGCCGTACCGACGGCATCGGCCGTGTCGGTATTGGTCATCGATTGCACCACGACGGGCGCGTCGCCGCCGACCCAGATCTTGCGTTCGCCATGCTGGATCAGCACGCGGCGGCTGCCGCGGCGCGCCAGCGGGCCGGAGGGGATGGCCATATTCGTATCAGACATGCTGCTTACCTAATCATCTGCAAATTATTTAATGTTCACGCGCGAAATCGTGCCGCCGGGAACGGCTGGCAAATCCAGCGCTGCGCCGCGCAAGGTGGCCTTCACACCGGTGGGCTTGCCGACGATCAGCAGTGCCGGTTCAGGAATGTCGATGGTTTCCGTGCTGCCTGCTTTCAACATGCGCGATACCAGTGCTTTCTTCATGCCTGGCACCTGGATGGTGATCCACGAATCTTCGGTGGCCGTCAGCACCAGGGCGCCCGCCGGGGCGGGTGCGGCTGGCGCAGGCGCGGCGGCAGGTGCTGCCGGGTTAGCTGGCTGCGCGCCAGGCTTGACGGCGGCGCCGGCCACGGCAGGCTGGTTTGCCACCGGC
>NZ_WNLA01000025.1 GCF_009720865.1 Pseudoduganella ginsengisoli | reverse complement strand
TGTCGATGGTGTAGTTCGACGAACTGGCCGTGCCGCTGCCGGCGTTACCTGCCGTATCGGCCACGCCGGTATTGTCCAGCGTGATGACGTTGGTCGTGTCTTCGATGCCGGACGTCGGCGTGTACGTACCGGTCCACGTGGTGCCGCCATCGGATGAACTGAGCGAGGCTATGGAACCGTTGGCTACCGTCAGGTCGGCCGTGGTCAATCCTGTCACCGCTTCGCTGAACGTGATGGTGACCGTGGACGTTTCGCCCGCCTTCAACGACGAGGCGCTGTGGGAGACGGTCGCGGTCGGCGCCGTCGTGTCGAGCGTATAGGCTTGCGAATACACCGTGCCGGTATTGCCCGCCGTATCGGACACGCGCACTTTCAGAGTATTGCTGGACGCCAGTGTCACCGATGACAGCGACCACGTATTTTGTCCCGTGCTGGTAGTGGCCGTGCTCCACGTGCTGCCATTGTCGATCGACACTTCCACGTATTCGCCGCTAGCCAGGTTCGACGCCAGCGTGCCGGAAATCGTTTGCGCGGCGGTCTTCGTGATGAAGTCCGCCGACGACGTGCCGGTGTCGGCAGACAACGCCGCCGTGGCGATGGTATTGGTGGGCGCCGTCGTATCCAATGTATAGCTGTGGCTGTACGCGGTACTGCTGCCGCCACTGTTGCTGACCCGCGCCTTGAACGTGCCGGTGCCGGCCAGTGTCGTGGTGGTGGACCAGGAGGACGACCCTGTCGTATAGCTGCCGGCGTTGCTCCACGTACTGCCGCCGTTGTACGACACTTCCACATACTCGCCACTGGCCAGGTTGGCGCTCAGTGTGCCGGAAATGGTTTGTGCCGCGGTTTTCGTGATGAAATCGGAAGACGACGTGCCAGTATCAGCGGACAGCGACGCCGCCGTCACCGTCGTAGCTGGCGCGCTGACGGACGCCGTGCCGATTATGTTGTCCAGCAAGAGCTGTGGAATGGCGCCACCGCCAGACTTTGTAATGGTAAACCCGGTAATCCCCGTCCAATTCAAGGTGACCCGCGTATCCGACTGCGCAGGCACTGAAACAGTCGTCGTGCTGGAGGTATTGGTGGAGGCTATCACCAGCGACATCCCGGTGGAGTCAGTGCCGTCGCCCAGGTCCAGGCTGGTGAGGTCCATCGGTGTGTCAAAGGTGAACGTGACGGTGTCTGTCGCCCCCAACTGGTCGATCAGCAGCAGCTTACCGCTGTTCAGGCTGAGATAATTTGCACCGCTGCTTAACGTCAGGGAGCCATAGGCGGCGACGTCCCAAATGTACGCGTCATGGGAAGTGCCGGCGTTCACAGTGAGTTTCACGCCGCTCAGCGTTTGCTCGACGTTACCATCGGTATTGCTATTGTCCCGCAACGTTCCGCTGGAAAAATCGAAGGTGGATGATAACAATCCTTGCCACTGCGCAGCCCCTTGCGGCGCCAGCAGCGATGCCGTGCTGATGTCGCCAGCCTGCCGCTCCAACACCCAGTCGCCACCCAGCGCAACAGCACCAGTAGCGTCGGTAGAAGCAGCCACGTCCGCACCAGTCGCGTGCGCCAGCGCGGCCACCAAGTCTGCCCCAGCCTGGCCGGCGCCCGCATCGCAGCCATACAGCAGCAAGTCCGCACCGGGCGCCAGCGCTGCGCCGACACGTGCGAGCTCGGTTGCATGTGCGTCGATACTGGCCGCCGACAAATGCGTACTGCCCAGCTTTAATTCTCCCTGCGCGCCATGCGACACCAGGTGGACGGCTGTAATACCGTCGCGTCCGTCGAGCACGTCCGCCATCTGCGCCAGCCCGTCGCCTGCCCTGGACAACACATGCACTTCTTTATCAGGAGAAATCTGCCGCAACAATCCGGCCAGGTCAGGCACGTCATCCATGACAAACACCATTTCAGTGCGCGCCACGGGAACAGGAGTGGAAGAAGTTAAAGGCAAGCTGCTCATTCAGATATATCCTTGCAAGGCAATGCTTAAAAAACACGTCGGGGGAATGCGGACTGCCACGGCCAGGAGGCCGTGCGTGTATCCATGCGATTTAAAGGCAACGGTCAACCGGGGAATGTCAATCACGGCAGATTGGGCGGAACTGAGGCAGAACCGGTGAAAATTGTTTAAAATGCCATAAAATAAATGACGATATAGAAAATAAAATACCGCTAAGCGGCAAGTTAATCTCAGCGACACATAGAGATTATGCCTTGCCACCTGCGGTTAAATATCACCAATACTCACACTTTCAAAACTTTCAAAACGAAATTGAAAAAATAGTTAGATAGCCAGTCAACGGTTCACGGGCGGTCCGGATATAAGCCATTAGCGGCAATGCATGCAGTCAGGCCCAGCCCCGGCGACTGGGTCGACACGGGCGCCGCCGCGCCGGCCGGCCCCGCCTGGGCTACCGTGACGCTACCGCCAGTGATTCCGTTAGGCACGTTGAACTGGATTTGCGGCGATCCGGCGCTGCCGGTGATTTGCACCGTGGCAGGCAAACTTGCCGCCGGGTTGGGCAAGGTCGTGGTGTAGGGGCCGCTGAAGTTGACTGACGTGGCGCCAGACTTGCCCGACATGGCGGTCAAATAACCGGTCTGGCCCGAAGCGAGACCCACGGTGGTGCCAGCCGCTCCCACGGACGGGCTCACTGGCAGCACGGCCGTCACACCCAGGGTGCTGGGGACGGCGGGTACGGTGACTTGGGTGCCGCTGCCACCGCCGGTTCCCACGAACGTCGCGTTATGGGTATGCGGTACCAGTGGCGTCTGCGTCAAACTCAGCGTCACTGCCTGCTGCCCCACTTGCTGGGCAATATTCACAGCCACCAGATTGGGGCCGGTACCGGTCCCAACCGTGCTACGCCCCCGCAAATCGGGGAGAGCAAACTGGTCTACATTATTACCGCCATACCGAAAGCCAATCAGAGCAAACAGGGCTTGGTATTCCCTGACGGCCAATGTCGCGCCATTGGCCGGCAGGTAACCTCTTGGACACCAGTCAAAAGCAAACGTGCAGATCGTTCCAATAGTAGGTTCCGTGTTACATGCGCTGGCCGCCAGCGGCATGCCGAGCGTTGCAGCGACGCCCGCCAGCAAGCGGCAAGCATGGATCATTTTCTTCATTCGTGACTCCCCAGATATCTCAGGTCAATACGCAATGACTGCATGCAAGACGATGCGTTTATGGACGGTCCGGATACAAGCCCAGGACAGCGATACATGCAGTTTGTCCCAGCCCCGGCGACTGGGTCGACACGGGCGCCGCCGCGCCGATCGGCCCCGCCTGGGCTACCGTGACGGTACCGCCAGTGATTCCGTTAGGCACGTTGAACTGGATTTGCGGCGATCCGGCGCTGCCGGTGATTTGCACTGTGGCAGGCAAACTTGCCGCCGGGTTGGGCAAGGTCGTGGTGTAGGGGCCGCTGAAGTTGATCGACGTGGCGCCAGACTTGCCCGACATGGCGGTCAAATAACCGGTCTGGCCCGAAGCGAGACCCACGGTGGTGCCAGCCGCTCCCACGGACGGGCTCACTGGCAGCACGGCCGTCACACCCAGTGTGCTGGGGACGGCGGGTACGGTGACTTGTGTACTGCCGCCACCGCCGCCAGTCCCCGTGAAGATGGCAGCGTGGGTATGCGGGTACAGCGGCGTCTGCGTCACAGACAACGTCACCGACTGCTGACCAACTTTCTGGGCAATCGCTATGGGGTTCATGCCGGCGCCGGTACCGGTGCCAACGGCGCTGCGCCCACGCAAATCGGGAATAGCAAATAAGTCTGCGTTATTACCGCCATATCGATAGCCAATCAAAGCAAACAGGGCCTGGTAACTATTAACAGCCAAGGTCCGGCCATCAGCAACCACATAACCACGCGGACACCAGTCAAATGAATATGTGCAAATCGAACCAATATACGGCTCTTGATTGCAGGCGCTCGCGGAAAATGATGCGCCAAGTGCAGCAATCAAACCAGCCATCAAACGGTGTGTATGAACCTCTTTCCACATAAACTATCCCTTTGCAATTAAATACAGCTGTTCAGTGATGCCCTCTAAAAAACATATCTATTTTTCGCCAGCCTACCAGAATTGAATTACTCAACGGGCATTTTTATTCAGTATTTTAAAAACCGTTTCAGGTTTTAAAATGCAATTAAACTTCAATAACGCATGGACTATCCATTCCACCGTGCCGGGGCAGCCGGCGGGCGCCATGCACGTGGCGCGCCCGGCTTGCACAGCAGCCGGATGCCTCTTTTTGCACGTCGTCAAAAAAACCCCTTGCACGTTCCAAAACCGCCGTCTATAATTCGGCCTCCTTCAGACGTGATGACAAACGTTGAAGTGTTAGAAGCGGGGCGGTTAGCTCAGTTGGTAGAGCGGATGCCTTACAAGCATTAGGTCGGGAGTTCGACCCTCTCACCGCCCACCACCGCCTGACACGGAACAATGAAGACAAGATGCGCAAGCATGGAGTGGTAGTTCAGTTGGTTAGAATACCGGCCTGTCACGCCGGGGGTCGCGGGTTCGAGCCCCGTCCACTCCGCCAGATTAGTAGTAAATGTTTTGACCTGGGGCGGTTAGCTCAGTTGGTAGAGCGGATGCCTTACAAGCATTAGGTCGGGAGTTCGACCCTCTCACCGCCCACCAGTTAAAACATGTTGTACGTTGCGATACTTCGCAAATGGAGTGGTAGTTCAGTTGGTTAGAATACCGGCCTGTCACGCCGGGGGTCGCGGGTTCGAGCCCCGTCCACTCCGCCAATTCCTGAGAAAGGCCCGATTCGTCGGGCCTTTTTCTTTTTCCGGATCCGTACCGCGCTACATGACACTGCTGCCCCGGCATCCCTACCTCCGCTACCGCGTGCGCATGGCGCATCACGGCTTGCTGGCATTCCTCGCCAGTTTAAAAAATTCCATGGAAGTGCTGGTGCTAGTGTTTTCCAATGTGCTATTGGGACTGTGCGCCGTGATTGCTTTTCCCGGCATGCTGGCTGTCACGATGGCATGGCCTGCCATGCTGGCCATCCTCGCCGGACAAACCCTGTTGATTGCCACCCCGGCCTGGCTGCTGCGCCAGCGCCTGCATCCGCACGCGGCCATGGTATGGAGCTGGCCGCTGCCGGTGCCGCCCGCACTGGCGTGGCGCGGCGACGTGCTGGTGGCAGGCATGCTGGCCGGTCCCGTCGCGCTGATGTATGCGATTTCCTGCAGCATCTGGTGCTGGCAACAGCCCGCCGTACTGAAGCCCGTGCTGCCGCAAGCCATCGCCGCGACCATCGCAACATTGGTGCTGGGCTGGCTGGTGGCCGCCGCCATGCTGGCCGCACGCCGCCGCCAGCCCCGCCCGGCGCCGCCACGCGCCGCATCCGGCCCCGTTGCCACTTCGTACACGCCAACGCCACTGCGGCCCCTGTACGTGGCGCTGTGGCGCAAATTATTCTGGCTGCCGTTCTGGCGCGGCGAAAACAAGGCCGGCCTCCAGCAATGCCTGCTGCTGGCCGCTGCATTGGCCGCCACGGCAACGTGGCTGCTGCACGCCATTCCCGCTATCCCTGCCGCTGCGCTGGGCGGCCTGGCCAGCGCGGCGCTGGTGCTGTTGACGGACCGGGGCGATAAAGCCGTGCGCGAACAGGCGGCGCTGCTGGCGGAAATGCTGGCAGCGTGGCCGCTGCGCAGCGCGCCTTTGACGATGTGCGCGCGCTTATTCAGCCTGCTGCCCGCACTGGCGGTCCTGGCGCTGCATATCGTGCTGGCGGGCCGCACGACGGCCGTGCATGTATGGCAAGCCGCGGCACTGGCGGCGTGCGGCGCCATCGTTGCGCTGCCGCTGGCGCCACGGGGCCGTGTGGTGCTGGTGGTGTTGTCCATAGTGATTCTGACTGCGATAGGAAGTGAATGCTGATGCTGGCCATTGACCACCTGAACTTTGAGTATGCCGGGCACCCCTACGCCGGGCGCCCGTTGTTCCGCCAATTCGGCTTGCAACTGGAAGCGGGCATTACGTGGCTGCGCGGTGAAAACGGCGCTGGTAAAACCACGCTGATGAAACTCATTGCCGGCGCGCTGTTGCCGCATACCGGTACGATCACCGTGGCCGGCATCGACAGCCAGCAGCAGCCGCTGGAATACCGCCGCCACATTCACTATTGCGGCGGCGATACCCCTGCGCTGCCATGGCTGACGGTGCGTGAAATGTTTGATTTGCACGTGGCGCTGTACCCGGGCGCCGACGGCGCCGCATTGAATGCGCAGCTGGACGCGTTCCGCCTGCACGGCGTGCTGGAGCAGCCGGTCACGACCTTGTCGCTGGGCCAGCACAAGAAAATGCAGCTGTCGCTGGCGCTGGCGCTGCCCGTGGCGGTCTTGCTGATCGATGAACCGTTCAATGGCCTCGATGTGGCGGCCGTTGCCTACCTGCGCACGCAACTGGCCGATCCCGCCCGCCGCGCGCGGCAATGCACGGTGCTGACCAGCCATCTGGAACCGGACTTGCCGCTGGCACAAACGATACAACTGTGACGGCCGACACTTGCAACTTGACAATAATCGGTCACAATCGAATGCGTACCCGGACTTTTCCGGGCTTCCTGCGCAATGGAGCCGTTTCCGATGTTTGGCCTGTTCAAATCCCACAAACTGTCGCCACGCCTGCACCGGCTGAAAGAATCCACGCTGTTTGCTTCGCTGACGCCGGTGGAATTGAACATCGTCGATGACTTGATGCATGAGCGCCGCTACGTGGCCGATGAAATCATTTTCGATGAAGGGGAAGAAGGACAGGCGCTGTACCTGGTGATGTCAGGCCGCGTGATCATCAGCCGCGCGCACAGCGATGGCGTGGAAATCGTCGCGGAAATCGCGCCAGGTTCGTTCTTTGGCGACCTGGCCTTGCTGGACAATGGCCCCCGCAATGCCCAGGCGCGCGCCCTCGATCACTGCGAACTGGCCGTGTTCTTCCGCGCCGACTTCATGGGCTTGATGGAAACCGATGCGAAAATCGGCTACAAGATCGCGTTGGCGCTGGCCCGCCACATCGGCCACCGCTTGCGCGAATGGATGGCTGGCAAGCCTCAATTCGAGGCGCTATGAAAATCGACCATATCCGCCTGCCCGGCGGTGCACAGCGGAGACTGCCGCCCGTGAACCATGAAGAAGCCGCCGGCCCGTTAGTGTGGACGGGCATTATCGCCAGCACGTGCGTGCTGTTGCTGGTGACGCAGCACATGCTGTGGCTGGCCATTCCGTTCCTGCTGGCGATCATCCTGTATTACCTGCTGTTGCCGCCGATGCAGCGCCTGCTGCGCATGGGCATGGGGCGCAACATGGCGGCGCTGGTGGTGGGCGGCAGCTTTTTGCTGGCCGTGGCGCTGGCCGTGCTGGCCAGTATCAGCTGGACTTCGGCGCCCGCCGATTCATGGCAAACCATGCTGGGCCGCTACCTGCAAGGGGGCCTGTCCTTCGTGCGCACCTTGCTGCTGGGACTGGAACAGCAATTCCCCATCCTGCACGACATTCACTTAAGCCAGGTCATCAACAGCCAGTTCACGGCGTACACGGAAGACTTTGTGCAAAGCCATTTGACGGGCTTTGTCGTGTCGGTGGCCGGCTGGTTCCCTGCCCTGCTGCTGGCGCCGTTCTTGACTTTCTTTTTCCTGCGCGACGGCCACCTGTTCAAGAAATTCCTCGCGCGGGCCGTACCGAATGCCTTCTTTGAACGCACCTTGTGCCTGCTGCATGAAGTGGACCAGACGGCGCACCGCTACTTCCAGGGCCTGGCGTGGCTGACGGTGCTTGATACAGCCGTACTGGCGTTGGGCTTGTGGGCCATCGGCGTATCGTCGCCCGTGGTGCTGGGCTTGATTTCCGCGCTGCTGGCGTGGGTTCCTTATGTCGGGTCCATTGTCGGCTGCATCATGGTGGTGATGGTGGCGTTCACGGATGGCGCGGGCGATCCGGTGGTGGCTTACAGCGCCATCGGCGTCTTCATCCTCGTGCGCTTATTGGATGATTTCGTGTTCATGCCGCTGACGCTGGGCCGCAGCCTGCACATGCATCCATTGATCACGGTGCTGATGATCTTTATCGGCGGCGCGGTGGCCGGTGTGGCGGGGCTGATGCTGGTGCTGCCGTTGTTGGGGGTGGTGATGGTGGTGGGAGAAACCATCGGGCGGTTGCTGACCAATCCGCGCCTGCGCGCCCGGCATCGGAATGCGCGGGCGCTCAGGGAAAAACAGGCCAGTGCGGATTTAGTGGTTTAAGTCAGGCGGCAACTGCGACAGCCGCTTCTTCCACCTCATCACCCGAACGGATCAAGTGATCGAAGGCCGACAACGCTGCCTTCGCCCCTTCGCCGGTGGCGATGATGATTTGCTTGTACGGCACCGTCGTCACGTCACCGGCAGCAAACACGCCCGGCACGGAAGTCTGGCCGCGCGCATCGACTTCGATTTCACCGTGGCGCGACAGGGCAACCGTCCCTTTCAGCCATTCGGTATTCGGCACCAGGCCGATTTGCACGAACACGCCTTCCAGGTCCACCTTATGCGGCTCATTGGTGGTGCGGTCCGTGTACGTCAAGCCGACGACTTTCTTGCCATCGCCGAGGATTTCCGTGGTCTGCGCCGACACGATGACTTTCACGTTCGGCAGGCTGCGCAGCTTGCGCTGCAACACGGCATCCGCACGCAGTTCCGCGCCGAATTCAATCAACGTCACGTGCTGCACGATACCGGCCAGGTCGATCGCCGCTTCCACGCCGGAATTGCCGCCGCCGATCACGGCCACGCGCTTGCCCTTGAACAGCGGGCCGTCGCAGTGCGGGCAGTAGGCCACGCCGTGGTTGCGGTATTCCTTCTCGCCCGGCACGTTGATTTCACGCCACCGCGCGCCCGTCGCCAGGATCACGGATTTGCTCTTCAACGTGGCGCCGGTCGCCGTGGTGACTTCAATCAGCTTGCCCGGCTTCAGTGCACTGGCGCGCTGCGTATTCATGATGTCGACTTCATACGCTTTGACGTGCTGTTCCAGCGCGACGGCGAATTTCGGACCATCGGTTTCCGTCACGGAGATGAAGTTTTCAATCGCCAAGGTATCGAGCACCTGGCCGCCGAAGCGTTCCGCCAGCACGCCGGTCTTGATGCCTTTGCGGGCTGCGTAAATCGCCGCTGCCGCGCCGGCAGGGCCGCCGCCGACGATCAGCACGTCGAACACGTCTTTCTTGTTCAGTTCCTCAGCAGCGCGGGCGCCGGCATTGGTATCGAGTTTCGCGAGGATTTCTTCCACGCTGGTACGGCCCTGGCCAAAGTGCTGGCCATTCAGGAACATCATCGGCACGGCCATGATCTGGCGTTCTTCCACTTCTTTCGGGAAGACCGCGCCGTCAATGGTGACGACCTTGATGCGCGGGTTGATGACCGCCATCGCGTTCAATGCCTGCACCACTTCCGGGCAGTTGTGGCACGACAGCGAGATAAACGTCTCAAACGTATAGTCGCCATCGAGGTTGCGGATCTGTTCGATCACGGCTTCGTCGAACTTGATGGTATGGCCGCCCACTTGCAGCAGCGCCAGCACCAGCGACGTGAATTCATGGCCCATCGGGACGCCGGCAAAGGTCACGGCAATATCGGTCCCGGGGCGGGTAATGGCGAACGATGGCGTGCGCACGGCGGCGCTGCCCTTGTGTTCAACCAGGGTGATCTTGTCGCTCAACACAACGATGTCGTTGAGCAGCGCCTGCATTTCGCGGGCTTTGTCGGAATCGTCGAGCGATGCAACGATCTCAATCGGCTGCACGACCTTTTCCAAATAGGCTTTCAACTGGGTTTTGAGATTGGCATCCAACATGACTTTTTCCTTTTTCTTGAAACGGCGCAGGATCAATCCTGCGCCGTGGTACAGCGTTTATTGACTGATGCTTAGATCTTGCCAACCAGGTCCAGCGATGGGGTCAGCGTAGCGGCGCCTTCGGTCCACTTGGCTGGGCAAACCTGGCCTGGGTGCTCGGCAACGTATTTAGCGGCTTTGACTTTGCGCAGCAGTTCGGTTGCGTCGCGGCCGATGCCGTTGTCGTGCACTTCCATCACTTTGATGAAGCCTTCTGGGTTGATGACGAAGGTGCCGCGCAGTGCCAGACCCTCTTCTTCGATCATGACTTCGAAGTTACGCGACAGGGCGCCGGTTGGGTCGCCGATCAGTGGGTATTGCACTTTCTTGATGGCGTCCGACGTGTCGTGCCATGCCTTGTGAGCGAAGTGGGTGTCGGTCGAGATACCGTACACGTCCACGCCCAGTTTTTGGAATTCAGCGTGGTTGTTTGCCAGGTCTTCCAGTTCGGTTGGGCAAACGAAAGTGAAGTCGGCCGGGTAGAACACGAATACCGACCATTTGCCTTTCAGGGACGCTTCGGTCAGGTCAACGAATTTGCCGTTGTGGTAAGCGGTTGCCTTGAATGGTTTGATCTGGGTGTTAATCAGCGACATTGTGGTTTCCTCGTGAGGTTTGTTATCAATGAGACGTCAGTCTACGGGTTTCTAAGTCATTTGAAAAATTGATTGTTCCAATGATTTCAATTGACTTTGACTATCAATCAACATAGCCAAGACGCTATTATCCCCGTTCCGGCGGGGATGCGTGATTAGTTCGTCAAGATGGCTGGCCGCGCAGGTGGGCGTCGAATTCCGCGGCGGGCATGGGTTTGGCAAACAGGTAGCCCTGGCCATAGTCGCAGCCGGCTTGCGCCAGCAGATCGCACTGTTCCGGCGTTTCCACACCTTCGGCAATCACACGCAGGCCCAGCTTGTGGGCCATGACGATGATGGCGTCGGACAGCGCCATGTCGGAAGAATTGGGCGCCAGGTTGCGGGTAAAGCTGCGGTCGATTTTCAGATAATCGATGTCGAATTTCTTCAGGTAAGACAGCGACGAATAACCGGTGCCGAAATCATCGAGCGCCACCTGGATGCCGACGTCGCGCAATTGCAGCAGCTTCTTCGTGACGGCATTCGACGCATCAAGCAGCAAACCTTCCGTGATTTCAATCACGATGGACTGGCCCGGCAAGCCCAGGTCCGTCAACAGCCGCATCCACCCTTCATAACCGCCTTCGCGCTGGAATTCCAGCGGCGACTGGTTCACGCTGACCTGGAATTCCGGGTGGATGTCAGTACGCCAGCGCTGGATCCAGCGCGCCGATTCCTGGAACACCCATTCGCCGATTTCGTGGATCAAACCGGACGATTCCGCCAGCGGGATGAATTCCAGCGGGCTGACCATGCCGCGCAGCGGATGGCGCCACCGCACCAGCGCTTCGGCCTTGTGGATGCGGCCCGTGCGCAAGTGCACAATCGGCTGGAAATACAATTCCATCTGCCCTGCCTTGACGGCGCCACGCAAATCATTCGTCAGGCGCATGCGGTTCAGCGCCGCCACTTGCAGCGCCGGCGTGAAATAGCTGAAGCGGTTGCGGCCGGCATCCTTGGCCGCATACATGGCCTGGTCCGCGTGCTTGAGCAAATCATCGATGGAACTGGCGTCATCCGGATACAGCGTGATACCGACGGAAGCGGAGATGAAAGCTTGCTCCTGCCCCAGCTGGAATGGCGCCCGCAGGCTGTCGATAATGTTTTGCGCAATGGTTTCCACGCGGCCGATATCCGTCAGCTCGCCGAGGATAACCGTGAATTCATCGCCGCCCAGCCGCGACACGGTATCCGATTCGCGCACGCAGGCGCCAATGCGCCGCGCCGCATCGATCAGCAAAATGTCGCCCTGGTGGTGGCCCAGCGTATCATTGACTTCCTTGAAGTGGTCGAGGTCGATGAACAGGATGGCAATGCGGTTGCCATCGCGGCGGCTTTTGATAATTGCCTGCTCCAGCCGGTTATGAAACATGCGCCGGTTCGGCAATTGCGTCAGCGTGTCGAAGTTGGCTTGCTGCCAGATCAGCGCTTCTGTCTGTTTCTTTTCCGTGATGTCTTCGATCATGCACAGGTGCAGCGCCTGCTGCGCGCCGGCAGCCGGCAGCGCCGTGATCGAGGCATCGACCCACACGATGGAACCATCGGGCCGCAGCATGCGCTTGGCCAGTTTAAAACCCGTCTGGCGGCGCGCCGCCATCGCGTCAATTTGCTGCTGCTCGGCCGCCACGTCTTCCGGATGGCTTAAATTACGCCATGTGCTGGCTTTCATTTCATCGAGCGTGCGTCCCGCGATTTGCAGGTAGCGGGGATTCATGTCGATGAACTGCCCCGTGTTGGTATCGATCAGTGCAATCCCCAGCGGCGCCGCTTCAAACATGGTGCGGAACCGCTCTTCGCCCTTGCGGATGGCTTCCTGCGCGCGGTTGCGCTCACGCGTCAGCAGGGAAAAGTGCACGGCGGCGCCCAGGATCAGCAGCACGCTGGCGGCGCCCAGCACGCGGTACAGCCACACGAGGCTGGGACCGCTCTCGACGTTGTAGAGGAAGCCGTCGAAGTTCACGCCTTTTTGCAGCATGCCCAGTTCCGCATAGATGTCGGCAATGTGCTGCCAGCGTTCCGGGTTCATGTAGCCGATTTCCACCAGCACGGGCTGCACCAGCGGCACCATGGCGCGTGCTTCAAACAGCAAATGCTGGCGGTCATTGCGGCGCGAATATTTATTCAAAATCAGGTCGGCGATTTCTTCCTGATGGCTCATCGCATATTGCCAGCCGCGCATGCTGGCGGCGCGGAATGCTTTGACGCGCTCAGGGTGCTGCTTGATTTCCTGCTCGCTGGTGAACAGGTTGTCGCCATAAAAATCAATGCCCGCATTGCGCGGGCTGTAGATATCGTAGGGGAAGCCGATGCGGTCCAGGTAGTCCGGTTCATTGGTCACGTACACGGACATCGCATCGACCCGGCCTTTGACCAGATCATCCGGATTGTACGTATGCTCGACCCGGATCAGGTTGGCCGCAGAGATGCCTTCCTTCTTCAGGTACGCCATGATTTCATCGGCTTGCGTCAATTCATCCGTCAAGGACCCGATCATGGCGCGCTTGCCGATAATCGCGTGAATGTCCGGCGTGGCGCCAGTCTGCGCCATGATCAGCACATACGGTGAATGCTGGAACACGACGCCCAGCACCACGACGGGTTTGCCCGACATGCGCGCCAGCAGCAGGCTGCTGCTGCCGACGCCATATTGCGCTTTGCCAGCCAGGACGGCGCGCTCCGGCTCGTTGCCATCGGCGCCTTCCAGGATTTGCACGTCCAGCCCCGCTTCGCGGTAATAGCCTTTTTCCACGGCCGCGTAATACCCGGCAAACTGGAACTGGTGCGTGTGTTTCAATTGCAGCGTGACCTGTTCCTGCGCGTGCGCCGGCAGCGCGCACAGCGCCGCCAGCAGCATACACATCCGGATCAGCCAGCGCAACAAGATCGCCGCACTCCGTTACTTCAGGACAGCTGGCGCGGTCACGTCCGCTTGCGTGCCGTTACCCAGCTGGCCTTCCGTGTTGCGGCCCCACAGCCAGACGGAATTGTCTTTCTGGAGTGCTGCGCTATGTGCATTGCCTGCTTCCACCGTCACCCAGTTGATGTCCGTACCGATCTGCACTGGTGCGCCGACATTGACGGTGCTGCCATTGCCCACCTGGCCATTGCTGTTCGCACCCCAGCCCCACAGCGTGCCATCGGTGCGTACGGCCAGCGAGTGGGCCAAACCGGCAGCGATCTTCGACCAGGTGGTGGCCGTGCCTACTTGCGTCGGCGCAGTGGCCGTCACTGCGGTATTGGTGGTGGCCACACCCAGCTGGCCAGACGAATTGTCGCCCCAGGCCCACAAGGTGCCATTGGTTTGCACGGCCAGCGAGTGGGTGCCGCCTGCCGCGACGCTGGCCCAGCTTGCCGTACCGGTAGACAGCTTGAAAGGCACCAGCAAGTCGGTGGTGGCGCCATTGCCCAACTGGCTCTTGGCATTGCCGCCCCATACGTACAGCGAACCATCCAGCGCGCGCGCCATCGAGTGCGAGCCACCCGCCGCGATGCTGCTCCAGGTCAGCGCCTTACCGGTGACCAGCACGGTAATTTTGGTCGGCACCAGGCGGTCGCTGCGGGTGTTATCACCCAATTGGCCATTGGCATTGCGGCCCCAGGCATATAATGCGCCATCCTTGTCGATGCCCATGCTGTGCGATTTGCCTGCGGCGATCTGCGACCACTTAATCGTGCCGATCTGCACCGGCGTGGTCTTGTCGACCAGCGAGCCGTCACCCAACTGGCCATTCTGGTTAAAGCCCCAGCCCCACAAGATGCCATCGCTATCGACAGCCAGCGTATGGAATTCACCTTGCGCCACCTGCTTCCATGGCAATTTGACCTTGGCCGGCGGCGTCACCAAAGTCGGGCTCGCATGGTCGAGATTGGTGCCGTCACCCAGCTGGCCTTGGCGGTTAAAGCCCCAGGCATACAGCGCGCCATCGCCGCGCAGCGCCAGCGTATGGTTACCGTTGGCGGAAACCGCATCCCATTTACCTTTGACCGTCACCGTGGTGGAGCCGGACAGCGAACCCATCGTGGCCGTCACGGTATCGGTACCGATGCCCACGCCGGTCACCAGGCCAGTGGCGGGCAACACGGAAATATTCGGGCCTTTTACGGACCACGTGACACCGGTGGTCAATGCACTGTCCTTGCCATCCGAATAATGGCCAGTGGCGGTCATTTGCAAGGTCACCCCGACTTGCGTGGTCGGCGTGGGCGGCGACACGGTAATTGACAGCAGGGTCGGCGTGGTGGTGGAAGAGGAACTGTCTTTGCCACCACCGCCACAGGCGGCCAGCAGCGCCAGCATGGGAGCCAGCAACAGTGCGGTTAATTTCAGCGATATTTTCATAGTCATCCAGTATGGGTTCGGGGCTCGGTCTGGGCGTCCCCGATCTGAACAATCAGTGTAGCCGCAACCCGCCCCGCTCGTTCATGTGAGCTGGGATGAATTATCCATGCATTTGTGAAATTTGAGGGTAGAAAACAACACGGCGGGCGTCCCGTGAGGGAGCGCCCGCCGTGCCGGACAGCCTACCTGGCGAATTATTTCCGTCCGCGCGGCGCCGGACCTGCTTTGGCGCCTGCGGCTGGCCGGCCACCCTGCTTGGCCGGCGCCGGAGCCGCCTTCTTGACCTTGATGGTGTCAAGAATCGACGGGCGCGACTTGGTTTCCACCGTGGCGCGCGCCGTCATCGAACCCGTCAGCGCATTCGGCTTGCCGCCGCGGCCGGGCAATGGCAAACCTTGGCCACCGCGCTTGCCGGCGCCGGGCGCCAGCATCGGCATCGCGCGCTTGCCCTGGGATACCTTGAAGTTTTCCTCGCCCTGCACGTAGGGCGGGATCAGGTGGCGTTCGCCCGTGCCGATCAAGTCGCCACGGCCCATGCGGCGCAGCGCATCGCGCAGAATCGGCCAGTTCTTCGGGTCGTAGTAGCGCAGGAACGCTTTATGGGCCGTACGCTGCTTCTGGTTGCGCGGCGTTTCCACGACTTCCGAATCTTCCGTGACCTTGTGCAGCGGATTGCGGCGCGAGTGGTACATGGCGCTGGCCATGGCCATCGGCGTCGGCATGAACGTTTGCACCTGGTCCAGGCGGAAATTGTTTTTCTTCAGCCACAGCGCCAGGTTCAGCATGTCTTCATCCGTCGTGCCCGGGTGGGCCGCGATGAAGTAAGGAATCAAATACTGTTTCTTGCCCGCTTCGATCGAGTATTTCTCGAACATGGCGCGGAATTCTTCATACGCGCCAATGCCCGGCTTCATCATCTTCGACAGCACGTTGGTTTCCGTGTGCTCCGGCGCAATCTTCAGCAAGCCGCCAACGTGGTGCGTCACCAATTCCTTCACATATTCCGGCGAACGTACGGCCAGGTCATAGCGCAGGCCCGACTGGATCAGGATTTTCTTCACGCCGGGGATCGCACGCGCCTTGCGGTACAGCTTGGTCAGCGGATTGTGGTTGGTGTTCAAGTTCACGCAAATCGACGGGTACACGCACGACAGGCGGCGGCACGTTTCTTCGATTTCCTTGCTCTTGCACGTCAGGCGGTACATGTTGGCGGTCGGACCGCCCAGGTCGGAAATAATGCCCGTAAAACCTTTGGTCTTGTCGCGGATGTGTTCGATCTCGCGCAGGATCGACGGCTCGGAACGGCTCTGGATGATGCGGCCTTCGTGTTCCGTGATCGAGCAGAACGTGCAGCCGCCAAAGCAGCCGCGCATGATGTTCACCGAGAAGCGGATCATTTCCCACGCCGGGATATTCGCATCGCCGTAGCTCGGGTGCGGGGCGCGCGCGTAATTCAAGTCGTAGACGTTATCCATTTCATCCATGGCCAGCGGCAATGGCGGCGGATTCATCCACACGTCGCGGTCGCCATGCTGCTGCACCAGCGCGCGCGCGTTGCCGGGATTGGATTCCAGGTGGAACACGCGCGAGGCGTGCGCGTACATGACCGGGTCATCCTTGACCACGTCATACGATGGCAGGCGCACCACGGTGCGGTTGTGCTTTTCCTTGGCCATCGCCTGGCGCTCTTCGCGCGTCATGATGCGGATCGGCTTGACTTCCGGCTCGGGCGCCGCGTTTTCCGATGCGCATTCTTTCTTGTCTTCCTTGGCCATCGCATACGGATCCGGATGCGGATCGATGCGGCCGGGGATATCGACGCGGGTGGAATTGTGCACACCCCACTCTTCGGATGGCATCCAGCCCAGCGGCACCATGAACGCCGTGCCGCGCAAATCTTTGATGTCCTTGATGCTCTCGCCGGCATCCAGGCGCTTCGTCATATCAACCAGCGCGCGCTCGGCATTGCCGAAAATTAGCAAGTCAGCCTTGGATTCCGTCAGCACGGATTTACGCACCTTGTCCGACCAGTAATCGTAGTGCGCAATGCGGCGCAGCGACGCTTCGATCGAACCGATGATGATCGGCGTGCCCGGATACGCTTCACGGGCGCGCTGTGCATACACGGACACGGCGCGGTCCGGGCGCTTGTTCGGTTCGCCATTGGGTGTGTACGCGTCATCCGAACGGGGCTTCTTGTCTGCCGTATAACGGTTGACCATCGAATCCATATTGCCGGCCGTGATGCCGAAATACAGGCGTGGTTTGCCCAGCGCGCGGAAGGGATCGACGGAATGCCAGTCTGGCTGGCTGATGATGCCGACGCGGTAGCCTTGCGCTTCCAGCAAGCGGCCGACCAGCGCCATGCCGAAACTCGGATGGTCGATATAGGCGTCGCCCGTTACGAGAATGACGTCGCACTGGTCCCAGCCGAGTTGTTCCATCTCGGCGCGGGACATAGGGAGGAAAGGCGCGGATGCAGCGCGCTCAGACCGCTTAGGAACGGTCGCAAATAAATTGGTGGGGGTCATAGGCGCGCATTGTACTAGAAATGCTTTCGTTGCGCGCATCCGATAGTCTTTTTCAATTGGAAAATCTTATATTTTTCAATAACTTGTGAAGATGGACATGTCCAGAGAATACAAGGCACTACTATTGCCTTTGTTACATTTTTTACCATAACAAAGATATAACCCGCTCGGAGATTACTATGCGCCGTCGTCTCTACTACATGCTTCCAGACATCCCCAGCGCGCGCGCCATGCTCGATGAATTGCTGCTCGCGCGTATCGAAATCAGTCACATCAAGTTTCTTGCCAAAGACAAAACATTGCCTCCTGACATGCCCGATTGCAGTTTCCTGCAGCGTACGGATATCGTGCATGGCGCCCAACTGGGCATGGTAATCGGCGGCATCGTGGGTCTGGGTACCGCTATCTTGCTGACCATGTTCCCGCCTGACGGCTGGACCATCCGCACGGCCGCTATTTTGCTGGTCGCGCTGGGTGGCGCGCTGTTTGGCGGATGGGCATCCGGCATGAATGCGGCAGCCATCCCCAATACGAAACTGGAACAGTTTGCGCCCCGTATCGCGCAGGGGCAGGTGTTATTGATCGTCGACGTGCCACCCAGCCGGGTGCTTGAAATTGAAGAGATGATCCAGAAGCGTCACCCAGACTTTGCCTTTGGCGGTATCGAACCGCCGATGCTGGCGTTTCCGTAACGCTGGCCGCCCGGGACTTCCGGTCCCGGGTTCTCATACCCAAGCCGAGGTTCGTATGAGCCTCGGCTTTTTATATACCCATATTGGCCAGGATGGACCCCAGTTCGCGCAGCGCCGGCTCCAGGGTCGGGTGTTTGGCGGCAAAGCGGGCGGAAATTTCCTGCGTGCGTTCAGCCAGCCCATACGGCGACACTTCATCGCCCTCGGCGGCGCGCTGTTCCAGCAGCTGGCGGATATCACCGTCCAGCTGGCGCAGCAAATCCTGCAATTCCTCGTCAACCGGACCGGACTGACCCAGCCGGGCATGCAAAGCTTTCAACGAGGCTTTCAGATCATTATCCATTGCTGTCCCCTGTAATTGCCATAGCCAATTTATACACCGAATCCACGCATCGAGCTACGGATGTGTTCATTTCAACGCAGCGGGACGCAAGCTGCTGGCGCCGCACGCCATTAATGCCAGCGCGGCAGCGGCCCACGCAATCCATGCGGTAGGCTGCGCCAATCCCAGCGCAAAAATGACGGCCACCGCCACGGCGCCCAGCGACTGTCCCAGCAACCGTCCCATCGATTGCAAGCCGCTGGCGCCGCCGCTGCGCGATCGCGGTGCGCTGCCTACGATGACACGGTTATTGGGCGACTGGAACAAGCCAAAGCCCACGCCGCACAGCCCCAGGCGCCAGCCCAGGTCGACATACGACGGCGCTGCGCCCAGCATGGGCAAGCTGGCCAGGCCCAGCGCCATCACCAGCAAGCCGACGCACGCCAGCCGCGCCGGCGGAAAACGGTCTGACAAGCGCCCCGCCATCGGCGCCACCAGTGCTGTCATGACGGGCCACGGCGTCATCAGCAAACCCGTGGCAACGGCCGTCTGGCCCAGCGTATGTTCAAAATAAAATGGCAATGCAATGCCGGCCATGGTTTGCGCGGCAAACGAGCCGATCGACGTCACCAGCGACAAGGCAAACACCGGCATGCGCAGCAAATCCACGGGCAGCATGGGCACCGGCCTGCGCAATTCGCGGCGCACGAAAACCACGCCAAACAATAACGCCAGCACCAGCATGGCAGCCGCCTGGCGGCCACCCTGTACTTCGCTCAGCGTATTGAGGCCGCCAATCAGCAAACCAAAGGTCAGCGCATTCAATGCGGCTCCTGCCACGTCAAATGGATGGCGCGATGCCGGAGTCTTGGGCAAGGCGCGGGCCGCCACCACCAGCGCCAGCGCGCCCAGTGGCACGTTCACGAGGAACAGCCACTGCCAGTTGGCCAGCGACAGGATAGCGGCCGCCACCGATGGGCCAGCCGCCGACGACACCGCGACCACCAGCGACGAATAGCCCATGCCCACGCCCAGTTGCGCCTTGGGGAAAATGTAGCGCACCAGTGCAATGTTGACACTCATGATCCCGGCCGCGCCCAACCCTTGCACAGCGCGCGCACACGCCAGCACCGGCAAGGTCGGCGCATACGCGCATGCACAGGACGCAGTGGAAAACAGCGCCAGCCCGCACCAGTACACTTTTTTATAGCCGAGGCTGTCGCCGACTGAAGCCAGCGGCAGCAAGGCGATGGTAATGGCAAGCTGATAGGCATTGACGATCCACACAGCCTGGGCTGGCGTACTGCCCAGGTCACGGCTCATCGATGGCAACGCTACGTTCACGATGGCGGTGTCGAGCACGGCCATCGTGACGGCAATGGCAACAGCAACGAAAGCAAACAGGCGCTGGCGGGGTGGCAAGCCGTCCGGCAATGCATCGGGGGCTGCCGGGGCGGCGTTATTGGCACTACGTTGGGTCATGCGTACGGAATTCCTGCTGAAATGGTTAATTTAGCAAGTAAGACTACACGGATCCGCCATTTCTTGCCCAGCAGCGAATATTTTCAATTTCTGCCGCATCCCGGCCCAGCGACCGTAAGAATGCCTCGTGCGCTGCAGGCGCCTGTTTTTCAAATAGCGCGTGCCACCGCCCCATGGCAGCGTCATCGATGCCGGCGCCCGGTCTGGCTGGACAAAGGCAGTGCGGGCCGCCGCCCCGGCCAGCCGCTCCGGCGAATAATGCAGCGCCAGCCGCGCGCGGGCGTCAATCAGCAATGGCGCGTTCGCCGCCAGGAATGCCGGCCAGTCCTGTCCACGGTTCGCCGCACCTCCCGCCAGCAACAGGCGCAGCAGGGCTTCGGTGATCGTCCAGTGAAACTTATCCGCAGCGCCCAGGTGGGATGCATAGCGATGGATGCCAGCACAAGCCTGCCGTACGGCGTCATCTGGGGAAAACTTGCGCAGCAAAATCCAGCCCAGGCGTACGTGGCCCACGTGGTTGAAATGTTCAGGCGCCAGCGTGCAGGCGGTGAACTGGCAGAGGAATTCGTCGTCAGTCATGGCAGCTCCTTGAAGGGAGCCGCCACGATAAACCTGCCTACAGTAGACAAGTCAAATAGTTTCCTAACTGCAGAAAGGCCCCGGGCACCTTTCTGCTTTACTGCAATTATTTCTCCGTCAAGCCACGGCGCTCCAGCAGCGGTTCAATCTGCGCATCGCGGCCGCGGAAGTTGCGGTACATCTGCATCGCATCCATCGTGCCGCCGCGCGACAGCAGCATCTTGCGGAACCAGTCGCCGTTCTTGCGCAGCATGCCGCCATTTTCCTGGAACCAGTTCACGGTATCGGCATCAAGCTTCTCGCTCCACAGGTAACCGTAGTAACCGGCCGAGTAGCCGCCTGCGAAGATGTGCGAGAAGTACGTGGTGCGGTAGCGCGGCGGTACTGGTGCGAAATCAACGCCCGCGTCTTTCAAGGCTGCCGTTTCAAACGCCACCACATCGGCCGGGATTTGCGACGCATTCAACTGGTGCCAGCGCTGGTCGACGATGGATGCCGCCAGGTATTCCGTCGTGCGGAAGCCTTCGTTGAATTTCTGCGATGCGATCACCTTGTCCAGCAACTCTTTCGGCATTGCCTCGCCAGTCTGGTAATGCTTCGCATAATTGGCCAGCACGGCGGGATACACGGCCCACATTTCATTGACTTGCGACGGGAATTCCACGAAGTCGCGCGGCACGCGGGTGCCGGCAAAGCGCGGGTACGTCACGTCCGAGAACATGCCGTGCAGCGCATGGCCGAATTCATGGAACAAGGTGCGCAATTCATCGTACGTCAGCAACGTCGGCTCGCCATCGGCCGGCTTCGGAATGTTGAGGTGATTGGCAATCACGGGCTGCGTGCCCATCAGCTTGGACTGGCTGACGTATGCATTCATCCATGCGCCGCCACGCTTGGTCGGGCGCGCATAAAAGTCCGCCAGGAAGATCGCCAGCTGCTTGCCGTTTTCATCAAACACGTCGAACACGCGCACGTCCGGGTGATACACCGGCAAATCCTTGCGCTCCTTGAACGACAAGCCATAGACCTTGCCGGCAGCGAAGAACAGCCCGTTGGCCAGCACGTTGTTCAATTCAAAATACGGCTTCAACTGGCTCTGGTCAAAGGCGTAGCGCTGCGCACGCACTTTGTCCGAGTAGAACGACCAGTCGGCAGCGCCGAGCTGGAAGCCGCCCTTGTCCGCATCGATGACTTTCTGGATTTCCGCCGCTTCTTTCTTCGCATTGGCCACGGCCGGACGGGCAAATTCCGCCAGCAGCTTGTTCACGGCTTCCGGGCTGTGCGCAGTCTGGTCTTCCAGGTTATACGCGGCATGGCTCGCATAGCCCAGCAGCGCAGCCTTTTCAGCGCGCAGCTTGGCCATTTTCAGCACGACGTCGCGGTTATCGAATTCCCCGCCATGGCTGCCGCGCGCCAGCGACGCGTCCAGCAAGCGTTGGCGTACGGCGCGGTTGGTCAGCACGGACAGCGATGCCTGGCCCGTCGTGTTGGTGACGGGGATGGCGAACTTGCCTTCCAGGCCGCGCGCCTTGGCAGCCGCGGCCGCCGCATCGATAGCCTTGTCGCTCATGCCGGCCAATTCTTCGCGGGTGTCGACAATCAGCGCCGACGCATTGGCTTCCTTCAGCACATTGGCGCTGAACGTGGTTTGCAGTGCAGCCAGTTCCGCGTTGTACGCTTTCAGCTTTTCCTTGTCGGCAGCCGACAGCTTGGCGCCGGCGCGCACGAAGTCCGTGTGGTAGCGCTCCAGCAGGTATTTCGATTCCGCGTCCAGGCCCAGTTTGTCGCGCTTGTCGTACAGCGCTTTGACGCGCGCATACAGCTTGCCATTGAGGCGGATGGCGTCGTTGTGGGCCGCCAGCTTCGGCGCCAGTTCCTTGTCCAGCGCCTGGATGGTTTCATTCGTATTGGCGCCGTTCAGGCTGTAGAACACGGTCGATACGCGGTTCAGCAACTGGCCGGAGCGTTCCATCGCCACGATGGTATTTTCAAACGTGGGCGGCTTCTTGTTGTTGGCGATAGTGTCGATTTCCGCCAGGTTCTGGCGCATGCCTTCCGCAAAAGCCGGGGCGTAGGCATCGTTGCCGATCTTGTCGAAGGCGGGATACTGGAATGGCAGCGTGCTGGGCTGGGCGAACGGGTTCGATGCGTCAAACGCTGCGGCGCCGGCGTGGGCGAAAGTAGCAAAGGCCAATGCAACAGCGGCAGCAGCGATTTTCATAGTTTTCATGAGTGGTTCCCAGGATGTCGGCAGGATGGATTACTTGGCCAGCAAGCCGCGGCGGATCAGCAGCGGTTCGATTTGCGCATCGCGGCCGCGGAAGTTGCGGAACAGTTGCAGCGCATCGTCGGTGCCGCCGCGCGACAGCAGCTTGTCGCGGAACCAGTCGCCATTCTTGCGCTGCAAGCCGCCGTTTTCCTTGAACCATTCCACCGTATCGGCGTCGAGCTTTTCACTCCACAGGTACGAGTAATAGCCGGCAGCGTAGCCGCCCGAGAACGTGTGCGAGAAGTACGTGGTGCGGTAGCGCGGCGGCACCGGCGCATAGTCAACGCCGACATCCTTCAAGGCAGCCGCTTCAAACGCCAGCACGTCGGTCGGGATTTGCGACACGGGCAACTGGTGCCAGCGCTGGTCCAGCAGCGACGACGCCACGTTTTCCGTGGTGGCGAAACCCTGGTTGAATTTCTTCGCTGCGGCGACTTTTTCCAGCAATGCGGCCGGCATGGCTTCGCCGGTCTTGTAATGCCGGGCGTAGTTCGCCAGCACTTCCGGATTCGTCATCCACATTTCATTGACTTGTGATGGATATTCCACGAAGTCGCGCGGCACGCTGGTACCGGAGAAGCGCGGATACTTCACGTTGGAGAACATGCCGTGCAATGCGTGGCCGAATTCGTGGAACGCGGTTTTGACTTCATCCACGGTCAGCAGCGTCGGCTCGCCTGCCGGCGGTTTCGGAATATTCAGATGGTTCGCCACCACCGGCTGCGTCCCCAGCAGCTTCGATTGCGACACGTATTCATTCATCCAGGCGCCGCCCTGCTTGGTCGGACGCGCATACATGTCGGCCAGGAAGACCGCCAGCTGTTTGCCATCCTTGTCGAACACGTCGTACACCTTGACGTCCGGATGATAGACAGGCAAATCCTTGCGTTCTTTGAACGACAGGCCATACAGCTTGTTCGCAGCAAAGAACACGCCTTTTTCCAGCACGTTGTTGAGTTCAAAGTATGGCTTCAACTGCGCGCCGTCGAAGCTGTAGCGCTGCGCGCGCACTTTGTCCGTGTAGAACGCCCAGTCTGCCGCACCGACTTGAATCCCTGCTTTTTCCGCATCGGCAACCGCCTGCAAATCCGCCTGCTCCTTGCGCGCATTGGCCACCGCCGGCTTGGCCAGTTCCGCCAGCAGTTTGTTGACGGCGTCCGTGGACTTGGCGGTCTGGTCTGCCAGCGAATACGCGGCATAGTTCGGGTAGCCCAGCAGCGCAGCTTTTTCCGCGCGCAGCTTGGCGATCTTCAGTACGATATCGCGCGAATCAAACGCGCCGCCATGGCTGCCGCGAGCTTGCGACAAATCCATCAAGCGTTTGCGGGTGGCCGGGTTGGTCAGCACGGCCAGCGGCGGCTGGCCCGTCGTGTTAATCAGCGCCACGGCAAACTTGCCTTCCATACCGCGCGCCTTCGCCGCGGCAGCCGCCGCATCGATGGCGGCGTCGGACATGCCGGCCAGCTCTTCGCGGGTATCGACGATCATGGCCGACGCATTGATTTCCTTCAGCACGCTTTGCGAGAACGACGTCTGCAGGGTGGCCAATTCACTGTTATACGCTTTCAGCTTTTCCTTGTCAGCCGCCGACAGTTGCGCGCCGGCGCGCACGAAGTCCATGTGGTAGCGTTCCAGCAAATGCTTAGCTTCCGCGTCCAGGCCCAGCTTGTCGCGCTTGTCGTACAGCGACTTCACGCGCGCATACAGTTTGCCGTTCAAATAAATCGCATCACTATGGGCCGCCAGCTTTGGCGACATGTCGCGGTCGATCTCGTCCAGCTTGTCGTTGGTATTCGCGCCCTGCAGGTTGCTGAACGTGGTCGATACGCGGGCCAGCAACTGGCCGGAGCGCTCCATGGCAACAATGGTGTTGTCGAACGTGGCCGGCTTCTTGTTATTGGCAATCGCGTCGATTTCCTTCAGGTTTTGCGCCATGCCTTCGGCGTAAGCAGGAGCGAAGTGCTCATCCTTGATCAAGTCAAACTGCGGATAGTGGAAAGGCAGCGGACTTGGTTGCGCGAACGGATTATTTGCCAAATTCGCGGCTGGCGACGCCGCGCTTTGAACAGACGCGGCAGCGGCAGTGGTTTGGGCGGCAAAGGCAACGGGAGTCAGGGCAAAGCCGGCAGCGGCTGCCAGGATGAGCAGATTGGGACGGGACATTTTATCTTTCGGTAAAAGACAAGGGCACACGGCTGTATGAGCGGTGTGAAGAGCCGCCGATGATATCAGGACACTTTTCGGCAGTCACTTGCATTCCATGCTGCGGCGCACTTTGATACTTAACGTTACAAGCCATTTCCTGTTGGAATAATCTGCTACTAACTACCACAATAAAAGCCATAAATTATTGATTTGACACAGAAAAATGCGATTTCTATGCTGTAAACTGGATTTTTTGATAACCAGGAGACACGCATGGAATGGACCCTCGGTAGCATCTTGCCAGCGGCAGCGAAACGTTTTGGTACAAAGACGGCGCTGGTTTTCAAGGACCGCTCGCTGTCGTTCGCGGAACTGGACCAACTGGTGAGCCGGCTGGCAGCCGGCTTGCAAGCGCTGGGCGTGGGGCCCGGCGACAAAGTCACGCTGTATTCCGTCAACCGATGGGAATGGGTGGTGTCGTATTACGCAATCCACCAGGTAGGTGCGGTCGCCATTCCCATCAACGTGATGCTGACGGCGGAAGAAGTGGCGTATGTGGCCAACGATTCCGGTTCGCGCATCGTGCTGGCGTCGTTCGACAAGGGGGAAGCACTGCTGTCCGTGCGTGAAAAATGCCCGATCGAACATATTGTGCTGTTTGGCGGCGCCGGATTGCCGGGCACGCAGCGTTTTGAAACCTTGCTGGACAACACAGCGCCCTTCAAGCCCGTTGCGGCCGATCCGGATGCGCTGTCCACCATTGCGTATACGTCCGGCACCACAGGCCACCCGAAAGGCGCGATGCTGAGCCACCGCGCCATTCTGTCGTCGGCCGCCGGCATGGCGCTGATGCACGTGCGCACCGAACACGACACGGGCGTCACCGCCCTGCCCTGCTCGCACGTGTATGGCAACGTAACGTTGAATGGCGCCATCATGTATGGCATGACGTTGGTGATCATCCAGAAATTCAATGAAGAAGAAGTGCTGAACGCCGTGCAGACGCACAAAGCCACGATTCTCGACGGCGTGCCCACGATGTATATGTACCTGCTGGCTTACCCGGATTTGCACAAGTACGATGTGTCATCGCTGAAGCGCTGCGCCGTGGGCGGCCAGACCATGCCGGTGGCAAAAGCGCGCGCCGTGGAAGAAGCGTTCGGCTGCCCGATGCTGGAAGTGTGGGGCATGACGGAACTGGGCGGCGTGGCCACCACCAACCCGTTCTATGGCGAAAACCGCCACGGTTCCATCGGCCTGGGCGAACCCGGCATGACGTTCCGCATTGCCGATCCCGAAGATGCCTCGAAAACCCTGCCGCCCGGTGAAGTGGGCGAATTGATGGCGCGCGGCTCGATGGTCATGCAGGGCTATTACGGCAATGAAAAGGCTACGCGCGACACCATTGAACCCGATGGCTGGCTGCACACGGGCGACCTGGGCAAGATGGATGAGGCGGGCTACATTTATATTGTCGACCGCAAGAAAGACTTGATCATCACGGGCGGCTTCAACGTCTATCCGGCCGAGCTGGAGCGCGTCGTCTCCGGCCATCCGGCAGTCGCCATGGTGGGTGTGGGGCCAAAACAGGATGACCTCAAAGGGGAAGTGGCAAAAGCCTATGTGGTGCTGAAACCGGGCGCGACGGCCTCGGCGGACGACATTTTGGCGTATTGCCGCGAACACCTGGCTGCGTACAAGGTGCCGCGCAGCGTGCAATTCGTGGCGGACTTGCCGAAGACCAGCAGCGGCAAGATCATGCGGCGTGAATTGAAGACGCTGGATAACTGACTTGCTTGCGTGGCGCGCGTGTTGGCGCGCGCCACGCTTACTGCCTGTCAGTGGTTCAAATGCTTTTCAATACGCCGGTCTGGGATAAACCAGATCAGCGCAACGATGACATACAGGCTGGCGCCCAGCCATGGATGCACAAACGCCAGCGCCATCCCTGCCACATACAATCCAATCGACAGCCACGTTTTTTTATCACTCCCCACGGCCTGTCCCAGCGCTGAGTCCTTGCCGTGCAGCCGAATCAGTATGCTCACCAACAGCATGTACGCCAACGCGCACATCGTCAGCACGCCGCCATAAATCACCACGGGCACTTGGCCGAAATGGTTCTCGCCCATCCAGCCGGTGACAAACGGAATCAGCGACAGCCAGAACAGCAAATGCAAATTCGCCCACAATACGCTGCCGTTGACTTTATTGATGGCGTGCATGGTGTGGTGGTGGTTGTTCCAGTAAATCCCCACGTAAATGAAACTCAGCACATAGCTGAGGAACACGGGCGCCAGCGGCGCCAGCGTGTCCCAGTCCGCGCCGTGCGGCACTTTAAGTTCCAGCACCATGATGGTGATGATGATGGCGATCACGCCGTCGCTGAAGGCTTCCAGCCTGCCTTTACCCACAAAACCTCCCGTTAAAAATGTGTGTCAAATCATGCTTAGCGACAACCAAATGCGTTTTCGCAAAGTTGCCTGAACAGAAGATCGCTACGATTTCTATGCGGAAATACGCCGCATCCCTGATGAAAAACACCTTGGGAGCATTCATGAAATCCATGCGTTCACCCTTGCAGGAAAAGTCCGTTAATCCCGTGCCAGCCCTGCTAGCTGGCAGCGTGTTGGCGCTGTCAGCGCTCACCGCCCCGTTGACCGGCGCCACCGATTTACGCGGGCTGGCCGATTCAGCGGGCCTGGCAATCAAAGCCGCTACGCTGAGCGACGCCGAAGTCATTGACCTGGCCGACAAATCCTGCGCCGCCCTGGATCAATCCAACAAAATTGCCGCGCCGGGCAGCAAGTACGCAAAACGCCTCGCGGCAGCACTCAAGCCATTGAAATTAAGCCAATTCAATGGCAAACGGCTCGATGCGAAGGTCTACCTCGTCACCGACGTCAATGCGTTCGCCATGGACAACGGCTGTATTCGCGTCTTTGCCGGCTTGATGGATGCCTTGAACGACGATGAAATCCGCGCAGTCGTGGGCCACGAAATTGGCCACGTATTACTCGGCCACACCAAAAAATCCATGCAGACAGCCTTTTCATTACAGGCTGCGCGCGGCGCCGCCACTGCAGTCAGCGGCACCGCAGCAACGCTGAGCCAATCCGAACTGGGCAACCTGGGCCAGAAATTCATCGCAGCGCAATTTTCCCAAGCCCAGGAAACGGATGCGGACGACCAGTCGTACGACATGCTGCGCAAGGAAAAGCTGTCGCGGACGGGGCTGGTGACGCTGTTCCAAAAGCTGGCGAAACTGGAAGGGCCCGGCCATAGCATGTTCAGTTCGCATCCGTCTTCGCCGGACCGGGCGCAGCATATTCAGTCGCGTATTGATAAAGACGGCTAACTGTACTGACCGGAACGCGGGCTCGCTACACAGGAGAGCCCGCCCGACAAGCTAATTACACAGCCCCATTCTTCTTGGAGCGCACCTTGGCCTTTGCCAGCATCTGCTCCAGCCTCTTGATCACTCTTTCCGCAGGTACGTAATCACCCGTAGCACGCGCTGCCCGCGAACGTTCAATGTATTTCTGATAATTTTTCGTTTGCATCTATGCACCTCATCCAAACGGCCGCACCCCAATTAACACGCCATGCAGCCAGAACGCAAACACGGCCCACACCACCACGCCACCAACCACAGCCATCGCCGTACCCTTGCCGGTGCCGGGCGGATAGACCGTACCGGCTACCCGGTCCCGCTGGCGGGCGGATTTGAAGTCAATGATGGCCCACAGCAGGAACGATCCAAACAAAATCACATCGGCCAAGTTACCGTTGGCCAACAAATGCGCAAACGCCCAAACCTTTACTCCAATCAACATTGGGTGATGCACTTTGGCTTTAATCCCATTGTTCGGCACGTGGGATGCAGCAAGGAACACAAATGCAATCAACGTCAGCAGTCCCGCAATATGGCGGGTAGCGGCTGGCGGCACCCACAGCACGACGGGCGATTGCCGTGCCAGCCCATATCCCCACACCAACAGCACGAACCCCGCCAGGGAAATTAGCGAATACACGCCTTTCCATCCCTGCTCCCCCATCCGCGCCCGCATTTGCGTACGCCACGGATCGGCAACAATGCGCACTGAATGCACGCCCAGGAAAATCAGTAAGCCGAGAATCAACATTGCCATTGGAACATCTCCGCAAGTAAGGATTTTTGACGATACTTTAACGTGGATTAACAGGCAACCTTATTCTTCCGCAACACCAGCACTACCCAATAGCGGTGCTACCATCGCTTGATGCACACCCCATTCCGTTCTTCTTATGACGCCATCGTGGCCGGCAGCGGCCCCGGCGGCGCCTCTGTTGCCCGCGAACTGGCGTGCCGGGGATTATCGGTTGCCATATTGGAACAAGGCAGTGCAGTGCCCGTAAACGGGACCCTCCTGCAAATGTCCGCCATGGCAGCCATTCCCGGCCGCGGCGCTTATTTCCACCAGGACGCATCCCTGCTGGTTCAAGGTATTACTGCCGGCGGCAGTTCCACATTAAATTTCGCTACCGCCGCACCGCCACCGGCAGCGTTATTTGCCCGTTATGGCATCGACCTGTCCCGCGAAACACAAGCGCTACAGGCTGAATTGCCAATGGCGCCATTGCCGGATGAATTAATCGGCCCCATGGCGCAGCGTTTATTGCAGGCGGGCCAAGCCGCCGGGTTAAGCTGGCGCAAGTTAAATAAAATGATCCGTCCACAAATCTGCCGTACCGGCTGCTGGCGCTGCGTTTACGGCTGTCCATTTGGCGCAAAATGGACGGCGCGTGATTTGATTGAGGAAGCGGTGCGCCATGGCGCCCATTTACTCGATCAAACCTGTGTCATCCGGGTATTGCAAGATAAAGGGCACGCCACCGGTGTTGAATGCGTACGCGAAGGTCAGCCATTCACCATTCATGCATCCCATATTATTCTGTCCGGCGGCGGCATCGGTACACCCCGGATATTGCATGCTTCCGCATTAACACCCCGCACATCGCCATTTTTCAGTGATCCCGTTGTTGCCGTGATGGGTACTTGCGACGATATACATGGCGGTGCCGAAGTACCGATGGCTGCCGGAGCTTATTTCCATGAACAAGG
Organism: Pseudoduganella ginsengisoli; assembly: GCF_009720865.1. Classification (GTDB taxonomy): domain Bacteria; phylum Pseudomonadota; class Gammaproteobacteria; order Burkholderiales; family Burkholderiaceae_D; genus Rugamonas; species Rugamonas ginsengisoli. Next base: position 58,443 of record NZ_WNLA01000025.1, on the reverse strand, counting down.
TTTTTCACTGGCAGATTTAACACTGCCTAAACCCATGTATCAAGCCTTTGCATTGCAGGTAGGTCGCATAGACCGACTATTTTCGCATGAAAAAATTTTATCAATTATGGTAAAGATTCGTGATGAAATCGGCGGCAGCATTGGCCCACGCTGGGTCAACAAATCCCTTCAGCCCAGCGATAAAGCCAAATTCCGCGAAGGCATTGGATTAGCCCGCCAAGTATTAAAAGAAGCGGGAGCACGTCGCATCTTTAAAAGCTGGCATTTCGCCGCCCATCCCGGCGGCAGCGTCCGCATAGGCCATGGTGTGGATAAGCACTTAAGGACTGCCTTACCCGGCTTATATGCGTGTGATGCTTCCGTCATTCCTGAACCATGGGGCTTGCCCCCGACGCTGACTTTATTAAGTCTGGGTAAACGTCTGGGCACAGCCATCGCCTCCAGTCAATTCGACTAAAACTTCTGCCAGCGGCCCATTTCAGCCATTTCATGCCAATTATTAGCGCGATTGCGCCAATTTAAGGCATAAAATCGGCGTAAAAAAGCGGCTGAGCAGCCGCAACGTGGCAATCAGTAATGCGGTGGCCGCTCATTGAGCGGTGTTTGCTGGCTTTGCGCATTATCGCGAATATGCTGTGCCAAGGCATTCAACATGACTTCCAATTTATCGATTTGCTTTTGCTGTTCATAAATACGCTGATTCAGCGAATCCACCATGTCTTCCGCATGGGCCAGTTTGATTTCAATATCAATAAAGCGTTCTTCTGTACTCATTTAAAACTCCCGGCAGTGAGGCTGCCATTATACCTTGCCGCCGGGATTAAGCCTTATTTCTTGCTCAGATCGCGGTACGCGGCCGGCACATTCAAGCCCGGATGCACCCAGCCAAACAATGCGTAGCCACCGAATTCGGGCATGGCTGTGCGCTGAACCGTTTGCTCCAGGGTCAGCCCTTCATTGACTGCAGCCTGGACCTTATTACGGATGGTTTCCAGGTATTGTATATGCCACTGCAAATCTTCACGCTGCATGGCAACCCCGTGGCCAGGAATAATTTTCGCATCCGCTGGCAGGAAGGCATAGACCTTTTTTAATGTCTCCAGGGTTTCCACCAAACGGCCATCCAATAGCCATGGCAATGCCGGTTTGGAAGCAATGACAGGATTACCTGTCCACAATACTTTAGACTGCGGTTCCCATACCCATAAATCGCCACCGGTCTGGCCAAAGCCGAAATCAATAATATCGACTTTTTTATCACCCAAATCCAGCGATACCGTACTGCCTGCCGCAACCACAATATCCGGTGAACGGGCTTTGATATGTTCAATACCACGGCCGCTGCCAAAGTTTTTCACCATGAAAGCTTTATCGTCTTCCAAATGGCCGGCAATGTATTGGCGCGTGACCGCATGCTGCACAATTTTTACAGTCGCAGGCAAATACATATTGCCGTACGAATGGTCGCCATGAGAACTGGTATTCACCGCGTACAGGATTTGTTTGCCGCCCAATTGGCGGCTCAATTCCTGCACTTGTTTATTCAAGCGCTGGTTCAACATGGTATCAATCAGCAGTGCGCCTTTGCTGCCGACAATTAACCCGCCGCTGGTAGCCGCCGCCCCGCCCTTGGCATTCAATTCACGGGCATCTGCCGCGTAATATGCATACACACCCTGGTCCAGTTTTTCACTGACCATTTGCACTTTATTGCCGTCCCAAATGGGTTCGCCGGCATACGCAACCGTGGTGGCCAATAAAGCGGCAGTGATGGCAATCAGTTTGGTTTTCATGGAAGGCTCCTGTTGATGAGTTGATGTGCACAGCTTATGCTGTGCACTCACGCAAGAAAATTCCAAATTTATGCAAACCGCCCTTGCAGAAACGCACACCGACTTGAATGACTTGCGCTGCGTGGCAGCCATAGTCGAGACCGGATCACTGTCTGGCGCCGCGCGCCGCTTGAACGTCAACCATGCCACGGTGTTCCGCCGCCTGGCGCAAATGGAAGACAAGCTGGGCGTGCGGCTGTTTGAACGCAGTGGCGGGCGCTATGTGCCCACCACTGCCGGCGAAGAGATTGCCCGGGCCGGCGTTGCCATCGAAGAAACCGCTCAGCAAGCACTGTTGAAAGTGGCGGGCCGCGATTTGCGCCCCAGCGGCACGGTTCGGCTCACCACGACGGACAGCGTGGCGCAAGTCTTGCTCAATCCCGCGATTGCCGCGTGCCGCCGCGAGTATCCCGACATTACCTTGCAACTGGGTATCGATAACGTGATGGCCAACCTGTCGCGGCGCGACGCCGATATTGCAATCCGTCCCGCCATGCAGCCGCCGGATCATTTGATCGGCAAGCGTATCGGTCCGCTGGCGTTGGCCGTCTACGGCGCCCCCGGCTATCTGGACGCACAGCCGCAGCGCCCGCTGGCTGAACATGCATGGATCGCACTGGATGACACGCTGGGCCGCCACCGTACGTTGCGCTGGCTGGAAAAAATCGTGCCGCTCGATACGGTCGGCTTCCGGGCCAGCACCTTCAGCACGCTGCGCCAGGCGTGTATCGATGGCTTGGGGCTGGCGCTGTTGCCGTGCTTTCTTGGCGATAGTACGCGCTCACTTCGGCGCGTAACGGAGCCGGACCCGGCGCTGGCGTCGGAATTATGGCTGCTGACGCACCCGGATTTGCGCGATACCGTGCGGATTCAGGCAGTCATGCGGGTACTGGCGGAAGAGCTGGGAAAAGTGGCAGATTTGGTGGGTGGCAAGGTCCCCACTCACTCTGCCACGTGATAACCGGCGTCGATCCAGCCAGCACGCCCCGCTCCAGGCTTTATAGACGGCATCAAATTCACATCCGGCAAATTCTCCAGCACCGCCTGGACAGTCGGATACCGGGTCAGCGCATCGACCACGACTTGCAGCGGTTCTGCCCATATCTCCGGCAAATCCCGCTCATCTGGCGCCAACACCGGGAACGCCAGCTGTTCGCGCGGAGGCGTAAAACGGGCATCCACGCCGGGCTTGTTGCCCCGCGCATCAATGCGGTACCAGCCATACGGTTCCAGCCATACGGCGTTCAAGCCATGCAAACAATACGGCGGGCCTTCCGTGCCTACGGCCAGCCGCTGATAGCACAGCCCGGCCGGAATGCCATTGGCGCGCAGCAGCGCCGCCAGCAAGTGGCTCTTCGCGTAGCAATAGCCCGTCCCGTGCTTCAACACATCGGACGCGCGGCACGTGACGGGATTGCTGTGGTAATCCACGCTATGGCGGATGCCATCGCGGACGAACTCAAAACAGCGCTGCGCCACCTGTTCCAGCGACGCCGCGCCCTGCGCCAATGCGGCAGCTTTGGCGGCCACATCGGGGTGGTCGCCGTCGATCCATCGGGTATGTGCGAGATAAGGTGTCATCCGGCCATACTACCGCTGGCTGCCGGTTCCTGATTATTCTTAGCTTTTATGAAATACATATCAATTTCACCCTTGCCTTTCGCGGCAACCTTGCCCCGATACTCGCACTCAAATTCTTCCTTGGCCAGGTCACTGGTATAAGCCGACACATTGACCCGCATCCCTTCGCCCGAACTCTCCATGCGCGACGCGATATTAACGGTGTCACCCCAGATATCAAACGCGTACTTGCGCTTGCCAACCACGCCCGCCACCACGGGTCCCGAGTGTATACCCACACGCAAAGTCCATTTGAACGGATTCCTCCGGTTGCGCTCCTCGATGTAGGCAATCATCTTCAACCCCGCCCGCACACACCGCTGCGCATGGTCTGAACATGGCTTGGGCAAACCTGCCGCCGCCATGTAGGCGTCACCGATGGTTTTAATCTTCTCTACGCCACATTCGTCGGCAATATCATCGAACGCCGCAAAAATCTCGTTCAGTTCCGCGATCATGCGGTCCGCCGGCATGGTCCCTGCCATGGCCGTGAATCCGGCAAAGTCTGTAAACAGCACCGTGGCCGATTCATGCCGGGCAGGCTGGGCCTGCCCCGTGTTCGATAATTCTTCCGCCAATTCCACCGGCAATATGTTGTACAGCAATTCCTTGGTCTTGTTCTGTTCGCGGTTCAATTCCAACGTGCGCTGCGTGACCTTCTGTTCCAGTTCCTGTTCCGAGCGCCGCAAGGTTTGCACCAGTGCTTCCTGCGCCGCCATTTTTTGCAACCGCTCTTGATTAAACCGGTCCGCCAGCGCCAGCGCCATCACCAGCAATTCAAAGGCCGCGCCATACATGATGAATACGAGGCTGGGCGGTTCGCCCCGCACGTTTTGCATCGACGTGTACGTGGAAGCGGCGATGGCAGGCAGATAGGCCACCACGACAAAGCGGGCAAAGCGGTCGCCGCGCAGCGCGCACAGCACAATGCCATACCCCAGCAAAGGAAAGATCGGTTGCCACAGCAAGCCGCCAATAATGTAAATCGTCTGCATTTGCGCGGCGGCGTTCGGCACTTTCATCATCGTCATGGCTGCCAGCACAATGCTGGTCAGGCAATTGATGACAACAAATGTCCATAGCACCATGCTGACGCGGGGGATCACACGCCACAGCCGCAATATGCGCGAAATAAACAGCGGCGTCAGCACGCACACGAACAACACCGACATGACAGCCGAACTTTGCTCGAACAGCGGCGACTCTGGCCACAGCATCTGGAACGCGGAACCATAGCCGCCCGCCGCGCTGCTGGTGGTCCACACGATGGCAAACAGCGACAGCACATAAATCAAGTTATCGGCTTCGCGCTGATACAGCCACAGCATCAAGTTGAATGCAGCCAGGGTCAGCGCCATGCCGAGGTACAGCACCCATTGCGTCTGTTCCCAGCGTTGCCGCGCCTGATACGCGTGCGGCTGCCACACCATCGGCCGCAGCATCACACCCTGGAATCCGGTGCTGCGCACGCGCAAATACACGTCAATGGTGTCCCCGGCGCCCACTGTGAACGGGAACACAAAATAATCTGTCGGCAACGGGCGCTGGGCAAACGGACGGTTTGCGCCCGCGGACTGGTGCACATAGCCGCCATGGCCGTCGGGCACGTAGAAGTCCGCTTCCTGCAACGTGCGGTTGCCCGTGTCGAACCACCACGTCCCGGCTTGCGTACTGTGCAATCGGAAGCGCAGCCACCACGCAGACGCGCTGAAACCAGGCGATGCCTTGCCGGGCATAAAACGTTCCGCCTGCGCGGCCGCCTGCTGCACCGTCATTTGCCCACCCGGGTCTTCCAGCAGCACGGTGGCCGCCGTCAAGTCAACCGGCTCACTGCCGGCCGGCAGCGCGATTTGCGCTGCAGCTGGTCCCGCCAGCAACAGCCAGCACACCAGCCACCTCGCCAGCCAAAAAGCACGCATTGCTTTACCCATCCACTGTGACACCGGCCGTACAGCGTGCACCGCGCACGAAATACATGTCGATTTCTCCTTTACCCTTGGCCGCTACTTTGCCCCGGTATTCGCAATCAAATTCTTCGCTGGCCAGGTCGCTGGTATAGGCCGACACATTGACCTTCATGCCCTCGCCCGAACTTTCCATACGCGATGCAATATTAACGGTGTCGCCCCAGATATCAAACGCATACTTGCGCTTGCCCACGACACCCGCCACCACCGGCCCGGAATGGATGCCCACGCGCAGCGTCCATTTGAACGGGTGGCTGCGGTTGCGCTGTTCGATGTATGCAATCATTTTCAAGCCTGCCCGCACGCAACGCTGCGCATGGTCGCGACACGGTTTCGGCAAGCCTGCCGCCGCCATGTACGCATCACCGATGGTCTTGATTTTTTCCACGCCACATTCATCCGTGATGTCGTCAAACGCAGCAAAAATGTCATTCAATTCCGCCACCATGCGGTCAGCGGGCATGGTCGACGCCACCGCAGTAAATCCGGCGAAATCCGTGAACAATACCGTGGCCGATTCATGCCGCGCCGGCTGCGCGCAGCCCGTGGCGGACAATTCATCGGCCAGTTCCACCGGCAAGATGTTGTACAACAATTCTTTCGTGCGTTTTTGTTCCGCATTCAATTCCAGCGTGCGCTGCAAGACCTTGCGCTCCAGGTCTTGTTCATTGCGGCGGGTGCTGTCCAACAATGCTTCCTGCGCGCTGATCTTTTCATTGTGTGCGTGGTTCAGGTAATCGGCCAGCGCCAGCGCCATCACCAGCAATTCAAAAGCCGAAGCCCACAGCATATTGGCCAGCTCGGGCGGCAAGCCCCGCAGCGCCTGCGTGGAAATGGCGGCGGCCACAATGATCGACGGCACGTAGGCGATGCAGTAATAGCGCGCCATGCGGTCGCCCCGCCACGCTTCGCGCGCCACGGCAAACGCCACCAGCGGATAGACGGGCAGCCACAGGAACCAGCCCATCACGTAGATCCCTTGCAGCAAGGGCGCCAACCGCGGGTTATCCAGCACCGTCAATACCACCATCGCCGCCATGGCACCTGTCAGCGCAGTCATCACGCCCCACAGCACACGGCTCAGCCTAGGCGCCCGCGCACGCACATCCACCAGGTTGAACGCCAGGATCACGGGCAGCCACGTGACGGGGATTTGCGACAGCATCCACGAACACTGTTCAAAGTGCGGCGCATTCGGCCAGAACAGCTGGTATGCGGAACCAAAGCCGCCTGCCGTGGCGCTGATGGCCCACACGATGGATGCCAGCGTCAACACATACAGCAGGTAATTGCGCTCGCGCAGATACACCCACAGCATCAGGTTGAAGGCGCCCAGCGATGCCGTCATGCCCAGGTACGTCAGCCACGCGCGCCGGTCCGCCTGTGCCGCTTCCAAGTAAGCGCTGGGGCGCCACAGGCGCGGCATCAGCGCCACGCCGAGGAAACCCGTGCTGCGTACGCGCAGGTAAACGTCGGCACTGGCGCCCGCCGGCACCGTCAGTGGAAAGACAAAGGTATCCGCCGGCAGCGGACGCTGCGCGAAAGGAAAACGCGAACCCGTCGCCCAGTGCAGCCAGCCGCCGCGCCCGTCCGGCTGGTAAAAATCCACTTCCTGCAGCGTGCGGTTGCCCGTATCGAACCACCACGTGACGGCTGCACTGGCAGGGTTGCGCACGGTAAAACGCATCCAGTGTGCGGACGCCGTCATGCCCACGTTGGGCGAGCCGGGCTGGAAGCGGCTGGCGGCGGCCACCGCGTCCGCCACCGTCAGCGTGCCTTGCGGGTCTTCCAGCAGCGCGATGTCCGGCATGGGCAAGGTGGCGGCCTGTTCTTGCGCGCACGCGCAAGCCGCTGTACACAGCAGCCACACCAGCCACACGATGCGCCAGAGTTTCATGTGCCCGTACGCTCCCCAACGACGAAATACATGTCGATGTCCCCTTTGCCCTTGGCCGCCACTTTGCCCCGGTATTCACACTGGAATGCATCGCCCGCCAGGTCGCTGGTATAGGCGGACACATTGACTTTCATGCCCGCGCCCGCGCTTTCCATGCGCGATGCGATGTTCACGGTATCGCCCCAGATATCGAATGCATATTTGCGCTTGCCCACCACGCCTGCCACCACAGGGCCGGAGTGGATACCGACCCGCAGCGTCCATTTGAACGCATGGCTGTGATTACGCTGTTCGACATAGGCAATCATCTTCATGCCGGCCCGCACACAGCGCTGCGCATGGTCCGCGCACGGTTTCGGCAAGCCCGCGGCAGCCATGTAGGCGTCGCCGATGGTTTTGATTTTCTCGATGCCGCATTCGTCCGCGATATCATCAAACGCGGCGAAAATGTCGTTGAGTTCCGCGATCATGCGGTCGGCCGGCATCGTTGACGCCAGCGCGGTAAAGCCTGCGAAGTCCGTGAACAGCACGGTGGCCGATTCATGGCGCGCCGGCTGCGCGCGGCCTGTGGCGGATAATTCGTCCGCCAGTTCCACTGGCAAGATGTTGTACAGCAGTTCCTTGGTACGCTTTTGTTCCGCGTTCAATTCCAGGGTGCGCTGCATGACTTTGCGCTCCAGCTCCTGTTCCGACTGGCGCAAGTTGTTCAACATGGCTTGCCGCGCCGCGAACGTATCGAGCCGCTCGCAGTGGAAGCGGTCAGCCAGCGCCAGCGCCATCACCAGCAATTCAAACGCCGCGCCCCACATCAGCAGCGACAGCGTGGGCGGCATGCCCCGCAAGTTTTCCACCGACGTCCAGGCCGACGCCATGACAGCGGGCAGATACGCCACCAGGATGAAGCGCGCCATGCGGTCGCCGCGCCACGCGACATATACGACGCCGCTGAGCACCAGCGGGAAAATCGGTTGCCACACCAGCCAGCCCACGATGAATAATTGCTGCTGCAACGCGGCCGACGTCCCCGGGTGCAGCCAAAACACCAGCAGGATGGCGGACGCCACCACCGTGTTCAAGATGACCAGCCAGCGCAGCGTCAAGTTCAGGCGCGGCAAGCGCCGCCACAAATCCGCCAGCCGCGTGATGAACAGCACGGGAAACAGTCCCGCCGCCAGGATCGCGCCCACCCACGCGCTTTGTTCGAAGCGCGGCGCATCAGGCCAGTACAGCGCATAGGCCGCGCCATAGCCGCCCAATGCACTGCACGTGGCAAACACAATCGATGCCAGCGACAGTACGTACAGCAAATGGTCGATTTCACGCAGATACAGCCACAGCATCAGGTAAAAGCCCGCCAGCGATGCCGCCATGCCGAGGTAAATGTGCCAGCCCGTGCGCTCCCACTCCATGTGCTCCATGTACGCTTGCGGCTGCCAGATGCGGGGCTGGACAATGATGCCCATATACGCGGTACTGCGCACGCGCAAATACAGCACGGTGTCCGCGCCCTGCTGCAACGTGATGGGAAAAACAAACTGGTCGGTTGGCAGCGGCCGCTGTGCAAAGGGTTGCGTCGAGCCCGTAGCGGCATGGCGCCAGCCGCCGTGGCCATCCGGCTGGTACAGCGCAATTTCCTGCAACGTGCGGTTGCCCGTGTCGAACCAGAACGCGGCGCCGGGCGCATGGGGATATGGCGGGATGGTGAAGCGCATCCAGAACGCGGATGTCGTCATGCCGACATTGGTATCGCCAGCACGGAAGCGTCCGGCCCGCTCCGCGTCCAGCACTTGCGGCAAGGTCATAGTGCCGGACGGGTCTTCCAGCAGCATCACGCCTGACACGTGCTGTGCGCCAGCCCAGGCTGCCACGGCCCACATGCATAATGCAAGCAATGTCCGGGACAACCATGCCATTGGGTCCACCTATTTGCCGCTTGTCAGGAAATCTACATTTACACATTTCCTACCGGAAGTAAACTTTTAGCGGCCCGGTGCACGCGTCACTGTTGCATCCCTTCACCGGACAACAATTTATGTAGTTGCTCTCGGGTACGTTTACGTTCCGCATTTAACTCAAGCGTGCGCTGGAGCACTTTGCGCTCCAATTCCTGTTCCGAATCGCGGGTGCTGTTCAACAGCGCTTCCTGCGTGCTGAGTTTTTCCTTGTGTTCATGGTTCAGGTAATCGGCCAGCGCCAGCGCCGTCACCAGCAATTCAAATGCGGAAGCCCACAGCATATGCGCCAGTGCGGGCGGCATACCCCGTAACGCCTGCGTCGACACGAACGCGGCCACGATAATCGATGGCGTGTACGCGATGCAGAAGTAGCGCGCCATGCGGTCGCCGCGCCATGCCTCGCGCCCCATGACAAACCCGACCAGTGGATACACGGGCAGCCACAGGAACCAGCCCATCAAATAAATTCCCTGCAGCAATGGCGCCAATTCCGCGCGCTGTACGGCGGCCAGCAACACCATGATGGCCATGGCCACGGTGACGGATTTCATCAACCGCAGCAGCACGCGGCGGATACGGGGCGCCCGGGTCTTCAAATCCACCAGCCGGGCGGCAAACAGCACGGGCATCCACGTGACGGGAATTTGCGACAGCATCCATGCGCATTGCTCGAACCCGGGCGAATTCGGCCAGAACAGCTGGAAGGCGGACCCAAAGCCGCCGCCCGTGCAGGAAATCGACCACACGATCGATGCCAGGGTCAGCACATACACGAGGTAATTACGTTCACGCAAATACAGCCACAGCATCAAGTAAAACGCGCCCAGCGCGGCTGTCACGCCCAGGTAAGTCAGCCACGCGCGCCGGTCTTCCTGCGCCGCTTGCTGGAAGGCGGCTTTGGTCCACAGGCGCGGCAACAGTGTCACGCCCAGGTAACCGGTACTGCGCACGCGCAAATACACGTCGGTACTGGCGCCGGCAGCGACGGTCAGCGGGAAGACAAATGTATCGGTGGGCAGCGGACGCTGTGCAAAGGGGAAGCGCGATCCGGTGGACAAGTGTTGCCAGCCGCCGAAATTATCGGGCTGGTAGAAATCCACTTCCTGCAACGTGCGGTTGCCGGTATCGAACCACCACGTCATGGCTTGGCTAGCCGTATTGCGCACAGTGAAGCGCATCCAGTAGGCGGACGTGGTGCCGCCCAGGTTGGGCGACCCTGGCCGGAAGCGCGCCGCCGCGGCAATCGCGTCTTCCAGACCCATGGTCCCTTGCGGATCTTCCAGCAACAGCAAATCCACGGCGGACGGCGGCGGCTGCCGGACAGCATGGGACACGCCGGGCATGCACAGCAGCCACAGCAGCAGCAAGGTGCGAACGCAAGTGAAGAAGAACGTCATGCGCCCGCCCCTTCGCCGGAATTTTCCATGTGCGATGCAATGGTGACGGTGTCGCCCCAGATATCAAATGCATACTTGCGCTTGCCCACCATGCCGGTTGCCAGCGGGCCGGAGTGGATACCGACCACCAGCGACCATTTGAACGGGTGATGGCGGTTGCGCTGCTCGATGTAGGCAATCATTTTCATGCCGGCCCGCACGCAGCGCTGCGCATGGTCCGCGCACGGCTTGGGCAATCCGGACACCGCCAGGTACACATCGTTGATGGTTTTGACTTTCCGGATACCGCATTCATCGGCAATGGCGTCAAACGCGGCAAACATCTCCTGCAATTCCGCTGCCATGCGGTGCGCCGGCATGGTGGAAGCCAGCGCGTCGAAGCCTTCGAATTCCGTAAATAAAATCGTTGCTGAAACGTGCCGGGCCGGCTGGCCCTTGCCGCTGCTGCCCCGTTTGCCAGGCAATTCCATCGGCAAGATGCTGTACACCAGCTCCTTGGTGCGCTTGTCTTCCGCATTCAATTCCAGCGTGCGCTGCAACACCTTGCGCTCCAGCTCTTGCTCCGATACGCGCAGGCTGTGCAGCAACGACTGGCGGGCCGCATACGTATCGACGCGTTCGAAGTGGAAGCGTTCTGCCAGCGCCAGCGCCATCACCATCATTTCAAACGCCCCCGCCCACATCACCAGCGACAGCGAAGGCGGCAAGCCGCGCACGTTTTCCACGGACGTCCATACCGATGCCAGCATCGTCGGCACATAGGCCGCAAGGACAAAGCGCGCCATGCGGTCGCCGCGCCATGCGGCGTGGGCCACGCCGCCCAGCAGCAAGGGGAACAGCATTTGCCACACCGCCAGGCCAGCCATGAACAATTGCTGCTGCAGCGCAGCCGACGTCCCCGGGCGCAGCCAGAACAACAGCAGCATGGCGCTCGTGGCCAGCGTATTCAAGCCGGACAGGCACAGCACGGCCGCATGCAGCCGCGGCAAGCGCTGCCGCAGTTTGATCAAGCGCGCGACAAACAGCACAGGAAAGATGCCGGTCACCAGCAGCGAAGCCACCCACGCGCTCTGCTCAAAACGGGGCGCATCGGGCCACGCCAGCGCATAGGCGGCGCCGTAGCCGCCCACCGCGCTGCACGTGGCCCACACCAGCGACAGCAGCGACAGCACGTACAGTAAATGGTCCAGCTCCCGCAAATACAGCCACAACAGCAAGTACAGGCTGGCCAGCGCGGCCGCCATGCCCAGATACACTTGCCAGCCGGTGCGCTCCCATTCCATCTGGTCCAGGTACGCTTGCGGTTGCCACACTTTGGGCTGGATGACGATGCCCATGAATGCCGTGCTGCGTACGCGCAGGAATAGCACGGCGGTATCGGCGCCGTCCTGCAGCGCAATGGGAAAGACAAAGTGGTCGGTGGGCAGCGGACGCAGGCCAAATGGCTGGTTCGCCCCGGTGGCGGTCTGGCGCCATCCGCCTTCGCCGTCCGGCTGGTACAGCGTGACTTCCTGCAGTGTACGGTTGCCGGTGTCAAACCACAGCGACGGGTCGGATGGGTACGCGGGACCGCGTGTGGGAGCGCGCACGACGAAACGCATCCAGTAAGCGGAGGTGCTAAGCCCGATATTAGGTGATCCGGGCTTGAAGCGCCCGGCCTGCTCCGCTTGCAATACCTGGGCAAACGTCATGCTTCCCGATGGATCTTCCAGCAGCATGGCGTCCAGCAATTGCTGCGCATGGGCGTGCGGTACCGCTGCCGCACACCACAGGCACATCGCCAGCAAGACTTGGAAAAACCTTACCATCGGAAACATATAATTTTATTGGGAAACCCCTCATTGTATATTTCTTAATGGCACTTAGCATTTTTTAACCATTAATTTGCGGTTTGGGCGTAGACAGCAACGCTTTCATGCGCGCCAGCCGTTCGCGCGGCGACAGGATTTCTTCTTCCTTCGGCGCCGCATCGCCCACGTCGAGCTGCATCTCGGGAATGAAGCGCGACATATCGCAATGCACTTGTTCGCCAGCCCTTTTGCGCTTCTTGCACCACGTAATGCGCAGCGTGCGCTTGGCACGGGTAATGCCCACGTACATCAAACGGCGTTCTTCTTCGATGCGCTGCGCCAGCACTTCCACCGGCGTGTCCGGATCGCCTTTGTGCGGCAAGATGCCTTCCTCACAGCCCACCAGGAACACGTGCGGATATTCCAGTCCTTTCGACGCATGCAAGGTCGACATGCGGATGGCATCCGGTTCTTCGTCCTTGCCTTCCAGCATGGACATCAACGCCACCATTTGCGTCAATTCCAGCACATTTTTTTCTTCACCTTCGCGGTCCTTGCCGCCCCGGCCCCGGTCCTTCAGCCAGTTGATGAATTCCATCACGTTCTGGTATTTGCTTTGCGCCGCCCGTTCTTCATACGTGTCGTACAAATACGATTCGTAGTGGATGGCTTCCATCAAGTCATCGAGCACTTGCGCGGCATTGTCGCCGCTGCCGCCCGGGCCAGGACGGCTGGCGCGCGACTCCAGGTTATTGATGAAGTTGCAGAATTCACGCAACGGCAATAACTGGCGGTCGTTCAGCTTGGCTTCGATGCCGCCTTTGAACACGGCTTCAAACAGCGAGCACTGCCACTGCCCAGAGAACGAACCCAGCGCTTCCAGGGTCGACTGGCCGATGCCCCGCCGCGGCGTCGTCACGGCGCGGATAAAGGCCGGGTCGTCATCCTGGTTCGCCAGCAAACGCAGGTAGGCAATGATGTCCTTGATTTCCGCCTTGTCGAAGAAACTCTGTCCGCCGGAAATCGTGTACGGAATGCGGTGGTTGCGCAGCGCCTGTTCGATAATGCGGGCCTGGTGGTTGCCCCGGTACAGGATCGCGTAATCCGTCCACTTGTTCTTGCGTTCAAAGTGGTCGGCGGAAATCATGACCGCCACCTGGTCCGCTTCCTGTTCATCGTTTGCCATCGCATGCACGGTGATGGGTTCGCCAAGGCCGTGTTCCGACCACAGGGCTTTTTCAAACAATTTCGGATTGTTGGCAATCACGGCATTGGCCGCTTGCAAGATGCGCGTCGTGGAGCGGTAATTCTGTTCCAGCTTGATCAACTTCAGGTTGGGAAAATCCACCTGCAAATTTTTCAAATTTTCAATGGTGGCGCCGCGCCACGCGTAAATTGCCTGGTCATCATCGCCCACGGCTGTAAACATCGGGTATTTGCCGAGGCCCGTCACCATCAGCTTCACCAGTTCATACTGGCACGTGTTGGTATCCTGGTATTCATCCACCAGCAAGTAGCGCAAGCGGCGCTGCCAGCGGTCGCGCACGGAATCGTTGTCGCGGAACAATTCGACCGGCAAGCGGATCAAATCGTCAAAGTCGACTGCCTGGTACGCCTGCAACGTGGCGCGGTAGCTGGCGTAGATGCGGGCGGCCTGCGCTTCATCTTCATCTTTCGCATTGCGCAGCGCCACGTCCGGTTCCACCAGGCCGTTTTTCCATAGCGAAATGGCGTTCTGGATATTGCGGATGATTTGCTTATCCGTCGTAATGGCCAGTTCCTGCACCAGCGAGTAGCAATCGTCGCTGTCCATGATGGAAAAGCGGTCTTTCAAGCCCAGGTGATTGGCTTCCTGGCGCAAAATTTTCACGCCCAGCGAGTGGAACGTGGAAATCGTCAGCAACTTGGCCTGGCGCGGCTGTTTCAGCATCGTGCCGACCCGCTCCTGCATTTCATGCGCGGCCTTGTTGGTGAATGTCAGCGCGGCAATGGTGCGGGGGTCATAGCCCCGGTCTTCGATCAAGTGCGTAATTTTTTGCGTAATGACGCGGGTTTTGCCAGAACCGGCGCCAGCCAGCACGAGGCAAGGGCCATCCAGGTAAAGCACGGCTTCGCTTTGCGGGGCGTTCAGGCCAAACTGTGGTGCATTCGACATTATTTACGGACTGCGGAGGCAAATTAGCGGGCTAGCCCGCTAATCCGCCTCGGGCGATAATTAAAGGGCGTCACTCCGACCGGAGTGACTTGCAGCCGTAGATTGTATCAGCGCAAGCATTGAAATCCGGTATCGCGGGGGAATATAGTGTCGTTAGCCCTTTCCGGAATCACATCATGAAATTCGAACACCTCATAGAAGTCAACGACCTGCTGAACCCGCTGATGGATGAAATCAGCCACGAACAATTGTGGCGCGGCCTCGTTCTGCGCGCGGAAGCGCCAAAACTGTTCATGCCACAGCTGGACGATTGCGATATTTCCAACCGCGATGAAAACGGCTTCGACCGCCGCCTGCGCTTTGGCGAATTGTTTGTCGTAGACCGCGTCGTGCTGGAACCCATGCACCGCGTGCGCTACCTGGTCGATGCGCAAGATGAAATCGGCAATTCCAGCCTGACCATGACCATTGAGGCGCCGCAGCCAGGCCGCCTGTTCGTACGCTTCCTGTATGAAGATGACCACGACGCGGCAGCCGATGAAGCCAACAAGATGTATGACGAATTCCGCAAGTCGGCGTACCAGGAAAACGATATTGATACGATTCGCGTGTTGCGGGAGTTGGCGGAGCAGGGACGCCTGGACTCAATGATGAACTAAGGCAACGCTCCGCCCCCCCACACCTGGCTCAGCCGGAATTCCACGTCCGGCTGCGGCGCCAGCAAGACTTCGCGGATGGCATGGCTGTCGTTGCGGGTGTCACGCTGGGGGAAGGGGTCGAGCGGGGCGCCGCGCAGCCCCACCACGGACGTGACCCACGGCGCTGTCGCATTTAACCCTTTGCGCGACACGACGCCCACTTCCCCATTCTGCAATTTCACCAGCGTACCGACCGGGTAAATGCCCAGTTCGCGGATCAATACGGCTGCCGGCAAGCTGTCCAGCGTGCTTTTCCCTTCCAGCAAGATATCGCGCAAAGCCGCGTTGGGCGCCATGGGTGGGCGGTATTTGCGCAGTGAAATGCGGGCGCAATAGCGGTCCGCCAGTGCAATCAGCTTGGCGGATTCCGGCACATACGGCCCGCGCCGCGCCCCAGGATAACCAGTGCCATCTTCATTTTCATGGTGGTACAGCACGCAGGACAGCCACCCTTCATGGTTGATGCCGGCCTGGCGCAGCAGCACCATGCCCGCTTGCGGATGGTTGCGGATCAACTGGCGCTGATGCTCGCTCAGCGGCACGGCCTGCTTTTGCATGACGTCGTGTTCGCCCAGCATGCCGACGTTCATCGTCAGCGCCGCCAAGGTCATGATGCGGATATCGTCTTCCGGCTCTTTCAGCCCCAGCGCCACCAGTTGCGCCACCACGGCCGTATCCACGCTGTGCCGCACGCCATACGGCATTGCTTGCTGGTTGTGCAGGATAGCAGCGACGGCAATATCCGGGTTCAAGGCCACGGCTTGCGTGACCAGCCCGGCAATTTCTTCCAGCTTGCGCCGGGCATCGCCAGGATTGCCCGTGGCAATGCGCTGCAACACGGCTTCCAGTTGCAGTTGCGCGCCATTCAACAGCCGCAAAACGGATTGCTGCTCCCGTCCTTCCGCCAGCGCTTCCGTCAAGTCTTCATAAACGCCGCGCTCCGCCAGCATGTCCAGTTGCGTTCGATTGGCAATCAAATGGCCTTTGCGCGCCAGCAAGCCGCCGCCCGTCCCGTACACATCCCACGGCAATAGCTGACCCACGTGCAGGTCGCTCGGGCTGATCTTGCGGATTTTCACTTCCTTCTCCGGTTTTACATGGCAGCGCGCATTGTATTCAGTTTCCACAAGGAAACAATAGGTTCAGCATAGATGATTCCCTGGGGAAATCAAGTTGACTAGCAACAGACATGCTACCCGCTCGCCAAATTGTCCAGCGCAAGATTGAAAATGGTATTAGTATTGCTTATACATGAAAATAAATATAAGCGTTCCTTATGGCAAATATCGATTACAAGGCATTGGCGGTCCTGGACGCGGTCGCTACCCATGGAAGTTTTGAAAAAGCAGCCGGGGCGCTGGGTATTACACAATCAGCGGTCTCGCAGCGCATCAAGGCATTGGAGGACGCCAGCGGCCGCTTATTGATCGTGCGCGGCGTGCCGTGCGTACCGACCGGCCTCGGCCAGCGGCTGATTTCCCACCACCGCAATGTACGGCTGATGGAAGCTGCGCTGGATATCGACCTGGGCAACCGGGTCAGCATGCCGGAAATCTCCATTGCCGTGGATGCGGCCAGCCTCGCCACGTGGTTCCCGCTGGCGCTGGGCCCGCTGCTATCGCCGCCCCGCTGCCAGTTGGACGTGCGGCTGGCTGAGCGGGCACAGGCGCTGCATATGGTGCAGGAAGGCAGTGTTTCAGGCGCCGTGGCGGCGCGCAGCGAATACGACGGTCACGCACCTAGCGGCCCCGTCACGACGGCGCTGGGCGCCATGCGCTACGTGTGCGTGGCCACGCCCGTGTTTGCCGGGCACTGGTTTGGCGACGGGTTCAGCGCGGAAGCGGCACAGTTGGCGCCGGCCGTCGTGTGGGAGCGGGCAGCAATGGCGCGCTTCCTGGCTGACACGGTCAATGTGCATGGTCCGTTCCCGCATCACACCTTGCCGCTGTCACCGGCGCTGTACGAGTGCATATATGGCAGCCTCGCGTATGGCTTGCTGCCGCTAATGCACATCGCCAGCGCGCTGGACAATGGCCGCCTGGTCGACCTGGCGCCAGGCAGCTACCTGGACGTGCCGCTGGAATGGCATGCGTGGGAACTGGATACGCCGTTTACCAAGGCGTTGTCGGAGCAGGTGATTAGCAGCGCAAAGCGCTATCTGCTGCAGCCTTGATCAAATATCGAGCGGGTCGACTTCCAGCGACCATTTGACGCGCGTCTTCATGTCGCGCAGCACGTGCATCCACTCGCGCAGGAACGCCTGCAACGCGGGGCGCGATGGCGATTCCACCAGCAATTGCGCGCGGTCCACGTTGTGCACGCGGGTCATACTCATCGGGATCGGGTCATTGATGGTGACGCCAGGGTGTTCCACGCAATCACGCGCTTGCGCCAGGAAGGCCAGCGCATTGGCCAATTCCGGCGCTTCCGCCCGCAGCAGCGCCTGGAACAGATACGGCGGCAACGCCGCCTGCTGCCGCTCTTGCAGCAGCGATGACGCAAAGCGGTCATAGTCATGGCTGACCACGGCGCTGTACAAGGGGTGCTGCATATAACGGGTCTGGATCAGCACTTCCGCCGCGCTGCCGCCTTCCGCCTGCCCGGCCCGTCCGGCGCGGCCCGCCACCTGCATCAACTGCGCAAACAAGCGCTCGCTGGCGCGGTAATCCTGTGAAAACAGCGCCGTATCCGGGTTCATGATGCCGACCAGCGTCAGCTTTTTAAAATCATGTCCCTTGGCCACCATTTGCGTGCCGATGAGAATATCCACGTCTCCCCGGTGCACGGTGTCGAAGGCTTCCTGCGCACTGCCCTTGCGGCGCGTACTGTCAGCGTCAATGCGCAAGATACGCGCTTCCGGGAACATGGCTTGCAAGCCCTCTTCCACGCGCTGCGTGCCGCGCCCGACCGGCTGCAAGTCGATATTGCCGCACGTCGGGCAATGGCGGGGAATGCGCATTTCTAGGCTGCAGTGGTGGCAGCGCAGCTTGTATTCGCCCTTGTGCAGCACCATGAACGACGTGCAGCGCTTGCAATCGCTGACCCAGCCGCAGGATTCACAGCAAATCACGGGCGAGTAGCCGCGCCGGTTCAAGAACAGCAGCGACTGCTCGCCCCGCTCCATGCGCAATTTCAGCGCGGCCACCAGCGACGACGTCAGTCCGTCGCGGGGTTTATCGCGCTCCATGTCGATCAGTTTGACTTGCGGCAGCACGGCCGACTTCACAGCCCGCTCGCGCAGCGGCAGCAACGTATAGCGCCCCGCCTGCGCGTGGTGCCACGTTTCCAGCGATGGCGTGGCGGAACCCAGCACAATGGGAATTTTCAATTGCCACGCGCGCCACACGGCCAGGTCGCGCGCCGAATAGCGCAAGCCTTCCTGCTGCTTGTATGACGGATCGTGTTCTTCATCGATGACGATCAGCTTCAAATGCGGCAGCGATGCGAGGATCGCCAGCCGCGTACCCAGCACGATGCGGGCGCGGCCCGTATGCGCCGCCAGCCAGTGCAGCATGCGCTCGCCTTCGGACAGGCTGCTGTGCAAGGTCGCCAGCATGACGCCGGGGAAGCGCGCGCGGATATTGCCTTCCAGCTGGGGTGTCAGGTTAATTTCCGGCACCATGATGAGGATTTGGCCGTCAGCTTCCCGCGCCAGCACTTCCGCACACGCCTGCAAATACACTTCCGTCTTGCCGCTGCCCGTGACGCCATACAGCAAAACCGGCTGGTAGCCGTTCGCCTGGCCTATAAAATCCGCCGCGGCCTGCTGCTGCGCATTCAATACCGGCATATTATGCGGCGTCGGATCATGGCTGTCCGGCAACTTCGCCAGCTTTTTCAACGCATTGTCGAGCGGCACGGACTTCGGTACGCGCACATTCTTCGGCACGCCGGGCAGCGCCACTTCGCCGAGCGGGCGCTGGTAATAGTCGGCGGCAAAGCCGGCCAGCGCCAGCCATTGTTTGGAGACGGGGGATAACTGCGTGCGCACGGCCAGCGCATCCTTGAGCTTATCGGCAGGCACGTCGCTGTGATCGGCGATCTCCACAATCAAGCCCATCATTTCACGGCGGGCAAACGACACCAGCGCGAATTGGCCGACTTGAGGCCGATCAATGTCCTCGCACGTCCAGCGATAGTCAAATACCGCATTGAGCGGGGTATCGAGCGCGATTTTCAGGATGCAATGCGCCATCTTGTCCTTGCCTGTGCCGCTCCGGCCTTGTACCTGACGCTATCCACAGAAATTGTGGATAACTTTGTGAACAAACAGATTCTTATTCCTCAGAAAGCGTTCGTCGCCTTGGGAAATCTCTGAAAACCCCTTCGGCAAAAATCGCTTTTTCACAGCAAAATCAAGTACTTGCAAAATGACTGCCTGCAACCACGCCAGTTGAGCGAGTTATTCACGTACTGTGCATAACTGAGCCGTGCGGATCCGGTTTTCAGACAGAATGCAAGCACTTTTTAAGGCTTATCCCCTGCTTTTTTCCCCTGCTGCGGCACAACATTGGGGCCCAGCATTCTACACATTCGTCAAAGCCTATGTTTGTGCAAACGCAATGGCATTTGCTCAAGAAATGTGCAAGTAAATATCATGCACCGCAACATTACTTGATAAGTAACTTTAACAATCCGACTAAGTCGCGGTTTACCAAGCTAATTTATCCATTATCCACAGTTTTTGTGGATAACTTTGTGGAGAATGAGCCGATAAGACCACTTTAGTTGTCCACAGGGGTTTACTGCAGGCGCCCGACACTACTGGGGGAGGTGAAATAAACCTTTACAAATCAATTGGTTACAACAACGCTCGCACGGCAGAGAAATACACAGGCAAAGCACTCCACTGCTGAGAAAATTGTGTATAAGTCGGTTTCGCCTGCAATGAAAAAGGGCGCGTTTCCGTGAGAAACGCGCCCTTTTCACGGCAAAATTCAGCCTTTACGCAGCGTACGGCTATGGCTGTGCACAGCGTCCACCATGGCCGACACGGATTCCGGCGGCGTGAACTGGGAAATGCCGTGGCCCAGGTTGAAAACGTGGCCGGTATTGTGTGGACCGAATGCATCCAGCGTTTTGACGACTTCCGCGCGGATCTGTTCCGGGTTGGCAAACAGGATGGCCGGATCGAGGTTGCCTTGCAATGCGACCTTGTGGCCCACCAGTGCGCGGACCTTGCCCAGGTTGGCGGTCCAGTCCAGGCCGATGGCGTCGGAACCGATGGCGGCGATTTCTTCCGCCCAATGGCCGCCGCCCTTGGTGAATACGATGGCGGGGATTTTCACGCCATCTTTTTCACGCTTGAGCAGCGATACAACTTTTTGCATGTATTGCAGCGAGAATGCCTGGAAGGCGCCATCCGCCAGCGCGCCGCCCCACGAATCAAACACCATCACGGCCTGCGCACCGGCGTCGATTTGCGCGTTCAGGTAATCCGCCACGGATTGCGCATTGATTTCCAGGATGCGATGCATCAAGTCCGGGCGGCTGTACAGCATCTTCTTGATAGTGTGGAATTCGCGCGAACCTTCGCCTTCCACCATATAGCACGCCAGCGTCCATGGACTGCCGGAAAAACCGATCAGCGGTACGCGGCCATTCAATTCCGTGCGGATTTGCGTGACGGCCTTGAAGACATAGTCCAGCGACGCCAAATCCGGTGCGCGCAGCGCCAGCACGTCTTCTTCAGTTTTCAAAGGACGGTCGAATTTCGGGCCCTCGCCTTCCACGAAGCGCAAACCCAGGCCCATCGCATCGGGCACCGTCAAGATGTCGGAGAACAGGATGGCCGCATCCAGCGGGTAGCGGTCGATGGGCTGCAGGGTGACTTCCGTGGCCAGGTCTGGATTGGTGGCCAGGCCCATGAACGAACCTGCCTTGGCGCGCGTGGCGCGGTATTCCGGCAGGTAGCGCCCTGCCTGGCGCATCAGCCACACAGGCGTGTAATCAGTCGGCTGGCGCAGCAATGCGCGCAGGAAGGTATCGTTCTTCAGGGGGGCGAATTGTGGCATGAATGGCAAGCTCTGCGCAGATAAAGAAGCTATTATCGCATCCCCTGCCTGCTTTTTTACGCATGGCGCGGGCGTATCTGTATCATTCGCCAGATATTTTACGGAGCTTGAATATGAGTATGCCGAATATGGCGCCAGCCGTTGTCCCATCGGGCGTATGGCCCTCCCCGATCAGTGCCGCGACCGTAGCGGCCGGCGCCACGCCGCTGTCGCAACTGGCGCTGGGTCCCGGCGGCGATATCTATTGGCTGGCCGGCCGCCCCGCCGAAGGTGGCCGTTCCACCTTGCTGCGCCGCCGGGGTATGGAAACCGTTGAATTAACGCCATTGCCGCAAAATGTGCGCTCCCGCGTGCATGAATATGGCGGCGGTGCGTATGCCGTTTGCGGGGACACGCTCGTGTTTTGCCAGGATGGCGACAAGCGCCTGTACCGCAAGGTGGGCGACGCGCCGGCCGAACCGTTCACCCACGTGAACCGCCAGCGCTTCGCGGATTTCGCCATCGATACGGCCCGCAACCGCGTAGTGTGCGTGCGCGAACAGCATCCACAAGACCCGGCCTCCCATGCGCATCCGGACAATACGCTGTGCGCCGTGGGCTTTGATGGCTCGGAAACCGTGCTGGTACTGGGTAATGACTTTTATTCATCGCCCCGCTTATCGCCCGATGGCCGCCAGCTGGCGTGGCTGTCGTGGGACCATCCGCGCATGCCATGGCAGGGCACGGAACTGTGGCTGGCGTCGATCCGCGATGACGGCGCACTGGATATGCCGGTCAAAGTCGCGGGCGGCGAGGACGAAGCCATTTGCCAGCCAGAATGGGCGCCCGATGGCTCGCTGTACTTTGTATCGGACCGCAGCGGCTGGTGGAACCTGTACCGGCATACGAAGAACGGCCCGCACGCCGTCTGCCCGATGGCGGCTGAATTCGGTGCGCCGCACTGGGTGTTCGGCAATGCCATGTATGGCTTCACGTCCGCCTCGGAAATCACCGCCACCTATATCGAGCAAGGCGTCAGCAAACTGGCGCGCATTGACGTGCTGACCGGCCAGTTGACCGCGATGGATACACCGTATGGCGAAATCCGCGAATTGAAGGCAGGTCCCGGCTTTGTTGCCGTGCTGGCAGGCAGTCCCGTACTGCCGCTCGAACTGGCGCGCATCGACGTGGCCACGGGGGCACGCGACGTGCTGGTGAAATCCATCGACACGGCGCCGGATGCGGGCTACCTGTCGGTCCCGCAAAGCATCAGCTACCCCAGCGCCAACGGCCGCACGGCGCACGCGTTTTATTACCCGCCCGCTAACAAGGATGTGCAAGCGCCGCCCGGTACAAAACCGCCCGCCATCGTGATCGGCCACGGCGGCCCGACCGGCATGACCGTCAATACATTGAAACTCGCCACGCAATACTGGACCAGCCGCGGTTTCGGCGTGCTGGACGTGAACTATGGCGGCAGTACGGGCTTTGGCCGCGCTTACCGCGACTTATTGCAAGGCCAGTGGGGCATCGTTGACGTGGAAGATTGCGTGGCCGGCGCCCGTTACCTGGCGCAGCAAGGCATGGCAGACCCGGACCGGCTGATTATCCGCGGCAGCAGCGCGGGCGGCCTCACGACACTAAGCGCACTGACGTTCCACGATGTCTTCAAGCTGGGCGCCAGTTATTACGGCGTGTCCGACCTGAAAGGGCTGGACCAGGATTCGCACAAGTTCGAATCGCACTACAACGAATACCTGATTGCCCCCGCTGCCGAGGCGGACGCCGTGTATAGTCAGCGCTCCCCGATTCACCACACGGATAAACTGGCTTGTCCGATGATTTTCTTCCAGGGCCTCGATGACATGGTCGTGCCACCGTCGCAATCGGTGGCCATGGTGCAGGCGCTCAAGCAGCGCGGCATTCCGGTCGCCTATGTGGAACTGGAGGGCGAAGGCCATGGTTTCCGCAAGGCGGACACGATTATCCGGACCCTGGAAGCGGAACTGTATTTCTACCAGCGCATGTTCGGCCTGCACGATGCGGACTTGCCTGCGCCGGTCGAGATCCACAACCTGTAAGAGCTTTTGACGTCCTCTCCGCCCTAAAGGACGGAGATTCCTGCAACCAGCGTCGCACGTCCGCGACGGAGAATGTTTATCGCAGCATTGAGATCACGATCATGTATGGCACCGCAATCACTACACTGCCATTCCCTTATTCCAAGGTCTGCGATACCTCTCGGTTCCCCCCTTGGGGATCGGATCTGGATTGGGTTTTCACAGTTCGAGCAGATCTGGGTGGTGAATCGTTCGTCCACTTCTTCAAAGATGGCGCCATGCTTAACAGCCTTGTACGCCAGTTGAGTACGAAGTGTCGACCAGCCCGCGTCCAGTACCGATTTCGCCATGCTGGTTTTGGCGAGTCCCGCCGCGTTGACGTTGCCGACCACGATGTGGTCGAACTCGCGGACCAGGCGGGTGGACAATTTGTGCAAAAAATCATGCCGGCGGTTGGCCGTCCTGGCATGGATAGCTTGAACGCGCCGTTTCTTATTCGCCCGCTGGGCAATGGCCAGCGCCGGTTCGGCTTCGCGGTAAAAGTTGGGGGCAGCTATCGGCTTCCCGGTGGTCAGTTTGGCCAGGTCATGCAACCCCAGGTCAATGCCAACCTGCCTGACGAGCAATCTGGTCGGAGGCGCCGCCAACTCAAGCACAATGTTCAGGAACCAATTGCCTCGACGGTCGCGGGAAAAGTTGGTGCCGTCGACAATTTTTCCTTCCGGCAGAGGGCGCGAGTAAAACACGCGGAACGTATTGCCGGCGAAGCGAAACGCATTCCCTTCGCGCTTCAGTTCACGCCCTTTCAAGGGCACCCAGCCCAGCGATTTGCGGCCACGGTAACGCAGGTAGGGCTTGTTGGATTGCTTACGCGACTTGGCGTATTGCTGGCAGACGTCGTTAATCGTGCCGGAGTGCAGTCCAAGTTCCTTGCTGCATCCGGTAGTCAGGTTGATCAAGTCAAATCCAGTGTGCCAGCGGCGATTGAAGCGCAACGCATCCTTCTGCCTGTCATTGCAGAAATTCCAGACGAGATTCACCTTCCGTGCCTGCTGATTCAGCAGGCCGGTCAGGGATTTCACGCGGTATCGAAAGACCAGGTTCATCCCCCTTTGACAAAGCGGGGTGGAATTTGTTCCCTATTTAACCGAAAGAATATTCGGCGGCTGCGCCGCCGGCTCCTTTCACTCCCCGCCCTGAAGGACGGGGTTTCTCGGAGCAAGACCTAATGAGCAGTGAACAACATTTGCTGGCTGAATTTGATGCACTGGGTGCGGAAGACAAAGCCATCCTCGCGCTGCTGGCGCTGATTGGCGAAGCGACGGGCCGCCAGGCCGTGCTGGATTTGCTGAACAAAGCCGGTGTGCGCGATGGCAAGGGCTTCATGTTCAATGCCGCTTCGCTGGACGAAGTGCTGCAGCGGCTGGAGCGGCTGGCCTTTATCAGCGTGATGGCCACGCGCGGCTATATGTGCAACACCAAGCTGCGTTGGCCCGCGATCCGCGCCGCCATTGGTGCGCACATCTTGCCGGACTTGTGCGCCGCGTATGAAGCGCTGAACCCCATGCGCCAGGGCTGGAATGGCGCGCTGGAACCGCGCAGCTACCGCCAGGGCGTGGCGCGCTTGCGCATGGCGCTGTTGCGGGGACAAACACCGCAGCAAGTGATGCCGCTGCTGCAAGCGTGCATGGTGTGCTATGAAGCGGCGCAATTGCATCCGGTGGTCGATATCTTTACGCGCCCGTTCGAGACGGGCATGCTGGTGCTCGTGCATCCGCTGCTGATGGACGACGTGCTGATGCTGCTGATCCAGCACTGCCAGCGCGAACCGGCGCTGGCGCCCACCATCCGCGGCTTTGCCGAGCGCCACATCCAGCGCAAGATCGCTAAAAATGAATATATCAGCGATGCGCTGCGCTTGGCCATGGCGGAACAAGCCATCCTGTGCGGCGAATTGAAGCAGGCATTGACGTACCTGGAAGGGCTCGATAACCCGCTGGCGCAACTGTTTACGGCCACCGTGATTTTCCTGAAGGGTGATACGGATAAGGCACTGGCCGGCTACGACAATGCGTTGAAACTGTTGCGCCGCGATTCCGGCAAGCGCAAGCAACTGTTCCAGGGCATGGCGGGCCACCTGTACGTGCTGGCCATGCTGCGCAGCCTCGATTCGCGCATGGCAAAGGCAGCGGAAAGCTACCTGGAACTGGCGGTGCACGCGCAGCCGAACCCGGACAGCGCCGTCTACAACCAATTGAGCATGCTGCGCCAGATCCGCGCCGGTACCATGCAAGCCGATATCGTGCTGACGCGGGCGTGGGAATCCGCCATGCAGCCGCAAATGTTCCAAGCCTTGCTGTATTACTGGCTGTCGCTGCCATTGGAAGGCAAGCGCGAACAATTGCACACCTTGGCGCACCAGGCGGAGGCCGCAGGTTATAAATTCATTGCCGCGCAAGTGGCGTCCGTGCTGGGCCACCTGGGCGACCACGACATGATGACGCATGCGGCCGCATTGCGTGAAAAAGGCGGCTTTACCGACATGGCGTCGTGGTTCGAGCGGCAGGAAGCATGGCAGCGCCAGCTGTCCGCGCTGATCAACTTGCAGCAGGCGGCGCCTGCCGCTGCCGCCAATGAAACACGGCTGGTGTGGATGCTGGCTTTCGATCCGGCCATCGGCATCACGGAAATCGAACCGCGCGAACAAAAGCGCGACGCGAAAGGCAGCTGGGGCAAGGGACGCCCGCTGGCGTTGAAGCGCTTGCGAGAAGACGCCGCCACGATGGAATACCTGACGGCGCAAGACATCCGCATCAGCAGC
This sequence comes from Pseudoduganella ginsengisoli, assembly GCF_009720865.1. Classification (GTDB taxonomy): domain Bacteria; phylum Pseudomonadota; class Gammaproteobacteria; order Burkholderiales; family Burkholderiaceae_D; genus Rugamonas; species Rugamonas ginsengisoli. Next base: position 32,258 of record NZ_WNLA01000025.1, on the reverse strand, counting down.
ACCATTGCCCCATCGCGCCAGGCATATTCGTCGGGGCTGCGCTATGACATCGACCATGAACAGGCCGCGCTGGCGCTGGTAAGCCACCCCCACGTCTATTGGCTCGATGCGCCGGATACGCGGGTGGAATTGCTGGCCGGTGCGCCGGAATTGCTGATCCGTTCCAGCGGCGGCCAGTTGCAATTGACGTTGCAGCCGCCCGTCAACGACGTGAATGCCAGTGTCGTGGTGGTGAAGGAAACGCCGACGCGCTTGCGCGTCGTGTCGATCGGCGATGAACACCGCCGCATTGCGTCCATTGTCGGCGATGGCTTGACGGTGCCGCAGCATGCGCAGGAACAGGTGCTATCCGCCATTAGCGCTGTCTCGTCGCTGGTGACGGTGCAGTCGGATATTGGCGGCGGCGATGGCAATGCCGAGCAAATTGAAGCGGATGCGCGCCTGCACGTGTTGCTGCTGCCATACCAGCAGGGCCTCAAAATGCAAATCCAGGTGCGGCCGCTTGCCAATGGCGCGTATTACGCACCAGGCAGCGGTGCGGAAAGCCTGATTGCGGAACACGAGGGGCGGCAGGTGCAAGCCCGGCGCCGCCTGGCCGATGAACGCGATGCGGAACGCATGCTGGTGGCGCAATGTCCCGTTTTGGCCCAGGCGGAACAGGACCATGGCGAATGGCTGCTGGGCCAGCCCGCACTGTGCCTGCAATTGCTGGCGGAATTGCAGCAGCAGGAAAACATCGTGGTGGCATGGCCGGAAGGCGAAAAATTCCGCGTCACCCAGCGCATCAGCGGCAAGCAATTCCGTTTGCAAATCCGCCGTGAAAAAGACTGGTTTGCCGCCAGCGGCCAGCTGCAAGTGGATGAAAACACGGTGCTGGATTTGCGCTCCGTGCTGGAAATGATGGCGGCCGGCGAAGACCGTTTTATTGCGCTGGGCGATAACCAGTTCCTCGCGCTGACGGAAGAATTGCACCGCCGCCTGCGTGAAGTGCAGCTCATCGGTTCCATCAGCGGAGACGGCGTGCGCATTCACCCGCTGGCGTCTTTTGCGCTGGAAGAATTGGCGCATGAAGCGGGCGCCGTGGAAGCCGATCCCGCATGGCGCGAACATTTGCTGCGCATGCAGGCCAGCATGGAATTCGTGCCGCAAGTGCCGAGCACCTTGCAGGCGGAATTGCGCGATTACCAGCGTGAAGGCTATGACTGGCTGGCGCGTCTGGCCCACTGGGGCGTTGGCGCGTGCCTAGCCGATGACATGGGCTTAGGTAAGACCTTGCAGGCGCTGGCTTTGATCTTGTCGCGCGCACCGAAAGGGCCGACCCTGGTGATCGCGCCGACTTCCGTGTGCCTGAACTGGGTGTCGGAAGCGGCGCGGTTTGCACCAACACTCAATGTCAAACTGTTTGGCGCCGGGGACCGCGCGGAAACGCTGGCCAGCGCCGGCGCGTTTGACCTGGTCGTGGCCAGCTATGGCTTGCTGCAGCTGGAAGCGGAGCGTTTCGCCAATGTGCACTGGCACACGATCGTGCTCGATGAAGCGCAAGCCATCAAGAATGGCGCCACGAAACGTTCGCAAGCCGTGATGGCGCTGCGGGGCGACTTCCGCATGGTGGCGACCGGTACGCCGCTGGAAAACCATTTGGGCGAATTGTGGAATCTGTTCCGCTTTATCAATCCGGGCCTGCTGGGCAGCATTGAGCAATTCAATTTGCGCTTTGCCGGGCCAATAGAAAAGCAGCAAGACCACCGCGCGGAAGTGGGTGCGCGCAACCGCTTGCGCCGCCTGATCGGGCCCTTCATCCTGCGCCGCACCAAGACCCAGGTACTGACGGAACTGCCGTCGCGTACGGAAATTACGCTGGAAGTGGATTTGTCGAAGGAAGAAGCAGCGCTGTACGAATCGTTGCGGCGCGAAGCCCTGGACAACCTGGCGCAAGTGGAAGGACCGGCCGAGAAGAAATCCATCCAGATCCTGGCGGAGATCATGAAGCTGCGCCGCGCGTGCTGCAACCCGAATCTGGTGGCGCCGGGCCTGAAGCTGGCCAGCAGCAAACTGGCCGCGTTTGCGCGCCTGTTATCGGGCTTGCTGGAAAACCGCCACAAGGTGCTGGTGTTCAGCCAGTTCGTCGACCATCTGGGCCTGATCCGCGACCATCTGGAAGCGCAGGGCGTGTCGTACCAGTACCTCGATGGTTCCACACCGATGGCGGTGCGCAAGCAGCGCGTCGATGCGTTCCAGGCCGGTGAAGGCGACGTATTCCTGATTTCGCTGAAGGCCGGCGGCGTCGGCATCAACCTGACGGCGGCGGACTATGTGATCCACATGGATCCGTGGTGGAACCCTGCCGTCGAAGACCAGGCTTCCGACCGCGCGCACCGCATGGGACAATTGCGCCCCGTGACGATCTACCGCCTAGTGGCGCGCCATACGATAGAAGAAGGCATCGTCGATCTGCACCAGCACAAGCGCGACCTGGCCGACAGCTTGCTCGATGGCAGCGACACGTCGGCGCGCATGTCGGCGGCCGATATGCTGGCGATGCTGCAGGAAGGAATGAGTTACTGATCGTACGCGTACCGGCAATCTGCGCCGGTGCCAGGTTTGCGCAGCAAGCCTGGCACCACACCAGCAACGCCAACTCACCAGTACAGCCAACAAACCGAGAACAACTATGGAACAAGACAACGCATCCCGCCCGGCCGGCCACGGCACCCTGCTCGCCGTGAAATCCTGGACCGCCTACATCAACACGCTGCTGCTGGCCATACTGCTGTTCGGCGTTGCGTTGCCGCTCGCCTTCCGCTATTCCGAACTGGCGGCCGGCATCGTCATGCTGGTATCCGTACTGCTGGTCGGTTACCGCATCCTACTGATCCGCAGTGTGCAGCTGTACTACGACGACGTCGGCGTGTGGCTGTCTTCCGGCATCCTGCCATGGGCCAAAGGCGTGCAAGGCGTCAAATGGCGCGACATGGATGAAGCGACCTTCGTGCAATCGTTCTGGAGCTGGCTGTTCCGCTCCTATTCGATCCGCATCGGCCACCGCTTCACGAAATCCAGTGAAATCCTGCTGACCCGCATGGGCAACGGCAAAGCGGCCGTGGAAAAACTCAACGCGCACCACCAGGAACTGATTCGTAACAACGTGATTTCGTAATGTAACGGACGTCCGCAGCGGCGTGGAATAGTGATACTCTCGCACGCTGCAACCTGTGGCGCCGCTACCCACGAGGCAAGCGGCGCCTTCCTGATGAAGGTATACATCCAATGATCAAAACTAAAATCGCGCTGGCTGCAATGATGGCCGGCCTGGCGCTGTCCCCGGTGCACGCGAAGGAACCAGCCAAATCCGGCAAAGCCAAGACCAGCAAATCCGCCAGCGGCGGCAAATCTTCCGGCGGCAAGGCTGGCGCTAAATCCAGCAGCAAATCGGGCGGCAAATCCACCGCCAAGGGTAAGGCTGCCAAAGGCGCTGCCGTTGCAGCAGCTGCCGCCACGCCAATGATCAAGCAAGTCCCGTCAGAACGCCGCCAGGACCGCAACATGGATGCGCAATCCACGCAATTCCTCGGCGCGCTGTGGAAAGTTGACCCGGAAACCGCAATCTCGGTCGGTAAATACGAAACGGCCGCCAACCTGACCATTCCCGATGCGGCGTCGCGCACCGCGCAACTGGCCTTCATCGATGACTGGCTGGGCCGCTTTGAAAAAATCGACGCCAAGCAGCTGTCGCCGAAACAGCGCACCGACCTGGCGCTGCTGATCAACAAGCTGAAGTCGGACCGCTGGTACATCACCACGTTCAAGGAATATGAATGGAACCCGGCGCTGTACAACATCGCCAGTCCGATCGACTTCATCCTGAACACGGAATATGCGGCCAAGCCGCAGCGCCTGCGCACGCTGCTGAAGCGCATTGCCGCTGTCCCAGCGTATTACGACGCAGCGCGCGCCACCATCAATAACCCGACGCGCGAACACACGCAACTGGCCATCGCCCAGGCGCCGGGCGTGCTGCAGGTACTGGCATCGCTGGACAAGGAAGCGCAGGCATCGATCCTGACGCCGATGGAAAAGGAATTGTTCAAGCAGCGCATTGCGCAAGCCAAGACTGCCGTGGAAGGCTATGCGTCGTGGCTGGGCGAACTGGATAAAGGCATGGCCGCCAGCGGCGGGCGCTCGTTCCGCATCGGCAAAGAACTGTATGAAGCGAAGTTCGGCTTCGATATCCAGGCCGGCAGCACGGGCGAACAGACGTATCAAAAGGCGCTGGCCGCGCGTGAGCAACTGCTTGCCAACATGGACCGCATCAGCGACGACCTGTGGCCGAAATACCTGGCCGGTGTCGACAAGCCATCCGACCGCTTTGCCAAGATCGGCATGATGATCAACAAGCTGTCCGACAACCACGTGGCGCGCGCCGACTTCTTCCCGGAGATCCGCCGCCAGATTCCCGTGCTGCAGGACTGGGTCATCAAGAACAACTTGCTGACGCTGGACCCGAACAAGCCGCTGGAAGTGCGTGAGACGCCTGAATACCAGCGCGGCGTGGCTGGCGCCAGCATTGAAGCGCCGGGCCCCTACCGTCCGCAGGACCGCACGTATTACAACGTGACGCCGCTGGACGATGCGACGCCGGAACAGGCGGAAAGCACGCTGCGTGAATACAACCACTGGATCCTGCAAATCCTGAACATCCACGAAGCGATTCCCGGCCATTATGCGCAGCTGGTGTACGCCAACAAATCGCCGTCGATCGTGAAATCCATCTTTGGCAATGGCGCGATGATCGAAGGCTGGGCCGTGTATGGCGAGCGGATGATGCTGGAATCCGGCTATGGCGACAATGCGCCGGAAATGTGGCTGATGTATTCGAAGTGGAATTTGCGCAGCGTGACGAACACCATCCTGGATTACAGCGTACACGTGCTGGGCATGACGCAGGAACAGGCCATGGATTTGCTGACGCGCCAGGCGTTCCAGACGCAGCGCGAAGCCGCGGAAAAATGGCGCCGCGCCACGTTGACGTCCGTGCAGCTGGCCAGCTACTTCAGCGGCTATAGCGAAATCATGGAATTACGTGAAGAGCGCAAGCAGGCGCTGGGCAACAAGTTCTCGCTGAAAGAGTTCAACGAGCAGTTCTTGAGCTATGGCAGTGCGCCGGTGAAGGTGGTGCGCGAACTCATGACGCAATAACTTGCCTCACGCAAAAAGGTGCCAGGGACTTTTCAATTGGGGCCTGGCCCCTTTTGTACTAAATTGGGGCCTGGCCCCTTTTGTACTATCGTTCGGTGAGGGGGCGATAGCTAATTGCCTTTCAGGTGGTTTCTTCCGGCGCCTGCGTCAGCCGCACAAAGGCTGGCGACACCAGCAAGCCGATTTCAAACAAAATCCACATGGGAATCGCCAGCGAGAACATGCTGACCGCATCCGGTGGCGTCACGACGGCGGAAATCACGAAGATGCCGGTCACGACATACGGACGGATTTCACGCAGCTTGGCAACGGATACGATGCCCATCCTTACCAGCACTACGACAACGATCGGCACTTCAAACGTGGCGCCAAAGGCCAGGCACATGGACATCACGAAGTCGAGGTAATTCTCGATATCCGGCGTGACGGCAATCGACGTGGGCGAAAATTCCGCGATGAATTTGAACACGCGGCCAAACACAAAGAAGTAGCAAAACGCCACGCCCGCCGCAAACAAACCGGACGACGAAATCACCAGCGGTGCAATCAGGCGTTTTTCATGCGCATACAAGCCGGGGGCAATGAAGGCCCACGCCTGGTACAGCACCCATGGCAGCGCCACGATCAGCGCCACCATCAACGTGACTTTCATCGGCACCAGGAACGGCGCCGTGACGCCGGTCGCGATCATTTTCGAGCCCTTGGGCAGCGCATTGAGCATCGGCTGCGCGAGGAAATCATAGATGGCGGCAGGTCCCGGCCAGATCAGCAGCAAGATGCCGACCACCACCAGACCCAGCGCCGCCTTGACCAGGCGTTCGCGCAGCTCGATCAAATGGGAAATGAAGGTTTCTTCAACCTGTGGTTGTTCACTCATTTAGAAAAACGATGCGGGAGGTTTGCTGCGGGGACGGTGGCGGGCTACCCGCGCGGCGCCGGAAGTGACGTGGGATTTGATGCCGTTATGCTGCTTGTACCAGGCCGGCATGTTGGACGTGCGCACCAGGCGCTTGCGGCGGAATTCCTTGGCCTTGCGCGCATGCTGTTCCGCACTGGCTTGCGCCCGGTCATACGTGCTGTAACTGTCGTGCGGCGCGCCATCGTCGGCATGCCAGGCGCTTTCCGCTTCCCGCAAGTTTTGTGCAATCGAGTTTTCCACTTCTTGCACATCCTGTTTCACGGAATCAGCCGCCTCTTGCATGTCCTTGCGCAAATTGCGCAATTCTTCCATCTCGATTTCGCGGCTGACTTCGGACTTCACCTCGGACAGGTAGCGCTGCGCGCGGCCGTACAAAGTCCCGGCCATGCGCGCCACTTTGGGCAGCTTTTCAGGACCAATGACTACCAGCGCAACCGCGCCAATAATGGCTAATTTGGTAAGACCGAGATCGATCATAGGCGAGGCAAGCTTGCCTTACTGCTTGTTCTTCTCTTTGGCGTCCACGTCGATAGTGGTCTTGTCCGCTACCTGCGCCGGTGCTGCAGGCTTGTCGTCTTCTGCACCTTTGACGCCATCCTTAAAACCTTTCACAGCTTTGCCCAGGTCCGAGCCGATATTGCCCAGCTTCTTGGTGCCGAAGATCAGGATGACCACAACCAAAACGATCACCCAGTGAATCCAGCTAGTGCCACCCATCATGTTCTCCTTGCAGGACGCAAGCGTCCAAAACTGTTAATCAGCACAGTATACGCGAACCGCGCATGTCATGTGCTTGTAATATTGTCATGAAGATATAAGGGGACCGCATGGCCCCCGTGCCTGCCCGGAATCAGCCGTGACGAGGCGCTTCCACCCGCCAAGGATGCGGGCCGCCAATCACGTGCAAATGCAGGTGATAGATTTCCTGGCCGCCGTCCGGACCGCTGTTGATCAGCGTTTTGTAGCCGCCAGATGGTTCACCATCCGCATTGAAGGTCACGGCGCAGCCATGTTCTTCAGCCAAACGCGGCGCCAGCGCCAGCATGCGGCCCAGCAGCGGCGCATGGCCTGCCGTGCAGTCGGACAGGGTCGTGATGTGGGTTTTCGGGATCACCAGCAAGTGCACCGGTGCTGCGGGACGGATGTCCTTGAAGACCATCAGCTCTTCATCTTCGTAGACGATGGAAGAGGGAATTTTCTTTTCAGCGATTTTGCAAAACAGGCAATTATCCACTACAGCTCCGAGACGATTAGCAGTTATTCTTTGCGCGCGGCTTTTTCTTCCAGCCCGGACAAGCCTTCGCGCCGTGCCAGTTCATCCAGCACTTGCTGCGGGGTCAGGCCGAACTGCGCCAGCATCACTATCGAATGGAACCACAGATCAGCGCATTCGTACAGTACTTTGCTGCTGTCGCCACCGTGACGCGCATCTTTCGCCGCCATCACGGTTTCCACAGCTTCTTCGCCGACTTTCTTGAGAATCGCATCGTCGCCCTTGGAAAACAGTTTGGCGACGTACGACGTGGCAGGGTCGCCACCGTTGGCAGGCTTGCGCGATTCAATGGTCTCGGCCAGCCGGTCCAGGATGTTGCTCATTATTTCTTCACTTCCGCATAAATCGTTTCCGGATCCTTCAACACCGGTTCCGTCGCCTGCCAGTCGCCTTCTTTCGCGTCGCCGTCGAATTTATTGAAGAAGCACGAATGGCGGCCCGTATGGCAGGCAATGCCGCCCGCCTGCTCGATCTTCAACAGCACAACGTCTTCATCGCAATCGAGGCGGATTTCCAGCACTTTTTGCGTGTGGCCGGACTCTTCGCCCTTGTGCCACAGCTTCTTGCGCGAACGGCTCCAGTACACGGCCTCACCCAGCTCCACCGTTTTGTACAAGGCGTCACGGTTCATCCAGGCGAACATCAGCACGTTGTTGGTGCCCGCTTCCTGCGCGATCACCGGCACCAGGCCATGTTCATCCCACTTGATCTTGTTCAGCCACTTGGCTTTCGCCACGCTGGGAGTCTGAGTCGGCATCATGATAGGTTTTCCTTCAATTTGCATCAGATCAGGCGCATCGGGATGCCCTGATCCGCCATGAAGCGCTTGGCTTCCTGTACCGTGTGCTGGCCATAATGGAAAATACTGGCCGCCAGCACGGCGTCCGCATGGCCCAGTTTGACGCCGTCGGCCAAGTCTTGCAGGCCGCCCACGCCACCCGAGGCAATCACGGGAATATTGACCGCATCGGACACGGCGCGCGTCAAGCCCAGGTCGAAGCCGGACTTGGTGCCGTCGCGGTCCATCGACGTCAGCAGCAATTCGCCCGCGCCCAGCTGCGCCATCTTTTGCGCCCACTCGACGGCATCGAGGCCGGTCGCCTTGCGGCCGCCGTGGGTAAACACTTCCCACTTGCCCGGCGAGACCTGCTTGGCGTCGATCGCCACCACGATGCACTGCGAACCGTGCTTCTGGGAAGCATCGTACACCAGTTGCGGATTGGTGACTGCCGACGTGTTCATGCTGACCTTGTCGGCGCCCGCGTTCAACAGGCGGCGCACGTCCTCCACCTGGCGTACACCGCCGCCCACCGTCAGCGGAATGAACACTTGCGACGCCACGGCTTCAATGATGTCGAGGATCAGGCCACGGTTATCGCTGGACGCAGTGATATCTAAAAAAGTCAGTTCATCGGCGCCCTGCTCGTCATAGCGGCGCGCGATTTCCACCGGGTCGCCCGCGTCGCGCAGCTCGGTGAAGTTGACGCCTTTGACGACGCGGCCATCGGTCACGTCCAGGCAGGGGATGATGCGTTTTGCCAGCATGGGTTATTCAGCCTCGAGGCTGCCTTCCGTCAGTTCGTCAGCACGCAACTGGGCCGAATTCAAGTCCAGCGTGCCTTCATAGATGGAACGGCCGCAAATCACGCCTTCGATGCCTTCATCCTGCACTTCGCACAGTTTTTCCACGTCGGAGATGTTGTGCAGGCCGCCCGAAGCAATAATCGGGATACGCACGGCTTGCGCCAGGCGCACGGTGGCTTCGATATTGACGCCGCCCATCATGCCGTCGCGGCCGATGTCCGTGTAAATGATGGATTCCACGCCATACGCTTCGAATTTCTGCGCCAGGTCGATCACTTCGTGGCCGGACATTTTGCTCCAGCCATCGGTCGCCACTTTGCCGTCTTTCGCGTCCAGGCCCACGATGATGTGGCCTGGGAAGGCGCCGCACGCATCGTGCAGGAAGCCCGGGCTTTTCACGGCAGCGGTGCCGATGATGATGTAGCTGATGCCGTCGTCGAGGTAGCGCTCGATGGTGTCGAGGTCGCGGATACCGCCGCCCAGCTGGACGGGAATTTCATCGATGTCGTTTTCCAGCGCGAACTCTTGCACCACCTTGAGGATGGATTTCACCGCGCCTTCATTTTTTGGCTTACCGGCAAACGCGCCGTTCAAGTCCACCAGGTGCAGGCGGCGGGCGCCTTGCATCAGCCAGTGGCGGGCCATTTCGGCCGGATCTTCAGAAAATACCGTGGCAAGTTCCATATCGCCTTGTTTCAGGCGAACGCAGTGACCGTCTTTCAGGTCGATGGCAGGAATGAGCAGCATAATGGGATTGAAAAGTAGGAGGTTATGGTTGCCAGTAAACGAAATTCTTGTACAGCTGGAGGCCGGCTGCGGCACTCTTTTCCGGGTGGAATTGCGTTGCAAAGATGTTGTCGCGCGCCACCGCGCAGCAGAAAGGCTGACCGTACACGGTCTCGCCAACCTGATGCGCCGGATTGGCAGGCTGCACATAGTAACTATGCACGAAATAGAAATATGCGTTGTCCGATATGCCTTCCCACAGCGCGTGCGCACTGGTCTGGCGTACCTGGTTCCAGCCCATTTGCGGGACTTTGTAACGGGAACCATCTTCCTGCAGCAAGCCGTCGAGCTGGAAACGCACGACTTTGCCGGGCAGCAAACCCAAGCCTTGGGCATTGCCTTCCTCGGACGATTCAAACAGCATTTGCTCGCCAATGCACACGCCCAGCAGCGGTTTGACTTCCGCCGCGCGCAGCACGGCGTCGAGCACGCCGGATTCGCGCAAGCCGCGCATGCAATCAGCCATGGCGCCCTGGCCCGGCAACACGATGCGTTCGGCATCGGCGATGTCTGCGACTTCGCCGGAAATGCGCACGTCGGCCTCCGGCGCCACGGCGCGCAACGCTTGCGCCACGGAGCGCAGGTTGCCCACGCCATAATCAACTACAACTATTTTCTTCATAATGCCATTCAAGCAGAGACCACTGCGCTTGCGCAAGCGTCAAGCGCAACAAGTTTGATCACAAGCTACCTTTGGTTGACGGAATCGTGCCTGCGGCGCGCGGATCGAGTTCCGTGGCCATGCGCAATGCGCGGCCGAACGCCTTGAACACGGTTTCGCACTGGTGGTGGGCATTGGTGCCACGCAGGTTATCAATATGCAAGGTGACTTGGGCGTGATTGACGAAGCCGCGGAAAAATTCCAAGGTCAGGTCGACGTCATACGTGCCGATCATCGCGCGCGTGAAGGGGATGTGATACTCGATGCCAGGACGGCCGGAAAAGTCGATCACCACGCGCGACAGCGCTTCGTCCAGCGGCACATAGGCGTGGCCATAGCGGCGGATGCCTTTCTTGTCGCCGACTGCCTTGGCGAACGCCATGCCCAGCGTGATGCCGACGTCTTCCACCGTGTGGTGATTGTCGATGTGGATGTCGCCGGTGGCTTCGATATCGAGGTCGATCAAACCATGGCGGGCGATCTGGTCCAGCATGTGGTCCAGGAAAGGTACGCCCGTGTTCAGCTTTTGCTGGCCGGTGCCATCGAGGTTAATGGCCACGCGGACTTGCGTCTCGCTGGTGTTGCGGGTGATTTCTGCGGTGCGGTTCATTGGAAAACTCTACGATGGTCAAGCCGCCATCGCTGCCTTGAAGGCAGCCAGGAAAGCGGCGTTCTCTTCCGGTGTGCTGACCGTGATACGCAGACAATTGGCCAGTACACCATGCATTTTACCCACATTTTTCACTAATACCTTATGGGATAGGAGATAGGCATTAGCAGCGTCCGCGTCCGGCACGCGCACCAGGATGAAATTGGCGGCGGAAGGGAACACTTGAACACCTGGAATTGCTGTCAATGCGGTAGACAGCGCTGCACGCTCGTTGCGCAACAGGGCAGCCTGGCTATTCAGCACTTCGATGTTGTCGAGGGCGAATTCAGCGGCTACCTGGGTCAAAACATTGATATTGTACGGCGGACGGACCTTGTCCAGTTGTTCGAGCAATTTTGGCGCGCCGGACATATAGCCCAGACGGATGCCCGCCAGGCCCAGTTTCGACACGGTGCGCATCACCACCAGATTGTCAAATTCCGGTAAACGCGGCATAAAGCTTTGTTGCGCAAACGGCTCATACGCTTCGTCCACGACCGCAATGCCGGTGTCGCCCAGCGCGCGGATGATCTCCACCATGTGGTTTTCATCAAACAAGTTGCCGGTCGGATTGTTCGGGTACGACAGGAACACCAGCGCAGGTTTGTGCTGTTCGATGGCGGCCAGCATCGCGTCCTTGTCCAGCGTCAAGTCCGCCTTCAAGGGCACGCCGACGAAATCCATGCCGGCAAATTGCGCGGAACGGGCATACATGACGAAGGTCGGCACGGGCGCCACGACGACAGCGCGGCGGTCCTGGTGTGCGCACGCCATTTCCAGCATGGAGATCAGTTCATCCGAACCGTTGCCCAGCAACACGTCATAGCCGGCAGGGACGCCCAATTGCCGGCAAATGCGCTGTTTCAACGTTGCATAAGAAGCCACGGGGTAGCGGTTCAGCGCCACATTGGCCAGGCGCTGGGCCAGGTCGGTGGCCAGATGGTCCGGCAGCGGGTAAGGATTTTCCATCGCATCCAGTTTGATAAAACCGCTCGCATCGGCGACGTGGTAGCCAGGAATAGCCAGAACGTCGGAACGGATGGTATTGCGGATGAGACTGTCGATGGACATCTTGCTGCACTCCTAGATAGATATTTCTTCGGGGGGTTTGGGAACCCGGGATCGTTTGGGCGCTGCGGGCTTTTTGGCAGCCTGCGTCGCCTTGGCGGCCTTGGTCGCTTTAGCCGTAGCGCTCTTCGTGGTCTTCGCAGCTTTGGTAGCTTTGGCACGCGCAGGCTTCACTGCAGGCGCGGCGTCATCTTCGGCAACGGCAGCCGCAGCCAATACAGCTGCCGCGTCTTCCGCCGCCAGCCGTGCATCGATGATGGCGCAGTAATCAGGGTTCAATTCAAACCCGACAAAGTGCCTGCCGCAGCGGCGTGCCGCCAGCGCCGTCGTGCCACTGCCCATGAACAAGTCCAGCACCACGCCTCCCGGCGGGCACGATGCCTTGACCATGCGTTCAATGATTTCCAGCGGCTTCTGGGTCGGATGATCGACCCGCTCTGAATGTTCACGGTGCAGCCGGGACACGCTCCACACGTCTTTCGGGTTGTAACCCACTTCCAGCCATTTCGCGCCAATGAAGATCGAACGCGAACGGGCCTTCTTCGTCTCGGCGTCGTACGGGATACGCACGGCATCGAGATCGAAGTAGTAATCCTTGCGGGCCACGAAGAAGCCCACCGTGTCGTGCACGGAAGAATAACTGCGCACGCTGCCGCCCATCGACGGCACGCGGCGGTCCCAAATAATTTCATTCATCATCGTCATGCGCTTTTTCAGCATGACGAAGATTTCCGGCGAATAGCGCCACGTGAGGAAGATATACAGGCTGCCATTGGGTTTCAGCTTCGGCAGCGCGGCATCGATCCACCGCTCGGTCCAGCACAGGTATTCCTCCACCGTTTGCTGGTCGGAGGCGTTGCCATAATCCTTGCCCAGGTTGTAGGGTGGATCGGTGAGGATCAAGTCAACGGAACCGTCGGGAATGCGCGCCAGGCCGGCCAACGCATCCTCGCAAAAGACCCGGTTCAGCCAATCGCCGCAGCTCTCCTGTCGTCCCGCATCGGCGGACCGTCGCGCAGGCGAGGACCCATGCTGAGCATCCGAATCCGACTCAGTATGGATTCCCGCCTGCGCGGGGATGACGGTGAGTTGAGGCGGCAGTTCGCCGGCAACCGGATCTTTTCGCTTCGTCATTTCAGGCGCAGCTCCGCGCTGCGGGCGTGCGCCTGCAAGCCTTCGCCATACGCCAGTTCAGCGGCCACCTTGCCCAGGGTCTGCGCGCCTGCTTCGGACACGTAAATCACGGACGAACGCTTCTGGAAGTCATACACGCCCAGCGGCGACGAGAAGCGCGCCGTGCGCGACGTTGGCAGCACGTGGTTCGGGCCACAGCAATAGTCGCCCAGCGATTCGGACGAGAAGCGGCCCAGGAACATGGCGCCTGCGTGGCGGATTTTATCGGCCCACTGCAGCGGTTCTGCAGCCGAGATTTCCAGGTGTTCCGCCGCAATGCTGTTGGCAATCGCGCACGCTTCATCCATGTCGCGCACTTTCACCAGCGCGCCACGGTCCGTCAGCGACGTGCGGATCACGTCCTGGCGCGGCATGGTTGGCAGCAGCTTGTTGATCGATGCTTCGACTTTGGCGATATAGTCCGCGTCCGGGCACAGCATGATGGCTTGCGCCAGTTCATCGTGTTCCGCTTGCGAGAACAAGTCCATTGCGACCCAGTCCGGGTCCGTGGTGCCATCGCATACAACGAGAATTTCGGACGGACCGGCAATCATGTCGATGCCCACCGTGCCGAACACGCGGCGCTTGGCGGCCGCGACATACGCATTGCCAGGGCCGACGATCTTGTCGACCGGTGCAATGGTCTCCGTGCCATAGGCCAGGGCGCCAACGGCCTGCGCACCGCCGATAGTAATCACGCGGGTCACACCAGCCAGTGCAGCCGCGGCCAGCACCATCTGGTTTTTCACGCCATCGGGCGTTGGCACCACCATGACGATTTCACCGACTCCCGCCACTTGTGCGGGAATCGCATTCATCAGCACGGACGATGGATAAGCTGCCTTGCCGCCCGGGACGTAAATGCCCACGCGGTCCAGCGGCGTAATGCGCTGGCCTAAAACCGTGCCATCGGCCTCGGTATAGGTAAAGCCTTTTAATTCTTCTTTCTGGCGCTCGTGGAACGCGCGGATGCGGTCGGCGGCCACTTGCAATGCAGCGCGCTGCGTGTCTGGCAGGCTGTCCAGCGCGGCCTGCAATTCCGATACCGGCAAGTCCAGCGTATCGACCGATTGCGCGCCGCCATTGGGCAGGCGGTCGAAACGGTTGGTGTATTCCAGCACGGCGGCATTGCCGCGCTTTTTCACGTCAGCGAGGATTTTCGAGACGGCCGATTCAATCGCGTCATCGGTTTCCGCTTCAAAGGCCAGCAGCGCATCGAGCGTCTGCTTGAAGTCCGCCGACGCCGAATCCAGTTTGCGTACGTTGATGGTCATGATCAGCCTTTCTTCGCACGGGCTTTCGAGGCACGCTCGAACGCTTCGATGATTGGCTGCAGGCGCGCGCGTTTCAACTTCAGTGCGGCCTGGTTCACCACCAGGCGCGACGAAATCTGCATGATTTCTTCGACTTCAACCAGGTTATTGGCGCGCAACGTGCTGCCGGTCGATACCAGGTCGACGATGGCGTCCGACAAGCCGACCAGCGGCGCCAGTTCCATGGAACCATACAGCTTGATCAAATCCACGTGCACGCCTTTGGACGCGAAGTGTTCGCGCGCCGTGGTCGTGAACTTGGTGGCCACGCGCAGTCGCGCGCCCTGGCGCACAGCCGCTTCGTAATCAAAGCCGGATTTCACAGCGACGGACATGCGGCATTGCGCAATGTTCAAGTCCACCGGCTGGTACAAGCCTTCACCGCCATGCTCGATCAGCACATCCTTGCCGGCCACGCCGAAGTCCGCCGCGCCATGCTGCACATAGGTCGGCACGTCGGTGGCGCGCACGATCAGTACGCGCACGTTGGGGTCGTTGGTGGCCAGGATCAGCTTGCGCGACGTGTCCGGATTTTCAGTGACGGTAATGCCGGCCGCTTCCAGCAGCGGCAGGGTGTCTTCGAAAATGCGGCCTTTCGACAGCGCGAGGATCAACTGGTTGTTGGCGTCGCTGTTAAATCCACTCATGATTATCTCGGTTTTATTTGATACGGCTAATGTTGGCGCCGATTGCCTGCAACTTCACTTCCATACGGTCATAGCCGCGGTCGAGGTGATAGATGCGGTCAACCAGCGTTTCGCCCCTGGCGGCCAGCCCTGCGATTACCAGCGAAGCCGAAGCGCGCAAATCGGTCGCCATCACAGGGGCGCCCACGAGCTGCTCCACGCCTTTGATAAAGGCCGTGTTGCCATCGGTTTCAATTGCCGCGCCCAGGCGGTTCATCTCCTGGACGTGCATGAAGCGGTTTTCGAAGATGGTTTCGGTCACGCGGCTGGCGCCGTTGGCGATGGTGTTCACCGCCATGAACTGGGCCTGCATATCGGTCGGGAAACCAGGGTATTCGGTAGTACGGAACGTGACGGGCTGCGGGCGGCCATCCATTTGCGCGCGGATCCAGTCGTCGCCCACGGTCAGGCGCACGCCGATTTCACGCAGCTTGTCGAGCGCCGCGTCCATGATGTCGGTGCGGGTATTGCGGATCGTGATGTCGCCGCCGGTGGCCGCCACAGCGCACAGGAAGGTCGCCGCTTCGATGCGGTCGGAAATCACTGCGTGCGATGCGCCATGCAATTGCTCTACGCCCTGGATCACCAGGCGGTCGGTGCCGATGCCGTCGATCTTCGCGCCCATCGCCACCAGCAGGTGCGCCAGGTCCGTCACTTCCGGCTCGCGCGCCGCGTTTTCCAGCACGGTTTCACCTTCGGCCAGCACGGCAGCCATCATCAGGTTTTCCGTACCGGTCACCGTGATCATGTCGGTGACAATGCGCGTGCCTTTAAGCTTTTTGCACTTGGCGTGGATGTAGCCGGCTTCGATCGTGATGTCGGCGCCCAGTGCCTGCAAGCCTTTGATGTGCTGGTCAACGGGACGTGAACCAATGGCGCAGCCGCCCGGCAGCGAAACTTTCGCTTCGCCGAAGCGGGCCAGCAGCGGACCCAGTACGAGGATCGACGCACGCATGGTTTTCACCAGTTCATACGGCGCTTCCAGGCTCGTGATGTTCGCACCATTCAACGTGACCTTGTCGCCATTCTGCTCGACTTTCAGGCCAGTCTGCGCCAGCAGGCGCAGCATCGTGCGCACGTCTTGCAGGTGCGGCACGTTCGACAGCTGCACGTCGCCTGACGTCAGCAAGCCCGCGCACAGGATCGGCAAAGCAGCGTTCTTGGCGCCGGAAATCGTCACGTCGCCCTGCAGGCGGTTGCCGCCTTTGATGAGGAGTTTGTCCACGTCCTGGTCCTTTTAGTTGGCTGCGTATTCTTCTGGCGTCAGCGTCTTCATCGACAGCGCGTGGATTTCTTCGCGCATGCGGTCACCCAGCACGGCGTACACGATCTGGTGGCGCTGGATCGGGCGCTTGCCGGCAAATGCGGACGACACAATCACCGCCTGGAAGTGTTGGCCATCGCCCTCCACTTCCAGGTGGGTGCATTCGAGGCCGGCCGAAATATAGCTGTGGATCGCTTCAGGTGTGGTGGTCATTGTTTTGTTCCCAATAAAGTGGTGCTTGGTGTAGGTTTCTGCCATGGCGTGCCTGCCGTCGGCGCCTTAGTGGCGCATCCGGTATCCGCTGGACAGCATGCGGATGGCCAGCAGGGACAGCGCGGCCAGGAACCCGCCGACAATGCCCACGCTGATCAAAGGATTGACGTCGGACTGGCCAAAGAATCCGTAGCGGAAACCGTCAATCATGTAAAAGAACGGGTTCAAATGCGACACGGTCAGCCAGAACGGCGGCAGCGAGTGAATCGAGTAAAACACGCCGGACAGGAACGTCAGCGGCATGATGAGGAAATTCTGGAACGCGGCCAGCTGGTCGAATTTCTCGGCCCAGATACCGGCAATCAAGCCCATGGTGCCGAGGATCGCGGCGCCCAGCAAGGCGAAGATGGCGATCCACAGCGGCGCCACGAACGACAGGTGGGCGAACCACGCCGTCACGATGAACACGCCCAGGCCCACGGCAATACCGCGCACCATGGCGGCAATCACGTAGGCGGAAAACATTTCCCAGTGCGACAACGGCGTCAACAGCACGAACACGAGGTTGCCCGTGATTTTTGACTGGATCAGCGACGACGACGAGTTAGCAAATGCGTTTTGCAGCACGCTCATCATGACCAGGCCGGGAATCAGGAACGCCGTGTACGACACGCCCGGATACACTTGCACGCGCCCTTCCAGCACGTGGCCAAAGATCAGCAGGTACAGCATGGCCGTCAAAATCGGCGCGGCAATGGTTTGCGTGGCGACTTTATAGAAACGCAAGGTTTCCTTGTACACCAGGGTACGGAAGCCGGTGGACATCATACTGGTTTTCCTTCCATGATCTGCAGGAAGATATCTTCCAGGTCGGCTTGCTGCAGTTGCATTTCATCGATGACGGCGCCCGATTCACGGATGCGCGCGAGGATCTTTTCCACTTCGCTGTATTCATTGATGCGCAGGCTGTATTTGCCGCGCGCAGCGTCTTCCGGGTGCGTGACCAGGTGGCGCAAATCATCGGGCAAGGCGCCCTGCTTCAGGTGCAGCACGAGGCTGGAACCGGAAATGCGGCGGATCAGTTGCGACATGGTGTCCAGCGCGACGACTTTACCGGTTTTCAGCATGGCGACGCGCTTGCACATGGCCTGCGCTTCTTCCAGGTAGTGCGTGGTCAAGACCACCGTGTGGCCCTCGCGGTTCAGGCGCGAAATAAACTTCCACAGGGTCTGCCGCAATTCCACGTCCACGCCGGCCGTTGGTTCGTCGAGCACAATGACAGGCGGCTTGTGCACCAGCGCCTGCGCCACCAGCACGCGGCGCTTCATGCCGCCGGACAGCGCGCGCATGTTGGTGTCGGCCTTGTTGGTCAAATCGAGGTTTTCCATCACCTCGTCGATCCACTTGTCATTGTTTTTCAAGCCAAAATAGCCCGATTGCAGGCGCAGGGTTTCACGCACCGTGAAGAACGGGTCGAATACCAGTTCTTGCGGCACCACGCCCAGTTTCTTGCGCGCTTCACGGAAGTCCGTGACCACGTCGTGGCCGTGGATCGTGACGGAACCCGCATCCGGCCGGATCAGGCCCGCGATGGTGGAAATCAACGTGGTTTTGCCCGCGCCGTTCGGGCCCAATAAACCAAAAAATTCGCCCTCTTCAATCGTGAGGGACACGCCGCCCAGCGCCTGCAGCGATTTGTAGCGCTTTTGGACGTTACTGATTTGAATTGCTGTCATAAACGAAATATTGTGCGGCGCTGTGACCGTGGTGGAATGCTGGCGCAGTGGCACTACGGCAACTGCAACGGTCAATTATATTGGAATTTTGATTTCGGCTTGCGCCGGGCCGGGGAATCCGGGGTATATCCGGGGTATTACTGCGACGACTGTTGCTTACTGAACAAGCTGCAAGCAGGGTCAATGATGGTGGTGATGGTGATGCGTGGAAGCCGCACCGGCCGTGTCGGCCGCAGGATGGGAAGAAACGTCGGCGCAGTCAGCCGAGGAAGAAACCAGCGCGCACACGCCATACAGCTTGGTCAAGCTGCGCAGCATGGGCGGCAAATTGCGCAATTCCAGCGTGACGCCCGCAGCGCGGGCAGCACGCTGCCATGCCAGCAATACCGACACGGCGGAGGAGTCCACCGACTGCACGTTGCGCAAGTCGAACACAGTCTGGCCCGCTTGCAGCGCAGCCACACCCTGTGCCAGCGCAGCCGTGGCGTTATCCACGGTCAGCGATGACAAAGGCAACAAACTGTCGATGGAGTCCGGCATAAGTCTTATTTGGCCGAAGCGGCTTTGATAGGTTTGGAGGCCAGCTTCTTGTTCTTTTCAGACAAGGTCTTGATCAAGCCGTCGATGCCGCCTTTGCTGATTTCCGACGCGAAGGTGCTCTTGTAGGTTTCCACCAGCCAAGCGCCCAGCACGTTGATGTCGTAAATCTTCCAGCCGGCCGGCGTCTTTGCAACGCGGTAGTTCAGCGGCACCGGTTCGCCACGGGTCATGTTTACTTGCGAACGCACTTCCACTTCCGAGTCCGTCGGGTCAGCGCGCAGCGGCTTGAACTCGATGGTTTCATTTTTCACTTGCGACAGCGCGCCGGAATACGTGTAGATCAGCAGCGTACGGAATTCCGTCGACAGCTGCTTTTGCTGCTCCGGGCTGGCTTCGCGCCAGAAACGGCCGGCTGCCAGCGACGTCATGCGCTGGAAGTCCACGTACGGCAGGATTTTGGTTTCTACCAGATCCATGACGCGCTTGGTGTTGCCTGCCTGAATTTCCTTATCGGTCTTGGCAGTTTCCAGCACTTCCGTGCTGATACGTTTGACCAATGCATCTGGCGCTTCATTGGAAGCAGGAGCGGAAGGAGCGGTTGCAGCAAACGAGACAGAGGCAAAAGCCATCGTCGCGCAGGCCATCAGTTGCTTAATCAATTTCATCTGCGATTTACCTTATGTTGTTTTGCTTCGGGTCACAGGCTGGCGTTCTTTTCAGCAGCCGGTTCCGACATTATAGCCTGAGGCTGGTCTTTACCCTTTTCAACCTTCTCAGACTCAGCAGTTGCTGGTTTTTCATCATCCGCATAGGCGCTTTTTTTCTTTTTCGCGCGCGGATTCTCTTCGCCGTCAAATACTTTGCTCTCGCGCTGCTGCAGGAAGCCGTCGCGGACGAATTCATAACGGTCCAGGGCGGCTTCTTCCAGCAAGTTGGTCGCATCGAGCAGGCCGGCGCGCTGATCGATGACACGAACAACGGTGCCGACGTTACGTACGTTGACACGCTCGTTGTATTGCCATGGATCAGCTTTGATATCCAGCGGCAGCGCCAGCGTGTCGCGCACAGTCGATGGGCCCAGCAGCGGCAACACCAGGTACGGGCCGGAACTCACGCCCCACGTGCCCAGCGTCTGGCCGAAATCTTCCTTATGCTTTTGCAAACCTGCGCCGGACGCCACATCCACCACGCCCAGCAAGCCGAACGTGGAGTTCAGCGCCACGCGCATCACGTCCGACATGCCGTTTTCACCTTTGCCCTGCATGAAGTTGTTGGCGGCAGTCCACACGTCCGCCAGGTTGCCGAAGAAGTTGTTGATGCCGGTCTGCACGAAGTTTGGCAGCACGGATTTATACACCGTGGCGGCCGGCTTCAGCGCCACTTCATCGACCTTGTCGTTGAAGTTGAACATGGCGCGGTTATAGCCTTCATACGGGTCGCGCGGATTAGGACCGGCGCAGCCTGCCAGGGAAGCAGCCACTGCCGTGGCCAGCACCAGCTTACGTACAGAGAAAGTCGAGATGTTCATTACTTGCCATCCTTTCCTTCGGCCGCTTTGCTGTAAATAAATTGATTAATCAAATCTTCCAGCACGGCAGCCGACTGCGTGCGGGCGATTTTGTCGCCGGCGGCCAGGTTTGCCGTGTCGCCGCCAGCTTCGATGCCAATGTATTGCTCACCCAGCAAGCCGGCCGTGAGGATTTTGGCCGAACTGTCTTTAGGGAATTGATAGCCGGTTTCCATGTTCATGGTCACCAGCGCCTTGTAACTCTTGTCGTCAAAACGGATAGCGGCCACACGGCCCACCACCACACCGGATGCTTTCACTGGCGCTTGGGTGCGCAAGCTGCCGATATTGTCGAATTTCGCCGTGATTTCATAAGTCTTGGCAAAGGACAGCGAGCTCATGTTACCCGCCTTCAGCGCCAAAAACATCAACGCTGCCACGCCCAGTACCACAAACAAACCTACCCACACATCCACAGATTTACGTTGCATAACAGTTTCCTATGATGTGGATGCCCGGTCTGAAGGCCCGGCACCCCTCTTTCTGCCTTGTCGATGCCCGGCCTGAAGGCCCGGCACCCATGTTGCTCAATTTTTACTTGCTGAACATCAACGCCGTCAGCATGAAGTCCAGCCACCAGATCATCAGCGACGAGATCACGACAGTACGGGTGGTGGCGCCGGCCACATCTTCCGGTGTCGGGCGGGCTTCATAACCCTGGTACAGTGCAATGAACGTGATGGCCACACCAAACACGACGCTTTTTACGAATCCGTTGAAGACGTCTTTATAAATATCGACGCCGCCTTGCATTTGCGACCAGAACGCGCCTTCATCGACGCCAATCAGCTTGACGCCGATCAGGTAGCCGCCAAAGATGCCGACCGCGGAGAAAATCGACGCCAGGCACGGCACGGCAATCACGCCCGCCCAGAAACGGGGCGCCAGCACGCGCTGCACAGGGTTCACGGCCATCATTTCCATGGCCGACAATTGTTCCCCCGCCTTCATCAAGCCGATTTCCGCCGTCAGCGACGTGCCGGCGCGGCCGGCAAACAGCAGCGCGGTAATCACGGGGCCCAGTTCGCGGGTCAGCCCCAGCGCCACCAGCAGGCCCAGCGACTGTTCCGCACCATATTTATTCAGCGTGTAATACCCCTGCAAGCCCAGCACCATGCCGACGAACAGGCCGGACAGCGTAATGATCAACAGCGAATAGTTGCCGATGAAATGCAACTGTTCCGTCAGCAAACGGGGACGGCGCAGCAAGCCTGGCGATACGCCCAGCATATAAAAGAACGTCCGCGCGCTGTAGCCAACGCCTTCCACATGATCGCGCACCCAGGCGCCCAGGCGCTCCAGCAAATTCACGGCCAGCTTCATGCGCGCTCCTCCAGGCCCAGGTCCGCCGCCAGCGATTTGCCGGGATAGTGGAACGGTACGGGACCATCGCTTTCCGCATGCACGAACTGTTTTACGTACGGGTCCGACGACGCCATCATGTCGTCCGGCGTACCGTGCGCCACGATTTTGCCTTGCGACAGGAAATACACGTAATCAGCAATCAGGAACGATTCCTTCACATCGTGCGACACGAGGATCGTCGTCGAGCCCAGCGCATCATTGAGGTTGCGGATCAAGTTGGCCGTGACGCCCATCGAGATCGGGTCGAGACCGGCAAACGGCTCGTCATACATAATCAGTTGCGGATCCAGCGCAATCGAGCGCGCCAGCGCAACGCGGCGCGCCATACCGCCGGAAATTTCGCCCGGTTTTAATTTCGCAGCATTGCGCAGGCCCACTGCATGCAATTTCATCAGCACCAGGTCGCGGATCAATTCTTCCGGCAAATCCGTGTGTTCGCGCAAGGGGAACGCCACGTTTTCATACACGGTCAAATCCGTGAACAAGGCGCCATGCTGGAACAGCATGCCCATTTTGCGGCGCAACAAGTACAAGTCATCGGTCTTCAGCTTGTGCACGGTCTGGCCGTCGACGTTCACGCTGCCTTTCTGTGGGCGAACCTGCCCGCCGATCAGGCGCAATACCGTGGTTTTCCCGCTGCCCGAACCACCCATCACCGCGACCACTTTCCCACGCGGGAAATCCATATGGAGGCCATTCAAAATGGCACGCTTTCCATATGAGAAGTGTAAATCGCGGATTTCGACGAGGTTAGGCACGTGTTAGCTCACTTTGCAGAATCCCGTATTGTAGTGCAGAAACGCCAAGTCCTGCAGGCGGCGCCCCCGTACGGGAGAGGGAAGCAGGGGATGATACAACACTGATAACTGTTGGGTCAGCAATTTACAATTTGAAAGACTTGTGGAATTGCTGCGGTGCGGGAGATGCGATCTTTTTGCAGAAATGCGCAGTGCAGTGCCGCAGGGCAACGGCGACACTGCACTCGAGTTACCTAAAAAGCAAGCAATTGCCTGCTGGAATATACCTGATACTCTGCCGGTTAAGCTTGCCAAGGCGGGCGTGGCATCAATGTCCGAACAAGCTTATTTAGACCGCTGTGAAATTGAACATATCAAAGGATGTCTTCGCTAAGTCATTCACACCAGTCAATGTTGCAATTAACTCTACATCACCCGCGAAGAGGTAATTACTTACCTTAACAGCCCAAACCTGTGCATTACCAGTTTCGTTCGCACTAATCAGCGTAACGTTGCGGAAATATGCATTGGGAGCGAAATTGGCTGCAAATGGCCGATCCGCGCCAAACAGTTTTATCACGCCCGCAGCATCGAGGTTGCCACTATGATCAACCACTTGCAGTACTGCATTTTCTGCGTAAGTAATGCTGTCTGTGCTGCTCTGGTCGACGGCAGCGATGATTTGCGAAGCCTTGATATCGCCAAATTTGTCAGCGACGCCAACCGTATTCCCTCTGTGGAAGTCCGAGATAGTAACGACGCTCGCGGGGTACGTATTTGCTTTCACGTTAAAAGTATCACTGCCGGCACCGCCTGTTAGCTGATCTGCTCCTCGCCTGGAAGTTACCAGCGTGTCGTCGCCAGCCCCGCCATTCAGGATGTTGTTGCCACGGCCACCATATAAGACGTCTGCGCCCATTCCGCCCGTAATTGTGTCATCGTTGTCGCTACCCCTGACGATCTGCCCACTGTTTGCCGCAGTAAAAGTAATTGGGTTACTACTAAAAAAGTCCGCTTTTAAATCATATTCTTCAATGCCAGCGCGGCCAATTCCTCCTGTGCCGGTTAGTTCAATTTTCTGTGCTCCATCCGTTTGCCATACGGTTACAAGCTGATTATTCTGTAAAGCCGTCATAGTCACTTTGGTAGCAGGGGACAACTCCAATTTGCTGATATTGCTGAACTGTGCGGCCGAGATGTCCGTTTCTCCGGATAACGACAGTGTATTCATACCAGCACCGCCATCATATTTTCCACGTATAGCGCCACCTTTGCCTACAAAACTATCGTCACCACTCCCCCCAATGACTGTGACCTTCAGGTTCGGAAGCATCATTTCATTCTTGCCATCCGCCAACTGGAATTGGCCACCATCATTCAAGAGGCTAAGTTTCACTGCACCGGCATCAGTAAACACGACTTCGGCGCCAGAGTCCATCCACAGGCGCCCAAAACCGTCGTTCTGGGCAATGCTCATCCGAACCGTGCCCTGCACGGTAGCGTGTTCGAAATTCTTAATTGTTGCCTTAGAAATATCGCCATATGCAAAAAACCAATCAATCCCGTCTCCACCATCCAGCGTCCCGGTTACAGTGTAGTCATTAACTGAGACGTGGTCTTCTCCTGGCCCACCCGTGACATTTTGCGATGCCGCGCCCAATGCAAAGAAATTCCGTCCGTCGCCCAGCTTGTAATTTTCAATTTGTGCAAAGCCAGTGCCATTAAAATACGAGGCTAACGTGATCGTCTTCACGTTCGCTGCATTCGCAGACACGCCACCAATAAGCTGATTATGCTGATTGCCGGTCATCGTCACCTGGATCGCACCATCGCTGCCCGCCGGGTC
Organism: Pseudoduganella ginsengisoli; assembly: GCF_009720865.1. Lineage (GTDB taxonomy): Bacteria > Pseudomonadota > Gammaproteobacteria > Burkholderiales > Burkholderiaceae_D > Rugamonas > Rugamonas ginsengisoli. The sequence goes on along the minus strand of NZ_WNLA01000025.1, from coordinate 7,682 downwards.
AAATACCAGCTTGCTGAAACCGCTGATCGTTGCGGCCGATATGTCCGCGCCATCGTGGACAACCATGGTACTGCCATTACCTGCGGCAGCAAGCGTTCCAGTAACTTGATATGCCCCTACATCCAGTAGATTGGGGCCACTGGCCATTGCGACATTTTGTCGGGCGCTACCCAACTTGAATGTAGCGACATCGCGCAGCTCATATGACTCAACTGCTGCCTGTCCAGTGCCTGCAAAAGCGTCCCTGATGATGAAAGTATCCTTTGTAGCAGGAGCCGTCACTGTACTCAAGACCGCATGCTGCCGCGCAGACATCGCCACCTGGTTTCCTTCCGCACTCAGCACCAATGAATGGACACCCGCAAGATTGGAAGCGTCGCTCAAATTCAAAACGCCCCCGGCAATCGCAGTCGCCGTATCTCCAGCGATGACATATGCTGACGTTATATTGGTAACCGGTATAGCCGCACTGGCTGCATCGTTCCCATATGGATCCTGGATTCCATAGAGGTCATCCCTGGCGGTCAAATCCGTATATGCGACAGTAACGGTCTGTCCCAACTTGACAGGCGTGGCAAGCTTAAGTACCAGACTGTTTGCACCAGTATTCTCTTTAACACCTGCGACGGTATAGGCTGAACCATTGGCGGCAAGCGTTACGCCATCTACTTTGATTTCAAACTGACCAATGCCAGGCAAATATTCGGCGCTTAAATTCGCTTTGTACTTCAGCACCAGAGTATCGCCAGCGATCGTCGCAGTGTCCAACACCGGCCCAGGATAGTTTGCGTTCAATTCAGTAACGTAACCATTCTCAAGCCTTAACTGTGTAGCCGTCACATTATTGAAGCGAACCAGCACATCACCTTTCCGCACTCCAGCCCCTTCGTTGCCCACCACATACAGATATGCATCAGTGCCATCATTAAATATCACAGCACTGCCAACCGGATCACCATCGGTAGCCACAACCACTGCTTGCAGTTTCAGGATTAAGGTATTGTCAGCATCAGCAAAGCTCGCCAAGCCTTGTTTTGAAACGGAAGCTTTTCCTACCTGAATTCCATCATGGGCCGTGATCGTCAGATCCTTATAATTTATGGCTAGAGCGTTGCCTGCCCCTTTTTCATTCCAGTTGGTAATTGTGTCCGCACCAGCTAATAAACTGGCAACGTCATTAGCGCGATAGTCATCGAAAGAAAAGATATAGTTGTTATAACCGTTACCACCAGTCAATACGTCGGCGCCGGCGCCAGGTGTAAACCAAACTGAACTGCTGCCTTTCCATACGAGATGGTCACTCCCCGCACCAGTGACCATAGTGTGCGCAGTCGCGCTGCTGATATTCAGATTGCCGAGGACCGTAGGGGCATAGACCGTTGATGCCCGGTCAATATTGCTGAGGGTTAGCGTCGTACCTGCGGCAAGCTCAGTCAACTCAATCCTGAGGCACCGTGCGCCAGCGAAATCAACGTCTGCACCGCTGGAACCAACCTTTGCGGCAGAAAGCAACAAAGTATCTGCCATAGAGGCAGGTGCCGACTGTACACCATTCGCCAAGTCAGCGAAGTGCTGAGTTTGTACGAATCCATGTGGCGTAAAGAAATCAACATTACCCGATGCAGCTACCTTGATAAAACCATCGTCTATACGAACCCCATTTGAACGAGAGAACATACCGCCATAACCAGGAGTCTTGACAAGCTGCGCTACCTTCTCATCCGTCAATACAATCTGTAACTTGCCATCGATGAGGCGCGCACTGACAATATCGGCTTGTGCGAAACCGATTTCTTGGGATTGGACAAACCGATCAAGGTCCCAGACAAATTTGGACCAATCTACCAATTGCTTGAAATCTTTGCTGATGTCTTCAAACCGGTTCAGCATTTTTTCAAAGCCTTCACCACTGATCATCAGCGTTTTCGAGTCTTCCCGGAAAACGCTCATGCCGATGGTCACTCGGGTTTCTACCGCTTCATAAGGCGCAATTCCAGTAATTTTTCCATTAGTTGTCAGCAGGCCACCGGCACTGACTCCAGCCAGCTTGATCAATCCATCGCCGGCCTGAACACCCGATATCGCATTCCCCGCAATGTAGATATACGCGTTGCCACCATCATTGAACACCACGGCAGTGCCGATCGGGCAAGTACCCATGGCAGCAACAGCCGCCGCCAGTTTCAGGGCCGGAGTATTGTCAGCAGAATGGAAGACCGCGAGTCCGCCTGCGGTTATAGCCGCTTTACCCGCAACAGGATTGTCATAGCGCGCCGCAGCAGTGGCTAAGCTCATGCCAGCAAAGCGTATTTCGTTGGAAGCAGCCGCTTTCCAGTTGGTGATAGTATCGGCTGCCTTCAGCAGGTCCGCAGCATTACCTGCGTTGAAATCAGCGCCGCCGGCCGCAAACAGATAAAGATTCGTTCCAGTACCACCAGTCAGCACATCCGCACCTGCGCCACCATTGAATGTTACTGTCTTGCCCTTGGCAGTGGACACCAGTTGGTCATTGCCAGCCCCCGTTCGGAAATCCGTCAGGCCGGCGCTGGTTACGATCAGATTGCCTTGTACATCCGATGAATCCGCGTACAACGTGGCAGAATAATCTGCGTTCGTTATTGTGACCGTGCTGCCAGTACACAGATTGCTGACATTGATAAAACTGCTGCGCACATCAGCGCAATCAATTACCACGCCATCGGGATTCACCTGATAGCCTGTCAGCGACAAACTGTCGGCCCTGGTCACCGGGGCCAGTTGGGCGCCGGGCTTCAATTGCAATTGCAGATCGGCATACACACTACCGCCGGCTACGCCATCGGTGACGGCGGGGTTGCCCGCCTCATCGCGGATAAACCCAGTGGAGACTTCCAACTTATCATTCGGCGACTGAAACTTTCCATAGCCAGATGCAGCAACAATCTCTGCGGCTTTCGCCGGCGTCAGCACCACGCGAAGAGAGTCGGCGGCCGCCACCTGTACGGATTGGATGTCACTCTGCGTAAATCCGATGTCGGCAGTGGCACTGCCATCGCCATTGATATCCCAGCGGATTTTGCTCCAGTCGAAGTAGGATTTAATGTCTGTCGTATCATCATCGCCTTTGCTCAAGATAGAGTCAAACCCCGTTCCGCCCAGGTAGAAGGACGATGATTCCTCGTGGAAGCTAAGGAATTTGATCGTCGATATTGGCGCGGTCATGTCTGAGATCCGGTTGAAGTCGGTAATGACTCCATTCTTGATCACTACTTCCTTGGCGGTTACACCGTTTAATCGGATAAGCCCATCGCCGTTCTGCACGCCTGCATTCGCGTTCCCGACAATGAACAAGAACGCATCGGCCCCATGATTAAACGCCACCGCAGTGCCAACTGCATCCGCACCAACAGCCGAAACGACCGCATTCAGTTTGGACTCCAACGAGCTGTCAGCCACATCGAACGTCGCCAATCCCTGCGGGGAAATCGATGCTGAACCTGGGCGGACATTTTCACTATGCGAAGTAATGCTTAATTTCACTCCGAAATTGATTTTGTTATCTGCGCCGTTTTCCCAATTGGTAATGGTATCTGCGGCTTTTAATAACGCCTGCGCACTGTCCGCCTTGAAGTTTGCCGACGCAAACTGGAAGGTGTTTTGTTTACTCCCGCCAGTGAGGAGGTCAGGGCCACCACCTGCATCGAAAACAGCACCATCTCCAGTACTGATCAGTTGATCACTGCCATCGCCGGTTTGAATAAACCTCAAACTATCACTGCTGACAATAAAACTGTTGGCTGCCGACAGCGTTCTTAGATTAATGCTGTAATGAATGTTAGCGAGTTTGACTGTGCCAGTTCCCTCCGTCGCCAGTGCCATCGCTTCACTTGTGACGCCCGTAAAGTCAACTGTGGCCTGTGCTCCTTGCCCAACCATCCCCTTTACCATTACGAAGTCCGCATTGGAAGTAGACTTAACAGACTGTCCCTCAACCGCTTTCAGCATTCCCGTAGTTAACAAGATGCTGGCCGCCAAGACATCTGTCGTGGCAGCTTTTCCTTCGCTGTTCCGGATGAAGCCAGCAGATAGGCTGGCATGGTCGCTCGCGCCACCAGCACTGCCATAGCCAGCAGTGCCTAGCAGTTCGGCATGCTTGGCTGGTGTCAGGATGATACTAAGCGCTCCGCTAACTACTCGAACGCTTTCGATGTCGCTTACCGCAAACTGGACGTCGGGCGAGAGCTTGCCATCACCATTGATATCCCAAACCAGCTTATTCCAGTCCAGATATGCCTTGATGTCGGTCGAAGCTGCTTCCTTTGGCCCCAGGATAGTATCGAACCCACTGCCACGCACAATCAGTTCACGCCCGGTCTCGTCATAAGAAAGCGCCGAAATAGTCACTTCCGGCGCAGGGCGCTCCGCTGGAATCACACCCGTGATATTACCCGCCGTGATTTGCAACCCCGCAGCCGAAAGATTCTCCAACCGCACCAGTCCATCACCAGACTCGACCCCGGCCCGGATTCCATTCACGACATAAATATATGCATGACCACCATGGTTGAATATAACAGCCGTTCCAGTCCGATCCATGTCTACCGCAGCCGCGACTGCCAGCAGTTTCCTTACCAGAGTGTTGTCCGAGATATCGAACCCCGCCAGTCCCTGTGCCGAAACTGATGCCTTACCTGGGACAGCAACCATGTTATGAGCTGTCACCGACAAGTTACCGCGGGTAAACTCGATATTGCTTTTACCCTTACTCCAATTGGTAATGGTATCGCTCATGGCCAACAAACTTTCAGCGTCGTTGGCCGTGAAATCATCGCTCTTGAAAATGTAGCGATTCATCCCTGTCCCACCAGTGAGGACATCTGCACCGCCCCCCGGATAGAATCGCACCGGGCCAGACGATGTGGAGGTCAGCCGGTCATTCCCCTCGCCGGCGTAAAAGGTTTCAATACTTGCGCTTTCAACGGCAATATTGCCTTCGCTCTCGGACATAACCAACGTCGCAATGTGATCGGCATTGGATAACGTGACGGTGTGCCCCTTCGGAATACGACTGAGCACCATATCACTGCCAACATCAACGCAATCGATGGTCACATTCGCCGCAGTCATGTTACTGCCCAACACAAGCAAGGAATCAGCCTGCGTCTTGGGTGCCAGCAAAGTGTTGTCACCAATGTAGGCTGACGCACCAGCATTGATAAAAATAGTTTCGTACGCACTATCCAGACTCGCATTGCCTGCTGAGTCTCGAATAAATCCGGTATCGATCGAAACAGTATCCGCAGCCGTTCCATGCTGGCCGTAACCCGGTGTTGCCTTCAGCGATACAATTTTTGCAGGCGTCAGCACGACCAATAACCTATCCGCAGGCGAAGAGCCTCCCGAAACAATGTGTGCACTTTCGACATCGGCAGAGGTAAACTGGACCTTCGTAACAGAACCGTTATTACTTCTGAAGTTTAAGGCAAGCTTGGCCCAGTCGATCAAATGCTTGATGTCTTGCTGCGGATCTTCATCAGCATTAAGTACGCTAGACAGTCCGAATCCGGCAATACTCAACGTATGTTGATCCTCTTGTATTCCCACACTGCGCCAATAGATCTGTGGAGCGCTGGTATCCGGACGAACGTCAAAATAGTCCGCCACGTTGAGGACTCCGGTCTCGCCAACATGAGAGGAGGCTTCCAGTTTGATGAATAAGTCGCGGGACGCATCGAAGTTGCCAGTGCCAGGACGATGGATATATAAGTACACACCAGCATAAGCGCCATCCGTCACGGTGATCAGGCCCGCCTGATTAGGTGCCAACGCCTGGAAACTGGCAGAATGCAGCACACGGTCTGTCAATTGCTGCGGTGTTTGTACGTCACTACCGCTCACGTCGGCAAAACGTGTCAGCGACGTGGGTGCGATCGCCGCCCCACCAAGTGATGACAGCAATATCTTATCCTTGCCAGCCTGGAATCCCCGGACCGTATCGTATTGCAGCGCGCTGGAATCAGAAGCCTGTATTGCACCATCTTCATCATTATCTGCGAACGTGGCAGATCCCAAGCGGTCGCCGGGATTGGTCGTCATCAGCCTGATGCCATCCATTTCGCCTGCGACAACAATTTTTCCCTTGCCCAATACAGTCTTGCCGGAAACGGCTGCATCTATATCATCTTGCAACTTATTCAGCCCCCCCGTCACAGTTGCGGTATAGGCATGGTCCTGATACCAGAACGTAATCGTGTCGCCAGCCGACAATGCCTTGTCTGACATAAGGCATAAGGAGCTAAAGGCATTGTCGTAAGAATAGAGTTCAGTTGGCCGTCCAAAAGACAGCGCGATAGTCTCGGCGCCGTCGCCTAGCACGATCCGATCGGCTCCTGCCCCCGGTACGATAGTGGTCTTGCCTGCAAATGCCGCATCTATGATATTGGATTCGTCATTTCCCGAAATATACAAATTGCCTGTTCCTGTGACCTTTGCATGGGTCGCTTGGGCAGCTGTCAGAAACAACGAGCCGTTGGCCTGCACCCTGAATTCTGTGACAGCACTGAATGCTTCCCGTGCGACGTACCTGATATCAAATTCCCGATCAACGACAGCTACTACACTGGCCGTCTTAATACGCGAAAAATTACTGTAAATGTCGGTGCCAGTTACTACAGTGGTGCCGGGACCATCAACTATTTTTCCAAGCAACAAACTCCGATCACCCGTCAATACTTGGCCTGTACCAACAGAAATTTTTGCAACACTTTGCAAATCCGGCTTCAATGCTGCCGTTATCCCGCCACGCGTAAAACTGGCTACATTTCCACCTAGTAGTGTTATTCCAATCTCGCCGGTAGCCGTGCCGCTGAAGGTCAGCACTTTATTGGCGTCCACCGACACGATCAGGGTTTTCGGTGCTTCCGTTGGCGCGACGGTCGGTGCTACCGTCGGGGCCTGTGTTGGCGCTACAGTTGGAGCCAGGGTCGGTGCTTCGGTTGGCGCCAGCGTTGGTGCCTGCGTTGGTGCCTGCGTCGGCGCTTCAGTCGGCGCCTGGGTCGGCGCAACAGTTGGTGCGGCCGTCGGGGCTACCGTCGGCGCGACAGTTGGCGCTGCCGTAGGCGCCACCGTTGGGGCAATGGTTGGAGCAACCGTAGGCGCAACAGTTGGCGCCACGGTGGGTGCAACAGTTGGAGCGACGGTTGGGGCCACCGTCGGCGCAGCCGTTGGCGCATCGGTCGGTGCGGTGGTCGGTGCATCCGTCGGCGCTACCGTCGGTGCTGCGGTCGGAATAATATTCCCCACCTGCCCGGCCGCATCATTAATCGCCTGGTTCAGCGTGGAGCCCGTGGTCGTGCCCACCGTGGCCGACACGTCGCCCCCCTTGGCCCCCGTCTCCAGCTGCTTTTCCACCGTTTCCGCCACCACCTGCACCTTGGCGATTTCCGTCAGCAGCGACTTGGCATCGGCGCCGTCTTTGCTGCTGGCCGCATTGATTGCCTGGTTCAGGTTGGCAATGGCCTTGCCGGCATCCGTGGCCAGCTTGTCCACCTGCGCCAGCTTGGTTTGATCGGCGCCCGCCGTTTCCGCCGCGCCCTTGACGATCTGTTTCGCCGTGTCGGACGAGCCCAGGTCAACCTTGTCTTCCGCCTTGGTAATCAGGTTTGCCAGCGCATTGGTCGCCGCATTGGCGCCGCCATCGCTGC
>NZ_WNLA01000024.1 GCF_009720865.1 Pseudoduganella ginsengisoli | reverse complement strand
GCGCCTGGCCGTTGCCGGCAGTACTGCCGGCGGCGTCCGATACCATCGCGGCGGCAGCTTGCGCGGCCGTTGCCGTGGCGGCGGCAATGGCGCCGTCTGCGACGGGCAAGTCCGCCTGCGCATCCGCGCTGCCGGTTTGCATGGACGTTGACGCGGCAGGCGCCATCGCGGCGGCTGCGTCTTCCGTGACGGCGGCGGCGGGGGCTGTCTGCTGTGGCTGGTTGTATCCGGCCACCATGGCCAGCATGGCCGCCATGGCATCGGCCGGCGCGGCGGCTTCCGCGATGGCGGCGGCCGTGGCAGCGCTGTCGGCCGCGGCCGCATCCGCTTTCGCGTCCGCAGGTTTGCTGTCGCCCTCCGGCGCCTGTGCGGTGCTACTCTGGCTGGCGTCCGCTGTCTGTGCTGCTGTGCCGGATTCCGGCGCCTGCTCCGCCTGAGGCGCCGCTTGTGCCGGCTGGCCGGACTGGGCTTGCTGAGGCTGCTGGGCCTGTGGAGACTGCGGCACTTGCTGCGGCGCCTGCGGCTGTGGATGGGCGGCCTGTTGTGCGGCCGGCGCCTTCGCGGCGGGCTGCGCTGGCGCCGGGCGGGGCGCTGCAACGGGCTGTGCCTGAGGCGCCCGCTGTGGGGGCGCCGGCTGCGTCATGCCATACGGCTGGCGCTGTTCCATCTGGCGCGTCAAGGTCTGCGAGAACAAGCCATCCAGGCCAGGCGCGCCGGACGTGCGGCTGGCCGGCGCGTTGGCGCCCGTGGTTTGGATGTTCGGGATGAGCGGAGTCTGCATGATTGCGCCGTCAATTAACGTTTATGAAAGGCCTGGCGGGCCGCGTGTTCATCCATGGCTTTCTGGTCGCGCTTGTTTTCAGCTTTCACCGCCGCCGCCATGGCGCGGTCATTCAAGGTCGAATACGACATGCGCTTGCGTTCTGCTTCTTGCCACGCGCTCTTTTCCCGCTCGCCCTTCACCTGCGTATGCTTCAACACTTCTTCCTGGCCCCGGATTGCATCGTCCAGCTTGCCCATAAAAGCCTGGAAATTGCGGTAAGCCATGGGCGTAATACCGGCTTGCTGGCTGGCCTGGAAGCGCTTGCTGTATTCGTCGCGGTAGCCGATCAGCATGTTCAACTTGTCTTCGGCTTCCTGCACGGCTTTTAATGCCTGGCCAAGGCGCTTGGCCGCGTCATCAGTTTCGCGGCGCGCCAGTTCGATCAAGGTTTGCAGTTGGGAGGGAGAAGCCATAATTCATTATAGGCCCGGGTGTTGCCAGTCAATCAGCCGAACAGAACCGATAATTGCCCTAAACTCTCGCTCATGCTGACCCGTTCCGTGATTTGCTGCTGCAGGAACTTTTCAATTTTGTCATGCAATTGAATGGCCTGGTCCAGCACCGGGTCGCTGCCGGGGCTGTAGGCGCCCACGGCAATCAAGTCGCGGCTGCGCTCATAGCGGGAATACAACTGTTTCAGGTAGCGCGCCCGGTTTTGATGGTCTGCCGAAGTAATGGAGTGCATGGCGCGGCTGATCGATTGTTCAATATCGATGGCCGGGTAGTGGCCCGCTTCGGCCAGGCGACGGTTCAGCACGATATGGCCGTCCAGGATCGCGCGCGCCGAGTCGGCAATCGGGTCTTGCTGGTCGTCGCCTTCTGTCAGCACAGTATAAAACGCGGTAATGGAGCCGCCGCCCATTTCGCCATTGCCGGCCCGTTCCACGAGGACCGGCAATTTTGCAAACACGGAAGGCGGATAGCCTTTGGTGGCGGGCGGTTCGCCTATAGCCAGCGCGATTTCCCGCTGCGCCATCGCATAGCGTGTCAGCGAATCCATGATCAACAGCACGTTCTTGCCCTGGTCGCGGAAGTATTCGGCAATCGCAGTCGAGTACGCCGCGCCCTGCATGCGCATCAGCGGCGGCGTATCGGCTGGCGCTGCGACGACGACAGAGCGCGCCAAGCCTTCTTCGCCCAGGATGTGTTCAATGAATTCCTTGACTTCGCGGCCGCGCTCGCCGATGAGGCCGACGACAATGACATCCGCTTCCGTATAGCGCGCCATCATGCCCAGCAATACGGATTTGCCGACGCCGGAACCTGCAAACAAGCCCATGCGCTGGCCCCGGCCCACGGTCAGCATGGCGTTAATGGAACGCACGCCCACGTCCAGCGTTTCCACAATCGGCGCGCGGCCCAGCGGGTTGGCAGGGCGCACGTTGATGGGCGCGCTGTCGGTGGTGTGGATGGGACCGCCGCCGTCGAGCGGGCGGCCCGCGCCATCGAGTACGCGGCCCAGCAGTTCATAGCCGACCGGTAAATGGCGGGCGCGGTCGCTAGGGCGGCGGCGCGGGTGCGCCACGCTGCCGGGTTTAGGAATCGATTGTTCGATGGGGAAGACGCGGGTGCCCGGCACGATGCCTTCGACGTCGCTTTGCGGCATCAAGAACAGTTTTTCGCCTTCAAACCCGACCACTTCCGCTTCCACCTTGCCGCCGGACGGCAGGGGAACCGTGCAGGCGGCGCCGACTGCCAGCCGCAGGCCGACCGCTTCCATGACGAGACCGGCCACGCGCGTGACGCGGCCAGAGATTTGCATGGGTTCGACAAAGTCCACCAGCGTGGCGCAATCGTTGAGGTAGCTGCTCCAGCGTTGGGAGTGGGTGGATGGTTCTGAAGGCATATAAATTTCCGGGACTTTTCACAGCAGGTCGGATTTTACGGGGACGCCGAGTCAAATCCGCCCTACATTAATCGAGCCACTCAATATTCTTCCCCAGTGCATGGGTCAGCCTAGCCCAGCGCGCCGCCGTTTGCGCATCGATCTGGTTGCTGGCGGTATCGACTTTACAGCCGCCCCGCTCGATGCTGGGGTCGTCAATCACGCGCCAGCCGCCTTTATCCAATTCTTCACCGATGCCTTCGCGCACGACTTCCGCATCTTCAGGATTGAGCATCAGCAGCGCCGGCTGTTGCAGCGAAGGCAAGTATTCAATGGCTTCGCGCACGATGGGCAAAATCAGCGATGGCCTGACCTGCAGCGCCTGTTTCAGCATGGCTTTCGCTAATTGCAGCGCCAGTTCCAGCACGTCGGCGGCAATCACGGTGTCGGCTTCACGCAGCGCTTCGCTGAAATTGTCTGCCAGGTCGCGCAGCGGCAATAATTTCTGGTCGGTTTCTTCCTTGCCCAGTGCGATCGCGTCAGCATGGCCTTCCGCATGGCCGGCCGCATAACCGGCGCCATACCCCTCGATGCGGGCTTCTTCGCGGATGGCGGCCAATTCCTCTTCGGTCGGGTAATGCAGTGGCGGTGCTTCCGGTTCCGCGTATTCGGGTTCCTGTACTTCGGGGGGAGGCGGGGGCGCCGCCGCTGCCTGTTCGGCGGCAACGCGCGCCAGCGTGCTGGGACGGAAGTCGCCAAACGACTTCATTTCCCAGCGCTGGTACGCGGTCTGCTGTTCTTTCGGTATGTGGGCCATTTACTACTTTAAATAAACGAATCCTCGCCTTTGCCGCCGAGGACGATCTGCCCTTCGTCCGCCAGGCGGCGCACGATTTGCAGGATTTGCTTTTGCTGCGTTTCCACTTCGGACAAGCGCACCGGACCTTTCGATTCCAAATCTTCGCGCATCATTTCCGATGCACGGGCCGACATGTTCTTGAAGATCTTGTCGCGCAACTCTTGCGACGCGCCTTTCAGTGCAATGATCAGCATTTCCGACTGGACTTCGCGCAACAGCAGCTGGATGCCGCGGTCGTCGATGTCGATCAGGTTGTCGAACACGAACATCTCGTCCATGATCTTTTGCGCCATGTCGTTGTCGTAGTTCTTGATGTTGTCCATCACGTTCTGTTCTTGCTCGCCCGACATGAAGTTCAAGATTTCCGCAGCAGCACGGACGCCGCCCAGTGTGGATTTCTTGATGTTTTCATTACCGGACAACAGCTTGGTCAGCACGTCATTCAATTCGCGCAAAGCGGCAGGCTGCACGCCATCCAGCGTGGCGATACGCAGCACCACGTCATTGCGCAAACGGTCTGTAAAGTGCCCGAGGATTTCACACGCCTGGTCGCGCTCCAGGTGAACGAGAATGGTGGCAATGATCTGCGGGTGCTCGTTGCGGATCAATTCGGCCACGGAATTGGAATCCATCCATTTCAGCGATTCAATACCGGACGCATCTTTGCCGCCCAGAATCCGCGACAGCAGCACGGACGCCTTGTCGTCGCCCAGCGCCTTGGTCAACACCTGGCGGATGTATTCGTCCGAATCCAGGCCGACGGTAGAGGCCGCTGCCGTGCGGTCGCGGAAATCGTCCAGGGTGGAAATCACTTGCTCATGCGGCACGTTTTTCATGGTGGCCATGGCCGCGCCCAGCTTCAGCACTTCCCGTGGTCCCAAAAATTTCATCACTTCTGCCGCCTCGGTTTCCCCCATGGCCAGCATCAGGATGGCGGCTTTTTGCAGTCCGGTATTCTCAGTCATTTGCGCCTATCCATTCCTTGATCACATTGGCAACAATACGAGGGTCGTCGATCGCGAGTTTCTTGGCCAGCGCCAGGTTGTCGCGGTAGGTACGGGCCGTGTTTTCTTCCATTTTAGCCAGTTCCATCTCCAGCAGCTCTTCTTCTGTCGGGCCTTCAGGCTCTTCAATGACTTCTTCAACCGGTTCTGGCTCAGGCTCGTTGATCTCGTCAATTTTCTTGAAGACTGGCCGCATCATTGGACGCACGATGCGCAGCAAGATGTACAGCAGAATCAGCGCGGTAATCAGGAACTTCGCCAATTCTTTTGCCAGCGGCAAGTTGGCCGGATCACGCCACCAGTCCAGCACGACAGGCGGTTCAAATGGCTTGTCAACGCCGTCAAACGGGGCATTCGCGACGCTCAGCGAATCGCCCCGCTCCTGGTTAAAGCCCATGGCTTCGCGCACCAGGTTGCGGATATTTTCCATTTCCGCCGGCGTGTAAGGCTTGATCGTGACTTTGCCGGTCTTGGCATCGACAAAGCGGCGGTAATTGATGACGACGCCCACCGTCATGCGCTTCAGGCCGGCCATGGCCTTTTGTTCATAGCGCACGGTCTTGTCGACTTCGTAATTGGTGGTCGATTCCTTGTGGTTCGGACCGTTCGCTGCCGTGGTTTGCGTGCCGGCCGGCGTGCCGGGGGCAGGGGCCGTGCCTGGCGGCGTCGTGGTCAGTGGCGCCGTCGCGGCGCCAGGCGGCTGGTTCGACAGGGCGCCTGGCACGCCGTTGGGATTGGCATTGCCGCTGCCGTTGGTTTCACTGCTTTGCTGGCTGCGGATGGCGGAGGCGGCCGGCGGCGAATTGGGTTTATACGATTCGGCAGCCTGTTCCACGGCGGCAAAGTCCACGTCGGCCACGGCTTCGGCGCGCACGTTACCCTCGCCCACGATAGGCAGGACGATGGATTCGACTTGCTTGATGACTTGCTTCTGGACTTCCTGCACGTATTTCAGCTGGCTGGCGTCCAGGTTTTTATTCAATCCCGCTTCATTGCCTTTGTTCTGGTTCGACAGCAGGTTGCCGGCGCCATCGACAATGGTGACGTTCGATGGCAGCAATTCCGGTACCGACGATGCCACCAGGTGCACGATGGCCGACGATTGCGCGGGATCGAGCTGGCGGTTCGGGTGCAAGGTCAGGATGACGGACGCGGTCGGCTTTTGCTGTTCGCGCACGAACACGGAAGGTTTTGGCATCGCCAGGTGTACACGGGCCGATTGCACGGTGGACAGCGATTCAATCGAGCGCGCCAGTTCGCCTTCGAGCGCGCGCTGGTAATTGACTTGTTCGTGGAATTGCGACACGCCCAGCTTCTGGTTTTCCATCAGCTCGAAGCCGACGTTGCCGCCTTTCGGCAAACCTTGCGCCGCCAGTTTCAGGCGCACGTCGTGCACTTGCTCGGTCGGCACCAGGATGGCCTGGCCGTTTTCAGAAAACTTGTGCTTGACCTGCATCTGGTCCAGCGCGGCCGTGATGGCGCCGCCGTCGCGGTCCGTGTAATTCGAGAACAGCACACCGTAGGCGGGCGGCTGGTTCCACAGCCACAGCGCGATGACCAATGCCAGCAAGGCAGCCGCGCCGGCGCCGCGCACCACCCATTTACCCATCTGGGTTTGCAGGAAGGGCGGTTTGACTTCCGGTTCAACCGGTTCCGCTGGTTCTTCGATATCGAGTTGTTCGGCGGCTGCTGCCATGGCTGTTCAGGATGAGATTGGTGGATGCTGTTGCACATTATGGTGCAGCCGGGCGGGAGGCGATCCTGGAAATAAGGGCAGGTTTACCGCGTTGCTCCACGCTGGCGGCTGGCGCAGCGACTGATATTCTGCCAGCACTGACGGGACCGCCACCTATTTTACCTGTGGCTGTGTTCCATGTAAGCAACAAAGTGAGGTCAAAATGAAAACCAGCGGTCTCGGCATCGACAGCAGCCGTATCCAGGCAATGATGGAGCAATTGAAAGCGCATGCGGCCCGTCCGCAGGCGACGCCGCCGGCCATCAAAACCGAAGCGCCCGCTGCAAAAGTCGAGTTTTCCGATGCCTTGAAAAAGTCGCTGGATGCCGTGGCGGAAAGCCAGAACCAGTCAGAGGCGCTGGGCAAGCGGTTTCAAATGGGCGATGACTCGGTCAGCCTGTCCGACGTGATGATTTCCATGCAAAAGGCCAGCATCAACTTCCAGGCCACGGTGCAGGTGCGCAACAAGCTGGTGTCGGCGTATCACGACATCATGAATATGCAAGTGTAATCATTTGGGGCCAGGCCCCGCGCCGGGATCAGCCCAAGCCTGCTATGCGTGCGTTGCGCTCGCGCTCCAGCTTGGTGATGTAGCGTTGCACGGAATTCAATGCCCCCCGCTGCATGTCAAGGAATTGGCAGCCGAGGCGGCGGTTCGTCTTGTTGTTCAACAAGGTCAAATCAATCATATTGCGGATTTGCAAACTCGTGACGACCGTGCCGATTTCCGGCAACTCAATGCGGCAATCTTCATATTTCTTGCCGATGGTGTCACCCAGCAGCAATTTGTTATCGAGTATGGCAATGCCGCCGCAGCTGATGTCGGCCAGCGGAAAACTGCTGGTGCCGCCGCCCAGTTCCGCCGGCAGGGGAATCACGGCGCGCACCGGATTCGTCACCGGCGTATTCATGCGGTAATACTCGCGGCGCTGCAAGCGGATCACGGACTGGGGCAGGGCGATCTTGAACGCCGGGTTGCCCTGGAAACGGCACGGTTCTACACGCTCGCTGGAAAACAGGATGCGGATCTTGTCCAGCGTGGTTTCATACGACAGTGTTCTTGCCCCTAAAATACGCTGGTTCTGGTCGGGATTGATCGAGCAATCCAGGATGACCGCGTTATTGTCCGCATCCACCTCGAGGATGGACGTGACGCACACGTCGGATTCGCCATGCACCAGCATGCGGATCAGCTGGTTTTTTTCGCCGATGCCACGCAGCAGGGCGATAATTTCTTTGCGCGATTCGACTTCAAAGTCGTGCCAGTTTTCCAGTTCCGCTTCTATTCTGTTCATCTATTTTGATCTTCTTCGGTTAATGGAGAGCTGGTGTCAGGTGGTGGCGGAAGCGGCATGCCCGACTTTTGCGCTGCTTCAATATGATAAAGCCACGCTAATAGTTCCGCAATTATCCGGTACAGCACCGGGGGAATCTGGCGGTCCAGGTCGACGTCCATCAGCAACGACACCAGTTCTTTGGACTCATGAATATGCACGCCGTGTTCATTGGCCACGGCAATAATTTGTTCCGCCACCAGGCCGCGGCCTTTGGCGACAACTTTCGGGGCCGGTTCACCGCTGCGGTACGCCAGCGCCACGGCGCTTTGCAATGGCCGCAAATTTCGTGACTCAGCCATTTGGCCCCCACTTTCGGATACACGGGCTCTCGCTGCGGTATGCCAGCGCCACGGCGCTTTGCAATGGCCGCAAATTTCGTGACTCAGCCATTTGGCCCCCCCTTTCGGATACACGGGCTCTCGCTGCGGTATGCCAGCGCCACCGCGCTTTGCAGTGGCCGGAAGTCAGGCTGCTTCGCCACCGGACGCTCCTTCCGTGCCGATCGACAGCGACGCCAGCGGCGCACCTGCCGCATCTAATGCCCGCTGCAATTCTCCCGCCCACGCGCGCATCGTGTCAGCGCTGCCATCGCTGCCGGCCTGCAGCTGGATATGCACCTGGTCGCCCACCAGCGTGACGGACGCCGCCACCTTGCCCAGCATGGGCAGGCTGAAGCGCACACCGCTGCGCCACAGGGTTTCCGGTTCCCGCTCATCGTGCCCTTTGCGCTGGCCGGGGTGATCGCGGTCTTGCCGTTCGACTTCCCACTGCATGGGCTGGCCCGGCCACGCTTCGCCATGCCATTGCACGCGCTGCTGTTCATGCGCATGCAATTGCTGGTTGATCATTTGCGCAGCCGATAAATCCGGCGCCACCTGTGCCGCCCGCGCCAGCGATTCGGCGCTCTGGCGGCCGGTCTGCTGTTCAGGCCGCTGCATTTGCGGTTCGCGCTGCAAATCCGCCAGCGGACGCTTGCCTTCCGCCCATTCCGCCACATGCGATTCATAAAACAAGCCGCTGCTGCCGAGCGCATCCTGCAAGCTTTTTGCCAATTGTTTGGGTTCTGGCGCGCCATCCTGCACCAAGGGCGTTTTACCGGCAATGGTAGCCGGCGTGCCGGGCGCGTGGTACGCATTGGCCAGCGCGGTGGCGATGCTGCGCGCACCCTGGCTCAGCGTCGGGGCGGGCGTGTCGCGGCCCAGGTCCGGCAACTGGTCGGCCGGCGTCAGCGGTGCTTTACTCAGCAACATCGCGCCCAGCGATTGCGGGCGGGCTTGCTGGGCGGGCGCGGCATTGCCGGGCTGCGCTGCTTCCTGGCCGGGGTGTGTGGATGGCTGCGGTGCGTTCTGCTTGAGCTGGGCAACAGATTGCGCCGCTTTGGCGGCTGCGGCCTGCGCGTAAGCCAGCGCTTGCGCGTGGGCCGCGTCAGCCGGGCTGGCGGCATTGCCCGGCGTTTGCTGCTGGGCGCCGGTGGCGGCGGGCTGGCTGTTTGGCGCCGCGCCTTCCGCAAGCGTTTCCACTTCGGCCGGCAATGCGCCTGCCGGCGTCGCTGTGGCGCCGGTTCCTGCATTGGGCTGGCGGCCCGGAACGGGGACGGTTTGCGATGGCAATGGGGCCGCTTCGCCGGCCTCGGCCTGCGGCAAACCCGTGTCCGAGTACATCGGCACGGCAGTTTGCGGCGTATTATTGCCTACCTGGAAGGTGGGGCGGGGAGAGACCGACAACAAGGTCATCGGCAATTCGGCGCCCACTTGCACGCCGGGCGGCAGCATCATGCGGACGGAAGCGCCTGCCACGCGCACCAGTGAACTGCCGTCCTGGTAGTTGGACAGCACCTGTCCCGGCATCGATTGCCCCACCAGCGAGCTCAAGGTGCGGGCCAGCATGGCTTGCCGCGCATCGCTGACAGGAATGGCAGCGGCGGGCGGGGTGACTGCGCCGGCCGGCTTGACGCCGGTGGCGTCCAGGCGCGGCGGCAACATCTAAGCTCCTAAAGTGTGGATACCCGGCCTGGAAGGCCCGGCACCCACGCGTAATAAGTAATCAAACGCCGCCGTACGCGTTGACAAGGCGGCGTTCCGTACCGGTACTGTTGATCAGCGCAGACAGCTGGGCCATCCACGGCATCGTGATATCACGGATCTTGCGGTCCGCCGTCAGCATTTTACGGATCAGCTCGACTTTACGCTCGCGCTGTTCCCCCACCATCGGGGCCGACCCTTCTTCCGCCTGCAGCGTGCGCACGTGGGCCGCGCAGCGCTGTTCCAGTTCCACCAGCTGATCCCATTCACTGCGCGTGGCAGCGTCCAGCATCTGCTCCGTCAAGTCTGCCATTTCAGCGTACACCGTCAATACTTCGTGGTTGGTCATCATGTATTCACGCACTCGCATATTTGTTGGCCAGGGACGAAGGTGGAACGGATGGCTGTGGCGGCTTCGCGGTGTCGCCGATCTGGTTCCACGCATCGCGCAATTCCGTCAGCAGGCGCTGTACTTCTTCGAGGATGGCGGGGTCATTCTTCAGGTTGGCGGTCAGCAAGCGCCCGCTCATGTATTCGTACAGGGCGTCCAGACCCTCGGCGATTTCGCCGCCGACTTTCTTGTCCAGCGCCGCGCGCAAGCCGCTGTCGATAATCATGATGGCCTTGGAGATGGCTTTGCCTTTTTCCCCGATATTGCCTGCGCGCATATTCACCAGCGCATTGCTGATCGAAACCAGCGCGCCGTCAAACAGCATGACGATCAGCTTGTGTGGACTGGCTGCGAGAACGCCGGTCTCGATGCCCACTTTTGCATAGGCATTGACGCCAGTTTGCCTTGATCCGAACATACTATCTCTCCTGTTATTTATTCAGTGATGCAAATTGCTGCGTCAGGAACGAAGCGGTCTTGCTCATGCTGGACAACGCGGTATCCAGCGCCGTGTACTGCTTGCGGTAACGTGCTTCAATATCGACCAGCTTCGCGTTGAACGCATCTTTTTGCTTGCCGATATCTTTGACTGTGTCATTCAAACCCTTGGTGCGGCCAGTCAGGATGCCGGTCGCACCCAGGTAATTCTTGGCCAGCGTATCAAGCTGGTACGCATAGCCTTGCGAAAAGCCCAGCGTGCCGCGCGCGCCAATGGTGTCGCCCTTGATTTCCAGCTTCAAGCCTTCGGTCGGCGCACCGGGTGCACCCGTCAGCATCTGGCCATCGCCAGACGCGGAAAAGCCGCCGATGGTGCCGGCAACGTCGACGCCGTCCACGGACGTTGCCGCGCCAAAGATATCGGCCACTGCCGTGCCGGTATCGCTGGTCAACGTCAGGTTGGATCCGGAACCATATTTGGTCGAATTGAGTTTCAGCGTGCCGTCATCGTTGATGGAGGCCGATACCGTGGCGCCGGACGTCGTGAAATTACTGGCGCCATTGATCGACGCCTGCAAGACGTTGGACAATTCCTGTGCCGTGTACGTGCCCGCCGGGATTTTCACGGACGCCGTGCTGATGGCGGCCGACGACGTCGAACTGTTCAGCTTGACGGTCCACACGGTGTCGGCAGCAATCGTTGTCGATGCAGGAACAGCGGCGGCGCTGGTCAGCGTAGCTTGCGTAGCCAGGCGGGTAATATCAATGCGGTAATCGCCCGCCTTGGTGGCCGTGCGCGACGACACAAAGCTGATGTCCGGATCGCTGCTGCGGCCGACCGCGGCAAACAAGCCCGCGATGTCATTGAAATTCGTGTTGATGGCTTTTTGCAGCTTGCTGTTATCCAAAGTCAGCGTGCCATCTTTCTGGAAGGCGATGCCGATTTGCGACAGCGACGTTAGCTTGCTGCCTTCCAGCCCGCTGATGGTTTGCGTCATCTGGCGCCGCAGCGACGCTTGCAAGGTCTGGATGGTGGAATCGCCCAGCAAGTCGCCGCCTTTTTTCGTCTCCGGATCATAGCTGCTGACCGACTTGATTTGCGTATTCAAATCGTTGAATGCCTTGACGAAGCCACTGATATTGCTGGTCAGCGAACCAGTATCTTTCGACACGGACAGGCTGGCGCTGCCGACCTTGACGGCATTGATGGTGACGCCTTCAATGGCGCCCGTAATGCCCGTGCTGTGGCTGGTCACGGGAATCCCGTTGACGTTGGCCAGGGTATCGAGGGCAGCGGTTTTTTGGCTCAGGTTTTGCGTACCGGCCGGATCATAGGCCAGCAGGCTTTCCACGGAAGGGTCGGCCGGGTCGCCGTTGTTGCCGCTGACCGTGATTTTCATGTTCGAGTTGGCGCCCGTGGACGA
Organism: Pseudoduganella ginsengisoli; assembly: GCF_009720865.1. Lineage (GTDB taxonomy): Bacteria > Pseudomonadota > Gammaproteobacteria > Burkholderiales > Burkholderiaceae_D > Rugamonas > Rugamonas ginsengisoli. Next base: position 77,862 of record NZ_WNLA01000024.1, on the reverse strand, counting down.
CGACGCCAGCACCAGGTGATAGGGCGTACCGCTGCTGCCATCGGACACGATGCTGGCCGTCACGCCGAAGTTGGCCTTATTGATGGCGTCGCGGATGCCTTGCAGCGTGTTGTTGGTGCTGTCGATGACGATATTGCCGCTGGAACGGGTACCGTCTTGCGCAAACGTGGCGCCCTGGTACGCGCCGCTGACGCCTGCCGTCAAGCCCGCCACGCCGGGATTGCTGCCGCCCACGGTAATTTGCGTACCGTCCGTCGACACCAGCGAGACCGTGCTGGTAGTGGTGGCGTTATAACCGCTGTTGGCCGTGCCGCTGTTGCCGATCCCGCCAGTAACCGCACCCGTGACGCTTTCCGTCACATTGATATTATTGCCATCCGTATTCGAGAAGCGCAGCGTGCCTGCCGCTGCCGTGCCGGACACGGTGATATTGGCATTGGCCAGCGCCTGCGTCACGCTGTTGTTGCCGGACAAAACTGCATCGATGGCGGCCGCATCGACACCGCCCGCGCCGCCGGCTGCAATGCCCGTGGCCTGGCTGATGATGTCGATGCCGCTGACCGACAAGCTATACGTGCCCCCGCCGCTGGTATCGATGGCGCCAAACGTGCTGGCGCCGCCATTGCCGAACAGCGTGGCGGCAGTTTGCGTGGTATCGGCTTTGGCCGTGACACCCGTGGTGCCGCTCTTGGCATTGATGGCGTCGGCCAGCAACTTCGCGCTGCGCGTGCTGCCGTCGGTGGCAATGGCCGTGCCGTTCAGGCTCAGCGCGCCCGGCGTGATGCCGCCGTTGACGACGCCGGCGCCCAGGGCCGTGCTGGTCACGCCGAAGCTGCCTCCAGTCACCGTGCCCAGAGAAATATTGATGGTGGTCTTGGCGCCCAGTCCGATCGTGGACGTGGTGGATTTGTAGCCACCGGAAGCCAGCGTTTGCGCCTGTGCAACCTGTGAAACGCTGACCCGGTATGAGCCTGGCTGGGCCTTGTTGGTAGCCGAGCCGGTGATGATGTTGGAATCGCTGGAATTCGTGTTCAGGGATTGGAAGCCCGACAGCGACGTCAGGCTGGATAACGACCCCTGGAAGGTGCCCAACGCGCCCGATACCGTGCCGAAAGCCGTGACTTTGGCAAGATAGCTGGCTGATTTCTTGTCCAGGGTCGCTACTGGCGCAGCCTCAACGGCCATCAGCTTAGCGATGATGCCATTGACGTCCAGATTGGATCCGATACCCGGTGAGGAAATGCCCACGTTGTACTCCTGTTGAAAGCATTAGGTTAAGTCATTATCGGCACATTCAAAGGGGACTTGAGAGGGGGAATTACAGTCCAGTTCATCATACGCTTAAAAAAGCGGCAGATTGGAAACTGGCGTTGCCTGATGTGAAATGTGCGGAAAAGAACGGTCGCCTCGTTGCGGGCGCAACACGGCATGCCGCCCATGTTGCCATGGGGGAGAAACGGGCGGCGCGCTGTAGCGGCCGCTCGTGGGGTGAATCAGGCGGTTTGCTTGATCAGCAAGCCTTTGGAATTTTCCAGCGATTTGGCTATGGCCAATGCTTCCGGCGACGGAATCTGGCGCAGCACTTCCTTGGTGGCCTGGTCAACGACTTTGACCACGGTGCGCTTGCTGTCATTGTCCACTGAAAACTCCAGGCCCTGTGCCTTGGCCTGGGATGCCTTGTTTAATTCCGACACTGCCTGATTGACTTCGTCCAGCGTAGGCACAGGCGCCGCACCTTTGACTGCATTCGCTGTTTCCAGGGTTGCAGCAGCAGGGGCTTTGCCGGTACTGGCCAATGCCACTGTGTCTGCCGCAGCCACAGTCCGGTCGACGCCGCGGGCGCCGCTGGAGGAACTGATGGAGTCGATAGTCATGATGCTTCCTTTGCGAAAAATCCCCGGCTGAAAAAATCAGCCGGGGAACCTGTTATCAACGATGGCTGGCCATCATGTCATGTGGGATTAACCACGGAGCAGGGACAGCACACCGTTAGGCAGCGAGTTCGCTTGCGCCAGGATCGCGGTGCCAGCTTGTTGCAGGATCTGGCCACGGGTCAGCTGAGCGGTTTCTGCCGCGAAGTCGGTATCCTGGATACGGCTGCGGGATGCCGACAGGTTTTCCGTCGTGATTTGCAGGTTGGAGATGGTCGAAGCGAAACGGTTCTGGATCGCACCCAGTGCTGCACGGTTGCTGTTGACCGAATTCAGCGCGGCATCGATGGTCAGCAGTGCATCGTTGGCGCCATCGACCGTGCTGACGTCGATGTTCGAAACCGAGCTCAGCGACGAACCCACGGTCACGGCGCCGGTCACAGCGCCTGCGCCGTTGCTGGTGATCGAGAAGCCGGAGTCGGACGAGAATTCGACACGGCCACCCACGGTCACGTCCGCACCCCATGCCACGTTGGCGCCGGGACCGCCGCCGTTACCCAGGTCATGGCCGCGTACTTGTGCGCCTTGCAGTGCGGTGTTGGCGGTGGCAGCCAGTTCGTGGAAGTTGATGTCGTTGCCGGTATTGTCGGCCAGTTCCAGTTCTTTCGCACCGGTGGTCTGGTCGATCTTGATGGTCGCCGTCACGTTGGTGGTCGCGGTCTGTGCATTTACAGCCTGGGCCAGTGCCGACAGGTCGCCGCCCGTCACGGAAGCCGAAATCGTGACGGCTTTCGAGTTGGCATCGTTGGCGATCGAGTTGGCGCCACGCAGTTCGAACTGAACGGTACCGTCCGAAATGTTGGAAATCGTCGCCACGCTCTTGGCCTGGGCGCTGACACCGCTGGTGCCGGTGTTGGCGTTGACGGCTTCCGCCACTTTCTTGGCGCTGTCGCCAGCGGTCACGAACACTTTCGACGTGATGCCGGCGCCAGAGCTGATGGTCAGCTCTTCGTTGGCGGTCACGTTGTTGGTGGCGGTTGCCACAGCCTGCGATTGCGACGTGGCGCTATCGACTGGCTTGATGGTGTTGTTGCCAATGTCGGTGGCTTTGGCCGACTGCACGCCGATGTTAATGGTCTGGTTCGAGTTCGCGCCCACCTGGAACTGGGTGTTGGTCAGGGTGCCGTCCAGCACGTTCTGGCCGTTGAACTGGGTGGAGGTTGCAACGCGGTTCAGTTCGGAGGACAGTGCGGACACCTCGTTCTGGATCGATTTGCGGTCGGAAGCCGAGTTGGAACCGTTAGCGGACTGAACTGCCAGCTCACGAATACGCTGCAGCAGGTCGCCGGCGGTGCTCAGGCCACCTTCAGCCGTTTGCGCCAGAGAAATACCGTCGTTGGCGTTACGGGCTGCTTGGTTATTGCCGCGAACTTGCGAAGTGAAACGTTCCGAAATTGCCAGGCCCGCAGCGTCGTCTTTTGCGCTGTTAATACGCAGACCGGACGACAGGCGTTGCAGGGAAGTGGACAACGCGGATTGGGACGAATTCAGGTTGCGCTGCGAGTTCAGGGAGGCAATGTTGGTGTTGATGGTCTGGGCCATGATGATTCTCCGTTTGCTACATGTTTGGGCTGCGTGCTCATTTCACTTTGGCCCGCCTCGCTGTTCTGAGACGATCAAGCCGCTGTTGTTTTGTGTAACGGTTGCCTCAGAGGAAAATTAAGGGGAAAAATCACGCTAAATTTTTTCAATCCGCCCTAAACCTCGCGTCCTGATGCACGCTTAAGCGGCGCAAAAATTGTGAACTTTAGGGTCGAAAAAAATATTTTTTCACCCTAAAAAATTTCAAAAAACCGACTAAAGCGCCGTCTCGGCCCGATGGAGAATGTGATTATGTTGTTAAAAAATTACGTTGGTGCCAGGCACCAAGGCGATTTGCAACAATTTTGGGGCCAGGCCCCAATTGTCGAGTAGTTGATTGCGCGGAAAAAAAAGGCCCGCTCGGAGGCGGGCCTTGTAGATAAGTAAGGAGTGGACTCAGTCGGCAATCACCACGCGGTTCTTGCCCGTCTGCTTGGCCTGGTACATGGCCTTGTCCGCCCGCTTGACCAATTCCGTCTGGTCTTCATTCGGGCGGCGCAGCGCCACGCCGGCCGAGAACGTAATCAGCACTTTTTCATTGTCGTGCATGAAGAAGTGGCGCGTCAGTTCCCGCTGCAGGCGCGTCATGGTTTGCGATGCCGCTTCAATCGTGGTTTCCGGCAACAGGATCAAGAATTCTTCGCCGCCAAAGCGCGCCACCACATCCATCGACCGGATGGTTTCCTTGACGATTTTCACCAGGTGTTTCAGCGCACCATCGCCGGCAATGTGGCCATAGGTATCGTTGAGCCGCTTGAAATCGTCCAGATCCAGCACGGCAATGCACAGCGGCGTGCCGCGGCGGTCGGCGCGGGCCATTTCCCGCTCGAATACATCATCCAGGCCGCGGCGGTTCAGGCTGCCCGTCAACTGGTCTTCCCGCACCAGCTCGCTCATATGCTGCAACTTCGCTTCCAGCGCATGGATACGCGCTTCCGCATCCTGCACTTCCTGGCGCGCCATCACCATGTTGTCGCGCGCCTTCAGCGCCTCGCTTTGAACGAGGCGGGTTTCCTTTAATACTTCGTCAAGAATGTCGTTGAGTTCGCTGATCTTGTCCGCATTGCGGATTTTCTCGGAATAGCCGCCAATCTTTTCATGGAAATCGCCCGTCGACGTGGCCACCTGGCCGAGGCGGTCGATGAACGTCATCATCATGTTCTTGACGGTCAGCTTGACGTCCGACAGGCCATGCTTCAACTGGCTCTGCTTATAAATGACGTCTTTCAGGCTGCGGGTGGCGTCTTCCAGCTTGCGCGAATCCAGCGGGCCGGCAATCAATTCCTGCACCATGTCGATCTGGCCGCGCAGCCATGAATCGTCATCCAGCAAGCCGCTGACGTTTTCCAGCAGCAGGCGGAACAGGCGCAGCAGCAATTCCTGCTGTTCACCCTGGTCGCCGCTGCGCAATTCAATCTGGTAGCACAGCTGCTTCAGGCGGGAACCGATTTCCGCCAGCGCCACGTCGGAATGGGCTTCCTTGGTGGCGGCGCCCAGTGCTTCCGCCTCCGCCGACAGCGCAGGATTCGCGCTCAGCAGCGACGCTACGGCAAAGGTCAGCGTGCGGGCCAGCATCTCTCGCAATTGCTTGGTTTGTTCGCCGTCCGGCAAATCCGCCAGGTCGATGCCTTTCTTGGGCGCCGGACGCTCCGCCAGTTGCGACAGCGTGCGCGCATAGCCATCCCAGTCGCGTCCCTTGACAGCGCGGTTCAGGCGGCGGCCGAATTCCGCCAGGTCGCCAGTCTGGTCCGACAGGCGGTTGGCAAACTGGTACAGCATCAATTCCGGGCCCGGATCAGGGCGCGGTTCCGGCGCGGCCGTTGGCGCCTGCAGCGCAGGCGGCGCTATCCCGGCAATTTCATAATATATGTCGCGGTACGCTTCTGGCGTTGGCGAAATGCGGCGCAAAGCCAGGCGGCGGAACGCTTCACGGGCGATGTCAGCCGGATTCTGTTCCATTGCGGCAGGTTGGGTAGGTTTGCTGGACATGTGACGCACGGCCTCTTGTTATCAGTGTTAACAGACTGTCTTCATGATAGTTCACTGGTTAGTCTGTCAAATTCACGATTAACGGGTGGAACTAGTGTTACTTTGCGGCATTTGACAATTAGCAGCGCCACTGAGTTTGCAAAGCGACAGTGCGGCTATTGAACTTAAGTAATGTTAACCGCCTTATTCAATCAACCCGTTTTTAATGGCGTAATGTGTCAATTCCGCACTGTTTTTCAATTTCATCTTGGCCAGCAGGCGGGACCGGTACTCGCTAACGGTTTTCACGGACAGCGACAATTCCTTGGCGATCGTTCCCACGGTCTTGCCGGACGCGATCATGGTCAGCGTCTGGTATTCGCGGTCGGACAAGGTTTCGTGGGCCGGTGCTTCATGGTCTTCACCGAGGTGGTTGGCCAATTCCTGCGCCAGCGCCGGACTCACGTATTTTAATCCTCCCGCCACTTGCCGGATCGCCGTCACCAATTCTTTTGGCGCACTTTGCTTGGTCAGATAGCCGGCCGCACCGGCTTTCAGCGAACGGATCGCATACTGGTCTTCGCGGTGCATGGACAGCATCAGCACCGCCAGCTCCGGTTTTTCTTTTTTGATTTGCTTGAGGACGTCGATGCCGCTCTTGTCGGGCAGGGAAATGTCCAGCAACACCACATGGCAGCCCGAGCGGCGGAACAGTTTGACGGCATCGACGCCGTTTTCCGCTTCGCCCGCCACCACAATGTCGCGGGTATCGGCCAGGATTTGTTTCAAGCCTTCGCGCACGATGGCATGGTCATCAGCAATGAAGACCTTGATGAGGGCTTTGTCGGTCATGTCACGAATTTAAAATTTCAATACGGCAATATCAATAAGTTGCTCATTGTACCGTCCCGGCTTGCCGCCAGCGAGGGAAAGCAGCATCTTCAATGCACGGGGCAGGGCCGTCAGGCCGGGCATCCTCATTGTAAGGTGCGCCGTATCTTGATGGCCACGACCGTGCCGCCGCCATGGGCGTGGCTGAGCGCCAGGGTGCCGCCCAGCGCGGCAGCCCGCTCCGCCATGCCGCGCAAGCCAAAGGACTGGGGTTTCGCCCGGTCTGCCGGGCGGATGCCGCGGCCGTTGTCGGTTATTTTTAAATGCAGGTAGCCGCGGGTGCGCGACAGTTGCACGTCCACGTGCGTGGCATGGGCGTGCTTGGCGATATTGGTCAGCGCTTCCTGCAAGATGCGGAATAGCGCGCTGGCGCGGTCCGGCGCCACATCAAGGTCCGTATCGGTGCACGTGAATGCGCACTCGATGCCGGTCTGGTTGGCAAATTCGCGCACTTGCCATTCCAGCGCCACATCCAGCCCGCAATCGAGGATGGATGGGCGCAAATCCAGCGAGATGCGGTGGACGGCGTCGATCGTGCGGTCCACCAGTGCATCCACATAGGCAGCTTTTTCCTGCAGCACCGGGTCTTGCGGCAAACGCTTGGACAGCATGGCCAGCGCCATTTTGATGGCTGTCAGGTTGCCGCCCAGGTCATCGTGGATTTCACGGGCAATACGGGTGCGTTCCTGTTCCTTGACCGTTTCAATGTGGGCCGTCAATTCCGCCAGCCGGGCGCGGCTTCTGCGGACTTCCAGCTGTTCCAGCCGGCTTTCCGTGATATTGGTCATGATGCCTTCCCACTGCACGCCGCCGCCATCGGACAGCGGGTGCGGGGTGCAGCGCAAATTGATCCATTTCACGTCGCGCCATGCATCGACCCAGATCCGGCCTTCCCAATTCCATGCGGACAGCGTGACGGCAGACGCTTGCATCGCATCGGTATAGGATTTGCGGTCTTCCTCCAAAATCAGCGCTTCGAAGCGTTCCGGCTGCGCATGCAATTCCGCCGGCGCCATGCCCAGCAGGGCCTGGCAGCCATCGGACAGGTACGGGAAGGCGACCCTGCCATCGGCATAGCGGATGAACTGGTACACCAGGCCCGGTGTATTGCGCACGATGGCGTCAAAGCGTGCCTGCGCCTGGCGCAGTGCGGCCGTGTGTGGATGGGGCTCAAGGGACTGGTCGGGTTGGGACGGTTGGCTCATGACTCGCAGTGTAGCGCCCGGGCCGGTCAATGCGCTACTGATGGCATGCTGCAGGGCGGGGCGGCCCGCGCTTATCCGTTATGGCTGCTTGCGCCGTGCGCGCCATTGGGCAATGTAGCGGCGCAATACGCGCAGCAGGCGCACGCCATTGCGCGCATGCCGCGCGGGGCTCAGGCGCCGCCGCATGTCATGGCGCCATTGCTGCACGCGGGACCGGATCGCCTGCACGTTTTGCCACGCGCGGGTGGCGCGCAGGCGGCCGATCCAGCGGTCGCGCAATTCAAGAAAGCGGCCGTGGCCCCAGGCAAACCACGCCATGCGCATCAGCGCCGGCTGTGTCAGCGCATAAATCCGGGCCACCAGCGCGGCGCCCGCGACTTTGGCAATGACGATGGTGGAAATGCCGGCAAATGCATGGCCTTTGGCAATGGCAAACAGTGCAAGGATCTTGACGGGAAACAGCGCCAGTCCGGGCAATAAGAACAGGCACAGGGCGGGAATGGGCCCCAGCGAACAAATCCATGACCGTACACGGGGCATGGGAATCAGGCGCGTGATGGCTGCCATGATGCGTTCGCCCAAGTCCCACAGCCACTCTTCCAGCAACAGGATCAGGGCGGCCGTGTAGACCAGTGGCGCCAGCAGGCGGCGCCTGAGTGTGTACAATCGCTTCATTGAGCAATAATAAATGCTACTCGCTTAAAAATTGGTTATGAACAAGGCTTTTGTCAAAGAATCCGATGCCGACGATGACGACGACGACCTGCAGGGGGCGCCGCCCATTCCGAAAGGCTCAAAAAACTACATTACCCCGGCAGGCTACCAGCGCATCAAGCAAGAGTTGCTGCACTTGATAGATGATGAGCGGCCGGAAGTGGTGAAAGTCGTGCACTGGGCTGCATCGAATGGCGACCGCTCGGAAAACGGCGACTATATCTATGGCAAGAAGCGTTTGCGGGAAATCGACCGCCGCATCCGTTTCCTCACCAAGCGCCTGGATCTGGCCGAAGTGGTGGACCCCAGTGTCCATCATGGCAGCGACCAGGTGTTCTTTGGCGCCACCGTCACCTATGCAAAGCAGGATGGCGAAGAACACACCATCACCATCGTTGGTATTGATGAGTTTGATCCGTTAAAAGGCAAAGTCAGCTGGATCTCTCCCATTGCCCGTACGCTGACCAAGGCGCGCGAAGGCGATACGGTGGTGCTGCATACACCGAACGGTGTGGAAGAACTCGATATTCTGGAAGTCACTTATCCGGAGCCGTCCGCCTGACGCTGCGGCCAGGCAGCAAGCCTGCCGCGCCAGCATACGCGAAGTGCGTCCCGCACGGCTCACGATTTGCCACCGCCCCACGGTCCGGCAAATTTATTCCGGATCCTGCCGTGCGGCGCCTGCCGCAGGACTAGCATGTTGCCGCGCCCCGCAACGGCGCGCGCACCTTGACTCATCCATGGGAGGCTTCATGAGCACGTTACGTTACTGCTGGCCCGTCTTGCTGCTGTGCGGGTCGTTCCAGGCTGCGGCTGCGCCGCAATACAGCCTGGCCTTGCTCGACAATGCGCACGGCACGGCCGTTGCCATCAATAATGCCGGCCTGGTGGCTGGAAACCGCTGGGACAATACGCTGGGCAGCCGCTCATTTACGTGGAGTGGCGGCCAGTTCGCCCTGTTGCCGCCAGCATTCGGCCTGGTCTACGGCATGAGCTCGCAGGGCCATATCGCTGGTTCGACGCAAACGTTCGAGGAGGGCGGCGGGCAATGGATGTGGTCCGAAGGCGTGGTTTACCACCAGGGCAAACTCGACGGGGTACCGGAAGTCTTTCCCCCTGCGACGAACTTCGGTATGTACCGTTTTACGCGTGCACAAGCCGTCAATGGCGCGGGCGCCGTGCTGGCCGTGACGGAAGCGGGCAGCCACAGTGGGACATTCCTGTACGCGAATGGCCACACCACGGTCTTGCCCATGTCGCAAGCGATCGCCATCAACGATGCGGGGCAAATTGCCGGCAACAGTAGTTATTCAGAACCCATTGAACAAGCCGTGCTGTTTGACCACGGCGTGCTGACGGGACTGGGAACCTTGCCGACGGATGGCTATGCGCACAGCCGGGCCAGCGATATCAATGAACAGGGCATGGTGGTGGGGTCGTCTTACTATGGTAATGGGGACCAGTTGCACACGCATTCCTTCCTGTACCAACACGGAGAAATGACGCCGCTGGGCAACTTCACGACGGAAAACGTTGCCAATGCCATTAACAATGCGGGCGCGGTGGTGGGGTATTACATGGTGGGAGGCGCTACCGACCATGGCTACCTGATCGTCAATGGTGAGCAATACGACTTGAATGCACTGGTCAATAACAGCGCAGGCTGGACCATCAGCCGTGCGGAAGACATCAATGACAGCGGCTATATCGTGGGGCAGGCGTGCCGCAACAATGGCAGCGATTGCGTGGCGATGATGTTGAGCCCGGTGCCAGAACCGGGAGTGTGGGCCATGCTGGCGGCAGGGGTGGGCTTGCTGGGCTGGCGCCGGATGCGGGGCGCTGCGTAGCGCCCCGCTGGAGCCGCGTCAGCTACGTTCGCGCAGCACGCGGTTCACGCCCGCGACTTTACGCACGTTGCGCAGCAAGCCCGCCAAATGTACGCGGTCCTTCACTTGCACGGTAAAGCGCAACTGGTGCAGCACGTGTTCCGCATCTTCGTCCATGCCGACAAACGTGATGTTGGCGTCGGATTCGCCTATCTCGGCAGCGACGCGCGCCAAAATGCCTTTTTCATTTTCAATCAGCAGCTTGATGCGGACATCGAAGCGGCGGTTGATGTCATGGCCCCATTTGACGGGGATCCAGCGGTCCGGTTCTTTCTGGCGCTGGCGCTTGCCGACGGAGCAATCGTTGGTGTGCACCAGCAAACCCTGGTCGCGCCGTAACTGGCCGATGATGCCGTCGCCGGGAATCGGCAGGCAGCATTGCGCCAGCTGCACGGACACGCCTTCGCTGCCGCATATGGTGACCGGGTCCAGTTCCGCCGCACTGTTGTGGTCGACCGGCATGGCGGCCGATTCACCGCCAATCAAGCCAAAGATGTGGCGCGCAACCAGCGCCGCCATGCGCTTGCCGATGCCGATGTCGGCATACAGTTCATCGAGCGACTTGGCCGACGATTCATTGAGCAGGCGTTCGGCCAGCGGTTCCGGCAATTCCGGATCGATATTGGCAACGGCCAGCGCCTGCGCCAGCAATTGCTTGCCCAGTGCGATGGATTCCGGCAGGTTAATGGTGCGCAAATGGTGGCGGATCGCGGAGCGGGCTTTGCCCGTACGCACAAAGCTGAGCCAGCCAGGGCTGGGGCGCGATTGCGGGTCCGTGATGATTTCAATAATGTCGCCGTTGCGCAGTTCGGTACGCAGCGGCACGGATTCGCCATTGATGTTGACGCCCACCGTGTGGTCGCCAATGCCCGTGTGGATCGCGTACGCAAAATCGATCGGTGTGGCGCCGCGGGGCAGCGCAATGATTTTCGACTTGGGCGTGAACACGTAGACGGAATCGGGGAACAAGTCGACTTTCACGTGTTCGAGGAATTCCGCGGAATCGCCCGTTTGCTGCTGGATGTCCAGCAGCGACTGCAGCCACGCGTGGGTGCGCTGCTGCAAATCCGTCATGCTGGTGTCGCCGGTTTTGTACAGCCAGTGCGCAGCCACGCCCGACTCCGCCGTGCGGTGCATTTCCTGCGTGCGGATCTGGAATTCCACCGGCGTACCATACGGGCCGATCAACGTGGTGTGCAGCGACTGGTAGCCGTTCAATTTGCGGATCGCAATGTAATCCTTGAACTTGCCCGGCATGGGTTTGTACAGCGAGTGCAGCGTGCCCAGCGCGACATAGCATTCCTGGAACGTGTTGACGACGACGCGGAAGCCATACACGTCCAGCACTTGCGAAAAGCTCAGGTGCTTGCTGCGCATCTTTTTATAGATGCCATACAAGGTTTTTTCACGGCCATACACTTCCGCCTCGATATCAGCGGACGCCAGCGTGTTTTTCACGGCTTCGAGGATTTTCTTGACCACTTCGCGGCGGTTGCCGCGCGCGGCTTTCACGGCCTTGGCCAGCACGTGGTAGCGCAGCGGGTGCAAGTGCGCAAACGATAAATCCTGCAATTCGCGGTAGATATTGTTCAAGCCCAGGCGGTGTGCAATGGGTACGTACACTTCCATGGTTTCGCCTGCGATGCGGCGCTTCTTGGCCGGCGCCATCACATCCAGCGTGCGCATGTTGTGCAGGCGGTCAGCCAGTTTGATCAGGATGACGCGCACATCGGACGCCATGGCCAGCAGCATCTTGCGGAAGTTTTCCGCCTGCGCTTCGATCTGGCTCTGGAATTCAATTTTCTCCAGCTTCGACAAGCCATCGACCAGGTGCGCGACCGGCGCGCCAAAGCGCTCGATCAACTCTTCCTTCTTGACGTCCTGGTCTTCCATCACATCGTGCAACAGGGCCGCCATGATGGCTTGCGCATCGAGTTTCCAGTCGGCGCAAATTTCCGCGACAGCGATCGGATGGGAGATATACGGTTCACCGGACTTGCGGACTTGGCCGAGGTGCATCTCGTCCGAGAAGCGGTACGCTTCCTTGACCTTTTTCAGGTCGGCGGCCGACAAGTATTCGGACAGCTTTTCAGTCAGGTGAGTAACGGACGCAACGCCCGCAGTCAGGGTAGGGGTAGCCAGTGGCGAAGAAGGCACAGGGGAAGCAGCGGTGGAGGGTGAAGCGGGAACGCCCGGCTCAGTGGAGGCCGGGCGCTTGGCCCGGCTGGCGGGCTTGCCTGTTACATCGTCAGGTATCAGGTTCATACGGGTCCACTCGTTCTAAACGTTCGAACCGCGTCGTAAGTGAGGGCGCGCAGCGCCCAGCTTACATAGGAACCTTTTTCAGCATTTCCAGGCCGACTTTGCCGGCCGCGATTTCACGCAGTGCAACAACGGTTGGTTTGTCTTTGGCTTCCACTTTCGGGGTGTGGCCTTGCAGCAGCTGGCGGGCGCGGTACGTTGCAGCCAGGGTCAGCTGGAAGCGGTTTGGTACGTTTTTCAGGCAATCTTCAATGGTGATACGGGCCATCTATTACTCCAATTCGGTGGAAAGCTTAGTTGCAAATACTAGCTAAAATTACGGATTATTCTGCGTGTTCCGCGTGGATACCCAGCTGGGCGAAGAGCGAGACGTTGCGTGCTGCTTGCTGCGAGAACCTGCAGCGGGCTGCCCGGACTATCGCGTTCAACTCGGCCAGGGCGACGGAAAAGTCTTGGTTGATAATAACATACTCGAACTCGGGCGCGTGGGCGATTTCGCCGCCCGCAGCCAGCAAGCGCCGCGTAATCACGTGCGGTTCATCCTGGCCGCGCTTGTGCAGCCGTTCTTCCAGCGCCTGGATCGATGGCGGCAAAATAAAGATCCCGGCAGCCATTGGGAATTGCTTCTTCACCTGGCGCGCACCTTGCCAGTCGATTTCCAGCAAGATGTCGGTGCCTGTCTTCATTTGCTCTTCCACGAAGATGCGCGACGTGCCGTAGTAATTACCGTGCACTTCCGCCCATTCGAGGAATTCACCGGCCTGTGCGCGCGCGACGAAGTCTTCCGGCGTCGTGAAAAAGTATTCACGGCCATGTTCTTCGCCTGGGCGCGGCGGGCGCGTCGTGGTCGAGATCGACAGCTTGATGCCTGGCTCTTGCGCCAGCAGGGCGTTGACCAGCGTGGACTTGCCGGCGCCGGATGGCGCGGCCACCATGAACAGGCTGCCAGAGAATGCGTGAGGGAGGCTCATGTTGTTCTTCCAATAACTTGTGAGCGTTGGATCGCCCAAAGGCGTATTTTATCAAGGCTTGCTCTGGATCACCACTTTTGCGCAGGTTTGATCCCATCGCGTGGCTCGAAAAGCACGATCGTTTTCCTTGAAACTGGACCGACTGGTCTATAGAATGGTTTTATGCCTACTTCAACTGACAAAAAATCGGCGCCACCCGGCACCCGCGAACGGCTGGTGGGGGCGATGATCCGCACGTTGCAGACCCGGGGCCTGCACGGGGCGGGGCTGAGCGAGATCCTCGCGCTGGCCAAGGCGCCCAAGGGCGTGCTGTACCACCATTTCCCCGGCGGTAAAAATGCGCTGGCCGTGGCGGCCGTGGAAACCACGGTGGCGTGGTCGTGCGACTGGCTGGACAAATTGATGGACCAGCACGAACACCCGGCTGACGCGCTGCGCGACTGGATCGCCCGCGCCATGGGCGGGCTGGGCGACAGTGGTTTTGAAATCGGCTGCCCGATGGCGGCCGTGGCGCTGGAATCGACGGCGGCCGATGTGGAATTGCGCGCGGCGCTGGCGCGTGGCTTTGATGCGATCCGTTTGCGGATTGCCCAGGCGCTGGTGCGCGCCGGCCATGATGAACAGCGGGCGCGGGGATTGGCTGCACTGATGGTGGCTGCCTACGAAGGGGGCTTGTTGCAGGCACGCGTTGCCAATGACGTGACCCCCATGCTGCAGGCGACGGATACGTTGCTGTTGCTGTTGAAAACCAAGGAGTGACCATGAGTGAAGCTTTGACGATACACGCCAGCGATGGCTATCCGCTGGCAGCACTGCGCTTCCCGGCGCAAGGCCCGGAGCGGGCGCGCCTGATCGTGGCGGGGGCTACCGGCGTACCGCAAGGTTTTTATCGGCGCTTTGCCGAATTTGCCGCCAGCCGCGGCTATACGGTGCTGACCTTTGACTACCGCGGCATCGCGCAATCGAAGTCCGGCAAGCTGCGCGGCTTCCGCGCCAGCTTCCTCGATTGGGCGCGGCTGGATCTGGCGGCTGTCGTGGACGCTGCGGCTGCGCTGCCATCGACGGCCCCTATCTATATGGTGGGCCACTCGTTTGGCGGCCATGCCTTCGGCTTGCTGCCGAACCACGCGAAAGTCGACGGGCTGTATGTCTTTGGCACAGGGGCCGGCTGGCACGGCTGGATGCCGCCGCTGGAACGCATCCGCGTGTGGTTCATGTGGCACGTGGCCGGGCCGCTGCTGGTGAAGTGGAAGGGATTCCTCGCCTGGAAAAAGCTGGGCATGGGCGAAGACTTGCCGCTGGGTGTGTACACGCAGTGGAAGCGCTGGTGCAACTACCCGCATTACTTCTTTGACGACCCGGAAATGGGACAGGTGGCGCGCGATTTCGCGCAAGTGACGGCGCCCATCATGGCGGTCAATGCGGCGGACGATTTGTGGGCGCCGCCAGATTCGCGCAATGCGTTCATGACGGGCTACCGCAATGCGCCGTGGAGCGGCGTCGATATTGACCCGAAGCGCTCCGGCATTGGCGCTATAGGCCACATGGGATATTTCAGGCCGCATGCACAGGCATTGTGGGAACCTGCGCTGGCATGGTTTGAAGGATTGGGCGCACGGCGTCCGGCCAGTCGTCCGGCACTGTAAACGCAAAAACGGCAAGCCGCGAAGCTTGCCGTTTAATTTCAACCATGGGGCCGGGCCCCACAGTTAAGCGAACCGTTTAGATCGCCCAGCCGCCGCCGTAGAAGATCGCCAGTGCTGCAGCAATGGCCACGGTACCGGTGTTCAGTTTGCGGAACTCGCCGGAAATCACGCGGCCCACCACCAGGGTGCAGAAGCCCAGCATGATGCCGGTCACGATGTTGCAGGTCAGCAGGATGAAAACGGCGCAAACCAGACCCGACAGGGCATCGATCTTGTCATCCATGTGCATGCGGGCAACCGAACCCAGCATCAGCAAGCCAACGTACATCAGTGCCGGCGCGGTAGCGTAGGCAGGCACCAGGCCGGCCAGTGGCGAGAAGAAGATCAGGCCCAGGAAGGACAGGCCCACGACGACAGCCGCCAGGCCGGTACGGGCGCCGGCTGCAGTGCCCACGGTCGATTCAATGTAAGCCGCAGCAGGAGCGCCGCCCACCAGTGCCGAGAAGATCGACGAGATCGAGTCGGTGGTCAGTGCACGGCCGCCATTGTGGATGTAGCCGTTTTCATTGATCTGGCCAGCTTCGCCGGCAACAGCGCGGATGGTGCCGGTGGCGTCAAACACGGCGGTCATGACCAGCGCCAGTACGGAAGGTAGTACCGCCATCGACAGCGCGCCCTGGATATCCATCGAGCCGATCAGCGAAGCTTTGCCTTCGGCCGCCAGGCTAGGCAGGGCGAACACGCCAGTGAATTTCACGGTTGGGTCAAATGCCAGGCCGGCAGCGGACAGCGCCACCACCACCAGCAAAATGCCGCCAGGTACTTTGCGGGTTTCCAGGCCGAAGATGGCAGCCAGACCAACCAGGCTCATCATGACAGGGAAGGACGTGATGTCACCCAGCGCAACCGGCAAGCCGTCGTGCGGGTTCTTGATGACGAGGCCGACGCCGTTGGCAGCGATCAGCAGCAGGAACAGGCCGATGCCCACGCCGGTACCGTGCGCCACGCCTTGCGGCAAGTTTTGCAGGATCCACGAACGCACGCCGGTCACGGAAATCAGCGTGAACACGATACCCATCAAGGCAACCGCGCCCAGCGCCACTTGCGGCGACAAGCCTTTACCCAGCACCAGGCCGAAAGCCATGAAGGCAGTCAGCGAAATAGCGCAGCCAACCGCGATCGGCAGGCGGGCCCACACGCCCATCAGCAGCGAACCAAATGCCGCGGTGAGGCAAACCGCAACAAACACGGCGCTGACGTCAAAGCCGGCTTTACCCAGCATGCCCGGAACCACGAACACGGAATACACCATGGCCAGGAAAGTGGTAATACCGGCGATGATTTCACGGCGCTGCGTACTGCCACGCGCTGAAATTTGGAAGTAGTCATCGATTTTGCTGACTGGCACCACTGGCGCCGCTGGCGGCGCTTCCTGGTTGACGACTGGCCGGAGTTGAGGTTGGCTCATGTTGTGCTGCTCCTATCTATTCTCCGCTGATGCGGCCATTTACCCCGGCCGCCCCAAGCGTGTCTGAGTTATATATTTGGGGGTGGTACGACTGCCTTCGTGGGCGAGCGCCCAGTCGGTATAGGTAGAGTAGGGTTTTGACAGGGGGCGACGCACTACGCCCAGGAAATAGCTGCCATATGTCAATTCTTATGCATAGCAAATTACTACCAAGGTATGCATGGTTGGCAACAGCGGGCTAAGTCCCGGTTTACAAGAGGGAAAACCGGGTTTGGCCATCTCTCTGGCGGCTGTGGCGACGCGTGCTTTGTAGCTCAGTTTCACAAAAGCTGTTGCGTGAAAACTGGCGTGGTGTTGCATATTTTATCTGCTTGCCGCACGCGTAAAGATGTCGATTAATGCATGAGTGTAATGACTTTTTGATTGGGATGGGGCCCAAGTCATGAATCGCAAGAAATATATCACGTTATGATGTATTTTCTTGATTCAAATCATTGACGCCATGACACTTCCTCCGCTGGGCAAGGCTGACTTTTTTGCCTTGTCTGAATTCCGTTACCAAATGCGCCGCTTTGAGCGGTTTTCTGAAACTGCCGTGCAGGCGGAAGGCATCACGCCGCTGCAATATTTGCTGATGCTGCACATCAAGGGCTTTCCGGGCCGCGAATGGGCGACCATCGGCGAGCTGGCTGAAAAGCTGCAAGCACAGCAGCACGGCGTGGTGGCGCTGGTTTCCCGCTGCGAAGCGGCCGGGCTGGTGCAGCGCCGCGACAGCGTGGAAGACCGCCGCCGCGTGGAAGTGCACTTGCTGCCAGCCGGCGAAACCATCCTGACCCGCCTGGCGGATGTGCACCGCGCCGAACTGGTGGCGCTGCAAGGCAAGTTCACGGTGCCTGTTCTCCTTCCTTCCGGCGACCATCATGAGTGAGCGCGAACTTTCCCGCCGCGATTTCAACGGCGATGTGCGGCTGCTGCTGAATGCGATCCGGTTATTCACCAACCTGTTTTTCTATTAAACGCTGTCAGTGGCGGAACTGTCGCCTGCAGCCCATACGCTGGGGCCGTGGGTGATTGCCGTGCCGGTGGTAGGCGGGCTGTTGATCGGGTTGATGCTATGACGTGATAGGCGATTTATTGCTGCACCATCCGGCGGCCAGTGCCGTCGGTGCGCTGTTGCTGGCCAAGGCGCTGATGTGAGTGGTGGCGTGCGTTTCCCGTCACGCGGGACGGCGTGGTGATCGGCATGCTGGACCGCGCCGCGCTGGGGACGATGACGGTGATTACACAGGAAGCGCCGGTCAGCGTGTTGTATGGCCTCAACCCACCACCGGTGGCGCTGCCCGGCGAAACGTGCCGCATCGTGGCCACCCGCATGGCCGTGCATGGCGTCGAGCATTTGCCGGTGGTGGCCGATACCGAATCCTTGCGCTTGATCGGCGTGGTCAGCCGCAGCGACCTCGTGAAGCCGGCACTCAGCCTGCACAAGGTAGAATATGAGTGGCGGGCATTCCGGCGTATGGGGCAGTTACGGACGTGAGTTATTTTGCGGCGGGACTTTTTTCTGGATCATAAATTTCACCTTTTACTTTGGGGTGAAATGTAAATCTCTTGAAGTAAATTAGCTAGTTCTTGCTTGCGGCATCATAAAGTTCACCTATGATTCGAGTCTCAAAGCGATAATTCAGTGGAGGAGGGTAATCTAATTTCGGATCATCTAATTGCTCTATTTTTATTTGAGCATCTTCTTTCCAGGGGAGCCAGGATTTTGCTTCAGCTAACGAGCCGGATGAAGCAGAGAGCAGTAATGCTGAAATTAAAGTTCTGATATAAACATTTCATTTATTTATCTGATATTTAAGAAAGTTGTTGAATTTAGATGGTCCGGCCTGGACCGGGTAACTTTGGTTTCATTTACCCATCAGATATATGCAGGAAATGCGTTTATTGTAGCGAAAATCGGTAAATCCCTGAGGTAGATTTTTACCTGTTCCGGCGATTGAATCAGAGGCTTACGATTAATTTGGCATTGCATCGAAAATCTCGCCCTCAATAATTGGTTTGAAATGAAATTTCAACTCGACAGGATATATGGATGAGGGGTCGTCGTACGAAAATTCGAAATCTGCATGTTCTGCCATTGGGAGCCACTTCCTGTCGTATGCATTCTTTTGGCTATCCCGTCGTATATAGCTGATGGCATAAGTTTGCGAGGATGGGCAGATGGGTTTTATTTTTTTAGCTCCACACAATTTTCTGAACAGGAGCGGACATTGATGCGGCTTGGAGTAATTATTAATTTGTAGTCTGTCGGAATAGTGTAGGTGTCACGAGGGCGATAGCTGTAACCGTATCTGCCAAAATCTATAGGCCCTTTGCTGATTTCGCCATCCTTATTCACCAAATAGGCAGAAGGTTCCTGTGCATGTTTAATTTGATCGCAAATAGCGGGTGATGTTGCAGAAAATGCATGGACCGACAGCATTGACAGCGCAGTTATAAGCAGAATCGATTGACGGCTGTAACGCTTACGCATACAGGTGTTCAATGTTTCTTTGATGCGTCATACATTTCGCCAACAATCCTTTGTTCAAAATGGTATGTGACGCCTACTGGATATGGAGATGCGGGATCTTCAACGTCCGGGAATGTGGCGTAGGTGTCAACTTTGAAGGGTAGCCATGACAAATCATTGATGTCTCTGCGCTTGTTGATCCTCGTGTATGCCAGATCATATGTAGCTGTTCCAGGACATAACGATTTAGCTTTTTTGACTGAAAGGCAACTTCCCGCGCAAGGGATGACTTTTAATCTGGCTGGAGTAATTATGACTTTGTAATCAGTAAGGATGACGTTGTAATCTTCATCATTGTTGATATAGCCGTATTTCCCAAGGTTGATTGGTCCAGTGCTGATGTTTTTGGATTTGTCTATCAAGAATACTGTAGGGCTCTTGCTAGATGCAATTAACCGGCAAATGCTATTTATTTTTGATTCATGCTCACCTGCTAGCAAGTACGGAGAAAGCAGCGCTAAGCTCATTGGTATGAGTCTTTTTAATTTCTCCGGGCTTATGAATTTAACCTCATTATTTTTTAATTGTGGGATCATATATTTCGCCGACAATTCTGCTGTTAAATGCGTAATCTAGTTCAACCCAATCATTTGTCTCGGGATCGATTACACTTGAAAATCCCATTTCACTTTCAGTTTTCCACGGAAGCGAGGAAGTGCCCTGTAAATCTTTTCCATCTCTAATAACAATACCTAGTGAGTAAGTTGAGGACATAGGGCAAAGGGGCTTAGTTCTCTTAGTTTCAAAGCAACCGATTGTGCAATTCTCAATCTTTAATCTTGCTGGAGTGATAATGATTTTATATTCGGTGGGAATAGTGAAGGTGTCACTATGGGAGTATTTGTAGGGGAATCGTCCAAATTCGATTGGTCCTTTGCTTAGCTTGCCATCCTTGCCGACCAAGAATGCAGTTGGGTTTTTTGATTTTTTTACAATATCGCACACTTCGGTATTATTTTCGTTACCTGATGCGTTCGCAATCATTACAAATGAAATTGCTAGAAAAGAAAAATGAGCGGTTAATGATTGGCGGGTCATTTAATTTGTTCGATTAAGAATGATTGGTATCTATTTTTCAGGTCGTTCATTGTGAAAACATAGCCATCTTTTTTTCTAACATGGATACCTCCAGGTAAGCTGGTCCACGTAGTTTTTAAGATGGACGCGGCCTCTTCAATTTTACCTGTTCGAATTAGCGATAAAGATTGTTTGCTTGCTTCTATCAGTCTTGTAGCCATCCTATCTTGTTGTAAAGGGGTAAAGCCCCTTTTAAATCCAAAATGAGGTTTGAGGAGCTCATAATAGGTCCCCAGAAGGATTTGATAAGCTCCAGCAGCCGTGTTGCTACGGTCTCCTAAGGACTCGAAAGGATGAGTGCTAACATCTTTGAAGCTTTTTCCTCCGTTTAGCAAGTAGTACCGTTTACTATCATCAGGCTCACCATGACACTCAAACTCTCTAAGAACTTTCAAAAAAGCACGTAGTCGAAGATCAGGCATTGGATCGGAAATTTTTCTATAGATCCCTGCAACTGCGTAATCTTGCATGTTGGGAAGCTGGGTTCTTTTGAAGTCACTGATATACCCATCATACGTCCGCACATCAATATGCCCATAATTCTTGTCATCCGGCAGGTTGGGCTTAGTTGCTTCTCTTGGCTTCTTCGGGTCAGCCCCGCCTGTATATTTCGTCTTATTTTTCTTTGCTTCCTCTTTGGCAAGCTTGCGCTCTTTCATCGCTGCTTCCCACAAACTAAGCTCCTTCTTGTACGCCGCTTGTTTCAGGTCGTACTCAGCCTTTTCCTTTTCATACTTCTTAAAGGCCGCCTCGGTAACTTTGCGGTTTGCTTCTTCTTTTTCGTCGGAATAACGGTAAACAATCACGTCGCCTGGTAGCGCCCAGCGCGCATCAGGAACCGATGCCGTAACGTCCACAAACCCCTGCGACAGCAGCCATTTTCCCGCACCTTTGGCTGAAATGTCATCGTTGAATCCACTGACCAGGCCGGCACGCCATAAACCCACTTTTACCGAGGCATAACAACGCCCATCGGACTTGCCGGGAGCTTTGCCGGTTAGCGGCGTAAATTTCTTGGCCAACAGGTCTGCTTTGATTGATGCAGACGTGCATTTATCGGTTTTGAACATGGCGTCCCACTGCCATGTCGACTGTTCTTCCATGATGTCGATCAGCGTTTTGACGGAAGGTGGTACCGGCTGGTCCAGGCTGGTGACCTTTGGTCCTGCCACCGTGCCGGTGTTCTGCTGTTGGGCCGGGGGCGATTTGGCGCCAGATGCAGCCTTGTCATTGACTCCCGGCGTCGTACAGCCGGAAGCGCCGGCTTTAAAGTCTTGCGGACTCCACAGTCCTAAAGTTGGCAAGCGGTTCCTGTGCAGCCAGTCTCCAACCCGTTCTTTGATGGATAAACGCGGACGTCCTGCGTTATCGCGGCAAGCTTGCGTTTCCTTGCTGGGCGGCTTGCCATTGCCGGCAATTTGCCCGGCAGTGGGCGCGTTGGGGGCAACGGTGGCAGTTGGGGCTTGCGGCGGGGCGGCGGGTTGTGCCGGAGGCGGCGCTGCCGTTGCTGCGGTAACTGGCGCCGCAGCAGGCGCCGGAGTCGGTCCCGGCGTGGCAGCTGCCGGATCTGGTTCACCTTCATGTGGCTCCGTCTCCAGCGCCACCTTGATATGGGGGCTGACCGCACACACGTTCATGTCAGAGCCCTGGGTGAAACCGACGTATTTGGTCGAATACTCGCCATTGGTCTTCTTGACCAGGATTTCCAGCGGTTCGTTGGGCTTCAAGCCGGAGATTTCCGGTATGTTGCCTTGCTCATCTGTCGTGCCGCTGTAAGTCTCTTTGCCGACCACGACACGGCATTTCAGCCCGGCGATGGGCTGCCCGCCAAAGTCGCGGATCGACATGTTGAAACAAATGGTGCTGTCGCCGTCGGCCTGTGCGTCCGCTGCGGGCGAGGCGTCAGGCGCCGCGATGTCATCTGGCTCGACAGCAGGCGCCGCATCAGGCAATGCATCCAACTGCGGAAACGCGCTGGTGGCATTGCGCGGCAAAGGTGACTGGCCAATCATGCGTCCCCTCCTGCAGGGCCAAAGTTATGTTTAACATCCACAAACACCCGCCATTCCCCCTCACCCAAAAACAAATCCACCGCCTCCTTCTCCTTGGTAAACACGCGGCGTGTATCGCCTTCGTCGCCCGTGACGCCGGTGGCGATGACAGTGCCGGACTTGTCGCGGATCGAATACGGCATTTGCACGTGGGCCGCGCCGCTGGTTTCATCCACACCGATAAAATTGGCGACATTGACTTGCTGGCTGTAGACGCCGGGCCAGCTTTCCGGCACAGGCATGCGCGGGAAATCGGAGCTGGCGCTGGCCGGTCCACCCAATTCCTTCATGCTGGCCTTGAAGTCGATTTTTCCCGGACCGTGCAGCATGATGTTGCCGCCTTCCAGCTTCAGGAACGCGCCTTGCGCTGCCAGTTGCACGTGTTCTTTGGCGGCAGCCAGTACGCTGCCGCTCACGCTGGCGACCGTCACAGATTTGTCCGCCGTGATAGCGGTGCGGCCGGTCTGGCTCTGCACACTGGCTTCGCCGCTGGCCGCATGCAGGCGGATACCGGTTTCCTGTACCGGCTTGCTGCCGCTTGCCTTACCGTAGGTGAACAGGCTGATGCCGCCCGCCACCGCCTGCAAGTGATTGCCTTGCGCGGCCATGTTGATGTCCTGTCCCGCCGTGATGCTGCTGTTTTCCGCTGCACTGAGGATGGCGCTGCCTGGCGTGAGGGCGGCAATACCGGCGGGCGCAGACAATTGCAGTTGTGGTTCGCGGAATGCGCTGGCGCCCGCGTCATTGCCAGCGATAGTTTTCATGCTGTGCGCGACGGCGGCAATGGCTGGCAGCTGGTCTGGCGCCGGTTCTGGTGTTCCATTGCTAGCGGCCACGCCCGCGCGGTGCTGTTGCGCGGTTTTTGCCATCGATGCCTGCAATTGCACTGCTTGTCCCAGCTGCGCATGCGCTTCGCGTGCATCGAGCTGGCTGCCGCTGGCGCCGCGCCGCGCATCGCCGGACAACAGTATGCCTTGTCCGGCACGCAGCGCGGCGCTGTGCGTCGTATGGAGTTCAGCGCCCAAACCTGCCGGCTCCAGCGACTGGTTATCGTCCTGATGGCGCTGGCGCCCGAGGTTCAGTTCGGACGCATCTTGCTGTTGCCTGCCATGGCGCTGTAATGCCAGGCGCGGACGTCCCGCCGTATCGTCGAACACCAGCTGGCTGTAAGCGCCCGTTCCCTCCTGGCTGGCGCTCATGGCTTGCGATTTCAGGCCCGACAGCACGGCCGGATGGGCGTGCGCGGCGCTGGCGCCCGGGAACCATGCGGGCGCGTTGCCCGTGCTGGCGCCCGCCCCAGCGGCATGCTGGTTGTGCTGCGCATTGTCGTGGCCCTTGCCGTTGTACAGCGCGCCAATGATGGTGGGACGGTCGATATCGCCTTCGAGAAAGTCCACCAAGACTTCCTGGCCAACGCGGGGCAGGGCGTGGCTGCCCCAGTTGGCGCCGGCAATGGGCGCCAGCGGCGTGGCAACGCGCACCCATGTGCCGGCGCTGTCGTCGGCGGGTGCCCCAGCGTGGCTGTCCGGATCAGGATGTTCCAGCCGGCTGTGGCTTTGCTTGCCACGCTGCCAGTGGAACTGCACTTTGACGCGGTGGTCGCGGTCGGTATGGATGGTGCTGCCCGGCGGGCCGACAACGATCGCCGTCTGCTGGCCGGTCACGCGGGGTTTTTGATGGCGGGGTTCGCCATCGTCGCCAAAGGGCGCCGGACGGTACGCAATACTGCTGCGTATTGCTTCGATACGGTTGCGGTACAGCGGGCGTTCATGGATGCGCAGTCCCGCCGCATGCAGGCCGGTCGAGGTTTCCTTGGCAATGCTGGAAGCCAGGGCGCCAACGGGCAGACGCGCACTGATTGCAGCCTGCATCTGGGCGTCCAGATTGTTGTGCATCAGGTGTACTGCGCGCAGCACCACGAACGTGCGCGCGTCATCGCCGTCGGCTAAATCCAGCTGGTCTTGTCCATGCAGTGTAAATATGGTGCCAGGGGACAGCGTGCGCACGGTCCCTGCACCAGTGTGGACTTCTTTGCGCGCTTCCAGTCCGGCCAGCAGATTGTCTGCATGCCGCTGCCCATGCGCGGTGGAGGCATAAGCATACTGGCCCAGCGTATCGCGGTGGGATAGCGGCGAAGCGCCGCCGCTGCCTGCATTGACTGGCCTGCTGTGCAATGTCCGGTAATCCCAGCTGCGCAATTCGATGGCATTGGTTTGCAGGCGCAGTTCGGTACGCCAGCGGTCCATTGCATCGTCCTTCATCACGGCGCCGGGCTGGGTAAAGCGGACAATGGGCTGGCCGGCAGGCTGGAATACGCCGTTATGGTCGGCGATGACCAGCGTATGCGCGCCCAGCGCAGGGCTGTCCGGATCGCCTGCATGGTCGAAAAAATAAAACAAGCCCTGTTCCAGCATCAGGCGCTGGACAAAGGCCAGGTCGCTTTCCTGATACTGCGTCACCAGGCTGTGTCTGGGATAAACGCTGATGTCGAGCAAGTCGAAGCGCCACGCGGGCGCCAGCTTGCCCCGGCCGCGCCACGCGGAAAAGACGGCGTCCAGTATTTCCGGCACCGTCATGTCCTGGAATACCCGGCTGTCGCGGCCGTATGCCAGAAAGCTGGTCCAGGGCTCCAGTGTCAGCTGGTAGCGTGCCAGCCCGCCATTGGATGCGGCCAGTTCCACTGCAGTGATATGGCCGTGAAAAGGGCGCAATGTATCCGTGCTGGCTGTCAGCAATTGCAGCAGGGCAGGTTGCCCCAGCAGTGACTTCAGCGGGATGGCGGCATCGGTCGATAGCGCGCTGATCGTGAGCGAAAAGCCGGCATCCAGCGCTTCTTCGCCACGAACGCATTCCGGGATCAGCTTGTCTGCCCCAATGGGCGTGCTCAGCTGTAGCAGGCGGGTGGCTTGTGTCAGGCCGGAAAACGAAAAACTTGCCATACAACATGTCGAAAGTCATTTATTAATGACAATATTACACGTTGAATATGTATTTTTGATAAGAGTGCGCCTATCGTGCGCACCCTCAGGGGAAGCAGCCCGGCGTGGCGGGCCGGCATTGCTTACTCCAGGTTTTGCACCTGCTCGCGCATCTGCTCGATCAACAGCTTCAATTCCATCGAGGCATCGGCCAATTCCTTGACCGACGCCTTGGCGCCCAGGGTGTTCGCTTCGCGGTTCAATTCCTGCATCATGAAGTCCAGGCGCTTGCCGACCTGGCCGCCTTTTTTCAGGATGTGGCGCGTTTCCGTCAGGTGGGCGGACAGGCGGCCCAGTTCTTCGGCCACGTCGATACGGATGCCGTACAAAATCACTTCCTGGCGGATGCGTTCCAGCGCGTCCTGGCGCGACAGGCTTGTGTTCGAGCTCTGGCACGCGATGCCCAGCGCTTCCTGCATGCGTTCCACGGCTTTTTGCTGGAATTGCGCAACCACCTGGGGAATCAGCGGCGTGATGCGCTTGACGATGGCTTCCATTGATTCAATGCGGGACACCAGCATGGCTTCCAGCGCCGCACCTTCGCGCTGGCGGCTGGTGACAAACGCGGACAGCGTGCGCTGCATCAGCGCGGCCACGTCGGCTTGCAGGGTTTCCTGCCCGATTTGTGCTTCTTCCACCACACCGGGCCAGCGCAGCAATTCCGCCACAGTCATCTGCGGCGCTTGCGGGAAGTGGGACGCCACTTCGCCTTGCAAACGCGACAATTCTGTCAGCAACTGGGTATTCAATGCCTGGGTGCCGGCCGCGGCAGCCTTGCGGCCAAAGCTCAGGCGCAGTTCCACCTTGCCGCGCGTGATGGCGGCCATGATCGCAGAGCGTAAATCGGGTTCGAGGGCGCGCAAATCGTCGTTGATACGAAACTGCAGGTCAAGAAAACGCGAATTGACGCTTTTGATTTCAATGGTCAATGTCCCGGCTGCGCTTTCGCTGGTGGCGACCGCGTAGCCCGTCATGCTGGAAATACTCAATGGATCTCCCCGATCTTTTTTTAATCTTTACAAAAACAGTGATTTCTCCACACAATCCAGTTGTTGAGGCGAGGAAATCCTATGGCTGCACAGAACAACGCCCCATTGCCGGAAGGGCTGGAAATTGCTGGATATCGCATTGTAAAGAAAATTGCGTCCGGCGGGTTCAGTATTGTTTACCTTGCCTACGATGGGGAAGGCAATGCTGTCGCCATCAAGGAGTACTTGCCCAGCGCGCTGGCGCTGCGCCAGCAGGGCGAACTGGCGCCCGTCATAGCGAAAGCCAATCTCCCTGTGTTCCGTATCGGCTTGAAATGCTTCTTTGAAGAGGGCCGCGCGCTGGCCCGTATTTCGCACCCGAATGTTGTGAGAGTGCTAAATTTCTTTCGCGCAAATGAGACAGTGTACATGGTGATGGCGTATGAATCGGGCCATTCGCTGCAAGAACACATACAGCGCCAGCGCGCCAAAGGCAGCCGCCTGGGCGAACCGTTTATCCGCCAGATCTTCCTGCAAGTGGTGAAAGGGTTGCGGGAAGTCCATGCCAGCAAATTGCTGCACCTGGATTTAAAACCTGCCAATATCTATTTGCGTACGGACGGCACGCCGATGCTGCTTGACTTCGGCGCCGCGCGGCAAACCGTCAACAATGATTTGCCGATGCTGACGCCGATGTACACGCCGGGTTTTGCGCCGCCAGAGCTGTACATCAAGACCGAGCCGCTGGGTCCCTGGACGGACATTTACAGTATCGGCGCCGCGATGTTTGCGTGCATGGTAGGTTCGCCGCCGCAGCCTGCCGACCAGCGCCGCAAGGAAGACAAGATGGCGGAACACTTTGCCAAGCTCGATGGCCATTACACCCAGGAGCTGGTGGCGCTGGTGCGCAGCGCGCTGGCGGTGGACCCGCTGGCGCGGCCGCAAAGCCTGTTTGAGATCCAGAAAGTGCTGCAAACGCCGCTGCCGCAGCCGCCTGCCGAACCGGGGACGCTGGAAAAGCTGGGCGGCCAGGTGCGGGGCTTGTTTGAACGCTTTACGCGCAAGAAGGATGCCGCCCAAACCACGCTGCATCCTTAAAAAGAAGGAAAGGCCATGCAATTTTCCGTGTACCAGGAAAGCCAGATCGGCGGCCGCAAGGTGAACCAGGACCGCATGGGCTACAGTTTTACGCGCGATGCGCTGCTGTTGGTGCTGGCCGACGGCATGGGCGGCCATTTGAAGGGCGAAGTTGCCGCCACCATCACGCTGCAAACGATTTCCACGCTATTCCAGCAGCAAGCCACGCCTTACGTAAAAATCCCGGAACGCTTCCTCGAGGAAGCGTTCATGGCGGCGCACCAGGAAATCCACCGCTACAAGGCCATGCACAATTTGCCTGACACGCCGCGCACCACCGTGGTGGCGTGCCTGATCCAGCACAACCTGGCCACCTGGGCCCATTGCGGCGATTCGCGCCTGTACTGGATGCGTGGCGGCCAGGTATTGGCCCGCACGCGCGACCACTCGCACGTGGAAAGCCTGATTGCCAAAGGACTGGTGCAGCCATCGGAACGCACCACGCACCCAGACCGCAACAAGCTGTATAACTGCCTGGGCGCGTCGTCGCTGCCCAAGGTCGAGATGTCGCGCCGCGCCAGCCTGTTGCCGGGCGACGTGATGCTATTATGCTCGGATGGCCTGTGGAATGAGCTGGCCGATGAAGACATGGCGCAGCGGCTGCAAACGCAAACCGTCGTGCGCGCGGTGCCGGACATGCTGCGCCAGGCCGTGGCCACGGGTGGTCCGGCCAGCGATAATGCCACCGCTTTGGCTATCATGTGGCAAGGCAGCACGGCTGCCGACGGCATCCCATCGCAACCCAGCGCTTCCATGATTTCCACGGAAATGCTGGCCGAAGACCAGGTCAATTCCACGATACTCGGCGCCGAAGCGCAGGCAGCGCAGCAAGAGAGCGCGGTAGCCGACGTGTTCGACGACGATGAAATTGAACGGGCGATCGCGGAAATCCGCGGCGCCATTGAAAAATCCACGCAATTACTAACCAAGAGAGATCCTTCCCAATGACGTTTGAATCCCGCCCGAGCGGCCGCGCTGTTGACGCGCTGCGCAAACTCACCCTGACGCGCAATTACACCAAGCATGCGGAAGGTTCCGTACTGATCGAATGCGGCGATACCAAAGTCATTTGCACGGCCAGTGTGGAAGAAAAGGTGCCGGGCTTCATGAAGGGCGAAGGGCGTGGCTGGCTGACGGCGGAATATGGCATGCTGCCCCGTTCCACGCATACGCGCATGGACCGCGAAGCGGCCAAGGGCAAGCAAAGCGGCCGCACGCAGGAAATCCAGCGCCTGATCGGCCGTTCGCTGCGCGCTGCGTTTGACCTCGATGCGCTGGGCGAGCGCACGCTGAAACTGGACTGCGACGTGATCCAGGCCGATGGCGGCACCCGCACCGCATCGATCACAGGGGCGATGGTGGCGGCGTACGACGCGCTGTCGAAACTGGTGGCGAAAGGGGCGCTGCCTGCCGTGCCATTGAAGCATTTCGTGGCAGCCATTTCTGTCGGCGTGTACCAGGATATGCCGGTGCTGGACCTCGATTATGTGGAAGATTCCGGCTGCGATACGGACATGAATGTCGTCATGACGGATGCGGGCGGCTTCATTGAAGTGCAGGGAACGGCGGAAGGCGCGGCCTTTGACCGCGAGCGCATGAACCGCTTGCTGGACTTGGCGCAGGCCGGGATTGCGGACCTGATCACATTGCAGAAGCAGGCGCTGGGATTGGCCTGAGCGCAGGGCGGGCCAAGGTACGCTACGCCGCCATTTTCTCTTGTAGAAATGCGATAAACGCGGCAGTCTTGCGGGCCAGGAATGCCCGCGCCGGATATACGGCGTAATTCGACGGCCCTGGCGGCAGCGCCACATCCGTCAACAGCGGCACCAGCAAGCCCGCCGCGATTTCTTCCCGTACCAGCGGCGCCGGCACCCTGATAATGCCCGCGCCGCCGACAGCCGCCGTCACCAGCGATCCGCCGTCATTCATTTGCAGCGGCCCATCGACCCGCATCGTGTACGGCCCGTCCGGCCCCATGAATGACCAGTCGTCATACACGCGGCTGCCCACTGCGTACAGCAGGCATGCATGGTGCTGCAAGTCTTCCACGGCCTGCGGCGTGCCGGCCCGTTCCAGGTAAGACGGCGCCGCTACGATCACGGCGGGATTGTCGCTGAGCTTGCGGGCCACGAGGGTGGAATCGACCAGGCTGGACGTGCGGATCGCCACGTCGATTTGCTCGGCAATCAAATCCGTCATGCGGTCATCCAGTTGCAGCGACACCTTCACTTGCGGGTAGCGCGCCGTGAATTCCACCAGTTTGGGCACCAGTAATTTGCGGCCCGCCATCGAACAGGATACGCGCAGCACGCCCCGCGGCTCGTCCTGGTATTGCCCGCTCAATTGTTCGACGTTGGCCAGCGCCTGTTCGATGCGCTGCGCTTCCCGCAACACCAGTTCGCCGATTTCCGTCAGCGCCAGCCGGCGCGTCGACCGCTGGATCAGGCGCGCTCCCAATTCCTCTTCGAGTTTCGCCAGTTGGCGCGACACGACGGACTTGCCGCAACCGAGGCGCTGGGCGCATGCGCTGATGCTGCCGGCCTGGATGATGGCGGCAAACACGGCCAGCCGCTGGGGATTCAAGGTATTCATTGTTCGAATTTGGTCAACAATATTGTGTGGTATTGCTAGCTTATCAGGCAACGATGCGGGGCGTACACTGCTTCCCATCAACTAACTCACTGGAGCCTGATATGACCACCCCCAACCGTGCATTTCGTTCGTTTCGCCTGATCCGCCGTCCGCAAGGCGCCGTGCAAGCGGCTGATTTTGAATTGGCCGCCGAAGCGCTGCGCGACGTGCAGGACGGCGAAGTGCTGGTGCAAGTGCAGTATATTTCGCTGGATCCGGCCATGCGCGGCTGGATGAATGAAAGCAAAGAATCGTATATGCCGCCGGTGGCATTGGGCGACGTCATGCGCGCCATCGCGGCCGGTAAAGTCATCGCCTCGAAGCATCCCAACTTTGCTGCGGGTGATTATGTGACGGGGCTGCTGGGCGTGCAGGAATATGCGTATTCGAATGGCCAGGGCTTGACCAAGGTGGATCCATCGCTGGCGCCGCTGCCGCTGTTCCTTGGCGCGCTGGGGATGCCTGGCTTGACGGCATACTTTGGTTTGCTCGACGTGGGCCAGCCGAAGGCAGGCGACACGGTGGTCGTCTCTGGCGCGGCCGGTGCGGTGGGTGCGCTGGTCGGGCAAATTGCGAAGATCAACGGCGCCCGCGTCATCGGTATTGCTGGCGGCGCCGATAAGGTGCGCTACCTGACGGAAGAACTGGGTTTTGATGCCGCCATCGATTACAAGAACGATGACGTGGCCGCAGCGCTGAAAGAGCTGGCGCCCAATGGTGTCGATGTGTTCTTTGATAACGTGGGCGGCGCGATTCTCGATGCGGTGCTGATGCGTTTGGCCCATGGCGCGCGCATTGTGATTTGCGGCGCGATTTCACAGTACAACAACAAGGAAGCCATGCACGGCCCGGCCAACTACCTGCAATTGCTGGTCAAGCGCGCGACGATGCGGGGTGTCATGGTGGCGGATTACTACCACCGCGCCATGGAAGCCATTACTGCCATGGGCGGCTGGATCGCAGCGGGCAAATTGAAAACCCGTGAACACGTGGTGGAAGGGTTTGACACGTTCCCTGACACGTTCAACAAGCTGTTCACGGGGGATAACAACGGCAAGCTGGTGCTGAAAGTCGCTTAACGCTTAGTTGGTGTTCAGGCCGTATTTACCTGCACGCACCCACACCGTGACTTTTGCCGGCGGCGCCTGGAAGTTGGCCCAGCCGCTGGCATTCGCGCACACTTGCGACGCCACCGCGTTGGTGATGTCGGTGAAGCACTGGTTCGCATGCGCGGCGCCCACGTACATCCACTTGTAGCCCGTGGTGGTCTGGTTATCGTTCATCAGGACCGCCAGGCCATACCAGTGCTGCGCATTGCCTTCACGGGTAAAGCCGACGACGTCGGCATGGTCGAAGTAATCGTTCTGGACGCCGTACGCGTGGAATTTGCGGGCCTTCATCAACTGGTCCAGCACCCACGAGTGGTTCGCGACCTTGCCTGGCACACCTTCATAGTCGCCCAGGAACACTGTTGGATAGCCTCCCGAGCGCAGCAGGATCGTGGCATAGGCCATCGGCTTGAACCAGTCCTGCACCTTGGACGACAGGCCGCGGCCATCGAGCGTGTCGTGGTTGTCAACGAAGGTGGCGGCGCGCGTCGGCTGCCATGACACCAGCGTGTTGGTCAGCAGGGAGCCCATGTCGAAGCTGCCGTATGCATTGCCGGCGGCCTGGAACTTCGCGTGCAGCGGCACGTCGAATGCGGACATCGTCGTGGCGGAGCCTGGATTCACCGTGTTGACGTAATTGTTCAGGCGGTTGATGTCATTGTCCCAGTATTCAGCCACGGCATACGCGTTTGGCTTGCTGGTGGCGCTGCGCACGTACGACAGCCACTCAGGATAGTAAGACGCCATGATGTGCTTGGCCGCGTCGATGCGGAAGCCATCGAGCTTGGCGGTATTGGTGTACCACACGCCCCAGTCTTTCAAGTGCTGGCGCACGTCCGGATGCTGGAAGTCGACGTCGGCGCCCATCAGGTAATCGTAGTTGCCGTACTCGGTCGACACTTCCGGATCCCAGCCCTTGCCAGTGCCGCGGAATTTATAAATGCGGCAATTGGTGCAGCCATCGGCGCCCAGGTTTTGCGCGTAATCGGTGCCGTCGAAGTGGTACCAGGTCCAGCGGAAATTGTTGTACTTGAGGGTGCCGTCGGCTTGCAGGCGGCCGGGGAAGTTAAAGCTGGTCCACACTTGCAGGCTGACGTCGCCGCCGTATTCGACATTGCGGTTGTTCTGGTCCACGCGCACGCCGGTGGTCCACTCCGTGGTTTCCGCGCCCATCTTGTGGTTCAGCACGATGTCGGCATAGACCTGGATGCCGTTCGCGTGCGCCGCATCGATGGCGGCAATGTATTCCGCCTTGGTGCCCCAGCGCGTGCGCACGGCGCCTTTCTGGTTGAATTCGCCGAGATCGAACAAGTCGTACACGGCATAGCCGACGTCATTGACGCCGCCGCTGCCCTTGTAGGCGGGCGGCAGCCAGAACGCCGTCACGCCCCGGTTGGCCCAGGCGGCGGCATTGTTTTTTACGCGGTTCCAGTGCTGGCCATCGCCGCTGGAATCCCAGTCAAAGTACTGCAGCATGGTGCCGTTGGTTTGCGCCATGGCGGCGCCGGCGGACAGCGCCAGGGCGGCGCCAAAAATGTATTGCTGGATCTTTTGCATCGGTGTCTCCGTTATTGTTTCGTTGCGGTACATGATTTAGTTTTGTTACAGCACAACGCTTGTATTGCGATTACAAAATTCCCTGTAGTTGGCTTGGTTATCTCCTTTTCTTGCTCACATAATTTAGTAGTTTCATTACAAATGTCGGAAAAGTAAACCGAATTGTTACGGACTGTGGTGCGCAATACCCAATTCCGGATGGCAAGGCATGGAGCGTGGCGCGGCAGCGGCGCGGTACAATACCTGCTTTGAAATTTCAGCCGGAACCTGCCATGACCCAAACCCTCGTCCTCGCCTCCAACAACAAAGGCAAGCTCAAAGAATTCAACGAATTGCTGGCCACGGTGGGCTTCGACGTGCGCCCGCAGGGCGAATTCAACGTGCCGGAAGCAGAGGAGCCGTTTGCGACGTTCGTGGAAAACGCGCTGGCCAAGGCGCGCCACGCAGCGCGCCTGACGGGCTTGCCGGCGCTGGCCGACGATTCCGGCGTGTGCGTCAATGCGCTGAAAGGGGCGCCGGGCGTGTATTCCGCGCGCTATGCAGGGGAGCCGAAATCGGATGCGGCCAACAATGCGAAAGTCATTGCCGACCTGGCTGCGCATGCGGATAAATCCGCGTATTACTACTGCGTGCTGGTATTTGTGCGCCACGCGGACGATCCGCAGCCGGTGATTGCCGATGGCCGCTGGCATGGCGAAATCATTGAGGCAGCGCGCGGCGACGGTGGTTTCGGCTATGACCCGCACTTTTACATTCCTGCACTGGGCAAGTGCGTGGCGGAACTGGCGCCGGAAGAAAAGAACCGTTTGTCGCACCGTGGCCAGGCCCTGCGCGTGCTGGTGGAAAAACTCAAATGATCCCGATTAAAGTTGTCGGCGCAGGTTCATCCAACACAGCGTCCAATGCCACGCCAAAACCGGCCGATGTGCCGGCTGGAAGCTACGCGGGTGCGGCCGGCGCCGCGCTGAATTACCTGCAGCCGGGCGCGCTGAATTTGACGGCGCTGCCGCCGCTGTCGCTGTACATCCACTTCCCATGGTGCGTGCGCAAGTGCCCGTATTGCGACTTCAATTCGCATGAAGCGCAAGACCGTGCGTTTCCGGAAGACGAATACCTGGCCGCGCTGCGCACGGACCTGGAAATGGCGCTGCCATTGATCTGGGGGCGCAAGATCCACACGATCTTCATTGGCGGCGGCACGCCGAGCCTGATGTCGGCAGCGGGGCTGGACCGCCTGATGTCGGATGTGCGCACGTTGCTGCCGATGGATGCAGACATTGAAATCACGATGGAAGCCAATCCCGGCACGTTTGAAGCGGAAAAGTTCAAGTCGTACCGCGCCAGCGGCATCAACCGCCTGTCGATCGGAATCCAGAGCTTTAACGCCGGACACTTGAAGGCGCTGGGCCGCA
Organism: Pseudoduganella ginsengisoli; assembly: GCF_009720865.1. Classification (GTDB taxonomy): domain Bacteria; phylum Pseudomonadota; class Gammaproteobacteria; order Burkholderiales; family Burkholderiaceae_D; genus Rugamonas; species Rugamonas ginsengisoli. The sequence goes on along the minus strand of NZ_WNLA01000024.1, from coordinate 43,847 downwards.
TCCACGATGGTGGGGAAGCCCGCCGCGCCGTGGAAATCGCGCAGTCCACGTTTGACAATTTCAACCTGGATTTGATGTATGCGCTGCCATCGCAGACCCTGGAGCAGGCGCGCACCGACATTGAAACCGCCATCAGTTTCAAGCCGCCGCATTTGTCGCTGTACCATCTGACGATGGAGCCGAACACGGTATTCGCGAAATATCCGCCTGCGCTGCCGGACGACGACGCCAGTGCGGATATGCAAGACATGATTGCCGAGCTGACTGCATCGCACGGCTATGGCCACTATGAAGTGTCCGCCTATGCACAGCCGGGCCGCCAGGCGCGCCACAATCTCAATTACTGGACCTTTGGCGATTACATCGGCATTGGCGCCGGTGCGCATTCCAAGATTTCATTCCCCCACCGCATCTTGCGACAGGCCCGCTACAAGCAGCCGAAGACGTATATGGAGCAAGTCAAGGCAGGCAATCCCGTGCACGAAGAACGGGAAATCAGCCGCGCCGACATGGGTTTTGAATTCATGCTGAACACTTTACGCCTGCGCGGCGGCTTCCCGCCGCAACTGTTCCCGGAACGCACGGGCCTGCAAATCAATGCCATCGACAAGGCATTGAATGAAGCGGAAGCCAAGGGCTTATTGGTGCGCGATCACTTGCTGATCAAGCCGACGGAACTGGGGCAGCGGTTCTTGAATGATTTGCAGGAAATGTTTTTAGGCGAGTAAGGCTTTACGCAAACCCGTTTACCGCCCGCAAATCCGGCTTCTCCACCCATCGTGCAAACGCTTCGGCCATGCGCTCGCTTTCGCCGATGGCTTTTTGCCAGTCGCGGATACGGGTGTCGTGGTTTTGGCCGTAAGCTTTGAAGTCGGAACGGTCGGGCAGTTTGCCGTTCGGCAGGCGGGACAGGAAGGCTGGCGAGGGCGACACCAGCACGACGTTTTCCAGCGCTTCATCGCGGGCGCGGCGCCATGGCATGGATTTGTCCAGCCAGCCGGGAATGATGTGGTCGGAAAAGTGCGGATACAGCACCAGGCCAGGATCGCGCTGGTACGGCAAGTGCAGGTGATAGTCGATCAGGCCGCCGTCCCAGTACGCGCCTGCCGGTGCGCCGGGAATATCGGTCACGGCTTCCAGTACCAGTGGAATCGAGCCGGACGCCATCAGTGCGCTGTGCACGTTCGCTTCAGACAGGCCGACAAAGTGGCCTTCAAATGCATCGAAGGACCGTTTCAGCCAGGCCGCATCATCGCGCGCGTCATGGAAAATCACGCGCTGCATGGAGCCGGCGAGGCGGTTGCGCGACACGGCGTTCCCCAATGCTGCACGGATAAAACCGGATGTTTCGCGCCAGCGGCTGCCGGCCGCATTGGCCAGCGGACCGGCGCCGCGCACGGTAATCACGGACAAGTGATAGTCTGGGCTGGACAGCATTTCCGCGCTGCGGCCATCGACCAATTCTTCCAGCAATGCGCGGCACGTGCGCGAGACATAAGCGGCATCGACCTTGGCCGGATAGCGCTGGTTCGCATACAAGTGCGCCAGCCGTTTATGGGCGGCAACCGGATCGGCAAAGGTGCTGGCCGCCATGCGCCATGCGCCTATCGACGCACCGATCAGTTTGCGCGGGCGCCTGGCCTGTTTAAAGAAGTCGCCACACATCCACTGATCCAGCCCGTTGAGAATCAAGCCTTTCGGGCCGCCTGCCGCGGCAGGCACGATGGCAACGTCGGCAGCCTGGAAGCCTTCGCGCTGGATGCGCTGGCGGGCGCGTTCGCCGATGCGGATGGTGATGGGGGATTGCATGGTTTTAGCAGGGTTGGGTAAAGCGGTATTGTAGCCGGGAGGGGCATCCCACAGGGTGGTGGGTAGCCCTCGTTAGTAAAACTGGCAAAGCAAGGGCAGGGCTGGCAAAACGGCAAGCGGCCCGCAGCAAGCGGCGCCAGCCGGCGCTGCCCCGGTTTTACTTGATGCCCCCGCCCAGCGCCTTGTACAAATCAATCGCGCTGGTCGCCCGCAGCAAGCGCGCCTGTACCAGCGATTGCTCCGCACTGAACAGCTCGCGCTGCGCATCGAGCACGTCGAGCGAACTGGCCACGCCGTTTTCAAAGCGCAGGGTCAGCAATTTCAGCCGCTCGGCTTGCGCTTCCTGTATCGCCCGCTGCGCCGTCACCTGTCCGCCCAGATAGCTGCGCGCCGCCAGCGCATCCGCCACTTCGCGGAACGCGGTCTGGATGGTTTTTTCATAGTCGGCCACGGCAATGTGCTTGCGGGTTTCCGCCAGCGACAAATTCGCCTGGTTGCGGCCAGCCGCGAACACTGGCAACACCAGTTGCGGCGTGAACGACCACGTGCCGCTGCCGCCGTCAAACAAACCGCCAAATGTCGGGCTGGCGCTGCCCAGCGCGGCCGTCAGGCTGATACGGGGGAAGAACGCGGCGCGGGCCGCGCCGATGTTGGCATTGGCAGCCTGCAGGCGCTGTTCCGATGCGCGGATATCGGGGCGGCGCGCCAGCAAGTCCGATGGCAAGCCTTCCGGCAGCGCGCTCATGGCATCGATGGCCGCGTCAGACAGCATCGTGCCGGACTCATTGCCCATCACCGGCTCGCCCACCAGTACCGCCAGTGCATTGGCAGCCTGGGCGCGCTGGCGCGCCAGCGTCAAGGCAGCCACGCGCGCAGTTTCCATCAGCGTCTCATTGGAACGCAAGTCCAGCCGCGATGACGCGCCGGCTTCCACCCGCTGCTGCGTCAAGCCATACGTCTTCGCGCGGGCATCATAAGTGCGCTGAGCCAGCGCGGCTTGTTCCGCCAGCGCCCGTTCCGTGTAATACGCTTTCGCGGTTTCCGCCACCACCGTCAACTGGGCGGCGAGACGCGCTTCATCGGTCGCCAGGTACGATGCCAGCGCCGCATCGGACAAGCTTTTTACACGGCCAAAGAAATCCAGCTCGAACGCGGGAATCGCCACGCCGGCATCCGCACGCTGGCCCACGGCCGCTTTGCCGGTGGCGGAAAACGCGGCAGGCGTGCGCGCCCGCGACTCGCTGACATTGGCATTGACGTTCGGCAGACGGTCCGCCGACTGCACGTCATACAGCGCACGCGCTTCTTCCACGCGCAGCGCTGCCGTGCGCAAGTCGCGGTTGTGTTCCAGCGCGGATGCAATCAGCTGCTGCAGGCGCGGGTCCGTGAAGTAGTCGCGCCAGCCCGTGTCATAGGCGGCTTTGCCTTGCGGCGTGGACGGCGCTGCCATCCCTGCGACGGCAGGCATGGCAGGATACGCATCGGCCACCGGTGCGGCAGGGCGTTCATGGCGTGGCGCCATCGAGCAGCCCATTATGTTCAATGTGGCCGCCGCCACGAATACAGAAATCAGTTTCAGTTTCATTTGGCCGGGTTCTCCGGTAAATCCAGTTCATGCGCGGCGAGACGGCGCTGGCGCTCGCTGCCTTTGAAAATACGGCGCACCACGACAAAGAATACCGGCACGAGGAACACGGCCAGCACGGTCGCCGTGATCATGCCGCCCATTACGCCGGTACCAATGGCGCGCTGGCTGGCCGAACCCGCACCGCTGGCAATCACCAGCGGCAGCACGCCGAGGATAAACGCCAGCGACGTCATGATGATGGGGCGGAAGCGCAGGTGCACGGCTTCCAGCGTGGCTTCCACCAGGCCCTTGCCCTGTGCCTGCAAGTCCTTGGCAAACTCGATAATCAAAATCGCGTTCTTGGCCGACAAGCCGATAATCGCAATCAAGCCGACCTTGAAGTACACGTCATTCGGCAAGCCGCGCATCGTCGCACCCAGCAGCGCGCCAAGAATACCCAGCGGCACGACCAGCAGCACGGCAATCGGAATCGATTCGCTTTCATACAGTGCGGCCAGCACGAGGAAGGCGGCGAGCATCGACAGCGCAAACAGGGCAGGCGCCTGTGAACCGGACGTCTTTTCTTCCAGCGACTGGCCGGTCCATTCGATACCGAAGCCCGGCGGCAACTGCTGCGCCAGGCGTTCGATTTCCGCCATGGCTTCGCCCGTGCTGCGACCGGGCGCCGCGTCGCCGCTGAGGCGGATGGCGGGGTAGCCGTTGTAGCGCACCAGCTGCATGGCGCCCGTCACCCATTCCGATTTCGCGAACGATGCCAGCGGCACCATGGCGCCGGATGCGCTTTTCACGTTCAGCCGCAGCAAATCTTCCGGCTGCAGGCGGCGCAGTGCGTCCGCCTGGGCAATGACGCGCTGCTGGCGGCCGCTGGACGTGAAGTCATTGACGTAGCTGGAACCGAACGCCACCGACAGCGCATTGTTAATGTCGGCAAACGACACGCCCAGCGCATACGCTTTTTCGCGGTCGATATCGAGCTGCAGTTGCGGCGCATCTTCCAGCCCTTCCGGACGCATGCCTTTCAATACCGGGCTTTTCGATGCGAGGCCCAGCAACTGGTTGCGCGCGGCCACCAGCGCCGCGTGGCCCTGGCTGCTGCGGTCTTGCAGGCGCAACGTGACGCCCGTTGCATTGCCCAGCTCACGGATCGGCGGCGGGCTCAGGGCAAAGATGCTGGCGTCGGCAATGCCGGACAAGCCTTTAAATGCGTTCCCCGCGACTTTGTCCGCAGCCTCTTCCGGTCCCCGTTCATTCCAGTCTTTCAGCGGCACGAATACCAGGCCGGCATTCTGGCCATTGCCGGAGAAGCTGAAGCCCGCCACGGCAATCGTGCGCGCCACGGCTTTTTGCTGGCGCAGATACGATTCCACCTTGGCCAGCACTTCTTCCGTACGGCTCTTCGATGCGCCGGCCGGCAATTGCACGTTGGCGATGATGTAGCCCTGGTCTTCATTCGGCAGGAACGACGACGGCAGGCGCACGTACAGCCACGCCACCACGCCGCACACCAGCGCAAACACGATCATGTAGCGGCCCGTGCGCGTCAGGATGCGGGCGATCATGCCCTGGTAGCCGGTGGCGGTGGCGGCAAACCGGCGGTTGAACCAGCCAAAGAATCCGCGTTTTTCATGGTGGCCGGCCGGGATGGGTTTCAACAGCGTGGCGCACAGCGCCGGCGTCAACGTCAGCGCCATCAGGGCGGAAAACACCATCGACGACACCATCGACAGCGAGAACTGGCGGTAAATCGCGCCCACCGCGCCGCCAAAGAACGCCATCGGGATGAATACCGCAATCAGCACCAGCGTAATGCCGATAATGGCGCCGGTGATCTGGCCCATGGCCTTGCGGGTGGCGGCGCGCGGCGACAAGCCTTCTTCGCTCATGATGCGCTCGACGTTTTCCACCACGACGATGGCGTCATCGACGAGGATACCGATGGCCAGCACCATGCCGAACATGGTCAGCACGTTGATGGAGAAGCCCGCCAGCTGCATGACGGCAAAGGTGCCCAGCAGCGCCACCGGTACGACGATGGTGGGAATCAGCGTGTAGCGGAAGTTCTGCAGGAACAGGTACATGACGAGGAACACCAGCACGACGGCTTCCAGCAGGGTTTTCACCACTTCCTCGATGGAGATTTTCACGAACAGCGACGTATCGTACGGGATCGTGTATTGCAGGCCGGGCGGGAAATACTTCGCCAGTTCATCCATCTTGGCGCGCACCAGGTTGGCCGTGGCCAGCGCATTGCCCGTCAGCGATTGCTGCACGGCGATGGCGACAAACGGCTGGCCATTTAAGCGCGCACTGATGGCGTTCGTTGCCGCCGCCATTTCAATGCGGGCCACGTCGGCCAGCCGCACGGTGGCGCCGCTGCCTGCGCCGCGCAGCACGATGCGGCCGAATTCTTCGGGCGACGTCAGTTGGCCCTGCACGACGACCGGCGCAGACCACGTTTGCGAACGGGGCGCGGGCAAGTCGCCCAGCGTACCTGCCGTCACTTGCGCATTTTGCGCGCGGATCGCCGCCGTTACGTCAGCCATCGTGAGCTTGTAGCCCACCAGCTTGTCCGGATCGATCCAGATCCGCATCGCGCGTTCCGTACCGAACAACTGGGCCTGGCCTACACCCGGCAGGCGCTTGATTTCATTGACGACGTTGCGTGCCAGGTAATCGCCGATGGCTGCCGTATCCATCGTGCCATCGGTCGACGACGCGCCAACGAACATCAGGATATTGCTGCGCGCCTTGTTGACTTGCACGCCCTGCTGCGTCACAGCTTGCGGCAAGCGCGATTCCACACGCTTGATGCGGTTTTGCACGTCCACGGCAGCCAGGTCGGGATTGGTGCCGGGCAGGAACGTCACCGTGATGCTGACGTTGCCATTGGCTTCGCTTTGCGATTCCACGTATTGCAAGCCGTCCGCGCCATTCATTTCCTGCTCGATCACGCTGGTGACGGCGTCGTCCAGTACCTGGGCAGTCGCGCCAGGATAGGTGGCGGAAATCACGATCGATGGTGGTGCAATGGTCGGATATTGCGCCACCGGCAGCATTGTGATCGCCAGCATCCCGCCCAGCAAGATGAACAGCGCGATCACCCACGCGAAGACGGGGCGGTCGATAAAGAACTTGGCCATCTGGTCTCCCGCTTATTTGGCTGCGGCGGCAGAGGCGGGCGCGGCGCCCGGCGTGGCGGCAGGCGCCGGTGCGCTGACCTGGCCCGGTGCATTGCCGGCCGGCGGCCCTTGCCATGGCGTCGGCGTGACCGTGCCACCAGGCTTGGTTTTCTGGAAGCCTTCGACAATGATCTTTTCGCCACCCTTCAAGCCGGAACTGATGATCCAGCTGCCATCTTGCGCCGCATCGGCTTTGACGGGAACGGACGTGACTTTATTGTCGGCGCCCACCACCAGCACTGCCGCACCTTCCGGACCGCGCACCACCGCTTGCTGTGGCACGGCGATGCCCGATTCATTGACGGCTTGTTCCAGCCTTGCCCGTACATACATGCCTGGCAACAGCGTGCGGTCCGGGTTAGGGAATTCCGCCCGCATCGTAATGGCGCCCGTGCTTTCATCGACGGAGACGTCCGAGAACAGCAGCTTGCCTGACTTCGCATAAGGCTGGCCATCTTCCGTCGTCAAGGTGACCTTCGCGGAGCCCGCATTGTTCTTGCCTTCGGCGGATTTCAGCTTGCCCTCAGCGAGCGCCTTGCGCAGCCGCAGCACCTCCGTTGACGATTGCGTAATGGTCACGTAAATCGGGTCCAGCGTTTGCACGACAGCCATCGGCGTCGCTTCACCCTGGCCTACCAGTGCGCCTTCCGTCACGAGGGCGCGGCCCACGCGGCCGGAAATCGGCGCCGTCACCGTGGCATAGCCCAGCGTCAGCCCGGCCGTCTGGCGCGCTGCGCGCGCTGTCGCCAAATCCGCCGCCGCCTGCTTTTGCGCTGTCACGGCATCATCGTATTCCTGGTTGCTGACTGCCTGCGCCGCCACCAATGGTTTATATCGTTTGACTTTCAGTTCCGCCTGCGCCAGGTTGGCTTCGGCCTTGGCCACTGCAGCTTGCGCGCTGTCGTACGACGCCTGGAACTGGGCCGGGTCGATACGGAACAGCAGGTCGCCTGCCTTGACGTCGCTGCCTTCCCTATATGCGCGGGCCTGCACGATGCCCGCAATACGGGCGCGTACTTGCGCAATGCGCGACGCTTCCAGGCGGCCCGGCAATTCGGCCGACAAGGTCAGGGCCGCAGGGGCGACGGTATAAACAGCAACTTTAGGGGGCGGGGGCGGGGCGGCTGCAGCCTTTTCGTCTTTGTGGCCGCAGGCAGCCAGCAGCGACAGAACAGCAATGGGGAGGCAGCGTGGAACTGATCTCATGGATATCTCGGAGTGGATGTTGGATGCGGTACGCCGTGGCGCTGGCGGCCAGAGCGGTGTTGGCCATTGTATAACAGGGTTGTATGTAACGTTTTGTTATACGTTTCAGGCTTGCAACATACAATGCAGCAACAAAAAAGCCCGGTACGGAAGTGATCCGTACCGGGCTTTTCACGGAGACGTGGCGATTAACGCATGGCCGAAATGATTTGTTTCAGCTTGCCGGAGTCGGCGCAGAATGCGCGGATACCTTCCGCCAGTTTTTCCGTCGCCATTGCATCTTCATTGAGCATGAAGCGGAACGTCTTTTCATCGACGGACAGTTGCACGATGCCGCCCGACGCATCCAGGCCCAGTTTGCGCTCGACCGGCGCGTCAGTATCGGCCAGTTTTTGCAGCAAGTCCGGGCTGATGGTCAGCAAATCGCAGCCGGCCAGTTCCAGGATCTGGCTGGTGTTGCGGAAGCTGGCGCCCATGACTTCCGTCTTGTAGCCGAATTTGCGGTAGTAGTTATAGATGCGCTTGACGGATTGCACGCCCGGATCTTCCGCGCCCACGTAATCGATGCCGGTGCTCTTCTTGTACCAGTCATAGATACGGCCGACGAATGGCGAAATCAGCTGCACGCCCGCCTCCGCGCACGCGATGGCTTGCGCCAGCGAGAACAGCAAGGTCAGGTTGCAGTGGATGCCTTCTTTTTCCAGGATTTCCGCCGCGCGGATACCTTCCCACGTGGAGGCGATCTTGATCAGCACGCGCTCGCGGGGAATGCCGGCTTTTTCATACAGGGCGATCAGTTCGCGGCCTTTGGCGACGTTGGCTTCCGTGTCGAACGACAGGCGCGCATCGATTTCCGTCGAGACGCGGCCCGGGATGACTTTCAGGATTTCCGTGCCAAAAGCAATCAGCAGGTGGTCGATGATGTCGCCCGTCGTGGCATTCGGGTTGTCGCGCACGGCTTTTTCCAGCAGTGGCTTGTATTCATCCTTTTGCACGGCTTTCAGGATCAGCGATGGGTTGGTCGTGGCATCGCGCGGCGTATAAGCCTTGATCGACTGGAAATCGCCGGTATCGGCAACGACGGTGGTGTATTGCTTGAGCTGTTCTAATTGGTTCATAGCGTGTGTCTAGCGTTGCGGGATGAAAGGAAGTAAAGCCTGAACGGCACATTGTACACAATCGGCGGGTACAGTTAGCACGGATATCACGTACTGCGCTGGCACAGTGAAAAGTGGATTAACATTGCAACATTTGTTATTCATCAGGAGTTTTGCCTTGAACTGCATCCTGCCTGCCTGTTTACTGGCTGCCACCGGCCCCGTATGCCTCGATATCGACGGCGCCAACCGTTCGCCCCGCGTGCAGCGGGTCCAATAACGCGAACGAACCGTTACCGTGCGCCTTCCCGAACGCAGCATAGCGACTTACCTGACCCTGGCTTTTTCCGGGCTGACGGTGGTGTTGACGGTGGCGCTGGCCGAAGCCATCGGCGCGGCGGCCGGGGACGAACTGAAGGCAGGCATTAGCCAGGGCTTGACGGAACTGGCGCTGCAGACCGCTGATAAGCTGGACCGGGGCATGGCGGAACGCTACCGCGAAGTGCAGCTGATGTCGCGCAACCAGGTGCTGATTACGGAACACGGGCCGCTCGACAAGCGGCGCGCCATCCTCAATGACCGGCAAGCCACCTACCATTGGTATGCGTGGATAGGTTTGGCCGGGCTCGATGGCAAAGTGCTGCTGTCCACGCAAGGCATGCTGGAAGGGGCCGACGTCTCGCAGCGGCCCTGGTTCCGCAATGCGCTGGCGGGCATTTACGTGGGCGACGTGCATGAAGCCGTGTTGCTGGCCAAGCTGCTGCCCAGCGCCGGCAATGAACCGAAGCGCTTTGTCGATATCGCGTTTCCTTTTGTGGACGCGGACGGCAAACCAGCCGGCGTGGTGGGCGCGCACTTGTCGTGGCAATGGGCGAAGGAAGTGCAGCAATCCGTGATGCAGTTTTCGCAGACCGCCAGCGGGGCGGCGCCTGGGCAGCGCAACAAGGAAGCGCTGATCGTCGGCATGGATGGCACGGTATTGCTGGGCCCAGCCGGACTGCAAGGAAGCAAGCTGGCGCTGGCCAGCGTGACGGCGGCGCAGGCGGGGCGCACCGGCCACATGGAAGAGCGCTGGCCTGATGGTAAGCATTACCTGGTCGGCTACAGCAAGACGCGGGGCTATAACGCTTATCCCGGCCTGGGCTGGAGCATCGTCGTAAGGGAAAGCCTGGAAGACGCCTACGTCCCGGTGCATGCGATCCAGCGCCGCGTGCTGTGGACCGGCGCCGCGCTGGCGGCGCTGTTTTCCGTCGCGGGCCTGCTGCTGGCGCGGCTGCTGGCCCGTCCAATGGGCGAACTGGCGGCATCGGCCGGGCGGGTCCAGCGCGGCGAAGCGCTGGTGGTAGAGGCGGGACGGCGCGGCTATGCGGAAGTGACGCAGCTGGCAGGCGCCCTGAATGCCCTGGTGGGCAACTTGCTGGGCAAGACCGAGGAATTGAATGAGTTGAACCGCTCGCTGGAGCAGCGGGTGGGCGAACGCACGCAGGAATTGCTGCGGGCGCTGGCCAGGGTGCGGGCCGAAGAGCGGCGCGTGCAAACCATCATCGACAGTGCGCAAGATGCATTCATCGGGCTGGATTTGCAGGGCCGCATTACGGACTGGAATCGCGCGGCAGAACACTTGTTCGGCTGGAAGCGGGACGAAGCCGTGGGCCAGCCGGTGGACACGCTGCTGATACCGGCGCGTTTCCGCGAACAATATGCGAAAGCCATGCGCAGCTTCCATGAGCGGGGCGACGCCGATCTGCTGAACCGCCGCCTGGAGCGCATCGTCGTGAACCGTGCCGGCGACGAAGTGCCGGTCGAAGTGACGATCGGCCTGGCCGGCTCGCAAGACCAATACTTCTTCAGCGTTTTCTTGCGCGACATTTCCGAACGCAAGAAAGTCGAGCAAATGAAAAATGAATTCATTTCCACGGTGTCCCATGAATTGCGCACGCCCATGACGTCGATCCGCGCGTCGCTGTCGATGCTGGCTTCCGGCATGGCCGGCGATTTGCCGGACGATACGCGCCAGCTGATCGACATCGCCTATGCCAGCTGTGAGCGGATGGTGCGGCTGGTCAACGACGTACTCGACATCGAGAAAATGGAGTCGGGCAAGATGGACTTCGACTTTGCGCCGCGCGCCTTGCTGCCGCTGGTGCAGGAAGCCATTGACGGCGTGCAGGGCAGCGCCGCGCAGGCGCACGTGACGCTGGTGCTGGAACATGGCGCCGATGCCGGCTTGGCGTGGGCGCTGGCTGACCACGACCGCATTATCCAGGTGCTGGTCAACCTGTTGTCGAATGCCGTCAAGTTTTCGCCGCCGGGCGGCCAGGTCACGGTGTGGGTGGAACGCTGCCATGAAGCGGATGGCGACTGGTCCGTGATACGCGTGGCGGACCAGGGGCCGGGCATACCGGAAGCATTCCACGCCCGCATCTTCGAGAAATTCGCGCAGGCTGATTCCACCGATACGCGTCAAAAGGGCGGCACGGGCCTGGGCTTATCGATCTGTAAAGCCATCGTTGAGCGCCATGGCGGCGATATCAGCTTTACGACGCAGGCCGGGCATGGCACGCAATTCAGCGTGCGCTTGAAGGCGGTAGGGTCGGCTGCCGCTGCGCCGGATCTTGCACAGGATCCGGTACCGGAGCTGTAACGGCGTCCCACGGTTCATGCACGGCCATGCCCGCAAATGACGGCCACGCTGAAAAATCCTGTTCCAGCCGCGGCAGCAGCGCCCGCAAGCGTTCCGGCTGGCGCTGGAAGGTGGTGGCGGAACCATCGAGCAAACGGTTGCCGCTGTAGCGGAACGCCATGCCCGGCAAGCCTGTTTGCGGCTGCTTGAGCAAAACCAGCACATCGAGCGGCGCCGCCAGTCCGGAATCCTGCGGCATCAATGGAATCGCCCACAGCTCCGCTGGTTCGCCGCCGGCGCGCACGTAGCGGTGCTGCCGTTCCGGTCCGATGGCGCCCGATTCCAGGGCAATGCGCACGTCCACGCGGTGGCGCACGCCCCAGTCGAGGAACGGCTCGGCAAAGCTGCGGATCTGTTCTTCATCCGTGCGGTAATCCATCACGGTCACGATGGACGCGGCATGCGCCAGCGCATCGAGCAGCGTGTCCTTGCTGCGCCACCAGAATGGCACGACAAAATCCAGCGGCATGCCTTGCGCTGCGGCCCGCAGTTGCGCCAGCAATTGCGCATAGCCGTGGTCGAAGCGGGCGCTGGCCGTGCCATAACCGTCGATCAGGTAAGGCTCGATGTCGAATTGCACGCCGTGCAGGCGGGCGGCGGGTTCCACCTTGCGGTTATAGGCGGCGAATGCGCGGAGCCGGCCGGTGGTGGCGGCGTGGTGATCCGGCAGCGCCATGTGCGGGTCGCCTTCGACTGCCCACAGCGCGATGCCGGCGGCGGCGGCTTTTTTGGCAAAAGCCGCCAGCCGTCCGGATTGCGGTACCGTGGCGCCTTGCGTGGGTACGGTGATGAACAGCGTGCGCATGCCGTGGCGGCGTGCCTTGGCCAGCACTTTGGCGGGATCGCTGAGCCATTCTTTCGAACGCCAGATCCACGTGGCGCGGGCCGGCGCGAGGGCGGCGGACGGCCGCAGTTGCAATTGCAGGCTGTCGATGGCGAGGGTGGCGGCGCTGTCCGGGCAGGCCAATACAAAGTGCCGCCAGTGCGCAGGGTCCCAGCCGGAAGCCGGCAAAGGCAGCAGCGCTGCGCCGGCTGCCGGCCCCAGTTGGCCCAGGGGCATCGACCGCTCATCGTGGGATGCCGCATCATCGGCCAGCGACAGGGCAAATGCGCCGTCAGCCCGGTATTGCACGGCCAGCGCCAGTGCCGCTTGCGGCATGGTCCATGGTGCGGACAGCAGCACCCCGGCCGGCTTGGCGCCGCCGCGGCATTGCACGGCAAGGCGGCCGTCTGCAATGTGCGCCTGCACCCGTTCTTCCACGCCGTAGGACCGCCATTGCAATTGCCCGGCGAAATTGCTGCGCAGGGGCGCGGCAGTGCGCGCGGCTGCTGCGTCAGGCACGGCGGGTGGCAAGATGGTTTCCACGGAGCCGAAAGCCGGTGTCGCCGGTTCAGGGCGGTAAATCAAGACGGTGCGCGCGTCGGCGACGCGGTCGGACGGAGTGGCGGTGCGCACGGCGGCGATCTGTTCCGGCGGGACGGGCAGGGCGACGCCCCGGCAATTGGGCAGTTGCGGACCTGCGCGCAGATGTAATGCAGGGCTGTCCGGCAGCGACAGCGGGAACCATGGCGCAGTGTCGTGCGGCGCATTGGGCGTCATTGGCGTATCGGCCGGGCAAACCTGCAGCCATGCTTGCGGCGCAGCCATTAGGGAAGGCGCCGCCAACAGTGCGGCAGACCCGATAACTGCTGCAAAGGGCAGCCCACGCGCATTCCCCATGTCACGCCTTGCTTTGCCAGTTACCCTTGCGCGTCATGGCGCCCCACGTGGATTCGCGCTGCGTGGCCCAGCGCCACAGCCCCACCAGCCGCCACCAGCTGTTCAACTGGCGGTAGCCGAAGTTTTCCGCGATCACCACCAGCGCCAATATGCCCAGCTGGCGCATGCGGGGATAGATATGGAACGACATTTCTTCCAGCATCAGGCCCGATGCGGACAGCAGCACGCCCAGTCCGATTGCGACAAACAGGAAAATGGCAAATGCCTGCCATGAAATCCAGCCAAACCAGAATGCGACAGCCATGAACACGTAGCCGCCCAGTTCCACCAGCGGTCCCAGCCACTCGAACAGCATCATGAATGGAAAGGCCAGCCAGCCCGGTACGCCGCCGTTACGGTTGAACATCAAGCCCCAGTTGGCTGCGAGGCTTTCTGACAAACCCCGTTGCCAGCGGATGCGCTGGTTGCGCAGCGTTGCATGGTCTTCCGGCGCTTCCGTCCAGCACACGGGGTCGGGCACGAATTGCACACGGTATGGGACGCCTCGGTCGCGCAATTGCCGGTGCATGCGCACCACCAGCTCCATGTCTTCTCCGATGGTTTTCGGACGGTAGCCGCCTGCCAGTACGACCGCATCCTTGCGGAACAAGCCGAAGGCGCCGGAAATAATCAGCATGCCGTTGACAGTGGACCAGCCCAGCCGCCCGAACAGGAAGGCGCGCAAGTATTCGACCACCTGGAACAATGCCCAGATATTGCGGGGCAAACCGATGCGCGTTAAAAAGCCGCCTTTGACTTCGCAGCCGTTGGCCACGCGCACGGTGCCGCCGGAAGCCACGACGGTGGCGTCATTGAGGAAAGGGCGCACCAGCCGGTGCAAGGCGTCGCGCTGCAAGATGGAGTCCGCATCGACACCGCAAAACAGCGGATAGCGCGACGCATTGATGCCCGCGTTCAGCGAATCGGCCTTGCCGCCATTAACCTTGTCGATGACGCGCAAATTGGGGTAGCGGGTGGAGCGGTAAATCGCCCGCACCGGCTTGGTTTCCAGCTGTACGCGGTACGCTTCCGGGAAGGGTTCCAGCGCAAATTCCTTTTGCAGCACGGCCAGCGTATCGTCTTTGGAACCATCGTTGATGACGATGATTTCCAGTTCCGCATATGACAGTTGCAGCATCGAGCGTACGGATGCGGCAATCGTGGCTTCTTCGTTATACGCCGGCACCAGCAGGCTGATAGGGGGCTCCAGCGACGAATACACTTGCGGCAAATCGTCAAGGATATCTTCCTGGCTGCGGCGGTACAGCGCCACCACTGACAGCAGGTTCAGCATCAGGTAGCCGCCGTTCAGGAGGATGAAGTAAATGATGACGAAGTGCGTGAAAAAGTCGATCGCCAGGTGCAGCATGCAATTCTCCGTTCAGGTGGCCAGTTGGGCTTCCGCCAGCACCTGGCGCATCATGTCGGCGCCAAAGCGGTCGGCGCCTTCGCACACGGCCTGGATATCGGCCTGGGTCAGGAAAGGCAGCGATGCCAGCGCCTGCGCGGCGCGGTAGCGCACCCACCATTGCGAATCGCACAGCATGCCCTGCAAGCGCGGTACATCGGATGCGTCGCCGATATGGCCCAGCGCACGCGCCGCCTGCAGCCGCACGCGCCAGTCTTCGTGGCTGATATGGCTGCGGACCAGGTCCAGCATATCCGGTACGGCAGCCATACGCAGCACGGCAATCAGTACATCGACCGAACCGCCACGCAGCAAGCCTTGCAGCACTTGAGCGGGCAGCGTGGCGCGCAAGCCTTCCAGCAGGCGCAATGCGGATGGCAGGCGCTCCTGCGGCAACTGCGGAATGGCGGCCACCAGCACCGGTGTCCAGTGCGCGTGGGCGTCGTGCAGGATTTTCGCCACTTGCGACAACGCCCAGTCATCGCGCCGCAACAGCAGCGGCGCCATTTCGCGGGCCGCTGCGGCCGGATCGATTTGCACCAGCGCCCACAATGCATGGACGGACGTGGCCGCGTCTTCACCTGCAGCTTCCCGCGCCAGGCTGTCCCACGCGCTGCGGTCGCGCAAATGGCCCAGCGCCAGGATGCCCAGCAGCTTGCGGGCGCGCTGGCCGGAGTTCAGCAGGCTGCGGGCGATGGCGCCGCAATGGAGTGCGGCGCCCACCTGGTTCAGCCCCGAGCTGGCATCGCCCCGCACGGACTGGTGCAGCCGCACCCACAGTTTTAAAAAGGTCAGGCGGTCGGCTGCGGCCAGTGCGGGCAGTGAGGCTGGCGGTTCGCCGGCCAGCGCCGCGTTCAGCAATGGCCGCCACACAGCAATCACGCGCTGTTCCTGACGCCGCCGCCGCCGCAAGTCGTCGCGCAGCACGATGATGTATAGGCCGATGACCAGCGTCAGGGCCAGCGCGCCGGTGCCGGTCCACGCGGCAGCCAGCAAAATGGGATCGGCAAGCCGGCCAAAGAGCTGGGCAGGCAGCAGCAGCGCCATGTCAGGGCTGGCGCAGGTAGCGGCGTACGCGGGCCAGCAATTCAGCAGGCTGGAATGGCTTGACGACGTAATCGTTGGCGCCCGCATCGAGCGCGCGCACGATATCGCGTTCTGTGGTCTTGGCGGTCAGCATCACGACCGGCACCTGCTTCCACGCTGGCAGGGCGCGGATGATACCGATGACTTCAAAACCATCGAGGTAAGGCAGCATGACATCGAGCAGTACCAGGGCCGGCAATTCGGCCGCCTGCTCCACGGCGTCGCGCGCAGCCATGCCATCGGCAGCCAGTTGCACCCGGTAGCCTTGCCGTTCCAGCATGAATTTCAAAATCTGGCTGATGTGTTCATCATCCTCGACGACGAGAATAAATGGCTTGCTGGCGTCTTCAGTCATGGTATTCGGGAAAAAACGTATACCAGATCATTGTACAGAAAGTGTAAAAAAGACAGCTTTGCGTTGGCGTGCGTGGCGTAAGCGAAATATATACCACTGTATTGGACAATAAACGTTGTGCCTTACTCAACATTTATTGAGGCGTGTCTATGACTATGCTACTGTGCGAGTTCATAGCCAACTCTGGTTTCCATGTCACGAACTCCCCAACGGCGCAGTGTCAGGCGACTGCCCACTGCATTGCATTGTTACAACCTGGGCCGCGGAATGGCCGCCGCATTGGTCGGTGTGTTTCTGGCTGGCTGCGCGGCTAAGCGTTCCCAGTACGATGTTCCTGTAGTCCCTGTCCCTGCCACGTTCCAGAAAGCGTCGTCCGGCGCTGCTGCGGCCCAAACCGCAGCCACGGCTGGAGGGGCCGCACCGGCCGCGGCGAGCGCCCGGCTGGACCAGGTATTGCCAGAGTGGTGGCGCCTGCTGGGCAGCGCTGAGCTGGACAGCCTGGTCAAGCAAGCGCTGGAAGGCAATGCCGAGCTGAAAATTGCCGCGCTGCGCGTTCAGCAAGCCCGTGCGCGCACGTCGCAAGCGGTGTCGGACCAGCTGCCGGTGGTGACGGGCTCCGTGCAGCGGCGGCGCGAGGCGGCAGAGGGCGAGATTGGCGGTGGTGTGACCAGTTCGCGCACGCCGGCCCGTAGCGTGAATCAGGTGGGCGTGCGGACTGACTTCCGGCTCGATATCTGGGGCGAGCGGCAATCCATTTACGAATCCACGGAATTGCAGGAACGCCGCGCCATGTTCCAGCGCGATGACGTGCAGCGCAACGTGGTGGCCAATGTGGTGGCCGGCTATCTCGACTACCTGTCGTTCAATGACCGGCTGCGTGTGGCGATTGAAACGGACGTCGCCGTATCCGGCATGCTGGCGGCTGTGGAAGCGCGGCTCGACAAGGGCGACGCCACGCTGATCGACATGGAACAGCAGCGTGCCGCCGTCTATTCCGTCAAAGCCACGATACCCGCGCTGGAACAGCAGCGCGATGAAGCGCTGAACAATCTGGCCGTGCTGCTGGGCGTCGCGCCAGGCTCGCTGCAATTGAAAGGGCAGGGTGTGGCGGCATTGTCTTTCCCGGCCGTGCTGCCGGGCGTACCGTCCGCGCTGCTGTTGCGCCGCCCCGATGTGCGCGTGATGGAAGCCCGCCTGCTGGCGGCCGATGCGGATATCGATATCGCGCGCACCCGCTTGCTGCCGCCGCTGGATTTATCCGCGCAGGCCGGGTATGGCAGTGAGTTCATGTCGCGCCTGTTCCGTCCCGAGACGCTGTTCTGGAATGTCGTCGGCAATTTGTCCGCCACGATTTTTGACCATGGCCGCCGCAACCGCGACGTGGACGTGGCCACGTCCGTGCACCAGGAAATGGTGGAAACGTATGCGCGCGTGATTTATGGCGCCGTGCGCGAAGTCGATGACGCATTGAACGGCATCCGGCTGGGCCGCGCGCGCCTCAATGCGCAGCGCGAAGCGGCGCAGGCAGCCAAGCGGGCATGGGATTACAGCCGCGAATCGTACCAGGCGGGCGGTATCGACCATTTGCTGCTGCTCGATACGGAGCGCACGTATCACCGCATGCTCGATGAGCAGCACAATATCGACTTGCAGCGCTACCGAGCGCTGATCAACTTGTTTACCGCACTGGGCGGCGGCACGGCTGGCGGCGATCCGTTGCCCGGCAAGGGCAAGCGCCCGGCGGCGCCGGACGACACGGGCCGCGTCGTGACTGACGTTGCGCTGGGGCCTGCGCAAGCCAATGACGCTGCACCCGCTGCGCAAGCCGGCAGCGGCTGGCAGCTGGAACTGGCCGGCGCCACCGACAGTACGGCCGTCGCTGCAGCGTGGCGCGATTTGCAGTTGCGTTTCCCCGACTTGATGGCGCAGCGCACCGTGGCGGCGCGCAAGCCTGAGCGGGATGGCGCGGGTTTGCGGGTTTTCCTCGCGCACTTTGCCACTGGGGCCGATGCGGAAATCGCGTGCGCCCGCCTGCGCGAGCAAAATATCGCTTGCCGCGCCGTTGCACCCGGCACGGCGCCGAAAGGTGTGCTGGCGCCTGCGCCTGCGGCCACGCCTTCTCCTGTGACACACCAGCCGGCGCTGTTCGGCCGCGCTGCCGGTATGGCGCGGCTGCCATGAGTGATGCCACGCACGAACCGCGTGATCCCGGCGCCGCGCCAGCCCATGTGGAGCTGACGCCGCGCCAGCAGCAAATCATGGAATTGCTGCGGGCCGGTAAAGTCAACAAGGAAATCGCCCGCGAATTGGGCATCGGCGTCGGCACCGTCAAGCAGCACGTGGTGACCTTGTTCAAGCGTCTCAATGTGCGCAACCGCACGATGGCGGTGTCGCGCGGCATGGAATTGGCGGAACAGCGCCACGCGGAAGCACAAGTCCATGGCGACCTGCCGGCGGCGCAGCCTGTGCCCACGCCGGTCCCTGCCGCCGGTATGCTGGAACGCCGTCCGTGCGTGGTACTGAGCCTGGGCTTGCCGGCCGATGCGGACGATGCCGCCGTGCGCCGCCTGCACGACAGCCTGGCGGCGCTGGCTTGCGACCTGGATGCCGTGTTTGTCGCGCGGCGCGGCAATGCCGGCGATTTGATTTTCGGCTTGCACCAGGTAGGTGAACGGGATTTGCTGCGCGCGATCGCTTGCGCGCAGCGCGTCTTTGCCGCATTTGATGCCGGCGCACCGGCGCTGGCAGGCGCCATGCGCGGC
This sequence comes from Pseudoduganella ginsengisoli, assembly GCF_009720865.1. Taxonomy (GTDB): domain Bacteria; phylum Pseudomonadota; class Gammaproteobacteria; order Burkholderiales; family Burkholderiaceae_D; genus Rugamonas; species Rugamonas ginsengisoli. The sequence goes on along the minus strand of NZ_WNLA01000024.1, from coordinate 24,915 downwards.
GGGCTGACGGTCGGCATTGTCGTGGCCAGCATGCTGCGCAACGGCGGCTGGTCCGGTGAAGCCATTGTCAGCACGGCCATTGCAGGCGCGCGCGAATTGCAGGAGCAGGCGCAGGCCGGACAATTGATGCTGGGCCGCCCTGTATGGGACGTCATGCAGGCGCAAGGCATCCGCTGCGATGCCCTGTTTGGCGCAGGCCAGGCGCCTGGCGCGGTGGCGTTCGCCGCGCTGGCCGGCATGGACTGGCAGGGCGAGCGCGTGGCCTATCCGCTGGTGGGCCGCGTCACGGAACAAAAGACGCTGGAACGCTGCCTGCGCGATGCGGCCGATGGGCGTGGCGGCGTGCTGCTGCTGGAAGGCGAGACCGGCATGGGCAAATCGCGGCTGTGCAAGGCGCTGCTGGCGCAATGCCGCCAGGCGCAAGGCCATGGCGTCGTGTACAGCGTGCAGCAAGATGCCGGGCAGCGCGATACCGCCGCCCATATCATTGCCATGTTCGATGGCTCGCGCGCCATGCCGGGGGCGCCGCTGGCGGTTATTGTTGATGATTTCCATTTTCTGACGCCGCAGCAACGGCTGGCCGTGCTCCAGCGGGGCCGCGCGGCAGCGCAGGCTGGTGCGCTGGTCGTGCTGTCCGGACGCCATGTGCCGGAAACCGCGGCGCTGCTGGCTGCGCATGCGGAAGGCGCCGATGCATTGCCCGTGGCCCGGCTGGCGCTGAGCCGGTTGAGCGGCAAGGAAATCGAATCGCTGGTGCTGCAGGTGCCGGGAGCGCAGGGCATGCCGGCCGTGCAGGTACAGCAAATCGTGGCTGATGCGGCGGGCGTGCCGCTGTTTGCCGTCGAACTGGCGCGCCATTGCCACGAAGTGGGCGTGGCGCTGCCGCTGCTGGTCACCGTGATTGCGCGGCTCGACAGCCTGCGGCTGGACCGCAAGCTGTTGCGCGTGGCAGCGCGCCGCAGCCTGCCGCCGACTTCTGCCGAGGTGGCCGCCATGCTGGGCGAACCGCAGGACGCCGTGGCGGATGCCGTGCGGCGGGCCGTGGCGTCCGGTGTGCTGCGCGAAGATGGCGAAGGGCGGCTGGATTTCGGCCACCCGCTGCTGCGCAAGATCATTGATTATTTATCCCTGGAATAGTCTCGTGAGTGACATAAATAACTCTTCATTGCTGCACAGGTTCCTGCGTGATAATCCGCTGGGACAGGTGCTGAATTCGCCGGACTTGCGGCGCGTGACGCCGGGGCTGGCGGTGTCGGCGCTGTTATCGAATTTGCTGGCGCTGGCGCTGCCGCTGGCGATTTTGCAAATCATGGACCGCGTGGTCGGCAACCAGTCGCTGGAAACGCTGGCCTTCCTGGTGGGCGGCATTGTGGTGGCGCTGGTGCTGGAAGAAGTACTGCGCGCCATCAGTTCCGTCGTCACGGGCTGGCTGGGCATCCGCTATGAACACCAGTCCGGCATGGCGGCGCTGGGCCGCCTGTTGCGCGTGCCGATGCGGCGCTACCGGGGCGAAGAAGCGGGCACGTACGCGGAACGCATTCTGGCCAGCGCCAAGGTCGCCGAGTTTTATTCCGGCCAGGCTTTGCTGGTGGTCTTCGACTTGCCGTTCGTTGTGCTGTTCATGGCCATCATTATTGCCATCGGCGGCTGGGTGGGCCTGGTGCCGATTGCACTGTTGACGGCGTTCGTCGCACTGAGCCTGCGCTTCGGCAAGCGCTTGAGCGACCAGATCGAACAGCGGCAGGTATTGGATGACCGCCGCAGCAGCTTCCTGGCCGAAGTGCTGTCGAATATCCATACGGTGAAAACACAGGCGATGGAATTGCTGATGCTGCGCCGCTATGAGCGTTTGCAGGAAGCGAATGCCCGCATCGGCGAACAGCTGACGGACAGCAGCGCCCGCGCCAACGATTTGGGCGTGCTGTTTTCGCAGGTGATGGTAGTGGCTGTGATTTCAGCCGGTTCCACGGCCGTGATCCTGGGCCAGATGACGCCGGGCAGCCTGGCGGCCGTCATGATGCTGTCGGTGCGGGCGCTGCAGCCGCTGCGCCGCAGCCTGACCGTGTGGCTGCGCTACCAGTCGTTCGTGTCGGCCCAGCAGCGCCTGCACGACATCATGGCCATGCCGGCCGAAGAGAGCGCCGGATTGCCGCCGCTGCAGCCGGTCCGCGAAAGCATCGAGCTGCACGATATTTCGCTGAACCACGGCGCGCAGCACCCGTTATTTGCGCATTTGTCGCTGACGATACCTGCCGGCCGGTGCGTCGCCATCCAGGGCGACAGCGGCAGCGGCAAAACCAGCCTGCTGTCGCTGATTAACGGTTTAGAGCGTCCCGACCAGGGCCAGGTGCTGCTGGACGGCGTACCGGTCAGCGGCTGTGCGCCGGATTCCATTCACCAGCACATTGCCTTCCTGCCGCAAGCGGGCAAGATCATGGCGGGCACCATCCTGGAAAACCTGACCATGTTTGACCACCGCCTGAACCACGCGGCGCTGGCCGTGGCGCGGGAAATGGGGCTGGACCGCATGGTGGCCGGCATGAAGGCGGGCTATGAGACGCCGCTGGGCGAGGGCGGCGGCGAAATCCTCCCGGAAGGCGTGCGCCAGATGATTGCCATTGCCCGTGCGCTGGTGCATGGACCCAGCGTGATCCTGTTTGACGAAGCCAATATTGCGCTGGACATGGAAGGCGACAAGCGCTTGCGCGATTACCTGGCCCGCGCCAAAGGCAAGTGCACCATCGTCATGGTTACGCACCGCCCATCGATGCTGTCGCTGGCCGACCAGGTATATGCGCTGACGGACGGCCATTTGCGTGAAGGCGCATTGCGCGAAAAAGACAAGCCTGCCGAGCAGGAAGCGCCGCAGCCAGTTGCGCCTGAGCGTCCGCAAGGCATCAGCGACGCCTATGAAATGGCTGCCCGCTATTATCCGAACCCGACCGACCTGGCGCGCTGCCTGGCGCCATTGCTGGAAGCGCTGGAATGGCAGGGACAGCCGCAGCACCTGGTCGACGCCATGCCGCACCTGGCGCAAGAGCTGGATTTATCCGGCTTATGCAGCGTGCTGGCCAATCTGGGTTTTTTCCCGCGCCATTTCAATACATCGCTGGCAACGCTGGATGAACGCTTGCTGCCTTGCCTGTTCCTGCCGCACGATGGCCCGGCCATGGTGGTGCTGGGCCGCCGCGCGGACGGCGCGCTGCGCGTATTCGATGGCGGCAGCGGCAGGGAAGCTGCACTGGAAGAGAGTGTGCTGGGCCAGCTGGGCGAAGCATATCTGTTCCAGCCCGATGAGCGCATAGGTCTGAGGTCGGCGCGCAATACGAATACCGGTACATGGTTTGGTGCGCTGGTGTGGCGCCTGCGCAAGCATCTGGGCATGATCCTGGGCTTGACGGTGCTGTCGACCGGCCTGGCGCTGATGCCGCCTTTGTTCGTCAAGGCGGTGTTCGATACGGTGATCCCCAGCGGCGATATCCGGCTGGGGATGTTCCTTGCGCTGGGTGTCTTGCTGGTCGTGGGGCTGGACTGGCTGTTGCGGGGCTTGAAGAACCGCATCCTCGCTTATGTGGGCGGCCGCACCGAATATGTGCTGGGTACGGGGGTCTTTGAACGGGTGATCTGCCTGCCTGCCACGGCGACCGATGGCGCCACCAGTGCGCGCCAGCTGGAACGTATCAAGAACCTGGAAAGCCTGCGCGATTTCTTCCTCGGCCCGATGGTGCTGATTGCGTTTGAATTGCCTGCCAGCCTGGTCATGCTGCTGGCGCTGGCCTTTGTCAACGCGTGGGTATTGCTGGTGGTGCTGACGGCGGTGGCGCTGTATGCGGCGCTGTGGTTCGGCACGCGCCAGTGGAACCAGAATTCGATGGCGCGCGCGTCGCAGCTGGGCGGCGCCCGCAGTGAATTCATCAACGAAGTGCTGTCCAACATGCGCTTGATCCGCAGCGCGGGCGTGGCACAAACGTGGCTGAAGCGGTTCCAGGAAGTCAGCGGCAAGGCCGTACTGGCATCGTTCCAGGACCAGCAATTGCGGATCCGGATGTCTGGCGCCGCGCAAATCCTCGGCATGTGCACAGGGCTGTTTTCAATGGCGGCCTCGGCATACCTGGCTATCTCCGGAAACCTGACGGGCGGCGCCATGGTGGCCACGATGATGATCGTGTGGCGCCTCACGGGCCCGATCCAGAACGTGTTCCTGGCCGTCAGTTCGCTGGTGCGCACCCGCACCAATATCCGCCAGATTGAAAACCTGATGCGGCTGCCAACGGAGCGCGAAAGCGGCATCAAGCCTGTGGTGCGGCCAGCCGTGGCGGGCGAGCTGGCGTTTTCGCGCGTGTCGTTCCGGTACGCGAACGATGCGGATCCGGCGTTGCTGGGCTTGAACTTCTCTGTCGAGCCGGGGCAGATGGTGGTGATTGCGGGGCCCAATGGTTCCGGCAAGTCCACGCTGCTGAAACTGATAGTGCGCGTGTATTCGCCGCAGGCCGGGTCGATCCGCCTGGACCAGGTGGATATCCGCCAGATCGCTGCGGCGGAACTGCGCAGCGGCATCAGCTACATGCCGCAGAACTGTGAAATCTTCCACGGCACCATCGAACAAAACCTCAAGCTGGTGCACCCGGTGGCCACTGATGAAGAAGTGCGCTGGGCTGTTGATATGGCGGGTTTGTCGGCCGATATCGCGGCCATGCCGGAAGGGTTCCAGACGCGTATTTCCAACAGCCGCCTGGAGCAGTTGCCTTATGGCTTCCGCCAGCGCCTGCTGCTGGCGCGCGCCATGCTGAAGCCTGCTTCCGTGGTGCTGCTCGATGAACCGGGTACTGGTATGGACGAAGCAGGTGAACAGGCGCTGATCCGTTGCATCACGTGGCTGAAGGGACGCACCACGCTGCTGGTGGTGTCGCACCGGCCGGGGCATATGCGGATGGCGGACCGGGTGATCTATATGAAAGATGGCGCGGTGGCGGCAATGGGGCCGTATGAAGCCATCAAGAACAATATGGCAGGGTAATGAGCATGAAGAAATTTGCACAACGAGTATTGTTCGGGGCCGAGGGGCAGACTGGCATGGGCAGCCGCAAGCGCCGCCTGCTGTCAGAGGCCGCGCGGGTGGAGGAAGAACTGGTGCCGGCTTTTGTGCGGCCGCTGCTGGTCATGGTGACCATCGTGGTGGTGCTGTTCTTCATGTGGGCTGCCGTGACGCAGATTACCGAAGTGGCGCGGGCGCCGGGCGAGGTGGCGCCGGCCGGCCAGGTCAAGGTGGTGCAGCACATCGATGGCGGCGCTGTGGCGGAAATCGCGGTGGAAGAAAAAGCGCTGGTGCAGCAGGGACAAGTGCTGGTGCGGCTCGATGGTTCGCAAGCGCTGGCGGATTTGCGGCAGACGGCGGCGCGCATGATGGTGCTGAAGCTGCGCTTGGAGCGCCTGAGCGCTTTCGTGGAAAACCGCAAGCCGAAATTCGAGGAATTGGCGCCGGACCATCCGGAACTGGTCGCCCACCAGCAGCAGATTTACCAGACCCAGTTATCCAGCCGTGATTCGGCGCTGGCCATTATTGACCACCAGATCAGCCAGCGCACCGACCGCCTGCAGCAAACGCAAAAGGCGCTGGCGACGGCGCTGGAACACCAGGGATTGACAGGCGAACTGACGAACATGCGGGAAGACCTGGCCAGCCGCAAGCTGGTGAACCGTTCCGTGCTGCTGGAAACGCGCCGCGCCAAAGTCAGCGCGGATGGCGAAGTGGCGCGGCTGTCGGGGGATGCCAAGGTGTCGGAGCAGGAGCTGGCGGAAAGCCGCAGCCGCCGCGTCGATACGCTCAATGTGCTGCGCCGCGATGCGCTGGCTGAAATCGGCAACGTCAGTGCCGAGCTGGCGGAAGTGACCGAATTGCTGGCCCGTTTGCAGGCCAAGGTGGACCGGCTCGTTGTGCGTGCGCCGGTGCGCGGCTACGTGCAGGATATGAAAGTGCAAACAGTGGGGCAGGTGGTGCAGCCCGGCGGCTTGATCATGCAAATCGTGCCGGATGCGGTGCCGCTGGAAGCCGTGGTGCGGATTGCGCCCAAGGATATCGGTTACGTCAAAGTGGGGCAGACCGTCAATTTGCGTGTCAGCAGCTTTGACTATGCACGGTTTGGTTTTGCTGAAGGGAAACTAAAGCGCATTACGGCAACCAGCGTCGTCGGTGAAGACGGCCGGCCTTACTTCCGTGGCTGGGTGGATTTGCCGCAACCGTATGTTGGACACAACAGGGACCGCTATATGTTGCAGCCAGGTATGGGAGTGGAAGCGGAAATCCTGACGGGGGAGAAAACCGTGCTGGCTTACCTGTCCAAGCCCTTGTTGGAAATGTTCTCACGGTCGTTCCGGGAGCGTTAATTTCCGTATGGAATTATTTTTCCTGATAAAAAGTTAATTTTATAGAGGGCACTATAACCTCTGGCCGTCTGGATAGTTGAATAGCGGAAAGCTACACTGCAAATAGGCAAAATTCGCCAAATTCGCAAAAAATCGCTAGGAAACTGTCATGGCTGACGAGAATCAAACTCCGGAGCAACCTCAAGAGAGCGCTGCGCCGGTTAATCACGAAGCGGCATTGTTCGATGACTTGACTGTCTTAAGCCGTGGCGAAGGATTAGGCGATACCACCCGCACCGATAATTTGGGTTCGGCGCCTGAGCGGGTGGATAACACTGGCAATGAAAACGTCCAGGCGGATGTGCGCGGCAATGATACGCGCGACCGAAATGCGCAGGATGATGGTACTGCGTCCGCCCAGGGGCTGGGTGTCAATGCTGGTGATAATGGCAATGGCGGGGTGCCTCCGGCAATCGACAATGGCAGCACGGGTGGACAGGCGGGCGTGCCGTTTGTCGATCAGGTGGTGCCTGCGGCACAAATCGACCTTCCGGCAGATACGGGGGCGGCAGGCGGCGCGAATGGCGCTGCGGATGTGAATTTGACGCCGCCGGCGGGCGGCGTTGGTAATGATGGCGGCGGTAGTCCTGTTGCGGGCGTGACGCCGCAGGGGAATACAGCGTCGAATCCTGTTACGGATGTGAATACTGCAACGGCCCCCAGCGATGCGGGGACCGATGCGCCTGCCGTGACGCAAGCGCCAACGGCAACGCCTGCGCCAACGGAGGCGGCGGTGACGGAGACGCCGGCACCGGCAGCAACCACTGCTGCTCCTGCGGATACAGGAGCGCCAACTGATACGGCCGCGCCGACTGTCACGCCAGATCCAACCGCGACCCAGGCGCCAACGCAAGCACCGACTACGGCGCCGACTGATACGGCTGCGCCAACGGAAACTGCAGCACCAACGGAAACCGCAGCACCCACTGAAACTGCAGCACCCACCGAAACCGCCGCGCCAACTGATACGCCTGCGCCGACGGTTACGGCTACGCCAGCTCCAACGGAAGCACCGACTGCGGCGCCTACCCAAGCGCCGACTACTGCGCCAACTGCCGCGCCAACGGTAGCACCTGCCGAAACGCCAGCGCCGACGGAGGCAGCAACTCAGGCCCCAGCGCAGACGCAGCCGCCCGCGACCGAGACTGCAGCCCCAACCGATACGACCGCACCTTCGTCGACGGAGCCAGCCACGACTGAGCCAGTAACCACGGAGCCTTCGACAACTGAACCGGCCACGACTGAACCCGCTACCACCGCGCCATCGACTACGGAACCGGCCACGACTGAACCCGCTACCACCGCGCCATCGACTACGGAACCGGCTACGACTGAGCCAGCAACCACCGAGCCTTCGACGACGGAACCGGCCACGACTGAACCAGCCACCACGGAACCTTCGACCACGGAACCGGCTACGACTGAGCCAGCCACTACTGAGCCATCGACGACGGAGCCAGCTACGACTGAGCCAGCGACCACGGAACCTTCGACGACGGAACCGGCCACGACTGAGCCAGCAACCACCGAGCCATCGACAACGGAACCGGCCACGACTGAGCCAGCAACCACCGAGCCTTCGACCACGGAACCGGCCACGACTGAGCCAGCGACCACCGAGCCTTCGACGACCGAACCGGCTACGACTGAGCCAGCGACCACCGAGCCTTCGACGACCGAACCGGCTACGACTGAGCCAGCCACCACTGAGCCTTCGACGACGGAACCGGCTACGACTGAGCCAGCGACCACCGAACCTTCGACAACGGAACCGGCCACGACTGAGCCAGCGACCACCGAGCCTTCGACGACGGAACCGGCCACGACTGAGCCTGTCACCACTGAGCCAGCGACCACGGAACCTTCGACGACGGAACCAGCCACGACTGAACCAGCCACCACCGAGCCATCGACGACGGAACCAGCCACGACTGAGCCAGCCACCACGGAACCTTCGCCAACGGAACCGGCTACGACTGAACCAGCAACCACCGAGCCGTCGACGACAGAACCGGCTACGACTGAGCCAGCGACGACGGAACCTTCGACAACGGAACCTGCTACGACTGAACCAGCCACCACTGAGCCTTCGACGACGGAACCGGCCACGACTGAGCCAGCGACCACGGAACCTTCGACGACGGAACCGGCCACGACTGAGCCAGCAACCACCGAGCCATCGACAACTGAACCGGCCACGACTGAGCCAGCCACCACGGAGCCTTCGACAACGGAACCGGCTACGACTGAGCCAGCAACCACCGAGCCATCGACGACGGAGCCGGCCACGACTGAACCCGCCACCACTGAGCCATCGACAACGGAACCGGCCACGACTGAGCCAGCGACCACCGAGCCTTCGACGACCGAACCGGCTACGACTGAGCCAGCAACCACCGAACCTTCGACGACGGAACCGGCCACGACTGAACCAGCAACCACTGAGCCATCGACGACGGAACCAGCCACGACTGAGCCAGCGACCACCGAACCTTCGACAACGGAACCGGCCACGACTGAGCCAGCCACCACGGAGCCTTCGACGACGGAGCCGGCCACGTCTGAGCCAGCCACCACCGAGCCATCGACGACGGAGCCGGCCACGACTGAACCAGCCACCACCGAGCCATCGACGACGGAACCAGCCACGACTGAGCCAGCCACCACCGAGCCATCGACGACGGAGCCGGCCACGACTGAACCAGCCACCACCGAGCCATCGACGACGGAACCAGCCACGACTGAGCCAGCCACCACTGCGCCTTCGACAACGGCACCGGCCACGACTGAGCCAGCTACCACTGAGCCTTCGACAACGGCACCGGCTACGACTGAGCCTTCCGACGATGAACCGGCGATTACGATTGAGCCGGCACCGACCGCACCTGCTCCGACTTCGCCTGCCACAACTGGGCCAGCGACGACGGAACCGGCTACGACTTCGCCCGCCACAACTGAGCCTGCTACGACTGCACCTGCAACCACTGCACCAGCAACGACCGAACCAACCCCGACGCCGTCGCCAACCAGCGGCTCCGGCAATAGCGGCGGTTCTCATGGCAACAATGGCTTCGGCAACGGTGATCAGAACGCACCAGGCAATTCTGGAGGGCATAACAATGCCGAGAATGCTGGTGGCGGCACGACAACGCCTGCACCAACGCCGACGCCTTCACCAACCAGCGCCCCTGGTAACAACGGCAATGGCAACGGCTCGAATGCCAACAATGGCCACGGCAATGGCGACCAAACGGCTCCTGGCAACTCTGGCAGCAACAACAATGCCGAGAATGCCGGTGGCGGCACTACTGCACCAACCGTGACGCCAGCGCCGACCACGACGCCTGCGCCAACCAATGCATCTGGCAACAATGGCAACGGCTCGAACGCCAATAATGGCCATGGCAATGGCGATCAGACAGCGCCAGGCAATTCCGGCAGCAATAACAATGCCGAAAATGCCGGCGGCGGCACCACTGCGCCGACTGTAACGCCAGCACCAACGACGACGTCTACACCGACCGCGACGCCAGCACCAACCAGCGCGTCTGGCAACAATGGGCACGGTTCAAATGCCAATAATGGCCATGGCAATGGCGATCAGACAGCGCCAGGCAATTCCGGCAGCAATAACAATGCCGAAAATGCCGGCGGCGGCACCACTGCGCCGACTGTAACGCCAGCACCAACGGCGACGTCCGCACCGACCACGACGCCTGCACCAACCAGCGCGTCTGGCAACAATGGGCACGGCTCAAATGCCAATAACGGCTACGGCAATGGCGATCAGAGCGCGCCAGGCAATTCTGGCAGCAACAATAACGCCGAAAATGCCGGCGGCGGTACCACTGCGCCGACTGTAACGCCAGCGCCAACGGCGACGTCTGCACCGACCACGACGCCTGCACCAACCAGTGCGTCTGGCAACAATGGACACGGTTCAAATGCCAATAATGGCTACGGCAATGGCGACCAGACTGCTCCAGGCAATTCCGGCAGCAATAACAACGCCGAAAATGCCGGTGGCGGCACCTCCGCACCGACTGTAACGCCAGCACCAACGACGACATCAGCGCCGACTACGGCGCCTGCGCCAACGAGTGCATCGGGCAGCAACGGTAATGGCAATGGCAACGGTTCTCAAGCCAACAATGGCCACGGCAATGGCGACCAAACGGCCCCAGGTAACTCGGGTAGTAATAACGATGATGAAAATGCAGTAACCATTGCTCCGGCGCCGACCGCGACGCCTGCACCGACCGTGACATCCGCACCGGCCACCACGCCAGCGCCAACCAGCGCTTCTGGCAATAACGGCAACGGTAATGGCAACGGTAATGGCAACGGTAATGGCAAAGGCAAAGGTAACAGCGCCGACGTAACGACGACGCCAGTGCCTACGCAGACGGCTGCACCAACGCAAGCACCTACCCAGGCGCCGACGCAGGCTCCAACCCAGGCTCCAACCCAGGCACCCACGGCCGCCCCAACGCCTGAACCGACGCACGCTTCGACCCAGGCGCCAACCTCGGCGCCGACGGAAGCTCCAACGCATGCGCCAACCGAAGCACCGACCCACGCGCCAGTGCACACGGATCTGCCGACCGTCGCTCCAACGGAAGCGCCGACCCACGCGCCGACGGAAGCGCCGACTGCCGCCCCGACGCAGGCGCCAACCACGGCGCCAACCACCGGTAATAACGGCAATGGCAACGGCCAGGGCTCCCAAGCCAACAACGGCCACGGCAATGGTGACCAGACTGCACCAGGCAATTCCGGCAACCATAACAATGCGGAAAATGCCGTCACCACGGCGCCGGCGCCGACCGCCGCCCCGACTGTGGCGCCAACAGTAGCACCGACCATTGCACCTGCTTCGACGCCAGCACCGACCACGACGCCTGCGCCGACGTCAACCCCGGCACCAACCACCGCTTCCGGCAATAACGGGAATGGCAACGGCAACGGCAATGGCCACGGCAAAACCAAAGCCGGCGGCGCAGCGCCAGTGGCTGAACAGACGAGTTCTTCGACGGTCACCGACGATAGCAGTGGCCATCACGCCAGCACGACCAGCAGTCCGGATGCGTCGCACATTAAGGGCCTGTCGATTGACGGCACCCATACGGACAGCTTAAGCTCGCACGACAGCAGCGCTTCCCTGACGACCCACGACAGCATGCAGCATGATGCGTCGGCCGATATGTTCCACTTCGGCGATGTGCAGGCCGGTGCGGGGACGGGCGGTGCTGCCAGCGGCAACTGGGCTGACGTCATTGAGATGGACTTCAACCACGAACATGGCGCAGTGCAGGGCGGTGCGTGGACAGAGGAAATCGATGGACAGAAGATCGTCGATGGCCACCATGTGCAGCCCGACGATCATCATTCGACGACGCACTCGGACATCAACCAGGCGCACACAGACCATATCGACAAACTGCAGTGGTAATTTAAAGAGGCCGATTTGCACCCAACGATTTTTGTCTCCATCGCCAGTTACCGGGATCCCGACTGCCAGAACACGGTGCGGGATCTGTTTGAAAAGGCGACGTATCCGGAGCGGGTGTTTATCGGCATCTGCTGGCAGTTCGTGCCAAAGGATGATGACGACTGCTTCGTGCTGGAGACTCGGCCCGAACAGGTGCGCGTCATCCGCGTCCATGCATCGGAAAGCAAAGGCGCTTGCTGGGCGCGCAACAAGGTGCAATCGCTGTGGCAGGGCGAAGATTACTTCATGCAGGTCGACAGCCATATGCGCTTTGTGCAGGGCTGGGACGAACTGCTGATCGGGATGCTGGCGCAGTGCGACAGCCCCAAGCCCGTGCTGTCCACCTATCCGCTGACCTTCACGCCGCCCGACACCTACGGCGATGAAGGCGTCGTCACGATTTACCCCAAATGCTTCGACGACTTCGGTGTGCTCGTGCAGCGCTCGGAAATGGCCAGCATGAAGGATGCGCCGCCGAAGCCAAGGAAGAATGCCTTCATCGGCGCGGGCCTGATTTTCGCGGCAGGCAATATCGTCAAGGAAGTGCCGTACGATCCCTACGTGTATTTCGAAGGCGAGGAAATCACCATGGCCGTACGTATGTGGACCAGCGGCTGGGATATCTTCGTGCCGAACGCCGTAGTGGCGTTTCATGACTATGGCCAGCGCCCGGAGCGCCCGCGCCACTGGAAAGACCAGACAGACTGGGACAAACTGAACCTGCATGCGCGCAAACGCATCCGCTACCTGTGCGGCATCGACAAGACCCGCGATGATGACCTGGTCGAGATCGAGCGCTACGGCCTGGGTACGGCCCGTTCGTTGGCGGAATATGAAGCCTTTTCGGGACTGGATTTCGGCGTCCGTACCTACCGCGGCGCGATCCTGCTGCGACCCGAACTGGCGGCCGACCAGCCCACGCAATGCACGGCGCGCAAAGACATGTTCGTGCGCATTTGGCGCGACAATTTCTGGAATTGCGAAGAAACCCGTTCCGGCTCGGGCTCCGCGCTGTCCGCCACTGTTGGATTGCGTAAATGGCTGCCTGGCACGCTGAACTTCCTCGGCGTGGACATCCTTGCCGATGCCGGTTGCGGCGACATGAACTGGATCCGCGAGCTGACGGGCGCGCTGCGTTTATACCTGGGCTACGATATCGTGCCCGAGCTGGTGGCCGACTTGCGGGAGCGGATGAAAGACCAGTCCAACTGCCTGTTCTCGGAAACCGATATCGTGACGGCGACGTTGCCCCGCAGCGATGCCATACTATGCCGCGACGTGTTGACGCACTTGCCGCTGGATGCCGTCATGATGGCATTGAAGCGCTTCCGTCAAAGCGGTGCGCGCTACCTGATCACGACTTCGCATACGCTGGGCCGCAATGCCGCGATCCGCAACGGCGGCTGGCAAGCGCTGGATTTAACGGCCGCGCCATTCAATCTGCCGCCGCCACGTTTGACGTTCCGCGAAGGCGGGACCAAGCACACTGCCGTGTGGGCTTGCAGCGATTTGCCTGAGTAGCCCTGTTGTAAAAAATGCTTGCTATTCGCGGACACATTCGATAATGTGTCCGTCCTCTTTGGGTATTTCCCATTAACCAGTGCTGACCAGGAAAGGAGTTCAACCATGATTTTCGCACGCCAAAAAACTTCCTCGATGGGCCTGGGTCTCCGCGCGCAAGCCGCCGCCAATTAAGCTCTTGCCGCGCCTCGCGCGCGATCCGTGCCGGCGTTGATGCGCCGCACCGTCCAGTGCCCGTTTTTCGCAATCTCCGATATGGAATTCCGGAATGGGCAATTACATCCGTACTATCTCCGACCGCGCGACTGTCGTGGCGTCGGACCATCTGTGGCTGGAAGATTCAGCCATACAGCAATTAACCAATACGTCCCTGCTGCCCGGCATGCGCCGTGTGGCAGGCTTACCGGACTTGCATCCCGGCCGCGGCTATCCTGTCGGCGCGGCTTTCTTTTCAACGGGGCGCCTGTATCCCGCACTGTGTGGCGGCGATATCGGCTGCGGCGTTGCGCTGTGGGATACCGGCCTGATCGCCGGTAAAACCAGCCTCGATAAGCTCGACAAGCAACTGGGCAATCTCGACGATCCGCCCGATGGCAGCGAGCTGGCGCGGCTTGCCGCGCTTGACCCTGAGCTGGAGCAGGGCCTGGACGCGCTGTCGCAGCAACTGAGCGCAGCGGATTTGCCGCCACCCTGCATGGCGTCGCTGGGTACCATCGGCCTTGGCAATCACTTTGTTGAATTGCAGGCCGTTGACCACGTGGCCGATACGGAAGCCGCTGCGGCAATGGGTTTGCAGCCCAAGCGCTTGCACCTTGCCGTGCATAGCGGCTCGCGCGGGCTGGGGCAAATCGTCTTGCGCCGCCATGTGGAGCTGCACAGCCATGCGGGCCTGGCGGAAGCGTCGCCTGACGCGCACGCCTACCTGGCGCAGCACGCTGCCGCGCTCACGTATGCGCACGTGAACCGGCGCATGATCGCATTGCGCGTGCTGGCGCGCCTGCGCACGCAAGGCGTATCGCTGCTGGACGTTGACCATAACTATGTGGCGCCTGCCGTGATAAATGGCGAACAAGGCTGGCTGCACCGCAAAGGCGCCAACCCGTCCGGTCACGGCGTGGTGCTGTTGCCCGGTTCGCGCGATGCGTGGAGCTATGTGGTGCAGCCGCTTGCCGCGGATGGTGATCCCGGCCTGCAGTCGCTGGCGCATGGCGCCGGACGCAAATGGATGCGCACCGATTGCAAGGACCGCCTGGTACGCAGGGCGACGTCGGCGCAATTGGCGCGCACGTCGTTTGGCGGCCGTGTGATCTGCGCCGACAAGGCGCTGATTTATGAAGAAGCGCCGCAGGCATACAAGGATGTCGATACGGTGCTGGACAGCCTGGAAGGCGCCGGGCTGGCGCGCGCCATTGCGCGGCTGCGGCCCGTGCTGACGTATAAAACCCGTGGGGAGTGCTGCTGATGATCCTGTTTCAACTGACTGCCAATACGGGGCCGGCGGAATGCTGCCTGGCCGTGCGCCATGCGTTGAACGCGCTGGTGAAAGAGGGGAGCAAGAGCGGCGTGAAAATCGAAGTGCTGGAGCAGCAGGATGGTCCGGCGCAGGATACGTACAGTTCGATTTTGCTGGGACTCGTCAGCCGCGAAGACAATGTGGCGGCGCGCGAACTGGCAGAGCGCTGGTCTGGCACGCTGCAATGGATTTGCGACAGCCCTTACCGTCCGGGCCACAAACGCAAGAACTGGTTCATCGGCGGCGCCATCCACGACCCGCCGGAGCCGCTGCCGGACAGCGCGATCCGCTATGAAGCCATGCACGCGTCAGGTCCAGGCGGCCAGCACGTCAACAAGACCGCCAGTGCGGTGCGCGCCACGCACATCGCAACCGGATTGTCAGTACGGGTCCAGTCGCAGCGCAGCCAGCTGGCCAACCGGCAGTTGGCGGCGCGGCTGTTGGCTGGCAAGCTGGAAGCGCTGGCCGGCAGCCATGCGGATGAAGCCAGGGCGCAGCGCCGTTTGCAGCACACGCAAACGGAGCGTGGCAATGCGCGCCGCACGTTTGTTGGTAAAAGCTTTATTGAGGCGCAACGTACCTGAAGTGCGGGCAGCGCTGGCGAGGTGCGCTACAATAATCCCATCGTTGCTAAAGGATGTTGTGATGTTGACAAATGAAATGAAGCGTCAGGCGTTCCTGAAACTGCGCACGGAGAATTACCGCGCCAGCCTGCGTCTGGAAGGGTTGACGCCGCGCCCGGTAGCCGCAACCAAGCCAGTGCCAACTGCGGGCGCGCGCAAAACCAAACATGCCTGATAAGTATGGCGTCGGCGGGGATACGCAGTACTGCTATCCTGATTCTGATGTACTGATTAACAAGCTTGGCCTCACCGATGAGGCCAGTCTGCAAACGGCAGAAGTCGAACTGACTCAGGCCCGCATCGAGCAGTTCGAACCCGACTTCGATAACATTTCACTGGATGCCTTGTGCGGCATTCACCGATTCCTGTTTCAGGATATTTACGAGTGGGCGGGCGACCTGCGGACAGTTGACATCAGCAAAGGCAATTCCCGTTTTGCCAACGTCAGCCGCATCGAGCCGGAAGCGAATAAGCTCTTTCGGCAATTGGCGCAGGAAGGTTATCTCATCAATCTGCCGCGCGAACAATTCATCGCCCGGCTGGCGCACTACTACAGCGAGTTGAATGTCATCCATCCATTCAGGGATGGAAATGGGCGCGCCCAGCGCGTATTGTTTGAAGTAATCAGCATTAATGCCGCTTACATATTGCGCTGGGAACCAATTGAGCGCACCGAGTGGCTGAGCGCCAATATCGCTGCCTACAACTGTCAATTGGCGCCGTTGGCCGCGCTGCTGGATCGGGCATTGGCGCCTATCTGACCGAAGAGCCGGCCGATCAACATCAGCCGATGAACGAATCAAACTGCAAATCAAACTCCTGCAGCGCCTTCTGCGCATTCTGCATTTTCTTGCGGAATTCCGGACCGCGCTGCAGCGCCAGGCCCACTGCCAGCACGTCGATGACGACGAGGTAAGCCAGGCGGGCGGAAATCGGCGTGTACGGGTCGATGTTGAAGATCAGGTCAATCGGGATCAGCACGGTGGCCAGGTCCGCCAGCGGTGTGCCCGATGGCGCCAGCACGATGACTTCCGCGCCGCCGCGGCGCGCCAGCTTCACGGAACGCACCAGGGCCGGGCTGTTGCCGCGCTGGGAAATCGCCACCACGGCGTCGCCTTCGCGCATCAGCGCGGCGGCAATGCTGTGGATGGCCGGGTCGGCATACGCCACGGTCGGTACGCCGGAACGGAAAAACTTGTGCTGTGCATCGGCTGCCACGATGCCGGATGTGCCCTGGCCATAGAATTCGATCTTGTTGGATTTCGACAGGATGTCGAGCGCCTTTTGGATCGCTTCCGGGCGCAGGTTGTTGCGCAAGTCCAGCAGCGTGTTGATGGAACGGCTGCAAATCTTGTTGATGAGATCCGCCGCCAGGTCATCCTGCGCCGGCTGTTCGTTCAGGCCGGGCAGGGCCAGCGCCAGGCCCTGCGCCAGCTTCAGCTTGAATTCGTGCCAGCCATCGTAGCCCAGGGTGCGGCAAAACCGCACCACGGTGGGCTCGGACACTTGCGCGGTGCGCGCCAGCGCCGTGATGTTCTGGTCCACAATCTTGGCCGGATTTTCCAATACCGCGAGCGCAACCTTGCGTTCGGATTTGGACAGGGCGTCAAGCTGGGTACGAATCGAATCAAGCAGCACGGTAATCTCGTTATTCTTCGGGCAGGGGTGTAGCAGGGGTTTCGTGGAGCATGCTCCACGCCTGCGGAACGGCCCGGCCTAGCAAGGCCGGGTTCCTTGCGCTCATCAGTCTTCTGGCAGCGCTTCTTCGCGCCATTGTAAGCCGTCGCGGCCAATCAGTGCACTGGCCGCCGCCGGGCCCCACGTGCCGGAGGCGTATGGCGTCGGCAGCGACTCATCCTGTTCCCAGTGGTTCAAGATCGGTTCCACCCATTCCCACGCGGCTTCCAGTTCGTCGCCGCGCATGAACAGCGTCAGTTGGCCGCGCAGCACATCGAGCAGCAGACGCTCGTACGCATCCATACGCGGCATCTTGAACGTTTCGCGGAAGTCCAGTTCCAGCTCGGCAGGTTTCAAGCGCATGCCTTCGCCCGGCGTTTTCGCCATCAGGTTCATGCGCAAGCCTTCGTCCGGCTGCAGGCGGATCACCAGGCAGTTTGGCTGGAAGGAAGACGTTGGCTGGTTGAAGATCGAGTGCGGGATTTGTTTGAAGCGCACGACGATTTCCGCCAGCGAATCCGCCATGCGCTTGCCGGTACGCAGGTAGAACGGCACGCCGGCCCAGCGCCACGTATCGATTTCCGCTTTCATGGCCACGAAGGTTTCAGTGCGCGAACGTTCCGGCGCATCCGGCTCGTCGCGGTAGCCCGGCACGGACTGGCCATCCACGTGGCCGGCGCGGTACTGGCCGCGCACGATGTTTTGCGCCAGGGTAGCAGGCGTAAAGCGCTTCAGCGAACGCAGTACTTGCAGCTTTTCGTCACGCACCGCATCCGGCGCGATCGACGTTGGCGGTTCCATCGCCACGATACACAGCAATTGCAGCAAGTGGTTTTGCAGCATGTCGCGCAGTGCGCCTGACGTGTCGTAGTAGCCGATACGGTTGCCGACGCCCAGCTTTTCCGCAATGGTGATCTGCACGTCGGAAATCCATTCGCGGCGCCACAGCGGTTCAAACAGGATGTTACCGAAGCGCAGGGCCAGCAAGTTTTGCACGGTCTCTTTGCCCAGGTAGTGGTCGATCCGGTAAATCTGCGATTCTTCGAAGACCTTGCCCACTTCCGCATTGATTTGCTTGGCGGACGCCAGGTCGCGGCCCAGCGGCTTTTCCAGCACCACGCGGGAATTCTTCGTGGCCAGGCCGTTTTCCTTCAGGTTGTCGCAGATTTTTGCGAACAGGGCAGGCGGCGTGGCCAGGTAATACACACGGGTCACATTGTCATCGTTACGCAGCGCTTCCACCAGCGCGCTGTACGTCGACGAGTCCGTCGCGTTCAGCGACACGTAGACGATACGGGCCGTAAAGCGGGCCCACGCTTCCGGCGTCACCGCAGGCGACTTGATCAGCGGGCGGGACGTGCTGTTGACGATGCCGATGAACTCTTCCTGGCCGCAATCCTGGCGGCCCACGCAAATGATGCGCGCCGTCGCAGGCAGGTCGCCGCATACGTCGCGGGAATACATTGCGGGCAGCAATTTGCGCATCGACAGGTCGCCACTGCCGCCGAACAGAACCAGATCAAAATCGTTGAGAGCCATAATATGTGTGTGAGTGAGTTGTGCCGGGGTAGCGTACTACTTGCCGTGCTACTGGTGAAAATTTACTACACAAATTCTTGATAATCAAGAAAATTTACTACGAAATTTCGTCATCCTCGCGGAAGCGAGGATCCATGCTGAGTCAATGCCGCACGCGCCCCATGGATTCCCGCGGGGGCGCCGAGCCTGCGCGGGAATGACGAGGCACGGGCTACGCTTCCTGATATTGGGATGCCGGATTGCCTGCTACATCCACTTTCACTTGCAGCACCTTGCCGCTCAGCGGCAACCGCGCCAATTCCTCGGCAGGCCGCTTGCCCGCTGTCGTGATATACAGCGTTTTCAAATCGTCGCCGCCAAATGTCACCATGGTCGGGCAGCGCACGGGCAGGGCGATTTCTTGCAGGATGACGCCGGAGGGCGACAGCTTGACGACGCGGCCCCCTTCAAACAGGGCCACCCAGTAATTGCCCTCGGCATCGACTGCCGCGCCATCCGGGCGGCCGCCGTAATCCGGTGCGGTTTTATCGCTGCTGAACTGGTGCACTACCTGTGCATCGGAAATCGTGGCGCGGGCCGCATCGAATGCATAGCGCGTAACTTTGTGGCCGGCCGTATCCGCGTGATACAGCAAGGTATTGTCCGGGCTGAACGCGAGGCCGTTGGAATTCATGACGTTGGCCGGCCAGGCCAAACGCAGCTCGCCTTTATCCAGCACGTACATGTCGGCCGCCGGCTTGTCGCGCGGCTCGTAAATGGTGCCCACCCAAAAGCGGCCCGTTGCATCGACCTTGCCATCGTTGAAGCGGGTGGTGGCCGTGTCGTACGGCGCGGCGGCAATGGCCGTCAATGCGCCGCTGTCCGTGTTCAAGTGCATCATGCCGGCGCGCAGTGCGACAATCAGCCCGCCATTGCTGCTGATGGCCAGTGCCGACGGTTCGCTGGCCATCGGCCACTTGCGGTGCTTGCCGCTGGCCGGGTGCAGGCTGTGCACGGCGAAGCCATCGATATCCACCCAGTACAGCGTATCGTTGTGCCACAGCGGGCTTTCGCCCACCAGCATCACGTCATCAAAGGCAGCAGTCACCTGGTTCATCAGCGCAGCTCCTGGGCAGCTTTTGCCATTTCAATCAAGCCATTGGTGGAACTGTCGTGGCGCGCAGGCTGCGGCTCGCCCGTCAATTCAGCTTGAATCGCCTTGGCTAATACTTTGCCCAATTCCACGCCCCACTGGTCGAAGCTGTTGATGTCCCACAGCACGCCCTGCACGAAGGTCTTGTGTTCATACAGCGCGATCAGCGCGCCCAGCGCGGCCGGGTTCAGCACGTCCATCAAGATCGTATTGGAAGGGCGGTTGCCCGGGAATGTCTTGTGGGGCGCCAGCAAGTCGATTTGCGCGCCTGGTACGCCTTGCGCCGCCAGTTCCGCGCGTACTTCAAGCTCCGTTTTCCCCGTCATGAAGGCTTCCGATTGCGCGAAACAGTTGGCCAGCAGTGCATCGTGGTGGCCTTCCAAATCGTGCGTCGGGCGCAGCGCGGCAATGAAATCGATCGGCGTCATATCGGTACCCTGATGCAGCAGCTGGAAGTACGCGTGCTGCGCATTGGTGCCGCATTCGCCCCACACGACAGGGCAGGTCGGCGTATCGACTGGCTGGCCGCTGCGCGTAATGCGCTTGCCATTGCTTTCCATATCCAGCTGCTGCAGGTAGGCCGGGAAGCGGTTCAAGTCTTGGTGGTAGGGCGCGATCGACAGCGACGCCGCGCCTTCGAACTGGCGGTTCCAGAAACCCACCAGCGCCAGCAGGGCCGGCAAATTCTTTTCCAGCGGCGCGGTGCGGAAATGCTGATCCAATTCATGCGCGCCGGCCAGGAAATCGCTGAAGTAGCCAAAGCCGACCGACAGCGCCACCGGCAAGCCGATAGCCGACCAGACGGAATAGCGGCCGCCAACCCAATCCCAGAACGGGAACATGTTGGCCGTATCGATGCCGAACTTGCCGACCGCCTCCTTGTTGGTGGACACAGCGACAAAGTGTTTGGCCAGGCCGTCTTCTTTGCCATGCTGCAGGAACCAGTTGCGCGCCGTGTGCGCGTTCATCATGGTTTCCGCCGTGGTAAAGGTTTTCGACGCCACGATGAACAGCGTGGTTTCGGCATTGACTTGCGCCAGCGCGGCGTCCATGTCGTGGCCATCGACGTTGGACACAAAATGCATTTTCAAGCGCGGGTGCGCATACGAGCGCAGCGCCAGGCATACCATTTTCGGGCCCAGGTCCGAGCCGCCGATACCGATGTTGACGACGTCGGTAATGGGCTTGCCCGTGTGGCCCAGCCATGCGCCGCTGCGCACGCGGTCCGTGAAGTCGCGGATCTGGTCCAGCACCGCGTGCACGTCGGCATTCACGTCCTGGCCATCCACCTTCAGCGCGTTGCCGCGCGGCATACGCAATGCCGTATGCAGGACGGCGCGCTGTTCGGTTATATTGATCTTTTCCCCTGCGAACATGGCGTCGCGCAGGCGTTCCACGCCCCGCTCGCGGGCCAGGTCCGCCAGCAATTTAATGGTGGCGCCGTCCAGGCGGTTTTTCGAATAATCGAGGAACAGGCCGGCGGCGCCGGCAGACAGTTGCGAAAAGCGCTGGTTATCAGCGGCGAACAAGTCGCGCAACGTGCGTTGACGGGTTTCAGCGTGGTGGGCTGCTAATGCCTGGTAGGCGGCAGTGGTGGTCAGGGCTGGCTGGCGCATATGTCGTATGAACATCTGGTTGCTAGAGGATGATTCATCATACAACAAATGCGGTAAATTCACTACACAAAAAATTGATTGTGTCGTGCAATTTTGTAGTAAAATTTCACTCAAATATGACTCTTGAGGAAATATCATGGCGGTGCATCCCGTACTTGAATCCGTAACAGCACGCATCATCGAGCGTAGCCGTCCATCGCGCGCAGCTTATCTGGCGCACCTGCAAGCGGCCCGCACCAAAGGCCCGCAGCGCGGCGCGCTGGCGTGCACGAACCTGGCGCACGGCTTTGCCGCGTTCCCGGCCAATGACAAGCTGCTGCTGAAGGAAGTCAAAAAGCCCAGCGTGGCGATCGTGTCGGCTTATAACGATATGCTGTCGGCGCACCAGCCATTTGAAACGTTCCCGGCCATCATCAAGGATGCCGTACGCCAAGTTGGCGCCGTGGCGCAATTCGCCGGCGGCACGCCCGCCATGTGCGATGGCGTAACGCAGGGCCAGCCGGGCATGGAATTGTCGCTGTTTTCGCGCGATGCGATTGCCATGTCGGTGGCGATTGCGCTGTCCCACAATATGTTTGACTCCGCGCTGTTCCTCGGCGTGTGCGACAAGATCGTTCCGGGCCTCTTGATCGGCGCGCTGCACTTCGGCCATTTGCCCGCCGTGTTCGTACCGGCCGGCCCGATGACGACCGGGATCTCCAATAAAGAGAAAGCCGCGATCCGCCAGCGCTATGCAAAAGGCGAGGCGACCCGCGAAGAATTGCTGGAAGGCGAAGCCAAGGCGTACCACGGCGCCGGTACCTGCACGTTCTACGGCACGGCCAACTCGAACCAGATGCTGATGGAAGTCATGGGCCTGCACTTGCCGGGCGCCGCCTTCATCACGCCGGGCACGCCGCTGCGCGATGCGCTGACGGCGGCCGCCGCCCAGCGCGCCGCGCTGATCACGGACCAGGGCGACGAATACCTGCCGGTCGGCCACGTGGTCGATGAAAAATCCATCGTCAACGCCATCGTGGCGCTGCTGGCGACGGGCGGCTCGACCAACCACACGCTGCACTTGCCGGCCATCGCGAAAGCGGCGGGCATCATCATTGACTGGAACGATTTCGACGAACTATCGGACGTAGTGCCGCTGCTGGCGCGCGTCTATCCAAATGGCGATGCCGACGTGAACCACTTCCACGCGGCAGGCGGCACCGGATTTATCATCCGCGAATTGCTGGATGCGGGCTTGCTGCACGATGACGTGCTGACGGTGCTGGGCAAAGGCTTGCGCAAGCATACGGTGGAGCCATTCCTGGCTGACAATGGCGGTGTGGTTTGGAAAGATACGCCGGCCGTATCCGGCGACGACAACGTGGTGCGTCCGCACACCAACCCATTCTCGAAAGATGGCGGCATGGTGCTGGTCAAGGGCAACCTGGGCCGCGCCATTATGAAAGTGTCGGCCGTGAAGGAAGAACACCGCGTGGTGGAAGCGCCGGCCATCGTGTTTGATTCGCAGGAAGCCTTTATGGCGGCCTACAAAGCCAAGCAGCTCGATAAAGACTTCGTGGCCGTGGTGCGCTTCCAGGGCCCGCGCGCCAACGGCATGCCGGAACTGCACGCGCTGACCCCGGCGCTGGCGAACTTGCAGGATGCGGGCCGCAAGGTGGCGCTGGTGACCGATGGCCGCATGTCCGGCGCATCGGGCAAGGTGCCGGCCGCGATCCACGTGTCGCCGGAAATTTTGGCAAGCGGTCCGCTGGGCCTGGTGCGCGATGGCGACGTGATCCGCGTCGATGCCACCAATGGCGTGCTGGAAGCGCTGGTGGCGAGCGACGTGTGGCATGCGCGTGCGCTGGCAACGGCTGACCTGACACCCAACACGATCGGCATGGGCCGCGAACTGTTCTCGATGTTCCGCCACAACGTCAGCGAAGCGGAAACCGGTGCGACCACATTCCCGCTGCCATCGCCGATTCCCACCACCGTGCCGCTGCACGATGGCAACCCGGTTGGCAATACCATGCCGGGCTCCGATGAAGACACCTCTCTGAAGAAGGAATGACCATGACTTTGCTGGAAATTATGCGCACGTCCGCCGTGATCCCTGTGATTGCGATTGACGATCCTGATCACGCTGTGCCGCTGGCGAAAGCGCTGGTGGCAGGCGGCATCCGCGTGCTGGAAGTGACGTTGCGTACCCAGCATGGCCTGGGCGCCATCAAGGCGATGTCGGAAGTGGAAGGCGCGATTGTCGGCGTCGGCACGTTGACACAGCCTGAAGAATTCGCTGCGGCCCGCGATGCGGGCGCCGTGTTCGGCGTATCGCCAGGCTTGACGCCGGCGCTGATCGCAGCCGCGAAAAGCAGCGGCCTGCCGCTGTTGCCGGGCGTGATGACGCCGTCGGAAGTCATGGTGGCGCGCGAACAGGGCTTTAAACAGCTGAAACTGTTCCCGGCTGTACCGGCGGGCGGCGTCGGCATGTTGAACGGTATCGGCGGCCCGCTGCCGGACGTGACGTTCTGCCCGACCGGCGGCATTTCGCAAGACACGGCGGCGCAATTCCTGGCGCTGAAAAACGTGGCCTGCGTGGGCGGCTCGTGGCTGACCCCGAAAGATGCGATGCAGGCGGGCGACTGGGCCCGTATCACGGAAATCGCCAAAGCCGCCAGCGGCCTGCGCGGTTAATCTGCTCTCACTCGGTAGCGAGATATAGCGATGTAGGCCGGATTAGCCCCGCGTAATCCGGCATGCCCGCCGGCGACACATGCATGGCGGATTACGGCTGCGCCTAATCCGCCCTACATCATGTACACTGGCATCTTTCCCGTTCGATATCGTTTTGTATCGTGGATTGCCAGCAGTACTTTCACCTCATAAATACCATCAAATCCGGCTGGGCTGAGCGGTTTGACGGGCTTGACTTCATGGGCGGCGACGGCACCCTGGTCAAAGGTGCGGAATTGCGTTCCGCACGCAATAGTTGCGAATTGATGCATCTGACCCGCCATACGCACCTGTGCACGGGCTGTACCCGCGCGGAACCCAAAGCCGCCTGATCTTTCCTGATTTTTCCTGTCCGTATCGTGCCCGGCGCTGCCGGATGGCCGTGCTAGCCTCGCATGAATTTGCCCATTGCGAGGTGACGCCATGTCTGCACGTTTGCCGCATTCTGTCCGGTATTTGCCCCGTTTGACATTGCTGGCCCTGCTGGCCGGCGCTTCTTATTCCTCCCCGCACGCAGCTGAGATCACGGTGACGGGCGCCGACGGTGCGCCGGGCCAGCCCGGCAAACCCGCGCAAGCCGTGATGAACGGTTCATCGGACCCCGTTAACCGCGCCACCGCCCAAGGGGGCGCCGGCGGGCCGGGCGCGGCGGGCGCCGCAGCTGG
>NZ_WNLA01000023.1 GCF_009720865.1 Pseudoduganella ginsengisoli | reverse complement strand
TCTGGTTTCGCCGCGGCGGCTGGCGCAGTGCCAGCAGTGGCTGGCGCCACCACAGGCTGCGTACCGGTGGCCGCAGGCGGCGCCGCCAGCGGCTGATTGACGGCAGGCGCAGCCACCGGCGCCGATGCGGCCGGCGCAACGCCCGTAGCCGGTGCGGAAGCCGGTGCATTCGGGTCAGGCTGCGGCGCCACGGACACCAGCGGCACATTGGTCGACTGGACCGGCGCGGAAGCCGCTACCGGCGGCGCCGCCACTACTGCCGGCGCGCTGGCGGCCGGCGCCGCTTCTTTCTGGCCCGCCGACAGGTGCGGGAACAGGCCCACGTAATACGCGCCGACTGCGGCCGCGATCACGGCAATCCCCGCTACGCCCAGCAGCCAGCCGCTCGGCTTGTTCGAACGCTCCGTCATGGTCGGGAAACGCGATTCCGTGAACGACGCGGAAATTTCGCGGCGCGCCGGTTGCGGATGTTCATGGCCTGCAATCGGGTTCACTTCAATCATGGCCACCAATGGGGCCGCATCCAGCTTCACCACCTTGGCATACGCGCGCACGAAACCGCGCGTCACCGCCATGTTCGGCAGCGAATCATAGTCGTCCGCTTCCAGCGCCACCACCTGGCGCGGCGCCAGTTTCAGCTGGTCAGCGATCTGTTCCACCGTCAAGCCCATGGCTTCGCGCTGGGCCGCCAGTTGCGCGCCGGGCAGCGCCTTCGTAGCCTTCGGCTGTTCCGCCCATTCGGAATTCATATTGGTACTCGTGTCACTCATCAAACGCCCCACGTTGATAGGCAGCATATTCAGGAGATCCGGCATGATGCCGGCGCAATTGCGTGGCCCAGGCGGCTTCCGCTGCGCTGTCGCCCAAATGATGCTGCACCCTGATCGCGAGCCAGAGGATGTCGGCGGACAGGCCATCCATCCTGGCTACCTTGCTTAGACGGGTAATGAAAAAACCGGCGCGCGCATAATCACGCCGCTCGAAGTAGATACGCGCCAGGCCGGCGTTGGTCACAGCCACGTCCGGCGCGGATTTCAGGGCCTGCAGTAAATACTTTTCGGCCGTATCGTAGTCTTTGCGTTTCAGCGCACAAGCGCCGGCATTGTTATTCGCACTCGCGGGCGACTGGTAAGCCGGGTTCGCCAATGCCGCGTCAAAATACTTGAACGCTTCCGCCTCGCGGCCGATGCCGCACAGGAAGGAACCATAGTTATTGCTGATGTCCGGGTTGCGCGGCGCCAGTTTCAATGCGCGTTGGAAATTATCTTCCGCCAATTCCCGCTCGCCCATCGTCATGTAAATCAGCGCCCGCATGCCATAGCCTTCCGCCATGTCGGGATCGGCCGCCAGCGCCAGCTTGACTTCATCAAGCGCCACGGTGTACTGGCCCTGCTGGAAATAGCCGACCGCCAGCTGCATGCGGATTTCCGCGCGCTTTTGCGCCGACGTCTGGTCCGACGCCGTCACCAGCTCTGCCTTGCCGGAACCTTGCGACGCACAGCCGCCGGCCAGCATGGCCATGCCCAGGCACGCCGCATAGACTGCAGCGCGCGTGCGCGCTGCCTTGCAGGCCCAATACGTAGCCGCCCGCGGGGCGGCGGCCAACGGGACGCGGCGGCCGGCCGTCCGTGTCATCAGGAACGGATCTCCACGATCTTGCCAAAATCAGCGCCAAACTTTTGCTGGTATTCAGCCATCTTGCCCATGCGCTCTTGCACGCGGGTGCGGTCTTGTACTTCGCCTGCCAGCTGGCCGCAAGCGGCATCGATATCGTCGCCGCGCGTCTTGCGGATGGTGGTGACGATGCCCGCGTCAATGAGGATTTGCGCAAATTCCTTGATGCGGGGATTTTTCGAGCGCAGCAAGCCCGATTCCGGGAACGGGTTAAATGGAATCAAATTGAATTTGCAATTGACGCCATAGTCGCGGTGGTTCACCAGCGCCACCAGTTCGCGCGCATGCTGGTCGGTGTCATTGACGCCGTCCAGCATGCAGTATTCAAACGTAATGAAGTCGCGTGGGGCGAACTCCAGGTACCGTTTGCAGGCGGCCATCAATTCCGCCAGCGGATATTTCTTGTTCAGCGGCACCAAGCCATTACGCAGCTCATCGTTCGATGCGTGCAGCGATACAGCCAGCGCCACCGGCACTTCCTGCGACAGCTTGTCCATCATCGGCACCACGCCCGACGTCGACAACGTCACGCGGCGGCGCGACAAGCCGTAGGCATTATCGTCCAGCATCATTTTCAGCGCGGTCGCGGTTGGCTCGAAGTTCAGCAGCGGCTCGCCCATGCCCATCATGACGACGTTGGTGATCTGGCGTTCGCCTTTCGGGCCCGGCTCGATGCCCTTGGTGCGGCGCAATTCGAATTCCGCCATCCACAGCTGGCCGATAATTTCACCCACCGTCAGGTTGCGCGAAAAGCCCTGCTTGCCCGTCGAGCAAAAACGGCAATTCACGGCGCAGCCGGCCTGGGTGGAAATGCACAGGGTGCCGCGATTTTCTTCAGGAATAAATACGGTTTCCACCGCGTTGCCATTGCCGACGTCCACCAGCCATTTGCGGGTACCGTCCGACGACGTGTGGTCGCTGATGATGGCAGGCGCATTGACACGCGCGCGGGTTTTCAGCTTTTCACGCAGCGATTTAGCCAGGTCCGTCATTTCATCGAAATCCGATGCGCCAAACTGGTGGATCCAGCGTTGCAGCTGTTTCGCGCGGAACGGCTTCTCACCCAACTCCGCACAGTAGGCGACCAGTTGCGCAGGATCGAAATCCAGCAAATTGGTGAGGGTCGTATCCATATTCATGCTCAAAGAAAATCAGTCCAGAAAAGGCCGTACCCCGGCCAATGGCCGGGGCGCGGGGTACTACATTTTGCAGTCTACTACTTGCCGCCACGAGTGGCCGGCAAATTAACGCGATTAACGCGAGTAAACGTTCAGTGCAGGGAAGAAGTAAGCGATTTCAACAGCTGCGGTTTCAGCAGCGTCGGAACCGTGCACGGCGTTTGCGTCGATGGAGTCAGCGAAGTCAGCGCGGATGGTGCCTTTTTCTGCTTTCTTCGGATCGGTAGCGCCCATCAGGTCGCGGTTTTTCAGGATCGCGCCTTCGCCTTCCAGAACCTGGATCATGACTGGACCGGAAACCATGAAGTCCACCAGATCCTTGAAGAATGGACGCTCGCGGTGCACAGCGTAGAAGCCTTCCGCTTCAGCACGGGACAGCTGGGTCATACGCGCAGCGATCACTTTCAGGCCAGCGCCTTCGAAACGGCTGTAGATTTGGCCGATGACGTTTTTAGCAACTGCGTCTGGTTTGATGATCGACAGGGTGCGTTCGATTGCCATTGAAAAACTCCAATAAAAAGAATGGTTTAAAACAAAATTGATGATTCAATCAACCCTTGATTTTACCATAGATCAAAGCACATAACGAATATCAGCTATGGCAGCCACGCAAGTTTTATGCTGTTTTCCCGTGCCTGCGGCTGGATTAAGCCGGGTTTAAGGCAATTTTTGCGCCACGTCATGACGGCGTGCTATGCTTTTAGCAAGCGGTTTTCCGCACTTTTTCACTATGGAGGCAACATGAGCAACTTGCAGAATACTTATGAGTGGGGCCACAGCAGCGCGGTGACCCGCCACAATGTGCTGCGCAATACGTACTGGCTGCTGGCGCTGTCGATGATTCCGACCGTGCTGGGCGCCGCCCTGGGCGTGATGATGCACATCCCGCTGCCACGCGGTTTCCTGGGTGCAATCCTGTTCCTGGGAGTCGCATACGGCTTTATCTGGGGCATTGAGAAGAACAAGAACAGTGGCGTGGGCGTGGCCCTGCTGCTGGGCTTCACGTTCATGATGGGGCTGATGCTGACGCCGCTCTTGCAGCGCACGCTGGGCTTCTCGAACGGCGGCCAGCTGATCATGATGGCGTTTGGCGGCACGTCGGCTGTGTTTGGCGTGATGGCGACCGTGGCCACCGTGTCCAAGCGCGATTTCTCCAACATGGGCAAGTGGCTGTTCGCCGGCGTGCTGGTGCTGATCGCCGCATCGCTGCTGAACGTCTTCTTCCAGATGCCGGCGCTGTACATCGTGATTTCCGTGATGGCCATCGCAATCTTCTCCGCATACATCCTGTATGACGTGCAGCAGATCATTAACGGCGGCGAAACCAACTACATCTCCGCGACCCTGGCGCTGTACCTGGACGTGTACAACATCTTCACCAACCTGCTGTCCCTGCTGGGCATGGGCGGCAGCCGCGATTAAACCATCGCAGCTTCAAGCACAAAGCCGGCTTCGCGCCGGCTTTTTTTGTATATACAAATCCTGTATAACAAAGCGCGAATCCATTCGTTCCGTCATCACATGCCCGCTTGTTAAGGTTGCGGCTTCCTTAACACCTGAGCATTTCAATGACATTGATCCCCGTCCGATTGAAACCGCTGCACGCCTGCCTGCTGGCAGCGCTGTGCAGTACGTCCTGGCAAGCGTCCGCCCAAACGCAGGCGCTTGTGGCAGGCCAGGCCGACGCGGCTACCACCGCTGTCACCATCACTGGCTCCCGCATCCCCCGCGCCAGCGTTGAAGGGCCGTCCCCTGTGACAGTCATCAGCGCGGAAGACATCACGCGCCAGGGCTACAAAAACGTGTTTGACGCACTGAACAGCCTGACGCAAAACAGCGGCTTCGTGCAGGGCGCCGACTTCGGCAACACCTTTACGCCGTCCGCCAACGCCATCAGCCTGCGCGGCCTGGGCCCCAACCATACGCTGGTGCTGCTCAATGGCCGCCGCCTGGCCGACTTCCCCATTGCCTACGAAGGCACGGTGAACTTCACCAACCTGGCCAATATTCCCGCTGCCGTCATTGAGCGCATCGAAGTCCTCAACGGCGGCGCGTCCGCTATTTATGGTTCGGATGCGATTGCCGGCGTCGTCAACGTCGTGTTGAAAAAACGCGCGGACGGCATCGAAGTCAATGCCAAGGCCGGCGCCACGTCGCGCGGTGGCGGCGGCGACCGCCGCGTGCAATTAGCGGGTGGCGCACAGCGCGGCCAGCTTGATACCGTGTTTGCCATTGAATTGTCGGAACGCGATCCGCTGTCCAGCCTGGAGCGTGATTTCATGGCGCGCCGTGGCGGCACGCCCACCAACATCCTGTCGCGCCGCGATATCAAGAGCAATAAGTATCTCGACCTGGGCAACACCTGCGCCAGCCTGTCCGATTTATTCGGCGGCAGCACCATCAGCTACACGGCGGGCAAGCGCGGCAGCTATTGCGCGTCACCGGCCGCCGCGCCGACGCATTGGACGGTGCAGACCGGCAACCGCAGCGCCAATGCCTATGGCAGCGCCAACTATGCCGCCGGCGACGACCATACGCTGTTTGCCGACTTCCTGCTGTCCCGCAATGACAGCTGGAACAATACGCGCGGGCCGAACTGGACGTCGGCATCGACCGGCAGCAGTTACTTTTACAACCGCAACCGGGGCGCATATGAAGCGTGGACGCGCTTCATCGCGCCGGAAGAATATGGCGGCGTGGACCGCTACAACCGCACGTGGGACGATGACGCCGTGGCTGTCACGTTGGGCGCGCGAGGCCGGCTGCCTGGCACCCGGTGGGATTACGAAGCCGCGTACAGCGCGTCGCTGTACCGCAGCAGCAACCATGTGCCGCGCGCACTGGCCAATATCGACAGCTTTTTCCTGGGACCGAAGCTGGGCGCCGATAGCGCCGGCATCCCGATTTACGCCCCCGATCCGGCCCGCCTGACCAGCCGCCTGACACCCGCGGAATTCGACAGCATCACGGGCCAGTCGGACAGCCGCGATGCATCGTGGACCAACACGCTGAGCTTTGCCGTCAATGGCGAATGGCTGCAACTGCCGGCAGGCCCCATCAAACTGGCGGCCATCGCCGAGGCGGGCCGCCAGGGCTATACCAACAAACCCGATGCGCGCATCAACCAGGGTTATTTCAATACCAATGTCCCTACCGTCGATACCGGCGGCACGCGCTCGCGGGCGGCTGTGGGCGTGGAAGCGAATATTCCGCTGATCAAGGAAGTTGCCGCCACGGTGGCGGGCCGCTACGACCGTTACGAGTTTGCCGGGCGCAGCGATGGCCGCTTTACGTACAACGGCGGCCTGGAATGGCGCCCTGCCCCGGCCTTGCTGGTGCGCGCCACGCACGCCACCAGTTTCCGCGCACCGGACATGAATTACATCTACAAGGCGCGCGGCACCGGCTATTACTCGTCCACCACGGATTACTACCGCTGCGCACTGGCGGGCCAGGCCATCGACCAGTGCGACTACGCCAACGTCTCGCCCGGCGCCGATTATGTGCAGATCGGCAGCCGCGATTTGAAATCTGAAAAAGGCAAATCGTCGGGACTGGGCCTCGTTTGGTCGCCATCGGCCGCGTTCGATACCTCGCTTGATTACTGGCGCTTCAAAATTGACGGCCTGGTGACGAATTTATCGGCCGATCAATTGCTGCGCGATGAAGCCAAATGCCGCCTGGGCCAGAGTGACATCACGTCGCCCACGTGCGTCGATACGCTGGCCCGCATCCAGCGCTACCCGCTGACGGCGCTGAATAAGCCGGGTGAAATCAAGGAAATCCGCGTCAACCCGATCAATGCCGCCAGCCAGGAAACCAGCGGCATGGACGCCACCGTGCGCTATGCGCTGCGCGGCACGGGCTGGGGCGACTTCACGTTGCGGGCGAATTACTCGAAGACGCTGGTGCAGCGCTATCAGCAATTCAATGGCGATCCGGTGGAAGACCGCTTGCACGCGCTGGACAGCACGGACTGGCCGGACAAGCTGGGCGCCAGCCTGGCGTGGACAGCGGGGCGGTGGACCAATACGCTGTCGGCCACGCGCTATGGCAAGATCCCGAACAGCGCGGGAACGGCGTACCTGTCGCCCACGACACTGGCGAACTGGTCCGCGGTGTACCGCTATAACGAGCGGCTGACGCTGTCGGCCATCGTCAACAACGTGTTCAACAAGATCAAGCGCGATGACACGGGCGGCTGGCCGTACTACCCGGTAGGCAATTACAGCCCGGTGGGACGTATCGGCTGGGTCGAAGTGAATTACCGCTTTAATTAAACCGGTCTCGCTCCCGTATCCTGGCCCCGCATCGCTATCGCAAGCCACCGAACGATAGCGCTATTGGGGCCAGGCCCCGAAATGTCGATTATTCGCCGACGGTTTCTTGCACGCGTGCCATCGGCAATTCGCTGACTTTGGCGTCCGGATCCAGGTTGAACACGGCCATCGATTCCACGTGCGACGTGTGCGGGAACATGTTCACCACGCCTGCCAGGTCCAGCTTGTAGCCGCACAAGTGCGTCAGCACGCCGGCGTCGCGCGCCAGCGTAGACGGGCTGCACGACACGTACACGATGCGCTTCGGCAGGTATTCCGGCGCATCTTTCTTCAATTCCGCCAGCGCCAGCGACAACGCCATCGCGCCATCGCGCGGCGGGTCGATCAGCATGCGGTCGAACTTGCCCAGCTTGATCAAGTCATCCTTGGTGATTTCAAACAGGTTGCGCGTCTGGAACGTGGTTTTTTCCGCCACGCCGTTGACTTTTGCATTGGCCAGCGCACGCTCCGTCAGCGCCGTCGAGCCTTCGATGCCTACCACTTCGCGCGCCTGCGTCGCCAGCGGCAACGTGAAGTTGCCCAGGCCGCAGAACAAGTCCGCCACGCGGTCTTCTTTTTGCACATCCAGCAGGCGCAAGGCTTTGGCCACCAGCACGCGGTTGATGTGGTGGTTGACCTGCGTGAAGTCGGTCGGCTTGAATGGCATTTTCACGCCGAATTCCGGCAGCAGGTAATACAGTTCTTTATCCAGCGGGTAGAACGGATACACGGTATCCGGGCCTTTCGGCTGCAGCCACCACTGGATCTGGTATTCGTCCGCAAACGCTTTCAGCTTGGTTTCATCGTCGGCCGTCAGCGGTTCCATGTTGCGCATCACCAGCACCGTGGTTTCTTCGCCGATGGCCAGTTCGATTTGCGGCACCTTGTCGAAAATCGACAGCGAATGAATCAGTGCGCGCAGCGGCATCATCATGTCCGACACATGCGGCGGCAAGATCTGGCAACTTTGAATATCGGCCACGTACACGGATTTCTTTTCATGGAAGCCCACCAGCACCGTGCCCTTCTTTGCCACGTAGCGCGACGACAGGCGCGCGCGGTAGCGGTAGCCCCACGTCGGGCCATACAGCGGGCGCATCATGTTGCCGGCTTTAACCTTCGACAGGTGCCACAGGTTATCTTCCAGCACGCGCTGCTTGATCGCCACCTGGGCGCTGGGCTCCAGGTGCTGCATCGAGCAGCCGCCACAATAATCGAAATGCACGCACTTCGGCTTTACGCGCATCGACGACTCTTTATGCAGCGCCGTCATGCGGGCCGCTTCCCAGTTTTTCTTTTTGCGGAAAGTTTCAAAGCTGACCTTTTCACCCGGCAGCGCGCCTTCGACAAACACCACCTTGCCCGGCGTGCCGTCTTCGTTTTCCAGGTGGCCGACGCCACGGGCGTCCATGTCGAGCGATTTGATTTCGATGATTTTGTCTTGCATAGCGGTCAACGTTTCAAGGGGAATAGGCCGGCTGGGCGGCTTGCGGAAGGGCGTAATGATAGCAGAAGCAGCCCGCCAATTGACATCGGCGGGCAGAGGACCATGGAGGGATTACAGCAGCGAGTCGCGCACCACGCCACGCGCCGCCATGGCGCGTTTCAATTTAACGAGGGCTTCCTGCTGGATTTGGCGCACCCGCTCGCGCGTGACGCCCATTTCCTCGGCCAGCGTTTCCAGGGTAGCGGGGTCGTCGTTATCGAGGCCGAAACGGCGCATGATGACGATGCGCTGCTTGTCCGGCAGCTTGGTCAGCCAGTCGCGCACCAATACCGTCATTTCATGGTGCTCGGCGCGCGCATCGGGACTGTCTTCCGTATCGCCCGGCAGCATGTCCATCAGCGATGACTGCGGATCATTGTCGAGCGGCG
The DNA here is from genome assembly GCF_009720865.1 of Pseudoduganella ginsengisoli. Taxonomy (GTDB): domain Bacteria; phylum Pseudomonadota; class Gammaproteobacteria; order Burkholderiales; family Burkholderiaceae_D; genus Rugamonas; species Rugamonas ginsengisoli. The sequence continues at coordinate 82,330 of NZ_WNLA01000023.1, read as the reverse complement.
CATCGAGCGACGTCGCATGCTCGGACAGGGCCAGGATATCCTGCACTTCTTCCACCGGCCGCCCCACCAGTTCCGCAATATCTTCCGCCGTGGCGTCCTTGCCATTGTGGTGCTGCGCTTCCAGGTGGTATTTGCCGCGCAGGATCTGGTTCAATTCCCGCACCATGTGCACCGGCAGGCGCACCGTGCGCGCCTGGTTCATGATGGCCCGCTCGATACTCTGGCGTATCCACCACGTGGCATACGTGGAAAAGCGGAAGCCGCGCTCCGGCTCGAATTTATCGATGGCGCGCATCAGGCCGATATTGCCTTCCTCGATCATGTCGAGCAAGACCACGCCGCGGTTGATGTAGTGCTTGGCGATCGACACCACCAGACGCAGGTTGTGTTCGATCATGGTCTGCCGGGCACTGAAGTCGCCCTGCTTGGCCAGCGTGGCGTAGTGCACTTCCTGCTGGGCCGTCAGCAGCGGCCGCGTGCCAATCTGGTTCAGGTAGTGCTGCGTGGTGTCGGTGGACAGTTCCGCCGCCAGCACTTTCTTTAATTCGTCGACGCTTTCCAGCACCGTGCTGGCTTCGGCGACAGCGCCGCCATCTGCGCCGTCCACACCCTCACCCACATCGATTGCGACATCGTCGAGCTGTTCTTCCGAAAAATCTTCCGGCAGCGAATCGTCATCCAGTCGGTCGTGCGGCGAGTGTGTCATGGGCGGTAGCTAGCGGTTAGGCAAGAACTTCGATGGATCGACCGGTTTGCCCTGCTGCCTGATTTCAAAGTGCAGCTTCACGGCATCCGTATCGGAATCCCCCATTTCTGCGATCTGCTCGCCCTTCTTGACGCTCTGGCCTTCCTTCACGAGGATGGCCCGGTTGTGGGCATAAGCGGACAACAGGCTATTACTGTGTTTCACAATGACGAGATTACCATAACCACGGATGCCGCTGCCTGCATACATGACTTTTCCTGCACCGGCAGCCATCACATGTTGCCCCGGCTTGCCTGCAATGTCGATGCCTTTGTTCTTGCCTTCGTCAAAGGTGGCAATCACGCGGCCTTCCGATGGCCACATCCACGTCAATTCGCGGTCTTCCGCGCTCAGCTGCATGGCCGGTGCGGCGGGCGCCGGGGGCGTCACGGATGGCGCGACCGACGCCACCACGGCGGGTTTTTCAGGCCGTTCCGGCTTGTCGCTGTCCGGCTTTTGCATGTCCGCCAGCGCCCCTTCCGTGTAGGGCTTCTTGTCGCCGCGCGGCGACGTTTTGCGGGCCACGACCGGTTCCGGCTTCGGCGTGGTATTGCCCGGCGGCTCCACTTTGCCGATCACGACGCCATTTTCCGGCGGCAGCACGCGCAGCACCTGGTCCACCTTGATGTCATTCGGATTGGCCAGGTTGTTCCACGCGGCGATATCCATGTAATTTTGGCCGTGTTCCAGCGCAATCTTGATCAGGCTGTCGCCTTTTTTCACCGTGTATAAACCGCGTTCATCGCGGTCTTTGCGTGCATCTTCGCTGGGCGCAGGCGGTTTCACGACAGGATGCGGCGGCGCCGGCTTCAAATAGCGGTCCTCCACCGGCGCCTGCTGCGGCGGGGTGGTACAGGCGCTGAGCGCGCCAAGGGTGATGCTCAGCAATAACAGGGAACTCTTGTTAATCATATTCATTCTAAATTGTTCAACCCGGGGGCTTACCCCGTCCGCGCGGGCCTGTACTCAGACAGTGCCAGGGCGCAATGGCACAAAGTGGCAATCCTCCAGTGCTTCGCTGGTCCACTCGGCCTTGGCTACACGGGTAACCAGGTGTAAATGCTGGGTTCGGCCGCCAACGGGCGCCACCAGCCTGCCGCCTATCGCCAGCTGTTCCAGCAGCGCCTGCGGCACATCCATCCCCGCCGCGGCCAGGATAATGCCATCAAATGGCGCCGCCTGCGGCAACCCAAGCATACCATCTCCGTAATGCAAACGCAGGTTCGGCACCCGCATGGGCCGCAGATTCGCCTTGGCCAGCTCATGTAACGGCTTAATCCGCTCAATGGAATACACGTCTTGCGCAATACAGGCGAGCACGGCAGCCTGGTAGCCGCAACCGGTACCGATTTCCAGTACACGCTTCAATTGCCCGCCGTTGCGCATCACTTCGATCATGCGCGCCACGATATACGGCTGCGAAATAGTCTGGTGGTGGCCGATCGGCAGCGATGCATCGATATACGCCTGGGCGGCCAGCGCTTCATCGATGAAGTGGTGGCGCGGCACGCGGTCCAGCGCGCCCAGTACGACGGTATCTTTGACACCCTGCTTGGCCACCCGCGTGACCATGGCGCGGCGTACGGCCTCCGACACCAGCGGATTCTGGCGCGGCGCCGCCGCGGCGGCAATCAAATCCCGTTCCGCCTGCGCCCCGCGCAGCGGCGCCGGCGCTGCGGCCGGCGCAGGCTTTCCCGCATACGGCTGCGCACTGCGCGCATTTTGCGTTGCCGTCTGTGGCGTCGCAACCGGCCCCCGCACGGAGGCGTACGACGGCTTCTGGTCCACCACGGACGACAGCGGCAAGGGGAAGGAACGGGGTTTGTCGGTCATAGCAAAGCGTTGGCCAGCGAGGCGAGCTGGGTACGGTGGGTCAAGTCGATTTGCAGCGGCGTCAGCGATACCAGGCCATGGGACACGGCATGGAAATCCGTTCCCTCGCCGGCATCCTTGCACGCACCAGGCGGGCCGATCCAGTAAATTTCACGGCCACGGGGATCATGTGCGCGGATCACTGGTTCCGACTGGTGCCGCTTGCCGAGGCGGGTGGCCGCCATCGGGCCCATGTCGTCATATGCGCGGCACGGGATATTCACGTTCAGCAGGAAAGGCTGGTCCAGCGTTGCCACATGGCGCTCGACGATGTCGCGCGCCACGCGGGCCGCGTCATCAATATGCAGCCAGCCATATTCACCCTGTGAAAACGCGATGGCGGGAATGCCGAACAGATAGCCTTCCGTGGCGGCAGCCACGGTGCCGGAATACAGTGTGTCGTCCCCCATATTCGGGCCGTTATTAATGCCCGACACGACCAGATCCGGCTTTTCCGGCATCAGCGCCGTCAGCGCGATGTGCACGCAGTCGGTCGGCGTTCCATTGACAAAATAGAAACCATTAGCCGCCCGCTGCACGGACAGCGGACGGTCCAGGGTAAGGGAATTCGAAGCGCCGGAACGGTTGTTATCCGGGGCCACGACGGTGATGTCTGCGATGGCGGACAGCGCATTTGCCAGGGCAGTGATGCCGGGCGCCAGATAGCCATCGTCGTTACTAATAAGGATACGCATGCCGGGAATTTTACCTGAAGCAACGCCCGCGAAGCGCATGCCTGCGGCCGCTACAACAGATAAATTTCCGGCATGTCATTACGACAATTCTGCGCAGCCGGCACTGCCCTCCGGCTGGCCCTGCGGAGGCTTGCTGTCGCGCAGCGCGTAGACGTTGTCCGGGTGGCCGGCGCCTGCTGCAGCGACGGCTTCATAAGCGGGCACAGGCTGGCGTACGGCTTCCGGCTGTACGGGCTGGATCGGGGGCACGGGCGGCGCTTGCACGGACAGCAGCGCCACGGTGTGGGCCAGCGCGCCCGCCACCCGCAACGCCGCCGGGTGCTGCGCACCGGACAGCTTCGTGCGCGCCGCCAGCACTTGTTCCAGCAATTGGCGCGCCTGCTCCAGGTCGCCTGCCTGCAATAACAGTGCGGCACGCTGCGCCAGGCTATCGAGCGTATCCGTATGGTTGCCGCCCAGCGTACGCAATTGGATATCCAGCACCTCCAGCTGGCGCGCCAGCGCCGCCGTCACATAGCCCTGCCCTGCCAGCGCCTGCGCCTGCATCGCGCGGACTGCCAGCATCTCCGGGTGTTCCGGCCCCAGCGCCGCCGCACGGGCGTCGCCCGCTTGCCGCAGCAGCAGCCGCGCTTCATCCCACTGGCGGCGGCGCAACAGCAGCGCAGCCATTTGCGTCCTGGCCAATGCCGTGTCCAGGTGAGCGTCGCCCGCGTGGGCGGCGTACAGCGCGGCGCTTTCGCGGAAGGCATGCAGCGCGTGGGCATCGCGGCCGCTGTCGCGCTGTACGGCGCCCAGCCGGAACAGGCAATACGCCAGCTGGATGCACCGCGCAGCGCTGCCATCGAGCGCCATGCGCGCCTGCGCCACGTCAGCCAGCAGCGCCAGCTCGCTGCGGGCGCACCACGGCGGGTGTCCGGGTTCCAGCCAGGCCAGCAGCGCCTCATACGCCCGCCCGGGGGAGCAGCGGTCACCCTGGCCTTCTTCAGCGCCCGGGCCGGCGGAGGCAGCAGGCACGCCGCCGCCGGCGTCTGATGCGCAGTGGCCGCGGTGCCCGGCCAACTGTTCGCCGCCAGCCAGCTCGCGTGACTGCGGCAGCAGCACTTCACTGAAATAACTGTCCAGCGACAGATCCGCCACGCCATACGCGGCACTGAGCACGCGCTCAAACAATGGCTGGTAGCCCGGCAATCCGGCTGCCGGGTCGCCATGCCGCAGCCGGGCGCGCTGCACGCCGTCATCGGCCGCCATGCGCGCCGGCGCCGGATACATCATCAGCGCACGCGGCGCCGCGTCATGGCTGAGGCGGAACGCTGTGACCCGCTGCACCAGCGATTCCATCGCTTCCAGGCCGGGGCGGTTGGCGTCGAACAGCAGCACCAGCCGCTGCGGCAGCAATGCCGTGCAAATGCCCGCACCATCGCTGCGGCCATGGGGCGCATCGACCAGCACATGGCGGAAGTGGCGCGCCAATGTGGCGCCAAAACAGCGGAACAACGCGGGACACGCGTGAAACAGCGCTTCCCAGTCCAGGCCCGCCAGGCGCCCCGCATAGCCGTCATCAAACCGGCCCGCGCGCATCAGGAACAACGGGCGGCGCTGGTCCACGCGCACCACGCAGCGCTCCCAGTCCACCGCGGCCAGCACGGCGTGCGCCAGCGCTTCACCGCCATCGTCCGGCACGGCGCCGCCGCGGCGCTGCAGCTGGTCGCGGCACGCCATGAATAACTCGACCACGCCGGGCGCATCGTGGCCGGCCGGGAAATAATGGTGCAGCCCGGGTGCCTGCAAATCCCAATCCACCATCAATACCGGCGTGCCGGCCGCGCCCTGCCCGGCCAGCATGGCGGCAATCCGTGCCAGCGCCATCGTGCAGCCCGCGCCGCCCCGGTAGGAATAAAAGGTCGTGACGGCGCCGGATTCGGCAGCGGCCAGTTGTGGATGGTCCATGGTGTATCCCCTTCGTTCGCGCACTTAGCGCGGAAAATGCGGCGGTGGCGACGCGCGCCACTCGCCTGGAATGGGCGGCAGCTGGAAGTGGCTGCAATCGTGTCCGGGTGGAATGCAGCGCTTCAGGTAGTGGTAATGTGCGGCGATGCGCTCCACGATTTTTTCAATGGCGGGCAAGTAGTCCGGATTGGTTTTCAAGTCGCCCGTCGCCAATGTGTAGCGGGAAAAATCCACGTACATGCCCGGTTCCGTGATTTGCGGCGGCAAGCTGACAGGATGGCGCGTCATGATGACGGGGATGATCAAATGGCTGGGCAGCGGATACCACGCACGCCGTTCCGATTCAATCAATTGCATGGCCGCGAATTCGCGCCGCGTATAAGGATGCGCTTCGTACTTCGGCGTATAGATAACGATCATGCACACGCTTTCGCACAGCGCGGTGGCAATGCGGCGGTCCAGGTCGTCGCCGCCGCCCAGCTGTTCCGTATCGATGAACAGCTCGCGTTCCGTGTCGAAATGCGGTTCGAGGTAACATTTCAGCGCATCGGCAAGATCATTTTTGAACTTGCTCATATAGGCGTGCTGCCCGTGCGCATAACTGAAGAAACAGCCGTAACGGATGCCCATGGCAACCTCCACTACTGCCCTGCCGGCTCATGTTTACACTTTATTCGGCGGACTCCTCATGCATTTGCGGCAACGCAAAGCATAGACAAAGAGGCAGGATAGGCGCAAAATGGAACGGTCGTACTATTTTTAAAATTGGAGACCTATGAAAGCCATCGTATGCAAAGCGTGGGGCATGCCCGATACGCTGACCGTTGAAGACTTGCCGGATTTGCAGCCGGCCCCTGGCCACGTGGTGCTGGATGTCCAGGCCGCCGGCGTGAATTTCCCGGACGTGCTGATCATCCAGGGCAAATACCAGTACAAACCCGAGTTGCCGTTTACGCCGGGTAATGAAGTGGCCGGTACCGTGCGGGCCGTGGGCGAAGGCGTCACCAGCTTCAAGCCGGGCGACAAGGTCATCGCCTTTTCCTCACATGGTGGCTTTGCGCAGCAATTGGCCGTGCCCGCGCACGCGCTGATGCCGATGCCGCCCGGCATGGATTTCGATACGGCCGCGTCAATTACGCTGACGTATGGCACGTCGCACCATGCAGTGGTGGACCGCGCCGCGCTGCAGGCAGGCGAAACCATGCTGGTGCTGGGCGCGGCAGGCGGCGTCGGGCTGGCGGCCGTGGAAATCGGCAAGGCGCTGGGCGCACGCGTGATCGCGGCTGCATCGTCCGATGAAAAGCTCGCCGTGTGCAAAGAACACGGCGCCGACGTGCTGATCAATTACAGCCGCGAAGATTTGCGCGAAGCCATCAAGGCAGCCACGGGCGGCAAAGGACCCGATGTTGTGTATGACCCGGTGGGCGGCGATTTTGCGGAAGCCGCATTCCGTTCGATTGCCTGGCGTGGACGCTACCTGGTGGTGGGCTTTGCCAATGGCGAAATCCCGAAGCTGCCGCTGAACCTGGCCTTGCTGAAAGGCGCGTCGCTGGTGGGCGTGTTCTGGGGCGAATACGCCAAGCGCGAACCGAAAGCCAACCTGGCGGGCATGATGCAACTGCTGGGCTGGATGAAGGAAGGCAAAATCCGCCCGCACATTTCCGCCCGCTATGCGCTGGCAGATACGCCGCAGGCGCTGAACGATATGGCGGGGCGCAAAGTCACGGGCAAAGTCGTGATCCTGCCGCAGCAATAACCCCTTTAACCCCTTTAACCCGCAGCGTTGACGTAGGGCGGCCTGCGGATTAATGGATGCCTTTGTCATCGATCAGTAAGCTGTTGGGATCGGACCGCATCACCAGCTTCAAGTTTTCCACCGCCGCATTGCGCATGTTGTCATACACGGCAGGCGGCTGTGGCTGCTGCTGGTGGGATTTATAGGCCAGCGCCATGAACGCGCCAATCATGGCGCTCTGCTCGAACACATCGCGCACCTTGTCCGGGTCCTTGCTGTTGCCCAATTCCTGCACCTTGTCCTGCGCACGGAATTGCCGCGCCACGGCGGCAAACGCTTCATCAGATACGTCCGTATTTTTCAACACCATGTAATTGCCGACCACAAATGCCGCCATGCCGCCCGCCAGGTCGCGCGGCGTCCAGCCCATTTTCTTTTCCACTTTCAAGTAAATATCCATGCTTTGCACATAGATTTTTTCCATTTCCGCGCGCTTGTCAGCCGGGAAATGCATGGACAGTTTGCGGGCATTGGCCTGTATCGCCGGCTTGGCTTTGGCCACCGCCGGAGCCGGCGCCTTCTTTTTATCGGGGTAATGCGGTACCGGCACGCGCAAATCGGGCGCCGGCCACACGACGACATTGTCGTAGCTCATGCCAAAACCGCAGCATTGCGCAAAGCTCAGCGGCGCTGCGCCAGCCAGCAGTACGGCGCATAACAGGCGAAGTCTCATCACTATCCCCCTAGCTATTTTGAAGGGGAATAGTGAAGCACAGAACCCGCGCACGATACAGCACTTCGTGCCGCGTGCAAGTTACTCCGGCTTGCTGGTGAAAAAATCGATGACCACGTCGCGCTCGCGCGTACGCTTGAACGAAGGCAAGCTTTGCCAGATGCGGCGGCCATACGGCTTGGAAATCACGCGCGGATCGCACAGCATCAGCACGCCGCGATCGCCCTCGTCGCGGATCAAGCGCCCGGCGCCCTGCTTCAAGTTGATGATGGCTTCCGGCAAAGTATGGTGCATAAACCCGTTCAAGCCCTTCTTTTCCATCACTTCGATGCGGGCCGACAGCACGGGATCATCGGGCGGTGCAAAGGGCAATTTATCGATGATGACCAGCGACAGCGCTTCGCCCCGCACATCGACGCCTTCCCAGAAACTCTGGCTGCCAATCAGCACGCCATTGCCCGCCTTGCGGAACTGGTCCAGCAATTCCGTACGGCCCCGGTCGCCTTGCACGAACAGGGGGAAAGGCAAGCCGCGTTTTTCAAATTCATCGCGCAAGCGTTCCGCTGCCCGCTTGACTGCGCGCAAGGTCGTGCACAGCAGGAACGTGCGGCCACCCGCCGCCTCAATGATGGGCAGCGCCATGTCCAGCACGGCGTCCGTGTAGCCCATGGAATTGGGGTCCGGCAAGCCCGTCGGCACGTACAAAATGCCTTGCTGTTCATAATTGAACGGGCTCGGCCACGTACGCGACGGTTCGCCCGTCAGTCCCATTTGTTCGGCAAAGTGGTCGAAATTGTTTTTCACGGCCAAGGTCGCGGACGTGAAAATCCAGCTGCGCGGCACGCCTTCGCGCTGGCCATTGAAAATGGGCGCAATCGACAGCGGCGTCTTGTGCAATTGCAGTGAACTGGTGAACGCTTCCACCCAGTACACGGCTTCTTCGCCCGGCTTGACCTTGGCTTTCGGGTCAAACTTCCACGCGGCCAGCCGCTCCGCCAGTTCAAAGCCCCGCACGCGGCACTGTTCCAGTGTTTCCGCCCGCTCCGCCGTGGTTTCCAGCACGGCGTTCATGCTGTCCAGCGCTTGCTTCAATGTTTCCAGCGCGGGGAAAAAGTCGCTGGACGGCGCAATTTGCGGCAGCGATAAACGCACGATGTCTTGCGGGAACGTCAGGCGCAAATCGCGCGCGGCTTTTTCCACCGGCACCACGGTCTTGGCCCAGTCGGCGCCATCGCGGGCGTGGGCCAGCCCTTCGGCCAGCACATCGCGGCACAATTCCAGTACTTGCGACGTGGAAAACGTGTCGCCAAAGAACAAGGTCGCCGTATCGGGCAACTGGTGCGCTTCGTCAAAGATAATCGTGTTGGCCGATGGCAGCAGTTCCGCCACGCCCGTATCTTTCAGCGCCACGTCGGCAAAGAACAAGTGGTGGTTGACGACGACCACGTCGGCCTGCTGCGCTTCCTTGCGCGCCTTCATGACGAAGCAGTCCTGGTAGTACTGGCATTCCGCGCCCAGGCAATTTTCACGCGTGGACGTCACGAGGTTCCAGATCATGGCGTTTTCCGGCACCTGCGCCAGTTCCGCCTTGTCGCCGGAATTCGTCATTTTCAGGAAGCGGGAAATTTCACGCAGGTAGCCGACATCTTCGCGCGACGTCATGCGCCCGTTTTGCAGCGTGCGTTCAAGGTGGTAATGGCACACATAATTGGCGCGGCCTTTCAGCAGCGCCACGGATACGGGCGCCTGCAATGCCGCCCGCACGGTCGGGATATCCCTCAGGAACAGCTGGTCCTGCAAGTTCTTGGTCCCGGTCGATACGATGGTTTTGCCGCCCCACAGCAAGGCCGGCACCAGGTACGCAAAGGTTTTCCCCGTCCCCGTCCCCGCTTCCGCCAGCAGCGTGGTCTGCGTGGCAATGGCATCGGCCACGGCTTTCGCCATTTCCGTTTGCGACTGGCGCGGACGAAAACCGCCCACCGCCGGGCTCAATGGACCACCGGGACCGAACAGCCGTTCGATCTCAGCGTCATGGACACCTGGAGGGGGAAGCAGGTCGCCGCCGCCAGTTTGCTGGGCGGCGGGCGTGTTGTCAGGGATGGTCAAAATACGTCAGGAGAAAAGCGGAGAAACGGCTGCAAGCGGCTGCTTTTACGCAGGCACATCCGGAACGAGCTGCATTTTCAGCAGGGTGATATAGTCTTTCAGTTGCAATTTTCGTTTCTTTAAACGACGTAATTGTAACTGGTCGGAATGGCCGTCGCGGGTCAGCATCTCGATGACGGCGTCCAGGTCGCGGTGTTCCACATCGAGCTCGACGATGCGGCGCTTGATTTCTTCTACATCAGTCATTGTGTCCCGGGGAGATTGTGATTTTTGCCAACAGTTTCGCTGCAGAAACAACTGCACGCTTGCAACGAAACTATTTACCGGTGCATAGTTTAACTCAGTGCACCGACTCAAGCCAGTATTGATCAAGCCAAGCCCTCCTATGAGCGCCTATAAAATCGAAGCCGGTACTGCCCAGCATATCGGCAGCCGGCCGCTGCAAACCGACCGTGCCGCGCTGTACACGGCTGCCCGGTCGCCTGGCTACGTGATGGCCGTGCTGGCCGACGGCCTGGGTACGGCGGCGGCAGCCGAGCAGGTTTTACATACGAGTAAGCAGTTGCTGGATGAATACCGGGCCGGCGAAAAAGCCAACGTGCCCCGGCTGTACGATTTGCTGCGCACGGTGGCGCAGGAAGCGCATGACATTATCGCCATGAACCCGGTCGCCACGGCCGAGCCGCAAGCCACGATGCTGGTACTGATCCTGACACCGCAAGGCCAGGCCGTGTGGGCCCACGTGGGTGATTCGCGGCTTTACCGCTTTACCGGTGAACAATGTACCGGACGCACCAATGACGCCGACTATGTGCAGCACCTGGTGGACCACGACAAGCTGCCATTGGAAGCGGCAAAAAAACACCGCAGCACGCGCATGTTGATGAATGTGCTGGGCAACCGGCAAAAGCAGCCGTTTGTCACGCTGGGCGAACAGCAGGGTTTAAAAGCAGGCGATGCGTTCTTGCTGGCGTCGGATGGACTATGGCAATACTTCACGGATGCCGAGCTGGCCATGGTGATCAGCCGCGCAACGCCCCGGCAAGCGTCGGAAAAGCTCATCAACAAGGCTATTGAGCGGGCCAAGGGCAAGGGGGATAACTGCACCATGGCCATCATTAAGCTGGTGGCGCCGCCGGCGGAGGCGCCGACTTACAAGGTGCAGCAGATGGATAAGGCCGTCTAGGAGTTGGCTGTGGCTGCAGTGTGGGCGCTCAATCCTACGGCGTGACATTATTTGTTTTCTTTGGCGGCCGCTGCCTTGGCGGCTGCTGCGGCGGCTTCCGCCTTGGCGGCGGCCGCTTCGGCCTTCTTGCGGTTTTTTTCCGCCCGCTCCGCCATGCGCTGCGCGACACGGGTGCGGCGCTCTACGGATTCCCCCTGTTTCTTTTCATATTCCGCCACATTGGCGGCGCGCTTCGGCGCTTCCGCCGCTTCCTTGGCTTCGCGGCGGCGTTCTTTGGCGTCGTGTTCGGCCTGGCGCTGTTCCACGGACGGACCAGGTTTCAAGGTTGGCCCTGCCGCCGCGTGTTCCACATGGGGTTTCGGCGGCGCCACCGTGCGGCGCGCATCTTCTTCCGCATCTTTTTTCAGGCGCTCGGCCAGTTCCGCATCGCGCTTGTCGACGGCTGCCTGGCGCTTGAAACGGTTGGCTTCCACTTCCACTGCGCGCAGGCCGGACAGCGCCAGGCGGCGCTTTTCCTTGGCCTGGTCGATGCAGTAGGTGACGAAGAACTTGTTGTTGCAGACTTGCTCGTCCGCGGCAAATTCCTGGTTGACTTTGGCGCGGGCAGCCGCCACTTCAGCCAGCCGCGCATCGGCCTGCTCGACCGTGTGCGACGGCGGCACGTCCGGCGCGTGCAGCACGGGGCGGCTGCTATCCTGCGCGTGGGTAGCGCCAGCCATGGTCAACAGCATGGCCAGCGCCACGCGGGGGAAATACTTCGGCATTGTGATTGTCTCGGCTATTCGTAGCCGCACAGTATAACGGTTATGACAATGCTTCCGCAGCCCCGCGCTGTTCCTTGTCCATATATTCACGCGATTGCATTTCCACGATACGCGACACGGTCCGGTGGAATTCATTGGACAGCGTGCCGGCCGTGTACAGCTCTTCCGGCTCCACTTCGGCCGACATCAGCAGTTTGACCTTCTGGTCATAAAACACGTCGATCAGCCAAGTGAAGCGGCGCGCTTCGGACGACATGGCAGCCGACATCATCGGGATGCTGGACAAGATCACCGTGTGGAAGCGGCTGGCGATTTCCAGGTAATCGTTTTGCGAACGGGGGCCGCCGCACAGCGTCGCGAAGTCGAACCAGATGATGGAACCGGCGCGGCGCAGCGCGCGGATTTCCCTGTTTTCAATGGACACGACGGGGTTTTCATCGGCCGTCTCGGCGATCCGCGCATACGCATTGCGCAGCGCTTCGTCGGTGGCGGCGTTCAGCGGCGTGTAGTACGAATCCACCTGTTCCAGCGCCCTGCCCCGGTAATCGACGCCAGCATCCACGTTCAGCACGTCGAGCTTGTCCTTCAACAGCGCGATGGTGGGCAAGATGCGGTCGCGGTGCAGGCCGTCCGGATACAGGGTCGATGGTTCATAGTTCGACGTCATGATGAACGACACGCCATTGTCGAACAGCGCCGACAGCAGGTTGTACATGATCATCGCGTCAGCCACGTCGGAGATGTGGAACTCGTCGAAGCAGATCAGGCGGTATTTCTTGGCCACGCGGCGCGCCACTTCCTGCAGCGGGTCGGCCACGCCGCGCAATTCATCGAGCTGGCGGTGGATGTCGCGCATAAATTCGTGAAAGTGCAGGCGCGTCTTGCGCACCAGCGGGATCACGGAATAAAAGCTGTCCATCAGGAAGGACTTGCCGCGCCCTACGCCCCCCCACATGTACACGCCGCGCGGCGGCGTGGGACGGTTGATGAAACGCTTGAAACTGTTGGAACGCAGGGCTTTATACGCCACCCATTCGTCATAGCACGCTTGCAGGCGGTCGACAGCGCGCTGTTGCGCGGCATCTGCCTTGAAATCGCGCTGGGTCAGCGCGTGTTGGTAGAACTCTTGGACGTTCATGTATTGTCGCTATAAACAAAAAAGCCGGACGGGGTTGCAATGCGACCCGCGTCCGGCTTCAGGACAGCTCAGCTTAGAAATTCAGCGTGCGCTTGTCGACTGCCAGTGCGGCTTCCTTGGTCGCTTCCGACAGCGACGGGTGGGCGTGGCAAATGCGGGCGATGTCTTCCGCCGATGCCTTGAACTCCATCGCCACCACGGCTTCGGAAATCAGTTCCGATGCCATTGGGCCGATGATGTGCACACCCAGGATTTCGTCGGTGACAGCGTGCGCCAGGAATTTCACCATGCCCGACGTATCGCCCAGCGCGCGGGCGCGGCCGTTGGCCAGGAATGGGAAGGTGCCGGCCTTGTACTGCACGCCTTCCGCCTTCAGTTGCTGTTCGGTCTTGCCGACCCACGCGATTTCCGGCGACGTGTAGATCACCCAAGGAATCGTGTCGAAGTTGGTGTGGCCATGCTGGCCGGCGATACGCTCGGCCACGGCAACGCCTTCTTCTTCGGCTTTGTGCGCCAGCATCGGGCCGCGCACGACGTCGCCCACCGCCCACACGTTCGGCAGGTTGGTCTTGCAGTCGCCGTCAACAGCGATGAAGCCGCGCTCGTCCAGCGACAGGCCGACCTTGTCGGCGCCCAGGCCGTTGGTATTCGGGGTGCGGCCGATCGACACGATCAGCTTGTCGAACACGGCGGTCTGCGCTTCGCCTTTCGCGTCAGCGTATTCCACGGTGACGTTGTTGTCGCCCTTGGTCACGCTGTTGATCTTGCAGCCGAGCGAAATGGCCAGGCCCTGCTTGGTGAACAGCTTGTGCGCTTCTTTGGCGATTTGCTCATCGACTGCGCCCAGGAAAGCCGGCAAGCCTTCCAGCACGGTGACTTTCGAGCCCAGGCGGCGCCATACGGAACCCATTTCCAGGCCGATCACGCCGGCGCCGATGACGCCCAGGTTGGCTGGCACGGCATCGATCGACAACGCGCCGGTGTTCGACAGGATCAGTTTCTCGTCGAATTCCGCGCCTGGCAGTGCGCGGGCGTTGGAGCCGGTCGCGATGATGACTTGCTTGGCGGTGATGGTTTCTTCAGTCTTGCCGGTGATGGCGATCGGGTAGCCTTCGCTACCCGCGGCGCCGGCGAATGCGCCGCGGCCGTGGAAGAAGGTCACCTTGTTTTTCTTGAACAGGTACAGGATGCCGTCGTTGTTTTGCTTGACGACGTTGTCCTTGCGCTTGACCATCTGGCCCAGGTTCAGCGACAGGCCAGCCACGTCGATGCCGTGCTCTTTGAATGCATGGCCGGCGTGCTCGTAGTGTTCCGACGATTGCAGCAGCGCTTTCGAAGGAATGCAGCCCACGTTGGTGCAGGTGCCGCCTGGAGCAGGGCCGCCCTTTTCGTTGGTCCACTCATCGATACACGCAACCTGGAAGCCCAGCTGCGCTGCGCGGATAGCGGCGATGTAGCCGCCAGGACCGGCGCCGATCACGACGACGTCAAATTGTTTGTTGCTCATGCTATGTATTCCCTATCATTGCCCGCGGTGGGGCGTTCGATCAACGTTACCGGTGCGCGTGCAATGGCGGATCACGATCCGCCCTACCGCCAAAGGTCCGTAGGGCGGATTAGCCCAACGGGCGTAATCCGCCATGCACACCGCAAGCGTGAATTACAGGTCCAGCAGCAGGCGCGATGGATCTTCCAGCGCGTCTTTCATTGCCACCAGGCCCAGCACTGCTTCGCGGCCGTCGATGATACGGTGGTCGTACGACATGGCCAGGTAGTTCATTGGACGGATAACGATTTCACCGTTTTCCACCACGGCGCGGTCTTTGGTCGCGTGCACGCCCAGGATCGCCGATTGTGGCGGGTTGATGATCGGGGTCGACAGCATGGAGCCGAAGGTGCCGCCGTTCGAGATCGAGAAGGTGCCGCCGGTCAGGTCGTCCAGGGTCAGCTTGCCGTCCTTGGCTTTGGCGCCGAATTCACCGATTTTCTTTTCGATTTCAGCGATCGACATCTGGTCGGCGTTGCGCAGGATAGGCACCACCAGGCCGCGTGGCGAACCGACAGCGATACCGATGTCGAAGTAGCCGTGGTACACGATGTCGTTGCCGTCCACCGATGCGTTCAGGATCGGGTACTTCTTCAGTGCGGCAACAGCAGCCTTGACGAAGAACGACATGAAGCCCAGCTTGACGCCGTGCTCTTTCTCGAACTTGTCTTTGTACTTGTTACGCAGATCCATGACTGGCTTCATGTTGACTTCATTGAAGGTGGTCAGGATGGCGTTGGTCGATTGCGATTCCACCAGGCGCTCGGCGATACGTGCGCGCAGGCGCGACATCGGCACGCGCTCTTCCGGACGGTCGCCCAGGTTCAGGTTGCCGACAGGTGCGGCAACTTTTTGCAGCGCAGGCTTGGCAGCAGGTGCGGCGGCAGGCGCTGGTGCGGCTTTAGGTGCGGCGGCTGCGGCCAGGGCGTCGCCCTTGGTCACGCGGCCATCCTTGCCGGTGCCTGGCACGTTCGAAGCGGACAGGCCGGCTTCGGACAGGATCTTGGCAGCAGCTGGCATGGCCACGTCGCCTTTGTTGGCGGATGCAGCAGGAGCAGCAGCGGCTGGAGCGGCGGCCGGTGCAGCGGCAGCAGCTGGAGCGGACGCGCCTGCGGCAGCTTCGGTATCGATAATGGCGATCACTTCACCAGCGACCACGGTCGCGCCGTTGTCCTTCAGTACTTGCACGATCACGCCGGCGCCTGGCGCCGGCAATTCCAGCACGACTTTGTCGGTTTCGATGTCGATCATGTTTTCGTCGCGGGCCACTGCCTCGCCGACTTTCTTGTGCCAGGACAGCAGGGTCGCTTCAGCGACGGACTCGGACAGCTGGGGAACTTTAACTTCGATTTGTGCCATTTAAAAACTCCGTATCTTTCGTATCTATTTTTATGTGCGCCAGCACGCCGCCGCACTCGTGGCGGGCGGCGTGCTGCCAGTCGACATTACTTGGTCAGGATGAAGCCCTTCAGCTTCGAGAACGCCGTTTCCAGCAATTCTTTTTGCTGGGCGTAGTGCTTGTCGTAGTAGCCGACAGCCGGCGATGCCGATGCTGGACGGCCTGCATACGCCAGGCGCTGGCCTGCTTCCAGGCTCTCAAAGATGTTGTGCTGGATCTGGAACCATGGGCCCTGGTTTTGCGGCTCGTCCTGGGTCCACACGACTTCGGTCGCGTTCGGGAACTTCTTCAGTTCCGCAGCGAACGACTTGTGCGGGAATGGATACAGTTGTTCAACACGGATAATGGCGGTGTCAAGCTGGCCGCGCGCTTTGCGTGCATTGACGATGTCGTAGTAGACCTTGCCCGAGCAAGCGATGACGCGCTTGACTTTCTTGGCGTCGATCTTGTCGTCCACTTCACCGATCACGGTCTGGAACGCGCCCTTGGCCAGTTCGGTCAATGGCGAACCTGCATCCTTGTTACGCAGCAGCGACTTCGGCGTCAGGATCACCAGCGGCTTGCGGAACTGGCGCACCATCTGGCGGCGCAGCACGTGGAAGATCTGCGATGCGGTGGTCGGCTGCACCACTTGCATGTTGTTGTCAGCGCACAGCTGCAGGAAACGCTCTGGGCGGCACGACGAGTGCTCTGGGCCCTGGCCTTCGTAGCCGTGCGGCAGCATCATGACCAGGCCGGAAGCACGGCCCCACTTCACTTCGCCAGAGCTGATGAACTGGTCGATGACAACCTGCGCGCCGTTGACGAAGTCGCCGAACTGGGCTTCCCAGATCGTCAGCGTGTTAGGTTCTGCGGTCGAGTAGCCGTATTCGAAGCCCAACACGGCTTCTTCGGACAGCACGGAGTCGATCACGGTGAATGGCGCCTGGCCTTCTGCGATGTTTTGCAGAGGGATGTAGGTGCCGGCATCCCAGCGCTCGCGGTTCTGGTCGTGCAGCACGGCGTGGCGGTGGGTAAAGGTGCCGCGGCCGGCGTCCTGGCCGGTCAGGCGCACTGCGTAGCCGGACGATACCAGCGATGCAAACGCCAGGTGTTCGCCCATGCCCCAGTCCAGGTTCATCTCGCCTTTGCCCATGTTGGCGCGGTCGGCCAGCACTTTTTCCACCAGCGAGTGCACTTTGAAGCCTTCCGGCACGGTGGTGATACGGCCGGCCAGGCGCTTCAGTTCCGTCATCGGCACGGCGGTGTCGGCGGAATCGGTCCACTTGCGGTTCAGGAACGGCAGCCAGTCCACGGCGTACTTGTTCTTGAAGTTCGAGATCACTGGATCCACGGTGTGCTTGCCGGCGTCCATCGCGGCGCGGTAAGCCGCCACCATGGCGTCGCCGCCGTCGGCAGCAATCACGCCCTGGGTTGCCAGCTTGTCCGCGAACAGCTTGCGGGTGCCTGGGTGGGTCGCGATTTTCTTGTACATCAGCGGCTGGGTCAGTGCCGGCGTATCTTGCTCGTTGTGGCCCAGTTTGCGGTAGCAGATGATGTCGACAACGATGTCTTTCTTGAACTCCATGCGGTAGTCCAGCGCGATTTGCGACGCCAGGACAACGGCTTCAGGATCATCGGCGTTCACGTGCAGCACCGGCGCTTCGATCATTTTCACAACGTCGGAGCAATAGATGGTCGAGCGCGCATCGCGCGGGTCGGACGTGGTGAAGCCGATCTGGTTGTTGATGACGATGTGCACCGTGCCGCCCGTGCCGTAGCCGCGGGTCTGCGCCAGGTTCAGGGTTTCCATGACGACGCCCTGGCCTGCGAATGCCGCGTCGCCGTGCACCAGGATAGGCAGCACTTGCGCGCCTTCCTTGTCGCCGCGGCGGTCCATACGGGCTTTCACGGAACCTTCGACCACCGGGTTGACGATTTCGAGGTGCGATGGGTTGAACGCCAGCGACAGGTGCACTGGGCCGCCTGCGGTGGAGATGTCGGACGAGAAGCCCTGGTGGTATTTCACGTCGCCCGCTGGCAGGTCTTCAGCGTGCTTGCCTTCGAATTCTTCGAACAGGTCCTTGGGCGCTTTGCCCAGGGTGTTGACCAGCACGTTCAGGCGGCCGCGGTGGGCCATGCCGATGACGATTTCCTGCACGCCTTTTTCGCCGGCGCGCTGGATGATTTCATCGATCGACGCGATGAACGTTTCGCCGCCTTCCAGCGAGAAGCGCTTCTGCCCGACGTATTTGGTATGGAGGTAGCGTTCCAGGCCCTCAGCGGCCGTCAGGCGCTCCAGGATATGCTTTTTCTTTTCAGCCGTGAAATTCGGCGTCGAGCGGATCGATTCCAGGCGCTCCTGCAGCCAGCGCTTTTCTGCCGGGTCGGAAATGTACATGTATTCCGCGCCGATCGAGCGGGTGTACGTGTCGCGCAGGAAGTTGATCAGGTCGCGCAGCGAAGCGGTTTCCGGGCCAAAGTAGGTGTTGGAGATGTTGAACTTGGTGTCCAGGTCGGCGTCGGTGAAGCCGTAGAACGATGGTTCCAGTTCTGGAATGTTAGGACGTTCCTGGCGCTGCAGCGGGTCCAGGTTGGCCCAGCGCGAACCCAGGTAGCGGTAAGCGGCGATCAGCTGGGTGGCTGCCACGCGCTTGCGGCCCATGTCCGGGTCGGACGATGCCACCACGGTGCGGATCGGGCCGGCTTTCGCGCGTTCGGCGAAAGAAGCAATCACGGACGAGTGGACGACGTCAGGCTTGTTGGAACCGTCGACGGCAGGCACGTGCTGCATGGCGTCGAAGTAGGCGCGCCAATTGTCTGGCACGGAACCGGGGTTATCGAGGTACGCTTCGTACAGTTCTTCGACGTACGGCGCATTCCCACCGAACAGATAGGAGTTGGACTGGCTTTGTTGCATCATCTTGCTCACCTTTCTTCGCGCTTCGCGAGGAATTAGCGGGTTAATCTAACCTTCCGCGACACGGCCTGACCGGTTAGCGGATTGCATATCAAGTTGTGGGGGAAGGACCTGTAATTCGGTAATGCTATAAAACGGTCCCGTAGAATAGCACGCGGTCTTGATCCATAACAACCAGTAAACTAGCAAAATCGCTAGAAAAATTGCGGCTTTGCGGCCATGTCAATGTCTATTTTTCAATAAGTGGTATGCCCGCAACTCGCCATTCCGGGTCGGTGGCGAACCAGTCCAGCAGGTGGTCCAGCATGGCGCGCAGCGCGGGCGGCATGTGCTCGCGCGAGCTGTAGACGCCGTAAATACCCAGTTGCTGCGGGGTGAAATTTGGCAGCAGTTGCGTGAGTTTGCCGCCTTGAATGAAGGGCGCAGCGGCAAAGCTGGGCTGCATGGTGATACCAGTCCCCTCCACTGCTGCCGACAGCAGCGCCATCGATTCATTCGATGACAGGTTGCCGCCCACAGCCACCTGCGCATCGCCGAAACGCCAAAAACTCTTGCCGAAATAGGAATACGTCAGGCAGTTGTGGCGGGCGAGGTCGTCCGGTGTTTGCGGCGTGCCGGCACGCTCCAGATAGCCGGGCGCGGCAACAATGACGGAATCGCAATCGCCAAGGCGCCGCGCAATCAGCCCTGGGTCCAGTTCATTGGTGATGCGGATGGCCAGGTCGATACGCTGCTCGACAAGGTTGACGGCGCGGTTGTCGACTTGCAGGTCGACGCTGACGTTCGGGTATTGCTGCAAATACGTTGCCACGGCCCGGGCCAGCGCTGTCTGCGCGAGAAAGTGCGAACTGGCCAGTCTTAATAAACCATGCGGTGCGCTGGGGTCGCCCTGCCCGACTGCCGCCATTTCCTCGGCCATGGCCAGCATTTCGCGGCAGCGGTTCAATGTGAGTTCCCCGGCTGCCGTCAGGCTGATGCGGCGCGTAGTCCGGTGCAGCAGGCGGACGGCGCACCACTGTTCCATTTCCGCCAGGTAGCGCGTGACCATGGCGCGCGACATGTCCAGTGCGTCGGCGGCGGCAATCATGCTGCCGCGGTCGGCGATTTCCACGAACACTTTTGCAGCCGTCAGCCTGTCCATTTGATTTCATCGATTCATGCAATTAACCATTGCAATCTACACTGTTTTTCGCACGAATGCTGGGCGGCACAATGGCGTCATTCCAATCACGTTATGAAGGACCTTCGCCATGCTGCTCAAATCCGTTATTGCCGCTGCTGCTGCTGTTTCCGCTTCCGCCGTTGCTGCCGCCGCGCCCCTGTCGCTGGAAGTGTTCAACCCGGGCGAATCCGCCATTTTCCCCGTCGCTTCGGTGCTGGTGAAGGGCGACAAAGACGCCGTGCTGATCGATGCGCAATTCTCGCGCGCTGAAGCATTGAAACTCGTCGAGCAAATCCGCGCCAGCGGCAAGCGTTTGACCACCGTGTACGTCAGCCATGGCGACCCGGATTTCTATTTCGGCCTGGATGTCATCAAGGCGGCCTTCCCCGAAGCGCGCATCGTGGCCACGCCGGGCACGGTGGCGGCCATGCAGAAAAAGGCAGCGGCCAAGGTGGGTTACTGGGGGCCGATCCTGAAAGACAATGCACCACAAGGCATCGTCATGCCGGAAGTGTTGCCGGGCGATGAAATCGTGCTGGAAGGTGAAAAGCTGAAAATCGAAGGCTTGAATGGCGCCACACCGGACCGCACGTTTGTGTGGATTCCTTCGATCAAGGCGGTGGCGGGCGGCGTCGTGCTGTTCTCCGGGCTGCACGTGTGGGTGGCCGATACGCAAACGGTAGAATCGCGCAAACAGTGGCTGGCGACGCTGGACCATATCGCGGCACTGAAGCCGGTCACGGTGGTGCCGGGCCACTTCCAGCCGGGCGTGGCGTTCACGCCGGATGCGATCCGTTTCACGGCCGATTACCTGCGCCGCTTTGAAACCGAAACGCCGAAAGCAGGCGGCAGCGACGCGCTGATCGCGTCGATGAAGTCCGCTTATCCAAAGGCGGGGCTGGAATCGGCGCTGCAGATCAGTGCGAAGGTGGCCAAGGGCGAGATGAAGTGGTAAGCCGGCAGCGGGCGGCATGTCCCTAAAAAGCGGTTTTACTATCAGCCGATAGCAGCGGGTAGTAGAACCGTTTTTTGAGGGGTAGCCTTCCCCATGCCGTGGTAGCATAGCTGGCTGCATATACGGCGCCGCTTCACACATGAAACACAAGCTCTTCCTGTTCGACCTGGATGACACATTGCTGGACTTCCGGGCTTCTGAAAAACTCTCGTTTGAACGCACGTTGCGGGAACTCGGATTCGCAGCCCCGGTCGACGCGTTGTTCGCGCAATACCAGAAAATCAATATCGACTTGTGGCGCGCGTTTGAAGCAGGCACCGTCACCAAAGACTTCCTCAAAGTTGAACGCTTCCGGCAAACGTTCGAAGCCGGCCGGCTGGAACTGGACCCGTCGCAAGCCAGCGAGCGTTACCTCGAATCGCTGTCCGATACCGTGGTCCTGATCGACGGCGCACAACAGCTGTGCAAAACGCTGGCAGGCATCGGCGAAGTCGGCATCATCACCAATGGCGTGGCCCACATCCAGGGCCGCCGCATTGCCGCCTCCGGCCTGGGTGACTACATTTCGTTCATTGCCACATCCGAAGCGTGCGGCTTTGCCAAGCCGGACAGCCGCTTCTTTGACTACACCGTGAAAATGGCGCGTGCGTTTTCAAAAGCGGAAACGATCATCGTGGGCGACCGGCTCGACGCCGACATCCTGGGCGCAAACCGCTTTGGCATTGAAAGCTGCTGGTACAATCCCGGCCGCTTAGCCAATCATACGGAAGCCGTGCCGACGCTGGATGTGGCCCACCTCGACGAGGTGGCGCCATCGCTGTCAGGCATGGCTGCTTCGGCCCGATAACCATGCACACTCTTGAACAATTACGCGCCGGCGAACTGGCCGGCGTGCAGCGCCTGCAAATCAAAGCCGGCCTCACGGAATTCCCCAGCGAGATTTATGATCTGGCCGATTCGCTGGAAATCCTGGATTTATCGGGCAACGCGTTGTCCTGCCTGCCGGACGATCTGCCCCGCCTGCACAAGTTGCGCGTACTTTTCTGTTCCGATAACCAGTTCACGGCATTGCCGCCCGTGCTGGGCCGCTGCGAACAGTTGACGATGGTGGGCTTTAAAGCCAACCGCATCGTGCACGTTCCCGCCAGCGCCCTGCCGCCCAAGCTGCGCTGGCTGATCCTGACCGATAACGCTGTCGAAACGCTGCCGCCGGAAATCGGCCGCTGCACGGACATGCAAAAGCTGATGCTGGCCGGGAACCGCCTGACTGCACTGCCCGACGAACTCGCGCATTGCCACAAGCTGGAATTGCTGCGCATCGCGGCCAACCGGCTCACGGCGCTGCCGGACTGGCTGGCGGACTTGCCCCGCCTGTCTTGGCTGGCCTTTGCCGGCAATCCATTCAGCACACCGCTGGAACTGCAGGCACTGGAACGCTCGCCCGTGCCATTGGTGGCATGGACGTCGCTGACACTGGGCCGCAAGCTGGGCGAAGGCGCGTCCGGCGTGATTTACCAGGCCACGCAGCAAAGAGCAGGCGACGTGGCCGCGCATGTGGCAATTAAGTTATTCAAAGGCGCCGTCACCAGCGATGGCTTGCCGCAATCGGAAATGGCGGCCTGCATCGCGGCAGGCAAGCACCCGGATTTGATCCCCGTGCTGGGCCGCATCCACGGCCACCCGGACCATGCGCAAGGTCTCGTCATGCCGCTGATCGATCCGGACTATGGCAACCTGGCCGGCCCGCCCAGCCTGCAAAGCTGCACGCGCGACATCTACGACGACACCAAACGGTTTGACGCCGGCACGGCGCTGCGCATTGCCTACGGCATCGCTTCGGCTGCCGCACATTTGCACCGCCAGGGCATCTTGCACGGCGACCTGTATGGCCACAACACGCTGCACTGCCCCCGCGGCCGCTCCTTGCTGGGCGACTTCGGCGCCGCGTCGTTCTTTGACCCGGCCGGCCCGCTGGCCATCGGCTTGCAGCGCATCGAAACCCGCGCCTTCGGCTGCCTGCTGGAAGAGTTGCTGCAGCGGTGCGATGGCTTGCGTCCGGAACTGGCAGCCCGCCTGCACGCATGGGCGGCAGCCTGCCTGGACAGCACGCCGCAAGCGCGCCCGCCACTCATCTATATCGCCCGCCAGCTGGAACAAATACTAGACAATCCGTTCTAGATATTTTATTCTACTTTGCATGAGCACCTTACCGAAACCCACCGCGTCTGAACTGGAAATGCTGCGCCTGCTGTATGCGCTGGGCCCGTCCACGGCCAAGCAAGTGCATGCAGCCGCGCTGGAAACCCGGCCCGACATGAATTACGCGACGGTGCTGCGGCTGCTGCAAGTGATGCACACCAAGGGCTTGCTGAACCGCGATGAAAGCGCCCGCGCCCATATCTATGCGCCGGTGCAGGAACAGGAATCCGTGCAGACGTCGCTGCTGAAAGACTTGATCCAGAAAGCGTTTGCCGGTTCCGGCAAGGCGCTGGTTCTCGCTGCGCTGCGCGGCGGCCACGTCACGGCGAAGGAACGCGCTGAAATCCAGGCCCTGCTGGACGGCGAACCGCCGAAATAACGCTCCCCCTATCGAGCGCCATGGTTTTTTGCGCAGACTAAACTGTAAAGCTCCAATAAAAATGCAAGTTTAGCAACCTCGACAAGAAGAACGCAGGGGAACCATGGACGATAGCGTGAAGGATCCGGCCAGCCAGGTCGGCGCCTCGCTGCTGTGCGACGTAATGGATGTGCTGCCAGGCACCTTTTACGTGCTCAACGAAGCGGGGCATTTTGTGCTCTGGAACCAGCAAGTCGAGCGCATTACCGGCCGTGAGGCCGCGCAGTTGCGTGCCATTCACATGCTGGAACTATTCCCGCCAGCCGACCGCCCCGCCATTGCGCAAGCGTTTTGCGATGTCTTTGAACGGCAAGGCATGGTGCAGGTGGAAGCGCATTTGCTGGTGCACGGGCGCCAGATCCCGTTTTTGTTTTGCGGCTCGCGGCTGGAAGCCGACGGGCAGTTATTCCTGCTGGGCTGCGGCATTGATTTGTCCAGCCATTACGAGCAAAAAGACACGCTGGAATTGCGCGAACGGGCGCTCCATGCCGTGAACAATGGCGTCGTCATTACGCGCTGCGACGGCGCCGACAATCCCATTGTGTACGTCAACCCCGCGTTCGAACGCATCACGGGCTACTCACTGCAGGAAGCGTTGGGACGCGACTCGCGCTT
This sequence comes from Pseudoduganella ginsengisoli, assembly GCF_009720865.1. Lineage (GTDB taxonomy): Bacteria > Pseudomonadota > Gammaproteobacteria > Burkholderiales > Burkholderiaceae_D > Rugamonas > Rugamonas ginsengisoli. Next base: position 58,216 of record NZ_WNLA01000023.1, on the reverse strand, counting down.
CATGGCTGCGCCTGGCCACGACAACGTCACGCGCGCGCACCTGGCGGCCGCCATTGCCGCGCGCCGTCCGCTGACGGTGGTGCTGCGCAACCGCCGCAAGAACGGCGAACTGTACTGGAACCATTTATCCATTACGCCCGTGCGCGACCGGCACCACAAAGTGTCGCATTACGTCGGCATTATTGAAGACGTGACGGAACAGCGGCAGCGCATGGCGCAGCTGGAACACCAGGTCACGCACGATGCGCTGACGGGGCTGGCCAACCGCACGTTGCTGCGCGACCGCATCGAGCACGCGATCACGTCGGCGCGGCGCAGCGGCCTCAGCGCCGCCGTGATTTTGCTGGACTTGAACAAGTTCAAAGAAATCAATGACACACTGGGCCATGATGCGGGCGACCAGGTGCTGTGCACGGTTGCGCAGCGTTTGCAGGATGCCGTGCGCGACAGCGATACCGTGGCGCGGCTGGGCGGCGATGAATTCGTACTCGTGTTGCCGGACCAGCCGGATTTGCGCTACACGCTGGGCATGATCAGCCGCATCCGCCGCGAATTGACGGCGCGGTTCGACATCGACGGGCATCCGGTGCCCATCGATGGCAGCATGGGCGTGGCGATTTACCCGAACGATGCGGACAACTTTGCCGCCCTGCTGCGCGCGGCCGACGCCGCCATGTATGAAGGCAAGCGCGGCGGCGCCGGCGCCGTGCACTTTTATTCCCCCGAAATGACGACGGCATCGGCGTCGCGGGTGCGCATGGAGCAGGCGCTGCGCGAAGCGTTGCGGCACGATGAAATCCACCTGGCGCTGCAACCGAACGTCAGCGTGGCCGATGGCAAATTGCTGGGGCTGGAGGCGCTGCTGCGCTGGCGCCATCCGGAGCTGGGGGAACTGTTGCCGGGTGAATTTTTGCCGGATGCGGAATCGAATGGCTTGATTGTCGAGCTGGGGCGGCGTGTGGTGGAGCGTGCGTGCAGCTTGCTGAACCGGCTCGACGACCTGGGCTACCGCAACCTGCCCGTGTCCATCAATGTATCGCGGCGCGAATTTGCGCGGGCGGATTATCTGCCTTATTTGGCGGGCAAGATGGCGCAGCATGGTGTCGACCCCACGCGCCTGAAGCTGGAAGTACGGGAAGCGCAATTGATGCATGACCCGGAGCAGGCCCGCAAATTGTGCGCGGGGGTGCGCAAGCTGGGATTGCGGCTGTCGGTTGACCAGTTTGGCGGGGGCATCACGGATTTGTATTGCTTGCGGTCGCTGACGGTGGACCAGTTAAAGATGGCGCCCGCATCCGTGCAGGAAATTTGTCCGCATGGACAGCATGGGGCGCTGGCCAAGACCATGCTCGACATCGGGCACAACCTCAATATCCCTGTGGTGGCGACGGCAGTGGAAACGCAGGCGCAGCGCGACTTCCTGGCCGCGCATGGCTGTCCCGGCATGCAGGGGCGCTATGTCAGCGACCCGATGACGCCGGGCGCGCTGGAGCGGTGGCTGGAAATGCGCGGCGTGCATTGATCAGGATTGCTTGCGGATGCGGAACAGCTCGCGGCTGAGCAAATGGTCGCCGCCGTTCCATACGCGCTCGACCATGCGCTTCAGCTCGGCAATGCCTTCGGCGGAATCCATATCGCAAAACGCCAGCACATCGCGCGCCGGGGCGGCGATGGCATAGCCTTTATTGACGAGGTTGGCGAAATCCTGTTGCCACAGGCGCTGCAGCAAGAACATCGATGCTTCGAATTTTCCGTCAATAAAGACACCGAAGATGGCGCCGTATTGCTGGACTTTGATGTGGCGGGCGCACAGGGTGAGCAGGTTATCCATCGCTTGCTTGTGCACGTCAGCCAGCGTGACGCCGGATGTGGATAAATGGTGCTGGCGCACCCAGTCGTTATCCACCGCATAGGCCACCATGAAGCCATTGCCGATCCCGCGCACCAGCCGGGTATCGCCCTCTTCCAGAGCGGAAGGCAGCAGGCAGGCAATTGAGCGCGCAAGGAAAGTATCCATACGGCCATTGTATCGCCTTGATCGGTGCCAGGCACCAAGCGGATTTGCAACAAAAAAGCGGGCCGCAGCCCGCTTTGTGATCCGTGATGATTAACCGGATTAACGCTTGTCCAGAGGTGGCACGTCGCGCTGGGTAGCGCCAACGAACAGCTGGCGTGGACGGCCAATTTTCTGCTCTGGGTCGGCAATCATTTCGTTCCACTGGGCGATCCAGCCGATGGTACGGGCCATCGCGAAGATACCGGTGAACAGCGACACTGGAATGCCCAGCGCCGACTGCACGATGCCCGAGTAGAAGTCCACGTTCGGGTACAGCTTGCGCGACACGAAGTATTCGTCGTTCAGGGCGATCTTTTCCAGTTCCATTGCCAGCTTGAACAGTGGATCGTCTTGCAGGCCCAGTTCGTTCAGCACTTCGTGGCAGGTTTCACGCATCAGTTTTGCGCGTGGGTCGAAGTTCTTGTACACGCGGTGACCGAAGCCCATCAGCTTCACGCCGGAGTTCTTGTCTTTCACTTGCGCGATGAACTCAGGGATCTTGTCGACGGTGCCGATTTCTTTCAGCATGTTCAGTGCCGCTTCGTTCGCGCCGCCGTGGGCAGGGCCCCACAGGCAAGCGATACCGGCAGCGATACAGGCGAACGGGTTGGCGCCCGACGAACCGGCCAGACGCACGGTCGAGGTCGATGCATTTTGCTCGTGGTCAGCGTGCAGGATCAGGATGCGGTCCAGCGCGCGCACCAGCACGTCGTTGACTTTGTATTCTTCGCATGGGTTGCCGAACATCATGCGCATGAAGTTGGCGCTGTACGACAGGTCATTGCGTGGGTACACGAACGGCTGGCCGATCGAGTATTTGTAAGCCATCGCCACCAGGGTTGGCATCTTCGCGATCAGGCGGATCGCCGACACTTCGCGGTGGTGCGGGTCGTTGATGTCCAGCGAGTCGTGGTAGAACGATGCCAGCGCGCCGACGGTGCCAACCAGCACGGACATCGGGTGCGCGTCGCGGCGGAAGCCACGGAAGAAGAATTGCATCTGTTCGTGCACCATCGTGTGCTTGGTCACGGTGTCAACGAACTTTTTCTTCTGGTCTGCATTCGGCAGTTCGCCGTTCAACAGCAGGTAGCACGACTCCATGAAGTCGGCATTCACCGCCAGCTGTTCGATCGGGTAGCCGCGGTACAGCAGCTCGCCCTTGTCGCCGTCGATGTAGGTGATCGACGAGTTGCATGCCGCGGTCGACATGAAGCCCGGGTCATACGTGAATTTGCCGGTAGCGCCGTACAGTTTGCGGATATCGATGACGTCCGGGCCAATCGTGCCTTTGTAGATCGGGAATTCGACCGCCTGGCTACCATCGGAGAACGACAGTGTTGCTTTGTTGTCAGAGGTGTTCATGGACTCTTCCTTCCTGGAGAGATGCAGCTTTATTAAAAAAACCTTTGGTACTACCAGCGGCGTAAAGGGGGCCGGGATCGGGTATCCGGCCCGCCCAGTCACGCAAGACGCAAACGTTGCAGCAGTGCGCGCACATGCGGCAGATCGATCTCGCCTTCCGGCTCGGTTCGAGCCAGCACCAGATCCATCAGCGCATTGTCCGACAAGTCGAGGAGCCGCGTGAACGCGTCCACTTCCTCGTCGGTCAATTCTTGTTCATGCGCATCGAGAAAACGAGTCAGGATGAGGTCGTTTTCCAGCAGGCCGCGGCGTGCGCGCCAGCGGAGGCGCGCACGGTTCGCTGGATCTGCCTGATGCGCAGTTTTATCCAGATGCGTCATCGTCGTTACGACTTAGATAGCGCGGCGGACCATCAATTCCTTGATCTTGCCAATCGCCTTGTTCGGATTCAGGCCTTTCGGGCAAACATCAACGCAATTCATGATCGAGTGGCAGCGGAACAGACGATATGGGTCTTCCAGATTGTCCAGACGGGCACCGGTGGCTTCGTCGCGCGAGTCGGCGATGAAGCGGTACGCCTGCAGCAGGCCGGCCGGGCCGACGAACTTGTCCGGGTTCCACCAGAACGACGGGCACGACGTCGAGCAGCACGCGCACAGGATGCACTCGTACAGGCCGTCCAGTTCTTCGCGTTCCGCAGGCGACTGCAGGCGCTCGGTTTCCGGCGGAATCGAGTCGTTGATCAGGAATGGCTTGATCGAATGGTACTGCTTGAAGAACTGGGTCATGTCGACGATCAGGTCGCGGATGACTGGCAGGCCAGGCAGCGGACGCAGCACGATAGGTTCCGTCAGTTCGTTCAGGTTGGTGGTGCAGGCCAGGCCGTTTTTGCCGTTGATGTTCATCGCGTCGGAGCCGCAAACGCCTTCACGGCACGAGCGGCGCAGGGCCAGCGAGTCATCCACGTCCGACTTGATGCGCTGCAGCGCGTCCAGCAGCATCTTGTCGGTGTCTTTCAGTTCCACCGTCAAGTCTTGCATGTAAGGCTTGGCGTCGCGGTCCGGGTCGTAGCGGTAAATCTTGAATTTGAGAGTGCGTGGCATGTTCTTGAGCCCTTGCTTAGAAAGTACGTGCTTTTGGCTTGAAGGTTTCAACCGTCAGCGGCTTGGTGACGACAGCTTTGTATTCCAGGCGGTTGCCTTCGGAGAACCACAGCGTGTGCTTCATCCAGTTGTCGTCGTCGCGTTGCGGGTAATCGTTGTGCGCATGGGCGCCGCGCGATTCCTTGCGTGCCGCAGCCGAGGTAATGGTTGCCTTGGCGGTTTCGATCAGGTTGTCCAGTTCCAGCGCTTCCACGCGGGCCGTGTTGAACACTTTCGACTTGTCCTTGAACGATACGTGCTTGCGGCGTTCGTCCAGTTCCATGATGGCTTTCACGCCGGCGTTCAGTGCCTCGTCGGTACGGAACACGCCGCAGAACTTTTGCATCGACGCGCGGATGTCGTTGGCGACGTCCTGCACTTTTTCCGAACCGGTCGACGTTTCCAGCTTGTTCAGGCGGTTCAGCGCGAAGTCCGCTGCGTCTTTCGGCAGAGGCTTGTTTTCTTTTTGCTTCAGGTTTTGTGCCACCACGTGGTTACCGGCTGCGCGGCCGAAGACCACCAGGTCCAGCAGCGAGTTGGTGCCCAGGCGGTTCGCGCCGTGTACGGAGACGCAAGCGCATTCGCCGATTGCGTACAGGCCGTTGACGACCTTTTGCGTGCCATCGCCGGCAGGCGTCACCACCTGGCCGTGGATGTTGGTCGGAATACCGCCCATCTGGTAGTGGATGGTTGGCACGACCGGGATTGGTTCCTTGGTCGCATCGACGTTGGCGAACTTGTGGCCGATTTCCAGAATCGACGGCAGGCGCTTTTCAATGGTTTCCTTGCCGATGTGGCGCAGGTCCAGCAGCACGTGGTCCTTGTTCGGACCGCAGCCACGGCCTTCCTTGATTTCCTGGTCCATCGAACGGGACACGAAGTCGCGCGGCGCCAGGTCTTTCAAGGTCGGCGCATAGCGCTCCATGAAACGCTCGCCTTGCGAGTTGATCAGGATACCGCCTTCACCGCGCACGCCTTCCGTGATCAAGACGCCCGCGCCGGACACGCCGGTCGGGTGGAACTGCCAGAATTCCATGTCTTGCAGCGGCAGGCCGGCACGCGCCGCCATACCCATGCCGTCGCCGGTGTTGATGAATGCATTGGTCGATGCGGCGAAAATACGGCCTGCACCGCCGGTGGCGAAGATCGTGGTCTTCGCTTCCAGCATCATGACGTCGCCGGTTTCCATTTCCAGGGCCACTACGCCGACCACGTCGCCGTCCGCGTCGCGGATCAGGTCCAAAGCCATCCATTCAACGAAGAAGTGGGTGCGGGCGCGCACATTGCGCTGGTACAGCGTGTGCAGCAGTGCGTGGCCGGTACGGTCAGCCGCGGCGCAGGCGCGCTGCACGGCTTTCTCGCCGAAGTTCGCGGTGTGGCCGCCGAATGGACGCTGGTAAATGGTGCCGTCCGGGTTGCGGTCGAATGGCATGCCGAAGTGTTCCAGTTCGTACACGACTTTCGGTGCTTCGCGGCACATGAATTCAATCGCGTCCTGGTCGCCCAGGTAGTCGCCACCCTTGACGGTGTCAAACATGTGCCAGAACCAGTTGTCTTCAGCCATGTTGCCCAGCGATGCGCCGATGCCGCCCTGCGCTGCCACGGTGTGCGAGCGGGTTGGGAAGACTTTCGACAGCACGGCCACGTTCAGGCCGGCTTCTGCCAGTTGCAGGGAGGCGCGCATGCCGGAACCGCCGGCGCCGACGATCACCGCGTCAAAGCGGCGGGAAGGAATTGCAGATTTGATTGCTGCCACGATTTATACGCTCCACAGAATTTGAACCGACCAGGCGGCGCAGCCGACCAGCCACAGGATGGTTGCGATTTGCAGCGCCAGGCGCACACCAACCGGCTTCACATAGTCCATCCAGATATCACGCACGCCAACCCAGGCGTGGTAGAACAGGCCAAACAACGTCACTGCGGAGAACAGCTTGAACCATTGTTTTGCGAACAGACCGGCCCAGCCTTCATACGTGAAGTTGCTGCCAGTCAAGAAAGAAATCAGCAGGACGGCGGTGTAGACCACCATCAGCACGGCGGTCACGCGCTGTGCCAGCCAGTCCTTGACGCCGTAACCGGCGCCGACAACCAGGCGTTTTGGTCCGATATTATTGTTTGCCATTTTCAGAACACTCCAAACAGTTTCAGGGCGACCAGCACGGTCAGAGCCAGGCTGATGGTCAGCACAGTCGCGGACGATTTACGCGCCGAATCCTTGTCCAGGCCCACATGCATGTCCATGACCAGGTGGCGTACGCCGGCGCAGAAGTGGTGGAAATAACCCCAAACCAGAGCCAGGATGACCAGCTTGGTGATTGGCTGCTGGGCGATGCCCTGCAGATAGCCAAACGAGATTTCCGAACGGATGCTCAATTCCAGCAGATACAGCACGACTGGCAACAAAGCGAACATCATGAAACCGCTGATGCGGTGCAAAATCGACACAATCGCCGCCAATGGCATGCGGTAGTTGGACAATTCCGTCACATGAATGTTGGTGAACTTCGGCCGTTCTTTTCTTGCTTCCCTTACGGCTTCTGACATGTCAAGACCTCCCTATCTATAACTAAAATTTTGCAGGACAGCGATTTTCGCCTATTTTCACTGTCCAGACCAATATCTATTGTTACATATAACGATAATTATGTTTTATCGCCCAGTTTGCCGTTATCGGGTCATGCCATTTCGACATGCCACTTTTTTATTGGCGCAGGTCTTGCCCCGCTGGCACGGGACTGCGCGTCTCCTGAATCAAATCGGTTCGACTACTTTCCTGCGGCTGACGATACACCGTTGTTAATATTAGCTAGCCGCATCATGCTATTTCCGTGTGTTTAGAGGATCAGCTCAAATCGTTCTGGTAATGGTGGCGCGCGGTGGAATACAGCCCGCGGCGCAGCTCAACCGGCTTGTCGCCATACGTGAACGACACACGTTCAGACATCAGCAGTGGAGTACCGGCAGCCAGCTGCAGCAATTCCGCTTCGGAATCGCCTGCACACACAGCGCGGATCTTTTCCTGCGCGCGGATCATGCGGGTGCCAAACTCAGATTCGAACAGGCCATACATCGGCCCTTTGTATTCATTGAGACGCTCGGCTGTCAGGCCTTTGAAGATCAAGCCGGGCAACCACAGCTCTTCCACGATGGTGGGAATGCCGTCAAACGATTGCACGCGCTTGATGAAGACAACCGCATCGCCGGATTTCAATTCCAGCAGGCGCGCCACGTCGGCGGGCGCGCGCATGCGCTTGACTTCGATAAATTTGGATTCGGGATAGTGCGGCACGCCCTCGTCAGGCATCAGCCGCAGGAAGCGGAAATGGGCGCGCGCTTCGTGGTGGGTCGACACGAACGTGCCCTTGCCCTGCTTGCGCACCACCAGGTTTTCCGCCGCCAGCTCGTCGATCGCCTTGCGCACAGTGCCCTGGCTGACCTTGAACCGGCCGGCCAATTCCACTTCGCTGGGGATCAGTTCGCCCGGCTTCCATTCGCCGGACTGCAAGCTTTGCGTGATCAGCGCCTTGATCTGCTGGTACAGCGGCGAAAACGTTGGCGATGGGCCGCCGGCCTGGGAGCCGGATGCACTTTGCAAGTTCGCGGTATTCAGATTGGACGAGGCGTTGTTCATGGGCTGGCATTTCACCACAAAACCCCACTGCCGTCCAGAAAAAACGTCAACTTATCTGTCTTATATAAGACATAAGATAGCGTTGACAGAAAGTCCAGGGAAGCCTACACTCAGGAGTTGTGCTTATTTGGCCAGCCTGGTTGACACCTGGATCAGAAAAGCATAGTCGCACTACCGGTGAAAGGCAAATTGAACTTTGCGGTCTTGTATCATTTAAATGATAGTGGCCGCCCGTCATCCTCGCGAATGCGAGGATCCATGCTGAGCAACTCCGGCCAACAGCCTATGGAATCCCGCCTGCGCGGGACTGACGAGTCTGCCGCGATGACGAGGTTGGCGCAATTTTCCCGACCGCTTTTGGTATCATTACATTTTTCCCCGAACCGGGCCCATAGCTTCCGTTTTCATTCCATCACTTTGGAGATTCATCATGGCTAAAACCCCAATGCGTGTTGCCGTCACTGGCGCTGCCGGCCAAATCGGCTATTCCCTGCTGTTCCGCATCGCCAACGGCGACATGCTGGGCAAAGACCAGCCAGTCATCCTGCAACTGCTCGAAATCCCTGACGAAAAAGCGCAAAAAGCGCTGAAAGGCGTCATGATGGAAATCGACGACTGCGCATTCCCGCTGCTGGCAGGCATGACCGCTCACTCCGACCCTATGACCGCGTTCAAAGACGCTGACGTTGCCCTGCTGGTTGGCGCCCGTCCACGCGGCCCAGGCATGGAGCGTAAAGACCTGCTGGAAGCTAACGCCCAGATCTTCACGGTGCAAGGCAAGGCGCTGGACGCCGTTGCTTCGCGCAACGTGAAAGTGCTGGTGGTCGGCAACCCAGCCAACACCAACGCTTACATCGCCATGAAATCGGCTCCTTCGCTGCCAGCGAAGAACTTCACCGCCATGCTGCGCCTGGACCACAACCGCGCGCTGTCGCAAGTGGCTGCCAAGACCGGCACCCAGGTGAAAGACATCGAGAAGCTGACCGTGTGGGGCAACCACTCGCCAACCATGTACGCCGACTACCGCTTCGCCACCGTGAACGGCAAGTCCGTCAAGGACCTGATCAACGACCAGGAATGGAACGCCAACGTGTTCCTGCCAACCGTGGGCAAGCGCGGCGCCGCCATCATCGAAGCACGCGGCCTGTCGTCGGCAGCGTCGGCAGCCAACGCGGCAATCGATCACGTGCGTGACTGGGTACTGGGCACCAACGGCAAGTGGACCACCATGGGTGTGCCATCGGATGGTTCCTACGGCATCCCGGAAGGCACCATGTTCGGCTTCCCAGTGACCTGCGAAAACGGCGAATACAAAATCGTCCAGGGCCTGGAAATCGACGCATTCTCGCAAGAGCGCATCAACATCACGCTGAAGGAACTGACCGAAGAGCGTGAAGGCGTAAAACACCTGCTGCCATAATCCGGCACACGCGGCGACATGGAACCGGTTAAACCAGCCATCAGCCGCACGCGCCGCCCTGCTTCCGGATCAGCCGGTGGCAAGGCGGCGCTTCCGCATACCCAGCCCGTCCCCGCATCCCCCATCCCGACATCCATGCATCCTTCCGAGGTCTTATTCCAGGGCACACGCCAGCCGCTGCTACTCCCCTCCTGCGACCATTACGCGGGTTCTGAAAAGCTGATGCGCAAGTCGATTGCCTTGCAACAAGAAATTGGTCCCCTGTTCGACATCACATTTGATTGCGAAGATGGCGCCGCCGCCGGCGCCGAAGTGGCGCACGCCGAACTGGTGGCAACCATGCTGCGCGACGAAGGCAACAAATTCAACCGCATTGGCGCGCGCGTGCATGATTTGCACAGCCAGCACTTCGAGCGCGACATTGAAATCATAGTCGGCCAGGCTGCCAAACAGTTGGCTTACGTCGTGCTGCCGAAACCGGACAGCCTGGCGGAAGTCAAAAAAGCCGTGGACCTGGTCAACCACCACGCCAACAAGGCCGGCCGCCAGGCGCTGCCCGTGCACGTGCTGATTGAAACGCACGGCGCGCTGCGCGACGTGCATGACATCGCCGCCCTGCCGCAAGTCGAATGCCTGTCGTTCGGCATCATGGATTTCGTGTCGTCGCATTATGGCGCCGTGCCGGGCAATGCCATGCGCACGCCGGGCCAGTTCACGCATCCGCTGGTAGTGCGCGCGAAACTGGAAATCGCCGCCGCCTGCCATGCGCACGGCAAAGTGCCGTCGCATAACGTGACGACGGAAATCAAGGACCCGGCCGTCGTCGCCAACGATGCCCAGCGTGCCGCCGCCGAGTTCGGCTATACGCGCATGTGGAGCATCCACCCGAACCAGATCAAGCCTGTCATCAAGGCATTCACGCCGCGCCTGTCGGAAGTGAATGAGGCGGCCCACATCCTGCACGACGCTGCGCAGGCACAATGGGGCCCAATTTCCCATGGCGGCCGCCTGCACGACCGCGCCAGCTACCGGTATTATTGGACTGTGCTGCAACGCGCGCGTCTTGCCGGACTGACATTGCCGGAATCGGCTTCGGCCCTGCTTAACACCTCTGTATCGGAAGTATCATGAAGACTGTCTCCCATTTGTTCCTGGCCTGCGCACTGGCGCTGGGCTCGTTTGCCGGCGCCGCCCATGCGGAAGTCGATACCCACGCCAAAGCGGCCAAGAAAGCCGCCGTCAAAGGCAAGAAAGCGGCCAAGCCATCGGAAACCGGCGCCGCCCCTGCCGTGTCGCCGGCCGACAAGGAAGAAGCCGACGAACCTTCCGTGACCGACTCCTCCGTCACGGAATTCAACTGTGAACTCGGCAACAAGATTGCCATTTATACCAACGCTGGCGACGATGACCATATCGCGCTGCGCTGGAAAAAGCGTTTGCACCGTCTGACGCGCGTCGGCACCACGACGGGCGCCCACCGCTTTGAAAACAAGCTGTACGGCTTGATCTGGATCGGTATTCCAGCCAAGGGCATGCTGCTCGATTCCAAACAAAACCGCCAGCTGGCCAATGAGTGCAAGAGCCCGGAACAATTGAATCCGGCACCGGCGCAAGGTTAATCGCAGTTGTAGCTGTAGGGCGGATTAGCGCTTAGCGCGTAATCCGCCATGCGCCGCCAACCGCATGCAAGGCGGATCATGATCCGCCCTACATCCGGCGACACGATTTAAGCACGCCTCACCTGTAGCAAGAATATTAATAATTGACGATACCCACTGAAGGAGATCTCATGTCCCGCAACACTTTCAACACGCTGAAGGAATTCGATATCGCCGGCAAGCCAGGCAAGTTTTACTCGCTGCCGGCCTTGGAAAAGAGCCTGGGTGTCAAACTCTCGCGCCTGCCGGTATCGATCCGCGTGGTGCTGGAGTCCGTGCTGCGCAATTGCGACGGCAAGAAAGTGACTGAAGAACACGTCAAGCAACTGGCGAACTGGGGCGCGACCGCCGAGCGCGTCGATGAAATCCCGTTTGTCGTGGCCCGCGTCGTGCTGCAAGACTTCACCGGCGTGCCGCTGCTGGCCGACCTGGCTGCGATGCGCAACGTCGCGTCGAAAATGGGCGTGAATCCAAAGAAAATCGAGCCGCTGGTGCCGGTGGACCTGGTGGTCGACCACTCCGTGACGATCGACCACTTCCGCGAGAAAAAAGCGCTGGACTTGAACATGAAGCTGGAATTCTCGCGCAATAACGAGCGCTATGAGTTCATGAAATGGGGCATGCAGGCGTTCGACACGTTCGGCGTCGTGCCGCCGGGCTTCGGCATCGTGCACCAGGTGAACCTGGAATACCTGGCGCGCGGCGTCCATAAAACCAATGAATCCGTGTACTACCCTGACACGCTGGTCGGCACCGACTCGCACACGACGATGATCAACGGTATCGGCGTGGTGGGCTGGGGCGTGGGCGGCATCGAGGCGGAAGCCGGCATGCTGGGCCAGCCCGTGTACTTCCTGACCCCGGACGTGATCGGCGTGAACCTGACCGGCGTGCTGCGCGAAGGCTGCACCGCGACCGACCTGGTGCTGACCATTACGGAAATGCTGCGCAAGGAAAAAGTCGTCGGCAAGTTCGTGGAATTCTTCGGCGAAGGCACCGAGACGCTGTCGCTGACCGACCGCGCCACCATCGCCAACATGGCGCCGGAATATGGCGCGACCATGGGCTTCTTCCCGGTCGACGACGCCACCATTGAATACTTCAAGGGCACCGGCCGCACCAAGCAGGAAATCGACGCGTTCGAAGCATACTTCAAGGCGCAAAACCTGTTCGGCGTGCCGAAAGCGGGCGACATCGATTACACCCGCGTGGTTTCGCTGGACCTGTCGACCGTGGCGCCATCGCTGGCCGGTCCGAAGCGTCCGCAGGACCGCATTGAAATCGGCAATGTCAAAGCCACGTTCACCGACCTGTTCTCGAAACCGGTATCGGAAAACGGCTTCAACAAGCGCGCCGACGACTTGACCACCGAGTATGAAACGTCGAACGGCGTCAAGGTGCACAATGGCGACGTGCTGATTGCCGCCATTACGTCGTGCACCAACACGTCGAATCCATCCGTGCTGCTGGCGGCCGGCCTGCTGGCCAAGAAAGCCGTGGAAGCGGGCCTGCAAGTGGCGCCGCACATTAAGACGTCGCTGGCGCCCGGCTCGCGCGTGGTGACGGAATACCTGACCGCCGCCGGCCTGCTGCCTTACCTGGAAAAACTGGGCTTCGGCGTGGCGGCTTATGGCTGCACCACGTGCATCGGCAACGCGGGCGACCTGACGCCGGAATTGAATGCGGCGATCACGTCGAACGATATCGTGGCGTCCGCCGTGCTGTCGGGCAACCGCAACTTCGAAGCGCGTATCCACCCGAACATCCGTTCGAACTTCCTGGCTTCGCCACCGCTGGTCGTGGCCTACGCCATTGCCGGCAACGTGACGCGCGACCTGATGACGGAACCCGTGGGCAAAGGCACTGGCGGCAAAGACGTGTACCTGGGCGACATCTGGCCGACGTCGGCTGAGATCCAGGCGCTGATGAAGCACGCGATGAATTCCAAGCTGTTCAAGGATAACTACGCCGATGTCAAGGGCAACCCAGGCAAGCTGTGGGAAGCCGTGTCGTCCACCGAAGGCCAGGTCTACAACTGGCCGGATTCCACCTACATCGCCGAACCGCCATTCTTCGACGGCTTTACGATGGAACCGGCCGCTGCCGCCTCCGGCATTACCGGTGCGCGCGCATTGGGCGTGTTTGGCGACTCGATCACCACCGACCACATTTCGCCGGCCGGTTCGATCAAGGAAGACGGCCCAGCCGGTAAATGGCTGAAAGAACACGGCGTACAAAAGGCCGACTTCAACTCGTACGGTTCGCGCCGCGGCAACCATGAAATCATGATGCGCGGCACCTTCGCCAACGTGCGGATCAAGAACAAGATGATTCCACCGAAGGCCGACGGTTCCGCAGTGGAAGGCGGCATCACGATCCACCAGCCTAGCGGCGAACAAATGTCGATTTACGACGCAGCCATGAAGTACGTGGCTGACGGCACGCCGACCATGGTGTTCGGCGGCGAAGAGTACGGCACCGGCTCGTCGCGCGACTGGGCCGCCAAGGGTACCCAGTTGCTGGGCGTGAAAGCCGTGATTTGCCGTTCGTTCGAGCGTATCCACCGTTCCAACCTGGTGGGCATGGGCGTGCTGCCGCTGCAATTCATCGGCAACGATTCCGTTGAATCGCTGGGCATCACCGGCAAGGAAACGTATGACTTGACCGGCCTGGAAGGCGAAATCAAGCCACAGCAGCTGTGCACGCTGGTGATCAACCGTGAAGACGGTTCGAAGCAGGAAGTCAAAGTCTTGCTGCGTATCGATACGCCGATCGAAGTGGATTACTACAAGCACGGCGGCATCCTGCCATTCGTGCTGCGCCAGCTGCTGGCAGCATAATCCGGCCAGCATTTGCGCTTGCCAAGGAACGCCGGATTCGTCCGGCGTTTTTTATTGCCCGCCGCATGCCGCCGAATCCACTACAATATGCCTAACGTGAATTTTCCTACAGAGAGAAACTGTAAGCGCTATGCGTCGACCATCTAAAGATTCAACACCCAAACTTACTGCCGACAGCCAGCGCCTCGTCACCCTTGCCCAAGCCGTGGGCCAGTCCGCCAGCCGGCTCGAAGAGCGCAACTGGGAAGCATCGCTGGACCAGCACATCCACAAATTGCTGAAGTCCGGCCACCAGGACACGATCGATGCGTCGCTGAACACGCTGTTCCGCGACGACTTGACGGCCTACGACGTGCTGATGGATGGCGTCGAAGCCGTCAGTGAATCCGCCACCATCACGGTGGAGGCTGACGGCGTTTCCACCAAGTACGACGTGTTGCTGGTGGCAGCCCCGATCCTTGCGTGGACCCGCTTTTCCATTGCATCCGGCCCGATTCCTGCCGACGTGCTCAATACGCTGTCCGCACACTTCTCCGCCCACTTGCTGGCCGATGGCACGCACATGGCGATGGCGTCGACCTTGTATTCGATCGACCAGTTGCCGCGCACCCATGCGGAAGCGTATGGCAAAGTGCAAAAGCTGGCGCAGGCGGCATTGAAAGGTGTCGCGTACAAAACCGAAACCAAAGTGCCGGAAACCGCGCCGTTCCTGGCCGACACCCGCTACTTGCTGGCAGCCGTGGTGGCGCCCCATGGCGGCCCCCTGTTCCGCTGGCAAATGCCGTCGGCCGCCGCGCACTATGCGGATGAGCGCAAGAATGCGCTGGAACAGTGGCGCACGCAGGCGCTGCCGACCGTGAACCGCCTGCTGCCGGGCTGCGGCGTGGAATTGCTGCTGCCGGAAGCGTATTACATGGCATGCCGCGAAGCCGATAAATTGATCCGTCCCGTATCGATCCGCGCCGCCGTGCACTACCTGACCCATACCTTGGCTGTCGAGCCATCGGACTTGCGCGCCGTGATTGCCGCGTTTGGCGAAGAGGCCGGCAATGGCCAGGTCGATGAATACCGCGTGGCCTTCACGCCGCGCCAGAGCACGGATGTCGTGTATGGCGTCGTGTGGCCGCTGTATGGCCAGGAAGATGAAGAAGGCACGCCGCCGGAAGGCCCGATTTCGGGCGGTAACCTGGCGGAATTGCTGAAGCCGCGTACGCCGGTGGAAGAAATCGTTGAACACTTGAACGCGGCCGGCGTCACCACCGTCAAGAAGCTCGGTGAACGCTACGTGTCCGAGTATTGCGACGATTGCGGCGCGCCCTTGTTTGCCGATCCTGCGGGCGAACTGGTGCACGCGGAAATGCCGGAAGATGCACCGGCGGGGAATGAACACTTCCACTGATCCAGCGGTGGAGTGGACAAAAAACGGGCGCCCGCAAGCGCCCGTTTTGCATTTACGTTATTCAATTTAAATATCTTTTCGTCATGAGCCGGTCATACAGCGTTGCTATCGTGCCGTTTTTTAACAGCCGGACCAACTCTCATGTCGATCAAACCTTTGCGCGCCGCTGCTGGCGTATTCGTCGCCCTGGCGCTTGCCGCCTGCGGTAAAACTTCGCCTGGCCCGGACGCCCCCGGCACGCCATCCACGCCGGCGCCTGCGCCGAAAAACGTCATCTTCTTCCTCGGCGACGGCATGGGCCTGGCCACCATGACGGCTGCCCGCATTTATTCCGTGGGCGAAGACGGCGAGCTGACGATGGACACCTTGCCGGAAACCGCGTTCGTGAAAACCTTCTCGAACGATGCGCAAGTGACGGACAGCGCGCCATCGATGTCGGCCTACATGACCGGCATAAAGATGAATAACGAAGTCATCTCGATGTCGTCCAATACCACCGCCGTCGCGCCGATCGCCGATGCCAACGGCAACAAGCTGGGCAACAATTGCGGCACGAACAATGGGACGCCAGCCACCACCTTGCTGGAATTGGCCAAGGCCAAGGGATATGCAGCCGGCGTCGTCACCACGACCCGCATCACGCACGCCACGCCTGCTGCAACGTATGCACACATTTGCCACCGCGACCTGGAAAACGATATTGCTGCGGCGATGGTGCCCGGCGGCGCAGGCTACAACAGCGCGCTGGGTACGAACGGCATCGACGTGGTGCTGGGCGGCGGCAGCCAGTTCTTCATTCCCTTCAAGGATGGCGGCAAGCGTGCGGACGGCCGCAACCTGATCAATGAAATGAAAGCCAAGAACTACACGGTCGCCAGCAACGCGGCCGAGTTCAACGCGATTGACGGCGCCAAGACCGACCGCCTGTTCGGCCTGTTCACGTCCAGCCACATGAGCTACGACCTGGACCGCGATCCAGCCAAAGAACCGAGCCTGGCCGACATGACCACCAAGGCCATGGACGTGCTGTCGAAAAATACCAAGGGTTATTTCCTGATGGTGGAAGGCGGCCGTATCGACCACGCGCTGCATGAAACCACTGCCAAGAAAGCGCTGCAAGACACGGTGGCGTTCGACAACGCCATCAAGGCCGCCATTGCAAAAGCCAAGCTGACCGATCCTGACTTGAAAAACACCTTGATCGTCGTCACGGCCGACCATGACCACACGCTGGTATTGAACGGCTACGCCAAGCGCACGGGGAAAACTTCCGCATCCAACGCAGGCGTGCTGGGCACCGTGAAAAACTACGTGACGGGCGCCACCGAAAAAGACCTGGACGGCGCACCGTATTCCATCATCGGCTTCGGCAATGGCGAAAACCGCACGCAAGGCAACCGCTCGGCCATGGCCAGCCTGGATGACAGCGTCACCAGCGCCAACACGTACCACCAGGAAGCCATCGTGCGCGTCACGGCCGGCAATGAAACCCACGGCGGCACCGACGTGTTCCTCGGCGCCATCGGCATGGGTTCGGACACCTTCCTCGGCACCATCGACAACACCCGCGTCAACGCCCTCGTGAAATCCGCCGCCGGCCTGTAACGCTATACCACCTTATTCGAACTGGACTTGATCATGACCCGCAATTTGCACCGCTCCCTGCTGGCCCTCGCGGTTGGCGCCGCTTTCACGCAGGCCGCTATTGCCGCTGACGCGAAAAACATTATCTTCTTCCTCGGCGACGGCATGGGCCCATCGACCGTGACGGCCGCCCGCATCTTCAAATACGGCGAAGACGGCAGCCTGAACATGGACAAGCTGGAGCGCACGGCCCGTATCAAGACATACTCCAACGATGCGCAAACCACCGATAGCGCGCCGTCGATGGCTGCTTACATGACGGGCGTAAAGATGAACAATGAAGTCATCTCGATGTCGTCCGACACGGTGGCCACGGAGCCAGGCAAAGATGCCAACGGCAACCTGGGCGTCAACAACTGCGCCGCGTCCAACGGCAAATCCGTGCCGACCATCCTGGAACTGGCAAAAGCCAAGGGCAAGGCAGTCGGCTCCATCACGACGACGGAACTGACGCACGCGACGCCAGCGGCCACGTTCTCGCACATTTGCAACCGCAACGCGCAATATGCGATTGCCGCGCAAATCGTCCCGGGCGGCGCTGGCTATAACGCGGCGCTGGGCGACGGCGTCGACGTGCTGATGGGCGGCGGCCGCAACCACTTCACGCCATTCGACAGCGCCAGCAACAAGGCGGGCCGCGCTGACGGCCGCGACTTGCTGAAGGAAATGGCAGCCAAAGGCTACACGGTGGCGGCCACGAAAACCGATATGGCCAATGCCCCGCTGAACAAGAAATTCATCGGCCTGTACAGTGCCAAGAGCCACCTGCAATATGAACTGGACCGCACCACGACAGCCGAAGGCGCTACGCAGCCGAGCCTGGCCGAAATGACCGTGAAAGCCATGGACATCCTTTCGCAAAACCAGAATGGCTATTTCCTGATGGTCGAAGGTGGCCGCATCGACCACGCGCTGCACGGCATCAACGCCAAGCGCGCACTGGTCGACACGATTGCCTTCGACGACGCCATCAAAGCCGCGCTGGACAAGGCCCGCGCCACCGATCCAACCCTGGCCAACACGCTGATTGTCGTCACCGCCGACCACGACCATACGCTGGCCATCAACGGCTATGCGAAACGCGGCAACCCGATCCTGGACATTAACCGCAACTACACGGACAACCAGCCGGGCAAGGATGCGGATGGCAATACCTACACGACCCTGGTGTTCGGCAACGGCCCGAACCGCCCTAACGTGCGCACCAGCATCGACAGCGCCACGGCGCTGGGCGACAACTACCTGCAAGAAACCGGGGTGCGCCTGGCCAGCGAGACGCACGGCGGCGGCGACGTGAAACTGTTCGCCACCGGCGCCGGCGCGAAGCCGTTCAAGGGGACGCTCGACAACACCAAAGTGTTCTCGCTGTTGAAATCGGCATTCGGGTTTTAAGCGATGAAGGCATTGCAGTCATTACTGATGCGTGCCCTGCTGCTGCCGGCCATCCTGGGTGCAGTGGTTGCCCAGGCCGCGCCGGCTGCTGCTGATCTCGACTTTGGTGTCAGCTATTACACCAAAGTCGTGACGGACGAAGGCGTCACGCGTGAAAGCCGCTACGAAGAAAAATGGCAGCGCCGCGCCGGCCACGTGTGGGTCGAACGCGTCTTGCCGGCACAAGTGGCGCATGAAAAAGCCACGCCGGGCCAGCATAAGCATTTCAATCCTGTGCGCCTGGCGCGCCACGTGATGCTGGAGGGCGGCAAGGTCAAGCTGGAGTACATCGACCAGCAAGCGCGCGAGCGTGTGGCGGTGCCGCCGGGGGAATACGACAACGTCAGCTTCAATGGGGCGTGGGATGCGAATTTCTATCTGGTATCGCCGAAGTCCGTGGCGGAAATGCCGCTGTCTTCCCGTGCGTCCAATGTGCAAGGCGCCCGCTGGCGCGAGCGGGAAAAAAACGGGCGGTTCCAGCGCGTGCTGTGGGATGAGCAGCGGCAAGTGGCGCTGGTGATTGAAGCGGGTGACCGCGCGGGGCAGGAATTCCAGCGGATTGAAGTGCAGCCGCTGGCCAAGGCGAATGCGGTGTTGCCTTGGACGCGGCTGGCGGGGTTTAGCCAGAGGGAGTATGCGGATTTTCTGGATTAAGCCGTAACGTTTTTTAACGACGCCATCTGCAAGCAGCACTGGAGATGGCGCTTGTTGGGTGAGCAAGGCAACTGCCCACAGCAGTACTCTGCGGCGCCACCTTCATGCAATGCAGTTCAGACCGACATCTACCCTATTTTTGCCAGCCAGTTCTGAACCTCTTTAGCAGTCTCTTCGGACAAATCTCCGGCACTCACGGCCAAAAGCAAGTATTTTTTGATTAAGGGAGAATTCTCATCTTCAAGCTTGTACAGCTTTGCCAATTCAAATGCTGCCTCACCATCTCCCTGCTCAAGAGCCTTCTCAAACCATTTTTGGGCGTCGCCATTTTTTCCAAGACTTCTATACGTCAAGCCTAAATTCAAAATCGATGACCGGCTACCTGCAGCAATTGCTTTTAGGTCCCATTCGATTGACTTCGATAAGTCAGCAGGCACGCCTTCGCCCAACTCATACATTGTGGCTAGACGGGTCATCGCATGACAATCCCCTCCATTAGCTGCATGAGTAAAAATAGCAAATGCCTCCGTAAAATCTCCCTTTTCATAAGCAGCATTAGCTTGGCGAAATAGCTCGTCTGTATCCATAAAGCCTCCAAAGTCGGAATTCACAACGGTATTATTTATCGGACCACCTCGCAAATCTCTTTCTTAAATGGCCATCCTGGAGGCGCTGGTTTAGGAATCCACTTCCCGCTCTTCTTGTCCTTGCATTCGATCCACCCAGGACGCCCCTTGAGGTCTCGGCAATGCTTATATGGAGTATTCGTACCAATTCCTGAAGAATTGCCGACGCCACCATTGCCAGCAATTAATACGTTGGGTGGTAAAACCATAGTAGGATCGCCAAATGCCCAACTTGTTGCTTTGCTAATCTGTGGTTCAAAGTTGTCGTAGATCAGTGTACCAACGTAAGCTCCACCCAGCCCTGCTGCGATAACCCAACCAACCGGGTTGGAACTTAGCGCAGCACCCTCACTAGCTGTAGCGGCAGCAGCGGCTGGTGCTAGAACACCGACTTCACCAGTCGGGTCTATTGTATTCAAAGGACTCCCATTTACGTAGGCATATGTGTTAATCCCGCCCCCGAGCCCAATCGGGTCGCTTTGCATATATCGCCCGGCCTGAGGATCGTAATCCCTATAGTAGTTGTAGTAGAGGTTGCTTTCCCGATCAAAATACTGCCCCGCAAACCGTGGATTGAATACGAACGCCTGCGCCGTCCCCGGCTGCTCGTTCGGCGGTATTGAACCAAACCCATCACTCTCCCACTTCCACACCACAGCCTGGCTCTGGTCTGTAATCACCCGCGGCGTATTCAGCTGGTCGGTCTGGAGATAGTACACAGCCGCCTCCCCCGCAGCGCGCACGCCTGTCATGCATCCCAGCCAGACCAACAGCAACGCCAGGCATTTCATCATCTGCTTATTCACTTGATTATCCTTCCCTGTTGATCACTTCAGCACCGCCACCGGCATATCGTCGAGCCACACATATTCCGTGACCGTCCCGTCGCTGCTCTCGGCAATCAACTTGCCCCCTCTGTCATAATGAAACACCGTCGATGAGGCCGGCGTGGTTTTCACCACCCGCTGTCCCAGCGCATTGATTTTGTACGTCACCACGCCAATCGCCGTGGTGGCCGACACCATGCGTCCCCGTGCGTCATAGCTGAACTGGCTCCCGGCGCCATTGTTCGTGGTGCTGCCATTGGCATCCATACCGATCGTGCTGCCACCGGCTTGCGCCAGGCGGTTGCTGGTTGAGCCATAGGTGTAGTTGGTAGCAGCTGCATTCAGCATGGATTGGGTACGGTTGCCTACCGCGTCATAGATATAGCTGCGGCTGCTGTTCGGATACTGCTCGCTGGTCAGCCGGTCCAGTTGGTCGTATCCATACGTACGGCTATTGTTGGCGTTGCCGCCATCCGTCACACCAGTGATACGGCTGGCAGCATCATACGCAATGGTTTGCACCTGACCATTTAATGTATAGCTGCCCATGCGCCCATCGAGGTCATAGGTACGGCTATACACCTGACCATTGCCAAACGTCATCGATTTCAGTCCGCCAAATGGCTGGTACTGCACGCCGCTGACCAGCGTCATGCTGACACCGCCAATCGTCGTGGTCACCGTTGCGATTCGCCCCATGCTGTCGCGCGTATAGTCAACGCTGCGCCCGCTCGGGTAGGTCATGCCTGACAGCCGTCCGCCCGTGTCATACCGATAGGCAGTCGCATACGCCACGCCGGCAATCGTGCGGGTTTCCAGGATCACCCGACCATGCTGGTCGTAGCTGTATTGCGTGATGCCGCTGACGTCCGTAATCTGGCTCAGACGGCCTAGCGCATAGTCTCCCTGGTCATATACGTAAGACGCACTGGTGCCGTCGCTATAGCTGGCCGAGATGACACGGTTTAACAAGTCGTACGCGTAGCTTGTAACCTGCCCTTTCGCGTCAGTACTGGTGGCGAGGTTACCCGCGTCGTCGTAGGCGCGGCTGGTGATGCCGGTATCCGGACTAGTGGTCTTGCTCAAGTTACCCAGGCCGTCAATGGTGTAGGTCGTCACCAGATTGCGTGCATCGGTCACCTTGTTCAGCTGATCCAGGCCGTCATAGCCAAACTGGGTAATGCCGTTTTTCGCATCCGTGGTTTTGATACGGCGGTTCAAAGCATCGTAATCATGCTTGGTGATCTGGTTCAACGCATCGGTCACCTGCTTCAGGTTGCCCACCGTGTCATACGTGTACGTGGTGGTCGTATTCTGCACCTGAGCCGTGGCCGAACTGCCCAGCGAAGCCAGTACTACGGCAAGGAGTGTAGGGAACGTGCGCTTCATTGCAGGGCTCCGGTAATCTGGGTCAGGCGGTTCAACGTGTTGTACGTACGGCTAATCTGCCGCGCCAGTGCACCACCGCTGTCTTTGACTTGCTCGTTGATGCGGTTCCCCGCCAGGTCCAACGTATACGTGATGCTATTGCCGGTGCGGTCAGTGATGGCGGTCAAACGGTGCGCTGCATCGTAGGTGTATGACACCCAGGCGCCGTCAGGCTGCGTGGCTTTAATGAGCTGCCCTACGCCGTCATATTCATATACAGTGCTCTCGCCTCCCGTGGTGCTGGACGCTATCCAGCCGCGCGGTGTATACGTCATGTCGGTAACCAATCCGTTGGGATCCGTGATCCGGCCCACCCTGCCGTTGACATCGTAATTGCTTAGTGTCGTAACGTGGCCTACCGCATTGGTGACGCTGGCCAATCGCCCTTCGCTGTCATAGCTGTAAGTGGTGATTGCATTGCGCGGAGCCGTCACAGTGGTCACTTGCCCCAGTTCGTTATAGGTATAGGTCCAGTTGCGTGGCGTGCCGTCGGCAGTAGCGTTGAAACCCTGCGCGCCCGAAGTATCTGTCGTTGCCTGCACCGACTTGGTCAGCACGTTGCCGTTGGCGTCGTAGGTGTAGGTGGTAATGCGCAGCGGCTCGGCGATTCTTGCCGGCAGGCGTTGCGTCGCATGCCACTCGGTCTTGATGGTCCGGGCCACGCTGCTGCCCACGGCTTCCGTCCGGCTGGTTTCCAGATTGCGGGCCATGTCATAGGTGTAGTTGGTCTGGTTGCCGTTCCAGTCCTTTGCAGTCAGCACGTTGCCGTTGACATCATAGGTACGGGCCATCATGTTGTCGCAGCCGGCGCAAGGCTGGTCCAGCGTATCGACTTTGGCAACGCCCAGAATGATCTTGAAGTGATAGTTGCGCACCAGCGTGACAGGATTGGCCAGCGTACCGAGATAAGACGTGACGGTATTAGTTCGCGAGCCATCGGCAGCCGGCGTTCCATACGCAACCCGGACTTTTTCCACCGCGCCCGCATGCTCGGAACCAATCACCGCGCCTTTGCAGTTATAGTCCCAGCTCGCATAACGGTCTCCCTTCTCGTCCGTGATACCGGTCAGCGCATTGAGCAGATAGCCATAAGTGGCGCTAACGGGCGCCACGCTGTTGTTGCAGGGCGAGCCACCATTGATCCGCGCCTTTTCGTTGTAGTGGTAGGTCCGCTTCTTCCCATCAGGGTAAGTCACTTGCGTCAAGTTGCCCGCTTCGCAAGCCTTGTTGTAGGTGCCGTTGAGTACACAGCCGGCAGTGCTGCCGTTGTAGGCATAGAGATATGCCTGATTGGCAGGGTCATAGGCTTTATTGACGCGCCCCTGCGCATCATATTCAAACTGGATTTGCCGGTTCCAGTTATCCGTCACACACAGCAGCAGGCCGGCCTTGTTGACGGCGCCAGGCTGCACATTCGGACATGCCGGCGCATCGGCAGGCATACGTCCCACATTGGTATCGTTGGTGACGCCATCGCTGTAGGTAAAGCGCTGGAAAGCGCCCGTACGTGCAGTCAGGCGAATCAATCTGCCGTTGGCGTCGTATTGCTCGACATCCCCGTCCGGTGACGTATACGTCCAGACTTCCGGTGTGATGCCGTCCGCTCCATACTGAGCGCTGACGCGGGCATTCACATCGGCATCGCCAACCCAGCCATCGCTGGAACGGTTGAAGTAATAGATGCGGCCATCCGGCCGGGTGACAGAAATGGCTTGCGGCGTGCTGGAGACGGGCGCGCTTTCACAAAACTGGGCACCACTGTCGCTGCGGATATAGCACTTGGTGACCACACGGTTCGGCAATAACTGGATCTTGCGGTCCACCGGATGGGTCCAATAGGTGCCGAAAGAACCGGCGATGCCCGATACCAGATTCTGGCCGTAGTTATACGTACGAATCAAGGACAATGGCAACCCGGCAGAACGGTCTTCGTAATCGATTTCCTGCTGTGTTTTGGTGCCGGAGCCGATGCCGATCGGGTTGCCGCAGGACGGCTG
This sequence comes from Pseudoduganella ginsengisoli, assembly GCF_009720865.1. Classification (GTDB taxonomy): domain Bacteria; phylum Pseudomonadota; class Gammaproteobacteria; order Burkholderiales; family Burkholderiaceae_D; genus Rugamonas; species Rugamonas ginsengisoli. The sequence goes on along the minus strand of NZ_WNLA01000023.1, from coordinate 34,098 downwards.
CCGGTCCTGCTGGTTCTGCGGGCAAGAAGGGCCATTGACTTTGGGATCAGACGGCGTCGGTGTCGTCACTTCCGTAATGGGGACGCACTGTTTGACGTCCGCAAAATAGCGAACCTTTTTACTGTCGGTGCAGGCATAGGCGGACAAGTAATAGTACGTCTTGGGCGCTCCCGATGGCAGCGTCTTGTCATAGATCCATCCACCAACGATACTCGCGAATCCATCAGGCGCAACATTCGGCGCACTGGCGCCGCACCATGTGGTGACATTCTCATGAACGCTGTTGACCAGGTTGGCGCAAGCCGAATACAACGCACCGCCCGTGACAAAATTGCCACCCCATTGGTAATGGGAATTGGCAATGACCACATCCATATCAGCATGCGCATGTGCGGCTGCAAAGAGGGTGGCTACGCAGATAAGCTTTTGCTTCATTGCTTGCCTCCGGCTTCTGACGCGCGGACCGGGCGGGCAACGTTGGCGCAGTTAGTTTGAAAAAGCATAGGGAACTCCTAAAAATCGTATTTCCACACAGAAATCCCCGCAACTTTAAACTGAAGTTCCACGCTGAATTCTCACCAAAAATCTCAAGCCTAAAATATTTTTCCTTTTAGATTCAAAAGGTTGCGATGTAGCCAAGATAAAATTCAACCCTTACAACGCTTTTCATCGAGCGCCTTACACCCCGCCAATTGCCAAGTATTTCCTGCCAACATTACACAAAATTACACTTATTACATGCCAAAGTGAGATTTTGTGAGATTGATCAACACCCCGTGCCGTTACAGTGCAGCTTTTTCCCTAACATCGGAACGACATGACCAAGTTTTCCCGCTTAGCCCTCCTCCCGCTGGCCGCCGCCCTGGCTGCCAGCTTGACCGCCTGCAACACAAACGACCTGAAGCCGCTGACCGTGCAGGCGACTTCGTCCACCGTCATGCAAGGCGGCAGTGGCGTCACATTAAACGCAAGCGGCGGCAGGAAGTCGGATAAGGTCACGTGGCGTTTGCTGCCGGGGGCAACGGGCACGCTGACGCCCAGCGGCGACACGCGCAGCGCGGTCTACACGCCGCCTGCCGACGTCACGGCCACAGCCACGACCACGTCCATCGAAGCGAAAATGGGGGATGAGACGCAAACCTTCGCGCTGAAATTGCAGCCGCCGCCCGCATCGGAACTGGTGGCCAGCCTGCCTGCGTGGTGGCAGGCGTACCCGAACGGTACGTCCGGCAAGCCCCTCATCCAGGGTGAACCACGCGGTTTCGCGCCGGATGGCAATGGCGGCTATTACGTGACCTATGCCGCACCGGTATTGAAATTCGTGCGCGTCAAAGCCGGCGCAGACGTTGCGGAAATCAATGGGCTGGGCAGCCAGGGCATCATTGGCGGACTTAAGGATGGCACGCTCTACCTGACGGAAGGCAGCGCCGCGCAAGGCTTGACCATCCGCAAGCGCACGCCAGATGGCAAATCAACGGTACTGACGCGCACGGCGGCGTATGACAGCAAGCAGGGGCCGGTGGACGGCGTGTCCGGCGCGGCCACCGCGTATTCGCCCCGCTTCGCCTTCGACAGCAATGGCAACCTGTATGCACTGGACGGCAGCAAAGTGCGCAAGATTGCCCAGGATGGTTCGTGGAGCACGCTGGCTGGCGATGGCTGCGACATGGCCAGCAGCGCGCCCAAATGCCCGGATGCGCCGGTCCCCGGCAAAGGCAGCAGCGCACGCCTGGCCATCCCGGTAGCCATCGCCAGTGATCCTGCCGGCACGCTGTATGTGATCGATGGCAGCTATATCCTGAAAGTCACGCAGGCTGGCGACGTCACGATCCTGGCCGGCGGCAAAGAAGACCGCAGTGTGGACGGCGACAGCGGCAGTGCGCGTTTTGAATTGCCGAATTCGCTGGCGGCCGACAGCGCAGGCAATGTGTACGTGATGGATGAAGGCAGGCTACGCCGCATCTCGTCGTCCGGCACGGTGACGACCTTGGCGGCAGGACTAGGCGCATTCCGCGACCTGGCGCATCCCGAGCTGTATGCGTCGAGGGTGCGCATGGGCGACAACGGCACGGTTGAATACTTGCGCGCGGTGGACATCCGCCGCGTGAAGGTGCAATAAGAAGGAATGCGGGGCGCAGGCTGCGCCCCGCAGCGCATCACCAGCTCGAATACGGATGGGTAATCAAGTTGGAGTTGAGGTAGCGCTTGTCGTGCGTGACTTCTTCGCCCACCCAGTCCGGCTTGTCAAATGCCTGGTCTTCGGACGGCAATTCGATTTCCGCCACCACCAGCCCGGCATTGATGCCGAGGAATTCATCGACTTCCCACACGAAGCCCGCATACGGAATGCGGCGGCGGTATTTCTCGATGATGGGCTGTTCGCACAGCTTGTCGAGGAATTCTTTAGCATCCTCCATCGGGATCGGGTATTCCCACTCGCCCCGGCTCGCGCCCACGTTCTTGCCCTTGATGGTCATAATCGCTTTGGTCCCGTCGATCCGCACGCGCACGACCCTTGACGGGTGCGACGACAGATAGCCCTGGCGCAGCAGGACGGGTTCGCCCTGCTGCATCCAGGCATCGGACGTGACGAGGAATTTACGCTCGATCTCGATGCCCATGGTTCAATCGTCCAGCGACAGCAGGATCGGCTGCAGGATCGCGCGGCCCAGCGCGGCGCTGCGCGCGCCATTCCAGCCCACGTGCGCATCCGGCAAGTCCGCATTGTCCTTGAACGGCATTTCCAGGGTCAGCGACAGGCACTGGAAGTGGTGGCCGATGTATTTCGACGCCAACGTCAGCATGTCTTCCTTGTACTTGGACGCGGCATAGCCATACGTGTCCTGGAAGTCCGGCGACGCATTCTTGTAGCGGTCAATGAAGGCTTTTTGCGCGGCGGCCTGTTCCGGCGTGAAGTTTTCCAGCATTTCATTGCCGGCCACGAAGTTGTACGGCAGCGCTTCATCACCGTGGATGTCGAAGAACATGTCGACACCGGTTTCGTGGATCTTCGTTTTCACGCACAGCACTTCCGGCGAACGTTCCAGCGTCGGCGTCATCCACTCGCGGTTCAAGTTGGCGCCCGCGGCATTGGTACGCAGGTTGCCGCGGATGGAGCCGTCCGGGTTCATGTTCGGCACGATGTAAAACGCGCAACGCTGCAGCAGCTTGCGGGCGATCGGGTTGGCGTCGTCCAGCAGCGCATCGATCATGCCTTCGACAAACCATTCCGCCATCGATTCGCCCGGATGCTGGCGCGCGATAACCCAGATTTTCTTTTCCGCTTCGGGTTCGCCGATGACCACCAGGTTCATGTCGCGGCCATCCACGGTCGAACCGATATCGAGCACGCGGGCAATCGGGTTTTCCGCCACTTCGCCCAGCAGGCGCAGGTGGCGTTCCCACGAATACGGCTCGAAGTACGCGTAATAGACGCTGTCGAGGTCCGGCGTGTGCTTGACAGTCATGACTTCGCCGTCAAACGTGGTCGGAACACGGAACCAGTTTTCCGTGTCATAGCTGGCCACGGCGTGGTAGCCCTCGTAGCCTTTGGCGTACGTGGCCTGGCCCGCATTGAGGAAGCGCATCGTCACGGCCTGGCCGCGCGCGCCCTGCAGGCGGAAGTGGAACCACTGGCGGATATCGGCGGCGTTATCGTCGCGCAGCTTCAGTTCGATGGTAGCCGGGGTATCGGCACGCACCACTTCGATGGCGCCGGAATCGAAGTTTTGGCTGATTTTGATGGTCATGGGGGTGTCCCGTGTTGTTCTCCAGGACCGCTATTTTAACGGTCCTTGGCCCCCATGTTGTAATTGCTTAGTCCACGTTTTTGCCGAGGACCTTCAACGCGGCCCGTACCCCTGCGCCATAGGCGGCATCGGCCTTGTCGAAATGCCCCAGTTGCCGCTGGATGATGTCATCGCTGACCTGGCTCAGCGGCCTGGCCAGGTTGGCAAACAGGTTTTGCTTTTCCGCCGCCGTCATCAAGCGGAACAGGTTGCCGGCCTGCGTGTAATCGTCTTCCTGGCCCCGGCCATCGTAGCGCCCGGCCGCCCCGTGCAGCGCCAGCGGACCTTCGCCATGGCCCATGCCCGTGTTGCCATGGCCGCCGGCGTTCACCGTGTCATAGTTTGGCGCATCGCCGCCATTGTGGATGGCCATCGCACCGTCGCGCTGCTGGTTGTGGAATGGGCAGCGCGGCGCATTGACAGGCAAATGCTGGTGGTTGGTGCCCACGCGGTACAGCTGCGCATCGTGATAGGCAAACATGCGGCCCTGCAGCATCTTGTCCGGCGAATAGCCCATGCCCGGCACGGCGTTGGCTGGAGAAAACGCTACCTGCTCGACTTCCGCATGGTAGTTGACCGGGTTGCGGTTCAATTCCAGCACACCGACGGCGCGCAGCGGGAAGTCCGCATGCGGCCATACCTTGGTCAAATCAAACGGGTTCCAGCCGGTGCGCGCGCTCCATGCATCGAGTTCCTGTTCCGTTGCGATCTGCACTTTGACATCCCAGCGGGGGAATTCGCCTTGATCGATGGCGTTGACCAGGTCGCGCTGCGCATAGTCAGGGTCTTGCCCGGCCAACCGCACAGCATCGGCTGCCGATAAATTCTTGATGCCCTGCTGCGTCTTCAAATGCCACTTCACGTATACGCGCTCGCCCTTGCCGTTGATCAGGCTATACGTGTGGCTGCCAAAGCCGTCCATGTGGCGGTAGCCGTCCGGCGTGCCGCGGTCCGAGAACAGCATCGTCACCTGGTGCAGGCTTTCCGGCGCCTTGCTCCAGAAATCAAACATCATCGTGGCGGATTTCAAATTCGTGCGCGGGCAGCGTTTTTGCGTGTGCACGAAGTCGGGGAACTTGATCGGGTCCTTGATGAAGAACATCGGCGTGTTATTGCCCACCAGGTCCCAATTGCCCTCTTCCGTATAAAAACGGATGGCAAAGCCCCGTGGGTCGCGTTCCGTGTCGGCACTGCCGCGCTCGCCGCCGACTGTCGAAAAGCGCACAAAGGTTTCCGTCTGTTTGCCGATTTGATTGAACAGCTTGGCTTTTGTGTATTGCGTGATGTCGTGCGTGACGGTGAACGTGCCATAGGCGCCGGAACCCTTGGCATGCACGACGCGCTCAGGAATACGCTCGCGGTTGAAATGCTGCAGTTTTTCAATCAGGTGGAAGTCTTGCAGCAATAACGGGCCGCGCGGGCCGGCGCTGAGCGAATTCTGGTTATCGGAAACGGGAATGCCGGATGCGGTGGTCAGTTGCGGCTGCTGGCTCATGGTCTCTCCTGGGATGATTGCTGAACAGTGAGGCTAGTCTACGGATTCCTGCGCTATAAATAAATTTGATTAATTTAATCGAATCAATAGGATTATTCTAAAGCTCAGATTTCATGAATGGCAATCCCTTCAATGGGGGATGCGGGACTCACCCAGGGCTTCGATTCCAGCGCTTTTTTCATGTCGGCGTAGCCAGCCTGCCACCGGGTGTGGATACCGAGCGCCGTGAAATCAATGTCTTTCGTGTGGTCTTCACTGTCGAGCCGGGGCGCTTTCAGCAGCACCACGTGCATATCGGTGCCGCAGCCCCATGACGCCAGATCGCGCACTTCCGGCAACGCCGCCACATCGGGCGGCAAGCGGTGCGACAATTCACGGATCACATGCCGCAGCCGGTGCAGCCGTTTTTGCTGTTCGATATGGCTGGCGCGGCTCGCATACTGGATTTCCTTGTGTTTTTCCAGCACGTCCAGCACGCTTTGCGGTTCCTTGCCGTCCGGGTTCCATACCTGCACGGAGAAAATCAGCGAACTGCGGCGCGGTTCATCGTCGAGCACGGCTTCAATCGGCGTGTTTGAATAAATGCCGCCATCCCAATAGGGTTCGCCATCGATTTTCACGGCGGGAAAGGCCGGCGGGATGGCGCCGGACGCCACCACATGTTCGACGCACAATGCCTCCTTCTTCGTATCAAAATAGCGCATGTGGCCGGTGCGGGCGCTGACAGCGCCCACTGTCAGGCGCAAGCCGTCGCGGTTCAGGTAATCGAAATCAACCAGCATGCCCAGGGTTTTCAGCAACGGCCCGGTACGGTAAAACGCAGCGTTTTCCACGCCGACCGCCGCATCCGGGTTGAACCACGTGGACGGATTGATGGCAAAGAAGGCGGGGATACCCTGCGTTAACGTCAGTGCATTGGCAAACGCGCGGGGCATGCCCGGATACAGGGCGGAATGGTGTTCCATCAGGGTCCAGAACTGGCGCAAGCGGTCCAGCCGCCGCGCCGGTGGATTGCCCGCGATAATCGCGCCATTCAGTGCGCCGATCGACGTGCCGATCACCCAGTCCGGCTCCATGCCCGCTTCATGCATGGCCTGATACACGCCCAGCTGGTACGCGCCCAGCGCACCGCCGCCCTGCAACACCAGCACCACCTGGTCGTGCATGAAATCCTCCTGTTGGCCGTAACGCATTTCATTTTAGCCAATCAGCGGCGCGCGCAAGGTAAGTGTGAATTTGCAATATTGTCTGTTGCGAAAATTTAACAAGATGCCATAGCCGCAAAAGGAAATTCAGTGCAAACTAGCAATCTGGGATCACCCAGCCCGCCCCCATTACAACAATAACGAGGATGTACGATGGATCAACATCAACCCGACCGGCAAAACCATGTCATGGCCAATGACGTCGACACGGCACTGAATATTGAAAAAACCAGTGGCGCCGCCAATGCGTGGGTCTACATGACACACAAGGCAGTACCGCGCGGCGTTATCAAGCGGGTGCTGGCGTTCCCTAAGTTGCGCAGAAATATTATTAAAATTAAATGATTGAGTAATGCGCCACATTGGTGGCGAACCGTGCTAGGCTAGCAATCTGTCAGTCACGGTTCAGCCTTCAGGAGGCGCCATGCATACTGTGTTGAAAAAAGCGTTGCTGCTGGCGACGCTGTTAGCTGCGGCGCGCCATGCCGCCGCAGTTGAAATCCTGGCTGCACCCGCGCAGCCGTCAACGGACGACACTTATCTTCTAGCCCTGGCCGATGCGGCCGTCACGGCCAGCCCGGCGCCGCCGGATATCTCCAACCCCAGCCCGGTTCCGGAACCGCCTGTCTACATCATGCTGCTGGTGGGCGTGGGCTTGCTGGGGCTGGTGGCGCGGCGTGAAACTGTTCCGCCAGTATTCAGAGCCGATCCAGACTGATCCCTACCGCGCCATGGCGGTAGCGTCCAGGACAATAAATATTGTTGTGGGGAAGCCTTACGTAATTGCGTTCGAGCAAGCTCCGGCATACACTTCAGTTACTTCAAAAAAACTGAAGCCTGCCACTGCGCTGCCCCGTCCATGCACGCAACCTGATGCCACCCGAACACCTGGTGAGCCATTTGCGAGGGCGCGATGTCCCACACCTTATACCCCTTTGAGAACCTGGAAGCCGTGAAAACGTACGCCATCTTGCTGGACCGGCAAGTCGGCGTACTGGCAGCCTGGAAATTTATGCTGGAACGTGGCTTTGCTCCGGAAGATATTGTGCTGACCCTGGCGCCGCTGCCAGAACCGGCTGCGCTGGAAGAATCGCAGAGCTGACTTTACGCCGCGCAGCCAGCCATCCAGCCAGCCCCGCCAGCAACAGCCCTGCCGTATGCGGTTCCGGTATCTGGACCGGCAAACGCTCCGCCAGGAAATACCCGGTGACGCCGCTGCAATAGCCCGGTCCGCCGCACTGCGTCCCGATATACGGGTCGCCCCGCAGTAAATCGACGGTCCACAGCGCCTGGCCGGACATGGCCAATTCCACTTCCGTCGTGTTGTAGCTAAGACTGCCCGCCACGCCACCCACGCGATCGAATTGCAAATCAAACTTGTCGTACACGCCTGCTGCCAGCGGCGGCCGGTGGCCGTCACTGCCCTGCGCAAATGAATACCCCATGTACACGATACCGGCATCGATGGCCGTCATCGCGCACGCCACTCCGGCGCAGCCGGAATAGTCCAGGAAAGCGCTGCCGCGCCAATACGCGTCGTCGGTAATGCGCAGCACAGCATCGAAACCCGGCAACTCGGCAGACGGCGTCACGGTATGCCAGCGGTAAATCACTTCGGCCGTGGCAGGCAACGCGGATAACAGCCCCAGCAAGAGCAAACTGTAATGTTTCATTATTTTCTCCTTATTCGGACAAGATTAATGAAATTACAATTTTTACGCCGCGCGATTGGATGCGGTTTGATGCGGATTGAGAAGCACGTCCGCACAAGGTGCGGACGCTCAGGCAGGAATCGTTACGCGAGTTTGGCTTTGAAGAAGTCGATGGTACGCTGCCACGCCAGCTTGGCGGCGGCTGCATCGAAACGCGGCGTCGTGTCGTTGTTGAAGCCATGCTCGACACCAGGGTACGTGTAGTGCTCGTACTTGACGCCCGCCTCCTTCAGCGCAGCTTCATACGCAGGCCAGCCGGCCAGGATGCGCTGGTCATTGCCGGCATCGTGGATCAGCAGCGGCGCCTTGATGCGCGCCACGTCGGTAGCAGGCGGCTGCGCGCCATAGAACGGCACGGCGGCCGCCAGTTCCGGCAGTTGCGTGGCCAGGTAATTGGCCACGCCGCCGCCAAAGCAGAAACCCACCACGCCCAGCTTGCCATTGCCGCCCGGCTGCGCTTCCAGCCATTTGGCGGCCGCCACGAAGTCGGCGCGGGTCTTGGCAGGATCGAGCTTGGCAAATTCCGCGCGCGCCTTGTCTTCATCGCCCGGATAGCCGCCCAGCGGGGTCAGCGCATCTGGCGCAAACGCGATAAAGCCGTCTGCAGCCAGGCGGCGGGCGATATCTTCGATGTGCGGGTTCAAACCGCGGTTTTCATGCACGACCAGCACCAGCGGCAATTTACCTTTGGCATTGGCAGGCGTCACCAGGTAGCCGCGTACCGTGCCATAGCCTTGCGGCGACGGGTATTCGACGAACTTGGCATTGATGCGCTTGTCATCCTTTTCCACCACGGGTGCGGCAAAGCTGGGGCTCAGGGCCGCCAGCAAGCCTGCCGCGGTGGCGCCGCCCACCGCATAGCGGCTGGCGCTGGACAAGAATTCGCGGCGGTCGATGCCGCCGTGGACGTACTGGTCAAACAGTTTCAATACTTCGGGATCGAAGTCGGCTGCGGTTTTACGGGTCACGAAACGTCTCCTTTCAGTCTGCGGTGGGCGCCAGTGTAGCGCACGGCCCCCTTAAAGTTGATCTACTTTTGTTGCATATGCTTACACATTTACAAAAAATATTGCCTGTTAAACCATTCATACGGGGAATATCTATGATCAGCACAAAAAATTGGACTTGTTAGCGATACCACCGTACCATTCACTTGTCTCCTCCATTTCTTCCCAAAGAATTGGATTCAGCCCGCTCCCTGAGCGGGCTTTTTTTTATTCAACGCGCGCGCCGGTATTCGCCACATGGCTTGCCCGTCCACTGCTTGAAGGCGCGCTGGAACGCGCCACTGTCGGAAAAGCCCAGGTCAGCGGCAATCGCCGCCAGTCCCGCATCGGACGTCGACAGGCGTGAGATGGCCAGGTCGCGCCGCAAATGGTCCTTGATACGCTGCAAATTCGTCCCTTCGGCCGCCAATTGCCGCTGCAGCGTGGCGCGCGACCGGTGCAATTGCCTGGCCACCGCATGCACGTCCGGCCACTCCGGGTAAGCGCGCAGCAGCGCGTTGCGCGCTTCCTGGCTGACCTGCCCCAGCACGCGCGGCGGCGCAATGATCTGGCCAAAGGAATCCGACAGGAATGCGCGCAGCGCCATTTCATCGTGCAGCACAGGTGTCTGCACTTGCGCCAGGTCGAACCAGAATCCCGTCTCAGCCTGCCCGTAGCGGCGCTCGGCGGGAAACGCCACCGCATAGCCATCCGCATCGTCCGGCGCGGCAATGGCGAAGTCGAAATGCCGCACCCGCAGCGAGCCGCCGATCAGCCACGCTGCCAGCCGCCAGAACACACGTACCAGCGTATGCAACAGGAACGGTTGCGGTGGCCGGTCGCTGCGCAGCCAATGCATTTGCAGGCCAGCCTCATGCCGGCTTTCCTGCAGCGTGAATTGCAAATCGTCTTGCAGCAAATTGACGGCGGCCGCCATGCGCTTCAAGGCCGTCCGCAAATCCGGCGCCCACATGCCCACCCGCGCCACAAGGCCGAAACTGCCCTGCTTGAATGGACGGGAAAACATGCCCAGCCCTTCATCTTGCAAATCCAGCGCAATGGCGTAAAACAGGGCAATGAACTGGCCCGTGGTCACGCCCGGATGGTTGCTTTGCTCCAGCGCGTCGGCGGCAATGCCGGCGCGCTCCAGGTAAGGCGCAATGTTTTGGCCTTTTTCCTGCAGGGCCGCCAGCATGCCCCGCACGAACGTAAATTGCAGCAGCGGTTCAGCAGAGGGAATCAGCGTGGTTTGATGGGGCATTCCAAGGCTGGCAATCGGGTGAATGACGGAGCAGTGTACGCCAACAATGAGGCGAAATGCCATCAACTTGATGTGCCTCGCCATTGCCCGGCTGTGGCCCGTTTTTTACACTGGCGTCAGGCCGTCGCCTTGCACGGCAAAAAACTGGGTTGAGAGGAGACTAATGATGGGTAGGCTGGACGGTAAGGTAGCACTGGTAACGGGTTCAGGCCGGGGCATCGGCCGCAGCGTGGCGCTGCAATTGGCGGCGCAAGGTGCGCGCGTGGTGGTCAATGACCTCGATGCGGATCCTGCAAACGCCGTGGTGGAAGAAATCAAGGCGGCCGGTGGCGAAGCGGTTGCATGCTTTGGCAGCGTGACGGCCACGGACTTCGCGGAACGCTTCATCAAGACGGCGGTCGACCACTATCAAGGCATCGACATCATCGTCAACAACGCGGGCTACACGTGGGACAACGTGATCCAGAAAATGACGGATGAACAGTGGTACGCCATCATTGACTGCCACCTGACGGCGCCATTCCGCATCCTGCGCGCCGCGTATCCTGTGCTGTCCGCGCAGACCAAGCTCGAAGCTGCCGAAGGCCGCGAAGTGTTCCGCAAAGTCGTCAACGTGTCATCGATTGCCGCCAATGGCAATGCGGGCCAGGCCAACTGCTCCGCCGCGAAAGCCGGTATTGTCGGCCTGACCAAGACCCTGTCTAAAGAATGGGGGCGCCTGAAAGTCAACGTCAATTGCGTGGCGTTCGGCCACATTGAAACCCGCTTGACGGAACCGCTGTCCGGCACGGAAAGCAAGACCGTCAACATTGAAGGCCGTGAAATCAAGGTCGGCATCGGCGAGCAGGTGGTGGAAATGTCGAAGAAGATGATTCCACTGGGCCGTCCCGGCAAGCCGGATGAAGCAGCGGGGGCGATCCTGATGCTGTGCGGTCCGGAATCGGATTATGTATCGGGCCAGCTGGTGGTCTGCGGCGGCGGCCTCAACGGCCTGTGAAAGGAACCATGAACATGCTGCCGCAACTGCATCAACACGCATGGATGGACGCCGATATCGAAGCGTTCCGCGACCAGGTCCGCCGCTACGTCAGCGCGGAGATGGTCCCGCATCTGGAAGGCTGGCGCAAGCAAGGCTACATCCCCCGCGAAGTCTGGCGTCCATTTGGCGAACTGGGTTTCATGTTGCCGGAACTGGCCGAAGAATATGGCGGCCCTGGCGCCACGCTGGCCTACCAGCTGGTGGTTCAGGATGAACTGGCGAAGGCCGAGGTGCCGGCCAACACCGCCGTGCACACGATTGCCGCCCACTACATCCTCGATTACGGCACGGAAGAACAAAAGCAGCGCTGGCTGCCGAAGCTGGCCAGCGGCGAAATGCTGGCCGGTATCGCGATGACGGAACCGGGCTGCGGCTCCGACCTGAAGGCCGTGCGCACGCGCGCCAGGCTGGAAGGCGGTCATTACGTGGTCGATGGCGCCAAGACTTTCATCACCAATGGCTACACGGCCAACTTGCTGGTGCTGGTCGTGCGTACCGGCGACGCGGGCGCGAAAGGCGTGTCGCTGCTGGTGGTCGAGACGGAAAATTTGCCGGGCTTTTCAGTGGGCCGCCGCCTGTCGAAAATCGGCATGCATGCATCCGATACGGCGGAGCTGGCGTTTGAAGGCATGCGTGTCCCCGCCGCCAACTTGCTGGGCGGTGAAGAAGGCCGCGGCTTTGGCCAGTTGATGAGCCAACTGGCGTATGAGCGCATGCTGCTGTGCGTACCCGCTGCCGCCGTCATTGAACGGGCGGTGGAACTGACGGTCGAATACACGAAAGAGCGCAAGGCGTTCGGCAAGTCAATTGCCGACTTCCAGAACACGCAATTCAAGCTGGCCGAATGCGCCACCTTGGCCCACGTGGTGCGTTCATTCGTCAACGATTGCGTCCAGCGCCTGCTCGATGGCAAACTCGATCCGGAAGCCGCATACATGGCCAAGTGGTGGTGCACCGAACAGCAGTGCAAAGTCACGGACGAATGCCTGCAGCTGTTCGGCGGCTATGGCTACATGGAGGAATACCCGATTGCCCGCCTGTACGCCGATTCCCGCATCCAGAAAATCTATGGCGGCACCAATGAAATCATGAAAGACTTGATTGCCCGTAAGGTACTGGCCTGACATGACTACCTCCCCCACTTTGTCCATCCAGCCGCTGGCCGGCGTCCGCATTGTTGAATTCGAAGGCATCGGACCCGGCCCGCTGTGCGGCGCGATCCTGGCCGGCATGGGCGCCGCCATCACGCTGGTCACGCGTCCGCAAAAAGGCTTGGCGGACATGCTGGCGGGCGGCGCCGCCAACCCGCTGCGGGAAGGCAAGCACGAAGTGCAGCTGGACTTGAAAGACCCGCAGCAGTTGCGGCAGGCGCTGGACATCGTCGCGCAGGCCGATGCGCTGATCGAAGGCAACCGGCCCGGCGTGATGGAGCGGCTCGGCCTGGGGCCCGCGCATTGCGCCGCCGTCAATCCCCGCATCGTCTATGGCCGCATGACGGGCTGGGGCCAGGATGGTCCACTGGCGCAGGCGGCCGGCCATGACATCAATTACGTGGCGCTGACGGGCATGCTGTCGCTGGGCTGGCGGGATGGCGAGCGGCCGGTCCCGGTGCCGACCATGATGGGCGACGCCCCCGGTGCGCTGGGCCTGGCATTTGGCATGGTGTCGGCCATCCTGCATGCGCGCACCACGGGAAAAGGCAGCGTGGTCGATGGCGCCATCGTCGATACCGTGGCCATGCTGGGCGGGATTGCGCAACTGGTCATGGCAGGCGGCCAGCTGGGCGGGCCCGCGCCCAGCCCGTTCCACGATTCACCGTTCTATGACAGCTACCGCTGCGCCGATGGCCGCTGGATCACCATCGGTGCGCTGGAACCGCAATTCTATGCGCTGCTGCTGCAAAAACTGGGGCTGCACGACGTCGATCCGAAGCGGCAGTACGACACCGCCGCCTGGCCGGCCTTGAAGGCGCGCTTCGCGGCGCTGTTCCTGTCGCAGCCGTGCAGCCATTGGTGCGAACTGATGGAGGGTACCGATGTATGCTTCGCGCCCGTGCTGACCGTGGCGGAAGCGCGCCGGCATCCGCACAATGCTGCCCGCGGCATTTTTAACGCCGATGGCAGTGCCCGCGCGGCGCCGCGCGTGACTGCTTTGCCGGAGGCATCGGACGGCCGGTAAAGCCGGTTTCCCGCTTGCCTTTACCCATGCCATATGCGTTAATTCGTATACTTTATCTGCACTAAAGGTAACGGCATGGCCCTGGTAGTTCAGACCCTTTCCGAGCAAATTTTCACGCTGGTGCGCGACCGCATCATTGCCGGCCACATCCCGCCGGATACGCCGATCCGGCAAGATGCGCTGGCCGCAGAACTGGGTGTCAGCAAAATTCCGCTGCGCGAAGCGCTGGCCCGGCTGGAACAGGAATGCCTGCTGGTGTCCCACGCCAACCGGGGTTTCTTCGTGCGGCCGTTGAGCGCGGAAGAAGCGGAAGAAGTCTATGCATTGCGCCTGCAACTGGAACCGGACGCCGTCAGCGCAGCGTGCAAGGTGGCCACGCAAGACGACAAGGCTGCGGCGAAGCTGGCATTAAAGGCGCTCGATAAAGCCATGGTGGGAAACAAGGAACTGGTGGGCAGCTTGAACCGCGCGTTCCACATGTCGCTGGTGCAGCCGCTGGGGCGCCCGCTGACGATACAGATCATTGAACGGCTGAACATCATGTCGGAGCGCTACGTGCGCAAACACCTGGAGCCGGCCGGCCGCGACGACCGCGCGCACAAGGAACACCTGGCCATGCTGGAGTTATGGTCGGAGGGGAAAGCCAAGGCCGTGGCGTCGATGATGCATGACCATATTGCCTCGACCCTGGAAGATTTGCGGCGGGAATTCAGGAATTAAAAAAGCGGGGCTCATCTGAAATGAACCCCGCCTTTTCTCCCTCTTTCGCCCTTAAGGGGCTGTCACGAATAGCAGTCGTTCTTCGCCTTCCCCGACGCATCCAGCGACACGCGCGCACTGTCCATCCGCGCCGCGTGCATGTAAAACACGTCCGCCTTGATGTGGTGGTTGTCGCCATAGACTTCCGCCAGCAGCGCGTAGATCTCCGGGTCATGCGCCTGCAAATCCTGCGCATTGACGACTGTCAGCGTATCGGTAATGTAAGCCTTGTTGGAATTGAACCAGAACTGCGTCCCTTCCGCCCAATACTCTTCCAGCGTGTTGGCCATATACGCGCCCTGCCACAAGCGCTTTTCGCGCGCATGGGCGTACGCCTTTTCCAGGCGCGCGATCAAGGCCGGATCCGTCGTGCGCAATGCCCACATGATGTTGTGCGAGAACTCGTGCACCATGATGTTTTCGCCAAAGTAGCGCGTCTTCGGCACACCCATGATGTTTTCCTCGGCCCCCGTCGTGAACAGGCCGCCCATGCCGCGCGAACGCGCATTCCAGTATTCGCGGTCCGTCATCAGGGCGATGGTTTTCGCATAGTCGCGCACTTCGCACTTGGTCAGGCGGGGATCGTCGATGGCCGGCTTTTTCCAGTCGCGCTGTTCGGGCAAATCCATCGTTCCTTCCGAGACCGCCATGACGCCGACACGGGCGCCCTGCCGCACCAGTTCATCGCGCACGTCGGGACGGTGCGCCAGCATGGCGTTGACGATGTCGCGCGTTGCCAGCAGCGCTTCGTCCGGCACCAGGCTGGAACTGGTCACCGGGATACCCTGCGCGTCGGCATACTTGGTGTAAAACGGATCGAGGTGCAGGCGCGCAGGCGGCGCTGAAACGCCCGCCACGTCAGGAGGCACAACGGGCGCCACATTGGCGCACGCCGACAAGCCGATGGCCAGGACCGTGGCAGACAATGCCAAGGCCGGGCTGAATGTATATTTCTTCATGGTCAGAATTTATAAGTCACACGAGCGTAGTAGGCACGGCCGATCGGGTCCGACAGGCGCGGGTCATAGCCGGTCTGCGGGTTGGCGTTCTGGTTGGAGAATGGCGGGTCCGTGTTCAGCAGGTTTTTCACGCCGGCCGTGATGGTCATGTTCCTGAAGCCCGTATAGGCAGCCGACAGCGCCCACACGGAATTGGGCTTCACGTCGCGCACGTACTGCGCCGCCACGGCATTCTGGTCCGTGTAGCCGGACGTATAGCGCTGCGACAAGGTCGCGCTCCATGCGCCGTCGAGCCAGCGCACCGAGAAATTATGCTTCCAGCGCGTGGCGCCGTTGTATACGCCGATGCTTTCAAACGGCTCGCTGTCCGGCGTGGTTTGCCACACGTTGCCGGTGACGTAGGTGCCGTTGAACCACGTATCGAACGAACCAATCTGCGTCGCCGGGAAGCGGTATTGCATCGTCACGTCGATGCCGCTGCTCTGGCGGATGCCCAGGTTCGCCAGCGACGACAGGTTCACATAATCGAGCGCCGTGCCGCCGGCGTTGTAGTGGAAGCGGTCGCGGTATTTATCGAAGTCGGCAAACAGTTCGGCTTCCGTCAGCGATGAACCGATACCGTCCGTGACTTTGATGCGCCAGTAATCAATCGACGCCGTCAAATCCTTGACCGGTTCGAAGACCACGCCATACGAGTACGAGCGCGACTTTTCCGGCTGCAAGTCCGGGTTGCCGCCGCTCTTGCCCGGCTGGACCGAATGGCATGCCGTCAGCGGGTTGACGCCAGCCTTGGCCACGCCGTTAGGGCACAGCAGCGGATCGTCATACGCGCCCACCGTGTTGGTGTCGTATGCGGGCGAATGCAATTCATACAGCGACGGTGCGCGGAAGCCCGTGCTGGCCGAGCCGCGGAACATCAGCGACTTCATGGGCTGGAAGCGGATGCCGACCTTGGGGTTGAACGTATTGCCCGCATCGCTGTAGCGGTCCGAACGCGCTGCCAGCTGCAATTCCAGCGTCTTGTGCAACGGCGCAGACAATTCCGCATAGAAGGCCGACAGGCTGCGCGACGTGTCTTTATCCTTCACGCCAAACAAGCCGGTGGCGCGGTAGATCGACGCCTGGTCGACGATTGGATGGTTGACGGTATAGCTGGAGTGTTCCGTGCGGTGTTCGGCGCCGATGGCCAGCGCCAGCGGGCCGCCCGGCAGCGCCATCAGCTCGCGCGTAGCGCGCGCATCGATGCCCGCGTTGCGCGCACGGGCCGTCAGCGCATTGCCGATCAACAGCGCATCGCGCAGGTAGGCGGCGCCCTTCGCGTCCTGCAAGCCAAACGGATTCAGCGTGCCGGAATCGATGCCTGGCTGGATCAGTGCATCCTTGACATAGCCGCCGGTGAAATCCTGCGTGACTTTGGTTTTCGCGTAGCTGGCGCCGCCCGTCAGGTCCCATCCAAACGCGGAGCCTTCCACGTTCAGTACGAAGCGGTCAGACAGCGCCAGGTTGGTCGATGTGCGCTGCCCTGCTTCCAGCGGCCGCCAGTTGACCGTCAAGTCTTCGCCCGTCAAAGCGCTGACGGCGGGATTGCCGCCGGCGCCGCCCGGATACCATTTGTTATCGGCGCGCATTTTCAAGCCCGTCAGCGGCGGCGGTGCGATGCGGCTGATGTTTTCACTTTCCGAGTGCAGGTAATCCAGCGTGGCCAGGCCATATTCGCCGAAGCGCAGCGCTCCTTTGGCGTACGCCGTAGTCTGCTTGGTATCGGGAATGTCGTCCACCAGGCGCGCATAATCCTGGCGGCACGTGCCCATGTCTTTCACGCCATTACCGGCCTGCGGTACCGTATCCGGAGCAAAGCAGCCGGACGCGAAGCGCGGGTTGCCCGTGATGCCTTTGGCGGAAAAAAAGTTCGCGGGGAACGTGGTGCCGCTGGTTTTATTGATGCCGTATGCCGGCTGGATGCCGGTGGACGAATACGGCCGGTCGATGGAACGCACGCGCGACTGGTCATGGTGGTCGATGATGCCGAAAACGTTGTAGCCATCCTTGTCCAGGTTGCCGAAGCCGGCCGTCACATTGGCGCGCTTTTCATTGCCGCCGGTCTGCTGCGGCGCGATGGCTTCGGCCGTCGCGGACACGCCGTTGAAGGAACGCTTGGTAATGAAGTTGATGACGCCCGCCACTGCATCGGTGCCGTAAATGTGCGACGCGCCGTCACGCAGCACTTCCACGCGGTCCAGCGCGGCGAATGGAATCGCATACAAGTCGACGCTGCTGCCATCGAACGGGTGGTTGGCCAGGCGGCGGCCATTGAGCAGCACCAGCGTGCGGTCGTCCCCCAAGCCGCGCAAATTGGCGGACGATTTGCCGCCGCCGTCAAAGCCGATGCTGGTGCTGCTGACGGTGACTTGCTGGTTGGCCGAGACCGAGTTCAATACTTCTTCAACGGTCGTCATGCCTTTGCTGACGAATTCCTCGGCCTTGATGACGGTGACGGGCAACGCGGATTCGCCATCGATACGCTTGATGGACGAACCGGTCACGGTCACGCGCTGTACTGCCTGATCCTGCGCCAGCGCGGGGGCTGCGCTGCCGAAGGCCAGCAAGATGGCCAAGTGAATGCGATTCTTTTGCAACATGGTGTCTCCCTGAATATGACGTCTTATAAAAAGCTGCTGGATTCAATCTTGAAATCTTCAAGGGAACCCTGCGCGTCAAATCCTGCGGAAGGAGCAAAAAACCGCTTCAGGCTGACATACACCACGTTTCATCATCTTCTCGGGCGCGAATTCGGCATGCTGCCTATGGATTCCCGCCTGCGCGGGAACGCCGAGCTTAGTGCGGGCTCATGCCGCAATGGAGCACAATTCGTCAGAGGAATGGCGGGCCAATTGGCGGAATGCTGCAGGTGCGACGCCAAAGCGGCGTGCAAAGGCCCGGGCGAAATGGCTGGCACTGGTAAAACCCAGCTCCAACGCCACGTCGATGACGCGCGCATTGCTGTCGATCAGCGCTTCGCGTGCCCGTTCAAGGCGCAGCTTCATCAGGTACTGGTGCGGCGGCATGCCGACCGACTTTGAAAACTCCCGCGAGAAGTGCGATTCGCTCATGGCGCACGCATCGGCCAGTTCCACGACTGAAATTTCATCCGCCAGCCGTTCCGCCATATACGCGAGGATTTTTTGCAGCCGCGAACCGGCCAGGCTGCTGTTGGCGGACGCCTCGGGCAATTGCGCGTGCTGCTGCAACAGGTAAGCCACCAGCGCCGACGTCAAATGGTCGCGGAATTGCGGCGCCCAGCCACCGGCCAGCGTGTCGGCTTCCAGCAGCTTTTGCGTGAGGTCCATGACGATGCGGTCCGGCGCAAACCAGTTGTTGCTCAACATCTCCAAGTCCTGGCCGCACGTGGCCGCCATCGTGTGCACGGTCGCGGTGGGAATGAAAATATTGACGATGTCGCAGCCGCTCATGCGATGCCAGCGCCCTTTCGCTCCCGGCATGCAAATGCGGAAGCGGTTGGCGCCGATCACGCCGCTCCATACGGGAGCATTGTCTTTCCAGATTTCCGACTGCACCGGCTCCAGCTGGATCGCAATGCGGTAACTGTCCGGATGCGGCACCAGCGTGCGCACCTGCGTATCGGGGCGGTCTGCTGTCCAGCGCACGATCACGGCGCCAGACGTGGGCAGCGGCCCGATACAGGCGCGCAGCGGTTCGGTCGCGCCGCTGAGCCTGAACCATTCCTTGAGCGCGTCGGGGGTATCCCATCCGAATGCATCCGTGAGCTGAGCCATGCTTATTCCCCCGAAAAAATCACCCGAAAAATTCACGCAAAAAATTCATCCAAATCGTATACCGTATATTAAAGTAACAATTTAAGCTCAACAAGACACCTTCGGCAGAAAGGCAACACTGCGGCATGCGGTATTGCATGCGGTATCATGGCGCATGCTTATCATCACCATTAAACAGGGGAAGGAAAAAAGCCTCCTTTCCGGCGACCCGTGGATTTATGTCTCCGCCATTGAAAAAGTGGACGGCAGGGATCGCAACAAGCCCGGCGTGACAGCGCTGGTTCAAACATCGTCGCGCCAATTTCTGGCGCGCGCGGCGTACAACGCCAAATCGCAGATCGCGGCCCGCATCTGGACCTTGCGCGAAGACGAGCCGGTCGACCATGCGATGATCAAACGGCGCGTGCAGGCTGCCTTTGCCGAGCGCGAACCGGCGTGGCGCGGTGCTGATCCGCAGGCGCTGGTGCAGCTGATCGACGGCGACAAGAGCGGTTTGCCGGGCCTGCTGGTGCACAGCTATGGCGGAGCAAGCGGCTATCTGGTGTGCCAGTTCAATTCCGCCGCCGTCGAACTGTGGAAAGTGGCGATTGTGCAGGCACTGATCAAAGCCACGGGCTGCAACAATGTTTATGAGCGCTGCGACAAATTGCTGCGCGAAGGCGAGGGCCTGGCGCTGTTCCCCCGTGCGCTGGCCGGCGAAGAACCGCCGCAGCGCATGATGGTGCTGGACGGCGGCAAACTGAAGCCGATGGATATCCGGACCGGTTTTACGTATCCGAAGTAAGCGCCGCCATATAAGGCGTGTGCTGCATGATTTGCTGCGTCACCAGCTGCAGCGAGTCTTTCAATTGCGCCACTTTGGCGCCGGCAAAGGCGGCTTCACTGGCCGCCTCGCCCTGCGCGAGGAATTCCAGGTCCTGGCATACGTCCGCCATGCGGAAAGCGCCGACACTGCGCGCCGCCGACTTGATGCGGTGCCCCAGTTCGCGGACCGCCTGCACTTCGCCGCGCGCCAGCGCCGCTTCCATATCGCGCAAGCCTTCCTGTGAACTGAGCAGGAATTTATAGGCGAATTTGCGCACCTTTTGCACATCGTCGCCCAGCAGCCCCGCCAGCACGGAAAAGTCGAATACCGCGGCTTCGCTACCGGCTGCCGCCTGCGTAACAGGCACCGGCTGCGCCGGCACAGCGCCCTGCGGCGCGCATTGCGGCAGCCACTTGGCGACGGTCCGGTACATCAGCGCCGGCTGGACCGGCTTGGAAATGAAGTCGTTCATGCCCGCGTCAATGCAGCGCATGCGCGCCTCGGTGGTGGCGGTGGCAGTCATGGCCAGCACGGGAATGTTCGCCAGCTGCGCATCAGCGCGGATGCGGCGCGTCGTTTCCAGCCCATCCATCAGCGGCATCTGCAAATCCATCAATATGCAATCGAAATCCGTCTGCCGCAGCAATTCCAGCGCTTCCACGCCATTGCTGGCAAGGCACACGGTGGCGCCGGTTCCTTCCAGGATTTCCTGGCCGATTTGCTGGTTGAACTGGTTGTCTTCCACCAGCAGGATGCGGGCCGTCTTCAGCGCCCCCATCAGGGCTGACGTGTGGGCGCTGGCCAGCAGCTCGCCCGCCGCGTCGCCGATCTGGTCGATCAGCGCCGGCAAGGTCTTGTACGACACGCCCAGGTGGGCAGTGAACCAGAACGTGCTGCCGACGCCGGGCACGCTGTGCACGCCGACGTCGCCGCCCATCAGCTGGGCCAGCTCTTTGCATATCGCCAGGCCCAGTCCCGTGCCGCCATATTCGCGCGTGGTTGACGCGTCGGCTTGCTGGAACGAGACAAACAATTTCGCCATTTCCTCTTGCGTCAGGCCGATACCCTGGTCGCTGACTTCGAAGCGCACCAGGCAGTCATTGGCGTCGCCAAACATCTTGCGCGCGCGGATTTCAATGCGGCCCTGCTCACTGAACTTGATGGCGTTGTTGGCGTAGTTAATCAGCACTTGCCCCAGCCGCAGCGGGTCGCCGACCAGCATCGGCGGCAACGTGGGGTCGAGGTCGAACACCAGTTCCAGGTTACGCGACGCGGCCTTCGGCGCCACCACCGTGGTCAATGTCTGCACCACCTGGTCCAGTGAAAAGTCGACATGCTGGATTTCCATTTTGCCGGCTTCGATCTTGGAAATATCGAGAATGTCGTCAATGATGCCCAGCACGTGTTCGCCGGCGAAGCGGATCTTTTCCAGGTAGTCGCGCTGGCGCGGATCGAGTTCCGTCTTCAGCGCCAGATACGCCATGCCGATCACGCAGTTCAGCGGCGTGCGGATTTCATGGCTCATATTCGACAGGAACTGGCCTTTGGCGACGCTGGCGGCCTCGGCCAGCTTCTTCGCGTGTTCCAGCTCCTTGTTCTTGGCTTCCAGCTGTTCTTCGTAACGCCGCTCGGATGTCACGTCGTGGTAAATCGTGACGAAACCGCTGACGGCGCCGTCGATGCCATACGTCGGACGGCCGACAATATTCATCACGACGCCTTCGGCACTGGTACGCGTGAAATTGTGCGGCTCGAATTTCAGGCACAGCGCCACACGGTCCGCCACGTGGTCTTCGATGTCACCCGGCCCATAATCGCCGCGTGCGGCGATGTAGCGGAACACTTCCGCCATCGTGATACCGGGACGCATCACACCGTCGGGAAAGCCCTGCAATTGGCAAAACGCGGGATTCCAGAAGCGGATCGTCAGGTCGCTATCAACGATGGTCACGCCGACAGGCATGTACTCCAGCGCGGCAGCCAGCCTGGGGAAATTCAACCTGATGAATTCTTCACTTTGCACGGTCGATTCCATTAGTCGATGATCCAGCTGCACTGATTGCTTCCTATTCCATGGTTCTGCGCCCACGCCCTACCACCGGGGCTGCTATCGCGCATTGATACATCATAAATCATCGCGCGATTCTGCACTGACGGGCCGTTGCATACCAGTCAATTCTTAACGAAGTACTTGGACTGCAAGGCTGCTGCGGAACGAACAGCCCTTTCTCAGATTGCAAAAATGATTGCCTTCCGGAAATTGCGACCTATAATAAAGTTGTGCACAGACTGAATAAACGTCTAACGCAACATCACCAGATGGAGGCGCGATATGCAGCTCAATGAGCCCATTTCCGTCCTGACACGTAAAGGACCGCCCAGGCCACAAGATGCGGTAACTCCGATCCCGGCCACGGCCAATTCGTTCGAGATGACGAGCGAAGATGACATCGGCGACACGCTGACCTTCCTTGCGGCGAGCGGCGAAGCCATCTCAATGTATGCGCCCGGCAACCGCGAAGCAATACTAGGCCGCATCCTGTCGGTGGACCCGGAGCAGCCGCATTTCGTGATGGAGTTGAACGAAGAAGTCGCGCTACCTTCCGGCAAGATCACCTTCGTTGCCTGCCTGCCGAACGCGAAGCTGCAATTCCGTCTGTCGAACCTGGACTGGAACTCGCTGCCGGATAGGCCGCGGCTGATCCCGATGGTCTTTCCCGAAACCTGCGCGGTGCTGAACCGGCGCGCATCGGATCGTGTGGAAACGCCGCTGGGGTCGAATTACACGGCGTCGTTTGTGATGAATGGCGTACCGCATGAGATGTCGATTTACGATTTCTCGCTGGGCGGGCTTGGCCTGCGCTGTGGCAAGCTGCAGGCAAAGGGTTTGCTCAAGGGGCGCAAGATGCGCGACGTCGTGCTGGACCTGGGGACGGAAACCATCACCGTCGCGGAAATGGAAATCCGGTTTACGCGTTCGTTCCGTTCATTCCTGCTGGGCGAGCAAGTGCACCTGGGGTGCATGTTTGTGAATTTGGAGAGTGCGACGGCGAGCAGGATCAAAAGCATTCTGGGGCAATTAGGGCATGCCTCGTAGCGGCGGGACAGCTGAATGCCGCTGAAGGGGACGACATCCCTTCAGCGTATGCAGATTGAGTGCACAGTCAGGGCTTGCTCAAAGGCGTTACCACTTGCAGCATCGCCGATAAATATTGCTGGGCGCCAATGTCATTCGGATGGCCCGCGGACGCGCAATAGCAGACAGGAAGTCTCAAGAGGTTTTTCTCATCGATGTTACAGGCCGCAAACCGGTTAACACGCTCCGGATCCTGTGCAATTGGCGGCGTCAGATCGACTCCCCACAACCACGCATCACTTGCCAATGCAGCGTTCTCGTCCTTAAACGGGACACTGGCGAACCGCACCCGGTGACCACCAAGGACAGTGTTCACGTCATTCACTGCACGCCGCAAGCAGACTGTCGACTTGTCAAAGAATAGATGGCAGTTGGCAATGACCTTGCTCCAAAGATGGCCATGTAACAGGGGAGGGTTTAACAGTGCCGGATTAAGCTGCAAGTTAACGCCAAAATTCAGCCCCAGGCCCAGCATATGGCTGATGTCCAGGCCGACCGCGGCACTGAGAAAGTGCGGCAGCCGTGCCGGATCGCTTTTCGCGCTCAATATGGGGAAATACCCAGGAACGACGATCTGCACCTTGTCCCCCTTGAATTTTTTCGCGACTTGGGTCAGCAAGGTCACCATGTCTTTATAGCAGCGCTCTTCGATCATGTCATCCAACCTGGCAGAAGACGTGCGCGGGTCAACAATGTTGAATGGATCGATATCATTGATGCCGCCGTTGACGATCACAATCGCTTCCTCGGCAAGCTGGCCCTTGAACATATCACACTGCGTCAATATCGACGGGTAGGGGCTCGGCACTTCACCATGTGCCTGCTTTCTGTTCGGGGCGCCGTCCACTCCGATGATAGCGCCGGAATGCGCCAGGATCGCCATATCGCGATTCAGAACTGGGGCCCGCTTATACCGGGCTTGATATAGCAGCGTGCAAAACTTCTGATCCAGAGCCAAGCCCTGCCCCCAAGTCACTGAATCGCCCAGCACCAGCATATCCATTTTGCCTCCTGCAGAAGTGATAATTAGAGAGATTTTAAAATTAAAAACTCGTGTAACCTTGAAAATACGACCAACGCACATAAAAGGCGGCATCATGGCTCTAAATCTTGGCCCTATTCTTCAATTCAGGGGAAATACCGAGGAATATCTGGTGAGCGCCCTTGTTATTCTTGATGCAGCGGATAAAGAGCCGAGATGTACTGCTGCCGGAGCCAAAGAGGTAACTTGCAAGGCGATTGCCACAATTCCATTTGCATTACCCACCATGACTGCATGGCGCATCGAATTCCATATAATACCTGGGCAGGCGCGCCAAATCGACTATGAAATTGAAGGTGAACGTGGCAGCTTTCTGGTCCCTGCCGCCGGGGAGACTCCTCGCATAGCGTATGGATCTTGCAATGGGTATTCCGACGCCAAGTTAATGAAAGCCGGCGATGATCATTATGAACGCTGGCGCCATTTGACCGACACCCATGCAAAGCAGCCTTATCATTTGCTTTTAATGGGCGGAGATCAGGTTTATTCGGACGGGATGTGGAAAGAAATCAAGGAAATGGCCGATTGGCTCGACCTGCCTGCGGACGAGCGCTTCCAGACGCCCTTAACCAGTTCCATGGCAGCGGAACTGGATCAGTATTTTTGCAAGATATATGTGGAGCGCTGGAATAAAGCAAAAATCGCCCAGGCGTTCCGCTCTATTCCCACTGTGATGATGTGGGATGACCATGACATCATGGATGGCTGGGGTTCCTATCCTTATAATTGGCACAATTCACCGGTATACCAAGGCATATTTGAAATTGCACGAAGATATTTCAGGCTTTTTCAATTGCAGTGCGATGCGAATGAATTGCATCCCGCAAGCATTAAAGGGGCAAATGGTTTTCATCTTGGCTTTCAGCGCCTGGGAAAAATGTCGCTGCTGGTTCCCGACCTGCGTTCGGAACGGCAACCGAAACCGGATCAAATTATTTCGCTGGCAAGTTGGGACGCCATTTACGACTGGATGGCAAACTGCCCGGATGAGCCGGCACGCCATTTATTGGTGATGTCCAGCATTCCTGTCGCCTACCAGGACTTGGGCACCATTGAAAAACTGCTGGGAGTATTGCCTGGTCAACAGGAACTGGAGGATGATTTACGCGATCATTGGTCTAGCCCGGCGCATATCCAGGAAAGAAAGCGTCTGGTCCATCGGCTGTTTTCCCATGCAAAAAGCAAAAGGGCCCGGGTTACCATCCTCTCCGGCGACGTGCACGTGGGAGCATTGTCTGTCATCGAGTCCACCCGTGATGCGGAAGCAGAGCGAGGTGAGGCTGTCATCAATCAGCTGATTTCCACCGGCATCGTCCACCCGCCGCCTCCAGCGCTTGTCCGGTACGTATTGGAAACCAATGCATCCAGTGTCGAACAAGTTGACCAAGGGATCACCGCTACCATGCAACCTTTGGCTGGCCGCAATCATTACTTAATCGGCGCCCGGAACTGGCTGGCAATCGAGCCGGATCCACAGAACCGGCTTTGGTGTAATTGGCATGTGGAAGGCGTTGAGACTCCACACACGAAAGTCATACATCCAGTCAAGGTCACCGCTGCGCCAGGGGAGAAATAGGATGACGGAAGAAGAACGCGCCTTTTTGAACCAGCAAACTGAGAAATGGCATTAAGCCAGTCAGCGCTCGGTTCGCCCCGTCAAAACAGCGCGTTCAGGAACAGAATTATCGGACCGAACTTGCGCTGCGAATACTGTCAATTCCCGCCCTGCCTCTGGATCATGGGGCTGCTTGCAGCCCGCTGCCGTACTTCGCCTTCTTCCGGCATACCGATGATCGATAGATGCCGCTGCATCAAGATCGAGCTCAACTTTGTTAGATATGTCCCTGCCTGGTCGCCGTTCTTGCTGGCAAAGTCATACCCAAGCTGTTCTATCTGAGCCGCGGCAGCGCGGTTTGTTCGCCACTTGCGCTGAAAATCACCACCCGTCGATACGGTGATCATGATCGCCGCTGTTACCGTGAATAGGGCCGCGATATCCTTGCGGATCTTGTCATCACTCAGGAATGATTCAAGTTTTAGTATCAGTCCCGATAACGCTCCCAATACTGCCGCAGCCCAGGTGAAGCCCCAATATAGGCTGCTCCATAGCGCCGCGATCTGCCGCGTCTCGTTGTAATTGCCAATCAACGCCAACGCAACCATTTTCTTTTCGGTGTCCGAGCTCTTTGTATACGGTAGCAAGAGTTCCTTCACAGGTTCTCCTCGCAGATGTCCGTTTGTCTCGCTGAAATACACTAATCCCATCGCCACGACGACAATCAGCGCTACCGCTATCGTTACATTTCGCCATTGCATTTCATTCCTCAACAGGGTACGGAGAATCCCGCCTAATTGTTATCATTTTGCTCTTGATCATCTACCAAATCTTCACGAAATGTAACAGTGGAAAAATTACCACATTGCCATTAGTTTAGGGCTACCGGCCTGAAACGAACGCCGCCACAGATTGTGCAAGTGCGTGGCCACGCGCAAGCGCCAGCAATAACTGGTTAGCCTTCGGCGTCTGCTGTGCCAACGACCATATACCACACCCGAAGCCCTACATCGGACGAAGAAATTGCCATCGTCCCGGTAACGTTCCTCAGTGTTTCGATGTTCAACGGTTTGATACCAGTGCGTGCCAGCCATTGGTTGACTTCGACCAGTGCTCGATCAATTCCAGCAGACTGATCGGTTTGACGAGGCGAAAAATCTCGAAATGCAATCATGTATGTCCTTTTAGATTTATATATCAACAACTACTCAAGCTTGAAATGTTTTCGGCTACTCTGGGCCGAACTCAGCCGATGACCTGCTCAATTTACGTGTCCGCTTTTGGCCGAATTGGGCCTATCCGCGTACCGCATATCCGGGGTTTCTACATTTCGGTTGAGCCTGGAAGAACATGACTAGGTCACGAACAGTTTTAACCTTACCGAAATACGGATTTGAACTCGAGCTTTCCAGGCTTCTACCCGTGCGTTGTTCGACTTCTTGCGCAACGTCGATGTCCAAGTCGTCGTCATCAAGATGAAGATCCTCCTTCAGTCTATCTGATGCTCGCACGGGAAATGCTGGATGGACATGGTCCAGGTTAATTTGAAGTTGTTCGTACACGGCACGAATTATCCAGGCGTCGACTTGTCTCGCATCAAAGGCACGTGCGAACTCGCAGATCGACTCACCTTCCCGTTCTCTAACAAGGCAACGAAGTTGTTCTTCAACTTGCTTCGTTGATCTACGGGCCATCAAGAAAGCGCCATAAAGCAGCAGTGCGAAAACTAAAGTAACAACGGGAGCTGAAACGACGCAATAAAGGAACGCTGCGAAGAGGATAGCTAAATACATCCAAAGCGCACGGCCTGCTTTTTTGCGGATGTACTTCGGCATATGTCGGGATGCGATTCGCATGCTGTTCAAATTAACGGGTTGCGTCGGTGGTGCGGTTCATTTTCATCTCGACGGGTAACTAAAGTCAGAGGCAGTTCTTGTCCGATTGTCGAAGTGATCGATTCAGCGACTGTTTTGGGCGCTGATGTTTCCATAATTAGCTTCTTCGGCCTTGATATTTGGCGGGAGCTCCCCCCACAGTTCTCGTCCGCGTATGAACATAACGCGCATTGAAAAGCCGCCTTGATAATTGCCAGGATTCTTCATGTACACCCAGTCCCTTAGCTCGCCTATCGGGTGACGATGAATTCGCTCCAGATATCCCGTGTGTGTGACCGGTGGTGTAAGGTACTTGACCTCCATGTCCTCTGCCGTGATGGCAAGGAGCTCCCCCCATAAGAATTCGGTAGTACCACTACTTGTCACGAATGGGACCTTCACTTGTACATGCTCAGCTGACTCAACAAAATGGCCGCGTAATTCTGTTATTGATTCACGCGCCTTCTCAACGGCTTCAAGCATCAAGGGGTCATCATCAGCGATATTCAGCGGAGGTACAATAGGTCGATTGCGGCCGATAAACCACCAATACGCCGCTGTGAGTCCTGCGACAGCTGCTATGGTGAATAGGAAGATTGTCATTAGCTAATCCAATGTGTTCTTACAAGTGTCCGCTTGTGGCCGTAAGCTGCCTTTGAATCTCAAAGCAAAAACCTGCCAGCCTTCACCTCAAGCAATTTGATTAATTCCGGCTGCATATACTCATACTCATCAGGGATATCCAGGCAAATGACGCGCTTTCCGTTCAGAAATTTACGAAACTTGGACGACAGCCGATTCCGGTGCGTTTTTTCCATTACGAATATGATGTTCGCCCATGCTATCTGTTCGGATGAAAGCGGCACCGTAGCATCGTTACCGAGCCCGGCCGAATCGGTCTCAACATCTGGCCAACTCGCAAATATGTGTTCAGCTGTTGGGCTTCTCAGCCGATTTTGGGTACAAATAAATAGAGCTCGCTTCATTGGAACTTCACATGGTCAAAGTCCGTTTACTGTCGGCAACCAGTGGCCGCTGCCATTGGGCTCTCTGAGGTTCGCCATAAACCACTGCCCGCACTGAGAGCTACTGTTAGTTGCAGCATAGCATCTTTACAATAGTTCACACCACCATTCCTATGACATTTTGTCAGTGAAATCCACCCGGTGCTCCTGAGCGGAGTCGGTCCGCTACAGGATCTCCGTTGAGCACCGCAGGCGCGAATAAGGAACGTGAAGATAGCAACCTGAAAAGTTAGCTAACTTCACCTATCCTGCCCGCGTTTTAAATGCTTTTACGCCAAGGCTGAACAACGACTTCGGCACGATTTTCTGCTTGGCCCACCTCAACGCACTCCGGCCACCTTCGCCGAACATGAAGAAAGCATGCCCCGGCATGCATTCAAAAGCGCACAGCAGCGAAGAAACTGCACCAACAGCGGATAAACGCACGCCACGGCATCGAGCGGCATACAACTGCAAAAAACAGCGGGACAAAAGCGCTACAGCCACGCTAAAACATGCAAAGAAATAGGACAAACGCCATGAATAAGCGCTTCACTGATCAGATCGGCGAGTGGGTCAAGCAACACGAGGAATGCCGGCGCGACGGCAACCTGGTTGCCTTCCTGGCCGTGAGGAATGACGTCGGCGCCGCCAGACGGGCGAGCTACACGGTCAAGATCATTTGGAAGCACATGCAGGCCCACCAGCGCATCGATTTCAGCTACGACACGTTCCGGCGCTACGTCCACTGCCTGATACGGGACACCGACCAGTTCAGCCAGCACGCCACCGAGGACAAAGCCAGCCCACAACCACCGCAGCAGCCAGCAATGAGAAATGCCTATGGCCCCTCCGTCAATGCAGAACCGCTGAATTTTTAAAACGAAAACAATATCATATTTGCAATACCAGAACCCGCACAGTACGGTGCATGACTTGGTACGCGGCAGTGAAAGCACTGGCTGGCAATGCTGGTCGCCGCCGACACATGGCAACTTACTTAAAAACGTCGGTAGATCTGACAGTGAACACCTCATTCGCCGCTCAATTCACCGGCACGCCGCAGTCTAGCTTGCTTTCACAGGCTGGCACTGGAATTGCAGAGGCTGAGTTAGTTTTCCCCATGTCGAGTCACGTATTCAGGAGGAACGATGCCTTTCACATTGCCACTACGTGCCTTGCGATACGCCTTCTCGTTATTCAGGCGCCAGGCGCTCCTCGCGGCGCTACTGCTAGTGCAGTCGCACGCCATGTCCACCGCGATACGCTTCCAGGTCGATACCACCGCGATTGCCAGTGCCGGCACGGTTCTGGCAATCGACCTGATCGGAAGCGGCATGCCCGCCAACAGCGTGACCATCACGGGTTTCGATGCACACGGGCCGACCGGCACCGCTTCGGCGCTTGGCGGCGTGGCCGGCCTGCTGCCCGGCGCCGTCACGCTGCGCGACGACACCGACTTCTTCAGCGAAGCCAGCCTCGTCATACCGGCGCTCTCGCCTATACTCGCCTTCGACCTCGTTACAACCGATAATCATTCGCCGGGTGGCTCTCCAGATTCCCTGTCCCTGCACCTGCTCGACATCAACGCACTAGCACCGCTATTTTCCACCTCCGATCCAACGGGTTCCGACGCGCTGTTCGTGCTGGCATTGGATGGCAGCGGATTCGGTGGGCTGTCTGTTTATTCGGCGCTGGGCGGCGAGGTCATCGTCAGCGCGGAATCACTGCAACAAAGCGTGCCCGAGCCGGGTACGTTTGCGCTGGTGATACTGGGACTGGCCATGCTGGCGCTGCGCCGCCGCATGCCGATGATTCTTGCTCTGGCCCTTTATGCAACGGGCACGGCACAGGCTGCTGAGCGCCTGGACGCATCGTTTACCTTCGCCAAAGGACCGGTGGTCTATAACCGGGTGACGGACACGTTTGACACGACCGTAACACTTACCAACCGCGGCGGAGAGCCGGTCACCGGACCATTGCAACTGGCCGTGCGTGATATCGCCACACCAGGTGCGACCGTCTATAACGCGGCAACCGTCGACAGCGAGGCTAATGCATGGGTGGACGTTCCTCTCGACACTGGTATCGTGCCTCCTGGCGCCAGCGCCACGGCAGTCGTCAAATTTATCGACCCGCAGCGCCTGCCGATCACGTACGGCCTAAGCGTACGCGGTACGGTCCTGTTGCCGTCGGCACGTGGTCAGTTACGGGTGCGCCCGGTCAATGGCGAAGGCAGAGAAACGCGCCCGGCAGGTCCTGGCGTCGAAGTACTTGTCAACGGAGTGCCGCGTGGCAAGACCGGTCCAGACGGCACACTTACCGTACTATGCGCCAGCGGAACGGCGGACGTCATCGCCCGGCTAGCACCGACAGCGGTAGGGGTGGCCACGTTAGAGGTACCTGTCGGGGACTTGGCGAATGTCGATGTCATCCTGGACAGCGACAAGGAAGTCTATTCCCCGGCGCAATTACGGATCGACCAGGTGCAGCAACGGCTGCTCGATGCGTCGTTTGCCACATGGAGCATGCGCTTCATGCTGCCAGGCGAACGCACAGCCCTCCTGCGCGACCTGGCTGGTGCAGACCTGTATGACAGAACCGGCAAGAGGCTACTCAGCCTTCAATCCCTGCTCAAACTCGACCAGGACGGCGTCGTACGGCCAACCAATCCTGAAGCACTGCGAAAGGTCCTATCGTCCCTACCCGGCGGCGTGGAACTGGAAGTGCGCGGCGCAGACAGCATGGGCACTGCCTTTTATGGGCGCCAGTCCTTCCACATGGGGCGCTACCATGTGTCGGGGCGCTTGACAGCACCGGCCTCCGTTCCGGGCCTGCCGCTGGGTGGCGTGCGGGTGATCGCGACCGTGCTCAATACGGACATTGTCCTCTCGACCGTCACTGCATCTGACGGCAGCTTCGTTCTGCCGGCCCTGCCCGGAGGGAACCTGCGACTGGAGGCACGCACGTTACAAGGAGGCCACACGTATCGGGGCGCGGGCGTTTTCACCGTGGTGAAGGACCTCTCCATAACATTGCCCCTGTTGTCACCCAATGACCCGATCTCAAAAAGCACGCCAGCCGCCACGGGCACCATCATGGCGAAAGCGGCTGCCACCGGCAACGCACGCGAGGACGCCACAACGACCGAGCAACGGCGAGAGCGCCAAGCCCAGTCGGCTGGACGCCAGCGCCAGCAATTACTGTCAAAAAATGTGACAACGTCCGCCGCAAACGAGGTGGCCGTGAATGTGACAGCCGGCGCCGAGGGTGCCGCCATTTTGGACAGCGCAACGCTGACAGTGCCAAAGGGAACGAAGCAGGTGACATTGACGTATATTGTTTCAAGCAGGGAATATCCCGACTACGTCACCGCCCAAAGCAAATTCAACGACATTTGGGGCGTAACAGTGCGGGCCGATGCCGATGGGTCGATCCTGTTCGACCAAACGATGCAGGTCAATTCGCAACTCGAAACACCTCCAGTATGGCAAGCCGACGGGACGACGGGCGAACTGACGCGCAGCTTTGACGTAACCCAACTTGCCAAGGAAGACTCTACCAAACTGACGCTGTCCGCCTTTGCCACCAACATCGGCGACGAAATTCTGCCGACCTCCGTGTATGCGAAGCTGGCTCCCAGCGCGCACATCGACATCAACGCCGTAAGCCCGGCGCCTGATGCCTGGGTTTCGCACAACAACGGCAGCTACTACAGCGTACCGCCTACGGGCCAAAACAGCACCTTCCAGCGCCGCTTCAACCTGGATGTCGTCAAGCCGGATGACGTGACAGTCGAAAACGTCAAGGTCGAGATGCTGGGCGCGGGCGACGATGCGCTCGTTCTTGACGAGGCGGTCGGCATGGACGCGAACTGGGTCGATGACCACACGCTGCGTGTCATTGGCACCTTCAAGAGCCACGCCTCCACAGTAACAGCGGCTCCGCCACCGACGAGTGCAACGCGCTACCGATTCACACTCAAGGCCAAGGACGGCGAAGGCAACACATTGGACGCGTCGAAAACCGATGTCGACAAACATCCACTATGGCGCATGCCATCCTCGCTGCCGCGGTTTGGCGGGCGGGACGCGGGTGGAGACGACTGGTGCTCCAAGGGCGCATACGAGTGGATGCAAGAGAACGCCGCAATGCTTGAGCCCGTCAACGACGTCTCGGGCGAGCATGGCAAAGATCTTGGGCACGCCAGCCATGCCAAGGGAACCGACATCGACATGTATCATTTTTACCTGTTCGCTGGCGCCAATGCGGATAGCGGCACGTCCAACTACGAAAAACTGGTCCAGCGCCTGCTTGACCTGCCCAAGCTCACCAGCACCAATGCGGCCACGCGCGCACAGGGCCAGGCGGCAAAGGCCGAAATCCAGTCCTGGATCGCTGCCACGCGTGCCGGAATCGACAAGCTCGCAGCTCTGGGATCGGTTACCCAAGTCGGCTATATCCGCAGCGGTCCCGGATCAGGCGCCATTTCCGGCGCTGACTGGGGGGCAGTCTTGCTGCGCACGGGGACGGTGACAGTCAACGGCAGCCCGTTCGACTTGGAAGTGGGCACATGGGACAACAGCAAATACTTCCCTTGGCCAAATCACCACCACCACGTCCACGTTACCTTGAATTTGGCGGACTAATGCGTGAGGTCTCTGCGCGCCATGCAAGCCATCGCAACGGCGCGCGCAGTTGGATTTGTGCAGGCATTACAACTCAGCTTCAGTTGCTTGTGACATACCTGCCCAAGAGCAGCAGCGATTATTGATGCTACCGCGACCGGCGCAGTTCCTTGTAGTGCGCTGCCACCATGCCGCAGGACAGCAACCCACCAAGCGCCAGCATGCTCGCAACCAGCCACGCAAAGCCTTCCACGAGTTCGGAAAAACTCAGAAATCCCATGGGGCCATGGGCGGCCGTCCGAGCAGACTCGCCTATAACGTAGCCGGAACACGCAACGTCAATAGCTAACAACATGGTCAAGCCAACCGGAGCAAAAAAGAACTGCGGCAGCCTGAGCAACAATGCTGCGGGCAGCATGCAACTGACGCCACCACCGGCGGCTGCCAGCGCCCAGGGAGGCAGCGAGCGAATTAGTTCGTCGGTTCCCCTGAACAGCGCCCACAACAAGAGCGTGACTATAATCTGCAAAAAGAAGATGGGACCGCCGCCGAGTTCAGTAAGCAGCAGTTCCCCAATCACAGTAGCCTTTTCGATCCAGGTTAAGTCAGTAGTCGCCTCCTTTTGCTCCTCGTCGATATCTACCTGATGATCAGAAAATGGCTCTTGGCTCACGACAGAAACTCCCCTGAGTTAGGAAACTTGAATCGCCACGAGTATTGTAGACACTCCTGAGCCATAATTTAGGGCAAAGTGATCCGCTTGGATTTCATGGACACTTCGCTGCCGAGAATTTGGTCGGCTAAGGGCCCGTTCCCCCCCCTTCAGTGACCAGCCTCCGAGCGAAGTCTTTTGGAGTCTGGTCCTTGAGAGTCATGTG
>NZ_WNLA01000022.1 GCF_009720865.1 Pseudoduganella ginsengisoli | reverse complement strand
CCCACCACGGCCGCGCAGCATGCGCCCAGCGCTGCCTTGCCAGCGCCGGCCAGCCTGGTCGAACCACCCAGGTCCGCCAGCCGCAGCTGGCGAATGCGCTCACCCAGCGCCGCCGCGCCCGAACCGCCAAATGGCGCAGCCAGGCCGAGATTGGCGCCCTGCTGTACTTTCAGTTGCGCCACCAGCGCCGCCGCGTAATCGCGCCGTGCGGCCACCGGACGATGCGCCAGCACATGGCGGTCGCAGCCCAGTTCCTGCGCGTGGGACAGCCCGCCCGCCAGCGCCTTCAATGCCGGATTAAACCAGAACACGGTTTGCAGCAGCAGGCTGGCGTGCAGCCACAGATGGTCGCGCCGCTGCCAGTGCGCCAGTTCATGGGCCACGATCAATCGCTGCTGGTGGGGATCAAACGTGCGCAAATGGCGCGGCAACAGCAAGACCGGCTGCACCAGCCCGGCCAGCATGGGGGAAATCGGTGCGGCAGATTCCAGCACGGCTGGCGTCTTGCCGGCCCCGTTGCCGAACGCGGGATGCAGGGCCAGCGCACGTGCATCGAGCGGCAGCGCAGACGTCACCAAGCCTTTCAGCGCAACCTGGCCACGGCGCAGCCGCACCACGGCCAGCGCCAGCCCGCCGCCATAACACAGCAGCCACACGGCTGCGGCGCCCAGCAGCCAGCGCGGCGCAGGCGTATGCTCCAGCGCCAGCCCGCCTTCATCCGCACCGGCAAACGCCACGTCCGCCGTTTCGTCCACCACGGCAGGCCGCGAAACCTCAATCGAAGGCAGCACGCGCAGCGTGGCGGGCGCCGGCCACAGGGCCAGCATGAAGGATCCCGCTGCCGCAGCCATGGCCAGCAGCCACACCAGCCGCTGCGACGCCACGCCAGGCCAGCGCCGCCGAACCCCGGCCAGCACGGCAAGCAGCACGCCTGCCGCCACCACGCTCGTGACACTGGCTTGCAGGAAGGCCAGCGCGAAAGACATCAGCGCATCCATGTTCACGCCTTTTCCGCAGGCCAGTCCTGCAACAGTTGTTCAAGTTCCGCCAGCTCTTGCTGGTCAACCAGCTTACTGCCGGTGAACATATTGACGGGCAGCGGTGCGTCGATTTCCATCACGCGCTTGCCGAAATCATGGGCAAATGCAGCCAGCGTGCTGACCTTGTCCAGTGCTGCCGTGTACACGTGCACACCATGCATCGCTTGCTGGGCCACCATGTCTTTTTCCAGCATGCGCTCCAGCGTCTTGCGGGTGGACGAATACGACCAGCCCAATTCCTGTTCGACACGCTCGTGGATTTCACGTGCGCTCAGCGGCTGCTGTTTCCACAGGCACTTCAACAAACTCAATTCAGTAACGGACGGTGTCATCAAACCTCCTTTGCGACTATGGACGCCATGATACGACACCTGTCGCATGGTTGCAATAACGATATGCGACATATGTCGCACAAAGCAAGACAGGGCATCCGTTAGCTGCCGCACCGAAGCAAGGGACCGCTGCCGCCACACTGTGCACCTGCACCGTCCAACCACCGAGGAGCTTCACCATGCGTACCCATACCACCAAGAGCAAAGCCATTCCCAAAGCCATTGCCACGGAATCGCAGCCAGCCGATGCCATCAGCATGCTGATGGAAGACCACGAACACGTGAAAGACTTGTTTGAACAATTTGAAGGCTTGGGCGACCGCGCCATGGTCAGCAAAAAGAAGCTGGTCGATGAAATCTGCAATGAACTGACCAAACATACGATGATTGAGGAAGAATTGTTTTATCCCGCCGTCCGTTCGATCGGCAAGGAATTCGAAGACACCATTGATGAAGCCATCGTGGAGCACGCATCGGCCAAGCAATTGATCGCGCAACTGCTGTCGATGGATGCGGGCGACGACCTGTTTGACGCCAAAGTCACCGTGCTGTCGGAACAGATCGACCACCACGTGGAAGAAGAGGAAGGCGAGTTGTTCCCGAAAGTGCGCAAATCCAGCCTGGATCTGGTCGCGCTGGGGCGCCAGATGGAGGAGCGCAAACAACAGATTCCCGATCCCGCCGGCTGAAGCCTGCTTTCCTGACAACTAAGCCCACCGCCGGTGGGCTTTTTCTTTTATGATCACGGGCGCTGGCACCACCAGATCACATATAACAACGATAGGACACATTGAAGATGCAGGACGGGAATCACGAATTAAAGCGGGGCCTGAAGACGCGGCATATCCAGCTGATCGCACTGGGGGGCGCCATCGGCACCGGGCTATTCCTCGGTATCGCGCAAACCATCAAAATGGCCGGCCCGTCCGTCTTGCTGGGCTATGCCGTGGCAGGCGCGATTGCCTTCCTCATCATGCGCCAGCTGGGTGAAATGGTGGTCGATGAACCCGTCGCGGGTTCGTTCTCGTATTTTGCCGACAAATATTGCGGCAACCTGGCCGGCTTCATGTCGGGCTGGAATTACTGGGTGCTGTACATCCTGGTCTCGATGGCGGAACTGTCGGCAGTGGGCATCTATGTCCAGTACTGGTGGCCTGGCGTGCCGACGTGGGCGTCGGCGCTGGCCTTCTTTGCCATCATCAATGCCATCAGCCTGTTGAACGTCAAGGCGTTCGGGGAAATGGAATTCTGGTTTGCCATCATTAAAGTGGCCGCCATTGTCGGCATGATCGGCTACGGCGGCTACCTGCTGGCCACCGGCGCGGCGGGCCCGGAAGCATCGGTCGCCAACCTGTGGCAGCACGGCGGCTTCTTCCCGAATGGCGTGTCGGGGCTGACGATGGCCATGGCCGTCATCATGTTTTCATTCGGCGGGCTGGAACTGGTCGGCATCACGGCAGCGGAAGCGGACAATCCGTCCGAGACGATTCCAAAAGCCACCAACCAGGCCATTTACCGCATCCTGATCTTTTACGTGGGCGCGCTGGGCGTGCTGCTGTCGCTGTATCCATGGCAGAAAGTCGTCACTGGCGGCAGCCCGTTCGTGCTGATTTTCCACGCGCTGAATGCGAATTTCGTTGCCAATGCGCTCAATATCGTCGTGCTGACCGCCGCGCTGTCCGTGTATAACAGCGGCGTGTATTGCAACAGCCGCATGCTGTTTGGCCTGGCGCAGCAAGGCAATGCGCCGCGCGCGCTGCTGACCGTCAACCGCCGCGGCGTGCCGCTGGCCGCGCTGGGCGTATCGGCCGCATCGACCGGCATTTGCGTCGTCGTCAATTACTTCTTGCCGGGCGAAGCGTTTGGCATGCTGATGGGCCTCGTGGTGTCGGCACTGATCATCAACTGGGGCATGATCAGCTGGATCCACCTGCGCTTCCGCCAGCAAAAGGCCGCCAGCGGCCAAGTGACGGCGTTCCAGAGCCTGGGCTACCCGCTGACCAATTACCTGTGCCTGGCTTTCCTGGCCGCCATCCTCGTCATCATGTACCTGACGCCGGATTTGCGCATTTCCGTGTACCTGATTCCTGCCTGGCTGGCCGTGCTGGGGATAGGCTACAAGCTGCGCCCGGCCCAGAAGTAGCCTTCCCGCGGGCTGGCCAGCGCATCCGGCAGGCAAGCCCGCGGCAGTGGCAATGCCGTATAAACGCTATATACCCCACTACACAACGTTGCCAGTACGCACCGCCCGTTAAAAAACAAACGGCGATGGCATAACTTGCATATGAGCAGCAACTGGCTGGTGCTACAGTGATGTGACGCCGGACAACTTTCATTTCGCATGAAAACTTTGCTGCTCCGCTCTTTGTCTGCCGCCCTGGCGCTGGCATGCTGTGCGCCCCTTTGCCACGCCCAGCTCACTGTCCACGGCAGCATTGCCGCCGCCATCCGCTCCTCCACCCACACCGACCCGGCCGGACACGGCAAGGTTGAAATGACGCCGACCAATGCGTCGGCCCAGTTCATTGGCTTCAAAGGCGAAGAAGCGCTGGGTGACGGCATGCGGGCGCGCTTCCGGCTGGATGCTGGCTTTTTCACGGACACGGGCGCCACGCGCCATGGCGCCCTGTTCGGCCGCGAAGCGTCCGTGGGACTCGACGGGCGCTGGGGCACGGTCGATGCGGGACGGCTGCAAATCATCGGCGGCGCCGTGGAAACACTGGTGCGCGTCGATCCCGTCAAAGGCGCGGGCCAGGTGGAAACCGTGTGGCCCGGCATCTGGACCGGCGCCCGCTTTGATAATGCGGTGCGCTACCGCTATGACATGGGCCCATGGTTCGCGGGCGGCATGGTGTCGGTGGGCGAACGCACCGGCAACCGGGGGCAATTGACCGCCATCTCAGCGGGCTATCTCGACTTGCCCCGCGTGGCCATGGCGTCATGCCAGGCAGCGCATGACGGCGCGGGTTTAAAAGCCAGCGCGTGCACGGCCGGCATCGCGTGGACGGTGCCCCGCTTCGCGCCGGACGGCACGCTGGTGCATGCAGCGGTGTTGACGGCGCGGCGCGAAAAAGGCTTTGTCGTGGGCGCCGCGGGACAGGCCCTGTCCAACATGGATTTCAGCTACGTGGGCATCCCCGCCCCCGCCGAGAGCCACACGCGCTTCGGACTGCTGGGCATCACGCTGCCGCTGACGGCCGTGTCGCCGCTGTGGCGGCTGCGCAGCGCCGTGTTTTATGCGCGCACGCCTGATGCGACATTGTTTTCCGCCCGCGAAGGCGGCACGCAGCGCGCAGCGTATGCCGTGCTGTCGTACGATTTTTCGCGCCGCACGGCGCTGCTGTTCAGCGTGGACTGGAATCACTGGAGCGGCGGCTGGCGCGGCTACTGGGGATCCAGCGCCGCGTCGCAGGCAGCCTATGCGCCGGACGGCGCCGATACGCGCCGCACGGCTTCCATCGGCCTGCAGCATACATTTTGACAGCCATGCCACCTTCACCTGCCAGCCGGTGCGCGGCCAACAGCACTGACGTAACGGGCACATGGCGGCGCTGCATTACGCCGCGCGCCGCGGCTGCCGCTTTCAGCCTGCTGGCCGCCTGGGCCGCCCATGCGGCAGAACCCTGCGCCCCGGTCCGCATTGCTTATACCGACCGGCACGCGCCGCCGTTTTATTTCGGATCGGGCGAGACTGTCCCCGCCAAGCCCGGTGCGGCTGTTGAACTGATCAGGAAAATGGTGGCCAGCGCCGGCTGTCCTATCGCCTTCGTGCGCGTGCCGGTAGCCCGCATCCGCGTGGCCCTGGCGGAGGGCAGCGTGGACATGGCGCCGCTGAACGCCACGCCGGCCGATACCGGCATTTCCGCCATGCCGCTGGACCAGAACGGCAAACTCGACGCCCGGCGCTCCATCGAAGCCATGACGTATGTTTTCGTCCGTGGCAACGACCAGGTGCCCGCCAATGCCGACACTGTTGAATATTTCAAAGGCAGGCGCCTGGGCATAATCCAGGGCATTGCCTACGCGGCGCAGTTGCGCGCGGAAGGCTACATCGTCGACGCGGGCGCAACGGACCTGGACCGCAATATTGAAAAGCTGTTAATGGGCCGCGTGGACGCCTATGTAGCGACCGTGACCGCCCCGGCCGATCTCGATGAAGTCTTGCGGGTACGCTATGGAAACAAGGTGCGGCGGCTGGAACGTCCGATCCGCAATTCACGCACCTACCTGGCCGCCAGCAAACAGTATTACGCGGCCCACCCAGCGCGGGTGGACGCCATGTGGCAGTGGATCGCCGCCCATGGCCGCACGCAGCTGACAGCGCTGATCCACGAATACGAGCGCCTGCCGTAATCGCGCTATCCGCGCCTTATTTACCGGCGGCGGCTGCGCTGGCCGCTTTTGCGCTGGCCGACTCTGCCGCCATCCTGGCAATCTTGTCCGCCTTCAGCCGCTCGTCCGTCATCAGTTTGGCCTTGCCATAATGGCTGCCGGACGTCACGGTGCAAGTGGCTTTCGTACACGACAGCCGTGTCAACAGTTCACCGTCGATCCAGTACGCTTCGCCAAACTGCCCTTTACCGGGCTTCACTTCGGAAAACGGCTTGGCATTGAATTCACTGCGCAACTGGTCATACGTGACGCCCTGCGCATAATTGGCCGTGATTTCCCCCACCCGCACGCCCGGTGCATAAAACTTCACGACCAGCGTTTCCGGCGTCACAGTATTCATCACGATGAACGCCTTGCCGGATGACGTCCACGTGCACACCATCGCATCGACTTCGCTGTGCGGTTCATAAGGCAACGTCTGTTTGTGGGCGTCGGCGCACTTCATGTTGGAAATGCTGATGACTTTGTATTTGTTGTCACCGACGCGCATACCCTGGATAACGTGGGGGCTGTCGGCGGCGTACAGCGATGGCGCAGCCAGCGCCAGCATCAGGGTGAAGGTTGTCTTCAGCATCATAGGAAAAAAGCAGTGTCGGGACCGGTTCAATATATCGGCTGCAACGGTGTTGGTCAAAGTGCAGCAAGATGACTTGGCACTCTGGAATGGAACTGTTGTTTTTTCCGCGAGGGGAAACAAAGTGAAGCGTGCACTCCCGTAAAACGCGCTAGATTAAGCCGTTTTTTGTCACGGAGTGATCCATGCGGCGACAACTTTGGCTGGGCGGGTGGGCATTATTGCAACTGGGCGGCGCGGCTGCGCAAACCACATCGGTAACCATGTATGGCAGCCTCGATGCGGGCCCCACGCGGGTATCGAACGTACGCGGTTCGGCCGTCACGCTGATTGACGACGGCG
The DNA here is from genome assembly GCF_009720865.1 of Pseudoduganella ginsengisoli. Taxonomy (GTDB): domain Bacteria; phylum Pseudomonadota; class Gammaproteobacteria; order Burkholderiales; family Burkholderiaceae_D; genus Rugamonas; species Rugamonas ginsengisoli. Next base: position 92,572 of record NZ_WNLA01000022.1, on the reverse strand, counting down.
TGCTGCAGGCGGACCGCTTTGGTATGCGCGCCACGGAAGATCTCGGCGGCGGCATGCAAGCCGTCGCGCAGCTGGAAGGCGGCTTTGCCACCAGCACCGGCGTGCAGCCCCGCAATGGCGTGCTGTTCAACCGCCTTGCGTTTGCCGGCTTGAGCGGCCGTTACGGCACAGTGGCGCTGGGCCACCACAGCAACATGATGTTTGACGCCGTGGGCAAGCTCAGTAACGGGGTCCAGTTTGGCAGTTTTTATGCTTTCCATCCGGGCAATTTTGATGAAACCGCCAACGTGGGCCAGCTTGACAACGGCATCAAATTCACCAGCCGCGAAGTCAACGGCCTGACCCTGGGCGCCGCGTATGCGCTGGGCGAACAGCCGGGCGACGCCTCGCGCAACCGCGCGTGGGGCACGAATTTCACGTATGCCAATGGCCCGATCCGGCTGGGCGGCGCGTGGACCAGCGCCAACAACAAGGCGTTGAACCTGGGCCAGTCGCTGGGCCTGCGCAGCCTGCTGGGGCAGACGCTGATCACGGGAACCAGCACGGCCCCGGTCTTCACGCCGCTGCAAGCCGACAATGTGCGCAACACGGGCCTGGGCGCCAGCTACGCGCTGGACGGCGTGCTGGTGCACGGCGCGTGGGTCCGTTCCCGCGTCCGCACGGCGGCCGGCGACGTGGCGATGACCACACCAGAGCTGGGCGTCAACGTGCGCATCGGCGCCGCTGCTTCCGTCAACACGGCCCTGTCGTTCTCGCACATGGGCGCCATGCACTGGAATCAGGCAGGGGTTAATTATGTGTATTCGCTTTCACGCCGCACGGAACTGTATGCGATGGCGATAATGCAGAAAGCCAATGGCGCGGGCGCGGTGGCGGCAATCAATTCGCTGGGCTACGCATCCGGGCAGCGCCAGACCGCGCTGCGCATAGGCATCCACCACTTGTTCTGATCACTGCATGTTAAATAAAACCAAGGATCAATCGTGAACTTTTTCCAGCAATTGTCCATACAGAAGAAACTCATGCTGAGCATGGCCGCATGCCTGGTCTTCACGCTGCTGGTGGCCTGCGGCCTCAGTACGTATGTCACGGCCGGCGGCATTGCCGAGCGTGTCGTGCAGCAGGAATTGCCGGCCGTCGTGGGCGAAATCCGTAATGACTTGCTGCGCGAAATTGCCAAGCCGCTGGCGTCCGCGCAAGACATCGCCGGCAATGATTACGTGCTGGGCTGGGAAAAAGCCGGCTTGCCCGATACCGGCCTGGAAGCGTGGCAGCAATATGCCGCCTCCATGAAGTCGCGCCTGAAAGCCAACAAGATTTTCTGGGTCTCCGGCGCCACCGGCAAATACTTTACGGAAGCCGGGCTGGCCCGCACGCTGGACCGCAGCGCGCCGGCATCCGGCTGGTTCAACGATTTTCTCAGGGAAGGCAAGCCGTACACGCTGCGCATCGACCGCGACGTGACGGACGGCAGCTATAAACTGTTCATCAACGTGCGCTTCGATGGCGGCAGCGACAAACAAGGCATTGCCGGCCTGGCGCTGTCTATCGATTCGCTGGCCGAGCGCATCAACAGCTACAAGGTCGGCCCTTCCGGCTATGTCTACCTGGTGCGCCCTGACGGCACGCTGCTGGCGCACCGCCAGAAAGACCTGGTGGACGGCAAACATGGCTTGACGGACTTGCCTGGATTTACCAAGGAAACCAGCGCTGAATTGCTGAAAGGCGGCAAATACAGCAGCACCACTTACCATGGCGCACAGGGCACGCAAATCGTGGCCGCATCGTTCGTGCCGGAACTGGACTTATATGTGATCGCCGAAGTGCCGGAATCGGAAGCCGTGGGCGCGCTGATCCGCCGCTCCACGTTTGCCGCCGTGGCAGCCGGCATTGCCGGTGTCGCCATTGGCTTGCTGGTCGTGTATGCCGTCAGCCGCGCCATTGCCGCGCCGGTCGCGCGCGCTGCCGCCATGCTGGGTGAAATCGCGGACGGCAACGGCGACCTGACGCGCCGCATGAAAGTTGAAACCAACGATGAAATCGGCGCACTGGCTACCGCCTTCAACCGCTTCGCGTCATCGTTGAACCAGACCATAGGCAAGATCCGCATCGGCGCCGACACCATTGCCCACGCCAGCAATGAAATTGCCACCGGCAATATGGATTTGTCGGGCCGCACGGAATCACAAGCAGGCAGCCTGGAAGAAACCGCGTCCACCATGGAAGAATTGACGGCCACCGTGCGCCAGAACGCCGACAATGCGCGCCAGGCCAACCAGCTGGTCACCGCCGCGTCGGACTATGCGACACAGGGCGGCAACGTGGTGGGCGAAGTAGTACAAACCATGGCCGCCATCAAGGACAGCTCGAACAAGATTGTCGACATCATTGCCGTGATTGACGGGATTGCCTTCCAGACCAATATCCTGGCGCTCAATGCCGCCGTGGAAGCGGCCCGCGCCGGTGAACAGGGCCGCGGCTTTGCCGTCGTGGCGTCGGAAGTACGCACTCTGGCGCAGCGCTCCGCCGCAGCCGCCAAGGAAATCAAGGAACTCATCAACGATTCCGTCAACAAGGTCGATGCCGGCGGCAAGCTGGTCGACAACGCGGGCGACACCATGCAGCACATCGTCACGTCCGTGCGCCGCGTGGCCGACATCATGGGTGAAATTTCCGAAGCCAGCCGCGAACAAAGCGAAGGCATTGGCCAGATCAATGACGCCATCACGCAGATGGACGACGCCACCCAGCAAAATGCCGCGCTGGTGGAAGAAGCGGCAGCCGCCGCCCAGTCGCTGCAAGACCAGGCAGCGCAGCTGGCCGAAGCCGTGGCGGCGTTCAAGCTGGACATGTCGCAAGTGGAGGCGGCGCCCGCGCCGGCATTGCAGGCGCCGCGTGCGGCCGTTGCCCTGCCCCGCCCTGCCAAGGCAAGCGCCAGGCCCGTGGCGAAAAAACCTGCCGCCCCGGCGCGCAAAACCGCGGCGCCCGCCGCGGCGGATGAATGGGAAGAGTTTTAAGCGCGGCTGGCACTGTGCCGATTTGGTGGCGCACACTGTGCAAAACCATCAAGACTTCGTGTTGAACTCTGCATAAGCTTTCCGGTTCCACAACAAGAACCAGGAGACTTACATGAAGTTGGCACACCACGGCCGCCGCGTAGCGGCCGGTTTGACCTTGCTGTTGGCCAGCCTGTGTGCGCAGGCAGGCATGCCGTACCAGGACCACGTGTTTGAATTCAAGCAGCCCAACGGCGAAAAGCTGCGCGTCCACCTGGACGGCAATGATTACTATGCCGAGCAGCGCACCGATGACGGTTCGCTGGTGGTCTATGACGCGAAAAAGAAAGGCTTGTGCTACGCCGAGGTGAACGCGGCGGGCGACGACCTGGTTTCGACCGGCGTGCTGGCCACCAATGCCAAATTGCGCAGCTTCGCCACCACCAACAAACAGCAGCAAGGCTTGGGTGCGGAAGCGCGCGCACGCAAGGCGAAAGAGAAATACCAGCAAATGCATGGCAAGGCGCCGGAGCCGGCTGCCGCCACCTTGTCCAAGATGGCTGCGGCGCCCGCATTGGCGGCGGTTTCCGGCACCGTCAAGGGTTTGACGGTGATTATCGACTTCCCCGACCTGGCCGGCACCATCACGCAGGCGCAAGTCAGTTCCTTCCTTAACGACGTGCCCTACACGGGCTTCGGCAATGCGCAATCCGTGCGCGGCTATTTCCAGACTGTGTCCGGCAACAAACTGGATTACACGAATACCGTCACCCGCTACTACCGCGCGAAAAACAATAAGGCGTATTACACGGACAACAGCCTCAGCTCGTCCGTGCGTTCGCAGGAATTGATTTCCGAAGCGCTGAACTGGCTGAAAACCACGGGCTACGACTTTTCCACCTTGTCGGTGGATGCCAATAAACAGATCCGCGGCCTGAACTTCTTCTATGCGGGCGAATCGGACAGCGCGTGGTCCAAAGGCTTGTGGCCGCATATGGGCTGGCTCAGCAACCAGTTCTGCTCCAATGGCGTCTGCACCGGCAGCTACCAGATCACCAACATGGGCAACAGCATGGCGATCGGCACGTTCTCGCACGAATCCGGCCACTTGATCATGGGCTGGCCCGACTTGTATGACTATGACAGCTCGTCGCAAGGCTCGGTCGCCAGCTATTGCCTGATGGGCTTTGGCGGTATCGGCAACCAGAGCAAATTCCGCCCGACGCCGCCGATCGGCTACTTCCGTTACCTGGTGGGCTGGGACACGGTGACGGAATTGAACCCTGCCATCAACGCGTCCGCGCCGAAAGGCCGCCTGAGCCACACGTCTGGCTCACACGCGCTGTACCGCTGGTCCAATCCCGCCAACCAGCAGGAAGCGTTTTATATTGAAGCGATCCACCAGAGCGGGCAGAACCTGTACCAGCTGGGACAGGGCTTGGCGGTATGGCACGTGGACCCGGCTGGCGACAATTCCAATGAATGGCACCCGTACGTGCAAATGGAACATGCCGATGGCCGCCGCGATCCGGAGTACAACGTCAACCGCGGCGATGCGACCGACTTGTATGACGGCGTAACGACGCGCGCCTTCACCGATACGCTGCCCAATGCATTGGCCAGCAAGGGCACCAACTCGAAATGGTGGAATGGCTATGCGTCCGGCCTGTCGGTGACGAATATCAGCCCTGCTGCGCAAACCATTTCATTTGACGTGGGCGCCACCGGCGACGTGTACACGGGCTACCTGGCCGACAAGGCGTCCGTGATCCAGCCGTCGCCGTACTTCCTGTACGCGGGCGGCACGCTGCGCATTAATCTGAGCGGCCCGTCGACGGCGGACTTTGAATTGAAACTGGAAAAATGGGACGGCAGCGCATGGCAGCAAGTCGCGTCGTCCACGTCGCCGACGTCCACCGAGTCGATTACGTACACGGCGGCCAACGCGTATTACCGTATCACCGTGTATTCGTACAGTGGTGCGGGTAACTACACGCTGACCGTACAGAAGTAATCAGCCTGCCGCTGCCGCCACTTCCGGCGGCAGCGTAATGCCGTTGGCTGCGGCGTAGCTGGCGGCGTCTTTCAACGCCTGGCGCAGCGCCTTCACATGCTCTGGCAACACCTTGGCCAGGTACACGGCCTGCGTCACGCCCAGCCCTTCGAAGGCCGCCAGCTTCCGGCGGTTGGCCGCCATGTCCTTGGCCAGCGCCGCGTTGCCCGCCACCGTCAGCGCGAAGGCGGCAACGTCCGCGCTCAGCCGGTCCCGGCTCTCGGCAGCCAGCGGCTTGGCGCTGGCGAAACCCCGGGTCAGCAGTTGCGCCGTCTCTGCCTGGCTTTTCAATACGTCCTCCAGCGCCGTACGGGGACTCGAAGGCGCCAATTCACGGCCCACCACGGCCACCGTCCCGGCTTGCTCGGTCATGCCCAGTACCGCCAGCAATTTAGCCTGGGCAATCGAGGTTTCCTGCGCCACGCCGGCATATTGCTTCAGGTAAGCGGCAGCGCTGTTGCCGCCCTCTTCCGCGTTTTCATACTTGTTATTGCTGTTGTTCGACAATTGCGCCTGGCTGTAGGCGGCGGCTGGCAGCGCCAGCGCCGCAACGGCCAGGATGGAGGCAAGGTGCTTGTGCATGGGTTCCCCGTCAAGTGTAAAGGACCGGATATTAACAAGGAAACATTGCACTAAAAGTCACACATATTCACACTGCGCTGCTCAGCGTTGCAGTAACGGCGCCGGCCGGCTGCGACTTTTTCAGTCCGATGTACTGCAGCCATGCCAGTCCCAGTGTGGCAAGCGCCTGCGCAATCACATACGCTTCGCCCAGCACTGACGGCTGCACTATGCCCAGCACGAGGATATCGATGCTGGCCAGCGCCCACAGCACATTGCCGGCCACGACAAGCAGCACGAGCGGGCGCCACAACGTACGGCTGGCCGCCAGTCCCGCCAGCATCAGCACGTACAGGACCAGGAACAGGCCGGTGCCCTGCAGCAGCGGTTCAGGCAAATTCAGCAAACCAATCACTGCTTGCGGCCGCGCCAGGTGCAGGGCTGCCACGGCGCTGCAGGCGGCGGCATCGGCAATGAAAGCGTTTTTCAGGAAACGGGAAGTCTGGATCGAGTTCATGGCATGCTCCTTGGTGGTTAAGTGTTGCGTTGAAGTGATGCCAGTGTCGCCCGTCCGCACAAGACGGCCAATTACGTCCCAGGTAATCAGGCGCCAGCTGGATACGGCAGAGATATTAATTCCGCATATATGTCATATCGCAAATGGAAATTTGCAATGCAACGAAATTTGCCGCATCATTGCACTTGTCTCCTCCAACTCTTCAAAAGAATTGGATTTTGCCCGCCTCCCAGCGGGCATTTTTTTTGCCTGTCGCTCAAATAACGACACTTGCATTTCGATAACGTAGCCGTGCGATAATGGTTTGCATTACTCCATACAGCGAGGCACCGTGGCGGACATCGAACGCAAACTGGCTGCCATCATGGTGGCCGACATCGTCGGCTACAGCGCCATGATGGAAAAGGATGAATCGCGTACGTTCGCGCGGGTGCGCGCCTTGCGTGAAAACTTGTTCAATCCGTTCATCAGCCAATACGGCGGCCGCATCATCAAAACCACAGGCGACGGCTTCCTGGCTGAATTCCCCACCGGCAGCGCCGCCTTGAATTGCGCTGTCGATATGCAGCGGCAAAACCATGCCGCGCAAGCGTCTTCCGACGAAGCCGACAAGATGCTGATGCGCATCGGTATCAATTTGGGCGACATCATCATCGATGGCGATGACGTTTCGGGCGATGGCGTCAACGTGGCGGCGCGGCTGGAGCCGTACGCGCCGCAAGACGGCATTTGCGTGTCCGGCGCCGTGCGCGACCAGGTGCGCAATGACCTCGACGTGCTGTTTGAAGACATGGGCGATTTGACCATCAAGAACATCACGCGCCCGATCCGCGCCTACCGCATCAACCTGGCCAACGCGCCAGCCACGCGCAAGGGTCCGGTGAAAGGCCGCTCGCGCAAGCCGCTGGCGGCGGCCGGCGCGGCGCTGGTCGTGCTGGCGGCTGGCGGCGCCTGGTGGCTCAAGGGTACTATTCAGCCACCGGCCGCCGTGCCCGCCGCTGCGGCAATTTCGGCGGCGCCGCTGTCCATCATCGTGCTGCCGTTTGCCAACCAGACCGGCGATGCGCAAAAAGCCTATGTGGCCGATGCGCTGACCAGCAGCATCACGGCGGACCTGGCCCGCATCCGCGACGCGTACGTCAGCTCGCCCGCGACGGCGCAAAGCTACCGCGACAAGAATTTCTCGGCACAGCAAATCGGCAAGGATGCCGGCGTGCGCTTTATTTTGCAGGGCAACGTCTTATCCAGCGGCGACAAGGTGCGCATCAGCGTCACGCTGACCGATGCGCAAAATGGCGCGACCTTGTGGACCAATTCGCTCGATGGCGATTTGACGAATTTGTTCGCGCTGCAAGACCAGGTGACCAATCAAATCGGCAACAGCATCGGCCGCCAAATGGTGGTGGTGGCCGCCAGCGAAGCGGAAAAACGGGGCAGCAGCCCGAAAGTGGCGGACTTGCTGCTGCGGGCCGCCGCGCTGCGCCTGAAATCGCAAACCCTGCCCGTGCTGCAGCAAAGCGAAGCGCTGAACCGGCAAGCGCTGGCGCTGGAAGCCGACAATGTCAATGCGCTGACGGACCTGGCTGTCTCGCTGTTCCGGCAAGCCTACAACTTCGGCAACCAGATGCCGGACGACGAACGGGAAAAGAAATGGGCGGAAGTGCGTTCGATCAGCGAGCGGGTGCGCACGCTGGATCCAAACAACGCGGAAATCCTGTATGCGATGGGCTTTTATGCGTCCAAGCATGATGATTTCCCGGGCTGGAAAAGCGCAGCCGACGCTTACTTGGCCGCGCGGCCGAAAAGCCTGCTGCCGTATATCGGGCTGGCCAATATGCACATTGCCCTGGCCGAGCCGAAAGACGCCATTGCGCGCCTGAACCAGGCCATCACGCTGGACCCGAAACATCCGCCGGAAACAATCTTCACAAATATGGCGCGCGCCTACATGGAAATCGGCGACAACGATGCGGCCCGCGACTGGTGCCTGAAAGGGACGCAGGCGCATCCAGCCTATCCGAACTGCTATGCGATTTTAGCGATGGTGTATGCCGACAAAGGCGACGCGCCGCGCCAGCAGGCGGCGCTGGCGGATTTGAAACGGGTGGCGCCGCAGTACCGGATCCCGGAATTTGCCAAGCCGCAGCCATCGAGCCCGGCCGCATACAAGACGTATTACAACGATAAGTACATGCCACTGTGGCGCAAGGCCGGATTGACGGAGTAACCGCGCTTGCCGCCATCCTCACGCAAGCGAGGTGCTGGGCGGTTTGCGCGGGCGGGCCATGAATGCCTGCAGGACGCCAAGCCATGCGAGGCAATGGCGAACGCTAACTGTCCAGCCAGCGCTCAAACGGCGCCGCATCGACCCCGGCCGGCACGTACCACTTCTTGCGTTTCGGGTCCCAGCGCGCACCCAGCTGCTTGGCTTCGTCTTTTTCCGCGTAGGGCACTTTCAGCAGCGTGACCGCCTTGCCCTGCGGTTTGGCAGCAGTGCGCTCGGCTGCCGCCGGCGCCACGATGACGGGCGCCGCACATTCGACCATGGAGCCATCGGCCAGCACATCGACCCAGCGCTCAGCGCCATCGGCTTCAATACGGCATTTATAGGGTGGGTCAAATGGCGGCGTGGCGGTCATAGGCAGCTGTCTCGTTATTTAGGCAGCGCATTATCGGCCACGCGGCGGGCGCCCGCAAGGGATGGCGTGTTACGGGGAATTTACACAGCGGCAGCGTCGAATTGCGTGGTCTTGCTGCGGGCGGCAAAGTAGCAGGCGCCGGCGCCCAGTTCCAGCCCTTCGCGGTCGACGATGACGATCTTGCCGCGCCGGCATTCAATCATGCCTTCGGCCTGCAGCTTGCCGCATGCGGCCGTGATGCTTTCGCGCCGCACGCCCAGCAAATTGGCAATCGATTCCTGCGTGACTTTCAATTCCGCCGACAGCGAACGGTCCAGCCGGTCCAGCAGCCAGCGGCACAGTTTCTGGTCGATGCTGCTGTGGCGGCTGCTGACGACGCTTTGCGCCAGCTGGGCAAACATGATGCTGGTATAGCGCATCAATTGCCGCGCCATGGTGCCGCCATTGCGGAACGCTGCACGCAGCACGTCCGTATGCAAACGGTACGCATAGCCCGCACATTGCACGATCGCGGTATTGGTGGCGCGCTCGTCCGGATACATGGCGGCGCCGGCGATGCCTTCGCGGCCGATCATGGCAATTTCCGTCGTGGCGCCATCTTCATTGATATATTGCAGCGAAATAATCGCATTGGTCGGCAGGTAAGCATATTCCAGACGCTCACCGAAGCCGTACAGTTCCTTGCCCGCAGGCAACTGAACAAGTTCCAGGTGGGGGAACAGGCTTTCCAGTTCGTCGCGATCCAGGGCGCGCAACAATTCATTTTGCTGGGCGCCGGCCAGGCTGACTGGCAGCGGAGCGCGGGAAGTAGCGGATGGCGTGGTTGACATATTAAGCATGTGAGCACCTCTTCTGATCTTGTTGCTTTGGCATGCTGCTACTTTATTGCTGATCGCTACTCGGCTGTATCAGAGTAGGTGTTCCCCTGATGTAGTACAAAAGCATCATACGGTGTCATCTTTGTCCTACGTGAGGTAACGAACATTCAGCCGTTCAGCAATTCCGGATAATAGGAACTTCCAAAGGGCAGAAGCCCTCCACTCTGACGAACTGAAAAATGGACAACTTTGCTCAAGCCCTGTATGCCTTGAAACGCCAAAAAATGGCGGTGGAACGCACGCTGGGCGCCCGCTCGACGGAAGAATGCATGGTGGCATCGCGCTGGGTCAGCGCGTGGCAAAAACTGGTGCAGGCGCGGCTGGACCGCCAGGCGCCCGCCGCAAGCGCCTACGCCGGCAGCCGCTATGTGCACCCGCGCACCGGCATGCTGCTGCACTGAGCAAGCTGTCCAATAAACGGGACCGCGCGTCCCGCTGCTTTCCAGGGATTTGGAACCCCTATCAAGAAACCTGCTTCGGCAGGTTTTTTTCATCGCTGAAAGTTAAGGGTTTGATACAGATTTTGCTTTCCCCGCGTCCGGCGTATGCTAGTATCCGGCAGCGCCAAACGACACCGGCGCCGACGTGCATTCCGGCTCCTTATCCAGGGCCAGCCGGAACAAGACAGAAACTCAATAAAGAGACGGATTGGAGAAGAAGTGAGTATTTTTAGAACCAAGAACCTGGACCAGATGCTGGCCGATGGCCGCAAGCCTGGCGGCCTGAAGAAAGTGCTGGGCCCGTTCGACCTGATCATGATGGGCATCGGCGCCATTGTTGGTACCGGTATCTTTGTCCTCACGGGCACCGGCGCGCTGAAAGCCGGCCCCGCCTTGCCGCTGGCGTTCGTGGTGGCGGCCCTGGCGTGCGGCTTTGCCGCCATGTGCTATGCGGAATTTGCGTCGACCGTGCCGGTGGCCGGTTCGATCTATACGTACAGCTACGCCACGCTGGGTGAACTGGTGGCATGGATGATCGGCTGGGATTTGCTGCTGGAATACGGCCTGGCCACGTCCGCCGTGGCGGTAGGCTGGTCCGGCTACTTCCAGCATTTGATTGGCGGCATTGGCTTGCATGTCCCGGTTGAGCTGTCGGCGGCGCCAGGCGCGCTGCCAGGCGTAAAAACGTACTTCAACTTGCCCGCCATGGTCATCATGCTGTTCATTACCGCCATGCTGAGCTGGGGTGTGCGTGAATCGACCCGCGTCAACGGCATCATGGTGGTCATCAAGATTGCCGTGGTGGTGCTGTTCATCGCCACCGGCGCCGGCCACGTGGACACTGCCAACTGGCAGCCTTTCATGCCATTCGGCATGGGCGGCGTCATGAGCGCGGCGGCCATCGTGTTCTTCGCCTTCATTGGTTTCGATGCCGTGACGTCGGCTGCCGAAGAAGTCAAAAACCCGTCGCGCGACCTGCCGATCGGCATCATTGGCTCGCTGGTGATTTGCACCATCCTGTACGTCATCGTATCGGCCATCATGACCGGCATCGTTCCATTCCGTGAATTCGCCGGTGCGCTGGACCACCCGGTAGCCCTGGCGCTGACCAAAGCCAAGCAAGACTGGTTCGCAGGTTTCGTGTCGCTGGGCGCGATTCTCGGCATGACCACCGTGATCCTCGTGATGTCGTATGGCCAGACCCGCATTATCTTCGCCATGTCGCGTGACGGCTTGCTGCCAAAGCGCCTGTCGAGCATCCACCCGCGCTTCGGCACGCCATTCCTGTGCACGTGGATCGTCGGTATCGTGTTTGGCCTGATTGGTTCCGTGGTGCCGCTGGACGTGCTGGCTGAACTGATCAACATCGGTACGCTGGCGGCGTTCTGCCTGGTGTCGATTGCCGTCATCGTGCTGCGCAGGAAGCGCCCTGACCTGCACCGCGCATTCCGCTGCCCAGGCGTGCCGGTCGTGCCGGCGCTGGCCATTGCCTTCTGCGTCGCACTGATGGCCTTCCTGACCACCACCACGTGGATCGCCTTCGGCATCTGGCTGGCAATCGGCCTGGCCGTGTATTTCGGCTACGCTCGCCACAATTCGGAATTGAACAAGACTGCCGGCGGCATGCCGGCGGCCAGCGCGGCAGCTGTAAAGTAATTCAAGCCCGCTGCCAACCAAGCCTGCCGCTGACCACGGCAGGCTTTTTTTACACGGCGGCAAATACCTGCGCGGCATCGATAATCTGGATCAAGCCTGCGCCTGTGCCTGTGCCGGGATTGACCACCTGTTTGACCAGCGCCGCCTGGTCCGCATGCAGCCTGGGGTCAGACGTGCGTTAGTGCATAAACCCCGTGTGCAGCCTGGGGTCAGACGTGCGTTAGTGCATAAACCCCGTGCAGCCTGGGGTCAGACGTGCGTTAGTGCATAAACCCCGTGGGGTCAGACGTGCGTTGATGCATTCATTTTCAGCATATGGCCTGTCGCAGCAAGCTCTATGCAAATTTGCATAGCCCGGATCAACTGTTGGGCTCGTGTGCTTTTTGCCTCAAAAACGCCCGTCCGCAGAGTGAAGCATATGCATGAATGCACGTCTGACCCCACGGGCGAAATGCATGAATGCACGTCTGACCCCATTGTGGTTTTAGAACGGGTTGGTGACGGATTGTACGGCGGGTGGTGGCAGGCGGTCTGGCAAATCAGCCGATTCGAGTTTTGCCAGCACGTCAGTCAGCAGCTTGTGCAACGCGCGGGTGTCGGCCAGGCCGGCTTTGTCCATCGTCAGGTCGATGTCGCCGGCAATCGTAATGCGGTCAACGCGGTTTTCCACTGTCAGGCCGCCAATGTGCAGTACGTCTGACTCATTGGCGTAAGGGATGAATTTCTTGGCCATGTTCGGCTCCTCAACGTTTGCGGGGTTTGGCGACGGGCAGTTTCAGCATGGTCTGCTTTTGCTGCGGCGTCAGCGATGGCAGCAGGTTCAAGCCCACCTTTTGCTCCAGCTCCGCCACCGTCATCGTCACATACTGCGCATCGGCCTGGTTTTCGACAAAATATGCGCCGCCGGCACGCTGGCGCGGGCTGTACACGACTTTGTACAAATGGCTGGGCACCAGCACGTTACCGATCTTGCGGATATCGGCGCCGATGAACGCCGGCCCCGTGATCACATACAAATCGCCCTCTTTCTTGGCCAGCTTGCGCACCGCCTGCTCGATGCCAGCCCATACGTGGCGGTTGTTGTCGCCATTTTGCGGCACCATGTTCGCCAGCGTAAAACTCTCGTGCTGGGTTTCACGGTCCGGCATGTCACCGTTCGGCGCCATGTGGCCGCGATCGAAGCCGCTGCGCGCATAGTCGGACAGTTCGGCGCGGTACTGGCGCGGCAGCCGGTCTTCCGGGTGGAAGGAATTTTCGCGGTCCAGGTCGCGCGCCAATTCCACATTTTCCGCCGTCAGGTGCTCCGCCGCCCACAGCGGCGTGCGGGTCACGCCCGAGTGCATGATGCCGAATACGGTATAACACAATTCCTGTGTATTGACGGCCAGCTTCTGGTTGCGGAATTCCGGTGCTTTGCCATCCACATAATGGCCGGGACAGGCAGCCAGTGCTGCCGATGAAACCAGTGCGCTCAGCGCAGCGGCGATAAATAGCTTCTTCAACTTGGGTTCCTTGCACAACAAATCAATCTGCGTCCGCATTCTAGCGGAGCGCAGCAATCCGCGACAAACGGGTGACGATGGCAGCCAGTTCCGTGCGCAGCGCATCGGGGGCAATGATCTCGAATTCAAACGGTAAACTCGCCAATTCGCGGGCAAACCAGTCCAGGCTATCCGCCTGGCTATGCAGCAGCACGCCGTCAGGCGTCTGCTCGAACAGACCGATCGCGTCCGGCAAATAGCGCTGCGCCGTCACCAGGTCCGTCTTTAACAGCACCTCGGTCGGGTGCGCACGGGGAATGGCCGCGAACGACGTGCGCAAATGCGCCAGCGCATCAAAGCCCGCAGGGCGCAGGAATGATTGCGGCAGCGGCTCGGCCGCGACAATCCGGTCCAGCCGGAACGTGCGCATGTCCTGCCGCAGGTGGCAAAAACCTACCGCATACCACCAGCCGCCGTAATATGCCAGGCCATACGCGTCAAAAGCGCGCTCGCTGTCCACGTCCATCGCACGGTAGCGCAAGTGCACGCGCTGGCCCCGCTGAGCCGCTGCGCTCAGTGTCACCAGCGCCGCGTTGTCTTGCGGCGCCGCGTTGCGTGAACGCTGTAAATCCAGCCGCACGGTTTCATCGATGGCGCCCACGCGCCGTTTCAGCCCATCGGGCATGATGCGTTCCAGCTTGGCCTGCGCACTGGCCACCGCAGGCGCTGCTTCCGCCAGCCCCAGGCTGCGCGCGGCCAGCAATCCCAGCGACAAGGCCAGCGCTTCATCGTCCGTGAACATCATGGGCGGCAATTTAAAACCAGGCATCAGCGCGTAGCCGCCATACCTGCCACGCTCGCTGAGGATAGGAATGCCGATCTGCTCCAGCATCACGATATAGCGGCGCAGCGTCCGGCCGTCCACCTGCAGGCGGCCGGCCATGTCGGCGCCGCTCATGCGGCCATGGGTTTGCAGCAGTTCCAGCACTGCCAGTACACGGGTCGTCGGATGGTACATGGCAACACTTTAGCATTGAATCAGGGCGAAATCTGTCCTGATTAGCCACGATACTTAGCGGACACAACAAGGAGACCTATCATGAATCATCACCTGTGGCTGTATTTCGCCGTTGTTTTCGGCATCGTGATTTTGCCTGGCCTGGACATGGCCTTTGTCATGGCCAGTTCGCTGCTGGGCGGCAGACGGGCCGGGATGGCCGCCGTTGGCGGCATCGTGGCCGGTGGTTTTTGCCATCTGGCGATGACGACCCTGGGCATCGCCATGGTGCTGCAACTGTGGCCAGGACTGTTCAACACACTGCTGCTGGCCGGAGCGGCATACATCGCGTGGATGGGCTGGACGTTCCTGCACAGCGACAGTGTCTTCCAGCCTTCACACAGCCGCGAAGTGCTGGCGCCTGCCGTGATCTTCCGCCGCGCCATGATGACCAGCCTGCTCAACCCAAAGGCTTACCTGTTCATGCTGGCGATCTTTCCCCAGTTCCTGCACACGGACGACGGCCCGCTGTGGATGCAGTCGGGCGTTCTGGGCGCTATCACGGCGGCGACACAAATCGGCGTCTATGGCGTACTGGCGCTGGCGGCCAGCCATGCAACTGGCTGGTTTGCCAGCCACCCGCGCGCCGCTGCCGTCACGGCCAAGGCCATGGGCGTGCTGCTGCTTGCCACCGCGTGCGCCAGCGCGGCGCAGGCGTGGCATGGCGTATCAGCCGCGCTGCAGACGGCTGACGTCACCATCGTGGTCGGCGAACACCTGGCCCGCTGACCACGTGCATTACAGCGAGCGGCCGTCGTAATGCTGCAGCGGCACTGCCGACACGTCGAAATCATCCAGGCAATTCAAGCTCACTGCCACCATCTCATTGCCCTTCGGGTCCACACCTTCGCCAAACGGGTGCATGCCGCAAGTTTTGCAAAAGCGGTGTTTGATCACGTGCTTGTTGAAGGTGTAGGTGGCCAGCGCATCATCCGGCGTCAGCAGTTTCATGCTGGTGCGGGGGAAAAACGCCAGTGCGGTCCCCTTGCGGCGGCAGATCGAACAATTGCACGATACGCCGCCTTTGATTTCGCCTTCCACTTCAAACTTCACATTGCCGCAATGGCAGCTGCCCCGGTACAACATAAACGCCTCCAGTGTTTGGTTGATGTGCCGGCAGTGTATGTCAGTGCAACCGCCCCGACAATGCTTCCATCACACCCTTGCGGTTCTTGTGCGATGCCTCGAACGCACGCACCTTGCTGCGCTGGGCTGCAGTCAACTCGCTGACATGGCTGCAGATTTGCGGCACGGTCAGTTTTTGATAATCCTTGATGGGCAAGCCATCGTTCATCATGCGATGCATGCCGTCGCGGCCTTTGCCATCTGCCTTATGCACGCCGCCTGCGGGCCTGGATGCGGATTTTGCCGCGGATTTGGCAGCAGGCTTCGCCGAAGACCTTGCCGTGGATTTGCTTGCGGCCCCGTTCGCAGAGGTTGCCGCCGGTTTGCCGGCATGCCCGGCCGCTGCTTTTGCTGCGGATTTTGCTGCACGCTTCGTCGTAGACTTTGCCGTGGAGTTGGCCGCAGGTTTCGTTGCCGACTTTGCCGCGGATTTGGCTGCAGGCTTCGTCGTAGACTTTGCCGTGGATTTGGCTGCAGGCTTCGTCGTAGACTTTGCCGTGGAGTTGGCCGCAGGCTTCGTTGCCGACTTTGCCGCGGATTTGGCTGCAGGCTTCGTTGCGGACTTTGCCGCAGATTTGGCTGCAGGCTTCGTCGTAGACTTTTCCGCGGATTTGGCCGCGGGCTTCGTCGTAGACTTTGCCGAGGATTTGGCCGCGGGCTTCGTTGCGGACTTTACCGCGGATTTGCGCGCGGGTTTCACCGCACCCCGGCCACCCGATTGTGCCGCCGCGCCACCGGATGCGCCGGCAGATTTCGCACCAGCTTTACGGGCGGTTTTTGCTGCCGCCGCCGTGCCGCCGGTGGCTTTGCCGGCAGGCTTGGCCGCCTTGCGCGCAGCAGGTTTAACCGTGCCGGCTGATGAGCTCTTGCCGGATGCTTTGCCGGCAGGTTTGCTGGCGCTGGCACGGCTGGCCGATTTGGCCGCGCCTTTCTGCTCCTGGGTCTCGCCGTGTTCACGGCGCTGCTTGTTGACGATGCGGGCTGCGACTTCATCTTCGCGGCCGCCATAGCGGCCCTCCTGCTTGAACTCTTGTTTCAGTTCTTTGTACTCGCGTTCCCGTTTTGGGCTGGCTCCTCTGGGCATGACAGTTCTCCTCAATGGTTTGCGGTGAACCGATCATACGCGCGCACGGTTTTAACTGTCGCACGCTGCTGTCATTCCGCCTCGATGGCGGCCAGGCGGCGCGGCAGAACCAGCATGAAACGGCTGCCGCGGCCCAGGGAACTGGCCACATCGATGCGTCCCTGCAGCGCCCCTGTCACGCGCTGATACACGATATGCAGTCCCAGTCCGCTGCCGCCCTGGCCCAGGCGCGTGGTAAAGAAGGGATCAAAAATGCGGCCAAGATGCTGCGCGGGGATGCCCGCGCCTTCGTCTTCTACCGCCAGCCACACGGTATCGTCATCGTGCAATCCCGCTTCAATCCGGATCGGACCATTGCCGCCTTGCGGATACGCATGCGTGGCGGCATTGGACACCAGGTCTTCCAGCACGTCGGCCAGCGGGCCGGGACAGCTTTCCATCGTGATGTCAGGCGGTACCGCGCATTCCAGCAGGTGGCCCGCCTGTTCCAGCCGCCGCGCCAGCCGCTGCGCCACTTCCGCGACGCAATCGTACAGCCGGAACGCGCGCCGCCCGGCATTCGCTTCATCCGCCGCCGCCTGGCGGAAATGGCGCACCAACGAACTGGCTTGCGACAACGTGTTCATCAACATGTCCGCGCCCTGCCGCACCGTGTCCACGTAGTGCCGCATCTCGCCGCGCGTCATGCTGCTTTCCATGCGTCCGGCAAATTCCGCCGTCCGGTTTTGCAACGTGCTGGCGGCCAGCATGCCGTTGCCGATCGGCGTGTTCAATTCATGCGAAATCCCCACCACCATGGCGCCCAGCGCCGCCATTTTCTCGCTGCGCACCAATTCATCCTGCATCGACGTCACGCGCTGCAGCGCTTCCTGCAACTGGCTGTTAACGGCAGCCAGCCGCGCCGCATCGTCCTGCTGCCGCAGCATGGCTTGCCGCAGCGCCGCCTGCTGCTCGATGTGCACGAAGTCGCGCTCGATGGCCGCCTTGATTTCCCATAGCAGTTCCACGTACTTGTCCTGGTAGTGGCGCTTTTTGCTGTCGAGCACACAGATGGTGCCGAACACTTCATTGTCGGGCCACTGCAGCGGCACGCCCAAATAGGAAATCATGTTGAGCTTGACGTCGGGATTGGCGGCCCACGCGGCATCTTCCAGCGCATGCGGCACGTGCAGCAGTTGGCGCGTCGCCATCACGGTTTCGCAATACAGCCCCGTATGGAGGTCGGCTTTTTCATCCGCCTCATAAGGGTTTCCCTCGGTATGGCTGGTTACCAGGACTTCGATTTGCTCCGGCAAGACCCGCATGATGAGGCCGGCGGGCACATCAAAAATGCCCGCCATCACATCGGTGGTCTTTTGCCACTTGTGCAGGTAGCCGTCAGGAATGTCGCAAGCCCGGTATGCCATGACGCCGTCCTCCAGGGTAATTTCCAGCGTCCAATATATACCTGCGCCCTACCGCCTACAAGCCATCAAAATTGCTCGACCCACGCCGCCAGTTGAACTGGCGTCAGCATGGTATCGCCTTTGCTGAGTTTGCCCTGTACGCCGCCGCCCTCGCCCGGCGCCATTTGCAGCATCGAGCCATGGCGGCCCAGCCACAGCAGCGCCGCCATCCAGAACGCGTGCTGCGATGAAATCACGTCGCCGCTGGGCGACTCGAGGAATTCCGCCAACAGCCTGCCATCGAGGAAATGCACGCCGTTGGCGCCCAGCACGCGGCAGTCCGCGCCAAAGTTTTCTTCCAGCATGGAGAGAATGCGTTCCGGCTGCGCCCCCGCATAGCGCTGGTCGATTTCATCGAGGTGTTCACGCACAGCCAGTGCAAACGCGGCATTGCGGAACGCTTCAGCGCTCGTCAAATCCGCGTGGTCGATCAGCAGCCAGTCCGGTTCCGGCGGGGTCACGCCGCCGATCCGCGCAGCGGCCAGATAGGATTCCACCGGCAGGTACGACACCTGGCCCGCAATCCCGGCGCACAGCGTGTACACCATGCCCACGCGCCCGGCAATCACCTGCTTTTGGCGCACCATCAGCTTTTCACGCAGCAGGTGCGCGTGCTCGCCGCGCAGCCGCGCCAGATCCAGCGCCTGGCGCAATTCCATGCGCAGCGCGGCAATATCCCACGGTTTCTGGATATAGCGTTGGATTTGCCCCTGGTTGACGGCTTCCACCGTGTGCTCGAGTTCCGAGTACGCCGTCGTAAGGATACGCACAATGTGCGGGTAGCGGTCACGCGCATAGGCCAGCAGTTCATTGCCATACGCACCCGGCATGCGCTGGTCCGACACCAGCACGGCAATGCGGTCCGCATGCGCGTCCAGCAGTGTTTTCCCTTCGTCCACCGAATCCGCCGTCAACACCGGCGCCAGCGTATCGAGTGCGCGCTGGAAGTATTTCAGGGCCGTCGCTTCATCATCGACGTACAGGATTGCCGGTATCTGTGGTTCGCTCATTATTTTCCTTCAAAGGTGGAAGCAGGCGCCGCGCGCGGCAAGTCGAAACTGAATCGTGTCCATTCGCCGACCACGCTGTCGGCCACCAGCGCACTGCCATGGCGCTGCACCACGCCATAGCTGATGGACAGGCCCAAACCCAGGCCCTGCCCTACTTCGCGCGTGGTGAAAAATGGTTCAAAGACGCGGCCCAGGTGTTCCGGCGCGATGCCCGGGCCATTATCGCGCACCGTGATGCGCAAGCGGTCGCCGTCGCACACGGCGCCGATATATACGTGGGGCTTGCGGGTGCCGCCCCGGCGCATGGCCAGCGCAGCATTGCTGAGCAAATTAATCAGCACGCCGATAATGCCCGCCTCGTCGCCCATCACCAGCGTATCTTCCGGCAAATCGCGTTCGATCCGCACATCCTTGACTTCGTGCCCGACCAGCCGGATCGCCGATTCCAGCGCCCGTCCAAACTGGAACGGCGCCATTTCATAAACGCTGCCCTGCTTGCGGTAAGCAAAGGTCTTTAAATCCGATACGATGTACTGCACGCGGCGCATGCCTTCCTTGGCGTCGGTCAGGCATTCCATAAGCATCGGGCTGCTTTTCGCCACCGGGTCTTCGCAGCCCAGGTCGATCGCCATCATGCAGTAATTGACGGGATTGTTCACTTCATGCAGCAGCCCGGCCGCCAGGGTGCCGATAGCCGCCATTTTTTCCTGCTGCAGCATCTGGCCCTTGATGTCAGCCAGGTCGCGGTTGATCATCTTCAGCTGCTGGTTTTTTTCGGCCAGCTCGCCTTTCAGCTGCAGCATCATGAAACGGGCCTGTTCGTTATAAAACGCGCACACGGCGCTGGCAATGGCCGTAAACAGCAGGAACAGCGAATTGACGGCATATGGTCCATGCCACGGCGCGCCGCCCGGATGCGTGTAGCACGCGACAAAATACATCAGGTACGTGATGCCGCCCAGCGCCAGGCATTGCAGCACGGAGAATTGCAGTGCAATGCCGGACGCAAAGACGGCCAGGTTCAAGCCGGCGTAATAAATCGAACTCGGGCCTTCCGTCGCGTGGATCATCCAGCTGATCATCATTTGCGGCAACAGCAGCCACGCAAAGGTAATGCGCTGCACATGGCGCTGGCCCCACTCTGTGCGCAGCAAAGCCGGCACTGCCAGCAGCAATATGGAGACCAGTGCACGCAGCTCGACGAAATCGAGCGCATCGTCCGGATACAGGCTGGCATCGAGCCCCACGCCCAGCATCACCAGTACGATGCATGTGTAGGCGCCGCCCCGGCTGAACTTCAGCCGGTACGCCCGCAGCACAGCCGCATAACTGTGGCTGAATTCGTCGCTGGCGCTGTTCACGGCAGCATGGCTTCGGCAAACACATTGACGCCGGTGGCGTCCACATACAGCTGCACGTCCAGCGCGTCGGACGGCAGCAGGCGGCGCATGCATGCTTCGTCACGGTAAATCAGGTACCACTCCAGCAAATGCTCCATCGCGTGGCGGCCGGGATTGCTGCTGTGGACATTGGTGACCAGCACATTGCCGTTGCGGCGCATGCGTGACGCAAAATACATCAGCAGCTTGGCGCACACTTTGTCGGACAGGTAGTCAAACAAACCCGCGCAATACACCATGTCGAATTCATTGGTGGTGGCGCCGTCATCGAGACGCCGTTTCAGCAAGCGGTGCACGGAATCGTTAACGTAGTGAATGACGGCAGGACGCGGCAGCCGCGCATTGAGCGCCGCCAGCCGGCTCTTTGTCCAGCTCAGTGTTTCTTCGCTGAAGTCGACCAGTTCGAATTCCAGCCAGTGCGGTTCATCATACTCTTGCAGGAAGCGCTGGATTTCCACGGCCGGCCCGCAGCCCACATTGAGTATGCGGAACGGGCGGCCCATGGTGCGCGCGGCATCGGCGTGGCGGCACAGGTACGCCACCAGTAAATCAATGCGGTTGCGGTGCGCTTGCGCGACAGGCGTGTCCAGGAATGCCGCATTGACTAACTGGAAATACGTGCTGGGCCCCTGGCGCGGGTCGTCCAGCATCTGGTTCACCATCTGGTAGTCGCCCGCATAGCCCAGCGGCTTCGTGAATGCGCGGAACACGAACGGCGCCCGCAGCACCAGCGGATGCAGCGCGCCCTGTGCAAACGCGCGGTGCGCCACGGCCTGCTCTTCCGGCACGGCTGCCGCGACAGCATTGATCAGGTCCAGGTAGCGCTGGATCCGGGCTTTCAGCGGCGCCGCCAATTCCTCAAATACGCCGGCCGGCAACCGCCCATCGTCATCTTTCGGCAAGACACCCGACAAATCCACTTGCTCGACCCAGCGTGACAGCTCGCTGAGGAATGCACGCGTTTCGTTAATTGCAATTTGGTACTCGCCCTGGATCTTCGGCCGTTCGTCCCAGTCGCGCACGAAATCCTGCGCGGCTTTGCCTACGGTGCCTGGCGCCAGATCCAGCATGGACAGTTCGCGCCATTCGTCGATCAGGCGCAGCGACACGATGGCAGTCAGCCCGGTATTGACGAGGCTGATGACGACGGCCTTGCCGACATAGGCATTGCGGGCGCCCAGCCGGATAGTCAGCTCATTCATGACTTCGCTGACCTGGACGATCGAATGGGGATTGTAGACTTCCATCACCAGTGCGCGGCGTTCCAGGTTGACGATGGTGCCGCGCACGGCTTCGCCTTGCGCATTGAGGAAACTGACTACGGGATCTATTTGCGTTTGCGGATACACGTCTACAACCACTCCCAGGTTTAACGCAGCGGGCAATTGCTACTGCAAGTCACGGCTGAGTGTATAGACGCGTGGCGATATATGCAATATTTCGCCATGGTACGTTTTACACTTTTACGACACATTTTTGGTGGCTACCCTCTAATAAGCTGTATAGCTCTCTTGGAAAAGCTGCCGCTGTTAGACTGGTAGACTGGCGATTCTCTCAGGAAATACCTATATGAAAATCGCCAACTTGCCTATCGGGCGGCGCCTGACTGCCGCCTTTTCGCTCACGATCCTGCTGCTGGCTGCCGTAGTGGCCGTGGGTGCCACGCGCCTGAACGCCGTCAGCGCGGAAATCGACGTCACCGTCAATGACCGGTACGCCAAAATCAGCCTGCTCAACGACTTAAAGGATGCGTCAAACCGCCAGGCGCGCGACGTCCGTAATGCCCTGATGCAAGACCAACCGGATGCGCCGGAAATCCGCGGCATTGCCGACACCGGCCGCGAAGGCGATGGCTGCATCGGCAAATTACAGGCCCTGGGCATGGCTGATGAAGCCAAGGCTTTGCTGGGCAAGATTATTGACGCGCGCGCAGCCTACACGGCAGCGCTGCAGCCGCTGGTGCAAAAGCTGCAGGGCGGCGACCGTGCGGGCGCCAACGCGTGGATGGCGGAACACGTCAAATCGTTGCAGCAAGCGCAGTTCGATGCAATCGAACAATTAATCGCATTCCAGGTGGCGCAAATGCACGCGTCCGGCAGCGCCGCGCGCGCTACGGCCCGCACGGCCAGCATGGCCATGGTGGCCATGGGCGTCATTGGCGGCATGCTGAGCCTGTTCACGGCATGGGTGATCACGCGCGGCATCGTTGTACCGATCGGCCATGCCGTCAAAGTCGCCCGTACCGTGGCCGATGGCGACCTCGGTTCGCACATTGACGTGCATTCCACCGATGAAGTGGGCGTACTGTCGGCGGCGCTGAACGACATGAATACCAGCCTGGTGCGGATCGTATCGGAAGTGCGCGCGGGCACGGATGCGATCCGGCGTGCGTCGTCGGAAATTGCCGCGGGTAATGCGGACTTGTCGGAGCGTACGGAGCAGCAAGCGGGAGCGCTGGAAGAAACCGCATCGGCCATGTCGCAGCTGACCGCCACCGTCAAGCAGAATACGGCCAGCGCGCACCAGGCCAATGCACTGGCGCAAACAGCTTCCGGCATCGCCGGCGAAGGCGGCGCAGTGGTGGCGCAAGTGGTACAGACCATGGCGTCGATTAATACGTCGTCGCGCCGCATTGCCGACATTATCGGTGTCATTGATTCCATTGCGTTCCAGACCAATATCCTGGCGCTGAACGCTTCCGTGGAAGCGGCGCGCGCCGGTGAACACGGGCGCGGCTTCGCGGTAGTCGCCACCGAAGTGCGCAACCTGGCGGGCCGCTCCAAGGCGGCGGCGCATGAAATCAAGGCGCTGATCGATGATTCCGTCGCGCGCGCCGATGCGGGCGCCCGGCTGGCGGATCAAGCCGGCCAGACCATGGAACACATCGTTGCCAGCGTGGCGCGGGTGGCGGACATCATTGCCGATATTGCCCGCGCCAGCGGCGAACAGCTGGCGGGCATCGAGCAAGTCAATGCCGCTATTGCCGGCATGGATGACGGCACGCAGCGCAATGCAGCACTGGTGGAACAGGCGGCTGGCGCGGCAGAAGCCATGCGCGAACAGGCGCTGGCGCTGTCGGCGGCCGTGGGAGTATTCAGGCTGGGAGCATCCGCGTTTGCCGATGGGACGGCAGCGCCATTGCGGGCGGCGGCGGTGACGCCGCTGCCGGTGCGCCGCCTCTCTGCGCCAGCCCGTGCGCCAGGCAGCGCATCCACGTACCGCGCCACGGGCACATAAGGGCCATGATGGTACGTTAGCGTACCGAACCGTTAAGCCATCCGGTGCATGCTGGCGCGAATCACCGGAGGCTGCCATGACGACTATCCGCAAGGGCCAGGCGCCCGCCCCATTGGACCGCAATACTTTCCGCCTGCAATTTCACCGGGCATTTAGCGATCCGGCGTTTGAATCCGTGCACGATGCGCTGGCGCAGGTGGAAGAAGTCGCCTGGCAAAATTACCACGCGGGGCGCAAAGCGCCGCGAACCCGTCCTGCCGGACCTGGCTATGCCGATCCCGCGTACGACTTGTCCGACGAATGGCGTGCCGCCAGCGAAAGGTTGCAACAAGCGCAGCGCGTGCAACAAGATCCCGCGACGACGCCGCGCGTGCTGCTGATCAATGGTGCGGCGCGCAATGACGGTTCGTGCCCGGGTGAAATGTCGAAATCGTGGCGCATGGTGCAGTGGCTGCACGAAACATTGGGCGCGGATGGGTTCGATGTGCGGACGCTGGATTTGAGCTGGCTGACCTCCGGCTATGATATGCATATTTATCCCTGTAAAGGCTGCTTGTCGACGGCGATGCCGCTATGCCACTGGCCGTGCAGCTGTTATCCCAACCATGGCAACGGACAGGCCAAGGATTGGATGCCGGAGATTTACGAAGAATGGGTGGCGGCGCATGGCGTCATTATCGTAACGCCGGTGTACTGGTACCAGGCGCCTTCGCCCTTGAAACTGATGATAGACCGGCTGGTGTGCGCGGATGGCGGCAATCCTGATCCGACCACGACGCATGGCAAACATGCCGAAGAAGCCAAGGCGCTGGAGCTGGCGGGCTGGCCGTATCCGAAACATCTGGCCGGACGGGCTTACGGGCTGGTGGTGCATGGCGACGTGGCGGGCACGGAAAGCTTGCGGCGCAATTTGTCGGACTGGCTTGACTGGATGGGGTTGATTCCGTCCGGCGGCCAAGCACAACTGGACCGGTTTATCGGCTATTACCAGCCGTATGCGGAAAGCCATGATGTGCTGGACCGCGATCGTGCGCTGCAAGAAGAGGTGCGCAACGTGGCACGCGCCGTCGCTGCCACCATCCGCCGCCTGCGGGCCGGCACATTCCACGAAGGCGATGAAGGCTTGACGCCACCGCGTCCAAAGTAACACCGTGGGGCCAGGCGTGCATTCATGCATCCGCCCGGTGGGGTCAGGCGTGCATTCATGCATACGCGCAGGCGCTCAATGCGGGGCTGGGCCGCGGGCCTGAAGCGGTGTCCGCCGCAGCCCCGGAAGCGGCACGGTTTTCCACCCGTTGGATCGCTAAAAGTGCAGAGTATAACGTAGTCAGAAGACGGGAATCCTTGCAACGCCGGGCGCTCGCCAGCAGTTTGCGCAAGCCGGCGCCACCAGGCGGCCCGGATGCACGAATGCACGCCTGACCCCACGCTAGATGTGCACGATTGCACGTCTGACCCCAGCGCTGGGGGAAAAAGCGGCGTGGCGGGCGGCGAAGGCGCGGGCTTGCCGTGCCAGCGTGGCATTGGACAGGACGGTGCGCAGCGCGGCATGCCAGTCCGGTGGCGGCGCGGGGATGTTGACTGCCATGCCGGCAGTGGCGATGCGGCGCGACAGCAGGTATTGCTCAACTTGCATGGGCAACAGCAGCAAGGGCACGCCCGCCAACAAGGCTTGCGCTACCGTGGCTTCGCCGCCATGGCACACGCACCAGTCGGCCTGCGACAGCGCCGCCGTCACATCCACTGGTTTGCGGGCGTACAGGATCGCCGGACTTTGCACCGGCGGCGCCATGCCGTTAGCCACTTCCGGCAAATAGCACAGCACGCGGCACCCGGCTTGCGCCAGCGCCTGCAATACCTTGGCATGCTGGCCATGCTCGGTTTTCACATAGGCGAACACTTTCGGCCCGCTCCCGGCCGGCCACTTCGGCGCAATGCCGCCGCCCTGCGCAAACACAGGACCCAGCCAGTCGAGCGCCTCCACACCGCGGCCATAATGGTCCATTTCCGGCCACGCCGTCATCCATGTGGCATCGCCAAGGAATAATTCCGCCGCCCACGCCAGCGGCACGCCGCCATGGCGCGCCAGCACGGCATTGGCCACGTCCAGCACGCGCGCTTCCGCCTGCGCCAGGCGCTGCGGCGCAATGTTTTCCCAGTCCCGCAACAGCGGCAGCGCCCTGCCCGGCGGCGGCAACGTAAAACCAATGCCGACCGATACCGACCGCAATCCCATGCTGCGCGCCGCCAGCATGGCCGTTGGCGCATAGTCGCCAATCACGACATCGGCCTTGACCAGCTCAAACACCGCGCGCCAGCCCATCACTTGCCCGGCCAGCCCGTTCGGCTCCAGATAGCCGTAATCCAGCACCACTTCGGCCAGGCTGCCCCGGTTTTCCGGCAATCCCACGGTACGGTGCAACCACACAGGCGCCTGCAACTTGGGCACAGGCAATTCCCCCAGCATCGCGTGCGTGTGCGCCAGGTCGCGCAAGCTCATCGACACCTCATGCCCTGCCGCCAATAATTCCTGCGCCAGCAGTTTCAGGCGACCCGCATGCCCCAGGCCGCCGCCAAGTTCCCAGCACAAGTGTACGCGCGCCATGGATCAGTGCCCCAGCGCCAGCAATTCTTCGTGCAATTCGCCCATGTGGTCGACAACTCTCCACGCACCGGGAAAATCGTAATGGCGCGTCAGCGGATGGCGCAGCACAATGCACCGCAAGCCGGCGCCCAGCGCCGCCTGCAGGCCGCGGGGCGAATCTTCCACCACCACGCAGTCCGATGCCGCCACGCCCAGCCGTTCCAGCCCCAGGCAGTACGGTTCCGGCGAAGGCTTGCTGTTGACATAGTGTTCCGACGTCAGCGCAAAACGGAAATGCTTGAGCAAGCCCAGCTTCGCATGGATTTGCTGGAAGTGGTCGCCGTTACAGCTGGTCACCACCGCCATCGGCAAACGCGAAGACCACGCCGCCAGCACTGGCTCCACACCCGCCACCGGCTGCACATTGGCGCCCGCCAGCAGTTGCGCATAGCGCACGTTGCGCTCGCCCCGCAAGTCGTCCATCTGCTTGTTCGTTAATTGCAAAGTAGTGAGCAAATGCCACGCGCCGCAATTGTCCGCCAGGTACCAGTCAAAGAATTGCCGTTCCGACAAGTCCACGCCAAAGCGCAGGAATAGCTCACGGTTGGCCTGGTAAAACAAGCGTTCCGTGTCGACCAGCACGCCATCGTTATCCCACAACACGCCCGCCAGCGCCATGCCATTGCTCCCGAACAAAACCGCCATTGTAGGCGACGGCGCCCACACCATGTGCTAACAAAACGGCAATACTGTTGAATTTGCCCACAAGAACCTCGCCAGCCCGGCCCTGGGTATGCAATACTCCACGCAACCGAACCTTGTTAACAATTCCGCATGCCCGTCGAAGGCTTTTTTTCCCGCCTTGCAGCCCGCCTGTTTCCTTTAACCTTGAAGGCCCGGATGGCGTCTGTCGTCATCTTGCTGGTGCTGGGCGCTACTTCCATCGTCACCCTGGGCGCGCTGCTGCTGGCCGAGCGCGACATGAAAAGTGTGATCGGATCGCAACAATTTTCAGTCTTGTCGACGGCAGCCGCCTATGTCGATGAACAGCTCGACAATAAACGCGCCATCCTCGCCACGTTACCGGAAGGCTTGCCGCCGGGCGCCCATGCGGAGCCGGGCGCCATGCAAAAGCTGCTGGAATCGCGCCCGATTGCGCGCGGCGAGTTTTTCAATATCGTCGTGTTTGACCGCAGCGGCACGCTGGTGGCCACGTTGCGCCCGGATTTCAATGAAAGCCGCTTTACCGCCAATACCCAGCCGTACTTTGAGCGCACGGTCAACACACGCAAAGGCTTGATCTCGGAACCTTTCCTGTCGCGCCTGTCCGGCCGCCCCGTCGTCGTGCTGACCCAGCCTGTGCTGGATAAGAATAACGACGTTGCGTTTGTCATTGTCGGCAGCATTGATTTGCAAAAGTCCGACTTTTTTGGCCCTATCAATGCACTGAAACCCGGCAAGACCGGCTTCATGTTCATCATGACGACAGATGGCATCCTGATCCACCACCCGACGCAAAGCCGCCTGCTACAGCACATCAATGCCCGCCCCGGCTACAACCGCGCCACGGAAATGGCGCTGGCCGGCTTTGAGGGGTGGACGGAAGCGAAAAACAAGGATGGCCAGGAAGGCATTTATGCGTACAAGCGGCTGCGCAGCACGGGCTGGATCGTAGGCGCCCGCTACCCGACTGCGGAAGCGTTTGAACCGCTGGCCAACTTGCGCCACCGCGCCATCATTGCCGCCTCCGTATTTGCCGCCGTGGCCGGATTGCTGTCATGGTTTGCCATCAGCCGCCTGTTGTCGCCGCTGCAGCGGCTGCGCACAGGCTTGTCCAAGGTGCGCCAGGACGATGCCGACATCGCGCTGCTGCGCATGAAGCGCAAAGATGAAATCGGCGACCTGGCCCACGCGGTCTACAGCCTGACCGCGGAGCGGGAGCAGGCGCTGAACCTGGCGCGCGACAATGAAACGCTGGTGCGCAATATCCTGCAGCATGCACCGGATGCCTTTATCAGCAGCGACCAGGATGGCCGCATCATTGAATGGAATGCGCAGGCCGAGCGCACGTTTGGCTGGAGCCGCGACGAAGCCGTGGGCCGCACCATTGCCGAGTTGATCATCCCGCACGGCATGCGCAATGCCCATACGGCGGGCATGCAGCGCTTTGCTGCAACGGGGGGCGGTCCCATGATCAACACCCGCGTGCGCGTCCACGCGCTGCGCCGCGATGGCCGGGAAATCCCGGTCGAACTGTCGATCGGCGCATTGCGCCACGGCGACAACAATATGGCGACGGCCTTCCTGCACGACGTGTCGGAGCGGGTGGCCTTTGAAGAAAAGATCGCGGCAGGCGAACGCCGGGCGCGCATGATCGCCGACAGCATGCCTGCCCTGGTCGCGTACATCGACCGCGACTTGCGCTACCAGTTCACCAACGACCATTACCAGTATTTGCTGGGCATCGACCCGCGCAGCATGATCGGCAAAACCGTGCCTGAAGTATTCGGCGCAGAACTGTACCACCGCCTGTGGGCCGAGCATGTCAAGAAAGTCTTGAACGGCGAACGCGTGCACGCCGAACGCTTTTCAACGGAACTGGGCCAGGCGCTGCACATGATGGTGGACCTGGTGCCGGATACCGGCGAAGACGGCGCCGTTGCGGGCTTTTACCTGATGGCGATGGATATCACCAAGCGCAAGGAAGCGGAATTGACGCAGGCGGCCAGCGAAAAACGCCTGCGCCTGATTACCGATAACTTGCCGGTCTTGATTTCCTACCTGGACCACGAGCGCAAGCTACGCTTCGGCAATGCCACCTACCAGCGCTGGATGCATATTGATCCCCAAGCCGTGCTGGGCCAGCATTTGGCCGACATCATCGGCACGCACCAGTACAGCAAATGCGAACCGTTCCTGGCGCGCGCCTACCGTGGCGAAGTCGTGTCGTTTGAATTGCGCACCTTGCTGCATGGCGATGTCCGCACGCTGGACACGACGTTTGTTCCCGACTTGCAGCCGGACGGCTCCGTGGCAGGCGTGTATGCGCTGAGCCATGACATGACGCGCGTGAAAGCCGTGGAAGAACAATTGATCGAACTGGCGCGCATCGACACGCTGACAGGCATCGCCAACCGCCGCAAATTCGATGAAGTGCTGTGGCAAGCCATGGAACGGTGCCGCCGCCAGCGCAGCACGATGGCGCTGGCTTACCTCGATATTGACAATTTCAAAACCATTAACGACACGCTGGGCCATGGCGCCGGTGACGAAGTGCTGAAAGCGTTTGCCGGACGCCTGCAGCGCACCGTGCGCGCCATCGATACCGTGGCGCGCCTGGCCGGTGATGAATTTGTCATCGTGTTTGAAAACATCAGCCACCCGGCGGAAGCCGCCGCACTGGCCGCCAAGGTCGTCGGCGCCGTGCGCGAAGCGCTGGCGCTGCCGGGCGGCGCCATGCACATCACGACCAGCCTGGGCATCGCCTGTTATTCAGGAAGCAAGGAATCACAGCAAGAATTAATTGCCCGCGCCGACCGCGCGCTGTATGCGGCAAAACGCAAGGGGCGCGACTGTTACCAAATGGAGACGCAGTCCGTGTAATTACAAGGTTTGTCATCGGATTGTGAGTTTTGGAGAGAATTGCCCGGAATAAATCCGTCAGAATGGTCCTGCTTTCACATCACAGGGGGCATTGCCATGCTGAAAACTATGCGGATGGAGACCCGGCTGCACGTGGGTTTGGGCAGTATCGTGGCGCTGGTGGTCTTGTTGGGATTCACCGCCTTTACCAACCTGGCTTCCCTGCTGGCGCACTGGAATACCTTCGAGGCGGGCACGATCGTGCGCAAGGATGCCGTCGTCGCCATCGTCGCCGGCAATGGCAATGCCGTGCACCACTTCAAAAACTTCATTTTGCGCGGCGGCGATTATCACACGAAAGTCCGCGCCGACCTGGCCGACATCGACAAGGCAGTCGCCGCCTATACGGCCACCGGCGACATCGACCGCGAAGAACAGGCGCTGCTGGCTGAAGTCAACGCCGCGACCAAGGAATATGGCAGCCAGCTGGCGCAGCTGGAAGCCTTGAAGGAAAAAGGCGCCACCATACCCGAACTGGACAAGGCCGCCAAAGGCGCCGATGCCGCCATCACGGCCGCCACCAGGCGGCTGCTGGCGCTGAACAGCAAGGAAACCAAGGAAGAATCCGACGCGATGCGCGGCATTACTGAACATGCCAAGCAAATCATCCTGACCTTCGCCATTGCCATTGCCGTGCTGGGCTGCGGATTGGCGATCTGGATTTCCCGCTCCATCAGCATGGTGGTCATGGATGTGCAGCGTGTCGTGCAAACGCTGGCCAGCGCATCGAATGAAGTATCGGCTACGGCCGGTTCGCTGTCGCAGGCATCAAGCGAACAGGCGGCCAGCGTGGAAGAAACCAGCGCATCGATTGAGGAAATGACGGCGTCCATCACGACCAATGCGGAAAATGCCCGCGTAACGGATTCGATTGCCACGCAAGCTGCCAGCGAAGCGGCAAAAGGCGGCGAAGTCGTCAAAGCCACGGCGGCGGCCATGCGCCAGATTGCCAAAAAAGTGTCGATCATCGATGACATTGCCTACCAGACGAATTTGCTGGCCTTGAATGCCGCGATCGAGGCGGCCCGCGCCCATGAACACGGTAAAGGCTTTGCCGTCGTGGCGGCGGAAGTGCGCAAGCTGGCCGAACGCAGCCAGATTGCCGCGCAGGAAATTGCAGAAGTCGCCACCAACAGCGTCGACCTGGCCGATCAGGCCGGCTCCTTGCTGGACGCCATGGTGCCGAATATCCGCAAAACGTCTGACCTGGTGCAGGAAATTGCCGCCGCATCGGAAGAACAGGCGGCCGGCGTACGGCAAATCAACAGCGCCGTCAGCCAGCTGAGCCAGACCACGCAGCTCAATGCGGCCAGCTCGGAAGAACTGGCCGCCACGTCGGAGGAAATGAGCGCGCAAGCCGACAACCTGGCGCACCTGATGGATATGTTCAAGCGCTTTTCCCGCCACGACACGCCGGCCGGCGGCGCCGGTTCCAAACCGTCAGCCAGCCATCCGGTGCTGGTCAAGCCAAAATCCTTGCGCGCAGTACGCGTCCACGCAGCCAGCGCCGGCCCGGTGGATGAAAAGCAGTTCACGAATTTCTGAAAGTCCCGCGATCCCCGCACCGGCGGGGATCATCGGCAGCGGCCACGCAATCACACTTCGATCAGCAGGCAATTGCGCTTATCGTGCCGCACATATTCGGCACGCTTGGCCAGTTGCCGGATCAGCATCAAACCGGCGCCCCCGATGGGCTGGTCTTCAATCGCCAAATCCGGATTCGGTTCCTTGTGGGCTTGGCGGTCCGCCAGCGGGTTGAATGGCGGGGCTTCATCTTCATAGCAAAAGCCTGCCGCTTGCGCAAAAATCCACACCGGGCGGTCGCTGTCGCCGCCATAGCCGTGCAACACGCTGTTGCGGAACAATTCTTCCAAAATCAATTCTGCCCGCATGACGGAATCCGGCGCCGCGCCGGCGTGGCGCATTTGCGCCGCCACCAATTCCATCACGACAGGGACGAGCGCGAGCCTGGCTTCGAAACGCGTGCCAGTTTTGCAACCACCTGCGCCGCTACTGATTCCTTTTTGTTCCATTAGAGCATATTATCGGATTGTCTATTATAGAGGTGGACATGACCCTAATAAAATTGCCAAGTGTCGCGGCAATGCTGCTGGTGCTGGCGCCGTTCACTGCCCTGGTCCCGGCGACTTCCATTGCCGCGCCCATTCCAGACAACGCCGCCGGCATCATCAAGACCGCCACTGGCAGTGTAACCATAGAACGCGCCGGAAGAAAGACAGCCGGCACTGCGGGCGCCGTGATTATGCCGTCCGACCGCATCGTCACGGGCGCGGACGGCGGCGCGGGGATCACGCTGCGCGATGAAACGCGGATGGCGCTGGGCCCGAATACCGCACTGGAAATGGAACAGTTCGCGTTCAATTCCACCACGCACGAAGGCAAACTGGGCGCCAGCGTGCGGCGCGGCACGCTGGCAGTCGTGTCCGGCAAAATCGCCAAGCAATCTCCGGCCGCCGTGAAATTCTCCACGCCCTCATCCGTGCTCGGCGTACGCGGCACGGAATTCGTCATTGACGTGGAAGGCAGCGGCGAATGATCGGCCCGCTGATTTTCATTGCGTGCCTGGTGGCTGCCATCAGCCAGCAAAATTCGGCGCCCCGTGAACGCATTACGCTGCTGCCGAACCAGGATGGCAAACCCAGCGCCGTGGTGGTGGCGACGGCCGGCGGTGAAACCGTGCTGGACCAGCCCTACCGCAGCGCCCACGTGGCCCGCAATGCCAGTGTCGCCACCGTGACGGAACAGGAAAGTGCAATCCGCGCCCGCTATGCACCCTTGCTGGCGCAACTCCCGAAAGGGGCCGCTGTCTTTACCGTGTATTTCGAAACCGATACGGAAAACCTGGTGCCGGAATCGGCGGCCCGCTTTGCGCAAATCCGCGATGAGCTGGCGCAGCGCCCGGCGCCGGAAGTCGTCGTGATCGGCCATACGGACCGCGCTGGTACGGCCGAGTACAACGATGCGCTGTCGCTGAAACGGGCGGAACGCGTCAGGCAATTGCTGCTCGAAGCGGGCATCCCGGCCGACAGCATCAGCGTGGCCGGACGCGGCGAACGGGAACCGGCTGTCGCCACCGGCGATGGCAAGGCGGAATTGCGCAACCGCCGCGTGGAGATCCGCGTCCGCTAGCGGGCGCGCTGCACCATGCACTACGCGGCCATCCCCGTCTTGCTGGCCGCGTTGAGTGTCCTGGCGGCAGCGCCGCCTGCCGCAGCCGCAACGCCCTCCACGCCCTCCACGCCCGCCCTGCCGCCAAGCCCCGCGGCCGGCCAGCAACAAGCGGTGACGATTTACGTTGACGACGCTTATCCCCCCTATTCCTATGCCGTGAACGGCACGCCGCTCGGCGTCTATCCTGCGATACTGGCGCGCATTTTTACCGCCATGCCGGCCTACAAGGTCGACCTGCAGCCCGTGCCATGGAAGCGGGGCTTGCGCATGCTGGAGCAAGGCGAAGGCTTTGCGCTGGCCCCGCCCTATTACCGCCCCGGCGACCGGCCGTGGATGGATTATTCCGCCCCCATCATGCTGGAAAGCGTCGTGATGTATTGCAACGACGCCGTGGCGGCCCGCGTCAGCACGCCACGCTGGCCGGACGGCTATTTTGGCCTGCGCATCGGCGTCAATACCGGTTTCCTGCTTGGCGGCCCCGCATTTGATGCGGCCCGGCGCAACAGCAAGCTGGCCGTGGAAGAAGCGCGCGGCACCGATGAAAATCTGAAAAAATTATTGCTGGGCAGGATAGACTGTTACATGAACGACCGCTACGCGATCCAGCATGCACTGTTACGCGCCCGTGCGGAAAATGCGTTCCAGCACAGTGCGCGGGTCGTGGAAACCGCCGTCGTCAGCCAGGAGCACGGCTACCTGGGCTTTACGCGCCTGCACGGCGAGCGGTGGACGTTCCGCGACGATTTTATCCGCCAGTTCAACGTGGCGCTGGAAGAATTGCGGCGCAGCGGTGAACTGGCGCAGATTGCCGAACGCGAGCTGCGGCGCTGATGACGTGGCAAACAACCATGACGGAGGACCTATGGACCGGCGCTTGTTTAACATTGCGGCAGTTGCCGCCACCGCTTCCGCCTTGCCGCGTCCCGCACTGGCGCAAGAGTTATTGGCCGCCGCGGCTGGGGTGATGCATGTTTCCACGCTGCTGGAACAAGACCCGGCCACGCAAATTGCCGAACTGGTCGTGGCAGAAGCCTATAAACGGCTGGGCATGAACCTGCAAGTGCATAAATATCCAGGCGAACGGTCGCTGGTCAGCGCCAACGATGGCCAGACCGATGGCGAACTCTATCGGAAAGTCGGCATGGAGCGCGACTACCCGAACCTGATCATCGTGCCGGTGCCGATCCAGATTTATGAAATCGTGATTTTTTCCCGCGACACGACCTTCATCGTGAACGGATGGGAAAGCCTGCGCCCGTTCACCATTGGTTTTGTGCGGGGCATTAAAATTGTCGAGGCGTCCACGACGGGCATGCGCACCGAACCGGTGCCCACCATGCAGCAGGCGTTCCAGAAACTGGCCATGGGCCGCACCGACGTCGTGGTCGGCAACCGCGCATCCGGCCTGGCTGCCGCCAGGGCGCTGAAAATGGAAGACATTAAAGTGCTGAGCCCGGCGCTGGCGTCGTTCCCGGTCTACCACTACGTGCACCGCAAGCACGAAGCACTGGTGCCGCGCCTGACGGCAGCCATGCAGCAAATGCAAAAAGAAAAAGTCATGGAGCGCATCCAGCGCCAGGTCCTGGGGGAAGTGCTGACGCCGCTGCCTTGAATTAACGGTGCCTAACCGGCACTACCGTTCCAGCGCACCACCAGCAGCGTCAAGTCGTCCGACGGCTCCGCCGTGCCCACGTGGCGGCGCACGTCTTCACGCACGGCGGCTACCAGTGCTTCCGGCCCCAGGCCGTGGGTGTGCGCCAGCAGCGCGTCGAGGCGCTCCACGCCATACAATTCGCCCTGCCCGTTCATGGCTTCGGATATACCATCGGTGGTCAGGCACAGGCTGTCGCCGGGCGCCATCTGGTAATGCTGCACCGGATATTCAAAATCTTCCAGCACGCACAACGGCGGGCCGTCGGCCGGCTGCATGCGTTCCAGTTCGCCCGCTGCCGTCACCCTGCGCGGCGCATCGTGCCCTGCGTTGCACAGCGTGACTTCGCCGGTGTCCACATCGAGGATGCCGGCGATGCACGTGACGAACAGCATTTCCGGGTTTTCCCGGGCCAGTTCGCTGTTGGCGCGGTTGATGATGGCCGCCATATCGATGGCCATACCGGGCTGCGCCGCCATCCCCAGCGCCACGCTTTTCGACAGCGCCTTCGCCACCACCATGAACAGGCTGGCCGGCAAGCCTTTGCCGGACACGTCGCCGATCATGAACAGCATGCGCCGCTGGTCCAGCATGTAGAAATCGTACAAGTCGCCGCCCACTTCGCGCGCCGGTTCCAGCAGCGCCGCCACCGTGAAGCGGGTTTCGCCCGGAAACGCGGCGGCCGGCGCCGGCAAGGTCGCCATTTGAATGCGGCGCGCAGCGGACAGTTCACCGGCCGCCTTGGCTGCCGATTCACGCGCTTCATGCAGCGCGTGTTCGCTGCGGCGCCGCTGGCTGGCTTCCACCACGAACAGGCTGGCCAGCAGCGACAGGCTGCACGCGGTCACGCCCAGCCACACGGTGGCGGCATCGAACAGCAGCCCGGCTCGGGAAAACAGCGCGACACCGGCGCCAAACAGCAGCGCCGACAACGCCAGCCACGCAAACACGCCAGTGCGCAAACTCACGCGCGGCAGCAGCCAGATCATCAGCAGGCCACACAGCGCCAGCGCCCCGGCCTCCGCATAGCGCATAGGCGCAGGCCGCTGCAGCCAGCGTTCGTCAAACAGGCTTTCCGTCAATTGCGCGTGGACGTCGGCGCCCGGCAGCAATTCGCCGCGGGCATTGGTTTGCATGTCAACCAGCCCCAGGCCCGTCAGCGCGACAATGACGATGCGGTTGGTCAGCAAGTCCGCCGGCGCCTTGCCTTCCATGATGTCCAGTGCGGACACGTAGCGGTCATTGGCGTGGCGGCCAAAATGCACGAGCACTTCGCCGCCGGGCTGCGTCGGCACCTGCAAGTCGCCCAGCGCCACGCTGCGTACGCCCTGCGGCGCCACCTCGACCGTCACGGCCGGCAAGCCCACGGCCACGCGGATCAATTCAATCGACAGCGACGGCAGCATGGTGCCGCCCACGGCCGCCACCAGCGGCACCCGCCGCAGCACGCCGTGTTCAGGATCGGCCGCCAGCAAGCCCTGGCCGCTGGCCGCGCCCTGCAGCATCGGCAAACTGGCCAGCGCTTCCGGGTAAGTGCGCAGGAACGGCAGGGGGTCGCCGCCCACCGATTGCACGGGCCAGGCGCGCAGCACCGGCGTGGAGCCGGGAATCGGCGAGCGCAAGCCAGCCGCGCCCAGCACCACGGGGATGCGGCGCATGGCCTTGGCCAGCTGCACGTCATGGCGCGGCATGGCCTTCAGTGCGGATATGACGGCAGGCGCCGCATCGGGCAGGCGCGCAGCCAGCGCTTCGGGCGACGTCAAGTCCGCCTCCGGCATGAAAATATCGAGGCCGATGGCCAGCGGCTGCTGTTCCGCCATCTTGTCCAGCAATTCGGCCAGGCGGTCGCGCGGCCATGGCCACTGGCCAAAGCGCTTCAGCGACGCTTCATCAATGGCGACAATTTGTACGGCGGCATTTTTGCGCTCGCGCGGCATGGCTTTTTGGTAGCCATCGAACAGCGCCAGCTGCAAGCCCGGCAACGGCCCTTCCGGCAGCCACAGCACCAGCAAAACAAATCCCAGCGCCAGCGCCATGGCCGTCGGACGGCCGCGACGGCGCAGCCCGGCCATCAAGCGGGTCAACAAGGCCGATACCATCGTCTCAGGCCGGTGCGGACAGGTCGATTTCCATGCCGTCGTAAGCCGCCACGACGTCCAACGGCGCTTCGCCCGTGATTTCCGCATAGCGGCGGGTTTCCGCCAGCACGCGGGCAATTTGCGCGTCGTCGTAGATCGGTTCGTGGTGGAACAGGCACAGCTGGCGCGCCCGCGCCAGCTGGCACAGTTCCACGCCGACCACGTTGCTGGAGTGGCCCCAGTCGGCCTTCACGGAAATCGAGTCGGCCAGCGAATACATGGCGTCAAAAATCACCAGGTCCGCTTCCCGGAAAAATTCGACAAAGGCTTCGCGCTCCAGTTCGTTATCGAGCTTGTGTTCGGAATCCGTGCTGTAGATCAGCGTCTGGCCTTCATGTTCGAGGCGGTAGCCATACGAATCGCCCGCGTGCAGCTGCAGCTTGGCCGTCACCTTCAAGCCGTTGACTTCGATCGGCTGGCCCGGCGTCATGTGGCGGAATTCAATGGCAGCGCCCAGCTGGTCGAACGTGACCGGGAAGCTGATCGGTTCCTGCTGGCGGCGGAACGCGGTTTCCAGCTGTTCGTGGCAGCCATAAATGATGATGCGGTTGCCCGGAATGTAAGCGGGCGTGAAGAACGGGAACCCCATGATGTGGTCCCAGTGCAGGTGCGACATGAAGATGTGGTACGTCTGCGGCTTGGCAAAGCCATACTTCGCCATTTTCGAGCCGCCCAGCGGACGCAGGCCGCTGCCCATGTCGAGGATCACGTGTTCAGCCGTCGTGGCCTGGTCCCAGCACTGCACTTCCACGCAGCTGGAGTGGCCGCCAAACGTGCCGCGCACGTCAAAACCCAGGTCATTGTCGATGTAGGATGCGATCTTGCCGCTGGTATCGAGGTTGCGGCCGATGGCGCCTTCCAGCGCTGCCACCAGCTTGGCGCGGATCTGCTTGTGGGTCAGCGCCACCGGCAGTGAACCGCGTGCGCCCCAGATGATGGCCTTCATGCGGCCGCCAGCGCAGCCAGTGCCGCTTCGCGGTCCGCAAAAATCTCGAACAGCATGTCAAAGCGGCTGATCTTGAATACTTCCATGACCAGCGGCGACAAGCCTGCCAGCACCATGCGCCCCTTCTGGGCCTTCACCTGTTTAATTGCCAGCATCAGCGCGCGCAGGCCGATACTGGAAATGTAGCTGACCTGGGCAAAATCCAGCACCAGCATCGGTCCGCCCGCCGTACAAGCCCCCAGGTGCGACTCGAGGGCTGCCTTGAATGCATCGGCATGCGAGTGGTCTATGCGTCCCTCGGGACGTAATACGGTGGCGCCGGGTACGGCAAGTGGCTGAAGATCCATGATGACACCTGAAACGTTGGTCGAATTGCAGTATTGAATTCACGGTATGGAATTCACGGCATTGAATTCGAATTACGAATATTGACTGTGATCATGACAGTGTACCACCGCCGCATCATTGAATAACCTTTTTACATGATTTTTCAATTCTGTAAGCGTACTCTTACACCATCGTGCGCCACAATCCGCTACGCATTTTGTTGTTGAAATTGCATACTGGCAAAAAATGATAGGGAGAGGAGACCCATGTTAACTTCCGCCGCGCCTGCGCAAGACATGACTTGCCGCATTTTTGCCACGCTGTCGGACCACCTGGCCTGGCCAGACGACGCTGAACAGTATCTGCGCCTGCAACTGGACCTGGCCATCAGCCAGCCGGAAGGATTGCCGCCCCATTACGATTTGTTGGGAAACTGGCTGCACCAGGAGGCCGAACAGGCGTTGGCCGCTTACCACGCCTATCAGCAGGAAAGGGCCGCCGGCGGCCCGCGCCGCCACTTTGCCAACATGGCGCAAATGCGGCAATTCCTTGCCAGCGCCGCGCCGGCACGGCTGACGGCGGGCGCGTCGCTGTATGGCGTGCTGTCGCGCTGGGAAGATGAAGATTTCCAGCCCATGGTGGCCAGTTATCTCGATTACACAGGCCACGGCATCCCCAGCCATAACCAGTACCTGCAATACCGGGCGTTATTGGAAGCCAATGGCGCTGTGCCGCTGCAGCCGCAGGAAGGTGCGGCATGCCGCAGCGCTGCCGTGGAACTGGCGCTGGCGCGTCACGCCGATGTGCATTTGGCAGAGCTGATCGGTTATAACCTGGGCCGCCAGCAGCCGTCCGCCGCCCTGCTGGCGGCGCGCTATGAACTCAATGAACTGGGTGCGGAAGCCGATGCGTTCGCGGCCCCGGCCGATGCGGCGGGCAGCGCGCCGTCCGCACTGTTTACGTTGCGCGGCGTCATGGCCCGCGTATCGGATCCGGGCGCGTTTTACCGCCGCGTCGACAATGGCTACCGGCTGTACAGGCTGGCCGGCCGTATCGAACTGCCTGCGGCGACGCCCGGCCCGCAAGCCATCATGCCGCCGCGCGACACGCTCGATGCGCCGCCGCAGCGCCGCGCCAGTTATGCGCCGGCGCCGCTGCGGCAGCCCGAACGCCCGCTGATCCGCCATCCGTTCCCGGAAGATGAACATGCGTGGGAAGCCATCGGCAGCGAATTGCGCCTGCTGGAGGCGCGGCTGGCCAGCTCGGAGAGCAAGGAAGAAGCCATGCAAATCCTTGCGCGGCTGATGACGCCGGGCGAGCAGCACACGCAAGTGGGTTTGATGGCGGCGCGGATTTTCAGCCAGCTGTTCCGCCTGTAATAGCAATGTCATGGCCGTGGCGGCGTTCAGCGCCACCACGCCCCAGCATCCTCGCCCGACATCACGGGCAGCGCCTTGGGCGCCGCGTCGGCCAGCGGAAGCCGCACGGTCACGGTGGCGCCCTGGTTGGCGCCTTCGCTGGTCACGGCAATCACGCCGCCATGCATTTCCACCAGCCGCCGCACCAGCGTCAAGCCTATGCCCAGGCCACCCTGCACGCGCTGCAATGTCTGCTTGCCCTGAACGAACACTTTAAACACGTGCGGCAGCAAATCCGGCGTGATGCCGACGCCTTCGTCGCGCACCGACATAACGGCTTCATCGCCCTCACGCCGCACAGCAATGGCAATGCGCGTGCCTGGCGGGCTGTATTTGACGGCATTGTCCAGGATATTGTCGATCACCTGCGCCAGCCGCGTGCCGTCGGCCATGACCGGCACGCAAGCCAGCGATGTTTCCACGTGGTGCGTTTTCAGCTTGCCGGACGATTGCAGCATGTCGACGCAGCTGCGCACGGCTTCGCCGAGATCCATACGCTGGCGGTTCAGCGCCAGCTTGCCCATCAGTGCGCGGTTCACTTCCAGCAAGTCATCGACCAGCGACCGCAAATGCGCCGACTGGCGGCGCAGCACGTCGCGCGCCCGGTTCGATGCTTCGGCCGGCATGCCGGGCAGGCACGCGTGGTCGAGCACGGCCACCGCGCTGGTGATGGCGCCCAGCGGATTGCGCAATTCGTGGCCCAGCATGGCAAGGAATTCATCCTTGGCGGCATTCTGTTCTTCCGCGTGGGTACGCGCGGCCCGCTCGCGCGCCAGCAATTCATTGCGTTCGCGTTCGGCCTGTGCGCGCGAATCCATTTCCTGCCGCAGCCTCGCATCGGCTTCGCGGATCGCGTCGTTGAGCGCTTCCATTTCACCGATATTCGACTTCTTCAACACCGTCACGGCCGATTCGCGGCCCAGCGCACGCGCCGCCCGCGATGCATTTGACACAAAGCGCACCAGCCGCTTGCCGGTATGGACGCCCAGTCCGACCGCTGCCGCGATAGCCAGCAAAAAGCCCGCCACGGCCACCGACATGCCGCGGATCACGGATGCATTGATTTCGGCCACAGGGGCGCCGACCACGACAGCCCAGTCGGACAGCGCCGAATGCACGAAATAGCCATCGATTTCCGTCCCTTCCACCGACGTGTGGCGCAAGCGGCCGGACGGCGCCGCGCGGATGGCCGTCAGCACATCCGCCTGGACCGGGTTGCCGGTCTTGGCCTCGCCGGCGTCGCGGCGCGAAATCATCGTGCCTTTGCCATCGATGACCCACACCGGCCACGATTCAGGGATCACGCGCCCCGCATAGGTGCGGGTGAAATACGACGGAGTGAACGCTTGCGACAGCACCAGGTGGCGGCCCGACGCCGTGGCGATCGGCTGCTCCACCGCCACGAAGTGCTGTTTCAAGGCCGGTCCCCATTTCACGCTGGTAACCAGTCCTTTACCGGTTGAAATCATGTCCTTGACGACGGTGGTATCGGGCCGCTGCGGCAACGGATCGCCATAGGCCACCCGCGTATTGACCAGCTGCTGGCCGTTTTCATCGTACAAAATGATCCAAGCGCCCAGGCCCGCATTGGCGGCCAGCGCTTCGCGGTAAAAGCGGGCATAGTCGGCGCTGTCGAGCGACTGCGAATACGCCAGCGCGCGCAGCACCGACTGGGCGCGGCGGATTTCCGCATCCAGTTCCTGGCGCGCGGAACGGGCGCTTTCCTCGATGTGGCGCATGGCCACTTCGCGCTGCGACGTCAGCAGCATATCCAGGGCGATGCTGAAAAAGACGGCGATCGGCAACACTATGCAAAACGCCAGCAGCCAGTAATGGGTACGTAGTTTCATCGCCCGCAGATCGATACAGAGGGCTCATTTTACCGCGTGTTGCCGCTAATGCAAGATCATCCGGGCCTGAAAGCGGGTGAAAATCGCTGCGATATATGCCGAAAGTGATATGCTGGCAAGAAAACCTCGGGGGAAACCATGTCCATCACTGAGAACCTGTTCAAGCTGAAGGAAAACGGCACCGACGTCCGCACGGAAGTGGTGGCAGGCATCACGACCTTCCTCACCATGGCCTACATCATCTTCGTCAACCCCGCCATCCTGGGCGACGCCGGTGTCCCGAAGGAAGCCGTGTTTGTCGCCACCTGCCTGGCCGCCGCGCTGGGGACGGTCATCATGGCGCTGTATGCGAATTACCCGATCGGCATGGCGCCCGGCATGGGCTTGAACGCGTATTTTGCTTACGCCGTCGTCATGGGCATGCACGTGCCGTGGCAATCGGCGCTGGGCGCCGTGTTCATTTCCGGCTGCCTGTTCATCATTGTCAGCCTGCTGGGGCTGCGCGGCATGATCGTCAACGGCATCCCGCACTCGCTGCGCACCGCCATCACAGTGGGCCTGGGCTTGTTCCTCGGGCTGATTGCCTTGAAAAGCGCGGGCATCGTTGCAGCCAATCCCGCTACCATGATTTCTGCCGGCGATTTACACAAGCCGCCCGCACTGATGGCGATTTTCGGCTTCATGCTGATCGTCGCGCTGGACCGCCTCCGGGTTAAAGGCGCGATCCTGATCGGCATCGTCGTGGTGACGCTGATGAGTTTTGCCTTTGGCGGCAATAAATTCAACGGCCTGGTGTCGGCGCCGCCGTCGCTCGACCCCACGCTGCTGAAACTTGACGTGGGCGGCGCACTCGGGGTCGGCATCGTCAATGTGGTGCTGGTGTTCTTCCTGGTTGAATTGTTTGACGCCACCGGGACACTGATGGGCGTGGCCAACCGCGCCGGCCTGCTGGTGCCGGGCAAAATGGAACGCTTGAATAAAGCGCTGCTGGCCGACAGCTGCGCAATCGTTGCCGGTTCGCTGCTGGGCACGTCCAGCACGACGGCGTATGTGGAAAGCGCGGCGGGCGTGCAGGCAGGCGGGCGCACGGGCTTGACGGCGCTGACGGTGGCGTGCCTGTTCCTCGCGTGCCTGTTCATCGCACCGCTGGCCGGCGTCGTGCCGGCGTACGCGACGGCGCCCGCGCTGCTGTTTGTCGCGTGCCTGATGCTGCGCGACCTGGCGGACCTGGAATGGGGCGAGACGACGGAAAGCGTCCCTGCCGCCATTACCGCCATGCTGATTCCTTTCACGTATTCGATTGCGCACGGCATCGCGTTCGGCTTCATTACCTACGCGGTGCTGAAGCTGGCGACCGGCCGTGCGCGGGAAGTCAAACCCGTCGTGTGGGTGATCGCCATCGTGTTTGCGTTCAAATACGCTTATTTGCCAGGATAGCCTTGCCAGGATAGCCTCACCGCTGCCGTCAGGCAGCCGCCAGCTGCGCGGCCGTTTCCATGGCGGCGGGACGGGGAAATTCCCGGATCGCCAGGATCCCCACCACGTTATGCAGCCGCATGCGGCACAAGGTCAGCGCATCGTCTTCCTCCGCACCCAGCCGCATCCACACGTCCATGCCATCGGCGCCCGGCGCAATGCGCAT
The DNA here is from genome assembly GCF_009720865.1 of Pseudoduganella ginsengisoli. GTDB lineage: Bacteria > Pseudomonadota > Gammaproteobacteria > Burkholderiales > Burkholderiaceae_D > Rugamonas > Rugamonas ginsengisoli. The sequence goes on along the minus strand of NZ_WNLA01000022.1, from coordinate 49,603 downwards.
GCCGTCCAGCGTAATCCCCGTACGGCGAATAATCGCCAGCGCGTTTTCAAGGGTGGACAGGGCTGCCTCCGTCTCGATCGCGAAGCGCAGGGTTTTTTGATGGGGTAAGGATGTCGTGTTCATGTAAAACAGTATGCGCGTCCCGTCCCGGAATAGGCATCCAAAGATTACCCACTATGCACTAGAATGAAGAATACTCTTCTTCATTTTCTAAATATCATGGATGATCTTACCTTAGACGAAATGGACCGCCGCATTTTGCGGGCGCTGCGGCGCGACGGCCGGCTGTCCAATACCAAACTGGCGGAGCAAGTGGGCCTGTCCACTACGCCGTGCTGGAACCGGGTCAAGGCGCTGGAAGAATCCGGTGTCATCGAAGGCTATACGGCGCTGCTGAACCAGAAGGCGCTGGGCTTGCCGGATACCGTCCTCATTGAAGTCACGCTGGAACGGCACGACGATGAAATGCTGGAAAAATTCGGCCAGGCGCTGGCGGAATTGCCGGAAGTGATGGAGGCATATCTGCTGACGGGCGAATACGATTACCTGATCAAGGTGGCGGTGGCCGGGACCGCAGGCTATGAAGAATTCCTGCGCCGGAAACTGTATAAATTACCGGGTTTGCGCCACAGCCGTTCAACTTTTATCTTGCGCTGCATGAAGCGGGCGCACTCGGTGGAACCGTAATTTACGGATAGCGGGCGCTGTCGAACCATGCGGCCACGTCCGGGCGGCGGAAGTGCGCCGTCACGTGGTCAACGAAGGCGCGGGTTTTCGCGGGCAGCAGCTTTTTGCTGGGGTAATAGACCGACACTGGCCCGGCGTCGCTGCGCCAGCCGGGCAGCACGCGCTTGAGCAAACCTTTGTGCAGCCATGGCGCGGCATGGGGCATGGGCAGCAGCGCCACGCCCAGGTGGCGCATGGCGGCATGGGCCATGGCTTCCGGATCGTCGAAAATCACGCGGGGACGCAGCACCGCCTGGCCTTCTTCTCCGCTGTCATGGCGCAAGGTCCAGACCTTGGCGCGGCCGGTCGCCACCGAGCGCCGCACGATGCCGTCATGGTGCGCCAGGTCGGCCGGATGGCGCGGCACTTCCCTGCGCTGCAAATACGCGGGCGACGCTACCGCCACCACGTCGGCGCGCAGCAATTCGCGCGCAATCACCCCTTGCGTCAGCGGGATGCCGCCGCCCACCGCCGCATCATAACCATCGCCAATCAAGTCCACGGCGCGGTTATCGAAATGCCAGTCCGGCAAGACAGCCGGATTGCGGACCAGGAAATCATCGAGCAGCGGCAACAGGTATTCGCGGCCAAACGCCGGCGCCATGCCGACTTTCAGCACGCCGGAAGGCTGCCCGTCATCCTTGGCCACGCCATCGATCGCTTCCAGCACGCTGGAAAACGGACTGCCCACCTGTTCGAGAAACCGTTCGCCGCCGCTGGTCAACGTCAAGCTGCGCGTACTGCGCTGGAACAGCCGCACGCCCAGCGACGATTCCAGCCGGGCCACGTTCTTGCTGACGGCGGCCGGCGTCAGCCCCAGGCGCCGCGCCGCGGCGGAAAAGCTGCCCGTCTCGGCGGACTGGATAAAAGACGCGAGATAGTTCAGTGGTTCCATTAATTAATTAGGGCCTGGCCCCTTTAGCACTATCGTTCGCCCTAAGCACAATAGTGCTAAAGGGGCCAGGCCCCATTTTATACCAACGGTTGAAAGTGCATCGACCAATTACCAGCTACCGCAGCACCAATCGAACAACCATACTGGACTCCATCAACCACCCGTAGTCGCCTCGCACATCACCTCACTCAAGGAGAACAGCATGACCACCACCACCCCAGCTTTCGCAGGCAAAATCGCTTTCGTCACCGGCGGTTCGCGCGGCATCGGCGCCGGCATCGTGCGCCGCCTGGCGCATGACGGCGCCACCGTCGCCTTCACTTACCAGCACAACGCCGATGCCGCCAATGCGCTGGCAGCGGACATCGCAGCGCAAGGCGGCCGCGCGCTGCCCATCCGTGCCGACGCGGCCGACGCGGAAGCGCTGCGCGGCGCGATCGGGCGCATCGGCCGTGAATTCGGCAAGATCGATATCCTCGTCAACAATGCCGGCATCCTGCGCCTGGGCGACGTCGCCACGTTCGACCTGGCGGCGTTCGATGAAACCTGGGCCGTCAATGTGCGCGCCGTATTTGTCGGCATCCAGGCGGCGCTGCCCTTTATGGCTGCCGGCGCCCGCATCATCAACATCGGCAGCACCAATGCGCACCGCATGCCGTTCGCCGGCGGCGCCACGTACGCAATGAGCAAGTCCGCGCTGCTGGGCCTGGTGCAAGGCATGGCGCGCGACCTGGGGCCCCGCGGCATCACCATCAACAATATCCAGCCAGGCCCGGTCGATACCGACCTCAACCCCGGCACCGGCGATTTTGCCGCCCAGCTGCACGGCTTGATGGCCATCGGCCGCCACGGCACGGCGGCGGAAATCGCCGCCATGGTCGCTTACGTGGCCAGCCCCGACGCGGCGTTCGTGACGGGCGCCAGCCTGAATATCGACGGGGGTTTTGCCGCCTGAGCGGCAGCGGACGGAGCGGACCGGTGCACACTGTTGCAGACAGTTACAGTGTGTAACGGCCCCGGCGCGATAAAACACCGTCAGGTACAATCGCCGCTCCCTCGGTTTATAACTGCCGGCCGGCCCCGCCCGCGCCGCCCCTCCGCTGATGACACTCAAATTCCTGATCGCGCTGGCTCTGGCCGCCGCGCAAGGCGCTGCCTGCGCCGACGACAACATGGACAAAACCTGGTCCACCGCCGCCGAACTGGGCGCCATTACCACCACCGGCAATACGTCCGGCACGTCCGTGACGGGCAAGATCGACGCACGGCAGGAACTGGAAGACTGGAGCAACCAGTACATCTTTTCCGGATTTTTCAAGGAAGACCGCACGGTCGATGCCTTCGGCGACAAGCACCGCACCCGCTCCGCCGAGCGTTTTGAAACGTCCGCCAAGGCGGCCTACCACCTGGAAGACCGCGACAAAAAACTGTTCGTGCTGGGTTCGCACGTCAATGACCAGTTTGGCGCCTTCACCCGATACAGTTCGCTGTCCGTCGGCCACAGCGCACGCTGGTTCCGCTCGCGCGACAAGACGCTGGACATCGAACTCGGTCCTGGCTACTTTGTCGGCAAGCGCGCCAATGGCGACGTGGAAAATGGCTTGACCGTGCGCGGCGCGGCAGTCTACCGCTGGCAAGTCAGCCCGACCGCCCTGTTCACGCAAAACCTCAGCGTGGAAAAAGGCACGTCCAACATGCACTCGCAGGCGGAAACCGCGCTCAGCACGAAAATCAACGGCACCATGCAAATGAAGGCGGCGTTCGCGGCGCGCAACGACACCAATGCACCGGCCGACAAGAAGAGCACCGATACGCAAACGTCGCTGACGCTCGTGTATTCATTCTGATCCCAGCAGGGCGCGCAGTCCGCCCCATGCATGCTAGGCGGTCACCTGCTTTTGCGTCTGGTACAGCCGCGCATAGTGGCCGCCCTTGGCCAGCAGTGCATCGTGCGGGCCCGCTTCGGCAATCCGGCCCGATTCCATGACCACGATGCGGTCGGCTTTTTCAATGGTCGACAGGCGGTGCGCGATCACCACCGTGGTGCGGCCCCGCATCAGCACTTCCAGCGCGGCCTGCACCTGGCGTTCCGATTCCGTATCGAGCGCACTGGTGGCTTCATCGAGAATCAGGATAGGCGCATCCTTATACAGCGCCCGCGCAATGGCCAGCCGCTGGCGCTGGCCGCCGGACAGGCGCAAGCCATTTTCGCCCACCTGCGTCGCATAGCCCTGCGGCTGCTTCATGATGAAGTCATGCGCATAGGCAGCGCGCGCCGCCGCTTCGATGCGGGTCTGGTCCGGCGCCGGGTCGCCATACGCGATATTGGCTGACAGCGTATCGTTGAACAGCACCACGTCCTGGCTGACCAGCGCAATTTGCGCACGCAAATCCGCCAGCTTATAGTCGCGCAAGTCGTGGCCGTCGAGCAGGATGCGGCCATCGCCCACGTCATAAAAGCGCGGCAGCAAGCCGGCCAGCGTGGTCTTGCCGCTGCCCGAACCGCCGACCAGCGCCACGGTTTCGCCGGCCGCGATGTCGAGCGACACGTCGCGCAGCGCAGGCGCGGCATCCGGGTCGTCCGGGTTGTAGCGGAAGCTGACGCCCTGCACGGCAATGCGGCCCTGCGCGCGCTGCAGCGCCAGCGCGCCGCTATCGGCTTCGGCAGGCGTATCGATCAGGCCGAATACGGATTTCGCGGAAGCCAGTGCGCGCTGCAACGGCTCGTTCATCTTGGTCAGGTTTTTGATCGGCGACTGCATCGCCATCAGCGCCACCATGAACGCCACGAACGAGCCTGGCGTCAGCGCGCCGGCCTGCGCGCGCAGCAGCGCAAAGTAAATCACGGCCGACAGCGTCATCCCGACCAGCATCATGATGATGCCGGAGTTCAGCGCCGCCGTGGCCGAGTGTTTGACGGCCAAATGCCGGTTGTGCTTGACGACTTCGTGGAACCGCTGCTGTTCGTAGCGCTGGCCGCCAAAGATTTTCACCACCCGCTGGCCGCCGATACTTTCATCGAGCACGCGCGTCAATTCCCCCACGGCTGCCTGCGTATCTTCGGCCAGGCGGCGCATGCGGCGCCCCGCCACCGTCACCACGGCCGCCACCAGTGGCAGCAAGCCCATGCAAAAACTCGCCAGTTGCCAGTCAGTGGTGAACAGCGTGATCAGGTAGCCGATTGCCAGCACCGAATCACGCACGAACACATTCATCACCGTCAGGAATCCCTGCGCCACCTGCGTGGTATCGTAGGTCACGCGCGACAGCGTGGCGCCAGTCGATGCCTGGTCAAAATAGCGGTTCGGCAAGCGCAGCAAGCGGATAAACATGGCTTCCCGCAAATTTGCCTGGACCCGGTTGCTCAGCCAAGACGCGCCATAGTCGCCGGAAAACGTCGACACCATGCGCAACAGCGCCAGCGCCATGATCACCACCGGAATGCTCCACAGCGCCGCCTTTGCCGGATCGCCAGGCAGCAGCTGGTCGATCCAGCCCTGCACCGTGGCCATCATGCTGGCTGCCGGCAGGGCCGACACACCCAGCGCAGTTTTTCCGCCGGCGCCGGCGCCCAGCGCATTGACGACATTTTGCAACTGCCGGATCAGCAGCACGTCCGTGGCGGAAGCAATGCCAACCGCGGCCAGCGTGGCGATCAGGGCGCCCAGGTAGGGGCGAAACTCGCCCAGCAGGCGGAAATAGAGTTGGCGGGTCTGCACTGTGAATCTTGTTTGGAACGAAAGTGTGCATTGTACCCGCCTTCCCATTGGCAGAACATGGCATGCCATGGCTTGACCTTGCGCAAAAGGCATGTTTTACTTTTTTAAACATTTCTTGGGGGAAGTTTGCAACATTCGTACCGCTTCATGCCGCTCCACGCTGGTTCCAACCGGGTCCGCTGATGGCCATCTCTCGCACCAGCGCCCTGTTGCGGCTGCATTTCTCCGCCATCCTGTTTGGCAGCACGGCGCTGTTCGGCGAAGCCGTGCAGGCCGGGCCGATCGCCATCGTATTCGGACGCACCGTGTTTGCCGTGCTGGCGCTGTCGCTGGTGGCTGCGTGGGGCCGCAACCCGCCATGGAAGGGATTGGCTGACAAAGGCATCGCGGCGCTGTGCGTGCTGGGCGCCATGCTGGCGCTGCACTGGGTGACGTTTTTCATGGCGGTGCAATATGGCGGCGTTGCGCTGGCCACGCTGGGTTTCGCATCCTTCCCTGTATTTGTCGCGCTGCTGGAAGCCGTGATCTTGCGGGCCAGGCCGCCCGCCCGTGACGTGCTGGTGCTGTTGCTGGTAACAGCCGGGATGGCGCTGATCACGCCGCGCTTTTCCCTGGCCGATACCGGCACCGCCGGGTTGCTGTGGGGCATCCTCTCCGGTGCGATTTACGCGGGCATCGCCGTCTTTAACCGCTACCGCGCCCCTGCCGCCACCAGCGCGCAGTCATGCTGGTGGCAGTGCCTGGCCGCGTGCATCGTCATTGCCCCGTTCAGCCCCGCAGCCATGGCCGGGCTGGATGCGCGCGACTGGCTGCTGCTGGCGCTACTGGGCGCCGTTTGCACCGGGCTCGCTTATACAATCTTCCTGCAGGCGCTGGACGTGGTGAAGGCGCAAACCGTGGCAGTCGTCATCAGCATGGAACCGGTGTATGCGATAGCGCTGGCGTGGCTGGCGTTTAATGCGGTGCCGGGGCCGCAAGTGGTGCTGGGCGGGGCATTGATTATCGGCGCAGTGCTGCTGGCAAGCCTGCAGCCGGCCCGCCAGCACACGTAATTTGCACCCTCAAAATTGCCGCTTGTCAGCAAATGTAACAGCTTACTATATTGACAATTCCCAGTGCTACACTGGCCTTTTCGCTGTAGCAGGGATGCTGTGAAAACTGTACCGTACCGCAGCCGGTCGCTGGCGCCCGGCATCGTGATCTCGCTGCTGATCCACGCGGGACTGGGCGCCCTGCTGCTGTCCCAGCGCCCACCAGTGCAGCGTACTAGCCAACCCGCCCGCTGGCTGACGGTGAGTATCTTACCCACTCCCGCGCCAAAACCCGCACCGGAACCCCCGCCGCCCCTGGTGGAACCACGCCGCCAGCCAGTATCGCCGCATAACAAGCCCGCCGCCATTGCCCACGCGCCGGCCATGACCGCGGCGCGCCAGCGTGACAAGGAAGACAACCAGAAACAGCAAGCTGCCATCACGGTCATTCCCGCCAGCCCCAACGAGCCGCCTGATCCATTTGCCGCGCCGACAGCCAAAGGTTCCGGGACGTTTGACACGGCGGCAGCACTACAGTCCGCGCGCAAGCTTGCCGTTGCCAAGGCCGGGAAAGACGATCCCGCCGTGGCCCAGCTGCGCGACAAACCCATTAACGACGTGGCCGGTGAAAACGAACTGGGCAAAGGCATCAAACAGGGCGCCCGGCCCGACTGCCTGATGTCGGGCGCCGGCGCCGGCCTGCTGGCGCCGCTGGTCATTGCAGCCCGCGTACTCACCGATAAAAAAGACCATGGCTGCAAGTGGTGACGGCATGGGACCAATGGATAAGCTGGTCTAGTTAACCGGGGGTTGCACGGCCCTCTGGCTAAAAAAGCAACAACAATCGCACTCTCCGCGCTATAGTTGGCACTTTTTTGTGTACAAGCAGCGCGGGCCGGATAAACTCTTTCCTGCAATTAATTAATATTTATCCCGACGTCCCCGATTTGTGTAATCAACGTAGAAAGCTGCTGATCTTGCTGCCGGCCCTGTATGCCGCGACGGCGTACGGGTACGTGGCGGCAGCCGGGCCGGAAGCGCTGGCTGTCGTGTATCCGGACATCGGCCAGCCATACCGCAAGGTCTTTACTGAAATTATCGATGGCATCGAGGAACAGGCACGCACCCGCGTCAAGGGCTATCCAGTCGCCTCGAACGCGGATTTCAGCGAATTGCAAGCCACGTTGAAGAAAAACGGCGGTAAAGTCGTCATTGCACTGGGCCGCCAGGGACTCCAGGCCGCCGCCGCGTTTGACCCGTCCGTCAGCGTTGTCGTCGGCGGCGTCAGCTCGGTGCCGGACGCCGATAAGCTGCGCGGCATCAGCCTGACGCCCGATCCCGCCCTGCTGTTTTCCCACTTAAAAAGCCTGGTGCCGACCGTCAAGCGCGTCATCGTGGTCTACAGCCCGCAATACAGCCAGTCCATGCTGAAGACCGCCCGCGATGCGGCCCGCGCGCAGGGGCTGGAACTGGTGCCGCTGGAGGCTGCCGACCTGGCCACGGCTGTGCGCCGCTATGAAAGCGCGCTGGCCGGCGCCGATGGCCGCACGGACGCGCTGTGGCTGCCGCAAGATCCCGTCACCGTGGAAGAAACCACGGTGCTGCCGCTGGTGTTGAAAGAATCATGGAACCGCAACGTGCCGATCTTTTCCAGCAGCATCCTGCACGTGAAAAAAGGCGCGCTGTTTGCTTTATTTCCTAACAACTTTGAATTGGGCAAGGAACTGGCCACCATCGCGCTCGGCATGCTCAATGGCGACAGCGGCCGCGCGGGCGTCGCTCCGCTGCGGGCAGTCCGTACGGCATTCAATACACGTACCGCCAGCCACATCGGCATTAACGTCGCCAGCGGACAACAACGTACGTTCGACTTCGTTTATCCAGAGCCTTAAACGCGGGCAGAAACATTGCACCATGTAAATTAGTGCCGTGTGGAAGTAAATTTCTTTCTTATAAACCAAGTAACTAGCATATACTACCGGGTGTGACGGCCCCCCAGATATTGCAGACAGGATATATGTCCGCTACCGGGCCCCATCGGACAGTATAATGATTAAAATGATAACCAGCGTCGTGCGCAGAATTGGCGCCGGCGTGGTCCTGTCGTTGTCGCTGGCTGTGTCCCCCGCCGCTTCGCAAGGACTGAAACCTTCAATCGACCTGCCTGGCGCGGGCGCTGCGGCACGCAATAGTGTCGGCGCCATTATGGAACGCATCGAGTCGGGCAATGCATCCTCCGTGACCATGCCGGTCATCCGGAGCGATAACCCACGTTCCGACTATGTCCGCCCCATTACCCTGGCGCAGCTGGAAGACCAGCTGCGCCGTCCGGACGTGCAGGCATCGATCGGCAAAGGGTCCATTGCCGTACTGTACCCGAACGTGGAAGCGCCCTTCCGTGCCGCCTTTACCAGCATCATCCAGGGCATCGAAGAACGTACGCGGCTGCGCGTGCGCAGCTACCCGGTCGACCCCAAAGTCGATACGGCGGAATTGAACACCACCCTCAAACATAACAATACCCGCGTGGTGATTGCATTGGGCCGCCAGGGCTTGAACGCCACGGCGGGGCTGGACCGCGAAATCACGGTGCTGGCGGGCGGCGTGCTGCTGCTGTCCGACGCGGAAAACGTGGCCGGCATCAGCCTGACGCCCGATCCGGCCCTGCTGTTTTCCCGCCTGCGCACGCTGCTGCCGGAGCTACGGCGCGTCATCGTCGTGTATGACCCGCAAAAAAGCGATTGGCTGATCCGCCTGGCGCGCGACGCGGCCCGCGCCCAGGGCCTGGAATTGCAAACCCACGTGGCAACGGAACTGGGCAAGGCCGCGCAACTGTATCCGCAATTGTTTGCCAATGCCGACAGCCGCCGCGACGCCGTCTGGCTGCCGCATGATTCCACCACGGTCGAAGAAAGCATCATCTTGCCGATGGTGCTGCGCGAGTCGTGGAACAGCGGCGTTCCCCTGTTTTCCAGCAATGTCCTGCATGTGAAAAAAGGCGCGCTGTTCGCCATGGGACCGAATAACGTGGAATTGGGCCGGGCCCTGGCCAGTTCCGCGATGAGCGTGATCAATGGCGACAGCAAGCGCCGTGGCCTGGTCCCGCTGCGCGATTTGCAAACTGCCGTCAATGTGCGAACCGCCAACCACATGGGCTTGAACCTGTCTTCGCAACACCGTTTTGATTATGTTTATCCGCAGCCCTGAATACGGTCATTATGTTTCGTAACTATTTGCGCCGCACCGGTTTCCGCCGCCAGCTGACAGTCATTGTATCGACGTCGATTCTGGGCCTGGCCCTGTTTTCTTCCCTGATGAACTCGTGGGAGGCGCGCGGCCGCATGCGCGACCACTTCACGGAACAGGGCCAGCGCATTGCCGATAACCTGGCGCGCCAGTCGACGCTGGCGCTGCTGTTCCATTCCGCGGAAAATGCCCGCGACGTCGTCAGCACGACCCTCGCATTCCCTGACGTGACGGGGCTGCAGATCAGCGACGCCAAACATAAAGTCTTGCTGCTGCAGGAGCAGCACCGCGGCGGCAAGCTGGCAGACATGCCGGGCGCCCAGGCCAGCCCGCAGCACGCCAGCCTGGTTGGCGAAAGCAAGGATGCATGGCTGTTTGCCGCGCCCGTCTTCGGCGGCCAGACGGAAGCATCGCCGTTCGACATGCAGGAACAGCAGCCGCAGTTGCTGGGCTACGTCCACGTACAGGTGGGCAAGGATACGCTGGACCGCCTGACGTGGTCGCTATTGCTGGGCAATCTGGCGCTGACGCTGTCGTTTGCCGCCATCCTGCTGGGCCTGGTGCGCCTGGCGACCCGCCACATGATCAACCCGTTGAACGCCTTGTCCGACCTGATGCGCCGCGCGGAAGCGGGCGAATCGGGCATGCGCGCCGCCCCGGCCGGCCCGCGCGACCTGATCGACATGGCGCAAGCGTTCAACAAGATGATGAACGTGCTGGAACAGCGCGAAGCGGAATTGAAGGAATCGCGCGACGCCGCCGTCAACATGGCGGAAATGAAGGCGCAATTTGCCGCCACCGTCAGCCACGAAGTGCGCACGCCGTTGAATGGCGTGGTCGGCATGCTGGACATGCTGAAGGAAATGCGCCTGACGCAGCGCCAGCAGGAATGCGTGGACGTGGCGTGGAATTCGTCGCGCACGCTGATTGACCTGATCAACAACGTGCTGGACTTTTCCAAGATGGAAGCGGGCAAGCTGACCTTGGAAGAGACAGATTTCGACTTGCGCAAACTGGTCGAAGAAGTGCTGGAACTGGTGGCCCGCCCCGCTCAGCAAAAGAGCCTGGAATTGTCGTACATGCTGGCTGAAGGCGTGCCGGAACGCGTCACGGGCGATGCGCTGCGCCTGCGCCAGATCCTCATCAACCTGCTGGGCAACGCCGTCAAGTTCACGGACAAGGGCGAAGTGTCGCTGCACGTGCAAGTGTCCGGCAGCGAACCATTCGGCCTGCGTTTCATTGTGCGCGACACAGGCATCGGCATGAGCCCCGACGTGCAAAGCCACTTGTTTGAATCATATGTGCAGCCCGACCCGTCGACCACGCGCCGCTATGGCGGCACGGGACTGGGCCTGGCCATCTGCCGCCAGCTGGTCGGCTTGATGAGCGGCGAAATCAGCGTTTCCAGCACGCCCGGCGCCGGCACCACGTTTGAATTCACCGTGCAGTGCAAGCCTTCCGTCACGCAGCTGTCGCTGGAAGCCGACCCGCAGCTGGCGCAATTGCGCGTGATGGTGATCGACGCCAGCGCCACCGTGCGTTCGCTGCTGGGCCAGATGTTCGAACAGCACCGCATGCAGCACTTCCTCGCCGATGGCGGCGGCAAGGCCATGAACGAGCTGAAAGCCGCATCCGACAATGGCCAGCCTTACCGCATCGTCATGATGGACGTGAATCTGGTGGACGAGCACGGCATGGATATCGCCAGCCGCATTAGCGCCGCCGGCCTGTCGCCGGAACTGCTGCTGATGGACCGCCACGGCGGCGGCAGCATGGCCGGCGCCGCAACGCACGCCACCGTGCCGAAGCCGCTGCGCATGGGCCGCGTGATCAATGCGCTGCACGAATTGCTGGCAGGCCGGGGCCACGCCGCCCAGCCGGAACAGCAGGCCAAACCGGCCGCACCTGGCCAGGCGCCAGCCCTGCCAACGCCGGCGCCGGCGTCGCGCCAGTTCCGCGTGCTGGTGGCCGAAGATAACCGCACCAACCAGATGGTGGCGGCAGGCATGCTGGCCATGAATAATTGCGTGTGCGAATTCGCATCGAACGGCCGCGAAGCGGTGGAAGCCGCCAAGCGCGCCCGCTTCGACATGATCCTGATGGATTGCAGCATGCCGGAAATGGATGGCTATGAAGCCACCGCCCATATCCGCACCTATGAAGAAACCCTCGGCCTGCGTACGCCGCTGGTGGCAATGACGGCCAACACGCAGCGCGGCGATGCGGAAAAATGCATGGCGGCCGGCATGGACGATTACCTGGCCAAGCCGATCACCTTGCTGGAACTGCGCCACAAGCTGCAAAAATGGCTGCCGGGCCATGGCGGCGCGACCCCGCCGGTGCCGACGGAAACCCCGCAGGAACGCCATGGCGACACGCCGCAAGGCACGCCGCTGGACCGCGCCGTATTCGACAAGCTGCGTGAAATCCTGGGCGCCGCCCTGCCGCACGCGGTATCGCCCTTCCTGGAAGATTCGCCCGTCTACCTGAATGAACTGGAACAGGCGGTGTACGCCAACGATGCGGAAACCGCCCGCTCCCGCGCCCACGCGCTGAAAGGCTCGTCCGGCAACCTGGGCGCGACGGACCTGTCGTCGCAGGCGCAAAAGATTGAAGAACTGGCGATTGCCCGCCGCCTGGACCAGATCCCGCCACTGTTGCCTGGCCTGAGAGCGGAATACAGCCAGGTGGCGGCATTCCTCGACGCCGAAGTCAATGCCGGCGGCCACGACAGCCATCCGGAGCAGGAAGACATGGCGCAAGTGCTGGTGGTCGACGATGACCGCAGCACGCGCAGCACGTTGCGCTATACGCTGCAGCGCGACGGCTTCCAGGTGGAAGAAGCGTCCGATGGCGAAGAAGCGCTGGCCATGCTGAAGCGCTTCCAGCCGGACGTGATCCTGATGGACGCCGTCATGCCGCACATGGATGGCTTTACGGCGTGCGCCCGCTTGCAGGAAATGCCGGGCGGCAGCTCGATTCCCGTGCTGATGATCACGGCGCTGCAAGACAATTCATCCGTCGAACGCGCATTTGCCGCCGGCGCCTCGGATTACATTCCCAAGCCGATCCACTATGCCGTGCTGTCGCAGCGCGTGCGCCGCATCATCGAAGCCAACCGCGCGGAAAAACGCATCCGCCACCTGGCTTACAACGACATCCTGACGGGACTGCCGAACCGTACGCTGTTCTTTGAATTGCTGGGCCAGGGCATCGAGCAGGCCAAGAACAATGGCAACCACCTGGCCGTGCTGTTCATGGACCTGGACCGCTTCAAGTACGTCAACGATAACCTGGGCCACGACGTCGGCGACCGCCTGCTGGTGGCGGTCGCCCAGCGCGTGCGCCACAGCGTGCGCAATGTCGATACGGTGGCGCGCTTGGGCGGCGATGAATTCACCGTGGTACTGGGCGAGCTGGACAGCCCGGCCTCGGCCGCCACGGCGGCGCATAACATTTGCCGCGTGCTGTCGGCGCCATTCCAGATCGATGGCCACGACATCTTTGTCACCAGCAGTGTCGGCATCGCCATGTACCCGCACGACGGCGACGACGTGGCCACCCTGGTCAAGCATGCGGACAGCGCGATGTACCGCGCCAAGAAAACCAATACCGGCTTCCAGTTCTATGAAGCGTCGATGGAACATTCGATTTCCGAGCACGTGCGCCTGGAAAGCGATTTGCGCCGCGCACTGGAACAGCACCAGCTGGAAGTGTTTTACCAGCCGCAGGCGACGCTGGAAGATGGCCGCGTGATTGGCATGGAAGCGCTGGTGCGATGGCGGCATCCGGTGCGCGGCATGGTGTCGCCGGCTGAATTCATTCCACTGGCGGAGGAAACCGGCCTCATTATTCCACTGGGCGACTGGGTCTTGCGCACCGCGTGCGCCCAGCTGAAAGCGTGGATGCAGCAAGGCTTGCCGCAACTGCGCGTTGCCGTCAACCTGTCCGTGCGCCAGCTGCTGCAAAAAGATTTCACGACGTCGGTGGAAACCGTGCTGGCCGACACCGGCTTGCCGGCGCACTTGCTGGAGCTGGAAATCACGGAAAGCACGCTGATGGAAAATGCGCAGGATACGCTGACCGCCCTGCACCGCCTGCGGGCGCTGGGCGTACGGCTGTCGATCGACGACTTCGGCACCGGTTATTCGTCGCTGTCGTACCTGAAGCGCTTCCCGGTCGACATCATCAAGATCGACCGCTCGTTCGTACGCGACGTGCCGCAAGATGCGGACGATGCGGCCATCGTCACGGCCATCATCGCGCTGGCGCACAGCTTGCGTCTGGAAGTGGTGGCCGAAGGCGTGGAAACGGAAGGCCAGCTGAACTTCCTGAAAGCGCGCCGCTGCGATTTGCTGCAGGGTTACCACTTGAGCCCTGCCGTACCGCCGGACCAGTTTGCTCAGCTGATACGGCAGCGCGAAGCCACGCTGGCGCGGCTGTAAATCTCACGCAATTCTCACGCAAATGTCACAAAAATCCCGCTTCGGCGGGATTTTTTATTTCCGCTTGGAATTAAATCCCGTGTATTTCCCCCGCGCTCGCGGGATGACGTAAGCATTTGTTTTTGCAGCACTTTACTTAATCCAAAATAGTCGCGCACTACTCAACTATTACTCATCAGCAATTTCTTTTGCGCAATAGAATATTTTCACTAAATCTATCCAATTGTCACACACTGCCTCAAAATTAGGCTATGATTTCGCGCTGCAACATTTATTACCTCGGAATAATAAACATTGCAAATATGTCACAAAATTTGAGGAGCTTCGCATGTTAGAAAACGTTGAGTTTGAGCAGCACGAGCAGTTACCTACTCACCACTCCCAACCGGCCGTGGTACGTGCCGCAGAACCAGCGGAAATGAGCATGGATATGGCCGACCTGCTGGTCGCCTACCTGGAGCAACTGGGTGTCGAATATGTGTTTGGCGTCCCTGGCGGCGCCATCGAACCCCTGTATAACGCCATCGCCCGCAACTTGCGCCGCGGCGGCAACCTGAACCACATCGTGGCCCGCCACGAAGCCGGCGCCGCCTTCATGGCTGACGGCTATGCCCGCGAGACGGGCAAAATCGGCGTGTGCATTTCCACGTCCGGCCCTGGCGCCACCAACATGCTGACAGCGGTGGCCACCGCTTATGGCAACAACGTGCCGATGCTGGTCATCACCGGCCAGCCTGCCCTGCCTTCGTTTGGCAAGCACACGCTGCAAGAATCCGCCTGCACCGGCATCGACGTGCTGGGCATGTTCCGCCACTGCACCCGTTATAACTCGCTGGTGTCGCACCCGCAGCAACTGGAATGGAAACTGATCACGGCGCTGCAGCACGCCACCCGCTCGCCTGCCGGTCCCGTGCACCTGTCCGTACCGGTCGACGTGTTCCGCGCGCCAAGCACGCAGAGCAAACCCAACTACGATATGGGTTCGCTGCTGCGTCCGGCATCGCTGGTGGACAGCGGCGCCATTGAAAACCTGCGCGACATGCTGAGCGGGGCGCGCAATGTCGTGATCCTCGTCGGCGGCGGCTGCGGCGACTCCATCCATTCGATTTTGCAGTTCGCCAAGCTCAAAGGCGCAACCTTTGTGACCACGCCGGATGGCAAAGGCTTAGTCAGCCCGCAACACCCGCTGTACCGTGGCGTATTCGGCTTTGGCGGCCATGCTTCCGCGGAAGCGGCGCTAAATGATCCATCGGTGGACTTGATCGTCGCCGTCGGCACCAGCATGGGCGAATGGAATACCGGCGGCTGGAACGCCAGCCTGCTCAACGACCGCCTGGTGCACATTGACGAATCGGAAGAACACCTGGCCCGCACGCCGATGGCCCGCTACCACTTGCGCGGCAGCCTGCGCGCCATCTTTGACCGTCTGATCGACCGCATCCACCAGGCGGGATCGCATACGGATCCCACCGTGGAACGCCGCCGCATGGCACGCGACAAGGCCGCCAAGCACTGGAATCCGGAAGACATGCTGGATGCGCCGGAAGCCTTCCACAGCGACGCCAATCCGCTGACGCCGCAGCGCCTGATGAAAGAACTGGGCGAACTGTTCCCGCACAGTACCCGTTACCTGGCCGATGCCGGCAACAGCGTGGCCTGGGCGACGCACTATCTGCAGCCGCAGTGCCGCCGCATGGGCGAGCGCCGCTTTGGCGGCGGCGACCGCCCCCGCGAGATGGGCAAGCGCCAGAGCGCCGGCGGCTGGCTGCGCCTGACCACGCACTTTGCGCCGATGGGCTGGGCGATCGGCGCCGCGATCGGCACTGCCGCCGGCAACCCTTCGGCGCCGGTCGTGTGCATCACGGGCGACGGTTCTTTCCTGATGAGCGGACAAGAATTGTCTGTCGCCGTGGCCGAACAGCAGTGCGTGATTTTTGTCGTACTGAACGACCGCGCACTGGGCATGGTGAAGCACGGCCAGCGCCTCGGCGGCGCCGAACAAATCGGCTACGCGTTGCCGCCGACCGACTTCGCGGCCATGTCGCGCGCGCAGGGTGGCCGCGGCTACACGATCCGCAGCGCGGCCGACTTGCAGGCGCTCGACATCAAGTCCATCTGCAATTACCCTGGCCCGACACTGCTGGATGTATACATCGATCCGGAACAGGTTCCGCCGATGGGCAGCCGTCTGCGTGTGTTGCTGGACGAGGGCCAATGATGGCTGACAAAAAATTGCAAGGCAAGACTGCCCTGATCACTGGCGGCAGCAGCGGCATCGGCCTGGCCAGCGCAGCGCTGTTCCAGCAGCACGGCGCCCTGGTCGCCATCAGTGGCCGCAACCGCCAGACGCTCGATGAAGCGGGTGCTGCACTACATAACGAAGTGCTGCTGATCCAGGCGGATGCGGGCGACATGGCGGGAATCGACGCCACCATGGAGCGCATCAAAACCAATTTTGGCAAACTCGACGTCTTGTTTATCAATGCCGGCGCGGCGAACCCCGCCCCGATCGAACACGTGACCGAAGCGTCGTTTGACGAACAAGTCGGCATCAACCTGAAGGGCGTGTTCTTCACCATCCAGAAAGCGTTGCCGCTGATGAAGGCGGGCGGCAGTATTATTGTGACGACGTCGATTACCAATCAGCTCGGCTCGCCCAATTTCACCGTGTACGGCGCCGCCAAAGCAGGATTGCGCTCGATGGTGAAATCACTGGGATTGGAATTGATCGGACGAGGGATCCGCGTCAATGCCATTAGCCCGGGACCGATCGCCACGCCGATGTTCGACCGGCTGGGTTTGCCGCCGGCAGTGGCCGAGGAAAAAAAACAAGCCATTGCCGCCAAGTCGCCCAGCAAACGCTTTGGCCAGCCCGACGAAGTGGCGAAAGCCGCCCTGTTCCTGGCCTGCAGCGACGCCTCTTACATCGTTGGCGAAGAAATCGTCGTTGATGGCGGCATGAGCCTGCTGTGAGGAATGCCATGAGCCAAAACGCCCCGGCGCCGTCGCCGAAAGACTTGATTCACACCGCGATCTGGCAGGAATTGCCGGAAAACGACAATCCCTTTGCCACCCGCACCGCGCTGTGCCGCGGTTACGACGTGTTTGGCGCCATGGTTGGCAAGGCGGGCTGGATCGACATGCTATGGCTGCTGATGCGGCCGGAACTGCCTGACGGCCCGCAACTGCGCGTGCTGGAAGCGTTGGCAGTCGCACTGGCCAATCCTGGCCCGCGCGACGCGTCCGTCCATGCCGCCATGTGCAGCGGCGTGGGCGGCTCGCCCGCCGCGTCGGCGCTGATTGCGGCGCTGGCCGTGGGCGCCGGCCGCAATGGCGGCGCACGCGACGTGCATGACGCCATGACCATGTGGCAGCGCTGCGGCAATGATTTGGCAGCCTGGGCAGCTTACAACGCTGCGTACGCCAGCGATCCCGTGGAAATTTATCCGGACCGCCAGCATATTCCGGGCTTCGACAAGCACGGCGTATCCACGCCGCTGCCTGTGCGCCAACTGGTGGCGACGCTGGCTGCACTGGGCGCAGGCCCCAATACCGCCTGGCTGCAAGCCCATCTGGATGCCGCCGCCAATACCGTCGGCTACCCGCTGGCGCTGGCTGGCGTCACCGCATGTGTACTGCATGACCTTGGCTTCACGCCAGATGAAGGTGAAATGCTGGCGTTGTTGCTGCGCCTGCCCGGCGCCGCCGCGCATGCATTGGAACAACAGCAGCACGGATTCAAACAGTTCCCGTTTTATAAACTGGATCTGGATCCCGCCACCAACCCAAGGGAACCAGCATGAACGGCCCGGAAAAATTAATCAGCGAAGCCGGCGTACTGCGCACGAAAGTGGGCGCCGCCTTCCCCGGCAGCCACGCAGTGTACCGTGGCCATGATTTACACCGCGACTTGCAGCAGCTGGGCTGGGTTGATCTGTATGCGTTCGGTGCAACCGGCCGCAAGCTCACCGCGGCGCAGTCCGAAATGATACAGGCTTTATGGGTCAGCACGAGCTATCCTGACTCGCGCCTGTGGAACAACCGCGTCGCGGCCCTGGCGGCCAATGCGCGCAGCAGCACCAACCTTGCCATGATCGCCGGCGTAGCGGTATCCGAAGCCACTGTCTATGGCGGCAATGCGGCATTGCGCTCGATGCGCTTTTTGCAGCAGGCAGTAAAACGCGTTGCCGCAGGCGAGCCGCTGGAAGCCATCGTGTGGGCGGAGACGGCAACGCAGAAAATCTATGGGTACGGCCGCCCCATCAATTCCATCGATGAGCGCCTGCCGGTGATCATGGCGCTGGCTGAAAAGCTGGGGATGGACCGTGGCGCCCACTTGTCGCTGGCCTTTGACGTTGAACGCATCCTGCTGACGCGCTACCCGAACCTGAAGATGAACTTCACCGCGTTGCATGCCGCACTGGCATCCGACATCGGCTTGTCGGTGCGCGAATACCAGATGCTGCGCGTGCCGGTTTTCCTGGGCGGCATGGTGCCATGCGTGGCCGAGGCAGCCGAGAAAGATGAAGGCACGCTGTTCCCTACACCTTGTGCAGCGGTGGCGTATCAGGGGCCGGCCCCACGGGCCTGGCCTCACCAATAGCAGCACGCAAGCAACAGTCGCGGGATTTTTTGCCCATAAGTATTAATCGTCACGCTACAATGGCCAAAATGTTACATCTGGAGATAGCCATTGAAGCCTGCACGCTTATCCCGCACGTCCGCCTTGTCACGCATTAGTGTGGCCGTGTTCCTCGCCATGCAAGCCATGGCGGCATCGGCCCAAACCACCAGCGAAGAAGACGAACTCAGCCTGGTCTATGGCGACAGCGATAGCATTAGCCTGGCTACCGGCAACCTGCAAACGCTGCGGCGCGCGCCCGCCGTTGCAGTTGTTCTGACTGCCGCCGATATCGCGAACATGGGCTTGCCCGGCATGGATGAAGTCCTGGAAACCGTCGCCGGCATCCATATTGCGCACAGCGCGAACACGCTTGCGCCACTGTATATGGTGCGCGGGGTGTACAGCTCGCAAGGACCGCAGGTGCTTGTGCTGCAAAACGGTGTCCCCATTACCACCCTTGTCCAGGGCAATAAAGGCAACCTGTGGGGCAACTATCCGGTTGAATTGATTTCGCGTCTGGAAATTATTCGTGGCCCGGGCTCCGCGCTGTATGGTTCGGATGCCTTCGCCGGCGTCATCAATATCATTACCAAGGGTTCGGCTGAGCTGGCTGGGACCGAGTTCGGCGCCCGTGCCGGCTCGTTCTCTTCCCGGGATGCGTGGGTGCTGCATGGCGGCAAGCTCGGCCCCGTTGATATTGCGGCGTACGTGCGCGTAGGCGATACCGATGGCTTCCACCGCACTGTCGATGCCGATGCGCAAACCCGTAACGATACGCTGCTCGGCACCCATGCCTCACTGGCGCCCGGCTCTGTGAATGTGGACAACAAGGCTGCGGACGTCAACCTGGAAGCCGGTTACGGCCAATTCCGTGCGCGTTTCAATTACAAGCAGCGCGAACAAGGTTCCGGCGCCGGTATCGCTTCCGCACTCGATCCGGTCGGCAAAGGGCGCAGCACCCGCATTATCGGCAACTTGATCTGGTCTAATCCGCAACTGACCAAGGACTGGGGATTGACGGCCAGCCTCAATTCCCAGGAATTCGATCAAGAGATACCTGTTCCGTATATCTTGCTGCCGGCCGGCACGCGTTTTCCCACTGGTCCTTTCCCGAACGGCATGATCGGCGCACCTGAAACGTGGGAACGCAACGTCCGGCTGAGTGTCGTTGCCGATTACAGCGGATTGGAAGATCACCACTTCCGCGTTGGCGCCGGCCATGAAGATTTGCATCTGTTCCGCACGCGGGAATTGCGCAACTTCACCTACGCCCCCAACGGCACGCCGATCCCGACGGCTGCCGGGCTGACTGACTTTTCCAATACGGATGTTTTCCTGCGCCCGCACCGCCGCCGCATCGACTACGTGTTCATTCAGGATGAATGGCGGCTGGCCAAGGACTGGAATTTGACGGCAGGTGTGCGTCACGACAAGTATTCGGATTTCGGCGGCACCACGAACCCCCGGATTGCGCTGGTGTGGGACGCTACCTATGACGTCACCACCAAACTGCTGTATGGCCGGGCATTCCGCGCCCCTTCATTCAATGAGGCATACAGCATCACCAATCCTGTCGCACTGGGCAATCCTAATTTGAAGCCCGAGACCAATGGCACGCTGGAAGCTGTGGCGTCGTGGCAGGCAAAAGCGGACTTGCAGCTCAACGCTACCCTGTACCGCTACTCGATGGCCAGCATCATTCGGCTGACGCCTCGCCCGGCTGGCGCGTTGGGACAAGTCTATAACAATACGGGCAACCAGACTGGACGCGGCGTGGAACTCGAATCCGCCTGGACAGTTGACCGCGATCTGCGCCTGGTGGGCAATTACGCCTGGCAGCGGTCAATCGACAAAGCAACCAACAAGGATGCCGGCTATGCGCCGCATCATCACCTGTACGCCCGGGCCGACTGGCAATTCAGCAGCGGGTTGATGCTGAGCCCTCAATTGACGTGGGTGGCTGACCGCAAACGTCCCGTCGGCGATTTGCGTGCACCGGTTGCCGACTACCATACGGTGGACTTGTCGCTTTCGACGCGCCGCGGCAAAAACAGCTGGAACTTTACTGCAGCGGTACGCAATTTGTTCAACGCTGACGTACGTGAGCCGAGCGCGGCGCCTGGCCTGCAAATCCCGCATGATTTACCGATGGCGCCACGCGCCATTTCGCTGACCGCGGCCTATAAGCTGTAAGCATCCCCGCCAGCGGCGCGCACCTGAAGCGCCGCTGGTGGATAATCCGCCACAATTGTGGCCGATGTCACTTTCAAATTAAAACTTCCTGGCCTGCGGCGCTTGATAGCAATTTATAATCATGCGCGTCGAATCTGAAAAGTGCCTTGAAGGTTATGCTGTCCCGTCCCCGCCTCGCAGTATTGCTGGCCATCCCTGCGGCTGTCGCCTGCGCGCAGTCGCCATCCGATGAAGAAGACTTGACCCTGCTCTATGGCGACGCGGCCAGTGTCACCATTGCGACAGGTAATCCGCAAGCCCTGCGCCGGGCGCCTGCCGTGGCTTCCGTCATCACGGCCGCCGAAATCGCCAACATGGGGGTGCGGGGCATGGATGACTTGCTGGAGACAGTCGCCGGCATCCATGTGGCGCGCGCAGCCAACAGCTGGGCGCCCATTTATGTAGTGCGCGGTGTCTACAGTTTCCAGGGGCCGCAAGTACTGGTACTGCAAAATGGCGTTCCGATCACGACGCTATTCCAGAGCAACAAGGGCAATATGTGGGGCGACTACCCCGTTGAATTGATTTCGCGGCTGGAAATCATCCGCGGCCCCGGCTCGGCGCTGTATGGCTCCGACGCATTTTCCGGCGTGATCAACATCATTACCAAAGGCCCGGTCGAAGCCAATGGAACGGAATTTGGCCTGCACGCGGGATCCTTTGCAACACGCGACGCATGGGCACAGCATGGCGGCAAACTGGGGCCCGTCAGTTTTTCCGCTTACATCCGGGCCGGCCGCACGGATGGCTTTCACCGAGTCATTGACGCCGATGCGCAGACCCGCAACGATCGCTTGCTGGGTACGCGGGCATCGCTGGCGCCCGGGCCGGTCAATACTGGCAACGAGGCACTCGACGCCAATCTGGACGCCAGCTATGGACAGTGGCGTGGCCGCGTGAATTTAAAACAGCGCGAAGTCGGCACCGGCGCCGGGATTGCCTCGGCCCTGGATCCAGTGGGCCGTGCGCGCAGCACACGCGCCATTACCAATCTCGCCTGGACTGATCCGCAATGGACGCCCGACTGGGGCCTCAGCATCAGCGTCAACGCCCAGTCTTATTCGCAGACCATTCCTGTACCCTACGTCTTGCTGCCGCCCGGCGTACGCTTCCCCACCGGCACCTTCACGAACGGCATGATCGGTGCGCCAGCAACATGGGAGCGCAATATCCGCCTGGCGGCTGTAGCCGACTATAGCGGCCTGGCCGGCCATCACTGGCGGCTGGGCGCCGGCCACGACGACCTGGACATGTACCGCACGCGCGAATTGCGCAACTTTACGTATGCGCCCAACGGCACGCCGATTCCTGCTGCCGGCCTGACCGAGTATGGCGACACTGACCCGTTCCTGCGTCCGCACCGGCGGCGCATCGACTACATCTTTGTGCAGGATGAATGGCGCCTGGCGAAAGACTGGAATTTGACAGCGGGCGTTCGGCGCGACCGCTATTCCGACTTTGGCAGCACCGTCAATCCACGCATAGCGCTGGTGTGGGACGCAACGTTCGACCTGACCACCAAGCTGTTATATGGCCGGGCCTTCCGGGCACCGTCTTATAACGAGGCGTACAGTATTACCAACCCTGTCACACTGGGCAATCCCGGCCTGGCGCCAGAGACCAATGGGACGCTGGAAGCGGTAGCGTCGTGGCAGCCCAGGACTGACGTGCAATTGAACGCAACGCTGTACCGCTATGCGATGGATAACATTATTCGCCTGGTGCCGCAAACAAACGGCCTTGCCGGCCAACGGTACAACAACACGGGCAGGCAAACCGGACACGGTGCAGAGTTTGAGGCCGCGTGGGCGCCGGAGCGCACCATACGGTTCACTGGAAACTATGCGTGGCAACGTTCAATCGACCTTGCCACGCAGACCGATGCAGGCTATGCGCCCCACCACCATTTATATGCGCGGGCAGACTGGGAATTAGCCGGCGATGTATTGGTGAGCCCGCAATTGACGTGGGTAGCAGGACGCCGGCGCCCTGCCGGCGATACGCGGCCGCCCGTGGCGGATTACCGTGTCATCGACGTGGCCTTTTCCACCCGCCTCGGCACAGAAAGATGGCATTTCTCGGCAACCGTGCGCAATTTGTTCAATGCCGACGTACGGGAACCGAGCGCCGCGCCAGGCTTGCAAATTCCCCACGATTTACCGATGGCCCCGCGCGCCCTGTCCCTGCAAGCCACCTGTAAACTATAAAAAAATAGCAACTTTAATATTGCAAGTTGTAAACTTATATTTCCAGTGTGATATTATTCTTTTGCATAACTTTAGTTATGTTTCGGCAACATTCATGCCGCTACAATCACACCATATGGGAATAGTTTGCTATGCAATTGAAGAAATGGACGGCCGCTGCCATCAGTGTATTGGCCATGCACGCCGCGTCCGCGCAGCATGAACTGGATCAACGGCCGTCGCAGCAAGCGCTGATCGTGATCGGCGCATCGTATTCGGAAGCCAAGACGCCTTTCAACAACGGCATCGCGCCGCAAGGCGGCCGTTCGGTCAACCAGGGCCTGTACCTGAGCCTGGGCGCGGCGCTGACCCGCGACCAGCAATTGCCAGGCTACGTCATCAATGAAGCGCAAGCCGGCGCCGGCACCTTTACCCGCTTCCAGTGCCCGCCGGGCGCGGCCACGTGCAGCGCCGCCGTGTGGGACAGCTATCAAGTGCAATTGCAGCGCGCGCTGCCCCGCGTCGCCAAGCCGGCACCTGCCACCGGCTACAACGCAAAATACGTGGTGATCACGATCCCGAACGACTGCCTGCACGCAGGCGGCATGGGCGTGCCACAGCCGACCGCGCCGCAGTGCACGGAAGCCGACATGCACGCCACGGCCGACCGCCTGGTTGCGCTGGGCAATTTCGCGCTGACGAAGGGGCTGACGCCGATCTTTACCGGCTATCCAAAATTTGAAGACCTGGACATGGAAAAATTCCGCGCCAGCTCCAATGTGGCGTGGGTCATTGACGAACAGGGCTACAACACGTTGCGCAACATCGTGGAAACCCGCCTCGCTGCCGACTTGCCTGACGGGATCCAGCTGAACGTGTGGAAAGAGTTCAACCACATTGGCGACGGCCTGCACCCGGATCCTGCCACCACCCGCAAGGCGGCCCACCTGCTGGCCACGCACCTGCGCCAGCTGGACAACTGACCTGCCGTCCTGATCGCTGCCGCGCACCGCGGCAGCCTGCCGCACTATTGCTCACAAATAAACAACAATTTATTTGGCAACATTTCAATCAAACTCAGGTAAATAGCCTTTCCTGCTAGGCTTGGTTTTCTTTTTTTTTTAACGTCTAGCGGAGCCCGCATGAGCAATCAGTCCACCGGCCACCTGGCCGATATCGTGACCAATAATAACGAGACTTTACTGGAAGGCTGGGTTGCCGGGATGCTGTCGCGCACGGTAAGGCGCGACAGGAACGGCGAAGCGGAGGTGCGCAGCCACGCGCAGCGGCTGTTGCCGATGCTGGCGGAAGCCATCGTTAAAGGCCAGGGATACGACATCGACACGCCGGCCTGGACCGAGGTACGGCAATTACTGACGGAATTGTCGGCCAGCCGCGTACGGCAGGGTTTTACGCCGACGGAAACCGCGACCTTTATCTTTTCCCTCAAAGAAC
This sequence comes from Pseudoduganella ginsengisoli, assembly GCF_009720865.1. GTDB lineage: Bacteria > Pseudomonadota > Gammaproteobacteria > Burkholderiales > Burkholderiaceae_D > Rugamonas > Rugamonas ginsengisoli. The sequence goes on along the minus strand of NZ_WNLA01000022.1, from coordinate 25,044 downwards.
CGCTGTTTGCGCTGCTGCGCAGGGAACTGGAAGGCGATACCAAAACGTTGACCACCGAGCTGATTGAAACCGGCGCGCTGTTCGACCGCCTCGGGCTATTCACAATTGAGCAATTCCAGAAATCGCGCGAAGGCGTGATTTTGCGCCAGCAGCAGGAATTGCTGGAATTGTCGACGCCCGTCGTGCAATTGTGGCGCGATATTCTTGCCTTGCCGCTGATCGGCACGCTCGACAGCGCGCGTACGCAAGTCGTGATGGAAAGCCTGCTGCAAAAGATCATCGACACGAGCGCATCCATCGCCATCATCGACATCACAGGCGTGCCCACTGTCGATACGCTGGTGGCCCAGCATTTGCTGAAAACCGTGGCGGCGGCGCGCCTGATGGGCGCCGACTGCATCATCAGCGGCATCCGCCCGCAAATCGCGCAAACCATCGTACACCTGGGCGTCAACCTGGAAGACGTTGTCACCAAAGCCACGCTGGCTGACGCATTCCAGACGGCCATGAAGCGCTTGGGCGCAGCCGTGGTCTACCAGCAGGCGGCCTGACACCGATGGACCGCATTCCGATTTTGAAGATGGGCCAGCTGCTACTGGTCACGATCCAGGTCGATATGCATGACCGCCTTGCCATGGCGCTGCAAGACGACTTGACGGACCGCATCGTGCGCGAACAGGCGCGCGGTGTGCTGATCGATATTTCCACGCTCGATATCGTTGATTCCTTCATTGGCCGCATGATCAGCAACACCGCGGCCATGGCGCGCGTGCTCGACGCCCATACGGTGCTGGTAGGCATGCAGCCGGCGGTGGCCATTACGCTGGTGGAGCTGGGCCTGACGCTGCACGGCGTGCAAACCGCGCTGAACGTGGAAAAAGGCGTCCAGCTGTTACAGCGGCAAATCGCATGAGCAGCCTGGACGCCTGCGCCGCCGTGCTGCCGCTGCGCAGCGACGAAGACGTGGTCCGGCTGCGCCAGCAACTGCGCGAAAAGCTGGTGGCGCTGGGTTTCTCGCTGATCGACCAGACCAAAATGGTCACGGCCGCCAGCGAACTGGCGCGCAACACGCTGCGCTATGGCGGTGGCGGTGAAGCCCACGTACAGCACGTGCAGAACGGCATGCGCAGCGGGTTGCAGCTGGTCTTCATTGACCAGGGACCCGGCATTGCCGACATCGGACAAGCCTTGACCGATGGCTATACCACAGGCGGCGGCATGGGCCTGGGCCTGTCGGGCGCGAAGCGCTTGGCGGACGAATTCGACATTCAATCGGCACCGGGCGCCGGCACCACAGTCAGCATCACCAAATGGAAACCGTATTAATGCAACGCCTTGCACCAGCCGATAGCGTCCAACTGTGCTGCCCGGTCACAGACAGCAGCCACGTGGCCGCCGCGCGCCGCGCCGCCACCGACCTGGCGGCGCGCGTCGGCTTCGACGCCACCCGCTGCGGCGAAGCCGCCATTGTTGCGACCGAAGCGGCCACCAATATCCTCAAGCACGCCGGACACGGCGAAATCCTGCTGCGCGCGCTGCACAGCGGCGCAACGGCCGGCATTGAACTGGTGGCCATCGACAGCGGCCCGGGCATGGCGAGCCTGCCGGCCAGCATGGAAGACGGCCGCTCGACAGCCGGCAGCTACGGCGTGGGCCTGGGCGCGATGGCGCGCCTGTCCGCCTCGCTGAATGCGTGGAGCGCCCCCGGCCAGGGCGCCGTGTTTGCCATGGAACTGTGGCGCGGCGGGGCCCCGCCCCCGCCTGCGCCGCTGGAACTGGGGGTCGTGTCGCAGGCGCTGCCCGGCGAAACCGAATGCGGCGACAGCTGGGCCTTGGCTTGCGATGCGACGTCCGCCACTGCGCTGGTGGCCGATGGCCTGGGACATGGCGGCGACGCCGCCATTGCCGCACAGGCGGCCGTAACGGCCGTGATGGCGCGGCCCACGCAACGTGCCGCCGTGCTGCTGGAAGATGCGCACCTGGCGCTGCGCCACACGCGCGGCGCCGCCGTGTCCGTGGTGCGCATCGACATGCTGGAAGACCGGCTGGTGCTGGCCGGCATAGGGAACGTGGCATGCCACGCGTGGCTGGGCAGCGCGCGGCGGCAACTGGTATCGCATAACGGCATTGTCGGCAGCAACATGCGCAAAGTGCAGGAGTTCGACGCGCCGTGGGGGGTGGGCGGCATGCTGATATTGCACAGCGACGGCATTGGTACGCGCTGGAACCTCGATGATTATCCGGGCCTGGCGGCGCGCCACCCGGCCGTTATTGCGGCAATCCTGTACCGGGATTTCTGCCGCAAGCGCGATGACGCCACCGTACTGGTGGTGCGCGACGCACGCGGAGCGGCGTAATGAGCCTGCGCATTTTAACCCTGCACGTTTTAGCGGAAGTCGACATTGTGGCGTCGCGCCAGCGTGCGCGCCAGGTCGCCATGCTGTGCGGCTTCGCCAGCCAGGACCAGGCCCGCATTGCCACTGCCGTGTCGGAACTGGCGCGCAACGTCTATGCGTACGCGCGCAAAGGCAAAGTGGAATTTTCCGTGGAAGGCAGTACCGCACCGCAATTGCTGGTGATCCGCGTGGAAGACCAGGGCCCCGGCATTGCCGACCTGGCGCTGGTCTTGTCCGGACGCTATCAGTCCCGCACGGGCATGGGCGTGGGTCTGCTGGGCGCGCGCCGCCTGATGGACCAGTGCGACATCGTCACGGCGCCCGGCCAGGGCACCACCATCACATTGAAAAAACTGCTGCCCGGCGACGCCCCGTTGCTGACGTCCGCCGATATCGGCGCCATGGGCGCGCATATGCAGGCCCCGCCGGGCGGCCAGGCGGACTCGATTGCGCTGTCTGAAATGCAGCAGCAAAACCGCGAATTGCTGGCCACGCTGGCCGAACTCAAGGCGCGCCAGGATGAACTGGTGCAGCTGACGCGGGAACTGGAAGACACGAACCGTGGCGTGGTCGCGCTGTATGCGGAACTGGACCAGCAGGCCGACCACTTGCGCCGCGCCGACGAAATGAAGACGCGCTTCCTGTCGAACATGAGCCATGAATTCCGCACACCGCTCAGTTCCGTGCGTGCACTGGCCAAGCTGCTGCTGTCGCGCGCGGATGGCGAGCTGGAACCCGAACAGGAAAAGCAGGTCGGCTATATCCTGAAAAGCGCCGATGCGCTGGCCGAACTGGTTGACGACTTGCTGGACCTGGCAAAAATTGAAGCGGGCAAAATCGAAGTGCAAGCTGCGCCGTTCGATGTGGCCGACATGTTCAGCGCCTTGCGCGGCATGCTGCGCCCGCTGCTGGTGGGGCCCCGGGTCGAACTTGTGTTCGACATGCCCGGCGATCAGCTGGACATGGTGGGCGACGATGCCAAGCTGTCGCAAATCCTGCGCAACTTCATTTCCAATGCGCTGAAATTCACGGAACAGGGCCACGTGCGCGTGTCTGCGGAACCGGCGGCGGAAGGGACCATGGTGCGCTTTGCCGTGCAAGACACGGGCATCGGCATCGCGCCGGAATACCAGGACATTATTTTTGAAGAATTTTCCCAGGTTCCCAGCCATTTACAGCGGCACGTCAAGGGGACGGGACTGGGCTTGCCGCTGTGCCGCCGCCTGGCGGCCCTGATGGGCGGGGCTGTCGGGCTGCAAAGCGCACCGGGCGCCGGCTCCACGTTTTACGTTACCTTGCCGCGCGTGTACGTGCCGCCAACGCAGCCGGCCTATGTGGCGCCCGCCGATGCCGCGCCGGCCTCCGCCCGCAAGACGGGGATTCCGGTGCTGGTGATCGAAGACGACCGCAGTACGCAGGTGCTGTACCGCAGCTTCCTGCGCGATACACCGTTCCGCCTGGTCACGGCAGCCAGCCTGTGGGAAGCGGAACAGGCATGGGCTGCCGAAGCGCCCGCCGCCGTGATCCTGGACCTGTACCTGAATGGCAGCGACACATGGCGCTGGCTGACGCAAACCAAGAATGACGAGCGGCGCCGCCATGTGCCCATCATCATCGCGTCGGCCGTGGCGGACCGCCAAAAGGCTTACACGCTGGGCGCCGACGCCTATTTCATCAAGCCTGTCCAGCGCGACGCGCTGCTGGCCCAATTGCACGCGCTGTGCCCATCTCTTCCCGTGCGCGAGGCCCTATGACTTCCAACGACCTGATACTCAACGTGGACGATACGGAAGCGGCCCGCTATGCCAAGACACGCGTCTTGCAGCGGGCCGGCTTCAGCGTCATCGAGGCTGCCAGCGGCGCCGAAGCGCTGGCGCTGGCGGCGGCCCAGCGGCCGGCCCTGGTGCTGCTCGATACCAAGCTGCCGGACATCAGCGGCTTTGACGTCTGTGCGCAGCTTAAGCAACACCCGGATACAGCCATGGTGCTGGTGCTGCAAACGTCGGCCTCGTATGTGGCCAAGCCGGACAAGGTGCGCGCGCTTGATATCGGCGCCGACAATTACCTGTTTGAACCGATCGAGCCGGAAGAACTGGTGGCCAACGTGCGCGCGCTGCTGCGCCTGGGCCACGCGGAGCGGGCGCTGCGCGACATGAACCGGCGCAAGGATGAATTCCTGGCCATCCTTGCCCATGAATTGCGCAATCCGCTGGGACCGATCCGCAATGCCGTCGAACTGTTGCGCCAACTGGCGCCCCATGCGCCGCCCGGCGAAGAAAACGCACGGCAAATGATTATCCGCCAGACCGACCACATGGTGCGGCTGGTCGATGATTTGCTGGATGTTTCGCGCATTTCGCAGGGCAAGATCGCGTTGCGGCTGGCGCCAGTGGAACTGGTCGAGCTGGCGCGCGCCGCGCTGGAATCCGCACGCACCGCGCTGGAACGGCGCGGGCACACGGTGACGGCAGTGTGGCCATCCGGGCCCATGTGGGTGTGCGGCGACGGCGTACGGCTGGCGCAAATCATCGGCAATCTGCTCAACAATGCAGGGAAATTCACACCGCCTGGCGGGCGCGTGGAACTGGAAATCGTCTGCGAAGCCGGCGCCGTCGAGTCGATGGACAGCGCAGTGATCCGCGTCACGGATAACGGCATCGGCATCGCGCCGGAACAGATCGACACGATTTTTCAGCTGTTTACCCAGGCCGGCCATGCGCCCGACCGCGTGCAGGACGGCCTGGGTATCGGCTTGTCGCTCGTGCGCACATTGATCGGTCTGCACGGCGGCCAGGTGCGCGCCCGCAGCGGCGGCGTGGGCTGCGGCAGCACGTTTGAAGTATGGCTGCCGCTCGGTGCCGCGCCGCACGTGGCGCCAGCCGCTTCCGCGCCGCCGCAGCGGGCGGCCGCACGCCACGTCCTGGTGGTGGACGACAGCGTGGACGCGGCGGAAATGGTGGCGTCGCTGCTGGAATTTTCCGGCCACCATGTGACGACCGCGCACAATGGCGCGGACGCCATTGCACTGGCGCAGGAAGCGCCGCCCGACATCGTCTTTCTCGACATTGGTTTGCCTGACATGAGCGGCATGCAGGCGGCCAGCGCCATGCGCCGCCTGCCGGCGCTGGACGGCACGCGGCTGGTGGCGCTGTCAGGCTATGGGCAGGAAAGCGACCGCGAAAAAGCACTGGCGGCGGGCTTCGACCACCATTTGACCAAGCCCGCCACGCTTGAAACGTTAAGGGCCGCCATCGGCGAGCTGACCTAGGCGGCGGCGTCCCACACGGTGGCCGCCGCCTTTTCCAGCACGGGCCGCCACGCAGCCTGCACCGGCAACTGGAAAATCTCGTCCAGCGCCCGTTCCAGGTCATCGGCAGTCAGGTAGCGCCGTTCACTGCGGCCATCCGGTGTGCGGACCGTCAGGCGGTTGCGCAGCAAGCCATAGCGGGCTTCCGGTGTCGAACGTGCAACAATCAAATCATGGCGGAAGTGCGATTGCGGGAATGTCGCCGTATAGAAATTCGCCATCGCATAATCGCCGCTGCGGCATGGCGCCGGCGAGATCAGGTACACGCTGTGCCATTCGCCGTGCAATTCCGCCTCCAGCAAATGTTCATTGCCGGCTGGCGTCACGCGCATGCGCTCGTGCGGCGTCGGCTGCGCATCGGTACTGTCGAAACGCAGCGGCGCGGTCGGCACGCAGCTGCCAAAGCCCACGTCGCACAGCCAGCGCTCGCCATCGAGCGTGACACGCAGCACCATGTGGGAACGGGGACGCTCTGCCGCTTCCGGCCCGGCCTGCCAGCGCACTTGCGCAATCAGCGGCTCGACGTCGAAACCCATCGCGAGCAAGACGCGCTGCAGCAACTGGTTTTGCTCGAAGCAATAGCCGCCACGGCGGCGTTCTATCAGCTTGGCATCGATGTCGTGCGGCGCCAGTGAAATGCCCTGGTCCATCAAAACGTCGAGCGCTTCAAACGGAATCGCGGCCGGGTGCAATTGCTGTATGGCGCGCAAGGTGTCCAGCGTCGGTGCGCGCGGACCGGCATAGCCGATCCGTGCACAATAGGCATCCAGTAAGTCCATTCCAGGTTCCCTTCGTCAATGTTGAAGAAAGAACCACCAGCTTACCGGAAATTGCCGCTTTCGGCGCCTATGCGCCCGCACACCGGCGCGCGCATGCCTGCGCGAACGTGGTGATTGACTCTTCAATTTCCTGCCAGTAGCATCAATCACACTCCACCAGCCTCGGGTCCCACCATGCCGCCAGCCCCGCCAGCCAGGCCACGCTTCTGGCGCTGTTACGCCGCAGGCTTGCTGTGGGCATGCGTGCCGCTGGCCGCCATGGCGCAAGCACGGTACATGGCTTCCGGCCATCCGGACTGGCCGCCCTATTCATGGCAACAAGGCGACCGTATCGTCGGCGCCGGGGCGGAACTGGCTGACCTCATCTTCCGCGATATCGGTATCACACTGGACTTCAAGGCGCAGGGCAACTGGAAACGCACCCAGGCGGAGGCGGAACATGGCAAGATCGATGTGATTGTCAGCGCATACCGGACAGCCGGCCGGTTGCGCTACCTGGCCTACCACGCGACCCCGTTTGCCGAAGATGCCAATGTGGTGTGGGTCATGCGCGGCAAGGAATTTCCTTTTAACCGCTGGGAAGATTTGATCGGGCGGCATGGCACGGCGATGCTGGGCGAAAGTTATGGCGAACAGTTCGACCGCTTCATCGCGGAACGGTTGAACGTCAGCCGTGTCTCGTCAGCGCTGCTCAATGTAAAAAAGCTGGAAGCAGGCCACGCGGATTATTACCCGTTCAGCCTGTATGGGGGTGAGATTCAGCTGCGCCGCTTCGGCTATCAGGGCCAGGTGGTAAGCTTGCCTGGCGTCATTTCCACGGAAGGCGTGTACATCGCCATCGCCCGCACGTCGCCGCTGATGCGCTACCTGCCCCAGCTGGAGCAAGCGGTGCGGCAGCGGCGCGCGGATGGCACGGTGGAACGCTTGTTGCGCGCGTACGTCGAACGGGCTGCATTGCAAGGCGATTAGTGTGCGCTGCGCTCCCGCACATTGTCACCATTACTTCACACGCTGCTTTTCCAGCTTGCGCGCCAGTGTGCGGCGGTGCATGCCGAGGCGGCGCGCAGCCTCGGAAATATTGAAATCAGTTTCCGCCAGCACTTCGTGGATGCGCTCCCACTCCAGCGTCTTGATCGACGTGGCGCGGCCTGTCAATTCCACGTCCGCGCTGCCTGCCACATGGTTGAATGCCGCTTCGATATCGTCGGTATTCGACGGCTTGGCCAAATACTGGCACGCGCCCAGCTTGATGGCTTCCACCGCCGTGTTGATGCTGGCATAACCCGTCAGCACGACAATCAGCATTTCCGGATCGAATTTGTGTAGCATTTGCACGCACAGCAAACCGGATGCATTGTTGTTCAGTTTCAGGTCCACGACGGCAAAGCCGGGCGAGTGTTCTTCCAGCAGCGCTTCGGCCTGTTCCAGCCCCGGCGCATGCAGCACCGTATAGCCGCGCCGGGTAAATGATTTGCTCAGCGTACGGGCAAACGCTTCATCGTCTTCGATGATCAAGAGTACGCGTTCTTCTTCAGTGGTCATGCTATTCCTTTACTTCGTCCGCGCTGTTATCGGGCACGGCAATCGCCGCCAGCGGCAACGTCAGCAGCACAGCCGCCCCGCCCTGCACCAGATTGCTCGCGTCCACCGTGCCGCCCAGTGTGCGCGCCACGTTCACGACGAGGAACAAGCCCAGTCCCCGTCCCGGTTTTTCCTTGGTCGAATTGTACGGCTTGCCCAGCTGTTCCAGCACGGCAGCCTGGAAACCCGGGCCCCGGTCCGTCACCAGCAGTTTCAGCGACTCGCCTTCCCGCGTTGCTTCCAGCCGCACGAAATGCGGCGACGCTTCCAGCGCATTGTCCAGCAAGTTGCAGATGGTCTGCTTCAAGGTCGAGTCAAACGCCACCGGTACATCGTGCACCAGGTGGTTTTCAAATTCGAACGTTTGCACGGGACGACTATTACGCCATTCGTCGGCCAGATCGCCGAGGAAGGTATTGATCGTGGTGCGCGTGGACGACTCGCCGCGCGCTTCCCCTGCCGACAGCAGAATGCCGCTGACGATGGATTTGCAGCGCGCCAGCTGCGTCTGCATTTCCTGCAATTCTTCCAGCATGTCCGGGTCATTCTTGAACGCGGGCATGCGCTTCCAGTCGCCGAGAATCACGGCCATGGTGGCCAGCGGCGTCCCCAGCTCATGCGCGGCGCCGGAAGCCAGCAAGCCCATACGGACGATGTGTTCTTCTTCCACGGCGCGCTGGCGCATTTCCGCCAGCTTGCTGTCGCGCGCCCGCAAGTTCGTCATGATGCGCGTGATGAACACCACCAGCAGCGACGCATTGATGGCAAAGCAAATCAGCATGCCCTGGATGTACAGGCTGAAATAGCCGCGCTCATGGAACAGCGGCAGCGCCAGCGGCTTCGACACCAGCGCCAGGCCCGCCAGGCAGCCGCTCGTGATGGCAACGATGGTCCACGTCGACCACGCTTCGAGCAGCACGGCCGACAAAATCACTTGCAGCAGGTAGAGGAAAACAAACGGGTTGGAGGTACCGCCACTCAAATATAGCTGCGCCGTCAGGCTGGCCACGTCGACCAGCATCGATAAAAACAGTTCACCGTTGGTGACGGTCCATTTTTCATGCCAGCGCAGCTGGCTGGCCACGTTGAACGCAATCAGGCACGCCAGCACTTCCAGCATGTACGCGACCGGCAACTGGATGCCCAGGCCCCACGCAATGATGGCAATGGTGGAAATCTGGCCGACCACGGCGATCCAGCGCAACTGGATCAACTGCTGCATGTTTTGGTGGCCAGCGGCCTGCCCCAGCGCGGTAACGGCTGCGGGATCTTTCAGTACTGCGAAAATATCAGTGGTCCCAGACATGGCTCACGGCCCGGCATATGCATCCCGGCACGCACAGCCGGTATTAATCATGTTGACGTTTGCGGCGCTTGTCATCGCGCGCCACCCAGATGAATGCGCCGGCCGCCATCGCTGCCAGCGCATACCAGGTGAGAGCATATACCAGATGGTTGTTGGTGAATGAAATCACGGTAAGGCCGCCGACGGGGCGCAACGCTTCATCGGCAAGCGGCGGTTCCTGGTCCTTGCCGGCATCGACAAAAAATGGCGCCACCATGGACGCATCGAAGCCGCGCGCCTTGCCGATGGCCGCCACGTCGCGCGCATACCAGCGGTTGTTGGCGGGATCGTTATGGCGCAGGAAGGCGCGGCCGGTTTCCGGCAGGCGCAATAGCCCGTTGATGGTCACGGGCGCATGGTCAGCCACGGTGGCGCAAACGGCTTTTCCAGCGGACGTGGCGGCTGGCGCAGGCAGCCGTTTGGCGGCATCCTGGCCGATGTAGCCACGGTTGACGATCACAATGTGGCCGGACTGCAAGCAGAGCGGCGTCAACAGCCAATACCCGCTGCCCAGGTCCGTGGTGGCCTGCACGCGGGTCGTGTATTCGGGGAGATAAACGCCCGTCAGGGTGACGTGGCGGTATTCATCATTGGCCGCATTGACCTGCGCCCATTGCGCGGGTTCCGGCACGGCCACCGGTGTTGCGTGGACGCGGGTGTCCACTTTGGCAATCAAATCCAGCTTCCACTGCAAGCGGACCACCTGCCAGGTGCCCAGTGCCAGCAGCAGGCAAACAGCAACGGCCGCACAGACGGCCAGCATCTTCCGCAATGCGGAAGAACGCAGGCTATCGTGCGGCCGTTGCATGTCCGTACCCTAAAGGATTACGGACGCTTACGGGCGGATACGCATGTCATGCGCATCCGGCATACCCGGCATCATGTTGTGGTTCATGTGGTACATGACCCAGATCGAGCCGGACAGCACGATGACCACGAGGATGGTCGAGAAGATCAGCGCCAGCATGTTCCAGCCGCCTTCCGACTTCGCGTTCATGTGCAGGAAGTACACCATGTGCACAACGATTTGCACGGCGCCCAGGCCCAGCAGGATCAGCGCAGTGGTGCTTGGATTGGCCAGCACTTTGCCCATCACCAGCCAGAACGGGATGGCGGTCAGGATGACCGACAGGATGAAGCCGATGGTGTAGGTCTTCAGGCTGCCGTGGTCGTGATCGTCATGGCCGTGGTGGCCATGGCCGTGATCGTGGTCGTGATTATGATCGTGGTTTGCCATTACATGACTCCCATCAGGTAGACAAAGGTGAATACGCCGATCCAGACCACGTCCAGGAAGTGCCAGAACATCGACAGGCACATCATGCGGCGCTTGTTTTCATGGGTCAGGCCATGCTTTTTCAACTGGAACAGCAGGGTCACCAGCCATACGATACCGAACGTCACGTGCAGGCCGTGGGTGCCGACCAGCGCGAAGAACGACGTCAGGAAAGCCGAACGGTCAGGGCCGGCGCCTTCGTGGATCAGGTGGTTGAACTCATACAGTTCCAGCGACAGGAACGCCAGGCCGAACAGGCCGGTGACGATCAGCCAGAAGATGGTCAGGCCCAGCTTCTTCTTTTGCGATTCCAGCATGGCGAAGCCATACGTGATCGACGACAGCAGCAGGAAAGCCGTGTTGACGGCCACCAGCGGCAGGTCGAACAGTTCGGCGCCCGTCGGGCCGCCCGCATAGTTGCGGCCCAGGATGGCGTAAGCCGAGAACAGGCAAGCGAACAGCAGGCAGTCGCTCATCAGGTAGATCCAGAAGCCCAGCAGGGTGCCGTTCTCCGGGTGATGTTCGCGCACGAAGTAGCGTGCGCTGATATCAGTCGTATCTTTCATAGTTGCACTCATATCAGGCGTGGGCTTCCAGCTTTTGCGTAAAAGCTTCTTCGGTCTCGGTCACTTGCTTGACCGGGATGTAGTAGTCACGCTTGTAGTTGAACGTGTGGACAATGATGGTGCCCAGCATCGCGGCAAACGCCACGCCGGCCAGCAGCCACATTTGCCAGATCAGGCAGAAGCCCACACCGCCAGCCAGCGCGGAGATCACGAAACCAGCCCAGGTATTGGCAGGCATGTGGATTTCCACGAAGTCCTTCAACGGACGCTGGTAGCCATTCTTCTTCATGTCGGCCCACGCATCGTTGTCATGCACGACCGGGGTGAACGCGAAGTTGTAGTCTGGCGGTGGCGACGACGTCGACCATTCCAGCGTACGGCCGCCCCATGGGTCGCCCGTCACGTCGCGCAGCTTGGCGCGGTCGCGGAACGATACGTAGAACTGCAGCAGCATGGCGCCGATACCGCCGGCAATCATGGCCGCGCCCAGTGCGGCAACCTGGAACCAGATTTGCAGCGAAGGATCGTCGAAGTGGCTCATGCGGCGGGTTACGCCCATCAGGCCCAGCACATACAGCGGCATGAACGCGAAGTAGAAACCAATGGTCCACAGCCAGAACGACCATTTGCCCCAGTACGTGTTCAGCTTGTAGCCAAACGCTTTTGGCCACCAGTAGTTGATCGCGGCGAACACGCCGAACACCACGCCGCCAATGATCACGTTGTGGAAGTGGGCGATCAGGAACAGCGAGTTGTGCAGCACGAAGTCCGCTGGTGGCACGGCCAGCAGCACGCCGGTCATGCCGCCGATCACGAACGTGATCATGAAGCTGATGGTCCACATCATCGGCAGTTCAAACTTGATGCGGCCGCGGTACATGGTGAACAGCCAGTTGAAGATCTTCGCGCCCGTCGGGATCGAGATAATCATCGTGGTAATGCCGAAGAACGAGTTCACCGATGCGCCCGAGCCCATCGTGAAGAAGTGGTGCAGCCATACCAGGTACGACAGGATGGTAATCACGACGGTTGCATACACCATCGACGAATAGCCGAACAGGCGCTTGCCCGAGAACGTGGACACGATTTCGGAGAAGATACCGAAGATCGGCAGCACCAGGATGTACACCTCAGGGTGGCCCCAGATCCAGATCAGGTTCACGTACAGCATCGGGTTGCCGCCGCCGTCGTTGGTGAAGAAGTGGGTGCCGAACGTGCGGTCCAGCGACAGCATGGCCAATACGGCGGTCAGCACCGGGAATACGGCAACGATCAGCACGTTGGTGCACAGCGCGGTCCAGGTGAACACTGGCATCTTCATCATGTCCATGCCAGGCGCGCGCATCTTCACGATGGTGGCGATCAGGTTGACGCCGGACAGCAAGGTGCCGACCCCGGCCACCTGTAGCGCCCAGATATAGTAGTCCACCCCGACGTCCGGGCTGGCCAGGATGCCCGACAGCGGCGGATACGCCAGCCAGCCGGTTTTCGCGAATTCACCAATGAACAGCGACGCCATGATCAGCGCGGCGCCGAAGGTGGTCATCCAGAACGAGAAGTTGTTCAGGAACGGGAACGCCACGTCGCGCGCACCGATCTGCAGCGGCACCACGTAGTTCATCAGGCCCGTGACGAACGGCATCGCCACGAAGAAAATCATGATGACGCCGTGCGCCGTGAACACCTGGTCATAGTGGTGCGGCGGCAGGAAGCCGGCATTGTCGCCAAACGAGATGGCTTGCTGCGCACGCATCATCGCGGCGTCAGCGAAACCGCGCAGGAACATGACCAGGCCGAGGATCATGTACATGATGCCGATTTTCTTGTGGTCGATACTGGTGATCCAGTTACGCCACAGCGGGCCCCACATGCGGAAATAGGTCAGCGCGCCGAGCAGGCCAGCGCCGCCCAGCAATACGCCGGCAAAGGTAGCGATCAGGATCGGCTCATGGTAGGGAATCGCTTCCCAGCTGAGCCGACCGAAGATCAGGTCGTGTTGGACTTCGGTATGGGCTTGCATTAGTCGTTCTTCATCGAAAGTTTAGGCTCGGCTTTTTTCGCCTGTGGGGTGAAGCACAGTTCAGCCGCGGTACGGGCGCGCACGATGTCGTCCGCCACCATCTTGTTGATGCAGGTCTGGCCGTCGCCGACGCAGCGATTCAGGATCGCGTCGTACAGGCCGTCGGCTACGCCGGCGAAGTAGCGCACAGGCTCTTTTTCGCTCGGTTTTTCCAGCGCCTGGTAACCGGTGCGGTCCAGCGTATTGCCGGCAGCTTTGACTTTTGCGACCCATGCGTCGAAGTCTGCTTGCGACAGGCCGTGGTACTTGAAGCGCATGCCGGAGAAGCCTGCACCCGAGTAGTTGGCGGAGAAGCCGTCGTAAACACCGGCCTGGTTGATCACGGCGTTCAATTCCGTCTGCATGCCTGGCATCGCGTAGATCATGCCGGCCTTGGCGGGAATGTAGAACGCATTCATCACGGTCGATGCGGTGATTTTGTAGCGCACCGGCATATCCACTGGCGTTGCCAGTTCATTCACCGTGGCGATGCCCAGGTCTGGGTAGATAAACAGCCATTTCCAGTCCAGCGCCACCACTTGCACTTCCAGCGGCTTGACGCCTGGCGCGATCGCACGGGTTTCGTCGATGCGGTCCAGTGGACGATACGGGTCCAGTTTGTGGGTGCTGATCCAGGTCAGCAGGCCCAGCACGATGATGATGAGCAGCGGTGCGCCCCAGATCACCAGTTCGAGCTTGGTGGAGTGATCCCAGTCTGGATCGTATTTGGCGGAAGTATTGCTGGCACGGTAGCGCCATGCAAAGAACAGAGTCAGTGCAATGACGGGCACGATAATCAGCAACATCAGCAGAGTGGACACAACAACAAGGTTGGCCTGCTGAGCGGCGATATCTCCGGACGGCTTCATGACGACCGTGTTGCAGCCAGCCAGCCACAAAACGGAAGAAAGAGCAAGTCCGCGTCGGATCAACGTTGGATTCATGCGGTAATGTACGTTACATAAAATGAATAACATGCTACTGTAACGTCTAACAGTGCTCTCTGGAAATTGGACACTTTGTCCTACCCCCCGTCCAATTCCCGGGGGAGCTGTTGAAAAAAATATTACGAGAGACAAAGGAGTTGGCCATGACAGTTTCCTACCACGGCGATTACCCAGCCGAATATCCTCAACGCGGCCACGCTCACGGTGCACGCAACATCAACGCGCGCGACGGTGAAATCCACCCTGAAGACATCGCAGTCGGGGTGGTGATCGGACGAGCTTCCGAATATTTCGATTTCTTTGTCTACGCCATTGCCTCCGTGCTGGTGTTCCCGCAAGTGTTTTTCCCTTTCGAAAGCCGGCTGGACGGTACGCTGTACTCGTTCACGATTTTCGCGTTCGCCTTCATTGCGCGGCCGATTGGTTCCGTACTGTTTATGGAATTACAACGGCGCTTCGGCCGTGAAACCAAATTGACGGTGGCGCTGTTCTTGATGGGCATGTCGACTGCCGGTATCGCCTTCTTGCCGGAATATGCGCATCTGGGGGCGGCGTCGATCGTACTGCTGTCGCTGCTGCGCGTGGGCCAGGGCCTGGCGCAGGGCGGCGCGTCGGACGGCTTGCCGTCGCTGCTGGCGCTGTCGGCGCCCAAGCACAAGCGCGGCTGGTATGCGATGCTGGGCCAGCTGGGCGCACCGGTCGGCTTTATCATTGCCGCGGGCCTGTTCTCGTTCCTGCTGGCGCAGCTGTCGACCTTGGATTTCCTGGACTGGGGCTGGCGCTATCCATTCTATGTGGCGTTCGCGATTAACGTCGTGGCGCTGTTTGCCCGCCTGCGCCTGGTATCGACTACCGAGTATTCCCGCCTGCTGGACGACCACCAGCTCGATCCGGTGAACGTCGTGGAATTGGCGCAATCGCAAGGCCGCAACGTGCTGATCGGCGCACTGGCTGCATTGGCGTCGTATTCGCTGTTCCACCTGGTGACGGTATTCCCGCTGTCGTGGATTAATATTTATTCAACCCGCTCGATCAGCGACTTCCTGGAACTGCAAATGCTGGGCGCTGCGCTGGCGGCAGTCGGGATCATCGTGTCCGGCTTGCTGGCTGACCGCTTCGGCCGCCGCACCACGCTGGGTACGGCAGCCACGCTGATCGGCGTGTTCTCCGGTTTCGTACCGATGCTGATGGATGGCGGCGATACGGGCCAGAACGTGTTCCTGCTGGTGGGCTTCGTGCTGCTGGGCCTGTCGTATGGCCAAGCTGCCGGCGCCGTGACGGCCAACTTTGAACCACACTTCCGCTATACCGGCGCGACCTTGACGTCGGACCTGGCCTGGCTGGTGGGCGCCGCGTTTGCACCGCTGGTGGCGCTGGGACTGTCGGCGAACTTTGGCCTGGCCTATGTGAGCCTGTACCTGTTGTCCGGCGCAGCCGGTTCGCTGGCGGCGCTGAGCTTGAACAGGGCGCTGGAGATCAAGGAATAGATCTGCTCTATATATAAGAGCGTCCCAAAGCCCGGCCACGCGCCGGGCTTTTTCTTTGCCTTGCCTGCCCCGTCAACCAAGTGGGGTCAGACGTGCATTCGTGCGCGATTCATAGACATTTTGTATCGGCTGCCATCCCGCTTCCCCTGACGATCCGGGATATTTAACAATGGGGTCAGACGTGCATTGATGCATCTCCCCCGCGCGCCTGGTACTGCGGGCGCGTCAGGCTGACTGCATGATTGCACGCCTGACCCCATTGTTACATCACGCGACGTGGCAGGGAGCAGCAGTGGCAAGGTGGGCCGGAATGCACGAATGCACGCCTGACCCCATTGTTATTGATGCACATCCCCCGCGCGCCTGGTACTGCGGGCACGCCAAGCTGACTGCATGATTGCACGCCTGACCCCATTGTTACATCACGCGACGTGGCAGGGAGCAGCAGTGGCCAGGTGGGCGGGAATGCATGAATGCACGCCTGACCCCATTGTTATTTCAGTTTTGCTAACAGCGCATCCGCCACACCCAGCGCTGAAGCGGGATTTTGGCCTGTGATCAATTCCCGGTCGGTCACCACATACGCCGCCCAAGGCGCACCGCTGCTATAGACCGCACCGGCCGTTTGCAGTGCAGCTTGCGGCGTGACTTTCATTTCCCCGCCCAGCATCCCCTTCGCCATCTCTTCTTCCGCATTGTTCAATACCGTCATCTTGTAACCGGCATAAGCCCACCGCTCCGCTTTGGCCGGCGCGCCCGCTTCCAGCGCTGCGACGAATTTGCCAGGCTGGTTCATCGCCGCGACCAGTGCCGCCGGTCCATGGCAAACAAGCGCCGTCGGCTTGCCCGCCGCGTGGAAGTGCGCCAGCAACTGCCCCACTTGCGGACTGCGCACCAGGTCTTGCATCGGCGCATGTCCACCCGGCACAAATACCGCGTCATATTTCGCGTACCCCTGCTGCGCCACCCGCGCCAGGCTGATCACCGGCGACGCTTCCGCCGACGTGATTTTTAACCGTTCCATCAGCGCCAGATGCACCTGCATTGCCGCTTCGTCGTTACCAAAATGCATCTTATCCACCGACAACTTATCCAGCGCCGGCACCTTGCCCAGCGGCGTGGCAAACGTCACCGTATGCCCCGCATCGATGAATTTTTTTACCGGCTGCATCAATTCGTTGGCATAAAAACCCGTCGCGAACTGCTTGCCGCCTTTTAAATCCAGCACCGCCTCATCCGACAGCAGCACCAGTACATTGGCGGCCTGTGCGCCCGCTGCCGCCAAACCCAGCGCCGCCACCATTGCCGCCTGCTTCATCACTTGTTTCATCACACATTCCTTGTAGGGGTTGAACATAGCCGCTACTCTATTCATGCCGACAAAAACAATAAACCACCTCCAGCCCAAATCATTTGTTCTCCGGAAGACAAAATGCCCCGTCAATTTGATTACCTTGCCGACGTCGAAGTGTTCACAACGGTTGCCGAAAAAGGCACGATCAGCGCCGCCGCCGTTGCGCTGGGCACCACGCCCTCGGTGTTGAGCCGCGCGATCGCCCGGCTGGAAGCCCGCCTCGGCACGCAGTTAATCCGGCGCACCACGCGCCGCCTGAGCCTGACCGATGCCGGGCAGGCGTATCTGGAACAAGCCCGCGCGGCCTTTACCGTACTGGCCGATGCCGAACGGGCCGTGCAAGGCGCCGACGGGGAACTGGCAGGCACCATCCGCATCAGCGCTCCCACGACGTATGCCCATTACAAGCTGCCAGCCTTGCTGCAGCCGTTCATGGAACAGCATCCGCATGTCATGATCGAACTGAGCATTGCCAACCGCAATGTGGACCTGGTGTCAGAAGGCTATGACATGGCCATCCGCCTGGGCGCCCTGCCCGACAGCGGCCTGGCTGCCCGCAAGCTGGACGACGAAGAATTGATGCTGGTGGCGTCGCCGGCCTATCTGGCCCGGGCCGGTACGCCGCAATCGGTCGCGGAACTCGCCGGCCACAGTTGCCTGGCCTTTGTCATGCCCAGCACCGGCAAAGTCCCGCCGTGGCTGTTGACGGAGCACGGCGCCGACACAGAATGGCAACCGCCGCCCCGCTTGCGCGTGATGGACGACGTGCTGGGCGTCGTGTCGCTGGCCCGGCAGGGGCTGGGTATCTGCCAAACCTACCGCTTTGTTGCCGCAGGACCTTTGCAACGGGGTGAGCTGGTGCAGGTATTGCCTCAGCACGGCGGCCGGACCCGGCCATTTTCACTGATCTATCCACCTCATAAACGCTTGTCTGCCGCCAGCCGCGCATTGATTGCCGCACTGGCGCAGCACTGACTGCCACGCCAGCAAATGTACTTCAGACACGATTGTGTTCCATACGCAACGCTTTTTAAGCCCTACAGCATGCCTTGCAACAAGGCCCCCGCACGCTTGCGCGTGCCGTGGACTTTCACATAGCAATTGCGTATGCTCAAACGGTGACCACGTCCGCGCAGCCCCTTCCCCTGTCTGCTACTGTCTTCCCGGCCCGGCATACCGCCGCAGCCGGCAGGGCGGCACGCTGGTGCGCACCCCGCCTGCTGGCCATGGCCTTCGCCCTGCTGCTGTGTACAGCAGCGGGCGCCACGGCAAACCGCTGGGACCAGCTCGCCACGCCGCTGTTTGAACACCTGGGCCTGGAACAAGGCTTGCCCCACCCCACCGCGATGGCGCTGGCGCAAGACGGCGACGGTTTTATCTGGATGGGTACGCAGCGCGGCTTGGCGCGCTGGGACGGCTACCGCATGCGCACCTTCGTCAACAACCCGGCCGACTCCACGTCGCTGCCCGGCGATTTCATCCAGGTCCTGCACGTCGATCAACTGGGCCGCCTGTGGATCGGCACCACGCTGGCCGGCATGGCCATGTATGACAAGACATCGGAGCGCTTCATCCGCTACCCGGCCGGCGCCCATGGCGTGAGCCACGGTTCCGTCAACGCCATTGCATCCGACGCCCAGGGCGGCGTGTGGGCCGGTACACCGGCTGGCCTTGATTACCTGGAACTGGCGACGGGCCGCGCCACCCATTACCAGCAAGGCAACGGCGCCTTGCCGGATAACCAGGTGCGCGCGCTGCTGACCGCCCGCGATGGCAGCCTGTGGATCGGCAGCGGCACGGGATTGACCCGGCGCGACCCGAAAACCGGCGTCTTCCAGCCCATCGCCATCACCGGCGCCACTGGCGCCCCGGTGCGCGACGCCGTGCTGTCGCTGCACCAGGACAGTACCGGCGCCCTGTATTTCGGCACGCTGAAAAGCGGCATCGGCCGGGTCAACGGCACGACGGGCAGATTGCTCACGCTCGAGGGCGTCCCCGACGCCCACGCCAACATGGTGCTGGCCCTGACGGAATCGGAGCCGGGCGCCTTATGGGCCGCAACGTACGGCGGCGGCGTCATTGAATATCATACGGCCACCGGCATGGCGCACCGCATCTTGCACCAGGCGGCCATCCTCGACAGCCTGGCCAGCGACCGCACGGCCGCCCTGCTGCGCGACCGCAGCGGCCTGGTCTGGGTCAGCAATGAACGCGCGGTCGATATGTATGCGCCGCACAGCCGCGCCATCGCCGCGGTATTTGGCGGGGTCGGCATGCTGGAATCGTCCGTCACCGCAGTCATGGCAGACAGCAGCAACCGCGTCTGGGTTGCCCTGGCCGACCAGGGCATCGACATGGTCTTGCCGGACGGCAGCCGCACCGCCGCGCTGCGCCCGGATCCCGAACACCCGGACAGCGCACTGCCCAACCGCGTCGTCCTCGCCATGGCCGAAGCGCCGGGCAAAGAAGCTTGGATAGGTACGCAGCTGGGCCTGTACCGCACCAGCGCGCAAGGCGCGAAAGCCGAGCGCATTGCCCTGCCGGTTGCCAACCCGACGCCCCGCGTCGGCAACATCCTGCCGCGCGCCGGCAGCCTGTGGCTGGGCACCTACGAAGGCTTGCTGCAATACGACCCGCAAGCCAATACCGCGCGGATCTACGTGCAGGGCCCCGCCAGCGCGGGCGGGCTGACGGACAACCGGATCCACGCCATCCTGGACGATGGCAAAGGCGCGCTATGGATCGGTACCCGCAATGGATTAAACCGCCTGCTGGTGGACAGCGGCACAGTGGAACAGGTTACCGGCCTGCCCGACCCGCTGATCACGGCGCTGGCGCAGGATGGCAAAGGAAGGCTGTGGATCGGCATGCATGGCGGCGGCATTGCCGTGCTGGACCAGAACCGGAAATTCCACCGCATCACGGCGAAGGAAGGCATGCCCAGCGACGTCGTCGTCGCACTGGCGCCGGACAGCCACGGCCGCATGTGGGCCTCGACCACGGACGGCATCGCCATCGCCGATCCCGACACGCTGAAAGCGCACCCGCTGGTGCGGGCCGACGGCGTGCCGTTTCGCACCTACTTTATTAATGCCGCCGCCCGCAACAGTGAAGGGGACTTGCTGTTTGGCGCCTTTGGCGGGCTGGCGGCCGTGCATCCAGACGCTGTCCAGCCGTGGCAATTCAAGCCGCCGCTTGCCGTCACGTCCGTGTCGCTCGATGGCAAAGCCGTGCTGCCAGCCGCCCAGCTCACGGTCGCCCCCGGCGTCAAGGCTTTTGAAGTCGAGGTGGCGGCGCTGGACTATTCCGCGCCACAGCGCAACCGTTACGCGTGGCGGCTCGAAGGCTATGACCGCGCGTGGCACGAAGGCGACGCGGGACGCCGCGCTATTACCTATAACAACCTGCCGCCCGGCGCGTACGTGCTTCGGCTCAAAGGCGCCAACCGCGCCGGCATCTGGAGCGATGAGCCGCTGGCCATGTCGGTGCTGGTTCAGCCGGCGTGGCACCAGACCGGCTGGGCGTATGGCTTGTTTGCGCTGGCGCTGCTGGGCGGCGCATGGGGCGTGCTGCGCTGGCGCACCCTGTACCTGGAACGCGACCAGGCCCGCCTGCAAGCAGTCGTGTATTCGCGCACGCGCCACCTGGAAAAGCTCAACGCCATCGTCAAATCCATCAATGAACAGATCGATTTCGACGCCGTGCTGCACACCATCCTGCATGAAACCACCGTCATCAAGGGCGTCGATGCCGCGCTGGCGCTGGTGCGCAAGACCGGCACCGACCAGTTGACGCTGCGCGCCGCATGGGGCAACGCGGGTATGACAGACCAGCACCAGCGCATGCCGCTGGACGTGGCGGAAGCCCAGTATGCGCGTGCGTCCGACCGTATCGCCGATGATATTTACCTGGTGCGCACCGCCATGAACCATACCGGCCCCCAGCCGGCCGGCGCCCAGGCCGTACTGGCCGTGCGTATCCGCATCGATGGCCAGACGGAAGGCTTGCTGCTGTTTGAAAACCAGCGCACCGCCGATGCCTTCGACACCAGCGACCTGGATTTGCTGATCGCGCTGAAGGAACCGTTTGTCACGGCATTCCAGAAAGCCCGCACGATGCGCCAGCTGGAAGTGGCGCGCGCCAATGCGGAAGCGGCGACCCGCGCCAAGAGTGAATTCCTGGCCAATATCAGCCATGAAATCCGCACGCCGATGAACGCCATCCTCGGCTTCGCAGGGCTGGGCAGCCAGCTGGGCCTGACCGGCAAACCGGGCGATTACTTCCGCAAGATCGGCCGCGCGGGACAGAGCCTGATGCGCATCATCAATGACGTGCTGGACTTTTCCAAGATTGAATCAGGGCGGCTGGAACTGGAAGCCGTGGCGTTCGACCTCAATGAATCCTTGACGCAGCTGCACGATTTGTTTTCATGGCAAGCGGCCGACAAGGGATTGGAACTGGTGATGTGGGCGGCGCCTGACGTGCCGCCGCACCTGATGGGCGACGCCTTGCGCTTGGGCCAGGTGCTGACCAACCTCGTCGCCAATGCATTGAAATTCACCACCAAAGGCCACATCCGGCTGCGCGTGGAACTCGATGACGCGGCGCACGGCAGCGATGAAAACGGCCTCGTGCATTTGCGCTTCCTGGTGGAAGATTCGGGCCTGGGCATCAGCCGTGAACAGCAAACCCGTTTGTTCCAGGCATTCGTGCAGGCCGACACCAGCACCACGCGGCTGTATGGCGGCACCGGGCTGGGGCTGGCGATTTCCCAGCAACTGGTGCGCAAAATGGGCGGCACGATCCAGGTGGAATCCGAACCTGGCAAAGGCAGCCGCTTCAGTTTCACCATTGCGCTGAAAGTGGCGCCGGCCAGCGCACTGCAAGCCGCGCAGGATATCCACGCGGCAGCCCGTGGCAGTTTGCCGAAATTGGGCGGCTTGCGCATGCTGGTGGTCGATGACAACACCATCAACCAGCAAGTGTGCGGCGAAATCCTGCAGCGGGCCGGCGTCGCGGTGGACTTGGCGGACAGTGGCCGCGACGCGCTGCGCATGGTGGAACAGCAGCACTACGACGCCGTGCTGATGGATATCCAGATGCCCGACATGGATGGCTACCACGTGACGGAACGCATCCGCGCGATGCCGGGCCGTGCACAGGTGCCGATCATTGCCATCACGGCGCACGCGGTGGCCGGCTACCGCGATTATTGCCTGTCGCGTGGCATGAATGATTACGTGGCCAAGCCGATCGACCCCGCCGCCTTGTATGCCGTGCTGCAAGCGCATTGCCGCCCCGGCCATGAACATCATGCCGATGCGCCTGTGTTGCGGCTGGAGTTGCCGCCGATGCCGGGGCTGGATTTGCCCAATGCGCTGAACCGGCTGGGCGGCAATGCAGCCCTGCTGTCGCGCCTGTTGACAGTCTTTATCAGCGACTTCGATACGCTGTTGCCGCAGCTGCGGCAAGCCATTGCGGCTGGCGAATATGGCAAGGCCGCCCGCCTGGTGCACCGCGTGAAGGGCGCGGCGGCCAACCTGTCCGCGCACCAGCTGCAGGCTGCCGCCAGTGCCCTTGAGCAAGGCTTGCTGGACTCTGGTGCGGAAATGCCACAGGTACTGCTCGATGCTTTCCTGCAGGCGCTGGCGGAAGCCGGCGACAGCGCCCAGTATTACCTTGAGAAATCCGCCGCCTTGACCTAGATTGGTGGTGTTCGCCTCAACGATGTCATCCTTGCCAAATTGAAAGGAACCTTAATGGAAACTGTCATTACCCATGATCTTGATTCGATACTGGATAAGCTGTCGCGCGACGACGCATTCCGCGCCTGGGTAGCCGATGACCCGGTGGCCGCCATGGCCAGCATCGGCGTCGCCATTGATGCCGGCCAGTTGCCCGGCAAAGTCACGTTGCCATCGAAAGAAGTCATGATGGCCGCCCGGCTGGCGATCAAGGCCAAACTGGATAGTGCTGCCGGAGCCATTCCATTCTTCCTGTCCGGTAAACTCTAAGGACGCAACCGCTTGCCATCCTCGCAAAAGCGAGGAGGCGCGCCAAGCGGCGTCGTCCAACGGTCGTTGGATTCCCGCTGGCGCGGGAATGACGGATCAACGGACAACGCCATCCGGTCCACGCTGCACAGCCCCGTAATTTGTGTCAACATGGTGTTTTTTACAATCACCGGGAGACGCCATGACTGCACGCCACGACCAACAATTCCACGCGCTGCACAGCGCCGGCCTGCTGTTGCTGGCCAATTGCTGGGACGCCGGCACGGCCCGCCTCGCCATGCACGCGGGCAGCAAGGCGCTGGCCACCAGCAGCGCCGCCGTGGCGTGGGCCCATGGCTATGCCGATGGCGGCAAATTGCCGCCCGGATTGCTGCTGTCGACCATCCGCGCCATCGTGCGCGTAGCGGACTTGCCGCTGACGGCCGACATAGAAAACGGCTATTCGGATGATCCCGCCGCCGTGGCAGCGCTGGGCCGCGACGTGGTGCGCGCCGGTGCAGTCGGCATCAATATCGAAGACGGCAACGACGCGCCAGAGCTACTGTGTGAAAAAATTGCCGGCATCCGCCGCGCCGCCACGGAAGAAGGCGTGAACTTGTACATCAATGCCCGCACCGATTCCTTCTTGCGTCCCCTGGTGGCGCCGGAACAGCGCGTGGCGGAAGTGCTGCGCCGCGCGGCGCTGTACCGGGAAGCTGGCGCCAGCGGCCTGTTTGCGCCAGGCGTGCGCGAAGAGGCCGACATTGAAGCCATCGCAAAGGGTTGCGGCATGCCGCTCAATATCCTCGTGCGCCCGGGCTTCCCGTCCACGGAACGCTTGCAGGCGCTGGGCGTGCGCCGCCTGTCCGCTGGCTCCGACATCGCAGAAATGGCAGACAGCTATATCGTGCACGCGATGCGCGAATTCCTGCGCTGCGGCGCCATTGCCCCGCACGGTGCGCCGGCACTGACGTACCCGCAACTGAATGAACTGATGGCCAGCGGGCGCGGCTGACGGCCACGGCGGCATGCCGTATGATGGCGGCATGCGTATCGTGAATGGAGCAGCCCATGATAGAAGGAAAATCCCTGCGTAGCGACTTGCACCACCTGGACCGCGCACTGCAGGCGCTGCAACAGGCCATGCTGCAGGCGTGCGGCGGCGCGGCGGCCGGGTGGATGGCGCCCCTGCCGCTGTTGATTGCGGAAGTGGATGAATACCTGGACGATGAGGAAGCCCCCGCACTGGCAGTGGAACGCGACTTGCACGCGCGGGCGGAACGCTTGCTGGGTCCGCAGCCGCCATCGGACGCCGTGTTCCGCACACAATACGATGCGCTGCGCGCCGCCCATCCCGCAGTGGCCAGCGCGCATGAAGCGCTGCTGCACGTGATGGCGCAACTGCCTGCCCACCCGATGGCCTGAACCGCGGCCCGCAGCAAAGCTACAACGGCTTGTGGCGCGCGATGACGGCAATCATGTCGTCGCATTCCACCGGCTTGGCGATGAAATCATCCATGCCCGCCGCCAGGCATTCCGCCCGTTCCGCCTGCGTCACGCCCGCCGTCATCGCAATGATGACGGTACGCAGCCCCAGTTCCTTGCGGATGGCCCGCGTGGCGGTAAAGCCGTCCATGACGGGCATTTGCACATCCATCAAGACCACGTGGTAGCGGCCGCCATCGCGCCGCATGGCGTCCAGCGCTTCCTGCCCGTTGGATGCGATGTCCACGGTGGCGCCCGCGCCCTGCAGCATGGTTTGCGCCACGATCTGGTTCAGCGCGTTGTCTTCCGCCAGCAGCAGCGCCATGCCGGCCAGCGCCTGTCCGGCCGGCGCCACTGCTTCAGGCGCGGCGCCGGCCTCGATGCCTTGCCCATCCTGCCTGCCCTGCGCGCTTTGCGCGGTCCGCGCCGCCTCCAGCAGCGCAGCCAGCAAGCCGCGCCGGGTGGCAGG
>NZ_WNLA01000021.1 GCF_009720865.1 Pseudoduganella ginsengisoli | reverse complement strand
AAACACGCAGTCTTGCCACAGGCTGCTGTTTTCCGCGCTGGCCACGCTGGCGTTGGCCCGGGCGCCGGCCGCAGCGCGCACCAGCGCGGAAAACAGCAGCCTGTGGCAAGACTGCGTGTTTGCTTTGCGCTATCTGCGCGAGCGTGCCGGATTGATGCGCCTGCTGGCTTATGCGGCCGGCATGAACTTCGTGCTGGGCATGGTGCTGGTGCTGTCGACGCCGCTGTTGCTGAGTTTTACGTCGGCGCGCTCGATGGGACTGGTGTTATCGATCGGATCGTCCGGGTTGCTGTGCGCCAGCCTGCTGGTGTCGGCCGGCGTGATCCGCGTGCGCGGCATCGCATCGCTGCAACCGTATTCCGTGATGGCCGCGCTATGCGTGGCGGTGGCAGGCTGGCTGCCGTCCGTGTGGTGGTTTGGTCCTGTCGCATTTTGCTTTTTCTTTGCGGTCGGCCTGATCAACGCCACCACCATGCACTTCTGGCTGGAGCAGATTCCCCAGCAAGTACAGGGCCGGGTATTTTCCGCGCGCCGCATGGTATCGCTGTCGATGCTGCCGCTGGCATACCTCGCGGCCGGTCCGCTGGGGCATGCGTTCCAGGATGCGCTGATGCCTGGTACACCGCTGGCCGCTCTGCTAGGCCCGGTCCTCGGTGCTGGTCCGGGGCGCGGGCTGGCGCTGTTGCTGGTGCTGTGCGGCGCCGCGCTATTGATGTTTGCCCCGGCCTGTTTGCGCCATCCTGCGCTGGCAGCCATTTCACCCTGTAGCCCAACTGATTTTGAAACGGAACCCCTGATGAAAAAAACTGCACATTCTCCTGAGCGTCCCTTGGTGCTGCGCGTGCTGCCCATCGCCGTCACCCTGGTGCTGCTGGCACTGATGATCTGGCATGGCGCCATCCCCGAACGCAGCAATCCGCACGATTACGCGGACATGCGCGGCTTCGCCGGCATTCCTAACTTTGGCGACGTCGTGTCGTGCGCCGGCTTCCTGGTGGTCAGCATGGCGGGCGCGCTGTATCTTGGCCCGCTGCGCCGTGCCGGCGTGGCGCCGGCCGTGTGGAACAGCTACGTGATTTTTCTGGCCAGCCTGGCCTGCACGGCAATCGGCGCCGGGTATTACCATGCCGTGCCCAACGACACGACGCTGCTGTATTCGCGCCTGCCGAATGTGCTGATGCTGGTGGGCCTGATGGCGGTGGTGCGTGCGGAAACCTTTGGTGCGCGCGACGACAACAGCTTCCTGGCAGCGGGCATGGCGGCAGCGGCAGGCAGCTTCGTCTGGTATTCATACACCAAGGCCAATGGCAATGCCGACGTCGGGCCGATTTACCTGGTGCAGGTGCTGTGCCTGGTGCTGGTTCCGTTGTGGCAGGGCATCTACAAGGCGCCGCGGGCGGATAAGGCCGCCGTGTATTGCGCACTGCTGATGTTTATCCTGTCACAGGTGGTGGGCGGGCGGGATGCGCAAATCCTGCACATGACCGGCTGGATCAGCGGGCATACGATCTTCCACTTGTTTGGCGCGGCTGCCGCCGCGCCGATTGTGTGGAACATGCGCCGGCGCTTGCGGCAGGCGCCGGCGCAACTGCAAGGCCAGCTGCGCAAAGCAGCATGATATTTTCTTAGTCTTTTTACCAACAGGAGTAGCTTGATGATTTACGAAATCGCGACCATCCAGGTCAAACCCGGCGTGCACGCGGAATTTGAAGCAGCCATTGCCGCTGCCGTGCCGTTATTCAAGCGCTCGCGCGGCTGCCAGTCGCTGCGCCTCGAGCGTTCCATTGAACAGCCGGACAGCTACAAGCTGGTGATTGGCTGGGCCACGCTGGAAGACCATACGGTTCACTTCCGCGAAAGTGAGGAACTGCAGGAATTCCGCAGGCTGGCCGGCGGGTTTGTCGCAGGCCCGTCGCACATGGAACACGTGCAGGTCGTGTTGACCGGGTTCTGACCGCAGCAATCAACTCCGCCCGCAGCGCGCTGCGGGCGGGCCGACAAGGAAATCACTATGAATGCAACCGCCGAAATAAGCGCGGAGTGTGCAAGCCAGTGGCAAACCCCGCTCGATATCCGCGCGCTGCGCCACGCGCTGGGCAGCTATCCCACTGGCGTGGCCATCGTCACCAGCCGTGCGGCATGCGGCCGGCCGGTCGGCTTGACGATCAATTCCTTTGCGTCGCTGTCACTCGATCCGCCGCTGGTGCTGTGGAGTTTGTCCAGCCGCTCTCCCAGCATGGCGGCGTTTTGCGACAGCCGTTACTTTTGTATTAACGTGCTGGCGTCAAACCAGGACGGGCTGGCGCGCGCCTTCGCCAACCCGGACGTGGCCGACAAATTTGCGCTGGTTCCGCCCTATAGCAGTCCTGAACGGATGCCGCTGATTCCGGGCAGCCTGTCGTCATTCGTTTGCGCCACCGAGCTGGCGCAGGAGGCGGGCGACCACAAACTATTTGTCGGGCGCGTGCTGCGCTATTACAGCGAAGCAGGAGAGCCTGCCGTCTATCACCGGGGCCGGTTTACCAAGCTGCAGGAACTGCGGATTTGACGCCAGTTTTTCAGTTAAATAAACGGTGTTTCACATTGTGGGATTTGGGCGGGCGGCGTGCCCGGGTCATTTTTCCAATCTGTAGTAGTTTGTTTCATATTGTGGAAAATGGAATTAAGTCCTTGTTTTTATGGGTAAAATTTTAGGTCGCATGACATGGAAATCCGCTGGTTGAGGCGAGGACGCGCCGTATGATGAAGTGAATGATTTTGTTATCACTGCATTCTTTCACCATCTTATTCAAGGAGCATCCTATGACGCTGCAGACAAGCACCAACCGGCCGACCCCTGCCACGCCTGTTTTCCCGCCTGGCGGCATCACCCGGCCTTTCAGCCGTGTCGGTATCCTGGGGGCGGGCGAGACGGGCATGCACATTGCCCGCAGCCTGCTCGACGCGGATATCCCTGTCACGGTCTATGAACCCGAACGGGAACTGCTCGATGCCGCCACCGCGTCGGCCCGCACGCATTTCCAGAATGCGGTGCTGGACGGCGAACTGACCGCGTCCCAGCGCGACCGGTGCGTCGCACTGCTGGCAGGCACCATCAACTTGCACCACTTGAAGGATTGCGACGTCATCGTGGACACGCTGAACGCCAGTCCGGAAGCCAGGGACGGCGTACTGCGCAGGTTGAATGAACTTGCCCGGACCGATGCGGTCTTGTTGACTTGCACTGCGGACGGCGACGCCAGCCGGACCGCCCCGCAAATGCGGTTCCCGGAAAATGTCCTCGGCATGCGCTGGGCGGCTGGCGCCGGCGCGGGACAGTGGGAATTGGTTCCAGTCAAGGCCACGTCGGAACGCGCGCTGGCAACGGCAACCCGGTTGATCAACAGCCTCGCCTGAACGGCTGCCGGCGCAAGGCGTGCGAGGGGGATTATTTGGCTGGCTTGTTCTTGACCGGACTGAACCACAGTTCGGTCCGCGACAACGGCGTTTCCGGCGACAGGTCCGGATTGTCGATGACGATCAGGTTGCGGTGCTGTAAATCACCCTGGTCGATGGTCTTCTTCTTATAGCGCTGGAACAGCTGTTCCAGCGTGCCGTCGCGGATCATGGTTTCCAGGCCAGCCTCGATGCGTTGCGCCAACTGGACGCCTTCCGCGTCGCGCCGCACGAAAAAGTA
Organism: Pseudoduganella ginsengisoli; assembly: GCF_009720865.1. Taxonomy (GTDB): domain Bacteria; phylum Pseudomonadota; class Gammaproteobacteria; order Burkholderiales; family Burkholderiaceae_D; genus Rugamonas; species Rugamonas ginsengisoli. Next base: position 128,823 of record NZ_WNLA01000021.1, on the reverse strand, counting down.
GCGGGGCAGCGGGTAATACAGCAGCAGGCCGGGCTCCACCACCAGTTGCGGATGCGCGGCATGCTGTTCCTCCACTTCGCGCAACGCTTCATCCACTGCGCGGGAAAACGCGTCAAAACGCCCGGCGGCAAGCATGCCGAACAAGCCTTCGTAATTGGCGCCCTCGACCACCTGGAGTCCGGCTGCCCGGAGAATGGGAATATCCGACCAGTCTTTGCCTTGCCCGATCTTTATGGCGCGTAAATCATCCACGCTCTGGATTTTTGCAAAACGGGCAACGTCCTGTGCGCGGACCAGCATGATGCGGTAGCCAAGCAAGCCTTTGTCGACGGGTATGCGGATCGGCAAAAATTGCCGTTCCAGGGTGCGCGTCGTGGAACGCACGAGGACATTGATGCGCCCGCGGGGATTGCTTAGTTCCAGCGTCGCGCGCGCCTGTTCCATGGGGATGGCGGAAGGCTGCAGCGAGCAGTCGCCATATTGTGGCGCGGTTTTTTCCAGGACAGTTTGCAAGACCCGCCAGTCATAGTCATAACGGGTGTCTATCCGGGCCAGGTTCTGCGGGTAAGTCACCTCGCAGGCTGCCATGGCTGCGGGAGCGGCGCAGCATAGCAGCGACAGAAAAACCGTGGCAGCGAGTGTGGGATAAGCCATCGGAATTGCTCAGATTTTGGCGTGCGGTTTAGTGTTCCACGCCATTGTGTCCAAGACAAGCGGTATTTTATTTATCCGCACCGGCGTAGGGATTTTGCTACATGCCGGTGCGGTTGCGCATCACCATCCGCGCATCACCATCCGATATATCCGGGCGGCGCCAGCAACGCCAGCGCCAGCACTGCATACCCCAGTTGCAGCGGCACCATCCAGCGCGCCCACGTCAGCCACGGAATGCGCGCCAGCGCCAGTACGCCGACCGTGATGCCGGACGTGGGGATCATCGGCGTGGTGAATTCGCCAAACTGGAACGCCAGCACGGCCGTCTGGCGTGAAATGCCGGCCAGGTCCGCCAGCGGCGCCATCACGGGCATCGTCAGCGCGGCCTGCCCGGTGCCGGAATGAATGAAGAAATTAATCACGCTTTGGATGGCGAACATCTTTTGCGCGGCAAATGCGGGAACGGACGACTGGATCAGCGGGGCAATCGCATGCAGCGCGCTGTCGATGATATGCGCGTCGCGCGCCAGCACCACGGTGCCGCGCGCCAGTGCAATGACGATGGCGGTGCCGACCAGGTCGCGCGCACCGTGCAGGAAGGCGTCGGCGATCGCATCGCCATCGAGCCGCGCCGCCAGGCCGGCGGCGATGCCCATGGCCATGAACAGCGCGGCAATTTGCTCGACAAACCAGCCGTAGCGCACGACGCCGGCCACCATCACCGCCAGCGACACGGCAAACAGCGCCAAGACCAGCCGGTGGCGCGCGCCCAGCACGGCATGCTGCTGCCCGTGCAGCGCCGCCATGCCGCCGGCACGCAGCGACTGGTCCAGCGCAAAGGTCGGGCTGTATTCCGGCGTGCGCCGCACGCGCGCCGCATACCACATCAGGAACGCGATGGTCAGCGCCGTGGCGAGGAACCATACCACCAGACGGTAGCCCATGCCGGAAAACAGCGGCACGCCGGCGATGCCCTGCGCCACGCCGACATTGAATGGATTGAGGAACGCCGCCGCAAATCCGACTTGCGAGCCGAGGAACGGGATCGACACGCCGACGATCGAGTCGTAGCCGAGCGCCAGCGCCAGCGGGACGAAAATCAGCACGAATGGAATGGCTTCCTCGTTCATGCCGAAGGTGGCGCCGCCCAGCGAAAACAGCGTAATGAACAGGGGCAGGAACAAGGCCCGCGCCAGCGGCGACGTGGCGTGTTTGCGCGCCACCGCGTGGATCATGGCTTCAATCGCGCCGGTTTTTTGCAGCACGCCGAACGCGCCGCCTACCACCAGCACAAAGGCAATGATGGGCGCCGCTTCCGCAAAGCCTTTAATGGGCGCCATCAGCAACGCGTCCAGCCCCTGCGGCACGCTGGGCACGTTGCGGAAGCTGGCCGGGTCGATTTGCGTGCGGCCGTCCACCAGGCGGGTGTCATAGCGTCCTCCCGGCATGATCCAGCTGGCCAGCGCAATCAGCGCCAGGATGGAAAAAATCAGCACATACGTGTTGGGCAAGCGCAAAGCAGGCAGTTTCATGGCAGTCCTCACAGGCTCAGCAGGTTGCCGGAACGGAAAGGGATGTGGCCCGCCACTTTGCCGATGTTCATGCCGCGCAATACGTGGCGGTGCGCGCTGCGGCCGAAGAATACGCCGCCCACCGTGCAGCGCACGGCCGTGGTGGCGCCGGTGACGGGGTCGATCACGTCCGCCACGGCCATGCCGGGTTCCAGCCGTTCGCCCAAGGTGCGCGTGTAGACCAGCACCCCTGCATGGGGCGCCAGCAGCGGTTCCACGCCTTCCAGCGGCGTGAGTGGGCACAGGGGCTGGGGCAGCGGCATGTCATCCGCATCCAGCACGCCCTGCGTGGCCAGGTAGGCCAGCAGTGCGCCCGCGTCGCGCCGCGCCAGGTCATAGCCGACATCCATTTCGCCGCGCAATTCCACCGTGGCGGCGATGCACGCGGGCGGAATCGGCACGTCGGGAAAGTGCGCCGCCAATTCCCACCACAGCCGGCTGCACGCTTCGTCAAACGGTTCACCGCCCGCTTCGGTCGCCAGCAGCACCGCCTGCGCGCGCAGCAGGCGCGCCAGCGGCGCGATGGCGCCTGCCAGCGGCGTCCCCGTGTACACGTGCATGACGGCCTCGTTATCGCAATGCAAGTCCAGCACGATATCGGCATCGATGGCCAGCGACAGCAGCACCTGCTTCAGCGCCGCCGCATCGCTGGCCGGCTGCAGGCTGCGGATGTGCGCCAGCGCCTGGCGGCGGATTTCCCGCACATTGGCGTCCGGGTCGCCGCCCAGGCGTCCCTGCAGCGTGGACTTCAGCGCTTCGCCCACATGGGGATGGGCGCGGTTGAAGTTGATGCCGGTGGACAGGTCGAAGCGGCCCAGCGGCGTGCCCTGGATGGCTTGCGCCAGGCCGATGGGATTGGCGGCCGGCACCAGCACGACTTCGCCGCGGATCTTGCCGGCCGCTTCCAGCGACAGCAAGCGCTGGCGCAGGCATTGCGCCACCAGCATGCCGGGGACTTCATCGGCATGCAGCGCCGCCTGCAAGTACGCTTTTTTGCCTGCGCCCGGCGTACCGAAGTGCAGGCTGGCCAGTTGCACGGCGCCGCCGTGCGAAGTGGAAATGACGTGGTGTTCTGTGCGCATAAGACAAGTGTGTGTGGTTGGGATGCGGCGATTATGCAACGAAATTTTCATAAAAGTTCAATATGAAAAAATATTTTCAAAACAGGTTGAAATCCTGCCCGGTTGTGCGTAAAGTGCAATCAACGGATTTTCAAATTCGCAAAAACTGAAAAAATCTTTACAAGGACTGACATGCGTTCCACTTCCCATGAATCGACGTCGCCCGCCATTGCCTTCGCCCAGTCCGCGCTGGGGCAATCGCTGTCACGGGTCAAGACGGACGGCTCGGCGTCGCACAAATCAATTGCCGAGTACCTGCTGCGCCACCAGGTGCGCGTGGCCGGCATGGGGATTGAAGAACTGGCGGAATCGTGCGCTGTCTCGACGGCCACCATCAGCCGTTTTGCACGCGACATCGGCTTTTCCAATTACGCGGCCATGCGCGCTGCCGTGGCGGAAATCCTGCAAGGCGTGCTGCAGCCGGTGGAAAAACTGCGCAGCACCATAGAAAAGCGGGAAGGCGGCGGCGTGCCTGCCGTGGAAAGCCTGGAATATGCGGTGGCCAATATCAATGCCACGGCCAGCGGCCTGGCAATCCCGGAACTGGACAAGATCGTGCACCAGCTGGTGCGCGCCAATACCGTGTATGTGATGGGCTTCGGCCTGTCGACCCACCTGGCCGGGCTGCTGGCGCTGCACTTGCAGCCGTTTTGTCCGCACGTGGTGGAAGTGGCGGGGCTGGGCGGTACGGAAGTGGCGGCCGGACACCTGGCCAACATCACGGCCAAGGACGTGCTGGTCGTGATTTCCTTCCCGCGCTATGCGCTGGACGTGATCCGCCTGGCGAACTTTGCGCGCACCCGCGACGCTTGCATCATTGCCCTGACGGATTCGCCGGCTTCGCCGCTGGCCGACCTGGCCGACCACGTGCTGTATGCACAAAGCAGCCATTCCGTGCTGCCCAGCAGTTCGACGGCGGCGCTGGCCATGATCGAGGCGCTGACGGTGACATTGATGGTATCGAACAAGGAAAACGTGGAAAAAGCGGCGCGGCTGACCGAAGCCATTTCCGCTTACCTGTATGGACCGGACGCGGCGCAGCCCGCGCGGCCAAGAAAGAACGCCAGAAAGTAGCAGGGCGCAATACCGGTAGCGGGGAGCGCTACCGCATTTCAACATAACGAGGGAGTTGCAATGAGTCTGCATCAAGCGACGGGCGGAGCTTTGCCTGAACAAAACGTGATGTCTGTGGCGGTCCGCCTTGCGCTGGCGGCCGCGATGGGTTTGCCCACCGTAGCGGCGGCACAGGAACCGATCCAGCGCGTGGAAATCACCGGGTCGTCCATCAAGCGCATCGACGCGGAAACCGCGCTGCCGGTGCAAGTGCTCAAGCGCGACGACATCGATAAATCCGGCGTCACCACGGCGGCCGAACTGTTGAAAAACATCAGCGCCAACACGGCGCCGCTGTCGGACGGCGCCAGCATCACGGATGGCACGTCCGGCCAGCGCGGCTTCAATGGCGCCAACTTGCGCGGCATTGGCGTGTCGTCCACCTTGGTGCTGTTGAACGGGCGGCGCCTGGCCAACTTTGCGTCCCCCGGCGACAACGCGGGCGTGGACTTGAACAATATCCCGGCCGGTGCGATCCAGCGCGTGGAAGTGCTGAAAGACGGCGCGTCGGCCATTTATGGCACCGATGCGATTGGCGGCGTGGTCAACTTCATCACCCGCAAGGATTACACGGGCGTGGACGTCAACGCATCGCTGGCCGGCACGCAAGAGGGCGGGGCGGGCAAGAAGACTGCCAGCATCAGCGCGGGCTTCGGCAGCCTCAATGACGACCGCTTCAATGTGTTCGGCGTACTGGACGTGCAAAAGCTCGATGCGCTGCGCTCCAGCCAGCGCAAGTTCATCCAGGAGCGCCCGCTGGCGGCGAATTTGCCGGCCCTGATGTCGAGTAACACGTACCCGGCCAACATCGACTTGTCCAGCGCCCAGCGCAACGCCCTCGTCAAGGCCGGCGTGCTGCCGGCCGGGTCCACCGCCAACCGTATCAATCCGTCCGCGCCGGACTGCGCGCCGCCGGCCACCGTGTATGCGCCGAAAGGTCCGGGCGGCGTGCTGGGTTGCAGCTATGACTACATGGAAGACACGGAACTGTATCCGGAATCGAGCAAGATCGGCTTTGTCGGCCGCGCCACGTTCCGCCTCGATGGCGACAACCAGCTGTTTGCTGAACTGGTGCAGTCGCGTGCGGAAAGCCGCTATGTACTGAGCCCGAACCCGCAGCGCCTGCGCAATTTACCGGTGTCCATCTTGCCGGAAAAGTACCGCAGCGTGCTGTCGGCGGCGGGGTTGCCATCGACTTTCAGCGGCATCCGCTACCGTATGACGGAAGCGGGCAACCGCACCAATGAAGTCACCAGCGACGCGCAGCGCATCGTATTGGGCGCGTCCGGCTCGCTGGCGGGCTGGGATTACGACGTGGGGCTGTCGCGGGCGCAAAACAAGGCGATCGACGCGTATGTCGATGGCTATGTGCTGTTCGACAAATTCGATGCGGCCGTGCGGGCCGGCAAGGTCAATCCGTTCGGCCCGTCCACGGCGGACGGCCGCGCGCTGATCGACAGCATCAAGGTCAACGACGATGCGCGCAGCTCGAAAGGCGTGTCGACGGCGCTCGATGGCAAGATGTCGCGCACGCTGATGCCGCTGGCAGGCGGCGACCTGGCCATTGCTATTGGCGGCGAACTGCGGCGCGAACACAGCATGTTCACGCCATCGGCGCTGCTGTTGTCGAACAATATCGCGGGCGACCGCGACACGGGGCTGGCCGCCGGTTCCACCACGGATATCCGCGCCACCGACGACAGCCGCCGCGTGTATGGCGTCTATGCGGAGTTGAATGCGCCCGTCAGCAAGGAACTGGAAATGCAGTTTGCGCTGCGCCGCGACCATTACAGTGAAGTAGGCAGCACCACCAACCCGAAATTCGGCGTGCGCTGGCAGCCGGCCCGCGAGCTGGTGCTGCGCGGTTCGGCCGGTACGGGCTTCCGCGCGCCGTCGCTGTCGGACTTGAAGCGGCCCACCACGTATGGCAGCGCCGCCAGCTTCCTGACCGACCCGCAGTGCGTGGCGACGAAACTCGACACCATCGATGGCTGTACCGACCAGTACCCGGTGGAACGCCGCTCGAACCCGAACCTGAAGCCGGAAAAATCGCGGCAGTTCTCGCTGGGCGCCGTACTGGAAGCGAACAAGCAAGTGACGTTCACGGTGGATTACTGGAATATCCGCAAGTCCGACGTCATCAGCACGCTGGGCGAGCAAATCATTGTCGACAATCCGGCCAAGTACAACGGCAAATACATCCAGCGCGATGCGGATGGCTACATTACCAACATCTTGCTGCAAAAGGAAAACCAGGGCAAATTGCAGACGTCGGGCCTGGACCTGGGCGCCGATTACCGCAGCGCGCCGACGCCGGCCGGCCGCTTCAGCGCCAACCTGACGGGTACGGTGATCTTGAAATACGACCGCCAGTTTGGCCCGCTGGAAGCCTCCCGCAGCAACCTGGGCTTGTTCCTCAATGACCAGGTGATCCAGCGCTGGCGCCACCGCGCCAGCTTTGGCTGGGATAGGGATGCGTTCAACGTCACGCTGTCGAATCAGTTCTCGTCCAGCTATACGGACCAGAATACGACGTATGACCCGGTCAGCGACAAGCTGCTGCCATCGCGCAAGGTCAAGGCGTATTCGCTGTGGGATTTGACGGGCAGCTGGGCCGTCAGCAAGCAGCTGAAAGTGCGTGCCGGTATACTGAACCTGGCCAACACGGCGCCGCCTTATTCGAACCAGGCATATTACTTCCTGGCCGGGTATGACCCGACGTACACGGATCCGCGTGGCCGCAGCGCGTATGTGGCGGCGAGTTACGCGTTCCGGTAAGCTGCAGCTGTAGGGCGGATTAGGCGCAGCCGTAATCCGCCATTGCGTGCGCTGCCGCTGCCGGTGGCATCTGTTTAAATGAAACAAAAGGGGAAACAATGCAGCATGCGATGACTTTGCCAAGGCGGCGCACATTCCTGGCCGGTTGCCTTGGTCTGGCGCTGGCCCCGGCCTGGGCGTCGTCGTCTTCGGCGGCGGCGCCAGCCAAGGGCGCGCTGGTCATTGCGGGCGGCGCGCTGCGCGCGGACACGGCGGAAGTGTGGACGCGCATCATTGCGCTGGCAGGCGGGCAAGGGGCGCGTATTGCCGTATTCCCTTCCGCGGCGGGCAATCCGCAGCGGGCCGGGCAAACCACGGCCGCCATCTTGCGGCGCTATGGCGCAGACCCGTTTGTCGTTCCCGTTGCCGTGCGGCTGGCGGGGACCGACGTGCGCCGCTCTGCCGACGATGCGGCGCTGGCGGAACAGGTCCGCACGGCCGGCGGTGTCTTTTTTGTCGGCGGCGACCAGGCCCGCATCACGCAGGCGCTGCTGCGCCCCGACGGCAGCCGCAGCGCCGTGCTCGACGCCGTGTGGGACGTGTACCGGGGCGGCGGCGTGGTGGCGGGCACCAGCGCCGGGGCGGCCGTCATGAGCAGTACCATGTTCAATGACGCGCCGGATTTGCTGGCCGTGCTGCGCGACGGCTTGCCGGAAGGCCGCGCGCTGGCGCCCGGGCTGGGTTTTATCGGCGACAAAGTGTTCATTGACCAGCATTTCCTCGTGCGCGGCCGCTTTGCGCGCATGCTGCCGGCCATGCGGCAGCGCGGTTACCAGCTGGGGCTGGGCATCGATGAAAACACGGCGCTGGTGGTGAGCGGCGATGTCGTCGAAGTCCTGGGATACAAGGGCGCGCTGCTGGTGGACTTGTCGCAGGCAACGGGCGGCCAATTGCCCGGACCGTTCCGCATCCAGAACGCCGTACTGAGTTACCTGGACCGGGGCGACCGCTACAACCTGGCCACGGGCGCCTACGTGCCGGGCGCGGACCGGAGCGTGACGTTGGACATGGATGACGACCTGCCGGGGCCCCCGTACAGCAACGATATCCTGGCCAATAATGCCATTGTCGAATTGATGGAGCGCCTGGTGCGCAACCCGGCAACGGAAGCGCTGGGCATCGCCAGCGGCGACCCGCGCCAGCGCGCCACCAGCCGCGAACGGCTGGGATTTGCGTTCACGCTGAAGAAAACACCGCACACCCGCGCGTATGAGTCGGCCGGTTCCGGCGGATTGTCCATTGTCGGCGTGCGGCTGGACGTGGAACCTGTGCAGGTGGGGTCACTGCAGCCGCAAACGACAGGGAAGACATAAGTCGGCAAGTTTGGTTATGATTAGGCCCCGACCATCTTGAAACTGACGCCTGATCGCCATGACTTCACCTTCCCAGCCTGACTCCAATTTGCCGCTCGATATGATTATTTTCGGCGGCATGGGCGACCTGGCCATGCGCAAGCTGCTGCCGGCGCTGTATATGGCGCACTTGCACGGCAACCTGCCGCCCGCCACCCGCATCATTTCCACGGGACGCCAGGAATTTGACCGCAATGCCTACCTGAACTTCGTGGAAGAACATTCCCGCTCCTTCATCAGCGGCGGGAATTTCACGGACGACGCGTGGCGCAGCTTCCTGCAATTGCTGGAGTTCGTGCGCCTCGACGTGCAGCAGGATGAGTTGGCGGCGCTGGCCAAGGTGTCGCGCCCCGGCGCGGAACGCGTGTTTTACCTGGCCACGGCGCCATCGCTGTTCACCACCATTTGCGACAAGCTGGCGCAAGCAGGGCTGGTCGACAGCAATGCCCGCGTGGTGCTGGAAAAACCGCTGGGCCGCGATTTGGCGTCCGCCGTGGAAATCAATGAAGCGGTCGGCAAGCATTTCGCGGAATCGCAGATTTACCGCATCGACCATTACCTGGGCAAGGAAACCGTGCAAAACCTGATGGTGCTGCGCTTTGGTAACTCGATCCTGGAACCGCTGTGGCGCGCGCCGAACATCTCCAGCGTGCAAATCACGGTGGCCGAAGAAGTGGGCGTCGGCAGCCGCGCGGGTTTTTACGACAGCGCCGGCGCCATGCGCGACATGGTGCAAAACCACTTGCTGCAATTGCTGTGCATCGTCGCGATGGAACCGCCGGCGTCGCTGTCGCCGGACGCCGTGCGCGATGAAAAGCTGAAAGTACTGCGCTCGCTGCGCCCGTTCACGCTGGCCGGCATTGCGCGCGATACGGTGCGCGGCCGCTATATCCGTGGCGTCAGCGGCAACCAGGAAGTGCCTGGCTACCTGGAAGAGAAAAATGTTCCGGCCGACAGCAGCACGGAAACCTTCGTGGCGCTGCGCACGTACGTCGATACGTGGCGCTGGTCCAAGGTGCCGTTCTATCTGCGCACCGGCAAGCGCATGGCGCGCCGCTCGTCGAAAATCGTCGTGGAATTCGCCAATCCGCCATTCCCGCTGTTTCCCGAAACGCCGGGCGGTGTGGCCAACCGCCTCGTGATTGAATTGCAGCCGGAAGAAGCCGTCAAATTGCAGGTGATGGCCAAGCAGCCGGGCAGCGGCATGAAGATGCAGCAAGTGGCGCTGAACCTGGATTTGCAGTCGGCCTTCTCCGAACGCCGCGCGGAAGCGTATGAGCGCCTGCTGATCGACGTGGTGCGCGGACGCCTGACGCACTTCATGCGCCGCGATGAGCTGGAAGCGGCATGGCAGTGGGTCGAACCGATCATCAACGGCTGGGGGACACTGGCTGAGAAGCCGTATCCATACGCGGCCGGCACGTGGGGACCGTCCGAATCGTTTGCATTGCTGGCCCGCGACGGCTTTGGCTGGGTGGAGTGACCATGCCGGTTACCCGCTACCTCGATACCTTCCCGCACATCGGCGGCAACGTTTATCTGCATGATTCGGCCCAGGTGATCGGCGACGTGCGCATCGGCGACGATTCGTCCGTGTGGTGCAACGCCGTATTGCGCGGCGACGTCAACCACATTGTCATCGGCAACTGCACGAACATCCAGGACTTGACGATGGGGCACGTGTCGCACAAGACGGAAAAGAAGCCGCAAGGTTCTCCGCTCGTCATTGGCGATTACGTGACCATCGGCCACTCGGTGATCTTGCATGGCTGCCAGATCGGCAACGACTGCCTGATCGGCATGGGCACCATCGTCATGGATGACGTGGTGATTCCCGACCGTGTGATGATCGGCGCGGGCAGCCTGGTTTCACCGGGCAAGCAGCTGGAGAGCGGCTACCTGTACATGGGACGGCCGGCTGAAAAAATCCGGCCGTTGACGGAGGCGGAGCTGGCCTATTTGCGCTACTCCGCCGAGCACTACGTACGGGTGAAAAACAACTACTTAAAGTCCGTCACTCATACTGCAGCGCCCTGACCACGGGCATCCGCATCGCTTGCCGTGCCGGCCACGCGCAAGCGCACAGCGATACGATGCCCACCACGGCCAGCCACTGCAGGGCGCTGCCCGGTTCCGGTGTCAGCGACGTGGGTACCGTGAACATCACGCGGCTGAAGGCTTCGCCCAGCACCACGCTGACAGGCACGGACAGCGGCAGCGACAGCAGCCATCCCAGCAGCGCCATCACCATGCCTTCCAGCTGCACCATGCCCAGCACCGTGCGTCCGCTGGCGCCAATGGCGCGCAGCACGCCGATTTCACGCTGGCGCTCCAGCACTGCCACGCTCATGGTCGAGGCCAGCCCCATGCCGCCCACGACAATCATCACCCAGCCCATCATGCCAAGGAAACTCACCACCATCTGCAAATGGTCTTCGATGCCCTGGCGCGCATCGCTCAGCAGCTTGGCGCTGCGGATGACCAAGCCTTGCTGTTCCAGCGCGCCGCGCAGGCTGTCCAGCAATGCTTTCTGGCCGCCGGCGCTGTGGTCTTTGGCCTGCACCATCAGCAACGTCGCCTCATCCTTGCCGCGCCACGCATTGAAGGCGGCTTGCGGCACGTACACGACGGATTCCGGGCCGCTGTCCACCATACCGACGATACGCAGCGGCAGCACCTTGCCGTCGATCGCCAGCGGCATGGTTTGCCCCACTTTCAATTCGGGGTTGTCCTTTAATACGCCGGTGCCGATGACGGCGCCTTCGGCATCGCTGTCCTGCAGCCAGTGGCCGCCGCGCATGTCGGGTACCAGCACCTGGCTGTGAACGGGAATGGCCAGCAAGTCAAACGCCTTGCCCACCGTGCCATCGCCCAGCGGCAGGGCTGCGCTGGCGCGGGTCCACGCTTCCGTCACTGCAATGCCTGGAACTTTGGCGCCGGCCGCTTCCAGCTCGCGGGCGGGCAGGGCCGAAGCGACGCGTACGGCAATGTCATAGCGCTGGCTGGCGAACAGCAAATCCACCGATTGCGCCACGGCGACACGCAAATTGCCCGCGCCAACCAGCACGGCCCCGGCCACGGCCAGCGACAGCAAGCTGATCCAGCAGCGTGCGCGCTGGCGGAACGCATTGTGCAGCGACAGCAATTGCGGGCGGGCCAGGCGCGCGCCTTGCAGCCAGCGGCGCGCACGGTTGCCGGCCGTGCTGGCGGGCAGGCCCACTTCGCGCAGCGTATCGGCCACCGGCAAGCGGCATGCTTTCACGACAGGCCAGGCGGCTGCCAGCACGGGCAGGCCAATGGCAACGGCGGCCTGCACCACGAACGTCCACGCGGGAATTGCATAATGGTCAACGGGGAAATTCAGCATCTCGCCTTGGAAGCTGCCATAGCTGCGCCCCAGCCACGCGGCCAGCGGCAGTGCGATGGCGGCGGCCAGCACGCCGAGGCCCGCTGCCAGCACGAGGATTTGCGTGGCCAGTTGACGCTCACCGGCGCCGATGGCTTTCATGATGCCCAGCTCGCGGCGCTGGCCGGCCAGCATGGCGGAAAACAGGTTGACGATCAGGCAGCCGCATACCAGCAGCGTCAGCACGCCGAACGCGCCCTGCACCAGGGTCAGCGATTCCATTTGCGCCGCGTGGATATGCACGCCCGGCGCCGGCACGTCGATGCGGCCCACTTGCCGTCCTTCCGCTTCGGCCAATGCCTTGATGCGCCACGCCAGCTGGCGCACGGCTTGCTGGCCAGGCTGCGCATCGGTGACTGTCAATTGCAATTCGTCGAAGGCGGGCGGTACGCCAAGCCGCGCCAGCGTCGGCAAACTCACGTAGCCGTATACCAGGTGGTCCATCCAGCCCGGCGCCACCGACACGTCGCGCACCAGTCCCGCTGCCTTCAGCGTGGCGGCCGGGCTGCCGGCAACTTCCAAGGTCACGTCCTTGCCGATGGTGGCGCCAGAATAGACCAGCGACGAGCGCTCGATCATGACTTCCCCGTCGGCCGGCGGCCATGCCCCCTCGACATCCTGCAAGCGGCCGATGTCCGGCCGGTGGACGTCATCGACCGCATACAGTACGGCAGTCTTGCGGTCGCCGCCATACAGCAGGGTGGCGACCGTGGTGCGCCGCGCACGCACGGCGGCGACGCCGGGCATGCGCCGCACGCGCTCGAGGAAAGCCGTATCCAGCGGCGTGATTTTCAATGTGGCGGCCACCGGATGGCTGGCCGCGTAGCTCGATTGCGTGGTGGTGCGCACCAGCGCCCATGCATCGAGGATGGCGCCGGCGCCGGTCAGGCCCAGCGCAACGGCCACCATGACCAGCAGCGTGCGGGCGCGGTGGCCCCACGCATCGCGTATCGTCTTGCGCCAGCGGGTATCAAACATGGCGCACCTCCGCGGCGCCGTCCAAGGCGCCAACCGCGTGGCCATCGACCAGCGTGACGGTGCGGTGTGCGCGCCGCAGCACGGCGGGATCGTGCGTCACCATGACCAGCGTCTGGCCATCGGCCACCAGTTCATCGAGCAAATCCAGCAGGGCGGACGCATTCTGGCTATCCAGGTTGCCGGTCGGTTCGTCCGCCAGCAGCAGGGCTGGGGCGTTGGCCAGCGCGCGCGCCACGGCAACGCGCTGCTGCTGGCCGCCGGACATGGCCGACGGCAGCTTGTCGGCCTGCTCCTGGATGCCCAGGCGCGCCAGCAGCGACAGCGCGCGGGCGCGCCGTTCGCGGGCCGGCCACTTGCCCGCCAGGTCCATCGGCAGCATGACGTTTTCCACTGCGCTCAACGCCGGCATCAGCTGGAAAAACTGGAACACGATGCCGACCGCCGTGCCGCGCCAGCGCGCCAGGTCGCGTTCCGGCAGCGCATGCACGGCCTGGCCATCGACCCAAACTTCGCCGGTGCTGGGCCGGTCCAGGCCACCCAGTAAATTCAACACGGTGGATTTGCCGCTGCCGGACTGGCCGGTGATCGCAACGAATTCACCCGGTTGTACTTGCAGCGAAAAGCCGGACAGCGCGTTGCAGATGGCGCCGTTGCCGGCGTAGGTTTTGCTGACGCCGTCCAGCCGGATCAGCGGCGACGGGGCAGCGTGGGCGGCGGGTTGGGCCGCGCGGAAGGGCTGTGCAGAAAGGTCATTCATAATTCCATCCTTCGGTGGTTGACGGTGCTGACAGCTTAAAGGCGCCACCCTGCGCCACGGTGACCGTTCACCCCCCTGTTTGGGCGATTCAGCGAATAACGGCCTTGGCGCGCCCGTGCGCGTGGTAATCTCAGGTCCCATGAAACTTCCAACTCCTTCCCGCAGCTGGTTTTTGCTGCAAGTGGCTGTCGGCTGGCTGCCGATGTGGGTCTTGTTCACGCTGATGATCATGAGCGTGCATGCGTTCCCCTTTGGCGCCAGCGCGTGGATGGGGTTGCGCATGATTGCCAGCGCCGCCGTGCTGGGCATCGGCGTACATGCGCTGACGCGCCGCTTTCCATGGCCGGCGCCATTCCGCTGGTGGTTTCCGGCGCTGCACATTGCCGCTGCACTCGTGTATGCGGCGCTGTGGGTGCTGTCCTATAGCCTCGTCGAAAGCGTGCTGCGCTGGCGTCTCGTGTACATGGACGGCCCAGGCATCGGGCGCTTCCTGCTGACGGGGATCTGGCTGTACCTGACGATCACCGCCGTGGCCTACGCGCAGCAGGCGGCGCAGCGCACGGCGCTGGCGCAAGCTGCCGCGGCGCGCGCGCAGCTGGCTGCATTGCAGGCGCAACTGCACCCGCATTTCCTGTTCAACGCATTGCACACTGTCGTGCAGCTGATCCCGTTTGACCCGGCCCGCGCGGCAACGGCGGCGGAACAGTTGGCGGCCTTGCTGCGCGCAGCACTGGATGAGCGGCGCGACCAGGTGACATTGGCAGAAGAGTGGCGATTCGTCCAGCGCTACCTGGCGATCGAACAGTTGCGCTTCGGCGAGCGGCTGCAAGTCGAAACCGCCTTGCCGGAACCGGTGCTGGGATTGCGCGTACCCGCGTTCGCGTTGCAGACCTTGGTGGAAAACGCCGTGCGCCACGGGGCCGCAATGAAAGTGGATGCGACCCGCCTTGCCATCAGCGCCACCACCGAGGGCAAGGACTTGCGCCTGATGGTCAGCGATGATGGCGTGGGCGCTGATCCACAGGCCATGCTGCACAGTAGCGGTACGGGGCTGCGCCGCCTGCGCGAACGCCTCGCTTGCCTGTATGGCAGCAGCGCCACGCTGGACATCGACGCGTCGCCGCTCGGGGTGACGGCAACGCTGGCGATTCCCGCCACTGCAGGAGACATGCATGACGACTGAGCAGGACTTCGTGAAAGTATTGATTGCCGATGATGAGCCGGTGGCCCGCGCCGGTTTGCGCCATTTGCTGCAAGACGTGCCGTGGCTGCAGTGTGTCGGCGAAGCGGCGGATGGTCCTGCGGTGATCGCCGCCGTGCAGCGCTTGCGGCCGGACGTGCTGCTGCTCGACATCCAGATGCCGGGCTGTTCCGGCATCGACGTGCTGCGCCAGTTGCCGCAGCCGGCGCCCCGCGTGGTGTTTACCACCGCGTATGCCGAACATGCGGTGACGGCCTTTGAACTGGGCGCGCTGGATTATTTGCTGAAACCCTTTGGCGCGGAACGCTTGAACGGCGCGCTGGCCCGGGTGCGGGCCGCGCTGGGCGAGCCATTGCCGCCGGCGCTGGACCGCTATGGCGAGATGCTGGCCAGCGGTCCGATGCAGCGCCTGTTCGTGCGCAGCGGGCGCATTATCCAGCCGGTTGCCGTGGCCGACGTGCTGTACTTCGATGCGGTGGGCGATTACGTCACGGCGTATACGGCCGGCGGCGAGCATTTGCTGCACCTGGCATTGAACCGGCTGGAAGCGCGCCTTGATTTGCAGCGCTTTGTCCGCATCCACCGCGCGCACATCGTCAACCTGGACCACGTGGCGCGCTTCCGCCGTGAACTCGATGGCAGGCTGACGGCAGTCATGCGCAATGGCGTGGAGCTGCCGGTCAGCAAAGCCAAGGCGCAGGTATTGCGCGAACTGGCGTGTTAATGGCCGTAATGCTCGTTCAGCATGGATGAAAATTGCCGTGCGAACGTGTGCACGTCGCCCGGCCACCGGGCCGACAGGTAATTCCCATCGCGCACCACCCATGCTGCGCGGTCGTCATCGATGCGGTCGCGCACGATGCCGCTGGTTTTCAGGAAGCGGTGCGGCGCATCGCGCGGCACGCCGATAAAGTCCGCATCGCGCGCCAATGCCCGCTTGATTTCCTGTTCCACGCCCCGGTATCCGGCCGGTTCGCCCGGCGACTCCCGGTACGTGCGGTAATAGTCCGGATCCCAGAAGCGGGCCAGGAATTTGCTGAGGTCCCACGCGCTTTTTTCCCGTTTCCACGTGAGGGCCGTTGTTTTGCGGCCATGCAGGACCGATTTGCCGGTGGCGCGGGAGATCGAGCGCGCGGCAAGGACCACGCCGTGGCAGACAGCGGCAACCGGCTTGTGGCGGCCTTGCGCATCCTTGCCGTCAAAGAAGGCGGCGACGAAATCCTGCAGTGTCTTATTTTCCAGGTAGACCTTCATGCCCTGCGCATGCCCGCCGGGCAGCAGCAGGGCGTCGTAGTCTTCCACCCGCAACGCGTCGTAGCGCTTCGGATGCAGGAAGTGCGCGTCCTGTTCCAGCGCCCGGTAGGCGGCGCGGCCATAGCGGTCGGCGCGCAGCATCAGGCCAATTACGCGCAATTTGTTCAAGCCGGGGATCCAGCCCCACGGGTCAAGGCCGTAGCCGCTAATCATCATGGGATCGGCATAAGCGCGCCGGCCGTCCGGCGTGGCGAAGTGGATCGTATGGCCGGCGTCGCGCAGGATTTTCCACGACAGGGCCGCTTCGGTCGGATCGAAATCCGTTGGGGGCAGGGGAATCAGGATGGTGAGCGTTCGCATGGTGCTGCAAGTATTCCAGACATTTCCGAATGGTTGTCGACTGAGTGCCGAGGAATCCTACTATTCTGCAAATGGCTTATAATGCATAAGCGATATGCATTATGAAAGGTGAAAAATGCAGCAATATGCAGTAGGTTTGATAGGTTATGGCACGGGCGGCGCGGTCTTCCATGCACCGATGATTGCCGCCGTCCCCGGTTTGAAACTGGCGCGGATTGCCAGCCGCAGCGCCAATCGCGACGAAGTGCGGCGCGTCTATCCTGGCGTTTCGCTGGACGACACGCCGCAAGCCATGCTGGACGATCCCGCCATTGCGCTGGTGGTCGTGTGCACGCCGAATGCCAGCCACTATGCGCTGGCCAAGGCGGCGCTACAGGCGGGCAAGCATGTGGTGGTCGACAAGCCTTTCGTGCTCACGTCAAGCGAAGGCGACGAACTGGTGGCGCTGGCCGCGCAGAAGGGTTTGCTGCTGAGCGTTTATCACAACCGCCGCTGGGATGGCGACTTCATGACCTTGCAGCGCGCGCTGGCGTCCGGCGAACTGGGACCGGTCCACACGTACCGCGCGCATTTCGACCGCTATTCGCCGCAAGTGAAAGTGCGCTGGAAAGAATCGGCGCAGCCGGGATCGGGCGTGCTGTGGGACCTGGGCTCGCACCTGATCGACCAGGCTTTGCATTTGTTTGGCTTGCCGCGGACCGTGACGGCGCAGGTAGCCACGCAGCGCGACGGCGCGCAGGTGGAAGATGCGTTTGAACTGGTGCTCGATTTTGGGCGGTGCAAGGCCATGCTGCATGCCAGCGCCCTGGTGCGCGCGCCGGGCCCGCGCTACCAGGTGCATGGCGCGCAGGGCAGCTTCATCAAATACGGCGTCGATACGCAAGAGGAAGCGCTGAAGCAGGGTGCACGCCCCGGTGGCGCGGGCTGGGGGCACGACATCCCCGCCAATTACGCCACCATCACCAGCGCGGATGGCGCGCAGCGCACGGTGGAAACCATCCCCGGCAGCTATGAAGCGTTTTATTACGGCATGTGGCGCGCCATGGCGGAAGGCGCCCCGGCGCCGGTGGCGGCCGAAGATGCGGTGTCCGTGGTGCGCGTGATTGAATGCGCGTACCGCAGCCACGGCGAACGCCGCACCGTCGATTTCGCTTAAGGAGGGCAGCGTGCAAGACGATTACAGCACGATGCTGGCGGCGCTGGCCCGCGAAGAGCAGGAATTGCAGTTCACGGCATTTTCCCATGGCGATGCGCTGGCGCTGGGATTGCTGCTGGTGGAGCGCGCCCGCGCAATGGGCAAAGCCGTCACGGTCGACATCACGCGCAATGGCCATCAACTGTTTCACCATGCGATGGCCGGCGCCACGCCGGACAATGCCAACTGGGTGCGGCGCAAGAATAACGTCGTGCAGCGGTATGGCCGCAGTTCATGGCACGTGGGTACGCAATACCGCAGCAAGGGCAAAACGTTTGAAGCCGACAGCGGCGCGGACCCGGCGGATTTTGCCGCGCATGGCGGCGCATTTCCCCTGTCGCTGCGCGGCACAGGCGTGGTTGGCACGGTGACGGTATCGGGGTTGCCGCAGGCGGAAGACCATGCGCTGGTCACATCGGTCTTGCGTGAATACCTGGCGGGGCAGCCATGAGCGGCGACGAAACACTGTCCCAGTCCGCGCGGCTGGACGCCATTTGCGCTTACCTTGGCCAGCATTACCGCATCGGCATTGAAGAGATTTGCACGCTGTTTGGCGTGACGCGCGATACAGCGCGGCGCGACGTGGTGCGCCTTGATGCGGATGGCCGCGTGCTGCGCGTGCGGGGCGGCGCGGTATTGCCGCCGCAGGGCAGGCAGATCGAACAGTATGCGGCGCGCACCGGCGCCTCCGCCGCCAAGCGCGCCATCGGCCAGGCTGCCGGGGCGCTGCTGCGCGGTGGCGACCGCGTGCTGTTCGATACGTCCACCACGGTGCTGGAGGCCGCCCGCGCGGCAACGGCGAAGCCATTGAACGTGGTGACCAATTCCATCGACGTGGCCGAAGCGCTGGGCCAGCGGGATGGCGTTGAACTGCACGTGCTGGGCGGGCGTTTCAATGCGTGGCAGCGCAGCCTGGAAGGGGCGCAGGCCCGCGCCGCCATCGCGCAATTCCAGTTCGACAAGCTGGTGCTGGGCGCATGCGCCATCGATCCGCTGGGATTGACGTGCCCGTCGGATGACGAGGCTGCGCTTAAGCAGGCAATGATGCGCCAGGCCAGCCAGGTGATTGTGGTGGCGGACGTGTCGAAGTTCAGCAAGGCTTTCCTGCACCGGTTGTGTACCTTTGACGCCATCGACGTGCTGGTGGCGGACCAGCCGCCGCCAGCCGCGATAGCCGCGGCGCTGGCGGAAGCCGGGGTACAGGTGATCGTCGCCAGCGGCGATTAACGCGCGGCTGGATGTTCGTGCCCCGCCGGACGGGCCGTCACGGGGCGCCAGCCGTCATGGCCGAGGCCCGCCAGCGCCTCGGCTTCGCTGGCCCGCAGCACGCGTTCCACGGCTTGCACCAGCACGTGCGGCGCCACGTGCTGCACCATGTGGCCCGTGCCTGGCAGCACGGTCAGCCCGCTGTGCGCAATGTCTTCATGCAAACGCTGCGCATTGTGTCCGGTGGCGCTAATCTTGTCGTCTTCACCCGCAATGATTTCCACCGGCATGCGCAGTTCCGGGTAATGTTTTTTCAGCATGGCCGCGGCGGGGATCATCAGCGCCGTCTCCGCTGCTTCGGCACGCAGCTGGCCAGGGCGTAAGCTCATCCATTTTGGGTAGCGGCGGAAGCTTGCCGGCACCGGGTTGGGTGAAAACGCGCGCTTGACCACCAGCGGCCACATGAGCCGCCCCACCAGCGGCGAAACCGTATAGCGCATCACGTCGCCCAGCACGGGCAGGGCGGGGGTACCGGTCAACACATCCAGCCGGACGCTCGGGTAGTAATAGCCCGCCGCCAGCACCAGGCCCGACACCAGCGCCGGCTGTTGCCGGGCCAGCGCCAGCGCCACCATGGCGCCCCACGAATGGGCCAGCACGACGGCGCGCTGTATGCCCAGCTGCGCCAGCGCGGCGGCCAGCAATTGCGCCTGCGCGTCCGGCGTCCACACGGTCGTGCGCGGCCGGTCGCTGTAGCCATAGCCAGGGCGGTTGAAGGCGATCACGTGGTGCTCTTGCGCCAGTTGGTCAAGCAAGCCCGCGTTGCGGAAATCCTCGGCCGGCGTGCCATTGCCGTGCAATAGCACCACGGTGGGGCCATGGCCCTTGCTCAGGTAGTGCAGGCGCACGCCGTCGATGATGACGAAGTTGCCGTCCGGCGGGTGCGCGCGCTCCACTTGCCGGGTTTTGCTGCGCACCATGGCATATGATGCTGCCAGCAGGGCCGTGGCGCCCAGCGTGTAAGCCAGTGTGCGTGAATTGCTGAGTTTGAAATTTGTCTTCATAGGCTGCCTCCTGCAAAAACGCCCATGATCCCGCATTGCGCCCGGCTGGTATGTAGGAATGCTGCGCTGCGTCAGGTAGGACTGCGGCACGCTGAGTTTTGCGCAGATCGCAAAGGATAATTGCAACTCGTGCAAATTATCAATTTAGTGCGCAAAGATTATGCTTGGCAGCACCACACATTCAAATGAGGCTGTCTTATGAGCAAATCCACTGCACTGCCCGCCGATATCCCGCGGGGTACGGTCCTGTTGCTGGCCGTCGCGTCCGGGCTGATTGTTGCCAACTTGTACTATGCACAAACCCTTGTCGGGCCGATCCGCGCTGCGACTGGCCTGTCGGCGCAGGCGGCCGGCCTGATTGTCACCTTGACGCAGATCGGCTATACGCTGGGCTTGCTGTTTGTCGTGCCGCTGGGCGACCGGCTGGAAAACCGCCGCCTGATCGTTGGCGCGCTGGCCTTTACGTCGGCCGCGCTGATGATGGCCGCGTTCGCAACGCACGCGTGGGTATTCCTGTCCGCCGCGCTGGCCATCGGCGTGGGGTCGGTAGCGGCGCAAATCCTCGTGCCGTTTGCGGCCCACCTGTCGCTGGAACACACGCGCGGGCAAACCGTGGGCAAGGTCATGAGCGGCTTATTCATGGGCATCATGCTGGCGCGCCCGGCCGCGTCGCTGGTGGCGGACCACAGCAGCTGGCACGCGGTGTTTGCCGGCGCCGCCATCGTCATCCTTGCGCTGGCAGTGCTGCTGCACCATAAGCTGCCCGTGCGCCGGCCCGCCACGCCGATACCGTATCGGCGCCTGATTGCGTCGCTGTGGGCGCTGTTTGTATCCACGCCGGTGGTGCGCCGGCGCGCGGCCTACCACGCCGGCTTGTTTGGCGCGTTCAGCCTGTTCTGGACTGTGACGCCGCTGATGCTGGAAAGTCCGCTGTTCCATTTGTCGCAGACCGGCATTGCCGTGTTTGCGCTGGTGGGCCTGGCGGGCGCCGTCGCGTCGCCCATTGCGGGCCGGCTGGCTGACCACGGCCATACGAAGGCGGCGACGGCGGGCGCGCTGGTGCTGGCCATGCTGGGGTTTGCGCTGCCGCTGCTGGCGCCGGAGTCGCGCAATGTGGCGCTGGCCTTGCTGGTGGCGGCGTCCATCGTGCTGGACATGAGCGTGGCCGGCAACCTGGTGCTGGGCCAGCGCGCCATCTTCGCGCTGGGGGCGGAAATGCGCAGCCGCCTGAACGGAATGTATTTTGCGCTGTTCTTTGCCGGCGGTGCGTTGGGATCGGCCAGCGGCGCGTGGATTTACGCGAGCTATGGCTGGCATGCGGCGCTGTGGGCGGGGATGGCGTTTCCTGCGGCGGCGCTGGCGTATTGGCTTGGGGAGTGACAGGGCGCCCGGCAGGCATCGTGATTACCCGGCGCCGCACGCAATGCACGGATAGCCGGACTACAGCGGCTGCCCGAGGACGTCATCCAGATGCGCAGCCAGCATGTCGACAAACGCTTTGACTTTCAACGATCCGCGCCGGTTGGCCTGGTAGACCGCGTGCACGGCAACGTCCGCGGTGATGTCCGCAGTGCCGGGGCTGGCCAGGTAATCGCTGAGCAGGCGTACCAGACGTCCGGAACGCAGGTCGCTGCCCACCAGCCAGTCCGCCAGCAGGGCAATGCCGGCGCCATCGGCGGCGGCCTGCCGGATCACTTCCCCATTATTCACCGACAGCGTGCCGCGCACGGCAATGTCCTGCACGTCATCGCCGCGCTGCAATCGCCAGCTGCGCCGTGGTCCGCCGAAAGCCAGTTGCAGGCAATTGTGCCGCAGCAGGGCGGTTGGCGTTGCGGGAGTGCCATGCGCGGCAAGGTAGGCCGGACTGGCGCATAAAATGCGCTGGTGGCCCGCAAGCCGCCGCGCGATCAGGCTCGGTTGCTGGTCGATGGCGCCGATCCGGATCGCCACGTCGATCGACTCGTCGACCATATTGGTGAACGCATCGCTCAACTGGACTTCCAGCTCCACTTTGGGATAGCGGCGGCCGAATTCGGCCAGCATTGGCGCGATATACAGCGTACAAAACGACACCGGGACCGTCACGCGCAGCACTCCCTGCGGTACGCTGCCGCGCGCCGACGCCGCATCATCGGCCGCTTCCAGCTGTTCCAGGATCAGTTGCGCCTTGCCGAAATAACTGTGGCCTGTATCGGTCAGCGTGACGCTGCGCGTGGAGCGGTTCAGCAGCGGGACGCCGATGCGTTCTTCCAGCGCATCGACCAGCCGCGTGACGGACGACGTGGCGACACCCAGTTGCCGCGCCGCCGTGGAAAAACCACCGGTGCTGCCTACCAGTACGAATGCTTTGAGTTCGGAAAAACGGTCCATGTGTGCTGTGCGGCCTGCGTAATGTTCAAAGCTGCGTTATCTCATCAATGTGTAAGCTGCGCAGTGGTCCTCATGGACAGATGCAAATCCCCGATTCCGAAAACATGAGTAGCGCCTTGAGCTGATACAGCATATGCAATTCCTGCCACAACGAAAGCCACGCAGCGGAATACAGTTTGACATTTAATTTGTGAAACAGCCAGCGGCGGCGGGGAGCGTGGATTCCATGATGCCAACAACGGATCAACCTATGTCCCCGGCTGCATGAAGGCTAAATAATGACACGATACACAGGGAAATATCATGAAGATGAAATGGTCAATGACGTTGATCGCGGGCCTGTCGCTTGCAGCACAGGCGCAGGACTCCATCGCGACTGCCCAGGGCAATTATGTGGCCCTGCGGGTGCAGAGTGCGCAACTGCGCATTGCCGATCAAAAACCCTATAGCCCGCGTGCGATCAGCATCATCAAGGGTCCGGATAGCAGCGACAAAACCAGCGGTTCGCTTGCCGTGGGCTGGTACCTGCCCAATGCCTGGCGTGTCGAAGCAGAGTACAGCGCGCAGACGAAATCCGAGTTCGACACATTGTGGCAATGGACTGGCGGTGAAAGCAGAAATGTCGTCCAGGCCAACTCTCAACGGCTCATGTTCAATGCCTACAAAGAGTTCCCTGTAGCCGAGGCACTGTCTTTGCACGCAGGCGCCGGCATCGGTATGTCCAAAATCCGCGCCGCTGGCTATCAAGGCACGACGCTTCGTACCTTTGAGCAGCACACGCAGGACAACTTTGCCTACGGCCTGGCAGTCGGCATGGGTTACCGCCTGAACAAAGTATTCACGCTAGGTTTGGGTTACCGTTACATTGGTCTGGGCGAGGCTCAAACCGGCATCAACAACTTTACCAACAGAAGCGGGACAAAAGACGAGCACCATGAAGGCAAGCTCAATGAACAGAATGCATACCTGGAACTGCGCGCCCGGTTCTAACATTCGTGATAGCCGGTGCGGGTCAGCCTGAGACGTGCCGCAGCTGGCTCAGGAATGCCGCGGCCGGCATGAACCCGATGACGCGGGCTTGCGGCACTTCCTTGCCTCCGGCATTGAACAGGATGATGCCGGGCGGGCCAAACAGCTGGAAACGCTTCATCAGTGCGCGGTCTTCGGGGTTGTTGGCGGTGACGTCGGCCTGCACCAGCTGCATGGCCTGCAGGGCGGCCTGGACGCGGGAATCGGTAAAGGTCATGCGTTCCATTTCCTTGCACGCGACACACCAGTCGGCGTAGAAGTCCAGCAGCACGGGTTTGTTTGCCGCCGCCAGCACCTGGTCAAGTTCCGCCACCGTATGGATGCGGGTGAAGCGAATGGCGTCAGCGGATGCGCCGGAATTCACCCCGCCACGCAGGTGCGCCAGCGGTTGCAGCACATCCTTGCCTGAACTGGCGGCGCCCACCAGTTCAAACACGCCGGCCAGCAGCATGACCACGCCCAGCGCCTTGGCCGCATACGCGCCGATGCCCGCGCCGGCCGGCAACGCTTCGCCGGTGCGCAGCAAGGCCGCGCACAGGATGGCCAGCACGCCCCACAGCGCCATGCTTGCAGACACCGGCAGCACCGGCATGATCATCCAGACCGCGACGGCAATCAGCAGCATGCCAAACACTTTTTTTACGTGGTTCATCCAGGCCCCGGCGCGCGGCAGCAAGCTGCCTGCCGACAATCCCGTCAGCAGCAGCGGCACGCTCATGCCGCACGCCATGGCAAACAGCGCCCAGCCGCCGGTGGCGGCGTTGCCGGTCTGGCTGATGTAGAGCAGGGCGCCGGCCAGCGGCCCCGCCACGCATGGCCCCACGATCAGGGCCGACAGCGCCCCCATGGCAAATACGCCGGCAAACTTGCCGCCGCTCATGCGGCCGCTGGATTCGGTCAGGCGGCTTTGCAGCGCACTGGGTAATTGCAGCTGGTAGACGTCGAACATCGACAGCGCCAGCGCAAACAGCAGCGCACCGAAGGCCAGCAATACCCAAGGCTTTTGCAGCGCGCCGGCCAAGCCTTCGCCCGCCAGCCCGGCCGCCACGCCCAGCGCCGTATAGACCAGCGCCATGCCGATGCTGTATGTGCCCGCCAGCAGCAGGCCGCGGCGGCGCGTCACATTACCCTCGCCGACGATGATGGACGACAGGATAGGCACCATCGGCAGTACGCACGGTGTGAAGGACAGCAGCAGGCCGAATACAAGGAAGGCCGCGCCAATGCGCCACAGGCTGCCGCTTTGCAGCGTGCGCTGGGCCAGCGAAGTGTCGTCGTCAGCCGCCGCCGCATTAGCGCCGGCGGCAGCGCTGGCGTCGCCATCGCCGCTGATTTCCGCGATCGTTCGCTTGACGGGATCAATGCGGAAGCTGCGTTCCATGGGCGGGTAGCACAGCCCGGCATCGGCGCAGCCCTGGTAGCCCACGGCCAGCGTGGTGGCAGCGCCGCCGCTGAGCGGCACGGCCAGGTCCAGCGACTGGTAATACGTTTCCATGTCCTTCCCAAAGTTTTCATCAAACTTGCGCGTCCCAGGCGGCAACTGCGGTTGCTGCACGCCGCCGCCCGTGAACGACAGGCGTTCGCGGTACAGGTGATAACCCTTGGGGATGCTCCAGTGCAGCGATACGGTACGTGCATCGCGCAGCTCCGCATGCAAGACAAAGGCTTGCTCCGGCGGAAGGAAGTCTTGCGCCAGGGCGGGCGCCACGAACTGTGCGAACAGCAGGGCGCACAGCCACATCAGTTGTTTCATGAGGTTCTCCGGATTGGCACAGGCGCGTCCCGCCTGTATTTAGTCCGTCAATACCGCTCCGGCGCCCAAGGGTTCAATCTCCCGCTACGGCAAACACGTATTGCCACTGGCTGCGATTTGATCTGGATCAATAAAATTATTATTGTTACTTGCTAAAGTGCGTGCTATTGACGCTGCGCCACACGTTTTGGCCCAGGATGTGACGGTGGTTTGAAAGGGATCAAGACATGTTTTTATCGGTTTTGCGCAAGGCGCGGCAATTGCTGCAGCCGCTGGCATTGTCGCTGACCATACCGGGCTTTTATTTAATGCTCGACGGCGCCACAGCCACGGAACGGCTGGCCGGGCAGGGGCTGTACGTGGCGGCCGCGCTGCTGTTCGCTGTGCACCTGTTCCACCCGGCGCTGCGCACGCACCAGGCCCATGCACATTCGTGGCGCCACGTGGACATCGTGTTACTGGCAGCAATCGTGGCCTGCATCTGGCCAACGATCCCGCCATGGACCAATGCGGAATGGATCATGCGCTTGCTGGTCTGCGCAGTGATTTCGCTGCGCATGGTGACGCTGGCGGTGGGCTACGTGGGGCCGCATTCGCTGGCGCCCATGTGCGGCGTGTCGCTGGCCATGCTGGTCATCGCGGGCGGCGGCTTTTATTGGCTGGAACCGCAAGTGCACAGCTTTGCCGATGGCTTGTGGCTGGCGTTCACCACGGGCGCCACGGTCGGCTTTGGCGATATCGTGCCGTCCACGCCGGCTTCCAAAGTGTTTGCCGTCTTTATCGTGCTGCTCGGCTATGCGCTGCTGTCGCTGGTCACGGCCAGCATTGCCGCGCTGTTTGTCGGCGAAGATGAAAAGCTGATCCGCCGTGAACTGCATGCCGACATGCGCTTGCTGCTGCGCGAAATCGGCTCGCTGCGCGCGGAAATTGCTGAATTGCGCCGCGCGCCGGCAGATCCGCCAGTAGAAAGCTGAGCGGGTGCTCCTCCCAGGTGAAGTTGCATTGCGGCAACGCAAAATGCGTGCTGAACAGCCCCATTCGCAACTAGTTTTCTTATCTTATGTCTTATAGAAGACTTGTTGATGTACAATACTCGCATACGCAGTTGGGTGAGTTATTACCTCAACAACTTTTTTGACATCACAGGGAGAGCTTCCAATGTTAGCCGCATACCGCGCCCACGTCGCAGAACGTGCAACCCTCGGCATTCCGCCACTGCCGCTGTCTGCAGCGCAGACCACGGACCTGGTCGAACTGCTGAAAAATCCGCCAGCCGGCGAAGAAGCCTTCCTGGTCGACCTGATCACCAACCGCGTTCCTGCCGGTGTGGACGATGCGGCCAAAGTCAAAGCTGCTTTCCTGACCGCCGTGGCCAAGGGATTGGCAACGTCGCCGCTGGTGTCGCGTGAACTGGCGACCCGCCTGCTGGGCACCATGCTGGGCGGCTTCAACATCAAGCCGATGATCGACCTGCTGGGCGACGACGCCGTGGGCGACGTGGCTGCCGAAGGTCTGAAGAAAACCCTGCTGATGTTCGACTACTTCCACGACGTCAAGGACCTGGCCGACAAGGGCAATGCCCGCGCCAAGGCCGTGCTGCAATCGTGGGCCGACGCGGAATGGTTCACGTCCCGTCCGGAAGTGCCGCAAAGCCTGACCTTGACCGTATTTAAAGTGTCCGGCGAAACCAACACCGACGACCTGTCGCCAGCCCCTGACGCGACCACCCGTCCGGACATCCCGCTGCACGCGCTGGCCATGCTGAAAAATCCGCGTCCAGGCATCAATCCGGAAGAACCAGGCAAGATCGGCCCGATCAAGCAAATCGAAGCGCTGAAAGCCAAGGGCAACCTGGTTGCTTACGTCGGCGACGTGGTCGGCACCGGTTCTTCGCGCAAATCCGCCACCAACTCGGTGCTGTGGTTCACGGGCGAAGACATTCCATTCATCCCGAACAAGCGTTTCGGCGGCGTTTGCCTGGGCAACAAGATTGCTCCGATCTTCTACAACACGATGGAAGACGCGGGCGCACTGCCTATCGAACTGGACGTGTCGCAAATGGAAATGGGCGACGTCATCGAGCTGCGCCCATTCGAAGGCAAAGCGCTGAAAAACGGCGCAGTCATCGCTGAATTCAAAGTCAAATCCGACGTGCTGTTCGACGAAGTGCGCGCCGGCGGCCGTATTCCACTGATCATCGGCCGTGGCTTGACCGCCAAGGCGCGCGAAGCGCTGGGCCTGGCCCCATCGACGCTGTTCCGCCTGCCGCAAAACCCGGTCGATACCGGCAAAGGCTTCTCGCTGGCGCAGAAGATGGTTGGCCGTGCATGCGGCCTGCCGGAAGGCCAGGGCATCCGTCCAGGCACGTACTGCGAGCCAAAGATGACCACCGTGGGTTCGCAAGACACCACCGGCCCGATGACCCGCGACGAGCTGAAAGACCTGGCTTGCCTGGGCTTCTCGGCCGACATGGTGATGCAATCGTTCTGCCACACCGCGGCGTATCCAAAAGTCGTGGACGTGAAAACCCACCGCGAACTGCCAACCTTCATTGAAAACCGTGGCGGCGTGGCGCTGCGTCCAGGCGACGGCGTGATCCACTCGTGGCTGAACCGCCTGCTGCTGCCGGACACTGTGGGCACCGGCGGCGACTCGCACACCCGTTTCCCGATCGGTATTTCGTTCCCAGCCGGTTCGGGCCTGGTGGCCTTCGCCGCCGCCACCGGCGTGATGCCGCTGGACATGCCGGAATCCGTGCTGGTGCGCTTCAAAGGCAAGATGCAGCCTGGCGTGACCCTGCGTGACCTGGTCAACGCGATTCCGCTGTACGCGATCCGCCAGGGTCTGCTGACCGTGGACAAGAAAGGCAAGAAGAACATCTTCTCCGGCCGCATCCTGGAAATCGAAGGCTTGCCAGACCTGAAAGTGGAACAGGCATTCGAACTGTCCGACGCATCGGCAGAGCGCTCCGCCGCAGGCTGCACCGTGCACCTGGATAAAGCGCCGATCATCGAGTACATGACGTCGAACATCACCTTGATGAAGTGGATGATCGCCAATAACTACCAGGACAAGCGCACCCTGGAACGCCGCATCAAGGCCATGGAAGCATGGCTGGCGAACCCGCAGCTGCTGGCGCCGGACGCGGACGCGGAATACGCCGCCGTCATTGAAATCGACCTGGCCGACATCCACGAGCCTATCGTGGCCTGCCCGAACGACCCGGACGACGTGAAAACCCTGGCCGACGTGGCTGGCGCGAAGATCGACGACGTGTTCGTTGGCTCCTGCATGACCAACATCGGCCACTTCCGTGCCGCCGCCAAGGTCCTGGAAGGCAAGTCCGACATTCCAGTGCGCCTGTGGGTTGCGCCGCCAACCAAGATGGATGCGCAAGTGCTGACGTCCGAAGGCCACTACGGCACGCTGGGCCGCACCGGCGCCCGCATGGAAATGCCGGGCTGCTCGCTGTGCATGGGTAACCAGGCGCAGATCCGCAAGGGCGCCACCGTGATGTCGACGTCCACCCGCAACTTCCCGAACCGTCTGGGCATCGATACCAACGTGTACCTGGGTTCGGCGGAACTGGCCGCCGTGTGCTCGGCGCTGGGCCGCATCCCGACCAAGGATGAATACATGTCGAACATCGGCGTGATCGACAAGAATTCGGCTGACATCTACCGCTACATGAACTTCGACCAGATCGACGAGTTCCGTACCGTGGCTGACGCCGTGCAAGTGCAATAAAAGTGCAATAAGCTGGTCTTAATCGCGTAAAAAGGGCTTCCCGCGGGAAGCCCTTTTTTCGTATCAAGTCTGCCCAAGCACCACGTGATGCTGCCGCGGGCCCTTGAACGGCCGGCGCGCATGCGACACCGCATAGTTATCCACCACCACCACGTCGCCCGGCTGCCACGCAAACGTGGCCGCCACGCGGATGTGTGCGCGCAGCACTTCCGCCACCCAGTCATCGGGAATCGTGCCGCCGTCGCCGAAGCACACGTCGCGCGGGAAGCCCTGGCCATCTTTCAGCATGCCTTGCAGCGCCTTGCGCACTTTCGGATCCAGCGCGGCAGGGTGGTGCAGCAGGATCTGGTTGAAGAACACGTCCTTGCCGCTGCCTGCATGGCGGATCACGGCCGGCCGCAGCGTTTCCGTGGACAGGCCGCCATCGGCACGCCAGATCACGTTGATCCCCTGCGATGCGCACAGCGCTTCCAGTTCTTCGCGCGACGACAGGTTGAAGTACTGTTGCCACGACACGTCCAGCCCGTCGATGAAATTGCGCTTGTACAGCAGGCCGCGCGTTGCGAACGCTTGCGCGATATGGCCAGGCAGCGCCTGCAGCACGGCAGCGGAATCGGCCAGCGGTGTTTCGCCATCGCACTCGGCGGCAATCGAACACTGGAAGAAGATGTTGCGGGGCGGCTGCGTCGTGTGCGAACCTTCGTTGTGGAACAGGATCGCGTTTTTCGCCGGGTACTTCGTCACGTTGAATACGCCGGACGTGCCATCGTCGGACGGCATCATCGGCAAGTCGCCATATTCATCGACCAGCGGCAAACCCAGTTCCTCGATGCACTTGCGGAAGTCGCCGGGATTGCCGATGCCCAGCCCCCGCACCAGCGCCCAGCCCCTCGCGCCCACCATGTCCAGCACCTGGCCCCTGTTCTTCGCCATCCATTGCGCCGCATCGCCCGGCGCGCACGCGGCGGCAATCAGGTGCGGGCCGGAACGGTCTGTCAAGTCCATCGCCAGCAAGTCGCGTTCTTCCTTGCTCATGTCCGGATAAGCCACGGGTGGCAGTTCGCCCAGGTTGCGTTCCATAATATTCACTCAAAACTCCTTGTTATCGATGTTGCGG
Source organism: Pseudoduganella ginsengisoli (assembly GCF_009720865.1). Taxonomy (GTDB): domain Bacteria; phylum Pseudomonadota; class Gammaproteobacteria; order Burkholderiales; family Burkholderiaceae_D; genus Rugamonas; species Rugamonas ginsengisoli. The sequence continues at coordinate 98,758 of NZ_WNLA01000021.1, read as the reverse complement.
CCCAGCCCCGGCGTGCGGGCGCCGATCAGGATGGCCATGTTGCCGTGCGGGTGTTTGTTTTCATACATCAGCTGGTGCGCATACGCGATTTCGTCGAACGAGAACGTACGTGACAGGCAAGGATCGACCTTGCCGGCTGCCACCAGCGCGTTGATGCCGGCCGCCTGTTCGTCGTTGGCGAAGTGCGAACCCTGCAAACGCTTCTGGCGCATCCACAGGTAGCGCACGTCCACGGTGGCGTTGTAGCCGGACGTGCCGGCGCACGTGACCACCATGCCCCCCGTATCGCAGGCAAACAGCGAAGTGGGCAAGGTCTGCTCGCCCGGATGCTCGAACACGATCGTGGGCGAACGCTTTTCACCAAGGATGTCCCAGATCGCCTTGCCGAACGCGCGCGCACCTTCGGACCATTTGTCGAATTTTTCCGTGTCGGTCCAGTGCGGCAGCATGCCCCAGTGGCTGAAATCCTGGCGGTTGATGCAGCCGACCGCGCCCAGCTCCATGCAATAGTCAAACTTGTCGCGGCTTGATACGACAGCGATCGGTTTGGCCCCCGCCGCGCGGCAAATCTGGATCGCCATCGAACCCAGGCCGCCCGCGCCGCCCCATACCAGCACAGGATCGCCTTCGCGCACGACGTTGGGCGCAAAGCCGTACAGCATGCGGTACGCCGTGGCGCCCACCAGCATGTAAGCGGCCGACTGTTCCCACGTCAGCTGCTGCGGACGGGGCAGGCACTGGTGCGCCTGGACCTTGGTGAACTGCGCAAAGCTGCCCCAGTTGCGGTCATAGCCCCAGATGCGGAACGATGGCGAAAACATGGGATCGACGCCGCTTTTCACGCGTTCGCAATTGGCGTCCCACGTGCCGCAGTGGATCACCACTTCGTCGCCCACTTTCGGGTACGTGACGTTGGCGCCCACCTTGTAGACGATACCTGCCGCATCGCTGCCGCCGATGTGGAAGTCTTCCGGATGGCCCGCTTTCTGGTGCAGGCCGATCACATCGACAGGGATGCCTTGCGCGGCCCAGATCATGTTGTAGTTGACGCCTGCCGCCATCACGTACACCAGCACTTCATCGTCGCCGATTTCCGGCACCGGTACGGCTTCCACACGCATGCCGGTGCGCGGCTCGCCAAAGCGTTCGCGCCGTGCAGTGCACGCATACATGCGGGCCGGTACCTCTCCCAGCGGTGGCGCTTCCCCAATCGGATATATGTCTCGTTTCATCATTTTTATTTGAACTCCATCACTTGAATAGCCCGGACCGTATCTGCACTGGTTCCATACATGCCGGGGACGAGAGCCGCTGAACGCGACGCTGCCTCAGCGGCGGGCAAGCCATATGCCTCGTCGCTGAGCCTTACCTGAAAAGCCTTGCCAGTCTTGACTTGCACTGCCAGTTCCAGCCACTCGCCGCCCATGCCATAGGCTTCGAGCACCCAGCGGGGGCCGGATTCCAGCGTCATTTCCTTGCCTTGCACTTGCGCGCCCGTGACGGGCGTGCCTTCCACCTTGACGGTCAGCGCCGGCGCATTGCGCACACTGCGCACCCGCATCGCGATGCTGCGCATGGAGCCGATGGTGACGTCATCCAGCACTTCGATTTGCGGCGGCGTCAGGCCGGGCAGCACGGGCGCGGAAGCGGCCCAGTACAGGCGCGGCGTGCCGCCAAAGATTTCCGGCACCTTGCGGGGCGTGACATCTTTCGGGAAGTATTTCGCATTCCACTTGTCCAGTTCTTCGTCGCGTGAAATCCAGAACGCCTGGCCGGACGTGCCGTTGTACGCGTAAAACAGGTTGGTGGGCTGTGGCTGGGCGTTGTCGAACTGGCCAAAGGCCATGCCTGCCGCGATGGCGGCAATGCCGGTGGCCAGGCCGGTCCATGGCAGCAGCGCGCGGCTATTCAGCAATGCCAGCAGCGGCGTCATGACGCCCAGCACCAGTACCAGCACCAGGCCGGTAATAAAGAACAGTTGCGGACCCAGGCCGTTGAACACCATGCGCACGACCGGGGCGGCCAGCACCACTGCCGGCGAAAGGCCCAGCAGCAGCAGGCATGCGCGGACACTGGTCTTCATGCGCAGGCCGCGCTGCGTGAACAGCAGCACCAGCACGCCAAACAGCGGCAACAGGGACCACGTCAACAGGAACGTGGCGCCCGGCGCCGCCAGTGACGCCACCGCTTGCAGGAAGACCCAGAGCAGCATGGCGCCGAGGCCGAATTCCGTCACGCTGAGCCAGCGTTCCCAGCGCGGCAGCAGGGCCGTGAAGGCCGCCGCCACCAGAGCGGCAAAGCCCAGCAGATACCACTGGCTGTGGTACGGCGTGTCGAGCAGGTTGACTTCCGGGTTGACGATGCCGATCGCCATCCACGCCAGCTGCGACGCCAGCGCCAGCAGCACCGCCGTGGCGAGGAAGGCAAATGCGCCGCCGATGACGCGGCGGGTGCGGGCCTGACCGGCACGCACCGCCATGACGGTGACGCCCATGAACAGCGCCATCGTGGCCGCCGCCAGTATCGCCGCGGCGCTGGCCGGATAGTGCACGAGGCCCAAGCCGGGCAGGTTGAAGTACACGCGGTTGGGCGCTTCAACGGCCGTCAGCTCCGCCGTGCCGTAATGGCGCGTCAGCGACAGCAGGATCTCGCCCAGCTGCTGCAGGCTGGCCGGGTTGACGGCCTCGATGCGGTCGGTCTGCATGTGGTAGCTGTGCGACTGTTCTATGGCCGCGAAATTCATGCCGCGCAGCTTGCGCTGCTTGTACGACGTCATGTCCGTATCGTTCGGCATCAATTGGTAGACTTCGTACAGCAGCGAATTGGCGACCGGGTTGCCGGACGACCGCGCCAGCGCAGCAATCATCTTGCCGTTGCCGCCGCTGGTTTCAAACATCAGCATCGGGCCGCTGCTGCCACGGAAATCAAAGTTCAGCGCCAGCGCCACGTCGTTGGCCCACGGGTGGCTGTTGGCAAAGACGTCGGAGCCCAGCAAGCCCGCTTCTTCGCCATCCGTGAACAGGATGATCACGTCATTGCGCAAGGCAGGGCCGGTTTTCAGTGCGCGCACGGTTTCCAGGATGGCGGCCACGGAAGCGCCATTGTCGGCCGCACCGGGGCTGTTCGGCACGGAATCGTAGTGGGCCGACAGCAGGATCGCCTTGCCCGGCTGTGTGCCACGCAGGCGCGCCACCACGTTGTGCACCTGGCCCACGACGCCCCAAGGGCGGGAGCTTTGGCGTCCGGTCCCGCTCTGGACTTCCGGCTGCAGCCCCAGTTTCACCAGCTCACCCATCAGGTAAGCGCGCACTTCCGCGTTTTCCGTCGTGCCGGTCGGATGGGGCTTGGCCGCAATGTGCGCCAGCGCTGCCTGCGCGCGTGCCGATGAAAACTGGCTGGCTGGCGCATTGGCGGCAGCCGGCGCCGGCAAGCGCTCCGGCGTAAAGCCCAGCAGCACCAGTCCCACCAAAGCAATGACGATGCAGATCGCCAGTGGAATGCCTACAGCGCCACGGACGGTTGGTTGTTTGGACATGCAGTCAACTTCCTTCGTTTGAATCATATGAACTTCATCACGCATGCCGACCTCCTGGCCAGGTGCGCCACAGGATCAGCGCGGACAAGGGCAGCAGCGCCACGTGTACGGCGCCGGTCAGGGCAGGGGACGCGGCCACGTTCAGCGCGGGCGCGCCATCGATGGCCAGGTAAGCCAGCGCGCACACCAGCAATTCAAAGGCATGGGCGCTGCGCGTCAGTGCGCCCAGCGCCAGGCCCCAGCTGGCCAGCGACAGGATCACGGCCAGCGCCGCCAGCGCCAGCGGCGCATTGCCGATGCCGAAGCGCACCAGCAACGGCAAGCCGCACAGCACGCCCACCAGCACCAGCATCAGCCAGCGCGCGCACCCCACGCGGCGCGCGGCGCCGCTGGCGCCAAACACGACGGCGCCCATGCCTTGGCCGTGTTCGCGCAAACCGGAACGGGCAAACAAGTCCAGCGACAGCACCCACGCCGCCACCAGCGCCAGCGCGGCCACGCCGGGCTTGGCCAGCAATTGCACGGCCCATGCCGCCATCAGTGACAGCCACCACCACAGGCGGCGCTGGCGCAGCGCCAGTTGCAGTTCCAGCGCCAGCACATTGCCAAACGCCGTGCCGCGCAGCGGCTGCAGCAAACGGTCCAGCCAGCGCAGGCTGTAACCGGCGCCCGTTGCCGAGCCGCGCGCGGGCGGGCCTGCCTGGGCCGCCGCCCAGTCCAGCAGCGACGCCATCAGCACGACGGCGCCCAGCGCAACACCCAGCCACGTGGCGCGCCCGGCTGCCTCGCGGGCAGTGGGCTGCCAGCCATGCCAGTCCAGCATGCGGGGCTGTTTATTGGCCATGCCGCAAGCCAGGCAAAAGCCCGGCGCCGCATCGACTGCATACTGGCGGGCCAGCCGTTCATGCGCGGTGCGGTCAAACACGCTGACACCGAACGGATCGCCCGGCCAGCGCGTGCCGGCACGCTGCTGCTCGCTCTGCAAACCCTGCTGCGTGACGGCCAGCGTGGCGACCCACAGCACGAGGAACAGCGCATTGCCGGCAGTGCGGCGCAGCCATGGCAGCAAATCAAACAGCAGCGCGCACATGGCTGTCAGCGACAGCAGCGGCAAGGCCAGTAACAGCAGCGGCTTGGCCAGTTCGATCAGGTCGATGGCCCGGTCTTCGCTACGCACCAGCTGTGCCGCCAGTCCCGCCACCGTGGCGCCGGCCAGCACGATCAGCAACACCAGCAGGTTGCCGCACCACTTGCCCAGCAAATACACGGCGCGCGGCATCGGCGTGGCCGCCAGCAATTGCCACACGCGGGTATCGATGTCGCGCGCCAGGCTGCCGCGCACGGCGTAAAAGCCCAGCAAAGACAGCCAGATGCACAGCATGGCCAGCGCCATGCCGATCCACGCGCTGCCGTACTGGCCACGGTAGATACCGCCCACGCCGAGGATCATGTAAGTGGACGACGCGGGCGGGAAGCAAAACCACGCGGCGCCGGACAGCACGGCCAGCAGCGCCCACACGCGGGGCGCGCGCAACCGCTGCAGCACGTCCGCCCGCAACAGGGCGGTCAATCGTTGTATGCCTTCCATGTCAGCCACGGCCTCCCTGGCGGGACAGCAGCCACACGTAGGCGTCTTCCAGCGTGGGCTCGGCTGCAACGGCGTCCGGCGACGGGGCCGTGGCGGCAACGATGCGCACCTGTACGCCGCCGGGACGCAGCAGCGACGCGGAAACCCGGTGCGCTGTGCGCACGGCCGAAAGGTCAGTAGCAGGAATCGTCCATTGCCACACCTTGCCCACCGCCTGCGACAGCAGCGCCTGCGGCGTGTCATGGAACAGCAGCCTGCCTTGTTCCATGACAGCCAACGCCGTGGCGCTGGCTTCCAGGTCCGACACGATATGGGTTGACAGCAGCACCAGCCGCTGCCCCGCCAGGTCCGTCAGCAGGTTGCGGAAGCGCTGGCGCTCGTCCGGATCCAGCCCCACGGTGGGTTCATCGACGATCAGCAATTGCGGATCATTGAGCAGCGCCTGCGCAATGCCGACGCGCTGGCGCATGCCGCCCGAGCAGTCGGCCAGCCGCTTGTCCGCCGCGCCTTCCAGTCCCACCAGTTCCAGGCAATGCTGGACCCGCTGCGCCGTGGCGGCATGCGGCAAGCCTTTGACGGCGGCCAGGTAGTGCAGGAATTCCCGGGCGGTCAATGCCGGATACGTGCCGAATTCCTGCGGCAGGTAGCCCAGGCTGCGCCGCAGCGCATCCGGTTCGCGCACGCAATCGGCGCCGTTCCATACGATGGCGCCCTCGGTGGGGCGCGTCAGCGTGGCCAGCATGCGCATCAGCGTGGACTTGCCGGCGCCGTTCGGACCCAGCACGCCGAGGATGCCGGCGCGCTGCGTCAGCGTGAATCCCTGCACGGCCTGGTGGCCGTTGCGGTAGCGGAATCCCACGTTTTCCATGTGCAGGGTCGGGGCGCCCAGTTCCACTGTTGAATGTTTCATGGCGAATCCTTGCTTCAAATGGTTTCCGCAGGCTCGCGCGCAATGGCGCCATCCGCGTGGTGGGGAGCGGCAGGCGCGGGGCGGCGCTGCCATTTGGCGCGGGCCTTCAGCACCCAGTCATCCACATACGTGAACACGACAGGCACCACCAGCAGGCTCAATACGGTGGACGTGATCAAGCCGCCAATGACGGCAATGGCCATCGGCGAGCGCAGGCTCGGGTCGGCGCCCCAGCCCAGCGCGACCGGCAGCATGCCGGCCGCCATGGCCACGCTGGTCATGACGATAGGCTGCACGCGCTTGTGGCATGCTTCCACCAGCGCCGTCACGCGGTCCTTGCCATGCAGGCGGCGTGCGCGCATCGCATAGTCCACCAGCAGGATGGAGTTTTTCACGGCGATCCCCATCAGCATCAATAAGCCCAGCAGCGATGGCAGCGACAGCGAGCTGCGCGTCACCAGCAGCGCGGCAAAGGCGCCGCCGATCGACAGCGGCAGCGCCGACATGACGGTCACGGGCTGCATGAAGCCGCGGAACAGCAGCACCAGCACCATGTAGACGCAGATAATCCCCGTCAGCATGGCCATGCCGAAATTGGAAAACAGTTCTTTCTGCATTTCGCGGTCGCCCTGGCTGCGCTTGACGCCGGGCGGCAGCTGTTTCAGGCTGGCCAGTTCATCGACTTTTTCCTCGACTTCGTTCAAGTCCGCGCCATTCAATTCCACGTGGATCACGACGCGGCCGATGCGGTCGCGGCGGTCAATGCGGGCCACGCCGCTGTCGATGCGCACGTCCGCCACGGAACTCAGCGGCACGTTGCCGCTCTTGCCCGGCACCGTCAGGCGCTGCAGCAAGTCCAGGTCCTGGCGCGCGGATTCCGGCAGGCGCACGCGGATCGGCACCTGGCGTTCCGGCAGGTTCAGTTTCGACAAGTCCTGGTCATAGTCGCCGGACGTGGCCACGCGCAGCGTGTCGCCAATCGCTGCGGCCGACACGCCCAGGTCAGCGGCCTTGGCCGGATCGGGACGCACGATCACTTCCGGACGCAGGACGCTGACGTCGGAATAAATGCTGCCCAGGCCGGGAATCGTGCGGATTTCGCGCTGGATCGCCTGTGCGGCGGCTTTCAGCGCTTCCGCATCGTCGCCTTCCAGCGAGACTGTCAATTCTTCCGCCGCTTCGTCGGCGCTGCCCACGGTGGTGCGCACGCCGGGCAATTCCGCCAGTTGCGCGCGCAAGTCGCGGTTGATGTCGATCTGCTTGCGGCCGCGTTCCTGGCGCGGCTTCAGGCTGACCGTCAAGGTGGCGCGCTGGACGTCCGCGCCGCCGATGGCGCTGTACACCTGGACCACGTCCTTGTCGCGCACCAGCAGGGCGCGCGCATGTTCCGCCGCCTGCCGCGTTTCTTCCAAGGTGGAGCCGGGCGCCAGTTCCAGCGTGACTTGCGTCTGCGTGCCGTTTACCGGCGGGAAAAACGCCGTGGACAGGAACGGAATCAGCGCCAAGGAAGCCACGAAGAACGCTGCAGCCATGGCCAGCGTGCGGGAACGGTTGCGCAGGCACCATGCGACGGCCGCCAGATAGCGCGCCATCAGCGGGTGTTCCCGGCCAGCGTGCGGGGCGGGCTTCAGCAGGTAAGCCGCCATCATCGGCGTCACCATGCGGGCCACGATCAGCGACGCGCCCACGGCAACAGATGCGGTCCAGCCGAACTGCCTGAAGTACTGGCCCACGACGCCGCCCATGAAGGCGGTCGGCAGGAACACGGCAATCAGGGTGGCCGTGGTGGCGACGACGGCCAGTCCGATTTCATCGGCCGCATCGAGCGCCGCCTGCAGCGGCGTTTTTCCCATGCGCAGGTGGCGCATGATGTTTTCAATTTCCACGATGGCGTCATCGACGAGGATGCCCACCACCAGCGCCAGCGCCAGCAGGGTAATCAGGTTCAGCGAAAAACCCAGCCAGTGCATGACCATGAAGGTGGGGATGACGGACAGTGGCAGCGCCAGCGCCGATACCAGCGTGGCGCGCCAGTCGCGCAGGAAGAACCAGACGACAACCACCGTCAGCAGCGCGCCTTCGTACAGCAGCGACATCGAGCCGGCATAGTTGTCGCGCACCGTGTCAACGCCGTTGAATGCTTCGCGCAGCGTCACGTGCGGCTCGCTGGCGGCCAGTTCCGCCACGGCGCTGCGCACGGCCTTGGCCACTTCGATTTCACTGGCGCCACGGTTACGCGTGATGGTGAAGCCGATCACGGGCTTGCCATCGAGCAGTGTGATGGCGCGGCGCTCCGCATGCGTATCGAGCACGCGCGCCACCTGGTCCAGGCGGATCTTGCGGCCGTCCGGCAGCGCCATGCTAAGCGCCGCGATTTCTTCCACGCTGCGCACGGTGCCGATGGTGCGCACGGATTGCTGCACGCCGCTGATGCTGGCCATGCCGCCTGACGCTTCCTGCTGCACCCGCTGCAGCTGGCGCGAGATGTCGGCGGCCGACACGTTGAACGATGCGAGGCGGGCCGGGTCCAGTTCCACCAGTATTTCGCGGGTGACGCCGCCGACACGGGCGACACGCCCCACGCCAGGCACCAGCAGCAGCGCCTTGCTGAACTTACTGTCGATCAGCCAGGACAGCGCCGCTTCATCGCGGTTGGCGGAACTGACGGTGTACGTCAGCACCGGCTGGTCCGCGAGGTCCAGGCGGGTGATGACGGGATCGCGCAAGTCTGCCGGCAAATCGCTGCGCACGCGGCCTACCGCATCGCGCACGTCGGCCATGGCTTCGGCCACGTCTTTCTCCAGGCGGAATTGCACGGACGTCTCCACCATGCCATCGCTGATGGTGGTGTAGATGTGGCGCACCTGGGAAATCGACGCCAGCGAATTTTCAATTTTGCGTGCGACGTCGGACTCCAGCTGCGGCGGCGATGCGCCGGGCAGCGCGCTGCGGACAAACACGACAGGGAAGTCCAGGTCCGGCGAATCCTGCACTTTCATGGCGCGAAAGCCAAACAGGCCGGCGATAGTCAGCAGGATAAACAGCAGGATCGCAGGGATCGGATGCCGGATCGAATAAGCGGAAACATTCATGCCGGTATCCTTCACTTCAGCGCCACTTTGGCCGGACCGCCATGGGGAACGCTGGCTGCGCTGGCGGTTTTAGCTGCCTTATCGGCTGCCTTGTCCGGTGCTTTGGGAACGGCCGGCGGCGTGACCTTGACGATATCGCCATCGGCCAGGAAGCCCGCGCCCTGGTCCACGATGTACGTACCGGCCTTGACGCCTTCGACCACTTCGATGCGCTGCTGCACGCGGCGGCCCGGCGTCACGCGCGTCTGCACGACACGGTCGTCGGCGCCAATGGTAAATACGTAGGCGGCGCCGTCGCGCATTTGCAAGGCGCCGTGCGGCACTGTCAATGCGGCTTTGCTGCCCAGTTCCAGCGTCCCAGTCAGGAACATGCCGGGACGCAGCTTGGTGGTATCGGGAATATCGACATATACGGTGGCGCTGCGGGTGGCGGCATCGACGACGGGGCCCAGCATGCGCACCTTGCCTGCCACGCTGCTGCCATCGGTGGCGGCCAGTTGCACGGCCTGCCCGGGTTTCACGCGCAGCAGGTCGGCCGCAGGCACTTCCGCGCGCCATTCCAGGCGGTTTTGGCGGATAAACTTGAACAATTCCTGGCCTTGCTGGGCCACGGCGCCCAGGGTGGCGCTGCGGGCCGTGATGACGCCATCGTCCGGCGCGACGACTTGCGTCTGGCGCAAGCGGATTTGTTCATTGCGCAGGCGCGCTTCGGCAGACGCCAGGCGGGCCTTGGCCGTGCGTTCCGCGATCAGGTATTGCACGCGCTGCTGCGCCGACATGGCGCCGCTGTTGTCCAGTTCACGGGCACGGTCCGCGTTGGATTTGGCTTCTTCCATGGCGGCGCGCGCTTCTTCGCGCGCGGCTTCCTGCAACGCCACGTCGGCCGCCACGCTGTCGCTCGTGAAGCGCGCCAGGACCTGTCCCTTGCGCACACTATCGCCCACGTTGACGTTGACTTCGGCCAGGCGCTGGCCGCCCAGTTCACTGCCGATCACGGCTTCCTGCCATGGCGCCACGGCGCCGTTGGCGGTCAAGGTCAATGGCCAGTCGTGCTGCTGCGGCTTGACGGCGCTGACCGTCATCACAGGGCGCTGCCTGGCGGCCGCCGGCTTGACATCCTTGCTGCCGCTGTTTTCCGGCTCGCCCGAGCCGGCCACCACGATACCAATGCAGCACAGGGCCGCCAGCACGGCCAGCGTCGTTTGTTTTAGCGTCAATTTCTTCATTTCCTGCGTCTTCCCTATGTTGAATTAGCTGCGCGGGGTGGCCGTCCAGCCGCCGCCCAATGCCTTGTACAAGGCGATCCATGCCGTGACCCGCTCGCGCTGCACGCCGATCAGGTTCTGGCGCGCCGACAGTGCGCTGCGGCGCGCATCTTCCAGCTCGAACATGCTGCCGGTGCCGGCCCGCAGCCGGTCATTGCTTAATTCGAAATAGCGCTCGTAATCGCGCGCCGCTGCCTGCGCGTCGTCCTGGCGCCGCGCGGCGGAATCGAGACGCACCAGCGCTTCTTCGATTTCGCGCACGGCGCCCTGCACGCGCTGCCGGTAGACGGCATAGGCTTCGTCATAGCGCGCCTGCGCCACGTGCACGTCGGCGCGGCGCCGGCCCGCATCGAACAGCGGCAAGGTCAGGGCCGGGGCGAACGACCACGTGCTGTCGCTGTTGCTGGCGCCGGACAGGCGCAGGCCCGCGATACCGACGTTGCCCGTCAAGGTGAGGCGGGGATAGCGGGCCGCTTCCGCCACGTTGATGTCGGCGCTGGCTGCCGCCAGTTCGCGTTCTGCCGCTTCCACGTCGGGGCGCTGCTGCAGCGCCTGCGCCGGCACGCTTTGCACGGCAATGGCGCGTGGCTGGGGCAGGGCGGCGCTGGCGCCCAGTTTTGCGCGCAGATCCTGTTCCGCGATGCCCGTCAAGGTCACCAGCGCCTTGATGTTCAAGTCGCAATTGGCTTGCTGCGCCACCAGGCGCTGGCGCGCATCCGCCGCCGACGCATTGATCAAGGTGGAGTCCGCAGCGGACATGAAGCCGGCCTTCACCTTGCGCTCCGTCAGCTGCAGCGTTTGCATGCGCGAACCCAGGTCTTGCTCCAGCGTTTGCGCCGTGGCCACGCAGGCGCGGTAATCGACGAGGGTGGAACCGACTTCGGCCGCCAGCGACACGCGCGCCGCGTGCCAGTCGGCCGTGCGGGCGGCCAGCCGCGCTTCCGCCGCATCGGCGGCCTTGCGCTTGGCGCCAAACAAATCCAGTTCCCAGCTGGCGTCCAGGCCCCGCAGGCTGGTGGTGGTGATGACAGGCACGCCGTCGGCGCCTGTGGTTTTGCTGCGGTTGCCGCTGACACCCGCATTCAGTTCAGGAAAGCGGGCCCCTTGCGCGCTGCCCGCGCTGCCGCGCGCCTGCTCGATGCGGGCCAGCGCCTGCGCCAGCGTGGGGTTGGTGGCTTGCGCCGCATCCACCAGCTGCGCCACCAGCGGATCATCGAACTGGCGCCACCAGTCGCGCAAATCCGCCGCGCGCTGGTCTGCCTGCGGCAAACTGGCGTGGAAACTGGCGGGCGCTTCGGCGGCGGGCGGCGCATAGTGCGGACCCACGGCGCACGCCTGCATCAGGCTTGCGGCGGCCAGCATGCCAAGCGCATTGACTACCTTCCTATACTGCATAAACCACTCCTCACTCTCTTGGTATTCTGATATCACTGACACTGCTCAGCGTCCGCTCCACCGGGGCGGGCGCTTTTCTGCAAAGGCAGCGGGACCTTCGCGGCAATCGTCGCTGGCCCGGCGCGCGTCTTCGCAGCTGTAGCGGGCGGAAAACGCCTGTTCCAGCGGCAAGTGCGCCGACTGCGCGGCGACTTGCTTGATGGCGCGCACGGCCAGCGGCGCGCTGCGCAGGATGTCTTGCACCCAGCCGTCCACGCAGGCGTCCAGCTGGTCCGCAGGCACCACGTCGTTGACGAGGCCAAACTGCAGCGCGCGCGCCGCCGTCATGCGGCGGCCCGTCATCAGGTAGCCCATGGCGGCCTTGAACGGCATTTGCCGCGTCAGGCGAAATACGCCGCCGGCGCCGGCAATCAAGCCCAGGCCCGCTTCCGGCAGCGCGAATTGCGCATGCTCGGCCGCCACCACGATGTCGCACGCCAGCGCCAGTTCAAAGCCGCCGCCCAGCGCATAGCCATTGACCCGCGCGATGACGGGTTTGGCCATGTCAAACCGTTCCGTCAGGCGCGGCCAGCCAGGCAAGCCTTTGCTGCCGAAACTCGAGGCGGATGCGCCGTTGCGGTTGCGCGCCGCCAGTTCCTTCAAGTCCTGGCCCACGCTGAAGGCGCGTTCGCCGGCGCCCGTCAGCACGGCCAGCCACAGGGAGTCGTCGCGTTCAAAGTCATCCCAGATTTCCGCCAGTTCCCCGTGCATGCGCAAATTCATTGCGTTCAGCACGTGCGGGCGCGACAGCGTGATGTACGCCACGCGGCCCCGCTTTTCATACTGCACGTGCGGCGCGTCGTCCCGTTCCATGGCGCTCATTGCACGGCCTTTCCGTCGAGGACGCGCGGATCGCACAGGAAGCGCGCCAGGCGCTTGACGCCTTCTTCAATTTGCTGCGGGTCCAGGTAGCTGCACGACAGCCGCAATTCATGGTCGCCGGCGCGGCCCAGGTGGAAAAAGCTCATCGGCGTCCACAGCACGCCATATTCGGCGGCGCAATACGCGAGCAGCGACGTATCGGCCACGGCCGGAATGCGCACGCGTACAAAGAAGCCGCCGGCCGGCCGGTTCCACGTGATGGCCGGGTGGTTGCCGCCGCCCAGGTGGCGTTCCAGCGCGTCCAGCAAATACGCGAGGTTGTTCCGGTACAGCGCAGCCTTGCCGTGGCTGAGGGCAGCAATGGAACCGCCGTGTTCCAGCAGCATGCCGCCCACGATGGCCTGGCAAATCGGCGACGTATTGACCGTCACCATGCTTTTCAGCGTCGCCAGTTCATCGGCCAGCAAGCCGGTCTTGCCATTGCCGAGGGCAATCCGCTGGTCCGCCACGGCAAAGCCGACACGGACGCCCGGCATGCAGGTTTTCGCGCACGTACCCAGGTAGACGACGCGCTGCGCACGGTCCAGCGCTTTCAGCGTCGGCAAGGCGCTGCCGGGAGCGGCGGTAAAGCCGTACGCGTTATCTTCCAGCAGCAGGAAGTCTTCCTGTGCGGCCAGCGCCAGCAGACGATGGCGTGCTTCGAGGCTGAGGATGGCGCCGGACGGGTTGGAAAAATCCGGCGCCACGTACAGCGCACGCACGTTGCCGCCATTGGCGCGCGCGTCGCGGCATGCCTGCTCGAGCGCCGCGAAATCGATGCCGTCCGCTGTCTCGTCGATGGCGATCATCGGCATGTCGAGCAGGCGCGCGGCGCCGGCGATACCGGCAAAGCACGGATTGACGACCGCCAGCGCATCGCCGCTGCCCGCGCACAGTGCGCGCAAGACCAGCAGCAGCGCTTCCTGGCAGCCCACCGTCACGACGATGGATTCAGGCGCAACGCTGATTTGCTCATCCTGGCGCAGCGCTTCCGCAATCAATTCATTGATGACGCCACGGGCCGGGCCATACTGGTACAGCAGCTTGTTGATTTGCGCGGGTGTGCGTCCCTTGGTTTCAGCCAGGTAGTCCGTGTAGCGCCGCAGGCACGCCGCCACGTCCAGCTCATCGAAGAAGCCCGCATACGGTGCGCCGGGCGCAAACGAAATGGCCCGGGGATAGCGGTCCATGATTTCGTTGAGGAAGCTGATCGAATCGAATACGGGATCGGCCAGCGCGCCATGCAGCGCGGCGCGGTCCAGCAATACCGGGAGTGCTTCATTTGCAGTCATGTTGAATCCTCCAGGCTATGCGCGGCGCACTTTGGCCAGCACGTCTTCGCTGTACAGGCGCTCGGCCTGTTCCAGCGCGAATTGCGCCATATAGCTGCGGAACAGTTCCGGCGGTTCTTCCGCCAGCGCCAGCATGCGGCGGTTGACGATGACGGCAGGGCTGTCCAGCGCCGCCGCGCGCGCTTCAATGGCGGCGTCCATGTGGCCCGGTTCCACTACTTCGTCAAACAGCAGCCGGCCATCTTCTTCCTTGGCCCAGATGCGGCGCCCGCCAAGGATGATCTGGCGTGCGATGCGCGCTCCCACCGCGCGGCCCAGCCGCAGGTTGCCCACGCCGGGCACGATGCCTTCCTGTGCTGCGGGCAGGCTGAAGAAACTGTCCGCGCCGCCAATCACGTGGTCGAACACCAGCAGCAGCTGGGCGCCGCCGCCAATGGCAAATGTGTCCACTGCCGCGATCCACGGTTTTTCCAGGGTGCGGCACAGGCCATCGGCGCCATCCACGCGGATGCCGCGCAAGATCTTGCTGATGTAGCCCATTTCCCGCTGCAGCAGGAAATCAACGTAGGAAATTTGGCCCTGATGCAGCTGTTTGAGGTTGATGCCCGCGCTGAAGACGCGGCGGCCCGCATATTTCGGGTGCGTCATGGCGCTGCCGCGCAGTACGCACACATGGGTGGCGTCGTCCAGCAATACCAGGTCGACTGCGGTTTCCATGTCCGCGATCAGCTGTTCATCTTCGGAATTCAGGCAATGCTCATTGTGCACGGTCACGTGCGCCGTCGTACCGCGCCGTTCGATGTGCAGCGTGTCCAGGCGCAGCTGGCCGTCGCGCTGGAATTGCGCCAGCAGGGCGGGCGCCTTGTCGCCGGGGCGCAGCATGGTGTCCAGCAAATGCGCGCCGCTGGCAGGGGAACCCAGGATGGCGGAAAAGAAAATGCCCTGGTCGATTTCACGGGCTTCCTTGGCGTCTTGCAGGCACGTGCGTTCCACGGCGATTTGCGCCTCGGAGGGAACCAGGCCGGGGAACGCCTGCGCCGCGCCATACGCAAGTTGCGGCAGGCGTACACGCCTGGTGTAATCTTCCGTCAGCGTACGGTACACGGCATCCGCATGGCGCTGCATGAAACGCGTACGCACCGAGCGCAGCGCCCCGTGGATGGCGCTGGCAGTCGCCTGCTGGCCGGCACTGCGATCCGGCTTCGCTGGCAATTCCGCCAGCAGTTGCTCGCCTTGTTCCGCGTAGCGCTGCAAAGCCTGTGCGTCGGCAGCCAGGCCGCCGTTGCCTGCCAGGATGGCGCCTGCGCCTGCCGCCCACTGCAGGGCGCTGGCGGCAAAGGCATCGGATGGGATGTGCTCAATGGTCATGTGCGCGGTTCCAGTTGGTCGGTCAGTTGCTGGCTTCGGCCTGCGCCTGTGCTGCTGCGCTGGCGTGCGCGCGGCGCAGCACCCGGTCGCATGCAGCCAGGTGGGCGCCCAGCGCATCGTCGTAATTCAGCGCAGGCGCTTCATTGAGCAGGCGGCGGCGCACGGACAAGTCTTCCGTGTACAGCGTGGCCAGCGACTTGACGAAGGTGGCCGTGGCGGCTTCCACGTCGTCGGCAATGGTGTCCACCATGCCCAGTTCCATCGCGCGGTCCGCCGCCATGTCCATCCCAAACAGCACCAGCTGGCGGCCTGCCGCCGCGCCGATCTGGCCGGCAATGCGGTGCAGTGTCATGGAAGGCAGGATGTCCTGGCCGCTCATCAGCGACAGGTGCACGTCGCCGGCCGCAATGCGGTAGTCGGTGGTCAGCAGCACCGCCGTGCCCAGGCCGCCGCAGCGTCCTTCAACGGTGGCAATGGTGGCGGCGCGCAGGCGCTCCAGGCGGCGCAGCGCGCGCTCCCAGTGGTTCACCAGGTGCACGTCGATGGCTTCAGCCGGTTCGCCGCCGGCCGTGGCGGGTTTCAGCTGCACCAGCAGGACCGCGCCGGCGCCGGCGTCTTCGACGCTGTCGCACGCGCTGTTAATGCTGGCAATCAGGGATTTCGACAGCACATCGGCCAGGTGCAGTTCCAGGCGCACGATGGTGCGGTCGTCTTGCTGGGTAATGGAATTGAAAGTAAACACGTGAGTTCCTTTTTATAAAAGTAAGAGCGTTCCCGGGGTGTGGCTGGGATCACCAGCGCAGCAGGGCGGTTTCAATCGTCGTGCCCGGGCCCATGGTCATCATCACGCCGTAATCGCCCGGCTGGACGGCCCCTTCATCCAGCAGGCGTTCATAAGAAAACAGGAAGGAACCGGACGACATGTTCCCGTAGTCGTGCAGCACGCTGATCGTGTGCCGCACATCGTGCGCGCTCAGGCCCAGGTTGACCTTGACGGAATCGATGACTTTCTTGCCGCCCGAGTGCACGATCCAGTGCGCGATATCGCTGCGGCGCAGGCCCGCGCCCCGCAGCAACTGGTCGATAATGTCTTCCGCATTGGCGCCCACCACGTACGGCACGTCTTGTGCGAGGAAAAAGTTGAATTTGCCGTGCTGTTCATCCCATGCGAACTTCATTGCATCAATGGCTTCCGGCACCACGCGGCTGTTAAACGCCAGCACGGTGGGCGGCGGCAGGGCGCCGCTGTCGCCGGCAGCCGCTGCGGCAGTCACTGTGGCAGGTAAGGCGCCATTGGCCGGGGCGGACATCACGGCCAGCGCAGCGGCGCCATCGGCAAACAGGCTGTTGACGACGGCCGTCTGCATGGTGCCGTCGAACACGTAAGCCGCCGAGCAGATTTCCGCGCACACCATCACGGCCAGCTTGCCGGGATTGGCCTGGGCCCACGACACGACCGTGTTCATGCCGTTCAGGCCCGCGTGGCAGCCCATGCCGACGATGTCCGTGCGGCTGCAATCACGCCGCAAGCCCAGTTCCTTGCACAGCAGTGCGCTGAGCCCCGGCGTCAGCAGGCCCGTGGTGGTGACGCAGCACAGATAGCGCACGTCGTCCAGCGTGGCGCCGGCCCGTTCGACGGCTTTGCGCAGCGCGGCAGCGCCGATTTCCACGGCGTATTTGCTGTGTTTTTCCAGCAGTTCGCCCTGGGTTTCGTTGGCGCGCACGCCGTCTTCGCCTTCAGGCGGCAGCGTCAGGTGGCGGCGGCCGATGGCGCTGTTCATGAACATCAGCCGCACACGCCGGTCTTCGATGTTGAATGCGTCCAGTACTTCTTTTTGCGAGTACGCGGTTTTCGGCGTGGCAGTGCCCACGCCGACGATCTGGGCCCGGTTGCTGACCACAATGGCAGCGGGGCGGCGCAGGCCCGCGTGGGCGCCGGCGCTTGATTCAAGTGTCATGGTCATAGTGGTTTCCCCCGTTCAGTTAAATCGCATCGCCAACTTCGGATTCAAAGCTGTACAGCCGGCGGTCCAGCAGCGACACCAGCGACAGCAGGGCCAGGGCGGAACCGAAAATCAGGAACAAGAAACCCGTGCCGCGGCCCGGACCGCCGGCGAACCAGTCGCCGACCATGGCCAGCAGCCAGCCGCCCGGACGCATGGCGGGTTCAAACACGTTGTGCGCCAGCAGGCCGCCCACCACGGCGGACAGCGGCACGAGGCTCATGCTGACGGCTTGCTGCAGCGCGGAGAAATTGCCCTGGCGGTCGCGCGGCACTTTGCGGCGCCACATGCTTTGCATGCACGCGGTCAGGGTGGACGTGCACAGCATCACGGTGAATGCGCACAGGCACAGCACGCCGACCGACGTGGTGGAGCCGCCCAGTGCGACGGCCAAGCCCTCGACCAGGTTGAAGGCCAGCACCAGCGGCGTCCATTTGCGTGGGCCGCCCCAGACGATCATCAGCACGCCGCTCAGCAGCGCGCCCAATGCGCCGGCCGTCGAGACGCGCGCCAGCACGCCGGGCGTGTGGGCGGACAGCACCATCGGCGTGGCCAGCACGATGACGACGCCGGACACAAACGCGCCTGCGGCGCAGTAGCAGAAGATGCGGGCCATCGATGGACGCTGCCACAGGTACTGGAAGGCCCACTTCATGTCGCGCACAGGATCGCGCGGCTCTTTGCCTTCGCTTTTCGGCGTGGCCGGGATATTGGCCAGCAGCAGGCCGCCCAGCGCAATACCCAGCGTCACCAGCTCGATGGCAATGATGCCGTGCAGGCCGATGGCGCCCAGCAGCGCGGCTGCCGCCATCGGAGCGCCCAGCTGGGCGATGGCGGAAGCGGCGCCAAACATGCCGCCGGCGCGGCCGAACTGTTCTTTCGGCACGATCTGGCTCAGGGTCGCATACGCGGCAGGGCCCTGGAAGGCCAGTCCCGCCGACAGCACGATTTGCACGGCGTACAGCTGCCACAGCGAGAACGCATTGCGCCACACCATCATGCACAGTACGGCGGTGCACAGCAGCGCGGCAATGTCGCATGCAACGAGGATGGTGCGCTTGTCATAGCGGTCGGCCAGGCCGCCGCTCCATGGCAGCAGCAACAGGCCCGGCAACGTGGACGCCAGCGTCAGTTGCACGTAATTGAGTACGGAGCCCGTGCTCTGGAACAGCCATACGCCAAAGGCAAACGCCGTCAGCATGGAACCGGCCATGGAAATCGACTGGCCGAACCAGATCAGGTAGAACGAATTACTGAGCCGGCTTTCTGGCGCGCCGGCGGCATTGCTTGCATACTCCATCATTTCACTCCAAGTAAAGGTTTCAGCCAGTCAGCCAGGTGGCCGACGTGGGGCGGGGACAGCAAGGTCATATGGTTGCCGGGCGCTTGCCAGTGACGCGCGGCTGGTGCATGTTCGCGCCAGCGCGCCAGCAATTGCTCGCCGGCCCCGGACGCGTCGCCGGTTGCCACCGACACCAGGTGCAACGGACCCTGGTAAGCGCCTGCCGGCGCATAACGCGTGTTCAGATTGGTGGCAAAGACCCGCACGATGCCCCGCAACAGCGCCAGCGGCGTCGTGCGCGACATCAGGCGGGCTTCGACCAGGCGGGCCAGCAGCAATGCCAGCTGGCCTTCCTCATCGAGCGGCGCCAGGTCGCGCGCCGTCACGCCCAGCGGGCGGCCGAGGTTCATTTCAAACAGTTCCACCAGTTTTTCCAGCATGGCGATGCGCCCATGGGATGGCCGTTCATCGTGCGGACCGGCCGGTGCATCCGAATCCAGCACGGCCAGCAGCGCCACCTGTTCGCCAGCCTGTTGCAACTGGCGCGCCATTTCCATCGCCACCCAGCCGCCAAACGAATGGCCCAGCAGCCGGTACGGGCCCTTCGGCGCAGCTTCACGCACGGCCGCCAGGTAAAACGCCGCCGCCTGTTCCACTGTGTTGTGCGGCACCAGCTGGCCGCACAGCCCCCGTGGCTGCAAGCCGTGGATGGGGATAGCGCTGTCCAGCTGCTGCGCCAGCGATGCGAACGCGGTCACGCTGGCGCCGGCGCCCGGTATGCAGAACAGGGGCGCCACGCCGGGACGGCCGGCCTGGATGGTGATGCGGGGCGCGTAACCGCTTTCCGGATGCACGATGCGGCGGCTGGCGGCAGCCTTCAGCTGTTCGTCAAGCGCACGGCCCAGCTGGCGGATATGCGGCGCTTCCATGATGGAGAAGTGGTCGCCGTCAACCGCCACCGTTTGCAGCTGCGCCCCCAGTACTGCGCCCCAGCCCAGGGTCGCATCGGCGCGCTGCTCGCCTTTGGCCGACAGCAGCACGACCGGTGCGGGGATGGCTGGACGGACATAGCGGCGCAAAGCATTGGCGATCGCATGGCGCACGGCCAGGTGGCGTTTCAGCGTCCCCGTGTCGATTTCGCGGGGGAACATGCCGCTGCTCTGGCCTTGTTCCAGCATGGCGTCCACGTCGTTGGCAGCCGCCAGGGTCTGCATGGCAGCCCGTTCCGCCACGCTGGCAACCTGCGGCATCCACGCCAGCGACGCCATCCACGCTTCGAAGCCCACGCCGCCATCCGGGCCGGGCACGAAGCCCGCATCGGAAGGCCAGCGGTAATGGCAGGCGGTATCGATCAGGCCGAGGAATTCCACGGTCTGGTCGGCGCCGATCAGCTGGTGCGCCATTTCATAGGCAATGGTGCCGCCCGCCGACCAGCCGGCCAGACGGTACGGGCCTTGCGGCTGCACGCCGCGCAATTGGCTGACGTAAGCGGCCGCCATTTGCTCGATGGTGGCGTGCGGCTGTTCACCGGCCTGGAAGCCGGTAGCCGCCAGGCCGTAGACCGGCACGTCGTCGTCCAGCCATGGCGCCAGGTCGCGTGCATAGCCGATTTCCCCTTCGCCCGGGTGCACGAGGAACAGCGGCCGCTGCTTCCCTTGCGGACGCAGCGCCACCAGGTTCGGGTGCTGCGCCGACTGGCCGCTGACGGCGGACGCAAACGCGCGCAAGGTGCTGTGCACGAACAGCGTGCGCAGCGGCACGTCGATGCCGGCAGCGCGGCGCAGGCGCGCCAGCATTTGCACGCCCAGCAGCGAATGGCCGCCCAGCTCGAAGAAGTGGTCGTTGCGGCCCACGTGCTGCACGCCCAGCAATTCCTGCCAGATGCCGGCAATGGCTTGCTCGGCGGCGCCCTGCGGCGCTTCGAACTGGCGCAGCGCCACGGCGCCCGCATCCGGCGCCGGCAGCGCAGCGCGGTCCAGCTTGCCGTTGGCGGTCAGCGGGAACGCATCCAGCGTGACGAAGGCGGACGGAATCATGTGTTCGGGCAGCGACGCTGCCAGTGCGGTGCGCAGCGCGCCTGCCGTCGGTGCGGCGCCGTCTGCCGGCAGCACATAGGCCACCAGGCGCTTGTCGCCCGCCTGGTCCTGGCGCGCCAGCACTGCCGCTTCACGCACGCCGGTGCACGCAGCCAGCGCCGCTTCGATTTCTCCCAGTTCGATGCGGAAGCCCCGCACCTTGACCTGGAAGTCGTTGCGGCCCAGGTATTCCAGGTTGCCGTCCGATTTCCACCGTCCCAGGTCGCCGGTCTTGTACATGCGGGCGCCCGGCGCTGAAAACGGATCCGGCAGGAAGCGTTGCGCCGTTAATTCCGGGCGGTTCAGGTAGCCGCGGGCGACACCGGCCCCGCCGATAAACAGCTCGCCCGTGACACCCGGCGGCACTGGCTGGCCGTGGGCATCGAGCACATACATGCGGGTATTGGCAATCGGGCGGCCGATCGGCAATTCCGCACCCGGCGTCACACCGGCCTGCGCTTCGTAAGTGGCGCAGCCCACCACGGTTTCCGTCGGGCCGTATTCATTGACGATGCGGGTGGCGGGCGACACGCGCAGCCACTTGTCCACGGTGGACCAGGACAGCGCTTCGCCGCCGACGACGAAGACGTGCGCGTGGCCTGGTAGCGGCGACTGCGCCAGGCTGTCCGCCAGCAGCGACAGGTGCGCCGGCGTGATTTTCACCAGCAGCGGCCCGACAGCGGTTTGCAGCACATTTTCCAGGCCCGTCAGTTCCTCTTTTTCACGCAGCACCGTCACGCTGCCGCCCGTGATCAGCGGCAGGTACAGGCTGGTAATGGTGGCGTCAAACGCGATCGATGACGACAGCACCGAGTGGCTGGCCGCGTTGGGCGCATAGCTGGCGCGGGCCCACGCCAGGTAATTCGCCAGGCCGCCGTGTTCGATCATGGCGCCCTTGGGTTTGCCCGTCGAGCCGGACGTGTAAATCACATACGCCAGGCCGCGTGCGGTGACGGCGGTGTCCGGGTTGCCGCAGGCTTCGCCGCCGGCAGCCTGCTGCGCCATCAGTACCGGCATGGCCAGTGGCGGCAACACAGCAGCCAGCGATGGCTGCGTCAGCACGGCTGCCGGCGCGCTGTCTTCCAGCATATAAGCCAGGCGTTCGGATGGATATGCCGGGTCCAGCGGCACGTAAGCGGCGCCCGCTTTCAATGCGCCCAGCAGCGCCGCCACCAGGTCCGGGCTGCGCTCCACGCAAATGGCGACACGGCTGCCTGGCTGTACGCCGTGCGCGGCCAGTGCGTGGGCAATCTGGTTGGCATGCCGGTTCAGCTGCGCATACGTGGTGGCCACGCCGTCGAACAGCAGGGCGGTGGCATCGGGATGCACGGTAGCTTGCTGTTCGAACAGGTGGTGTACCGGCAGCGCGGACGGGAAGGTGGTGGCGGTCGCGTTAAAGCTTTCCAGCAGCAGGTGGCGCTGCGCATCGTCCAGCAGTGCGATACGGCTGACGGGCTGGCTGTCGTCCGCCGCCATGGCCGCCAGCACCAGCCGGTATTGGCCCATCATGCGGTCGATGGTGCCGCCATCGAACAAGTCCGTCGAATATTCCAGGCTGCCGACAATGCGCTCGCCCGCATCGACGAGGCGCAGGCCGATGTCGAATTGCGTCGTGTGCTGGGTCTGCGGGCGTTCGGACAGCTGCAGGCCCGGCAAGTGCATGGCGTCATTGCCCGGCGTATTGTTCATGCTCAGCATGACCTGGAACAGGGGGCTGTGGCTCATGCTGCGCGCAGGCTGCAGGATTTCCACCACTTGTTCGAACGGCAAATCCTGGTGTTCGAAAGCCTTCAGGGCCGACGTTTTCACGTGCGCCAGCAAGTCCGCCACAGTGGCGTTGTCCGGCACGGTGACGCGCAGTGCGAGCGAATTCACGAAGAAGCCGATCAATGGTTCCACTTCCACGCGCTGGCGGTTGGCGACGGACGTGCCGATCACCACGTCCGCCTGGCCGGACAGGCGCGCCAGCAGCGCACCCCAGCCGGCCAGCAAGGCCATGAACAGGGTGCAGCCGTGGCGCTGGGCCAGCGCGCGCAATCCGTCCGCCACCGCCGCATCGACGGTCAGGGACGCCGTGGCGCCTGCATAGCTTTGCTGTGCAGGGCGGGGACGGTCGGCCGGCAGCGCCAGCAATTCCGGCGCGCCGGACAGGTAGTCTTTCCAGAACGCGGTTTGCTGTTCCAGCGTCTGGCCTTGCAGCCAGCCCCGCTGCCATGCGGCGTAATCCGCATATTGCAGCGCCAGCGGTGGCAGCGGGTCGGGCTGGCCGCCGGCGAACGCCGTGTACAGCGCGGACATTTCCTGGATCAGGATGCCCATCGACCAGCCATCGGAAATGATGTGGTGCTGCGTCACCAGCAACACATGTTCATCGTCGCCCAGGCGCAGCAGCTGGCCGCGGATCAGGGGACCGGCCGCCATGTCAAATGGCGCGGCGGCTTCGTCGGTGCTGATTTGCAGCACGGTGAATTCCTGTTCATGGCCGGCCAGGTGGCCCAGGTCCCGCTCGCGCAGCGTGAAACCGCATCCGGCAGGAGCGATCACTTGTACGGGCGTGCCATCGGTTTCCACGAACGTGGTGCGCAGGTTTTCATGGCGCGCCACAATGCGGTCCAGCGCTGCTTTCAGCGCGGCCTTGTTCAACCGGCCTTTCAGCCGCAGTTCGGACGGCATGTGATAGGCGGCGCTGGCCGCCGCATCGAGGCGCGCCATGAACCACATGCGCTGCTGCGAGAACGACAGCGGCAGCGGCTTGCTGCGGTCCGCCACGGTGATGGCTGTCATGGCGCTGGGGCGGGCCGTATCCGCCAGTGCGGCAAAGGCCGCCAGCGTCGGATGCGTAAACAAGTCGCGCAAGCCCAGTTCCACGCCCAGTTCTTCCCGCACGTGCGACAGCAATTGCACGGCCAGCAGTGAATGGCCGCCCAAATCAAAGAAGTGGTCGTTGCGGCCCACCTGGTCCAGTTCCAGCAACTCTTGCCAGATGGCGGCAAGCGATTCCTCGACGGCGCCTTGCGGCGCATCGTAGGCGGCGCTGGCCACGGCCGAGCTGTCCGGCGCCGGCAGCGCCTTGCGATCCAGCTTGCCGTTGGGCGTCAGCGGGAACGACGGCAGCGCCACGTAGGCGGATGGAATCATGAATTCCGCCAGGCTGGCCGCCAGCGCCGAGCGCAGGGCGGCGGCATCCAAGGTGCAGCCGTCGCGCATGACGACATACGCAACCAGGCGCTGGTCGCCCGGCTGGTCTTCGCGGGCGATGACGACCGCTTCGCGCACGCCGGCGCATGCAGCCAGCTTGCTTTCAATTTCACCCAGCTCGATGCGGAAACCGCGCACCTTGACCTGGAAGTCATTGCGGCCCAGGTAAGCCAGCGTGCCATCGGCCAGCCAGCGGCCCACGTCGCCCGTCTTGTACAGGCGCGCGCCCGGCTTGCCGCTGAAGTGGTCGGCGACGAAGCGCTCCGCCGTCAATTCCGGGCGGCGCAGGTAGCCGCGCGCCACACCTTCTCCGCCAATGTACAGTTCACCGGCCACGCCCAATGGCACGGGCTGGCCATGCGCGTCCAGCACGTACACCTGCATGTTGTCGACCGGACGGCCCAAGGTGGGCTGGCCGCCGCAATCGGCAATGGCGACAATGGTGGCGTCCACCGTGCACTCGGTCGGGCCATACATGTTGTAGAAGTGGATGCCCTGTTGTTCCGCTCCCGCCTGCAACGTGGCCCACATGGCGCTGTCGATGGCTTCGCCGCCGATCAGGACGCTGACTGGCCGGTAGCGCGGGTTGTCCGTGAGGCCCGCTTTCAGCAGGATGCCCAGCTGCGACGGCGTGCAATCGAAGGCGGCAATGCTGTGACGTTCCAGGAAGGCCAGCATGGCCGGACCATCGGCGCGGATCAGTTGCGGCACCACGTGCAGGCAGCGTCCCGACAGCAATTGCAGGATGCCTTTCAGCGACATGTCGAACGCATACGACGCATTCAGCGCCACGTGGGCGTCAGCCGCCACGTGCTGGTGCGTGGTGCGCTGCATGGCGCGCCAGAAGTTGACCGGCGAATGGTGTTCGACCGTCACGCCTTTCGACGTGCCGGTGGAGCCGGACGTGTAAATCACATAGGCCAGATGGGACGCCGTCAAGCCGGCAACGTGCGGATTGTGGCCCGGCTGGGCTGCCAGCGGCGCCGCCTGGTCCAGCGCCAGCACTGGCACAGTGGCGGTGGGCAGTGCGCCAATCAGCGCCGATTGCGTCAGCAGGGCGGCAGGGGTGCTGTCCGCCAGCATGTGTGCGAGGCGGTCGGCCGGATACGTGGGATCCAGCGGCAGGTAGGCGCAGCCGGCTTTCAGGATGCCGAAGATCCCTACCAGCATGTCCACGCTGCGCTCCACGCACAGCGCCACGATGGTGTCGGGCTGCACGCCGAGGCCGAGCAGGTAATGCGCCACCTGGTTGGCGCGGCAATTCAATTCGCCGTAAGACAGCGTCTGGTCCTGGTACACGACAGCCGGGGCGTGCGGCTGTGCAGCCGCCTGTGCTTCAAACAGCTGGTGCACCAGCTGGCCTTGTGGATCGTTGCGGGCCGTATCATTGAAGTCCACCAGCAACTGGCGGCGCTGGGCGCTGTCCAGCAAACTGATGGCATCGACGGCTTGCGTATCGTCCGCCACCATGGCTGCCAGCACGGCCTGGAAGTGCGACGCCAGGCGCGCCATCGATGGTTCGTCAAACAAGTCCGTCGCGTAGCGCAAGCTGCCTTCGACCGTGTCGCCGATATCCTTGAGGAACATGCTGAGGTCGAACTGCGTGGCGCTGTACGTTTGCTCGACCGGCGTCAGCGACAGGCCCGGCATGCGCAGCTTGCCGTTTTCCGGCGCGCTGTCCCAGTTCAAGATCGCCTGGAACAGGGGGCTGTAGCCCATGCTGCGGGCCGGACGCAGCGCTTCCACCACTTGCTCGAACGGCAAATCCTGGTGGGCAAACGCTTGCAGCGTGCCGCTGCGCACCTGCTCCAGCAATGCGGCCACGGACAAGCCTTCCGTGCAGCGCACGCGCAGCGCCAGCGTATTGACGAAGAAGCCGATCAGCGGTTCCACTTCCTTGCGCTGGCGGTTCGCGACCGGGGCGCCGATCACCACGTCATCCTGGCCGCTCATGCGCGCCAGGGTGATGCCCCAGCCAGCCAGCATGGTCATGAACAAAGTCACGCCATGGCGCGCGCTGAGCGCTTTCAATCCTGCCGTCAGGGCCGGGTTCAGCGTCAACGGCACGGTGGCCCCGGCATAGCTTTGCTGCGCGGGACGGGGATGGTCGGTCGGCATGGCCAGCAATTCCGGCGCGCCGGACAGGTACGTTTTCCAGAAGTCCAGCTGCGTCTGCAGCACGGCGCCCTGCATCCAGTTGCGCTGCCATGCCGCGTAATCCGCGTATTGCAGGGGCAGCGGCGGCAGCGGGTCGGGCTGCTGCTGGCTGAACGCCTGGTACAGCTGCGACATTTCCCGGATCAGGATGCCGATCGACCAGCCGTCGGAAATAATGTGGTGCTGCGTCACCAGCAGCACCCATTCCGCATCGGCCAGCTGCACCAGGTGGCCGCGGATCAGCGGACCGGTAGACAGGTCGAATGGCGCGCTGACTTCATCAAAACTCAGTTGCGACAGCACGAATGCCTGTTCATGGCCGCCCAGATGGCGCAAGTCGCGCTCGCGCAGCGTAAAGCCGCAATCGGGCGGCGCAATGCGCTGCACGGCCTGGCCATCGGCTTTGACGAACGTCGTGCGCAATGCCTCGTGGCGCGCGACGATGCGGTCCAAGGTGGCGCGCAGGGCAGCCAGGTCCAGGTCGCCGCGCAGGCGCAGCCCTGCCGGCATGTGGTAGGCGGCGCCGGCCGAGCGGTCCAGCTGGTCCAGGAACCACAGGCGCTGCTGGGCAAACGATAGCGGCAGCGGTTTGCTGCGGTCGGCCGGCAGCAGCGCCGTCAATGCGCTGCGCTGTGCGGCGGCGGCGCGCACGGAAAAACCCGCCAGGGTCGGCTCGATGAACAAGTCGCGCAGCGTCAGTTCCACGCCCAGCTGTTCGCGCACTTGCGACAGCAATTGCACGGCCATCAGCGAGTGGCCGCCCAGTTGAAAGAAGTGGTCGTGGCGGCCCACTTGCGGCAAGCCCAGTAACTGTTGCCAGATGGCGGCCAGCGTTTGCTCGGTGCTGCCTTCCGGCGCCGCGTAGGCGCGGACAGCGACGGCCGCCGCATCGGGCGCGGGCAGCGCCTTGCGGTCGATCTTGCCGGTCGGCGTCAGCGGGTAAGCGTCCAAAGTCACGAAGGCGGACGGAATCATGTGTTCCGCCAGGGTGGCGGCCAGTTCGCCGCGCAGGCTGGCCGCGTCCAGCGGCTGGCCTTCGTGCGCCAGCAGGTAGGCCACCAGGCGCGTCACACCCGGCTGGTCTTCCCGCGCCGCCACCAGCGCTTCGCGCACGCCGCTGCACGCGGCCAGGCGCGCTTCGATTTCACCCAGTTCAATGCGGAAGCCCCGCACCTTGACCTGAAAGTCGTTGCGGCCCAGGTATTCAATCGAGCCATCGGCAAGCCAGCGGCCCAGGTCCCCCGTCTTGTACATGCGGGCGTCTGGCCTGCCGCTGAATGGATCGGCGAGGAAGCGCTCCGCCGTCAATTCAGGACGGTTCAGGTAGCCGCGGGCTACACCGGCGCCGCCCACGTACAGTTCACCCGTCACACCCACCGGCACTGGCTGCAGGTGGCGGTCCAGGATGTAGATGCGGGTATTGGCGCTGGGGCGGCCGATCGGCACCGCGTGTTCGGGCACGGCGCCGCCGGCGCCAAAGGCAACCGACGTGGTGCTGACGGTGGTTTCCGTCGGGCCGTACGTATTGAGCCAGCGGCAGTGGCGCAAGCCCGGCTCGGCCAGCCACGCCGCCAGGTGGCGGCATTCCGCTTTTTCGCCGCCGGCCACGATCAGGCGCAGCGTGGACGCAATGGGGCCATGTTTCGCCGCGACTTCCTGCGCCCACTGGTGCCAGAACGCGGTCGGCAAGTCGGCTACCGTCACGCCTTCCGCATCGAGGAAGGCGGCAAATGCGCGGTCCGGCACGGCCAGGTGGGCCGGGCGCAATACCAGCGTGGCGCCGGACGACAGCGCCGGGAAGATTTCGCCGACGGACGCGTCGAAGCTGTACGACGCGAATTGCAGCATGCGGTCGGCCGGGGTCAGGCCGCACGCGCGGATATGGCCGCTGACGAAGTTGACGGCGTTATCGTGCTGCACCATCACGCCTTTCGGCAGGCCGGTGGAGCCGGACGTGTAAATCACGTACGCCAGGTGCGATGCCGCCATGCCGGGAACCACGGGCGCCTCCGGCATGCCGGGGCCCATCTGGTCCAGCAGCAGCGATGGCGCCGCGACCTGCGGCAAATTGCCGGCCAGCGCGCTGTGCGTCAGCAGGGCCGCCGGTGCGCTGTCGTCCAGCATGTGCGCCAGCCGTTCGGCAGGATAGGCAGGGTCCAGCGGCACGTAGGCTGCGCCGGATTTCAAAATGCCCAGCAAGCCCGCCACCATGTCGGCGCTGCGCTCGATGCAGATCGCCACGCGGTCGTCGGGACGCACGCCCAGCGCGGCCAGCGCGTGGGCGACGCCGTTGGCGCGCCGGTTCAATTCACTGTACGTGAAGCGCTGGCCGTCCGCCACGAGGGCAACAGCGTCGGGACGCGCCGCGGCCTGCTGTTCAAACAGCTGGTGCAGCAGTACGCCTTGCGGCGCTTCGGCTGCCGTGTCATTGAAGCCATGCAGCACCAATTCGCGTTCGGCCTCCGGCAGCATGGCCAGTTTGGCGACGGATAGTCCGTCATCGGCCGCCATGGACGCCATCACGGCCTGGAAGCAGGCGCCGATACGCTCGATGGTGGCCGTGTCAAACAAGTCGCTCGCATATTCCAGGCTGCCGAGGATGGTGTCGCCCGCATCCGTCAAGGTCAGGCTCAAGTCGAATTGCGATGCGTGATGGTGCTGTTCGACTTCACTCAGCGTCAGGCCTGGCAGGCGCAGTGGTTCACCGCCCGGCGTATTATTCATGCTCAGCATGACCTGGAACAGGGGGCTGTAGCTCATCGAACGGGCCGGCTGCAGTGCTTCCACCACTTGCTCAAACGGCAAATCCTGGTGCGCATAAGCGCGCACGGTGTCGCCCTTGATGCGGGCCAGCAGCTGCGCCACGGTCGGCTCGTCATCGAGCTTGACGCGCAGCGCCAGCGTATTGACGAAGAAGCCGATCAAGCCTTCAATTTCCGTGCGCTGCCGGTTCGCCACCGGCGTGCCCACGACGATATCGTGCTGGCCGGACAGGCGCGCCATCAGCACGGACCATCCCGCCAGCAAGGTCATGAACAGGGTTGCGCCATGGCGCTGGCTCAGCGCCTTCAGGCCCGCCGTCACGTCGGCCGGCAGCGCGAGGCGCGCCATGCCGCCCGCATAGCTTTGCATGGCGGGACGGGGGCGGTCGGTGGGCAATTCCAGCAGTTGCGGCGCACCGGCCAGGTAATCTTTCCAGAACGTGGTTTGCGCCGCCAGCGCGTCGCCCTGCAGCCAGTTGCGCTGCCATGCCGCATAGTCGGCATATTGCAGCGCCAGTGGCGGCAGCGGGTCCTGCTGCTGCTGGCACAGCGCCGTGTACAGGGCGGACAGTTCCCGCACCATGATGCCGATCGACCAGCCATCGGAAATGATGTGGTGCTGCGTGATCAGCAAAATATGTTCATCATCCGCCAGGCGCAGCAACTGGCCCCGCACCAGCGGCCCGGCCGCCAGGTCGAACGGCGCCGCCACTTCCTCTTCCGCGATGCGCTGCATGGCCTGTTCCCGCTCCGCGGCTGGCAGCTGGCCCAGGTCGCGCTCGTGCAGTGCAAAACCGCAATCGGCGGCAGCAAAGCGCTGGCGTGGCGCGCCATCCACGTCGACGAACGTGGTGCGCAGGCTTTCGTGGCGGGCCACGATGCGGTCCAGCGCGGCCTTCAGCGCGCCGCGCTGCAGGCTGCCTTTCAGCCGCAGCGCTGCCGGCATGTGGTAAGCGGCGCCCGCCGCGTGGTCGAGGCGGTCCATGAACCACAGGCGCTGCTGGGCAAATGACAGCGGCAGCGGCGCATTGCGGTTGGCGGGCAGCAGGGCAGGCGGCGCATCTGACGGTGCGCGCGCCACGGCGCTTTGCTTCAGGCGCATCAGCAGCAATTCACGCTTGCGGGCGCTCAGGGTGGATTCAGCGTTGGTGGTGTTCATTATTGTAGGTATCAGTGTGAATCTGGTTATTCAGAGACCGCCGTCCTGCGCCAGCAGGCGTTCCACTTCTTCATCCGACAGGTTGGCCAGTTCATCGGCCAATTCCTGTTCGAGCCGGTCGATGTCCGCCGCGTCGTACTGGCCAAGGCCGGCATCGACGACGCAGCCGGCCAGCGCTTCCAGCGTCGGGTGCTGGAACACGGTGGACAGCGGCAGCGCCACGCCCAGCGCATCCTGGATGCGCGCCGCCAGCTGCACGGCCAGCAGCGAATGCCCGCCCAGTTCAAAGAAGTGGTCGTGCCGGCCCGCTTGCTCAATCCCCAGCAACTCTTGCCAGATGCGTGCCAGCGCCTGTTCGGTCGGGCCCTGCGGCGCCGCATAAACGCGTGCGCCCATGGCTTCGATGTCCGGCGCCGGCAGTGCGGCGCGGTTGAGTTTTCCGTTGTGCGTCAGCGGCAGCGCATCCAGCACGACAAAGGCGGAAGGCACCATGTATTCCGCGAGGCGGGCCGCCAACTGTTCACGCAGCGCGGCGGTTTGCAATTGCACGCCTGCGTGCGGCGCCACGTACGCCACCAGGCGCTGGTCGCCTGGACGGTCTTCCCGCATCATCACGGCGGCTTCGCGCACGCCGTCGCATGCCAGCAACTGGTTTTCAATTTCACCCGGCTCGATGCGGAAGCCGCGCAGCTTGACCTGGAAGTCATTGCGGCCCAGGAATGCCAGGTTGCCGTCGTCCAGCCACCGGCCCATGTCGCCTGTGCGGTACAGGCGTTCTCCCGTCAGGAACGGGTCGGCAATGAAGCGTTCCGCCGTCAATTCGGGACGGTTCAGGTAACCGCGCGCGACACCGGCGCCGCCGATGCAGATTTCACCGGCCGCACCCGGCGGCACTGGCTGCAAGAACTGGTCCAGCACATAAATGCGGGCATTGGCCAGGGGGCGGCCGATCGGCAACACGCCGTCGCGCTCACTGTCGCAGCGGAAGATCGACGCGCACACGGCCGTCTCTGTCGGGCCATACGCATTGAACAGCGTGTGGCGCGCGGCCCAGCGGCGGGCCAGCTCCGGCGGGCATGCTTCGCCTGCCACGATCAAGGTCATGGGCGCGAACGCGTCGCTGCCGGCATAGACGGCCAGTGCGGACGATGGCAGCGTGGCGTGGGTCACCGCATGCTGCGCCAGCGTGTGCCGCAGCGGCTCGCCCGGCCACAGCGCCTCACGTTCGGCCAGCACCAGCGCGGCGCCGCTGCACAGCGCCATCGCCACTTCGGAAATGCTGGCGTCAAAGCTGCACGACGCGAATTGCAGCACGCGGCTGCCGGCCGAGACGCCGAATGCCGCCGCTTGCGCTTGCGCCAGATTGCTCAAACCTCCGTGCAGGTTCACGACGCCTTTGGGTTTGCCGGTGGAGCCGGACGTGTAAATCACATACGCGGCATGGTCGTCGTCCAGCTCGGCCACGGCGGGATTGTGTTCCGGCTGGGCCGCGAAATCCATGCCGTCGATCACGACGACCGGCGCTGCCTGCAGTGGCAGCGTATCGGCCAGCGCCTGCTGCGCCAGCACAGCGACAGGCGCGCCATCGGACAGCATGAAGGCCAGGCGTTCCGCCGGATAGGCCGGATCGAGCGGCATATACACGCCGCCTGCCTTCATGACGGCCAGCATGCCTGTCACCAGTTCGAAGCCCCGCTGTGCAAACAGGGCCACGCGCTGCTCCGGACGAACGCCCAGTGCGATCAAATGATGGGCAATGCGGTTGGTGCGGGTATTCAACTCGCCATACGTCACGCTGCCGCCGCCGTAGACCAGCGCAGTGGCTTG
This sequence comes from Pseudoduganella ginsengisoli, assembly GCF_009720865.1. Taxonomy (GTDB): domain Bacteria; phylum Pseudomonadota; class Gammaproteobacteria; order Burkholderiales; family Burkholderiaceae_D; genus Rugamonas; species Rugamonas ginsengisoli. The sequence goes on along the minus strand of NZ_WNLA01000021.1, from coordinate 66,950 downwards.
CGGCTGCGCGGCGGCCTGCGCTTCAAACAGCTGGTGCAGCATGTCCGGTTTGCGCGGCGCTGCCGTATCGTTGAAGCCTGCCAGCACTTGCTGCCGCTCCTGCGCATCGAGCAGCGCGATATGGCCCAGCTTCTGGCTGTCGTCCGCCGCCATGGCCGACAGCAGCGCTTCCAGATAGCGGGCCAGGCGTTCGACGGTGCCGCGTTCGAACAGGGCGCTGGCATAGCGGATTTCACCGCTGATTTCATGGCCGGCATCCGTCACGGACAGCATCAAGTCATACTGCGACGTATGCTGTACCTGTTCGATGCCTTCGAATACGAGGCCGGGCATGGCCAGTTCCGTGTAGCTTGGCGTATTGTGCAAATTCAGCATGACCTGGAACAGGGGGCTGTGGCTCATGCTGCGCGGCGGCTGCACGGCTTCCACCACCTGGTCGAACGACAAGTCCTGGTGCTCGTACGCGCGCAGCGCATCGGCCCGCACTTGCGCCAGCAATTGAGCCACGGTGGCATTGCCGTCCGGGCGCACGCGCAGCGCCAGCGTATTGACGAAGAAGCCGATCAGCGGCTCCACTTCCGCCAGCTGGCGGTTCGCGACCGGCGTACCCACCACCACGTCATCCTGGCCGCTGATGCGGGCCAGCAGTGCTGCCCAGCCGGTCAGCAAGGTCATGAACAGCGTGGCGCCGTGGCGCTGGCCCAGTGCTTTCAATCCTTGCGTCAGCTGCGGGCCGAACGTGACCGGCACGGTGCTGCCCGCATAGCTTTGCTGGGCAGGGCGCGGACGGTCGGTCGGCAACGCCAGCAGCGCGGGGGCATCGCCCAGCCATGCTTTCCAGAAGTCCGTCTGCGTCTGCCATGCGGGACCGGCCAGCAATGTACGCTGCCATGCCGCGTAATCCGCGTATTGCAGCGCCAGCGGCGGCAGCGGGTCGGGCTGGCCCTGGCTGAATGCCGCGTACAGCGCCGACACTTCGCCCACCAGCACGCCCAGCGACCAGCCGTCAGAAATGATGTGGTGCTGCGTGATCAGCAAAATGTGTTCTTCATCGCCCAGGCGCAGCAACTGGCCACGGATCAGCGGCCCGGTTTGCAAGTCAAATGGCGCGCTGCCTTCATCGGTGCTGATTTGTGTGACGGCAAATTGCTGTTCATGGCCGGACAGGCTGCTCAAATCCCGCACCGTGAGGGCAAAGCCGCAATCGGGCGGGGCAATCACTTGCACGGTCTGGCCTTCCGCGTGGCCGAACCGGGTGCGCAAGCTTTCATGGCGCGCCACGATGCGGTCCAGTGTCGCCTGCAACGCCGGCGTATCGAGGCGGCCTTTCAGGCGCAGCGCGGCAGGGATGTGGAACGCGACACTGGCCGAGTGGTCCAGCTGGTCGATAAACCACAGGCGCTGCTGGGCCAGCGACAGCGGTACGACGCTGCCGGGCGCGCGTGGCTGCAAGACCGGCAGCGGCGCTGCGGCGGTGGCGCCGGCCAGGCTGGCGATGGCTGCCGCCTGCGCCGCCACGGTCGGCGTGGCAAACAGCGTGCGCAGCGGCAGTTCCACCCGCAGCGTGGTGCGGATGCGGGCTGCCAGCTGGATGGCGATCAGCGAGCTGCCGCCCAGCAGGAAAAAGTCGTCATCGATGCCGACCGGCGCGATGCCCAGCAGGTTTTCCCAGATGGCGCACAGCGCCTTTTCCGTGTCCGTCTGCGCGGCAGCGTAAGCGGTCGGCAGCGCAGGGCGGCCATACTGCGTGAATGCGGGCGCATGGTCCGTACCGTCGTGCTGCGGTTCCTGCGCCGCCGGCAAGTCGTGCCAGCTTTGCGGCATGGCGGCGCCGGCCATCGACGGCGTCTTTGGCGCTTCGACCCAGTAGCGCTTGCGCTCGAACGGATACGTTGGCAGCGCAACACGGCGCCGCTGTTCATCGCCGTAGAAGGCATCCCAGTCCGGCGTGACGCCGTGTTCCCATGCCTGGCCCAGCGCCTGCAGCACGCTGGCCAGGCTGTTGCCGGGCGGCGTAACGCCGTCGAGGCTGCGGCGCGGGATAGTGGTCACGCTGGCCACGGCCTGGCCGCTGCCTGCCGCTTCGCGTTTGAGCAGGTTGCTCAGCGTATGGCCAGGACCCACTTCCACATAGACGCGGCCGGGATGTTGCAGCAGCGTGCGCACACAGCCCGCGAATTGCACGGTATTGCGCAAGTGCGCAACCCAGTAGGCCGGATCGGTGGCCTGCTCCGCTGTGATCCAGTCGCCGGTCAGGTTGGACAGGTAGGGACGCGCCGGCGCATGCAGCGTGACGCCATTGAACGTGGCGCGGAACTGTTCCAGGATGGGTTGCATCAGGCCGGAATGGGAACCGGGCCAGCCTTGCAGCAGCTGGAAATCGATGCCTTCCGCTTCCAGTTGGGCGGCCAGTTTTTCCGTGGCTTCCGGCGTGCCGGAAATCGTGCTGGCGCCGCTGGCGTTGACACAGGCCAGCCACAGGTTGTCGCCAAGGCGCGGTGCAATTTGTTCCGCCGACTGCAGCACGGCCAGCATATTCCCTGTTGGCAGGCTGGAAATCAAACGGCCACGCTCCGCCACGATGCGCAGCGCATCCGGCAAGGTGAACACGCCGGCCAGGCATGCCGCCACGTATTCGCCCAGGCTGTGGCCCACCATGGCGCTGGCGCGTACGCCCCACGCTTCCAGTTGTCGGGCAATGCCGTATTCCAGCGCAAACAGGGCGGGCAACGCCATATGGGTCTGGTCCAGCGCGGCGGCAGCCTGGGTGGCCTGTTCTTCAGGCGGGAACATGATGGTGCGCAAGTCCAGGCCCAGCACGGGCAGCAGGATGTGCGCGCATTCGTCGATCACGCCGCGGAACAGCGCTTCCGATGCATACAGTTCGCGCCCCATGCCGATGTATTGCGTGCCGCCGCCGGGGAACATGAACACGACTTCCGGGGCGGCGCCGGCTTTGGTGTGCGGTGCAGGGACGCGCAGCGCGTCAATGGCGGCGGCCACGCTGCCGCATGCAATGCTGCGCCGGAAAGCAAACGCATGGCGGCCGCGCTGCAACGTGTGCGCCACGTCGGCCAGGTTGCTGTCCGGGTGCGATGCGAGGAAGTCCGCCAGGCGGTTGGCGGAAGCGGCCAGCGCGGATGGCGTACGGGCCGACAGCGTCAGCAGCTGGCAGGCGCGCGATGGCGCGGCCGCTTGCACGGCAGGCGCTTCTTCCAGCACCACGTGCGCGTTGGTGCCGCCAATGCCGAACGAGCTGACGCCGGCGCGGCGTGGCGCGCCGTCTGTGGTCCACTCCCTCAGCGCGGTATTGACGAAAAACGGGCTGTTGTCGAAATCAATGTGCGGGTTAGGGCGTTCGCAATGCAGGCTGGCGGGAATTTCACGGTGCTGCAGCGCCAGCACGGTTTTCATCAGGCCCGCAACGCCGGCCGCCACGTCCAGGTGGCCCAGGTTGGTTTTCAGCGAACCCACGGCGCAAAACTGCTTGCGGTCCGTGGTGGCGCCAAACGCCTGCTTCAGCGCATTCATTTCAATCGGGTCGCCCAGCATGGTGCCGGTGCCGTGCGCTTCCACGTAGCTGATGGTGTCCGCGTCGACGCCGGACATGGCCAGCGCTTCGCTGATGACGGCCACCTGGCCGTCGACGCTGGGCGCCGTGAAGCTGGCCTTGTCCGAGCCGTCGTTATTGATGGCGGAACCACGGATCACGGCGAGGATATTGTCGCCATCGGCGCGCGCGTTGGCCAGGGGCTTCAACAGCACGATGCCCAGCCCATTGCCGGTGACGATGCCGGTCGCGCTGGCGTCGAAGGCGCGGCAGTGGCCATCGGCCGACAGCAAGCCGCCTTCCGTGTACAGGTAGCCCCGTTTTTCCAGCGCCTGGATCGACACGCCGCCCGCCAGCGCCATGTCGCACTCGCCATTCAATACGCTCTGGCACGCCATGTGCACGGCCACCAGCGACGTGGAGCAAGCCGTTTGTACGACGACGGCCGGGCCCCGCAAATTCAGCTCGAATGCCACGCGGCCGCACAGGAAGTCTTTTTCATTGACCATCAAGACCTGGCGGTCGCCGACGGACGCCAGCAACTGCCGGTTCGGCATCAGGTTTTGCACCAGATAGCTGCTCAGCGCCGTCCCTGCGTACAGGCCAATGGCGCCCGCATACGCCTTGGGATCGTAGCCGGCATGTTCCAGCGCTTCCCATGCGCATTCCAGGAAAAGGCGCTGCTGCGGGTCCATGACTTCCGCTTCGCGCGGAGAGATGCCGAAGAATTCCGCATCGAACCTGTCCACGCCGTCCAGCGTGGACGCGACCTTGATGTAGTTTTTGTCGGCCATTTCGGCGGGATCGACACCGTTTGCCAGCAATGTTTCGTCGGAGACGGGGCGCACGGATTCCACACCGTTGCGCAGGTTTTGCCAGAACGTGGCCAGGTCGTGCGCCTCGGCGAAACGTCCCGACATGCCGATGATGGCGATGGCGCCGGCGTCGTCATCCATGCGGTCATCCTGATTACTGTCGTAGCTCATTGCATTCATTCCCATGTTGGCTGCTGCTTTATTCACCACTTAGTTTCCCCGCTGCGCGCGGGTGTTTTTTTGAGCGAGGCGGCTTTTCCGCATTTCCGCGCGCGACAGCGCGTCCGGCAGGCGTGCGCTGGCCGTGTTTCCGCTGTCCAGGTACTGCGCCAGCGCGGCGATCGTCGTGTGCTTGAAGTAGTCGGCAATCGACAACCGGCCCGGATGCAGGCCGTCCAGCCGCGCGTGCATCTTCACCAGCAGCAGCGAATTGCCGCCCAGTTCAAAGAAGCTGTCGTGGATGCCTGCACGGTCCAGGCCCAGCACATCGGCCCAGATATCGGCCAGCTGCTGTTCGGCCGGATTGCGTGGCGCCATGTAACCGGCGTCATTGCGGCTGCGGTACGGCGCCGGCAAAGCCTTGCGATCGAGCTTGCCGTTTGGCGTCAGCGGGAAGCGTTCCAGCACCACGTACGCATCCGGCACCATGTGGCCGGCCAGCGATGCAGCCAGTTCCGCACGCAGAGTGGCCGCGTCCGGTGTCACGCCTTCGGCGCCTGTCACGTACGCCACCAGCCGCTTGTCGCCCGGCCGGTCTTCGCGCACGACGACTGCCGCTTCGCGCACGCCGCTGCACGCGGCCAGCCTGCTTTCGATTTCACCCAGTTCGATGCGGAAGCCGCGGATCTTGACCTGGAAGTCGGTACGGCCGATGAATTCCAGGTTGCCATCGGCAAGCCAGCGGCCCTGGTCGCCCGTCTTGTACAGGCGGGCGCCCGGGACAGCGCTGAACGGATCGGCAATGAAGCGCTCCGCCGTCAATTCCGGACGGTTCAGGTAACCGCGCGCCACGCCGGCGCCGCCGATGTGGATTTCACCGGCCACACCCAGCGGCACGGGACGCAGCTGGCTGTCCAGCACGTGGATGTGCGTGTTGGCCAGCGGACGGCCGATCGGCACCGCACCGTCTTCGTTGCCAATGCAGCGGTAGTTCGACGCACACACGGTGGCTTCCGTCGGGCCGTACGAATTGAACAGCGCATAGCGGCTGCCCCAGTGCCGGGCCAGCGGCGCAGGCAACGCTTCGCCGCCGACGATCAGCGCCTGCAGCGGACCCAGGCCGGCGTCTTGCGGCAGCGCGGCCAGCACGGCCATCGGCAGGCTGACGTGCGTAATGGCGCGCTGTTTCAACGTCTCCAGCAGCGGGGCGCCCGGCAGCAGCGATGCTGCATCGGCCAGGTGCAGGGCGGCGCCGCTGCACAGCGCCATCGTGATTTCGGAAATGCACACGTCAAAGCTGAACGACACGAATTGCAGCACGCGGCTGTCCGGACGCACGCCAAACAGTTCGATTTGCGCGGCGGCCAGGTTGCACAAGCCTGCATGCTGGACCATTACGCCTTTCGGCTGGCCCGTCGAACCGGACGTGTAAATCACGTAAGCCAGATGGCTGCCTTGCAAGCCGATGGCGTCGGCCGCCGGGTTATTTGCAGGCTGCGCAGCCAGTTCCGCGGCCAAGGCGTCGATTGCCAGTACCGGTACGCGCTGTGCAGGCAGGTTGGCCAGCAGCGCCTGCTGCGTCAGCAGGACGGCAGGCTGGCAGTCTTCCACCATATAGGTGAGGCGCTCGGCCGGATAGGCCGGATCCAGCGGCACGTAGGCGGCGCCTGCCTTCAGTGTGGCCAGCAGGCCCACCACCATGTCGATGCCGCGTTCGACGCAGATGGCCACGCGCTGGTCCGGCTGCACGCCCATGCCGCGCAAATGGTGCGCCAGCTGGTTGGCCCGCACGTTCAATTGCGCATAGGTCAGCGACTGGTTTGCGAAGACCAGTGCACACGCATCGGGACGCGCCGCCGCCTGGGCTTCGAACCGCTGATGGATCAGGCGGACATCGCCGAAATCCGCATCGGTTGCATTGAATGCGTGCCGCAACTGGTGCTGTTCGTCGGCCGCCAGCAGCGCGAAGCTGTCCGGCACGGCATGGGGATCGGCCGCCATGGCCGCCAGCGCCGCCTGGTAATAGCCCAGGATGCGTTCCGTCTGCGCCACCGACAGGCTGCCGGGATTCAGTTGCACGTCGATGCCGCCTGCCGCGCTATAGCTGACATTGACGCCGAGGCCGTGGCCCGTTGCTTCAAACGCTTGCTGCAAGCCTTGTTCCTGCGGCGCCGACGACAGGCCCTCGTACACGTGGAAGTTCGTGAAGTTGAATGCAATGTCATACAGCGGATTACGGCCATTGTCCGCATACAGCTGGAAGTAGGGATAGTGGCGGTGCGCCAGCACATCCAGTTCATCGCGGTAGGTGGCCGTGATACGGTCGCTCCACGATGCGCCGGCCAGGCGCTGGCGGAATGGCAGCGTGTTCAGGAACAGGCCGAGGACTTTATCGCCGTCGGCCAGTTCCGGACGGACGTTGCAGACCAGGCCCGTCGTGACGTCATCTTTACCCGCCAGCATGGACACCACTTGCATGTGGGCGCACAGCAGCACGGTACGCACAGGCACGGCCAGTGTTTGCGCCAGTTCCTGCAAGGCTGCCGTGATGCCTGCCTCAATGTGCACGGAACGCGTGCGCTCCATTTCTTCAGCAACCGGGCCATCGGCCGGCGGCAGCGGCGTATGCTGGTGGTCCGCCAGGTAGGTTTGCCAGAATGCCTGTTGCTGCCTGGATGCCAGCGCCTGGCGCTCGCGGGTCGCCGTGGCTTTCGGCGTCAATGCCAGCGCAGGCAGCTCCAGCGTGCGCTCGCCGGATGCAATCAGCGCAAAGTACGCGTTGAACAATTCCGTTTGCAGCGACGCCACGCTCCAGCCATCGAGGATCGCGTGGTGGAAGCTCAGCGTGTACTGGATGGCTTTCGGACCCCGCACGTGTACGAAGATGCGCAGCAGCGGCGCGCTGCCCAGATCAAAGCTGGTCTGGCGTTCGGCATCGATGAAGCGGCCGATCAGCGCATCTTGCGCCGCTGTGTCCAGCGTGCTGATGTCGGTGACGGTCAGCGGAATGGCCGCGTCGTGATACACCAGTTGCAGCGGTTCGCTGTAGTGGCGCAAGTCGAAGCCGGTGCGCAGCACCGGATGCTTGCGCACCAGCGCCGCCAGCACCACGCGCAGCGCTTGTTCATCCCATGCGGGCAGCGCCAGGTAGTTGCTGAACACGTCGTGGTACAAGCCGCTGCCTTGCGCCAGCTCGTTATGGAAAATCATCCCCATTTGCAGCATGGTGACGGGGTAGGCGTCTTCCACGGTGGCCGGCAGTTTCGCGGCATCGTCTTCACTGATGGCCGGCAGTTCCGCTGCCGGTTCCTGTACTTGTCCATCGCCACGCTGGGCCAGCGCCGCCGCCAGGGCTGCAATGGTCGGATGCTGGAACAGGTCGACTATGGCCAGGTCCAGGCCGCGTTCCTTGGCTTTGGCCACGATGCCGATACTGCGGATCGAGTCGCCGCCGATGTCGAAGTAATTGTCGTGGATACCCGCACGCTCCAGGCCCAGTACTTCGCACCAGATGTCGCTGAGGGCGGTTTCCACGGGGCCTTGCGGCGCCACGTATTCATGGCGGGCATAAGCCGTGCTGTCCGGCGCAGGCAGCGCCTTGCGGTCGAGTTTACCGTTGGCCGTCAGCGGCAAGGTGTCCAGCTGCACGTAGGCCGCAGGCACCATGTAGTCCGGCAGTTGCTGCAGCAGGGCAGTGCGCAGCGCTTCCGCAGTGGTTTCCGCCTCATTGACGGTGTAATACGCAACCAGGCGCTTGTCGCCCGGCGTATCTTCACGCACCAGCACGAATGCATCGCGCACACCGGCGCACGCAGCCAGTTTCGCTTCGATTTCACCGAGTTCGATGCGGAAGCCGCGGATCTTGACCTGGAAGTCGATGCGGCCGATGTAATCAATGCTGCCGTCGGGCAGGCGGCGCGCCACGTCGCCCGTGCGGTACAGGCGCGCGCCCGGACGCTGGCTGAACGGATCGGCAATAAAGCGCTGGCTGGATAATTCCGGACGGTTCAGGTAAGCGCGCGCCACACCGGCGCCGCCCACGTACATTTCACCGGCCACGCCGATCGGGACCAGCTGGCCATGCGGATCCAGGATGTGGATTTGCAGGTCGGGAATCTGGCGGCCGATCGGGCTGCTGCCGGCCCGTTCGCAGTCGGCAGGCGACAGCGCGCGGTAGCTGACGTGCACCGTGGTTTCCGTGATGCCGTACATGTTCACCAGCTGCGTGGCGCCGTTGCGGCTGTCCTGGTACCACGGACGCAGCGCGGCCACGTCCAGCGCTTCGCCGCCGAAGACGACGGTGCGCAGGCTGTGCGGCAAGGTACTTGCGGCCTGCGCCGCCACCAGCTGGCGGAACGCGCTTGGCGTCTGGTTCAGCACCGTCACGCCTTCGCGCGACAGCAGCGCATAAAACTCTTGCGGCGAGCGGCTGACGGCGTACGGTACGACGACCAGGCGGCCGCCATAGGCCAGCGCGCCCCACAGTTCCCACACGGAGAAGTCAAACGCGAACGAGTGGAACAGCGTCCACACGTCGGTGTGGTTGAAGCCGAACCAGTGGTCCGTGGCCGAGAAGAGGCGCGCGACATTGGCGTGCTCGATCATGACGCCTTTCGGCATGCCGGTGGAGCCGGACGTGTAAATGATGTACGCCAGGTGGTGCGGCGCCAGGCCGTCGACGGTAGGGTTATGGTCCGGGCCTTGGAAAGCATCGTCCAGCAGCACGACGGGCGCTGCCGTGGCGGGCAGGGTTCCTGCCAGGCTCGCTTGCGTGACCAGCGCAGCCGGTTCGCAGTCGCCCAGCATATAGGCCAGGCGGTCGGCCGGGTAGTTCGGGTCGAGCGGCACGTAACCGCCGCCCGCCTTCAGGATGGCCAGCAAGCCGACCACCATGCCGATGCCGCGTTCGACGCAGATGGCCACGCGGCTGTCCGGGCCCACGCCCTGCGCCATCAGGCGGTGCGCCAGCTGGTTGGCGCGGCGGTTCAGCTGGTCGTAGGTCAGCGTTTCGCCATCGCAGACGACGGCCACCGCATCAGGACGGGCGGCAGCCTGCGCTTCGAATTGCTGGTGCATCAGGTGGTCACTGGCGAACGCCGCGCCATCGCCATTGAATTCACCCAGCAATTGCAGGCGTTCTTCGGATGGCAGGATAGTCAGCAGGCTGGCCTGCTGGTCTCCGCCCGATTCCAGTGCGGAAATCAGGCTGGCCATGGCGGTTTGCAGGTAAGCGCCCACCCGTGCCGCGCTGATGCCGTGCGTGCACTGGGCGCTGATGCCAAATCCGTGGCCGAAATCATCGACGTTGACGGTGAGCGGGTAATTGCTGCGCTCATCGTTGGACAGCGAGCGGATACCGTCCCATGCGCTTTCCGCCGCCACGCCCGCATCGGCCGACGTATCGTGATGGCTGTGGCGGAAGTTGAACAGCGCCGTGAACAGCGGCATCGGCGGCGTCACGCCGCTGCAGCGCTGGGCCATGGCCAGCGATGCCTGTTCGTGGTCCAGCAATTCGCGCAGGCTGGCATAAGTTTCACTGACCAGTTCACGCGCATTGCGGCCTTCCAGCGTGATGCGGATCGGCAGCGTATTGATGAACATGCCCAGCACCTGGCCTACGCCTTCGGAACCTTGCAGGCGGCCCGACATCACGGAGCCGAATACCACGTCGTCGCGCCCGCTGCATTGCGCCAGCATGCGGGCCATGGCGGCGTGGAACAATACTGCCGGGGTTACGCCGGCCTTGCGGGCCGCGTCACGCACCGCAGCGGACACGCCGGCGTCCAGCTCCACGTGCACTTCATCGAGCGGACCGCCGTCACCCTGCACATTGAGCACGCCGAATGCCGCCGTGGGTTCGCTGACGTCGCCCAGCTTGCGCTTGAAATAGGCTTCGTGTTCGGTGGCCGGCGTGGCCAGCGTCTGTGCAATGAAATTCCGGTAAGGCAGCGATGGCGCCAGGTATGCCGCGCCACGATGCATCAGCACCTGCAATTCCGTCATCATCAATTCAATGGTGACGTGGTCGCACACGATGTGGTGGTGCAGCAGGGCCAGCAGCCATTCGCCCGTTTCCGGGTTGGCGGCAATGGTGGCGCGCAGCAGCGGGGCGCTGTCCAGCGGCAGGCTGGCCTGGCGCGGATCCGTCAGCGCGAGGAATTGCGCGGTGGCGTCGCCGCCTGCCGCCAGCGCCACTTCCGTGACAGGCAATTGCGTGTCGCGCAGCACCACTTGCACAGCGTGCGGCAAGCCGGCCCAGCGGATCGTCGTGCGCAGGATGTCGTGGCGGCTGATGATTTGCTGCAGTGCGCCGACAAAAGCATCCAGGCGGCTGCGGCTGTCAAAGGCCAGTGTCGAGCGCAGGCGGTAGGCGTCGTTTTCCGGCGACAGCATATGGTGGAACAAAATGCCTTCCTGCAGAGGGCCCAGCGGATAGATATCCTGGATACCGGCAGCACCCTGCGGCACGGTGGCGGCAATCTGGCCGATCTGCTGCTGCGTCAGCGCCACCAGCGGCAGCATGTCCGGCGTGATGGCGCTGCAATTGGCTGGAATCAGGTTGGGCGGAGCCGTGAAACCGGTAGCTGCCTGCCCGGCAATGGCGGCCGCCATGGACGCCACGGTGGGGGCGGCAAAGACGGTGCCCACGTCCAGCGCCAAGTGCGCGGCGCGCATTTGTTCGATCAGGCGCACCACCATCAGTGAATGGCCGCCCAGTTCGAAGAAGTTATCGTCGCGGCCAACCTGCTGAACGCCCAGCAACGTTTGCCAGATACCGGCAATGGCGGTTTCCACGGGACCTTGCGGCGCATGGTAGACGCGGCCGGCCACTGCGGCGCCATCCGGTGCGGGCAGCGCTTTCTGGTCGATCTTGCCGTTCGGCGTGACGGGGAATGCCGCCAGTTGCACGAAGGCGGCCGGCACCATGTAGTCGGCCAATTCAGCCGACAGTTCGGTGCGCAGGGCGGAAGGCGGCACGGATGCGCCGTCCTGCGCAATGACGTAGGCTACCAGGCGCTTGTCGCCAGGCTGGTCTTCCCGCACCACCACCAGCGCTTCGCGTACGCCGTTGCAGGCCGCCAGCCTGGCTTCGATTTCACCCAGTTCGATGCGGAAACCGCGGATCTTGACCTGGAAGTCGCGGCGGCCCAGGTAGGCGATGGTGCCATCCGTATTCCACCGTCCCAGGTCGCCCGTGCGGTACAGGCGGCCGCCGGGCGTGGCTGGGTCGTCGATAAAGCGCTCGGCCGTCAATTCCGGACGGTTCAGGTAGCCGCGCGCCACACCGGCGCCGCCGATGTAGATTTCACCGGCTACGCCCAGCGGTACGGCGCGCAGATGCGCGTCGAGGATGCGCACTTGCGTATTGGCCAGCGGACGGCCAATCGGGATGGCGCCGCAAGGCAGCGCGTCGTTGCGGCCATAGGCGATGGTGGTGGCGGTAACCGTGGCTTCCGTCGGGCCGTACGCATTGAGCCAGCGGCAGTTGACAAGGCCGGGCGCCGCCATCCATGCCGCCAGGTGGCGGGTTTCCGCTTTTTCACCGCCGACAATCACGAGCCGCAGCGACGGCATGGCACGCTGCTTGAGACTTTCATCCTGGGCCCACTGGTGCCAGAACGCGGTCGGCAAGTCGCACACGGTCACCTGGTACAGGTCGAGGAAATCCAGGAAGCGCTGGTCTGGCGCCACCATATCGGCGGGACGCATGACCAGCGTGGCGCCAACTGACAGCGCCGGGAACACTTCGCCCACCGACACGTCAAAGCTGAACGATGCGAATTGCAGCACGCGGTCGCAGCCCGTCAGGCCGGTGGCGGCAACGTGGCCTTGCACCAGGTGCACGGTGTTGGCGTGCGTGACCATCACGCCTTTCGGCTGGCCCGTCGAGCCGGACGTATAAATCACATAAGCCAGGTGGCCGCTGTGCAAGCCCATGGCGGCGGCATCGGGGTTCGCGTCCGGCAGCTCCATCAGTTGCGTTTCCATGCTGTCGAGCGCCAGCACGGGCACGTCCAGTGCTGGCAGCATAGCCAGTTGCGCGGTGCGGGTGATGACTGCCGCCGGGGCGCTGTCGTCCACCATGTAGGCGAGGCGCTGGGCCGGGTAGGCCGGATCGAGCGGCACGTAGCCGCCACCTGACTTGAGCACGGCCAGCATGCTGACCACCATGTCGATGCCGCGCGGCAGGCAAATGGCCACGCGCTGGTCCGGCTGCACGCCGGAGCTGCGCAACGCATGCGCCAGCCGGTTGGCGCGCGCATTCAATTCGCCATAGCTGACGATGGCGCCATCGAAGACCAAAGCCGGGGTATCCGGATGGCTGGCGGCTTGCGCTTCAAATGCTTGCTGGACCAGCGTTTGCGGCGCTGGTGCCGGTGTAGCAGCGGTGGCCGGGAACACGTGTTCCACCAATTCCCGTTCCGGCGCTGCAAGGAAATCCGATGCGTGGTGACCGGCGTCCGGATGGCGGGCGATATCGGCCAGCACGGCTTCAAAATAGCCCAGGATGCGCCCGGTCTGCGCGGCGGACAGGCTGCTGGTGTTGAGTTCCACGTGGATGCCGCGTCCCGGCTTCACGTTGAAATTCACGTCCAGGCCATAGCCCGTCGCTTCAAATGCCTTGTTGTAGCCTTCCTGTACCGGGGCAGCCTTCAAATCGTCATACACGTGGAAGTTCGTGTAATTGAACGTGATGTCGTAGAACGGATTGCGGCCGTTATCCGCGTGCAGCTGGAAGTACGGATAGTGGCGGTGCGCCAGCACGTCCAGTTCGTTGGCATAGGTCTGGCGGATCAAATCCGTCCAGCTGGCGCGCGGCAAGTGCTGGCGCAGCGGCAGCGTGTTGAGGAACAGGCCCAGGACTTTGTCACCGTCCGCCAGCTCGGGACGGACATTGCAAATCATGCCGACCGTGACATCATCGGAACCGTCCAGCATGGACGCGACACGCAGGTGGGCGCACAGCAACACCGTGCGCAGCGGCACTGCCAGGGTTTGCGCCAGTGATTGCAGGGATGCCGCGACGTCCGCATCGACGTGCATGCCGCGCGTGCGCTCCATTTCTTCAGCAACCGGGCCATCGGCCGGCGGCAGCGGCGTATGCTGGTGGTCCGCCAGGTAGGTTTGCCAGAACGCCTGTTGCTGCCTGGATGCCAGCGCCTGGCGCTCGCGGGTCGCCGTGGCTTTCGGCGTCAATGCCAGCGCAGGCAGTTCCAGCGTGCGCTCGCCGGACTCAATCAGCGCAAAGTACGCGTTGAACAATTCCGTTTGCAGCGACGCCACGCTCCAGCCATCGAGGATCGCGTGGTGGAAGCTCAGCGTGTACTGGATGGCTTTCGGACCCCGCACGTGCACGAAGATGCGCAGCAGCGGCGCGCTGCTTAAGTCAAAGCTGGTCTGGCGCTCCGCATCGATGAAGCGGCCGATCAGCGCATCTTGCGCCGCCGTGTCCAGCGTGCTGATGTCGGTGACGGTCAGCGGAATGGCCGCGTCGCGGTACACCAGTTGCAGCGGTTCGCTGTAGTGGCGCAGGTCGAAGCCGGTGCGCAGCACGGGATGCTTGCGCACCAGCGCCGCCAGCACCACGCGCAGCGCTTGTTCATCCCATGCGGGCAGCGCCAGGTAGTTGCTGAACACGTCATGGTACAAGCCGCTGCCTTGCGCCAGCTCGTTATGGAAAATCATCCCCATTTGCAGCATGGTGACGGGGTAGGCGTCTTCCACGGCGGCCGGCAGTTTCGCGGCATCGTCTTCACTGATGGCCGGCAATTCCGCTGCCGGTTCCTGTACTTGTCCATCGCCACGCTGGGCCAGCGCCGCCGCCAGGGCTGCAATGGTCGGATGCTGGAACAGGTCGACTATGGCCAGGTCCAGGCCGCGTTCCTTGGCTTTGGCCACGATGCCGATACTGCGGATCGAGTCGCCGCCGATGTCGAAGTAATTGTCGTGGATACCGGCACGCTCCAGGCCCAGTACTTCGCACCAGATGTCGCTGAGGGCGGTTTCCACGGGGCCTTGCGGCGCCACGTATTCATGGCGGGCATAAGCCGTGCTGTCCGGCGCAGGCAGCGCCTTGCGGTCGAGTTTACCGTTGGCCGTCAGCGGCAAGGTGTCCAGCTGCACGTAGGCCGCAGGCACCATGTAGTCCGGCAGTTGCTGCAGCAGGGCAGTGCGCAGCGCTTCCGCAGTGGTTTCCGCCTCATTGACGGTGTAATACGCAACCAGGCGCTTGTCGCCCGGCGTATCCTCGCGCACCAGCACGAATGCATCGCGCACACCGGCGCACGCAGCCAGTTTTGCTTCGATTTCACCGAGTTCGATACGGAAGCCGCGGATCTTGACCTGGAAGTCGATACGGCCGATGTAATCAATGCTGCCGTCGGGCAGGCGGCGCGCCACGTCGCCCGTGCGGTACAGGCGCGCGCCCGGACGCTGGCTGAATGGATCGGCAATAAAGCGCTGGCTGGATAATTCCGGACGGTTCAGGTAAGCACGCGCCACACCGGCGCCGCCCACGTACATTTCACCGGCCACGCCGATCGGCACCAGCTGGCCGTGCGGATCCAGGATGTGGATTTGCAGGTCGGGAATCTGGCGGCCGATCGGGCTGCTGCCGGCCCGTTCGCAGTCGGCAGGCGACAGCGCGCGGTAGCTGACGTGCACCGTGGTTTCCGTGATGCCGTACATGTTCACCAGCTGCGTGGCGCCGTTGCGGCTGTCGTGGTACCAAGGACGCAGCGCGGCCACGTCCAGCGCTTCGCCGCCGAAGACGACGGTGCGCAGGCTGTGCGGCAAGGTGCTGCCGGCCTGCGCCGCCACCAGCTGGCGGAACGCGCTTGGCGTCTGGTTCAGCACCGTCACGCCTTCGCGCGACAGCAGTGCGTAAAACTCTTGCGGCGAGCGGCTGACGGCGTACGGCACGACGACCAGGCGGCCGCCATAGGCCAGCGCACCCCACAGTTCCCACACGGAGAAGTCAAACGCGAACGAGTGGAACAGCGTCCACACGTCGTTGTGGTTAAAGCCGAACCAGTGACCGGTCGCCGTGAACAGGCGCGCGACATTGGCGTGCTCGATCATCACGCCTTTCGGCATGCCGGTGGAGCCGGACGTGTAAATGATGTACGCCAGGTGGTGCGGCGCCAGGCCATCGACAGCCGGGTTATGTTCCGGGGCATCGGCATCGTCGTCCAGCAGCACGACGGGCGCTGCCGTGGCGGGCAGGGTTCCTGCCAGGCTCGATTGCGTGACCAGCGCAGCCGGTTCGCAGTCGCCCAGCATATAGGCCAGGCGGTCGGCCGGGTAGTTCGGGTCGAGCGGCACGTAACCGCCGCCCGCCTTCAGGATGGCCAGCAAGCCGACCACCATGCCGATGCCGCGTTCGACGCAGATGGCCACGCGGCTGTCCGGGCCCACGCCCTGCGCCATCAGGCGGTGCGCCAGCTGGTTGGCGCGGCGGTTCAGCTGGTCGTAGGTCAGCGTTTCGCCATCGCAGACGACGGCTACCGCATCGGGACGCGCGGCAGCCTGCGCTTCGAATTGCTGGTGCATCAGGTGGTCACTGGCGAACGCCGCGCCATCGCCATTGAATTCACCCAGCAATTGCTGGCGCTGTGCGGCAGGCAGGATATCGATGCGGCTGACCGCCAGCTGGTCGTCCTGCACCATGCCCGACAGCAGCAGTACATAGTGTTCCAGCATGCGCGCGATGGTCGATGCATCATACAAATCGCTGTTGTAGCGCAGCGAACCTTCAATGTGGCTGTCCGCATCGGTCAGCGCCAGGCTCAAGTCGAATTGCGCCACTTCGTGCACCTGGCCTGCATCGGACACTTCCAGTCCCGGCATCGCCAGCCGGCCGCCCTCCGGCGTCATGCTGAACATGGCCTGGAACAGGGGGCTGTGGCTCATGCTGCGGTTGGGCGCCAGCGCATCGACTACTTGTTCAAACGGCAGGTCTGCATGGTCATATGCGTGGATAGCCGTGGCTTTGACTTGCTGCAGCAAGCCTGCCACCGTGGTTTCCGGTTCCAGCGTGACGCGCAATGCCAGCGTATTGACGAAGAAGCCAATCAGCGGTTCGACTTCCGCGCGCCGGCGGTTGGCCACGGGCGTGCCGATGACGACGTCGCCCTGGCCGCTGAGGCGCGACAGCAGCGCCGACCATGCGGCCAGCAAGGTCATGAACAAGGTTGCGCCATGGCGCTGGCTCAGCGCCTTCAGGCTGTCGCTGAGGGCGGATGGCAGCACCACTTGCTGCACGCTGCCCGCATAGCTTTGTTTTGCGCCACGGGGACGGTCGGTCGGCAATTCCAGCAATTCCGGTGCGCCGGACAGGTGGCTGGTCCAGAATGCGCGCTGCGCTTGCAGCATGTCGCCCTGCAGCCAGTCGCGCTGCCATGCCGCATAGTCCGCGTACTGGATGGCCAGCGGCGGCAGCGGGTCGGGCAAGCCTTGCGAAAACGCCGCATACAGCGCCGACAATTCGCGCACCAGCACGGCGCTGGACCAGCCATCGGACACGATGTGGTGCTGCGTGATCAGCAGTACATGCTCTGCTTCGGACAGGCGCAGCAACTGGCCACGGATCAGCGGACCCGTTGCCAGGTCAAATGGCTGGCTGGCTTCGTCGGTGCTGAACCGGGCCACGGCGGCTGCCTGTTCATGGCCGCTCAGGTGGCACAGGTCGCGGTGGCCCAATGCGAAGCCGCAATCCGGCGCGCCGATGCGCTGCACGGGCGCGCCATCGGCTTCAACCAGCGTAGTGCGCAGTACTTCGTGGCGGGCCACGATGCGGTCCAGCGCCGCTTGCAGCGCGCCTCCGTCCAGGCGGCCTTTCAGGCGCAGCGCGGCCGGCATGTGGTACGCCAGGCTGGCGTTGTGATCGAGCTGGCTGACGAACCACAGGCGCTGCTGGGCAAACGACAGCGGCAGCGGTGCGCTGCGGTCCGCCGGGATAATGACACCCATCGTGGCGCCCATCCCTGTGTGCTGCGCGCCTTCGGCCAGCGCGGCAAATTCGGCCAGCGTCGGCTGCGCAAACAGCGCGCGCAGCGTCAGGTCCACACCCAGCTGTTCGCGCAGCCGCGCCACCATGCGCACGGCTTTCAGCGAATGGCCGCCCAGTTCAAAGAAGTGATCATTGCGGCCCACGCGCTCTGCGCCCAGCAATTCCTGCCATATGGCGGCTATGGCGTGTTCCGTGGCGCCTTGCGGCGCTTCATATTCGCGCGTGGCCAGCGCGGCGCTGTCAGGGGCGGGCAGGGCGCGGCGGTCCAGCTTGCCGTTTGGCGTCAGCGGATACGCATCCAAGGTGACGAAGGCGCTGGGGATCATGTATTCCGCCAGGCTGGCCGACAGCGCGCTGCGCAGCGCTGCCGCGGTCAGCGTGGCGCCGTCTTCGGCCAGCAGGTAAGCCACCAGGCGCTTGTCGCCCGGCTGGTCCTGGCGCGCCAGTACGACGGCTTCGCGCACGCCGTCGCATTCCAGCAGGCGGCCTTCGATTTCGCCCAGTTCAATGCGGAAGCCGCGGATCTTGACCTGGAAGTCGTTACGGCCCAGGAAATCAATGCAGCCATTCGGCGCCCAGCGTCCCAGGTCGCCGGTTTTGTACAGGCGCGCACCGGGAACCCCGCTGAACGGATCGGGAATAAAGCGCTCCTGCGTCAATTCCGGGCGGTTCAAATAGCCGCGCGCCACACCGGCGCCGCCGATATACAGCTCTCCCGCCACGCCCAGCGGTACGGGTTGCAGGTGGCGGTCCAGGATGTACAGGTGCGTATTGGCGATTGGACGGCCGATCGACAGCGAGTGGGCCGAGTGGATCGCATCGTCGACTTCCAGCGTGACGGTAAAGGTCGTGGTCTCCGTCGGGCCATACGTGTGCAGCAGGTGGCGCGGCGCGCTGTGCTTGCGCACGTTGGCCACCACGGCCAGACTGGCCTGGTCGCCGCCGAACACGAGGTAATTCAGCTTGCGGAATACGTGCGCCAGCGGCGTTGCATACTGGTGGAACAGGCCCACGGTCAGGTGCAGGATGGTGACAGCCTGCTGTTGCAGCAGCGCGCCGAATGCCTGCGGGTCCAGCAGCACGGCATGCGGTACGACCACCAGGGTGGCGCCGTTCAGCAGCGTGATCCACACTTCCCACGTCGATGCGTCGAACGCAGGGTTGGCGCAGAACGCCACTTTGTCGTCCGCCTGGATTTGCACGCACGGTTCGTTGATGACCAGTTGCAGCACGTTGTGGTGCTCGATCATCACGCCTTTCGGGTTGCCTGTGGAACCCGACGTATAAATCACGTACGCCAGGTGGCGCGCGGTCAGTTGCGGCAGCACCGGGTTCGCATGGTGTTTCGGCGCGCCATACGCGTAGCGTGGATGGTCCAGCGGCAAAAGGGGGATGGACTGCTGCGGCGTGGACAGCGGCGGCAGCTTGTGCGCCAGTTCCGGCGCGCACAGCACGGCGACCGGCGCGCAGTCGGCCAGCATGAACGCCAGGCGCTCGGCAGGGTATTCAGGATCCAGAGGCACATAGGCGCCGCCTGCTTTCAGGATACCCAGCATGGCCGCCACCATGTCGATGCCGCGCAGCGCACAGAGGCCGACGCGGTCGTCCGGCTGGACGCCCAGTTCCAGCAAATGGTGGGCGATGGCGTTGGCGTGCGCATTGAGCTGCGCATAGCTGATGTTCCGGCCATCGAAGACCAGCGCCGTTGCATCAGGGCGGGTGGCGGCCTGCTCTTCGAACAAGCGGTGGATCATGCCGTCTTTCGGATACGGCCGCGCATTGTCGTTGAACTGCACCAGCAATTGCGTGCGCTGGGGATCGTCCAGCAGTGCAATGCGGCTGATGGGTTGCTGGTCGTCGGCCACCATGGCGGCCAGCAGGCGCTGGAAATAGCCTGCCATGCGCTCGATGGACGCGGCGTCATACAGCGCCGTGGCGTAGCGCAATTCGCCCGTCATGCTGTCGCCATGGTCATTCAGCGCCAGGTTCAAATCAAATTGCGCACTGTGGTGCGCCTGTTCCATCGGCGTGATAGCCAGGCCGGGCAGGCGCAAGGTGGTGTCGCCCGGCGTGTTGTTCAAGCTGACTGTCACTTGCACCAGCGGGCTGTAGCTCATGCTGCGCACCGGCTGCAGCGCTTCCACCACTTGCTCGAACGGCAGTTCCGCATGTTCGTAAGCCTGCAGGGTCGAAGCTTTGACTTGTTGCAGCAGCGCCGCCACGCCGGTGTCATCGTCCAGCTGCACGCGCAAGGCCAGCGTATTGACGAAGAAGCCGATCAGCGGTTCCAGTTCCGCGTGCGGACGGTTGGCGACAGGCGTGCCGATGACGAGGTCGTGCTGGCCGCTGAGGCGCGCCAGCAGCGCCGACCACGCGGCCAGCATCGTCATGAACAGCGTGGCGCCATGGCGCTGGCTCAGCGCTTTCAACCCGTCGGCCAGGGCGGCGGGCAGTGAAAAGCGGCATACCGCGCCGTCGTAGTTCTGTTGTGCGGGACGGGGACGGTCTGCCGCCACGTCCAGCAATTCCGGCGCGCCGGCCAGGTGCGCTTTCCAGAAGTCCACATGGCCCTGCAGCCGTTCGCCTTGCAGCTGGCTGTGCTGCCATGCCGCGTAATCGGCGTACTGGATGGCCAGCGGCGGCAGCGGGTCAGGGCGGCCTTCTGCAAAGGCGCCATACAGCGCGGCGATTTCCCGTACCAGCACGGCGCTGGACCAGCCATCGGAAATGATGTGGTGCTTCGTGACCAGCAAAATGTGTTCGTCGTCGGCCAGGCGCAGCAACTGGCCGCGGATCAGCGGGCCCGTGCCGAGGTCAAACGGCGCCTGCGCTTCCTGTTTGCTGATGGCGGTAATGGCGTCAGCCTGCGCGGCGGCGTCCAGCGCCGTCAAGTCGCGTACGGCCAGTGCAAAGCCGGTATCGGCCGGGGCAATGACTTGCGACGGCTGACCGCCAACGCCGACCAGTGTGGTGCGCAGTACTTCATGGCGCGCCACGATGCGGTCCAGCGCGGCCTGCAGGGTTGCCGTGTGCAGCGTGCCGCTCAGGCGCAGTCCCGCCGCCATGTGATAGGCGGCGCCGGCTTCGCGGTCCAGCTGGTCGACAAACCACAGGCGCTGCTGGGAAAACGACAGGGGCAGGGGCGCGTTGCGGTCGGCCGGCGCAATGGCGCTATGGCCATCCTGTGTGGCGGCGCGCTCCTTCATGCGTTTTTGCAGGCGTTGCTGAAGGATGGCGTTTTGAAGCTTGGCCAGGTCGCGATCGCGATTGTTCATCCAAAATCCCCGTGTCGATAGTTGCTTTTAAATTAACGTCAGGCGGATAGCGTATGCCGCCGACGCCGCAGCGTTGTTATTGACTTGTGTTCTTTGAGCGGCCTACAGCGGCTCGTCCGCCGCGCTTTCCCTGGCCAGCAGCGCCCGCAATTCCTCTTCCGACATGGCGCCCAGTTCGTCCTGCATGGCTTGCAAGTCGTCGTCCATGAATTCGGCAAATTGCAGCGCCGTCACGCGCTGGGCCAGGTCGGCCAGCACGGGGACATCAAACAAATCCTTCAGCGGTACCGCCACGTGGCAGCGCTGCTGGATGCGCGCAGCCAGCTGCACCGCCATCAGCGAATGGCCGCCCAGCTCAAAGAAGTGGTCATTGCGGCCCACGCGCTCCGCACCCAGCAATTCCTGCCAGATGGCGGCGATGGCTTCTTCGTTATCGTCTTGCGGCGCTTCGTAGATGCGCGCCGCCAGCGCCGCGCCGTCCGGCGCAGGCAAGGCGCGGCGGTCCAGCTTGCCGTTGGCCGTCAGCGGATACGCGTCGAGCGTGACGAAGGCGCTGGGGATCATGAATTCAGCGAGGCTGGCCGACAGCGCGCTGCGCAATGCCGCAGCCGACAGCGTGACGCCTTCGTCGGCCAGCAGGTAGGCCACCAGGCGCTTGTCGCCCGGCTGGTCCTGGCGCGCCAGCACCACGGCGTCCCGCACGCCGTCGCATTCCACGAGGCGGCTTTCAATTTCGCCCAGCTCGATGCGGAAGCCGCGGATCTTGACCTGGAAGTCATTGCGGCCCAGGAATTCCACGCAGCCATTGGCCAGCCAGCGGCCCTGGTCGCCCGTTTTGTACAGGCGCGCACCGGGTTCCGCGCTGAACGGATCGGCAATAAACCGTTCCGCCGTCAATTCCGCGCGGTTCAAATAGCCGCGCGCGACGCCGGCGCCGCCGATATAGATTTCACCGGCCACGCCCAGCGGCGCCGGCTGCAGGTGGCGGTCCAGCACGTACAGGCGCGTGTTGGCGATCGGACGGCCGATCGGCAGCGTGTGGGCAGACTGGATCGTGCCGTCGATTTCCAGCGTCGCCGTGAACGTCGTGGTTTCCGTCGGGCCGTACGTATGCACCAGGTGGCGCGGGGCGCTGTGCGCCTGCACGCGCGCCACGGTGGCGAGGCTGGGCTGGTCGCCGCCAAACAGCAGGTAATTCAGCCGGCGGAATTGCGCTGCCATCGGCGTTGCATACTGGTTGAACAAGCCCACCGTCAATTGCAGGATGGTGGCGGACTGCTGTTCCAGCAACGCGCCAAACGCGTGTGGATCCAGCAGCACGGCATGGGGAATCACCAGCAATTTCGCGCCATTGAGCAGGGCCAGCCAGATTTCCCACGTGGACGCGTCGAATGCCGGGTTCGCGCAATAGGCGAGGCAATCGTCTGTGCTGATCTGCACGCACGGTTCATTGATCACCAGCTGCAGCACGTTGTGGTGTTCGACCATCACGCCTTTCGGGTTGCCCGTCGAACCGGACGTGTAGATCACGTAAGCCAGGTGGCGCGCGGTCAGCTGCGGCAGCACAGGGTTGGCGTGGTGGGCTTCGTCGTAGCGGGCATGGTCCAGCAACAGCAGCGGCATGGACAATGCAGGCAGCTTGTGCGCCAGGTCCCGCTCCGCCAGCACGGCGGCCGGCGTGCAGTCGGCCAGCATGAAGGCCATGCGTTCGGCAGGATAATCCGGGTCCAGCGGTACGTAGGCGCCGCCTGCTTTCAGGATGCCCAGCATGGCGGCAATCAAGCCGATGCCGCGCAACGCGCACAGCGCGACCCGGTCATCCGGCTGGATGCCCAGTTCCAGCAAGTGCTGGGCAATCGCATTGGCGCGGGCGTTCAGCTGCGCATAGCTGACGTGGCGGTCTTCAAATACCAGCGCCGTGGCGCCGGGCCGCGCCGCCGCCTGCTCTTCGAACAAGGCGTGGATCAGGCGGTCCTTGGGATACGGCGCCGCGTTGTCATTGAATTGCACCAGCAGCTCGTTGCGCTGGCCGGCATCAAGCAGCGCGATGCGGCTGACGGCTTGCCGGTCGTCGGCCGCCATGCCGGCCAGTATGCGTTCGAAGTAGCCGGCCATGCGCGCGATGGTAGCGGCATCGAACAGCGCGGTCGCATAGCGCAGTTCGCCGTGAATGGCGCCGCCGCCGTCGTGCAAGGTCAGGCTGAGGTCAACCTGCGCCGTATCGCCGCCCTGGCTGATGTGTTCGATTTCCACGCCGGGCAGCGACAGCGCTTGCGCGCCGGCCATGTCCGTCATATTCAGCATCACCTGGAATACTGGGCTGTGGCGCATGCTGCGGCTGGGCGATACGGCTTCCACCACTTGCTCGAACGGCAAGTCCTGGTGCGACATTGCTTGCAGCGCCGATGCCTTGACCCGCGCCAGCAGGTCGCCGGCAGCGGGATCGTCGTCCAGCTGCACGCGCAGCGCCAGCGTGTTGACGAAGAAGCCGATCAGCGGTTCCAGTTCCGCGCGCTGGCGGTTCGCCACGGGAACGCCGACCACGATATCGTGCTGGCCGCTGAGGCGGGCCAGCAGCGCGGACCATGCGGCCAGCATGGTCATGAACAACGTGACGCCATGGCGCTGGCTCAGCGCACGCAGCGCGTCCGACAGGGCGGCCGGCAAGGCCAGCGGCAAGGTGGCGCCTGCATAGCTTTGGCGGGCAGGGCGGGGGCGGTCTGCCGGCAATTCCAGCAATTCCGGTGCGCCGCTCAAATAATCCTTCCAGAAGGCGCTGTGCTGCGCCAGCACGCCGCCTTGCAGCCAGCGGCGCTGCCATGCGGCGTAGTCGGCATAGTGCAGCGCCAGCGGCGCCAGCGGATCGTCCTGTCCTGCGCGGAAGGCTGCATACAGCGTGGAGATTTCCCGCACGAGGATGGCAGTGGACCAGCCGTCGGAAATGATGTGGTGCTTGGTCAGCAGCAGCACGTGCTGGTTCGGCGCCAGGTACAGCAGCTGGCCGCGCATCAGCGGGCCCGCCGCCAGGTCGAATGGCTGGCTGGCTTCATCCGTGCACGCCTGCATGACGGCGAATTGCTGTTCATGGCCGGCGAACTGGCTCAAGTCTTTTTCCAGCAGCGTGAAGCCGCAGCCGGGCGGCGTAATGGACTGCACTGGTTCGCCATCGGCATCGGTAAATACGGTGCGCAGGCTTTCGTGGCGGTCCACCACGCGGTCCAGCGCGGCTTGCAGCGCCGCCTTGTCCAGCGGGCCGGCCAGGCGCATGGCGGCGGGCATGTGGTAAGCCACGCTGGCGCTGTGATCGAGCCGGTCCAGGAACCACAGGCGCTGCTGGGAGAACGACAGCGGCAAAGCGCCATCGCGGGCGACAGGTGTAATCGCCGCGGGCGCGGCATGGCTTGCCGCCGCCAGTGCTGCGGCCATGCCGGCCAAGGTAGGCGCCGCAAAGATATCGCGCAGCGCCAGTTCCACGCCCAGCCGCGCGCGCACCTGCGACGCCAGCTGCACGGCCAGCAGGGAATTGCCGCCCAGGTCAAAGAAGTGGTCGTGGCGTCCCGCCTGTTCGATGCCCAGCAGTGCGCACCAGATGGCGGCCAGCGCCTGCTCCTGTTCGCCGGCAGGCGCCTCGTAGGCGCGCACGATGACGGCATCGGCATCCGGCGCAGGCAGCGCCTTGCGATCCAGTTTGCCGTTTGGCGTCAGGGGGAAGGCGTCCAGCACGACAAAGGCGCTGGGCACCATGTAGTCGGCCAGGGTGGCCGCCAGCGCATCGCGCAAACCGGCGGGCGACAGTTCCACGCCATCATGCGCCAGCACGTAGGCGACCAGGCGCTGGCCGCCCGGCTGGTCTTCGCGGGCTATCACCAGCGCTTCGCGCACACCCGCGCACGCTGCCAGGCGGGCTTCGATTTCACCGGGTTCGACGCGGAAGCCGCGGATCTTGACCTGGAAGTCGTTGCGGCCCAGGTATTCGATGTTGCCATCGGCCAGCCAGCGTCCCAGGTCGCCCGTCTTGTACATGACGGCGCCGTCCACGAAGGGATCGGCAACAAAGCGTTCCGCCGTCAATTCCGGGCGGTTCAGGTAGCCGCGCGCCACGCCGTCGCCGCCGATGTACAGTTCACCTGCGACGCCGACCGGCGCCGGCTGCAATTGAGCATCGAGCACGTACACGGTGGTATTGGCAATGGGGCGGCCGATGTGGGGCACGTAGCCGGTGGCGCGGTTCATGGCCGTCCACGTGGAATACGTTGTGGTTTCGGACGGACCATACAGGTTGCAGACGGTATCGGCCGCCGTCGTGGCAAACAGTTTTTCAACGAGGCTGCGCTTCAGCGCTTCACCGGCCATATTGATGGTGCGGGCCGTGGCGGGAATCGCGCCTGCATTGGCCAGCGCTTCGATGGCGGAAGGCACGGTATTGAGCAGCGTGGCGTCGGTCTCAGTGCGCAGCAGCGCCAGCGCGTTGTCCACGATGGTGATGGTGGCGCCGCAGGACAGCGGCACGTAGCATTCATACACGTGCAAGTCGAAATTCAGCGACGTGGCCCACAGCGTGCGTTCCAGCTGTTGCGCGGTAAACGCGGACAAGGCCCAGGCAATGAAATTGACGCCATTGCGGTGGGTCAGCATCACGCCTTTGGGCAGCCCCGTGGAACCGGACGTGTAGATGACGTAGGCCAGCGACGTTGCCTGTGCCACTGCAGGCAGGTTGGCATCGTCCAGTGCGGCCCATGGCTGTGCCTCGCCATCGACTTCGATCACGTGCATGCCGCTGCCCACCTGCGCCTGCGTGCCGCGCTGCGCCAGCACGGCCGCCGGTGCGCTGTCGGCCAGCATGTAGGCGAGGCGTTCGGCCGGGTAGCCCGGATCCAGCGGCACGTATGCGGCGCCGGCTTTCAGGATGGCGAACAGGGCCACGACCATATCGATGCCCCGTTCCATGCACACGGCAATCCGCGCGTCCGGCTGCAAATGCCGTTGCTGCAGTTGCTGCAGATGGCGCGCAAGGCGGTTGGCGCGGGCGTTCAATTCCGCGTAGCTGATGCTGTCCGCGCCGTGGCGCAGCGCGCACGCCATCGGCGTGGCTGCGGCCTGCTGTTCGAACAGCTGGTGCATCAGCAGCTCGCGCGGATACGGCATGGCGGTATCGTTAAAGCCGTACAGCACTTGATGGCGTTCCGCTTCATCCATCAGCGGCAGGCGATAAATTGCCTGATGGGGATCGCGCACGGCCGCTTCCAGCAGCAGCGCCATGCGGCGCTGGATGGCTTGCGCTTCCACGTGGTCAAACACGTCGCTGTTGTAGTTGAAGTCCAGCATGACGTCGTCGCCCGCGTGGTGGTCGCGCAGTACGATGGCCAGCGCCGCATGTTCATAGCCGTTATCGATGGGGACCACGCGCGTGGGCGACGTACCGAATACGTTGTCGCCGTTAAAGCTCATCGACGACAGGGTGATGTCGAACAGCTGTTTGCGGCCGCTGTGGTTCAGGTTCAGGCAGCGGTTCAATTCCGCGATGGGGAAGCGCTGGTGGCGGTAGCAGCGCTTCATTTCCGCTGCGACGTCCGCCAGCAGTGCAAGGAATGAACCGTCCTGGCGGACCTTGACGCCGATCGGGCTGACGGACGAGAACATGCCGATGGTGCGCTTGTGCGCGGCGCTGCCGCGGTTGTGCACGGGCATGCCGATGACGATATCGTCCGTGCCGCACAGGCGCGAGAAGCAGGCGCTGATGGCGGCCATCAGCAGGTGCGTGATCGTGTAGCCATGCTGCGTGGCGCAGGCCACGAACTGTTCGTATTGCGTGCGCGGGATGGCCCAGCGTACCTGTCCGGCAGGCGCTACCTGGCCCGGCGCGGCGAATCCTTTGCGCTTGAACAGGGGTTCCGGCAATTGCGTATAGCGCTCGCACCAGAAGTCGCGGTCGCGTGCATAGCGGGCGGACGCCTGGTATGCGGCGTCGTCGGCAATGAAGTCGAGGTAGGACGGGCCGGCCTCGATGTGGGCGCCGGCGTCCGCCAGCAGCCGGTTGTAAGCGCCGGCCACCGCGTGCACGATGTTGGCAATGCCGAAACCATCTGTGACCAGGTGGTGGTAGCGCTGCAGCCAGTAGTGGCATTCAGCGCCCGTGCGCACCAGCTGCGCTTCCCACAGCAGGCCGGCGGACAGGTCGAACGGCTGCTGCATATGCTGCTGCATGTAGGCGTGCGCGCGCTGTTCCGCATCCGGTTCGCCGGCAAAGTCGATGACGGCAACCGTCATATCGGCGCGGGGCAGGATGCGTTGGCGTGGCTGGCCATTGGGGGCCAGCACCAGGCGCAGCGCGTCATTCGCGTTGGCCACGGCATTGATGGCGCGTTCCAGCAGGGCGGCGTCGAGCGGTCCGCGGATTTGCCACGCGATCCCGATGTTATACAGCGGCGCCTGGGGGTGCAGCAGCTGATCGATCCACACCACTTGCTGCACGGACGACAAGGCCAGTGCATTTTCCAAAACCTGATTGACACCTGTGCTCAACATGCTGCGACCCCTCATCAGAGTTCATGCTTGAAGGCTTGCCCGCGTCACGGCTTGTGGCCCGGACGAAGCAAACGTTCACAGAAAAATCCTGCCCGGCCCATGCCGGAATGGCGGTAATGCTGGAAAGACCGGGATCTCTTACGGGATCTTGATGGCGGCTACGCGGACGACGTATAGCGATGCGCGGCGCAAGGCGGCGGTTATGCCGAGGGAGCAGTGCTGTGACATGTGAACAATTCCATCTGTAACGCTGCCCGTTCGACACCCGCTTCGGGTGCACACCAGGTGCATGGTTTTAATAACTTATAGAACCGCCTTGACGACGGGTTGAGGCTGCCTCAAACGTTCTATCCCCAGTACGAAATCTTCACCATTGTGCAATGTGGCTGCGCAGGCAACGATGTAAATTCGATAAAAAGGTTAAATATTAATAAAACCACTGTCAACCAATTCATTGAATCCGTCGTGCCATGACAACATTTCTGCTAATGCAACTACAAATTACTCAAGGCATTACTTTCTGTTGTCACATTGGATTGGTTAAATGGCCACAGTTAACAATTAAAAATATTGTGACCGAAGCATACTTGATAATAGAATAATTGGCTTCGTATATTGCATTTGTGTGTTGTGCCTGCAACGGCGGGCGCTATACGGCGCAGACAGCATCGCGCTCCAGCCTTGGCGTAAGCAGCGTAAGACGTTTTTCTTAATGAGAGGGATGTGTGATGCGAATGGAATGTGTCTTGCCTGAAATGACGGCAAACTTTAAATGTATAGACCATATTGCCCTTGCTGTCAGGGACCTGGAAGAGGGGATTGCGTTCTACTGCAACATCCTCGGCTTTGAATTGTTACAGCGGCGTGTCATTCGCGGCGCCCGTACCGGCATGATTTCCGCCGAGCTGAAAAAGGGCGATATCAAATTCGTGCTGTGCCAGGGCACGGAACCGGAATCCCAGGTTTCGCGGCTGGTGACCGAATATGGCCCCGGCGTGGCGCACATTGCGTTCGGCGTCGATGACGTGGAAGCCGTGGGCGCGGCGCTGGCCAAGCAGGGCATGCAGTTCGATACGGACATCATCCGCGGCGCCGGATTGCGCCAGCTGTTCTCGAAGCGCGACCCGAATTCCGGCATGAGTTTTGAATTCATTGAGCGCAGCGGCGAAGCCGGTTTTCTCGAAGAAAACGTCAACGAATTATTCGCGCAGCTGGAACAGTCCGGCGGTTACTGACTTTTGAGGAGGTCCGGCATGAGCCAGGCGGCAGGGGCGCACACGCGCCTCGATGTAATGAATTTCCTGAACGAGATTTCCGCGCGCTTTCCTGCGGCGATTTCGTTTGCCTCCGGACGCCCGGCGCAGCAATTCATCCATTTGCAGCAGTGGATGGGCGCTGGCGCGCGTTTCGTCGATTACTTTGCGGATGAAAAACGCATGCCGGAAGAACAGGCATATCACTTGCTTGGCCAGTACGGCAACACCAACGGCATCATCAATGGCTTGATTGCGCGCCAGGTGCGGCATGACCATGGCATTGCCTGCCTTGCAGGCGAAGTGCTGGTGACGGCGGGCGGACAGGAAGCCATCGACCTGTGCGTACGCCAGTTGTGCAGCGAGCCGGGCGACGTACTGCTGGCGCGCACGCCCACGTATATCGGCGCCACCGGCGTGGCGGATTTGCACGGCATCGAGATTGCCGGCTTCCGCTGCGATGACGAAGCGGACATGGCCGATGCGCTGGCTGCCGCCGTGGCGCGCCTTGAGCAGCATGGCAAGCGCCCGCGCGCGCTGTACCTGGTGCCAGACTTCGATAACCCGTCGGCCAGCGTGCTGTCGTATGCAACGCGCATGCAGCTCATTGCCTATTGCGCCGCGCAAGGCATCGTGGTGCTGGAAGATAATCCGTACGGCATGTTCCGCTACGAAGGCGAGACCATCCCACCCATGTATGCGCTGGATTCCCATGGCTGCGTCGTGTTCCTCGGTACGTATTCGAAGACCATCTGTCCGGCGCTGCGGGTCGGCTTTGCCATCGTGCCGGAGCGTATGCTGCAAGGGCAGGTATGCGGCAAGCAGGTCATGGCGCAGCTGTCGCAGGCCAAGAGCTTTTCCACGCTCAATACCAGCCAGGTGTCGCAAGCCATCGTCGGGGGCATCTTGCTCGACCAGCAGTGCAGCCTGCGCGCATCGATCGAGCCCGCCGTGGCGTATTACCGCGGCAACCGCGATACGATGCTGGCGTGCCTGGACAGTGCGTTCAAGGAATGGCCGCAGCAGATCACGTGGAATGTGCCGCAGGGCGGCTTCTTCCTGGTGCTGAAGCTGCCGTTTGATTTCGGGGCGGAGGAAGCCGATATCTGCGCGCGGCAGTTTGGCGTGATTGTTATGCCGCTGTCGTTCTTTGCGCTGGCGCCGGGGCATGAACGCCATGTGCGGCTGGCGTTCAGCAACGTGGGGGAAGAGGCGATTGCGGAAGGCGTGAAACGATTTGCAGCCTTCGTCCGCCAGCGCCTGCAGGGTCAATAGCCGCCAACACGGCGCGTGCATGGCGGCTTAGTGCCACCGCCTTTCAAGCCAGTGGCTTCGCCAGCACGTGCCGCCCGGCCTCGTGTACGTCGTTCATCCCGCATAAGGCCATCGTCAATTCCAGCTCCTTGCGGATAATGTCGAGGCACGCCCGTACGCCATGCTCGCCCAGCGCGCCAAGCCCGTACAGGTAGGGCCGCCCGATGTGCACGCCGCGCGCGCCCAGCGCCAGCGCCCGCAGCACATCCTGCCCGCTGCGCACGCCGCCATCGAGGTGCACTTCCGTACGCGTACCCACGGCATCCACAATGGCTGGCAGCGCTGCTATGCTGGACAGCGCGCCATCGAGCTGGCGTCCCCCATGGTTGGACACGATCACGGCATCGGCGCCGCTGTCGCAGGCATGCAGCGCATCTTCTGCATCCATGATGCCTTTGACGATCAACTTGCCGGGCCACCGTTGACGCACCCACTCCACGTCGCGCCACGAATGCGTGGACTGGAATTGTTCGGTCGTCCATGCGGACAGCGAATCCATATCCGGCACGGAGCGCGCATGTCCGATGATGTTGCCAAAGCCGCGCCGCCGCGTACCCAGCATGCGTGCGCACCAGCGTGGCCGCGCCAGCAAGTGGGCCAGCGTGCGCAACGAACGGCGCGGCGGCACCGACAAGCCATTGCGCACGTCATTGTGGCGCTGGCCGAATACCGGCAAGTCCAGGGTCAGCACCAGTACCGGGCAGGCCGCTGCCAGCGCCCGTGCAATCAGCCGCTCGACGAAATCGCGGTCTTTCATCAGGTATAGCTGGAACCAGAAGGGCGCGCCGCCATGGGCCGCCACGTCTTCGATGGAACAGATGCTCATTGTCGACAGCGTGAACGGTACACCCGCATGCGCTGCGGCGCGTGCGGCCAGGATTTCACCGTCGGCGTGCTGCATGCCCGTCAGGCCGGCAGGCGCCAGCGCCACCGGCATCGTGGCGGCTTGCCCCGCCAGTGTGGTCGCTGTGCTGCGGGTGGCGTTCAGTTCCGCTGCGACGCGCTGGCGCAGGCAAATGGACTGGAAGTCGCTGCTGTTGGCGCGGTACGTGGATTCGGTCCACGAACCCGAGTCGACGTACTCGAAAAACATGCGTGGCACGCGCCGCTGCGCCAGCAGGCGCAAGTCTTCAATGTTGGTAATGATGGCCATCGTCCGCTTGATTTGATTGTTACTTGCACCGCGGGGATTGTAACGTGATCATCAGCGCGGGCGCTACTTTATCTGGCGCAGTGGCTTGCCTATCGACCGCATCTTTTGCTCCGCCGTTGCGGCCAGATAGCCCCTGGCAAATGCAATGGCTTCGGCAGGCGCGCCGTGGTCCCGCCCCAGCTGCGCCAGCAAGGTATCGGCAATGGCCGCATCGTTCAAGTTGCCCAGCATTTCCTGCAGCGTGGCCAGCCGGTTGAGCTGCTTCTTTAATGGCCGCTGCTTTAAGAACGGCTGGAAAAACTCCGCCGCATACCGGGACTGTTTGGCAGCAATGCGGACCCGGTGCAAACTGGCCGCATCCGTGCTGTCCACGCGACGTATCCGCTTGTGCAGCCGCCGCTGCGTCTTGGCCAGTAAGGGCCGCATGCCTTTATGTACCCGGCTATCGAGCTTGCCCGGCAGCACGCCATCGGCAGGCTGGCGCCACTGCCGGCCGGATATCCAGCCCGCCAAGCCCAGTATCAAGCCCGTATAGCGCCGCGAATGCAGCGCCCGCTGCACTGCCTTGTGTGCGGCGGCGGCGTGCTGCGCTGCCGCTACCCGCAGTGCGCTGCGGCTCGCGTTCCATGACGCGCCGCCCACCTTGTCCAGCGTGTCCGTGATGAACACATCCCAGTTGCGCGCCTTCCCCAGCAGCGCGGCCAGCCAGTCCACGTCCTGCTGCAAATCGGCGGGCAATTGCACTTTGCTTTTGAACAGGTGCAGCGCCGCGCGCAAGCGCCGCAGGCCGACGCGCATCTGGTGCAGGTATTCGATATCCTGCGCCAGTACACCGGCCACGTTGGCTTCCATGTGTTCCAGGCAGTTTTGCAGGATGCGCTGCAAGGCGTCATCCAGCGTGGCCTTGGCGCGCAATGCGATGGGACGGGCTTTGACAGGGGCTGGGGGCTGCCGCACGCCGGCCAGCACATAGCCGCGTTCCGCCTTGCTGGCATTTTCAATGCGCAGCGCCACGGCATTGTTTAATTCCTGTGCGAGGACTATCAATTGTCCAGGTTCGCCCCGTTTCAATTCCAGCTCCACTTCGACCATGGCCGTATGGCGCTTGCCGCAGCGGATAGTTGCTACATCGAGCACGCATTCGACTTCGCAGCCTGGCGCAGGCTGCAGATTCCACAATGTACGCGTCGTCGTATTGGTAAATACCGGCAGTAATTTGCCGGCAACGCCGGGCGCCAGCAACGCGCTGGCAGTCTGGTGTCCTTCGGCCTGGCGGGCCAATGCGGCCGGATCGGGTTTGCCATCGGCTAGCGCGGATTCCCACTCATCGCGCACGTGCATGCCGCCCACGGATGCGCCGCCACCCTTGAATGTCTGCACGTATTTTCCCCTGGCACACCGCACCCGCAAGGCATAGCCGCGCTGCCACAACTCGTGCTCCGGCGTGTCGTAATACACGTCCAGCTGCTCGATTTCATGCGGATCTCCGGCAGCGGCCAGCACTGGATGGGCTTTGAGCGCAGGGATATCTTTGGCGGCGAGGGTGAGTTTGAGTTCGGTTTCCATTCAGGCATCAGAACTGTAATTCCTGCACATAGTGACCAGCGGCGCCATCTCAGCCGCATCGGGCCGGTCCAGCAATACTTCAATGACCAGCTGGATTTGACCACGGCTGGGGACGATTTCAATCGGGCTATGCTCCATCCAGCCGATCAGCAGGGGCGCCAACTCATGCGGGGGAAGGTGGCGCACTTCCTTGCGCGTGGGAACGCGCAGGTGAACGGGTGTCCGGTGGCGTTGCGTATCTGTGCTGCGGCGCACGGCTGCCCCGATGTTTTCAACCGGAACGCCAAACCGCTCTGTATCATGAATGGACTCACGCATGCCGTTGAAATATACCGCTAGCAGGAATGTTAGTTTAACCGCAACGTCGTGAAATGACTACAGCTACCGAAGGTCAACTTGTGAGGCCGGCTTGCCTTCCGATAGTGTTGCTACATGGGAAAAGCCGGTGCGTCACTGGTTCATCCATCCTTTCCGGGAGACATAATGAATCGTTCGTTGTCGCTGAAAAAAACCATTATCTTGTTTGTCCTCCTCGTTGCCGCGCTGGCAGGTATGACGTACTGGGGGCTGCTGCAAATCACCAGCGCACAAGCCAAAGTCAGTGCAGCGCATGCGTCGCGCTACCAGTCTTACCTGCTGGCCGACGAGCTGCGCCAGAGTTCGGATGACTTGACGCGGCTGGCGCGCACCTTTGTCGTGACAGGCGATCCCGCTTACGAGCGCCAGTATTTCGACATCCTTGATATCCGCTCCGGGAAGAAACCCCGGCCGCAAAATTACGAGCGCATTTACTGGGACTTTATTGCCGCCGGTGAACCGGCGCCGCCCAGCTCCGGCAAAACCGTGCCGCTGCTGGACTTGATGAAAGAGGCGGGATTCACGCAGCAAGAAATGGGCAAGCTGCAGGAAGCGCAGGCGCAATCGGATGGCCTCGTGAAAGCGGAAACCATCGCCATGAATGCCGTCAAAGGGCTGTATGAAGATGGCCAGGGCGGCTATACGAAAAAGGGGACGCCCGACCTGGAAATGGCGCGCAAGCTGACGCACGACGCGACGTACCACCGCAACAAGGCCAAGATCATGAAGCCGGTAAATGAGTTCCTGCAAATGCTCGATGAGCGTACCGGCAAGGCCGTGCAAGATGCGGAAGCCGCCGCCGGCGCGGCATACCGGACCACGCTGAGCTTACTGGGCTTTTCCGTCGTTGCTTCGGCTCTGGCGATGTACTGGCTATACCGCAGCCTGATGCGCCAGCTGGGTGGCGAGCCGGAATATGCGGCCGGCATCGTGCGCGAAATCGCCGACGGCAACCTGGGAGCGGAATTGTCGCTGCGCCAGGGCGACAATGGCAGCCTGCTGTACGCGATGAAGCAGATGAAGGACAAGCTGGCATCCGTGGTGCACGAAGTGGCGTCTGGTGCGCAAGCGCTGGCGCAGGCGTCCGAGGAAATCAACGGCACGTCGCAGTCGCTGTCGCAGGCAACCAGCCAGCAGGCGGCCAGCGTGGAAGAAACCAGCGCATCGGTGGAACAGATGTCGGCGTCCGTATCGCAAAACACGGAAAACGCCAAGGTCACGGACGCCATTGCATCGCGCGCGGCGGCGGAAGCCGGCGAGGGCGGTCAAGCGGTGCGCTCGACCACGGAAGCCATGCAGCAAATTGCCAAGAAAATCCTGATCATCGACGACATCGCCTATCAAACCAATTTGCTGGCGCTCAATGCCGCCATTGAAGCGGCCCGCGCGGGCGATCACGGTAAAGGCTTTGCCGTGGTGGCGGCCGAAGTGCGCAAGCTGGCCGAACGCAGCCAGGTGGCGGCGCAGGAAATCGGCGAAGTGGCGGGCAACAGCGTGGAACTGGCAGAACGGGCCGGCAAGCTGCTCGATGAAATGGTGCCGAACATTAAACGCACGTCGGACCTGGTGCAGGAAATCACGGCTGCGTCGGAAGAGCAGAATGCGGGCCTGGAACAAATCAATGGCGCCATCAGCCAGTTGAGCCAGACCACGCAGCACAACGCGGCGGGCGCCGAACAGCTGGCGGCCACTGCGGAGGAAATGAGCGCGCGGGCCGAGGAATTACAGGCGGCGATTGCTTATTTTCATTTGGGGACGAAGAAGTAGCGTGGCTTAAGTGCCCTGGTGGGCGCCAGTCCTGACGATGGCGCCCAACTGCTGGCCGCGTAGCGTGGCAGTCGGCCGTCCGGCATCATGCCGTTGATGGTATTCCGCATATGGCGAAGTAGTGTGCCAGTGCGACGTCCTCCCGCTCCTCCCCAATCAGCCTCGGTCTAGAGGAGTCGATTTCGGACCGCCTGAGTCGAACTCAGTCGAAAAACGACAGTGGTAAGCCGAGAATCGTCTACAAATCCAAGGTGAAAATCTAACACGGTCCAGTTTTGCGGGGCGTGAGGCTAAAACGGGCCATACTTCGTTTCTCTGGACCAATCTTTAGACGCCTCTCGACGGGGGCATTCAAAGAGTTTCAATTTTGCTGGCCGACCGCTGCTGCCGCTGATCTTCAAAGCGTGTTCTGCAGTCCGCAGCGCGGATCCAATAATCATTGCCGGGAAAACGCAGCCATACAAAACGCCATGCATTGCGTCCGCCGGTGCGACGGTTGGCGAACAAGGACGGCGTCAACGATATGCCATCGTCGGAAATGATGTGGTCGCCTACCACTTTGGCAAATTCAACATTGCCGCGATGGCTGGTCCGCAGATTAGTTCCTTCCGGCAGGAAGATATTCTTCCATTGAAATCCGCGTATTGCCGGCCCATTCGTGCGCAGTGCGAGCCGCTCTTTATCTATCGTCAGCCAGCGCTGTAACAGCTCAGTAATGAAGGTCTCCAGCTTGACGCCAGGGCGTACGTTCATCAGGTGGAGTTCAAGGTCCAGAAGCTCCCCAAGTGGCAAGTTTATTGGCCGCATCGGTTCATATCCCATGATTCACTCCCTATCGAAAAGTGTCTAAAGATTGGACCGACGAAATGAAATATGGTTCGTTTCAGACTTTCACCCTTTGAATCTGGATCAAACTAGACATTCACCCTGTAGTTGTGGACCATTTTCGTTTTCTCCCTACGGTTTTTGGACCGCATTGGACCCTGATAGCTCAGAATAGACTGAGCTAGACCATGGCTGATTTGGGATATGTTCCTGTGCGTGCACCGCACATGCCTTCGACGCGAACAGCAATCGATGCCTCTAATTTGCTCGCAATTGAGGATGCGCCGACGCTGTTCGGATTCCCAGGCCCTGCTTGATGCAACGAAGTTCAAAAATTCCGCGCCGCCGTCACAAAAAACCTTGACCCGGCCACGTTTTCATACGTGCCATCGGCATTGAAGAAGCGCCAATACGGCGCGCCGCCCCGTTCCGCCTTGCCGCTGTTGTGCGTGGCGTTGGCTGATACAGCCCAGTTGCCCCACGTTTGCGTGACGCCGATTTTCACGTCGAAGTAATTGAAACCATCCAGGTGGCGCACCACTTGCCGTCCCGCGTGCAAATTCAATACGGTGCCGGGGCGCAGTTCGGGATTCCAGTTCGCTTCAATATAGCCGGTGCCGCGCGTCGAATGGTACTTGCCGGTCACGGGATCGACGGCAAAGCCGAACCACGCGCTGCTCGAACTCACCCAGCCATAGACGTTGAATGCGCCCACGTTGACGCCCAGTTTCCATTCCTGCGTGTGGTACTTGATGTCGCGGCCCGCAGCGGCATAGTGCGCGCCGGGGAACCAGTACGTCACCAGGCCCGCATCGATGGTGGTATCGGCCGCCACGGTGGCGCGGTAGCCGCCATACACGTCGATTTCCGTGCCGGAGCCATTGTTGTACGCGGCATGCGACACGCCCGAACCAAACAGCCCCGCGTACGCGCCATCCGAATGCGTGAAGTCCAGGTTCATTTGCGCCATCGGCTTGCCCTGTGTCGGGGATACGCCGCGGAACACGTAGTCGGAAACCAGCGTGACATTGCCGCTGCTGCTCCACCCGGGTTCGGGGGTATCGGCCGCAACGGCGGAATGCATGGGGAATACGGAGGTAAGGAGGGAACACAGTACGGCATATCGTTGCAGTTGCAGCTGCATGGGATTCTCCGGGTAAGGTTTATTTCCAGGTATTTTCGATATTGACGAGGCGGAAGCCTTGCACGTCGTGCTTGGACACGACGCGGTTGATTTTTGAGTTGGTGTCGAATGCTTCGCCGTATTCATAATCCTGGGTCACGGCCACGGTTTTGCCTTCCAGGTTTTTCACCGTCAGCCCTTTGTCGGCCGCATCCTTGTTCGCATAAACATTGATGCGGGCAATGAACAGGGGTTTCGCATGCCACAGGTATTGCGGTTCCAGCACGCTGTTGCGGGCCGCGTCAAAGCAGCCGAAGATGCGGCCAGCCTTGGCTTCCTCCATGCAGCGCGCATACGGCATCGATTGCAGCTGCACGGCCACGCCGGCTTTCTGGAAAGCTTGCCGGACGATGTCGACAGCCATGCCTTTGGGCTTGGTGTCGACCGTGCCGGCATACGGGTACCAGTCGTCTTCCGCGCCGATGACGATCGTGTCGGCAGCATGAGCGGCGGTTGCGGAGAGCAGGGAAAACATCAGACTGAGTATTCGCTTCATGGCCACCTCCTGTTTAAAACACGGTATCACCCGCCATGCTCGCGCGCGGCCGGCGCCACGCACGGCACGGTAATGACAAAGCGCGTACCTTCACCCACGGTGCTGTCCACGTGGATCTGGCCGCCCAATAAACCTGTCACGATGTTGTGCGTGATGTTCAGCCCCAGTCCCGTGCTGCCGGCGCCCAGCTTGGTGGTAAAGAACGGGTCATAAATGCGGTTGAGGATATCGGGGGCAATGCCGGCGCCATCGTCGGTGACCACCAGTTCGATCCAGCCGTCGCGCGCACTGCGGCCTTCGATGGCAATTGCCCCCGTGCTGCGCTCGTGCAAGCCGTGTATCACGGCGTTGTTGATCAGGTTGATCAGCACCTGGCCCAGCGGACCGGGATAGCTGTCCATGGCCAGCCCTTGCTCGACGTGCTGCGTGACTTTGTAAGGCGTCTTGCGCAAGGTCGGCATCAGCGCATCGATGTTTTCACGCACCACCTTGGCCAGGTCAAATGCGCGGCGCTGCGAACTGGTCTGATCGACGGCGATTTGCTTGAAGCTGGTCACCAGGTCCGCTGCGCGGATGATATTGCGGGTCAGCAGCTCGCTGACGGAAGACGCTTCGTGGATGAAGCGGTCCACTTCCGAGCGTTTGATGCCGGACGAGAAACTGGCGGCGAACCGGTGCACGTTGTCATTGAGCGTGGAAGCCGCCATCAGGCTGTTGCCGATCGGCGTGTTCAGTTCATGCGCGACGCCGGCCACCATCGAGCCGAGCGCCGTCAGCTTTTCATTGCGCGCCAATTCTTCCTGTGCGCGCTGCACGGTCTCCAGCGCCTGCGCCAGCTGGGCATTGGTGGTGGCCAGTTGCTGGCGGTCGTGCTCCAGTTCCATTGTGCGTTCGGCCACGCGCTGTTCCAGCGATTCATTGAGCAGGCGGATCTTGGCCTGCTCGTCTTGCAGGCGGGCCACCAGTTCCGCTTTTTCAGCAATGCCGTCGCGGATATTGGCCGTCATTTCATTGAGCTTGGCCGCCAGCAGGTGCAGTTCATTGCGGCCCCGGTCTTGCAGCACGATGGGATCGCCCAGGTTATCGACATTGATGCGGCCCACGAATTCACTGAGCTGGCGCAGCGGGCGGCCCAGCCAGCGCCGCACCACCAGCACGAAGATGAACCACAGCGCCAGCGTCTTGATGACGGAGTTAATCAGGATCAGCAGGAAGCCATATTCCACTTGCCGCACAATGACGCGCTGGTTCGAATACACGGTCCAATTGCCGATGTGTTTCGTATCGCCCCGTTCATCGACGAATACCACGGGAAAATCCCGGCTGAACATCTCTTCAAAGAAGCCGTCGCCTTCCGTGACGGTTGCCAGATGGCCCTGCGCGTCGGCCCGTTTGCGCGCGCCGTTTGCATCCACCACGGTGCCGACCGCGCGCACCAGCGCACCCGTTTCATCGGTGATCTTCACGCCCACCACGGCCGGCATTTCCGCCATGCCGGACAAGATGCCGCGCAAGATGTCGTCGTTGTAGCGCCACATGGCGTCGGCAATGCCGGGACCGAAGGTTTGCTGCATGGCTTGCAGCTCCTTTTCCACGCGGCTGCGCGTATGCGAATATTCGGCGCCCAGCTGCACGGCCGTCACCACGACGGTCACGACAAAATAACAGCTGAAGATAATGCGCAGCAGGCGCGCCGCGATCGAGTCGATCAGGGGCGGGGAATCGTCCTGCGCATGCACGGCCATGTGTCAAAACCACTTTGCTTCAATTGCGCGGTAGCGGGGACTGTTGCGCAAGATGGCATAGCCTTCATTGAATTTTTTCAGCAGGCGGACGCTGTCGGGTGCGGTCTTGCTGAACGCGATGAATAGTCCCGGTGTGGCCACGGTTCCCACCAGCTTGAACTTGCCGCCAAATTCTGTGGGGAAGCGGATAAACAGCGCATTGGCAATGCGTTCTTCGGCCGCCATGAATTCAATGCGCCGCGCCAGCAGCATTTTAAAACCCTGGTCATTCTTGTCGACGATCTTGCGGATGATCTTCGTGTTCAAATCGAATTCATCGCCATATTCGTAGCCCCGTTCGACGCCCACCGTGCGGCCTTCCAGCTTGCGCGCAACCATGCCGCTGTCTTTGGAGTCGGCCAGCGCATAAACGTTCATATGGGTCGTGAATAAAGGCAGGTCCGGCCACAGGTAATCCTTGGCGATCATGGCATTGGGGACGGCGTCAAAGCACGCCACCAGCGTACCCGCCTTGGTGGCGGCCATGCAGCGGGAATACGGCAGCACGTCGAATTTCACCGTGATGCCGACCAGTGCATACGCTTCGCGCACCACGTCCACTGCGAAGCCCTTGGCCTGGCGGTCAACGACGGAAGAATAAGGCGCCCAGTCGTCTTCTGCGCCGACCGTGACCACTTCTTTGGCGGCTTCGCCTGCCAGTGCATGGCAAAAGCTGAGCAGGCACAGCAAACTGCATAGCACGGATTTCATCAGGGGAACCCATAGGTGGTGTACTGTGCCAGTATCCGCCAAGCCGTGCTGTCCGGCAATTAACAATCCGCCCTGGACACCGTTCAATGTCGTGGAATGGCTACAGGCGCCACCGGTCACAAGCGGGTTTTGCGCAACCCGGTGGGCGTGACGCCAAACAGTAGCTTGAATTTTTCTGTAAATCGTGACTGCGAGTAGTAGCCGCAGCGGTCTGCAATGCGGCCGATGGGGTCCCGCGTGGTTTGTATCAGATGCAGCGCGTGGCCCAGGCGGGTGCGGTTGACGATGGCCAGCAAGTCGGTGCCCTCCGCCTTCAAGTTGCGCAGCAGCGTGGATTCGCTGACAGCCAGCGCCGCCGTCACACGCTTCACGCTCCAGTCGCCAGCGATATCGGCGCTGATCATGTCGTGCAACTGGTGGCTGAAGCTGGGCGGCGCGGCCATGGCGGCGACGCCATGATGGCCGGCCTGGTACAGCAGTTGCAGCAATTCCTTTTTACGGAAATGCCATGCGCCCGGCGGCGCATAGACGGACCATTCGGCGAATTGCTGCAAGGTCTTTGCCAGCACGGCATCGACAGGCCCCAGCAAGTGCGGCCTGGCCGGGACGGCGCTGCGCTGGAACTGGTGGAAATCGGCATGGTCGAAGTCTATCAGCATGGCGCAATACTCTTCGTTGACGGGAATATTGCGCATGTCGATGGTGGGACTGTTGGGCAGGAAGACAAAGCTGCCGGCCGGGCAAACCAGTTCGGCGTCCCGGCCCAGGTGCTTGACGCCGGCCAGCACGCAGATCA
The DNA here is from genome assembly GCF_009720865.1 of Pseudoduganella ginsengisoli. Taxonomy (GTDB): domain Bacteria; phylum Pseudomonadota; class Gammaproteobacteria; order Burkholderiales; family Burkholderiaceae_D; genus Rugamonas; species Rugamonas ginsengisoli. Next base: position 26,409 of record NZ_WNLA01000021.1, on the reverse strand, counting down.
GCAGCGGCTTCAGGATGGGCGCATTCAAGATGCGCTGTTCCGTGTGCGACGTGTACAGCGAAAATGGCAGCGGTGCGCCGCCTGCCAGCGCGGCTTTGGCCGCGGCGCTGAGTGCCGTGATAAGTTCTTTTGTGCCGCCTTCCACCGCTATCCTGAACGATCATTGATAAGAGTGCTATTTTATCAATCCCGCTGGTACAGCGCTTCGATAGTGCTCGACGCCAGCGCACTGGCGCGCACCATGTAGCCCGCCAGCGCGCCGGAAGCGTCCTTCGGCAAGTCCAGCTTTTTCGACAGCGCATACACGGTGAACTGGTAGCGGTGCATGCCGTGTCCTTTGGGCGGGCAGGCGCCGCCAAATGCCGCCACGCCGTAGTCATTTTTGATGCCGACACTGCCGGCCGGGTTGGCGGCGCCGGACGGCAGGCTCGTAACGTTCTTTGGGATGTTGACGACTTGCCAGTGCCACCAGCCGCTGCCCGTCGGCGCGTCCGGGTCATAGGCAAAGACGGCGTATGCTTCGGTGCCGGCCGGGGCGCCTTTCCACGACAGTTGCGGCGAGCGGTTGCCGCCGGCGCAGCCGAATCCCTTGAATTCCTGGGCCGCATTCATGATTTTCCCCTGCGCGATATCGGTGCTGGACAGCGTGAAGGCGTCGGCCAGCGCGGCGCCCGAAAACAGGATGGAAAGCGGCAAAACTGCATGGATAAAGTGGCGCATGTGGTGAGTCCCTTGAGTTGAAAGCCACGAGCTTAAAGGCTGGGGCGGCATGCGTTTAGTGCAAAAACCGTCAACTTTTATCCAAGCGCAGGGGGGGCGGACGTCCGGACGCTTAACCCAGCAGTTCGATGAGGAATTCAATAAAGCGCTGTGTTTTCGCGGGCAGCAAACGGGTTTCCGTGACCGCATACACGGGCACTTCCGGCCCCCGCCAGCCGGGCAGCACGCGCTGCAAGGTTCCCGCCGCCACGTCGGCCGCCACGATTTCCGGCGCCACCAGCGCAATGCCCATGCCCTGGATGGCCAGTTGCCGCATCATGCCGATGCTGTTGACGTGGAAGCGCCCATTGATTGCAGCATCCACGATATCAGACGCATCGGACGCCTTGTGCAGGCGCCAGGCGGGCGGCTGGCGCAGCATCGGCAGGCATTCATGCTGTGCCAGGTCGTGCGGGCGCCGCGGCTCGCCTGCGCGTTCCAGGTAGGCAGGCGACGCGTACAGGTAGCGCGGCAAATCCGCCAGCTTGCGGGCAATCAGCGCGGAATCCGGCAAGTCGCCCATGCGGATGGCCAGATCGAACGGTTCCGCCACCAGATCGACTTTGCGTGGCGTTAAATCCAGTTCAAAGCGGATGCCGGGATAGCGCTGCGCGAATTCACCGAGAGACGGCGCCAGGAAGATCGCCGCGAAATCCACCGGCAGCGACACGCGCAGCACGCCGCTGGGCTGTTCCAGCAATTCGCCCAGCTGCTGGTGCGCCAGCCGCGCTTCTTCCACGATGCGGCGGCAGCGCTCGTAATACAGCTGGCCCGCTTCCGTCAGCTCGATACGGCGCGTGGTCCGGTGCAGCAGGCGCAGGCCGATTGCCTGTTCCAGGCCATTGATGCGGCGCGATACGGTGGCAATCGGCATGCCGATGGCTTCCCCTGCGCGGCGGAAGCTCTTTGCCTTGACCACTTCGACAAACAGGGCCATGTCATTTAAGTATTCCATGATAGCTTCATAGAGTGATCCATTAATGGATCAATGTTCTCCAAAATACCATATTTATCTCATCAATCAACTGGGCGAAGATGGCGTCATGCACACAACCCGGATAAGGAATCCATGATGAGCAAACTGTTTGAGAGCGTCACCGTCGGCCGCCACACGCTGCAAAACCGCCTGGCCATGGCGCCGATGACCCGTTCCCGCGCCCAGGCCGACGGCACGCCGGGCGACATGACGGCCGAGTATTACAGCCAGCGCGCCAGCGTGGGCCTGATCGTGACGGAAGGCACGCAGCCGTCCGAAGATGGCCAGGGGTACTTGTTCACGCCGGGCATTTATACGGATGCCCACGTGGCGGGCTGGAAGAAAGTCACGGACGCCGTGCATGCAAAAGGCGCCCGCATCTTTTTCCAGCTGATGCACGCCGGCCGCATGTCGCACCCGGACAATACGCCGCACCACCGGCAGGGCGTGGCGCCATCGGCCATTGCACCGGGCGCCGGCATGTTCACGCTGAAGGGCATGCAAGACATTCCCGTGCCGCGTGCGCTGGCGACGGATGAAGTGCGGCAGACGATTGCGGACTTCCGCTTTGCCGCCAAGCGCGCCATCGAGGCAGGCGCGGACGGCGTGGAACTGCACGGCGCCAATGCCTACCTGATCCAGCAATTTTTCGCACCCAGCGCCAATACGCGCACGGATGCCTACGGCGGTTCCATTGAAAACCGCGCCCGCTTTGCCATCGAACTGGCGCAAGCGGTGGCGGAAGAAGTCGGCGCGGACCGCATGGCCATCCGCCTGTCGCCGGGCGCAACACTGTGGGGCATCGATGAAGGGGAAGAGGGGCCGGACCTGTACCGCTACCTGATTGCGGAACTCGACAAGCTGGGGCTGGCCTATGTGCACATCATGCACCAGGGCGACGACGCGCTGCTGGCTGACATCCGCAAGCTGTGGCGCGGTGCGCTGGTGCTGAACCGGCCGGGCCGTCCACGCGAGCAGGTGGGCAGTGACGTGGCGTCCGGACTGGCGGAAGTGGAATCGTATGGCCAGATGGCGCTGGCCAATCCGGACTTCGTCGAGCGCCTGAAGGCCAACGCGCCGATGAACGAAGCGGACCGCGGCTCGTACTTTGGCGGCGGCGCGCAAGGCTACATCGATTACCCGGCGCTGGCAGCCTGACACTGGTACGCTAGCATTAATAAAGGTACAATGCCGCCGATAACGTGTATGGTGCCCTCCCGCTAGTCAGCCGGAGGGTGAAACGGGAAGCCGGTGACGCGCGGAGTTTTCATTCCACGCCAGTCCGGCGCAGCCCCCGCTGCTGTATGCCTGACGACTCCGATCGTACGCCACTGTGGTTATCACGGGAAGGCAGGATCAGGGAAGGATGACGGCAAGCCAGAAGACCGGCCATCACGATGGATTGTGCAAAACCCGGGGTGTGGTTTTGCCGGTGGGCGGTCTGTCAATAAACATGGCGGCTGCCCGTTCGTCATGCGTGCCTCGGCACGCGGTAACTGGTACCGCCCGTGAAAACCAAATCATTCATCAGGTTCTTCCTGGTGCTGCAGTGCGTGCTCGCCTGTGTGCCCGCGCATGCCGCCACCTTGTTTGCCCTTGTAACGGAACGCTCCGCGCCGGTTGCCGTTGAAGCGGCGCACCGCCATTTGGCCAGCCATCCCGCCGACCGCATCTTGCTGCGCACCCCGGCGCAATTCATGGCGGCCGATGAAAAACAGGTGGCGCAGTGGCTGGGACAGGCCGACACCGTGCTGGCTGTCGCGCTGTTTGGCGACCCGGCCCGCCGCTTGAAAGACGCGTTGCCGCGCTATGCGAAGGTACGCGCTTCCGTGCTGGCCATGAACGGCGAGGGCACGTTAAGCCTGATGACGCGCGACGCCAACGGCGTGCTGCAAGGCTTTCCTGCCGAGACGCTGCGCCAGCTGTCCAGTGAACAGCCGCCCGAAGCCGCGCTGAAGGCGGCGCACGCGCATGCCGCCGCGCGCCACTGGCTGGCCGCGCGCCAGTTGTGGCAGGCGGGCGGCGTGGCCAATACTGCCGCGCTGCTGGCGCATCTGCTCAATCCAGGTATTGCGTTGGCATCGCCTCAGCCGGAAGCCATGCTGCGTGTCCGCGTGGGTACGCATGAACTGGCCGACAAGGACGCGTGGGACAATGCGGCGCAGCTGGGATTGCAGGCGCAACCCACGGTGGTGGTGCTGGACCTGGCCAATATGGATGGCATGGTGCCGGCAGACCTGTGCCGCCGCATCGGGCAAAAAGGGCGCCAGTGCGTGCAGGTGTTGCCGCGCTGGGGCGGCGCATCGCGGGAAGCGCTGGAACGCTTGCCGGAATTGATCGCGCCAGCCAGGCCGGAAGCGGTCGTCGTGCTGCAGGATTTCGTCGTTGGCGCGGCGGAAGGACGCGAAGCCGTGTCGGAAGCGTTCAAGAAACTCGATGTGCCGCTGTTCAAGGCCATCCGCCTGTCGGACCGCACGGCCACGCAATGGCGCCTGTCGCCGGATGGCTTGCCGCCGGACTCGGTCCAATACCGCGTGGCGCTGCCGGAATTGCAGGGCATCGGCCAGCCTATCGTTGTGGCGGCGCTGGGCCAATCCAAGCGCGATCCGCTGACCGGCATAGAAAACCGTCCGCCCGTGATGCTGGATGCGGAAGCGGACCGGCTGGCCGCGCGGGTGGACCGCTGGGTTACGTTGCGGCACAAGGCCAACCGCGACAAAAAAGTCGCGCTGATTTACTACAACCACCCGCCGGGCCGCCAGAACATTGGCGCCGACAACCTCAATGTGCCCGCTTCGCTGTTCGACATGCTGCACGCATTGAAAAAGGCGGGCTACACGGTGGGCGAATTGCCCGCCACGCCGGACGCGCTGCTGGACCGCATCATGGCGCATGGCGTGAATTTGCCGGAAGACCGGTCAGCCCTGCGTGAATTAAGTGCGTCGGTCAACAGCGTCAGCGCGGCGGATTATGCGCGCTGGTTTGGCGCCTTGCCGCCCCGTGTGCAGGGCGAAGTGACGCGCGGCTTGCTAGGCCGCCTGCATGCCGACGTGCTGGAAGCGGAAGCGTCGGGCGAATGGCTACTGGGACGCAAGCAGGCCGAAGTCGTCATCAAGGAATTGCAGCATTTGGTCGAAGGGGCGGACCACCCGCAGCGGGAAGCGGCGATCCGCGACCTGGCCGCGCTGGCGGACGGCTACCACAAGTGCCTCGATGCGAAACCCGCGCGCCGCTGCGCTGCACTGGCGCCGCTGAACCGGCGCGTGTCGGGCTATGGCATCGAAGGCTTGAAAGGGTGGGGCGCGGCGCCTGGCAAGATCATGGTCGATAGCGGCAAGCTGCTGGTGCCGGGCCTTGTATTCGGCAATGTATTTATCGGCCCGCAGCCGCCCCGCGGCTGGGAAGTGGATGAAGAATTGCTGCATGCGAATACCAGCATCACGCCGCCGCACCAGTACCTGGCCTTTTATCACTGGCTGCGCGACCGCTTCAAGGCCGATGCGCTGGTGCACGTGGGGCGCCACTCGACCTATGAATTCCTGCCCGGTAAAGCCGTGGGGCTGGGCTCGGACGATTACCCCAGCCTCGTGGGCGCGGATTTGCCGGGTGTGTATCCGTACATTGTTGATGGCGTGGGTGAAGGAACGCAGGCCAAGCGGCGCGGCCTGGCTGTCATGGTCGACCATTTGACGCCGCCGCTGGCCAGTACCCCCCTGTATGACGACTTGCTGGCGCTGCGCCAGGTGGTGGAAAGCTATGAGGCGGCCAGTTCTGAATCGCTGAAAGCGCAGGCGGCGCAATTGATGCGCGAACGGGTGGCGGCCTTGAATTTAAAGGCGGAACTGGAAGCGTCGATGGCCGACGTGCTGCAGGTACGGGGCATCGGCTTCGATGCGGCCGACGATGATTTGCTGGCGCATGAAGTGGGCCACTATCTGACCAAGCTGCAGGAAAAATTCATGCCGTTCGGCTTGCACATCTTTGGCAGGCCGTGGGACCAGCCATCGCTGGACTTGATGCTGCAATCGATGCAAAAAGGCGGCGTGGGCGGACCGGACGTGGCGCAAAAGCTGGCTGATTCGCCGCGCATGGAAATGCAGGCGCTGCTGGCGGGCCTCGATGGCCGCTTCATCGAACCGGGCAAGGGCAACGATCCTTTGCGTTCGCCGGAAGCGCTGCCGACGGGCCGCAATTTCCACGCGGTCGATGGTGATATCCTGCCGACCAAACTGGGTTACCAGCTGGGCGCTGCGATGGCGGCCAAGGCCATGGCGCGCGACAAAAATCCGCAGGGCAGCGAAGGCGTGCTGCTGTGGGCATCGGACGCCGTGCGCGATGAAGGCGTGATGGTGGCGTTCACGCTGGCGCTGATGGGCGCGGAACCCGTGTGGAATGCGCGCGGCATCGTGACGGACGTGCGCCTGATTCCAGGGGCGCCGCGGCGCGATGCGCTGGTGACGACGTCCGGCCTGTTCCGCGACCTGTATCCAAACTTGAACCGCCTGATCGACCGGGCAGGGCGGCTGGCCTTGGGCGCGTCGGCGGCCGGCATCGTCGAGCGCGAACCGGCGCTGAAGGACGCCATGCAGGCGGCGCTGGCCCCATTGGGCAACACGGCGTGGGGCAATGAGCCGGTCAACGGCAACCGCGTCGCGCAGGAGTGGCTGGTGCGCGAGCGCGCGCTGGAAAAAGCCGGCATGCCCGCGCTGGACGCGGGCCGGGGCGCTGCCCAGCGCGTGTTTGGCGATGCACCCGGCGCGTATGGCGCCGGTGTCAACCGGTTGACTGAACGGTCCGGCGCGTGGCGCGAGCGCGATGAAATCGGCCGCGCTTACCGCAACCGCATGGGCCATGCGTATGGCCTCGACAACGCGGGCGAAGCCAGCCACGCCGCATTTGACGTGGCGCTCGATGGCATTACCCGCACTTACCATGGCCGCGCCAGCAACTTGTACGGGCTGCTGGACAACAACGATGCATTTGACTATCTGGGCGGCCTGTCGCTGGCCGTGGAAGGCCGCACGGGGCGCGTGCCGGAAGCCATGATCTTGCAGCATGCGCAGCCGGGGCAGGCCGACGTGGAACCGCTGGCCTCTGCGCTGCTGGGCGAATTGCGGGGCCGTTTCCTGAACCCGGCCTGGCTGAAACCATTGATGGACCACGGCTATTCGGGCGCCCGCACGATGGGCCAGGAATTTTTGGAAAACCTGTGGGGCTGGCAGGTGACGCGTCCCGACCTCGTGAAGAACTGGGCGTGGGATGACGTGAAGTCCGTGTATTTCGACGATGCCCACAAGCTGGGATTGCCCCAGTTCCTCGCGCAGGGCAACAACGCGCACGTGAAAGCGCACATGCTGGCCATCTTCATGGTGGCGGCGGAAAAAGGGTACTGGAAAACCGATGCCGCCACGATCCGCAAGATGGGCGGCGAACTGGCGCGGCTCGTTGCCGCCAACGGCTTGCCGGGCAGCGGGCACACGAAGCCTGACCACCCGATGTGGCAATGGCTGGCGCCGCAGCTGGATCAGGCGGAAGCGCAGGCGCTGGGTGTGGCGCTGGCCAAGGCGCGGGGGGAGACGGCGGCTGTGAATGTTCCTGCCAGCGCGCCAGCAGCTGGACAGCGAAATGCAGCCGCAGCGGCGCCGGCCGATGCGCCGGCCGATGCGCCGGCTGAAGCAGCCGCACCCGCTCCACGCGCTTACGAATTGACCGCGCAACCGGAGCCGCCGCAGGCAGCGGCAGTGCGTGCGGTGGAACTCCTCAGCGTGCTGGCAGCGCTCATTTTCTTGTTTGGGGTGGGACTCTGGTTCGGTAGCAGAACCCGCCCTATGCAATTCCAAAACCTAACCACTTGGAGATTTACATGACCGACCTGGTGTCCTTCACCTGGCTGCACGACGGTGTCAGCCTGCTGCTCACCCCTGCACTGCTTTGCCTGCTGGCTGCGTGCGCCGTCGCCATTGCCGAAGCCGGCATCGCGGCCGGCGAGCGTTTCTATGGCTTATCCAAACTCGCCGCCAACAGCAATACCGCGCAAGTGCAAGCCATCGCGCGCCGCCGCCTGGAACGCGCAGACCTGCTGTCGCGCATCCCGCCGATGCTGGGCCTGATGGCCACGATCATCCCGCTGGGACCTGGGCTGGCCGCGCTGGGACAGGGCGACCCGGCCAAACTGGCCAGTGCCGTGACGGTGGCGTTTGACGCCACGGTACTGGGCCTGGTGGCCGGTATTGGCGGCCTCGTGATCGGCAAGCTGCGCCGCCGCTGGTATGAAGAATTGCTGGAATCATTGGAAGCCGGGGAGCTGGCGGCATGAGTGCACAGAAAAAGCGACTGCGCCTGTATTCCCGCCTCGATGCGCGCTTCGACAGCAGCGATGAAGATCCCCGCGCCAGCCTCGTCAACCTGGTGGACGTCATGCTGGTATTTGCGTGCGGCCTGATTGCCGCCATCGCGGGCGCGCATGGCGGGTTCAAGACGCCGAAGCCGGTGGAAAAGGGCCGCCAGATTGAGCGCCCCGCCGCCGGCATCACCGAATCCGGCAGCGGTTACGACCGCGTGGGTGAAGTGTTCCGCGATCCGAAGACGGGCAAGCTGGTGCTGATTGAACCAGCGCAGCAGGGCGGCGACGGCAAACACTGAGCTGCCTGCATATTTGCAGACTACTTTCCGCCCAACCGGGCACACGAGGTTATTCCATGCTCCCAACCAGGGCAACCATCATTGCAGGCTGCATCACAGCCTTATTCCAAACGCAGGCGGCGGCTGACGAAGCCGCACCGGCCATCGTTCAAGTCACGGGCCACTATAACAATGCCGTCGGCACGTCCGATGCGGCCAGCCAGGGCAGCATTACCGCTGACTTGATTGCCGCCCGTCCCGCCATGCGCACGGCGGAATTGCTGGAATTCGTGCCCGGCATGATCGTCACGCAGCACAGTGGCGACGGCAAGGCCAGCCAGTATTTCCTGCGCGGCTTTAATTTGGACCACGGTACGGATTTCGCCACCTTTGTCGACGGCATGCCCGTCAATATGCGCACCCACGCGCATGGCCAGGGCTATACGGATTTGAATTTCCTGATACCGGAACTGGTGCAGCGCATCGATTACAGGAAAGGCCCATACTTTGCCGATGAAGGCGACTTCGCTTCGGCCGGCGCCGCGCATATCCGCATCGCCGACAAATTGCCGCAAGGGTTGGCAACTGCCGTTGTGGGCGAATCCGGCTACCGGCGCGGCCTGCTGGCTGACTCAATCGGCATGGGCGCCGGTACGCTGCTGGTTGGCGCGGAAGTCCTTGCCAATGACGGCCCGTGGGACTTGCCGCAGCGCGTGCGCAAATATAACGGCGTGCTGCGCTACAGCCAGGGCACGCATGGCGATGGGTTCAGTATCACGGGCATGGCGTTTTCCAACCGCTGGCAATCGACGGACCAGATTCCGCTGCGCGCCGTCCAGTCGGGGCGGATCGGCCGCTTTGGCAATATCGATCCGACCGATGGCGGCGACACCAGCCGTTACAGCCTGTCGTATGCGCAGCGGGTGCGCACGGAAACGGGGCTGCTGGAATTCGATGCGTATGCGTTGCGCTCCACCTTGCAATTGGTCAGCAACTTCACGTATTACCTCGATAACCCGGCCGATGGCGACCAGCACGCGCAGCGCGAACGCCGCAATATGGCGGGCGCCAATATTGCCCAGTCGTGGCGCGCCGATATCGGCGGCATAGAAATGCACAACAAGGCCGGCCTGCAGACGCGCTATGACCAGCTGTCGCCCGTTGCGATCTATGAAATGTCTGGCGCCATCCGTACCGGCACCGTACGCGAAGACCGTGTGCGCGAATCCAGCGCGGGCGTCTACGTGGAAAATACCGCGCAGTGGCAGCCGTGGCTGCGCAGCATGGCGGGCCTGCGTTACGACGCGTACCGATTCAACGTGGCCGTCGACTTGGCCGCCAACAGTGGCGCCGCCAGAGCGCACCTGGTGTCGCCCAAGCTGTCGCTGGTATTCGGTCCGTGGCAGCGCACGGAATACTTCGTCAATTTCGGCAAAGGCTTCCACAGCAACGATGCGCGGGGCACGACGCAAACGCGCCTGCCCGATGGCAGCGCGACCGATCCAGTGACGCCGCTGGTGGCCACGCGCGGCAGTGAAATCGGCCTGCGTTCGGAAATCATCCCCGGCCTGCAAAGTTCGCTGGCGCTGTGGCGGCTGAATATCGATTCCGAGCTGCTGTTTATCGGTGATGCGGGCGAGACGGAAGCCACGCGCCCCAGCCGCCGCCGTGGCATTGAGTGGAACAACCACTATGTGGCGTCATCGTGGCTGCTGTTCGACCTCGACGTGGCCGCGTCGCGCGCCCGCTACGCCGATACCAGCCCTGATGGCGACCGCATACCGGGGGCGCTGAACCGCGCACTGTCCTTTGGCGCCACGGTGCGCGGCCTGGGGCCGTGGTCGGGCAGTTTCCAGCTGCGCCATTTCGGACCGCGCCCGCTGCTGGAAGATAACAGCATCCAGTCCGCGTCCACCACCTTGGCCTACCTGCGCGCGAGCTACCAGTTCAGCAAGGCTACCCAAGTGGCGCTGGATATCTTCAACCTGTTCGATAAAAAAGCCAGCGACATCGATTATTACTACCGTTCCCGCTTGCCGGGCGAACCGGCTGAAGGCGTCGATGACATCCACTTCCATCCGGTCGAGCGCCGTTCATTCAGGGTGACGCTGGCGCACCATTTCTGAGCCGGCGCGCATACGCGATAAACGCTTGCAGGTAATCGATGCCGCTGTCGCTGTCGCGTATGCCCAGGTAAATCTGTTTCTGGATACCGTGGCGCCCCAGCCGCAACGTGCGCAAGTTCAAATGGGGCGCGTAATCGGTGACCAGCCATTTCGGCAGCGCCGTCACGCCCCGGCCGCTGGCCACCATTTGCAGCATGATGTCCGTGGTTTCGATGGTCTTGTGCTTTTTTGGCAGGCAATTGGCAGGCAACAGGAACAGGTTATAAATGTCCAGCCGGTCGATGGGGACGGGATACGTGATCAGCGTTTCTTCTGACAGCATGTCCGGCGTGGCTTCCTTCAGTTTCGCCCAGCGGTGGTCTTTGTGCACCACCAGCACCTGCTCATAGTCGAACACGGGTTCGAATTGCAGTCCCGGCTTGTTGACGGGGTCCGGCGTCACTAGTAAATCAATTTCATAGCCAAACAGCGCGCCGATGCCGCCGAACTGGAATTTCTGTTTGACGTCGACATCGACCAGCGGCCACTCGGCCAGGTAAGGCGACACGATTTTCAACAGCCACTGGTAGCACGGGTGGCATTCCATGCCGATGCGCAGCGCGCCCCGTTCACCCTGCGCGAACTGGCGCAGCCGTTCTTCCGCCAGATCCAGTTGCGGCACGACGCGCTGCGCGACGGCCAGCAGGAACTGGCCCGCTTGCGTCAGGCGCAAGCTGCGCCCTTCGCGCAGCCAGATATCGGTTCCCAATTGCTGTTCCAGCTTTTTCATGCTGTGGCTCAGCGCCGACTGCGTCACGCACAGCACGTCGGCCGCCGCCGTCAGTGAACCCTGTTTTTCAACTTCCAGCACGATGGCCAGGTGGATGCGTTCAATCATGGTAAATCATGAGCATTGCTCATCGATATGTGAGAAAAGACCATTTTACGTCATGGATTGCAGTCTTTACCATGGCTGCACTGATCACCACTGATAACATTTCACGGAGTACCCATGACCATTGTTCACAACCTCGGCTTCCCCCGCATCGGCGCCAGCCGCGAATTGAAATTTGCGCTGGAGCCGTACTGGAAGGGAGAAACGTCCCGCGCGGACTTGCTGAAATCCGGCGCGGCACTGCGCCGGCGCCACTGGCAACTACAGGCGGGCCTGGACCTGGCGCCAGTCGGCGACTTTTCGTTTTACGACCACGTGCTGGACATGAGCTTCACGGTGGGGAATTTGCCGGAGCGCGTGCAAGACTTCCACGGCGATCCGCTCGATAACTACTTCCGCGTGGCGCGCGGCCGCTCCGCGCAAGAACACCATGCATGCTGCGGCGGCGTGGCGGCAGGTGAAATGACGAAGTGGTTTGACACGAATTACCACTACATCGTGCCGGAATTTACAAACGCCACCACGTTCCGGCTCGATGCATCGCGCCTGCTGGAACAGGTAGCCGAAGCGCGGCAGCAGGGCGTCAACGCCAAGCCCGTCATTGTGGGACCGGTGACCTACCTCGCGCTGGGCAAGGCCAAGGATGGCTCGAACAAGCTGGATTTGCTCGACGGTTTGCTGGCCGTGTACGCGCAATTGCTCGATACGCTGGCGGCGCATGGCGTCGAATGGGTGCAAGTCGATGAACCGCTGCTGGTGACGGAACTCGATGCGGACTGGCAGTACGCGTTCAATTACGCTTACCACCAGTTGAAGGTGTGCCGCGTCAAACTGCTGGTGGCCACGTATTTCGGCCAGCTGGAAGAAAACAAATACCTGGCGGCGAATTTGCCGGTGGCAGGCTTGCACGTGGATGCCGTTGCGGGTCCGGACGACGTGCGCCCATTGATCAATGTTTTGCCGCCGCATAAAGTCTTGTCGCTGGGCGTCATCAATGGCCGCAATATCTGGAAAACCGATTTGACGGCCGTGCTGGACTGGCTGGAACCGCTGGCGCAGCAGCTGGGAAACCGTTTATGGATTGCGCCATCGTGTTCGCTGCTGCATGTGCCGGTGGATTTGAACAGTGAACAAGCGCTGGATGCGGAAATCCGGTCGTGGCTGGCCTTTGCCGTGCAAAAGCTCGATGAATTGCAGGTGCTGGCCAAGGCGCTGCGAGAAGGCCGCGCAGCCGTCGCCGCTGAACTGGCGGACAACCTGGCCGCACTGGCTGCGCGCCGCGCATCGCCGCGTGTGCACAATCCCGCCGTGCGGCAGGCGGTGGCGCAACTGCATGCCGATATGGGCCGCCGCAATAGCCCCTATGCGCAGCGCGCGGCGGAACAGGCCGCGCTGCTGCAATTGCCGCTGTATCCGACGACCACCATCGGTTCGTTTCCGCAGACGGCGGAAATCCGCCACGCGCGCAGCGCCTTCAAGGCCGGAACGCTGGACGCGGCAGGCTACCAGGCCGCCATGCGGGAAGAAATCGCCCGCAGCGTGCGCGAACAGGAAGCATTGGGCCTGGACGTGCTGGTGCATGGCGAAGCGGAACGCAACGATATGGTGGAATACTTCGGCGAACAGCTGGAGGGGTATGCATTCAGCCAGTTTGGCTGGGTGCAGTCCTATGGTTCGCGCTGCGTGAAGCCGCCGATTTTGTTTGGCGATATCAGCCGCCCGCGCGCCATGACTGTGGAGTGGACCCGCTACGCGCAATCGCTGACCGGTAAGCCGATGAAAGGCATGTTGACGGGCCCCGTGACGATCTTGAACTGGTCGTTCGTGCGCGATGACCAGCCCCGTTCCGTATCGTGCCGGCAGCTGGCGCTGGCCATCCGGCAGGAAGTGCTGGACCTGGAACAGGCCGGCGTGCGCGTGATCCAGATCGATGAAGCGGCGCTGCGCGAAGGGCTGCCGCTGCGCAAAGCCCAGTGGCAGCACTACCTGGACTGGGCGGTGGAAGCGTTCCGCATTGCGGCCAACGGCGTACAGGACCGCACGCAAATCCACACGCATATGTGCTATTCGGAATTCAACGACATCATCGCGTCGATTGCCGCGATGGATGCGGACGTGATCACGATAGAAACGTCGCGCTCCGATATGGAATTGCTCGACGCGTTCGACCACTTCAAGTATCCCAACGAAATCGGGCCCGGCGTGTACGACATCCACACGCCGAACATTCCAAGCCGCGAACACATCGTGCAATTGATGAAAAAAGCCGCCGAGCGCATTCCCGTTGCGCGGCTGTGGGTCAACCCGGATTGCGGCCTGAAAACCCGCCAGTGGCATGAAGTGGTGCCGGCACTGGCGAACATGGTGGCGGCAGCGCGGGAATTGCGGTTGGCGGCCTAGAACTTACGGCGCTTTCAGCGCCTGCTTCAGCGCTTCACCCATCGGGAATTTGAACGTGGGCGTCATGAACCATTTCCCATAGATTTTCGACAGCTCGCCGGACGCGGCGATCTTTGCCAGCGCCGCATCGGCTGCCTGTTTCAGCGCCTTGTTATCCTTGCGGATCATGATGGCGATCGGATCGCTGGACAGCGTATCGTTCAGCAGCACGAAGTCCTTGGCGCTGGAGGACGTCGCAGCCAGGCGCGCCAGCTGCACGTCGTCGTGCACGAACGCGTCAACCTTGTTCTGTTGCAGGGACTTGAACGATTCGCGCGTGTCCAGCGATTTGACGAACTGGATGTGCAGCCCCTTTTCCAGGTCTGCCTTGGCCAGCATCGGCGCACCGGCTGCACCCTGGTTGACGATGACGCGCTTGCCTTTCAAATCCATCACGGACTGGATGCCGGAGCCGGCTTTCACGAGGATCTTTGTGTCCGCATAAAAGATCGGCTGCGAAAACGCCACGTCGGCCGCGCGCTGCGGCGTCACCGTGGTGGCGCCGCATTCCAGGTCCACTGCACCGGTTTTGACTTTTTCCACGCGGTCGCTGGACGTCAGCAGCACGTACGTCACTTTCAATGGCGCAGGGGCCATGCTCTTGCGGATGGCGTCCACGATGTGTTCGCACAAGTCGATCGTATAGCCTGCGGGCTTCTGGCCATCGGCAAATGAAAACGGTGCGGCCGATTCGCGGTAGCCGATCTTGATTTCGCCGCCCGATACGGGTTCGGCTGCGTAACTGATGTTGGCCAGCAGGGCGGCCAGTACGGTCATAGAGATGCGCATGGTTTGTCTCCGTTAAAAATACTTGGAGAGGAGCAATCGCTGTGCCAGCTGCGCAAGTACCGCTAAGTGATTGATGCCTAAGGAATGCAAGCCCCGGGCCACGGAAGCTGCGTTTGAAAATCAGGACAGGGCGCACTGGCCCTGTCTGATAAATTGGATGGGGCGCCAGCCGTCACGCCAGCAGCACAATGGCCGGCACGGCCAGCAGATACAGCACCGTCAAGCTCCACCCGGCTTGCCGTGAAACGGTTTCCGCGTGCGCGGCGTTGCCTTGCTCCGACACGCGGTAGGTGTAGACAATCAGCACGAAGCTGGCCGCAATAAAGCCCATGGTCGCGTTGTACAGCAAGTCCGCCATGCCGAAGGTGTCGGTTTCCGGCAAGGTCGCGGACAGCGCGCTTTGCGTCAGCACCGCCATGAAGACGGCGGATGCGGCAAAGGCAATGCGGGCGTCGATCGCGTCGGACGGAATGCGGAAGGCATTGAACGCCAGGCCCGCGGCAAGGAACAGGATGGAGAACAGCTTGATGAAGTTGCCCCATCCGGCGCGTTTCAGGTTGACGGCAAAGGTGTAGCGCTGCACCTGCGATTCCTTCTGGCCGGCGGCTTCGGGATCGCCAAATGTAGTTGGATATTTCGTGGTGGAGGCATAGCCTTCAAAACCCTGCACGCGCCAGCCGGGCACGTCGATCTTTGCGCTGACGCCGGACTGGGCTTTGTCAGGAATATACGGCGGCATCGTGCCGGCCCCGCCGGCATTTTCAATTTGTAGTTTCAGCGCCTGGTCATCCAGTGGATAGCGGTTTAATACGAAGTTGCGGTAAATGGTGGCGCTGATGCGCGCCGAACTGTAGTTATAGCCGCCAGCTTTTCTCTTCTTGACGCTTTCCTTGCCATCGACGTGGCCGTTGACGATTTCAAAATTTTCCATCGGATCGAGTTCGTCATTCTTCCAGCGGAACCATAAATAAAAGTCCAGCTGGAATTTCTTCTCTTTCAAATTCACGGCAGGGACGTTGACCAGATAGACGCCGACTTCAATCCCGTCAGGCGCAGGGGCCTGTGGTTTCGGCGGTTCTGCAGCCCATGCAGACAGGCAGCTGCAGCACAGCAGGGCAATGATCCAGTTCTTGATTGACAGCACGGCATGCTCCCTTGTTAGAACGTTATAGATCGTTGTCCCGCGCTGTTGGTTTGGCAAGCTAAAGTTCAAAAATCGTTGGATACGCGTAACAGCGGCGCCGTTCCTTCAAACTTGGTTTGACACCCGCCGCCGGCCTTTCCATACTGTTTTCTTCCTGGGCGAAAACAAGAGGAATCATGGGGTGCTCCCATTGGTGGACCGGTATCACTGCTGTGCTTGTGGCCACTGTTGCAAGTGCGGCGCAGATTCCTCCCGATGCCGGCCAATTGCGCCAGGAAATCGAGCGCAGCCTGCCTTCATCCATGCCACAACCGAAACTTGCACCGCAAGCGGAATTGCCGCCGCCAATGACTGCCATGACCGGCAAAGTATTCGTTCAACAATTCCGTTTTGCCGGCAATGAAGCCCTGTCTGATGCAACCCTGCAAACCATCGTCGCCGGCTGGACTCAGCGCGAGCTGAGCTTCGCGCAATTGCAGGAAGCTGCCGCCGCGGTTGGCGCCGCATACCGGTCGGCTGGCCGTGTCGTGCGGGCGTATTTGCCGCGCCAGGAAATCAAGGATGGCATCGTGATCATCCAGATTGTCGAAGCCCGCTTTGGCGCCGTGCGCATTGAAGCCGCGCCCGGGGCGCGGATGCGGCCGGAATACCTGCAGGGACTGGTCGAATCCAGCCAGGCGCCGGGCCAGCCTTTGCAGGCCGCCGCGCTGGACCGCGCCCTGCTGTTGCTGGAAGAGTTGCCCGGCGTGCGCGCCAGCGGCAGCTTGCAGGAGGGTAAGAATCAGGGCGAAACCGAAGTGGTGGTCGCTGTGGCGCCCGCGCCGTTGCTGGGCGGCGACGCCAGCACAGACAATACAGGTTCGCGCTCGACGGGCCCGGTACGGCTGGCGGTCAACTTCCAACTCAGTAGCCCGTTGAGTTTCAGCGACCTGGCCACTGTTAGCGCTGCGCATACGCAAGGCAGCAATTACGGGCGGCTTGCGTATAGCGTGCCGCTGGGCAGCGCCGGCTGGCGTGCCGGCGCCAATGTGTCGCGCATGCGCTATCGGCTGGTCAGTGCCGAGTTTGCCGCTTTGCAGGCCAGCGGCGATTCCGGCTCGGCAGGCGTGGAATTGCAATACCCGCTGCTGCGCGCCCGGCAAGCAAATGCCAGCCTGGCGCTGGCCTGGGAGCGCAAGGATTTCAACAACGTCTCCGGCGGCGCCGTCACGACCCGCTACAAGGTGGGGGTGCTGTCGGCCGGGCTATCGGGCTCCGCCAGCGATGCGGCAGGCAGTAATAGCGGCAGCGTTACCATGTCCAGTGGCGGCCTGGATTTGGACGGTTCGCCCAACCAGAGCGCCGACGCGGCGACAACCCGCAGTGCAGGCCGCTATGCCAAATTGCGTTTCAGCGCCACGCGCAACCAGACACTGGGCGCGCACTGGCATGGTGTGCTGCAGCTCAGCGGCCAATATGCCAGCAAGAACCTCGATTCCAGTGAAAAGTTTTACCTGGGCGGCGCTTCCGGTGTCCGCGCTTATCCGTCCAGCGAAGTGGGGGGCGCGGATGGGGTGATGGTCAATGCGGAATTGCGCTACCGCGTGCAGGACGCGCTGACCTTGTCGGCCCATGCCGATGCGGGCGTGGTGCGCGTCAATCATGACCATGGCTTTGCCGGTGCGCCGAAACATAACCGCCAGGGCTTGCGGGGAGCGGGGCTGGGCGTGGCGTGGACGCCGTTGCCGGGCGCCTCAATCAAGGCAGTCCTGTCGCACCGTATCGGCCGCAATCCGAACCCGGCGCCGTCCGGCGCGGACCAGGATGGCACGCTGGTGCGCAGCCGCCTGTGGCTGACCGCCAGCATGGCGCTGTAGGGACAGGCAATGAACCGCTGCTACCGTTTGCGCTGGAGTGAATGCGGCCAGGTTTGGGTGCCTGTCAGCGAACACGCACGCGGCCGCGGCAAGCGTGGCGGGGTGGCCGGCGCAGTCGCCGTTGCCGCTGCTACTGCCGCGCTGATGCTGCCGGGCGCCATCGCTCACGCGCAACCCGCGCCCACGCAATTGCCCACCGGTGCGCAAGTGGCGGCGGGGCAGGCCGCTGTCTCCAGCCAGGGCGCCCATATGGATGTCCAGCAGGGCAGCAGCCGCGCCGTCATCGACTGGCAAACTTTTAACGTCGGGCGCGGCGCCAGCGTGGCGTTCCGCCAGCCGGACGCCGCCAGCGTCATGTTGAACCGCGTGCTGGACAGCCAGCCCAGCCAGATTTTCGGCAGCATCACGGCCAACGGCCAGGTATTCCTCACCAACCCGAACGGCATTTATTTCGCCCCGGGCGCCAGCGTGGACGTGGGCGGGCTGGTGGCCACCACGCATGGCATCAGCAATGACGATTTCATGGCGGGCCGCTACCGCTTCACGCGCGGCGGCAGCCAGGGCAGCGTGGTCAACGAAGGCAGCCTGCGCGCCGCGCTGGGCGGCTACATCGCGCTGCTGGCGCCGGAAGTGCGCAACCGTGGCGTCGTGATTGCCCGCCAGGGCACGGCGGTGCTGGCGGCCGGGGAAACGTTCGAACTGCAATTTGAAGGCGCTGCCACCTTGGCCAATGTACGCGTGTCGGCCGCCACGATCCAGGCGCTGGTCGATAACGGCAATGCGGTGCGGGCGCCCGGCGGCCATGTGATCTTGTCCGCGCATGGCGCGAACCAGGTGCAGGGCAGCGTCGTGCACAACAGCGGCGTGCTGGAAGCGGATGCGCTGGCCGAACGCAATGGCCGCATCTTCCTCGATGGCGGCGCGGGCAGTGTCAGCCAGGAAGGCGCCGTGGCGGCGGCGGGCGGCAACGTCGACGTGCGGGCCGAGGACGTGTATTTTGGCCAGGGCAGCACCAGCGTCGCCAGCCCCCAGGGGAAGGGCGGCGGCATTGCCGTCAATGCCGGCGTCATGCTGGGCGCCGTGCAGGGGCACAGCTTCGATGCGTCGGGCCGCGATGGCGGCAGCGTGCGGCTGGTGGCAGGACCACACGCGGACTTTACGCTGTCGTCCACCGTGACGGCCAGCGGCGCGGGCGGGCTGGTGCAGCTGAGCGGCGGCGCCATGTCGCTGCTCAGCGCCACGGTATCGGCCGATGGCGGCACTGTGAACCTGGGCGGCGAGTGGCAGGGCGGCGGCAGCTTGCCGCACGCAGACACCATCAAGCTCAATGGCGCCACTTCCGTCAGTGCGCGCGGCGGCGCCATCAGCGTGTGGTCGGACCGCGGCACCGCCATGGAAGGAGCGTTGCGCGCGGAAGGGGGCAAGGTGGAAGTGTCGTCCAGCGGTGCGCTGCAGGCCGGTGGAACCATCGTGGCCGGCAGCGTGCTGTTCGATCCCAAGAACATCACCATCAGCAGTGTGACGGAACCCACCAAGGCCGGCACGGTGAACTTGCCGTCGTCGCCGCCGTATAACACCAGCAGCACGGACACGCGCGGCTTTGGCGAATCGTTTGCACTGGATGGCGACCACCTTGCCATCGGCTTGAAGTCTTACGTGGCGACGGGCTCCACCTGCACCAGCAATTGCGGCGCCGTGTACCTGTACGCGGGCGCCAGCAGCGCCAACTGGGCCAACCTGACGTTCATGACGCGCATATCGAATCCTGGCACCAGCAGCGGCGCGCTGGTGGGAGCAAGCGGCACGCCGCCCGTGCTGGGAACCGGCTATGCGGACTTCGGTTCCGCCATCGCGCTGCAAAACGGCCACCTGGCCATCGGCGCGCCGTTCTATAACAATTTCCAGGGCGGCGTCTACCTGTTCAATTACACCAGCAGCTTCGGCACGGTGACGTATGCGGCGAAAATCGATGGCGCGACACCGGTCAGCGGCATGCCGGCTTTGCCGGCCAGCGGGCGCTTCGGCACGGCGCTGGCGTTTGCCGGCAGCGGCGACAAGCTGATTGTCGGCTCCACCGGCAATGCCTATCTGTTTGATGGCCTGGGCACGTCGCCGTCATCGATCGGTACGATTGCCTACCGCAATACGCTGGCGGTGGCGGCGCAAGCGCTTGCCGCCAATGGCGACCACCTGGCGATCGGTTCGTCCAACAGCGTGAAACTGTACGACGGCCTGTCCAGCGCGAACTATGGCAGCCTGGCCCTGCGCAACACCATCACCAATGCCACCGTGCCTTCCGGTACACCGGTGGTCGGCAGCAGCGACGGCTTTGGCGCATCGCTGGCGCTGGCGGGCGACTTGCTTTACGTAGGCGCGCCAATGTCGAACAATGAAGGCTATGGCTATGGCCGCGTGTATGTGTTCAACGGCATGAACTCGGCCAACATGGCGTCGCCGGGCTACAGCAGCACCATCAAGGACGGCGCGGGCGGGCTGACGCTGGGCACCAACTATAACCTGGGCTTTGCCGTGGCGGCCGCCACCGACCGCGTGGTGGCGGGCGGCCAGGCCAATGTGCAGCTGCTGATGGCGCCCGATCCATCGATCCCGGCTTATACGCTGACGGGCGCCACGTTCGCCTATGCCGATGGCGGCGCGGGTTCCAGCTATGTGGTGACGCCGGCCGATATCCTTGGCTACCTCAATGCGGGCACCGCGGTGACCTTGCAAGCCAACAATGACATCACCGTGTCGTCGCCGATCGTCGCCAGCGGCAGCACCACGGGCGGCACACTGAGCCTGCTGGCTGGCCGCACCTTGTCCGTCAACCAGAACATCACCACCAACAACGGCAACCTGGTGCTGTCTTCCAGCACGGCCGGGGCCATCAGCGCCAATACGGATGCGGGACAGGGGCAATTGCTGATTCCAAACACGGCCACCATCAACATCGGCACCGGCACGGCCACGTTGAAGACGGATTCCATCAATATCAATGGCAGCGTGACGGGGACCGGTATTGTCAACCTGCAGCCCGCCACGGCCGGCGCCACGGTGGGGCTGGTGGGCGGCGCGGGGACACTGAGCCTGTTCGGCCCTGCCATCTTCAATACCGCGCGCTTTAACTCGACGTTGTCGCAGCTGGTCATTGGCGGGCCGAATGCCGGCGACATCACGGTCGGTTCCAGCTTTACGCTGAATAACACGGTGCCGCTGACGCTCAGCACTCCCGGCAGCATCTTCGTCACCAACGCCACCGTCAACATGGGCAAGCCGCTGATCTTGAATGCGGACACGGACACCAGCGGCGGCGGGCGCATTGCCGTCACCGGCAGCACCATCAGCATGAACGCCAACAACCTCGTGATGGGCGGCGGCTCGTGCACGGCGGCCGGCTGCACCGCGCCTGCGGTCGGCGTGGGCGGCGTGGCGGCGATCGGCGTCATGAACGACCACGCGACGATCACGGGCAGCGGCGGCAATTTGTGGGTGTGGGGGAAGGGCGGCAGCGCGGGCGGCGATGGCGTCACGTATGGCTTTTCCAATGTGAACCTGGGCACTGCGGGCGGCATGACGGTAAGGGGCGACGGCAGCTGGACGCCGTCGTTCACGCCGGGCGATGGCGTGGCGTTCGGCTCCGGCAGTATCGTGCGCGCCGGCAGCGGCGGCATCAACGTGACGGCAAACGGCAACAGCAATACGTCCACGGGGAGTAATGGTTTTGCGTTTTATTTCGACGGCGGCGCCAAGCTGTACACGACCAATGGCGGTCCGCTGTCGATCACCGTCAACATGGACCAGGGCAATGGTGGCAATGCGTACATGGTTTGCAGTACGTGCCTGCTGGGGGATGCGGCGCTGCAAAACGGCGACATCAGCTTCACGTGGGGCGGCACGTCGCTGCAAGCCATCACGATGCCGAATGTTGCCATCCCCGGCAGCAATACGCTGACATTGACGACGCCGCGCGGCATCACGGCAGCCGGCACCACGCAATCGGTGGGCGGCAACGTGACCGTCAACAATGGCAGCGCCGCCACCAGTGTGGCGCTGGGGACGTCCGGCGCATTCCATGCAGGCGGCGTGACGGTCAATACTGCGCAAAACGTGACCGTCATCGATACGGGCGCGACGGCCGTCAACGGCGTCAGCGGGGTGACAGGCACGGTGTCCGTCTCGGCGGCCGGCAACCTGGCCGTCAATGGCGCCATTGCCACCGCCAGTTCCGCCGCCAATGCCGTGACCCTGGTAGCGGGGCGTGGCATCGCCGCAGGCACGGCGGCGGGTGGCGACATCGTGTATAACAGCGGCGCATCGGTCACCTACGGCGCTGGCGGCAGCGCCACGCTTTACACGGGGACGGCAAATGACAGCGCGCTGACAGCGCTGGCAGGCGCTGGCAGCGGCCGCTTCCGCTACTACAGTACGCCGACGGCCAGCAATTTCAGCGCGGCGCTGGTTGCCGGCACCAACATCATTGCGCGCGAACGGCCTGCACTTGCCATCACGGGCAATAGCGCCGCCAAGACTTATGACGGGCAGGCATACGCGGGCTCGCTGGGCGCCACGGCAACGGGCCTGGCCAGCGGCGATACGCTTGCCATGCTGTCCGGCTCGCTGAATGTGGCCGGCACCGCGTTTGGCGCCGTCAACGCGGGCAGCTACACCGTCGTGCCCAGCGGCTTGACCGACACCCGGGGCTACGCCATCAGCTATGTCAACGGTGCGCTGACGGTGGCGCAGGCGCCGCTGTCCATCACTGCGGCCAACGCCAGCAAGACCTATAACGGTTTGGCGTTCAGCGGCAATAATGGCGTCAGCTACAGCGGCTTCGTCAACGGCGAAAGCGTGGCCAGCCTGGCGGGCAGCCTGAGTTTCGGCGGCACGGCGCAGGGAGCCGTCAATGCGGGCAGCTATACGATCGTTCCGCAGGGCCTGTCGAGCAGTAATTATGCGATCACCTACGTTGACGGGGTACTGGCCGTGGCGCAGGCGCCGCTGACGGTGACGGCCGCCAGCGCTGCGAAAACGTATGACGGACTGGCGTACAGCGGCGGCAATGGCGTCAGCTATACAGGCTTCGTCAATGGCGAGACTTCCGCCGTGCTGGGCGGCGCGCTTGGCTTTGGCGGCTCGGCGCAGGGCGCCGCCAATGCGGGCTCCTACGCCATCACGCCGCAAGGCTATACCAGCACCAACTATGCGATCAGCTATGCCAGCGGCGCGCTGACGGTGGCGCAGGCGCCGCTGACGGTAACGGCGGCCAATGCCAATAAAACCTATGACGGCCTGGCGTACAGCGGCGGCAATGGCGCCACTTACTCCGGTTTCGTCAATGGCGAGACGTCCGCCGTGCTGGGCGGCACGCTGGGCTACGGCGGCACGTCGCAAGGCGCCGTCAATGCGGGCAGCTATACGATCATCCCGCAAGGCTTGTCGAGCACGAATTATGCAATCCAGTATGCCAACGGCGCGCTGGCCGTGGATAAGGCGGCGCTGACCGTAACGGCCAACAACGCCAACAAAACGTATGACGGCCTCGCGTACAGCGGCGGCAATGGCGCCACCTATACAGGCTTCGCCAATGGCGAGACTTCCGCCGTGCTGGGCGGCGCGCTGGCTTTTGGCGGCAGCGCGCAGGGGGCAGTCAATGCGGGCAGTTACGTCATCACGCCGCACGGCTATACCAGCACGAACTATACGATCAGCTATACCGGCGGTGCGCTGTCAGTGGCGCAGGCGCCGCTGACCATTACCGCCAATAACGCCGGCAAGACGTACAACGGCCTGGCGTTCAGTGGCGGCAATGGCGTCGCGTACAGCGGCTTTGTCCATGGCGAGAGCGCGGCCAGCCTGACCGGCAGCCTGAGTTTCGGCGGAACGGCGCAGGGCGCCATCGATGCGGGCAGCTATACGATCATTCCGCAGGGATTATCCAGCACCAATTATGCGGTCAGCTATGTCAACGGCGCGCTGACCGTGGCGCAGGCGCCATTAACCGTGACGGCCGCCAATGCAAGCAAGACCTACGATGGCCTGGCGTACAGCGGCGGCAATGGCGTCAGCTATACAGGCTTCGTCAATGGCGAGACATCCGCCGTGCTGGGTGGTGCGCTGGCGTACGGCGGCACGGCGCAGGGCGCCGTCAACGCAGGGTCCTATGCCATTACTCCGCAGGGCTATACGAGCACAAATTATGCGATCACCTACGTGGACGGCGCGCTGGCCATCGGGCAGGCGCCGCTGACAGTTGCCGCGGCCAATGCCAGCCGCACGTACGATGGCGTGGCCTATAGTGGCGGCAATGGCGTCAGCTATACGGGCTTCGTCAACGGCGAGACGTCCGCCGTGCTGGGTGGCGCACTGGCGTACGGCGGCACGTCGCAGGGCGCGGTCAACGCGGGCAGCTATACGATTATTCCGCAAGGCTTGTCGAGCACGAATTATGCGATCCAGTACGCCAGCGGTGCGCTGACGGTTGACAAGGCGCCACTGTCGTTGAGCCTGGCCGGCAGTGTCGTAAAAACCTATGACGGCACGGACGTGGCCAGCCTGGGAACGCAAAACTATGCACTGACCGGGGTGGTGGCGGGCCAGTCCGTCACTGTCGGCAAGGTGGCCGGGACTTATGACAGCGCCGGCGCCGCGTCCGGCAAGACTGTCAGCGTGGCGCTGCAAGCGGGGGACTATATCGCCGGCGCCGGGACCAGCCTGTCCAACTACGTGCTGCCCACGGCAGCCAGCGGCAATGTGGGCCGCATCGACCCGGCCCCGCTGACGGTCACGGCCAACGATGCATCGCGCTATTATGACGGCAAGCCATACAGCGGCGGCAACGGCGTCACCATTACCGGCCTGGCGGGAAGCGACACCGCCGCGTCGCTGGGTTCCGTGGCATATGGCGGCGACAGCCAGGGCGCGGTACAGTCAGGCAAGTACGCGATCGTGCCATCGGGGTTCGCCAGCCCGAATTACGTGATCAGCTATGTCCCCGGCACCTTGTCCATCAGCCAGGCGCTGTTGACGATACGGGCACGCGATGCGTCGCAGACGTATTCCGGCTTGCCGTTCAGCGGCGGCAGCGGCGTCACGTACAGCGGCTTTTTGAATGGCGACACGGCGGCCAGCCTGCAAGGCACGCTGGCCTATGGCGGCACGAGCCAGGGCGCCGTCAATGCGGGCAGCTACAGCATCCTGCCGTTTGGCCTCAGCAGCGCGAACTATACGGTGGTCTTTGAGGGCGGCACGCTGGCGATACGGCCTGCCGCGCTGGCCGTTACAGCCAATCCCGCAGCCAAGACTTACGATGGCAAAGCCTACGCGGGAGGCAACGGCGTCAGCTACAGCGGCTTTGTCAACGGTGAAACCGCGGCAGTGCTGCGCGGCAGCCTGCAATACGGCGGCAGCAGCCAGGGGGCGGTGGACGCGGGCAGCTATGTGATCAAGCCGTCCGGCCTGTCCAGCACCAATTACACGATCACGTATGGGGACGCCGCGCTGGACGTCGGCAAGGCGGCGCTGGTCGTCAGCGCCGGCAGCGCCAGCAAGACGTATGACGGCAAAGCTTATACAGGCGGTAATGGCGTCAGCTACAGTGGATTCGTCAATGGCGAAGGCGCCACCGTGCTGGGCGGCAGCCTGCAATATGGCGGCAACAGCCAGGGCGCTGTCGATGCGGGCAGTTATGTGATTACGCCTTCCGGCCTGTCGAGCCGCAATTATGCGATTACCTACCAGGACGGTGCGCTGGAGGTGGGCAAGGCGGCGCTGGCCGTGAGCGCGCTGGACGCGGGCAAAACCTACGACGGCAAGGCTTACTCGGGCGGCAACGGCGTGCGTTACAGTGGTTTCGTCAATGGCGAGACAGAGCCGGTGCTGGGCGGCAGCCTGCAATATGGCGGCAGCAGCCAGGGCGCCGTCAACGCGGGCACGTACGCGATCATCCCGTCCGGCCTGGCCAGCCGCAACTACAGCATCACGTATGCGAACGGCGTGCTCGAAGTGGGCAAGGCTGCGCTGACGGTGACTGCCGCCGATGCCGCGAAAACCTATGACGCCAAGCCCTATGCGGGCGGCAATGGCGTGCGTTACAGCGGGTTCGTCAATGGGGAAACCGCCGCGGTGCTGGGTGGCAGCCTGACCTACGGCGGCAGTGCGCAGGGCGCGGTGGCGGCCGGCACGTACTTCATCATGCCGCAAGGACTGGACAGCAATAATTACACGATCGCCTACCAGGGCGGCGCATTGACGGTGGCCCGCGCGCCGCTGACAGTTACGGCCAATGCCGACCGCATGGTGTACAACGGTACGATTTATGTAGGCGGCAATGGCGTCGTCTATGCGGGCTTTGCCGGAACGGATACGGAATCCGTGCTGGCGGGGATGCTCAGCTACGGCGGTTCCAGCCAGGGCGCCAGCACGCCGGGGCAGTACACCATTCATCCGCAAGGCTTGAGCAGTGCTAACTATGACATCACGTATGCGGATGGCACGCTGACGATCCTGCCTGCGCCGCCCGTGATCAATGTGCCGGTTCCGGTGGCGCCTTTGCCGCTGCCTGTCGCGCCAGCCGCCGTGGCAACAGCGGCGGCCGCGCCTGCGGACAGCGGCAGCGGGCAGGCGCAGCAAAGCAGCGCCGGGACTGCGGATGCATCGCCCCAGCCAGCCGATATCAGCGCGTCCGCCAGTACGCAGGCACTGCCGTCCGGCGCCAGTGCGGCCACCGCTGCACCGGCACAGCAGGCTGCGGCAGATGCCGGCAACAGCGCCGTGGCGCAAACGGCAGGCGCGACGCCTGGGCAGCCGGTCAATGCAGGGCCAGTGGC
>NZ_WNLA01000020.1 GCF_009720865.1 Pseudoduganella ginsengisoli | reverse complement strand
GCCGCCAGGTCGGCAACCTTGTCCGGCAGCGCTGCCGCAGCCAGGCGCGCCGGGACCGGCTCGTCCAGCACGGGCGCAAAGGCGGCAAACACGTCCGAGCGCAGCGCCTGATGCCGCGCCACCCGTGCCGCCAGTTCCGGGTCGCCTTGCATGGCCCGCTCAACTTGCTCGCGCTCGGGCGGCGCCAGCTCGCCGTCGGCATACGCCATCAGGGTTTCTTCGGAAAAGCTCATTTCACCGTCCTCGCTTAATCGGATAATAATTCCTGCAACGCCGTGCGTGCGCGTACCAGCCGGCTGGTCAATGTCCCAATTGGAATGTCCAGCACGTCGGCCGCCTCCTTATACGGCATGCCATCCACCATCACCAGCGCGACTACCATCCGGTGTTCCTCGGACAGCATACTGACGGCTTTCTCGATCGCCATCCGCTGCTGAAGCGCTTCGGCATAATTGTCGCCGACATGCTCGCCTGCTTCTTCGGGAGCAAACAAGGTGTCGCGCCGCATGCGCGAGCGCACTTCGTCGATAAACACGTTTTTCATGATCCTGAACATCCAGCTGTCAAGCCGGGTGCCGGGCTCCCATTGACCGCTGCGGGCCAGTCCGCGCTCCACCGCCATTTGCACCAGGTCATCCGCATCGTCACGGTGGTAGACGAGGCTGCGGGCAAAGCGGCGCAAGCGCGGCAACAGCGCGGCGATTTCATTGTTGATGGCGTTGGCTGTCATAGATAACAGGTAAACGATGGCGCAATGGATTTTAATCCCTGTCCCGAACGTTTTCTCCAGTAACAGTGTTCCCTTATATTATGATCCGGTCATCATGCCACGCAGACTGCTTCCCCGCGCACTGGTTCTGGCCTGCGCACTTTTCGCTCCCACTGCACAGGCGCAACTGCGCTTGCCGCAATTGCCATTGCCGCAGTTACCAACGTTACAAGACCGCCTGAACAGCCCCCTGCTGCGCGACACCCAGCGGCTGCTGGACCGCAGCGACATCGCCGACTTGCGCAGCCTGCGGCTGAAACACGTCACGGACTTGCTGCAGCGGCATCGCGACGTACTGGAAGCTGACCCTCATGGCAACCCGGTGGTGCGGCATGAAATCCTGGCCTGGCAAGCCGGCTCCGCAGGGGTGGCTGCTGCACAGGCTGCGGGCCTGTCCGTGACTGGCGGCGATGCCGATGGCGTACACATACTGCGCCTGCCGGCCGGCGCCGACATCGCCGCGACGCTGCAGCGCTTGCGTGCCGCAGATCCGGACGGCGTCTACGATTACAACCATATCTACACGGGTAGCGGCGCCGCGCCGGCGGGCCCGCAATCCGGCGCCGGCAAGGAAAGCCTGCCGCCCGGTCCCGGCGCCGGGGCTGCGAAAGTCGGGCTGGTTGACAGCGGTATCGACCGTGGCCACGAAGTATTCGCTGACGCCGCCATCCAGTCCTGGGGCTGTGAAGACGGCTCCCATCCCAGCGCGCATGGCACGGCCGTGGCGGCGCTGATGGTGGGCCGCTCCGCACGTTTCCGTGGCGCCGCGCCACAAGCGGCACTGTATGCGGCGGATATTTATTGCGACAGCGGCAGCGGCGGATCCGCCGCGCGCATTGCTGCGGCGCTGGCCTGGCTGGCGCGCGAGCACGTCGCCGTGATTAACGTCAGCCTGGTTGGCCCGCCCAACCTGATCCTGGAAAAAGTGGTGCGCGACATGGTGCAGCGCGGCCATCTGCTGGTAGCCGCCGTCGGCAATGACGGCCCGGCCGCGCCGCCGCTGTATCCGGCCAGCTATGCCGGGGTGGTCGGCGTCAGCGGCGTCGACAGGCAGGGACGGCCATTACCGGAAGCGGCGCGCGGCCCGCAAGTCATGTTCGCCGCGCCTGGCAGCCAGATGGTCAGCGCCGCCATCGGCGCCCCGCCGTACCGCACAGTACGCGGCACATCGTATGCAGCGCCGCTGGTGGCGGCGTTGCTGTCCCTGGACATGGGACCGCCGTCGCCGCAGGCAGCCCGGTCGGCGCTGGACCGGCTGGCCCGCAGCGCCACCGGCGTCCCGCCCGGCGCGCCAAGCAATACGCTCGGCCAGGGCATCGTGGGCGCATCGCTGCGAGTCGATCCATCGTCGTTCAAATAAATTCAAAAATATTTTCATGGCGACGGATTAAACCTTTGCGACCAAGCGTTTTCCTTGCAACAGCTGCAGATAGTCTGCGGCGTCAACAAGGAGAATCATCATGAAAAATGCCACCATCGCCAAACAATTGATCGCAGCCCTGTCCATCGGCATCGCGTGCTCGGCCCACGCACAGTTGCTGGGCCGGGGCGGCGCCATCGGCGGCATGATCGGCGGTTCCGGCGCCTTCGGGGGCCAGTTAGGCGGCCAGTTGGGCGGCATGACGCCCATGGCCGGGCGTGGCGAACTGCTGGACCGTACGCGCCAGGCCAGCGGCGCCATCAATACGGACGAATTGCGCAAGCCACGCAGCGCCAACAGCGAGGCTGGCGGCAATGGCGCCGCATCCGGTTCGCTGGCCGGCAACGTGATGAAAAACGTCTCGCAGGCTGATGGCGCGGGCAGCGGCACTGCTGCCAGTGCACAGCCATCGGCCCATGCCAGCGGCGCCGCAAGTGGCGCGGCGGGCAGCGGCGCAGGTTCGCAGTGACATCGCCCAGTACGCCCCCCTGCGCAACCAGCGCAGGGTCACTTGGGCGGCACAGCCGCCGCCAGCGTGTTGGCAAACTCGCTGATTTTGGCTTCCGCGTCGGCGCTTTCGCAGTTGCACATCACTGCCACGGCCCGGTTTTGCGAAGGAACCAGGAGGCTGGCGGTGAAATACGTGCCAGCCGTACCAGTGTGATAGCTGACCGTGCCGTACTTCGGCACGTCCGAGATGCCCCAGCCAAACGCGTAGCCGTCCACTGGCGTATGCATCAACTGAAAATCCGCCTGCGTCAGGTACGTGGAGCGGCCCTGAAGCCCGTGCAGCTGCTCGAGCAGGAAGCGGCCATAATCAGGCGCGCTGAGATCAAGTCCGCCTGCCGCGCTGACCGCGAATAACCAGAGGCGGAATTGCGTTTCATCCTGCATGGCCGGGTTAAAGCGCGCGGCTTGCCAGCCTTGCGCGGTGCTGATATGCCCGACCGGCGTCTGGCCGCCGGCGTCTTCCGGCAGGCCAAAGGCCCCTTGCATCTGCAGCGGCTGCAGCACTTCCTGCGCCAGCAACTGTTCATACGGCGCATGGCCGACCGACTCCGCGATCAGTCCCGCGATCAGGTAACCGATATTGGAGTACAGCATGGTGCTGCCAGGCGCCGACTGGGGCGGCTTTTGCAGAAACCATAGTCCCATGGCGGTACGGTCCTGCAACGGGTCTCCTGTTACAACCTGCTGCAAACCGACGGCATCGTCATCGGAAAAATCGCGTACCAGGCCGGCACGGTGGCGCAGCAATTGCGCCACCGTTACGCCCAGGTATTCAGGCCGCATCTTGTCACGCCATGCAGGAAACAGCTCGGCCAGGGTCGAGTCCCAGCGCAATTTATGCTGTTCGACCAGGCGCGCGATCAAACTGGCCGTCATGGCTTTGGTGAGTGAGCCCATCTGGAAACGGTCGTCCCGGCCAATCAGCGCAGGCGCACCGGCCTTTTGCACGCCGCTGGTCGCCACATCGATATGATCGCCGTCGACCACCACCACGGCCAGGCCGGGCACACCGCTGGCAAGACGAAAACGCTCGACTTTGTCGTTCAACGTATCGGCCGGCGCCGGTGCGCCCTTCCCGCCGCACGCGGCAAGCACAGCGCAGAACACCACCATTCCCACTACATTTTTCACCTGCATTGCCTTTCCTTCCAAATAAGGCGCCAGGGCACATGCCGCCGGCTGAGAACCTTGATTGTGCTTTGAGCAACCTTAAGCAAAGCCAAAGACGGGCATGAACGCCCCGGCCGATGAAAAAATTGTCTTAGGTATAATCATGTGATGCATTTATTACTCATTGAAGATGACCTCGATTTAGGACGCGCCTTGCAGGGTGCGTTGAAAGCGGAGGGATACAGCAGCGAATGGCTGCGCCGCGCGGCCGATGCGCCGCGCTCCTTTCACGGATCGGCGGTCGACTGTGTACTGCTGGACTTGACGCTGGGCGACGGCTGCGGCCTGGACGTCCTGGCGCAATGGCGGCGCGCCGGCCACATGGTGCCGGTCATCGTGATTACCGCGCGCTCCGCGCTGCAAGACCGCCTGGATGGCCTGGACGGCGGCGCGGACGATTTCGTGGTCAAGCCGTTTGCAACGGAGGAACTGCTGTCGCGCATCCGGGCCGTGATGCGCCGCCACGCGCAGCAGGCCAGTGAACAGTGGCGGTTCGGCGACCTGATGATCGAGCCGCGCCGCCACGCGGCCCAGCTGGGGACCGAGCCGCTGGCTTTGTCACCGCGCGAATTCCACCTGCTGCTGGAACTGGCGCGCGAGCCTGGCACGGTGGTGTCCAAAAGCGCGCTGTCGCACCGGCTCGAGCCGCTGGGCGATCCGGTCGACTTTGCCTCGATCGAAGTGCATGTCTCGAACCTGCGGCGCAAGATCGGCCCTGCGCGCATCCGCACCGTACGCGGCATCGGCTATTTGCTGGCCGTATGAAACGCTGGCTAAGCCCCACTCTGACGCAGCGGGTGATGCTCGCGCTGGTACTGGCCTTTATGTCGGTTTGGTCGGTGCTGCTGGCATTTGATTACCTGGCGTTCAAGCAAGCCATGCGCACCAATTCCGGGTTACACCAGTTGAGCGGCGCCCTGGCCGCCGCCCTGGCGCCGGTGGAAGACGCAGAACACGCGAAAAGCGCAGTTGCCGTCAGTGCCGTGATGGTCAATCACTTGCGGCGCGAAGGCGGACAACTGCCGGGCGAAGTACTGTTCGAACTGGCAGACCGCCAGGGCCGGGTGCTGTACCGCACGCCCGGTCCAGGCGCGCAGGAGTGGAACTGGGCATTGCCGGAAAACGGGCCGGCAGACGGGCCGCCGCAGGTACGCGACCAAGCCATTGGCGGCCGCATGTATTGGACGATCATGCGCGCAACGGGGCGCTGGACGCTGCATATAGCCGAGCCCCAAGTAGGCGACACCACGGTACTGGGATGGCTGAGCAGGGAATTGCTGCCTTACCTGCTGCTGGCTTTCCCGGTGGTGCTGGTGGTGCTGTGGCTGGCGGTACGCAGCGGCTTGCGGCCGCTGCGGCTATTGGCTAAACGGATCGATACCAGGGCGCCTGACGACCTGTCGCCAGTCAATCTGCAGCTCAAGTATGCGGAACTGCAGCCGGTCGTCACGGCCCTCGATAACCTGCTGGCACAGTTGCGCCGCCAGGTGCAGCGGGAGCGCGCCTTCGTACAGGATGCCGCCCATGAATTGCGCACGCCGCTGGCAGTCATTGCCACGCAGGCGCACGCCATCGTGCGCGAGCCCGACACCTATGCACGGCAGCAGGCACAAGCTCACCTGGACCACGCCATCGCACGCTCGTCGCACCTGGTCGGACAATTACTCGAGCTGGCGACCCTGGACGAGACGCCGGCTGGCACGCTAGCCACCGTCGACGTGGCCGGCCACCTGCGCCACCTGCTGGCGCAGAAGGCGGGGCTGGCGCTAGCGTGCGATATCGAGCTGTCGCTGGATGCGCCCGAGACGCTGCACTGGACGCTGGACATGGCGGCCTTCCAGTCCATCGTCCACAATCTGCTGGACAATGCCCTGCGCTACGTGCATGCGGGTTGCCGTATCGCCGTCGCGGCCGCGGCATCGGACGGCGCATTGACGGTATCGGTTGCGGACGACGGTCCGGGCATCGCGGAAGACCAGCGCGAACTGGTGTTCGAGCGCTTTTACCGCGTCCGCGGCACCACGGCGCCAGGCTCCGGCCTGGGGCTGGCGATTGTGCGGCAGGCGGCGCGCCGGATGGGCGGTACGGTTTGTATTTCGCCGGGGCTGGACCAGCGTGGTTGCGCATTCCATTTCCGGCTTCAGGCGTTCGGCCACGCCATAGGTGCTACCCCGCCATAATCCATGCGGTGTTGAACAAGGCCACCCCGGCCAGTTCAATCATTTCACCATCTGACAAGGTCAGCAGCACATTAGCGCCTGCCACGCCGATCGACGCCAGCGCCACGCCGGACAGTACGATGCGGTCCCCCTGCGCTGCGTTGAAGTCAGTGATGACGTCATGCTGCGCCGTGCCGTCTGCATACGGTGCATACACAAAGCGGTCCGCTCCCGCGCCGCCCGTCAACAGGTCCGAACCGCCACCGCCAGCCAGCGTGTCGCCGCCATCGCCGCCGCGCAGCACATCGCGCCCATTGCCGCCGGAGAGGAAGTTGTCCAGCGCATTGCCCGTCAACTCCACGCTGGCGATCGGGCCGCTGATGACATCTTCCACGTTGGCCGGCACAGTGAACACTGCCTGGCCGCCCGTGATCTCGATGGTGTCATGCCCCTCGCCCGCCGCTTCCACGATGCTGATGGCCTGGTCAGTCAACGTGGCTATCGACAGCACATAACGGTCATCGCCCGTGCCGCCTATCAATGTGTCATGCGTGCTGTAGCTGTAGTTGCCGCCGCCATGGCTGACCAGCGTATCGTTGCCCGCGCCGCCATGGAGGATTTCATCAAAATAAAAAGTCGTCGTGCTGTCGGACAGGTAGTCATCGAAAGCGGTGCCGATCACGCCATTGATGTTAATGAGCGTGTCGCGCGTTGCCATGCCTGCCACCTGCCCCGTTCCGATGACATGTGCATACCCTTTCGTGCCGTCGAAATGGTACTCGGTATCGTTGTTTTCGATCGTGGTGGACAGGAGCACGGTAACGCCTGCGCCGGCCGCGCTGTAGTCGACCGTGTCCGGTACGCCCGATGGCGCCCAGTCGCCGCCCAGCAGCATATCGCCATCACCGCTGGCAACCAGCACGTCGCTGCCTTCACCGCCATTGACGATATCGGTCCCGGCGCCGCCGTCGAGGCGATCCGCGCCCCAGCTGCCCTGCAAGTGGTCGTCGCCGGCGCCGCCGGACAGCACATCGTTGCCGATGCCGCCATCGAGCGTGTCATTGCCTGCCCCGCCATCGAGGACGTCATCGCCGCCGCGGCCCCACATGACGTCGCTCCCCGCGCCGCCGTTCATGTGATCGGTGAGCGACGTGCCAAGCAGCACACCGCCTTGCGCGCCGGCCGTGATTGTCATTGCCGCACCGTCGAATACCGTCGTGGTCCCCGCGCGCTGCGCCGCTTCCCCCGCATCCGTGCCATACAGGTATTGCAGCGCCGCCAAGTCATACGCCCCATAGTGCGGCGTAAACGCAGCGCCCGGACTGTATGACTCCGTCATGACGGTGTAATCCTGGTTGTCCTCCGCCGCCGTCAGGCCGCGTTCCGACACCACCGCATGCCTGAGTCCCAATGCATGGCCGATTTCATGCATCAAGACGTAATATCCTTCGCTGCCTGGCGTCATCGCCATGCCGTCCATGATCTTCGCATTCAGGAAGACATCGCCATACGTGCCTTCCTGGTCGAGGTTATCCAGCGACTTCGGGCTGTCGCTGCTGATGCCGTCGTCCACTCCGGGCTCATACGCGGTACCGCCGGTATTGAGGTTCATGTCGCGCATGCCCAGCGCAATGTCGGCGTCCAGCGTGGCTGGCACTTCCTGGAACGATAGGCCGGTGGCATGCGCCAGCACGTCGAAGATGGCGCGCGCGGCATCTTTTTCAGCGCTGTTGAAAGCTTGAAAGCCCGTGACGCGCGCCACGTTCGGCTGATGGCTGTATTCGTACTCGTTATAGTAAGACGGCACCGCCGTCATGAAACTGTACGTGATGGTCAGCGGCGTACCGTTCGGCGCCTGCTGGATGAATTTGCCATACCACGACACACTGCACTGCAACAGGGCCATGAATTTGCTGGCATCCACGTTTTCCGGTGCGATCGATGGATCTGGTACGGCAGGGTGGGCTGCCTGCACCAGCGGCGCGGCGGCCACCGATGGCGGGCCCTGGTTGTCAAGCGCATGGACGCCGGCCAGGCCGATGGTGGTTTGCAGCGCCGCGTCCAGCCCCGCGCTTGCCGCCGCAGCCGATGCGTCATCGGTCACGCCGGCAAGGAATTGTTTCGCGTAAACCATTGCTGCGGCGCTGCTGAACGCATCCGGATGGCCCGACGATTGCAGCGCTTCGGTGAAACTGGTTGCCAGCGTGACTTTGTTGGCCACCGCAACCGCATCGCCGCCTCCCGCGGCTTCGGCCAGCACCGTCACCACGTCGGCGACGCCGATCGCCCCCGACGCATACAAGCCGGTCCAGTAAGCCAGGCCCCCATCTTCGGCATGGCGGCCAAACAAATTCACATACACGCTGTCCACCACCTCGGCAGGCGCCTTGGAAGCCAGCAGTCCAAGGTATTCGCTTGATTGCGCAAATGCTCTGGACACGTCTCTGGTGTCGCCGCCGGCAGCCATCACCACGGCTTCCCAGTAGGCCAGCCCGGCCACGTCCGCGGGGCGGTTGAAATAAGCGACGTACAGCTTCTGAATGGCTGCGGTATTCGGCGATATGGCCATGGCGGCTCTCCTGTTTTAAACAGTTTATGCCTGTCGATAGCTTCCCAACAGAATGATTTGTTGCAAATTAACAACATCATAGTACGCGTGAAAGGCCCTTGCCATCGTGAGGGCTTTCACTAACCGCCCTTGATTCACCGGTTTGCGCCTCCAGTTAAAGTACTTCCGCAAGCCCGTCAGGACCGCCATGATCCCTTTTTCCGTACTCGACCTCTCGCCCATCACGGAAGGCAGCGACGCCCGCACGTCGTTTGCCAATACGCTGGACCTGGCGCGCCATGCAGAACGCCTGGGCTACCGGCGCTTCTGGCTGGCGGAACATCACGGCATGCCAGGCATTGCCAGCGCCGCCACGGCCGTGCTGCTCGGCTACGTTGCGGGCGGCACGCAAACCATCAAAGTGGGCGCGGGCGGCATCATGCTGCCCAACCACGCACCGCTGGTGATTGCCGAACAATTCGGCACGCTGGAATCGCTGTATCCAGGCCGGATTGAACTGGGCCTGGGCCGCGCACCCGGCTCCGACCAGACGACCGCGCGCGCACTGCGCCGCAACCTGGCCAGCGATCCGGATGAATTCCCGCAAGACGTGGTGGAATTGATGGATTACTTTGCCGGCTCCCCGCGCCGCCCCGTCAAAGCCGTGCCGGGCGCCGGATTGCACATCCCCATGTGGATCCTGGGTTCCAGCCTGTTTGGCGCACAACTGGCCGCCGCACTGGGTTTGCCATTTGCGTTCGCGTCCCACTTCGCGCCGGCCATGATGATGCAGGCAATCGACGTCTACCGCTCGCAGTTCCGCCCTTCTTCCACGCTGGACCAGCCGTATGTCATGCTCGGCTATAACGTGTTCGCCGCCGATACCGACGAAGAAGCGCAGTTGCTGGCCACGTCCATGCAGCAAGCGTTCGTCAACCTGCGCACAGGGAAACCCGGCAAGCTGCCGCCGCCTGTGCCAGGCTATCTGGACAAACTGGGCCCGTCAGAGCGGGCGATGCTGGAACAAGTACTGTCTTGCTCGGCCATCGGCTCGCCGGCCACCGTCAAGCAAGCCATGCAAGCGTTCATTGCCCGCACGGGCGCCGATGAATTGATGATTGCATCGCAAACTTTTGACCACACCGCCCGCTTGCACTCGTATGCGCTGGCCGCGCAAATCCGCGACGAATCTTAAAAAACTGGGCGAAATTTGATTTAGATCATATACAGCCACCGGCAGCCCCGGCTAACCTGCGCAATTTTTCGCAGGTTTCGCCCATGCTGTCCGCTCCCGAACTTCTCCTCCCTGCCGGTTCGCTGGCTAAAATGCACGCCGCCTTTGATTTCGGCGCCGACGCGGTCTACGCAGGCCAGCCGCGCTACAGCCTGCGCGTGCGCAATAACGACTTTTCCACGTTGAAGGCGCTGCAGGACGGCATCGACGGCGCACACGCGCGCGGAAAAAAATTCTTCGTCGCCAGCAATATCTTTGCGCACAACGCGAAGCTGAAAACCTATCTGCGCGATATGGAACCCGTGATTGCCATGCAGCCCGATGCGCTGATCATGGCCGACCCGGGCCTCATCATGATGGTGCGCGACAAGTGGCCGGACGTGCCCGTGCACCTGTCCGTGCAAGCGAATGCCGTCAACTGGGCCGACGTGAAATTCTGGCACCGCATGGGATTGACGCGCGTGATCTTGTCGCGCGAATTGTCGCTCGATGAAGTCGAAGAAATCCGCCAGCGCTGCCCGGAAATGGAACTGGAAGTGTTCGTGCACGGCGCGCTGTGCATTGCGTATTCGGGCCGCTGCCTGCTGTCCGGCTATTTCAATCACCGCGATTCCAACCAGGGCACGTGCACGAATTCCTGCCGCTGGGACTACAAGGTGGGCAACGCCGTGGAGGACGCCAGCGGCGATCTGGCGCCGCCCGAACCGCAAGTGATTCAGCTGCAATTCAAACAGGCGCTGGAACAGGCGGAACGGCCGTTGTCCGCACTGCACCAGCAGCCGCGCCACCCGCTGGCGGACCGCCCCTATTTGATCGAGGAAGCGGAACGCCCCGGTGAACTGATGCCGATCCTGGAAGATGAACACGGCACATACATCATGAATTCCAAGGATTTACGGGCGGTCGAGCATATCGAACGGCTCGTGAAAATCGGCGTGAATTCACTGAAAGTCGAAGGCCGCACGAAGTCGCTGTACTACGTGGCGCGCACGGCGCAAGTCTACCGCCAGGCCATCGACGACGCCGTGGCGGGACGTCCGTTTTACCCGGGCTTGCTGGGCCAGTTGCAAGGCTTGGCCAACCGTGGCTACACGGATGGCTTTTACCAGCGCCACCACACGCAGGCTTACCAGAACTATATGCGCGGCGCATCGGAAGTCGACCGCAGCCAGTATGTCGGCGACGTATTGAATGTCGCCGATGGCTGGGCGCGGATCGAAGTCAAAAACCGCTTTTCCGTGGGCGACCGGCTGGAAGCGGTGCACCCGCAGGGCAACCGCGACGTGATGGTGACGCGGCTGCTGGCCGACGATGGGCGCGAGATTTCGGTCGCGCCAGGCGCCGGCCATTTCGTGCGCATGCAACTGGACGCGGCACTGGATGGCGCACTGCTGGCGCGCTACGTTTAAATGGCGTCCCAGGGGCTTACGACGCAGCCGCCACCGGCGGCTGCGCCCCCCGGCTGCCACGGTACATCACCCACGCCACCAGCGCGAACTCGATGCCGTATGCCAGCCGCTCCGCCACCAGCAGCGTAGCGTGGCCCGCAGCCGGCTCGATATTCGAATAAATTTTGCTGAGGTTCAGCGCCATGTGCAGCACGATGGTCAGCCACAGGCCGCCGGTGCTGTAGCGCACAGCGGCAAACATCATGCCCGACAAACACGTCGCCAAGGCCCACCATGCCGCATGCTGCCAATTGCCATCCATGAAACCGTGGATCAGGTGCATACCGCCAAACAGCACGCCGGAAATCATGATCGCTTGCCAGCGCGGCAGTGCCAGCAAGATCACAAAGATCACGCCACGGAACAGCAGTTCCTCGCCAAACGCATTGATCAACTGGATCAACACTTCTGCGCCCAGGGGCCGCTGCGGCATCAGGTGTACGCCCATCGACAGGAACAGTACGCACAGCAGCATGCTGGCGAAAAAGATTTTGCTGGGTTTGGTCTCGGCGACGTGCAAACCCACTTGCCGCCACATGCCGAAGCTGTGCACCAGCGCCAGCGGCAAAACCACGGTCGATGCAAATGCCAGCAATTTGACTTTGCCAAAGGCGGCAGGCGCGTACGCCATGCCGGCTTTGAGGATCAGCGTGGTAATGAGGAACTGCACTCCTGCACACAGTGTGGCAGCAAGGACTGGATGCCTGGCGGCGGCTTGGCGTAACGACATGATGGTCTCCCTATGGTTCTTTTGAAAGATCAGCATTGTGTCGTTCGAAGCATGTTCCGTATTGCGGCATGCGACAGACTGCACAATCCGGAGGGCAGAACGTCAAATCCCGCCCTTGCGCCTATGCCTTTCGGCACATGTGCGGCACAGTTCATTTTCCTAGAATCGATGCACTGGTTGGGCACCCCATTCCGCCGCAACCAGCACTCATCACTTTCAAGGAACTGTATGTCAAAAACATTGATCGCCGCCCTGCTGGCGGCAACGCTGACGCCATCTGCCGCATTCGCAGATGATTTTTACATGGGCGTCACCGCGGCAAAAGGCGGCAGCTACACATTCAACAATCCCATCAATGGCAAATCAGACAAGGAAGATGCGAAAGCCGCGTTCAAACTGTATGGCGGTTATGCATTGAACGAAATGGTGGCGCTGGAAGCAGGCTATGGGCAGGCCGGCAGCACGCATTTCAGCAAGTCCGCGCTGGGTTTGCCCGGCGACCCCACGTTCAAAATGAACAGCGTTTACGCAGCGGTGCGGCTGACCCACCAGTTCAATGACGCATGGTCCGTGTTTGGCAAGGCCGGCGTGGCGCGCAATCAATTCAAGGCAACCGATGGCATGGGCACGTCGGACAGCACGTCATCCACCAAGCCACTGCTGGGCGTGGGTTTCGCCTACAACGTGACCAAGGCCATTGCAGTCACGGCGGAATATGAGCACATCGGCAAGACGCAAAAACCTGGCCTGAACATCAAGCAGGATGGATTGAAGCTGGGAGTCAAAGTAGGGTTTTGACGGATCAAAACCCATAGCGCAGCGCCACCAACGCCGCCGTGCCGGTACGCTGCGCCGTGCGCGGGCTGGCGGCGGCATCGCCTTGCAGGACACTGGATTGCAGCGAAGCTTTCAACGTGGTTTTCCGGCTCATTTGCCATGTCCAGTGCGCGTCGGCAAACACGTCACGCACCCCGCCGCTTGCCTGATAGCGGGCCGTGCCAAAGACTGACTGCGTGTAGCCGGCATCGGCCAAATTTGCCCCCAGCCCGATCGCCAGCACGGCATGCGCCCCCTGCAGCACCGGGGTTCCGGCCCGCAAGTTGACCAGCATGCCATTGCCATCCCGCCCTGCCGGCGCCACGGCATGGGCGTGCAAGTTCAGTTCCCGCATGGGCATATAGTCGGCAAAGGCGCCGAACACGGGCCGCATGCCACGGTGGCTGCCATCGGTGCGCTGTGCGCCGAGATCAAGCGCCACCATCGGGCCAAACTTCCACTGCGGATCGCGCGACAATTGGATGCCCGCCGCGAAACCGTCAATGAACATCCCGTTGCTCCATTCGGCATAAAATTGCGGCAGCAGGAATGCCTTGCGCGCCGCACTGCCTGGCGCCGCTGGTACGATACCGGCAACTGCCGCGACCGCCACGTCCACGGAACCTTCCGGCAGCAGGCTGGCCTCTGCCTGCGCGCAAACAGGGGATGCCAGCAAGAAGGCTGTGCATGCGACGGCAGGCTTCATCAGATATGCCCCAATTCCAGCCCGCGCAGCACAGCGCGCACGCGGTCCCGCACGCCCAGCTTGGACAGGATGCTGGACACATGATTCTTGACCGTACCCTCGCTGGGCCCCAGCGCTTGCGCAATTTCCGCGTTGTTCATCCCGGCCGCCATCAGCGCGAGGATTTCCGTTTCGCGGCTGGTCAGCGGGGTTGCCTGCGCTGCAGGGACAGCCACGGGCTTTTCGTACGCGGCACGGGTGCGCTCCGTCAGCGCAGGCCGGAACAGGGTTGCCCCGCTGGCGACGCTGCGGATGCCGTCCGCCAGCCGTTCCAGCGAAATATCTTTCAGCAGGAATCCCCGGGCACCGGCGCGCATGCCATCGAGCAGCGCCTCATCATCGTCAAAAGTCGTCAACAGGATCGTGGGCGGCAAGCGGTCCGGCTCGCGCCGCAGCAAGTCAATGCCGCTGCAATGGGGCATGCGCACGTCGAGCAGCAGCACATCGGCCTGTTCGCGCGCAATGACGTGGGCCGCTTCATTGCCATCGGCCGCTTCCGCGATGACGCGGATATCCGGCGTCAAGTCCAGCAAGCCGCGGATACCGCTGCGCACCAGCATCTGGTCATCGACCAATATCACGCGGATCATGGCGACACTCCTGCAAAAGGCAGCGACAATTCCAGCGCATAGCCGCGCCGCGGACTGCCTATCTTGAGCGAACCGCCTTGCGCCGCCAGCCGTTCGCGCATGCCGGTAAGCCCGTTGCCTTCCGGCGCCCCGCTGCTGCCCCGGCCATCATCTTCGATGCACGCGGCCACGCCATTTCCGCTGCGTTGGATAGCAATGGACAGCGTGGCCGCCCCTGCATGGCGCACCGCATTGGTAATGGCTTCCTGCACGCAGCACAGCAAGGTGTGGGCTGCGGCAGGCGGGCAGCTATCGATGCGATGGTCCACCGTGAGCACGATGGAAGGTGACGGAATACCAGTGCACAGCAATTCCAGCGCCTGGCGCACATTCACCCCGTGTTCTGCACGCTCCGCGCTGACGACACTGCGCACTTCTGCCAGCAGCGACCGGCCCAGTTCAGCCGCGGTCCCCAACGCGCCAGGGTGCCTGCCTTCGGACTGGCGCATGGCCAGGTCCAGATGCAGGTTGAGTGCCGTAAGGTGGTGCCCGACGGCGTCATGCAAGTCGCGGGCAATGCGCATCCGCTCGGATGTGCGCACGGTGTCGGCCAGCAGCGACTGGGTCGCGCGCAATTGCGCATTCGATGCGGCCAGGCGCACGCGCCCCGCGTACTCTTGCCGCGCCAGCCACGCAAAGGCCACGCCCAGCAATACGATGCAGCGTTCAAACGTCAGTGCCGCCAGGATCGCCAGCAATCGGCTGTCGCCCATATGGTCCCGTACCGCCGCCAGCATGGCGACATCGACGCCTGCACCCAGCGTGAACAGGGCCGACACCCACCACGCCGCACGGCGCAGCGGCAGCAGCGCTGTCAATTCGGCAGCCAGCACAAAATGGAACGCCAGTGAATCCAGCGCCACCGCGATGGCCATCTGCCCCCCCATCAAAGCCGTGCCAAGCCTGTGCGAGCGTGCGTGGCCCGGGCGTATGCGCCAGCACAGTAAGCCAATGAAAGCAGCAACCAGCACGCACTGTGCGCCCAGGAACAGCCAATATGCCAGCGCCTGCTGGTCCGAGCCAGCGCGTACCAGCGATGCGGCAGGCGTAACCATGCCTGCCAGCCAGCGGGCCAGCAAGCCGGCTGGATGGCGCATGTCAGCGTGTTCCGGACCGGCGGCCCACGGCGTATAGAGTTCGAGGAAACCGAAAAGCAGGCAGGCCGCCTTGGCGGCGGCAGGATAGCGGTTGGTGACGGTCATGGGCCTGTCATTTTGGCAAGGGCAAGCGCGCAATTCTACGCGTTGACTGCGCACCGGCAAAGTGCCGAAAGTCATGGACCTCATTGACGGCATGACTTCCGGCACGGGCCCGCTGGCCTGCCATGCCGTAAAATTGTGCGCCATGTCCATCAAACCGCTGATCCTTGCCGCAGTACTGCAGCCACTGTTCGCCATTGCCGCTGCCGATGTACCCAGTGTCGCCATCCCCGCCCAGCGCGACGCGGAATGGCACAGCTACCGCCATGCATACAAGGCGGCGCGTTTCTTTGAGCCATATGTGAAAGTGCGCCCGCTGATCCAGGCGCACATGCAGATCCGCCCCAACACGCCGGATGAATCCATGGAGGGTTTGCAAATACGGCTTGAAGGCGAAACCGTGAATCTGGCGATTCCCGTCGATGCGCTGGGCCGCGCCACGCTGCCCATGCTGAAGCAGGCTTACGATGAAGATGCGGTGCTGCGCCTGAACCGCCATAAAGGGCATTTCCAGTTCAGCGGCCGCTATTCCATCCGCGAGCGCGATGATGGCGTCTACAGCATGGCGAACTTGCGCGCCGCATGCGAACAGTTGCTCAGCGCCCAGCGCGAATCGGGCTACCGGCTGCGGCTGATCGGCAAACAGTGTGACGGCGTAAAATTCGTGTATCCAATGAACGGGCCGGCGCCGGACGTGTACTACCGCGACGCGGCAGGCAAATTGACGGCGCTCCCTGCGGAACCGGGCTACCCGTTTGAAAATGCCACGATGGGCCACTACCGGCTGGCGGTGGTGCGCTTTGCCGCGTGGCCTGCGGATGGCGGCATCGTCGCGAAAAGCAGGCCGCTGGGCATCGGCACAGTCTACGATTAACCGGCAGGCCGCTGGCAAATCCGGTTACGCCCGCCCTGCTTCGCTTCATACAGCATGGCGTCCGCGCGCAGGAATAATTCGTTTTCGGATTTGTATTCGGGATAAGCCGCCACGCCGCCGCTGAACGAAAAGCGGCGCACGTCGCCCGGCTTGACTTCAAACGGGATCGCGCCAAACGCCTGGCGCAGCGCATCCATTTTTTCCCAGCCCTGCTCCAGCGTGCAGTCCC
Source organism: Pseudoduganella ginsengisoli (assembly GCF_009720865.1). GTDB lineage: Bacteria > Pseudomonadota > Gammaproteobacteria > Burkholderiales > Burkholderiaceae_D > Rugamonas > Rugamonas ginsengisoli. The sequence goes on along the minus strand of NZ_WNLA01000020.1, from coordinate 128,113 downwards.
AGAACACCATGACGAATTCTTCGCCGCCAAAGCGGCTCAGCAAATCGTCTTCGCCCATGCTCGGCGCCAAAGTCAGCGCCAGGCGCTTGATGACGATGTCGCCGAAATAATGGCCCCACGTATCATTGATGGTCTTGAACTTGTCGATATCGACGACACCGAAGGCCAGCGGACGGTTTTCCCGCGCGGCGCGGCGAATCAAGTCTTGCGCTTTCTTTTGCAGGCCGACCTTGTTCAGCAAGCCGGTGGCGCGGTCCTTGCCGATCAAATCCTTGTTGATGCGGATTTTGTTGGCGCGGTTGACCAGTTGCGACGCCAGTACGCCGGGATCCGTCAGCATCAGGATATCGTCAAAGCCGCTGTGCAGCGCACGCTCCGTCACGCCGGCGTCGGGATGGCGCTGCAGCAGCATGATTTCCCGCACCGGGTCCGCTTCGATATTTTTCTTCAACACCCGCACGATGGCTTCCGTGCGCGCATATTCCGCTTCCGTGATCAGCACCATATCGGGCTGCAGTTCTTTGACGCGCAAATGCAAGGTCTGCGCATCGGCATGGTGGATCACTTCAAGGCGGCGGTGCATCAGCGCGCCGTCATCGAGGCCGACGGGTTCGCCCAGGTACATCAAACGCACCAAATCCCCCCGTTTGCGCTGGACAAACAAGTTAAACAGTTTATCCACCAGCACGTCGTTGGCGATCGGCTTTTCCGCATAAGCGAGGCAATTGCTGTCGACCAGCCGCTGTTGCAGCAGGAAGCGGCCGCCCTGGCGTGCGCTTTGCAGGTAGACGTAGCTCTGGTCTTGCGGCAGGCGCTGCAGCAATTCACTGAGCATCAGCGTTTTGCGGCTGTCAGCCATGTCCGACTGCATATTGTGCAGCGCATCGAGGTCGATCACGAACAGGCTATGGCCCCGGTCGCAGACGACGGCTTCGACAAACTCCCATACCTCATTGAAGAAACGAAAGTCGAAATCGTATTTATGCGCGTGTAACTGCAATTCGGCCTGGTTATCCTTGATGAAGAAACTCTGGGACAGCAGCATTACCTGATTCTTGTAGAGCGGTGCATCACTTGCCATGCTGGGAAGACTTTCAAAAAGGTTACCGGGCTTGGCAACACCTTACACAAGAAATGCGTTCAGCGCAGCACCAACGTTCTATTTTCGTGCCGGAAAGGCCACGCGGCATTCAAAGGGCTGCACCTGTTACAATTTCATGTTAATGTCATTTGAAGGTAATTACCATTATGTCTACCCTGCCTCCCTGCCCGCAATGCGCGTCGACCCTGACTTATGAAGACGGCACGGGCAACTATGTTTGCCCCGAGTGCGCCCATGAATGGCCTGTGGCCGGCGGCGACACGGCTGCGGAAACCGCCCGCGTGTGGCGCGACGCATCCGGCAACGTGCTGCAAGATGGCGACACCGTCGTGGTCATCAAGGATTTGAAATTGAAGGGTGGTGGCGGCGTCGTCAAACAAGGCACCAAAGTCAAGAATATCCGCCTGGTCGATGGCGACCACGATATCGATTGCAAGATCGATGGTTTCGGCCAGATGGGCTTGAAAACGGAATTCGTGCGCAAGGCTTAAACCAGCTTGAGTTTCCCCGCTTGCCCGCCAATACTGGAAGTCCCCCAACCGACTCCGAGAGGCCACCATGGACGTGCAAGCGAATGTGAATGTCGTTAAGCAGTGCTATGACGCATTCCAGAAGGGAGACATCGCCAGCCTGAAGTCGTATTTCGACGAAGACATTTCATGGGAATTGCCGGCTGTGCCAGGCGTGGATTTCACGGGGCGGCGCCACGGCAGCGCCCGTGTGATGGAATTCTTTGAAAAAATGGGGGCGGCGCAGGAAGTCAACGTATTCGAGCCGATGGAATTCATTGCGCAAGGCTCGCGCGTGGTGGTACTGGGCCACTATGCTTTCACGGTGCGCGCCACCGGCAAACAATTTGCCAGCGACTGGGCGCACATTTTCACGGTACGCGACGGTAAAGTCACGGCGCTGCGTGAATTCTTCGATACGCACGTGGCGGAGGCGGCGTACCGCTAAGCATGGCTTACGCTTTCTTGCCTTTGCCCGTCGCCGCCATGTAAAGCGTCTTCGCATCCTTGTGCGCCTGGTCGATATTGCGCAGGCGCTTGTCATCGTCGTGCTTGACGAAAAACTCGGCATCTTGCGCATCGACGACGATCTTGATGGCGGCTTTGTCCGCCAGGTTGTATTTTTCAACGATCAGGGTCGTCACTTCATCCAGGTATTCTTCGTACGTCATGGTAAGTCCTTGCGGCTGCGATGGTATTAAAGGCCACACTATAACCGCAGCCGCCCAGCCGGCCGTCATTTTGCCCTCGTATAGACCAGCTCCATCCATTTCATTTCCCCGCCGCCCGGTCCACGCCCCCACATTTCCAGCTTGTGGCTGTCTTTACCCATGATGGTCGTGGTCATGTTGTACGGCACTTCCTTACCGCTGACAGGGTCGGACATCAAGCCCTGGTATTGGATGGTGTTGCCGTTCATGAGGCCGCGCGCCATGGTGATGCTGGTGCTGCCGGAATCCATCCACGTGCCGAAGTATTTTTTCGTCACATTGTCATAGCCCTGCAGCCCCATGCCGGTAAAGGGCTGGCCGCCATAGGTGCCATTGAAATGTTCTTCAATGTAGCGCCCACCCATAATCCACTTGCGCTCGGACGTGCCGGTACTTTGCTCAGGCGGTTTGGCCGGATCCATCCAGGATTTGGATTGGACGGTGAATTTCCCCACCAGCGGCTCCAGCTTTTTGTGGGCGTCGCCGGGCGTGCCCGCTTGCGTCATCTTGTCCCACACGGCTTTTTCCGCCGCGGCCGGTGCGGGCGGTTTAGGCGGGTCCGCCGCCAGCGCGGCAGCGATATGCAGGTATGCCACGGCGGCCAGAGAATGCACGATACGGTTGGGCTTCATGAAAAGCTCCTGTTCAGCAGGCGGTTGGAAATCATTGTAGGCATTCGGGGAACTTTCGTCCATTTCCTCGGTCCACGCTTCCGCCTGATACCAGAAACAACAACGGGAAGCAGTTCCTTCCGCTTCCCGCCGTGCCACCCTACACCTTCAACGCAAGCATCACTGCTGCGCCACGCCCTGATTGCGCGATGGCACAAACTCTTCCATCACAGCCTTGCGCAGCACAGCTGGCGGCACCAGGCCCTGGGCCAGCACAAAGTCGTTGAACGCCTTGCGGTCGAACTTGCTGCGCAGCGCCACTTCGGCAGCCTGGCGGGTTTCCATCAAGCGCTGGTAGCCGTAGAAATACGACGTGGCCTGGCCCGGCGCGCGGAACGTATAGCGCTGCATTTCCTGCGTGGCCATGCCTTCCGACAGCCCCACTTCATCCATCAGGAATGATTTCACCCCTTCCGGCGTGATTTCACCCAGGTTCACCATCGGGTCGAGGAATGCGCGGGCGGCGCGCTGCATGCGCGCTTGCAGCGCAAACAGCTGGCCGTCCAGCGGTTCATAGGGCTGCATTTCCGCTTCCGCGTACAGCGCCCAGCCTTCCACGTTCACGCTGTTGAAGGCAAACACGCCGCGCGCGGTGGACACGCCGGTTTCAATCATCTTGGCAAACTGCAGTTCATGGCCCGGACGCGCTTCGTGCGCCGTCAAAGTCCACGTGCCCGCCTGGTGCGTGAAGTCGTCAAACACTTTGGCTTTGCCAGACGCATCCGGCGGCATGCCCGTGGTCAGTACGAATTCGCCATATTCGCCCGTGTTGCCGATCAGGCGCGGCGGGTTCATGTGCGGCGCAGGCTGCGCGGCATTTTCCGCCGGCGACGCCAGGCGGATCACCGCCTTGCGGTCCGGCAGGCTGACAATGCTTTGTTCGCGCACCGCCGATTCAATTTGCGCCAGGCGTTCCTGGTACAGCGGCATCACGTTGTCGATGGGGATTTGCTGCTTCTTGATTTCGCGCATGACGACGCGGTAGTCGGCATTCGGCATGCCGCGCTCCTTGGCAATCAAGCCCGCCGTGATATTCATCTGGTTGCGGATTTCCGAGAACGACGTCAATGCCTTGGAAATCAATTCTTGCGGGCTGATGTCGACGCCGAACTGTTTCAGGTTATCCGCATAAATTTCCGGCGGCAGGCGGTGGTCGGCGCGGGCGCGCGGCAGGATTTGCTTGCGCACGTTGTCGTTATACGCAACCAGCTGTTTTTCCAGCGCAGCGTACGCCGGTTCCCAGCCTTCCAGGCCGCTCTTGGCCAGCAAGTCCTTGATACCGGCCAGCATAGCCGGCGCGTCATTCAGCGACTGCTCCACTTCGCCTTTGAATGGGCCCAGCAATTTAGGGTTGGCTTTCAGGCGCTCGTTCAGGCGGTCTTGCGCCAGTTCCGTAATCGGGCGGTAGCCTTTCGTGATACCCGCGTATTTTTGCAGGCGCACCAGCAGGGTTTTCTGGCGTTCTTTCGGGATGCGCGGGTCCAGGGTCTGGCGCACGACGCCAAACAGCAGGCGGTTCAAATCCTGGTAAGGCAGCATCATTTTGCGCTGCAGTGCGTTGCTGACCAGGTTATCGTCGGCGGCTTTAATGAGGATGTCCAGGTCTTGCCTGATCTTCGGATCGGTTTCCGCTTTCAAGCGCTTTTGCAACTCCGTCACCACCGCGCGCGTATCCTTGACACTGGCGTCATACAGGTCGCGCGACATATCCGTGATTTGTTCGTCGTAGCCATCGACTCCCAGCGAACTGGCGCTTTCCGGCGAATACTTCGCCATCACGTTGAGCAACAGCCTGGCATTGTCATTGCTTTTCGCAACCCACGCTGGTTCAGCGGCAGCGGCAGCGCCGGCCAGGGAAGCAAACGCCAGGGTCATGGCGCCCAGCATGGCTTTAGATTTCCAGTTCGGTTTCGACATTGGATTCTTTCGTTCGTCAGTTAACGGAACGCAAAGTATAAGGATGCACCGTTTGCGAAGGAACAAATCTGCGACAGGCAGCAGAAACAGGGGATCAAACTGTGGATTTACCGGAACATTGTGCCGCCTTGCCGCAAGATGGTATCGGCCGCCATTTGCACCATGGCCGGATAGTGTTCCTTCAGCCGCGCCATGCGCTCCATCAGCGTGGCCGCGCTGATCGCACGCAAGTCGCCCCGGTACGCGAACACCACCTTGTTCAATGAATCCAGCGAATCAATCACCGTCACCGCGCCGTGAAAGCTGCGGCGGATGCGGGCCAGGTAGTGCCCCGTGCTGGGCTGGTCGTACAGTAAATTCACCACCATCACGCCGCCTTCCGTCAGCGCCGCGTAGCAGTCGTCATAAAAGCGCTGGCTGCACAACTGCGCCGGCTGCCCTTCACTGTCGAAGCCATCAACCACCAGCACGTCGAAACGCTGCGGCTGCTGCCCGACCAGTTCCGCGCCATCCATGCAATGCACGTGGAAGCGGGCATCGTTGGCGGGAATGTGGAAACAGTCGCGCAGCGCAATCACGTGCGGGTCGATTTCCGCCACGGTAATGGCGGCTTCCGGCAAATGGCGGTAGCAGAACTTGGCCAGCGACCCGCCGCCCAGCCCGATCATGCCGATTTCACGGGGCGATGGCTGGAACATCAGGAAGGCCATCATGGATTGCGTATAGCCCAGCACCAGTTCGTCGGGCGCTTCCAGCCGCATTTCGCTTTGCACGGAATACATGTCGAACAACAAGGTCAGCGTGTTGCGCCTTTTGTACAGGATCGGCATGCCATTGCGCGCCAAGTCCATCAGCCGGACGAAATCGTCAATCAGCATGGCCAGGTGCGCCGGCGTGGGCGGCAAGTTCTCGGCCAGCAGCATGGATTCGATATGGCGCCGCAAACGCACCATGACAGATGGCGGCAAGTTGAATGGCCGCAGCGCGTCCAGCCTCGCCAGGCTGGTGCGCACCCACAGTTCAAAGCTGGGCGGCGGACGGGAATCCGGCATGCGCCGGTACGGCATGGCAGGCATCTGAGGCTTTCGTATGATAATCACATTATCATATTGTGCTAATTTAAGAAGCATAACATGAGTGTACAATGTACGTACAGGCAACCCTGCCGGTTCACCTTCAACCAAGGCTTGTTTATGATCAGCATTCTTGAAGCACGCAGTGCAGGCTTGTTCGGTCCCGGCAAAATCTTGCCCAACATCGTTTCCGGCGTGATCGTGGGTGTGGTGGCCTTGCCGCTGTCGATGGCGTTTGCCATTGCTTCTGGCGCCCGCCCTGAACAGGGCCTGTACACGGCCATTGTGGCCGGTGCGCTGGTGTCGGCCCTGGGCGGCAGCCGTACGCAAATTGCCGGACCAACAGGCGCGTTCATTGCGATCCTGGCCAGCATTACCGCGCGCTATGGTGTCGATGGCTTGCAGCTGGCCACGTTGATGGCAGGCGTCATCCTGCTGTTGATGGGCTTGACCAAGCTGGGCGGCATCATCAAGTTCATTCCCGCACCGGTCATCGTCGGCTTCACCACCGGCATCGCCGTGATTATCTGGGTCGGCCAGTGGCGCTACTTTTTTGGTTTGCCGGCCGTGCCGGATGCGCACTTCCACGTCAAGCTGTGGCACTTGCTGCAATTGCTGCCCGCGCTCGATCCCGCCACCACGGCCATCGGCGTGGCCAGCCTCGTATTGACGCTGGCGCCGGCCCATGTGCCGGGCTTGCGCAAGGTTCCCGGGCCACTGGTGGCGCTGACGGCTGCCACCGTGGCCCAATACGTGTTTGGTTTTAAAGGCGTCGCCACCATCGGCAGCGCCTTTGGCGGCATCCCCCAGCAATTGCCTGCGCTGACGCTGCCAGACATCAGCGTGTCACGCATGATAGAACTGACAGGCCCGGCCTTTGCGATTGCCATGCTGGGCGCGATTGAGTCGCTGCTGTCGGCCGTCGTGGCTGACGGCATGGCCGGTACCCGCCACGACTCGAACCAGGAACTGGTGGGTCAAGGCATCGCCAATATCTGTTCTCCGTTGCTGGGCGGCTTTGCCGCCACCGGCGCCATAGCACGCACGGCCACCAATATCCGCTATGGCGGCAGCAGCCCGCTGGCCGGCATTGTCCATGCCGCCACGCTGCTGGTCATTATCGTGCTGCTGGCGCCGATGGCCGCTTACGTGCCGCTGGCCACGCTGGCTGCCATCCTGTTCGTGGTGGCGTTCAACATGAGCGAGATCCGGCATTTCCTGCGCATGCTGCGCATTGCGCCCCGCGCCGACGGCGCCATCTTGCTGATCACATGTTTGCTGACGGTGCTGACCGACCTGGTGGTGGCCGTGAATATCGGCGTGATCCTGGCCACGTTGCGTTTCATGCAGCGCATGGCGGCATCGGTGGATATCCAGCGCCAGACCGACGAACACCTGGAAAGCGAATTACAGCGCAATGGCTTGCAGCAATTGCCCGCGGGCGTGCTGGTATATGCGATTGAAGGGCCGTTTTTCTTTGGCGCAGTGGAAAACTTCGAACGCGCGCTGGGGCACACGCATACCGACCCGCACATCCTCGTGCTGCGGCTGGAACGGGTGCCGTTCATCGACATGACGGGCTTGCTGACGCTGGAAGAAGTCGTCAGGCACTTGAAGAGACGCGGGGTGCACGTGGTGCTGTGCGGCGCCAATGAACTGGTGCAGCGCAAGCTGGAGCGGATCGGTTTGCTGGACGTGATCGGGCGCGGCAATTGTGTGCCCGGCATGGAGCAGGCCCTGCAGCGCACCCAGGCGCTGCAGCCAGCCGGTTAAGTCTTCTTGCGGACCGGTACCCTGGTGGCATAGTCCACGTCATGCCGCTCCAGGTAGTCGCGGATCAGCTGGCGCAGCACTTGCGAAGGCGTCAAATCTTGCTGCGAGCACAGCTCTTCAAACGCCTTTTTTTTGACCGGATCAATCAGGATGGTCAGCCGGGCAGTTTTGGTTTCCATGGGACTAAGCCGAATATGATAATTTGATTATCATTATACGGTAAGCCGAGGGCGCCATGCCACAGCGCTGGCGCTCGATATGCGCCCGCGCCTGGCGGATGCGGTCATCCGGATGCTAGCTGCGGCGAACAGCCTTGCGGGGCCGCAGGGCCAGCAACGCCATACCGGCGGCCAGCAAGCCCATGGAGCCAGGCTCCGGCATCGCGTTGTCTTGCTGCACGCCTTCATTGAACGTGACTTCGTCGGCAAAAATCCAAGGCCCATTGCTGTTCAGCGTCAGGCGCACTTTATCGCTATAGATATTCAACCCGCTCAGGCTGAGGAAACCATGCGGCGACGTATCCAGAGAAGAGTGATCGTTTGCGGCGCTCGCCGGCACCGTCAGGCTGCCCACCTGCGACCATTGGCCATTCACCCATTGGGATACCGTCAATGACGGCAGCACCACATCAGCCAGGTTATCTTGTGTCGTTCCCAGGTTCACGCCGCTGATGGCTGTCATGCCGGCAAATGTGAAATCCACATTGACCTGGTTCGCGGTCCAGCCCACCCACTGCGGCGCGCCGTTGACGGCCCAGCCGGTATATCCCAGCACGCCGTCCGTCAGCTTCACGAAGCCGGGGTCGCTATAAACGTAACTGCCTTGGGAAGTCCCCTGGTCGAACGTATAGCTGACGGGTATCGGCCCGGCTGTGGCAGTGCTGGCTGCCAGCGTCAGAACGGCCAACGTGATCGCAGACACGGTATTGCGCATAATGACTCTCCCTGGTGATGGCGGGGCTATCGTGCCCCTTGCTTGTCCTTCGCAAGCAACTAGCGTTCCATCACATCTGTAGCCGGAAATACATAATTGATTTTTCTAGGAAATCCTCGTTCCATTACTGCATTGTTACTGTTGCGAGAGAGAAATCTGTAAATTCCATCGACAAATATGTGCCGCGGGCCTGGCGGCTTGATGAGCGCCGCCCTGCGGTTATCCCTTCATTTTCGCCAGCAGGGGACCGAGCCGCTGGCCCATTTCATCGCCCAGCGCCTGCAAGCCGGACATCGGGCGCACCATCACTTCGAATTCCACGATCTTGCCGTGTTCATCGAAGCGGATCATGTCGATGCCTTTCAATTCCTTGCCATGCACGGACGCGGAAAACTCCAGTACGACGGACAAGCCGTCCGCGCTGGCCAGTTCGCGGTGATACGTAAATCCTTCGAACACGTTAATGACGGTGCCGAGGATCATGCTGGTCACTTGCGGGCCCGGGTACGGCGTGTGCGCCATCGGCGAGCGGAATACGACGTTGGGCGCCAGCATTTCCGGTAATGCCGCCAACTCGCGCTGCGCCACCATCGCATGCCACTGTTGCAGCGCCGCCGCAGCCGCTGCTTGCAATTGCAGTTCAGCCATGCTGTTCCCCGTTAAATAGCGGCCGCGACGCGCGAGCCCTGGTTGATGGCGCGCTTGGCGTCCAGTTCCGCCGCCACGTCGGCGCCGCCCACCAGGTGCACGGACTGGCCCGCCGACACCAGCGCATCATGCAATTCGCGCAGCGGTTCCTGGCCTGCGCAGACGATCACCGTATCGACCGGCAGCACCTGCGGTTCGCCGCCAGCCACGCGCACGTGCAGCCCGGCATCGTCGATTTTCAAGTATTCGACGGCGCTCAGCATGTTGACCTTTTTCTTTTGCAGGCCGGCGCGGTGGATCCAGCCCGTGGTCTTGCCCAGCTGCGAACCCACTTTCTGTTCTTTACGCTGCAGCAGGAAGACCTGGCGCGGCGATGCATGCGGCTGTGCCGCGATGCCGGCCACGCCGCCGCGCGCTTCCAGCTTCGTATCGATGCCCCACTCTTTCCAGAATGCGTCGCGATCCAGGCTGGTCGATGCGCCATCGTGCGTGATCAATTCCGACACGTCAAAGCCGATGCCGCCCGCGCCAATCACGGCCACGCTCTTGCCCACTTCCTTGCGCCCCAGGATCGCATCCAGGTAGCTGATGACTTTGGGATGGTCGATGCCCGGGATGGCTGGCGTGCGCGGTGCGATGCCGGTCGCCAGCACGATGTCATCGAAGCCGCCTTGCGCCAGCTGGTCTGCCGACACGCGGGTATTCAAACGCACGTCGACGCCGGTGGTGTCCAGCTTGCGGCTGAAGTAGCGCAGCGTTTCATAAAACTCTTCCTTGCCTGGGATGCGCTTGGCCACGTTGAACTGGCCGCCGATTTCACCGGCGCCATCGAACAGCGTGACCTGGTGGCCACGCTCGGCCGCCACCGTTGCCGCTGCCAGGCCCGCAGGACCGGCGCCGACCACGGCCACTTTTTTCACTTGTGTGACGGGGATGTATTGCAATTCCGTTTCATGGCATGCGCGCGGATTCACGAGGCAGCTGGTGATCTTGCCGCTGAACGTGTGGTCCAGGCACGCCTGGTTGCAGCCGATGCACGTATTGATTTCATCGGCGCGGCCTTGCGCTGCCTTGTTGACGAAATCAGCGTCGGCCAGGAACGGACGGGCCATCGACACCATGTCGGCATCGCCTTCGGCCAGCACCTGCTCCGCCACTTCCGGCGTATTGATACGGTTGGTGGCTACCAGCGGAATGCCGACGGCGCCGCGCAGTTTCGCGGTCACCTTGGTGAAGGCCGCGCGCGGCACTTTGGTGGCGATGGTCGGGATGCGCGCTTCATGCCAGCCGATGCCGGTATTGATAATGGTGGCGCCCGCTGCTTCAATGGCTTTCGCCAGGGTCACCACTTCATCCCAGTTGCTGCCGCCTTCCACCAGGTCCAGCATCGACAGGCGGTAAATAATGATGAAATCCTTGCCGACGGCAGCGCGCACGCGCGTCACGATCTCGATCGGCAACCGCAGGCGGTTCTCCAGGCTGCCGCCCCAGCGGTCCGTACGCTGGTTCACTTGCGCTGCGATGAACTGGTTAATGAAGTAGCCTTCGGAACCCATGATTTCAACGCCGTCGTAACCCGCTTCGCGCGCCAGCGTGGCGCAGGTGACGAAGTCCGCGATCTGCTTTTCAATGCCCTCTTCATCCAGTTCGCGTGGCGCGAAAGGCGTGATCGGCGATTGCGCTGCACTCGACGACACGGCTTTCGGGCTATACGCATAACGGCCCGCGTGCAGGATCTGCATGCAAATCTTGCCGCCCTCCGCATGCACGGCGCGCGTCACGATGCTGTGCTGCTGCGCTTCTTCAGCGGTGGTCAGCTTGGCCGCCCCTGCATACACGCCGCCTTCCACGTTCGGCGCAATGCCGCCCGTGACGATCAAACCCACACCGCCGCGGGCGCGTTCGGCAAAGAATGCCGCCATGCGCTCATAACCGTTCGGCGTTTCTTCCAGGCCCGTGTGCATGGAGCCCATCAATACGCGGTTTTTCAACGTGGTAAAGCCCAGGTCCAGCGGTGCCAGCAAGTGCGGGTAAGTCGTAGCCATTCGGAGAACTCCTGTATGAATTAAATGCGAACTTATCAATGCGAAGATCAAAGTCTAGGATTCAATCTTATCAGTGTCAAGATATTTAAGCGTGATAAGATCCGCTCCACGACAACACCTTGATAATCATGGCAAAAACTGCACGAACCCGCGGCACTTACCACGTCGGCAACCTTGCTCCGCAACTACTTTCAACGGCGCGCACCATGCTCGATGAAGTGGGGCTGGCCAAGCTGTCGCTGCGGGGTGTGACGGAGCGGGTCGGCGTCAGTTCCACGGCCGCGTATCACCACTTTGCCAACCGGGCGGAACTGGTGGCGCACCTGGCCGTCCAGGGGTTCAATGAATTGGCGCAAGCGATGGCGAACCGCGATCCGCAAGCGCCGGACGACGCCAAACTGCGCCAGGCCACGCTTGCCTATGTGCGCTTCGCGCGCGCCAATCCCGCGCTGTACCAGCTGATGTTTGGCACGGAGCTGGGCAGCAGCAGTGAAATCCCCGAACTACGGCAAGCGCGCGAAGCCTCGTTTGGCGAGCTGAAAAAAATCATTGCGGAATTGCTGGGCAAGGACATGCAATCTGCGGAAGTGCGCAGCGCCGCGCTGGCCGGATGGTCATACACGCACGGGCTGGCGTCGCTGGTGATCCACAACGTGCTGCCATCGGACGATGAGCGCTATGTCGACCGCACGCTGCAAGGGTTTGACTACCTGTTCCGGGCGCGCCAGCTGTCCTGACCTGCTACTCAAAGTCTTCCAATCGGATGCGGTATTTGCGCCTTTCCGGCAAATCCCATCCAGGCATGGGGTCCTTGCACCGGGGCGGAGAAGAAGGTACCGCAGGGGGCGCAGCCGTGGGCATTTCCGTAGACGCGGCCGTTGGAATGCGCTGCGCTCGTTCGGCCAGCAATTGCGTGCGGATAACGCTGGCAAGCTGCCAATTCTTATCTTCCGGCCGCCTGATATACAAATCGTGCCAGGCATTACGCTCGGTTCGCGCAAATGACCGTGCAAACTGGTTGGGCGTTACCGCGCGGCCTTCATGGATGATTTCATCGCCAACCACGCGCGCATAATTATGCTCACCATAACTCCATGAGCGCAGGCATGTGCCCTCAGGCAGGAACAGCATTTTCCACTGATATCCTCGCATTACCGGACCGGTTGGCGCCTTGCCGTTTTGCGCAGACAACCAGCTATAAAGCGCCTCATTTGCGGCACGATCGACACTGCATTGGTCGCGCCGGGTTTTCAGATACTCCAGCAATTCGAAAAGCAATGCCTCGGGTATTTCCACAGTCACGCGGGTTAACATGCTGGTTCTCCTTAGCAGGTATGCACTCCTTTAGACAGCCATTTCAATAAAAAGTTCCCGCACCAACCGACCAATCGCTGGGCGGGGTGTCCCCTCAAAGTCTGTCTGGCGAATGGTCTGTTCTCATGTCTTTTTCTGTCTGTTCTTGCTCCCTTTGTTCTGCGTTTTGAAAAGACAGACCGTGAAAGAAAGAAGCAGACCAAAACAGAAGGATACACAGACGGTTTACCAGACAGACTTGAGGAGGACACAACCTACCACGCGCCATCCGGATTTTCATGCTACCCTTCAAATATTGGTATTAATTTGGTATTCAAATATGGAGACTGGTATGGAAATTGGTTTCAAATCCCGGTGCGCTGCCGCTCTGCTGGCAGCCGGCCTGATCACGGCAACGCACGCAGCAGACATCCCCGGCATTACCCAATGGCCACTGGCCAGCATCCAGCCAGACCATGCCGATGACCGCGATTTACAACCCTTCGCGCAAGCCATCGGCAATGCCCGCGTGGTGGCGCTGGGCGAGCAAACGCACGGCGGTGCGGAAGAATTCTTGTTGAAGACCCGCCTCGTCAAATACCTGCACGAGCATATGGGCTTTGACGTGCTGTTGTTGGAAAGCGGTTTTTACGACATGGGCCGTTTGGCTACCCGCATGGAACAAGGGGAAAAGCTCGACGACATGGCGCCCGGCAACGTGTTTTACATGTACGCGAAAAGCGCGGAAGGCCGCATGCTGCTGCAATACCTGGACCACCAGCGTGCGCTGGGCAAACCGATGGCGCTGGCAGGCATCGACAGCCAGCACACGGGTGCATTGAGCATCAGCGATTTGCTGCCCGGCCTGCAAGCCTTCCTTGCAAAACAGGCGCCAGCACTTTCCACAGGACCGGGCTGGAATGCGTACCGGCAGGCCGCGCAGCCGCTGTTCGCCATGAACCGCGCGGCGCCAAACGCTGAAGCACGCGCGGCATTTGAACGCCATGCAGCCGCCATCGATAACGCGCTGTGCGCCAGCAAGGACGCCTCGGTTGGCGGCGCCGCATGGTGGTGCCGCGTCAGCCGCAGTGTGCAGGCGCAAGCTGCCACGTACTGGAGCGGCGATAAAAACTACCAGCGCGACAATGCCATGGGCGACAACGCCATCTGGCTGGCCGATACGCTCTTCAAAGGTAAAAAAATCGTCGTGTGGGCGCACACGATCCACGTGGCCAAAGGCTTCCAGCGAACGCCGGAAAATTTGCAGGCGGGTGAAGTCATGTTTCGCCACTGGGGCAGCGATTACAAGGTCGCGCAATTCACGGCAGCCGATGGCGACGTGGTGGAATTTGCCAGCATGCAGCCATTCAAAATTCCCAAGCCCGTACCGGGCAGCCTGGAAGCACAGTTAGCGGACAGCGGCAAGGCATTGCTGGGCCTATCCGCGACATCGCCGGTCACGCTTCCCCAATCGAGCTTTGACTATGCAGAACCTATGACCGGCCGGCTCGGCCAGAACTGGGACGTGCTGTTTTACGTGCGCACCATGACACCCGTGCACATGACCCGCTAATCCTGCTAACCCTTCAAAAAGTCCACCAGCGCCCGCAGCGCGGCGCTCATATGCCGCCCGCTGGGGTAATACAAAAACATACGTTCAGCAGGCGGCATCCACTCCTGCATGACATAAACCAGCCTGCCCTGCGCCACCCACGGCGCCGCATACGCTTCGTACGTGTAGCACAAGCCCGCGCCATCGAGCGCAGCCTGCAGCAGCCCCGGCAAATCATCCATGGCCAGGCTACCGCTGGTTGCCACGGACAAGGGCTGGCCGCCATGCCGGAATTCCCATTTAAACAGCGCGCCGCTGGGGAAGCGCACTTGCAGGCATTCATGCGCCGCCAACTCTTGCGGCGTCGAAGGCGCACCATGACGCTTCAGATAATCCGGCGATGCGCACACGGCAAAGCGGATATCCGGCCCGACCGGGACCGCCACCATATCTTGCTGCAGCAATTCGCCAAAGCGCATGCCGGCATCGAAGCCCTGTTCGACGATATCGACGACGGCGTCATTGGCTGCAATTTCCAGCGCCACGTCCGGACAGTGTTCGCGCCAGCGCGCCAGCACAGGCGCCAGCACCAGTTGCGCGGCGGCGCGCGGCACGTTCAGCCGCAAGCGCCCGCGGGGCGCGCTGCGTTCCTCATTCAATTCATCGAGCGCTGCCGCCACATCGGCCAGCGCCGGCTGCAGCCGCGCCAGCAATTGCGCGCCGGCCGGGCTGGGACTGACGCTGCGCGTGGTGCGGTTCAACAGCCGCACGCCAAGGTCGTGCTCCAGCTTGCCGATTGCATGGCTCAGCGCGGACGGCGATACGCCCATGCCGGCTGCGGCTTTGCGGAAACTGCGGCTTTGCGCCACGCGGACAAACGCGTCAAGCCCATTCAAGTCAACATTCATTGGTGAAAATTTCTCATCAGATTAATGAGCATTATGCCGATTGTTCGCACAATGCACATCCTCGATACTGGTCTTTCAAACAATTCAACTAAGGACCATCATGGCAACCCTCCCATTCGAGCAAAAAACCGCACTGGTCACGGGCGCGTCGTCCGGCATCGGCTTCGCTACCGCACAAGCCTTCTTGGCACAGGGCGCCCGCCGCGTCTACATCACGGGCCGCGACCACGATAAATTGCACAGCGCTGCCGCCACCCTGGGCGAGCGCGCTCTCCCCGTTGCAGCGGATAGCGCCGACGCCGCCAGCCTCGCGCAACTGCACGCCGCCATTGCCCAGCGCGGCGACCGCCTCGACGTCCTGTTCGCCAATGCCGGTGTGGCCACCAACAATGCGTTTGGCGATACGTCGCCCGCTGCGTACAGCACGCTGTTCGACATCAATGTCAAAGGCGTGTTCTTTACCGTGCAAACCTTGCTGCCGTTGCTGAACGATGGCGCCGCCGTCGTACTCAATGCGTCCATTGCCGGCAATCTCGGCATGCCGAACCTGAGCCTGTACAACGCGTCGAAAGCTGCCGTGCGTTCATTTGCCCGTTCGTGGGCCAGCGACTTGAAAGAGCGCCGCATCCGCGTCAACGCCATCAGCCCTGGCGTGACCCGCACGCCGATCCTGCAGACGGGCCTGGCCATGAACGACGCGCAAATCGAAGGGGTATCGCAAATGCTCGCGCACATGTCGCCCGCTGGCCGCATGGCCGACGCGGAAGAAATTGCTGCCGCCGTGCTGTTCCTCGCGTCGCCCGCCGCCAGCTATGTCAATGGCGTGGAATTGGTGGCCGATGGCGGATTCAGCCAGGTGTGACGGGCTGTCACGTCGGCATCGCGTGGCGCGGCAGGCTGATGGCAAACATGTACGCACCGTCCAGTACGCGCGTGGTGATGACGCCGTCACTGGATGCCACGAATCGCCGGGCCAGCGCCAAGTCCGTCTCGTGGCCTTTGCTATTGTCCGGCGCCCCTGGCGCCGCGCCATCCGGCGCTGCTCCGCATTGGCTCAGGATATCAATGCGGATGCGCTCACCCGACGCATAGGCAGTCAGCGTGACTTCCGCAGCGGGCGGGTAAAATGCAAATGCACGCTGCAGCAAGTTCACCAGTGCGGCAAAAATCAAATCGCGGTTGCCGCGCAAGCCCAGCGCGCGGTCCACCGGCGGCACGGCCAGAGGACAGGCGTAATCCCGCGCGGCAGGCGCTGCCGTTGTCGCAACCTCTTCGATCAAGCCTGACAGCGAAAAGACTTCCAGCATATTGGCTGACGGGGCCCCCAGCAAGTCGGCGGAAAAATCTTCTATCAATTTGCCGATCTGCTGCAAGGTACGTTCCAGGATTGCGCCGGTGGCGCCGTTCACCGGCAAACTACCCGTGCGCGTGGCGGAAAACGCGAGGCTGGCCGTTCCCAGCAGCTTGCGCAACTCTAGCAGGAACTCGCCGGTACGGGCGTTCGACAGCAGCACGCTTTCCTGCGCGGTGACTGCATCGCGGTGAAAACTGAACTCGGAGACGGCATGGGCAATGGCATTGTCGAGACAGCGGTTCAGGATGCGGTATTCATCAACGGACGCTTGTACGCCATGCTCAATGGCCATGTCCGTGATGGCCTGGCACACGTCGCCGTAATGGTGCACCACTTCATGGATTTGCATTCCCTGGCGGAGCAAGTCTTTGCCCGTGAGTGCGGCCGCATCGCCGATGTCGCTGCGCATTTCCACGCCGCCTTTGTCTCCCACCAGCTGGAAATTTTTTTGCCGTGCCCCCTCCTCTTCGGTTTGTAGCGTGGCAACGAGTTGCCGGATAAAGGTCTCGATTCCCTGCATGACATTCGTTGCAGTGCCTGGATTGCGCTGATAGACACGGGCGCCGCAGCGCCGGGCCAGTTCATCCTGATGGGTCAGTACAAATTCATTCAGCATGGCGGTCTCCCTGTCTGGATATGTCTACCACCTTAACCGACAAAACTCGTTAATGCGAGCACAACAATGCATTTTTTTCAACACCAGACCCGCTGTTCTCCGACCGGGCCACAAGGCGTAGTCCTACCCGGTGCGCGCTGCCCTGGTTGAATAATGTGCACTCGAACACTGTTGCAGGAGATGCCCATGAGTACCAAAGCTACTTTACTGCTGGCCGCCGTCCTGGCCGCAGGCAGCGCCGCCCAGGCGGGTGCGCAGCAAGTCAACCCGCGCAACCCCAGCGATTCACGCGCCTTCGACGTCATGGAAACCGACCAGGGCCCGCCCACCGCGGCTGACCGCTTATACGCCAAGCCCAAGCACAAGAAGCATGGCAAGAAGCACCGCTCCGCGGATACCCAGCCATATGACAGCACCACGTCCAGCATGGGCGCCAGCGGCGCTGCCGGTGTGACCGGCAGCGGCACGGAAGTCCCTCCGCCGGTTACGCAAGATGTACCGGGCCAGCCTGACCGTGAAACGCCACCTGGCGAGCCGCGTATCGAACGCTAATACAGTCCGCTGCCTGATCCGTTACCGCCGCCGCAGCGCACGTATGCGCGCTGCGGCGTCTTTACTTTCCCGCCACGCCGGGGTTGCAATCTGCTTGCCCGGCATCAATCTGTTTACTACAATCCAGTACATACCCGTCCCCCTATGACCGGCCCAGGCTAAGCGCCATGAACGCAGCAAAATCTCCCGCCGGTCTCATTGCAGCCGCCCTCGCCTACTTTGCGCTGGCCCGTTTCGGCATGGCGATTTTTGCACTGAAACCTTCCAACCTCACACTGCTGTGGCTGCCATCGGGCATCGCCCTGGCCATGTGCCTGCAATGGGGATGGCGCGCCGTACCGTTTATTGTCGTAGCCAGCCTGGCGGCGAATTTTGACGGCATGGCCGCCGCCACTTCACCGGCGCATTTGGCCCACACCATGCTGGCGGCCATGACCGATGGCCTGGCTGGCGTGCTGGCCATGCACATGTTCCGCCGTATGCTGCCTGGCGGCCTGGCGCGAGCGGCGGACTTGCTGCCCTTTATCCTGTACGTGTGCCTGATACCGACAGCGGTGTCCAGCGTTTTGCTGGCGGCGAACCTGGCGGCGGGCGGCTATCTGCCGTGGAGCGAAGCCGGTGCGCTGGCCCGCGTGCTGGTGCTGGCCGACAGCCTGGGGCTGTTGCTGGTCTACCCCGCCTATCAGGGCTGGCGCCAGCGCCATACCGCGCCACCGCTGCAGGCGCATCCATTGCTGGCCGCCATTGCCGCCGTCCTGGCGCTGTTGCTGGCATCACGGGCCGGCATGCCGGGCATGGAATACTTCATTGTCCCCGTGTTGCTGGTGTTGTCATTCCATACCAGCCTGCTGGGTATCACAGCCGTCACGGCCCTGACGATCGTGGGTGTCATGGCTTCCGCTGCCCATCCAGCCTTTGCGGCCCAGACAACAGCTTCCGATACCGCGTTTCGCGTCGCAGCATTGGCTTTTTCCAGCGCGTTGACCTTGCTGGGCGCCGCATTGCAGCGCGGCCAGCTGGAGCATTCCGAACGCACGCGCCAGCAGTGGCAAGACGCGGCGGAACACGACGCATTGACAGGCTTGCCGAACCGTCGCCTGTTCATGCCCAAAGTCCAGCTGGAACACCAGCGGTCACTGCGCAGCGGCAAACCTTATGCCATCGCCATGCTGGACCTCGACCACTTTAAAGCCATCAACGATTGCCATGGCCATGCGGTTGGCGACCGCGTGCTCGACGCCGTCGCCACGGTATTGCGCGACAATTGCCGCATGATTGATACCCCGGCCCGTGTGGGCGGCGAAGAATTTGCCATCTTGCTGCCGGAATGCAGCGGCACGCAAGCCCGCCCCTTCCTGGAGCGCTTGCGGGGCAAGCTGGAGGAACTGGAAATTGCCGTGGCAGACCAGCGCGTGTCCGTGACGGTCAGTATCGGCATCGCTTCGTTTACCGGCGTAAACGACACGGCGGACGCTGTGGCGGCCCGCGCAGACCGCGCACTCTACCAGGCTAAGCAGGCCGGCCGCAATTGCAGTATCGTGGATGCTGTGGCCGCCTGATGCTGCCGTACAGCTGCACGGGATCTTGCAGATTCCGCCAAACATTTATTGGCATTAACCATGCTGCAGCGCAGAATCGACATTGATTGACCGCCGCCAGGCAGGCTGCGATACTTTCTTATCAGACAGGGCTGATGGCATAAAGAAATGACAGAAATTCATGCATCGCTCAACGGCGGCGCGCGCAAGTTTTCACTGAATTGGGGCTACCTCAACGCCATCGCCAGCGGCGTGTCGGCAATCGACCTGGAGGGCCTCGCACTGCGCAACCTGCACGATGCGCGCCAGTTCGTGCTGGAATACGGTTTCGACCTGGACCAGCCTGCCGCGCCCGGCGTCATCGCCCGCGCGCACCGCGAAGCCGTGGCGTTTATTACCAATACCTTCCTGGAACCGTGGCAGCATAATCTGATTCCAGACGCCGTGCGCCACCCTGACGACCCGCTGCAATTGCTCGTGTATGCATCGCGGCGGGGCATGCAAGCCGATACGTTGCGCATGTGGTCGTGCGCCGTGCTGAAAGTCATGCATGGCATCTTCTACATCGACAATAACTTGAAGCTGCGGCACTTCAACACCATCCGCGAACAAGTGTTTGCCACCCTGGATGAATTGATCCACTGCGAAGATGGCCACTTTTACCTGCGCTACGACGGCGCGTGCCTGCCGCTGCTGCACTTCGACCGCAAAAACAACAAAGGCCGCAACAGTATCTTGCTGAAGCTGCTGCAAAAAGCTGCTTACCTGGCGGCCGACGTGTACGACCACCTGGGCGTGCGCATGATTTTCAATACCCGCTTTGAATGCCTGCTGGCGCTGCAAACCTTGCAGCACGCGCACTTGCTGTCCGTGACCAACGTGGATAGCCAGCGCACGCGCAACACGCTGCTGGACATGGATGCCGCCAAAACCGTGTTCACCAAGTACCGCGCGCAGCTGGAGCGCTGCGACGACTACCCGGCCGAATTGCTGCAGCAAATGGACCTGGAACTGGCTGCCATTGCCAAGGAACAGACGCGCAGCGACAACCCGCACAGCGGCGAAGGTTTTTCCAGTATCCAGGTCACTGTCCGCAAAATGATACATTTGCACGCGGACGACGTGGGAGGCGCCAGCCTGCCCGCGTATGCGGCGCAAGATGGCGTCGAAGCGCCGGCCGAACCGGATTATGATGTAGGCTTCTTCTTTGAATATGAAATCCAGCTGATGGACAAGGCCAGCCACGACCGCAGCCTCAGCGGTCCAGCCAGTCATGAGGCGTATAAACGGCGCCAGGTCGAGACGGCCCGCATCCGCGTATTCGGCCGCGAACTGCTGCGCTGGGTCGCCAGCCAGCCGCGCGAAGACGCGCCGGCTGCGGCATCGGCTGCATAGCCTGCGCCATGCTGCGGCTGCCCATACTTGTTATTGTGGCCGCCTTCCTCGCGCTGCCCGCCGCGGCAGCCACGTTGCGCACGGCCGCGCAAGACAACAACACCATCAAATTTAATCCGAAAGGCGAGCGCAAAGGCATCTGCGTGGAAGTATTCCAGGCCATCGAACGGCTGGAACCGAATTTGCGCTTTACCGGATGGGAGCAGCCGATGTCGCTGCCCCGCGTGGAAAACGCACTGGCCGACAGCCAGCTCGACGTGTTTTGCGCGCTGATCCGCACGCCGGCGCGGGAAGCAAAATTCGCCTTCCTCGACGTGCCGGTGTATACCGTACGCCACAGGCTGGCCGTGCGCGCCAATGACGATGTGCAGGTGCGCAGCCTGGACGACATCCGCAAACTGGGGCCGGGCAATGTCGTCATTGTGCTGAAGGGCACGGCGCATGAAGAGTCGCTGCGCCGCTATGGCGGCCTGTCGCTGGACGCCAGTTCGCAAAACCTTGATGTCAACTTGCGCAAGCTGGCGCATGGGCGCGGACGTTTTCTTTATCACACGGAAAATGCGCTGCTGCGTTATATTGACAGTGAAAAGCTCGGCAGCCAGGTCAAGCTGCTGCCTGCCGTGCTGAAAGAAGACAATTTGCTGTTTGCCGTATCCCGCAGCCTGCCCGCGCCGACCGTGGACATGCTGCGCAGCGCGCTGCAGCATCTGGCTGAACGTGGTGAATTAAAAAAAATCTACGCCGCTTATAAGGAAGAATGAACGCTTCCCCGCTTGTGGGCCAATGGTTCGCCCGGCATGCGCTGCCGGCGCTGGCGGCTGCCTGTGCGCTGGCGCTGCCAGGCGCCGTCCATGCGGGGCCATCGAAGCCGCTGGTGCTGTGCTACGAAGACGTGGTGCAGCGTCCGTGGACTACGCCATCCGGCGGCGGGCTGAATTTCGAATTGCTGCGGCGGGTGGAAAAGCAGCTGGGTGAACAATTCACGTACGTGGCCAAGCCATGGCGGCGCTGCATGCACGAATTGCGGACGGGCGCCGTCGATGCCGTGATCGGTGCGGCCGATGCGCCGGACCGGCGTTCGTTCGCGATCTACCCGACCACGTCCGGCGGCGCGCTGGATCCGGCGCGCGCCATTGGTTCCGATTATGCGCACGTGTTCCTGCGCATAGCGGGCAGCGCCACTTGGGATGGCAAGCATCTCGTGGCGCCGAATAACGAAGTGGCCGTGCAATCCGGCTATCTGGTGGCTGCAGTGCTGCGCGAGCGCGGTTACCACGTGCGTGAACTGGTAAAGTCCGCCGATGATGGCTTGCGCATGCTGGCCGCCGGCCTGTTCGATGTCGCCATCCTGCAGGGCCTGGAAGCCAGCAGCCTGGCGCGCACCGATCCCCGCTTCAGCGAATTGGTGAAACAGGCGCCCCAGCCGTATGCAGTCTTCATGCTGTACCTGCCGTTCAACCGCGCGGTCTATGCGCGCGACCCGCGCCGCATCGAAGCGGTGTGGCGCGCCATTGCGTCGGTACGGCAGTCGCACGAATACAGGCAATTACTGCACGACGCCGGCGTGCCGGATTAACGAAGGCAGGAACGCCATGCTTACTTGTAGCTGAAGCCGAAGATATCCTTGAAGCGCTGCTTTTGCGCAGCCGTGGCGTCAGGGCGCAGCGTAATGTCATGCTCCAGCATGAACAGGAAATGCTCATACTCGAAGCCCATTTCCTGCATGACGGGCTTCAAGTCGAACGGTTCCGTCGTGGCGACGATTTTTTGCAGCATCGGCCCCAGGTCGACACCGCCCACCTGCTTCGCCACGCGCACGATGTCCGCATGCGTATAGGTCTTGCCCGGCTGTGCAAATTCCGCATACAGCGCCTTCATCACGTCCGGCAAACCCACCTTGTTCTGGGTGGCGCGGCGCAATTCCACATCCATTGCCAGCCCCGCGATGGAGCCGCCGCCATACACCAGCAGCCACGCGTTGTGCTTGTCCTTGACGGCATCCTGCACCGTGGATGTCAAACCCTGCCCCTGGCGCGCCACGCTTTGGCCACGGCCCAGGTTTTCCAGGAAGCGTGTCACGTGCGCCTGGTTGAACATGCCGTTGCGCGCCATCGTGGTGACGGTCAGGTAATCCGTCACGCCTTCCTTGAACCACTCTTCGGACGGCTGCGCCGGCACCAGTGAATGGCCATTCCAGAAGTGCAGCAACTCGTGCGCCATCACGCGGCCCCAGAACGGGCGCGTCATGGCGTTGATGTCGCCCTTGAGAAATTGCGAAAAACTGCCGGCAAAAGCACCGCCATCGCCGGTGGCGCCGGGATTGGCAATGATCAGGTAGCGGTCAGCCAGCGGCGGACGGCCAAACAGTTTTACGTAGCTGGCCAGCTGGCGCTCGATCAATTCGCGCATCATGGCGCGCTGCGGCCAGTTGCGCTTGCCCAGCACCATGGAAATCTGCATGCCGCCCGACGTGAACTGTTCCTGCTGCGCCGTGCCGAGGAACAGCGCGTTATTCACCAGCTCGCGCCGCGTATCGGCCGTAAAGACATTCGGCGCGCCGGCCTGCTTCCATGGCGTGCGGGCCACCCAGCCTTGCGGCAAGTCGAATTCCACGCGGGTCTGGCCCAGCATTTTTTCGCCCGGCACGAGGAACAGGTAATAGCCGATCGCCATCACGCCTTCATCCGTGTGGTACAGCACTTCTTCCTGGCCGCCGGGCCAGTCGTATTTGTCATGTTCCAGCCGCACGTCGTAACTGAGCTTGACGCGGCGGTCGCCATCGAGCTCGTATTCGCCCTCGCCCTTGTCCTTGATGGGCAGCGGCTTGCCATCCATCGTGCGCGCATCGAGCTTGTCGATGAACGTGGCCTGGCCATCTTTCAGGCCCGGGATGGCAAACGCATTGAACATGGCCAGCTCTTTGCCCTCGATCCACACGTCCGCCTCCACGTGGGCGCGCTGCGCATCTGCATCGATGCGCACTTTGTAGTGGTTGGGCTGCTGGTCCCACGCATGCGCGAGATTGAGTGCGCAACCCAGCAATACTGCCAGCATGGTTTTTTTCATATGCGTCTCCTTGTTTTAAGGCCCGCACTGTATGTGGCTAGCGGCTTGACAGCCAGTGTTGCGCGACAGACTGCACAATTGGCGGAACAGGCGGCGAAAATCAAGGAAAATGACCTTTCTTTGCTTTTTGTTTAACTATTTCTTCGCTACAATCAAATTCCTTTTCTTTTCACGACGCGCACCTTGATCGATGGCCGCTTATCGCTGACGACGCCGGAAGGCACGCGCCTGCTGCTGACGCCGGCCGGCCCCGCCGCGCGCGCGTGGGCGTGGTCGATTGATTTCCTCGTGTGGATCATCTTTATCGTTGTGTGCGCGACGGCGCTGCAAGGCAAACTCGCGCAAGGCATTTTTGCGCTGCTGTTATTTGCCAGCTACTGGGGCTACCCCATCCTGTGCGAAGTCTATTGCCGGGGCCAGACCTTGGGCAAGCGCATCATGGGCCTGGAAGTGCGGCGCGCCAATGGCTTGCCGGTGGGCTGGCGCGACTCCATGCTGCGCAACCTGATGCTGGTGGCGGATTTCATGCCCTTCTTTTACGCCACTGGCCTGCTGTCCATGCTGTTCGACCGCCAGTTCCGCCGCCTGGGCGATATCGTGGCGGGCACCTTGGTGGTATACCGCGACAAACCGCCTGCGCGCCGCGTAGAGACGGAAGGCGAAGCCGCCACGCCGCTGCCGCTGCCTTTTCCGCTGCCGCCACAGCAGCAGCGGGCGCTGGCCGATTTGTTTGAACGGGAAAGCGTGCTGCCCCGCGCGCGGCTGGAAGAATTGGGCGATATTGCGCAGCCATTGACGGGGGCCACGGGCGCGGCGTCGCTGGAACGCCTGAGAAGCTTCGCAGCAGGGCTACGCCTATGAAGCAGCAGCAATTCGAACAGCAGCATGGCGCGCTGTGGGAAGAGATCAGCGCCATCCTGGAAAACCGTTCGCCACAGCCGGGCGCCTTGCCGGCGCTGTACCGGCGCCTGTCGCAATGCCTGGCGCTGGCCGAGCAGCGCGGCTATTCGCCTGCACTGACGGATTACCTGCACGCGCTGTCGTCCGAATGCCACATGCGGCTGTATGGCACGGTGGCGGAACGGCCGCGCGCTCTGATGCAGTGGATGCTGCACGATTTTCCTTGCCGCGTACGTTCGGAGTGGCGGCTGCTGGTAGCGGCCATGCTGGCGTTCTGGGCGACCGCGCTGGTACTGGGCTTGCTGGTGTGGTACCAGCCGCAGTGGGCATACAGCTTCATGGATCCGGACCAGCTGGAGCACATGCGCCACATGTACAGTCCGGGCAGCATCCGGCTGGGACGGGGCGGCGCCGAAGGCGACGTCATGATGTTTGGCTACTATATCTGGAATAACGTATCGATCGGCTTCCGCACTTTTGCCGGCGGCATTTTCGGCGGCTTACCGGCGCTGTTCAGCCTTGCCTTCAATGGCGTCCACCTGGGAATCGTGGCCAGCTGGCTGTCGCGCGATCCCGCCACCACCAATAACTTCTGGTCTTTCGTCATTACGCACAGCAGTTTTGAAATCACGGGCCTGGTCTTGTCCGGCATGGCCGGCATGCGCATGGGACTTGCCATGCTGGCGCCGGGACGCATGACGCGCCGCCATGCGCTGGTCACGGCCAGCCGCGCCATGTTCCCGGTTGCCGTGGGCGCCGCCCTGTTGACGGTACTGGCCGCGTTTGTCGAAGCCTTCTGGTCGGCCAGCACAGCCATCAGTCCCGTCATCAAATACGCGGTGGGCGGGGGCTGCTGGATTGCCGTGATTGCATTCCTTGTGCTGGCGGGCCGCACGAAAGCGAAAGGCAGCGATGCAGCTTGACCAGATCACCATCGCATTGCGGCCCCGGCCCGCACGCCAGGCGCTCGACATGGGCTTCGCGCTGCTGCATGCGCGCGCCGCCACCGTCTATGCCGCCTGGCTAGCGCTATGGCTGCCGCTGATCGCCGTGGCTGCCGCACTGACGGCGGCCATGCCGGACCATGCGGCGCTGTGGATCTTGCTGCCGTGGTGGTTCAAACCCTTGCTGGAGCGCGCCCCCCTGTACGTGCTGTCGCGCCAGGTGTTCGGCGAAGACGTCACGTGGCTGCAAGCCGTACGCGCGTGGCCGGGACAGCTGGGCGGCGGCTGGGTGCGGATGCTGACGTGGTGGCGGCCTTTCATGGCGGGGCGCGGCTTGTACCAGCCCATCTGGCAGCTGGAGCGGGCGCGCGGCGAGGCGGCCGGCAGGCGGCGCGCCGTCATCGGGCGCGATGGCGCCGGACGCGCCGCCTACATGTTCGGCGTCGCTTGCGCGCACTTCGAAGCCGTGCTGCAAGTGGGCTTGCTGGCGTTTGTCGGCATGTTCACCAGTGAAGACCAGTTCAAAATCCTCGCTTACGTCATGGGCCAGGGCAATGACAGCCTGGCCATGCAAATGCTGCCGCTGGCCTGCTATGCCGTCGGCGGCGCCATTATCGGACCGATGTATATCGCCTGCTGCTTCACTTTGTACCTGAACCGCCGCGCCACGCTGGAAGCCTGGGATATCGAACTGGTGCTGCGCCAGATTCACCCGCCGGGCGAACGCCGCACGCAATCCGCGGCAGCATGGCTGCTGGCGCCGCTGGCCTTCGCCGTGGCGGCGTCGCTGCAGGCGCCGCCCGCGCAAGCTGCCGACAATGGCGCCGGCGCGCCCGCATCGCAGGCCGCCAATTGCGCCAGCATGCCGGTACTGTTCCCGGCCGAACGCTTCCCCGCGCATGACGCGGAACAGCGCGCCTTGCGCGACGACGTTGACCAGGTTTATGCGGGCGACGACTTGCGCGGCTATGACTGCGCGCCCACGTGGCGCTTGAAAGGGGCGAAGGACCAGAAACAGCCCGTCAATCGTAAAGACACGCCTGCGTGGCCACTGCTGGCGGGGATCCTGCGCGCCGTGCTGATCGCCTCGGCCATCGGCGCGTGCGCATGGCTGCTGTACCGCTACCGCGACCGGTTGCTGGCATTGCTGCCGCGCGCCGCCGCGCCCATGGCGGCCACGGAAATTGCCGGCCTCGATATCCGCGCCGAGAGCTTGCCCGCTGACGTCACGGCGCAAGTGCGTGCGCAATGGGAGCGGGGCGAACGGCGCAATGCGCTGGCGCTGCTGTACCGCGCCACGCTGTCACGGCTGGTGCAGCGCCACGGTTTGCACCTGGCGCAAGGCGCCACCGAAGGCGATTGCCTGCGCGTCGCGGCACTGGCGGTCAAGCGCAAGCAGTTCGATGACGCGGGCCATGCCGTGATGGCTACCGTCACGCAATTGTGGCAGGAAGGCGCCTACGCGGGCCGCTGGCCGGACAGCGCTGCCGTCACCAGCGCTTGCGCGGCATGGGATGGCCGCTGGCGCGCTCCAGCGGGGAGCGCCGCATGAAGCCTGCCGTCCGTCGCGGCCTGGTGGCCGCAGCCGTGTTGCTGGTGGCCACCCTGTGTACATGGCTGTGGTTTGAAATCATGGAAGAAGTGTGGGAACCGCAGCACCGCCAGTCGGTCAACCTGGCCGGAAAACCCATGCTGGCTGCCGCGCAATTGCTGGAACGGCGCGGCTACAAGACTGACGTGTATAAATTGCTGGGCGACGCCAACCTGGATGCGCTGCCTGATGGCACGCTGATCCTGGCCGACAACAATGGCCGCATGAGCGATGCGCAAGCGCAGCAATTGCTGGCGTGGGTACGGCGCGGCAATACGCTGGTGGCGCAGCCGCGCTGGTCCGGCGATGGCAGCGATGACGAAGAGCGTCCGCAACCGGGCCCCAAGCGAAAATTCCGCCTGAAGCGGCTCGATGAAGAAGACCCGCTGGGCGCCCATGCAGGCGTCACCATGACGTTTGCCCACGACATGCGCGACAGTTGCGACACCGGCATTGCGCCGCCACGCAAGCGCAAGACTGCCCCGGCCGAAGCCAAGGATGACGCAGACGATGACCGGGAATATGAAGGCGAATACCAGTTCACGTGCGTGACGGTCCCGGGCGGCCGCTACCCGCTGGTGCTGGAAACATCCGATGAAATCCTGTCGTCGCTGAACGGCGCAAAGCAGCCGCAATGGAGCGATCCCGATGCGGTGGCGCTGCGCGTCTATGCGGAAGGACAGGGCAAGCTGGTGATGGTGTCGGAAAACTTCTTCAACAATGGCCGCCTGCCCCGCTACGACCATGCGGAACTGTTGCTGGCGCTGGCTGCGCTGCAAGGCAATGCGAAACACGCGGTCATCGTGCAGGACGTGAACGCCACGCCATGGTACCTGGCGCTGTGGCGCAGCGGCAGCATGGCGCTGTCCGCGTTGGCCGTGCTGCTGGTGTTGCTGCTGTCGCGAGCCATGCGCCGCTTTGGCCCGCTGTTGCCGGAACCGGCTGGCGCGCGCCGCGCACTGCTGGAACATATCGAAGCATCCGGCAACTGGCTGTGGAAAGCGCCGGGCGGCCGCGCCTTGCTATTGGCTGCCGCACGACAGGAAACGTTGTCGCTGCTGGCGCGCCGCGCGCCGGAATTGCGCCAGCTCGACGGCAACGCATTATGCGCGCGGCTGGCCCGCCTGCACCGTCTCGATGAAACCGCGCTGCAAGAAGCGCTGCACGGCGAAGCCAGCCCGCAGCCATCCATCTTTACGCGCCAGATCCGGCTATTACAACAAGTGAGAAAATCGTATGAGCATTCCGAACGACAGTGACGCCATCAGCCCTGAGCGCATGCAGCAGGCGCTCGACATCGTGCGCCGCATCGGCGAGGAAATCCGCCGCGCCGTGGTTGGCCAGCAAGATGTGATCGACCAGGTGCTGGCGTGCATGCTGGCAGGTGGCCACGTGCTGATCGAAGGCGTGCCGGGCCTCGGCAAAACCCTGCTGGTGCGGGCGCTGGCAAAAACGTTTGCGGGCGACTTTTCCCGCATCCAGTTCACGCCCGACTTGATGCCGGCCGACGTCATGGGCCATGCCGTGTTCGATTTGAAGAACCAGAGTTTTTCCGTGCGCAAGGGCCCCGTATTTGCGCATCTGCTGCTGGCCGATGAAATCAACCGCGCCCCGGCCAAGACCCAGTCCGCGCTGCTGGAAGCCATGCAGGAGCGGCAAGTGACGATCGAAGGCGAATCGCATCCGCTGGCGCCGCCGTTCATGGTGCTGGCCACGCAAAATCCGCTGGAAAATGAAGGCACGTATCCGCTGCCGGAGGCGCAGCTGGACCGCTTCCTGATCAAGGTGCGCATCGGCTACCCATCGGAACAGGAAGAACAGGACATGCTGGCTGCCGTCACGCGCAACCGCGTGGGCGATGGCCTCGACGTGGCGGCGGTCGCTACCTTGGTGCGGCCCGATACCATCGTCGCGCTGCAGCAATTGACGGCGCGCATCCGCATCGATGACAGCGTTGCCAATTATGCGGTACGGCTGGTGCGGGCCACGCGCGACTGGGCCGGCATTGCCATCGGAGCGGGGCCGCGCGGCAGCATTGCGCTGGTGCGGCTGGCGCGCGCCATGGCGCTGCTGGCCGGCCGCGATTTCGTCACGCCGGACGACATCAAGCAAGCCGCGCTGCCCGTGCTGCGCCACCGCATTGCGATTTCACCTGAAAGCGAACTCGATGGCTTGAATGCCGACCAGTTGCTGGACGCGCTGGTGCAACAGACTGCGGCGCCGCGCGCATGACGCCTGCCCGCAAGCTGCTGCAATGGGTGCTCGCCTGGGGCGGCATCGGCTTGGTTTTCAGTGTACTGGCGGCATTCGCCCCTGCGCTGAAAAGCTGGCTGGCCATGGCGTTCTGGCCGGCGGGCGCCGCATTGCTGGCCGCTTGTGTGGTGGATATGTGGCGCGGCTGGCCTGCGCCGCTGCTGCTGGTGGAACGCCAGGCGCAGGGCGTCTGGCCCGTGGGTGTCTGGCACAACGTGGCGATCACCTTGCGCAACGGCGGCGCGCAACCGCTGCATGTTGAATTGTTTGATGACTATCCGGCCGGCTGGGACATGGAAGGCTTGCCCCATGCATCCACTATCGCTCCGGGCGGGTTTGTCACCGTCACTTATCGCCTGCGTCCGCAGCGGCGCGGCGATGCGCATTTCGGCCAGCCGCATGTGCGGGTCGCCACACCATTCGGCTTTTGGCTGCGCAGCCACAGGCTTGGCCCGCAACTGGATGTCAAAGTTTTCCCGGACTTTTCCCGCCTGCTGGGCCAGACGCTGATGGCCACCGACCGGCGCGCACCGGCGGCCGGCGCGATCCGCAGGCGCCGCCGTGGCGAAGGCACGGACTTCCGCCAGTTGCGCGAATACCGGCAAGGCGACAGCTTGCGCGCCATCGACTGGAAAGCCACGGCGCGCCAGCGCAAGCCGATCAGCCGCGAATACCAGGAAGAACGCGACCAGCAAGTGGTGTTCCTGCTCGATTGCGGCCGCCGCATGGCAGCCGAAGATGAAGGCGGCACACACTTCGGCCATGCACTGCAAGCGGTGCTGACGTTGGGCTTCGTCGCGCAAAAACAGGGCGACGCGGTGGGCTTGATGAGCTTTGGCCATGAAGGGCCGCGCTGGCTGTCGCCCCACAAAGGCCGCGCAGGCTTTGACCGGCTGCTGGCGGGGATATACGATTTGCACCCGAGAGAACAGGCGCCGGACTATGTGCAGGCTGCCGGTGCGCTGATGCGCAAATTAAGCAAGCGCGCGTTCGTCGTATTGATCACGAACTTGCGCGATGAGGATGACCTGGCCATGCGCAACGCGTGTGAATTGCTGGGTACGCGCCACATGGTGCTGTGCGCCAGCCTGCGTGAACAGGCGCTCGATGCCGCCGTGGCGGCAGAGGTCGGGGATTTTGCGCAGGCGCTGCGCCAGTCGGCCGCCGTGCATTATTTGCAGCAGCGGCGCGACGCCATCCACCGCCTCGGTTTGCGCGCTTCCAGCCTGGTCGACGTGGCGCCCGTGCGGCTGCCCGGCGCGCTGCTGAACCGCTATCTGGATATCAAGGAAAGCGGGCAGCTGTAAGGCGCCTGGCAGGAAATTAAGCAGCAATCATAACGCTTTACAGCCCGCTGCTGATGGTGCCACACTGCGCGGGTAACTGTTGGAGCCTGATTTGACTGCCACCGATATTCTCTTCACTGTATTGGCCGTCCCGGCCGCCCTGCTGCTGTTCGACCGCTTCGCCCCGCTGACGGCCGGACGCCTCGGACTCGCGCTGGAACAGCGGCTGTCCGGCCTGCGCCTGCGCCAGGGCAGCGCGGAAGGCTTCGCCATGCCGTATCTGGAAGGCGGCAGCGGCGCGCCGCTGGTGCTGATCCACGGCTTTGCCGGCGACAAGGATAACTTCACGCGCATCGCCCGCTACCTGACGCCGCACTACCGGGTCATCATCCCCGACTTGCCCGGCTTTGGCGATGCGGGCCGCGACCCGCGCGCATCGTACCTGATGGCAGACCAGGCGCGCCGGCTGGCCGCGCTGCTGGACCAGGTTGCACCGGGTCCCGTACACATTGGCGGCAATTCCATGGGCGGCTTCATTGCCGGACAATTTGCCGCCATGTACCCGGAACGGGCCGCATCACTGTGGCTGCTCGATGCAGCGGGAACGGAAGCGTCGCACAGTTCGGACATCCTCAAGCACTACGACGCGACCGGGGAAATGCCGCTGCTGGTGAAAAAGGAAGAAGATTTCCATGCATTGATTGCCGCCTGCACGGACAAGGAACCGTTCCTGCCGCACAGTGTGCGCGTCTTGCTGGGCCGGCGCGGCGCGGCGGACTTCGCGCTGCACACGGCACTGTTGAAGCAAATGAAGGAAGCGCCGCTGCTGCAGCCGCAGCCGGCTTATGCGGCGATCCCCGCATTGATCGTGTGGGGGGAGCAAGACCGCATCCTGCATCCGGACGGCGCTGCAGCCTTTGCCGCGCTGTTCCCAAACAGCCGCACCATCATGATGCCGGGTGTCGGCCATTTGCCGATGGTGGAAAAGCCGCGCGAGACGGCCAGCGATTACCTGGCATTCAGGCGGAGCATCAGCGCCGCCTGACAATGCGCAGTGTTACTTGTCCGTCACGGTAAACTCGCCGAACTCTTTCAACTGTTCAGCGATGGCGGCCTTATCGCCCACCACGACGATCGATTGCGTGGCCGGATCAAAGTACTTCTTGCCGATGTCGCGCACCTGTTCCGCCGTCACTTGCTGCACTTTCGGCACGTACTGGCCCAGGAATTCCGGCGGCAAACCGATCAGCCAGTTGTTGGCCAGCGTGCCGGCCACGGCGCGCTGCATCTGGTTCGTGATCAGGTAAGTACCGGCCACGTAGCGCTTGTTCATGCGCATTTCATCGTCGCTGACCAGTTCTTCGCCCAGCTTGCGGTATTCCTTGAAGAATTCCGCCAGCGCCTTGCCCGACACTTCATTGCGCACGTCTGCGCCGCCGATAATCGCGCCGCCCTCGCGGAACAGGCGCGCACCGGCCGATGCGCCATATGTATAACCTTTGTCTTCACGCAGGTTCAGGTTGACGCGGCTGGAGAAGCCGCCGCCCAGGATGGTCGACGCCAGGCGCAGCGGCACTTGTTCCGCCACCGTGGCGGGAGCGCCTGGACGGCCCAGGCGCACGGTCGATTGCACGCTGCCCGGACGCTCCAGCAACAGGCGCGCCGGTTCCGCCGACGTGCGGGCCGCCGGGGTTGGCGGCAGCGCGTCGCCCGTGGCTTTCCAGCCGCCGAATGCCGCTTCCGCCATTTGCATGGCTTCTTTCTCGGACAAGCGGCCCGTGATCACCAGCAGCGCGCGGTCAGGCCGGAAGCGCTTCGCGTGTTCGGCGCGCAGCAGCGCCGCATCCGTGGAATTGATGGATTCCACCGTGCCCGTGGTGCGGGCATACGGGTGCTCGCCATAGATGACGCGTGACAGTGCGCGGTCGGCGCGGAAGCCCGGCTGGGTTTCCGCGACTTTCAGCGATTGCAGCGCATTGGCTTTGGCCAGCGCCACTTCCGTATCAGGGAACGATGGCGTGCGCGCGACTTCCGCCAGCAGCTTCATCATGCCGGCGGCACCGGAAGCCAGTGCATTGGCCGATACCGTGATGCCATCCTGCGACGTGCTGCCGCCCACGCTGCCGCCCAGCGCCTGCGCCGCTTCGGCAATGGCGCGCGAGCTGCGCGCCGCCGTGCCTTCATTGAGCAGCGACGCCAGCAGGCCGGCAAAGCCTGGATGCTGCGCATCGTCGGCGGCAAAGCCGGCGCCGCGCACGGCCAGTACGTAGTCGACGCGCGGCACGCCATTGCGCGGCACCACCCACACTTCCAGGCCATTGGCCAGGGTTTTACGGGCAATGTTCGGCACGGGCAGCGGCTTGTCCGCGCCATAGGCCGGCATGCCGGCCGCCACTGGCGCCGCTGCCGCAGCGGCGGCTTTACCCTGCTTGGCCAACGCCGCAGGCGCACCAGCGACAGCCGCGGTGACTGCAGCAGCAATCATCAGTTTTTTCATGTTATTGGCCTCCGTGTGGTTGTTCGTCATCGCCGTGGAAATGCGCGGCAGGCGGCGTCAGCATCGCTTGCGGCTTGCGGTCGATCACGGTGCGGTTAGCCTTGGTCAAATACGTGGCGGCCACGCGCTGCAGGTCAGCCGACGTCACGCCTTCGATCCAGCCTGGAATCTTGTTGACGACCTTCGCGTCGCCCCACAGCGTTTGCAGCTTGGCCAGCGTATCGGCGCGGTTGATATAGCTTTCCAGCTGGTTGTTCCAGTCGGCCAGCATGCTGGTCTTGACGCGCTTCAGGGTCGCGTCATCGACGCCATCCTTGACGATTTTCGCGATTTCTTCATCCATTGCCGCCAGCATCGCGTCAGCGCTGCTGTTCGGCTTATACAGGCCGAAGATGGTGAACAAGGTCGGGCCATCGTATTCCCATGGTCCCGTCAAACCCCAGAACGAAGACACGTTCAGCGCGATTTCACGCCCTTTGACGAGGCCCTGGTAGAACAGCGATGCGTCGCCGCCGGCCAGGACTTCGCCCAGCACGGCCATCGGCGCCTGGTCGCGGCTGCCGCGGGCCGGCACCTTCCAGCCTGCCGCGATGGCGGGGACCTGCGCCAGCGCATCGCCCTGCACCGTGCGTTTTTCTTCCGTATTCAGCGCTTCAGTGAAATCGCCGCCCTTCGGCACCGCGCGTTTCGGAATCGCGCCAAAGTATTTCTGCGCCAGTGCGAAGCCCTGTTCAGGCGTCACGTCGCCCGCAATGGCCAGCACGGCATTGTTCGGGCCATAGTAATCGCGGTGGAAATTGCGCACGTCCGTCAGGCTGGCGCCCTCCAGGTCTTCAAAGCTGCCATAGCCATCGTGGTTGTTTTCCCACTTTTTAAAAGCCTGCTGGTTGATGTCGATCCACATGAAGCCGCCGTATGGCTTGTTCTTCACGTTGACGCGGATTTCCTCCTTGACGACATCCTGCTGGTTCTTCAAGGATTTCTCGTTGAAGTCCAGCGTCTTCATGCGGTCAGCTTCCAGCCACAGGATGGCGTCCAGCGCCGACACGGGCGCCGTCTCTATATAGTTGGTGAAGTCCGCGCGGGTGGAGCCATTATTGCGGCCGCCACCAGCCGTGATGGCTTTGTCAAAAACGCCTTTCGGCGCTTTTGGCGTCCCCTGGAACATCAAGTGCTCGAACAGGTGCGCAAAGCCGGTCCGGTTTTTTGGCTCCAGCCGCATGCCCACGTGGTACACGACGGACACGCCGACTGTCGGCGAACTGTGGTCTTCCGTCACAACGACGGTCAGGCCGTTACTGAGTTTTTTCACGTTGACGGGCAAGTCCCAGCGGTCCGTGCCGGCAGCTTGCGTGGACAGCGAGAGCGTGGCTGCCGCCAGCAAGGCGGAAAATTTGCGCATGCGCATAGACATCCTCGGTGTTCAAACAGTTGATCGAATCGCCAATTCTGCGTAGTGGTGACTAAAAAAGCAAGATTGAAAAGGAGTATCATGTCAGTTGATGCTCCATAGTGTCGCGCCCGTGCATCCCCGGGCATATCGTCCATCGGCAGTTGGACAGCATAGTGAATTACGGTTACCCTCCGGGCGGTGCAACTTGCAATAGGAGACTGGTATTTTGACGGTGCAAAAGGAAGTCGCTCACTGGCGCGCGCAAATCTTCACACGCATCTTGCAGGTGGTGCTGGCGCTCGGCCTCGTGACGGCGCTGCCCAGCATCATGCTGAGCCTGTCCGAAGGCATCTGGTCGATTGCCGTCGTCGATGTGCTGGCGATTGCGTGGATCACGGCCATCTGGCGCATTCCCACGTGGTCTTATCACGCGCGCGTGCTGAACTTCCTGTGCGTCACCTTCCTGGTCGGCATCGGCCTGATGCTGAAAATCGGCCCCATTTCGCAGATTTACCTGGCCGCCGTGCCCGTGCTGGCCGCGCTGCTGCTGGGCCTGCGCTCCGGCATGTGGACGCTGATCGCCTCCGCGCTGGCGCTGCTGGTGATGGGTTATTTCACCAACCCGTCCTTGCCTGACCCTCAAACGCAGACGGCATCGCTGATCCAGTGGTGCGTGATCACACTGAATTATGTCTTCATCATGGCCGTACTGACCCTGGGGTGCGGCGTGCTGCTGAAACGCCTCGACAGTTCGATTGGCGCGCTGCGCGGCTTGAATGAAGAATTGCGCCTGACGTCGGCAGCCGTGGCGCGCCTGAACGACATGGTGCTGATTGCCGAAGTCACGGAGCAAGGCCAGCACATCATCTTCGTCAACAAGGCGTTTGAGCGCCGTACCGGCTACCGCCGCGACGAAGTACTGGGACGCGACTTGCGCCTGTTGCAAGGCCCGGACACCTCGCCCGCCACGCTGGAGCGCATTGCCGGCGCCGTGCAGCGCAGCGAGCCGGTGCGCGCGGAATTGCTGAACTATACGCGCGCCGGCGAACCGTATTGGGTGGAAATGGAACTGGTGCCGTTTGCCGATGAAGGCGGCAACAATACGCACTGGGTCGCCGTGGAGCGCGACATCACGGAGCGCAAGCGCTCGGAAAACGATATTCACCGCCTCGCCTATTTCGATGTGCTGACAGGATTGCCGAACCGGCGCCTGCTGATGGACCGCATTGAAAAGCTGCAGGCCAGCTCGGAGCGCGACCAGACGTTCAGCGCTGTCATGTTCATTGACCTCGACAACTTCAAGACCATCAACGATGCGCGGGGCCACGCGACCGGCGACGCATTGCTGAAAAATGCCGCGTCCCGCCTGGCGCAACTGATCCGCAAAGCCGATACCGTGGCGCGTATCGGCGGCGATGAATTCGTCGTGCTGCTGGCGCACCTCGGCAGTGCGCACTCCGCGGCAGCCCATGCCGCGCTGGCCGTGGCGGAAAAAATCCGCGTGGCCATTGCGCAGGAATTCGTCATCGAGGGCCAGACCTACAGTTCATCGGCCAGTATCGGCGTGACGCTGCTGCCGAAAGGCGGCGAGAATCCGCAGGACTTGCTGCGTGAAGCCGATATCGCCATGTACCGCGCCAAAGCGGAAGGCCGCAACGGCATTGCATTCTTTGAAGCGGGCATGCAGGCGGAAGTCGAACAGCGCCTGAATATGGAACGGGAACTGGCGGCTGCCATTGAAAACAGCCAGCTGGCGCTGTACGCGCAGCAGCAAGTCGATTGCGACGGCCGCCCGGTCGGGGCGGAATTATTGATGCGCTGGCAGCGCGCCGATGGCAGCTGGGTGCCGCCATCGCTGTTTATCCCGCTGGCCGAAGGCACGGGCCAGATCCTGCAACTGGGCGCGTGGGCATTGCGCCAGGCGTGCCTGTATGCGGTGGAACTGGCCAATGCGGGCCACACGCTGCCGCTGTCTGTCAACGTCAGCCCCAGCCAGTTCCGCCACGCCGATTTCGTCGAGCAGGTGCAAGCCGTACTGCAAGAAACGGGAGCGCCCGCATCGCAGCTGATTTTCGAAGTGACGGAAGGTTTGCTGGTCGAAAAATGGGAAGAAACCGTGGAGCGCATGAATGTGCTGGCGGCGCTGGGCATCCGCTTTTCCATCGATGATTTCGGCACCGGCTATTCCAGCCTGGCGTACCTGAAGCGCATGCCGCTGTACGAATTGAAGATCGACCGCAGCTTCATCATGGATACACCGGCCGATGCCAGCGGCAAGGCCATCGTGCAAACCATCCTGGCCATGGCGCACCACCT
The DNA here is from genome assembly GCF_009720865.1 of Pseudoduganella ginsengisoli. Lineage (GTDB taxonomy): Bacteria > Pseudomonadota > Gammaproteobacteria > Burkholderiales > Burkholderiaceae_D > Rugamonas > Rugamonas ginsengisoli. The sequence continues at coordinate 91,278 of NZ_WNLA01000020.1, read as the reverse complement.
GGGCTTGCGCGTGGTGGCGGAAGGCGTGGAAACAGTGGCGCAAGCCAGCTTCCTCATCGACAGCAATTGCCACTGCATGCAGGGCTACCTGTATTCACGCCCTGCTCCATTTGCGCAATTGCTGGCGGCGCTGTCGCCCCAGGCGACGGCTGCCTGAATCACAGATTAACGCTGCGCCACAGAAAGCAAAACGCCCGCTACATCAGCGGGCGTTCGGGGACGGCAAGCAGCTTATTTCTTCAAATGCCGTCCCAGCCAATCCAGCACCGTGTGGTGCCACAGGATGGAATTGGCAGGCTTCAATACCCAGTGGTTTTCATCCGGGAACATCAGCAACTTGCTCTCGACGCCCTGGCGCTGCAATGCCGTGAAGGTCGCCAGCGCCTGCGCCGTTGGAATGCGGAAGTCCTGGTCGCCCTGTACTACCAGCATCGGCGTCTTCCACTTCGCCACGTGGTGCACCGGGTTGAACTTTTCATGGCCTTCCGGATTCTTGAAGTACGAACCGCCATATTCCCATTCCGTGAACCAGATTTCTTCGGTCGAATACGCCATGCCGCGGATGTCGAATACGCCGTCGTGGTTGACGATGCACTTGAAGCCGTCTGACCAGTTACCTTCGATCCAGTTCATCATGTAGCCGCCATACGATGCACCCAGCGCGCAGCTCTTTTCACGGTCCAGCCACGGGTATTTGGCAGCGGCAGCAGTCAGGCCCAGTTTCAAGTCTTCCAGCGGCTTGCCGCCCCAGTCATTGCTGATGGAATCCGTGAATTTCTGGCCATAGCCAGTCGACCCGTGAAAATCAATGAACACGGCCGCATAGCCGGCGCCCGCATACACTTGCGGGTTCCAGCGGTAGCTCCACGAATTGCCAAAGCTGCCTTGCGGGCCGCCGTGCACGAGGAAGGCCACCGGGTACTTCTTGCCTGCTTCCGCATTCCATGGCTTCATCACGTGGCCATACACCGTTTCGCCATTGGCGCCCTTGAACGAGAATTGCTCGTACTCGCCATAACGCACGTCCGCCAGTTTTTCTTCATTGTTGGCGGTCAGCTTGTCGGCCTTGTTCGCTACGCCCAGCTTCATCTTGAACAGCTGTGCGCCGGACGCCAGGTTCGCTTGCGCCATCACCAGCGTATCGCGCGCCATCGTGAACGCGGACACATAGCCGGGGCCTGTCAGCGGCGTCACTTTGCCACTGGCTGCATCGATGGAGAACAGGCGGTGCTGGCCCACGTCATCGGCGGTCGCCAGCAGCGATTTGCCATCCGGCGCCCAGTGGAATTCCGATACGGAGCGGTCCCAGTCTGCCGTCAGCGCGCGTTTCTTGCCCGTCGCGACATCCATCAGTACCAGGTGGAAGCGGTCTGCTTCAAACGTCGGGCGGTCCATCGCCGCATACGCCAGCGTGCGGCCATCGGGCGAGAATTGCGCCTTCGTGTCCCACGCCTGGTTATCCTGGGTCAGGTTGCGCGGTTCTGCGCCACCGGCTGCCGGCACCGTGTAGATGTCAAAATTGGTGGACCACGCTTCCGTCTTGCCAGCAACGCGGGCGTTGAAGACAACCGTCTTGCCGTCAGGGCTGAAGTGGTATTCTTCATGGTCGCCAAACGGCTTCGATGGCACATCGCCATCCAGTGAGCCGGACAGGCTGACCGGGTTTACTGCCTTGCCATCGGCGCCAATGGCTGCGCTGTACAGCACGGCGTTGCGGCCATCATTCCACGTGTCCCAGTGGCGCACGAACAGGCGGTCATATACTTTGCCGGTGGCCTTGTTCTTGGCTTGTTCATCGGCGCGCTGCTTCGAGCAGGCCAAGTCCGGGCAATCACGGAACACCGCCATGCTGAACGCCAGGCGGTCGCCCGCCGGGGACAGGCGGAAGTTGTCGACGTCGAGCGGGAAGTCCGTCACGCGCACGGCTTCGCCGCCGCCCAGCGGCAAACGCCACACCTGGTTGCTGCCGGAACGGGCCGACAGGAAGTAAATCGCGTCGCCATTCGGCGACCATTCTGGATCGGTGCTGCTGGCATCGGCCTGGGTCAGGCGCTGCGGCACGGGTTTGGCAGCGCGTAAATCAATCATCCACAGCTGGGTATTGCCGCGGTTTTTATCCAGATTCGTGGTGCGCACCGTGTACACGACCTTGGAGGCGTCAGGCGACAGAACAGGGCTGCCCACGCGTTCCATGGACGCCAGGTCTTCAATGGTCAAGCCGCGTGGCGCGGCCTGGGCTTGCTGTACACCGGCCGCAGCAATTGCAGCCGCGACTACCAGCAGACGTAATTTCATTCGGGTATCTCCGAGTGGTATTTATAAAAAATGCCAGCTTTTGGCTGGCAGCCGGACATCATACCAAATCCCGGAAGCGCCCCTGTACAAAAGAATACCGCCGGACCTGACGGGGGCCGGCGGCAAAGGGAGACTACGCGGACGACGGACCCGCCCGCGCGCTGCTACAAACTACGAGCAGTTAATCGTACGGCGCTAGCGCAACGCGATCCGTACGTATTCCATCGGCTGGCCTGCTACCGAAGACGACTTGGCAATCAACATCTCACCGCCGACATCGCCATCCGCCTTCCGTTCCAGCGTGATCTTCAACGACAAATCCTTGGCCACAAACTTGCCATAGCCGGTTGCTGCAAGTTCGTGCCGGTCGCCATCGTCCAGCTGAGCAAACATCGATGCCCCATGGGCCATCAGCGACAGGACCTGGCCATTCGATAAATCATAGGCGCCGCGATAGTTATCGAACCCTGCTGCGGCTTTGCTGAAAGTGCGTTCCGGGGCAGAGATGTTATAGCCAGGGACTTTCACGGACTGAGGCGATTGGGACTGCGCAAATGCGGCGGGGGCGGCAATGGCAAGCAAAACAATCAGGCTAAGTTTTTTCATGATGGCTGCTCCATATCTGAACGGGTTGGACTACATGGCAGCAGGGTCGTTTGTCTAAGGCAGGCCCTGCATAAAGTTCATCATAGACAGCTTTACTGCGCTTGGAAGGGCTTGCATCATAGTATTTTTCTCACCAAAGCTTGGGCCACATAGTGCGCAGGCAATCCTGATACAGAATGCTGCGCTACAATGGAAAACATGAATATTTCCTTTGAGACCCCTAACCAGCCGGACGTCGTGTCCCTGATTGCCGAACTGGATGCCTATCTGTATTCGCTGTACCCTGCCGACAGCGTGTATGCCCTTGATATTGCGTCGCTTGACCGGCCTGATGTGCTGTTTGCCGTCGCGCGGGACGGCGCCGGCGCGGCGCTCGGCTGTGGCGCCATCATGTTGACGCCGGAATATGGTGAAATCAAACGCATCTATGTGCGGCCTGCCGGGCGGGGCCAGGGTTTATCGCACAAACTGATGGATTTGCTGGAAGGCGAAGCAGCAAAACGCGGCTGTACGCAATTCATGCTGGAGACCGGGCCGGACAATCCTGAAGCGCTGGCCTTGTATGTCAAACGCGGCTATACGGTGCGCGGGCCTTACGGCGATTACCCCGATGACCCGCACAGCGTCTTCATGGAAAAGGCCGCGCAATGAGCGGGCAAGACAGCCTTGCGCACTTGCGTGACTTGACGCGTGCGTTTGCCCGCGAGCGCGACTGGGAACAATTCCACACGCCGAAAAACCTGGCCATGGCGCTGACGGTGGAAGCCGCTGAACTGGCTGAGCATTTCCAGTGGCTGCCGACTGGCGCGGACCATGAACTTGATGCGCGCAAGCGCGAAGGTATCCGCCATGAGCTGGCCGACGTGCTGCTTTACCTGGTGCAGCTGGCCGACAAGACCGGCGTGGACTTGCACGCGGCGGCGGTGGAAAAAATCGCCCTCAATGCCGCCAAGTATCCTGCCGGGCAAGTCAAAGGCGATTCCCGTAAATACGATCAATACGATTAATACGATTAATGCGGTGATTACCGTGTGATCACTGCATGCCCAGCGCCTTGCGGATGTGCGGCGTGATCAGTTTCCACGCGGGCGACGTGGCCGCCACTTCATCGTAATGGCTGGCGTTGGGCAGCACAACCACTTCGGCCTGGTCGCCTTTAGCCTGCGCGCGGCGCGCATAATCCTGCGCCACGCGCACGGGTGAAATGTCATCCAGCTCGCCGGTAATGAGCGTCGTGTGCACGCCGGCCGGCAGCATTTCCGCCGGCGACGTATCGGCAAAGATGTCAGGCCGCGCGGCGCTGGCGGCGCCCGCCAATTGCCACATATCGCGTTCGCAGCTGGACTTGATCAGTTTTTCTTCGTGGCGCAAATCCGCCAGGCCGCCCAGGCTGATGACGTGCGGGATCGGCAGCGGATTGGCGCGCCACGCGGGGCTTGCCGGCGGCAAGCGGTGGCGCGATGCCGCCCATTGCGCCAGATGGCCGCCGGCGGAGTGGCCCATAACGGCCACGCGCGCCACGTCCAGGCTGTGCGCGGCAGCTTCGGTCTTCAAGCGGTCCACGGCGGTAGCGACATCTTCATACATGCCCGGATAGCCGCCGCCCTCTTCATCGACGCGGCGGTATTCCACGTTCCACACGGCGATGCCCTGCTTGACCAGGTCGCCCGCCATATTGCGCATTTGCTCGATGCCACCGAAATGAACAGTCCAGCAGCCGCCATGGATCAATACCAGCACGGGGAACGGCCCGTTGCCGGCAGGCTTGAACAGCTCAACGAATTGCGACGGCGCCGCGCCATACGCGATGTGCGCGTCTGGCTGGGGGCCTTTCAGGGCAAGGTAATCCTGCAACGTCATGGGGGCAGTCACGGCGCCAGCCATCAAAACTTTTTTGAACTGCATGCGCGCTTCCTTTCAAGTCTAAGCGCGCAGCATACCGCTTACGTCTTTACCGCGCCAGCGCCGCCACCATTTTCTCGAACACCACGCTGTGCACTGGGTCCGCATAGGTGCGCTGCTGTGCCGCACGCAGCAGCGACAGTTCCATCGACGACAGGCGGCGGTGCGCGCTGCTGCCATCGGCCAGGTGGCACGCATGGAAATGCATCGGTGCGCGCGGATCCAGCAGGTACACCATATCCAGGCTGGCTGGATCGTAGGCGACCTTGACGGGCCACTGGCCATGCCGGGCGGCGCGCTCGAACCACAGCTCATCCAGCGCCCGTACGCATTCGTAGTGGCTGCCCTGCACGCGGATGCCCTGCGCCGTCACCATTGCATCCGTGACCGGCAGCAGGCAGCAGCGCACCAGGTCTTCCGGGAATTGCCGCAATGCGGCGCCCCGCTGCGCGGCGCCCCAGGTCCACAGCTGCTGCGGCGTGGGTCCGCCTTGCGGGTTGCTGTGGTTGTAGTGCAGCACGCTGTCGATGACGAGACGGGTGAACTGTTCCAGATCCAGCACGCCATCCATGCGCGCGCAGCGCAACGTATCGCCTTCGCCATCATCTTTGGCGGCGCCGCTGAGCAGGGGAATGCGGCGCGCCAGCTCGGCGTGCAAACCGGGGGCGTGGCCTTCGTGCGGCGGCGCCACCAGGCAGCGCGTCTGGAACTGGTTCAGCAAATTGTCGTGTTCAATATCGGCGCCTGCCGCCAGCGCCGCATCGGCAAACACGAGGCCGGGCAGATGCTGTGCCGGCCACAGTGCGGCGCCGATATCGCGGCCGAAACGCAGGCAGTAGCGCTGCTTGTCGGCTGCCGCATTGGCCAGCGCCAGCAGCGCATGGCGCCAGATGGGGCGGTCCATGCCGACGTAGATTCCGGCTACCATGCCGCTGAAAACATCGGTGGCGACGTAAATCACGGGGCGGCCCAGGGCCTGGCTGCGGTCAGCGCGCGACACCAGCCGGACGTCGGCCGGGATTGCTTCCAGGCGGAAGGCAGCCGCCGGCCGGCCGGGGCGGCCAGGATCGATGTCTGCCGGCAGCGGCGGCAGCGCCTGCGGTTTTGCCAGCAGGCCGTCCTGCTCCAGCCAGTAGCTGAACTGGCCATAAGTTGGCAATGCCTGGTCGCGCACGCCGGATTGCACGCGCATGGTTTCCGTTTCAATGGTGCGCTGCTGGAAGAAATCCGCCAGCATCTGGTCGTACGCTGCGCGGCGTGCAAACGGCGCGGCGCTGTCCGGCCAGCGGGTGGCGGCAATGCGGAAGATGCGGCGCATGGCGGTATCGGCATTGACGCCGGGCGGCGCACCGGCCTTGCGTGGACGGCCGCGCTGCACGCCTTCCGATACCGCACGGATTTTGCCGCGCGCGCCGGAATTGGCGTAATCCGGCAGCAGCGCATCGGCCGCCAGGCCGCGCTGCCAGTAGCGCCGCAGGTAGCGGTAGACAGTGGGGTGCGAGACGTCGTGCTGCGCCATGCAAGCCTGCACCAGCTGGCCGCGGCGGCGCGGTTCATAAATGGCCGGCTCCATGGCCACCAGATCGCGCACCACTTCCCATGCGCGGTCACGGATTTGCAGATGCTTGGCCGGCCGGCGCAATGGCTGCTCGGGAAGCGGCCACGGGTCGTCCGTCAGGCGGCGGGCCCGGCCGGCGGCCAAGTCAGCCTCCAGCATGGCAACGCGCGCCAGCTGCGCTTCCGCAGCCTTCGGCAAGACGTTGAAAATATAAGCAGCCGCACCGGCTTCATCCACCCACAGGACGCGGAAAACTTTGCGCTGCGGACCGGTATATTCGATCAGGTCGTTACGGGTAATCACTGGTGCCCTCGCAAGACAGGAAAAATACACATGTCTATGCAATTTCCGGGCCACCCTGTTTTCCCCCGAAAAATCAGCGTTTATGCCGTAATCGGACACCTCTTGGTGCAGCGCAGCATTCATATTGCACCAATATGGTGCGTGGCAACTGTAAACACGGCATTTCAGCGCCTGGTCCCTTCTATCGGGAACGGTATTGCGCGGGGCTGTGGGTAATTTCGCGTTTCAGCAATGCCCCCAAATGGGACTGGTGCGTAAAGCCACAGGCAGCGGCAACGTCGGCCAGGGGAAGATTGGTGCTGCGCAGCATATGGCGCGCGCGCTGCAGGCGGCGCTCCGTGATCCACGCGTGCGGCGTCATGCCTGTCGCGTGGGTAAAACTGCGCAGGAAACGCAGCAGCGGCATGCCGGCCAGCGCCGCCAATGCATCCAGCTGCAGTGGCGTGGCGAGGCCGGCTTCGATGGCGTCCAGTACCCGGGCATGTTTGATCCGGTCGTGGCCGTAGGCGCCGGCACGTTCCGGTGCACCATTGAGCAGCATTGCGCCATGCGCCAACAATTGCGCCGCCTGCTGTGCCGCTTGCTGCACATCCGGCTGCTGCGCCAGCAACAGCCGCCGTAAATTGCGCGCCAGCGCCACCGCGTCACGCTGGCCCCGGAACAGGCGGCGCGGCGCCCCTGCCACATGCGGCGCCACGGCAGGTTCCACCGCCACCAGCACGTATTCGCCTCCATGCGCGGATTCGGAAAACACAGGCACGCCCGGCGCCGCCAGCGCAAACTCGCCCGGCCACGCATCGAAATCCCGGCGCGCCTCCCCCGCCACCGCATGCACGCCCTGCTGCCGCTCCAGCGCCACGCCCATCACGCATGCCGATGACGCGCCATCGGCGGAATAGGGCGCGGACGGCAGCAGCGCAATGCGCGCCCACCCGACATCCAGTTCCACTGTCCCCATCATTGGCTCCGCTGAAATTTCATGATAGACCGGTTACTTTGCCCCAGCCTATTCTAGCGTCACCTCAACGGAGAGCCACATGAAAACCATAGGACTGATCGGCGGCATGAGCTGGGAATCCACCGTGCCCTACTACCGCCACATCAATGAAACCATCCGCGAACACCTGGGCGGCCTGCATTCGGCGCGCGCCGTACTGTATAGCGTGGACTTTCACGACATCGAGCAGTTGCAGCGCGCCGGCGACTGGGACACGGCGGGACAAGTGCTGGCCGATGCCGCCTGCCGCCTGCAAGCGGCAGGCGCTGACTGCATTGTCCTGTGCACCAATACCATGCATAAAGTCGCCGATGCCATCATGGCCGCCTGCACATTGCCGCTGCTGCATATCGCCGATCCGACGGCGCGCGCGATCCGCGCCGCCCGGCTGCAAACTGTCGGCCTGCTGGGCACGCGCTTTACCATGGAACAGGATTTTTACCGCGAACGGCTGCAGCAGCGGCATGGGCTGACCGTATTGACGCCCGATGAAAACGACCGCGCCATCGTGCACCGCATCATTTACGAAGAGTTGTGCGTGGGGGTGGTGTCGGAAGCTTCACGCGCCGAATACCGCCGCATCATCGGGCAGCTGGCGGCGCAAGGCGCCCAGGGAGTGATCCTGGGCTGTACGGAAATCAGCTTGCTGATCGGGGCGCAGGATACGCCGTTGCCGCTGTTTGACACGACGGCCATTCATGCGCGCAGCGCCGCGGAGTGGGCGCTGGCGCAGGGATAACGGCTTAGCGGGCCTTGGCGCCCTTGCCCGCCTTGGCGCCGCCCTTGGCCGCCTTCACCGGCTCCTTGGGCGGCGTATGCTTGCCCGACATCGGCGGCATGCTGTCCGCATGGCTGATGCGCAGCTGCTGGCCGCCGACCCACACTTTGCCCAGGTGGCGGAAGATATCGTCCGGCATCCCATCGGGCAGTTCAATCATCGTGTGGTCATCGAACATTTCAATGCGGCCGATGTACTTCGCTTCCAGCCCCGCCTCGTTGGCAATGGCGCCCACGATGTTCGATGGCGTCGCGTTGTGCTTGATGCCCACTTCCAGGCGGAACGGCGTCATGGGCAAGTTGACTTTGTGCTTGTCCTTCTTTTTCTTCTTCGGCGCTTCATCATCAAACGCCGGTTCATCGTCGTCGGCGCGGGCGCTTATCTCCGGTTCCGGCTTGGCAGCCTTCTTCGGCGCGCGCTCGTCGGCCGCCTTACGCGGCGCAGGGGCAGCAGCAACCGGCGCAGCAGGGATAGGGTCGCCATCGCGGCTGATGCGCAGCGCCTGCCCCGCCACGCGGATGCCGCGCAAGTGCTCGATCAAGTCCGGCGGCAAGTCATCCGGCATGTCCAGCACGGAAAAGTCATCGTAGATTTCAATGCGGCCGATGTACTTGGAATCGACGCCGCCTTCATTGGCAATGGCGCCCACGATATTGCCCGGCTTGACGCCATGCTGGTAGCCCACTTCGATGCGGTACGTCTGCATACCCGGCTCGGACGTGCGCGGCAAGCGTTCCTTCTTCGGACGCTCGGCGCGCTCGCCGCGGTCCGAACGGTCGCCACGGTCGGCGCGCTCAGGGCGGTCAGGACGCGGCTGGCCATCTTCATGCCAGCCCGTTTCACGCTTCTTGTCCAGCAACAGCGGCTTGCCGCCGCGCGCCATCAGCGCCAGCGCGGCAGCGATTTCCAGCGCCGGCACATTGTGTTCGTTTTCATATTCCTCGATCAGGCTCTGGAAGTGTTCCAGCCCGCCCTGCGCCAGGGTTTCCGTGATTTCATCCTTGAAGCGGGCGATCCGCACGTCGTTGACGGCTTCCAAGGTCGGCAATTCCATGCGGCCAATCGGCTGGCGCGTGGCGCGCTCAATGATCTTCAGCAGGTTGCGCTCGCGCGGCGTGATGAACAGGATCGCTTCACCGCTGCGGCCAGCACGGCCGGTACGGCCGATACGGTGCGTATAGCTTTCCGCGTCATACGGCACGTCGTAATTGACCACGTGGCTGATGCGTTCCACGTCCAGGCCCCGCGCTGCCACGTCGGTGGCGACGAGGATGTCGATCTTGCCTTCCTTGAGCTGTGCAATGGTGCGCTCGCGCGACGCCTGCTGCATGTCGCCATTGATGGCGGCAGCCGAGAAGCCCCGTGCCTGCAGGCGTTCCGCCAATTCTTCCGTACCCAGTTTGGTGCGGGAGAAAATGATCATGCCGTCAAACGGTTCCGCTTCCAGGATGCGGGTCAGCGCATCGAGCTTGTGCATGCCGGACACCAGCCAATAGCGCTGGCGGATGTTTTCCGACGTCGTGGTCTTGGCGGCCACCGCCACTTCCTGCGGATTGTTCAGGTAAGTCGTTGCGATGCGCTTGATCGGCGCCGGCATCGTGGCCGAGAACAGCGCGGTCTGGCGCGACTCCGGCGTTTCTTGCAAGATGCGCTCGACGTCATCGATAAAGCCCATGCGCAGCATTTCATCCGCTTCGTCGAGCACCAGGGTTTTCAGCGCGGACAAGTCCAGCGAACCCTTGTCCAGGTGGTCGATCACGCGGCCCGGGGTGCCGACCACCACGTGCACGCCACGGCGCAGCGCGGCAAGTTGGGGGCCATAGCTTTGGCCGCCGTAAATCGGCAGCACATGGAATTTCGGGATGTGCGCGGCATAGCGCTGGAAAGCTTCCGCCACCTGGATCGCCAGTTCACGCGTGGGCGCCAGTACCAGCGCCTGCGGCGTTGCCTGCTTCAAGTCGATGCGCGACAAAATCGGCAGCGCGAACGCGGCGGTTTTACCGGTGCCTGTTTGCGCCTGGCCCAGCACGTCGCGGTTGTCAAGCAGATAAGGAATGGTGGCGGCCTGGATCGGCGACGGGCTTTCATAGCCCACTTCTTTCAGCGATTTCAGGATGGGGGCCGACAAATTCAGGTCGGCAAAGAGAATTTCAGGTGTTCCAGACATGGCGGCACTCACAGTTAATGATCGAATCGCCCAATGCGAAACAAAGGTGCCAGTTTACCCTTTTACCGCATACAGCGTACGGAAAGCGGCTCTTTTCCTGCAATCTGCCTGCTTTTTAAGCATAAAGCGCGGCATATACCCGGTATCTGCCCTATGACGCAGCCAACCGGCGCAAAGCGGGGCATCATGGGGCTCCACCAAGGAGCCAGCCATGTCCCTGTCTATGAATGTCATTTTCCGTCCCCAGTTCACCGAAGAACAAGCCGCGGTGATGGACCCGGTCAAGCAATACATCGAAGGCCACGCGCGCAACGACGCATCCTTCATGCGCAAAGCCTTCCTGCCGACTGCCCACATTGAATCGATGCGCGACGGCGAATTCACGTCGTGGCCGCTGGATGTGTATTGCCAGCGCTTCAATGGCGTCCCTGCCGCCGACGAATCCGAGCGCCAGCGCATCGTGGACTGGGTTGACGTGCATGGCACAGCAGCTTCCGTGCGGCTGCGCCTGATCCACGGCGCCACCACGTTTACCGATTACTTCGTGCTGCTGAAAACCGCAGATGGCTGGAAGATCGCCAACAAAGCCTTCCACGGCGAGCCAACCGCCGCGTAACGCATCGTTGCAAATCAGCTGTGCGGCCGGTGTTCTTCGCTGACCGCCTTTAACGCCATATTCTCCACCAGGCCCGGGGCGATCAGTTTCATCCACCGCCCCAGCTTTCCCTTCGCCGACATCACCACTTCGCGCTTGCGGTGCTCCATGCCTTCGATGATCAGCCGCGCGCATTCCGCCACGGGCATTGCGCCATCTTCCTTCAGGCTGCTGGAACCCAGTTCGCCGCCCGCCGCGTTATAGCCGCGGTAGCGGATGCGCGTGTCGACCACGCCCGGATACGCGGTCGTGACGGACACGCCGGCAGATTTGACTTCCGCCCGCAACGCTTCAAAGAAACCGGACATGGCGAATTTGCTGGCGCTGTAGGCCGTGCGTCCCGGCACGCCGACCAGCCCCGCCAGCGACGCCACCGCCACCACGCTGCCGCGCGTTTGCTTCAGGTAAGGCAGCGCCGCATGCGTGCACCATACGCTGCCCCACAAATTAATCCGCATCATCTCTTCATACCAGCCCAAATCCTGCACGTCTTCGAACAGCGCATGGCCGGAGCGGCCCGCATTGTTGACCAGCACATCGATGCGGCCAAACACATCGGCAGCCGCCTGCACGAGTTGCTTGCACTGGTTCTGGTCGGAGACATCCGTTGGCACGGTCAACGTGCGGGCGCCATAGGTGGCGCATTCGGCCGCCACCGCATCGAGCATGGGACGGTTGCGCGCGGCCAGCACCAGCGCAAGGTGGCCATCCTGGTCTATTTTCCCAGCTGCGCGCTGCGCCAGCTGGCGCGCCATTTCCGCACCGATCCCGTCCGATGCCCCCGTGATGATAATGACCCGCATGTTCGTTCCTGCTACTTGTTGTTATCGTTCCAGCAAAGGCTAACATGTTCTCTACAGCAAGAGTAAGATAGGCGCCTCGCACCGCCTGCTTCGAGCGGTACGGCCACCGAACCTGTCACCTTTTCACTACGGAGCCCCTATGCGCACTCGACTGTTAGTCACCACCGCCGCCATCGCAGCCGCCTTCCACACCGTCCCTGCCCGTGCCCAGCAGGCGCCTGTCGTGACGGAAGGTCCGCTGCGCGCCCACCTGTCCTTCCTGGCCGACGATTTGCTGGAAGGCCGTGGCACGGGCCAGCGCGGCGGCGACCTGGCCGTGCACTACCTGGAAACCCAGGCTGCCGTGATGGGGTTAAAGCCGCTGCAAGACGGATCGTACCGCCAGCCCGTGCACTTCCGTGGCACCAAACTGCTGCCGGGCAGTTCGATCGCGTTCAGGACCGGCAATACGCGCATGACACCGATCGTCGGCGAGGGTGTGCTGATCGGCACCGGCAGCGGCAAGGCATCGCTGAGCTTTGATGCGCCGCTGGTGTTCGTCGGCTATGGCGCAACGGCGCCGGAAGAAAAATGGGACGACTACAAGGACGTGGACGTCAAAGGCAAAATCCTCGTCATGATGGTCAATGACCCGCAGCCGACCGCGGAAGAACCGAACCGCTTCGCCGGCAAGGCTTACACGTATTACGGCCGCTGGCTGTACAAATTCGAAGAATCCGTGCGCCGTGGCGCAGCCGGTGCGCTGCTGATCCACACGACACCGTCCGCATCGTATCCGTGGAGCGTGCCGGCCAATGGCTTCGGCCATGAACGCTTCCACTTGAATAAAGAAGGCAACCAGGTCGAAGGCTGGCTGCATGAAGACACGGCGCGCGACTTGTTCAAGTCCGCCGGTTTCGACCTCGACGAGTTACGGGCAAAAGCGGAATCGCGCGATTTCCGCCCGGTCGACTTGAAAACCACGGCACATGTGGAATTGCGCAGCGCCGTGCGCCAGGTCGAACAATTCAATGTGGTGGGGATCGTGCCCGGCCTTGACCCGAAACTCAAAGAGCAGGCCGTCATCTATTCCGCGCACTGGGATCACCTGGGCATCGACGAAGGGGTGCGCCGCGAAGGCAAGACCGACCATACGTACAATGGCGCCATCGACAATGCGTCCGGCACGGCCGCCCTGCTGGCCATGGCGGCGGCAGCCGTCAAATCCCCGGCCAAGCGCACGCAAATTTTCCTGTGGCCGGCCGCCGAAGAACAGGGCTTGCTGGGCAGCGCCGCCTACGTCGCCAACCCGGCCTGGCCGCTGAATCAAACCAGCGCGGACTTGAACCTGGACAGCATGAATTTCGTGGGCCGCACCAGGGATATCGGCGTGGCCGGCGCGGAACGCAGTTCGCTGTATGAAACCGCCGGCGTGGTGGCAAAGAAAATGGGGTTGACCTTGGCGCCCCTGATCCCGGACTTGTCCGGCGCCTACTTCCGCGCCGACCATTTCAACTTTGCCAAGGCAGGCATCCCTGCCTTCAACGTGGGTTCCGCCGTGTTTTCCGGCGACGGCCACTTCACGTTTGAGAAAAACCAGCAAGCGTCCAGCGACAAGCTGGTGGCCTTCAAAAAGGATTACCACCAGGTAACGGATGAATACCACGCGGACTGGGATTTGTCCGGCATGGTGCAGCAGGCGCAATTCACGCTGAACCTGGGCTATGCCGTGGCCAATGACGCGAAAATGGCGAGTTTCAAGAAGGGTGACCCGTTCGCCAATGTCAAGCGTTAAGCGCCCGAACAGCCCTGTGGGGCCTGTGGCCAGGTCCCCACATTGGCTTGCCGGGAAGGCCGGATCAGACTACTCTAGGTTATTCCCTTTTCCTTTTGGCATCATGACGACTCGGCTGCCCGCAGCGTGCAACGCGTTGGTGCTGGCGTCGGCATTGGCGTCCGCATGTGCCGGTGTGCGGGCCGAGGAACAGCGCTTCGACATCACCCGCTTCGACGTGGTGGGCAATACCCTGCTGCCCGATGCGCAAATACAGGCGCTGCTGGCGCCCTACACGGGCAGCCGCCGCAATTTCGCCGATGTGCAGCGCGCGCTCGATGCGCTGGAAAATGCTTACCGCGCGGCCGGCTATGGCGCCGTGCAAGTGGGCTTGCCGGAACAGGAAGCCACATCCGGCGCCGTGCGCTTCGACGTCATGGAAGCGAAAATCGGCAAAGTCAACGTGCTGGGTAACCGCTATTACAGCGCCGATAACGTGCGGCGCGGCTTGCCCGCGCTGAAGCAGGGAACGACGCCGAATTTGCGCCGGCTGTCGGAAAACGTGCAGCTGTCGAATGAAAACGGCGCAAAGCAGGTGGAAGTGTCGCTGGCGGCCAGCGACGATGATTACGTGGTCGATGCCAACGTGCGCGTGACGGACCGCAGCCCGCACCAGGGCGGCATTTCCTTTGATAATACCGGCACGGACGCCACCGGCAAATGGCGTACCGGCGTGTTTTACCAGTATGCCAACCTGTTTGACCGCGACCACGCCGCCAGCATCGCGTACACGACGTCGCCGGACAGCCCGGCCGGCGTGAAAATCCATAACTACAGCATCGGCTACCGGCTGCCCCTGTACGCGTGGGGCGACAGCATCGACGTCATTTACGGCAAATCCAGCTCGAATACGCCCAGCTCCACGCCGACCTTGGGCGGCTCGCTGAATATTGTCGGCAAGGGCGACGTGGCTGGCCTGCGCCTGAACCACAACTTCCCCCGCGCCGGCGAAACCACGCGCAAGCTGGTGGCGGCAATTGACTATAAAGCCATCGATGCGCGCTGCACGGCGGTCGATGGCACGCCAGTCAGCACGGCGCCGCCCACGCCGCCGCTGGCCAGCTGTGTGCCTTACACGGTGATGCCGCTGTCGGCCACGTATTCGATGTCGGCCCGCAGCGGCCTGTCGCAGCTGGACGCCAGCGTGGGCCTGGCCGTCAACCTGCCGCGCGGCGCCAGCTACACCAACATCACGGGACGCAGCGACCGTTATTCGTATCTGACCAGCGGCAACCGCGACACGCGTGACCGCCTCGTCATCGTGCGGGGCGCCGCCAGCTGGATGCAGGGTTTCAGCAATGACTGGCAGGCGCGCGTGGCAGGCAGCGCCCAATATGCCTTGCAGCCGCTGGTATCGGCGGAAAGCTTTGGCCTGACGGGCGCCAATGCCGTGCGGGGCTTTGATGAACGGGCGCTGTCGGCCGACAGCGGCATTATCGCCAATGGCGAACTATATGGGCCGGATCTGGCCGCCGTCATCGGCGTCGATGGCAGTGTGCGCTTGCTGGGCTTTATCGACGCGTCTTATGGCCAGAACCGGGCCGCGCAAAGTCCCGTGCCGGGCAGCGTGTCGGCCGCCGGTGCGGGCATCGGCTTGCGCGCAGTGCTGGGAAAAAGCGTTACTATCAGGGTGGATGTGGCGCGCGTACTCGATGCAGGCCACGCCCTGGGCATTGCGCGCGGCGACACCCGCGCCCATATTTTCGTGACGGTCGGGTACTGACATGGCGCCCCTGAAAATTTACTCTTTGCTGCTGTGCGGATGCGCATGGTCCGCCGTCTGGGCTTCCCCCGGCGACACGGTGGCGCAAGTCACGCATTTGTCCGGCGTGCTGACGGCCAGGCAGGCCGATGGCAATACCAAAATGCTGTCCGTGAAATCACCCGTGCGCGAAGGCGACGTGCTGACGACGGAAAATGAAGCGTACGCACGGCTGAAATTCATCGACCATTCGGAAATGGTGCTGCGGCCGAATTCCGTGCTGAAGATTTCAGAATTCACGTTCCGCGAACCGGATCCCAAAGGCGACAAGGTGCGGCTGGAAATGCTGAAAGGCGGTTTCCGCGCCGTGTCCGGCATGGTCGGGAAACGCAGCCGGGAATCCGTCAGTTTCAGCCTGCCCACGGCCACCATCGGTATCCGTGGCACGCATCTGGGCGCACTGTTTTGCCAGAATGACTGCGGCGGCGTGCCGACGCCAAGCGGGCAGACGCCGGCCAATGGCTTGCACCTCGACGTGGCGGCAGGCGGGATTTCCGTTACGCCCGTGACGCCGCCCGGTGCGCCGCCGATGCAGCCGGCGATTTTAAATGCGGGCCAATTCGGCTTCTTGCCGCCCACGCAAAACGGTATCCAGCCGCCGATGATCCTGGTGCCGCCCAATCAGGCGCCGCAAGTGCGCATGCCGGCGTCGATCAGCCAGAACACGCCGGCGGCGGGAGCGGCGGGGCGCAATTCCGAGCCAGAGTGTGTGGTGCAGTAAGCTGCCACGTCAGGCGCCGGCATCCAGCGCCGCCATCTGCTCCCGCACGGCTGCTTCCCACTGCTCCTCCGGCGGCTCATATAAATACGATGCCGGCGCCGGCGGCAACCCCTCCAGTTCCCCGGCGCGCACATACAGGTACACGGAAGTCCAGGCCACGGTCCCGGACGGGAAATGCGCCACTTCCTGGAACGCCGGATGCCGCAACTGGAATGTGGTAGTGGAGACCAGGCATCCCTGCGGCAATTCACGCGCCAGTTTTTCACCGATGCGGTCCATCAGCGGCGCAAAGCAGGTGCAATACATGAAGATCAAGCCAGCCTGGCTGACGTCCGCGTCAAACAAGTCGCCATTGATGAAGCGGACCCGCTCTTTTAAGCGCAGCACGTGGCTGGCGTCCGCGTGGCCGCCATATGGCAGCGCCACCACTTCGTCCGGCGTTGGCGGACCTGGCAGCGCTGCCAGCGCCGCGTCGCCCGCCGCCAGCATGGCGTCAAAACGCTGCTGCGCCATGGCGTGCCGGTAAGGCAGCAATTCCACCCCCGTGCACGAACCAAACGGCAGCGACAGCGCCGCCGACAGCACGACTTTACCCAAGCCGCTGCCCAGGTCGATCATGGCGCTGCCCGGCTTCACATAGGGCGCGATCGCCGTAAAGTAATGGTGCAATTCATGCGGCTTGAATTCGCCATAAATCATGCGGCCGTCATCGATCAGCCATTGTTCCAGTTCACTGTCTGGAATATCGTCCAGGCGGCGGTGTCCCATCGCGGTCCGCTGCTGCGGCGACAATTCCGGCAGCAAACCCTGGCGCTGCACGCCGGCCGGCAGGTTGCCAATGATCAGGCGGCGCAAGGGCTTCAGGCGGCGGATAAATTTGTCGCGCAACTCAGGCTGTTCAAACGCTTCGCGCAGCGCCAGGCCGATTTCCACGTGGCGCCCAAACTGCGAGCCCATTTCCGCTTCCAGATGCTGGCGCCGGTGAAGCTCGCCATCTTCAATCGTGCGCTGCAGCGCTTCCAGTACATCCGCCAATCCGGCCATGCTCTCTCCTGTCTTTAAACGGCAGCCGTGTGCGCCGCGTCGTCCCGCAAGATGGTTTCAATGGCGCCTGCCGGTGCGGGACGGCTGAAATAATAACCCTGCATTTGCCGGCACCCGTGCTGGCGCAGGAATTCCAGCTGTTCCGCTGTTTCCACCCCTTCGGAAATCACTTCCAGGCCCAGGTTGGCCGCCAGCGCAAGAATGGTCGTGACGATGGCTGCATCGTCCGGGTCCACCGTCAAGTCGCGCACAAACGTCTGGTCGATTTTCAGCACATCGATTTCAAAGCGCTTCAAATGCGAGAGGCTGGAATAGCCGGTGCCAAAATCGTCGATGGCCAGCAGCACGCCCAGTTTTTTCAATTCGTGCATGACGGCGATCGCATGCTCGACATCATTCATCACCTGGCTTTCCGTCAATTCCAGTTCCAGGCAGTGCGGCGGCAGCCCGGTATCGGCCAGCACTTGCGCCACCGATTGCACGAAATCTTTTTCCGTCATCTGCCGCGCCGACACATTGACCGCCATGCGCAAGCCGTCATGGCCAAGCTGGCGCCACGCCACCAGCTGTTCGCACGCAGTGCGCATGACCCAGGCGCCGATCGGCACAATCAAACCTGTTTCTTCCGCCAGCGGAATAAAGCGGTAAGGCGCTACCATGCCCAGTTCCGGATGCTGCCAGCGGATCAGCGCTTCCATGCCGACAATGCAGCCTGCGGTGATGTCGGTTTGCGGCTGATAGTGAAGCACCAGTTCATTGCGCTCCAGCGCCGAGCGCAGCGCCCCTTCGATCAGCATGCGCTCGCCCAGGCGGTCATTCATTGCAGCCGTATAAAACTGCACGTTGTCGCCGCCTGTTTCCTTGGCGCGGAACATGGCGATGTCGGCCCGCTCCATCAACACGCCCGGATCCCGGCCGTCATCCGGATAAACCGCAATGCCTACACTACAGGTGAGGAACAATTCCTGGCCATCGATGTGCAGCGGCGCCGCCAGGCAATCGAGCACGCGCTGCAGCTGGTCGGCGCGGGGACTCATGGCGCCCGGCTCCGGCAACAGCATCAGGGCAAATTCATCACCACCCATGCGCGCCACCGTGTCAACGGGACGCACAGCCAATTGCACGCGCTCAGCCACCGCTTGCAGCAAGCGGTCGCCGCCCTTGTGGCCCAGGCGGCTGTTGGTGAATTTAAAGCGGTCCACGTCAAACGATACCAGCCACAGCATGTGGCCCTTGCGTTCTGAATGGTGGATGGTTTGCAGCAGCCGGTCTGCCAGCAGCGCGCGGTTCGGCAAGCCGGTCAGCGCATCGTGCGTGGCCTGGTGGCGCAATTCCGATTCATACGCTTTCAGGGCCGTGATGTCATGCTGGAACGATACGTAATGCGTGACAGTCCCGTGTTCATCGCGCACCGGCGAAATCGACAACTCGTTCCAGAACATCGCGCCATCCTTGCGGTAGCAGCGCACCACCGTATGCACGTCGCGCTGTTCGCGCAGGGCGGCGCGCACTTCTTGCACGCCAGGCTGGTCGAGGTCGCCGCCATACAGCAGGCGCGGGCTCTGGCCCAGCATGTCGGCGCGCGTGTAGCCGGTCAACCGTTCAAACGCGGGATTGACGTATACAACCGGCGTGCCTTTCGTGGCGGCTGTAATGGAAATGGCATTGACACTGGCTTCAATGGCGCGTTCGCGCAAATGGCTGGTGCGGTACAGTTCACGCAATTCCGCCGTGCGTTCGTCGACCAGCCGCCGCACATAGCGGTTGCGCGACGCCAGCGCATGCACCCACGCCGCGCCCAGCGCACTGACCAGCGTTCCCAGCACCAGCGTGAACAGCGACGCCAGATGGTCGCCCGCATACGTGGCGGGCGGTACATCGGCAGCCATCAGCCACGTCTGGCCCGCCACATCGATGTGGCTCTGGAACGTCAGCGGACGCTGCGGGTACAGCCACGCCAGCCATGGCGGCAAGACCATACGGCCGCTCCCTGGCGTCGCTGCGGATTGATACACCAGGCTGGCCGTATCGGCTGCCGCGGCTGCATACACGCGCATGGCGAGGCCATCGGCGTGACTGCCTTCTTCATCGAGGATGCGCGCCATCATGTCGGACGGCCGCAGCACGGCTGCCGTTTCGCCCTGCAGCGCAGCCAGGCGGCTCGCTTCACTGCCCAGCGTTGCGCCAAAGCGGTACACCGGCATGGAAATAATGACGCCGCGCCGCGCGGACGCCGGCTGGCCCTGCTGCTGCGCCAGCGGCACCAGCGGTCCCGCCATCGGCTGCCCTGTCGCATAAGCAATCCGGCGCGCATTGCCGTCTTGCGCCGGGTACGCGGTATCGAGGCCCAGCGCTGCTTCGTTGGCCGCTTGCGGCTCGATATATTGCACCACGCGGTATTGCGCGCGCACGCCGGCTGGCACCGGCTTGCCGTCGCGCATCTCCGTCATCACGGCGCCCGGCTTCAGTTGCGCCAGCGCCTGCTCGTAGGCGGCCCGGCTTTCATGGGGCAGCACGCGCAGGTAACTGATGGCTTGCACATAGGGATAGCGCTCCAGCAGCGGTTTCGTGAACAAATGGAATTCTGCGCGGCTCACTGCCTCGCGGCTGGCAAACAAATGGTTGACGGAGGCCAGGCTGCCGACCGTATTGGCCACGCCTTGCTGCAGCAGGAACAGGCGGGCATGGGCGCGCTGTTCAAAACTCAGCGCGGCCTTATCGTGTTCCAGCCGGCTGGCGCCCGCAAACAGCAGCGCCGTCAATCCCAGGCCGCACATCAGCGCCAGCGCCATCGAGCGCAGGCGCAGTGAAGCAGGCGGGACAGCAGGAACAGCGCGAATGGAAATCACAGGCGTAACGATATAAGAAGAACGCAAGGTTAGCATGGAAACCACGCGGACGATACTGGCCTGCCCCCTACAGTGAAAACGCTGATTTCAACATGCAAGCATCGTTGCCATCCGTGCAGCACCCGCCACTTATCTGCGGTAGCATGGCGTCCTTTCTTCCCATCGCAAGGACACACGCAATGAACGGCACTTCCAAATGGATCGAGATCGATGGCGATGATGGCGCGTTTGGCGCTTACCTGGCATTGCCGCGCAGCGGCAGTGGTCCCGGCATCGTATTGCTGCAGGAAATTTTCGGCGTCAATGAACATATCCGCAGCGTGGCCGACCAGTACGCTGCCGACGGCTATGTCGTGCTGGCGCCCGACTTGTTCTGGCGCCAGGGCCACCGTATCGAACTGGGTTATGGCGACGCCGACTGGAAGCGTGCAACCGAACTCAAGGCAGCCACCACGTTGAACCAGGCGCAAGCCGATGTCCGCGCAACCGCCAAGGCATTGCGCGCACTGCAGGGAGTGGGACCGAAAATCGCGTCGATAGGTTACTGCTGGGGCGGCCTGCTGTCGTATCACGCGGCAGCCGATGACCTGGTCGATGCGGCTGTCGCGTACTATGGCGGCGGCATTCAAAATGCGCTGAGCCGCGCGGACGATATCCGCATCCCGCTGATGCTGCACTACGGCGGCAAAGACAAGCACATTCCACGCGACGCCATCGATAAAGTGGTGGAACGCTTCCATGACAACGACAACGTGGAAATCCACCTGTATGCGGAAGCGGAACATGGATTCAATTGCTCGCACCGTTCCACGTACCACCAGCAATCCGCGGCGCTGGCGCATGGCTATACACTGCTGTTCCTGAGCCAGATGCTGTAACCAGCGTTACCGGAGCACCGGTGCTCCGGCCTCAGGCTCAGGCCGCCACTCAGGCCGTCAGATAGCGCGGCGCCGCCGTGCTGCGCGATAAGTTTGGCTGCAGCGCCAGCCGCGCGGCAGTAAATGCCTGCCAGTCGGCCATGTCCGGCAGCGCAGGCAGGGTCACGGTTTCGCCCTGGTCGAAACCTGCCAGCGCCGCATCGACCATGTCATCGACGGCCATCACCATTTCTTTGGGCAGCGCATTGATGTCGATGCCGGCCCGTTCCCAGATTTCCGTGCGGGTCGCGCCCGGCAACACGGCTTGCACGCGCACGCCGGCCGGCGCCAGTTCCACCTGCATGGCTTGCGTCAAGTTCAGCATGTAAGCCTTGGTGCCGCTGTACGTGCCGGAAAACGTTTCCGCCATCATGGCGGTCACGGAACCGATATTGATGATGGCGCCCTTGCCTTCCTGTGCCATGCGCGCAGCGGCAGCCTTGGCCAGCCGGGTCGGGGCAATGACGTTCAGCGTGATCATGTTTTCCACCTTGTCGATATCCGAACTGACGAAGCTGCCTTCGACAGTATTGCCGGCATTATTCAGCAGCAGGCTGATGCGGCTGTCCGTGGCCAGCCGCTGCTCGACGTGCGCCAGCGATGCCCGGTCCGTCAAATCCGCTTGCAGCACATCCACTTGCACGCCGTACTGGCTGCGCAGCCGCACCGCCACGCTGTCAAGGCGCTGCCGGTCGCGCGCCACCAGCACCAGGTCATAGCCGCGCCGGGCCAGGCGGTCTGCGTACGTTGCGCCGATGCCGGTCGAAGCGCCCGTGATCAGGGCCGTGCCGTTGCTATTCGAAGTTGCCATGGTGAAGTTCCTTTTCTAGTGGGGTGGGCATGGGCTTCAATGTAACTTCAAATTTTGAATCTGTAAATTCATGGCAGCGATTGAAAAGTAATAAGTTCAAAATTTGTAGTTATTTTTCGGTATTTGGACTACGATGCCCTCATCGATAGAATCGCGCGGGGTGAGGGTATGAGCTGGTCTGAAAGCGGGGCATCGCAGTGCCCCATTGCACGCTGCCTGGCCGTGGTCGGCGACCGCTGGACCATGCTGATCATGCGTGAATTGTTTTTCGGCAATAGCCGATTTGACGGTTTGCAGGCGCAGACCGGCATGTCGCCGCATTTGCTGTCCACGCGGCTGAAGCGGCTGGAAGCGGATGGGGTGCTGGCGCGCCACGCTTACCAGCAAAAACCGCCGCGCCACGAATATGTGTTGACGGACAGCGGCCATGATTTGTATCCGGTCCTGATGACCTTGGCCGGCTGGGGCCGCAAATGGGGCGGGCTGGATGGCCTGCCCCCTGCCCTGAACCTCACGCACCGGCATTGCGGCCATGAAGTGGAAACGGGACTGGCGTGCCTTGCCTGCGGCGAACCATTTACACGGGCCGACGTGGACACCACGTTCAGCGCATCATTCGTCTCGGAACGCCGCGAGCGCATGGAGGCATTCCAGGCGGCGAAAAAGCACGGGACTGCCAGCGATTCCTGAGCTTCAGCTGTGCGTTACAATGCCGCACATGTCATTCTGGAAACTCACAGCCTTACTTGCCGCTGCCGCATGGCCGCTGGCCTTACCGGCCGCGCCCTTGAAAGTGGGTGGTTTTGTCGTGGCGCCGCTGGTCACGGGCCACCCCACGGCGCCGCTGCAGGGGGCGCTGCGGGATTACCTGGAGCAGGAAGTCGTGAAGCGTGCCGGCATCGCGCTGGTGTGGACCGCCCCGACCACCGTACCCCGCGCGTTTGAAAATTTGCGCACGGGCGCCATTGATATTTTGCTGTTGACCAGCGGCCGCATCGATACGCCCGGCGCCACCGCTACCAGTTGGCACTACCTGCGCACGCAGCCCCACCTGGCCGTGCTGAAAACGTCGCCGCTGCAAGCCGTGCAATCATTGCAGCAACTGGCCGGCATGGAAATCGGCTGGGCTGGCGGCACGCTGGTGCCGCCCCCTCTGGCGGATATCCCCATCCAGTGGCAATTCCTGACCGTGCAAGACTGGCAGACGGCAAATTTGCGCAAGCTGAAGCTGGGCCGCATCCAGGCCGTGTTTTTTGAAAATGAATATTCGCCCCGCTATTACGCGGCCAGCGAAAACCTGGAAATCCACCTCGTCAAATTGCCGATGCCGGAGCGGCAATTCGCGATGGCGTATTCCTCCAAAGCCGACAAGGAGGCCGTCGCCCGGTTCGACAAGGCAGCCGCCGCCGCGTTTGCCAATGACCAGTTCAAAGCGTTTCTTGAGCAATATATGAAGCGGTGACCCGAAGCGCCGGCTCCGCAACCATCAGACGTGCCGCTTGACCTGGACGTGGAACGTTTTGCCAAACCAGTCATCGATCATGTGCTTTTCATGGCGCAGCGATTCGCCGCCGCCATATTGGTTCATCTCGCTCAGGTAATTCATGCTGGCCAGATCCGCTTCGCCGCTATTGATGACCTTGCCATCTTGCGTCAACGTGTAGCGCAAATGCATGCGCGGCCAGTCCGCGCCGCCCGTCAGCAAGCGGATTTCATTGCCGGTGCGGCGCGTATGTTCAATGCGCCCGGCCAAGTCCACTTCCGTCACCTCGATTTTCACGTCTTGCCCGGCTGGTAATTGCTTGCCCAGCTGTTCGAAGTGCTGCGTCAATTCTTTCAATACCCGCTCCCGGTCAATCGGGGAAAGCGGCACGTCGATGAATTTGTCCGGCTCGATATACGTCACGGTGGCGCCGGCATGTGCGGCGCCTGCCGTCAGCGCTGCCACTCCGGCAGCAATCAAAAAGGGCAAGGCACGCATGATGGAATTCCTTTCAAGGATTGATGCAAATAATATACGCCGCTTGATCCGCGTCATACAGGTTTGAAATAGTTGCTTACGATTGTGTGTCACATGGTTGTCATAACCATCATCTAGCATGTCGGCCATTGTTAACCCTTGAATAACTGGAACACCATGACCGAGTCCTTCGACGCTTCCCGCCGCCGCCTGATCAAGTACCTGACGGGCGCTCCTTTGTTACCGCTGGCGGGCGGCAGTGCCGCTTCAATGCTGCTGTCCGCGTGCGGCAGCACGGAAACGCCAGCCACCGTGCCGGCCCCGACGCCGACGCCGGTCCCCCCCACGCTGGCATCGGTCACGTTTACTTCGATGGCGGCGCCCAGTCTGGCTGACGCGGCAAAAATGGCGACCACCACAGTGGGCTCGTCGCTGACGGCCAACTTCAGCGACGGCAGCAAACAAGCCTATGCGCTGAAATACGAAACCTTCTTCATTACGGGCGCCCAGGTGCCCAATGGTTCGGGCGGCACCATCCTGTCCGGCGGCTACTACGATATCAACAACAAGCCGATCCTGGACACCACCGATGCCGGCAAGCGCCAATTCTTTTCCGACTGCCCGGATGGCACGTCGCTGCTGAAACTGGATAACCCGGCTGTTGCCGGTGTCACGGGCAATACCGTGTTTGCCGTGGTCCAGTTTGAATATACGACCCGCAACGTCAAGGGCGATTCCATGTACGGCATGCTGCCGTCGCCGATCGCCGTGCTGACGCTGGACCAGGATAAAACCACGGGCGCGCTGAAACTGGTCAAATACCACAACGTCGATACGTCCGGCGTCAACGGCCTGTGGATCACGTGCGGCGCGTCCCGCTCGCCGTGGAACACGCATTTGTCGTCCGAAGAATATGAGCCGGACGCCACCACCATTGCCACCAACGCGCAATTCCAGAACTTCAGCCAAAACCTGTATGGCGACGCCGCCAAGGCCAACCCCTACCACTATGGCCATCTGCCGGAAATCACCGTCAACCCGGACGGCACGGGCAGCATCAAGAAGCACTATTGCATGGGCCGTATCTCGCACGAACTGGTGCAAGTGATGCCGGACGAGCGCACCGCGCTGATGGGCGACGACGCCACCAACGGCGGCCTGTTCATGTTCGTGGCCGACAAGGCGCGCGACTTGTCCAGCGGTACCTTGTACGTGGCCAAGTGGGCGCAAAAAACCACGGAAAACGGCGGCTCCGCTGACCTGGCGTGGATCAAGCTGGGCAAAGCCACCAGCGCGGAAATCAAGGCGCTGGCCGATACGCTGAAAGCGGCCGACATTATTTCCGTGAAAACTACAGACCCGGCCGATGCCAGCTACACGAAGATCCCGTTCAGCGGCAAAACCAACTGGGTCAAAGTATTGCCAGGCCAGGAAAAAGCTGCGGCCTTCCTGGAAACCCACCGCTACGCTGCGCTGAAAGGCGGCAGCATGGGCTTCACGAAAATGGAAGGCACGACGGTCAACGCCAAAGACAAGATCGCCTACTCGGCCATCAGCTACATTGCCACCGCCATGACCAACGGTTCCGGCGGCATCGCCGTCAAAGGGCCGAATGCAGGCGCCGTGTACGCGCTGAACTTGAAAGGCGGCCAGAAGGATGACACGGGCGCTGCCATCGACAGCGAATGGGTGCCGGTCGATATGGGCGCCGTGGCGGCCCTGACGGGCGAAGATTTGGCGGCGCCGGATGCGCTGGGCAACCTGGCCAATCCGGAAAAAGTCGCCAATCCGGACAACATCAAGTTCTCGGAAAAGCTGCGCACGTTGTTTGTCGGCGAAGATTCCGGCCTGCACGTGAATAACTTCCTGTGGGCGTATAACGTCGACACGAAAACCCTGACCCGCCTGCTGTCGACGCCGTCGGGCGCGGAATCGACCGGCTTGCATGCTGTCGATGACATCAATGGCTTTGCTTACATCATGAGCAACTTCCAGCACCCGGGCGACTGGGAATTGACGAAGGATGCCAGCGGCAACGTGACCGGCGGCCTGCACTCGAAAGTCGTGACCACGCTGGATCCGCTGATCCGCGCCAACTACCGCGACCGCTTTGGCGCCGCAGTGGGTTACCTGACCGGCCTGCCAGCGCTGAAATAATTCGTCTTTTTCCCATGACGCCCGTGCAAGGTTGCCCGCCTTGCACGGGCGTTTTGCATTGAAATATTTGCAAAAAGGTTACAAAAATCAGCCAAACGCTTGAGTTTGTTGTTTAGCGTCCGCGCAAAGACTGTTGCCAGTTGTTAATTCAACGAAGCTGAGTCTACAATCAAAAAAGTGCGCCTAAAAAATGCGCGTAAGTCTTTGTTGCAATGCCACATTTCGGAAATTGGTCCCTATGTCTTTTTTGTCTTCTGCGTCGCCCAAACTCGCACCCTGGAAGGTATTGCTGGTAGACGATGAACCAGATATCCACGACGTTACCAAGCTGACGCTGACCCGCTTCCGCCTGGACGGCCGCGCATTGACCTTCCTGCACGCCTATAGCGGCGCCGAGGCCAAGGAAGTGCTGGCGCGTGAAAAAGACATTGCACTGGTTTTCCTCGACGTGGTGATGGAACAGGAAGACAGCGGCCTGGAAGTGGCGCGCTGGATGCGCCAGGAATTAAATAACCAGTTCACCCGCATCGTCCTCAGGACGGGCCAGCCGGGCCAGGCGCCCGAAGAACGCGTGATCGTCAATTACGACATCAACGATTACAAGGAAAAGACGGAACTGGACCGCACCAAGCTGTTTACGACCACCTTTGCCGCCCTGCGCGCTTACCGCGACATCATGAAAGTCGAAGAAGCGCGCATCGCCCAGGCTAATTACCGCGAAGGCTTGGAGCGCGTGATTGCCGCTTCCGCGCACATTTTCCAGCAGCGCAACCTGAAAGACTTTGCCAATGGCTTGCTGCAGCAAGTGGTGGCGCTGCTGCGCCTGGAAAACAGCATGCTGCTGCGCCTGCGCGCCGCCACTGCCATCAGCGGAGAAAATGATTACGAAGTGCTGGCGCAAATCGGCGATGAAGGCAATTCCATCCTGACGCCGGAATTGCTGAACCAGCTGCATGCGGCGCAGAGCAACCGCATTTCCAAGTTGGAAGGCGACACGTATGTCGGCTACTTCCCGAATGCCAGCGGCAAGATTTCCCTGCTGGTGCTGAAAGGCGTGGAAGAAATTTCTGAAATCGATGCGAAACTGCTGGAAGTGTTTTGCTCCGGCGTGGCCATCGCTTTCGACAATATCCTGTTGACGCAGGAAATTACCGATACGCAGGCCGAACTGATCTTGCGCCTTGGCGACGTGGTGGAATCGCGCTCCAACGAAGCGGGCAACCACGTCCGCCGCATGTCGGAAATCTGCCATATGCTGGCCATCGAGTCGGGCATGCCGGAAGAAGAAACCGCCGTCCTCAAGCATGCCGCGCCAATGCACGACATCGGCAAGATCGCCACGCCGGACGCCGTGCTGCTGAAGCCGGGCAAGCTCGACGCAGCGGAATGGGAAATCATGAAGCAGCACCCGGCGGTCGGCCTGTCGATCCTTGATGGTTCGCAGCGTCCCATCCTGAAAGCGGCGGCCGTGATCGCGCACCAGCACCAGGAGAAATATGACGGCAGCGGGTACCCTCAAGGCTTGAAAGGCAAAGACATCCACCAGTATGCGCGCATCGTTGCCGTGGCGGACGTGTTCGATGCACTGATGCACAAGCGCTGCTACAAGGATGCGTGGCCGGTGCAGCAAGTCGTCGCGCACTTGCGCGAAGTGGCGGGCAAGCACCTGGATCCGGCGTACGTGGAAGTGCTGGTCAATAACATCGATAAAGCGCTGGCCATTAACGACCGCTTCCCGGATTAAGCTGAACTGGCCAGCTGCGTAACAGACTGTTGCGGTTACAAATCCGCGACATATTTCTGCATTGAAAATGCGCTAAACTCGTCGGCTTTCAACTTGTGAAAGCCCTGCCATGCGCCCTACCCTCCGCCGTTCCCTCATTTGCGCCAGCCTGCTGACGGCATTTGTTATCACGGGCTGCGGCGATGGGCAAAATGGCGCAGCGCCGTCCGGCCGTGCGCACATGGGCGCCGCTGTGGCGGCTACCGCTGCCGAAACAGTGCAGCCGGTGATCTTCAGCGGCGTCATCGCCAATTACACCGTCACGAAAACCGATGCCGGCTACGTTGTCACGGATAGCACGGGCGCGGATGCGCCACGCACGGTGGCGGCCACGGCGCGCCTGCGCTTTGCCGACATGTCGATGGCGTTCGATGTCGAGGGCACACCCGGCCAAGCCTACCGCCTGTACCGCGCAGCCTTTGCACGCGAACCGGATGCGGGCGGGCTGGGCTACTGGATCGGCGCGCTGGACCACGGCGCCAGCCTGTATGACGTGGCGGGCGGCTTTACCAATTCCGTAGAATTCCAAAACCTGTATGCGGGCGCCAAAACCAACCGCGACATCATCAGCCGATATTACGTCAATGTGCTGAAACGGCAGGGCGAACAGAGCGGCATGGATTACTGGACCGGCATTCTGGACGACAAGAGAGAAACGCCGAGCGGCGTACTACGCTATTTCAGTGAAGGCGAGGAAAACAAGAATGGCACAGCGGCCGCCATTGCTGCCGGTGTCCGCTACGTGGAATATGGCGTGCGCTATCCGGCCACCACGTATCCGCTGCGCGCGGCTTACCAGCAAAGCATGTCGGCGGAACACACGGATTTCCTGACTGTCGCCGGTACATGCCCGGGCAATGCGGCGCTGACGTATGCGGCGCCCGTTGCCACCACGTTTGAAGACCAGGCCAGCACGGCGCTGGCCACGACTGTCGATGTCGGCCTGAACGCGTGCCAGGTCCGGCTGTATTGGACGCAAACGGATTACTACGACAGCAACGCGGTATTGCAGGGCTTCTTCCGCCAAAACAGGGAATACGATGTGGGCGGCGGCAGCCTGCCGGCAGCGGCAAGGATAGGCGACAAGGGTGTGTATGCGACGCAAACCGCGTATGCCGACAGCACGAAGAAAATCTATGCCGGCAAGCGGACACTCAGCTATGCGCTGGATGCGGATGGCGACGCGTTCGACAAGGCGGTCCTGACGCTGACGGCCGTGCACACGGACACAAGCAATGCAACCACGCTGACCCGCACCACCCGCTACCGCGCAGGCACGGATGGCACGCTGCAATTGCTGACGGTGGATGAGCGCTATGGCGATGGCGCGTACCTGGTGTACACGCCAGACCCAACGATAGTCCAGCCAGCCAAGCTGATCGTGACGGACACCGTGGCGGGCACGGGCGCCGTCGCGCAAAACAAAAATACGCTGACCGTCAATTACACGGGCTGGCTGTACGACCCGAAAGCGCCCGACTTGAAAGGCCAGAAATTCGATTCATCCGTCGGCCGTCAGCCCTTCGAATTCCAGCTCGGCGCTGGCAAGGTCATTTCCGGTTGGGAGCAGGGCATGCTGGGCATGCGCGCGGGCGGCAAGCGCACGCTGGTCATCCCGAGCCCGCTGGGCTACGGGGCATACGGTTCGAACAGCATCATCAAGCCGAATACGGCGCTGGTATTCGATGTGGAGCTGATCAGCGTGAGGTAATACGCCATGAGGGGCGGCCATGCCGTCCCGACACATGCGCTTGCGGATCGATGAAACCAGCCGGCATCACGCGGCAATCTTCCCATGCTGCACCTTCGGGAACTTCAAGCTGTAATGCAGCCCCATCCCCGGTGCGCTGATGGCTTTGACGGTGCCGCCCAGCGCGCCTGTCACGAGGTTATACAAGATGTGCGCCCCCAGCCCGCTGCCGCCCGAGCCGCGCTTGGTGGTGAAAAATGGGTCGAACAGTTGCGCCAAGGTAGTCTGGTCCATGCCGATGCCGTCGTCGCTGTAGTCAAACAGCACATGCTCGCCATCGACGCGGCCCTTGATCTTGATGGTGCCTTCCTGCCCGTCGCCATAACCGTGCACCAGCGAATTGACCACCATGTTCGTGATGATTTGCGATACGGCGCCGGGGAAGCTTTCCATTTGAATATCGGGCGGCACGTCGACATCGACCTTGATCGGCTTGCCCTTCAATTTGGGCTGCAGCGACAGCAGCACTTCATCCAGGTATTTGCGCAAGTTGAAGGCGCGCACGCTGTCCGATGACTGGTCCACCGCCACTTGCTTAAAGCTGCGCACCAGCGCGGCCGCGCGCTGCGTATTGGTGGTCATGATGCGCAGCGACTGGTCGATGATGTCGAAGAATTGATTTAACCCTTCTTCGTCCAGCGTGCCCGCCGCCAAGTCTTCCCGCGTGAGTTTCAATTCCTGCACCAGATGGCTGGTGGCCGTCACGCAGATGCCCAGCGGCGTATTGATTTCGTGGGCGACACCGGCCACGAGCCGCCCCAGCGACGCCAGCTTTTCTTGCCGCACCAATTCCGATTGCGCTTCCTGCAACTGGTGCAGCGCATTGTTCAGCGACACGTTTTGCTCTTCCAAGGTTTCCTTGGCCAAACGGATGGCGCGCTCGTTTTGCAGGCGGGAAATCGCCACGGCCACGTGGTTCGCCATGAAGGCCAGGATGTCGAGGTCCGACTGGCCATAAATCACATTGTCGTCATAGCTCTGCACGATCAGCACGCCATACGCGTAATCGTTGAGCATCATGGGCGCGCCCATCCAGCTGGCAATCTCTTCATTGCCCAGCGGGTGGTCAATCGCGCCTTGCGCCAGCAATTCACGGTAACTGTCGCGGTCCAGCAGGCACGGTTTGCGCTGCTTGAGGATGTATGAACTCATGCCGATGCCATACTTGAACCGCTTAACGGGCGCATCCGCATCTTTTTCGTCGGCAAAATACGGGATCGTGATTTCGTTGGAACTGGACTGGTACAGCGCAATCAGGAAATTCGGCGCCGTCACCACTTCGCTGATGGCTTCATGCAGCTGGCCCCAGATGGTTTCCGTATCCCACGCGCCGGCCGACAGGCTGGCGATTTCATACAGTGCGCGCTGCAAGCTTTCCGCGCGGCGGCGTTCCGCCACTTCGAATTCCAGCGCGGCCGTGCGCTCGTGCACGGCCCGTTCCAGCCGGTCCATGCTTTGCAAGCCTTGCAGTGCGCTGGACACGTAATTGGCAATCAAAGAAAACAGCGCCTGGTCTTCTTCATTGAAGGTGTGTTCCTTGTCATAGCTCTGGATCACGATGGCGCCCAGCGCCTGGTGATTCTGGTCCAGCAAGGGAAAGCCCATCCAGTGTTCCGCTGTCGTGCCCCAGCCCCACGTGTTGCCATCCTGTTCATGCTGGTTGTGTTCTTCCGCCGTCATGATCAGCGGCTGGCGGTTCAAGATGACCCAGGCGGTGGGCGACTGGTCCGGCGACGCCAAGGTCACCAGTTCGCCACGGCCCGGCGCTTCGTCGAGCTCATCGACAAAATACACAAAGCGCACAGCATTGGGTTTGCCGTCCAGGTCGCTGAGCGCGACAAAGAAATTGGCCGCATACATGATGCGGCCCAGCGACGCGTGAACGGCTTGCAGGAATTCTGCGATGTCGGTGCAAGTGCTTGATTTTTGCCCGATTTCGAGCAACATGCTTTGTACGGCTTCCAGGCGGCTGAGGCGGCTTTCCATCTATGATTTCCTATTGGGCAAAATGCGCATAGGAAATACTAGCAGGCGGCAACTGTCCAGGCCAGCGGATTGCACCCCGATGCAACACCCGGATGCCTTCCCATCCCCCCATCACGGCTTGCGGTAGCCCGATTCCATCCAGGCCGTGGCCGACGCCACCGTCAATTTGAAGTTTGGCGCCACCCGTACTTGCGCCTGTTCTTCGCCATACGGGTCAAACGCCGTCAGCGTCGCATACGGATCATCTTCATCGGCGGTAATGTCGAGATTGACGGTAATGTAGGCTGCGCCTACCGTATGCACCCGCACGCTCTTGTGCAATTGCGCGTGCAATTGCTGTTCGTGGCGGCGGATCACTTCGCTGGCGGTTTTCACCAGCGTATTGAAGGCATTGATATCAAGCGGCTTGGGATTTTTTTTGTCGCGCCCCATGGTCCACGGCCCCACCAGCGCCGGTTCCGGCTCGCCATCCTTGATCATGGCCACGGCCCAGCCTTCATCTTCTTCATTCTTGATGACGCGCGCAGTCCAGCCATTGCCCTGCCACACGCGGTCTTCCTGCACCAGTACTTCTTCGTCTGCAAATTCCATTAAATCATCGGTCATACAAAACTCCGGCTTGGCTGAGAATACTGTAATTATATACAGTTATTTTTACCTGGCAAACAAAAAGCCCGCTGCGTGAGCGGGCTTTGTTTGATCACAAACGGCATGCTGGCCGGGGCGGCGGCGCTATAGGCGGCCCCAGCGGCGTGCGGCGCGGATCAATTGCCGGTTCCGGCATATGGTAGGTAAACGGGTTGATGATGATCGGCGGGATACTGGGCGGTGCAGACGGCGGCCCTTTGGGTCCACCTGAGCACTGTGCGCTGCGCTGGCGCATTTCACTGCCGAATCCCGAGGATATCGATTGACCCTCGCTAATTTCAAGCCAAGCCATATAGCCCTCCAAGTGCAGGTTAGGTAGTTAGTATAGGTAATCATGACTTTATTTCAAGGAAAAATTGCCTAGTTTTTCAGCAGCCCCCACCATGGCCGCAGCCCATCCGCGCCAGCGCCCCATTTATCCCGTCAATTCCACCGTTTATCGCACGTTTGTGGCCGCGCAAAGGGGTGAAGCGTACAGTTTCACCATACCAAAACGAATCACCGAACAAACCACTACAACGAGGGAACCAAAATGAAAAAGTTTATTGCCATCGCGATCCTTGCTATCCTGGCCATCTGCGCATGGAATGCCATCGACACCAACGGCATGACCGTCAACATCGATGGCGATGAAATTCACGGCCCGCTGGGCGCTTTGCTGGGCCTGGTCTTCGGCGGCTTGGGCATGGTGATTGCCGCGATTGCCGTCACGTGCGCCGCGGTCTTTGTGGGCTGCGTGTTTGCCGGCCTGGGCGTGCTGATGGTGGTAGCGCTGGCGCTGGTGGGCATCATCCTGGCAGCCGTGATTGCCCCCTTCACGCTGCCGCTGCTGATCCCTGCCGCGATTGTCTGGTTCATCATGTCGCGCAACCGCAAGCACCGCGAAAAAGCTGCGTACGAACACGCTGTGTGATCAGCTGAAAAATGTGGATGCCCGGCCTGAAGGCCCTGCACCCATAGAATTAAAAGGCCGGGGGCGCCACCGCCTCCGGCTTGTCTTCCAGGTCCGGATCATTTCCCTCGCCGGCCAGTTCCACCCGGTTCCGCCCTCCCCGCTTCGCCCGGTACAGCGCCTTGTCGGCGCGGATCAATGCCGCATCGCCGCCCGGATCGCGCGCATGCATGGCGGCGATGCCGATACTGACCGTCACGGCCAGCACGTGGCCATCGATTTCCAGCGGCGTGCTGGCTATGCGCTGGCGCAGCCGCTCGGCAAACGCCATCGCGGCCGGCACGTCTGCACCGGGCAGCAGCACGGCGAATTCCTCGCCGCCGACGCGGCCCAGCATGTCGATCTTGCGCTGGCAATCGCGCATTTGCGCTGCCAGGTGGCGCAATACCGCATCCCCTGCAGCATGGCCATATTCATCGTTAATGCGCTTGAAGTGGTCGATGTCGAGCATCAGCACGGCGGCGCGTCCGCCCCGCACACCGACATCGCGCTGCAAACGGGCTTGTTCATCTTCCAGCCGCGCCATGAATTCACGCCGGTTCGGCAAGCCCGTGAGGAAATCCGTCGTGGCCAGCATCAGCAACTCATCATTCATGCGCTTGCGTTCCGTGATGTCGACCGTGGACACAATCACGAAGTCCAGGTTGTGCGTATGGCCCGGCATCACCAGCAGCGTCAATTCATTTTGCCGCGTGGCGCCATCGAGGCGCTGGAACGTGCTTTCACAGGAAAACAAATGCGCGCCCTGCAGCAGCGCCGCCAGCGCGCGGCCAAACGCCGGCATGGCGGACGCGTCGAAATTCTGCGCCAGCGACAATGCCGACAAATCCTTGTTGCCCGGCGCCGCCCCCACCTGCGCCAGCGCGGCGGCATTGACGTCGACAATCCGCACCATGGCCGCCATGCGTGCCAGCTGGCTGGGATTGTTTTGCAAGTACAGCGGCAAATCTTCGACGCCGGATTCCCGCAATTCCTGCAGCGCGCCGTGCACCGCTGACCAGTCCTGCTCCCACAGCGCCACCGGCGCATTGTCATACAGGCTGCGGAAGCGCGCTTCGCCGGCGCGCAGCGCCACGCCGGCCTGCGCCTGTTCAATGGCGATGCCGGCCAGCCGCGACGCCTGCTCGATCAGCGCCATGTGGGCGACGCTGGGCCGCTGCGGTTCGCGCTGGAAAATGGCAAACGCGCCGAGGATTTTGCCGGTGGCGCCGCGGATCGGCTCCGACCAGCACGATTTCAAGCCCGCCCGCATGGACAGGTCGCGGTACTGCCTCCATAGCGGATCCGTTTCCATGTTTTCCACGATGACCCGCTCGCCCGTCATGACGGCCTGGCCGCAGCAGCCTTCCCCCATATCCACATAATGGCCGTGCAAGGCCGCGTTAAAGAACGCGGGCAAACTGGGCGCCGCGCCTACCAGCAGGCGGCGGCCATCGTCATCGAGCAGCATCAATGCGCACAGCATGCCGGGATTGTCCGCTTCGACGCCTTGCACCACGCTTTGCAGCACGGATTCCAGGGGCGCCCCCGTCGCCAGCAATTCCAGCACGTGCCTCCGCATCTGCTCGCGCCGCTCGCTGTGCATGCGTTCCGTGATATCGCGGAAAGACCACAGCCGCACGGATTCATTGCCCAGGCAGATGCCCCGCGTATATTGTTCCAGCACGCGGCCATCCTTCATGTGCAGCAGCGTGCGCTGTTCTTCATTGGAGCTGAGCATGCGCTGCACGGCATCGTCAAACACGGGCGGATACACCAGTTGTCCCGACACGTGCCGCATCAGGGCCGCACCGTCGGCTTCCCAGTCCAGCTGCTCCGGTACGTCCCACATTTCGCGGAAGCGGCGGTTGGAATTGAGGATCACGCCGCGGAAGTTATCGACCAATATGCCGTCAACCGTGGAATCAAGAATGCTGCGCAAGACTTGCTGGTTGCGCTGCGCGCTTTCCGCCATCGCGACGATATGCGCTTGCCCTTCCGCCAGTTCATCGGCCAGCTGGTGGGCCTGCGCCAGCGCCGCGCGCGATTTGCGCCGGCTATGCGCCAACAGCCAGGCCAGCGCCGGCAGCATGGCGCTCAGCACCGCGCCGGATAGGCCGATCAACCGCACACGGCCATCGCGCTCATCGTCCAGCCCGACGCCGCTTCCCGGCAAGCCGCTGATCTGCACTGTCCACCGGTGGCCCGCAATGCTGATTTTCTGCACCGTGCGGCGTACGCGGACACCGGGCACGTCCACCACACTGTCATACATGCGGTTGGCCACGTCCACCGCATCGCCATCGTAAATTTCCACATCCAGGCTGGCCGCCCGTTCGCCGCCTATCCCGGCCATCACGTCGCCCATGCGGAACGGTGAATACACCCAGCCTTCGATAGTGGCGCGGCGCTGCTGCAAGGTGGCGTGCGGCACGTGGTTGCGGTACACCGGCAAGACGATCAAGAAGCCGGACTGGACGTGCGCCGACGCTTCCTGCACCAGCGTGATCTTGCCGGACATGGCGGGCATCCCGGTATCGCGCGCCAATTCCAGCGCCGCGCGGCGCCCAGGCTCGGACATCGCGTCAAAGCCGAACGCCCGCAAATTGGCGCCCTCGAACGGTTCCAGGTAGACGATGGGTGCGTACTGGGGCCGGTCGCCGGCCGGTCGCACCGTGTAATCGGGAAAACCTTCGCTGCGGACTGCGGCAATGTGGCGCTGGAGCTGGCCGGCATCGACCAGGCGCATGTGGCCTATGCCCTGGATGCCGGGGAAATGTTCGTTCAACCCCTGGCCGGTGACGTAACTGTGGAATTCGGAGCGGTCCACATATTCGGAACTCGCATAAAGACCTTGCGCGCCATACAAAACCTGCACATAGGTTTGCATGCGCTGGGCAATATTGTTGACCAGCTCATGGACGCGGTAATTGAAGTCAACTTGCTTATCCCGCTCCGCATCGGCGCGGGCATTGTTCCACAGCCACCATGTTGAGCCAAGACACACGGCCAGCACCAGCC
This sequence comes from Pseudoduganella ginsengisoli, assembly GCF_009720865.1. GTDB lineage: Bacteria > Pseudomonadota > Gammaproteobacteria > Burkholderiales > Burkholderiaceae_D > Rugamonas > Rugamonas ginsengisoli. The sequence goes on along the minus strand of NZ_WNLA01000020.1, from coordinate 55,061 downwards.
CTGACGTCAACGCGGGGCTGAGCAAATCCTGCGGCAGCCATCGTTCGCTGGGCCGGCGTTGTTTGGGCCGGGTGGTAGGCTCGTCCATGGATTCCACACATTGACAGGGAAAACGAAGACATCAGCTTGATAGTAGTGCTTGATAGTACGTTACGCGGACCGTGCAGGCAACGACAGTTTATGGCTTGTCGGCAATAACCACCACGGTATTAGCAATGACAATCGGGCGCCGTTTCCCGATTGTCAGGCTCAGTCTGACAGCAGTTACAACGTCCCCTTGCCGGCAGCAAATTGTTGGTAGCCGCGCGCCCGCAATTCACAGGCAGGGCAGGCGCCGCAACCATAACCCCAGTCGTGCAAGGCGCCCCGCTCGCCCAGGTAGCACGTGTGCGTCCCGGCGCGGATCAGGTCGACCAGGCCCTGGCCGCCCAGCTGGTGCGCCAAGGTCCACGTTTGCGCCTTGTCCAGCCACATCAGCGGCGTTTCCAGCTTCAGGCGCGTTGCCATGCCCAGGTTCAGCGCCACTTGCAATGCTTTCATCGTGTCGTCGCGGCAGTCCGGATAGCCGGAAAAGTCCGTTTCGCACATGCCGCCCACCAGCACGTTCAAGCCACGGCGGTAAGCCAGCGTGGCGGCCGTCATCATAAACATCAAGTTCCGGCCCGGCACGAAGGTATTGGGCAAACCGTTTTCCTGCATGACGATTTCTATGTCTTCCGTCATGGCCGTGTGCGACAGCTGGGAAATCAAGCCCAGGTCGATCATGTGGTCATCGCCCAGGCGTTCCGCCCACTCCGGCTTGTGCGAGCGCATTTGCGCCAGCAATTGCGGACGCACTTGCAGTTCGATCGCATGGCGCTGGCCATAATCAAATCCGATGGTTTCCACGCGCCCGTAGCGCTCCAATGCCCATGCCAGGCACGTGGTGGAATCCTGGCCACCGCTGAATAACACCAGCGCTGCGTCAGTTGCAGTCATAATTAATCCTAGTTTGCAAATTTTAAAACTTATATGAACGCCATCGCGGCAGGCGATCCGGTAACATACCCGGCGACCCATCGAGGCAGGATCACGAATTTTGGCACAACTCTCCATGACGGGCCATCGCGCGCCCGCTATATTCATTGCACTGGCGGTCACGGCATCCGCCATGGCGCCCGTGCGCGCGCACGCGGCGGACGAATTTCACTATTCAGTACGGATTAACGCGCCTGGCAAGCTGGACGACCTGCTGCGGGACAACCTCGATGTCGTGCGTTTCCGCGGCAATCCCCGCATGGACCGCGAACAATTACAGCGCATGGTGCGCGCGGCGCCGGAACAGGTGAAAACCCTGGTTGCCACGGAAGGCTATTTCAGCCCCGCGGCCAGCGCCCGCATCGAAGGCGATGGCCAGCCCGTCGTCGTCATCGACGTGCAGCCGGGCGAGCCGGTGCGGGTCGACAGCGTGGATATCGTACTGGAAGGGTTCACGCCCAACCCGCAATCACCGTTCGATACGGCGGCGCTGACCGCATCGTGGACTTTGCCGAAGGGCGACATTTTCCGCCAGGAAGACTGGGAAAAAGCCAAGCGCGCGCTGTTGCGGCAAGTGGTGCAGACGCGCTACCCGCGCGCCGTGCTGACGGAAACGGAAGCCGCCGTCGACCCGGAACGCCATGCCGCGGCCTTGCGCCTCGTGCTCGACAGCGGCCCGGAATTGCGCTTTGGCGAATTGCGGGTGGAAGGCTTGAAGCGCTATCCGCCGTCCGTGGTCGCCAACCTCAATCAAATCAAGCCGGGCGATTACTACAGCGAAGCAGCGCTGCAGGCATACCAGTCGCGCTTGCAGGACACCGGCTATTTCGCCAGCGTGGAAGTCAGCGCCGACATGTCGTCCGTGCTCGATGAACAAATCGAAGCAGGCAAGGGACAGCCGGCCGGCGCCTCCCCGCCCGTGCTGCCGCTGCTGGTGCGCGTGGTGGAAAACAAGCGCCGCAACGTCAGCGCCGGTGTCGGTTATTCGACCAATACCGGCAACCGCGCACAGCTCAATTACGACGACCTGGCTGTGTACGGTTTGAAAATGAAGTCGGCGCTGACGCTGGAAACCAAGAAGCAGACGGCCAAGGTGGACTTTTATTTCCCCACGACGGCCGACGGCTATAACGACAGCTTCGGAACATCGTACGTGCGCAGCAATATCGAAGGCGAGGAAACCAACACGTTCGCCATCAATGCCCGCCGCGCGTGGGGCACACCGCTGCTGGAGCGCAGCATTGCACTGGAATTACTGACGGAACGCCGCGACGTGGCGGGTTCCAGGGGTGTGCGCAGCACCAGCTTGCCCGTCACGTATGCCGTCACGCGGCGCAAAGTCGACAACCTGCTGTTCCCCACGACCGGCCATGTGCTGAGCTGGCAGCTGGGCGGCGCCTTGCTGGCGGAAGAACCGTTTGCGCGCGCCAGCGTCAAGGGCTTGTTTTATATTCCGTTCGACCCGAAAAACCTCGTGCTGCTGCGGGGCGAAGCGGGCGCCGTCATTTCAAAGCAAAAAGACGGGATCCCGGCCACGTACCTGTTCCGCGCGGGCGGCGACCAGTCGGTGCGCGGCTATGCATATCAGGAACTGGGCGTCGGCGAAGGCACGGCCACGGTCGGCGGACGCTATCTGGCCACGGCCAGCGTGGAATACCAGCACTGGCTGCGGCCGGCCTGGGGCGGCGCCGTGTTTTACGACGCGGGCAATGCGGCGGACCAGTTATCCGGCCTGCACCCGAAATCCGGCTATGGCGTCGGCGTACGGTGGAAAAGCCCGGTCGGGCCGCTCAACGTCGATGCCGCGTATGGCCATTCCACTAAAAAAGTGCGGCTGCACTTCTCGCTGGGGATTTCGTTCTGATGACGGATATCACCACCCCATCCCCTGCCCCGACGCCAGCGCCTGGCGCGCCGCGCCGGCGCTGGCTGCGCATCGTGCTGGCCGTGCTGGCGCTGCTTGTCTTGCTGCTGGGCGGAGCGGTCTGGCTGCTGGGCCGGGAATCCACGTTGCAGCAAATCGTCCAGCGCGTGGCCAATGCCAGCGGCGGCCACATTGCCGTCACGGGCGTATCCGGTTCGCTGTATGGACGCATGCACGTGGACCGCATCGTGCACAAGACGCCGGAAGCCGTGCTGACGGTGCAAGATGTCACGATCGACTGGTCGCCGTGGCAGTATTTTTCCGAAGGCATCGCCATCAGTGAATTGCATGCGGCTTCCGCCGTGCAGCAGACGTTGAAAGAAAGCCCGCCGGCCACGTTGCCTGCCTCGCTGGCGCCGCCATTCCGTTTGTCGCTGGCCGATGCGCGGCTGGACAAGCTGGCGTTGATCGGCATCGATGGCGGCAAAGTGCTGGTCAGTGCGATCCGCTTCAAGCTGGAAGGCAGCCCGGATGCGTGGAAACTGACCGACGCCAGTGCGCTGACGCCGATCGGGCGCGCCGAAGCCAGTGGGACAATCGGAGCGCGGCGGCCGTTTGCAGTGAATGCCAAGGCCAGCCTGGCGCAGACGGCTGCTTCGTCCGCCAGCCCGTCCGGTACCACCGTAGCACCGGGCCAGCCCGCGCGCCTTGCGCTCGACATCGGCGGCAACCTGTCACAGCTGGACATCACGGCCAAGGGTACATCCAGCAACGCCAATGGCGGCGGCACGTTGTCGCTGGCGCCATTTGATCCCGTGATGCTGCGCGCGCTGGACTTGCAGGCGCAGGGTGTCAATCCCGCCCTGTTCAATCCCGCCTGGCCGCAGGCGGACCTGGCGCTGCGCATGCAAGCGAAGATTGCCGCCAACCGCAACATCAGTGGCTCGGTGGCGCTGGAAAACCGCGGCGCCAGCGGACCGCTGGACCAGCACCGCATCCCGCTGCACAGCGCCGGCGCAAAAATCGGCGGCACCCTGACCGTCACCACATTGGATGACGTGGCGCTGGACCTGGGCGCGGCCGGCCGTTTCGACGGCAATGGCCGCATCCAGCGCGCCGACATCGCTGCCGGCATCGATGCCGCTACGCTGGCGCTGAAAACGTCGAAACTGGACTTGCATGGCCTGCACGGCGCCATCCGTCCCACCAAAGTAGCAGGCGCCATCACGGTGGGCAGCACGGGTGTGCGCCAGAGCGTGACGGTGAATCTGGCCGATGCGAACTTGCGCGTCGATGCGCAAGCCGTCACCGATGGTGCGCAATTGCTGCTCAAGCAGGCGCGCATTTCCGCCGGCAAGGGTACGGTGGAGGCGGCGCTGTCGGCCAGCCTCAAAGACAGGCAAGCTTTCACTGCCAGCGCCGCCATCAGCCGCTTCGATCCGTCGCTGCTGGTCGCCGCGCCGAAAGCTGAATTGAATGGCAGCGTGCAGGCTGAAGGCATGCTGGCGCCCCAGTGGCAAGCCGACGCGGCCTTCAAACTCAATGACAGCCGCGTGCTGGGCCAGCCGCTGACTGGCAATGGCAAGCTGCATGCGGACGCGCGCCATATCAGCAATATCGCCGTGCAGCTCGCGCTGGGCCGCAATACTGCGGAATTGAAAGGGGCATTCGGCTTGCCGGGCGAGCAATTGCTGTGGAAAGCCGATGCACGCCAATTGTCCGCCTTTGCGCCCGACCTGGCCGGCGCCGTGACCGCCAATGGCGCCGTCACCGGCAGCTATGCGGCGCCCCGCTCATCGTTTGCCGTGGAAGCGAAAGGGCTGGCGCTGCCATCGGCACGCCACCCGGCGCAAGACAGCCTGCTGCGCGCCAGCGGCGATGTAGCGCTGGCCAAAGGCAGCGTGGAACTGAAAGCTGCCGGCACGGCGCAAAAAATCGACCCGGCCGCTTTCGGTCCCTATGGCCTGGGCAATATCAATGGCAGTTTCACGGCCAGCTATGGCGGCAACCGCGCAATCTTCGACGTGGCGCTTCAGCCGTCCACGTATGGCGGCGCGCCGCTGGCGGGCTATGCGAAAGGCAGCGTGGAGCCGCAACCCGCGCTGCGCGTGGCGGGCATGGATATCGACCTTAAACTGGGCCCGAACAGCGTCCGCGTACAAGGTGCGTTTGGCGCGGTGCGCGACCGGCTGGACTGGAATATCGATGCGCCCAAGCTTGCCGTGCTGGGACCGGATTTCAGCGGCGTGCTGCGCGGCGCCGGTGTCTTGACGGGCACGCTGGCGCAACCGGCCGCAAACTTCAGCCTCGATGGCGGGGACTTGCGGCTGTTTGCCAAACACGCGCTGAAGTCCATCAAGGCATCGGCTACTATCGGTACAGGCCAGGGCGGCAATGATCCTGTCACCAGCAATGTCACGCTGGCCGGTTACCAGTCGCCTGGCCTGAGCCTGAGCCAGGCGGTGTTTTCTTCCACCGGCACGCGGGCGGCGCACACGCTGCAACTGTCGGCGGCCAATGCTGACTTTGATGCGGTGGTCAAAGTGCGGGGCGGATCGCAGGATGGGGCGTGGAATGGCGTGATTGAAACGCTGCAAAACAAGGGCCGCTTTGCACTGGCGCTGCAGGCGCCTGCGGCGCTGCGCCTGGTGGCGCCGGAAGGCAGCGGGATGGCGGGCCTCGTCCATCCCGACCTGATCGCATTGACTGGCGCGGCGATACGCTTGCCGGAAGGCGGGATCCGTATCGATATGCTGGAAAAAAAGGGCACGCGTTTGACGAGCCGTGGCGCCGCGACCGGCGTACCGGCCAGCTATCTGGCGCAGTTATCCAGCGCGTGGCGCGACAACATCGTCAGCGACCTGTCGCTGGGCGCCACATGGTCGCTGGACTTGCAGCGCCCGCCGGGCGGCGCCCCTGCGCTGGAAGGCGAAGCGCGCATTTACCGTGAAAAGGGCGACATGGTGGTCGTGGGCGCCGGCGACAAGCCCGTCACGCTGGGCTTGCGCAAGCTGGAAGCGCGCGCCAGCGTGTCGGGCGGCATGCTGCGCATGGCGGTGGAACTCGATGGCATGCGCGCCGGCCAGGCCCGCATCAACGCCACCACGCAACTGGCCGATGGCCGCATTGCGGGCGCCAGTCCGCTGACGCTGGATGGCAATGTCAACCTGGCGTCGATTGCATGGCTGGCGCCGCTGGCCGGTGTGCCGGGGCTGGAACTGGATGGCGCGTTGAAGGTGGTGGCAACGGGCAGCGGCACCGTGGCCGATCCCGTGCTCAATGGCGACGCGACGGGCGACAAGCTGGTGGTGAACTGGGCCGACCAGGGCATCAAACTGCGCAACGGCCAGTTGCAAGCGAATTTCACGGGCGACAGGCTGCAATTGCAGCGGCTGACGTTTGACGGCGACCGCGGCAGCGCAAAGGCCGATGGCTGGGTGCGGTTTGCCGGCGGCGACGCCACCATGCAGCTGGCGTTAACGGCGGACCAGCTACAAGTGCTGTCGCGCCCTGACCGCACCATGGTGCTGAGCGGCCAGGCGGCGCTGGTGCGCGACCAGAAACACTTCCAGCTCGACGGCAAGCTGAGGGCGGAGCGGGCCAATATCGAGCTGGCGGCAGACAATGCGCCAACCATCAGCGATGACGTGGTGATCGTTGGCCGTAACAAGCCGGGCCAGGCGGCGGTGGCGGCGGCGCAGAAAGCGCTGCCGCTGAATGTCGATGTGGAAGCGGACCTGGGCGAGGATTTCCGGCTGAAGGGCAAAGGCATCGATGCGCAGCTGGCCGGCACGGTGCGGGTGCGCATCCAGGACCGCCGCCCGCCCCGCGCGACGGGCAGCATCCGTGTGGTCAGCGGCACGTATGCGGCGTATGGGCAGAAATTGACGATCGACCGGGGGGTGCTGAATTTCACGGGCGCGTATGACAATCCGGGCTTGAATATCCTTGCCGTGCGCAAGCGGCCGGAAGGCGAGCAGTTAACGGAAACGAATGTCGAAGCAGGTGTGGAAGTGCGGGGCACGGCGCTGGCGCCGCAGGCCAAGCTGGTATCTACGCCGACGGTGCCGGACAGTGAAAAGCTGGCGTGGCTGGTGCTGGGCCATGGCTTGGCCGATGCAGGCGGCAATGAAATGGCGCTCTTGGGCACGGCGGCAGGTGCGCTGTTTGGCGGCAGCGGCAGCGGCATTGCCGGCAAGCTGGGGCTCGATGAACTGGGCTTTTCGCAAGCCCAGAATGGCAGCCAGGCCAAGGGGCTGGAAAATACCGTGGTCACCGTGGGCAAGCGCCTGTCGTCGCGTGCTTACCTCAGCTTTGAACAGGGCGCGGGCAGCGCGACCAGCCTGGTCAAGCTGCGCTACAAGCTGAATCCCCGCATCACGCTGCAATTGCAGACCGGCACCAACAATGCGCTGGACGTGCTGTACACGTGGGCGTTTGATTGATCTGGCGGGGTCAGCTGGGATTGTGGTCCGGGACCGGATCGTCTTGCGGCACGGGCGGCTCCGGGTGGTGGTGGGGCTGGCCGGGCTGCTTCTGTGACTGCGGCTCAGGCTCATCCACGGGCGCAGGATCAGGCGCGCGGTGGGCGTAAATGACAGGCGATGACAATGCTGGGTCCATAGTGGCGCTCCAAGACAAATCATAATGACAACATAGCACATTCACCCGAAATCGCGAGGACCAACCCTGGGGTCAGACGTGCATTGATGCGTTTCACCGGTGGGGTCAGACGTGCATTGATGCATTCATTTTCGCCAATTGCCCTCTCGCAGCAGGCAAAAGCAGCCGGCCTGGCGTAGTCGTAGCAAAAATTTCCGTCTTTCTTTAACCAGCATGGCACCGGCAATCCGAAGAAATGCCGTCATAAAAGGCTTTTTGTCGCTTGCAAGGCAGCGAATGCACGAATGCACGTCTGACCCCGCGCCGCGGAAAAAGTGCATCAATGCACGTCTGACCCCACTGTGGTACTCTGTTCGCCGTTTTGAAACGGGCTCGCGAGAAATGAAAAAGATCGCCGTGGTCGGCGCAGGCATTACCGGGGTGACGACGGCGTATGCGTTGTCGAAGCGGGGATTTGAGGTCACGCTGTATGACCGGCAGCGCTATGCGGCCATGGAAACGTCGTATGCCAATGGCGGCCAGCTGTCCGCCTCCAATTCTGAAGTGTGGAACCACTGGGCTACCGTCGCCAAAGGCATCAAATGGATGTTCACCCAGCAAGCCCCCTTCCTCGTCCACCCCGCCCCCACGTGGCACAAGCTTTCCTGGTTCGCGCAATTCCTGGCCGGCATTCCCCGCTACCGCGATAACACGGTCGCCACCGTACGCATGGCCATTGCCGCCCGCGAGCACCTGTATGCCTGGGCCGAGGAAGAAGGCATAGAATTCGACTTGCGCCGCCAGGGCATCTTGCATATTTACCGCGACAAGCCAGGCTTTGAACGGGCCCGCGCTGTCTCGCAAGTGCTGGCCGAAGGGGGACTGGAACGCCGCCCCGTCGCGCCGGATGAAATGCGCGCCATCGAGCCGACATTGCACGGCCAATACTATGGCGGCTTTTACACGCAAACCGATGCCACCGGCGATATCCACAAATTCACCACGGGCCTGGCTGCCGCCGCGCTGCGCCATGGTACAGTGACCCGCTATGGCGCCGACGTGGCCGATGTCCGCGCCGATGGCCATGGCGCCACCATTGCCTGCCGCATCGATGGCAACACCGTACAAGAGCGCCACGACGCCGTCGTCATTTGCGCCGGTTCCTTCAGCCGCGCACTGGCGGCCCGGCTGGGCGATCACGTCAACGTGTACCCCGTCAAAGGGTATTCCGTCACCGTGCAACTGGACGATGCCGCCAGCCAGGCTGCCGCTCCCAATGCCAGCCTGCTCGACGACGCCACCAAAATCGTGTGCAGCCGCCTGGGCGCCGACCGTTTCCGCGTGGCCGGTACCGCGGAGTTTGCAGGCTATAACCGCGATATCCGCGCCGAGCGCATCGCGCCGCTGATGGACTGGATCCACCAGTGTTTCCCGCAAGTGGAAACCCGCCGCGTGATCCCGTGGACGGGTTTGCGTCCCGTGATGCCGGACATGATGCCCAAAGTGGGCCGGGGCCGTTCTCCCCGCGTGTTTTACAACACGGGCCACGGCCACCTGGGCTGGACCCTGTCCGCCGCGACAGCGGATATGGTGGCGCAGTCGGTTATGCAGGCAGGCCGTGGCGTGTGAAGTAAAATCACGGCTTTCATCAATAAGCGCCTGACTGTATGGATATCACGACCCTCGCCCTCCTGATGCTGATTCCGCTGCTGATGTGGCGTATTTATGCACGGGTCAAGCAAATGCTGGCTCGGCAGCAGTCGCTGATCTGGCGCCACTGGATGTCGGCCGTGTTCTTTCCCCTGTTCCTGGCGTGGATGGCGCTGACCATGGCGGACAATATTCTCGCCGTCTCGTGCCTGGGCGCCGGTGCGCTGGCCGGCGCGTGGGCCGGACACTTTTCACTGAAAGGCACGCGCTTTGAATGGTATGGGCCGCGCGTCTACTTCACGCCGAACATGCGCATTGCACTGGTTGTGTTCCTGCTGTTTGCCGGCCGCATCGTGTACCGTGGCGTGGAAATTTACCTGGGCAACCACATGAGCGCACAGGAATTGATGTCGCAAAAAGACTTCGTGCAAAGCGCGGGCACCGTGCTGCCGCTGGGTTTGATGCTCGGCTATTGCGCGTCATTTTCTATCGGCATGATCCGCTGGCGCAAAGCCCATCCCGCCGACACGGGACCGGACCTCGCGTAATCACATGACGCTGGCCAGCGCTTCCCGCATGGCCGGATAGCGGAACGTAAAGCCATCTGCCTGCAATCGCTGCGGCACGACTGCCTGCCCCTCCAGCAGTAAATCCGCCTGCTCTCCCAGCAGCAGCCGAACGGGCCAGCCCGGCGTCGGCATGAAGGCGGGGCGGTGCGCGACACTGGCTGCGATACGGCTGAATTCTCCCTGCGAAACAATGTGCGGCGCCGTGAAATTCCAGCCGCCGCTGACGTCGGCGCCCCCGCTGCACTGCTTCCACAAGTGCGCCATGCCACGCACGATGTCGTCCACATGGATCCACGACAGCGCCTGCCGCCCGCCGCCCAGCGGGCCGCCCATACCCAGTTTAATCGGCATCAGCATCATCGGCAGCGCGCCTTGCCGGCCCACGACCAGGCCGAAACGCATGCAGGCCACCTGCACGCCATACGTTGCCGCCTTGCGCGCCGCCGCTTCCCATTCCTGGCACAGCTGCGCCATGAAAATATCTTGCGGCGGTGCGGCTTCACTGAGTTCTGTTTTATCGTCCTGCTGCTGAATGCCGTAATAGCCGATAGCAGATGCATTCAGCAGCAGCCTGGGCTTGTGCTCCGCCTGCGCCATCCACGCCACCAGCCGCTCCGTCAATGCCACGCGGCTGGCGCGCAACGCCGCTTTGCGTTGGGCGCTCCAGCGCCAGCCAAGGATGCGGGCGCCCGCCAGGTTGATGACGACGTCGATGTGCTCAGTCTTCGCCAATTCCCCCATGCCCGCGATGCAGCGCACCTTGCCGTCAAAACGCCACGCCGCCTGTCTGGTACTGCGCGTCAGCACCGTCACCGTATGACCTCCGCGCAGCAATGCCGCCACTACGTGGCCTCCAACAAAGCCCGTTGCCCCGGTCACCAATACATGCGCCGGCGGCAAATCAAACACGGGGGGCACAGGCCCGTTTTCAATACGCGCCAGCGCCCGCGATGCCAGCGCATCGCGCATACCGGACAGCCCGACACCGATACCGCACAGCGCGAGGAAAGCACTGAGCCAGCCATGCGTGCGCCACACCAGCGCAGTCGGCTCTGCAAACCAGGCCGGCGTATTCAACGCCAGCAGCGTAATGAAGGCGCCGCCATTGATTGCCAATATCGTATGCGTCACGCGTTCCGTGGCAGGCAATAAGCGGGTCTGGTCTTCCGTCACGAAATCCCACAACGTCAGCACAATCTCGACGCCAAATACGGCCAGCAATGCCACCGCCCACCAGCCATGCCACGCAAAGCATGCCAGGCCGAGAAACAGCACGGAATAAAACAGCGCCCGCACCGCATGAATCGCCAACTCCTTGCGCGCACCAGGCTGCTGCGGCAGTGCTTCCGTCAATTCATGGTGATAGACCGTATCAAACGCGCCCAGCAAACCCTGCGCGGCCATCAATTGCAATGCCAGTACGTGCGTATTCATGCTGCCCTCCGGTCCATGCGCCACAGCCACACCATCGGCGGCAGCATCGTCGCGGCAGCAAACAGATCCAGCCACACGTTGGCCATCACGCCTGCCCGTGCCGACAGCAGCATATCTTGCGGCGCCCACAGCACGATTCCGGCCATCAGCCATACCCAGACTGCAGCGCTGCGCTGGCGGTGGCCGATGTGCACCAGCGCGAACATCCACAGTCCGACGCTTTGCATGGTCGGACCAAACAGCGCCATCCACCATGCCTGCTGCACATGTGCGGCAGCCGGCGCGGCGCCCGGCCAGAAGCCTGCCGCGATGCTGCGGTGATACTCATCGAGGAAGGACAAACCCGATACCCACGGCAGCAAGACACCCGCCAACAGATGCGCCAGTGCGGCGCCATACAGCCAATACACCAGCCAGCGCCGCGCAGCCGGCTCGCGGTCTATCGATCGGGTATTCATGGCCGCTCCCATTTGCACACGCCATCCGTGCACGGCGACTCCACCGTGTATCCGAGCCAGCCGGAAATACGATACCGGTGCAAAGCAAATATGCGGTACAGCGCAGCCAGCACAGGATGCAAGGGCTTCACACGCAGCAACAGGACACGCCACCCCTGCCCTGCCAGCGTATAGGCGGCTTCAATGCAGTCGACACCCACCAGCAAGCGGCCATCGGCAGTCATGCCGTGCAACTCCCGGTCCAGCGCCGCCATCGTCACACCCAACGGCGCCGGGTCAAATCCATCGCCGCGTATATCCATGAAGGCCAGTGCGCCATGGCGATTCCAGGAGCGCAGTTGCGCCATCGACGCCGCACAAAACGGGCAGGCGCCATCGAAATACAAAGTCAGCCTGGGCGTATCCATGATTACTCTTCCTTATCGTCCGGCCCCAGGAAGCGGGCAATCTTGCCGCCCATTTTCAACAGCTTGAGCATGGTGGCCGGTGGAATGTGCTTGTAATCGTCATAGCTGGCGCCCAGCATTTCCATAAAGCCCAGCACATCGTTCATGCGCTTGCGGGTGGCGTCATCGAGCGCCGCATCGGATTCCGCTTCGATCGAACATTCGCGCAGCACCGTCAAGGTCGGGTCGATTTCACGCCGCTTGCGCTCTTCCACGATGACGCGGAAGATTTCCCACACATCTTGAAGCGCGACGAAATGGTCGCGCCGGTCGCCCATCACGTGGCTGACTTTGACCAGCCCCCAGCTTTGCAATTCCTTGATGCTGTTGCTGACGTTGGAACGCGCCACCCCCAGGGTTTCCACGATGTCTTCCGCATTGAGCGGCGTATTCGACAAAAACAGCAGCGCATGAATTTGCGCCACCGTACGGTTCACGCCCCAGCGCGTACCCATCTCGCCCCAGTGGAGAATGTACTTTTGCATGGTCGGGCTCAGCTGCATGGGGTTTTCCTTTATTTCTGTCATTACAGAAATTAAAGATTAAATTGAAGCCTGTGTCAAGGAGCATAAAAAAGAGGGCAAATCAGGGGGCAGCCCTATTGCCATTGCATCGTTGCAATACACAGATAGGCAGCGCCTTCATTGGTTCTGATCAAACTCCAACAAAATTTAACGGCATACGATTTATTTCAACGCAGTGTTTTAACTTAACCAATAACCGGGGGAAACAAGGCACGGTCACAATGAAAAACAGCGGCAGCACGACCTGGACTGCCGGGACGGAATACAAACTCGGCTCACAAAATCCTCAAGACAACTCTACATGGGGTGGACGGATACTGCTGACAAGTTCCGTTGCGCCGGGAGCGCAGTACGCGTTTCATTTTCCCGTCACCGCCCCACCGGCCGCCGGTACGTATAACTTTCAGTGGCGCATGCTGCGTGAATACGTTGAATGGTTCGGCGCCACCACACCCAATGTGGCGATCGTCGTCAGCGCATCGCCAACGGCGGCGGTCGTGACGTATTTTCATAACGATGCCGCTGGTACCCCAATGCTGGCGACAAATGCATCCGGCGCCGTGCTATGGAAAGAAACGTATCAACCCTATGGGGAGCGGATTGTTCACAGTCCGGCCAGCGCCAGCAATGCGTTATGGTTTGCGGGACGCCCCTACGATGAAAACGCAGGCTTGAGCTATATGGGCGCACGCTACTACGACCCGCTGCTGGGGCGCTTCGTTGGCGTCGACCCGGTGGAATTCGAACCGAAAAACGTGCACGGCTTTAACCGCTACGCCTATGCCAACAACAACCCTTATAAATACGTCGACCCGGCCGGGGAGAGTCCGGTAGACCTCGCATTTCTCGCCTTTGATCTCGGCAAACTGGGCATAGCCCTCTATACTGGGGTGGGTATCAGCGCCGCAATCGTCGATGTCGGGCTGAGCACGTTTGGAGTGTTCAACCCTGTGCCGCTTACTGGACAAGCTATGAAGGCTGCCATCGCTGCGGAGAAGGCCGTGGAAGTGGCGAGGATTGCAGGAAAAGAGACAGCAGTCGCAAAAGACTTTTTCGCCGGTAGTAAATATACGGACAAGGTGCTGGGCCAAATAAAACAGAGAGATCTGCATGGCTTCCCTGAAAGCGTTAAAGGTTTTCAGGAAGCTGGTCAACAATCCAAAGTCCGCGGTGGAGACGGTGTTGTTCGCGACATGCTCACAATTCCCGGTGAATATAGAGGCAGAGAAGGTTTCTTTGAGTTCATCAAAGAAGCGGATGGTACGATCAACCATCGCTTATTTAGACCTTTACCAGGGCAATGATATGGAAAATATTTGGTCAAGCAAGATTGACGCGATCTTGAGCGTCGGCCACTCCTTAGAACGTATTGGAGTGCGCAATTGGGCACTAGAGCGGGAAGCTGCATTGAAAGCATTACAGCAGCTGTCAGCTATCGGAGTTGCAATTCTTGGCGGTGACGTATATGTGGTCCAAGGTGAGAATATCGAACCGAACTATGACAATTGGTATTGCAACCGTGAAGCGGAAGAAAATGAAGCAGACTTTGTTGCGCGCAGTGTTGCCAAGGCTCAGCGCTACATCGTGAATTATCTGACGTCGGCGAACAATGTACTTTTTGCAATTGTGCCGAACACGTAATTCTAATCTAAGCCTTAGCTCATCTCCTCACGCTAGCCGCCCGCCGAACAGGCAGGCGGCAATCATCAAGCAGCAGCCTTATCGCCACCACTGCGCCGTTGCAGCACAAAGATCGGCTGCGCCCACTGCGTGTCTTTTTTCTTCTTGCTGGTAATTAAGGTCAGCTCGGAAGGGTCGTACACATCCGTGTTGTGCGTCAGCGGCGTCGTCATCAGGTATTGCGCGTCCGTATTCTTCAAGAACTCGCCGACCAGCTGGATGTTACGGATATCCAGGTGGGCAAACGGTTCGTCAATAAACACGAAGCCGCCGGAACCGTCTTCCGATTTTAAGAGGCCAATGAGCAGCACCAGCGACTTCATCACCTGCTGGCCGCCGGACGCTTCGCCGTCATTCATGCCGATCGGCCCCTTGCCATCAAACTTGAAGCGCACGTGCAGGCCGGCTTGCGCCAGCAGCAAGTCGTCGTTTTCCAGTTTGACCGGGTCCGTCGTCACATCAATGTTGGCCAGTTCACCCAGCTCCTTGATGTTTTTGCTGTATTGCTTGATCGTGTAGCGTAGACGCTCAATGTACGCGCCACGCGCATTGGTGGTGGCTTCGATCGCGCGGTTGTTCTGGTAGCGGCGCTCGTCCGTTTCATCCGCGCGGATTTTCAACTGCTCGCTCAAGCGCGCATACTGGTCGATCACCGTCGCATCCAGCTCCCAGTCGCCACGCGCCAGGCTGTTTTCCAGGCTGTGGATACGCAGCGCCACCTGGTGCGTATTCTGATGTTCCTGCACCAGACGCGCGCGGCGCGACGGACGGCGCCAGCCGGACGGCAAATGCTTCCACTGGCGGCGCAATGCCATCAGCGCTTTGGCGTGTTCAGTGCGTTGTTCCAGTACCTTCTTGTGGTTCATGCGCAGACCCGCTTCCGCTTCCGACAAGTTGAAGCGGGCGTTTTGCCACGTGGTGTCGGCGCGGGTACGCGCCACGGTGGCGTCCTTGATCAAGCCTTGCAGCTCGCCCAGGCGCGCGCCGACTTCCAGGCGCTCGGAACGCAGAGGCACGGCGCTGTGCGCCGCTTCGTCGAATTCCGCCATGCGGGCCGTCAATTCCTTGGCCGCATCCACACCGGCCAGGCGGGCGCGCAATGCCGACACTTCCGACGCCAGCTTGCTGATGGTCAGCGTAAAACTGTCTTCCTGCGCTTCCAGGTTCGGAATGCCTTTCAACAGCGCTTCCATACGCTGCGTACGGCCGGCCGAGCCAAAGCGGTAGCGCGATGCTTCCACGAACAGCGAGCGGCCGCCGCGGCGTTCCTTGTGGTACGCATCCGGCGTGATCCACTCTTCCACATTGCCCATGCGCGCGCCTTCCTCAACGGAGTCCACGCGGGTAATGCGCATCAGCTGTTCGATCAGCCAGCCCGGCGCCTTGTCCGTGAAGCGCACCACCGACATCAGGCTGTCGCCCTTGGTTTCCGGCGCCGTGATCAAGTCCGGCACGATAAAGTGGCGATAACGTTCCTTTTCCGCCAGACGGTAGGCGGCAGCCGCATCGGACGGTTTATCAAGCAGCACGACGGACGCATAGCCGCCCAGCACACCTTCGACCGCGCCCTGCCAGCGCGGGTCCGTCACTTCGACGATATCGGACAGCATCGCGTGGCCGATGCCCGCATCGTTCAATGCGCGGCGCATGGCGCGCACATTGTCCGGCTCCGGCATGGCGGTCTTGCCTTGCAGCGCGGCGATGGTGGCCTTGTCGGCAGCGATACGGCTGGTGATGGCTTCGCGGGCCGCCTTTTGCTTGGCCAGTTCCGCTTCCTTGGTTTCCAGCTGCGCGGAGACTTCCGCAATGTCGGCGCCGGCGTCGGCCGCCAGCTTTTGCAGGCGGGCTTTTTGTTCCAGCAGGCTGTCCAGCGGCTTCAATTTCGCATTCAGCGCGGCCAGTTTGCTTTGCAGCGCGGTGGACTCCTGCTCCAGCACGGTTTCATGCTGCTGCGCTTCCTGCAGCATCTTGACCTGGATCGCCAGCTGCGCGCGCTTGTCCGCCAGTTGCTGGTCGGCCTGCAGCAGCGGCTTGCGCGCTTCGCGCAATTGGCGGCTCGTGTTGGCAGCCTTTTCGCGCGCTTCGTGGTATTCCAGGTTCGGCAGGATTTCTTCCTGCAGGTTGCGGCGCTCCTTGTTCAGGTCTTCCCACTGATGGTAGTTGGCCACGCGCAGGCGCAAGCCTTCCAGGTTCGTCTTCGAACCTTCCAGTTCCGCTTCGAAGCGTTTTAATTCCTGCTCGGTGTCGCGCTGGTGGCGCTTCGCTTCATCGTACGCGTCCAGCACTTCCTTGTCGCCAAACACGGAGAACACCAGGTCCAGCAACTGGCGCGGCGCGTATTCGCACAGCTTGTCCGTCTCGCCCTGTTCCAGCGCCAGTACTTTCGCCATGGCGGGCGACAAGCCTGCCGCCGCCAAACGCTTGCGGTACGTTTCCACGCCCAGCCAGTCGGTGGCGTCGGTGACTTCTTCAATTTGCACATTCCCCGGACGCATCAGGTACTGGCGCTTCCAGTCGCCGCCGTTTTTCTGCACCTGGCAGAACAGCGTCACTTCATCTTCTGCAAAGAAACCGGAACTGCGGAACGGGCGGTTCGACAGCTGGCGGCCCATCGGGCTGTTGTCGACCACGGAACGGATCCACGCGGTCTGCTGGCCAGAGTGGCGCGCGTAATGCTTGTACGTGCGGCCCATCGAGCAATCCAGGCCGAACAGCGTGCGCATGGCGTCCAGCAAGGTGGTCTTGCCGGAACCGTTCTGGCCCGCGATAGTGATGATCTTCGCGTCGAGAGGAATATTCTTGATGCGCTGCCAGTAATCCCAGTGGACCAGCTCCAGCGATTTAATATGAAACATTGCTTAGTCCCGCTTGAATTGTTCGAATGGCCAGGCTGGATTCACCCCAGGCGGCAACTCGTCGTCTTTCTGTTCTTTCGAGGCTTTCGGAGCCCGTGGCGCTTTGGCTGGTTTGGCGGTGGGCGCCGGCTCGGCGGCAGGCGCTTCATCAGCTTGCGCTGCTACGGCGGCCGCGCCAGGCGTCCCGGCTGCCTCGGCAACCGGTGCAGCGGCTTCCGGCGCCGCATCAGTTGCAGGCGCCGCATCAGTCGCAGGCGCCACCTCCGGCGCCGGGGCCACGTCCGCCGCCGGCTCCACTGCAGCGGCGGCAACCACTTCCGGCGCCCATTCAGCATCCGCGGCTGGCGCAGCGTCAGCCGACACCTCGGCGTCAACAGCAGCTTCAGCCACCGGGGCAGCGTCATTGGCAGGGTCCGTGCCACTCACCGGCGCAGTGTCAACAGCCACGGCGGCGGCAGGCGAGCTTCCCACAATCGCATCCAATTCCGCCGCCAGCGCCGCAACGGCTGCCGGCATGACGGGCGCTTCGGCCACAGCCACCGGCGCGGCCACGTCAGCGGCGTCCATCGCCTCCGCAGCCGCATCTGCCACTGCTTCCGCCGCCGCGCTTTCCACCGCCTCTTCCACCGCCACGGCCGCTGCCGCTTCGGCCAGCGCCGCACGCGGAATGTGCACGACTTGCGTCGGACGGCGCTTGAACACGTCCGCCAGCGCGCCATTGACGATGCGCTCCTTCAGCAAATCCGTATCCATCACCAGGTCCAGCAGCGGGCCTTCAAAAATCACTTCGCCACGGCGCTCAATGAAACCCAGCTTCGACAAGATACCGAGGTTCATGTCCATCCGCGTCTTGCGGCCCAGCTTGTCGCCGAAGTCCGCCAGCAGCGCCTTATAAGGAATGCCGATCGACGTGTCTTCCGCGCGTGGCAGCGGCTTGTCGACGCCGAACATGTCGTTCTGGTCATCGTCCGCGTGCTGATGCGTTTCCTGGCGTTCGCGCTTGGGCAAGATAATCTGCGCCCACAGCACCACCAGCAGCGCCACGCCATCGCGGGCCAGGCCGAAGTTATTGTTTTGCCAGACGTCTTTGGCGCCAAACACTTTCGGTTCAATCTCCCGCGTCAACGCCAAGGTCACGTGGTCGGCATACACGTTGTCGAGCAGGCGCATGCCGCAGGCCAGCAAGCGCTGGTCCACTTCGGCGCGGAACAGTTCATCCGACAGCGCGCGTTTGACCAAACGGTCATCGCGGCGCAGGGTCTGGTGCGTCAACAGGCGCGAAATCAGGATCTGGGAATCGTCACTCATTATCTTTGTTCTCTTTGTTGCCCACTGCCAGGTCCATGTTCTGCGACAGCACAGCCATCTTCTCGGCCATGCCATCCGGCAGCGGCGCCGCGTTCAGCGACAGCGTCGCAACCGACATCCCGGCCACTTCCGGGTCGTCGAGGTACACCATGTCATCGGTCGGCGTAAACGTCACCGGCAGGCGCGCCAGTTCGGCGGTGGCGCCTTGCAGGTTGGCTTCGGCCGCATCGCCCAGCAGCGGCAACAGCGACGCGCGGTACGATGCAACGGCGAAGCTGGCCGGCAGCACGGATTCGTGCACCGGCACGGATTTCGGCGCTTCCTCTGCCACACTGGGGAAATTGCCCAGTGCAGCGAAGTCGGACAGGCGCGCGATCCAGTCATTCAATTCCTGCTGCATGGCCGGGTTGTCATTGATGGTGGTCGGCGCATCTTCACCGGTCGGCAAGCCGTTTTGCACCACGCCGGCGCGGTCTGCCAGCAATTCCGTTTCCGCCACGTCGATCATTTCGGCAGGGGTAATAAACAGCGGCACCACCGGCTGGTCGATGGCATCGACGGCCAGTTGCGCCAAATCTTCATGTTCCAGCAGCCAGCGCTTGATGTCCGTGGTGGACAGGCCGGACTGGCCCAAATGCACGCGCTGGCGCTCAATCTGGTTCAGCGCGCGCGAGAACATGCCCTGCATATTCAACAGCGCGCTCTGGGCGCGGCCAATCGCCTGCGCCACGCGGTGCGTGGATGCATCCGCGTTTTCATCGGACGTGATGGTGCGCAGGATTTCCGACCCTTTTTCCACCCAGTCGCACGCCATGTGCCACTTGGCCTGCGATTCGCGCAGGCGGAATTCGGAGCCGGACGCAATCGCGTCGCGGAATTCTTCCGTCAATTCGACCAGACGGCCCAGCAAATGCTGCAACTGGTCGGCCGTCACGCCGCCCACGGCTTGCGCGCCGGCCACTTGCGACAGCAGGAAGCCCATTTCCGCGTCATCTTCTTCTTTGCCGAGGTTCAGCAGGCTGTCCAGCGCCGCCAGCACGTTGCGGGCTATCGGCGTCACGCGGTACACGCCCTGCTGCGCATCCCATGCCAGCAACTGGTTCGAGCGCAGGCGCATCAGCACGGTTTCCAGGCTTTCCGGCAGCAGGTAAGCGAGGCGGGTATTGATGTCGGCACGGGTGAACGACGAGACGCTGGTATCGGCAGCCAGCTCGCGCAGCACCAGCAGGCGCACTAACACGCCTTCGAAGCCGCCGTGGAACAGCGCTGTAAACACTTGCAGCAGCGGCTGCGCACGCTTCAGGTGGTAAACCTGTTCGATTTCATCAGCCGCAATATGGGGCTGGAAATGCGCCTGCAGCGCATCATTCTGCTCTTGTTCAGAGGGATTTGATGCTGCTCCCGCTTCCAAAGCCAGGGCAGCGCTTGCCAATATGTCGTTCATGCTGATCCGGAGTTGCCATTTTTATCACACCGCAAAGGCAATGCTCGCGGAGGGGCGTCAGTATAGCAGTTCCGGAAGCTAAGCTGCTGAAATCAAAGGCAATCCCTGCAACACACCTATCGACGGCGAACTTATTTTTTGACGACCTTTTCCAGCAACTGGTCGACATAGTCGCCATCGTCATCGACAAAGCGGATTCGAACCGGGTACCAATCCAGCCCCGGCGCCAGCCACAAGTCCACTTGCTGGCTGGCGTCGCTCTTCGGCGGCGACTTCACGAAGTGCACGGCTTCCACGGCGCCGGTCCCTGTCTGCACGGTTTCCTTGCCCACGGTCTTGAATACCCACGGTTCCGCATCGCGCCGGCCGGCGACAAAGTAGGCCCATTGCGAACCAGGCGTGAATTTGTCCGGGTTGCTGCGCGCCTGGGCAACCAGTTGCCACGGGGCGCTGGTGCGGTCCTGCTCCCCGCCCTTGATCGGATAGCTTTCATCGCCCTTGCTGAAGGTGATGGTCTTGCTGTCGCGGTGGAAGGTCGCCGTGGTCGGCTCTTTGCGGAAGCGCTTTTCCTGGAACGTTTCCGGCGCCAGGCCATAATCGTCGACGTCCCCTTCGCTGTGGTTTTCCAGGATTTTGCCGAAGATGCCCGCGTGGCTGACCGTATGCAGGCTGTATTTGCCATCGCCATGGCGCCATTGCACGGTGGCGTCGCCATTGATGGCAATGCTGCGCTGGCGGGCCTTGATGGAATACACCAGGTCCGCTGATGGCGGCAGGCTGAAAGTGCGCTTGGTGCTGGGGTGGCTGTCAGTTGCGTGCGATAGCGGCGCAACGGCCATGAGCGCCACCAGGGCAGCCGAGAGGAAAGTTCGTTTATTCATTGTTCTTTCACGTTATTCAGGGAAATCTTGCTGACGGTCTGCGTCGTCAACGCACCGTTGGCTTCCGTATTGCGTATTTGTACCGGGAACCACTGCAGCGATGGCGCCAGCCAGATATCGAGCCGGGCGGAATAGGAACCCGGCTTGGGCGGACGGCTCACATGCCACGTAATGAGACGGCCCATCTTCGTGTCAATTTCTTCTTCGCCCACCAGCTGGAAGCGGTAAATCGCCGCCTCGCGGTTATCGCTGACGAGGATGTCGATGTCGCCGCCCATCTGGTTGACGTTGGCGCGGCCGATGGCAGCCAGCTGGAAGGGAATGGTGGCGCGGTCTTGCGCCCCGGTCAGCAGCGGATAGCTGCGTTCACTGGCGGAAAACGTAATGCGGCCTTCGTTGCGCTGGAAATGTGTGGCAGTCATCGCGCGGCCGCGCCGCTTTTCAGTAAATTCACGGGGCGCGATCCCCGCGTCATCGATGTCGCCTTCGCTGTTCAATTCCAGCAGATTCACGCGCGCCACCAGCATCGACAAGCCTGCTTCCACCGTGACTTTGTACTTGCTGCCATCGGTCTGCCACACCATTTTGCCGGACGCATTCCAGTTCGCGCCCTTGGCATCCGTGCGCGTCAATTCCAGGTCGAACGTGGCCGATGGCGGGATGTTGACTTGATAACGGCGCGTGCCGGTGGGCTCTTGCGCCGGAGCCGCTTGTGGCGCTGGCGGCGCCGGTTCCGGTTCGATTTGCGGCATGGGCAAAGCCGCCACGGCCTGCTCCACGACGGCTTGCGGCCCGGATAGCGCGCCATTGTCCGGCGGCAGCGCGACAGCGGCATCCGGCTGCGGCAGCGGGACAGGCTTGGCTTTGCGCGCGTGCTGCGGCATGGCTGGCGGCTGGCTGGGTGCGAGGTCGGGCGGCGGCGTGCCGCTGGCTTTTTGCTCCGGCAATGGCAGGCGCACGGTGGCGACGGAAGGTTTCAGCGGTGCGGCAGGCTGCGCGCCAAGACGGGAACCCAGCCAGTCGATGGTGACGAAATGCAAAGCCACGGTGGCTGCGCACAGCACCAGCGTGCGCCGGGAGCGGAAAAAAAGAGAAGCAGATTTCGTCATTGCGCTAGTTTAACGCCTTGCCCGGCAGGCCGGCTGACACGCCCACTTGAATATCTGCTACGCTTGCCATTCGTCCTATAGGAGACCAGCTATGGCTTTACCTCAAATGCCCAATATTCCGGGCGCTGCCGTAATGACTGACACGCTTGATTTCGTCAAGAACTTATGGGGCAGCATGGGCGTCGTGCCCGGCATTGCCGCGCCCACGTTGTCCGTTGATGAACTGGACAAGAAGATCAATGACTTGAAGGCAGTCGAAGCCTGGCTGAATTTAAATTCCAGCATGGTCCGCGGCAGCATCCAGGCGCTGGAAGTGCAGCGCAATACCATCGCCACGCTGAAATCCATGGGCAAATCGCTGGCCACTGCCGTGCAGCAGCCAGGCGAAAAAGATACCAAATCCCTGTTTGAATCGATTCCTTATGCTTCCGCGTTCTTCCAGCATGCAGCGGAAGCGCTGCAGCCTGGCGCGCCGGGGCCTGCTCCCAAGGAAGCCAAGGAAGAAGCCAAACCGGAAGTGAAAACGGAAGTGAAAGCGGAAGCGCCGGCGCCCGCAGCGGAAGCCGCGCCGGCCAGCGCCGCACCGGCGCAAGCGCCAGCCGGCGCCAATGACGCGATGGCGGCAGCCGGCCTGGCCAACCCGTCGGTGTGGTGGAATTTACTGCAAGAACAATTCAAGCAGGCCGTGACGAGCGCCATGTCGGCCGAAGCCGTGACGGGCGCCGCCGCCCGCGCCACGGAAGCGGCCACCAAGTTTGCCCAGGCCGCCACGCAGGCGGCGACCAAGCCGTTAAACAAGGCGGCTGCGGCTGCGCAGGCAGCAACGGCCAGCGCACCTGTAGTGCCGGGCAAAGAAGCGGCGCCGGAGAAAAAAGCTGCGCGCAAGCCGGCAGCGAAAAAAGCAGTCAAGCCGGCGGCGAAGTAACGATACTTCCGGGGGCGGTTCTTATACCGCCCTAGGCCAGCCTTTGTATGCGGATCGCTTCAATCAAACCATCTTCCTGCCGCTGCACCTTCACGATTTGAATCAAGCCTTCTTCAGCCAGCTGTTTCGCGCCATCATGCGCGGACTGGAATGAAGCGATGGTGTCGCCTTTGGCGCTGACTGGCCGTATCCACGCCGCCGCACCGATTTTCATCTTGCCGTACACTTCCTTGGCGATGTCGCGCATGTATGTCTCCTTTTTCTAGTACTACATTGCACTGCCAGGAAGGCCGTCTCAAAAAGCCCGCAGCGTTGTTGCCGCGCCTTGCCGTGCAGGTGCACTGTCTGCGGCGCAGCGCCTGGCTGCAGTCATTTTCAAACAGCCTTTGCCAGCTACGCGGCGGCGCCGCCCTCCTCGTCAAAACCGAAGTTTTCAATCGGCGGCGCTTCCTTGCGGGGCATCAGCAGCGCCAATTGCTCAATCAATTGTGCAAAGCGCTGCTGGCCCGGGGCGATGTTATCGACGTGCATCAACACACCATTGGCTTCATCCATCAAATCACGGCTATAGCCATGCTGCTGCATGTGTGAAATCAAGATCTGGGCCGAGTTGAACAAGATACGCATATTGTTGGGCAATGCTTCGCGCGCCGTGCGCATCCACGCCACGGCCTCGGCCAGCTTGCCGGTCTTCCACAACAGCACGCCTTTATTCATCATGTCGGCGGCTTCCTTGCGGGCGGACTTGATCAACTCGGCGCCTTCTTCACCCATGCGGGCTTTCTCGAAAATTTCCTGCACTTCGTCCAGCAACACTGTGTTGTCGTGGTTATTCTTGATCACGTAACACAGCAAATCCACGGGCGCATCCTTGACACCCACGGCGAACAGCAGGGTCGACAATTCCATGCACGTCGGCGTGTCTGGACGCTCGGGATCGTTGTTCAGCATGTCTTCCAGCTCATCGCCGGTTTTGCGGGCGCGGCGGTAGTCGCCACTTTCGTGGTAGACCAGCCCTTCCGTGATTTTGGCGCGCAGCTGCACCAGGTCGCCGGTGAATTCGCGCTGCGCGATGCCCAGGATTTGTAGCGCTTCCTTGGCGTCATTTTTCTGGCCGCAAATCCGCGCCAAGCCAAAGTACGCATCGACCGTCTTCATGATGGAATATTCACCGATGGCGATACATTTGCGGAACGCGCGTTCCGCCAGCGGGATATTGTTCAATTTAAGCGCAGCCTGGCCCAGCCGGCGCTGGCGCACTACGGAATTGGGCGACATCTTGGCGGCTTTTTCCAGCACATCGCACGATTCTTCCAGCTTGCCCATCAATTGATACGCGGTTGCCAACTGGTCATACGCATCGATATAAAAGCGGTTTTCCGCAATCACGCCCTGGAACATCTGGCGCGCCGCTTCGTGGTCGCCATTGTTCATGCGGATTTTGCCTAAGCCCGTACGGGCCCAGTTGTAATCGCGGTCATCGAGCACCTGCTCATAGACCGCGCGGGCTTTTTCCGGCTCGCCGGCTTTCAGCAACAGCGTGGCCTTCATGCGCAGCAAGTCGATTTCGTGCAGCTTATGGACAGCGATTTGCTCGTCGCACAGCTTGGCGGCGCGCAGATAATCTTTTTCCAGGAACGCCTGGTCAATCTCGCGAAAGATCTGCTTTTTTTGCCAGACGCGGTTCAAGCGCGTCAGTAACACGCCTTCCGTGATCGGCTTGATGATGTAGGCATCCGGCTGGTGTTCCGCCGCCCCCATCACGGATTCCACGCTTTTTTCCGCCGACACCATCAAGAACACGCTGGACGGCGCCAGCAAATTACGGATGCGGCATTCTTCCAGCACTTGCTGGCCATTCTTGCCTTCGCCCAGGTTGAAGTCGCACAGCACCACGTCATACGGGGTCTTGGCCAGCATGGTCATGGCTTCGCCGCCGCTGGCCGCCTGGTCGAAATGCTTGGCGCCCAGGTTGCGCAAGGTTTCGCGCAATAGCTGGCGGATGCCGACAAAGTCATCAACGATCAGATAGCGCTTTTCCGTCCAGTCGATATTGGCCGCTGCCGCGGCAACCGCGGCAGGATGCAGCGCATTGGTCAAGGCGCTGTTCACGGCAGTCTCACCACGAACACGCCGCCGCCCAGCACCCCGCCATTTTCCAGGCGGATGCTGCCCGTGCGCTGGCGGTATTTATGCATCTTCGCCACTTCGCTGGCGAAATACAGGCCCAGGCCACTGCTGTTGGTCATGAAGTTCACGCCAGCCGTATGGCCGCTCATGGCCGATTCACCGGCTTCAATCATCGATTGCGGGAAGCCTGCGCCATTGTCTTCCACGCGGATTTCCAGGAAGCCTTCGCTTTCTGCCACGGCAATGCGGATCGTGTCGTGCGTATAGCGCACAGCGTTATTGATGGCTTGCGTCAACATCCCGATGATGAGGTCTTCATCGAAGGTCCACACCATGTCTTGAGGGAAATCCGCTTGCAAAATAATTTTCTTGGATTCGAGCAACACTTTCGCTTGCGAAGCGACTTGCTGCACCAGTTCGCCTATGTGCTGGGGGCGCGGGTCGAACGGGTATTCCGGCTTGCCGACCTGCTTGTACAGCGCCAGCAGCTGGATCAAATTGTCATTGAGGCGCTTGGTCTGGTAGAGCATTTGCGCCAGTTGCGGGTAAGCGGATTGGTTGACATCGTCGCGATTGCCAAGCAGTCCCTCCAGCGTGCCGGTCAGCACGCTGATGGAATTTTTCATGTCATGTGCGGTGGATGCCAGGAACAGGAACAGCTCGGGTGCACCTTCGTGATCTTCCGCTTGGTATTCCATTCAGTTGCGCTCCGGGACGTGTCAATACTGAGCCATCATTATACCGAGTGCGGCAAACAGGGCGGGAACGCTTGATGCCGGGATGCTACAAGGCATGTCCTGGACATTAATTCTTTTTCAATGCTTTTAAAAAGAAACGTCCGGGATCCAGCGCGGCCGCCAACGTGGTTTCCAGCGGCAGTGGTTCATTTTCCAGTTGCGCGGCCAGGATTTCCGCCGCCAGCGGCGCCCAGATCAATCCGCGCGACGCATAGGCCAGCAAGCCATATAAGCCGGGATGGCGCGGCACGTCGCGCAAGCGCTCGACTTTTCCGCCCGCAGCGCTGTAATCGGGCAGCGCGCCGACCAGGGGCAGCCGGTCCGGAACCATGCAGCGGAAGCCTACCCGCCCTGCCAGCGGCAGATTCAACTGATCCAGCGCACCCGGCAAAATTTCCGCCGCCCGCTCCAGGTTTTCCTGCTGGCTGGCCGGCCACAATGCCGCATCCTTGTCCGCGTCGTACGTCGCGCCCGCGCTGACGATCCCGTGCACGGCCGGCGTGATGTACGCTTCGCGGCAAACCACCAGCGGCAGGTTGGGAAACGCTTGCGCATCCACGTGCGTGACCTGGCCCCGCATCGTGTACAGCGGCAATTGGGCAGTCTGCGCCAGCGATTGCGCACCAGCGCTATTGGCCAGGATCACATTGGGCGCCTGCGCCAGCACCTGTCCTTGCGTATCCAGCACTTGCCACTGGCCGCCGGCACGCAGCAACGTGACGGCTTCGCGGTGGTAAATCCGCGCCAGCCGCGCGCCGCACGCATCGAGCATGGCGCGGCACAGCGAGCCGGGGTTGGCCCAGCCGCCCTGTGGAAACAGCCAGCCGCCATGCGGCACGGGAACGCCCAGCATGGCGCCTGCCTGCTGTGCATCGACCCAGCGCACATACGCTTCCGGATAGCGCCATGCAGCGGCCACTTCCCGCTGCAGCGCCGCGTGTTCCGCATCGCGCGCCAATTGCAGCACGCCGCACTGGCTGCCGGCAATCGGTCCCGCTACATCGGCGCCGACTGGCGCTTCCGGATGCAAGCCGCCCAGCGCGCACCAGCGCCGCTGCGCATACAAATACGCGGCGCGCGCCAGCCGGGTCGGGATATTGTCGTCACGCGACAGCAGCGGCATGAAGATGCCGGAACGGTTGCCGGATGCTTCCTGCGCCGGCAAGCCGTGGCGCTCGATCAAGGTGAGATCCCAGCCTCGTGCCGCCAGCCGCTCGCAAATGGCGGCACCGGCCATGCCTGCGCCGACCACGATGGCGCGGCGGTCCGGCGGCGCGGCGCGGGGCGGTTGCGGCTTGCGGCTGGTGAATTCGGCACACACGGCATCGGCATCGGCCTCGCCTAGCCATGAATATGTGCAATCCTGCTGCGTAAAGCCCGCCGAACGCAGCGCTTTTAACGTGCCGTCATCCGCGCCATGCATCGCCAGTTGTGCACCGGGCAGCGCCAGTCTGGCGACCGTGCGCAAATCCACGCCGGCCTGCGGCATATACACGGCGTCCACGCGCGCCTGCAATTGCTGCAAGCATGGCTCGATGTCTCCCACCAGCAAATCCAGCGTCACGTCGCCCAGCGACAGACGGTGAAAACCCGGTACGTCCACAGGCCATTGAGCACGCAAGTCCGCCACGGCCAGCACGGCGGCCGGCGGCAATGCGGGCAGCACGGCAATGTAATGCAACGCCTGTGCCGCTTGCCAGGCCAGCGCGCGCGGCCCCTGCGCATCTTCCGCAGCGGGGACAGTGGGAATGGCAGGCCCGCGCCGGCGCCACGCATCCAACACTTGCGCAAAATGCCCGCCCACGCCAAACGCGGTGGCCAGCAGCACGAAACGGTGATTTATTGCTGGCATGCGGCATGGCGGAAGCATGTGGCGTCGTGGTCATTGACCATGCCGACGCCCTGCATATACGCGTAAATAATGGTGGACCCTACAAACTTGAAACCCCGCTTGCCGAGGTCTTTGGAAATTTTGTCGGACAGCGCAGTCTTCGCCATGCGGTCTTCCTGGCGCGCGACGTTGTTGACAATAGGCTTGCCATCGACCCACGCCCACAAATACTGGTCCAGGCTGGAACCTTCCGCGCGCAAGCGCAGGTATGCCTGCGCATTGGCAATGGCTGCCGCGACTTTCAGCTTGTTGCGGATGATGCCGGGGTTGGCCAGCAATTCCGCCACCTTGTCCGGACCATAGGCGGCTATCTTTTCAGCGTCCCAGTGGTCGAACGCTGCGCGGTAACTGTCGCGCTTATTGAGCACGGTTTCCCAGCTGAGTCCCGCCTGCGCCCCTTCCAGGTTCAGCATTTCAAACAGCCGCAACTCATCATGGCACGGCACGCCCCACTCTTCATCGTGGTACGCGATATAGCGCGGGTTGTTGGGATTGGCCCAGTTGCAGCGGTGGAGTGGCTTCGTCATGTCGGTCTGGAATGTGCGGCAAGAGGCTGCAGTCTACATTAAGATATCCGCACATTCACCTGGGAGAGCATGCATGGAATTCGAAGCAAAACTGGAATGGCAGCGCAATGGCCA
Organism: Pseudoduganella ginsengisoli; assembly: GCF_009720865.1. Lineage (GTDB taxonomy): Bacteria > Pseudomonadota > Gammaproteobacteria > Burkholderiales > Burkholderiaceae_D > Rugamonas > Rugamonas ginsengisoli. Next base: position 26,896 of record NZ_WNLA01000020.1, on the reverse strand, counting down.
AAATTTTCTCGACCAGCGCTACAGCCGCGCCCATGAATGGATTTTCGATGGCGGATTGCGCGTACCGGCCTCGTCGTCGCCGTTGTCCGTGCCGCTGCCAATGTCAAACGCGGACAATGTCGATCCCGAAGAAGCGCTGATCGCAGCCACGTCGAGCTGCCACATGCTGTTTTTCCTGTCGATCGCCGCCAAGCGGGGCCATGTGGTGGAAAGCTATAGCGACCATGCCGTGGGCCTGCTGGAAAAGAATGCCGAAGGCAAGATGGCCATGACCAGCATCACCTTGCGTCCGAACATCGTCTTTGCCGGCGCAGACTGGCCGGATGAAGATGAACTGGCAACCATCCACCATGAGGCGCATGAAAAATGCTACATCGCGAATTCGCTGAAGGCAGAGGTGGTGGTGGAGCCGCCGATCACGTAAGCGTTACGCCAGGTCGCTGGACAACCCCACCCGGCGCCGTTCCCCGCGCAGCATCGGCGGCTGCACGAGGTTGGTGACGACGCGCACTTCGCCGCTGGCCACCGTCTGTTCCAGCTGCTGCATCATGCGGCGGAACAAGCCATCGGCCTGCGTCGTTTCCGTGCAATACAGCGAAGCCCACGCATTGCGGCCGGAATTTTTCGCGATATAGAGCCCCATATCGGCCAGCTCCACCACCTGGCTCCACGTCAGCAGGCGCGGTTGAGAGGGCATGAACGGGAAGCACGCAAAGCCGATCGAACAGGTCTTCGACAGCGTGGTCCCATCCGGCAGCACGAAGTCGCGGTGCGCGACGGCGCGGCGGACGCGCTCTGCCACCACCTTGGCTTCTTCGCGGTCCGTGGCCCGCGCCAGCACGAGGAATTCTTCGCCGCCCCACCGCACCAGGTAATCCGATTCGCGGAACACTTCGCGCAAGCGTTCCTGCATTTGCACCAGCACGGCGTCGCCGGCCGCATGGCCATAGCGGTCGTTGACTTCCTTGAAGTGGTCCAGGTCGACCATGAAGAACACGAGATCCTTGTCCGGACTGGCTTCGCGCTCGGCACTCAAGCCCGGCTGTTCATGGCGGCGCAACGCCATCGCCACATCCGCGTCCACGTGCTGCAGGAAGAAGCGGCGGTTGCGCAAGCCCGTCAACTGGTCTGTCAGGCTGACTTCTTCCAAGGTGTGATACGCCCGTTCCAGCTCGATATTCTTGTCCATCAGCTGCGCGCGGGTAGCCGCCACTTCGCGGTAGGCGCTGGCGTTATCCAGTGCAATGGCGCCATAGGCGCACAACGTGGAAAACACGAGCCGTTCGCGTTCGCCGTAAGCGCGGGCGCGCAGCGATTGCACCGTCATCGCGCCCAGCACGCGGTCACCCACGCACAGCGGCGCAAACAGCAGGCTCAACGTCGGCAACGTGCCGGGAATTAAATTCGGCGTGGCGCCATCTTCATCGAGTTCGATGAGAATTTCACGGCGCTCGCGGATGCAGCGGGCGGAATTCGCATGCGGATCCGACAGTGCATAGCACGTCGGCGGCAAATCCTGTCCCGCTTCCTTGCCGAAAGCGCAGCACAGTTGTTCGCCGCCCGGCTGCAGCAGGAAAATCGAAAAGTGCGTGGCGTCCAGCAAACCGTGCACGTGGCGGTCCAGCACGCGGTAGACGGCTGCCGCATCCAGGTGCGCCGTGATTTCCTGGCCGATGGCCGACAAGTGCGCGAGCGTCGCATTGGTCCGCTGCAGCACTTGCGCGCGCTGCGCTTCCGATGCGGCCAGCTGGCGGTGATGTTCGCCATCCATTTGCGCCCGCTCCGTGCGGTATTGCACTTGCATGGCGACGGCGCGGCTGGTGGCTTCCTGGCTGTGGGTCTGGTCGCGCACGGCATTGGCTTGCAGCGACACTTCATACGCTTTGCGGTAATCACCTGCCGCCGCATATTCACGCGCAGCCGCATCGAGCAGCGCTGCCGGCACCGGGTAGCCATCGATGGTGGCCGCCAGCTGCATGGCCGCTTCCAGGTAATGCAGCACAGCGTTGGGCGCCGCCATATCGTGCGGCCCCGGCAGCGTATGCCGCGCATGGATTTGCGCCAGCACGCGCAGCGCGGCAATTTCATTGCCCACGTCGCCTGTACCGCGCGCCATGTCCAGCGCGGACAGCGCCACTGCCAGCGCATCATGCGGCCGGTCCAACTGCGACAGCGCGTGGGCCTGGCCGCGCCGCGCACTGCTCTTGAAATCGCTCTGGCCCAGCTGTTCGCCGCGCAGCTGCAATTGCTGGAAGCTGTCCAGCGCCAGTTGCGCATCGCCGAGGTCCAGCGCCAGGTCGCCCTGGTATTCCAGCGCCACCGCATAGGCGCGCGATGCGGCCAGCGGCGCCAGCGCCAGCAGCGCTTCGTGCAGCAATTCACGGGCCGCCGCCCCCTGCCCCAAATGGCGCAAGGTTTCCGACGTTTGCATCAGGCACAGGCCCACGCACATGGGCCAGCCAGTCGGGCGGGCCAGTTCCAGCGCGCGCTGCATCCATTCCAGCGCCGCGTCATGCGCATTCAAACTGGTAAAGCCATTGCCGATATTGGTGGCGATGGTAATTGCGCGGCGCACCTGGCCCGTCGCCATCGCGGCTTCAAACGACAGCATCAGCAGCGCCACGGCGCGGCCAAAGTCGGCCCCCTGGAACGCGGTGATGCCGGCATAATCGCGCACCCAGCCCGCCACGGCCGGATGGGCGCCGTCATCATCCGTAAAACGCTGGCCCCAGCGGATCGTGGCTTCCTGCAGGTTTTCAAACACACAAAAAATCGCGGCAGCCGCATCGATGATGTCGGCGCGGATCATGTCGCCGGCAGCGCGCGCATCGGCCGATGCGATCGCCAGTTCGCTATGGCTGCCCGCGCAATCGCCCCGGTCATTGGCAATCCACGCCAGCAGCCAGTGCGCATCGGCGCAACCAAGCGCATTGCCTTCGCGCTCGAACGCCAGCAGCGCTTGCTGCGCCAAGCCCTCGCCCACTTCCAGCTTGCCGGCCAGCCATTGGGCTTCCGCTTCAATCAGCGTGAAACGGGCGGCCAGCAAGGCTGCGGCCAGCTTGCCTTCCTCTCCCGTCAACGAGGAAACGAGTTCTGCCGCCTCTTGCGCCAGCAGGCGCGCGCGCGCGACGTTGCGCTGGCGGCAGTGCCAGGCAAGCTCGGCCAGCAGCAACAGGCGGGCATTGCCTTGTGATTCAGGCAATTGCGCTTCCCATTGCGCCAGCACATTATCGGGCGCAAACATTTCCAATTAATTAATTCCCACAGGCGGATATTGCCGCAGTGCACTATCCGGAATGTCGCATTATTCCACAAGTTCAGCGCAACACTGCGACGGCGCCGGAAAATGTTAAAAAGGACAGCGCCGTCGAGACCAGGATAATGCGGGCAATCCGCCCGGTATTGGCGCCGAAGCGCTCTGCCAGCATGGCGACATTGCTGGCGCTGGGCAGGCAAGCCACCAGGATGATGACGTCCAGCGCGGCGGGATCCAGCGGCAAACCCAGGCGCAATGCGCCGTGGCCGATACACCACATCAGCAGCGGATGCAGTGCGAGTTTTTTCAGGGCGACAGGCACATATTCACGCAGCGGCGTGGCGTCCGCAGTGCTCATTTGCGAGCGGGCCAGCACGGCGCCAATGGTAAACAGCGCGACGGGCGATGCCGCATCGGCCAGCAAGCCGATGGTTTTTGCCACCGGCGCCGGCAACGCCAGTCCCGACACGGACGTCAGCGCGCCCAAGGCTATGGCCCACGGCATGGGATTGCTGACCACGCCTTTCAGCGCATTGGCCACCGCCGCCCGTCCGCTGCCGCTGCCCACGCGCGACAACGCAATGCACAGCGATGCCGTGATCACCATGTCTATCACGATGGTGAGAATCACGGGGCCCGATGAACGGGGCCCGATCAGCGCCAGCAACAGCGGCACGCCCATGAAACCATTATTCGGGAACGCCGCCACCAGGGCGCCAAACGCCGCGTCATTCCAGTCGATGCGGTGGCTCAGCGTGGCTGCCATGGTGATGCCCACCATCAGCAGCGCGCACAGCAGATAGACCGTGAACACGCCCGGGTCCAGCAATTGCGCAATCGGCGTATTGGCGCCGAAGCGGTACAGCATGCACGGCAGCGCAAAAAACAAGACAAACGTATTCATCCCTGGAATGGCAACCAGGGGCAGCATGCCGCGCCGTACGGCGAGATAGCCGCACAGCACGAGCGCGAAAAAGGGGAAAGTGACGGCAAAAATGGCAAGCATGGGTTGCCATTTTACCGGTGCAGCGGCAACCCGCCATCAGCACTTTCCGATACCCGCCACCTGCCTGTCACATCAATATTTGACGGGCGGATGCACATCCTTGTTGGCAGGATTGTCCGGGTGGTCCGTATTGCCACTGGTTTTATCGGCTTTCGGCTGGCGCTTGTTCACGGTCTTGCCGGAGTACGTGGCGTCAGGGTTGGCGCTATGTCCGGCCCCGGTATTGCCCGCCGCACCCGATGTCCCCGTGGTGTCGGCGGCAGCCCCCACTGGCGGCGGCGTGCCAGCCGTGCGCGGGCTGACGCCATCGAGGCTGGCGCTCAGCGTTTCAACGTGGCTCAAATGTTTGGCGACAGTCGGCTCCAGCTTGCCGGCCAGCGCTTTGACATCGGCATCCTTCGCATCGGTTTGCACTTTTTGCACATACGCATGCGTCTTCTTATGGTCGCTGACGCCGGCCTGGGCTGCATATTCCCGGTCAAATGCATCGCCGGACAAGCGGTTCAACTTTTTCGCCATGGCCTTGTGCTGTGCATCCGGCTCGGTCGGCAGCGTGACGCCCTTGTTTTGCGCCACTGCCTGCACTTCCTGCAAACCCTTGGTATGGTCATCGATCATTTGCTGGGCAAACGCTTTGACTTCGCTGTTTTGCGACTTTTGCAGCGCGATCTTGCCTGCCTCGATTTCAGCAATATTGGCTTGCGCCATTTGCTTCAGCATGGTCTGGTCAGCCTTGGCCAGGTTTTCCGCCTGGACCCCGGCAGCACTCAGCAAGGCGGCAATCGCCACCGCAATCTTCAATTGTTTCATAAGGCTCTCCTGTGTGGATGGAAGCGCCGCTTTCAGGACCATTATCTTATTCTGTCAAAAGGATGCCCGGTCTGACGACCCGGCTCCCATCGCATAAGATACACGTGCAGGATACGAACCGGCCGCAGCTTTCGGACAAGCAATGGCATACTGTGTGTACGATCGATGCGATGCGCCCCGACTCTGGAAGGAACCGCCATGCCCGATGACAGCAACAGCCTGGTAGCTTGCATCCCCCGCCTGCGCCGCTATGCGCGCGCACTGGTGGGCGACAAGGCCGCCGCCGACGAACTGGTGCAAGACACCATGGAGCGGGGCTGGCATCGGCTGTCGACGTGGCGGCGCGGCAGCGACATGCGGCCGTGGCTGTTCAGTATCTTGCATGGCTTGTATACAGAGCGGCAACGCCATGGCCCCGCCATCGCTCCCGCGCAAGAGCGGCTGGAAATGCGCGACATGCAGGCAGCGTTGCAGCAATTGCCGCCGGAACAGCGCGCAGTGCTGTTACTGGTCGCGCTGGAAGAAATGCGCTATGACGAAGTCGCGGAAATCTTGCAAATCCCGCCCGGCACCGTGCTGTCGCGCCTGTCGCGTGCGCGGGAACGGCTGCGCCTTGTCATGCTGGGCCAGGCGCCCGCTTCGCCGCTGAAGGTGGTCAAATGAATCCCGTCACGGAAGTGGAATTGCAGGCGTGGGTCGATGGCAAGCTGGATCAGGGACGCCAGGCCGACATTTCCTCTTATTTAAAGACCCATCCGCAAGAAGGTGAACGGCTGCGCGCTTACCGGCAGCAAAATATTGCCTTGCGCGCGTTGTACGGTCCGGTGCTCGACGAAACCATCCCGCGCACGATGCTGCGCACGCGCAACCTGTCGCGCTGGCTGTGGCCCATGCGGCGCTATGCCACCAGCATGGCGCTGATGGTATCGAGCGCCACCTTGGGCTGGGTCGCCCATGCGTACCTGGCGGAACAGCAGTTGATGGCTGGCGCACCGGGGCCGGTGCTGGCAACCCGCGCCTTGCAAGCGCATGCCGTGTATTTGCCGGAAGTGCGCCATCCCGTCGAAGTGGCGGCAGATGAACCGGAACATTTGACGAGCTGGCTGTCGAAACGCATGGGCATGCCATTGCAGCCGCCCCGCCTCGCGCCGCACGGGTTCGACCTGGTCGGGGGACGCATTTTGCCGGGCGACGCGGGACCCGCCGCACAAATCATGTATGCGGACGCGGCCGGACAGCGGCTGACCTTATATATCTCGGCCGTCAAAGGCGACCGGCGCGACACAGCATTCCGCTATGCGCAAGATGGACAAGTGGGAGTGTATTACTGGATAGACGGACAGTGGGGATATGCGGTGTCCGGTGTCTTGGACAAGAACACCCTGGCACGGGTGGCCAGGGCAGTCTATGAACAACTGTGACGTACAGGCTGTTGCAATGGCTGCAGCGACGAAGACAGTGCGGTTGCACGGCGAGGAGCTGCAACGACGCTGCGGCCTTTGCAACGGCCGCAGCTAGGCGCAGCGACGAAGACAGTGCGATTGCACGGCGAGGAGCTGCAACGACGCTGCGGCCTTTGCAACGGCCGCAGCTAGGCGCAGCGACGAAGACAGTGCGGTTGCACGGCGAGGAGCTGCAACGACGCTGCGGCCTTTGCAACGGCCTCTATTGGACGCCGCGGCGGCCCATGTCTTCTAGCCGCATCTTCATCATTTCGTTGGCAGCCGGACCGGCGGCAAACATATAGTCTTCGTCATTGATGGCCAGGCCGGTGCGCGCATCGACCAGCACCTGGTCGGCAGGCTTGCCGGTTTCACGGCTCACCACCAGCAGGCTGGCGCCTTCTGGCGCCAAGTGTTCATTACCCCAAGCAATAAATGCCAGCAAGACAGGTTTAAAGTCGCGGCCTGCCTTGGTCAGCACATATTCATAGCGGGGTGGACGGGTACTGTACTGGCGCTTTTCCATCAGCCCGCCTTCAACCAGCCCGGCCAGACGGCGGGTCAGCATGTTCGGGGCGATCTTCAAGCTCTTTTCGAACTCGTCGAAACGAGTCAGCCCGTAAAACGCGTCGCGCAGGATCAAGATACTCCACCACTCGCCTACTTTACCCAGGCTGCGGGCGATAGGGCATGGCATACGGCCAAAATCGGTATGTTTCATTGCACTTTCCTCCTTAGGGAACAATGGATTTCCACTTTCCAACTTAGGAGTCATTATTTGCCAGCTAAAAAAATGCTGCTTTTGTCGGAAGTGACAATCCTTTTGCAAGCGGAGAAACCGGCAAAATTTTTTCAAAGGAAGGCATAATACGCAACACCGTGTTAATGCTTCACTAATGCTTCACTAATGTTTCACTAAGTCACCAGTAGAAAATGTACCTTTCCAGCGATGCCAACGTGCGCAAGATCCTGATCGTGGACGATTCCGCGTTCGAGCAGCGCATGCTGGTGGACTTGCTGAGCGAGATGCCATACCGCGTGTCCGTCGCGTTCAATGGCTTGCAGGGCTACCAGCTGGCTCTGTCCCAGCAGCCCGACCTGATCTTGCTCGACGTGCGCATGCCCAGTATGGATGGGTACACGTGCTGCCGCCTGTTGAAAGCCAACCCGGCCACGCACGACATTCCTGTGATTTTCCTGTCCGGCGCCGATGCGGCGGAAGACCGCATCATGGGCTTGTCGATCGGCGGCGTCGATTTTGTCTCCAAGCCATTTACGCCGGGGGAGCTGGCTGCCCGCATCCATGTGCACTTGAACTTGATGCGGCGCGCGCCAAAAGAAGCGGCGGAACAGGCGCCTGCGCCCGCGCTGCCGGCCAATCCGGACGCCGTCATTGTCAGCGCCGCCAAGCGCTTGATTGCCGATAACCTGGCGGCCCTGCCCAGCCTGTCCGAAATTGCCCGCAGCGTCGGCACTTACCGGGAAAAGCTGTCGCAACTGTTCCGCGAACAGACGGGCATGACGGTGTTTGCGTTTATCCGCGAAGAGCGCATCCGCCGTGGCGTGCAATTACTGCGAGAAACAGAAATTGACGTCCAAGACATTGCATTGTTAATTGGCTTCAATAATGCCGGCAATTTCTCGACAGCGTTCCGCGAACGCATGGGCGTGACGCCCAGCGCCTACCGCGCATCGGGCGCAACCGATACCCCGACTGCACCGCCGGATGCCCCCGGCAAGAAACCGGACTCTCCGGAATCCCCGGAATCCTAGCCATTCAAGGTCTTGCCGCCTGCATTTCCTTACGCCACCAGCGCCATGACACCAGCGCATTGATGAAATACCCGGCGTACAGCACGGCGGTCAGGGTCAGGCCCCGGCTCAGGTACAAAGGCACGGACACGGCATTGACCAGCACCCACACGGGCCACGTTTCAATCCGCCGCGCCATCAGCAGCAATTGCGCCATGATGGAAAATGCCAGCACGGATGAGTCGATAAACGGCGCATACGCATTCGTGTACTTGTGCAGCAGCAAGCCATAAACCGCCGCCCCCACGATGCCGCCCACCGTCATCCACGCCATCGCGCCCAGTTTGACGGACGTGATCGGCAATGCGTGGCCATGGTCGCCCTTCGCCCATTCGCGCCAGCCTATGATGCACGTGACGATAAAGAAAATCTGCAGCGCTACGTCCGCATACAAACGGACGCTGTAAAACAGCACGCTGAACAGCAGGCAGCCGGCTATGCCCAGCCACCACGAATGTATGCTGTTGCGCCCGGCCAGGATGATGGCCAGCGCCATGACAATATTGGCAACAATTTCCAGCGTATCCATAAAGAAATTCTCGTGCAAAGTGGTCCATTCTCAGCGACGACCACCCTGTTCTGCAACTGATACCGAACTGACACCGCCCTGCCCTGTCCCCTGTGCGGGCGCGGGCTGATACTGCCGGCATGACCCTGACGGATACCGCCATGCAGCACATCGACCACGACGCCATTGCGTCCCCGCCCTTCCCGGCCCACGGCGGCCGGCGCTTTGCCGGTTATCTGCCGATGAACCAGATCTTGCAAGTGGGCGATCACCTGGTGTCCGCCAACGGCCTGTTTTTCGCGACGCTGGAGAGCGACGGCACGTTCCGCGTGTACCGCGGCATCGACCAGGATGAAGCACAGGGTTTGCTGTGGAGCAGCCGCAAAACCGGCGAACGGGGCCGTTATTTCGCGCTGGTGCAAAGCGATGGCAATTTCTGCGTATACCAGGGTTCCGACCTGGCCCACAATTGCGGCTGGCACTGGGGTACGCAAATGACAGCGCAAGGCCAGCAGTTTTATGCCGCCATGCAAGATGATGGGAATTTCTCGATCCGCGCCGGCACCGGCCCCGATGACAGCCGCGGCCCAATCTGGGCCACCAGCGTGACAGACCACGTGCTCAGCATCGAAGAAGTGCTGCACATCGAATATGATTTTTCCCGTGCGTGCGTGTTGCGCACCAGCCCGGCCAGCCAATACAGCGAAGTGGTCACTAACCACGGCAGCACGGCCACGTCCCACGCGCTGGCCGGCTCCATTGCCATTACTGAAACGTCGTCGTGGACCAATACGCCGGCCGCCACCCTGGGGCCGGATGTCGAATACCGGCACGGCGTGCCGGGCGTGTCGGGCGACGACTTTATCTTGTCGGATGAACCGGTCGATTACGTGGCCAACTGCGCCATCACGCGCATGACGGACTGGGCCTTCGACACGCCATACAACGTGCCGCCGCACGTTTCCATGCGTGCCGCCATCGCGCTGACCTACTCGACGATTTCCGTGCCCTACGTGCTGGTGGGCCAGTTGCGCTTTGAATCCGGCGCGCGCGTGGTCGGGGCGATCCGGGGCAACTACCTGGGCACCAATGCGCACAGCCTGACGGCCAGCTTCACGCCGCACGATCCATCGCCCAATGTGGGCAAGCGCATTTTGCGGCCTTTGCGCCCGCTGGCGGGAATGGTTGCGTATTAATAGAAACCGTTTGTGCCATGCTCCTCCGGCCTGCGGGCAATGATATAGTGCCTGAGCCATGAGTCTGGACGCCTCTTTAATTAACAATCTTGAAACGCCGCCGCCGCAAGATGGGCGCGTGCTGCTCGATGCCACGCTGCTGAAGCGGCTGCGCAAGGCGCGCGGCTTGAGCCAGGAAGCGCTGGCTGATTTGTGCTTCCAGAACCAGCTGTGCGTTTCCATTGCATCCATCAAGCGGGCGGAAACCGGCAAAATCGTGTTGTACCGCACGGCGCGGCACCTGGCGCAAGTGTTTGACGTGGAACTGGACCAGCTGATGTCGGCGGCCCTGCCAGACGCGCCGCCGCAACGTGTGGCGCAAGCCGGTACCGCGCCTGCACCGGCAACCCCGGCAGCGCCGGCCCCACCCGCCTGGCCATACAACCCTCCCGACCCGGCCGCAGCGGCGCCATCCCATCCCACGCAGCACACGATTGCCATCCCACCCGGCGTCCCAGCGCTGTACGACGTGCAATACGATGACGTGGTGCGCTATGTCGTCATGCTGCACGCGGAATTGTCCGCAGCGCCGGGCAGCGACAGCCTCGCCGCGCGCGACATTGCCGCCATCGTGCAGCAATTCGGCGGCAAGCTCATGGGCGTGGAACAGCGCACGGTATCGGCGGCATTCGGCTTGCCGCAAGCGTACCGCAGCGATGCGGAGCGCTGCATGCGCTGTGCGATTGAATTGAACCGCCACTTGCTGACGCATGGCGGGCGCGCCATGGCCATGCGCCTGGCGCGCTGGGAATATGGCGCGGCGACAGGCACGGCGCCGGACTTGCGGCAGCCGCCCCGCCCTGATGCCTCCGTGCTGCCATTCCGCCTGCCCCTGTACGTGGAGCGCAAGCTGTTGCCGCTGCTGGACCACCGTTTCCTGTTTACGGACGAAGGTGGGCTACCGCCTTGGCGCGACAGCGGCTATCTGCTGTTCAGCAAACCTGCCGCCAGCGACGCCAGCCAGTTGCCGCCCCTGATCGGCCGCTATGCGGAAATGCGCCAATTCAAAGCCGTGGCGGAAGGCGTGCTGGAAAGCCAGACAGGCCACATCATGTACGTGCGTGGCGTGGCCGGCGTCGGCAAAAGCCGGCTGACGCAGGAATTCACGGACATCGCCCGCGCCGCCGGCATGCGCTGCCACGCCGCCGAAGTGCTCGATACGGGCGCCGTGCATGCCGACCATGCGGGCGCGGACCATGGCTGGCGCGCGCCGCTTGAACAATTGGCGCGCAGCCTGCTGGGGCTGGGCTTGCATCCCGCGCCGGGCGACTCGCCCGCCATTGCCGACCTGGTGGCGCGCCTGTACCTGCCGCCCGAAACCACGCTGTTCTATCACGTACTGGCCAATGTGCGGCTGGACGTGGAACAGCATGCGCTGTACGCCGCCATGAACCAGGAGGTGCGCGACCAGGGCTGGGCGCGCGCGCTGCAAATGCTGGTACTGCGCCTGGCCATGACGGAACCGCAACTGATTGCACTGGAAGACGTGCACTGGGGCGACCCGTATCTGTTTGAAGCACTGGGACCATTGCTGGCGCTGTCGCATGAAGCGCCCGTGCTGTGGGTGATCACGTCGCGGGTGGAAAACGATCCGCTGGAATCGGCGCTGCGCCAGCAAATGGCCGACCTGGGTTTGACCGTGTTTGACCTGGCGCCCATGCCCGCGCGCGAAGCGATGGCGCTGGCCGACCAGTTCACAGATGTCGATCCCGGCTACCGCGCACGCTGCGTCGAACGCGCGCAAGGCAATCCTTTATTCCTGACGCAGCTGCTGGCCAGCCCCGGCCAGCAATTGCCGGACAGTTTAAAACTGTTGATCCAGGCCCGCCTCGACGGCATGCCGGCGCCGCACCGCCAGGCGCTGCGCATGGCGTCCGTGCTGGGTTCCCGCTTTGAACTGGAATTGCTGCGCGCGGCACTGGGCGACAGCGCTTACGAACCGCAGTCCGTGGGACGCGACAGCCTGCTGCGCAAGATGGGCGGCCATGCGTATGGTTTCGTGCACGACCTTGTCATGCACTGCATTTACGACACGATCGATCCGCAGCAATTGCGCCAGCTGCATGCCGTGGCGGCGCTGGCCTGGCGTGGACGCGATGCGGCGCAATGCGCGCACCATATGTACCGCGCCAACGATCCGGGTGCGCTCGACATGATGCTGCAAGCCATCCGGGAGCGCCTCGAGTGGCACCAGTTCGAAGCGGCGCTGGATCTGGCGGCGTCAGTCAATGCCTATGACTCCACGAGTTTTTCCAGCTTTGCGCTGGCGCTGCTGCGCGCCCACGCCAGCAGCGGCATGGGCCACATGAGCAATGCGCGCCAGTATTACCAGCACGCCATCATGCTGTCCGGACGGCCGCAAGACAAGATCGATGCCGTGATCGGGCTGGCCGGCGTGCTGAACATCCTGGAAGAACTGGAAGAAGAAGAACGGCTGCTCGATGAAACCGTGCCGCTGGCGCTGTCGATCGGTGCGGAAGCGGCGCTGGGCAAGCTGCTGTACTTGAAGGGCAATATCTATTTCCCGCGTGGTAATTACACGGAATGCCGCCGCTACCATGAAGATGCGGCGCGCTATGCGGAAGCGGCCGACATGAGCGAGACGCAGGCGCGGGCCTTGTCCGGCGTGGGCGATTCGTATTATGCGCAGGGCCGCATGCGCAAGGCATTTGACTTGTTCAGCCAGTGCCTGGCCATGTGCCAGCGGCACCGCTACGTGCATATCGAAGCGTCGAACCGCGCGGCGCTGGGCTCGACCCGTATCTACCTGGGTGATACGGAAGGCGCCGTCACCGATGCGCTGGCGTCCGCCACGCTGGCGCACAAAGTTGGCAACCGCCGCGCTGAAACGTTTTCCCGCATGACGGCCGGCTGGGCGCTGGTGGCTGACGGCGCACTCGATGAAGCGACGGAACAGGTGGAACTGGGACTGGAACTGGCGCGCAGCCTGGGCAGTTCACGTTTCGAGACGTTCCTGATGGAGAGCCAGGCCCGCGTCACGTGGCTGCGCGGCGACCATGCGCTGGCGGAGCGGCAAATCAACGCCACCGTGCAGCAAATGGAACGGCTGCAATTGCAAAACTTTATCGGGCCGTGGGTGCTGGGCACGCAAGCGCTGTTCACCCGCGACGACAGCACGCGCCGCCGCGCGCTGCTGCAAGGCGCGGCCTACCTGACGCGCGACTGCCTGGCGCACAATGCTTACCGTTTTTATTTGAGCGCGGCGGAAGTGTCGCTGCTTGATGGTGATGTGGTGGCGGCAGGCTTTTATGCAGACCAGCTGCTGGCGACGGCGGCGCAGGAACATTGCGCGTGGGCCGAGCATCACGTGGCGCTGCTGCGCGCGTATGCGCAATGGCTGCGGGAACCGGATGAAGCGCTGCGGCGGGCGTTGTCGGAACTGGATGACCGTTCGGTGCAGTATGGATATGCGGAGGCGGCGCCACGGTTGCGCCAGGCGCTGCAAGGCGTGGTGCAGGGCCGGTTGCGGAAGGTGCCTTAGCGTGCCTTAGCGTGCCTTATCCGGTTCGCGACAACACAGCGATATAGCCTGCCACGTGTTCATTGCCATCCTTGCGCAAGACTTGCGTAGCGAGGCTGTCCGCCGTCAAGCCATGCGCTTGCGCGAGGGCCTGCACGTAGCTGGCTGAATGCGCATAGCGTCCGCTGGTGTTCAGCGCATAGTCCTGCGCAGCACCACTGTCGAGCGCTTCCACGGAAAACGCAAACACGCCCCCTGCCCGCAATGCGTGGCGGACAGCGCGGAACAGTGGCTGCAAATCGCCCAGGTAAACCAGCACGTCGGCGGCCACCAGCACATCGGCGCTGCGCCCCTGCAAGGCGGCGGCAATATCGGCACACACCAGTTCATCGTACACGCCGCGCGCAAGCGCCTGGTCCAGCATCAGCGGCGACAAATCCACACCGGCCAGCGTGCGCGCGAAAGGGCGCAGCAGCGGGCCGCACAAGCCCGTGCCGCATCCGAGGTCGATCACATCCGCTGCCACCGGCTGCAAGCGCCCCGCCAAAGCGGCCATCAGCAAATCCGGTACGCGGTAGTGCAGCACGTGCTGCAGATGGTGGTCGAAGCCGTCGGCGTACTGGTCGAACAGCGCCGCCACATAATGCGCAGGCGGCGCGGCGGGCGCCGGCTGCACACCCAGCGCCGCCAGGTGGTAATTGACGGCGTCCGCGTCGGCGCCGCACGCCAGCGCATCGCGGTAAGCGTCAATGGCTTCCTCATGCTGGTTCAGCACGCGCAGCGCATTCGCATAGTGCAGGTACGCTTGCGCATCGCCGGGCTTCAGCGCCAGCGCGTGCTTGTGGCAATCCAGCGCCTGCTGCGTGCGGCCCATGCGCAGCAACAGCGTGCCGTAAGCGCTCCACGCCCCGGCATTGTCCGGGTCCGCTTCGATCGCATTGCGGTACGTCTCCACCGCTTCCTCATTGCGGCCCATGCCTTGCAGCGCGATGGCGGCGCCGGCATACGACGGGCTGTGGCCTGGCGCGATGGCCAGCGCGCGGCCATAACTGTCGAGCGCTTCTTCATGGCGACCCAGGCGGTGCAGCACGACGCCCCGGTTGCACAGCGCTTCCACATAGCCCGGCTGCTGCGCCAGCGCCGCATCGTAATCAGCCAGTGCCTCAATCAGCCGCCCCAGATGGCGCAGCGCATTGCCGCGGTTGGCCAGCGCCATCGGGTAGCGCGGCTGCAAGGCCAGCGCGCGCGTATAGCTGCGATACGCTTCTTCGTGGCGCTGCGCATCCTGCAGCGCGGCGCCCAGGTTGCAATGGACAATGGCTTTTTCACTGTCGATGGCCAGCGCGCGGCCCATCAGCCGGATCGCTTCATCGCACGCGCCGGACTGGCGCGCAATCACGCCCAGCAAATGCAGCGCATCGAAATTATCGGGGTCGAGCCGCAGCACTTCGCCATACAGCGTTTCGGCTTGCGCCAGGTTGCCGCGCTGGTGCAGCGCGACAGCCTGTTGCAGCAATGGAGTGGTGCGGGAAGAAGACATGGCAGCGGCGGGACGTTGGGAAAGCAGCACATTAACAGATCGTGCCGCCTTATGTCCCGCCGCCGGGAAGCTTACTGCTGCTGAGGAGCCGGCTGCGAGCCCTGCTGCTGGTTGCGTTTGGCGATTTCATTGCCCACGAAGCCACCGCCAATCGCACCGGCCACGGTAGCGAGTTTCTTGCCATTGCCGCCGCCCACCTGGTGGCCGATCAAGCCGCCGACCACGGCGCCGATACCGATGCCCAGCGCGCTGTTTTGCGGCGCGGCTTGCGGTGCAGGCTGTGGTGCAGGCGCAGACTGGGCTGCCACTTGCGGCTGCTGCGCTTCAGCGCGCGGCGCCTGGTGCGCCGTCTGGCTGCTTTCGCTGCGCGCGGTGTCGTGGCGGCGCGGCGCGTCATGATGTACTGCCGGTTTCGGCGCAGGTGCGGCCGGTGCGGCTGATTCCTGGGCCACCGTCAAACCCTGTGCACCGGCAGGCAGTGCCGATGGCGCTGCCACTTGCGAGGCAGGCTGCGTGTCCGCCTGCACCACTTTCGCGGGCTCGCTGTGCGACGTTGGCAGTAAGCCAGTCACGGCGGCAATGCCGGCCAGGCTGAATACCGTCAGCGATACGGCAGCGGTTGCCACCAGCGGGTGGATGCGTTTAGGGGTAGCGGTCGTTTCCATATTGTTCTCCGTAAGTAAAGACACTGGCGTGTCGTTGCTACCTTAACGATCGAGCCCGCTTGTGGGCTGTGAGCAAAATGTATCGACGGTAAGTACTTGTAACGCCTTGACAGGCGCCTTTATTCATTCCATTATTTCTGTAACGACAGAAATTTCAGAAAACATTATGCGCATCTTGCTTATCGGCGCCAGCGGCTTTATCGGACGGCATTTGCTGCGCACTTTGCGCCGCGCGGGTCACGACGTGACGGGCGCTGGGCGCAGCAGGGCTGCAGATGTGGAAGATGCATGGTGCAGGCTGGACATGGCGCAAATGCACCATGCCGACGCGTGGCAGCCGCATCTCGCCGGGTTCGACGCCGTCATTTACAGCCTGGGCGTATTCCGGGCCGACGACGAATCGCTGTACCTGCAACTGCACCACACGATTCCCGCGGCACTGTTTGACGCCTGCACGGAAGCGGGCATCGAACGCGTGATTTACTTGTCCGCGCTGGGCAGCGATTCCGAAGCCATAACGCCCTATTGGCGAAGCAAAGGACGCGGCGAAGATGCACTGCGCACCCGCCAGCTAGATTACACGATCGTGCGGCCATCCCTGGTCTATGGCGCGGATGGCGCCAGCAGCCAGATGTTCCTGGCGCTGGCGTCGCTGCCGGTGGTTGCGCTGCCGGCCGGCGGCAAGGTGCAGCCGGTCCACGTCGATGACTTGTGCGACGCCATCACCGCCCTGCTGCGCCCGGAACACCGGCACGTCCGCACGCTCGATGCAGTGGGCCCGAATCCCATGCCGCTGTCGTCGTATCTGGCCGATTTGCGGCACGGCATGCGGTCCGGCGGCGAGCTGATGCTGCCGGCGCCGCTGGGGCTGGCGCGGGCAGCGTTGCGCCTGACGTCTTTGTTTCCATACAGTGCCGTCACACCGGATGCGCTGGTCATGCTCCAGCATGGCAGCACGGCCGACGCCTCCGCCATGCATGCGCTGCTGGGCCGCCCGCTGCGCGCACCCGCCACGTTTGCCACGCCGGCCCAGCGTGCAGACGCCGTGCTGCGATGGAGCCTGCCACTGGCGCGGCTGGCCATGACCATGCTGTGGCTGTGGACCGCCTACGTATCGTGGTTTGGCTGGCCCCACAAAGACAGCCTGGCATGGCTGGCCGCATGCGGCATACCGGCATCGCTGCAAACGCCGGTGCTGGCATGCGCCAGTGTGCTGGATGCCGCCATCGGCATCGTGCTGCTGTGCACTGCGCGGCGCTGGCTATGGCTGCTGCAATTGCTGCTGGTGGGCGGCTATACCGCCGCCATGACTGTTTGCCTGCCTGAATTCTGGCTGCATCCTTTCGGCCCCCTGTCGAAAAACTGGCCCATCCTGGCGCTGCTGCTGATGCTGTGGCGCCTGCACCCTGCCAAACAAGGAAAATAAATTGGAATACCTGACCACCAAGTGGCTGCACATCCTGTCGGCCACGCTCATGTTCGGCACCGGCTTCGGCACGGCGTTTTACATGTTCTTCACAAACCGCAGCCGCAACGTACAGGCGATTGCCGTCGTCACGCGCTGGGTGGCGCGCGCCGACTGGTGGTTCACGACACCGTCCGTCATCATCCAGCCGCTGTCCGGCCTGTGGATGATGCACCTGGCCGGGTATCCGCTGGCGACGCACTGGATCATGTGGTCGCTGTGGCTGTATGGCCTGGCAGGCGTGTGCTGGCTGCCCGTCGTGTGGCTGCAATTGCGCATGCGCGATATGGCGCAGGACGCCGCCGCGCGCAACGCCGCCACATTGCCCGCGCTGTACTGGCGCTATGAGCGGTGGTGGACGCTGCTGGGCTTCCCCGCGTTCGGCGCCCTCGTCATCGTCTACTGGCTGATGGTGAATAAACCCGTTTAATCTTTTTCAGGGCGCCACACGGCCACCAGCGCCTTCATCTTGGTCCAGAACGGCAACCGTTCATCCGACAACACGTCGAGGAAATCCGACAGCCGCTTGGACTTGATCATCGTGTACGCGGTCAGCACCGTCGTGATGACGAACGTGACGGTAAAGATCACCAGCCGCCGCTCCATCGACGCATCCGCTTCCGCCAGCAAGTTCATGCCAAGGAAACCCGTGGTGACGGTGCCGATCAAGCCAAAGATCGTCACCACGGTCAGGCGCACCACGGTATTGGCCTGGCGGCGCAAGCTGTCCGCTTCCAGGTAGCCATTCATGTCTTCCATCCGCACCTTGACTTCCGCGTGCAAGCGCTCAAGGCCCAGCTGCGACGAACACATGCCGAACAGCGTCCGCACCAGCGCCTGTTCGGAAATATCCTTGAACCAGTAGCGGTGCGTAAAGCGCAGGAAGCCTTCAAACGAAGCGCGGATGCGGCGCTTGAAGCGGCGCACGCTGTTGGCGTCCACCACGTTCAGGCAATTGAGCGCTTCGGCCAGCCGGTCGGAAAACATCAGCAGCGACGACTTTTGCAAATGCGCGATCAGGAACAGCAAGAAGTGCTGGTGCCGGAATTGCGCCAGCACGCCCCGGTCGCGGCAACAAAAATAATCGGACTTCGCATCGCCCACGACGATCAGCGACAGCCCGCTACACAGGTAGCGCGTGTGGGGCGCGGCGCCGGCTTCGCTCCAGAAACGGTCGTAGCACACCTGGTGTTCGAAATCATCCTGCTGCCGCGCCGTGTACGGCGATGCGCCATTGCCATTGCCCATCACGTGGCCCAGCCGGATGAAGTCATCGCGCGACAGCGCTTGTGGATCTTCCACCGACAGGAATGCCATGACCGGCATGCGGTAATACTCGATTTGCCGGTAGCGCAGCGCGCCCGGCTCTTCCACCGGGTCATACACCAGGGGCGCCAGCAGGAATTTCCAGTGCGACGCGATGCGGGGCGCGCGCTTGCGGCACACGTGTTCCAGGAACACATCGCGGTTTTGCGCATCGGATGCCGCCAGCACATTGCCGTGCGCATCGAGCCACTCGACTTTATGCATGCAGTGCAGCGCATGGCCCTGCTCATCCCAGCCGGCCGGATAGCCGCGTCCAAAGCGGTACAGCACGTCCTGCGCCTGCGCCAGCGGCAAATCCGATGCGCCGACTTCCACGTTCAGCATCACGACGTCGACGTCATAAAAGAAATACAAATCGACGTGTATCACGTCCAGCAGCAGCGGCTCGTCGCCGGGACGCGACGTGACCCGCACGTGCGCCACGTCATGGCGGCGGAATACGCGCATGCCCGCTTCACCGCGTTCCCCCCGCCCCGTGCGCGCTTCGCCGTACAGGAAGCGCTGCACATACGGCAGGAACGTGACGAATTCGTTGTAATGGCGTTCGTGGAAGTTAGCAGTGCCGCCGTCAAATTCATCGATGACTTTGCGCCATGGCGACGTTTCCCCCAGCGCTTGCAGCACTTCCCACGGCCGCCGGCTGGTCTGGTCCATGCCCGTACCCGGCATTAAGCGTAAAGGCCACAGCAATACCTGGCGCAACTGGTGGACGTGGGTGCCGGATGCGGGTGCCGCACTGTTTTCTACCGTCATGCGCTGTCTCCTTGGTCTTTGCAGCCAATGATATCAATCCCGATATCAATTGCTAAAAAAAAGTCATTGGCTTTCTCCCCGCACGGCGTTCTAACCTGATTTTCGCAACACCACACTGATAAAAAAGGAGACGACTTTGAAGAAATTACTGGCATCCCTATGCCTGGCGGCGGCCGCACTGATTCCCGCTTCCGCATCCTCCATCACGCTACAAGGCTTACAAAACGCCCATGATCCAGGCACGTTGACGAAAGATGGCGACACCTGGTTCAACTTCACGACCGGCACCGGTATCTGGTATTCAAAATCCACCGACATGCTGAACTGGGCCGGCGGCCCGGCGCCGGTGTTCACTACGTACCCGTCGTGGATTACCAACAAAATCCCAGGGTTTTCCGGCTCGTTCTGGGCGCCGGACGTCATCCACATGAATGGCCAGTATTACCTGTACTACTCCGTGTCGAAATGGGGCACGACCACGTCGGCCATCGGCGTGGCACGTTCCCCATCGCTGAAAAACCCCAGCTGGACAGACCTCGGCATTGTCGTGGAATCGTTTGGCGGCACGTCGGAAATCAATGCCATTGACCCGGCGCTGTTCCGTGACCATGACGGCAAGGTGTACATGTCCTATGGTTCATTCTTCGGCGGCATCGGCGTGGCGGAAATCAACCAGTCGACGGGCAAGCTGGCCGGCAACGTGACAAGGATTTTGGGCGGCAGCGGCGTGGACATGGAAGCGCCGTACATCGTGCGCGAAGGCGGCTATTACTACCTGTTCGTCAACCGCGGCGCATGCTGCAAAGGCGTGGACAGCACGTATTACGTGGAAGTGCAGCGGGCCACGTCCGTCACGGGTCCCTACTCCGGCACGCGCACGATCTTGCCGAACGTCGATGGCAAATACAAAGGCCCAGGCCACATCGGCGTGCTGAAACAGGATGGCTGCAATTTCGTGTCCACCCACTATTACGACTTGAATGACAGCGGCAACGCGAAGCTCGATATCTTGCGCATGACGTATAGCGGCGGCTGGCCCGTCCTGACGCGCAATTTCACGGATTTCAACGGCTGCGGCGGCATCAGCGATGGCCCTTACGTGATCAAGTCGCGCTTGTCCGGCAAGGCGCTGGCCGTCGCTGGCGGCGCCACCACCAATGGCGCGCTGGTGCAGCAGCAAACGTACACGGGCGCGAAAAGCCAGCAGTGGTATGCCGTCGGGCACGGCGACGGCCAATACAGCATCATCAACGCCAACAGCTTGCTGAGCCTCGATGACTACGATAACTCCACTACAGCCGGCACCAACATCGCGCAGTGGGGTTACTGGGCCGGCAATGGACAGCACTGGTCCTTTGCCAGCCCGGCGTCCGGCTATGTCACAGTGAAGAACCTGCTGTCCGGCATGGTGCTCGACGTCGCCGGCAAGAGCACGGCGGAGAATGCGCAAATCATCCAGTACCCGCTGAATAACGGCAGCAACCAGCAGTGGAGCCTGAGCCGGCCATGATTATTTGGCTTTGCTGATTTCCACTTCCCAGCCCGGGCCGGAACTGACCTTGTACTGGCGCGCGAAGTTCCCCTGGCGGATCGCCACCGCCACGTCGAGCAGGCTGTTGAGGTACACCAGCGGCTTGCCGACTTCCACGCCGCCAAACGTATTGTGGAATGGCGCCACGTAGCTGCCTGCCTGCTTGCCGTTGTGCAGGATGCGCACTTGCACCTTGTCGCCCGGCGCGATGTTTAATTCCGTGAACAGGGCTTTCGGGATGTTGGTCCACACGTTGCCATACTTATCGTCCAGCACGGGGATCATGCCGCGCACCACGTTGCCTTCACGCGCCGCTTTCTTGTAGGGCAGCTTGACGACGGAATCGGCCGGCAGCACTGGCCCCACCTGTTCAAACGTGATCTGGCCCGATGCAAGGCGCGCGCCCACGTACACATAGACGTCGCGGCCATGGAACGTGTACGACTCGGCAGAACCCGGCAAGCGGTTGACCTTTTCATCGACTTCGCGCAATTCCGCCACGCCGTCGCGCTCTGCAATCAGCGTGAACAAGCCATTGTCCGGGCCCACGAAATAGCGGCCCTCCCTGGTTTTCAACACGACGGACTTGCGCGTGGTGCCGACGCCGGGATCGACCACCGACACGAACACGGTGCCTATCGGCCAGTAATTCGCCGTCTGGTACAGGCGGTAGGCGCCCAGCCAGATATCGTATTCAGGAATCTGGTGCGTCAAATCGGAGACGCCCAGTTTCGGATCCACGCCGAAAGCCACGCCGCGCATGGCGGAGACGGCGCCGTCGGCAGTGCCAAAGTCAGTCATCAAGACCAGCGCGTCGGCGGCGAGCGCTTGCGTTGCAGTGAGTGCGCTGAAGGCCGCAGTGAGTAACAGGTGACGGAATTTCATAAATTAAAAGGTATAAGTCAGTTTGCCGTAAAAATATGCGCCGTTGACGCCCACAGGGTTAATGAAGTTGTAGGGCAGCGCGCCGCCATACGTGGCCGCATTGGTCTGCCGCACGCGGTCCGGGTAGCGGTCAAACAAATTGTTGCTGCCCACGGCGGCGGTCCACTGCCTCGCCAACTTGTATTGCGCCTCGATATCCACGGTCCAGACAGGGCCGAAGTATTGCGCATTGACGCCTTCCACCACGGGTGCGTCGCTGTCATACACGAAATCCTGCAACGCGCCGAAGCGGGTGGCGCGCACTTGCACGCCCAGCGCGCCGCCCTGCCAGTCGGCGCCCAGCACCAGCTTGTTTTTCGGCGATGCGTGCTTGATGCGGAACAGGCCCGCATCCGTCAACAGCGGCAAGTCCGGATCGATCTTCGCCAGCGCGGCGGAACCCGTGCGCGCCTGGTCCAGCCGCGTCTTGTTGACGTTCAGCGCAGCGCTGAGGTTCAGCGTACCGCCCGCGGCTTTCAATTCGTGGTTCAACACAGCGTCAACGCCGCGCGTCGCCGTATCGAGCAAGTTGGCAAGGAAGGCCACGGAACCAATGTCCGTGCGGCCTTGACCGGCCAGGTACGCGCTGACGGCATCGCTTTGCAAATCACTGGTGCGCGTAATGCGGTCGCGCAAACGGATGCGGTAAGCATCGACGGACAGGCTGGTAGCCGTGACAGGACGCCACGCAAAGCCCAGCGACACGTTTTCCGATTTTTCCGGCTTCAAAGGCTGCGCACCGAACGCGCGGGCCAGCGTATCGGATGCGGGCAGCAGCGCTGCCGTCTGCAAGCCCGTGCCATCGGCATTGAAGTTCAACGTGGCGAAACGGAAGCCCGTTTGCGCCAGCGCCGGTGCGCGGAAACTGTTGGACACGGCGCCGCGCACCAGCAAGCCTGGCGCCACCTTGTAGCGCGCCGACAGTTTTCCAGTCTTGGCGCTGCCAAAATCGCTGTAATCCGACCAGCGCGCAGCGGCGCCCAGCAACAGCGCGCCGAATTCCGTTTCCGCGTCGGCATAGACGGACTTCACGTTGCGGCTGCCGTCAAAGGCGTCGGCCGGACGCAAGCCGGGTCCCGCCTGCGCGCCGGGCGGCGCATCCGTGAATGGGCCGCCGGCATACGATGCAGGATCGCCTGGCAGCGTGCGGTACGTTTCATGCAACCATTCCGCGCCTACGGCCACACTGACCGGCGTTTGCCAGCCCACGTTCACGTCGCGCGTGGCATCCACGTTCAAGCCTTGCTGGCCCGTGCGGAACGACGCCAGATGGAAGGCTGTCGGGCTTTTATCGCCCAGCGAGGCATTGACGGAATGCGACACGCCGTAATTGAACCTGTCGCTGCCATGGCGCGCGCTGGCATCGACATTCCACGCGTCCAGCGCGAATTTCACACCGGCCACCACGCTGGCATCGGTCTTGTTGCCATGCGTGACAGGCCGGTAGCCGGCCGGGTACAGCGCCGGCACATTCGATGGATCCCCCGGATAGCGGAACCACGCGCTGCCGTCTGACAGGCGGCGGTTCAAGGTCGCAAAACTGTAGGCGTCAATACCGCCGCCCAGCGGCGCCAGCGCGTTATAAAACAGCGAGCCGCTGTCTTGGCGCGAATCGCCGGACTTGAACAAGATTTTGCCATCGAGCGCCAAATCGGCCGGCGTACTGTTCCACGACGTCCAGCCCGCGTCGCTGCGGCCCGCGCGCTCCGTCGGCAGGCGGCGGCGCGCATCGAAGCCAAAGCGCACGAAACCTGCGTCGCCGATGGGAAGCCCGGTATCGGCACTGGCCGTCGTGGTCTGGCCATCGGTCAGCGTTTGTCCCGTGGGTTTGAAATCCGTATGGTTGGCGCCATAGCCGATCGACGCCGTACCACCGCTGCGGCCTTTCTTCAATACGATGTTGATGACGCCCGCCACGGCGTCGCTGCCATATTGCGCCCCGGCGCCATCGCGCAGGATTTCTATGCGCTCGATGGCGCCGGCTGGAATGGCATTGATATCGACCGGCACTGTGCCGGCAAAACTGCTTTCCGTATCGAGCAGCGCACTGGCGTGGCGGCGCTTGCCGTTGACCAGCACCAGCACCTGGTCCGGGCCCAGTCCCCGCAACTGGATGCCGCGCACGGAATCGGACGCGCCGGAAGATTCAATGCGGGGGAAGTTGATCGATGGCGCCAGGTTTTGCAGCGCAGCGCCCACTTCGCCGGACGACAGCGCATTGGCGACTTCGCGGGCATTGAACAGGTCGACGGGCACGGGGCTGTCAAACACGGTACGGGCTTTGGCGCGGGAACCAATGATGGTCACCTGGTCTGGCGCGGTCTCTTGCGCATAGGCGCTGGTACTGGCGGCCAGCACCGCCCAGGCAATCGCCGTCAATTGCAGTGGATTCATGTTTTTTTCTTTGCTGACGAGAACGTTGGATTGATCTTAACTGGGCAACCGGCAGTTACCAACGCTGCAATTGTCATATGCATATTGGCGTCGCCGTATAACCACGCGCATTCGGTACTTGAATAAAGGCACTGCTTCTGTCACATTGAAACTTTACTGACTGTCGATGTCACATGATGCGCGCGCGCCCATTTTTACTTGCTGCGCTGTGCCTGGCCGCGCTGCCTGCGGACGCCTGCCATTTGCGGATGGCGCCTGAATCCTGGCCGCCTTACATTTACAGCGGCGCCAATGGTGTACTGGCCGGCGCCGACGTCGAACTGGCGCAAGCCATCTTGCGGGAAGCTGGCTGTACGATCGAGTTCGTGGCGGAATTGCCGTCGCTGCGCCGTGAAATCCTGTTCCGGCAAGGGAAGCTCGATTTGATGCTGGCCGCGTCGAAGACGGAAGAACGGCGACGCTATGCGCGCTTTTCCTCCCCCTACCGCCAGGAGCATGTGCGCCTGTTTGCCGCCCCCGACAAAGTCCAGAAATTTGCCGGCATCGACAGCTTCGACGCCATCGCGCGCCAGCGCATTGCCGTGCTGGCGCCTCGCGCCGGCTGGTATGGCGCCGACTATGCACGGGCCGCGGCGGCAACCGATGCTGGCATGTGGCGCAATACCTTTGGCAACTTCCAGCAAGGCATACAAATGTTCCGCGCCGGACGGGCGGAATTGATCATGGGCGATGCGGCCGCGCTGGAGCACGCGGCCAGGCAGCAAGGCATTACGCTGGCCGCCCTGCCGTATGTGCCGTTCAGCGCCCCCGTGCATTTGATGCTGAATGCATCAAGCACGACGCAAGACCAGCTTGCCCGCATCAACAGCGCCATCGCCCGCCTCGAACATAGTGGCGCGTTGGCCACGATCCGCACCCGCTACGGGTTACACTGACGGTAGAATGTGAGGATCCATACATGGGATTTCACACATGCTCCGCCATGCTGTTTGCACCATCCTGATGGCTTGCGCGCTGCCGTCGGCCGCCGCCGTGACTTTACGGCTTTGCACGGACGAACATTCGCGGCTGCCCTACATCACGCCACAGGGCACGGGGCTGGCGGACCACTTGATCCGCGCTGCAGCCAACGAACTGGGTATCACGCTGGAATTCCGCCCCGCGCCGATCTCCCGCTGCCGCGAGGAAGTCCGCGTGCATGCCGTCGATGGCTTCCCCACGGTCCCTTATTCGCCTTCCGTGACGGACTTCATGGCCTTCCCCATGCATGGCGACGACGTCGATGCGTCCCGCGCCATCAGCAATATCCGCGCGATGGTATTCCGCCGCACCGGCACCGCCACGTCATGGGATGGCGTGCGCTTCGTGCAATTGACAACGCCGGTGCTGGTGCCGTTTGGCTCCGTCCTGCTGATGGACCGTGTCGGGAAAATGGGCATACCCATGGAAAACACGGCGCGCGGCCTGGAAGCGAATTTCCAGAAATTGCTGGCCGGCCGCGCAGAAGTGGCCGTCGGTTCCGAATTTACCGGTGCAGCCTTGCTGACGCAGCCGCAATATGCAGGCAAGATTGAAATGCTGCCGATCCCTTTTTCAGACGAGCCCTATTACCTGAGCGTTTCCAAGCGTTTCAGCGACGCCAACCCGGGGTTGATGGAAAAGCTGTGGAACACGATGGCCCGCATCCGCAAATCCCCCGCGTACCAGCAAGAGATGCGCAAGGCGCTGGACGATTATGCGCGGGCGCCGAAAGAGTAGCGGCAACGGAAGCGCCAACCGCCGCCCCGCCACACTCCCACATTGCAAGGAAATGTTTTCATAAGATTATTATTTCATTATTTACATCAAGTGATATGCTGACTGGTGCACCGCTCATGTTTTTAATCCGGTATGTCACCACTTTCCTCGTCAGTATTACCTGCCGCGCTACCTGGCGACTGGCCTTTTGAAATCCGCCGCCCCCTTGGCGAAGGGGGATATGGCCAGGTGTTCGAAGCATGGGATAGCACTCTGCAACGCCGCGTTGCGCTGAAATATCTGAAAGCCGGCATCGGCGCCAGCGCGAATCACTTGCTGCAGGAAGCGCGGGCCGCCGCCTCGCTGCGGCATCCAGCTTTTGTCCAGGTGTATATGGTGGCGGGCGGCGGCGAGGGCATGGCGATCGTCATGGAACTGGTCGATGGTGAACCGCTGAATCGGCTGCTGCCCCTGCCTGCCGCCATGGCGCTCGACGCCGCGCAGCAAATTGCCGGCGCCATGCAAGAGGCGCACGATGCGCATCTGGTCCACGGCGACCTGAAACCGTCGAACCTGATGATGGAAGCGTCCGGCCGGATCCGCATCCTGGACTTCGGACTGGCGCGCCGCCTCGACCCATTGGCGACCCAAGACACACTGTCAGCGCAGCCGCAGGGCACGATTGCCTACCTCGCGCCCGAACGCCTGCTCGGCGGCGCCCCGGCGCCATCCGGCGATATATATGCACTGGGCGTCATCCTGTACGAAATGCTGGCTGGCCTGCGCCCGCTGGCTGGCCTGAACGGCCTGGCGCTTGCCGCCGCCCAGTTGCAGGCGACATCGGACCAGTGGCATTACCCGGACCAGATCGCGCCGGAAGCCGTTGCGCTGATCCGCGCGCTGACTGCCCATGACCCGCGCCTGCGCACACCGTCCATGCGGGACGCCAGTGCGGCCATCGGCGCGCTGCAGCACGCGCCGGTGGCGGTGCCGCCAGGCCGTGAGCGCGGC
>NZ_WNLA01000001.1 GCF_009720865.1 Pseudoduganella ginsengisoli | reverse complement strand
CAGGACGTTGATAGGCTGGGTGTGGAAGTGCAGTAATGCATTAAGCTAACCAGTACTAATTGCCCGTACGGCTTGTCCCTATAACCTTGCCGGTTATACGCATTTACTCGATGATGAGTTACCCAACCAATTACTTCTTCCGGATTGCAGTCACACGCCACAGCGTGTGACGCGACAAGTCAAAGCCTGATGACCATAGCAAGTCGGTCCCACCCCTTCCCATCCCGAACAGGACCGTGAAACGACTCTGCGCCGATGATAGTGCTGCAACCAGTGTGAAAGTAGGTTATCGTCAGGCTAGTTATATAGAAAAGCCCGCTCAGTGATCTGAGCGGGCTTTTTGTTTTACTGCCGGCTGATATTCATGCGCTGCGTGTGCGTCCAGTTATGGTCCGACGCGCTGACGGCCGATGCATACGTGCGGTACGTCTGTCCTTCACCCGGCCACGGATTCATGATGTACACGTAATTCACGCCGTTATACGTTTCATAGCCGCGTCCCACCATGATGTGGCCGCCGCCGCCGGTCCAGCCGTAACGGATCACGAATGGGCGGTTGGCATTGATGTCCGCCACCACGGTATTCCACGACAGGTAGTTATTGATGGCGGTATTCGGCACGCCCCAATTCGACAGGATGTTTTGCACACTGCCCGGCGTGCCATACATGGAATTCGGCTGGTTGGCAGGGCTGTACCAGTCAAACGTGGTATTGCCGCATGCGTAATTGAGACCATACGCCCAGTTCACGATCTGGCACTGGCTCGGATAATTCGCCCAGTAATAGCTGAGGATCGCTTTGCTGGATCCGGCCCAGCACCACTGGCTGTGTTCTTGCGTCGTCAGCGGTACGGACAGCGTGCGCCATTGCGCCATGGCCATCGGCATGGCCAGCGCCAGGGCGGCGCCGATTGCGAGGTTCTTCAGTTTCATAAGTTCTCCCGATCAGTGGAACGCATCCAGGTTGGCTTTGACAGCTGCGCGCAATGGCTGCAGCACTTCGGACGCTTCCATCAGCGACGTATCTCCCTGGCCCGACTTCATCGCGCGCGCTTGCAGCAGCAGCGATTCGCGCGCTGAATGCAATGGCGCATAACGCGGGTGGCTTCCGCCCGACACTTCCAGGAAGTCGGCGCGGGCCTGGTAAATACGGATGAAACGCAGGTTGCTGCGCGCTGCATTGCCGTGATGGGACGTCAGCGCTTCCACATCTTTAGCCAGGATGGCGCCGCCATAAGCGACGGTTTCATAGCGGCCGTTGACTTGTTCGACGCTCGCCAGTCCCACCGGCTTGCCTCGCACGGAGACAATGAAACGCCACTCGCCGGTCGGCTTGGCCATGGCCTGCAAATCCGTGCGGCCCGCAACGATATCTTTGGCTTCCACGGTATGGACAGGAAAACCATAGCTGATCACGGCATCTTTCAAGTCTTGCATATCGTTGATATCAAGCGGGAAATCAGCCGGAGCAATCCCTGGCCGCGTGCGCATCTGGTACGCGGCAAATTGCGCGAAATCGCGCTGTGCGGCAGCTTGCGCGGAAATGCCATCTTTGGCGGCAACGGCAGTAGCGTTTTGCGCCATGGCCGGTACGCCGGCGAAGCCCAATATCGTGTACAGGGCTAATGGCGCCAGCAATGCGCGCCGGGTGAAACGTGGGTGCTGCATAGGTGCGTCTCCTTTTTTAGGGTGCACGAAGCCTACACCGCAAAAGCGGCGTTAAAGCAGTCGTGATCATGGTTCGGGGGCTGCGCGCACAGGACGTACGCACAGCGGATGCCCCCTCTGTTCCGGACCTGAGAGATTCGCGGGCGGTAGCGCCGCTTGCTCCTTCGGTGCGCCAGGCCAGGTAGGGCCGGGCGGCTCTTCAGAGTTTGATCAGCTTAGCCGGTTCGTGGGCCTGAGAGTTTCCGGGGCGGTTGCTCCTTCGGCGCCGGTTCTGGTGGACCGGGCTCTCCCGACTATGCTGCAACCGGCCATGCAACTTGCCGATTACTTAATTCAGCATAGCCCAGGCAATGCAAATGATTCAATTGTGCGCAAGTGATACGTTGTTTCTGTATTGCTCGCAAAGAAAGAATGGTTTTTTCGACAAAAAAGTACAAATTTAGACAAGTGCACACTTTTCGTCGTAATTTCCGATTTTTTTGATTAGGTCTGTAACGCTTCGGTATTGTGTTGCCACGAGGTAGCCGCCGCTACCCAATACAACAACGGAGAGATTATGGCAATTCGCAAGACCCTGATTGCAGCAGCAATTGTTTCGATCGCAGGCACCGCATTCGCCGCCCCGATGATGGGCAATCCAGTTTCGATGTCCAAGCAAGACAATGACCGCCTGGTCAGCACGCTGAATGGCGAGCGCGGCAAGCATGGTCTGGACGCTGACCACGGCTACGCCCTGGGCAGCCAGCACCCAGGCGCGAATGGCCACGCCATCAACCGCGTGCACCACACCTACAAAGGCGTGCGCATCTTTGAATCGGAATCGGTTGTTGTAACCGACAAAAACGGTGCGATCGTCAGCGAAGCTGCGACCGACCGCCGCGGCAGCCTGTCCGCCAAGCGCTTCGACGTCAAGCCTACCCTGTCCGGCAACGACGCCATCGCCAAGGCCATGAAGTCGCTGCCATCGACCGCAGCGCACATCGACCCGCCATCGGCTGAACTGATCATCTACCCAGTCATGAAAACTGTGCGTGTTGCCGGCGCCGAGAACAAGGCAGAAGCCGACCTGAACGCGCTGGACGTCCAAGACGTGGTAGACAGCTACCAGCTGGCCTACCTGGTGAAAACCCGCATGAGCAAGGGGCAGGAAGCTGTCTTCCACAACACCATCGTGAACGCCAAGGATGGCAGCCTGATGGACCAGTGGAACATGGTGCAGAGCATCGTCGGCACCGGCCACAGCCAGTACAACGGTGACGTGCCGATCCAGACCACGCTGGTTGGCACCACTTACCAGATGCTCGATTCGACCCGCGGCACCGGCGGCCAGTTCGGCGGCATGGCCATCACCAACGCCAACCACGCATCGACGTCCAACCCAACCCCGGGCGTGATCTACACCAACAGCACCAACGTATGGGGCGATGGCAAGAATTACATCAGTGGCGGCAGCACCACCAACGCCAACGGCCAGACCGCAGCAGTGAATGCACTGTGGGGCTTGCAAAACACCTACGACACGATGAACAACGTGCTGGGCTGGAAGTCGCTGGACGGTAACAACACCGCGACTTACATCGCCGTTCACGTGGGCACCGCTTACGACAACGCCTTCTACACCGACACTTGCAAGTGCATGTACATCGGCGACGGCTCGTCGTTCTACAGCCTGGGTTCGATCGACGTGATCGGCCACGAAATGGGCCACGGCGTCACCGCCGCAACGTCCAACCTGACCTACCGTGGCGAATCGGGCGGCCTGAATGAATCGGCGTCCGACATCAACGGTGAAGCAGTGGAAGCCTATGCCCGCAACGGCGGCACCGGCACCGTCATCAACGCCGGCAACGACTGGATGATGGGCAAGGAAATCTCGAAGACCGGCACCCCGCTGCGCTGGATGTACAAGCCAAGCAAGGATGGCTCGTCGCTGGATGCATGGAGCACGTCGCTGAAGCGCCTGGATCCACACTATTCGAGCGGCCCGAACAACCGCATGTTCTACTTCCTGGCCATGGGTTCCAGCGCCACCACCACCAGCGATTACTACTCGAAGTACCTGGTGCAGGCGCCGAAGAACATGACCGGTATCGGCATCGACAAGGCATACCGCATCTGGTTCAAGGCCAACACCACCAAGCTGACTTCCGGCTCGACCTATGCTGACGCACGTGCAGCCGTGATCGCCGCCGCGCAGGAACTGTATGGCGTGGGCAGCAAGGAAGCCAAGGCGGCACAACGCGCCTACGCTGCCATTAACGTGGGCGCCGACATCGCTGAATAATCAGCGCTCACAAAATAAAAACCTCCGCAGGCTTGCGCTTGCGGAGGTTTTATTTTTTATGGGTGCCGGGTCTGCAGGCCGGGCATCCACATTATTCAACAAGAATCAGAAACGGTAAGTCAGGCGCACTACCCCGAAATCCACACCGCTGTTCGGTTTCTTGATGCCGCCATTGGAAAAGTGCTGGTATTTGGCGGTGACTTCCCAATTCCTGTTGAAGACATAGCCAACGCCAACGTGATCGCCGAACTGGAAATCCGTCGACAGCTTGTCATCGTTGTTGTCATATTTCTTCGACAGCAGGTGGGCGCCGATACCGGCTTCCGCATAAAACCCCTGGCCATCATCGCGCTGGAAACGGAACACGGGCGTCAGGCCCACGTCCATCAAGTTCTGGTGCGCGCCGGGGATATTGCGGGCCTGGGTGCCGCGCCACGCGCCGGCGCTGACATCCCAGTAGGCACGGACACTGGTGCCGTTGGATTGGAACCAGCGGTCATTCCAGTCGGAAGTGACGCCGGCGCGCACCATGCGGACTTTTGATCCGGTGCCGAATTCCGTATAAACAGTATTGATGTCTGGCGCTGCTTGCGCGGATTGCATGGCCAGCATGGCGCTTGCAATCGCGATCATTTTGAATGTGTGCATAGGCTCTTTCATAGTCGATGCCATATCTCGAGTTATATAGCATTCCACAATTGTAGCGACATTCACAAAATCGAGCCGGAGAGGCTAAGATGATTGTATCGATTTTAATCCTGCTCGGAGTCACTAAATGCAAATCACTTTTCTCGGCATCGGTTTAATGGGGGAACCCATGGTGCGGCGCCTGCTCAATGCCGGTTACGCCGTCACCGTGTGGAACCGTACGGCCAGCAAAGCTGAACCGCTCGCTGAATTTGGCGCGATGCCGGTGGCGGACCTGGGCGATGCCGTGTCGTCAGCCGATATCGTGATTTCCATGCTGGAGGCGGGACCGGTAGTCGGCCTGGTGATCGATGCGGCGCTGCCAT
Organism: Pseudoduganella ginsengisoli; assembly: GCF_009720865.1. GTDB lineage: Bacteria > Pseudomonadota > Gammaproteobacteria > Burkholderiales > Burkholderiaceae_D > Rugamonas > Rugamonas ginsengisoli. The sequence goes on along the minus strand of NZ_WNLA01000001.1, from coordinate 1,071,820 downwards.
CGCTGCGGTCCAATGCGCTGTGGATCGACATGAGTTCCACGCGCCAGTCGGAAGCGCAAGCGTTTCACCGCAGTTTGACGGCGGCCGGCTGCCGCTTTATCGATGCGCCGGTGTCGGGCGGTGTTGGTGGTGCGCAGGCGGGCACGCTGGCCATCATGGCGGGCGGCAGTGAAGACGATTACGTGCAGGCGCAGCCAGTGTTTGCCGCCATGGGCCGTTCCACGCGCGTGGGGCCGGCCGGTGCGGGGCAGGTGTCGAAACTGTGTAATCAGCTGATCGTGGGCGGCACCATCAATATCGTGGCGGAAGCGCTGTTATTGGCGCAGGCCGCAGGCGCCGATCCTGCCGCCGTGCGCGATGCGATCCGAGGCGGCTTCGCGGAAAGCCGCGTGCTGGAAGTGCACGGCTTGCGTATGCTGGAACGGAACTTCATGCCGGGCGGGCAGGTCAAGACGCAGTTGAAAGACCAGCACAATATCCTGGCGGCCGCCGCCGATGCCGGGGTGGAATTGCCGGTCACGGACCTGGTGACGCAGCGCTATGAATCGATAGTGAATGCGTTCCCGCATGCGGACCATTCGGCAGCGCTGCTGGCGCTGGAACAGTTGAATACGGGCCACCGCGTAGGCAGCGGCCCAGACCAGTTACCGTAACCAGGCCCTACCTTGGCAGCGCCGCTTCCACCAGCTTGACCCAGAAGCTGGCGCCGATCGGCAGCAAGTTATCGTTGAAGTCATAGCTGCCGTTATGCAGCACGCACGGGCCCAGCCCGTGCCCGCCGTCGCGGTGTTCGCCATCGCCATTGCCGATAAAGATGTAGCAGCCCGGCTTTTCTTGCAGGAAGAAGGCGAAATCTTCCGCGCCCATCGTGGGCTCAACTTTATCGTTGACCTTGTCTTCGCCCACCATGGCTTTCATGACTTCCACGGCAAAGCGGGTTTCTTTCGCATGGTTGACCAGCGGCGGGTAATTGCGGCGGAACGTGAAGTCCACTTCCGCGCCAAAGCCGGCGGCAATGCCCTCGGCCAGCGCGCGCATGCGGCTTTCAATCATATCCAGCACCGGCATCGTGAACGTGCGCACGGTGCCGATCAGCTTGGCGTCGTCAGGAATTACATTGGTGGCGCTGCCCGCATGGATTTGCGTAATCGACAACACGGCGGTATCCAGCGGGCTCTTGTTGCGGCTGATGATGGTTTGCCAAGCTTGTGCAATTTGCACGGCAATCATGACGGGATCGATGCCGTTATGCGGTTGCGCGGCATGGGCGCCTTTGCCCCGCACCGTGACGTGGAATTCATTACTGGAAGCCATCATCGGTCCTTCCGTCACGCTCAGCGTGCCGGCGGCTTCGCCCGGCCAGTTGTGCATGCCGTAAATCGCATCCATCGGGCACTGCTCGAACAAGCCATCGTTGATCATGGCCCGCGCCCCGGCGCCGCCTTCTTCGGCCGGCTGGAATACGAGGTACACGGTGCCATCGAAGTTGCGGTGTTTGGCCAGGTAGCGCGCAGCGCCCAGCAGCATGGCCGTGTGGCCGTCATGGCCGCAGCCGTGCATCTTGCCCGGGTGGCGCGACGCATGGGGGAAGGTATTCACTTCCTGCATCGGCAGCGCATCCATGTCGGCCCGCAAGCCGATGGCACGGCCGGACGAACCGTTTTTAATGATGCCGACCACGCCCGTGGTGCCCATGCCGCGGATGACGGGAATGCCCCATTCGGCCAGCTTGTCCGCTACCACGTCGGACGTGCGCTGTTCTTCATAGCAAAGTTCAGGGTGCGCGTGGATATCGCGCCGGATTTGTTGCAGTTCGGATTGAAATGCAATGATGGGTTCTACAAGTTTCATCTGCCAGGTCTCCGCGTCTGTTGCTCTGGCGGCGGGATCCCCGGCACACCAGTTGCTGTATCGGCATTGTAGCCTTGGCAGCGCCGGATGGGCAGCCTGAGCGCACTGCGGAAATGGTTTACGATGGCGGTTTCAAGTCAGTATTTCAGGGAATTCCATGACCACCACCCATGTCCGTGCCGCCTGCCCGCACGATTGTCCCGATACGTGCGCGCTGATCGTTACCGTCGAAAACGGCGTCGCAACGGAAGTGAAAGGCGACCCCGATCACCCGCCCACCGCCGGCGTGCTGTGCACCAAGGTGGCCCGCTATGCGGAGCGCACATACCACCCGGACCGTCTATTGCACCCGCTGCGCCGCGTCGGCAAGAAGGGGGAAGGCAAGTTTGAGCGCATCAGCTGGGATGAAGCGCTCGACACCATTGCCGCCAAATTGAAGCCGATAGCCGCGCGCGATCCGCAAGCCATCCTGCCCTACAGCTATGCGGGCACCATGGGCCTGGTGCAGGGTGAATCCATGGCGCAGCGTTTCTTCCACCAATTGGGTGCATCGCTGCTGGACCGCACGATTTGCGCGACGGCCGGCGCCACCGGCTACCGCTATACGGTGGGCGCATCGATTGGTACGGATCTCGAACAATTCCAGGATGCCAAACTGATCATCATCTGGGGCGGCAACCCGATTGCATCGAATTTGCACTTCTGGACCCGCGCGCAGGCCGCCAAACGCAATGGCGCGAAACTGATCGCCATCGACCCGTACCGCTCGCTGACGGCGGAAAAATGCCACCAGCACATCGCACCGCTGCCCGGCACGGATGCGGCGCTGGCGCTGGGCCTCATGCACGTGCTGGTTGCGGAAGATTTGCTTGACCACGAATACATTGCCGATTACACCTTGGGCTACGAAGAACTAAAGCAGCGTGTGGCGGAATGGACGCCGGTGCGCGTAGCGCAAACTTGCGGCATTACCGAAGATGAAGTGGTGCAGCTGGCGCGCCTGTACGGCGGCATGGCGAAAGCCGGCGAACCTGTCGCTATCCGCGTCAATTACGGCGTGCAGCGCGTAAAGGGCGGCGGCATGTCGGTGCGTAACATCGCGTGCCTGCCCGCGCTGGTGGGCGCGTGGCGCCATCCTGCCGGCGGCGTGCAACTGTCGTCGTCCGGTTCGTTCCCGACCAATAAGCCGAAGCTGCAGCGTCCGGATTTGCTGGCAGGCCGCACGCCGCGCACCATCAATATGTCGACCATAGGCGACGACTTGTTAAAGCCATCGTCGCCGGAGTTCGGTCCGCAAATCGAGGCGGTCATTGTCTACAACTCCAACCCGGTGGCCGTGGCGCCGGAATCGCCGAAAGTCGCCCAAGGCTTTGCCCGCGAAGATTTATTTACCGTGGTGCTGGAACACTTCCAGACCGATACCGCCGATTACGCTGACATCGTGCTGCCTGCCACCACGCAGCTGGAACACGTCGATACGCACACCTCGTATGGCCACCTGTACATGATGGCAAACAATGCCGCCATTGCGCCGATGGGCGAAGCCAAGCCGAATACGGAAATCTTCCGCCTGCTGGCCGCGCGCATGGGCATGGATGACGCGTGCTTCAAGGAGTCCGACGATGAACTGGCGGCGCAGGCATTCAATGCGCAAGACGCGCGCGCCATCCACTTCGACTGGGAATCGCTGAAGCGCAATGGCTGGCAAAAGCTCAACATGCCGGCCGCACCATTTGCGCTGGGCGGCTTCCCCACGCCATCGGGCAAATGCGAGTTTTATTCCGCCGCCATGCAAGCCGACGGCCTCGATCCGCTGCCAACGTATATCGCGCCATACGAGTCGGTGGCCAGCAATCCGGAACTGGCAAAACGCTATCCGCTTGCCATGATTTCACCACCGGCGCGCAACTTCCTGAACTCCACCTTTGTCAATGTGTCCAGCCTGCGCGCGACGGAAGGCGAGCCGCATCTGGACATTCATCCAACAGACGCCGCAGCACGCGGTATCGGGCACGGTGACATGGTGCGCATATACAACGATCGCGGCAGTTTTTCGTGCAAGGCCCGTGTGACGGATAAAGCCCGTGCCGGCCTAGTGGTGGGGCTGTCGATCTGGTGGAAAAAGCTGGCCGGAGATGGCAAGAACGCCAATGAAGTCACCAGCCAGCGCCTCACAGACATGGGCCGTGCGCCGACTTTTTACGATACACTGGTTCAGGTAGAAAGATATACCGCCTGAGATGCCAAAACCTGGCCAGGACGGTCCCTCGAAGGTGAGAAATGCGCAAAGTTGCCCGCCAATTAAAGCGCGCCAGATTCTGGCTGGCGGCGGGCGCGTGCGCACTGATGCTCGCGGGTTGTGCACAGTTCAAGTATTACTTCCAGGCGGCCCAGGGCCAGTACGCGCTCTGGTCCGACGCCCGGCCCATTGAAGACTGGCTGGGCGATCCCACCACCGATCCCAAACTCAAGGCGCGCCTGGAAAAGGCGCTGCTGATCCGCCGCTTCGCCGTCAAGGAATTGGGCTTGCCGGACAATGCCAGCTACAAGAATTACGCAGCGCTGAAACGCCCCTACGTGCTGTGGAACGTCGTGGCCACGCCGGAATTGTCGCTGCGTCCCATCCAGTGGTGTTTCCCGATTGCCGGCTGCGTCAGCTACCGCGGCTATTACAGCAAGGAAGATGCGGAAAGCTACGCCGATGAATTGCGCAAGGAAGGCAATGACGTGCAAGTGGGCGGCGTGCCTGCGTATTCGACCTTAGGCTGGTTCAGCGACCCGCTGCTGTCTTCCTTCATCAATTATTCGGACGTGGAATTGGCGCGCATGGTGTTCCATGAACTGGCGCACCAGGTCGTGTATGCGGAAGGCGATTCCCGTTTCAATGAAGCGTTTGCGTCGGCCGTGGAAGAAGCGGGCGTGCAAAAGTGGCTGGAAATGTATGGCAATGAAGCCATGCGCGAAGGCTACCTGCGCTACAACGCGCGGCGCCAGGATTTTATGGAGCTGCTGGTCAAGCACCGCCAAATGCTGGCCGACAATTACGCACGCAAAGTCAGCGACAAGAAAAAGCGCGAAGAAAAGGCGCGCATCTTTGCGTCGTTGAAATCGCAATACCAGGAGTTGCGCAATGGCGCATGGGGAGGCTATGCCGGCTATGACAGGTATTTCGCCGAACATTTAAACAATGCCCACCTTGCCTCAGTTGCAACCTATAATGATTTCCTGCCCGGGTTCCGTGCCCTGCTGGCGCAGGAAAAAACCTTCCCGCGCTTCTATGCTGCAGTGCAGCGCATGAAAAACCTGAGCCAGGCCGAGCGTCAAGCCCAGCTGTTGCAACTGGCCCAGCCTCAACCGCCAGCGGCTGATACCGTGGCTACGCAATCGATAGCTTTGCCTGTGCAGTAACGACGCAGTAGGGCTTGCTGCAAAGCAGCAATAGCCATACGGCGGCAAGCGTTGGTTTTCTCGTAGAGGGGGCGTTCAAAAAATACAAAACTGCTTGCATACCGGGCGGCAGCCCGATAGCATCATCATAGTATTTGTGTACGAGCGTACTATTTTTCGTTTGCAGCAGTTTCCACCGCCGGCACTGTGCGCCGCGCGCCACATATAAAAATGACTGAGAGACGAGGCACAGGATGGAAAAAATTTGGCTGAAGTCCTATCCCCCCGGCGTTCCCGCGGAGATCGATCCAGACCAATACCGGTCGCTGGTACACCTGCTGGAAGAGTCGTTCCAGAAATACGCCAACCGCAATGCCTACGTGTGCATGGACAAGTATTTGACCTATGCGGACGTGGACAAGATGTCGCGCCAGCTGGGCGCATGGCTGCAAAGCCGTGGCCTGAAAAAAGGCGCGCGCGTGGCCATCATGATGCCGAATGTCTTGCAATACCCGGTCGCCATTGCCGCCATCCTGCGCGCCGGCTACACGGTGGTCAACGTCAATCCCCTGTATACGCCGCGCGAACTGGAACACCAGCTCAATGACTCCGGTGCGGAAGCCATCATCATCCTGGAAAACTTTGCCACCACGCTGGAGCAAGTCTTAACGCGTACCAAGGTCAAGCACATCGTCGTGGCCAGCATGGGTGAAATGCTGGGCGGCTTGAAAGGCATGATCGTCAACTTCGTCGTGCGCAATGTGAAGAAAATGGTGCCGGCGTTTTCGCTGCCCAATGCCGTGCGCTTCAAATCCGCGCTGTCGCAGGGCGCCGGCATGAAGTTGACGCCAGTGGATTTGAAAGCCACTGACGTGGCCTTCCTGCAATACACGGGCGGCACTACGGGTGTCTCCAAAGGCGCGACGCTGACGCACCGGAACATCGTGGCCAACTTGCTGCAAAACGAAGCATGGGCCCAGCCAGGCTTGCAAAAGCCGCCGCAAGTGGAACAGCTCACTATCGTCTGCGCACTGCCGCTGTACCACATCTTTGCGCTGACCGCGTGCGCCATGTGGGGCACGCGCATGGGCGCGCTGAATATCCTGATCCCGAATCCGCGCGATATCGGCGGCTTCATCAAGGAACTGTCCAAGTACAAGTTCAGCATGCTGCCGGCCGTGAATACGCTGTATAACGGGCTGGTCAACCATCCTGAATTTGCCAAGCTGGATTTCTCCGGCCTCAAGATTTGCAATGGCGGCGGCATGGCGGTGCAGCAAGCCGTCAACGACAAATGGCTCAAGGCGACGGGCGTGCCCATCATCGAAGGCTACGGCTTGTCGGAAACGTCGCCAACGGCCACGTGCAACCGAGGCGACACGACGGAATTCACCGCCACCATCGGCTTGCCGGTCTGCTCGACGGAAATCGCTATTCTCGACGACGATGGCAAGGAAGTGCCGCTGGGCCAGCCAGGTGAAATCGCGATCCGCGGTCCGCAAGTGATGGCCGGCTATTGGCAGCGCCCGGAAGAAACCGCGAAAGTCATGACGCCGGACGGCTACTTCAAGTCGGGCGACGTGGGCGTCATGGATGCGCGGGGCTACGTAAAAATCGTCGACCGCAAGAAAGACATGGTGCTGGTGTCCGGCTTCAACGTGTACCCGAATGAAGTGGAAGGCGTGGTGGCGTCGCATCCGGGCGTGCTGGAATGCGCGTGCATCGGCGTGCCGGACGAGCACTCGGGTGAAGCCGTCAAAGTATTCGTCGTGCGCAAAGACCCGAACTTGACGGTGGATGCGCTGATGGCGTTTTGCAAGGACAACCTGACCGGCTACAAGAAGCCGAAATACATAGAATTCCGCGATGAATTGCCGAAGACGAACGTCGGCAAGATTCTGCGACGCGCCCTGCGAGACGAGGGCGAAAAGAAAAAAGCGGCTTGACCGCACTCTACATTACACATCACACGAGGCTATAGATGGAAAAGATCTGGTTGAAGTCCTATCCCGAAGGCGTGCCGGCGGAGATCGACAACACGCAGTACAGCTCAGTAACCCAATTGCTGGAAGAATCTTTCCGTAACTATGCCGACCGTGATGCGTATGCCTGCATGGACAAGAAGCTGACGTACCGCGACGTTGACACGCTGTCGCAGCACGTCGGCGCGTGGCTGCAAAACAAGGGCCTGCAAAAAGGTGCGCGCGTGGCCATCATGCTGCCGAACGTGCTGCAATATCCGGTTGCCATGGCGGGCATCATGCGCGCCGGTTATGTGGTGGTGAACGTCAATCCGCTGTACACGCCACGCGAACTGGCGCACCAGTTGAACGACTCCGGCGCGGAAGCCATCATCGTGCTGGAAAACTTTGCCACCACGGTGCAGCAAGTGGTGGGCCAGACCAAGGTCAAACACGTGATCGTCGGCAGCATGGGCGATTTGCTGGGCGGCTTGAAAGGCATGATCGTCAACTTCGTCGTGCGCAACGTGAAGAAGATGGTGCCGGCGTATTCGTTGCCGAAGTCCGTGTCGTTCAAGCAAGTGCTGGCCGAAGGCGCGCGCCTGAAGCTGAAACCCGTGAAGCAGTCGCACGACGATATCGCGTTCCTGCAATACACGGGTGGTACGACGGGCGTATCGAAAGGCGCCGTGCTGCTGCACAAGAACATCATCTCCAACGTGCTGCAAAACGAAGCGTGGCTGCAATTCAAGCCGACCAGCGAGCAAATGGTGTTCGTGGGCGCACTGCCGCTGTACCACATTTATTCGCTGACGATTTCGTGCTTCATGAGCATGCGGATTGGCGGTTTGAACGTGCTGATCCCGAATCCGCGCGACATCCCTGGCTTCGTGAAGGAATTGGCGAAATACCGCGTGTCCGTATTCCCGGCCGTGAATACGCTGTACAACGCGCTGCTGAACAATGCGGAATTCGCCAAGCTGGACTTCTCCACCTACAAGATTTGCAATGGCGGCGGCATGGCCGTGCAACAAGCCGTGGCGGACCGCTGGCTGAAATTGACTGGCACGCCGATCATCGAAGGCTACGGCTTGTCTGAAACATCGCCGGTGGCCACGGCCAACCGTGTCGACATCAAGGAATTCACGGGCACCATTGGTGTGCCGATTCCTTCGACGGAAGTGCAAATCCTGGACGACGATGGCAACGTGCTGCCGATCGGCGCCACTGGTGAAATCGCCATTCGCGGGCCGCAGGTGATGGCCGGCTACTGGAACCGTCCGGAAGAAACCGCGAAGTCGATGACGGCCGATGGCTTCTTTAAAACGGGCGACGTGGGCATCATGGATGAACGGGGCTATACCCGCATTGTCGACCGCAAGAAAGACATGATCCTCGTGTCGGGCTTCAACGTGTATCCCAACGAAGTGGAAAACGTCGTGGCGTCGCATCCTGGGGTGCTGGAAGTGGCGTGCATCGGCGTGCCAGACAAGAATTCCGGTGAAGCCGTGAAACTGTTCGTCGTGCGTAAAGACCCGAACCTGACGGCGGAAGCGCTGCAGGAATTCTGCAAGCATGAATTGACCGCTTACAAGAAGCCAAAATACATCGAATTCCGCGACGAACTGCCGAAGACCAACGTCGGCAAGATCTTGCGCCGCGAATTGCGCGATGAAAAGCCGAAGGCGAAAGAAGCCGCGTAAGATTAACAGCTTGCCTGCTGAAACGGCGTCGTGTGTGGTGCACGGCGCCGTTTTTTTATTCAGCCGCCTGGCGGCAACGCCAGCGATGCCTGGCCAAAATAATATTTCCAGCCCTGCGGCGTGCGCACATAGGTGTCGCTGAACCACAGCACCTTGTCGATGGCGCCGCCGTTTGCGAATGTTCCCTTGATCCACAGCTTGGCCGTCACCACGGCTGTGTCGCCGAGCACGCGCACCTGGCGCGACTGGTCGATGACTTCCTGGTGTTCGTAGCGCACCGTTTGCTTGATGGCTTCATCGAGCAGCGCGGCTTTGCGCGTCACCACGCCTTTGCCGTTCACCAGTGTGAAGTCGTCATGGACGATGCGGGCCATGGTGTCGGCATCGTTGCGTTTGACGGCGTCCTGGTAAGCGATATCGAGCGCGGCGACTGTGTCGGCGTCGCTTGGGGCGGCATGGGCGAAGCCCAGTTGCAGCGCCAGCAGCGCGGTGGCCAGTCTGGTTTTCATTCGAGTCTCCTGTGGGATGGCAATGGCGTCATCGTATGGAATAATTGGCCTTGCTGACAGAGCCAATTATTAAAAATCCGGGGAGCCAATTTGCTGAGCGAACAAATTGCCGCGCAATTGCAGCGTGACGGACCAGCACCGCTGGCAGAGCAAGTCTACGGCGCCATGCGAACGCTGGTGCTGGCCGCCGTGCTGAAGCCGGGACAGCGCTTGCCGCCGTCGCGCCAGCTGGCGCAAGACCTCGATGTGTCGCGCAATACCATCCTGGCCGCGTACGCGCGGCTGGCCGATGAAGGGTATCTGGCGGGGCGGGTGGGGGCGGGCAGCTATGTCGCAGAGACGTTGCCGGAAGCGCGGCTGCATGCGAAGCCCGGGACAGTGGCGCGGGAACTTGCCGGGCCAGTTGGCGGCACGCTGTCGCAGCGCGCCCACGCCGTGCTGGGGGAAGCCGTGATTGCGGATGGCGCGGCATTTGCGCCGTGCGTGCCGGATTTGTCGCATTTTCCTTTTCAGGTCTGGCAGCGGCTATTATCCCGCGCGTGGCGCGACGTGCGCATGGCGGACGTGCGCTATGCGTCGCCGGGCGGCTTGCCCGCACTGCGCGCCGCCATTGCCAGCCACGTGCAACTGGCGCGCCAGGTGCGCTGCACGCCGGAACAGGTGGTGGTGGTCAATGGCGCCCAGCATGGCCTGGATTTATGCGCGCGGCTGCTGGCCGATCATGGCGAACGCGCGTGGGTGGAAGATCCCGGTTATCCGGGCGCGCGCCGCATGTTCCGCGCGGCGGGATTGGAACTGGCGCCCATTCCCGTCGATGACGAAGGCTTGGCGCCGCAAGAGCGCCACTGGCGCAAGCCGCCCCGCCTCGTGTACATCACGCCGTCGCACCAGTTTCCCACGGGCGCCGTCATGAGCCTGCAGCGCCGCCGCGCATTGCTGGAAGCGGCGGCCGCTTGCGGTGCATGGATTATCGAAGATGACTACGACGGCGAATTCCGCTTCGAAGGACGGCCCATCGCTTCGCTGCAGGGCATAGACCGTGGCGGGCGCGTTGTCTACCTGGGCACATTCAGCAAGGCCATGTTCCCCGGGCTGCGGCTGGGTTACCTGGTCTTGCCGGAAAGCGTGGCGGCGCGTTTTACCGAAGCGGCCAGCCGGCTGTCATTTGAAGGGCGCCAGGTCACGCATGCGGCGCTGGCGGCGTTCATGCAAGAGGGCCATTTCGCCGCGTACATACGGCGCATGCGTTTGCTGTATGCGCAGCGGCGCGCGCTGTTTGCGCATGTGTGGCAAGAAGAACTGCGTGAACTGGCGCCGCTGGCGGGAACCGATGCGGGCATGCATGTGATTGCCCGCCTGCCCGATGGCATGGATGAGACGGTCAGCCGCCTCGCGCAGCAGCACGGCATTGCTGCACAGGCGCTGTCCGGTTTTTATCTGGGCCGGCCAGACCGCTATGGGCTGGTGCTGGGCTATGGCGCCGTGGATGAAGAAGCGATACGGCGCGAAGGGAAAGCGCTGGCGCGGCTGGTAAAAGGCGCGCTGGCATAACGCACTACGCAACTTCTGCTTCCTCTTCCCCTTTGGCTTGCTGGCGCGCCCACATTTGCGCATATAAGCCATCGGCGGCCAGCAGCGACTGGTGCGTGCCCCGCTCGACAATGCGGCCATGATCGAGCACGATGATTTGCTGCGCTTCCACCACGGTGGACAGGCGGTGGGCAATGACCATCGTCGTGCGGTTCCTGGCGATCTCTTTCAATTGCGCCTGGATTGCCTGTTCCGCCTTGGAATCCAGCGCGGACGTCGCTTCATCGAAAATCAGGATCGCGGGATTTTTCAACAAGGTGCGCGCAATCGCCACGCGCTGCTTTTCGCCGCCCGACAATTTCAAGCCGCGCTCGCCCACTACCGTCGCATAGCCGTCCGGCAGGCTGGCAATGAAGTCGTGGATCGAAGCCGCGCGGGCTGCCGCCACGATATCGTCTTTGGTGGCGCCAGGCTTGCCATAGCCAATGTTGTATTCAATGGTGTCATTGAACAGCACCGTATCTTGCGGCACGATGCCGATCGCATGGCGCAGCGAGTTTTGCGTAACGGCGCGGATGTCCTGGCCATCGATCGTGATGGCGCCCGCGCCCACTTCGTAGAAGCGGTACAGCAGGCGTGACAGCGTGGATTTGCCGGAACCGCTGTGGCCGACAACTGCCGTCGTGGTGCCGGCTGCAATCGTGAAGTCCACGTCAAACAGGATTTGCCGCTTCGGCTCATAGCTGAAGTCCACGTGCGAGAAATGCACTTGCGCGCCATGCGTTACCAGCGGCTTCGCATCCGGCGCATCGTCCACTTCGCGGTTCTGGTCCAGCAAGCCAAACAGGCGCTCCATATCGGCCAGGCTTTGCTTGATTTCACGGTAAATCACGCCGAGGAAGTTCAGCGGAATATACAACTGGATCATGAATGCATTGACCAGCACCAGGTCGCCCAGGGTCATCTTGCCATCGATGACGCCTTGCGTCGCGCGCCACAGGATCAAGGTGACGGCGGTGGCAATGATCATCGACTGGCCCGTGTTCAGGAACGACAGCGACGTTTGCGATTTGACGGCCGCTGCCTCGTAGCGCTGCAAGCCTTCGTCATAGCGCTGCGCTTCGTAATCTTCATTGCCGAAGTATTTGACGGTTTCATAATTGATCAGCGAATCAATGGCCTTGGTATTGGCTTTCGAATCCAGGTCATTCATCGTGCGGCGGAAGTGCGTGCGCCAGTCCGTGACGACCACCGTGAACGTGATGTAGCAGGCCAGCGCGGCAAACGTAATGGCGGTGAACCAGATGTCGTAATGCGTGACGAGGTAGCCCAGCACCAGTGAAATTTCCACCAGGGTTGGCAAGATATTGAACAGCGTGTACGAAATCAGCGACCCCACGCCGCGCGTGCCCCGTTCGATATCGCGCGTCATGCCGCCGGTCTGGCGGTTCAAATGGAAGCGCAGCGACAGCGAATGCAAATGGCGGAACACTTTCAGCGCAATGGTGCGTACGGCGCGCTGCGTGACGCGTGCAAACAGGAATTCGCGCAACTCTGTAAACACGGTGGTCGACAGCCGCAGCAAGCCATACGCCACCAGCGCACCGATGGGCAACACCAGCAGCGCATGCGGATGGCTTGGGGTGACGGTCATGTCGTCCACCAGCTTTTTCAGCACGACGGGTACGCCCACGTTGGCCAGCTTGGCGCCGACCAGCGCCATCAGGGCTGCCAGCACGCGCCATTTGTACACCCATAAATAGGGCAGCAGGGTTTTAATGGTGGCAATATCGCTGCGGGGCGGCTTGCCTGAAGGGTCGGGGGGCAGGGGGACTTGAGACTGGCGGCGCATGGCAGGGCTGGTTCCTGTGGTTTACAATTTCCCTTCAATTGTAGCCCTAGTGAGAAAAAGCCGATGACCACACCCGATATTGCCGCGGAACGCCGCGGACTGCCGCCCGGAAAAATGCCGGAATTGCGCGTGATGCCGGCGCCGGCCGACGCCAACGTCTACGGCGACGTGTTTGGCGGCTGGATCATGGCGCAAGTCGACATTGCCGGTTCGCTGCCGGCCACCCGCCGCGCCAATGGCCGCGTGGCGACGGTTGCCGTGAATTCATTCGTGTTCAAAAATCCCGTATTTATCGGCGATTTGCTGTCGTTTTACGCGGATATCGTCAAAGTCGGCAATACGTCGATCACCGTGAATGTGGAAGTGTATGCAGAGCGCAACCGCCTGCAGGCATCCATCGTCAAGGTCACGGAAGCCACGTTGACGTACGTGGCCACGGGCCCGGACCGCAAGCCGCGCCAGGTGCCGCCGCTGGAAACGTTCCAGTAATTCACTCGCCATCATGCCGCCCAACCTTGGCCGCCGCGCACTGCTGTTGACGGCCGCCCGGGTATCGGCGCTGGCCGGACTGGCTGGCGCTGGTGTTATCTCATCATCCGCGCCCGGCGCACAGAATGGCAAATACCCGTTTGCGCTGGGCGTCGCTTCCGGTTCGCCGTTGCCCGATGCGGTCGTCATCTGGACCCGCATCCTGCACGACCCCCTCAATGCACAGGCCAACCCGCCAGTGGCGCTGCCCGTGCGGTGGGAAATGGCGGCTGACGATCAGTTCCGCACCATTGTTGCGCAAGGCGCCGCCACAGCCTTGCCTGAGCTGGCCCATAGCATCCACGTCGATGTGCGCGGCTTATCGCCGGCGCGCTGGTACTGGTACCGCTTCATGCTGGGCGATGCCGTCAGCGCCGTGGGACGGACCCGCACGGCGCCGGCATTGCAAGACATGCCCGCTGCGTTGAAACTGGCGGTGGCCTCATGCCAGCACTGGGAATTCGGCACGTATGCGGCATACCGCCATATCACGGCGGCAGCGCCGGACCTGGTGGCGTTCCTTGGCGATTACATTTACGAGTGGGGCCCTTACCAGCTGCATCATCCGCCGCACGCCGTGCGTTCCGATGAAAGCTTTACGCTGGCGGAATACCGCGCCCGCTATGCGCAATACAAGAGCGATCCACTGCTGCAGGCGGCGCACCATGCGGCGCCGTGGATACTTGCATGGGATGACCACGAAGTCGCCAACGATTACGCGGGCTTGCGCGATGAACGGCTCGACGTGAACTTTGCCGCGCGGCGCGCTGCCGCGTACCAGGCGTATTACGAACACCAGCCGTTGCGCCTGCCCGCGCCGGGTATCCAGAATGGCATGATGCGCATGCACCAGCGCTACGACTGGGGACGGCTGGCGCGCTTCCACGTGCTCGATAACCGCCAGTACCGCGCCGCGCAGGTGTGTACGCCGGGCCGGGGCGGTTCATCATCTGTGCGGCCGCGCGATTGCCCGGCATTGCTGGATCCGCGCCGCACCATGCTGGGCGGAGAACAGGAACAGTGGCTGGAGCAAGGGTTGAAAACGTCGGCGGCGCGCTGGAATATCCTCGCGCAGCAAACCTTGATGGCGCAATGCAGCCAGTTGCCGCTGGCGCTGCAAGGCAATAGCCGTGATGGGCGCTACTGGACCGATGGCTGGGATGGCTATCCGGCGGCGCGGCAGCGGCTGTATGACACGCTGCGCGCCAGTGGCGCGGCGAATCCGCTGGTGCTGTCCGGCGATGTGCACACGTTTTATGCGGCGGAATTGCGGCCTGACCCGCTCAAGCCTGTCCGCAACGGCAATGCGCTGGTGGCGACGGAATTTTGCGGCACGTCGATTACGTCCAGCTCACGGCCGCAAGCGCGCACGCAGCAGTATGTGGACATGAATGCGCAGCTGAAATTCGGACGCAGCGACAAGCGCGGTTTCATGCTGCTCGATGTGCGGCCGGAGCAGTGCGTGATGGATTTTCGGGCGCTGGATGATGTGCAGGATGCCGGCAGCAAGATTGCGACGCTGGCATCGTTCACCGTGGTGGAAGGAAAACCCGGGTTGTCATAAACCCGGGCTTGTCCTGTGTTACGCCGTGCGCGCCCGCTCCAGCAAGCGCTCCATGGCTTCTTTCTGGAAGACCCGGAACTCATCATTGCCCGTCACATTGCTGAACATCAGCGCGCCGACACGCTTGTTCAAGTCCAGCGCCGCCACGGAATCGGCTCCCATATCGCCACCGTAATGCATGGCCAGGTGGCCGTTTTGCTCGCGCAGGGTCCAGATCAGCGCTTGCTGCACGTTCTGATCCACTGCCACCGGCTGCGGCGACAGGAACGTCGCCAGCGTGCCTTGCTGCAGGTAGCGGCGGCCATCGACAGCGCCTTCGCCGCTGAAGATTTCCAGGATGCGGGCGAAATCGCGTGCGGATGAACGCAGCAGGCCGGCCGGCCAGCTTGGCGTGCCATTTGGCGCCAGCGCTTTCAAGCCGTGGTCCAGGCGCGCATACGGCTGCGCCAGCGGCGCCTTGCCCATGGCTGCCAGCGACCAGCCTGTATGGCGCATGCCCAGCGGCGAGAACAGGCGCTTTTGCGTCAGCACGTCCAGTCCCTGGCGCTCCGCATTGACGCGGCCTGCCAGGTAGCCCAGCAGCGTAATGCCGACATTCGAATACGCCCACGTGGCGCCCGGCTTCGATTCCGTGAACGAACCGGCCTGCGCATACCAGCGGCCATTCGGCGACAGGTAGCCGGCCAGGAAGTCGCGCATTTGCAGCGCCGGATCGCCGCTGGCGGGGAAGTCGCCATTGCGCTCGTTGTACACGTTATCTGAAATACCGGACGTGTGGCTCAGCAAATGGCGGAACGTGATCGGCGTGTCGGGGAAGGCCGGATGCACGACCGGGAAGTCCAGGTACGGTGCGATCGGGTCATCGAGGCGGAACGCGCCCTGTTCATGCAGCATCATCATGGCCGTGCCGGTGACGACTTTGCTGACGGACGCGATGTGGAATGCCGTGTCGGGCGTGACCGGGGTGCGCGCCTGTACGTCGGCCAAACCAAAACCCCGTACGAACTGGGTGCGGCCATTGCGCACCGTGGCCACGCTGACGCCGGCCGTGCCGGTCTTGCGCAACCCATCTTGCATGAAGCGGGAAAAATCCTCTTCCCAGTTGCCGCTTGCTGCGAATGCCATGGGCGCCACGTACGATGCTGCAAATGATGTGGCAAAGATGCCCAACATACTCCTACGGTCCATCTGTCTCCTCCTAAGTGGAAGCGCCGGCCCATTCCCGGGAAAGTCCATGCTTTCCTTCTTGATAAGCCGTACGCCAAAAAAAGAGGCATCCTTGTGGGATGCCTCCGTTGATGCCTTGCCTGTTATGGCAGTGGCGAATCCGATAGTTCGCGTTGCAGCGGATCGACCATTTCGCCTTCCCACTTCGCGACCACGGCCGCGGCGACGCCGTTGCCGATCACGTTGGTGGCGGAGCGCGCCATGTCGAGGAAGTGGTCAATGCCCAGCAACAGCAGCAAGCCCGCTTCAGGAATATTGAACTGGCCCAGGGTGGCGGCAATCACCACCAGCGATGCGCGCGGCACGCCGGCAATGCCCTTGGACGTCAGCATCAGCACGGCCATCATCGTCATTTGCGTGCCCAGCGACATTTCAATGCCGTATGCCTGGGCAATGAACACGGTGGCGAACGTGCAATACATCATCGAGCCATCCAGGTTGAACGAATAGCCGATCGGCAGCACGAACGACGCGATGCGGTTGCGCACGCCGAAACGCTCCAGCCCTTCCAGGGTTTTTGGATAGGCTGCTTCGCTCGATGCAGTGGAGAAGGCCAGCAGCGCCGGGCCGCGCAATTCCGCCATCAGCGCGAAGATGCGTTTGCCCAGGAACAGGAAGCCGGCAATGATCAGCAAGGCCCACAGGATGGCAATGCTCAGGTAGAACTCGCCCATGAACACGCCATACGTGGCCAGCACGCCCAGGCCGCTCTTGGCAATGGTGCCCGCTACGGCGGCAAACACGGCCACCGGTGCGAATTGCATCACGTAGCCCGTGACTTTCAGCATGATGTGGGCCAGGCTGTCCATGGAATCGATCAGCGCGTTGGCCTTTTTGCCCACCGCGGCGGCGGCCGTACCAAAGAACAGCGAGAACACGACGATTTGCAAGATTTCATTTTTAGCCATGCCATCGATGATGGACGCCGGCACCAGGTGGGTAATGAATTCTTTCAGCGACAGGCTGCTGGCGGCAATGCCGGTCGACGCGGCGGCCGGCAAGTGGCCTACCAGGGCGTCTCCTGGACGGAACAGGTTCACCATGATCAAGCCCAAGGTCAGCGACATGACCGATGCTGCCAGGAACCAGCCCAGGGTTTTCAGGCCGATCCGGCCCACTTCCTTGGCGTCGCCCATGCGCGCGATACCCACGACGAGGGTGGAGAAGACCAGTGGCGCAATGATCATCTTGATCAGGCGCAGGAAAATAGTCGTTACCAGCGACATGTAGTCGGCAAAGTCAGTGGGCTTGGCCATGTTGGCGTTGGCGATATAGCCTACCCCGATGCCCAATATCAGGCTGATGAGGATATACGTGGTGAGATTGCTGCGAGGGGAATGGCTGGCGTCGGCGGCCGCACTGTTGGCGATTTTCATAAGCGTGTTTCCTGTGGTACTGTCCAGCAACACTGTTTTGCAGGGCTGGCAAGCATTACCTTTAGAATTGATGAATCTGTAAGCAGGGAAGTCGGGAGTATCCTTGCGGCCCTGATGCATGTCAAGCAACTGTGTGTCGTGCGGAAAACAAGTTTAAATTGCCGAATATTTTTCAGTGAATTTATGATAGACATCCAACACGTCTCCAAGTGGTATGGCCAGTTTCAAGTGCTGACCGATTGCAGCACCAGCGTAGCCCGGGGCGATGTCATGGTGATCTGCGGTCCGTCCGGTTCCGGCAAGTCGACATTGATTAAAACCGTGAATGGATTGGAGCCATTTCAGCAGGGGGAAATCATCGTGGATGGCACATCGGTCGGGGCAAAGGGCACGGATTTACCCGCGCTGCGCGCCCGTATCGGCATGGTGTTCCAGAATTTCGAACTGTTCCCCCACTTGTCTGTCCGCGATAATCTTACTCTGGGGCAAATAAAAGTCTTGAAGCGCAGCCGCGATGAAGCCGTTGAGCGGGGCTTGCGCTACCTGGACCGGGTGGGTTTGCTGGCGCAGCAGGATAAATTCCCGAACCAGCTGTCCGGCGGCCAGCAGCAGCGGGTGGCGATTGCCCGGGCGCTGGCAATGGACCCGATTGCCATGCTGTTTGACGAACCGACGTCTGCGCTGGATCCGGAAATGATCAATGAAGTGCTGGATGTGATGGTGGGGCTGGCGCAGGAAGGCATGACGATGATGGTGGTGACCCACGAAATGGGCTTTGCCCGCAAGGTGGCCAACCGCGTCGTATTCATGGACAAGGGCCGCATTCTGGAAGATTGCAGCAAGGATGAGTTTTTCGGCGCGCCGCGTTCCGAGCGCGCAAGGGATTTCCTGGCGCGTATTATTCATTAGCGGTGTTTATTACGGGGGAGGGCATGACGATGCTGCACAGACTTTCCGTATTACTATTGATCGCTGTTTCTGCCACGGCATCCGCCCAGGAACCCACCGGCACCCTTGCCAAGATCAAGCGCACCGGCGCCATCACCCTGGGCGTGCGCGACGGCTCCGTCCCTTTTTCCTATCTCGACGACAAGCAGCAATACCTGGGCTATTCGATCGACCTGTGCATGAAAATCGTCACGGCCGCGCAAAAGCAGCTGGGCATGACGGACGTGAAAGTCGTCATGCAGCCCGTGACGCCGGCCAACCGCATTCCCCTGATGGCCAATGGCACCATCGACCTGGAATGCGGTTCCGCCACCAATAACGCGGAACGGCAAAAACAGGTGGCGTTTGCGCCCACCATGTTCGTGGTGGCCAATAAGCTGCTGGCCAAGAAAGCATCGAATATCCGCACGCTGGCCGACATGAAGGGCAAGACCTTGGTGGCCACGGCCGGCACCACGACGCTCAAGCAAATGACCATCTTGAATAACGAGATGGGGCTGGGCATGACGATTTTGGTCGGCAAGGACCACCCGGAATCGTTCCTGATGCTGGAAACCGGACGGGCGGTGGCGGAAGCCAATGACGATATTTTGCTGGCTGCGCAAGTGGCCGCCGCAAAAAATCCCGCCGACTATGCGATTACGCCGGAAGCGCTGTCGGTGGAACCCTACGGCATCATGCTGCGGCGCGATGACCCGGAATTCAAGAAGCTGGCCGACGCGACGCTGACGCGCTTTTACCAGACCGACGATTACCAGAAAGTCTATGCAAAGTGGTTCCAGAGCCCCATTCCACCCAAGGGCATCAATTTGAACTTCCCCATGCCGCCGCAATTGAAGGCGGTGCTGATGAAACCCACCGATTCGCCTGACCCGGCAGCGTATGCGGCCGTGCCGCCGGCGCAGCAAGCCGCGTCAAAAAAGAAGGCAAAATAACCGCCTATGAATTACCACTGGAACTGGCGCATCTTCTGGGAAGAATCGCCGGACGGTGTGCGCACGTATGGCGAGACGCTGATTGACGGCTTGCAGTGGACGCTGGCGGCGGCGCTGGGCGGCTGGGTCATTGCGCTGCTGATCGGGGTGCTGGTCGGGACCTTGCGCACGTTGCCGCAAACGGACCGCGCGGGCCGCTGGCTGCGCGTGGCCGGCAACGCGTATATCGAAGTATTCCGCAATATCCCGCTGCTGGTGCAAATGTTCCTGTGGTACTTCGTCGTGCCGGAATTGTTGCCGGGCGCCGTGGGCGCGTGGGTCAAGGTGTTGCCGAATTTACCGTTTGTCGCCGCCGTCGTGTCGCTGGGTTTTTATACGTCGGCGCGGTTGGCCGTGCAGGTGACGGCAGGCATTGAAGCGCTGGCGGGCGGGCAGCAATTGGCCGCGCTGGCGCTGGGCTTGTCGAGACCGCAGGCTTACCGCTACGTGCTGCTGCCGCTGGCATTGCGCATCATCTTGCCGCCATTGGCCAGCGAGTGCCTGAACATCATCAAGAATAGCGCCGTGGCGCTGACCATCGGGCTGGTGGAATTGATGAACAGCGCCAATGCAATCCAGGAATTCTCGTTCCAGACGTTTGAAGCGTTTACGGCGGCCACGGTCATTTATGTGGCGCTCAACATCCTGGTCGTGACAGGCATGCACTGGCTGGAACGGCGGCTGGCGCTGCCCGGCACGCTGGCGGAAGGTGTACGCTGATGTTCTCGCAATTCGACTTTGACGTGATCGCCCGCTCATGGGTCTACCTGTTCCAGGTGGGCATGCTGTTCACGTTAAAACTCACCGTGCTGTCGATGCTGGGCGGCGTCGTGCTGGGGACTTTGCTGGCGCTGGCGCGCTTGTCGCCCATAGCGCCGCTGGCGTGGCTGTCGGCCGGGTATGTGAATTTGATGCGGGCCGTGCCGCTGCTGCTGGTGATTTTCTGGTTTTATTTTCTCGTGCCGTATATCGGCGCGTGGCTGATTGGTGCGCACGAACCCGTGAAGGTGGGTGCATTCTGGTCGGCGCTGGTGACGTTCATTTTGTTCCAGGCCGCGTATTACTGCGAAATCATGCGGGGCGGCATACAGGCGATTCCCCGCGGCCAGATCTGGGCGGCGCAAGCGCTGGGCATGCATTATTGGCAAGTGATGGGGACGGTCGTGCTGCCGCAAGCGTTCCGCAATATGCTGCCCGTGCTGCTGACGCAAACCATCGTGCTGTTCCAGGATGTGTCTCTCGTGTACGTGCTGTCGGCGCCGGATTTCGTGGGGCTGGCCAGCAAGGTGGCGCAGCGCGACGGACGGCTGGTGGAAATGTACCTGTTCGTGGCGCTCGTGTATTTCGTACTGTGCAGCGGCTTGTCGTGGCTGGTGCGGCGGCTGCAGCGCAAGGTGGCGATCATCCGGTAAGCGTTACGGCCGCGCGTGGCTGCCAGGCCCGCCCGCTCGCGGTAAAATGGCGGGATTCTTTCCTCAGACACACGTGAGCAGCCGCCATGTCCCAAATTGACACCCCAGACAGCATTACCCTCATCCGCCCAGACGACTGGCATTTGCACCTGCGCGATGGCGCCACCCTGGCCAGTGTGCTGCCGCACAGCGCGCGCCAGTTTGGCCGCGCCATCGTCATGCCGAACCTGAAGCCGCCAGTCACCACGGTGGCTGCCGCGGAAGGCTACCGCAGCCGCATCCTGGCTGCGCTGCCGCAGGGCATGTCGTTCGAACCGCTGATGACGCTGTACCTGACCAACAATACGCCGCCCGATGAAATCCGCCGCGCGGTCGACAGCGGCTTCGTCTACGGCGTCAAACTGTACCCGGCCGGCGCCACGACGAATTCCGATGCCGGCGTGACCGACATCGCCAACTGCTACAAAACGCTGGAAGTCATGCAGGAACTGGACTTGCCGCTGCTGGTGCACGGCGAAGTCACGGATCCGGATGTCGATGTGTTCGACCGCGAAGCCGTGTTCATCGAGCGCGTCATGCGCCCGCTGCGCAAGAGCTTCCCGGAATTGAAAGTGGTGTTCGAGCACATCACCACGCGCCACGCGGCGGAATACGTGGCGGAAGCGGAAGGCCCGATTGCCGCCACCATCACGGCGCACCACTTGCTGTACAACCGCAATGAAATCTTCAAAGGCGGTATCCGCCCACACTATTACTGCCTGCCGATCCTGAAGCGCGAAGAACACCGCCTGGCGCTGGTGACGGCTGCCACCAGCGGCGATGAACGCTTCTTCCTGGGCACCGACTCTGCGCCGCACGCACAGGGCGCCAAGGAAGCGGCTTGCGGCTGTGCCGGCTGCTACACGGCGCTGCACGCAATGGAACTGTATGCGGAAGCGTTCGAGCGCGCCGGTGCGCTGGACAAGCTGGAAGCCTTCTCCAGCCTGAATGGCCCGGCCTTCTACGGCGTCGAGCCGAACGCAGACACCATCACGCTCAAGCGCGAAGAGTGGACGCTGCCGGCCACGCTGCCGCTGGGCGACCAGGAAGTGGTGCCGTTGAACGCGGGTGAAACCATCCATTGGAAAATGGTTTAACCAGTTTTCTCAACGTGTTTTCTGATATTGACTGGCAGCGCCCCTGGTACGACTCGGTACGGGACGCTGCCGGCGGCATCGACGTCGATGCCGCCAGCATCATCCCTTCCTTTTGTGCGCAAGCAGCGTCGCGCGAATTGTGCAATCATCAAGGCTTGCCATTGCAGTTCGTGCCGCAAAGCGCGCTGCCGGAAGGCGTCGCCTATGAAGAATTCATTGGCGCCACCGGCAACGTCCCCACGCGTGAAAACTTGCATGATTTTTTCAACGCGCTGGTTTGGCTCAGTTTCCCCCGCATCAAGCAGCAATTGAATGCCTTGCAGGCTGCGCAAATCGCGCAAGATGGCGTCGGCAAATCGCGCGGTCCCGCGCGGGACGCAGCCACCTTGTTCGATGAAAATGCGGCGCTGCTGGTGGTGCGCGATGATGAACAGGGCAGGGCGCTGATAGAGGCGCTGCGCGGCCATGAATGGCGCAAGGCGTTTGTCGAATTGCGCGAACTGTTTAAATGCGATGCGCAAGTCTGGCTGTTCGGCCACGCGCTGATGGAAAAGCTGGTGGCGCCATACAAGGCGATTACCGCGCATACGCGGGTCGCCTTTGCCGGTGACGACTATTTTGCGCTGGATGGCGCTGGCCGCCGCGCATGGCTGGACGACAAGGTGGCCACGGAACTGGCCGCTGATGGTTTGCATAAGAGCTGCTTCACGCCGCTGCCCATGCTGGGCGTGCCGGGCTGGTGGCCGCAACAGGACGAAGCATTTTATGGCGATGTGGCGGTGTTCAGGCCGAAACGTATGCCGCAACAGAAGGAGCGCTAAATGGAAAAAATCATCCGCTGGGGCATACTGGGCACGGGCAAAATCGCCAAGGCCATGGCGCACGGCTTGCGCGACATTCGCGGCGCTGAACTGGTAGCGGTAGCTTCGCGCACGGAAGCCGGCGCTGCGCGCTTTGGCGCGGAGTTCGGCGTGGCGCGCTGCCACGGCAGTTACCAGCAACTGGCGGATGACCCGCAAGTCGACGTGGTGTACATCGCCACGCCGCACACTATGCACTACGAAAATGCCATCATGTGCCTGCATGGCGGCAAGGCGCTGCTGGTGGAAAAAGCGTTCACGGTGAACCGCCGCCAGGCCGAGCATATTGCCGCACTGGCCAAAGAGAAAAACCTGTTCGTCATGGAAGCCATGTGGAGCCGCTTCCTGCCAGCCCTGCAGGAAGCCAAGCGCTTGCTCGACAGTGGCGCCATCGGCGTGCCGGGCAGCCTGACGGCGGATTTCGGCTTTGCCGCCGTGGTAGGACCTGAACACCGCTTGTTCAACCCGGACCTGGGCGGCGGCTCGCTGCTGGACCTGGGCATATATCCACTGTCGCTGGCGGCCTACTTCCTCGGCCCCGTGGCCGGCGCCAAGGCCGTGGGCGAGCTGGCCGGCACCGGCGTCGATATGCAAACGTCGTTCGTGCTGCGCCATGAAAGCGGCGCCGTGTCGTGTTGCGTCAGCAGCTTGCGTGCGCACACGCCGAATGAATTGACGATTTCCGGCAGCAAGGGATACTTGCGGCTGAACAACCGTTTTTATTGCACCGAATCGCTGACCATCGGCTTGAACGATGGCAGCAAGCGTGAATTGTCCGCGCCCCGCATCGGTAACGGCTATGCGCATGAAGCGCTGGAAGTGAACCGGTGCCTGCGCGCGGGCTTGCTGGAAAGTCCCGTGATGCCGCTGGCGGAATCCGTTGCGCTGATGGGCTGGCTCGATACGATGCGCGAACAGATCGGCGTCCGCTATGTTGCCGATACTGCAGCTGACATGGCAGCCGACGATTGAGGAGAACGGAATGTTTACTGCCGACCGTATGCCGTCGCTGAAATCCGTGCTGCTGGCCAGCGGCGTCGTATTGACCCTGGCCATGGGTGTGCGCCATGGTTTTGGCTTTTGGATGCAGCCGATTTCGCAAGCCAATGGCTGGACCCGCGAAACGTATTCGCTGGCGCTGGCCGTGCAAAACTTGATGTGGGGCGCGTTTGGCCCGTTTGCCGGCATGGCGGCCGACCGTTTCGGCACTATGCGCGTGGTACTGGCCGGCGCGCTGGCGTATATGGCGGGCTTGCTGTGGATGGCGTGCGTGACGCAGCCCATGCTGTTCGTCATGGGTTCCGGCGTGTTCATCGGGCTGGGGCTTGCGTGCACGGCATTCGGCGCCGTCAGCGGCATCATTGGCCGCGTGGCGCCAGTGGAAAAGCGTTCGTGGGCGTTTGGCATTTCCGGCGCGGCCAGTTCATTTGGCCAATTCCTGATGATGCCGGTCGAGCAATTCCTGATTTCATCGCTGGGCTGGCAGCAAGCGTTTTATTTGCTGGCGGGCTTGGTGGTGCTGGCCATGGTGCCGATGTCATTTTGGCTGCGTGAACCGGCCGCCACCCATGCCGATGGTCCGCGCCAGAGCATAGCCGAAGCGTTGGGGGAAGCGCTGGGCAACCGCTCGTTCCTGCTGCTGGTGGCAGGGTATTTCGTGTGCGGTTTCCAGGTGGTGTTTATCGGCGTGCACTTGCCTGCGTACCTGAAAGACAAAGGCGTCGCGGATCCGAAAGTCGCCGTGCTGGCGCTGGCCCTGATTGGCTTGTTCAACATCTTCGGCTCTTTCCTGGCCGGCAAGTGGGGCGGCAAGGTGCCGAAGCGCTATCTGCTGTCGGGAATTTATTCGCTGCGCTCTGTCGCCATTGTGCTGTTCCTGCTGGCGCCGTTGTCGCCGCTGACCGTGTACCTGTTTGCCGCTTGCATGGGTTTCCTGTGGCTGTCCACCGTGCCGCTGACGAACGGCATTATCGCCGGCGTGTTTGGCGTGCGGCACATGTCGATGCTGGCTGGCGTCGTGTTCTTCTCGCACCAGATTGGCAGTTTCCTTGGCGTGTGGCTGGGCGGCTACCTGTTTGCGCTGCAAGGCAATTACGACATCGTGTGGGGCATAGCGATAGGCTTGGGCGTGTTTGCCGGGCTGGCCAATTTGCCCGTTGACGAGCGTCCGCTGGTACGCGGCGGCGCCCTGAAGGCAGCGTGATGAAGACGTGGCTGGCGTGGGGGCTGGCCATCGCGGCAATGGCGCTGGCCTTTGCCGCGTATTTGCGGCCGGACTTCATGGTGGATTTGGGGAGCCGGATCGCGTTGTGTTTGTAGACCAGGCGACGCCGCAATATCAATCTGCGGCGCCAGCGTGCAGGCGGGTTTTTAAAACCCGCCCGATTAACCGTGTTTGCTTCGTTTGGCTGATTTGGATGCGACTGCTTTCGCTTTAGCCGGCGCTTTCGCTGTTGCGGCCTTGCCGCTGCCATGGCGCGCATGTTTGCCATGCTTGCCGCCTGCCCTGGTTTCAAAGCGGGGCGACGAGTACACGGCATCGGCTTCGCCTGCGCGCTTGGCGTTCAGGGCCTGGGCCAGTGCATTGTCTTCTAGTGGCTTGTCCAGCAAATTTTGCGGGTCGATGCGTTTGCCATCCTGGAAGGCTTCCAGGTGCAGGTGCGGGCCCGTCGAGCGGCCCGTCATGCCGGAATGGCCAATCAATTCACCGGCCGACACCATGTCGCCCACGCGCACCAGGCGCTCTTTCAAATGCGCATACAGGGAACGCAAGCCGTTCGGGTGTTCGATCACGACGACTTCGCCGTATTTCTTGTCGCCTTCATAGCGGTTGGTGGAAGCCACCACCGTGCCGCCATCGGTGGCCTTGATCGGCGTACCGGTGGGCGTGGAAAAGTCGACGCCGCCGTGCGCGCGTTTGCCGCGCAGCGCGCCAAAGAAACTGCTGACTTTTCCGCCATCCAGCGGCAAACTCCAGCGCGACGTCGCGGCTGGTGCTTCGGAAGGCTCTGGCGCACCAGAGGCGTGTGCCGGCAGATTGGCGGCCAGCAACAGGGCAAGTGTTAGTTTGGCAAGTTTCGGCATAGCAGGCGAGTTTCGCACAGGGCTTGCTATCACGCAAGACATTTTAATTCCTTGTTGCAACATTGATATTTTCCATACGGATTCGGCGCCGTGTTGTGTATTGCTGACGTCCGTGGCGGTATCGGCGGCGCACAATGGATCCATCTCAATGCCGAGGAGGGGAACCATGAAAGCCGCTGCATTTACCAGCCTGGACCAGAGCACCCGCGAAGATTGGCAAACCATCGCCGGGGAATTCATGCAATTCGCGCAAGGCTTGCCGGACCGGGTGGCCGCGCACCTGGCGTTGTTGCGGGGCGACTTTGGCGGGTTTCCGGTGGACCGCTACACGCATTCGCTGCAAACGGGTACGCGGGCATTGCGCGATGGCCGTGATGATGAATATGTCGCGTGCGCGCTGCTGCACGATATCGGCGACACGCTGGGCACGTTCAACCATCCGGATATTGCGGCGGCCATCCTGCAGCCATTCGTGTCCGATGACAACCTGTGGATGGTCAAGCACCACGGCATCTTCCAGGGGCATTACTTCTTCCACCACCTGGGCATGGACCGCGACATGCGCGACCAGTTCAAAGACCATCCGTGCTACCAGCGCACAGCGGAATTTTGCGAACTGTATGACAACCCGGCGTTTGACAGCGCCTATGCCAGCTTGCCGATCGAAGAATTCATGCCGATTCTGCGCCGCGTGTTTGCCGCGCCGCGCCGCAGCTTGTACCAGCAGGCAATACGAGATCAGCATTGACGCGCGGCATACTCGGAAAGTGCTAGGTGACTCGGCGCCACGGGTGTACTGTGGTTGTCTAAACCGGGAGTGATAAAAGTGAATGAACGGCAGCGGCGCGTGGACGCTGGTACGGCAAGAGTTGTGGCGCGCGGAATCAATATCCTGGGTGTGCGGAACCTCTCCCTGGCGCGGAAGTATATGGAATACAAACGCGTGTCCCCGGAAGTGATCGCGCGTGTTCTCGATAACCCGGCATCGCGCCGCAAGCAGAGTACGGAACAACTGGTCTCGGAAGCCATCACGCCTTCCGCCCCGCTTCCACAGGCAGCCGAACGTCCCGACGACTTTCCAGTGGCGCAGTTTTCTGATGAGGCGGCAATGCCCCCTTCGGCGGCAGCGTTAGGTGTGTCGTTCGATGGACGGACCTATCACTACCGGCAATACAGTTACGAGCAACTGGCGGACGCGCTGGACTATGCCAGGCGGGACCGGGCCAAGCCGGGTTTCCGCGAAGACGCCACACCGTATTATTGGCGGCAATGGGCCAGCCCCACGCCGGAAGAGCGGCTGCAAATGGCGCGCCATGGCATTGCATATGAACAAGGCCATTACTGTTATGGCCCGTATCGCTACGATACGCTGTCCGCTGCCGTCAATTATGCGGCGCATGCACCGGGGCTCGGACGGCCGGGCGCTGACAATGGAGGTAAAGCGCATGACGAAAGCTTTGACTGAAGCGCAGCAACTCCCGCCGGACCAGTTGCGAGTGCTGTTGACATTGTCTCGCGATTTGCTTCAGAACGACGAAGCTGGCGGGTCGCTGCAACTGGTTGGCCGGGCCTTGGCTGAAATGATCCAGTGCGATTCGGCCTTGCTGCTGCTGCGTAGCGACCAGCTCAATGCCGTCGGATTCGACTGCCACGGTATTGCTCATCCAGCCAGCGCCGGCCACCCGCTGTATCAAACCGCCATGTCGTTGCTGTCCGGTGCGAGAAGCGCCACCGACATGCGAGGAGAGTGGCAGCGCACACAGGACGGGCAATGCATGCTTGCGCTGGCTGTGCCTGCGCCTGCACCGGTGCAGGATACGGTGGCCGTGCTGGCTGTGGCATGGGAACACCAGTTGGATGTTGCCGCGCTGGAGAAGGGGCGGCGGGCGCTGTCGTATATCCTGCAATTGGCTGCCGCGGCGCTGGGCAAGCTCGAGGCGCACAGTGAGTTGGAGCGGTGCGTGACTGACCAGCGCGACGAAATCGCGCACACGTCCGTGACGCACGCCGCGGAACTGGCGCGGCGGGACGAGGCGGCCGCGGAAATGCGGTTACTGTCGCTGACGGATGTGCTGACTGGCTTGTATAACCGGCGCGGCTTTTTCCTCCAAGCGGAACAGATCTATAAGCTGGCGCGGCGCAACCGGACCAAGAGCGCCGTGATCTTTGCCGACATTGACGGCCTCAAACGCGTGAACGATGAACTCGGCCACGAGGCCGGCGATCGCCTGATACAGGATGCCGCGCAGGTATTCCGCGAGTCCTTTCGCCATGCCGATGTGGTGGCGCGCCTTGGCGGCGACGAGTTCGTTGCCTATACGCTGGATGATGAAAAGCCAGGCGTTATCCTGCATCGTATCCAGGCCAACCTGAGTGCGTTCAATCTGATGAAGGAGCGGCCGTATATGGTTTCCATCAGTGCCGGCGTCGTGCAGTGCGATGCCAGTGGTGGACAGCTGCTGTCACATTATGTGCTTTTGGCGGATGAACAAATGTATGCCCAAAAGCGCAGCCGCCTGCACTGATGGGGCGCCGGGTGCTCAAACCTTGAGGAATTCTTCCCGTCCGCCCAGCCACCGTTCCAGGTGGCCTTCGACGACGGGCAGGTATTTTTCATCTTTCAGCAGCGCAGACGCCACGTCGCGCGCCCGGTCCACCAGCCACGTGTCCGTTTCCAGGTCCGCGAAACGCAGCATGGCCTGTCCCGACTGGCGCGCGCCGAGGAATTCACCGGGACCCCGGATTTCCAGGTCGCGCCGCGCGATTTCAAAGCCATCGGTGGTTTCGCGCATCGTCATCAAGCGCTGCTTCGCCACGCCGCCCAGCGGGCTTTGGTACAGCAGCAGGCACACGGACGCCGCCGAACCCCGTCCCACCCGGCCCCGCAACTGGTGCAGCTGCGACAAGCCAAACCGCTCCGCATGTTCAATCACCATCAGCGATGCATTCGGCACGTCCACCCCCACCTCGATCACGGTGGTGGCCACCAGCACTTGCATGTCGTTGGCGGCAAAGGCATCCATCACGGCCTGCTTTTCCGCCGGCTTTAATTTGCCGTGCACGAGGCCGACGTTCAAGTCCGGCAGCGCTTCCGCCAGCAGCGCATGGGTTTCCGTCGCAGTCTGCAATTGCAGCGCTTCGGATTCTTCAATCAGCGGACACACCCAATACACTTGCCGCCCCTCCAGCGCGGCTGCATGCACGCGCTCGATGACTTCATCGCGCCGGTTCTGGTCAATCGCGCGGGTGACGATGGGACTGCGGCCAGGCGGCAATTCATCGATGACGGACACTTCCAAATCCGCGTAATACGTCATGGCCAGCGTGCGGGGAATCGGCGTGGCCGACATCATCAACTGGTGCGGCACGGCGTTTTCATTGCCCTTGTTGCGCAGCGTAAGGCGCTGGCCCACGCCGAAGCGGTGCTGTTCATCGACAATCACGAGACCGAGATTGGCGAATTGCACGGTGTCCTGGATGATCGCGTGCGTACCGATAACGAGGCGCGCTTCGCCTGTTTCCACCAGTTGCGTGGCGGCGGCCTTGTTCTTTTTTGTCAGGCTGCCGGTCAGCCATGCCACCTTGACGCCCAGCGGTTCCATCCACGCGGCGATCTTGCGGAAATGCTGGTCCGCGAGGATTTCCGTCGGCGCCATCAATGCAGCCTGGTAGCCGCTGTCGATCGCTTGCGCGGCAGCCAGCGCCGCCACCACGGTCTTGCCGGCGCCCACGTCGCCTTGCAGCAAACGCTGCATGGGGAAGGGTTGGCTGATGTCCGCGCGGATTTCATCGAGCACGCGCTGCTGCGCGCCCGTCAGCTTGAAAGGTAGCGCCTGCTGGAATTGAGCCGACAATTCCCCGATGACCGACAGCGGCGGCGAACCCTTGGCGCGGCGTGCTTTTTGCGCCCGTTTCAAGGACAACTGCTGCGCCAGCAATTCATCGAACTTCATGCGCGTCCATGCCGGATGCGAACGGTCCAGCAGTGTGTACGTATCGACATCCGGCGGCGGATTGTGCAGCAGCCGCACCGATGGTTCGAAATTATCCAGCTCCAGCCGCTCCAGCAGGCGCGGCGGCAGGGTATCTGTCCAGTCCACCCGTTTCATCGCATCGGCAATGGCTTTGCGCATGACGTGCTGCGGCAAGCCTTCGCCAGCCGGATACACGGGCGTTAGCGATGTCGGCAGCGGCGCTCCCGCATTGACGATCTTATAGTGGGGGTGCACCATTTCCGCGCCAAAGAAGCCGTGCTTTAACTCGCCCCGGGCGCGCACCCGCGTGCCTTCCGCCAGTTGCTTGACCTGGCTGCCATAGAAATTCATGAAGCGCAGTTGCAAATCGCCCGTGCCGTCATCGATATGCACCAGCAGTTGCCGCCGTGGCTTATACGCGATTTCATTTTTCGTCACGATGCCTTCCACCTGCGACGTCTCGCCGCCATGCAGGCACGCTTCCTGGATCGTCACCACTTGCGTTTCATCTTCGTAACGCATGGGCAAGTGCAGCACCAGGTCCATATCCGTACGCAAGCCCAGCCGGGCCAGTTTGGCTTCCAGCGGTACGGCTTTCTTGGCAGGGGCGGCAGCCTTCTTCTTCGCAGGTTTCTTGGCTGCAGCGGGGGAGGGCGGCGCGGCTTCAGGCGGCATGTGAGGCTGGGTAGACGGCATCGGGCGGCAATTCAGGGTGTTTCGCAAGCTGGTGTACAATAGAGGGTTGCCCCACAGTTTTATACACGCGTTTTCATGTATTCCTTATCAGACTTCGATTTTAACTTGCCGCCAGAGCGGATAGCGCAATTTCCCCTGCCGGATCGCAGTGCTTCGCGCCTGCTGCATGTCGATGGTGATCAGCTGCACGATCGCCAGTTCACCGACGTCCTTGAATTGCTGCAGCCCGGCGACTTGCTGGTGATGAATAACACGCGCGTACTCAAGGCGCGGTTCTTCGGCATGAAAGAAAGCGGCGGCAAGGTGGAAGCGCTGGTCGAGCGCGTGCTCGATACCCGCACCGTGCTGGCGCAAGTGCGCGCATCCCGCTCGCCGCTGCCGGGCACCAAGCTGCGTCTGGCCGATGCGTTTGACGTGACGGTCGGCGAGCGCGCCGGTGAATTCTTCACGCTGCACTTTGAGGGCGACGTGTTCGATTTGATTGAGACGTATGGCCGCCTGCCGCTGCCGCCTTACATTGAACACGATGCCGATGAGTTCGATGAAAACCGCTACCAGACCGTGTTCAACAAGGTGCCGGGCGCCGTAGCTGCGCCGACTGCCGGCCTGCATTTCGATGACGCGCTGCTGCAAAAGCTGAAAGACAAGGGCGTCAACTTTGCTTTCGTGACCTTGCACGTGGGCGCCGGCACGTTCCAGCCGGTGCGTACGGAAAACCTGTCCGAGCACAAAATGCATACGGAGTGGTACACGATGCCGCAGGAAACCGTGGACGCCGTGCGCGCGGCGAAAGCCGCCGGCCGCGATGTGGTGGCAGTGGGCACGACCAGCCTGCGCGCGCTGGAATCTGCGTCGCAAACGGGCCAGCTGGAGGCGGGCAGCGCCGATACGTCGCTGTTCATCACGCCCGGTTATCAATTCAAGACGGTGACTCGGCTGATCACCAACTTCCACTTGCCGAAGTCGACCCTGCTGATGCTGGTGTCCGCCTTTGCCGGTTTCGAAGAAATCCGCAAAGCCTACGCCCATGCGATCGCCAGCGAATACCGCTTCTTCAGCTATGGCGATGCGATGCTGCTGACCACGCAAAATCGCGCTTAATAAAATACGAAAGAATACCAATGCTGGAATTTAAACTGATTAAGACCGATCCCAGCGGTCTGACCAAGGCGCGCCGCGGCACGGTCAAACTCAACCATGGCGAAGTGCAAACGCCGATTTTCATGCCGGTCGGCACCTATGGTTCCGTGAAGGCGATGTCGCCGCTGGAATTGAAAGAAATCGGCGCCCAGATTATCTTGGGTAATACCTTCCACCTGTGGCTGCGCCCTGGCAACGACATCATGTCGAAGTTCGGCGGCTTGCACGGCTTCATGGGCTGGGATAAGCCGATCTTGACGGACTCGGGCGGCTTCCAAGTGTTTTCGCTGGGTGAAATGCGCAAGATTACGGAAGAGGGCGTGACGTTCCAGTCGCCCATCAATGGCGATAAATTGTTCCTGTCGCCGGAAATCTCCATGCAAATCCAGCGCGTGCTGAACTCCGACATCGTCATGCAGTTCGACGAATGCACGCCGTATAAAATCAATGACCGTCCGGCCACGCTGGATGAGGCGGCGAAATCCATGCGCATGTCGCTGCGCTGGGCGCAGCGCTCGATGGATGAATTCAAGCGCGGTGAAAACCCGAATGCCCTGTTTGGTATTGTGCAGGGCGGCATGTTTGAAACCTTGCGCGATGAATCGCTGGCCAAGCTGGAAGAAATCGATTTCCCGGGCCTGGCCATTGGCGGCCTGTCGGTTGGCGAGCCAAAAGAAGACATGATGCGCGTGCTGGAACACGTGGGCCCGCGCTTGCCGGCCAACAAGCCGCACTACCTGATGGGTGTCGGCACGCCGGAAGACCTGGTCGCGGGTGTCTCGAACGGGGTCGACATGTTCGATTGCGTGATGCCGACCCGGAATGCCCGCAATGGCTGGATTTTCACCCGCTTTGGCGACGTGAAAATCAAGAATGCCCGTTACAAGGAAGACAAGGAGCCGCTGGATGCCACGTGCACGTGCTACACGTGCCGCAATTTCTCGCGCGCTTATTTGCACCACCTGCACCGAACGCAAGAAATCCTGGGCGCGCGCCTGAACACCATCCACAACTTGCATTACTACCTGGACATCATGCGCCAGATGCGGGAAGCGCTGGATGAAGACCGCTTCCACGCGTGGACGCTGGAATTCCACAAGGATCGTGCGCGCGGCGTGTAATACCCGCTGTCGCGCAATTGTCACTTGTAAAACATTTCAGCAACCCCACATGCGCCTGACATCTTTGCGCCCCGTCACGGGTGCTAGAATACAGCGCTAATTTTTTCACAATCTATTGGAGTTTACTGTGTTCATTTCCAACGCCTACGCTCAAGCCGCTGCTGATCCGCTCGGCCTGGGTGGCAACCTCACCAGCTTCCTGCCGCTGATCCTGATGTTCGTGGTCATGTATTTCCTCATGATCCGTCCTCAGCAAAAGCGCGCGAAAGAACAGAAAGCCATGATGGACGCCCTGGCCAAGGGTGATGAAGTAGTCACCGCCGGTGGCATCCTGGGTAAAGTTTCCAAGGTGTCCGACGTCTACGTGACGCTGGAAATTTCCGCAGGTAACGAAATGATCGTGCAAAAAAATTCGGTCACTACGCTGCTGCCTAAGGGCACGCTCAAAGCGCTGTAATCCCCCGACGGGCCTGCCGATCCAGCATCCAGGCCCGTTTACGTTTCTTCCCGAACGCAGATAACCATGAATCGCTATCCTGTCTGGAAATATATCGTCATTGCCATTACGGTGTTGCTGGGCGCACTGTATACGGCGCCTAACTACTTCGGCGAATCGCCTGCGCTGCAGGTCACCAGCGGCAAGTCCACCGTCAAAGTCGGCAGCGACGTGACGGCCAAGGTCGAGCAAGTGCTGAAGCAAGAAAACATCAAGACGGACGGCATTGCGCTGGACGGCACGGGCAGCCACGTTTCCGTGCGCGCCCGCTTCTTCGACACCGACACCCAGTTCAAAGCCAAGCTGGCGCTGGAACACGCGCTGAACGCAGACCCGAATGACCCGACTTACATCGTCACCAATAACCTGACCGCCAACACGCCGGTGTGGATGCAGAAAATCCGCGCGCTGCCGATGTACCTGGGCCTGGACTTGCGCGGCGGCGTGCACTTCCTGATGCAGGTGGACGTCAAGGCTGCGCTGGAAAAGCGTGTGACCGGCATCCAGACGTCGGTCCGCACGGCGCTGCGTGACAAGAACATCCGCCACGCCGGCATCGAGCGCAAGGACAACACCGTGGAAGTGAAATTCCGCGATGACGACACCCGCAAGAAAGCCCGCGCCGTGCTGGCCGACATGCAAGAGCTGAACATTGCCGATGCAGCCGATGGCGCTGACTTGAAACTGGTGCTGAGCCTGAAACCAGCCGCACTGAAAGAAGCGATGGACAATGGCGTGAAGCAGAATATCGCGACCCTGTCCAAGCGCGTCAATGAACTGGGCGTGGCTGAACCGATCATCCAGCAGCAGGGCGCCGACCGTATCGTCGTGCAGCTGCCAGGCGTGCAAGACGTAGCCCGCGCGAAGTCCATCATTGGCCGTACCGCCACGCTGGAAGTGCGCATGGTCGATGAAACCGTCGTGCCAGGCACGGAATTGCAATCGGCTGTGCCATTCAATTCTGAACTGTTCACCGTCGGCAAAAACGTGCCGGTCGTGCTGTACAAGGACATCGTGCTGTCCGGCGACTACATTTCCCGCGCCACCGCTTCGTTCGACCAGAACCACAACGCTGCCGTATCGATCGACTTGAACGGCGACGGCGGCCGCAAGATCCGTGAAGCCACGCGCGACCGCGTGGGCAAGAAAATGGCCATCGTGCTGTACGAACAAAAGGGCAAGCCTGAAGTGCTGTCCGTGGCCACCATCCAGAGTGAACTGGGCAGCTCGTTCCAGATCACCGGCATGGGCAATTCGGAAAACGCGGCGGAACTGGCGCTGCTGCTGCGCTCCGGCGCGCTGTATGCGCCGATGACGGTGATTGAAGAGCGCACCGTCGGTCCTGCACTGGGTGCGGAAAACATCCAGAAGGGCAAGATGTCGATGATTTACGGCTTCTCCGCCATTGCCGTCTTCATGGTGATTTACTACATGCTGTTCGGCTTCTTCTCCGTGCTGGCGCTGGGCGTCAACCTGCTGCTGCTGATGGCGCTGCTGTCGATGATGCAGGCGACGCTGACCTTGCCGGGTATTGCCGCTATCGCGCTGGCGCTGGGTATGGCAATTGACGCCAACGTGCTGATTAACGAGCGTATCCGTGAAGAGCTGCGCAAGGGGAATACCCCGCAAGCAGCCATTGCGGACGGCTTCAAGCACGCATGGGATACGATTATCGACTCCAACGTCACCACCCTGATCGTCGGTATCGCACTGTACGTGTTCGGTTCCGGTCCGGTGCGCGGCTTCGCCGTGGTGCACTGCCTGGGTATTTTGACGTCGATGTTCTCCGCAGTGTTTGTATCGCGCGGCGTGGTCAACCTGTGGTACGGCCGCAAGAAGAAACTGCAGTCGGTGTCGATCGGCACGGTCTGGGTTCCAGGCCAGTCGAAATAAGGGGTAAGAGAAATGGAATTTTTCCGCATTAAAAAAGACATTCCGTTCATGCGCCACGCGTTGGTCTTCAACGCGATTTCCGCGCTGACCTTCGTGGCGGCGGTGTTTTTCCTGTTCCACAAAGGCTTGCACCTGTCGATTGAATTCAAGGGCGGCACCGTGATGGAAGTGCAGTACCAGCACGCGGCGGACCTGGAAAAGATACGAAGTACTGTGGCCGGCATCGGTTACGAACAGCCTGAAGTCACCAGCTTCGGCACCGCGCGCGACGTGATGCTGCGTTTGCCGATTTCCGGCGCCGCCGGGAAAGATGCGGCAAGTGCCTCGACCCGTGTGTTCGACGCACTGTGCAAGGCGGACGGTGGCGCGATCAAGCGCATGGACACGACGACCGACAAAGGCGAACAGGTGGCGAAAGACGCTTGCCTGGATGCTGCCGGCAAAGAAGCCGTGGTGCTGCACAAGGTGGAATTCGTCGGCCCGCAAGTGGGTGAAGAGCTGGCGCAAAACGGCTTGAACGCACTGGTGATGGTGGTGATCGGCGTGATGATTTACCTGGCGATCCGCTTCGAGTGGAAATACGCTGTGTCGGCCATCATCGCCAACCTGCACGACGTGGTCATCATCCTGGGCTTCTTCGCGTTCTTCCAGTGGGAATTCTCGCTGACCGTGCTGGCCGCCGTGCTGGCCGTGCTGGGTTACTCGGTCAATGAATCGGTGGTTATTTTCGACCGTATCCGCGAAAACTTCCGCAAGCAGCGCAAGGCATCCGTGCATGAAGTGATCGACAACGCGATCACGTCGACCATCTCGCGTACCATCATCACCCACGGCTGCACGCAGATGATGGTGTTGTCGATGCTGGTATTCGGCGGCCCGACCCTGCACTACTTCGCCATGGCGCTGACGATCGGTATCTGCTTCGGTATTTACTCGTCCGTGTTCGTGGCGGCTGCCGTGGCGATGTGGCTGGGCGTGAAGCGCGAAGACTTGATCAAGCCAGTGAAAGAAAAAGACGAGACTGACGGAGCTGTGGTGTAATAACGCAACTGTGTCAAACCGAAAACGCCGGGTCACAATCCCGGCGTTTTTATTTTTAGCCATGCGTGCCGGGCCTTCAGGCCGGGCATCATCAATTTATCGAGGGTGTATGAGTCGCGCCGGCCGCCTGTTTCAGTTGATGGATGCCTTACGGGGCAACCGCCGTCCCGTGACGGCAGCCACACTGGCGGAGCAGCTGGGTGTGTCGGAACGCACGATATACCGCGACATGCAAACCCTGGCGGAACTGGGCGCGCCGCTGCAGGGCGAGGCGGGCCTCGGCTATATGCTGAAGACCGGGTTCTTTTTGCCGCCGCTGATGTTTGGCGCCGATGAGCTGGAAGCGCTGGTCTTGGGCGCGCGCTGGGTGAAACGGCAGGGCGATGCCGAATTGGCGAAAGCGGCTGCCAGCGCACTGGCCAAGATCGCGACAGCGTCGCCGAAAGATTTGCGGGACAGTATGGCGGACACCAGCCTGTGGGTACCGATCGGCATGGATGACCAGCCGAATGAAACTTTTATCACGCCCGCGCGGCTGGCCATCCGCCACCAGCACAAGATGCGCATCAGCTACAGCGATGAAGCGGGGCGCACGTCGGAGCGGGTCGTGTGGCCTTTCGCCCTGGCGTATATGGAAGGCAAGCGCTTGCTGGCCGCATGGTGCGAGATGCGGGAAGCGTTGCGCCATTTCCGCATCGACCGCATCAAGGCGGCCGACACCATTACGGAACGCTACCCGACACCGCGCCACGCCCTGCTGAAAGTTTGGCGGGCGGAAAACAATATCCGCGAAGACGCGTAAAAATGCTTCAAGTGTGAAGCAACGCACAGAGTGTGCATGGAAGCAGGCTTACCATGGACTCGTCTCTTTCAGGACATCCCTAGTTTTGGACTTCACCCCGCTGCTCCCCGGCGGGGTTTTTTTTATAGGATGGGTCTTAAATCAGTGGCCGATGCACTGGTCGATATCCCCATCCGAACCTGCCTGCAGAGAGCCGCTGGCGTGACCCTTGCTCAATGCATAGAGCACCATTGGCGCCGTGCTGCTGGTACGGCAGCGCATCGTTGAGCCTAGTGGTACTGGTTTGACATTCAGATTGTTACCGCTCATGACTGCGGACAGCATGCCGTCGACCGCCATACTGACCTGCGCCTGGATAACCTGGTTCGCGTCGCCCAGAATGCTGGTGTTATTGCTCATCTGGCCTCCGGTTGCGCAGTACTTATCCAGTACCCCGTTGCAGCTTGGCGGAGCCCAGGCGCCCGTGCCATTGAACAGCACGATGTCCGAATGCTGTTTCTCGCCTGCGAAAATCGTATTGTTGGTATAGCCGGTGCCGGAGAAGCGGCAGGCGCTGGCCGATCCGAGGCATTGGGTGGCATCCAGTCCCAGCGAACCATAGGCCGAGTGGCCGGAATGTACGATCACGTTATTCGACGCGGTGCTGGCTTGCGTACTGCCGTCGTGGCCGAAAATCACGATGCCGACGTCGGTGGGATCAACGATGTCGTTGCCGGTGATCGTCGCGTTGGTGATGTGGTTGGAAATACCGTCAGCCCATGCCACTGGCGTGCCATCGAAGTAATGGCTTTGCGCATAGCCGGTGGTCAAGTTGTTCTGGATGGTGATGGAACCCTGGAAGGCCGTTGGCGATGTCGGAACGGATGGTGTCGGTACCGGGAAGGTAGCGATGTGCGTGGCCGCCAATGGCGCATCGCTGCGCACGCCGAGGATGGCGCCGCCGCCGCCGCCAACGTAATTGATGTTCGGGAACACATTTTCTTGCGGCTTATCGCTCTTTACTAACGCCCCCTTGTACAAGTCGCGGCCCCCGCTGACCCAGATGTTGCGGACGACGGACGCGGGCTGCATGACGATCAAGATGCCTTGCGCGCTGCTGTTACGCACAATACGGGCTTGCCGTGCATACATGGTCCGGTCATAGCTGCCCTGGGTTTGCACAGTTTTGCCATTTGGAATGGTCAACGTGGAATTCAAGTACACCACGGTACGTGGCGGGATATTGCAGACCCAATTGCTGGCAATGCAGGATTCCAGCTGTGCCTGCGTCCAGGTGCCGGAGCCGATATCCATCGCTTGCTTCGGAGCACCGATCGGGCCATAGGCTTCGCCTGCGCAAATGGCAGGAACCATGTCATTGAATTCCTGGCTGGAGAACATGAATGGCAATGCTTCCACGATCGTGTGGCCGGACTTCAGGTAATTGACGTAAAAGTTAAAGCCAGACGGATCCGGTTCGCGGCTGAACACGGCACGGTAAGCCGTCAATACTGCTTCTTCCGGCGTATAGCCTTTGGCCTTGTATTCGGCGGAATCAAAAAAGCCCAGTGAAATGTTTTTCAGCGTATTGGCAGAGCAGCCCTGCGATACGGCGTAATTGGTAAATCCCTGCCAGCCGGAAGGCTCGGGGGCGCGGCCCAGCGCTTCCGTGTATTGCTTGGCGATGAATTGCGATGGAAGGGCGGCGTGGCAGGAGGCGCTTGCCAGAGCGGTGAGGAGTAATGATTTCTTGATCATGGGTGTAAAAAAATCCTGAACGTGATATAAGTTTGTTGCAATATAAATAATAACATGAGGCAATGGAAAATTATTTTCTATGTAATATTTTTTATTTTGCTAAGAAAGCCGGTAATATCATCACGTGAAGAATGATCGTTGGGACAATCCCGAGCCATTTTCGCCCCCTGTGCGCAGTGTTGACTTTGCAGCGCAGCGCTCCCTAGCGCAAGGCTACTGACAGAAACTGTCACAGCGTCGTCTTATCATTTCCTTATCATCCACCCGCCGATAAGGAGACACGACATGCGCTTATACACCCACTCGATTTCTTCCAATGCCCGCCGTGTCAACATGGTGGTGGCTGCCCTGAATGCCGATGTGGAAGTCATCGAGATCAATCTGGCCAGTGAAGAAGACCGCCGCCGCCTGGGTGAAGTGAATCCCAACAGCAAGATTCCCGTGCTGGAAGACAATGGCTTCGTGCTGTGGGAGTCGTGCGCCATCATGCAATACCTGGCGGACAAAACCGCCCAGCAGCGAGGTGAACCGCATTCGCTGTATCCATGGGATATCAAGGTGCGCGCCGACATCAACCGCTGGATGTTTTGGGCTTGCCAGCACTTTGCGCCAGCCATCGGCGTGCTGACGTGGGAGCGGGTCTGGAAAGGCTTTGTCACGGGCCAGCCAGCCGATCCACGCGAAGTGGACCGTGGCTGCGAAGAGTTGGCGCAATACGCCACGGTGCTGGATGGTCACTTGAAAGACCGCCAGTGGCTGGTGGGCGATCACGTCACGCTGGCTGATTACGCGGTTGCGGCGCCGCTGATGTACCGCGTCAAGGCATCGCTGCCAGTGGATCAATACCCGAACATGCTGGCCTGGTTCAGCCGCGTACAGCAGCTGCCGGCCTGGCAACAAACCGTGGACCCCTCAATACAGGAACCCGAACCATGTGCATGATTTGTGAAACGGCGCGCCGTGCGCGCCAGCAGCAAGAAGCAGAGCGCCTGCTGCGGGAAGCGCAACGCGCCGCGGCGGCGCTGTGCGACAGCCTGCGGCGCTTGCCGCAAGATCAGAACCGCCGTAAAGCGGCCTGATTCAACAGCAGGTCAGGCGGAGATGGAGTGCTGCAGTCCGCGCTCCAGTTCCGCCACGCCGGACGCCACGTCCACGTCGGCGCCCAGGTCTTTCATCGTCGAGCCTAAAGCGTGCAATGTGCGGAACAAGTTGTGTTCGCGGCACTGTTCGCCCATCTGGCCGATACGCACGATATTCAAGCCGAACGACCCGGCGATTTCCACACGGTATTTCAGCGAAATCTGCTTGCAGATATCCGCACCTTTGATGCCATCCGGTACGTTGATGCCAACGACGGAATTCAAACGCGATTCCGCCGGCGCGAACAAGCTCAACCCCATCGCTTCGATGCCGCGCTGCAAGCCCAGCGAGCAGCGCAAGTGGCGCTCGAAACGGGCTTCCAGTGTTTCCTTGCACACCAGGTGCAGCGCTTCATGCAGCGCGAGGATGCCGGACACGGGCGCCGTATAGTGGTACGACGCGTTGTGCCAGAAATTTTCCGCCAGCTTGGCGTCCAGGCACCAATGGGGCGGCGCGGCCGGGCGGGAGTTGATGCGGTCCCACGCGCGTTCGGAAAACGCGATCAGCGACACGCCGGGGATCGACGACAAGCCTTTCTGGCCACCCGACACCACGGCGTCAATTTTCCAGTTATCCATTTCCAGCGGCATCGTGCTCAACGTGCACACGGCGTCGACAATCACATAGCAGCCATACTCGGCCGCCATGCGCGTGATTTGCGGCAAGTGGCGGTTGAACACGGTGGACGACGTTTCACCTTGCGCGATGGTCAGCACTTCCGGCTTGAAGCGCTCCAGGTGTTCGCGCACGGCGGCCACTTGCGCGGCCTCGCCGTCCGGCACATTCAGGGTTTCCACCACGCCACCCAAACGCGTCGACATGTCCGCAAAGCGCTTGCCAAAGTAGCCATTGCACACGCACAGCACACGCGTGCCGGGGTACACGAGGTTGGCCACGCTCATTTCCATGGCCGCCGAACCTGGACCCGCGACGCCGAGGATCCAGCGCGATTCTGTCTGGAACACATAGCGCGCCATTTCCTTCATCTGGTGGATCACCTTGGCCATCGTGTCGCCCAGGTGGTTGATGACGATGGAATTGGCTTGCGCCACGCTGTGCGGGATCGGCACAGGGCCGGCGCCCATCATCAGCAACGGTTCGGAAGGGAGGACAAGATTAAGGCTGTCGACTTGCGGTGCGGTGATCATTACAGTGCGGTTGGTTTGGTTGAGATTAGTTTCAATATATCATTAATCTCGCAACCTATTGCGCCGCACAAAATATGGGCTATAGAGGGAAACTGCTAATCCGCCCGCATCACAGCATGAGCACGGCAATCAGCGATTTCACTTCTTCATCGGATTCCCGCAAGATGTCATCGAGCGTGCCATCGCCCACCACGAAATCAATGGTGCGGGCGCCTGCACGGGTGGTGGCGCCGGGCGGCTGGTGCAGGGGGGAGGGAACGGGCGCCAGGTC
This sequence comes from Pseudoduganella ginsengisoli, assembly GCF_009720865.1. Lineage (GTDB taxonomy): Bacteria > Pseudomonadota > Gammaproteobacteria > Burkholderiales > Burkholderiaceae_D > Rugamonas > Rugamonas ginsengisoli. The sequence continues at coordinate 1,030,459 of NZ_WNLA01000001.1, read as the reverse complement.
GTTGGCCAGTAGCAAGGTGTCGCCCAGGTTTTCCGGTGGCAAGGCACGCAAGCCTTCCCACATGGCTTCCACCGAATTCATGACGGCTTCCGGCATATTCAGCTTGCGCAACACGCCGCGGCCGATTTCCACTTCGCCATGTTCGACCCAGTCTTCCGGATAGCCATCCATGATGCCGGGGAATTCCTGCGCCCGCGACAGTATGTAAAACCCGCCCACTTCGTGCACGATGCCGGTAAATAAAGCGGTATCCGGATCGACGTGCGTGACGCGGCGGGCAATCACTTGCGCCAGCGCCGCCACGTGGGCCGTGTGTTCCCACAATTGCGACGCCATGGTTTTCAGTGCGGGATCGGTAATCGTGCTGCCCAGCTGGCGCACGATCAGTGCCGCCACCAGCGATTGCAGGGTGCGGACACCGAGGCGCTGAACCGCCGGGCGCACGCCGGAAATTTGCGTGCCGGAACGGTTGTAAGCAACAGAATTCGCAATGGCGACCGTGCGGGCCGCCATCAAGGGATCGGCCTGGATCAGTTTGACGGCCGTATCCGCGTGGCAGTCAGGATCGTTGAGCGCCTGCTGCAACTTCAGCGAGGCCGCCACATTGGTTGGGAACGCAAGTTCCCCCCGCGCAGCTTGCGCGGAAATGTGCTTGAAGGCGGCCAGTCGATTCATTACGAAATCATCCAGAATGTTGCCATGTGGAACTAATCCATTGTGACATACTTTGCTGAAATTTTCCGCAAATTATGCGCCCAATTGGCGCACGTTGCGCTTATTCCGCGGCGCTGAAGATGGCGTCGCAGCCTTCCACCGTGCCTTCGGTATCTTGCAACTCATCCGTCAAGTCCAGGTCGAACAATTCTTCGATGGCGTTGTTGAAACTGTTGTGCTTGGTAGCGCCGATCAGGCGGTAGATGTCGCCGTCATCGTTGCGGATGCCGATCAACAGTTTTTGCTGGCGCACTTCTTCTTGCGTCACGTGGTCCAGCAACAGGTTGGTAATGATTTGTTTATCAAAGTCTGGCGCGGCAACACCGGGAATCAAGGTAGTTTTCAGAGACATGGTTTTCTTCAATGTTCTTGTTGGGAATTAGCTGTCGCTGCCGGCGGCAATCACTTGCTTCAAGCCGGACAGCGTTTGCTCCAGGGCGGCGAAATCATTTTCAGTAAAGTGCGCAAACACGGCGCTGCCTTCCGACACGACTTGGGGAAACACGTCGCGGAACATCCGGTCACCCTTCGGCGTCAGGCGGATGAACCATGAACGCTTGTCATCGAGACTGCGTTCCCGCTCCACCAGGCCTTTTTGCTCCAGCCGCTCAATCACGCCAGTCAGCGTGCCTTTCGTGATCAGGGTTTTTTCACCCAATTCCTTGTACGACATGCCTTCCGTATTACCGAGCGTGGCAATGATGTCGAATTGGGCATGGGTCAGTCCGTGCTTGCGCACGTGCTCACCCGACAGGCGCTCAAAGCCCTGCATGCATTCGGCCAGCAGCCGGATACTCTTCAAATATCGTTCGCCCATAGAGTTTGATTATAGCGTCCCGCACGCGGCAGACGCAGCCACGGTACTATATGCGGTTCATGTATATAGACAAAATGACCATGACTGCTCATTTCCGCGGCATTCTTGCCCTTTTCGTTGTCACCGTGGTGTGGGGCACCACGTTCCCCGCCATGAAAAACATGACGGATTATTTGTCAGCCAACTGGATAGTCGTGGTGCGTTTCAGTATTGCCAGCCTGCTGCTGTCGCCGTTCCTGCTGCGCGCATCGAAAGCGGATTTGCGCTATGGCGCCATCAGCGGCGTGCTGCTGTTCTTTTGCTATTTATTTCAGGTGGAAGGGCTGGCGCTGACGACGTCCAACCGCAATGCCTTCGTGTGCGGCCTGAACGTGCTGGTGCCGCCGCTGCTGGGCGTCTTTGCCGGCAAGCTGCCGGAGCGCCGCATCATCGTCGCGCTGGGATTGGCGCTGGCCGGCCTGTTTGCACTGTGCTGGGATGGTGCTTTTATCTGGGGTAAAGGCGATACGCTGGCGCTGGGGGCGGCGCTGGCGTTCGGCCTGTACGTGAAACTGATGGAAGTGCAGACCCGCAAGGCGGAGCGCCTGATGTCGCTGACGGCGGCGCAAATCTTTACCGTGGCCGTATGCGCTGCGCTGTGGATCGCGCTGCGCGAAGTGCCGCGCGGCGACGTGGCGGGACCGCAGGATATCAACGATTACTGGGCATACATCGCCAAGGGCTTGCAGCTGTACCAGGCCAATTTGCTGTACCTGGGCGTGGTGGCGACGGCAGCCATCATTTCACTGCAAACGTGGGGCCAGAGCCACAGCACGGCCAATGAAGCGGCGGTCATGTATGCATTCGAACCCGGCTGCGCCGCCATTTTCGGCTACATATGGCTGGGCGAAACACTGGCATGGAGCGGGATGTTGGGCGCGGTATTGATGATCTCCGGTATGATTGCCAGTCAGTGGAGCACGTCGCGTCCGCCGACTGTTCTCGCTCCTGAATAACAACCAGAATACCGCCGATGTCGTTTGCAAATTTGTCCCACCTGGCCCAGGAACAGCCGCTGCGCGTGCTGCTGGTAAACGCGGGCGAGGCGGATACCCTGACGTGGGCCGGCCTGGCGCAGCCGTTGCGGCTGGCCGCCCGCGTCCGGCCACAGCAACTGGTGCTGGATGTGTGCACGCCGCAGCAATTGCTCGATGGGCCGCATCACAGCCTGCCGAATCACAGCTGGCATATCGCGCTGCTGGTGGCCGATGAAACCCAGGCGCCGCTGCCGCAGCAGCAAATCCGCGCCGTCATTGAGCGCTGCCGCGGCGCGCAATTCTGGGGCGGCGTGGGGGCGGGCGTCTTGTGGCTGGCGCAAGCGGGCCTGATGGGCGGCGTGCGCATTGCGCTGCCGTGGAATTTATACGGCGACGCGGAAGATATCGATGCGCGGGCCATCCTCGCACCGAACCTGTTTGAAATCGATGGCCCGCATTTAAGCTGCTGTGGCGGCGGCGCCAGCGCGGACTTTGCGCTGACCCTCGTTGAGGCGCTGTACGGCGCCAACGTGCAGGCGGAAATCAAGGAAGCGCTGTGCATCGACAAGGTGCGTGGCCCGGAAGAACGGCAGCGGGTGGCCTTGCAGGCGCGCTTTGGCGCGCTGCAGCCGAAGCTGTCGGAAGCCGTGACCCTGATGGAAGCGAATATTGAAGAACCGCTGTCGACCGATGATATCGCGGGGCTGGTGGGGCTATCGCGGCGCCAGCTGGAGCGCTTGTTCAAGCAATACCTGGGGAGTTTGCCTTCCCGGTATTACCTGGAATTGCGCTTGCAGCGGGCAAAGCAGCTGCTGCTGGAAACCAATCATTCGATCGTGCAGGTGGGGCTGATGTGCGGGTTTTCTTCTGGCTCGCATTTTTCCACGGCGTTCGGCGCCTTGTTTGGCAATACGCCGCGCGAGGAGCGGCAGCGCAAGTTGACGGGTTAAGCTATCCGCCGTTGCGGCTCCGTTTCATTCACGGGCAGCCCAACGACGCCGTGCGTGGCCTGCGCCGTCGCATCATTCGGTTCCGGCGCCACCAGCGGCAGCGTGATGTGGAATTGCGTGCCGTTGCCAGGTTCGCTGTGCAGCGCGATCGTGCCGCCCAGGACGCCGGACACCAGTGTCTGCACGATATACAGGCCCAGTCCCGAACCGCCCTGACCCATGCGCGTGGTAAAGAACGGGTCATAGACCTTGTTGCGGAATTCGGTTGGGATCCCGGCGCCATTGTCGCTGTACGACAGGCACACGCGCTGCTCCGTCACGCTGGCGTGGATGGTCACCCGGCCGGCCGGATGATTGGCAAACGCATGCACCAGCGAATTTTCCAGCAAATTCGACAGTACTTGCGCCAGCGGGCCGGGGAAGCTGTCCAATTCGACCGTGTCGGGAATTTCCACGGTAATCGTGTGCGGCGTGCTTTTCCATGCATTGCGGTGCGTGATGATGACTTCTTCCACGGTGGTGCGCAGCCGGAAGCGGCGGCGCCGCTCGCTGGCCTGGTCGACTGCGATTTCCTTGAAGTTTTCTATCAGCCCGGCTGCCCGGTGCGAATTGCGCTCGATGATGCCGCACGCTTGCTGGCACTGGCGCACCAGTTCTTCCGCCTGCGACCTTTTCAGCGCACCGTTGGACAGGCCGTCGCCAAAGTCGCGTACCAGGTCGCGCAAGGTGGTGGCGGCAGTCAGCGTGCTGCCCAGCGGCGTATTTAATTCATGGGCAATGCCCGCCACCAGGCGCCCCAGCGATGCGACTTTTTCCGTCTGCACCAGCTGGTCGGCAGCCAGCTGCAATTCTTCATTCGCCTGCCGCAACTGGGCCGTGCGCTGTTCCACCCGCTGTTCCAGCGCCGCATTCAATTCGCGGATTTCTTCTTCGCGCGCACGCCGCACCGACACTTCATCCTGCAGTTGCGCCGTGCGCCGCTTCACCATCACGCGCAACTGCACGATAAATACAATAGCCACCAGCACGGCCAGCGCCAGGGCGCCCAGCGGACGGTAATCGATATCGTGTGAAAACTGGATCGTGCTCCATTTCTGCCGGATGGCGTCCCGCTCGGCGCGGGGAATCGCTGCCAGCGCCATATCCATCAGGGGCAGCAAAGGCGCCAGTTCGTTGCGGATGCCATAGCCGATCTGGTATGCATAATCCGTTTCACCGGCCACGCGGATATCGCTGGCGCCTTGTTCCACCAGCTGGTGCGTGCCCGTCATCAGCGGGCCGACAAACGCATCGAGGTCGCCGGAGCGCAGCCAGTCCGTGGCCTCGCGGAAGTTTTGCACGGGGACCGTATGGATTGCCGTCCAATCCTTGCGCAAGCTTTCTTCCACGTTGGTGCGGGCGGAAACGCCCACGCGCTTGCCGGCCAGTCCCGCCAGCCCGCCGGTGGGCGGGGCGCCGACCCGGTTGTAAATCACGATCGGCGTGGTGATGAAGGGCGCCGTAACGGACAGGTACTTGCTGCGTTCCGGCGTTTGTGAAATCGCGGACACGATATCGACTTCGCCCCGTTTGAGCTTGTCGATCTGGTCCGCAATGCTGGCGCTGGGCACCAATTCAAAGCGCACGCCCAGCATGGTTTCGATCCGCTGCAGCATGTTGGGTGAAATGCCCCGCATCACGCCGTCTTCGCCGCGCCATTCGACGGGCGCGCGGTTGGTGTCGACCGCGACTTTCAACACCGGGTGTTCCGCCAGCCATGCGCGCTGCGGCACTGTCAGGAACAGCGCGTGCGGCGTGTCGGCGGCCATTTCCTGGGCCTGTGGCGGGGATGCAACTAACGCCAGCAGCAACAGGCATAGCCAAGCTAGTGCCTGAGCATAAAGCGCGGCAATCCGGTCTCGTGCTGTTCGCATTTTGGTAGTAGTCTGGGTCGGACATCATGCATGTCCGTCCAGTACAGCATAGCTGACTAAAAGCCAGGAAAACAACCTCTGTGCAAGATTCTTGGAGAGTGCACCATGCGTCATCCCCGCCGCCACTGCGTAGCGCCCTGGCTGTTGCTTCTAAGCTGCAATGCAGCTTATTCCCAGAGCAATGTTTCCATGTATGGCGTGCTCGACGCCTTTGTCACGCACATCCACGCTGATGGCGCTCCGCCGGTCACGCGGCTCGATACCAGCAGTTTATTGGCCAGCCGCATCGGCTTGAGGGGCAGGGAAGACCTGGGGGGCGGCACGAGCGCGAACTTCACGCTGGAAATCGGCTTGAACGCCGACGATGGCACGGCGCCGGACGCCAACCGTTTCGCCAATCGCCAGGCGTGGATAGGGCTGGCGGGGCAACTGGGTGAAATCCGGCTGGGACGGCAAAACACGCCGCAATTCATTATGAATGGCAAATATGATGCGTTCACCAGCGCCACCCAGGCGTCAGGCTGGAATAATTTGCTGGGCGCGCCGCCGCGGGCAGATAACGCCATCGGCCTGTTTTCCGATATCGGCGGCATCAAAGTGCAGGCGTTGCTGGCCCGTGGCGCGACCGGGGGCGCGGCGCCGCTTGATGAACGGGCCGCCAACCGCAATACGCATCTAGCGGCGGAATACAGCAGGGACGACCTGTATATCGGCGCCAACTGGCAGGCCGTGCGCACGCTGGCGCTGAATGCGACGGCAAAACGCAGCACGGTGGGAGCGTCTTACCGGCTTAATGGCGCGTGGACAGTTTATGGCTCGGCAGGCGCGGAACGGCGCACGGATGGCGCCTTGAACACGCGCATTGCGCAAGTGTCGGCGCAATACCGCTTCCACCCGCAAGCTTCCGTCAGCGTGGGCTGGGCAAGCCTGCACGACCGGGTTGCCGGCGCAGGACATGGCGATGCGTCGCAACTGGGGGTGATGGGGCGTTATTTTTTGTCAACCCGAACCACGTTGTATGGCACGCTGTCGCGCCTGGAGCAACAGGATTTGCGTAACAGTTTTTTCCTCAGCGGCGCTGCGGTTGTATCACCTGGCGCGCAAGTGCGTTCCCCATTGCCTGGCGGGGATATCAGGGGCATGCAAGCGGGGATTTTGCATACCTTCTGAAAAATGAAAAACCTTGTCGCATCCACAAAAGAGTTTTAGCATCCCGCTTTTTATAATGGGACACCGCGCCTCGTAGTAATGGGGAAACGAATCTCTACTTTTGGGGAATGACATGAATGCAAAGCTTGACTCTTCTGTAACCACTCGCCCTGTCACCCGGCAGACTTTTGATGATGTGATCGTTCCAACCTACGCGCCAGCCGCGATGGTGCCGGTACGTGCTTCGGGCCTGGACCTGTGGGATCAGAACGGCAAGCAATACCTGGACTTCACGTCCGGTATCGCCGTGGCCTCGCTGGGCCACTGCAACCCGATCCTGGTTGACGCCCTGACCAAGCAAGCCAACACGCTGTGGCACCTGGGTAATGGCTACACCAACGAACCTGTGCTGCGCCTGGCGCTGGCGCTGACGGAAGCCACGTTCGCCGACCGCGCTTTCTTCTGCAACTCCGGCGCGGAAGCCAACGAAGCCGCCTTGAAACTGGCGCGTAAGCACGCCCACACCAAGTTCGGCGAGCACAAGTCCCGCATCGTGTCGTGCCTGTCGTCGTTCCATGGCCGTACGCTGTTCACCGTCTCCGTCGGCGGCCAGGCGAAATACACGGAAGGCTTCGAGCCGCTGCCGCCAGCAATCAACCACATCGAGTACAACAACATCGAAGCAGCGCGCGCTGCCATTACCGATGACGTGTGCGCAGTGATCGTCGAACCGGTGCAAGGCGAAGGCGGCGTGGTACCGGGCAACAAGGAATTCCTGCAAGAGTTGCGCAACCTGTGCGACAAGACTGGCGCAGTGCTGATCTTCGACGAAGTGCAGTGCGGCATGGGCCGTACCGGCCACCTGTTCGCTTACCAGGGCTACGGCGTGACCCCGGACGTGCTGACCTCGGCCAAGGCGCTGGGCAACGGCTACCCGATCGGCGCGATGCTGACCACCGAAGAACTGGCCAAGACGCTGAACGTGGGCAGCCATGGCACCACGTACGGCGGCAACCCGCTGGCTGCCACTGTGGCGCTGACCGTGCTGGACATCATCAACCAGCCAGCCTTCCTGGCGCGCGTGAAGGAAGCTTCCGTCAAGCTGGTGGCGATGCTGGAGGGTCTGTGCAAAGACTATCCGGAAATCCTGTCGTTCGTGCGCGGTTCCGGCCTGCTGCAGGGCGTGGTCGTGGCCGATGCGTGGAAAGGCAAGTCGAAAGATATCCAGAAGGCTGCTGAAGCACAGGGCTTGATGATGCTGATCGCCGGTACCGACGTGGTGCGCTTCGCGCCTGCGCTGATCGTCACCGATGCGCAAATCGACGAAGCGGGCCGCAAACTGCGCGCTGCGCTGGATGGGCTGAAGGCCGCGGCGTAAGCCGCTGGCGGAACTTGGCGGATTACGCCTTTGGCTAATCCGCCCTACAGCAGGTGACCGTAGGGCGGATTAGGCGTGAAGCGCCGTAATCCGTCACGCCCGCCGCCACAACCCGGCGTGTCCGTAAGATAAAAACAAAGGAGTTCTCATGTATGTAGTCCGTCCGGTAGAACTTGCGGATATCGCAGCGCTGGAAAAGCTTGCTGCGGTAAGCATGCCGGGTGTTCATACCTTGCCGAAGACGCGCGAAAAAATCGTGCAGGCGGTCGAAGCGTCGATCGCTTCGTTCGGCGCCCAGGTCGATATTCCCAGCGAAGAATCGTACCTGTTCGTGCTGGAAGCGCTGGCTGGCCATTCGCTGGTCGGTACAGCCGCGATCCACGCATCCGCCGGTTCCAATGGCACCTATTTCTCGTTCCGTAATGACGTTATCCAGCAAGTGTCGCGCGACCTGGGCATCAGCCACAGCATCCACGCGCTGACCCTGTGCTCGGAATTGACGTCGTATTCGCAGTTGTCCAGCTTTTATGTGGATGAACGCGTGCAAAGCCGTCCGGAAGCCGCGCTGCTGTCGCGCGCCCGCCTGATGTTTGCCGCGCTGGCGCCGCAGCGCTTTTCCGACCGTTTCTTCGTGCCGCTGGCCGGCGTGACGGATGATAACGGCGGTTCGCCATTCTGGGATGCGCTGGGCCGCAAATTCTTCCAGATGGATTTCCTCGATGCGGAGCGCACCATCGGTGGCGCCCGTAACCGCACATCCATCGTGGAGTTGATGCCGCACTATCCGGTGTACGTGCCGCTGCTGCCAGGTGAAGCGCAAGCTGTCATGGGCCAGATCCATCCGTCCGGCGAACTGGCGTTCGGCCTGCTGACGGCGGAAGGTTTCGAGGCCGACGATTATATCGACATCTTTGACGGCGGCCCGATCCTGCAGGCGCACAAGCACGCGCTACGCACCATGACGCAATCGATGCGGTGCACCGCCACGCTGTACCGTCCATCGCGCGCCGGTGAACCGGTCGTGCAATACGCGGTGGCGGCCAACGCGGGCCAGCAATTCCGCGCCGTGATCGTATCGGTGCCGTCTATTGAAGGCGGCATTTCGATCGCGCTGCCACAGGAGGTGCTGGATGTGCTGCAAGTGGCCGAGGGCGACGATGTCCTCTGTGTCCGTATCTAAAAAGTAAGAGAGAACGTTATGCTGGTAGTACGCGCCATTCAAGAGCACGACCTGGACGCCCTGTACACGATGGCGACGCAGGTTGGTTCAGGCATGACCACCCTGAAGCCGGACATGAAAATGCTGGGCGACCGTGTGGCCATCGCTTGCGCCTCGTTCGCAGAAACCATCGCGCCGGAAAAGCGCGACTACATGTTCGTCATGGAAGACACGGTCAACAAGCGCATCGCAGGTGTGTGCGCCATCAAGGCTGCCGTGGGCCTGGAAGAACCTTTTTATAACTACCGCATCGGCACGCTGGTGCACTCCAGCCGTGAGCTGAAAGTGTTCACGCGCATGGAAACGCTGTACCTGTCGAATGACCTGACGGGCAGCTCGGAACTGTGTTCGCTGTTCCTGGCCCCGGATTACCGGATCGGCAATAACGGCAAGCTGCTGTCGAAGTGCCGCTTCCTGTTCATCTCGCAATTCCCGCACCTGTTCACGCAAAAGATGATTGCGGAAATGCGCGGCTACCAGGATGAAAATGGCCGTTCGCCGTTCTATGAAGGCTTGGGCCGCCACTTCTTCAAGATGGAATTCGATGACGTCGACGCGCTGACGGCGGTCGGTAAAAAGTCATTCATCGCCGAACTGATGCCGCGCCAGCCGTTGTACGTCGCGTATCTGCCGAAAGAAGCGCAGGACGTGGTCGGCCAGGTGCACAAGTCCACCGTGCCGGCGCGCCGTCTGCTGGAACAGGAAGGCATGCATTACGAAGGCTACGTCGATATCTTCGATGCGGGTCCCGTGCTGCAAGGCCGCGTGTCGGAATTGCGCGCCGTGCGCGACAGCGTACTGGCCGTGGTCGATCCTGACACGGACATGGCGCACGCGTGCGCGCCTGAACTGGAACCGACGCTGGTTTCCAATACCAATTTGCGCGACTTCCGCATGATCCTGTCGGAAGCCGCCGCCGTGAACGGGCACATCGACCTGTCCACGGAAGAACAGCAAGCATTGGGTTGCCGCGCCGGCGACACCGTGCGTACCCTGACTCTCAACGCGAGGAAGAACAATGTCTGACGTATTATCGAATTTCATCAACGGCCAATGGCAAGCCGGCCACGGCGCCGAACTGGTCACCGTCGATCCTTCCAACGGCCGCCAGACCTGGTCCAGCCGTGAAGCCACTGTCGAAGACGTGGCGGCAGCCGCCACCGCGGCCCGTAACGCATTCGAAAGCTGGGCATTGACCTCGCTGGAAGAGCGTATCGCCATCGTGACCCGTTTCCGCGACCTGTTGAAGGAAGACGCGGAAGAACTGGCGCGCCTGATCGCGGAAGAAGTGGGCAAGCCATTGTGGGAAGCCCGCACGGAAGTCACGACCATGGCCAACAAGGTCGATATTTCCATCCAGTCGTACAACACCCGTACCGGCGAGAGCCGCAGCAAGATCGCTGACGGCGAAGCAGTGCTGCGCCACCGCCCGCATGGCGTGTTCGGCGTGTTCGGTCCATACAACTTCCCGGGCCACCTGCCGAACGGCCATATCGTGCCGGCGCTGATCGCCGGTAACACCATTGTGTTCAAGCCCAGCGAATACGCGCCGCGCACTGCCGTGAAAACCGTGCAGCTGTGGGAAAAAGCCGGTATTCCTGCCGGTGTCGTGAACCTCGTCAACGGCGGCCGCGATACCGGCATCGCGCTGGGCCAGAACGCTGAAATCGATGGCGTGCTGTTTACGGGCAGCAGCCAGACTGGCGCCGCATTGCACCGCCAGTTCGCAGGCCAGACCGGCAAGCTGCTGGCGCTGGAAATGGGCGGCAACAACCCGCTGGTGGTGTGGGACGTCAAGAATGTGGATGCAGCTGTCTTCATGGCGATTTCGTCCGCATTCATTTCGGCCGGCCAGCGCTGCACGTGCGCACGCCGCCTGATCGTCAAGGAAGGCGCCGATGGCGATGCATTCATTGCGCGCATGATTGAAGTGGCGTCGAAACTCGTGGTCGGTCCGTCCGACGCGGAACCACAGCCATTCATGGGCCCGGTCGTGTCGGCCGCCATTGCCAAACGCCTGGTGCAAGCGCAGCAAGACATGGTTGCCAAAGGCGGCAAGATGCTCCTGGAAATGAAACTGCTGCAAGAAGGCACGGGCTTTGTTTCGGCAGGTATCGTTGACACCACCAACGCGGCCGGCATTCCGGACGAAGAGTGGTTCGGCCCATTGCTGCAAGTGATCCGCGTCAAGGACTTCGACGCCGCCATCAAGGCTGCCAACAACACGGGTTACGGCCTGGCATCCGGCCTGCTGTCGGAAGATGAGTCGCTGTGGAAGAAATACCAGGTGCTGGCGCGCGCCGGTATCGTCAACTGGAACCGCCCAACGACGGGCGCCGCTTCCAGCGCTCCGTTCGGCGGCACCGGCAAGTCCGGCAACCACCGTCCAAGCGCCTATTACGCCGCCGATTACTGCGCTTATCCGGTCGCTTCGATCGAAAACAGCGCCCTTGAAATGCCGGCGAAACTGTCGCCAGGCATGACTTTCTAACCTCTGGAAAATATCACCATGCGCCCAGCACGCGAATACAACTTCGATGGCCTGGTAGGCCCGTCCCACAACTACGCCGGCCTGTCGTTCGGCAACGTCGCCTCGTTCAACAACGTCAAGAGCGCGTCGAACCCGAAACAGGCGGCCCTGCAAGGGTTGGCGAAGATGCGCGCGCTGGCGCAGCGCGGTTTTGCGCAGGCTTTATTGCCGCCGCAAGACCGCCCGAATTTCCGCCTGCTGCGCAGCCTGGGCTTCACGGGCAGCGACGCAGACATCATTGCCAAGGCATATAAAGAATCGCCGGTGATCCTGGCGTGCGCGTATTCCGCATCGCCCATGTGGACCGCGAATGCCGCCACCGTCAGTCCATCGGCTGACACCGGCGATGGCCGCGTACACTTCACGGCTGCAAACTTGAACAACAAGCTGCACCGCGCGTTTGAACATCCGCAATCGGCCCGTGCGCTGCGCGCGATCTTCCACGACAAGCGCTACTTTGCCGTGCATGATGCATTGCCAGGCACCCCGGCGTTTGGCGATGAAGGCGCCGCCAACCACACGCGCCTGTGCGCTGCACATGGCAAGGAAGGCGTGGAATTGTTTGTGTATGGCCGCGTGGAATTCGACCCATCGGCCCCGGCGCCAACCCGCTATCCTGCGCGCCAGACGCTGGAAGCTTCGCAAGCCGTGGCCCGTTTGCACGGCCTGGTGGACGAGCGCACCGTGTACATCCAGCAAAACCCGGACGTGATCGACCAGGGCGTGTTCCACAATGACGTGATCGCCGTCGGCAACGGCAACGTGCTGTTCCACCACGAACAGGCGTTTGCCGACGAAGCGGCCGGCCTGGCGCGCCTGAAAGCCGCGATGGAAGGCGTGGGCGCGCAATTGCAAACCATCCGCGTGCCGACGTCCGAAGTATCGGTGCAGGACGCCGTGTCGAGCTACCTGTTCAACAGCCAGCTGCTGTCGAAAGCGGACGGCAAGATGGCGCTGGTGATTCCGCACGAGTGCGAGGAAATCGGCGCCGTGGACCGCTATCTGAAAGCCCTGGTGGCGTCGGGCGGGCCGGTTGACGAATTGATCCACTTCGATCTGCGCCAGTCGATGCGCAATGGCGGCGGCCCTGCATGCCTGCGTTTGCGCGTGGCGCTGACGGATGAAGAGGCCAATGCGATGCACCAGGGTGTCGTGATGACGGAAACCCTGTACCAAACCCTCGTTGCCTGGGTCGAGAAACACTACCGCGACCGCCTGGAACCGGCCGACCTGGCCGATCCGAAACTGGCGCAGGAAGTGCACGCTGCGCTGGAAGATTTGAGCCGTATTTTGGGTTTGCCGGGCCTGTACGAGCTGTAAGAAGACAGCAGGACTGCGGCTTGAACATCGTCATTCCCGCGCAGGCGGGAATTCATAAGACGCCCGCAGGAATCGCTCAGCATGGATACCCGCGTTCGCGGGGATGACGATGCAGGCGATGCACTAAATGATTCAGTTGCCTTTGCGCCGTTTTAGAAGCAGAATTCGACACCAAATCAGGTTGCGGGGTGATCCCCCGCGCCGCCCAGCATTCAACGCCGGCCCAGCCACAAGCTAATCCGGGCCCGCAGTAATACCTACAACGTATTGGAGAAGCAACGATGACACAAATGCCACAAGATTTGCGCAAGCAGACGCTGGACTTGATCAATGCGAACAAGAGCGCCGACAGCGGCCAGGTTTCCGCACTGATCGGCGCCTGGCTCGCCGCGATCGATGAAGAAGACCTGTCCGGCATCGCGCCAGACAGCCTGGTTCCCGTGCTGTGGGAAGGCTTCGCAACGGCAGCCAAGCGCGAAGCGGCGGGCTGCGAAGTCACCAAGCTGCGCTACGCCGATGGCCGTGGCGGCATGGCGACCGCGTTGCTGATCCTGAACGATGACATGCCTTACCTGGTCGACTCCATCGTGATGGCGCTGCGCAAGCAGCGTTTGACCGCCAACGGCGTGTTGAACGCCGTGTTGCCGGTGACCCGCTCCGCCGATGGCGTGGCGACCAGCGTGGGCGGCGATGGCAAGCCTGAATCGTATGTACTGGTACTGCTGTCGGAAGAGCTGCATGGCGCCGACCTGGGCGCGCTGGTGTCGCGCATCGAGATGGTGGCAAGCGACGCCGCTGTCGTGCGCCGCGACCTGGTGGCAATGCAAAACCTGTTCGACAAAGTCGGCGCCGAAGCTGCCGCCGCGAACGGCGAAGAAGGCAAGGAAGTTGCCGCTTTCCTGGAGTGGGCCAAGACTGAAGGCTTCGAACCATTCGGCTACGCCTACTACAAAGTGATTCCAGGCGCCCGTGAACTGGAACGCGACATTCCATCGCGTATCGGCGTGCTGCAAGACACGTCGCACCCGGTCTATGGCACGTGCCTGGCCAATATCCCTGGCGACTTCGACACGCTGTCCAAGCGCGCGCACTCGCTGTCGATCGTCAAAGCCGACGTGGAAGGCACCCTGCACCGCGACCAGGCGCTGGACTTCATCGGCGTGCGCCACACGGACGCGCAAGGCGCCATCCTGGGCGAACATTGCTTCGTCGGCCTGTTCACGCGCGCGGCATCGATTACGCCGCTGGCCCGCATGCCATTCGCCCGCGGCCGCATCGCACAAGTGCTGCAAATTGCCGGCGTGCGCAAGGAAGGCTTCCGCGCCGAGAAATTCGTTGAAATCCTGGAATCGCTGCCTCGCACGGAAGCGATGGAAGCGGAACCGCAATGGCTGGCCGACGTATGCGGCGCCGTGGTATCGCTGTACAAGCAGCCGCGCACGAAAGTCTTCGCGCGCCGCGACGTGTATGCCCGCCACCTGAACGTGCTGGTATACCTGCCGCGTGAACGCTACTCGGCCAGTGTGGCGCATGCACTGGCCAAGGCGCTGCAGCAAAGCTCGGGCGCGGCCCACGTATCGACGCAAACGCTGGTGGCCGATGGCCCGCTGGCCCGCGTGTACCTGATCGCACACGCTGCGCGCTACCCGCTGGACCTGGAAAGCGACATCCAGCGTCCGCTGCTGTCCGTGCTGGATGGCTGGCACAACACGTTCTCCGCGCTGGCTGACGCTGAAAAAGATGAAGCCAAACGCACGTCGCTGCGCAAGCTGTGCGCAACGCTGCCGGTGGATTACGTTGCCGCTACCGCGCCGGCTGTCGCTTACCACGACCTGGGCGCGCTGCTGTCGCAGTCGGAAGGCAACCGCGTCGCTGCCCGCGTTGAACTGGGCACGGCAGAAAGCCCTGCCACCACGATCCGCATGTACTCGGTCGACAAGGTGCAATCGCTGTCGACCATCCTGCCTGCGCTGCACAATGCCGGCGTGGCCATCGACCGCGAACATACGTATTCGGTTTCGCTGGCCGACGGCAAGCGCCACTTCGTCACCAGCCTGCTGGTGGACGCTGCCAGCGCCGCCAAACTGGCGCAGCCTGGCGTGGCTGAGGTGGTGCAAGACCTGGTGACGTCGCTGTTCAACAATGAAGCCGAAGATGGCCGTTTAAATGGGCTCGTGATCGAAGGCGGCCTGTCGACCCGCCAGGTGCAGCTGGTGCGCGCCTACATGAGCTACTGGCGCCAGGCCGGCGCCCGTTTCCAGGTGCGCTATGTGGCGGAAACGCTGCGCAAGCAGCCGGCCCTGGTGAAGTCGCTGGTCGATGCATTCGAACAGCGCTTCAACCCGGCCAACGATGCAGCCACCCGCGAAGCCGCGAAAGACAAGCTGGCGGAAATCAAGGCTGGCCTGGGCAAGCTGAATCACGCCGATACGGAAGAAATCGCAGCGGCGTACATCGAACTGATTAACGCGACCCTGCGCACCAACTACTTCCAGAACAACCAGCAAGGCGACAAGATCATCTTCAAGTTCGACACCAGCCACCTGTCGCTGGTGCCGGAACCACGCCCATTCCGCGAAATCTACGTATTCTCGCGCCGCTTTGAAGGCGTGCACCTGCGTGGCGGCCCGGTTGCCCGCGGCGGCTTGCGCTGGTCGGACCGTATGGAAGACTACCGCACCGAAGTGCTGGGCCTGGTAAAAGCACAGATGGTGAAGAATGCCGTGATTGTGCCGGCTGGCGCGAAGGGCGGTTTCGTTTGCAAGATGATGCCGAAAGACGCGACCCGTGAAGTCATCGCGGCCGAAGGCGAAGCCGTGTACCGCCTGTTCATTTCCAGTCTGCTGGAAGTGACGGACAACCGCGTGCTGGGCGATATCGTGTCGCCGCAAGACACCGTGTGCTACGACGGCAATGACCCTTACCTGGTGGTGGCTGCCGACAAGGGAACGGCAACCTTCTCCGACATCGCCAACAGCATCGCCGTCAAGCGCGGCTTCTGGCTGGGCGATGCGTTTGCATCGGGCGGTTCGAACGGCTATGACCACAAGAAGATGGGCATTACCGCGAAGGGCGCTTTCGAAGCCGTCAAGCGCCACTTCTACGAGATGGACCACGACATGAACACCACGCCATTCACCGTGGTGGGCGTGGGCGACATGTCGGGCGACGTGTTTGGCAATGGCGTACTGCTGTCGAACCAGATCAAGCTGCTGGCGGCATTTGACCACCGCCACATCTTCCTGGATCCGAATCCGGATACCGCCGTGTCGTTCGCCGAACGCCAGCGCATGTTCGCGCTGCCACGTTCGTCGTGGGAAGACTACAACAAGGACTTGATCTCGAAAGGCGGCGGTGTGTTCCCGCGTACCGCCCGCACCATCGAACTGTCGCCGGAAGTCCGCGCGGCGCTGGATATCGAAGAGACGTCGCTGACGCCGGAAGAACTGATGCACCGCATCTTGCTGGCGCCGGTGGACCTGTTCTACAACGGCGGCATTGGTACCTACATCAAGTCGTCCAGCGAGACCCATGCGCAAGTCAAAGACCGCGCCAACGACAACATCCGTGTCAACGGCAATGAACTGCGCTGCAAAGTCGTGGCCGAAGGCGGCAACCTGGGCGCAACGCAGGCTGGCCGTATCGAGTTCGCACTGGCAGGCGGCCGTATCTTCACCGATGCGATCGACAACTCCGCCGGCGTGGATTGCTCCGACCACGAAGTGAACTGCAAAATGTGGCTGGACGTGGAAATGAATGCGGGCCAGCTGTCGGAAACCGCCCGTAACCAGCTGTTGAACGACATGACCATGGAAGTGGAACGCCTGGTCTTGCGCGACAACATCCAGCAAACCCGTTTGCTGGTGCGCGAACAGCAGGCGCAGGGCGAAGCGGCCGTGCAGGATGGCTACGCTGCGCTGATCGCCAGCCTGGAAGAAGAGGGCGCGCTGTCGCGCGAACTGGAACAGTTGCCATCGGTGGCTGAACTGGCCCGCCGCAAGCTTGACGGCCGTGGCTTGACGACGCCGGAACTGGCCGTGGTGATCGCCAACGTGAAGAACCGCTACAAGCGCCTGCTGCTGGCCTTGCCGCTGACGGATGAAAGCTGGGCGGAATCCGTGCTGCGTCCATACTTCCCGGCGCAACTGGTGGCTACCCGCAAACCACTGGCGCACCCGCTGGCCAATGCGATCCTGTCGACCATGCTGGCCAACGAAGTGGTGAACCGCTGCGGTCCACTGATGCTGCGCGAGCTGGCAAGCGAGCATAACGTCGATGAAACCGACGTGATCCTCGCTTGGGCACAGGCGTGGACTGCGCTGAACCTGGCGCCAGTGTTCGACACGCTGGATGCGGATGCGCTGAACGTACCGCGCGCGGTTGCCACCAAAGTGGATGCGCGCACCCGCGCCATGCTGCGTGCTGTGATGCAGGGCGTGCTGTCGGTCCCAAGCGACCAGCTGCGCAATGGCGCCGGCCTGGCGGAATTGACCCGCCTGTTCGCCGACCCGGCCATGCTGCAATCGATGACGGCCAATGTGGAATCGGAAGCGGATGCCGCGGCGCCGATTCTCAGCATGGAATTCGTGCAATCGTGGAAAGCCGTGGATGCCATCGAAGGCGTGGCGGCATTCGTGTTCGCAGCCCTGTCCGTGAAGCGTCCACAAGGCATGGATTTGCCGGCGTTCCTGAAAGTGGGCATGGCGCTGCGCAGCCAGGCCGGCATCGATACCTTGGAGCGCGGCCTGAAACTGCCGGCGCACACCCGTTCGCAAGAACAGTTGCGCAGCTATGCGCAGCAGGCGCTGCGCCGTACGCAACAGCGCCTGTTGACGCAAGTGTTGAGCCGCGCGACCAATGGCCACGATGCAGCCGAAGCAGTGGAGCTGGTGACCAATACGCTGGGCTTGTCGGGCTATCCGGCGGCCAGCGATCTGGAACAGGCGATGCTGGATGTGTGGGCGCTGTCTGAGGCAGTGAACGGTATCCCAATGGCGGCATAAGGACGGCAATAGTAAATGCAGCAGCAACAACAGCAACAGCTGCCGGAGGGTCTGGACGAATGCGTCCGGGCCTTCGCTACCGCCGATTTCACGGCGGTGGCGCAGCGTTTTTCCCACGCAGGTTTTGACGTTTCCCAGCCCGCCGATGGCGTGCTGACCATCCACAGCGATTCCGGCCACCAGCGCCCTGCAGTACTGGTGTCGGCCGGCGTGCATGGCGATGAAACAGGTCCGATTGAAATCATGGCGTACCTGCTGGACGCGCTGTCGCGCGAACCGCAGGCACTCAAAGTGGACTTGATGCTTTGCGTCGGCAACATCGGCGCCATCCGCGCTGGCAAGCGTTTTATCGACGCGGACTTGAACCGCATGTTCCGCACCGAGCGCGGCACGTTGGCAGGTACGGCGGAAGCTGCGCGGGCCGATGAAATGATTGCCGTCACCGATGATTTCTTCGTCAACGCCGGACCGCAGCGCTGGCACCTGGATTTGCATACGGCGATCCGTCCGTCGCACTATCCGGCGTTTGCCATCGTGCCGGAACTGATTGAAGACAAGGCCCGCACCCGGCTGATTTCGTGGCTGGGCCAGGCGGGCGTTGGCGCCGTCATCATGAATCCGAAATCCGTGGGCACGTACAGCTATTACTCGGCTGAACACCACGGCGCGGCCGGTACGACGGTGGAACTGGGCCGTGTCGGCACGCTGGGCCAGAATAACCTGGAACAGTTTGACGATGCGTCGAAAGCGCTGGATGCGCTGTTGCGCGGCAAGGCCGCGCCGGGCGACGTCCGGCAGCCGAACGTGTACAGCACGGCGCGCCAGGTCATCAAGTTAAGCGATGCGTTCACGATGGCGTTTGGCCGCGATACGTGGAACTTCACGCCATTAAAGCAGGGTGAGGAAATCGCCCGTGACGGCGATACCGTGTACCGTGTCGAGCATCCGGAAGAACTGGTGGTGTTCCCGAATCCGGACGTGCGGATCGGCTTGCGCGCCGCGCTGATGGTAGTACGCGTTTCCTAAGCGCAGCGGTGTAAGATAGGGACACGCCAACCTCTGGAGTCCTAGCCATGTCCCTATCCATGTTCCAGGTTTCCGTTCCCGCCTTCCTGCGCGCGCTGAATGTGCTATCCACATTGCTCGCCAAAGGTGAAGAACACGCTGCCGCACACGGCATCGTTCCCGATGTATTGCTGGGCGCCCGCCTGGCTGAAGACATGATGCCGTTGACGGCGCAAATCCAGCGCGTCAGCGATACCGCCAAATTCTGCGTCGCCCGCCTGTGCGGCATCGATGCGCCCAAGTTCGACGATGACGAAGCATCGTTCCAGCAATTGCAGGAACGGATCGCCAACACGGTGGCGTTCCTCAAGAGCGTCAACGACAAACAATTCGCAGGCAGTGAAACCCGTGAAATTACGCTGACGTTCGGGCCATACAGCCAGACGTTTACCGGGCAGGATTATTTGCTGACATTTGTGCTGCCGAACTTCTATTTCCACGTGACGACGGCGTATGACATCTTGCGTAGCCAGGGCGTCAAGATCGGCAAATTGGACTATTTGGGCAAGTACGCATGAACGTCCCCATGCTGCCTAACGAAAAAAACGCCCCGTGGCGTGAACCACGGGGCGTCGGGGAATGAGGGGAGGCAGTGATTACGTGGCCGATGCCGTTTGCAGCGCGCGCGGCGTGCGCTGCTTCACGGCCGGTGTGGCGGGCAGCGAGACTTTGCGCAGCGCGCCATCCACGGCTTCCGGCGCGGCCGATACCGGTGGCAGCGCTTCATCGGAATGCGCCTGATGCGCAGGCATCCAGCCCAGGATGGCGGCAGTGGCAGCCGCACACAGGATAATCACAGAACCTGCGGCCATGGCGGCCACGGCAGGCACACGATTGCTGACGGTAGGGATTTTCTTGATGATGGCCATCCTGGACTCCTGCATGTATTTGGTTTTGTACGAGCCTTAAGATTATCGTTTTGCAATAACTCAAAGCTAGGCAGTGAGCTGTATCAAAAGTAAGTATGTGTAACGACTTCCGTCACTTATAGTAGGGCCCTTGCCACAACTGGCCGCACAGTTGCCTTCTTGTACAAAAATTGCTCGTGAGCGCAACCGGTGTGGATCTATAATCGCTAGTTTTCCGAGAATCGCAGCAGGACGCGGCGGCACAACCGGCGCGGCAGCTTCACCTATACAAGGAATCGCCTGTGAATCAAACACTGGTCCAGAAATTGACCCGTACCAAGCCGCCTGCCGCCGACCATGGCGATGCGCATGCTACGAACACCCTGTCGCGCTCCATCGGCCTGTTCCCGCTGACGATGATTGGCGTGGGCGCCACCATCGGCACCGGTATTTTCTTCACGATGGTTGAAGCGGTTCCCAAGGCCGGACCCGCGGTGATCCTGTCGTTCTTAATGGCCGCCATTACTGCCGGCCTGACTGCGCTGTGCTATGCGGAACTGGCGTTTCGCATTCCCGCATCCGGTTCGTCGTATTCGTTTGCCTATGCGACGGTCGGAGAATTCCTGGCCTTTATCATGGCGGCCTGCCTGCTATTGGAATATGGCCTGGCGGCCAGCGCCACGGCCATCGGGTGGTCCGATTACCTGAACAATTTCCTGACGAATGCCTTTGGCTGGCAATTGCCGGCCGCGCTGCACAAGCCGATGGTGGTCTCCGGGCCGAATGGCGTGGAATGGCACATGGGCCAATTCAATTTGCCGCCGATGATCCTCGTCGGCCTGTGCTGCTTCCTGCTGGCGCGCGGCACCAAGGAGTCCGCCACCACCAATGCCATGATGGTGATGATCAAGCTGGCGATCCTGATTTTCTTTGTCGTCATCGCCTTCATGGGATTTGACGCGAATAACTTCACGCCCTTCTTCAAGGAAGCCACGGCGAAAAGCGTGGGCGGCATGGCAGGCGTGACGGCAGCTGCCGGCACGGTATTCTTCTCGTTCATCGGCCTGGACACGATTGCCACCGCGGGCGAAGAAGTCAAAGACCCCAAGCGCAACGTGCCGATCGGTATCCTGGCCGCGCTGGGCATCGTGACGGTGTTTTACCTGCTGGTGGCCGTTGCCGCGATGGGCGCGCAGCCTGCTGCCATGTTTGAAGGCCAGGAAGCCGGCCTGGCAGTGATCCTGTCCAATGTGACGGGTAAAACGTGGCCGGCGCTGATCCTGTCGGCCGGCGCCGTGATTTCCGTGTTCAGCGTGACCCTGGTGACGATTTATGGCCAGACCCGCATCCTGTACGCGATTGCCAAGGATGGCCTGATTCCGAAAGCATTTAAAACCGTGCACCCGCGCACGGCGACGCCGGTGGCCAATACCATCATCGTCAGCACCGTGGTGGGCATCGTGGCCGGCCTGGTGGATGCGACCTTCCTGTGGGATATGGTCAGCATGGGCACACTGACGGCGTTCATCGTCGTGTCGCTGGCAATTCCTGTCATCCGCCGCAAGGACAAGCTGACCGGCGACACCAGCGGCCGCCTGGGCTTCCGCGTACCATTCGGCCCTTACCTGATCCCAGGCTTGTCGATCTTCGCGTGCCTGTACATCATGCGCGACTTGTCGGCCACTACGTTCCGCATCTTCTCGATCTGGATGGTGGCTGCCGTGGCCACGTATTTCTTGTACGGCATGCGCAATTCCAATATGAACCGCAATGGCGCAGCAGCGGAAGCGCAAGTGGTGTAAGCGTTCCGCTCCCCAGTGAAACCCGGCTCGTGCAGCCGGGTTTTTTTATTTGCGCGACAGCGCTTCGAATTCTTCCAGCGTGCTGTCCAGCACAGGCACCAGGCACAGGCGGGCAGCAACGGCAGCGGCGCCGACAACGGAAGTAATGATTGCGATGAATTCCATGATGTGTCCTTTCATTTGGTTGTTGCAGTGCAGTATAGGGATGCCTGAGAAATAATTGAACTTTTCATTTGTGATGCATGCGATTCACAATGGGAATATCTTGTTGTGAGATTGGCACCCTGATGATTTACAAACTCGCACTCGGGTATCATTAATACTTATAAGCAAGTAATTCACGGGAGCGGGAAATGTCATTGCGCATCAAGCTGATGCTGGCGCTGTTTGTCACCGGGCTGGCGGCAGTCGCCATGGTGGGCGGTTTAACGTATTACAGTGTCAATTCCAAATTCGACACCATCCGCAGCCGGCAGGCGGCTGACCATTTCCACCACTATATGACCGCGTACTTCACCGAATATGGTGACTGGGAAACGGCGATTTCCACTGAATCGTTTGACCGGTTTGTGCAGCGCAAGGAATCGCAGGAAGGGCCGCCTCAGGGGGAGCGCGCCAGCGACATGCTGGAACGTATGCCGCCGGGTATTGACCAGAAGTCGCACCGCGCTGCCGGGGAAGAAGGCGGGCCTGAGTCTCGTCGTGGCGATGCCGGCCCGTCCCGCTCCGGCCAGCCTGGCGATCCCCGTCCGTCAGCCGATAAACCACTGCAGGATGGGCCACGTGCTCCTGCTTATGGTGTTCCGCGCCAGCAGGACGGCCAGCCGGATCAACGTCCTCCCGCCTATGGTGTGCCTCGCGCAGGCAGCCAGCCGCCGGAAGGCCCAGGGCAATTCCGTTCCGGCGGTGCGGACGACGGCCGTCCGCCACGTGACGGCGTCCGTCCGCCGCCACAAGACGGTATGCGCCCGCCGCCGCCGGATGGCCAGCCCTGGCCGCCGCAAGATGGCATGCGCCCGCCGCCAAGGGACGGCATGCGTCCTCCCGCTGATGGTTCGCGCCCGCCGCCACGCGACGGTATGCGTCCGCGTCCCGGCGACGGCGAACGTCCGCCACAGATCCAGGGGGCGCTGCCGCAGGCGCACGTGCACCGCGCAGCTTATGCCGCCGCACAGGACCCGGCCGCAGCTTCCGCCGGCGGGCAATCAAACGCCCCACGTCCGCGCGATGACCGCCCCGGCGAGCCGCGCGAGGCCGGACGCCGCGCGCTGGACGGCACGCCATTCCCGCCGCCACCGGCGGAAGAGCGCGACCACCGCCGCCGCGAACGTGAAGACCGTGCAGGCGGTCCGCCGCCATTCCGTTTCGTCCTGGCAGACAAACACTACACCGTGCTGCTGGGCGCCGGCCAATACGGTCCCGGCGCAGTGCTGGACAGTGCCGCCCGCGCCAAGGCGCGGCCTATCGTCGTCAACGGCAATACCGTTGCCTACATGTCGATGGAAGGCGTGGTCACCCCCAGCAAGAAAGAACAGGAATTCCTCGATGCGATGCGGTCATCGCTGCTGGCCGGGGCAGGCGCCGCCGCGGCCCTGGCGCTGGGCCTGGGCATGCTGCTGGCAGGCGGCCTCAGCCGCCGCCTAAGCAAACTCATGGGCGCTGTGCGCGCCATGCAGGGCGGAGCGTTGCGCCAGCAAGTGCCGGCCGAGGGCAAGGATGAAGTGGCGGCATTGGCGGGCGCGTTCAATGAAATGAGCGAGCAGCTGGCGCGCAGCCATGAAGAATTGAAGGCGTCGCACCAGACCATTTTGGAACAGGCGGAACAACTGAAAGAGTTGAGTATCCGCGACGCGCTGACCAGCCTGTACAACCGCCGCCACTTCGATGAGCAGGCCAACACGCTGTACCACCAGGCGGTGCGCCACAAGCGCCCGATCAGCCTCGTGATTGGCGACATCGACTTCTTCAAGAAGATCAACGATAACTTCTCGCACGCGACGGGGGACGTCGTGCTGCGCCACGTGGGGGCGATCTTGCGCCAGCACGTGCGCCTGTCCGATCTGGTGGCCCGTTATGGCGGCGAAGAATTCGTGCTGGCGCTGCCGGACACGGATGGCAAGCAAGCCGCCGCGCTGTGCGACAAGCTGCGCTCGCTGATCGAAGCGCACCCATGGCATGAAGTACACCCTAACTTGAAGGTCACGATGAGCATGGGCGTGTTTGCCGACTATGCGGTGGGCACGGCGGAAGCCATGCTGCAAAAGGCTGACGAGTTGCTGTACAAGGCAAAAGAAACCGGCCGCAACCGCGTGTGCCACGCGTGATGTGACAGGCGGTCGATGTGCAGCAGGCCGTTATGGCACGTCAGCCAGCGCGGCCAGCGCGGGCAAGCCATGCGCCGCCCGCGCGCTGTTGCATTCCGGCGTGCCTTCCGTGAATTCGCGGCACGTCGACGAACGCTGCAGGTAAATCGAACAGCCTACCGACTGTCCCACTTCTCCCTGCAGCGCGATGCAGCGCACCGGCTTGCGCTCCGTGCCGCGCATGGCCACGTGGTGCGGCGTTACAGGGATTACCAGCTGTGCAGGCACGCTGCCGCCCGGATGGTCGTCGGACTCGGCCCAGTAAAACGAAACGCGGAAATTGGCGCAGCACGCGCCGCAGCTTTGACAAGATGACATCTGGTAGCAATGAAACAAGTACTGGCCGCCATGATACCTGCTGTTGCCATGCTGTGGCGCGGTTGTCGCGCCACAGCCGCTATCCGGTGCTGTGGATGGATTGCTCAGCTATACTGGGTAAACACACGCGCCGCCCATGAAACGCTTTCCGACCAGCTTGCTGATACTCTGTGCTGTTGCGCACGGCGCTGCTATCGCCGGCCAGCAAGACATGGTTTTCATCGCGCCGACCAACCACACGATGCCGATGGCGCGGTTTGAAAACGGCGTGCTGGTCGAAGGCGTGCTGAAAGACCTGGGCGATTTGATTGCGCTGCGGATGGGCAGGCGCGCCGTGTATGTCAGCGTGCCCAGCAAGCGGGTCGGCGACGTGCTGGCTGCAGGCGGCGCCGATGCGCTGTGCTATGTGGTGCCCGTGTGGATAGACGGGCACTTTAACTGGACCAAGCCGTTCATCACGTCCAATGCCGTGGTGGTGGCGCGCAAGGATGCGCCCGTGGTGAAATCGCTGGCCGACCTGGCCAATAAACCGCTCGGCACAGTGATGGGCTACCGCTATCCGGAAATCGAGCGCATGCTGGGCAAGCGCTTCGTGCGCGAAGATGCGCCGAACACGGAACTGAATTTCCGCAAGCTGGTGGTGGGACGCATGCAATATGCGACGATCGACCAGATCGCCTTTGAATACCGCGTGCGCCAGGACCCGTCGCTGGCGCTGCGCAAGGATGTCGTGTATGCGTCGGTGGCGACGCAGTGCGCATTTTCACTGCAATCGAAAATCCCGTTTGCGCAGGCCGAACACGCCATCGATGCGCTGGTGCAGGACGGCAGCGTGGCGGCCGTCCTCAATCAATACGCCAAATAGCGCGCACTAAACCGCGCTGACGTTGCGCCCGATCGCTTCGCTGTGCACGATGATTTTTTCCGCATCCGCTTGCAGCAGGCGGATACGGCGCTGCACCAGCGGCCAGCCTGGCCAGGCCACGGCTTCGCCTTGCTGCTCAGGCGCCGGCGCGTCCGGTGCGGCAGGTGCGCCGCCGCCATGCGGAGCCAGGGCGCGCGCCAGCGGCTTGCACACTTGCACATGGCTGTGCTCCAGCAGCGCGTTGACAGGGCCGGCCGGGATGTCTTTCACATGGCGGCGTAAAATCGCCCGCAGCGCTGCCACGTGCGCCACCAGCAAATAATTCTGCACGACGAATAAATTGATATCTTCCGCCGCGCGCTGCTTGCTGGCCGGTTCATCGAGCATGCGCACCATCGCCGCCGATAAAGCCGCCAGGCTGTCCATCAAGCGTTTGCGGTCGATGCGGTAGCGGAAATCATTGCGGCACTTGCCCTGCAACAGTTCAAAGCTCGATTCCATGTAGCGCAAATTCGCTTCCAGTACTTGCCGCACGAGGCGGGGCAGCGACTGGAATTCCCAGTTCGGCAGCACAAAGCTGAACAGGGTTGCCACGGCTGCGCCGATGAACGTATCGACCAGGCGCTCCATCACGAGGTCCGTATTGCCGGGCGCGATCAAATGCATTTGCAGCAAGATCATCACGGATACGGCAATCGCCGCATAGCGGTAGCGCACATACAGGAACGTGGGCGTGGCCACTGTCGCGAGGATCAGCACACCGACAATGACAGGCGTGTAGTGGGCAAACTTCAGCACCAGCGCCGTGATCACGCAGCCGATGATCGTGCCAATAATGCGGTCGGAACGGCGCTGCTTCGTCATCGCAAATGACGGCTTCAAGATGATGACGATGGTCAGCACGATCCAGTAGCTGTGGGCCGCATAGGGCAGCCACTCAGCGACGGCCAGGC
This sequence comes from Pseudoduganella ginsengisoli, assembly GCF_009720865.1. Taxonomy (GTDB): domain Bacteria; phylum Pseudomonadota; class Gammaproteobacteria; order Burkholderiales; family Burkholderiaceae_D; genus Rugamonas; species Rugamonas ginsengisoli. The sequence continues at coordinate 1,004,236 of NZ_WNLA01000001.1, read as the reverse complement.
CGGAAGAAATCGCCAGCGCCACGCGCAGCGCAAAGCGGAACACGGGCGAGTCGCGCCGCAAGTGCGACAGCATCAGCTGCAATTCATACTGTTGCTGCGACAGGAAAGGCTGCATGTCCGCATCGACCCAGAAGGGCGTGCCTTCATATTCCTTTTGGCTGGCCACATGCAAATCGCCGATGGCGCGTATGATGGCGCGGAGCTTATTGTGCTGCGCGCGCAGCACGGCCAGCGCTTCGTGCACCGGCGCCCCTGCCGCTACCTGCTGCTGCAATTGTTCGATATGGCTTTCCACGGCAGCCAGTTCCGCGCTGTAGTCGATCGCTTGCGTGGACGCCTGCTTGCGCGCGACGGCATAGCCGACGGATTCGATATCGCGCGCAGCCTTGTACGCCAGGTCATGCAGCGCCTTCAGCACGGGCGAATCCGCCAGGTGCGTGCGCAGCTGCGCGTAGTCCGTGTGCGTGGACAGCACCAGTTCATACAAATCCAGCATGCACACGTGGATTTGCACGACGATGGCATCCTTGCGGTTCTGGTGCGAACGCAAGATCAAATCACGCGACGCCTGCTGGCGGTCAGCCAATAAACTCTGGTGGCGCACCAGGCGGTTGAACTGTTCCGTAAGATTGAAGCGCGTGTCGTAAAAGTCCGCCTTGATATCGATGTACGCGGCCAGTTCAAACAGCGCTTCGGCCAGCACCTGCTGCTTGATGCGGTGGCGCAGCAGCCATGCCAGCGCCATCGCATATCCCAGATAAGCGACGCTGCCCAGCAAGAACAGGGCCGTATGCGACAACGCCTGGCGCACCGTCATCGTGTGCTCCATCGACATCGTCATGATGAACAGCGCCGCCAGCTGCAGCGGCATCGACTTCTTGCCATACACCACCATCATGCAGGCAAAGAAGCTGACAGCCACCATCATCGGCATCAGCAGCCAGGGATACGGCCCGCACAGGCTGATGATCAAGGTCACGCCCGTACACAGCAGCACCGACGCCAGCATTTCATTGAACTTGTGCCGCAACGGGCTGGGCATGTCCATCAGCGCCGTGCACAGCGCGCCGATGCAGACCGTCATTGCCGTGTTCATGTCGGACAGCGGCAATGCGATCAGCGTGACGCCGATCAGGCCCGCGGCAAAGCGCAGGCCCAGGTGGAAGTAATGGCTATAGAAAAACGTGCGCAGGCTAAGTGCGTAATGCATAGGAGGCCATAGCTGTAGGGCGGATTAGCCCGCCGGGCGTAATCCGCCATTGCATGCGTTGCGGTGGCGCCAGCATGGCGGATTACGCTGCGCTAATCCGCCCTACGTAAAGCGTTACAGGATAAATGCGAAACTTAGAACACCGACAGCACCGGATAGCGGCGCCATTCAGGTTCCGCATGGCGTTTGCCGTTATGGAAGATGAAGGTCAGCACGGCATCCTGGTTGGCCAGCAGTTCCGGATTGGCCTGTTTCCATGCAGTGAATTTGGCTTTCAGCTCCGGTTCCGTTTCCAGCATTTCCAGCGCCAGGTCTTCAAACACGTAATCGGAAAACGCTTCCTTCTTTTCCAGCACGCTGTTGAAGAAGCCCCAGCGGAAGAAGCTGTCATGGCCTTGCGGCTCCAGCGTCTCTACCGCATAGCGGGCATTGTCCTGGTCCAGCGGCACCAGGAAATCGCCCACGGCCAGCTGGAACGCGCCGGTGCGCGCTTCCACTTGCACGTCGTCGTGGAACATGTGGCCTTCATACGCGGTCGGACGGGACGTGACGGAGGCAATGTGGTAGTACTGCGCGTTGACCGTGGTGGCTTGTTCCACGCGCGTCATCTGCACGCCATTCCATTGCAGGCGTTCGATGACTTCGCGCCACTGCTGCGGCACCACGTACATTTTCGGCGCGCGCACGGCCACGCTGGCAGGGAAGCTGTTGTAGTACTTGATGTCGCGTTCCCACGGCTGCGAGCGGTCATACGACAGGCGCGTGTAATTGCCGATCACGCTGGCGTGGCGCCTGGCAGCATAACCCTTGAAGCGGAACGTCGACGTATTGGTTTCATCCAGTTCCCACATGACGGGCCATTCGGCGCGGGTGCGGCCTTCAGCTTTGGCGGCGGCGCGCAAGCGCTTGATTTCCGGGCCGTTGGCGACGGTGAACGCCATCACGGATTCCACCAGCGCGCGCATTGAATCGTAGCGGTCCGCGAACGGTTTGAGCATGTGCGTTTCCGGCATGAAGCCGATGATGTGGTGCAGCGCCGTGAAGCCCGTCGAGAAGCGGGGCACTTCGAGGAATTCCACCAGGCCGTCGTCCGGGATGTCCGTCATCGGGTTGACGTATGGGCAGGTTGGCCAGCCCCGCTTGTCCATGTCCGAATAGATGGCCGGCAGCATGGTGTTGCGCAGGAATGAACCCAGGCCGCCTCCGAGCTTGTCAGCCTGCGTGTGGATCAGCGTCATCGTGTACGTGTAATCGGCGCCGTTCGACGTGTGGGTGTCGACCATGACGTCCGGATCCCACGTGGTAATGAGCTTGTTGAACACTTGCGCATTCAGGCTGTCGCACTTGATGAAGTCGCGGTTCAAGTCCAGGTGGCGGCTGTTGCCGCGGAAGCCGAATTGTTCCGGGCCATCCTGGTTCACGCGCGACGTATTGCTGCGGTTCAGGCAACCGTCCACGTTATAAATTGGCACGAACAGCAGCACCGTATCGCCCAGTGCGGCCAGGCGCTCTGGCTGGAAGCACAGGTCGCGCACCATGGCCATGCAGGCGTCCACGCCTTCCGGTTCGCCCGGGTGGATGCCGTTATTGTTGAAGAACACCGTGCGGCCAGCGCGCTTGATGGCGTCGCGGTCGAAGACGCCGTCCGCGCTGACGACGCCCTGGTGGATAGCAATCCCGCCGTCGGACACGCCAATTTGCTCAAAGCGCAGCACTTGCGGGAAGCGGCGCGCCAATTCTTCATAAAAGGCGATGCATTCGGTCCACAGGGTGGTCTGGTTACGGTTGCCCTTTTCATAAGGCGTGAGCATTTCTGCGTGCATGGCGTCTGGATCTCAGAGGAATGTCGTTGGGGGATGGGCCGGGTAGGCGCAGGGGAGGAATTGTATCACCGGTGTGGCGTGAAAGCCGCGCGCCGCCCCGTTTGCCAGACCTTTTCCACGGGGCTTGCGCTCCTTCATATGGCAGGCCGGAGCGGCATGCTCCACTGAAGCCTACCTGTGGAGGTGGACTATGAAACTAACGTTGGGTTTAAAGGTGGGCATATGCACGGCGCTGCTGTCAACGCTGGCAACGGTGGCTGTGACGCCAAAAGTGCAGGGTGCGGGCAGCACCATCCATACGGCGCAGGATGGGCGCGATGCGGTCCACCTCGATGGCGGCCAGGCGCTGGTGCGTTTCAAGGGGATGACGGTGCTGGTCGATCCCGATGCGGCAACGGCGGAGCTTGCGCCGGTTGACCTGGTGCTGCTGCGCGGCTGCGGCGCCGTGCAACTGGCATGGCTGGCGCGCCAGCGGCTGGACCGCGCCGTGGCCGTGGTGGCGACGCCGGGCGGCCAGTGCGCGACGGAAGTGCGGGGGCAAGGCGTGCGCCGCATCCAGGTGCTCGGCATGTGGGGCGCTTATACGCTGAAACTGGGGGCTGGCGCCGTGCGCTTGACGGTTATGCCGGCCATGATGGCGGACGGGCCGGAGGCCGGCGCCCCGGACCTGGCGGCCGTTCCGGGTGTCATGATGGATTTCTCGGACAGTCAAGGCGCGTCGTACCGCATTTACGCGGGCGGCGAAACCGATGGTCCTGCGCTGGCCGCGCTGCCGGCGCGGTTTCCCGGTGCGGATATGGCCATTGTGCGGCGCGATGGTGCGCCGGTGCTGGCTGCCGTCGAAGCGCGGCGTGACGGCAGCCGTGTGATGCGGGAAGTGGCGCTGAATCCGGAAGACCCGGCGTATGGCATCGTGGCCGTCAAGCGCCGCTAATCAAGTGTTTCTTTAAGTGTTTTTTTCAGTCCATGCGGCAAAGGCGTTGACGAACTTGGCCAGCACTTCGCGCGTCTGGTCATTGTTGATGCGGCCATCCGGGCCCAGCAGGTTGGCCGCATTGCCGATATAGGCTTCCGGCGATGGCATGACGACGCCATTCAAGGTCACCAGCGCCTGGCGGATATTGTGGTTGGCGCCAAAGCCGCCCACGCCGCCTGGCGACGCCGTGGCAATCGCGATGGCCTTGCCATTCCAGATGCTCTTGCCCCATGGGCGCGAACCCACGTCGATGGCATTCTTGACCGATGCGGGCATGGTGCGGTTGTATTCCGGCGAAACAATCAATACGCCATCGACTTTGGCCAACTGTTCGCGGAAGCGGGTCCATGGTGCAGGCGGCGTGCCGGCGTCGTCCAGGTCCTGGTTGTACAGGGCCAGGTCGCCGATCTCGGCCACTTCAAATTCCAGCGACGACGGCGCCAGGGCGATCATTTCCTGGGCGAGTTTGCGGTTGATCGAATCTTTGCGCAGGCTACCGATCAGGACAGCGATTTTCTTGGGCATCACAGACTCCGGTTGTTGTTGAAGGAACAAGTGCTCAATGTACCTCAGACTCGAAAAACTTGCGCAACTCGTCGTACAGGAAATCCATCAGCGCGCGGATGCGGGCCGTGTCTTTCAAGTCGCGGTGCGTCAGCAGCCATAGCCCGGTATCGAAGGCAGGGTCATGGGGCGTCAATTGGCGCAAATTGCGGTCATTGCCTGCCAGATGCACGAGCAGCGGCGCCAGGCCGACGCCTTCACGGACCGCGTCCACCATCGTCAACAGGCTGTCGGTGCGCAAGGCGATGCGGTGGTCCGGCACGTTGCCGGCCAGCCAGCGGGCTTGCGCCAGGTGGGCCAGGGAATCGTCGAGGCCGACCCAGTCGTGTTCCGCCCAATTGTCGGGCGCAATGCCGCGGCCCCTGGCAGCTTTCAGGTAGCCAGGCGCGCCAAAGATGGCGCTGTGCATGGCGCCCAGCCGTTTGCCCACCAGCGTGTCCGGCGGCGTGTTCGATGGACGCAGCGCCACGTCCGCTTCGCGGCGGTTCAAGTTCAGGAAGGCATTGTTGACCACCAGGTGCAGCCGCACGTCGGGATGCAGGCGGCGGAAGCAGGCCAGCGCAGGCAGCAGCATCGAGCGGGCCAAGGTGTCCGTGGTGGTGATGCGGATGTCGCCGGACAGCGCCGTATCACGGCCTTCGACAGCGCGCTGGGCGGCCGCCACCTGTTCCGCCAATGGACCCATCCGTTCGCGCAACGTATCGCCGGCCGGCGTCATCACGTAGCCGGTCTGGAACCGTTCAAACAGGCGCACGCCCAGCGTGCGTTCCAGGCTGTCCAGGCGGCGCAAGACAGTCGAGTGGTTGACGGCCAGTGTCCGCGCCGCGGCGGCAACACTGCCGCCGTCGCAGACCGCGGCGAAATACCGCAAATCTTCCCAGTCCAGGCTTGTGCTTGAGTTCTGCATATTTGCATAACGATTTTGAGAATATTGGGAATATTAATGCGTTTTTGCCGAACCTATACTGGCCTGCATCCATTACTTAAAAGGAGTAACGCCATGCTGACCCTGTACACCGCTGATACGCCGAACGGCCACAAAGCCACCATTGCCCTGCAAGAACTGGAACTGCCCCATGTGGTGGAACTGGTGGACTTGAATGCGGGCGAACAGCACACGGAAGCGTTCGCCGCCATGAGCCCTAACCACAAGATCCCGCTGCTGGTCGATGATGGCCGCGCAATCTTTGAATCCGGCGCCATCCTGATCCACCTGGCGGACAAGGCGGGCCGCCTGTTGCCGGCAACAGGCGCGGCGCGCAGCGAAGTATTGCAGTGGCTGTTCATGCAAGTGGGCAGCATCGGCCCGATGCTGGGGCAGCTGTGGTGGTTCCGCCATGCCGGCAAGGATAACGAGCAGGCGCTGCAGCGCTATGGCCGCGAAGTGCGGCGGCTGTATGGCGTGTATGACCAGCGGCTCGCGTCCAATGAATGGCTGGCGGGCGGCGCGTATTCCATTGCGGATATCGCGACGTGGCCGTGGCTGGCCTCGCACCATGAACTGGGCGTGGAGATGGCGGACTACCCGCACGTGGCGGCCTGGCTGGCCAGGATTGGCGCGCGAGATGCTGTGCGGCGCGGCGTGGCGCAGACCAGGCGCGTAGCGGCTTGCTCGGTGGAGCAGCGGCACGACGGCGCGATAGCGGTTGCGCAGGCAGCTCGCCACAGCGGTAATGGCACAGCGGCCGGAACGAGTGAAGCCGGCGCCGGCGGGCACGTGGCGGACGCGAGTGCATGATGGCTGCCTGGCTGTTGTTGCTGGCGGCCGCCATGGCGGACATTGGCATGGCGGTCGCGCTGAAATATGCGCAAGGCTGGACGCGGCTGTGGCCCAGCCTGATCGGGCTGGCGCTGGCCAACGGTGCGATTGCATTGCTGACGGTGTCGCTGCGCCAGTTGCCGGTAGGGACGGCGTTTGCCGTGTTCACGGGGCTGGGTGCGGCCGGGGTGGCGGCGCTGGGTATCGTGTATTTCGGGGAGAGCGCGTCGCCGTTGCGGCTGATGCTGATTGCGCTGATTGTCGTGGGGATTGCGGGGTTGAAAATGGCGCCGGCATAAATGACGTAACCGGCGCCATTGGGCGCGATTATTCCGCGCCCATTTCTTTCAGCAGATTATCCGCATGGTCCACATGCTTCATGTTCCACAAGATGTAGCGCAGATCCACCTGGATGTCACGCGTATTGGCCTTGTTGAAGTCCCAGTCGGAAATGATGGAGTCCAAGGTGCCGTCAAACGCCAGGCCGACGAACTCGCCCTTGGCATTGAGTGCAGCGGAACCCGAGTTGCCACCGGTGATGTCCAAGGTCGCCAGGAAGTTCACCGGCACCGTACCCAGTTTCGGATCCACGTATTTGCCGAAGTCCTTGTGCTTGATGGCGTCCAGCTGGGCTTTCGGCGCATTGAACTCGCCTTGTCCCGTGGCTTTGGCGGCAACGCCTTTCACGGTGGTGAATGCATTCCACGCCAGGCCATCGGCCGTACCCCATGGGCGGCCCATGATGTTGCCGAAGGTGACGCGCAACGTGCCGTTGGCGTCCGGGTACACTGCCTGGCCTTTCGACGTCATGTAAGCAATCTTGGCTTTCATGTAGGTCGCATAAGCTTGCTGCAGGTTGCCCGCCAATTCTTCCTCTTCCGCTTCTTCCTTGATGACGCCGGGGTACATGGCCACGGCAGCCTTGATGAAGGCGTCGTCGCTGGACTGGAACTCGGCCACGGATTTGCCGATCCACGCTTCGCGGGTGGCGGCGTCGCCCAGCTTGCTGCCGGCGTACAGCTTGTCCATCGCGGCTTTCAGTTCAACGGCGCCCATGCCGGCCTTAATGCCGACCGACGCATCCCAGTTGGCATTGTGTTCTGCCGCAGGCTGCGCCGCATACTTGGCCAGGTGATGCATGACCAGCGCCTTGTCGACTTTCTCGTCATAGCTGCGCGACAAGGCGGCAATGCTGGCCTTGATGCGCGGCAAGTCACGTTCCTGGAAGCCCGCCTTGCGTTCCGCATTCGGCTTTTGCGATTCATTGGCCAGGCGGTACATCAGGCGCGCCGCGTTCAGCAGGCGCGGCTGCGAATAGTTCAGTTCGAAGTCGCGCTTGACGTCGGCGTCGCGCTTGGCGATCAAGCCTTCCACTTTTTCAATATCCGCCGCGTATTCCTGCTTGCGCTTGGCGTCTGCATTGACCCACGCTTTCATGTCCGCGTGTTCTTTGGTCTTGCGGGCCAGGAAGTCGCTGTTCGCGTACGAATCCAGCATGCCCTGGCGGTTCTTGTAATAGTTGTTGGTGCTGGCCACGGTGCCGGCATACTTCAGCGCCATGTCGCGGTCACCCTTGGTTTCGCGGTCGATGATGGCCAGGTTATCGCCCGACGCTTTGACGAAGTTCGGGTAATTCCAGCCAAACGTGAAGTCCACTTCCGATGGCAGGCGGTGGCGGTTGGTGCGGCCCGGATAACCGAGCGCCATGACGAAATCGCCTTCCTTGACGCCTTCCTTGGCCAGCTTCAGGAATGACTTCGGCAGGTAAGGCACGTTGTCACGGCTGTAGTCGGCCGCCTTGCCATCCTTGCTCACGTAAGCGCGGTAAAACCCATAATCGCCCGTGTGGCGCGGCCACATCCAGTTGTCCGTATCGCCGCCGAATTTGCCGACGCCGGCCGGCGGCGCGTGCACCAGGCGCACGTCGCGGATTTCCAGCTGCTTGATCATGTAGTACTCAAGGCTGCCGTAGAAGGCGGACACGGTGCAGCGGTGGCCTTCATCTTTTTCACACTCGGCCACCAGCGCTTTCTGGTTCTTTTCAATCGCGTCATTGCGCGCCTTGCCGGTCAGCTTGGCCACGGCAGGCGTGATGACTTTGGCCGTCACGTTGGCCACGTCCTTGGTCACGTAAATACGGCTGCCTGGCTTGGCCGGCACTTCATCGGCCAGCGTCTTGGCCAGGAAACCGTTGGCCAGGTAATCGTGTTCAGGCGTGGAATTGTGCGCCACGCTGTCATACACGCAGTGGTGGTTGGTCGCCACCAGGCCCTGCGGCGAAACAAACGATGCCGAGCAATTGCCCAGGCTGACGATCGCATTCATCGGGAATTCAGTCAGGCGGGTCAGTGTCGCGGGATCCAGCTTCAGGCCGGCGGCCTTCAATTGTTTGGCAACTTGCGGCAGTTGCTGCGGCATCCACATGCCTTCGTCGGCATAGGCGTTGGCGGCGCTCAGCATCGCGAGCGCGATCAGGGTCTTTTTCATCTACAGGCTCTTGGCGGGTTGAATATGGCTGTGGCCCGGATCGGGCCACAGCGCGCGCCAGTATCCGCCTGCTTGACGTATACGTCAACTCGATTTTGGCGGCCGGATGCCCGTGTAGTGCGCCGACACCAATTTCCACCGATGATCTTGCTTCTGCGCAACGTAGCTGGCCATCATGGCGAAACTTTGGTTCTGGCCCGCCATCGTGTAGACGAGTTTCGCGACGACCAGCGCAGTATCGCCCATCATGCGCACCACCGGCGCTTCCACTTGCACGGCAGGCGCGGGGCGCTGCTGCCCCGGCGCGTAAAAGCTCAGCATTTTTTCACGGCTGTCCAATTCACCCACGGGCGACACTTCAATGTAATCGTCGGTGGTCAGCGCTTGCAGGCGCGCCTGGTCGAAATTGCGCTGGGCTTCCGCGTGGGCGCGCACCAGTTCGGCCAGCGGGTTCGATGGTACGTCGGCGGCAATCGCTTGCGTGTACATGATGAAACCTCCCATCAATAAAATCAGGGCCACAAAGGTGGCGCTCAGCGCGGCGACCAGCAGCAGCGTGCGCCGCGAAAGCGAACGGTAGCTGTTCATGCCGCCTCCTGGTATTGCCGCATGGCGGTAATGTCGCGCAATTGCAGCGCCTTGTAGATTTCCGCGCGGTTGGCGTAATGGCCGGCCACCATGGGTTCCAGTTCCAGCACGCGGTCCATGTCAGACAGTGCGGCGGGCAAATCGCCGTGCGCATAGTGGTTGACGGCGCGGTTCACGCGGGCTGGAACGTGGCCGGCATCGAGTTCGATGGCGGCGCTGTACGCGGCTTGCGCTTCATCGCGCCGCTGCAGCATGTCGAGTGCTTCCCCCAGCAGCAGCCAGGCTTCCGGCTGTTGCGGATGTAATTCCAGGCTGTTGCGCAGGCACGCAATGGCGGCATCCCACTGTTCCAGTTGCGCATGGCATGCCCCCTTGTTGAAATACACTTCCGCGTACGGTGCGCTGTAGCGCGCCGCCAGGCTGTACATGGCCAGCGCTTCATCGTAGCGGCCCAGCCGCTGCAAGATGTTGCCGCTCTCGTTGTAATATTCGGAGTAATACGGATCCATTTCCATGGCGCGGTAGTAGTAATGCAGCGCCTCTTCCTGCTGGCCCAGCGCGGACAGCACTTGCGCCGAGTTATACAGCAGCACCGAGCGGTGCAGCCGGTGCACGTCATCGCCCAGCATGTCCGTCAAATACAGGAAGCCTTGCTGGCACAGCATCAGCGCATCTTCCGGACGGCCCTGGCGCACGCGCACGAACGCGAGGCCATTGTTGAGGAAGACATTCAAGAACGCGAATTGTTCATCGGGGATTTCGCCTTCCGCCATTTGCAGGCTGTGCAGCGCTTCTTCGATATGGCGGTGCGACAGCGGCACATCCTGTTCTTTCAGGTAGCGCAAATGCACCATCGCCAGCAGGTAGTGCAGCTTGGCTTTCAACACGTTTTGCGTCAGGCAAGGCAGCGCATATTTTTCCACCACAGCCAAGGCGCGCTGTTCTTGTCCTGTCGTCACGAGGCCCTGGAAGATATTGCCGATGTAATCCCAGCGCGCCGCTTCATCGCCGCCGACCAGCTTGTCCAGCCATGGCAGCACGGTATCGACAAAGGTCGATGCTTCGTAATAAAAGCCATAGTGGTTGTGCACGCACAGTGCGCGCATGGCGACGCGGGCGGCATTCAAGCCATCGCCGCGGTTGCGGTAATAGCGCAGCAGGGGAATGTACAGCCGCTCCCACTCATCCATGCCGGCGCCATACAAATCTTCAAACGTCAGCCCCTCCGCTTGCGGCGGCGCGTCGTCTTGCGGCGTCAGGAGGATGATGGGCAGGAATCCGGCCTCGGGCGTCACGGAAGCCCAGGGCAGGGCAGCGGTGTCCGGTACGGCCGGGCATTCGATGCACACGATGATGCGGCTGGGAATGGACAGGCGGCGTGCCAGTTCCGTCACAAAGCGCGACGCCAGGTGGCCCGCTTCGTGAAAGTTGCGTATCAAGAGCGCCCACTGTTCATCCGCAGCGACTTCCGCCTTCCACGCGGCAATCAATCCCACGGCGCCATTGACGAGGCGGTAAGCGCGGTCCAGCGGGAAATTGCGGGTTTTTTCCGTCATGCTGGCCGTGTCGGTCAGGCACGCATATTTCAGCCCGATGGTGTCGCGGTATTGCGGCAACATCATGTACAGCGCGTAATTGTGTTCATCCAGCACATCCTGGCGGCCCTGCACGGCGAAGTACAGGTAAGCCTGTTCGACCAGGCTGCTGACGCCGGCCCACACGCCGTGGCTGGTAAAACTGGCGTCCAGTTCATACGTGCGCACGGCGGTCGCCAGCACGGGGGTATCCAGCTGCTGGATGGGACGGAGGCGGTACAGGTGGGTGGTATTCAACATGTTGCATTCCCTCTTACGTTTTTTGGGTAGGCGCCCGGCCCCGTATCCAGACGACTAGTCCGGCAGCGAGGAGCGAGGCAGAGAAGACAAAGAACAGGCTCAAGTCCCACTGGCGGCTGGCGGACGCGGCGCTGCCCAGCGCATTCCACGCATCCTTGCCATAGCGCAGCACTGTGGGGATTACGACCACGAACAGGAAAGCCAGGGAGGCGACCCGTCCCGCCACCCAGACGGCGGCAAAGGCGCGCAAGGTGGGTAAATGGTGGTAATCCGTGTCGCGCGCTGCCCCTGCCCATCCCAGGCTGAGCTGGTGCAGTTTTTCGCGCAAATAGATGCGGGCCTCGCTATCGAGATTCGGGTAGTTGCAGTAAGTACAGAGGACATAATAGATATCCGTTTTCAGGAAGACATTGAATTGCCACGACAACGTCACCAAAATCTGCAATATCAATGCCTGGAAAATATTAATAATAAAAGGATCGCTGCCTCGAATAATTAATGCTTTAATCAGCAGCGTAATGAACGCGATGTTTAATACATCCACCAGCATGCCGGCCATTAACGGTAAATAGCGCGACTGCCGGGGTAAAGCGTGTAAGCCGGATAAATCTGCTTCCGCTACGATATTCCACAGCCGGTTACCCCAGCCTAAGCGGGATGGCACGCCATATTTGGCGGCAGCCATCATGTGGCCCAATTCATGCAGCCCTGTTGCGCAACTGTGCAATACCAGTAAGGTCAGCAGTGAAATCGTGAAATGGTCTTGCAAGTACAGCGCCGTGGGGTTAATGCGCAGGCGGGGATCGGCAATGGCGGCGGTCAGCGCATACGCAATCAGCGTGCAATACGCGCCCCAGGCGGGCCAGGAAAAGAGCAGGCTGGCGATGGGGGCGGGGACGGCAAACTTCCAGCGGCGGTCCGTGCCGGACGCTTCCGGCGGCGGTGCGTCTGGCGCATGGATAAAGCGGGCTTCCAGCAGCACATTCAGAAAGTCATCGATATCTACCGCATCCCCGAATTCCCGTTTGATATCAGCCACGGCCGCGCCTTGCTGCAACTGGCGGATGATGCGCACGCCTTCTTCGGGAAACTGATAATACTCCTGCAGATCCTGGCTCCCCACCAGGAAATCCTCGCCCTCGGGCTGGATGGACAGGGGAATGACGCAGTACGTGTCGCAGTGAGTTGCCATGGTGGGTTCCGGGTCATCAGGGGTTTGCGGCAGATTTTTTTATTGGGTATCAAAGGCGGCAGTGGCCTGCTGCCAGCCAGTGAACACTCTTTCAGGATTTAAAAACGCGATGCGGACTGCCGGCTTAGAAAGGCCAGCACATAAAGATTGGATACATCGCAACGGCGGTGGTTTTCAGTTTTTGTGCTTTGATTGCAGAAATCTTTTTCATGGTAATAACTCCTTCAGGTTTGTATATTTTAAAATCCGGTATTTTCCGGATTAGAAAGGCCAGCACATAAAGATTGGGTACATGGCGACTGCCGTGGTTTTCAATTTTTGTGCTTTAATTGCGGAAATTTTCTTCATTTCAATTCTCCTTAAAAGGTTTGTTTTTAAATCAAATTGGGCATTTCGTAACACCCGGACCGAACTTTAGACCCCGCAAATTCGAATGTCAACTATCGAAATAAAAAAATTTTTCAATTGTCAATAGGGTGACAAATTAAATGTCAATCGAATGACAAATTAAAAATAGGAAAAAGGCTTTATTAATTATTTTAAAGAAATTGGAATTATTATTTGCTCAATTGCGGCGGGAAATAATAGTGAGCATTCCTGCAAACTATCGGGGGAATTTGGAAGAGGGGAGATGGCCGGACGGGCGTCCGGCCAGAGGGGGGATTTCAGCGCAGACGGCCGCGGAACAGCAGATTGACGATACCCAGCAAGATCACCGCGCCCAGGAAGGACACGACCAGCGACATGACGCTGAAATCATCGGTATTGATGGTGCCGCCGCCAAAGTATGGCGTCAGCAGCCAGCCGCCCAGCAGGGCGCCAACGATCCCCACGACCATGTTGAGGAAGATGCCTTGCTGCGCATCGGTCTTCATGACCATGCTGGCCAGCCAGCCCAGGATACCGCCTATGACAATCCAAAGTACAAAGCTCATGTTGCCCTCCTATCGTTATGACGACAGGCCAGCCCGGCCGGGATGGCCATTGGACTCATTTTGGCCGCGCCCTCAAAGGGCGTCCGTGCGCCAGCGTACGAACGCTGAAGGGATGTCCCGGCGCCGGGCGGCGTGTGCGCGCCCGCACAGAAGCCTTATGGCCGGGGCCGTAAGGTGGCCATCTCGCATTGACAACCATTTGGGAGACTAATGATGAGTAACTACGACAGTTCGCGGCTGGTCACCGGCTTGTTTAACGACCGCAACAGCGCCGAGCGCGCCTATGAACGGGCTGCGCAGCGCGGCTATAACAAGGACGACGTCAACCTGGTGATGTCGGATGACGCGCGCAAGCGCCACTTTGCCACCGATGACACGGACCTGGGCAGCAAGGCTGCCGAAGGGGCCGGCGTGGGCGCCGGCATCGGCGGCGCCGTGGGCGCCGTGCTGGCCGCCATCGCCGCGGTGGGCACGACGGTTGTGCTGCCAGGCATAGGCGTGGTGGTGGCGGGGCCTGTGGCGGCTGCCATTGCCGGCGCTGGCGCCGGGGCCGTAACGGGCGGCGTGCTGGGTGCGCTGGTGGGCGCGGGCATTCCCGAAGAGCGCGCGCACTTGTATGAAGAAGGCGTGAAAAAAGGCGGCATCTTGATGGGCATACACGCCCGCTCGGACGAAGACGCGGCTTACCTTACCGACAGCTGGAAACAGGAATCGGGCCAGCACGTGCTGGGGACCGGGGTCGGCGCTGGCGCCGGCGCGCTGGCTGGTATGGCAGCGGGTACCCCTGCGGGCCCGGTAGGGATGGCGGCCGGCGCCGTGATTGGCGGCGTGGCCGGGGGCCTGGCAGGTAAAGGCGCGGCCGAAGTGGTCAATCCCAAAGCCGGCGACCACCTGGAACACCACCATATGGCGGAAGGCGTGGGCGCCGGCGGCGGTGCGCTGGCTGGCGCTGCGATGGGCTCTGCCGGCGGACCTGTCGGGATGGCGGCTGGCGCCGTGATTGGCGGCGTGGCCGGTGGCCTGGCAGGCAAAGGCACGGGGGAAGTGGTCAACCCGGCAGCCGGTGACGACCTGGAAGACCACCATATGGCCCAGGGTGTGGGCGCTGGCGGTGGCGCGATGGCTGGCGCTGCGATGGGCGCTGCTGGCGGACCGGTGGGGATGGCGGCCGGTGCAGCCATTGGCGCGCTGGCCGGCGGCGCCGTGGGTGTGGGCGTTGGCTCGGCAGTCAACCCTGCGGAAGAGCAGCGCTACTGGCAAGACCACTTCCACAACGAGAATTACTACGTGCCCGGTTATGACTTCGACGATTATGGCCCCGCGTATGCGCTGGGCTATAACAGCCGTCACCGTTATGGCGGCACGTGGGATGCGGCTGAGGAACGCCTGCGCAATGACTGGGAATCCACGAAGGAACGGTCGCGCCTGAACTGGACGCAAGCCAAGTCGGCGGCGCGCGCTGCATGGGATCGCGTGAGCCATCCGAACCCGGGGGATCCGTACCACGAAACCCCGTAAAGCAGCAGGGCCGGCAGGTTTTACCCGGCCGGCCCCTGTATGCCACTGACTGCGATTAGTCAGCTTTGATGGCTTCCACCTGGATCGCCAGCTTCACGTCCGGCGAGAATTTTGGCAAGCCATAGTTCAGGCCGAAGTCGCTGCGCTTGAATTCCGCAGCGACGTCCGCGCCGCACACTTCGCGCTTCAGCATCGGGTGCTGGATGCACTTGAACGATTTCACGTGTAACGTCACTGGCTTGGTCACGCCCAGCAGGGTCAGGTCGCCATCCACCGACACCAGCTTGTCGCCGTCAAATTTCAGCGCATTGCTCTTGTACGTAATTTCCGGGAATTTCTCGACATTGAACATGTCCGGCGAGCGCGCGTGGTTGCTCATTTTTTCATGGCCAAAGTCGATCGACTTGGCATCGATGACGATATTGAGCGAACCGGTTTTCGCTGCACGGTCTACCGTCACGGTGCCGGAAGTCTTGGTGAACTTGCCGCGCCATACCGAAATACCCAGGTGGTCGGCTTCGAAGCTGGGGTACGTGTGGTTGGGATCGATGTTGTACGTATCGGCTGCAAACGCCGAACTTGCGGAGGCGGCGATCAGGGCGGCGATCAGGACTTTGGCTTTCATGCGAGGGTCTCCCTAGTGGAATAATCGTGGTTTATGGTGCTGCTACTACGTGGAACTTGATGGTCACGTCATCGGCGACCATGCTGGTGTCTTTCCATTCGCCTTCGCCAATGTTGTAGGCGAGGCGCTTGATGGGCAGGGCGCCATCAAACACCTGGTTTTTACCATCGGCTTTCACGCTCAAAGGGAACGTCACATCGGTGGCTTTGCCTTTGATGGTCAGCTTGCCCGTCACGGTCAGCTTGCCGGGGCCTGCGCTCTTGATGGCCGTGGACGTGAACGTGGCTTTCGGGAACTGGCTTGAGTTGAACCACTCTTTCTTCGCCACTTCCTTGTTCATTTCCGCTTCGCCCAGGTCCAGGCTGGCCGTGTCGATGTCTACGGTGGCCTTCGATGCTTCCGGCGACTTGTCGTTGTAATCAATGATGATGTTGTGTTTCTTGAATTTCGCTTCGACCGGCACATTCATTTGCTTGAACGTGGCGGACACGGTGCTTTTTGCCGCATCGGTTTTCAATACGGCGGCGCCGGCAGCCAGCGACAGGGTGAGCAGGGAGGCCAGCAAGGACGTCATCAATGCGGTTTGTTTCATAATTAACTCCGGTGTAAGGATTACGGCAGCATGCGCTTGAGCACACCGTCACGGTCAATGAAGTGATGTTTTAACGCGGCGCCCGCGTGGGCGATGACAAACAGGGCCATCGACATGTTCAGCCAATAGTGGATGGGCTTGAAGAACGCTTTCAATTCCGGCGTGCCTTCAAACAGCACCGGCATTTGCCAAACGCCCAGGTACACGACCGGCACGCCGGCCGCCAGCGTGTACAGGTAGCCGGAAATGGGCACGGCGAAAATAAAGAAATACAGCAGGTAGTGGACCACGTCCGCCGCCTTGTTTTGCCAGGCCGGCGCATTGGCAGGATGCGGCGGCGGCGTATGCTTGGCGCGCCACAGGGCGCGGGCCACGGCGAGGAAGAGCACGGTGACGCCCATCCATTTATGCCACGAGTAGTATTTCAGCTTGGTGGGGGTGATGCCCTTGATGTCGACCATCGTCAGGCCAAGCAAAAAGGCGGCAATGATCAGGATGGCTACCAGCCAGTGCAACAGCATGGCGGTCTTCGTGTAGCGTTCCATGGCAGTCCTTCAGAAAATTAGTACGTGTTAGAACTAAATATAACAAAGAAACTTAAACTCTGCCGAGCAGAAGAATTACGGGACGCTTAAAGCAAAGAGGGCGGATCATTGATCCGCCCTCAACTCTACCTCAGTTCCGACGTGTTGCATGTCGGAACTTAAATATTGATTAGATAGCTTTGGCCAGCTTGTCGGCGATACCGATGTAATTAGCCGGCGTCATTTGCAGCAGCACGTCCTTGGCTTCCTGCGGGATGGCCAGGCCGTTGATGAACACTTGCAGCGCATCTTTGGAAATGCCTTTGCCGCGGGTCAGTTCTTTCAATTGCTCGTACGGATTCTCGATGCCATAGCGGCGCATCACGGTTTGCACCGGCTCGGCCAGCACTTCCCACGATGCGTCCAGGTCGGCTGCCAGGCGCTGTGGATTGACTTCCAGCTTGTTCAGGCCGCGCAGGCAGCTGTCGTACGCCAGCAAGGTGTAGCCCAGGCCCACGCCGATGTTGCGCAGCACGGTGGAGTCGGTCAGGTCGCGCTGCATGCGCGACACCGGCAGTTTTTCCGACAGGTGCTTCAGCACGGCATTGGCCAGGCCCAGGTTGCCTTCCGAATTTTCAAAGTCGATCGGGTTGACTTTGTGCGGCATCGTGGACGAACCGATTTCACCGGCTTTCAGCTTTTGCTTGAAGTAGCCCAGCGACACGTAGGTCCAGATGTCGCGGTTCAAGTCCAGCAAAATCGTGTTGGCGCGGGCAAACGCGTCAAACAGTTCCGCCATGTAGTCGTGCGGTTCGATCTGGATCGTGTACGGGTTGAACACCAGGCCCAGGCGCTGTTCGATGACGTTCTTCGAGAACGTTGGCCAGTCGAACGATGGGTAAGCGGACAGGTGGGCGTTGTAGTTGCCGACGGCGCCATTCATCTTGCCCAGGATTTCCACTTGCTCGATACGCTTGATGGCGCGCTGCAGGCGGGCCACGACGTTGGCGAATTCCTTGCCCAAGGTGGTCGGGCTGGCGGTCTGGCCGTGCGTGCGCGACAGCATCGGCAAGTCCGCGTTGGTGTGGGCGATTTCCGTCAGCTTGGCCACCACGGTGTTCAGCGACGGCAGCATCACGTTGTCACGGGCGGCTTTCAGCATCATGCCGTGCGACGTGTTGTTGATGTCTTCCGACGTGCACGCGAAGTGGATGAACTCGCTTGCTGCCACCAGTTCCGGCACATCCTTGACCTTTTCCTTCAGCCAGTACTCAACTGCTTTCACGTCGTGGTTGGTGACGGCTTCGATTTCCTTGATGCGGGCGGCATCGGCTTCCGAGAAGTCCGACGCCAGCTTGTCCAGCAGCGCGGTCGCGTCAAGCGAAAATGGCTTGATTTCAGCAAAGCCGGCTTGCGACAGAGCTTGCAGCCAAGAAATTTCAACTTTCACGCGGTTGTGCATGAAGCCGGCTTCCGACAGGATCGGGCGCAGCTTATCGGTCTTCGATGCATAACGGCCGTCCAGCGGGGACAGGGCCGACAGGGTGGAGTAGGGCGTAGTGGTCATGGGCAGCGGGGTGCTTAAGTTAAAAGTGGGATGCTGGCCTGCGTGGTGGGAAAACCACGGTGCAACAGTGCCGCAAGTGCGTTGCGGGGGCTGAAAAAAACAGGCGAAACAAGATTTTACCATTGCCCGGCTACCCGATGCCGGTGGCTGCCGATAGCCGATGGGCGCAAACGCGATGCTATACTGCTACCTAACCTCCTTTTGTTAGCGTCTATGAAACTTATCGGTTCTCTCGCCAGTCCTTACGTAAGGAAAGTCCGGGTTGTCCTGGCTGAAAAAAAGCTCGATTACCAGTTCGAGCTGGAAAACGTGTGGCAAGCGGATACCCGCATCCACGATGTGAATCCGCTTGGTAAAGTGCCATGCCTGATCATGGAAGATGGCCATGCGCTGGTGGATTCGCGCGTGATGGTGGAATACCTCGATACGTTGACGCCGGTATGTAAGCTGTTGCCGCCGAATGGCCGCGAGCGCGCCGATATCAAATGCTGGGAAGCTGTTGCCGATGGCGTGCTCGATGCCGGTGTGCTGGTGCGCCTGGAGCGTACGCTGCGTCCCGCTTCACAGCAAAGCCAGGAGTGGATCGAACGCCAGTTGCAAAAGGTCAGCCAGGGCCTGGCATTCTTGTCCGATAAACTGGGCGAATCGCCGTATTGCGCGGGCAACCATTATTCGCTGGCCGACGTGGCGGTCGGGTGCACGGTCGGCTGGCTGGCGTTCCGCTTCCCGGAAATCGACTGGCGCGGCAAGCACCCGAACCTGGGCCGCCTGTACGATAAATTGTCCGAGCGCCCATCGTTCCGCGACACGGTCCCGCAATAATTCGCTGCTGATGCCGAAAAAAGCACCACCTGCGCAGCCGGATGCGGCTGCGCCTGCCCCATCTTTGTCGAATGCAGAAAAGCGCCGCCTGCAAATGGCGGACATCGCGCGCCTGGCGGGCGTGTCGACGTCGACCGTGTCGCGCGCCCTCAGCGGCAGCAAGCTGGTCAACCAGGAAACGCGCGACCGCGTGATGGAACTGGCGCGCTCGCTGAAATACACGATCAATATCGGCGCGCAAAATTTGCGCCTCAAGCAAAACCGCACGGTGGGCGTCGTGATTCCCGCGGTTTCCGACGCACACACGCGCCAGCACCTGACGGACCCGTTCTTCCTCGGCATGCTGGGCAGCCTGGCCGACGCACTGACGGAGCAGGGCTTCGATATGCTGCTGTCGCGTGTCGATGCCGACCAGCTCGATGCGGCGGCGCAGCCCTATGACACGGGCCGCGTGATCGGCGTGATTCTCATCGGCCAGTGGCGCCACCATGACCAGTTGAACCAGATGGCGGCGCGCGGCGTTCCCATTGTCGTATGGGGCGCGCAATTGCCGCAGCAACTGTATTGCACGGTGGGGGGCGACAACGTGGCGGGCGGCTTGCTGGCCACGCGCCACTTGCTGCAGCAGGGGCGGCGCCGGATCGCCTTCCTTGGCGACACCAACATGCCGGAAGCCGCCATGCGCCACCAGGGCTATTGCCAGGCGCTGGAAGAGGCGGGGCTGTCTCCCGATCCCGCCTTGCACGTGCCGGTATCGTTCTTGCCGGAAGGGGGCACGGAAGGCGTGCAGGAACTGGCGCGCCGCGGCGTGCCATATGACGCGCTGTTTGCGTGCAGCGACTTGCTGGCCATGACGGCGATTAATTCATTGCGCGAACTGGGCCGCTCCGTGCCGCAAGACGTGGCCGTGGCCGGCTACGACGATATCGAATTGTCGACGTACTTCCATCCTCCGCTGACCACCGTGCGCCAGCCCATGGCCGATGCGGGCCGCGCGCTGGTGGCCACCGTGCTGGACCTGGCCGAAGGCCGCAGCGTCACGTCGCAGCAACTTCCCACCGAACTGATCATCCGCGCCAGCAGCGTTTGACGCTGTCCGTTCCTGTCGCCCGTTCGTCATCCTCGCGCAGGCGAGGATCCATGGACCGCTAGCGTCCTGCCTCATTTGCAACCGTTTGCATAAAAAATACATTTTTGTTCCAGATGACATTAAAAATGTCATTGCAATCGATTGCAATAAAAATTAAGTTGATGAATAATGTGGCATCTGCAGTGCAGACGCCGCCAGCGCAGCGGCACTTAAAAAACATTACAACCGGAGAAGAATCATGCAAGTTCGTACCGCCCAGCGCGGCCGCATGGCGACTGCTGTCGCCGCCGCCCTGATGCACTTTGCCGCCCAAGCCCAGCAGGCATCCGACACCGCCGCCGAAGCCCCCACCGCTGCTGAAACCGCCACCCCCGCCGCCGCCCCGGCCGACGGCTTGAAACTCGAACGGATTGTGGTGACCGGCACGGCCCGCGGCCAGTCGAAAATGAAAACCAGCGTGTCCGTGTCGACCTTGGATGACGACGCGATTGCCCGCGCCGTCCCCACCAGCGCCGCCGAGCTGCTGCGTTCGATCCCTGGCTTGCGTGCTGAATCGTCCGGCGGCGAAGGCAACGCCAACATCACCGTGCGCGGCGTGCCGATTTCCGCCGGCGGTTCGCGCTACGTGCAAATGCAGGAAGATGGCTTGCCTGTGCTGCAATCGGGCGACTTCAACTTCATCACGCCGGACAGCTACGTGAAAATCGATGGCACGCTCGATCACGTGGAAGCGGTGCGCGGCGGTTCCGCCTCGACCTTGGCCAGCAATTCGCCGGGCGGCATCATCAACTTCATCAGCAAGACCGGCGACAACAAAGGCGGCAGCATCGGCATCACGCGCGGCCTCGGCTATGACCAGACGCGCTACGATTTTTCGTATGGCGCACCGCTGACCGATAAAACCCGCTTCTTCATCGGCGGCCATTACCGCACAGGCGAAGGCATCCGTCCCACCGGCATGAGCACGGAAAGCGGCGGCCAGATCAAGGGCAACCTGACGCACGAATTCGACCGCGGCTACCTGCGCCTGTCGTTCAAGCACCTCGACGACAAGGCGCCGACCGCGCTGCCGGTGCCGGTGTCCGTCACCGGTGGCCGCATCAGTGAAATCGCCGGCATCGATCCGCGCACGGCCAGCTTCTATTCGCCATACTGGGTACAGGATGTCTCGCTGGCCAAAGGCAACGGCAAGGTGTCGTCCAACGTCAATGACGGCCTGGCTGTGAAGAGCGACACGTTTGGCGTGGCGCTGTCGCTGGACCTGGGCCAGGGCGTGGCGTTGACGGACAACTTCCGCCATGCGCGCAACTCGGGCCGCTTTATCGGCATCTTCCCGGCCGATAACGGCGCCGTCGGCACGTACACGATCGCCACCGGTCCGCAAACGGGGCAAGCCTACAATGGCCGCGCCTTCCACGCGGTCGTATTCAATACGTCGATCGATGACGCGGGCAATACGCTGAACGACGTCAAGCTGTCGAAGACGTGGGCGCTGGGCGGCGGCAAATTGACGGGCACCGCAGGCTTGTACACGTCGCTGCAAGACCTGGGCTTGACGTGGAACTTCAATGAATACCAGCTGCAAGCGAAGACCGGCAGCCCTGCATTGCTGAAAACTGCCAGCGCCACCCCCGGCTATATCGGCCCGGCATGGGGCAACTGCTGCATGCGCGCAGTCGATATGGAATACAAGCTGGTGTCGCCGTATGCCAACGTGGGCTGGGAAGACGGCCCGCTGAACGTGGACGCCAGCGTGCGCCGCGACAACCAGCGCGCCACCGGCAGCGCCAATATCGCCACCGGCGGCACGTATTACGACCCGGCCACGCAGCAAATGGTCAATTACAAGGCGTCGCACACGTCGTATTCCGTGGGCGGCAATTACCAGTTGCAGCGCAACCTGTCCGTATTCGCCCGCGTCAGCGATGGCGTCGCATTCAATGCAGACCGCATCCTGTTTGGCACACCGCTCGATGGCAGTGCGCCCATCAGCATCAACACGGTCAAGCAGGCAGAGGGCGGCTTGAAATGGCGGCAGGGCGGCGCCAGCGCATTCGTCACGCTGTTCCACGCGAAAACTGCAGAGAGCAATTACGAAGCGACGACGCGCATCAGCACGGCGAACCGCTACAGTGCGAAAGGCGTGGAACTGGAAGCGGCTTACAGCGCGGGCGATTTCCGCATCAATGGCGGTTTGACGTTGACGGATGCAAAAATCACCGGCACGGCGCCCGGCCAGGAAGCCGTCATCGGCCACACGCCGCGCCGCCAGGCGAAAGCCGTGTACCAGCTGGCGCCCAGCTACGTGATTGGCGACGCCACTGTCGGCGTGTCGCTGATCGGCACGGGCAAGTCGTGGGCGGACGATGCGCACACCATCACCATGCCGGCCTACCACGTGGTGAACGCAACCGTGCAATACCAGGTGACGCCGCAAGCGGCGTTCACGCTGTCCGCCAATAACCTGTTCAACAAACTGGGTTACACCGAAGTGGAAGGCGACGGCCACGCCGCCCGCGCCATTGCGGGCCGCGCCGTCAAGGCCAGCCTGCAATATGCATTTTGATACATGCATTTTGATGATCGCACGTAATGACTGATTTCCCTGACTCCCTGCCGGCGCTGCTGGCGCCCCTGGCCGCGCATTCGCACCATGCGTTGCGCGACACGGCAACCCGCCGTTATACAGCGCAGCATGCCGTGCTGCACCAGCGGCTGCACGCGCTGTATGGCCACCGGCCTGACTTTGCGCTGTGGTATGGCAAGCTGCTGGGCGCCATCGGCAGTTTGCTGGCGCAGCGCCCGGCGGCCTTGCAGGCGCAGGATGCGCGCCGTGAAGCGGATCCCGGCTGGTTCCTGGACCAGCGCATGCTGGGTTATTGCAGCTACGTGGACCGCCTTGGCGGCACCTTGCGTGGCGTGGCGCACCGCATTCCCTACCTGGAAGAACTGGGCGTGCGCTACCTGCACCTGCTGCCATTCCTGCGCCCCCGCGCGGGGGAAAATGATGGCGGGTTTGCCGTGGCCAGCTTCGATGAAGTGGACCCGAAGCTGGGTGAAAATGGCGACCTCGATATGCTGGCGGCGAAATTGCGCAATGCCGGCATCAGCCTGTGTTCGGATTTCATCCTGAACCACGTGGCGGATGACCATGCGTGGGCAAAGGGGGCGAAGGCGGGAGACCAGGCATTGCGCGACTACTTCCTCGTGTATCCGGACCGCACCATGCCGGACCGCTATGAAGCCACCGTGGGCCAGGTATTCCCGCAAGTCGCCCCCGGCAACTTCACGCACGTGGAAGCCATGGGCGGCTGGGTGTGGACCACGTTTTATCCGTACCAGTGGGATTTGAATTACGCGAATCCCGCCGTGTTTGCGGACATGGCGCAAACGCTGCTGCGATTGGCGAACCGGGGCATCGAAGTGTTCCGCCTGGACTCCACGGCCTTCCTGTGGAAGCGGGAAGGCACCAATTGCATGAACCAGCCGGAAGCGCACATGCTGCTGCAGGCGTTGCGCGCCATCGTGGCCATTGCCGCGCCGGGCGTGCTGTTGAAGGCGGAAGCCATCGTGCCGACGCGGGAATTGCCCGCTTACCTGGGCAGCGAAGGCGGCAATGGTGGCGCGGCGGAATGCCATATCGCTTACCACAGCAGCCTGATGGCGGCAGCGTGGGGCGCGATGGCCGAGCAGGATGCCGCGCTGTTGAAAGCCGTGATAGCCCGCACGCCGGCATTGCCGCCGGCGGCGTCGTGGCTGTCGTATGTGCGCTGCCATGACGATATCGGCTGGAATGTGTTGAAGGCGGAAGCGGCGGAAGCGCCGCCCGGTGGTGATCCCGCCGCGCGTCTTGCCCGTATCGCCCGGTTTTACACGGGCGAAGGAAACAGCTACGCGGCGGGCGCCTCCTTCCAAAGCAGCGATCCGAATGCAGCGCATGGCAGCAACGGCGCCACGGCATCGCTGCTGGGGTTGCAGACGGCGCGCGATGATGTTGAGCGCCGCGCGGCGCTGCGGCGCGATTTGCTGCTGCACGGGTTGGCGCTGGCGTTTGGCGCACTGCCGGTGCTGTACATGGGCGACGAACTGGCGCAGCAAAATGATGACAGCTACCGCGAGCGCCCGCAGCATGCGATGGATAGCCGCTGGCTGCAGCGCCCGTATCTGGACGAAGTGGCATTACAACACCGCCACGATGCCTCGACCGCCGCAGGCCAGATGTTTATGGGTTTGCGCGCGCTGCTGAGTGCAAGGCGCCGCTTGCCCGCGCTGGCGGCCGGTGCGCCGCGCACGGTGCTGCCATCGCCCCCGTCCGTGCTGGCGCTGGCGCGCGGCGACGATTTTATTTGCCTGTGCAATTTCTCCGCGCAACGCCAACCGCAGGGATTGGATGGCGTATGGTCCGATTGCTTGACCGGACAAGCCTTTTCAGGTGAAGTGGTGCTGGAGCCGTACGCCCTGCTGTGGCTGGAGCGTGCCGCATGAATGCACAGGAGAAGACGATGGACAGGCAGGCAATTGCAGTATTCGGTGAAGCGCTGGTCGATGATTTCGGCAGCGTGCAAGTGGTCGGCGGCGCCCCCTTCAACGTGGCGCGCCACCTGGCCGGATTTGGCTTGCAGCCGTTGATGATTACGCGCATCGGCAACGACGCCAATGGGGCGCTGGTGCGCGGCGAATTCGAGCGTTACCGCATGGATGGCATGGGCCTGCAAACAGGCGAGGGCGAAGCAACGGGCCGCGTGGCGGTGGAAATGGCGGCCGATGGCAGCCACCGTTTCGACATCTTGCCGCACCAGGCGTATGACGCCATCGATGCGCAACGTGCAGCACAAGCGGTGGCGCAGGCGCAGCCGGACGTGCTGTATTTTGGCACTCTGGTGCAGCGCGAAGAAACGTCGCGCGCTGCCCTGCTGGCGGTACAAAAAGCTGCCGGCGCGCTGCGCTACCTGGACTTGAATTTGCGCGATGGCCAATACACGGAGCGCACCGTGTTCGACTCGCTGTCGCAGGCCGACATCCTCAAAGTCAATGAAGACGAACTGGCGCAATTGTTCGACTGGTACAGCCATATGTGCCCGCCGCTGGACGACATGGCCAGCCTCGACGTGCGCATGGCGTGCGCACAGCTGATGTCGAACTTCACGCTGCAAGGCATGATCGTCACACTGGGCGCGCGCGGCGCCGTGCATTTCAGCGTGGATGGCGGCATGACGGCAGCCGATGGCGTCGTGGTGGAGCAGCTGGCCGATACCGTCGGTGCGGGCGATGCGTTTTCGTCGATCTACCTGCTGGGCCGTGCGCGCGGCTGGCCGCTGGACACCACGCTGCAGCGCGCCAGCGCCTTTGCCGGCGCCGTGTGCGGCCTGGCCGGCGCGGTCCCATCCAACCTGTCCTTTTATGCAGACTGGCGCCGCCGCTGGCAGCCAGACTGACTTTACCGGAGCATTCCAATGGCGCAGTACAAACCTCGCCTGTCGTTCTGGCAAGTGGTCAATATGAACGTGGGCTTTTTCGGCATCCAGTTCAGCTTTGGCCTGCAACAAAGCAGCATGAGCCCCATCTACAAATACCTGGGCGCCGATGAAGCCAGCCTGCCCTATCTATGGCTGGCCGGGCCGGTGACGGGGCTGCTGGTCCAGCCGTTTATTGGCGCCATGAGCGACCGTACCGTGTCGCGCTGGGGACGGCGCACGCCATACTTCCTGATTGGCGCCATCCTGTGCAGCCTGGGTTTGCTGGCCATGCCGTTCAGCCCCGCGCTGTGGATGGCGGCCAGCCTGCTGTGGATACTGGATGCAGCCAATAACGTGACAATGGAACCGTACCGGGCTTTTGTCAGCGACCGGCTGGACCAGGAGCAGCATTCGATCGGCTTCCTCACGCAAAGCGCGTTCACGGGACTAGGGCAGACGCTGGCCTACCTGACGCCGTCGCTGCTGGTGGCGTTCGGCATGAACCGCGATGCCGTCAACAGCCACCACATTCCCCATACGGTGATTGCCGCGTTCCTGATTGGCGCCGTATTTTCGCTGGCGTCCGTCTTGTGGACTGTGAAGACCACGCCGGAATTGCCGCTGGAACCTGCCGAGCTGGCGCGCATGAAAGCGGCGCCCGGCGGCTGGCGCCATACGCTGGCGGAAATTGCCGATGCATTGCGCGACATGCCGCTGACCATGCGCCAGCTGGCGCTGGTGAAACTGTTCCAGTGGTATGCGATGTTTTGCTATTGGCAGTACATCATGCTGTCGCTGTCGTCGACCTTGTATGGCACGACGGATTCAGCCTCAAGCGGCTTCCGCCAGGCGGGCTTGCTGAACGGGGAAATCGGCGCGTTTTATAACTTCATTGCGTTTATTGCCGCCTTTGCACTGGTGCCGTTCACGCGCCGTTTCGGACCGAAGAACATGCACAGCGTGTGCCTGTCGCTGGCGGGGATCGGCATGCTGTGCCTGCCGCTGATCACGTCGCCGGCGCTGCTGTATGTGCCGATGATCGGGATCGGCCTGGCGTGGGCCAGCATGATGGGCAACCCATATGTGATGCTGGCCGGCAGTATTCCGCCACACCGCACAGGGGTCTACATGGGCATCTTCAACATGTTCATCGTGATCCCGATGATCATCCAGATCTTTACGCTGCCGCTGGTATATCAGCCGCTGCTGGGCGGGCATCCGGAAAATGTGATCCGGCTGGCCGGTGCGTTGCTGCTGTGCGCAGCGGTGGCGGTCTTGTTTGTCAAGGTGGCGGGGCGCCGCGAAGAAACCGTATTGGCGCCTTCGCACGCGTGATGGCCAGTCTGTAGTGGGATACAATTGCCTTTTATCTAACTAAGGCGATCTTGAATCCCACCCTGTCTTTCGCTTTGCTTGGCGCGGCATTGGCATTGCCCGTCTGCCAGGCTGCCGATGTCGAAGTGTCTGTCCGCCTGGCGGAACCCGATGCACTGGAAGTCAGCTATCAATTGCCGCCTGGCTGCGACAGCCTGCCTTTTGTGGACAGCAGCGTTGCCCGCGCCAACTGGGCGCCGGCAGGCCAGTGCGGCAAGGTGGAGGCGGGCGCCCTGGTGCGGACAGACAGCGCTTGCACGGCGCTGGCCTTCCGTATTCCTGCCGCGGCGACATTCCGCGGTTATCCTGCCGCCTATCCAATGGGCGCCGGGGAAGGGATTTACCTGCACACGTCGCTGTATGCGCCGGCAGACCGTTGCGGCGCGGTCCATTACCGCTTTGGCGCGCCGGGCAGCATTGTCACGGGGGCGCAAGCCCACGCTGGCCGAGCCGCGCTGGACGGGCCGCAGGCGGGCGATACGGCGGTATTGTTATTGCAGAAAAAGCTGGCGCCATCGGACGGTGCGCTGCGCTACTTTGACTCGCGCCTTTCACCTGCGGCGCGCGCCCAGGTGGCGCGGGTGGCCGACGGCACGGCGGCGTATTTGCGCAAACGCTTGCCCGACGTGCCTTTTACGCAGCCGGCATTGGCAGCGTCGATCGCCACGGCGCCGGGCGGGCCGGAAGTCAATGGCAATGGCGGCGACTTGATGCGGCTGATTTTCTTCAACTGGCCGGAGCAGCCCGGTGTTGACGAGCAATACAAAATGACCTTGCTGGTGGCACATGAAATGAGCCACCGCTTTCAATTGCGCGACGCGCTCGATGGCTATCCTTCAGGCCGCCTGATCCATGAAGGCGGCGCGGAATTCCTGCGTTGGATGGCATCGATCGGCAATGGCTGGATCACGCCTGAGCAGGCTGCGCAAAACCTCGACGATGAATTAGCGCGCTGCATGGTGCAGGTGGAGGGCCGCAGCTGGGGCGAGCTGCCGCAACGGTTTATCAGCGGGAATACGCTGGAATATGCATGCGGCTTGCCGGCGCTGGTCTATGCGCTGGCTGCCCGCCAGGGCAACGACACCGTCTGGTCGCGCATCGGCGGATTTTATCGGGAACTGCGCCAGGGCAAACAGCCGGATTTCAGCCGCAGCCTGGAGTGCGGCAATGACGAGGCTTGCCAGCCGCGCTGGCTGCCGGCGCTGACGGGCAGGCAGGGCGCCATGGCTGACCACTGGCGCAAGCTGTTCGCGGATACCGGATTGGCCCATCCCCGCGAACCGGGGCCGCGCACCCGCAAGGCCATCTTGCTGAAGGCGGTGGGCCAATTGATGGAAGACGATTGTGGCGGGCACAAAGGCACGATGGATACGCCGCAGGGCATCTTCCTGTTTGGCCGCAGCGAGTGCAAGACGCTGAAAACCAATGTTGAATTGCGCAGGACGGAAGGCCACCCGCTGACTGGCGATCCGGCTGCCATGCCGGCCATGGCGGCAGCGTGTGCGGCACGCGGCGCCGTGCAATTTGAATCAAAGGATGGCGGCACGCTGCAATTGTCTTGCCAGCGCTTATACCGCGCGCCGGACGTGTTTTATGGCGCCGATATCGGCAAAGTGCTGGCGCGCCTGCGGGACAAAGAATAAGAAAAGGGGCGCTGAAGCGCCCCTTGAGTCTCGTGCGGGATGGCGGCTTATTCGCCAGGCGCCATCTGGCTTTGCAGGTAATTCTGGATGCCGATCTTGCCGATCAAGTCGATCTGGGTTTCCAGCCACTCGATGTGTTCTTCGGTATCTTCCAAAATCATCAGCAGCAAATCGCGCGACACGTAGTCGGCAGCTTTTTCCGCGGTGGCGATGCCTTCCTTGATGGTGACGTGCGCGGCGCGTTCCAGTTTCAAGTCGCATTCCAGCATTTCTTGCGTGGATTCACCAATCAGCAGTTTATGCAGCGCTTGCAGGTTCGGCAGGCCGTCCAGCATCAGGATGCGGTCGATCAGTTTGTCGGCGTGTTTCATTTCGCCGATCGATTCTTCGTATTCCTTCTTCGCCAGCTTTTCAAAGCCCCAGTGACGGTACATGCGGGAATGCAGGAAGTACTGGTTAATCGCGGTCAATTCATTGGTCAGCTGAGCATTCAGCAGACGGATCACATCTTTATCGCCCTTCATGGGATCGCCTTTTTTGTTAGATATCGGTGTGCCGGCCTTCAGGCCGGGCATCCGCATCTCAGTTAACGGAGCAGGATTTTTCGCCATTTTGCCACGAACCTGCTGATAACTGTAAGCAAATGTTTGAAAAATGACTAGATGACAGTGGTGGCAAAAATGCTGGTGAGAGCGCGAATAATAATCGTTCTCATTATGCTGGCGATGCCGCATAATGACGGCTGAGCTAATTGGAAGGGATCGCTACATGATGCTGCACATACCCGGCATTTTGACGCCGGATCAAGTCAAATATTTTCGCGAAAAGATGGCGGCCGCAGAGTGGGTCGATGGCCGGGCCAGCGTCGGGGCGCAGGGCGCGCAAGTGAAGCAAAACCGGCAACTAGCGGAAGGGTCGCCGCTGGCGCTGGAATTGGGCAATATCGTCACGCGTGCGCTGACGGCCAATCCACTGTTCTTTTCCGCCGTGCTGCCGCACCGCATTTTGCCGCCGTATTTCAACAGCTATGCCGGCGGCGAGCAATATGGCTTGCACATCGATGGCGCCGTGCGCGTCAACAGCACAAATATGCAGAGCATGCGGGCGGACGTGTCGACCACGGTATTCCTCAGCGACCCGGATGAATATGATGGCGGCGAACTGACTGTCATGGATACGTATGGCGCGCATGAAGTGAAATTGCCGGCGGGCGATGCGATTGTGTATCCGTCCAGCAGCATCCACCGCGTCAATCCGGTCACGAAGGGGGAGCGGGTGGCGTCATTCCTGTGGACGCAAAGCATGGTGCGCGATGACTGGAAACGGTCCATGCTGTTTGACCTGGACCAGAATATCCAAAAACTGCGCGGGCAGATCGGCGATGGGGATGCAGTGGTGGGATTGACGGGCCATTATCACAACCTGTTGCGGATGTGGGCCGACATGTAAAAGAAAGGGGCCTTGGCGGCCCCTTAACTTATTGGATCAGCTCAGCGAGAAGTTGATCGGCACCAGCACATACACTGGCACGGCTTTGCCATCTTCCATATAAGGCTTGAACAGTGCGCGCATGGCAGCCTGGCGGCCGGCTTCATCCAGGTTTGCGTAGCCGGATGATTTATTGATCTGTACTTGCTCCGGCAAGCCTTTTTCACTGACCAGCACACGCAGCATGACGACGCCTGTTTCGCCCAGGCGCTTCGATACCGATGGGTAGATCAATGCAGGCGGACGGACATACTCAACGCCTTGCACGGTGCGGGGGGACGCTGGTGCTGGCGGAGCAGGCGGCGCCGGTGGTGCGGACACCACGGCAGCCGGTGCGGCGGGCTGCTCTTGGGCCACGCGCGGCGCGGGTGGCGGCAGCGTAATCGTGTTTTCCACCACCGTATTTAATTGTGGCAGTGGCGGCGGCGTGACAGTCGGCGCTTTGGCGACTTCCACTGTCTTCGGCTGTGGCTTGCTTTCAGCAGGCGGGGGCGGCGGCGTCACGAACGTGACCATGACCGGCTCCGGCATGACGGCTTGCACAGCGCTGTGCAGCATGCCCGATTGCAGCATGGCAGCCAAGCCTACGTGCAAACCCACAACGACGGATACCTTGGTGATCTTGCTGCGATTCCCGCGCCAAAAAGCAGACAAACCAGACAGCGAACTCTCGGCATTATGCGCCGGCATCGTCATTGTGTTCATAGCATCCTTATCAAGTCGTTTCAAAAACGCCCACAGCGTTGTTGCAGCTCCTTGCCGTGCAGACGCACTGTCTTCGTCGCTGCGCCTGGCTACGGTCGTTTTGCAACAACTTTAGGCAGTAAATGATGGGCGCTTGAGCACAGTTTCGTTCAAGTTGCCCAGGTGTTCATTCAGGATTTCTGCGGCGGTATCGGCGCACTGGCCACAGCACGTGGCGAGGCCGAGGTCGCGGCGCAATTCATCCAAAGAAGTGATACCCAGTTCGATGGCTTGACGGACTTCGCGGTCGGAGATGTTGTTGCAGACACAAACGATCATTGCGGAACCTTCTGGCTAAAAACGGGATGGTTTCAATAACGATTTGCTACTGTTGCTCTCTGGTTAATGAGAATCGTTATCATTACGTTTCCTATTCTGCCCAACTCCGGCGTACAATGCAAGAAAATTCTGAGAATACAAACCATTCCCATTTACGCTTTATAATGACTGCTCAAAATTTCCTCACAGAACCCTCGGAATGACCATGACGCAAGCTCCAACCTTGATCCAGCTCGACACCCTGGCGGTCGGCAAGAGCGGCACCGTGGTCCATGTTGCTCCGGGCAATTACGAAGATGGCCACGACCTGGCGCGGCGGCTCATGGAGCTGGGTTTTGTGCCAGGTGAACGTATCCGCATGCTGAAACGCGGCATGCCGGGCGGCGAACCGCTGGCCATCAAAGTTGGCAATGCGACATTCGCTTTGCGCCGCTTCGAAGCGGCGCTGATCTCTATCCAACCGGAATAAAAAATGGGTGCAGTAGAAAAGCCGGCACAAGCCGTGGCGCAGACGCCGATGGTGGCACTGCTGGGTAACCCGAACTGCGGCAAGACGGCCCTGTTCAACCGCCTGACGGGTGCGCGCCAAAAGGTGGCGAACTATGCGGGCGTGACGATTGAACGCAAGGAAGGCCAGTTCACGTCGCCGGCAGGGCGCCCATTCCGGTTGCTGGATTTGCCGGGCGCATATAGTTTGTCGGCCCACACGCCGGATGAGGAAATCACGCGCGACGTGGTGGCGGGGTTGCGCAAAGGCGAATCGGCGCCGGACGTGGTGGTGTGCGTGGTCGATGCCACCAACCTGCGTTTGAACTTGCGCCTCGTCTTGGAAATCAAGCGCCTGGGGTTGCCGATGGTGCTGTCGCTGAACATGATGGACGTGGCAAAAAAGCGCGGCATCGCCGTGGATGCGAACAAGCTGTCGCGTGAACTGGGCATGCCGGTGGTGGAAACCATTGCCGTGCAAAGCGGCGGGGAAAAAGCGCTGCTGGAACAGTTGGACAGCATGTGGCCGATGCAACTGGGGACGCCGAATCCGCTGGCAGCCATTGATGCGGTGCCGGTCGAACAAACGCAGCAGGAAGTGCGCCGCATTTTGTCGCTGGTAGTAAATAACACGGCGGACACGGGCAATTTCTCTGAAAAGATCGATGATGTGGTGCTGCATCCGGTGGCGGGGCCCGTCATTCTTGCGGTGCTGATGTTCCTGGTATTCCAGGCCGTGTTCAGCTGGGCCGCCGTGCCGATGGACTTCATCAAGGAGAGCGTGGAAGGCGTCGGTGCGGTTGTGAAAGACCATATGGCTGACGGTGTGCTGCGCTCGCTGCTGGTCGATGGCATCCTGGGCGGCGTGGGCAGCGTGCTGGTGTTCCTGCCGCAGATTCTGATTTTGTTCTTCTTTATCCTCGTGCTGGAAGATTGCGGCTACCTGCCGCGCGCCGCGTTCTTGCTGGACCGGCTGATGGGCGGCGTGGGTTTGTCGGGCCGCGCATTCATCCCGCTGTTGTCCAGCTTTGCGTGCGCGATTCCCGGCGTGATGGCGGCGCGTACCATTCAAAATCCCCGCGACCGGCTGGTCACCATCATGATTGCGCCGCTGATGACGTGTTCCGCGCGCCTGCCTGTGTATGCGCTGGTGATTGCCGCATTTATCCCTGACCGTATGGTGGGGGGGCTGGTGAACTTGCAGGGGCTGGTGCTGTTTGCGCTGTATGTGTCCGGTATTGTCTCCGCGATGGCTGTGGCGTATTTCATGAAGCGCACGATGGGCGCGAACCGCCAGCAGCCGCTGATGCTGGAACTGCCCAGCTATCACATTCCCCACCTGCGCAACCTGGGCCTGGGCCTGTGGGAGCGCGCGAAGATTTTCCTGAGCCGCGTGGGCACCATCATTTTGACGCTGATGGTGTTGCTGTGGGCCTTGTCCAGCTTCCCGGGCGCACCGGAAGGCGCGACGCATCCGGCGATCTGGTACAGCGTGGCGGGCATGCTGGGCCGCGGCCTCGAATACATCTTTGCGCCGATCGGCTTCAACTGGCAGATTTGCATTGCGCTGGTGCCAGGGCTGGCGGCGCGCGAAGTGGCAGTGGGCGCGCTGGGTACCGTGTATGCGCTGTCGCAGACGGGCGATGAGCTGGCCGCGCAGCTGGAACCGATCCTGTCGCAAAGCTGGCCCCTGCCGACGGCGCTGGCGCTGCTGGCGTGGTACGTATTTGCGCCGCAGTGCATTTCGACTTTATCCGTGGTGCGCCGTGAAACGGGCCATGTGCGCTATGCGCTGATGATGGCCGGCTACATGTTTGCGCTGGCGTACACGGCATCGTTCCTCACTTACCGTATTGCTCTGGCCCTGGGAGGCTGATATGTGGCAGCAGATGATTGTTGGCGTGATTGTGGCCGTGTGCGCATTGCACGCTTGCGCGCGGTATATGCCGCTGGCGTGGCGCCAGCAGGTGGTGTACGCACTGACGCGCCGGGGTTTGGATCAGGCCCGGCTGGCCAAGTTGTTCAAGACGGAATCGAGCTGCGGCAGTGGCTGCGGCAGCTGCGGATCCGCATCGTCGTCCAAGGCCGCCGCTTGCGGCACGCCGTCATCCTCCGGCCCCACCGCGCCAATCGACTCCACCACCACCCGCCGCGTAATCCGCCTGCACGTACAGCGCTGATTTTTTTCACCCCCCATGGGGTCAGACGTGCATTGATGCGTCCCCCCGCTGGGGTCAGGCATGCATTCATGCATTCGCAGCGCCACCCAGCCAGCGATGCAGCTGCTGGCCACACGGAGGCGCCCGTAGCGCCTGCAGTTAAAAGAGTTTTGCAGATTGCAGCACGTCCATGGCGCAGCGCGGCGGAACGCCAGGCCGCAGCATAATCCAGTTCCTTCACTTGCTTGGGCGAGCATGCGGCAACGCAGGTGCCTCGGAGGCCCCGCCGTATAAGGCTCGCTGGAGAATGCATGAATGCACGTCTGACCCCACGTGCTGTGTGCACGAATGCACGCCTGACCCCACCATGAAAAACGCCACCCGAAGGTGGCGCTGGTTTTGATGCGTTGTGCTATCAGAAGCGGATATTGGCCGTCAGGCTGCCCGAGCGTGGGGCGCCTGGGGTATAGCGGTAGCCGGACTTGTTGATGGCCTGGATGTAGTCTTTGTCGAACACGTTGTTGATGTTCAGTTGCAGCTCGATGTTGCGTGTCACCTGATACGCCGCCATCGCGTTGACTACCCAGTACGCATCCGCATATGCCGGCGTGCCCACCGCGCCGTCCGTGCCGCGCTGCAGCTTGCCCACGTAGTTGGCGCCGCCGCCGATTTTCAAGCCCATCGGCAGCGTGTACGACGTCCACACGGTGAACGAATCCTTGGGCGTGTAGCTCAACACGTTTTCGTTGGAAGCCGTCATGACTTTACCGGACGTCACGCTGGTCTTCATGTGCGCGTAGCCGCCCGAAATCAGCCAGTTGCGGGCAATCTCGCCCGTCAGGCTGATTTCAACGCCATCCACGCGCTTCTTGCCGGTCTGGTAGTACAGCAAGTCGGTTGGATCCTGCTCGATCTCATTGCGCACGTCGGTGCGGTAAATCGCGGCGGCCAGCGCCAGCTTTTGCTTCAGCAAATCCCACTTGCCGCCGATTTCCTTGGTGGTGGTCGACTGTGGATCAAACTTCGGATTGGACACGCTGTTGGCCGTCGTGCTCAGCACCAGCGTGCCGCCGCCAGGCGGCTGCTTCGACGTCGCCACCGTCGCATACACGCTGCTGTTTGCCGTCGGCTTGTACAGCGCCGAGAATTTGCCTGTCCACAGCGTATCGCCCAGGTCCAGCTTGACCGGCAAGAATACGCCGGCAGGCGTGCCTGGATTCGACGTCGCCGTGGTCAGCACCGTGCCGCTGTAATTCGTCGTGTAGTGGTCCGCACGGATACCGCCGCTGAACATCCACTGCTCGCCCAGCTTGGCCGTGTCGAACAGGTACAGCGCCTGCGTGTTGACGGTGGTGTCGCCATAGACGGCGTTGCGCTTGGGCGCAGGCGCCGTTTCAAACGGCGCGTTGGGATCAGGGTGGTACAAATTGGCTGGCGCCAGTTTGCCCAGGCTTGCCGCGTCATACCCGTACGTCAGCTGCTTTTCATTGATGAATTCCAGGCCCGCCACCGCCGTGTGCTTCATGCCCGCACCATCGAAATCAAAGGTCACGGTGGTCTGGTTGGTCAGCAGCTGGTTTTCCTGGTCCTTGATGGTGCGCAGGTCAGGGCGCGCCAAGGTCCATTCGGAGGCCGGCAAGACCACGCCTGCTTTGGTTTCCGTTACCAGGTTGGCCGCGTTGCCACGGAAAGCGCTCAGCAGGTAATCCTGCTGCGTTTTGCCGTAACGGGTCATGTTCTGCAATTTCACGGCAGGCGAGAAATCGTGTTCGAGGCGCACAGTCGCCATGTCGGCCTTGACCTTGTCGTAATCGCTGGTCGAGCCATAGAAGCCGCGCGGATCGACGCGCTGCGCGTCATTCAGGTACGGGCGGCGTTTCGCCACGACAGGATTGGCGCTGTCCGGGCTGGTATAACCAGGCAAACCAATGGTCGGCACGCCGCCATCCGGGACGTTGTCCTGGTCCACGTGCAGCAAGCTCAGCGACACGCGGGTCGGGCTGCCGATGCCGAAGCCGATGGTCGGCGCCACGGCCCAGCGCTTGTTCTTCACCACGTCGCGGGCCGGGTTGCCGGAATCTTGCGCCAGCAGGTTGAGGCGGAAAGCCGTGCCGCTGTTGTAGTCGATGACTTTATTCAAGTCGGCGGTGGCGCGCTGTTGCTTGCCGCTGCCAGCCGTCACGATGCCCGAGTACGCATCTTGCATCATGGCTTGCTTCGAGCTCAGGTTGACGGAGCCGGTCGGCGAACCACGGCCGCCATCGGTACCCGCCGGGCCTTTGACGATGTCGATTTGCTCGACGTTGAAGATGTCGCGCGAAATCGAACCCATGTCGCGGATGCCATCCACGTAAATGCTGGACGAAGCGTCAAAGCCGCGCATGTAAATCGCGTCGCCGGTGTTGGTGCTGCCGTTTTCGCCGAGGAAGAAGGCGCCCACGCCCGGCGTGTTGCGCAGCGCGTCCGCCAAGGTCACGGCGCCTTGCTGCTCGATCAGTTCTTTTTTGATGACGGTAATGGTTTGCGGCGTATTAACGAGCAATTCCGTGTATTTGGCGGAAGTTGCACGATCTGCCTTGAAATCGTTTTCTTTGCTGCCTTCGACGCGCACTTCCTGCATCACGCCACCGGAAACGGGGGGCGCTGGAATGGCGTCTGCGGCGTGTGCTGCTGCAGCAGGCAACAGCATGGCAGCCAGGACAGTACTCATCTGGGTAACAGCTGGAGTCGAGTGTTTGCGGCTCTTGATTGCCATGATTGATCTATGTCATTGGTGAGTGAATATCCGAAAGATGATAGCAACTTCTCCCAGTGAAGTAAATGTGAATTATTATCATTTGCATTGAGTTTTGCGTATGTGACGGCCGTTTGCCGACGGAAACCGGGCGGAAATGCTAAGCTGGAGGATTGCGGCGCACGGCCGTGCTTTTTCGAGAAAACGCCATGATCGTTGTTCATCACCTCAATAATTCCCGGTCGCAGCGCGTGTTGTGGCTGCTGGAAGAACTGGGTTTGAAGTATGAAATCGTGCGCTACCAGCGCGATGCGAAGACCATGCTGGCGCCGCCATCGCTGCGCGCCATCCACCCGCTGGGCAAGTCGCCTGTCATTACCGATGGCGACGTGACGGTGGCGGAATCGGGCGCCATCATTGAATACCTGGTCGAGCGCTACGGCAATGGCAAGCTGGTTCCCGCCGCCGGCACGCCGGACAAGCTGCGCTGGCGCTATTTCATGCATTACGCGGAAGGCTCGCTGATGACGCCGCTGTTGATGAAGCTGGTGTTCGACCGCGTGGAATCGGCGCCCGCGCCATTTTTCGTCAAGCCAATTGCAAAAGCCATCGCGCACAAGGTGAAAAGCACGTACATCCAGCCGCAAATCGCTTCGCACCTGGATTACCTGGAAGGGGAGTTGGCGAAGGCGCCATGGTTCTCCGGCGCGGAATTCGGCGCGGCCGACGTGCAAATGAGCTTCCCGCTGGAAGCAGCTGCAGCCCGCGGCGGCTTAAGCAGTGTTGGCGGCAAGACTGCTGGATCGGCATCCGGCGGCGCCAGCGCGAACAGCCATCCGAAGCTGATGGCGTTCCTGGAGCGCATCCATGCGCGCCCGGCGTACAAAAAAGCGCTGGAGGCCGGCGGCCCTTATGAATTGCTGAAGTAAGCCGCCACGGCAGCGCGGGTACAATAGCCGTATTTGCAATGTGCTAGTTTTATTATGGCCAGACTCCTCGCCATTGACGGCTTGAACATTGTGCGCCGCGTGTATGAAGCCAGTCCCGAACCGGATTCGGACTTGAAGGCCGACATCGCGCTGCGCCATGCGCTGTCGTCGTTCCGCCATTTGATCAACGGCCACGAGCCGACCCACGTGCTGCCTGCCTTTGATTTCGGCGGCCGCACGTGGCGCCACGACCTCTATGAAGGCTACCGCGAAGGCCGCGCACCGATGCCGGACCCGCTGCGCGCCGCGCTGCCGGGCTTTTATGATGCGCTGTCGAAAATCGGCTTGCAGCCTGTCTCGTTGCCTGGCGTGGAAGCCGACGATGTGATTGGCACCGCTGTCATGCGCTGGCTGAACGAAGGGCGCGGCGATGCCGTGGTGGCCAGCACCGACAAGGATTTGCACTGCCTGATTGCCCATGGCGCCCTGGTCTGGGACCACTTCAAGGGCGAATGGCACGATGCCACATGGGTGGAAAACAAGTGGGGCGTACCGCCGGAACAATTGCCGGACTTGCTGGCGCTGATGGGCGATGCCACCGACAGCATCCCCGGCGTATCGCGTGTTGGCCAAAAGACCGCGGCCAAGCTGTTGCGCACATACGGCACATTGGATGCGATTATGGCCGGGGCTGGTATATTGAAAGATACTCTGGGCGAAACCTTACGAAAAGAACGGGAAATGCTGTATCTTTCGCGGCAGCTAGTGCAATTGAAAACCGATGTGAAGGTCGGCGTCAGCTGGAACATGCTGGCCTGGCAACAGCATCCATAACAACGATAAACAACGGGGATAAGATGTTAAAGGCGGTCATTATCGATTCCAGTGCGGTGGCGCGCGGCTTGCTCAATACCGTACTGATGGATGGCAGCTACGACGTGGTGGGACAAGGCCATACGGCCGCCAGCGCCAACGTGCTGATGGTCAAACACCAGGCGCAAATTGTCTGCATTTCGCGCGACGTGGTGGAAGCGGATGAAGCCGCGATTGCCGAGTTGCGCAGGAATTGGCCGAAAGCCATGCTGTTCATGGTGTCCAGCGAATTCGACGCGCCCACCGTGCAAAAAGCCCATGCGATGGGTTTTATCGGCTTTATCGTCAAGCCATTCAATGCGGGCACCGTGTTGAAGACCATCCGCAGCACCATCATTGCGACAGTGAAGCGGCAGCAAAAGGCGCAGGCCGACATGCAGGCCGCGGCCGGGGATGCGCCGCAGGCAGGCGCCGCCGAATGAAAAACGGCCCGGGTTTGCCGGGCCGTTTCATAAGACGACGGTTCAAGCCGTCGTCGTGATCCCGCCAATCATCCCGCCCCCAGGCACACGTCGCCGTCGTACAGCAATCTGCAGATTACCCTGGGCCAATAGTGCGAATTACGAGATAATCCCGCCGCCTAAACAGACCTCGCCATCATATAGCACGGCCGACTGGCCCGGCGTCACGGCCCATTGGGCCTCCGGGAAGGCCAGCGAGAAGTTCAGCAAGCCATCGGCCACCACGTCGCACGGCACGTCGGCCTGGCGGTAGCGGGTTTTCGCGGACAGGCGGCCCGCAGCCGGCGCTTCACCAGCGACCCAGCTGGCCTGGCCAGCCTGCAAGCCCGGCGACAGCAGCCATGGATGGTCATGCCCCTGCGCCACCCACAACGTGTTGGTGGCCACATCCTTGCGCGCCACATACCACGCGTCGCTGCTGCCATCAGCTTTCTGGTACGACTTCACGCCGCCAATGCCGATACCCTTGCGCTGGCCCAGCGTATAGAACGACAGGCCGATATGTTCGCCGACGACTTTGCCGTCCGGCGTTTTCATGGGCCCCGGCTTGTGCGACAGGTAGCGGTTCAAGAATTCGCGGAACGGGCGCTCGCCAATAAAGCAAATGCCGGTGGAATCCTTCTTGGCCGCGTTCGGCAACTTTAATTGTTCGGCAATCTTGCGCACTTCGGTTTTCGGGATGTCACCGAGCGGGAACAAGGTTTTTGACAGCTGCGCCTGGTTCAAGCGGTGCAGGAAATAACTTTGATCCTTCGTGTGGTCGAGCGCTTTCAGCAGCTCGAACTTGCCCGATGCCTGATTCTGGCGCACGCGCGCATAGTGGCCGGTGGCAATCAAATCCGCGCCGAGGTGCATCGCGTGGTCCAGGAAAGCCTTGAATTTGATTTCCGCGTTGCACAGCACGTCCGGATTCGGCGTCCGGCCGGCCTGGTATTCACGCAGGAATTCCGCGAACACGCGGTCCTTGTATTCGGCCGCGAAGTTCACCGCTTCGATATCCACGCCCACCACGTCAGCCACGCTGGCCGCGTCGATCCAGTCCTGGCGGGTCGAGCAATATTCGGAATCGTCGTCGTCTTCCCAGTTTTTCATGAACAGGCCAATGACTTCATAGCCTTGTTCTTTCAGCAGCCATGCCGAGACCGAGGAATCCACCCCGCCAGACATCCCGATCACGACTCGTTTCTTACTCATAATGACTCTTTTCGTTGATTCAGCTCAAATTACACATCGTCAAAGATCGACGAATGCGTGTGCAGCAGGTCTAATGGCGCGCGCTTGCCCGCCAGATACTCATCAATACACGTCAACAGCAGCGGACTGCGATGGCGTTCCGGGCAGGCGGCGATTTCTTCGCGCGTCAGCCACATGGTGCGCAAGATGCCGGCGTCGAGCGGGCGGTCCAGTTTGGCGCCCACTTCGCCGCAAAAGGCAAAGCGCAAGTACGTCACCGCTTCACCGGTGCGGGCGGAGCGGTAGCGCGACATGTACATGCCGACCAGTCCGGTCGGCTTGAATTCATGCGCGGTTTCTTCCAGCGCCTCGCGCACCACGGCTTGCTCCAGCGATTCATGCGGGTCCAGGTGGCCGGCCGGCTGGTTCAGGCGGATGCCTTCGCTGGTTTCTTCTTCAATCAGCAAAAACTTGCCATCTTTTTCAATGATGGCGGCAACAGTGACAGAGGGTTTCCAGGTTCGCGGCATAAGGTCGTCCATGAAAGAGCCGCCATTTTAGCGTGTTCCGCGGACGAAGCTCTGAAAAGCTTTTGTTTTCCGATGCAAATCCGACATCACGTCTTAACGGACTACGATCAGTACTGAATTTACATATATCTTCTATTAAAACCGGTTAATTGCACGAAGTGAGATATTGCTCTCACGCTATGAAAAATGCGGTTGGTCATGCGCTACAGAATATGGTTTATGCGCTCTAAAAAGGGGTAACTTTCGCGAAATTCATGTTATGGTCTTAGCAGAACGTCATACTTTTGCAACTTTTACCATCCATAATCATTTAATAATTTTCATATTCAACATCACACCGGAGGTAGTTATGAGGATAGGCATACCGGCCGAAACAAGGCCGGGTGAAACGCGGGTGGCGGCAACGCCCGAGACGGTGAAAAAGCTGGCGGCGAAACATCAGCTGCTGGTCCAATCCGGCGCGGGCTTGCAGGCATCGATCACCGATGAAGCGTACGTCGCGGCAGGCGCCACCATTGTGTCGGCTCAAGAGGCGTTCGGCGCAGATATCGTGCTGAAAGTGCGTGCTCCAAATGACGCGGAACGGGCGCAGATCAAGTCCGGCACTGTCGTCATCGGCATGCTGAACCCGTTTGATGCGGATAACACGGGTTTGATGGCGCAAGCGGGCTTGACCGCGTTTGCGCTGGAAGCGGCGCCCCGTATTACCCGTGCGCAATCCATGGACGTGTTGTCGTCGCAGGCAAACATTGCCGGCTACAAAGCCGTCATGATGGCGGCCAATACGTACCAAAGGTTTATGCCGATGCTGATGACGGCTGCCGGCACCGTGAAAGCGGCCCGCGTGCTGATCATGGGTGTGGGCGTGGCCGGTCTGCAAGCCATTGCTACCGCGAAACGCCTGGGCGCCGTGATTGAAGCCTCCGACGTGCGTCCGCCGGTCAAAGAGCAGGTGGAATCGCTGGGCGCGAAATTCATCGATGTGCCATACCTGACCGATGAAGAAAAAGAAATCGCGCAAGGCGTAGGCGGCTATGCCCGTCCAATGCCGGCCGAGTGGATGAAGCGCCAGGCGGAACTGGTACACGAGCGCGCCAAACTGGCCGACATCATCATCACGACCGCACTGATCCCGGGCCGCAAAGCCCCGGTCTTGATTTCCGAAGAGACCGTCAAAGCCATGAAACCGGGTTCCGTCATTGTCGACCTGGCAGCCGAGCAGGGCGGTAACTGCCCGCTGACGGAAGTCGGCAAGACCGTGACCAAACACGGTGTGCACATCATTGGCGAGCCGAACCTGGCCTGCCTGGTGGCGGCCGATGCATCCGCGCTGTATGCGCGCAACGTGCTGGACTTCCTCAAACTCGTCATCGACAAGGAAGAGAAGCTCGTCATCGACCGTGAAGATGAAATCATTAAAGCCACGTTGATCGCCTATGGCGGTGAAGTGCTGCGC
This sequence comes from Pseudoduganella ginsengisoli, assembly GCF_009720865.1. GTDB lineage: Bacteria > Pseudomonadota > Gammaproteobacteria > Burkholderiales > Burkholderiaceae_D > Rugamonas > Rugamonas ginsengisoli. Next base: position 962,344 of record NZ_WNLA01000001.1, on the reverse strand, counting down.
AAATAAGGGGAAGCGACATGGAAGTCAGTCACACCATCATCAATCTCATCATTTTCGTGCTGGCCATCTACGTGGGTTACCACGTCGTGTGGACGGTGACGCCTGCGCTGCACACGCCGCTGATGGCCGTTACCAACGCGATTTCCGCGATCATCATCGTGGGCGCCATGCTGGCGGCCGCGCTGACGCAAGGCAAAGTGGGCCAGATTGCCGGCACCGTGGCCGTGGCGCTGGCCGCCGTCAATGTGTTCGGCGGATTCCTCGTCACGCAGCGCATGCTGGAAATGTTCAAGAAAAAAGATAAGGGGAACAAGGCATGAGTTTCATCAGCTGGAATCTCGTTACCCTGCTGTACCTGGTGGCATCGGTTTGCTTCATCCAGGCACTGAAAGGTTTGTCGTCGCCGGCCAATGCCCGCCAGGGTAATGCGTTCGGCATGATCGGCATGGCGATTGCCGTGGCCACCACGGTGGCGCTGATCGCCAAACTGCAGGCGGAAGCGCAAGCGTCGACCGGCGGCATGGGCTTTGGCCTGGTGGCGCTGGGCGTGGCGGTAGGCGGCGGTATTGGCGCTACCTTGGCCAAGCGCGTGGAAATGACCAAGATGCCGGAACTGGTCGCGGCCATGCACTCGCTGATTGGTCTGGCAGCCGTGTGTATCGCGGTGGCGGCCGTATCGGAACCGCAAGCATTCGGCATTGCTGCCGCAGGCGAAGCGCTGCCGATGGGTAACCGTATCGAACTGTTCATCGGTACCTTCGTGGGCGCGATAACGTTCTCCGGTTCCGTCATCGCATTCGGCAAACTGGCCGGCAAATACAAGTTCCGCCTGTTCCAGGGCGCGCCCGTGGTGTTCTCGGGCCAGCACATGCTGAACCTGATCCTGGCGACCGTGATGGTGGGCCTGGGCCTGGTGTTCGTGTTCGCTGGCGGCACCGAGCCTGCATGGACCCCGTTCCTGATCATGACGGCGATTGCCTTCGTGCTGGGCGTGTTGATCATCATCCCGATCGGCGGCGCCGACATGCCGGTGGTGGTGTCGATGCTGAACTCGTATTCGGGCTGGGCGGCGGCAGGCATCGGCTTCTCGCTGAATAACTCGATGCTGATCATTGCCGGTTCGCTGGTGGGTTCGTCGGGCGCGATCCTGTCGTACATCATGTGCAAGGCCATGAACCGTTCGTTCTTCAACGTGATCCTGGGCGGCTTCGGCGGCGATGCGGCTGCTGCTTCGGCTGGCGGCGGCGCACAGGCAGCCCGTCCGGTGAAATCCGGTTCGGCTGACGATGCGTCGTTCATCATGGCCAATGCGGAATCCGTCATCATCGTTCCAGGCTATGGCCTGGCGGTGGCCCGCGCACAGCACTCGCTGAAAGAACTGGTGGAAAAGCTGACGCACAAAGGCGTCAACGTGCGCTACGCGATCCACCCGGTGGCAGGCCGTATGCCGGGCCACATGAACGTGCTGCTGGCGGAAGCGGAAGTGCCATATGACCAGGTGTTCGAGATGGAAGACATCAACGGTGAATTCGGCCAGACCGACGTGGTCTTGGTGCTGGGCGCGAATGACGTAGTGAACCCGGCTGCCAAAGATCCGAAGTCGCCGATTGCCGGCATGCCGATCCTGGAAGCGTACAAAGCCAAGTCCATTATCGTCAACAAGCGTTCGATGGCGTCCGGCTACGCTGGTCTGGACAATGACTTGTTCTACCAGGCTAACACCATGATGGTGTTTGGCGATGCGAAGAAAGTCATTGAGGATATGGTGAAGGCGGTCGATTAAGACTGGCTGTCATCGATGAAAAACGGGTCCTGCGCGGACCCGTTTTTTTTTTAATATTTGCATGCTATTGGCACGTAATTTCGAATGCATTTTCGCCCGCATGCGGCCCTTTTCTTCCTTTAACAGTGCAGGCTTTGATGTCATCTGGAAGACGCACAGCCATGGCGACTTCTCCCAGCATGCCATAGTCGCACCGCAGCCATTTTCCTTCCGGGTAGGCTCCTTCCAGTGAATACTGATGCGTCCAAGACGACTTGGTCCGCTTCACGTCTTCTCCTCGAAGAATTCCCAGCCGTTCTGGCGGGCCATCAGCTGGGGCTGCGTTGCTCAAGTACAGTGGTGAGGCTACATAAGGCGTCCAGCCGGGAAATGGATTGTCCACTTTTATGGCATTTGCTGGCAGCGCGGCCGGGCATTCAAATCGAGATGGGGCGGCCTTGAGCGGAGCGATCATCACGAGGCAGAATAGCGCGGGCAAGATTCGGCATTTTTTCATGGTCTACTCGATGACGAAAAATGCGTCAGCATTGTCCGTAGGATTGATGAAGTTGCCCTTGGCATCTTTGCCTTTGCGGCGGATGAAGCGTTTCCCAATCTTTTGTCTGTCTACCCACTGGTCTACAACATAGATGCCGTCAGAAACCTGGCCCAGATAAAAGGCAGCGTGATTGCCATGAGATTTACCTGGCCATTTCCCGTCGACGAAATTTGCAATGGCAGTGCCGGGCGCAATGCTTTGGTTGCCGACGACCGATTCTCCCTGTTGCCATCGGCCGGTCCAGCCTGCATCAGTGTAGTGTTTAATGAGGGTTACACACTGGCCGTTGCCAATCTTGGGTTTTCCGTCCAGTTCTCGTGCAGCCGTGTAGATGTATGGTCCCATGTCGAATCCTCCTGATCATTGCGGGAGGATTCATCATCTATTCTTGTTGCTGCATTGCATTGATCTAGCTACATAATCAGCGTGTACTACCTCAAACGTTAGCGTCTGCCGTACATCATCAATTCTGCCAGCACGCCACGGGCCGGACTAACCAGATCAATCGCAGCCAGCGACGCCCCCAGCACCGCCTGCAATGGCGAGCGGCCGGCAAACAGCGTGGCCATGGCATCGGTCAGGTGCACGGTGGTCGAGCGGTCCTTTTCGCGCTGGCCGTGGAATTGCGCCAGATTGAAAGGGTTGGCGCCTTGCGATAGCAGGCGCGCCAGCACGGTGGCGTCGCGCAGGCCGAGATTTAATCCTTGCCCTGCCACGGGGTGCAAAGTCTGCGCGGCATTGCCAATGGCGGCAATGCGCGCGGTTCCTTGTGCACCTGCATTCAATCCCAGAGGGAAGGCGACGCGGCGCGATGTATTGGTGAACGTGCCGAGGCGCGAACCGAACGCCGTGCCGAGGCGTTCCAGGAACGCGGCATCATCGAGCTCCATCAATTCTTCCGTCGTGTGCGGCGTGGCGCACCAAACCATTGAATATTCATCGTCTTGCGGCAGCAGGGCCAGCGGGCCTTCATCCGTAAAGCGTTCATAGGCGCGGTGGGCGACGGGACGGCTGGCGCGCACTTGCGCGATGATCGCGGTCTGGCCGTAATCGCGCAGCATGGATTTCACGGTCTGTTCGCCAAACAGGCCGCCTTCGGCCTGCACTACGATGGATGCTGTAATCGTACGGGACGGCGCCTGCATGCAGGCGACAGTACCGCGGTCGCTGCCCGCAGCTTGCCCGCCTGGTAGCTCCTCTGCCAAGTACAGCGCCACATGGCCGCTGGCTTCGCGCAGCGCTGTCACCAGCGCAGGACGCAGCGCGGCAATGCCCAGCCGCTCGCACGCTGCACCCAGTTCCGCCACCAGCGCACCATAGCGCGTCACATAGCCCAGCGCCGGCAACTTGTGCTCACTGCTGGTGATCATGCTGCGGCCAAACTGGCCGCGGCGCGAGACGTGGATTTCATTGATGGCCGTGGCGGGAATCGGCCAGCAGCCGATTTCTTCCAGTATCTGGCGGCTGCCATACGACAGGGCCAGTGAACGGGGATCGTTGCATGCCTGCTGCAATGTGCGCGCATCGATCAACGCAATGCGGGAAGGAGTGACGCCCCGTTTGACCAGCAGCGCCGCCAGCGCCATGCCGGCCGGGCCTGCTCCGCAAATGGCGATATCGTATTCCGTAACCAACTCAGTCATGCTGCCATAGCCTGTTCAATTTCATCGACAGTCTTCGGTGCACCCGCGCTGAGGATGCTGTAACCGTCGTTCGTCACCAGCACATCATCTTCAATGCGGATGCCGATGTTCCAGTATTGCTGCGGCACGTCGTCGCCAGGACGCACATAAATACCCGGTTCCACCGTCAACACCATGCCGGGGCGCAGCGGACGCGAAGGCTTGCCCGGCGTGTGCACGTCGCGGTACTGGCCCACGTCGTGCACGTCCATGCCCAGCCAGTGCCCCGTGCCGTGCATATAGAAGCGCGTGTATGCCTTGGTGGCGATGATTTCATCGACAGTGCCATGCTTGCCGCCATTGAGTAAGCCCAGGTCCAGCATGCCCTGCACCAGCACGCGCACCGCCGCGTCATGCACGGACTGGTAAGGCTGGCCGGGACGGATCGCTTCGAATGCGGCAGCCTGCGCCGCCAGCACCAGTTCATACAGCGCGCGCTGCGGCGGGGTGAAACGGCCGTTGGCCGGATACGTGCGCGTGATGTCGGACGCATAGCCATCCAGTTCGCAGCCCGCATCAATCAATACCAGATCGCCATCCTTGATTTCATCATTGTTGGCGACATAGTGCAGCACGCACGCATTGGCGCCCGACGCCACGATCGATGTGTAGGCAGGCGATTGTGCGCCATTGCGGCGGAACTCATGCAGCAGCTCCGCTTCGATTTCATATTCGCGCATGCCGGGCCGCGTAGCCTTCATCGCGCGCGCATGGGCTTGCGCGGAAATCGCGGCCGCGCGGCGCATGGTGGCGATTTCCGTATCGTCCTTGAACAGGCGCATTTCATCGAGCAGCGGCAGCAGATTGTGCGCCGTATCGGGCGCCGTCACGCCGCCGCGTGATTGCGCACGCACCGCATCGAGCCAGCGCTTCACTTGCATATCGGTTTTGCGGTCGCGGCCCACCGGGTAATACACGGCAGGTGCATCGGCCAGCAGCCTCGCCATTTCCGCATCGAGTGCGGCAATGGCAAACGCAGCGTCAAAACCAAACGCGGTGCGGGCCGCTTCCGGGCCATAGCGGAAACCGTCCCAGATTTCACGCTCCGCATTTTTTTCACGGCAAAACAGCAGCGCCTGCGCAGGCTTGTCCGCCAGCGCGGCAACCAGGACCACAACAGCTTCCGGTTCCGGGAAGCCCGTCAGGTAAAAGAAATGGCTGTCGTGGCGATAAGGATAATCACTGTCGGCATTGCGCGCGACTTCGGGCGCCGTCCCCAGTACGGCCACGGCGCCGGGCGCCATTTGTTCCAGCAGGCGAGTGCGCCTTGCGGCAAACGCCGCCGGATGACATGTCATTGTGGTTTGCCCCCATTGAGCTCGTCCAATTGCTGCACCGTGCCGACGTTGACCCACTCGCCTTCATACAGTTCGCCGCCCACCTGGCCCAGGTCCACGTACTTGCGCAGCAGCGCACCCAGTCCGGCCTTGGCGCCCGGTTCGATACCGTCAAACATTTCAGGGCGGTACACGCCGATATTGCCGAAGTTGTACATCGTGTCGCCGGTATTGGCCAGCGTGTACATGTTCATGGCGAAGTCGCCCTTGGTGTTGTGCCACGGGTTCGGCGTCAGGTACAGCCATGCGATGTCGCGCTTTTCCGCCGGGTACGGATTGCCCCACATATCCTTGTCGTGCAACACATCCTTGACTTGCTCGAAGTCGAAGTACGGGCAATAGATATCGCCGGAAATCGCGAGGAATGGTTCGTCGCCCAGCAAGTGGCGCGCATACGCGATGCCGCCTGCTGTTTCCAGCGCTTCCGCTTCGCGCGAATACTGGATCTTTGCGCCATACTTACTGCCGTCACCGAGTGCTTCTTCAATCATGTGGCCCAGGTGGGCGTGGTTGATGACGATGTCCGTGATACCGGCACGCACCAGGTTCAGGATGTGCCACACGATCAGCGGGCGGCCCCGCACTTTCAGCAGGGGCTTCGGGATCGTGTCCGTCAGCGGACGCATACGCTCGCCGCGGCCGGCGGCAAAGATCATTGCTTTCATGCCGGATCCTTTAGAACGTGTAGCCCACTTGAGGCGCTTTGTTTTCCAGCGTATCGAGCAGCTTGACCAGCGGACGCAAATCCTTGTAGCGGTTGGCGGTCTTGCGCACGTAATCCATCACGGTCGGCAAATCATTCATGTAATTGGCTTTGCCGTCGCGGTAGTTGAGGCGGCAGAAGATGCCAAGGATCTTGATGTGGCGCTGCAAGCCCATGTATTCCATGTCCTTGTAGAACGAATCGATATCGCGGTGCACTGGCAAGCCTTCGGCTTTCGCGTGCTGCCAGTAGCGGATCGCCCAGTCGAGCACCAGTTCTTCATCCCACTGGATGTACGCATCGCGCAGCAGCGACGCCACGTCGTACGTGATCGGGCCATACACGGCATCCTGGAAGTCCAGGATGCCCGGGTTCTTTTTGCCGTCTTCCATCCACATCAGGTTGCGCGAGTGGTAATCGCGGTGCATATACACCTGCTGCTGCGCCAGGCAATTGGCGAGGATGGCGTCGAACACTTTTTGCAGTTCCGCGCTTTGCGCATCCGTCAGTTTGACGCCCAGGTGTTTTTCGATATACCACTCGGGGAACAGATTCATTTCGCGCAGCATGAACGCGCGGTCGAATTCCGGCAGTACGCCCGGCTGGCTGGCTTTCTGGATTTTCACGAGGGCGCCCAGCGCTTCCGCGTACAGGGTGGCGGCATTATCGTGGTCCAGGACTTGCAGGTAAGTGCTCACTCCAAGGTCGGACATCAGCACGAAACCCTGTGCCGCATCCTGCGCCACGACGTTTGGCACGGTGACGCCGGCATCGAGCAGCAATTGATCGACTTTCAGGAACGCCGGCACGTTTTCCCGCTCGGGCGGCGCGTCCATGGCCACCAGGGTGGCGCCATGTGTGGCCTGGTGGTCGGGCAGTACGTCGACGCGGAAATAGCGGCGGAAGCTGGCGTCGGCCGATGCGGGGCGGGCGCTGGCTACGTCGACCAGGCCGGTTGCGGTGAGCCACGCTTGCAGCGAAGCGAAACGGGCGTCTTGTGATGAATTAGGCAATAAAGACATGAAACAAAGTCTGACAAAAGCAGTTGAAGTCGCAGATTCCCATATAATAAGGGATTAACCTTAAAAAATCGCCAGTGTTACGACCCAACCATTCATGAGCCGGTTTAAAGCCCCACCCAACGCGCACCGCTGGGCGTTCGCCTTCACCGCGCTTGTTACTGCAACGACAAGTCACGCCCAAACTCCGTCTAAACAACAACGTCCGCAGCACGTGACGGACAAGGATGCGCCTACCATCGTGCAGGCCGAAGACATCACGGGCCGTCCGGACCGCGAACTGAACCTGGACCGTAACGTCGAACTTGTGCGCGACAAGACCCGCGTGATGGCGGATATCGCCTGTTTCCGCCAGATCGAAGACGAGGTGGAAGCGCAGGGCCATGTGCGCATCTGGCGTTATGGCGACTATTACACGGGCGATGAGGTCAAGCTGAACCTGGAATCGGGCAAAGGCTATATGCTGAACCCGACGTACAAGCTGGAATTGAATCAGGCGCAGGGCAAGGCCAACCGCATCAACTTCATCAATGAGGATGAAGCGGTGGTCATTGATGGCACGTACAGCACGTGCCAGGGCCCAAACCCGGACTGGTATTTGAAATCGTCCACCTTGACGCTCGACTCCGGGCGCGACGTGGGCGTGGCCGGTAAAACCGTCGTGTATTTCAAGGGCGTGCCGCTGATCGGGACGCCTGCGCTGTCGTTTTCGCTGTCGGGCGCGCGCCGCTCCGGCTGGCTGCCGGCGATCCCCGGCTTCGGCTCCAAGGGCCGCGCTGAATTGACGGTGCCGTATTACTTCAATATCGCGCCCAACCGCGACTTGACGCTGTTCCCGCGCTTGATTGCGCGCCGCGGCTTCCAGCTGGGCGCCCATGGCCGCTACATCGGCGAGACCGATGCCGGCAGCTATGCGGGCGACACGTTCATTGAATACCTGCCGAACGATAGCCAGGCGCACAAAGACCGCTGGATGATCAATTCCAATCACACGCAAGCCATTGCGAAGGATTGGACGTTTGGCTGGAATGCGCGTGCCGCGTCGGACAACAACTACCCGAATGACTTTTCCAAGACCGTATCGGGTAGTGCGGAGCGCCAGTTGCTGCGCGAATTGCGCAGCGACTACCGGGGCGAGTACTGGAGCTTGTCGGCCCGCGTGCAAAAGTACCAGGTGCTGCAAGATCCGGCGTCCGACAAAGATCCGTCGCTGTTCGTCACGCGCCCGTATGACCGCCTGCCAGCCATCAATTTCCATGCGGCGCGCTATGACGTGGCCGGCTTTGACTGGACGGTGGACAGTGAGCTGACCAGCTTCTGGCACCCGACGTCGATCCGCGGCAGCCGCTTCGTGGCGATCCCGCAGCTCAGCTATCCGATCATCGGCCCCAGCTTCTTCATCACGCCGAAAATCCAGCTGCATGCCAGCGCGTACCAGCTCGATGCGCACACGGAAGGGACGACGCACACGCCTGAGCATTCGCTGACGCGCGCCGTGCCGACCATGTCGCTGGACTCCGGCCTCGTGTTCGAGCGCGATACCAGCATGTTTGGCCGCGCCGCCACGCAAACGCTGGAGCCGCGCCTGTTCTACGTGAAGACGCCGTACCACGACCAGAAAGATTTCCCGAACTTCGACACGGCCGCGTCGACGTTCAACTTTTCGCAGATTTTCAGTGAAAACCGCTTCGTCGGCTCCGACCGCATTGGCGACGCCAACCAGGTGACGGCCGCCATCGTGTCGCGCTTCCTGGAAGAGAGCGGCGCCGAGCGCCTGCGCCTCGCGTTTGGCCAGCGCTTTTATTTTGCCGACCAGCGCGTACAGCTGGACGCCAGCACGTCGACCAAGGATGCCAAGTCCGACATGCTGCTGGCTGCGCAGGGCCGCATTTCTGACGCGTGGGGCGTGGACAGCGCCGTACAATACAATCCGTCGGACAAGCACGTGGTCAGCTCGAACTTCATGCTGAACTATATGCCGGCGCCGAAAAAGGTCGCGAACCTGGGCTACCGCTATCTGCGCGACACGTTCAACAGTACCACCGGCACCCGCAATAACGATGGTTTCCGCAACGTTGATTTGTCGAGCCAGTGGCCGCTGTCGCAGCGCCTGTTCGGCGTGGGCCGCATCAGCTACTCGCTGAAAGACAAGAAAATCCTTGAAGGCTTGATGGGCCTTGAATACAACGGTGATTGCTGGGTCTTCCGCATGGGCGCGCAGCGCTTCGTGACGACGGCCAAGCAAGCGTCGACCTCGACCTTTTTCCAGCTAGAGCTGAACGGCCTGTCCAAGTTCGGCATCGGCAATTCACTGGAAACGCTGCGCAACAGCATCCCCGGTTACCAGCGCCTGAACGACGGCAACCGCCATTAATCCACGAACCACATGAGCGTCACTTTTATGCGTAATGCCCGTATGCACCAATTGAAGATCGCAGCCTTGCTGTGCGCACTTGCCGCCGGCGCTTCCGGGGAAGCGCTGGCGCAGGCTGCCAAACCTGCCAATCCGCAGCCTGCCGCGGCAACGCCAGGCAAAGGTTTCACGCCGCCAGTGCCGGTCGGCCAGACGTCCAATGCGCCGATCGATTCGATTGCCGTGGTGGTCAATGACGACGTCATCACGCGCCATGAATTGACGGACCGCGTGAAAACCGTGATGCAGCGCATGAAGGCGCAAAACGTGCAGCTGCCTTCCGAAGCGGATTTGCAGCGCCAGATCCTGGAACGCATGATCGTGGAACGCGCGCAGCTGCAACTGGCCAAGGAAATGGGCGTGCGCGTGGATGACAGCCAATTGGACCGCACCATCAGCCGCATCGCCGAACAGCAAAAAATGACGGTGCAGCAGATGCGCAACCAGCTGGAAAAAGAAGGCACGACCTTTGCTGCCTTCCGCGAAGAGATTCGCGAAGAAATCATCATGACGCGCCTGCGCGAACATGAAGTGGACGCGAAGATCAATATTTCCGAAGCTGAAGTGGATGCCCACATCGCGGCGGAAAAGGCTGCCGCGGCCGAGCAGTTTGAAATGAATATTTCGCAGATCCTGATCCGCATTCCTGAAAATGCTTCCGCAGAAGTCATTGCGCAGCGCAAGGCGCGCGCCGATGAAGTCATGCGCCAGCTGCGCGTGGGCGCGGACTTCGCAAAAATGGCGGCCACGTATTCGGACGCTTCCGATGCACTGAAGGGCGGCGAGGTGGGCTGGCGTACGGCCGACCGTTTGCCGCCCGTGTTTGCGGAAGCGCTGTCCAAGCTGAAGCCGGGCCAGACCACGCAAGTGATGAAGAGCGTGTCGGGCTTCCACATCATCAAGCTGGTGGACAAGCGCAGCGTGGCCGAAGCGCAGGCTGCGGCGGCCGTGCAGCAGACGCACGCGCGCCACATCCTGATCAAGGTGACGCCGGCCGTGTCGGCCGCGGACGCCAAGCGCAAGCTGACGGAATTGAAAGAGCGCCTGGACAACAAGGCCGCCAAGTTTGAAGAATTGGCGCGCCTGTTCTCGAATGATGGTTCGGCCAACAAGGGCGGCGATCTGGGCTGGCTGTATCCTGGCGATACCGTGCCGGAATTCGAAGCGGCCATGGCTGGCTTGAAGATCGGCGAAGTGTCGCAGCCGGTTGAGACCCAGTTTGGCTTCCACCTGATCGAAGTCCTGGAGCGCAAGACGGAAGACGTGTCGAAGGAAAAAGAACGCAATGCCGCCCGCAATGCGATCCGCGAGCGCAAGCTGGAAGAAGCCACTGAAAACTGGCAGCGTGAGGTGCGTGACCGCGCGTACGTTGAATACCGCGCGGAAGACTTGAAAGACACCAAGTAACAAAGGAGGGAACGTTCCATGAGCGCCCATTTGCAAACCCGGCGCCGTGGAGCGCGCCCTGTGATTGCCGTGACCACTGGCGAACCGGCCGGCATTGGTCCGGAAATCGCCATCCGCGCAGCGTGGGCATTGCGCGATCAAGTCCATTGCGTGCTGCTGGGCGATGCCGCATTTCTCGCCATGACGGCAGCGGACATCGATCCCGCCATCCGTATTTCTTCGCTGTCGATGATGGCCGTGCGTAATGCCGGCGTGCCGCATTTCGGGCCGGACCGCATTACCGTCATCGATATCCCCGTCTCTGCCCACGTCCGGCCCGGTGTGCTCGATAAGGAAAACGGCCGCGCCGTGCTGGCCACGCTCGATGCCGCCATTGAGGGCGTCCAGGCTGGCTGGTTTGAAGCGGTGGCCACTGCGCCGCTGCAGAAAAGTACCATCAACGATGCGGGCGTGCCATTCTCTGGCCACACGGAATATTTCGCCGACAAGACCGGCACGCGGCAAGTCGTGATGATGCTGGCGGGGCAGCCTTTTGCGCCCGCCGATGCGCCGCCGCTGCGCGTGGCTTTGGCCACTACGCACCTGCCATTGAAAGACGTGGCCGGGGCGCTGACGCAGGCCGGCTTGGGCGACATCCTCGACATCATCGACCATGATTTGAAAACCAAATTCGGCATCGCGCAGCCGCGCATTCTGGTGGCCGGTCTGAATCCGCACGCGGGTGAAAATGGCTATCTGGGGCGCGAAGATATCGACGTGGTGCAACCTGCCATTGCGGCTGCGCAGGCGCGCGGCATCGCCGCCACCGGCCCGTATCCGGCCGATACGCTGTTCCAGCACAAGTACCTGAAAGATGCGGACTGCGTGCTGGCCATGTACCACGACCAGGGCTTGCCGGTGCTGAAGTACGCGACGTTTGGACGGGGCGTCAATATCACGCTGGGCTTGCCGCTGATCCGCACGTCGGTCGATCATGGCACGGCGCTGGACCTGGCGGCCCGTGGCCTGGGCCATGCCAATAGCGACAGCATGATCGAAGCCATCGCCACGGCAGTCGCGATGGCCGATGCCGTGCACGCTGCCCGCACCAACCAATAAGACTAAAGAACATGAAACACATCGCACGCAAACGCTTCGGCCAAAACTTCCTGCAGGATGACCACGTCCTGGGCCACATCATTGAATCGATCAACCCGCAAGCCAACGACGCCATGGTGGAAATCGGCCCGGGTCTGGCTGCCATGACGGATTTGCTGCTGCGCTCCGTCAAGCACATGCACGTGGTGGAACTGGACCGCGACCTGGTGGCGCGGCTGGAAAAGCAATATCCGCGCGAAAAGCTGACGGTCAATTCGTGCGATGCGCTGAAATTTGACTTCGGTTCGATTCCCGTGCCGGAAGGGCAAAAGCTGCGCGTGGTGGGCAACCTGCCGTATAACATTTCCAGCCCGCTGCTGTTCCACCTGGCGCAGTACGCGCCGCAAGTGCAAGACCAGCACTTCATGCTGCAAAAGGAAGTGGTCGAGCGCATGGTGGCGGAACCGGGCAGCAAGGCGTATGGCCGCTTGTCCGTGATGCTGCAGTGGCGCTATCACATGTCGCTGCTGTTTATCGTGCCGCCGGAAGCATTTGACCCGCCGCCGAAAGTCGATTCCGCCATCGTGCGCATGATCCCCGTCGCCAATCCGCTGCCGTGCGATGAAGCGACGCTGGAAGCCGTGGTGCAAAAAGCGTTTTCACAGCGCCGCAAAGTGATCCGTAACTGCCTGTCCGGCATGTTCACGGAAGAGCAAATCATTGCAGCGGGCGTCACGCCGACGGACCGCCCTGAAACCGTGCCGCTGGAAGGCTACGTGGCGTTGGCCAACCTGTTGAAGCCGGTTGCTTGAGAGATTCTGACTATCGTTTGCCTAGCGAACGATAGTACAAAAGGGGCCAGGCCCCGAGGCTAGTTGCAACATTTTCCGCAAAAAAAAGCCCGCTACAGGAGCGGGCTAAATCCAATTCTTGGTGAAGAAGTGGAGGAGACGGGTTCATTATGCTGCGGCGCGGCATATGTGGCCAATTTATTTTGGCCATACCAATTATTCTCCTCGTGAATATCTAATCAGATATTGGTGCAGGTAACGATAATGTTAGAGCGTCCCGCTTCACCCATCACATCGGTGCCATTGGCCACCGTGCACTTTTGGCCAGTAGGCTGCGTCAGCACCGTGACGCCATAGACCGTACCGTCCGGTACGTTGGAAGGCATCGTGAAGTCCACACTGGCTGCGTTGTTTGCATTGGTGACCGACACTTTATCCGTGCCATTGACCAGCTCCAGCGTGCCGCTGCCCAATCCTTGAACTTTGCCGCCAATCGGATAAGCATTTTGGTTGCAAATCAGCGCTGCGGAAATCGTCGCCGTGCGGCCTGCCGTGCCCACCGAACCGGAGACGAACGAGCAGCTCATGTGGCGCGGCTGCTGCGATACCGTGATCGCATAGGTATCGCCATACGAAATCGATTGCGGGAATTTGAACGTGGTGGCGCCGAGCGGCACGATCAGGCGCTGGTCGCCATTGGCCAGCACCAGGCCCTCATTGGCCAGCGGCTTGGGTTCGCGGAAGGCATCCACGATGGTGCCGGACAGTTCAAACGACGCCTTGCCGCCGCAGGCGCCCAGCGCCAGCAGCATGGCCAGCGCAGCAGCGGTGCGCACAGGGATTGCTTTCATTGGATAGTCTTTCAAATGCAAGTGATGGTGACGTCGTTCTTGTCGCCGATCGGCATGATGCCGCTGCCGTTTTGAACGGTACAAGTCTGGCCAGTTGGCTGCGACAGCACGGTTACGCCATAGCTCTGTTTGTTCGGTACGGTTTTACCGAAGGTGAACGATTTGGCGCCGGCTGCGACGGCCACGGTCAGCGAACCATTGGCCAGCACCAGGCCGGTGTTCGTCAAGCCGGTGACCGTGCCGCTCAGCGTGTAAGGATCCGTCGTGCAGGTGATGATGGTCTGCGTGTATGAATAATAGTTGGCGCGGCCTTTGTTATTCGATGGCGTGCAAACCTGGCCTTCCGGGTTGGTTTTCACGAGGATTTCAAACTCGGAATCGCTGGCGACCAGGTCGGTGAACTGGAACGTGGAGGCCGAATCCGGCACCGCAAAATCCTTGCCCTTGTTGGTCAAGACCAGCCCTGCGCGGTTCAAGCCCGAAATCTGGCCGCTGAGGGGAATACTGCCGCCGCTGCTGCCACCGCATGCTGCCAGCGTGGTCGCGCACAGCGCGAGGGCGGCGCAACGCATCGTCAAACTATTCATCAAACTCTCCAAAACAAAGGCCGGAAGGCCGGGGTGTGGCGGCATCGTGGCGCGCTTGCGCGTAAACGGCGCGGCGCTATTCTAGTGCATCCACAAGATTGAACTTGTAACAGCTTGTGACCAAACCGGCTATTTTACCTGCGCCACGCCGCATACGGAGTGCCGGCCAGCGATCTTGCAGCGGTTTTTTATCTGGCCATGCCGGTCAAACACAGTCACGTCCCAGTCGCCGGGGCCCGTGCGCTCCAGCCCCATGAAACCAAACCCGTCGATCCACGTGCTGAAATGTTCGATGGCGACACCGGGCGCGGGCAAAACTTCCGGCGGCAAGACGGGCGGCATTGGGACGGTGTCTTCCAGTGAACCGGAAAAACCCGCAATGAACTGGCTTGGGTGGCCGCTGGAAAAACTCAGTTGTTCCCACAGGTGTTCGTGGCCGGATAAAACGGTTTGCACGTTCTTGGGCAGCAGGCCCGGGTTGAGCGAGCCAAAACTTTGCTGCAAGCCCAGGTCGCCCTTGTGCCATAAATAGCCGCCATCGGGTTTGAGTTCCACGCCCACGCCGAGGATGGGGTGATGCATCAGGGCGAAGTTCCACGTGGCTTGCTGCGACAAGATATCGAGTTTCCGGTACGCGTCGCGGTACCGTTCGAAACCGGGGGCGCCGGGCTTGAAGCCTTTCCACGTGGTGGCGGCCGAGTCGACCACCAGCAGTTGAGCATCGCCGCCCAGCGGCACGGCGTAGGGATCGCTGTAGTCGCCCAGGCTGTCATCGGCGGCGGCGTTGCAGTCGCGGCCAGGCTGCAGCGGGCGCGGATCGAGCAGGCGCCACCAGCCTTGGCCAGCCCGCTGGCAGCTTTCATGGTTGCCACGCAGTACCACCCACGGCGCAGCTTGCAGCAGCGGCGCGGCAGGCTGGAACAGGTCGGCGTGCCATGCATCCCAGCCATAGCCCCACGGGCTGCCCGCGCATCCCGCCTTGCCGTCCGGGCACGCATTTTCGCGGTACAGGTAATCGCCCACGTGCACGACGAGGTCCGGCTTCCACGCGGCGGCCGCAGCTGCCACAGTGGCCAGCGGGAATTGCTGCACGTCGTGACAGTCCTGGAATTCGTTATCTTTCTTTTTCATGCGGCAGCCGGAGTCGCCGATGACGGCAATGCGGCGCGGCGCTGCGCGCGGCACAGGCAATGGCTGGCCATACACGCTGGCCGATGCCGTACCTGCCGGGAGCACGGCTTCGCACGTCAGCATGGGGAAGACCGATGCCTTGCTGTCTTCCGGTTTCGACGCGGTGGGACGCTGCGCCAGCGTGGCGGGCAGCGCGCGCACCGTCATTGCCAGCGCCTTGCCATCGGACGCCAGCGCCGGGCAGTTCGCGGCGCTGGTCACGACGCGGGCTACCGCGGCGCCTTGCTCGCCCATGACGACATATGCCGAGAATTCAGGCGGCGGGCTGGCGGCAGGCGGCGTGGCGCAACCGGCCAGCAAGGCCAGCGCCGCCAATGGCGGCAGTGCGGCAGGCAGGCGGAACGGAATAGGCGAAGGCAAAGGCGGCTCCATATGGGTAATCCGCTAATTTACCATGGCGTACCGTGAGACAATACGTACATGAATCCCGCACCGCCCATCAAAGCCATCCTGTTCGACCTCGACGACACGCTGTGGCCTATCGCCCCCGTGATTGCCCAGGCGGAAGTCACGTTGCACGCGTGGCTGGCCGAACATGCACCGAAGGTCGCACAACAGTTTTCCATCGAGACGTTGCGGGCGCGCCGCATGGCGTTGCTGGCGCAACAGCCTCATTTGCATTTCAACCTGGCGCAATTGCGCCGTATGGGCCTGGAAGCGGCCTTTGCAGAGGCCGGCGAAGACGTTGCCCATATCGATGGCGCCATGCGCCACTTCCTGGCGGCCCGCAATGCTGTGACACCATATGATGACGTGTTGCCGGGCTTGTTGAAGCTAAAAGACCGGTTGATGCTGGGTACGGTCACCAATGGCAACGCAGACCTTGAAGTCGTGGGGATGGCCCACCATTTCAAGGTATCGCTGGCGGCCTGCAATTTCGGTACGGCCAAGCCGGATCCGTCGATCTTCCTGGCGGCGTGTGAAGCGCTCGGTGTTGCGCCTCAGGAAACGGTGTACGTCGGCGATGACTTGAAATTCGACGTGGATGGTGCGCAAAAAGCCGGGCTGCGCGCCGTGTGGATGAACCGCACGGGCAGCACGGCCCATGCCGCCTTGGGGATCGTGCCGGATGCGATTTGCACCACACTGGATGAATTGCTGGCGTGGCTGGAAGCGCAACTGGAACAATGATTGCCCCACGGCCTGTGGCTGCGTGCATAATAGACGCATCAAACCGATGCAGCGTAAGCTTGGAAGTTTAGAAACATGCAACTCGATACCCGTGCCCAAACCCTGCTGAAAGCGCTGGTGGAACGCTATATCGCCGACGGCCAGCCGGTCGGCTCGCGCGCCCTGTCGAAGATTTCAGGGCTGGAATTGTCCCCGGCAACCATCCGCAACATCATGGCCGACCTCGAAGAAATGGGGTACGTGGCCAGTCCGCATACGTCGGCAGGGCGCATTCCCACGCCGCGCGGCTACCGCATCTTTGTCGATACCTTGCTGACGGTGCAGCACATCGATGAAAGTTCCGTCGAAGCGCGCATGCGCCTGCAAAGCCAGCAGCCGCAAAAGCTGATCGCCAATGCTGCGCAAATGCTGTCGTCGCTGTCGCAATTTGCCGGTGTCGTGATGACGCCGCGCCATGAATCCGTGTTCCAGCAAATTGAGTTTTTACGGCTGGGTGAAAAACGCATCTTGCTGGTCATCGTCAGCCCGGGCGGCGACGTGCAAAACCGCTTGCTGTTGACGGACGTGGATTACACGCCGGCCCAGCTGATCCAGTCGGCCAATTACATCAACCAGCATTTCAGCGGCCTGGCGTTTGACGATATCCGTAGCCGCTTGCAGGGTGAGTTGCGCCAGCTGCAAAGCGATATGGGCCGGCTGATGCAGGTTGCCGTCGAAGCGGGCAGCGAAGCCATGGCGGAAAGTGCGGAAGACATGGTGATTGCCGGCGAGCGCAACTTGCTGTCCGTGAGCGACTTGTCGTCGAACATGACGTCGCTGCGCCAGATGTTCGACATGTTCGAGCAAAAGACGGGGCTGATGCAATTGCTGGACGTGTCCAGCAAAGCGTCCGGCGTACAGATTTTCATTGGCGGCGAATCGAACCTGGTGCCGATGGATGAAATGAGCGTGGTGACGGCGCCTTACGAAGCCAATGGCAAGATCGTCGGCACGCTGGGCGTCATTGGGCCGACGCGCATGGCGTATGAACGGGTGATTCCCATTGTCGATATCACGGCCAAGCTGCTGTCGAATGCACTGAGCCACAATTAAAATGTAAAAAGACGTAAAAAAACCGGGCATTGCCCGGTTTTTTTATTGGCCGCCTTGCTTAGTGCGGGCGGTGCGGGCAATCCTTTTTCGTGCAATTGCCGTAAATTGCCAGCGCGTGTTCCGCAATATGGAAACCGCGTTCTTCCGCGATCAAATGCTGGCGCTTTTCGATTTCTTCATCGACGAATTCTTCCACGCGGCCGCAATCGAGGCACACCAGGTGGTCGTGGTGGGTGCCGGCATTCAATTCAAAAATGGCTTTGCCGGACTCGAAATGGTTACGGTGCAGCAGACCGGCTTGCTCGAATTGGGTCAGCACACGGTAGACCGTCGCCAGCCCCACGTCCATATTGTCGGCCAGTAAAATCTTGTAGACATCTTCCGCCGTCAGGTGGCGCACTGGGCTGTTCTGGAAAATATCGAGGATCTTCAGGCGCGGCAGGGTCGCTTTCAGGCCGCTTGCCTTCAGGTCTGCAGGATTGTTACTCATGTTTCTTACTCGGTTGGGGGGCAAAGTGCTTTATCATATAGTGTTTTGGCACTTATGCTCAAATGAATTGAGGTCTTTATGCGCGTCACCCAGGCTTTCCCGCAGTCCCTGTTGCACCGTTTCAAACGCCGTGTACCCGTCGTTACCGGCATGATTTGCGTCGCTTTCGCCATTGGCGGCTGCGCGTCCACGAACAAGCTGGGCGCTGCCGATACGAAGGAAGAATCGACCGTGGTCGCCAGCCAGGGCGCGCAGGTAAGGACCATCAGCCAGCTGCAAAAGTTCATGTGGTTCTTCTCCCCGTACCGCCCGACTATCCAGCAAGGCAACTTCATTTCCGAGGAAATGGTGCAGCAACTCAAAGTCGGCATGACGCGTGACCAGGTGCGCTTTATCCTGGGCACGCCGCTGCTGACGGACATCTTCCACGCCGACCGTTGGGACTACCCGTTCCGTCTGGCGCGTGGCAATGGCGAAGTCATCGAAAGCGCCGTGGTGGTTTACTTCAAGGAAGGCGTCGTGGAGCGCTTCGACGGCGGCAATCTGCCGACGGAGAAGGAATACATTGCCCTGATCGCCAATCCCGCCAAAAGCGCGAAAGAAGTATTGAGGGAACAACGGACGGTATTGCCAGCGCAAGGCGCGCCATTGCCGGCGGGGACGGATACAGCGCCGGCACAGCCGGTGGACGTCACGCCGAAGATCGAAAAGAAATAAGGACATCATGAGTCAGTTGAAAATCGCAATCGCAGGGGCAGGCGGCCGCATGGGCCGCATGCTGATCGAAGCTGTGCAAGCCGCGCCGGACATGGTGCTGGCGGGCGCCCTGGACGTGCCGGGTGCGCCAGGCATCGGCCTTGACGCTGCTGCATTCCTCGGCAAACCTGCCGGCGTCGCCATTGAATCGGACCTGGCTAAAGGCTTGGCTAACGCCCAGTTCCTGATTGATTTCACGCGCCCGGAAGGCACGCTGGAACATTTGAAGTACTGCGCCGAGCACGGCATCAAGGTCATCATCGGCACCACGGGTTTCGATGACGCAGGCAAGGCCGCCATCGCGGCAGCTGCGCAAAAGACCGCCATCATGTTCGCGCCGAACATGAGCGTAGGTGTCAATGTCACGATGAAGTTGCTGGAATTTGCGGCAAAGTTGATGTCCACCGGCTATGACATTGAAATCATTGAAGCGCACCACCGCCATAAGGTCGATGCACCATCCGGCACCGCGCTGAAGATGGGCGAAGTGATTGCCGACGCCATGGGCCGCGACTTGAAAGAGTGCGCTGTCTATGCGCGCGAAGGCGTGACGGGCCCGCGTGACCCATCGTCGATCGGCTTTGCCACCGTGCGCGGCGGCGACATCATTGGCGACCACACGGTCTTGTTTGCCGGTGACGGCGAGCGCATCGAGATCAGCCACAAGTCCAGCAGCCGCGTATCGTATGCGCACGGTTCGCTGCGCGCGGCACGCTTCCTGGCAGACAAGAGCACGGGCCTGTACGACATGTACGACGTGCTGAACCTGAAGTAACAATGGATACGGGCCTGGTCGAAAACCATTTCAGCCTGGCGCGCTACTGGGCGCAGGGCGATGCCCTGAGCCATGCCGTCGCGTATATTTTGCTGGCGATGTCGCTGGTCAGCTGGTACTTCATCCTGTCCAAGGCGCTGATGTCGGTGCGCGTGCGCCGTTCTTCGCGTGCGGTCGACGCCTTCTGGGCTGCCCCCAGCATCGGCGATGGCCTGGCGGCGCTGGCGGCGTCCGATCCGGAACAGATTTATGTCGGGCTGGCGCGCCAGGGCGAAGCGCAAATGGCAGTGGGTACCAAACACACGCTGGCCGGTGAAATGGGGTATGCGGAACAAGTGACGCGCGTGCTGCGCGGCGCCATCCACCGCTCCACCATGAAACTGGAAAGCGGCCTGACCCTGCTGGCATCGATCGGCGCCACGGCGCCATTCGTGGGCTTGCTTGGTACGGTATGGGGCATTTATCACGCGCTGGGCGCCGTGTCGTCCGGCGGCGCCGTGCAAATCGATAAAGTCGCAGGGCCGGTTGGCGAAGCGCTGGTCATGACGGGCATCGGCTTGATGGTGGCGATTCCCGCCGTGCTGGCATTTAATGGCTTCAACCGCATCAACCGTTTGACCTTGTCTGAGCTGGATGCCTTTGCCTACGACTTGCACGCGTACCTGACGACGGGCGACCGCGCCCATCTGAAAGGCTGAACATGTCGTTCGGCGCATTCAATCACCATCGGCAAAAAGAATCGATGTCGGACATTAACGTCACGCCGATGGTGGACGTGATGCTGGTGCTGCTGGTGATTTTCATCCTGGGCGCGCCGGCGTTCACGGGCGCAGTGAAGCTGGATTTGCCGCAGGCGGAAACGCAGGCGGCGCAGCAGCCGGCTGCCTCCGTGACGGTGGCGATAGACGCTGCCGGCAGCCTGTATTGGAACAATGAAGCGGTCACGATGCCGGTGCTGGAGCAGCGCCTCAACGATGCCGCAAAGCTGGCGCCGCAGCCGGAATTACAGCTGCGCGCCGATAAAGACACCCGTTACGAAACGGTCGCCCAGGTGATGGCCGCTGCGCAGGCGCGCGGCCTGGAAAAGATGGGCTTCGTCACCGACCCGAAGGATAAAAAATAATGGCTACCGCAGAATTGAACGGCGCAGCAATCAAGGATTTCGCTACTTTTCACACTGAATGCCGCGCTGCATTCGGCTTCCCCGATTCCTATGGCGACACGATGGATGCATGGGTCGACTGCCTGTCGTACCTGCGCGATGAAGATGGCATGACGAAGTTCCGCTTGAAGCCGAACGAAGTGCTGGAAGTCGTCATCAAGGATGCCGCCGCCATGAAAGCGGCGGCGCCGGACATCCTTGAGGAAATCACGTACTGCATCGGTGGGATCAATGAGCGGTACGAAGATTACGGCGAAAAGCCTGCGTTGAAACTGACTTTACGCTAACTTCACATGGCGCCAGGTACCGCAGGCGCCTGGCGCCAAACCAACGGCGCCAATGGCCTTAGCTGGCTTGCTCCCCCGGCGCCAACGTCAACACATCAAACCCCGTCTCCGTCACTGCCACCATATGTTCCCACTGGGCCGACAGTGACCGGTCCGCCGTCACGACCGTCCAACCGTCCGGCATCTGGCGCGACTGCGGTTTGCCCGCATTGATCATCGGTTCAATCGTAAACAGCATGCCCGGCTGCAGCACCATGCCCGCGCCCGGGCGGCCGTAATGGCGCACTTCCGGTTCTTCGTGGTACACAAGCCCGATGCCGTGGCCGCAATAATCGCGTACGACGGAATAACCGGCTTCCTCGGCCAGCTTTTGGATCGCATAACCGACGTCGCCCAGGGTGGCGCCGGGTTTGACGGCGCGGATGCCGGCCCACATCGACTGGTACGTGGTTTTCACCAAGCGTTCCGCCTGCTTGGACGGCTGCCCCACGTAATACATGCGGCTCGTGTCGCCATGCCAGCCATCCTTGATGACGGCAACGTCGATATTGATGATGTCGCCATCGCGCAAGATGCGCTTCGGCGAAGGAATGCCGTGGCAAATCACTTCATTGACGGACGTGCAGATCGACGCCGGGAAACCTCCATAGCCGACATTGGCTGCCGTGACTTTCAATTCATCGACAATGTATTCGTGGCAGATCTTGTCCAGATACGCGGTGCTGACGCCGCCTTGAACGTGCGGGCCGATCATGGTCAGCACGTCGGCGGCCAGTTTCGCCGCCACGCGCGCTTCTTCAATTTGCGCAGGGGTTTTGATGAGGATGCTGTTGTCTTTCTTCTTACGCATGCACGCCTCCCGCCATGGCGTCTGCCAGCGTGAGGCCGCCTTCGTTGGCGGCGGTGCGCATCAACATTTGGCAAATGTCGCTGTAGCGCAAATCAGGATTGGTTTCGGCCAGCAAGCCGATACGCAGCCAGTGCTCGGCCTGCGCATTGATCGAACGGTTCAGCGCCGTACTCGCAACGCGCAGGTTTTCATGCATCTGGTCGGAGATTTTTACGATGCCCATGGCTATATAAAGTGTATATGTTGTGTATATGAATCGTATATTAACACGGGTCTGAAGATTTGGCTGATAAAGCTGGATGTGCTAATTTGTGGTTGTTTTGCTAATTAGAGGTGCCTATGTGGAAGGTGATGGCATTGCTCTTCATGCTTGCAACGGCCGGTTGTGGTGAGGCATATCGATACTTGAAAAGCGGCGAAGTTAGCTGGGCATTGAAGCACGAGTTGCGCGATAGGAAGGCCGAAAAAATTGAATTGGCTAAGCTGACCAAATTCCAGTGGGATGAGTTTTTTCTGTTTGGGCCGTACGAGTCGAAGGAGGAGGTGTGTGGACATTTGACGCTGAGCGGAGTCGAATGTCAGAACGAGATTAAAGACGAGTCCACTGATGACGCCGAAATGCTGATGGTATTCCGCCTGAAAGGAAAAATTGTGCATACCGAAATGCATATACGGTGGCATGGTGATTTTGAGCCCGACGCAGTGCAGCGATTTACGCCTATCACTGCGGTTTTCCTGGTCTCACCGGAGGGAAAGAGCTGATCAGGCGAGGATTGGTTGAAGTTGACTCCCGACAGAAGTGCGATATAACCAGCCGGTCATGAATCTTAGTTGAACGAACACGGAGTAAGGGACATGCCAGCAGGTGCAGCACATCCAGAGCTGGGTTACGCAGCGTTTGTCGCGATTAAATTTGTTGGATATACCGCCGGCGCCCGTTTTCTCAACGCGTGGTATGGGAAGCGCGTCAATGTGTGGCTGCTGGGCGGCATCCGCACGCTGGTAGGAATGGTGGTGGGGGCTGTCTTTTACGCAACCATGACGGCAATGTCCATTAATCCGCTAGGTGTTTATATCTTCCTGATTCCAGTGCGCATACTGGAGTGGGGCGTGGTCATTGCACCGTTTTACGACTGGACCCTGCGGGATCGGGCCCGGGTGTTGAAATATTCTGCGACAGGAACCGTCCTGTCGTTCGTGCTCGATATTCCGGCGGGAATCGTTGGATTCATTTCCGCCGGCGTGTGGGTCTGTTAGCGCACATCTTCCACTTTGAACAGCGGGTTGTAAATCAGCCCGACCAGATTGCCAAACGGATCGGCCAGTTCCGCCACTTTGATGCCTTCGCCGACATCTTGAATGGCCGCATGCACGGAAGCGCCCAGCCCGACGATGCGCTCGACTTCCGCTTCAATGTTGTCGACGCCCCAGTACGCACAGCAGCCTGCCGTACCGGGCTCGCCGTCCGGCACCAAGCCTAATTCGAATCCGCCGATGGCAAAGCCGACGTAGAACGGCTGGTCGAAATAAGGCGCCGTGCCGAATACTTCCGTGTACCAGGCCTTGGCTTTGGCCAGGTCGCGGACGGGGTATTTCACGGTGCGCAAGCCTTTGATCATGGGTGTCTCCAGTGGTGTGGGTGAATGGAGAAATGATGCCATGGCACAGGCGGGAATGATTGGAAAAATGGAAAGCGGCGAGCAGAGGGGAGGGGCGCCCACGACCTGTCTGGCAAACTGTCTGGAGTAGCTTCTGAAGTTGTCTGCTTTGGTTGGAATTGGCCTGGTGATTAAAAATCCAGACGGGAAAAGTATGAAGCAGATGGAAACAGGCAGCTTTCCAGACAGTTCGCCCGACAGGCCAGGAGAGGGGACTGCCCTTACCGGCCAAAGCTTTCCGGCGTACAGTCCGCAAACTCGCGGAAGTCATTGATTAAGTGCGACTGGTCGAAATAGCCGCAATCCAGCGCCAGTTGCGCCCAATCGACGGTGGCAGGGCTGGGTTGCTTCAGCAGATCGGTAGCGCGGCGGAAGCGCTGGATACGGGCGTACAGTTTGGGCGATAAGCCCACGTGGGTGCGGAATTGCGCCGCCAGGTGCTGGCGCGATACGCCTAGTTGCTCAACCAATGACTCGATGCGCAGTGCGCCGCCGCTGTGGTCGAGCGCCGCCAGCGCAGCGCCGACCAGCGCGCCGGCCGGTGCAATGTATTGCAATCGGGATAATAAATGCTGCTCGATCAGCCGCAGCCGCCCCGCATCGCCGATGCCATCCAGCCACAATTGGTCCGACAAACGCCCGACGTCGCCCAATGCGCGGAATTCCGTTACCGCCACATCCAGGTCCGTCAATTCATGCAGCGGCACGCCAAGAAACAGCCCCGCCGCACCCGGCCGAAAGCGCACCGCCACAGTCCGGACCGGCAAACCCAGCGGCACGTGGATGGCCCGCGTCATCATGCCCACCGCAAATGCCGCCCGCCCGGCATCCTGCCACAGGATATCAATGCAATTGTCCGGCAATACCCGGTGCGAAGCCCCTGCCGGAGCGCCTGCAGACGCGCTGCGCCACAGGCAAGCCACATACGGGCGCAAGGCCGGGGAAGGGGAAAGTTCTTCGTAGTACATCCGCTATATGACGCTACATCGACGCTACATGCTAACAAAGTGCGCGAACCAGTATAATGAAAGGTTCATATTCACCAATATCCACCAATATTCCTACTGGCCGCAACCATCATGCAAGATAAATATAGTCCCGCCGACGTTGAAAAAGCCGCCCAGGCCCACTGGAAAGCCATCGATGCCTACAAGGCAGTCGAAAACGACCCGCGTTTCCCTAAAGGCAAGTATTACGCTTGCTCGATGCTGCCTTACCCTTCGGGCAAGCTGCACATGGGCCACGTGCGCAACTATACGATCAATGACGTGATGTACCGCTACTTGCGGATGAATGGCTACAACGTGCTGATGCCGATGGGCTGGGACGCGTTTGGTATGCCGGCGGAAAACGCGGCAATGGCCAACAACGTGCCGCCCGCGAACTGGACGTACTCCAACATCGCCCACATGCGTTCGCAAATGGAGATGATGGGCCTGGCCATTGACTGGTCGCGTGAAATGACCGCGTGCAAGCCTGAGTACTACAAGTGGAACCAGTGGATGTTCCTGAAGATGCTGGAAAAAGGCATCATCTACAAGAAAACCGGTACCGTGAACTGGGACCCGATCGACCAGACCGTGCTGGCCAACGAACAAGTCGTCGATGGCAAAGGCTGGCGTTCCGGCGCGCTGATTGAAAAGCGCGAAATCCCGATGTACTACGTGCGCATCACGGACTACGCGGATGAATTGCTGGACTACGTGGACAACAAGCTGCCAGGCTGGCCGGAGCGCGTGCGCACCATGCAGACCAACTGGATCGGTAAATCCACCGGCGTGCGCTTTGCGTTCACGCACGATATCCGCGGCGACGACGGCGCGCTGATCCAGGATGGCAAGATGTACGTGTTCACCACGCGTCCTGACACCATCATGGGCGTGACGTTCTGCGCCGTGGCGGCCGAGCATCCGCTGGCTGCGCACGCCGCCAAGGACAAGCCGGAACTGCAAGCATTCATCGCTGAATGCAAGATGGGTTCCGTGATCGAAGCCGACATGGCGACGATGGAAAAGAAAGGCATGCCGACCGGCCTGTTCGTCACGCACCCGCTGACGGGCGAACAAGTGGAAGTTTGGGTGGGCAATTACGTGCTGATGACGTATGGCGACGGCGCCGTGATGGGCGTGCCGGCGCACGACGAGCGCGATTTCGCGTTTGCCAACAAGTACAACCTGCCAATCAAGCAAGTCATCACGACCGCTGACAAACCTGAATACTCGACCGCGAAATGGGAAGAGTGGTATGGCGACAAGGAAGTATCGATTGTCACCAACTCCGGCAAATACGATGGCTTGAATTACGCTGCCGCAGTCGATGCGGTTGCGGCCGACCTTGCGGCGAAGGGCCTGGGCGAAAAGAAAATCACGTTCCGCCTGCGCGACTGGGGTATCTCGCGCCAGCGCTACTGGGGCACGCCGATTCCAATGATCCACTGCGAGTCGTGCGGTTCCGTGCCGGTGCCGGAAAAAGATTTGCCGGTGGTGCTGCCGGAAGATTGCGTACCGGATGGCACGGGCAACCCGCTGAACAAGCATGAAGCTTTCCTGAAGTGCGATTGCCCAAGCTGCGGCAAGCCAGCGCGCCGTGAAACCGACACCATGGATACGTTCGTGGATTCGTCGTGGTATTACATGCGCTATACGTCGCCAGGCGCCGACACGATGGTCGATGCGCGCAACGATTACTGGATGCCGATGGACCAGTATATCGGCGGTATCGAACACGCCGTCATGCACTTGCTGTACGCGCGCTTCTGGACCAAGGTCATGCGCGACTTCGGCCTCGTGAAATTCGATGAGCCATTCGTCAACCTGCTGACGCAGGGCATGGTGCTGAACGAGACGTACTACCGCGAAGATGAAGCAGGCAAGAAAACCTGGTTCAACCCGGCCGACATTGAATTGACGACCGACGACAAAGGCCGTCCGCAAAGCGCCGTGCTGAAGGCCGATGGCCAGCCAGTGCAAATTGGCGGCACGGAGAAAATGTCGAAGTCGAAGAACAATGGTATCGACCCGCAAGCGCAGATCGAACAGTACGGCGCCGACACGGCCCGCCTGTTCACGATGTTTGCATCACCTCCAGAGCAAACGCTGGAATGGTCCGGCTCCGGCGTGGAAGGCGCGAACCGCTTCCTGCGCCGTGTGTGGGCGTTCGGCTATGCACAGAAAGGCGCGATTGCCGCCGCTGGCGCTACGCTGGCTGGAAATGCCGTCACGGACGCGCAGAAAACCCTGCGCCGCGAAGTGCACAAGATCTTGCAGCAAGCCGATTACGACTTGAAGCGCATCCAGTACAACACGGTGGTGTCGGCATGCATGAAGATGCTGAACACGCTGGAGTCGGCCAAGCTCGATGATTCCGCGGAATCGTCCAGCGTGATCTCTGAAGGTTTTGCGGTCTTCCTGCGCTTGCTGAACCCTGTCGCACCGCACATCACGCACGTACTGTGGGAAGAACTGGGCTACGGCAAAGCCGCCGGCGATTTGCTGAACGCGCCATGGCCGCAAGTCGATGCATCCGCGCTGGAACAGTCGGAAATCGACATGATGATCCAGGTGAACGGCAAGCTGCGCGGCTCCGTCAAAGTGCCGAAGAGTGCCGACAAGGCAGCGATCGAAGCTGCGGCGCTGGCGGAAGAAAGCGTGCAAAAGTTCATCGAAGGCACGCCGAAGAAGGTCATCGTGGTGCCGGGCAAGCTGGTTAACATCGTGGTGTAACAATGGCAAAGTTTTCCGACAACCGCCACCAATTATTCGTCATTCCCGCGCAGGCGGGAATCCATACGCCGCGTGCGGGCCTGCGCAGCATGGACCCTCGCGTGCGCGAGGGTGACGGGGAGGCGCGTGCGTCGGGGCATGGCCGCCGCGCCGTGGCTAAGTTCATGCTGGCCGCTGCACTGGCCGGCTCGTTGACGGCCTGCGGCTTCCACTTGCGCGGCGATGGCGGCCATTACCGGCTGCCATTCCCGACCATGTACGTGGGCTTGCCGGAATCGTCGCCATTGGCGATCGACTTGAAACGCAACATCCGCGCCAATGGCAGCACCGAGGTCGTCAACGACCCCAAGCTGGCCGATGGCGTGATTGAAGTGTTGACCGATCCCGAGAAGACCCGCACGAAATCCATCTTGTCGCTGAACAGCAATGGCCGTGTGCGTGAGTACTTACTCGCATATAACATTGTGTTCCGTGTGCGCGACCGGCTGGGCAACGAGTTGCTGGCGCCCACGCAAATCTCGCTGAACCGCCCGATTACGTTCAATGAAACGCAATTGCTGGCGAAAGAGCAGGAAGAAGCGCTGCTGTACAAAGACATGCAGACGGACCTGGTGCAGCAAATGATGCGCCGCATGGCGGCCATCAAGCCGGTGGCGGCTTTGTCGCTGGCGCCTGCCGTGCCAGTGACGGCGCCAAGGGAGTGACATGCAGTTAAGGCTGGAAGCGCTGGATGCGCATGAAGCTGATGGACTATGGCTCGCATTTAGCGGCGCCTTGGGAATCATGAGGCAAGTGCAATGCAATTAAGGCTGGAAGCGCTGGATGCGCACGTCGCGAAAACTCTGGCGCCCCTGTACGTGATCACCAGCGACGAGCATTTGCTGGCGCTGGAAGCGGCGGACAAGATCCGCCGCGCGGCCCGTGCACAGGGCTATTCCGAGCGCGACGTGCTGACCGTCGAGCGCAGCTTCAAATGGGGCGAGCTGCTGGCGGCCAACCAGGCGCTGTCGCTGTTTGGCGATAAAAAACTGATCGAGCTGCGCATCCCGTCCGGCAAGCCGGGCAAGGATGGCGGCGCGGCGCTGCAAAATTACGTGAAAGACCTCAGCCCGGACAACCTGACATTGATCACGTTGCCGAAGCTGGACTGGCAGACGCAAAAAGCCGCCTGGGTGGCGGCGTTGCAGCAGACTGCCGTGTATATCGACATCCCGAATGTCGAGCGGGCGCAATTGCCCGGGTGGATAGGCTCGCGCCTGGCCGCCCAGGGGCAGGGCGCCGACCGCCAGAGCATTGATTTCATTGCCGACCGTGTGGAAGGCAATTTGCTGGCGGCGCACCAGGAAATTCAAAAACTGGGCTTGCTGCATGAACCTGGCAAGCTCACTTATGAGCAGGTACACGATGCCGTGCTCAATGTGGCGCGTTACGACGTGTTCAAACTCAGCGAAGCCATGCTGTCCGGCGATCCCGCGCGGCTGGTGCGTATGCTCGAAGGGCTCAAGGGCGAAGGCGAAGCTTTGCCGCTGGTTTTGTGGGCTGTCTCCGAGGAAATCCGTACGCTGCTAAAATTAAAGGCAGGCATGGCGCAAGGCCGGCCACAGGGAGCGCTGCTCAAGGAGTACCGCATCTGGGGGCCGAAGGAGCGCATGATGGAGCCTGCGCTGCGCCGTATTTCTTTGGCAACCCTGGAAGGGGCGATGCAGGAAGCAGCGCAGATCGACAAGATGATCAAAGGCTTGCGCGCCAAAGCCTATGCGGGCGACCACTGGGACGCGATGCTGCAATTGGCGCTAAGAGTTGCACGTGGTTGACGACTGAGGAATGGAAATGGATATCAAGCAGTACATGGAACAAGTGGGCAAGCAGGCACGCGTCGCATCGCGCGCCATGGCCCGCGCCGATTCCGCGCAGCGCAACCGCGCGCTGCTGCTGATCGCCGATGCGATCGAACGCGAAGCGGACGCATTGCGCGCCGCCAACCAGCAAGACCTGGAAGCGGCCAAGGCAAACGGCCTGGCCCCGGCCATGCTGGACCGCCTGGCGCTGTCGGATTCCGCCATTAAAACCATGGTGGAAGGCTTGCGCCAGATCGTTGCGCTGCCGGACCCGATTGGTGAAATCTCGAACATGAAATTCCGCCCGACCGGCATCCAGGTCGGACAAATGCGTGTGCCGCTGGGCGTGATCGGCATTATTTACGAGGCCCGTCCGAATGTGACGGTGGACGCGGCCGGCCTGTGCATCAAGAGCGGTAACGCGACGATCCTGCGCGGCGGTTCGGAAGCCATCCACTGCAACCGCGCGCTGGCGAAATTGGTCAAAGAAGGACTGGCCGGCGCCGGCTTGCCGGAAGACGGCGTGCAAGTGGTCGATACGACGGACCGCGCTGCCGTTGGCGCGCTGATCACGATGCCGCAATACGTGGACGTGATCGTGCCGCGCGGCGGCAAGGGTTTGATTGCGCGCCTGATGGAAGAAGCCACGGTGCCGATGATCAAGCACCTCGATGGCATTTGCCACGTGTATATCGATGCCAAGGCCGATATGCAGAAAGCGCTGGATATCGCGTTCAATGCGAAATGCCACCGCTATGGCACGTGCAATACGATGGAAACCTTGCTGGTGCACCGTGCGATTGCGCCGCAAGTGTTGCCGGAACTGGCCAAGCTGTACGCGGCCAAGGAAGTGGAATTGCGCGCCGATGCGGAAGCGCATGCGATCCTGGCTGGCTATGCGCACCTGGCGCAAGCGACGGAAGAGGATTGGGCCACCGAATACCTGGCCGCGATCCTCGCCGTGAAAGTCGTGGGCAGCCTCGATGAAGCGATTGACCACATCAACACGTGGTCGTCCAAGCATACGGAAGCCATCGTGACGGAAGACTATACGGATGCGCTGCGCTTCCTGCGCGAAGTGGATTCGTCGTCCGTCATGGTCAATGCATCGACGCGCTTTGCCGATGGCTTTGAATATGGCCTCGGTGCGGAAATCGGCATTTCCAACGACAAGCTGCATGCACGCGGCCCGGTTGGCCTGGAAGGCTTGACGTCGTTGAAATACGTGGTGTTCGGCCACGGTGAAGTTCGCAAATAAGGGATTCAAAACTCATGTTGTGGGTAAAAGCTTTTCACGTCGTCTTTGTGATTTCCTGGTTTGCCGGCATGTTTTATTTGCCGCGCATTTTCGTGAATCTGGCGATGGAAAAAGAAACCGTGGCCACCGAACGGTTGCTGCTGATGGCGCGCAAGCTGTACCGCTTCATGATGATGCTGTCGATTCCGGCTGTGGGACTGGGTGCGTGGTTGCTGTGGGACTGGTACCTCGCCAACGGTGGCGCGATGCCGCTCTGGCTGCACGTGAAACTGGCGCTGGCCGCGCTGGCCATTGGCTATTCGCACGCGTGCGGCAGCTTGCTGAAGAAATTCGAGATGGGCAAGAACCAGCGCAGCCACACCTGGTTCCGCGTGTTTAACGAAGTGCCGGTATTTCTGCTGATTGGCATTGTGATACTGGTGATTGTGCGGCCCTTCTGATGCAAACAATGGGGCTTCGGCCCCATTTTGATTTTTAATTTAACGGATAAAAGGTACCCCTATGGCTTCCTATTTTTGCCCATGCCCGCGCGGCATGGAAGCGGCATTGGCCGAAGAACTGGGCGAAATCGCCCAACTGCCTGGCAGCACGCTGAAAGTGCACAACCAGGTGCCGGGCGGTGTGCACTGCTCCGGTACGCTGGAAGATTCGTACCGCGTCAACCTGCATTCGCGCATTGCGTCGCGCGTGCTGATGCGCATGGCGGCGGGCGGCTACAAGAATGAAAACGATATCTACGACCTGACCCTGGAACAGCCGTGGGAAGAGTGGTTCGGTACCGACCATACGATCCGCGTGGATATCACGGCCGTGAAGTCGCCGCTGAAAAGCCTGGAATTCACGACCTTGAAAATCAAGGATGCGATCTGCGACCGCTTCCGTGACATGTATGGCCGCCGTCCTTCCGTCAATACGCGCGAACCGGACATGCGCATTGTCGGCTTCCTGGACCAGCACCAGTACATCGTTTACCTGGACACCTCCGGCGAAGCACTGTTCAAGCGCGGCTGGCGCGATGAGACGGGCGACGCGCCGCTGCGTGAAAACCTGGCCGCCGGCTTGTTGCGCGTGTCGGGCTGGAAGCCGGGCGTGCCGCTGTTCGATCCGATGTGCGGTTCCGGCACCATCCTGTGCGAAGCTGCGCAAATGGTGCAGGGCATTCCGCCGGGCGCGCGCCGCCGCTTCGCGTTCGAGAAATTCCATGACTTCGATCCGCAGCCGTGGATGGACATGAAAACCGCGATCAAGCCCAATCCGCTGCCTGCCGAGCCGACCATTTTTGGTTCCGATATTTCCGGCGACATGGTGGCAATGACGCGCCATAACTTGCGCAGCGCCGGTATCCTGTTCGAGGTGCCGTTGAAGCAGATCGAAGCGCAGCAAGTGCAGGCGCCCACCAGCACGCCGGGCATCATGTTGACCAACCCGCCGTATGGCGAGCGTATCGGCGTGCGTGGCGACAGTTCGATGGGTGAAGATGAATTGGCGAAGTCGTTCTATTCGGCTTTCGGCACGACGCTGAAGCAGCGCTTTGCCGGGTGGACGGCATTCCTGTTCACGGCGGATCTGGGCTTGCCGAAGCTGCTGCGTTTGAAGGAAGCGCGCAAGACGCCATTCTTCAACGGCGCGCTGGAGTGCCGCCTGTTCCGCTTTGATATGGTGGCCGGTTTCAACCGCCGCGAAGAAGCGAAGCCGAAAGCATAACGCTGTATGACCAGGGGCCGCGTGTTGGCGGCCCCAATGAGGAATCCCTGATGTTCCCAGACTCCCCCTCCAGCACACCTTCCGGCGATGACGTCAAAGTCCCGCCGCCCGCACCCAGCCACCACAAGCCGCTTCCCAGAGTCGCATTAGCCTTCGTGCTGGCGTCCTTGTCGATGCTGGGCCCTTTTTCCATCGATGCCTACCTGCCAGCGTTCCCTGACATCCAGGCCAGCCTGAACGCGTCGCCGCTGGAAGTGCAGCAAAGTTTAACGGCCTACATGCTGGCGTTTGCCGGTATGGTGCTGTGGCATGGCGCACTGTCCGATGCATTCGGGCGGCGCAATGTGGTCCTGGTGTCGCTGGTGCTGTTCGCCATTGGCACCATGGGATGCGCGGCGGCCGCCACGGTCCACTATTTATGGTTCTTCCGCGTGCTGCAGGGCGTATCGGCCGGCGCCGGTGTCGTCGTGGGGCGGGCGATTATCCGCGACCGCTATTCCGACGCGCAGGCCGCGCGCCTGTTGTCGATGGTGACGATGATCTTTTCCATCGCCCCCGCGCTGGCCCCCATCTTTGGCGGCTATATCGTCAAGCACTTGAACTGGCGGGCAATCTTCCTGACCCTGTTTGTCTATACGATAGCCCTGTTCATCGTGTGCTGGCGGCGCTTGCCGGAAACGCTGCCGCCGCACAAGCGCCAGCCATTTAATCCCCGCTATTTGCTGCACAACTACCGCACGGTACTGGGTTCGCCGCTGTTCCACATTAAAGCCACCGTGGTGGCGCTGAATTTCGCAGGCTTGTTTGTTTATATTACGGCGGCCCCCGTCATGCTGCCGCAGCAGCTGCATTTGGGACCGGACCAGTTTGGCTGGCTGTTCATTCCCGCCGTGAGCGGCATTTTCCTGGGCGCGCTGTTTGCCAACCGTATCGCGGGCAAGGTGACGTTTGCGCGCCAGATCGCGATAGGCTTTGCCTTTATGCTGGCGGCCGCCACGTGCAACGTGCTGTACCACCAGTTCCAGCCGCCTGGCTTGCCCTGGACAGTGGCGCCTTTATTTTTTTACACGATCGGCATGTCGACGGTATCGCCAGCGGCAACCTTGCTGGGATTGGACTTATTTCCGCATTTACGGGGAACTGCCGCGTCTTGCCAGTCTTGCACGTCGACGCTGCTGGCGGCTGTCGTGGCGGGGGCGATTGCCCCGGCGCTGTCGCACTCGGTGTTGTGGCTGGCCTACGGTCAACTCACGTTTACGTTGACAGCATTGGCATTATGGTTGACGTCAAGACAATACCGTAGCATGCTACTACGCCAGCCAGACGGAGAGTTATAACGGCAACTTTAGAAAATAGTTTAGGGTAATGCCCGTTGCTGATAAGTTACCGGCTTCGTTTGTGCTAGTATGGTTTTTCAACTAAAAATATTGCCACACATCACTATTTGTGGTCAGATGGCTTTTTGTAATTTGCTAAGCACCGATGCCGTTGGGTGCGCAGCAACCTTGGTCGACGTCCCCCACGTTCTAAATTAGCGGCAAATGCTTGATACGATGCATCAATCAGACAATGACATCCGCAATCGCTTGTTGATTGCCCGTCTGCCGGCCATGCCGCAGATATTGATCAAGTTGATCGAGCACTTGCAGGCGGACGACGCCGGTATGCCGGAGCTGGCAGCCTTGATTGCCAAGGACGCCGGCATGACCAGCAAAATCCTGGCTGTCGCCAACAGTTCCGCCTATCACCGTAACGGCCGCGCCGTGGGGTTGGAACAATCGCTGGTGTCGCTGGGCACGGACATGATCAAGACGCTGGTCATCAGCGAATCCGTATTCCAGACCTTTAACAGCTTCCCCCATTCCGGCAGCACGGATTTGCGCTCGTTCTGGAAAAGCTCGCTGACGACAGCGGTGATTGCGCGCGATATTGCCAAACACCTGGAATACCCGCACGTGGAAGAAGCCTACCTGGCGGGCTTGCTGCACAACGTGGGACGTTTGGCCTTGCTGGCTACTGCGCCAAAGGAGTATGCATTTAACTTCACGGCGCGCGACGATGAAGACTTGTGCGCTGTCGAGCAGCGCACTTTGCAAATCACGCATGCCGAAGCCGGCGCCTGGCTGATCGAACGGTGGAACCTGGATTCGTTCCTGGCCGACTCCGTGCTCTATCACCATGAGCCCGTGAGCCGCCTGGAATCCGCCCATCCGCTGATCCGCATCGTGCGCCTGGCGCACGTGCTGGCCAATCACGCGGATGTAGAAGAAGCTGTCGCCATGGGCGCAGGCTTGTGCAACCTGGATGACGAAACGCTGCATGCCATCGTCAAGCATGCCGCGCGCCAGGTGGAAAAATCCGCCGATTACCTCGGCATCGATTTGACGGGCGCCGACGATATCGTGCCGCCGCCCGCTTACATGCCGCCTGCCGATCCGGTGCAGCAGCGCCTGTCCGAAGAAGTGCGCAATATGGTGCTGGTGCAGGAGATGGGCCAGACGTTTGCGCGCCAGCAGGGTGAAACCGGCATGCTGGAAGCCATGACGCGTTCCGCGCGCATTTTGTTTGATTTCAGTTCGTGCGTGATCTTGCTGGAGAACCCGACGGGCCAGGCGCTGGTCGGCGTGGCCGCGGGTGAACACCAGCAGCGTCTCGCGGAATTCGCGATTCCACTGGCTAAAGGCGGCGCCATTGCCACCAGCGCGCAGCAGCGCAAGCTGGCATTGCTGACCCGTGCGGGACCCTCTCCGCTGGGGATCCCCGAAGAACAATTGTTCCGCATCCTCGGTACGGAAAGCCTGATTTGCCTGCCGCTGGTGGCAGGCCAGCGCTGCCTTGGCGTGCTGATTGGCGGTGCCGCCGCCTGGCAGCTGCCGTCGTACCAGAAGCGTGAGCGCTTCCTGCAAGCGTTCGGCAACCAGGCCGCATCGGCGCTGGAAACCGCCATGAGCGAGCGTGGCCACGCACGGCGCCAGATTGCGCACGTGGCGGAGGAATACCGCGAAGCGTCGCGCCGCGTGGTGCATGAAGTAAACAACCCGCTGTCGATCATCAAGAATTACCTGTCCGTGCTCGATTCCAAGCTGGCCCGCCGCGAACCCGTGGTCGGCGAGATGTCGATCCTGAACGAGGAAATCGACCGCGTGGGACAGCTCATTAATGGTTTGGCTGACTTGCAGCCGACCGATTCGACCCTGGTCACCAACGTGGCGCGGGTGGTGGATGACGTGTTGCGCCTGTTCCGCGCGACGGAATTCGTTCCGGCCTCAGTGCAAATCCTGGTGCGCATGCAGGATGAACCGGCGGAAATCGACGGCGATGCGGACATCCTCAAACAAATTTTGGTCAACCTGATTAAGAACTCGGTGGAAGCATTGCGCGACGGCGGCAAGATTGAAATTGCCAACCGCGGCCATGTGAACCGCGAGCGCCGCCTGTACCTGGAACTGGTGGTCAGCGATAACGGCCCCGGTATGCCGTCTGATGTGCTGGCCAACTTGTTTACGCCGGTACGCAGCGATAAAGAAGGCAAACACCATGGGCTGGGACTATCGATCGTCCACAGCCTCGTCAAGAAGTTGAACGGCATGATTACATGCCGTAGCGGGAAAACCGGCACCACTTTCGAAATCCTGCTGCCGGCCCGCGGCAGCTCCAGCCAAATCGCCAGCGTACAAGCGCGGGCGATGGATTCAGTCTAAAACCCACGATGAACGCGACTTCTGCCAACGCCCAAACCCTGCACCTGGCAACTGACGCGCCGCACGCGGTACCGCTCACCAGCGATTACTGCCCGCGGCTGTTACTGGTGGACGATGAACCCCGATTGTTGTCGTCGCTGTATGAATTACTGCGCGACCGCGATTACACCCTGGTCACGGCCACCTGCGGCAGCGAAGCGCTGGCGCAGTTGAACCGCCTGCATTTCGACCTGGTGCTGCTCGACCTGCGCCTGCCCGATATGAGCGGCCATGAAATCATGGATTTCATGAACGGCAAAGGCATCGATGCGGACGTGATCGTGATGAGCGGCGATGTCGGCATTGAAGCCGCCATCGGTGCGCTGAAGCGGGGCGCCTATGATTACCTGCGCAAGCCGTACAGCCGCGAAGAATTGCTGAAGACGGTGGAAAACGCGCTGCAAAAGCGCCGCCTGGCCGTCGATAACCAGCAAATCGCGCAGCGCCTGGAAAATTCCGAGCGCATGTACCGCTACCTGGTCGACAGTTCGCCGGACATCATTTATACGCTGAACCACGAAGGCCACATCACCTTCGTCAATGACCGCGCTTACCAGTTGCTGGGCTTTACGCGCGATGAATTGATCGGCAGGCACTACTCGGTGCTCGTGCACGACGAAGACCAGGAACGGGCCCGCTACGTGTTCACGGAGCGCCGCACGGATGAACGCGCGTCGCGCAATGTTGAATTGCGCCTGCGCTGCAAAGGCAATGGCATCGAGCGCACGTTCAGCAATACGTTGATGACGATACCGCTCAATGCGATCGGCATGCACGTGCCGGATATCGACCAGATGCGGGAGCAGACGCGCGACCACATACGCCACCAGCACTTCGGCATCTATGGCGTGGCGCGCGACATCACGGACCGCAAGCGCGCGGAAGAAGTGATTTCATATCAGGCGTACCATGACATCCTGACCGACCTGCCGAACCGCATGCTGTTCAAGGACCGCCTGGGCCTCGCAGTCATTCAGGCCAAGCGCAAGTTGACGGAACTGGCCGTGATGTTCGTCGACCTTGACCGTTTCAAGCTGGTCAACGATACGCTGGGCCACGTAAAGGGCGACGAGCTGCTGCAGCAGGCCGCACTGCGCCTGAAGGAATGCCTGCGCAAGGGCGATACGCTGGCGCGCCAGGGCGGCGATGAATTCACCATCGTGCTGCCGGAATTGCGCGACCGCCAGGATGCGAAAGTCATCGCGGAAAAGTTTTTGGAAACGCTGCAAAAGCCATTCGACCTCGATGGCCACCAGGTGCACATTTCCGCGTCGATCGGTATCGCGATTTATCCATCCGATGGCGAGACCATCGATGAACTGCTGCGCCATGCAGACATCGCCATGTACCAGGTGAAAGCGCTGGGCAAGAATGGCCACAGCTTCTATCACAACTCGATGCTGGACATGTCGCACCAGAAGATCGCGCTGGAGCAGGCACTGCGCCGCGCGCTGGAAAACAATGAGCTGGAAATGTATTACCAGCCGCAAATCGACGTGAACACGGGCCGCATCACTGGCGCGGAAGGCTTGATGCGCTGGAACCATCCGCAGCGCGGCTTGCTGTCGGCCGGTGAGTTCCTGCCATTCGCGGAAGAAAACGGCTTGATGCTGCCGATTTCGGACTGGATGCTGGGCGCGCTGTGCCGCGACCTGCTGCAGTGGAATGCTGCGGGCGGCGAGCATATGCGCCTGTCGCTGAACTTGTCGCCGCAATACCTGGACCGTGGCGATTTCTTCGAAAAGATGCGCGGTGCGCTGACGCGCTATGGCATTTCGCCGGCGCAGATCGAAGTGGAAATCACGGAAAACATTTGCATCCGTAATCCGCTGTATGCGATCGAGCAGCTGAACAAGCTGTGCCAGCTGGGCGTGTCGGTGGCCATCGATGACTTCGGCACCGGCTATTCCTCGCTGTCGTACCTGCACCGCTTCCCGATCCACACGCTGAAGATCGACCAGTCATTTGTAAAGGAAATCCACGA
Organism: Pseudoduganella ginsengisoli; assembly: GCF_009720865.1. Classification (GTDB taxonomy): domain Bacteria; phylum Pseudomonadota; class Gammaproteobacteria; order Burkholderiales; family Burkholderiaceae_D; genus Rugamonas; species Rugamonas ginsengisoli. The sequence continues at coordinate 924,518 of NZ_WNLA01000001.1, read as the reverse complement.
CGAGCATGGCCACTATCCCGTCATCCTCGCCATCATTTCCATTGCGCGTGGACTCGGTTTGCATCTGGTGGCGGAAGGCGTGGAAACTGCGACGCAGGCGCGCTACCTGCAGGCGAATGGCTGCACGACGATGCAGGGCTATCTGTACTATCGCCCGATTTCACTGACAGACTTCATCACAGTGCTGCAAAAGCAGGAAGCGGGCGACCTGGCGCCCCAGGTATTGCACGCTGCGCCATCGATGGTGGCGATCCAGGCATAAGGCAACAGCATGCGTACTTATTCGGCCACGGAAGCGGATGCTTCAGGCGCCAGCACATACACTGCGGAATTTTTGCGGGTAAAGGATCTGGCGGAACGGGGCGTGGCCAATGCCCAGCACAGCCTGGGCTTCATGTACTTCAATGGGCAGGGCGTCGAGCAAAGTTATGAGCTGGCGCTGGCGTGGTACCGGCAAGCCGCCAACGCGGGGCTGGAACATGCGCAATACAACCTGGGCGTCATGTACCAGAAAGGCCAGGGCGTCGCCATGGACTTGACGGAGGCGGCGCGCTGGTACCAGCTGTCGGCCGAGCAGGGCTATGCTGCCGCCCAGTACAACCTGGGCTGGATGTATGCAAAAGGCCAGGGCGTGCCGAACGATACGCAGCAAGCCATGTACTGGTTCAGCAAGGCGGCCGAACAGGGCGACGCGGGCGCGCAAAACAACCTGGGCATGATGTATGACACCGGCAAAGGTGTGCCGCAGGATTTCAGGCAAGCGATCCACTGGTACCGCAAGGCGGCGGAACAAGGCTATCCGCGTGCGCAATTCAATCTGGCGCTGCGCTATGACAATGGCCAGGGCGTGCCGCAAGACGTGCACCAGGCAATTTCATGGTTCCGCAAGGCGGCCAACCAGGGCTACGCACCGGCCCAGTTCAATCTCGGCCTGCGCTACGACAAGGGCGACGGCGTGCAGCAAGACAGCCAGCAAGCCATCCAGTGGTACCGCTGCGCGGCGGAGCAGGATCACGCGAGTTCGCAATTCAACCTGGGCCTGATTTACGACAATGGCCACGGCGTGCCGCGCGATGAACAAAAAGCGCTGCACTGGTACCGCAAAGCGGCAGACCTGGGCCACGCGGCCGCGCAAAACAACCTGGGCTTGCGCTATGACCATGGCCAGGGCGTGGCGCAGGATTACCAGCGCGCGGAACAGTGGTACCGCAAGGCGGCGGAACAGGGCTTCCCTGCGGCCCAGTACCATCTGGGACTGCTTTACGATAATGGCCACGGGGTGCCGCAAGATGCGCAGGAAGCCGTGTTTTGGTACCGCAAAGCAGCGGACCAGGGCCATTTGCGCGCGCAGTTCGACCTGGGTTTGCGCTATGAAACAGGGCGCGGCGTGCCGCAGGATGCGCGCAAGGCGCTGGCGTGGTACCGTAAGGCGGCTGAACAGGATTACGTAGCGGCGCAATACAACCTGGGCTGCCTGCTGGACCGCGATGACGGCCCTGCGCCCGATCCGGCGCAGGCGACGCAGTGGTTTGCCAAGGCAGCGGAGCAGGGCCATGCGCTGGCGCAGTTTGAAATCGCGCTGCGTTTCGACACGGGCCAGGGCGTGCCCCGCGATTACGGCCAGGCGCTGACGTGGTATTTGAAGGCGGCCGAGCAGGGCCACGTGCGGGCCCAGTTCAATGTGGGCCTGATGTATTACAGCGGCCAGGGTGTACCGGCCGATATGGCGCAGGCGTGGCTTTGGCTGGCCATGGCGGACAAGGGCGGTGCGCAAGGCGCGGCCCGGTATATGCAGGCGGCGTCCAGCCGCATGGATGAGGCGCAACTGGCGGTGGTCCAGCAGCGCATGGAATTATTGCCAGCCTGACTTTCTTGACAGCAAATCAATTGCTGATTGTTTCCGGCAGTTAAAGACCTGCCGGTTTTTTGCCGTTACCCAGCGTAGAAGCGCCTTCCCCTGGGTAATTGGCAAAATGCAAATAAACTCCAACATCGATGCAATGAATGCCGGTCGCAGCTTGCTGCGCTCGGGTTCCGATGTTGGCGTCAGTTTGGCGCGGCTGTCGTCCGGCTCGCGCATTAATTCCGCCAAAGATGATGCGGCGGGGCTGTCGATTTCCGAGCGGCTGACGGCCGGTGTCAATGGCATGAACCGGGCGGCAAAGAACGTCAATGACGGGATTTCGCTGGTGCAGGTGGCCGATGGCGCTGCCAGCCAGCTGGCTGAGAATTTCCAGCGTATCCGCGAATTGGCCGTGCAGGCAGCCAATGGCACGTACACCAGCGACGACCGCAAATCGATCCAGGGCGAAGTCAATTCGCTGATGAAGGCCAATTACGACATCGTGCGGGGCGCCAAATTCAATAACTTGAATTTGCTGGATGGGTCGTTCCGCGAAGATTTCCAGGTGGGCGATAAGGTGGGGCAGACTGTGTCGCTGGCTATTCCCGCCGTGCTACCCATTAACCAGACCCAGGTCAGCCTGGTGGACACGCCGGTCATGCAAGTCAAGGCGATTGGCCAGGTGCAGGGAGCGCTGGCTGCGGGCAGCCTGGTGTTGAATGGCGCCGTGATTGGCGCGTCGACTGCCGGTGTGAACCCGGGGCAAAACAGTTTTTCCGCGTGGTCGGTGGCGCGCGCCATCAATAATGCGAATCCGCCGGACGTGACGGCGCTGGCGGAAAACAAAGTCACCGGCACGGCTGGGGCTGGCGGTGGCGCCGCGGCGGGCGATTTAACCATCAACGGCGTCAGTATTGGCGCTTTTGCCGGCGCCACCCCGGCAGCATTGGCTGCGGCGGCGGCCGGCGCCATCAGCGGCGCCAGCGGCGGCTCAGGCGTCGTGGCCAGCGCCAGTGGCGCCACGATTACTCTGGAAGCCACGGATGGCCGCGACATTGCGATTGGCGGCCCGGCAGCGGCAGCGCTGGGGCTGGCGGCGACTATGTACCATGGAACGGTTACCCTGACCAATACTGCGTCGGTCGATGCGGATAACCTCACCATTGCGGGCAGCAATCCGGGCGCGGCAGGGTTTGCGGGAGGCATCGTCAAGCCGCAGGCGACCGGCGCCACGCAAATGGTATTGCGGGCGGTAGGCTCTGGCGACCCGCCGATTGATTTGAGCACGGCAGCCAGCGCGACAAGCATGCTGGACTTCATCGACGGCAAGCTGGACAAAATCAACGCCATGCGGGCATCGCTGGGCGCCACGGAAAACCGGCTGACGCACGCACACGATAACCTCGTCAACAGCGTGGAAAACGCCAGCGCCGCCCGTTCCCGCATCCTCGATACGGACTACGCCGCTGAAACCATGCAATTGACGCGCAACCAGATCTTGCAGCAGGCCGGCATGGCGATGGTGGCGCAGGCAAATTCATTGCCGAATCAGGCGCTGTTGCTGCTGCGGGCTTAATGCCTGTGGTGACACCTCAGGACAGGTTCGAAGTCCATTGTACGGCCGCCACCTTGAACAATTTGTAACGAATTCGTTGTTAGATTTAAATTTCTCCGATGTAACATCAGCTTCCCACTTCCAGGAGATGACTGATGTTGAAACGCTTGCTCCCCGCCCTGTGCCTGTGCGCCGCGATGGCGCCGGCCTGGTCCCAGTCCGAGACCGCGCCTGCTGAAACCCAGCCTGAAACAGCAGCCTCCGAACTGCAAACCGTTCAAATCTCCGGCCAGCGTCCGGGACCGGGGCTGTGGAAAGTCTCCAGCGGCGACCATGTGCTGTGGATCTTCGGCACCTATGGCCCGCTGCCGGAAAAAATGGAATGGCGTTCGCAGCAAGTGGAATCCATCCTGGCGCAATCGCAGGAATATATCGGCTTGCCGGGGGTATCGATCGGCGTCGGCTTTTTTCGCGGCCTGACGGTACTGCCATTCCTGCCCGGCGTACAAAACAATCCCGATGGCGCAAAACTCAAGGATGTGGTGCCGGCCGAAACTTATGCGCGCTGGCTGGCGCTGAAAGAAAAGTATATCGGCAAAGATGACGGCATCGAGCGCCAGCGCCCGTTCTTTGCCGCCGAAGCGCTGATGCGTAAAGGCTTGTCGCACGCGGGCTTGTCGAATGGCTCCGACGTGGCCAAGTCGATCGATAAGCTGGCCAAGCAGCACAACGTGAAATTCACGTCCATGCATGTGGAGCTCGAATTTGAAGACCCGGTCAAGACGGTCCGAAATTTCAAGAAGTCGCCGATGGATGACGCGGCGTGTTTTGCCAAGACGCTGGACCGGCTGGAAACCGACATCGGCGTCATGCGCGCGCGGGCGGCTGCGTGGGCCATCGGCGACATGGATGTGATCCGCAAAGTCGATTTCAATACAGTGGAACAGGCATGCAAGGACGCCATATTTGGCGCCGGCGGCATGCGCGACCAGACTGCGCTGAAAGAAACCGAGCAGCGCCAGCGCAGCAAGTGGCTGGGCGCGGCGGAAAAAGCGCTGGCAGCCAACAACAGCACGTTCGCACTGTTGTCGATGCGCGAGTTAATGAATCCAAACGGCTTGCTGGCGGAGTTGCAGGCGAAGGGCTACAAGGTACAGGCGCCCGAATAAATCCTCTTGCGCGCAGCAGGCACATTGCGGATTTGCCAATGCCGCGCTTTACCGCGTAGAATGCGAGGCATGCGGGTGTAGCTCAATGGTAGAGCTGAAGCTTCCCAAGCTTATGACGAGGGTTCGATTCCCTTCACCCGCTCCAGACATTCCCTTCAGCGCGCGCCAGCGTGCACCGGCACGATTCGGCGCCGGCCATTTCCCACGATACGTTTGATGGTTTCAGGCGCGACGTTGAAACGCCGCAGGTAGCGTGCCGCTTCTTGAACGCCGGCGACGGACATCAGCGCGATCGCATGCTGGACGATGGCTTCCGTCCGTTGATCGGTGCGCTGGCAAGATTTCGGACCATGCTTTGTCATGAGACTCTCCTTTAAAGCGCACGAGGTGAGCATCCGGCGCCCTTTGCTGCTTGCACCGGAATAAGAAATCTTTCGATTTGATATTACTATCGTAAAGTTACGCTTTACAAGCTGTTAATGGTACCAACATGGCAGCCACGCCACAGTGGCGTCAGTTATATGGGGTATAGGCAATGCCGGTCAGGATGGCCGGCAGCACGGCTGCCTGGTTTTCCGCACTGTCGCTGAAAAAGCCCAGCATGTCGGACGTCGATACCAATTTGCGGTTCAGCACGTCAAGCCAGTATGCAAAGCCGCCCGCATCCGGATCGCGATGCAGCGCATTGTGGTAAAAGCTCGTCACCAGGGCGTCATTGGCCGGATTGGCGCCATACAACGCCTGGAACTCGGCGGACTCCGTGAAGTAGCGCGCCATGGTTTGCAGGGCCAGGCCATTGTCCACTTGCTTGATCCAGTAACCGAGGCCGCCCAGGTCGGGTACGCGGTTGAAGGCTGCCTGGTACAGGCGGAATACCTCGCCCGCATTGCCCGCGATATCCAGCGCCACGTAGGCGTTGTCAAACTGGATGCGCTCGATGCCGGACAACGTATCGGTGGCGCCGCCGATGGCCGCGACCGTGCTAGTTCCCGTAACCGTGGTGCTGGCGGCCACGGCATACGATGCGCGCGCGCCGCTGAAGATCGCGCTGTCCATGCCCGCGCCGCCTGTCACCGTATGGCCATGGTCGCCCAGCACGAACGTGTCGTCGCCGTTGCCGCCATTGGCGGACAGCATGCTGCCGCCGCCTGTGATGGTAATACGGTCATTGCCATCGCCGCTGTTGACGGCATAAGCGGTGGGCAGGGTGGCCGGCATGGTCACGCTGATGGTGTCATTGCCGGAGAAATACGTGCTGTCGGACAGCAGGCGTTCATCGAGCGCCATTGCGCTGGTGGCGGCGACCGTACCGCTGAACGTGAAGGTACTGCCATCCGTGTAGGTTTGCTGCAGCGATGTCACCGTGCCGCTGAGCATGGCGCTGGATGTGCCCAGACCGACGTCGGCGGTATTGCCGGAAGCGTTGATGGTCCCGGCGATTTTGGCCGACGCCAGCACATTGTCCGCGCTGAGGTTGATGGCGTTGATCGTGCTGTTGAACTGGACGGCATTGTCGCTGGACAGCGTGCCGCTCAAGACCGTCGTGGTATTGCCAAATACCTTGTCGTACTTCGCATCATCGGGCGCCAGGCGGGATTCCAGCGTGACGCGGGTGACGGCGCCGCCCTCGTTGGTGAGCACCACGCCGTTGTCCGCATTGGTCGTATAGCTGAATTTCAGCTGTCCCTCATACACCAGCCGGTAAGCATCCGGCGCATAGTCTTCCAGCATGGTGGCGGTAATGGCGCCGCTGGTGGCGCCGGTCTTCGTCATGCCATAAAAATACTGGTAGCCGCCATCCGGGTACGTCAGCCAGCTTTCCGGCGTGGCCAGCAAGATGTCGCTGTAAAAATAGTGGTTGGCAGAGAAGCTATAGCCGGCCTGGATTACCTGGTCGATGGCCTTGCCCAAGGTGGGTGCTGCGGGAGCACTGGCGCGCTGCGCTGCCAGTGCATCGATGGTCGCTTGTGAAAAATTGATTGCGACGGTGGCCATACTCACTCCATGAAAACACGCCGTCATGGCACGTCCATGCAGCTTACGGGGATTCCACCATTATACGAACCGGCCCGCCTGCTGTCGTTATCGGCGGGCTGGGAATGAACTCGAGGTCAGAATTGCAACAACACTGCAAGCTTTACCGTTGTGGTTCGATATCGAGCCATACAGCATAAGTCAGCCGTTTGCCATTCCACAGTTTGCCGCCGCGGATGGCTGCGTCGCACGACACGGCCTGGCCCACGATGTCTTGCCGCACCTGCTGCTGGCGGAACGCTTGCGCATCCTTGGCCGCCAGGTAGCCGACCATGCGGCCACTGATAAAAACAGCAACAGGCTTGTCGTCATACGGATTCGCCTGGTCGACCATCAACACCGCTTGCAGGCGCGTGTCGGCGCCATCATCGCCATGTTCACCGGCCAGTTCGCGTACGGTGTCCGCATAGCGCGATTCGGCCACCACTTCCGTTTGCAGCCGGCCGCCGTCGGACCAGTGTGCACCCGGCGCCGGCGGCGCAGGCGGCGTGTAGGCGCGCATGTCTTTCAGCGCCGATGGCGGCGGCGCAGGCGGGCGGAAGCCGCCTTTCAGCAGCCACGCCATGGCGGCCAGCGACAGGGCCATGGCGGCCAGCAAGAGTGCATCGATCATAGGAGTCACAGTGGAGATAACAAGGCCGCTATTATCGCAGGCTGGAGGAAGATGGCGGCAACGGACGTATAATGGTGGATTGTCTCTGATTTTTATGCACATCCATGTCTTCTGATACGCCTGATAACAAGCCGAATACCAGCCCTGTGCGCGGCATGCTGTATGACCCGACCGAGCACCGCATCCGCAGTTTCGTTACGCGCGCCGGCCGCCTGTCGACCGGACAGGCGCGTGCGCTGGAAGAGCAGGGTCCGAAATTCCTCGTTGAATACAACAAAGCACCGCTGGACTACGAGCAAACGTTTGGCCGCAAGGCGCCCGTGATCCTGGAAATCGGCTTTGGCATGGGCGGCACCACGGCGCACATTGCCGCCGCCATGCCGGAAAAAGATTTCATCGGCGTTGAAGTGCACACGCCTGGCGTGGGCAGCCTGTTGAAACTCATCGGCGAGCAAAACCTGTCGAACTTGCGCATCATCCAGCATGACGCCGTGGAAGTGCTGAACTTCATGATTGCCGATCATTCGCTGGCCGGCGTGCACATCTTCTTCCCGGACCCGTGGCACAAGGCGCGCCACAACAAGCGCCGCCTGATCCAGGCGCCATTCGTCAAGCACCTGGTGCAAAAGCTGGCGCCGGGCGGCTACCTGCACTGCGCAACGGACTGGGAAGACTATGCCGTGCAAATGCTGGAAGTGCTGGGCGCCGAGGAGGGGCTGCAAAACACGGCGGACGGCTATGCGCCGCAACCGGCTTACCGCCCGCTGACCAAGTTTGAAAACCGCGGCCTGAAACTGGGCCATGGCGTGTGGGACCTGGTGTTCACCAAAAAATAATCTTCACGGCCAGACGGTGCGTCCTCCCACCACCGTCTGCTCCACCTTCACGCTGGCCAAGTCTTCCGGTGCAATGTCGAACACATTGCGGTCCAGGATGATCATATCGGCCAGCTTGCCCACTTCCAGCGATCCGGTCTGCTGTTCCATGCGCAGCGTGTAAGCCGCATTGATGGTCATGGCCCGCAATGCGTCGGCCACCGTCATGCCGGGTTGCTGCGTCAGCCGGCCCGCATATTCGGGTCCGGCGTCCGGCGCCGCCATGCGGGTCACCGCCACTTTCAAGGCAAACCACTGGTCAAGCGGATCAACCGGCCAGTCGCTGCCGAAGGCTATCCGCGCGCCGGCCGCTTGCAGCACGGCTTGCGGCTCCACGGTTTCATAGCGTTTCGGGCCCATGTAATCCTTCAGCGCACCGATCGTGTCCGGCGCCGGCTTGGCCCACTGGAAGGACAGCACCGGTGTCGCATCGAGTTGTACGAAACGGGGATAGTCGGCGGGGTCGATGATTTCTCCGTGCGCCAGCGCGGCCCGCAAGGCTTTGCCTGCGGCAGTCTTGCGCACGTCTTGCAAGGCGTCGAGCGTGTCGCGCACGGCGCGGTCGCCATCCGTGTGGATGTGCGGATCGAGTTTGGCCTTGGCCAGCGCGTTGAGCGTGGCGCGCAGCAGTGCGGGGCTGAAGTAGCTTGCCGGTCCGTTGTCCGTGCCCGGCCCCCAGTCCGGCTGCTCAGCCGTACCCCGGTTGACCCAGTACGGTTCCAGCATCGCGCCAGTGAAGGCGGGCGCGGAAATCACGCCATCCATGAACAGCTTGGCGTGGCGCACTTGCATCGATGGGGCGGGGCGGACGGCGCCCTGGTCGAATTGCTTTGCCAGCTTGACGGCGGCAGCCACCCGTTTGCCGGGAGCGTCTTTATCGTGATCGATCAGCACGGCGAAATGCGCGCGGGCCGTGAGTTTGCCTGCGCGCTGCACGTCGCGGTAGGCCGTCAAGGTTTCCGGGTCCGTGAACGCATCGAGGAAGGTCGTCACGCCCTGGCGCCGCATGGCGTCCAGCGCGGCTTTGGTGGCGGACAGGTTTTCTTTCGGCGTCAGCGGCGGCAGCAAATCCATCGCCAAATCCTGCGCTGCATCTTCCAGGATGCCGGTCGGTTCGCCTTGCGCATCGCGCGCAATCTTGCCGGCCGGCGGCGCCTTGGCATCGCGCGTGACTTTGGCCAGCTGCATTGCTTTACTGTTGAGCAGCACGGAGTGGCCGAATGACGAGCGTACGACAATCGGGCGGCTGGTCTTCAGCACATCGAGCGCGGCGTGCGTCATGTCCACGTTTTCCGGCTGCATGCCTTGCTGGAACCAGTTGACGACGATGAGCCACCGTTTCGGGTCATCTTTTTCTTTGTCCAGGCACGCCTGGATGCGGGCCTGGAATTGCGGCACCGTCAGGCGCTGGTAATCCAGGCTGCAATTGAGTAAGCGCGAACCGCCCGATTGCGGGTGCATGTGCGCGTCGATCAAGCCGGGCATCAGCATGCGGCCCTGCAAATCAATCACGCGGGTTTTCGGGCCGATATGCGCGCCGGCGCCGTCATCATCGCCGACATAGGCGATGCGGCCGTTGCGCACGGCCAGCGCTTGCTGCACGCTGTTGTGCGCATCGATGGTGTAGACGTAGCCGTTGCGGTAGACCGTATCGGCGGGCGCGGCCCAGACGGCGGCCGGCAGGAGGGAGAAAAGTAACGCGAGGGTCCTGCCAGCTGCTGCCATGCGGTGCTCCTATTCCAGTGCGGGTTTATTATTGAAGGGCCAGCGCAGGCCCGGCATGAAGGCCAGCAGGTTGCCAGCCAGGACCAGCGCCAGCCCGCCCAATGCGGCGGCGCTCCAGTGATAGCCTTCAAATACCGTGGACACGGTCAGCGCCACGATGGGGAATAATACTGTGGAATAGGCGGCGCGGTCCGGACCAATGCGGCCCACCAGCAACAGGTACGCCGTGAACGCAATGACGGAGCCGGGAATTGCCAGGTACAGCAGCGACCCGAGATAGCGCGCGCCGGGCTCGAATGTGAATGGCATGCCCAGCGCCAGCGCGCCGCACGTGAGGACGGAGGCGCCGATCAGCATGGCCCAGCTGTTGGTCATCCACGGCGTCAGGCCCAGCGCCTGCATGCGGCTCGACAGCAAATTCCCCGTTGAAAAGAACAACGTGCCCAGCAGCGCCAGCGCCAGGCCGGCCAGCATGCCGCTGTCGTTCCAGTGGCCCTGCATTTGCGGCAAGAACAGCAGCGCAATCCCCGTTAAGCCCAGCAGCGCGCCTGCGATGACTTGCGGCTTGATGGCGCGGCCCAGGAACAGGCGGCCATTCAGTGCATTCAAGATCGGCGCCGTGGAAAACACGACGGCGACTAAGCCGCTCGGCACCCACTGGCTGGCGTAATAAAAGCACAGGAAATTACAGCAAAACAGGGCCAGACCCTGCGCCAGCAAGTAGCGCCACGCGGCGCGCGGCGGCCATACCGGCTTGCGCAGCACGTTCAAGACGATGAGCAGCACGGCGGCGGCCAGCCAGAAACGGTAGGCAATCGACACGGGGGCGGGGACGGCGCCCAGCTGGAATTTAATGGCAATCCACGTGGTGCCCCAGATCAGGACAGTCAGCAGGTAGAGAAAGATATTCATGATGGTGCTCCTTGATGCGATGCCGCCATCTTGCGTGCGCCAACTGCGCCGGACTTGTCTCAGATTGCGCAAATGCGGCGGGTTTTCAGGCTGATTGTCTGATCTTGCGCACTTTTTTCCAGTGTCCGGCAAACAGGCTTCGCGGATGCTAGACTGGCTGCATGGCCACCTTTTCCCCTTCCGCTGCTGCTTCCTTCGCACCCGGTGCGGATGCGATTTCACACGCCGTCTTCAAGACGATGTGCGGCACGGATGCGACCCTGGAGCGCTTCGCGTGGCTGGGCGATGGCATGGCGGCAGCCATCTGGCAGCGCGAAACCATTGAAGCGGAAACCATTTATTCGCAGCCTGGCCACCACACGTTTTCTTGCTACCTGGGCGGCGGCTACCGCACGGAGCGCAATGGCACGCCGGGCCTGTATGGCGGGCCAAACCGGCTGTGCACGTTGCCGGACTGGCATGAGTCGTCATGGCTGGTGCGGGGCAACTTGCGCCTGCTGCACGTGTACTTCATGCCGGAACACTTCACCAGCCGCGCCGTACTGGAACTGGACCGCGAACCGCGCGAACTGACGCTGGCTGACCGCACGTATTTCGAACATCCGAAGTTGCTGGCGCTGTGCGAGCAATTAGTGGCGACGCCGTGGCAGGGGCCCGATGCCCTGTTGCGCGTGAATGAAATCACGCATGCGGCGCTGTCGGAACTGCTGCAATCGCAGGCCATGACGGATCCCGGTGCGCGCTTGCGGGGCGGCTTGTCGGTGGCCGTGCGGCGCCGCCTGGCCGAGTACATCGACGCCAACCTGGCGCGGCCCATTACCTTGGGCGAACTGGCGCAGATTGCCTGTTTATCGGAATTCCATTTGGCGCGCATGTTCCGCGTATCGTTCGGCATGCCGCCGTCAAGCTGGGTGGCGCAGCGCCGGCTGGACCGCGCGCGGGCGCTGTTGAAGGAAACCGTGCTGCCCTTACAGCAAGTGGCGGATTTGTGCGGCTATGCGGACCTGAGCCACTTCAGCCACCGTTTCAAAGCCGGCGTTGGGGCGCCGCCTGGAAAGTACCGGCTGGCGCTGGCATGAGGTTGCGCAGTATGATGCGCATATGACAATATTCTCAATCATGAAACGCGGCGCCTGCGCACTGGCGGCGCTGCTGTGCGTTCCCGCCCACGCCGGGCAAGACAACTACAACATGTCGGCCGTTTGCGACTATATTTTGGCCCGCTACGCTGAAGCGGCGGACTTGGCCGCAGACAGGGCGGAACAGGCCAAATCAACTGCCAAACTGGAGGAGATCGAACTCTTTCGGCTTGAGCATAATGGAACGACCGTGGAATACTTCGTGCGCGACGGGCGGCAGCACGTGATGTCCGTGCAGCAGCGCCTGATGACGGGTGAAAGCAAGCGCGCCTTGCTGCAGCGGCTCGGCGTCAAGCCTGCCCGTGTCGGCGGCCATTTTGAAGCCGGCTGCGACATGAGCACATTGACATTGGACTTCAAGCAGGGGAGGCTGGTGGAAATGCAGGCCAGCTCGCAGCTGGATTAAGACATCTCCGCCACGATGGCGAGAATCTGGTCGCCATATGACACCAGCTTTTTCTCGCCGACGCCGCTGATGCCGCGCAGCTCTCCCAAGGAGTTGGGCTGGATTTTCGCGATTTCCCGCAGGGTCGCGTCGTGGAAGATCGTGTACGCGGGCACATTGTGTTCGCGCGCGGTTTCCACGCGCCACCAGCGCAGCTTGTCGAAGATCGCCTGTTCGCCGGACGACAGCGCGGTTTCCTGGTAATCCCTGGCAGCCGATGCCGACGTGCGTTTGTGCTTGACGGGTTTCTGGTACTGGCGCAGGCGCACTTTATGTTCGCCCTTCAGCACGGGGCGCGCCGCATCCGTCAGCTTCAGCGAACTATATTGTTCGTGGTCGACTGTCACCAGGCCCAGCGCAATCACCTGGCGCAGAATCGAGCGCCATTCCTGTTCCGAAATATCGGCGCCAATGCCGAACACGGATAATTTATCGTGGTGCCACGTCTGCACCCGCTCACTCTCCACGCCGCGCAACACGTCCACCACGTGGCCGGCCGCGAAGCGCTGGTCGACGCGGTAAATCGCGGACAGCAGCTTTTGCACTTGCACGGTGCCGTCAAACGACACGGGCGGAATCAGGCACGTATCGCAATTGCCGCACGGGGTGGCCGGCTGGCCAAAGTATTCCAGCAGCCGCATACGGCGGCAGCTGAGCGTTTCGCACAGGCCCAGCATGGCGTCCAGCTTCATGCTCAGCACGCGTTTGAAATTTTCATCCGCGTCGGATTCGTCAATCATGCGCCGCTGCAGCACCACGTCTTGCAAGCCATACGCCATCCATGCGGAAGCCGGCATGCCATCGCGGCCCGCGCGGCCGGTTTCCTGGTAATAGCCTTCGATCGATTTCGGCAAGTCCAGGTGGCACACAAAGCGCACGTCCGGCTTGTCGATACCCATGCCGAACGCAATCGTGGCCACCATGACGATATTGTCTTCGCGCAGGAAGCGGGCCTGGTTATTGGCGCGCTTCGCGTGTTCCATGCCGGCGTGGTACGGCAGCGCCTTGATGCCGTGTTCGACGAGGAATTCCGCCGTCTCTTCCACCTTCTTGCGCGACAGGCAGTACACGATGCCGGAATCGCCCTGGTGCTCGGCCGTGATGAAGTCGATCAGCTGTTTGCGGCCATTAGCCTTTTCAACGATCTGGTAACGGATGTTGGGGCGGTCGAACGACGACACGAACTGGCGTGCATTGTCGAGCGCCAGGCGGTGCACGATTTCCGCGCGCGTTTGCTGGTCCGCTGTCGCCGTCAGCGCAATGCGGGGCACGTCCGGGAAGTATTCGTGCAGGACCGACAGCTTGATGTATTCGGGCCGGAAGTCGTGGCCCCATTGCGATACGCAGTGCGCTTCATCGATGGCGAACAGCGCAATCTTCGAATCCTGGAACAGGTCGAAGCAGCGCTGCGTCATCAAGCGTTCCGGCGCCACATACACGAGGTCGAGCTGGCCGGTGCGCACCAGCCGCTCGATGCGGCTGGTTTCTTCAAAGGTCTGGGTAGAATTCAGGAAGGCGGCGCGCACGCCCACTTCTTCCAGCGCGTCGACCTGGTCTTGCATCAGCGCGATCAGCGGCGAGATGACGACGCCGACGCCGTCGCGTACCAGCGCGGGAATCTGGTAGCACAGCGATTTGCCGCCACCGGTCGGCATCAAGACCAGCGCGTCGCCGCCATTGCCGACATGCTCGACAATTTCCGCCTGTTGGCCCCGGAAAGCCGGGTAGCCAAAGACGGTTTGCAGCAAGTGCAGCGAGCGGTCGGCGATGTCGTTCATTACTTCTTGGAAAATCAGTCAGCCCAGACAACCAGACCCGAATAGGCGCTGGCGATCACTACCAGACCAAACACGATACGGTACCAGGCAAAAATCGTAAAGTCGTGGGAACTGATGTAGCGCAGCAGCCAGCGCACGCACAGGAACGCGGAAATGAAAGCCGAAATCAGGCCGATGCCGAACATCGGCAAATCCGTCGCCGACAGCAGCGCGCGTTCCTTGAACAGCGAATACGCAGTGGCCATCAACAGCAGCGGGATCGCCATGAAGAATGAAAATTCCGTCGCAGCCTTGCGCGACAGGCCAAACATCATGCCGCCGATAATGGTGGCGCCGGAGCGGCTGGTGCCCGGGATCAGCGCCAGCGCCTGTGCGCAGCCGACCTTGAAAGCATCCATCGGGCTCATATCGTCCACCGAGTGAATGCGCACGGCATGCGGCGCATTCTTGGCGCGCTTTTCCACCCACAGGATGATGAAGCCGCCAACGATGAACGCCAGCGCTACCGGCACAGGCGCAAACAGTTTGGCTTTGATGGCTTTGTTGAACAGGAAGCCGAGGATGGCAGCCGGCAGGAAGCCGATGATCAGGTTGAAAATGAAGCGCTGCGAGCGGTTGTCGCTGAACATGCCGGACAACACGGTGGCGATGCGCACGCGGTACTCCCACATGACGGCGACAATGGCGCCAGCCTGGATGACGATTTCAAACACTTTGACTTTTTCGCCGACAAAATTCAGCAGGCTGCCGGCCAGAATCAGGTGGCCGGTGGAGGAAATTGGCAAAAATTCGGTAAAGCCTTCTACCAGGCCCATGATGAAGGCCTGTAATGCGAGAGTGATATCCATGTTTATTGTCAATCAGGAAACGGCGGGGAGTCGAAGCTTACCATGTGGAACGCACTGCCAAGCTGTACCGTGCGCAGGAGGTCGGTATTTTACCCTGTTACCCGGCCATGCCGGACGCCGAGTTGGGCCGCGGTAGAGGATTTACAACTGTCAGTTGTTAGTCTTATCACTCTATGCATCTAGTGAGCGTGGCGGAAGCAGGTTATATTGACTTTCCCATAACTCGGAGAATGCTATGGAATACGTCAACCTGGGCCGTACGGGCCTGAAAGTTTCCCGCCTGGTACTGGGCTGCATGACCTTCGGCGTGCCGGACCGCGGCGGCCATGAATGGACGCTGGATGAAGACAAGAGCCGTCCCATCATCCGCCACGCACTGGAATCCGGCATCAATTTCTTTGACACGTCGAATTCGTATTCGGACGGCACCAGCGAAGAAATTACGGGCCGCGCACTGCGCGATTTTGCGCGCCGCGATGAAGTGGTGATTGCCACCAAAGTGTTTTTCCCGCAGGGTAAAGGGCCGAACCAGCGCGGTCTGTCGCGCAAGGCGCTGATGGCGGAAATCGACAACAGCTTGCGCCGCCTGGGCACGGATTACATCGACCTGTACCAGATCCACCGCTGGGATTACCACACGCCGATCGAAGAAACGCTGGAAGCGCTGCATGACATCGTCAAGGCCGGCAAGGCCCGCTACATTGGCGCGTCGTCAATGTATGCGTGGCAATTTGCCAAGGCGCTGCATATTGCCGAGCGCAATGGCTGGACCCGGTTCGTCAGCATGCAAAACCAGCTGAACCTGATCAACCGCGAAGAAGAGCGGGAAATGCTGCCGCTGTGCGCGGATGAGCAAATCGGCGTGATTCCATGGAGCCCGATGGCGCGCGGCCGCTTGACGCGCGACTGGGATGAGGCGAGCCACCGTTCGGAGACGGATTTGATTGCCAAGGAAATGTACACGGCAACGGAAGCGGCGGACCGCATCGTGGCGGAGCGTGTCAAACAGGTGGCGCAAGCGCGCGGCATTCCCCGCGCACAGGTGGCGCTGGCATGGGTGCTGCAAAAGCCGGAAGTGACGGCGCCGATCATCGGTGCGGCGAAAAACAGCCATATCGATGACGCGGTGGCGGCGCTGAAAGTCAAATTGACGAAGGAAGAAATCCGCTTGCTGGAAGAAGCGTATATCCCGCACGCGGTGGCGGGCTTTAATTAATACGGGTTAGCCACCGTGGCCAAGCGACTTCAGCAATGCAGTTTTCTCCTGGTTGATGAGGGAATTATAGGCAACCAAAGGTAGCGTATCGCGTGTTGATTGCGGGGCAATGTTGCTCGTGTCACACTGTCGGCTTCGTTCAATCACACGGGGGACGCAGGATGAAGAAGCTGGCGGTGGCAATGATGTTGTTGATGGCGCAGGCATCTTACGCGCAGCAATGCGCGACGAGCGACAGTGGTTGCAAGGAGCGGGCCGTGGTGGCGGACCTGGGGCGGATCCTGACGCCGGGCGGCATTCAGGAAACGTACAAGACGCGTATCGGCGGCATCGACCAGTGGCTCAATGTACGCGGCCAGGATCAAAACAATCCCATCATCCTGTTCGTGCATGGCGGCCCCGCCTCAACAGCCATGCCAACCCTGTGGCAATTCCAGCGTCCCATCGAAGAATATTTCACGGTGGTGCACTGGGACCAGCGCGGCGCCGGTAAAACCTACCGCGAAACAGATCCCGCATCGATTGCCGGCACCATCCACATTGACCGCTATGTCGATGACGCGATTGAAGTAGCGGAATATGTGCGCAAGCGCTATCACAAGGACAAGGTGATTTTGCTGGGCCACAGCTGGGGCACGATCGTCGGCATGCACGCCGCGATAAAACGGCCGGATTTGTTCCATGCCTATGTCGGCGTCGGGCAAGTCATCAATGTGCGCGACAATGAACGCATCCTCTACGACTATGCGGTGAAGACGGCGAAGGAAAAGGGCAATGACGAAGCGCAGAAGGAACTGGCGTCGATTGCGCCCTATCCGGGCGACCAGCCGATCACGCGCGAGCGCATCATCATTGCGCGCAAGTGGCCGCAATACTATGGCGGCATGACGGCCTACCGCGATTCGTCGCTGTATTTCTTCGACGGGCCGCTGCTGTCGCCTGAATATGACAAGGCCGATGTGAAAGCCATCGATGAAGGCAACGTATACACCCTGGAAAAAATCCTGCCGGAATTCGTGGCCGTGGATTTCAAAGGCGTGCGCACGTTTCCGATTCCCGTCGTGATGTTCCTGGGCCGCCACGATTACACGACACCGGCTATGCCCACCGTCGAGTGGATGGGCAAGGTGAAGGCGCCTTATAAACGCACGGTGATGTTTGAACATTCCGCCCACATGATGCCGTGGGAAGAGCCGGGCAAGATGCTGGTGAGTTTGCTGGATTATGTGCGGCCATTAGCGGTGAAGACGAAGCGGTGATGTACGTCGACGTACTGTGGCTGCATACGGATGATGAACGGCCGGTGCGCATCGTGTCGGAACTCGATGCGCACCGGTACGAAGTGCGCAAACTGGAATTTTTCCGTACGCGTGGGGTAGGGTATGCGGAGGCGGATTTTGCGTTTGGCAGCACGGAGCTGGATGCGGCGCCGGTGCCGGAGCTGGAGCGCATCAACGCCGATCCGCAGCGGCATGGGGCGGTGATCAGTGCGGAGGAATTTGCTGTGCTGTGGGACCAGTACACGCGTGGTTGAACTGCCCGCCAAGTTAATCTCCGCACAACCCCACAGTCGCATACGGTGACAACACGGTCCAACCCAGTGCCAGGTATAAGGCCCGGCCATCTTCCGTCGCCACCAGCACGCGGCGCGACAACGGATTTTGCTGCGTGGCGCCCAGAGCCGCCATCAGTGCTTTACCTAGTCCCCGGCGCTGGTGCGCTGCTTCCGTCACGATAGTGTCGAAGATAAATACGCCATCGTGTTCGATGGCAAAGCCGCTGGCAGCGGCTGAACCGTCTTCAAAGAAAATGCGCGCAACGGTTGCCGCCCCTTCCACGGAAACCGCGAGCCGGTAACCGGCAGGCAGCGGCGCTGCCGCCATGGGCGCACCTTCGTGCGTCATCAGGTAACCCATTTGGCGCAGCTGCCATCCCGGCGGCATCAGCGCCAGCAATTGTTCGCCCGAGCCGCACATTTTGATGACGGTGAGGGGATCATTTACCGTCAATGCCAGTTCGCGCAGGCGTGGCGACGGTCTGGCGAAGACGTAGCGGCGGCGCTCCTGCGGCGACCCGGTATCGACCCGCAGGCCGCCATGATCGGGAACGGGGAGCGGCAATCCACGGGCGACCGAGCGTGCCGTCAGCCAGCGGCGAAGCAATGCTGGGTCGACGGACGTCAGTTCGGACATGTCGCCCGCTCCAATTCCCCCAGCCAGCGAATCGCATATGCCCGGCTGTCACCGCACATGTCAGCCGCCGGCTGCAGCCCGCCGCAAAACGCGGGCCGTTCCGGCTTGCCGAATATCAGGCAGCGGTTGTCATCGGCCAGTTGAATGCAGCGGACACCGGCAGGCTTGCCGTTCGGCATACCAGGGATAGGGGACGTGATGGACGGCGCCGTGCAGCAAGCGCCGCAGTTGGGACGGCATTCCATAAGAACCAAAAAAACTAGCGGGCTAAAGGGTGATTGTACCGCACACCCCGCACCCGCTATCTGAAGTTCTGACGATGCTAATTACTTGCCGGAAGTGAAATTCGCCCGTGCCAGCTGGCCTGGCTGCAGGCCGCTGGTGGCCCCCAGTTCCAGGTACACCTTGGCCATTTGCATCGGGCGTTCAGCCTGCGAAATCACCATGACTTTGTGTGCGGTCATGCGCTGGTTAACCGATGGGAATTCAATTTCCACCGGCTGGTCCAGGTTCACGTCGCGCAGCTTGGAGCGGGGAATCGACGCCACCACGCGCATGCGGGTTGGGTCGAAGACCGTCAGCAAGTGGCGGCCCGATGACGCGGTTTCGCCGACATGCGCCAGCACGGCAGACACCATGCCGTCATACGGCGCAGTGATTTCCGAGTGGCCGACACGCGCCAATACCTGGCCCGCTTTCACCTTGTCGCCTGCGCGCACCAGCATGGCGGTGATTTCACCGCTGGCTGCGGCGCGCAGCGTGCACAGGCGTGCTGATTCCGTATAGCCTTCCGTGTTGCGTAAATCCACCTGTTCCTGGTAGGACGGGCGGGCGGCTGCCAGCGAGTTGCCGGCGCCTGCACTGGCGTTCTGCATCGGCAGGATCAGGGCCGCGATGGCGCCCAGTGCGAATTTGGCCAGCAATTGTGGGGCTGGCGCCTTTGAAGCCTGTAGCATGTTTGTGTCATCCCAAAAGCGTTGTTGTCGTTATTGCCAGCCGCACGCAGTGGTCTGGGCGTGACGTTCAGGCAGGTTGGTGAGGATACAAAACAGTTGTGGAGAAATTGTGAACATTCAATCCATAATGTGGAGAGTGTTGTATGTCTGCGTTACAATTTCTGTTTCAATAATGCAAAGGGCGCGTGCGATGCCCTCGCTGACGGTCTGGCTGTTCCGCCTGTTTTTCCTCTTGTTCGCTCTGGGCGCATCGTCCGGCGCGCTGGCCACGCGCACCGTCATGGAATTGCCGGACAACTTTCCGCTGCGGTTAGAAGGAAAGCTCGAATATGTGGAAGACCCGTCCGGCCAGATGACGCTGGACCAGGTGCGCGCGCTGCCCGCGCCGAGTTATACGGAACTCACGGCGGATAACTTTACCAAAGGCTTCACGGCTTCCGCTTACTGGATCCGTTTTACGCTGGCCAATCCTGACCCGCGCCCGGTGGTGTGGGTATTGCAGCACCGCTTGCCCTTTACGGATTACGTGGAGACGTGGGTACTGTCGGGCTTCGTGCGCATGCATGAAATCGCGGGCGACCGCACCCGCGTGGCCGAGCGCCAGTTGCCTGCGCATTTGCCCAGCTTTAAATTCACGTCGGCGCCGGGCGAAAGCGTGGAAGTGTATGTCCGCCTTAGCAACATTAATAAAGCGGAAATGCAAATGGTGTTCCGGCTCGATACGCTGGCATCGTTTGTGTCGAACATGGCCAGCAGTGAAAACCAGCTGGGCATCCTGTATGGCGTGCCGCTGGCGCTGGCGTTTTCCTCGATGGTGGGCGCCGCCGTGGCGCGCGACCGGCGCTTTTCCACCTACGGCTTGTATGCGCTGGCCACCATCGCCACGTGGATCGGCTTCAATGGCCACTTCGCGCGCTTCCTGCATTTCGACGATCCGGACTTGTTCAACAATTTGCTGCACATGCTGATGCTGGTGCAGACGATCTTCCTGATCTTGTTTGCCCGCGAATTCCTGCAAACGCGCACCCGCATGCCCCGTTTCGACCGCATCTTCGTGGCCATGATGACGGCATCGTGCATCGGTATCGGCATGCGGCTGGCCGGCATATTCACACCCGTCACGCAACTGACGCTGGTGCTGATGTCGATGTCGTCAATCACGGCGGTGGCGGCATGGCATGCGTGGCGCATGGGCATGGTGCATGCGCGCTGGTTTTTCTTTGCGCAGCTGTGCAGTACGGTGCCGGTGGCGGTCGGGCTGGCCGGCATCCGCATGGGCTTGTATGCGTATGACGGCTTCGTGAATTTCCAGGGCATTTATTTTGCAGAATTGCTGTTGCTGGCCGTGGCGCAGCACGACCACGTACGGCGCACGCAAGACCGCCAGCGCAAGCTGGAACGGGACCATGAACGGGCGCTGGCCGAACGCAATGCCTTTCTGGAAGCAGAAATGGTCAACCGCACCAATGCGCTGGCGGCGATGGAGCGGCGCGCAGCCTTTATCGCGGAAGTGGGCGCCGTCACGCAGCGTGTGGCGGGCGGCGAATTCACGGCGCGCCTCGCTTTGCCTGAAGATGGCGCCATGCAGCCGCTGGCCGTCAGCGTCAATGCGATGGCGGAATCGCTGGCCCGCCTGGAAGGAGCGCGGCGCCACTGGATCGCGGAAATCAGCCACGAACTGCGCACGCCGCTGGCCGGGCTGGTGGGCGAAATCGAAGCCATGCTCGATGGCGTGCATCCGATCGACATGGCGCACGTGGAATCGCTGTACCGCACGTGCGACCGCTTGACCAGGCTGGTCGATGACTTGCACGAGCTGGCCATGAGCTATTTGCGCCCGCTGCGCTGCAAATTCGCGCCGCTCGACTACCAGCAATTGCTGTTGGATTTGTCGCCTTATTTTGCCGGTGAAGCCCGCAAAAAAGGGCTGGTATTGGAAGTCCATTGCGATGCACCTCAAACCACGGCAATATGGGACAGCGCACGAATCAACCAGTTGCTGATCAACCTGCTGTCGAACAGCATTGCGTACACGGACGCGCCGGGCCGCATCGAGGTGCGGGTCACGCCGCTGGAAGAACGGGTGCGCATCGTGATTGAGGACAGCGCGCCGGGCTTGTCGCGCGACGAACTGGCGCAAGTGTTTGAACCGCTGTTCCGCGCAGAAGCGGCGCGCAGCCGCCGCAGCGATGGCAGTGGCCTGGGCATGAAGATTTGCCGCGCCATCGTCGATGCGCACCATGGCACCATTGGCGTCGCCGGTTCCGCGCTGGGCGGCGTGCTGGTGCGGATTGAATTGCCGTACACCCCGGAGGACAACGCGTCATGAGTTACCGAGTGCTGATCGCAGAAGACGATGACCAGATCGCGGGCGTGCTGTCGGACTACCTGGTGCGCGAAGGATTCAGTGTGCAGCGCGTTGCCGACGGCAGGGATGCGCTGCGCGCCATTGTCGATGACGAACCGTCTGTCGTGATCCTCGACGTCACCTTGCCATCAATGGATGGCATTGAAGTATGCCGCGCCGCGCGCCAGACCAGCGCCGTACCGATCCTGATGCTGACAGCGCTGTCATCGGAAGAGGACCGGTTAAATGGCCTCAATTCCGGCGCCGACGATTATGTGTGCAAGCCATTTTCTCCACGCGAAATCGTGGCCCGCGTGCATGCGATGCTGCGGCGCGCCGACCCGTCATTGAAGGTCAAGCCGGTGCAAACGGGGTTCGTGATTGGTGACGCCAATGAGCGCGTGCAGTTTGATGGCCAGCCCGTGCCATTTACCCGCATCGAGGAACGCCTGTTCCGCACGATGGCTGCCGCGCCACGCCGCGTCTTTACGCGTGAAGCGCTGATCAATGCGATGAGCGTGGAAATGCGCGATATCGGCGACCGCGCCATCGACACCCACGTGAAGAATTTGCGGCGCAAGCTGAAACAGCTGGCGCCGGACCGGGGCTTTATTCACGCAATGTATGGCGTTGGTTACTACTTTGAAGAGAAGGCGGAATCGTCGTCGCAGCGGGCGTAGCTTGTTACTGAGGCGGCAATATGCAGGTACGGCTGCATGGCGTGCCGCGAGCGCTGGACCTGGAAATTCCTTCAGCCTGCCGCCCTGCAGCAGGCGGGTAAAAACATGGACGACACCTGGCGCCAGTACGAAGCCCGCGCAGGATAAGCATCACCTGCATACAGCCCGATGGTCCGCGGCAGGTTGGCGCCTTGTGGCTGGTAGCGGAATGTGCCGAACACGTGGTCCCACAGCACCAGCACGCGGCCAAAATTCCTGTCCCCTTCGGCTGGCGCCGCTGAATGGTGCCAGCGGTGTACCTCGTTAGTACTGAACACGTAATTGAGCCAGCCGCTGCGCAGCGGCAGGTTGGCATGCTGCAGCATCAGCACCGGGTATGACAGCGCCAGGTAGCCGAATAGGGCATCGGATGGTGTGCCGAGCACCAGCAGGGGCAACATGCCCAATGCATAGTTCAATCCGTAGTTGAGCGGGTGCAGGCGGAAATTGTTGACGGAATACAGGCGCTCGCTGCCATGGTGCAGCGCATGCAGCCACCACAGTGCCTGCCGGCTGTGATGCAGCCGGTGCGCCCAATAAAAGCCGAATTCCGCGATCGCTGCGGCGATCGCCACTTGCAATGCAAACGGTAGCGACGTGGGGAACAAGCCTGCTGGGACATCCAGCCGGGCGTAGAGGGCGGCCGCCAGCAGCGGGCCGCCCCATTTCAGCAGTGGGTCGATCACTGCCAGCAGCGCCGCCATGCTGAGCCAGTCGGTTGTTGCATCTCCGCGTGGCCGGTTCCATTCAGGCTGGAATGGCATGCGCCGTTCCAGCAGCATGGCGGCAATCAGCGTTATGACGCTTGGCGCCATGACTGCGAGCCGCAGGTCGCCACCGGCCGCATGGGCCATGGCAAAAGTCAGCAGGCTGGCCAACAGCGCGGCCGGGAAAAACACGCGGGCAATGATGGTATGCATGGCATTGATCTCGCTATCCATTATGCGCAGCCGCAGCCCGCCTTGCCCTGTGCCTTGGCGGTGGCATCGAGCACACAGCATGCGTCTGTTTCAACAGGCGCGGGACCGCCACAGCAGCCGGACGCGGCCACTGGTTTCACGCAGCACGCGGCGGCGCCTGATTCGCCGCCAGCGATTCCGATATGGCACACGCCGGTTTCCGGCAGTTCCAGCTGCACGTTATCGGCTGCGGCAAAATCGCCAGCCAGCGCAGCTACCACGGAGCGCACTTGCTCGTAGCCCGTCGTCATCAGGAAATTTGGCGCGCGGCCATAACTTTTGGCGCCCACTGCGTAATAGCGCGGTTCCGGATGCGCCAGTTCGGCATGGCCATGGGGCCGTACGGTGCCGCAATTGTGCTCATTCGGATCGATCAGCGGGGCCAATGCGCTGGTGCTTTCCAGCCACGGATCGTTGTGTACCCGCAGCTCGCGCGCCAGCGACAAGTCAGGACGGGCGCCGGTCGCGGCGATGATTTCATCGATGCCATCAACCGGCTTGCTGCCGGGTTGCCCGTTGACGCGCAGTTTGCTGCCGTGCCGTTCTATGGATTGGATGCGCAGGCCGGTATGCAATTCCAGGCGGCCGGAATCCATGAGGGCCTTCAGGCGCGTGCCCAGTTCGCCCCGCGCCTGCAAGCCATCATTGGCGCCGCCACCGAAAATGCGCTCGAAACTGGTGCCGCGTATGGCCCATGCAATGCGCGTTGCCGGTGCTTCGCCGGCCAATTGCGCCAGCGCCAGCAAGACTCCCGCCGCTGAATGGCCGCTGCCCACCACCAGCACACTGCGCCCCGCGTAACGCGCCCTGGCGGCGCCCGCCACGTCGGGCATACCGTAGGTAATCTGTTCGCGGGCAGCCTGTTCACCCTGTGCCGGCAGACCGTCCGCGCCGAGCGGATTGGGCTGGTTCCATGTGCCGGTCGCGTCGATCACGCCGCTGGCCAGGAACGTGTGTTCACCGTTCGGCGTCATGGCGCGGATGACAAACGGCGCGTGTTCGCGGCCACGTGTTTTCACCTTGTCAGTGCCCAGGCGGGTCATCGCGGTGACGCGATGCCGCAGTTTCAGCGCAGAGGCGATGGCCGGCAATGCCGCCAGTGGCTGCAAATAGTGCTGGACCAGCTCATCGGCAGTGGGCAGCGCCTCGGGATCGGGGCTGCGCCAGCCGGCCGCTTCCAGCAGGGTTTGGGCGGCTTTATCGATGTTGTACCGCCATGGCGAGAACAGGCGCACATGGCCATAGCTGACCAGGTTGGCCGCCGCCGTGGCGCCCGCCTCCAGGACCAGCGGTGTCAATCCCCGTTCGAGCAGGTGTGCGGCGGCGGCCAGGCCGACCGGTCCTGCGCCCAGCACGGCGACTGGCAGCAAATCTTTCAGCATGACGGTGGCCGATGCCGGACATACCCCCTGAAATTCGCGCGAGGCCAGCATGGTGGCCGGTGCGGCATCGCGGGTGATGGTGCGGAAGCCCCGCTTGGCAAAGAAGGCAGCGGCAGTCGTGGTCAGTAAAACCAGGCGGTGGATTCCCTGCGCCACTGCACGTTGTGCCAGTTCGTGTTGCAGCAATGCGCCTATGCCTTGTCCGCGCAAGGCGCTATCCACCACGACCGAGCGCAATAGTGCAGCGTCACCGTAGGGTTCCAGTCCGGCTGCCGCTACAACGCGGCCATGCTGTTCTCCCACGATGAAGTGCGCCACATGCTCTTGCGCCCCTTCAAGGGGCAAGTTCGATGCCGCCAGCAGTGCGGCGATGGCATGCCAGTCGGCGGACGTGGCGGTGCGGATGGCAATGGCAGATGGGGCGGTCATGGCGGTTCTCCTGTTTGCTATTCGTCGAATTACGAATAAGTGGGCAAATTTTTTAGCCTACAAAGCAGCTACCAACGCTTTCAGCTGGGCGATACGCTCCGGATTGACGCAGTAGCATACGCGCTGCTCGTCCGATGAACCCAGGATCAGGCCGGCCTGCTTCAGTATCGTGACGTGCTGCGAGATGGTCGATGGCGCCAGTGGCAGCACATCGGCCAGGTTGCCGAAATAGCAGGCGCCATACGCCGCCAGATACTTCAGCAATTGCACGCGGGCCGGATGCGCGAGCGCCTTGCACAGCATGGCAATCTCTTCGGCATTGACTTCGATGGCGTTGTCGCCGGTCCCTACGGTGCAACAGTTGGTCATATTCGTTGTTCGTCACTTAACGAACAAAGGGTACGGCCAACGTCATGGTGCTGTCAATATATTTCGATATTCTTCGAAATATCGTATCATTGGCGCTTACTAATCATCGCCTGCATGCATGGAAACCAAACAAGTCATTGCCGCGCTGGCGGCCCTGGCGCAGGAGTCGCGGCTGGCTACCTTCCGCTTACTGGTGCAGACCGGTCCGGCGGGGCTGGCAGCGAGCCGGATTGCTGAACACCTTGGCGTGGCGGCCTCGTCGCTATCGTTCCACTTGAAAGAGCTGACCCATGCCGGTTTGATTTCGGCACGCCAGGATGGCCGCTTCGTGATTTACAGCGCGAACTTCGACACGATGAGCAGCGTGCTCGCGTTCCTGACCGATAACTGCTGCGGCGGCGCCCCATGTAGTGTGCCGAGCGCCTGCTCGCCAGCCCAAGGCTGCGCTTCCACCAAAGAGAACCTGACATGAACATATTAATGCTCTGCACTGGCAACTCGTGCCGCTCCATCCTGGCCGAGGCGACTTTCAATCACTTGGCGCCGCAAGGCTGGCGCGCGCTGAGCGCCGGCAGCAAGCCGGCCGGCTACGTGCATCCGCGCTCGATTGCGCTGCTGCAGCGCGAAGGCATTGCCACAGAGGGCTACCACAGCAAATCGTGGGAAAACCTGCCGGTCACGCCGGACATCGTGCTCAGCGTATGTGGCAATGCCGCGGGCGAAACCTGCCCGGCTTACCTGGGCCCGGTGCTGCGCGCACACTGGGGTGTGGAAGACCCGGCCCATGCAACCGGCACGGACGAGGAAATCGATGCGGCGTTCATGACGGCTTACCGCATTTTGCGCACCCGTATTGAGGCGTTCCTGGCGCTGCCGCTGGCGGAACTGGTAAATGACCGCGCACGGATGAAGGCAGAACTGGACCGTATCGGAGGTTTGGCATGACGCTGGCGCGGCGCATCGTTGCCGAAGGGCTGGGCACGGCGCTGTTGCTGGCCGTGGTGGTAGGGTCCGGCATCATGGCCGAGCGCCTGGCGAGTGGCAACGTCGCAATCGCTTTGCTGGCCAATGCGATTGCCACCGGCGCCGGGCTGATCGCACTGATCCTGATGTTGGGCCCGATATCGGGCGCGCATTTCAATCCGGTCGTGACGTTGTCGGAAGCCTGGCAAGGCAACGTGGCTGGCCGAGAAGTGCTGCCATACATGGCGGTGCAAGTCATCGGCGCCTTCGCCGGCGTGGCGGCTGCGCACGGCATGTTCGGCGAGCCGCTGTTCTTCGCGTCGCAGCACGTGCGTACGGGGCCCGCGCAATGGTGGAGCGAAGGTGTCGCGACGTTCGGCCTGATCGCTGTCATCATCGGCACGTCGCGCAGCCGCCCGGCCGTGACGCCGTTTGCCGTGGCCGCCTACATCGTGGCCGCATACTGGTTTACATCATCGACATCGTTCGCCAATCCGGCAGTCACGCTGGCGCGCGCGGCAACCGATACGTTTGCCGGCATCCGCCCAGCCGATGCGCCTGGCTTTATCGTCGCCCAACTGGCTGGCGCGGCCGCCGCGTCTGCCCTGTTCTGCTGGCTGTACCCGGCGCCGCGCCAGCCCGTTGCCGCCAGCCTTGACGCTCTGAAAACAGCGGACTACCATTAATGACTGTTGAGTAAGTAACCTTCAAGTCATTGGGCAGTCCGCCACCATGCACAATCCAACTGAATCCAAGCCGCGCTGGGAGCGGCGCAAGGACGCGCGGCCGCAGGAATTGCTGGCGGCGGCGCTGGATTTGTTTGTCAGCCGCGGCTATGCGGCCACGCGGCTGGAAGATGTGGCGCGCAGCGCGGGCGTCTCCAAGGGCACGCTGTATTTGTATTTCGCCAACAAGGAAGAATTGTTCAAGGCCGTCGTGCGCGACGCCATTGTGCAGCCGATCGGCGAAGCGGAAATGGATTTTGCCGCCATCGATGGCCACAGCGCGGACTTGCTGCGCACCTTGCTGATGCGCTGGTGGGACAAGGTCGGCGCCACCAAGGCGTCCGGCATCACCAAGCTGATGATCGCGGAAGCGGCGAATTTCCCGGAGTTGATGCAGTTTTATAACGAAGAAGTCATCGCCCGGGGCAACGCGCTGATTGCCAATATCTTGACGCGCGGCGTGGCCCGCGGCGAATTCCGCGCGGTCGATCCGGACGTCATGATGCCGGTGCTGGTGGCGCCGGTCTTGATGCTGATGCTGTGGTCGCAGTCGCCGCAGCTGTGCGCCGGGGCCACGATTGACCCGTATGCCTATCTCGCGGCCTACATCGACACCACGTTGCGGGGCTTGCGTCCCGCCTCTGCGCCAGAGGGGGCGCCTTACTGCATGCCCGCTGCACCGGCTACTGGTTTGCACAATAAATGAGCAGATTTAGATCAAATTTGTGCATTCAACCCCGCCAAACTGCAGACTGTCGCAATTTCCTGCCTGCCGCCGCCGATATAGTTAATATGCCGTCCAGTGCAGTTCAACGATAAAATGGCGGATTGAAGTATTTGAACAACCAATCCTCCATTGAGTCTACGAGTCTAAAGATGAATATCGAACAAGCCCGCTTCAACATGATCGAACAGCAAATCCGTCCTTGGGACGTCCTGGATACGGACGTGCTGGATGCGCTGCAAGTCGTCAAGCGCGAGAAATTCGTCCCGGCTGCACATAAAAACCTGGCGTTCGTGGATACCGAAATCCCTCTGGGCGGCGGCGAATTCATGTTCACCCCGAAACTGGAAGCGCGCATCCTGCAGGAACTGCAACTGAAAAAACATGAAAACGTGCTGGAAATCGGTACCGGCAGCGGCTACCTGGCAGCTCTGCTGGCGCACCGCGGCCGCCACGTGACCACCGTTGAAATTTCGCCGGAATTGAAAGCCCAGGCAGAGAAAAACCTGGCGGAAGCCGGTGTCACCAACGTGACGGTCGAGCAGGGCAATGGCGCCCAAGGCTGGGCGCAAGGCGCGCCATTCGACGTGATCGTCATTTCCGCGTCGGTGCCGGTGCTGCCGGAAGCGCTGCTGAAGCAAGTCAAAGTAGGCGGCCGCATTTTTGCGATTGTCGGCGAAGCGCCTGTGATGTCGGCCCACATCATCACCCGTACCGGTGAAGCGGGCTACGACACCGTGAAAGTATTTGAAACCAATGTGAAGCCGCTGCAATCGGCTGTCACGCCGTCGCACTTCACGTTCTAAGGACGGCGCGCCATGCAGCACATCACCGCACCTGAACTGGCCGACTGGCTGGCCGACGAAGCGCGTCCCAGCCCGTTTTTGCTGGACGTGCGTGAAAACTGGGAATACGAAACCTGCCACATCGCAGGCTCGACCCTGATGCCGATGAATACGATTCCGGCCCGCATCGACGATCTCGATGAAGAGGCCACCATCGTGTGCATTTGCCATCATGGGGCGCGCAGCATGAATGTGGCGGCATTCCTGGAACATCACGGCTTTGGCAAGGTCATTAACCTGACCGGCGGTATCCACGCATGGGCTGTGCAAGTCGACAGCAACATGCCAAAATACTAAGCTGTCTTTTCCAACAACGATGACTCCCACGGAGAACGCAATGCAGAAACCCTTACTCGCCATGCTGATCGGCAGCGCAATGTTGACGATGAACGCACAGGCGGCTGACCTCCTCCAGGTATACCAGCAGGCGCTCGCCAACGACGCCACGTATGCCAGCGCGCGCGCGGCACTGGTTGCAGGCCAGGAGCGGACCACGCAAGGGCGTTCCCAGTTGTTGCCGGTCATCGGCCTGGGTGGCAGCAGCACGAAAACCACGGGCGACTTCGACACCAAGAATCCGCTGAATCCAAGCCACTCGCTGGACAGCAATAACAACCGGTATGCGTTGCAGCTGACGCAGCCATTGTTCCGCTGGGACCGCTGGGAAACGTACCAGCAAAGCAAACTGTCGCAAGCTGCTGCCGAAGCTACGTTTGCCCAGGCCCAGCAGGATTTGATCGTGCGTGTCTCGCAAGCGTACTTTGACGTGCTGACGGCGCAAGATGCGCTGACGTCGATCCAGGCGCAAAAGACCGCGACGACGGAACAGCTGGCATCGGCCAAGCGCAACTTCGAAGTGGGCACGCAAACCATCACCGATACGCATGAAGCGCAAGCCGCGTATGACCTGGTGGTGGCGCAGGAATTTGCTGCGCAAAGCGACCTGGAGGTCAAACGCGCAGCGCTGCAGCAAATCATCGGCGCGCCTGCCGGTACGCTGGCCACGCTGCGTCCCGGCGTGAAGATCGCGGCGCCGGAGCCAAGCGCCATGGAGCCGTGGGTATCGTCTGCTGAACAGCAAAACTATGCGGTGGTGGGCGCCCAGTTGAACGTGGAAATCGCCAAGCGTGAAATCAGCCGTAACCGCGCCGGCCACTTGCCGACCGTGGACTTCACGGCCAGCAAAGGCCGCGACAGCACCACGGGCGTAGGTGTCAACAAGGCCGGCTCGATAGGCGTGACGTGGAACGTGCCGATCTTTACCGGCTTTGCCGTCACCAGCAAGGTGCGTGAATCGATCGCACTGGAAGACAAGGCCCGCAATGATTTGGAAGCGACCCGCCGCGCTGCTGCTCAGGGCGCGCGCACCGCTTACCTGGGCGTAAACAGCGGCCTGGCGCAAGTGCGCGCACTGGAAGCTGCGGAAGTGTCGAGCAAATCCGCGCTGGAATCGAACAAGCTGGGTTACCAGGTCGGCGTGCGTATCAACATCGACGTGCTGAACGCGCAGCGCCAGCTGTACTCGACCCAGCGCGACCTGTCCCGCGCACGTTATGAAACGCTGATGAATGGCTTGCGCCTGAAGTCGGCGGCCGGTTCGCTGAAGGAAGCGGACCTGGCGCCGATCAATGCGCTGCTGCAGAACTAAGTCCCTGACAGGATGCTGAATCGGTTGGGCGGGTTTTACAAACCCGTCCAACGTGTACTTAGCGCAGACCTGCACCCGCACCATCAAACGTGCGTTCAATCAGTTCAATCTTGTAGCCGTCCGGGTCCGTCACGAAGGCAATCACCGTGGTGCCGCCTTTGACCGGACCGGGTTCGCGCGTCACGTTGCCGCCATTGGCTTTCACGGCGTCGCATGCCGTGTAAATATTTTCCGCTGCGATGGCGATGTGCCCGTACGCGGTACCCATCTCATACTTGTCCACGCCATAGTTATACGTCAGTTCCAGTTCCGCATGGTCTGGATTGCTGCCATAGCCGAGGAAGGCCAGCGTGTATTTGTATTCGGGATTATCGCTGGTGCGCAGCAGTTTCATGCCCAGCACCTTGGTGTAGAAGTCAATGGAGCGCTGCAGGTCGCCGACGCGCAGCATGGTGTGCAAAATTCGCATGGTGTCTTTGCCTTGAAGGGAAAGACCCGATTGTAGGCGCTTTAGGCAATCCGCGCCGGGCAGGGGCAATTAAGCCAGCGGCAAGGCCGTCTCGTACTTCACTTCGCGCAGCGCCACGCTGGTATTGACTTGCGATACGCCGGGCAACTTCAACAGCACATTGTGCAGGAAGTCGTGGTACGCATTCATGTCCTTGACCACCAGCTTGACCATGTAATCGGAATTACCCGTCACTTCATAGCACTCCATGACTTCGGGGCGCAGCATCATGGCGTTTTCAAAGCCCGCCACCACGGCGGCGTCGTGCCGCGTCAGCGAGATATGCAACATGCAACATTGCGACAATTCCACCTTGCGCCGGTCGACGATGGCGGCATAGCGCGTGATGACGCCTTTCTCCTCCAACTCCTTTTGGCGGCGCCAGCACGGGGTGGCCGACATGCCTACTTTTTCAGCAAGTTCGTTGGTGGAAATGCGGCTGTTTTGTTGCAATTCGCTAAGAATTTTCAGCGAAACCGCATCAAAAGTGGAATTTTCCATGAAAGCCTAAAAATAAAAATCTTGTACTTTTTTATGCCGTTTTTGACTTAAAGCAGAAAAAATATTCCACCCCCCGGCTCCTACTATCTCCGGATCAATGTTACAGGCGATTCGCCTGCCTAGACAAGTTGGCACGGAGACAAAAAAATGGGTTCGATGAATGATGTGAGCGAGGTAAAGCAGGTACCGGGACCGGGCGAACTGGCCGATCCGGATTACCGCCTCGACGACAATATGCGCCGTGAAACGGGCCGTATTTTCATCACCGGTACGCAAGCACTGCTGCGCATGATGATCATGCAAAAGCGCATGGACGAGCGCCACGGCTTGCACACGGCCGGCTTTATTTCCGGCTACCGTGGTTCGCCGCTGGGCGCCGTGGACCAGGAAGCATGGCGCATCGCGCCGCTGCTGAAAGAAGCCGCCATTGAATTCTTGCCAGCGATCAATGAAGACCTGGGCGCCACTGCCGTGCTGGGTTCGCAGCAGGTGGAATCCGATCCGACCCGTACCGTCGAAGGCGTGTTCGCCATGTGGTATGGCAAAGGCCCGGGCGTCGACCGTTCCGGCGATGCGCTGAAACACGGCAACGTGTACGGTTCGTCGCCGCACGGCGGCGTGCTGGTGGTGCTGGGCGACGACCATGGCTGCGTGTCGTCGTCGATGCCGCACCAGAGCGAACAGGCGCTGATGGCATGGCAAATGCCCGTCGTGAACCCCGCCAATATTGAAGAATATTTTGAATTCGGCCTGTATGGCTGGGCGCTGTCGCGTTTCTCCGGCAACTGGGTGGGTTTCAAGGCGATCTCGGAAACCGTCGAAGGCGGCGCTGTCGTGGAATTGCCGGAACCGCGCGACTTCACCGTGCCGGCCGATTACCTGTACCCGCCAGGCGGCTTGCACTACCGCTGGCCGGATTTGCCATCGCTGGCATTGGAACAGCGCCTGGCCGCCAAGCTCAATGCCGTGCAGGCGTTCGCCAAAGTCAATTCCATCGACAAGCTGGTCGTTAAAGCGCCGCAAGCGAAACTGGGCATCATCAGCGCCGGTAAAGCTTACCTGGACCTGGTGGAAGCATTCCAGCGCATGGGCGTGTCGTTCGAGTTGCTGGAGCAATTGGGCATCCGCCTGTACAAGCCAGGCATGACGTATCCGCTGGAACGCACCCGCCTGTTCGCTTTCGCGGATGGCCTGGAGCAAATCCTCGTGGTCGAAGAAAAAGGCCCTGTCGTCGAAGACCAGCTGAAAGGTTTGCTGTACAACATGCCGGCCGCCAGCCGCCCCGTCATTCTCGGCAAGACCGATGCGCAGGGCGAACCGCTGCTGTCAAGCCTGGGCGAACTGCGCCCGTCGCGCATTGCCCCGGCGCTGATCCGCTGGCTGGCGCCGCTGCTGCCGCAACTGGGCCTGGAGCGCCAGTTGCCATCGTTCTGCGCAGCCGACTTGCTGTCGAACAGCGCCGACGCCGTCAAGCGCACGCCATACTTCTGCTCCGGCTGTCCGCACAATACGTCGACCAAATTGCCGGAAGGGTCGCGCGCGCTGGCTGGTATCGGTTGCCACTTCATGGCCACGTGGATGGAACGCGATACGTTCAACCTGACGCAAATGGGCGGCGAGGGCGTCACGTGGGTGGCGGCGTCCCGCTTCGTCAAGGCGCCGCACGTATTCCAGAACCTGGGCGACGGCACGTATTACCACTCGGGCTACCTGGCCGTGCGCCAGGCGATTGCCGCGAAAACCAATATCACTTACAAGATCCTGTATAACGACGCCGTTGCGATGACGGGCGGCCAGCCGGTGGACGGCGGCTTGTCGGTGCCGCAGATTGCGCAGCAAGTGGTGTCGGAAGGTGCGGCCAGGGTTGTCGTCGTGACGGACGATGTGTCGCGCTATGCAGGCGTCACTTTACCGGCCGGTGTGCCCGTGCGTCCGCGTGAAGAACTCGACGTGGTGCAGCGTGAATTGCGCGATACGCAAGGCGTGACGGTGCTGATTTATGACCAGACGTGCGCCGCTGAAAAGCGCCGCCGCCGCAAGCAGAACAAGCCGGGCAAGACCGTGTTCCCGGACCCGGCACGCCGCATGATGATCAATTCCGCCGTGTGCGAAGGCTGCGGCGATTGCGGTACGCAGTCGAACTGCCTGTCTATCCTGCCGCTGGAAACGGATCTGGGCCGCAAGCGCCAGATCGAGCAATCGTCGTGCAACAAGGATTACTCGTGCGTGGAAGGTTTCTGCCCATCGTTCGTGTCCGTGCTGGGCGGCGCGCCAAGAAAGCCGGCTGCCGCGCAAATCACGCTGCAACAGTTGGAAGACATGCTGGCGGCGCATCCGCAGCCTGCGCAATATGGCTTTGCCAAGCCGTTTGAAATGCTGGTGGCCGGCATTGGCGGTACCGGCGTCGTCACCTTGGGCGCGTTGATCACGATGGCGGCGCACCTGGAAGGCAAGGGCGCTTCCGCGCTGGACTTCATGGGCTTCGCGCAAAAGGGCGGCGCCGTCATGTCGCACGTGCGGGTGGCCGCTTCGCCTGCGCTACTCAATCAGGTTCGCATCGACTTGCAGCAGGCCGACGCCTTGCTGGCGTGCGACCTGGTGGTGGCCGCCATGCCCGATGCGCTGTCCGTCATGCGCCGCGGCCATACGCAAGTGGTGGCCAACGAGCGTGAAACGCCGACGGCGGAATTCACGCGCAATCCCGATGCGGACATCAACAAGGATGGCTTGATGGCCAAGCTGCGCCACAGCGCGGGCGACGGCAATGTGTTCGGCATCAATCCCGCCGACCTGGCGCTGCGCGCACTGGGCGAGCAAATCACGGCCAACATCGTGATGCTGGGCTATGCATGGCAGCGCGGCCTGGTGCCGGTCGGCTTGCCGGCAATGATGCGCGCGATTGAATTGAATGGCGTGGCCATTGATTTGAACAAGCGCGCCTTTATGCTGGGCCGCCTGGCCGCTGCCGACATTGGCGCCGTGGACCGTTTGGCGCAGCCGCAGCAAGTGATCCAGTTTGCGCAGCCGAAATCGCTGGAAGACATGATTGCGCTGCGCGTGCAACTGTTGACGGACTATCAGGACCGCCAATACGCGGACCGCTATGTGGCGCTGGTGCGCCTGGTCGAGCAAAAGGAGCGCATGCTGGAAGGCGAAGGGTCGAAGCTGGCGCTGTCGAAAGCCGTGGCGCGCAGCCTGTACAAAGCCATGGCGTACAAGGATGAATATGAAGTGGCGCGGCTGCATGCGGATCCGGCGTTCCGCGCGCAAATCTCGGACCAGTTCGACGGCGACTACAAGCTGCAATTCCACATGGCGCCGCCGCTGCTGCCCAAGAAGAAGCCGGGCACGGACATTCCTGCCAAGCGCACGTTCGGCGCGTGGATGTTGCCGGCCATGGGCATGCTGGCCAAGCTGAAAGGCTTGCGCGGCACGGCACTGGATATCTTTGGCTACACGGAAGAACGCCGCCTTGAGCGTGCGTGGCGCGACCAGGTGATGGCGCTGGCGGAAGAATTGGCGGGCAGCCTGAATGCCGACAACAAGCCGGTGGCGCTGAAGATGGCGCAACTGCCTGAAAAAGTACGCGGCTTTGGCCACGTCAAGCTGGCCAACCTGGAAAAGGTGCAGCAAGAACTGGAAGCGCTGCGTCCGCAACTGAGCGCGAAAAGCCAGTTCGTCATGATGAAGCGGGCATAATCCATTACGCGATCACCCTGCTGGACGCTCAGCTGTAGGGCGGATTAGCCGGCGAAGCCGGCGTAATCCGCCATGCCTGCGCTATCGCCATGCCAGCATGGCGGATTTCGCCTTCGGCTAATCCGCCCTACAGCACGCAAGCACCGCGCCGCCGTGTGCACATTGAGCCGGACACACGGCGGACGTCCGCCGCGCCCATGCGGACACCGCCCGCGCCCCTGTTTCCCTTGAAAACTTATCTGGCATGCAATTTGCTGAGATAACTGCCGTCAGTATTTCAAGCACACTCGAAAGGTAGTCAATGCAACGCACCCTGCTCTCGGCGCTGATCGCGCTCGCCTGTGCCGCCCCGCTGGATTTCAGCTATGCGGCAGCCAGCCCCGCACTCGCCACCACCCAGCTGCCGCGCGATACGCGGCCCCTTCATTACGACTTGTCGCTGACGCCGGATGCGCAACACCTGAGCTTCACGGGCAAAGTTGATATTGACTTCGAAGTGCTGGCGCCGGCTGGCGCCATCACGTTGCAGGCGGCGGACCTGGACATCGCCAGCGCCACGCTGCGCACACCGGACGGCAAGACACTGGATGCCGCGATTAAGCTGGACGCGGCCGAGCAGACCGTCCGGCTGCAATTCCCCCGCAAGCTGGCCAAGGGAACATACCGTCTGGCCATGGCGTACTCGGGCAAGATCGGCACGCAGCCGTCCGGCATGTTCGCGGTTGACTATGAAACAGCGGAAGGCAAGAAGCGCGCGCTGTACACGCAATTTGAAAATGCCGATGCGCGCCGCGTGATGCCAAGCTGGGACGAGCCGGCTTACAAGGCCACGTTCACGGTTTCGGCCACGATACCAAGCGGCGAAATGGCCGTGTCGAACATGCCGGCCGAGCAGACGACGGAAATTGGCGGTGGCAAGAGCCTGGTGCGCTTCCAGCGTACGCCCAAGATGTCGACGTATCTGCTGTTCTTCGCGCTGGGCGATTTCGAACGGGTCAGCACCATGGCCGATGGCACCGACGTCGGCATCATCACGAAGAAAGGCAGCACGGCCCACGCCGGTTTCGCGCTGGACGCGGCGAAGTCGGTGCTACGCGAGTACAACGATTATTTCGGCATCCGCTATCCGCTGCCCAAGCTGGATAACATTGCCGCGCCGGGCAGCAGCCAGTATTTCGAAGCAATGGAAAACTGGGGCGCGATTTTGACGTTCGAGTATTCGCTGCTGGTCGATCCCGCGTTCACGACGCAGGCGTCGCAGGAGCGTTCATTCCAGACCAATGCGCACGAAGTGGCGCACCAGTGGTTCGGCAACCTGGTGACGATGGGCTGGTGGGATGACTTGTGGCTCAACGAAGGCTTCGCGTCCTGGCTCGATGGCCGCACGACGGACCGCCTGCATCCGGACTGGAATTACCGCCTCGGCTCGATCGCCAAGCGTGACCTGGCGATGGGGCAGGATGCGCTGTCGACCACCCATCCCGTGGTGGCGCACATTGCGCGGGTGCAGGATGCCAGCCAGGCGTTCGACAACATTTCCTATGAAAAGGGCAAGGCGCTGGTCGACATGCTGGAAGCTTATGTCGGCGAAACCGCATGGCGTGACGGCGTGCGCGCGTACATGCGCAAGCACAGCTACGGCAATACGCGCAGCGACGATTTGTGGGCGGCCGTGGAATCGGTCACGCACAAGCCGATCAAGGCGATTGCCCATGATTTCACACTGCAGCCTGGCGTGCCGATGATCACGGCAGGTGAGCCGGTATGTGCGGCGGGCCGTACGACGGTGGAATTGACGCAGGGCGAATTTTCCAAGGATGCGCCAAACAAGCAGCCGCTGCGCTGGCGCGTGCCCGTGCTGGTGCAGGTGCTGGGCCAGAAAGAGGGGCAGCGCGTCGTGGTGGAAAATGGCAAGGCCAAGGTCACGATGCCAGGCTGCGGCCCGGTCGTGGTCAATGCCGGCCAGGCCGGGTATTTCCGCACCGCGTATTCGGATGGGAATTTCGCTGCGCTGGCCGGGCAATTCAGCCAGCTCAATACGATCGACCAGCTTGGCCTGCTGTCGGACAGCTGGGCTATGGGCCTGGCGGGCCAGCGTCCGCTGTCGAACTTCCTGGGCTTGAGCCGCATGGTGCCGGCCGATGCGGACCCGCAAGTGTGGGGCAAGGTGGTCGCATCGCTGGCCGGCATCAATGGTTTGCTGGACGGTGAACCGGAGCGCCAGGCCAACTTCGCGCGCTATGCACTGTCGCAGTTGAAACCCTTGATGGCGCGCGTGGGATGGGAAGCCAAGGCAGGCGAAGCGCCGACCGTGGCCACCCTGCGCAACGACTTGATCAACACGCTCAGCTACCTGAACGATCCGGAAACCATTGCGGAAGCGCGCCGCCGCTTTGCCGCGCAAGCCAGCGACCCGTCGGCCGTGCCGGCGCCGCTGCGCAAGACGATCCTGTCGAGTGTCGCCTATCACGCCGACAGCGCGACGTGGGAACAATTGCATACGATGGCGCAAAGCGAAAAGAGCACCGTGGTGCGCGACTACCTGTACCGCATGCTGGGCATGGCCAAGGATGCGGGCCTGGCCCGGCGCGCACTGGAGCTGGCGCTGTCGTCCGAACCGGGCGCCACCAACAGCGCGCCCATCATGTCGGCGGTCGCCGGACGCCACCCGGACATGGCGTTTGACTTTGCGTCGGCCAACCTCGAGCAGGTGCGCAAGCTGGTGGACGCGGATGCCACGGCGATCTTCCTGCCAAGACTGGCGGGCGGTTCGCATGACGCCAGCATTCTCGGCAAGCTTGATACGCTGGCGCAGACGCATATTCCAGAAGGCTCGCGCATGACGCTCAACGCCACCATTGCGCAAGTCAAGAACACGATCCGGATGCGCAAGGAGCGCATGCCGGCCGTGGACACGTGGCTGGCGAAGCACGCCAGCTAAGCGGTAGAGCGGTGCAGGGCCGGGATGGCGTATCCCGGCCATTCATCAATACATCAATACATCAATAATCAATACTTGCCCGTATCCTGATCGCGCAAGTGCAAGTCTTTTGCATCATCCGTCGATGCACTCTGGCTTGATAATCCGGAGCCGCGGCCGACGTTGCCCTGGCCGCTGCTATAGGTGGCCGACGTCTGCGCCGTGCTTTGCATGGTGCTGGTGCCTTGCCCCATCACGCTGCCGGTCGACGTGCGGTAGCCGGCGTCCGGGTGCGTGCCATAGAACCCGTGCACTTGCGACGTGAACTCGCTGCTGGCCATGTCCGGCCAGCGGTCCTTGTCGAAGCCCGGCGCGTTTTCCAGCCGGTCCTTGCTGACGTCGAGGATGAAGCGCTTATTGGTGGTATCGAGTTCCAGCGCTTGCCATGGCACGGCAAACAGCTTGTCGCCCATGCCCAGCAGGCCGCCGAACGACAGCACGGCATAGGCAATGCGGCCGCTCTGCATGTCCAGCATGATTTCCTTGATGTCGCCCAGGTCTTCATCCTGGCGGTTGTAGACGTCTTCACCCAGCAGGGTGTCAGCGCCCATCAGGCGTGGTCCGGGGCCGTCGTTGTCGTCGCGGTCACGGTAAATGCCGAATTTATCTCTGTCCAAGTAGCTCATTTCGCTCTCCATGAAAGGCCGGCCGGGCTGCACCGGCGAAAGTCAAAAGTCCGTTAGCCCGCTGCCGATGGTTCAGCTTCCCTTCGGCGTGACGCGCCAGACGGCGTTTGCCACGTCGTCCGCCACCAGCAATGCGCCCGCCTTGTCCACTGCGACGCCGACCGGCCGGCCACGGGCCTTGCCGTCAGCGCTGAGGAAACCGCTGAGGAAGTCTTGCGGCGGCCCGGATGGCTGGCCGTTGGCAAACGGCACGAACACCACCTTGTAGCCGCTGTAAGGCTTGCGGTTCCACGATCCGTGCTGGCCGATAAACGCGCCGCCACGGTAGCTTGCGGGGAATGCCTCCCCTTCATAAAAAACCAGTCCCAGCGATGCCGTATGGCCGCCCAGCGCATAGTCCGGTGCGATGGCCCTGGCCACCAGGTCTGGCCGCTGTTCTTTGACGCGCGTGTCCACGTGCTGGCCGAAGTAGCTGTAGGGCCAGCCATAAAAGGCTCCCTGCTTCACGGACGTCAGGTAATCCGGCACCAGGTCATTGCCCAGCTCATCGCGCTCGTTGACAACCGTCCACAGCGCCTTCGATTGCGGTTGCCAGCCCATGCCATTGGCATTGCGCAGGCCGGTCGCGTACAGCGTGGCTTTGCTGGTGGCCAGGTCCAGCTGCCAGATCGCGGCGCGTCCCGTTTCTTTATCGATGCCGTTTTCCGCCACGTTACTGTTCGAGCCGACTGTCGCATACAGCGTCTTGCCGTCCGGGCTGGCAATGATGTTCTTGGTCCAGTGATGGTTCAGCGGGCCGCCCGGCAAATCCATGACTTTCACGCCGCGCGCCGTGATGGAAGTCTGTCCCGTCTGGTACGGGAATTTCAGCACGGCGTCCGTATTGGCCACGTATAAGTCATTGCCGACCAGCGCTACGCCAAATGGCGAGTTCAAGCCTTGCAGGAACGTGGTGCGGGTTTTTGCCATGCCATTCGCATCGATATCGCGCAGCAAGGTGATGCGGTTGGCGGAGTCCGACACGGCGCCCGCCTTTTTCATTTGCGATTTGACGATCATGCCTTTGATGCCCGTGTTGTCTTCCGGCCGTTCCGGCGCATTGGTTTCCACCACCAGCACGTCGCCGTTCGGCAGCACATAGACCCAGCGCGGATGGTCGAGGTTGCGCGCATAGGCACGCACGGTGAAGCCGGGCGCCGCGACCGGGGAATCGCTGTCCTTGAAACGCTCGACAGGCGCCACATTGACGGTCGGGATCAGCGTGCGTTCCGGTTGGGGCAGGGCGGGGGATGGGCCGAAGCCAGGCGCATAGCCTGGCTGCTGCGCCCATGCGCCGGGATAGACTGAGGCCAGCAATAGCACGGTTGGCATCAAGGTGAACTTCATTCACGTCTCCAAGGTTAATCGCGTTTGTTTCCTGGTTGTGGCGCCGCTGTGCCAGGCGGTTGAGGTTGCACTTTTTCCACACCGCGAATCCCATGCATATCGGTATCGACCAGCCCTTGTTCAAGGTCGCTGGCCGCTTGCCGGATCACACTGCGGGTTTTCTGTTGATGGCCATCCGGCGATTCGTCGCGCTCATGCGGCAAGCGTTTACCGTCGTCGCTCTTGGCTGGCAGGGCTGTATTGACCTGGCGGTCCTTTGCTTCCGTCACCATGGTGGGTCCTCCTGTCTTCGCTTCGCGGCCCATCATAGTCCGGCGTACTGTGCGCAGTCGCCCGTTTGAACTTTTTTGAAACAGTGCAATGACAGCTTGAAGTCATGTAACATTTCCCGGCTGAAGAACCTGCTCAGGAATAACAATGAAGAACGACGTCGCCGTCCACCACGACATCCCCGCCATTTGCCCGAACTGCGATATCGCTACGACGGGCGGCAATTACTGCCAGAACTGTGGGCAGGAAACGCGCATGCATGCCCCCAGCTTCAGCGAGTTCGCGCATGAATTCATCGGCCATTACGTGGCGCTGGAAGGGCGCTTGTGGGGCACGTTCACGCGGCTGCTGTTCCGTCCAGGCTTGCTGACGCTGGAATATATGCGGGGCCGCCGCAAGCGCTACGTGGAACCGCTGCGCATGTACCTGACGTTGTCCGTGCTGTTTTTTGCGCTATTGAAATTCACGAGTGTGGAGCCGGTCAAACTGGACGGCAACGACACCATCAAGGTGAAAGAACATGCGGCTGACATCCGCGATGAGATCATCCGTAATGGCCGCACTGTCGATGCCCATGGCAACCAGATTGAATTACCGGACACGTTGCGCGCCAAGGCCCCCGGCCTCGCCAAACAAGTCGATCATTTCAGTGACCTCGACACGGCCGGGCGGGGCAAAGTGCTGTCGGATGGCTTCTTCAATTACGGCCCGTACGCGATGTTTGCCCTGATGCCGCTGTTTGCGCTGTACCTGAAGTTTTTGTACCTGGGTTCGGGCAAGCGCTATGGCGAACACTTGCTGTTCGCGCTGCACAGCAGTGCGTTTGCCTTTGTGCTGTTTGCCGCCATCAAACTGACGCCGGACGGGCTGATCCAGTTCGCGGAAATATGCTGGCTGGTCGGCTACCTGCCGTGGGCCATGCGGCGCGTGTATGGCGGCAGCCGCTGGGCCACGTTCTTGCGCTGGTCGCTGCTGATGCTGGCGCACTGCCTGTCGATGGCGATTGCCATCGGGATTGCCGTGGGCATGGGCGTTGCCACTGCCCATTAAGTACAACGGCGGGGTCAGTTCATTGACCCCGCCGTTGCTTTATTCAGCTTGGGTGACCGGCTGCCACAGCTCCACCTTGTTGCCATCCGGGTCCATGAACCAGCCAAAGCGCCCGTAATCAAACGATTGCGGATCGCCGACTAATTCCGCGCCGCCTTGTTTCACTTGTTCCAGCGCCGCATCGAGGTTATCGACAATCAGGTTGAACATGAAATCGCGCTTCGATGGCGCAAAATAACCAGTGGTGTCCTTGAAGGGACTGAAGACCGTACCACCGCCATCCGGCATGGTGGCCGGGAAAAAGGTTGCGTAATCCGTGGATTCCGTGGAAAAGCCCAAGTGTTCCTGATACCACTGCATTAACGCTTGCGGATTGCGCGACTTGAAGAAAATGCCGCCCACGCCCAGCACTTTTGCCATTGTTTTCTCCCAATTGAGTGTGCTTGCAGTCTGCTGCCGCACAAATTATACTGTTTGCATGTACAGTATGCGTGCGTGGCAGAAGGTTGCATTATGGGTTACTCTGCCGGGTGTTACCACCCCAGTGTTGTAACCTGGTTTTTGCGATCCCATCCGACTGAGAGATTTATGCCTGCTACGCAAGTTCTGTTTAAAACAATCGCCCTGGTCGTGCGCCAGAATACGGCGGGCATTGAAGAGTCTGTCAGCAGTTTGCTGAAATTTTTAAGAGACGCCGGCCACCACGTCGTGTTCGAAGAAGAAACGGCGGCGCATTTGCATATGCCGGGCGTTGCAGCGATGTCGGCAGCACAGATTGGTGAACATGCGAACGCCGCCATTGTCATGGGCGGTGATGGCACCATGCTGGGCATGGCGCGCCGCCTGGCGCCGTTCGATGTGCCGCTGATCGGCATTAACCAGGGCCGTCTTGGTTTCATGACGGATATCCCGCTTGACGGCATGTTGCCCGTGCTGCAGCAAATGCTGTCGGGACGTTACCAGGCTGAGCGCCGCACCATGCTGGAAGGCCGCGTGGTGCGCGATGGCCAGGACATGTTCGTGGGGCGCGCATTCAATGATGTGGTCGTGTCGCGCGGCGCCGGCGCCGGTATGGCCGAGCTGCGTGTCGACGTCGATGGCCAGTTCATGTACAACCAGCGTTCCGATGGCTTGATCATGTCCACGCCGACCGGCTCCACCGCGTATGCGCTGTCGGCCGGCGGGCCCTTGCTGCATCCGACCCTGGGCGGCATCGTCATGGTGCCGATTGCCCCGCACGCGCTGTCGAACCGGCCGATTGTCTTGCCGGATTCCAGTGAAATCGTGGTGGAAATCATGCGCGGCCGCGACATCACCGTGAACTTCGACATGCAAACCTTTGCCAGCCTGCAGGCGCATGACCGCATCCTCATCCAGCGCTCGCCGCACACTATTACGTTCCTGCATCCGGAAGGGTGGAGTTACTACAATACGCTGCGCGAAAAACTGCACTGGAACGAATACCCGTCAGGCGAAGGCAAACTGGCCTGATCCCATCAACTTCAACCCCGCTGCCTATGCTTCGTACCCTGTCCATCCGCGACTTCGTCATCGTCGATACCATCGAACTGGAATTCTCAAGCGGCTTTACCGTCTTCACAGGCGAGACCGGCGCCGGCAAATCCATCTTGATCGATGCGCTGTCCCTGGCGCTGGGGGGCCGCGGCGATGCCAGCATGGTGCGCGAAGGCGCGTCCAAGGCGGATATCACGGCGGACTTCGCTGTCACGGAAGCGGCAAGCGCATGGCTGGCAGCCAATGAATTTGCGGTCGAAGAAGGCGGTGCGCTGCTGCGCCGCGTGATCG
The DNA here is from genome assembly GCF_009720865.1 of Pseudoduganella ginsengisoli. GTDB lineage: Bacteria > Pseudomonadota > Gammaproteobacteria > Burkholderiales > Burkholderiaceae_D > Rugamonas > Rugamonas ginsengisoli. Next base: position 881,282 of record NZ_WNLA01000001.1, on the reverse strand, counting down.
ACAATGCGGGCCGCACCAAAGCGTATATCAATGGCGTGGCCGCCACGGCGGCGCAGTTGCGCGAGCTGGGCGATTTGCTGGTGGATATCCATGGCCAGCATGCGCACCAGTCGCTGCTGAAAGCCGATGCGCAGCGCGCATTGCTGGATAACTATGCGGCGCTCGATGGCGCTGAAAGCGGCGTTGATGTGGCCGCCCAGCTGAAAAGCGTCGGCACGGCTTACCGCGCGTGGCGCGCACTGGCCAAACAATTGCAGGAATACGAAGCCAACGCGGCCAACCTGGCGTATGAGCGCGAGCGCCTGGAGTGGCAAGTGGCGGAACTCGATAAACTGGCGCCCAAAGCCGATGAGTGGCAGGACGTGTCGCTTGAACACAGCCGCCTGTCGCATGCAGCCAGCCTGATGGAAGGTGCGCAGGAAACGCTGGCCGTGCTGTCGGAATCGGATGATCACCCGGTCGTGTCGCAACTGTCGTCGCTGCAGCAAAAGCTGGGCAAGCTGGCCGCCATCGATACGGAATTGCTGCCGACCGCTGAACTGATTGAATCGGCCCGCATCCAGTTACAGGAAGCCGTGTATGCGCTGAACAATTACCTGGACAAGGTGGAACTGGACCCGGACCGCTTGCGCCAGGTCGATGCGCGCCTCGAAGCGCTGCATTCCGCCTCCCGTAAATTCCGCGTGCAGCCGGAAGAACTGCCGCAGGAACATGCGAAGCTGTCGGCCAAACTCAGCCAGCTGGCCGATGCGTCTGACCTGGACGGTTTGCGCAAGCAAGAGGAAAAGCTCAAGGCTGCCTACATGGGCGAAGCGCGCCAACTGTCGGCCATGCGCGAAAAGGCTGTGCACCGGCTCGGCATTGCCGTCACGGCCGCCATGCAGGAATTGAATATGACGGGCGGCGTGTTTGCCATCGGGCTGCATCCGTGCGAACCATCCGCGCATGGTGTCGAGCAAGTGGAATTCCTCGTGGCAGGCCATGCGGGGGTGTCGCCGCGGCCGCTTGCCAAAGTCGCGTCCGGTGGTGAACTGGCCCGTATTTCGCTGGCCATTTCCGTGATTACGTCCCATGCGACCACCGTACCGACACTGATCTTTGACGAAGTCGACAGTGGTATTGGCGGCGGTGTGGCGGAAGTCGTGGGACGCCTGCTGAAGCGCCTGGGCCAGGCGCGCCAGGTCTTGTGCGTGACGCACTTGCCGCAAGTGGCCAGCCAGGCCAACCAGCACTTCCAGGTGGCGAAAGGGTTGACGGACTCGGGCAAGACCGCCTCGCGCATCAACGTGCTGGACCAGCGCGCCCGTGTGGAAGAAGTGGCGCGCATGCTGGGCGGGCTGGAAATCACCGCCACGACGCGCAAGCATGCGCAGGAATTGCTAGCTTTATAAAATGCGGATGCCCGGCCTGAAGGCCCGGCACCCATGTTGAATAATAAATCTATAATGACGGCTCCCATCCGTCATTGCAGATTCATGGCCTTCCAAAAAGAACCTCCACACACGCACGGCACCGGCTCCACCAGCGCAGTCGTGCTCGTTAATCTGGGTACGCCGGACGAGCCGACCCGCTCCGCCGTGCGGCGCTACCTGAAGCAATTCTTGTCCGACCCCCGCGTGGTGGAAATTCCCCGCGCGCTCTGGTGGTGGATCTTGAACGTCTTCATCCTGCCATTCCGCTCCGGCCAGTCCGCAAAAAAATATGCGTCGATCTGGACCGAAGAGGGCTCGCCATTAAAAATCCACACGCAAAGGCAGGCGCTGCTGTTGCGCGGCGCACTGGGCGAACGGGGCCACCGCGACGTCACGGTGGCGATGGCCATGCGCTACGGTTCGCCGTCGCTGCCGGATGTGCTGGCGCGCTTAAAGGCCGATGGCTGTACCCGCATTGTCGTGCTGCCTGCGTATCCGCAATATTCCGGCACGACCACCGGCTCGATTTATGACGCTGTCTTTGGCCACTTCAAAACCGTGCGCAACGTGCCGGAATTGCGCCTGGTGCGCGATTATCACGATGACGACGGCTATATCGATGCGCTGAAAAAGACCGTGCTCGCCCATTGGGAAACCCATGGCCGCGGGGAAAAGCTCGTCATGAGTTTCCATGGCGTGCCGAAGCGTACCTTGCTGCTGGGCGACCCGTACCATTGCGAATGCCACAAGACCGCGCGCCTGCTGGCAGCCAAACTCAAGCTCAAAGAAGACGACTACATCGTTACGTTCCAATCCCGCTTCGGCAAGGCGGAATGGCTGCAGCCCTATACGGCGCCCACGGTGCAGGCATTGGCCAAACAGGGCGTGCGCCGCCTGGACGTGATTTGCCCGGGCTTTACCAGTGATTGCCTGGAAACGCTGGAAGAAATCGCGATGGAAGTGCGGCACGACTTCCTGTCGGCCGGCGGCAAGGAATTCCACTACATCCCGTGCCTGAATGAGTCGCCGGCGTGGATTGCCGCGCTGGCGGAGTTGGCGGAACACCAGATGATCGGCTGGCCGACGATGATCACGGGCGCCCAGCAGGATGTTGCAAAAAAAGACTTGGAGAAGGCCCGCGCGGCCGCCCTCAAACTCGGCGCAGAAAACTGACAACAATTATTAGCACTTGCCGCCGGTGAGTGCCAGCCTGTTAAAATATCCGGTTTGCAGGGCTGGTCACGTTTCATGGAATCAGTTCCGTGTAGCAAAGCCAAGCCACCACGAGGATGGTGTAGGCAAGGATGGATGCTGCAATGAATGGCAATTTCATAACGACCTCCTTGATTTCATCTTAGCGGGCAGGCATGAAATAACCATCTCTCGATGTGACTGATGTGTAACTTGTTGGTTACATCACACGCCGGAGAAAGTAAGAGCTGGGGAAAAACCCCTTGAAATTGAAGGTTATAGCCCCACTTGCTGCCCGTGCTGCAAGCAGTAATGTCAAACAAACACGATTTGTAGGAGTCTTTTAGATGCAAGATCAAGAAAATCAAACGGTCCCTAATCCAGAGGTGGACCAGGCGCCGGCCGATTCGACTCCCGCCGAAGCCCAGGCAGAAGCTACTCCGTCGCTGGAAGAACAGCTGGCCGCTACCGAAGCGCGCCTGGCTGAAATGCATGAAGCCTTCATGCGCGCCAAGGCGGAAGGCGAGAACATCCGCCGCCGCGCCCAGGAAGACGTGGCCAAGGCACACAAATTCGCTGTTGAAAGCTTTGCCGAAGCCATGCTGCCAGTCAAAGACAGCCTGGAAATGGCGCTGAAAGTCGAAGCACCGACGCTCGACACCCTCAAAGAAGGTGTCGAAATGACCCTGAAACAGTTGAATTCCGCCTTCGAACGCAACCGCCTGCTGGAAATCCAGCCGGCGCAAGGTGAAAAGCTGGATCCCAATAAACACCAGGCCGTATCGGTCGTTCCGGCCGACCAGGAAGCGAATACCGTCGTGACGGTGTTGCAAAAAGGTTACATGATTGCTGACCGTTTGCTGCGTCCAGCCATCGTCACCGCCGCGCAAGCCAAGTAATTAACGAAACGCTTGAAACTGCAAGGCAATTCCCCAATATACGGTTCAACAGAAACTTCGCTTACAAGGAAAATAAATCATGGGCAAAATCATCGGTATTGACCTCGGCACCACCAACTCCTGCGTTTCCATCATGGAAAACGGCCAGCCGAAAGTCATTGAAAACGCGGAAGGCGCGCGTACCACGCCTTCGATCATTGCTTACCAAGAAGACGGTGAAATCCTGGTTGGCGCACCTGCCAAACGCCAGGCTGTCACCAACCCGAAAAACACGCTGTTCGCAGTCAAGCGCCTGATCGGCCGCCGCTTCGAAGAGAAGGAAGTACAAAAAGACATCGCGCTGATGCCGTACGAAATCACCAAAGCCGACAACGGCGACGCATGGGTGAGCGTACGCGACAAGAAACTGGCTCCTCCGCAAATTTCCGCGGAAGTGCTGCGCAAGATGAAGAAAACCGCGGAAGACTACCTGGGTGAAGAAGTCACCGAGGCCGTGATTACCGTTCCAGCGTACTTCAACGACTCGCAGCGCCAGGCAACCAAAGACGCCGGCCGTATCGCTGGCCTGGACGTCAAGCGCATCATCAACGAACCAACTGCAGCGGCGCTGGCATTCGGCCTGGACAAGACCGACAAGGGCGACCGCAAGATCGCCGTGTATGACCTGGGCGGCGGTACGTTCGACGTGTCGATCATTGAAATCGCTGACGTGGATGGCGAGAAGCAGTTCGAAGTGCTGTCGACCAACGGCGACACCTTCCTGGGCGGCGAAGACTTCGACCAGCGCGTGATCGACTACATCATCGACGAATTCAAGAAGATCAATGGCCTGGACCTGAAAAAAGATCCAATCGCCCTGCAGCGTATCAAGGCATCGGCCGAGCGCGCGAAGATCGAACTGTCGTCGTCGCAGCAGACTGAAATCAACGAGCCGTACATCGCGATGGCAAACGGCGCGCCAGTCCACCTGAACCTGAAGATTACCCGCGCCAAGCTGGAATCGCTGGTGGAAGAACTGATCAACGCCACCATCGAGCCATGCCGCATCGCCATCAAGGACGCCGGCGTGAAAGTGTCGGACATCGACGACATCATCCTGGTCGGCGGTATGACCCGTATGCCGAAGGTGCAGGAAAAGGTCAAAGAATTCTTCGGCAAGGATCCACGCAAGGACGTGAACCCTGACGAAGCCGTGGCCGTGGGCGCTGCAATTCAAGGTTCCGTGCTGGCCGGCGACCGCAAAGACTTGCTGCTGCTGGACGTGACGCCACTGTCGCTGGGTATTGAAACCCTGGGCGGCGTGATGACCAAGATGATTCACAAGAACACCACGATTCCGACCAAGTTCTCGCAAGTGTTCTCGACCGCTGACGACAACCAGCCAGCCGTGACCATCAAGGTGTATCAGGGCGAGCGCGAAATCGCCGCCGGCAACAAGGCGCTGGGCGAATTCAACCTGGAAGGCATCCCGCCAGCAGCACGCGGTACGCCACAGATTGAAGTGACCTTCGACATCGACGCCAACGGTATTCTGCACGTGGGCGCGAAAGACAAGGCCACCGGCAAGGAAAACAAGATCACCATCAAAGCCAACTCGGGTCTGTCGGAAGACGAAATCCAGAAGATGGTGAAGGACGCTGAGCTGAATGCGGAAGAAGACAAGAAGCTGAAGGAACTGGCTGAGTCCCGCAACCAGGCTGACGCGCTGGTGCATTCGACCCGCAAATCGCTGACGGAATACGGCGACAAGCTGGAAGGCGGCGAGAAAGAAAAGATCGAAGCGGCCATCACTGACCTGGAAGCATCGATCAAGAACGGCGACAAGGCTGACATCGACGCTAAAGTGGCTGCGCTGTCGACTGCTTCGCAAAAGCTGGGCGAAAAGATGTACGCTGACATGCAAGCACAGCAGGCAGCCGCCGGCGGCGCTGAAGCTGGCGCACAGCAGGCTGGCGCGCAAGGCGAAGCGAAGAAAGACGACGACGTCGTTGACGCTGACTTCAAAGAAGTTAAAGACAGCAAATAATCCGCCACGTAATTGTTGGCAGAAACGCCGAGCCGAGTTCCTGTTTCAAGGCCGGCTCGGCTTTTTCGCGTAATCAGTACATCAGTATGTTAGGCCCAGAACATGGCAAAGCGTGATTTTTACGAGATCCTCGGGGTCGCAAAGAATGCGTCCGAAGACGAGATCAAGAAAGCCTATCGCAAACTGGCGATGAAATACCATCCGGACCGCAATCCGGACAGCAAAGAATCGGAAGAGAAGTTCAAGGAGGTCAAAGAGGCCTACGAGATGCTGACCAATCCGGAAAAGCGCGAGGCTTATGACCGCTACGGCCATGCCGGCGTCGACCCGAACATGGGCGGCGGTGGCGGCGGCTTTGGCGCGGGTGGCTTCGGCGACGCGTTCGGCGACATCTTTGGCGATATCTTTGGTGGCGGCCGCAGCCGCAATGCCGGTCCGCAGGTGTACCGCGGCGCCGACCTGCGCTACAACCTGGAAATCACCCTGGAGCAGGCGGCCAATGGTTTCGACACCACCATTCGCGTACCGTCGTGGGACAAATGCGATACCTGCCACGGTTCCGGCGCCAAGCCCGGCACGTCGCCAGTGACGTGCTCGACTTGCGGCGGCCACGGCCAGGTGCGCATGCAGCAAGGCTTCTTCAGCATCCAGCAGACTTGCCCCAAGTGCCACGGCACCGGCAAGATCATTACGGACCCATGCTCGCCTTGCGGCGGCGCCGGCCGTATCAAGCGCAACAAGACGCTGGAAGTCAAAATCCCCGTCGGTATCGACAACGGCATGCGTATCCGTTCGTCCGGCAACGGCGAACCGGGCACCAATGGCGGGCCGCCGGGCGACCTGTACGTGGAAATCCACATCAAGCCGCACGCGGTGTTCCAGCGCGAAGGCGACGACCTGCATTGCGAAATGCCGATCTCGTTTGCCCGCGCGGCATTGGGCGGCGAAATCGAAGTGCCGACCCTGTCCGGCAAAGTCGCGTTCACGATTCCTGAAGGCACCCAGTCGGGCAAAACCTTCCGCTTGAAAGGCAAGGGCATCAAGGGCGTGCGTTCTGGTTATCCGGGCGACCTGTTCTGCCACGTTGCCGTGGAAACGCCGGTCAAGCTGACGGACAAGCAGAAAGAACTGTTGCGCGAGTTCGAGAAGTCCACCACCGAAGGCGGCGCCAAGCATTCACCGCAGTCGAAAACGTGGCGTGACAAGGTGAAAGACTTCTTTGAATAACGTGGATCAATTCTGGCCGATGTCGCATCGGCCTGATTGAGGTACCATAGCGGCAAATCCCCGGACCGCCTGTTGCTTTCCCGGCAACAGGCGGTTTTTTGCGCGCCGGTAAAGCGCACACGTTATCAGAGGACATACATGAGCGACATCAACACGACTTCCCCACTGGCCAACCTGCTGGAGAACAATCGCGCCTGGGCGCACCTGAAGGTTCAGCACGACCCGAACTATTTCAAAGACTTGACCCAGGTGTCGCCTGAATACCTGTGGATCGGCTGTTCCGACAGCCGCGTTCCGGCAAATGAACTGCTGGGTCTGCCACCAGGCAAAGTGTTCGTGCACCGTAATATCGCCAACGTGGTCGTGCATACGGACTTGAACTGCCTGTCCGTGCTGCAATTCGCGATTGAACAAATGAAGGTCAAGCACGTGATCATCGTGGGCCACTATGGCTGCAAGGGCGTGCATGCCGCCATGACGAACACCCGCGTGGGCCTGGCCGACAACTGGCTGCGCCACGTGCAAGACGTGCACCAGAAACATGAGCGCTACCTGGGCGCCGTGCTGCCGGAAGGCGCCCGCGCCGACCGCCTGGTCGAATTGAACGTGCAGGAACAAGTCGTCAACGTGTGCTCGACCACCATCGTGCAAGATGCGTGGGCCCGTGGCCAGGACTTGACCGTCCATGGCTGGGTCTATGGCTTGCAAGACGGCCACCTGCGCGACCAGATGGCCGTGTCCAGCCTGGAGCAACTGGCGCCGGCGCAGCAAAAGTGCCTGGCGCTGTACGCTGAACTGGATAACTGATCGGCCCCTGCGCGCTGCAGCGCGCCCGCCTGCCAAGCCCGTCGCCGCCATGCGGTGGCGGGCTTTTTCATTGCCTGTCCCGGACAAACCACCGCAATTCCGTCCAAATGCGATAGACTGTGTTTTTATACAGTGTTTATTGCCATGGAATTGCTGGACAAGCTGGAAATCCTGGCCGATGCGGCGAAATATGATGCTTCCTGCGCCAGCAGCGGTGCGCCCAAGCGGTCGTCCCAAGGGCAGGCCGGGCTGGGCGCCACCACCGGCATGGGGATATGCCACAGCTATACGCCGGACGGCCGCTGCGTATCCCTGCTGAAAATCCTGCTGACGAATTTCTGCATTTACGATTGCCAGTATTGCGTCAACCGCCGCACGTCCAACGTGCCGCGCGCCCGTTTCACCGTGCACGAAGTCGTGAAGCTGACGGTGGATTTTTATTTGCGTAATTACATCGACGGCTTGTTCCTCAGTTCCGGCGTGATCCGCTCATCCGACTACACGATGGAACAGCTGGTGGCGATTGCCCGCGCCTTGCGCGAAGAGCACCAGTTCCGCGGCTATATTCACTTGAAAACCATCCCCGATGCGGATCCCGCGCTGATTGCCGCAGCAGGGCGCTATGCGGACCGCCTCAGCGTGAATATTGAATTGCCGTCGCCGGACAGCATTGCGCGGCTGGCGCCGGAAAAAAATGTCCATACCATCAAGCTGGCCATGGGGACCATCCGCCGCCGCCTCGATGAAAAAGCCGAAGAACCGGCCGCGCCCGCATTTGCGCCGGCCGGGCAAAGCACGCAAATGATTGTGGGGGCGGACGCCAGCGATGACCGTCATATCTTGGGGACTGCGCAAACGCTGTACGGCAGCTATAAGCTCAAGCGCGTGTATTACTCGGCCTTCAGTCCGATCCCCGACAGTCCGTCCACCGTGCCGCTGGCGCCGCCGCCGTTGTTGCGAGAACACCGGCTGTACCAGGCGGATTTCCTGTTGCGCGCCTATGGTTTTCGCGCCGAGGAATTGCTGCCGCCGGCGGCCGGCGCGGCCGGTGCGGCGCAGGCCAACCTGGCGCTCGATATCGACCCGAAACTCGCGTGGGCGCTGGCGCACCGCGAACACTTCCCGCTGGATTTGAACCGCGCTGACGTGACCATGATCGCGCGCGTGCCCGGCATCGGCTTGCGCAATGCGCAGCGTATTGTCGAGCTGCGCCGCCTGCGGCGCGTGCGCTATGCGGATTTGTCGAAACTGCGCTGCAGCATGAAGAAAATCGCCCCGTTCATTATCGTGGCCGACTACCGGCCCGCCAATGATGCGGCGCCGTCGGACGCATTGCGGCGCGCACTGGGCACGCCTGCTGAACAGATGAGCTTATGGCCGGAATTGCAGACCGGCTGAACGGGCCGGAGCCGCGTGCCGGCCACGCCGACGAACCACCGCCACAGATGCCGTTGCTGCCGTTGCCGGCCGCAGCAGGGCGCGTGGCCGTGGCGGCTGACAGTTTTGACGCGTGGCGCGCCGCCGTACGCGTGTTGATCGTGCGCTGCCAGCCGCCCGAATCCGTAGAATGGCTTTCCAGTACGGGGATGGACCGTGGCGGACTGTTTGCCGAAGCGGCACAGCTGCTGCATGCCGATGCGGATGCGCCGCTCTTGCGCCTGCCGCGCACGCTGGTGGACATGCTGGGCAGCGCTGCCTGCTTCCGCGCGGAAGACCGCTGGGCTTTCCTGTACCGCGTGGTATGGCGCTGGCAACAGGGACAACGGGAGGTGGCGACAATGGCCGACGACGATGGCGGCAGGCTGCAGCGGATGGTGAAAGCCGTGCAGCGCGAAGAACATGACATGCATGCCTACCTGCGTTTCCGCGAACGGCCGGAACACGCGGGTGCGCCGCGCTTCATTGCGTGGTTCGAACCGGCGCATGACGTGCTGCCGCGGGTGGCCCGCCATTTTGCCGGCCGCATGGGCGGCGCCACGTTCATGATCGCCACGCCGCAAGCGACGGTGCTGTGGGATGGCGCCCGCCTGCATGACGCGGCGCCGCTGCCGAATGGCGCGGCCAGCCTGGACCAGCTCGATGACCAGGGTGAAGCGCTATGGCTGGCGTATTACCGCAATATCTTCAATCCCGCGCGGCTGAATCCGGACGTCATGCACAGCCACGTACGCCACCGGTTCTGGAAACACATGCCGGAAGCCGCGCTGGTGCCGGAACTGGTGTCGCAGGCGGCTGCCGGCGCGCGCCGCACGGGCCAGTCCGATGCCGTGGGCAAGCGCCATGGCGCCACCATTCCCATTGCGGCGGACGAGGCGCAGCCGCAGCGCCAGCAGCCGCATAAACTCGATGAATGCCGCCGCTGCGACTTGTGGCAGCACGCGACGCAAGCGGTGCCGGGCGAAGGCGCCAAGCATGCGCGCATCATGCTGGTGGGCGAGCAGCCGGGCGACCAGGAAGATTTGCAGGGCCACCCGTTTGTCGGCCCGGCCGGTACGCTGCTGGACAAGGCGCTGGAACAGGCCGGCGTAGACCGCGCCAAAGTGTACGTCACCAACGCCGTCAAGCATTTCAAGTGGGAGCCGCGCGGCAAGCGCCGCCTGCACAAGACGCCGGCGCAAAAAGAAGTCGCCGCCTGCCATTACTGGCTGGAAGCGGAACTGGCCAAAGTGCAGCCCGACGTGGTGGTGGCGCTGGGCAGCACGGCGCTGAAATCCGTGCTGGAAGATGGCCGCGCCCGGCTGAAAGATTTCATGGAAGCGCCGGTGCGGCACGGCAATGTGCTGGTCGTGGCCACCTATCACCCCGCTTTCATCTTGCGCGTGCCGGAACAGGAGGCGCGCGAACAGGCGATGGAAGCGCTGGTCCATGCGCTGCGCACGGCGCACGAGTTGACGTTGTCTTCTGTGTGACCGGCAGATTTCTCAACTGAATTCCGGCGTAAAATGGGGCTCAGCGCCCCTACTTGGCACGTTTATTGCTTGCAAATGAAGCATGAGCCGCAAATTACGCATCGTTTTAGTTCATCCGCCTGACGAGAGTGACGCCTCGCTGCGGGCCCATGCTGTCCAGGCGGGCCTGAAAAAAGCCGGATACCAGCTGGTCGCTTCACTGCCGGCCGACTTTCATTTGCCTGAACGGATTGCAGAAATCCAGCCCGATATGATCATCGTCGACGCGGAATCCGATGCGCGCGATGTGCTTGAACATATCGTCATTGCCACACGCGATGAGCGCCGTCCCATCGTCATGTTCACGGAAGATGAGACGGAATCGAGCATGGAAGCCGCCATGGCGGCCGGGGTGTCGGCCTATATCGTGGCAGGCTTGCAGCCGGAACGCATCAAGCCAGTACTCAATGTGGCGCTGGCCCGCTTCGCGCAAGAGCAGAAATTGCTGGCCGAATTGGACGACACCCGCATGAAGCTGGCCGAGCGCAAAATTGTCGAGCGGGCCAAAGGCTTGCTGATGGCGCGCCATGGCGTCACGGAAGACAAGGCGTATCAAAAGCTGCGCACCATGGCCATGAACAAGAATTTGCGGCTGGCGGAAATCGCCCAGCGCATCCTCGATGTGGAAGATTTGCTGGGCTGATTTGGTGCATTGCAGCCCCTTTGCACTGCCATGGTGCGCTTTTTTAGCCGATTTTCCCCGTCCGCCCGTGTGTTTTCACTGGCACGCTCCTTGCAAATAACAAAGTGTGGACACCGCCAACGGCGGCGGTGGGCCATACAGACAATGGCGTCTCGACAGTACGAAATGGGTTTCGTGCCGTAGGGACGCTTTTTTTATTTGCAATGGAGCGAAGACGATGATGAACAAGGTGCAAGCGGAAAAGCAGGTCGTGAAAATCGGTTTCAATGCATTGACCGACTGCGCCTCCATCGTCATGGCTGCCGTGCTGGGCTTCGATGAAAAATATGGCATCAAGATTGTGCCCAGCAAGGAATCGTCGTGGGCCAGCGTGCGTGACAAATTGCTGACCGGGGAGCTGGACGCCGCCCATGCTTTATATGGCATGGTGTATGGCACGCAGCTGGGCATCGGCAGCACGGCCCGCGACATGGCGGTGCTGATGAATTTGAACCGCAATGGCCAGGCCATCACGTTGTCGCGCCGTTTGGCAGAGCAGGGCGCCACGGACGGCGCCACCCTGGCCAAGCTGATGGCGCAGGAGCCGCGCACGTACACGTTTGCGCAGACTTTCCCCACTGGCACGCACGCGATGTGGCTGCATTACTGGCTGGCCGCACACGGCATCGATCCGCTGCGCGACGTGCGCGCCATCACGGTGCCGCCCGCGCAAATGGTGCCGTACCTGAAGGCTGGCCATATGGATGGCTTTTGCGCGGGTGAGCCGTGGAACCACCAAGCCATCATGGAAGGCGTGGGTATCACGGCGGCCACCAGCCAGCAAATCTGGCCGGAACATCCGGAAAAAGTGCTGGCCGCGTCGCGCGACTTCGTGCGCAGCCATCCCAATACCAGCCGCGCCATGATTGCCGCCGTGCTGGAAGCGAGCCGCTGGATCGATGCGTCCTCCGCCAACCGCATGGCAATGGCGGAAATCATCTCAAGCGCCGCGTATGTCAATACCGGCAAGGACGCGATCAGCCAGCGCATACTCGGCCATTACCAGGACGGCATGGGCAACAGCTGGGAAGATGCGCACGCCTTGCGCTTCCACCATGAAGGCGCCGTCAATTTCCCTTATCTGTCGGACGGCATGTGGTTCATGACGCAGCAGCGCCGCTGGGGCTTGCTGAAATCCGATCCGGATTACCACCACGTGGCCAGCGCAGTCCAGCAGACCAGCTTATATAAAGAGGCGGCGGAATGGACGGAGACACCCGTGCCGCAAGGCGTATTGCGTAGTTCAACCCTGATGGACGGCAAAGTGTGGGACGGGCGCGACCCGGCGCGCTACGCGGCGTCGTTCGCTATCAGGCAGTAAATCACGGAGAGGTGCATATGGCACACGGATCGGCAGCAGCAGCCGTCAATGGGGACGCGGCGAAGGACGCGCCCAAATTGTCGGGCGAAGTGTTTGGCGCATTGATCAACTTGTCCGGCCGCCGCCGGTTCACATCGCAACGGCTGGTGCTGTATGCGGTGCTGGCGGGGCAGGGACAGGAAGGTGCTGTTGACGTGGCGCGCGACGCGCTGAAGCTGTTCCGCGATGCGCACCAGGTGCTGGTCAACGGCAGCGATACCTTGCCGGGGATTTTTTGTCCGGCGCTGGAAGAAGCGTATTTCGGCCGTACGGGCGGCGACCGGCAGATCCGTGAATTCATTGAACTGGCTGAACGCACGTTGAATGCTGCGGAAAGCGGTTTTCGCAGCAAGCAAGAGTTGCTGGACGAACTGGTGTCCAGCACCACGCCGCTGCTGGCGCTGCTGAACCAGGTGACGGCCATTTATGAAGAACAATCGAAACGGTATGCAATGAAGATGAAAAATCAATTGCGCACCGTGATCACAGACATTGAAACCATCGCCAAGCAGGCGCGCATGGTGTCGTTCAATGCCCGCGTGGTGGCGGCGCGCGCCGGTACTGCAGGCAAGGAATTTGCCGTGGTGGCGGGCGTGATGTCGAACATTACGGGTGAAATCGACGACATGGTGAAAACCGCGCTGGCCACGGCCAGCGCTTAAGGAGTGCGTGATGAATAAAGTGACTTTGGTGGGCGCGGGCCCCGGCGATCCGGATTTGTTGACGGTAAAAGCATTGAAAGCCATCCAGGCGGCCGACGTACTGCTGGTCGATGACCTGGTCAGCGGCGGCATCATGGCGCTGGCGCCGCCGTCGGCGCGGGTGGTCTACGTCGGCAAGCGGGGCGGCTGTGCGCAGACGCCGCAGGCATTCATCGAGCGCCTGATGATTGCGGAAGCGAAAGCGGGCCACCACGTGGTGCGCTTGAAAGGCGGCGATCCCTATATGTTTGGCCGTGGCGGCGAAGAACGTGCACATTTGATGGCGCAGGGCGTGGACGTTGACGTCGTGCCCGGGATCACCAGCGGCCTGGCCGGCGCCGCATCGATCGGCATTCCATTAACGCACCGCGACTGGAGCCAGGGCGCCGTGTTCGTCACGGGGCATGGCAAGGATGCGCAGTCGGAACCAAACTGGCCGGCGCTGGCGCAAAGCAGGCTCACGCTGGTTATCTATATGGGCGTGGCGCGCTGCGCGCGCATCCAGGCGGGCTTGCTGGCTGGCGGCGCTGCGCCGGAAACGCCGGTGGCCGTGGTGCAATCGGCAACCCGCAACGCGCAGCGGCAACTGATCACGACGCTGGGTGCTTTGCCGGAAGCGCTGGCGGCCAGCGGTATTGGCAGCCCGGCTGTCATTGTCGTAGGTGACGTCGTGCGCTGTGCCGATGCATGGCCAGGCGAAGGCATCGCTGAAACCCGCAACGCTGCCTAATCTCGCAGGGCGGGCTTGTGAAGCCCGCCTGCGGGTTTTTCGTCGCACCACATTGATGCACCATAAGCGTGCGCTGTTGCACCGCAATATGCCCGCAAGCGGCGCTTTCTTTCTCGCGTAGCAAGGAAACCCCCGCAAAATGCCTGCTTAGTGCCTGGCACACCTCTTGCAATAGCTAAGGCATAGGATCAATGGCGATCCTCCCAAACATTTCGCTGGTCCAACGGAGGAACAGCTAAGGACAACGGCGTCCGCCCAGACTGGTTGATAAATCAGTACTGTGCGGACGCCGTTTTTATTTCGGGATAAAAAAATGGCCAGCAAAGCTAACAGCATCAACCTGTTCTCAATCTCTTCGGCGCCAATGCGGGCGTTCCACCTGACGTGGATGGCATTCTTCGTCTGCTTCTTCGCGTGGTTCGCCTGCGCACCGCTGATGCCCATCATCAAAGGTGAATTCGGCCTGACCCCGGCGCAAATTGCCAACATCAACATCGCGGCAGTGGCCATCACCATTGTCGTGCGCCTGATCATCGGCCCGCTGTGCGACCGCTACGGCCCGCGCAAGGCGTACACCGGCCTGCTGGTACTGGGTGCTATCCCTGTGCTGGGCGTGGCGTTTGCGCAGACGTATGAAACGTTCCTGTTCTTCCGCCTGCTGATCGGCGCGGTCGGCGCAAGTTTCGTCATCACGCAGTACCACACGTCCGTGATGTTTGCGCCGAAAGTGGTTGGCACCGCCAACGCGGCATCGGCTGGCTGGGGCAATGCGGGTGGCGGCGCGGCACAGGCTGCGATGCCGCTGTTGATGGCAGCCATGGTGATGCTGGGCGTGAATGAAACCATCGGCTGGCGCGCTGCCTTGATCGTTCCGGGCGTGCTGATGCTGATCATGGCTGCCGTGTACTACAAATTTACGCAAGACTGCCCGGAAGGCAACTACAGCGACTTGCGCGCCGCCGGCCTGGCCATTGAAGGCGGCAAAAAAGGCGGCTGGGACAGCTTCAAACTGGCTGCCGCCAACTACCGCGTGTGGCTGCTGTTCGTCACCTACGGCGCGTGCTTTGGCGTGGAAATCTTCATCCACAACATCGCTGCCACGTACTACGTTGACCACTTCAAGCTGACCGTCGGCCAGGCTGGCATGGCAGCTGGCAGCTTCGGCCTGCTGGCGCTGTTTGCCCGTGCACTGGGCGGCTATATCTCGGACAAGGCAGCCTTGCGCGGCACGCTGAACAGCCGTGTGACCGTGCTGTTCATCATGATGATCGGCGAAGGCATCGGCCTGCTGTGGTTCGCGAAAGCTGACAGTGTGACGCTGGCCGTGGTTGCCATGCTGATCTTCGGCCTGTTCACCCACATGGCTTGCGGTTCGACTTATGCGCTGGTGCCGTTCATTGACAAGCGCGCCCTGGGCGGCGTGGCCGGCATCATCGGCGCGGGCGGCAACGTGGGCGCCGTGGCGGCTGGCTTCCTGATGAAGGGCATGGGCGATACGCAGCAAACCCTCAGCATTCTCGGCGTATTGGTGGCGGCATCGGCCCTGTGCGCAATCGCAGCGCGCTTTGGCGCGGAAAAAGTAGAAGAAACGGCGCTTGCCGCCGCTTAAAAACCTCAAGGAGTAAGAACATGAAGATCATCGTCATCGGCCACGGCATGGTAGGCCACAAGTTCCTGGAAAGCCTGGCGACGCACAAGGCGCCTGGCATGAATGTGCAAGTGACGGTGTTGTGCGAAGAACCCCGTCCGGCGTACGACCGTGTGCACTTGTCGGAATTCTTTGCCGGTAAAACTGCGGATGACTTGTCGCTGGTGAAAGAAGGCTTTTTTGACCGCGACGACATGGTGCTGCGCCTGAATACGCGCGCCACCGCGATCGATCCGGCCGCCAAGACCGTGACCACCAATGACGGTGATGTTCTGTCTTACGACAAGCTGGTGATTGCCACCGGTTCCTATCCTTTCGTCCCGCCGCTGCCGGGCAAGGACCGCAAGGATTGCTTCGTGTACCGCACGATTGAAGACCTGGAAGCCATGGCCGAATGCGGCGCCCGTTCGAAAACCGGTGTCGTCATCGGCGGCGGCCTGCTGGGACTGGAGTGCGCCAAGGCGCTGCGCGACATGAACCTGGAAACCCACGTGGTGGAATTCGCACCGCGCCTGATGGCGGTGCAAGTCGATGACGGCGGCGCCCGCGTGCTGCGCGCAAAAATTGAAGCGCTGGGCGTGACCGTGCATACGGCAAAGAACACGACTGCCATCGTCGATGGCGCCGATGGCACGCACCGCTTGGAATTTTTCGACGGCACGCACCTGGACGCCGACATGGTGGTGTTCTCCGCCGGTATCCGTCCACGCGACATGCTGGCCAAGGAATGCGGCCTGGAAACCGGCCCGCGCGGCGGCATCGTCATCGACAACAATTGCCTGACGTCGGACCGCGACATCTACGCGATCGGCGAATGTGCGCTGTGGGGCGGCTTGATCTTCGGCCTGGTGGCCCCCGGCTATGAAATGGCGCGCGTGGCCGTCAAGCACATGCTGGGCGAAGTGGCCGAGTTCAACGGTGCCGACATGAGCACCAAATTGAAATTGATGGGCGTCGATGTGGCATCGATCGGCGACCCGCATGGCAAGGAAGAGGGGGCGCGTTCGTACCAGTTCATGGATGAACGCAAGCAGGTGTACAAGAAAATCGTCGTGTCGAGCTGCGGCCGCTATCTGCTTGGCGGCGTGCTGGTGGGCGATGCCAGCGAATACGGCACCTTGCTGCAAATGATGCTGAACAAAATGGAATTGCCGGAATCGCCGGAATTCCTGATTCTGCCGCAATCGGATGGCAAGGCCAAGCCGGGCCTGGGCGTTGATGCGCTGCCGGACACCGCGCAAATTTGTTCGTGCAACGACGTGTCGAAAGGCGCGCTCTGCGAAGCGGTGGCCGGCGGCTGCACGACAATTGGTTCGCTGAAGTCGTGCACCAAAGCGGGTACTGCGTGCGGCGGCTGCGTGCCGCTGGTGACGCAAGTGATGAAGGCTGAGATGAAAAAACTTGGCATGGACGTCAACAACCACGTGTGCGAGCACTTTGCCTACTCGCGCCAGGAACTGTTCCATCTGATCAAAGTGGGCAACATCCGCACGTTCGGCCAGCTGCTGGCGCAGCACGGCAAGGGCCTCGGCTGCGACATCTGCAAACCGCTGGCGGCATCGATCCTGGCGTCGTGCTGGAATGACTTCGTGCTGAGCAAAGAGCACGCGAGCCTGCAAGATTCGAACGACTACTTCCTGGGCAATATCCAGAAAGACGGTACGTATTCCGTCGTGCCGCGCATGCCGGGCGGCGAAGTGACGGCCGATGGCTTGATCGCCGTGGGTATGGTGGCCAAGAAGTACGGCTTGTACACGAAGATCACCGGTGGCCAGCGTGTCGACTTGTTCGGCGCCCGCGTGGAACAGCTGCCATCGATCTGGGAAGAATTGATTGCCGCCGGCTTTGAAACGGGCCACGCCTATGGCAAGTCGCTGCGTACCGTGAAATCGTGCGTGGGTTCGACGTGGTGCCGCTATGGCGTCGATGATTCCGTCGGCCTGGCGATTGAGCTGGAACACCGCTACAAGGGCTTGCGTTCGCCGCACAAGATCAAGTTCGCCGTGTCCGGCTGCACCCGCGAATGCGCGGAAGCGCAGGGCAAGGACGTGGGCGTGATCGCCACCGAAAAAGGCTGGAACCTTTACGTGTGCGGAAACGGCGGCATGAAGCCGCGCCATGCGGAACTGATTGCGTCAGACCTCGATAAACCGGCCCTGATCAAGTACATCGACCGCTTCCTGATGTTCTACACGCGCACGGCGGACCGCCTGCAGCGCACCAGCGTATGGCGCGACAACATGGAAGGCGGCCTGGATTACCTGAAGGACGTCATCATCAACGACAAGCTGGGTATCGCTCAAGAACTGGAAAAAGACATGCAGCACGTGGTCGACACCTATGCATGCGAATGGAAACTGGCCGTGACCGATCCGGAAACCCGCAAGCGCTTCCGCACCTTCGTCAACAGCGACAAGGCGGATCCCAACGTGGTGTTCATGGAAGAACGGGGCCAGATCCGCCCAGCCACCCTGGAAGAACGCAAGGCCCGCATCATCCCGATCAAAGCAGCGTAACCCTGCAGCATGGCGTGCCGGGCCTTTAGGCCGGGCATCCACAAGCTTGAGACTAACTGGAGAATCATCATGCATCGTGACAACCTGAACGCCAACTGGACCACCGTGTGCGAACTGGACGACATCGTGCCGAATACCGGCGTGTGCGCCCTGCTGAACGGCGAAGCCGTCGCCGTGTTCCGCCTCAACGATAGCGAACAGCGCGTGTTTGCCGTGTCGAACTTTGACCCGAATTCCAACGCGTCCGTGCTGTCGCGCGGCCTGATCGGCAACCTGGGCGAGCGCATCGTCGTGGCTTCACCAATTTACAAGCACCACTTTGATTTGCAGACGGGTGAGTGCCTGGAAGCGCCGGAACATTCGATTGCCACGTACCCGGCGCGTATTGAAAACGGCAAAGTGCTGGTCGGGGCGTGATCATGAAACCCGCGCTGGTAGTGATCGGCAACGGCATGGCTGGCATGCGTACCGTCGAAGAGTTATATAAACTCGCGCCGGACCTGTACGACATCACGGTGTTTGGCGCGGAGCCTTACGGCAATTACAACCGCATCTTGCTGTCGCCGGTGCTGGCCGGTGAAAAGACGGTGGACGACATCATGCTCAACACGCGTGAATGGTATGACCGCCATAACATCACGCTGCATGCGGGCGATCCGGTGGTGCACATCGACCGTTCGCGCCGCATCGTGCGTGCGCAGTCGGGCAAGGAAGTGCGCTATGACCGCCTGTTGCTGGCGACTGGTTCCAAGCCGTTCATCATTCCCGTGCCGGGCCATGAATTGCCGGGCGTGATTGCATTCCGCGATATCCAGGACGTGGAAACCATGCTGGAAGCATCGCGCAACCACCGCCATGCCGTGGTGATCGGCGGCGGCTTGCTGGGACTGGAAGCGGCCAATGGCTTGATGCGCCAGGGCATGGATGTCACGGTGGTGCACGTGACGGACAGCCTGATGAACCAGCAACTGGACAAACCTGCCGCGGCGCTGCTGCAAAAGGCATTGGAAGCGCGCGGACTGCGTTTCCTGCTCAATGCGCAGACGGCGGAAATCACGGGTCCGGACCGCGTGACGGGTGTCCGTTTCAAGGATGGCTCCGAAATTCCTGCGGACCTGGTGGTGATGACGGCCGGTGTGCGTCCGAATATCGCGCTGGCCAAAGAGGCCGGCTTGCATTGCGACCGCGCCATCGTCGTCGATGACACCATGCAGACGTACGATCCGCGCGTGTATGCGGTGGGTGAATGCGTGCAGCACCGCAGCGCCACGTTTGGCCTGGTGGCGCCGATCTGGGACCAGGCGCGTGTTTGCGGTGCGCATTTGGCGGGCGCCGGCCACCGCCGCTACGTGCAGCAGGCATCACCGACGCGCCTGAAAGTCACGGGTGTCGACTTGTATTCGGTCGGCGATTTTATCGGTGGCGAAGGCAGCGAAGATTTGGTGCTGCGCGACCCGCGCAAGGGGGTGTATAAGCGGCTGGTGTTGAAGGATGGCTGCGTGATTGGCGCCGTGCTGTATGGCGATGTCAAAGATGGTCCGTGGTACTTTGACCTGATCCAGAAGAAGGCGGATATCACGCGCATGCGGCAGACCTTGTTGTTTGGTGAAGAGTTAAGCGCCGCGTAAGTTGAAATAACCTGAGTGAGAAATATCGTGAACCTGTCCCCCGTCCCCCTCTCCGTACAAACCACGTGCGCCTATTGTGGCGTCGGCTGCGGCGTGAAGGCGACGCCGAAGGCTGACGGCGGATTCGAGATTGCCGGCGATACGGCGCATCCTGCCAACGCGGGACGCCTGTGCGTCAAAGGTTCCGCGCTGGGCGACACCATCAGCCTGGAAGGGCGCCTGCTGTATCCGATGGTGCGCGGCGAGCGCGGTTCGGATGTACTGCGGCGCGTATCGTGGGATGACGCGCTGGGACAGGTGGCCGATAAATGGCAAGCCATCATTGCTGAACATGGTCCGGATGCCGTGGCGCTGTATGTGTCCGGCCAGTTGCTGACGGAAGACTATTACGTCGCCAACAAATTGATGAAGGGTTATGTCGGCAGCGCGAATATCGACACGAACTCCCGCCTGTGCATGTCGTCCGCCGTGGCCGGCCACAAGCGCGCGTTTGGCGAAGATGTGGTGCCGGTCTGCTATGACGACCTGGAACTGGCCGACATGATCGTGCTGGTGGGCTCGAACGCGGCATGGTGCCACCCGATCCTGTTCCAGCGCATTGCCAAGGCCAAGGAAAAGCGTCCAGACCTCAAACTGGTCGTCATCGACCCGCGCCGCACGGCCACGTGCGAACTGGCGGACTTGCATTTGCCCGTCAAGCCTGGCACGGACGTGTGGCTGTTCAATGGCTTGCTCAGCTACCTGAATCAAATCGGCGCCGTTGATCCGGAGTTTATTGCGGAACATACGAACGGTTTCGATGCGGCGCTGGCCGTCGCCAATGAAGAATGCGGCGACATCGCGAAAGTCGCAAAAATCTGCCGCGTCAGTGTTGAGGCGCTGACGGAATTCTATGAATCGTTTGCCGCCACGCAGAAAGTCATTACCGGCTATTCGATGGGTGTGAACCAGTCGTCGTCCGGTACCGATAAAGCCAACGCCATCATCAATTGCCATTTGATTGGCGGCCGTATCGGCAAGGAAGGCACGGGGCCATTTTCCATCACGGGCCAGCCCAACGCGATGGGCGGCCGCGAAGTGGGTGGCCTGGCCAATATGCTGGCGGCGCACATGGACCTGGAAAATGCGGAACACCGCCATGCCGTGCGTACGTTCTGGGATTCGCCGCGCATGGCGGACAAGGGCGGCTTGAAAGCCGTGGACTTGTTCCGCGCCATTGAAGAAGGCAAAGTCAAGGCCGTGTGGGTGATGGCGACCAACCCCGTCGTCAGCCTGCCGGATGCCGACCAGGTGCGCCGTGCGCTGGCCAGGTGCGAACTGGTGGTTTCAAGTGACATCATCGAGCGCACCGACACCAATGCCTTTGCCGACGTGCTGCTGCCTGCGCTGGGCTGGGGTGAGAAAGATGGCACGGTCACCAATTCCGAGCGCCGCGTGTCGCGCCAGCGCGCGTTCTTGCCGGCGCCGGGCGAAGCGCGTGCGGACTGGCTGATCATTGCGCAATTCGCGCAGCGCATGGGTTACACGGGCTTTGATTTCGCCAATGCGTATGAAGTGTTTGATGAACACGTGCGCCTGTCCGCTTGGCGTAATGACGATAGCGATCTGCCCCGCAAATTCAACATGGCTGGGCTGGCGGGCCAGGGCGCGCAGGCGTATGACGCGATGGCGCCGGTGCAGTGGCCGATCCTGGCGGGCGAAAAGGAAGGGGCCAAGCGCATGTTCGCTGACGGCTCTTTTTCCCACCCGGACCGCAGGGCGCGCTTTATTGCCACGGCGCCGCGCTTGCCTGCCAACCTGCCGGAAGAGGATTTCCCGTTGTCGTTGAATACGGGCCGCGTGCGCGACCAGTGGCACACGATGACGCGCACCGGTCGTTCCGCCAAGCTGGCCGACCACATTCCGGAATCGTTCATCGACATGCACCCGCAAGATGCGCTGATTTATGGCGTGCGCGAAGGTGAGCTGGCCCGCATCACCAGCAAATGGGGGGCGATGGTGGCGCGCGTACAGCATGGCGGCGGCATCGCCCGTGGCAGCGTATTCGTACCGATCCACTGGAATAACCAGACGTCGTCCGATGCCCGCGTTGGCGCGCTGGTGAACCCCGTGGTGGACCCGGTATCGGGCGAGCCGGAATTCAAGCACACGCCGATCCGTATCGAACAATTCCGCGTGAACTGGCATGCGTTCGTGCTGTCGCGCACGGAACTGGACCTGGAATCTGTCGCGCACTGGACCCGTATCCAGGGCAAGGAATTTGCCCGTTATGAAATGGCGGGCCGCAGCAACATCGATGATTTCACGGCCTGGGCGCGCGAGCTGCTGGGTGTGACGGATCCCGATGCGGACTGGCTCGAATATGCGGACAAGAGCGAGCGCATGTACCGTGCCGTGCACGTGGTCAATGACCGTATCGAACAGTGCGTATTCCTGTCGCCGCGCCTGGACTTGCCGGCGCGGGGCTGGCTGGCTGGTTTGTTTGCGGAGGAAAAGCTGTCCGACATGGACCGCGCCGGTTTGCTGATTGGCCGCCCGATGAAGAAGGGTGTCGATGCGGGGCCAACGGTGTGCTCGTGCTTTGGTGTCGGCCGCAACACGATTTGCTCGGCCATCCGCGACAAGGATTTGAAGGCTGTGCCGGAAATTACCGCTTGCGTGAAGGCGGGCGGCAATTGCGGGTCGTGCGTGCCGGAATTGAAGAAGATTTTGATTGAAACGCGGGCGCAGATCAGCGCGGAAATGCCGGCTTAAAGTATTTGGAGAGGCGCAGCAATGCCAGGTAGCCAGCTGAGTTGACTGGCCGCTAGGCAAAGAGTACGACCTACTGGGAGAAATGGCGGGCAATGATCACCAGCACCGGCAATGCTCCTGATAAACCACAAGAAAGGACAAGCCAAGAAAGCCGTCTTCGTTTGCGCCGCTTCAAGAGGTGCTGAATTGTGAGCCAACACACACATACCAGCTCAATGCAACTGGCTCCAAGCGTGACGATTCCCGCAGTCATACTTGCAAACGATCGTTTTGGCAACATGCCGCTATAAATCGTCATGGTTAATAGCAGAACCAGCAAGGCAATGGCGAGGATAATGTTCTCCAGGCGAGATAGAGACGCTGGTATTAATGCGGACTTATTTGTTTCCACCGGTACATACTCCACCGTTCCGCTCACCCATGGAATCAAGGGCAGTGAGCTTGGCTTCCGTTGCCGTTCAATACGATCCTACCAGGAGCATTACGATCAACACATAGGCCATGAAGATGGCTGCGGCAAGTAGCATTCTGCGCAAATAGTATTGCTCCTCGGGGGGATCTGCGCGCATTATTAATCGTGTCCAACTCCCCGCGAAATCATGCAAACAGTCAACCAAGGTCGTTTTACGCGCTAGCCGTAGCCGAATGTACCGCGCCGTGTAAAAAAACAAACGCCGCCAGCGACGACACCGCTGGCGTGAATATCGCAACTACTGTCATCGCAATTTTTAGGTCGTTCATAGCGTCGAGGTCTCTATAGGCCTTTTAGGAACGGTATCAGATTGTTCCGAAAATCCGTTTCGTTCACTCTCGATCATCAATTCACTGAGCGCACCTTCCTTCGTTATTTTCCATGGGTCACTCTAAGAATCGCACCAGTACGTTTGGAGAGGTCCACTTCAGCGGTTCCAGTTCCACTTTCTATCGAACCTTGCACGACCCACACATCTCCTCTTAGATCTGCCGTAAACGGTTTTTGCTTTTCTATTTGATCAGCACCATATATCGGATCTAGCACAAGAAGAGCAATTCCGATTGCGGTTGCGGCATTGGGTATGAATCCCTCTTTAGGCTTTATTCCATCCTTGGGGACGTAGCCAGTCTTGGAAACCTGCTCTTGTTTATATTGGTTTCGCTCGATGGCTAGTGCCAACAATGGAATAGAAAGCACAAAAACTGTCGCGATTGCAAGAAACTTGTCCTTCATTTTGTTACTCCGATCTGCGTTGCAGCTCCTCCGTAAGGAGTTCCATTGGGCGAATATTTGAGGATCTTTCGATCTGTTGTTCCCAAGTAGCCTGGACCAAATTTGTTATCACTCGTAGGGCACGGGCTTTAGCCCGAACGAAGTTGCATTATGTGTGACCAGTTCCAAGGGGGGGATGGCCCACCGCTGCCGGCCGCGCTCGGCGGTTGAAGAAATTTGCGCGATCAGCGGACGCGAGCGCTGCCGCTCACGCGGCTGCATGAAGCCCCGGGCCAGCGGTGCGCGCACGGCGAGCACAGCCGCGATTTGCGAGGCATCGCGCGCGTCCACGTCGTGGCGCAAACCACGCAATTTGCGCTCTCGGCCTCGATCTCGGCCGAGCGCGCGGATCGACTTCGGCCAATTCCAGTGCGTCGGCCGAAGCTTCAGCTCAGTGCACAATTACGCCGTCGGCGTGGATCTATTAGAACGAAGGCGATCGTAAAAGGCCGCAGCCTGTGCCACGACAGCCAGCAGGGCCAAGTAAATCACCACAAGATAACTCGGCAACAGTGCGTCCTGCAATCTCCGAATACCAATGTAGAACACTTCCTCACTTGTTCCTTCAGGTGGCCCCGGCTGAACAACAAAACGAGCGACAGTTCCCGTATAAAAGAAAAGTATGTAGCTGATCATCAAAAGAATAACTGCACTGACCAAAATACAAAGCCACCTCTTCCGAACCAAAATACCGATGGCGGTTAGGACCGTGGCTATAATCGGCAACACTAGAAAATTCACTTACCACCTCCGCAAGAGCAAACACCGCCAAGTCGGTTTGCCTTCTTATCCCCCGCGCCAAGCTTTGCGCCAAGCGCGATATAAGGTTGGCTACTCTTGTCTCCGTCTCCATTAAGGCCGTTGTCAAAGAAATTGGCTGCTTTTCCCACTCCTCCAACGATGGCACCTCCCCTTTTCTCTCCGAACATGAATCCCCCCGTGTAGCCGGCCAGAACATTGCCAAATTCGTGAGCATTGTATGTTCTGTCTGCAATAGTCCAGTTGTCGTTGCGATTTGGTCCATAGGCAAAGTCAAATTTTCCTCCGCCCCTATGATTCTTATAGGCATCAGCCAAGGATTGTAACTGCGCCTCTGCGAAGAAGCCGGCGGTTTCGCACTCACTAAACGTCTTAAGTCCTGTCGGGTCGACTAGACTTATTGGGTTACCAAGAACATATGCATAGGTATTGATGCCACCTTGCAGTCCAATCGGATCACTCTGTAAATACCTTCCCAGCGATGCATCATAGTACCGATGCCAGTTATACCAAATCCCAGTCTCACCATCGAAATACTGACCCGGCAGGCCAATGTTCATCCCACCGACACTATCGGTAATAATCTTCCGGTCAAACGGCGCATTCTCTGCCCGCCAAGCCACCGTGCCGGCAGCAGTAGTCATCACCTCCGGCCGTCCCAAGTGGTCATTATGGCTGGCATAAAACTGTCCATTGCGGTACATGCCTAACAATTCTCCGCCAATCCAGACATAGCTGGTATTGATGGTACCTGCTTCAGCCAGCAATTCGCCACCAGGACCGTACAGCTGTGCCGTGCCGCCATTGGCGATCTTGTACGCACGCTGGTTGAATGCATTGTTGCGGTAATCGCCAACCAATACGCCATTGACTCTTGCACCCGTCAAGCGGTTGAACTGGTCGTAGTCATAACCGCGCGTGCCGTCATTGCGCGTCTCGGCACTGACATTGCCGATGGCGTCGTAGGCGAAGTTGCGGTATTTGCCGCCGCCACTCCAGTTCGACAGGCGATTGCTCTGCGTATCCAGCGTATAGGTATAGCTGACTCCCTGGCGGCTCTGTGTGAGGCGGTTTCCCACGTCGTCCAGCGTGAAGCCCTGGGCATCGCTGGCGCGCGATACGGATTCCAGGCGGCCGACTGGGTCGTAGCCCATGTTGACGACTTCGGCAGGGTTATAGACTTTGTCTTGCAGCGTTTTCAGGTAGCCGATGTTGTCGTACCCCACTGCCACATTGTGTGCACCGCCACTGGCCATTTGGCTGACGCGGCCATCGTTGTTCAACGTGACCAGACGGGACAGGCCATTGTTGAATCGCCAGGCATAGCGCTGTCCGCTGACCGGCTGGTACAGGAAGGTATCGGCCAGTGTGGCCCAGGTGCCGCTGATATTACTCGCTACTTTCGAAATACGGCCATAACTGTCAAAGCTGTAAGTCAGGGCCAAGCCGCTTGGATAGTTCAGCCCGGTCAAACGGCCTGCCGTGTCATACGTCCAGGTGAAGGTATAGTTGGTGCCATACACATTGCTGGTCTTGTTGGTCAACTCGCCAGCAGAGTTATAGGTGAATTTCGTCGATCCCGTCACGTCGGTGGCGCCGGTGAGGCGGCCTTTTCCGTAAGTGCCTTCATCATAGGTGAAGGATTCGGTGACGCCGCCGCTGGACCTCGATGTCGGCCGTCCCAGTTTATCCCACGTGTAGGTAATGGTTTTTCCGTTGGCGCCGGATTCAGAGTCCAGGCGGCCAACAGCATCGTAGTGATAGCTGGTGACCCCGGTATCCGGACTGGTGCGGGAGGTGACCGCGCCAAAGCCATTATAGGTATAGGAGGTGGTCAGCGAGCGCTGGTCCTGGACCGACTTCAGGTTGCCCTCGTAGTCGTAATTCGTGATGGTAATGCCGCCATCCGGTGCGCTTACCTTGATGATGCGATCCTGCGCATCGTAGTCGTAATAGGTGGTGCGATTGGCGGTATCCGTGCGCGTTTTGACGTTACTGTTACCATCGTAGGTGTAATCGACGCGCTGGGTTTTATCGCTGTTGTAGACGGTTTTGGCCCGTCCGAGGGAATCGCGTTGTGTAATGGTGGAGAACACACCAGAGACGGCAGCCGTTAGCAACGTGCCTGCGCCAGGAACCTGGCGCTCGACGCTGGTGGTGACGGTGTTCGTCGCAACGTCAATGGCAGTGGTGATGAACTTGCCTTGACTATCACCGACTTGCTCCAGCCGGTCATACCCTCTATAACGGTACCTTTCGGCGCTACCGTTGGCATAGACGATGTCCGTGACCTGGTGATTGTTATTAAACGTGTAGGTGGTGACGCGTGGCCCGGACGCCAGATTCTGGGTTGCCTTCGACAGGTTGCCTTTGAGGTCGTAAAGGTAATCCGTCGATACCCCATTGATATCGACATACCGGCCAGGTAATCCCAAGCCATTGTACGAAGACCATGTCTCGGTCTGGTTCAAGGCATTGGTTCGCGACGTGATATTTCCCTGCGCGTCGTAGATAGTCGTGGTGATGGCCGGGCCTTCTGGCAAGGATAGCGTCTCCGTGCGGGATGCCACCGTGCCGTTCGGATTCAAGGTATAGCCGTAGGTCAGCTTGCGCTGGGCGCCACCCTTCAAGTCGTCCCAAGTTTCTGTTTCCAGCTGCGTGCCGTTATAGGTATAGGTGACACGCTTGTATGCGCCCCCGTAGGCGCCACGATACTCGGTGGTGGCAATGTCGTCCCCCTGCCAGGTGTGGACAACACTCAGCGCGTCAGGCGTGTCGGCTGCCGTTGTATAGCCTAGCAACCGGCCCGCATTGTCAAAGTTGTAGTCGGTACGGTTGCCATTCCAGTCATCCTCGAAATCGATGTTGCCGTTCGCGTCGTATACTGTCGCGGCACTCGCGGCACTGCAAGTGCTGGTGGCTTGGCGGGAAACCGAGCGGACTTTCAAGGTACCCTGGATGTTTTCAAAGGTGTAGACCGAAGTCTGGCCGCGAACGTCAGTCACGTTCGTCGTCAATGGGCCATAGCTGAACGTCTCCTGCTCCTCACCACTGGCCAGACCACTGGTCTTGACGCGGCGATCCGGATAATAGGTATAGTTACTATAGCTCGTTCCATTGATTTTCAGCCCAGCCAGCAATGTTGCATCAGTTGGCGAATAGGTATATTCCCGAATGTCCGGCGATGTGCCCGGCGACGTTACTTTCGACAGCATGCCGCTGGCGTTGTACTCATAGGTCTACAAGTTCCCGGCTGGATCGCGTACCGTGCTGACCCGGCCATTGCCGCCATAAGTAAATTGCAGCGTTTTCCCGGTTGGGCTGGTAACGGTAGTGAGCCGGTTATTTTGATAAGTGAGACTGGTCGTTGCTCCCAGCGGGTCCGTAATGTATTGCAGCGCGTCGCCGATATACAGGTAGCTGGTTTTACCGCGGACCAATTCCCACGACGTACCGGGCGTGAGGATCATGACACCCGCATCGACACTGGCCGTGGTTGTGCTGCTGGGGTGAACCGTATATATATACGTGTCGGCCATGCTGGTCGTACGGGGGGGGCACGGCGGCACTGGCGCTACGTGAAACAGGTTTGCTGATGCTGGTCACACCTGATGAACCGGACAAGCTGTATACAAAGCGCGCGCCGTCGGGCTGGGTCACGGTCACGGTTTTGGGCACACATACCATGTTGCGGTCGCACGTCATGCTTCCGACAATCAGCCGGGGATAATCGAAATTCGACAGCCATTGCGGACCAAACAAGCTGCCGTAAGCATGCATGCTGCGGTATTGGCGGTGCAAGCCCAGGCCCTGGTCGCCGGCGGCCTGAAAGTCGGTTTCCGGTAACAATTTTCCCCGGTGGCGATCACGACTGGATGGGGAGAGACTGGCGATGCTTTGCTGGCATTACCGCACGAGGTGTCGGAATTGCCGGTTGATGGCGCGGCAGCCGTTTTTCCTTGGGCAGGAAGGCCACCTCCGCCACGCGGGGCATCGTGCCTGAATGCTCCCGTATCGAGGCGGCCTCCTACTGGAACAGGGTCTAGGGACGAACGAAGAGGGCGTTCTTCCGAGACGGTAACCCTTTGTATATCAGGATCCTTTTTCACGTCAGCAAGCGCATTGGTCATCGATAGCAACATGGTCAGTGTCGCTAGCGAGTAAAGCTTTTTCATCTAACTTCCTTATTGAAAGAAGCATTAATAAAAAACAACCCTGACATAATACAGAAATCTTGTACTTGTTGCTAAAATTGAAATGAGAACGCAATCAGTTGCGCTGGCAAGGAACTTATTCCCGTATCTCATTCACAAGTGATTCGACCGTCGTTGTGATCAGACAGTTATAGGAATGAAAATGTGATAAATTGGCTTATCGCTCAACAGAGGCCTCTGCCCAGAGACTGACGCCATGCGCCGCCCCATCGTTATTGTTCCAGCCTGTAAGCGTAGCAAGGGCGACCATCCTACGCACACTGTGCAAACCAAGTACATCGATGCCGTTGTACAAGGGGCGGGGTGCATGCCGCTGATTGTGCCGGCGCTGGGCGGCCAGACGGATATTGATGCCGTGCTGTCCGTTGCAGACGACGTAATGCTGACGGGCGCTACTTCCAATGTCGATGCAGCCTTGTATGGCCAGGCCGTGCATGATCCTTCGCTGCCGCTCGATCCTGCGCGCGACGCCACCACGTTGCCGCTGCTGCGCGCCGCCATCGAGCGGGGCATTCCCCTGTTCGGTATTTGCCGCGGCTTCCAGGAAATCAATGTCGCGCTGGGCGGCACGTTGCACCAGGCGGTGCAGGAAGTGCCCGGCATGATGGACCACCGCGACCGTCCCGGCGATCCCCTTGACGTCCAGTATGGCCCCGCGCACCGCGTGCGGCTCGCCGAAGGCGGCTTGTTGGCGGGGCTGCTGGACGCGCGTGACATCACGGTCAACTCTCTGCATGGTCAGGGCGTCGCCCTGCTGGCGCCGGGCTTGACGGTGGAAGCCGTGGCCGATGATGGCCTGGTGGAAGCGTATACGGTCGATGGCGCTGCCTTCGCACTGGCTGTGCAATGGCACCCGGAATGGCGCGTCACCGGTGATGCCGTGTCGATGAAACTGTTCCATGCGTTCGGCCTTGCGTGCCACAGCTATCAGGAACGCATCCCTTAGGTACGCCGCTCGTTGTCTGCGCGTAAACAGGAGCGCGGCCCTCATTTGGCCGCGTCCGATCAAGACACTATGAGAGGCTGACGTGGCTATTCGAGAAAATTTTACTTATACCGACATGGATTTGTGGCTCAATGAAAACAGGGTCACGGAAATTGAATGCCTGGTGCCCGACTTGACGGGCGTTGCGCGCGGCAAGATCCTGCCCCGCGTGAAATTCACACAAGAACGGGGCATGCGCATACCCGAAGCGGTATTGGGCATGACCGTCACGGGTAATTACCCGACGGATGACGTGGCCTATGACCGCGCCATTTCCAACACGGACCGCGACATGATTTTACGGGCCGATCCCACCACCATCACGATGGTGCCCTGGGCCGCGGACCCCACGGCGCAAGTGATCCACGATTGCTATTTCGCCGATGGCGCGCTGGTGGATTTCGCGCCCCGCACGGTATTGCGGCGCGTGCTGAAACTGTATGCCGATAAAGGCTGGCAACCCGTGGTGGCGCCGGAACTGGAGTTTTACCTGACGGCGAAAAATGCGGATCCAGACTTGCCGTTAAAGGCGCCGATCGGCCGCAGCGGCCGGGCGGAAACTTCCCGCCAGGTGTACAGCATCGATGCCGTCAATGAATTCGATCCGCTGTTCGAAGATATCTACGATTACTGCGATTTGATGGGCCTCGACGTCGATACCTTGATTCACGAAATCGGCGCGGGCCAGATGGAAATCAACTTCCTGCATGGCGAGCCACTGAGCCTGGCGGACAAGGTATTTTTCTTCAAGCGCACCTTGCGTGAAGCGGCGCTGAAGCACGATATGTATGCGACGTTCATGGCCAAGCCGATGGCAGGCGAGCCGGGATCGGCCATGCACGTGCACCAGAGCGTGGTCGATATCAAAACCGGCAAGAATATTTTCAGCAATGACGATGGCTCGCCTTCGCCGCTGTTCAAGCATTACATCGGCGGCTTGCAGCGCTATATGCCGCCGGCCTTGGCGATCGTCGCGCCGTACGTGAATTCCTACCGCCGGCTGGTGCGGCATACGGCTGCTCCCATCAATATCCAATGGGGCGTCGATAACCGCACCGTGGGCTTCCGTGTGCCGGAATCCGGTGTGCAAGACCGGCGCGTGGAAAACCGCATCATCGGCGCCGACGCGAATCCGTACCTGGCGCTGGCCGTGACGCTGGCGTGCGGCTACCTGGGCATGACGGAACAGCTGGAGCCGACGATGGCGACCACGGGCAGCGCGTATGAATTGCGCTATGAATTGCCGCAAAGCCTGTCGGAAGCGTTATCGGCGCTGCGGCGCGAAGATAAATTGCGCTTTGTGCTGGGCGACCGCTTCATTGACGTCTATGCCGCCATCAAGGACCTGGAGTACCAGGAATTCATGACCGTCATCAGCCCGTGGGAACGGGAACACTTGCTGCTGCACGTGTGAAGGCAGGGCGGCGGTGCGCCGCCCGGCTTGTTTGCGTTTATTTGCGCTGCGCGATCAAGCCGCACAAATACGTCCACACGAACATGGACGCCGCCTGTGCCGTCAACTGTGCATGGTCATAGGGCGGCGACACTTCCACGCAATCCATGCCGCACCAGTTCAAATCCGCCAATTCTTCCAGGATGGTCATCACTTGCGGCGTCGTCAGGCCGCCTGGTTCCGGCGTGCCTGTGCCGGGTGCAAAAGCCGGGTCCAGGCAATCAATATCGAGCGACAGGTAGACGGGCGGATTGCCTGCCTTGTCCATGCGGGCGCGGATTTCATCCAGCACGGGCGCCAGCTGTTCCGGGCTGGCCAGCCCACGCAATTGGCGGCCGGTAAACACGCGGCCCCCCATGTCATTCACGTATTCGCGCGCATCCCGCTCACCAGTGGAGCGGATGCCGATCTGGATCGCTGCCTGTGGAATCACCAGCCCTTCCTGGAATGCTTCATACACCCATGTGCCATGGCCCGAAGGTTCGCCGAAATGGTCGACCCACGTATCGCAATGCGCATCGAAGTGGAGCAGCGCCACGGGGCGGCCATGCACTTGATTCAGCGCGCGCAGCAGCGGCAGCGTGATGCTGTGATCTCCGCCCAGCCAAACCATGTGGTGGTTGCGGAATAACTCCAGCGCATGCGGCATCAGCGCCGCGCGCATGGCTTCCAGGCTCGTGTTCGGCAAGGGCACGTCGCCCGCATCGGACAATAAACCGTGCGGCGTTGTATCGAAATAGGGGTGGATGGCTTCGCACAGCATTTGCGAAGCAAGGCGGATGGCTTGCGGGCCGAAGCGGGCGCCGGGGCGGTTGGTGACGGCGCCGTCATACGTGACACCGGCGATGGCGAATGGCGTGCTGGATGAGGCGGACTGCGCAAGGTGCGGCGCATTCAGGTAAGTGCCGCTGGAGCGGTACGCGAATTCGTGGCTGGACATATCAGCTGCCTCCGACGCAAATGTATTGAATGACCTTGCGGGCTTGCAGTTCTACCTGGTTCATGATGGACCTTTCAGGGGTGATTGGTCCAGCCATACTAGCGCTGCCGCCCGGTTGCCGACAGGTCCACCGGCGAATAGTTGATGGTGCCACTCACAGGTTATCCCGGATCAGCGTAGCCAGCACTTTGCCATACCGTTTGATTTTTTCTTCCGTTACGTAAGCGTAGCCAGCCAGCAGTCCTTTGCGCACGGGCGGCGCCAGGTAATATGCCGAGAGTGCATTGACGGCCAGTCCGGCTTCCCGCGCCAGTGCGTGCAGGGCGGCGTCGTCGGCCCAATCCGGCAATTCCACCACCAGGTGCAGGCCGGATTCCTGGCGGCTGATGGTGGCCAGCTCGCCAGCGTGCCTGCCCAGATGCTTTTGCAATGTGCGCCGCAACAGTTCGCGCCGCGCACCATAAATTTGCCGCAATTTGCGCACGTGGGTCGTGAAGTGGCCCAGCGCGATAAAGTCCGCCAGTGTCGCCTGCACCATCATTTGGCCGGGACGCTGCAAGTCATACAGCGCGCTTTTGAACGGTTCCACCAGTGCCGGCGGCGCTACCAGGTAGCCGACCTTAATGCCCGGATACAGCACCTTGGAAAACGTGCCCATATAGACGACGCGGTTGCCGCCATCGAGCCCTTGCAGCGAAGCGAGGGGGCGGCCGCTGTAACGGAATTCGCTGTCGTAATCGTCTTCCAGTATCCACGCATTCTTGCGCGCGGCCGCTTCCAGCAACGCGCGGCGGCGGGCCAGGCTCATGACAGCGCCGGTCGGGTACTGGTGCGACGGCGTCACGTATATCAGCCGCGGCACTGTCGCCAGGTCATCCGCATCAAGCGCCATGCCATCTTCATCGACGGTTACCGGATGCAGGTGCAGGTCGCGCGCCTGGAACACGCGGCGGGCGCCCCAGTAGCACGGGTCTTCCACCCACGCGGTATCGCCGGCATCGGCCAGCAACTGGGCGCACAAGTCCAGCGATTGCTGGGTGCCGGAGGTAATCAGCACCTGGTCCACCGACACGCTGACGGAGCGCGACAGCCGCAAGTATTCCGTGATGGCCTGGCGCAGCGGCAGGTAGCCGCCGGACTGTCCATAGTCGAGCAAATCAGCGCGTCCTTCACGCCACACGCGGTTTTGCAGGCGCTGCCACTGCTTGACGGGGAACGACGAGAAATCCGGATCGCCCGGTGCGAACGGCTGGATTTCATAGCGGGCGCCGGCGGCAAATTGCGTCAATTCAGCGCCGCGGCGGGACAGCATGGCAGGCGGCAGCATACGGATGTCCGCCGGTTCCGCACCCGCATCATGTGCGGGCGCCATGGCTTTGACGTTGGCGACATAGGTGCCACTGCCCGCTGCGCTGACGACATAACCTTCCGCCGCCAACTGCTCAAACGCGGCAATCACGGTATTGCGCGCGATCCCCAGGTCGGCAGCCAGATCGCGGCTGGACGGCAGCTTGCTGCCTGCCGCCAGCCGGTTCTGGTAAATCGCTGCTTTGGCCGCTTCATACAGGCGGCGCTGGCGCGGCAGGCGCGCGTGGAAGTCCGCTTGCGCCAGCATGGCGGCCAGCATTTCCGAGACGGGCGTCATAAAAGTGGTTCTATCGATTTGTAAAAAGTGGCGCTCGCCATCATACCAAAACAGGCATATGATGGAACCAGCTGGTTAAACAACGTCAAAGAAGCCACCCATGCGCCATCCCATCGTTCTCGTTCCATCGTGCAGCCATCAGATTGGCCTGCACCCTTATTACGCGGCGCAGCACAAGTATGTGGACGCCGTCGTAAAGGGCGCAGCCTGCACGCCGGTGATCGTTCCGGCGCTGGGTGAAGCACTGGATATCGATGCGCTGCTGGACATGGCCGATGGCGTCATGCTGACCGGGTCGCCATCGAATGTGCATGCCAGCCTGTATGGGCAGGATGTGCGCGATCCATCGTTGCCGCAAGATCGGGCGCGCGATGCCACCACGTTGCCGCTTATCCGCGCTGCGCTGAAAAGGGGTGTACCGCTGATGGCGATTTGCCGCGGCTTCCAGGAAGTCAATGTGGCGCTGGGCGGCACTTTGCATCAGGCCGTGCACGACGTGCCGGGCATGAATGACCACCGTGAAAGCAAAGGCGAAGCGCTGGACGTGCAATATGCAGCGGCGCACAAGGTCGTATTGCAGGCAGGCGGTATGCTGGCGCGTTTATTACAAGGCCAGAGCGAAATTAACGTCAATTCCCTGCATGGCCAGGGCATAGATGAACTGGCGCCAGGCTTGCAGATTGAAGCCGTGGCGGAAGATGGGCTGGTCGAAGCGTACTCCGTCATCGATGCGCGTTTTGCGCTGGCTGTGCAATGGCACCCGGAATGGCAAGTGGCCAGCAACCCCGTTTCGATGCGGCTGTTCACCGCTTTTGGCGACGCCTGCCGCGCGCACCGCGACCGTATCCCTTAGCGCTTCTCTCGAACAGCGGTGTTCCAGCCCTGTTGGCTGGAATCTTCACAACTATTTGAGAGAACAACATGGCGATACGCGAAAACTTTACTTATACCGATATGGATGCGTGGCTCAATGAAAACAGGGTCACGGAAATTGAATGCCTGGTACCCGACTTGACGGGCGTTGCGCGCGGCAAAATTCTGCCGCGCGGGAAGTTCACGCAAGACCGCGGCATGCGTATTCCGGAAGCCGTGCTGGGCATGACAGTGACAGGCAATTACCCAACGGAAGACGATGCTTACGACCGCGCGATTTCTTCGACGGACCGCGACATGATTTTACGGGCCGACCCCACCACCATTACGATGGTGCCGTGGGCGACCGACCCCACGGCGCAAGTGATCCACGACTGCTATTTTGCGGACGGCAAGCTGGTGGACTTCGCACCGCGCACCGTGCTGCGGCGCGTGCTGAAACTGTATGCGGATAAAGGCTGGAAGCCCGTGGTGGCGCCGGAACTCGAGTTTTACCTGACGGCGAAAAATGCGGATCCAGACTTGCCGTTAAAGGCGCCGATCGGCCGCAGCGGCAGGGCGGAAACCTCGCGCCAGGTGTACAGCATCGATGCCGTCAATGAATTCGATCCGCTGTTCGAAGATATCTACGATTACTGCGATTTGATGGGCCTCGACGTCGATACCTTGATTCACGAAATCGGCGCGGGCCAGATGGAAATCAACTTCCTGCATGGCGAGCCACTGAGCCTGGCAGACAAGGTATTTTTCTTCAAGCGCACCTTGCGTGAAGCGGCGCTGAAGCACGATATGTATGCGACGTTCATGGCCAAGCCGATGGCAGGCGAGCCGGGATCGGCCATGCACGTGCACCAGAGCGTGGTGGACGCGAACACAGGCAAGAATATTTTCAGCAATGAAGATGGTTCGCCTTCGCCGCTATTCAAGCATTACATTGGCGGCCTGCAGCGCTATATGCCGCACGCGCTGGCCATCGTGGCGCCGTACGTGAATTCCTACCGCCGGCTGGTGCGGCATACGGCTGCTCCCATCAATATCCAATGGGGCGTCGATAACCGCACCGTGGGTTTCCGCGTGCCGGAATCCGGTGTGCAAGACCGGCGGGTGGAAAACCGCATCATCGGCGCCGATGCGAATCCGTACCTGGCGCTGGCCGTGACGCTGGCATGTGGTTACCTGGGCATGACGGAACAGCTGGAGCCGAATGCGGCCACCACCGGCAGCGCCTACGAACAGCGCTATGAATTGCCGCAAAGCCTGTCGGAAGCGTTGATGCTGCTGCGGCGTGAAGACAAATTGCGCCACGTACTGGGCGACCGCTTCATCGATGTCTATGCCGCCATCAAGGACCTGGAGTACCAGGAATTCATGACTGTGATCAGCCCGTGGGAGCGCGAGCACCTGCTGCTGCATGTGTAAAAGGAGAGGACCATGACAACGCATGACACTCATACCCTGCGTGAACTCGACCATGCGCACTACCTGCACCCGTTCACCGACCACAAGGCGCTCGGCGAAAAAGGCGTGCGCGTCATGGTGCGGGGCGAAGGCATTTATTTGTGGGACTCGGAAGGCAACAAGGTATTGGATGGGATGTCCGGCCTGTGGTGCGTGGCGATTGGCTATGGCCGCTCGACGATGACGAAAGCCATCAGCGAGCAAATCGATACGCTGCCGTTCTATAACAGCTTCTTCAATACGACGACCGTGCCGGCAGTGAACCTGGCGCACCGCCTGTCGCAACTGGCGCCGCCAGGGTTCAAGCACGTGTTCTTTACGGGTTCCGGCTCCGAAGCCAACGACACCAACGTGCGCATGGTGCGCCGCTATTGGGATTTATTGGGTTATCCCGACCGCCACGTCATCATCAGCCGCCACAACGCATATCACGGCAGCACGATGGCGGGTGCGTCACTGGGCGGCATGAGCGGCATGCACGAGCAGGGTGGTTTGCCGATCCCCGGCATCGTTCATATCGGCCAGCCGAATTACTATGAGTCTGGCGCCGGCATGACGCGCGAAGAATTCGGCGTGCAGGCCGCGTCATGGCTGGAAAAGAAGATCCTCGACGTGGGCGCGGACAAGGTGGCCGCGTTTATCGCGGAGCCCGTGCAGGGCGCGGGCGGCGTCGTCATTCCTCCCGATACCTATTGGCCGGAAATCCGCCGCATTTGCGACAAGTACGGCATCTTGCTGATTGCCGATGAAGTGATTACCGGCTTTGGCCGCCTGGGCCGCTGGTTCGCATCTGAACCGTATAAGCCGGACTTGATCACTTTTGCAAAAGGCGTGACGTCCGGTTATATCCCGCTGGGCGGCGTCATGGTGTCCGACCGCGTGGCCGACGTGCTGATACGGCAGGGCGGTGAATTCAACCATGGCTTTACGTATTCAGGCCACCCGGTCGCGTGCGCGGCAGCGCTGGAAAACTTGCGTATCATTGAATCGGAAAACCTGGTGGGCCGGGTGGCCGGTGAAACGGGTGCGTATTTAAAGCAAAAATTTACTGCACTGGCGGACCACCCGCTGGTGGGCGTGGCGGAAACCAGCGGCTTTGTCGCCGGCTTGAACCTCGTAAAACGCAAAGCGGAAAACGTGCACCAGCAGGTTGCGTTTGATGCCGATTTGGCGGTGGGCATGGTGTGCCGCGCGCACATGTTCAACAATGGCGTCATCATGCGCGCCGTGGGCGACCGCATGATCATTGCCCCGCCACTGGTGATGACGCATGCGCAAATCGATGAAATGGTGGGATTGATCCGTCACGCGCTGGATTTGACGCTGGAAGAAGTCAAACAGCGCGGCTGGCTGTAAAGGAGAAGACATGACAATCATTAACTGGCACGACCGCGCCGCCCATTTGAAAATTGATGGCCGCGCGTTGATCGGCGGCCAGCGCGTGTGGCCGCGCAACGAGCAGCGCTTTGACAAGACGTCGCCCATCGATGGACGCAAGCTGGCCGAAGTGGCGCGCTGTGGCAGCGCCGACGTGGATGCGGCAGTGGCGGCAGCCCGCGCGGCATTTGATGATGGCCGCTGGGCCAGTGTGGCGCCCGCACAGCGCAAGCGCACGTTGATCCGCTTTGCCGATTTAATGGTGCAGCACCAGGAAGAACTGGCGCTGCTGGAAACGCTCGACATGGGCAAGCCGATCAAATACAGCCAGAGCGTGGACGTGGCGCTGGCCGCCAATTGCATACGCTGGTATGGCGAAGCGATCGACAAGATTTACGATGAAATCGCACCGACCGCCGCCAATTCGCTGGCGCTGGTGACGCGCGAACCGGTCGGCGTGGTGGGCGCCATCATCCCGTGGAATTACCCGATGCTGATGGCGGCATGGAAGATAGGCCCGGCGCTGGCGGCTGGTAACAGCGTGGTGCTGAAGCCGTCAGAGAAAGCGCCGTTGACGTCGATGCGGCTGGCCGAGCTGGCGCTGGAAGCAGGCATTCCTGCGGGAGTGTTTAACGTGGTGCCCGGCTTTGGCAATGAAGCGGGCAGCGCGCTGGCATTGCACATGGATGTCGACACGATCGGATTTACCGGCTCCACCCGCACGGGCAAGCTGATCATGCAGATGGCGGGGCAGTCGAATTTGAAGCGGGCGTGGACGGAATTGGGCGGCAAGTCCGCCAACATCGTATGCGCCGATTGCCCGGACCTGGATGCGGCCGTATCGGCAGCCATCGGTTCGATCTATTTCAACCAGGGCGAAAGCTGCAACGCGCCATCACGCCTGTTTGTCGAAGAAAGCATCCGCGATGCGTTCATTGAAAAAGCGTTGAAGCTGATTCCGTCGCACATGCCGGGCGACCCGCTGGATAGCGCCACGGAAATGGGCGCGCTGGTCGATGACCAGCAAATGAACACGGTGCTGGGTTATATCGAGTCCGGCAAGTCCGAGGGGGCGCGCCTGCTGGCGGGTGGTGAACGCGTGCGCATGGAGACGGGCGGCTATTATGTGGCGCCAACCTTGTTTGACCAGGTCAGCCAGAACATGCGCATCGCGCAGGAAGAAATCTTTGGTCCCGTGCTGTCCGTGCTGACGTTCAACGACGTGCACGAAGCGGTCAGGCAGGCCAATGCGACGCCATATGGTTTGCATGCAGCCGTATGGACTGCGAACCTGAGTAAAGCCATCCAGGTATCGCGCGCCTTGCGGGCCGGCACGGTGCACGTGAACCAGTACGATGGCGACGACATCACGGTGCCATTCGGCGGCTATAAACAGTCAGGCAATGGCCGCGACAAGTCGCTGCATGCGTTTGACAAGTACACGGAGTTGAAGACGACCTGGATTCAGGTCGGCTAATAGCTGAGGAAAAAGCGGGCGGGCCATTGCGGCCCGCCTTTCCATCAGAAGCAGTGTTCCAGTGCCGGGAAACTGCCATCCTTCACCGCCGTCACGTAGGCAGTGACCGCAGCGCCAATGCTGGTCTGGCCTTCCATGAAATTGCGCACGAAGCGCGCCTTACGGCCCGGGAATACGCCCAGCGCATCGTGCATCACCAGC
This sequence comes from Pseudoduganella ginsengisoli, assembly GCF_009720865.1. GTDB lineage: Bacteria > Pseudomonadota > Gammaproteobacteria > Burkholderiales > Burkholderiaceae_D > Rugamonas > Rugamonas ginsengisoli. Next base: position 842,125 of record NZ_WNLA01000001.1, on the reverse strand, counting down.
ACCTGGCCGGAGCAATCCGGGCCGGCGCCAATGCCGATGGTGGGAATGGCCAGCAAGTCCGTGACTTCCTTGCCCAGTGCAGTAGGAATGGCTTCCAGCACCAGCAGCGCGGCGCCGGCTTGCTGCAATTTCAGCGCATCGGATTTCAACAGCTCCGCGCTTTCCGTCGTCTTGCCCTGCACCTTGTAGCCGCCCAGCTGGTGCACGGATTGCGGCGTCAAACCCAGGTGGGCGCAGACAGGGATCGAACGCTCCGTCAGGAAGCGCACGGTATCAGCCAGCCATGCGCCGCCTTCGATTTTCACCATGTGCGCGCCGGCCTGCATCAGTTTGACGGCATTGTCGAACGCATCTTCGCGGGTGGCGTAAGTGCCGAATGGCATATCGGCCAGCACCAGCGCCGACTTGTTGCCACGGGCTACGGCGCGGGTGTGGTAGGCCACTTCATCCAGGGTGACCGGCAAGGTGGAGTCGAGGCCATTGCAGACCATGCCCAGCGAGTCGCCGATCAGCAAGACTTCCACGCCGCAGCTATCCATCAGCGATGCGAAGCTGGCGTCGTAGCACGTCATCATGGTGATCTTGTCGCCAGCGGCGCGGCGCGCATTCAGCGCTGGCACCGTCACGGCTTTGCTGGCAACCGGTTTTGCCGGTGCGGGAGTCGTGCCTGCGGCCGGGGCAGGGGTGCTGGCGGCCATCTCATTTCCTTGCAAATAACCAGACATGGTGTTCCTCGAGTAAAGATCGCGGCGGACCGCGGACCGCGTATTCTAACTCTGAACGGTCATTCTTTTCTGAGCGCGGCCTCGAAGTTTCTTATTTGCAATTAGTTGCGGAAAATGAAGTAGACGGCGCCGATCAGGCACAAGGCCGCCCAGATATAGTCGGTTTTAAATGGCTGGCCCATGTAAATCATGGCAAACGGCACGAACACGGCGAGGGTGATGGCTTCCTGCATGATTTTCAGCTGGGCCAGCGAAAACTGCGTATAGCCGATGCGGTTGGCCGGGACTTGCAGCAGGTATTCAAACAGCGCAATGCCCCAGCTGACGATGGCCGCGATATACCATGCCTTGTTGTTCAGGCTTTTCAGGTGGCCGTACCAGGCTACAGTCATGAAGATGTTGGACAGGATCAGCAGGCCGGCCGTTTGCAGGAGGACGGGGATGTTCATGGGAATGTCGGGGTGAGGTGTATCCCAAATAGAGACGATAGTCTCCGTTTGGGATACGGAATGGTGTTACTGAAGGAATTACTCGACGGACTTGAACTCGTCGTACGTTGCATCGCGCAGCACCGCTTGCGTGACTTCCGCCACTTCCGGACGGCCTTTCAGCCATGCCACTGCAGCGTCGAGCTGTTCCTGCGTCAGCGATTTTTCGCCAATCAGCATGCCGTCGGTAGCGGCAAAAGGCTGGCCGCCGCCGAAGCAGGCCACGTACAGGTGGTTCGCTTCGACCCACTCGATCCACGCGCCCAGCCACGCTTCAAAGGCCGCGCTGTCCAGCACGTGCTTGAAGCGCACGGAGATGTCGCCGCGCAGCTGTTTATAGTCGCCCAGGTGCAGTTTCTTTTGCTGGCGGTTGTTGGTGTTGCGCAGGCGGCGCTGCGATGGTTGGCGCAGGGTGGTCATACAGTCTCCTTGGTGATGGCCTGGTCTTGGACAGATGATGCAAAACAGCGCGCAGCGGCGCGGCCTGGAATGTGGATATCGGGAGCGATTTCCAGCAGCGGCACCAGCACGAAGGCGCGGTCGCACATGCGCGGGTGCGGTACGGTCAGCGTGGGCGACGCGATCTGCTCTTGCCCAAACAGCAGCAAGTCCAGGTCCAGCGTGCGCGGCGCATTGCGGTACGGGCGCTCGCGGCCATGGGCTTGCTCGATATCGTGCAGGGTTTGCAGCAGCGCGTGCGCGTCCAGCGTCGTGTCGACGCAGGCCACCGCATTGATGTAATCGTCGCCGGACGAATCGATGGGCGCCGTGTGGTACAGGCTGGAGACGGCCGTCACCACGCAGCCGGGCGCCCGTTTTAAGCGCTCGACCGCGTCGAGCACATTGGCGCGCGCATCGCCCAGGTTGGCGCCGATGCCGATGTAAGCAATCACCGCCATGCGGTCACTCGCCATCGGAATGTACTGGTGCGCTGTCGCTGCGGCTGTCGTTACCGCCTTCCCGGTCACGGTTGCGCGGGCCACGGCGCGGCGGGCGTTTGCGTTTGGCGCCGCCGCCACCGCCATGCGATTGCGTGTGCAGGCCGGCAACCAGGTTTTCGCGCACAGTCTCGTCGCCCTCGTAGAATGCGGTCCACCACTGGCCCAGTTCCGCATCGATTTCGCCGGACGCGCAGCGCAGCAGCAGGAAGTCGTAGCCGGCGCGGAAGCGCGTGTGTTCCAGCAGCTTGTACGGGTTTTTGCCGGTACGGCGCTCGAAGCGCGGCTGCATGGCCCAGATGTCGCGCATGTCGGAACCAATCTTGCGCTGCAAGGCCAGTTTTTCCGTTTGCGAATCCAGCACGTCGTCCGCTGCCTGGTGCAGGGCAGGGATAGGGAACTCGCCCGCAGCCAGATACGCGTTCCACTTTTCCAGCACCTGGTGCCACAGCAAGGACGCAAACAGGAAGCCCGGCGATACGGTCTTGCCAGCATGGATGCGGCGGTCGGTGGAGTCGAGCGCCAGGGTGACGAACTTGAAGCCCAGCGGCTGTTCCAGGACAACGTCCAGCAGCGGCAGCAGGCCGTGGTGCAAGCCTTCCTTGCGCAATTGCTGCAGGCAGGCCAGCGCCTGGCCCGACATCAGCAACTTCAGCATCTCATCGAACACGCGCGCCGCCGGCACGTTGTTGATCAGCGGCGCCATCACGCGGATCGGCGCGGCCGTGTGTGGCTCGATCGTGAATTGCAGCTTGGCGGCAAAGCGCACTACGCGCAGCATGCGTACCGGATCTTCGCGGTAGCGTGCTTCCGGCACGCCAATGATGCGCAAGGTCTTGGCGCGGATGTCTTCGATCCCGCCATGGTAATCCAGCACTTCCTGCGTGGCCGGGTTGTAATACATGGCGTTGACGGTGAAGTCGCGGCGTTCCGCGTCTTCCGCCTGCGTGCCGAAAGTGTTATCGCGCAGCACGCGGCCGTGTTCATCTTTCGGCGCGTTATCGACGGCAGGACCGCGGAAGGTCGTCACTTCCAGCAAATCCTGGCCAAACATCACGTGCACGATCTGGAACCGTTTGCCGATGATGAACGCACGGCGGAACAGGCGCTTGACTTGTTCCGGCGTGGCGTTGGTGGCGATGTCGAAGTCTTTCGGCTTCACGCCCAGCAGCAGGTCGCGCACGGCGCCGCCAACCACGAAGGCTTGGAAACCCGCTTCCTGCAGGGTGCTGGTGACGCGCACGGCGTTATTCGACAGCAGCTTCGGGTCGATGCCATGCTGTTGCGGGCCCAGGATCACAGGGCCGCGCGAAGCTTCCTTGCCTTTGACACCAAGGATTTTGCGGATCAGTTTCTTAATCATTGAACAAATGGATGGTAGGCCAGCCTTGTGCGGCGGCGTGGCTGGTCAGGGCGGCGTTCGGGTTGCAGGCAACCGGATGCGTCACCACCGACATCAGCGGAATGTCGTTGTGCGAATCGCTGTAGAAATGCGAGCTTTCAAAGTCTTCCAGGCGCTTGCCCAGCTTTTCCAGCCACGCTTTGGTGTGGGTGACTTTGCCGGCGCCTTGCGTCGGCGTGCCCAGCAGCTTGCCCGTGATCGTGCCGTCCGCCGTGGTTTCCGGCATGGCGGCAATCAAGTGCTCCACGCCCAGCGCATCGGCAATCGGTTTCGTCACGAAGTGGTTGGTGGCCGTCACGATGGCCACCAGGTCGCCCGCGTCCAGGTGCTGTTGCAGCAGCGCTTTCGCGGCAGGGCGGATCGCCGGGGTAATCACTTCGCGCATGAATTGCGCCTGCATGTCATCGAGCTTGGCGCGCGGGAAGCTGGCCAGGGTACCCAGCGAAAATTCCAGGTATTCGACCGGATCCAGGGTGCCGGCCTGGTATTGGGCGAAAAAGCCTTCATTGCGGCGGGCGAATTCTTGCGCATCGACGGCGCCGATGCGGCACAGGAATTGTCCCCATTCGAAATCGGAATCAATCGGCAGCAGGGTGTGGTCGAGGTCAAACAGGGCGAGTTTCATCATTTTTCAGCTTGTTCCTGCAGCCACTCGCGCAGCAGCGGCAGGGTAATCGGGCGTTGGGTTTCGAGGGAATAGCGGTCCAGCGCATCCAGCATTTCAGACAGTGAACTCATGTCACGCCGGTAATGGGAAAGCAAATAGGGTAACACGCCGGCCGACAGCGTCAATCCCCGGGCCGCCGCCGCTGTGGTCAAAGCGGCAATCTTTTCATCGTCCGTCAGGCTGTGCAAACGGTAGATCAGACCCCAGCCCATGCGGGTCCGCAAGTCTTCACGGACAGGCAGCACGGCCGGCGCGACGGCCCCGCTGCACACCATGAAGGCGTTATTGGCGCGGATTTCATTGAACAGCGCGAATGCGTCGATCTGCGCCAGCGGCGACAGCTTTTCACAGTCATCGAGCAGGTACAGGTCGATGTCCGGCGAATAGACGAATTCCGATTCAATGGAAAACGGCGAGATGTAGCGGGCGCGGTCGGCCGCGCCCAATGCACGCAGCAAGTGGCTCTTGCCGGCGCCCATGTCGCCCCAGATATAGGCGAAATGCTCGCGCGACGTGCGGTCTTCGAACTGGCGCATCAGCGCCGCGACTTCCGCATTTTGTCCCACTTCGAAAGAATCGAGGGTGAGCACCGGCTCGGCGCCTAAATCCAGCACCAGTTGTTTCATTGCCTTTGCCCTTGCGTCGTATTCTTCATCACACTACGCATTATAAAAGCTGGAAGACAGGTAGTGGCGGCGCAAGTGCTTGAAAGCCACCATCAGGATGGCGGAAGCGGGCAGCGCCAGCAGTACGCCGACGAAGCCAAACAGTTGTCCAAACGCCAATAATGCGAAAATCACGGCCAAAGGATTCAAGCCGATGCGCTCGCCCACCAGGCGCGGCGTCAGGAAAAAGCCTTCGATGACTTGTCCTGAGCCGTAAATGATGGCCACGGCAATCAAGCCGCTCCAGTCGGTAAATTGCAGCACGGCGGCAATCAGCGCCAGCACCAGGCCCAGGCCGAAGCCCAGGTAGGGAATAAACACCAGCAAGCCGGTCAGGATGCCGACCGGCAGCGCCACGTCAAAACCGGCAATCATCAGCGACACCGAGTAATACACGGCCAGCACCAGCATCACCAGCAACTGGCCGCGCAGGTATTGCGCCAGCAGCGAGTCGACTTCTTCCGCCATGGCGATGGTGCGGCCGATATAGCGGCGCGGCACGCAGTCGGCAATGCGGGCAATCACCTTGTGCCAGTCCAGCAGCAGGTAAAACAGCAGCACGGGCACCAGCAGCACAATAAACAGCCAGCCCAGCACAGCGGTGCCGCCGGCGCGGCCCCACGTCAGCAGCGAACGCCAGATTTCATCGCCGGACGACGCCAGTTGCTGTGTCATTAACTCTTTGATACCGGCGCTGTCGGTGGGCACGTTGATGCCCATTTCGCGCAGGCGCGGACCCAGCGTGTCATTGGCCTTGGCCATGAAGGCGGGAATTTGCGCCTGCAGCAGGGGAATTTCACGCTGCAGCACGGGCGCCACGATCAGGCCCAGCGCCATGATGGTGGCCAGGAACAGCACGACGACAATCACGACCGCCAGCGCGCGGGGCACGCCGACTCGTCCCAGCCGCACGCGTTCCAGCCGGTCGACGCCGGGATTTAATGCATAGGCAATGATGGCTGCCGCTAAAAAAGGCGTCAAAATCGGCCCGAGCGCCAGTAAAAGCAGCCAGAATGCGCCCCAAACCGCCACCCAGAATACCGTCTGCTTCTGTTCTACCGAGAGGGGAAAAGGCATGGGGATGGGGATTTTTGGCTAAAAATGGGTGATTGCACAGTCGATGAGCAGGCATTTTGATAGAATAGCGGTCTTGCCGTTGCTAATGTCAAAAGCGTTAGAAGCGGCCACCGCCTTCTATTTTACCGCCTCCGCTGCGAAATACACCATGAGCCAAACTTCTAATGTTTCCTTGTCCTACCGTGACGCCGGCGTCGATATCGACGCGGGTGACGCCTTAGTTGATGCGATCAAGCCGTTTGCCAAGCGCACCATGCGCGAAGGCGTGATGGCAGGCATTGGCGGCTTTGGCGCCATGTTCGAGATCAGCAAGAAGTACAAGGAGCCAGTCCTGGTGTCCGGCACGGACGGCGTCGGCACCAAGCTGAAACTGGCATTTGAACTGAACCGCCACGACACCGTCGGTATCGACCTGGTGGCCATGAGCGTCAACGACATCCTGGTGCAGGGCGCCGAGCCGCTGTTCTTCCTCGACTACTTCGCCTGCGGCAAGCTGGACGTGCCACAAGCGACTGCCGTGGTCAAAGGCATCGCCCAGGGTTGCGAACAAGCCGGCGCCGCGCTGATCGGTGGTGAAACCGCTGAAATGCCGAGCATGTACCCGGCCGGTGAATACGACCTGGCCGGTTTCGCGGTCGGCGTCGTGGAAAAGGCCAACATCATTGACGGCACCAAGATTGCTCCGGGCGACGTGGTACTGGGCCTGGCGTCGTCGGGCGCCCACTCGAACGGTTATTCGCTGGTACGCAAGATTATCGAAGTGGCAAAACCAGACCTGGAAGCCGACTTCCACGGCCGCAAGCTGGCTGACGTGCTGATGGAACCAACCCGTATTTACGTGAAACCGCTGCTGGCGCTGATGGCTTCGATGGAAGTCAAAGGTTTGGTGCACATCACCGGCGGCGGCCTGGTGGAAAACATTCCACGCGTGCTGCAAGAGCACCTGACGTGCGAACTGGATGGCAAATCGTGGACCATGCCACCGCTGTTCCAGTGGCTGCAGCAACACGGCGGCGTGGCGGATGCGGAAATGCACCGCGTGTTCAACTGCGGTATCGGCATGACCGTCATCGTATCGGCTGAAAACGCAGATGCGGCGGAAGCGCAGCTGAAAGCCGCCGGTGAAACCGTGTACCGCATCGGTAAAATCCGCGCACGCCAGGATGGCGAGCACCAGACGATCGTGGTGTAATGTTGGCAAGGCGCTTGCGCCTGTGATGCCTGAGAGCGGACCATGCCTTGGCATTGTCCGCTTTTTTCTTGTTGGGAGCTTTTTTATGGACCGAGTGCCGGAACAGGAAATCGTGGCTTTGCTGCGAGCGGCACTGCCGTCCGTGCAAGCCATCTATTTATTTATTTGGCAGCCATGCGCAGGGCACGGCGAACCGCGGCAGCGACCTGGACCTTGCAGTCTTGCCGGGCGCGCGGCTGGACCCGCCACAAGTATGGAATATCGGGCAGGGGCTGGCGTCAACGCTCGACTGTGATGTCGACCTGGTGGATTTGCGCAGTGCTTCGACAGTCATGCAATACCAGGTGGTGACGACAGGCCGCCGTTTGTGGAGCAGCGGCTTATCCACTGAGCAGTTTGAATGTATGGTACTCAGTGAGAAAACTGCATTGGATGAGGCGCGGGCGGGATTGATGCAGGACATTCAAAAGGATGGAAGTGTGTATGGCAGCACAGCGCATCAGTGACGACATTATCATCGATAAGGTGGCAACGATCGAACGTCGCGTTGCCCGCGCGCGCGAAGAATATGCCAAGGACCCTGCCACGTTTGCCATCGATCAGACGCGCCAGGATGCGGCTATTTTGAATATCCAGCGCGCCTGTGACGCGGCCCTCGATGTTGGGCAGCATCTGGTACGGCGCGACAAGCTGGGTGTTCCGCAAAGTTCCCGCGATGTCTTTACACTGTTGGCGGCAGGAGGCTGGATTGCCACGCCGCTGGCAGAGGTGCTGAAACGTATGGTCGGCTACCGCAATATTGCAGTTCATGACTACCAGGCGCTGCAGCTGCCTATTACCATGGCAATTATTGAAACGCATCTGGATGATTTTCTGATGTTTTGCCGGGCCATCCTGACGAAGGACCGTGGCGGCTGAAACCTGTTCGGGGAGCGAACATGGCTGGATACAGGATATGTGCTGCAGCAGCGCTGTTTGCACTGGCGCCCGTTTGCCACGGGCAGGCGCAGCCCGCGTTGCCTGCCGCCGCGGGCGGCACGCCGGCCGATACGCGTCCCGTGCTGGTGCTGGGCGGCTCCCAGGAAACCTATAATGCGGTCGGCCCCTGGCTGACCCTGATCTACACGGATGCGCTGGGCCGCCTTGGCTACCGGCTTGACTACCGGCCCTATCCTGCCAAGCGCTCCAGTGTCATGTCCGATACGGGCGGCGCTGATGGCGAAATGCACCGGGCCGCCGGTTACGCGCTGCAGCATCCGGAAATGGTGCAAGTGCCGGTATCGCATTTTTCCTTCAACTTCGTGGCTTATGCGACCCGCCCGTTGGAGTTGCGGGGCGGCTGGCAGGCATTTAAAGATACCCCTTTGCGCGTGGAATACCGCAGCGGCGTCTACCGCGCGGAACAGCATTTGCGGCAACTGGTGCCAGCAGGCCGCCTGTCCACCGCGAATAATTCGCTGTTGGGGCTGCGCAAGCTGCAAGTCGGGCGCAGCGATGTCTACATCGACGTGGATGTATTGATCGAGCCGCTGCTGGCGCAGGAAGAATTCCGCCGGTCGGGCATCCGCAAGGTGGCGCTGATCGAAACGACAGACATGTATGTCCACCTGAACAAACGCCACGCCGGCCTGGCTGTCAAACTGGGCCAGGTACTGGCAGACATGAAGAAGGAAGGCTTGATTGAAAAATACCGGGTCCAGGCAGGTGTGGCGAAATATTAGCGCGGGGAATAACAGGATGCGTATCCGTACGGCGGCATGCATTGCGGCAGGGCTGGTGTGTGGCGCGTGGCCAGCGTGGGCGCAGGAGCAAGCCGATACGCGGCCGGTGCTGGTATTGACTGGCGCGGCGGAAATCCACAGCACGTTCGGGCCGTGGCTCAAGCTGATTTACACGGAGGCGCTGGGCCGCCTGGGGTACCGGCTCGATTACCGCGCTTATCCCGCCAAACGTTCCAGCCTGGTGTCTGACAGCGGTGAATCCGACGGCGAAATCAACCGGATCGCCGAGTACAGCCAGTTGCATCCTGAATTGCTGAAAGTACCGGTGCCGCATTTTGCTATCCGCTTCTCGGCTTACGCGGCGCGTCCGCTGGCGCTGGGGAATGGCTGGCAAGCGCTGAAACAGACGGATTTCCGCGTCGAATACCGCAATGGCGTCGCATTGCCCGGCGTGCAGTTGCCGCAAGTGGTGCCGCCAGAACGCCTGACGGTTGCCAACAGCGCGCTGCTGGGCATGCGCAAGCTGCAAGTGGGACGCAGCGATATTTACGTCGACGTGGAAATGGTGGCCGATGCCGTGCTGGCCAATGAGGAATTCCGCAATACGCCGATCCGCAAAGTGGCATTAATGGACAGCGCCGACGTGTATGCGCATTTGCACAAGCGCCATGCCGACCTGGCGCCGAAGCTGGGCCAGGTGCTGGCAGACATGAAGAAAGAAGGGTTGATCGAGAAATACCGCGTGCAGGCCGGTATTGCCCGCAATTAGCCTGCCCGTTCAGGGCTTGAGGATCTTAGCCACCGGCGCCGGCCGCAAGCGGTAGGCATCCGGCATGCCCGATCCCAGCAAAGGCCGCAAGTACAGGCGGAACGCATCCGTCACATCGGTCCCTTCCGGCGTGATGAACGCATCGTCCATGGTGCGGGTCTTGCCCGCCACCGTTTCCAGCGGCAGCAATGTATATTCAACGGAGTAATAGCCGGTGCGCTTGATGGCGACGGAGCCATCACGGTCGCCCCACATGGCAAATTGCACGGCTTTTTCGCCCACCTCGCGCGCTTCGCGCTGGTCCACGTCGGAGACGCAGCCAATAAAAGAGCGCTGCAAATAGCCAAACGTATCGCCGCGCACGCGCTTGATGCCCAGCTTGTCCTTGATTTCATCGCACAGCAAATCCGCCAGCGCCCCCGTGCCGGACAGTTGCACGTTGCCATGCGCATCGCGCTCCACTTCCTTGGCCAGCAAGGTGGCAATCGGCTCGCCGGAGGCATCGTGGATACCTTCCGAGACGGCGATTACGCAGCGCCCATGTTTGGCATACATGGCTTTCACGTCGGCCAGGAAACGCTCCAGTTCAAAGACCCGCTCCGGCATATAAATCAAGTGCGGGCCATCGTCGGGGAATTTCTTGCCCAGCGCGGAAGCCGCCGTTAAAAAGCCCGCGTGGCGGCCCATGACGACACCGACGTAGACGCCCGGCAGCGATGCGTTATCGAGGTTGGCGCCCGCGAATGCCTGGGCGACAAAACGGGCGGCGGACGGGAAGCCCGGCGTATGGTCATTGCCGACCAAATCATTGTCGATGGTTTTGGGGATGTGGACGCAGCGCAGCGGATAACCGGCGGCCTGCGCCTGCTGGCTGACGATGCGCACCGTGTCGGACGAATCGTTGCCGCCGATATAAAAGAAGTGTTCGATTTCGTGTGCGCGCAATACTTCAAAAATTTGCGCGCAATACTTTTCGTCCGGCTTGTCGCGGGTGGAACCCAGCGCGGAGGAGGGCGTGGCCGCCACCAGTTCCAGGTTATGGCTGGTTTCCTGGGTCAGGTCGACGAAGTCTTCATTGATGATCCCGCGCACGCCGTGCAGCGCGCCATACACGCGGGTCACGTGGCGGTGGCGCCGCGCTTCCAGCACCACGCCCACCAGCGACTGGTTGATGACAGCGGTCGGACCGCCTCCCTGCGCCACCAGAATTTTTCCAGACGACATGCACATCTCCTTCAACGAAGTTGGCCAGCCGTCAGGTTACTCTTTTTTCGCCTCCGCGCCGATATGCTTGCCGAGGAATTTCTCGACGCGGGTCCAGAAGTCGATGCGGTTCTTTGGCAAGGCCCAGCCGTGGCCTTCTTCTTCGTACACGATCCACTCCACTTGCTTGTTATAGGGCGCGATGGCATCGCGGAATTTGTTGCCGTGGTAGAGCGGCACGCGCTTGTCCGCGCCGCCATAGGCCAGCAGCAGCGGCTGCGTGATGCGCGCCGCCTGCAGCAGCGGCGACGTGGCCTTCAACTGTTCGGCATCCTTGACCGGGTCGCCCACCAGAACGGGAATGCCGTACTCTTTCCACATGTCGCTCAAATCCGAGACATAGCTCCAGTGGCCATTGGCCATCAGGCTGATATCCGTCACCCCGACCCAGTTGACGCCGCATTTGAACAAGTCCGGATTGTTCACCAACCCCATCAAGGTGGCATAGCCGCCATAACTGGCGCCCGCGATGCAAATCCGCTTGGGATCGGCCAAGCCTTTATCGACCGCCCATTTCACGCCATCGGCAATGTCATCCTGCATTTTCAAGCCCCATTGCTTCCAGCCGGCCTTGAAGTGATGGTCGCCAAAGCCCGTGCTGCCGCGGTACTCCGGCTCCAGCACGGCATAGCCGCGCGATGCGAGGAACTGGGCTTGCGGGCTCCAGCCCCACTCGCCGCCGCGCACATAAGGACCGCCATGCACCAGCACTACCATCGGCAAGTTTTTGCCTTCGCCTTTAGGCGTCGTGACCCAGGCAGGAATCTGCAAGCCGTCGCGCGCCTTGTAGCGGATAGCATCCTGCTGCGCCATTTGCTCGGGTTTGATGGACGGGCGGGTCTGGCCCACCAGATTCAATGTTTTGGTTTCGCGGTTATAAACCAGCGTGATACGCGGCTGCACGTCCGAATACGATTCCACCAGCACATTGGGTGTTTCTGCGTGGCTTGGCGGCGTCACCAGGTTGATGGTATTGGGCAGCTTGGCATCGATTTCCGCCTGCATGGCTTTCATCGTGTCGTCGAACCACATCGTACCCTGGGCATCGGTTGTGTAGCGCACGCCCAGCAGCTTGCTGTTGCTGAAGATGAGGTGGCCCGTGAAGTCGTAGCCAGCCAGTTCCACCACGGGTTTGTCACTGAGTTTGGCAGTTTCCAAATCCAGTTTGAAGACGGCTGCCTTGTCGCGGCCCGCATGGGCCACCACGTAAAACACGCCGTCCGGGCCGAATGCCAGCGGCATGAAAGCGTTTTTGCCGCCCGTGTAGGTCGCAAAATCCACCAGCATGCGCCATTCGCCAGTCTTGGGGTCACGCAAGTGGATGGCGCTTTTGCCTTTGCTGGCGGTCGTGGCGATGCGTGGCTCGCCTTTTTCATCCAGCAGCCAGCCGGTGGTATCGGGCGGACGCTGGATCGCGGTGTGATGGCCTGTCAGCGTGTTCAGGCGCAGCAGATCGGTTGCCCCCCAGTCGCCAGGACCATTGTAAACACTGCGGTTGACGTAGACATATTCGGAGTCTTGCGCGCCCCGCTGGCCCATCATGTACGTGTACCAGGGCAGCAAGTTGCTCTTGATATGGGTACCGGTTTCGAAGTTTTGCCAGGTGCGATTGGCCAGCTGGCGGAATTTTTCCCCATCGCGGTTCACGGCATACAAGCCGGCGCCAAAGCGGCGGTCGCCCTCGCCCAGCTGTTTATCCGTCGTGTCGAACAGCAGCCGTTCGTCATTGACCCATCTGAAGCTGCCAACGTCGGCGTCGGTGAAATACGCGACCGACTTGACGGAATTGGTGTTCAAGTCCACCACCGCCAGCCGCTCACGCCCGTTGGGGGCGGCCAGCTTGGCGGCCAGATACCGTCCGCTGGGCGATATTTTTGCGCCGCTGAATTCCGGGTTGTTGAAAAAGTCTGCCAGTGACGGCAGCGCCTGCGCTGCAGCGGCAGGCGCCGTGGCGGGCGTGGTTGCGTTGGCAGCCAGCGGCAGGGCGAGCATCAGGGCGGCAATGTGCCGCATAGCGAGATGTTTCATGGTGCGTCTTATTGAGATTGCGTTGTAGTGGCGGAAGATGCGGCAGCGCCGCCGATATGCTTGTCGAGGAATTTCTCGACGCGGGTCCAGAAATCAATGCGGTTTTTCGGCAAGGCCCAGCCGTGGCCTTCTTCGCTGTATTCGATCCATTCCACCTGCTTGTTGGCGGCGCTGACGGCATCGCGGAATTTCGTGCCGTGGATGATGGGGACGCGCATGTCTGCGCCGCCATAGGCCAGCAACAGCGGTTGTGAGATGCGCGCCGCCTGCTGTAGCGGCGACGTGGCTTTGAATTGCTCGGCATCCGTGACAGGATCGCCCACCAGTTCCGGCATGCCGTATTTCTTCCACAGCGGTGAAAAATCGGACGTGAAGCGCCAGTGGCCGGTAAACATCAGGTTGATGTCGGTGACGCCGACCCAATTGACGCCGCACTGGAACAGGCCCGGATCATTGACGAGGCCCATCATGGCAGCATAGCCGCCATAGCTGGCGCCCGCGATGCAGATGCGTTTCGGATCGGCGATGCCTTGCGCAATGGCCCATTTGACGCCATCGGCAATGTCATCCTGCATTTTCAGGCCCCATTGCTTCCAGCCTGCGCGGAAGTGCTGGTAGCCATAGCCTTCGCTGCCGCGGAATTCCGGTTCCAGTACCGCATAGCCGCGCGAGGCAAGGAATTGGCTTTCCGGGTGCCAGCCCCACTGGCTGCCGCGGGCGTACGGGCCGCCATGCACCAGCACGACCATTGGCAGGTTTTTATCGGCGCCGGCAGGTTTGGTCAGCCAGACAGGGATCCGCATGCCGTCGCGCGCCGCATAGTACTGCAAGTCTTGCGCGCCCATTTGCGACGGCTTGATGTTCGGATGCGAGTGGCCTGCCAGGTTCAGCGTCTTTTTGTCTTTGTCATAGATGAAGTACGCGCGCGGCTGGCGGTCGGAATACGCCTCCACCAGCAGGTATGGGGTTTCCGCGCGCACGGGCGGCGTCACGACATTGGCCGTGCGGGGCAGCTTGGCGTCGATTTCCTGCTGTATCGCCTGCATGCCGGCATCGAACCATTGCGTCCCTTCGCCATCGGCAACGAAGCGCACGCCCAGCAATTTCCCCTGGCTGAATATCAGCTTGCCTTTGAAATCATAGCCATCCAGCCTCACCAGCGGCTTCTGGCTGATGACGCCAGTTTCCAGGTTCATTGTATGGACGGCCGCAACGCCTTTGTCTTCGCTGGTGCTGGTGCGGACATACAGCGTACCGTCGCTGCCAAAGGCCAATGGTTCGTAATAGCCTTGGCCGCCTTTGAAAATGTCGGCGCTAGCCACCTTGCGCCACTTACCATCTTTCGGCTCGCGGTAATGCAATACCTGCTGGTTGCCTTCAATCGTGAGGGCAATCCGGGGCTCGCCTTGAGCGTCCAGCAGCCAGCCACGCGTGTCGCCAGGGCCTTCGACAGTGGTGTGGCGCAACGTGCGTGTGTTCAGCTTCAGCAACTCAACATGGTCATAATCGCCGGGCGCGTTGACGTTGATGTTCTCAACATACACCTGTTCGGAATCCTGGGCGCCATCCTGGTCCAGCATGAAGGTGTGCCAGGGCAGCAAATCTTTCACGTCGTCGCCAAAGCGGAAAAATGGATTGTTGTGCCGCGCCAGCTGGCGGAAAGACTGCCCGTCGCGGTTCACCGCATACAGGCCGGGACCATAGCGCAGTTCGCGCTGGCCGATTTGCTTGTCAGTCGTGTCGAACAGCAGGCGCTCGTCGCTGATCCACGCAAAGTTGCCGACGTCCGCGTCCTTGAAAATAGCGACCGATGCCGCGGTCGTGTTGACCAGGTCCACCACGGCAAGCTGCTCGCGGCCATTTTGCGCCACGCGCTTGGCCGCCAGGTAGCGGCCGCTGGGCGACAGCTTGGCGCCGCTGAAGTCTGGATTATTAAAGAAATCCGCAGCAGGTATCCGTGTGGCGCCGGCGGCATGGCAGGGGAGGGCAACGGACAATGCGGCGGCAACGGCTAGCGCGCATAAACGGCGGGATGGGAACAGCACGGCGAAAGTTATAAAGAAAATAATTTCTCTAGATTAACATCGCGCTGTCATTTTGGCTAGCCCATTTGATAATCTTCTCGGTTAAGCTTCCGGCGTCCGGATATGTTCAATCAGCGCCAGCACGTCCTTGCCCGGCGGCGGCGTCAGCCAGCTGACGACGGCCATGGCCAGTACGCCGGCCGGCACGCCGAATATCCCTGCGGAGACAGGGGCAATCTGGAACCATTGCCCGGCTGCGCTGCCGCCCAGGATGGGATTGGTATGCAGCATGTAATACACGCAGACGAGGAAGCCCACGGCCATGCCGGCCACGGCGCCCTGGCGCGTGGCCCGCTTCCAGAACACGCCCAGTACCAGCGCGGGGAACAGCGTGGAGCCGGCCAGCGAAAAGGCTGCCGACACCAGCGACAAGATATCAGCGGGTTTGGTCGATGCGGCATAGGCGGCAATGAAGGCCACGGCCAGCAACAGCAGCTTGGAAATCGTCACGCGCTTTTGCGTGGAGGCGTGCGGATCGACGGTCTGGTAATAAATGTCGTGCGACAGCGCATTGGAAATCGCCAGCAGCAAGCCGTCCGCCGTGGACAGCGCCGCCGCCAGGCCACCGGCCGCCACCAGCCCGGAAATCACATACGGCAAGCCGGCGATTTCCGGCGTAGCCAACACCAGCACGTCGCCATCGAATGCAATTTCCGCCAGCTGCACGATGCCGTCGCGGTTGACATCGGAAATATTGATCAGCGGGTGTACGCGGTCCACATTGGCCCAGTACGACACCCACGTGGGCAACTGCGAAAATTTGCTGCCCACCATGGCTGTGTACACGTCATATTTGACCATCACGGCCAGCGCGGGGATGGTCAGATAAATCAGCAGGATAAAGAACAGCGTCCAGAACACGGACACCCGCGTTTCATGCACGGACGGCGTCGTATAAGCGCGCATCAAAATGTGCGGCAGTGCCGCCGTGCCCACCATCAGGCAAAACACCAGCGCGAGGAAGTTATTGCGTTTGACGTCGGAAGCCTGTTTTGCCGGCGCGGCGAACGGTTCCGCATGCGGCGCAGGCGGGATCGCCCGCTGTTCGTAATAGCGGCGCGCGGAATCCCACGCTTCCTGTGCTTCTTCCACGGTTTTTGGATAGGCCAGCAGGGCTTTTTCCGCCAGGCGGATTTCCAGCAAGGTGCCATTGCGCTGCTTGACGGTATCAAGCTGGCGCTGCGCTTCGAAACGGCCCGCATCCCACGTGCTGGGCAAGCCTTCGACTTTTTCCCGGTATTCGGCGGCGCGCTGCAGGAAAATGCGGCGCACTTCCTGCTCCTTCGGATCGTTTCGCAGCGCCTGTTCGCGGGCCGTCAATTGCGGCAGCAACTTGCCATAAGCTACTTGCGGCACGGGATTGCCGCCATGCTTGGCCGACAGCCAGATCGCGGGCATTAAAAACGCGACCAGGATGATGATGTATTGCGCCACTTGCGTCCACGTGATGGCGCGCATGCCGCCCAGGAACGAGCAGACGAGGATACTGGCCAGCCCGAGGAAAATACCGACGGAAAAATCCACGCCTGTGAAGCGCGAGGCAATCAATCCCACCGCGTAAATTTGCGCCACCACATACGTGAACGACACGATGATGGTGGCGGCCACCGCCATCATGCGCACGATGCGGCCGTGATGTGGTCCGCCATAGCGGGCAGCGAGGAAATCGGGAATCGTGTACTGGCTGAACTTGCGCAGGTAGGGCGCGATCAGCAGCGCCACCAGGCAATAGCCGCCGGTCCAGCCCATGATGTAAGCAAGGCCGTCGAAGCCGTGCAAATACAGCGTGCCGGCCAGGCTGATGAAGCTGGCGGCGGAAATCCAGTCGGCCGCCGTCGCCATGCCGTTGAACAGGGCCGGGACCCGCCGCCCCGCCACGTAATATTCCGCCACATTCGATGTGCGGCTGACCAGCCCGATGAATGCATACAGGGTGATAGTGGCCAGCATGAATAAATAGCCGATCCACACGCGCGGCATGCCTTCTTTTTCCAGCATGGCCAGCGCCAGCAAAAAGCAGGCGAAGCCGCCCGTAAATAGCAGGTAGTAGCGCGACAGGCGCTGGAAGAAAGTGCGCTTCATCGCGTCGATCGCGCGATGGCGCGGTAGCGCTGGTCCAGTGCGCGCATGCGCCACGCGTAACCGCCGATGATGGCGAGGAAGACCAGCAGCGCGCCCTGCGCGGCCAGGTAAAACGACAGGGGCCAGCCAAACAGCGTCATGCCGCTCATTTCACGGGCAAAGAAGACCGCGCCAAAGATCGTGGCGGCCCACAGCAGCAACAGCACGGCGGTAATCTGCCGGGTTTTTCTCCAGTGTTCATTGCGCAGCTGGCGCAGCAGTTCGTTATTCATCATCATTTGGCTCGGGAGGAGCCGGCGGCATGTAAATAGGGAAGGTCAGGCGGAACAGGCATCCCGGCATCTTTGGCGCCGTGCTGCGGGGATTGGACGTGAGTTCCACCGTGGCGTCATGCTGCTGCGCGATTTCGCGCACGATGGCCAGGCCCAGGCCGGAGCCTTCCGCCGTGCTGCCCAGGATCCGGTAAAAGCGTTCAAACACGTGGCCCCGTTCTGCTTCCGGAATGCCGGGCCCCGTGTCTTCCACTTCCACCACGGCCATGCCGCCAGCGCCTTTGACGCGTACCGTGACGGCGCCGCCCTGTGGCGTATAGCGCAGCGCATTGTCGATCAGGTTGGACAGCATTTCCCGCAGCATGGTGGGGTTGCCGGCAATGAGCAGTCCATCGTCCGGCCCTTCGTAGCCCAGGTCGATACGGTGGTTGAATGAGGCGGGCACCCAGTCGCGCACGGCGCTGCGGGCCAGTTCCGGCAGATCCAGCGGCAGCAGCGAGGCGCCCGCCTGCGGCTGGTTTTCCGCGCGCGCCAGCGCCAGCAACTGGTTGACGAGGCGCGTCGCTGCTTCCGAACTTTTCGCCAGCTGTTCCAGCGAACGGTGGATCTCCCCCTGGTCGGTCTGGCGCAGCGCCAGTTCCGACTGCATGCGCATGCCGGCCAGCGGGGTTTTCATCTGGTGCGCCGCATCGGCAATAAAGCGCTTTTGCATGTCGATCGACAGCGACAGCCGCTCCAGCATGTCGTTCAGCGAACGCACCAGCGGCGTGATTTCTTCCGGCACCTGGCGGGCATCGATGGGGCTCAAATCATCCGGGTTGCGGGCGCGTATGCGTTCCTGCAATTGCGCCAGCGGCGACAAGCCCCGCGACAGCGCAAACCACACCAGCGCCAGCACGATGGGCAGCACGATGAATTGCGGCAGGATCACGCCCTTGATGATTTCATTGGCCAGCTTGGCGCGTTTTTCCAGCGTTTCCGCCACCTGCACCAGCGCCAGCCGGGTTTCTTCCGCGCCCCGGTCTTCCAGCACGACAAACGAATACGCGACGCGCACCGGCGTGCCGTGCATATTGCTGTTCCTGAAGTGCACGGCGCCCGGGCGGTCGCGGTCATCTTCGGGCGGCTGCGCCAGTTCGCGGTCGCCATCCTGCACTTCGCCATTGGGCGCGACGATCTGGTAATACACGGTGTCGACGTCGTCGGCCCGCAGCAAGTCGCGGGCGGAACCGCCGGTGCGGGGTACGATGCGGCCATCGACTTCGCGGATTTGCTGGGCCAATACCGTGACGCTGTCTTCCAGCGCGTGGTCGAACGGCTGATTGGCGATGGACTTCGCCACCAGGTACGTGATGGCGATACTCATGGGCCACAGCAGCAGCAAGGGCGCCAGCATCCAGTCGAGGATTTCGCCAAACAGCGAATGCTGGATTTCCTCGCTGCCGTCGTGGTGGTCCGCCTGCCAGTCGGACTGGCTGTCATGAAGGGCGGGACCGTTGCTCACTGCGTGCTTTATTTCGAGTCAGGGCGCGGGGCGTCGCTGAACTTTTCCAGGCAATAGCCCAGTCCGCGCACGGTGGCAATGCGCACGCCGCCCACTTCGATCTTTTTGCGCAGGCGGTGCACATACACTTCAATGGCGTTGTTCGACACTTCCTCGCCCCATTCGCACAAGTGGTCGACCAGCTGTTCCTTCGACACGAGGCGCCCGGTGCGGGCCAGCAGGATTTCCAGCAAGCCCAGTTCACGGGCCGACAAATCCAGCATCTGGTCATTGATGTACGCGCTGCGGCCGACCTGGTCATACGTCAGCGGGCCATGCTTGATGACGGTGGAGCCGCCGCCCTGGCCGCGCCGCGTCAGCGCCCGCACCCGCGCCTCCAGTTCGGACAGCGCGAATGGCTTGGCCATATAATCGTCGGCCCCGAGATCGAGGCCGTTCACCCGCTGTTCGATGGAGTCCGCCGCCGTCAAGATCAGCACCGGCAACAGCGAACCTCGGGAGCGCAGCCGGCGCAACACTTCCAGTCCTGGCATTTTTGGCAAGCCCAGGTCCAGGATCAGCAAGTCGAATTCCTGGGTGGACAGGGCGGTATCCGCTTCCTGGCCATTCTTGACGCAATCAATCGCATAGCCGGACTGGCGCAGCGAACGGGTGAGGCCGTCGGCCAGGACGCTGTCGTCCTCGGCAAGTAAAATACGCATGGTTGATTCGAATCAGCTGCGGGAATTGGTATTTTGTAAGAGTTTGCATAACATTGCCAGCTTTTGCGCGGTTTATCGATTTCTGAAAACAGCGCTTGCAAAAACCACTGGATTTTTATACAGTACACCCTGTACCCATTATCAGACGCTGAGAGATCATCATGGACGACAAGAAAGCCGTAGTACCCGCATCGGAAAAAGCCAAGGCGCTGGCTGCTGCATTGGCGCAAATCGAAAAGCAATTCGGCAAGGGCTCCGTGATGCGCATGGATTCCAGCGCGCCGATTGAAGAAGTGCAAACTGTTTCCACCGGCTCGCTGGGCCTGGACATCGCGCTGGGCGTAGGCGGCTTGCCACGCGGCCGCGTGGTGGAAATTTACGGTCCGGAATCGTCCGGTAAAACCACGCTGACGCTGCAAACCATTGCGGAAATGCAAAAACTGGGCGGCACGTGCGCGTTCATCGACGCGGAACACGCGCTGGACGTGGTGTACGCACAGAAGCTGGGCGTGAACCTCAATGAATTGCTGATTTCGCAACCGGACACGGGCGAACAGGCGCTGGAAATCTGCGATGCGCTGGTGCGCTCCGGCAGTGTGGACATGGTGGTGGTGGACTCCGTTGCCGCCCTGACGCCACGCGCTGAAATCGAAGGCGACATGGGCGATTCGCTGCCAGGTCTGCAAGCGCGCCTGATGTCGCAGGCACTGCGTAAATTGACAGGCTCCATCAACCGTACCAATACGCTGGTGGTGTTCATTAACCAGATCCGTATGAAGATCGGTGTGATGTTCGGCAGCCCTGAAACCACGACCGGCGGTAACGCGCTGAAATTCTACGCATCCGTGCGCCTGGATATCCGCCGTACCGGTTCCATCAAGTCCGGCGACGAAGTCATCGGTAATGAAACCAAGGTCAAGGTCGTCAAGAACAAAGTGTCGCCACCGTTCCGCGAAGCGCACTTCGACATCCTGTATGGCGAAGGCACGTCGCGCGAAGGTGAAATCCTGGATCTGGGCGCCGAGCACAAGATCGTGGAAAAATCCGGTTCGTGGTACAGCTATAACGGCGAACGCATCGGCCAGGGTAAAGACAATGCCCGTATGTTCTTGAAAGAGCGCCCAGCCCTGGCGCGTGAAATCGAGAACAAGGTGCGTGCAGCGCTGGGCGTGCGTGAATTGCCGCGATCGGCGGAGGATGAAGCTGCAGCGCCGGCGCCAAAACTGAAAGCTGTCGACTAATGTAGGGCGGATTAGCGCGGAGCGGACTAGGCGTCCCCCTTATCCGCCATGCATGCGTCATCGCGACGCTTGCCGGATTACGGCGCGATGCGCCTAATCCAGCCTACATCTCACTAAAGGCGGATGAGCGCATTTGCGTCGTCCGCTTTTTTACATCTGGAGTCATGTCATGCCCATGCCCCCCCTCAGCCTGAAGGCCCGTGCCTTGCGCCTGCTGTCCACGCGCGAGCACAGCCGGCTGGAACTGGGCCGCAAGTTGTCCCGTTATGCGGAAGAGGGCGACGACGTGGAAGCGCTGCTGGATTTCCTGGAAAAGAATAACTGGCTGTCACAGGAACGCTTTTCCGAATCGCTGATCCACCGCCGCGCCGCCCGCTATGGCGCCAGCCGTATCGTGGCCGAATTGCAGAGCCACGGCATCCAGGGTGAAGCGCTGCAAGAATTAAAAGCGGGGCTGAAGGAAGATGAAACTGCGCGCTGCATCGAAGTGTGGCGCCGCAAATTTGGCGTAGTGGCCGAAGATGCACAGCAAAAAGCCAAGCAAATGCGCTTCCTGATACAGCGTGGCTTTTCCCAGAAAGCCGTGCGGGAAGCACTGAAGGGCAGCCCCGACGATGACGAGTAAATAGCCCGGAGTGCGTCAAAGTGGCGGCAGCCAGCCTGCCATAAATATTTACTACGTAGTGAGAATTTGCCTTCTAGTTGATATAAGGCACATCGCAACTCGCGCAATCGTGTGCTACACTTTGACGGTTTTTGCAGCACCGCGGGGGCGGTGGTTGTCCGTAGAAGCTGCGGCAACGTGCTTTTTGATGCTTAAAAGTACATGGCTGCTTTTTAATTTCTGCCGCGAAAGCGGCATCGGTATTATGTCCTTGTCAACTCCAGTCTCTCGACGTGCGCTACGGCACACGCGTGCCATAGACATCCAGGCGTACGCGCGCGAGGATGGCCTGTGGGACCTCGACGCCCATATCACCGACATCAAAGAAAACGACACCCTGCTCGCTTCCGGCCTGCGTCCGGCTGGCCAGCCACTGCACGACTTGTGGCTGCGCATCACAGTGGACCGAAAACTGAACATCGTTGCAGCCGAAGCCGATTCCGCCTCCGTTCCGTATCCAGGTTTTTGCGACACCATTGCCCCTGCTTACCAGGCGCTGGTGGGACTGAACTTGATGTTGGGTTTCCGGCATGAACTCAAGCAGCGCTTGTATGGCATGTCTGGTTGCACCCATTTGACGGAATTGGCCCTGGTCTTGCCAACGGCGGCAATCCAGGCTTTCGCCAACGACGTCTGGCCCACGCATGACGGGGCCAGCGCCGATGTGCCGCATTCCAAGCCGTTCCAGCTTGATAAATGCCATGCCTTGCGCACGGATGGCGGGGCAGTCGCCCGCTACTATCCGCGCTGGGCAGTGAAAAGGACTGGCCAGGCGCCCGCAGCAGAAGACCCCCCGGTAGTTTAACGACGCAGTTCAACCCTCGCAGTTTAATCTTTTATATCAGTACCAATCAGAAGGGAAGCCAGCATGAAAATCCATGAGTATCAAGGCAAAGAGATCCTCCGAAAATTCGGAGTGACGGTTCCGCGCGGCATTCCGTGCATGACCGTGGAAGAGGCAGTGAAAGCTGCTGAAACCCTGGGCGGCCCAGTGTGGGTTGTCAAGGCTCAGATCCATGCTGGCGGCCGTGGTAAAGGCGGTGGCGTGAAAGTCGCCAAGTCGATGGAACAGGTTAAAGAATACGCTGACCAGATCATGGGCATGCAGCTGGTGACCCACCAGACCGGCCCTGAAGGCCAGAAAGTACGCCGCCTGCTGATCGAAGAAGGCGCGGACATCAAGAAAGAACTGTACGTTTCGCTGGTTACCGACCGCGTCACCCAGCGCGTTGTGCTGATGGCGTCGTCCGAAGGCGGTATGGACATCGAAGAAGTCGCTGAAAAGCACCCAGAACTGATCCACAACGTGGTGATCGATCCAGCGGTCGGCCTGACCGACGCGGATGCCGACGCTGTTGCTGCGAAAATCGGCGTGCCAGCCGAGTCGATCGCGGACGCACGCGCCAACCTGCAAGGCTTGTACAAAGCGTACTGGGAAACCGACGCATCGCTGGCTGAAATCAACCCGCTGATCCTGACCGGTTCGGGCAAAGTCATCGCCCTGGACGCGAAGTTCAACTTCGACTCCAACGCGCTGTTCCGTCATCCAGAAATCGTCGCTTACCGCGACCTGGACGAAGAAGATCCAGCCGAAGTCGAAGCATCGAAATTCGACCTGGCTTACATCTCCCTGGACGGCAACATCGGCTGCCTGGTGAACGGCGCCGGCCTGGCCATGGCAACCATGGACACCATCAAGCTGTTCGGCGGCGAGCCAGCCAACTTCCTGGACGTGGGCGGTGGCGCTACGGCTGAGAAAGTAACCGAAGCATTCAAGATCATGTTGAAGAACCCAGGCTTGAAAGCCATCCTGGTGAACATCTTCGGCGGCATCATGCGTTGCGACGTGATCGCTGAAGGCGTGATCACCGCATCGAAAGCCGTTTCCCTGCAAGTGCCGCTGGTCGTGCGCATGAAGGGCACCAACGAAGATCTGGGCAAGAAGATGCTGGCTGACTCCGGTCTGCCGATCATTGCCGCTGACACCATGGAAGATGCTGCCAAGAGCGTTGTTGCCGCTGCAGCTGGTAAATAATTAAGGGAACCAACATGTCTATTCTGATCAACAAAGACACCAAAGTCATCACCCAGGGCATCACCGGTAAAACCGGCCAGTTCCACACCCGCATGTGCCGCGACTACGCCAACGGCCGCGAAGCTTTCGTCGCTGGCGTGAACCCGAAGAAAGCCGGCGAAGATTTCGAAGGCATTCCAATCTACGCTTCCGTGAAAGAAGCTAAATCGGAAACCGGCGCCACCGTTTCCGTGATCTACGTGCCGCCAGCAGGCGCCGCTGCCGCGATCTGGGAAGCTGTGGAAGCTGAACTGGACCTGGCGATTTGCATCACCGAAGGCATTCCAGTCCGCGACATGATGGAAGTCAAAGACCGCATGGCTAAAGCTGGTTCGAAAACCCTGCTGCTGGGCCCGAACTGCCCTGGCCTGATCACCCCTGACGAAATCAAGATCGGCATTATGCCTGGCCACATCCACAAGAAAGGCCGTATCGGCGTCGTGTCCCGTTCGGGCACGCTGACCTATGAAGCAGTGGGTCAGCTGACCGCACTGGGCCTGGGCCAGTCGTCGGCAGTGGGTATCGGTGGTGACCCGATCAACGGCCTGAAGCACATCGACGTGATGCGCATGTTCAACGAAGATCCTGATACCGACGCCGTCATCATGATCGGTGAAATCGGTGG
Source organism: Pseudoduganella ginsengisoli (assembly GCF_009720865.1). Lineage (GTDB taxonomy): Bacteria > Pseudomonadota > Gammaproteobacteria > Burkholderiales > Burkholderiaceae_D > Rugamonas > Rugamonas ginsengisoli. The sequence continues at coordinate 817,943 of NZ_WNLA01000001.1, read as the reverse complement.
TCCAGACGAAGCCAACGCTGCACGTTGGATCAAGGACAACATGAAGAAGCCAGTGGTTGGCTTCATCGCCGGCGTGACCGCGCCTCCAGGCAAACGTATGGGCCACGCTGGCGCGCTGATCTCCGGTGGTGCTGACACCGCGGAAGCCAAGCTGGAAATCATGGAAGCCTGCGGCATCAAAGTCACCAAAAACCCGTCCGAAATGGCGCGTCTGCTGAAAGCAATGCTGTAATTCAAGCTTTTGGTGAATAATAAGGGGGAGCGTTCAGCTCCCCTTTTTTTTGCCATGTGCCTGATACCCTGGTGTCAGGTGCATCATTTTCCTGGAGGCGTTGGTTGGGGAAGATCATCATTGCGCGCGAAGGCGTGGTCGAGCAGGAAGTTGCGCTCAGCAAGGAGCGCATGACGATCGGCCGCCGCAGCCACAACGACATCGTGCTCAGCCATCCGGCAGTCAGCGGTGAACATGCCGTCATCACGACCATCCTCGATGATTCATTTTTAGAAGACTTGCACAGCACCAACGGCACGTTCGTAAACGGCCAGCGCATTGGCAAGCATTTCCTTCAGCACGGCGACACCATCAAACTGGCCAAATACCTGATTGAATACCTGGCCGATGGCGTGCGGCCTCACACCGCAATATCGCCAGACGCGACTGTGCCATTGCCACAAGCGGGCATACCGGCTGGCCGCGTGGAAGTCTTGAATGGCGCGAATGCAGGTAAGCAGTTAGCACTCACTAAGGCTCTGACGACGCTGGGCCGTCCTACCGTTCAAGTCGTCGTGATTTCCCGCGGCGTGGACGCATATTCCATCGCCCAGGTCGAGGGCGATGCCCCCACGTTGCTGAATGGCGCGTTGCTGGGCAAGCAGCCAGTGCGGCTGAAAAATGGCGACGTCATTGACCTCAGCGGTACACAAATGGCGTTTAAACAAGATTGAACTGACAAAATCTGTCAGTTGCCAATTTTTTTCCATCGGAACTGACAATTTCTGCAGCGCGATTGACAAAAATCGTCAGCCAGACGGGCTAGATTGACGGAAATTGTCGGGAATCGGGTTCTCCAATGGCAAAAAACAGGCTGGCACGCCACTTGCACTTACTCAACCGTGGCACCAACAACCTGTTCCATCACCGTATGAGGAGAATCAAAATGAAATCCATTAAACAAATCAAGAAGCAAGCTCAAGCCGGCTTCACCCTGATCGAACTGATGATCGTTGTGGCCATTATCGGTATCTTGGCGGCCGTGGCAATTCCTGCTTACAGCGATTACACGATCAAAGCCAAAGTTGGTAACGCACTGGGCGCTGCAACGCCGCTGCGTACTGCAGTCGGCTTGTGCGCCCAGGAAGCGGGCGGGGTGCTCACTGGTTGCAATACCACTGCTGCTGGCGCCGTGACCGTTGTTCCAGTCTTTACTCCGACCAAAGAAGTGGCGTCGGCGACCGTTGCTGCTGGCGTGATTACGCTGACCCTGGCAAGCGGCATCGGTACCGGCGTCGATGGCATGACCATCACCATGACCCCGACCGTTGCAGCCAACGGCACGGCAGTGACCTGGGCGAATACCACGACGGTCACCAACACGGCTGCGGCGGCGGCGATCACGAAAAACAACTAATCTGATTAGTTGACGCTGCCTCCGATGGGGGGCAGCAACAAAACCGGGCTGCGGCCCGGTTTCTTTTTTGTCAGACGATTTTTTGCCGGTCCGCGATGAGCGCTTCGTAGGTGAGATTTTGCAGCAACGTATAGTGCGTTGGATCCAAGCCGGAAAATTGCACGCCGTACGTATGCATGGCCGGCCGGTCAGCCGTGGCGGGTTTGATGGCGTTGGTATTGCGCACGTGCGCATAGGTATTAACCAGCACTTGCCGGTTATCGGGCGGCGCCAGCAAGGTGAATGACAGGGCCACTTTGGAATTGCCTGTCGGTAGTGGTCCTTCGGATTCAATCAGTGCGCCGGAGACGCTGAGATTAACGAGGAAGACGTTGGTTTTGATGCCGCCTGCAGATGCCAGTTGGGCAGGAATATCGACTTTTACGCGCATGGCCGTGCGCAAGCTCGTGCCCTGGATTTGCGTGGGGAAAGCGACATGCGCATACAGCAGCGGACGGTCAAATACGCGCAGCACGACAGTGGAAAAAGCGCACACGTTGACACCGGAAAACACACGGATCGTCAGCTTGTCGCCTTCGGCAAGCGAGACCGGGGCGCCGTTTTCCAGCGGCACCTTGACGATCATGTATTCATCCTTGATCCAGCCGATGACCGTGGAAAAATGCTGGATAGGCTTCAGCGTACGGTGCGTGATCAGCTGGATCCGCCCGCCCACCTGCAGATTCATCTGCTCGAACTCATATTCCTGCGTCCGCGCTTCCGCTGCCGCTGTGCTGCTGCTCATGCCCTTCCTTTGCTGTAACCGTGTCCGGGCGGCAATTATATACCGGTGGTTGCAAATAAAGCATGGACGTGCATGATTTGCAACGGCGAATTATTAACTGGTTGCGCTCCAGTCGCCCGACTTGCCGCCATGCTTTTCCAGGACGCGGATATTGGACATGACCATGCCGCGGTCAACGGCCTTGCACATGTCGTAGATGGTGAGCAGGCCCACCTGCACCGACGTCAGCGCTTCCATTTCCACCCCGGTCTTGCCGTAGGTTTCCACTTGCGCGCGGCAGTGGACGGTGGCGTTGGGTGCATCGACTTCAAAATCCACGGCGACCCGCGTCAGCGCCAGCGGGTGGCATAGCGGAATTAAATCGCTGGTACGCTTGGACGCCATGATGGCGGCGATACGGGCAATGCCCAGCACGTCGCCTTTCTTGGCTGAGCCAGAGACAATAATGGCCAGGGTTTCCGGCTTCATTTTGATGCTGCCGCTGGCCACGGCGATACGGTGGGTTTCCTGCTTGCCGCCCACGTCCACCATATGCGCCTGTCCGGCCGTGTCAAAGTGGGTCAGTCCTGCATTCTCGTCATTGCTGTCGGTGTTCATGTATATTGTGAGGCTCTTAGCTGGTGTTGACAGGTATCATAGCATCGTGACTCTCAAACGTTTCTCATCGCGCCTGATAATCCCTCTCGCGATTTCCCTCTTGTTCGCTGCGCCACAAGCCAGCACGCAAGTATTGCCATCGAAGCCGATCAATTTGCCTAACCTGGGCGATACGGAACGGCAGGAATTGTCGCCCCTGATCGAACGCAAGCTGGGCGAGCAAATCATGTACGAGATCCGCAGCAACAAGGATTACCTCGATGATGAACCCATCCTGGAATACTTGAATGAGCTGGGCAATAAACTGGTGGCCGCGCACCCGGGAGCTCGGGGCGAAGCCAGTTTTAACTATGGATTCTTTGCGGTGCGCGACAACCAGCTTAATGCCTTTGCATTGCCGGGAGGATTTATCGGGGTGCACTCGGCGCTGCTGCTGGCGGCGCAAAATGAATCGGAACTGGCGTCCGTGCTGGGCCACGAAATCGGCCACGTCGCGCAGCGCCATATTGCGCGCCAGCTGGGACAGCAAAAAACGGATGCGCTGATTCCGCTGGCTGCCATGGTGCTTGCCGCGCTGGCCATGAAATCCAGTCCGGATGCGGCCATGGGTGTCATGATGGGCGGGCAGGGCCTGGCGATCCAGCGCCAGTTGAATTTCGGCCGCGACGCGGAACGGGAAGCAGACCGCGTGGGTTTCCAGATCATGGGCGAAGCGGGGTATGACACCAGCGGCATGGTGGCGTTTTTCCAGCGTATGCAGACGGCCACGCGCAATTACAGCGATAACGTGCCAGCCTACCTGCTGACGCACCCGCTGACGACGGAACGCATTGCCGATATCCAGGCGCGTATCCGTGAACAGCCTTACCGCCAGCGCGCCGACAGCCTGGCGTTTCACTTGATCCGCGCCCGCGCCCGCGTGCTGCAGGATGAAAGTTCACAGGGGCTGGCGGAATCCATCCGCTATTTCCAGGATTTGCTGCTGCAGGATAACCGCCAGCAAAAGACGGCCGGTCAATATGGGCTGGCGTTTGCCATGTTGAAGAAAGGCGATTTCGCTGCCGCGCAAAGCTGGCTCGACAAGGCGCTGGCCACCGTCAATGCGCCGGCGCCGGCCGGGGCGCTCGGCGTGGCGCGGCAAGATGTGGCGCCCACGGTCTTCACCAGCCTGTCGCTGGACATCAAGCTGGCGCAGGAAAGCAATGCGCCGCTGATCAAGGCTGCGCTGGCGGAAGCGGAAAGCGCGCACCAGAAATATCCGCTGTCGCGCGGCATTGCGCATCAATATGCGAAGGCCATGATCGTGGCGGGTAATACGGAAGAAGCCGCCCGCTTCCTGCGCGACCAGGTGCAGCAATACCGGGAAGAGCCGGAAGGGTTTGATTTATTGGCCGAAGCGTATGCGAAGCAGGGCAAGATGGCATTGCAGCATATGGCGCTGGCGGAATCGTACATGCTGCAAGGTGGCATGCTGGCGGCCATTGACCAGCTGGGGCTGGCGCGCAAATCGCCCGATGCGTCGTTTTATGACCAGTCGCAGATCGATGCACGCGAGCGGGAGTTCAAGCAGCGGCGCAAGGAGGCGATGGGGGACAAATATAAGGAGCCGTGATGGCGCATGCATGGCGGTTTCGTGGAAACCGCCCTACGGAGTTGGCGTTGGCTGGAAATGGAATTTTTCCGCCATTTCGGCCGCGCTCAGCCGCTGCAACGGTACCGGGCCTAATTGCAGCGGGATGTCTTGGCCATCCAGCCAGGCAGCCAGCGCCTCGTCGCCTGCGGGCATAAATTGCATCATGGCTTGCGCCAGATCGCGGTCATCCAGTTGCGCCACCACGGCGCCGCTGCGCAGCACCAGGTGGCCATCATCGGTCAGCCACGCTTCATCGATCGCGCCCAGCGGCGCGCCTGTGTGCAGCACATAGCCGTGTGTTGGATCCGTGCGCACGATGTGCGGCGTCGCTTCCAGATTCACATACACGCGCTGCGGCCCATTCTGGAAATACCAGCAGCCCCGTTCATCGCAGTCGTAATTGCGGACTATAAACCCCACCAGTGCAGGATTGGTCAGCTTGTCGCCCGGTAAATTGAAATGCTGGGCGCGCTCGTCGCGCATGCGCCAGTTGCCCCGCGCATCGAGGCTCAGCCAGCCGTAGCAGTGGGGGACATTCGGCCACTTTGCCAGCGCCTGTTTGACGATGTCATCCATGCTCATGCCTCGCAAGTTTGAATGGCCTGGTTTTCCAGGAAGTGCAGCAAACGCTGCGGCAACCACGCCAGGCTGCCCGGCACGCAGCCGGCGGCGAAGCCCACGTGGCCGCCATGTTCAGGATAGTCCAGGGTCACGCACGGCGCGGCTTTGCGCGGCAAGTGTATGCCGGGCAGGAAAGGATCGTTCAGCGCATTCAATACCAGCGTCGGTACCGTAATATCCGTCAGCACGTGCTTGGCGCTGGCGCGGTGCCAGTAATCGTCCGTATCGCGGTAGCCGTGCAGGGGCGCCGTCACCACGTTATCGAAAGCATATAAATCGTTTGCCGCTTGCAGTGCGTTGAGATCGTACAGGCCGGGGAATTGCTTCAGCTTGGCGACGCACTTCGGCTTCAACGTATTTAAAAACATGCGCGTGTAGACGCGGTTGAACCCGCGCGACAGGGCATCGCCGCCCCGCGCCAAATCCAGCGGCGCGGAGACCGCGGCGGCGGCATCGACAAAACCTGCCTGCGATTGCGATTCGCCCAGCCAGCGCAGCAACGCATTGCCGCCCAGCGATACGCCTGTCGCGTAAAAACGCGAACAGGCATTGCTCATCGCGTGCTGGTGCAAGCGCCGCACGATCCAGTCGACTTCCTGCGCATCGCCGGAATGGTAAAAGCGGGGCGCCAGGTTCGGTTCACCGGAACAGCCGCGGAAATGCGGCACGGCGCCGGACCAGCCCCGCGCCCGCAATTCCGCCATCAGCGCGCGCGCATAGTGGCTGTCCGACGATCCTTCCAGCCCATGGAACAGCACGACAAACGGCTTGCCCGCATCGCCATCGACGAAATCCACGTCAACGAAATCACCATCCGGCGCAGTCCACCGCTCGCGGCGGAACTTGACGGCCGGCTTGCTGATGCACGTGGCTGGATAAATCGTTTGCAGGTGGCCGCTGGGGAGCCAGAAGGGAGCCGTGTATTTCATGTTTAATGCAGGATTTGCGCCGGCGTTTCTACCGGCACCGGGCCCGGCGCCACCGACACGTGGTGCAGCACAATGCGCCAGCCTTTGGGCGTCTTGATATAGACGTTACTGGCAATCAGGTGCGCCGGTTCGCCACTGGCGGCAGTGACGCCTTCCACCACGGAATGAATAGAGCTCATCAGGTTATGTGTTTCATGCAGCACGGACGGCATGATATGCAAGCCGCCATGCTCCAAAATGATGGACCACGATTCGCGGATGGCGCGGTGCCCGACCAGGCGGGGCCCGCCCGGATGGATGCAGGCGATTTCATCGTCGTCGGCCCACAGCGCCATCAAGGCATCGACGTCGGCCCGGTTCAGCGCATCATAAAAAGCAGCTTCGACTTCAGCGGCGCTGCCGTTCAACTGCTTTTTCTTGGTAGGCATGATGCGCTCCGGGCGGGGTTTAACTATTACTATTAATGATGAGGAACCACCGTGCCTGGCTTCAGGCGGTAAGCGGTGCCGCAGTATGGGCACTTGGCTTCGCCGTCATGGAAGTCGAGGAAGACGCGCGGGTGCGACGACCACAGCGGCATGGCTGGGTTCGGGCAGTGTGCCGGCAAGTCTTTGCCTTCGAGTTCGACGGCTGGGGTGGTGGCGTTGCTCATCTTTTGATCTCCGGAAGCGGTAACTGATAAAGCACAGATTCTAACGGATTCGGGCAGCGAGCAAAAATCATCGGTAGAATAGCGGCTGATTCCAGCACCAGCCTGCGGCGATACATTTCATAATTGCAAACATCTTGCATCGTGCATGGCAGATTTTTCGACATGAACGAACCCCATCGCGCGCCGCCGCCGCAACTCTCCGACGTAGATGCCCACGATGAAGCCGCCTGGCGCGAGGGGCTCAAGGATGGCATGCCGACCCTGTTCGGCATCGGTGCGTGGGGCATTGTGGTCGGTGTGGCCATGGTCAAGGGTGGCTTGACGGTGGTGCAGGCGCTGGGCATGACGTTGATGGCGTTTGCCGGTTCCGCCCAACTGGCCGCGTTGCCGCTGATTGCCGCCGGCGCCCCGATCTGGGTGGTGTTTTGCACGGCAATTGCCGTCAACTTGCGCTTCGTGATTTTTTCCGTATTGCTGGCCCCGCACTTTCAGCATTTGCCTTTGCGTCAACGTTTCCTGCTGGGCTATGCATCCGGCGACATGACGTCCGCGCTGTTCCTGCAGCGCTATCCGTCAGAACAGCCGCAGCGGGGCAAACTGTCTTATTTAAAAGGACTGATGTACCCCAACTGGGCGGCATGGCAAATCGGTTCGATAGCCGGCATCTTTGCCGGCAGCGCCATCCCGGCGGAATGGGGGCTGGGTTTTGCCGGTACGCTGGCGATCCTGTGCATCCTGGTGCCGCTGATTGCCAACCGGCCGGCGCTGGTGGGCGTGCTGGTGGCCGGCTTTGTGGCAGTCTGGGGCCACGCGCTGCCGTATAAGCTGGGCTTGCTGGCCGCCGTGGTGGTGGGCATGGTGTCTGCCATGGCGGCTGAAGAATTAAGCGACAAGATCAAGGAGATGCGCCGTGGCTGACTGGGAAATCTGGCTGACCATCGTGGCGCTGGCGGCGGCCACGGCCGCCACGCGCGCATCGTTCTGGGTCGTGGGCCACCACATCAATATCCCGAAACGCGTGCATGAAGTGCTGCGCTATGCGCCCGCGTGCGCGCTGGCCGCCATCGTCGCGCCGGACTTGCTGCTGGATACGGCCGGGCACGTACAGTTCGAATACAGCAATCCGAAACTGGTGTCCGCACTGGTTTCTGTTGTTTTTTATTTACTGCGCCGTAACATGCTGGAAACCATTATTTTTGGCATGGCCTTCTTCACGGCACTCAGGTTGTTGCACGTTTTTTAAACGAATCCGGTGCTGCATTGCGGTAGAATAGCGGCTTTCCAACAATTTGCCCCTAGACTCGCCATGCAAGCTGTCCTGAATTTCACCCGCCTGCAAGACCTGCTCCCACAACTGCAAGGAAAACGCGTTTTCATCCGCGCTGATCTGAACGTGCCGCAAGATGACGCTGGCAACATCACTGAAGACACCCGTGTTCGCGCTTCCGTACCGGCCATCCGCGCCGCAGTCGACGCCGGCGCCAAAGTCATGGTGACGTCGCACCTGGGCCGTCCGACCGAAGGTGAATTCAAGGAAGAAGACAGCCTGGCGCCCGTCGCCAAGCGCCTGTCCGAGCTGCTGGGCCAGCCTGTTGAACTGAAACAGAACTGGGTCGATGGCGCTGGCCTGGAAAACCTGCAAAACGGCCAGGTTGTATTGCTGGAAAACGTCCGCGTGAACAAGGGCGAAAAGAAGAATTCCGACGAACTGGCCCAAAAAATGGCCAAGCTGTGCGACGTGTATGTCAACGACGCATTTGGCACCGCGCACCGTGCGGAAGCCTCGACCCACGGTATTGCCAAGTTCGCACCGATCGCCGCTGCCGGCCCGCTGCTGGCTGCCGAACTGGATGCGCTGGGCAAGGCGCTGGGCGCGCCAGCCCGTCCGCTGCTGGCCATCGTGGCGGGTTCCAAAGTGTCGTCCAAGCTGTCCATCCTGAAAGCCCTGTCGGAAAAAGTCGACGGCCTGATCGTTGGCGGCGGCATTGCCAACACGTTCATGAAAGCCTCCGGCCTGAATATTGGCAAATCGCTGGTGGAAAACGACCTGGTTGATGAAGCCAAAGCCATCATCGACATCATGGCCAAGCGCGGCGCGGAAGTGCCGATTCCTGTGGACGTCGTATGCGCCAAGGAATTCTCGCCAACCGCCGTGGCGACCGTGAAAGCCGTTGCCGACGTGGCCGATGACGACATGATCCTGGACATTGGCCCGCAAACGGCCAAGCTGCTGGCAGAGAAAATCGGCGCCGCCGGCACCGTCGTGTGGAATGGCCCGGTCGGCGTGTTCGAGTTCGACCAGTTCGGCGAAGGCACGAAAACCTTGGCGCTGGCCATTGCCGGTTCCAAAGCATATTCGATTGCCGGTGGTGGTGATACGCTGGCAGCGATTGCAAAATATGACATTGCCGATAAAATCGGTTATATCTCTACCGGTGGCGGCGCATTCCTGGAGTTCCTGGAAGGCAAGATTCTGCCGGCAGTGGAAATCCTGACTCAGCGTTATACCAAGTAACGCTGGTAGGGCGGATTTGACGGGGACGCCTAGTCAAATCCGCCATCGCGTCACCGTAACGCATGCACGGCGGATTCGACTCGGTGCCCCGTAGAATCCGCCCTACGTCCAACAAAGGAGCCCTTCCTATGTCCCGCGGTACAAAAATCGTCGCCACCATCGGTCCAGCTTCCACCGACTTTGATGTCTTGTGCAAAATGATCCGTGCCGGCGTCGATGTCGTGCGCCTGAATTTCTCGCACGGTAAAGCGCAAGACCATATCGACCGCGCCAACCTGGTGCGCCGCGCAGCCGCCGAATGCGGGCGCGAAGTGGCGATCATGGCAGACATGCAGGGCCCGAAAATCCGCATCGGCAAGTTCGAAGGCGGCAAGATCGAACTGGCCAACGGCGACAGCTTTATCCTCGACGCAAAATGGGGCGAAAACGGCGAACTGGGCAACCAGGAAAAAGTCGGCCTTGATTACAAGGCGCTGCCGCAGGATGTGCATCCGGGCGACACCTTGCTGTTGAACGATGGCTTGATCGTGCTGACCGTCGTGCGCGTGATTGGCAGTGAAATCCACACCACCGTGAAAATCGGCGGCGAACTGTCGAACAACAAGGGCATCAACCGCCAGGGCGGCGGCCTGACTGCCCCGGCGCTGACCGCCAAAGACATGGAAGACATCAAGACTGCGATGAGCTTCCAGGCTGATTACCTGGCCATTTCCTTCCCGAAGAATGCCACCGACATGGCGATGGCGCGCCAGCTGGCCAATATCGCCGGCGAACCATTCCGCCACAAGCCGATGATGATCGCCAAGATCGAGCGCGCGGAAGCGATTCCCGCGCTGGCCGAGATCCTGGGCGCATCGGACGGCATCATGGTGGCGCGCGGCGACCTCGCCGTGGAGGTAGGCAATGCCGCCGTGCCGGCGCTGCAAAAGCGCATGATCAAGATGGCGCGCGAAGCCAATAAACTGGCGATCACGGCGACCCAGATGATGGAATCGATGATCGTCAATGCGGTGCCGACCCGCGCCGAAGTGTCGGACGTCGCCAATGCCGTGCTGGATGGCACCGACGCCGTGATGGCGTCGGCAGAAACCGCCGCCGGCAAATACCCGATTGAAACCGTCGAAATGATGGCGGCCATTTGCGTCGAGGCCGAGCAATCCGAATACAACAAGCTAGACGCCGACTTCCTCAACGTCCAGTTCACCCGTATCGACCAGTCGATCGCCTACGGCGCCCTGTTCACTGCGCACCATTTGCGCGTGAAAGCCATTGTGGCGCTGACAGAATCCGGTTCCACTGCATTGTGGATGAGCCGTCACAGCATCGATACGCCGATTTTCGCGCTGACGCCCAGCGTGACCACGGCCCGCAAGGCATCGCTGTACCGCAATGTGCGCGCTTACCAGCTGCAGCAGGGTACCGATAGTGCCGTCGTGCTGCGTGAAGCCGAAGAGTTGCTGGTCGAATATGGCATCGTCCGCAAGGGCGACATGATCGTCGTCACATGGGGTGAACCCATGGGCCAGGTGGGGGGCACCAATGCCCTGAAGATCGTGCGCGTCGGCGAGTTCAGTTAAAAATTTCTTTTTTCTTGTTATTGGAGTTTTACCATGTCCCTCGTATCCATGCGCCAGCTGCTGGACCATGCCGCAGAAAACGGCTATGGCATCCCAGCCTTTAACGTCAACAACCTGGAGCAAGTGCAAGCCATCATGGCTGCCGCCGACGCGCTGAACAGCCCGGTGATCATGCAAGCATCGGCCGGCGCCCGCAAATATGCCGGCGAAGCGTTCCTGCGCCACCTGATCGACGCTGCTGTCGAAGCGTACCCGCACATTCCAGTCGTCATGCACCAGGACCACGGCCAGTCGCCGGCAGTCTGCATGGCTGCGATCCGCTCGGGCTTCACGTCCGTCATGATGGACGGTTCGCTGGAAGCGGACGGCAAATCGGTGGCTTCGTACGAATACAACGTCGACGTCTCCCGCGAAGTGGTGAAGTTCTCGCACGCAATCGGCGTGACGGTGGAAGCAGAACTGGGCGTGCTGGGTTCGCTGGAAACCATGAAGGGCGACAAGGAAGACGGCCACGGCGCCGACGGCACCATGACCCGCGAACAATTGCTGACCGACGTGGCCCAGGCTGCCGACTTCGTGGAAAAGACCCAGTGCGACGCGCTGGCTATCGCGATCGGCACGTCGCACGGCGCGTACAAGTTCACGCGCAAGCCAACCGGCGACATCCTGGCGATCGACCGCATCAAGGAAATCCACGCCCGCATCCCGAACACCCACCTGGTCATGCACGGTTCGTCGTCGGTTCCTCAAGAATTGCTGGCCATCATCCGTGAATTCGGCGGCGACATGAAAGAAACCTATGGCGTGCCAGTCGAAGAAATCCAGGAAGGCATCCGTCACGGCGTTCGCAAGATCAACATCGACACCGACATCCGCCTGGCGATGACGGCTGCGATCCGCAAGTTCATGTTTGAAAACCCATCGAAGTTCGACCCGCGCGACTACCTGAAGCCAGCCCGTGCTGCCGCTGAAGAAATCGTCAAGGCCCGCCTGCTGGCGTTCGGCTGCGAAGGCCAGGCTGGCAAGATCAAGCCGCTGCCGCTGGAAAAAATGGCAGAGCGCTACAAGGCCGGCTCGCTGGCGCAAATTGTGAAGTAAAATTCTGTTTTTGGACGGGCTCACCACGGCCCGATTCTTCAGCCGGCGGCGCTTTTGACAGGTCCGCCGGTTTTGCATATCTATAAATCCCCTCCGCTATGAACAGCCTCTACCAATCCTCCATCAAGTCCCTGCCATTGCTGGGTCACGGCAAAGTCCGTGACAACTACGCCGTAGGCGACGACAAGATCCTGATCGTCACCACCGACCGCCTGTCCGCTTTCGACGTCGTCATGAACGAACCGATTCCCGGCAAAGGCATGGTGCTGAACCAGATGAGCGATTTCTGGTTCGAGAAACTGGGTCATATCGTGCCAAACCACTTGACCGGCGTGGCGCCAGAGTCGGTCGTGGCGCCGGACGAAGTGGAGCAGGTCAAAGGCCGCGCTGTTGTGGCCAAGCGCCTGAAGCCGATCATGGTGGAAGCTGTCGTACGCGGCTACATCATCGGTTCGGGCTGGAAAGATTACCAGGCAACGGGTTCCGTTTGCGGCATCAAGCTGCCGGAAGGCTTGCAACAGGCTGAAAAACTGCCTGAGCCGCTGTTCACTCCAGCGGCCAAGGCGGACCTGGGCGAACATGATGAAAACATCAGCTTTGCTGAAATGGAAAGCCGTATCGGTGCCGAGCTGGCCGCGAAAATGCGCGACGTATCGATCGCGCTGTACAAAGCCGCTTCCGAATACGCGGCCACCAAAGGCATCATCATTGCCGACACCAAGTTTGAATTCGGCCTCGATGAAAACGGCGTCATGCACTTGATGGATGAAGTGCTGACGGCTGATTCGTCGCGCTTCTGGCCTGCCGATTCGTACAAGCCAGGCATGTCGCCGCCATCGTTCGACAAGCAATTCGTGCGCGACTACCTGGAAACGCTGACCGGCTGGGGCAAGACCGCGCCGGCGCCAGCGCTGCCGGCTGACGTCATCAGCAAGACCCAGGCCAAATACTTTGAAGCCATTGAACGCCTGACCGGCGAAAAGCTGAAGGTGTAATGATGACGGACGTGAGCAAACCACTGGTCGGCGTCATCATGGGTTCGTCCTCGGACTGGGACGTGATGCAAAATGCCACCAACATCCTGAAACAGTTCGGCGTGCCGTTCGAAGCGCAAGTGATTTCCGCGCACCGCATGCCCGATGAAATGTATGCGTACGCCAAGTCGGCGCGCGAGCGCGGCCTGCGCGCCATCATTGCCGGCGCCGGCGGCGCCGCCCACTTGCCGGGCATGGTGGCAGCGATGACCATCGTACCGGTGCTGGGCGTGCCTGTGCCATCGAAATACCTGCGTGGCGAAGATTCGCTGTTGTCGATCGTGCAAATGCCGAAAGGCGTGCCGGTATCGACCTTCGCCATCGGTGAAGCGGGCGCCGCCAACGCGGCGCTGACGGCCGTTGCCATCATTGCCACCACGGATGATGCGCTGGCGGGCAAGCTGCAGGAATTCCGCGCCACGCAAACCGCTGCGGCGCAAGCCATGACGTTACCGGTGAATGAATGAACGACGTAGTTAACAACCCGCCAAGCTGGCTGGGTGTCATGGGCGGCGGCCAGCTGGGCCGCATGTTTGCGCAAGCTGCGCAAAGCATGGGTTACCAGGTGGCCGTGCTGGAGCCTGCCGCCGATTGCCCGGCCGGGCAGGTAGCGCAGCGCCTCGTCAATGCCGGCTACAGCGATGCCAACGGCCTCGATGAACTGGCCAGGCAGTGCGTAGCCGTCACCACCGAGTTTGAAAACGTGCCGGCCGACTCGCTGTCGCGCCTCGCGCAATCCGTGTTTGTCGCGCCGAACGCCCATGGCGTGTCGGTGGCGCAAGACCGCATTGCTGAAAAGCGTTTCTTTGTCGGCTGCGCGCCGAAGTCCGGCGTCATGCCGGCGCCGCACAAGGTCATCGCGGCCTTGGAAGATATCGATGCAATCAGTGATGATTTGCTGCCCGGCATTTTGAAAACCGTGCGCATGGGCTACGACGGCAAGGGGCAAGTCCGCGTGAAATCGCGCGACGACGTGCGCAATGCGTTCGAAGCCATGGGCCAGGTGACGTGCCTGCTGGAGAAAATGCTGCCGCTGGCATATGAAGTGTCGGTGCTGACGGCGCGCGGCGCCGATGGCGAATCCGTCGTCTATCCGATCGCGGAAAACGTGCACCGCGACGGCATCTTGTTTACCACCACCGTGCCGGGCCCGAATGTGTCGGCGCAATGCGCAAAGGCGGCACAGGATGCGGCCACCGCCATCGTGGCGGAACTGGGATACGTCGGCGTGCTGTGCATTGAATTCTTCGTGCTGACGGACGGTACGCTGGTGGTCAATGAAATGGCGCCGCGTCCGCACAACAGCGGCCACTATACGATCGATGCGTGCGCCACCAGCCAGTTTGCACAGCAAGTGCGCGCCATGGCGCGCCTGCCGCTGGGCGACGTGCGCCAGCATTCGCCGGCCGTGATGTTGAACATCCTGGGCGACGTGTGGTTTGAAGACGGTTCCGACACGCCGCGTACTCCTGCGTGGGACAAGGTATTGGGTTTGCCGGGCGCGTGTTTGCACCTGTATGGCAAGGATGATCCGCGCCGTGGCCGCAAGATGGGCCACATCACGTTCATCGCCGCCACCCTGGACGACGCGCAGCGCCAGTTGAATGCTGCGTGTGCGATTCTGGGTATTCCTGCGTGAGTCATACCGTGAGCGCGATGGACCCAAAAGTACTCGGCCAGGCTTGCGCGATTCTCGAATCCGGCGGCCTGGTGGCGTTCCCGACCGAGACCGTCTATGGCCTCGGTGCGGACGCGGAAAATCCCGCTGCCGTGGCGCGCATTTATGCCGCCAAGGGCCGTCCCAATGACCATCCGGTGATCGTGCACGTGGCGCCTGGCGCCGACCTCGATTACTGGGTCACGGATATCCCGGACACAGCGCGCAAGCTGGTTGCGGCCTTTTGGCCCGGCCCGCTGACCTTGATCATGAAGCGTCATCCGCAGATTCCCGACGCCGTGTCCGGCGGCCAGGATACCGTGGGCCTGCGCTGCCCGTCGCACCCGGTGGCGATTGCGTTGCTGTCCGCGTTTAAAGGCGGCAAGGGCGGCGTAGCGGCGCCGTCGGCGAATAAATTCGGCAATGTCAGCCCGACCACGGCGCAGCACGTGCGCGATGAATTCGGTGCAGACGTGCTGGATGCTGCCGGCATGGCGGAAACTGCCGCGCATGCGGTGGCGGCCATGATTACAGCGCGGATGGAAAATCCTGGCGCGCACGTGCTGGATACGGCGCGCAGCCTGCGCGTCGCCGTGCTTGATGGCGGCTCCAGCCAGGTAGGCATTGAATCGACGATCCTGGATTTGTCGCGCCTCGACACGCACGGCCCCGTGCTGCTGCGTCCCGGCCATATCGGCGCACAGGATATTTGCGACGTGATTGGCGTGATGCCGAACTTGCCGGACCAGAGCGCCCCGCGCGCTTCCGGCACGCTGGAATCGCACTATGCGCCGAAAGCACCGGTGGCCCTGGTGGAGGCGGCGAAGCTGGCCGATGTGCTGGTGCAGCTGGCCGCCAAAGGCCACAAGACAGCCGTTATCCATTATTGCGACAACGCTGCGCTGCCGGCCGGGACGTTCACCGCGCACCAGCATATGCCTTCCGATGCGCCAGGCTATGCCTACGGCTTGTATGCAGCGCTGCGCGCGATGGACCAAAGCGATGCGCAGCTGATCCTGGTGGAAGCGCCGCCGCAAACGGATGCGTGGCTGGGCGTCAATGACCGCTTGCGCCGCGCAGCATTTGGCGCGACGGGCATCGTTGAAAAGCTGCTGGCTTCGTCCTAAATCTTGTGCTGTGTGCGGCCACGCACACAGCGCGCACGCGCAAGTCTCTTGTATTCTGGTATTGTTGAGTGGCGTCCTTGAACAAGGCGCCACGCCGGTTTCCGGCCGGCGCGCATTACAAGAATATGGAGGCCAGCCATGGTCTTGCGCTTGTGTGCATTCCTCCTTGCCAATGCTGCTATTGCGGCAACGGCCACCGCTGCTGAACGTCTATCCGATCCCATCGATGCATCGCCTGTCATCAGTGCGGCGCTGTCTTACGCGCCGGCCATGGCGGGCGGCAGCGCATCGGCTGCGGCAGGGACGGTGGCGGCGCAACTGGCGCGGCAGTTGCCCGCGCGGGGGACGCTGCTGTCCGGGCCAACCCTGGTGCCAATTGATGTCGTCGTGGATACGATCGATAAACTGGAGCCGCCGCTGCTGCGCTCGCTGCTGAAACGGCGCGATGGCTTGCTGAAAATTACCGGCGAACCCCGCTGCACGATTTCCATCCACAGCCTGCGCTACCAGACCGTCGGCGGGCAGGGTGAACCGGCCGATGCGGGCGCCGTCATCATGGCGCCGTCCGGCAAAGATCCCGCGTGCAACGGGCCCCGTCCCGTGATGCTGTATGCGCACGGCACGGTACTCGACCGGGCGTTCAGCATGGCGCACTTGAATGGCGAAGCGCGGCTGGTGGCGGCCATGTTTGTCGCGCAAGGCTATATCGTCGTGGCGCCGGATTATGCGGGCTATGGCGTGTCGTCGCTACCCTACCACCCTTACCTGAATGCGGAACAACAGGCGGCGGACATGGTCGATGCGCTGCGCGCCGCCCGCGCCGCCTATGGCGTGCTGGGATTGCAGACGTCGCAACGGCTGTTCTTGACGGGGTATTCGCAGGGTGGTTTTGTTGCGCTGGCCACGCAGCGCGCCATCCAGCAGCACCACGCGGATGAATTCAAGGTCACGGCCGTGGCGGGGCTGTCCGGACCTTACGCGCTGGCGCAAATGGCGGACGATACGTTCAGCGGCCGCCCCAGCACGGGCGTGACGGCATATTTGCCGCTGCTGACCACGTCTGGCCAGCGCGCCGGTGCAGCGCTGTATGCGGCGCCGGAAGATTTGTATGAATCCCGTTATGCGAATGGCATTGAAACGCTGTTGCCAACGAAAGTGAAACTGGATGACCTGGTTAGCAAAGGAAAATTACCGAAAGGGGCGCTGTTTGCCCGCGATTCGCAGCCACAGGCAGCCGATGCCTCGGCGTTCTTTGCCGATATGAACCTGGTGCGCACCAGTTACCGCAATGCCTACCTGGCCGATATGGCGGCGCATCCGTGCCACAGCGACAGTGTGGAACCGCTGTCTTGCGCGCCGGAACATAGCTTGCGCAAATGGATGGTGAAAAACGACTTGCGTACGTATGTGCCGCAAACGCCGCTGCTGTTATGTGGCGGTGCGCGCGATCCTGTCGTGCCGTTTAGCAACGCAGAATATACGCAGGCGTACTTTACCGCGCATGGCGCTTCCACGGTGCTGGTCGATCTGGAAACCATCCAGCCGCAAGATGCGTATCTGGTGCAAAAGCAGGGGTTTGCCCATGAAGTCCAGGCGCTGGCGCAGGAAGCGGCCAAAAAAGGTAATGATCCTGGCAAGGCAGTGTCTGACCGGTACCACAGCCGGCTGGCTGCCGGCTTTTGTCTGATGACTGCGCGCGACTTTTTCAATTCCGCAAGTGATTGATCTGCTATTCTGGCCCGATTGTCTCATCGGGAGCAGGACATGCGTCACACATTCACGTTGCTAGCCGCGCTGGCGCTGACAGCCTGCGGCGGCGGCAGCGGCGGCAGTAACACGCCACCCAGCAGCAGTGGCGGCGTCGTCGTGTTACCGGAGCCGCCAGCGCCGCAGCGGGGCACCGTGGTTGGCAGTCCGTCCGCCGTGCCCATCGTGGTCAACGGGATTGCCATCAATACCCTGGAGCCGCAGCAATTCAAGCAATTGCTGGACAGCGCCCAGTATGGCGCCAGCGGAATTACCAGCACGCCGGTGTGCGCCGTCTCCGTGCAAACCGTGCGCTACAACACCGTGGGTTCCGCGCATGAAGCAACGGAAGCGTCAGCTGCCGTGTATCTGCCGTCCGGTACGGACCCGGCGTGCACAGGACCGCGCCCCGTCGTGCTGTATGCGCACGGCACGTCGCCGTTGAAATCATTTGATATGGCCAATCTGGCCGGGACGGAAGCACGCCTGGTGGCGGGTATTTTTGCCGCGCACGGCTACATCGTCGTGGCGCCGAATTACGCGGGCTATGCCGGTTCGTCGCTGCCGTATCACGCGTATCTGGACGGTGAACAGCAGGCGGCCGACATGATCGACGGGCTGCGCGCATCGCGCAAAGCGTTTGCGCAAGTGCTGGGGGCATCGAAATTGTACGTGACGGGGTATTCGCAGGGCGGCTATGTGGCGGTGGCGACGCAGCGCGCCATGCAATTGCGCTACCCGACAGAATTTTCCGTGGCGGCTGCGGCAGGCTTGTCCGGTCCATATTCCCTGTTGAAGTTTGGCGAAAGCATCTTTGGCGGTGCGCCCACCACGGGCGCGACCGCATTCTTGCCGATGCTGGCGACTGCCGGCCAGCGCGCCGGTGCGGGCTTGTATGCGAATAGCGCCGATATGTATGAAAGCCGCTATGCCACGGGCATAGAAACGCTGTTGCCGGGGACGCAATCGCTGGGCGAACTGGCGGCATCGGGCCGCTTGCCGGAAAAAGCCCTGTTCGCAGGCAATTCCGTGCCGCAAACGGCAGGCTATGAACCATTCTTTGGCGACAATAACCTGATCCGCACAGCGTACCGCGACAGCGTGACGGCGGACATGCGCAATAACCCGTGCAATGCCACGGCAGAATCGCCGCTGTCCTGCTCGCCTGTGCAGCCGCTGCGCAAATGGCTGTTGCGTAATGACTTGCGAAATTATGGACCAACGGCGCCACTGTTGCTGTGCGGCGGCGATAACGATCCGATTGTTCCGTTTTACAACACTATGGCAGCGGGGGATTTTTACCGTGCGCAGAAAACCGGCGCGGCGTTGCACGTGGTGAATGTCGATAGTACGCCGGGCTTGAACGATGACTATCTCCAGCCCAAGCTGGGGTTCCTGGCCGCCAAGAGCGCAGTCAAGCTCAATGCCGCCGTCAGCGGCGGTTCCGGCGATTCAGCAGTCCGGGACGCCTACCACGCTGGCCTGGTGGCGCCTTTCTGTCTGCGTGCTGCGCGGGACTTCTTCCGCGCACGTTAACCAGCCGTTAGAATACCCCCTCGGATAGTTGGGCAATTTACAAAATCGCCCTATACAAGGATGTTTCCGGCTGGCATATTACGCGGATTGCTAATAGCACGTACGTTCGATTAGTAGAATAAATTTCTAAGAATTTCTAAGGAGACACAATGCGACAAACGAAAATTGCGCTCGCAGTGATGGCCACGGCGGCCATTCTGGCCGGTTGCAGCGGCAACAGCGGCAAACCTGATGCAGGCGACCAAACCCTCAAAGTTAAATTCGCATCGCAAGTCTCCTTCGGTGACAGCTTGTCCGACGTCGGCACGTATGCCGTAGGCGGCGTTAAGGCGCTGGGCGGCGGCAAATATACGATTAACGGCGCCACCGGCACCGGTCCTGAATTCTCCGGCAAGATCTGGCTGGAATTGCTGGCAGCCCAGTTCGGCCTGCCAGCGCCATGCGCAGCCATGACGGGCCTGGACGGCGACGCCACCAAAGGCTTCAAAGTCCCCGTAACCACCAATGCCGGCTGCTATGGCTATGCACAGGGCGGCGCCCGCGTGACCAGCCCGGTTGGTCCTGGCAATAAATTGACGGGCAGCCCGCTGGGCCTGTTGACGGTGCCGGTGGCGCAGCAAGTGAAAAACCACCTGGCGGCAGTGGGCGGCAAGTTCAAAGGCGATGAAATTGTTTTCGTCATGGCTGGCGGCAATGACGTGCTGTTCAACCTGGGCGCGCTGTCGGCAGCGGCTACCGCAGCCGGCACGTCGGCAGGCACGACGGCCTTCGCCAACAGCCTGATCGCGCAACTGGCGGCCGGCGCCACCAATCCGCAAACGGCAGCCCAGGCGATCGGCCTGGCCATGGCAGCGGAATCGGCCAACCCATCGCACACGGATGCCACCGTTGTCACGGCGGCAGTGACTGCTGCGGTCAAGGCTGGCAATACCGCGGCGGCATCGCCAACCGTGTATGGCCCGATGGTCGCCAAGGCGCAAGCTGACGCGACGGCGGCCGGCACCAAAGCCGGTACGGACTACGCTGCAGCCCACTCGGCAGAGCAGGTGGCGGCCATGGCGACGGCGGGTAAAGAATTGGTGGCCATCGTCAAGAACCAGATGCTGACGAATGGCGCGAAATATGTGGCCGTCGCCAACCTGGGCGACGTGGCAACCACGCCGTCGGGCCTGGCGCAGCCGTCCAGCAGCCAGCAATTGATTGCGGCGATGGTGAAAGCGTTCAATGACGAACTCGATAAAGGCTTGAGCGGCCTGGACAACGTGCTGCTGATCGACGTCTGGACGTCGTCGCATGACCAGGCGACCAATCCGGCGCCGTATGGCTTGACCAACGTAAAAGACACCGCTTGCGATCTGAGCGCTGCGAAAAACCCGCTGGGCATTGCGCTGACCTGCAACCTGAACAACCTGAAGACGGGTGATGTGGGCCGCTATTCCTTCGCAGATGAAACGCTGCCGACGCCATACAACTACTGGCTGCTGGCTCGCTTCGTTTCGGAAAAAATGATCGTCAAGGGCTGGCTGTAAGCCGCGGCACCATACGGATACTGGAGACACAATGAACAAACAAATCAATAACGCAGTGAAATTGTTGGCGCTGGCCGCGGCGCTGGGTGCGGCGTCTGGTGCTTCGGCACAGTCGGCTGGTCAATATACGGTCAAGGTCGGCCTGAACAATGTGATGCCGGATGTGAAGAGCGAACCGGTGTCCGCGCCGGCATTGCCGAACAGTAAGGCTGACATTGGCGACGACATGCAGCCTATCGTTACCATCGCCCGCATGTTAACTGACAACATTTCCGCGGAAATGGATTTGGGCGTGCCATACAAGCACAAGATTTACGGCGCCGGCGCGCTGGAAGGCACGGGCAAGATGGCCACGTCGGAAGTGTTGCCGCCGACTGCGTTCATCAATTACCACTTGTTCCAGCCAACCAGCATGATCCGTCCTTACGCTGGCCTGGGTATCACGTATGCGATGTTCCGCAATGAAACGGGTTCCGGCCAGTTGACGGCTGTACTGGATCCAGGCGGCAAGCCAGTGACGTTCTCGATGAAAAACAAGTGGGCGCTCAGCTACAAACTGGGCACCACCGTGTCGTTCAAACAAGACTGGTTCGTGGACGTGAACGTCATCAAGACCAAGTTGAAGACCACGGCAACGTATTCGACGGGCCAGACCCAGGTTGCGCGCCTGGACCCGACCGCTGTGGCCATCTCGATCGGCCACAACTTCAACTGGAAATGGTAAGCCGCTTCCGGGTCTGAAAGTAAAACGCCGCAGCGTGCAGAGCGCTGCGGCGTTTGGTTTGGTGCCAGGCACCAAACCAAAAAGAAACACGCCGCAGGGATGACCCTTGCGGCGTTGTTGTTTCAGGCGTTTGCGATTACTGGAATGCCTGGATACCCGTGATGGCGCGGCCCAGGATCAGCGCGTGGATATCGTGCGTGCCTTCGTACGTGTTGACCACTTCCAGGTTCACCATGTGGCGCACGATGCCGAACTCGTCGGAGATGCCGTTGCCGCCCAGCATGTCGCGGGCCGTGCGGGCGATGTCCAGCGATTTGCCGCAGGAATTGCGCTTCATGATCGACGTGATTTCCACGGCAGCCGTGCCTTCATCCTTCATGCGGCCCAGGCGCAGGCAGCCTTGCAGCGCCAGCGTGATTTCCGTTTGCATGTCGGCCAGCTTCTTTTGTACCAGCTGGTTCGCCGCCAGCGGACGGCCGAATTGGTGGCGGTCCAGCGTGTATTGGCGGGCAGTGTGCCAGCAATCTTCGGCAGCGCCGATGGCGCCCCACGCGATACCGTAGCGTGCCGAGTTCAGGCAGGTGAACGGGCCTTTCAAGCCGCGCACGTCCGGGAACGCGTTTTCTTCCGGGCAGAACACGCTATCCATGACGATTTCACCAGTCACCGAAGCGCGCAGGCCGAATTTGCCGTGGATGGCCGGGGCGCTCAAGCCCTTCATGCCCTTGTCCAGGATGAAGCCGCGGATCGCGCCTTCGTCATCCTTGGCCCACACGACGAACACGTCGGCCACCGGCGAATTGGTGATCCACATTTTCGAACCGGTCAGCTCGTAGCCGCCTGCCACTTTACGGGCGCGCGTCACCATCGAGCCAGGATCGGAACCGTGGTTCGGTTCGGTCAGGCCGAAGCAGCCAATCCATTCGCCAGTAGCCAGTTTTGGCAAGTATTTTTGTTTCTGCGCTTCCGTGCCGAATTCATAAATCGGCACCATGACCAGCGACGACTGCACGCTCATCATCGAGCGGTAGCCGGAGTCAACACGCTCGACTTCGCGCGCGATCAAGCCATAGCTGACATAGTTCAGGCCCGGACCGCCGTACTGTTCCGGAATCGTCGGGCCCAGCAGGCCCAGTTCGCCCATTTCGCGGAAGATGCTGGTGTCCATGCGCTCGTGGCGGAAGGCTTCCAGGATGCGGGGCGCCAGTTTGTCCTGGCAATATGCCGCGGCGGCGTCGCGCACCATGCGCTCGTCGTCGCTCAGCTGGCTATTCAACAACAGGGGATCATCCCAGTGGAATTGCGCGCGGGCTTGGCTCATCGTAATAGTCTCTCGTTATGGTGGATGATCCCGCCATTCTAGAACGGTGTTTCCGGCGCGGCTTTTCAAATGGCGACACCAAATTTCCGTTTTTGACACTACTTCAGCTTGCCGAACTGTCCACCATGGAAAATCAGCGGTTCCTGGGGGGCAATTGCACATTCTTCCACTTCGCCGACAAAAATCACGTGGTCGCCTTCCGGGTAGCGGCTGCGGTTGTGGCATTCAAACCACGCAATCGCCCCTTTTAAAATCGGCATGCCGGTGCGCGACAATTCATATTCGACGCCCTCCCACGGGTCATCGGTCCGGCGGGAAAACAGCTTGGCCAGGTGCGCCTGGTCCGCATTGAGCACATTGATGACGTAATGGGAATTGCCGCTGAAAATCGGCAAACTGTTGGCGGACGTGCCCAGGCTCCACAGCACCAGCGGCGGGTCCAGCGACACGGAATTGAAGGAACTGGCCGTCAAGCCGCGAAAACTGCCGTCTTCGAGGCGCGTGGTAATGACGGTGACGCCTGTGGCGAATTGCGACAGCGCCTGCCGGAAATGCAGGGAATCGAATTCACGCGACTCGGCGCGGGGGGAGCTTATATTCATAGGAGATGCCTGTATCTTTCCGCCATTATGCCAAAGAACGCAGGGATGCAGTCTGGACCCATTTGCGTTACAGTAGCCTTTATGAAAGTGATCTCTGTTCAGGGGGCTGTATGACCATGGAAACCGCTGTCTTGGGAGGCGGCTGCTTTTGGTGTATCGAAGCGGTTTACCTGGAGGTGCGGGGCGTCACAGCCGTGGAATCTGGCTATACGGGCGGGCAACAGCCCAACCCCACGTATGAACAGGTGTGCACAGGCGGCACCGGCCATGCCGAAGTGGTCAAGCTGGAGTTTGACCCGGCCGTCATCTCGTACCGCGATATCCTGGAAATTTTCTTCACCATCCACGATCCCACCACGTTGAACCGCCAGGGCAACGACGTCGGCACCCAGTACCGCTCCGTGATTTATTACCAGTCGCCGGAACAGGAAGCCACGGCGCGCCAGGTGATGGCGGAAATGGCGGCGGTGTGGGACGCGCCCATCGTCACGGAATTATCGCCGCCGCAACCATATTACCGCGCCGAAGACTATCACCAGAATTACTTTGCCCAGCACCCGCTGCAAGGCTATTGCGCGTTCGTGGTGGAACCCAAAGTCGTCAAATTCCGCAAAATGCACAGCAACCGCCTGAAGTAGCGGGCTGTTACCAAGGGGGAGCGCGGGTTGATGAATGTAGTCATCGTCGACGATACCCACATCAACCTGGTGTTGATGTCGCGCCTGATCGGCAAGCTCGATGGCGTGCAAACCGTGACGTTCCAGGCTGCGCAGCCGGCGCTGGACTGGTGCAACAGCCATCCGTGGGACTTGCTGATCATTGATTACATGATGCCGGACATGGATGGGCTGGAATTGATCGCCCGGCTGCAGGGCGATCCGCGCGAACGGCCGCCTGTGCTGATGGTGACGGCCAGCATGGATGTCGAAGTGCGGCACCGCGCGCTGGAAAACGGCGCCAGCGATTTCCTCATCAAACCCATCGACAAAGTCGAATTCCTGGCCCGCACGCGCAATATGCTGCAACTGCGGCGCGCCACCGCCAGCCTGCAGCACCGCGCGCGCTGGCTGGCCGATGAAGTGGCCAAGGCCACGGCCGAATTGCGCGACCGCGAGCAGGAAACCATCATGCTGCTGGCGCGTGCATCGGAATACCGCGACCCGGAAACCGGCGCCCACATTTTGCGCATGGCGCATTATTCACGCCTGATTGCCGAAGAACTGGGCTTGCCGCCGCAAGAGCAGGAAGACATTTTCAATGCGGCGCCCATGCACGACGTGGGCAAAGTCGGCACGCCCGACCAGATTTTGCTGAAGCCGGGCCGGCTGACGGACGAGGAAATGGCGGTCATGCGCCAGCACGCGCAAATCGGCTATGACATCCTGAAAAGCAGCCAGGCGCCCATGCTGCAGCTGGCCGCCACCATCGCGCTGACGCACCACGAGCGCTATGACGGCACCGGCTACCCGAATGGCGTGCAGGGCGACGCCATTGCGCTGGCCGGCCGCATCGTGGCGGTGGCCGACGTATTCGATGCGCTGACCAGCCGCCGTCCTTATAAACGCGCGTGGACCATGGATGCGGCGCGCCAGTACCTGTTGGATAACAGCGGCAGCCACTTTGATCCCCGCTGCGTGGCGGCCTTGCTGGCGCGCTGGGATGACGTGCACGCTATCCGCGCCCGCTACGAAGATCCCGGGCACGCAGCGGAACCCGCCGCCGGCGGGGCCTGACATGCAGTACTTCCGCCTGCTGAAACTGATCCGGCGGGCGCTGGGCGCCGTCAATGAAGAAGAAATGGCGCACCGCCTGGCGTCGTTGCGGGCGATTGGCGAAACAGCGCTGGCCAATGGCCTGGTGGCGCTGTTGCAGGAAGGCGAACGGGCCGACCCTGGGCTGGAACCGCGGCTGCGCGAAGTGGAAGCGGAGCTGGCGCTGGTGCGCGCGGAAAACCTGCTGCTGCACCAGGAAGCAGCCCGCCACGGCCTCGGTACGCGCAGCGGGCGCGAAGAAGCGCGCCGGCTGGCATCGCTGCTGCAGGATTTGCAGTTGAACCGCGAAGACGATGCGCTGCACAACCAGCAATTGACGGAACAAATCCTCGACCAGTTGCCGATTCCGATCTTTCTTAAAGACCGCGCCGGCCACTACCTGCGCTTTAACAAGCGGTTCGAGGAATATACGCAGCGCACGCGCGAAGAAATCCTGGGCCGCACCATCGAGCACATCGCGTCGCCGCGCTGGGCGGAAGCGACACGGCGCGAAGATGCGCTGGCGTGGCAGGGCCAGGCCGTCCAAAGCGAGCGGCGCCTGATGGGCTTTGATCCGCCCCGCGACGTGATTGTCTCGCGCAGCGTCATCAGCAGCGGCGGCAGCGAATACATGCTGGGCTATTTCACCGACATCAGCGAACAGCGCGCCGCACGCGACGCCATGCAGCGGGCCGTGGAATCGGCGGAAACCGCCAACCGCGCCAAGAGTGAATTCCTGGCCAATATGAGCCATGAAATCCGCACCCCGATGAATGGGATTATCGGCATGACGGAGCTGGTGCTGGAGTCGGACCTGACGCCGCAGCAGCGCGCCGATATCGGGCTGGTCAAGGCGTCGGCGGAAGCGCTGATGAACATCGTTGACGGCATCCTGGATTTTTCCAAGGTGGAGGCGGGCAAGCTCGACATCGAAGATGTGCCGTTCGACTTGCGGCAAATGGTGGAAGACGCCGTGCGCGTGATGGCGCTGCGGGCGAACCAGAAAGGATTGGAGTTGCGTTGCGTGCTGCCGCCGTCGCTGCCGCGCAATGTGCGGGGCGATCCGGGGCGCTTGCGCCAGGTATTGATCAACCTGATCGGCAATGCCATCAAGTTCACGCCGGCCGGCTACGTGGAAGTGGCGCTGGCGCTGGAGCGCGATGACGATCAGCAGTGTGAAATCTGCTTCACCGTGCTCGATACGGGCATCGGCATCCCGGAAGATAAGCTGCAATTGATTTTCGAACCATTTGCCCAGGTCGACGGTTCCACCACGCGCCAGTTTGGCGGCACGGGGCTGGGGCTGACGATATGCAGCCGCCTGGTGATTTTGATGCAAGGGGAATTGCGTGTCAGCAGTGAGCCAGGTCAGGGCAGCCGGTTTTCGTTCACGGTGCCGCTGCGCCATACGGGACTGGCGGCCGTGGCGCTGCGTCCGGCCGCAACGGCGGCGGATGGCGCCATGCTGGCGCAAGATGTGGAGCAGCCGGAGGCGGGCGAGGCGCACGCGGCGTCCCCGGGGAGCTTGCGCGTGCTGCTGGCCGAAGACAACCCCGTCAACCAGCGCCTGGCGTTGCGCCTGCTGGAAAAGCTGGGGCACCGCCCAACCTTGGCCGGTACCGGCGTGGCTGCGCTGGAGCTGGCCACCCGCCACGAATTTGACGTGGTGCTGATGGATGTGCAAATGCCGGTGCTCGATGGCCTGGCCGCCACGCGCCATATCCGTGAATGGGAACATGGCGGTAAGCGCCACGTGCCCATCATCGCCATGACGGCGCGGGCCATGGCGGGTGACCGTGAGCGGTGCCTGGAAGCGGGCATGGATGATTATCTGTCGAAGCCTATTGACCTGGCCCGTTTGCGGCATGCGCTGGCGCCGTATGTGGCGCAAGCGGCGGCGCCGGTGCTGGACTGGCATGCCGCGCTGTTGCGGCTCGATGGCGATGAAGATTTATTGCATGAACTGGCTGCGCTGTTCTTGCAGGATGGGCCGCAGCTGTGGCGCGAAGTGCTGGCAGCGCGGGAGGCCGGCGACGATGACCGCGCGTCCCGCGCCCTCCACAGTTTGAAGGGCGTGCTGGTGAACTTTGGCGCGCAGCGGGCCATTGCAGCGTCCGGCGTGGGCGATCTTGATGCGCTGGAGGCGGCGCTGCAGGACGTCTACAGCGAACTGAAAGCGGTGATTGAGCGCGCATAGCTAGCGATACATATACCGCCGCGACCACGGCAGCCCCTGCGAGTGCCGCCCCGCCTTGCCGCACACGATCTGGTACAGGCTGATCCAGTCCTGGTCAAACGCATAGCTGCACCCCGCCAGATAGACGTGCCAGATGCGGTAGCGCTTGTCGCCGCCCATGGCGCGCATTTGTTCCGCTTGGGCTTCCGCATTGTCGGTCCACAGTGCGCACGTGCGGGCGTAATGGCGGCGCAGGTTTTCCACGTCGTACGCTTCCAGTCCGCCCTGCTGCATGGTCTTCAACACTTCGCCCACATGCACCAGTTCCCCTTGCGGGAACACATATTTATCGATGAACTCGCCGCCGCCATAGGGTGTTTCCCCGCTGTCCGGATCCGTGCTCGTGATGCCATGGTTCATGGCCACGCCATCGTCGGACAGCAACCGCGCGATGGCGGCGAAATATTCCGGCAAATGGCGCCGTCCCACGTGCTCGAACATGCCGACGCTGGTGATGCGGTCGAACGTGCCCCGGATATCGCGGTAATCCTGCAAGCGGATTTCCACCAGGTGCGCCAGCCCCGCCTGTTCGACGCGCTGGCGCGCCAGTGCATACTGGTTTTCCGACAGTGTAATGCCGACGCAGCGCGCGCCGAAACGCTGCGCTGCGCGGATCACCAGCGCACCCCAGCCGCAGCCGATGTCGAGCAGCATATGGCCCTGCTGCAACCGGATTTTGGTGAGGATATGGTCAATCTTCTTTTGCTGCGCAGTGGCCAGGTCTTCATCGCCATGTTCGAAATAAGCGCACGAATACACCATGGCGGGATCGAGGAATTGCGCGTAAAACTCGTTGGATACGTCGTAGTGGTAGCGGATGGCTTCCGCATCTTTGGCTTTGCTGTGCACAAAGTTGCGCACGACTTTGGCGGCGCGGCCCGGCTGGGCCAATGTGGTGCGGGCCAGCGCATTGACGATGGCGATCATGTCGCGCGCGGCGCCCCGCACTTCGATCGCTCCTTCCACATAGGCCGAGCCCATGTTGTCCAGTGACGGCGACAGCAGGTAGCGTGCGGCGGAAGGGTGCGGGATACGGATCGTCACACGGGGAATGTCGGAAGAAAAGTCCAGTTGCTGGCCATTCCACAGTTCGATGCGCAGCGGCAGCGCCATTTGCTGCCGCACTTGCGCCATCCATGCAGTGATCCGCGATTGAAAGATCGATTGAAAAAACACGCTGCCCTCCGGCCATCTTGGCTGTGCCGCGGCCGGAGGGGCTGGATGGACTGGGGCGGATCAGGGTTGGATCCGCTGCCTGGTCCAGCTGCCGTCCGGCTGCAAGGTGAATACGATGCGGTCATGGAAGCGGGAAGCGCGGCCTTGCCAGAATTCCACGCGCTCCGGGATCAGCCGGTAGCCGCCCCAGTGTGGCGGACGCTGCGGATGACCGCCGCTGGCCGCTTCCACGGCCGCATAATTCGTCTCCATCTGCTCGCGGCTGGCAATTGGTTCGCTTTGCTGCGAAGCCACCGCCGCCAGCTGGCTTTTTACGGGACGGCTATAGAAATACTTGTCGCTGTCCTCGCTCGTGGTTTTTTCCACGCGCCCTTCGATACGCACCTGGCGCTCCAGTTCACGCCAGAAAAACAGCAGTGCCGCGTTAGGGTTTTCCGCCAGTTGCCGGCCTTTCTGGCTGTCGTAATTGGTGTACCACGTGAAGCCGCGCTGGTCGTATTGCTTGATCAGCACGATGCGCGAACTGGGTTTGCCATCGCGGCCAACTGTTGCCACGCTCATCGTATTGGCTTCAAATACTTCCGCTTTCATGGCTTCATCGAACCATTTGGCGAACTGGTCGACCGGGTGGTCCAGTACATCGCTTTCATCGAGGCTGGCGCGGCCGTAATCCAGGCGCAAGTCCGCGATATCGACGCCGCTGGCCAC
This sequence comes from Pseudoduganella ginsengisoli, assembly GCF_009720865.1. Lineage (GTDB taxonomy): Bacteria > Pseudomonadota > Gammaproteobacteria > Burkholderiales > Burkholderiaceae_D > Rugamonas > Rugamonas ginsengisoli. Next base: position 788,762 of record NZ_WNLA01000001.1, on the reverse strand, counting down.
CGCCGTATGCGGCGACGGCGGTGGCGCTTGCACCGCCGGCTGCGCGTTGGGTTCAATACCGCGCCGCTGCTGCATGGCGTCGCCCAGCGTGCGCATTTGCCCGTCGCTGAACAAGCGTTTCGCCATCGGTGCAATGTGCGTTTCTTCGATGTCCATGTGCGCTGTATACGCATCGACAAATTGCTGAACGGATGCTGCCGTCAATACGCGGTCTGCTCCTGTGGCAATTTTGTCAAGTTGTGCTTTTATTATAAGCCAATCGCTATCCATTTGCTGGTGCTGTGCAAGGATGCGCGGCGCCAGGTCTTGCAGCAAGGCGGCATCGTCGCCTTGCGCCGTTGCCTGCAGCATGGGCAGCAAATTGATTTCTTCATCTTCGTGGTGCAGGTGGGCTGCATTGTTGAAATATTTCAAAATGGCCTGGGCTGCCTGCTGTGCCTCTTGATCGGCGCCGTGCTGCGGCAAGTGGGCCTGCAGCTTTTGCAGGGTGGCCAATTGCTTGCGGATGCGGTCGTGGCAGTGCTTGAGGACGGCGATGGGCTGGCTGAAATCGGGGGCGGTGTCGAACAGGGATGTGCTCATGATGGTGGGTGGCTGGAATGGCAATAGGGAGATTCTAAAAGATTGTCCGTTAAAATGACGGGATGAATGCCTTATCTAGCCCAGAAAACTTGTCCGGCAGCCAGCCGGACTTGGAAGAAATTGATTTTGACCGCCGTTTTGGCGGTATCGGCCGTTTATATGGCCAGGCCGCGCTGCAGCGCTTCCGCGACGCCCGCGTGTGCGTCGTGGGCGTGGGCGGTGTCGGTTCGTGGATCGTGGAAGCGCTGGCGCGCAGCGCGGTCGGCCACCTGACCTTGATTGACCTCGACAATGTGGCGGAATCGAACATCAACCGCCAGATCCAGGCGCTGACCGGCACCATCGGCCAGGCCAAGATCCATGCGCTGGCTGAGCGGATTGCGCAAATCAATCCGTATTGCAAAGTCACGCAAGTGGAAGACTTTGTCACGCCCGACAACCTCGATGAAATGATCGGCGCGCATGGCTATGATTACGTGGTCGACGCGATCGACAGCGCCAAGGCCAAAACGGCGCTGATCGCGTATTGCCGCCAGAAAGCCATTCCACTGGTGATCATCGGCAGCGCGGGCGGGCAGACGGATCCGACCAAGATCGCCATACGCGATTTGGCCAGGACCGAACAGGAACCGCTGTTGAAGAAAGTACGGCGCCGCTTGCGCAGCGACTACGGCTTCCCGCGCGGCGAGAAAAACAAGTTCAATGTGGATGCCGTGTTTTCCATGGAACCGCTGCAATATCCGGAAACCGGCGAAGTGTGCTCGGTCGATGGCGATGACCGCGCGCCCGGCGTCACGGGCTTGAACTGCGCGGGCTTTGGCTCGTCGATGGTAGTCACTGCGACTTTTGGCATGGTGGCGGCCAGCCACGTGCTGCGCAAATTGGCGGACCAGGTGAAGCCGGTGCAGGCTGATTAAGGTTTGAAGGCGACAGGTACATATTCCCCTGTCGCCACCACCGACTCCACCAGCGCCACTTGCGGCACATCCCATCGCACGGGTGCAAACCCTGCATCGCCTGGCGCCTGTTTTGCCTCGCGCGCCAGCGTTATGTGCGGCTTGAACGCCCCGTGCGTGGCCGGATCAAACCCGGCCGCCGCCAGCTCGGCCATCAATTGTTCTTGCATGCCGAGCAACGCCTGCGGCGGCTGCGCCATGCCCGCCCACGCAATCCGGGGGCGGGCGAAATACCCGAAACAGTCAATTTGCAGCCGCATGGGCGGCACGGAAAGCCGCTTCAGGATAGACAGCAGCATAGGCAGCCGCGCTTCTTCCTGCTGTCCCAGAAACGCCAGCGTCAAGTGCAGCTTGGCCGGCGGAATGTGGCGTCCCTGCACCAGCGGCAGCAGCCCGGCCAGTGCTGCGCGGGCGCCGGGATCCGGCCACAGCGCGAAAAAAAGCTTGCGTTTGGCGGCAGTGGGGGAGTCATTTGATATCATTCGCGCACCTTAATTTGAAGGAATCATTACATCATGACCCGTAGTTTGTTTGCATTTGTTTTCGCTGCGGTGGCCGCGACCCAGGCTTGCGCCCAAGCGCCGGCCAGCCAGCAAGGCGTCGCCCAGGCAGAAGAAACCCCGGCCGCCGCATCGGCAGCCGCGTCGGCGCCCGTGGTCGCCGGTTCCGCCCAGCCAGGCCCGGCGGCGGACCAGTTGATCGTCACGGACCATAAAGTCGGCACCGGCAAGGAAGCCATGGCCGGCAGTACCGTGCGCGTGAATTACACGGGCTGGCTGTACCGTCCGCTGGCGAAAAACCAGCGCGGCAAGAAATTCGATTCGTCGGTGGGCCGCGAGCCGCTGGAATTCACCGTGGGCCGCGGCCAGGTGATCAAGGGCTGGGACCAGGGCGTGCAGGGGATGAAAGTGGGTGGCAAGCGTACCCTGATCATCCCGGCGGAACTGGCGTACGGTTCGCGCTCCATGGGCAACGACATTCCTGCCAATTCCGCACTGATCTTCGACGTGGAACTGGTCGGCGTGAAATAAAGCGCGTACATTAGGGGCTCCCGCCAACCGTTCGGAGCCCCTATGAAAATAGCCAATGACGTCACGGAACTGATCGGCAATACGCCCCTCGTTCGCATTAACCGGATGGCCGCCGGCGCCCCTGCGCAAATCCTGGCCAAACTCGAATTCTATAGCCCCGCCCACAGCGTCAAGGACCGTATCGGCTTGTCGATGATTGAGGCGGCGGAAGCAGCCGGGCAAATCCGTCCCGATTCCATCATCGTCGAGCCCACCAGCGGCAATACCGGCATTGCGCTGGCCATGGTGTGTGCTGCGCGCGGCTACCGCTGCACCCTCGTGATGCCCGATACCATGAGCCGCGAACGGCGCATGCTGTTGCGCGCATATGGCGCGCAGCTGATTTTGACGCCGGGCAGCGAAGGCATGCTGGGCGCGATCCGCAAGGCGGAAGAATTGGCGGACGCCGACCCGCGCTACCTGATGCTGCAACAGTTTAATAACCCGGCCAACCCGGAAGTGCACCGCCGCACGACGGCGGAAGAAATCTGGCGCGATACGGAAGGGCGTGCCGACATTCTCGTGGCCGGCGTGGGCACGGGTGGCACGATTACCGGTGTCGGCGAAGTGCTGAAAGCGCGCAAGCCGTCTTTCCAGTGCATTGCCGTGGAACCGGAGGCGTCGCCCATGCTGTCGAAAGGAACCAAGGGGCCGCACCCGATCCAGGGGATCGGCGCGGGCTTTGTGCCCGGGGTGCTGAACACACACGTATACGACGAAGTGATCTGCGTGAAAAACGATGATGCGTTTGAAACCGCGCGCCTGGCCGCTTCGCAGGAAGGCTTGATGGTGGGGATATCGTCGGGCGCCGCGCTGTGGGCTGCGATGCAAGTGGCGCAGCGCCCGGAAAACGCGGGGAAACTGATCGTGACGATCATCCCGTCGTTTGGCGAGCGCTATTTGAGTACGGCCTTGTACGCTGGTTTGGCGGACCAGCCTTAAAGCAGCCTTAGCTGGATTTCAGGCAGCACGCATGTTCAGTGGTGCCCTTTTCCACCTGTAACGTGCAGTGGTGGATGGAGAATTCCGCTTTCAGTTGCGCTGCAATGTCATCGATAGCCTGGTCGCCCGGATAGCCGCCAGGGATCACCAGGTGGGCCGTGAGTGCGGTTTCCGTCGTGCTCATGGCCCAGATGTGCAAATCGTGCACGTCGCGCACGCCTTCGCGGCTGCGCAGGAATTGTTCAATGGCGTCCGCATTGACGGAATCCGGGACGCCGGCCATCACCATCTTCAGCGATTCTTTCAACAGCGACCACGTGCTCGCCATGATGATGGCGACAATGGCCAGGCTGACGGCCGGGTCCAGCCACGTCCATCCGGTGAACATCACAGCGACGCCGGACAGCAGCACGCCCAGTGAAATGGCGGCATCGGCGGCCAGGTGCAGGTAAGCGCCCCGCACATTGATGTCATCCTTGCTGCCGGACATGAACAGCATGGCGGAACCGCCGTTGACGGCTATGCCGATGGCGGCCACGATGGACACGGTGGCGCCGGCCACCGGCGACGGGTGCATCAATTGCAGCACGGCTTCCCACGCGATGGCGCCGCAGGCAGCCATCAGCAGCATGGCGTTGAACAGCGCCGCCAGCATGGAACTGCTGCGCAAACCATAGGTATAGCGTGTCGTGGGCGCCTGCCTGGCCAGGATGGCGGCGCCCCAGGCCAGCGCCAGGCCCAGTACGTCGGACAGGTTATGGCCCGCGTCAGCCATCAGCGCGGTGGAATTGGCCAGGAACCCGTACGTGAATTCAATCGCGACGAAGATGGCGTTGAGGGCAATGGCAATGGCGAAGGCGCGGCCCTGGCTGTTGGGATCGCCGTGGTGGTGATGGCCGTGCCCGTGGCCATGGTGGTGTCCGTGGCCGTGGTCATGCTTGCCGTGGCTGCAGCCTTTGTGGCCGTGATCGTGGCCATGGTCATGGCCGTGTGCGTGGTGGTGGTCGTGGCCCATGGTGTCAGTCCGGTTCGGCAATGTGTTCGAGCATATCGTGGAGGACGCCGCTGATGTGGGCATCGGCGGCGGAATAAAAGACTTGCTTGCCCTGGCGTTCCGATTTGACGATGCGCGCGGCGCGCAGCAGGCGCAAGTGGTGCGACACCAGCGAGCCGGACAGTTGCAGCGATGCAGCAATCTCACCGACCGCGATAGGCTCTTTCAGGCACGCCAGCACGATGCGCAAGCGGGTCGGATCGCCCAGCAAATGAAATAAATCCGCCAGCTGCGCAACGGCGGCGTCGGAAACAGGGGAGGTTGTCATAATAAACATTTGAATAGGTATTCATATGTTACCACAATGGGGTCAGACGTGCGTTCGTGCGTCCCCCCCGCGGGGTCAGACGTGCATTCGTGCATTGTCAAATCGAGCGGCATGGAAATGCCCAGGTAACCGCAGCAAGGGACCTGGGCACATATTGTTACGGCCAGGCCCGGCCCCCGCGCGTGCAATATCGGTGTGGCTGCTGCAAGGGGCTTTTGGCCATAGCGCCTGCAACAGCAGGGGGAGCGCAGGAAGCCGGATGCACGAATGCACGACTGACCCCAGCCGGGGAATGCATCAATGCACGTCTGACCCCACGGGGTTAGTGGCAGCGGGCGCTGCCGCTGTCTTGCTGGAGGGGGGCGGGGAATTCTGGGGCGGGGCCGCCGGGATCGACTGCCGTGAATTGCCAGCGGTAGCCGTCATCCAGTAATTCCAGCTTCAACACGCCGTGGCCGCTGTTGAGCCGCACGGCGCTGCCCGGTTGTGGCCACAGGAATGGCGTCAGGTACGCGCCGCCCGTGCCGACCACGAATTGGCGCATGCCTCTGGGTAAGTCAACCCGCCCGTCCGCATCCATCGGCTCGAACCGTTCGTAATCATGGTCATGGCCGGACAGCACCAGTTCCGCCCCCGCCGCATGCAGCAAGCGCCACGCTTCGCGCATGTGCGTATCGGCCGCATGCCCTCCCGAGCTGTACAGCGGCACGTGCCAGTACGCCAGCGTGCAGCGGGCCGGATGATATGCCAGTTCATCCTTCAGCCATTGCAGCTGCGCCGCATGGTCGGCCCCCTTCAAATGGCTGTTCAGCGCGTACAGGCGCCAGTTGCCCAGCTCGAAACTGTAATAGCCCCGCTTCGGCGGCCCCGCTTGCGCACCGAAATACTGGTAATACGCATCAGCCTTGCCCCCCGCATAATCATGGTTGCCCAAGACAGGCCGCGTCCGCTCGCGGAACGCTCCCCACGTCGCGTCATAACAGCCGTGCAGCGTAGCGGAGGTAGCAACAGGATAGGCATGGTCGCCCAGGCTCAAAACAGTCGCGTCAGCAGGCCCGGCCTGGATCAGCGCCGCCGTGCGCGCCGCACCGGAATACGGTGCGCGGCTATAGCGGCAATCCGCAATGTCGCCGGCTGCAAAGACTGTGGCGCGCACAGGCCCGCCGTCCTGGACGGCCGCACGCGCATGCATGGCCGCGCCCAGCAGCAGCCAGCCGCACAGTACAAACCCGCGCCGCACTGTCATGCCAGCCGGCGCAGCAAACCCTGCAGCGCGTGCGCGACGGCCTGCTCACGCACCGCCTGGCGGTCGCCATCAAATATCACGCGCTCCGTCTGCACCACGCCAGCCACCGACCAGCCAAACCATACGGTGCCAACCGGTTTGCCCGGCACTGCGCCGCCAGGTCCTGCAATGCCGGTGGTGGAGACGGCAACCTGCGCTGAACTGCTGCCGGCCGCGCCAGCCGCCATGGCAGCCGCCACTTCTTCACTGACCGCACCATGCTGCGCAATCAGCGCCGCCGGTACGCCCAGCATGGCGGTTTTCGCCGCATTGGAATACGTGACAAACCCCCGGTCAAACCATGCCGACGAACCGGCTATATCCGTAACGGCTTGCGCCACCCCGCCACCGGTGCACGATTCCGCCGTGGCCAGCATCCAGCCTTTGTGCTGCAGTGCTGTACCCACGTTGATGGCCAGCGCTTCCGTTGCCTTGTTCACTTCTTGCTCCGCATATTTGGACCGCGCCCATTCTAGCCCAGCCACACAGATTGGGAAGTCCCCGACAATCAAATTGCAAGCCAGCAATGACGCACAGACGTCTCTGATCAGGTGCACACATGTGCGATGGAGCGATACAATAGTCGATGCGGCACAGCGGTGCCGGGCACAATCCGATTGCCGTTTCCTGGGCCGATTATCCATGGCGTATTTGCCCCCGCGTTATCTGTTCCAACTCTGGAGCCTGCTACTGGCGCTCACCTGCCTGCCCATATTCGCCTACGCCGATCCATCCGGTCCTGTCGAGCGCCAGATCAAGGCCGCCTACCTGTATAAATTCGCTGGTTTTGTCGAGTGGCCCGAAGGCAGCTTCGTGCGGCCGGACAGTCCCGTCGTGATTGGCGTCATGGCGGCCGATGCGCTGGCGGATCAGCTGGAACAAACCGTGGCAGGCCACACCGCCAACGGCCGTCCATTGGTCGTGCGCAAATTAAAGAAGGGCGAAGCGCCCGGCAACGTGCACATCCTGTTTCTTGGCGCGATGGACAAGGCTGCGCTGGCCGAAGTCATGAATGCCACCCGCAACCAGCCATTGCTGACGGTTTCCGACAGTGAAGAAGCCTATGCCTATGGCAGCATGATTAATTTTGTCGTGGCGGATGACCGCCTGCGTTTTGAAGTTGCATTGAAACCTGCGGCGACGGCGCGCATCCGCATCAGCGCCCGCATGCTGTCCGCTGCCTACCGCGTGAATACGGGGGCGTCATGATTGCCTTGCGCTCATTACGGCAAAAATTGCTGGGCGTGGTGATGTTGTCCACGCTGGTGGCGCTGCTGGTGTCGCTGGCCACCATCATCGCGTATGACTTGCGCGCCTACCACCAGAGCGTGACGGCCGACATGGCCACGCAGGCGGAATTGATCGGCCATATGTCGACGGCCGCGCTGGCGTTTGATGACCAGCGCCTGGCCAAGGAAACCCTGGCGCTGCTGCGCTTGCGGCCGAAAGTCAACGCCGGCGCCATTTTCAATGCCAAGGGCAAGCTGTTTGCCAGCTATGTCGCGCCTGGCCAGGATGAGCATTTCCCCACCGGTGTGGAGGAAGAGGGCGTGCGCTATCAAGCGGGCAAGCTGACGTTGTTCCGCCATATTGTCGACAATGGCGAAAAACTGGGCACCGTGTATTTGCGGGCCGATTATGAAATGGTGGGCCGCCTTGGCGACTATTTGACGATTGCGCTGCTGGTGATGCTGCCGGCCATGGTGATCGCCTACCTGATCATGAGCCGCACCGACTTCATCATCACGCGCCCCATCCTCGATATCCGCGACGTGGCGCGCGACGTGATTGCCACCGGCGATTATTCGCGCCGCGCGCCGCGCACCAGTGAAGATGAAGTGGCGCAGCTGGTGGAATCGTTCAATACCATGCTCAGTGAAATCGAAGCGCGCGCCAAGGAACTGGAAGCACGCAAGCACGAACTCGAGTCGTCGAACCTGGAGCTGGCGCGCGAAATGGAACAGCGTGAAGAAGCGCAGCATGAAGTCATGCGCCTGAATGAAGCGCTGGAAGAACGCGTGCATGAACGCACCTTGCAGCTCGAAGCCATCAATGGCGAACTGGCGATGGCGATGGAAGAAGCCAAGAGCGCCAACCAGGCCAAGTCCGCGTTCCTGTCGTCGATGAGCCACGAATTGCGCACGCCGCTGAACGCCATCCTCGGTTTCGCGCAAATCCTCACGTCGGACAAGCTGCCGTCGACGCTGGCGCAAAAGAAGGAATTCGCCAGCCACATTTTGAAATCCGGCCGGCATTTGCTGACCTTGATTAATGAAATCCTCGACCTGGCCAAGATTGAGTCGGGCGCCGTGGCGCTGTCGATGGAACCGGTCGACCTGGGCGAAATCCTGCAGGAATGCCAGACCATGACGGCGCCGCTGGCGGGCAACCGCGGCATCCGCCTGCTGTTCCCGCCCGCGTGCAACATCAATGTTGCGGCGGACCGCACGCGCCTCAAGCAAATCCTGCTGAATTTGCTGTCGAACGCCATCAAGTACAACCGCGAAGGCGGCGCCGTGGTGGTCGATTGCTCGATGCAGGCGCCCGACATGGCGCGCTTGTCCGTGCAGGATACGGGCATGGGACTGAAGCCGGAACAGATCGCCCAGCTATTCCAGCCATTTAACCGCCTGGGCCAGGAAACCGGCGCGGAAGAGGGGACCGGCATCGGCCTGGTGGTGACCAAGCGGCTGGTGGAATTGATGGGCGGCGTGATTGGCGTATCCAGCAGCCAGGGCGTGGGCAGCATGTTCTGGATTGAATTGCGGGCCGCCGAGCCGCTGCGCCTGTTGCCGGATGCGGGGCAAGCCATTGCCGATGCGATGCCGGCCGACTCGCCTGCGATGTCGCGTCCCACTACCCTGCTGTATGTCGAAGACAATCCCGCCAATTTGAAGCTGGTACAGGAAATCATCAGCTTCCGGCCGGATTTGCAGCTGGTAGCGGCGCCGGACGGCCATTTGGGCATCGAACTGGCGCGCGCGCACCAGCCAGACATCATCCTCATGGATATCAACTTGCCGGGCGTTAATGGTATCGACGCGCTGAAATTGCTGAAAGCCGATCCCCGCACCAGCCACATTCCCGTCATTGCGCTGACAGCCAATGCCATGCCGCGCGACGTGGAAAAAGGAATTGCGGCAGGATTCTTCCGTTACCTCATCAAACCCATCAACATCGATGAGTTCACGGATGCCATCAACAGTACGGTGGCGTACCTCAATGACAGAAAGGACGGCAGGGTAGGCACATGATTACGCAAGCGGACATTCTGGGCGCCAGGATTTTGATAGTTGATGATCAGGCGGTCAATGTCCAGCTTCTTGAATACCTGCTAACTTCTTCCAATTACACGGCCGTCAGTTCCACGACGGACCCGCGCGTGGTCGCGCCGTGGCACGAGCAAAACCGCTACGACTTGATCATCCTGGATTTGCAAATGCCGGGCATGGATGGCTTTTCCGTCATGGAAGCGTTGAAGCCGCTGGAGACGGACGGGTATTTGCCTGTGCTGGTGGTGACGGCGCAGCCCGACCACAAGCTGGCCGCGCTGGAAGCAGGGGCGCGCGATTTCGTCAGCAAGCCGTTTGATCCCATTGAAGTGCTGACGCGCATCCGCAGCATGCTGGAAGTGCGGCTGATGCACCGCGAAGCGAAGAACTATAACGCGCTGCTGGAACAGACGGTGCGTGAACGCACGGCGGATTTGCAGCGTTTCCGCAGCGCGATGGATGCCACGGCTGACGCGATTTTCCTGATCGATCCCGCCACGCTGGCGCTGGTCGACATCAACGACGGCGCCTGCCGCATGCTGGGTTTCCGGCGCGAAGAAATGCTGGCGCAAGGCGCAGCGGTTCAATCCGGCGCGTTGCCGGGAGCGCTGCTGTCCGCGTCCGCCGCCATGCCGGTTGCCGCGCCGCTATTGACCCGCATCGGCCTGGGGGCGCGCGATGAACTGGCCCGGCGCATTCACCAGGCGCGCGATGCGGCCTGCGACGGCGCCCGCGCGCCCCAGCTGTTCGAGCAAGACTTGACGCGCAAGGATTTGACAACGGTTCCGGTGGAACTGTACTGGCAAGTGCATATGGCGGACAGCGCCAGCACGGTGATCTGCGTGGCGCGCGACATTACCGAGCGCCGCCAGGCGGAAGAACGGCTGCGCCATCTGGCCCATTACGACACGCTGACCGGCTTGCCGAACCGTACGCTGTTTTTCCAGACACTGCATGACGCCATCGATGTCGCGCGCGATAAAGCGTGGCAGATCGTCGTGCTGTTCATTGCACTGGACCGCTTCAAGAGCGTCAACGATACGCTGGGCGCCAGCGCGGGCGACGCATTGCTGCGCGAATTCAGCAGCCGGCTGGTGCAGTGCGTACGGATCCGCGATACCGTGGGCCGCCTGGGCGGCGATGAATTCGGCCTGATCCTGACCATGACGCGCGACCAGCAAGACGTGCTGGCGGTCGTCAATGAAGTGCGCGAAGCGCTGCACGCGCCGTTTGAACTCGATGGCCACCCCGCCGCATTGACGGCATCGATCGGTATAGCCATGTACCCGGACGATGCGACGGACCCTGAAACCCTCGTCAAATATGCCGATACGGCGATGGAGCGGGCCAAGCAGGCGGGCCGCGACGGCTACCGCTTCTTCACGGCCGGCATGAATGTGCAAGTGCTGGCGCGGCTGGACCTGGAAATGGCGCTGCGGCGCGCGCTGGACGAAGATGAATTCGTGCTGCATTACCAGCCTAAGGTCAACTTGAACACAGGCCGTATCAGCGGCGTGGAAGCGCTGATCCGCTGGCAGCGCCCCGGCGTGGGGCTGGTATATCCATCGGAATTCGTGGCAGTGCTGGAAGACACCGGCTTGATCACGCGTGTCGGCGCCTGGATTATCGATGCCGCGTGCCGGCAGATCGCGGCATGGAACCGCTCGATGGTGGGGCCCGTGCACGTGGCCGTCAACGTGTCGAGCCGCCAGTTCATCGAAGGGGACATGGAGCAGGGCGTGCGCGCGGCGCTGGAGCGGCACCGTGTCCCGCCGGATTTGCTGGAGCTGGAATTGACGGAAACCGCGCTGATGTCAAATGCGGAGCGCACCACCGCCATGCTGACGCGGCTGAAGGAACTGGGCGTCCAGTGTGCGATCGATGATTTTGGCACCGGCTATTCCAGCCTGTCGTATTTGCAGCGCTTCCCCATTGATAAGCTGAAGATCGATATCGCGTTTGTGCGCGACATCACGACCAATCCCAACGATGCGGCCATTGCCCTGGCCATTATCAGCATGGCGCACAGCCTGAAATTACGCGTGATTGCGGAAGGTGTGGAAGCGCGCGCGCAGCTCGAATACCTGCGGCGCAACCGCTGCGATGAAATCCAGGGCTACTTCTTCAGCCGTCCGCTGGCGGCCGATGAATTGGGACAACTGGTGGAAGCCGGCAAAGCGTTGCCGCCCGATGCGAGCCTGTCGGCGGAAACGCCGCAAACGCTGCTGATCGTCGATGACGACGTCAATGTGCTGTCATCGCTGCACCGCCTGTTCCGGCGCGACGGCTACCGTATTTTGACCGCCGTGTCGCCGGCGGAAGGGTTTGAATTGCTGGCGCTATATCCCGTGCAAGTGATCCTGTGCGACCAGCGCATGCCCATCATGAGCGGCACGGAATTCCTCAGCAAGGTCAAGGAAATGTACCCGGACACGATACGCATCATCCTGTCCGGCTATACGGGTGTGGAAGCCGTGCTGGACTCCATCAACCGGGGCGCGATTTACCGCTTTTATACGAAGCCGTGGGACGATACGCAGTTGCGGGACAATGTGCGGCTGGCATTCCACCATTACTGGCTGATGCATGGCACGGGGCGCCAGGTGGGCAATCCCGACCAGGACCATACCGCGCTGGCCTAGCGTGGATGTTGCCCGGCCCCAGACCGTAGGGCGGGGTCTACGAACCCGCCGTGCCCGCAAAGTGGTCAAATCCTTGCAGCTGCAACGCCAGCGTCCCTCCATCCGCATCGACCAGCCTTAACCCCGGCGCCGCGTCAATAACACCGACCCGTGTCACAGCCGTACCGCACTGCGCGCCGGCCGCGATGATCGCATCGCGCGACGACACTGGCGCCGTAAAGCACAATTCATAATCATCGCCGCCCGCCGCCATGAAGCGCCGCCGCAAGCCGATGTCCTTGGTGGCCAGCACCGGCCCGCAAGGCAGCGCATCGGCATTGAGCGTGGCGCCCACCTGCGACTTCTTCAGGATGTGCCCCAGGTCGCCCACCAGTCCGTCGGAAATGTCCAGCGCGGCGCGGGCCAGGCGCTGCGACGCCAGCAGCATGCCGAGCGCCACGCGCGGTGCCGGCAAGTGCATGCGCAACCCGGCTGCCTCTTGTTCTTCCGCAGTCAAGGCCAGTTCATTGTTATAACCGGCCAGCGCCAGGCGTGCATCGCCCAGCGTGCCGGAAATCCAGATATCGTCGCCCGGCTGCGCCGCATCGCGCCGCAGCGCGTGGCCGGGCGCCACTTCGCCAAAAATCGTGATGCAGATATTCAGCGGGCCCTTGGTGGTATCGCCGCCGATCAATTCACAGCCGTGCGCATCGGCCAGTGCAAACAAGCCTTGTGAAAAGCCTTGCAGCCACGCCTGGTCGGCGGACGGCAATGCCAGCGCCAAAGTAAAGCCCACGGGTTTTGCCCCCATGGCGGCCAGGTCGGATAAATTCACGGCCAGCGATTTATGGCCCAGACGCCGCGCATCTTCACCGGCAAAGAAATGGCGGCCTTCGACCAGCATGTCGGAGGAAATGGCGGTCTGCATGCCGGGCGCGGGCGCCAGCAGTGCGCAATCGTCGCCGATGCCCAGCACGGCTTTACCTGGGCGGGAGCGATCGAAGTATTGTTTGATGAGGTCGAATTCGGAGAGCATGGCGGCATTGTACCGCCGCCGCGCAGCACGATTGCTGCATCAATCACTGCTACTGCCGCTGCCGCCGCCACTGCGGCTGTGACGCACCAGTAACCACACGCAGGCGATCAGCGCCCAGATGGCCACTCCCAGCACGGCCACAAACATGGCGCTGCTCAATGGCACTTGCACGACAATGAGCATTGCGCCGATGGTGGCTGCGGCGAAAATGCCAGCGGGGTAATTGCCGGTAGCGGATGGGCGGCGGCGCTTACGCACGGTGTTCGTCATCCAGCTGCATGGGCGCGTAGCTGACGTTGGGGCGCCTGCGCTGGCGGCGCGCGCTGTATTGCCACAGCATGGCCGAGGCGACGGACGTGGCGGCCAGCATGGCGGCCATATCGCTACCTTGCTGGGCGAACAATAAAAGAATAAACGTGAGGGGGAACAGTATGCGGGAAGTGAGGAAGCTGCGGTGCCAGAACTGGTTGCTCATTGCGTCCCCTTTCAAAGAATGCAATGGAGCCAGTCTATGCCTGGGACGAGCCAGTGTCCAGCAGGAATAGCGGGCTAAAACGCCCTGTTGCAGGCGCTATACCGGTATATGAAACAACTTATTTTATAAATGCACTTTCTGAGATAAGTCTGCACTGGTTATATGTTTATGATATTAAGGAGTGTGCCTGTATATAAAAAATCTATTACAACCTTTAAGTCAATAGTTTTTCACCCGGAGTTGGTGAAAATACCTAGGGAATTAGAAGTAGCCCTCTGCTAAAATTTGGCCTTTCCGATAGACAAATAGGAAGGCCACATCAGCATGGACTCGTCATCTGATAAGAAAGAGGAAATTCGTCAGCAATTACGTCAAGCTGCACTTGAGTATCACGAATGTCCCAAACCCGGTAAGATCAGCGTCACCCCCACCAAGCAACTCACCAATCAGCGCGACCTAGCGCTCGCGTACTCCCCCGGCGTAGCAGCCCCTTGCGAAGAGATCGTTGTCGATCCCGCTAATTCCTACAAGTACACTTCCCGCGGCAACCTGGTAGCAGTCATTACCAATGGTACGGCTGTGCTCGGCTTGGGCAATATCGGCCCGCTGGCGGCGAAGCCTGTGATGGAAGGCAAGGGGGTGCTATTCAAAAAGTTCGCCGGCATCGATGTGTTCGACATCGAGATCAATGAATCGAACCCTGACAAGCTGTGCGACATCATCGCTTCGCTGGAACCAACGTTCGGCGGCGTGAACCTGGAAGACATCAAAGCGCCAGAGTGCTTCTATATTGAACGCCAGCTGCGCGACCGCATGAAGATCCCGGTCTTCCACGACGACCAGCACGGCACGGCGATTATTGTGGGCGCGGCCATCCTGAACGGTATCAAAGTCGTTGGCAAGAACATCAAGGAGTGCAAACTGGTGGTATCCGGCGCCGGCGCCGCGGCACTGGCTTGCCTGGACTTGGTGGTCGACCTGGGCTTCCCGATTGAAAACATTACGGTGACTGACCTGGCGGGCGTGGTCTACAAAGGCCGCACCGAGCTGATGGATCCGGACAAGGAACGCTTTGCGCGCGATACCACTGCCCGTACGTTGGCTGAATGCATTGCCGGCGCGGACATCTTCCTGGGCCTGTCGGCTGGCGGCGTGCTGAAGCAAGACATGGTCAAGCAAATGGCGCCGAACCCGATCATCCTGGCGCTGGCCAATCCGAATCCGGAAATCCTGCCGGAAGACGTCAAGGCCGTACGCGGCGACGCCATCATCTGTACCGGCCGTTCGGATTACCCGAACCAGGTCAACAACGTGCTGTGCTTCCCGTACATCTTCCGCGGCGCGCTCGATTGCGGCGCCACGACGATTACCCGTGAAATGGAAATCGCCGTGGTGCACGCGATTGCCGACCTGGCGCACGCCGAACAGTCGGACATCGTGGCGACCACGTATGGCATCCAGAACCTGTCGTTCGGTCCAGAATACCTGATCCCGATGCCGTTCGATCCGCGCCTGCTGACGAAGATTGCACCGGCCGTGGCACAAGCAGCATTTGATTCCGGCGTCGCAACCCGTCCGATCAAGGACCTGGATTCGTACGCGGACCACTTGCAGCAATTCGTTTACCGCTCCGGCACCTTCATGAAGCCGGTCTTCGCGATGGCCAAGCAGACCCCGGCCGAATTGAAACGCATCGTGTATGCGGAAGGCGAAGAAGAGCGCGTGCTGCGCGCCGTGCAAGTCGTGGTCGATGAACGTCTCGCGCGTCCTATCCTGGTGGGCCGTCCGGCCGTGCTGGAATCGCGCGTGCAGAAATTCGGCCTGCGCCTGCGCCAGGGCGTTGATTACGATGTCATCAATCCGGATTACGACGAGCGTTACCGCACTTACTGGCAAGAGTATTACAAGGAAACCAGCCGCAAGGGCGTCACGCAGGAATACGCGCGTCTGGAAATGCGCCGCCGCCATTCGCTGATCGGCGCCATGATGATCAAGAAGGGCGATGCGGACGGCATGATCTGCGGCACCTTCGGCACCACTGACCTGCACTTGAAATATATCGACCAGGTACTGGGCAAGAAACCCGGCGCCAATGTGTACGCGGCCATGAACATCCTGGTGCTGCCGGAACGTCAACTGGCGATGCTCGATACCCACGTCAATGAAAACCCCACAGCTGAACAGCTGGCGGAAATGACGGTGATGGCGGCCGATGAAATGCGCCGCTTTGGCATGGTGCCGCGTGCAGCACTGCTGTCGCACTCGAACTTCGGTTCGTCCAACAGCGAATCTGCGCAAAAAATGCGCAAGGCGCTGTCGCTGGTACGCGAACAGGCTCCTGAATTGGAAGTCGATGGCGAGATGCACGGCGACACGGCACTGGACAGCAAACTGCGCCAGAAAATCATGCCGGATTCGTATTTGCAGCAAGACGCGAACTTGCTGGTGATGCCGAATATCGATGCTGCCAACATTGCGTACAACCTGGTGAAGACGGCGGCCGGCAACGGCATTGCCATTGGCCCTATCCTGCTGGGCTGCGCAGCGCCAGTGCACATCCTGACGCCATCGGCCACCGTGCGCCGTATCGTCAATATGACGGCACTGTGCGTCGTCGATGCTGTGGCGCAGCGTAAAAACAGCGGCACATAAGTACTGGCCATAGGTGCACTGCACAAACCCCGGCTAAAAACCGGGGTTTTTTTTTCTTTCTATGTAACAATATGTAATTTCTGTAATGCGCCAAACGTGCTGACGGGGCCTGTTGGGCTCTCTGTTACAATATCCGGCTATTCCATTTTGTTTGTCATAAATTCAATACCATGCAAAAGACCAAAAAAGCGCTCATCACGGGTATCACCGGCCAGGACGGCGCCTATCTCGCCGAATTGCTGTTGAGCAAAGGTTATGAAGTGGCCGGTACTTACCGCCGCACCAGCTCGGTTAACTTTTGGCGTATTGAAGAGCTTGGCATTCAAAATCACCCGAACCTGCGCCTGGTTGAGTACGACTTGACGGACTTGTCGTCGTCGATCCGCCTGTTGCAAAACGGCGGCTTCGATGAAATCTATAACCTGGCGGCGCAAAGCTTTGTCGGCGTTTCGTTCGAACAGCCTGTCACCACGGCGGAAATCACGGGCGTCGGCGTCGTCAACCTGCTGGAAGCCATCCGCATCGTTAATCCAAAGATCCGTTTCTACCAGGCATCCACGTCGGAAATGTTCGGCAAGGTGCAAGCGATCCCGCAAAAGGAAGATACGCCGTTTTACCCGCGCAGCCCGTATGGCGTGGCCAAGTTGTATGCGCACTGGATGACTGTTAACTACCGCGAGTCGTATGGCATTTTCGGTTCGTCCGGCATCTTGTTCAACCACGAATCGCCGCTGCGCGGCCGCGAATTCGTCACCCGCAAGATCACGGATTCCGTGGCCAAGATCAAGCTGGGCAAGCTGGACGTGCTGGAACTGGGCAACCTGGACGCCAAGCGCGACTGGGGCTTTGCCAAGGAATATGTGGAAGGCATGTGGCGCATGCTGCAGGCCGACAAGCCGGATACTTATGTGCTGGCGACCAACCGTACGGAAACCGTGCGCGATTTCGTGACGATGGCCTTCAAGGCTGCCGGTATCGCGATTGAATGGCAGGGCAGCGCCGACCAGGAAACGGGCCATGATGCGCAAACCGGCAAAGTGCTGGTGCGCGTGTCGCCGAAGTTTTACCGTCCTGCCGAAGTGGATCTGCTGATTGGCGATCCGGCCAAGGCCAGGGAAGAACTGGGCTGGGAACCGAAAACCACGCTGGAAGAACTGTGCCAGATGATGGTGGAAGCGGACCTGCGCCGTAACCAGGCTGGTTTCTCGTTCTGATGGACGCAACCCTGCAATGTCTGTCGCCGCGCCGTGAAGGCGAAGGCAAGACCGCGCTGGTGACCGGCCTGGCGGGATTTACCGGCCGTTATGTGGCCGCGGAATTGCAGGCGGCCGGTTACCGTGTCGTGGGTACGTCGGTGCCGGGCCATGCGGAAGGCGAAGGCTTGCTGGCGGTTGATTTGACTGACCGCGCCGCCGTGGCGGCAGCCGTGGCGCAAGTGCAGCCGGACGTGGTGGTGCACCTGGCCGCCATTGCGTTTGTCGCGCATGCCGACATTGGCCAGTTCTACAACGTCAATGTCATGGGTACGCGCAATTTGCTGGAAGCCCTGGCTGCGCAAGCGAAAAAGCCGTCGGCCGTGCTGGTCGCATCCAGCGCGAATATTTACGGCAATGCGGATCTGCCGCTGCTGGACGAACAGACGCCGCCGGCGCCGGCCAATGATTACGCTGTCTCCAAGCTGGCCATGGAATACATGGCGCGGCTGTGGATGGACAAGCTGCCGATTATTATTACGCGCCCGTTCAATTACACGGGTGTGGGCCAGCATGAAAACTTCCTGCTGCCGAAGATCGTCGCGCATTTCCGCCGCAAGTCGCCCACCATCGAGCTGGGCAACCTGCACGTGTGGCGCGACTTTTCCGATGTGCGCATGGTGGCGGCCAGCTACCGCGCATTGCTGGACCATGCGCCCGCAGCGGCGGGCCATGCCTACAATATCTGTTCGCGCACCGCGTATTCGCTGGGTGAAGCGCTGGCCATGATGAATGACATTGCCGGCTACGACATCGACGTGCGCGTCAATCCCGCCTTCGTGCGCGCCAACGAAGTAGTGCGCCTGGTGGGGGACAACAGCAAGCTGGCCGGCGTGGTTGGCGCCATCAACCCAGTGCCTTTGGCCCAGACGCTGCGCTGGATGTACGAGGCTTGATACCGTGCGCATCGGCATTTCCACGACAACGATCGAACCCGCGCTGACTGGCGGGCGGCTGGACGGTATTGGCGTCTACAGCCGCGCGCTGCTGCGCCGCCTGCCGCGCCAGGGCTGCGCCGTGCAGCCGTATTCGTTCGCCCGGGGCAGCACGCCTTTGGTCGCCGGCGCGCGCCTGCCGTCGGCATTTGCACTGGCGACGCTGCGCGACTTGATCTTGCCGGGCGCCGTGCGCCTGAAAATGCCGGATGTCGACCTGTATCACGCCACGGATTACCGTATCGTGCGCATGGATTGCATGGTCGTGGCCACGCTGCACGATGCGCTGACCATCAAGCATCCTGAATGGTGCAGCCCCCATTTGCGCAAGATGAAGAACTGGTTGCAGGCGAAAGCTGCCCGCAAGGCCAACCACGTGATCGCGCATACGCAATTTGCGATACGCGAACTGGTGGAGTGCTTTGGCGTCGATGAGCGCCGCATCAGCGTGGTGCCATGCGGGATGGATGAAGAATGGCTGGAAGCGCCCGATCCTGCAGACGTGCAAGCCACGCTGGCGCTGCATGGTTTACAGCCGGGTTACTATCTGACGGTGGGCACGCTGCAGCCCCGTAAAAACATGGGGCGCGTGCTGGAGGCTTACCTTGCGTTGCCGCCAGTGATGCGCGCCAAGCGACAGCTGGTGATCGTGGGGCAGCCGGGCTGGCGCAGTGCAACGCTGCAGGCGCAAATCCGCGCGGCGCAGCAAAACGGTGAAAACGTCGTCTGGCTGGACAACTTGATCAGCCACGATCAATTGCGGCACGTGTATGCGGCGGCAGGCGTGTTCGTATTTCCATCGCTGTATGAAGGGTTCGGCATTCCCGTGGCGGAAGCATTTGCTTCGGGTGTTCCTGTGATTACGTCGAACACGACATCGCTGCCGGAAGTGACCATGGGCGCCGCAGTGGAAGTGGACCCGTTGTCGGTGGCGGAAATCGGCGCCGCCATGCTGGAACTGGCGCGCGATGATGCGCTGCGCGCGCGCCATATTGCCGCAGGCAAAGCGCGCGCGCTGGATTTGACGTGGGCCGAATGCGCACGCAAGACGGCTGCGGTTTACAACCAATTGCTTTCCTGACCCGGGCCGGTATGCGCGTACTTCATTTCTGCAAGACTTACTACCCAGATTCGTGGGGCGGCATCGAACAGGTGATCCGCCAGATCTGTGTGGGGACGGGACGTCTTGGCGTCACGAATGACGTGCTGACGTTGACGCGTGACGGCGGCCCGGCGCAGCTGGAATTTGAAGGCCATACTGTACACCGGTCGCCGTTGAATTTTGAAATCGCGTCCAACGCCATGTCGCTGGCGGCCATCCGCAGGCTGGCGCAACTGGCCGACAAGGCGGACGTCGTGCATTACCACTTCCCTTGGCCGTTCGCCGACATGGCGCATTTCCTGGCGCGCATCGACAAGCCCACCGTGGTGACGTACCACTCGGACATCGTGCGCCAGAAAACCCTGATGAAGGTGTATACGCCGCTGAAGCGCCGTTTCCTGAACAGCGTCAGCGCGATTGTCGCCACGTCGCCGAATTACCTGGCGTCGTCGCCTGTGCTGACGCGCTACAAGGACAAGACGTGCGCCATTCCCATCGGTCTCGATAAAGCCATTTACCCCCGTCCCCGTGCGGAAATCAAGGAACAATGGCGCCAGCGTGTCGGCGACCGTTTCTTCCTGTTCGTCGGCGTGCTGCGCTATTACAAGGGCTTGCACATCCTGCTCGATGCCGTGGCCAATACGGAATTCCCGGTGGTCATCGTCGGCGCCGGTCCGATCGAACTGGAATTGAAGCAGCACGCGCAGCGCCTGGGCTTGAAGAATGTGATGTTTGTCGGCGCGCTCGATGAAGAAGACAAGGTGGCGCTGCTGGAGCTGTGCTATGCGCTGGCGTTCCCGTCGCACCTGCGGTCGGAAGCGTTCGGCATTTCACTGCTGGAAGGCGCCATGTACGGCAAGCCCATGATTTCCAGTGAAATCGGCACGGGCACCACTTACATCAATATCGATGGCGACACGGGGCTGGTGGTGCCGCCCAGCGATTCCAATGCGTTCCGTGCAGCCATGCGTACCTTGTGGGATAACCCGCAACTGGCAGCGAAAATGGGCCAGCGCGCGGAAAGGCGCTATTGGGAACTGTTCACGGCGGAACGCATGGCCTACAACTACATGCAGTTGTACCGCGAATTGAAAAAGGCGGCCGGCGTGCCGCAAATTATCTATCCCCCGCTTTCTCCTTAATCTTGCTGACGGGCATCGGATGCCGGCTCTGTCGCGATGGCGCCGGATCGGGGAAGCGGGAAAACAAAAAACCCGCATACCGGACGGTAATGCGGGTTCAGTGCGATGCAGATTGTTGGTGCCCCGGGCCGGAATCGAACCGGCACGCCTTGCGGCGGCGGATTTTGAGTCCGCTGCGTCTACCAATTCCACCACCGAGGCAGGTAAGTTCGTGCAAGAGCCACATTATAGTGCACTCCAAACAAAATTGTAATGGGTTATACGCGAATTTTGCGCGCTGTCTTTAAGTTCATTACTTTAGGTTGATGCCCGTCACTAGCATTTGTGTCATCATTGCTACCCCTGCCGAACGCTTGCAATCCGCATGAAGTACAAGAAGATACGCGAAATCATCCTGGGCAAAGCCCTGGACCCCATGAAAAGCGAAACGCGCCACTCGATGGCCCTGGTGGCGTTCCTGGCCTGGGTCGGACTGGGCGCCGACGGCCTGTCCTCTTCCGCATACGGCCCGGAAGAAACCTTCAAGGCGCTGGGCGCACATACGCACCTGGGGCTGTACATGGCGATTGCCACAGCCGTCACGGTCTTCATCATTGCGCTGGCCTATAACCAGGTGATTGAACTGTTTCCCACCGGGGGCGGCGGCTACCGCGTCGCCACCAAGCTGGTGGGGCCTTATCTGGGATTGATTTCCGGCTGCGCGCTGGTGCTCGACTATGTGCTGACCATTGCGATTTCCATTGCGTCCGGCGTCGATGCGCTGGCGTCGTTCCTGCCATTAGGGTTCCAGCCCTATAAATTGTGGGCCGAAGCGTTCTTTATCGGCTTGCTGATCGTGATGAATTTGCGGGGCTTGAAGGAAGCCATCCAGATTCTGCTGCCGATCTTTATTGGCTTTGTCATTACCCACCTGGTCCTGATTGTCTTCGGCATTTACGCGCATGCGGAAAATTTGCCGGGGCTGGTGCCGGGCACCATCAATGAAACCGTCAGCCTGGCCGGCAGCATGGGCTGGACCGGCGTGGCCGGCATGCTGCTGCTGGCGTATTCGCAGGGCGGCGGTACGTACACGGGCCTGGAAGCCGTATCGAACAACGTCAACTTGCTGGCCGAGCCGCGCGTCTGGACGGGCAAGATGACTATGCTGTATATGGCGCTGTCGCTGGCGTTCACGGCGGGCGGCATCATCATGCTGTACCTGCTGTGGGACGCGCAGCCGATCGAGGGGCAGACGCTCAATGCATCGACTTTCGCCAGCATCATCAGCCATATGAATCCCGGTTCGCCGGTCGCCAACCAGGTGATGCTGGCCGTGGTGCTGGCGTTTGAAGCGGGCCTGCTGTTCGTGGCCGCCAATACCGGCTTCCTGGGCGGCCCGTCCGTGCTGTCGAACATGGCCAGCGATTCGTGGGTGCCGCACAAATTCCGCTACCTGTCGACGCGCCTCGTGACGCAAAACGGCATCCTCGTCATGGGTATCGCCGCACTGGCCATCCTGTTCTGGACGGAAGGCAGCGTGACCTTGCTGGTCGTGCTGTATTCCGTCTCCGTGTTCCTCACGTTTGCCATTTCCCTGTTTGGCCTGTGCCTGTACTGGGTGCGCAACCGCGACTCGGACGGCAAATGGGTGGCGCGCCTGCTGCTGTCGTCGGTCGGCTTTGTCATTTGCGCCGGCATTCTCGGCGTGCTGCTGGTGGAAAAATTCATGGATGGCGGCTGGGCTGCCGCCGTGATCATCGGCGGCATTGCCGCGCTGTGCGTGTGGGTGCGCAATCACTACCGCGAAACCAAGCGCGCCATTCATTCGGTCGATGAAGTGTTTGCCAGCCAGCCGTTCGGCCCCAATCCGGATGCCGTCGTGCCGGACCCGGACAACCAGACTGCCGTGTTCATTGTCGGTTCGTCGAAAGGGGGCGGCTTGCACGCGCTGCTGTGGGTACAGCGCATGTTCCCCGGCCACTTCAAGAACTTCATTTTCGTCAATGCCCGCACCGTGGATTCCCATGCGTATGGCGGCGAAGGCGCGATGGAAGCCATGCGGCGCGACGCGGAAAGCACCCTGGAATACTTCGTGGACTTTTGCCACAGCCACGGCATGGCGTCGTCGTCTTACCTGGGCTTCGGCACGGACGCCGTCGATGAAATCACGCGCATGTGCGAAGAAATCAGCAATGAATTCCCGAACGCGATTTTCTTCACCAGCAAGCTGATTTTCGCCAGCGATAACTGGATGAGCCGCCTGCTGCACAACCAGGCGGCATTGGCCGTGCAGCGCCGGTTGCACCTGGAAGGGCTGCAGATGGTGATTTTGCCGATGAAGGTTTGAGCGCAAGGCGCCATACCACCGGGTTAGGGCGCCAGCATCCTGCTCATGGTGGCGTTGTCGAGTTCGACTCCGCGCACTTTGACGTGGTTGCGCGTTTCCACGAGAAAGCCGTGGCGGGCAAAGAATGGTTCCGCCGTCAGGCTGACATCGGACCGTAGCACGCCGATGGCCCGCGCGCCCGCCATGGCCATGATATGGCGCAGCAGCGCGCTGCCGATGCCGCGCCGCGCATAGAGTGCATCAACAAAAAACATGTCGATGTACCCGGACGGCTGCAAATCCGCAAAGGCGACAGCGCGCCCATCCAGTTCCGCCACCAGCGTTTGGTTGGCGCGCATGCGCTGCGACCACAGGGCGCAGTCATAGTCTTGCGGCGCCCATGCGTGTAACTGTTCGGCCGAGTAATCGCACCGCGCCAGGCCATGCACGGCAGAGTGGAATATCGCATGCAGCTGCGCTTCTTCGCCGGGGTAATAAGAACGGATCAGCATCGCGCTATCTTACCCCTGGCCTGCTGGCTTGTCAGTGCAGCGGGCGGATATGACGGCTTTTTTTACCCTTTAAGTACGGACTGTATCGCATTGCTGTGGGGCTAGATTTCAGGCATGCAGTTCGTCCGTCCTGCTTGCATTCTGTCCCACCAAAATTGCCGTTTGTCGCGCGTATTGCGCAAGTTTTGTAGCGCTTTGCTATCTTGACCTTGTCCCCGCACATTACAGAAGGTGCCGGGGGCGCCCAGGCCCACCCATTAGGAGAAGTATCATGAGCAACCTGCTTACCGCAGCGGTTTCCGCTGTCGCCTTCAGCCCACCCCCATTCCCCACTGCGCGGCACGGCGCCGGATAATCTGTATTGGACAGACTATGGGGTTTCCTTCTTGCATAGAAATTATCAGCCTAGCCTGATCTGTTGTTAGCGCAACAGGCTGCTAGTATGAAGATGTCGCGCCTAGAGGAGCGACATTGCTGTATGTGCTGATAAAGGGAGGCAAGCATGAAACCTACGGCTACCAGCGCGGTGGCTGCGGCTTTGCTGGCGGGGTGCTGGTGCACCGCGTTAGCCCAGACCGCGGAATCCGGCGCTGCACCGCAGGTACAGATCAGCAGGGCAGATGCCGCACCGGCTTACAAGCTGGCGCCGCATGAATTTGATACTTATGCCCGCCCGTACCTGCTCGACAACGGCATCGTGATTCATTTTTTCCAGCGCCGCCGCCAGTTCTTTACACAGATGTATAACGAAGCACCCGTTGAACTCTTTCCTCAGGAGCCCGGTAAATTCAGTACCGCGCAAGGAGCGAAAGTTGAATTCATGGAAGAAGGCGACACAATCGCCGTGACCCATCTGGACCGCATTCCCTACACGGGGCTGGTGCCTGTCTCGCCTGATCGCGTCTATATCGCGAGCCGCTAACCGGTAGCACGGGCGGCCTGCCCAGACGCCGGTAGTCGGCGTACCGGCTTTTAAAAAATTATTCGGTTGACTGTGCCGCAGTGCGCGGCGGTGCAGTCGCGCGCTTGCACGTTGCAGAGCGCCACTCAAAGGAGAACATTATGAAAAACGTCGTCCACGCTATTGCTTTTGCCGCTGCAGCTTTCGCCATGACCGCCGCGTCCGCCGACCCGCAAGTCACGTCCAAAGTGGACGGCACTGTGCAAATCAAGGCGCCCGCCAAGTATCAATTGAAAAACAATGAATTCGATGCGTACGAAACCACGTATATGCTGGAAGATGGCAATCGCTTGAAATTCACGCATCACGCGTCCCACTACTACGCAAAACTGGAGGGGGAAAAACGCGTTGAAATGGTGCCGCAGGCGCCGGGCGTGTTCATGACGGTGAGCGGCGCCTATATCGAGTTCCGCGATGACGGCGAAACGGTGGGTGTCGGCAATTATGCCAAGCTGGCGGTCAACAGCAAGGTGCCTGCTGACACCATGATGTTGGCCAAGCGTTAAGCGTTGGGCCGCGCAGCGCCCGCGTGTTCGGGGGCGCTGCGCGCGCAAGGAGTAAAAGCTAAATCAATGGAAGATGGCGACACAATCGCCATGACTCATCTGGACCGGATTTCCTATACGGAGCTGGTGCCTGTCCCACCTGATCGCGCCTCTATCGTGAGCCGCAGCGATCCACCCTGACGCCCGAAGCCGGCGTACCGGCTTCTCACAATCAAATGGTTGACTGTGCCGCAGTGCGCGGCGGTGCAGCCGCGCGCGCCCGCAGCCGCGGTGGCGCGCTGTCACATCACAATAGGAAATACATTCAAAATGAAAAAAGCAATTTACGCAGTCTTTCTCAGTGCAGCATGCATGGGCGCCGCTTCGGCCGAGCCTGTGGGCCATGGCGTTACGCAAGCCCCGGCTGCTAGCAGCTATCAGCCGGGTCCTTCGGAGTTCGATGATTATGCGAAAAAATTTATGCTGGAAGATGGGCGCCTGGTCGAATTCACGCAAATCGGCCGTACCTATTATGTGAAGCTTGGCCGGGAGCCAAAGATGAAGCTGGTTCCGCAATCGGCCGGTGTATTCTTGACGGCCAACGGGGTGCGCATTCAATTCCGCGATTACGGCGATGAAGTGGTGATCAGCGACTACGACAAGCTGGCCGCCAAAAGCAATGCTGATCCGATGGTGATGGCGAAGCGCTAAGTACCGGGATGGAACGCAGCGCCCGCCCTGAGTGGAGCGCTGCTGTTATGCCACGCTGGCCGGCACAATATCGTCACGCTGCGCCAGCAGCGCAAAGATATCGTCTTTCGACAGCACATAGCGCTCCATCAGCACATCCTTGATGGCGTCCATGGCGGCGCGGTAATCGCCAATGGCGCGCAGCGTATAGCTGTACAGTTCATCCGCCTTGGTTTCCACCTGCAACAGCGTATGTTCCGCGCTGGCTTCCTGCTTGAACTGGCTATAGTCCAGCTTGGAGCGCGAATACATCGACAAGCGGTTGACCATGGTGTCCAGCATGCTCGTGGCTTTTTCAATGTCGTTTTGGCTGCCGACTGAAATGCCCCGTGCGCCATAAAACAATTCTTCCGCCGCCACGCCGCCATACAGCTGGATCACGTCGCGTTCCAATTCTTCCAGCGTGCGCAGCGACATATCGTCGCCTGCCGACAGCACATAGCCCAGCGCGCCCAGCTTGGAAACGGATTCCGTACTGATCTTCAGCAAGTGCGACTTTTCCTTGATGTCGGACAGCGCCATGCCGGCCCGCAAATACGGGTCGATTTGCATGAAGAAGTGGCCCAGCTCATGCAATGCAATGCGTTCGCGCTGGCGGGTTTTTTCCGCTGTCGTCGCACGGTCCGTCAAACCGATGGTGGCCCGTTCAAATGCGCGGAACATCATGTCGGTATCAATGACTTTGCCTTCCTGGATGGAAATCATGCTGGCCCGTTCCACGACGGTTTCCAGCAGTGCCGGACTGAGGTTGGCCGTGATGTCCGCCACCTGGTCCAGATTCATGTCGTCCCAGTTCACGCAGCCATCTTGCTTGCGTTTCAGGAACGATTCCACCAGCGCGCGCCGCTCGCTCTTGTTGGGTAAACGGAAATTGATCTTCACGGAAAAGCGGCGCAGCATGGCTTCATCCATCTGCGAATTGTTGTCGTCGAAGTTGGATGCCACCACCCAGATTACGCCGGCGCCTTCATCGCTTTTCACACCGTCGAGCAAGCCCAGCAACGTATTTGCCGTATCGTCTTCCCACTTCTTTTCACCACGGCCACGGGGCATGAACAACGCTTGTGCTTCATCGAGGAAGATGATGCAGTTGCCACGCGCACAAGCCTTGCGGTACAACGCGTTCAATGCCTTGGAACCGCCGCCGATATAGCCGGACTCCAGCGCGGAACCGGACGCCTGGATCAATGGAATATTGAGGCGCTTGGCCAGATAGCCGGCCAGCTTGGTTTTACCGGTGCCGGCAGGACCCGTCAGCATCACGTTAAAAGGTTTATCAATGTTGTGCGACTTGTAAACGCGGCGGTTGCGGATCATGTCTTCCAGGTGCAGCACTTCCTGCTTGATGTCTTCCATGCCGATCAAGTCATCGAGGCTGCCTTTCAACTTGTCGGGCGACAGCACGGTGGCGCTGGGATTCATGCCAGGCAAACCGAATTTCAACACAAACAGCAGCAGCACGACGACGAGGATATCGAATGCATGGCGGCGCAGGAATTCCGTGGCGCCCGCCATCGGGCCCCCTTCGTCTTGCAGTACGGCCTTGTGCGACGCCAGCCACGCATCTTGTGCAATCGCATACGGAATGCCATTGCGTAGCAATACTTCGCGCTCCAGGCTCAGATGGGACGTGCTAGGCACTTTCACCACGTGCAGCACGGGGGCATTCTTGAATTTGACAATGTAGCGGGGCGCTTCCGACAACGGCTTGGCGACCACCAGATACTCGAGCAAGTCTTTCTGCGCCGCCAGTGCCGTGATGCGGGAAATATCCTGCGTGCGCTCGATCGGGCTCGTGTCTTGCGGCACGTCCGTGCTCCACACGGCCAACGCAATTGTCAGTGCTATGCCGGCCAGCAAAGCAATACGCACCCAGGTGTTTTTCAGCGCAAGCTGTAATTTGTATAAATTGAACATGGCAGCAGAGTAAGCAATCGTGGACACGCCGCCGCGCAATGGTGGGGCGCAGCGGGACGCGGCCGGTCGGGCTGGCGCGCGGAGCGGGGCGTGGCCAGCGACTATGCCGGGAGGCAACGGGATCTACACGCGACTATAGCGGCGTTTGCCTCATTTGTGGGCGCTTCAGGAAAGAAAAAAATGCTTGCCGCAACACAGTAGAAAGACGTGCAACACTTTGATTGCAAAGACTTATTTCTTCTTTTCCAATTCCGCGTATTTACGTTCCAGTTTGGCAAAAGTGCCGTCGCGGCGCATGGCGTCCAGTGTCGTGTTCATGCGCTCCACCAGCGTATCGGGTACGCTGGGATTGCACGCCAAATATACTTTGACGCGGTGAAAAGTCAGCAGGGGAATGATTTCCCCTTTGTCACCCGCGAACTCCGCAGGAATGGAGGCGCCGGCCCGCATGCCCACTGCCCACAGGTCGATGCGGTTCAATAACAGTTTTTTGGGGTTGGATGCATTGTTCAGCGCGGGTTCCACATTGAAGCCACGCGCGCGCAGGAAATCATCGCGGGCGTCGCCGTGATACGTACCGATACGCAGCGAGCGGGCATCGTCAAGCGTGCGCAACTGGAATTTGTGGTCAGCGCGGCCTACGAATACCCATTCCGCTTCATCTGTGGGGCCGATCCATTTGAATTGCTTTTCCCGTTCCGGCGTGCGTGACGTTGAATAAACGCACGTGTTTTTTTGCTCCTGCGCCATCGTATAGGCGCGCTTCCACGGCAGGATGTCGATTTTATAAGGGATGGCCAGGCGGCCCAGCATGTCGCGGATTTTTTCCGTTTCGCGGCCTGTAATTTCATCGCCTTCTTTCATGCTGGCGGGCGGGGAGTGCTCGGCAACGATGAACAACGATTCCTGCGGCGCCCGGGGCGCGGCCATCAAGGCTGGCGCTGTTGCCAGCAGCGCCATGCAGCAATATCGTTGAAAGGCGTTCATGGTCGGTACAGCATACCATGGCGCCTTTGATAGTTGCCACGGTGAATAGTCCGGGCTTATGGCGTAGCCGCGTCGCCCCGGCGGTACAGGCGGAACCGTTCCTGGCGGTCGGAAATACGGCGGCCTTCCCACAGCAAAGTCCAGTGCGGCGCGCGGTATGCCGGTACGATTTCCTGTTCGTCCGGGATGCGCAAATTATCTTGCAGCAACAAGATATTGCAGCGGCCGCCTTTGACACCAACAAATGGCAAGTGGCCAAAGTAGGCGAACGATGCGCGCTGCGCGGGACCGGCGTTGGTTTCAATGCAATCCGTATCTTTTGGCAAATTGGCGGCCGCCTGGTGCGCCACCGTTGCATAGCTCTTGCTGTAGTTCATATCGGGCAAGAACAAGGTCATCAGCAGAATCCACACGAGAATCACGCCGCCGGACGACAGCACGACCGCGCGCCACAGCACGGAAGGGCGGCGCGACAGGCGCCAGTGCACCAGCACAAACCAGCCGGCCGTGGCCAGCACTGCCACCAGCACGGCCATGGTGTCGAATTGCGGCACGAAACCCGGCACCAGTTTCAGCGCGTTACGCGATGCCTTGGCAGGCCAGCCATTGAGCTTGGCGTTCCAGAACAGCCATAGCGTGGCGGCGCACAGGGTCAGCACCATGACGGAGAACCAGTCGATGGCATTGATGGCGCCCCGTTTCATCGTCAGCAAGCCAAAGGCCGCCATGATGGCCAGCGGCGGCAGCAACAGCAGCAGCTGGCCTTGTTCCGGCGATGGATGGAACAGCGCCAGCAGCGCGGCCATGCTGACAAAAGTGACGGGCACGACAATGTGCAGCACGCGTTTCTGGCGGCGCCACGCGTAAATTGCCCAGCTGGCAAATGGCCACGCAGGCCAGAAGAACCATACGCCGACACGGAAGAAGTAACTGACGGACGTGCCGGACACGGGCGCGATCTGGGCCAGGTTCCATTGCATCCAGCCCGGCAGCGGCGATGCGCCATACGGTTGCGCGACAGCCGAGACGATGACCCATGGTGTGATCAGCAGCGCAGCAATCACGACGGCAAACGCCAGGTCGCGCACGGTGCGGCCCAGCGGTTTTTCCAGGAAGGCGCCGCACAGCAGCAGCGCCAGTGTAAAGAAGGCGGGCGCAATCCAGCCGCGCACCAGCGCCATCAAGCCCAGCGCCATGCCGATCAGCGCGGCATTGCGCAGCGATGGCAGTTCCATATAGCGCACGGAGCGGTACAAGGTCAGCGCCAGCAGCGACACTTGCAGCGGCTCGGACGTGGTCATATGGCTGTGCACCATCAAGCCCAGGCAGCCCAGGTAAATCAGCACGGCCGCGTCGGCCAGCGTGCGGCCAAACGAATCCGGGTCGGGCTGGCCGCCAAAGGCCAGCTTCAATGGCTGGGCATCCTGGCGGCGGCCCAGTGCAAACGTCACGTACCACAGCGACAAGGTGCCGAGCAGGAAGACGCAGACGGTAGCCACACGGGCAGCCAGCACGTCGCCCAGCAGCCAGCCAAACAGTTTGATGCACAGTGCGCCGAACCAGAAAGCCAGCGGGCCTTCATCGGGAATGGACAGGCCGGCAATGTTGGGCCACAGCCAGTCTTGCCACGTGCCTTGCGCCATCGTCCACATGATGCCGAAACTGGCGGCATCGTCATTCTTCCACGGTTCACGGCCAATCAGGCCCGGCAAGATATACAGCATGCCCAGGGCGAACAGCGCCCAGCGGGGCAGCGCAAGCGTGGCGGAGGCGGGAAGACGGACTGGCTTCATTGGTACAGTGAATTATGCAGAAAGGACAAGTATGACGTGCGGGTGAAAAAAAAGGCAGCCGAGGCTGCCTTTTTTAGCGCTACAAGGCTGATTAGCCTGCTGCAACGGCGGTTTTCGAACCGACTTTGCCGAACTTCTGGCGGAATTTTTCCACGCGGCCGGCGGTGTCGACGATCTTGTGCTGGCCCGTGTAGAACGGGTGCGATTCCGACGAAACCTCGATCTTCACCAGAGGGTATTCTTTACCTTCGTGGGTGATGGTTTCACGGGTCTGGATGGTCGAACGGGTGATGAATTTGAAATCGCAGGACACGTCGTGGAACAGGATTTCGCGGTATTCTGGATGGGTATCAGCTTTCATGTGCTTCTCTCTATCAGTAGGTAGCCAAACAGCACTTCGGCGGTCAGTACTTCATCTCGACCCGATTGCCACTCACTTGCCTGGGTTTAAAAACAACCTGCGATTATACAACGAAAGCCCAGCGTAGTAAACGCAGGGCTTTCGCGGAATCAACAAACAGTTAAGGTTTAACCGCCGCGCCTGCGCAACGGCCTGGCCTTGCAAAGCCAGGTTCCTTGGCGTCTTGCGGGTTTACCCGCCGCGGCGCATCAAGTCAAAGAACTCGACGTTGGTCTTGGTCGCCTTCATCTTGTCGAGGATGAATTCCATCGCTTCGATTTCATCCATCGAGTACAGCAGCTTGCGCAGAATCCAGATCTTTTGCAGCTGGTCGGCCTTGATCAGCAATTCTTCGCGGCGGGTGCCGGACTTGTTCAAGTTGATGGCAGGGTAGGTACGCTTTTCAGCCAGGCGGCGTTCCAGGTGCACCTCCATGTTGCCGGTACCCTTGAATTCTTCGTAAATCACGTCGTCCATGCGCGAACCGGTTTCAATCAGCGCGGTGGCCACGATGGTCAGCGAACCACCTTCTTCCACGTTACGGGCGGCGCCGAAGAAACGCTTCGGACGCTGCAGCGCGTTGGCGTCGACACCACCGGTCAGCACTTTGCCGGAGGCCGGAATCACGGTGTTGTATGCGCGCGCCAAACGGGTGATCGAGTCCAGCAGGATCACCACGTCTTTTTTCATCTCGACCAGGCGCTTGGCTTTTTCCAGCACCATTTCCGCAACCTGCACGTGGCGGGTCGCCGGTTCGTCGAAGGTCGACGCCACCACTTCGCCGCGCACAGAGCGCTGCATCTCGGTAACCTCTTCAGGACGTTCATCGATCAGCAGCACGATCAGCGTGACGTCCGGGTGGTTGGCCGTAATGGCGTGCGCAATGTGCTGCAGCATCACGGATTTACCGGACTTCGGCGACGCCACCAGCAAGCCGCGCTGGCCTTTGCCGATCGGCGAAATCAAGTCGATGATCCGGCCCGTGATGTTTTCCGCGCCATTCATTTCGCGTTCCAGGCGCAGCGGCTGGTTCGGGTGCAGCGGCGTCAGGTTCTCAAACAGGATGCGGTGTTTCGAGGCTTCCGGCGATTCGCCGTTGACCTTGTCTACCTTGACCAAGGCGAAATAGCGTTCGCCATCTTTTGGCGTACGCACTTCACCTTCGATGGAATCGCCGGTGTGCAAATTGAAGCGGCGGATCTGCGACGGGGAAATATAGATGTCGTCCGTCGAAGCCATGTAGCTGGCGTCTGGCGAGCGCAGGAAGCCGAAGCCGTCAGGCAGCACTTCCAGGGCGCCGTCGCCGAAAATCTGTTCGCCGGCTTTCGCGCGCTTTTTCAAAATCGCAAACATCAATTCCTGTTTGCGCAAGCGCGCCGCGTTGTCGATATCCAGGCCGATCGCCATCTCCAACAGCTGGGAGACGTGTAAGGCCTTCAGTTCAGATAGATGCATATTGTCTGAGTGTCCCGTGACGGGAAAGTAAAGGTAGGGGAGGGAACTGCGTGGGTTTAATCAAAGAAGCGGCAAGGTCCGCTCCTAGTCTTCTTGGGCAGCGCTGCGGGCGCAACGCTGCCTGCTATCTTAATCAAATATTGCTGTCGATGAAAGAGGTCAACTGGCCTTTTGCCATCGCACCGACTTTTTGTGCTGCAGCGACACCGTTCTTGAACAGAATCAGGGTCGGGATGCCGCGGATGCCGAACTTGGCTGGTACGGACTGGTTCGAGTCCACATCCAGTTTGGCGATCGTCAGCTTGCCGTCGTATTCTTTGGCTACTTCTTCCAGGATCGGGGCAATGCTCTTGCAAGGACCGCACCATTCAGCCCAGAAGTCGACCAGCACAGGGCGGTCGGATTTCAGGACGTCGGCCTCGAAGGATGCATCGGTGATGTGTTTAATGTTTTCGCTCATGTTGATCTCACGTTATGGGAATGTCGCCTGGATGATTATGCCATTTGTCTTAGATGCCGTCCCGGGGCTGCCTGGATGACAGGCTGCAAATGGCGACCGTATCCAGGATTTCAACAGTGTGCAACGAAATGGGAGGCAAACTGGAAGTAGTGGACTAGCGGATAGCAGGCGGGGAATGGCTCAAATAATAACGCATTTTTGCCGCGTGTGCGGATTTTGCGCAAATTGTCCCGTGGAATTTGAGAAATATCAAAATTGCCCAAACATCACGCCGTGCGGCGGGGACGCCGGTGCATGCGCGCCAGGCTGACCAGGTCGCCCAATTCCACGGCCGACACGGGCTTGGCGCACGCGCCCAGTATCGTCAATCCCTGCGCCATGGCAAGCCGCTCCGCCGCCTTCAGCACGCCGCTTTCCATGCCGGACAACAGCACGACTGTGCCATCGTAGCCTTCTTCCGCCACATGGCGCAGGAACTCGATGCCATCCATATCCGGCATCGACAAGTCGCACACCATCAAATCAGGCGGACTGGTTTGCAGCATGGCCAGCGCGGCTTGCGCAGCGTTGGCGGTAAAGACAGTGAAATCGCCCAGGTCTTCCAGCATGTCTTCCAGCATCGCCAGCTGGAAAGGATCATCGTCAAGCAGCAATACGCGCAAAGGATCTGCAGAGGCGCGGTCATTCATATTCATCAATCGTCGTTGGCAAAAGTCGTGTTGGTCATGATTTGTTCCGTGACCATATCCAGCAGCGGCCACAGCCGTGCCATTAAATTGCGGGCCTGGATGGCCCCAGCTTCGCCCAAGGGCAGGTTTTCCAGATCCTCGCACATATCCGCCATACCCAGCGCGCCAACGGTGCGGGCCGCGGATTTGATGCGGTGACCCAGTTCGCGTACGCGTTCCAGGTTGCCCGCCTTCATGCAGGTTTCGATTTCATCGAAGCCATCCTTTGTGGTCTGCAAGAATTTAAACGCAAACTTGCGGATTTTTTGCGGATTGTAGCCCAGCAACTGCGCCAGTACCGACAAATCAATAATCGCTGGATCGCCCGCCAGTGTCGGCCGGTAGCTGCTGCCGAAGCGCTGCGCGGCTTTGGCTTCCGCGTCATCGACACGCTGCGCCGGCAGCCAGCTGGCAATGGTCTGGTACATCAGCGCTGGCTGGATCGGCTTGGAAATAAAGTCATCCATACCCGCGTCGAGGCAGCGCACGCGGTCTTCGCTGGTGGCCGTGGCGGTCATGGCCAGCACGCGCAAGTCCGCCAGCTTGGGATCGGCACGGATGCGGCGCGTGGCTTCCAGCCCATCCATCAGCGGCATTTGCACATCCATCAGCACGCAGTCAAAGCTGGCCTGGCGCAGCAATTCCAGCGCTTCTTCGCCATTGTTGGCCAGGCATACGGACGTGCCCGCTTCTTCCAGCATTTCCAGTGCAATTTGCTGGTTGAAGGTATTGTCTTCCACCAGCAAGATGCGGGCATGCTTCAGCGATTGCATGACGGCGGCCGTGCGCGCAGTGGTCACCAGCTCGGCCGCGGCATCGCTGACGGAATTGATAATTTCCGGCACCGCGCGGCTGGACACGCCCAGCTGCGCCGTGAACCAGAACGTGCTGCCTTCGCCCGGCACACTGGATACGCCCACTTCGCCGCCCATCAATTGCGCCAGCTGTTTGCAAATCGCCAGGCCCAGGCCGGTGCCGCCATGTTCGCGCGTGGTGGACGTGTCCGCTTGCTGGAATGACTGGAACAGCTTGGAAATTTCCTGCGCCGACAAGCCGATGCCATGGTCATGCACTTCGAAGCGCGCCAGGCACTGGTTGGCGTCGGCCAGCACATTGACCACCTTGATGATGATGTTGCCCTGCTCGCTGAACTTGATGGCGTTGTTGGTGTAATTGATCAGCACCTGGCCCAGGCGCAGTGGATCGCCCCGCAGTACGGGCGGCAAGGTCGTGTCGATGTCGAACACGAGGTTCAAGCCTTTGCCGGCTGCTTTCGGCGCCACCACCGTGGTCAAGGTCTGGATCACGTGGTCCAGCGCGAAGTCCACGTGTTCGATTTCCAGCTTGCCTGCCTCGATCTTCGAGATATCGAGGATGTCGTCAATAATGCCCAGCAAATGCTCGCCGGCGAAGCGGATCTTTTCCAGGTAATCGCGCTGGCGCGGATCGAGGTCGGTTTTCAGCGCCAGGTACGCCATGCCGATCACGCCATTCATCGGCGTGCGGATTTCATGGCTCATGTTGGCGAGGAACTGGCCCTTGGCCTGGCTGGCTTCTTCCGCCAGCTGCTTGGCCTGGTCCAGCTGCATGGTGCGCTGCGCAACCCGTTCTTCCAGGTGTTCATTCAATTCGCGCAATTCGTTTTCCGTACGCTTGCTGTCCGTGATGTCGATCGACATGCAGATCAGGTATGCCGGCTGGCCCCGGTCATTGAACACAGGCTTCTTGAACGTGCGCAGGTGGCGCTGTTCGCGCAAGGTCGGGTTCCACACGGTTTCTTCGTAATCGATCAGCACGCCGCCCGCAAACGCTTCACGGTCGCGCGCGCGGATGGCTGCCACCACGTCCGGCGAATGGAACGGCGCATCGTCGCCACTGTTCAATTCGTCGAAGCGGAAGCCGAATTGCGCTTCGCAGGCCGGGTTCATCAACTGGAAGCGGCCGTCCGGCGCCTTGATGTACAGGCCAATCGGCATCATCTTGATGATTTCCTGCAGCCGCTGCTCGCCCTGGCGCAGCGCATCTTCGCTGCGCTTGCGGTAACTGATGTCGGTCAGGCCGACGACTGCCATCGGCGCGTCGCCCAGCTCATCTTTCATGGGTTCCGCATTGACGGACAGCCAGCACTGCGTGCCATCGGCCTGGCGTACGCCCATGACGACGTCGCGCACCGAACGGCCTGACACCAGTGCCAGGTAGACGGGGTGTTCGTCGCGGGCAAACACGCTGCCATCTTCATGCACGCCGGGCCACAAGCCCGCGCCGGGCTGCGCGGCTGCGCCCAGCATGCGGGCTGCAGCGGCATTACTCTCCAAAATCAGGCCGTCGCCATTCAACACGACGAGGCCATTGGTGACGGCATTGAATACGGACGCCATGCGGCGGCTGGAATTGCGCAGCGCCAGGTCGGCCAGGCGGCGGTCCGTGATATCCGTGATCATGGCCAGCATGCCGGCATAGGCGCCGTTTTCATCGTTGACTTGCGTGGTCGACAGCAAGCCCCACATCGTCGAGTGGTCTTTGCGGAAAAAGCGCACGTCGCCCTGTTCCGCATGGCCGGACGGACGGCGGCGCTGGTGCTGGCGCAGCAAAGCCTGGCCATCGTCATCCATGAACGACGCCATCGGCCGGTCGATCATTTCATCGACGTCATAGCCCAGCATGCGCGCCATCGTGGGGTTGACGAACGTGGTGCGGTCTTGCGCATCCGTCATCCAGATGCCTTCTGCTGCTGTCTGCACGATCTGGCGGTAGCGCTCCGTGCTGGCCTGCATGGCTTCTTCCGCGCGCTGGCGCTGCGTGACGTCGCGCAGCGACACGATCGACAAGCCTTGTCCTGCCAGCTGGATCGGCGCGATGTGCACCATCGCGGGGAACTGGTTGCCATTGTTGCGGTGCGCCGTCAGCACGCGGCCCGGCAAGCCGGGACGGGATACCAGTTCGCGCGGACGGCCCGGCGTGCTGCGCATGGTGTCGGGCACCAGCAAATCCAGCGACAGGCCCGCCATGCTGTCATAGCCGAACGTTTCCGCGCACACGTGATTGGCCTGGCGCACGATACCGTTGCGGTCCGCCACCAGCATGGCCGACGGCGCTGCTTCCAGGATGGCTGCCACCCTGGCTTCTTCCGCTGCCGCGCGGTCGCTGATATCGCCCAGCGTGCCCGTCATGCGCATTGCGCGGCCATCGCTGGCGCGCGACACCACCATGCCCCGGCCCAGCACCCACTTCCAGCTGCCGTCCTGGCAGCGGATGCGGAATTCGCACGACAGCGCGGCCCGGCCCTCAGCCGGCCCCCCCGACCGCACCATGAATTCCTGGTCGACCCGGGCGCGGTCGTCAGGATGCACCATGTCGAGCACGTCCTGTGCAGTCGGTTTGAAATGCTGCGGGTCATAGCCGAGGATTTCGCAATAGCGGGGCGACACGGTCAGGATATTCGCTATCGGCTGCCAGTCCCATATGCCTTCGCCGGTACCTTCCAGCGCGAATGTCGTCAACCGGTCGGATTTGGACGCGCGTTCATCGGCCTCTTGCAGCGCCAGCTGCATGCGGTGGATACGCCACCAGGCTACGCCGCCGAACAGCAGCGCCATGAAAGCCAGCGCGACGCCGAATTGCCACGCGCGGTAATCAGGCGGCGGCTGGTACAGGAAGCCTTCCAGACTGGTATTGGCCGGCATCATGTCCAGCTGGGCAAACGTGGCGGCAATGGCTTGCCACCGTTCCGGATTGCTGTAGCCCAGTTCAACCAGCCGCTGTTCCAGCAGCGGGATGGTTTGCTGCGCTTCATACATCAAATGTTCGCGCGTATAGGTGCCCGGGTAGCGCGCGCGGATCAAGTCGGCGATTTCGCCCGGATGTTCCATCGCATATTGCCAACCCTTCAGCGTGGCCGCGCGCATGGCGGCAGCCCGCAGCGGGTGTTCGCGCAACTCGCTTTCCGTCGTGTACAAGATGTCGCCATAAAAATCAATGCCGGCCGTGCGAGGCGACAAAATGTCGTATTTCAAATTGTTGCGGTCCAGCGTGTAGGGCGTCCACGTCGAATAGGCGGACATGGCGTCGACCTTGCCGCTGATTAAATCGTCCAGGTTATAACTGGGTTGAACGCGCTGGTATTTATCCTTGGTGATGCCGAAGTTATTCAGGTAAGCCTGCAATTCCTCATTGCTGGGCGATAGCATGATGCGCTTGCCGGCCAGGTTCAAGGCTTCGCCATTGTCGCCGCGGCGGGCAATCAGCACGGCAGGGGAGTGCTGGAAGATCGATGCCAGCACCACGACGGGTTCGCCGGCCGCCCGTTTCAGCAGCAGGCTGCTATTGCTGACGCCATACTGGGCTTTGCCTTCCACCACGGGACGGGTGGTATCTTCGCCAGGCTTGCCTTCAAGCAAGGTCACTTCAAGGCCGGCGTCGCGGTAAAACCCTTTGTCTTGCGCTGCGTAATAACCGGCAAACTGGAATTGGTGGCGCCATTTCAATTGCAGCGTGATATGTTCAACCGCCCACGCCGGTACAACGGCGCAGGCAATAGCCGCTGCGGCCGCGATGCGGCTCAGGCGCGGCAGGAACAAAAGACGGCGGTGCTGCAAGGAGCTTCCCTTTCGATTGGTCGGAGCGGGAGCGAGCCCGGGTCGATCAACTATAGCATCGTTGCAGGGAGGCCGGTGTCAGAATTTACTGACGGCAAACTCCATGGGAATATCAGGCTTGCATGCTGCCAGTAAACTGGTAGCGGTGGCCTGGATGCCACATGGTGGCGATCGACGCCACGATGCCGGCCGAGCGGGTTTGCCGCTTCAATACCAGGCATGGCTGGCGCGTATCGATGGCCAGCATGTCGGCAATGTCGCGCGGCGGGCTCAGCGCTTCCACGCTATACACGGCGCCAGCCAGCGGCGCGGCAGCCATCAGGTATTCATTGGGCGTGGTGGCGGCGAAATCCTGGCTCATGTAGTCGGGCGCACAAGCGGGGTTGACCCAGCGGTCTTCCACCTGGATCGGCACGCCGCTTTCAAAATGCACGATCACCGAGTGGAATAAAATAGTTCCAGCTGGTAATTCGAACTGTTTTGCCAGCAATTCGCCTGCCTTGGTTTGCTCCAGCAATTGCAAACTGCTGCGGTGGACGTGGCCGCGGGCGCGGACTTCGTCGGCAATGCTGCGGATTTCCAGCAAGGTTGCTTGGAATTTCTGCGCGGCAACGAATGTGCCGGAACCCTGGCGCCGCGTCAGCACCTGTTCCGCCGTCAATTCGCGCACCGCGCGGTTGACGGTCATGCGCGACACGCCAAACTGTTTGACCAGCGCCTGTTCAGAAGGGATGACGTCGCCTTCCTTCCACTGTCCGGCAGCGATCTGGGCCAGCAAATAATCCTTGATGCGCTGGAAGATGGGGGTATTGTCTGTTGCTAATTGTTCCAAAGCCTGTCTCCATGGCAGCGCCTGAGCCGGCGCGGGCAAGTGACGATTTTAGCATTGCTGCGCCGCATCAATGCATCGTCATTGCATATGAGGGGAATTCAAAAGCAAGGCGCGGAGTGTGACCGGGGCTTGACCTGCCTAACATGGGGCATACTTTGGAACTCAGGGAGCAGAACATGTTTGTGAATGACGACGAGCGCTGGGCCGCCGTGCAACAGCGCAGTGCCGAGGCCGATGGCCAGTTTTATTACGCGGTACGCACCACGGGCGTGTATTGCCGCCCATCGTGTCCGTCGCGCCACGCGCTGCGGGCCAATATCAGCTTTCATTTGACGGCGCAGGATGCGCGGCAGGCGGGATTCCGCCCGTGCCTGCGCTGCAAGCCGGACTTGCCGCCGCTGGCGGAACGGCACGCCGCGCTGGTGGCGCAAATGTGCCGCCTGATCGAAGAAGCGGAAACGGAACCGGATCTGGCCAGCCTGGCGGAAGCATCGGGCGTCAGCCGCTTCCACTTTCACCGGATTTTCAAGGCGCAGACGGGATTGACGCCGAAAGCGTATGCGGCCGGCGTGCGCCAGCGGCGTATGCAGGCGCAGCTGGCGCAGTTGACTGACAGCGGTAAGGTCACCGATGTGATCTATGCGTCAGGCTTTAATTCCAGCGGCCGCTTTTACGCGCAATCGAACGGCGCGCTGGGCATGCAGCCCAGCGCTTACCGGGGCGGCGGCCATGGCGAAACCATCCGCTTTGCCATTGCCCAGTGTTCGCTGGGCGCCATCCTCGTGGCCAGCACGGACAAGGGCATTTGCGCGATTTTGATCGGCGACGATCCGGATGCGCTGGCGCGCGATTTGCAGGACCGTTTCCCCAAAGCGGAACTGGCCGGGGCGGAAGCGGA
Source organism: Pseudoduganella ginsengisoli (assembly GCF_009720865.1). Taxonomy (GTDB): domain Bacteria; phylum Pseudomonadota; class Gammaproteobacteria; order Burkholderiales; family Burkholderiaceae_D; genus Rugamonas; species Rugamonas ginsengisoli. The sequence continues at coordinate 749,039 of NZ_WNLA01000001.1, read as the reverse complement.
TTATGAACGTGTAGTAGCCGCCGTGATCGGTTTGGTGGAGGCGCCAGAGATCGGCCTGGATTTGCCGCTGGATGTGCGGGGGACCGCATTCCAGCAGCGCGTATGGCAAGTGTTGCGCAGTATTCCCGCGGGGCGGACAGTCAGTTATACGGAATTGGCGGAACTGGTGGGGGCGCCCAATGGCGCGCGCGCCGTGGCCAGCGCCTGCGCAGCCAATGCGATTGCCATTGCGATTCCATGCCACCGTGTGGTGCGGACTGACGGGTCGCTGTCGGGGTACCGGTGGGGTGTCGAGCGCAAGCAAGTGCTGCTGGAGCGTGAGGGCGCCAAGTGAACGCGCCGGCATCAGCGTATGCGGACATGGCGCTGCGTTGCACATCGCTGGACTGGGACGCCATTGGCGCGGAACTCGACGCGTGGGGCTGCTTTGTGGCGCCGCAATTTTTCAGCGTGGAAGAATGCACGCGGCTGGCGGCAGCCTATGCGAAGCCGGAACTGTTCCGCAGCCGCGTCGTCATGCAGCGGCATGGCTTTGGCAAAGGCGAGTACCAGTATTTTGCCTATCCGCTGCCGTCGCCCATCGCGCGCTTGCGTGCCGCGCTGTATGCGCCGCTGGCGGAGATTGCCAACCGCTGGCATGAGGCAATGGGGATCGGCGTCCGCTTTCCTGCAGCGCATGCGGAATTGATCCAGCGCTGCCACGCGGCCGGGCAGTTGCGCCCGACGCCACTGCTGCTGCAATACCGGCCCGGCGATTACAACTGCCTGCACCAGGATATCTATGGCGAACATGTGTTCCCGTTGCAGGCGGCCATGTTGCTGTCCGCGCCTGGAAGGGATTTTACGGGAGGCGAGTTCGTGCTGACGGAGCAGCGCCCCCGCATGCAGTCGCGCGCAGAAGTAGTGCCGCTGGAGCAGGGCGGCATGGTGATTTTCCCCGTCCACCACCGGCCCGTGAACGGGACGCGGGGCGTCTACCGCGTCAATATGCGGCATGGCGTGTCGCGTTTGCGCAGCGGGATGCGCCATACGCTGGGCATGATCTTCCACGATGCGCAGTAGCTGTTGTTTTACAGAAACGCTGAATGGAAATTGTGTCGTTCATGTCACAATTTTTATCATTTCAAGCGGGTGTGCTTGTTAGACTGGACTCACCGGATTGTTATCCATCTGAGGGAGTACCGATGAGACGTCTGTCCAAGCGACTTGTTCCGGCCCTGCTGTTGACCGCATTGGCGGCGCCGGCCCGGGCTGAGCTGGTCATCATAGTCAACCCGCAAAATCCTGCGACCCGCATGTTCCCGTCGCAAGCTGCCCAATTTTTCCTGGGGGGCTCGGTGCAATTCACGCCCGTGGAACAGGCGGAAAACTCGGCGATCCGCGCCGAGTTTTACAAGAAAGTCCTGGAAAAAACACCAGCCCAGGTCGAAGCGATCTGGTCCAAGTTATTGTTCACGGGTAAGATCAAGGCGCCCAAAGAGTGCCATTCCAGCGCCGAGGTAAAAAAGACCGTCAGCGAAAACGTCAATGCCATCGGGTACATCGAAAAGGCGGCGGTCGACGACACGGTCAAGGTCATCGCCACCATACCTTGATTCATGACCCGCAGAACGGAGACACGCATGAAAAAACACATTTTGGCCCTGGCGGCCATGCTGGCGGCCGGCAGCGCCGGCGCCATCGATCTGGGCGGTGACGGCAGCCTGCGCTTGACGGGCTTTTACAACATTACGGCTGGCAAGGTCTTGAGTGGATCAGCCCAGGGCAGCAGCGCCCCGTGGCAATACCAGGAATGGAAGTGCCCGTGCTCGATGCAGGCATGGGAATATGCTGCTGTGTATGAAAAAGGCGAGGGCTGGCAATTCGACCAGGAATCGCTGCTGGGCCTGCAGCTGCGCAAGGAATTCAGTCCCACGTTGTCCGCCACGGCACAAGTGGTGATGCGCGCCCGCAATCCCAACCACCATTCCACGCCGACCGTCGACTGGGCCTATGCGACGTGGCAGCCGCACGCGGATTCCGCCTGGACGTTCCAGGCAGGCAAATTCCGCATTCCCCTGTACTACTACAGCGACTACCTGTACATCGGTTACGCGTACCCATGGGTGCGTCCGGCGCCGGACGTGTATGGCTGGCCGATCTATGCCTACGTGGGCGCCAACGCCAGTTACCGCACGCAGCTGGGGGAGTCGGGCTGGGCTGCCACGGTGCATGGCTGGGCCGGCGGTTATGAGCAAAAGAACGATGCGTATGACACGCTGATTTACTACACCACGCCCACGCACGAGAAATGGAAAAACATCACGGGGCTGTCGGTTTCCGCGAACAATGGCATCTTCGACGTGCGCGGCATGTTCATGACGTACAAGGACACGCTGTGGCAGGATGGCGCCACCGGGCCGGTCACGCTGATCGACCGCCAGCGCACGCGCATCAAGGGCTTGTCCGCCAACATGGATTACCAGGACTGGCTGGTGCGCACGGAAGTGGACCGTTATGAGCAAATCGATCCTGGTAAAGGATTGAATGGCGTCTACAAGTACGCGCTGTTTGGCGTTGGCTACCAGATCGGCGCGTTTACGCCGATGCTGACGTATTCGCGCTATACCACGGTGGCCGAACCCATCGAAGCGCGCAGCACGAAATATGCGTCGCTGCGGTGGGACTTCCGCAAGAACATGGCGTTCAAGGCGCAGTACGACATCAGCAAGGACAAGTCGCATTACAGCTATCCATTCTTCGGCGATTCCAAGCTGCTGTCGCTGTCGCTGCAAGGCACGTTCTGACGCGATTGCCGGCGCCATTGCCGCCGGCGCTGCAGGGCGGCGGCAATGGCTAAAGTAGTTCGCGCCGCAACGGAATTTCGCTACACTCTGTGGTCTTGCTTTTGAATCCGACCCGGAGATTTCATGCGATTGACCCCGCTCGTCCTGGCCATGGCTGCCGCAGCGATCCTGCCCGCCCATGCCGCCACCATCATTGACCACGCCAACGGCTACACATTGAACAGCACTGGCAAGCTGGTGCGCTTTACTGCCCTTGCTTATGACGATGCGGGCCGCATTCTCGCGGTCGGCAATGCGAAAACCGTGGCGGCCAAAGCCCCCGGCGCCAGGCGCATCGATATGCAGGGTAAAACCGTGCTGCCGGGCTTGATCGACGCGCATGGCCACGTATTCGGGCTGGGCGACATTTCCACGGCAGCGCTGTTATACGGTACGCCATCGCTGGACGCCGCGTTGAAAGCCGTCGCCGATTTCAGCAAAGCCAATCCGCAGCGCGCGTGGGTGCTGGGCAATGGCTGGAACCAGGAAATCTGGAAGCTGGGCCGTTTCCCCACGGCGCATGAACTCGATAGTGCGGCGCCTGAACGTCCGGCCGTCATGACGCGGGTCGATGGCCATGCCGTGTGGGCCAATACCAAAGCGCTGCAACTTGCCGGCATCACGAAGGACACGAAGGACCCGGCAGGCGGCAAGATCGAACGCGATGCGCAGGGCAATGCCACCGGCATCCTCGTTGACGCGGCGATGGATCTGGTGCGCGCCGTGATCCCGAAGCCAACGGAAGCGGAAGCCCGCGCGTCGCTCGATGGCGCGCTGGCGGAACTGGCGAAAGTGGGGCTGACCAGCGTGCATGACGCGGGCATCGGCGTGCTGGAAGACCGCTTGATGCGCAGCTATGCGGACCAAGGCAAGCTCACTACGCGTGTGTACGCGATGATCGGCGATACGACGGATGATTTTGACCAGCTGTCGAAGAATGGCCCGCTGAAATCGTATGCCGACGATGTGTACGCGCTGGCCGCCGTCAAACTGTATTCCGATGGCGCGCTGGGCAGCCGTGGCGCCGCGCTGATTGCCCCGTACACGGACGCGCCGCATACGCACGGCCTGCTGTTCTACAAGGATGCGGAAATGCGCGCCAAGATGGAAAAGGCGCTGAAGGCCGGCTATCAAGTCAATGTGCACGCGATTGGCGATGCGGGCAACCGGCAAATTCTCGATGGCTATGAAGCGCTGCTGAAGCAATATCCGCAGGCTGCCGGCATGCGCCACCGCATCGAACATGCGCAAGTGGTGGCGCTGTCCGATATTCCCCGCTTCAAGGCGCTGGACATCATTCCGTCAATGCAGCCGACCCATGCCACGTCCGACCAGAACATGGCGGAACAGCGCGTGGGGCCGCAGCGCATCAAGGGCGCCTACGCGTGGCACACGTTCCTTAAGCAAGGTTCGAAGATTGCCTGCGGTTCGGATTTCCCGATCGAGGCGCCGAATCCATTTGAAGGCTTGCATGCGGCCGTGACGCGCCAGGACAATGCCCAAGTGCCGGCGGGCGGCTGGTACAAGAATGAAGCGATGACGTTGCAGCAGGCGTTCCGCTGCTTCACGCTGGATGCAGCGTATGCGGCCCATCAGGAACAAGTCATCGGGTCGCTGGAAGCAGGTAAGTGGGCGGACTTTATCGTGACTGATGCGGACTTGTTTACAGTCCCGGCCACGCAGATCGGCAAGATCAAGGTGTTGCAGACCTGGGTGGCGGGCAAGCAGGTGTACGGCAAGCACTGAGGCTTGCCGTTGGCGGTGGCTAGCCTGGCAGCCACCGTGATGGCGCAACCTTAGCGCGGGTCAGCGCAGTTGAGCGCCGGGTTTTGCACGCTGCACTTCCACTGCCATACCACATTGACTTCTTCACGCAGGTTGGCGGTGAAGGTCAGGCCAGGTACCGAGACCGTGATGGTCAGTGCGTCGCCCGCCAGGTTGCGCGGCGGCTCGTTGACGCCAACCACCGGCGACAGGTTGACGCCGCCGCCCAGTTTCATCGTAATCTGGCCGTTCGAGATCAGGTACGACAGGTTGTTTTGAACATATTGGCCGATGGCAAACGTGCTGCCGTCTGCGAAAACAATGACTTTATCCGCTGGAATCAGGCGGTTCAAGCCGACTTGCCAGTTTGCGTCGCGCTGGAAGAACATTTTCTGCGTCACGCTGGACATGCCGCTCTGGATGCCGCTCACGAGGCGGGCATCCGCGTAACCCTCAAGCTTATTGACCAGGTAGTTGCTCAGCAATGGCATCACCCAGGTCAAGTTGCTGTCGCAATCCGTCGACGACGATGGGGTGCCCGTGACGCCGACCTTGTCCGACGGGATCAAACCATTGCTGGTACCGTACTGGGCGGTGATGGAAATGTTGTCGACTGCCGTGGTGTTGGTGCAGTCGAGTTTGATGATGCCGCCCAGCTTGGCGGCATAACGAGCGCGGATCTTATAGCTGAGGCCCGACATGTTGACGAATACCACCCCCGAGGCATCGGGACGCATGGTTAAGGTAGGGTAACCCTTGAGTTCCCCGCTGAGGAACGTCACGCCGCTGTAGCTGTTCACTTGCGGAGCGATGATGCCATTGAGCGTCGACTGGATTTGATACGGCGTATAAGCGGCGTCAATGATCAGGCCGCCCAAGGGGCCATTGCCGCGTGGCTCGCTGTAGGAGAGCGAGCGGTTATTGACGGTGACGGTGGCCACGTTCTGGCCGGATTTAACGATCGGGATGAAATCCGCGTGTGCGGCGCCGGTGGCCAGCAGGGCTGCCGCGATGAAAATGGACTTGCGCATTCAAACTCCAAAAATAAGTTGCGGACGGCAATGTTTTCATAATGGAATTACAAAATCAATAATTATTTATCTTTTTTTAACATTGACTTGCAGGAACGAAGTGACTGACTGTGCCAGCCAAAAAGCATTTGACTTAGTTGTATATACAACTTATCCTTGAAACATCCGCGAACTCCGCGCACCCTACCTTCAAGGAGATGACATGAGCACTTCCCTCGCCAACGATCCACGCTTTGACGGCACCCGCGACATCCGCGCGCCACGCGGCCCTGAGCGCGTGTGCAAAACCTGGGGCGCGGAAGCGGCCTATCGGATGATCCAGAACAACCTGGATAAAGAAGTGGCGGAAAACCCGCAGCACCTGGTGGTGTACGGCGGTATCGGCCGCGCAGCCCGCAACTGGGAATGCTTCGACCAGATCCTGAAGTCTTTGATCGAACTGGAAGCGGACCAGACGCTGCTGATCCAGTCCGGCAAACCCGTCGGCGTATTCCAGACGCATGAAGATGCGCCGCGCGTGCTGCTGGCCAATTCGAACCTGGTGCCGAAGTGGGGCAACTGGGAACACTTCAATGAGCTGGACCGCAAGGGCTTGTTCATGTATGGCCAAATGACGGCCGGTTCGTGGATTTACATCGGCACGCAAGGCATCGTGCAGGGCACGTATGAAACCTTCGCGGAAGCGGGCCGCCAGCATTTCGGCGGCGACATGGCCGGCCGCTGGATCTTGACGGCGGGTTTGGGCGGCATGGGCGGCGCGCAGCCGCTGGCCGCCACGTTTGCCGGCGCTGTGTCGCTCAACATTGAATGCCAGCAAACGTCGATCGACTTCCGCCTGCGCACCCGCTATCTGGACAAGCAAGCCGCGTCCATCGATGAAGCCCTGGAACTGGTCAAGTACCATACGGAACGCAAGGAAGCGATCTCGATTGGCCTGCTTGGCAATGCTGCGGAGATCTTGCCGGAACTGGTCAAGCGCGCCAAGGCCGGCGGCCTGGTGCCGGACCTGGTGACGGACCAGACGTCGGCCCACGATTTGATCAACGGCTACCTGCCGCGCGGCTGGAGCGTGGCGGACTGGAAATCGGCGCAGCAAGACCCGGAACGCCACGAGCGCCTGAAAGCCGCAGCCGCCGATTCGTGCGCGGCGCACGTGCAGGCCATGCTGGACTTCCAGCAACTGGGCGCAAAAGTCGTCGATTACGGCAACAATATCCGCCAGGTGGCGTTTGACCAGGGCGTGAAAAACGCGTTTGACTTCCCGGGCTTCGTTCCGGCATATATCCGCCCGCAATTCTGCGAAGGCCGCGGCCCGTTCCGCTGGGTGGCGCTGTCCGGCGATCCGGAAGATATTTACAAGACTGACGCGAAAATCAAGGAACTGTTCCCGCACCACGCGCACGTGCACCGCTGGCTGGACATGGCGCGCGACCGTATCGCGTTCCAGGGCTTGCCGGCCCGTATCTGCTGGCTGGGCCTGGGCGAGCGCCACATTGCCGGCCTGGCCTTCAATGAAATGGTGCGCAACGGTGAATTGAAAGCGCCGATCGTCATTGGCCGCGACCACCTGGACACGGGTTCCGTCGCCAGCCCGAACCGCGAAACGGAATCCATGAAAGACGGCACGGACGCCGTGTCCGACTGGCCGCTGCTGAACGCCATGCTGAACACGGCCGGCGGCGCAACGTGGGTATCGCTGCACCACGGCGGCGGCGTGGGCATGGGGTATTCGCAGCACTCCGGCGTCGTGATTGTGGCTGACGGCACCGATGCCGCCGCCAAGCGCCTGGCCCGCGTGCTCGTCAATGACTGTGGCTCGGGCGTGATGCGCCACGCGGATGCCGGCTACGAGTCCGCCATTGAATGCGCAAAACGTAATAAGCTGAACCTGCCGATGATTAAGTAAGGAATGACCATGACTGCTATTAACGCTACCAACAATACCTGGACCCTGAACCCCGGCAAGATCGCCCTGACTGAATTGCGCGCGGCGTGGGCTGCGCACGCACCGGTGACCTTGTCGGCGGAAGCGTATCCCGTGATTAAAGCGTCGGCTGCCGTGGTGGAAGCCATTGTGGCCAAGGGGGACGCCGCTTACGGCATCAACACGGGCTTTGGCTTGCTGGCCAAGACCCGCATTCCCGACAATAAACTGGAAGAATTGCAGCGCAACCTGATCTTGTCGCACTCGGTCGGTACCGGTGATCTGATGTCGGACGCTGTCGTGCGCCTGATCATGCTGATGAAGATCGGCAGCCTGTCGCGCGGCGTGTCCGGCGTGCGTCCGCTGATCGTCGAGACGCTGATCGCGCTGTACAACGCGGGCATCATGCCGGCCATTCCATCCAAAGGTTCCGTGGGCGCGTCCGGCGACCTGGCGCCGCTGTCGCACATGACGCTGGCCATGCTGGGCGTCGGTGAAGTGCGCGTCAACGGTGAATTGATGCAGGCGGCCGATGCATTGAAAGCTGCCGGTATTCCACCAGTGGTCTTGGCCGCCAAGGAAGGTTTGGCGCTGATCAACGGCACGCAAGTGTCCACGGCGCTGGCGCTGCACGGCTTGTTCATGGCCGAGCGCCTGCTGGAAGCGGGCATGGTGACGGGCGCGCTGTCGCTGGATGCCGCCAAAGGGTCCGATTCGCCATTCGACGCCCGCATCCACGAAGTGCGCGGCCAGCCGGGCCAGATCGCCGCGGCAGGCATTTACCGCCAGCTGGTGGCGGGCAGCGCCATCCGCGCGTCGCACCTGGTGGGCGACGAACGCGTGCAAGACCCATACTGCCTGCGCTGCCAGCCGCAAGTCATGGGCGCTTGCTGGGACTTGATTGCCAATGCCGGCCGCACCCTGCTGATCGAAGCCAACGCTGTCACCGACAACCCGCTGCTGTTCACGAATGACAAGGGTGAAGCCGAGGTGCTCTCGGGCGGCAACTTCCACGCGGAACCAGTAGCGTTTGCCGCCGATACGCTGGCGCTGGCCATTGCGGAAATCGGCAGCATTTCCGAGCGCCGCGTGTCGCTGCTGATTGACGCGACCTTGTCCGGCCTGCCGCCATTCCTCGTGCGCGAGCCGGGCCTGAATTCCGGTTTCATGATTGCCCACGTGACGGCGGCCGCGCTGGCGTCGGAAAACAAGTCGATTGCGCATCCCGCGTCGGTGGACACGATCCCGACGTCCGCCAACCAGGAAGACCACGTCAGCATGGCCACCTACGCGGCGCGGCGCCTGGAAGACATGGCGCAAAACACGGCAGCCATCGTGGCCATTGAATTGCTGGCCGCGGCACAGGGCATCGACTTCCACCGTCCTTTGAAAACGTCGGCGCAGCTGGAACACGTGCACGCGCAATTGCGCCAGCACGTCCCGTTCTACGATGCCGACCGCTTCTTCGCGCCGGATATCGAAGCCGCCAAGCAGCTGGTATTGAAAGGTGAGTTGAGCGCCACCTGCAAGAGCCTGTTTGCCTCGCTGCACCCGTAAGGAGAGGGACCATGGATTTCCAGTTTTCGGAAGGTAAGCTCCCGCTGCTGGTGTCCATGCCCCACGTGGGCACGGACATCCCCGACGACATCGCGGCCACGTTTGCACCGGCCGCCAGCGTCAAGACCGACACCGACTGGCATTTGGTGCGGCTGTACGATTTCCTCAAGGAAATGGGCGTGTCCGTGCTGTCGGCGCGCTGGTCGCGCTATGTGATTGACTTGAACCGTCCGCCGGAAAACACGAATCTGTATCCGGGCCAGGACACGACGGGCCTGTGCCCGGTCGATACCTTCGGCCGCGAAGCGCTCTATCCGGAAGGCGGCACGCCAACGGAAGCGGAAGTGCAGCGCCGCCTGAAACTGTACTGGCAGCCGTACCATACGCAATTGCGCAGTGAACTGGCGCGCCTGAAAGCCATCCACGGCAAGGTGGCGCTGTGGGATGCGCATTCGATCGCATCGCACGTGCCCCGGTTCTTCGAAGGCAAGCTGCCGGACTTGAATTTCGGTACAGCCGATGGCGCGTCCTGCGATACCGGCATGACGGACGCCATAGTCTCCGTGGCGCGCCGGCACGGCGGCTATTCACTGGCCGTCAATGGCCGTTTCAAGGGCGGCCATATCACGCGCCATTACGGCAAACCGGCCGGCAACGTGCATGCGATTCAGCTGGAAATGTGCCAGTCCACGTATATGGATGAAACGGCGCCGTATGCGTACCGCGAAGACTTGGCGCGTGACGTGCAGCCGCTGTTGAAAGAACTCGTGCAAACCTGCGCCAACTGGGTGGGCGCCAAATGACCGCCTTGTTTGCAAAGAACGCGCTGCTGCCGTCAGGCTGGGCGCGTGATGTGCTGCTGCAGTGGGATAGCGCCGGCAACTTGACGGCTGTGACGCCCGGCTCCGTTCAGCCGGCCGGTGCCGAAGCTGCCGAATATGTGTTGCCCGGCATGGTCAATCTGCATTCGCACGCATTCCAGCGCGCGCTGTCGGGGTTGACTGAAATTGCCGGAGGTGGGGAAACTGCGGCGAAAGACAGCTTCTGGACGTGGCGCGACTTGATGTACCGCTTTGCGCGCAATATCACACCGGCGCAAATGGAAGCCATCGCCGCGCAGCTGTATGCGGAATGCCTGCGTCATGGATACACATCTGTCTGCGAATTCCACTACGTGCACCGCTCGCCTGATGGCGCCATGTATCCGCGCGTGGCGCAGACGGCGGAAAGCGTGATCCAGGCAGCCAGCCTTACGGGTATCGGCATGACCATGCTGCCCGTGCTGTATAACTGGTCCGGCTTTGGCGAAGCGCCGCTGACTCCCCAGCAAAACCGCTTCAAGACGGATGCGGCCGATATTTTGAACATCATTGGCGCGCTGGAACCGCTGCGCAGCGGGCAAGTGGAAGTGGGCGTCGCGCCCCATTCGCTGCGCGCCGCATCCAGCGCGCAAATCCGCGAGGTCGTGGCGGCGTTGCCACGTTCGCGGCCGGTCCATATCCATATCGCGGAACAGCAGGGCGAAGTGCAGCAATCGCTCGCTTACAGTAAACGCCGCCCCGTGGAATACCTGTATGATGAACTGGACGTTGACGCGCGCTGGTGCCTCGTGCACGCGACCCATCTGGTTGAGGCGGAAGTCACGGCGATTGCCCGCAGTGGCGCCGTGGCCGGCATTTGCCCGACCACGGAAGCGAATTTGGGCGATGGCTTGTTCCCGCTGGAGTCGTTCCTGGCGCAAGGCGGCGTGTTTGGCGTGGGCAGCGACAGCCATGTGTCGCAGAGCCCGGTGGAAGAATTGCGCTGGCTGGAATATGGCCAGCGGCTGCGCGAGCAGCGCCGCAATATTGCCGTGTCGGCAAAGCAGCGCCATGTGGGGGAGTTCCTGTGGCAGGGCGCGTTGCTGGGCGGGGCGCGGGCAAGCGGGCGTGCCGTGGGCGCGCTGGCGGCCGGCAAGCGCGCGGATGTGATTGTGCTGGATGCGGACCACCCGAATCTGTATGGGCGTACCGCAGATGAAGTGCTGGGCAGTCTGGTATTTAGCGGTAACGATAATCTGGTGAAAGACGTGTTGGCCGGCGGCCAGTGGGTGGTGCGCGGCCAGCAGCACGTGGCGCAACAGGCCATCGCCGCGCGCTTCAAGCAGACCTTGGCCGAGCTGAGGGAGTACCGCCGATGAGCAAGCTGATACAGTACGCAAGCCTGCACGCCACGCCGTGGAAAAACGGCGGCGGCAGCACCACGGAAATTGCCATTGCCCCGCAGGGCGCCACCTTCGACGACTTCGACTGGCGCATCAGCCTGGCCACGATTTCGCAAAGCGGTCCGTTTTCCACGTTTGCCGGTATCGACCGCACGCTGACGCTGGTTTCCGGTCCGGGCGTCGTGCTGGACGTGGGCAATGAGCGGCAAGTGGCGCTCAGCGACCGGGAGCCGACCGTGGCCTTCCCCGGCGAAGCGCAGGTGGCGGCCACTGTATCGTCCGGCTCGACCACGGATTTCAATGTGATGACGCGGCGCACTGCTTGCCGGCACCAGCTGGAGAGGCGCGACGTGCGCGACTTTTCCACGCTGGAGCGGCGCAGCGACATCACCATCGTGTTCCTGGCCGAAGGCGAAAGCCTGTACCTGTCCAGCAGCAAAGAGCGTATCGCCATGGTGCGCTATGACGCGGTGATCCTGGATGATGAAGATGTGTGGACGCTGGAGGCTGGGCAAGCCACGGTGTTCATTGTCGACATCATCGAAAACAACGACTAGTACGTCATCATCCCTGAGGCGGTCTATGGATTCCCGCGTGCGCGGGAATGACGAGTTGGCGATGGCTGGATGGCATGGCAATGATGGAGAGAAGCGGTATGGCATTGTGGGATTTGCTGGTGACAAACGTGCACCTGGCAACAATGGTGGATGGTTATGGCGAATTGCGCGATGGCGCCATTGCCGTGAAAGATGGCCGCATTGCGTGGCTCGGTGCGGCGGCGGATGCGGACCGCGCGCAGGCGGCTGATGTGCGTGACGGCGCCGGTTGCTGGCTGACGCCGGGCTTGATCGATTGCCACAGCCACATCGTCCACGCGGGCAACCGCAGCGATGAATTCGAAGCGCGCCTGAACGGGGCGACGTATGAAGATATTGCCCGCGCCGGCGGCGGCATCATGTCGACCGTGCGCGCCACGCGCCAGGCGTCCGACGATGAATTGCTGGCGCAAAGCCTGCCGCGCGTGCGTTCGCTGCTGGCCGAAGGCGTGACGACGCTGGAAATCAAATCCGGTTATGGTTTGTCGCTGGAATCTGAAGCGAAAATGCTGCGCGTGGCGCGCCGCATCGGCAAGGAATTGCCCGTGAACGTGGCCACCACGTTCCTGGGCGCCCATGCGCTGCCGCCGGAATTTGCAGGCCGCGCCGATGATTACGTGGCAGAAGTGTGCAACATGATTGCACCGCTGGCGGAACAGGGGCTGGCCGATGCGGTGGACGCGTTTTGCGAACGCATCGGTTTTTCCCGCGAGCAAACGGAAAAAGTGTTCCAGGCTGCTGCCCGCCATGGCTTGCCGGTGAAATTGCACGCGGAGCAATTGTCTGACCAGCAGGGCGCGCAATTGGTGGCGCAATGTGGCGGCTTGTCCGCCGACCACCTGGAGCATTTGACGCAGGAAGGCATCGACGCCATGGCCAAAGCAGGTACCGTGGCCGTGCTGTTGCCGGGCGCTTATTACTTCTTGCGCGACACCACGCCGCCGCCCGTTGCCGCGTTGCGCGCCGCCGGGGTGCCGATGGCGGTTGCTACCGACAACAACCCGGGCACGTCGCCGATGGCGTCGCTGTTGCTGGCGCTGAACATGGTGTGCACATTGTGGCGCCTGACGCCGCTGGAAGCGCTGGCCGGCGCCACGGTGCACGCCGCCAGGGCGCTGGGCCGCCAGGACGATATCGGTACGCTGGAAGTGGGCAAGCGCGCCGACTTCGCGCTGTGGAACATCGCCCGCCCGGCGGATTTGTCGTATGCGTTTGGTTTCAATCCATGCCGGGGTGTCATCTTCGGCGGGCGGTTTGTGTAATTAGAGGGCGAATTCCGACGCAGCGCCCGTGTGTTCGTGTACAGTAGGGGGATCCCCGTACCACCGCACCTGCGTCAGAATCATCATGCGTCAGCCAGTCCTGAAAGCCGTCAGCGCCGCCCTTCTGTTAGCCCTGAGTGTTCATGCAGCAGGGCAGAACACGCCGGTTCCCCCCACGCCAACGCCTCCGGTTCCCACGCCGCCCGTGCCGGTGCCGGAAGGCCCGGCTGCGCCACAGCCGGCCACGCCGGCGGCGCCTTCCGCCGCCACGATCGCGGCCGCCGCTGCGGCGGCAGCTGCCGCGGCCCGTGCCGCCGATCCCGGCGCAGCCAAGCCGTTTGCCGACATGGTCAAAGGCACGCACCATTTACAGGGCTTTTTCCATCTGTACCAGAAAGATGAAAAAGTGTGGATGGAATTGCGTCCAGAGCACTTTGACAAGCCATTCTTCATGACCGTCAATACGACCAAGGGCGTGGGCGAGCGGGGCATTTATGGCAGCCAGATGGGCCGCAGCGAAGTGGTGGTATTGCGCAAGCTGGGCAACACGGTGCAATTGGTGGCGCTGAATACGGATTTCCGCGCCAAGCCGGGAACGGCGCTGGGCCTGGCCGTGTCGCAAGGGTTTTCCGACAGCCTGCTGGCCGTGGCGCCGATTGCCAGTGCACCGCACCCGCAATCGAAAGGCGTGCTGGTGGAAGCCAATACGCTGCTGTTTGGCGACATTCCCGCATATTCCACGCAACTGGAACACGCATTCCGCATGCAGTATGCGATGGATGCCCGCAACAGCAGTTTTACCAGCATCCGCAGCGATGACAGCATGACGGGCTTCGCCGTCAATGCCCATTACTTTGTGCCGCGCGTGCCGGCCGCGCCGCTGGTCTATACGCCAACATACGTGCCGCCGCCCTACACGGTGCCGGATCCGCGCAGCCTGTTCCTGGGCCTGTATTACAGCTTTGCGCCGCTGCCGGAACATGTCATGCATAGCCGCCTGGCCGATGACCGTATCGGCCACTTTGTCAGCACCACGTACGATTACACGGACGACGTCAAACCATCGATGTTCACGCATGTGGTGAACCGGTGGCGGCTGGAAAAAGCCGATCCTTCGCTGCCGCTGTCGGAACCCAAACAGCCGATCACGTATTGGCTGGACCGCAATATCCCGGAAAAATACCGCGAGTCCGTCAAGCAGGGCATCCTCGCGTGGAACGATGCGTTCGAGCGCATCGGCTTCAAGAACGCGATCGTGGTCAAGCAGCAGGGACCGAATGATACGTTCGACACGATGGACGTGCGCCACGCATCCGTGCGCTGGTATATCGGCACCGATGCCGGTATTGCCATCGGCCCGCGCCAGGTCGATCCGCGCAGCGGCGAAATCCTCGATGCGGACATTGCCATGTCCGACATCTTCGGCCGCAATGCGCGCCGCCTGGCCAGTGAAGACTTGCACTGGACGTCGGCACTGTCGGCGTATGGCATGGCGCCCGGCGTACCGGGTCTGGCCGCGCCGGAAGGCGTGTCCGGCGCAGTACCGCCGCCCATGGCGCCAATGACGCCGTGGGCACAGCAGGCTGCGCAGCCATTCCGTCCTTGGCCGCAAAGCGCATTGGCACGCGAATCGCATTGCGAATACGCGCAGGAATCCGCGCAGGAAATGGATTTCGCGCTGGACTTGATGGAAGCGCGCGGCGAGTTCGACATGGACAGCCCGAAAGCGGAAGAACTGGCGCAAGCGTACGTCAAATCCGTCATCATGCATGAAGTGGGGCACACGCTGGGATTGCGCCACAACTTCCGTTCATCGACGATTTACAGCCTGTTCCAGCTGCGCGATAAAACCTTCACGGACAAGCATGGCATCAGCGGTTCCGTCATGGATTACACGCCGTTCAACCTGGCCATCAAAGGGGAAGAACAGGGCGCATATGTGATGGATCGCCTGGGCCCGTACGATTACTGGGCGATTGAATATGCCTACAAGCCGATAGCGGAAGACCAGGAAAAAGATGAACTGGCCCGTATTGCCAGCCGCTCCAATGAACCGCTGCTGGCCTTCGCGACGGACAATGAAGCGTACAACGGCATGTCGGACCCGGAAGTCAATTTGTTCGACCTGGGCAGCGACCCGATGGCGTATGCGCAAAAGCGGCTGACGATATCCCGCGAATTGTGGGACCGCGTGCAGGCGCGCCAGTTGAAGCCTGGCGAAAGCTATGAAGCGCTGCGCCGCAGCTTCGTGTATGGCATCGACCAGTTCGCGCGGTCCGTGCCGGTGGTGGTCAAGTATGTGGGCGGCGTCGTGCACGTGCGGGACCACGCAGGGTCGGGACGTACGCCATTCCAGCCCGTGCCGGCCGTGCGCCAGCGGGAAGCGCTGTCTTTGCTGACGAATAACCTGTTCAAGGCGGACAGTTTTAAATTCGCGCCATCGCTGCTGAGCCGCTTGTCCGGCAACCAGATGATGTTCAGCTACCGCCCCGACATTTCCATCAACACGGTGGTGCTGTATTTGCAGACCATGGTGCTGGACCAGTTGCTGTCTGAAGCCGTGGCGGGGCGCTTGCGCGATTCGCAGGAAAAGCTGGACAACCCCAAGCTGGCGCTGTCGCTTGATGAGCTGTATACCACCTTGCAGTCGGCCGTGTGGAGCGAATTGAAAGCGGGTAAAGATATCCCCGGCATGCGCCGCGATTTGCAGCGCGAGCATTTGAAGCGTGTGACAGCAGCATTGGTGCGCACGTCGCCACTGATGCGCGCCGATGGCCGCAGCTTGCAGCGCTTGCATGCGCAGGAATTGCAGCGCGATATACAGCGGGCGATGGGCAACAGTGCGCTGTCGCCTGAAGCCAAGGCCCACCTGGCGGAAAGCTATGAAACGCTGAGCCAGGCGTTGAAGGCGCCGATGCTGCGCCTGGGACTATGAGCGTCGTCACCGCAAACCAGGCTGTGACAGCGCCGTTGTTGCGCGCGGGTGCCTGACTTGCCGCGCGGCGCCGCTGGTTGGACAGCGTTGCTGCTCTGGCTGATCGCGGCTATCCCTGCGGCAGCCGATGACACGCTGCGCATCGGCTCCAAGCGTTTTACGGAATCGTACATACTCGGCGAATTGCTGGCGCAGGCGGCAGCGCCCCACGTGCGCACGGAGCACAAGCAGGGGCTGGGCAATACGGCTATCGTGCTGGCGGCGCTGAAGGCGGGCGAGATCGACGTCTACCCCGAATATACGGGCACCATTGCGCTGGAAATCCTCAAACATCCGCAAGTGCCGGAACTGGCGCAAATGCGCCGCGAACTGGCGGCGCTGGGCCTCGGCATCGATGTGCCGCTGGGCTTCAACAATACGTATGCATTGGCGGTGCGGGGCGGAACGGCTGGCGCGCGCACCGTGGGCGACCTGGCGCGGCAAGGCGGCTACCGTTTCGGCCTGTCCCATGAATTCATTGGCCGCGCCGATGGCTGGCCCGGACTGGCGCGGCGTTACGGCTTGACGCAGCCGCCGCGCGGGCTCGACCACGGCATCGCGTATGAAGCGCTGCAACAGCGGCAAGTCGATGTCATCGATATTTATTCGACGGACGCGAAGATCCGGCAATACGGCTTGCACGTGCTGGAAGATGACCGAGGCTACTTTCCCCGCTATGACGCCGTGCTGCTGTACCGGCTCGACGCGGCGCAGCGTTTCCCGGCTGCGTGGCAGGCGCTGCGCCGCTTGCAGGGACGGATACCGGCCGGCGACATGATCGCAATGAATGCGGCGGCGGAAATCGATGGCAAGGATTTCGCGTCGATTGCGCGCGCGTGGCTGGCGGTGCATCCGGTAGCGCAGGGCGGGGCGGTGTCCGCTTTACCGGCTGGGACAGCACGCGCCACGGCCGGCGGCCCGGATGCGGCCTTGACTGCAGCGCTGCCCCTTGCCGCCAAGCCGGAGGTTGCCTCGGCCACAGCGCCGCCCCTTGTCGCCAAGCCGGATGTTGCCCCGGCCACAGCGCGTGCCCGGGACGCTGCTGCCAGCCGCCCGGCACTGGCGGAGCGCCTGTTTGCCGACGACTTTTGGCCGCTGACGCGCCAGCACGTCACGCTGGTCGTGCTGTCCGTGGCGCTGGCTTGCCTGTTCGGCATTCCGCTGGGTGTGCTGGCTGCTTACGTGCCTGCAGTGCGGCAGCCCGTGATGGCGCTGGCCGGCGTGCTGCAAACCATCCCGTCGCTGGCGCTGCTGGCCATGCTGATTCCATTGATGGGTTCCATTGGCACGGGGCCCGCATTGGTGGCGCTGGTGGTTTATGCGCTGCTGCCTATCGTGCGCAATACGTGTACCGGCCTGGCCCAGGTGCCGGACGGATTGAAGCTGGCGGCGCAAGCGCTGGGCTTGCGGGCAGGGCAGCGCTTACGCCATGTGGAATTGCCTCTGGCCATGCCTGTACTGCTGGCCGGTGTGAAAACTGCCGCCGTGATGAGCGTCGGCACGGCCACGATCGCCGCGCTGATCGGTGCCGGAGGCTACGGCGAACGGATTACGACGGGGTTGGCCTTGAATGACCAAACGCTGTTATTGGCCGGCGCCATTCCCGCCGCAGCGCTGGCGTTACTGGTGCAAGGCGCGTTTGAAGTGCTGGAAAAGCTTTCCAGAAAACAAATGTAAGAGAAATCTGAACCGAGTAAGAGTTTGTAAGGGACGAGGAAATGCTTGGCGGGCGCGGCTATATTGAACTCGTCGCTCCATTCTCCCCTCCCCAAATGACAATGGGTTCCAACCGCGCAGACCACTGCGCGGTCTTTTTTTATTCGGACGCCAATTGCGTCAGCGCTTCGCCCGTCACGCGGCAAATACGCCAGTCCGGCATCACGGTCGCGCCCATGCCCTGGTAGAAATTGATGGCGTTTTCATTCCAGTCCAGCACGGACCATTCAAAGCGGCCGCATTGGCGTTCGACGGCCAGTTGTGCCAACGCCACCAGCATTTGCTTGCCGTAACCTTTACCGCGCGCATTTTGCTTGACGTACAAGTCTTCCAGGTACAAGCCCTTCTGGCACAGGAAGGTGGAAAAGTTATGGAAGAACAAGGCAAACGTCACGACTTCACCATCTTCTTCGCCTACCAGCGCTTCCGCGGCAGGGTGGGCGCCAAACAGGCTTTCATGCAGTTTGGCTTCGTCAGCAACGACAATGTGTTCGAGTTTTTCAAATACCGCCAGCTCGAAGATCATGCCAAAAATGGCGTTCACATCATGCGGTTCGGCTGGACGTATGGTCAGGCTCATGGATAGCAGTTTTTTCTGTTGGAATTTTTTTGGCCGCAGGCGATTTCAATACCCAGGCCACACTGGACAAGCACAATACCATACCCAGCCATTCAACCAGACCAGGGCGGTAATTTTCCAGCTGGATCGATAGCAGCACGGATATTACCGGCGTGACTACGCCGATATATACAGCCTTTTGCGCCCCCCAGCGGTGGATCAGCGTGAAATACGCGGAAAACGCAATGACGGAGCCGGCAATCGACAAATACACGAGCCCGCCCCAGTAACTGGCCGATGCCGGCAGCGTGAATTGCACGCCCGTGGCCAGCGCAAGTGCGGCCACGAACATGGTGCCCCACAGCATGGCCCATGCCATTGTCAGCAAGACATTCGATGAATGTTGGCGCACTTTTACGACCATCATGTTGCCCACCGTGCCGGAAATGGTGGCCGTCAATGCCAGCCCCAGTCCCAGCAAGAAGTGGCCGGCGCCGCCTGCCATGATATCTTTCCACGAGTCATGAATCGAGTCATAGAACAGCATGGTGACGCCGATGATGGCGACCGCCGCAGCGCCCCACGTGCGCCACGTCAGCGGCGTGCCGTACATGATGCGGCTGCAAATCGGCGTCCAGATCACCATCAAGGCAAACAGCACGGCCACCAGCGCGGAAATCAAATACTGTTCCGACGTGTACGTGCACAGGTAACTAATGGCAAACGTGGCCAAGCCTTGCGCCATGATCCAGCGCTGCACTTTCCATGGCAGCATCAGCTTGTCGCCACGCAGCAGGCAGCACGCGAACAGTGTCACGGCAGCCAGGCCGAAGCGGTAAATAATGGAAACAGCCGGCGCGACGTGGCCCAGTTGCAGAGTGATGGCCCAGAAAGTGGAACCCCAGATCAGGCAGGCGGCGGAAAACAGGACGGGAGAAGAAAACATCCGGCCAGTATAGACATATTCCTACAACCTTGCTTCCGGTCAGTAGGCGACATTCAGGCGGCGGTACAGGAAGCCCAGCACAAATAGCGGGCCAATCAGCAGGAAGCGGATATCTTCGAAAAACGACGGTTTTTTGCCCTCGATCTTGTGCCCGATAAACTGGCCAATCCATGCCACGACAAAGACTGTGACGGACATGGGGAAGATCAGCGGCGGCTGCAGCGATGCCAGTACGGCCAGCATGACGCCCGACATCATCAGCATGCCGACCGCGAATGGAATCGATAGCGTGACGTAATACGCCAATGCCAGGAAGCTGGCGCCCACGGCCGCCATAGGATTCGCATGCCAGATCAGGCCCAGCAGGGAAAACACGATCGCCGGCACGCAAACGAAATGGATCAGTTCGTTTTTGGGATGGCGGTGGCTTTCGCTGTATCGTTCCAGCAGCCTGTCAATTTGGCGTGGTTCGCTCATGACGGTGATCTCCCGAATAGTCTTGTTATGTGGAACTATCGTTCGATTCTACACTGGTTCGCTGGGCTAAAATGCCGCCATGAGTTCGTCCATTCCCCTGACCGGCCTGGCGCCCGTTATCGATCGCCATACCCGCATTTTGATACTCGGCAGTTTTCCGGGCGAGGCGTCGTTGAAGGCACAGCAATATTATGCGCATCCGCGCAATGCTTTGTGGCCCATCCTGTCGGCGCTGACCGGGGAAGACCTCGCCGGCTTGCCCTATGCAGAGCGCTTGCCGCGCTTGCTGGCGCACCGGATTGGCTTGTGGGATGTGCTGGGTGCGTGCGAGCGCAAGGGCAGCCTGGATTCCGCCATCCGCAAACCGGCGGCCAATGATTTTGAACGGTTACACCGGTTATGCCCTGAATTGGAAACCGTGGGTTTCAATGGGCAAACGGCTGGCAAATTTGCACCGCAATTTGCCGCCGCCGGTTATCGCACCGTGGTGCTGCCATCGACATCGCCCGCCCATGCCGCGATGGCATTCGATGACAAGGTGACAAGTTGGCGCCGGTTGCTGTAAGCCCGTCTAAGCCAGGTGCACAGCAATACCGCGTTGCTGGTACGGTTCCAGTAACTCATCCGGCACACTGGCAACGGTAACCAGCCCGGACAATTCTTCCAGCGGAATCACTTGGTACGGTGACGCGGTCGCCAGCTTTTCCGGCGACGCGAGGACGATGGTTTCACCCGCCGCGGCGCTCAGCGCCCGTTTGACGCAGGCTTCCTCATAATCGCCCGTTGACAGGCCCGCCTGCGGGTGCACGCTGCACACGCCCATGAAATAAATGTCGGCCCGGACCTGGCGGATGGCTTCCACGGTTGCCGCGCCCATGTTGACGACCGAATGCTTGAACAGGCGCCCGCCCAGCATGATGACGTCGATGCCCGGGTGGGTGCTGAGGCCGACCGCGACGGATGGGCTGTGGGTAATCACCGTCGCGTGCAAGTCTTGCGGCATGTGCTGTACCAGTTGCGCCGACGTTGTGCCGCCATCGATAAACACCACCTGGCCCGGCTGGATCAGGTGCGCGGCCGCGCGGCCGATGGCGCTTTTATCGTCGATGGCGATATGCTGGCGCGCTGCGAAATCGCCCATCGCGGGCGAAGCGGGCAGGGCGCCGCCATGCACCCGCTGCAGCAAGCCTTCCCGCGCCAGTTCGCGTAAATCGCGCCGGATCGTGTCTTCCGAAACGTCGAGCGCCGCGGCGGCCGCCGTGGCGATCACTTTGCCATCTTGCTTCAGCATGTCCAGCAAGATCAGTTTGCGTTGGGATGTCAGCATAGTTTTGCACGTTTTTTCTTGATATTGCACGATTATGCATGATAATTTGTATTTAACGCAAATAATTTGGAGGAAATCGTGCAGGATTATGTACGCATTCAACGTGAGCAATTGCTGTCCGATGACTGGTTTGTGTTGAAAAAGACCACGTTCGACTATCGCCGCCGGGATGGCCGCTGGCAAACCCTGACTCGTGAAACATACGACCGGGGCAATGGCGCCGTGGCGCTGCTGTATAACCGGGTGCGGCGTACCGTGCTGTTGACGCGGCAATTCCGCTTTCCCGCCTACGTCAATGGCCATCACGGTTTCCTGATTGAAGCGGCGGCAGGTTTGCTGGACAGCGCCAGCCCGGAGTTGCGCATCCGTGCGGAACTGGAAGAAGAAACCGGCCGCCGCATCGCGCATTTGCAGCCAGTGTTCGACGTCTTCATGAGCCCTGGATCGGTCACGGAACGGCTGCATTTTTTCATCGGCGAATATGATGCGGCATCCCGTATCGGCGATGGCGGCGGCCTGGAAGCGGAAGGGGAAGATATCGAAGTGCTGGAACTGGATGCGGACGAAGCGCTGGCCATGGTGGCGCGCGGCGACATCGCCGACGGCAAGACCATCATGCTGCTGCAATACCTGCATTTGCACGTACTGAAGCCGCGCAGCATGATGATCTTGATTGCGGGTCCTTATCGTTCGGGAACGGGAGACGATCCGGCGCGGCTCGCCGCCAACGTGGCGGCAATGGAAGCATATGCGCTGCCGCTATACCAGCGTGGACATATGCCGGTGCTGGGCGAATGGCTGGCGTTACCAGTGGTGCAGGCGGCAGGATCGCAAGCCATCGGCGATGCCGTGTATGACGATGTTTTCCATCCGCACTGCGAACGGCTGCTGTCGCATTGCGATGCGGTGCTGCGTATTGGCGGGCCGTCCGCCGGAGCGGACCGCATGATGGCGGCTGCCGCGCGGCGCGGCTTGCTGATTTACCATGACCTGAACCAGATCCCGGCCGTTGCCGTCAACTGAACCGTGTCGTGGCGCTGCTGTTCGATCAAAAACAGGTGGGGTGGCGCCGATTGATGGACGCCTGAAAGTATTTTGTGCGGCGCACAAAAAACGTGATACACTCTGTTCATCGGTGAAGCACTTGTGTCTTGCCGGTCCCGCGACAGCAAGCGGTGCGGCATGTGTAACGCCGCCCTGTGACCATGCAAAGCGGTTGTCATTTCGAATACATTGGTCGGTCTACACGATGGGGGCACTATGCAGATAGCATAGGCGTCCGGGGTGCCGCACCATGCAGATAGCATGGGCAGGCGCAGCGATTCAAGCATTGGTAATACATTGAACGAAGCCCGCAGGACGCGGGCTTTTTTTCTTTCGCGACAAGCAGCAGCTCCGCAACGCATCCTTTCCTGGCGATGCGTCCTATCCCCCCGTTGTCTCACCGGAACCCCCGTATGGCTAAAGAAGAACTCATTGAAATGAATGGCATTGTCACGGAAGTGTTGCCTGACTCCCGCTACCGCATCGACTGCGACAACGGCCACCGTCTGGTTGCGTACACGTCCGGAAAAATGCGGAAGAACCATATCCGGATCCTGGCCGGCGACGCGGTTCGCCTGGAACTCTCGCCCTACGATTTGAGCAAAGGACGGATCACTTTCCGGCATATTGAAAAGCGCAGCGGTGCGCCATCGGCCAGGCCAGCGTTCCGGCCGCGCCGCTAAGCCGTGAATCCTTTCCAGCGTTGCGCGCCTCTTAGCCACGGCAGGCATGTGCCTGTTAAGACACGCATAGAAAGGAAATCATGTCCGGATACCAGCGCCCCGAGGATTTAGCCCTTGCCAAAGACCTCATCCAGCTTGCGCCGAAGGAAGCGCAAGCGTTCCTGTCCCTGAAATCCGCCGCTGAACGCAGCGACGGCGCCATTCCCGCCAAATACCGCGAACTGATATCGATCGCGGTGGCGTTGACTACGCAGTGTTCTTACTGCATCGATGCCCATGCAAAAAATGCTGTCGCAGCAGGCGCGACGCGGGAAGAAATTGCAGAAACCGTGTTTATTGCTTCCGCGCTGCGGGCTGGCGCGGCAGTGGGGCATGGTTTGCTGGCGCTGCGCTTGTTTGACGAAGCGGCGCGCTAAATAAAAATGGCTGGCCCGGTTGCCCGGCGCCAGCCATTTTTTCCTGTGCCAAGCGCAGGATTATTTGTAGAACACTTCGACTTTGCCCTTGAGCTTCAGCAGCATCGGATTGCCGCGGCGATCCAGTGCTTTGCCGTGAGGAACTTTGATCCAGCCTTCGCTGATGCAATATTCTTCAACGTCAGTGCGTTCTTTTTCATTGAATTTAATGCCTACTTCGTGTTCAAACACGGCAGGGACGTGGAATTTGCTGCGCGGATCGATCGACAGATGGTCCGGCAGGTCTGGGCGGGTAGTATCGTTCATAACTCGGAATTATCTGATAGAAAGGCGGTTGGCACAACGGTTGCATCGTTTTTACGCCGGTAGTTGTCTATACCTTGATAGCCAACTAAACTTGCCAATTCGATATTTCCGGGAGGTCACAATGGCAAGCAGGCGGCAAGTACTTGGCTGGGCAGTGGCAGGCATGGCGATGGCAACGGGCGCGCAGGCGGCGATGGCGCCTGCCACGCCCTTGTCGATAGGCGACACCTTCACGATTGATTCAAAACTGCTCAATGAAACCCGCCGCATTAACGTTTATGCGGCGCGCGCGTGGGATACCGCGCCGGATGCGCCGTTGCCCGTGCTGTACATGCCGGATGGCGGCCTGGCGGAAGATTTCCTGCACGTGGCGGGCTTGCTGCAAGTATCGGTGGCCAACGGCACCATGCGTCCGTTCATGCTGGTCGGCATTGAAAACACGCAGCGCCGCCGCGACATGACGGGGCCGACCGACAATGCGGAAGACCGCAAGATCGCGCCGGTAGTCGGTGGCTCGGCTGCCTACCGTGCGTTTATCCGCGATGAACTGATGCCGCAGGTTCAGGCGCGCTACAAGACTGCCAAAGAGCGCGCCATCATTGGCGAGTCGCTGGCCGGCTTGTTTGTCATGGAAACCTTTGTCCATGAGCCGGAACTGTTCGACACGTATATCGCGATTGATCCTTCGCTGTGGTGGAACAACCGCGCCTTGCTGGCCCAGGCGGCGGAACGCCTGCGCGCCGCCAAGCGGCTGGATAAGACGCTGTATGTGGCGGCCAGCGGCGAGAAGGGCATGCCGGAACTGGCCAAGCAATTGGAACAGGCGCTGTCCGGCAGCCAGGTGCAGGGCTTGCGCTGGCAACTGGCGCCGCTGCCCGATGAATCCCATTTGACGGTTTATCATCCGGCGGCGTTGCGGGCGTTTCGTGCTGCGTTCAAACCGGCAACATAACTGACGTAAGACGTCGCAATTTCGCACACCCCGCAAAACCTGAGGATTCCTTCCTTGACTGCCGCTTTAACAGCACGAGATACTGGTTTTTCATTACATTTATAGTAAGTTCCATGAGCCAACTCTCACTCCTCGATCTCGGGTTCCTGATCACGGAATCGGAAGCCAGTCCCAAGCACGTTGCCGGTTTGCTGATCTTCAAGCGCCCGACTGGAGCACGTGCGACGTTTGCCAAGAAACTGTATGAAGAATATCTGGCGGCCACTAACGTGGAAGCGCCATTTAACCGCATCCTCGCGTATTCGCTGACGGCGCTGCCGCACTGGGCGGAATGCGCGGACATCGATATGGAACAGCATGTGTTCTTCCATAAGATGCCGAAAGATGCCAACCGCCGCGAAGACTTGTACAAGTTCGTGGCGGAACTGCATACGCCGGTGCTGGACCGTTCGCGCCCCATGTGGGAAATGCACGTGATCGACGGCCTCGAAGGCGGCCGTTTCGCGCTGTACCAAAAGATGCACCACGCGTATGCCGACGGCATGACGATGACGCGCTGGTTTGCGCAAAGCATGTCGGAATCGCCCGGTGAGGATGAGCTGAAGCCGATCTGGTCCGTGCGGCACAGCAGCAGCGAAGGGCGCTTGCGCAAGAAGCTGGGACAGGACATGGTGGAAACCGTGCTATCGAAGGCTGTTGGTGGCGCCAAGGGCGTCAGCCAGCGGCTGTTCGGCATCGGCCGCTTGTCGGCCATGCTGCTGCTGGAATCCATGAAATTGACGAAGAACGCGATTTCACTGCCATTCGTGGCCAGCCGCCACACGCCGCTGACAGGGCAAGTCACATCGGGCCGGGAATTCTCCGCCATCACGATCCCGATGGAACGCGTGGCCCGCATCCAGGCCGCCACCCGTTCGACCTTGAACCACGTGGCGCTGACGTGCCTGGACGGTGCGCTGCGCCGCTACCTGGAAGAGCAGGGCGTGGAACTGGAACAGCCGATTGTGATTCAAATGCCCGTCAACTTGCGCAAGGAAGGTGAAAAGTCGGCCGGCAACAAGATCGGCATCGTGCAGGTGGAACTGTCGCCGCCGACGGATGATCCCTATGTTCGCCTGCGCAATATTGGTTTTTCGCTGCGCAACGTGCGCGTCATGGTGGATTCCGTGGCGCCGGCTGCGATTGAAACGTACACCATCGTGACGGCGCTGATCGGCCAACTGGCGGAAATGCTGAAACTGTCGGAACGCGTGCCGCCGATGGGCAATACGCTGGTGTCGAATGTGCCGGGACCGAAGCAGCGCATGTACCTGAAGGGGGCGCTGCTGGAAGAAATGCACCCGATTTCCACGCTGCCGCCTAGCAACCTGCTGAACATCACGCTGTTCAGCTATGGCGGCTTGCTGCACTTTGGCTTGATTGCGACGGACCAGTTGCCGAACCTGCAATCGCTGAGCGGCTATATCGGGCAAGCATTTGACGACCTGGAAAAGGCTGTTGGCGTTTAAAGCCGCAGGTTTCCCCAAGGGGCCTGGCCCCTTTAGCACTATCGTTCGCACAGAATACGATAGTGCTAAAAGGGCCAGGCCCCGCATTACACCTTGAAGAATTCCATGGTCTCCTGCAAGCTTGCGGCCTGATCATTCAATTGTTCAGCCGTCGCCGCCAGTTCTTCCGATGACGCCGCATTGGTCTGCGTGCTTTCACTCAAGTGCGCCATCGCGGCGTTGATCTGGCCGATGCCCAGGCTTTGCTCCTCGGAGGCGGATGAGATTTCCTGCACCAGTTCCGACGTCTTGCGGATGGCCGGCACGATTTCACTGAGCAGCGCGCCGGCTTTTTCCGCCATGCCCACGCTGCTGGCCGCCACTTCGCCAATTTCCTGCGCGGCCACCTGGCTGCGCTCGGCCAGCTTGCGCACTTCGGCTGCCACCACGGCAAAGCCTTTGCCATGTTCGCCCGCACGGGCCGCTTCGATGGCAGCATTGAGCGCCAGCAAATTGGTTTGGTAGGCAATGTCATCAATGATGATGATTTTCTTGGCGATTTGCTGCATGGCTTCCACGGTCTGTTTGACAGCGCCGCCGCCGGCTTCTGCCGACATTGCCGCCCTGGTCGCGATGTCCGCTGTCACCTTGGCATTGCTGGTGTTTTGCTGCACGGATGCGTTCATTTGTTCGATCGATGCCGACGTCTGTTCGACCCCCGCCGCCTGCTGGCTGGCGCTTTGCGACAACAATTGCGCCGTATCCGCAGTTTGCTGCGACGCCGTCATCATGCTGTCGGCCGTCTCGCGCACCTGTCCCACCGTGCCTGCCAGCTTATTCACCATGACTTTCATGGAATAAGCCATGCTGGATTCATCGCCTTTGGCCACGACGATTTCTTGCGTCAAGTCGCCTTGTGCCACGCGCAGCAGCGCATCCGTCACATACGATGGCTCGCCGCCCAGCTGTTTGATCAGGTGGCGCGTGATGTACCAGCCCAGCACCGCGGCGACCAGGCCGATGGCAGCCATCAGTGCCGCCATCGCGTTACGCGCACTGCGCTGGCCGGCAATGCGGGCATCGATCAGGCCGGACAATTCAGCCATGCCGGCATAGATGGCGTCATATTGCGTATCGATGGCGCGGGTGGCGAAGGCAATGTAATCCGGCGACGGATATTCAATGGTGGCGGCCGCGGCGACTTTGGTGCGCGCCAGTTCCGACGCCTCTTGCGCCATTTGCGTAGCGCTGGCGACTTTTCCGCCCAGCTTGCGCTGCACATCCGCATTGCCCGCGTAGCTTTTCTGAAAAGAACGCACCGCGCTGTCGATGGCGACGCGCTCTTTGGCCAGCAAGCCATACATGGCAGCGCGGCCATCGGCATCGATTTGCTTGGCGGCCAGGTAGCCGGCGCCCTTGGCGCGCAACTGGCCCGTGGATTCCGTCAGTAGAGGCAAGTCGAACAGTACACCGCGCATCAGGTAATAACTGTCGGCATCCGGATCCAGCGCCAGGCCATAACGGTCCGCCACGCCTTCCAGCAGCAACAGCACCACTTCGCACAAGTCTGTATGGCCCTTGTAGCTTTCCGCCGTGGTCAGGTTGCGCGCCGCCACGCGGCTGTGCAGCGCTTGCCAATCGCTGCGCACTTGCGCCAGTAACTTGCTGGTGGCGGGATTATCCCCTTTCAACAGGGTTTCCACGTCCGCCAGGGACTTGTTGACTTCAGCGGCTTTGGTGCTGCGCTGTTCCGCCAGTTGCCCGGTCGTGACAAAGGCGGCGGATAAACCGCGGTGCTGCTGTATCCGCTGCAACAATTGCAGCGTGGCTTCGCCCGGCTTGATGCCGCTTTGTTCCGTGATAGAGAATTCGATGTCTTTATTGCTGCCTTGGAGGTAGAGGAAGAGGGGCGGCAGCACCAGTAATACGCCCAGAATGCCCAGCAGTGTAAAGCGCTGCCATAATTTCATGCCATCCAATATTTTCGACACACGGCCCCCTTTGATTATTTTGTTTCCGCATATGAATGTACCGTGTCCCTGAGTGCAGCAAAATGGACTATTGGTCGCTCCAGCCGAGTTCGTTGCGCTGTCCCCACAGGTATCAATCAATTGACATAACAGCGCTTGCAGACCGGCACGGCGGCGCCAGGCTGGGTGCGGTGCTAATTGACGCGCTGGTCGTCGAGCATGAACACGCCGACCACGCCAAGCAGCGCTTCACACTGCTGCTGCAGGGCAGCGGCTGCAGCGGCTGCTTCCTCCACCAGCGCGGCATTTTGCTGGGTCACGTCATCCATTTGCACGATGGCTTGATTGATTTGCGCAATACCGTCCGACTGTTCCGCGCTGGCCTGCGTGATTTCACTGACCACGGACGTCACGCGGCTGATGCTGCCCAGCACTTCCTGCATTGCGCTGCCGGTGTTGCCGGCCAGCCGGTTGCCGCTTTCCACGCTGGCCACGGCGTCGGTAATCAAAGTCTTGATTTCCCGCGCCGCGCCGGCAGAGCGTTGCGCCAGTGTGCGCACTTCAGACGCCACCACGGCAAAGCCGCGTCCCTGTTCGCCAGCCCGCGCTGCTTCCACGGCGGCATTGAGCGCCAGGATATTGGTCTGGAACGCAATGCCGTCGATGACGCCAATGATGTCGACGATTTTGCGCGCGGCCTGGCTGATCGCATCCATAGTGCCGACCATTTCACCGACGGCGTCGCCGCCGCGCGCGGCAATGGACGATGCGTCGCCGGCCAGCCGGTTGGCTTGCTGCGCATGGCTGGCGCTTTGCTGCACGGTGGCCGTCAACTGTTCCATGGACGAAGCGGTCTGTTCCAGTGCGCTGGCTTGCTGTTCGGTACGCGCCGATAAATGGCTGTTGCCGCTGGCGATTTGCTGCGATGCGGTGGCGATCGACGCGGTGCCATCGCGCACTTGCCGCACGATGCGCACCAGCCCGTTGTTCATTTCGCCCAGCGCCTGCAACAGCTGGGCCGATTCATCGCGGCCGTGAGACTCGAAGCGGGCGGTCAAGTCGCCTTCGCTGATGCGGCGCGCCACGTGCACAGCTCGCTGCAGCGGCCGGATCACGGCTTGCATGATCAGGTAGCTCAGCCACGCAGCCACGGAAAACAGCGCCACGACGGTGCCCAGTGTCAGCCATTCCGCTTGCTGTGCACGGGCTTTTCGCGCAGAAAGCAATTGCACCAGCGCATCCATGGCTTTGTTGCTGGCCGCCTGCTGCGCGTCGATGGCGCGTGTAAAACGGGAAAAATATTCAGTCGATGGATACTCGGGCGTTTCCACCTGTAGCAATTGCTGCCGCGCCAGATCCAGCACCTGGGCGCCCTGGCTGCGCGCAGTTTGCACGGCCTCCTGCAATGTTGCCTGCACGGCGGGATTCGCCTTGAATGCCTTGTCCATGGAATTGGCGTACAGCCCGGAGAAATACGTGGCGCTTTCCTGCAGGGTGGCAATGGCGACGCGGTCATCCAGTGTCAGCGCATGGGCGGCCAGCAGGCCGGCGCCGCGTGCGCGCAGGCGGCCTAGCGCTTCCGTCAAGTGTGGCGATTGCATCAGCGACGCATAGATCAGGTTATACGAATCGGTATCCGGGTCGAGGTTGAGCTTGTAATGGTCAACCAGCAACTCTGAAATTTTCAACAGGTTGCCGATCAGCTCGGTATGGCGCTTGAAGCTGTCCGCGGGCTTCAAAGTACCTTGGTCGACCTGGGCCGCCAATTCCGGCCAGCCAGCCTTGGCCTGGTTCCACCGGTCACTGATGGCGGGATGGTTGAGCGCCTGGAGCGCCGCATCGACGGCGGCCATGCCCTGGTCAACGTCACGCCGCTTGGCGCTGCGCTGGTCCGCCACACTGGCATTGCCGCCCAGCTGGATGGCGGACAAGCCGCGGTGGCGCTGCACGTCGGTAGCGAGGGCCAGCGCCGCGCGGATTGGCGGCAAACCGCTGACTTCCAGCGCGACGGTATTCGTGATGCGCAGTGACGCCTGGATAAACAGCGCTAGCGGCACGATGGCGATCAGTGCGCTGATCGCACCCAGCAAGGCAAATTTTTGCCACAGTAGCAAACGTCCCAGGAAAGCAGTCATCAGCGGCTCCGGTACAGGAAGTGCAAGGATTGAGTATAGCCAATCCTAATTTTCCGTACGTTTTGCTGCCGACGCCTGTAGTTAAGTGACAACTTAAGCACGTTTGCAGGATGCGGCGGGTCAGTTCGCGGAAATGCGTTTGCGCTCCAGTCCCTTCAGCTTGTCCAGCTTGGCCGCATACAACTCATGGTCGCGCGTGGTGGTACTGTTTTCCAGCGCCAGTTCCATCTGCTTGTCAGCCATTTTCATGTCGCCCAGCTTGTAAGCTGCCACGGCCAGCCAAAAGTGGAATTCGTGGTAATACGGCGCGCGGTCCACTTCGCGGGCGAACAGGCTGCGGGCGCGGCGGTAGTCGCCTTCGCGCATGGCTTTTTGGCCAAGGTTGAAATAATAGAATGGCGGATGGGGTTCCAGCCGGGCCAGCGTATCGCGCAGCGCTGTGGCTTCGTCTTTTTTGCCTTGCGACTCCAGCACCTGGGCCAGATTGAACATGGCGATCGTGCTGTTGGGCTGCAGCGCATACGCGTAGCGCAGCGCGGCTTCTGCTTCGGGCAAGTTGCCGTGGTGCTGGTAAATTACGCCCAGCGTGTTGTACGAATTGATGAAGCCCGGATCCGATTCAATGGCTTTGCGGACAAACCAGTAAGCGGAATCGAAGTCTTTCTGCACCAGCGATTCAGCCGCGCGGTTATTCATGTACATGGCCACCACCGTGCGCTCTTCAATGGGCACCGTGACGAGATTGGAAATTTCTTCCGGCGGCTGGAAGTCAATGACCATGAACTTGTGGCGGTCAAAGCCGCGCGAATCGTCCGACAAGCGGGTCTTGCCCAGCAAAATGTTCACATGGCCGCTGGAAAAATACAGGTTGTCCGTGCGGCTCCACGTTTCTTCCACCGTGACGGCCTGGAATTGCGTCGACATGCCCATTTCGCGGGCCAGCGCCGCCGTCATGATGACCAGTGACAGGCAATTGCCTTTACGGGCAGCAAAGGTTTCAGCGGCATTGCGTGTGACGGCTGCATCATAATCCAGTTGCAGCTTGTCTTTCTTGTACAGCGCGTCGAACAGCACGGTTTGCGGTTCTTTCTTTTCGTGCCCGCGCGTAATCTCGGCTGCATATTTGACCATCTCCGGCGTGACGGCAAAGATTTGCGCCACCGTCGTTTGCTGCGACGGTTTGCCGAACAGCTGGTCTTTGAATAATTGGGCCGATGGCGCAGGCAGCGCCGTGGTGGCCGCGCACCCCGTCAATAGTTGCAGCGACAGGGCGGACAACAGCAGCAGAAGATAACGTTTCATAGTGGCCTCACTGATGAAACCAGTATCTGCCCGCGCTGTGCCGCTGTCAAAAAGTTGTTATGCCGCAGTGCAGCGAACGCGTATCAAGATGCCATCGGGCGCGCATCCATCGGGCGGCCCATGTTGTCATAGCCGGCCGCCAGTTCGATTGATTCGGCCGTGATGCCCAAGGTGGACAGGGCATCGGCCACGTCATCGGCTTCCGCGCCGACATCGCAATCCGGATCGACAGGCTTGTCGCACGCAGCCAGGCGGCTGCCATCGGCGCCATACAGCACGACGCGCAGCACGGTTTCATTGCGCGCCTCGGCAGGAGCAATGACGATGCGGGCCGGCGTGGCGCCACTGTCCAGCACCGCGCGCAATTGCGCCAGCATTTCCAAAGTCGCGTGTTCCAGCCGGCCCTGTTCCAGCGCGCCATAGAACAAATCCTGGTACAGGAAGTTCAGCTGTATTTCACGCTGGCCGGCCAGGCAGCGCGCCACCAACGGGGCGACGTCCGTGCTCCACTGGCGGTAGCGCTCCAGGCGGGCCGCGAAGTAGGCATCCTGCGCCGCTTCCTGTTCCGGTATGGCGTAGAACGGATCATCAGCGCGCTTCAGTGCAAAGCCCAGCAGGAAGCGCAGTTCGACGGCGCTGTCGTCCGGACCGAATTCGTTTTTCGGCCAGCCGGCAATGCTGCGGTCCAGCGCCGGCGCGGCAACGACTTTTTTATCCATCATGGCGCTGGCCGCTTCGCGCACCATGGCATTCAAGTGGCCGTAGCGGATGCGGGTCATTTCGTCCAGCGCATACGCATGGCGTACCAGCACCACGCGCGCCTTGGGCGCTTCCAGTCCTGCCGCCGTAAACGAGGCCAGCAAGGCGTCATACGCAGCGTCATCGGCGAAGGCTTGCTCTTGCTGCAAGCCGCCGGTGCTGTGCACGAAGACGGGAATAGCAAATGCATTGATTTCCATGTCCGGCGCGTTATCGCGGCGCACGTGGATGGTGCCGGCTGCTTCTTCCACGGTTTCGCGCAGCAAACGCCAGGCTGCCACGTCTTCGTCGCGCGCCTGCATGACCGCTGTGTACAGCAGCTCATCTTTTTGCTGCTGCACGTATTTGCGCACCAGGCGCACGAAGTCATTGTGCTTGCGCCGCAGTTCAGCGCCTTCGGTTTCAGCGTCTTCCTGTTCGGCCAGTTCCAGGGCCAGCGCGCACAGGGCGTCGCTCAGCACATCATCTTGATCTTCTTGAGGGGTTTTGCGGGGGGCAGGGCGCTTCTTGTTCTGCATTTATTGTTCGATATGGAAAGTGTCGTGCAACTCGTCCAGCAAGTCGGCAACTTCATCGTCGTTCAGGCCCAGGTGCGCGCAAGCGTAGTCGCCGCCTTTGTCCCATTCCAGCGAATCCGTATAGCCGTGGTAGCGGCGGATGCCTTTTTCTGCGATGACGGACAGGGCCACCAGCGAGCGCACGGCGTCGTCGGTGGCGGCATCTTCCATCACTTCGTAATCATGGTGGTGCAGGATGGCCCACGACACGTCGGGCGACAAGCCCCAGTTGCGGGCCAGCAGGCAGCCGATGGCAGCATGGTTGGTCGCATGGCGGGCATCTTCAATGGCCGTGATTTTACCAACCGGTTCTTGCTGTGCAAGGGCGAACGTGTCTTTGTAATCCGGGAAGCGGTCCATCAGCAATGGCACGCCGATATCGCAAAACAGGCCGAACGTATGGGCGATGTCGGGCGGCGCGATGCGCAGCTTGCGCGATGCAAACACGACAGCTTGCGCGCGCCGGGCCGACGTTTCCCAGAATGTATTCAACGCGCTGTCATTGCCGCCGATGGCTTCCTTTGCCAGCAAGCCCGTCAGCAAGGCCGCACAGTGGTTGATGCCCAGGAAGTTGATGGCCTGTTCGACGGATTTTGCCTTGCGCGCCGCGCCAAAGAACGGCGAGTTGGCCAGCTTCAGCAGCGCGCCCGACATGCCGACGTCATTGCCGATAATGCGGGCGATCTTGCGCGGCGACGGATCTTGCACCGCCAGCTCCTGTTGCAAGTCCACCAGCAGGCTGGGACGCGGCGGGATACGGATGGAACGCAACAAGGCGTCTTCCACCGACGTTTCAATTACCTGAGCTGGGACTGCTACTGTGGTCATGATGGCAAGCTGGTGATGATTTTAATCTCGTCCGTTAGGAGCACTATAGCCTACTACGGCTGCGCCTGCCGGACAGGCAAGTGGAGATTATCGCCTGATCCTGGTTACCGCAGTGCAAATAAAATTTGAAATTCCCTGTAAAAACGATGAATTTGACGTAATTGTGACAGATGAAGATGGCGCTTTTGTCACGATAGCCGCGCTATCATGCCGGAATGACAGCATCTTCCATTCTTGCCAACATCGACTTTGCCCAGCCGTCCGCGCTCGTTGCGCCGCAGCTGATCGGCGTGACCGTGCTGGTCAATGGCGTAGGCGGCCGCATCGTCGAAGTGGAAGCGTATGACCGCGACGATCCGGCTTCCCATACGTATAACGGTCCCACGGAACGCAACGGCTCGATGTTCGGGCCGCCGGGCCATGCCTATGTGTACCTGTCGCACGGTATCCATTGGTGCCTGAATTTTGTCTGCATGGAAGCGGGGCATGGCGCCGGTGTGCTGATCCGTGCGCTGGAGCCGCTGCATGGACTCGGGGCGATGCGTGTGCGGCGCCGGCAGGACGATGAACGCATGCTGTGCTCCGGGCCGGGCAAACTGTGCCAGGCGCTGGCCGTTACGCGTGCGTATAACGGCTTGTCGCTGGCGGCGCCGCCGTTTGAATTGATTGCGCGGGAGCGGGAGCCGGATGTGGTGATTGGCCCGCGCATTGGCATTTCAAAGGCAGTGGACGTGCCATGGCGCTTCGGTGAAGCCGGCTCGAAGTTCGTCAGCCGCCCGTTCCGGTAGACTACGCAGTCCGTACCTGCCGCTGCATGCCGCTGCCCAGCGCCCGCATGGGACTGCCCGGCGCGCGCCGTTCGCGCGGCGCATACCCTTCCGGCAGCGCTGGCGCCACTTCTTCCGCCACCTGGAACACGCCCACTGCCCGCGTCAAATTCACGGCCTGCTCTTGCAGGCTGGCCGCTGCCGCTGCCGCCTGTTCCACCAGCGCGGCATTTTGCTGCGTCACGTCGTCGATCTGGCACACGGCGTGATTGACTTCTTCGATGCCCTGCGCCTGCTGCGTGCTGGCCTGGCTGATGTGTGCGATGACGTCATTGACCTGGCGCACGGAATCAACGATATCGCCCATGCTGGCGCCGGCCGCGTTGACGCAGGCGGCGCCGCTGTCGATGGTGGCGACGGACGCGCTGATCAATGATTTGATTTCCTTCGCCGCCGCAGCGGAGCGCTGCGCCAGGGTGCGCACTTCAGACGCCACCACGGCAAAGCCCCGTCCCGCTTCGCCCGCCCGCGCCGCTTCCACGGCGGCATTGAGCGCCAGGATATTGGTCTGGAACGCAATGCCATCGATGACGCTGATGATTTCCACGATGCGGCGCGAACTGGCCCGTATCGATTCCATGCTGGCCACGGCCTGCGTGACGGACTCGCCGCCCAGGCCCGCGAGGCTGCTGGCGCGCGCCGCCAGTTCGCACGCGGCGCGCGCATGGTCGGCATTGCTGCGCACCGCTTGCGTCAGGCTTTGGATGGCGCTGGCGGTTTCTTCCAGCGACGCGGCCTGGCGCTCCGTGCGGTTCGATAAATCCATATTGCCGCTGGCGATTTCATGCGAAGCCGTGTCGATGGTGCTGACTGCCTCGTGGATGGTGCGCAGCGTGCCGTTGAGCTTGTCCATGGTTTGGTCCAGCAATCGGCCCGTCTCGGCAATTTCATCGCGCCCCGCGCACGTCTTGCCGGGCGCCAGCCGGCCCGCCGCCAGGTTGCGCACGACGTCCGCAATGCCGTGGATGCCGCGCAGCATGGCGCGCCGCAGGAATAGGGTCACCACCAGCGACAGCGCTGCCGACAGCAGCACCATGCCCGCCATGGCGGCCCCCAGCGCGTGGAATTCATCTTTGGCCTGCACTTGCGCCTGCGCGCTGAGCGCCTGTTCCAGCGCGGCCAGCTTGCCCAGTTCCCCGTTCAATGCTTCGAACTGGCTCTCGGCCTTGGCCATGGAATTGGTGGCAATCGATTGATCGACTGCCGCAATTTCCATTGTTTCCAGCACCGCCTTGCGGTATGACGCCAGCGCGCGTGTAGAGGCTTCCACGATGGCCAGCTCAGCCGGTTCTGCCACGCTGGCCAATTGCGCCAGCTGCTTTTCAATGGCGCCATGCCGCGTGCGGATTTGCGCTGCCAGCGCATCGAGCCGCGCTTGCGCAAAGCTGCCGTTGATCCATGCCAGCAACTGGTAAATGTGTGCATGCGCATAACGCGCTTCGCCTGTGACGGCGGCGGCGGCCTGCAGGCGCGCGGCGCGCACCTGCACCAGGTTTTCCATGGTGGCGTTCTGGCGTACCAGCCCGTAATACGCACCGCCCGCCGTCGCCATCAGCAGCGCCACCGCCAGTGCCGGCGCCAGCAACAGCTTGGGCGCAATCCGCAATTGGTTCAGCATGGCGGCCTCATTTCTTATAAATGCCGGCTTCCAGCACCACGTCGCCGACCCGCAAGATGTAGGTGGTCTTCGGTTCGATCTTGCCGGTCACAGGGTTCTTGTACATGTAGTCGACCCAGCCTTTGCCTTTGGACGCCGCCAGTTCAATGATTTCGCGCCGGTACTTCTTGCCGCTGGCATCGGGGACGTCTGTCAAATCTTTGCCCACGATGGATGGGTTGATGGGATGCGCCAGCACGATGCCCGTGTGCAGGTCGCGCATGTCGACATACAGCGGTCCCTGTACAAAATCCGCATCTTTGGCGGAAATCTTTTTCATCATTTCTTCCTTGCCATGCGCTTTCACATAAGCGGCGCCCCGTTCCGCCATGGCGATGGCATCTTTCTCGGTGGGCTCCGCGCCATAGGCGGCAGTGGCGGCAGTCATGGCAAAGGTCAGCAGGGCGGCGGTCAGCAAACGGTTCATGGTGGGCTCCTCGGTGAATTGCGCACAAGTAATTTACGCCTCGTGCTTGCAGGAAAAATTGCGCTTTCGCAAGGACAGTGCGTGCCAGGGGGAAATGTGCGTGGGCGTGTCAACGTTGGTGGGAATTGGTGAGAATTTCCATATGGATATTGATGTTTGGCAATTCGACAGCGAACGCGACGCCTACGATGAAATCCGGCCCACCAACCAGGAGAACTGCCATGCAACCCGCCAAATTCAAGCCTTACACCCGCCAGACCATCCGCCAGGCCAGCCAGTGGGATTTGATCCCGCAAGAATTGCAGGAAGCCGTGCAAGTGGTATCGCACGTGCTGCCCTTCCGCACCAATGAATATGTGCTGGACCAGCTGATCGACTGGAACAACATTCCGGACGACCCCATTTACCGTCTCGTGTTCCCCCACCGCGACATGCTGCCTGCGCAAGAATACGCGCAGCTGCGCGACCTGGTGCTGGCGGACACGCGCGATGAAGCCGCCATTGCGCAACTGGTGCACGGCATCCGCATGCGCATGAATCCCCATCCGGCCGGACAAATGACGCACAACGTGCCGCGCGTGAATGACGCGCCGCTGAAAGGCTTGCAGCACAAGTACAAGGAGACGGTGCTGTTCTTTCCCAGTGCGGGCCAGACGTGCCATGCGTATTGCACATTCTGTTTCCGCTGGCCGCAATTCGTCGGCATGGACGACATGAAGTTCGATGCGAAGGAAACCACGCAACTGGTGTCCTACCTGCGCGCGCATCCCGACGTGACGGACGTGCTGATCACGGGCGGCGACCCGATGATCATGAATACCCGCTCGCTGGCGGAATTCATTGAACCGCTGCTGGCGCCGGATCTCGCGCATATCCAGAACATCCGCATCGGCACCAAGTCGGTTGCGTACTGGCCGCAGCGCTACGTCAGCGACCGCGATGCGGATGATTTACTGCGGCTGTTTGAAAAGGTGGTTGCCAGCGGCAAGAACATGGCCATCATGGGGCATTACAACCATGCGGTGGAATTGCGGCAGGATGTGGCGCAGCAAGCCGTCAAGCGCATTGTCGGCACTGGCGCTACGCTGCGCATGCAGGGGCCGCTGATTCGCCACATCAATGAAGATCCGCGCAGCTGGGCGGAATTGTGGACCACCGGTGTTCGGCTGGGCGCGATCCCATATTACATGTTCGTGGAGCGGGATACGGGGCCGCGCGAATACTTCCAGCTGCCGCTGGCCCGCGCGCATGAGATTTTCCGGCAGGCGTACCAGATGGTGTCCGGCTTGTCGCGCACTGTGCGGGGACCGTCGATGAGCGCCTTTCCCGGCAAGGTGGTGATCGATGGCGTGGCTACGATCGGCGGTGAGAAAGTGTTTGCGCTGCAGTTCCTGCAGGCGCGCAATCCCGACTGGGTGCGCAAGCCGTTCTATGCGAAGTTCGATCCGAACGCCACGTGGATGGATGACCTGGTGCCGGCGTTTGGCAAGGAGCGCTTCTTCTTCGAGGAAGACGAACCGATGCCGCGCAAGGTGATTCCGCTGGCGGCCGTGCGTGGCAATTCCCACGACTGTGCAGTGCAGAGCAACGCCGCATGAGGATCGCGCCATGGATGACCACTATCACGGCGGCAAGGCCGCCGCCCAGGGGGCCGCCTTGCCCATCGCCGGCGCTTGCGCCTCTCCCGCGACCGCCGGCAGCATGGTCCAGCCCACGTTGATGCCACCGGAGGCGCGCCATGGTGTTAGCGCCGGCCAGCATGAACCCCAGCCCATTCAGCCGGATTGGCTGACCTTCGGCGTCCCGGCCTTTATCGGGCGCGTGCGAATTCCCGGCACGCTGTCTCCGGCGTCGATGTTTTGCCTCGTGTTCCTGCCATTCGCACTGGGCCACTTCATGTCCAGCCTGCTGCGCAACATCAATGCCATCCTGGCGCCGCAATTGACCGAAGCGCTGGGGCTCAATTCAGCGCAGCTGGGACTCCTCACCAGCGCGTACTTCTTCACGTTCGCCGTGGCGCAACTGCCGGTCGGCATGGCGCTGGACCGCTTCGGGCCCCGCCTCGTGCAATGCGCGATGCTGTGGCTGGCCGTGCTGGGGGCGCTGGTGTTTGCCGGCAGCCGTGAATTTATCCAGCTGGTCGTGGCGCGCGCCATCATGGGCCTGGGACTGGCGGGCTGCTTCATGGGGGCAGTGAAGGCCGTGTCCACGTGGATTTCGCCGGCCAAGCTGCCATCCGTGCAAGGCTACCTGATCGCCGTGGGAGGGCTGGGCGCGGCCAGCGCCACGCTGCCGGTGCGGCTGGCCTTGCACTACATGGACTGGCGCTGGCTGTTCGTCATGCTGGCGGCAGGCTGCGCCATCATCGCGCTGCTGATCTGGCTGTTGGCTCCCACGCCGCCTGCTACGCCGCGCAAGCCCTTCAACCGGCGCATGTTTTACGACATCTGCATCCACCCCGTGTTCCGCTCCACGGCAGCGCTGATGCTGTTGCCCCATGCCGTGTTCTTCGGCGTGCAAGGATTGTGGATCGCCCGCTGGCTGCAAGACGTGGGCCGCTATTCGCCGCAGGCAATAGCGTGGCTGCTGTACCTGGGCATGGCGGCCGTGGTGTTCGGCGCCATTGCCACCGGCATGATCACCGAGTGGGCGGCAAAGCGCGGCATTGCACCGCTGTCCGTTGCCGCTTGCGGCACCGCGCTGTTCATCGCCGTGCAACTGGGGATTGCGCTGGACTGGCGGCCGGCCGCTGCACAGCTGGCAGTGCTGTTCACGCTGACGGGCACCATCACGGGCATCGACTACGCCATCGTTGCGCAAGCGATGCCGCCTGCACTGACCGGGCGCGCTTCGACTTGCCTGAACCTGTTTATTTTCCTGGCCGCGTTTTGCGTGCAGGCGGGCTTCGGCCTCGTGCTCGGACAGTGGCAGCCGGATACGCTGCAACACTATCCCGCCATTGCCTATCAGGCCGCGTTTGGCGCGCTGGCAGTGCTGCAGTTGCCGGCATTGCTGGTCTTCGCATGGCGCCACTGGCGTCCGTTGCAGTGCTGCGCGGAGCACTTTCGCGGCATCCGTTACAATGTCGGCCTCACGTTGAAGGATATGTATGAAACTGGTTCGTTACGGCCGTCCCGGCAAAGAAAAACCCGGCCTGATTGATGATGAAGGCAAACTGCGCGACTTGTCCGGCGTGATCGATGATATCGGTCCCGAACAATTGTCGGACAAGGTGCTGCGCAAGCTGGACAAGATTCCACACGCAGACTTGCCGCTGGTGCGTGGCAATCCGCGCTTTGGCGTACCGGTATCGAAGATCGGCAAATTCATCGGCATTGGTTTGAACTATTATGACCATGCGAAGGAAATGGACTTGCCGATTCCAACGGAACCCATCGTGTTCATGAAAGCCATCAGCTGCCTGTCCGGTCCTGACGATCCTGTCATGCTGCCCAAGGGTTCGAAGAAGACGGATTGGGAAGTGGAGCTGGGCGTCATCATCGGCACGCGCGCCCGCCACGTGACCGTCAAGGATGCGGAAAAACATATTGCCGGCT
This sequence comes from Pseudoduganella ginsengisoli, assembly GCF_009720865.1. Classification (GTDB taxonomy): domain Bacteria; phylum Pseudomonadota; class Gammaproteobacteria; order Burkholderiales; family Burkholderiaceae_D; genus Rugamonas; species Rugamonas ginsengisoli. The sequence continues at coordinate 708,971 of NZ_WNLA01000001.1, read as the reverse complement.
ATTGCGTGGTCAACGATATTTCGGAACGCGAATTCCAGTTCGAGCGCGGTTCGCAGTGGGACAAAGGCAAGGGCTGCGATACGTTCGGTCCAGTCGGCCCGTGGCTGGTGACGCGCGATGAAGTGTACTTCCCGGACAAGCTGGATCTGTACCTGGAACTCAACGGCAAGCGCATGCAGTCGGGCAGCACGGACAACATGATTTTCTCCGTCCCGCAAATCATCAGCTACCTGTCGCAATTCATGACGCTGGAACCAGGCGACGTGATTGCCACCGGCACACCGCCTGGCGTGGGCAATGGCCGCAAGCCGAAGCGTTTCCTGAAGAAGGGCGACTTCATGCGGCTGGGGATTGCAGGGCTGGGCGAACAGCAGCAAGATGTCATCGCCTTCCAGCAGTATTGATCATGCCGCGCGGATGCCGGCATAAGCAAACGACGGGGCGCCGACGCTGATCAGCGCCGTGTCCAGCGCTTCCTGCAACCGCGACACAATTTCGCCCAGGTCGGCATCCGTGGCGATGAACGGCGGCGCCAGCAAAATATGGTCGCCCCGTTCACCATCGATGGTGCCGCCCATCGGGTACACCATCAAGCCGCACGCCATCGCTTGCGCGCGCACTGCTTCATGCAGTTTCAGCGACGGCGCAAACGGTTCCTTCGTCTCGCGGTCGCGCACCAGTTCCAGCGCCCACAGCAAACCACGTCCCCGGATATCGCCCACGTGCGGGTGTTCGCCGAATGCGCCGCGCAGCATGCGGCGCAGCGTGGCGCCCCGGACCGTGACGGCGCCCAGCAGGCAATCGCGCTGGATCACGCGCTGCACGGCCAGCGCTGCGGCCGCTGCCACCGGGTGGCCGACATACGTGTGCCCATGCTGGAACACGCCGCTGCCATTGCGCAGCCGCTGGACGATGGCGTCGCGCGCCACCACGGCGCCGATCGGCTGGTATCCTGCTCCCAAGCCTTTGCCCAGCGTGACCAGGTCCGGCAACACGTTTTCCTGTTCGATCGCGTATAGCGTGCCGGTGCGCCCCATGCCGCACATGACTTCATCGGCAATGAACAGGATGCCGTATTTGTCGCACAATTCGCGCACGCCGGTGAAATAGCCGGGCGTGGGCGGGATGGCGCCGCCTGTCGCGCCAACCACGGGTTCCGCGCAAAAGCCAATGACGTTTTCCGGGCCGGCTGCGATGATGGCCATTTCCAGTTCCGCCAGCAGGCCCGCCGTATAAGCAAACACACTTTGGTCTTGCTGGCGGTCGCGGTATTCATAGCAAGGCGCCACGCGCGTCACGTCCATCAGCAGCGGTGCATATGGCTTGCGGCGGAAGGCGTTGCCGCCCAATGCCAGCGCACCGAGCGTATTGCCGTGGTAACTCTGGCGGCGCGCAATGAACAGGCGGCGCTGCGGCTCGCCGCTTTCCACGAAATACTGGCGCGCGAGTTTCAGCGCGGTTTCCATGGCTTCCGAACCGCCCGACACCAGGTACACGTGATCGAGGTCGCCCGGCGCGTCATAGGCGATGCGCGCCGCCAGTTCTTCGGCCGCGTCGGTTGTAAAGAATGACGTATGCGCATACGCGAGGCGGTCGATTTGCGCGTGCATCGCATCGATGACGTCGGGATGGCCATGGCCCAGTGACGACACGGCGGCGCCACCGCTGGCGTCCAGGTAATGGTTGCCTTTGCTGTCGATAATGGTGATGCCGTCTCCGCCGACGGCAACAGGTGGCGTGCGGCGCAGGCTGCGGTGGATAATGTGGCTCATGTTCGTCCCTTGTTGTTAGTAAGAAATTCGGACGATAGCGTGCGCAAACTTGCCATCTTTTGATTTTTATCCAACCCTGTGCGAATATGGCCTGATGAGTGAACGCCTTGGCCCCATTCCCCACGAACTTATGACGCCGCTGCAACAGCAGGCGGCGCAAGCCATCATTGACGGTCCGCGCGGCGCGCTGTATGGCCCGTTTGTTCCGTTGCTGCGCAGTCCCGAAATGATGGCGCATGCGCAGCGGCTGGGTGAGTACTTGCGCTACCGCAGCGCGATAGGCACGCGGCTGTCGGAACTGGCGATACTCGTCACGGCACGCTACTGGGACCAGCAAGTGGAATGGGCGATACACGCGCCGATTGCCGCGCAAGAGGGGATTGCGGCAGAAGTGATTGACGCGATTGCGCATGGCCGCCGGCCGGACGGCATGGCGGACATCGAGGCCGCCGTGTATGACTTTTGCGTGGAATTACAGCGCGATAAGCGCGTGTCGGACGCCACCTATGCCGCCGCGTTGGCGCATTTTGGCGAACATGGGGTGGTGGATTTGATGGGCTTGAACGGGTATTACACGTTCCTTGCCATGGTCATGAATGGGGCGCAGACGGCGCCGCCGCCATCGGCCGCCGCGCCATTGCCGGATTTGCCGCCCGGATAGCCCGGCCCTGGTGCTGTGTGCGCCAGCGTACCGACGCGCGGCTGCGCAGCCGGATAATCGGCGCATTCTTCGGAGGCGCCATGAATGATGAATCGACCGGGAAGCCTGGATGCGTCACGCGGCGCGGCTTTCTGCAATCCGCGCTGGCGGTGGCCGCCACCAGCAATACTGTGGCTGCCGCCGCTGGCGCCGATATTCCTGCCGGCCCATCTGCCGAACCCGCGGCGCCTGCCGTGCCCGTCCGCCTGTCCGTCAATGGCCAGTCCCACAGCCTGGTGCTGGAGCCGCGCGTGACGCTGCTCGATGCACTGCGTGAATCGCTGGGTTTGATGGGTACGAAGAAGGGCTGCGACCGCGGCCAGTGCGGCGCATGCACGGTACTGGCCAATGGGCGGCGCATCAACAGTTGCCTGTCGCTGGCGGTCATGCATGAAGGCGACGATATCGTCACAGTGGAAGGACTGGCTTACCACGGCGAGCTGACGCCGCTGCAGGCGGCGTTCATCGAGCATGACGCATTCCAGTGCGGTTATTGCACGCCCGGGCAACTATGTTCCGCCACGGCGTTGCTGGCGGAAGTCCATGCCGGTGACGCCAGCGCGGTCTCGCCCGACGTGCGCAAAGCCGCGCCGGCATGGAGCGACGATGAAATCCGCGAACGGATGAGCGGCAATCTGTGCCGCTGCGGCGCGTATCCCAACATCGTGGCGGCTGTGCGCAGCGTCGCGCTGAAGCCTGCTTGAAACTGCCTGAAAATTTCATAAGGGGCCGCCATGCAATCGATCTTTTACGAACGGGCGCGCGACGTGCCGCACGCGCTGCAATTGGGCAGCCAGCCCGGAGCCCGCTACATCGGCGGCGGCACCAATTTGCTGGACTTGATGAAGGGCGACGTCGAACATCCGGCCCGGCTGGTGGATGTGACGCATGCGGGGCTGGACCGGATCGAAGCGTTGCCGAACGGCTGGCTGCGTATCGGCGCCGTTGCCCGCAACAGCGATACCGCCAACCATCCGCTGGTGCGTACGCGCTATCCCTTGCTGACGCAGGCGCTGCTGTCGGGCGCGTCGCCGCAATTGCGCAATATGGCCACCATGGCAGGCAACCTGCTGCAACGCACGCGCTGCCCTTATTTCACGGACACGGCGTTCGATAAATGCAACAAGCGCATGCCTGGTTCCGGCTGCGGCGCGCGGGAAGGATGGCAGCGCATGCATGCGATCCTTGGCGCCAGCGATGCGTGTATTGCCGTCAATCCTTCAGACATGAACGTGGCGCTGGCCGCGCTTGATGGCGTGGTGGCCGTGGCTGGGCAGCGTGGCGAACGCCGGATTCCCGTCACGGAGTTTCACCGCCTGCCGGGCAATACGCCGCAATTCGATACGGTGCTGCAGCCGGGGGAATTGATCACCGGCGTGGAATTGCCTCCACCCCAGTTCAACCGTTACCACTACCTGAAGCTGCGCGACCGGGCCAGTTATGCCTTCGCGCTGGTATCGGCTGCCGTGCTGCTGCAAATGGACGGCAATACGATAAGCCATGCCCGTGTGGCGCTGGGCGGTGTCGCGCACAAGCCCTGGCGTGTGCCGGCTGCGGAAGCGCTGTTGACAGGTGTGCAGCTGACCGATGACGTGGGGCGGCAGGTGGCGGCCGCCATGCTGGCCGGCGCCAGTGCGTACCGGGACAACCAGTTTAAAGTGGAACTGGCGCAGCGCGCGGTGGTGCGCGCGTTGCGCAATGCGGCAGAGGGCAGGGAGGCGGCATGACAACAATCATTGGGCAGCCGCTGCACCGCACGGACGGTGTGGCGAAAGTTACGGGCACGGCGCGCTTTTCCGCCGAACATCCGCTGGCCCGCATGGCGTACGCCGTGCTGGTGCAAAGCACCGTCGCCAAGGGAAAAATCACGGCCATCGATACGGCGCGCGCCGGCGCCATGCGCGGCGTGCTGCTGGTCATGACGCACAAGAACGCGCCCCGGCTGCCGACGCCCAAGCCGCCCGGCAAGGATGAACAGCCTCCCAACCCCAAACTGAGCCTGCTGCAAAGCGATGAGGTCCTGTACAACGGCCAGCCCATTGCCGTGGTGGTGGCCGATACGCTGGAACATGCGCAAGATGCGGCCCGCCATGTGCTGGTACGGTATGCGGCACAACCCGCTGCGCTGGACTTCCAGTCCGCCAAGCGCCAATCCCGCGCGCCGAAGCCGCAGCCGGACAGGCCCTCGGAGACGGCGCGCGGTAACGCGGAATCCGAGTTGGCGCGGTCTGCCGTGCGCATCGATACGGTCTACATGACACCCATGGAAAACCACAATCCCATGGAGCCGCATGCCACCATTGCCGCGTGGGCCGGCGGCCAGCTGACGCTGCACGATGCCACGCAAAACGTGTCCGGCGTGCGTAAGGCCGTGGCCAAGAACCTGGGCATCGCTCCGGAGCAGGTACGCGTGATCTGTCCATTTGTCGGCGGCGGCTTTGGCTGCAAGGGTTCCACCTGGTCGCACGTGGTGCTGGCGGCAATGGCGGCAAGGCAGGCGGGACGGCCCGTGAAGCTGGTATTGGAACGCACGCAAATGTATGGCCCGGTCGGCGCCCGCCCCATGACGGAACAGCGTTTGCGGCTGGGCGCGCAGCCCGATGGCGGTTTGCAGGCGGTCATGCATGACACGGTGTCGCATACGTCGTTTCTCGATGACTTCACGGAGCCGTGCACGTCACCGACTCGCATGCTGTACGCCAGCGCTGCGCTGCGCACCACCCAGCGCCTTGCTACGTTGAACCTGGGCGTACCCACGTATATGCGGGCGCCGGGCGAAGCGTCCGGCAGCTTTGCACTGGAATGCGCGATGGATGAAATGGCGTATGCATTGAAAATGGACCCGGTGGCGCTGCGGCTGCGCAATTATGCGGAGCGCGATCCGGAAAAGGACGTGCCGTGGTCATTGAAGGCGCTGCGCGAATGCTATCGCGTAGGCGCTGAGCGGTTTGGCTGGGCGCGCCGCGATCCTCAGCCGGGTTCCATGCGGCAGGGGCGTACGCTGGTTGGTTATGGCATGGCGACGGCGACGTATCCCGCCAACCGTCTTCCCGCGAAAGCGTCAGCCATGATCCGGCCCGACGGGACGGCGCTGGTGCGCAGTGGTTCGCATGACCTGGGCACGGGAACTTATACGGTGATGACGCAAGTGGCGGCCGATGCGCTGGGCTGGCCCGTGGACAAGGTGACGTTCGAGCTGGGCGATACCGCCATGCCGCAAGCGCCGGTTTCCGGCGGCTCGATGACGGTGGCCAGCGTGGGGCCTGCCGTGCAGGCGGCGGCCCGAGCAGCACGGGACAAGCTGATTGCGCTGGCCCTCGGCGATGCGATGTCGCCGGTGCACGGCGTTCCTGCCGATGACGTGCTGGTCGAAAACGGCTGGCTGGTGCGCAAGTCGCAACCCGGCCGGCGTGAACCAGCCGCCGCACTGATTGCCCGCAACGGCGGCGCCCCGGTGATGGCGGACAGTGAATCGAAGCCGGGCGATGAAAAGAAACAGGTGTCGCTGCACTCCTTTGGCGCCGTGTTCGCGGAAGTGCACGTCGATGCGGATCTCGGCATCGTACGCGTTCCGCGCATCGTCGCGGTTTATGACGTGGGGCGGCTGATCAACCGCAAGACCGGGCATAGCCAGCTGATGGGTGGCATTGTCTGGGGCGTCGGCATGGCGCTGACGGAAAAAACGGAAATGGACTGGCGCGTGGGGCGGGCAGTCAATGCCAACCTGGCGGATTACCACGTGCCCGTGAACGTGGACATCGGCGCGATCGACGTGACGGTGCTCGATGGGCATGACCCCTATATCAATGCGCTGGGCGCGCGCGGGATCGGGGAAATTGGGATTACCGGAGTGGCGGCAGCCATTGCCAACGGGGTGTATCACGCGACCGGCAAGCGCATACGCGACTTGCCGATCACGCCGGATAAACTTATTGCATAACTTTCTTCAGCCACGCGGAAATGTGCTGCACTTCTTCCGCGCATGCCGAGTGCTGCATCGGGTAGTCGTGCCACTCGATGTTGTAGCCCAGCCGGGCCAGCAAATCGCGCGACGCGGTGGCGCGGCTGATCGGGATCACCGGGTCCATCGTGCCGTGCACCATGAAGATCGGCGTGTCCTGGTTGGCGGCGCTGCGTTCGGCGGCGGCTTTGTCCGCCAGCGGCAGGTAGCCGGACAGGCACATCAAGCCCGCCAGTTTTTCCGGATGGCGCAGGCCGGCCTGCAACGTCATCGCGCAGCCTTGCGAGAAGCCGCCCAGCACGATGCGGCTGGTTGGAATGCCACGCGCGTTTTCACGGGCGATCAGCGCTTCCACCAGCTTTTGCGATTCGCGCAAGCCGTTTTCATCTTCCCTGCGGTTGGTGCCTGCGTCCAGGCTCAAAATGTCATACCAGGACCGCATGACATAGCCATTGTTCAGCGTCACTGGCTGCATGGGCGCATGCGGGAATACAAAGCGGATGCCAGGCAAACCATCGAGGTTCAGCTCATTGACGATAGGCGCCCAGCCGTCGCCGCTGTCGCCCAGGCCATGCATCCAGATCACGGCCAGTTCAGGGCTGGCCGACGTGTTGATTTCAATAGAGTCCAGAACAGTCGTCATTCAGGCTTGGTCCTTATCACTTGTTACGGATGGCGGATTTCGGGCGGAAAGCCTTGCACACCGCCGGGTTGGTTTCCATGTACGGACCGCCGATCAAATCCACGCAATATGGCACGGCGGCAAACACGCCACCGACCAGCTGTTTGCCGTCGGCGTCCTTCAAGCCTTCCAGGGTTTCCTTGATGGCTTTGGGCTGGCCCGGCAAGTTGATGATCAGCGCAGCGTGGTCCGGGGTTTCGCGGATCACGGCCACCTGGCGCGACAAAATTGCGGTCGGCACAAACGCCAGGCTGACTTGGCGCATTTGCTCGCCGAAGCCCGGCATTTCTTTCGTTGCAATGGCCAGTGTGGCTTCCGGCGTCACGTCGCGGCGCGATGGGCCGGTGCCGCCCGTGGTCAGCACCAGGTGGCAGCGCGCACTGTCCACCAGTTCCACCAGGGTGGCTTCGATTTGCGCTCGCTCGTCGGGAATCAAACGCGTCTCGATGCGGAATGGCGTGGTGAGACAGGCCGCCAGCCAGTCCTGCAGCGCCGGGATGCCCTGGTCCTGGTAGACGCCGCCGCTGGCGCGGTCGGAAATCGACACCAGGCCAACGATCAGCTCAGGTTCACTCGTCATCGTCTTCGCCTTCTTCGCCACTGTCTTCATCGGCGGCGGCAGCAGCCTTGGCGCTCTGGGCGGCCAGGTCTTTAAGGATCTGGAAGATTTCGCGGTAAGCCTTCGGCGGCTTGTTTTCCGCCTGCTCTTTGCGGGCATTGCGGATCAGCGCGCGCAAGTGCTGCACGTCCAGTTCCGGGTGCTCGGACAGCAATACCGTCAGCGCGCCATCGTCGGCCAGCAGCTTGTCGCGGCGGCGTTCCAGCGCGTGCAGCGCGGCGGTATCAGCCTTCGAAGCGCCTTTCCAGCCTTCAATGGTGCGGCGGATCACGGCGATTTCTTCTTCATCCAGCGTGCGCATTTTCTTGCCCACGAATTGCAGCGCGCGGCGGCGGCCTTCGTGGTCTTTGATACCCTGGGTTTCCAGGATGACTTCCTTGACGTCTTCCGGCATCGGCACGCGTTTCACGCGGTCGCGCGGCGCATTGACCAGTTCCGTGCCCAGTTCCTGCAGTGCATCGGACTGGCGTTTCATTTCGGTTTTGGAGGGACGCTCGTATTTTTCTTCGAATTCGGACGAGTTGAAGCCGACAGAGCCACGGTTAGGATTTGGCATAATGACAAAAGGCCAGGGAGACCTGACCTGTAAAAACTGTAAACGGCTGCTATGATACCTCCTTTACACGTTCTCCCTGAAAAAAGCCACTCATGAGCGATTCCTTCTTCACCCACAGCCAGGACCAGTTGAAACAGATTGCACGCGATGTTTTGCAATACGCGCGCGAAAAGGGCGGCACCGATGCGGCGGTGGAGATCAGCGAAGGCAGTGGTTTGTCCGTGTCCGTGCGCAAGAGCAAGATCGAAACCATCGAGCAAAACAAGGATAAAGGCTTGGGCGTCACCGTGTTTGTCGGCCAAAAACGCGGCAATGCCAGCACGTCGGACTTTTCCCCCGCATCGCTGCGCGCTACCGTGGAAGCGGCCTACAACATCGCCCGCTTCACGGCCGATGACGATTGCGCCGGCCTGGCCGATGCCGACATGCTGGAAATGAATCCCCAGGATTTGCAACTGTTTTACCCATGGAATATCAGTACGGAAGAAGCCGTGGTGCTGGCGCAGCGCGCTGAAGCAGCGGCCTTTGCCGTCGATCCCCGCGTAACGAACAGCGAAGGCGCCGGTGTGCACGTACAGCAATCGCACTTCGTGGCCGCCAATTCGCGCGGCTTTATTGGCGGCTACCCGTATTCGCGCCACACGATTTCCGTGGCGCCGATTGCCGGCAAAGGTGCAAAAATGCAGCGCGACGACTGGTACAGCTCCGTGCGCGACGCGAAAAAACTGGCGCAGCCGGAAGCCATCGGCCGTTATGCGGCCGAGCGCGCGCTGGCCCGCTTGAATGCCCGCAAGCTCGATACCCGCACGTGCCCGGTGCTGTTTGAAGCCCCATTGGCGGCCGGCTTGCTGGGCGCATTCGTGCAGGCAACGTCGGGTGGTGCGCTGTACCGCAAATCCACGTTCCTGCTCGATACCCTGGGCAAATCCATCTTCCCGTCCCATATCCAGGTCAGCGAAGACCCGCACGTCATCGGCGCCATTGGTTCCGCGCCATTCGATGAAGAAGGCGTGCGCACGACGGCGCGCGACGTGGTCAAGGATGGCGTGTTGCAGGGCTATTTCCTGTCCACGTATTCGGCCCGCAAGCTGGGCATGAAAACCACGGGCAATGCGGGCGGTTCGCACAACCTGTCGCTGACGTCGTCGCGCACGAAGCAAAGCGATGATTTCGTGGCCATGCTGAAAAAAATGGGCACCGGCTTGCTGGTGACGGAATTAATGGGCCAGGGCACCAATTATGTGACGGGCGATTATTCGCGCGGCGCGTCCGGTTACTGGGTGGAAAATGGCGTCATTCAATATCCGGTCGAAGAAATCACCATTGCCGGCAATATGAAAGAGATGTTCCAGGATATCGTGGCCGTGGGCGCGGACGTACTGGTGCGCGGCACCAAGCAGACCGGCTCGATCTTGATTGAGAAAATGGTCGTCGCCGGTAATTGATATTTGGTCAACATCTGCCGCAGTGTAGATGGTGCACAGCGGCACGATATTTTCGTTGCAACCTTATAGTTGTTTCCATACACTGTCTCCGCAATAACACCACCGAGGAGACCAAAGTATGGAACGCCGTTCCTTCCTGAAAAAGGCAGCAGTAGGCGCCTCCGCAGGCGCTGTTGTAACGCCGGCGCTGGCGCAGTCGCTTCCCACCATTAACTGGCGCCTGGCGTCCAGTTTCCCGAAAACGCTGGACACCATTTATGGCGCCGCCGACACCTTCGTCAAGCGCGTGTCCCAGCTGACGGGCGGTAAATTCAATATCCGCGTATTTGCCGGCGGCGAAATCGTGCCGGGCCTGCAAGTGCTGGACGCCGTGCAGGCGGGCACCGTCGAGTGCGGCCACTCCGCTTCGTACTATTACTTCGGCAAAGACGCAACGTTCGCGTTTGACTGCGCCGTGCCATTCGGCCTGACGTCGCGCCAGCATACCGCGTGGTATGAACAGGGCGGCGGCCGCGAACTGACCCGCGAATTCTTCAAAGGCTATGGCGTCATCAACTTCCTGGGTGGTAACTCGGGCACGCAGATGGGTGGCTGGTTCCGCAAAGAGATCAAGTCCGTGGCGGACTTGAAGGGCACCAAGATGCGGATCGGCGGCTTTGCCGGCAAAGTGCTGGAGCGCCTGGGCCTCGTGCCGCAACAGCTGGCGGGCGGCGATATTTACCCGGCGCTGGAAAAAGGCACCATCGATGCGGCTGAATGGGTCGGTCCGTACGACGATGAAAAATTCGGCTTCTACAAAGTCGCGCCATACTACTACTACCCTGGCTGGTGGGAAGCGGGCGCTTCGTTCTCGTTCTACGTGAGCCTGAAAGAATGGGAAAAGCTGCCGAAGGAATACCAGGCCGCGATTGAAGCGGCGTCGTATGAAGCGCACGTGGTGATGCAGGCGGAATACGATGCGCGCAATCCGACCGCATTGGCCAGCCTGTTGAAGAAAGGCGTGAAACTGCGCGCGTTCCCGAAAGACATGCTGGACGCCAGCTACAAGGCCGCCGTGGATGTGATGAATGAGGAAGCGGCGAAGAACGCGAAGTTCGCGAAGATTTACGAGCCGTGGAAACAGTTCCGCAAAGACCAGAACCAGTGGGCTTCGGTGGCGGAAGCGCCGATGCAGAACTTCCTGATCAGTTCGACCAAGAGCGGCGGCAAATAAGCGCTTAAGATGAGGATGCCCGGCCTGAAGGCCCTGCACCCTGATGCTAAAGAAAACGGGCCGGTGTCAAAACCGGCCCGTTTTCTTTAGAACTTCATTTCCATCAAGGCCCGTACGATCGCCACCGTCGGCGTGTACGTGGTATCGGCATTCAAGCCGCCCGGCGTCAGGAATGCGTTTTGCGCTACGTTGGTCTGGTGCAGCAAGTTCGACACCGACACGCGCAGCTGCGTTTTCGGGCTGAATTTCATGACGCCATACCAGTCCAGCGTGCGCTTCGGCGCCGACCACGAAAACTGCTTATCCGACACGCGCACCGGGCCGCCCGACTGGAAGCTGAAGCTGGCGCCCGTCGTGACAGGCAGCGTGTCCATCTTGTAGTCAAAGCCCACGGTGCCGCTGACAGGCGTCTGGCCGTCGAGGCGGTTGTTCGGTCCCGGCACGGAATCGAGCGTGGACCAGTTGCGCGTCACGTTGGCCCGCACTTCGACGGCAGGCGCTTGCGCGTACAGCGAACGCAGTGGCAGCTTGGCTTCCAGCTCGATGCCGTGGGTATTGGCAGTGCCCGCATTGACGGGGTGCGAAATCCACAAGGTGTCGATCAAGTCCACGCGGTTGCGGATACTGTTGTCGATGCGGCGCATATACGTGCTGGCCGTCATCAGGCCGCCGCCCGGCAGGTAGTGTTCATAGGCCAGGTCCAGGCCCCACGCCAGTTCCGGCTTCAGTTGCGGGTTGCCGGAGAAGTCCGGCTGCGTCGGCGAGTTATTGTTCGACGCAAAGCGGCGCGGAATCAGCTGGTTGACGCCAGGCGCCTTGTACGTGCGGGTCACGCCCAGCCGCACCTGGTCATTTTTTGTGTCCGGCAGCTTCCACAAGGTCTGGAACAGGGGGCTGAACACGCTGGACTTATTGTCTACGGCCGCATAGTCCGAACCTTCGCTGGTGGTCTGGATCCCTTCCCAGCGCAACCCGAAATACGCGGACCAGCGGTCCGTGATTTGCCACTCGTCTTGCGCATATAAGGCCAGGCGCTTGATGTCGGCGCTGAAGACCTGGTTCAAGTCTTCCGGTCCCTTCGGCTGGTTCTGGCCCGGTTGCGGCGGCGGTGGCGGCAGCAGCGCCGTTTCATCCTGGATGCGGTCTTCGTTGCGCTTGCTGACACCCAGGTCCCAGCCCATCGCCAGTGCGTGGTGCTCGATGATCGGTGTCGAATATTTGCCGGTCGAGGTCAAACCTTTTTCCGTCTGTGTGGACGTCACCAGGCGTTGCAGCGCAGGCTTCATGCCCGGCGCGTATTGCAGGCTGGGCGCATCCGTATCGCGGTTGTTGTAATTGATGCCGCCCTTGATTTCCAGCTTGGCGCCCGCGGCCAGCTTGCGGGTCCACGTCACGTCGCTGCGGGCCATGATGAAGTCCGTGGCCACGCCGACATCCGTGCCCACATACTGGGCCTGGCGGTCGCCCTGCAACTGCGTAAAGCGCTCCGTCGTGTTGAATCGCACCTGGTTGGCATTGACGAAGCTTTGCCACGTGACGATGTCGCCCGGGCCCAGGTTGAAGTTCACGCGGGGCGACAGGCCCAGCGCCTTGAACGTGCCCTGGTTGGTTTGATCCGCGCGGCGCCATTGCACGCGTTTTCCGGCCAGGTCGAATTCTTCCTGCACCAGTTCCGACGGGCGGTCGAAATGCGCATACGTGACGTTGCCGCCAATCGCGTACGACATGATGCCGCTCTTGTCGGACAGCTGGAAGTTCGTGTTGGTGCCGAACTTGTGGTTATCGTCCTGCAGGCCCACTTTCAATTCGCGCTGCGCCGATTGCACGGCGCGCTTCAGCACGATGTTGATGCCGCCGGCAATGGCTTGCGTGGAATATTCCGCCGTGGCGGCGCGCATTACTTCGATGCGCTCGACCATGTCCGGCGAAATCGAGTCCATGGAAAAGCCCGGTGGCGCCGGTTCGCCGTTGAGCAGGATTTGCGTATAGCCGGCGCCCAGGCCGCGCATGCGGATATCGCCGCCACGGCCCTGCACGCCGCCGATGGTGACGCCGGGCAGGCGCTTGAGCACTTCGCCAATCGTCGTGTCGCCGTTTTTCAGGATTTCTTCCTGCGTCACGACAATCTTGGTGGCCGTGTCATTGCGGCGCGCATCGTATTGGGCGGCTGCGCCCTTGACTTCGACTTGCTGGATCTTTTCGTCCTTTTTCGCAGGCGGCTCTTCCGCGGCATGGGCGTGGAGGGCGCCTATCAAGGCAGGCGTGGCCGCGAACAGGCGCAGCAAAGTCGGGGAAGGGCGGGCAGTTGGCTTCATTGTTATCAATATAAAAAGCCCCGCAGTGCGGGGCTTGATCGTTGACGCTAGGAAAAAAATCAGGCGCGCAGCGATTGTAATACAGGTTGCAGGATATCCGCACCAAGGCGGGCGCTGCGGGCGCCATCCCAGCCCACGGCTGGATCCGGATCGTTGGCGTTATCCTTGAACGGCATTTCCAAAGTCAGCGACAGGCAGCCGAACGCGTGCGTGATGTGCGGCGAACCCATGGTCAGCGTTTCCGGCGTAAATGGCGTCACGCCATAGCCGTGCACGTCCTGGAAGTCCGGGCTGGCGATCTTGAACGCGTCGATGAAGCGCTGCTGTTCGGCCAATTCCTTGTCGCCAAACGTTTCCAGCGATTCGGAACCTGCCACGAACACGTAGGGCAAGCCTTCGTCGCCGTGGATGTCGAGGAACAGGTCGCAACCGGTCTGCTTCATCTTGTTCAGCACCAGGAACACTTCCGGGCTGCGTTCCATGGTCGGGTTCATCCACTCGCGGTTCAAGTTGGCGCCTGCCGCATTGGTGCGCAGGTTGCCGCGTACGGAACCGTCCGGGTTCATGTTGGGCACGACGTAGAAGACCGCTTCTTTCAGCAACTGGCGGCCGTGCGGGTTGGCGTCGTCCAGCAGCGCATCGAGCATGCCTTCGACGAACCATTCGGCCATGGTTTCACCCGGGTGCTGGCGCGCGATGACCCACACTTTCTTTTTGCCTTCGGCGGGTTCGCCCACGACCAGCAGGTTCATGTCGTGGCCATCGAGCGTGCTGCCCAGGTCTTCCATGCGCACGTGCGGCGACAGCTGTGCGCTGTCCAGCAGGGCCAGGTGGCGTTCCCACGAATAGGGCTCGAAGTAAGCGTAGTACACGCTGTCGAATTCCGGCGTGTGGTTGATGGTCATGACCTGGCCGTCAAACGAGGTCGGCACGCGGAACCAGCTGCTGCGGTCATAGCTGGCCACGGCCTGGTAATCTTTCCAGCCGTCCGGGTAAGCGGCCTGGCCGGCATTCTTGAAGTTCATCGTCAGCGGCGTCGCCTTGGCGCCCTGCACGCGGAAATAGAACCACTGGATGATGTCAGCGGCGGAGTCCTTGCGGATGTTCAGATCGATCGCGGACGGGTCATCCGCGCGCAGAACCTCGATGGCGCCAGCATCGAATTGGTGGCTGATTTTGATAGGCATGGAAATCCTGAATTGTAAAAAGAAGCGTGGCCGATATGATAACCGCTTTGACCAGTGCTATATAGAAGCCGGGATTGCAAGCTTGTCATTTCAGACATAAACTATCTTTCCCAAGATGTGGGTGCCTGGCCTGAAGAGACCCGGCGCCCATTTACCCACAACATCGGAGACCCGCATGGAGCGTCGTTCCTTCCTGAAACAAGCCACTGTCGGCGCCACTGCCACCGCAGCGGTTGCCGCGCCTGCCCTGGCCCAGGGCCCTGCCATCACGTGGCGTCTGGCGTCGAGCTTCCCGAAAACGCTGGACACGATTTATGGCTCGGCTGAGCGCTTCGTCAAGCGCGTGGCGGAATTGACGGGCGGCCGTTTCCAGATCCGCCAGTTTGCGGCCGGCGAAGTGGTGCCGGGCTTGCAAGTGATGGATGCTGTTCAAGCGGGAACGGTGGAAATGGGCCATACGCCTGCCTACTATTATTTCGGCAAGGATGCGACCTTCTGCTTTGATTGCGCCGTGCCGTTCGGCCTGACGTCGCGCCAGCAAACGTCGTGGTTCGACCAGGGCGGCGGGCGCGACCTGTTGCGCGAGTTCTACAAAGGCTACGGCATCATCAATTTCTTTGGCGGTAACACGGGCACGCAAATGGGCGGCTGGTATCGCAAGGAAATCAAGACGGTGGCCGACGTCAAAGGCTTGAAAATCCGCATCGCCGGCTTTGCCGGCCGCGTGATGGAGCGCATGGGCGCCGTGCCGCAGCAAATTGCCGCCAGCGACGTGTATTCGGCGCTGGAGAAGGGCACGATCGATGCGGCCGAGTGGGTAGGTCCGTACGACGATGAAAAACTCGGCCTGGCCAAAGTCGCGCCGCACTACTACGCGCCAGGCTGGTGGGAAGCGGGGCCGCAATTGTCGTTCTATGTGAACATCAAAGAGTGGGAAAAGCTGCCGAAGGAATACCAGGGCGCGATTGAAGTGGCCAGCTATGAGTGCCATGTGGCGATGCAGGCTGAATACGATGCCCGCAACCCGAAAGCGCTGGCCCGCCTGCAAAAGGCCGGCGCCAAGGTGCACACGTTCTCGAAAGAGATCATGGAAGCGGCGTATAAGGTGTCGAACGACGTGATGGAAGAGGAAGCTGCGAAGAACGCCAAGTTCAAGAAGATTTATGAACCTTGGAAGAAGTTCCGCCACGACCAGAATATGTGGGCGTCGGTGGCGGAATCGGCGATGCAGAATTACCTGATCAACGTGGCGCGGAAGTAAGCGCTGCCGGCGGGGACACACGGTCACGTGGTTCCCGTCTCAATCCATCGATACGCATCGGAATCTGCCTTCCTTGGAATGGTCTAAAAATCCGCCTGTGCCGGTCCTGTGCCGGCCGTCTTGCGCTTGCCGGGCCGTTCCCGGCCATCGGTAAAGGTCAGCGTTTGCACCGGTCCATTGCCTTCCGGGTGGAACCGTACGGTGGCATCTTTCTCCCGGATGAAATAGTCATAGTCGCCGGCAGCGATCAATTCCACCGGTGCAGGGCCCAGCGGCGGCGCGGATGCGTACAGGCGCTCGCCGTCGCGGTGGATGCGCAAGGTGATGTTGGAGACGCTGTAGTCGCCAATGAAGCGGTCATGCAGCGCCGGGTTGGCCGCCACGGCACTGCGCTGCAGCGGGCGGTAATCTTCCCAGCCATATTCCGCGGCAATGCTGCGCATCAGTTCTTCGATCAGCGGCCAGCCATAATCACCATTGGTGAGGATCACGGCGCCCTGTCCGGTGCGCGTATAGGCAAACAGCAGCGCCTTGTAGCCGGCATTGGAACCACTGTGATGGAACGCCTGCTCCTTTCCCGCATGATCGAGTTCGAACCCGAGGCCATAGCCGTTTTGCACGGGCGTCAGCAGCGTGGCGGCCTGTTGCTGCGTCAGCAGGCGCGTGTCTTTTCCTTGCGCGGCACGCTGGATGGCGATGGCAAAGCGGGCCAGGTCGGTTGCCGTACTCCATGCGCCCGCCGCCGTTAATTCCGGATAACGCCGCCAGTTGCCTGCCACCGGGCTGCCGTCGAGTTCATGGCCGGTGGCGGCGCGCTGCGCCAGACCGGCGGGCAAGTCTGGCGCAAATACCGTGTCGTGCATGCGCAGCGGCGCCAGCACCTGCTGCCGCGCCAGCGTGGTGAAATCCTTTTGCGTGGCATCCATCAAGTATTGCTGCAATACGGCGTAGCCGAGACCGGAATAGCCATATTGGCTGCCGGGTGGCGTTTGCACTGCGGCGGGAGGCGTCGTAGCGGGCGGCGCGCCGCGCAGCACTTGCAGCAGGCTGGGTTGCGGCTCGCCGCTGCCATAGCCAGGCAAGCCGTTTTCAGGCAAGCCTGCCGTGTGGCTGAGCAGCGCGTGCGGCGTGACGGGTTGTCCTGCGGCCAGTTGCCAGGATCGGAGGCGCCGATTGACGTCTTCATCCAGATGGATTTTGCCTTGCGCTGCCAGACGCAGCGTTGTGACCGCGGCAAGTGGTTTGCTGATGGAGGCTGCCTGGAACAACGTGCCGGTGGTGACGGGGCGGCCGGTCCGCACATCCATTACGCCATAAGCGCGGGCCCATTCAATGTCGCCGTGGTTGATGACGGCAATGCTGACGCCAGGCACGTGCAGCTCACGCATGCGCTCTTCCAGCCGCATGGTTTGCGGCGGCGCATCCCGCACCGCCACCGGCGCCAGCAAGCCGTTCTCGACACGGGCAATCCGCTCTTCGACGGACTGGCTTTGCGCGGACGCACCGCAAGCCCACCATACGATAGACAGCAAGAAGACCCGACGCAGCATGGCTCACCTGTGGTTGCAAGAAAAGCCATATGCTAATGCCCGAGCCCGGCCAGGACAAGCCATCAATGTCTCGCGCTTTGCAAGGTTTACCTGCGCCATATCAATCCCGCCAGCCACCGGCTTGATAAGTTGGCTTGTGCGGCCTCCCGCATTGTGCGGCCGTGCCGCGCTTTTTAGGAGAGCATCATGGACACAGAAAAATGCGGCCCAGACCACATTGACGTGCTGGACAAAAAAATCACCGCCCTCAGCGATGCGCTGGCGCACCTGGGAAAAGGGGAGTCACTGAAGGAATTACTGCGGATTATCCGTTTCCCCGGCTATACGACGCCTGCGGAATTCGCATTCACCGCGTCGATACTCGATGGCATGGCCATGCAAATCCGCCTGCTGGAAACCACGGGTGAGCACTTGCTGGCAGCGGCCAAGCAAGTTGGCCAGCAAGGCTGACGGGAAGGCGGCGCCGCAGCGGGCGCCGCTGTTTACTTCAAGCCGCCGAAGCGCTGGTACAGGCTGTCATCCGCCTCGGGCGCTTCCGGATCTTCGCGCCGCAACGCCGCCGTGATGTGGTTTTCTGCGGCTTCATACACTTGCAGGTACAGCGCCCGCGCCAGGTCATACGCTTTGGCGCCAGGCCACGGTTCCGGCAGTAATTCCACCGGCAATTGCGGATCGTGCAGCTGCACGCGGCGGTACGCGTGCATCAGCAGCGTGCGGATCACGAATGCCTGTTCCGGATGCGGCGCCGGACCGGCCTTCAGCAACGCCAGCAGCGGTTCAAACAGCGCGATGAATTGCTGGTAGCCGTCAATGACGCCGGATAAATCCCAGCCGTCGGCCACCATTTCACGCAGGGGTTTCGCATAGCGCACGCCCGGCAAATCGGCAGTCTGGCACACAAAGAGTTTATGTTGCGTGCCCGTGCGGACCAGTAATTCATCGAGGGTTTCACGGTCGCCGGCCGGGTGGGCCGCCAGGCCGGGGGCCAGGATGCTGTAGCCCTGCCACAGCAATTCCTTGCGCAAATTGCTGCGCTCCGACGCCGTTAAGCCATCATGACTGTGCATGACCAGGGTCCACTGGCCATCCCAGTCCACGTGCAGTGGCGCATATATGCGGCGATAGGCGCGGGTAAAGCGGGCAATCGTGTCCGATGGCACAGCATAGGAAGACCGGCGGCCATCGCGCTGGGATTCCAGCCAGCCTTCCTGCGCCAGGCGGAAGACCGACGTGCGTACCAGCCGGTCATTCACGCCAAACGGCGCCAGCAATTCAATCAGGCTACCCAGCCAGACCGTTCCGCCATGCGGCACGATACTGTCGCCGAATATTGTCATGACCAGCGACTTTGAGCGGGGCGGGTCGGTAGCCAGGAAGTGCGCAATCCATTCGTTGCTGTTCAGGATGTTCATCGTGCAGTGCAATAAGTGTCTCTCAGGCGAGAGTTTACTTTGCTCTGGGTTCGGCGCAGCATTATTTTTCTTATAGTCGCCCAAACAGTCCATGTTGCGCCTCTACGAGATACAGAAAAATGATTTGAGTCAAAAAAAATGTAGTCTTCATGATTTTTGTATCGTATCATGCAGTCATACCTTGATGAAGGAGACAAGTCCATGTACGCACAGATGGTGGAAACCGGCCTGAAGAAGGTCCAGACCAGCGACGACATGAGCGCCGAAGAACGCGAGTTTCAGGCTCGCATCGATGCCGGCGTGAAAATCGAAGCGAAAGACTGGATGCCGGATGCCTATCGCAAGACGCTGATACGCCAGATTTCGCAGCACGCACACTCGGAAATCGTCGGTCAGTTGCCTGAAGGTAACTGGGTGACCCGCGCCCCGACCTTGAAACGCAAATCCATTTTGCTGGCCAAGATCCAGGATGAGGCCGGCCATGGCTTGTACCTGTACAGCGCCGCCGAAACCCTGGGCGTGTCGCGCGATGAATTGCTTGACGCACTGCACAGTGGCAAAGCCAAGTATTCCAGTATTTTTAACTATCCGACCTTGTCGTGGGCGGACATGGGCGCCATCGGCTGGCTGGTCGACGGTTCGGCCATCATCAACCAGATCCCCCTGTGCCGCTGCTCGTATGGCCCGTATTCGCGCGCCATGATCCGCGTCTGCAAGGAAGAATCGTTCCACGCGCGCCAGGGCTACGACATCATGATGGCCCTTAGCAAGGGCACCCCCGAGCAAAAGCAAATGGCGCAAGATGCGCTGAACCGTTGGTGGTGGCCTTCCTTGATGATGTTCGGCCCTTCCGACGCGGCGTCCGTCAACAGCGCCCAATCGGCGCAATGGCGCATCAAGCTGTTCTCCAACGATGAACTGCGCCAGCGCATGGTCGACCAGACCGTGCCGCAAGCGGAATACCTGGGCTTGACGATTCCCGACCCGGACTTGAAATGGAATGAGGAACGGGGCAGCTACGACTTCGGCGAAATCGACTGGGAAGAATTCCATCAAGTCTTGAAGGGCAATGGCCCATGCAACAAGGAACGCCTGCGCACCCGCGTCAAAGCGTGGGACGATGGAGAGTGGTTCCGCGACGCGCTGGTGGCTTACGCCGACAAACAACAAGCAAAACAGGCGGCTGCCTGAGGAGAACAAGATGAGCAAAGAATGGCCATTGTGGGAAGTATTCATTCGCAGCCAGCACGGCCTGGCGCATAAGCACGTAGGCAGCCTGCACGCACCGGACGCCGGCATGGCGATCAACAACGCGCGCGACGTGTACACGCGCCGCAATGAAGGCGTCAGCATCTGGGTGGTGCGCGCCACGGACATCGTTGCCAGCGCCCCTGGCGACAAGGATGCGCTGTTCGAGCCGTCCAACAGCAAGGTGTACCGCCACCCAACCTTCTTCCCGATGCCGGAAGAAGTCAAAAACCTGTGAGCGCAGCCATGGATGCAAAGGTAAATTATCTGCTGCGCCAAGGCGACAATGCCCTGATCCTGAGCCAGCGCCTGTCGGAACTGTGCGGCAAGGGGCCGGCGCTGGAAGAAGACATGGCGCTGACCAACGTGGCGCTGGATTTGCTGGGCCAGACCCGCATGTGGTACACGTATGCCGGCGAGCTGGAAGGCCAGGGCCGCGACGAAGACCGTATCGCGTACCACCGCGACGCGCACGACTTCAAGAATTGCCTGCTGGTCGAGCAAAACAACGGCAACTATGCCGATACGATGGTGCGCCAGTTCTTCTTCGATACGTGGCACTATTTCCTCATCGGCGCACTGACAAAGTGCAGCGACCAGCGCATCGCGGAAATCGCGGAAAAGTCGCTGAAGGAAGTCACGTACCACCTGCGCCGCAGCGGCGACCTGGTGGTGCGCATGGGTGACGGCACGGAAATCAGCCACGCGAAAACGCAGGCGGCCGTCAATGAACTGTGGCCGTACACGGGTGAATTTTTCAATTACGACGACGTCGACCGGGCCATGGTGGATGCGGGGATTGCCCCGGCAGCGGACGAACTGCGCGCCCAGTGGCTGGCCCACGTGTCGGACATCCTGGCGGAAGCTACGCTGACGATGCCGTCGCCGGACGCCTGGATGCAAAAAGGCGGCAAACAAGGCCGCCATACGGAGCACCTGGGCTACCTGCTGGCCGAGATGCAGTTCCTGCAGCGCGCGTATCCCGGCGCGCAGTGGTAATGGATCCCGCGTTCGCGACTGCCGCCATGGATACTCAATTAAGCGCCGCTCAGGTTTGGACTTGGCTCAATGACGTGCCCGACCCGGAAATCCCCGTGATTTCCGTGGTGGACCTGGGCATCGTGCGCGGCGTCCAGGTGACAGGGGACAGCGCCTGCACCGTCACCATCACGCCGACCTATTCCGGCTGTCCCGCCATGCAAGTGATTGCCGATGCCGTCACGTCCGCATTGAAAGAGCGGGGCGTGCAGCAGGTGGAACTGTTGACGCAACTGTCGCCCGCATGGACCACGGACTGGATGAGCGAATCTGGCAAGGCCAAGCTGAAAGGGTATGGCATCGCGCCGCCGGCGCAGCAAGTGATCGACATCAGCGCTCTGCGCGCTGGTGGCTTGGCTGCGGGCGTTAAACGTCACGCCATCGCGGCGCCGAAAGTCGCGTGCCCCCACTGCGGCTCCGGCCATACGGAACTCACCAGCCAGTTCGGCTCCACGCCCTGCAAAGCCTTATATAAGTGCCTCGATTGCCGCGAGCCTTTTGACTACTTCAAGTGTCACTGAAAATAATATGAGCAAATTCTATCCGCTGTCCGTCGCCGCGGTGACCCATGAAACGCGCGACTGTATCGCCGTCACCTTCGCCGTGCCGCCAGAGCTGCAGCAAAGTTTCCAGTACCAGCAGGGCCAGCACCTGACCTTGCGCACGCATATCAATGGCGAAGATGTGCGCCGTTCGTATTCGATCTGCTCCGCCGTGCAGGACAACCGCCTGCGTGTGGCCATCAAACGCACGCCGGGCGGCCTGTTTTCCACGTGGGCAAACGAAGCCGTGAAGCCGGGCACGATGTTGGAAGTCATGCCGCCGATGGGCCACTTCAACGTGCCGCTCGATGCCGCCAACCGCAAGCAATACATGGCATTTGCCGCCGGCAGCGGCATTACGCCGATGCTGTCGATCATCAAGACCACGCTGATGACGGAACCGAACAGCAGCTTCACGCTGTTCTACGGCAACCGTGCATCGTCGTCCGTGATTTTCAAGGGCGAGCTGGGCGACCTGAAAGATATCTACACGGACCGCCTGAACATCGTCTATGTGATGAGCCGCGAACAGCAGGACATTGAATTGTTCAACGGCCGCATCACGAAAGAAAAGACCAAACAATTCCTGCGCCTGTGGGTCAATCCCGCCGATTACGACACGGCCTTTATCTGTGGACCGGAAGACATGATGCATGGCGTGTCGGAAGCGTTGCAGGAAGCCGGTATGCCAAAGGCGAACATCAAGATCGAACTGTTCGCGGCCAGCATCCCCAAGCACCAGCACAAGCCGCGCGCCGCGGCGGAACTGGGTACCGGTCTGACGGAAGTCACCGTGGTCCTGGATGGCAACCACACGACGTTCACGATGGACAAGGACAAGGAATCCATCCTCGATGCGGGCTTGAAAGCCGGGATCGACATGCGCTACTCGTGCAAGGGCGGCGTGTGCTCGACGTGCCGCTGCAAGGTGCTGGACGGTAAAGTCGACATGGACGTCAATTACGCACTGGAAGACTATGAAATTGCACGGGGCTTTGTGCTGAGCTGCCAGAGTTTCCCGGTCACAGATAAAGTGGTGGTCGACTTCGACCAGGCAGAATAAGGAGACACCAATGACCTACGAAAATATCTTATTCGACATCAGCAACGGCATTGCCAAGCTGACGCTGAACCGTCCCGATAAACTCAACAGCTTCACGCAAGCGATGCACCTGGAAGTGCGCGATGCGCTGGGCCAGGTGAAAGCCGACAAATCCGTGCGCGTGCTGGTGCTGACAGGCGCGGGCCGCGGTTTCTGCGCGGGCCAGGACTTGTCCGACCGCGCCGTGGAACCTGGCGCCAAAGGCGTGGACCTGGGCGAATCCGTGGAAAAATTTTATGCGCCGCTGGTGATGGAATTGCGCAACCTGCCGCTGCCGGTCATTTGCGCCGTTAACGGCGTGGCCGCCGGCGCAGGCGCCAACCTGGCGCTCGCGTGCGACATCGTCATTGCCGGCAAATCGGCCAGCTTCGTTGAAGTCTTCTGCAAACTGGGCCTGATTCCCGATACGGGCGGCACGTGGCACTTGCCGCGTTTGATCGGCCTGGCGCGCGCCACCGGCTTGGCCATGCTGGGCGAAAAGCTGACGGCGGAACGCGCCGAAGAGTGGGGCATGATCTGGAAATCCGTGCCGGACGAAGTGCTGATGACGGAAGCCATGGCCATGGCTGCACACTTTGCCACCGCGCCAACCAAGGGCCTGGCGTTCACGAAGAAAGCGCTGCAAGCCAGCTATGGCAACAGCCTGCAAGACCAGCTGGCGCTGGAAGCCGACATGATGCGCGAACTGGGCTACTCCCACGATTACCGTGAAGGCGTGTCGGCCTTCATGGAAAAACGTACGCCTGAATTCAAGGGGGAATAATCATGGCGGCCATCCAGAATGGGAGTGTGGTTGCCGTCATCGGCAGCGGCGCCATGGGTTCCGGTATTGCGCAAGTTGCGGCAAGCGCGGGCCATATCGTCAAACTGTATGACACGCGCCCGGAAGCCGTGGCGAAAGCCATTGCCGACATCGGCGCCGTGTACCGCAAGCTGGCCGACAAGCAGAAAATGTCGGCGGCCGATGCCGATGCCGCCACGGCCCGGTTGAAATCCGCATCCAGCCTGGGCGACGTGGCCGATGCCGCGCTGGTGGTGGAAGCCATCGTGGAAAACCTCGACGTCAAGCGTTCGCTGTTTGCTGACCTGGAAGGCGTCGTTTCCGACGACTGCATCCTCGCCACCAACACGTCGTCGATTTCCGTCACCGCCATTGCCGCCAGGCTGCGCCGCCCTCAGCGCCTGGTGGGCATGCATTTCTTTAATCCAGTGCCGTTGATGGCGCTGGTGGAAGTCATCAGCGGCCTTGCCACTGACAGCACCGTGGCGCAGACCGTGTATGACACGGCAGCCGGCTGGGGCAAGAATCCCGTCCACGCGAAATCCACGCCGGGCTTCATCGTCAACCGCGTGGCCCGTCCGTACTATGCGGAAGGCTTGCGCCTGCTGAATGAACAGGCGGCCGATCCGGCCACCATCGATGCCGTGCTGCGCGAGGCGGGCGGTTTCCGCATGGGCCCATTCGAGCTGATGGACTTGATTGGCCATGACGTCAATTACTCCGTCACGCAATCGGTGTTCAACGCGTATTACAACGATCCCCGCTTTACGCCATCCGTGATCCAGCAGGAACTGGTGAACGCGGGTTTCCTGGGCCGCAAGTCGGGCCGTGGTTTTTACGCGTATGGCGAAGGCGCCGTGGCACAGCAACCCGCCGCCGAGGCGCCGCAGCCGAATCCTGAATATGCGAATGTCAGCATGGGGCTGGATGCCAGCGGCGCCCTGGTATCGACGCCCATGATGGATGCGCTGATGGAACGCTTCCGCGCGCATGGCGTGGAAGTCGGCTTGAAAAAGCATTTGGAAGGCCATGGCCACGGCACTGAAAGCGCACCAGCCATCCACTGCAACGGCGCCGCCATCTACTTGACGGACGGCCGCACCGCGACCCAGCGCGCCCGTGACAACAAGCATCCGGATACCGTGCTGTTCGACCTGGCGCTGGATTATGGCAAGGCGCCGCGCATTGCGCTGGCATGCTCGGACCAGTGCAAGCCGGCCGTGTGGCATTCCGTCGTGGGCCTGTTCCAGGCAGCCGGCTTCACGGTGACGAAGCTCGATGACGTACCCGGTATGGCCGTCATGCGCACGGTTGCCATGCTGGCCAATGAAGCGGCCGACGCTGTCAACCAGGGCGTGTGCAGCGCGCAAGGCGCGGATACGGCCATGCAAAAAGGTGTCAATTACCCGAAAGGCCCGCTGGCGTGGGCCGACAGTATCGGCATCGGCCACGTCGTCACCGTGCTGCACAACCTGGCCGCCAGCTATGGCGAAGACCGCTACCGCGTGTCGCCGCTGCTGCGCAGGAAACTGGCGGCGGGGGGCAAGTTCCATGCATGACCATTTGAATCCGCAACAGGCGCAGGCGCTGGCCGAAGCAGCGGGGGCGTCCATGTTCGAGCGTGACCGCGCCAGCCAGGCCATGGGCATGGTGCTGGCAGCGATCCGCCCCGGCTATGCGCGCATGACGATGCCGGTGCGCGACGACATGCTGAACGGCCACCAGACCTGCCATGGCGGCTATATCTTCGCGCTGGCCGACAGCGCCTTTGCATTTGCGTGCAACAGCCATAACCACGTGACCGTGGGCGCTGGCTGCACCATCGAATACCTGGCGCCGGGGCGCCCGGGCGACGTGCTGGCGGCCGAAGCGCAAGAACAGGCGCTGGCGGGCAAAACCGGTGTCTACGACGTGCGGGTTTCCAACCAGGACGGCAAGCTGATTGCACTGATGCGCGGCAAGTCGCACCGCATCGGCGGCGAAGTGGTCCATCAGGCTGCAGCGCAATAAACTCACCAGACGGAGGTTGCATCATGGTTCAACGTACCCCTGCCCCGAACGACCTGGAACCGATCGAGCGGGCCAGCCGCGACGAACTGCAGGCGCTGCAGCTGCAGCGCATGAAATGGTCGCTGACGCATGCGTATGAAAACGTGCCGCACTACCGCGCAGCCTTCGATGCGGCCGGTGTTCACCCGAATGACTTGAAAACGCTGGCGGACCTGGCCAAGTTTCCGTTCACGGACAAGAAGACACTGCGCGACAATTACCCGTTCGGTTTATTTGCGGTGCCGCGTGAAAAAGTCGCCCGCGTGCATGCGTCGAGCGGCACCACGGGCAAGGCCACGGTGGTGGGCTATACGCTGAAAGATATCGATACGTGGGCCAATGTGGTGGCCCGCTCGATTCGTGCTGCAGGCGGCCGCGCGGGCGATATGGTGCATATCTCTTACGGCTACGGCTTGTTCACGGGCGGCCTGGGGGCGCACTATGGCGCGGAACGCCTCGGCTGCACGGTGGTGCCGATGTCCGGTGGCCAGACGGAAAAGCAGGTGCAGCTCATTGCCGACTTTAGGCCCGACATTATCATGGTGACGCCGTCATACATGTTGAACATCATCGAGGAATTCCAGCGTCAGGGCCTCGATCCCGCTGCGTCGTCGCTGAAGGTCGGCATCTTTGGCGCGGAACCGTGGACCGATGCGATGCGCGCGGAAATCCAGCAGCGCGCCGGTATCGATGCGGTGGATATCTATGGCTTGTCGGAAGTGATGGGCCCTGGCGTGGCCAGCGAATGCATTGAATCGAAAGACGGCCCGGTAATCTGGGAAGACCATTTCTATCCAGAGATCATTGACCCGGAAACCGGCGAAGTGCTGCCGGACGGCTCAGAAGGGGAACTGGTATTTACTTCGCTGACGAAGGAGGCCATGCCGGTGATCCGCTACCGCACGCGCGACTTGACGCGTCTGCTGCCGCCGACGTCGCGTTCGATGCGCCGCATCGGCAAGATCACGGGCCGTTCGGACGACATGCTGATCATCCGCGGCGTCAACGTATTCCCGACCCAGATCGAAGAATTGATTTGCAAGATGCCGCCGCTGGCGCCGCAATACCAGCTGGTGGTGACCCGCGACGGCCACCTGGACAAGCTGGAAGTGCTGGCCGAGCTGCGCCCTGGCGGTTCGCTGGCGCCGGGCGACGTGGCCAGCCTGGCGCGCGAACTGGAACACCGCATCAAGACCAATGTCGGCGTGTCGACGCGCGTCACGCTGAAAGAACCCAATAGTATCGAGCGCACCTTGACCGGCAAGGCCAAGCGCGTGATCGACCAGCGCCCGAAAATTGTTTAAGGAATGGAAATGAACGAAGCCGCATTGAATACCGCATTTATCTGTGACGCAGTCCGTACTCCCTTCGGCCGCTATGGCGGCGCCCTGGCGTCCGTGCGCGCCGACGATCTGGCCGCCGTGCCGATCGCCGCGCTGATGGCGCGCAATCCCGGCGTGGATTGGACCCAGGTGGATGACATTTACTATGGCTGCGCCAACGGCGCCGGTGAAGACAACCGCAATGTCGGACGCATGGCGGCGCTGCTGGCCGGTTTGCCGGTCGAAGTGCCGGCCAATACCATCAACCGCCTGTGCGGTTCCAGCCTCGATGCGGTCGGCATTGGCGCCCGCGCCATCAAGGCTGGCGAAGCGCAGCTGGTCATCGCCGGCGGCGTGGAAAGCATGACGCGCGCACCGTTCGTCATGGGCAAGGCTGACAGCGCATTTTCCCGCAGCGCGAAAATCGAAGACACGACCATCGGCTGGCGCTTCGTCAACCCGCTGATGAAAGCCAAATACGGCATTGATTCGATGCCGGAAACGGCGGAAAACGTGGCGGAGGAATTCAGCATCAGCCGTGCCGACCAGGATGCGTTTGCCGTGCGCAGCCAGCAGCGCTGGGCCGCCGCCCATGCGGCCGGCCACTTCAAGGCGGAAATCGTGCCGGTCACGATCCCGCAAAAGAAAGGCGATCCCAAGGTGATCGATACGGATGAACATCCGCGTCCGGATACCACCATCGAGATGCTGGCCAAGCTGAAAGGCGTGGTTAAGCCGGATGGTTCCGTGACGGCCGGTAATGCGTCCGGCGTCAATGACGGCGCGTGCGCGATCTTGCTGGCGTCCGGCGCTGCCGTCGACAAATATGGCTTGAAGCCGCGTGCGAAAGTGCTGGGCATGGCCACTGCCGGCCTGGCGCCGCGCATCATGGGCTTCGGCCCGTCGCCCGCGTCGAAGAAAGTGCTGGCGCAACTGGGCTTGACCATCGAACAGATGGATGTGATTGAACTCAACGAAGCCTTTGCCGCGCAAGGATTGGCCGTGACCCGCGACCTGGGCCTGGCCGATGACGCGCCGCACGTGAATCCGAACGGCGGCGCCATCGCCATCGGCCACCCGCTGGGCGCGTCGGGCGCGCGCTTGGTGACGGCGGCCGTCAACCAGCTGGAACGCACGGGCGGGCGCTATGCGCTGTGCACCATGTGCATCGGCGTGGGGCAGGGCATTGCGCTGGTGATCGAGCGCGTGTGACCGCGCCTGCGCAAGGCATATTGAAGGAGCAAGCAAGTGGTCAAAGTATATGAAATCAACGGCATCCGCCCCGTCGTGCACCCGACCGCTTTCGTGCACCCGACGGCCGTGCTGATCGGGGACGTCATCGTCGGTCCCCGATGCTACGTGGGCCCGCTGGCATCGCTGCGCGGCGACTTCGGCCGCCTGATCCTGGAAGAAGGCGCCAACGTGCAGGATGGCTGCGTCATGCACGGTTTCCCCGGCTGCGACACGGTGGTGGAAACCGATGGCCATATCGGCCATGGCGCCGTGCTGCATGGTTGCCGCATCGGGCGCAATGCGCTGGTGGGCATGAATGCCGTCGTGATGGATAACGCCGTGATTGGCGCGGAAAGCATCGTGGCCGCCATGAGTTTCGTGAAGGCGAACATGGAAGTGCCGCCCCGTTCAATGGTGGTGGGCATGCCGGCCAAGATTATCCGCGCCGTGACGGATGACGAAGTGAAGTGGAAGAGTAGCGGCACGTCGCAATACCATGAACTGGCCGTGCGTTCGCTGGCCACCATGCGCGAAGTCGATGCCTTCGACGCGCCGGAAGAGGGGCGCAAACGGATGGAATGGGAAACGTCGCTGCCGCTGCATCAACATAAAAAAACTGCTGAATAACTGGAGAGACACATGCCTCAAACTTTGCAAAGCCTGATCGCGGGCCGCTGGCACGGCAAGGAAGCCGCCACCCCGCTGTACAACGCATTGAACAACAGCGTGATTTACCACACGCACGCTGAAGCCATTGATTTTTCGGAAGCCGTGACCTATGCGCGCAAGACGGGCGTACCGGCGCTGATGAAGCTGGACTTCCAGCAGCGTGCGCAGCGCCTGAAGGCACTGGCGCTGTACCTGATGGAACGCAAGGAAGAGCTGTATAAAATTTCGCATCTGACGGGCGCTACCCGCGCCGACAGCTGGGTGGACGTGGAAGGCGGCATCGGCACCTTGTTCGCGTACGCTTCGATGGGCAGCCGAGAATTGCCATCGTCGAACGTGCTGCATGAAGGCCCGGCCATGGCGCTGGGCAAGCGCGGCGGCTTTGCCGGCACCCACATCCTCGTGCCGCGCGGCGGCCTGGCAGTGCACATCAATGCGTTCAACTTCCCGATCTGGGGCTTGCTGGAAAAATTTGCACCGACCTTCCTGGCAGCGATGCCATGCATCGGCAAACCTGCCACTGCCACCAGCTACCTGACGGAAGCCGTGGTGCGCATGATCCATGAATCCGGCCTGATGCCGGATGGCGCATTGCAGCTGGTGATTGGCAGCACGGGCGACTTGCTGGACCGCCTGACGGGCGCCGATGTGGTGACCTTCACGGGTTCCGCTGATACAGCCGCCAAGCTGCGCGCCAACCGCAACCTGATCGCCAATTCGATTCCGTTCGCAGCCGAAGCGGACTCGCTGAACTGTGCGATCCTGGCCCCGGACGTGACGCCGGACGATGCGGAATTTGACTTGTTCGTCAAAGAGGTTGCCCGTGAAATGACGGGCAAGGCGGGCCAGAAATGTACGGCGATCCGCCGCATCATCGTGCCGCGCAACCGCGTGGACGCCGTGGCGGAACGCTTGCGCGAGCGCCTGGCGAAAGTCACCGTGGGCGACCCTTCGGTTGAAGGGGTGCGCATGGGTGCGCTGGCATCGAAAGACCAGCAGCGCGACGTGGCCGAGCGCGTGGCCATGCTGGCGCAGGGGAATGAAATCGTGTTCGGCGAACGTGACGGCTTCAAGCCTGTCGGCGAAGGCGTGCATGACGGCGCCTTCTTCTCGCCGACCTTGCTGCTGTGCCGCAATGCGTCCAGCAACGATGCGGTGCACGACGTGGAAGCGTTCGGCCCCGTATCCACGATGATGACGTATGACGGCATCGATGAAGCGCTGGAGCTGGCGGCGCGCGGCAAGGGTTCGCTGGTGTCGACCTTGGTAACGAAAGATCCGAAGACGGCAGCGTACGCGGTGCCTGTGGCTGCCGCATCGCACGGCCGCGTGCACATCCTCGACAAGGAAGCATCGGTTGATTCCACCGGCCACGGTTCGCCGCTGCCGCAGCTGAAACACGGTGGCCCTGGCCGCGCCGGCGGCGGTGAAGAGCTGGGCGGCATCCGCGCCGTGCGCCACTTCCTGCAGCGTTCCGCCGTACAGGGTTCGCCCACGATGCTGGCCGCTGTCACGGGCGAATACGTGCGCGGCGCGGTTGTCAATGAAAGCGACGTGCACCCGTTCCGCAAGTACTTCGAAGATTTGCAGATGGGCGACTCGCTGCTGACGCACCGCCGTACCGTGAGCGAAGCCGATATCGTCAACTTTGGCGGCATTTCAGGCGACTATTTCTACATGCACTTCGACGAGATTGCCGCCAAAGACACGCAATTCGGCAAGCGCATTGCGCACGGCTACTTCGTGCTGTCGGCAGCGGCAGGCTTGTTCGTGTCGCCGGCGCCAGGTCCTGTGCTGGCCAACTATGGCCTGGACAACCTGCGCTTCATTACCCCCGTGGCGATTGGCGATACGATCCGCGCGCGCCTGACGTGCAAGCGCAAAGTCGACCGCAACCGTACCGATGACCAGGGCCGTGGCCAGGGCGTGGTGGCTTGGGATGTGCAGGTGACCAACCAGAACGATGAACTGGTGGCGTCGTATGACATCCTGACGCTGGTGATGAAAAAATCGTAACCCCGATGGGGTCAGACGTGCATTCGTGCGCGCCGCCACTGGGGTCAGACGTGCATTGATGCATATGAAAAAAAGCCGCAGCTGCCTGCGGCTTTTTTCTTACGTCTTATGGGACCAAGCTCCGTGCGTGGAAATGCGTCAAATTGCGTGGAACGCCGCGCGCGGGACGCTTCTTTCGAAGCCGAAGCGCCAGCTATAAGCCCGCCCGCTATCGGTTGCCCTGCTATTTCCCTAGCGAATGCACGAATGCACGTCTGACCCCACGGTTTTAACGCATCAATGCACGTCTGACCCCACGTGGGGTTACTGCGCCAGTCCGAATGGATCGTCGATGCTGTGTGCGGGCTTGGTGAACCAGCGAGGACCGTCTTCCGCCATATAGAAATGGTCTTCGTGGCGCACGCCGAATTCTCCCGGCACCACGATCATTGGTTCGTTCGAGAAGCACATGCCCACGTCCAGCGGCGTCTTGTCGCCACCGACCAGATACGGCCACTCGTGGATATCAAGGCCGATGCCGTGGCCCGTGCGGTGCGGCAAGCCTGGCAGTTTGTAGCCGGGGCCGAAACCGTCGGCTTCCAGCGAGCGGCGCGCGGCCTGGTCCACGGACTCGCACGGGGCGCCCAGTTGCGCCGCTTCGAACGCGGCGGCCTGCGCTTTCTTTTCGCTGTTCCACACGCTGCGCTGGCGCTCGGTCGGCTCGCCAAACACATAGGTGCGCGTGATGTCGGAAATGTAATTGTGCACTTTGCAGCCGGTGTCGATCAGTACCGTGTCGCCCTGCTTCAACGTTTGCACATAGCTGACGCCATGCGGATACGACGTCGCCTCGCCGAACAGCACGATGACGAAGTACGAGCCCGAAGCGCCCACTTTGCGGTGCGCCTGGGCGATGAATTCTTCCACTTCTTTTGTCGTGATCCCTTCGCGCAGCATCGACGCGGTAGCCACGTGCACGGCCAGGGTCATGTCCTTGGCGCGCTGCATCAGCGCGATTTCCGCTTTGGACTTGCGCATGCGGCAGTGCGCCGTCACCGGGCGGGCATTTTCCAGCGCATAGCCTTCCGCCAGCGGGCGGATGCCGTCAAAGATAAAGAACGCGGCGCTTTCGCAAATGCCGATGCGCGGCGGCTGGGCAGCATTGGATTCAATGCCCATGCGCTTTAACGTATCAATGAACAGCTGATACGGGCTTTCATGCTCGTGCCAGCCGTTGACTTTACCTTCGATCAGCATGAAGTCCAGCAGGGTGCTCTCTTCAAATGCCGGGGCGATGTATTCCACTGCGCCGTGCGCGGGCAGGATCGCGCCCACCATGCGCTCGCTCGGGTGCCAGCGCGTGCCGGTGAAGTACAGCAGGTTGGAACCCGCATTGATGTAAATGGCCGCGATGCCATTGGCTTGCATGTAAGCCTGGGCACGCGCGATGCGCTGCTGGTGTTCGTCTTTGCCGATGGGGGTGGCGCCTGCCGTCATGTCAGACAGCGTCGCCAGGGCTTGTTCTGCGGTTTTGCCGCCTACGCCGATGGTCATTGTGATAACTCCTGGTCATTACCGTGGCGGCGATGATAGCAGCTTTAGCGGCGGGCAAATCAGCTTGTGCCGCGATCGTATATGCGGACGAGGAAAGCGGCACAGCGTGTCAGCCGCCCGTCATCTGGTTGCGCACCGTGCCTGGCTGCGGTGCTGCCTGCGGCCCCGTGTACATGTCGGAAGGATAGGTGAATACCCAGTCCGCATAGCGGCCCTTGCCATTAAAGACCCGGTCATCGTCGAGGAAATTGCCTTGTTTGATCGGGGCCTGTTCAGAAAGTGAATGGATGCCGACGATGCGCCCCTGCTGCCGCACCAGTCCCCATTCCGCCTTGCCAGTCATCGGGTCCGCATACAGCCGCCGCAAATGGCGCTTCGCACCGGGGAAGCGGGGATCTTGCAGCAATTCTTCCAAGGTCAGCGGATATTGGGCCATGCCGCCCGCGCCTTGCGCTTGAAGGTAGCGCCCCAGCGCCTGGCGGAATTCATGGCCAATGAACAGCAATTGCGCCTCCTTGTCACGCCGTACGGACGTTGCATACAGTTCGCCGCCGATGGCCAGCGCAGTACCCATCAGCGCAACCAGCATCAAGCTCCAGATATAGGCAAAGCCGCTGGCGTGACGTTTCTTCATCACAGCTGGTTGTAGGGCGTGCCGTCGTGCGTCTTGCCTTGCGCGCCGCTGCGCACGTCGGCGATGCCGGACATGCCTGCCGCTTGCGGACTGACGGCCTGCCACGTCTTGTCGGAATCCGTCATCGGATCCAGCGGCACGGCGCGGAAATATTGGTTCGTCACGAGGTCGGACAAGGCTGACGGATATTCACCCTTGTCCGCGTAATACTTGTCGATACCGATCCGCAGCACGCGCAAGTTTTCCTTCAGCGCGGCTTCTTTCGACTTGTCGACGGAACCGAAGTAGCGGGGCAGGGCTACCGTCAGCAACAGGGAAATGATGGCCAGCACCACCAGCAATTCAATCAACGTGAAGCCGCGCTGTTTCATTGAGATCACCATGCCTTGAGGGGAACGCCATTCAGCCCGGTCAGGTCCGAGCGGCTGGCCACGTCAAATACGTCGGCGCCTTCCATCGGGTTATCGGGGGACGATGAGTAGGCGCGCTTGGCCCACGTATCGGCAGGCGCCGCGATGGATGGCGGCGCAAACGGGTCGCGGGGAATGCGGCGCAGGAAATACATGGAACGTTTTTGCGGGTGGCGCTGGTCCGGTACGCCTTCCGCCAATTCTTCCAGCATTTTCGGAAATCCCGAGTCGCCCAGGCTCAGTTTGATGCTGCCATTGTCGGACGCCCGCTTATACGCATCGATGGCTTCGCGGATCTGTTGCAAGGCCAGGCGCAATTCCCGCTCCTTGTCGCGCTGGATGGCCACCTGCGCCATCGGGACGGCGACCGTCGCCAGCACGCCCATGATGGCCAGCGTGACGATCAGTTCAATAAACGTGAAGCCGCGTGCGCGGCGCAACACCGCCATCACTGCACCTTTTTCGGTCCCGGCCCCGCATTGGCGGGTTTATCGGCAGGGAGGGATTGCGGAGACGGCGTACTGTCATTCCCACCCTGCACCGGCGGCTGCGTGAACGGTGGCGGTTCAGCCGCAGGCGCCACGCCCAGGTCAGGGCCGGCAACGGATGCGCGCGCGCCTATCGCCCCCTCCGTACCGGACAGGAATTCCGCTTCGTTCAAATCAGGACGGCGCACGGTGCGCAGCAGGCGCGGCGTGATCGACAATACAATTTCACTGCGCGATACGTCATCCTTTTGCGTGCCAAACAAACGGTTCAGGATCGGCAAGTCACCCACGCCGGGCACCTTGCTGCCCACCTTGCGGTCTTCATCATTGATCAATCCCGCCAGCACTTGCGTCTCGCCATCGCGCAGGCGCAGCACCGTGGACGCGCTGCGGGTGCCGATCTGGTATGCCTGCGTGCCGGATTTGCTGGTGACTTCCTTCACCACGTTCGACACTTCCAGGTTGATCTTGATGGCCACTTCATCATCGAGGTGCACGTTGGGTTCCACGTCCAGCTTCAGCCCCACGTCCACGTAGTTGACGCTGTCCGAACTGACGCCGTTGTTCGTGGTGACCGTGATGACAGGAACGCGGTCGCCAATCAAAATCTTGGCCTTGTCTTTGTTGCGCACGCGGATGCGGGGATTGGCGAGGAGGTTATTGTCCGTGTCTGTGGCGCCGGCATTGATGGTGGTGCTGCCCAGCCCCAGGTTGATATTGCCGCTGTTGATGCGCTTTAAATCCCTCACTTTCAGCTGGGGAGTGCTGGTGCTTGTTCCGCTGGCGCCCGCCAGGCTCAAAGTTGCCTGTTCCGGCCAGTGAATCCCCAATTCCTGCAGGCGCGAACGTTTCACTTCCAGCACTTCCACTTCCAGCATGACTTCCGGATCCGCCAGGTCTTGCACGGCAATGATGCGTTCAGCCATGCGCACCATGTCGGGCGTATCGCGCATGATGATGGTGCCGAGACGTTCATCGGTGACGATGTCGCGTGCTTTCAGCAGGGTTTTCAGCGTCGATGCGACTTGCTTGGCTTCCGCATTGGCGAGGAAGAACGTGCGCACCATCAGCTGCTGGTAATCCTTCACCTTTTGCGGAGTGTTGGGGAAAATCGTGATTGAACGTTCGCCTGTCACGGCTTGTTCCAGTCCGGTGGACGACAGCAGCATGGCAATGGCTTCTTCAATGCTGGCGTCGCGCACGGAAATCGTGGCGCGCAGGTTGGGATCGACTTCGCGGTCGAAGGCGAAGTTCAGGCCGGAGACCTTGCCGATGAAGTCAAATACGGAGCGGATCGGCGCATCACGGAATTGCAGGGTCACGGGTTTGCGGAATGCAGCGGACAGCCTGCCAGTACCTTTCTGCGCCTGGGCATCGGCAATGCGGGCTTTCAGGCGCAGCGCGTCGCGCTGCCCGGGCTTTTCCTGCAGCACGGGGCGCAGCATGTCCAGCGCTGCGGCCGTATCGCCCCGCTGGAACTGGTTTTCCGCCTCCAGCACGATGGCGCGGTGGCGGCGTTCCTGCGTCAGCGCCGCCAATCCCTGCTGCGCCACCATGTTGTTCTGGTCAACGCCCAACGCCTGGCGGTACAGCGCTTCCGCTTCCGCGTCATTGCCCTGCTCGCGCTGCGCTTGTGCGCGGCTGATGTAGCCATTGGCCAGTGCCGCTTTGCGGTTCATCAGCGCAAGACGGAACTGCACATTGTTCGGGTCTTCACGCAGCGCCTGTTCCAGCTTGGCCATGCCCTGTTCGACCTGGCCAGCATCGAGCAGTGCGTTACCTTCCCTGAAACTGGGGTTGCCGGCGCAGGCAGCCAGCAGCACGGCCATGGAGGCTGCCACGCCCAGGCGTTGCAGCATGTCTTTCGGATGATTCAATTGGCTTCCCCTGTGGCGTGTGTGAGAGCAAGTGTCATGGACTGGTTGCGGGGCAGGTACGTAAAGGACAGCGCGCTGTCTTGCGCGGCATCGAGACGGTAGCTCCCCGCGATGGTGTCGCCGACCCGGGCAACGATGTCTTGTCCATCCGCTTGCAGCAGATACGTGGTTTGTCCGCCTTCGCGGTAGCTGCCGAGGAAGGTGAACGGCAGCGCCGGCTCGCCCGCTACGGCTTGCGCGGGAGCGGC
Organism: Pseudoduganella ginsengisoli; assembly: GCF_009720865.1. Lineage (GTDB taxonomy): Bacteria > Pseudomonadota > Gammaproteobacteria > Burkholderiales > Burkholderiaceae_D > Rugamonas > Rugamonas ginsengisoli. The sequence continues at coordinate 673,108 of NZ_WNLA01000001.1, read as the reverse complement.
TTGCTGCGCTTCGGCCCTTGCTGCGGCAGGCTTTAGTGGCGCTGGCTGAGCCGGCTGCGCTTCTGCGCTGCCGCCAAACAGGTTGCCGCCATCTTCGCCTTCGATACGGCGCTGGATTTGCAGTTCAGCGGGGATCGATGGCGCTTGCACGGCCACCGGCAAAACGGTTTCTGCAGGCGGCGCAACGCGCGGCGTGGCTGCGGCTGCCGGCACCACGTCATCGTCGGGGGCAAACCACGCCAGCGCCACAGTGGCGGCGCCTGCGGCAATAATCCATTTCCTCATGGCTGGCTCCTCACCAGCAAGATGAACTGGATGCGTGCTTCGACCATGGTGGAATCTGACCGTTCGCGCTTGAAGGCGACGCTGTCCAGGGTTAGCGCCGGCATGGCTTGCAGCGCCTCCAGCATGAATGCCTGCACGGCGGCGTAATCCGCTTTGACGGGTAAATTGATCTGGTAGCGCATGAAGCCGGCGCGGGGTTCCGCCTGTGGTTTGTATTCCGCCTTGGCCAGCGGCACATGGTGCTGGTCCGCGATTTTCACGAGGGTTTGCAATTGCTCGGGGATGGCGGCATACGCGGGCAGGTGGCGGTAAAACGCGGCCAGGCCATCGGCGGCTGTGGGCGGTGCTGCCACCGGCTGCGCAGCCGTGCGCGTGGCGGCAGCCAGGTGCGCTTGCAGTGTGGGCAGTTGCTGCGTCAGCACTTGTGTATGCCACAGCATGGACAGTGCGCAGGCCAGCGCCGTCACTCCAGCGGCAGCCGGCGCACCCAGGCGGCGTGCTGCACGGCGCGCTTCCCATTTTGCGCGGGGGGCGAGGGATGTCACTGCCGCCATTGCGCCTCCAGCTGGAACCGGTAAGGGCGGGCTTCACCGTTGCCTGCCATTTCATGCTTGACCAGGTAGACGGAGCGGAACAGCGGCTGCTGGCTGAGGAAAGCCAGGTAATTCAGCATGTCTTGCGCCGTCTCCGCTTCAGCGGCGATTTTCAGGCTGCCGGCGGGACCATGCGGCGCCGGCGCTGCCTTGGCCGCGGCGGGTTCAGTGTTGTCTTGCGATGGCTGGCCATTCAAGTCCACCCCCAGCAGCGCCACGTGCATGTCGGCCGGCGCTTGCAGGGTTTTCAACAGGCGGGGTACAGGCAAGTTCAATTGCCGGATTGCCTCGGCCACCACTTTGACTTGCTGTTCCTGTTCCTTTTGCATGGCAGGCGGCAGTGCTGCAGGCGCCGCACGGCGTGGCTGCACTGCCGCAATGCGCGCCTGCAGCGCTTGCACTTCGCCATGGACGCGCAGCCAGTGCGCACCGGCTGGCAGCAGCGCCACGATGCCGAGCGCCATCAGCGCCAGGCGCCAACCGCCTTGCGGCGCCGGCGCGGGCGTAAAGGACAGGCGGTGTTCTTGTATCAGGCGCATAAAGCCTCCTGGGCCTTGGCTGAAACCAGCGCCGATGCCGGACCGAATGGCGACTCCACCAGCTGGAACAGGGGCGCCAGCGCATGGCGCGCAGGCGGCTGGCACGTCAGGTCGATCACGGCAACCGTGGTGATACTTTCCAGTTCAGGCAGGCGCAATGCCCAGCGCTGCCACGCCTGGCCCAGCTCCACGTGCCATGCGGGCCCGCATGGCTGGGAGCAGATGGCGGCAAGGCGGCCGTGCGCCATGGTGGCCATGGTCAGCTTGCCCGGTTCCACGATGGCGAATGCCGCGAAGCCGGTCTGCATGCGGCTGGCCGTGCCGATGATGGGTTCAATGGCGCCGCACCGTTTGCCCAGGTCTGTGCGCAGCGCCTGCAGCAAGTCGGCATCGATGCCGCATGCGGCGCGCGGCTGGCCATATGGTGCGTCATCGCTGGCGATGTTCCAGCCACGGGCCGCGTCGCCGTACACTGCCGACAACTGCATTTGCAGGAAGCGCGTGGCCGCAGGTTCGGCCAGCAGCGCATCGCTCCACGGCGCCATGACGGACTGGCACCAGCGGCCGGAAAGGCTGATGGACAGCGGCGCCTGGGCAGTGAGCGCGGCCAATATGATTTGAGCGGCGCGCTCTTCGGATCCCGACAGTATCTCGCCGGGATGCTCCATTAATCCCCGCAGCGTCGCCAGCGGCGCTTCCCAATGGCCGCCCGGGTTGGCGACAGGCAGCGTGACGGCCCCTGTAACACGGCCGCCATCGGCGGCAGCGATCACCACGTGTTGCGGCGCCAGGTAGATGCGCAAGCTGCGCCGGGTAACAGGCGGCAGCAGGGCGCGCAATGCAGCCGTCAAACGTTCAGTGAGTGACACGGTTCAGCTCCATCAACGTGGATTCGCCATGGCGCACCAGGTCCAGCGCCGCATCGCGCGCCAGCCGGAAGCCCATGCGGGCCGCTTCTTCTTTCATGCGGCTGACAGGGGCGCGCGTGCAAATCATTTCGCGCATGGCGTCATTCAAGACCAGTACTTCCGCAATGGCTTTGCGGCCTTTATAGCCGGCGCCGCGGCAGTGGCCGCAGCCTTTGCCGGCGCGGAAACGCCAGCCCCGCACCTGTTCCAGCGTCAAGCCGCTGTCGGCCAGCTCTTGCCGATCCGGCGCCACATCGGCGGCGCAATGTTCGCAATTGACGCGCATCAGGCGCTGCGCCACGATGCCGTTCAAGGCTGCGGCAAAACTGTACGCATCGACACCCATGTGCAGGAAGCGGCCCACGACGTCAAATACGTTGTTGGCGTGCACGGTGGTGAACACCAGGTGGCCGGTCAGCGACGCTTGTACGGAAATTTGCGCGGTTTCGTCATCGCGGATCTCACCGATCAAAATCTTGTCGGGATCGTGGCGCAGGATCGAGCGCAGCCCACGGGCAAACGTCAGTCCTTTCTTTTCATTGACGGGGATTTGCAATACGCGGGGCAGCCGGTATTCGACCGGGTCTTCGATGGTGATGACTTTGTCGCGGCCTGTGTTTATTTCCGTCAGCGCCGCATACAGGGTGGTAGTTTTGCCGGAGCCAGTAGGGCCCGTGACCAGCAGCATGCCGTGCGGACGTGCCGCCAGGCGGCGCACCTGCTCGATCGCATCGGCGTTCAAGCCCAGGCTTTCCAGTGTCAGTGCATTGGCGGCAGCCGTCAGCGCGCGGCGGTCCAGCAGGCGCAGTACCGCGTCTTCGCCAAAGATGTTCGGCATGATGGATACGCGGAAGTCGATTTCACTGCCTTTGATGCGGACCTTGAAGCGGCCATCCTGCGGCACGCGGCGTTCGGCAATATCGAGGTCGGCCAGCACTTTGATGCGGGACACCACCTGTTCAGCCATATGCAAGCCCTGCACCTGGCCCGCCTGTATCAGCACACCGTCGACGCGGTATTTGATGACGAGGCTATTGACGTCGCATTCAAGGTGGATATCGCTGGCCTGGAATTTCAGCGCATCGTAAATCGTCGAATTGACCAGCTTGACGACGGGGCTGCTGTCGCCGCTGATGCCGATCAGCGAGATGTCGACAATGGCCTGGTCCAGGTCCGCCGTTTCACCATCGCCGTCTTCCGCATCCTGCATCATGTCGCGCATCGCTTGCTGCGCGCTTTCCTGCTGGGACAGATACGCCGCCAAATCATCCGTGTGCGCCAGCGCCACCGTGAACGCCACGCCGGTGGCATATTGCGCCCATTGCTGTATATCGTCGGCAAACGGATCGGCAATCACCAGCGTCGGCACATCGCCTGCCATCAGCACGCAGCCGCGCTGCGCGCAATCCGTATAGGGCAGCAAGCCATATGCCGGCTGGGCCGCCTGCAGCATGGCCATGGTCCACGCCGGATAGCAAAACAGGGCGGCCAGCTGCTGCGTGAAATCGTCCGGCGCCAGGTTGGCCATTTCTTCCAGTACGGCCAGTTGCGGACGGCCTTGCGCCAGCGCGGCGGCAGAAGCCTGTCTTAGCAGTGCTGTGGTCAGGGAAGGCAGGGGTGCGCGTGCATTCATCAGCTCAAACTCCCGGCAAGTTCAAAGATCGGCATATACATCAGCACCACGACGCCGCCAATGACGACGCCGATGACCGTCATCAGCATCGGTTCCAGCAGGCGCGACGCCCAGTCCACCCAGCGGGCGAATTCTTCATCGTGGAAGCGCGCCGAGCGCTCCAGCATGTCGGACAGGCGGCCCGTGTTTTCCCCCACTTTCAACAGCGATTGCGCGACCGGCGTGGCCAGGCCGTGCTGGTCCAGCGCCGTGGAAAATGGCAAACCTTCGCCGACTGCGCGGCGCACTTCCGCCAACTGGCGCTGCTGCGCGGGCATCAGCATGCCGCTGACCATGGCCAGCGCCTTCGACAGTGGAATGCCCGCGTGCAGCAGCAGCGACAGCGCGCGATAAAAGCGCGCCAGCCGGAATTCCGCCGCCCTGGCGGCCAGCACGGGCAGGCGCAGCAAATAGAGAACCACTTGCGCGCGGATCGCGGCATTGGCGGCGCAGGCGACAGCGCCTGCCACCACGGCAGCCAATACGCCCGCGCACAGCCATGGGTGGGCCGCCAGCGACCGGCCAAAGCCCAGCAGCATTTGCGACATCCACGGGATATCACGGCCGGAACTTTCATACACGGCGCTGAATTTCGGGACCACGTAGCCCAGCAAGAACAGCGTCACCAGCGTGCCGACCGCCAGCAGCATCACGGGATAGATCGCGGCGGAAATCAGCTTTTTACGGATGGCGTCGAATTGCAGCTGGTACGCGACATAGCGCGCCAGCGCTTCCGGCAAGTTACCGGAGCGCTCCGCCGCATGCACGGTGGAGACGTAGAGTTCGGGGAAGATGGCGGGATAAGCCGCCAGCGTTTCGGAAAAACTTTGGCCCTGCGACAGCGCGCGGCGTATGTCGCCGAGAGTCGCCTTGGCGCCCGCTTTGACTTCCTTGCTGTGCAGTGTAGCCAGCGCTTCGGACAAGTTCAGGCCCGCTTCCAGCAGCGCCAGTAATTCCTGTGAAAATTGCAGCAGCGGGAAGGGTTGCGCGCGGCCGCGCAGCAGACCGCCCGATGCAGGTTCGCTTGACGCAGTAGTGGCGCCGGCGATGGCCAGCACGCGCCAGCCCTGGCGCAGCGCTGCGCGGATGGCATCGGCTTCGGAGGCGGCATCGATGGTGATGGTGCGGCGCGCCTGTGCGCCGGCGCCGCCCTGGACTTCGAGCTGGAACTGCAGGGACATCAAACGGTCACAATCTATAAAACAGTCATGCAAACAGTCATGCACCAACGGGTGTGGCGGACCGGCAGGGATGAGAAACCAGCCGGTCCGCCACTTACATCAAGCGATTATCTACATCAGATAATTACTTGGTGATCACACTGACTTTGTCGACCACGAACGAGGTCTGTGCCGACGAGTCTTCCGTCATCGAGAACGACAGCGTCACGGTCTGGCCTTTGTATGGCAGCAGGTTGAACGTGCGCATCTGGTAGCCGGTTGCCTTGTTCAGGTTCGAATAGGTAGCCAGCGTGCCCAGCGTCGTGCCAGCGCTGTTTTTCACCGTCACAGTCAGCTTGTCGTAAGCCGTCGTGGTGGTGGTTTCAGCGGTGTCGATGTGCAGTGCGAACGACAGGTCTGCTGCGGTGGCGGTCGATGGAATCACGACAGCCTGCGTCAGGGTTTCCGTCGCGGTGGTGCCGTTACCGCCCAGCCATGCGAACTTGGTGCCTTCGTAAGCAGTCTGGCCGCTGAAGGAGCCGATGACGCCGGTGGTGCCGCCCCAGCCGGTGGTGCCGGATTCGAAGCCACCGTTGGTGACGCGCTCGGTGCCGCCGCTGATGCCCACGGTCAGGGTTGCGCTGCTCGACGTTGCAGTCTTCGCTGGCGACGATGCATCGGTTACCACTGCGTAGAAGGTCGCGCCGTTGTCGGTGCTCTGCGCGGTCAGCGAGTAGGTCGACGACGTTGCGCCCGAGATGGCTGCGCCATTGCGGTACCACTGGTACGTGTATGGTGCGGTGCCACCGGTAATGCTGCCCACGCTGAACGACGCAGACTGGCCGGCAGTCACGGTGACGTTGGCCGGCTGCGTGCCGATCACGACGCCTGCTGCTTCATCCACGTCGGTGCCCACGTTGATCGCTGCGTATGCACGTTTAACGGCAGTCGCTTCTTTCGAACCTACGCCATACAGTTCTTCAGCAGCGGCGATCATCTTGGTGCGCGCGTCAGCATAGTTGGTCGACGACGTGAACTTGGTGGTCGCTGCCTTGAACCAGATGCGGTAGGCTTTGTCGTTGCCGATACCGGTCATGGCCGCTGGCTGCTTGGTCAGGTAGGCGCTGTAGTAGTCGCTGGAAGACGACGAGTTCGAGCCTTGCGACAGGAAGTAGAACATGCGGTTGTTCGGGCCGGAGCTGTAGTGCACGTTCAGGTTGCCCAGCGTCGAGCTCCATGCGTCCTTCGACGAGCCGTCTTTCGATGGCTTGTACATCCAGCGCAGTGGCTGGCCGGTTTTGGAAATCTCTTTACCCATCATCCAGTCGTTGCCGGATGGGATCACGCTGCCGGTGCCGCCGTTGCGGGCATAGGCTTCCACCATTTCGCCGTTGATGTCGGCAAACGATTCATTCAGGCCACCCGATTCGCCCGAGTAGGTCAGGTTCGACGTTGCGTCCACCACGCCGTGGCCCATTTCGTGGCCGATCACGTCGATCGAGCCCAGGCTGTAGAACGACGAGCCGTCGCCGATGTACATGCACTTGCAGTTTGGATCGAAGAAGGCGTTGTCGTAGTTGTTGTCAACGTGAACAGCGATGTAGGTCGCAGTGTTCTGGCCGTCCAGCGACTGCCAGCCCAGTACGTTCTTCAGCGAATCGTACGTGTTCATCAAGCCCCACAGCGCGTTCACTGCGGCGGTCTGGCCGTTGGCGTTGGTGGTGCTGCCGCCGGAGATGTATTGCTGGCCGTCGCCCCACACGTTGGTGCTGTTGGTGTAGATGCTGCCGGCTTGCGGGTTCGATTCTGGCGAGTGGTTGGCGTTGGTGATGGCCATGCCGCCGAAGGTGCCGCCTACGCCGCGGGTCGAGTCCAGCATCTTGTAGGTGGAGCCGGACAGCGTGGTCTGGATAGGCACGTCGCCGTTGTACTGGCTATGGCCGGTGCCAACCACGGTTTGCAGGGCTTGCCATTTGTTGATGATGGCGCCGGTTTTCGCGTTGACGACGGTGTCCTGGTATACCAGCTTGTTGCCGTCAAACATACGGGTCTTGACCATGTAGGCCAATTGGTAGTTGTCCACCACTTCTTCCAGGTCCATTGCATTCAGCTGGGACTCGGCCTTGTTGACAGCGGATGGTACGCGCACCGACTTCATCACTGGGTAGATCATCAGTTCGGCGCTTGGCTGCCAGCGGTGCGTGCCGCTTGGCGATGCGGATTTGACGGCGATGGCAATAGCCTGGTCGCTGGTCAGTTTTGGCGTCACGTCAGGCGCGCCGGCGCGGGCGGAAGCGCTGGCAGCCAAGCCTTGCGAGCCATTGGCGTTCAGGCCGGCGCGGCGGTCCGATACGGATTCGCTGATGATGTCGCCGGCATTGTTGGTGACCACAACAGATTCCGAACCGAAGATGCGCAGGCCCTGGAAGGTATGGTTAACGCGGGAAATCTTGGTGTTGTCGGCGCCTGGGTGCTGGGCGGCGACGGCGAAGCCGTGTGCCGAACCCAGTGCTGCGGCGGCCGGACGTGCGGCCAGCTTGTTGACCAGCGAGGCTTTCTCTTGTGAAGTAGCCTGGGCGATCGGGGCGGCCATCATTTGGCCTGCGGTTGCGTGGCTGGTGAACATCATTGGCAAAGCAGCGATGGATGCAGCAAGCAAAGTCTTACGTAAATTCATCTCTTCTCCATAGGTTTTTAAAAGGAATGCACTGGGTGTCACCTGGCCGCATGGTTGCGAGGCCAGCCTGGCGTCGGGCACAGCGCGGACGGATAGTCCTGCGTGGTTTGGAATTGCAAAAACGCCGGGGAGCTTCGACACTATTCCTGTCGGGATGGGCAAGTCAAAAAACTTGCTAAATGAGTCGCGCACCGAATTTTTGTTAAAAATGGGACAAAGATGCAAAGTAAATGTGAGCAAATATAGTGTTTTCGCTTAATGCCTTCTGGATAAAGTTGGCGCACGATAGGGGCAGGAAGCAGGGATTTTGTATGAAAAAAGCAACGAACTAGAAGTTATGCTCTAAATTCGTGAAGAACGCGACAGATTGCAAACTAATTCGTCGCGCTGTGGTTGCAATCCGATTATGTTGCGTCATACACTAGGCGCGGACTCAGGCATACAACTCCTGACCATACAACTAGAAGCGGCAGGCAATGACTTGACGCATACCGGGAGACCGGACCGGGAATTACAGGGACAGAATATGATGAAGACCAGCATCACCATGGGCCGTGCTTTGCGCACGAGCTTACCTAGCCCTTCATAGGGTATCGCCGCCGCCAACGAATATCAGTTCACGCCGTCACGCCGCTATCCGGCCAGCCGGCGACGTCGCGCACTTACGCCATATGCGGCGCAGGTGTGCAGGGACAGCTTTTAACTGTGCTTACTATGCTCTCGATATCTACCAAAGTTGAGCGGCTGGTCATGGAATCGCCTTTCCTTACTGAGGGACTGGGGCGTGGCCTGATCAACCTTTCTGAGCTGGCAAGGCAGCTGCAGCCGCAGCTGGAGACGGATCTGTGGAAACCGGTGGGCCAGGCCGCCGTCGTCATGGCGCTGCGCCGTGTCGCGGAACGGTTGCCACAGCACGAGACGGGGCCGCTGGCGGAATTGCAGCTGGCGCGCAAATCGGGCGAGCTCACCACGCGCACCGACCTGACGATGACCACGTATAAGTATTCTGAGAATACGTACGAATGCCATCGCCAGTTGCTGGAAATGGTGGCGCCGCAGCAGGGCGCGTTCGTCACCGTTACGCGCGGCATCAATGAAGTGATGGTCATTTGCAGCCGGCCGCTGATCAATGTGGTCGACCAGGTTTTCGTGCACGAGCGCGAACTGGCGCGGCTGGAAAGCCTCAATGCCGTCACGTTGCACTTGAATCCTGACACGCTGGATATGCCGGGCATTTACCACGGCATCCTGAAAAAGCTGGCGTGGGAAAAGATCAACCTGGTCAACATGATCTGCACGCACACGGAATTGACCGTACTGCTGGAGCAGCGCCATACGGGGGCGGCGATTTCCGTGTTGTCACGTCTGGTGGCGCATTGAAGGCGGCGCCTGTGCAGCGTACGGGCTTGCCGCGGCTGGTTTACCGCAAGCCCATGCTGGGACGTGATTTCTGGGTCAATGACGCCATCTTGCCGGATCCCGATGCGGTGTCGCGGCGCTGTTTCGCCCATGAGGAATGGGAATTCGGCGCGCCGCGCAAGCCCATGCCGTGGCCAGGCATGCGCAGTCCCGGTGCATTGCTGCCGGATGAACTGGCGGCGGTCGAAGCATGGGTCAAGAAAGTCACTGGCGCCAAGCGGCTGTGGCAAGTCACTGCGCCGGAAGGGCATCAGTTGAACCACAACTATGTGCAACTGGTGGGCGGGGCGGAATCAGGACCGCGTCCCCATACGGATTCGCGCAAATTGTGCCGTTATGCTGCTGTGATTTACTTGTCGCCGGATCCGCTGGCGTCGGCCGGCACGTCGTTTTACCGGCTGCGTTATCCGGATGGCACCTTGGGCGGCAATATCTGCAGCCCGCCACATGCGAACTTGCGCGAAGCGCTGGGCGTGACGGGGTTGCCACAGGAAGCGTGGCATGAAGAAGTCATGGTGGAAAACCGCTACAACCGCATGCTGCTGTACCGCGCGAACCTCGTGCATTCGGCCAGCGGTTATTTCGGCACGGGCCATGACGACAAGCGCATGACGGCCGTGTTTTTCTGGATGGCGGACGCGTAATTGTTGCAAATCCCGCTGGTGCCTGGCACCAACGGGAAAAGCAATTTACTCAGCCAGCTGGGAACGTACGCGGGCGATTGCTGCGCGCACCTGGTTTGGCGCCGTGCCGCCCACGTGGTCGCGGGCTGCCACGGAACCTTCCAACGTCAGTACGGCAAACACATCCTGCTCGATCAGCGGCGAGAAGGCACGCAGCTGGTCCAGCGACATGTCCGCCAGGTCGATCTTCAAGCCGTCGCAAGCGCGCACCGCATGCGCCACCGCTTCGTGCGCGTCGCGGAATGGCAAGCCTTTCTTCACCAGGTAGTCCGCCAGGTCCGTCGCCGTGGCGTAGCCCTGCAGCGCGGCCGAACGCATGGCTTCCGGCTTCACGGTGATGCCGCCCGCCATGTCGGCGAAGATGCGCAGCGTGTCGACCAGCGTGTCCACCGTGTCGAACAGCGGCTCTTTATCTTCCTGGTTATCCTTGTTGTACGCCAGTGGCTGGCCTTTCATCAGGGTCAGCAGGCCCATCAGGTGGCCATACACGCGGCCCGTCTTGCCGCGCGCCAGTTCCGGCACGTCCGGGTTTTTCTTTTGCGGCATGATCGACGAACCGGTGCAGAAGCGGTCCGCGATGTCGATGAAGCCTACGCGTGGGCTCATCCAGATGATCAATTCTTCCGACATGCGCGAAATGTGCGTCATCACCAGCGAGGCGGCCGCCGTGAATTCAATCGCGAAGTCGCGGTCCGACACGGCGTCCAGCGAGTTGTGGCACACGTCGTCGAAGCCCAGCGTCTTGGCCACGCGCACGCGGTCGATCGGGAACGTGGTGCCGGCCAAGGCAGCAGAACCCAGCGGCAGGCGGTTTACGCGCTTGCGGCAATCGGCAAAGCGCTCCGCGTCGCGGCCAAACATTTCAACATACGCCAGCATGTGGTGGCCAAACGTGATCGGCTGCGCCACTTGCATGTGGGTGAAGCCCGGCAAGATGGTGTCCGCGTGCTTTTCGGCCAGGTCCGTCAGCGCGCCGCGCAACTGCTTCAGCAGGCCGGTCACGTCGTCGATGGCGGAGCGCACGTACAGGCGGATGTCGGTCGCCACCTGGTCGTTGCGGGAGCGGCCCGTATGCAGGCGCTTGCCGGCGTCGCCAACCAGTTCCGTCAGGCGCTTTTCAATATTCAGGTGCACGTCTTCCAGGTCCAGCAGCCATTCAAACTTGCCGGATTCGATTTCCGCGCTGATCTGCGCCATGCCGCGCTGAATGTCGGCCAGGTCGGTGGCGCTGATGATGCCTTGCGCCGCCAGCATGTCGGCGTGGGCCAGCGAACCCTGGATGTCGGCCTTGGCCATGCGGTTGTCAAAAAAGACAGAAGCGGTATAGCGCTTGACGAGGTCGGAGACAGGTTCGGAGAAGCGGGCCGACCAGGCTTCGCTCTTTTTGGAAAATTGATCAGTCATGGTAAATATGTGGGTGGGCGTGCGGGTGAGGAACGATTATAGCCAAGGTTGGGCTGTCAGGCTTGGCAGCTGGCATTTTTGCACTATGCACGCAGCGCCATAAGTTGTTAATCTTGCAGTATTTTCCCGGAAGGAGTCTGCTTTGAACCCATTGGAAATCAACACCGATAAAGCACGGCTTGACGTCGCACTGATCCACCGCTTCCTCAGCGGCCAGTCGACGTGGGCCAAGGGGCTGCCGTTGTCCGTGCTGGAAAAAGCCATTGCCAATTCGTTATGCTTTGGCGGCTATGCGGACGGCGCGCAAGTGGCGTTTGCCCGCGTGGTGACGGATGGCGCCACGTTTGCCAATTTAGTCGATGTGTTTGTGCTGCCGGAATGCCGTGGCAAGGGCTATAGCAAGCAATTGATGGCGGCCATCATGGCGCACCCGGATTTGCAGGGACTGCGGCGCTTTACGCTGGCGACAGGCGATGCGCACGGCTTGTATAGCCAGTACGGCTTTACGTCGCCACAGCGGCCGCAGACCCTGATGGAGCGGTATTTCCCGGATATTTATAAGCAGGAAGCTTAAATATCACTGCCAGTTCATCAGGCATGGCGGCACCAGCAACAGCAGCGCCAGCACGGCATAAATCAGCTGCAGCGGCACCATCCATTTGGCCCACGTGATCCACGGAATAAGCGTCCATTATCCAGGACGCCCGCAGTGCTATTGTCACGCGGTTATTGCCAGTTCATCAGGCACGGCGGCACCAGCAACAGCAGCGCCAGCACGGCATAAATCAGTTGCAGCGGCACCATCCATTTGGCCCACGTGATCCACGGTATGCGGGCCAGGGCCAGCACGCCGACGGTAATGCCGGAAGTCGGGATCATCGGCGTCGTGAATTCGCCGAACTGGTAGGCGAGGATGGCCGTTTGGCGCGTCACGCCCACCAGGTCCGCCAGCGGCGCCATGATCGGCATCGTCAGCGCGGCCTGTCCCGTGCCGGAGTGGATAAAGAAATTGATGACGGTCTGGATCGCGAACATTTTATGGGCCGCGAACACCGGGCTGGATGACTGCACCAGCGGCATCAAGCCATGCAGCATGGTGTCGATGATTTGCGCATCGCGGGCGAGAATCACCGTGCCGCGCGCCAGCGCAATCACCAGCGCCGTACCCACCAGGTCTTTCGCGCCATGCATGAAGGCGCCCATGAATTCATCGGAATTGAGCCGGCCTACGACGCCGACAACGATGGTCATGGCTAGGAACAGCGCGGCAATCTGTTCGATATACCAGTCGAATTTCACCACGCCCACCACCATGCCCAGCAGCGAACCGGCAAAAATGAACAGCACCAGCTTGTGCTTGAAGGTCATGCCAGTGAAGTTGCTGAAGTCGACCGGATGTTCCTTGCGCCGGGCCAGGTCCATTTCATAGGTCGGCGACAGTTGCGGGGTGCGTTTGATGCGCGCCGCGTACCACATCATGAAGGCTATCGTCACGGCCGTCATGATGACCCACACGATCAGGCGGTAGCCCATGCCGGAAAACAGCGGCACGCCGGCAATGCCTTGCGCCACGCCGACATTGAAGGGATTGAGGAATGCCGCGCCAAAGCCGATTTGCGTGCCGAGGAAGGGCAGTGACACACCGGTCACCGTGTCATAACCCAGCGCCAGCGCCAGCGGCACGAAGATCAAAATGAACGGAATCGCTTCCTCGTTCATGCCAAATGTGGCGCCGCCCAGCGAAAACAAGGTCAGGAACACCGGAATCAAGGCCACGCGCACGAAGGCTGAGTGGTCGTGCGCCTTGGCGATCGACTTGATCATGGCGTCGATGGCGTCGGTCTTTTGCAGCACGGCGAACGCGCCGCCCGTGATCAGCACGAAGCCAATGATCAGCGCCGCTTCGACAAAGCCTTTGATGGGCGCCATCAGCAGCGCGACGATGCCCTGCGGCTTGCTGGCCACGTAATGGAACGTGGCCGGATCGATCAATTGCTTGCCATTGACCAGGTGCGTATCGTATTTGCCGCCCGGGACCAGCCACGTGGAGACAGCGATCAATGCCAGGATGGCGAAGATCAGGACGTAAGTATTCGGAAGACGGAGTTTCATGCGGTCCTTATTGCGAGAGCAGGTCGCCGGAACGGTAGGCGGACGCTCCCGCCACTTTGCCAATATTCATACCGCGCAATACGTGGCGGTGCGCGCTGCGGGCAAAGAATACGCCATCGACCGTGCAGCGGATGGTCGTGGTTTCGCCCGTGACGGGATCGATCACGTCTGCCAGCCCGTCGCCTGCCTTGACCTTGTCGCCCAGCTTGCGCGTGTAGACCAGCACACCAGGGTGCGGCGCCAGCAGCGGTTCCACCCCTTCCAGCGGCGTGGCGGCGCACAGCGGCGCCGGCAAGTCGCCCACTTCGCGGGCGATCACGCCATTGTGCGCGAGGAAGCGCAGCAAGCTGTCCGCATCCTTTTCCGCCAGGCCGTATTCCACTTCCATTTCGCCCCGCAATTCCACGGTGGTCGATACGCATGCCGGCGGAATCGGGAAATCCGGGAAATGCGCCTGCAAGTCCCACCACAGGCGGCTGCACGCTTCGTCAAATGGTTCGCCGCCCGCAGCCAGCGCCAGCAGCACGGCGTGCGCGCCCATCAAACGGGACAGCGGCTCGACAGCATCCGCCAGCGGCGTGCCGCAATATATATGCAGCACGGCTTCGTTATCGCAGTGCAAGTCCAGCACGATGTCGGCATCGATCGCCATTTCCAGCAAGGTTTTCTTCAGCGTGTCGGCATCCGTCTTCGGCTGCTGCGCCTGGACGATGGCCAGCGCCTGGCGGCGGATTTCCGCCACGTTGGCTGCCGCATCCTGGCTTAATTTGCCTTGCAGCGACGCTTTCAATTCATCGGCCACGTGTTTATACGAGCGGTTGAAATTAATGCCGGTGGTGATATCGAAGCGGCCAAATGGGGCGCCCTGGATGGCTTGCGACAGGCCGATGGGGTTGGCGGCCGGCACCAGGATGATTTCACCGTGGATTTTGCCGGCAGCGTCCAGCGCATCGAGTTCACGGCGCAGGAACTGGGCCACCAGCATGCCCGGCACTTCATCCGCGTGCAGCGCGGCCTGGATATAAATCTTTTTACCGGTTCCCGGCGTGCCGTAGTGGTAGCTGGTCAGCTGGAATGATGTGCTGCTTTGGGGCGCAGACAGCGCGTGCTTTTTCACTTGCATGGTCGGACCTGTATAGATGATTGCAATCAGGGCACTCATTATGCCGTCCCCACCATGCCCGTGGCGAGTCGTTTCGGACGGTCATGCAGGTGCTGGCGGAGGCTGCTTTGCTGTATATTTGGAAACTGTACGGCAGAATGCACGCATTTTGCCTTCTTCCTCAGCGAATGGATTGCAACATGGGCGCATTGAAGCAAGTTTTCAGTAATTTGAAGTCGAATTTGAGGTGCTGTATGGCGGGATTGGCACTGATCTGGTTATCGTTGGCGACTGCGCAGGCGGCGGATCCGCCAGAACCCAAAGGATCGCTGGTGATTATTGGCGGCGGCTTGCGTGGCGATAATGCCGATATCTGGCAGCGCATCGTCCAACTGGCAGGCGGCAAAGGCGCCCGCATTGCCGTATTCCCGTCTGCCGCCGGCGCACCGGAGCGCACGGGCCAGTCCATCATGGGTTATCTGAAGCGCTATGGCGCCGACCCGTTTCTGGTGCCGATTGCCGTGAAACTGGCCAACAGCGATTACCGCAAGGCCGCCGATGACATGACCCTGGCGGACCGCGTGCGCCGCGCCGGCGGCGTGTATTTTGCCGGTGGCGACCAGGGCCGTATTACGCAGGCGCTGGTACGCCCGGACGGCACGCGCACCGCGGCGCTGGATGCGATCTGGGACATTTACCGCCGTGGCGGCGTGATTGCCGGCACCAGCGCGGGCGCCGCCATCATGAGCAGCACCATGTTTTATGACGCGCGCCGCGTATTGGCGACCTTGCAGGAAGGCGTAGCGGACGGCAAGGATATTGCGCCGGGCCTGGGCTTTATTGGCGACGATATTTTCGTCGACCAGCACTTGCTGATCCGTGGCCGCTTTGCCCGCATGATCCCTGTGATGCTGAAGAAGGGCTATCAACTGGGCCTGGGGATCGATGAAAACAGTGCGATGGTGGTCAACAGCAAGCGCGAAGTGGAAATCGTCGGCTACAAGGGCGCGCTGCTGCTGGACTTGTCGCGCGCCACGATGGATTCCGACGCCAGCGCCTTCAATGTCAGCAATGTCTTGATCAGCTACCTGGACCGGGGCGACCGCTTCAACATCGCCACCAAGGTTTTCACGCCGGCGCCGGACAAGGCGGACGGACGCCTCGATAACACGCGCCCGGCGCGCCGCGGTCCCGTGTTCAGCAACGATATCCTCGGCAATAGCGCCGTCAGCGACTTGATGGAACGGTTGATCGACAGCGACCAGCAAGACGCGATTGGTATTGCCTCGGGCGATCCGCGCGGCACCTCGCCGGAAGTGGGCTTTGAATTCCGCTTCTCGAAGACGCTGGAAAGTGAAGGCTACCTGTCGTCCGTGTCGGACAACTATTCGATCCTGAACCTGCGCCTGGACATTCGTCCCATAGAAGTGCAACGTCCGCTGTATAAATACAAGAATTAATTCGGCGGTGGCGGAATTAGAATGTTGGCCACCTTAGCCAACATTCATGATCAGGATTCCGCCCCATGACCACCTTCTTGAAGGCCGCAATGGCCTCCGCCTTGGCAGCATGTTCTTTCGCTGCTGCCGCCTCTGCAAATCCTCCCGCTACCGTCCGCGTCGACTACCTGCACAGCGGGAATGCGCTGGCCGAACAATATGCGATCGACCGCGTCGTCATCGAGCCGCTGCCATGGGCCGGCAATTTGTCGCGCAATATTGATGACACGGACCGTGGCGTCAACAAGGTGGAAGTGGTCGATGCCAAGACGGGCGACGTGCTGTACACGCGGGGCTTTTCCACCATCTTTGGCGAGTGGCGCACGACGGATGAGGCGCAAAAGGTCACGCGCGGTTTCCAGGAATCTGTGCGCTTCCCGAAGCCGGACCGTCCGGTGCGCGTGCGCATCCTGAAGCGCGATGAGCGCAACCAGTTTTCCATCGTGTGGAGCGTGGACGTCGATACGGATGCACAGGATGTCGTGCGCAAGCAGGATCCCGCGCCCGCCAAGCCGATTCCCATCCGCGTCAATGGCGCGCCCGGCGACAAAGTGGATTTGCTGATCCTTGGCGATGGTTACACGAAGGCGGACATGCCGAAGTTCGAGCAAAGCGCGCGCAAGCTGGCCGATTACCTTTTCTCCGTATCGCCATTCAAGGAGCGTGCGAAAGACTTCAACGTATGGGGCATCGCCGTGCCGACGCAGGAATCGGGCGTGTCGCGCCCATCGACGGGCCAGTATCACGCATCCGCGCTGGGCACCCGCTACGACATCTTTGGCAGCGAGCGTTACGTGCTGACCCTGGACAACCGCGCGCTGCGTGAAATCGCCCAGCATGCGCCGTACGAATTCATTGAAATCCTCGTCAACAACGACACGTACGGCGGTGGCGGCATTTATGGCCAGTTCAGCACGGCGGCCGCCAACAGCGACTGGGCCAATTACCTGTTCGTGCACGAATTCGGCCACCACTTCGCGGGCCTGGCGGACGAGTACTACACGTCGCCGGTGGCGTATGCATCGGGTGGTGCGGACCGTCCGGAACCGTGGGAACCGAATGCCACGGCGCTGAAAGATCCGTCCAAACTGAAGTGGAAGCACTTGGTGACGCCCGGCACAGCGCTGCCGACGCCATGGCCGAAAGCCACCTACGAAGAACATTCGCGCGCCTACCAAAAGACCCGCGCCGCGCTGCGCAAGGACAACCGTCCGGAATCGGAAATGAGCGCGCTGTTCAAGGAAGACCTGGCGTATACGAATAAACTGTTTTCGACGGCGCCCAACAAGGATGCCGTGGGCGCGTTTGAGGGGGCGAATTATGAAGCGACGGGATATTACCGCCCGGCGCAGCAGTGCCTGATGTTCGACCGCAGCGAGAAGTTCTGCGCGGTGTGCAAGGAGGCGGTGAATCAGACGATTGATTTGTATTCCCGCCCAGCGAAATAAGACCTAAGCCGTGCTGAAGTTATCTCGGCTGGCGATCAGCACGGCGCCACAACTGGTTTTGTCGCCGTCAAATGCCAGCCGCTTTCCGTTGACAGTATGGCGCGGAGAGCCGCTGATGATCTTGCATCCGCAATGGCCGGGGATGGGACAGGTACAGGTGTCGCCTTCGCAGGCCACGGGAATGCCATCGATGGTGAAATGTGTGAGACTGCATTGAATCACTTTGCCGCCGTGTGACGTGTCGTCGCCGAGGCGGATGACGTTGCGCATGATGGCTCCTGTTTGCGTGTGGGGTTACTTATTTATTGGCCACTCCGGCCTGTTGTGCTTGTAGTAGCGCTTCAACAGAAGGGGCCTTGTAATTGTCTGGATCAATTTGTGGCTGGACGTCGTGGACAAATGGATCCCGCTGCAATCTGCGCTTTTCATCCGGCGCTGGGCTGATCAATACGATGCTGGCTTCATCTGGATCCCGCAGGTTGATAGCTGCGCTAACGCCGCCCTCCTTGTAGCTGCCCATCATACCCAACGCCATTTGCATGAAGAAGGTCGCCGCCCCCGTGTTGCCGAGGCGGCGGTCGGTATCGATGAATTGCGCGGTTTTGGTGATGTCGAAGGCGGGGCCACCGGCGTGTTCGTATTGATGCAGCATGGTGGTGAGCATGATTAACTGGTCTTTGTTGTTATTGGTGCCGGCAATGATGCGAGCTGGGCCTTTTTCGCGTCCGGAATCAGGCAGTGTTTGCAAGGCTTGCTGCCAGCCTGCCATGATGATTTGCTGGCGCTGGTCGCGGCGTTTGACGGGGTTGCCGTCGGCATCACGGAAGGGGATGAAAACCGGGCGGTGCAGATAGCCGAGGGTGGGTAGGCTATCGAAGGCACTTAACTGGCCGGACGTCCAAGGGATGGGAAACCAGGGTGTGGGTTTCCATGATTTGGGTGGTTTATTCCGGTATGCCGTCATCTTTGTAAGAAACTCGTCGTGTCCTTCCGGATGGGCTTCAGGGTTCTTTGCGAAGACAGCGGCAGCGTGGAGCCACTCGGTCGAGGTCGGTGGACGAGCGATTTTTGTTCCATAACCATATGTGGCATTGGTTGGAATGGAATCCATCAATTTGTAATACATTTGGCGGAATTCCCATTGCAAAAAATTGTCGTCCAAGTCGTACCATGCATAAGGACGAAGCGGCTCGACCCGTTCCCGGCGCGCGAGAATAAAGACAGCGGCGGCGTCGGGCATCGCAGGAACGTAATAGCCATCCTTTACCAGGCTGGGAGTGCCGGGCGGAAGTGATTGGTCCCGGTACGAATAGCTGTCGTCTGCTGTCAGCACGACGAATGGCACATCCGGGTACTGATCAAAAAAATCAAACACTTGCTCCAGCAAGCGGTCCGGCCGTTCGGCAAGTTTCCACGCGCCGTTGACCCATAGATGGAAGGAGAGTCCTGTACCTTGTGTGTTGCCTGCAAGGCCCATTACGGGATCTTTTGGTAGCACATAAGATGGTGCACCGGCATAAAATGATGGCAAGCCCCAGTACATAGGCGTGGATTTTGCGGCATTTTCAAAGGCATCGAGTATGCGTCCTCCACTGATGCCCATTTTATCGGTGTCGCTCCAAGCATATTTTTTGGGATCCAATTCCCTGATGCTTGAATAAGGCCCACCTTTCTGTAGCGCATCCCACACTTTGTTTTGTCTGTGTTTGTCCAGAGAAATTCCCAAGTTGATTATCTCCAGCACATATTCAGTTCGTTCTTTTTCATTCTTGGCGGTGAGTTGTTGTTGGTGCGTCAGCGCTGCCTGCAGTTCGTCATGAAGTTTTTCCGCTTGCTTTTCTTTCGCTCTCGCGTTGGCGGCGACGATCAGAAAGCCGATTGCGAATGCAGCCCCTACAAAAAGAATCAATTCAATCCAGCGTATCAATGCCATCTTGAGCTCCGGGGAAGTTAGCGTGGCGCGGGCAAGTTGAAACAGCCCGAATATAGCCAATGCAGCAAGCACGATCAGCATGGTTTCGGGAAGAAAGTTACTGAAAATAAAGAGTGGAACCGACCCGAGGCTGTGAATTTCGCTCATGATCGGGCCTCATTTTTCGGTAGTACTCGGTTACCGGTGACGCTCTCAGCAATAACGATTTCCCATAATGGACCGCCATCCGGCAAAGGCAGGTCGGGCAAGGTGCCTGAGCTGTAGTAGCTAGAATTTCCAGCGATGAGATCTTTACGCCACGACGGTTCGATTGACCAATATGATGAATGCTTAGTTATAAATTTTTCCCATGACAATATTCCAGGACGTAGCATTTCTCCATTACGAAGTTTCTTCAGCCGCCAATCGGCCACATCGCATAGATACGCATAAAACATCGGATCAGTAGATGCCTTTCCCTGTCCGATCGCGACATCGTATGCGGTTACGTGCTGATGATTTTCCTTGTTCCCGATGATGGAGCCGTGAAATGATTTCGCGCTCACCTCATGCTGCCATCGCTTCCTGGCTTCATTTGGGCTTTCCTGTACCTGGATCTTGAGTTTCCCATCCTTGTAGGCAGCGGCAAGGATAGAGCGCTGGTCATCACCTTCCCAATTTCTTGCCTTGTTGTATTGCTCAGTTAATTTCCTTCGCTCGTCGGGGGGCATCATCCTTGCCGTCGTGGACATCCCACTTCCCATTGCAGCGCTGCCGCCTGCAGATTTGTCGGGGTGGTCCTCAAACCATGTCCTGCGACCACCCTCGCTGGTAATTGCAATTGCAGCGTCGATAGGGTCGACTTCTTCACATGGGCCTCGGTTTGGCGGCGTGATTTCTTTGGCGTTGCTCAGGACTGCAGCTACAGGCTTGCGTAACTCTTCACCAGTGATTGTGCGGATGCCATTTCGCTGATCTTGGGGCTTGTCATGCGGATCAATAGGCCACGTAGCCACCGGAAAATTTGCCCGTAGTTTGCGCCCTGAGCTATCGACATGCCCGTGATCATCTTCCCCCTTGACGCGCAAAGCATAGTCATAAGGAGGTCTGGCCCCTACCAGTACAGCGGCTGGCGTCTGGTTTGCGGGACTGGTTCGCAATTTGTTGGTAAATACGCGCTGGAAGAACCTTTTACCCAGTTTTTCCAACGGGTTCAGGGTAACGTCTTGAGCCTTCAGGGATCTTTCTGATTTTTCATCCTTGCCGGGAGTAGCGACCCATTGCGTGCCTGTTATATATTCCGGCACGCCTTGCCAGCCTATGCCTTGCATATTGTCGAGTGCCACCGTCATGTCTTGCGGGCAGAAATACAGATAGACCTTGCCGCGATTATCGCGATCGCTCCCGGCATTCCATTGCGAACCAACAGCGCCATCATGCTGTTTGTGATCAGTCAGCGTATTGAATTCTGGTTCAGATGGAGTGGGCTTACGTCCGGTAACGTAGCTCACGATATTGGCAAGTGTCTGCAAGCGGGCATGCAAGCATTGCATCCCGCCCAGATTTGCATAATGACGTTCCATCACGGTATCACTTCCTCCGGTCAGATGGCTGCTGCCCTTCGATACATACGAAAACGTATCGACCAAGCTGTATGGTGGGTGCGTCAAGATCAATGTATCGGCGGGCCGTAGTCCTTTCTCTGACAGCATGGCTTGCGCCAATAACGTCACCAGGCAGCCTTGGCTGTGGGCGACGACTGTAACAGTATCTCCTTCGTCATAATCCCGGATCATGGAAATCAATGCTGCGAGCCGTGACGCAGCCAGCACCATGTATAGTCTCCCAGGACAGTTCAGCAGAGGTCGAACTGGATCGCCGCCGACATCCATCGGCACGGTGCCAAAACCTTTGTTCCACATATCAGGCAAATTGCTGGTGGCATTGGCAAATGGTCCGCCTCCCTTGGACTTATCCTTATCGAGGCGGTTGCCATAGCGATCAACAAATTGGCCGCGTTGAATGCGTACCTTGTTATCCAGCTCCCGATATCCCCAGTAGAACGGAATAACCGGACTGTCTGTGTTTTCATCTACACTGCGCTTGAAAAACACCGCATCGGGGTCAGGCTCCAGCTTCTCTTTATCCGCTGCCTCCGGCATCCGGTAACTGGCCGGCTTGAACGTGCGATGCAACCGTTCTTCCAGTCCTTTGCAAAGCCCCAGTTCGACTGCGTCAAACGAGGTTCCTACATCGTTGACCCCATGGATAACAATGATATTCCCCGGCAAACTGCGCTTCACATCGACCGGTTTGTTGGCTGTGCGATTAGCCTTCAGGACAGACGTGGCCTTGCCCTTGGCGCGCTTGGGTTGCGGATACAGTCCCATGTCATTCCCCTTTGGTCGATACGGTTACCTTCACCAGCTTCATGGCGTCGCGTAGAATTTCTTCAGCCTTGCCGCCGCTATCCGTCCTGGCCTGCAGTTCGCTGCCGTCATCAAATAACAAGTCCAGTTGCTGGTTGGGGGCTACATCGTCTTCCGTTTCGCCATCTGCAAAAGTGCCGCCCCGGTAGCGCGTCGTGAATTGTTCGCTGGCCTGTCCTTCTTCAAAAGCCGGGAATTGCGCCTCCATGGATTCCGGATCGTTGAACACAAAGCGTGGCGCGTTGAACTTGAGCGGCTTGTCGCTACCGAGCGTTATGCCATCACCCAGCCGGATGAAGGATCCGTCTTCGCAAATGAGCTCGATGGTTGGCGCCATTGCAGTCAGCTTGCCTTCGGTAGCCGTCAGCCGCAGTGATTTCGCCGCATTCACGTCGGTATCATCATGCTGGCTCTGCACCAGCAGCTTGCCGAAATGCGCGATGGCCCTGAGTCCATCGTGGTGTGAAAATAGTGAAATGCCTTTGCCTGCATTGACGTTAAAGCGCTGGCCGGAGGTGAGCTGCAAATGTTGCTGGGCGACCGTATCGATATTGGCGGCTGCATAGGTAACGATGGTCTTTGATGTGGCAAAGCTGATGCCGTCAGGAGCGGTTAAACCAATCACTGGCGCTCCTCCTTCATGGCCTTTCGGGGCGGTGTTACTGCCGTTTTCCCACTGCTTGAACGAGGATGTCAATTTGTCCTGCGCCTGCACATCAAGCGGCAGTGCCTGATGTCCGGCAGCATGCTGGCCGAGTGAACGGAATAGTTCCAGGCATTCTTCCATCAGCGCGAGGTAGTCAGCGCGGTCCAACTGCCGGTCATTGCGCTTAAGGCTTTGCCATGCTGACAGCAGCATGCCTTTGCCTGCCCGCAGCGCCAGATGTTCATTGGTACGTAGCTCGACGCCTTCGCCACGTGCCATCGCGGGACCCTTGTCACGAGGCTGGGCCAGCCAGCCCA
Source organism: Pseudoduganella ginsengisoli (assembly GCF_009720865.1). Lineage (GTDB taxonomy): Bacteria > Pseudomonadota > Gammaproteobacteria > Burkholderiales > Burkholderiaceae_D > Rugamonas > Rugamonas ginsengisoli. The sequence continues at coordinate 650,303 of NZ_WNLA01000001.1, read as the reverse complement.
GGTTCAGTTCACTGAGGCCATGCTCACTGCTTAACTGTGCGCTGATTTGTCCGGGCGTGTCGTCAAAGCGAAGCTGGTTGGCACGTAGGCCACGTATTTCCCGGCTTTTCATGCCGGACAGATAGCGGTTATCGGGCAAGCCTGCCATGCCGAGGCGAGGTGGCAGTGCTTCGGCGTTGTACAGTTGCGCGATGATGATGGGCTTATCGGGATCACCGCCCAGAAATGCCAGTAACACTTCGGTACCGGCACGGGGCAGATTCAACATGCCAAGATTGTTCCGCTGGGTACCGATATTGCCGGCCCAACTGCTTGCCACCCGCACCCAGGCTGAGGTCTTGCTATCAGTTCGTGCCATGGTGCCGGTAAATTGCACCTTGACCCGTCCGAATTCGTCGCAATGCACATCTTCGCCCGGAGGTCCTGCCACGACGGCACTTTGCATTTGCGGATGAGGAAGGTCGGCTTGGGGATCGTACGCGGGAGCGAAGCGTATGCCACGCCGCACGCACGTGAGCCTGGTCAGGTAGCACAGGCCGTAGAGGGTATCACCCGGGGTAGCTGCGGGCAGAGCTGCGGTATCAATGTTCCAGCGGCTGCGTGCAAACAACCGTTCCACGCGCATATCAATGCCCTTGGGCAGATTATTGCGGGCAGTGATGTGCTGTGCGATGACGATAAACTGGCGCTCACTGTCGGCATGCCGATCGAGCTCAGGATGACCATCGAGACTGAAGTATTCACCAGGACCGATGTCGCGCAAGCCGCCTTCCGCATGAAAGCATTTGGATTCGAAGTCCGCGCGGGCCTGGCGTAATAGCGCCAGCGACTCATGGTCGCGGGAATCGCCGCCAATGTGCGGCGCTTCCACCAGATAGTGTTCCAGCCCCTGTGCCAGCCAGTTGCCATAGTCGCCCTGGTTCATGATGGTCTGGGCACTCCGCGTCAGGTATCCCGGACTGGATGGATTGCGGTAGTCCCAACTGAAACGACAGGTTCTGCCCCGGCTGAGTTTGCGCATGCCACCCCATGCTGTAATCGTGTCGCGTTGCTCGGTTGCGCTGTCACGGTGGAAGCGCACGCTTCCGGCGGAACTGGAGCGCAACCGGTTGGCATCATGGAATAAAACCATGGTGTGGCAGGGAGTTGAATTCGGCAGGGGGTGCTCGTGATCTGGGCTGATATGGGGGCGCCCTGCGCGGAAGTACCACGAAATGCCGCGGCGTTTCAACAAGCGCCGGATAAAAGCCGCGCTGCTTTCGTTATGCTGAATGATTTGCGCCCGTGCAGGATGCTCTTGGATAGCCAGCGACTGATCAATTTCAAGGTGAAAAGCGCCAGCTATGCGTGGCATCTTGCAGCGGGTTTCGAAGACCAGTGCCTCGATAACTTTCAGCTCCGTCGTATTTGTGAATACGCGGGTGTTCATATCGAGGTCGAGGATCGACAGCGCATCGCGCATCACCAACTGATACGTGGCGAGCCCGCCATCGCTTTCTCCCTGGCTGGCTTCGGTGACAATGCCGCAAATGCTGCGCAGATTGCCTTCATCTGTGACGATTTGCAGCTCAACCGGCGCGCCGATGAAAGTTTTCAGGGGAATGCAGGCGTCCAATGCGACGCAGTAAACGCGCAGATCGATACCGTCGCATATCGCGGTGACACCACTGACCTGATGGGGCAGCAGCAGGTCGTCGTGCACGCCGTCCGCCAGGCAGAGTCTCAGCCTTAGTGGACGGTGGCTGGTATTAAGCTGTTCCAGTAGCGTGGTATAGCCATGATCGTCCATTGGTGGCCTCGCTGTCCTTTGACGTGGAGCCCCATTATTTGTCCGCATGAGTTACAGGGAATTGCTGCTACGCAATGTCGGTGAATTTTCCAGTTACGTCTGCTTACGTTTGATAAATTTTGACTGTGCGTTTGCGTACAGAAGGTATGGCGGCCCCGACCTATTCTGTCTCCGTGACAAGTTCAGACACCAACACAGAGACAGAAAGGTCAACCCTATGAATAAGCTGATTGCTACCCTGATCGCGGGCCTGTTTGCCACCGGCGCCATGGCGCAAACCACCGCTACCCCTGCACCGACGCCGGAAGTCGCGAAAGCGCAGGCGAAAGCGGATGAAAAGATTGCCAAGGCAGAAGCCAAGGAAGTGAAGAAAGCTGCCGAAGCAGATCAGGATGTGGCGAAGGCGCAAGCCAAAGCCAACGAAAAAATCGCCAAGGCGCATCATAAAGCGGACAAGGAGCATGCAAAAGCGGCTGAAAAAGTCGCCAAGGCTGATCCGGAAGACCGCATGAAGGCGGAAGCGAAAGCGGAAAAGAAAGACGCCGCCGCAGAGGCAAAACTGGATAAATCCATCGCCAAGGCCGACGCCAAGGTAGCGAAGGAAAAAGCGGAAGCCGCTGAAGAAAAAGCCATCGCTGCCGCCAATACGGCGGAAGTGAAGGCGAAAGCCAACGCGGACATTAAAACCGCCGCTGCCAAACATTAACTAAGCAGTTTCTTCGCCGTGCGGGGCCGGTAATACCGCATTAGTATCACGCCGCCGCGGGGCCGGGAATACCGTGGAATCTTCGGGCGCCCATGGCGCCCGTTCTTCTTTCTGATGCGCCACTCTGGCAACAATGCGCATGGATTTCTTGCATGGTGACAGTAACAGTGGCAGCATAGAATGATCTGTCAGGAAACCCGGGGGAGCCATGGCGCGCATTGCTGCTGGTGTTGTGATCCTGCTGGGTCATGTTGCGTTTGCCGCTTTCGGGCAAACCAATGTCGTGCTTTATGGCAAGATCAATGTCAATATGGAGCACGTCAGCCTGTCCCGGCCGGCCCAGTCGCAGGCCAGGCTGTCGAGCAACTCTTCTGCGCTCGGCTTCCGCGCCAATGAAGACCTGGGCGGCGGCTGGGCTGCCATCATGCAAATCGAAGGCGCAATTGGCGTCGATACGGGCGCGGGCGATATCAATGGCAAGGACAGTTTCGTCGGCTTGCAGCAGCGCGACCTGGGGACCATTGCGCTGGGGCGCGAGTCGACCATCATCAAGAAAATGAATGTGTATACCGACCGCTTCGAAGGCAGTGGTATTGCCGATGATTCCGGTGTGGCGCTGTTGCAGGGCGAAGGCAATCCGCTGGGCTTCAACCGCCGCTCCGGCAACCAGGTGCGCTATGACAGCCCGGACATAGGCGGCTTTCTGCTGACGTTGTCGCGCGCGGCGGAAACCGAAGAAGGGCCGGCCCGTTCCGTGATCCGCGCCGCCTGGCTGCAATACCGTTACGGTCCGTGGAAGGCGGCCGCCGCTTACGAGACGCATCACGGATTGCGCATGGGTTTTGACGACAGCATTGTGCGCCTGGCCGGCGCCTACACGGCGTCGTGGGGCGATATCAGCCTAGGCTGGAACCGCCTGACCTATGGCGTGGCAGGCGGCGACCTGCAGCGCAATTATTTCACGTGCACGGGCGCCTACAAGGTCCCGGGCGGCAGTATCGCGTGGCGCTATGGCAAGGCAGGCGACATCGGCGGCAGTGCGCCTGCGGGCGCCGTGCTGTCCAGCGCAGCGGGCAATTTAAGCAAGGGCGCCGATACCGGTGCGGTGTATGCCACGCTGGGCTATAACTACGTGCTGTCGGCGCGCAGCTACCTGTACCTGTATACCACCCAGGTACGCAACGACGCGCGCGCCAATTTCAACTTCGGCACCAATGCCTATGGCACGGCAAGCGCGGGTGCGACTGTCCGCGGTTCTGCGCTGGGCATCGTGCACCGGTTCTGATCCCGATGAAGCTATTGGCACGCTTGCGCCCCGACTCGCTGCGTGCGCGCCTGATCCTGGCCAGCGTGGTGGTGGAGATTTTGCTGCTGTCGCTGCTGATTGCCAATTCGCTGAGGCTGATTGATAAAGCCGCGAAAGCCGGCATCGAAGCGGCACTGGGGCAGGCTGTCCCCATGCTCAATGCGGCAGCCGTGCCTTACCTGATGGAGCGCGACTATTCCGGCTTGCACGACTTCCTGTCCGCCACCCTGCGCGAAGAAGGCCGCGAACTGGCGTATGTGATGGTGCGCGATGCCGATGACAAGGAAGTGGTGCGGGTTGGCTTGCCGCATAACGCCGCATTGCCGCCGGTTTCCGCCAGCATCGGCGACGGCATCGCCAGCGGCATGTACAGCGTCGACCGTCCGCTGGCGGTCGGCGGCATCCGCATGGGCAGCATCCGGCTGGGGCTGTCCACGGCCATTGCCGGTGAAACCCGCGCCGCGCTGCTGCGCCAGGGGTTGTTGATCGCGGCAGCGGAAGTCGTTGCCAGCATGGTCATTCTCAGCGTGGTGGCGGTGTGGCTGACGCGCCACCTGGCGCAGGCGGCTGCGGCCAGCCGCGCCATTGGCGATGGCGACTATACGCGGCGCCTGCCGGAAGATGGCGGCCGCGAAGTGGCAGAACTGGCGCGCGCCGTGAACCGCATGGGGCAGGAAGTGGAACACCGCATCCATGCTTTGTCCGACTTGAATACGGAACTGGAAAACCGGGTGGCCGAACGCACGGGCGCGCTGACGCAGATCGTGCAGGAACAGCAGATCTTGCTGGATAACGTCATTGTCGGCATCCTGTTCCTGCGCGACCGCATCGTCATGCGCTGCAACCGGGGCTGGGCGGAATTGCTCGGCTATACGCCGGAAGAAATGCAGGGCCAGCCCACGCGCATTTACTACGTCAGTGATGAAGCCTACCGTTTGCAGGGCGAGCAAGTCTATCCGGATATCGTGGCCGGCCGCACGGCGTTTGGCGAAAACCAGTTCGTACGGCGCGACGGGGGCGTGATCTGGTGCAGTTTCCAGGGCCGCGCCATTGATCCTGCCCAGCTGGAAAAAGGCAGTATCTGGATTTTCCAGGACATCACCGCGCGTAAACTGGCCGAACAGGCGCTGGCCCAGCGCAGCCAGGCACTGGAGCATTCGCTGGTGCAGTTGCACGACACCCAGGCCCAGTTGATGCAGGCGGAAAAACTGGCGGCGCTGGGGCGGCTGGTGGCCGGCATCGCGCACGAATTGAATACGCCGATCGGCAATGTGCTGACCATGGCCACGTCGCTGCGCGACCGCATCGATGCCATGGCGGCGGCGTACGACCGGCGCCAACTGACCGTCAGCATGCTGCAGCGTTTCGTGGATGACAGCCGCAATGCCAGCGACGTGGTGGTGCGCAATGCCATCCGCGCCGGCGACCTGGTGGCGAAATTCAAGCTGGTGGCGACGGACCAGAGTCACGACAACCGCTGCCGCTTTGATTTACGCGCCCACGTGGACGATATTTTGTCCGCGCTGGCGCCCACCCTGAAGGCTGCAGGCGTCAGCGTGACGGTGGACGGCGATGGGCCGCTGATCATGGACAGCTTCCCGGCCCTGCTGGCGCAAGTGCTGATCGGGCTGGTGGGCAATGCCATCGACCATGCGTTCGATGGACAGGAAAGGCGGACCTTCCGCATCAGCTTGCGGCCACTGCCGCCATTCCAGGTGGAGATTGTGTTCGCAGATAATGGGCGCGGCATTGCGCCGGATGTGTTGCCGCATGTGTTTGAACCGTTTTATACGACACTGCGCGGCACCGGCCACACGGGCCTGGGCTTGCATATCTTGTACAACGTCGTGACGGTGGCGCTGGAAGGCAATATCAGTGTCGAAGTGGACAACGGCACGCGTTTCACCGTGACGCTGGCGCGCGAACTGGCAGTGCGCCCGAAGGCGCCCAGCCTTGCTGAATAAGGATTAGTCTTTCTTTTCCAGCTTGTCCAGCAAGTGTTTGGCGGCCCGCACGCTGTCGAATTCTGCGTCGCGGCCTTCCGCAAAGCCGCGCACGGAAGCCTGGGCCAGCAGTTTTTTACCTTCCGCGCTGTTGGCAATTCTCATGATGGCTGCCGCCAGCTGCTTGCGGTCTGCTTCCGCCATATCCGGCCGGGCAATCCATGCGCCATGGGGAATCGGCGCGGACTTCCACAGCACTTTGATGTCCTTGAGCTGGACGCCATATTTTTCATTGAGCTGGTTGTCGGCAATGGCGCCGGCATCGGCCTGGCGCGAATACACGGCAATGGCGGCATTCGGCTGTTTTTTGACGAAATCGGCCTTGCCCAGGTCCTTGAGGTCGATCCCTGCCTGCTGCATGGCCAGTAGCGGGAGCAGGTAGCCGGACGTGGATTTGGGGTCCGTGAAGGCAAAGCGCTTGCCGCGCAGGCCGGCCAGGCTGGTGATGCCGGAATCGGCGCGGGTGATGATGAGGGCGTGATACGAGTCGCCATCATCTTCGACGTAGCGCACGATCAGGTGCGCGCCAAACGATTCGTTGGCGCTGACATAGCCGAACGCGCCAGTGCCGGCAATATCGACCTTGCCTTCCTTCAGCAGCTTGAGCGTATCGTCATAGTCGCGCCCCGCCACCAGCTTGACGGGCACGCCCAGTTCTTTTTCCAGCGCGCGGGCAAACGCGCCAAAATTATTCAGCAATTCCAGCGATGACAGGTTGGGATTGGCGCAGATGGTCAGCTGCTTGAGCTCAGCGGCAGCAGTCAGCGGCCATGTCGGCAGGGCCAGCAGGGCCAGCATGGCCACAGTAGCGGCGAATTTGCGAAAGGTATTCATGCGAGTTCCACTCGATTGCGCCCATTTTCCTTGGCGCGGTACAGCGCTGTATCGGCTGCCGACAGCATGGCGGCGATATCGTTTTCTATGCGCGGCGCACAGCAAACGCCGATGCTGACGGTATTGTTCAATTGGCGGCCATCGCGCAGGGCGACGGTGTGCGCGGCAAACGCATCGCAAATGCGCTGTGCAATGGTGTACGCATCCTGCGCGGAACAGCCGGGCAGCAGCACGGCAAATTCTTCACCGCCCAGCCGCCCCAATAAATCGCCGCCCCGCAGGCAGCTTTGCGCCACGGTGGCAAAGCTGGCCAGCACCTGGTCGCCGCCGTCATGGCCATACGTATCGTTGACCTTTTTGAAGTGATCGATATCCATCATCAGCACGGCGACGGGATGCCGCAGCAATTGGGGTGTCGCCAGCAATTCGCCAGCTTGCGTGAGGAAGCCGCTGCGGTTCAGCACATGGGTGAGGAAATCGTGCGACGCCGCGTGCTGCAAGCGTTCCAGCAATTCATTGCGCGCTACCATCACGCTGGCCACGGTCAATGGCGCCAGCGCCGTCAGCGACAGGCCCACGCGCAGCGACATCACGGCCAGAGGCGAGTCCACGGCAGCGCCGATTTGCAGCACGCCGCTGGAAATCGCCAGCAGGGTCCACATGCAAAAGAACAGTGTAATGCCGGCCGTGGCAAACAGGCTGTAAGTCAGCGCGCACCACAGCATGGCGGGCACCGCATACAGGATGGCGCCGGGGCCGCCCCAATGCACACCGAGTCCCAGGCTGACGGCAAAAGCCAGCAATGGCGCCAGCAAATCCAGCCGGAAGCTGGGCCAGTCGGCGCGGCGCCGGTGGTCTTTGAGCCAGCGCTTGACGTTGGGCATGGTCAGCAGCACCGGCAAGATACCCATGTAGCTGACCAGTTCCGTGCAAAACCAAAACGCAAAGCCATAGGCGGGGCTGCCGCCAAACAGGATGGGGTGCACGAATATACCGGAGGTTCCTGCCGCGGCAGAAGCACCCAGCACGCCCAGTACGAAGCGCGGCATGGCGCGCGGATGGCGCAGCGTGCGATATGGCTTGGGCTGGCGGGAAAAAATCAGGTAGCCGGTAATCACGCCGGGCAAATTCGTGCAGATCAGCAGTAAGCCCTTCGACAGTGAATGGGCCATGACGAGGTCCGACACGAGGTAGCCGGCAAAGGCGGACAGCCAGTCCAGCCAGTTCGGCGGGCGGCTGCGGCGGATCAGGATGCCAAGCAAGACTGCATTGGTGGGCCAATACGCGGCCAGCACACCGGGCGGCGACGTCAGGATACCGAAGATGGAGCAAAAATAGACCACCACGCCCACGAAAAGCGCGGCCCGGAACTTGTCGCCGGATGTAGGCAGCACATCGCTTGCTGCCGGGTTTTCGGTCATATAAGGTCTCCCTGTCCAGGCATTGTCCCGCCCCTGATAGACCAAGTCAATCGAAGGAGGGCAGCCTGTCGCAGGAAGGCGATGAGGAGCCCGTCCGGGGACGCCGGACGGGAGGGGATTACATCGGCGCCAGCGAAGACGGCTTGATACGCTGCACCAGTTCCTTACCCTTGCGGGCGCGTTTGCCGAAGTGCGGCGCCAGCAGGTTGCCGGACATTTCCAGCGCGCGCGGCTTGGCGGCCATCGTGCCATGCACGACCACCCCTTTTTGCGTGATGGCCTGGGCCGAGATCAGCTGTTCTTTCGGCTCCAGTTCCATCATGATGACGCCACGGCCGCCATTGGCCAGCACTTTCATTTCCGACAAGCCGAATACCAGCAGGCGGCCATTGCTGGACAGCGCCGCCACGGCGCTGGCTTCCTTGCCGATGACCGATGGCGGCAGCGGCAGGTCGCCTTCATCGAGCGTCATGAAGGACTTGCCGCCTTTCTGGCGGCTGACCATGTCGGCAGCTTTCGCAATGAAGCCAAAGCCTGCCGTGGACGACAGCATCAGCTGCGTATCCGGCTGGCCGGCAAAGTAATGCTTGATGCGGGCGCCGCCGGACAGGTCGACCAGCGTGGTAATCGGCACACCATCGCCGCGTGCATTCGGCAGCGCCGATACCGGCACGGAATACACTTTGCCATTGTCGCCAAAGCCCAGCAGGGTATCGACCGTGCGGCATTCAAACGCGTCATGCAGCGAGTCGCCCACCTTGAACGTGAATTGCGACTTGTCGTGGCCAATGCCGGTGCGGGCGCGCACCCAGCCTTTTTCGGAAATGATGACGGTGACAGGTTCGTCGATGACTTTCTGTTCCGCGGTGGCTTTTTGCGCTTCTTCGATCAGCGTACGGCGCGCATCGCCAAAGGTTTTCGCATCGCCTTCGATTTCGCGGATCACCAGGCGCTTCATCGACGACGGGTTTTCCAGCAAGTCCAGCAGCGTCTGGCGTTCCTTGCGCAGTTCCGCCAATTCTTGCTGGATCTTGATGGCTTCCAGCCGCGCCAATTGGCGCAGGCGGATTTCCAGGATGTCTTCGGCCTGGATAGGCGACAGGTTGAAGCGTTCGATCAGCGCGGCTTTCGGTTCGTCCGAATTGCGGATGATGGCAATCACTTCATCGATGTTCAGCAGGACGGTTTCCCGGCCTTCCATGATGTGGATGCGGTCTTCGACCTTCTTCAGGCGGAATTGCGAGCGGCGCGTCACGGTTTCGAAGCGGAAGCCGATCCATTCGGACAGGATTTCGCTCAAGCCCTTCTGGCGCGGACGGCCATCGGCGCCGATCATGACCAGGTTGATCGATGCCGACGTTTCCAGCGACGTATGTGCCAGCAGCAGCATCATGAATTCATCTTTGTCCTGGTTCTTCGACTTCGGTTCGAACACCAGGCGCACCGGCGCCGCGCGGCCCGATTCATCGCGGATCGTGTCGAGCGCACCCAGGATCAGCTGCTTCGACGCCAGCTGTTCCGGCGTCAGTGCTTTCTTGCCCAGCTTGACCTTCGGATTGGTCAGCTCTTCGATTTCTTCCAGCACTTTCTGTGCCGACGTGCCCGGCGGCAGTTCATGCACGACAGCCTGCCACTGGCCGCGCGCCAGTTCTTCGATCTTCCAGCGTGCACGCACTTTCATCGAGCCGCGGCCCGTCGCATACATGTCGTGGATTTGCGCGGCAGGGGTGATGATCTGGCCGCCGCCCGGGAAGTCCGGGCCCGGGATCATGCCCATCAATTCCGTGTGCGAGATCTTTGGATTGCGGATCATTGCAACCGCCGCTTGCGCCACTTCCGACAGGTTGTGCGACGGGATTTCCGTCGCCAGGCCCACGGCAATACCAGATGCGCCGTTGAGCAGCACCATCGGCAAGCGGGCCGGCAGCAACGTCGGTTCTTCGGACGAACCGTCATAGTTCGGTGCGAAGTCCACCGTGCCCTGGTCGATTTCATCGAGCAGCAGGCGGGAAATCGGCGTCAAACGGGCTTCCGTGTACCGCATCGCGGCAGCGCCGTCGCCATCGCGGGAACCGAAGTTGCCCTGGCCATCGATCAGCGGATAGCGCAGCGAAAAGTCTTGCGCCATACGCACCAGCGCGTCGTACACCGACTGGTCGCCGTGCGGGTGCAGCTTACCCAGTACGTCGCCGACGACAGCGGCGGATTTGCGGGGCTTCGCGGTCGGGCCCAGGCCCAGTTCATTCATCGTGTACAGGATGCGGCGCTGCACCGGCTTCTGGCCGTCGGACACGTCCGGCAGCGCGCGGCCTTTGACGACGGAAATCGCGTAGTCGAGGTAAGCGCGTTCGGCAAAAGTGGACAGGGTCAGCGTTTCGCCGCCATCACCGCCGTCGCCGCCGAAATCATCGCCGCCACGGCCATCGTTGCCGCCGTTGCCATTGTTGTTACCGTCATTGCCAACTGCGGTTTCAGCTGCATCGGCCACGGCTTCTTCAAAGAGGTTTGCTTGTTGAGTCATGATTGCGGGTATTCGTTAAATGTCGGCTTCCACTTCATTGCCATGTTCTTCAATCCATGCGCGGCGGGCGGCGGCTTCGCCTTTACCCATCAGCATATTGAAGCGGGCAGCCGAAGCGCTGTGGTCGAAGTCGCCCAGCGCAACGGGCAGCAGGCGGCGCGTGTCGGGATTCATCGTGGTTTCCCACAGTTGTTCCGCATTCATCTCGCCCAGACCCTTGAAGCGGGAAATCGACCAGCTGCCGTCTTTCAATCCATCCTTGCGCAGCTTGTCTTCAATGGCGACCAATTCACCGTCATCGAGCGCATACAGCTTCTGGATCGGCTTCTTGCCGCGCGCCGGCGCATCAACGCGGTACAAAGGCGGACGGGCCACGCAAATATGGCCCTTCTGGATCAGCGCCGGGAAGTGGCGGAAGAATAAGGTCAGCAACAGTACCTGGATGTGCGAACCGTCCACGTCCGCATCAGAGAGGATGCAGATTTTGCCGTAGCGCAGGCCGGACAAATCCGGATTGTCGCCATAGTGGTGCGGATCGACGCCGATGGCCACGGCGATGTCGTGGATTTCATTGTTGGCGAACAGGCGGTCCTTGTCGGTTTCCCACGAGTTCAGCACCTTGCCGCGCAGCGGCAGGATGGCCTGGAATTCCTTGTCGCGGCCCATTTTCGCGGAACCGCCTGCCGAGTCGCCCTCGACCAGGAACAATTCCGTGCGCGTCACGTCGGACGATTCGCAATCGGTCAATTTGCCCGGCAACACAGCCACGCCGGACGATTTTTTCTTTTCGACTTTTTGCAGCGAACGCAGGCGCGATTGCGCCTGTTTGATGACCAGTTCCGCCAGTTTTTTGCCATAGTCGATGTGCTGGTTCAGCCACAGTTCCAGCGGCGGCTTGGCAAACGTCGACACCAGGCGCACGGCGTCGCGCGAGTTCAGGCGTTCCTTGATCTGGCCCTGGAACTGGGGATCCAGCACCTTGGCCGACAGCACGAATGACACGCGATTAAATACGTCTTCCGGCAACAGCTTGACGCCTTTCGGCAGCAGCGAGTGCAATTCCACGAAGTTTTTCACGGCGCCGAACAAGCCGTCGCGCAGACCCGATTCGTGCGTACCGCCGTTCGGCGTGGGGATCAGGTTGACGTACGATTCGCGCACTACGGCGCCTTCTTCCGTCCACGCCACCACCCACGCGGCGCCTTCGCCTTCGGCAAAGCCTTCCGCGTCCGGACCGGCGAATTGCGCGCCTTCGAACATCGGAATCAAGGTTTCGCCGCCGTTGGTGGTCTGCGCCAGCGCTTCGACCAGGTAGCCGCGCAAGCCGTCATCGTATTTCCACGTTTGCGAGTCGCCCGTCTTGGCGTTGTTCAAGGTGACGGTCACGCCCGGCAACAGCACGGCTTTCGAGCGCAGCAGGCGTTGCAGTTCGACTTGCGAAATCAGCGACGAATCAAAGTATTTCGGGTCAGGCCACGCGGTCACGCGGGTACCGGACTTTTTGCCGTCGCGCGGGGCCGGCATGGAAGCCAGCGGTTCCACCAGGTCGCCATTTTCAAATGCGATGGTGTGGTAGCCATTGCCATTGTCGTCCTTGCGCCACACATTGATTTCCAGGCGCTTCGACAGCGCGTTGGTTACCGAGACGCCGACGCCGTGCAAGCCACCGGAAAACGCATAGGCGCCGCCCGAACCCTTGTCGAATTTACCGCCCGCGTGCAGGCGGGTGAACACGATTTCCACGGTCGGGACGTTTTCTTCCGGGTGCAAGCCGACGGGAATGCCGCGGCCGTCATCTTCCACGGTGATGGAACCGTCCGCATTCTGCGTAACGATAATATTTTTGCAATGGCCGCCCAATGCCTCGTCCGAGGCATTGTCGATCACCTCCTGGATGATGTGCAGCGGATTCTCCGTGCGGGTATACATGCCGGGCCGCTGTTTGACGGGCTCCAGGCCTTTGAGGACGCGGATGGATGATTCGCTGTAGTCGGAAACTGGTTTTTTAGTGGCCATACGAGGTCGAAGGTGCTTATCAGGCAAAAAATCTGGCAAAACGCTGTGATTATATACAGTCTTTTCGTTCCGTTACGGCGTTTTTACACGACAGGGCGCGGAACGCCGCCGGTCCGGGAGCTTGCGCATTCTATCCGCAACGGGCGGCAGTGGCTGAAAAATGCCTTTTTCAAGTTGCCTGATGCAAGCGTCAACTGTGGTTAAATGGGGAAATCATGGATAAATTTCCCTTTGCCGTACGGCTGGCAGGCTTTCCCCGCGAAGCCGCGCAAGCACTGGAAACTACCCTGCGGGCCGCGCCGGCGCACGGGCCGCAGTATTTTTGCCTGTCCGAACACAGTTTGCAAGAGCCGGATCTGGTGCTGGCCTATGGTCCCGACTTGAAAGCCATGGCAGAACTATCCGCGCAGGCCGACGTGCCGGGGGAGCTGGATTTGCGTCCTGCGCTGGTGTTGGGGCAGCCGGCCGCGCCGTTGCCATATCCCGGCCTGCCGCTGGCGTTTGATCCTGGCGCGTTCCACATCCAGCTGGCGCTGCTGGTGGCGCGCCGCGCCGACGCGCTGGCCCGTCTGGCGGGCGAGGGTTTGCCGCCCATCCCGGAACGGCGCCGCATGCCGCGGCTGGACTTCGACTTGACCGATCCTGCCGAATATGAAGCCATGCGGGGCAAGTCGCGGCGCGGCGCCGTGCTGGTGGTCGATGGCGGCGGACGCCTGGCGGCCCAGGCCAGCCAGCTGATGAAGCCTTACCGTATTACCGTGCTGGCAGCAAGCGATGAAGCATCGGCGCTGGCGGCAGGCGCCGAGGCGCCGTTGTCTGTGGTGCTGATCAACACGTCGCTGCCGGGCATTGACGCGTACCGCGTGAGCGCCGCACTGCGGGCGCAGGCCGATGCGCAGCCGCCGGAAGTCGTCCTCGTGGTGGCGCCGCCGTTCAAGTATGACGGCAAGCGTGGCCGCGCGGCGGGTGTGGCAGGGTTATTGGACAAGCCGGTGGCCGATGCGACACTGCGCACGGTGCTGAAGCGGCAGATGCATATCGCCTGATGTGGTCAGGGCGGGGTGGTATAGATAGTCAATCCGGCCGCGTAATAATGTTCGTGCCTGCCGGCGCCCGCTTTGGCGCCCCACGCGATATCGACGTCGGCCCGTCCTGGCATGACGGAATAGCGCGCACCCAACTGGCGCCAGGAACCGCCGCCTCGGGTGCCGTAAGTTTCCACCGTCAGCGCTGTCCGTTCGCCGACCGCCGCCTCCAATGCGGTCGCCCACGTTGCTGCGGGCGCGCCGTGGCGCTCGCGCCGCCAGCCGATATTGGTGTGCCATTGCAGGCGGTCGCCATTCAAGTCAACGGTCACCGGTACGTAAGCCGTCCAGTCGCCGGCCAGGCCGCGTGCCGGATCAAACTGGTCCGCCACGGCGATGCCGGCGCGCCACCAGCCGTCTTTGGGCGCGGCCAGCACAGTTTTGGCCTGGATCACGGCTTGCGTCAGGCTATTGCCGCCGCTGTGTCCTTGCAGGCGCGCGGCGCCCACGCCCACTTCCCAGTTGCCATTGACATTGCAGGCGGGAACCATCCAGAAGTGCGTATGCTGGAGATCGTGCTGTACCCACGTCTCCAGCTGGCACTGGCCGGGATCGAGTATGGGCGCATCGTCAGTGGCCAGCGGACGGGCAGCCCATGCTGCCGGCGCGCTGCCGCCGCACAGCATCAGCAACCCTGCGAAAATGCAGCCCGTGTCCAACGGCCGATGTCTGGTCATGCATGGCTCCCGGCGTCTTTCCGATGCCCCAGTATAACGGCGTTGCAATAAACCCGCGGTAATAACCCGCGTTATTACCCCGTGTTATCCCAGCTCGCCCGCCTGTCCCTTCAGTGCAAACAGTTCCACTTTCAGCGCTTTCATCCCGTCCGGCGCATATAGGGCCAGCGCCTGCGCCTTTAGCATCGCGTCATATAAATCATTGCGGTGGTCGAACGTGAAGTAATACGTGTTGGGCCGGATCGGCACGTCATGCGGCACTTGCGCCATGTGCGTGAGGGGAATGCCGGGCAGCGCCATGCCGACCATGCGTTCCACATCGTCTGGTGCGCCGCACTTGAAGCGCAGTGGCACGGCGGCCACCAGTTCCAGCGCCGGCATGTCTGCGCTGACGGCCACGCACAGGGCCGCGTTGCGGTCGACCTGGGCTGGGTCGATGCGGGTGCGGTAGCGGCCGGGCCGGTCGGGATCGGGCGGCAGGGGAATCGTGAAGTAGCGCGATGACAGCACCGTGTCGGCCAGGTCGCGGATGATGGCGGCCAGTTTGGCGAAGCCGGGACCAGCATCCGCATGGCGGTAGTGGGGCAAGTCCGCCAGCGCATAGCGGGTGGAAAACGACATCAGGCCGCCCGCCAGCGTTGTCATGCGTTCGAACAGGGTTTCCGGGTGGTGCTGGCCGTGGCGTGCGCAGTGCACGAGCGCGGCGCCGCTGGTGCTGATGGCGTTAAGCATCAGGTACGACGTGATGTCGCCGCTGTGGAATGATACGACATCTTTTGCCGGCTGCCGGTGCCGTTCGTGCAGCGCATCGACTTTCGCTTGCAGCTTGTCGACCAGGCCCTCGAGCATGCGGTGCAGCCGCGTGGCCGCCAACGTCACGGCGGGCGGGATGAAGGAGGGATCCACTTCGAACCCGCCGGTGGCCTGGCGGCGGATGCGGATCACGGGGAAGCCGATGGCGCCGTCAACTGCTTCCGCCTGCGGCGCCAGGCGCACCACCTTGTGCAGGTAGGCGATGTGCTCGGACGGTGCGCCGGCATATAAATCCAGGGTTTCCCGCTCGTGGCGCGCATAGCGCACGGGGGCGGTGCCGGCCGCCTGTACATTGCCGCCATGCGCATGCAGCGCCGGCAACAGTGCGCAAATAGTGAACGTTTGCTCGTCCGGCGCCAGCCGGTCCAGGTCCAGCGGCGGAGGCAACGGGTCCGCGCCGGGGGCGTCATAGCATTCGCCATCCGGAAAAACCAGTGATAAAGCTTCCGCCTGCAGCGTGCCGTTGCGCAAACTTTCGTCATTCCATTGCGCGTCGCGGATGCCCCACAGGTACGGCTGCAGCATGGTCGCCATGCGCCGCGTGCGCGCTTCGTGGTAACGGTCTTGTTGCTGGAAATGCAGTGGTCCCAAGGTCAAGCCTTCGGTCCACAGTACTTTTAAGGGCAGGCTCATGGTGTGCTCCCGGACGTGGCGGAACCGGCAGCTTGCTTCGCGCAGCCGGGTAGAGCTTTGCGCTGCCGCAAGCGATTGCCGAACCGAAATCTTTCTCGAGCGAATTTGCATTTGCGCAAGTTGCTGTGCGGATAGGTAGCAATAATGGCCTCTTCACAGACGGAGGGGCGATGGAACGATTGCTGCCGTACTACGAACGCGAACTGGTCATGTTGCGCCGCCATGCGGGCCAGTTTGCCGCGCGCTACCCGAAGGTGGCGGCGCAGCTGCAGCTCGACGGCGGGCAACAGGCGGACCCGCAAACGGAGCGCCTGATCCAGTCCGTCGCGCTGCTGGCGGCCCGCGCCGCCATGCGCATCGATGACGGGCATGTGCATGTGACGGAAGCGTTGCTGGAATTGTTATTGCCGCACTATTTGCGGCCATTTCCTTCGTGTGCGATTGTGCAGCTGGTGGCCGGTGCAAGCATTGCGCGCGGCATGGAACTGGAATCGGCGCCCGTCAACGGCATACCGTGCAAATTCCGCGCCGTATATCCGGCCGATGCGGCTGCCGTATACGTGCGCTCGGCCAGCTTTTCGCCGCTGATGGCGGCGCCGCCCGCAGTGCTATTGCCGCCCGATGCGGGGGCGGGGCTGCGTATCGAGCTGCATGCGCCGGCCGTGGACCGGGTGCGGCTGTATATCGATGGCGAAGCGCCGCTGTGCGCCGCGCTGCGCGATGCGCTTTGCATGCAGGCTGTCTGCGCGTGGGTAGAGCAGGGCAGCGCGTGGCGTGCATTGCCGGCGCTGCCATTGGCCGCAGCCGGTTTCGCGGCCGATGAAGCACTGTTGCCGCATGATGGCCGTTCGCACCCCGCGCAGTGCCTGCTGGCGGAATACTTTGCGTTTCCTGCGAAATTCAACTTCATCGATATCGACGTGGCGGCGTTGCGGGCCTGTGCGCCGGCGCACGATGACACCTATGTGCTGCACGTGGCGCTGGTGGGGGCGGGCAGCGATACCCGGTCGGCGCGCATGCTGCGCCATGTCTCGGCCGCCAATTTGCTGCCCGGTTGCGTGCCAGTGGTGAATGTGTTCCAGCAGCCGGGCGAACCGGTCGACGTCACGCATGAACAGCTCGATTACGCAGTGCTGGCGCATCCCAATTTGCCTGCAGCGTATGAAGTACTGTCCGTGGACAGTGTGCACCTGGCGGAAAAAGGCGGTGCGCCGTCGCCACCGGTGGAATTCCTGCCGTTTTATTCGCTGCGCCATGGTGAGCAAAGCACGGGATGCTACTGGATGCTGCACACGGATGACATGCTGGCGTCCACCAGTCCCGGATATGAAAAGCGGCTGTCGCTGGTTGATGCGCGCCGCACGCCGCTGGCGCTGGAACCGTGCACCTTGTCGCTGCGGCTCACGTGCAGCAACCGGGACTTGCCGGAACAATTGCGCGATGGCGTATTGCAGGGGGACGGCGTTGCCATGCGTTGCGTGCGCATGCCGTCGGCGGCATTGAGGCCGCCCTCGGGCGCCGCGCTGCACTGGCGGCTGATATCCCACCTGGCGCTGAACCAGCGCGCGCTGGCGCCGCAGGGCGTGCAGGCGCTGCGTGAAATGCTGGCGCTATATGACTTGCGGCAGGACGCCATTTCGCGCCGCCAGATTGCCGGCATCGTGGCGCTGCAACAGGCCCATGCCACGGCGTGGCTGCGCCACCCGCACGGCGCATCGCTGGCGCACGGCATGGAAGTGCGCATCACGCTGGAAGAAGAGGCGTACGCGGGCAGCAGCATCAGCCTGTTTATTGATGTGCTGGACCATTACTTCGCGCTGTATGTGCAGGTCAACAGCTTTGTCGAGCTGGTGGCGTTGTCGGCGCGCACGGGCAAGGAATTGAAGCGATGCGCTCCACGCAGCGGCTACGCCAGCCTGGCGTGATCCAGCGTTTGCTGGATGAGCCGTGGCGCTTTTCATTTGCGCAGGCCGTGCGGCTGCTGTTGCGCCAGCTGGCGGCCCTGGGTGTCACGCAAGAGGAAGCCTATGCGCAAGTGCTGACGTTCCGTAACAGCCTGTCGCTGGCTTATCCGGCCAGCGAACTGGCGGCGCTGGAAATGGCTGGCGATCCATTCAACGTTGCGCTGACGCCTGCGTATATCGGCTTGCTGGGCGCGGCGGGCGCGCTGCCGCTGCATGACACGCAGCACATCGCCGACTTGCCGCCCGGTGAACAGCGCGACGGCGTGTGCGCGTTCATGGATCTGGTGTCGGCGCGGCTGATGGCGCTGCATTGCCAGGCGGGCGAGTTGCGGCGGCTGGAACACGGCTTGGCTACGGGCGGCGCGGATGGCTTGCTGCCGCTGTTGCTGGCACTGTCCGGCGCCCAGCCCGCGCCCAGCCATCCTTATGACCACGTGGCGGCTTATTACGCCGGCCTGCTGCGCATGCGGCCCGTCAGTGCGCAAGCGATCGGGCAAATGTTGGCCGGGTATTTCGCTGTTCCCATCGCGTGCAGGCAATTTGCCGGCAGTTGGGAAGTGGTGCTGCCGGAGCGGCGTTCGGTACTGGGGCAAAACCGCCCCCGGCTGGGTGGCGGCGCCATGCTGGGCAAGCGCCTGTTCCGGCCAGAGCAGGGCGTACGCATCGACATCGGCCCGCTGGCGCGCACGCAGCTGGATCGTTTTTTGCCGGGCGGTGATGCATCGGCAGCGCTGGCGGCGTTGCTACGGCTATGCGCGGCGCCGCTGGTGACGTTTGAAGTGTGCTTGCTGCTGGCCCCGCAAGCCATCCGGCCGCTGGTACTGGGGCCGCCGGGCCAGCGCCGCCGGCTGGGCTGGGATACGTTTTTGCCGGACCAGCAGGGCCACGTGGAAAAGCCGGAAATCCGTTATGTGCTGGATCTCGATTAGCGAGGAGGCGGGTATGGATGGCGCAAGAACGTGGATACAGTCGGTGCTGGACAGCGAAAGCCAGCATGGCCGTTTGCTGACCATGGCTTTCCCGCGCGGCGATGGGCCGGAATACGCGGTACTGTTGGTGAATACGCTGCATGCGCGCGAAGAGTTGTCGCGTTCTTTCCGCTATGAGGTGGAATTGCTGTCGGACGATGCGCACATTGCGCTGACCGACATGATGGCGAAGCTGGTCACCATCTCTCTGGTGCGCAATGATGGTTCGCAGCGGTACTTCAATGGTTACGTGACGGAGTTTAGCCTGCTGGGCGCCGATGGCGGGCAGGCGACTTACCGCATGGTGCTGGAACCGTGGATGGCGTTGACGCGGCTGCGCCAGGATTGCGTCAGCTTCCATGGCCGCACCGTGGCGCAGATCACGGAACTGACGTTGCGCCACTGCGTGCAGCACGACTGGAAAACGCGTTTGACGCGCGACGACCCGCCCATCACGTGCGCCATTCAATACAACGAAACGGATTACAACCATTTGCACCGGCGCTGGGAAGCGCTGGGCTGGCATTACTGGTACGAGCACCGCGCCGATGGCCATACATTGTGGCTGGCTGATGACACCATGGGCGCCGCCGCCATCGATGCGCGGGAAGGCACGTTCGCTGCGGACGGCATGCCATTTCGCAGCGAGGCTGGTTCGCAGGAAGACGACAGCATCCACCAGTGGCAAGCCATGCGCCGCCTGGGCGCCAGCGTATTGACGTTGTCCACGTTTGACTACAAGTCCCCGTCCCCGCGCCATATTTCCGCGCGCACCCGTTATCCGCAGGGTGACCGCTTCGACCATGAAGTGCATGAATATGCAGGCGCCAACGCGTATCACGGCAGCCGCGAAGGCGAACCCTTGGCGCAGCGCCGCAGTGATGGACGCGAAGCGCTGTACCAGTACTTTGAAGCGTCCGGCAATGACCGCAGTGCGCAGCCGGGGCGGTATTTCAGGCTGGAAGAGCATTTCAGCGCGGAGGCTCCCCTGGCGGAAATCGGCGATCCGTCGCGCGAAGGCCGCTGTTATTTGATTCTGTCCGTCGAGCATACGGCCACCAACAATTATCAGGACGGGCGGCACGCGGAGTCGAAATACACGAACCGCTTTACCTGCATCCGCCAGCAGCGGCGCTGGTATCCGGAGCGGGGGTATCACAGCACGCCGTGTCCTGATCCGGGTGTGCAGACGGCCATCGTTGCCGGGCCTGCGGGAGAGGAGATTCATACGGATGCATTAGGGCGCATCAAGGTGCAGTTTCATTGGGACCGGTTAGGAAAAGGGACGGGTGGGAATTCGCCGTGGGTGCGAGTGGCGATGCCGGTGGCTGGGGCGGGGTTCGGGCAGATCGGGTTGCCACGGGTTGGGCAGGAAGTGGTGGTGCAGTTTGTGAATGGGAATGTGGATCATCCGATTGTCACGGGGGTGGTTTATAACGGGGCGAATGCGGTGCCGTGGGCGTTGCCGGAACAGCGGGCGTTGTCGGGGTGGCGGAGCCGGGAGTTGGGTGGTCAGCGCGGGAATCAACTGGTGATGGATGACACACGGGATCAATTGCAGGCGCAATTGCGCAGTGATCATTTGCATAGCCAGTTGGGGCTGGGGCATATCGTGCGGGTGGAGAGTGTTTCCGGTCGCGGTGAAGCACGCGGGGATGGGTTTGAGTTGCGGACGGATGGGCACGGGGTGGTGCGGGCGGGGAGGGGGATGCTGGTGACCACGGAGGAGCGGGCGGGTGCTCGCTCACATATCACCAGCATGGAAGAAACCGCGATGCGCTTGGACCGGGCGCAGGCCAGTCATGCCAGTTTGGCGGAACTCGCCCAGCCCCATGATGGTGATGCGGCACGCCGGCAGGCCGACGTCATTAAGGCGCTGGAAACCCAGCAGCATGCGGTCACTGGCAAAGACGCCAAGGCTCTTGCGTCGCATCTCGTGTTTGCCAGTCCGGCAGGCATTGCCAGTTCCACTGCAGGCAGTACGCATATCGCCAGCGACCAGCATACGGCGCTCAGTTGCGGCAAGAGTTTGTCGCTGTCCAGTGGGGAGAGCTTGTTCGCTACGGTGAAACGGTCATTGCGGCTATTCGTGCAGCAAGCCGGGATGAAGCTGGTGGCGGCTGCGGGGGACATCGATATTCAGGCGCTCTCGGACAATATCCGGTTGCTGTCCAAGCTGGAGATATCCCAGACGGCTAACCGGATTCTGATAACAGCGAAGGAAGAGGTGGTTATTGATGGCGGTGGAAGCTATTTGAGATTCAGTGCTGACGGCATCGAGCAGGGAACCAATGGTAATTACGTGGCGCATGCGGCGAAGCACAGCTTTGTGGGGCCGAAGAATCGTGATGTGGATTTGGTGATGCCACCGCTGTCCAAACTAAAAGGCAAAGGCGTGCCGCATCTGGGATCGCACCCGGCCGCCAGTGGCAGGGCTTGTAAGGGCTGGCCATGCAAATTGTTCAAGGACGGTGCGCTGTTAGAGGAAACGAAGCTTGACGAGGAGGGGACGCTGCAGTTCAAGCATGACTTGGACGAAGAGTCGATATACCACCTCGAATTGCCTGGCGGTCAGCGCTATGAAATTACCCCTGACGACATGCAAGAGCCGCACACGATGAATACCGCGATCGGGTATCACGGGTATTGCAATCCAGGTGGGTCGATTGTTGAGGACAGTCCGAGCGAAGAACAAGAGCGATTGGACGCGAACCCATTGACGCGAGGAGCCGAGGATCATGGACGATAAATGAGATAGCCCCCTGAATCGCCAGACACCGTCTATGCATTATCCTTACGACTAGGAATAGGACTAGGCATATGACTAAGAGCAGGCAAACAATAGAAGTGGTAACGGTCAGCGACGAGAAACGTCGTCGCTGGTCCGCGGCTGAAAAGGCAACGCTGGTGCGCGAAACGTACGAGCCTGGAATGAGCGTTTCACTGGTGGCGCGTAAGCACGGCGTCAGCGCGAGCCAACTGTTCAACTGGCGAAAACTGGAACGTGAAGGCGCGCTGGTGGCCGTCCACGCTGGAGAGTCAGTTGTGCCTGCCAGTGAACTTGCGGCCGCTCGTGCCCAAATCGCCCAGCTGCAACGCATGCTCGGCAAGAAGACCATGGAAGCTGAAATCTTGAAAGAAGCCGTGGACTTCGCCCGCGAAAAAAAGTGGATTGCGCGCGCGCCCTTGTTGCCGAAGGACGACCAGTGAAACCGGTCTGCCGGGCCTTGGGCGTGGCGCGCTCGCACATAATTGACTTGATGACGCGCTCTGCGGATTGGGTTGATGGTCGTACTGTTCGCCAGATCGACGTGCTTACCGACCTTGCCCTGGTGGAGGCTGTGCGCGCGGAGATTGGCCAATTGCCGACGTACGGCTATCGACGCGCGGGGGCGCTGGTCAATCGTCGGCGTATGGCAGCAGGTCTCGCGCTGTTCAACCACAAACGCTTCTACCGGGTCATGAAGGCTTACCGGTTGTTGCTCCCCAAAGCCCCTAAGCGGGTCGTGAGCGCGCGCGTGCACAACGGTGTGGTGGCCGTTCAGGAATCGAATCGACGGTGGTGTTCTGACGGCTTCGAGATCGGTTGCGACAATGGTGATGTGGTCACTGGCGTGTTCCTGAAAGACTGCTGCGACCGCGAAATCATCTCGTGGCGTGCTTAGTCTAATCGGGGACTGCCTGGCGAACCTGTTCGCGACATGCTGGTCGAGGGTGTTGAAGCGCGCTTTGGCGAGGCCAGAGTCCGCAGCGGCATTGAGTTGGAATTCTTGAGCGACAATGGCGGCGCCTTTCGCGCCAAGGATACGCACTGGTTGGCCAAGGATCTGGGCATTAAGCCAGTTCACACGCCGGTGTGCAGCCCGCAGTCCAATGGCATGGCCGAGAGCTTCGTGAACACGTTTAAACGCGACTATGTCAGCCAGATGGACCGTAGCAGCGCCGAAATCGTGCTGCTGCAAATGCCGGCCGCGTTTAAGCATTTCAACGAGATTCATCCGCATTCGTCCTTGGGCTACAAGTCGCCAAGCATGTTTCGGGAAGAGCTAATGCGCCGGGCTCAAATCGGCGCAAACTAAGAGATAGGCTGTGTCCGGAGGTGGCGGGGCAAGATCAATAAATATGAATATCTGCCAATGAATAAGCATGCCGCGTTGTATGAGCAGCGGTCATTCTACGTGCGAAATGGCAGGCCCTACCAGTCGCTATCGTTGCCTTGGTGGGTCAAATCGACCGAACGTACCTATCCAGTAAGGCATGGCAACCGATTGGAGCCACTTATTTGTGGTGAAGCGGTATTCAGGCAGGTAGAAATCGATCTTAGAAATGCCCAAAGCTCGGTTGATCTTATTTCGTGGGGCTTTGATCCTGGAATGGTTTTAACTCGAAGTGAGGTGGGCGACGGTGTGAGGTTTGGTGACTTATTGATAGAACTGGCTACGCGAAAGAATAATCCCGTTTTTATTAGGCTTTTGATTTGGCATGATGACGCTGCGTCAGAATTTCTAATGAAAAACATGCCTGGGTATTATGGTCAGAGCTTGAGTGACATGATGTCGATGTCAAATGGCTACTACAACAAGGAACATCAAAAATACAATTGCGAATGGTTTGCGAAAGTTATTTCAAGAGAATTTCCCAAAATTCACTTGGCTACGAGGCTGATTGCAAGTTTAACCGCAATCAGATCGATAAAAGATGAAAAGGTCCCGGAAAATTTAAGTGCAAATGTCGCAAAAAAATATGCGGCACACCATCAGAAGTCAATAATCATTGACTATGAACGAAAGAGTAGAGCCATCGGGTACGTAATGGGGCATAACTGCGTGACCGACTTCTGGGATACCGCTAATCATATTTTTCAAGATCCGAGAAGAGAGCGGTTTTATAAGGAGCCGGAACAAAACTCTATTTGCAACGAGGAAAGTCTAAGAGCAAAAATAATGGAGCAATTCTTTCCTGAGGATGAGATGAGGCGGCGGCAAAAAGAATTGAATGATTTTATTTTGAGAAACACCGTTGTTGCCAAGCCATATCAAGATATTTCTTGCAGAATTTCAGGCTCGCTATTGCATGACTTAAATCATAATTTTTGTCAAGCATGGAAGGATTCTCATAGGGCGGGAGATTTGTGGGAGAGAGCAGTGCACGTAGCATTCACACCATTGCGGCCGATAACTGATGCTGTTGATGAGAAATTGCATCAAAGTGGAAAAAATTATCTGGAAGAATCGCGGAAAAATATTCGCCCTGAGGATTTGTCTCATCCCAGTTACCCGCATAGCGCCCAATTGCTTCGAACGCAACCTCAGTATGAAGAAAAGACAATAAAAGAATGTTATGCCAATCTTACACGACTGATGCATAACTATATGTTTATTCAAAATCAGTATATCCAATATGAGCCTTGGGCTGAGTTGTTGATGGCGAGTATAGAGAGAAAGCGGAAAGCCGGGTATCTCGAGCCGATTTATATTTTTGTTATCACATCAACTCCAGAGCGGCCTGGCATGGATTTGCCGACGTATGACGTAGCCAAAGTGATTGGATATAGTGAAGCAATGAAAGTGGAGCATGAGGAAACAGTGAAGGAAGTCAAAAAAAAGAAATTGGATATGCCTCTTGATCCAGTTGCTCTATCAAAAAATGGGATCAACGTGCTGATGGGATCGATGTGGACATGCAGTAGAGATAAGAAATGGCTAGAGCCTGAAGATTATGAAGAAATTTACATCCACGCGAAGGTAGCCATAGTGGATGATGTAGCATTTACAATCGGCTCGGCCAATTTGAATGTGCGCAGCATGGCAATGGATAGCGAGCTGAACTTGATTAGCCAAGCTGCGGACGTGGCATATGACTTGAGAAGAAAACTTTTTGATCAATGCCTGAAAGTTACTAGTAACGCTCCTTACGTTGGTATGAGAGAAACGTATGGGGAATGGATGTCCGAAATGAAGAGAAATTTTTCTAGGATGAGGGCGGGAGGAAAGTTGGTTGGTGGTTTAGTTTCCTTCTATGTGGATAGAAAGCCTGCGGATCCTGTTGTATGAGATTGATCTTAAAAGTAACTTGGCCGCTTATGTTGGCAACTGGGATTGTCTTCCTTGCTTGCTCTTTTTCTCAATGGAAAGGCGACAAGAAAATGAATGAGATGCCGAAGGGACTGGTTGTATTCTCTGTCAATGATAAGCCTCCACTGTGTGCCAAGTGGAAGGATAATATGCCGAAAGTTAGAAACGAGGATGCTTATAGAAAATACATTGCGGCTAGAAAATTGTTCCGAAGCAAGGTAGAGTACCAGTTTTCCCGAGAGGAACTCGAGTGGATTTTTGATAATGTGAAGATTGCAGCGGATAGGGGAGATTGGGGTGCGAAAGCTTTGTTGGCAAAATTCTTGAGAGAAGGGCTTGGCCCACTGTCCAGCAATAGGGTCTTAGAACAGCATGCTGAACGTGCAGTTAAAATCTCCCTAGAAGCGATGGAGGCAGGTCAGCCATGGGGCTTTTATGATTTGGGAGTGGCATACGAACATGGTTATGGTGGAATCGAATATAGTCCATCAATTGCGTGGGCATATTATTTGAAGGCTGCAAAACTAGGTAGTCCTGATGCGCAAATGGCACTAAGTCAAGCATACATGGATGCTGGTAAGCGAGAGTTTGCGCTGACTATGATGGAGTGTGCATATCGGCAAGGACATGGTGCTGCCGCGTATGAATTGGCTCTCTTAAATGATGTAACAGGAAAGCCAAGCGAGGCACTTGCGCTATACCATGCTGGCGTAAAGTTTGGAAGTCAACCAAGCGCATCATTTCTTAGTATAGCTTTTCGAAGTCAAAGGCATGAGGAAGAGATACTGAAACCGTTGGGTTTTGCCATTGATGTAGAACGTGCACGCCGCTACGACATCATCGCTGATGCCCTCGCAATCAACCCCGACCTACGATTTAGCCGGCTCGATGAAGTGTTGCCTTTGCCGCCCAAGCCACTACCAGAATGGCGCGGTATTGAAGCCGCAATGACCCCGGAGCCGGAGGGGCCTCCGACTTATTGACAGCAATTCTGATCAAGGAGATCGTTGTGTCCCTGCAAATCATTGTGGTCGGCGACGTCACCGACCACGGAGGTAAAGTCATTACCGGCTCGCCCAAGCATGACATCGACGGCAAAGCCATCGCCCGCCTCGGCGATAAAGTGGAATGCCCGCAGTGGTACCCGGGTGGCAAACCGCATGGCGTTAACAAAATCGTTAGTGCTCACAATGCCGTGACGGTGGACGGCATTCCAGTTGCCATCCATGGCAGCACTACCGAGTGCGGCTGCAAGCTGATCGGCCGCAGCAGAGCAGATGTGTAAAGCCCCCCGCTCAGCGCTCCATCAAAATTCGCAGCATCCGCTTCGGATCTGCCAGAAAATCCCGCGTAACCCGGAAGTGTTCCGTCTCTTCATACGCAATCTGCGAAATACCCTGCGCAGTGAACTGGTAAATACACGCATCAGGATAGGCCAGCAGGATCGGCGAGTGCGTTGCGATGACGAATTGCGAGTCGTTTTCAATCAAGTCGTGCATGCGCGACAAAACTGCCAATTGCCTTTGCGTTAAGGGCAAATGGATGTCGGTCGAATGAATCGACCTTATCCCTGCGTAACGTAATGCGGCTGATGTACTGGGACGAGATCATTGGAAGCCTGTTGTGGAGAATGCAATAACCGTAACACAGACTGGAAAATAGCATGCGGTATCACGATCCCGTACGTTTTAGTATCCGATAGTAGCCGTTATTAATTCCGGCTTTTGGGACATAGCTTCCGCCTCGCCCAAGCCAGTCACTCGATCCGCTTACCCGGCATCTCTTGCCCATGCTGGCGCAGCACCACACTTTCCACACTGCCTGCCGCATTGCGCTTGAAAACAAGCTGTGCCTCAACTGCGGCAACAACAAATTCATCACGCGCCGTTGCCTCCGCATCAAATGGCGGCTGCCCCTTTGCCTGCACTTGCAAGCCCTGGCGCAGCGGCTGTATCGACAGCACGAAGCCCGGCGCCAGCTGATATTTGCCGGTGTAACTGGCTAGTACATCCGGCGCCAGCGCCACCGTCGCAACGGCCCTCGCGCCAGACACCAGCGCCGCATGCGCAATATCATCGATGGGGAAGGATGTATTGGCCAGCACCACGACGCCCCGCTTGCCATCGGCTGTCACGCCGGCATACGACGCGTAGCCGCCCGTCATGCCGTTGTGCCAGATTATGCGCGTGCCCCGCAACTCGCTCAAATGCCAGGCCAGCGCGATATCGGTACCCGGCATGGCAGGGCGCTGGCGCTGAACAGCCAGTGCGTACGGGGAGCCAACTGCAGCGGGCATCAACATCTTCAGGTAGCGCAGCATGTCCGAAGCCGTCGAACGTATCGCGCCGGCGCCCGCCATCGTATCGAAATCCCAGTTGCCGGCAGGCTTGCCCGCACTGTCGTGGCCGGGCGCCAGCCGGGCGCGCATGGCTGGCGTCAGGGCTACGCCCGTTGATGGCATCCCGAGCGGCCCGGTAATGTGGTCGCGTACCAGCGATTCATACGATTTTCCCGCATGGGCTGACAGCGCCACACCCAGCAAACCAAAGCCCAGATTCGAATATTCATACGAGGCGCCTGGCTTGCGCGCCAACCGGTGGCCGCGCAGGAAGGCTTGCAGGTCGGCGGGACCATAGGCCGCATAGGGATTCGCCATATCGGGCGGCGTAAAGCCGGTCGGTAAGCGGGGCAGGCCGGATGTTTGCGTAGCCAGGTCGCGCAACGTGATGGCCTGGCCTTGCCACGCGGGGATCGTGTAATCCGGCAGCAGGAGCTGCACCGGGTCATCCAGCTTCAATACACCGCTGGCGGCTTGCTGCGCCAGCAGCAACGCCGTAAAAGTTTTCGTAATGGAGCCGATTTCGTACACCGTGTCGCCATCGGGGAGGCGGCCGGCAACTGAGCCGAAACCATACACGGCAGGCTCGCTGCCCTGTTCCACGATGCCGATGACAATACTGGCGACTGAGCCATTGCCGGTGCGTTGCGTGGCGAGTCGCCGGGCGTTGTCATCCAGTGCGGGCGCGGCGACGGCGGTAACAACGGATGCGGCGAGGGCGCAGGCGAGCGCCGTCCGTCCCGCCACAAGGGGGAAACGTTTCATACAACCTCCAGGTGAAGTGAAAAGTTACGAGTCGATTTGATCGAGCTGGTCGATCTGGCGCTGCAGCTTGTGGGCGCCATACAGGTTCAGCAAAATCACGCCCAGGATCACGCAGGCAATGAAGCCTTCAGCCGCCCAGCCCCGGGCAAACGGCAGTGAGGGATCTGGATTGGCATTGACGCCCATGCGGAACACCACCATGCCTGGCACCAGCGGCCCCACATACCACAGCCACACGGAGCGCAGCGCATCGCGCTGGCGCACCAGTTCTGCGCGGTGGAAGTCGCGGCTGGGCAGGGCGGATTCCTCGCCCGGCATCGGGCGGCTGGACGCGCGCCGGTGCAACTGCCACACGACGACCAGCGTGCCGAAAATCGATAGCAGGCTGCCCGCGCGCATCAGCGGATCTGGAAATTCCCACAGATAGAAGACAAAGCCCGCGCACACCAGCAACGCTGCCGCATATTCGGTGAAGTTGCGGAACGCGATGCGGCGTTGAAAGCGGCGTGCGCGTTTGGCCAGGTCCGCTTCCTGCAATGGCGTCACGCTGCCGGCGGCCGGCGCAGAGCGCCACAGATTCTTGATATCGTCTTCGTTCATGATTAATCTTTCGTTCCCAGCTGGCGGGCCAGCAGCGCCTTGATGCGGTGGATCTTGGTGGCGACATTGCGCGCGGAAATGCCTGTCACGTCGCCGATGGAAGCGGCATCCAGGTCTTCCAGATACAGCAGCATGACTTCGCGGTCCAGTGGCGCCAACTGATGGATCAGGGCCAGCAGCCGTTCCAGATCCATGCGCCGCTCAACGTCTGCAATGCCGTCGCGTTCATCCGCGACCTGTTCTGCTTCGTCGAGGTCCAGGCTGATACGGTCAGCCATACGGAACGTGCGCTGGATATGCGTGGCGCCGACGTTGTGCGCAACCCGGTACACCCACGTGCGCAGTGAACACTGTTCCTTGTAATTGGCAAAGCTTTGCCACAGCGCGACGTGGATTTCCTGCACCAGCTCCTGCCGCTTGGCGGCATCGCGCTCATAGCCCATGGCGAAGCGGGCGATGTCCGGGCCAAAGCCGGCAATGGCTTGCCTGTAGCGGTTGTTCTGGCTGGCGCTGGCGTCGTTCAACGGCGGGGGGCGTGCGGTCATGGCGTGGCGGGATGAGCTGTACTTGAACAGGTAGTCATCGCCTTTGGGGATTTCTTACAAAAAAATTTGGCAATACCCCATGCCTCGTCAATCCCGCATGCGCGGGAATGACGAGGCATCTGCTAACTTATTTGCTCAGCGTCCGCATCGCCCGCTCCAGCCCCTCGATGGTGATGGGGAACATGCGGTTATTCATCAATTGCCGGATGATGTTGACGGATTGGCGGTACTGCCACAAACCTTCCGGTTCGGGATTGAGCCAGATGAACTTCGGGAACGCATTGGTAAACCGCGCGATCCACTCGGCGCCCGCTTCTTCGTTGTTGTACTCGACGGAGCCGCCCGGCTGCAGGATTTCATAGGGACTCATGGTGGCGTCGCCGACGAAAATCAGCTTGGTGTCCGGCGTGTACTTGCGCAGCACGTCCCACGTGGAAAAGCGCTCCGCATTGCGGCGGCGGTTGTTCTTCCACAGGTAATCGTAGACGCAGTTATGGAAATAGAAGAACTCCATGTTCTTGAATTCCGTCTTCGAGGCCGAGAACAATTCTTCCGTGCGCTCGATGTGGTCATCCATCGTGCCGCCCACGTCCAGCAGCATCAGCACCTTGATGTTGTTCTTGCGCTCGGGCTGCATCTTGATGTCGAGGAAGCCTGCATTGTTCGCGGTGGCGCGGATGGTCTGGTCCAGCGCCAGTTCTTCTTCGTGGCCTTCGCGGGCAAACTTGCGCAGGCGGCGCAGCGCCACCTTGATGTTGCGCGTGCCCAGTTCACGGTCGCCGTCGTAATCCTTGTACGCGCGCTGTTCCCACACTTTGACGGCAGTGCGGTTGCCGCCCTTGCCGCCTATGCGCACGCCTTCCGGATTGGTGCCGCCATTGCCAAACGGCGACGTGCCGCCCGTGCCAATCCACTTGCTGCCGCCTTCGTGGCGTTCCTTTTGCTCCTTCAGCAATTCGTTGAGGCGGTCCATCAGCTTGTCGTAGCCGAATTTTTCCAGCGCCGCGATTTGTTCCGGCGTCAGTTCCCGCTTCATGCGCTGCAGCAGCCAGTCCAGCGGAATGCCCGCATTGGTATCGAAGGCGCCATTGACGCCTTTGAAGTATTGGGCAAACGCGCGGTCGAACTTGTCGAAGTGCGCTTCATCCTTGACCAAGGTGAGGCGGGCCAGGTAATAGAAATCGTCCAGCGACGTATCGATGACGTTCTTTTCCATCGCTTCCAGCAAGGTGAGGAATTCCTTGATGGAGACGGGGATTTTCGCTTCCTTGAGCGTGAAGAAAAAATCAATCAGCATGATTAGCCTCGCTGCAACCGGTAGCGCAATTGCGCTTTCACTTCAGGCCATTCGCCCTGCATGATGCTGTACATGACGGTGTCGCGCACGGTGCCGTCGCGGCGCTGCGCGTGGTGGCGCAGCACGCCGTCTTTCCTGGCGCCGAGGCGCTCGATGGCGGCCTGCGACGTGAAATTGAAGTTATCCGTCCGGAAGCCCACGACGGCGCAGCCCAGCGTTTCAAATGCATACGACAGCAAGAGCAGCTTGCACGTCGTGTTGACAGACGTGCGCTGGCGGCTGCGCGCATACCACGTGTAGCCGATTTCCACGCGGTTGATCGCGGGCACAATGTCGTGGTAGCTGGTGGTGCCGATCACGGTATTGCTGAGCGTATCGATGACGGCAAACGCGAAGCGGCCCGGACGCATGTCCAGCGCCGTCTGGATGTAGGCGTCGGTGTCCTGCGGTTCCGGCACGGACGTGATGCGCAGCTTCCACAATTCGCCATCGGCCGCGGCAGCGCGCAAGCCGTCGGCGTGCTGCGGCCCCAATGGCTCCAGCCGCACGCCGTTCAGCTCCAGCCTGCAGTTCTCTAACTGCGTTCCTAACTCAGTCATCAGCGGCTGTTCCGGTTCATGAATACCAGGCGCTCGAACAGGTGCACGTCCTGTTCGTTTTTCAGCAGCGCGCCATGCAGCGGCGGCACGATGGCTTTTTGATCTTTGCTGCGCAGCGCTTCAGCCGGGATATCTTCGGCCAGCAGCAATTTCAGCCAGTCGAGGAATTCCGACGTCGATGGCTTTTTCTTCAGGCCCGGCACGTCGCGTACTTCATAGAAGGTTTGCAGCGCCTGCGCCAGCAATTCCTGCTTCAAATTCGGGTAGTGGACTTTGACGATGGCTTCCATCGTGTCTTTGTCCGGGAATTTAATATAGTGGAAGAAGCAGCGGCGCAGGAACGCGTCCGGCAATTCCTTTTCATTGTTGGACGTGATGATGACTAGCGGGCGGTGCTTGGCCTGCACCATTTCACGCGTCTCGTATACATAGAATTCCATGCGGTCCAGCTCACGCAGCAAGTCGTTCGGGAATTCAATGTCGGCCTTGTCGATTTCATCGATCAGCAGCACCACCGGTTCCGGCGCCGTGAACGCTTGCCACAGCACGCCCTTGACGATGTAGTTATGGATGTCGCGCACGCGCTCATCGCCCAGCTGGGAATCGCGCAGGCGCGACACGGCGTCATATTCATACAGCCCTTGCTGGGCCTTGGTGGTGGATTTGATGTGCCACTGCATCAGCGGCATGTCCAGCGCGGCGGCCACTTCTTCTGCCAGCATGGTTTTACCGGTACCCGGTTCGCCTTTGATCAGCAACGGACGCTGTAAAGTCAGCGCGGCATTAACGGCCAGCTTCAGGTCATTGGTGGCAACGTAATTGTCGGAACCCTGGAAACGGGGCGACTGGCCTTGGTTCGCATGCATATTCAACTGCTCTCGTAAGGGAAAATAATCCCTCGAGTATATGCCAGAACGCTATACCACACTGCGTCCTGATGATGTGGACTGGTGGCATTTTATTAGGTTAGAATCGATGATTATTAGCGTAAAAGTCAACTTTTATGCTGTGGCAGTATTAATTGTTGTGCCTGCAGTGCTTTTATTTACTGACGTTAACCTAGTCCTCACTATGAAAAAAATCTACGCAGTTCTCGTGCTCGCGGGCCTCGCCAACGTAGCCGCAGCGGCCGACGTGGTAGGAGACCCTAAGGCTGCTCCAGCCAAGATCGA
The DNA here is from genome assembly GCF_009720865.1 of Pseudoduganella ginsengisoli. GTDB lineage: Bacteria > Pseudomonadota > Gammaproteobacteria > Burkholderiales > Burkholderiaceae_D > Rugamonas > Rugamonas ginsengisoli. The sequence goes on along the minus strand of NZ_WNLA01000001.1, from coordinate 618,177 downwards.
AATGTGTGTCGGTTGCCATGCCATTCCAGGCTACAAAGCTACGTTCCCTGAAGTGTTCCAGGTTCCGATGATTGGCGGCCAATCGGCGAAGTACATCGAGAATGCGTTGAAGGCATACCAGAAAGGTGAACGCAAGCACCCATCGATGAAGGGCATCGCGGTCAGCCTGTCCGACCAGGACATCGCCGACATCGCTGCGTACTATTCGCAGCAATCCAAAACCGCGCAGAAATGAGGCCACTTCACATGAAAAAAATCATCATCGCCCTGGCCTGCGCCGTTCTGCCATTCGCAGCGTCCGCTGGCGGCAATATCGACAACGGCAAAGCCCTGGCTGAAAAAGCCAATTGCGCTGCTTGCCACGGCAAGGATTACAACTCCCCGATCGACCCAAGCTATCCGAAGCTGGCCGGCCAGCACCAGGATTACCTGGCGCACGCGCTGACTGCTTACAAGCGTGGCGACAAGGCCAATGGCCGCGCCAACGCCATCATGGGCGCGCAGGCGCAAAACCTGTCCGGCCAGGACATCAAGGATATCGCAGCCTACCTGCATAGCCTGCCAGGCACGCTGGTATTGAAGCGCTGATTGCCGCTTCCCTGCCTGTTGCAAGAAGCCCGCTCCCATGCGGGCTTTTTGCTATTTAAGCATGCCTTAATTCAATTGTTCTTCACCCCGGTGATAAGCTGGCCCCTCCTTTATGGGGGAGACCATGACATACCAGTTAAATATTAACGGCGCGGCCCACAAGGCTGACGTCGAGGGAGAGACGCCGCTGTTGTGGGTGTTGCGCGATACGCTGGGCCTGACCGGCACGAAATATGGCTGCGGTGCGGGCGCCTGCGGCGCATGCACTGTCCACATTGACGGCAACGTCGTACGCAGTTGCGTGATGCCCGTCAGCGCCGTGGGGAAAGGCAAAGTGCGCACCATCGAAGCGTTGTCGCCGGACCGCAAGCACGCGCTGCAGCAGGCGTGGATCGCGGAACAGGTGCCGCAATGTGGCTACTGCCAGTCCGGCATGCTGATGGCTGCCGCCGCCCTGTTGAAGTCCACGCCGAAACCCACCGATGCGCAAATCGATGCGGCCATGACGAATTTGTGCCGCTGCGGCACGTATCCCCGTGTGCGCCGCGCCATCAAGCGCGCGGCCGGCATGAAAGCAGAGGATGCAGCATGAGCGGCCGCCGCGACTTCCTGAAAACCCTGGCAGCCGGGGGCTTGCTGGTGGCCGTGGGGCCGGGCGCTGCCGCTGATGCGTCCCAAGTACAGGCGCCCGGCTGGGTGCGGATTGCGCCGGATGGCGCCGTCACGATCCTGTCGAATACCAGTGAAATCGGGCAGGGTACCGGTACCGCCATTGCCCAGATGCTGGCCGATGAGCTGGACCTGGACTGGAAAACCATCCGGGTCGAGATGGCGCCGGTGGAAAAACAATTCATCAACGCGGGCTGGGGCGAGTACGCCACGTATGGCAGCGGCGGCGTGGCGCGCCAGTACAAAGAGTTGCGCAAGGCGGGCGCGCAGGCGCGCGCCATGCTGGTTGCCGCCGCGGCGGCGGAATGGAATGTGCCTGCCGCTGAATGCGATACGCAAGCGGGCGCGGTCCTCCACGCTGCCAGCAGCCGCAAGCTCCCTTACGCCAAACTGGTGCAGCAAGCCGCCATGCAGCCGGTGCCCGCCGATCCGCCGCTGATGCCGAAAGAACGGTGGCGCCATATGGGCAAGGACGTGGCACGGCTCGACTTGCCCGCGAAAACGGATGGCAGCGCCATCTTCGGCATCGACGTCAAGGTGCCCGGCATGCTATATGCGGCCATCGTGCAGTGCCCGCATTTCGGCGGAAAACTTCAATCCGTTGATCCGAAACCGGCGCTGGCCCGGCGCGGCGTCAAACAAGTCGTGCAATTGCCCGACGCGGTGGCCGTCGTGGCGGACAGTTACTGGCGCGCGCAACAGGCGGTCAATGCATTAAAGCCGGAATGGGATTTGTCTTCCGCCAGCAAGCAAACCAGTGCTGCGTACATCGCCATGCTGCGCGAAGCCGTGCAAAAGGATGGCGACCTGATAATCCCCCGCGCCAAGAAAGCCGAGCAAGTGCAGGGCGACTATGATGCGGCAGCCGCCAAAGGCAGCCTGGCGCTGGACCGCACGTATGCGGCGCCGCTGCTGGCGCATGCGACGATGGAGCCGATGAATGGCACGGCCCGCGTCAAGGATGGAAAGGCGGAACTGTGGCTGCCCACGCAGGCGCAACAGACGGCGCAGGCATCTGTTGCGAAAGCGCTGGGCATTGCACCGGAAGCCGTGACCATCCATACCACGCTGAGCGGCGGCGGTTTTGGGCGCCGCATCGAAGCCGATTTTGCCGTACAGGCCGCACTGATTGCGAAAGAAGCGGGTGTGCCCGTCAAGCTGCTGTGGAGCCGCGAAGAAGACATGCGCCACGGCTACCACCGTCCCGCTGTTGTGCAGCGCCTGCGCGCCCATACGGACAGCACGGGCGCTATGACGGCCATCCGCGTCGACTGGGCGTGCGATTCGATTTTCAATTATTCCCGATTTGGTGCGGACAAGGCTGCCGCCAAACCGTTTGACCGCAGCCCGATCGGCATGCCGCTGACGCAGTACTACACGATCCCCGCGTGGCTGGGGCGGGTAACCACCATCGAAGCGGGAGTGCCGCTGGGTTACTGGCGTTCGGTGGCATCGTCGCAGAATGTCTTTGCGTCGGAATCATTCATCGACGAACTGGCGTTGCTGGCCAAAGCCGATCCGTTTGATTACCGCCGCAAGATGGTGAAGCCGGGCGGCCGCGAGCTGCGCTTGCTTGATACGCTGGAAGCCAAGTCCGGCTGGCGCACGCCCGCTCCGGCAGGCCGCAAGCGGGGCATGGCGTTTACGCATGCGAATGGCAGCTATATCGGCCAGGTGGTGGAGCTGTCTGTTGATGGCGGCTCGCGCGTCAAATTGCATAAAGTCACGACAGTCATTGACTGCGGCACGGCAGTCAATCCCCGTAATGTGCGGGGCCAGGTTGAAGGCGGCAATATCTTTGCGCTGACAGCCGCGTTTTATGGCGAAATCACCGTGAAGGAAGGCGCCGTGGAACAGTCGAACTTCACGGATTACCGTTTGTTGCCGCTGGCGGAAACGCCTGCGATCGATGTCACGGTGATCGACAGCACGGAGGCGCCTGGTGGTGTGGGCGAGGAAGCCGTTGGCCCGCTGGCGCCGGCCGTGGCTAACGCGTTGTTTGCCGCCACGGGCAAGCGGGTGGTGGAATTACCGTTGTCCAAGGCGGGGTTCCAGCTTGGTTAAGTAGCAGCAGCCTCGTCATCCCCGCGCAGGCGGGGATCCATGCTGAGCGGATTTGTTCAGCGGCCTATGGATTGCCGCGGGGACGCCGGGCCCTGCGCGGGAATGACGAATTGGCGCTATCACAAGCGGCGCTTGACCGCCTCCACATAAGCGTCGCCATCCAGCGGCAACCCGCTGCGCTGCGCATTCCAGATCATCTCGCCCAGGCACTCCATGATCTGGTGCTGTGCTTCGTGCGCGGAATCGAGTTTCAATGTCAGCGCTGTCGCGGCGGCGCGGATGCCGGGCGGCTGGTCGATGGAAATCTGTTCATCGATCGACAAGTGCATCGACAAATGCAGGAAGGGATTGGTCTGGCCGGAATCGACCGCATAGTCGCGCGCCAAAGCAGACTCCACGTTGGCCAGCACGTCATGGTATTCAGGGTGGTGGCGGATCCAGTCGGACGCCATGGTTTCCAGCGGCGTCAGGATTTCCTGGGCGCGCTGCTTGCGGAATACGTCGCAAAAGAAGCGGCGCACATCGCTTTGGGATGGGTTGAACATAAGCTGGGACAATACAGACAATCCGCCATTGTACCTGTTCCGGCCAAGGGCCTGCCTGCACACTATGCGGCAGTGTGAATGAAAAAACGGACGCCGCAGCGTCCGTTTCAATCTTGCATCAGCATCATTCCTTCCCTGGAACAATGATCTGGGGCGCGACCGCCAGTGCTTCTCCCGTGGCAGAAACCAGTTCCGGCGCAGCCCCAGGATTGGCGGCAGGGGGGAGGGCCTGAGTGCCTGCATTGGCCGCATTGCCTTTGTTGGCATTGTTGGCATTGTTGCCATTTTGCCCACGTGCATGCGGTTGGCGCAGGTAGCGCGACGTGTGGTGACGGTGCCGTTCGCCATGCGGCGGCCACGTCAGGAAGCGGGACAATTCCTGCAAGGCCCGCTGGTACACTTCGCGCTTGAACTCAATCACCACATCGAGCGGTACCCAGTATTCATGCCAGCGCCAGGCGTCGAATTCCGGGTGGTCGGTCAAGCGCAGGTTCACGTCATTGTCGCGCGCACACATGCGCAACAAGAACCAGATCTGTTTCTGGCCACGGTAATGGCCACGGATTTCCCGCTTGATAAAGTGATCTGGCACCTCGTAGCGCAGCCAGTCGCGGGTCCGTCCGATGATCTTGACGTGTTCTGCCCGTAATCCTATTTCTTCTTCCAGCTCCCGATACATTGCCTGTTCAGGCGTTTCACCGTATTTAATTCCGCCCTGCGGGAATTGCCACGAATGCTCGCGCACCCGTTTGCCCCACCACACCTCGTTATGGGCGTTAAGCAGGATGATGCCGACGTTGGGCCGAAACCCTTCACGGTCGAGCATAGTGCACCTCAAACTTTCTGCTGCCGCGCGCCCTTCTTATATTTTTGCCCACAAACCTGCGCGCCGACACCGCCGCCGTGGTACGACAGCGGCCGGCAAGCCATCCAATGAACGCATTTGTATAAAGTTTGGACGCATCAGCCAGCTAATCCTTTAAAATTAGGTTGATTATAACTCTCTCTTTTTGAAAAAGAATTCAACGTATGCGCGCCTCACGATTTTTTATTTCAACTCTCAAAGAAGCTCCGTCCGATGCTGAAATCGTCAGCCACAAGCTGATGATGCGCGCGGGCATGATCAAGCGCCTCGGTTCGGGTATCTATACGTACATGCCGATGGGCTTGAAAGTGATCCGCAAGGTCGAAGCCATCATCCGCGAAGAGATGAACAAATCCGGCGCCATTGAGCTGCTGATGCCGCTCGTGCAACCCGCCGAGCTGTGGCAGGAAACGGGCCGCTGGGACAAGATGGGCCCGGAATTGATGCGCGTGAAAGACCGCCATGGCCGCGAATTTGCCATTCAGCCAACGTCGGAAGAAGTCATCACGGATGTTGTTCGTTCGGAAATTAAATCCTACAAGCAGCTTCCGTTGAATTTTTACCACATTCAGACGAAATTCCGCGACGAACGCCGCCCACGTTTCGGCCTGATGCGTGGCCGCGAATTCACGATGAAGGATGCGTATTCGTTCGACCGCGACCTGGAAGGCATGCAAAAGTCTTACCAGATCATGTTTGACGCGTACGTCAAGATCTTCACCCGCTTCGGCCTGAAGTTCCGCGCCGTGGCGGCGGACAATGGCGCCATCGGCGGCACCGGTTCGCATGAATTCCACGTGATCGCATCGACTGGCGAAGATGCACTGGTGTATTGCCCAACGTCGGACTATGCGGCCAATATCGAAGCGGCTGAAGCGCTGGCGACCGGCACGCGTGCCGCACCTGCCGCCGCGCTGGAAAAAACGTCGACTCCGAAAGCGCAGAAGTGCGAAGACGTGGCCAAGCTGTTGAAGATCGACTTGTCGCGCACCGTGAAAACCATTGCGCTGACCGTGGAACAGGAAGGCAAGAAGCAGTACTTCATGCTGCTGCTGCGCGGCGACCATGAACTGAACGAAATCAAGGTCGGCAAAGTGCCTGGCCTGGCGCAGCACCGCTTCTCGACCGAAGAAGAAATCCAGGAAGTCTACGGCTGCGTGCCTGGCTACCTGGGCCCGATCGGCACGAAGGCGCCTGTCACCGTGGTAGCGGATCGCACCGTGGCGCTGATGTCGGACTTCGTGACCGGCGCGAATGAAGCGGATTACCACTACACGGGCGCCAACTGGGGCCGCGACGTCGCCGAACCCGCTATCGTGGCCGACTTGCGCAACGTGGTGGAAGGCGATGCATCGCCGGACGGCAAAGGCGTGCTGGCCATCGAGCGCGGCATCGAAGTGGGCCACGTCTTCCAGCTGGGCACCGCGTATTCGCAATCGATGAACGCGACGTTCCTGGACGAGCAGGGCAAATCCGCGCCGCTGCAAATGGGTTGCTACGGTATCGGCGTGACCCGTATCCTGGGCGCCGCGATCGAGCAGAACTTCGACGATAAAGGCATCATCTGGCCGACCGCACTGGCGCCGTTCGAACTGGTGCTGTGCCCAATGGGTTACGACCGCAGCGACATGGTCAAGGAAGAGACCGACAAGTTGTATGCGGCAGCGGAAGCGGCCGGCATCGACGTGATCGTGGACGACCGTGGCCTGCGTCCGGGCGCGATGTTCGCGGACTGGGAATTGATCGGCGTGCCGCACCGCGTCGTGATCGGCGAGCGTGGCCTGAAAGAAGGCAACCTGGAATACCAGGGCCGCCGCGATGCCGAGGCGACTGCCGTGCCGGTGGCGGACATTATCAACTTCATCAAGGCTAAAGTGCAGCAGTGAACAGGCGACACCATCAGCGGCCTGGCGCCGACCGGCGCCGTCCTTGGGCGCAGCCCCTGCGCTGGTGGTACAGCTTGGCCCTGATGACCGGTGTGCTGGCGGCGCCCTATGGCTTCGCCGGCAACCAGCAGGAAGAAGCGCTGGCCGATTCTGTGCGGCTGGCGCTGTCCAACGCCATTCTCGATGCGCGGCCTCCCAAGCCTTCCTTTGCCAATGTGCTGGACCGCCAGCGTTACCAGACGTGGTTTGCGGATTTATCCGCGCGCCTGCAGCGCAAGCTGCCGGATGACCAGATGCGCACGGAATTCCTGGAAACCCTGTGGTATGAAGCCAAGCGGGCAGGGCTCGATCCCGGCATGGTGCTGGGACTGATCCAGGTGGAATCCGCGTACCGCAAGTATGCGGTGTCGGTGGTCGGCGCACGCGGCTACATGCAAGTGATGCCGTTCTGGACCAACGTGATTGGCGACTCGGACCGCAGCAAGCTGTTCAACATGCAGACGAACTTGCGCTATGGCTGCGCGATCTTGCGCATGTACATCGATATGGAAAAGGGCAATTTGTTCCTCGCGCTGGGCCGCTACAACGGTTCGCGCGGCAAGCCGGAATACCCGAATGCGGTGCTGGCGGCGTGGAACAAGTGGAAGCACACGCCCGGCGCCGGCGTCAGCCTGGCGGCATCGCCGTAAAGCGCCAGATTCGTCATTCCCGCGCAGGACTCGGCTTCCCCGCGGCAATCCATGGGCCGCTAGCGGTAATCGCTCAGCATGGATCCCCACGTTCGCGGGGATGACGATTCATCGTATCCGTCGTCAATAAAAAAACCCCGCGCTTCGCAGCATCGGGGCTTTTTTGCGTGCGTTGCGCAACGCGCAGCGTTTAGCTCAGGTGATCGGAGATCAGCTTGGTCATTTCGAACATCGACACTTGGGCTTTGCCGCCAAATACGGCTTTCAGCTTGTCGTCCGCATTGATCATGCGGCGGTTGGCCGCGTCTTGCAGGTTGTGCTTCTTGATGTAGTCCCAGACTTTTTTCGTGACTTCAGTGCGTGGCAGAGGATTTGCACCCACCACAGGAGCCAGCGTTGCCGACGGCTTCATTTCTTTCATGAAAGCCGCATTAGGTTTGCGTGCTGGCGCTGCTTTTGCTGCAGGCTTGGCCGCTGGTGCCGCTTTCTTGGCTGCAGGCTTGGCCGCCGCCGCTTTCTTTGCTGGTGCTGCTGGGGTTTTCTTGGCTGTTGCCATATTCGAGCCTCCTTAACGAACACTGTAATAGTTGCGCAATTCAATCGCACGGCTAATATTGGCGGGGGTTTGCTCAGTATGCAAGTGTTTTTCGAGTTTTTTCACGGAAACGATACGGAAATGCTCGTCACTGTGGAAACCATGCATTCAAGGGCTGTGATAGGGGTATTTGGCTGTGACGGTAGCGCGGCAGCGATAAATTGTGTACCTTGTAATATTTGCAACTTATCGACAATTGCCATGAATCGAATGTTGACCCTCAGCGCGCTGACTTTGTCGGTTGCGTTGCCGGCGTATGGCGCGGCGCCGGGAGGTTTAAAAGATGCGCTGTCCGGCGAACGCCTGGGCCTGCTGCCGGCCGATCATTTCCGCGTGACCAGCGGGCGCTGCACGGATTGCCCCACCTTGAAACAAGGCTTGTGGTACTTCCGTGACCAGACCCTGGCTGTGCCGCAAGGCGCGCAAGCGCTGTCGTCGCATGGCGCCACCAGCGACATCGTGCGTGATGTGCGTGACTGGTCCGCGTCTGCCGAAGCGGGCAAGCTTGATTATCCGGGACTGGTATGGGTGGCCGCGCCGCAGATCCTCGACGATGCCGCCATCCTGCCTTCAGGCGGTGCGTTGAGTAGCGTCGATGGCGCGCAGACGGGTTTCCGGCTGACGCCGAAAATCGCCAGCAACCGCTCATTCTGGGATAGCAAGACCACGGCGTTCTTTGCACAAAGGCCCGTGCGCATGCGGGGGACGTACGCCGGGCAGCAAGGCGCCTTTGTTGCCCGCACCGTGTGGCCCAAGGATTTCGTCATTGATGGGCCGAAGCTGAACACGCAGCCGCTGGCGGCCAATGAAACGCTGCGCTCCTTTGTACAGGCGGAAGGCGGTGGCGCATCCAGTCCGTATGCCACGCGCTTGCTGTGGGAGCGCCAGCCTGGCCAGGCTCGCCAGTGGCAAGACAAAGCCGTTATCGGCATCATGCTGAACGGCGCGCAGGGCGATGATGACGAAGCGTTCGGCGGCCACTTCGGCATCGCGACGGGCCGCATGGGCAAGCATGGCGAATGGTCGGACTGGGTCGTCAATAATTTCTATAACCTGGATTCGTACAGTGAAAAGGGCACCATTGCCGCGCCGGTGCCGATGGATAACTACCTGATGGACGTGAACAGCGGCCAGAGTTATTACCGGCCGTCATACATGCTGGTGGCCGTGCTGAATAACGCCCGCACGGCGGTCGCCTACCAGGGCGGCGTGCAGCGCGTGTTCAACCATTTTTATCGCCACGACTTTAACTACCGCCATGCGCAAGCCAATTGCGCGGGCATCAGCGTCGACGTGTTCAAGGCGCTGGGCTGGCAAGTGCCGGAACGGGGGCCGACCAGTGCGCTGAAAGCCGTGGGCGCGTATGCGTACCTGGCGGCCAAGGATGGCAGCCTGGCCAGCGGCCGCAAGATTTACGACTACCTGACGGAAGAACAGGTGCGCTTGTATCCAGCCGTGGCGTTTGAAGCGTTGGGCGACGATTTACTGCAGCTGGTGGGGGCGCGTCCGGGCTTGAACCGTGCACTGAGCGCTTATGAAAAGCAGTTGCAAAGCGATGTCGACGCGCTGGTGCTGGTGCGCATACCGCAAATTCCATCGAGCCGCGTCATGGGAGCGCATCCCGTGTTTTCGTTTGATGAATTCATGCAGCGCACGCCGCCGGACCGGGCGGACTGGAAAATTGTGCCGGTCGATGCACGGCCGTTTCCGGACGAGTTGCGCGATCCTGCCGTGACGCCGGTGGCGGCGCCTGCGCTGGTGCCGTGGCCGGTCGGGGTGATCGTGGCGGGCGTGATTGGCGTGGCGGGATGGATGCATCGCAGGCGGCGCCGTGCGGTGCGTGCCGATATCGCCGCCTGACCGGTATCTGGAGGCCCGCCCTACGGAACGAAGACACAGGCCGCATCATGCAAAACGGCCCGGCAGCGCTTAGCGGCCGGGCCGTTCTCTTGAGGCAGGCGATGCTTAACGCATCCCCGGCATCATGCCCTTCATGGCGCGCATCATCTTCATCATGCCGCCGCCGGACAGCTTCTTCATCATGGTCTGCATTTGCTCGAACTGGTTCAGCATGCGGTTTACTTCCTGCACCTGTACACCGGCGCCCGCTGCAATACGGCGCTTGCGGGTGGCTTTGATCAGTTCAGGCTTGGCGCGTTCCGCCGGCGTCATCGAATCAATAATGCCGACCATGCGGCGCACTTGCTTGTCCGCCTGGTCCATGTTGGCGCCGCCTGCCGCTTGCTGGAATTGCGCCGGCAATTTATCCACCAGGCTGGCCATGCCGCCCATTTTTTTCATCTGGCCCAGCTGCGCCTTGAAGTCATTCATGTCGAACTTGCCGCCCGACTTGACCTTGGCCGCCAGGTCGGCAGCGGCTTTCGCATCGACGCCTTTGCGCGCTTCTTCCACCAGCGCCAGGATATCGCCCATGCCCAGCACACGGTTGGCCATGCGGGCCGGATCAAACGCTTCCAGGCCGTCCAGTTTTTCCGACACACCGGCAAACTTGATCGGCTTGCCCGTCACATGGCGTACGGACAGCGCCGCACCGCCGCGCGAGTCGCCATCGAGCTTGGTCAGCACGATACCCGTCAGCGGCAGCGCATCGTTAAACGCCTTGGCCGTGTTGATGGCGTCCTGGCCCAGCATCGCATCCACCACGAACAGGGTTTCAATCGGCTTGATCGCGCCATGCACGGCAGCGATCTCTTTCATCATTTCTTCATCGATACCGAGGCGGCCCGCGGTGTCGACGATCAGCACGTCGTGGTAATGCTTTTTCGCCCAGTCCAGCGCGGCCAGTGCGATATCAACCGGCTTGTCTTGCGGCGTGGACGGGAAGAAGTCTGCGCCAGCCTGGCCGGATACGGTTTTCAGCTGGGCGATTGCAGCAGGACGGTACACGTCGGCCGATACCGTCAGCACTTTCTTTTTCTTTTCTTCCTTCAGGTACTTGGCCAGCTTGCCGACGGTGGTGGTCTTACCCACACCTTGCAAACCTGCCATCAGGATAATGGCGGGCGGTTGCTGGGCAAAGCTCAGCTGGGTGGCTTCCGGGCCCAGGTCGGCGCCCATCAGGGCAGCCATTTCGCGCTGGACCACGCCGACCAGTGCCTGGCCTGGCGTCAGCGACGAAATCACTTCTTCGCCCATGGCCTTTTCTTTGACCTTGGCAATGAATTCCCGTACGGCCGGCAAGGCAACGTCGGCCTCCAGCAGCGCCATGCGCACTTCGCGCAGCATTTCCGCCGTGTTGGCTTCCGTCAGGCGCGCCTCGCCGCGCATGGTCTTGACGACCTTGGCAAGGCGTTGAGTCAGATTGTCTAGCATGTCAAGCCTACTAATAATAGAGGGTACAAATGGCTGCGGCGCCGGCCCTGGGGCACGGCGCCGCCAAATCCCGCCATTTTACCTTAGTGCGGGAGGACCAGCTTCAAGATCGCGGAACCGGAGATCACCGCAAAACTGTACGGACCGGTTGGCGTGATCATCTGGTGAGAGCCATTGCCGGTTGGCGCGGCCAGTCCGCCCGGCAGTGCGCCCAACAAGGTGCCGAAGTGGCCGGGAACGCCTGCCACCACATCGTTGCCGCTGGCAGTGGTGCGATAGATCGCGCCGTTGTCCGCCGTGTAGGTATAGCCGTCCGGCGCCGCGCCTACACCGGCGGGCAATGCCGGGATGGTCGTGACCGTGCCATCCGGCGCGATTTTGCGGATCGCGCTGGCGCCCTGGTAGGCATCGCGCACATACAGGTTACCGCCGGTATCGACACCCGCCAGTACCGGTGCGATAAAGCGCGCCGCCGCACCGGGGCCGTCCACCGGCTGGCTGCTGGAGCCGGCGTTGACTGGCTGGCCTGCCAGCAGGCTCAACGTACCGTTTGGCGTGACTTTGTAAACTGCACCGCCAGGGTTCCGGATCCGGCCTGACCATGGCGCCAATTCGCTGACATACAGGTTGCCCGCCTGGTCCGCCACGATACTGCCAGGCTCGCCAAAGTCCTTGCGCACCAGCAGGGTCGTGACGGTACGGTCCGGTGCGATCTTCCGCAGGTACAGGCCGCCCTTCCGGTTCAGCATTGGCCCCTCTTGATACGCGTCCGGGTAGTCGGACACGTAGAGATTGCCGGCGCCATCGGCTGCCAGTAGTTCCGGATTGGCGAACCGGGCCGCGGCGCCAGGACCGTCAATGTCGGTCAGGCTGTCTTGGGACAGCCCGGCAAACGGTTGCGCAGTGTTGTCCTGCAACTGGCGGATGTCGGCGCGGCGCGCCAGCAGGATCTTGCCACCGGCAACGCGCAATTGCTTCGGTATGGTTTGTCCCGTCGGGTCGCTTTGCTCGCCCAGGTACGTCCCTTCAAACAAGACATCTACGGCGCCGGTCAGCTTCAGCCGCCTTACCGCATAGGTGTTGGGAGACGCTGCGCGCACCAGCACCAGCGGATGATTGTCGGCGTCCAGCGCGAGGCTGAGCGGCGTTTCCGAGTTATTCGTGCCGCCCGTCGCTGTCTGCAAGACAGTCGTCACCATGCCGCCCGGCGAGACTTTACGCAGGGATTTATCCTGGGCCACCAACAGGTTGCCATCGCGGTCCAGCGCCATCGCGGCCAGGGTTGCGAAGCGCGCCACGCTACCCTGGCCATCGGCTTGCGAGAAGCTGGTGTCGTTTTCGTCGCCTGCCAGCACGGTGGCCGTTCCCGTACCCGCCAGCACGATACTGCGGTCGCGCATGACATAGACGGTGTTGTTGGGGCCTGCCACCAGCGCCTTGGCGCCGGCCAGCAGCGGATGCTGGAGCAGCGTGGTGACACTGCCGTCCGCCGCCAATTGCCTCAAATAATACGTATCGGCGCCCACGCTGTCGATGAACAGGACTGCGCCATTATTGCCGGCAGCAATGGCGCGGAGGGCGCCGACCTTTGCCTGTCCGCTGTCCTTCATGGTCAACGTCGTGACCACGCCAGCGGCCGAGACTTTGCGCAGCATGCTTTGCTCAAGAACATACAGGCTGCCGGTACTGTCGGCGGCCAGGTCGGCAATGGCATTGAAGCGTGCCGCAGTGCCGGCGCCGTCAACGTAGCCCTGGCCGCCCAGGCTGCCGGCAATGTGGCTCAGGCCAGGTGCGCCCGGTTCCGGATACAGCGTGACGCTGACGGTCTTGCTGGCGCCGCCTGCCTTGGCCACGATGTCCACGCGCGTAATGGCCGTGACACTGGCTGGCGGCACATAACTGACGGCGTTGCCGCTGGTAGCCGACAGGCTGCCCGGTGCTCCCGCTGCCAGTTCCCATGTCACGGCATCGCCGCTCGACACGGTGGCGCTCAGCGCCACCGGCTTGCCCCCGGACAAAGTCTGGCTCGAGGTAGATGCCAGCGTAATGGACGGCGGCGTGGGCGCCGGATTCGGCGTGGAAGATGAGCCGCCACCGCCGCCTCCGCAGGCAGTCAGGGCCAGCGCCAGCGCGGCCGTCATCAGGGATAAGCGCATGTGCAACAGTCTTTCGGCAATATTGAAAAAAATAGAATTATCCATTAGTGGAGAACTTGCTAAATTCACACAATGTAACGTTGCGCATGTTTTTTTGATTTCCTTGCTTTAAATCTATTAGCGCTTGGTATGATCTGTTCACAATCTGATTCGGCTGGTTGACTATTCCTGGAGATACAAACGCAATGAAGAAGACAACGATCGTGAAAGCCATGGTGGCGGCAGCGCTGGTGCTGGCGGGTTCTGTTCAGGCGCAAGAAGTGGTGCGTCTGGGGAACCTGAAATTCGCGCACTATGGCGCCGTGTCGTACATCAAGGAAATCGCCCCCAAGTGCGGCATCAAGGTCGAAGAACACATGTTTGCCAAAGGGCTGGACGTGATGCAGGCCATCATTGCCGGTGAACTCGACGTCGGCACCACGGCGTCGGAAGCGGCCATTTCCGGCCGCGCGGGTGGTGCACCGATTTATGTGGTGGCGGGTTTTGCCAAAGGCGGCGCGCGGCTGGTGGGCCGCACGGACTTGAAATTGAAGTCGCTGAAAGATTTGAAGGGCAAGAAAGTCGGCGTGACGCGGGGCGGCATCCAGGAAGTGCTGCTGCTGGCGGAATTGCAGCAGGCGGGCTTGACGGCCTCGGACCAGCCGGGCAAGGATGTGCAACTGGTGTTCCTCGCTTACGCGGACTTGAACCAGGCGCTGCTGGGCAAGAATATCGACGCCATGATGCAGTCGGAACCGCAATCGTCGCAAGCCATCAACAAAGGCTTTGGCACGGAAATGCTGAAGCCGTACGACACGCCAATTGGCGAGCCGATCCGGACCATGGTGATGACGGAAAAGTTTTATAAAGAAAAGCGTCCCGTCGCGGAAAAATTCATGCGCTGCTTCGTGGAAGCCACCAAGACTTTTATCGACCAGCCAGCCACGGCGGAAAAGTATGTGCGTGAAGTCGTGTTCAAAGGACAGATCACCAGCGACGATTTCCAGGACGCCATCAGCAACTCGCCGTATTCGTATGACATCACGCCGGAACATATCCAAGTCACGACTGATGTGATGGTGAAAACCGGTGTGGGGCGCATGGCGCGTCCGCCGGTGGCGAAGGAATGGGTCAAGACGGATTTGCTGGATGGCGCGAAAAAGAGCCTGGGCGTCAAATAAGGAGTAGTAATGGGGAAGTGGCGTGAAGTAATCGTCGGTATGGTCGTCCCGGCCATTGCCATCGCCATCTGGCAAGTGGTGGCGATGAATGGCTGGGTCAACCCGCAAGTGTTGCCGGCGCCGGTGGCCGTGGTGGAAAAATGGATTGCTTACCTGCTGCCGCTGCAGCCGTATGCGGCAGAGCAGGGCAGCTGGCTGGCGTGGGCGTTTTCCGGCGAGTTGATCCATGACGCCATGGGCAGCATGTACCGCGTGGGCTTGGGCTTTATCATAGGCGGCGGATTGGCTTTGCCGCTGGGCTTGCTGATGGGCGCCAGTCCCCGCGTGTATGCATGGATGAACCCGCTGGTGCAATTGCTGCGCCCGATTCCCCCTATCGCGTATATTCCCTTGTCGATCCTGTGGTTCGGCCTGGGCAATCCGCCGGCCGTGTTCCTGATTGCGCTGGGCGCGTTTTTCCCCGTACTGATGAATACCATTGCCGGTGTGCGCCAGGTTGACGGTATTTATATCAGGGCGGCCCGTAATTTAGGCGCGTCCGGCTCCACGCTATTCGTGCGCGTGATGCTGCCGGCCGCCGTGCCTTACATCTTGTCGGGCGTGCGGATCGGTATCGGCACGGCATTCATTGTCGTCATCGTGTCGGAAATGATCGCCGTGAACAATGGCCTGGGCTTCCGCATCCTGGAAGCGCGCGAATACTTTTGGTCGGACAAAATCATTGCCGGCATGATCACCATTGGTTTGCTGGGGCTGGCCATCGACGTGGCCATGAACCGCCTGAATAACTACTTGCTGCGCTGGCACCGGGGATTGGAACACTGATGAGCGATACGCATATCCACATTGAACATGTCCATAAAGTGTTCAAGACCGCAGAGCGCGACGTGGTGGCGCTGCAGGATATTCAACTGGACATTCCCCGTGGCCAGTTCGTTTGCCTGCTGGGGCCATCCGGCTGTGGCAAGTCGACCTTGCTGAATGCGATTGCCGGATTTGCGCCGCCCACCAGCGGCCGCATCATCGCCGATGGCAAAACCGTGCAAGCGCCAGGTCCGGAGCGGGGCATGGTGTTTCAGGAATACGCGCTGTTCCCGTGGATGACGGTGGAAGAAAACGTCGCGTTCGGGCTGGAAATCAAAGGCATGGCGAAAGCGGACATCCGCGCGACGGTCGGCCGTTTGCTGCACATGCTGTCGCTGCAGGATTTCCGCCACCGCTATCCGAAGGATTTGTCGGGCGGCATGCGCCAGCGGGTCGCCATTGCCCGCGTACTGGCGCTGGATTCGCCCATCATGCTGATGGATGAACCGTTTGGCGCGCTCGATGCGCTGACGCGGCGGAACTTGCAGGACGAATTGCTGCGCATCTGGGCGGAATTGAAAAAAACCATCATCTTTGTCACGCACAGTATCGAAGAAGCCATTTACCTGGCCGACCGCATTGTCGTCATGACGTACCGCCCCGGCACCGTCAAACGGGATTCCATTGTGGCGTTGCCCCGTCCGCGCGATCCGGCTGATCCGGAATTCAATGCGCTGAAGCGTGAGCTGGGCATGCTGGTGATGGAAGAACAGCAACGCCACCACAACGATGAACTGAGGATGGCCGCGGTGGACTGACGACGGCGCCCCCACCTGCACGGGCGGGCGATGGTAAACTAAACCCTTATGCAAACAATTTTCCTGATTGCAGCCACGCTGCTGTATGTTGTCTGCGCTTTCCTGCCATCGCGGCGGGGGACCGCCATTGCTTCCGCCACCGCCGTGGCCTGGCTGCTGCATGGCGCCGGCCTGTGGATGGCTGTCTTGACGCCCGGGTTCTTGCGCATCGGCTTTGCCACCATGCTGTCGTCCGCGCTGTGGATTTCCGTCGGCGCGTATTGGCTGGAAAACCGCAATTTTTCACTGGATGGCTTGCGCCGCCTCGTCATGCCGGCAGCGGCCGTGGCCGTGGCGCTGCAAGGCGTGTTCCCCGGCGCGCTGGTGCCGCTGGGCACGGCCATGCTGGGCTGGCACATTGCCATTGCCACGCTGGCCTATAGCACGCTGACCATTGCCGCGTTCCACGCCGTGCTGATGGCGCTGCAGGAATCGCGGCTGCATACGCGCGGCGAAGGGGGCGGTTTCCTGTCGTCCGCGCTGGACCAGCTGCCGGCGCTGCTGACGATGGAAAAACTGTTGTTCCGCATGATCACGCTGGGGTTTGTCTTGCTGTCGCTGACGGTCTTGTCGGGCATTGTGTTTTCTGAAGAATTGTTCGGCAAGGCGCTGAAGTGGGACCACAAGTCCGTGTTCACGCTGCTGTCATGGATGCTGTTTGCCGCCTTGCTGGCGGGCCGCCATTTCCGCGGATGGCGCGGCAAGACGGCGCTGAGTTTTACGCTGGCCGGTTTCGCCACGTTGTTGCTGGCGTATGTTGGCAGCCGTTTTGTGCTGGAAGTCGTATTGCATAGGGGAGTTGCCTGATGTCGCGGTTATTGTTCTGGATCGCCCTGGCCATCCTCGTGGTGGCGGCAGTCCGTAGTAAGTTGCGGCAGGCGGCTAAACGCCACCAGCAAATGAGCCAGCCAATGAATGGGCCAGATGCGCATGAGCAGTTGCGTCCGCAGCCAGCCCGCGCGGCGGCCAAGGCCGAAGCGGAAACCATGCTGTGCTGCGCCCACTGCGGCGTGTATTTCCCCGCTTCTGAAAATGTACCGGCCGGCGGCCGCGATTACTGCAGCGCCGCCCATTCCCAGCTCGCGCCGCAATAACCTCCTCACGTGGTCGCGCGCCTGCACTCCCTGAATAGCGATTCGCGGGCCACCTTCTGGCGCTCGCTGGATGCGCTCAATGGCACGCGGGTGGTGATTGCCATCGTGCTGCTGATTTACCAGAGCCTCGATGCGCGTGCGATTCCACTGCTGGTGGGCCAGTCTGTGTATTTGCAGGCATGCCTGGGCTATTTGCTGCTGGCCGTGGCGTTCGTGCTGGTCACCACTTACCTGCGCCAGCGTTTCCTGTTGCAGCTGCTGACGCAGATCGCGTGCGACCTGGCCATCATTTCGCTCTTATATATAGGGGCCGGCGGTATCCGCAGCGGGCTGGCCATCCTGTATTTATTCCCGCTGGCCGGCATGGCGATCCTGGCGCCGCTGATGCTGGCGCTGTTTTCCGCGTCGCTGGTGGCGCTGTTCATGCTGGGCGCCAGCGTGTGGCATTTGTGGACGGGCGGCGAAGCCACCATGCTGCCGTCGGGATTGTTTGGCGCCTCGCTGCTGTCCGTGGTGGTGGTGGTCAACCGCATGGCGGCGAAACTCATCGGCCAGGAAGAGTTGGCGGTGCAGCGCGGCGTGGAAATCGGCGTGCAGCAAGCCGTCAACCGGCTCGTGATGTCGCACATGAGTGACGGCATCGTGGTGGTGGGCGCAGGCGGTGAAGTCCATGCCGGCAATCCGTCGGCGCAGCAAATGCTGGGATTGGCGGGTTTTGATTTGGCCACGCGGCTGTCCGATATGCCGTCGCTGTTGCCGATCGCCCAGGCGTATGACGAGTGGCATGCGGACCGCAGTCTGGCCACGGCGTTTGTCACGATCAAGCCGTACACCGATCCCGCGCTGCAGGAAATCACGGCAGCCTGGAGCGCGCGGCGCGATATGGTGTCGCATTTAAAAGTGCGCTTCGCGTCTGTCGACACGGAAGGGCTGGGCGTGGAGCGCAGCGTGATTTTCCTGCAAGACGTGACGGGCATAGAAAACCAGGCGCAGGAATTGAAGCTGGCGTCGATGGGCCGCCTGACGGCCAGCATTGCCCACGAAGTGCGCAATCCGCTGTCGGCCATCGGCCACGCGACGTCGCTGCTGACGGAAGATTTGACGGCGCCCGTGCACGTGCGGCTGCTGAAAATCATCGGCGACAACGTGGCGCGCGTGAACCGCATGGTGGAAGATATTTTGCAGCTGTCGCGCAAGGTACAGCCGCACTGCGAACCGCTGGCGCTGGATAACTTCCTCGCTGAACTGGTGGCGGAATTCGAAGAAACCCACGGCCTGGCGCCGGACATCATCGACTTGCAGCACGCGCCGAAAGCCATGGTGCGCTTCGATCCGCTGCACTTGCGCGAAGTGGTGCTGAATTTGCTGAACAATGCCGTGCGCTATGCCAGTGCGGGACCGGCCAGCATCCGCCTGTTCGTCGTGACGGACCGCATGCGCCGCATGGAATTGCATGTGCAGGATGACGGCCCCGGTATTTCACCGGAAGTGCGGGCGCACTTGTTTGAACCGTTTTACACGACGTCCAGCAAGGGGACGGGGCTGGGCCTGTATCTGGCCCGCGAATTGTGCTTGAATAACGAAGCCATGCTGGACTATGAATACCGCTTTGGCTCCGATCAGCATGCCGATGGCAGCCGCAAATCCAGCGGCCGCTTTGTTATTACGTTTGCCGGCGCCACGCCAAAACAATAAAGGTTGTCAATGAATACTGCCCGCAGTTCTCCCCGCGTACTGGTCGTCGATGACGAGGCCGACCTGCGCGAACTGCTGGAAATCACGCTGCTGAAAATGGGGCTGGACGTGGACAGTGCGGAAAACCTGGCGCAAGCCCGGGCATTGCTGGCCCAGCATGAATATGCGCTGGTGTTGACGGACATGCGCTTGCCCGACGGTCTGGGGCTGGAACTGGTGCGCGAAGTGTCGGCCGCGTTCCGCAATACGCCGATTGCCGTCGTGACGGCGTATGGCAGCACAGACAATGCCGTGGTGGCGCTCAAAGCCGGCGCATTTGATTACATCAGCAAGCCGGTGGCGCTGGACCAGTTGCGGCTGATGGTGCAATCGGCGCTGCGTTTGAACGCGCCGGCATCGGAAACCCACAGTGCGCCGGCGCCGCCCAGCCGCTTGCGCGGCGAGTCGGCCGTCATCCAGGCGCTGCGCGCGCAAATTGCGCGGCTGGCCCGCTCGATGGCGCCGATTGCCATCACGGGCGAATCGGGCAGCGGCAAGGAATTGGCTGCGCGCGAAGTGCATGCGCTGGGCTCGCGCGCAAGCAAACCGTTTATTGCCGTGAATTGCGGCGCGATTCCCGAAGCGCTGATGGAAGCGGAATTCTTTGGCTACCGCAAGGGCGCGTTCACGGGCGCCAGCGATGAGCGCGACGGCTTTTTCCAGGCTGCCAATGGCGGCACCCTGATGCTGGATGAAGTGGCGGACTTGCCGCTGGCGATGCAGGTCAAGCTGCTGCGCGCGATCCAGGAGCGGCGCGTGCGCAAGATCGGCGCGACCGTGGAAGAACCCGTTGACGTGCGCATCATCAGCGCCACGCACAAGAACCTGGAAAAGCTGGTGGATGAGGGCCACTTCCGGCAAGACTTGTTTTACCGCCTGAACGTGATTGAGCTGGCATTGCCGCCGCTGCGCGAGCGGCTCGATGACCTTGGCGTGCTGACGGATGCGATCCTGGAGCGGCTCGGCACCTTTGACCAAAAAGTGCGGCTGGGCCCCGGCGTGCTGGAAGCGCTGCGCGGCTATTCGTTCCCCGGCAATGTGCGGGAACTGGAAAATATCCTGGAACGGGCGCTGGCGTTTGCCAATGACGGTGTCATTGAAGTACGCGACCTGGCATTGAAAGGGGCGAAGCTGGCCGATACGCCGCCCGGCTACGTGCCGCCGCCGCAAGACGTTGAAGGCATGGACGCGCCGGCGTGGGTGAAGTCACCGCAAGCGGCGGCTGCGGCGATTACCGCCACTTATGACGGTGGCAATACTATTAATAGCACTAATGCTATGCCGTCGCCTGCCGCGGACGTGCCTCACGTGCAAATGCCGCCGCTGCCCGTGCTGGATATCTTGCCCAGCAACTTGCCGGAATACCTGGCCATGGTGGAAAGGGAAATCATCCTGCGCGCACTGGCGCAAACCCAATATAACCGCACGCAGGCCGCCAGCCTGCTGGGCATCAGCTTCCGGCAGCTGCGCTACCAGATGCAGAAATTGAATATCCAGGAACCGGAATCGTGACGTTCTTTATTGATGCGGACGGCTGGTGCGACGGCGCGTTCCGCTATGACTCGCCGCATTGTAATACCCGCCCGGCCGATGCCGAAATTAATTTATTAGTCGTGCATAACATCAGCCTGCCTGCCGGGCAGTTTGGCGGCCACCACGTGTCGGACCTGTTTACCGGCCGGGTAGACTATAATGCTGACCCGTCGTTGGCGGACTTGCGCAACGTGCAAGTGTCGGCGCACTTTTTTGTGCGGCGCGATGGACGGGTGGTGCAATATGTTTCTTGCAACGAACGGGCCTGGCATGCGGGTGTCTCGCAATTCCAGGGGCGGGCCAATTGCAATGACTTTTCCATCGGTGTCGAGATGGAAGGAACTGACAATGTTGCTTTTTCGTCAGAGCAATATGAAGTGCTGGCGCAACTGGCCCAGGCATTGCAGAATCGCTACCCGTTGCGCTGGATCACGGGCCATGAGCACGTGGCGCCGGGCCGCAAGACGGATCCGGGACCATGCTTCGACTGGCTGCGACTTGATGCTCTGCTGAAAGAAAAGGCAGGGGCAAATCGTGCGTTAGTGCTTGCTCACCGGGTAACGCCTGCTGTTTAAGGCGTCTCAAAATGTCAATGAAAAAATAGGCATCCGGTAGAAATTTAGCGCTTGCCGGGTCCCGGTGCCGTCACTACAATTAGTGCCAACAGTTGTACGCCGCACTAGATTTAGTGCAAACAGTTGTTAGTTATTCAAAGCTGGCTTTAGAGTAACAACAAGAAACCCCAAACAAAATGACGCCCAGCCAGCTGAAGCTTATAGCCTGGCCGCATCATTTTGTCTGTTACAAAAACACGCGATAGCGGCCACGTAGTCTTAAATCGGGAGCTTCAATGCAATCTATTCACTCTTCTGACATTTCCGTTCAGCCGGCAGCCCCGGCAGGCGCCAGCCTGGCGTCCGTAGCAGGCGCCTTGGGCGACTACCGCATCATCCGGCGCAATGGCGCCGTGGTGGCGTTCGAGCCGTCGAAAATCGCCGTTGCCATGACCAAGGCTTTCCTGGCAGTGCAGGGCGGCCAGAGCGCGGCGTCGGCCAGCGTGCGTGAAATCGTTGAAGAGTTGACCCGCAGCGTCGTGGCTGCGCTGGTGCGCCGCCAGCCATCGGGCGGCACCTTCCATATCGAAGACGTGCAAGACCAGGTGGAACTGGCGCTGATGCGCTCCGGCCAGCATGACGTGGCGCGCGCTTACGTACTGTACCGCGCCAAGCACATGGAAGAACGCCGCCTGAAGAAAGAAGCGGCCGGCGCGACCGCGCTGGTGGAGCCACAATTGCACGTGACGGAAAACGGCGAGCGCCGTCCACTGGTGATGCAGGAAGTGCGCGACCTGATCAACGCCGCCTGCTCCGGCCTGGAAAAGCACGTCGATGCCGACGCGATCCTGGCTGAAACCGTAAAAAACCTGTACGACGGCGTACCGGTTGAAGAATTGCACAAGTCCGCCATCCTGGCTGCGCGCGCGCTGATGGAAAAAGACCCGGCCTACTCGCAAGTGACGGCCCGTATCCTGCTGCACACGATCCGTAAAGAAGTGTTCGGCAAGGAAGTCGCGCAAGCCAAAGCCGCTGCGGAATACATCGAGTACTTCCCGAAATACATCGCCAAAGGCATCGAAGCAGAATTGCTGGATGCCAAGCTGGCTGAATTCGACCTGGCCAAGCTGGCCAAGGCACTGGTTGCCGACCGCGACTTGCAGTTCGGCTACATCGGCCTGCAAACCCTGTACGACCGCTACTTCCTGCACGTGCGCGATATCCGCATTGAAATGCCGCAGGCGTTCTACATGCGTGTCGCCATGGGCCTGGCCCTGAATGAAACCAACCGCGAAGCGCGCGCTATCGAGTTCTACAACCTGCTGTCGACCTTCGACTTCATGTCGTCGACGCCGACCTTGTTCAACTCGGGCACCCAGCGTTCGCAGCTGTCGTCGTGCTACCTGACCACCGTGTCGGACGACTTGGAAGGCATCTACGACGCCATCAAGGAAAACGCACTGCTGGCCAAGTTCGCCGGCGGCCTGGGCAACGACTGGACGCCAGTGCGCGCCCTGGGCGCCCACATCAAGGGCACCAATGGCAAGTCGCAAGGCGTCGTGCCATTCCTGAAAGTGGTTAACGACACCGCCGTGGCGGTGAACCAGGGCGGCAAGCGTAAGGGCGCAGTGTGCGCATACCTGGAAACGTGGCACCTGGATATCGAAGAATTCCTGGACCTGCGCAAGAACACGGGCGATGACCGCCGCCGTACGCACGACATGAACACGGCGAACTGGATTCCCGACCTGTTCATGAAGCGCGTGATGGAAAAGGGCGAGTGGACCTTGTTCTCGCCATCGGAAACGCCTGACCTGCACGACAAAGTCGGCAAAGCGTTTGAAACCGCGTACACCGGCTACGAAGCCAAGGCTGCTGCCGGCGAAATGCGCAATTTCAAGAAAGTTGCCGCGCTGGACCTGTGGCGCAAGATGCTGTCGATGCTGTTTGAAACCGGCCACCCATGGATCACGTTCAAGGATCCTTGCAACATCCGTTCGCCGCAGTCGCACGTGGGCGTGGTCCACAGCTCGAACCTGTGCACGGAAATCACGCTGAACACCGGTCCGGACGAAATCGCGGTCTGCAACCTGGGTTCCGTCAACCTGCCTGCCCACATGAAAGAGGGCAAGCTGGACCACGTGAAACTGCAAAAAACCATCCGCACCGCGATGCGCATGCTGGATAACGTGATCGACATCAACTACTACGCTGTCGAAAAAGCCCGCAACGCCAACATGCGCCACCGTCCGGTCGGCCTGGGCATCATGGGCTTCCAGGACTGCCTGCACGTGATGCGTGTACCGTTCTCGTCGCAGGAAGCGGTGCAGTTTGCCGATACGTCGATGGAAGCCGTGTGCTACTACGCTTACCTGGCGTCGACCGAACTGGCGGAAGAGCGCGGCCAGTACGCATCGTACAAAGGTTCGCTGTGGGACCGCGGCATCCTGCCTCAGGATTCCATCAAGCTGCTGGCCGAAGAACGTGGCGGCTACCTGGAGCAAGACCAGACGGAATCGATGGACTGGTCCGTAGTGCGCAACCGCATCAAGCAGTTCGGTATGCGTAACTCGAACTGCGTGGCGATCGCGCCGACCGCGACGATTTCGAACATCATTGGCGTGTCCGCTTGCATCGAGCCGACCTTCCAGAACCTGTACGTGAAGTCGAACCTGTCCGGTGAATTCACCGAGATCAACACCTACCTGGTGCGCGACCTGAAGGCGCGCGACCTGTGGGATGAAGTGATGATCGCCGACTTGAAATACTTCGACGGTTCGCTGACCAAGATCGACCGCGTGCCGCAAGACTTGCGCGACCTGTACGCGACGGCCTTCGAAGTGGAGCCAAGCTGGCTGGTGGAAGCTGCTTCGCGCCGCCAGAAGTGGATCGACCAGGCGCAATCGCTGAACATTTACATGGCCGGCGCATCGGGCAAGAAACTGGACGAAACGTACAAGCTGGCCTGGCTGCGTGGCTTGAAAACCACGTACTACCTGCGCACCATCGCTGCGTCGCACATGGAGAAATCCACCACCAAGACGGGCGCGCTGAACGCCGTGGCCGTGGATTCGGGCGCCGCTGCCGTGAGCGCTGCAGCGCCGGCCGTTGCGCCTGTGGCTGAAGTGCAGGAAGGCGCCGCTTGCTACCTGCGTCCAGGCGACGATGGTTTCGAGGAATGCGAGGCTTGCCAATAAGCTGCCGGTAATGAATTAAGTGTGACCGCGCCTTGTGCGCGGTCTTCTGTCTAATATAAGGAAAAGAAAATCATGTTGTCCTGGGATGATGAAGCCGCCGCGCCAGCCGCGCCCCTCCAACCTCAAGCCGCCAATAGCGAAGCGAGCGCCGACCAGATCGCGATGCGCGTCAATGCTGACGACAAGCGCATCATCAACGGTAAAACCGACGTCAACCAGCTGGTGCCGTTCAAGTACAAGTGGGCCTGGGATAAATACCTGGCCGGCTGCGCGAACCACTGGATGCCGCAGGAAGTCAACATGCAGCGCGACATCGAGCTGTGGAAGAACCCGAACGGCCTGTCGGAAGACGAGCGCCGCCTGGTGAAGCGCAACCTGGGCTTCTTCGTGACGGCTGACTCGCTGGCCGCCAACAACATCGTGCTGGGCACCTACCGCCACATCACGGCGCCGGAATGCCGCCAATACCTGCTGCGCCAGGCGTTTGAAGAAGCCATCCACACCCACGCTTACCAGTACATCGTGGAATCGCTGGGCCTGGACGAGAAGGAAATCTTCAACGCGTACCACGAAATCAAATCGATCCGCGACAAAGATGAATTCCTGATCCCGTTCATCAACACGCTGACCGACCCGGCCTTCACCACCGGCACCGTGGAACAAGACCAGAAGCTGCTGAAGTCGCTGATCGTGTTTGCTTGCCTGATGGAAGGTTTGTTCTTCTACGTGGGCTTCACGCAAATCCTGGCGCTGGGCCGCCAAAACAAGATGACGGGCGCTGCCGAGCAGTACCAGTACATCTTGCGCGACGAATCCATGCACTGCAACTTCGGCATCGACTTGATCAACACGATCAAGATGGAAAACCCGCAGCTGTGGACGCCTGCATTCAAGGAAGAAATCAAGAACCTGTTCCTGCAAGCCGTGGAACTGGAATACCGCTACGCGGAAGACACCATGCCACGCGGCGTGCTGGGCTTGAACGCCACGATGTTCAAAGGCTACCTGCGCTTCATCGCCAACCGCCGTGCGACGCAGATCGGCCTGGAAGCGCTGTTCGACCAGCCGGAAAATCCATTCCCATGGATGAGCGAAATGATCGACTTGAAGAAAGAGCGTAACTTCTTCGAGACGCGCGTGACGGAGTATCAGACTGGTGGTGCGCTGAACTGGGATTGATTCCTGATTGCCATGAAAAAGCCCCGCCATGCGGGGCTTTTTGATACCTAAGTGGTCAAATATCAGTCCGCGAGGCTATGTCGCTGCAAATTATTGAAATCCTGGGGCGGTCTGAACAAGGCGTGACTAAGCCATTTATTTGTCGCGCTGAAAATAACGAAATCTATTTCGTTAAGGGGCGAGGTGCTGGGCGGCGCAGCTTACTTTGTGAGTGGATCGCGAGTAGCATGGCGCAACGCTTTGGACTGCCGGTTGCACCGTTTGAAATTGTCGAAGTCCCGCAGGAACTTGTTGAGATTGCTACGAGAGACGACATTGGTGATCTTGGAGCTGGTCCGGCTTTCGGGTCCAGGCGGATGCAGATCACTGAGCTGACGGTTTCCAATGTTTTCGAAATCCCCTTGGAAGTGCAAATGGATGTTTTGGCATTTGACTGGTGGATACGGAATGGAGATAGGAACCTCAGTGACCAAGGCGGGAATCCAAACCTCTTTTGGGATGTGGTTGAAGAAGGTCTGGTTGTCCTTGATCACAATCAAGCGTTTGACGACGACTTTTCTGCTGAAAATTTTGTTGAGCTCCACGTGTTTCGCAACGTCCGTGACGCAATTTCGAGGGATCTGTTTACTCGCGTACAGCTGGAAGATCGATTTGAACAAATTTTGGTAGACTTTGACAGTATCTGCGATACTAGTCCACCTGAGTGGTGGTTCCTCGATGCTGAGCAGACCATTCCCGTTAATTTCAGTCGGCATCAAATCAAATTGGCACTCGAAGCCCGTAGGGGCAACGAGTTTTGGAGTTTCACATGACGAAAGTAGGCTGCTTGTACGCTATCGTTCGCTTCTGTCCATTCGTGGAGACGGAAGAGTTCGCTAACGTCGGTATCGTCATGCTCGCTCCACAGCAACGTCGTCTGACTTTCAAACTAATGACGAAAAAGCATGCCAGGGTCACAGGCTTCTTTGAGCAGTTAGACGGCACTGTTTTCCGAGCAGTGATTAGCGGCTTGCGTGAGGAGTTAGTTCGCACGGCCGACATGATTAACGGTGCAGATACGGACGTAGAGACTGCGAAGGCACTATTTCATGAGATTGTTCGCGCCAGAGAGACTGTGGTGAAATTTAGTGCTGTCCGTGCAATTCTTGCCGATGATCCTAAAAGCACTCTAGACGACCTCTATGGGCATTATGTTGAACGCGACTTTGTGACTAAAGAATATCGTGAAACGGTCCTCGAACGTGTGATGCGAAGGTGGCTCAAAACAGCCGGCTTCGGCGAGCGGTTTGAACGTATGGAGGTTGGGAATGCAGAATATCACGCAGTATTCCCCTTTGTTGAAGCCTGTGGACCGATTCAAGTCACTGCAATAAAGCCGCTCAATCTTGCACAAGATCAACCAAGCAAGATTCTTGATCACGGTGGCAACTGGCTGTTCCGTGTGCAAACGCTTCGTCGGAAAGATCTTCTGCCACAAAAAGTGCTGTTCCCGGTCGAAGGGCCAAGCGATGATGGTCCGAGGGGAAAAGCCTTCCGTGAGATTGTTGGCGAGTTGTCTGAAGTTGGCGCAACCGTCCTGGACTATAACGACAAGCTGGCTCTTGCTGAATCACTGGTGATTGCTCATTAGGTCCTGGCTGCACAACGGTTTGTTAGTCCCTTCTGTTTTCCTTAGGGATATGCCACTGGCGCAGTTTGTGATTGTCGTGACGTTGTCACGACAATTCTTAGGGCTTGATATACGCATAACCTTCCAACGCCTGCAACCGGCTGATCTCCGCCACACCAGACGGCACGATGCTGGCCTCCGGCAATACTTTCTCTTTCGCGATGTTGCGCCCCATCAGCGTGTTATTACAGACGCGGAACTGCACCTTGCGGGCGGCCAGTTCCTGCACCGTCACTTCATATGGATTGCCATTCTTGTCCATGGCCCCTTCCAGCAGGAAGTCGATGCCGGCGCCCAGCGCCACCACGACGATTTGCGCTTTCGGGCTGGCATCCAGGTGATTGCGGATATTGCGCAAGCCGCCCATGGCATTGCTGCTGTCGGAAAAGTGGTAGACGACTTTTTCCACGCGGGGCGCTTCAGCGTGGGCCGCCATATTCATCAATAAAAACAGGGGCAGCAGCAAAATACGGATCAGTTTCATTTCGAAGGCTCCTTGCTGGATTCCAGCGATTCTTGTTCCATGAGAAGGTAAGTGCCATAGGCATTGAGCCGGTTGGCCTGGGCGAAGGCGGGGTAATCTTTGAACGGGGTCCAGTCGGTGCGCGCGTAGGCTTCTTCAAAGGATAGCAGTTCCTGTACCGCATTACCCATCTGTTCCCGCAGGTAGCGCAGGTAGCGCTGGGTCAGCAGCATGTCGTCGCGCGGGTTGGTGGACGCGGGGCCGTGGCCGGGGATGACGACGGCGGGCTGCACGTCCAGCATGCGGTCCAGCGCCTGCAGCCAGCGCTTGCTGTCGGCATTGCCGACAAACGGGATGCGGCCGCTGAAAAACAGGTCGCCGGCGAACAAGACCTTGTCTTCCTCCACCAGCAGTTGCAAATCTTCCGGCGAGTGGGCGCCGCTGCTGTCCAGCACGCGGAAGTGCAGGCCGCCCAGCTCGAAACGCCATGGCTGGCCATCGGCGAAGTCCAGCCAGCGGTCGGCTGCCACCAATTCTGTCTGTTCATTGACCCAGGGCGCCAGTTCGGCGCGGCGCTGGGCCAGCCGTTCTTTTGCCGCATCGGACGCCAGGTAGGCGCGCCCGTTGCGGTGGGCGGCAATCGTCACGCCTTTGCCGCGCAGCGCTTGCAAGCCATAGATATGGTCGGCGTGGTAGTGGCCGACGATGACGACTTTCACGGGAACCTTGGTGACTTTGCGGATGGCGCGCAGCATGGCGGCGCCCAAGGCCGGCGTGGCCAGTGCATCGTAGACCACGACGCCGTCGCGCGTCACAGTGAAGCCTGCGTTGGACATGAAGCCCCGGTTGGCGTGGCTGGCAGCGCCTGTTTCACCTTGAAAATAATATGTGTGAGTACTTACTTTCAGTGGGGTTAGCTCAATATCCGGGGGCGATGCTGCCTGGGTGGAGGGCGGCAGGGTAGCCAGTACCAGCAGGAAGGTCAGAACCACAGCCAGAACCGGGGCCGGCAACGGCGAAACTCGGTGCATCAGTGTCATTGGGCGTCCTTGGGCGAGGTGAGGGCGGTTGCCTGCGCCTGCTGCAGGCGGCCCTCCAGATAAGCGCCATAAAAGCCTGCCTGGTCCAGGCCCACCAGTGGCTCGGCCAGCGTGCGGCCACCGGCTCCCAGGAACAGGACGGTGGGGAAAAAGCGCACGCCCAGCTGCTTCAGTATGTCGGCTGTGGGACGGCGCTGGCCTGCAGCATCAGCAAGATCCGTGACGGTATCGCTTTCCAGCTCGCGCAGCACCAGCCGTGGCGACTCTTCGCGCTGCAGCGGCGCCAGGTAATTGCGGCGCACCTCTGCGCAAAACTGGCAGTCATGGCGCGACACCAGCAAGACCAGCACGGCGCGCCGGGGCGCCAGCGCGGCCAGTTCCGCACGCAAGTCGCGCAAAGGCGGCAGCGTTGCGCCAGCCATGGCCATCAGCCAGCCAGCCCTGCGTTACCCGCCATGCCCACCAAGGCGGGCTGGTAAGGCTGCCGTGGCCGCACCACGGGGTGCGCACGGAAATAGCTTTCCATCACGTCCCAGATCGGCGTCCCCGCAGCCCCTTCCGCCACGGGCGCCCAGCCGGCCACCTTATACAGCTTGTCGGCATCGAGCAGCTTGCCATTGAGCCGCATGTCGCTGATGCGCTGCCCGCTGGCGGCGCCCGGCGTGCACGTGTACGTCATGCCGCCCACCCGCACCATGTCGCCACCTTGCTGGTAATACGGGTCCGGGTGGAACAGGTTGTCGCACACGTCTTCCATGATGGTCTTGATGGTGGCGCCGCTCATTTCCGTCAGCGTGGTGGACGGATACGTAATGGCCACCTGATCCATTAGTAAGCCGCGCGTAATCGTGTCGCCCGGCAGCAAAGACGTGCCCCAGCGGAAGCCTGGCGAAAACGCCATGTCGGCGCCTTTGACTTCGCGCAGCGCATCGACGATCACCTGGTCCCAGCTGCCATTGAAATTGCCCCTGCGATACAGCAAGCCTTCCGTCACGGCCAGCTTTTCATCGAGCTTGGCCTTGTAGGGCGCGCGCACGGCATCGATATGCGCTTGCATGGCGGGATCAGGCGGCAGCAAGTTGGAAAACACGGGCAGCAAGCGGTATTGGTAACCGTGGATGCGGCCGTCGCGCACGTCGAAATCCAGCACGCCGAGGAATTTGCCATTCGAGCCCGCGTTGGTGACCAGAGTCTGGCCACCCCGGTTCGATACCACCACTGGCGCCGGGATGCCGTCATGCGTATGGCCGCCGAGGATGGCGTCGATGCCCGTCACGCGGCTGGCCAGTTTCAAATCCACGTCCATGCCATTGTGCGACAGCAGCACGACCACCTTGGCGCCCTTGGCGCGCACTTCCGCAACCAATGCTTGCAGCCGCTCTTCCTGGATGCCGAAGCTCCAGTCGGGCACCATGTGGCGCGGGTTGGCAATCGGTGTGTACGGGAACGCCTGGCCAATCACGGCCACCGGCACGCCATTGATTTCACGCCAGCTGTAAGGCGCGAAGACGGCGTCGCCGAAATCATTGGTGATGACGTTTTGCGCCACGAAGTCGACCTTGCCCTGGAAATCGTTTTGCACGATCTCTTGCACGCGCCTGGCGCCCAACGTGAATTCCCAGTGCGGCGCCATGATGTCGACGCCAAGCAGCTTGGCGGCATCGACCATGTCTTGCCCGCTGGTCCACAGCGACGTGGCGGAACCCTGCCATGTGTCGCCGCCGTCGCACAGCAATGCGTGCGGACGGCTGGCGCGCAGTTGTTTGATTAATGCCGCCAGGTGCGCGAAGCCGCCCACCTTGCCATAGACTTTGGCGGCCGCCGCGAAATCCAGGTACGTGAAGGCGTGCGCGCGGGCAGTCTTGGGCGCGATCTGGAAATGCTTGAGTAATTTGTCGCCGACCAGGTGCGGCGGCTTGCCTGCCGCGCCGCCGACGCCCAGGTTGACGTGGGGTTCCCTGAAATACAGGGGCAGCAGTTGCGCGTGGCAATCGGTAAAGTGCAGCAGGCTGACATTGCCGAAGCGCGGCACGGCATAAAGCTGCTCGGCGGCGCCCGGCGTGGCAGCCAGCGCATCGGTGTCGGCCAGCGCGAGGCCGCCGGCGCTGGCAATGGCCAGCATCTGTAAAAATTCGCGGCGCTGCATGGTGGTCTACTGGTTGACGGGCGATTCAGGCGCCAGCAGCAGCGCCATCACGTCCCGGATTTGTTGTTCAGTCAAGATACCGGCTGCGCCAAAGCGCGGCATCACGGAGCAAGCCTGGGCCGAATGCGAGTTATAAATCTTGGCCCACGTATATTTGAGGATGTCCGGCGTGGCGCCGCCGCGCAGCTTGCCGTACTGGTACAGGCTGGGGCCGATATTGCCGAAGGCGATTTCTTTCTTGTCGACCTGATGGCACGCATAGCAATTGCCGCCTGCCACGGTGCCTTTCGGATCGGACGATTGCATGCCGCGCCCATTTTGCGCGATCTTTTCGCCTTCCTTCCAGTCGCCCAGGTAATTGCCGTCCGCCGGGTAGCGCACGCTGGCCTGCGCCTGCTGTTCGATTTGCTTGCGCTGCGCCGGTTTCAGCGGACGCTGCGCGTCCTGCGTACACAGGCGCTGCGCTTCGCTTTGTTCCAGCCGGTCGACCGTGGCTTCGTTCTTGTCGCGGAAAGACGCTTTGAAGCCGGCCAGCGCGGCGGCGTCGTTGGAGGCGGCCGTGGCGGTGGCCGCAACGGAGAATAGCAGGGCGGCGATGACGATAGGGTGCATGGTGCTCTCCTGGATCAGCGTTTCAAGCCCGGCGCCGCCATCTCGCCACCCTTGGCGTTAACGCCAAGATAGGTGATCAAGTCGATGGATGCCTGCGACAGGTAGTCGAGTTGCGGGAAGCGCTGCTGGCGGAAGCAGTCGGCCATGCGCCATTGCATGGTGCGCACGGCGCCCTGGCTGACGCGGTACGCGGGCCAGCTGGAAAACGCGCCGCGCGATGCTGCCGCTTGTTGCAGATTGGGCAAGTCTTGCAGGCGGATGCGCTGGTTATCTTTCGAGTGGCACGACGCGCACGAAAAGTCATACGGGCCGGCGCGGTAATAAAACGCTTGCTTGCCGCGTGCATAGGCGGCTTTTTCTTCCGCATGCTGTTGCGGCACCTTGATGGCGGCGCCGCGCGAAGCGGCAGCCACGTACGCGGCCAGCGCTTCCATGTCGGTGGCGCGCTCGCCCTGTTCGGAAAACGGTTTGCGTACGATGTCGGCCCGTTCCAGGCCCTGCAGCGTCACCATGCAATGCACGAGGCGCGATTCCGCATCCATCACCTTGCCCGTATCCTTGAAGTAGCGCGGCAGTTCGGCATAGGCGCCCGCGACAACACCGGGACCTTTACCCAGGTCGCAGCCTTCCAGCGTGGCTTGCCTGGGACCCCGTTTGGTGGTCCACAGCGCTTCCCCTTGCGCTTCGACCAGTTCGGCGGGATTGCCATCGGCCAGCATGGCGCGGTATTTCGCAATTTCATCACTGGTGGATTGGGCGGCGGCGCTGCCGGCAATGGCCAGCCCCAGCAGGCTGGCCCACGCGCGTCGCGTGGAACGTTTGGCATGTGAAGCGGGGCTGGCCCACGCGAGTCGGGATGGATGCATGATGGTGGCCTCAGGCTATGGTGGCTTCGTCGGTGCGGGAATCGCCTTTATTGTCTTGCCAGCTGACGGTGACTTTTTCACCTTTGGCGCCGCCTTTGAATTTGAAGGCGAGGTAAGGGTTTTGTGAAACCGACTGCCCCCACATGCATTGCAGCACGACTTTGTCGCCGTGCTTGACGGTGACGTCGGTAATGTAATGGGCCGGCACCACGTTGCCGGATGCATCCTTGCGCATGCCGCCTTCCATCGGGTGCGCCATCAAGACTTTTACTTCCGTCATGCCATTGGCGGCATTGGCGCGGATTTTCATTGGGTCTGCCATGTCTGCTCCTATTAATTAGTGGGGAGCGGGTCAGCCGCCGCAACCGCCCAGCGTGACTTTGGTTTCCTTGGTGGCGGAATACAGCTTGCCATCCGCCGTCTTGACGACAGCCAGCACGTTGGTGCTCTGGCCCATCTTGACGCGGCTTTGCACAGCCGCATTGGTGTCGTCGGGAATCTTGAAGATGGCGGCCAGCGGGTTCGGGTTCTTTTCTATAAAGATATAGATTTCGCTGGTGCCCGCGATATTGGATGCAACCGACACGGGCACCACGGCGCCGTTTTCCGCAATGTCGGGCGACGTGATGACGATGTCTTTGCTGTCGGCCGGAGTGCCGCCCAGGCTGGCCAGCGCATCGGCCAGGCTCTTGGCGCCAAAGCCTTCACGGCCGGCCGCCGCTTGCGCTTGCCCCATGGTGACCATGCCGCAAGCTACCAGCATGCCAAGGGCCGAGGTGGTCTTTAATAGTGAACGTCGATTCATGCCGTCTCCTGTGGTGAGTTTATTGCGCGCCATTGGCCAGCCACTTTGCAATGGCTTGCGCGTCGGCTTCCTTCAATTGGCCTTGCGGCGGCATGGGGACATTGCCCCAGGCGCCGCTGCCGCCATTGCGGATCTTTGCTAATAGATAGGCTTCGCGGTCGGCGCGGCCCTGGTATTTCGTGGCGACATCGCGCAGCGCGGGGCCGAGCACTTTATTGTTGACGGCGTGACAACCGGTGCAGCCGTTTTTGCCGAGCAGGGCCTGGGCAGCCTGCGCTGCCAGTTGCGCTGCTTTGGCGGATGCCGGACCAGTAGCCGCCCCTGCATTGGCCGCGGTACCAGGGGAAGCACCTGCCGCCGTAGCGCCAGGGGTGGCCCCGGCACTCGCGCCGGCGCCCGGCGCCGCTGTGCCGGCGAGCGCCGCGTTGGCCGCCATCACCAATGTGGCCGGAGCAGCGCGCGTCGTATCCGCGCCGCGCACCGGACCGACGAGGCGGTTTTGCTCGGCCAGGTTGCCATGCGCATTGCGGGCAAAGTCCGGCAGGGCCGACGTGATCTTGCCATCGGCCGGGCAATGGCTCATGCACGCTGTATTGCTGACGTCGGGCTTGCCCTTGGTTTCCCACAGCCCGGGCTGGCGCACCAGGCCGTTGCGGTTGGGCAGGCGCTGCTGCACTTGCGCGATGTTTTCATCACTCAATATAAAGTCAGCCGGGACGATGCCGCCCAGGTTCAGGATGTGGGCGGTGACGGCATACACTTCATCCGGTGTCAGCGACTTGGGCGCATTCCACGGCATCGCGCGGTTGATGTAATCCCACAGCGTGGACAAGTGCGCGACCTTCATCAGCGTAGTGCGCTGGGGCACGCTGCCATTGGACAGGGCGGCCACGCGGCCATTTTTCATGTCGGCTTCCGTGATGCCGCCCACGATAGGCGGAAACACTTCATTGGATTCGCCAAAGCTGCCATGGCAACTGGCGCAGCGGCTTTCCCACACCTGTTCACCCTGCGCCACCGAACCCCGGCCTTTGGGCAGGCCGGCAAAGTCGGCGCGCACGTCGATATCCCATGCCTTGATTTCAGCCGGGGT
This sequence comes from Pseudoduganella ginsengisoli, assembly GCF_009720865.1. GTDB lineage: Bacteria > Pseudomonadota > Gammaproteobacteria > Burkholderiales > Burkholderiaceae_D > Rugamonas > Rugamonas ginsengisoli. The sequence continues at coordinate 583,981 of NZ_WNLA01000001.1, read as the reverse complement.
GGCGGCGCGGCCGATGGCTTGCCATGGCGGCGGCTCCGCAGCGTGCGCAAAGGCGGCAACACTAATAGAGAAGAGGACGGCAGCGATCCGGTTATGCATCAGCTCACCTGTACATTGGACACTTCACCGTTCGGCGACACCTTCCACGACTGGATGGCGTTGTTGTGATAGATCGAGCGCGTGCCGCGTACGGCGCGCAGCTGGTTGATCTTCGGCTGCACGTAGCCGGTTTCATCGATGGCGCGGCTTTGCAGGATGGCGGGGCTGCCATCCCACACCCAATCAAGGTGGAAGCGGGTCAGCGCTTTGTTGTGTACCGGACCATCGATGCGCGCCGTGCGCCAGTTGCGGCCACCGTCCGTGCTGACGTCAACCCGCTTGATGCGGCCCCGGCCCGACCATGCGAGGCCGCTGATGCTGTAATAGCCGCGGTCGAGCAAGGTCTGGCCGCCGGACGGCGTCGTGATGACGCTCTTACATTCCTGAACCGATGTGTACTGGCGGTGTAAGCCATCCGGCATCAAGTCCACGTAGTGGATGGTTTCATCCTTGGTATCGTACGGCTGGTCGCCCACTTCGATGCGGCGCAGGTATTTGACCCAGCTGACGCCCTGCACACCCGGCACCACGAGGCGCAGCGGATAGCCATTTTCCGGACGCAGCATTTCGCCGTTCTGCCCCCACGCCACCACCACGTCGTCCAGCGCGCGGTCGATGGCGATGGTGCGCGTCATGCTGGAACCGTCGGCGCCCTCCGCCAATATATAGCGCGCGCGTTGGCGGTCGATGCCGCACATGTCCAGCAAGGTGGACAGCAGCACGCCCGTGTATTCCGAACAGGCCAGCATGCCGTGCGTGTACTGGACGGTGGGCAGCGCCACGTTGGCCCACTCGGCCCCGGTATTGGCGCCGCACTCAATGAAGTGGATGCGCGATACGGACGGCAGCCGCATCAAGTCATCCATGGTAAAGACGCGGGCTTCGCGCACCAGTCCATTGATCATCAGGCGGTGCCGGGACGGATCGATGTCGTGCCAGCCCTGGTGGTGGCGCTCGAAGTGCAGGCCGCTGGGTGTGATGATGCCGAACAGTCCCTGCAGAGGGGTGAAGCTGACTGACGCCTGGCGCACGCGCGTCAGGCCCGGGCTTTCGCGGCGCTGCAAATTGGCTTCCCATTTCGAGGGCAAGCCATACGGCATGGCGGCGACCGGCTGGCCCAGCGTCTTGCTGTGTTCGGGCAGCGTGAGGATGGCGTCATCGCCTGCTCCTCCTTGCGCCACTTGGGCGATGGCGCTGCCGCCGGCCGCGACACCCGCGCCCATGGCCAGCGCCTTGCTCATGAAACCGCGGCGCGTTTTGCGCGCCTGCTCCAGTTGCGCCTCGCTGAAGATATTTTCAGGGGCGCGCACTAGCCTTCCGATGGTCCGCATAAGGTCCGTCACGGCTGGTCTCCTTGATTTTTATGCTGGCAAGCTTAGCCCGCAATAGTTCTGGCACGCAATCGTTTTCGCGCACGGCGCCATGCGTTGTGCGCGCCGCACGGAACACACGATGCACGCGCATGGCCCGCGCGATGTGCCGCTGATGCGTGCGGCCGTCGTGGCCAATGTGCGCGTAGCGCCTGATGTGGCAGGCCGCATCGCATGGCGTCGCATGCGTTGGCCGATGCATTGAAGATGGCTGGACACTGCATGCGCGGACGTGCTGCTTATGCTGCCGGACCGCGCGACTTGCAGCGCTTGCGCAACAGATCGCACATCGTGTGTGCAAAGCTGCGCCAACTCGCGGACCACGTGTGTGAAATCGGCAGTGTATATCCGGCCTGCGCCGCGCGGGGAAAAGTGCGTTTCAAAGTAAGCCTTATGCCATAAGGTTTTCTTTGGAGCGGGGTGGCGCGGCGCACCGCATCGGATGCCGCTGGTGCGCGCATTGGCGCGCGGTGATTACTGCGGTGAGCCGCACTTTTTCTTTTATTCGCATGCTGTTTTACCTTGCTATCGTGCGTTACAGCGCTTATACCTAAAAAAAGCATGCGAAATCGTATCGTGCAGGTTGCGCATTAATAAGGTTTTCGTGTACTTTACGAACTTGAATTTGCGTGAATTATCACAGAAGGTTTTTTGGACTGGATGTACCCGCAAAATGATTAACAACATGGGATACAGAGCACGCACAAGTATGCACAAGACCACGACGTTTTTACCTGGCCGCCTCGCCTGAATAGAATCGGGCCCGGGCGGTTTTTTCTTTGAAAAAGAAAACAGGGAAACCGTGCAGTCGAAGTGAAGTCGAAGTGAAGTGAAATTCTGGAGCTGAAGACACGCCCGCTTTTCGCACATTCGAAGAACAAGATTTAGCAGGCCGCCGCCAACATATCGCGGAGGCCTCGATAGCTGAAGCGCTGCAAACGTGAGGAGTTGCAGCAGTTCAGCTGATGCCGAATTCATTAGCGCAAACGCCGCGTTTGTGCCGATGAATAATTCGCCCGGACTTTTCGCCGGACGGGTTTAAATCTTGTGCGTAATTCTCATCTCTAGATGAAGGAGAGATCAAAATGGCTACAGCAAAAGCAAAAAAACCAGCAGCGGACAAAGCTGCTCCAGCTGCAAAGAAGGCAGCAACCGCAACCAAACCAGTAGCTAAGAAAGCTGCTGCCGCTAAACCAGCAGCGAAACCAGCCGCTAAAGCCGCTGCGAAACCAGCTGCAAAGCCTGCAGCGAAGAAAGCCGCTGCTAAACCAGCTGCCAAGCCAGCAGCGAAGAAGGCCGCCGCAAAAGTGGCAACTAAGCCAGCAGCAAAACCAGCAGCGAAGAAAGCCGCAGCTAAGCCAGCAGCAAAACCAGCAGCAAAACCAGCAGCGAAGAAAGCCGCAGCTAAGCCGGCAGCCAAACCAGCAGCGAAGAAAGCCGCAGCTAAGCCGGCAGCCAAACCAGCAGCGAAGAAAGCCGCAGCTAAGCCGGCAGCCAAACCAGCTGCAAAGAAAGCCGCAGCTAAGCCGGCAGCCAAACCAGCTGCAAAGAAGGCCGCAGCTAAGCCAGCCGCTAAGCCAGCTGCCAAAAAAGCTGCAGCTAAGCCAGCCGCTAAACCAGCTGCCAAGAAAGCCGCTGCAAAGCCAGCCGCTAAGCCGGCCGCGAAGAAAGCTGCTGCGAAACCAGCCGCTAAACCAGCTGCGAAAAAAGCCGCTGCAAAACCAGCCGCCAAACCTGCCGCCAAAGCCGCTAAACCAGCCGCTGCCAAGCCAGCTGCTAAAGCTGCCGCTAAACCTGCCGCAAAAGCAGCGAAGCCAGCAGCAAAAAAAGCGGCGGCTAAACCGGCTGCAGCACCGGCCGCCGCTCCTGCACCAGCCGCTGCAAAACCAGCTCCTAAAAAAGCTGCTCCTAAAAAAGCCGCTGCGCCTAAAGCTGCAGCTCCTAAAGCCGCAGCCCCAAAAGCTGAAGCACCAAAGGAAGAAGCTAAACCAGCAGCCGTAGCCGCTCCGGCGCCAGCTGCTAAAACTGTGTTGACCCCGGCCGCCGCATGGCCATTCCCAACCAGCACCCGCCCATCCTGATTAATATTTAAGGGGTAACTCCCCTATGGGCAAAGGCCGCTGTGTGAGAGAATCACACGGCGGCTTTTTATTTATCGGAGGGACTTTGTGCTGAGTATCGTCATGCTGATTGTTAACACCATCGCTGGTTTGCTCGGGGCGGTGCTGTTACTGCGTTTCTGGATGCAAGCTATTCGTGTCCGTCCGCCATCGTCCGTGGCGCAATTCACTTTTCAATTATCGGACTGGCTGGTGCGGCCGCTGCGCCGGATTGTCCCGGGCGTCGGTGGTTTTGACTGGGCCAGCCTGATTGGCGCCTTCCTGATAGTTTTCCTGGCCACGTCCGTCATGTTTATTGCCGGCGTTTCGTGGCAGGTGGTGCTCTTAATGGCCTTCCAGCGTTTCCTGGAATGGATCTTGTACGGCTTTATGGCGATGCTGGTAATTGAAGCGATCTTTAGCTGGGTCAATCCGCATGCGCCGCTGGCGCCGTTTATCCGGGCGTTAAATGAACCGCTGCTGCGTCCGATTCGCCGTGTGGTGCCGCTGGTGGGGAATCTGGACTTGTCGCTGCTGGTGGCGCTGATCCTGCTGCAAATTGCGCAGCAAGTGCTGGCCATGGTGTTTGGCGGCCGCTAGAAAATGCCGCACTAATTAAAAAGGGCAGCCCAGGCTGCCCTTGTCGTATCCGCCGGTCCGGTTACTCGCGCTTATTCGCGCTTATTCGTATGCGTAGCCGAACGCCGCCTTAAAGCGCGCTGCCAGCTGTTCTTTGGTCAGCACGTGGTTTTGGCCGCCTTTGTGGGCAATCTTGATGGCGCCCAGCAGGCTCGCCAGGCGGCCCGTGGTTTCCCAGCCCAGGTCGTGCGTAATGCCGTACAGCAGGCCGGCGCGGTACGCGTCGCCGCAGCCGGTCGGGTCCAGCACGGCTTCCGCTGCCACGGCGGGAATATCGATGCGCTTGCCGTCCGTGTAAATTTCCGAACCCTTTTCACCGCGCGTGACAATCAGCGCTTCCAGGCGCGACGCGATTTCCGGCAGCGACAAGCCGGTCTTCGACATCAGCAATTCGATTTCATAATCGTTGCAGGTGACGTAGGTGGCTTTGTTGATGAAGTCGATCAGCTGCTCGCCATTGAACATCGGCATTTGCTGGCCCGGGTCGAACATGAATGGGATCTTCAATTCAGCCAGGTCGGCCGCATGCTTCAGCATGCCCAGGTGGCCGTCCGGCGAAATGATGGCAACGCGGGCCGGGCCGGCGTTGGCGACCGGGTTTTCATGGGCGAACGACATGGCGCCCGGGTGGAACGCGTTGATCTGGTTGTTTTCAATATCGGCCGTCACGAAGCACTGCGCCGTGTACGAGTCGCCCTTGATCAGGATATTGTTGGTCGAAATGCCCAGCTTTTGCAGGCGCGCCAGGTACGGGCCGCTATCCTGGCCCATCACGCCGACGATGCGGCCGTCGCCGCCCAGCATATGCAGGTTGTACGCGATGTTGCCGGCGCAGCCGCCGTATTCGGTACGCATGGTCGGCACCAGGAACGATACGTTCACTTTGTGCAGCTGGTCGGCCAGCAGCGTGTCGCCGAAGCGGCCTTCGTGCTGCATGATGTAGTCGATTGCGAGCGAGCCGCAAATCAGGGAAGTCTGGTTCATAGTGTCGTTAAGGGTAAAAAACCGCGATGTGGTAGCCCGACGCTTTGACGCGGGACAGTTCGAAGTACAGTTTGACCGGCTGTTCGGAACGGGGCAGGAAGCCCGAGGCGAAATCAGCGTTGGGCGGCAGATAGTCGCGCGGCGCGAAGACGCGGCGCAGCACGGGTTTGTCGGCGCTGTCGTTGAGGATCAGTTCAATGTGCGGCCAGTTTTGCGCGGTGGCGGACTGGTTGCGCAGCGACGTCGAGAAGCTGAAGATATTGTCCGCCATGGTTTGCAGCTCGCCCTGTTCGATCGACAGCGCATCCAGCTGCGATGGCAGTTCCACTTTGCAGCCAACGATGGCGCAGGCGGAAACCAGCGCCGGCTTCAGTGCAGGCACGGCGGCGGCCAGCGGATTGCGGAACGTGGCGACGGCCTGGTACGCGAGGCCGGCCAGCAGCAATGGCGTCGCGCAAGCCATGGCAATGCGCGACGCCTTGCCCCACTGTTCCTGGCGGCGCGAGCGTTTGACGAAACCTGGTTCTTCCGGCTCGCGCGCGGAGACGGGCGTGGCGGGCGCGCTGGGTTCCGGCGCCAGCTTGGCGCCGGCTGCGGATGACAGCGTGACGATGTCGTCGTCGCCATCGTCATCGTGCATAGCGGACGCTGTTGCCGGGGCGTCCTCGCTGGCAAGGCTGTCTACCGCGTGCGCTCCGATGGCTGCCGGTTCATCGCCGAAATGGTGCGTGTCATCGCGGCTGCGCCATACGCCGGTATCGAGCGTATGGCCGTGTTCACCCGCGCTGTGCAGTTCCTGGCCGTGCTGATCGTGCTGATCGTGCTGGTGCGGGTAGGCATCCAGCTCGAAACTGTCGTGCAGGGCAACGGCGGCCAGGTGTTCGTCCGGGATATCCAGCGTCGGTTCGCGGCGGCCGTCAAAGCGGTGGTCCGCAGGTTCTGGCAGCGGCCCTTCGGCGGCGGGGATGTCTGCCAGCGGGTCTGGCTGCAGGGCCGGCTGCGTATCGGCGCTTTCGCCGTGCAGCGCAGCGTCCACTGGCGCGGGCTGGTCGATATCCAGGTCGAGGTCGAATGCGTCGTCTTGCGCCAATGCCGGCAGTGCGGCGGTTGGCCCGGCAGTGAATGCCGACTCGGGTTCTTGCTCCTGTGCTGCCGTGGCAGGCAGTTCATCGCCATTCAAGTCCAGGTCGAAATCATCGGCCAGGTCGAGGACGGGCTCGGGTTCCAGGACGGACGCCTGCAGTGGTTCAGGCGTGGATACGGCAGCGGTTTCCGGCGCAGGTTCTTGCGCAGGTTCGTCGTGATCCGGCGCTGCCGCTTCCACTGCGGGCGGCAGGACGTCAGCGGTACCGGTATCAGCAGCCGGCTGAGGCGCCGCTTCCGCCACTGCAGGCGCTGCGGCCGGGCGGTCTTGAACTGCTTCAGGGAGATCAATGATGACGGGCGTGCGCGGCGCCGGATCGACCAGCGCGGCATTGCCGTCAAAGACTTCGTTGCAGGCGCCGCAGCGGACTATGCCCCCGCGCAACTTCAACTGGTCGTGCGCGACCCTGAACGTCGTGTTGCAATGGGGGCATTTGGTGGCGAGCGCCATCGGCGATGAAGCGGGTTAAACCCGTGCGGGCGGAATAGTATCGCTGCCCAAGACGCCGTGCAGCGCAACCCAGCCATCATGCTCGGCCCAGACGCCCAGCTTGATGAATGGTGCATAGGCCGCCGCGACTTCTTCCGCCTGGCGCGCCAGCACGCCGGACAGGATCAGCGAACCGCCGTCAGCCACGCGGCCGGACAGCATCGGCGCCATCAATTTCAATGGGCTGGACAGGATGTTGGCCACGACGATGTCGAAGCGCGCATTGGCGTGCGCCGATTGCGCGAACGCGTCCGGCAGGAAGTATTCAATGTCGGCCACCTGGTTGCGCTGCGCATTGTCGCGTGCCGATTCGATGGCTTGCGGGTCGATGTCGACACCCGCCACAGCCCCTGCGCCCAGCTTTTTGGCCACCATGGCCAGGATGCCGGAACCGCAGCCGTAATCCAGCACGGCTTTGCCCGGGGCAGGGTGGGCTTCCAGCCATTCCATGCACAGGCGCGTGGTCGGGTGGCTGCCGGTGCCGAATGCCAGGCCCGGATCCAGTTCCAGGATCAGCGCATTTTGGTCAGGCGCTTCGTGCCAGCTTGGCACAACCCAGATGTTCTTGCCGATGTGGATAGGGTCGAACTGCGATTGCGTCAGGCGCACCCAGTCTTGCTCTTCCACACCGCGCAGCGTGTACTTCGGTACGTCGGCCAGGCCGATGCCTTCAGCGGCATCCGCAACGATGGCGGCCTGGTCGGCGTCTTCCGCCGTCAGCGCCACCACGCGCGAGTGATCCCACGCGGCTTCTTCCGGCTCCATGCCCGGTTCGCCGAACAGCGGCTTTTCATCTGCCGTGCCTTCATCGGCATCTTCCACGGAAACGGACAGCGCACCCGCTTCCATCAGCGCGTCGGACAGCGCCTCAGCGTGGTCGCGTGCGACTTCGATGACGATTTCTACGTAGTTCATTGCTTGCCTGCCTTACTTAATCAGTGGTACCTGACACCTGTGGTATCAGGCACCATGAAGTTGAATTGCTTAATTACCAGCCTTGGGCATTGCCGCCAGCTTTTGTTCCAGATAGTGGATGTTGGTGCCGCCTTCCATGAAACGCGCATCGACCATCAGTTCGCGGTGCAGCGGGATGTTGGTCTGGATGCCTTCCACCACCATTTCCGACAGCGCGATTTGCATGCGGCGGATCGCCTGTTCGCGCGTTGCGCCGTAGGCAATCACCTTGCCGATCATCGAATCGTAGTGCGGCGGTACATAGTAGCCCGCATACGAGTGCGAGTCCACACGGATGCCAGGGCCGCCCGGCGTATGCCAGCCGGTGATGCGGCCTGGCGACGGCGTGAACTTGAACGGGTCTTCCGCATTGATACGGCACTCGACGGCGTGGCCGGCCAGCATCACGTCGCGCTGGCGGAAGCGCAGTTTTTCGCCAGCGGCGATGCGGATCTGTTCTTGCACGATATCGATGCCGGTGATCATTTCCGTGACCGGGTGTTCCACCTGCACGCGGGTGTTCATTTCAATGAAATAGAACTCGCCGTTTTCATACAGGAATTCAAACGTACCGGCGCCGCGGTAGCCGATCTTGCGGCAAGCTTCCGCGCAGCGGTCGCCGATTTTTTCAATCAGCTTGCGTGGGATGCCTGGCGCCGGCGCTTCTTCAATGACTTTCTGGTGGCGGCGCTGCATCGAGCAGTCGCGCTCGCCCAGCCATACGGCATTTTTGTGTTCGTCGGCGAGAATCTGGATTTCAATGTGGCGCGGATTCTCCAGGTATTTCTCCATGTAGACTTCCGGATTGCCAAACGCGGCGCCAGCTTCTGCCTTGGTCATTTGCACGGCATTGATCAATGCCGCTTCCGTGTGCACCACGCGCATGCCACGGCCACCGCCGCCGCCTGCCGCCTTGATGATGACGGGATAGCCGATCTTGCGCGCAATTTGCACGATGGCTTTTGGATCTTCCGGCAACGCGCCTTCAGAACCTGGCACGCATGGCACGCCGGCCTTGATCATCGCTTGCTTGGCCGACACTTTGTCGCCCATGATGCGGATCGAATCAGCGCGGGGGCCAATGAAAACGAAGCCGGATTTTTCCACGCGTTCCGCGAAGTTCGCGTTCTCCGCCAGGAAGCCATAGCCAGGGTGGATGGCTTCCGCATCCGTCACTTCAGCCGCGCTGATGATGGCAGGCATGTTCAGGTAGCTCTGAGGGGACGGCGCCGGGCCGATGCAAACCGATTCATCGGCCAGCTTTACGTATTTGGCGTCTTTGTCCGCTTCGGAGTGGACTACCACCGTCTTGATGCCCATTTCACGGCAGGCGCGCTGAATACGGAGCGCAATTTCACCGCGATTGGCAATGAGGATTTTTTCAAACATGGCAGGTTCTGTGTTTGTGGGGAGCGGCAGCTCCGGATGTAGGGGACGTGGGCTACGGATGGAGCCGCGGCGCAGGCAGCGCGCAGCTCGCGTGAACGTATTAGCCGATCACAAACAGGGGTTGGCCGTACTCGACCGGCTGGCCGTTTTCAACCAGGATTTGCGTGATGGTGCCGGTTTTATCGGCATCGATTTCATTCAGCAGCTTCATCGCTTCGATGATGCACAGCGTGTCGCCTTCTTTGACCGACTGGCCCACTTCGACAAACGCCGGTGCGCCTGGAGCGGACGAACGGTAGAAGGTGCCCACCATCGGCGACTTCACGACGTGGCCGGTTGGCTCGGCGGCTGCGGCGGCAACTGCCGGGGCGGCTGCTGGTGCTGCGCTGGCTGCGGCAGGCGCGGCCGGGGCAGCAAATTGCGGTGCAACGCCTTGCGACGGCATCATCACCACTTGATTCTGAGGCATAGCGGAGGACTTGACGATGCGTACTTTGCTCTCGCCTTCGGTCACTTCGAGTTCTGCGATATCCGATTCAGCGACCAAGTCGATCAATGTCTTGAGCTTGCGTAGATCCATCTGAGACTCCCTGGAATGTTCTGATTTGTTTATTGGGGCAGCGGCGGGTAAGCCGCGATAATTGCACGCAGATCGCGTAGATTAACGTTTTTTAAGTGCAAAGTCGATGGCCAGACGATATCCGTCCACACCTAGGCCGCAAATCGTACCCTGCGCGATCGCACTAAGAAAAGAATGGTGGCGAAATTCTTCGCGCTGATAAATATTCGAGATGTGGATTTCAACAAACGGGATCGCCACGCCGGCCAGCGCATCGCGCAACGCCACGCTGGTATGCGTCAGGCCACCCGGATTGATCACGATCATATCCACGCCTTCGGTACGGGCAGCGTGAATGCGGTCGATCAATGCGCCTTCATGATTGCTTTGAAAGCAAGAAAGCTGGGCTCCCGCTGCTGCGGCTTGCGCCTGTGCGGCCTGTTCCACGTCCGCCAGGGTACTCGCACCATACACGCCTGGTTCACGCGTACCCAGCAAATTCAGGTTGGGGCCATTCATCAGCAGGATGTTTTTTGCCATGCGCTTGAGCACCGTTTTCCACAAAAGTTCCGCATTTTGCCGTCAACAGCGACCCTTGGCAAGTAAAAATATCTTGCCTAAGTTCTCACATCCTTGCAAGATCTGCACGCAATTCACCGAACTTAATCCTGCCAAGATAGGTCTTCACGACCTTGCCGTCGGCGCCCAGCAAGACCGTGTAAGGCAGCCCGCCCTGGGCATTGCCGAACTTGCGCGACAGTTCCGTACCGCTCAGTCCGGCTACATAAACGGGGTAGTCGATTTTGTTCTTTTCCGCGAATTCCGCGATGTTGGACGGACTGTCGATACCGATACCAATGACCTGGATATTCTTGGCGCGGATTTCCTCCTGCAGCGCTGATAATTCAGGCATTTCCTCAACGCAGGGACCACACCACGGGGCCCAGAAGTTCACGATCAGCGCCTTGCCCTTCCATTGCGCCAGCGCTTGCTGCACGCCTTTCGCATCTTTCAATTGTTGCTGGAACAATTCATCGACGGGGGCCACGGCGGCGGGATTGCCGGCAGCAGCCGGGGCGGGGACGGATGGGGGGGATTTTTGAACGCTGACCCATGCGCCGGCTGCGGCAAAAGCAAGCGCAACGGCGCCGATTACTACTTGATTCTTTTTCAACATTATATGGTTGGGTGAGTATTTGGTATTAATAAGGCGCGTACGGCAGCGATGTCGGCGCGCATCAGCCGGCCATCGCCACGGGTTTTGACGGCGCCCCGCAAATCATCGATTTCATACAGTTCGGCGTGGACGCCTTCTTTATGCCACATGAAGCTGACCCGTTCGACCGTATCGAAGCGCGGGCCTTTGAAGTGCGGCGCTTCGGAAATGTCGATGTTCAGGTTCTTGTTAAGAAGAAAGATTTCAACTTCCTTCGCACTGTCGGCAAACAGTTGCAAATGAATGTCGTCATGGGGGCCGGCGCTGCCATTGAGCACGGAGCCGGTCAGGAACGGGTTGAAGCGTTCCAGCATTTCCATGACTTGCAAAGCCACGCTGCGCAGGCGGAACAGTACCGCGGCATGGGTATCGGCATTAAATAATGCGTGATACTGCCGCACTTCTTCTTCAATTTGTTGATTGTCGGGCAAGACATCGGATGGCCCGTCACTGTCGCCCAGCACCTGGCGCGCTGCCTTGCGCCGTGCTGTGCCATAGTCGGCGCCATCCTGCGCCACCATGCGGGCAGCCGCCACCGCGATTTCTGCGCGCAGCTGTTGGACTTCATCTAATGGAGTAGGCATCATGACCGTGATCATACTCTGAACCGATACAAGGCACCGGTCGGGTAAAATCGCATACTTGTTTTGCTTTTCGTTCTGCGCACCCTCAACATGCATATTCATATATTAGGTATTTGCGGCACCTTTATGGGCGGTCTGGCCGTGCTGGCCAAAGAAGCGGGGCACCGCGTCACGGGCTGCGATGCCAATGTGTATCCGCCGATGAGCACCCAGCTGGAAGCGCAGGGCATAGCACTGATCCAGGGATTCGGGCCGGAACAGGTGGCGCTGAATCCGGATTTGTATGTAATTGGCAACGTTGTGTCGCGCGGTAACCCGCTGATTGAAGAAATCATGAACCGGGGCTTGCCATACGTATCGGGCCCGCAATGGATGGGCGAGCACATCTTGCGTAATAAATGGGTGCTGGCCGTGGCCGGTACGCATGGCAAGACCACGACGTCGGCCATGCTGGCGTGGATTTTGGAAGATGCCGGCTACGCGCCGGGTTTCCTGATTGGCGGCGTGCCCATGAATTTCGGTATCTCTGCGCGATTGTCCGGTAAAGGCGTGGATTCCGACTTCTTCGTCATTGAAGCGGATGAATATGACACGGCGTTCTTCGACAAGCGCAGCAAATTCGTCCATTACCACGCAAAAACCGCGATCCTTAATAACCTGGAATACGATCACGCCGACATCTTCCCGGATTTGGGCGCGATTGAAACGCAATTCCACCATCTGGTCCGCACGGTGCCGGGCATCGGCAAAGTCGTGTTCAATGCCGATGAAGCGGCGCTGGACCGCGTGATCAAGCGCGGCTGCTGGAGTGAGCGCGAATCGTTTGGCGCCGCCGAGGGGGCTGACTGGGCGCTGACGGAATACGATGACGGCAGCTTTGACGTGCTGTTCAAAGGTGAAAAGTCCGGCACCGTGCGCTGGGAATTGACCGGCAAGCATAACCGTTCGAATGCGTTGGCCGCGATTGCTGCCGCCCGCCACGTCGGTGTGCCGATTGCGCAGGCGGCTGAATCGCTGGCGCGCTTTGTCAGCGTCAAGCGCCGCATGGAAGTGCGGGGCGTCGTCAATGGCGTCACCGTGTATGACGATTTCGCGCACCATCCAACGGCTATCGCCACCACGGTCGGCGGCTTGCGCCAAAAATTGCGCGCGCAAGGCAAGGCCGGCCGCATCCTCGCTGTACTGGAACCCCGTTCCAATACAATGAAGCTGGGCGCCATGAAAGAGGCGCTGCCGGGCAGCTTGAAAGATGCCGACCTGGTGTTTGGTTTTGGCAGTGAAAAAGCGCTGGGCTGGAGCCTGGCGCAGGCTTTATCGCCGATGGGCGGCGTCGCCAGCGCATATGAAGAGATCGATGCGATGGTGCAAGCCATCGTCAAGCAGGCGCAGCCGGGCGACCATATTGTCGTCATGAGTAATGGCGGCTTTGGCGGCGTGCATGGCAAGCTGCTGGAGGCGCTGGCGCAATGATCCTGTATTTGCATGGCTTCCGCTCGTCGCCGTCGTCGATGAAGGCGCGGCTGGTGGGAGAACGCATGGCGGCCCTGGGCCGGGCTAATGAATACCTGTGCCCGCAATTGCCGGCGTCGCCCAAGCTGGCAATGGAACTGGCGTTGTCGCTGATCGATGGCGTGCCGGCGGATCAGCTGACGTTGATCGGCTCGTCGCTGGGCGGCTATTACGCGACGTGGCTGGCGGAACGGCTGGGTTGCCGCGCCGTGCTGTTGAATCCCGCCATCGTGCCGCGCCTGGATTTGGCGCCGTACGTGGGCGTGACCACGCAATATCACTCGGATGAACCGTTTGAATTCAAGCACGCCTATATAGAAGAGTTGCGTGCGCTGGAAGTGGCGCGGATTACGCAGCCGGAGCGCTATTTCCTGATTGCGGCCACCGGTGATGAAGTACTGGATTACCGCGACATGGTGGCGCACTATGCGGGGGCGCGGCAGCATGTGATAGCCGGCAGCGACCACGCCATCAGTGAATTTGCTGACTATGTGGACGACGTTCTGGCTTTTTGCCGAATGGATGGTGCACAGTGAAAGGACGCTCGCTGCGGATGGCGCACTGGCGCGCCCACGTGAATACAGTCAATGCGCCCGCCGCACTGCGGCACTGGCTGACGGGCGGCGGTTCGCTGACCGCCAAACTCAAGGCGCACAGCATGGCATTCCGCGTGCAAAAGCTGCACCAGCACCCGGCGCTGTGCCTGGCCGATGAAGCGCAGGCGATCAGCTTGCACCGTTCCAGCCGCGTGGTGGAGCGTGAAGTGTTGCTGCGCTGTGATGGCGTGCCGGTCGTGTTTGGCCACACGGTCGTGCCGACCAGCGCCACGGCCACGGACTGGCCCGCGTTCAGCGCGCTGGGTGAAAAGTCGCTGGGATCGACCTTGTTTGGCGATCCGCTGGTGCATCGCGGCGCCCTCGAATATGCGCGCCTGCGCGCCACCCATCCGCTGGCCATGCGCGCGTGCGCGGCGGCAGGCGTGGTGCTGGCGGAAGGTGAAATGCTGTATGCGCGCCGCTGTTTATATCGCCGTCACCATGGTGTGCTGCTGGTGACGGAAGTGTTTTTGCCGCAAGTGCTGGACTTGGTCCCGGGTGGCGTAAAGATCGAATTGAAGAAAGCTGCATAAAACATAATGAACGTATTTTTCGAAGAATCCGGCGACTTCAAAGTCGGCAGTGTGCTGTCCCAGGCTGGCGAGGCGTACCAGGTAGAGATGGCCAGCGGCAAGCGCAGCAAGGTGAAAGCCAAAGATATCCTGCTGCAATATGAAAAGCCGGCCCCGGCAGAACTGATGGAACAGGCGAAAGCCATTGCCGCCGACGTCGATCTGGAATTCCTGTGGGAAGTGGCTGGTGAAGACGAGTTTGGTTTTGCCGAGCTGGGCGAAGAGTATTTCGGCCATGCGCCGCTGCCGAAAGAAGCAGCGGGATTGATCCTGGCGCTGCATAACGCGCCGATTTATTTCTACAAGAAGGGCCGTGGCCGCTACAAGAAAGCGCCGGAACAATCGCTGCGCGCCGCCCTGGCCGGCATCGAGAAAAAGAAACAGCAAGCGGTGATCCAGGCGCAATACGTGGAAGAGTTGAAGGCGGGGACCTTGCCGGCTTCCATGCAAAACATCGTGCAGCAATTGCTGTACAAGCCGGACAAGAACACCATTGAATTCAAGGCGCTCGATGCGGCGTGCAGTGAGTTGCACCAGAGCCCGCAGCGCTTGATGCTGGCCGTGGGCGGCGTGGCGTCGCCGAAAGACCTGCACATGAACAAATTCTTGTTCGAGAACTTCCCGAAAGGCGCGGGTTTCCCGGATGTGGCGGTGCCTACGCCTCCGGCGGGCTTGCCGCTGGCTGCCGTTGAAGCCTTCTCGATCGATGACGTGACCACCACCGAGATCGACGATGCATTCTCCGTCGTGCACCTGGACGATGGCAAAGTGCGCGTGGGTATCCACATTGCCGCGCCGGGCCTGGGCATCCGCCCGGACGATGCGATCGACAAGATTGCCCGTGGCCGCATGTCGACCGTGTATATGCCGGGCGATAAGATCACCATGCTGCCCGATGCGGTGGTGGAAGCGTTCACCCTGGCCGAAGGTAAAACCTGCCCGGCCCTGTCGCTGTATGCCACGCTGGATCCCGCGGACTGGTCGGTGCTGTCGACGGAAACCCGTGCGGAACTGGTGCCCATTGCTAATAACTTGCGCCATAACGACCTCGATGACCTGGTCAATGAGGAAACGCTGGCCAGCGGCGCGGGCGACTATCCGCGCAAAGCCGAGCTGGGCTTGCTGTGGCAGTGGGCGTTGAACCTGGAAGCGGGCCGCATGAAAAAACGCGAAGCGTTTGGCCTGAAGCCGGAACAAAACAACCGCGTGGACTTCAACTTCTACGTGGAAAACGATGTGGTGACGATTACCCGCCGCAAGCGTGGCGCACCGCTCGACAAGATCGTGGCCGAGCTGATGATCTTCGCCAACAGCACGTGGGGCAAGTACATGCACGACCATGGCGTGCCGGGTATTTACCGCAGCCAGGGCCAGGGTGTCGGCGGCTGGGCCGCCAAGATGCAGGTGCGCATGCTGACGCAAGCGGCGCCGCACCAGGGCCTCGGCGTGGACCAGTACGCATGGAGCACGTCGCCGCTGCGCCGCTATACGGACCTGGTGAACCAGTGGCAAATCCTGGCCGTGGCAGAGAAGGGCGTGGCGGCGCCATTCGTGGCGCCGTTCAAGCACAAGGATGCCAACCTGTTTGCGATTGTGTCGGCATTCGATGCGGCCTACTCGGCATACAACGATTTCCAGAGCACGATGGAACGCTACTGGTGCCTGCGCTGGCTGGGCCAGGAAAACGCCAAGCAAGTGGACGCCGTGGTGTTGAAAGATGAAGTGCTGCGTTTGACGGACATTCCACTGGTGATCCGTCTGCCGGGCATGCCATCGGCGCCGCGTGGCGCGCACGCGAAACTCGATGTGCTGCGCTGGGATGAAGTCGACCTCGACCTGGAAGCCCGTTTGCTGGAAGTGGTGGCGCCCGCGGCTGCGGAAGAACTGGACTTTGAGGAAGAAGAGGAAACGGCAGCCGTGGCGCAAGGCGATGACACGGTGGCCGTGGAACCTGCCGATCCTGCCGCCGCGGCAGGTGTGCAGGAAGAAGTGGCGGAACAGGGCGAAGCCCCGGCGCAGTCCTGAAGCGCGGGCTTTGTCGTAGAATCCACCATCTTTAACGCCTGTTCGTAACGGTTCCCGCGTGATGTCTTTCCAACAAAACCGCCTGCTGTACCTGGCCACCGGCATTTCCCTGCTGGTGCACGCCATGCTGCTGGCGGTGCACTTTGTGTCGCCGAAAAACTTCAAGGTGGAACCGGCCGATCCGGGGCTGGAAGTCATCCTCGTCAATGCCAAGCACGCCAAAGCGCCATTAAAAGCGGACGCGCTGGCGCAAGCGAACCTTGATGGCGGCGGCAACGCCGACACGGGGCGCTCCAAGTCGCCATTGCCGGACATGCGCAAGACCGAGATGGGCGACAGTGTGAAAGCCACGAAGCGCCGTATCGCGGAACTGGAAGAAGCGCAAAAGAACTTGTTGACACAAGTGCACAAGTCGCCGTTTGCCGCCGCGCCCATTACAGAACGGGACCGCCCCGATCCGCTGCCGACCGGTGCGGATTTGCTGGACAGTAGCAAGGCCATTGCGCGGCGCGCGGCGGAAATCACGCAAGTCATCGAAGACCAGAACAAGCGGCCTAAAAAAACGTTCATCACGCCATCCACGCGTGAAGTGGATTATGCCAGCTATTACAAGACGATGCAGAAACGCATCGAAGAAATGGGTACGCTGAACTTCCCGTCGAAAAACGGCCGCAAGCTGTATGGCGAACTGGTGGTGTATATCCCCGTGTTCCAGGACGGCAGCATTTATGAAAAAGACGGCGGCGTCCGTATAGAAAAAAGTTCCGGCAATGACGCCCTCGATGCGGCGGCGCTGGCCATCGTGCGCCGGGCGGCGCCGTTTGGCAGGTTCCCGCCGAATATGCTGTCGAGTGAACGGGATGATTTGTGGGTGATCATCACCCGCTTCAAATTCACGAGGGAAGACAAGATGGAAACCAATTTGAGCAGCGGCGGAGTGCACTGAATGACGGCAAATGTGACGGATAAATATTGCGTATTCGGGAATCCCATTGCCCACAGCAAGTCGCCGGAAATCCATGCGGCCTATGCCGCGCAAACCAGCCAGCAACTGACTTACGATAAGCGTCTGGCCCCGCTGGATGGTTTCACCGCTGCCGTGCATGCCTTCATTGCGGAAGGCGGCAAGGGCGCCAATGTCACGGTGCCGTTCAAGCTGGAAGCGCACAAGCTGGCGGGCGCGCTGACCATGCGCGCGCAGGCGGCAGGTGCTGTCAATACGCTGCTGTTCACGGAACAAGGGATCGTCGGCGACAACACGGATGGCGCCGGCCTGGTCAACGATATCGTCGTCAATGCCGGCGTGCCGGTCACGGGCAAGCGCGTGCTGCTGCTGGGCGCCGGCGGCGCCGCGCGGGGCGTCGTGCTGCCGCTGCTGGAACACCATCCTGCTGCGCTGACGATTGCCAACCGCACGGTGGCGACAGCGCAAGCGCTGGTGGCGCAATTTGCCGCCCTGTCGGCCGGTGCGGCCTTGTCCGCCTGCGGTTTTGCGGACATTGAAGGCGCCTACGACATCGTCATCAATGCCACGTCGGCCAGCCTGTCGTCGGATTTGCCGCCCGTGCCGCCTGCCGTATTCGGTCCCGGCACGCTGGCGCTGGACATGATGTACGGTAAAGAGCCGACAGTATTCATGCAGTTCGCGCAACAACACGGCGCGATCGTGCGCGATGGCCTCGGCATGCTGGTGGAACAGGCAGCGGAAGCCTTTGCCGCCTGGCGCGGCGTGCGCCCACAGACTGCCGATGTGCTGGCGCAATTGCGCGCGAAACTGTAATCATGGCCAAGTCTGGTAAAGCCGGAGCGGGCTGGAAACGGTGGCTGAAGTGGCTGTTCATCATCCCTGCGCTGCTGTTTTTAGGTGTGCAGTTGTATTTCCTGTTGCAGATCTGGTGGTGGGTTGACCATAACCCGACCATGACGTCGTTCATGCGTGAACAGCAGGCAGCGTTGAAGGAAAAAGACCCCAAAGCCAACATACGCCAGCAATGGGTGCCCTATAACCGGATTTCCGGCAATTTGAAGCGCGCCATCATTGCATCGGAAGATGCGAACTTTTCCGAGCATGAAGGCGTCGACTGGGACGCGCTGCAAAAAGCCTACGAAAAGAATGCGAAAAAGAAGAAGGTCGTGTCCGGCGGTTCCACCATCACGCAACAGCTGGCAAAAAACTTGTTCTTGTCGGGATCTCGGAGCTATTTGCGTAAAGGCCAGGAATTGATCATTACGTACATGCTGGAAGCGCTGATGGATAAAGAGCGCATTTTCGAGATTTATTTGAACGTGGTGGAATTCGGCAAAGGCATCTTTGGCGCAGAAGCGGCGGCGCGCCACTACTATGGCGTCAGCGCCGCCAGCCTGGGCGCTGCGCAGGCTGCCAAGCTGGCCGTGATGTTGCCCAATCCCCGTTATTACGATGCGCACCGGGACAGCAGTTACCTGGCGCGGCGTACCGCAACTATTCTCAAACGCATGGGATCCGCTGAGTTACCATAAGGAATCTCACCGTTGGGGAGCGTCTTATGTTGAAACGTCAGCGAGGCATCAGCTTGATTGCCGTGGCAATGATCATGGCGGGCTTGGCGGCCGTCGTCATGGCCGCCTTGTTTTCAATGAAGAAAGAACGCAATTTATTTGCCGAAGGGGCAGACAAATTGATGAAAAAAACCGGCGCGGAAGCCGTCGTGCAGCAAGGCGCCAAAGCCGTACAGCCTGCTGGCGCTGCCCTGCGCCGCTGCGTCATTGACGGGAAAACCGTGTTTTCCGACACAGAATGCAAGGCCAGCAATCCGACGTCAAAGGCCGTCGTCGTGCATGAAACCCGGGGCATCGAAGCGCCCAAGGTGCCCAAGCCGGACCCGGCTGCTTCGGGACCGGAATCAATACGGGAAAAGATGATCGAAAAAGCCACTCAATAGCGGCAAAAATAAGCACACAAGGGTGGCCGGGAAAAGGCCTTTCCGAGTACACTTGCGCTGTTTCAAATTTCGCGCTTCTGCGTCTGACCCTGCCCGAGAGTGCCTATGATCAATGTTTTCGTCTTACAAAATGGCCGTCTCAACCAGGTTCCTATCGAGACGCGCGAAGATCTGGAAAAAGTCGAGCCGGTATGGGTGGATCTGACGGATCCCAACGACGACGAGCGCAACTGGGTCAAGGCCATTTACGGCGTGATTTTGCCGGGCGAAGACGAAGTCAAGGACATTGAAGCATCGGCCCGCTATTACGAAGCGGAAAACGGTGATTTGCACTTGCGGACCGACTTCCTGTTGGAAGAAGACGATGGCCCGTCGCGCGTTGTGACGGTGGCGTTCATCCTCGCGAAAAAGATGCTGTTCTCCGTGCATACGGACGATTTGCCCGTATTCCGACTGGTGCGCATGCGCGCCCGTTCGCGTCCCGGTTCGATTGCCGACTACATGGACGTGCTGCTGGATTTGTACGCGACGGATGCGGAATACTCGGCAGATGCGCTGGAAGGCATCTATAAAAAGCTGGAAGACGTGTCGTTCCGCGTGCTGCAAAAGGAATTTACCGACAAAGACGCGGCCGATGCGCTGAGTGCGATCGCCCATGAAGAAGACTTGAATGGCCGTATCCGCCGCAACATGATGGATACGCGCCGCGCAGTCAGCTTCCTGATGCGCGGCCGGCTGTTGAATTCCGAGCAGTTCGAAGAAGCCCGGCAGATTTTGCGCGACATTGAATCGCTGGACGGCCACACGTCGTTCTTGTTCGACAAGATCAACTTCCTGATGGATGCGACGGTCGGCTTCATTAACATTAACCAGAATAAGATCATCAAGATCTTCTCCGTGGCCAGTGTGGCCTTCCTGCCGCCTACGCTGATTGCCAGCGTCTATGGCATGAACTTCGACAATATCCCGGAATTGCACTGGGCCGCCGGCTACCCCTGGTCGCTGGGCTTGATGGTCACCAGCGCGATTGCCCCATTCCTGTACTTCCGCCACCGTGGCTGGCTGAAATAACGGTCAGATCTTGCGCGAACGATAGCGCGGCCAGGTTCCTATTCAGCAAGCAAGCCGGCACGATAGGCCGCGCTGTCTGTTTGTAAGCGGGCCAATCCCAGGTAGCGCATCAGCATGGCGCAGGCGGGTTGCCGCGCCACACCCGGTAATGCTGCAATGACGAACTGGCGCCGGGCGGCGACCGGTAACGGCTGTATTTGCACGCCATCCGGCAGCGGGTGCACCGCCAGGCGGGGCAGGAAGGAATAACCAAGGCCGCGTCCGATCAGTGCGGCAATCGCGCTATCCGTTGCCAAGGTCCGGTCTGGCTGCGCAGTCCATCCGGCTGCGCGGCAACGCGCCGCGATATCACGCGCGCCGGCGCAATCGAGTTGCAGATAGGGCAGCGCATCGACCTGTTGCCAGCTGATTGGCGCAGGCAGCGCCAGGGAGGCCGGCGCCACCAGCACATAGTCGTCCGCCACATATGGCCGTGTCACCAATCCTGCACCGACAGGCAATTGTGCAATAGCCACATCGGCGCCCCCGCTGCGCAGCGCCTGTACCAGCGCATCGCGCTCTTCGAAACTGTCATCGATATCGATGCGAATGCCGGGCTGTTCTTGCGCCAGCGCGGCCAGCACCGGCGGCAGCACGTGCGTGCTGATACTGCGGAAGCAGGCCAGCCGAAGGCGGCCCGCCAAGGCGGCATCCGAAGCGCCCAGGCTGGGCAGGGTCGCGGCCAGCTGTAATATTTGACGCGCCGCAGCCAGCACACGCTGGCCGGCCTCCGTCGGCTTACACCCTGTGCGCGACCGCTGCAGCACGCGGAAGCCCAATGCGGCTTCCAACTCACCGATGCCATGGCTGATGCGCGACTGCGTACAATCCAGCGCGGCCGCAGCGCCGCCAAAGCTGCCATGGTCGGCCACCGCCACCAGCATTTCCAGCTGGTTCAATTTGGGCTTGGTCATCGAAATCCTTCATGTGTGGAGCGTCAACTATACGGGATATCGGTTGTGCGCGCAGCGGCAAGGGCGGAACAATGAGGTTTTTGGGAGCTGATATGAACGTATTGCCGCAAGATGCCGTATTAATCCTCGTCGATGTCCAGCAAGCTTTTAACCACCCGGTGTGGGGCCGGCGTAATAACCCGCAAGCCGAATTGCATATTGCAGCGTTACTGGCCGCGTGGCGCGCGTCGGACCGTCCGCTGATCCACGTGCAGCACCGCTCGCGCCGTGTGGACAGCCTGTTTCATCCCGATACGCCAGGATTCCGCGTCAAACCGGAAGCGGCGCCGCTGCCAAACGAGCCCGTCATTTATAAGGAAGTTAACAGTTCATTCATCGGCACGGATCTGGAACAGCGCTTGCGTGCGCAGGGCGCCACGACCGTCGTCATTTGCGGGATTACCACGGATCACTGTGTATCGACCACGACGCGCATGGCCGGCAATTTGGGATTTGCAGCACTGATCGTGTCTGACGCCACGGCAACCTTCGAGCGCACGGGGCCGGATGGACGCCATTACTCAGCCGAGCTGATGCACAACACGGCGCTGGCCAGCCTGCATGAGGAATTCGCGCAAGTGGTGGATACCGCCACCGTCCTGGCGGCGCTGGCAGTTAAACCGGACGCGGATTGAAGTCCAGCGACAGCGACTTGTGGAACGGGGTTTCTTGCCATTGGTTGAACAACGCCAGCGCCCGTTCGTACAGGCTGGCGCGCACGTCAACACCGGACAAATCAAACGCCCGCTTGCCGCGCGCTGCGCATGCGGCGTCGGCTGCCGCGATAAACATGTCATGGTCGAAATCACCAGCCCATAACTGGGTTTGCAAACCTTCGACGATGGCTTCCACTTGCGCAGCTTCTTCGTCCACCGTGGACTGGTCATAATTGTGCACTTGCTGGATCACATATTCTGCATCCGCGCCGCGCGCCACCTGGCTTAAAAAGCCGTGGCGCAGCGGTAATGCAGATTCCACGACGAAATGAATTAAGTCGTGCGGCAAGATACCCTGGCGCGGCATTTGCGCGGCGCTGGTGGTGCCGTTATTGCGGACGAAACGGAGAAAGTCGTATTTGTCGCTGCTGGAGCGTTTTTCGGCAATCAGTAACATCTGCCTAGTGTATCTTTTTTAATGGTGTTGAATTCTATCCAACATTCACACTTGCAGCCTGAATAAAGCCATCCGGGTCATCCAATCCCAGGTAAATCGCGGTCAACGGTTGCGCGCGCCCCAGGAAATCCGGTAACTGCACATTGGGCTGCAATTGAATGCTGATATTGATTGCTCCCATTTGTTTATAACGGCGCACGCCTGGCTGGCGCCTTACCTGCTCAGTGGTTTTTCCTATCGATCGGATTTGATGCCATGGAATGACGGTATCCACAGATAAGGTGCCGCAGCGAATATACAAATGCTCACTGTCTATGGAAACCGGACGCACCAGCGTAGCGCGGTATTCACTGATCAGATAAACCATACTCCAGGCAGTCAGCGCCGTGGCAATCCATGCAGCTTTTGGCGACCATATAAAGTGCAACAGCATATGCGCCAATGGCAATTCAAACAGAATCGCAATAATGAATCCCAATTGATTGGAGGCGTTACTATTTTGTTTGGCATACGTAAAATGCTGCCGGCCTGCATAGCTGGCATTTATGGGTTTATATAAAGCATATAGCCAGATGCGGGCTTCCCATAAAGCCAGGTGGCTGGATACCGTTGTACCCAATTTACGGGTTATGCCATCCTGCAGAGCCCGATCAATATTGCCATCCAATTTCGCCAGTTTCCATACGCTGTAGGCAATCATCGACATCACTGCCAGTTCAACGGGAATCAGCAAGCCTGTTGCTGCTGTACGAACTTTTTCCAGCATAGGCCAAATAACGCGCGATGATTCGGGAATAATGAAATGGCCAAGAATAATCCCGAGGCTGGTTAATTGGAACCAGCGGAATAGCCAGCGTTTCAGCGAAGGGCGGAATAACAGGTAGTGCAATAGCGGCAGCGAGATAGAGAAATCCGCCAGCAGCATCCAGTCGGGAAGGTGGTGGCGGTTAAATGCCGCCGCATAGATGGCAGCCATGATTGCTATGCTGCCGACAAACCACGTATTGCGATTCCAGTATCGATGCATTGTTATCTCCGCCAAATGTGGCTGAAATTGTAACATGGCCGCCAACAACAAAGATTGGCGCTGAAAATTGGCTTGATCACGCTAATACTTGGCACGAAGTGGCGGGAAATTAAGGACTTTTAGCCATTTTGTTGCTTTTCGGAATTCTGATGGGCATTAAAAAAGCCGGGGTAAACCCGGCTTTTAAAACAGGATGGAATACAATCAGCCGAGGGTGGTGAATACTTTGCGTGCTGCCTCGATAGTGGCGTCAATCACTGCATCATCATGCTGGATCGATACAAAGCCCGCTTCAAACGCGGCAGGTGCAAAATACACGCCTTCATCCAGCATCTTATGGAAGAAGACATTGAATTTGGCACGGTCGCCCGCCATCATTTCCGCGTAGTTATTTGGCGGCGTTGCACTGAAATACAGGCCAAACATACCGCCTTCCGAATCCGCGCAGAAAGTCACGCCGGCCTCTTTTGCTGCGGCCGTTAAGCCTTCCGCCAAGCGTTTTGCCGATGCGGCCAGTTTGTCGTAAAAGCCCGGCTGTTGAATCAGTTTTAAGGTCGTCATGCCGGCCGCAACCGCCACCGGATTACCTGACAACGTTCCTGCCTGATATACCGCTCCCAATGGCGCCATCTTTTCCATTAAATCTGCGCGGCCGCCAAATGCCGCCACTGGCAAACCGCCGCCAATGACCTTGCCCAGCGCCGTCAAATCCGCCTGTATGCCATACAGCTCTTGCGCGCCTTTTAAGCCGACGCGGAAGCCGCACATGACTTCATCGAAAATCAATACCGCACCGTGCTCCGTGCACAAACGGCGCAAGGCTTGCAGGAATTCCGGCGTGGCTTTAATCAAATTCATATTGCCGGCCACTGGCTCGACAATGACGCAGGCAATTTCATCGCCCATATTCGCAAACGCTTCTTCAATTTGCGCAATATTGTTGTAATCCAAAACCAGCGTGTGTTTCACGAAATCTTCCGGTACGCCGGCGGAGGTTGGATTGCCGAAAGTCAATAAACCGCTGCCGGCCTTTACCAATAAGGAATCAGCATGGCCGTGATAGCAGCCTTCGAACTTAACGATTTTATCGCGCCCGGTGGCGCCGCGCGCCAGGCGCAATGCGCTCATCGTGGCTTCCGTGCCAGAGGAAACCAGGCGGACTTGTTCAATGGACGGCACCAGGCGGCAAATTTCTTCCGCCATATCAATTTCCGCTTCCGTCGGTGCGCCAAACGATAAACCACGGGTGGCCGCGTCTTGTACGGCTTTCACGACTTCCGGATGGGCGTGGCCGACAATGGCCGGGCCCCACGAACCAATGTAATCAATATAGCGCTTGCCGTCGGCATCCCAGAAATAAGGACCTTCAGCGCGCGTAATAAAACGGGGGGTGCCGCCTACCGAACGGAATGCGCGTACCGGCGAATTAACGCCGCCCGGCGTAGTTTTCTGGGCGCGGGCAAACAGAATATCGTTTTTGGATTCAGTCATGTTTCAATCGCTTATGAAAGTTATATGGCTTGCATGCGGTACGTGCGGTTTGGCACCAGTTTGCCCATGCCGTAGCGCTGGGCATGTTCGAGCGCGCCATGTGTGTAATCCTGCGCCAGCCGCACGGCATTCGGCGTGTCGGCGCCCTGGGCCAGGAAAGCGGCAATGGCTGCCGACAGCGTACCGCCCGCACCAATGAATGGTCCTGGCAAGTTACGCCAGCCATCGTGGCGCACCACGCCGTCTGCACTATATAAGGTATTGGCGCGGCCGCCATCGCCTTCGCCGATGGTGCCGGTGACCAGCACGAATTCACATCCCAGGCGTATCAGGTATAGCGCATCGGCTGCCACCGGGTCATGGTCTTCTTCACGCACGATGTCGCCGCCGGGCGGCAGCGGAATGCGGGCCGGGGCTTTGCTGGCGGTTGCGGGGGCGTCATCGTCACCGTCGCCGGGTTCGTCGTCATCGCTGTCTTCATCGTCGTCCGAGCCGCTGTCGCCGCCGCGCCAGGTTTCCGCCAGCCGCGCCAGTTCATCGCGCGACAGCACCAGCACCGATGCCTGCGGCACCAGCAATTGGCGCACAACGGTCAGCATTTCTTCCACATCGTCGCCGATATCGGGCAAACGTGAACCAAACGGATCGAGTACCAGCGCCGCATCCGGGTAGTCCGAGACGATTTCCGCGATGGCCGATGCGTGTTCCAGGTCGTGCAGCGCGCCAATCTTGAAGGCTGCGACAGCGGCGTCTTCCAGCAGCACGCGGGCTTGGTCCGCTACCCAGTCCGGATCGACTTCCTGCATATCTTCCACACTGGCGCTGTCTCCGATCAGCAACGCGGTCGTCACCGCCAGGCCATTGCAGCCGAGGGCGGAAAACACGGCCAGGTCAGCGGTCACTCCGGTGGCGCCGACAGGGTCAAAGGTGCCGAATGTCAGGATAAGGGGAGAAGTTTGGTTTTGCACGGCGGGTAGATTAAGATACCTGATTCGGCATTTTACTTGATAGAAGGAAGGACAACGTGAGTAGCAATGAATCGACGCAGGCATTTCAAACCTGGATGTGCCTGATTTGTGGCTGGATCTACGATGAAGAAGCAGGTTTGCCGGAAGAAGGCTTGGCGCCGGGTACGCGCTGGGCCGATGTCCCGATCAACTGGAGCTGTCCTGAGTGCGGCGCCCGTAAAGAGGACTTCGAAATGGTGGCGATCTGACGCCATCGCGCGCTAATTGCTTGTACAGCAACACGGTCGTGCCAAATCGCAGCGCCCTATGCTATCGTGTCGATACGTATACCGGTGAGCGAATATGACAATGACGCCGCAAGCGACAGGTTTGAAGATCATGGTGATCGACGACAGCAGCACCATTCGGCGGTCGGCCGAGATTTTCCTGGGCCAGGCTGGCTACCAGGTGGTGCTGGCGGAAGATGGTTTTGATGCGCTGGCCAAAATCAATGACCATCACCCGGATTTGATCTTTTGCGACATTCTGATGCCGCGCCTGGACGGTTACCAGACGTGCGCACTGATCAAGAAAAGCACTAAATTCCATACCACGCCCGTGCTGATGCTGTCGTCCAAAGACGGCTTGTTTGACCGCGCGCGTGGCGCCATGGTCGGCTCTGCCGCCTACCTGACTAAACCATTTACCAAAGACAGCTTGCTGGCGGCCGTGCGTGAACATACCGCAGGCCAGGCCGGCACCTGACACTGCGAGGGGAACATGGCCATACAACGTATCCTCATAGTCGACGACTCCCCGACCGAGCGTTACTATTTGACTGATATCCTGGTCAAAAACGGTTTTACCGTCACCACTGCCGAAAACGGCGAACAAGCGCTGGAGCGCATCAGGGCGGACAAGCCGGAACTGATATTGATGGACGTCGTGATGCCGGGCGCAAACGGCTTCCAGGTGACCCGCTCCATTGCGCGCGATCCGGACTTGCAAAATGTGCCGGTGATTATCTGCTCCAGCAAGAACCAGGAAACCGACCGCATCTGGGGCATACGCCAGGGCGCCAAGGATTACCTGATCAAGCCGGTTGATGCAGCCGAGCTGCTGGCCAAAATAGCCGCGCTTGGCGGCTGACCGATGAGCAGCGCGTACGGCGATATCACTTCCGCAGCGGACAGCGTCACCGATGCTGTTCCGTCCTCCACTCTGCCTGCCGCCGCGCCGGCCGAAGGCAAAAGCCCTGACCGGCGCAGCCGTTTGCGCCGCTACCAGGCGCAATTGCTCGAACGCATGCATGCGGCCCAAAGCGGCGCGCTGGCGTCCGGCCGCCAGCTGGGCGTGCAACTGGGAACCGTGCGCTGCCTGCTGGATTTGACGCAAGTATCGGAAATCGTGCCGCTGCAAGCCATCACGCCGGTGCCGCTGACGCACGACTGGTACCTTGGGCTGGCCAATATCCGGGGTAATTTAACGGGGGTGGTGGATTTGGCCCGGTATTGCGGCGAAGCTGCCGTCGCGCAGACGGGCGAGTGCCGTATCGTGACGTTTGCGCCGGGACTGGGCTTGCACGGCGCGCTGCTGGCGTCGCGCGTGCTGGGTTTGCGCAATGTGGAAACCATGCAGGCGGAAGCGGCGGATCCCGCCATATCGCGATGGTGTGCGCAACAGTATACGGATGCGGAGGGGCAGCGCTGGACACGGCTGGACCTGGCGTTGCTGGTACACGAAGAACGGTTCCTGCAAGTCGGCCGGTAATTTTTACCAGTTGGCTGCCGTTATGGCTATCAAGGACCAGGACTAAACGAGGGTGTAATGGGATTGTTCTCCAAGCTGTTGCCGCGTTCACAGCAGGCCGAAACGCCTGAGCCTTCTGCCGCGCCGGATTCCGAATTTGCCAACTACGCACCGGCCGCAGCCCCGGCTGCCGCTTCCGCCGCGGCGCCTGCGGCGGCTGTCCCGGAGCAGGAAACGCCGGCTGCAGCGCCGCTGCGTTTGCGCGATGCACTGCGCAGCGCGGGTGCGCGGCCCGCAGCGGACGCAGGGCCCGGCATCCGTTTGCCGCTGATCGGCCATTTGCCGGCCCAGCGCCAATTGAACATCTTGTCCACGGCGCTGGCTGTCTGCATGTTGCTGAGCGTCGCCGCCGTCGGCCTGAATATCCGCAGCAACAGCATCCGCTCTGCGCAAACGCAGATTGCCAGCGATGCGCTGATGCACTCGCAGCGTATCGGCAAGGCCGCGCCGAACGCCGTGCAGGGTAATGAAGAAGCCTTCCGCCAGCTGGCGGAGAGCCGCAAGGAGTTGAACCGCGACTTCAACCTGATGATACATGGCGGCGACTTCCAGGGCACGACGATCCCGCAGCCCCCTGCGGCGCTGGGCAAGGCAGTGGCGGCAGCGCGCCACAAATGGCAGGCATCGGACCAGGCGGCTGGCGCGATCCTGGCGATGGATGCTGAATTGCGCAGACTGGATAAAACCCTGAAGCAGCTGGACCGCCTGTCGCCGCAATTGCTGTCCATGGTGGAAGACTTGCAGGCGCAGCGCCTGCAGCGTGGCGCCGGCGTCAAGGAAGTGGCGGCACTGGGCAAGCTGGCCATGCTGACGCAGCGTATGAGCCGCAGCGCCAGTGAATACATTACGGCGGGCGGCATTTCGTCAGAGACCGCATTCCAGCTGGGGCGCGATACGACGGTATTCCGCACCACGCTGGACGCCTTCCTCAATGGCAGCGACCAGTTGCCGGCCATCCGTGACGGGGAATTGCGCGAACGGGTCAAGACGCTGAAAGGACAGTTCGAGGAATACCAGAAGCTGTTGGCCTCGATCCTCGACCGGCTCGATAAATTCAGCACAGCCAAGACGGCCGAGCGCACCATCTTTGCCGGCAATGAAGAATTGCGCGGCTTGCTGGGCGGCTTGCTGCAATCCTACCGGTCGGAACAGGACGCGCTCAACCTGACGTTCTGGCTGATGGTGGCGGGTGGCATGCTGACCCTGATGACGGCGGCCGCCATCGGCCGCGTGCTGCTGCAGGATTCGCAAAACCGCACGCGCAGCGCCGAACGCCGCCGCCAGGAAGCGGAAGCCATGCGGATCCAGGCGCAGCAAAAGGAAGAAGAAGCGAAAGCCATGAATGACCAGAACCAGGCGGCGATCTTGCGCCTGATGAATGAGTTGCAGGAAGTGGCGGACGGGGACTTGACGGTACAGGCGACCGTCTCGGAAGACATCACGGGCGCCATTGCCGACTCGGTCAACTATACGGTGGAAGAGTTGCGCGGCCTGGTGGGACGGGTGACGACAACGGCGGAACAGGTGCGGCTGGCGTCCGCGCAGGCGCAAGGCATTTCCAGCGACTTGCTGCTGGCATCGCAGCAGCAGTCGCGTGAAATCCAGGACGCCAGCGCCACCGTCGTGAAAATGGCCAATGAAATTACCGACGTCTCGCGCTCCGCAGCGGAATCGGCCGACGTGGCGCGCCAGTCGGTGGCGGCGGCGGAGCAGGGCGCGACCGCCGTGGAAAACGCCATCAAGGGCATGCATGAAATCCGCGAACAAATCCAGGAAACGTCCAAGCGCATCAAGCGGCTGGGCGAATCGTCGCAGGAAATCGGCGAGATCACGGAACTGATTTCCGATATTACTGAACAGACCAACGTGCTGGCGCTGAACGCGGCGATCCAGGCCGCGGCGGCGGGCGAAGCGGGGCGCGGTTTTTCGGTGGTGGCGGAAGAAGTGCAGCGGCTGGCGGAACGGTCGGCCGAAGCGGCCAAGCAGATCGGCGCGCTGGTGCGCACGATTCAGACCGATACGCACGACGCCGTGGCCGCAATGGAAAAATCCACGCAAGGCGTGGTGGAAGGGGCGCGCCTGTCCGACGCGGCCGGCGCTGCGCTGTCCGACATCTCGAACGTGTCGAACCGGCTGGCGGAACTGATCCAGGGCATCTCGTATGCGACGGGCACGCAAGCCACGTCGGCCACCGGCGTGGCGCAAAACATCCGGCATATTTTGTCCGTGACGCAGCAGACGCAGAACGGCACCCAGCAAACCGCGCAATCGATTCACAAGCTGTCGGTGCTGGCGCAGGAACTGAAAAACTCGGTGTCGCGCTTCCGCATCACGGCATCCTGAACACATGGAACAAGCAATGACCAACCTCGAAACTTCCAGCGCGGCGCAATTTGATACCGGTCCCCTGTCGTGGGTGATGGCGGAAATCCGCGAAGCACTGGGCCGCTCCCGTACCGCCCTGTTCGAGGCAGGCGGGCGCGAACAGGATGACCAGTCGACCGCGCTGCAGCACGCGCGCTCGCATTTGCACCAGGCGCACGGTGCGCTGCAGATAGTCGATGTCGACGGCGTCACCCTGATGACGCAGGTGGCGGAAGAGGCGCTGGACCGCTTCAAATCCGGTGCGCTGAAATGCAATGCGGACAATGCCCGCACGGTCGCCAACCTGTACCAGGCGATCACGGAATTCCTGGAAGAGTTGCTGGCCGGCGCGCCATTCCAGCCGGTGCGCCTGTTCCCTTATTACCGTGCCGTACAGGAAATGCTGGGCGCGGAACGCATCCATCCGGCCGACCTGTTTTTCCCTGATTTGTCGGCGCTGGCGCGCATGCCGGCCGCCACGACGGTGGAAGCGCCTGACTACACAGCCTATCGCCAGCGTTTTGAGCGCGCACTGCTGCCTTATATGAAAGCCACGGAGCCTGATGCGCAAACGGCGCAGACGGGCGCATTGCGCGACGCGGTGGCGCAAGTGGCGGAAGCGCAGTCTGATCCGAAAGCGCGCACGTTCTGGCTGGCGATGCAGGCATTTGCCGAACTGGCGGCAGCGGGACAGCTGGACCATGGCCGCTACGTCAAGCAATTGTTTGGCCTGATTAACCTGCAAATGCGCCGCCTGGCGCAAGGCGATGCATCGCTGCCGGACAACATGCTGCGCGAAGCGCTGTTCTTCATTGCCGGTGCGGATCACGACCATGTGTCGCCGCTGGCGCACCATTTGTGCAGCGTTTTCGGCATCGAAGGCACCGTGCCTGCCGACGTGGAAGCGAAGCGCTATGGCCGCATCGATGCGGAAGCGCTGGCGCGCGCCAGGGAAGCCATGGCGGCTGCCAAGGCCGCGTGGCAGCGTTTGCTCGATGCCGTCATCGACCCGCAACTGGATGCGGAATTCAGCCAGGCGCTGGCCGTGGTGGCTGTTGCGTGCGACAAGCTGGGCGTGGCCGCGCTGGCAGCGCTGATGCGCCAGCTGGCGCAAGTGGCCAATGCCGCGGTGACCAAGGGCCGTAGCGAAGCGCTGTCGCTGGAAATGACGACCGCGCTGCTGTTTGCAGAGCATGGCCTTGAACATATCCGGCACTTGCCGGACACGTTCCCGGCCCATGCCGACACCATCGGCGTGCGCCTGCAAGCGCTGCTGGCGGGCGACGGCGATGGTGCGCCGCCGCCGGCGCAATGGCAGCTCGGCCTGGCCCACCAATTGCAGCAGGACGATACGGTGGCGGCACTGGCGGGGGAAATGAAGACGGGCCTGCGCCAGGTGGAAAAGGTGCTGGACGATTACTATGGCGACCCGTCGCTGCGGCCATCGCTGCGCAGCCTCGACAGCGTGCTGCATCAGCTGCATGGCGCGCTGGCCGTGCTGGACCAGGAAGATGCAGTGTTCGCGACGGAACACGTGCGCAAGGAAATCGCGAAACTGGCTGGCGGCCAGGGCGATCCGGCGCAGGAACCGCGTGTGCTGGACGACATTGCGCAAAATGTCGGGGCGCTAGGCTTCTTTGTCGACATGCTGGCGCAAAATCCGTCCGGCGCAAAAGAGCGCTATGCATTCGATGCTGCGCAGGGCACATTCCGCGCAGTGCCATTTAAAAAGCTCGCCGCCAGCGCGCCCGTGCCGGTGCTGGAAGAAGAAGTCGAATCGCCCACGTCGCCGCCGACGCCTGCGCCGCAGGCTGCCGCGGCATCGCCGAGCGATGCGGCAATCGAAGAAGAATTGCTCGACATCTTCATCGCGGAAGCACAGGAAGTGCTGGTGTTCGTCAATGAAACGCTGGCCAAGCCGCGCTCCGAGGCTGGCACGCTGGAACATTTGACGATGCTGCGCCGCTCGTTCCACACGCTCAAGGGCAGTGGACGCATGGTGGGGTTGAACCAGTTTGCCGATGGCGCGGCCGCCATCGAGCGTACGATGAATACGTGGCTGGCTGAAGAGCGGCCCGCCACGGAAGCGCTGTTTGGCTTGCTGGAGCGCGCTGCGCGTGATTTGACGGCATGGGTGGATGAATTGGTGGCCCATGGCGTTTCGCAGCGCAATGCCGATGCACTGGTGGCGGCTGCGGCACAGGTGCAGGCGGGAGGGCCGTTTGACATGGCGGACGAAGCAGCTGCAACTCCGGCCGAGCCCGCCGCAGGATTGGAAAGCGTGCCGGAAGCTGCGGTGGACGAGCCCGCGCCAGGCGCTACCGCGGCGGAGCCGCAGGACGCTGCGCCGGTGGAATCCAGTGCGCAAATCGTGGACTTCACGCCGCCGTCGCCCACGCGCGATGAAGATGCCAGCCATGAGCTGGGGCAGGTGATTGCATTCCCGGTGGCGCCGCCACCGACGGCTGACGTGATTGAATTCCATCCGAACGTGGCGCCATTGCTGCCGCCGGAGGACGACGACGTCAAACACGTGGGCGCGCTGACGATCCCGCTGCCGCTGTATAACATTTACCTGGCCGAGACGGATGAACTGGCGCGCCTGCTGGCGCGCGACTTTGGCGAATGGCGCCATGAACCGGGGCGCCCGGTCAGTGCGGATGCATTGCAGGCAGCCCATACGCTGGCGGGAACGTCGGGCACGGTGGGCTTTACCGCGTTGCGCGATTTGGCGTATGCACTGGAAAGCACGCTGGAAGGTTTGCGTGCGCCGGCGCCGCAGCTCGATCCGACCCAGCACGATTTGCTGGACTTTACGGCCGAGCGCATGCACCAGATGCTGCTGGGCTTCGCTCAGGGCGAAGTGGCGCCGGACCAGCCGGAACTCATTGAAGCATTGCAGCGCATGCGCGATGAACTGGCGCGGCTGCAAACGCCGGATGGCGCTTTTGATGCGCACATGGACGCGGTCTTTGCCGATGCCGATGCGCAGGCTGATGCCCGGGCCGACGCAGTTCCGGCCGCGCCTCAGGAAGGCGAAAGTGCACTGGCGGCGCAGCTTGATGCGCTGTTTGCCGAAGCCTATAACGATTTGTCCGGCAAGCCGCCGCCGGAATCGGACTTTTTCAACCGTGAACCGGTCTTGACGCGGGCGCCGGAAGCGAAGACGGCGTCACCCGTCAACGATGATATCGACGACTTGTTCGATACCGCGTTTGACGATGCGTTTGCCGCGCCGCTGTCGCAGATCGCTGCGCCTGCGCCGCAGCCGCAAGCGCCGGACTTGCAGGATGAGTGGGCGGCGCAGCAACAGCCGGCAGCGCCGCAGCCATTGCCGCCATTGGACGAACTGCCGCCTGCGCCAGAACCGCTGCCGTTGGCGCAGCAGGAACCGCTGGCGGACACGCCGCAAGACGAGCCGTTGCCTGCGCCAGAGGCCGAGCCTGTGCCGGTGCACGAACTGGCGCTAGAGCCGGAACCCGAACCAGGACTTGCGGACGCCACTGTCCCGGAAGAGCAGCTGCAGGCGCTGGCGGATTTGGAACCGGAAATGCCGGAACTGGCTGTACTGAGCGTGGAACATGTACCGGCTTCGCCGCCGGAGACGCTGCCATCCTCGCCCGACGTGCAAGTGCTGGAATTGCCCGATGCGCCGGCTGAGTTGGCGGTGGCGCCGCCAGGCAGCTATACGGACGAAATCGATGCGGACTTGCTGCCCGTGTTCCTGGAAGAGGGCGCGGATTTGCTGCCGCAAGTGGGCCACGCATTGCGCGCCTGGCAGCGCAACCCGACTGACTTCAGCCACGCGCACATGCTGCAGCGGGTGCTGCACACGGTGAAAGGCAGCGCGCGCATGGCGGGCGCCATGCGTTTGGGCCAGCATGCGCATGAAATTGAAACCCATATTGAAAACATGGTGCACGCCAACAGCGCGACGCCTCATGCGTTCGAAGAATTGCTGACGCATTATGACCATGCGCTGGTGCTGTTCGAGCAGTTGCAGCACCCACAGCCGGTACAGGCGCCGGCAGCCGAAGCGGCGCAGGGAGAACCTGCCGCAGCGCCGGCAGTGGCAGCGCAGGAAGATGACAGTGCGTCGCGTACGCCGCTGGTGCGTGTGCGCGCCGACATCCTGGACCGGCTAGTCAACCAGGCCGGTGAAGTATCGATCCTGCGCTCCCGGCTGGAAAATGAAGTGGGCGCCTTGCGCACGTCGCTGAACGACTTTTCCGAAAACCTGGCGCGCTTGCGCCGCCAGTTGCGCGAAGTGGAAATGCAGGCGGAATCGCAAATCGCGTCGCGCATGTCGATTTCCAGCGACCGTGAATTCGATCCGCTGGAATTCGACCGCTTTACGCGCTTGCAGGAATTGACGCGCATGATGGCGGAAAGCGTCAATGACGTGGCGTCATTCCATGAAAGCCTGCTGCGCAGCGTCGATACGGCCAGCACGGACTTGACGCAGCAGGCGCGCATGACGCGTGAATTGCAGCGCGATTTGATGCGGGTGCGGATGGTGCCGTTTGCCAGCATTTCCGAACGCCTGTTCCGCGTGGCGCGCCTGGCTGCCAAGGAAACGGACAAGCGCGTCAACCTCGATATCCGGGGCGGCGCGGTGGAAATCGACCGTGGCGTGCTGGAGCGGATGGCTGCGCCATTTGAACACTTGCTGCGCAACGCCATCGTGCATGGCGTCGAACCGCGCGCCGAACGCCATGCCGCGGGCAAGGATGAAACAGGTGAATTGCTGATCCAGGTGAGCCAGCAAGGCAATGAAGTGGTGCTGGCGTTTTCCGATGATGGCGCGGGGCTGGACCTGGACCGCATCCGCGCCAAGGCGCGCAGCGTGGGCTTGCTGGACGATGGCGAAGAAATTTCCGATGCGGACGCGGCCTGCCTGATTTTCGAACCGGGCTTTTCGACGGCGGAGACGCTGACGGAGCAGGCCGGGCGTGGCGTCGGCATGGACATCGTGCGGTCGGAAGCGCAATTGCTGGGTGGCCGCGTCGATACGGCCTCAGAGCGCGGCAAAGGCGCGTGCTTCACGATCCGCCTGCCATTGACCTTGGCCGTGACGCAAGTGGTGCTGGTGCGCGCCGGCGGACGGCCATTTGCCATGCCATCGACCTTGGTGGAACAAGTGCTGCAAATGAAAGAAAGCGCGCTCAGTGACGCGCGCAGCAAGGGCCACGTGGTGATCCAGGGGATGCCGGCGCCGCTGCACTACCTGCCGACAATGCTGGGTGATGCGCAGGCGCAGCCGGCTGCACAGCGCTCGTCGCCAGTACTGATTTTGAAAGCGGGCGACGACCGCCTGGCGCTGCAAGTCGATGACGTACAGGGCAACCGAGAAGTGGTCATTAAGAATATCGGACCGCAGCTGGCGCGCATGGCCGGGATCGCGGGCGCCACGGTGCTGGGTTCCGGTGAAATCGTGTTGATCCTCAATCCGCTGGCATTGGCGCGCCATCTGGCCGAACATCCGGAATTGCGCGTTGAACCGGTAGACGGCGGCTTGCAAATGGTGGCGGCCACCGGGCGCACGATCATGGTGGTCGATGATTCGCTGACGGTGCGCAAAGTGACGCAGCGCTTGCTGGAACGGGAAGGCTACCAGGTGGTGCTGGCCAAGGATGGCGTCGATGCGCTGGAACAGATGCGCGACAGCTTGCCTGACATGATGCTGGTTGATATTGAAATGCCCCGCATGGATGGCTTTGATTTGACGCGCAACGTGCGCGGCGACGACCGCACGCGCGACATCCCCATCATCATGATCACGTCGCGCAGCGCGGACAAGCACCGTAATTACGCGATGCAGCTGGGCGTCAACGCGTATTTCGGCAAACCGTTCCAGGAACCGGTGCTGCTGGGCGCTATAGAAAGCCTGCTGTCGCAGCAGGCCGCGTAAATCAGCCGGGTTTTTTTACCACGGCATAGCGTTCCAGCGTGCGCTTGCGCGCTTCATCATGCATCACCAGCGGCTGCGGATAATCGCGGCCGAGGGTGATGCCTTTTTCTGCCAGCACCATGCGCGGCACCTGCCATGGCGCGTGGATCTCGCGCGGGTCGAGCGCGGCCAGTTGCGGCAGGTAGCGCTTGATGAATTTCCCTTCCGGGTCGAATTTCTCGGATTGCGTGATGGGATTGAAAATGCGGAAGTACGGCTGTGCGTCGCAGCCGGACGATGATGCCCACTGCCAGCCGCCATTGTTGGCCGACAGGTCGAAGTCATTCAAATGCTGCGCGAAATACGCTTCGCCGCGGCGCCAATCGATGCCGAGGTCTTTGATAAGGAAGCATGCCGTTACCATGCGCAGGCGGTTGTGCATGTAGCCGGTACGGTTCAACTGCGCCATGGCGGCGTCCACCAGCGGATAGCCGGTGCGGCCCTCGCACCATGCGGCAAACAGTTCGTCCGCGTCCGGCCCCGTTTCCCATTCAATGGCGTCATACGCGGTCTTGAACGATGACTGCGCCACATGCGGATGGTGGTACAGGATCATCATGTAAAACTCGCGCCAGATCAGTTCCGACAGCCATACGGCGCCGCCATCGCCGGCCTGGCCCCGCGCCGACAGGTCCGACACGGTGCGCACCAGGTGGCGGATCGATACGGTGCCGAAGCGCAAGTGCAGCGACAGGTAAGACGGCCCCTTGACGGCCGGGTAGTCGCGCGCCATGCCATAGCCGGCTATGCGCTCCAGGAAGTCCTCGAACAGTTGCGCGCCGCCGCGCATGCCGGTGGGGATGGCCAGTTGCGCGAGGTTGGTGCGCTCGAAACCCAGCTGTTCCAGTGTCGGCAGCGGGCTGTCCGGCAGCGCCGCCAGCTTGCGGACATGGGGATCGATGGGCCATGGCGCCACACTGTCCGGCTGCGCCTGCAAGCGCTTCAGCCAGGCGTTCTTATAAGGCGTGAAAACGGAAAACGGCGTGCCCGATTGCGACAGTACGTCGTTTTTTTCAAAGATCACCTGGTCCTTGAACGTGAACAGCAGACGGCCATCGGCAGCCAGCGCCTGCGCCACGGCAGCGTCACGGGCAATGGCTTGCGGTTCATAATCATGGTTGGCAAACACCGCATCCGCGTTCAGCTCAGCCGCCAGGCGGGGAATTTCCTCTTGCGCCAGCGCGTGGCGGACGATCAGGCCGCCGCCCATCTGTTGCAAATCCGCCGCCAATTCCGCTATGCATGCGTGTATAAATTCCACGCGGCGGTCTGCGCGTGGCAAGGTGCCGAGAATATCCTTGTCATAAATGAAAGCGCAAAACACGGTTTCGCTGCGTTGCAGCGCGTGGTGCAGGGCGGCATGGTCAAAGTTGCGCAAATCGCGGCGGAACCAGACCAGCGCAGTGCGGAAAGTTGGATTATCAGATGGCATCGTGGCAGGCATTACGTGGCCATAGCGGCAATTGAAGCAATTCATAGTAAACTATCGGCTACACATGCCCCTTTTAACTGGTGGCAGCACCGACAAGCCGTGAGATATTACCTTAAAGTCTACAAATTCAATTCCCCCAGAACTGCAGAGAGAGCACGCGTATGAAGAAAACTAAGGCCGGCCAACCTCTGCCCACGCCAGGCTTGCTGCAGGAAGCCGCCGACCCGCTGGCGCCTGCCGCCGCTGCGGCGCCTGCGTTGAACCTGGCCAACCATTTCCTGATTGCCATGCCGTCGATGCAAGATCCCGTCTTTGGCGGCACCGTCGTTTATGTGTGCGAACACAATGACAATGGCGTGCTGGGCGTGGTCATCAACAAACCCACCGACATGACGATGGAAACGCTGTTCGAGCGTGTCGACCTGGAACTGTCGTCGGACGTGCCGCGCAGCGTCGTCGATGAACCCATCATGTTTGGCGGCCCGGTGCAGGATGACCGCGGCTTTGTATTGCACACGCCGGGCGCGCGTTTTTCGTCGTCGCTGACGGTGACGGATGAGGTGGCGTTCACCACGTCGATCGACGTGCTGGAGGCGGTGGCCCGTGGCACGGGCCCGTCGCGCATGCTGGTGTCGATCGGCTACGCCGGCTGGAGCCCCGGCCAGCTGGAAGATGAAATCAGCCGCAATGGCTGGCTGACGGTCAGCGCCGATACCCGCATCCTGTTTGATGTGCCGGTTGAAGAACGTTATATGGCTGCCATCAAACTGCTGGGCTTTGACCCGCTGATGCTGGCTTCCGAAGCAGGGCACGCGTGAATGGTCCAGCTGTGACGATTGAAACCATCCTGGGCTTTGACTTCGGCATCAAGCGGATCGGTGTGGCCATGGGCAATACGCTGATCCGCCAGGCGGCGCCGCTGGCTGTCATCTCGGCGCAAGCGAACGACGTGCGCTTCGCGGAAATCGCCGCACTGATAGAAAAATGGGGCCCGGTCCGCTTTGTCGTGGGTTTGCCCAGCCATCCGGATGGCACGCCCCATGACATGACCGCGCGCTGCCGCAAGTTCGCCAATCAATTGCATGGCCGCTTCAACTTGCCCGTGGAACTGGTCGATGAACGCTATTCATCGGCCGTGATTCAAGCCAAGCGGGGCGAAATCATTGATGACAAGGCCGCTGCCATCATCCTGCAACAGTATTTTGAAACCCTCTGACATTCAACGAGATTCGACCATGTCCAATCCCATGAAACCATCCGGCCTGGATGCGGAAGCGCTGTACGCGAATCTGCTGCAACAGGTCAAAACGGGCCTGACCGGTGCTCACGACCCGTGCATCGTCGGCATTCACTCCGGCGGCGCATGGCTGGCCGAACGCCTGGCCAAAGACCTCGGCATGACGGCGCGCTGCGGCGTGCTGGACGTGTCGTTTTACCGCGACGACTACGCGAAGAAAGGCTTGCCGGCGGAAGTGAAGCCGACCCACATCACGTTCGACGTGGCCGGCGCCACTGTGCTGCTGGTCGATGACGTGCTGTACACCGGGCGCACCACGCGCGCCGCCATCAACGAGCTGTTCGACTACGGCCGTCCGGCGCGCATCATGCTGGCCGCACTGGTGGACCGGGGCGGCCGCCAGTTGCCAGTCGCGGCGGACTTCGTTGCCGCCACGGTCAAGGTGGACCAATGCGAAGCGCTGCGCCTGCAGCGCAACGACGCCGGACAATTCACGCTCACCATTGAAGAAAACCATGCTTAATCCGCAACTCACCAAAAACGGCGAACTGCAGCACTTGCTGTCCATCGAAGGATTGCCCAAGTCTATCGTCAATCATATCCTGGACACCGCATCGTCGTTCGTCGGCGTGTCGGACCGTGAAGTCAAAAAAGTGCCGCTGATGCGCGGCAAGAGCGTGTTCAACCTGTTCTTCGAGAATTCGACCCGCACGCGCACCACGTTCGAAATTGCATCGAAGCGTTTGTCGGCGGACGTCATCAACCTGAACATGCAGGCTTCGTCGACCAGCAAGGGCGAATCGCTGCTCGACACCATCGACAACCTGTCGGCCATGCATGCGGACATGTTCGTCGTGCGCCACGCGCAGTCGGGCGCGCCATACATGATCGCCAAGCACTTGAACGACACGAAGCAAAACCACGTGCACGTGGTGAACGCGGGCGATGGCCGCCATGCGCACCCGACCCAGGGTTTGCTGGACATGTACACCATCCGGCATTTTAAAAAGGACTTCACCAACCTGACGGTGGCGATTGTCGGCGACATCTTGCACAGCCGCGTGGCCCGTTCCGACATCCATGCGCTGACCACGCTGGGCGTGCCGGAAGTGCGCGCCATCGGCCCGCATACGCTGCTGCCGGGCGGCCTGGAACAGATGGGCGTGCGCACCTTCACCAACATGAATGAAGGTTTGAAGGGCGTGGACGTGATCATCATGCTGCGCTTGCAAAATGAACGCATGAATGGCGCGCTGCTGCCATCCGTGCAGGAATACTTCAAGAGCTATGGCTTGACGCCGGAACGCCTGGCGCTGGCCAAGCCGGATGCCATCGTCATGCACCCGGGCCCGATGAACCGCGGCGTGGAAATTGATTCGGCGGTGGCCGATGGCCCGCAGGCAGTGATCTTGCCGCAGGTGACGTTCGGTATCGCGGTCCGCATGGCGGTGATGAGCATTTTGGCTGGGAATCAAGGATGAGCTTACATATCAAAAACGGCCGCGTGATCGACCCGGCCAACGGCATCGACGCCGTACAAGACTTGTTTATCGTGGACGGCAAAGTGGCGGCGATCGGCGCCGCGCCGGCTGGTTTCAGCGCTGCGCGCACGATCGACGCCACCGGCCTCGTGGTGGCGCCGGGTCTGGTGGACTTGTCCGCCCGCCTGCGCGAGCCGGGCTATGAATACAAGGCTACCTTGGATTCGGAAATGCAGGCGGCCGTGCAGGGTGGCGTGACGTCGCTGGTGTGCCCGCCGGATACGGATCCCGTGCTGGACGAGCCGGGCCTGGTGGAAATGCTGAAGCACCGCGCCAGGCGCTTGAACCAGGCGCACGTGCACCCGCTGGGCGCGCTGACGATGGGCTTGAAGGGCAAGGCGCTGACGGAAATGGCGGAATTGACGGAGTCGGGCTGCGTGGGCTTTTCGCAAGCGGAAGAACCCATCGAAGACACCAACGTGCTGCTGCGCGCGCTGCAATACGCGAAAACCTTTGGCTACACCGTATGGCTGCGTCCGCAGGATGCGCACATTGGCCGTGGCGGCGTGGCGCACAGCGGCCCGCTGGCATCGCGCCTGGGCTTGTCCGGCGTGCCGGTGATGGCGGAAACCATTGCGCTGCACACGATCTTTGAATTGATCCGCTCGACGGGCGCACGGGTTCACCTGTGCCGCATTTCGTCGGCTGCCGCACTGGACTTGATCCGCGCCGCCAAGGCGGAAGGTTTGCCCGTCACGTGCGACGTGGGCGTGCACCACGTGCACCTGACGGATGCGGACATCGGCTTCTTCGACCCGAATGCGCGCGTGACGCCGCCATTCCGCAGCCAGCGTGACCGCGATGCGATCCGCGCCGCCGTGCTGGATGGCACGATCGACGCCGTGTGTTCGGACCACACGCCGGTCGACGACGATGAAAAACTGTTACCGTTCGCAGAAGCATCGCCGGGCGCCACCGGCCTGGAATTGCTGCTGTCGCTGGCGCTGAAATGGGCCGACGATTACGCATCGGCGCAGCCGGGCAATGCGCTGTCGTTGGCGCTGTCGCGCATCAGCCATGACGCGGCGCGCGTGGCCGGCCTGGATGCTGGCCAGCTGGCAGTGGGCAGCACGGCCGATATCTGCATCTTCGACCCAGCCGCGCGCTGGACCGTGGAAGGTTCGGTGCTGGCGTCGCAAGGCAAGCACACGCCATTCCTCGGCTATGAACTGGCCGGCCGGGTACAGGCCACCATCGTGGCGGGCCACGTGGCTTATGAACGCAGCAATACCCGCAACGTCAGCTAAGAGGTCCCATGTTGTATCTGCGTCTGGCGCGCCTGGTCGTGCATCTGTTGTATGGCATGCTGGTGTGCGCCGTGATCTTTCCATGGATCGGCACGGAAGGCCGCAACGGCCATATCCGGCGCTGGTCGCGCCAGTTGCTGAAGATGTGCAACGTGACGGTGGAGATGGCGCCCGGCTCCAGCCAACCACTGGTGCACGCGATGATCGTTGCCAACCACGTGTCGTGGCTGGACATTTTCGTCATCGATGCGCTGTATCCATGCCGCTTCGTGGCCAAGGCGGAAATCCGTTCGTGGCCGCTGGCCGGCTGGCTGGTGGACAAGGCTGGTACCGTGTTCATTGCGCGCGGTAACCGGCGCGACTTGCGGCATATCTTCAAGGGCCTCGTCGCCAGCCTGCAGGCTGGCGAGCGCGTGGCGTTCTTCCCCGAAGGGACGACGGCCGCGCAAGGCACCTTGCTGCCATTCCACGCCAACCTGTTTGAAGCGGCCATCGATGCGGAAGTCATGGTGCAGCCGTTTGCGCTCAGTTACGTCGATGACGCGGGCAAGCTGCATCCGTCCGTGGATTTCATTGGCGACATGACGTTCGCGCAAAGCGTGGTGGCGATCCTGGGCGGCAAACCGGTGCGGGCACGTTTGCATTGCCTGCCGGCGATGCCGGCAGCGGGCGCGCACCGCCGCGAACTGGCGCAGGCGGCGCATGATGCGGTGGCCGGTGCGCTGGGCGTGCAGAACGCGGCCGCCGCGTAAGTTCAGGCGCTTTTCTTCCCCGAGTGCTCGCGGTACTCGGGGCACTGCTGCTGGAGCAGCGAACGGTCTTCCAGGCACACGGCGGATAAATAGCCGCCCCACACGCAGCCCGTATCCAGCGCAATCAAATTAGGCCGCAGCAACAATCCCAGTGCGGACCAGTGGCCGAACACCACCGTCACGTCTTCTGTTTTCCGACCCGGCACGTCAAACCATGGCATCAGTCCGGAAGCCGGATCCGCTTTGGCCGACTCCTTCATCTTGAAATCCATGACGCCGTCTTGCGTGCAAAAGCGCAGGCGCGTCAGTGCGTTGACGACACAGCGCAAGCGCTCCATGCCTTCCAGCCCGGCGTCCCAGTGGTCTGGCTGGTTGCCATACATTTGCGCGAGGAAACCGACCCAGCCGGGGCCGCGCAGCACGGTTTCCACTTCAAGCGCCAGCGCCATCACTTGCTGCGCGTCCCACTGCGGCAGCACGCCGCCGTGCACCAGCAAGTGCTTGCCGCGCAAGATCGCCATCGGACGGGTGCGCAGCCAGTCCAGCAGGGCGGCGCCATCGGGCGCTTGCAGGATGTGGCTGAGCGTATCGGATGGATGGGCCGGGCGTATGCCGTTGGCCACGGCCAGCAAGTGCAGATCGTGATTGCCCAGCACGGTGTCGATGCGGCCGCCGCTCTCTTTGGCCAAGGCATGCACATAGCGCAAGGTGGCCAGCGAATCGGGGCCGCGGTTGATCAAGTCGCCCGTGAACAGGATGGCAGGGGGCGTGGATTCCTGCGCGAAAATGCGTTCAACCAGCGCGACAGTCTGGTCGTGGCACCCTTGCAGGTCGCCTATCACATACGTTTTTTGCGTCATAGATGTTATTTAAACTATTTTCTGCCGCTATTTTCCCCGATTTGATGCGGGCATCACATAGAATAATAAGCATGACAACACGCAACCCTGGGTGCTAAATGATTTTTGTGACTGGCGGGGCCGGCTTTATCGGCTCGAATTTCGTTCTCGACTGGCTGGCGCAATCGGACGAAGGCGTTTTGAATTACGACAAGCTGACGTATGCGGGTAATTTGAACAACCTGAAATCGCTGCAAGGCGATGCGCGCCACATTTTTGTGCGAGGCGATATCTGCGACCAGGCTGGTGTACTGGCCCTGCTGCAGCAACACCAGCCCCGCGCCATTGTCCACTTCGCCGCGGAAAGCCACGTGGACCGCTCAATTCTCGGCCCTGGCGAATTCATCCAAACCAATATCAATGGTACGTTCAGCTTGCTGGAAGCTGCCCGCGCATACTGGAGCGCGCTGCCTGACGATGAAAAAGCAGCATTCCGCTTCCTGCACGTGTCCACCGATGAAGTGTATGGCACGCTGGGCCCGGACGATGCGCCATTCTCGGAAACCACACCGTACGCACCGAACAGCCCATATTCGGCTTCGAAGGCTGCGTCGGACCACCTGGTGCGCTCCTACCATCATACCTATGGCTTGCCGACCCTGACGACGAATTGCTCGAACAATTACGGCCCATATCATTTCCCTGAAAAACTGATTCCGCTGATCATTTCCAATGCATTGGGCGGCAAGCCATTGCCGATCTATGGCGATGGCCAGCAAGTACGCGACTGGCTGTACGTGGGCGACCACTGTGCGGCGATCCGGCGCGTGCTGGCGGAAGGCCGCTTGGGCGAAACGTACAACGTGGGCGGCTGGAACGAGATGGCCAATCTCGACGCCGTGCACACGCTGTGCGACATGCTGGACAAGTTGCGTCCGAAGGCTGCAGGCAGCTACCGCGACCAGATTACATTCGTCAAAGACCGTCCCGGCCATGACCGCCGCTATGCGATCGATGCGCGCAAGCTGGAGCGGGAGCTGGGCTGGAAACCAGCGGAAACGTTCCAGAGCGGGATTGCGAAAACCGTGCAGTGGTACCTGGATAACCAGGCTTGGGTACAGGATGTGCAATCGGGCGCCTATGCCAAATGGGTGGAGACCAATTATCAGAACAGGGAGGCATGATGACACTTCCGCGCCGTAAAGGCATTATCCTGGCCGGTGGTTCCGGTACGCGCCTGTATCCCGTGACGATGAGCGTGTCCAAGCAATTGCTGCCCATTTATGACAAGCCGATGATTTACCATCCGCTGACCACCTTGATGCTGGCGGGCATGCGTGAAATCCTCATTATTTCGACGCCACAAGATACGCCCCGCTTCAAGGAATTGCTGGGGGATGGCAGCCAGTGGGGCTTGCAGCTCAGCTATGCGGTACAGCCATCGCCAGACGGGCTGGCGCAAGCGTTCATTATTGGCCGCGATTTTGTTGGCAATGACCCATCCGCATTAATTTTGGGCGATAACATTTATTACGGCAATGACCTCGATGCGCTGCTGCGTTCCGCGGCTATGCGGGATGATGGCGCCACCGTGTTTGCGTATCACGTCCATGATCCTGAGCGCTATGGCGTAGTGGAATTCGACGCGGACCGCAAAGCTTTGACGATTGAAGAAAAGCCCAAGGCGCCCAAGTCAAATTATGCTGTGACGGGCTTGTATTTCTACGATAACCAGGTGTGCGATATTGCCGCGAACATTAAACCGTCGGCACGCGGTGAGCTGGAAATTACTGACGTCAATAATGTCTACCTGCAGCAAGACCA
Organism: Pseudoduganella ginsengisoli; assembly: GCF_009720865.1. Lineage (GTDB taxonomy): Bacteria > Pseudomonadota > Gammaproteobacteria > Burkholderiales > Burkholderiaceae_D > Rugamonas > Rugamonas ginsengisoli. The sequence goes on along the minus strand of NZ_WNLA01000001.1, from coordinate 539,196 downwards.
ATTAAAGGTGGAATTGATGGGGCGCGGCATGGCGTGGCTGGATACCGGCACGCATGAGTCGCTACTGGATGCTTCGCAATTCATTGCCACCATTGAAAAACGCCAGGGCTTGAAAGTGGCCTGTCCGGAAGAAATCGCTTATCGCAAAGGCTATATCGATGCGGCGCAATTGGCTAAGCTGGCGGAACCATTGAAAAAGAATAATTATGGCCAGTATCTGTTACAGATTTTAGAAGATAAGGTCATCCCGCGATGAATGTGATCAAGACGCCTCTGGAAGGCTTGCTGGTGATTGAACCCACTGTGTTTGGCGACCAGCGTGGTTTTTTCTACGAGAGTTTCAATGCGCAGCGCTTTGCCGAGCAAACCGGTGTCAACGTGCAATTTGTGCAGGATAACCATTCGCGCTCCGCGAAAGGCGTGCTGCGCGGATTGCACTATCAAATCCAGCAAGCGCAGGGCAAGCTGGTGCGTGTGACCAGCGGCGCCGTGTTTGATGTGGCAGTGGATTTGCGGAAAAGCTCGCCCACGTTTGGACAATGGTATGGCCTGGAACTGTCGGAGGAAAACAAGCGCCAACTATGGATTCCAGCGGGATTTGCGCATGGCTTTGTCGTCACCAGCGAGTTCGCGGAATTCCTGTACAAGACCACGGATTACTATGCGCCAGCCTTTGAGCGGTCAGTGATCTGGAACGACCCCGCCATTGGCATTGAGTGGCCGCTGGATGGCGAGCCGCTGCTGTCTGCCAAGGATAAGGCGGGCGTGCCGCTGGCGCAGGCCGAGGTCTATCCATGAAGATTTTACTGACAGGGTGTTCAGGCCAGGTGGGCTACGAGCTGGAGCGCAGCCTGCAAGGGCTGGGTGAAGTGGTGGCCGTGGACCGCGCACGCATGGACTTATCGGACCTGGACCAGGTGCGGGCGGTCATTCGCGATGTACGGCCAAGCCTGATCGTGAATCCGGCGGCTTACACGGCAGTCGACAAGGCGGAAAGTGAAGCGGAACTGGCGCACCGCATCAATGCGGAAGCGCCGGCTGTCATGGCGGAGGAAGCGAAACGGCTCGATGCCGCACTGGTGCATTATTCGACGGATTATGTGTTTCCCGGTACGGATCCCGCGCCCCGGCTGGAAACGGATGCGACTGGCCCTGTCAACGTGTATGGCGCCAGCAAGCTGGCTGGCGAACAAGCCATCGTCGCATCCGGTGTGCGCCATTTGATTTTCCGCACCAGCTGGGTGTACGGCATGCGTGGCAAGAATTTCTTGCTGACGATGTTAAAGCTGGCCCGGGAACGGGACGAATTGCGCATCGTGGCGGACCAGCACGGCGCCCCGACGTGGAGCCGCACCATTGCGGACAGCACGGCAACGGTTTTGGCGCAAGCGAAAGCGGGCGGCGCGGACTGGTGGCGTGCGCATGGCGGGGTCTATCATTTGTCGAGCCAGGGGCAGACTACGTGGTTTGAATTCACGCAAGCCATCCTGGAGGAGGCGGGGATTGCCTGCAAGCTGACCCCGATTGCCACAGCAGACTATCCCACGCCGGCCAAACGGCCTGCTTATTCCGTAATGTCATCGCAAAAGCTCGGGCAAGATTTATGCGCGTTGCCGCATTGGCGCGACGCGTTGCGGCTGTGCATGCGCTGACGGTGTATCAAACGGTAAGGATGGCAAGGCTGGGCAGCGGGATTTGCTAGAATTCCGACCGCGCGTTGCGGGAGCGCATATCCCCGCTTGATTCTTGTCATGTCAATACTGGGTTCCGGTATAGTCGCTGGTTGGCATTAACTGGCGTAGACCGCAGAGTCCGCACTTTGTACCGGACCGGTATTGATAATTAATAATGTTTTCTTTCCTCATAAGCTTTGTCGCTTCCGCGCTGCTGACCCTGCTGGTTATCAAGGAAGCGAAGCTGCATGGCCCCGCGATGGATTCTGATTTCCGTGGCGTGCAGAAAAACCATGCACACGCGGTCTCCCGCATTGGCGGACTTTCGATTTTCTTCGCTGTCATTGTTGCCGCATGTATTTCCATCTGGCGCGTTCCTGCCATGACCAGCTGGCTGATGTCGCTGCTTGTATGCGCGATGATTGCCTTCGCTGGCGGCATAGTCGAGGATTACACGGGCAATGTCAGTGCGGCGCGGCGCCTCGTGCTGACCATTGTCGCTGGCTTATTGGCGTATTTTTTGCTCGATGCCCGGATAGACCGGCTCGACCTGCCTTTTTCCACCTGGGTGATTCCATGGTGGTGGCTAGCATTGCCGGTATCTGTGTTGGCGGTGGCAGGGATCGCCAATGCAGTCAATATTATTGATGGCTTTAATGGCCTCGCCAGTGTGGTGACGATTTGCATGTTGCTGTCACTGGGTTATGTGGCGTTGCAAGTGAACGATATGTTTGTACTAGTGGCAGCCCTGATTGTAGCCGGCGCCACGGCTGGCTTTTTAGTCTGGAATTATCCAGTCGGCCTGATTTTTATGGGTGACGGCGGCGCCTACTTCATCGGCTTTATGCTGGGCGAGTTGGCTCTGCTGCTGGTAATCCGCAACCCTCAAGTATCTACGTGGTATGCGGCACTGCTGTTAATTTATCCTGCGTTTGAAACATTGTTTTCGGTGTACCGCCGCATGTTTGTGCGAGGCAAATCTCCCACGATGCCAGACGGAATTCATTTGCATAGCCTGATCTATCGCCGCATCGTGCAATGGGCCATTGGGCGCAAAGAAGGACGGGCGTTATTGCGCCGCAATTCATTGACTTCTCCTTATTTGTGGGCCTTTTCATTGATGGCTGTAATCCCTGCAACTATGTTTTGGAGCAATACCTCACTGCTGATGGTATTTTGCCTCCTGTTTGTTGTGAGTTACTTATGGTTGTACGCACGTATAGTTCGTTTCAACGCGCCGCGCTGGATGATGCGTCACAAGAAACGTTAGGATAATCGGAATTTCGTGTATATTTCCGGCAGAATCGTAACCTCACTTTTTTAAAGGGATATTTATGGATCTGTCGAATATGTCTACTGCTCAATTGCGTCAATTGCAGGAGCAATTAAAAAAGGAATTGACGCAACGTGAAACCCAGGAACGTGCGCAAGCCATTGAAAAAATCCTGGCGATTGCTAAAAGCGTTGGCGCTACCGTGGAAGAATTGGTGGCTGGCGCCAAACTGAAAGCGCCAGGCGCGGAAGTGGCGCCGCGCTACCGTAATCCTGCCGATGCTGGCCAGCAATGGACGGGACGCGGCCGCCAGCCGAAGTGGGTGAAGGACTGGGTGGAAGCCGGCAACGATATCGAAGGCTTGCGCATCGCGGCCTGAGTTATCACTGAATTATCAGGAAGGCAGGGCTTGCCTGCCGCAGTTATCGCACTTACTATACCCGTAGTTTACGGCTGGGCAGACCAAGACAGCCGCCATCCCACTCAGCATACCGTCACTGCCTGGCGCCTTGGCGCCGGGCGTGGCTGCGTCCAGTTAATATTATGACCACACTCTCGAAATCGATTTTCAAAGCATACGATATCCGCGGCATCGTCGGTAAAACGCTGGACGCCAACGTTGCGCGCCAGATTGGCCACGCGTTCGGCCTGGCGGCCTTGGCCAAGGATCAGCGTAAAGTCGTGATTGGCCGCGATGGCCGCCTGTCCGGCCCGGAATTGGCTGCCGCGCTGGCGCAAGGTTTGCAATCGGCGGGTGTGGATGTCATTGACCTGGGCGTGGTGGCGACGCCGATGGTGTATTTCGGTACGCAAGTGCTGGGCGCCCAGTCGGGCATTATGGTGACCGGCAGTCACAACCCGCCAGACTACAATGGTTTCAAGATGGTGCTGGCCGGCGAAGCAATTTATGGCGACGCCATTACCGGCCTGTATGACAGCATCCTCGTCAATGGCGGCAAACTGGCCGGCACGCCGGGTTCGTACAGCACGCACGACATCAAGGCCGAATACCTGCAACGCATCATTGGCGACGTGAAGATTTCCCGTCCCATCAAGATTGCCGTCGATTGCGGCAATGGCGTGGCCGGCGCATTCGCGGGCGATTTGTACCGCGGCATGGGTTGCGACGTGATTGAACTGTTCTGCGACGTAGACGGCAATTTCCCGAACCACCACCCGGACCCGGCCCATCCGGAAAACCTGCAAGACTTGATCCGCTGCCTGCAGCAGACGGATGCTGAAATCGGCCTGGCATTCGATGGCGACGGCGACCGCCTCGGCATCGTCACCAAAGATGGCCAGATCATTTTCCCGGACCGCCAAATGATGCTGTTCGCGGAAGATGTCTTGACGCGCCACCCTGGTGAACAAATCCTGTACGACGTGAAATGCACGCGCCACCTGGCGCCGTACATTGAAAAGAGCGGCGGCGTGCCGCTGATGTACAAGACCGGCCACTCGCTGGTGAAAGCCAAGCTGAAAGAAACGGGCGCGCCGCTGGGCGGCGAAATGAGCGGACATATCTTCTTCAAGGACCGCTGGTATGGCTTCGATGACGGTTTGTATGCCGGTGCCCGCATGCTGGAAATCCTCACTAAACATGCCGACCCGTCCGCGCTACTGAACGCACTGCCGCAATCGGATTCCACGCCGGAACTGCACCTGGAATTGAAAGAAGGCGAGAACTTTGCGCTGATGGACAAGCTGCGCAGCGACGCGCGCTTCCCAGGCAATGAACGCATCATCACCATTGATGGCTTGCGCGTTGAATACGCGGACGGTTTCGGCCTGGCGCGTTCGTCGAACACGACCCCTGTCATCGTGATGCGTTTTGAAGCGGAAACGCCGGAAGCGCTGGCGCGCATCCAGGGCCAGTTCCGCGATGTGATCCTGGCTGCCAAGCCGGACGCTGTATTGCCATTCTGATCCCGGTAGCGACAATGACGAGCCGGGGCAGTTCGGATGGGATGCAGCCATTGAACATTTTGCTGGTGCGCGTCTCCTCGCTGGGGGACGTGCTGCACAATATGCCCATCGTGGCTGACATCGTGCGCCACTATCCGAACGCGAATATTGACTGGGTGGTGGAAGAGGGCTACGTCAGCCTCGTGCGCATGAATGCACGCGTGCGCACCATCATTCCATTTGCGCTGCGGCGCTGGCGAAAAAGCCTGGGCAACCCGGCCACGCGCGCGGAGATTGGCGCCTTCTTTTCCAAGCTGCGCGAACAGCGTTATGACTATGTGTTCGACACGCAGGGTTTGCTGAAGACGGGCATCATCATGGGCGCCGCCAAAGGGCGCCACAAGGTGGGCCTGGGTAATGGCAGTGAAGGTTCCGGCTATGAAGGCATTTCGCGCATTTTTCACACCCGCAGCGTGAAGCTCGATCCGCGCACCCATGCGGTGGCGCGGGGCCGCCTGGTGGTGGGGGCGGCACTGGGCTACAACGTCGACTACCCGGCCGATTTCGGCTTGCCGGATGTGTCGCCCAATGATCCCCGCCCTGACTGGATGCCGGCGGGACCATATTGCGTGTTCTTCCACGGCACGGCGCGCGACGCGAAGAAGTGGGCGCCTGCCAACTGGATCGAGCTGGGCGCCGCACTGGCGCCCATGCCGATCTTGCTGCCGTGGGGCTCGCCCAAGGAAAAGGCCGAGGCAGAAGCACTGGCAGCCAGCCTGCCCAATGCGCGCGTCTTGCCGCAATTGCCTATGGCCGATGCCGTGCTGCTGGCGCGCCATGCGGCGCTGGCAATCGGCGTCGACACGGGCCTGACCCATATCGCGGCAGCTTTCGTCCGTCCCACTGTGGAAATCTACGCGGACTCGCCGCGCTGGAAGACCGAAGGCAACTGGTCGCCGAAAATCATCAACCTGGGCGACCGCGGCGCGCCGCCGCCCGTGGCTGACGTGCTGGCTGCCGCGCGCGCATTGCTGGCCGCTGGCCGCGCTTGAGGAGCCGCCATGGTCCGACTCTATTCGTTGCTGTGGTGGCTGGCATTGCCGCTGGCGCTGGGCCGCTTATGGAAGCGCGGCGCGCAGGAACCCGGTTACCGCCAGCACTGGAATGAGCGGCTGGCCCTGTACCGCGAACGCGCCGCCAACGATGAACCGCACACGATCTGGGTGCATGCCGTCTCCGTCGGTGAAACGCGCGCCAGCGAGCCACTGGTGGAAGCGCTGCTGAACGCTTATCCCCGCAGCCGCATCCTGCTGACGCATATGACGCCGACGGGCCGCGCCACCGGCAAGCAATTGTTTGGCAAGCACGGTTCGCGCGTCGTGCAGTCCTATCTGCCGTATGACACCTTCAGCATGGTGCGCCGTTTCATCCGCCATTTCGAACCCCGCATCTGCATTTTGATGGAAACGGAAGTGTGGCCATCGCTGATCGCATGCTGCAACGAAGCGCGCGTACCGGTGGTCTTGGCCAACGCGCGCCTGTCGGAGCGCTCACTGCGCAAGGCGCAACGCCTGGGCGCCCTGATGCGCGGCGCTGCGCGCGGCATTTCGCTGGTGGCGGCGCAAACGGATGCCGATGCGGACCGGGTGCGCTCGCTGGGCGTGGCCAACGTCGATGTCACGGGCAGCATTAAATTCGACGTGCAGGTACCGCAAGCCGCGCTGGCGCTGGGTAGCCAGTTGCGCATGCAGGTAGGTGCGCGTCCCGTGCTGCTGTGCGCCAGCACGCGCGAAGGCGAAGAAGAATTGATCCTCGATGCATACCAGCGCGCGCTGCAGTCGCAGGCATTGCCTGCCGATGTGCTGTTGTTGCTGGTGCCGCGCCACCCGCAGCGTTTCGACGCGGTAGCGGAGCTGGTATCCGCGCGTGGCCTGACAGTGCAGCGCCGCAGCGCGCTGGCGCAGCCGGGATCCACTGTGGACGGCGGCGTGCAAGTGTTGCTGGGTGACTCGATGGGCGAAATGTTCGCCTATTATGCGTTGTGCGACGTGGCGTTCATAGGCGGCAGCTTGCAGCCACTGGGTGGCCAGAATCTGATTGAAGCCGCAGCACTAGGCAAGCCGGTGCTGATTGGCGAGCACACGTTCAATTTCGCGCAAGTGACGGAAGATGCGCTGGCTGCTGGCGGCGCCCTGCGTATTGCCAGCGCGGATGCGTTGATGGCGCAGGCCGCGCGCCTGTTGCGCGACGATGGCGAGCGCCAGGCCATGGGCGGCCGTGCGCGCGATTTCGCGGGACAGCACAAAGGCGCCACGCAGCGCACGCTGGCGCTGTTGCCGCCGTTGTTGCAGGCGGCAGCGTAATTTGGGGAATGGCATGCCGTGACATTTGTCATGTGAAAATTGTGTCATTTTGCTCTGGCTGCAAGATGTAAAAAAATCCATACTCTGTCCCATTCCAACCAAGGAGACAGAAATGATTCAACGCCGTTTGCAATCCCTGCTGTGCACTTGCGGCCTGGCCGCTTCGGCCCTCATCGCCGCGCCTGCGCTGGCCGCCACGTGGCTGATCCAGGACGTGCGCGTGTTTGATGGCGAAAAAATGCAGGAACACCGCTCGGTGCTCGTCGATGGTGCGCGCATTGCCGACGACAATTTCCACGGCAAGGCGCCGGCCGGCGCCACCGTCATCGATGGCAAAGGGCGCACGTTGCTGCCCGGCCTGATCGATGCGCACGTGCACGCCTTCCGTTACTTTGACTTGCCGCTGTACTTTGGCGTGACCACGCAAATCGACATGTTCACCGGTGTGCAAGCGATGCAGGACGTGACGGCGAAAATGGCGCGGGGCGACAATGCGGGCCAGGCTGACATGTATTCTGCAGGCACCCTGGCCACCGCACCAGGCGGCCATGGCACCGAATATGGCATGGTGATTCCGACGCTGAGCAAGCCGGAAGAAGCGCAGGCGTGGGTCGATGCCCGCGTGGCGGAAGGCTCGTATTTCATCAAGATCGTCATGGAGCAAGGCCATGGTTTTAAATCACTGGATATCGCCACGGTCAAAGCGCTGATTGAAGCGGCGCACAAGCGCGGCAAGCTGGCCGTGGTCCACATCAGCAACCTGGCCGATGCGCGCGCCGCATTGGAAGCCGGTGCGGACGGCCTTGTGCACCTGTTTGTCGGGCAGAGCATCAGCAAGGAAGACCTGGACAGCTTTACGCAGCTGGCAAAGATTAAAAAAGCGTTCGTGATCCCTACCTTCAGCGTGATGGAAAGTATTGCCGGCGTGCGCGCTGCAGACATCATCGGCGACGCCTCGTTCAGCAGCTTGCTGGACAAGGCGCAAAAGCAGCAACTGGGGGCGCCATATGGCGCCAACGCCAAGCCGGAATTGCTGGCGGCGCCGCAAGCCGTAACGGCAGCATTGTCCAAAGCAGGTGTACCCGTGCTGGCTGGCACCGATGCGGGCAACAGTGGCACGCAATATGGCATCAGCTTGCACCATGAATTGCAAGCCCTGACGCAGGCAGGGCTAACACCATTGCAGGCGCTGGCTTCCGCCACGTCCGCGCCGGCGCAGGCATTTAAATTGCCGCAGCGGGGCCGCATTGTGAAAGGCTACAAGGCGGACTTGCTGCTAGTCGATGGCGATCCATCGGCAGACATTACCGCTACCCGCCGTATCGTCGATGTGTGGAAGGACGGTGTATCCGTTGCGCCGCTGCGCAAGCAGCAAATGGCGGCCGTGGCCATAGAAGCACTGCCATCCGCGGGACAGGCGCTGCCTGCCGACGGCCGCATCAGCCTGTTCAGCAAAGACCAGATGGGCAGCCCGTTCGGTGCGGGCTGGATGCCATCGCATGATGCCTTCCTTGGCGGGAAATCGTCCGTCGACATCAAGCTGGTCGACAATGCGTCCGGTGCGGCGGCACAGGTCAATGCCAACGTCGCGGCAGGTTTTGCCTACCCGTGGGCGGGGCTGGCGTTCATGCCAGGCCGGCAGCCGATGCAGGCGGCGAACCTGAGTTCCGCAAAAGTGTTGAAATTCCGCGTGCGTGGCGATGGCCAGCAATACAGCGTGGCGGTGATGTCGGGTGAGAACCGTATTCCAGCCAGCCTGCCATTCCAGGCCGGCACTGAATGGCGCGAAGTGGCGATGGCGCTGGCGGATTTTAAAGGCGTCGATACCAGCACGATTTCAATGATCGGCTTTAATGCTGGACCGAAGACTGGAAGCTACCGCTTCGAGATCGCCGACGTGCGCTTGCTGGCGCAATGAGCCACGCCGCGATGTCAGCCGCAATGTGGCGGGAATCCCGGGCCACGCTGATGCGGGTGCTGCGAGGACCATGGATACCGCCAAGGCTGGGGCGCGCGCCTTACCTGTGGCTGATATCGCTGGCATTTTTCGGCTGGAAGTATTTTTACGTGCGCCCCTCTGCGCTGGAACTGGTGGGGCTGCTGGCCACGCTGGCCGTGTTCTTGCCCGTGTACTTCGCCAGCTTCTGGGCCCGCGACCGGGCCGCCATTCCATATATGGTTGTCACGTTCGTGCTGGGTATCGCGTGGGCGCCACTGAATTTCGGCGCTTGCACGTTCTTCATCTTCGCCGCGGCCATGTGCGCCCGCTTTGACCGGCAAATCGTCGCGTATGGAACGCTGGCCATGATTTTAGTGTCTGCCGCTGCCATTGCGCTGCTGGTGGATTTGCCCCTGAGCTTCCTGATGCCGACCTTGGCGACGGGTACGCCGGTCGGCATCGCTGCCATCATGGAAGCGCGGATACGGCGCTCGCGCGAGCAGTTGCTGATGAAGCAGGAAGAAGTGGAGCACCTGGCGCGCATCGCGGAACGGGAGCGCATTTCGCGCGATATGCACGATTTGCTGGGCCATACGCTGTCGCTCATTACCTTGAAGGCGGAGCTGGCGGGGCGCTTGCTGGACCGCGATCCGGCCGCCTGCCGCAATGAAATCCGCGATATCGAACACAGCGCGCGGCAAGCGCTGTCGGAAGTGCGCCATGCCGTCAGCGGCTACCGGGAAACGGGGTTGGCGCATGAACTGGCGCGGGCCAAGGCCGCGCTGTCGGCGGCTGGCGTGGCGCTGGAAACGCAGGTACAGCCGCTGGCCATACCGGCTGTCGCGGAAAACGTGCTGGCACTGGCCTTGCGCGAAGCCGTCACGAATATCCTGCGCCATGCGGATGCGCAAGCGTGCACCGTGCAGTTGGCGCTGGAAGACGGCATGCTGGTGCTGCGTATCCGGGATGACGGCAAGGCCGCCAGTGTGGCTCCTGGCAATGGCTTGCGCGGCATGCGCGAGCGCGTCGAGCATTTGGGCGGCTGGCTGGCGCTGGCTGTGGAACAAGGTGTAGCTCTGGAGTTACGCCTGCCGATGGCAAAGGAATGACATGACGATCCGCATCGTAATCGCGGAAGACCAGACGCTGTTATTGGGTGCGCTGGCGGCTCTGTTGAAACTCGAAGGCGACCTTGATGTGGTCGGGCAGGCGCGCAATGGCGAAGAAGCGCTGGCGCTGTGCCGCCAGTTGCAGCCGGATATCGTGCTGACCGATATTGAAATGCCGCGCATGACCGGGCTGGAACTGGCCGCGGCGCTGCGTGACGAATACCCTGCGGCACGGGTGGCCATCGTCACGACGTTTGCCCGCGCCGGCTATTTGCGGCGCGCGATGGCGGCCGGCGTGCGGGGCTACCTGTTGAAAGATGCGCCGGCAGAGACCTTGGCGCAAGCCATCCGCACCGTGCATGGCGGCGGGCTGGCGATTGCGCCGGAACTGGCGCTGGAAAGCTGGGGCGGTGCACAAGACCCGCTCAGTGAACGGGAGCGGCAAGTGCTGCGGCTGGCGGGGGAAGGGCGCAGTGGCGCCGATATCGCGAAGCAGCTGTCGCTGTCTGAAGGCACGGTGCGCAATTACCTGTCCGAAGCCATCAGCAAATGCGGTGCGGGCAACCGTGTCGAAGCCTACCGTATGGCCCGCGATGCGGGCTGGCTGTAGCCTAATTGAACAGCGTCGGCAATTCCTGCGCCCGTTTGCGCAGCAATTCGCGCGCTTCGTCATAGGCTGGATAAATGCGTCCCACTTCAGCCCAGAAGCGGGGGCTATGGTTCATTTCCAGGATATGCGCCAGTTCGTGCGCCACCACGTAATCAATCAGCGGCAGCGAAAAGTGGATCAGCTTCCAGTTCAGCCGGATCACACGCTGTGCCGTACAAGAACCCCAGCGCGAACCCGCCGACGACAAGGCAAACGCGCTGTATTCCACGCCGAGACGCGCCGCGTATAAATCCAGCCGCTGTACAAACAGGATTTTCGCCTGCTGCTGCATCCACGATTTCACCCGTTCCTTCAACAGCAGCTCCGTGGCGCCCTGCACCAGGCCCATATGCAATTCGCGCGTATCCGGGTTGTAATCCGTGCGGTTGCGCGTGGCCGTGTACAGCCGCAATTTGATGTCCGCGCCCAGGTACGGCACCTGTGCACCATCGACCCATTCCATCGGCGGCTTTTGCAGCCGCGCGGCGCGCCGTTCGCGCCGTTCTTCCAGCTTGGACAAGATCCAGTGCTGCTTGGCGCGGATCGCATCGTCGATGTCGGCCAGCGACACACGGCGCGGCGCCGTCACGCGCAAGCCGTCATCATCGACCATGAAACCGATCGAGCGGCGCGAAGATCGGCGCAGCGCATATTCCAGCACATAGCCGCCCACCAGCAATTGGCGGCGCGGCAGCGGATCGGCTGGCGGCGGCGCTACCGGTGTGGGTGCGCGCAATGGCACCGGTGGCGTCAGCAAGCCATGCGGCGCGGTATGGGCGGAAGCAGCGGAAGGGGAGTCCAGCGGTGCTGCTGCATGGTGTTCTGGCACGGAGCAGGGGGAAGGCGGGGAATGATGCGATGCGGCCGAAGCGCCGGATAAAGTGGATGAGGCGGATGCTGGAGCAGCGTTGGATGGCGGTGACGGGAAGGTCGGAATGGAAGGGCGGGGCGCCTGCCAAGACGAAGGATCCGGCGGCGCGGGCCTGGAAGGCGGCGTAGAGGGCAGCTTCGGCGCCGGTGACTCGGCGCCGAAAATAGGTAACTGTTCGCCCGGACTGGCAGACTGCCGGGACGAGCCGGCAAGGCTGTCTAGCCAGCGCTGTAAGCGTGGGGCGAAATGACGCGCATTTCTGATTCGATCCACTGTTCCACCTGCTCCATCAGACTATCGGGTGTTTCACCTGCGGACGGTATAGGCTTGCCGACGGAAACCGTCACCTTGCCAGGCCGCTTGATAAACGAATTCTTGGGCCAGCACTCTCCCGAGTTCAATGCGATGGGAATCACGCAGGCGCCGGTTTCCACCGCCAGCCGCGTACCGCCGCTCTTGTACTTGCCGGCCTGGCCGACAGGGATGCGCGTACCTTCGGGGAACATGATAATCCATTGGCCGTCTTTCAGGCGACGCTTTCCATGTGCGACCACCTGTTTGAATGCATGCTTGCCCTGTTTGCGGTCGATCGGGATCATGCGCAGCATGGCAATGCCCCAGCCGAAGAACGGGATGTACAGGATTTCTTTTTTAAACACGAATACCAGCGGGCGTGGCAAGTTCGCCAACAGGAAGATGGTTTCCCATGCCGACTGGTGTTTTGACAAGACTATTGCCGGCGCATCCGGGAAGTTTTCCGCGCCCTTGATTTCATATTCAATGCCGCAAATGGTTTTTGCGCACCAGATGACGAACACGTTCCAGCGCGACACGACCCAATAGCGTTTGTTATAAGGCAGCGGCGCTACCAGGATGCAGACGCCGGACCAGATGATGGTGGCGATCACCATCAACACGGTAAACAACAGTGAGCGCAGGAATAAGACAGATTGGTGCAACGCGGTTCTCCGGTAAATCACCCCTGGGCAGGGGTTTTCAGCAAGTGGTCGACAGTGGCGGCCAGGTCGGGGAAGACCATGGTGCCGGGCGGCAGGCCGCCCGTTTCATGGGTCTTTTCGCCTTTGCCCGTCAATACGAGGTAAGGCACGCAGCCGCTGACGAAACCGGCCTGCAAATCGCGCAGCGAATCGCCGACGGTCGGCACGCCTTTCAGGCTGACCTGGTAACGCTTGGCGATCTCCGCGAACATGCCCGGCTTCGGCTTGCGGCAATCGCAATTGTCGGCCGACGAATGGGGGCAAAAGAAAATCGCTTCAATCTCGGCGCCCGCCTGCTGCGCCAAGGTATGCAGCTTTTGGTGGATGGCGTTCAAGGTGCCCATGTCGAACAGTTCACGGGCAATGCCGGACTGGTTCGATGCAATCACCACGCGGTAGCCTGCCTGGTTCAGACGCGCGATGGCTTCGAGCGATCCCGGGATCGGGATCCACTCGGCAGGCGATTTGATGAAGTCCGGGGAGTCATGGTTGATCACGCCATCCCGGTCCAGGATGATCAACTTCATCGCCACGCCCATGTCAGGCCGCCAGTTTCGAAATGTCGGCCACGCGGTTCATCATGCCATGCAGCGACGACAGCAGGGCCAGGCGGTTGTTGCGCAGTGCAACGTCTTCCGCCATCACCATGACGTCGTTGAAGAAGGCATCGACGTCGTCGCGCAATTGCGCCAGCGTTTTCAACGTGCCGGCGAAATCGCCCTTGGCAAATGCTGCGTCGACTTCCGGCTGCACGCGGGTAATGGCTGTGAACAGGTTTTTCTCGGCCGTATCCTGCAGCAGTTCCGGTTTGACACCGCCTGCCACTTGCGCCAGCGCTTCTTCGTTTTTCTTCAGGATGTTGGTGATGCGCTTGTTGGCGCCGGCCAGCGAGGCCGACTCCGGCAGCGCGGCAAACGCTTGCACGGCTTCCAGGCGCTGCACGATGTCGTCCAGGCGGTCCGGATTCTGTGCCACCACGGCTTCGATTTCATTTGGCGTGAAGCCGCGTTCGCGCAAGATGCCGCGCAGGCGGTCCAGCATGAAGGCGGTGACTTCGCCCGATGGATCCTTGAAACCAGCCACGGAACCGAATTGCGCTACGGCGTCGGCCAGCAGGCCGGAAATCGACAGCGGCAGGCGCTTTTCAATCAGCATGCGCAGCACGCCCAGGGCGTGGCGGCGCAGTGCGAACGGGTCTTTGTCGCCGGTTGGCTGCAGGCCGATGGCCCAGATGCCGACCAGGGTTTCCAGCTTGTCGGCCAGTGCGACGGCCAGGCCGGCGCTTGACCCTGGCAGAGCATCGCCGGCAAAGCGCGGCTGGTAGTGTTCACTTGCTGCCAGCGCGACTTCTTCGTGCTCGCCATCGTGGCGCGCATAGTACGTGCCCATGATGCCTTGCAGTTCAGGGAATTCACCGACCATATCGGTCAGCAAGTCGGCTTTCGACAGGCGCGCGGCGCGTTCCGCCAATGCCACATCGGAACCGAGCTTGCCGGCAATAGCGCCAGCCAGCGCGGTTACGCGCTCACTGCGTTCGGCCTGCGTACCCAGCTTGTTGTGGTACACGACGTTTTTCAACAGCGGCAAACGCGATTCCAGCGTTTTCTTCTTGTCTTGCTCGAAGAAGAATTTCGCATCCGACAGGCGCGGACGCACGACGCGCTCATTGCCGCCAATGATGGCTTCCGGCGTGGCGGTGGCGATGTTCGACACGATCAGGAAGCGCGAACGCAGCTTGCCTGCCTTGTCAGTCAGCGCAAAGTATTTCTGGTTGGTCTGCATCGTGAGGATCAGGCATTCCTGCGGCACGGCCAGGAATTCTTCCTCGAAGCGGCATTCATACACCACTGGCCATTCCACCAGCGACGTGACTTCTTCCAGCAGCGCTTCCGGCATCAATACCAGGTCGTCGCCGGCTTTGGCCAGCAGGGCGGCGCGGATTTGTTCCTTGCGCTCGTCGAAGCCGGCAATGACTTTGGCTTTGTCAAGCAGCGTCGCCGCATACGCATCGGCGTGCGGCACTTCCACCAAACGCTGGCCCGGTGCGGTCAGGAAGCGGTGGCCATCGGTGATTTTCGCAGCGGCCAGGCCCAGCACCGTCAATGGCAGCACGGTTTCGCCATGCAATGCGATCAGGCTGTGCGCAGGACGCACGAACTGCACGGTGGCGCCGTCCGGGCGCTGGTAGCTCATGACTTTAGGAATCGGCAGCTTGGCCAGCGCTTCTTCCAGCGCAGCTTGCGCGCCGGTTTCCAGTTTCGAGCCCGGAGCCGTGTACGTGTAGAAGAAGCTCTCGGCTTTGCCGTCTTGCGCGCGTTCCAGGTCCGACACGTTCAAGTCGGGGAAGCCCAGCGCGGCCAGTTTCTTGGCCAGCGGCGCGGTCGGGTTGCCATCCTTGTCCAGGGCCACGGTGACGGGCAACACTTTTTCACGGATGGATTTGTCCGGCGATACGGCGCGCACGTCGGTAATGGACACCGCCAGGCGGCGCGGGGTGGCGTAGGTGGTGGCCACGCTGCCATCTTCCAGGAAGCCGCGTGCCTTCAGGCCGTTGACGATGACCGTGGAAAACGCGGCGCCCAGCTTGGACAGCGCCTTCGGTGGCAATTCTTCGGTCAGCAGTTCGATTAACAGGGTCTGGTTCATATTCTTACTCTTTCGGCAGCATCGGGAAGCCGAGGCGTTCGCGGGAATCGTAGTAGGCTTGCGCAACCATGCGCGACAGGTTGCGCACGCGGCCGATGTAGGCGGCGCGCTCTGTCACGGAAATGGCGCCGCGGGCGTCCAGCATGTTGAAGCTGTGCGACGCTTTCATGATCTGCTCATAGGCAGGCAACGTCAGTTGCAGCTCGATCAGGCGCTTGGCTTCGGATTCGTGATTCGCAAATTGCGCGAACAACAGGTCCGTATTGGCGTGCTCGAAGTTATACGTGGATTGCTCCACTTCGTTCTGGTGGAACACGTCGCCGTAGGTCAGGCGTTTCGTCACCGGATCGCCGGCCGCGTCCTTCTCTTCCCACTCGGTCCATACCAGGTCATACACGTTTTCCACGCCCTGCAGATACATGGCCAGACGTTCGATACCGTAAGTGATTTCGCCCAGCACCGGCTTGCAATCAAGGCCGCCCACTTGCTGGAAGTACGTGAATTGCGTCACTTCCATGCCGTTCAGCCAGACTTCCCAGCCCAGGCCCCAGGCGCCCAAGGTCGGGCTTTCCCAGTCATCTTCAACGAAACGCACGTCGTTCTGCTTCAAATCCAGGCCCAGGGCGGCCAGCGAACCCAGATACAGGTCCAGGATATTTTCCGGGGCAGGCTTCAATACCACCTGGTACTGGTAATAGTGCTGCAAACGGTTCGGGTTTTCGCCATAGCGGCCATCTTTCGGGCGGCGCGACGGCTGCACGTAGGCGGCGCGCCATGGCTCCGGGCCGATCGCGCGCAGGAAGGTGCCGGTGTGGAAGGTGCCGGCGCCCACTTCCATGTCATACGGCTGCAGCAGGGCGCAGCCCTGCTTGTCCCAGTAGGATTGCAGCGTCAGGATAATCTGTTGAAAGGTAAGCATCTTATTTAATCTTTGCGCTGGACGGTTGCGAGCGTGGGTTGCGGGCGTTATACGACGCCAAAACGGCTAATTTTAGCCGTTTTTACATCAAACGTAAGGGATCAAGCCATATTTTTACGGGACCACAGCCATGCGCCGCCCACTGCCAATGCCGCCAGCAGCAGGAACAGCTTGTTGCCCAGGATGATGTACGGCGTCGTGCCTTCCATGCCTTGCACGGATGCTTTCAGCACGCCGGCCTGGTAATACGGCAGGCTGGATACGATGTTGCCGTGGCTGTCGATGACGACGGTGGCGCCACTGTTGGTGGCGGCCAGCAGCGGGCGGCCGGTCTCGATGGAGCGCATTTGCGACATTTGCACGTGCTGCGGGATAGCGATGGATTCGCCATACCATGCCAGTTCCGACACGTTTAACAGGATCGTTGCCGGTTTTGGATCGGCTGCCAGCTGGTCGGCAATTTCTTCGCCAAACACGTTTTCATAGCAAATATCGGGCAAGACGCGCTGCGATTTGACCTGGAATGGCGGCTGGATGGCCTTGCCGCGGGTCTGGTCGCCCAATGGAATTTGCATCAGGTTGGTGAACCAGCGGAAGCCCGGCGGAATGAATTCGCCAAACGGCACCAGGTGATGCTTGTCGTAGCGGTACGTCGGCAAGCCGGATTCCGGCGGGATGCCGATCACGCTGTTGGCATACTGGGTCGGGCTGTCCATCAACGGAATACCAACTACCAGGTGGCTGCCGGAACGTTTGGCAAACTGGCCCAGGCTGGGCAGGTAATCCGGCGGCAGCTGGTGCGGGAACAGCATGACGGCGGTTTCCGGCGTGGCGATCAAATCCGCCGCTTCGCTGGTAATCGTGCGCTGGTAGCGGCGCAACGTGGCTTCCGTGTGCGATGCGTCGAATTTTTGCAACAGCGGCGTATTGCCCTGGATCAGGCGCACGGAAATCGGCTGGCCCACAGGATGGGTCCAGTCCACGGTGCGCAGCGCAAAGCCGATGACCAGCACGGCTGCCGCAGTGCCCAGTGCGGCCCAGCGGATGCGGTGCATGCCCAGCAGCAGGGCGCCGGCGCACATGGCCGCCAGCATGGACACGCCATACACGCCGACGACCGGCGCAAAGCCGCCCAGCGGCGCGGCATTGTGCGCATAGCCGCTGGTGGCCCAGGGGAAGCCTGTAAACAGCCAGCCGCGCACCCATTCAAAGGTGGCCCACAGCGCCGGCAAGACCAGTAAATTTGCGGCAGGCAGCGGCAGCGACCAGCGGCGGCGCAGCCACAGCGCGCCATACATGGCCATGCCGGCATAGGCGCCCATGCCGGCCGCCAGCAGCGCAATGGCCATGACGGCCAGCGGCAGCGGCAAGCCGCCAAACTGGTTCAGCGCAATCACCAGCCAGTGCGTATTGGCGAGGCACCAGCCAAAGCCGAACGCCCAGCCGACCAGCGCGCCGGCCTTCAGCGTGTCCGTGCGCAGCACCTGGTAAAACAGCAGCGCGAGGCAGAGGAATTGAACCGGCCACCAGCCAAACGGCGCAAACGACAGCACGCTGGCCGCGCCGCTGATTGCGGCGATGGCCATGCGGCTGCGGGTGGAGCGGGGAGTGGTCGTTTCGCCGGGAGCGGCGCGCCTGAAACGCATCAGTCCTGCTCGTCGATGGACGGCGGCAGTTTTTCGACCAGCAGCACGTGGATCTGGCGTGCATCGGCGCGCAGCACTTCGAAGCGCAAGTTGTCGATGTCGAATTTATCGCCCTTGTGGGGCATGCGCGCCAGGTGTTTGACGACGAAGCCGCCAATGGTGTCGGCATCTTCATCGGACAGACTGGTGTCCAGTTCATCGTTGAACTGTTCGATTTCCGTCAGCGCTTTCACGCGCCAGCGGGGGCCCTGGCGGCCTTCCTTGATCGACAGGATATTGTCTTCTTCTTCGTCGAAATCGTATTCGTCTTCGATATCGCCGACGATTTGTTCCAGCACGTCTTCAATGGTGATCAGGCCGGCCACGCCGGAATATTCATCGACGACGATGGCCATGTGGTTGTGGTTGGCGCGGAAGTCGCGCAGCAGCACATTGAGGCGCTTTGATTCCGGGATGAATACGGCCGGGCGCAGCATGTCGCGCACGTCGAACGATTCTTCCGCGTAGTAGCGCAGCAAATCCTTGGCCAGCAGGATACCGACCACTTTATCGCGTTCGCCTTCGATGGCAGGGAAACGCGAGTGCGCCGTTTGCAGCACTTCGGGCATCCATTCATCGATGGGCTTGGAGATGTCGATGACATCCATTTGCGAGCGCGGGATCATGATGTCGCGCGCCGACAAGTCCGATACCTGGAATACGCCTTCAATCATCGACAGCGCATCGGCGTCGATCAGGTTGCGTTCATGGGCATCGTGCAGGACTTCGAGCAGTTCCGCGCGGTTCTCGGGCTCGGGGGAGATCAGTGCAGTGAGTCGCTCAAACAGCGACCGGTGGGGTTTGGCGTCAGTCTTGACGCCACTAGAGTGCTCTTGCATGGCAGGCGGGTGCCGGTTGTTTCGAAGTGCTATAGCATACACTAAATGCCCCCGCCGGTCCGTAAATGGCATTTCCGCCAAGTATTTATCCGGACTTATTGTCCAGACTTACTGCTCAGCGTAAGGGTCAGCGTAGCCCAGTTCCTGCAAGATTTCCGTCTCGATCCCTTCCATCTCTTCCGCCTCTTCATCATCGAGGTGGTCATAGCCTTGCGCGTGCAGCACGCCGTGCACGATCAAATGCGCCGTGTGTTCTTCCACGGACTTCTTTTGCTCGGCAGCTTCACGCTGCAGCACGTCCGTGCACAGGATGATGTCGGCGCGGGTCGGTTCATCTTCCGCGATCTCTTCACCCTCGTTGTAGGCAAACGTCAGCACGTTGGTGGCGTAATCCTTGCCGCGGTATTCGCGGTTCAATACCTGGCCTTCTTCCGCATCGACAAAGCGGATCGTCAATTCAGCCGGCGCGAACAGCGCCGCCTTGATCCACTTGCGGATCAACGGGCGGGTAATGGTGTCTTGCAGGCGGGTGTCGGCGTATTGGACCGACAAATTCAATTTATTTTTTTCGGACATGTTTAACGGCAGCAGTTTTAACGGGGTGCAGCAGCGGGGCGATTTCCGCGCTGGCATTGTGCGCGCTTTCATACGCATCGACGATGCGGGCCACCAGCGGGTGGCGCACCACGTCGGCGCTGGTAAATTGCGTGAACGCGATGCCGCGTACGTCGCGCAGCACGTGGGTGGCGTCGACCAGGCCGCTCTTCGTGTGTTTCGGCAAATCGATCTGCGTAGTGTCGCCCGTCACGACGGCCTTGCTGCCAAAGCCGATACGGGTCAGGAACATCTTCATTTGTTCGACCGTCGTGTTTTGCGCTTCATCGAGGATCACGAACGCATGGTTCAAGGTGCGGCCGCGCATGTACGCCAGCGGCGCGATTTCAATGACGCCCTTCTCGAACATTTTTTGCGTGCGGTCGAAGCCCAGCAAATCGTACAGCGCGTCATACAAGGGACGCAGGTACGGATCGACTTTCTGCGCCAGGTCACCCGGCAGGAAACCCAGGCGCTCGCCTGCTTCCACGGCAGGGCGCGTCAGGATGATGCGCTTGACGGCGTCGCGCTCCAGTGCATCGACGGCGCAGGCGACGGCCAGGTACGTCTTGCCGGTACCGGCCGGGCCGATGCCAAACGAAATATCGTGGTCGAGGATGTTGCGCAGGTATTTGATCTGGTGCGGCGTGCGCCCGCGCAAATCACTGCGGCGGGTTTTCAGCACGGGGCTGGTGATGTCCGGCTCGTTGAACGGCGGTTCTTCGTGGCTTGGTTCAGCCGGCGGCGCCAGGCCCGCGCGCTGTTCCACCAGCGCCAGCTGCACTTCTTCCACCGGCACGACTTTTTGCGCGACCGCGTAAAACTGTTCGAGGATTTGCACGGCGCGTTCGGCATTGGTGCCGCTGACGATGAACTTTTCACCACGGCGGAAAATCGTCACATCGAGCGCGGCGGAAATCTGGCGCAAATTTTCATCGAGCGGACCACACAGGTGCGCCAGCCGCGTGTTATCGAGCGGCTCGGGGATGAAGTAATGCGGCTGTACAGGGGTCTTGGTTTTCAAAGCAACAATCAGAGTGGGTTATACTGCAAAGCGTTAGTTTACCGTAACCGCGTGGCCAAAGCGCCGCGCAGCGGCATTTTCGGGAGCTTTTTCCCGTCCTGTTGAAGTTCTGGCATTGCCTTTCGCGCAAGATGCCCTAGAGTCGAAATATTAAGGAGAGCGCCATGGCCGTCGGATCCATCTCAGGCGTGGGGAGCAGCCCCGCACAACTTACCAGCGTCACCAACGACCAGCGTGCCGAACAGGCGCGCCAGGCGCGGCTGGAAGAGCAGCAGCGGACGGAGCAGGCGCAGGCCGATGCCGCAACCCAGGCGACGCAAGCGGCTGACGCGCAGCGTGCCGAGCAGGCCCGGCAATCGCAGGAAGCGGATAATTCCAATCAGCAACGTCAAGAATCGTTGCTGGCCAGCCAGACCTTGAGCCCGCTGGCTTCCCGCATCGGCCAAAACATCAATACCACGGCCTGACCCCCGGGCGCCATATCGTTCGAAATGGCGCCGTCATTCCCCCGTAATAATTTCCTGCTGTCCTTTCGTGCGCCACGGAATATCCTCGTGTGTTGAAATGGCATTGTTGCTAAGAATTCTAGCGAATCGTTGATAACTCCCAACTTCCGCTAGTCGCGACTTGGCTGAAACGGGCTGGAGTAAGCATAGTATTTGAATTGCAACACGCTCCAGAATCTCGACAACTCACTTAGACGAGGACTACCATGGGACACCACGCTTTATCTTCCCAGGAAAGCTACAATCCTAACCATTTGCTGGACATGCTGCTCGGCAAGATGCAGCTGAAAAACGATGCAGCGCTGTCACGCATGCTGGAAGTGGCGCCGCCAGTCATCAGTAAAATCCGCCATCACCGCTTGCCGGTAGGCGCTTCGCTGTTGATACGCATGCATGAAGTCACTGGCATGAGTATTCGCGACTTGCGCGATTTGATGGGCGACCGCCGCACCAAATATCGCTTGTCCGACGCACAGGGCCGTCCAAAACCAGAAGACCGTCCGCAGCAGGCTGCACCGCAGGAAACTGCGGATGCTGGTATGTCTCACTGAAGGGAATGGGCTGCGCTGCGGGGCCGGCCAGATTAGCCGACCAGGGCCGGCTAATCTGGCCTTGGGCCCCATCGTATGACCGGCACTCCGCCGGAGTGCCTTTTCGGCCGGAGCGTCAGCTTAGCTGAGCAGTACCAAAGCAATTTCTTCGTATTGCAGTTCCGTTTCGCGGAACAGTTGTAAATACACTTCTTCATCCAGACCCAGCGCCGTCCAGGCCACGGTCGATACGGGCGGCACCAGTCCGTCCGGCATTTGCGCCAAGTCCAGCGCATGGGCAACGGCGTCCGCCACGTGAATAATGGCAGAAAGGAAGCCTGCCCCTTGGGCTTCCGGCGTGTGATGGTGGGCGATGGCCAATTTCATCGTATCCGAGAAATTCCAATGTCCCGCCAGCGCCATGCCCGCTTCCACGTGGTCGATTCCCAGCACGGCCCGTTCCGCTTCGATCATGTAGCAATCTTTTTCATCGCGGTATACCAGGGCTTTCTCATATTCCTTAGGGAAGCAGGCCACTAGCACGAGGCGGCCGATGTCGTGCAGCAAACCTGCCGTGAATGCGTAATCCTGGTTGAAGCGCATTTGCCGCGCCAGTACACGGGCACAAGCCGCGCTGGCAATCGAATGGCGCCAGAACGCTTTGTGGTCGAAGCCTTTGCAATGTTTTTCCGCGAAGCATCCTGTCACCGCTGCGGCAGTGATCAAGTTGCGTGTGGTCTGGAAACCCAGGAACGTAATGGCTTGCTGGATCGTCGTGACTTTCACTTGCAAGCCATAAAGCGACGAGTTGGCCAGCCGCAGGGTTTTTGCCGTCAGCGCCTGGTCGTGCGATACCTTCTTGGCCAGCACGGAAATATCCACATCTTCCTGGTCTATGCTGTTGAGCAATTCCATCACGACGGCAGGCAGTGATGGCAAATCTTCCAGGTTGTTAACAATATCGTCGTAATTCAGCATGGAGGTCATTCTTCTTTAGGCAGCGAGCCGAGGCGGTAATCTTTGACGAAGCGGAACAACAGGCCGGTGGCCCAATCCTGATCGCTGTCCGGATCATTTTTGCGGAACAAATGTGCCAGGCGTTCCAAATGGCGCTGCTGGACAGCTGCCAACTCTTCTTCAGTCGGCTCTTCCGATATGGCAATCGGCAGCATGGTGATACCGTGCCGCGGCATCAAGTCGAGCATCGATTGCGTCAGAACGGTGCCTTGTGGCAATAAAATATGGCCTTGCACGTCCAATAATTCATCGGACAGGACCATGCCAGGCTCGACCTGGGCCAGCGGCAAGTGCTGGTAACTGGCTGTCATTAGGGGCTCCTCAAACGTTGACCGATCTTACCATCGGGCATACCGCATGTCTCGCCGTGTATCTTCAATGCAAGGAGATCGCGTTGCAAGGGCCACGCACTGTGTTAAATCTTGCCAAGAAGCTAGGCTTGCAGGTACATTGGGACCTTGCCATTAAATAGGCTGGGGAGCAGTAATGTTTGGTATACAGGGTAGGCTGACCTTCCTGTTCGTCGTCATCGTGACACTGGTCCTGGCGATTTCGGGTACGTACGCGCAATACAGCCTGAGCCATGAACTGGAAACCAGTAACTTGCGCTTGCGCCAGGGCGTGCTGACGCGCTTGCAAACCAGCTTGCCGTCTGCGCTGTGGGACCTCGATAAAGCCAAGGTCGACAACATCGTCGCGGCGGAAATGCTGCCGCCGGAACTGGTGTCGATCCGCGTCTACGATACGTCGGTCGGTTTATTTTCCGGCAAGCTGCGTAAGGAAAACGGTTCGATTATTTCAATCGAGCATGATAGCCAGATTGCCGGCACCCCGGTGGTGGCAGACCTTGCTTACCGCGATGCCGGCGCCGCAGGCAATGCCCCGAAACCCGTGATTGTCGGCCGCGTGGTCGTCAATTTCAGCCGTGCGCAAATCGACGCCACCCTGGCGGCGGAAGTGCGCCGCAAAGTCATTGAAGTGCTGTTGCTGGACTTGATCCTGGTGGCGGCGCTGGCGCTGAGCTTGCGCATAGTGTTCGACCCGCTGAAGCAGTTGCGTGACGGTTTGCATGATTTGGCCACGCGCGGCTCCGATGAAGTGGGCGAGTTGCCCGATAACCGGCGTGACGAACTGGGCGACGTGATCCGCGGCTTCAACGCGATCCAGCGCCGCGTGAAAGCCATTATTGCCCGCACGCGCGAAGCGGAAGATGAAGCGCGGCGCGCCGCGGCGGCGACCGCGAAAGCCATGGCGGACTTGCAGCGTACGCAAGAATCGCTGTTGCAGGCAGAGCGCCTGGCGTCGCTGGGTAGCCTGGTGGCCGGCGTGGCCCACGAAATCAATACGCCGGTCGGCATTGCGCTGACGTCCGCGTCGATCTTGATGGAAGCGACGGAAAAAGTGCACAAGTCCGTGGCCGATGGCGCCATTAAAAAGTCCGACATCTTGAAATACCTGGAAACTGCGGAGGAAAGCACGCGGCTGATCATGAACAATGCGTACCGCGCCGCGCACTTGATCCACAGCTTCAAGCAAATTGCCGTCGACCAGGTCAGCGAAGCGCGGCGCCGCTTTGAATTGCGCGAATACATCGGTGAAGTGGTGTCCAGCCTGCAGCCGAAGTTAAAGAAAACACATATCCAGGTCGATATCGACTGCCCGCCGGACATCGTGCTCGACAGCTATCCCGGCGCACTGGCGCAAGTCATTACCAACTTGACGTTGAATTGCGTCGAGCACGCGTTCGATGCAGATTCCGAAGGCCATATCGGTATCAATGTGAAACCCGATGGCGACTGGATTGAAATGCAAGTGGTCGACAATGGCAAAGGCATTCCGCCCGACATGCTGGACAAAGTGTTTGACCCGTTCGTCACGACCCGCCGTGGCCAGGGCGGCACGGGCCTGGGCTTGAACATCGTCTTCAACCTGATCGCCAAGCAATTTGCCGGCACAATTTCCGTCGCCAGCGTGCTGGGCGAGGGCGCCAGCTTTGTGCTGCGTATCCCCCGCGTGACGCCATCCGAAGGCGATCACCAGGAGCCGCATGCGGATACCCGCCTGCATGCGTGACCGCCAGCCGCCAAGCGGCGCGCCGCACCAAGTCCATCTGCCGCATACTTGCGGCTGGTAACATCAGGAGAGGCTGGTATGGGTACACGCAGGCAGATTGCGTTGCTGCGAGGAATTAACGTGGGCCGCGCCAAGCGCGTGGCCATGGCGGACTTGCGGGCGCTGCTGACCGGGCTGGGATTTACTGGGGTGCGGACATTGCTCAACAGCGGCAATGTCGTGTACGACTGCCCCCAGGCGCGCGCGGACGGCGCCGCCACGGAAATCGAAGAAGCACTGGTATTGAAATTGGGTGTGGCGTCGAAAGTCACGGTATTGGATGCCGAGCAATTGATGCACGTGGTGCAGGATAATTGCCTGAACAGCGCGGCGGGCGACCCGTCGCGCTTGCTGGTGGCCGTGTTGAATAATCCCGCTGACCGGGAAAAACTGGTGCCGCTGGCGAACCAGCACTGGGAACCGGAAGCGTTTGCACTGGGCCGCTGGGCGGCTTACCTGTGGTGCGTCGATGGCGTTTTGGCCAGCCGCGTGGCGGCGGCCATGGGGAAGTTGCTGGGCGATGGCGTGACGACCCGCAACTGGAGCACCATCAGCAAATTGCATGCACTGGCATGCGAACCAGTTTAATTTTTGGAGGAGCCGTATGCCTGTCGTGACCGGAGAATTTGACGTCACCATGTCCGCGGAACGGATGTCCGTCGGGGCATCGGGTTTTGGCCTGGGCCGCATGGTGCTGGACAAGCGTTACCACGGCGCCCTGGCCGCCAGCGGCAACGGTGAAATGCTGAGCTTTATGGGTTCCCAGCCGAACTCGGCCGGTTATGTCGCCATGGAGCGGGTCGAAGGCACGCTCGATGGCATGAAAGGCGGTTTTACGCTGCAGCACAACGGCATCATGGACCGTGGCACGCGCAGCCTCAGCGTGCTGGTGGTGCCGGATTCCGGCAGCGGCGACCTGACCGGGCTCAGTGGCAAGCTGAATATCCGCATAGAGAACGGCAAGCACTATTACACGTTTGACTACGTGCTGGCGCCACTGGCGTAGGGATGCCAATGCGCGGTTAAAACGCGGCGGCAAACGCTGCGCGCGCCGGGTGGTGCACGACATCGCTGCGCCACACCAGCATGGTTTGTACGCGGGCGATATGTTCCGGCAACGGATGCATGGCCACCGTGCCACGGTAATCCCTTAACTGCATGATCTCTTTCGGCATCACGGCCACGCCCATGCCGGCCGCCACGCAGCCGATAATCGCTTCAAACGTGCCGAATTCCGACACCCGCGCCAGCGGCACGCTGCTTTCCGCAAACCACGCTTCCAGCCGCCGCCGGTAGACGCACCCGCTACGGAACGCCAGGATGACGCGGCGCGCGACATCGTGCGGCGACGCCACGGGCGCATGGGTGGGATCCGTCAAGAGCACCAATTCTTCATCAAACACGGCGTGCTGCGCCAATTCGTCGCGTTCAATCGGGGCCGCCACCAGCGCCACGTCGAGCTTGTAGTTCAGTACGCTTTGGACAAGTGGATCCGTCGGGGCCGTTTCCAGTTGTAAATCCACGTCCGGATACGCACTGTGGAAGGCCGCCAGCACTTTCGGCAAGCGCGCTGCCGCCGTGGTTTCCATCGCGCCGATGCGCAGCAAGCCGGATGGCGTGCCAGCATTGGCCACGGCTGCCTGCGCTTCCTCGGCTAATTGCAACAGGCGGTCAGCGTACGAAAGTAAGCGCTCGCCTTCGCTGGTGATTAACATGCGCCGCCCGGAGCGGTGAAACAGCGCGACGCCCAAACCTTCTTCCAGCTGGCCCAGGCGGGCCGATACATTCGATTGCACGCGATGCAGCCGGGCTGCCGCCTGCGTGACGCTGCCTTCTTCCGCCACGGCTTTGAATATCCGCAATGCCGACAAATCCATAAGATTCTCAATTTAAGATGGTTTAAATCATTATTATTCATTTTATGGGATGTGCAAGGGCGGCTACAGTGTAGGCATGAAAACCGCACATCCATCCCCTCTCATCTTGTTGGCATGCAGCTTTGCCTTCGTCATAGTCCAGCTCGACGTCACCATCGTCAATGTCGCGCTGCCGCGCATTGCCGCCGAACTCCACGCGCACGTGGCGCAATTGCAATGGGTAGTCGATGCGTACACGCTGGGCTTTGCCGTGTTCCTGCTGTCGGCCGGCGTGCTGGGCGACAAATCCGGTTCGCGCCGCGCATTCCTGGCCGGCTTTGCCCTGTTCACTGCGGCATCGGTGGCGTGCGCATTGGCGCCCACCGCAATGGGCTTGAACCTGGCCCGCGCCATACAGGGCGTGGGGGCGGCGCTGCTGGTGCCCAGTTCGCTCGCGATACTCAATGCCGCCTATGGCCATGACAAGCCGTTGCTGGCGAAAGCCGTGGGCTGGTGGACGGCGGCCGGCGGCGTATCGATTGCCGCCGGTCCCGTGCTGGGCGCGGCGCTGTTGGAATGGATGGGCTGGCGCAGCATCTTCTGGGTCAATGTGCCGCTGTGCCTGGCAGGCTTTTGGCTGACCGTGCGCTCCGTCAAGGATGGTGGACGGCGCGATCCGCAGCGTGCCTTTGACTGGCCGGGGCAAATATTGGCGGTGCTTGGCCTGACTGCGTTTGTCGGCGCCGTCATTGAAGTACATGCGCTGGGGTTGCAGCATCCGCTGGTATGGGGCGCCTTTGTGTTGGCCGGTGCGGCCTGTGCACTGTTTGTCGTGGTGGAGTCGCGCAGTGCCGCGCCCATGTTGCCGCTGTCGCTGTTTGCCAGCGGCGCCTTTTCCCGCGCCGTCATGTTTGGCGTATTGGTGAACTTTGCCTATTACGGCGTGGTCTTCATTTTCAGCCTGTATCTGCAGCAATTGCGCGGCATGGGCGCGATGCAGGCCGGGTTTGTTTTTCTGCCGCTGACTGGCACGTTTATCCTGTCCAACCTGGCCAGCGGCAAAGTCGTAGCGCGCCACGGCACGCGGCTACCGATGATGTTAGGTGCGCTGATTGCCGCCACCGGCTATGGGTGGCTGGCGCTGGCCGGCATTGCGGCCGATGCGCCGGTGGCGGCCATGGTGCCGGGACTGGTATTGATCCCGGCCGGCATGGGCCTGGCGGTGCCGCCCATGACGACATCGATCTTGTCGGCCGTGGAACCGCGCCTGGCCGGTACCGCGTCCGCCGTGTTGAATGCTGCCCGGCAAGTGGGCGGGGCGCTGGGTGTAGCGGTCTATGGCGCGCTGGCCGCGTCGCCGGTGGCGGCTGAGGCGCTGGCCGGTACGCGCCATGCCGTGCTGGTGTCGTGTGTCCTGTTGCTGGCGGCAGGTGCGATGGCTGCCGGTCCGGCTGCGCTGTCGGCAGCCACGCGGGCGTTGCGGCAGCAATAGTTTGTGTTGCGGCGTACGTCAGTTGACGTATGTGCAGTGCAGCATAGCGTGGTTAATCTCATGTCATCTGATCACCACCACATGAGAGAGGCCCGGAATGAAGGTAACACCGTTATCCCCAGCGTCGCTGATGCTGTTGTCCGCCCTGGCGGCAGCGCCCTGGTCTGCGCACGCGGGCGCCACCGTCCCGTTCGGCGACGGCCAGTCCGTCAGCGTCGGCTTTGGCATGCGCGCCAGCTATACCAGCATGGAAGATGCGGCGCCGAACGGCACGTCGCGTTCCAATGACTTCAACCTGGACAGCGCCCGCTTGTTCTTCGGCGCCAAGCTGAACAAGCAAATCGGCGGCATGCTCAACACGGAATGGGATGGCAGCCAGGTGCGCGTGCTCGATGCGGCCGGCCAGTTTGCCATAGCGCCCGAATTCAATATCTGGGCCGGCCGCCTGCTGTCGCCCAGTGACCGCGCCAACATGGCCGGCCCGTATTATTCGCTGGGTGGCGGCTACTGGGCCGGCGTCGCATCGCGCTATGGCTATAACGGCGGCATTTTCCGTGGCCGCGACGATGGCGTGGTCGCGTGGGGCAATGCTGCCGACGGCAAGCTCGGCTATTCGTTTGGCGCGTTTGAAGGCCACACGTTCGGCATAGCGTCGTTGACGCAAAACCAGGCCAAGGCGGCGGGCGTGAAAGCGTCGGACAGCCTGATGTATGCGGGCCGCGTGCAATACGATTTCTGGGATGCGGAACCTGGCTACTACGGCACCGGCAATTACCTCGGCAGCAAAGATATCCTCGCCATCGGCTTTGCCGCGCGCCAGCAATCGAAAGGCGTGCTGACGGCCGCGCGCACCGGTGATTACAGCGCGTGGAATATCGACTTCCTGCTGGAGAAACGGGTGCCGGGCGGCGCCTTCTCGGTGGAAGCCGCGTATTACGACTATGACACGGATGGCGTCATCAAGTCCGAGCAGGGCAAGGCGTATTCCGCGGCGGCCGCTTACCTGTTCGCGGCCGGCGCCGGCAAGCTGCAGCCGTTTGTGCGCTACCAGAAATTCTCCCCCGACACCAATATCGATACGCGCCAGGCCGACGCCGGCCTGCACTACATCATTGATGGCTACAACGCGCAAGTGAGCGCCGTCTACAGCCGCACCAAAGTCACCAGCAGCCCCAGCCTGTCGAAATTCGCCGTGGCGCTGCAACTGCAGTACTAACCAAACCCAAGGAGAGACACCATGCACGCACGCCGTACGTTCGTTACCCGCATTGCCGCCGCAGCCGCGCTGCTGGCCGCCGGCTTGCCGGCCTACGCCGCCGACACCATCAAGGTCGGCATCCTGCATTCGCTGTCGGGCACGATGGCCATTTCTGAAACGTCGCTGAAAGACGTGGCGCTGATGACCATCGATGAAATCAATGCCAAGGGCGGGGTGCTGGGCAAGAAGCTGGAACCGGTGGTGGTGGACCCGGCATCGAACTGGCCACTGTTCGCGGAAAAAGCCCGGCAACTGATCGCCAATGACAAGGTGGCCGCCGTATTTGGCTGCTGGACGTCCGTGTCGCGCAAGTCGGTGCTGCCTGTCTTCAAGGAGTTGAATGGCTTGCTGTTTTACCCGGTCCAGTATGAAGGCGAGGAACTGGAAAAGAACGTGTTTTACACGGGCGCGGCGCCGAACCAGCAAGCAATTCCC
Organism: Pseudoduganella ginsengisoli; assembly: GCF_009720865.1. GTDB lineage: Bacteria > Pseudomonadota > Gammaproteobacteria > Burkholderiales > Burkholderiaceae_D > Rugamonas > Rugamonas ginsengisoli. Next base: position 509,503 of record NZ_WNLA01000001.1, on the reverse strand, counting down.
GCCGTGGAATACCTGATGAGCAAGGAAGGCGGCGGCGCCAAGCGTTTTGTCTTGCTGGGCACGGACTACGTGTACCCGCGCACCACCAACAAGATCTTGCGCGCTTACCTGAAGAGCAAGGGCGTGAAAGACAGCGACATCGATGAAGCGTACACGCCGTTCGGCCACGCGGATTACCAGACCATCGTTGCCAACATCAAGAAATTCTCGGCCGGCGGCAAAACTGCCGTGATTTCCACCATCAATGGCGATTCCAATGTGCCGTTTTATAAGGAACTGGGTAACGCGGGCTTGAAAGCCACTGACGTGCCGGTGGTGGCGTTCTCGGTCGGTGAAGAAGAGTTGCGCGGCGTTGACACGAAGCCGCTCGTGGGGCACCTGGCGGCATGGAATTACTTCGAATCCGTGAAGAACCCGGTGAATGCGGAATTCATCAAGAAGTGGAAAGCGTACGCCACCGCGAAGAAATTGCCGAATGCCGCCACGGCCGTCACCAATGACCCGATGGAAGCCACGTACGTCGGCATCCACATGTGGGCGCAGGCTGTGGAAAAAGCCAAGTCCACCGATACCGACAAGGTGATTGCCGCGATGGGCGGCCAAAGCTTCCAGTCGCCATCGGGCTTCACGCTGACGATGGACGCCACCAACCACCACTTGCACAAGCCCGTCATGATTGGCGAGATCAAGGGCGACGGCCAGTTCAACGTGGTATGGAAAACCAAGCAGCCGCTGCGCGCGCAGCCGTGGAGCCCTTTCATCAAGGGTAACGAAGGCAAACAAAGCATGTAACGGAGGAGGCTGAGCATGAAAACCTGGCGCTACCTGCTGTGCAGTGCCGCGCTGGTCCTGCAGGGCAGTGTAGGGCCGGTGGCATATGCCGCTGTCGCCCCCGCCGCCTTGCAGGCGCTGGCGGGCGACGACCCTGACGCGCGCGTGCAAGCCGTATCGGACATTGCGGCGCAAGCCGATGCCGATGCGGCCCGCGTGCTGCAGGCTTTGAAAAATGAAACGCTGTATGCAACGCCGGATGGCAAGGTGTTTGTCGCCGAAGGCGGCAGCACGCTCGATGCGTCCACCGGCAAGGCTGTGGCCGCGCCGGCGGGGCTCGACGGCATTGTCGTCAACAACCGCTTGCGGGGCGCGGTCGATGCCGCGCTGTCCGGGCTGGCGCTGCTGTCGCCGCAACGCAATGAGCGGCTGGCTGCTGCGCGCGCGTTGCAGGGCACGGAACCCGATGCGGCGCAAAGTACGCTGCTGCGCAAGGCCGCCAAGGTGGAAACGGATGGGGAAATTGCCGTGCTGCTGCAGCAGTTGCTGGCCGTGGCGGATTTACATGCGCCCGAGGCGGGCACGCGCAAGCAAGCGGTAACGGCGTTGGCAGGGAGCATGGATCCGAATGTGCGGAGAATCTTGCAGGCGATGGTGGCGCGTGGACCGGGTAGTGATGCGGGTAGCGATGCGGGTAGCGGCGACCCTGACCCCGGCGTGCGCGCTGCCGCCAAGGCTGCGCTGGACACTATCGACAGCCGCGCCGCGCGCACGGAATTCGTCGGCAACCTGTTTTACGGGATTTCACTGGGCAGCGTGCTGCTGCTGGCCGCGCTGGGCCTGGCCATCACGTTTGGATTGATGGGCATCATCAACATGGCGCATGGTGAATTACTGATGATCGGCGCCTATACGACGTACGGTTGCCAAGCGCTGTTCCGCCACTATTTGCCGGGCGCCGTGGACTGGTACCTGGCGGCCGCGCTGCCCGCATCCTTCATCGTGGCCGCGCTGGCCGGCATGGCGCTGGAACGCACGGTGATCCGCTGGCTGTATGGCCGCCCGCTGGAAACCCTGCTGGCCACGTGGGGCATCAGCCTGATGCTGATGCAGCTGGTGCGCACGCTGTTTGGCGCGCAAAACGTGGAAGTAGCCAATCCGGCATGGATGTCGGGCGGCGTCACTGTGCTGGGCACCCTGGTGCTGCCGTATAACCGCATCGCCATCATTGCCTTTGCCTGCATCGTCGTGGCAGCCGTGTGGCTGGTGCTGACGCGTACGCGGCTCGGGCTGTTCGTGCGGGCTGTCATGCAAAACCGCCGCATGGCTGATTGTGTGGGCGTGCCCACCGGCCGCATCGACATGATGACATTCGGCCTCGGTTCCGGCATTGCCGGGCTGGGTGGCGCCGCACTGTCGCAACTGGGCAATGTGGGGCCGGACTTGGGCCAGGCGTACATCATTGATTCATTCATGGTGGTGGTGCTGGGTGGCGTTGGCCAGCTGGCTGGCACCGTGATTGCCGCGCTGGGGCTGGGTGAAGTCAACAAGCTGCTGGAACCGGTCGCGGGCGCCGTGCTGGCCAAGATTGCCATCCTTGTCTTCATCATTGTATTTATCCAGCGCCGCCCGCAAGGCTTGTTTGCGCTGAAGGGAAGGAGTGTCGAATGAGCAGCCCTGTGATGTTTTCGCGCCCGGCGTGGACCGTGCTGGCGCTGGTGGCGGGGGCAGCCGCGCTGCTGCCTGTGCTGCACCTGGCGTTCCCGCCCGGCCATGCGCTGCACGTGTCGGCCTATGCGATGGGTTTGACGGGCAAATTCATGTGCTATGCGCTTGCCGCGCTGGCGCTGGACCTGGTGTGGGGCTACACAGGCATCCTGTCGCTGGGCCACGGCTTGTTCTTCGCACTGGGCGCGTATGCGCACGGCATGTACCTGATGCGCGCCATCGGCCGCGACGGCGTGTACCAGAGCGATTTGCCGGACTTTATGGTGTTTCTCGACTGGAGCGCCTACCCATGGTACTGGGCCGGCACCGGCAGCTTCTGGTATTGCATGGCGCTGGCCGTGCTGGCGCCGGGATTGCTGGCGTCCGTATTTGGCTATTTCGCATTCCGCTCGCGCATCAAGGGCGTGTACTTTTCCATCATCACGCAAGCAATGACGTACGCCTTCATGCTGCTGTTCTTCCGCAACGATACCGGCTTTGGCGGCAATAACGGCTTCACGGACTTCAAGCGCATCCTCGGCCACAGCGTGACGGCGCCGGAAACCCGCGCCGCGCTGTACCTGGCCACGCTGGCCTGCCTGGTGGGCGCGCTGCTGCTGTGCCGCTGGATCGCCCGCTCCAAGCTGGGCCGGGTGCTGCAAGCCGTGCGCGATGCGGAATCGCGGCTGATGTTCATCGGCTATGACCCGCTGCGCTTCAAGCTGTTCGTGTGGACGCTGTCCGCCATGCTGTGCGGCGTGGCCGGTGCGCTGTACGTGCCGCAAGTGGGTATCGTCAACCCGTCGGAAATGTCGCCGGCCAATTCCATTGAAATCGTCATCTGGGCTGCGGTGGGCGGGCGTGGCACCCTGGTCGGGCCTATCCTGGGCGCGTTCACCGTCAACGGCTTGAAAAGCTGGTTCACGGCAGCGTTCCCGGACTTGTGGCTGTTCGCGCTGGGCCTGCTGTTCATCCTCGTGACCTTGTTCATGCAAAAAGGGATGCTGGGCCTGATCAAGCGCAGGGAAAAAGCCGTGGCGGAACCTGTTTCCGTGGCGGCAGTGGAAAAGGAGGCCGCATGAACAGCGTCGTCAAACGCGACGGGCTCGATACCGCGCATGGCGTAATCCTGTACCTCGATGACGTCACGGTGTCGTTCGACGGCTTCCGCGCGCTCAATAAGCTGAACCTGGAAATCGAAGTGGGGGAGCTGCGCTGCATCATCGGCCCCAATGGCGCGGGCAAGACCACGATGATGGATGTCATCACCGGCAAGACGCGGCCCACGTCGGGCAGCGCCTACTTTGGCCAGACCATGGACTTGTCGCGCATGAGCGAGCCGGAAATCGCCACGGCCGGCATCGGCCGCAAATTCCAGCGCCCCACGGTATTCGAACAGCACACGGTGTTTGAAAACCTGGAACTGGCGATCCGCATGGACAAGGGCGTGCGCCGCACCTTGTTTGCGCGGCTCGATACGGCGCAGCGCGACCGCATTGCCGGCGTGCTGCGGCTGGTGCGCCTGCATGGCCACGAAAACCGGCTGGCCGGGCTGCTGTCGCACGGGCAAAAGCAATGGCTGGAAATCGGCATGCTGCTGATGCAGGAACCGCAATTGCTGCTGCTCGATGAACCGGTGGCCGGCATGTCCGATGCGGAAACCGCCCGCACGGCGGAATTGCTCAATGAATTGCGCGGCAAGCATTCGATCGTCGTGGTGGAACACGACATGGGGTTTGTCGCGGAGATTGCGCAGCAGGGCAAAGTGACGGTATTGCACGAAGGGTCGGTGCTGGCGCAGGGCCGCATGGACCAGGTGCAGGCCGACGATAAAGTCATTGAAGTGTACCTGGGACGATAGGAGCGCTGATGCTGCAAGTGGAACATTTGAACCAGTATTACGGCGCCGCGCATACGCTGCGCGGCGTGTCGCTGTCGGTCCCGCAGGGCCAGTGCGTGGCGCTGCTGGGGCGCAATGGCGTGGGCAAAACCACGCTGCTGAAATGCCTGATGGGCGTGCTGCCGGTGGCGCGCGGCAAAGTGTCGTTCGATGGACGCGACATCACGCGCTGGCAGCCGCACCAGCGCGCCGCCGCCGGGATTGCGTACGTGCCGCAGGGGCGGGAAATCTTTGCGCGGCTGACGGTGGAAGAAAATCTTTTGATGGGCATGGCCGTGCTGCCGCGCCGGGAAGCGGCAGCCATCCGCGACGACGTGTTCGAGCTTTTTCCCGTGCTGAAGGAGATGCTGCACCGGCGCGGCGGCGACTTGTCGGGCGGCCAGCAGCAACAGCTGGCGATTGCGCGCGCTATGCTGTCGCGGCCCCGCCTGATTATTTTCGATGAACCGACGGAAGGTATCCAGCCGTCCATCATCAAGGATATCGGGCGTGTCATCAGCCTGCTGCGGGAACGGGGCGACATGGGCATTTTGCTGTGCGAACAGTATTTCGACTTCGCGCGCGAACTGGCGGACCGGTTTGTCGTGCTGTCGCGCGGCGAAGTAGTGGCGGAAGGCGTGCAGGCCGATATGGATAGCGAACATGTGCGGCGGCATCTGGCGGTGTAAGGTGCTGTAGGGCGGATTAGGCGAAGCCGTAATCCGCCAATGCCGGCATTTCGGCGGCCCATGCGATGGCGGATTACGCCGGCCTTGGCCGGCTAATCCGCCCTACGCAGCCGCTGCATGGCCAGCGCGGCGGCGGCCGTGCGCGTTTCCACGGCGAGCTTGGCAAAGATATGTTCCAGGTGCTTGTTGACTGTGCGCGGACTGGTGCCGAGGATATCGCCGATGTCACGGTTGGTCTTGCCTTTGGTGAGCCAGTGCAGTACTTCGCCTTCGCGCAATGTCAGCTTGAACAGCGCCATCAGCGCCTGCACTTGCGCCGCGTCGGATTCTTCCCGCAGCACCACCATCCATTGGTCGCCATCACTGCTTTCCGTGGCGGTGAAAATCAGCCGTTCCTGGCCGCGCTGCACGGTCAGCGGTGCGTGGCTGCGTCCGGCGCGCTGCGCATCGCCGGCGGCAGCCAGCCATTGCGCCAGCACGGGAGGCGTTTCCGGCACGCCGGGGCCATCGAGGTCGAAATAGCGCTGCAGCCACTGGCGCGCCAGCGGTGTTTGCCACACGATGCGGCCGTCATGCGGCGTGACGGCCAGCGCGGCGTTGCCAAAGGCGTCCAGTGCGCTGCGCGCCTGGCGCATCAGCGCCGACGTTTGCAAGTGTGCGCCGATGCGCGCCAGCACTTCGCTTTGCCGCACGGGTTTCGTCACATAATCGGTGCCGCCGGCGGCAAAGGCGGCCAGCACATGCTCGGTGTCCGTCAAGCCCGTCATGAACAGTACGGGGATGTGGCGGGTGGCGATGCCGGCGCGCAGGCGGCGGCACACTTCAAAGCCATCCATGCCGGGCATGACGGCGTCCAGCAAGATAATGTCCGGCGCCATGTCATTGGCGCGCGCGACTGCGGCCGCGCCGTGGTTGGCGACCAGCACCGTATAGCCGGATTCGTCGAGCGCATCGTGCAACACGGCCAGGTTTTCCGGCGCATCGTCAACGATCAGCACGACGTGGCTGGCGCGGTTTCCGGGGGCAAGCGTCATTGGTCCTGCGTTCATGGTGATTCTCCCTGTTCCAGCAATTGCGCCATGGCGTCCAGCCGGAAGGCGGCAGCGTGGCCGCGCATGGCGTCGATAAACGGAGCGTAGCCGGGATCCAGCGCGGCCAGCGCGTCGAGCTGGCGCTGCACGCCGCGTATGTAGCCGGCGGTGACTTGCTGGCGCAGCGCGTGCAGTTCCGCGGCGGGCGGGATCAGCAGCGCCGCAAGCGGCGCGGACGCCGGCACTGCCTGCGCTGCCGGCGCTGCATATCCGTCCGCCTCCTGCCGCGCGCCGGTGTGGCCGGATGGCGGCGCGCAAGGCGCCTGTCCCGCGCCATCGCCCTCGACGATCCACTGCAGCTGCAGCCGCCGTCCTATCCAGTCCAGCAATTCCGCCACATTGACGGGCTTGACGAAGAAATCGTCGGCGGGGATTCCGGCCGGGTTGTCCAGCCCTTTGTCATAAGCGTTGGCCGACACGATGGCGATCGGCGTTGCCGCGCCGTGCACGTCGCGCAGCAGGCGGCTGGTTTCCCAGCCATCCATGCCCGGCATGGCCAGGTCCATCAAGACCAGATCCGGGCGGCACGCTGCATATTGGCGCAGGCAATCGGCGCCGGACTCCGCCTGTTCCACGGTAAAGCCCAGCGGCGCCAGGATTTGCACCAGCAATTCGCGGTCCACCTGTTCATTGTCGACCACCAGCACCCTGCGGCGCGGGCCCGCGTAGCCGGTGCGTACCGGGTCTGGCGGCGCCGCATGGGCTTCCGCGTGGATGCGTGGCAGCATCAGACGCACCTGGAACGTGGCGCCCGCGCCGGGCGTGCTGGCCAGCGTCAGCTCGCCGCCCATCAATTGCACCAGCATTTTGCAGATCGGCAGGCCCAGGCCGGTGCCGGACGCCGCGCCATTGTCGCTGGCGCTGCCGCGTGAAAATGGTTCGAAAATATGGTCGGCTTCTTCCGGCAAGATGCCCGGGCCGCTGTCCTCGATTTCAAACACGGCCAAGTCGCGCGCATAACGCAGCCGGAACACGATGCCGCCGCGCTGCGTGAATTTCACGGCATTGCCGAGGATATTGATGAGGATTTGCCCCAGCCGTTTGCGGTCGGCCCGCACCTGCGCCGGCAGGTCGCCCTGCTGTTCATAGCGGAACGCCAGTCCCTTGCCGGCCGCCTGCTGTTCAAACATGCGCACGATCTGGTGGATGAATTCCGGGAACGCCAGCGGCCGGATATCGAAACTCAGCTTGCCGCCTTCGATGCGGGCGATATCGAGCGTGCCTTCGATCAGCGACAGCAAATGCTCGCCGCTGCCGCGGATGACGCGGATGGCCTGGCGCCGGTGTTCGGGAATGGCGGCATCGCCATCGAGCAGTTGCGCGTAGCCGAGGATACTGTTGAGCGGGGTGCGGATTTCATGGCTGATGCCGGCGATGTAGCGGCTTTTCGCGCGGTTGGCCTGTTCCGCCAGTTTTTTGGCTTGCTGCAGTTGCGCGTCGGTCTGGCTGTGCAATTCGATTTCCCGCGTCAGCAAGCCGGTCTGGCGGTTCGATTCTTCCTGCGCCACGCGCCGGCTTTCGCTGGTCAGCACCAGCCACCACGCGACGATGCCGCTGGCCAGCGCCAGCGCGCCAAACACCTTGATGAAGGCCAGCTGCAATTGCGGCAGCAGCGCCGGCGCCGACGCGCGCAGCACGGCTTCTTCATGCACATAGACGAGGCCCAGCAAGCCGGCCAGGAATAGCGCGGTGACGATCATCAGCAACAGGTAATGTCCGAGTCCGCTGGTGATGTAGCGCCACGCGGAACGGGGCAGCAGCGCCTTCATGGCGCCTTCCCACTGTTCGGAAAAGCGCGCGTGCGGCTTGCAGGCATCGTTGCAGCGCGCGTCGAGGCAACAGCACAGCGAGCAAATCGGCCCCTGGTAGGCGGGGCAGTGCGCCATGTCTTCGCCTTCGTACTCTTTTTCGCAAATGCTGCAGGTCTGCGCGGCGTGGCTGGCAGGCACCGGACGGGCAAGGTAATAGCGTCCGCCCGTGGCCCATGCGATCAGCGGTGCGGTAACAAAAGCCGTGGCCAGCGCGATAAACGCCGACAGTGCTTGCGCCAGCGGGCCAAACGCGCCGCTGTGGGCCGCCAGCGACAGCGCCGACGCCAGCGCCATCGCGCCGACACCGACCGGGTTGATGTCATACAGGTAGGCGCGGCGGAATTCGATGCCTTTCGGGCTCAGGCCCAGCGGCTTGTTGATGACCAGGTCCGCCACGACGGCGGCAATCCACGACAGCGCGATGTTCGAATACAGGCCCAATACCTGGTCCAGCGCCTGGAATACGTCGAGTTCCATCAGCAGCACGGCAATCAGCGCATTGAACACCGCCCACACGACGCGCCCCGGATGGCTGTGCGTCAGGCGCGCAAAGAAATTCGACCAGGCCAGCGAGCCGGCATAGGCATTGGTCATGTTGATCTTGATTTGCGAGACCACGACAAACACGGTGGTGGCCAGCACGGCCAGCCCGCCATGGCTGAACACCAGGCCAAAGCCGGCCAGGTACATTTGGCTGGGATTGGCCGCTTGCGCCAGCGCGATGCCGCTGTCGATGGCCAGCAGCGCCAGCAGCGCGCCGCCCAGCATCTTGGCGATTCCCAGCACGATCCAGCCGGGACCGGCCGCCAGTACGCCCGCATGCCACTGCCAGCGGTTGGCGGCAGTCTGGCGCGGCATGAAACGCAGGAAGTCCACTTGTTCGCCGATTTGCGTGACCAGCGCCACGCCCACGGCGCTGGCGGCGCCGAACAGCAGGACGTCGAACTTGCCATTGCCGGGAGAGCCGCCGGCAAAGGCTGCCAGTTGCGCGGGCAAGTCCGGCCGCTTGGCGAGGATGAAGATAAACGGCAGCACTTGCAGCACCAGCCACACCGGTTGCGTGATCATCTGGATACGGCTGATCAAGGTGACGCCGTGCGTGACCAGCGGGATCACCACCAGCGCGCTGGCCAGGTAGCCCAGCCATAGCGGCACGCCGCCGTACAGTTCCAGCGCATACGCCATGATGGCCGCTTCCAGCGCAAACAGGATGAACGTGAACGATGCGTAGACAAACGATGAAATGGTGGAGCCGATATAGCCAAAGCCGGCGCCGCGCGTCAGCAAATCCATGTCGAGGCCATGGCGCGCCGCGTAATAACTGATCGGCAGCCCGGTCAGGAATATCACCAGTCCCACTGCCAGGATGGCCCAGAACGCATTGACGAAGCCATAGTGGATGGCAATGGCGCCGCCGATGGCTTCCAGCACGAGGAAGGAAATCGCGCCCAGCGCGGTGTTGGCCACGCGAAATACCGGCCATTTGCGGAAGGCGCGCGGCGTGTAGCGCAGCGCGTAATCTTCCATGGTTTCACTGGCGACCCACGTGTTGTAGTCGCGCCGGATCTTGACGATGCGCTGTGGCGGTTCAGCCGTAGGGGAGGGCGGGAGGCGTGTCATGCCCGAACTGAAAGCAATATTTACGCCAATGCGGCATACTAGAGCCCATCCGCATGGGCATTTTCAGGAACAATGATGAGCGCGTTGAAATTATCGGCCGCTGTGGCTGTGGCTGTGGCGGCGGTACTGTCCGGTTGCGCAGGCAGCCGTCCCGCCGCTGAAGCGGCTAATCCCCAGGTATTGTTGCTGGGAGAAGTGCATGACAATGCCGATGGCCACAAGCTGCGCTATGAACAATTGCGCCAGCGTGTGGACGCGGGCTGGCGTCCCGCCATCGCGATGGAACAGTTCGACCGCGAAAACCAGGCATTGCTGAACAAGGCGCAAAAGGATTGCCGCGATGCGCAGTGCGTGATCCTCGTCATGCAATCGCCGCGCTGGGACTGGGCCCAGTACAAGCCCATTATTGATTTGGCGCTGCGCTACCAGTTGCCGCTGGTTGCCGCCAACCTGTCGCGCGCCGATGCATCGAAAGTCGTGCGCGATGGCGTGGCGTCGTCGTTCGATGCCGACACGGTGGCCGCCTACAAATTAAAGGACGCGCTGCCGGCTGATATCGTGCAGGGCCAGCGCAAGGAAATCGTGTCCGGCCACTGCGGCATGCTGCCCGATGAAATGGTGCCGGGTATGGTTCATGCGCAAATTGCCCGCGATATCTGGATGGCCAAGCTGTTGCGGGCGCAGCAGCCGCGTGACGTGGTGCTGATTGCAGGCAATGGCCATGTACGCAAGGATGTCGGCGTGCCGCGCTGGCTGGCGGCCGTGGAACCGAAGTTGACGGTGCGCAGCATCGGTTATGTGGAACAGGCGCCGGAGCGGGGCGAGTACGACAGCCACGTGAAGATTGCCGTCAAACAGCGCGGTGATGCGTGCGCCGGGGTGAAGTCCAAATCGTAGACACTACCCAGCAGGGAGAGCAATGATGGAAACAGTGTATAAAGAAGCGGCGCCCACGCGTGCCGACATCGATGCCTTGCAGGGCGCGGCATTGCTGGAATTCGGCACCAACTGGTGCGGCTATTGCCGTTCCGCGCAGCCGCTGCTGGCGCAGGCATACCACGGTTACGAACAGGTGCCGCATTTCAAGGTGGAAGATGGGCCGGGCCGCGTGCTGGGCCGGTCGTTCCGCGTGAAGCTGTGGCCGACGCTGATTTTCCTGCGTGACGGCAAAGAAGTGGCGCGGGTCGTGCGGCCGGAAGATGCCGATGAAATCATTGAAGGCTTCGAGCAAATCGCCAAGCCTTGAATTGATCCGCGCCGTGGCTTAGATCAGCGCCTCCGCCACGCCTGCCCGCAAACGGTCCATTGCCAGCGCTGCCGCTGCCCCGCGCGTTTCCACGTGCAGCTTGCTGCAAATCTGTGCGCAATACGAATCCACCAATTGCGGCGTCGCACCCAGCAGCAACCCGATGTCTTGCGTCGTCCGCCCCCGCGACAGCCAGTGCAGCACTTCCGCTTCCCGCAGCGTCATCCGGAACAGCGCCATCAGCGCCTGCACTTGCGCGCATTCCGATTCTTCGCGCAGCACGATCATCCATTGCTCGTTATTGCTGAGGTCAGCTGCGGTAAATTCCAGCCGCGACACGCCCCGCATGACGGACAGCGGCGGATAATCATGCCCCTGGCGGCGCGCTTGCGCCGTTGCGGCCAGCCACGCTGCCAACGCCAGCGGCATGGTGCGCAATTCAGAACCGCCGCCTGCGCCTTTCAGTGCAAAGTATTCCTGCATCCACTGCCGCGCCAGCGGTGTTTGCCACACGATGCGGCCATTGTGCGGCGTCACGGCCAGCAGCGCATTGCCAAACGCATCCATCGCATTGCGCGCCTGGTTTTGCTTGCGCGCGGCAGGCATGTGGGCCGCTACGCGCGCCAGCATGTCGTTTTGCCGGATTGGCTTGGTAATGTAATCGGTGCCGCCCGCATCGAATGCGGCAGCGGTTTCGCCGGATTCCACGGGGCCGGTCATGAAAATCACGGGAATATTGCGCGTGGCTTGCTGCGTACGGAGACGGCGGCACGTTTCAAAGCCATCCATATTCGGCATGGTGGCGTCGAGCAAGATCAAGTCAGGCAATTCACGGGTAGCCTGATCCAGTGCGGCAGTACCGCTGGTGGCAGCCAGCACGGTATAGCCGGATTCATCCAGCGTATCGTGCAAGGCGGCAAGGTTTTCTGGGGCGTCGTCTACGATGAGAACGACATGGCCGGGGCGGCGCGGGTTGATCGACATAAAGACTCCTGTTTCTGGTGCGGCCATGCGCTAAATTGGTGCGCGCATGCCGTGGGCGCCACTCGTGATGGCGCACTGTCTTTACGCTTGCAAGAAGCGGGCCTAGCCTTTATTGGGTGGTTTGAGCCGCAGCCCGTTCGCGCGTCGTGGCGTCTACCAGTTCGCGCAGCGCCGCCAGCAGCGGGTGGCGGGCCGTATGCTGCGTGCCGTAATCCAGGTTGAAGGCGTAATCAAAATCCGGGGGATTGTTGCCCTGGTTGTGCTGGATCATGGTTTCCAGTTTGTCCAGGCCCTTGACGATGCGCGCTTCCGGCGTGGCGGCGGCATCGTATTCATCCCATAGCGCCAGCAATTGTTCGCGCAGGCGGGCGGGCAGCGGTGCGGCCAAGGTGGCGAGGTCGGCACGTTCGCGGGCGGATTTGTCCGGCGTGCCGGGTGTCTGGTGGATAGCGGGGATATCGCCATGGATGGCTTCGCCCAAATCGTGAATCACGCACAATTTGAGGATGCGGGCAAAGTCCAGGCCCGGCAACTCCTCTTCCAGCAGCATGGCAAACAGCGCCAGCCGCCAACTGTGTTCCGCCGTGCTTTCCGGGCGCCCGCCGGATGTGTGGCCGCTGCGCAGCGTGTCTTTCAAGCGTTCGGCTTCTTGCAGAAAAGTGATGTAGCCAGCCAATCCTGAGTGGTCCATATTTTCTCCCGGCGAAAACCAAAAAGCCCTGGACCGTTTCCGGCACAGGGCTTGAATTCTGGTGGTGATAGCTGGACTTGAACCAGCGACCCTCGCATTATGAATGCGATGCTCTAACCAACTGAGCTATATCACCAGAGCCATGCATTATGACGCCTCTTGAAAAGGCTGTCAACAGCGAGGCTGATACATGGGGGCAGGGCCTTTAGGCCGGGCATCCACCTATCAAAAAGCTGTGGTGGTGATAGCTGGACTTGAACCAGCGACCCTCGCATTATGAATGCGATGCTCTAACCAACTGAGCTATATCACCAAGACGGCCAGCATTATCGACGCTCATGCTGCGCCATGTCAAGGCAGCCCGCGAATTATTTGTCTCGGCGCGCTTTTGCCGAGGCTGCTATGCTGGCGGTCCTCGTGTCATTTCCATAACAGGAGACGTTTGCATGGCCACCAAGATCTTTGTCAATTTGCCCGTCCGCGACTTGCAGAAATCCATCGCGTTCTTCACCAAGCTGGGCTATACGTTCAATCCCCAGTTCACCGATGAGACTGCCACGTGCATGATCATTTCCGACACGATTTATGCGATGCTGCTGACGCATGAAAAGTTCAAGGGCTTTATCCCCACCACGGAAATCGCCGATGCCAAGAAGCAGACGGAAGTGTTGATTTGTCTGTCGCAGGAAAGCCGCGATGCCGTCGATACGCTGGTCAACAAGGCATTGGAAGCAGGCGCGACCGAGCCGCGCCCGGCGCAGGATTATGGCTTCATGTATGGCCGCGCGTACCAGGATTTGGATGGGCACATTTGGGAAATCATGTGGTTGGATGCGTCCGCGTAGGGCGGGTTTTACGGGGGCGCCCAGCCAAACCCGCCGTGCGTGAACCGCGTTGACGCATGCATGGCTATGGAGCCAACCGATTGCGAATGGCGCCCAGCACGCTGTTGACGGCATCCGGCTGCAAGCAGTCAATCACCACCCGCTCCGGCATGGCGCGCAGCCACGTCAGCTGGCGCTTGCACAGCTGGCGCGTGGCGATGATGCCGGTTTCGCGCATGGTGGCGTAATCAATCGTGCCGTCCAGGTATTCCCACGCCTGGCGATAGCCCACGCAGCGGATCGATGGCAAGCCCGGATGCAGGTCGCCCCGTTTGCGCAGCGCTTCCACTTCCGTGATCAGGTTGCCGTCCGGGCTGTCGGCCAGCATTTTGTCGAAGCGCAGCGCGATCCGTTCGTGCAGCACGCTGCGGTCGGACGGTTCCAGCGCCAGCGGCAGCACGTCAAATGGCAGCGTGGTTTTTTCCTTTTGCGCCAGCAGCGCGGACATCGGCTGGCCGGACAGCGTAATGATTTCCAGCGCGCGCTGGATGCGCTGCGCATCGTTGGGTTTTAAACGGGCCGCGGTCGGCGGGTCCAGTTGCGCGAGGCGCGCATGCAGCGCGGGCCAGCCATCGCGGGCCGCTTCTTCATCCAGTGCCGCGCGCACTTCAGGATTCGCACCCGGCAAATCATCGAGGCCATCGGCCAAACCTTTGAAGTACAGCATGGTGCCGCCCACCAGCAGCGGCAGTTTGCCGCGCGCGACGATGTCATCCACCAGGCGCAACGTATCGGTGCGGAATTGCGCGACTGAATACGCGTCCAGCGGGTCGATGATGTCGATCAGGTGGTGCGGCGCGGCGGCCAGTTCGTCACGGGTCGGTTTCGCCGTGCCGATATCCATGCCCCGGTACACCAGCGCGGAATCAACGGAAATGATTTCAGACGGGATGCGCTGGGCGATGGCCAGCGCGGCGGCGGTTTTGCCGGAAGCAGTCGGGCCCATGATGGACACGGCCAGCGGGCGTTGCAAAGTTTTAGTCATCATTGGCCGCGCAGGAACAGCTTATCCAAGGCGCTGATTTCCACTTGCACCCACGTCGGACGGCCATGGTTGCACTGGTCCGCGCGTTCCGTGCTTTCCATCTGGCGCAGCAGCGCATTCATTTCCTGCACCGACAAGATGCGGTTGGCGCGCACGGCCGTGTGGCAGGCGAGGGTGCCCAGCAATTCATTACGGCGCTCGATCAGCACGCGCGAGCCGCCATATTCGCGCACGTCGCGCAGCACGTCGCGCGCCAGCGTTTGCACGTCGGCGTTTTTCAACAGCGCCGGTACGGTGCGCACGGCCAGCGTCGTGGGCGACAGCGCGGCAATATCAAAGCCCAGCGCTTTCAGCGTCTCCTGCTGCTCATGCACGGTGCCCACTTCCACGCCGTCCGCATAAAACGTCACGGGAATCAGCAATTGCTGCACCTGCATGGCCTGGCCTTCGACTTGCGCATCCAGCGCATTTTTCAACTGTTCATACAGGATGCGTTCGTGCGCCGCGTGCATGTCGACCAGCACCAGCCCCTTGGCGTTTTGCGCGAGGATGTAAATGCCGTGCAGCTGCGCCAGCGCGAAGCCCAGCGGGAATTCTTCCTGCGCCATCGCGGCCGATGATGCGACAAACGGCTTGGCTTCCGGGATCGCATACGACGTGCTGCGGCCGGCCTGGGCCGACGCGGCAAAGCTGCCTTCGGCACGGTTGTCCACGGTGTCGTCACCAGCCGCGCCGTCGCTGCGGAACAGCGCCCCATAGCGCTCCATGCTTTGCGCCACGCCGGGCAAATTGCCATGGCGGCGCTCATCCTGGCGCTGGCCAAATGGCGAGGGCGAGAACGTGGCGGGATAGTCCGGCGTCAGGATGGAACCAAACGATGCCTGTTCGTGCGGGCGCATCACCGGCGTGGTGGCTTCGATGCCCTCGGCAGCCGGCAGCGGCGATGGCGTATTGCCGTGCGACGTGGCCGACGTGGCGGCCAGCGCACGCTGCACGGCATGGAACACGCACTGGTGCACGGCGCGGCTGTCGCGGAAGCGCACTTCGATTTTCGACGGGTGCACGTTGACGTCCACCAGCGCCGGGTCCATGTCCAGCGACAGCACGTAAGACGGGAAGCGGTCGCCGTGCAGCACGTCTTCATAGGCGGCGCGCACGGCGTGCATCAGCACTTTGTCGCGTACGAAGCGGCCGTTGACATAAAAGAACTGGCCATCGGCGCGGGCTTTCGATGCAGTCGGCAAGCCGACAAAGCCACGGATGCGCAGCGGACCGACGGTTTCATCGAGCGGCAGGCGCGCGCCGGCAAAGCCGTCGCCGAGGATTTGCGCGCTGCGGCGGGCAATTTCACTGACGTTCCAGTGTTCGACCGTGCGGCCATTGTGCGTCAGCGTGAAGGCGACATCCGGACGCGCCAGCGCAATGCGGCGCACCACTTCCGCGCAGTGGCCATATTCCGTTTGCTCGGATTTCAGGAACTTGCGGCGGGCCGGCGTGTTGTAGTACAGGTCGCGCACGTCCACCGTGGTGCCGGTGGGGCCGGATGACGGCGTCACGGTGCCCAGGTGCGAACCGACCAGTTCCCACGCGTGCGGGGCGTCGGCCGTGCGGGTGGTCAGCGTGACATAGGCAACCGACGCGATGGACGCCAGCGCTTCGCCGCGGAAGCCCAGGGTGCCCACATGTTCCAGGTCGTCCAGCGACGCGATTTTCGACGTCGCGTGGCGCGCCAGCGCCAGCGGCATCTGGTCGGGTGGAATGCCGCGTCCGTTATCGGTGATGGCGATGCGTTTGACGCCGCCTTCTTCCAGCCGCACGGTGACTTGCGTGGAACCCGCGTCCAGTGCGTTTTCCAGCAATTCCTTGACGACGGCGGACGGCCGCTCGACGACTTCGCCGGCGGCGATCTGGGAAATCAGCTGGTCGGGCAGGGCCTGGATGGGGCGCGGGGTGATGGGTTCGGTGGCAGGGGCGTTCATCCTGCCATTATAAATCACCCGCACCGGGCCAAAATCAGCGGGCCTGTTCGCGGACGGGGATCGTCACGTTGCACAGCTCGATGTAGCCGGCCGGGACTTTGGTCCACGGGCCCGGGCGGTTACGCTGCGATTCCGCCACGGCCTTGAAGCTGGCTGAATCCGTGCGCATGACTTCCAGGTGCGAGCGTTCCGCTTCCGGCACATCGGCAGCCAGCCGCACGGATTTGATGGGCACATTTTGTTCCGGTTTTTCATAGAAGCCCAGCGGGCCCGTGCCCCGTGGCAGGCTGGACAACAGAGGCATGCCGGACACGACGCGGCCCACCACCGTGATATTGCGGTCCAGGTGGCGCGGCGCATGGCCCGTCACGGCGTACAACGAACTGCCGTTGCCGCTGTCGGCTTCCACGTCGCGGCCCACGCCGACCATGCCATAGCAGTGCGCCAGCCACGTGGTTTTGGACTTCGGATCGCGTCCCACGGGGAAGCCGTTCGAATGGCCCACTTGCGGCGCGTAGCCGTCCCGGTCTGGCAAGCGCGTGAAATGCTTGTCATTGGACATCGGCACGGTGAACTCGGCCGGCACGGTTTTCAATGCGGAGCCCAGCGGGCGAGGATTTTTCTCATCTGCATCCCCCCATTGCGCGACATAGTTATCATGCGACCGCAAGACTACCAAACCGTCAAAATAGTGTTCTTTGACCAGTGTGCGGATGTTGGCCGTGGTCTTCGGGGCAAAGTCCGGCGCCAGTTCGATCACCACGCGCCCATTGGGCAAATCCATGTACAGCGTGTTGGCGGGATCGAGGGGCCGCCATTCGGAAGGCTGGGATGCCTTGATGACATCGCTGGCGGATAATTTGTTGGGCTTGGCGGCAGGGGCAGGTTCGGCAGCTTGTGCGATGGCGCTGGTCAGCGCGAGCGCGGCAAGCAGAGCGGGGGTGTTCGCGTGCATGCAGGGGATCTCCGGGTTTTAATGTGTCTGGATTGTAAATCACTGCTCAGTGTGGTGTATGATTCCGGCGCTACCTTTCGGGAATTTTATGGATTTCATGCAATTACTGGACATGCTCGTGCATGTCGACAAGTCGCTGGACATGCTGATTTCGCAGTACGGCACTCTGATTTACCTGGTGTTGTTCTTCATTATCTTCGCGGAAACAGGGCTGGTGGTCTTGTTTTTCTTCCCAGGTGACACCCTGCTGTTCATTGCCGGCGCCCTGTGCGCGACGGACCAGATGAACTTGCCAGCGCTGATCGCGCTGCTGATTACGGCGGCAGTGACGGGCAATACGACGAATTACTGGATAGGCGAAGCCATCGGGCAGCGCGTGTTCACGCACAATTACCGCTGGATCGACAAGGATGCGCTGAACCGCACCCACATGTTCTTTGAAAAGCACGGCGGCAAAACCATTATCCTGGCCCGTTTCATCCCCGTGGTGCGCACCTTCGCGCCATTCGTGGCCGGTGTGTCGGACATGAGTTTTTCGCGGTTCCAGATGTTTAATATCGCGGGCGCCGTGGCGTGGGTCGTGTCGCTGACGGTGGCGGGCTATATCTTTGGCAACGTGCCCATCGTACGCGACCATTTGACCACCATTGTCATGGTCGGGGTGGGGTTGGCGCTGGGGCCGCTGGCATTAGGTGCTGTGTGGAAACTTTGCCGCCGCATGCTGAACCGCCGCCGCGCAGCCGGCCGCTGATCTTCCCCGAGGGCGGCGCCATGCCGCCCTTTCTGCGTGTGCAGGATGAATTTCGTCCTGCACATCTCAAGTTTTCCTTCCGTGCAACCGTATACCGGGGTAAGTATTCATCCCTGGAATCTCATGCGTAACCTCATCGCCCTGATTGCCTGCTGGTGTGCTGCCCACATGGTATCCGTGGCCAGCGCTGCCGACAGCACGTATGCGTCACCGAACGCAATCAGATTTAGAGCCAGTCTCGACGGTATCCGCCCTGTCAGCCCCATGAAAGTAGGTGGCGGCAATGCGTCGTCTAGCCGTTATGGCAAGGATGATGAAAAAGGCGACGGCAAGACCAAAGCCGGCGGCAAGCCGCGGCCATTGACTGAGCGGGAAAAGGAAGAACAGGCGGAAGCGGAGCTGCAAGCCCGTATTGCCGAGAAACTGGCCGCCATGAAGGCGCAGCAGGCCGCCCGTGCCGCCGCCGCTGCCAAGGCCAAGAAGGAAGCGGACGCGCGTGCCAAAGCGCTGGCCCTGATGCCGCCGCCGCGCGCCAATGGCACCGTGTGGGGGTACGAAGGTGAAATCGGCCCGGCCAACTGGCACAAGATCAATTCCGACTGGATCAAATGCAGCATGGGGAACCGCCAGTCGCCGATTGATATCCGCGATGGCATGAAAGTCGAACTGGAACAGATCGCGTTTGATTACCACCCGTCGGCCTTCAATGTGCAGGATAACGGCCACACCGTGCAAGTGACGATGGGCGGCGGAAATTTCATCACCGTGGGCAACCGCGCCTATGAACTGGTGCAATTCCACTTCCACCGGCCATCGGAAGAGCGCATTAACGGCAAGGGCTTTGAAATGGTGGTGCACCTGGTGCACAAGGATGGCGAGGGCCGCTACGCGGTGCTGGCGCTGCTGCTGGAGCGCGGCAAACCGCAACCGGCGATCCAGACCGTGTGGAATAACCTGCCGCTGGAAAAAGGCGACGTGTCGGCGCCTGCCATTGTGCTGGACCCGAATGATTTGCTGCCGCAGCGGCGCGACTATTACACGTACATGGGATCGCTGACGACGCCGCCTTGCACGGAAAATGTGCTGTGGCTGGTGATGAAGGAACCGGTGCAGGCGTCGCCGGCGCAGATGGCGCTGTTCTCGCGGCTGTATCCGCTCAATGCACGGCCGATCCAGCCCACTTCTGGCCGGATGATCAAGGAATCCATGTAATAACATAGGGCGGGCTTGTACAGCCCCTCCCTATAGGTCCAGGAATGGCGGAAGCGGTGTGGTCCGGGTCAGGCCCGCAATACCGTCACGCTGTGCGTGCCGCGCCACTCGGCGCCGGCCGCCAGCGGTTTCTTGTCCACGCGGGCGGGTTCGATGCACAGGAAGGCGCTGTGTTCATGGTCCGCCAGATCGGCAATGGCCGCCGCGCCCTTGGCGCCCGGATTCCACACCACCCACTCCGTAAAGCCCTGCTGTTGCAATCGCAGGCGGCTGTCTGCCGTCTGCAATTCCAGCGCTGCGGTGGCAGGGTGGATATCGTCCAGCGCATCGGCAAAGTTGACTGTGCCGCAGGCTAAGCCATGCAGCGACGTCTTCGTGAATTCGCCCACCGCATAATACGTGTGCAGCGCGCACGCGAAATCCCAGCTGGCGCCGCTCGTGTTGTGCACGTGGTAATCCATGCGCAACGTGTCGCCATCCAGCGTAAAGCGCAGGCTCAACGCAAAGCGGTGCGGCCAGCCTTGTGCGAGGCTGGAAGGCACATCGTCCTGCGTCAGCAGGAATTCCGCGGACGCCTGGTTGCCCTCATCGCCCGTGCTGCCCAGCTGCCACGCCGACAGGCGCGCCACGCCATGGCGCTGGCCATCGCCGCGCGTGGCAAATTGCGGGAAGATCACCGGCACGCCGCCGCGAATGGCCGCGCTGCCATCGAGCGGCGAGCGCTCCGACATGAACAGCCGCTCGCGGCCATCCGGGGTTTTCCATGACAGCAAATGCGCGCCATACAGCGCCACCAGGGCCTGGGCGCCGTCTGGCGCGGTAATGCGGATGGCGGGCAGGGCGCCCACGGTTTCCTTGCTGATCATGAAAGTCCTTAATAGGTGGATGCCCGGCCTGAAGGCCCGGCACCCAGGTGTTTAGACGGTGCGGCTCTTGGCGAGCGGCGGGTTTTTCGCGAAATAGTGGCGGATGCCGGACATGACGGCGTCTGCCAGCTTTTCCTGGTAATCAAGGTCGCGCAGTTTGGCTTCTTCTTCCGGATTTGAAATGAACGCGGTTTCAATCAGGATCGATGGAATGTCCGGCGCCTTCAGCACGGCAAAGCCGGCTTGTTCGACAGCGCCCCGGTGCAGGCGGTTGATGCCGCCGATTTCACCCAGCACGGCCTTGCCCAGTTTCAGGCTGTCCGTGATTTGCGCCGTCGTCGACAAGTCCAGCAGCACGCTGGCCACTTGCGGATCATGGCGCTGCACATTGACGCCGCCAATGTTGTCGGCCTCGTTTTCCTTGTTGGCCAGCCAGCGCGCCGCGCTGGAGCTGGCGCCTTTTTCAGACAGCACGAACACGGACGAACCGCGCGCCGATGGCTGGTTGAATGCATCTGCGTGGATCGACACAAACAAGTCGGCCTGCACCTTGCGGGCTTTTTCCACGCGCGTGCCCAGCGGCACAAAATAATCGCCGTCGCGCGTCAGCATCACGCGCATGTTTGGATGCTGTTCGATGCGGCCTTTCAAGCGCTTGGCAATGGCCAGCACCACGTCTTTTTCACGCAAGCCGGTGGCGCCCAGCGCGCCCGGGTCTTCGCCGCCATGGCCCGGGTCGAGCACCACGGTAATCATGCGCGTGACCTTCGGCGGCTTGTCCGCATGTTTTTCCGCCGGCGGCGTACGCTGCGCCAGCGCTTCGGTTTTGGGCGGCGGTTCGCCCTTGGCCGGCGCTTCTGCCGGAGGCGCGGCCGGAGCAGGGGCAGGCGCAGGTTCCGGCTTCAGGATGACCGGCGCTTGCGCCGCCTGGGTTGCCTGATTGGCTTGCACCGCCGTGCCGGGCGCTGCGACCGCCGGCGCGGGTGGATGGGACGGCAGCGCAGGCGTACTGCCCGGCTGGTCGCTCCAGTCGCCTTTTTCAATCATGGCGGCAATCGGGTCGGCTTCCTGCACCGGGTACAAGTCAAAGATCAGCCGGTGCTTGTACTGGCCGGCCGGTTTCAGCGTAAACACTTGCGGCTTGACTTCCGCTTTCAAGTCGAATACCAGCCGCACGACGGTCGGCGTGAACTGGCCCACGCGCACTTGCTTGATGTACGGGTCGTTGGACTGGATCTTTGCCACCAGGCTTTTCAGCGTCGGCGTCAGCTGCAAGCCTTCGATGTCGACCACCAGCCGGTACGGATCTTTGACCATCAAGTGCGTGGCTTTCAAGTCCGAGTCGTTTTCCAGCGTGACGCGGGTATAGTCTTCCGCCGGCCATACGCGCACGGCCAGGATCTGGGCCGCCGCGGCAGGCAGCGGGGTAAAGACGGATAACAGCAAAGCGCCGCCCGCTTTCAGCACGGTACGGCGGTTGGCAGGACGGCGAGGCGTAGCAGGCGACCCGGTCAGAGATTCGGGGCGAATTTGAGGCGTTCCAGGCATGACAAACCTAAGGCAGAGGACGCCTGCAATTCTACATCACGTCCATCGCCTGCCACAGCCAGGAAAATGCTGAGATCGGCCGGCGGCAGCACGGAACCGGCTTTTTCTGGCCATTCCACAATGCAAACATTGTCGCCATTGAAATCTTCACGGAAACCCGCATCGAGGAATTCTTCCGGGCTGCTCATGCGGTACAAGTCAAAATGAATCACATTGACGTCGCGCCCCTCCATTTTCACGCTGTAGGGTTCGGATAGCGTATACGTCGGGCTTTTCACGTTGCCCGTATGGCCGGCCGCATGCAGCAGCGCGCGGGTGAGGGCAGTTTTGCCTGCGCCCAGGTCGCCGTGCAGGTAAATGGCCATGCCCGGTGTAATGGCGCGCGACAGTGCCGCGCCGAGGGCAGCGGTGCCGGCTTCGTCATGGAGGTGGGATTTGAAGTGCTGCATAGCGTCAGTCTGTAAAATGGTGGTTTGTACTGGTATGCCGCAATTTTAAAACCAATGTCCGCTGCAATTTCCGATTCTTACAATTTAGACGAACTGGCAAGTTCCATCAAGGAATGGGGACGCGCGCTGGGGTTTGCCGAGTTGCGCATTGCCGACATTGATTTGTCGCACGCGGAAGCGGGGCTGCAAGCGTGGCTGGACGCGGGCATGCACGGCGAAATGGATTATATGGCCGCGCACGGCATGAAGCGTGCCCGTCCGGCCGAACTGGTGCCGGGCACGGTGCGCGTGATTACCGCCCGCATGGATTATTTGCCGGCTTCGCAAGATGACGACTGGCGCGCCCGGGAAATCGCCCGCACGCACGATCCGCAGGCTGCCGTGATTTCCGTCTATGCGCGGGGCCGCGATTACCACAAGGTGCTGCGGGCCCGCTTGCAGCAATTGGCGGACCGTATCCAGCAAGCGATCGGTCCGTTCGGTTTCCGCGTGTTTACGGATTCCGCCCCCGTGATGGAATTGCCGCTGGCGGAAAAGTCCGGGCTGGGCTGGCGCGGCAAGCATACGTTGCTGCTGAACCGCAGCGCCGGCTCCATGTTCTTCATGGGGGAAATCCTGGTGGATATCCCGCTGCCGGTCGATACGCCGGCCGATGCCCGCTGCGGCCAGTGCAGCGCCTGCATCACTGCGTGCCCGACCCAGGCCATCCTGGGACCGGGCCGGCTTGATGCGCGGCGCTGCATTTCATACCTGACCATTGAATTGAAAAACGCGATTCCCGTAGAGTTGCGTCCGTTGATCGGCAACCGCGTGTATGGCTGCGACGATTGCCAGACGGCGTGCCCGTGGAACAAGTTCGCGCAGCGCGCCGTGCTGCCGGATTTCGATGAGCGTCACGGTTTAGGCGGCGCGGGCATGGTGGAATTGTTTGCGTGGACGGAAGCGGAATTCAACCAGCGCATGGAAGGGTCGCCGATCCGCCGCATCGGGCATGAGCGGTGGCTGCGCAATCTGGCCGTGGGATTAGGGAATGCGGCGGCGATGGGGGCGAAAGGCGATCCGCAGATTGTCGCGGCATTGCAGGCGAAGCTGGAGCACCCCTCCGCGTTGGTGCGCGAGCATACCGAGTGGGCGCTCGCACAGCATCGCTAACTCCGTTATTTCAATAATCCCGCCAATTCCACCGCCGTCTTCACCTGCATCTTGTCAAAGATATGCGCGCGGTGCACTTCCACCGTACGCATGGAAATGCCCAGTTCATCGGCCACCACCTTGTTCATTTTCCCGGCCAAAATCAAATCCAGCACTTCCCGTTCCCGCTGCGACAGCGTGGCCAGCCGCGCGTGGATGGCCGCCTTTTCACTGGCCTGGCGCGAGTTGGCCAAGCCTTCTTCGACCCGGTCCATCAACTGGTTATCGTTGAACGGCTTTTCAAAGAAATCAAACGCTCCCCGTTTCAGCGTATCGACCGCCATCGGCACGTCGCCGTGGCCCGTCAGGAAAATCACGGGCAAGCGCTGCGTGACGTTGCGCGCAGCGAGCTGGTCGAACACGGCCATGCCATTCATTTCCGGCATCCGCACATCGAGCAGCAGGCAGTCGCCTTGCGCATCGAATTCGCCTTTCTCCACCCAGGCCAAAAATTCAGCGACCGTGCCATAGGCTTTGGCAGGAATGGCGCGCGATGAAGCCAGCCATGACAGCGAATCCCGTACTACGGCTTCGTCATCCACGATGTGCAGCATGGTTAAATCCTTTCAAGTTGCCGCTGCGGCGGTCACGGCAGCCGGCAGCGTAAAGGTAAAGATGGTGCCGCCGCCGGGATTGGCGCGGTGGGTCAGGGTGCCGCCGTGGAATTCAATCGCCGTGCGGCACACATTCAAGCCCATGCCCATGCCTTCAGCTTTGGTCGAGAAGAATGGTGAAAACAGGCGTTCGGCCACGTCGTCGGGAATGCCATGGCCCTGGTCGGCCACTTCGACTGCCACCATGCCCGTTGCCGCGTCAAGGGTGGCCGCGATGCGCAGCATGCGCCGTTCCGGCGGCACGTGCGCCATGGCTTCAATGGCATTGCGGGTCAGGTTCAGCAGCACCTGCTCCACCATCACGCGGTCGGCCAGCACCGGCGGCAAATCTGCCGGAATCACCACTTGCAAGTTCACATGCTTGTTGCGGGTCTGTAGTTCGATCAGCGCGCCGATGCTGTCCAGCAGCGATTGCACGGCGACTTCCTGCCGCTGCGGTTCGCGCTTCTTGACGAATTCGTGCACGCTGCGGATGATCTGGCCGGCCCGCTGCGCTTGCGCGCCCGCCTGTTCCAGCGCGGGTTTCAACACCTTGCAATCCAGGGCTTCGCCTTTGCTGTCGGCGCGCGCCATCATGTTCAGCGCGCCAGTCGTATAGCTGGAAATTGCGGCCAGCGGCTGGTTCAATTCATGCGCCAGCATTGACGCCATTTCACCCATGGTGGCCAGGCGCGCGCTGGTTTGCAGTTTTTCTTCCTGCTGGCGGTTCAATTCTTCAATGCGCTTGCGGTCGGAAATATCGAGGATGGATCCCATCCAGCCGGTCTGCTTGCCATCGCTATCGACCAGCGGCGCTTCAAAGATCAGTACCGGGATGCGGGTGCCATCCGGCCGTACGAACACGGTTTCCACCTGCGGTTCCACGTTGCCGGCCAGGATGCCGGCAAAGCGGTGCTGGTATTCGCCGATGGCTTCCGGCGCCCAGTATGGCATCGGCGGCTTGCGGCCCACCAGTTCATCGGCGGGGTAGCCGACAATCTGGCAAAACGCCGGGTTCACATATGTGACGCGGCCTTCCAGGTCGCGCGCCCGCAAGCCCGTCACCAGCGAATTTTCCATCGCCGTGCGGAACAGCATTTGCTGGCGCAGCGCGCCCTCCGCCTGCAGCCTGCGTGAAATGTGGATCCATAGCGCAATCAGGCTCCACAGCAACCCCAGCGACAGCACGATGACGGAACCCACCAGCAAATTCGGCAGCAGCTTGGGCTCGCTCTTGACGCTGTCGGTCATCAGGG
This sequence comes from Pseudoduganella ginsengisoli, assembly GCF_009720865.1. Lineage (GTDB taxonomy): Bacteria > Pseudomonadota > Gammaproteobacteria > Burkholderiales > Burkholderiaceae_D > Rugamonas > Rugamonas ginsengisoli. The sequence goes on along the minus strand of NZ_WNLA01000001.1, from coordinate 484,345 downwards.
TCACGACGGCGCCGGGCAAGTCCAGCGCCCGCTTGTGGGTATAGACGCCATGGCCGGGACCGGCCGCGGTGCGCCGCGCCAGCACTTTGTCATCGCGGTCCAGCAGCGAGATCTGGTTATCCTGCGCGAACCACCACGGCACCATCTCATCGAGAATGGCGTTGGCGTCAAAGGTGGCGGCCAGCGAGCCCAGGTATTGCTCGCCACGCCAGATGGGCGTGTAATAGTCAATGGTGGCTGAACCGGCCCCTTGCGGCGTGCTCTGGCTATAGACACCGCGGCGGGCCCGCCGCGCGTGGTCGGCCGCGTCGCGCGCTTGCGCATCCAGGCGGGCTACTACGGAATCCGGGGCCACTGCACCGTCGCTGCTGGCCTGGATCCGGCCCTGTTCATCAATCCACTGCACGCGCTGCAATTCACGGCCATTGCGCAGCAGGCGCGCCATTTGCGCCTGCAAGCTGTCGCGTGCGGCGCGCCCGGAGCCAATATCTGCAGCCAGCGTGCGCAATGCTTCCTCATGGCGGCCCAACTGGAAGCGGATGGTCTGCTCCACCCACAGCGTGTCGGCAATTAACTGTTCCTGGCGTTCGTTGCGTTCCATCTGGCGTGCCTGCCAGGGCAGCCAGATCAGGACAGCAAGGAAAAACAACACCAGCACCACCGGCAGCAGCCAGCGCCACGGACTGGCAAAGCGCCCCGGCGGCACTGTGGCGCCAGCGGATTGAGGGGCGATGTGCGAATTCATGACCCGAGCATATTCGGCTGCGGCAGATCGGATATTGTGGGTTTCCACAGTTGTATTTTGTTATGGTATAGGAAGAAACTGCTGGGTAAAGACATAATAAGTGATTCTACTAATACGGAGACTACCCTCGATGAATTTCAAACCAGCCTTGGCAGTATTGTGCGCGGTAGCCAGCTTCAGCGCTTTTGCGCAAAATCCGATTGTCATTAAGTTCAGCCACGTGGTGGCGACTGATACGCCCAAAGGCCAGGCCGCCGAGCGTTTCAAGGAATTGGCGGAGAAAGCCACCAAGGGCCGCGTCAAGGTCGAACTGTACCCGAACAGCCAGTTGTATAAAGACAAGGAAGAATTGGAAGCACTGCAGCTGGGCGCGGTGCAAATGCTGGCGCCGTCGCTGGCGAAGTTCGGGCCGCTGGGCGTGAAGGAGTTCGAAGTCTTTGACTTGCCCTATATTTTCCCCAACAAGACTGCGCTGTACAACGTCACTGAAGGGCCGATTGGGAAGGGCTTGCTGAAAAAGCTGGAAGGCAAGGGCATTACCGGCCTGGCCTATTGGGATAACGGCTTCAAGGTGATGTCGGCCAACAAGCCGCTGCACATGCCGGCGGACTTCAAAGGCTTGAAGATGCGCATCCAGTCGTCCAAGGTGCTCGATGCGCAAATGCGGGCGCTGGGCGCGAACCCGCAAGTACTGGCGTTCTCTGAGGTGTACCAGGCGCTGCAGACGGGCGTGGTCGACGGCACGGAAAACCCGCCGTCGAACATGTACACGCAAAAGATGCATGAAGTGCAAAAGCACGTGACGGTGTCCAATCACGGCTACCTGGGGTATGCGGTGATCGTCAACAAGAAGTTCTGGGATGGCTTGCCGGCAGACGTCCGTACGGCGCTGGAAGGCGCCATGCGCGAGGCCACCACGTTTGAAAAAGCCATTGCCCAGCGCGACAATGACTTGGCGCTGGAAGCCATCAAGAAAGCCGGCAAGACGGAAATCTATACGCCAAGCGCAAAGGAACAGGCTGAGTGGCGCAAGGCGCTGTTGCCGGTACAAAAAGACATGCAGGGCCGGATCGGCAAGGATTTGATCGAAGCGATCAACAAGGAAGCCGCGAAGTAATACCTGGCAAGGCCAGGTCAGCATTGCAACACGGCAGGTCCGGCGCTGGCCGGCCCGCCTGTACGGGGCGGCTGCCGCACATCCCGCTGTTTCCCCCACTTACGGGAAAGACCTCACCTGATGAAATTCCTCGATCACCTGGAAGAGTGGCTGATTGCGACCTTGATGGCGCTGGCCACCTGCATCATTTTCGTTGCGGTGGTACACCGCTACCTGGCTGGTTTGCCGATACCTGGGCTGCAAGACTGGCTCATACAAATCAATACCAGCTGGGCGCAAGAGCTGTGCATCTACATGTTCGTGTGGATGGCGAAGTTTGGCGCCGCGTATGGCGTGCGCACCGGCATCCACGTGGGCGTCGACGTGCTGATTAACCGCCTCAGTACGCCGTTGCGTAATAAATTCATCATTTTCGGCTTGCTGGCCGGCGCGCTGTTTACCGGCATCGTCGGCACACTGGGCGCCAGCTTTGTGTGGGAAATCGGCCACACCGACCAGACGTCGGCCGACCTGGAAGTGCCGATGTGGATCGTGTACCTGGCCGTGCCCAGCGGCTCTTACCTGATGTGTTTCCGCTTCCTGCAAGTGATGGTGCAGTTCATCCGTACCGGCCACCTGCCCAAACATGACCACTCGCACGTCGAAGGCCTGGAACAGGAAGGAACGCAAGCATGAACGCCGCCATTATTTTTGTCCTGTTGCTGGTGCTGATGCTGACCGGCATGCCGATTTCGATTTCGCTGGGCCTGACGGTCTTGACGTTCTTGTTCACCATGACGCAAGTGCCGATCGAATCCGTGGCGCTCAAGCTGTTCACGGGTATTGAAAAGTTCGAGATCATGGCGATCCCGTTCTTTATCCTGGCTGGCAATTTCCTCACGCACGGTGGCGTGGCGCGGCGCATGATCAATTTCGCCACGTCGATGGTGGGCCACTGGCACGGCGGCCTGGCATTGGCCGGCGTACTGGCCTGTGCGCTGTTTGCTGCCGTATCCGGTTCGTCGCCAGCCACAGTGGTGGCGATTGGTTCCATTATCCTGCCGGCCATGGTGCGCCAGGGGTATCCAAAGAATTTCGGCGCGGGCGTGATCACCACTTCCGGCGCGCTGGGCATCCTGATCCCGCCGTCGATCGTCATGGTGATGTATTCCGTGACCACCAATACGTCGGTTGGCAAGCTGTTCATGGCCGGCGTGGTGCCTGGCGTGATGCTGGCTTTCCTGCTGGGGCTGACCACGTGGTATTTGGCGCGCAAGCACAATTACCCGCGCATGCCCAAGGCCACCTGGAGTGAACGGTGGCGCACGTTCCGCGCCAGCGCGTGGGGCTTGCTGCTGATCCTGATCGTCATGGGCGGAATTTATTCCGGCGCTTTCACGCCGACGGAAGCGGCTGCCATGGCAGCCGTGTATGCGTTCTTTATTGCCGTGTTTGTCTACAAGGACTTGCGCCTTAAGCAAGTGGGCAAGGTTTTGCTGGATTCCGCGTCCATGTCGGCCATGCTGCTGTACATCATTACCAACGCCGTGCTGTTCTCGTTCCTGATGACCAGTGAAAATATTCCGCAAGCAATGGCTGAATGGCTGACGGGGCAAGGCTTGGGGGTGATTACCTTCTTGCTGGTGGTGAACATCCTGCTGTTGCTGGCAGGGAACGTCATGGAACCATCGTCCATTGTCTTGATCATGGCCCCCATCCTGTTCCCGGTGGCGATGAAGCTGGGCATCGATCCTGTGCATTTCGGCATCTTGATCGTGGTAAACATGGAAGTGGGGATGTGCCATCCGCCGGTTGGGTTGAACCTGTATGTGGCGTCCGGCATCACGAAAATGGGGATCACGGAACTCACGGTGGCCGTGTGGCCATGGCTGTTGACCATGCTCATTTTCTTACTGGTGGTGACATACATACCACAAATTTCCACCTGGTTGCCTAACTTAATTTACTCCTGAATGAAAAATATAATTGCTTCAAAAAATACAGCAAAAATTTTTCAGGTTCAGTTATGATGGCGTCGCTCCAGCAGTCATGGCCGTATATCAATATGCAGCTGGCGAGCAAAGGACACGCCGTCAGGCACAAGGTTTTAGTGGGGAGAGTAAATAATAACGGTAGCCAATACCGCGAATATACTTGAGGAGACACACGGCATACAGTATGTCGTTGGAAGACCACCGGAGGCAGCCACAAGCTTGCTACGGAGGCGCCAAACGACCGGTGCTGTGACAAAGATTGAAAGCGCACCTTCACGGTGCGCTTTTTTTTTGTATGCTAGGCGCCGTGGAGGCCCGCGCCTCCATCCCAATCAATGTGGTACTAGTACAACAACTCTAAAAAATGTTGTGATGAATATGCAACAGAACTTTGATATTTTTAGTGCCATTGTGCCAACGCCGTTTGGCGCCATGGGGATCCGGACTGCCGGCGGCCTGGTCACGCAAATGGCGTATCTGCCGCCGGACACGCTGGAAAAGGCGCCGCAAGACGCTGTCGCTGAACTGGCCGCACAGCAAGTGCAGCAATATTGCGCCAACGCGGATTTCCCGTTCACGTTGCCGCTGGCCGCTGTCGGCAGCCCGTTCCAGCGCCGCGTATGGGAGGCGATCCGCAGCATTCCCCGTGGCCAGGTGCGTACCTATGGCGAACTGGCGAAATACCTGGAATCGGCGCCCCGCGCCATTGGCCAGGCGTGCGGCGACAACTGGTTTCCGCTGGCCGTGCCATGCCACCGCGTCACCAGCGCCAGCGGCATCGGCGGTTTTGCCCACACCAGCGAAACCAATGGCTACCTGTTGAACGTCAAGCGCTGGCTGCTGGCCCACGAAGGACACATGGAATACCAATGGCGGCAGACAACCTTGCTCTGATCGACGCCTTTTGCGACGCGCTGTGGCTGGAAGACGGGTTGGCGAAAAATTCGCTGGAAGCATACCGGCGCGACATGCGCCAATTCGCACAGTGGCTGGAAAGCCAGCATCCGGAAGTCGACGGCTTGCACGCGGTGGCCGACCACCATGTGAGTGCTTACTTCAGTGCGCGCCATGGCGATACCAAGGCCAGTTCCGCCAACCGGCGCCTGTCGGTGCTGAAGCGCTTTTACCACTATGCGCTGCGCCAGCGCATGATCGCCGAAGACCCGTGCCTGAAAATGCCGGGGGCGAAGCAGGCCACGCGCCTCGTGAAAATCCTCAGTGAAGGGCAAGTGGAAGCGCTGCTGGCGGCGCCGGATGTGCGCACGCCGCTGGGGCTGCGCGACCGCACCATGCTGGAACTGATGTATGCCAGCGGTTTGCGCGTGTCGGAACTGGTGGACTTGAAGACAGTTGAAGTGAGCCTCAACGATGGCACCGTGCGCTTGACGGGTAAGGGCGGCAAGACGCGCCTGGTGCCGTTTGGCGAGCAGGCGCACCAGTGGATCCGGCGTTACCTTTCCGAAGCGCGCGGGGCGATCCTCAACGGCCAGCAAGATGACGCGCTGTTCGTGACCAGCCGGGGCGGCGCCATGACACGGCAAATGTTTTGGGTCGTCATCAAAAAGCAGGCGCAGCGCGCCGGCATCACCAGCCCGCTGTCGCCGCACACGTTGCGCCACGCGTTTGCCACCCACTTGCTGAACCACGGCGCGGATTTGCGCGTGGTGCAGCTGTTGCTGGGCCACGCGGATATCTCCACCACGCAAATCTATACGCACGTGGCGCGCGAACGCTTGAAACAGTTGCACGCAGTGCATCATCCGCGCGGCTGAGCCCCTCTGCTTGAAACAGGTTCATAATGGGGGGATCGCATTCCCCCGGGCGGAGGTGTCGCATGGCCAAGACCAATTTCCAGTACGAGAAGCGCCAGCGCGAGCTGGAGAAAAAGAAAAAAGCGGAACAAAAGGCGGAAGAAAAAGCCCGCCGCAAGCTGGAAGCAAAGAATAATCCGGGCGGGGAGCAAGACGGGGATATGGCGGATGAAGATGCGCCGGAAGAAGAAGGGGCGGACCAGTCCGGCACGCCCCCTTGACGCTTGCGAATCCTGCTGATTACGCGGTTTTGCGCTCTTGCAGCGATGCCGCTTCCGCCTTGGCATGCCTGCCGCTGAACCAGCGTGCGCAGCGCTTGCCCAGGCTGTCCAGGTACGTGTAAGCCACCGGCACCACCACCAGGGTCAGCAGGGTGGACGTAATGACGCCGCCAATCACGGCGCGGCCCATCGGCGCCTGGATTTCACCGCCATCGCCCATGCCGATGGCCATTGGCAGCATGCCGAAGATCATCGCCAAGGTCGTCATCAGGATCGGACGCAGGCGCACCTGGCCTGCTTCCAGGATCGCGGTACGCTGGTCCAGGCCGTGCTGCTGGCCGTGGTTGGTGAAGTCCACCAGCAAAATCGCATTCTTCGTCACGAGGCCCATCAGCATGATGAAGCCGATCACGGAAAACACGTTCAGCGTTGAACCCGTGATCAGCAGCGCTGCCAGCACGCCGATCAGCGACAGCGGCAGCGACATCATGATGGCGACCGGCTGCAGGAAGCTGCCGAACTGCGAAGCCAGCACCAGGTAAATGAAGATCACGGCCACGCCCAGCGCCGTCATGGCGCCGCCCATAGTTTCTTCCATTTGCTGCGCATTACCCGCCACGTCGAAACGTACGCCGGCCGGCAATTCAATGGAATCCATGGCTTTCTTCACGTCCTTGTCGACGTCGCCGGCAGGGCGGCCTTCGACCGCCGCATAGATCGCCACGCGGCGCTGCAGGGCCTGGCGCTTCAACACCTGTGGGCTCGATGATGGAATGAATTCCACCACCTGGCGCAGCGGCACCATGCGTGGCGTGCCGTCCGCCGTGACTTTCGACGACGCGATCGACAGGTCGGACAAGTCCGCCACGCGCTGGCGGCCCGACTTCGGCAACTGCACGTTGATGTCATAGTTCTGGCCATCGGCCGCCAGCCAGTGGCTGACGGTTTCACCGGCCACGAATGGACGCAGCGCGGAACCGATTTGCTGCGTGCTCAGTCCCAGGTCGCTGGCCAGTTCATTGTTGATCTTGATGCGGGTCGACGGGTTCGCGCCTTCCTGGCTGTATTCCAGGTCGGCCACGCCCTTGATGTTGCGCATCTTGTCCATCAGGCGGTGCGCCACGGCGTCCAGTTTGGCTTCATCGGTGCCGAGAATCGCAATAAAGATCGGCTTCTGGCCCACTGACAGCGTGATGCCGGCAATTGGCGCCATCCGTTCACGGATGGCTTTTTCCATGGCTTTCTGCGAGCGGCGGTGCGTCTTCTTCAAGTCCGTCAGCTTGACGATGACGTCCGCCGTATTGCGGCCGTCGCGGGTGCCGATGTTCGCCACCACGGTGTCGATTTCCTTGAACGGCTTCAGCGCAGCTTCCACTTGCTTGACCTTGCTGTCGGTGTATTCCAGGCTGGAACCGACCGGCGTTTTAAAGCGCATGAAGATCTTGCCGTCGTCGGTTTCCGGGAACATTTCACCGCCGATCATGGGCACCAGCATCAGGCTGCCCACGAACAGCGCCAAGGTCAGCGCCAGCGTGGTCTTGCGCCAGTTCAGCGCGACTTCCAGGACTTTGCCATACCACACATGCACCTTGTCGACGCCGCGCTCCACGAAGTCCATAAAGCGGCCCAGCCATGGCACATATTTGAAGCGGCCTTCTTCCGGATCGGGCCACACGGATGACAGCATCGGGTCCAGCGTGAACGATACGAACAGCGAAATCAGCACCGCCACCGTCACAGTAATGCCGAACTGCAGGAAGAAGCGGCCGATGATGCCTTCCATGAACGCTACCGGCACGAACACGGCGACAATCGCGAACGTGGTCGCCATCACGGCCAGGCCGATTTCATTGGTGCCGTCTTCCGCTGCCTTGTGGTGGTCCTTGCCCATGCCGAAGTGGCGCACGATGTTTTCACGCACCACGATGGCATCGTCAATCAGCAGGCCGATGCACAGCGACAGCGCCATCAGGGTCAGGAAGTTCAGCGTAAAGCCAAATGCTTTCATCGCGATAAAGCTGGCCAGCACGGCGATCGGCAGGGTCAGGCCGGTGATGATCGTGGAGCGCCACGATTTCAGGAAGAAGAACACGATCAGCATGGTCAGTACGGCGCCTTCCCCGATCGTGTGCTTGACGTTGTCCAACTGGCCCTGGATGATATCCGACTGCGAATCCATGATGCCGAGCTGGATATCGGACGGCAGCGATTTTTTCAGTTCAGCGACTGCCTTGAACACGCCGCTGCCCACCTCCACCACGTTGGCATCCTGCACCTTGGTGATTTCCAGCGTCACGCCTGGCTGGCCATTGATGCGTGAATACGATTGCGCTTCTTCTTCGCCATCGATGATACTGGCCACCTGATCCAGGTAGACCGGGCCGGATGCGCGGCGCGCGACGATAATCTTGTTGAATTCGCGCGCTTCCTTGATCTTGCCTTCCACGCGGATCAATTGTTCCGATACGCCCTCGCTGACGTTACCGGCCGGCAGGTTGGCATTGGTGTTCTGGATGGCGCGGATCACTTCATCCACCCCGACCGCCTGGGCGCGCATATCGTCCGGGCGCAGGCTGACCCATACCTGGCGTTTCGTCGTGCCGGTGACCCGGACCTGGCCTACGCCGGCCACGCCCTGAAAGCGTTTCGAGACGATCTGGTCCGCCATCGTCGACAATTCGCGCAAGCCGCGTTGGGTCGACGTCATCACGACTGTGACGATCGGGCGGTCATTGTCGCCTTCGGCGCGGATGATGAACGGGTCTTTGGCTTCCTTCGGGAAGCGCGGGCGCACCAGCGCCACCTTGTCGCGCAACTCTTGCATCGCGCGGTCCATATTGGTGGACAGCTGGAACTCCAGGTAAATGCCGGCGCGGCCTTCCCACGAGTTGGCGCGGATGGTTTTCACGCCCGACACCGTGTTGACGATGTCTTCCACCGGGCGGGTAATGTCATTTTCCACCTGTTCCGGCGAAGCGCCCGGATACTGGATTTCAATCGCGGCAAACGGGATTTCCACGTTTGGCATGCTTTCCACGCCGAGGCGCTTGTACGACGACAGCCCTAGCACCATCAGCGCCACCATCACCATGGTGGCAAAGACCGGGTGCTTGATACTGATTTTAGTGATCCACATGGCTTAACCCCGCTGCGCCAGTGCGGCGGTTTGCTGTACGTCGGACGATGGCTGCTGCGGCGACGGGGCGGCCGCAGGCGCTTTGACTTTGACGCCGGGTTTGACGCCTTCCAGCTTGGCGACGATCACTTGCGTGCCCGCCGTCAAGCCTTCCGTGACTTCCGCATAACCCTGGTCTTCATTGCGCAAACCCAGTTTGATGGGCTGCGCCACCACGTTGCCCTTGTCGATCTTGTACACCACTTGCTTGCCCTGTTCTTCGCGCACGGCCGACAGCGGCACCAGCGGCATCACTGGCGAGCGGGCCGTCACGATGCCGCCTTTGGCGAACATGCCGCCCAGCAGGGCGCCGTCGTGGTTGGCCACGGAAATGTAGACCAGCATGGCGCGCGAACCGGCTTCCGCGGCCGGATTGATGCGGGCTACTTTGCCGGTAAATTCACGCTGCCGGAAGCCATCGACAGTAAAGGCGACTTCCTGGCCCACTTTCACGCGCGGGATGTCGGAGGCCGGCACTTGCGCTTCCAAGGTCAGTTCGGACAAGTTGACGATGGTGAAGACAGGCATGTCAGGCGCGACTTTTTCGCCCGCCTGCACATGACGTTTGGATACCATGCCGCTGAACGGGGCGCGGATCACGCTGTCATTGAGCGCGATACGGGCCAGGTCCAGCTGCGCCTGCGCGGCCTTGACGGCGGCGCGCGCCAGTTCGACGGCGTTGGCCGTGGTGTCGAACTGCGTTTGGGAAATGAAATTTTGCTTCAGCAAAGCCTGGCTGTTGGCGTGGTTGCGGTTCGCCATGGCCAGGCGCGCCTGCGCTTCTTCGACAGCGGCTTGCTGCTGGCTGGCGCGGGCTTGCCAGTCGGCCTGGTCGAGGCGGGCCAGCACCTGGCCGGCCGTCACGGCCATCCCTTCGCGTACCGTGGTTTCCCGCACTTCGCCGGACACTTTCGCCTTGATGGTGGCTTGCGCGACGGGCGCCAGCGAGCCGGACAGCGGCAAGCTGACGGACAGCGCGCGCGCATCGATGGCGGCCACGTCGCTGGAAGCCAGTTCAAACGTGTCCGGACCTTTCTTTTCCGCAGCTTTTGCAGCGGCTGGGGCGGGGGCAGGCGCCTTCTTCGCCTGCATCACGGTCCAGCCGCCACCCGCCAGGGCCAATACGACCACGGCAATAGCCGGCTTTTTCCAGCGCCGGGCGGCAGGAGACGGGGATTTCGGGGACAAGGGCAGAGTTTCCAGTTTCATTATAGGTTCTCGGTTGGGCGCCGCTGCCGGCGGATGGTGACACTGTAGAAAATTCCAAGAGCCCGTACCACGGCAGTGCGATAAAGCGTGGGATCGGGCGGCTGGAATGCAGAAAAACGGGGGTGGATTGCGCCCGATCAGTTGGAAAATTGATTATTTGCAAACTCACAATGTTGCATGAGCCGCACTGATGGACGTCAACCGCGGCGCTGGCAGGCGGCAGGATGATGGAGCAAACCGCCATCACTTGCGAGGACATTGTGGACAAGACCGTCATGCCGAGTAACAGCCCGGTGCAAGACGCACTGGAATTGATTTCCCATCTGGTGGGCGCCATGGAGTTGACGCCGCTGGTCGCCGTGCATTGCATCGACGATGGGCGCACCGTACGCTTTTGGAATGATAGTTGCGGCTTGCTGTATGGGATCAATGGCGCCAGTGCGCTGGGTAAACCTTTGTCAGGGTTGTTCACATTTGACGACCAGGATGGGCATGACGCCGTGCTGGAGCAAGTCTGGACCAGCGGCCAGCCCAGCGTGGCCACGGACTGGCGCGTGCGCACGGGCGACGGCCGCGAACTGTGGGTGTATTCCATGATGTTCCCAGTGAGGCACGGAGATGCTGTGCGGCAAGTATTTTGCATGGACGTGGATGTGACGGCCCGCAAGCAGCTGGAATTGCAATTGCAATTGTCGTCGCAAGTATTTGAATACAGCCGCGACGCCATCGTGCTGATGAACCCGCAGCGCCGCATCGTTGCCGTGAATCGCGCGTTTGCCCAGGTGACGGGCTACACGGAACAGCAAATGCTGGGCGAGGATTTCATCAGTGCGCAAACCGGTTTCGATGATCCGGTGCTGTGCCACCAGATGTGGCGCCAGGTGGATCAGGATGGCCACTGGCAAGGCGAGGTCGCGTCGCGCCGCGCCGACGGCGATCCATTCCCCGGCTGGCTGGCGTTGACGGCCATCCGCGATGCGCAGGGCAAGGCCGCCAATTACATGGGCATCCTGTCCGATATTTCCGACCGCAAAAAATCCGAAGAACAGACGCGCCACATGGCCGAGCATGACTTTTTGACGGACTTGCCGAACCGCGTGCTGTTCCTGGACCGGCTGTCGCTGGCATTGATGGCGGCGCGCCGCCATCAATCCATGCTGGCCATTTTGTACATCGACCTGGATCACTTCAAGCAAGTGAACGATACGCTGGGCCACCATGCCGGTGATGCGCTGTTGAAGGAAGTCGCGCTGCGCCTGGTGCGCTGCGTGCGCAGCGCCGATACGGTCAGCCGCTATGGCGGCGATGAATTCCTCGTGCTGCTGGCGGATGTGGGCGGCAGCGACCAGGCGGCGCATGTGGCGGGGTCGATATTGCAGGCGCTGGCGCAGCCTTGTACCGTGGATGGGCATGTGTTGCCGATTGCCGCGTCGATCGGCATCAGCATGTACCCGACTGACGGCGGCAACATTGATGATCTCATTGCCCGGGCCGACGCAGCCATGTACCACGCAAAGAACAGCGGCCGTAACAGCTTCCAGTTCTTCAATCCCCACATGCATGCGCAAGCCAGCGAGCGTGCCGGCCTGGAACAGCGCCTGCGCACGGCGCTGGACGCGGGGGAATTCACGTTGCACTACTTGCCGGAAATCGATGTGCGTTCAGGCCGTCCCGTTGTCATGGAAGCGCTGCTGCGGTGGCGCGATCCGGCGCGGGGCGTGCAAGCGCCGGAACAGTTTCTTGCCGCAGCGGAAGCGGCCGGCCTGATGCCGGCCATCACCCAATGGGTATTGCGCGCTGCGTGCGGGGCGGCGCAGCGGTGGCGTGCCGCGGGACAGGAATGGGTGGTGGCCGTCAATGTATCGGCCGTCCAGTTTGCGCAATTGCCGCACGTGGTGGAGCAAGCGCTGGCCGCCACCGGCTTGCCGGCGGAAGGACTGGAACTGGAATTGACGGAAGAATTGCTGATGAAATGTCCGGATGCCCAGGCGGTGCTGCAAGCGTTGCACGGGCAGGGCGTGCGGCTGGCCATCGATGATTTCGGCACCGGCTATTCGCGGCTGGGGTTATTGAAGGATTACCCGGTCGGCAAATTGAAAATCGACCGCTCTTTCACGGGCGCGCAAGACGATGCGGTGATCAGCGCCACCATCGCGGTAGCGCGCAGCCTGCAGATGCAGGTGGCAGCGGAGGGGGTGGAAACAACGGCGCAACTGGAATTGCTGCGCCAGCATGGCTGCGATCTTTATCAGGGACTGCTGGCCGAGCAGCACATCAAAGGCAGCAAGCTGGCGCAGCTGCTACGGTAGGGCGGGTTTTACGGGGCGCAGCCGCAAGCGTGCGCGTACTTGGCCATGGTCGGATACCTCCGCCCGCATATCCGCCAAATGGTCATTGAGGTAAGCGACATCCAGCACGTCCGCGATGGCCCGCGCCGATTGCGGATGGAAATGCTCCGATACAAGGATATGGTCGATCGTGTTGTAGCGTCCTTCATGCATGGTGGTGTACGACACGTGCCGCAATAAATCCTGCCGCAACTGGATTTGTGCGCAATCGAACATGCGCCCCTTCAATTCCTCACCGGGTTCGCTCGCGCAGCCGGCGCCCATGACGATGGTGGTGGTGACGGCATCGGCCGTGTCGTTGAAGTCGCCCATCGCCACACACGGCCGGTCATTGGTCCGCATCAGGTTGGCCAGCAGTACCCGCAGCGCCACGGCTTCTGTGCCGCGCCACACGAGTGAGCGCAAATTGGCCAGCGCATACTGCAGCGGATCTGCGTTGCCATCGCCATTGCGGTAATCCGGCCGGCGCGATTTCAAGTGCACCACCACCACGTCCGCCACCACGCCATTGGGCAGCAGCACTTGCGCATGCAGCGGCGCGCGGGCGAAGCGGTCCGCATCAGGGTTGCCTGAGTCCGACGAAACGCCTTGCGGGAAATCGGCATACACGATGGGTTCCGCCGCCAGCGGCAGGCGCGAGACCAGCGCCACGTTGGGTGTCAGGCGTGTCGCATTGGGATCGGGATCAAAGCCCGCGTGCACGGCATCGCGGTAGTTGCGGGTGCGGGACAACACGTCGCGCAGCGCCGCCTGGGAAAAGATTTCCTGGAACCCGATCACGTCAGCATCGAGCAAGTCGATCTGCCGTGCGGTCCAGTTGGCCTTGGCTTCGTACTCTTCCGGCGTCAACGGCGCCAGGTTGTCATACAGTTGCGCGCCCGCCGGGGCCAGGTTGCAGACATTGAAAGTGGCAAAGCGGATTTCCTGCTGCGTCATCCAAGATTCCCTCCTGTGGGCTTAGCCTATCACGCCCTTCAATCGACAGGCAATTTTGCCGCTTTGTGCCGCTTGTCTATATGAGCCGGTGCGCGGGCTGAACCGGTACAATGGCGCACCGTTAGAACAGCATCATGCGCCATGGCCAAGAAAGAACATATTTCCGAGACACCCGCCACCCAGCTGCTGCGCAAGCATAAGGTGGCGTTTTCCGAACATCCGTATGAATACGAAGAGCACGGCGGCACGTCGGTGTCGTCGCGCGCACTGGGCGTGGACGAGCACCATGTCGTGAAAACGCTCGTCATGCAGGATGAAGCGGCCAAGCCGCTGATCGTGCTGATGCACGGCGACTGCAAAGTATCGACCAAGAACCTGGCGCGCGGCATCGGCTGCAAGTCGGTGGAGCCGTGCAAACCCGAAGTGGCGCAACGCCATTCCGGCTACCTGGTGGGCGGCACGTCGCCGTTCGGCGCCAAGAAAGCCATGCCGGTCTATGTGGAAGCCTCGATCCTCGAGCTGGAAACCATTTATATCAATGGCGGACGGCGCGGCTACCTGGTCGGCATCGCGCCCGGCGTGCTGACGGAGTTGCTCGGCGCCAAGCCTGTGCATTGCGCACTGGCTGATTGAGTCCTCTAGCGAGGCTGGTGTATAGTCCTGCGGCCCGCGCACGCGGGCGCTCCCCCAATAAGAAGGAAAAGAATGAATTCTGTACTGATGACAGTAGCGCTGGCAGTGGGCGCTTACTTGATTGGCTCGATCTCGTTTGCCGTGGTTTCGAGCAAGCTGTTCGGTATAGCCGACCCGCGCACGTATGGTTCGAAGAACCCTGGCGCCACCAATGTGTTGCGAAGTGGCAACAAAAAAGCAGCAATCGCCACCTTGATCGGTGATGCCGCCAAAGGCTGGCTGCCGGTCTTCCTGGCTGTGTTGTTGCAAGATAAATACAACATCAGCGACCTCGATATCGCGCTGATTACCATTGCGGTATTCCTGGGCCACCTGTGGCCCGTGTTCTTCAACTTCGTCGGCGGCAAAGGCGTGGCGACAGCAGCCGGCGTCCTGCTGGGCCTGAATGTATGGCTGGGTGTGGCAACCTTGGTAACGTGGCTGGTGGTGGCGTACGCGTTCCGGTATTCGTCGCTGGCGGCGCTGGTGGCGGCCCTGTTTGCCCCGTTTTACTATGGCCTGCTGTTCGGTACCGACCCGCAACTGGGCGCCGTGATTGTCATGAGCATCCTGCTGGTGCTGCGCCATAGCCAGAACATCGCGAACCTGGTGGCGGGTAAAGAAAGCCGCATCGGCAGCAAGAGCAAAGACGCCCAAAAGAAGTAAACGCCCGGCCATCGGGGCTTGAAGCTGCCGCTGCAAGCCCCATCTGTTCACGATCCCCACTGAACAGGACCGCACCATGGCCACTCCCCTCAAAATTGATTTCGTTTCCGATGTGTCGTGCCCATGGTGCGCGATCGGCTTGAATGCGCTGGAACAGGCGCTGGGCCGGATCGGCGGCGAAGCGTCGCTGAACATGCAATTCCAGCCGTTCGAACTGAACCCGAACATGGGCCCCGAAGGCCAGGACATCACCGAACACTTGCAGCAAAAATACGGCGCCACGGCGGAGCAGCAAGAGCAGACGCGCGCCATGATCCGCCAGCGCGGGCAAGATGTCGGCTTTGATTTCGCCATGGGCAAGCGCAGCCGCATTTACAACACGTTCGATGCGCACCGTTTGCTGCACTGGGCAGGCGAGCAGGGCCGCCAACGCGAATTGAAACACGCCTTGTTCGAAGCGTATTTCACGCTGGGCGAAGACCCCAGTTCGCATGCCGTGCTGCAAGCGGCCGCCGTCAAGGCCGGGCTCGATGGCGAACAAGCCGCGCAAGTCCTGGCGTCCAGCCGCTATGCGGACGACGTGCGCCGCGATGAAGAACATTACCGCCGCCTCGGTATCAATTCCGTCCCGGCCGTCATCATCAATGACCGCCATTTGATTTCCGGCGGCCAGCCCGCTGACGTTTTTGAGCGGGCATTGCGCCAGATTATGGCGGAGGCATAGCAAGGGTTTCTGGACTGGCTTGCAAGTGCTGCGCTAAACTTGTCTATGCAGCACTATCTATTAACAGCCGTTAAAGGAAATTCCTATGCTCGCCGCACAGAACGTACTTCCGCTCACGCCCATCCAGCCGGCGGACGATGCGCGCCGGGCGGCGGCATTGCAGCGCAGCGGCGCGCTGGACGTGGCGGACGGCGAGCCTTACCGCTTCCTGGCGGGACTGGCGGCCCGCGTGTGCGGCGTGCCGTATGCATGGATCGCACTGGTTGGCGCGGATACCGCCCATCTGTGCGCCGTATCCGGCATCCCGGCAGGTTTGCTGCCGCGTGAACTGCCCCGTGAACACAGCTGCAGCGCCCTGGCGGTCCAGGCCGGCGCATGGGAAATCGAAGACTTGCGCGCTGACGGCCGCACCGCGTTCATGCCTTATACGTCCGGCGAACCGCGCCTGCGCATGGCCAGTTCCGCGCCGCTGGTGACGCTTGACGGCTGCACCATCGGCACGTTGACGGTGGCGGACAGCAAGCCCGGCCGCCTCGACCATGAACAGCGTACGTTGCTGCGAGGCTTGGCGGAGCAGGCGATGGCGCTGGTCACGGCGCATGGCCGCGAACGCGCGCTGGCCGCCGCCCGCGCCGAACTGGATGAACTCACGACGACCGATGCCCAGACGGGCCTGCATAACCGCCGTTCGCTGTTGTCGAAACTGCACTTTGAAATTGCCCGCACGCGCCGCTTCCGCACGCCGCTGACGGCGCTGGTGATCGGCATCGACCAGTTCCGCGACATTAACCAGCGCCACGGCGAAGCGGCTGGTGATATGGTGTTGGCCAATATCGCCCGCGTGGTGAAAGACAGCGTGCGCGTCATTGACGTGGCCGGCCGTTATGGCGGCGATACCTTATGCGTCTTGTTGCCCAGCACGCCGCCTGACGGTGCGCGCAAACTGGCGGAAAACCTGCGCATGAAAATCGCGGGCCTTATCCACCGCGAAGCGGGGCGTCTGACGCCAGTGACGGTCAGCATCGGTGTCGGCGCCTTTAATCACATGGATATCAGCGATGGCGATGCCTTGCTGGAACAAGCGGAACAGGCGCTGCGCAATGCCAAGGCCAATGGCCGCAATTGCGTAGCGGGATGAATCTCAACGGATAGCATCAGGAGGCACGCATGCCGAAGGCAATCTGGAATGGCGCGGTCATCGCGGACGCACGCGATGACGAAGTGGAAATCGTGGAAAACAACGTGTATTTCCCGATCGATAAAGTAAACCGTTCTTACTTGCAAGATAGTACGCACAGCACGGTCTGTCCATGGAAGGGTACGGCCAGCTATTACAGCGTGGTGGTAGATGGCAAAGTCAATGAAAATGCCGCCTGGTATTACCGGCAGCCGTCAGAGAAAGCGCAGCAAATCAGGGACCACGTGGCGTTTTGGCGTGGTGTCGACGTGCAACGCTAGGCGTGCTGGAAACGTTTATAATCGGTAACACTTCCCGGTTCACTGCGTTACCGTAGCCATGCAACTAACCCGTCTCCACGATGAAATTGCCCAGACCCGGCTGTTCGCGGGCGTCAGTTTCGATGCCATCGAGCGGCTGCTGGAACACTGCAGTGTGATCGAAGTGCCGGAAGGCGTGGTGCTGATCGAGCCGGGCAAAGCCAATGACAATCTGTACGTGCTGCTCGAAGGGCAGGTCGACGTGCACCTGACGACGCCGGACCAGCCGTATAACTTGCGGTTGGGGCAGGGCGAATGCGTGGGTGAAATGTCGTTGATTGAAGCGTGCGAACCGTCCGCCTATGTCATTGTCAGCGCTGCCAGCCGCATGCTGGTGTTGTCGCGCGACACCATGTGGTCGCTGATCAATGCTTCCCATGCGCTGGCGCGCAATATGCTCATCACGTTGTCGGGCCGTGTGCGGCAAGGCAATGACGCGGTGCGCGACAGTATCCACCGCCAGAGTGAATTTGAAAGCCTCGCGTTTGTCGATGGCTTGACGGGCTTGCACAACCGCCGCTGGCTGGACCAGGCGTTCCGCCGCCAGGTCGAGCGTGGCCAGCGCGATGGCAAACCGCTGGCCGTGCTGATGCTGGACATCGACCGCTTCAAGCTGTTCAACGATACTCATGGCCACCTGGCGGGCGACCGCGCGTTGCGCGCCGTGGCAATGACCTTGAACGAAAATATCCGTCCGGGGGATTTGCTGGCCCGCTTCGGCGGTGAAGAATTTGCGCTGCTGTTGCCGGATACCGCACTGGAGCCGGCGCTGTCCATTGCCGAGCGCTTGCGCCGCGCCGTGGCCAACCAGACGTCGCACCATATGGCGGGCTTGCCGGCCATGTCCATTTCCATCGGCGAAGCGCAGCTGCGCGTGGGCGATACGTTTGAACCGCTGCTGGAGCGGGCCGATGACGCGCTATATGCGGCGAAGACAGCCGGGCGCGATTGCGTGCGCTGGGCGTGACCGGCACGGTGTGCTAATCTGAAGCGCAGCTTAAAGCGCCTGCGCATCGCCGCATGCCTGCGGTAGCATGCGGGAATGGATAACATTACCCACTCTGTCGTCGGCCTTGGCGTCGGCGAACTGGTGCAGCGCAGCCTGCGGCCCGAACCCGATGACGCCAGCCAGCGCACGCGGCACCGCTTGTTGCTGACGGCGTGTGCGCTGGCCAGTAATTTTCCCGACCTCGACTTGTTCCTCGCCAGCCTGTTGCCCGCGCCGCTGGGCTACCTGCTGAACCACCGCGGCCACACGCACACGCTGCTGTATGCGTTGCCGCAGGCGCTGCTGCTGGTGGCGCTGCTGTGGATAGGCTGGCCCCATGCCCGCACGCTGCTCAAGCGCAGCAGCGTGGCGCGCACCGGGCTGCTGCTGGCCGTAGCGGCGGGCTTTGCGCTGCATATCGGCATGGACTTCCTCAATTCATATGGCGTGCACCCGTTTTACCCGTTCGATGGCCGCTGGTTTTATGGCGACGCGGTCTTCATTATCGAACCCGTGTTCTGGGTCGCGTTTGGCGTGCCGCTGGTGATGGCGGTGCCGGCGCGGGCGCTCCGTTGGGTATTGATGGCAGGGCTGTTCGCAGCGCTGGCGTATTTCCTGCGCAAGGATTATTTGACGCCGCTATCGTTTGGCGTGCTGCTGGCGCTGGGCATCGGCCTGGCGGCGCTGCGCAGCGTGCGCGCCCACAGCCGGTGGGTGATGGCGTCGGCATTGCTGGCCAGCGTGGTGTTTGCCGGGGGGCAGGGCGTGGCCTCCGCCGTGGGCCGGGCGCACGTGGAAGCGGCGCTGCGGGCGCAGGATGCGGGGACGCGCGTGCTGGATGTATCGATGACGGCATTCCCCGCGCAGCCGCTGTGCTGGATTTTTGTGTCGGTGGAAAGCTCGCAGGACAGCTACCGTTTGCGGCGCGGGCTGGTCAGCGTGCTGCCATCGTTGCTGCCTGCAGCTTCGTGCCCTGCCGGACTGGCTGACCCGTCGCCTTCGGTGGCGCTCGATGCTGGCGGCGTACTGCAGTATCGCCAGATCCAAGGCAGCCTGGCGTCGCTGCGCCAACTGAAGGAAAGCAATTGCTGGTTTGATGACTGGATGCGGTTTGCCCGTGCGCCCGTGGTGGAACATGGCGTGGCGGCGGATTGGCGGTTTGCCACCACGCCCCGGGGGAATTTTACGGCGATGCCATTGGCCCAGGGCGGGAAAGAGTGTCCGGCAGGCGTGCCGAAATGGGCATATCCGCGTGGTGATTTGCTGGGCGGTGCGTGAGCCGCATGCGCCGCAGGGCCTCGGCGGCCCTGCGAAGTTGCGCCGGTTATGCCGCCAGCGCGGCCTTCATGGCGTCATCATGGCCGGTGGACATGGCCACATCCACCCACTGCGCCAGCTCTTGTTCGACAAACGCATTCTTCATCGACGAAGCGTCGAGGAATCATGTCCGTCTCCTGGGGATAGGTCGGGGTGGTTGATGGAGAGCAGTGTAGGCACGTGCGGCCTGCTACACTAGACACTGTAAAGGTGTTTGATTATCAACCATGGGTTGTAAATGGATAAATCGCGGGTGTTGACCCTGTTTATCGGCGTCGTGCGCGCCGGCAGCTTCAGCCAGGCGGCGCTGGAAGCCGGGCTGTCGCCGCAAGCCGTCAGCAAAGCCGTGCGCCAGCTGGAAGACCACCTGGGCGTGCGCCTGTTCCACCGCACCACGCGCAGCCTGACCCTGACGGAAGAGGGCGAGCGCCTGTTTGAACTGGCCAACCCCGGCATGCGCTTGCTCGATGAAGCCATCGACACCGTGCAAAACAGCCGGCGCGACATGGATGGCGTGATCCGCATTGCCGCGCCCACGTCGTTCGGCCAGCACGTCGTGGTGCCGCTGATCCGCGATTTCCAGGAACGCTATCCCGGCGTGCGCTTTGACTTGGTCCTGGAAGACCAGTTCACGGACCTGGTGGAGTCGCGTATCGACGTGGGTTTCCGGGGCCGCAATCCGCCCGAACGCAACCTGGTGTCGCGCCGCGTGGGCGACTTGTGGCTGGTAGTGTGTGCGTCGCCCAGCTATATTGAAAAGTATGGCGCGCCCGATTCCATTGATGCGCTGCGTTCTCACCGCTGCACCGGCTTCCGCCAGCCGAATACGGGGCGCATGATCCCGTGGGAATTCCGCGTTGATGGCGCCACCGTCTACTGCGACATCCAGTCCGTGGCCAGTTTCAACACGGCGGAAGCGGAAGTGGCGGCCGTGCTGGCGGGGATGGCCGTGGGGCAGCTGGGCTGGTATATGGTAAGGGACGACATCCAGGCTGGCCGCCTGCGGCATTTGCTGCCGCACACGACAGCGCCGTATGGGGGCATTTACATGTATTACCAGCAGCGTACGCAAATGCCGCAGCGGGTACGGGAATTCATTGATTACGCGGTCGAGCGTGCGCCCGCACTGTTTGCGGGAGGCCCATGGACCGGTTCCACCTGATTACTGTCTATATCGCTGTCGCGGAAGAGCAAAGCTTTGCCGCCGGCGCGCGCCGGCTCGGCATGTCGCCGCCGGCCGTTACGCGCGCCATTACGGCGCTGGAAGACAAGCTGGGCGTGCGGCTGCTGGAGCGCACGACGCGCCATGTGCGCGTAACGGAAGCGGGGCGGCGCTACCTCGATGACGCGCGCCGCATCGTGGCCGAACTCGATGAAGCCGATGACGCGGCAGCCGGCAGCAGCGCGGCGCCCCGCGGCCATTTGTCGGTGACGGCGCCGCTGCTGTTTGGCCGCCTGTACGTCACGCCGGGCATTGTCGATTATTTACAGCGCTATCCGCAGATGGAAGTGTCGGCAATGTTTGTCGACCGCGTGGTGAACCTGGTGGAAGAGGGCATCGACGTGGCCGTGCGCATTGGCGACTTGCCCGATTCGACCATGCGCGCGGCGCCGGTGGGGCATGTGCGGCGCCTGCTGGTGGCGTCTCCTGCCTATCTGGAACAGCACGGCGTACCCCGCACGCCGCAGGAACTGGCTGCCCACACCATCATCGGTTCCAATGGCGCCAGCGTGGGGCCGGAGTGGCGCTTCCTGCAAGATGGCGCCGTCCGCACCATGCGCATGCGGCCGCGCCTGACGCTGAACAGCAATGACGCCGTGATTGACGCGGCGAAGCTGGGACTGGGCATTGCGCGCCTGCTGTCGTACCAGGCTGCCGCTGCGCTGGCGGCGGGCGAACTGCAACTGGTGCTGGAAGATTACGCGACGGCGCCGGTGCCGGTCCACATCGTGCACCGCGACAGCCGCCAGGGTTCCGCCCGCATCCGCAGCTTCGTGGATTTGATGGTGGAACGCTTGCGCGCGGACGCTTTCCTGCAATCCGAACATACTTTATTCCCCGGATCATCCCGTTAACTGGCCTTGCTGGAAAATGGTGCGCCTGATGTTGGTGCGCCGCACAAAAGCAGTGCCATTTGTAACCCCTGAAGCCACTGTTTTTCCCGCATTTGCCCCACGCCTGCCTCCGATTGGCGCTGGCACGCCTATTGCAAAGCAGTAGGCAGGGCAGGCAGCCGCCTGCTATTCGCTACGGGGACTCTACAGGATGGATCACTTCAAACTTAACCGCCGTACCTTATTGAAGGCCGGCGGGGCAACGGCAGTGTCAGGATTGGCCAATGGCTTGTTGACTAAGGGCGTGTGGGCAGCCGGCTCGGACAAGCCGGAAAAAGAAGAAGTCAAGGTCGGCTTCATTCCACTGACCGATTGCGCATCCGTCGTCATGGCGTCGGTGCTGGGTTTCGACAAGAAATACGGCATCAAGATTGTGCTCAGCAAGGAAGCGTCCTGGCCCGGCGTGCGCGATAAGCTGGTCAATGGCGAACTCGATGCGGCCCATGTGCTGTATGGCCTGGTGTATGGCGTGCACCTGGGCGCGGGCGGTCCGAAAAAAGACATGGCTGTGCTGATGAATTTGAACCATAACGGGCAAGCCATCACGCTGTCGAAAAAGCTGGCCGATAAAGGCGCCGTCGATGGCGCATCGCTGGCCAAGCTGATGAAATCCGAGCCGCGCGAATATACGTTTGCGCAAACCTTCCCGACCGGCACGCACGCGATGTGGCTGTACTACTGGCTGGCCGCGCACGGCATCAACCCGATGCATGACGCCAAAGTCATCACGGTGCCGCCGCCGCAAATGGTGGCCAATATGCGCATCGGGAACATGGATGGCTTTTGCGTGGGCGAACCGTGGAACCACCGCGCGATTGTCGATGGCGTCGGCATCACGGCCACCACCACGCAAGATATCTGGCGCGACCATCCGGAAAAGGTATTGGGCACCAGTCTTGATTGGGTCAAAAAATATCCGAACACGGCGCGCGCGCTGGTGGCAGCCGTGCTGGAAGCGGGGCGCTGGATCGATGCGTCGCTGTCCAACAAGCTGAAAATGGCGGAAACCATTGCCGACAAATCGTACGTCAACACGACGGTGGACGTGATCAACCAGCGCATCCTGGGGCGCTACCAGAATGGCCTGGGCAAGACGTGGGATGACCCGAACCCGATGCGCTTCTACAACGATGGCGCGGTCAATTATCCGTTCCTGTCGGACGGCATGTGGTTCCTCACGCAGCAAAAGCGCTGGGGCTTGCTGAAGGGCGAGCCGGATTACCTGGCCGTGGCCACGCAAATCAACCAGGTCGATGTGTACAAGGATGCGGCGAACCTGGCCAAGGTATCGCTGCCGAAAACGAATATGCGGTCCATCAAGCTGGTCGATGGCGCCACTTTTGACGGCAAGAATCCAAAAGCGTTTGCCGACTCATTCAAGATCAAAGCCTGACATAGCCTGACTACGGGAGAATATGATGAATGCAGTGTTGAAGAACGTCGCCGATGCACCGGTTTCCCCTGTGGCTGCGGTGACGCCGCTGGAGCGTCCCGCGCGCAGCGAGCGGCTTGCCGCCAAGGGCGTGACCCTGGCGCCGGGCAGCCAGCGGTTGCGCGCGCTGGTATTGAAGTTTTTGCCGCCAATGGCGGGGCTGGCGCTGCTGGTGCTGGTGTGGCAAATCCTGGCGGCGAAGAATGGCAATTTTCCCACGCCGCTCGCCACCTGGGACGAGGCCGTGCATTTGTTCTCCGATCCGTTTTACCGCAAGGGCCCGAATGACCAGGGCATAGGCTGGAACGTGCTGGCGTCGCTTCAGCGCGTGGCGTTCGGCTTTGGCCTGGCAGCGGCGGTTGGCATTCCGCTGGGCTTCATTATCGGCCGCTTCAAATTCATGTACGGCATGTTCGGCCCCATCATCAGCCTGTTGAAACCTGTGTCGCCGCTGGCATGGCTGCCAATCGGGCTGCTGGTGTTCAAGGCGGCCAACCCTGCCGCGATCTGGTCCATCTTCATTTGCTCGATCTGGCCGATGATCATCAACACGGCTGTGGGCGTGCAGCGCGTGCCGCAGGATTACATGAACGTGGCGCGTGTGCTGTCGCTGTCGGAGTGGAAGATTTTCACGAAGATCCTGCTGCCGTCCGTGCTGCCCTACATGCTGACGGGCGTGCGGCTGGCGATCGGTACCGCGTGGCTGGTGATCGTGGCGGCGGAAATGCTGACGGGCGGCGTCGGCATCGGCTTCTGGGTGTGGGATGAGTGGAACAACTTGAATGTGCCGCACATCCTGATTGCCATCGTGGTGATTGGCGTGGTGGGCTTGCTGCTGGAACTGGCGCTGGTATCGCTGGCGAAAGCATTCACGTATGAGGAGACTTCGGTATGAGCGCGAAATTCATCGACATCAGCCATGCGGACATGGTGTTCAACACGAAGGCCGGGCGTTTCCATGCGCTGTCGGATGTGAACTTGACGGTGGAGCAGGGCGAGTTCATTACGCTGATCGGGCATTCGGGCTGCGGCAAATCCACGCTGCTCAATTTGATTGCGGGACTGACGCGCGCCACCGGCGGCGCGCTGATTTGCAATGGGCGGGAAATTGCAGGTCCCGCGCCGGAGCGCGCCGTCGTATTCCAGAACCATTCGCTGCTGCCATGGCTGACGTGCCAGGAAAATATTTACCTGGCCGTGGAGCGCGTGTTTGGCGCGAAGGAAAGCACGGAGCAGCTCAAGGAACGCACGGCGGCGGCGCTGGAGCTGGTGGGGCTGTCGCATGCGGCCAATAAGCGCCCGCATGAAATCTCGGGCGGCATGAAGCAGCGGGTCGGGATTGCGCGGGCGCTGTCGATGGAGCCGAAGGTGCTGTTGATGGATGAACCATTCGGCGCGCTCGATGCGCTGACGCGGGCGCATTTGCAGGATGAATTGCTGCGCATCGTGTCGGCGACGGGTGCAACCGTAGTGATGGTGACGCACGACGTGGATGAGGCGGTACTGTTGTCGGACCGGATCGTCATGATGACCAACGGGCCTGCCGCGACGATCGGCGACATCGTCCACGTCCGCCTGCCGCGTCCCCGCGACCGGCTGGCGCTGGCGCAGGATCCACTGTACATCGACTACCGGACGCGGGTGCTGGAATTCCTGTACCACCGCCAGGGCCGCCCCGCCAAGGCAGCATAAATTTCCAGACTCCCAGTGCCAGGGACCGCTGCTGCGCAATTCTTGCGTTCGCGCGTGAAGGTCCAGGGCACTGATCTTAAATAACTTTTAACTCATCCAAAGGCCACCGTGGCCGCACGTTGAACGAGTAGTCTTTCTTTGCGGCCTGTGGATTAATCTGCAGCCGCATAGCGCCCGCAAACGCAATCATGGCGCCGTTGTCCGTGCAGAATTCCAGTTCCGGGTAATACACTTGGAACCGCTTCTTGGCCGCCGCCGCATTCAGCGATGCCCGCAATTGCGCATTGGCGCCCACGCCGCCGGCAATCACCAAGCGCTTCAAGCCCGTATGCTTCAGCGCCGACACGCACTTGGCCGTCAGCACTTCGACAATCGCATCGACAAAGCCGCGCGCAATGTTGGCCTTGTCCTGCTCGCAGATATTGGCAATCCCTTGCGCCGGATGATTCTTCACCACTGTCAGCACAGCCGTCTTCAAGCCGGAAAAGCTGAAGTTGAAATCCTTGGTATGCATCATCGGGCGCGGCAGCTTGTACGCCAGCGGATCGCCAAAATCGGCCAGGCGCGAAATCGCCGGGCCGCCCGGATAGCCCAGTCCCAGCAGCTTGGCGGATTTGTCAAACGCTTCGCCGGCCGCATCGTCCAGCGTCTCGCCCAGCAACGTGTACTGGCCCACGCCATCGACGCGCATCAGCTGCGTATGGCCGCCCGATACCAGCAGCGCAATAAACGGGAATTCCGGCGGTTTCGACGCCAGCAGCGGCGACAGCAAATGGCCTTCCAGGTGGTGCACGCCCAGCACCGGCTTGTCCAGCGCCAGCCCCAGGCTGCATGCGATCGACGAGCCGACCAGCAGCGCGCCCGCCAGGCCGGGGCCCTGCGTATACGCGATGGCATCGATGTTGTGCTTGGCCACGCCGGATTTGTCCAGCACCTGTTCCAGCAGCGGAATGGCGCGGCGGATATGGTCGCGCGACGCCAGTTCCGGCACCACGCCGCCATATTCCTCGTGCATGGCCACCTGCGAATACAGGGCATGCGACAGCAGGCCGCGCTCCGTGTCATACAGGGCCAGGCCGGTTTCGTCACAGGAGGATTCAACGCCGAGAACGATCATGGGAAGTGCACAAAGTGAATAGGGTAATCTGACATTGTAATAGAAACGGGCGGTGCGGCGCTGTTGCACCGGACCGCCCATTGTCGGGGTGCCGGGCCTTTAGGCCGGGCATCCCCAGATCAAGCCATCATGGCCGCGCCAGCAATTCCTTGTGCGCCGCGCGCAGCATGTCGGCCGTCGTATCCCAGTCGATGCAGCCGTCCGTTACGGAGCAGCCGTATTTCAATTCCGACAGGTTTTGCGGGATCTTCTGGTTGCCACCCACGATGTTCGACTCGATCATGACGCCCACAATCGACTGGTTGCCGTGCGTGATCTGGTTAACCACGTCGGCCATGACCAGCGGCTGCAATTCCGGCTTTTTGTAGCTGTTGGCGTGCGAGCAGTCGACCACCACGTTGGCCGGCAGCTTGGCTTTTTCCAGCGCCTGGGCGGCAATCGCCACCGATACGGAATCGTAGTTCGGACGGCCATCGCCGCCGCGCAGCACCACGTGGCCATAGGCGTTGCCGCGCGTGCGCACGATCGCCACATTGCCTTCGCCATTGATGCCGAGGAAAGCGTGCGGGTTGGCGGCTGACAGGATTGCGTTGATGGCAATGCTGATGTCGCCGTCGGTGCCATTCTTGAAGCCCACCGGCGTCGACAGGCCGGACGACATTTCGCGGTGCGTTTGCGATTCAGTGGTACGGGCGCCGATTGCAGTCCATGCAATCAAGTCGCCCAGGTACTGCGGGGAAATCGGGTCCAGTGCTTCGGTGGCGGTAGGCAAACCCAGTTCGCACACGTCCATCAGGAACTGGCGGGCTTTTTCCATGCCCACGTCGACGCGGAACGAGTCATCCATGTCCGGGTCGTTGATATAGCCTTTCCAGCCGGTGGTGGTGCGCGGCTTTTCGAAATACACGCGCATTACCAGCAGCATGGTGTCGGCAACTTCTTCCTGCAGCGCCTTCAGGCGGCGTGCATAGTCGAGACCGGCTACCGGGTCGTGGATGGAGCACGGGCCCACGACGACGAACAGGCGCTTGTCCTTGCGGTCGAGGATGTTGCGCAGGTCAGCGCGGCCTTTCATCACGGTGTCCGATGCGGCATCGGTCAGCGGCAGCTTCGCGTGCAGCTCTGCCGGAGTCGGCATGGACGCAAAGTTGGTAACGTTAATGTTTTCGATATCTGGCGAAATCATGGTGCTTTATCTGGTTTTAACTTCGTAAGGAACTGTCAAGTGTAGCCGAATTGACGCAGCTCTGCCCGATGGCCCCACTGTTGATGTAGTAAGCTTGCGCTCTATGACGACACCACACACCACTCCCTATCCTGCGGCCCACATCATCAAAGAGATTGGCCGCGGCAAGAAAGGCGCGCGCAGCATGTCGCGCGAGGATGCCCGTGAACTGTACACCGCCATGCTCGACGGGCGGGTCAGCGACCTGGAGTTGGGCGGCATTTTGCTGGCCATGCGCATCAAGGGCGAGTCCGTGGAGGAAATCGCCGGTTTCCTTGACGCGGCGGAAGCATCGTTCGCGCCGCTGAGGGCGCCAGCAGGCAGTAGTGCGCCCGTGATCATCCCCAGCTATAACGGTGCGCGCAAGATGGCAAATTTGACGGCGCTGCTGGCGCTGTTGCTGGCGCGCGAAGGCGTGCCGGTATTAGTGCACGGCGTGCCGCATGACCCGGGGCGCGTGGCGACGGCGGAAGTGCTGGCGGAACTGGGGATTGCCCCGGCGTGTACGCATGCGGAAGCGGAGGCGCTGATGGCGGCGGGCAAACCGGCGTTCATCACGATTGATGCGCTGGCGCCGAAGCTGGCGCACATGCTGTCGCTGCGCCGGGTGCTGGGCGTGCGTAATTCGACCCATACCCTGGTCAAAATCATGCAGCCATTCGCGGGGCCTGCACTGCGGCTGGTGTCGTATACGCATCCGGAATACCTGGAAATGCTGGGTGAATATTTCACGACGGCAGTGGATCCGGCGCGTGGCGATGCCTTCCTGATGCGCGGCACGGAGGGCGAGACGGTGGCCAATGCCAACAAAGGGCAAAAGATCGACTGGTTCCACAACCATGAGCGGACGGTGCTTGTGGAGAAAGCCGTGGAAGCGGAAGAGAACATCGTGCTGCCTGTGGATAAAAGTGCCACGGCGACTGCCGAATGGATCGCTTCCGTGCTGCGCGGCGACGTGCCGATTCCCGCCTCCATAGCGGAACAGGTAGCGCAATGCACAAAAGCCGCCCGCGCCATGTAGATCCTTCTAGCCTAATGGGGCCTGGCCCCTTTTGAACTATCGTTCGCTGAGGTTTTGATAGCTCATTTGGGGCCAGGCCCTAATGCCGTTCAGTTAAGTGCGCCACACCTCGTCATCCTCGCGAAAGCGAGGATCCACGCTGAGTGAATTCAGACGCGGTCTATGGATTCCCGCCTGCGCGGGAATGACGAATTCGGCGCTAACTTAACGGCATTAGGGCCAGGCCCCAAAATGTCGAGTAGTTTTTGGGGTTTGGGCAACTTCTTGCGCGGGTTTACAATGGCGGGTTTTATGTTGCGGGACGGGTATGAAACAGTTTGATGTAGCAGTGATTGGTGCGGGGGCGGCGGGCATGATGTGCGCGGCGGAAGCGGGCAAGCGCGGGCGGAAAGTCGTGCTGATCGACCATGCCGACAAGCTGGCCGAGAAAATCCGCATCTCTGGCGGCGGCCGCTGCAACTTTACCAACGTCAATGCCGGCCCGGCCAATTTCCTGTCGCAAAACCCGCATTTCTGCAAAAGTGCACTGTCCCGTTTCACCCCGCAAGATTTCCTCGCAATGGTGAAAAAACATCGCATTGCGTACCACGAAAAACATAAAGGCCAGCTGTTCTGTGACGGCTCTGCTGAAGACATCATTGGCATGCTGAAAGCTGAATGCGCGGTTGGCAACGTGCACTGGCGCATGCCGTCCAAAGTCGACAGCATCGAACCCAGCGAGGGCGGCGGCTTTACTGTTTATACCGATACCGGCGTCGTCAACGTGCAAAGCGTCGTCATCGCCACAGGCGGCCTGTCGATCCCGAAAATCGGCGCCACGGATTTTGGCTACCGCATCGCCAGGCAATTCGGCCTGAAACTGGTGGAAACCCGCCCCGCGCTGGTGCCGCTGACCTTTGATGCCAACGACTGGGCGCCATTCGTGCCGCTGGCCGGTATTTCGCTGGAAGTGGACGTGGAAACCGGTACGTTGAAGGGCCGCAATCCGGACGGCGCCCGCTTCCGCGAAGATTTGCTGTTCACGCACCGCGGCTTGTCCGGTCCCGCCATCCTGCAAATTTCATCGTTCTGGCAGCCGGGCAACCCGATCACCATCAACCTGTTGCCGGAAATGGATGTGGCGCAGGAATTGATCGAAGCCAAACATTCAACAAAAAAACAGTTGGGTAATGTGCTGTCGCAATGGCTGCCCGCGCGTCTGGCCGATGGCTTGCTGCTGGCCCACAGTTTTAACAGCGAAGCCCGCCTGGCCGACATGCCCGATGCGCAATTGCGCAAGCTTGGCCAACTGTTAAACCAGTGGACCATCACGCCCAACGGTTCCGAAGGCTACCGCAAGGCTGAAGTCACGCGCGGCGGTGTCGATACCAAGGAGTTGTCGCAGCAAACCATGATGGCCAATAAAGTGCCGGGCCTGTATTTCATCGGTGAAACGGTCGATGTGACCGGGTGGCTGGGAGGCTACAACTTCCAGTGGGCGTGGGCATCGGGAGTGGCAGCGGGGCAATCGGTCTGATATACTTGCCATCCCGGTGACGAAGCACACTGCCGGGAACCGATGTTGGCGGGACGAAAAGATTGCTTAAATCAGACAGTTTCACCGTGAAACTGGCCTGTTGAGCCGGTTTGGCGTCCAAAGCTCTTCCCAATTGGGCCAAAAGCTGCTAATATCTTCTTCTTCCTAAATCTAACGGTTTGAATTTTTACATGACCACCATTCGCCTCAAAGAAAACGAGCCGTTCGAAGTCGCAATGCGTCGCTTCAAACGCACCATCGAAAAGACCGGCCTGCTGACCGAACTGCGCGCTCGCGAGTTCTACGAAAAGCCAACGGCTGAGCGCAAGCGCAAGCTGGCAGCTGCAGTGAAGCGTCACTACAAGCGCATCCGCAGCCAGCAACTGCCTAAGAAACTGTACTAATTCTGCCATTCAGGATGGCCCGGCAGTACGGCATAGCGCCGCGGGCTCACCTGTGCAGTTGAATGCCCGCTCGGTTTGTGCCGCAGCGGGCTTTCGTTTTTTGCGCCACTCTCCAGGATACCGACATGACTTTGAAAACCCAGATCTCCGATGACATGAAAGCCGCCATGCGCGCCAAAGAAGCGGGCAAGCTGGCCACCATCCGCCTGCTGCTGGCTGAAATCAAGCGCAAGGAAGTGGATGAACAGATCGAATTGAACGATGCGCAGACCGTTGCCATCGTGGAAAAAATGATCAAGCAGCGCAAGGATTCGATCACGCAATTCGAAGCGGGCGGCCGTCAAGATCTGGCGGACATTGAAAAAGCCGAACTGGTGGTGCTGGCGGCGTATATGCCTGCCGGCCTGTCCGATGAAGAAGTGGCGGCCGAAGTGGCGGCGGCCGTGGCGGCGTCCGGTGCGGCCGGTCCGCAAGACATGGGCAAAGTCATGGCCATCGTGAAGCCGAAGCTGGCCGGCCGTGCAGACATGACCGTGGTATCGGCGCTGGTGAAGAAGGCGCTGACGCCGGCGTAATGCGGGCGGTGGTGGTGGATTACGGCTTCGCCTAATCCACCCTGCAGTTCGATGTAGGGCGGATCATGGTCCGCCATAGGTGCACCACAATTTGTTTTAGGCAGACCGATCGCCGATGATCCCTCAATCTTTCATTTCCGATCTGCTCAACCGCGTCGATATCGTTGACGTGGTCGGCCGTTACGTCCAGTTGAAAAAGGGCGGCGCCAATTACATGGGCTTGTGCCCATTCCACAGTGAAAAATCCCCCAGCTTTACCGTCAGTCCCACCAAGCAGTTTTATCACTGCTTTGGTTGCGGCGCCCACGGCACGTCGATTGGTTTCTTGATCGAATATTCCGGCATGGGCTTTGTCGATGCCGTTAAAGACCTGGCGCAAGGCGTGGGGATGGTGGTCCCGGAGCAGGATGACCGCATCCCGCCCGCGCAGCGCGCGCAAATGCAGGCGCAAAGCCTGGCGCTGTCCGACGCGATGACGCAGGCGGCCGAATACTACAAAATGCAGCTGCGCCAGGCGCCCGCCGCCATTGGCTACCTGAAAGGCCGCGGCCTGACCGGTGAAATTGCCGCCCGTTTTTCGCTGGGTTACGCGCCGGATGGCTGGGATAACTTGCGCAGCGTGTTCCGCGACTACGATGCGCCTGTGCTGGCGGAAGCCGGTCTCGTCATCGATAAAGTCGATGAAGAAGGCCGCCGCCTCAAACGTTATGACCGCTTCCGTGAGCGCGTGATGTTCCCGATCCGCAATACCAAAGGGCAAGTGATTGCGTTTGGCGGCCGGATTATGGAGCAGGGCGAGCCCAAGTACTTGAATTCTCCCGAGACGCCCCTATTTTCCAAAGGCCACGAGTTGTATGGCTTGTTCGAAGCCCGTCAGGCAATCCGCGATGCGGGTTACGTGCTGGTGACGGAAGGCTATATGGATGTGGTGGCACTGGCCCAGATGGGTTTCCCTCAAGCAGTGGCAACCCTGGGTACGGCTTGTACCACCACCCACGTGCAAAAGCTGTTGCGTCAAACAGACAATGTGATCTTTAGTTTTGACGGCGACAAGGCTGGCCGCCGCGCCGCACGGCGCGCGCTGGAAGCGTGTTTGTCGCATGTGTCGGACAACAAGACCATTAAATTCCTGTTCCTGCCGGCCGAGCACGATCCAGACAGTTATATCCGTGAATTTGGCGCGCCTGCATTTGAGCAGCAAGTGGCTGAGGCCATGCCGCTGTCGCAATTCCTGTTGAAGGAAGTGGCGGCGGACTTTGATTTGAGTGAACCGGAAGGCCGCGCGCGCGTGCAGTTTGAAGCCAAGCCGATGCTGCAAGCGATGGCGCCGTCTGCACTGCGTTTGCAAATCGTGCGCGGGCTGGCAACCATGACACAAAGCAGCCCCGGTGAAATCGAGGCGCTGTGCGAATTGAGCAAGCCGGTGGCGGAAGTGCGCAGGGCGCCGCCGCGGTCGGCGCGGCCAGAGCCGATGGGCCTGGAGTTGCAGATTGTGCGGCATTTGGTGGCGCATCCGGCGCTGGCGCTGGAAATCGATGAATCGGGCCTGGCGGCGTTTGACAGTTTTGGCCCGGAACAGTCGGAACGCTTGCGCCAGCTGGTATCGGCGGCGCGGGCGCTGGGGCCGCAAGGCAACTTTGCTTCGCTGGCCATGCATTTGAAAGAGCAGGGCAATGAGTACGACGCAATCATTACCGAGATTTCGTCGGAAAGTGCGGAATCGGATTTTGAAGCCGATCGGCAATATGTAGCCAGCGCAATTCGCCAGATCAAGTTGGACGCGCTGAAAGCCGAGCTGGACCAGTTATTTACGTCCGGCAAAACGGCAGCGGAAATTGGCGACCGCTACCGTGAAATTTCTGCAATGCAAGACCAGCTGCGCAAGGAAGCGGAGGTGGGCTTGCCAGGGCGGTAATGGGTTTTTATAGCACGCTGCATATAGGGGGAGCCGGGGGCGTTCCCTCTGGAATTTGCAAAGTGGCGTGCTATAATAAAACGCTAAGTGTTGACTTTTCGCTTAGCTTTGTTTAGGCAAAATTTGGTTTGATTTCAGTAAGTTAGGCTCTTGATCGGCACAGCAGGATGGTGGCCGGCGGCCAGGGCCAGACTTCAGGCACGGAGAGCATTCGAATCCGGTGTCTGCCAGGCTCTAGCCCCCACGCGCTGTCATACAGTAGAATTTCTGCCAAGCATGGCCTAGGGTTGAGGTCGTGACTGCGGAGATTCCTGCTGTGCGAGCACGGTTAGGAGCTGGAAGGTATAAGTAGTAGCATTGTTGCAAGAACTTTATCCTAACCCGTAAAGCAAGTCGTTGTGTAATCGAAAGCGCCTGTGCCAACAAAGAAACCTGAATCCCAAGCGGCTGACAAGCCCAGCAAAGTGACTGCCAAGGCCGCGAAATCGGCCGACAAATCGGAAACGCGCACCAACGCGCCTCCGGCAGTCAGTCAGACCACGGATGCCGCAGCCCTGGCTGCCATCGACACTTCCGGCTATGTTTTGCCGTCCGTGAAAGTGCCGGGGCGGAGAGGCCGCAAGCCCAAGGAATTCACGCCGGAAAACGACGAAGTCGCCGCATTGAATGCGGTCGAGCGCGCCGAGCTGAAAGCCGTGGACAAAGCGAAGGCCAAGGATCGCAAGGCCAAGGAAAAGGCGTTGCTGAAGGACGCGTTTTCGTCCGACACGGAAGCGACCGAGGAAGAACTCGAGCGCCGCCGCCAGAAACTCAAGACCCTCATCAAGTTCGGCAAGGAACGCGGTTTCCTGACGTACGCCGAAATCAATGACCACCTGCCAGAAAATATCGTCGATCCGGAAGCGATCGAAGGCATTATCGGCACCTTCAACGACATGGGCATTGCCGTCTACGAGCATGCGCCCGATGCGGAAACCCTGTTACTGTCCGACAGCGTGGCCAACGTGGCCAGCGATGATGAAGCGGAAGCCGCTGCCGAAGCGGCGTTGTCGACCGTGGATTCCGACTTCGGCCGCACCACCGACCCGGTCCGCATGTACATGCGTGAAATGGGTTCGGTCGAGCTGTTGACGCGCGAAGGCGAAATTGAAATTGCCAAGCGGATCGAAGATGGGTTGAAGGACATGATCCAGGCGATTTCCGCCTGCCCGGTGACGATTGCGGAAATCATTGCCGCTTCCGACCGTATCCGCAACGATGAAATCAAGATCGATGAAATCGTTGATGGCCTGGTAGACGAAAACGAAGAAGAAGCTGCCCCTGCCGCCGCGTCCGACGACGAAGACGACGACGAGGAAGACGAGGAAGAGGAAGAAGAGGAAGAAGAAGAGGCCAGCCCGGCCGCCGCTGCCGCCGGCTACTCGGCGGAACAGCTGGAACAGATGAAGAATATTTCTCTGGAAAAGTTCGACCTCATCTCGCAGCAATTCGACAAGATGCGCCGTGCCTTTGAAAAGGACGGCTACAACTCGAAAGCCTACGTCAAGGCGCAGGAAGCGATTTCCAACGAATTGCTGGGCATCCGCTTCACGGCGAAAGTCGTGGAAAAACTGTGCGATACCTTGCGTGGCCAAGTTGATGAAGTGCGCCACATCGAGAAGCAAATCCTCGACGTGGCCGTCAACAAGTGCGGCATGCCGCGCGCCCACTTCATCAAAGTCTTCCCGGGCAATGAAACCAACCTGGAATGGGTCGATGGCGAAGTCGCTGCCGGCCACGCGTACAGCGCGATCCTGGGCCGCAACATCCCGACCATCAAGGAATTGCAGCAGCGTCTGATTGACTTGCAAGCGCGCGTCGTGTTGCCGCTGCCGGACTTGCGCAACATCAACCGCCAAATGGCGGCCGGTGAAATGAAGGCGCGCAAGGCCAAGCGTGAAATGACGGAAGCGAACTTGCGTCTGGTGATTTCCATCGCGAAGAAATACACGAACCGCGGCTTGCAATTCCTGGACTTGATCCAGGAAGGCAATATCGGTTTGATGAAGGCGGTGGACAAGTTCGAATACCGCCGCGGCTACAAGTTCTCCACGTATGCAACGTGGTGGATCCGCCAGGCTATCACCCGCTCGATCGCCGACCAGGCGCGCACCATCCGTATTCCAGTGCACATGATCGAGACCATCAACAAGATGAACCGCATCTCGCGTCAAATCTTGCAGGAAACGGGGGCGGAGCCGGATCCCGCCACGTTGGCGATCAAGATGGAAATGCCGGAAGATAAGATCCGCAAGATCATGAAGATCGCGAAAGAGCCGATCTCCATGGAAACGCCGATCGGTGACGACGACGATTCCCATCTGGGCGACTTCATCGAAGACAACAACACGCTGGCGCCATCGGATGCGGCCTTGCATGCTTCGATGCGCGGTGTCGTGAAGGACGTGCTGGATTCGTTGACGCCACGCGAAGCCAAAGTGCTGCGCATGCGTTTCGGTATCGAAATGTCGACTGACCATACTTTGGAAGAAGTGGGTAAACAGTTTGACGTGACGCGCGAACGTATCCGCCAGATCGAAGCCAAGGCACTGCGCAAGCTGCGCCATCCATCGCGTTCCGACAAGCTGAAGAGCTTCCTGGAAGGTAATTAAGGCTTGACTGCGAGCGGTGTAGCGCCTATGCTCCTGTGTCCGTTTTGTAACGGATCAGGAGCGAGTTGCTAAACCGTTGCCTGTTGTAGTATCCCTTTAAGGGCCTCTAGCTCATGCTTGGTTAGAGCAGCGGACTCATAAAATTTGTGCCATACGTTTGGAAACTGCGTATGGGATGGTGTCAAATTCGGTGAAACCTAAGCGCAGTGATGCGTATGGCAATGCCGAGCCAAGCTTCAGCGTGAAAGCGTTGTTGAAGGTGTAGAGACTAGACGGCACCCACCTAAGGCGCAAGCTATGGTGAAGGCATAGTCCAGGGAGTGGCGAAAGCCACACAAACCAGAATCCGTTGGTGCCGTGTTCGACTCACGGGAGGCCTACCAAATACTGAAAAGCCCAGCCTTCATGGCTGGGCTTTTTGCATCTTTTTTCCAAAACGTGGAACTAAATCATCGGCAGGCAGTCAAAGTAATTGGTGCACGCGGAAACAGTGCATCATCCCGAGGGCGTAATGCCGGAATAGCGGCAATGTTGACCTTGGAATAAGAAAGTGACGCAGTTCAGGCTGCTCATTTTCCGTCACGGACGTGTGACGCCGGTGGCAGGAGTCACTGCTTGTAAAGAGTGGAGACGTCAAAATCCTTTGGTCGCGGATAATGCGCACACAACGGTTGGAAGGGCTCAGCCGCGCAGGCTGAGCTTCTTCTCACTTCGAAAGCAACGATGTCGCACGCGCATAAGGTACTCGACTTTTTGGAAGTCAATCATGGCAATTTCAAATATAGATTTCAAAGCAGCGAACCAGCGGGGGCGCGCGATGAAGCGCGCATTTCCTGCTGTGATAGACGTGCGCTATGACCGTCGCGTTTCCCGTATCGTTCTGTCTCTGGCCTCCGGTCTGCCGCTGCATTTTGCGCCCCGCGATGTGCCCGGCTTGCAGCATGCGCGACCAGCCGAGCTCGCTAACGCGCAACTGAGTCCTTCCTGCCTGGGTGTGCATTTTCCCCATATCGATACGGATGTATATTTGCCGGCCTTGCTGGACAGCTTCCTTTAGCAAGCCTTCACCCACCCTTCATCAACTCTTCATGTACCGAACCTAGACTGAAGCCTCCCTCAACCACACAGGAAGGCAACAATGAAAAAGGTTGGTACGCTGGCTGCATGCTCGGCCGTGGCAGCCATTGCGGCAGTTGCAGTATTCGCTGCGCCGCACGCGGCATCGGCAGATCCCACGGCGATTCAGGCGGAAATCAAGGCAGCCGATGCCGCGTACTGGAAAGCCTATAACAGCTGCGATTTCAGCGGACTCGATGCGCTGACGGCGGACGACGTGGAGTTTTATCATGACCTGGGCGGCATCACAAAAGGCCGCGCGGACTTGACGGGCGCTGTGCGCAACAATATTTGCGCGGACAAGGATGCCAGCGTCCGCCGCGATGCAGCGCCGGAGGAAACGCAGACGTTCCTGTTGCGCCGTGGTGACGAAGTGTACGCCGCGCTGGTCACGGGCCAGCACCACTTCTTCCGCGTCATGAAAGCCAACGGCGCCGCTGTGCCTACCGATAACGCACGCTTTTCCCAGCTGTGGATGAAGCAGGATAAAGGCTGGAAGCTGTCGCGCGTGATGAGCTACGACCACCAGCCAGTCGCTCAAGCCGGCGAGCGCAAAGCCATTCAATTGAGCGCGGCAGACCTGGACAGTTTTACCGGCCGCTATAACGCGAAGATCCAGCCGGTCCTGGTGTTCCAGCGCGCAGGCGGCAATTTGTCTGTGGAGGTGGGCGGCAATGCCGTGACGTTACACCCGATGTCCGCCACCAAATTCTTCATGAAAGAACGCGACATCGTGGTGGACTTCAAGACGGCTGCCAACGGCAAGTCGCCGGGCTTTGTCGTGCTGGAAAATGGCGCCCCCGTCGATGAGGGCGTGCGGCAATAACATCGAAGTGCGCCGCCGGGCAGGCGGCGCGCAGTGAATTCAGTTCTTCAGGATGTTATACCAGGGTTTCTTGCTCTCCTGGACAATCACCGTCTGGTAAGCCCCCACATCCAGCGCGCCAATCACAGGACGAGGCTCACCAGCCGCCACGTGCTTGTACTGGCGCGTCGGCACCAGCGAAATGCCGGATTCCAGCTTCGGCGGTTCTGCGCCGGCATTGATGACGCGGCGGTTGTCATTCGGGTGCAAGTCATACACGGCGCGGTTGACGAAGTCCGCTTCCGTGCCCTGGTAATTGGTGACCTGGGTCGCGCGCTGCTGGTTGGTGATATTCCCTTTGCCGGAGAAGAAGTTGTTCTGCAATAGCGCTGCCGCCGTGACCTTGTCGCCAATCAGCACGAACGTCCCAGCATGGGCATCGTTGATAAACGTGTTGTTGATGACATAAAGCTTGTCGCCAGGTTTGCCGGGCGCTTCCAGCCCATAGGCCAGCATGTTGCTATTGCTGTGCTCAGCCGGCTGCTGGATCACGTTGCCGATGATGTACGCATTGCCGCCATTCGAGATATCGATTTCATAGCTGGGTTTGCCCGCTGCCGTCGAACCCGTCTCACCCTTGTTGAGGCTGGAGAAGCGGTTGTACGCCACCATGTTGATTTGCGCACGCGACTTCAAATTGTGGCCGATGTGCGCATCATGCGAATAGTTGTGGCGGAATACGAGGCTGGCGACCTGGCCCACGTACACGTTGTGGCTATAACCGTCGCCATTGCCGTTGTGGCCGAATTCATTGAATTCCATCACGAGGCGGCTGGTCGGGGACGCGCCTGTCAGCACGCCATTTTCATTGTCGTGCAAGAAGCTATTGCGCAGCGTGAAGTTGTTACCCTCGACACGGATGGCCGCGCCGTTGCGGTCTGAGACGGCCGAACCAAACATTTCCACGTTGTCCACGGTGACATCGTTGCCGGTAATAACCCACGTCCCTTTGCCATCGGCGTTCTTGCCGCCAGCGTCAATTTTCGGGCGGCCGCGCACGCCTTTGATGGTGAGATTGCTGGCAGTAATGCGGCAAACGTCACCACGGTACGTTTGCGTCCCGTCGATTTCCACCGTGTCAAACGATTGCGCTTTGGTCAGCGCTTCGCAAGGCCGCGAATACGCCAGTCCTGGGCCAACCAGCAACGTTGCCGCAGAAGCGATTCCTGGCAAAGCAGTGGCAAGCAGCAGCGGCAAACGGAATCTGGTCACAATGGCCTCTCAATCTGTAAATTGCCAGATTGTAAGCCAGCTTACTGTTCAATAGGAATTCCCAGAGCCATGTGCGCCATAGAACATACACACGGACGCGGTGGCTCTACACTGGCCCCACGTTCCCCAACCATTGGAGGCCATCATGCGACTCCCCGGAGGCATGCAGCCGCGCCGCGGCCGCCACCTTGCCAGCGTGCTGGTGGTGTTGTTCTTGTTGATGCTGCTGTTAATGTTTATTCCATGGTGATAAGATTGACTTCCTGACATCACTATGGCAGTGATTTTGCGCGGCTACCCGCATTTGGCGGTATCATTACCGATTGCTCAAATGCTGGAGTGGTTTGATGAAGTTCGCGCTGGTTGCTATTTATTTGTTGTCTGTTTTTCATATTCACTTCCGTGGCCGGGTGCGCCTGCCGTTCATGCGGCAACTGTTCGACCATTCGTCGTTCATGGCGCCAATCAACTGGTTCATGCACACGTTTTCCCGCGTGCCATCGAAGCCTTATCTGCCGCTGGAACAGTTCAAGGAACTGGAACCACTGCAGCAAAATTGGGAAGTGATCCGTGCGGAAGCGGAAGCGTTGCGGAATTTGCAAAAAATTAAGGCAGCGGAACAGAATGACGATGCCGGCTTCAATTCCTTTTTCAAGAATGGCTGGAAGCGTTTTTACTTGAAATGGTATGACGCCAGCCATCCGTCGGCCGAACAACTGTGCCCGAAGACGTATGAGTTGTTGAAAAACATTCCGTCCGTGAAGGCGGCCATGTTTGCGGAATTGCCGCCGGGCGGCAAACTGAACCCGCACCGCGACCCGTTTGCCGGTTCGCTGCGCTATCACCTGGGCTTGGCCACACCGAACGATGACCGCTGCTTTATCGATGTCGATGGCGAGCGCCACAGCTGGCGCGATGGCCAGGGCGTGATGTTCGATGAGACGTATATCCACTGGGCCATCAACGGCAGTGACAGCAACCGCATCATCTTGTTCTGCGACGTCGAGCGGCCGATGCGTTTCGGCTGGGCGCAAGCCATCAACCGTTTCCTGGGCCGCACGATGATGACGGCAGCCAGCTCGCCCAATGAAACGGGCGACCAGACCGGCCTGGTCTCGAAGCTGTTCAAGATTTCGTTCTACATGGGCCAGTACCGCCGCCGCTTCAAGGCGTGGAACAAGACGGTCTACAAGATCACGAAATTCGGCCTGATCATTGGCTTGGCGGCTGCCATCATTTTCCTGTGATGCGGGCTTCTTCCGGCGTCAATATCCACACATTGAAAATCAAGCCGTCGCGGTCTTCCTCATAATTCACGACGATATTTTGCCCGCGCAGGCTGGCCGGCATTTCAATCAAGTTGTCCTGGTTGAAGATGCGCGCGCTGGGCGCCAGGCGGCGCGGTTTGCCATCGATGAAGATGTCGGGGGCGTAGGCCGGTGTCATCAATCCCCGCTTGGCGCCGGCGGGGAAGGGGCGGTCTGCCCAGGCGGGCAGGGCGGTGAGTAATGCCAGCGCGGCGGCAAGGGCGGAAAAGAGTCGCATCGCCCCAGCTTATCGAAGTCCGCTGCCCCCCGCAATTACTTCCCCGCCGTCATGAACATGGCTGCAACAGCGGCCGCCATCGCCACCGTGCACGCCCAGCCCAGCGCTTTCAGCCAGCCCGGCAGCATTTGCTGGCCCATCACGGAGCGCAGGCTGCCCAGGTGCATCATCACGGCCATCACGGGCACGGCAATGACGCCATTGATGACCGCGCTCCAGTACAGCGCCTTGATCGGGTCAAAATGCGCAAAGCCCAGCGCGACACCCGTCAACGTGGAGGCGGCAATGATGCCGTAAAACTTGCGTGCCGCGGATGGCGCCAGTTCCAGGCTGTTACGCCACTGGAAAGTCCCTGCCACGGCATACGCGGCGGAACCAGCCAGCACGGGGATTGCCAGCAAGCCCGTGCCGATTATCCCTGCCGTGAACAAGATGAACGCGAATTCACCCGCCACGGGACGCAGCGCGGAGGCCGCCTGCGCCGACGTGGCAATGTCGCGGATACCGTGCGTATGCAGCGTGATGGCCGTGGTCAGCATGATGCAAAACGCCACCAGGTTGGAAAAGCCCATGCCGATCAGCGTATCGAGCTTGATGCGGCGGTATTCCTGTTCCGCCTGCTCCGGCGCCCGCTTCAATGCTTCCGCCTGCGGGTCGGCATGCAACTCTTCCACTTCCTGCGACGACTGCCAGAAAAACATATACGGGCTGATCGTCGTGCCCAGCACGGCCACCACGGTGGTCAGCCAGGCGGGAGTCCAGTGCAGGCGGGGCAGCACGGTTTCATGCAGCACGTGCAGCCATGGCACGCGCACCACCAGCAGTGTCGCCACATACGCCAGCAGCGCCAGTGTCAGCCATTTCAAAATGCGCACATAACGCTGATACGGAATGAAAATCTGCAGCACCAGCGACAGCAGGCCAAAGCCGGCTGCATACAACGGCGCGGGGCCGCCTGCCAGCAATTGCACGGCCTG
This sequence comes from Pseudoduganella ginsengisoli, assembly GCF_009720865.1. Taxonomy (GTDB): domain Bacteria; phylum Pseudomonadota; class Gammaproteobacteria; order Burkholderiales; family Burkholderiaceae_D; genus Rugamonas; species Rugamonas ginsengisoli. The sequence continues at coordinate 443,568 of NZ_WNLA01000001.1, read as the reverse complement.
GCCCATGGCTGCCATGTCGGCAGCAATGTTGATGACATTGGCCACGACCAGCAACAGCACAATTGCATACAGCAGGGGCGCGGGGTAATGGCGCCGGATATTCGACGCCAGCCCGCGCCCCGTGACGCGGCCGATGCGGGCGCTGGTCATCTGGATGCCGACCATCAGTGGATACGTGAGCAGCACGGTCCACAGCATGCCGAAGCCGAATTGCGCACCGGCTTGTGAATAGGTAGCGATGCCGCTGGGGTCGTCGTCCGCCGCACCGGCAACCAGGCCGGGGCCCAGTTTGCTGGTCCACGAGCCGTGATCGGCGCCGGGCGATGATGTTTTTCGAGGTGGTGTCATGTCCATGGCAGCAATGTAGATGCCGCGTGCATGCTCGTCCGTTAAGGGCCGAACATTGTTGCGCCTGCGGTCTTGCTTTGTGTGCATCCGTGGCCCATGATGTAAGCCTGTAGTTGCCGTTCTGCATACTCATCCATACAACAAGGAGAGATAATGAAGTGGTTCTACAACTTGCGTATTGCAAGAAAGCTCAATCTCACCTTCGGGGTCGTACAGCTGCTGACCCTGTTCCTCGGCGTCAACGCCATCATGGCCATGAGCCGCATTCATAGTTCGTCGGAAGAACAGGCCACAGACTGGATGCCCAGCGTACAGTCCGCCATGGTCATGCGCACCAATGTGGGCGATTTCCGGCGCTGGGAATTGGCGCACATGCTGGCCGACAGTGATACCGCTTATGCCGAATATGAAAAGCGCATGGCCGCCACGCAGGCGGAACTGCAGCAGGGCATAACGAATTACACCAAACTGGTTTCCAACAAGGATGAACAGGGGCTGTATGACCAGTTCAAGAAAGCGTGGCAGGATTTCCTGGTGGAGCATGACAAGCTGGTTGCCTTGTCGCGCAAGGGCGCCAAGGATGAAGCGCGCGCCTTTGCCGCCGGTCCTTCCACGCAAAAGCTGGTGCAACTGACGGAAGCACTGGACAAGCTGGTCAAGCTGAATGCGGAAGGCGGCGATGCCGCCAACAAGGCAGCCGATACCGTGTTTGACCGTTCCATGTGGTCGATCGGCGCGCTGGTGGCGGCCAATATGGTCATCGGCATCATCATGCAATTGTGGCTGGCCAGTATCGTATCCAGGCCGCTGCAGGAAGCTGTGACCGTGGCGCGCCAGGTGGCCGCCGGCGATTTGACGGTGGCCATCGACGTCAAGAGCAAATGCGAAACGGGCGACTTGATGCAGGCGCTGAAAGACATGCTGGCCAGCCTGCAATCGCTGGTGGCCCAAGTGCGCACCGGTACCGATACGATTGCGACAGCGTCCACGCAAATCGCGTCGGGCAACCAGGATTTGTCGGCCCGTACGGAACAGCAGGCAGGTTCGCTGGAAGAAACCGCATCGTCGATGGAGCAACTGACGTCCACCGTCAAGCAAAACGCGGACAATGCACGCCAGGCCAACCAGCTGGCGCAGTCGGCATCCGGCATTGCCGTGAAAGGCGGCGATGTGGTCAGCCAGGTGGTGGGCACGATGGCATCGATTAACGAATCGTCGCGCAAGATTGTCGACATCATTGCCGTCATTGATGGCATCGCGTTCCAGACCAATATCCTTGCGCTCAATGCCGCCGTGGAAGCTGCGCGGGCCGGTGAACAGGGCCGGGGCTTTGCTGTCGTGGCGTCGGAAGTGCGGTCCCTGGCGCAACGCTCGGCGGCAGCGGCAAAAGACATCAAGACCCTGATCGGCGATTCCGTCGACAAGGTGGAAGCGGGGTCGAAACTGGTCGATGAAGCGGGCGCCACGATGAATGAAATCGTCGCCAGCATCACGCGCGTGACCGACATCATGTCGGAAATCACAACTGCCAGCCAGGAGCAGAGCGGCGGCATTGCGCAAGTCAATGAAGCCATTACACACATGGATCAATCGACGCAGCAAAATGCGGCGCTGGTGGAGCAGGCCGCTGCGGCGGCGGAAGCCATGATGGAACAGGCCGCGCATTTGAGCCAGGTGGTCAGTGCGTTCAAGCTTGATGCCGGTGCGATGGCTATAGGCGCGGTGCAGGCGCCTGCGCCGAAAGCAGCAGTAGCATCGGCGCGCGCAGTGGTGCTGGCCAAGCCGGACCCGAAACCTGTGCAACAGGCTGCGCGGCAGCCGGCCCGCAAGCGGGCCAATGCGCCGGTGGCCGATGAGTGGGAAGAGTTTTAATCAGGGCGCGGCATCAGGGTGCCGCGCCAACCAGGCCGCCAGCTCTTCGCGGTACTTGTACAGCGCCTCCGTATATAAATCCTCCACGCAGTATGCGCAGCCGCTATGGCAGCAATCGCCTTCCTGCGGCGGTACCGGTGGTTCGGGGCGGGGATCGGCGTCGGCCGGTGTCGGTTGAGTCGTCATGCTGCTTCTGCTTTATCCATGGCCAGCAACGCCTGGTTGCGGCCTTTTTGTTTTGCGCTGTATAGCGCTTCATCTGCCAGTTGCACCAGCATTTCCGGGCTGTTCGCATCGCCCGGCGCCAGCACGGCCACGCCGATACTGATGGTGACGACGCCAAACGGCGACGCCGCATGGGGCAGGGCCAGGCGCTGCAACTCCTTGCAAATGGCCGCTGCCGTGCCATATGCGTCGGCTGCATTGGTGCTGGCCGACAGTAGCACGAATTCTTCCCCGCCATAGCGCGCCACCAGGTCCGTTGTGCGGCGCCCGTGCGACGTGATCAAATCCGCCACCCGGCGCAGGCACGTGTCGCCCGCCTGGTGTCCATACAGGTCGTTGTATTTCTTGAAGTGGTCCACGTCCAGCAGCATCAGCGCCAGCGATTGTCCGGTGCGCGCGGCGCGCCGCCATTCGGCTGCCAGCGCCGTATCGAAGCCGCGCCGGTTGCCGACACCCGTCAAGCCATCCGTCGTGCTGAGCGCTTCCAGCTTGCGGTTCGACTCTTCCAGCTGCGCTGTGCGGGCCGCCACCAGCTGTTCCAGCAAGGTGCGCTGCAGCTTCAGGCGGCGGATGCGCCAGCGGTGCGCACAAATCAACGCGCCCAATATGGACACGCCGGCGGCCAGGCGGAACCACCAGCGCTTCCAGAATGGCGGCGTGATGGTAATGGACAAAGTGGCCGGCTGCTCGCTCCACACGCCCCGGTGGTTGGCGGCGCGCACGCGGAACGTGTAAGTGCCTGGATTGAGGTTGGTATAGCTGGCGCTGCGGTGCGCCGCATCCGCGTAGACCCAATCCGGATCGAAGCCCACCAGCTGGTATGCATAGCGGTTTTGCAGCGGTTCCGTGTAGTGCAGCGCGGCGAATTCAATGGAAAACACGGAGGCTTGCGACGACAGCGTCAGCGCGCGCGGCGCCGTCAGCGGGCCATCCAGCTTGATGCCTTCATCGCGGGCGCTGTCGCCCAGCGAGCGGTTGAATACGGTGACATCCGTGATCGCCACTTGCGGCGCCACCGACGTGCTGCGCACGGCTTCCGGCGTGACGGCGGTCATGCCATGCACACCGCCAAAATACAGCGTGCCATCCGGTGCACTGGCCACGGAATTGACGTTGTAGCCATCGGTCAGCCCGTCCGATGGCGTGTACAGCACGGACTGGCCGCTGGCCGGATCCAGCCGGTACAGCCCCGTGATCGTGCTGGCCCAGATATGGCCGGCGCGGTCGCTGCGTATGGCCAGCACCTTGGCGCTGCCAACCGCCTGCGCCCACGAGCGCAGCGTGAGTTTGCTACCGCCATTGCCGGCGCTGGTGGTCAGCTGGTTCAAGCCTTTGGCCGTGCCGACCCACAGCGCGCCGTGCGCATCTTCGTGCAGGCTCGAAACGTTATCATCCAGCAGCGACGCCGCATCGCCCGCCACATGGCGGAAGTGGCGGAAGCGGCCCGTGGCGGGATCGAGCATATCGAGGCCGCCGCCATTCCATTCCGAACCAGCCCACACGCGGCCGCTGCTGTCTTCCAGCACAGTGGACGTGCCATTGACGGCGCGGCTGTCTGGATCGGCCGCTTCATTGAAATACAGGCGATACTGGCCGCTGCGCATGTCATACCGCACCAGGCTGTTGCCGGTGCCCAGCCACAGCACGCCATGCTTGCCCGGCGCGATGGCGTTGATGTAATCGCTGGCGGTATTGCCGAAGCGGATCACTTGCACGCTGCCGTTGTGCAGGCGGTTCAGCCCGGTCGGCGTGCCCACCCACAGCGGACCCTCCGTTTCCTGGTACAGGCTGTAGACGATGCTGTTGCTGAGTTTGCCCTTCCGGCCCGGTTCGCCTTGCCACTGTTGCAGCACGGTGCGCGTGGCCGGGTCATACAAGCTCAGGCCCAGGTTGCCACCCAGCCAGACTTTGCCGCCAGGCGCCGGTGCCAGGCTCAGCAGGGCATTCGATGCGGCCTGGTCGCGGTGATCCAGTTTGTGCGGCACATGGCGGCGGAAACCGGCCGTATTCAAGTTGGCCAGGCTGACACCATCCGTAAACGACGCCACCCACAGCATGCCGCTGCGGTCTTGCATGATGGCGCGCAAGTTATTGCCGGGCAGCGAGTGCTGGTCGCCTGGCTGGTGCTGGTATTGGTCGAAGCGCTGCGCGGCTTCATTCCAGCGCAGCAAGCCTGCCGACAGCGTGGTGGCCCACAGCACGCCATCGCGGTCGATATAAAAGCCTGTAATGCGGGTGACAGGGGAGGCCGCCAACTGGCGCAGTTCCCATGCCTGGCGCGTATCCCACACAATGACGCCGGCTTCCGTGCCGATCCACAGCCGGTGCCGGCTGTCGAATTGCAGTGCGCGCACGATGTTGAGGCGGGTGTCCGGCTTGTCGGCGCGGTCCACTTTAAAGTGGCGGAAACCCGTGGCGCCGGGCGCCAGGTAATCGAGCCCGCCCGGCCACGTGCCGGCCCAGACGCCGCCCGCACTGTCGACTGCCAGCGCATTCAAGTCATTGCTGGCCAGGCTGCCTGCTTCCTGTGGATTGTGTTCATACGTGGCGGTAAATTTTCCCGCGGCGGGATCGAAATGCTGCAGGCCGCCCCAGGTCGCAACCCACATGCCGCCTTTGCCGTCCGATACGATGTTCTTGACGATGCCCTTGTTGGGCGGGCCGCCTTCCGGTAAAAACGGCGTGAAATCATTGCTTTCCGGGTTGTAGCGGACCAGGCCGTTTGACGTGCCGGCCCACAGGCGCCCCTGGTTATCCTCGTACAGCGCGGCGACGCGGTCATGCGGCAACGTGCCTTGCTTATCTTGCTGGTGCGCAAATTTGACGGCCTGATAACCGTTGTAGCGGTAGAGGCCATTGCTGTGCGTGCCGATCCAGACAAAACCTTGCTTGTCTTGCAATAATGCCAGCATCGATGGTTCATCATTGCCCAGCGCGCCCAGTTTGCGGAAACGCAGCGATGGCGCATCGGCGGCTGCATTGGAGGGGGGCGCCGCTGCCAGGGTGGGCATGGGGCCAGGGGCGGCAAAGGGCGTCGGCATCACTGCAGTCGTCAGGGGCAATGCCATGGCCAGGGCATGTGCGCAGCGCCGCAACAGGAGAAGGGTAGAGGGAATGGCCATCCCCGCAATTATACGTTGAGCAATATTCCCCTGGGAACCGTCGAGCGCGGGCACTAAGCCCTATTGCTGTGGACGTATGGTATCATCCGTCGACCGCCCATCAGTAGCGCCGCCATATGGTTCTGACCATATCTCGACCTGGTTTGCCGATCTTGACTTCTTCTGCAAATAAGGTCTACGGGGAATTTCCGGACTTCTATTACTTGGCACCTGCCCTCTTTGGCAGGCTACCTGTTGCGTGCTATTGCTAGCCGCGGATTATCAGGGCGCGACGGAGGCGGACGACTGCAACGCTGGGCCGCATGGCCGGTCAAGGCAAGGTGCAACTGGCGGTGTTGCCGAAGCGATGATATGGAGATCGAGATGGACAGTGTGTGGGTGATTATTCCTGCATTTAACGAAGAAATGGTAATTGCGGACGTCGTGCGTAAAGTACGCGCCCGGTTTCAGCATGTCATCATCATCGACGATGGCTCACGCGACGCCACGGCCGCGCGCGCACGCGAAGCCGGTGCGTGGGTGGTGCGCCATCCCATCAATTTGGGGCAGGGCGCAGCTTTGCAAACCGGCTTCAATTTTGCATTGAAAAAAAATGCTGAGTACGTGGCAACTTTTGACGCCGACGGCCAGCATGATATTGACGACGTGGTGCGCATGTTTGCCATTGCCCGCGAACATAACGTCCAGGTTGTGCTGGGAAGCCGCTTCCTGGGCCGGGCACAGGGCATTTCTGCCGGCCGCCGCCTGTTGTTGACCATGGCGACGGTCTTTACCCGCCTGACGACCGGCTTGAAATTGTCGGACGCCCACAATGGATTGCGCCTGATACGGCGCGACGCCGTGCAGGCGATCAAATTGACGCATAACCGTATGGCGCATGCCTCGGAGATATTGAACCAGGTGGCACGGCTGAAATTGAGCTACCGGGAGTGTGGCAATACCGTCACCTATACCGACTATTCCCGCGCCAAAGGACAGCGTGCTTCGAACGCTATCAATATTTTGGTGGATCTGTTTGCGGAAAGGTTATCCAAATGATCGTGCAGATATTGCTGTCGATAGCGCTGGCTTGCGCCTGGATTTATGTGCTGACCCAAGGGCGCTTTATCGCCAGTTTGCGCTTTGCATTATATGGCGTCATCGTCTGTGGGACGTACTTCGTGTGGTGGCCTGACGATTCGACCCGCCTGGCGCATATGCTGGGGGTAGGGCGTGGTGCAGACCTGGTGTTTTATGTATGGGTCGTGCTGTCTTTCGGCATATTTATCAATATTCATAGCAAATTGCGCCAAAACCAGCAGCAATTAACTGAATTGGCGCGGCATTTGGCCATTGACCGCGCTGAGCGGCCTGCAGACGACGCACGTTGATCGCTGCCATGGCGTTTTCGATGGAGGGTAAAGGCGCCGGTCCATCGAAAATGCTGTTTTCGTGTACAGTTGCCGGAAATTAGGGTATCGTTTAGGCCGCTGAATTTGTGTCCTTCCGCGCGGGCGCTCCGGCTGAGAGCCTGCATTTAGCGCACTTCCCGCCATTTCCCCGTATCCGGCGACGTCTGCCGGGGACGGTGAGTCCAGGCTTGTATCCCGCACGGAAACATTGTGAATAATTTTATGTCCGAACTCCAGAATACTTCCGCCGCACCTGCACCAGTTCCCGCACCGGCGCCAGAAACTGCGCCCTTGCCGGACATCGTTGAACCGGCTGTTGCGCCGGTTGCCACCGTGGCCCAGGCCGAACAGCCTGCCGCTGAGATTGTCGCCACTGCCGCGAGCGCCGTGCCGCAGGCAGTTGAGCCAGCTGCCGCCGCAGAGCCGGCCGCTGGCGCCGTTCCTGCGGCAGCGCCTGTTGAACCGCCTGTTGCCGCCGCACCGGTAGTCGCTGCGGCTGCCGCATCCGCCGTCGCCGCCCCGGCCACTGCCGCGCCTGTTGCCGCAGACGTTCCCGGCGCCGCGCCGGCGCAAGTGCGCTTTGCCGACTTCGGCCTGTCGCCAGACATCCAGCGCGCGCTGACGGCGCAGGGTTATGTCTATCCAACGCCGATCCAGGCGCAAGCGATCCCGATCGTGCTGAAAGGCCGCGACGTGATGGGCGCCGCGCAGACGGGTACCGGTAAAACCGCCGGCTTCTCGCTGCCGATCATTCAACTGTTGCTGGCGCATGCCAACAGCAGCATGTCGCCCGCGCGCCACCCGGTGCGTGCATTGATCCTGACGCCGACCCGCGAACTGGCGGTGCAAGTGGCGGAAAACGTGCAGGCGTATAGCCAGTTCACGCCGCTGCGCACGTGCGTCGTGTTTGGCGGCATGGACATGAAACCGCAAACGGAAGCGCTGCGCCGCGGCGTGGAAATCGTCATTGCGACACCGGGCCGTTTGCTGGATCACGTCGAGCAAAAAAACATCAGCCTGGCGCAAGTGCAGATGCTGGTGATGGATGAAGCAGACCGCATGCTGGACATGGGTTTCCTGCCCGACCTGCAGCGCATCATCAACCTGTTGCCCAAGCAGCGCCAGAACTTGATGTTCTCGGCCACGTTCTCGCCAGAGATCAAGAAGCTGGCCAACAGCTTCCTGACCGACCCGGTGACCGTGGAAGTCGCGCGCAGCAATGCGACGGCTGACCGCGTGACGCAAGTGGTGTACAAAGTCCAGGAAGACCATAAGCGCGACCTGGTGGCGCACTTGTTGCGCCAGCGTGAATTGAAACAGGTGATCGTGTTCTCGAACACGAAGATCGGTGCATCGCGCCTGGCGCGCGGCCTGGAACAAGAAGGCATGAAAGCGTCCGCCATCCACGGCGACAAGACGCAGCAAGAACGCATGGCCGCCCTGGAAGCGTTCAAGAAAGGCGAAATCGACATCCTCGTCGCCACCGACGTGGCGGCGCGCGGCCTCGATATTTCCGATTTGCCGTGCGTGATCAATTTCGACTTGCCGTATAACGCGGAAGACTATGTGCACCGTATCGGCCGTACGGGCCGCGCCGGCGCATCCGGCGATGCGATTTCGATTTATTCGGACAAGGACGAGCGCCTGCTGGCCGATATTGAAAAGCTGATCAAACAAACCATCCCGCGTGGTGATTTGTCCGGCTTTACGCCATCGTCGTCCCGCGTCGGCCGCGATGACCGCCATGGCGAACGCCGTGCCAGCGGCAGCAGTTCCGCACCGCGCCGCGAATTCGAAGGCCGTGGCGAGCGTGGCGACCAGCGCACCGGCGAGCGCCGTCCAGGCAGCCCGGTGCGCCGCGAAAAAGTCGATCCATGGTTCTTGAAGCCGTATGAACCAAGCAAGAGCAGTGCACAAGTGCAGGCTGCGCAGCCTGCGGCGCCAGCCAAGCCGAAGCGCCAGCTGGCCGCGCTATTGGGCGGTTTGCGTAAGCTGTAATTTCAAGGGGCCGCCAATGCGGCCCCTGTCGTTTTACGTTAAAAGGGCCGCTAATCAGCGGCCCTTTGCACAACAACCTGGGCCGGGCCGTTAGGCCGGACCCCTGCCTGTCAGTTAGCGCATGACGATCTCATTGAGGAAGAAGGCCAGTTGGCGCGGATCCTGTGCGCCCGGTGGTGGCGGCGGCAAATCATGTTCCAGTTCCAGCAGTACGGTATCGCCGGCGTTCTTATTGGCCGGGAGCGCAATGCTCCACGCCTTGTTCAGCCGCATCATACCCAGGTCCTTGCCATCGATTTTCACGCGCGTGTGCGTCAGGCTGCCCAGGTAATGGCCGCTGAACGAGACCTTGCGCAGCCTTAAGTTGGCTGGAATCACCAGGCGCAGCTGGGCTTTCGGGCTGATGGTCCAGGCGCCTTTCCACGTGCCAGGGCCTTCTTCCAGGTCGCCCCAGCCGCTGACCATCAAGTTCGGGCCCAGTTCGCGGAATTGCGCCATGCGCCAATGTCCGGAATTCGTGCCTTCCGGCTGGCATGTCACGGGACCATCGACATAGCTCCAGTCGCGGTACGTGTACGTGACCTGGTTGCCTGGGGCCAGTTCCTTGCCAGCGCCGCACAGATTGACTTCACCCAGCGGGTGGGCGCGGTTGTACACATGCTTGATCGGCGTGCCTGTGGCGGGGTAACGGTACACTTGCGCCGCGTCGATATATTCATCGTTGTGGTTGGCGCGCTCAACAAAAATTTCCGGTTCCGGGTGGTAGTGCTCGGGCCATTTTTCCAGCACCCATTCCGCCAGCGGACTGAATTCCGTGTATTTGTAGCTGATCACATAAGCCGTGCTGGCGGCCTGGGCCAGCAGGACGGCAGCGCACAGGGCAGCCGGCCAGCGTGGCGCCGTTTGCAGGCGCCACAGCAGGGCAAACAGCAGCGGCATGGCGGACCAGAATGCGTAGCGCATCACGCCGTGGGCATCGGAATTCCAGTTGAACACCGCCATCGCCGGAATGCACAGCAGCAGGGTGAAGGCAATGCAGCCAGCCAGGATGACGGCCTGGCGTCCGCCTTGTTGGCGCCAGCCCCACAGCAACAGCATGGCGGCCACGGCCGGGATACCCAGCAACATGCCCTGGTTCAAGTCAAAGAAGAACGATTGCAGGCGCGTGAAGCTGATGAATACGGATTCGGAATACAGTTTGGCGATAATGTTGGGCACGCCGAACTGGTACAGATTAAACAGCGGCGGCAAGGCCACCAGTGCGATACCGAGCGCCAGGCCGGCCAGCTGGCGCAGGCCGACCAGACGCTTGATGGCGGCCAGCAACGGTTCGCCGGCTGTACGCGCCACGCACAGGTGCAGCAGCGGTGCAAAGCCGAAGAAGAACAGGATGGTCGGGTTTTGCCACGCTGCCAGGCCGGCCACCAAGCCGCCCCACACGGGCGCCCCCGTCACATACAGGATCAGGCCGGCCAGTAGTAAAGAAGCGCTGACCATTTCCGGGCTGCTCCAGGCCCAATACTGGAAGCCGCCGCAGCCAATGAACAGGAGCAGGCCGAACCACGCCTTGCCGCTGCTGCCGAACAGGCGGTACAAGGCCAAGCCCAGCACAAACAGCGCGGCCAGGTTAACGGCCTGGAAGCATTTGAACGGATCCAGCCCCAAACGCGTCAATACCTTGTAGGGCAAGACCGCCAGGGCCGGATAGCCGAAGAAGTGCACCGAATACACGGCGTCGTGTTTACCGCGCACGAATGCGGCATAGACGTCTTGCTTGTTTTGGCGTATGTCCTGTTCGAGGATATTGAACACGTGCGCATGGTCGGGTGACAAGCGTTTGCCGGTTGCTATATCCGACAGGCGGATTTCCGGCGACTTGTGCTCGGACAGCGCGACCGTCACCAGCATGTATTCAACCACGTCGCCATGGTGCTGCGGCTTGCAGCTAAAAAACATGGCCGTAATCACAACCAGCAAACTCAGCACGAAGCTGCGGGGCTTGGCCAGTACAGAAAAAACAGTCAAATCAGACTCCGTAAAACGAGGGGATGGGTTCGCGGTCTGTCCGCGCAGCGCGCCCATTCAGCGCGCCAGCAAAAATGCGCCGGCGCCCACCAGCAAAATGCCGGCCAGCTTGGCGGCGGACATCGGCTCTTGCAAAGCCGCATAGCCGGTCACGGCCACCAGTGCCAGCGTGATGGCTGTCATCACGGGATAGGCGAGGCTGATCTGCAATTTTTGCAAGGCAATCGAATAGCAGATGAAGCCCAGGCCGTAGCTGGCGCACGCGCTGCCGAGCCAGGCCAGGCGCGCGATATTCCAGTCGCTGCCGGCCTGGCCGGACAATTTGATCAGGAAGGTGGACAAGGCGCTGGCCAGGGCCGCGCCGGCGCACCACAGGTAACCGGTAAAAGCAGGATTCATAAGGAATTCACGTTAAATGGCGGCCATGATGACCAGCAAGCCGCACAGGCCGATCAAGACCAGGCTGACTGGATCCTTGCTGACGTACAGCACCGGATCTTCGTTGACCTGGCCGCGGAATGCCAGCATCCACAGGCGGCCCAGCCAGAACACCAGCAGCGGCACAATGCCCAGCAACAGCGGGGGCGTATGGTAGCGGGCCAGCACGTCGTTGGAATTAAAGTACAGCATGAAAATCAGCACCGACAGGAAGCCGCTGTTTATCCCCATCATGGCGATCGGCGACTTGTCTTCCACCGTATAACCACGGCCGCTGGTTTTTTCCTTGCCGCGCCGTTTCAGGTTGTACAGTTCGCTGTAGCGCTTCAGCAGCGCCAGGCTGAGGAAAATGAAGAACGAGAATGCCAGCAGCCAGAACGACGGGACAATGCCGGTGGCGGCGGCGCCGCCCAGCACGCGAATCGTGTAGAGCAGCGACAGCGCGACGATGTCGACCATCATCACGCGCTTCAGGTGGAATGAATACGCTAACGTGCTGGCGAAGTACACCAGCACCACCAGCAGCAGCACGGGATCGAATACGGCGCACAGGACGATGGAGGCGGCCGCCAGCAGCGGACTGGTCACCATGGCCAGCGGCAGCGGCAGCTTGCCGGAGGCGATCGGACGCTTGCGCTTGGTCGGATGCAGCCGGTCATCCTGCGCATCGAGCGCGTCATTGAGCAGGTAAGCACTGGATGCGCACAGGGAAAACGCAACGAACGCCAGCATTGATTGCAGCAGGGTGTCGGCATGCAGCGCGTGGCCGGCCAGCATGGGCAGGAACACCAGCAGGTTTTTCAGCCACTGGCGCGGGCGCATGGCTTTGAACAGTGCGGCCAGTGGATGGCCACGGCGTTCGCCCATGCGTTCCGTGCTGCGGCCGTTTTCCAGCGTGAAGGGGCGATTGGTGACGGAGTAGGCGTGACGCGCTGCTTCCCACACCGGGATGTCGACTGTGGAATTGCCGATGTAGTCATAACCGCGTGCGCCATAGCGCTGCACCAGCACGCCAGCCTTGTTGCGGGACGTGAGGTTCAGCGCGCCATCGGTGGCGTGGACTTCATCGAAGACGCGCAAATGCGCGGCGATACCTTCGGCCAATGCGCGCTGGCTGCCGGTGGCCAGCACGATGCGGCGGCCATCGTCATATTGCGCGGAAATATCGGCCAGCAGCGTGCGGTCATAGGGCAGGGTGGCCGGGTTGGGCTGCACCCGTTCCGCGATCCTGGCTTTGAAGCCGGCCTTGCCCAGCAACAGCCACATGGGCAGGCGCCAGATTTGCCAGAAATGCATGCGCAGGAACAGCAGCAGCGATTCCCACAGCATATCGGTGTAAATCAGGGTGCCGTCCAGGTCGACGACCAGGGGCGGCTCGCTGGCGCGGCGGTTGCCGCGCCCGGCGGACGTCAAGAGTGGGGGGATGCCAGACATTACTTGCTACTTACATGAATTAGTTGATGCAATGATCGGTACTCTGCACCAGCGGGTTGATCTCAACATTATTTTGGAAATTGCGCCCCCATTTAACGGGCGCGAATTTCGGATCGCGCGACAGCGGGACCGATACCACGGACAAAATAGGCTTGAAGCATTTGACGGCGGCCTTGTTCCATTTTCCTTCAAAGAAATTGCCGCCAATATACATGGCCTGGCCGGTCTTACGGATGCCGGCGACATTCATGCCGATCAGGCCGCCGCGCACCGTGTTGCCGGTGACGGTGCCGCCAACCAGTTCCAGGTTTTCCGGATACCACGGGCGCGGGCCAATGTTAACGCCAAAATCGCACATGCCTGGCGCACAATCGATGATGTTGCCGGACACCGTGGTGTCGGTAAAATCGCCCGTGTCCAGCGAGTCCAGCATCAGGCCGGCAAAGGCTGGCATTTTTTCCTGGCGGATCACATTGTTTTCCACCACGGAGTGGCTGGAGCCAAAGAAGATCAGGCCGATGTCGCTGTTATCAGTAAAGCGGTTGCCGCGCACCACCGTGTGGTTCGACAAGTGCATTGACAGGCCGTCGGCCCATTCGAGCACGATGCGGCGGTTGCCGTTATTGATGAAGGCATTGTTTTCAATGGTCGCGTGGTCGCCCCACCATTCCATGCCCGTGCCGCACAATGCATTCATGGAGGCAGAATAGGTCATCGTGCAATTGGTGCAGTTTTTCATGCGTGCATTGAAGCCGTACGCATTGCCATGACCGCCTTTCAGGCATTGTTCATGGGCCGTTCCCGTCAGGCGGGCGGCGCGGTTGCCATCCAGCGTCACGTGATCCAGCGTAACATGGTTGACGTGCTGGTCGTCCGCACCCACCGATACCAGGCCATGCGGGGCGGAAAAGCCGGGGGCTGCTTTCAGCGTCGCGCATTCCGTGTCGAGCGTGCAAGTGGCATGGACGCCGGCCAAGCCCTGGGTGCGCAAAGTGAACGGGAACGTGATTTTCAATTGCTGGTCCAGCAAATACGTACCCTTTGGCAATTCCAGCGTGCCGCCGGCGCCAGCCTGGTTGATGCACGCCTGGATGGCTGCCGCTGCCGGCGCGGCGCCGGTCGCGTCAGCCTGTTGGCCGGGACAAACTTCCACTGCCAATGCATTGTGGCAAAGCAAGATCAACGGGAACCATGGCAGTTTTCGGGACAGTTTGTTCAGGATGTGCATCTCTTCCTTTCGGCGATTTTGAAAGCCAGTTCTGGTAAAATAGACAATTTTGGTGTCGGCTCGTGAAGCCGGGCATTCACCAATCAAGTGGTCTTGTTCTTAAAAAAGCAATCTATGATTTTACTACGTAATGCGAGCCGGTTCCACGCGGGCAAGGCGAACTATGGCCTGGCCGCTGCCATGGCATTGGCCATGATTTACTTAATTTCACGGGGTTTTGGCTTATATCCCGCCATCTTCGCGGACGAATGGCTGTACAGCAGTTCATCGCGCCTGATGCCGCTGGCGGAGTCGCTGTTGCCGTCGTATCTGTACCTGGCGCTGTATGGCCATACCAGCGCCTGCGGCACGGGTTTCCTGGAATGTGCGCGGATCTTGAACGTGGTGCTGTTTATCGGTTCCGCCCCGTTCCTGTATCTGGTGGCGCGCCGCCTGTGCAGCCCGCCCGTAGCGGCGCTGGTGGCCATGCTCAGCCTGCTGGGTCCGGTCAATTCCTACACCATGTATTTCATGCCGGAAGCGATGTATTTCTTCGGCTTTGTCGTGCTGTCGTGGATCGCGCTGAACTGGCACGATATGCCGCCGCTGCGCTACGGCCTGGTCATCGGCGCCGTGCTGGGCTTGATGAGCCTGGTGAAAATCCATGCGCTGTTCTTGTCGCCCGCGCTGGTCGGATTCTTGCTTTACCTGTGCTGGTCGCAATTCCGCGCTGACTGGCTGCGCCGCTTCATGACGATGGCGCCGTTGGCCGTGATGACGATGGCGGCAACCAAATTCCTGGTCGGCTACCTGTTGGCGGGCCAGGCCGGCACCACGCTGTTCGGCACGTTCTACGGCAACCAGGCCCATAGTAACGGTACGGCGGGCCGCCTGCTGCACATGGTGCCGGATGCTTTCATCAATTTCAGCGGCCATGCGCTGGCACTGGCGTTGCTGCTGGGCGTGGCCATTGCCTGCATGGTGCTGCAAGCCGCCAGCCCGGCTGTGCGCCAGGAAACCGCGCCGCCGCAGCGCTTGCTGCAAGCCTATGCGGTACTGACGCTGGGCGCCACGCTGGGCATGACTGTGATGTTTACCGCCAGCCAGGTGTACGAAGTCGGTCCTGCCGAGTTGATGCGCCTGCATTTGCGCTACTACAGCTTCGTCTTCCCCTTCCTGCTGATTGCCGCCGCCGCCACGCTGTCGGCGCAGGACCGCGACAGCAAACTGCAGCGCTGGCTGGTGGCGGCGCCGCTGGCGGCGCTGATCCTGTTCGGTATGTGGAAGCTCAATGCCTTGTACAAACCATTGATTTCGGATGGCCCGGAAATTTACGCGATGGCTCACCGCCGCGTCGGCTTCCTGGCGCTGGCGCTGGTGCATCTGGTGGTGCTGGGTGTCTGGGTGTGGCGCCGCCGCCTTGGGGTTGCGCTGTTCCTGTTCGGATTCTTGCCGCTGTTGCTCATCAAGTCTGAAGTGGATATGCGGGCCCATGCCAAATTGATGCGGCAGCCTAATATTGTCGACCAGGCTGGCGAAGCGGCGCACCACTATTTAACAAGAGAGCAATTGTCCAAGCTGGTGGTCGTGGGCGACATTGGTTCGGGTACGCCGCAGCGCGCGTTATTCCAGGTCGATGCGCCTGGCGCCGACTGGATCGCAATTCCACCGGATTCGCCGTTTGACAGCTCGGAAATTCCGCCGGGCCGCGACTGGGTACTGATCCTGGGTAACCATGCGTTGCAGCCGGAATTGAAACCCGTCCTTGCCAATGGCTACTATGCGCTGGTCAAGGCGGCAGGACTGGCCGGCAAGGTGTCGCCGGTGGCGATGCAGCAAGCGTCCGACAGCAGCAAGACCATCGGCCCGGATGCGCCGCCGGGCGAAGCGCTGACGGCGCGCGTGGAAGGCTTGTCCGGTTCGGAAAAGTGGGGCGCCTGGTCCGAGGCCAAGCACATCCGCTTCCAGTTCGACCAGCCGCTGCCGGCCAAGCTCAGTGTGACATTGAAAGGCAATGCGTTTGGCCCGAACATCGGCCGCGACTTTATCCTGGAAGTGGGCGGCCAACGCCAGCGCTTCAAGCTGACGGATCAGGCGGAGGAGCGTTTGCTGGTGTTTGATACCGATGGCACGGTGAAGAATATGACGATTGAAGTGCCGGAACCGGTCTCGCCGCTGGAACTGGGTTTCGGTCCGGATGGGCGCAAGCTGGGGATGGCGCTGCACACGTTGGCGATCGGCACGCGCTGATGCGCTGACGCGCTGACGCGTTGCAGCAGGCAGCCGCTTAAGCGATTAAGCCGGCTGCCGGAAAATCCAGAATTTCCCTAGCATGTAGCCGTTGACGGCAACCACGGGCAGCGAGATCAGCTTGCCGGCCAGTGCGCTGTGCAGCATCCAGTCGGTCAGCGCCACGATGCCGATGGTCAGCAGGTAATTGGCCGCCACCACACAGCCATAGCGCAGCGCGGAGCCGGCCGAGGCGCGGCCGCCAAATGTGACTTTCGCATGAAAGGCATAATTCACCAGCAAGCCTGCCAGGAAGCCGCCGGAAGCGGCGGCAACCGGCGCCAGGCCCCGGCTCAACAGCATTTGCATGGTGCCGATATCAATGGCGGCGCTCAGCACACCGCCCAGCACATACACGAGGAATTGCGGACGCAGCAGCGCGGACAGCTTATCCATGGCGATTTCACTGTGCTGCTTCATATTCTGGCTGCGCGGTGTGGCTGGCGGCGGCGTGGGCCGGTGAAATATCGCGGTACCAGTGCTGGCCAAACAGCGCCTGCTTGAACTGTTCCGCGCTGTCGTTCCAGGTCAGCCAGCGCATGCCGGTTGACGTTGGCGCTTCGCCCTTGGCGTACAGGTCGAGCCAGGCGCGCAGGCGGGTGGCCAGCGCTTCCGGCTCCTTGCCGCTGAAGTAAAACGCGTGTTCGCCCGCCACTTCCCGGAATACCGGCAAATCGCGCGCCACGATCGGCAGGCCGCGTTGCGCCGCTTCGATCAGCGGCAAGCCGAAGCCTTCGCCTTCCGATGGCGCCAGCAGCGCATTCGATGCGGCATACAGCTTGACCAGCATTTCATCGGATACGCCCGGCAGCCAGAACAGGCGCTTGCCATTTTCACCGTGGCTGCGCAAGCGCGTGGCCAGCGCGTCCGATTGCCAGCCTTGCTTGCCGACGATGACCAGGTTGGCCTGCACTCCCTGTTTCCACAGCACGTCGAACGCAGCCAGCGCCTGTGCGTGGGCTTTGCGCGGCTCCACCGTGCCGACCATGATGAAGGTCGGACGGCTGGCCAGCTGTTCCAGGATTTGTTCCGCGCCGGCCGGCAAGCCGGTCGATGGTGCGCTGTTTTCAATATCCGCGCCCAGGTGGAAGTAGCCCAGGTGCAGGCGGCTGGCGCGGTGCGCCGGATTGTCCGCCAGCCAGTCGCCCATTTCGTCAGCCACTGCGCGCGAAATGCACAGCAGGCCATTGGACAGCTGGGAAATCGTGTGCAGCCAGCGCGCGAAATCGGCTTCCGCGCCGAATGGGAAGCATTCGGGCCGCTGTACCGGCAGCAAGTCATACACGACGAAGTAAATGTGCGCGCCGCGGGTGCGGTAATCCTGCAGGATGTGGCGGTTGTTGTACGTCAGGTGCATCAGCAAGTCCAGGCCGACGAACATGTCGCCTTCGCGCACTTCGATCGGCGCGTCGTCCAGGTCGTGCACCGGGGTTTTCAGCTGCGACTGCATGTGGCGGCGCGCATAGCGGTATTGCTGGCCGCCGCCGGGGCTGTACACCGGTTCCACGCGGTAGCCGGCCGGCGGGTTGGCCAGCAGTGACTGCAGGATACTGCGCACTACGCGCTGGATACCGGTTTTCAGGTCGGTATGGACCATCGCGGAAATGTCCACGTACATCATGCGCGGCGGCGTGACCGGCAGGTTGCGGGCAATCGACTTGGCGGCCAGGATCAGGTCCGCTTCGCTCGGCTGGTGCACAGTTTCGACCGCATTGACAGCGTTCAGCAGACGCGCATAGGTGCGTTTCGGGCTGTGCTGCGCGTAGTGCTCGATGGCGTCGCGGTACAGTTCACCTACATGTTCCGGCGCATGCTCGGTGGCGATGAAGTGGGCGGCGGCTTGCGACAGCTGCTGGCGCAGCGCACTGTCGCCACGCAGGCGTTCCAGCGCGGCGCCCAGGTCGGCGGTGTCGAATTCATCGGCGAGCTTGACCAGCACCTGTTCCGGCAATTCCGCAATGGAGCCGTGCGCATTGACCACGGTCGGCAAACCGTGCAGCAGGCAGTCCAGCACGGCGGCCGACGTTTCGCCGCGCGTATTGCTGCGCAGCTGGACCGCGACGTCGCTGGCGGCCAGATACGCCTGGTACTGCTTGTGATCGACAAAGCCCGTCACGACGGGGCGGCGCGCCGGTTCGCGCACCGCGTTCAGGCGCGCCAGGAAGTCGCGGCCATAGGCGCCGGTGCCGGCATCGCCGACAAACACCAGGCGGCATTTGGCGTCCTGCGCCAGCGGCGAGGCCAGCCACGCGTCCAGCAATTTGTCATTGAGCTTGGTCGGGCCCAGCATGCCGAAGGTGCAGACCATGATATCGTCGTCGGCCAGGCCCAGCGCCTGGCGCGCGGCGCGGCGCGCTGCGGCGCGGTCGCCGGTTTCCGCATGGCCGCGCAGCAGGGGAATGGTGCGCCACTGCGCCGCCATGTCCGGGCCATACCATTCCGCTGCCAGCTTCCTTGGATAATCGGAGTGCACGATGACGCCTTCGGCCTGGTCCAGCACCATTTTATTGCCGGGGAACTTCCACACTGCCGCATTTTCACCGATGCGGTCGCGCTCCATGACGGCGCCAAAGCCGTGCGACGCGTACAGCGCATTTTGCAGCGCATCGGTCTTGTAGCCGGTGTGGTGCATGGTGTGCAGCACGTGGCCGAAATAAAAGTCGTGCAGCACGACGACGCCGGGATGGCGTTCCAGCATGTCGAACATGTGGCGGTGCATGACGGAATTGCCGAAGTGGTAGACCACGCGCTCGAATTCGTGCGCATGGGCGTCGAACCACGCCGGGTCGTGCAGCGCCAGGTTGGTCTTGACCCAGCCATCGGCCACGGCAGGCTGGTCGACGATCACGGTGATGTCGTAAAAGCGCGCCAGCTGTGGCAACAGTTCCGCGCTGTAGTCGGAGATGCCGGACTTTTCCGGCGGCAGCGGCGAGACATACGCCATGCGCGGACGCTGGGCACTGGCGGCCGGGCGGGCAGCGGCGTGGCGCTGCGCCAGCGCTTCGAAATGGCGCCACAGGGCGGCGGCATCCTGCATGTCGAGTACCGCCACGTCGGCGTCTGGCAGGCATTGCAGCAGGCGGGCGCGCACGTCCTGCGTCGGCGCCAGCAACTGGTGCGCGCTGGCCAGCGCGCCTTGCTGGTGTTCGTGCACCAGGCGCAAGTCCGGCGCGGTTGGCAGCGGGTATGCCAGTTCCGGCGCCGCCGTGCCGATCACGTAGGTATAGCTGTCGAACAGCGGGCTGGCCACGGCAATGGTCGGCAGGCCGGGCAGGTCGGCAATGTTCGGCGCGAATACCAGGTCGGCGTTTTGCGCGGCGAAGAAGGCTGCGCGCAATTGCTGCGACACCCCTTCCAGCCACGCGCGCGCACCCGGTTCCATGTCGGGCAATTCGGGCACGTCGTACACCAGTACGCGGCCGGCCGGCAGCACGCCGCTAAAGGTCGTGCGCAAATGGTCGATGCGGTCCGGCAGGCGGCCATTGAGCGCAATTTGCACGTGATGGGCGCCGGCCTGGCGCGCCAGGTTCAGCGCCAGGGCCAGCGTGGCGTCCATGCTGGCCGCGCTGCCGGTCTGGCAGCCCTGGAGGTCAATGATGATACGCATATTATTTCGCTACGGTGGTGGCAGCGCGCAAGCGCTGCAGGTCGGCCAGCACGGTACGCGCGGTGCCGCTCAAATTCATCAGGTGCGGCGGTACTTCCGCCACGCGCACCGTGGACAGTGCCGGCGCCGGCGGATTGATGACGGCACTGACACGGCTTTTCACTTTGCTTTCCAGCGCGGGGAAGCGCGCCAGCGCCTTCAA
Organism: Pseudoduganella ginsengisoli; assembly: GCF_009720865.1. Taxonomy (GTDB): domain Bacteria; phylum Pseudomonadota; class Gammaproteobacteria; order Burkholderiales; family Burkholderiaceae_D; genus Rugamonas; species Rugamonas ginsengisoli. The sequence continues at coordinate 423,410 of NZ_WNLA01000001.1, read as the reverse complement.
CGCGATACGGCGCACGCGCTCGTTGCTGGCCGCCTTGACGGCAACCTTGCGCACCAGGCCGCGCAGCGCCGCGCGCGGACGCAGGCGCGCGACAAAGCGCAGCGGCGCGGTGCCGCGCCACAGCCAGCTGGAACGGATTTCGATCAGCTGGCGCTCCAGGCTGTGGCCCCACACGCTGGCGCCCTGGCGCTCGGCCTGCGCCTGCGCGCATTCTTCTTTCGCGCTGGCCGCCTCGGCTTGCGCCTCCAGCAACTGTGCGCGCAGCGCATCGGCTTCCGCTACGGCTTCCAGCATGCGCTGGCGTGCATCATTGGCGCTCTTTTCCATGTGATAGCTGTAGCGCTCCGCTTCCAGCTTGCGCTCGTCCGCCTGGCGCAGTTTTTCAAACGCTTCCAGCGCCGGGCCGATCTGGCTTTGCAGCGCTTCCAGGCGCTGTTCCAGCGTGCCGCGCGCTGCATCGGCCTGTTGTGCAGCCTTCAATGCGGAATCGCAGTTTTGCCACGCATCGTGCAGGTGGCGGCTGATAAACGCATCGAACACGTTGGCTTGCACCGACAGCGCTGGCAGCAATTCCGGGTGTTCTTCCGCCACGTAGTAGCGGTTCAGGCCATCGAAGTAGGCGAACGTATAGCGGTGCTGCGTCAGCAAATGTTCCCAGTCCTCGTGGTCGGACTCCTGGCTGTTCGGACGGATGGCTTCCACCAGCACCACCCACGGGCGCCAGCGCTGGAAGTCCATGCCGCGCAAGACATCGCCTTCCCAGCCTTCCACGTCGACTTTCAGGAAGTGGATATCGCCGCGCGCATGCTCGGCGCAAATCGATGCCAGCGTGCGCATCGCCACCGTGGTTTCCACCACGTCGGTGCCTTGCGCACGGTGTGCGGCGGCGACATCCGGGTCGACCGAGGCCCAGCCATTGACGGCAGGCGTGTCGTACAGCGTGATGCTGCCATCGGTGGCGCCGGCCGCGATGGCCAGGTTGACGTCGCGCGGACGGTCGCGCAGGAATACTTGCACATACGACGGCATCGGTTCGACATTGATGCCCCACCAGCCGGCGTCATAAAACGCCTTGGTGACGGAATGCTCGACCGGGTCGTTGGCGCCGACGTCGATATAAAAGCCGTTCTTGATGTGGCCCAGCGCGCGCCACAGCAGCACGTCTTCAAAATTCTGGGCGTAAGAGAGGAAAGTCATGGGCGTTGAATCTCAATGTGCGGGTCCAGCCAGGCGCTGCCCTCGAAGTGGGGGCGGCGCATGTTCATGACCGTAAATACCAGCGCCAGGTCGCGCCATTCATAATTGTTGACCAGGTGGGTGTCCGTGCTGACGATGGCGGTGGCCACCGAATACGTACCCGGTCCCAGGTTCATCGGAAAGCTGAAGCGGTAAGTGACTTCTTCGCCAGGCGCCATATTGTCCAGCGGCAGTTCCTTCAAATGCGTATTGGTGCCGTACATCGGCTGTCCCAGGCGGTCCTTGATCATATAGCCCAGCACCATGCGGGGAATTGGCGCATGGACGCGGACTTTCACTTGCAGGATGCAGTGGCTGCCGACGTCGACCACTTCGGCCCGTGCACCGCTTTCATCGAACAGCGCGATGTCCGCCACCCGCGCTTCGCCGGTGCCGGAAATGGTTTGTACTTTGCCGCTGTCGTGCACGGATTGCTGTACGTTCTGGTTTTCCCGCTCGGCGATCAGTGCATTGTAGTAATCCATGATTTCTTCCGGATTACCACTGCGCGCCAGGCGGCCGCCATCTAGCAGGATGGCGCGGTCGCACACGGACTGGATGGCCTGCTTGTCGTGCGACACGATCAGCAGCGTCGTGCCCTGGTTGCGGAAGCGGCGGATGCGGTCGAAGCTCTTGTGCTGGAAATACGTGTCGCCGACCGACAGCGCTTCGTCAACGATCAGGACGTCGGGGCGGCGCGCGGTGGCCACGCTGAAGGCGACGCGCATTTGCATGCCGCTGGAATACACGCGCACCGGCTGGTCCATGTAATCGCCGATTTCCGCGAACGCTTCGATGTCCGGCATCAGCGCCGTGATTTCATCGACCGTCATGCCCAGCAGCTGGCCGGCCATGTAGACATTCTGGCGGCCCGTGAAATCCGGATGGAAACCCATGCCCAGTTCCAGCAGCGCGGCAACTTTGCCTTCAATGTGCACGCCGCCCGTGGTGGGCTGGGTGGTGCCGGTGATCAGTTTCAGCAGCGTGCTCTTGCCGGCGCCGTTAATGCCGATCAGGCCCACGGCTTCGCCCGGCGCGACATGGAAGCTGATGTCTTGCAAAATCCATTTCAGGCTGTGGCGCGGGCCCATGAAGGGGAGCAGCCATTCGGCCAGGCGCGACCAGCGGGCAGGGTATTGCTTGTACGCTTTACCCAGATGTTGAACAACGATCGCTCCCATTACAGTTCATCCACCATTTCACCCGCCCGTAAGCGGAACAGATACAAGCCCAGCGCGCACAGCAGCAGCGCCAGCAGTGCGGCAGGCGCCAGCGTATTCCAGGCGGGCGCCTTGCCCGTCACCAGGATCTCCTGGCACGCCTGGACCGGCCCGGCCAGCGGGTTCAAGTCCAGCAGCCCCCGCACTTCCTGCGGCACGATGGAAACAGGGTAGACGATGGGCGTCAGCCAGAACCAGAATTGCAGGAAGATGGTGAAGAATTGGCCGACGTCGCGGAAAAATACATTCAAGATGCCCAGCACCAGTCCCAGGCCCACGGCCAGCAGCATCATCACGCCGATGACCGGCAGCAGCAGGGCGAACACGGCGCCAGGGAATTGGCCGGTCAGCAACAGGAAAATAGTAAACAGGCCAAAGATGATGGCGAAATTGGTCAGCGCATTCAGCACCACGATGACCGGCAGGCAAATGCGGGGGAACGCGACTTTTTTCAGCAAATTCGCGTTTTCCAGGAACATGTTCTGGGCACGCGCGAGGATTTCCGAAAACAGGCCCCAAGTCAGGATGCCCGCACACAAATAAATACTGTAGCCATATTGGCTGCTATCGCCCGGCAACTTGCTTTTCATGACTTGTGAAAAGATCATGGTGTAGACCATGATCATGGCCAGTGGGCTGAGAATCGCCCAGGCCGCGCCCAGCATGGTGTTGCGGTATTTGGCTTCGAATTCGCGGCGAACGCTGCCGAGTACAAAACCCCGGTACGACCAGAGCGCCTGCATCATGCCCATTTTGAAAAGCGCCGTGTCGCGGCATTGCCTAAGTTGAAAGGACGGCTATTATAGCGTAGCTCGCCGGGCTTCCCGCAGGCCCTAACAACTTGTCACACTAACCTTGTATCAGTTTTTGCAAGGCGTCCGGATTCTTGATGACCAGCCGGTGCTGTTCTTTTTCCACGATACCTTGTTGTACTAGTGTTAATAACGCACGGGTCACGGTTTCCCGGCTGGTATTAATCATGTTGGCAATGTCTTGGTGGGTCGGCAAGTTTTCCACCACGGTGCCATCTGGCTTTTTCTTTTGCATCAGCGCCAGATAGGTATAGATGCGCTTGGCGGTGTTGTTAATGCTGAGCAGGGCGCGGAATTCGGAATCGCGCTGGATTTTCTGCGCCAGGTGTTGCAGCATCTGGCGCGCCACGGACGGGCTGTGGGAAAACAAATGCATGGCGATCGGCGTGGGCAGGAAGCCAACCAGCACATCGGTCAGCGCCACGACGGACGCCGAGCGCGTAGTGTTATTAATCAGCGCGATTTCGCCAAAGAAATCGCCGGGCGCCAGCATGCGCAAGCCGATCGCACGGCCGTCTTCCGTCACGTCGATCACTTGCAGCTGGCCGCTGAGCAGGAACAGCAGGCCATCGCCACTGCCCCCTTTATGCAAGACGACCTCCCGCTTGGAATACGTGCGGATGCGCAGATTGTTCTTTACCGGCAAGATTTCATCATCGTTCAACTCGGCCAGCAGCGGGATCTTGCGCAGGTGAATTTGGAACGTGTGTTCCTCGGTTGCGGCCGTGTCGGCTTCAGGAGTACGAGGGGTCGGCTTCATGCGCTCGGATAAAAATGGCTGTGACGATGCGTTAGATTACAGCACAGATGGCGCCATAAGCGGCGGAACACAAGGCGGCCGCGGCAATGCCGGCTGCATTGGCAGCGATATCAGGCCAGGAAAAATTGCGGTCCGGAATAAGCTTTTGCAGGCATTCAATGATCCAGCCCGCAACCAGCAAGCCACCCAGGCACAGCAAGATGTCATTACGGTCATGCGCCAGCCGCAGCGCCAGCAAGGTCAGCCCGGCGAACGCGGCAAAATGCAGCAATTTATCGTTCGGCATATTGGCCGGCAGCCACCGGTTCGGCACCAGGCAGCCAGCCACGAGCGCCAGGCCGGCGCCGGCAAGCATCATCCAATCCCACATCATATTTACTGTATTAGTCCTGACGGTGCACAGAACGTTACAGTCCCTGCCATTGCCAGCTTAGTTGCAATTGGCGGTTATTGTACTGAAAGACGGGAATATTTTCCTTGTTTATGACTTGCCGTCCTTCCACGACCAGATATTGGTTGCGGGTCAGCGGCCACGTCATGGTGGCGCGCAACACGTGCGTGGCCTGGTCACGCGTTTCATTCAAGATGCCGGCGCTGTAAACGGATTGGCCCTTCCATTTTTGCAGACTGTACGCCAGTTCAGTCGTTGCGCCGTCTTCATAGCGGCGGCGCCAGGACAGGTTGGCCACAAGCCCGCGCCGGTCGCCGCCGGGACGCAGGTCGGTGGCTGCGTGGTCCCGCTGCAGGCCGATACCGGCCACGACGGAAGTGGCGCCGTTTTGGCGGCTTAACTGGCCGCGCAATTCCGTGGTGGTGGCGTCAAAGTTCTGCAAAGTCACATAACTGGTGTGGCTGATACCGCCCACCACGTGAAATTGCAGGCTGTAGGGCAGGGGCACGGGTGGCCCCACGCGTGCCTGCAACTGGTATTGGCGCTGGTAAAACTTGCTGCCCAGGGTCATGTAGCCAGCCATGGCCGTGGTGCGGGCGGTCCAGCGGCCCCAGCTCCAAGGCGTTTCCACGCCAAAGAACAGGGCCGTGTTGTTGAATTTGCTCAACGTGTCATTGCGCCGGTCTTGCAATTGAATAAAACCCAGCGTGCCATTTTGTGTCAGTTCGCGCAGGTATTCACCAGACAGCATCGTGTACTGATCGTGCTGGGGACGGAACTCCGGCGACAGCGACAAGTCCGGGTGGTCGGACAAGTCCAAGGTGGAACCCTGGTTAACGTTCTGGTCTATGCCGCGCGACAAGGTCACCGTGTACTGGGTAAAGGCGGTGGGGCGGTGGCAGCCATTGCTGCGGGCGTCGGCAATCACTTGCACGATACCTGGCGGCGGATCGAAGCGCTGTTCAATGACGGTGAACAGGCGCTCCGCTTCCTTGGCGCTGCCCAGGCTGCATTGCAGCAGCGCCAGTTCCAGCCACGCGCCCGCATGCAGCGGCACTTCTTCAATAATACGCTGCAGCAAGGCACTGGCGTCGCCCTTGCGGCCTTCCGCAATCGAACGCAGCGCTTCGTCGTACATGCTTTGCGCCGGATCCACCGGCGTGGCCGGCGCTGCAGGCGGCTGTGCCAGGGCGGGCGCCTGCAGCGCGGCCAGCAGCACGATGATGCGGCTATAGCGCAGCGTCATTGCGCCGACTCCGTGACGGGGCGGGACGATGTTGTAGATGGTGCTGGGGCAAGCGTATACAAAGTCGTGGTTTTTTCTTTACCCCGCAACTGGCGTTCGCCCAGCGACAGGAATTGGTGGCGGCGCGCATGCAGGACAGCGCCCTCGCCGATGATTATGTCATGCGGATAATCGCGCGCCGCCTCTTCCAGGCGCGACGCGGTGTTCACACTGTCACCGACGGCAGTATATATACTGCGGAAGCCGGTGCCAAAGTCGCCTGCAAACGCGGGGCCGCTGTCGATGCCGATCCGCACCCGCAATTTGGGGCGTCCCATCCGTTCGCGCTCTGCGCTGAACGCACGCACGCGCTGCACGATGGCGGTGGCGGCGTCCAGCGCCAGGTCGGCATGGCCCGGCGTTGGCAGCGGGGCGCCCCAGAATGCGACCAGGCCGTCGCCTGTGTATTTGTCCAGCGTGCCGCCAGCGGCAATCACGGGACCGGTCAGGCATTCGAGGAAATCGCGCGTCAGCTGGGCGGCATCGGCCACAGGCAGCGATTCCACTTGCGTGGTATAGCCTTCCATGTCGGCAATCAACGTGGTGATTTCCAGGTGGCGCGGCGCCAGCGGGTCGTCGATATCGCTGCGCAGCAATTGTTCGACCACGGCTGGCGCCACATATTGACGCAATGTATCCAGTAAGTGGCGCGAGCGGCGCTGCGTCTGTTGCCAGTGATACGGGATCGCCACCGTCAGCAGGAATAGGTTGCAGGCCACCGGGCCGCCGGGAGAAAACAGCGCGTCATGCGGCGTGATGACGTAGGCCAGGCCCAGCCAGGCCACGGTCAGCCCGGCCAGCAAGGCTGCGCCCAGCACCGCGGGCAGGCGCGGCAGCGCCCACATGGCTGCCGCCACGCACAGCGCCGCATACAGGCTGGCAATCCAGCGCCCCGGCCAGGCGGCCGGAGTGTGGCCTTGTTGCATATCCAATAAGGTGGACAGCATGGCGGCCTGGGCGCCCAGGCCCGGACGGTTGGTGCCCAGCGGTGTCGTCACGCGGTCCGCCAGGCCCAGCGACGATGAACCCACCAGTACCAGCCGTCCGCCGGCGCTGTCGGGGACGATGCGCTCCTTGAGGATATCGGCGGCGGACACCACGGTATAGGCTGACCAGTCGCGGAGGTAATCAATCCGATGCATGCCGGATGGAATCGGCGATAGTCCGCCGCCGCAGCAGCGCAGCAGCGCCACGCTCAGCGCCGGATATAACTTGTCCTGGTACGCCGTCAGCAGGGGGAGCCGGCGCAGCACGCCGTCCGAATCGGGTATAAAGCCGATGTTGCCGATATGGGGCACGTATGTCCACGCCGCCTGGTTGGCGATATAGCCGGTGGCGGTGGCGCCGGCTGCCGCCAGGTCGCCGGCAATGGCGCCGCCGATATGGCCTTCCTGCAAATTCAAGGGGCGCATGACGCTGTAATCAAATGCCTGCGCCAAGACCAGCGGGCCATGCTGGGCAAGCATGCCCAGGCGCAAATCGCCTTCCACGTCGGCCGCATTCTGGAATACGATGTCCAGCGCCACACCTTTGGCGCTGTACGTGGTCAGCAGGGTTTCGACCAGGTCGGCCATGCGCGCGCGCGGCCATGGCCATGGGCCCAGTTCCGCCATGCTTTGTTCATCGATGTCGACCAGCAAAATGCGTGGATCCGGTGCTGTCGTCTGTTGTAACTGCACATAGCGGTCACGCAACCATTCATCGGCAAAAGCCATGCTCCCCGGCGGCAACATCCATTGCGCCCACAAGGCCAAGATGAGCGCGGGAATGGCAATGCCTGCGCGCGCCATAGCGGGCGGTATGCGCCAGAACAGGTTAGTGAGCGCTTCCTTCAAGGGCGGGAGTCAGGGAAAGTTGGTTCGCGACAGAGCAAACAAGGCGACAGTATATCTTGTTGGAAATTGATCGGCAGGCTTTGCTACAAAGTGTAACCATTGTAGGGCCACGCAATCCATTTCCTGGAGAATGTGACGGCGGTCACCGCATTTTGTCGTGTGGGAGGGATAATGCCCACAAAGGGGAAGATCATGTTACGTCCAATCTATGCCGCCGCCAGCCTTGTTCTGTCGGCTTTTGTCGCTTCGTCCGCTTATGCGGGAGAAGCTGGCCGCATTATCCTGGTAGCCGGTTCGGCCCAGGTCGGTGATCGCGCCGCAGTGCTGAATGCCCCGGTGCAAGAAGGCGACATGCTGGTGACAGGCAAGGATGGCTATATATATGTGAAGACCATCGACAATGGCCTGTTTATTGTGCGCAACTCCAGCAAGGCGCGCATCACGGCTTACCATGTCGACCAGAAAAATCCGCAAAATACCCGCGTCAAGCTGGAGTTGCTGAGCGGTACCGCCCGCAGCCAGTCCGGCGAAGCAGTCAAATTGGCGCGCCAGAATTTCCGTTTCAATACGCCGGTGGCCGCCATCGGCGTGCGCGGCACTGACTTCACAGTATTTACCGACCAGGATACGTCGCGGGTTACTGTGTTGTCCGGAGGCATTACCATCAGTGGCTTTGATGGCGGCGCCTGTCGTCCTGACGGGATTGGTCCCTGCGAAGGTAGTGCGGCGCGTGAACTGTCCGCCATGCAAAAAGGCGTGCTGATGCAATTCCGCCGTGGCCAGAGTGCGCCGCAACTGTTGCCAGAATCCAACATCAACATGCCGCCAGACGCGATTGCGCCGCCGCGTTCGGATGAACCGGGCCGTCAGGGTGGGGCTGCGGCGGTGCCGGTCCCAGGCCAGCCTGACCTGGAAGTGCATAAAAACGCGGCGCTGCAACAGGTGGCGTCGACCGCCAAACCTAACGAACCAGGCAATACTGGCGGGATTGTGACGGTGCCGCCGGTGGAGCCGAAGCCGGTCGATCCAGTGGTGACGCCACCGGTGGTGACGCCGCCTGTGACGCCGCCCGTGCCGGAAGGCCAGATTGTTTGGGGCCGCTGGCAAGCGGTGCTGGATCAGCCGGCGCAGCTGGATTTTGTTACCGAATCGGCCAAACACTCTACACCGATCGCCACGAATAAATATTTTGCACTGATGCGCAGTGCAGGGCGGGAATATACGGTGCCGGAACGTGGTGAAATCGGCTTCACCCTGAATAAAGGGGAGGCGTACATGCTTAGTGACAACCCGTCGATCCCATTGCAGGCTATGACACTGGAAAACGGTTCGCTGAATCTTAATTTCGACAGGCGCACGTTTACCACGGCATTTGACTTGGTCAGCCCAAGTGAACGCCTGGCCATGAAGGCCGCAGGTGACGTGGCGTATGACGGCCGCTTTGTCGCGGACGCTGGCCGGGCCAATACGATGTCGGTGAATGGTTTGCTCAGCTCGGAAAAAGGCGGTGCTGCGGCTTACCTGTTTGAAAACCGTTTCGAGGGCACGCGCCGCACCGTATATGGCGCAACCTATTGGACAGCAGCACCGCCCACTAAATAACCCGCTCCTGTCCGACGGGCCTGTACCGCTTTGCGGCGGTATGGGCCCGTTTGCATTGACGCGCCTGCAGTGGTGCGTGACGCATATCTGCAACGCCTGCCTCATCTTACATTTTCTTACGAAATTCCAGCTATCAAGATATAAGCTAACTGATGTCGTCTTGTTAAGTTAATTTGGCTGGCAAATTTGGTGAAAAGTTAAGTAAAACCAGGCTCTACACCCTGAATACCCCATAACTTCCGCGATTCTTGCGTTGCATGCAAAGTTCCCAGATAATGGCCCGCCGTTTCATTATTAGTGAACTTTTTACTACTACGCAGCGGAACTTTGAACATTTGTGATGGCCATCACATCGGCTCGCAATTGCATCTGACATCATTCGCTTCGTTAGATTGCAGTGGCTACCAAATGTTCTGCAAGTAACTCTATCAAATCATCCTTTAGGAGCTTTAAATGGGTATCTACGCTACTCAACTGCAACAACTGTATGTTGCGTACTTCAACCGTCCAGCCGACACCCTCGGCCTGGCATACTGGGAAAACGCTATCGCCACCGCTGTTGGCTCGGCTCCTACCCCAGCTAAAGTGCAAGCTGCTCTGGACTCGGTAGCCGCTGACTTCGGCAAATCGGCCGAATACCTGAACCTGTTCAAGGGCAAAACCAACACCGAGAAAGTTGACGCCATCTACGTCAACCTGTTCGGCCGTAAGGCAGAACTGAAAGGTGGCCTGGACTACTGGGTACCGCTGCTGGATTCCGGCCGCATCACCATCGATTTCGCAGTAAAAGTTATCGCTGAATCCGCTCTGAAGAGCGAAGGTTCGGACAAAACTTCGATCGAATCGAAAGTTGCCGCTGCTGAAGCGTTCACCGCTCAGCTGGAAAAAGTTGAAGGCGGCGTAGTTGCCTACAACGGCGACGCTGCTAACGCAGTGGGCAAAGCCTACATCACCAGCGTGTTCGACGCTGCATCGAAAGCCGCGGCAATCACCGCTGTTAACTCCACCGTGCAAGACGTGGTTGCCAAGACCGATCCTTCCCTGGCTGCTTCTGTTGCTGCACAGAAAGCTTCGGAAAAAGCTGTTGCTGACGCTGCTGCCGCTGCAACCAAAGCCGCTGACGCTGCTAAAGCTGTTGACACCGCCAAAGCAACCCTGGCTGCTGCAACCAAAGCCGCTGCTTCGGACGCTGACGACCTGACCGCCAAAGCTACCGACGCTAAAGCTACCGCTGACGGCGCTGTTCAAACCCAGAAAGATCAAGTTGCCCTGATCGACAGCCTGAAAGCTGACCTGAAAGCTGCTCTGGACGCGAACGACCTGACCAAGTACAACGAAATCAACGGCAAGCTGGGCGCCGCTAACAACGCGTTGGCCTTCTACAACGAGCGCGTTACCGTTACCGCTAAAGCATACACCGACGCTAAAGCCCTGGCTGACGCCGCTGTTAAAGCTGACGCTGACCTGGTGACCGCAACCTCCGGCCTGGCTACCGCTGTTTCCTCCGCCAGCACCGCTGCTGCCGCTGCTACCACCGCTGCTGCTGACGCGCAAACCAAAGCTGCTGCATTCGCTGCTGCTGCTGACAAGACCGCGATCTCGAGCGACAACGTTGCTGCTGCTGCACAAGTTGCTAAAGCTGCTGACTCCGTTAAGACCGCTGGCACCGCTGCTGCAACCGTTGACGTGATCGTTAAATCCAACGAATACGACGCTGCCAAAGCAATCGCTGACACTTCCGCCGGCACCCTGGCAACCGCTGCTGCCGACGCTCTGGCTGCTGTGAACGCCATCAAGACCGCTGAAACCCAAGCTGCTGCTGTTGTGAAAGCCACCGCTGAAGTTAAAGCTGCAACCCTGGCTAAAACCGACGCTGACGCTGCTAAAGCTGTTGCTGACAAGTACAACGCTGCTGCTGTTGCAACCGCGGACAAAGGCGACGACGACGCTGCCGCCGCCGCTGCTAAAGCTGCTGCTGCCGCTGCTGACGCTGCCGCCAAAGCGGTGGACCTGGCTAACGCACACCTGAAGACTGCAACCGACGCAGAAGCCACCTTCAAGACCATGAACTTCACCCTGACCGTGGGCGCCAACAACGGCACCGCGTTCACCGGTAAAGCTGGTAACGACAACTTCGACGCAAGCACCCTGAACACCCTGTCGGCATTCGACGAGCTGGAAGGCGGCGACGGCACCGACACCCTGTTCGCGCTGGTGGATACCGCCACGCTGCCAGGCCTGATCAAGATCAACAACATTGAGAAGGTTTCGCTGAACTCCACGAAAGAAGGCTTCACCGTGGACGTGTCGAACTTCAAGGGCATCACCGACCTGACCGTCAACGATTCGAAAGCTGGCGGTGCTGTTTCCGTGACCGGCGTTGAAGCTACCACCAACGTTTCCGTTGCTGCTACCGGCGCTTCCGCTACCGACACCATCACCGTAACCGGCGGCCTGAAGCAAACCGTTGCCGCTTACGGCGCAGTGACCCTGTCCAAAGCAGCTGGTGAAATCGACGCAACCTCGACCAACCTGGCCGCAGCTACCTCGACCATCGATGGCGGCACCAACGTCAAGTACACCGCTACCGGCGCAACCAACAGCGGCGCCATCACCGTTGGCTCGACCACCGCTCCTACCGGCACCGTGACCATCGCTGAAACCGTGACCCTGACCGCTGGCGGCGCAGCAGCTGGCGCGATCAACGTGACCGGCGGCACCGTTGTGTCCGTGACCGAAACTGCAACCACGACCGGCAACGGCGCTGGCGTGACCCAGTCCGCAGTGAACGTGAACGGCGGCGCGAAAACCACCACCGTTTCCATCAAGGAATCGGCTGCTGTTACCGGTAAAGCTGAAGTGTTCAAAGCAACCTTCAAAGCAATGGCTGCTGGCGAAACCGTGATCTTCGACGGCTACACCCTGACCGCTCCAGGTGGTGGCTACACCGCTGCTCAAGCTGCAACCGCATTCGTTGCTGCTTACACCGCGACCACCTTCACCGCTGCTGACGACCTGGCTGGCGGCGTGACCTTCACGGCAAAAGTTGCTGGCGCAATGGCCGACAAGACCACCGCTGACTTCACCGGCACCGCTGGCGTGGCTTCCGTGGCAGCTCCAACCACCCAGGGCGTAACCGGCCTGGCTGGCGGCACCATGACCGTGACCGACGCTAACTCCTCGTCCGCAACCACCGCCAACACGATCACCTCGGTGACCCTGTCCGGCTTCGGCGCTGGCTCGGCTGTTAAGTCGAACGCACTGACCACCCTGTCGCTGGCTAACTCGTCGAAAGACGTAACCGTGACCGACAACGGCACGACCGCACAAACTGCTCTGGCTGTGACTGTTGACAAGCTGGCCTCCGGCGCCAAGCTGACCGACGCAACCGTGAAGACTGTGACGATCACCACCGCTAACAACGCTTCGTCGATGGCTCTGGCTGCTGCTGCCGCCACCACCGTGAACGTTGCTGGTGACAAGGGCCTGACCCTGAACACCACTGGCGCTGTCTACACCGCGTTGAAAACCGTGAACGTATCGGGTTCCGCAGCGCTGACCGCTGACCTGAGCGGCGCGGCTTCCCTGACGACCGTTGCTTCGACCTCGTCCGGCAAGCAGACCCTGACCCTGGCTAACACCGCCACCACCGTGACCACCGGCGCAGGCAACGACAGCGTCAAGTTCACCGGCGCATTGGGTGCTACCGCCAAGGTAACCCTGGGTGCAGGCGACGACACGCTGACCATCGGCGGTATTTCCGCAGCTGGCGCAACCATCGATGCTGGCGCTGGCACCAACACGCTGGCTGTTGTAGACGGTTCGTACCTGACCGGCGCAGTGACCTACTCCGGCTTCCAGACCCTGGCAATCGGCGGCGGCACCGGTGCCTACGACCTGGCTAACGTGGCATCGTCGTTCAACGCTGTTACCGTGAACTCCGCTCTGGCTGGCGCAGCAACTGTTTCGAACGCATCGGCTGCTACCGCCGTATCGTTCACCGCAACGGCTTCGACCAACCTGGCAACCACCAACGGCCTGACCTACTCGCTGAAGGATGCTACCGGCACCACCGACAGCACCACCTTCACGCTGACCGCTGTTGACGGCGACAACGATGGCGTGGCCGCTGGCCAAGTGACCGTTGCTGGCCTGACCATCAACAACGCCATCGAAACCGTGAAACTGGTTTCCGCTGTGACCAGCGCTGACGTTGACGATACTTCGACCGTTGCTGACGAATCCGTGGCAGCCACCGCTTACCAGAACACCATCACGGCACTGACGCTGAATGCTGGCACGACCACCCTGGACGTGACCACCGGCACCAAGCTGTCCGTAGGCACCCTGGCAGGCGCAAGCGGCCTGGCAACCCTGAAAGTGGCAGGCGCTGGCGCCTTCACCCTGACGGCTGCTACCGCCACGAACCTGGCTTCGGTGGATGCATCGGCTTCGACCGGCAAGATCACGCTGAACGCAACCGCTACCACCAAGGCAATCAGCTACGTTGGTTCGGCAGGCGTGGATGACGTGACCGTTGGTACCGCAGGCAGCTCGATCTACTCCGGCAAAGGCGCGGACAAGATCACCCTGAACACTGGTGTTGACACGATCGTTCTGAAACTGGCAACCGACTCGTTCATGACCGACAACCAGACCACCAAGGATGGCAAAGTGTCGATCGCTAACGATACCGGCTACGATGAAATCATCAGCTTCGGCACCGGCACCGACAAGATCGACGTTACCAACCTGGGCTTCACCGCTGCACAAAAAGGTCTGGTTGACGTGTCGGCTAAAGTGGCTGCTGCTACCGACCTGACCAGCATCGCTAACCTGTTCGCTGATACGGCAGGTAACCGCGGTGTGGCCGTTTCGGTTATCGCTGGTGACTCCTACGTGTTCGTTGACGTGAACAAAGACGGTAACTTCAACGCAGCTAACGACATCGTCGTGAAACTGACTGGTGTAACCGGCCTGAACTCGACCGACATCGGCTTCTAATCCAAGCTTTCGGGGGCGTCCCGCCCCCGTGTCGTGTTGCAAAAACCCTGGTCCGCTTCGCGGGCCGGGGTTTTTTTCTTTGTATCGCGCATCGCTTGAGGACGTAACCTGCTAGCATTGTTTTTTTATCAAAACAATCTTGTATGGAGGCAGTGCATGAGCTGGACCGGCGGATACGTATCTGACATCGAATACACAGGCGGTTATTACTCGGAACAAAATCCGGTTTTGCTGAATTTTGCCGCCTTGCTGGAAGGCTTTGAGCCGGTGGCGGCGGGGCAGGAATACACTTATTTCGAGCTGGGCTTCGGCAAGGGCCACACCGTCAACCTGCTGGCGTCAGCCAATCCGCTGGGCCGGTTTTATGCGGCCGATTTCAATCCCGCGCACGTGGCGGGCGCCCGCGCGCTGGCCCAGGCGGCGCAATTGCCGAACGTGACGCTGCTGGAAAACAGCTTTGCCGAACTGGCGCAAGGCGCCGTTGAACTGCCGCAGTTCGACTACATCACGCTGCATGGCATTTATACGTGGGTCACCAGGGAAAACCAGCAATGCATCGTCGACTTCATCGCGCGCTACCTGAAGCCGGGCGGCATTGTCTACGTCAGCTATAACGCGATGCCCGGCTGGTCGTCGGTGCAGCCGCTGCAGCGCCTGCTGGTGGAATATGGCGACGCCTTCCCCAACCGCAGCGACGTGCAGGTCAGCCATGGCGCTGAATTCATCAAGAAACTGGTGGCGACCGACGCCGCCTATTTCCAAGGCGGCGGCACCCTGCAAGTCCGGCTCAAGGGCTTGAACAGCCACCACCCGAATTACCTGGTGCATGAATATATGCACAAGCACTGGCAACCGATGTATCACGCGGACGTGGCGCGCGATTTCAGCGAAGCCAAGCTGGATTATGTTGCGTCGGCGGATTTGCCGATGGCTTACAACAAGCTGTACTTGAATGACGAGAAGCAGGCGCTGGTCGATACCTTCCCGAATTCCGCCATGAAGGAAACCATGAAGGACTATTACCTGAATACGTCCTTCCGCAAGGATATCTATGTGCGTGGCGCACGCCACCTGCCGTCATTGCGCCGGGCAGCGATGCTGCGCGAATTCGGTCTGGCGCTGATCATCCCGCGCGATGACGTGAAGCTGGACTTGTCGCTGGGTATCGGCAATATCAGCGCCAAACCTGAGTTGGCCTTGCCGCTGTGCGATGCGCTGTCGCGCCGTCCCCATACGCTGGCGGAGCTGGAAGCCTTGCCTGCACTGCAAGGGCGCAACCTGGAAGATATCGTGCAACTGGCGGCGCTGTTGACGGCGTCACGCCAGACCGTGCTGTATCACAGCCGCCATGAAACCTTGCCCACGGACGCGGTGCAGCGCATGAATGTGGCCATTGCCGCCGACACGCGCTATGGCGACGAGTGCCACTTCATGGCGTCCGCCCTGACTGGCGGCGCGATCACGGTGGGCTTCCTGTCGCGGCTGGCGTACTGGCTGCTGGCGGGTGAGCGGATGGAAGCTGAACCGCGCGCCTTGGCTCAGGCAGGTTGGCCTATCCTTAAGGCGCAAGGGCGGGTGATGGTCAGAGACGGTAATAAATTAACGGAAGACAGTGATAACGTGGCGGAATTGCAAGCGCGGATGGAAACAATCGTGCGTGAAGAAGTGCCGATCTGGCGCAAGTTGAAGATGCTGTAACGTTGTGACAGAACAGGGCGCCCTTCACGGCGGGGCGCCTTGTCAGCTGTGCTGTTACCCGCGCTGTTACCCGTGTTGTTACCTTTGGATACAACATTCCCGCCGCCCGCCTTTATAAAAAATGTGACGCAGATCACATTTTTTGCCGCTTTTCGGCGATAATGTCTCGTCTTTGATGACTGGGGGTGCACGCATCCCTTGCGCCTGCCCCCTCTCTGTATCGAGCAAGTCTCAACTCACATGAAAAAATTATTGAATCCGAAAAGCGAAATCGAACAGGTACTGTTGCGGTTTAAGAGCACGTTTTATACGGTGGGCGCCTTCAGCGCCTTCATCAATTTGCTGATGCTGACGCCGTCGCTGTACATGCTGCAAGTCTATGACCGCGTGCTGGGGAGCCAGAATGAAATTACGCTGTTGATGTTGACCCTGATCATGCTGGGTGCGTACCTGCTGATGGGCGCACTGGAACTGATCCGCAGCTTCGTGCTGGTGCGCGTGGGCGCCAAATTCGACATGGAATTGAACCGCCGCGTCTATACCGCCGCGTTCGAGCAAAACCTGAAACAGGCCGGCGGCAATGCCGGCCAGGCGCTCAGCGATCTGACCAGCCTGCGCCAGTTCCTGACCGGTAACGCGCTGTTTGCTTTCTTCGATGCGCCATGGTTCCCCATCTACCTGATCGTCATTTTCCTGTTCCAGCCTTCGCTGGGCATCTTTGCACTGTGCGGTACGGTGCTGCTGGTGATCCTGGCCTATGTCAACGAACAAGTGTCGCGCGAGCCGCTGTCCCAGGCCAATTCGATGGCCATCGCTTCCAGCCAGCTGGCCACCAATAACTTGCGCAATGCGGAAGTCATTGAATCGATGGGCATGCTGCCTAACCTGATGAACCGCTGGTTCAAAATCCACGGCAAATTCCTGCACTTGCAGGCGGAAGCCAGTGAAAAGGCGGGCCTGGTGGGCGCCGTGACCAAGTTTGTGCAAGTGTCGCTGCAATCGCTGGTGCTGGGCTTTGGTGCATTGCTGGTGCTGGAACAAAAGATTACCCCGGGTATGATGATTGCCGCGTCTATCCTGGTCGGCAAGGCGCTGGCCCCGGTGCAGCAAGTGATTGGCGTATGGAAGAGCTGGGCCTCGACCCGCAGCGCCTATGAGCGCTTGAATGCGTTGCTGGCTGCCAATCCGGCACGCGAAGCTGGCATGCCGCTGCCCAAGCCTCAAGGTCAATTGACGGTGGAAGGGGTGATCGCGGCGCCACCAGGGTCTAAAGTGCCACTGCTGAAAAACGTCAGCTTCGGCATCATGCCTGGCGACGTGCTGGGTGTGATTGGCCCGAGCGGCGCCGGTAAATCCACGCTGGCCCGCCTGATGGTCGGTATCTGGCCGGCGCAGGCTGGCAAGGTGCGCCTGGACGGCGCGGATATCTTCCACTGGAATAAAGGTGAACTGGGTCCGAGCATCGGCTACTTGCCGCAGGATATCGAATTGTTTGCCGGTACCGTGGCGGAAAATATTGCCCGCTTCGGCGAAGTGGATGCGGAAAAAGTCGTGCTGGCGGCCAAGCGCGCCGGTGTGCATGAAATGATCCTGCGCATGCCGGACGGCTACGACCACAAGCTGGGCGATGGCGGCGCCGGCCTGTCCGGCGGCCAGCGCCAGCGTCTCGGCCTGGCGCGCGCCATGTACGGCGACCCGTCGCTGATCGTGCTGGATGAACCGAACTCCAACCTGGACGATGTCGGCGAGCACGCACTGCTGCAAGCCATTGCGGACTTGCGCCAGCATGGCAAGACCATTGTGCTGATTACGCACCGTACCAGCGCGATCGGCATCACGAATAAATTGCTGCTGCTGCGCGACGGCGCGTCGGAAATGTTTGGCCCGACGGACCAGGTGCTGCAGGCATTGAAGAATCAGCAGGCGCAGGCGCAGCAACAGCTGGCCCACCAGCAGGCGCAAGCCCAGGCTCAAGCGCAAGCCCAGGCCCAGGCCCAGCAGCAAGCAGCACAGCAGCAAGCAGCCCAGCAAGCAGCCCAGCAAGCTGCGGCCCAGCAAGCCGCGCTGCAGCAGGCGCACATGCAGGCGGCCGAAGGCCAGCCGAAGACGGAACAGGAGTAAATCATGAAATTAATCGATCGCAAGGCTTTGGCCACCGACGTGGTGGCGCATGACGTCGACGCGGAAACCGTGCACACCGATGCCCGCGCCTACAGCCGCCTGGGCTGGCTGATTGTGCTGGCCGGTGTGGTGGGCTTCCTGCTGTGGGCCACGTTTGCACCGCTGGACAAAGGCGTACCGATGTCCGGCAATATCGCCAAGGAAGGCAACCGCAAGTCCGTCCAGCATTTGTCGGGCGGCACCGTGCAAGACATCCTGGTCAAGGATGGCGAGCAAGTCAAAAAAGGCCAGGTACTGGTGCGCATGAATGGCGTACAAGTCAACGCCCAGGCGGAAGTGACGAAATCCCAGCTGTTCACGGCGCGCGCCACGGAAGCGCGCCTGATCGCGGAGCGTGACGGCAAGGGCGCCCCGGTGTTCCCGCCGGCGCTGAAGCAATACCAGCAAGACCCCCGTGTGGTGGAAAACGTGGCGCTGCAAAACCAGCTGTTCGCCACCCGCCAGGCATCGCTGCAAAGTGAACTGGGTGCTTTTGAAGAAAATATCGCCGGCTTGAAATCCCAGTTGGCCGGGGTGGAAGCGTCGCGTGAGAGCAAAAAGGAACAGCAAGCCATCTTGAAAGAACAGGTGGATAACTTGCGCGACCTGGCCAAGGACGGCTATGTGGCGCGTGCACGCCTGCTGGAAGTGGAACGCAACCTGGTGCAAGTCAAAGGGGCGATTGCGGAAGATGTCGGCACGATTGGCCGCTTGCAGCGCCAGATTGCAGAAACATCGATGCGCCGCTCGCAGCGCATGCAGGATTACCAGAAGGAAGTGCGTACCCAGCTGGCCGACGTGCAGCGTGAAGCGACGGCGCTGACCAACCGCCTGACGGCGGAACAGTATGCGGTGGAAAACACCGACGTGGTGTCGCCGGTCGACGGCGTGGTGATGGGCATGACCGTGTTCACCAAGGGTGGTGTAGTGAGCCCTGGCTTCAAAATGATGGATGTGGTGCCGCTGGACGATGCGCTGGTGGTGGAAGGCCGCCTGCCGGTCAACCTGGTCGACAAAGTCCATGTCGGCTTGCCGGCAGAATTGATTTTCTCTGCCTTCAACAGCAATACCACGCCGCACATTCCTGGCTCGATCATCAAGGTGTCGGCCGACCGCCTGGTCGACGAGCACACCGGCCAGCCGTATTACAGCGTGCTGGCAAAAGTATCGCCGGAAGGCTTGAAAATCATGCAGCACAAAAAGATGGAAGTGCGTCCAGGTATGCCGGTGGAACTGTTCGTCAAGACGGGTGAGCGCACCATGATGAATTACCTGCTGAAGCCTATCTTTGACCGCGCCAAATCATCGATGACGGAGGAGTGATTTTGAAATTCCTGCGAACCAAACGCGGCCTGCTGGCGCAGGCGCTGGGCGCTGTGATGGCGCTGCATGCTTCCGGCGCCAGCGCGCTGGATTTGATGCAAGCGTATGAAGCGGCCCTGAAAAATGATCCGCAGTACCGCGCCGCCATCTATGCCAACGAGGCGGGTGCGGAAAACCGCATCCTGGGACGTTCCGGATTGCTGCCCAGCCTGTCTGCCAGCGTCAGCGGCAGCAAGAATAAAAGCGACATCACGACCACCACCACCCGCCACGAAGATTACACCAGCAAGAGTACGGTATTGCAGTTGCGCCAGCCGGTGGTGAACTTCGATGCGCTGGCCCGCTACAAGCAGGGTGTGCTGCAATCCGAGCTGGCCAGTGTCGCTTTCCTCGGCGAAGGGCAGCAAGTGGCCTTGCGCGTGCTGGGCGCCTATGTGGACTTGCTGTTCCGCCAAGACCAGCTGGATGTGGCCGTGCGTGAACGGGACATGTTCATCGAGCGCATGAAGGTCAATGACCGTCTGTTTACGAAAGGCGAGGGCACCCGTACCGACATGCTGGAAACCCGCGCCCGCCTCGATGTGGCGGAAGCGGCCGTGCTGGAAGCGCAGGATGCGGTGGCCAGTGCGCGCACCACGCTGGAAGGCGTGATTGGTGGTCCCGTGGACCAGGTGGCGCCGTTGGGCGCGCAGTTCAACTTGCGCAAGCCTGAGACGCAAAGCTTTGATTCCTGGCTGCAAAAGGCCAAGGAAAACAACTTCGAAATCCAGAGCCGCCGCCTGGGTGTCGATATCAGCCAGCAGGAAATCAACAAGCAGCGCGCCGGCCATTATCCGCGCCTGGACGTGGTGGCGTCGCTGTCCAACAGCAAATCCGAATCGATCACCACCATCAACCAGGATTACAAGACGAAGAGCGTAGGCTTCCAGCTCAACATTCCGATTTATAACGGTGGCGCCGTCAGTGCATCCACCCGCCAGGCGGTGGCCAACCGTGAACGCGCGAAGGCGGAATTGCAGGCGGAAACGGACAAGCAGACGCTGGAATTGCGCAAGGATTATGACCAGCTGGTCAGCAGCGCTGCCCGTATCACCGCGCTGGAAAAGGCGGTCGAGTCCGGTAAATTGCTGGTGACAGCCACGGAGCAAAGTATCCGTGGCGGCGTGCGCATCAACCTGGACTTGCTGGATGCCCAGCGCCAGTTGAGCGTGACGCTGCGCGACCTGGCGCAAGCCCGCTATACGTACATCCTCGCGTATGTGAAATTGCGTGCTGCCGCCGGCATGCTGCAACGCGATGACGTGCGCGAAATGGCCGCGTATTTCCGTTGAGGTGCTGATGGACGAACAAGAAGAAGTCACGATAGATGGCGTCAGCTACCGCGTGGATGAACTCAGCGAGGAAGCCCGCACGCAAGTGACGAATATCAAGTTTGTCGACAACGAAATCGCCACGCTGAATGCCCGGCTGGCGGTATATGCCACGGCACGCAAGGCTTATGAGAATGCCTTGCGTCTTGCAATGCCCCGCTCGTTGCAATAGTGAATCAGGTAGTGGGGCTAAGATAATTCCTACTTCAAATAGGAATTGTTTTAGGCATACAATGAAAAGGCGCTGATGAGCCGCTTGAGCTTGCTGCGCCCTTCATTGTGGAGTCGCCATGCCATCGCCCAGTTCCGCCAGCACTACCACCAAGGTAGCCCAAACTTCCCAACTGATCATCAATGCGCTGCTGGCAGGAGAGAAATGGGGAGGGGCGGCCGGTACCGGCGTGATGCTGACGTACAGTTTTCCGTGGGCTGATAGCGGCTTTGCCACGTTTTCCGGCCCGGACAGCAATACGGCGTATTCAGAGAAAGCGGAACAAAATGCCGCGACCGCTTCCGGGCTGACCGCGGTCCAGCAAACGGCGGCAGTGCGGGCCCTGGATGCATGGGCCTCGGTGGCCAACCTGACTTTTACCAAATCTGCCGATACCTCGGCCACAGTGGGCGACATCCGCTTTGCATGGTCAAGCAATGTGGATCCCAACTCATCGGCCTGGGCGTATTACCCGGATGCGACCTACCCGAGCGGCGGCGACGTCTGGCTCAGCGCAGGCAATGCGCCTACCGTTGCAGGCACATGGAATGTCGGTGATTATAATTTTTACACGCTGCTGCATGAAATCGGCCATGCGCTGGGCTTCAAGCACTCGTTTGAAGACACACCGGTACTGACAGGCGCGCAGGATACGCAACAGTACACGGTGATGTCGTATACCAACGGCGCGCACAGCAAATACGGCTATATCACGACGTCGGGGAACAGCCGCACGTACCATACCCAAACCATTGTGCCGGACACGCCGATGGTCGATGATATTGCCGCCATCCAGTACCTGTACGGCGCCAATACCCGCTACAAGACTGGCAATGACACGTATACATTCGACCCTGCCACACCGTTCATGCGGACCTTATGGGATGCAGGCGGCACGGATACGATTTCCGTTGCTAATTTCACCAAGGGTTGCATGATTGATTTGCAGGCTGGCCATTATTCGAAAATCACCATTGAGTCCGCGTCCACGGATGGCTTCAACTTTAGCGGATCGGCGCCGGTGATTACCTACGATGGCACGGACAACCTGGGGATTGCATTTGGCTGCGTCATTGAAAACGCGGTGGGCGGCAGCGGCAACGATATCCTGATCGGCAATGACGCCAATAACAACCTGACCGGTGGCGCCGGCGACGATACACTCGATGGCGGCGCCGGCAGTGATACTGCAAGTTTCAGCGGATTATCGACGGCTGCCACCATTACCTATGATGCCGTCACGACCAAGGCGCGCATCGTCACGGCGGGCGGCGGCGCCGACACGCTGACCAATATCGAATTTGCCGCCTTCAGCGACAAGGTGGTGGATTTGCGGACGCTGGGCGGCGCGGATGTGACGGCGCCGACGGTGTTGACGTTCAATCCGGTGGATGGCGCCACCGGTATCGCGCTGAACAGCCATATTGCCCTGACGTTCAGCGAAACCGTCAAGCGCGGTACCGGCACGCTGCAGTTGCAACTGGTGAACGGCACGCTGGTGGAAAGTTTTGATGCGGCCACCAGTTCGCGCCTGATTGTCAGCGGCTCCACGTTGACCGTGGACCCGACCGCAACGCTGATGGGGGACCAGCAATACAAGCTGGTACTGGCAGCCGGCAGTTTTACTGACTTGGCCGGCAACAGCTACGCCGGCACCAATACCTATGACTTCAAGACGCGCAGCGCGCCGGCGGCGCAGTCCGGCGCCATCATTGGCACAGCAGGCGACGACGATTTACTCGGTGGCAGCGGCAACGATACGGTGACCGGCAGTACCGGCAGCGACTGGATCGATGGCGGCGGCGGGCTGGACGTGGTGCGTTATGCCGGCGCGCGCAGCGCTTTCACGGCGTCCCGCAGCGGCGACAATTTCCTTATCGATAAAGCCGGTGGCGGCACGGATGTGCTGACCCATGTCGAGCGGGTACAGTTCAACGATGGCGCGATCGCGTTCGACACGGGCAGCGATGGCGTGGCCGGCAAAGCCTATCGGATGTACCAGGCCGTGTTTGACCGCGCGCCGGACCAGAGTGGGTTGGGTTTTTGGATCAACACATTGGACCAGGGCATCAGCCTGACGACGGTGGCAAGCGGCTTTGTCAGCAGCGATGAATTTGCCGCACGGTATGGGGGCGCCAATCCCACCAATATTGACTTCATTTCCAAGCTCTACAACAACATCTTGCACCGCGCACCGGAGCAGACCGGGTTTGAGTACTGGCTTGACGTGCTGACTCGAAATTTGTCGCCGCGGGCGCAAGTGCTGGCCGATTTCAGCGAGTCGTCTGAAAACCAGGCCATGGTGATCGGTTCGATCACCAATGGCGTGCATTACATTCCCTATACGGGATAAGCAGCTTAGGCCGGGGTGCTGGCGGCAGCTGCCGATGCGGCTTCCGCCTTCGGCGCGCAGTGCGGGCACTGCTTTTCATAGATGTACAGCGGCGACAATTGCTCGCGCGGCGTCACCACGGCGCGGCAATTGAAGCATTGCGTGGTTTCCGTCGGTTCCAGTTTCGGGTTCAGCGCGGTGCGGTAGTCAAACACGAAGCAGTCGCCCGTGTAGTGCGCGCCGCCCACTTCTTCGAAATACTTCAAAATGCCGCCTTCCAGCTGGTACACATTGTCGTAGCCAATGTTTTGCATGTGGATCGCGGCTTTTTCGCAGCGGATGCCGCCCGTGCAGAACGTCACCACGGTCTTGCCTTCGAAATCGGCCTTGTGCGCGGCAATCACTTCCGGGAATTCCGTGAATTTGGTCAGGCGGTAATCCACCGTGTTCTCGAACGTGCCGACGTCGACTTCATAGTCGTTGCGGGTATCGACCATCACAACGGGCTTGCCATTGTCGTCGTAACCCTGGTCCAGCCAGCGCTTCAGGGTTTTCGCTTCCACGTGCGGTGCGCGGCCTTCTTCCGGCTTGATCAGCGGCATGCGCATGGTGATGATTTCTTTCTTGATCTTCACCAGCATGCGCTTGTGCGATTGCTCGGCCGACAAGCTTTCCTTCACTTCAATATCGCTGAAACGCGCATCCTGGCGCAGCCAGGCCAAGTATTCATCAATGTTCGCGCGGGTGCCGGACAGGAACATGTTGATGCCTTCCGGCGTCAGCAAGATGGTGCCTTTCAAGTCCAGGCGGGCGCAGACTTCCTGGAAACGGGGGCGCTGGGCTTCCGTATCGTTGAAAGTGATGAATTTATAAGCAGCGATATTGACGAACTGCGTGACGAATTGTGAAGATTGGGAGGTAGACATGATGTTGTCGGCCCGCTTGGAAGGCGTAGCCGCCGATGCTGAAAAAAGAAGCATTATAAGGCACCCTGCGCACACGGTAAAATAGCGGTCTTTGACATCAGCAGCATCGGCACATCGGTATGGAAAATCAGGAACAGCAAGCGGCGCCAGCACCCAAGGATCCGGACTTCGTCCACCTGCGGGTGCACACGGAATACTCGATCGTCGATGGCCTGGTGCGGATCGATGACGTCATCAAGGCTGCCGTCAAGGATAAGCAGGGCGCGCTGGCCGTGACCGACCTGGCCAACCTGTTTTGCATGGTGCGCTTCTATAAGGCCGCACGCGGCAAGGGCATCAAGCCGGTGGTGGGCGTCGACGCGTGGATCACCAACGATGACAACCGCGACAAGCCGCACCGCGTCATGCTGTATGCGAAGAACCGCATGGGTTATCTGCAGCTGTGCGAATTGCTGTCGGAAGCGTGGCTGACCAACCAGTACAAGGGCCGCGCGGAAATCCGTACCGAATGGCTGCGCGACTTGCCCAACAAAGAATACCCGCTGCTGCCGGACCAGGATCCGCGCAACGCGCTCATTTGCCTGTCCGGCGCGCAGTTCGGCGATATCGGCCAGGCCATCGACAATGGCGATATCGAGCTGGCCGAAGCGCATGCCCGCAAGTGGTCGGAAATCTTCCCTGGCCATTTTTATATCGAGATCCAGCGCGCAGGACAAGCCAACCAGGAAATGCAGGTGCGCCAGTCGGTGGCGCTGGCGTCGCGCCTGGGCTTGCCCGTGGTGGCCACGCACCCCGTGCAATTCATGTCGAAAGATGAATTCATTGCGCACGAAGCCCGTATCTGTATCGCGGAAGGCGAGATGATCGCCAACGCCAAGCGCGTCAAGCGCTTCAATGAACAGATGCGCTTCCTGACGCAGGCGGAAATGCGCGAACTGTTCCACGATTTGCCGGGCGCGCTTGCCAACACGGTGGAAATCGCCAAGCGCTGCAACCTGACCCTCACCTTGGGCAAGCCGCAATTGCCGAACTTCCCAACGCCGGGCATGACGATTGATGAATTCCTCGTCGCGGAAACCCAGAAGGGCCTGGAAGAACGCTTGATCCACCTGTTTCCCGACCCGGAAAAGCGGGAAAAGGAACGGCCGCGCTACGAAGCGCGCCTGAAGTTCGAGAACGAAACCATCATCAAGATGAAGTTCCCGGGCTACTTCCTGATCGTTGCGGAATTTATCCAGTGGGGCAAGAACAATGGCGTGCCGATCGGCCCGGGCCGGGGTTCCGGTGCAGGTTCGCTGGTCGCGTATGCGCTGAAAATTACCGACCTGGATCCGCTGAAATACAACTTGCTGTTTGAGCGTTTCCTGAACCCGGAACGGGTTTCGATGCCCGACTTCGACATTGACTTTTGCCAGGAAAAGCGCGAGCTGGTGATCCAGCACGTGAAGGATTTGTATGGCCGCGAAGCGGTGTCGCAGATCGCCACGTTCGGCACCATGGCGGCCAAGGGCGCGATCCGCGACGTGGGCCGCGTAATGGACTTCGGCTACATGTTCTGCGACGGCGTGTCGAAGCTGATTCCATTCAAGCCGGGCAAGCCGGTATCGATTGCCGAGGCCATCGAAGAAGAACCGATGCTCAAGGAGCGCCAGGAAAACGAAGAAGAAGTGCGCCAGCTGCTGGACCTGGCGCAGCAAGTCGAGGGCATCACCCGTAACATCGGTATGCACGCCGGCGGCGTGCTGATCGCGCCGGGCAAGCTGACGGACTTCTGCCCGCTGTACACGCAGTCGGGTGACAGTGGCGTGGTGTCGCAGTACGACAAGGACGACGTGGAAGCCGTCGGCCTCGTGAAGTTCGACTTTTTGGGTTTGACCACGCTGACCATCCTGGACCGCGCCGTCAACTACATCAAGGACCTCGATCCCGCCATGGCCGACTTCGACCTGGCGAAATTGCCGCTGACGGACCGGGCATCGTATGACTTGCTGACCAAGGCGAAAACAGTCGCCGTGTTCCAGCTTGAATCGCGCGGGATGCAGGGCATGTTGAAAGATGCGCGTCCCGACCGCTTCGAAGACATTATCGCGCTGGTGGCGCTGTACCGTCCCGGCCCGATGGACCTGATCCCGGACTTCTGCAAACGTAAGCACGGCGAGAAATTCGAATACCCCGACCCGCGTACGGAATCGATTCTGTCCGAAACCTACGGCATCATGGTGTATCAGGAGCAGGTGATGCAGATGGCGCAGATCGTCGGCGGGTACTCGCTGGGCGGCGCGGACATGCTGCGCCGTGCGATGGGTAAAAAGAAAGCGGAAGAGATGGCGGAGCACCGCGAAATCTTCCGCAAGGGTGCGGCAGTCGGCGGCCTGACCACCGAGAAGGCCGACGAGATTTTCGACTTGATGGAAAAGTTCGCGGGCTACGGTTTTAATAAATCGCACGCTGCCGCCTATGCTTTGCTGTCGTATCACACCGCGTACCTGAAGGCCCACCATCCCGCCGCATTCATGGCAGCCAACATGTCGCTGGCCATGGACGATACGGAAAAGGTGAAAATCCTCGTTGAAGATTCGATCGAGGTGTGCGGCCTGACGATCTTGCCGCCGGACGTCAACCAGTCGTCGTACCGCTTCCGTCCGGACGGCCCGCCGCCTTCCGTCACGGGCAAGAAAGTCACGCAAATCCGCTATGGCCTCGGCGGCGTCAAAGGCGCGGGGCAAAATGCCATTGAAGCGATCATCGCGGCGCGCGAGGCGGGCGGTCCGTTCACGAGCCTGTTCGACTTCTGCAAGCGCGTCGATAAAAAACAGATCAACCGCCGCACCATTGAAGCGCTGATCAAGTCTGGCGCATTTGATTGCCTGAATGTGGACCGTGCGATTTTGCTGGCATCCGTCAGCTTCGCCATGGAATGCGCGGAACAGGAAGCCAAGGCCGCGAACCAGGTCAGCCTGTTTGGCGGCGATGATTCCGACCTGGTGGCGCCGCCGGAATATGTGAAAGCCGTGCCGTTTACCGACCGGCAAAAGCTGGCGGAAGAAAAGACGGCGCTGGGCTTTTATTTGTCCGGCCACATGTTCGATTCCTACCAGACGGAAGCGCGCCGCTTTGCGCGCACCAAACTGTCGGAGCTGGAACCATCGCGCGAACCGCGCATGCTGTGCGGCGTTATTACGGGCATCCGTCCGCAAATGACGCAGCGCGGCAAGCTGTACATCATCACGCTGGATGACAAGAGCGCCGTGGTGGAAGTCACCGTGTACAGCGAAGTGTTTGATGAAAACAAGCGCATGTTCAAGGATGACGAATTCCTCGCCGTTGTTGGCAAAGTATCGGAAGACCGCTTCTCCGGCGGCTTGCGCATTTCCGCGGAAAAGGTGTACGACATCATTGCCGCGCGCATCCAGTTTGGCCGCCAGGTCGGCTGGGCCATGCCGACCTCCGTGACCGCCGCGAAATTGAAGGAAGTGCTGGAGCCGCACCGCGACGTCAACGGCTTGCCGGTGGCCATGCGCGTGCAGCCGCAGGGTGTGGAGTGCGTGCTGCAACTGGGGGATGAGTGGCGGGTGGCGCCGTCCGATGCGCTGAAACTCACGCTGGAACAGCAATTGGGGGCACGCGAAGTCGCATTTGAATATTAAGGTTCAGCGCCAGGGATGCAGCGCTATAATGGTTGCCTTATGAACATCTGTTTTTGTCAACATGATGGCCACCATCCCTGACGTGACCCAGCCGCAGTTGTCCGGCCTGAACTATATCGATGCCTTGCTGGGCAAGGGCCCGCACTGGAATTATGTCGGCGCGGGCAATAGCATCAGCTATACCTTTTCCATTGCCAGCGGCAATCAGGCCAGCAACAACCACCTGCAAAGCCCCATCTCGGTGTTCAGCGCCCAGCAACAGGATGGGGCGCGCGCCGCGCTGGCTTATTTGTCCAGCGTGACAGGCATACAGTTTATCGAGACCAGCGATGGCGAAGTGGCCCAGCTGCATTTTGCCAACGCGGACGTGGTCGATGACTATTCCGGTTGGTGCTCATGGACGTACCGCTATCACTACGACGGTAATCAGGAAATCACGTCCTATACAGCCAGCGCGTATGTGTATCTCGACAATGTGCAATACGCGCGCACCACCAGCGTGCTGACCAGCGGTTATGGCCAGGAACTCGTGCTGCATGAGCTGGGCCATGCGATGGGCTTGAAACACTCGTTTGACGGCGACATCGTGCTGCCCGCGGCAACCGACAACAATGAGCATACGCTGATGTCGTACACTCACATCGGCCCCAACAAGACGGCTTATAGCGAATATGACCTTGCCGCCCTCAAATGGCTGTACGGCGGCGATGGCCTGGGTGGTGCGTTGGGCGAAGGCACGGGTGCGCGCTGGCTGGCGGGTACCAGCGTGGCCGATGCGCTGACGGGAACTGCCGGCAACGATACGCTGGAAGGCGATGGCGGCAACGATCTCCTCAATGGCGGCGATGGTACCGATACCGCCTATTACAACGGTGTGCGCAGTGCGTATGCGATTGCGCAGGTCGATGCCGTTACGTGGAGCGTGACGGGGGCGGAGGGCACGGATACGCTGACCAATATGGAAATGCTGCGCTTTGCCGATATGACGATCCCGTTGTCCCTGGCCGCGACGGCGAGCGTGACCGGCACCAGCGCAAACGATGTACTGGCAGCCACCGCCGGCAACAATACAATCGATGGCGGCGCTGGCACGGACACCGTGGCATTCAGCGGCAACCGCGCGAATTTCACAGTCACGAAGAGCGCTGCCGGCTTTACCGTGACAGACGATGCAGGCAATGGCGGTACCGACCAGCTGGCCAACGTGGAGCGCCTGATGTTTGCCGACAAAATGGTCGGGTTAGACATTGACGGTGTGGGCGGCCAGGCATACCGCTTATATCAGGCGGCATTTAACCGTGCGCCGGATTTGAAGGGCCTCGGTTACTGGATCAGCCAGATGGACCACGGCGCCAGCCAGCGCGATGTGGCGGCCAGCTTTGTCGCCAGCAGCGAGTTTACAGCGTTGTATGGCGAGAATCCCACCAACTTTGCCTTCCTTACCAAGCTGTATAACAACGTGCTGC
Organism: Pseudoduganella ginsengisoli; assembly: GCF_009720865.1. Lineage (GTDB taxonomy): Bacteria > Pseudomonadota > Gammaproteobacteria > Burkholderiales > Burkholderiaceae_D > Rugamonas > Rugamonas ginsengisoli. The sequence continues at coordinate 394,132 of NZ_WNLA01000001.1, read as the reverse complement.
AGCGTGCGCCAGAACAGGCGGGACTGGATTACTGGCTCGATGTCATGAACAAAGGGGCTGCCACCCGCAGCGAAGTACTGGGCTTTTTCAGCGAAGCCAATGAAAACAAAGACCTGGTCATTAAAATCATCGCCAACGGCTTTGATTACACGCTGTGGCAAGGCTGATGCGGCGATTGACTTTGTCATGACTCAGGGAAATACTGAGGAGACTTTGACACTCCTCAGTGATTCCCGCCATGGCAACTGTTACCCAAGTAAATACTACCACCACGTCAGGCCAGAATTATATTGACGCGCTGCTATTTCCCAGCAAGTCGCCTGACTGGAATTATGTGACTGGCGGTACGGCCAACACGATTTACTACACGTTTTCCGTGGCCGGGAATAACGAGACAAACAATAGCGATATCCTCAGCGCGCCGCTGGCGTTCAGCACGTCGCAGCAGGCGGCCACCCGCACTGCGATAGCGTATTTGACGCAACTGACGGGGATTACATTCACGGAAACCACCGACACGGCAAAGGCACAGGTACATTTTGCCAACATCAATATCAGTGGCGCCAACACAGCCGGCCTGTGCAGTTCCGGCTACAGCTATTCGTACCAGAGCAATACCGTCACCAGTTATTCGGCCAGCGCGTATGTTTATCTCGATAACGTGGAATGGGGCAGCGACAATGCCAACCTGACGGCCGGCACGCAAGGCTATGAAACCTTGCTGCACGAACTGGGACACATGCTGGGCTTGAAGCACCCGTTTGATGACAGCCCGAACTTGCCGACGGCAACCGATAACACGAATTACACGCTGATGTCGTACACGCAGACCGGCGCCACCAAGTCCGTGTTCCAGGAATACGACATTGCTGCGTTGAAGTGGATTTATGGCGGCGACGGTCTCGGTGGCGCGCTGGGCGTGAATTCCACGACGGGTGCGCGCTGGCTGGCCGGTACCAGCACAGCGGATGCACTGACGGGTACCAGCGGCGACGATATCCTGGAAGGCGATGGCGGCAACGATACACTGAATGGCGGCGCCGGTACCGATACCGCTTATTACAACGGCGCCCGCAGCGCGTACACTGTTTCGCAAGTCAATGCCACCACGTGGACCGTGACCGGTTCGGAAGGCACCGACACGCTGGCCAACATGGAAAAACTGCGCTTCACGGATGGCACGATTACACTGGCCAGCCTGGTCGCCGATACCACACCGCCGGTCGTGCCGACCTTGGCTGTCAGCGCCGGCACGTCGAATGCCCGTCCGCTCTTTTCTGGTACGACGGAAGCGGGCGCCAAAGTCGAAGTGTTTGACGGTACGGTGAGCCTGGGGACGGCAACGGCCAACAGCAGCGGCACGTGGCTGCTGACGCCGGCAACCCTGGCGGACGGCTCGCACACGATTACCGCCAAGGCGACCGATGCGGCGGGCAATACGTCGGCAGCTTCCACGCCGAAATCCGTGATCATTGACGCCACGCCGCCTGTCGTGCCGACCCTGGTGGTGGGGTCGGGTGTCTCCAATACGCGGCCATCGTTCTCCGGCGTCACGGAAGCGGGCGCCAAGGTCGAAGTCTTCGACGGCACGGTCAGCCTGGGTACGGCGACCGCCAACACCAGCGGCGCGTGGAGCCTGACGCCGTCAGATTTGGCCAGTGGCACGCATAGCATCACGGCCAAGGCCACGGATGCGGCGGGCAACACGTCGGCCGCCACCGCCGCGCAGTCCATATCGGTTGTGACCACGGATACCACGGCGCCGGATGCGCCAACCGTGAACGTGAGCGCCGGCATCGCTTCCAACCGTCCGCTGATCTCCGGCATTGCCGAAGCCGGGTCGAAAGTTTCCGTGTATGACGGCACGCAGAGCCTGGGAACAGCCACGGCCGGCGCCAATGGGACATGGAGTTTGACGCCGGACTTGCTGGCCAACGGCAACCACAGCATTACAGCGAAAGCAACCGATGCGGCCGGTAATACGTCGCTGGCGTCGGCGGTGCGCGCCGTGACCATCGCCAGCCCCCTCAACATCACGGGTACTGCCGAAGGCAATACGCTGTCAGCCACCGCCGGTAACAATTACATTGATGGCGGCGCCGGTACGGATAGCGTGAGTTTCAGCGGCAACCGCGCAAACTTCACCGTGAAGAAAACTGCCACCGGCTTCACTGTCACGGATACGGTGGGCAGCGGCGGCACGGATACGCTGGTCAACATCGAGCGGCTCACGTTCAGCGACAAGCTGGCCGTGGGGCTGGATATCGACGGCAACGGCGGCCAAGCCTACCGTATTTACCAGGCGGCATTTGACCGCGCACCGGACTTGGCCGGACTGGGTTACTGGATCGGGCGGATGGATGCCGGGGCATCGTTGCGCGAGGTGGCACAAGGCTTCGTTGGCAGCGATGAATTTGCCATCCGATACGGCGGCGGCAATCCGACCAACTTCGATTACATCACGAAGCTGTATAACAACGTGCTGCATCGCCCGGCAGAGACGAACGGATTCAATTACTGGCTAGATGTCATGGACACGAACCGGGCAACCCGGGCGGAAGTCTTGGCCTACTTCAGCGAGTCTTCGGAAAACCAGGCGCAGGTGATCGGCTCGATCACCAACGGCTTTGATTTCACGCCCTATACGGGATAGCAGCGGACGGCGGCACGCCGTCCGCCTGCATCACATGTCTTTCAGCCCCGTGATGGCGTAGCCTTTATCGCCGATCTGCTGCAACGGCCGTTCGATGTGGTATTGGGGCAGGGCGGTGGCGCCATCGTCGACTTCCAGGGCCTTGATGGCAGGTTGCCAGTCAGTATTGATCGCTTCCTGAGGAATTGGTTTTCCTTCCGGCACAGCCAGATAGGACAGAATGCCATCGTGTTCGGCTCGTTGGTAGATATCAAGACGCATCGCGTTTCCTCCTGTGGGATTAAACTTGGCTTGCACAGGGATTCTACCGCGCATCGGACGACAATGGCGTTTAAGACAAGTTAAGCGGCTGCCAGCACGGCCGTATTGGCTGCGTCCACCAGCAGCGGCATGGCCGGTGCGGACGCCGGCGCCGCAGCCATGCGGGGCTGGGTCATACCGGCCAGCACCATGGCCACCACGTCGCACAGCAAGTCATGGCGGCGGCGCGCTTCGGCCCGCTTTTTCGATGGAATCTGCTCCAGGTCGGGAGCTGCCAGCGGGATGCAGCGCAGTGCATAGTCGCCATCGCTGCGCTGGGTGGCGCCCATTTCTTGCCAAAAAACATCATAGTCTGCATGAACCCGTCCTTTACGCAACTGTTTGCGTACAGGGCGGTTATCATTCCCGACCATCAACATTTGGCTGCAGCCATAAGCAAAGCCCAATTGGTGGACAAGGCGCACCAGCAGGTTTTTAGGACGCAAGCCATGCAAGTCGCGGGTAGCGTTGCGCGCCAGTTCCAGCCCGGCGCCGCATTGCGGACCTTGCAGGCAGCCAATGCCGATGCTGGCCTGAACGCCGTCAAAGAAGAAAGAAAATGCCACGGATTGCACCAGGGCGTTGTTACAGCGCAACTGCAACACCAGTTCGCCTTCCCGTTCCATGGGGACGATGGCATGCAGCACGACGGTGTAATGCGCGCCGGACTTGCCGGCAAAGGCCGCCAGTTCCACGCCGCCCTGGATCGCCCGCGCCGTCAATCCTGCCAGGTCATGCTGCAAGATAAAACGGTAATGGCTGGCCAGCGCCGACAGCCGCTCGCTGCTGTTGAGCCGGTTGCTGAGGTAAGGGCGGTAAATTTTGTGCAGCAGGCGCGGCTGTAATTCTGCGATATTGGCCAGGGCCGGGTGGGAATTCAGCACATCGAGCCAGCCCATGGTCAACCGCGGCGATGCCAGCGCGCGCGCATGCAATTTCACGGCGGCACAGGCACGTGAAGCAAAGGATTTCCGTTCCAGGCCGGCACGGAGGGTAATCTGATGCATGATGGAAGTTTCCGGTGAAGTTGACTGGGCCTGGCGGGGATTTGGCTAGGAAACAATGCGTTACAATCAGCAATATTATGGATAGAAATTGTGTATCGGCACAATTCGCGGAACGGCTTACGTGAAACACCTATGATTCCAACCCTGTCGCGCACGCACCTGTACTGGTTTCCCGCGCTGTATTTGTTGCTGGACTGGGCAACGTATATTGACCCCCTGTATGGCTTGAACATCACGCCATGGAATCCCGATACAGCGCTGGGGCTGGTCTACTGGCTGCATTTCGGGCGGCGCGCTGCGATTCCGTGGTTTATTGCGCTGGTGCTGGGGGAAATCCTCGTGCGGGGCATGTCGGCGGGACCGCTGTTCACCGTGCTGGGCGCGGTGGCGCTGACCATGGGCTATGGCTTGCTGGGCGAAGGCTTGCGGCGCAATTTCAGTACGCGCGTAATGATCGACAGCCGCAGCCGCCTGACGCTGTGGCTGGCCGTGGTAGCGGCCGGTATTTTGCTCAACAGTGTCGCCTACATCTGCGTGCTGTCGATGTCGGGACAAATCCCGGCCGGGCAGTGGGCGCTGGCGGTGTGGCGCTTTGCCATTGGCGATGCGGTGGGCGTGGTGGTGTCGATGCCGCTGCTGTGGATGCTGGCCAGCGAAAATAACCGTGAACGCTTGCGCGAAGCCGTGTGGCGCTGGGAAAGCCTGGGTTACCTGGCACTGGCGTGTATCGTGCTGTGGGCCGTGTTTGGCTATATCGCCAGTTCAGAATTCAAGCATTTTTACTTTGTGTTCCTGCCCGTGATCTGGGCGGCTGCGCGCCAGGGTGTGTATGGTGCGGCGGCCATTGTGTTTTCCGTCCAGCTGGCCATCGTCACGCTCGTGAAGTGGAACAATGCGGTCGACATTGAAGTGTCGGAATTGCAAATGCTCGACGCCATGCTGGCGCTGGTCGGCTTTTTCATTGGCATTGCCGTCGATGAGCGCAAGCAAGTGGCCGATGAATTGAAGCATACGCTGCGCCTGGCCGCTGCCGGTGAAATGGCGGCGGCGCTGGCGCATGAATTGAACCAGCCGATCACGGCGCTGACGGCGTATGGCAAAGCGTGTGAACACTTGCTGGAGCGGGGCGAAACCGGGGAATTGCTGAAAGGGGCGATCCAGCGCATGCTGGTTGAGTCGAACCGCGCCACCGAGGTGGTGCGCCGCTTGCGGGATTTTTTCCGCACGGGCGCGTTGCGGCTGGAACCCGTGCAGGCAGCAACGCTGCTGGCGTGCGTGCCATCGCAATTCCTGGCGCAATGCCGCGAGCAGGGCGTGGAACTGACCATCGAGCGGGCGCCGGACAAGGTGGTGCTGGCCGACCGCATCCAGCTGGAACTGGTGTTGCGCAACCTGGTGGCCAATGCGCTGGACTCCGTGGCGGCGCAGCCGCCTGGCCAGCGCCGCATTACCGTGTTGGCGCAAACCATGCCGGATGGCAAGCTGCGCGTCACAGTGGAAGACAGCGGCACCGGCGTGTCGGCCGCGCTGGCGTCGCGGCTGTTCGAGCCTTTTGTGTCATCGAAGGCCAGCGGGCTGGGCTTGGGACTGGTACTCAGCCGTGCCATTGTCGAAGCGCATGGCGGAGAATTGTGGGCGGAAGTTGCCGATTACGGCATTTTCCGATTTATACTGCCAGCCCTTGAGGCGGAATAGCAAGTCACCGTGCCGGAGTAACTGGCGAGTGGCTGGGGAAACGGGAGGATATTTTGGCAATGGCATTGACTGTTTTTATTGTGGACGACGATCCGTCGGTGCGCGATGCGCTGGGCTTGCTGCTGGGCGTGCGCGGTTACCGCACGGCGGTGTTTTCCAGCGGCGAAGCCCTGTTGCAAGCCTGGCAGCCCGATTGGGCCGGCTGCCTGCTGATCGATATCCGCATGGGTGGCATGGATGGCCTGGAAGTGCAGCACAAGCTGGCGGAAATCGGCAACCGGATTCCTGTCGTGATCGTCACGGGGCACGGCGATGTGTCCAGCGCGCGCGCCGCTTTCAAGGCCAACGCCATTGATTTCCTGGAAAAGCCATTTGATGACGCCAAGCTGGTCGCTGCCATCGAAGAAGCGTTTTCCTGCGAGCGGCGCCAGCGCCAGGAATTGCAGCAGCGCGAAGATGGCCGCAACTTGCTGAAGGAATTGACGCCGCGCGAGCGCGAAGTCATGCGTCTGGTCGTGCTGGGCCGCCACAACCGCGAAATCGCCCCGGAACTGGGCATCAGTGTGCGCACGGTGGAAGTGCACAAGGCGCGCCTGATGAGCAAACTGGGGGTCGGCAACGTGGCCGACCTGGTGCGTATTTCGATGCTGGGTGAATAATTAAGTGCGTGCGTAGCGGATATCCTGGGCGGCAGGCGCCGCCGGGGAGGCATCCGCTGCGTGCTGGTCCAGGCCGGCCAGCGCTTGCGTGGTCTTGTCCGCGGCCCGCTGCAGCACGGTGGTGCGGTTCTTGTTTTCCATGCTGCGTTCATTTTCCTTGTGCCACAGGTGATACACCTCGGTTGCAAACGCGCCTTCCTTGCGCATCACGCCCGCATTGAACAGGCGCACCACCAGGTCGGAATCTTCATGGCCCCAGCCATGGAAACTTTCGTCGAAACCATTGACCCGCAGCAAATCGTTACGCCACACGCCCAGGTTGCAGCTCTTGATGCGGCGCCACGTGAAGCGGCGGCTGTTGCGGCCCACGTCGGGCAAGGTCAGCACGGTTTGCAGGAATTTATTCAAGTCGCCAGTCAGGCGCAATTTCAATTTATCGCTGAACGTTAACTTGCCCAGGTCAATACGTTCGCCCAGGATGCGCAGCGTGTAACCGGGCGACAGCAGCACGCGGCTGCCCGTCACCAGGTGGCCGGCGCTGGCCAGCCGGCGGTGGCGGCTGACAAAGTCCGGGCGGGGGATGCAATCGCCATCGAGGAACACGACATAGTCGCCGCTGGACGCCATGATGCCCAGGTTGCGGGCGCGCGCAGCGCGGAATCCCTCATCGGCCTGCCACACGTGGGTCAAAGGCACGGGCGCGCGCTGCATCATGTTTTCGATGACCTGGCGCGTGTTGTTCGTGGAGCCGTCATCAGCGATAATGATTTCGAAATTGCTATCGTCCTGGCAAAAGCAAGCATCGAGCACGGCCGCCAACGCATCCGGCCGGTTGTAAGTAGTGATGATGATCGAGATTTTTGATGCTTGTTGCATGACTTCGCTACTGCCGGATTGATCCTGCAAGCATAGGCTCACAAAACATTAATGAATAATACTCTTACAGAAAAACACATTCTTAAAGGCAACGTTAATACTCCCGTCTCCTACCTCACCCTCAGTCTTGTTTTCTTGCTACCAAGCCTGGTCTTGATCACCAGGTTTGGTGTCGGCCTGACCAGTTTTGGTTTCTTGCTTGTTGGCATATTTTGCTGGCGGAAAGCATCGCTGGTCCGCCATCTTACTGAGATTCGCTGGGTTTTAACAGCACTGCTGCTGAGCCTGGGCTTTGCTTTACTGGGTATGTGGTTACATCCCGAGATGCACTTGCGGTCGCTGGAAAAGCCGTTTCGCATGCTGTCGTGCGTTACCGTGCTCATGGCTGTCCTCGCGGTACGTCCCAGCCGGAAGGCGCTGTGGTACGGGCTGATCGTTGGCACGGTCTCGGGCGCCGTGTTCATTTGCTATCAGCGCTGGGGCCTGGGCATCGAACGCCCGGGCGGCCTTATCAATTCTATCACGTTCGGTGATCTCGAACTTTGCATGGGCATGATGAGTCTGGCCGGGGTGCTGGATTTCAAAGGCCGCAACGTGCTATGGCCTGCGCTGGGCGCCGTTGCCGGCCTGGTCGGCTCGGTGGCGACAGGCACGCGGGGCGGCTGGATCGCCGTGCTGTTTGCCGCGCTGCTGTTCCTGCGGTATGGCCATTTTTTGCGGACCCGTGTGGCCCGTGCATCGGCATTGCTGGTATTTAGTTTGTTGGTGGGGACTTACTTCGTTGATCAAACGGGCGCGCGCGAGCGCTTCAACCAGGGCATCAGCGACGTCAAGACGTATTTTGATGGCGGCCAGGCGTTTACCAACGTGGGGGTGCGCCTGGAATTGTGGAAAGGGGCAGTGATGCTGATTGAACAGCACCCTTTCCGCATTGCCGGTACGCGCCAGGTGGAAGCAGAAATGAAGCAACTGGTCGACGCGGGCCACTTGCAGCCATTCGTGCTCAATGCTGAACATTTTCATAACGATATCTTGCAGCAGCTGGTATTCGGCGGCATTCCCGGCTTGCTGGTGTGGCTGGCAACGATGATTGCGCCCTTGCTGTTTTTCCTGCGCATCTTGCGCACCCATGAATCGGCCAGTCCGTCCGTGGTTGCGCCGGCGCTGGCCGGACTGTTGCTGGTCATCGGCTATTTCAGCTTCGGTCTGACGGAAGTGATTTTCTGGTCAGTGATGTCGTGCATGTTCTATGCGCAAACGCTGTTCCTGTTGATGGGCCTGTGCCTGAATGCCCGGGATGAAGCGGAGGTGGCGGCATGAGTGTGCAGCGTACGCTGGTGATTTCGCCGAACTGGATCGGCGACGCCGTCATGGCGCAGCCATTGCTGCAATTGCTGAAAGCAGCGCATCCGGAACGCCCGATCGACGTGCTGGCGCCGCCGCCCGTGGCGCCTGTGTGGCGCCAGATGGCGGAAGTCGATGAAGTCATGGTGACCCCGTTCCGCCATGGCGCGCTGCAGTTGAAAGAGCGCTGGCGCTACGCGCGCGAACTGCGCCGGCGCGGCTATGCCGATGCCTATGTGCTGCCCAATACGCTGAAATTTGCGCTGATACCGTGGCTGGCCGGGATAGCCCGCCGGGTCGGGTACAAGGGCGAGAGCCGCTATGGCTTGATCAACGTGATGCACCATGACGATGCGCCGCCGCGCCCGATGGTGCTGTTTTACGCGGCGCTGGCGCTGCCGGCCGTGGCGCCGCTGCCGCAGGCGCAGCGCGCGGCCGTACCCCGTCCAAAGCTGGTGGCCAGCGGCGAACAAATTGCCGCCGCGTGCGCGAAGGCCGGGCTCGACCCACGGCGGCCGCTGGTGGCGTTTGCACCGGGCGCGGAATTCGGCACGGCCAAGCGCTGGCCGCCCGGCCACTTTGGCCAGCTGGCGCGCGAAGTGCTGGCGGCGATGCCGGACGCGCAAGTGGCGCTGCTGGGCTCTCCGAAAGACCGCGACACCTGTGAAGACGTGGTGCGGGCGGCAGGTTCCCCACCGGGGCTGTTCAACCTGGCGGGCGCCACGTCGCTGGGCGAAGCCGTGGCGCTGATCGCCCATGCGGGCGCCGTGGTCAGTAACGATTCTGGCTTGCTGCACATCGCGTCCGCGCTGAACCGGCCAGTGATTGCCATTTATGGCCCGACCGACCCGGGCCACGCACCGCCATTTTCCGACATGGCGGCGTCGATTTCACTGCGGCTTGCGTGCTCGCCGTGCAAGCAGCGCGAATGCCCGCTGGGCCACCAGGATTGCATGCAAAAGATCGCGCCGCAACAAGTGTGGCAAACGTTGCAGCCCATGCTGGCGCGGACATAAAGTTAACTGCGGCCGGGCTGGAAATGCGGTATAAAAGCCAGATCCGCCCGCCAAAATCCAATATGCTGAAACGGCTACCCGTCACGTTCTGGGCCACCGTGTTCGTGGCTATCGTCTGCCTGTCGCTGGTCGCCATTGACGGCTGGCGCAGCCTGAACGCGCGTACGGAATTGCTGGCGTCCGCCGAACGCGCGACCGCCAACCTGGCCCGCTCGATGGCGCAGCATGCGGACGACACCATCAAGGCTGCCGACATTTCACTGGCCGACGTGGTCGAGCGCATTGAAGTGGATGGCACGGGGCCGCAAGCGCTGGCGCGTATGCACGCGCTGATGGAAGAACAGGTGCGCCAGGTGGAGCAGTTGCAGGGCTTGTTCGTCTATGACGCGACGGGGCGCTGGGTCGTCAATTCGCGCCCTACGATGAACCTCGGCTTGAATAACGCGGACCGGGAATACTTCGTCTATCACCTCAATAACACGGACCGGGGCGCGCACGTGGGCGTGCCTGTCGTCAGCCGTTCGACAGGCAAATGGGTGTTGCCGGTTTCGCGCCGCCTGAACCACAAGGATGGCAGCTTTGCCGGCGTGGCGCTGGCCACCATCGACATGGAGTATTTCCGCGAATTTTATGAAAGCCTGGATGTGGGCAAGCGCGGCGCGGTGGGGCTGGCGCTCAATAGCGGGGTATTGGTGCTGCGTGTGCCCTACGACGGCAAGCGTATTGGCGCATCGCTCGTCAATACGCCGCTCTATCACGCCTTTGTCCGTTCCGGCGATGCGGGCACAGGATATTTCCCGTCATCGCAGGATGACGAACTAAGGCTGAACAGCTATCGCGCGCTGGATCGCTACCCGCTGTTCGCATCGGCGGCGCTGTCGCGCGAGGAATTGCTGGAAGTGTGGTGGCGCGACACCTTGCTGCATTCGTTCGGCGTACTGGTACTGGCGGGTTTGCTGGCGCTGTTCGGGCGCCGCCTGATCCGCCAGATTGAATTGCGGCTGCAGGCGGAAAAGGAATTGATGCAGGCGCGCGATGCGCTGGCCAGTTTGAATGAAACGCTGGAAAAGCTGGCGCTGCAGGACGGCTTGACGGGCCTGGCCAACCGGCGCCAGTTCGATGTCACGCTTGGCAATGAATTCAACCGCGCCATCCGCGGCGGGACGTCGCTGGCCTTCATTATGATCGACGTCGATTGTTTCAAGCAGTACAACGACATGTATGGCCACGCGGCGGGCGATGATTGCCTGCGCGCCGTCAGCAAGACCATCCGCATGGTGACGCCGAAGCGTCCCGGCGACCTGGCGGCCCGCTATGGCGGTGAAGAGATCGGCATCCTGCTGCCGAACACGGATTTGCCAGGAGCCATGGCAGTGGCGGAGCGGGTGCGCCGCGCCGTCGCCGACATGCTGTTTCCCCACGCCGCCAGCCCCCACGGCATGGTGACCATCAGCGCCGGTGTGGCCGCCATGACGCCGCAGCGGGGCGGGGACACGCCGGCCATGCTGATGGAAATGGCGGACAAGGCGCTGTATGCCGCCAAGTCAATGGGGCGCAACCGGGTCTGCAGCGAGAACGATTGCGGGCATGATCCTGAACGGCACCAGACGGATTACCACATCTGACGGCTAGGAACCGATCAGCCCCAGCGCCGCAGCCTTCAACGTCGCCGCCGCCCGGCTATTGCACTCCAGCTTGCGGAACAGGTTTTCCATATGCGTGCGCACCGTGGACGGGCTCAGGCCCAGCTGCCGCGCTGCTTCCTTGTTGCTCATGCCGCGCGCAATCACGGCCAGCACTTCGGTTTCCCGTGGGCTGAGCAGGCTGCCGGCGCGCGCCGCAGCAACCGGCGCCGGCTGCCCCAGCATGGCCGCCACCACTTGCCCATCCAGCCGCCCCACCTGCACGTCGCCTTGCAATTGGGCGGCTGCCGTATCGGCATCGAACGCACCCCGCCAGGGCCGTGCTGCGCGCAGCGCCAGCCAGCATGAAGCGGCGGGCAGGATGCGCGCCGCCAGCGCGGTGGCGCCGCCCGCGCCACGGTAATAGCCGGAACCATCGAGCCGTTCGCCGATATGCGACGCCAGTTCCGCTTCTTCGGCCAAGTCACGCAATGAACCCAGCGCACGCGCCGTGCGGTATGGGTACAAACGCACTTGTTCCCATTGCGCGGAGTTCAGCGTACCGGCGGCATTCCATACCCGCTGCGGAATCGCGACCCGCCCCAGTCCCTGCAGCAAAGCGGCGCGCGCCACCGGTGCGGGCGCGATACCCAGCGCCTGTGCGGCAGCGGCAGCGCTGCCTGCCATTGCGCGCGAATGGCCCACCAGCCAGGCCAGCTTCAAGTCGCACAAATCCGCCACCAGCGCCAGCGGCACGTGGCGCGCCGCATCGGGCAACAGCTCCGCCTGCGTCAAGCCGGCAGCGGGGCCGCCGGGATCGCGTGCGCCGGGCGGGCGCGGCATCGGTTCCTTCGGCTCTGCGCCGGCCTTCCAGCCCTGTTCCAGCAATGCCAGCAGTGCCGGATCATGCGTGCCGTCCCCGTGCGTGCGCAGCATGGCGATACCCAGCTCGGAACCATACTCGCGCGACAGGATTTCCATGTCGCTGGCCAGCACGGCAACCCGCGTGGCCAGCGGAATCGCATCGCCGCCGCCCAGTTGCGAATAGCCGCCGCCATCCCACCGTTCAAATACGTGGCCCAGTGCGCGCGCCACGTCCGGCGACAGCCCCAGCATGGTGGCCACCAGCGACGCCACTTCGCAGTGGATGTCGCTGGCCTGCTTGCCCGCCTGCCGCGCTTCCGGCAGCGGCAGGCGCAAACCGATTTTGTCCGGCCGCAGCGCCAGCATGGCGCGCCGTCCCGCGACGTCATCGTCCAGCAAGGCTGCAATATTGTCTGCATTGGCCGTGCAGCCCACCCACCGCAGCAGCGCAACTTGCACGCAGGCGGCAACATCGGCGCCCGCTTCCCGCGCCAGCCACGCGGCGCAGGCGGCCGCCTGTTCGGAATGGTCGATTGGCTGCCCCATGCTGAGATCCCCCATGCGGGCCAGCAGGGCGAGGGCGGTGGACAGTGGGACAGTGAGGTTATCGACGGTATCGGTCATGGGGTCGGTTATTCATCCGATGGCGGGGCAGGGGGCGCAAACTTATAGTAACGCATCGGTTGCAAACATTGACCCCAAGGAGAACATCATGTCCGGTATTACCCTGTTTGGCACTTTTCACACTGTGATCGGCCTTGGCGCCGTGATTGCCGGCGCCCGCGCGCTGCTGCGCGATGGCGCGATCCGCACCACGTCAAGCATGGGCAAGGTTTATGCGGGATTGACCCTGGTGACCAGTGTCAGCGCACTGGCCATTTTCCATCACGGCGGCTTCGGTGTGGCGCACGTGCTGGCGCTGATCACGCTGGCGACGATGGCGCTTGCCGCGCTGGCGCAGCGGTTCGGCAAAACCACGGCCGCCATGCTGGCGTGGAGCGCCACGTACCTGTTTCACTGGGTGCCGGCGGTAACGGAAACCTTGACCCGCGTACCGGCCTTTGGCCCCCTGACGGTGGAATCGCCAGCCGTGAAAAACGCGCATGCGACATTGCTGGTGCTGTTCCTGGCGGGAGCCACGTGGCAGTTCCTGCGGCGTGGCCGCCTCGCGGCGGCACGCTGAGCAGGCGGGTTACATCAGTATGACGTCGTACTGTTCCTGATGGTAGGAGTTTTCCACCTGCAGTGAAATCTTCTTCCCAATGAAATCCCCCAGCATCGCCAGGTGCTGGGATTCTTCTTCCAGGAACAGGTCCACCACTTCCTGCGACGCGAGGATGCGGAATTCGCGGGGGTTGAATTGCTTGGCTTCGCGCAGCAGTTCGCGCAGGATTTCATAGCAGATCGTGCGCGATGTTTTGACTTGTCCCTTGCCGCCGCAAGCGGGGCACGGTTCGCACAGGATGTGGGCCAGCGATTCGCGGGTGCGCTTGCGCGTCATTTCCACCAGGCCCAGCGCCGAGAAGCCGGATACCGACACTTTGGTGCGGTCGCGCGATAAGGTCTTCTTCAACTCGGCCAGCACGGCGTTGCGGTGCTCCGTGTTTTCCATGTCGATGAAGTCGAGAATGATGATGCCGCCCAGGTTGCGCAAGCGCAGCTGGCGGGCAATCGCGTGCGCCGCTTCCAGGTTGGTTTTAAAAATCGTGTCGGCGAAATTGCGCCCGCCGACGAAGCCGCCCGTGTTGACGTCAATGGTCGTCATGGCTTCCGTCTGGTCGACGATCAGATAGCCGCCCGATTTTAAATCCACGCGGCGGCCCAGTGCGCGCAGGATTTCTTCTTCCACGCCATACAGGTCGAACAGCGGGCGCTCGCCCGTGTAATGGTGCAGGCGCGGCAGCACGCTCGGCGTGTACGTCTTGCCGAATTCCGTCAGGTTGATGAAGTTTTCGCGCGAATCAACCTGGATACTGGCCGTCTCGTCATGCACAAAGTCGCGCAGTACGCGCTGGGCCAGGCTCAAATCCTGGTGCAGCAGGCTGGTGGCAGGCAGGGTGCGCGCGCCGTGCGTGATGGCGGCCCACGTCTTGCGCAAGTATTCAATGTCGGCCGCCAGGTCGGCGTCCGTGGAATCTTCCGCCTGCGTGCGCACGATGTAGCCGCCTTTTTCGTCAGGCGGCAACAGGCTTTGCAGGCGCGTGCGCAATTGCTCGCGCTCCGCTTCCTTTTCAATCTTTTGCGAAATGCCGATATGGTTATCTTGCGGCAGGTACACCAGCATGCGGCCGGCTATGGAAATCTGGGTGGACAGGCGGGCGCCTTTGGTACCAATCGGATCTTTGATGACTTGTACCGTCAGTACCTGGCCATCAAACAGGATTTTCTCGATCGGGGTGGGGGCGGCGTTCTGGCCGTCGTGGGGACGGGCTTCCCAGATATCGGCCACGTGCAGGAACGCGGCGCGTTCCAGGCCAATGTCAATGAAGGCAGACTGCATGCCGGGCAGCACGCGCACCACCTTGCCGGAATAAACGTTGCCTGCCAAACCGCGCGTCAGGGTGCGCTCGATGTGCAATTCCTGCACAGCGCCCTGTACGATCAGGGCAACCCGCGTCTCCTGCGGGGTGATGTTAATCAGTATGTCTTCGTTCATGTTATGTAGACCGCCATATTTCTTGAAGGACGATCATACACACATTGCAAGTTGTTACCAAATGCTGGCGGATTATGGCAGCGGCAACCCTGCCTGGCGGAGCAGCTTGGCGGTTTCATAAATGGGCAAGCCCATGATGCCCGAATGGCTGCCTTCGATGTGCTCGATGAACACGGACGCCAGCCCCTGGATGCCATAGCCGCCTGCCTTGTCATACGGTTCGCCCGTCGCGCAATACGCCTGGATCGACGCCGGCGTCAGTTCGCCAAAGCGCACGTCCGACACTTGCGTGATTTGCGCTTCGAATCTCGTGTGTTTGACGGCGATGGCGGTCATGACCTGGTGCGTACGGCCCGACAGTTTTTCCAGCATGGCGATGGCTTCTGCCGTGTTGGCAGGTTTGCCGAGGATGGCGCCATCGATGGTGACGGTGGTATCGGCCGCCAGCACAGGGCGCGGCACCAGGTGGCGGCGCTGCAGCATGTTCCATGCGCATTCGGCTTTTTCCATCGCCACGCGGCCCACGTAGGTATAGGCGTCTTCGTTGGGATTGACTTCTTCCGTCACGTCGGCGCCGCGCGGGCCATCGCTGCGCAACAGCAGCAATTCAAAGTCCACGCCGATTTGCCGCAGCAATTCGCGGCGACGTGGGCTTTTCGAGGCCAGGTAAATTTTCTTGTCGACCGGTTTCATGTTTTTTTTATACCCTGGGTGCCGGGCCTTCAGGCCGGGCTTCCACATCATACTCGGTGATAAGGATGGTTTTGCGTGATGGTCCACGCACGGTACAGCTGTTCGGCCAGCATCACGCGCACCATCCCATGCGGCAGCGTCATGCTGGAAATACGGATCATGCCTTCGGCGCGCGCTTTCAAGGCTGGGTCGAGCCCGTCCGCGCCGCCGATCAGGAAAGCCGTATCGCGGCCATCCTGCTGCCACGTTTCCAGCGCCTGCGACAAGCCGACGCTGGTCAGATCCTTGCCCCGCTCATCCAGTGCAATGATGCGCACGGATTTTGGCAGCGCCGCTTCGATGCGCTCGCGTTCCAGCGCCATGGCGGTGGCCGCCGTTTTGCTGCCGGAACGCTCGACCGGCTTGATTTCCTTCAGCACGATGCGCAATTCCGGCGGCATGCGCTTCGCGTACTCGGCAAAGCCGCTTTCGATCCAGGCCGGCATTTTGTGGCCGACAGCGGCAATGATCAACTGCATGCCGGCTTACTCTGCGGCGGCCTTGCGGATACGCTTGATCACGGTCTTGGCTGGCGCTTCGGCGGCAGCCTTGACCTTGGCGGCGAGCTTGGCTTTTTCTTCCTTGTTGGCTTTGGTCGAAGCCGTCAGCGTCTTGGTCGCTGCAACTTTGACTTTCTTGCCTTCCGGGACCACCATGCCTTCCGGGATCACTGGCTCGACAGCTTTCTTGGCAGCGGACTTGCGGGCGGCCGGTTTCTTGGCCACCACTTCACCGTCGGCTGCCTTGACCTTCGACACGCCAGGCTTGCGCGCGGCGACTTTCTTCTCGATGACCGGTTCCGCAGCTTTTTCCTTCTTGCCGGCGGCCATGTGGCTGCTGGTCTTCTTCGGCGCCGCGTCAGCGGCTTCCTTGGTCGACTTGCGCTTGGCGGCGCCCAGTTTCACTGGCTTGTCGCCCCAGATTTCTTCCAGGCGGTAGTAGGCGCGGATCGGCGCCTGCATGATGTGGACGATCATGTCGCCCAGGTCGACCAGCACCCATTCGCCGGTCTCTTCGCCTTCCATGCCAACCACGTCGCCGCCGGCGTCCTTCACCTTGTCGCGCACCGACGCAGCCAGGGCCTTGGTCTGGCGGTTGGAGGTACCGGAGACGATGGCAATGCGGTCAAACAGGCTGGTCAGGTGGGTGGTGTCGAACAGGACGATTTCCTGGCCTTTCACATCTTCCAGGGCGTCAACGACGATGGTTTGCAGTTTTTTGATATCCATTATTATTTGTAAAGATTATGTTGTTCAATATAGTCTAGCACCACCGGGGAGATAAGCGAGTCTGGCTGCTCCCCCCGTTGTAATGCGGCACGAATGCCGGTGGACGACATGTCCAAAGCCAGATCGGGCGCCAGGCAAATGCAGCCTGCCGGCGTGGTGCGTACCCGCTCCGGGGTGGCCATGCGGCCGTTTAATTCATCCTGTACCGCTTGCGGCAATTGTTCCAGTGAGAAGCCGGGACGGGCTGCCGCGCAAATGTGCGCCAATTCAAACAGCGCTTGCCAGTCGCGCCACGTATCGAGCTTTTGCAGCTGGTCGGCGCCCATCAGGAACGCCAGGGAAACACCCGTTCCCAGTTGACGGCGCAGGTTACGCAGCGTATCGACTGTAAAGGTCGGCGTGCCCCGTTCGATTTCCTGGCAATCGATCACTACCGGGTACGGCTGGCCTGTAAAAGCCAGTTGCGCCATGTCGGCCCGCTGCTGCGCCGTGGCGCCCAGCGATGCTTTTTGCCATGGCAGGGCAGGCAGCACACGCAATTCGTCAGCGCCCAGCAAATGCATCCAGTGCGTTGCCAACGCCACGTGGCCCAGGTGAACCGGATCGAATGTGCCGCCCAGCAGGGCAATGCAGCGCACTATTATGCTAACCAGTCGCGGTGCGGCAGGAAGTCCGAATACAGCGCGGCTTCCGGGGTGCCTGGCTCGGGATGCCAGTCGTAGCGCCATTTGACGACCGGTGGCATCGACATCAGGATCGCTTCCGTACGGCCGCCGGACTGCAGGCCGAACAGCGTGCCGCGGTCGAATACCAGGTTGAATTCAACATAGCGGCCACGGCGGTAAGCCTGGAAATCGCGCTCGCGTTCACCGTATGGGGTGTCCTTGCGGCGTTCCAGGATCGGCAGGTACGCAGTGAGGAAGGCATCGCCCACGCTGCGCATCATGGCAAAACTGTCATCGAAAGGCGCTGCGTTGAAGTCATCAAAGAAGATGCCGCCCACGCCGCGCGCTTCCTTGCGGTGCTTCAGGTAAAAATACTCGTCGCACCAGCGTTTAAAACGCGGATGCAAATCGCTCCCGAATGGAGCGAGTGCATCGCGGCACGTGGCGTGGAAGTGCTTGACGTCGTCCACATTGCCGTAATACGGGGTCAAGTCCATGCCGCCGCCGAACCACCAGACCGGCGTGCCGTCATTGGTGGTGGTCGTGAAAAAGCGCACATTCATGTGCACGGTCGGGGCATACGGATTGCGCGGGTGCAGCACCAGCGACACGCCCATGGCTTCCCACGGCTGGCCGCCCAGTTCCGGACGGGCTGCCGCTGCCGAAGGCGGCAATTTGGCGCCCATCACGTGGGAGAAATTGCAGCCGCCGCGTTCCAGCACATTGCCTTCTTCCACCAGCCGCGAAATGCCGCCGCCGCCTTCCGGACGCTGCCACTCGTCGCGCAAGAACGCCTGGCCATCCAGCGCTTCAAGCGCTTCGACGATGCGTTGCTGCAGGCCGATCAGGTAGGCTTTAACGGCGGTAGGCGTTGGGATGGAAGACATCAGCTGGCGGTGAAAAAGGAAGGGGCGGATTATAGCATGGCCGCCTGCGCGCCAGTACGCCCCCGGGCCAGGCCGTCACATCTGCGTCCGTATGAATACTGTCACCCCGCGCGATGCGCCGGGCTGGATCTGGAAGTTGTTGTTGGCCGACTCGTAATACGTGCGGTTCGCCAGGTTGGCCAGATTCACACCGGCCTGCCAATTCTTGCCTTGGTAGCCGAACATGGCATCGAAGCGCACATAGCCGGGCAAGGCCACCGTATTGTCTTCGGTGGCAAAACGCCGGCCCGCGTAAAACGCGCCGCCGCCTACGGTGAAGCCCTGTCCCAGTTCATAGCTGGTCCACAGGCTGGCTGCCCGGTCCGGGATATTGGCGGGCCGGTTACCTACCGGATAGGTATGCGATTGCGTAATGCGGGCGCGGTTCACGGTCACGCTGCCATTCACTTTCCAGCCCGGCAACAGCGTGCCCGACACATCGGCTTCGAAGCCCTTGCTTTGCTGCTCGCCCGTTTGCACCTGGCGCAAGCCGGCCGGATCGCCGGGGTCGCGCGTCACGATATTGCGCTGCGTGATCTGGTACAGCGCCACGTTTGATACCAGCCGGCCGCCCAGCCACTCGCTCTTGGCGCCGGCTTCCCGCTGCAATGATACGAGCGGCTTAATGTGCGCCATATCCTGGCCGTTATAAAACAAGTCATTGCCCACCGGCAAAAACGAGCGGCTGACATTGCCATACAGCGCGTGTGCCGCAGTAGGCTGGTAGACCAGGCCCACGCGGGGGCTCCAGTCACGGTCCGTGCGGCGCTGCGCCAGGCCGCTGCGGTGGTCGTCCTGGCCTTGCTGGAAGCGGTCGAAGCGCACGCCCGCCAATGCTTTCCAGTGGGCGGCAAACGACAGCAAGTCTTGCAGGTACAGCGCGGCCGTGCGCCCGCTGTACCTGCTGTCGATCGTCATGGGGAGCGACGCCAATACGGGCGCCGCCATCACGGCTTGCGGCGCTTGCAGGCTGACGGGCGTGGCGGCGGCAGCGCGCACCACGCGGCCAGCCGTTTGGTAGCCCAGTTCGACCCCTGCCAGCAACGCGTGCTGCACGCTGCCGCCATCGAGCAGATAAACGGCTTCCGACTGGTTCAAATAATTGGTCTGGTCTTGCGGGAAAGACGTGATTTGGCGCCGCACTTGCGTGGCGTCGGCGGTCAAGCCCAGCGTGCGGGTATTGATGGCATCCAGATCCAGCGATGAATATTGGAAATTGTTGCGCAGCGTTAATTTATCGTTGACTGCGTGTTCCACGCTGAAGCGGGCGTTGCGCCCTTCGGTGGTGGCGTCGTCGTAGCGTTCGCCATAGAAATGACCCACCGGTACCGGTGCGGGACGTCCATTCAGCGAAGGAATGCCGCGGTCCGGCGTGCGGTCCTGGTGCAGGAACTCCGCTTGCAGCAGGAACGACGTGGCATCGCCTGCCGACCAGGCCAGCGATGGCGCCAGCACCGTGCGTTTTGAGTGCACGACGTCGCGGTAGCTGTCGCCCGACTCGACCGCGCCCGTCAGGCGGAACGATGCCTGGGCGGCCAGCGCGCCGCCCAGGTCCACGTCGAGCCGGCGCAATGCGTTGCTGCCGAAGGTCAGCGCCGCTTCGCGCAGCGGTTTGGCGACAGGTTTTTTCGTCACGCGGTTGATGGCGCCACCTGCCGAGCCGCGGCCATACAGTACGGCGGCCGGCCCCTTCAGCACTTCGATGCGCTCCACGTTGCCCAGGTCGCGGAAATACAGGCTGTCGTCGCGCATGCCATCGATCAGCGTATCGCGGGTGGCGTCAAAGCCACGGATATAAAACTGGTCGCGCCGCCCTTCGCCCTGCGCCGGTGCGACACCGCTGACATTGCGCAGCACATCTTTCATGTCCAGCACACCCTGTTCCCGGATCAATTCCTTGCCGGCCATTTGCACCGCTTGCGGCACGTCGCGCAGCGGTACGTCCAGCTTGGCCGCGCCGCTGGCGCTGCCGGACGCCGTCACGTGGACCGGCGCCATTTCAGCTTCCGCTGCGTGGGACGTGTGTGAAAACAGGGCCGCAATCGCGATGGCAAGGATGCGGGGCTGGCAGTAACGGGAAGGCATGGCGTGGCTCTTTCTGTTGACGTTAAAAATAAATGTGCTGCGGGTGCGGATGGCGCAGGAAATCGTGGTGCGAGATGTGCCATGCGTAGGCGCCCGCATACGGGAACAGCAGCAAGTCGCCCACGCGCACATGCGCGACCGGCGCATCGGTGGCCAGCACGTCTTTCGGCGTGCACAGCTGGCCCGCCACGGTGACGGTGCAATCCGTCACGCCCGGGCGCGGATAGGGGCGGTCCCACCTGTCAACCGGCAGCACGTGGAATGGATGGCTGTGGCCCTGTGCATAAGGCGTGCGGAACTGGTGGGTGCCGCCCCGCACGACGGCAAACGTGCGGCCGCCCGCCTGTTTGATGTCGATGACTTCGGCTGCGTAATAGCCGCAAAACGCGCTGACGTAGCGGCCCAGTTCAAAGCGCAGCCTTGGTGCGCCCGCACGTTCCGGCTGCGCCAGCAACTGCGCCAGACTTGCACTGAAGCGTGGCCAGTCGAATTGCTGGACCGGATCGCGGTAATTGACGCCGATGCCGCCGCCAACGTTGATGTGCTCAATGTGTAAGCCGTATTGCGTGCACCACTGGCGGCTCTGCTGCAGGTAAGCGGACAGCAATTGCACGTGGCGGTCCGCGTCCAGCTGGTGCGACAGCAAGTGGAAGTGAAAGCCGCGCAAGTCCAGCAGCGGTTCTTGCCGCAAGCGCTGCAGGCAGGCCGGCAAGTGCTCGATGGCGATGCCGAATTGCGTCGGCTTGCCGCCCATGACCAAGGTGGTGGTGGCCAGTTCCGCCAGCGGCGGATTGACCCGCAACAGCAGCGGCACGCGCTGGCCGCCGGCGCGCGCCAGCGCGGCCAGCCGTTCCAGTTCATGCAAGCTTTCCACGTGCACGGTCACGCGTTGTTCGATGGCCAGCGCCAGTTCCGTATCGAGCTTGCCGGGACCGCTGAAAATCAGCTGCGTGTGCGGGAACTGTTCACGCAGCCACGTGATTTCACCGCCGGACGACGCTTCGAATCCATCCACGTGCGGCGCCAGCGCATGCAGCAGCGGCGCATCGGAATTGGCTTTGACGGCATAAAAGAAGTCGCACTGCGGCGGCAAGCCTTCGCGGATGTGCGCCGCATGCCGCGCCAGCGCCTGCAGGTCATACAGGTAAGCGCTCCACGGGCCCTCCGCTGCCCCATGCGCTGCGCGCACTGCGGCGGTGACTTTGTCCCAATCGGGCTTCATGCGAGGCTCCCCGATACGAAGGGATTGGCAAACGGCGCATAGTCCGCCGCGCGATCCGCCTGCTTGAGGAAGCGGTTGGTTAAATTGCCTTTGCTGGGCAGTGGTTGTCCCGCCAGCACGGCTGCTATGCGCGGCGTCGATTCGGCGCAGCCAAATTCGCTTTGATAGCGCTGCAAATGGTGGCGCACCACGTTCCACAGGCGCTGCTGCATGGCGGGCTGGCCGGCCGCCAGCTGGTGGATCGCTTCGCAAAAATTATTGACGAACAGGCAGTACGCGATGCGCTTCCATCCCGCTTCGCGGCCATACCACAGCGCTTCCCGTGCACGCTGGCTGACACCGGGCAAGGCGTCGGCCGGATAGCGTTCAGCGACCAGTTTGACGCCTTCGAAATCGCGCAGGAATACCTGGGCGGGCTGATGGTGGACCAGGCCGATGACGACGTTTTGCAAATGCGGCTCGAACACGATGCCGTGCGCGAAATAGCAATACAGCACGGGATACATGACTTGCTGCACGTAGCGCGAGAACCATGTTTCCATGGCCGCTTGCGGCGCGATGTTTTCATGGCCTGCCGCCTGCTGCAGGATGGCCGCCAGCCGCGCTTCGCCCAGCACGTGGTTGCCGAACAGGGCGCCGGCCAGCAGCGGCGTCGCACCGGGCAACAGGTTGCCGTCATCAAAACCGCGGCGCAGGATCAGGCCGAAGCCTTCCGTGATGTCGCGGTTAAGCTGGGTGTCGGCATCCTGCAAATCCACCGACAGGAACGCCGGCTCTTCCATGATGGCGGCGCCCGGGAAGTGGCCGCGCAGCTCGGGCAGCACGCGCTGCATGATGCGGTTCACTTGCAGCGCGCCTTCCAGTTCATAGACGGCATTTTTGCGCACGCAATTAGTCAGGCGCACGTGCAGCGAGAATTTATAGAAATACGGATTGCCCGGCTGGTACAGCGTCCGCACCGACGACGTCGGGTAATACGGCTTCCCCTGCGCACCCAGGTGGCGGATGCGGCCGTCGCGCATGGCGTCCGCGATCAGTGGCTTGTCCAGCAGCCAGCGCGCCTGCCACGGGTGGGCCGGCACCAGCAGGTAGCCGTCATCCACCGTCAGGCCGGGCGGCGCGTGTTGCGCAAGGATGGCGCTGCACGGCTGGCCTGTCGTGGATTGCTGGGTTACGGCGTCGTGCCGCACGGCGAAATAGTGCAGCGGGAAGCCGCCCCGTAATTCCGGCGAATAGCGGCGCAAGTCATCGGCGGAAAAGCCCTGGCGGCTTTTTGGCGCCGGGTGGAAAGGGTGGCCATAGGTCAGCGACTGTTCCGAATCCAGGTATGCCTGCAGCGGGTCGGACGGTACGGTGTTGGCCCAAGGCGCTTCAAGGATGGTGGCCGTCACGTGCACGCTGTCTTCGATTTGCGCCAGCAATTCAGTGTTGTACGGCTGTCCCGTCTTCGCGGCCAGGTCGCGGATCACGAGGTCGGCCAGGCCGCGCCAATCCAGCATGGCCCAGCCATGGCCGGCCGTCTTGCCATACAGCGCAGACAGATAGCGGTAATTGCCGCTTGGTGAATCGTGTTCCACGGCGATGACGACGCGGGTGTCCAGGCGCGGCAGCAGGATGTGCAGCGCGTGGCCGCTGGCCAGTGCGCAGCGCAACGCCAATGGCCAGTCATTTTGGCCAAACAGCGGGCCGACGCTGGCCTGTCCCTCGGGAATGGCGACTTCGCGGCAATAGCAGTTGAGCAGCGTTTCCAGGCTGCGTTGCGCGGCGGCGCAATAGGCGGCCGACAACGCGGGCCGATGGTGCAAGGATAAATCCGGCATGACAACTCCAATAGCAGTAGTGGCTGGCCGCATGGTTAATCGGTGCTGCGCGCTGGCGGTTGATAACAGGCCCGGCGTGGCCGGGCGATAAAAATCAGGGTAGTGCTCAAGCCGATCGCGGCGGCGCCGATCAGGAATGGCGCGTGCGGGCCCCATTGCGTAGCTGCGCCGCCGGCCATGGCGCCGGCGGCAACGGCGCCCCACTTGGTGCTGGCTTCCAGCGAACCGAAACGGCGGCCCGCGTTGCCTGCATCGGTGATGGCGGCAACCAGTCCGTGCAGCGCGATATAGCAAGCCGTCATGGCTGCGCCCATCAGGCTGCGCAATACGATCAGCGTCGGCAAGTCGTGGCTGTGCGCCTGTCCCAGCAAGGCCGCAGCCAGCAATGCCTGGCTGGCCAGCAAGGTGGGAAGCAGGCGCCGGCGTCCAATGCAAGGCGTCATGGGCAGCGCAAACAGCAGGTACGCCAGGTGCGGCAAGCCAAACAGCCAACCCGGCGCGGACGGCGGCAAGTCCGCCAGCGCGTGTTCGGCAAACGGCACGAAATACGGGAACGTGATGACCGTGCCAAAGATGAAGGCAAAATTCAGCGCATACACATGGGCGGGCGCGACCGGTGGCGTCGTGCCGGTTGTTGTCCGGCCTGTTGGCGGCGTTGCCGCCGCCGATGGCGGGGCAGGCATGCACCAGACCAGCGCGGCCGACAGCAGCGGCAGCAGCGCCAGCCAGCGGTACATCTGTAATGGCTGTGCGCCCTGCGACAGTACGCCCATCAGCGCCGGACCGGCAAACAGCGCCGCCCGCGCTGAGCCCTGCATCAGCGTCAATAAGCGCGTCAGGCGATGGCCGCTGGCCACGGTGGCGAGATACGCATTGGATGCCGCAAAGGTGCCGCCGAGGATACCCTGCAACGCCAGCGCCGCGCCGAATTGCCACACGTTGTCCGCCAGGCTGGTGAGCCAGAAACTGACGGCCAGTCCGAGGTGGGCGCGCAGCAGCAGGCGCTTCTTGCCATAGCGGTCCGCCAGCGCGCCCCACCACGGATTCGACAATGCCGCCAGCAAGGTCGGGATGACGAAGAACCAGCCGGCCAGCCATGATGCGCCGCTGTGCAGCGTTTCGCGCAAAATGCGGTCGTAAAACGGCGGCATGCCCAGCGCGGCAAAGGCGGCGGCAAAGTGGCCCGCCAGGGTGGCGGCAATGATGCGGCGGCTGGTCATCGGGCCGGGGTGCCAGCGCAATGGACGGCCATGGCGCTGCGGTGCCGGTGTAACGGATTGGCCACGGTCTGCAAGCGGGCTTCGGTTTCCGCAAACAGGCGGCGCTTTGCCAACTGTTCCACGACGATCGCGGGCGCGAACAAATCCATGGCGGCAAAGCGCTCCGCCAGTTCAGGATGGCGTGCCTGGTAACGGTGGATGCAGGCGGCGATGCGGGCCCAGAAGTCCGCTTCCATCAAGCCGTAATGGCGGCGCAGGAACAGCGACAGTTCGCCGAAATTAATGAAGAACACGGCATCGTGGAAATAGTCGCGCACCTGTTCCGGCGTGGCCGCTTCCATGCCGGCCGTGGCGTTAACTTGCTTGCGGAATGACGGTGTGGGCGCCAGTGGCGGACAGCGGCCGGGATGCTGCAGGCAGGACGGCAGGAAGCGCAAGCCGCCCGGCAAATCTTTCAGCGCGATCCGTTGCGGCAAGCCTGCACGGTGAATCAGCACGATGTTTTGCGCATGCGCTTCCATGCCGATGCCATGCGCATACAGCAAGTGGACCAGCGGCGCAATGCTGGCTTCAAACAGCGCGTCCAGCCAAGCCGTCAATCCATGCCGCGCCACCCATGGCGCAATGAATGGCTGGCCATCCGCTTCGCACTGGCACAGGCCGGAAAACGGCGCCGCGGCCTCGCCTGCGTGCAAGTGCATGTCCACGCTTTCGCGCCATACTGCGCCCAGCATGCCGTATTGGCGGGCCTGCATCGACAGCGGCAAACCGGGCGGCCGGTACGTGATGCCCACCACTTCGCGCAAGAACACCAGCCCATAGCCGCGCAGCGCGGCATCGTCAGCCAGGATGCCGCACAGCCAGTCCGACACCAGTGGGGCGTTTTCTACGTTGTGGCAAGACAGGATGCGGTCGGCCGACGTGTTGACGATGCTGATCGGCAGCTTGACGTGCGCACCTTTGGGCCGGCTCGCATTGGCCAGCGAGCGGATCGATTGCAGCGGACGGTAGCGGTCGTCGCCTTCACCGAGCAGCACGAGGTCGCGGCTGTGCAGCAAGGGGAACAGTTCCGCGGCGATTTTCTCGCGCCATTGCCAGGGGTGGGCGGGCAGCAGGTAATAGTCGTGCGGGTCGAGCCCACGCTCGTGCAACGCCGCCATAAAGCGGGCATGCCGTACTTCCCCCAGTTCGGCGCGCACAAATGCGGCGGCATCGATATCGCTGCACGCTGCCAGCGATGCAAGCGGTTTGCGGATGGCCAGCCAAATCAGGCGCACGGCGGGTGCGAATTCCGGACCATACGCGAGGTTATCGAGCGGATCAAAGCCGACCCGGGATTTGTAGCATGGGTGGTACGGATGGCCATCCTGTAATTGCCCTTCCAGCGCCGTCAAGTCACGCTCGCCGTGGCGGATCTGGCGCAAGTGCAGCGACACCGTGTCCTTCAACAGCGTTTGCTGCAATTCGTGCAGGAAGCGCGCCAGCAATGGTTCATCGGCATGGATGACGGGGCCGGTTTCCAGCACAAATTCCTGGACCGACGCGGCCGGGCGCATGCCTTCGGCACTGATGCGCAGCAGCGGCGTATCGTCGAGGCGGATACGTTCAAAGCTGTCGCTGATGTAGCCGTGGCAGCGGAACGTGACCGGCTGTCCCGCGCTGGTTTGCGCATCGATGTCGAACGTGACGTCGTCCGGGCCGTTGACCGTCGTGCGGACATTCAAGACCCGCTCGAACAGCAGTGCTTCAATCAATTGGCGCAGCACGCGGCGCTGCGCCGTCTGGTAGCTGGGTGACGCGATGGCGTCGGTCAGCGCCATCCACGATGGCAAGGTATCGCTGTTGTCCCGCATGGAGTTCCTCTGGAAAGCGTGTCTGCCCGCGCGGCTGCGGGGCAGGGGTGACTGGCGGCTTTCCAGGGAAGGGAAAAACAGGCTGGCTTGAAAATTCTGAAACGATATCAGAAAAGCTACTGTATATTAAATGAGAATCATTTGCAATAGAGGGGGAAAAAAAACGGGCATCTTTTTCAAGACGCCCGTCCGGTGTGCGCTGGCTGCTGAATTAATGCTTCAAGCCACGCCAGCCGATGTCGCGGCGGTATTGCACGCCATCGAAGTGGATTTTTTCCACGGCGTCATAGGCGACTTTCTGCGCCATCTTGACGTTGTCGCCCAGGCCGACGACGCACAGTACGCGGCCGCCATTGGTCAACAGCTTGCCGTCCGCTTCCGTCGTACCCGCGTGGAACGTGACAGATTCCGGCGTTTCCGCAGGAATACCGGCAATGACGTCGCCTTTTTTCGGATCGTCCGGATAGCCGGCCGCTGCCAGCACCACGCCCACCGCTGTGCGGCGGTCCCATTCCAGTTCCACGGCATCGAGCGTGCCATTGACAGCGTGTTCCATCACGGACACCAGGTCCGTCTTCAGGCGGGCCATGATGGGCTGGGTTTCCGGATCGCCCATGCGGCAATTGAATTCCAGCGTTTTGGGATTGCCCGCTGCATCGATCATCAAGCCGGCGTACAGGAAGCCCGTGAATGGAATGCCATCCTTGTGCATGCCCGCGATGGTCGGGTTGATGATTTCACGCATGACGCGCGCATGCATGGCCGGCGTGACGATCGGGGCAGGGGAGTACGCGCCCATGCCGCCCGTGTTCGGGCCCTGGTCATTGTCTTGCAGGCGCTTGTGGTCTTGCGACGTCGCCAGCGGCAAAATGTTTTTGCCATCGCACATGACGATGAACGACGCTTCTTCGCCGGCCAGGAATTCTTCGATGACGATGCGGGCGCCCGCGTCGCCAAAGCGGTTGTCGGACAGCATGTGGTCCACCGCCTGGTGCGCTTCGGCCAACGACATGGCCACGACGACACCTTTACCCGCCGCCAGGCCGTCGGCCTTGATGACGATCGGCGCGCCTTTGGCGTCAATGTAGGCGTGGGCTTGCTGCGCGTCGGAGAAGGTTTCGTATTCCGCGGTAGGAATGCCGTGGCGCTTCATGAAAGCCTTGGCGAAATCCTTGGACGATTCCAGCTGCGCCGCCTCTTTGGTCGGGCCGAAGACTTTCAAGCCCTTGGCGCGGAACAGGTTGACGATACCGCCCGCCAGTGGGGTTTCAGGACCGACCACTGTCAGCGCAATGTGCTCGCGCTCGACGAACGCTGCCAGCGTGTTCAAGTCACTGATGTTGATGTTTTGCAGGCGGGCATCGCGTGCCGTGCCGCCGTTGCCCGGGGCAACGTAGACCATTTGCACTTTTTCCGATTGCGCCAATTTCCAAGCCAGCGCATGTTCACGGCCGCCGGAGCCGACTACCAAAATTTTCATAAGAACTCAACAAATTAAAGAAATCCGGTAGGCGGCATACTGGCCGCCGTAGGGCGGATTAGCGCGCAGCGCGTAATCCGCCATGTTTGAGCCGCCGTGCAGCTTGCCGGATTACGCTGCGCTAATCCAGCCTACAATATGGGGTCCCAGTCGCTTATTCTTCGATAATGGCGTTGGTATAGACTTCCTGAACATCGTCCAGGTTTTCCAGCAAGTCCAGGATCTTTTGCATCTTGATCGCATCTTCGCCGGTCAGCCTGGTTTCCGTCGCGGGTTTCATGATGACTTCCGCCACTTCAGCCTTGAAGCCGGCCGCATCCAGCGCATCCTTGACGGCGGAGAAATCCAGCGGCGCGCACAGCACTTCGAAACCGCCTTCTTCGTCGGCAATCACGTCTTCCGCGCCGGCTTCCAGCGCCGCTTCCATCAGCTTGTCTTCATCCACGCCCGGCGCGAACAGGAACTGGCCGCAATGCTTGAACATGAACGACACGGAGCCTTCCGTGCCCATGTTGCCGCCGTGCTTGCTGAACGCGTGGCGGACTTCCGCCACCGTGCGCACGCGGTTATCCGTCATGCAGTCCACGATGATGGCGGCGCCGCCCAGGCCATAGCCTTCGTAGCGGATTTCTTCATAGTTGGCGCCGTCTTCACCGCCGGTGCCGCGCAAGATCGCGCGGTTCACATTGTCTTTCGGCATATTTGCGTCGGCGGCCTTGTCGATGGCCAGGCGCAGGCGCGGGTTGGCGCTGGGGTCGCCGCCGCCCATGCGCGCGGCAACGGTGATTTCCTTGATCAGGCGTGTCCAGATTTTGCCGCGCTTCGCGTCTGATGCAGCCTTTTTATGCTTGATATTGGCCCATTTGCTGTGTCCAGCCATGTTCAATCTTCCTTCGACGGTATCCCAGTGAGGCCGGTATTTTAGCATAAGGGCATGCCGGTTTTACCGCCTCCGAGAGGGAGGTCGCCTGTTGCGATGTGTTGTATGGCTTCCAAAGTCATGCGAAAAACACGGGAATTGTTATCTGGTTGAAATGTGAATTCGTTAATATCTTCCGATCGTACTTTTTTTGATAGGCGGGCATGAAAATGGATAGAAGGCAATTTATTAAATTCAGCGGATTTATCACTGCTTCGGCAGTCACTGGCGGCCTTGCGGGTTGCGGTGGCGGCAGTGATTATGTTCCGCCCGCCAATCCGCCAGTGACGGGCAAGGACTGGAAGTTCCCTCAAAGCGTAGCTTCGGGCGACCCGCGCGCTGACAGCATTTTGCTGTGGACCCGCGTGGTGCCGGCCGCGATGGACGCCGTGGCCACCGTACCGGCCACTAACAAAGATGTCGTGATTCAACTGCGCGTCACCGCCGACGCCAATACGGCAGGCAGCAATGCAGCGCTGGCCGGCACCATGGTGACCGACATCAGCCTGCCGGCCCAGGCGCAATATGACAACACGATCCGCCACAAGTTGACGGGCCTGCAGCCGGGCACTACTTATTATTATCAATTCGTCGCAGGCGATGTCCGAACCAATATCGGTCGCTTCAAGACTGCCCCGGCAGCCGGCACGTCTGTCAGCCAGCTGCGCTTTGCGTACATGACGTGCCAGGACTGGAGCATCAACCACTGGGGCGCAATGGCGCATATCGCTGCCAACGAAGACCTGGACTTCATCATCCACCTGGGCGACTACATCTACGAAACCGTGGGGGAAGCGTTCCAGGCTGGCGCCGTGGAAACGCGCCATGATGCGCTGCAATTGCCGAACGGCGTGTTCAAGAATGGCACGTCCGGCGCGAAATACGCATCGACCTTGGCCGACTACCGCTACCTGTACAAGAAGTACCGTACCGACAGCCGCCTGCAAGCCGTGCACGAGCGCTTCGCGTTCATCGCGATCTGGGATGACCACGAATTCACGGACGACGCGTGGCAAGATGCGCAAACCTATGACGGCCAGAACGCTGCCGACGGCGGCAACGTCAAGGACACACCGCGCCGCCGCAACGCCAACCAGGCGTGGTTTGAATTCATGCCGGCCGACGTGTCGTTTGACGCGGCCAATGCATCGTTCCAGAACATTAAGATTTACCGCGACTTCCAGTTCGGTAACCTGATGTCGCTGATCATGACGGACGAGCGGCTGTACCGTGCCGACCACGTGATTCC
Organism: Pseudoduganella ginsengisoli; assembly: GCF_009720865.1. GTDB lineage: Bacteria > Pseudomonadota > Gammaproteobacteria > Burkholderiales > Burkholderiaceae_D > Rugamonas > Rugamonas ginsengisoli. The sequence continues at coordinate 364,040 of NZ_WNLA01000001.1, read as the reverse complement.
GGAATCGTCGCCGAACCCTGCCGATGGCAAACCGATTGGTTCGATTGGCTCGCGCTACCTGGTGCCGCAGGATTTGCTCAATGCCGTGGAAGCGCAAAAGATGGCGGCAGCCGGCAAGGCTGGCGCCGACCCGCTGACGCCAGTGTCGATGCTGGGCAATACGCAGCGCGACTGGTGGAAAGACAAGATGAAGTCGGCCACCGGCACGTGGAAACTGTGGGGCAATGAAGTATCGCTGCTGCGCATGGGCATGTCCGGCGTGGATGCCGTGGCCACGCTGCTGGCGTTGAATGCCGTGGGCACGCTGGCCACCACCATCGGCACGACGGCCGCATCGACCGGTGGCAACGTGCCGCTGGCGGCCGCCATCGTGTCGGGCGCCACCTCGGGCGCCACGCCTGCCGTCGCACAGGCGGCTGCGCAAGCGATTGCCGGCGCGGGCCTGAGCCAGATCGTGCAGGGCGCTGCCGCCATCCAGGCCGGCCTGACGGAAGCGCAGGCGCGCATTGCTGTCGGCACCTATGGCGCCGCGAAAGATGCACTGGCAGCCAATGCCGCCGCCGGCGCCGCCGCTGCAGCGCAAGCTGCTGCCGTCGCTGGTGCGCAAATCATCGCATTTGGCTGGATCAAACCCGACATCCTGGCCAAGAAAGCCGAGTCGCCATTCGTGGCCGCGTCCGGCAAGCTGGCCGCGCTGGGCCCCTACATGCGCCGCTTCCTCGTCAATTGCGACCAGTGGGATGGCTATAACAGCGAACGCAAGGCGCTGATGTCGCACCTGAAGTCCAACAGCATCACCAACGTGGTGGCGCTGACGGGCGATATCCACTCGTTCTTTGCCGGTACCGTCAACGATGACTACGATGCGGCCAATGGCGGCACGCCGGTGATGGTGGACCTGGTGTCGGCAGGTATCAGCTCGGACTCGTTCTTTGTCTACCTGCGCGATGCGGCGGCCAGCCTGGGCGACCTGGCGACGCTGGTGTCGTACCCATTGGCGCTGCCGGTGCCGAACCTGGGCACGGTCAGCATCGACGTCAACTTGCTGGACTACACGCTGGGCAAGGCAGCGCCGACCGTGGACAGCTTGCTGGACCAGATCAAGATACGCCTGCGCGGCGTGCTGGCCTCAAAAGGCGTGCCGGAAGCGCAGCTCGACGCCACCGTGGCCGCGCTGCAAGGCGGCCTGAAAACCAACGCCGCGTTCACGGGCCAACTGGTGCCGCTGGCGCAGCAACTGGCAGGCTTGAACAGCAACCCATGGCTCAAGCACATCAATACGGATGCGCAGGGCTATACGGTGGTGACGGTGACGCCAGGCAGCGTAGCGGCGCAGTTCAAGCAGGTGAACAAGCTGGTGGGCGGCAACGCGCCGGCCAACACGATTGCCAACGTGACGTATGCCACCGTGCTGGCGGGTTCGCCTTCGGTGATTATCGCGTAATCATCGGGTGACTGAGGGCGGCGGATTCTTGAAATCCGCCGCCGCTGCACGCTGGCGTGCGGAAATGCGCTGCGCCTGCTCGATCACGCTGGTGGCTGTCAGGTTAAAGCCGGAGAACGGCAACCCGGCAGCTTGCAGCGCGCCGACGACCCACGAATTGCAGTTGTTGAACAAGCTGTAATTGCCCGTGGCCTGGTAGTACAAATTCAAGTTTGCTTTGGGCTGGCCCAGATAAATGGGCTTGCCGTCGGCATCGGCGGCAATGGTGCGGTCGATATACGCGGCCAGTTGCTGGTAGCCGCGCTCCGTGACAGCCAGCACAATACTGGTGGCCTGCGCGACATTGGTGGGCGGATTGTCCGCGGCGCCAAACACTTGCAGCGCCGGGAAGTCCGAAGCCACCATGGCTTTCACTGCCTGTTTCCAGCCCGGGCTATCCTCGACAAAGTATTGCCCATCTCCCCAGCCCACCACCAGGTACCGATGGCCGTGAAAATCGCGCCCGAGTTTGACGCTGCGCGCGGCAATCGCGTCGCCATCCAGCAGTAACGCGGTGTGCCAGTCGTTTTGAATCAGGTAGATGTGGTGCGGGGCCGGTTCCGCCGCAGCAAGCGCGCGGTCCTGCAGATTGCTGCAGCCAGGCAGCAGAACAATAAATGCCAGGATGGCAAGACGTTGGGCAATGGTGCTGACACTCATAAATGATTTGCGGTGAGATAAATTTCATTGATTTGCCGCTATTTTATGCCGCCCAGCATTAAAACCGGTTTGGCCTTACAATCTGGCGCATGAATAACAGTGCAACACCGCCATTGCCCCGCAGCGCCTATCTCGGCGGATTGGCAATTGCCATTGGCGGCGCGATCCTGTTTTCCACCAAGGCGGTCGTCGCCAAGCTGATGTACCGGTACCAGCTCGATGCCGTCACGGTCATCGCCTTCCGCATGCTGTTTTCCTTGCCCGTGTTTGCGTCCATCGCCGTATGGAAAATGCGCACCGGCGCGCCATTGTCGAAGGCGGACCGCTGGCGCATCGTCATCATGGGCGCGGTCGGGTATTACCTGTCAAGCTTCCTGGATTTCCTCGGGCTGCAATACATATCGGTTGGCCTGGAACGGCTGATCCTGTTCCTGACGCCCACCTTTGTATTGCTGATCTCCACGCTGTTCCTCAAGCATCACATCAGCCGCAAGCAGTGGCTGGCGCTGGCGATTTCCTATGCGGGCATTGTGCTGGTGTTCCTGCATGATTTAAAGGGCGGCGGCGCCGATGTCGCGCTGGGCTCGACGCTGGTGCTGGGCTCGGCCATGGCGTATGCCGCGTATCTGCTGCTGTCCGGCGAAATGGTGCAGCGCCTGGGTTCCTTGCGGCTGGTGTCGTATGCGATGTGCGTGTCCAGCGTCGCGTGCATAGGCCAGTTCTTTATCTTGCGGCCCGCGCACCTGCTGGTGCAGCCGATGGCCGTGTATGGACTGTCGCTGGTCAATGGCATTTTTTGTACCGTGATGCCCGTATTTATGACGATGATGGCGGTGCAGCGCATCGGCGCGGGCACGGCGTCGCAGGCCGGCATGATCGGCCCTGTATCGACCCTGTTTCTCGGCGCGCTGGTGCTTGGCGAGCCGGTGACGAACTGGCAGTTGGCCGGCACCGGACTGGTGCTGGCTGGTATTTATCTGCTGTCGCAAAAGAAGTAATCCCACCACTTACCTTGGAACCACGACATGACTCCCCGCATTGCCCTGATTGCCCACGATAAGAAAAAAGATGACATGGTTGCGCTGGCGCGCGAATACAAGGACTTCCTGCTGGGCTGCAAACTGTGCGCCACCGGCACCACGGGCGGGCGTTTGATCGATGAAGTGGGGCTGGTGGTGGACCGCAAGCTGTCCGGCCCGATGGGGGGCGATTTGCAAATCGGTTCGCTGCTGGTGGAAGGGGAAATCGATGCCGTGATTTTCCTGCGCGACCCGATGACGCCGCAGCCGCACGAACCGGACATCAATGCGCTGGTGCGGTCTTGTGACGTTCACAATGTTGCCTGCGCGACCAATCTTTCGACAGCCCACCTGGTGTTGTCGCAATTGCAGGCCAGCGCCGCAAAATAGCAGTCTGTCGCACGGATGTGGTCCAGCGCCTTGTGCGCTGGCAATGTAGCGCCCTCAAATAACATAACAGGGGAGAGACATGAAAACCATTCTGGGCGGCGTTGCCGCCGCCGCTATTTCCACCGCCGCCTTCGCTGCTCCTGCCGCCACAGGGCTGCCTGGCCACTGGGCCGGCACCTACGAAGTGGGCAAGGACATCAACTTTATTCGCCCATACTTTGGCGCCGATGGCAAAGCCACGGTGGACTTGCCTTCGATGGAAAAGAAGGGTTTGCCGCTCGATGGCGTCAAGCAAGAGCAGGGGAACGTCCAGTTCGCGCTGCCCGGTCCGGACGGCGTGCTGCAATTTGACGGCAAGGTGCAGGGCGATTTGCTGGCCGGTAAAGTCACGCTGAACGGCAACGAAGGCAAGTTCGCATTCCGCCGCACGTTGTCCGATGATCCGCAGCGCCATCAGCCATTGCTGGGCGCTTACCAATTCCCCGACAAGCACATCGTCGTGCTGTCCGAGTGGGGCGATTTCCCGCAAATCTTTTACAGCGACATGAGCAGCGGACGCTATGCATCGATGTTCGCGGAAAGCGATACCACGTGGTATGCGGGCAAGGGCAACTTCAATCTGGAAGTGCGTGAAACCACAATGCGCTTTGAAAAAGACAAGGCAGGCCATATCGCGCGCATGGTGTGGCAGCAGGACGGCAAGCAGCAAACGGCGCGCCGCCTGCAATTCCGCTCGGAAGAAGTCACGTTCAAGAATGGCGACGTGACCTTGTCCGGTACGCTTGTGCTGCCGGAAGGCAAGGGACCATTCCCTGCTGTCGTGTTGACGCAAATGTCCAGCCCGGCGCCGCGTGGCGCGTATGCACTGCAAGCGTATTACTTTGCCGCGCATGGCATGGCGGCGCTGATGTATGACAAGCGCGGCGTGGGCAAATCCACGGGCGAATTTAACAAGGCCACCATGGAGCAATTGGCCGACGACGCCATTGCCGGCATCAATTTGCTGGGCCAGCGGGCCGACATCAAAGCCAATGCCATCGGTACGTGGGGCCACAGCCAGGGCGGCTGGCTGGCGCCGCTGGCGGCCACCCGGTCGCAAAAGGTCGCGTTTGTCATAGCCCAGGCGGCGTCCGGTGTGCCGCCTGCCGAGCAAGAGGTTTACCGTATAGAAAATTCGCTGCGGGCATCCGGTTTCAGCGAGGAAGAAGTCAAGGCGGGCGCGGCTTATCAGGAAAAATTGATGCGCTGGGTGACCAGCAATGGCGCCAACCGCGCGGAATTGCTGGCATCGGCGCGCGCCAATGACCATGCGCGCTGGGCCAGCCAGGTGGAAATCGTGCCGGACACGTTCCGCGAGAAACCGCGCGCGGAATCGCTGGCGTTTTACAGCTATGATCCACTGCCGGAATTGAAAAACCTGAAAGCGCCGATCGTGTACATTTTGGGCGAGAAAGATGCGTTCGTACCGGTGCATAAAAGTGCGGTACTGTTCAAGGAGACGCTGGACAAGGCCGGGCACAAGGATCACCAGGTGTGGATGCTGCCCCGCGCGGCGCACGGCCTGTGGGAAACGGATATCGACGGCGGCAGTGCGTACATCAATTCCACGCACTGGGCCCGCGACCATTACCCGCGCATGACGCAATGGCTGCGCGAGCGCGGGTTTGTGAAATAGAAAGGGACGACGATGGTTAAGGCAATTCGCATGACCCGCACGGGCGGGCCGGAAGTGATGGAATATGTGGATGTGGAACTGGGGCCGCCCGGTCCTGGCGAAGCAACGGTGCGCCATAAAGCCATCGGCTTGAATTTCATTGACGTGTATTTCCGCACGGGCTTGTATCCGCAACCGCTGCCGGCCGGTCTCGGCATGGAAGGCGCGGGCATCGTGGAAGCGGTGGGCGAGGGTGTCACGGAAGTCAAAGTAGGCGACCGCGTGGCCTATGCCGGCCGTCCGAACGGCGCCTATGCGCAGGCGCGCAATATGCCGGCGGCGCTATTGCTGGTGTTGCCAGACAAGATAGATTTTGAGACCGGCGCCGCCATGATGTTGCAGGGCATGACGGTGCAATACCTTTTCCACCGTACCGTGCCGTTGAAGGCGGGCGACACGGTCCTGTTCCATGCGGCGGCGGGCGGCGTGGGCTTGATTGCGTGCCAGTGGGCCAAAGTCATGGGCTTGAACTTGATCGGTACTGCGGGCTCGGAAGAAAAAGTCGCGCTGGCCATTGAAAACGGCGCCAAACACGTCATCAACTACAACAAGGAAAACTTTGTCGAGCGGGTCAAGGAGATTACGGGCGGGGAAGGCGTGGCCGTGGTCTTTGATTCGATCGGCAAGGATACTTTCACGGGGTCGCTTGATTGCCTGCGCCCGCTGGGCACCATGGTCAGCTTTGGCAATGCCTCCGGCCCCGTGCCGCCGTTCAGCCTGAATGAATTGCAGTCGCGCGGTTCGCTGTTCATTACCCGCCCCACCTTGATGACGCACACGGCCAAGCGGGAAAACCTGGAAGCCATGGCGAAATCCCTGTTTGGCGTGGTCAAGAGCGGCGAAGTCCAGGTACCCGTCAAGCAGCGCTATAATCTGGCCGACGTGGCGCAAGCCCACATCGACCTGGAAGCGCGCAAGACGACCGGGTCGACCATCTTAATTCCTTGAATTGAAACGACATGAGCGATATCAGCCAGCAGCAGCACGACGAAGATGACGGCACCCCGAAATTCGGCCGGTTGTTGATCGTGCTGGTGCTGGCGGTATTGCTGGTGGTGGCGATTACGTTTGCTTCCGAGGCGTATTACTCTTGAGATCTCGGCAGGCTCATGGTTTCGGGAACAATACGTTGCCTGATCCAATCTGACGTCTCTACTTCATCCTTGCTTCCGCTTGCTACTGCCCGCATGAAATTAATGGCATCTACATGGGTAAACTGGAGCTTGATATTGTTAATCGCGAGGAATAACCGGCCTATCACCCATGCTGTGCGCTTGTTTCCATCACTGAACCCGTGATTGGTAGCCAGGTCATGAATATAAGCTGCGGCGAGGTCGGCTGCATCGTGAGGCAGTTTGCCATAGGCAGCAAGATTCTGGGCTCGGCTGAGTACAGATTCCACTGCGTTCAAGTTGCGCACACCTGACGAGCCGCCGTGCGCTGACAATTGCTTGTCATGAACTGCGTACACCGTGGCAGGTTGAACCCAGTTCCACGTCATTTAGCCAACACTCTCAGGATTTCGCGGTCGTCATGCATTATGGCTTCAGCCAATGCCATTTGACGCTCAAACTCCGGATTGTAGGGCGTAGTACGCATGGCGTCATCCGGAGCTTCAGTCAAATAAAGGGTATCCCCCTTTTGCACGTTCAGTATCCGCTTGGCTTCCTTGTTCAGGATTAAGCCCTCGGAAGAGCCAACGGTAGTTTAATGTCAACAGAATGGCCTCGCTGTATATAATTTTTATTATATAGCGGTGCATTCGAGTGCCAGACGTATCGTGACCGGATAGCTTGCTTGAGCTGTGCCATCGCGCAAATTATTGATCATTTCGGCTAAAGCTTTGTTAATTTCTCTACAGAATGCCTGGGGCGCATAAACGCGTTGCCGGATTAAGCCGGCTCCTTTCTAGCAACTTTCAGGAGAAAACATGAGTTTGAGATACACGCTGTACGAACAGGCAGCCCGGCATCAGCTCGATGCCGACGCCACAGCTGAGTTGTTGCGGCTGGCCGGATTGCAGGGCGAGCCGCCAGCGTTAACGCGCCGTATGGCGCAGGGATTGGCCATTGCCGCCACCGCGCTGGGCGGGCTGGCCGTGATTTTTTGTGTAGCGGCCAACTGGGATGGGTTTGGCCGTTTTGGACGTTTTGCACTAGTCCAGTCGTTGCTGGCCGTGGCATTGTTCGGCGCATGGCGTCTTCCAGCTGCCCGTATCCCACTCAGCCTGCTGGCTCTGCTGACCATCGGTGGCTTGCTGGCCTGCGTGGGACAGACTTACCAGACGGGCGCGGATCCATGGCAATTGTTCGCCGCCTGGGCGGTAATGGGCTTGCCGATGTGCTGGGGTGTACGCAGCGATGCGTTATGGGCGCCGTGGATCCTGGTCGTGAATACAGCGGCCGCACTGTGGGTGGTTGCCATGACGTCCCGCTGGCAGATGGGAGCGGATGACGCGCTGACGCACGTACTGGCCTGGGTAGCCTCGGCGGCGTTTTTGCTGCCTGCGCATCCAGCGTTGCGGCGCCATACCGGTGCGGGAAACTGGATGGTACGGTTTGGTGTCACCGTATTGCTGTCGCAGGCAGTGTGGGGCGTCTTGCAATCTGTATTCCGCGAGTTTGGCATGCCCCTGCTGTTTCTGGCGCTGGTCTTGGCAGTTGGCATTGTCTTGCTATTCAAGAGCCAACTTTGGTCGGATGGCTATTGCGCGGGCGCGGGTATTGTCGCTACAGATATTCTGCTGTTGGCGGGGCTTTATCGCGTGATATTGCAAGTCCATAGCGACATTCTTGGCACTACGTTCATGCTGTGCCTGGCGACTATGGCGCTGGCCTATGGCAGTTCGCGTTTGCTGTTGCCGTCCCGGTCACCGGGGGGAGAAAAACCATGAACCGGGACCAATTCGACGCGATCCTGCATCAAGCAGCTATAGAGCGCAGCGAAGGCGGCACACCATGGCTGGCCACCGCGATCCTGGCGGTAGGCGCATGGCTGGCCGCGCTACCGCTGATCGCCTTTGTCGTGGCAGGTGTGCTGATGGCCGCATCCGGCAGCGAAGGCGGATCATGGCTGCTGGGTCTCGCCGGCGCTGGCATGCTGGCGGGAGGCATGATGTTGCTGTCGTTAGCCCGACCGCATTCATTCCATGAACATGCCTCCGCACCGTTAATGGCGGCAGGGATTGCCTGTATTGCCGGCACACTGGCCATGAATCACCAAGAAGACCTGATGTTTGCGGTGGCCTTGGTGCTGTCGCTGGCGATTATTCCTTTTTTGTCCAGGCTGTGGCTGCGGACCATGTTTGGCGCCATTGCTGCGGGAATGCTTCCGGGAGCCGTAGTCGTGCTGCACGATTGGGAGGGCGGCCTCGCGGTAGCCGGTCATCTCGCGCTACTGGCGTGGCTGGCGGCGTTCATCCTCGTGCACAGCTGCATCCAGGCGGGCGACCCGGGACGGGCAGCCGGGATTGAAGCGGCGGCCAGTGGCTGGCTGGCCGTGACGCTACTGATGCTGGCGGCAGGCGCAGGGCAAGCCATGTTCATGCATACCTTTTCCCCGCTTTCCGGCACAGCGTCACACCAGCAAACCACATCCCTGTGGTCGCCGCCACTGGCGCTGGCGGCAGCCATTGTGCTGGCGCGGGCCTGGTCATCGTTGCAGCAACTGTGGTTCGGTATCGTCACCGTGGCAGTCGCGGCGATGGCGTACTTCATGCCGCAACTGGGGGCGGTGCTGCTTGCGCTGGCTATTTGTAGTGCAACGGGACGCTGGCGCATGGCCATGGCGTCGGCATTGGCAGCCGCCTGGGTGGTTGGAGCCTGCTATTATCAGTTGAACAGTTCATTGCTGGAAAAGGCGATGCTCTTTGCAGGGGCGGGGATCACGGTGGCCATCGCTGCCGCCTTGGCAAGGCGCACGGCCACAGCAGTGCAGCCATCGCCATCGGAATGGCGGTCCCGCATGCTGCTGGAGCCATCACCGGTACAGGTCGCATCACCCCAGCCAGCGCGGCTGTGGTGCATCGGCCTGTGCGCCGTAGCTGTTCTCGGTTTGGTGAACTTCACAATTTGGCAGAAAGAACAGTGGATTGCGCAAGGGCAGCAAGTCTTTGTCCGGCTGGCGCCAGCCGATCCCCGTTCACTGATGCAAGGGGATTACATGGTGCTGCGCTTTGATTTGCGCCTGCCTGATGGTGCGGTGCCTCGGGTGATGATGGATGCAGCGCAAATCGTGATGCAGAAGAATAGCGAAGCAATTGCGCAGCCGGTGCGTATGCATCGTGCAGCGCAGCCGCTGGCCGCCAATGAATTACTGATTGATCTCGTGTACAAGCGGGGCGAATTCACGCTGGGGACCGATGCATGGTACTTCACGGAGGGTGAAGCGGCCCGCTATGCCGGTGCGCGCTACGGTGAATTTCGCGTGCATGATGGTCGAGCTGTGCTTGTTGGAATGAGAGGGGAGAATCTGAAGCCGTTGTAAAGCAGCAGTTGGATGAGAGAGCCCGGCAGTCATTGCAACTGCCGGGCTGTTGTTTATTCGACTTGCAGCTCGACCTGTTTCACTTTGCCGTTTTCTCCCGGGAACCCCGCAAACGCACTCTGCACCAGCGCCGGCATCACGGCCGGCGTCGACTGGCGGCGGCTCGTGTTTTGCACCGTCACGTCAAACAATTTTTGCCCATCAATGGTATTGATCGACACGCGCAGCTGGCGTTCATAGTTGTGGCGGATGGTTTCCTGGACTTCCAGCGGACCATACCAGAATGGGTCGTAATACGGGCCCCAGCCGGCCCAGCGGTAGGGGCCCCAGTAAGGACGGTAAAATCCCCGGCCCACATAGCGCGGCCCCCAGTAGGGGCCCATCCAGAACGGATCGGTGGCTTGCAGTACCTTGACAGGGCGGTCGATGGTGCTGAAGTGAACACCTACTTTCAATTTGGGATTGGCATTGTCCGGCACTTGCGTAAAGCCCAGCTTGGCCAGCTCCGTGCTGACCATATTCTGGTAAGTCTTCAATTCCAGCGTGTTTTCCGTCGGCGGCGGGTTGTCGAACACATAGGACTTGTCCGGCACGCCCGCAGCCGGCCATTGCTGGAATGTGGTCACGTCGCTGCGGATGGTGGTGGCGCATCCGGTCAGCAGCAAACCGGCTGCCGCAGCCAGTATCGCAAAAGTTTTCATGATGGTTGCTCCCGATGGATATTTAAGTGTATGGCGGCACGCTATGTTGCGCATGATTATTACAGTTTGTAACAGCAAGAAGAAGAGCAGCAAAAATCTCCGTTGAATCCGCCGCCACTGCGATGGAAAGGGACCCGGCTGTAACTGGTATTACCGCTGGCGCGCGTCGCACAGGGGCGGTATTGGTAAAATAGCCTTTTCCATCAACGTCCGGTCGAATTTCTCATGCGCACAGACAGCCCTCAGACGATCTTCCGTAAAGACTATACCCCTCCCAGCTACCTGGTACACACGGTAGAACTGGGTTTCGATCTGGACCCGGCCCGTACCATTGTGGCCAGCCGCGTCACGTTAACCCGCAATCCCGACGGCAAGAGCAAAGACATTGTTTTGCACGGTGAAGACATCGAACTGGTCGCCTTGCGGATGAATGGCAAGACGCTGGAACCCGGCCAGTACCTGCTGGGCGCGAACACGCTGACGATCCCCAAAGCGCCGCAACAGGCGACCCTGGAAATCGAAACGCTGTGCGCACCCGTCAATAACACGACTCTGTCCGGCCTGTATGTGTCGAACGGCAGTTTTTACACGCAGTGCGAAGCGGAAGGCTTCCGCCGCATCACGTATTTCCCTGACCGGCCGGACGTGATGGCGAAATACACGGTGATGCTGCGCGCCGACAAGGAACGCTATCCCGTGCTGCTATCGAACGGTAACTTGCTGGAGCAAGGCGACCTCGGCGATGGCCGCCATTACGCCAAATGGGAAGACCCGTTCAAAAAGCCGTCGTATTTGTTTGCGCTGGTGGCAGCCAAACTGGTGTGCCAGGAAGAGACGTACACGCTGAAATCCGGCCGCGAAGTGCTGCTGCAAGTGTGGGTCGAAGAGGGCAACCTCGACAAGACCGACTATGCGATGCAGTCGCTGAAAAACTCGATCCGCTGGGATGAGGAACGCTTCGGCCTGGAACTGGACCTGGACCGCTTCATGATTGTCGCCGTGGGCGACTTCAACATGGGCGCGATGGAAAACAAGGGATTAAACATCTTTAATACCAAGTTCGTGCTGGCCAATCCGCGCACGGCCACCGATATCGATTACGCCGGTATTGAAGCCGTGGTCGGCCACGAATATTTCCACAACTGGACCGGCAACCGCGTCACATGCCGCGACTGGTTCCAGCTGTCGCTGAAAGAAGGCTTGACGGTATTCCGCGACCAGGAATTCTCGGCTGACATGATCGGCACGGCCAGCGGCCGCGCCGTGACCCGTATCGACCAGGTGCGGACCTTGCGCCAGGCGCAATTCCCGGAAGACGCGGGCCCGATGGCGCACCCCGTGCGGCCCGATTCGTTTGTCGAGATCAATAACTTCTACACGGTGACTGTGTATGAAAAAGGCGCGGAAGTGGTGCGCATGTACCAGACCCTGCTGGGCCGCGAAGGCTTCCGCAAAGGCATGGATTTGTACTTCCAGCGCCATGACGGCCAGGCCGTGCAGTGCGACGACTTCCGCGCCGCGATGGCTGATGCGAATGGCGTCGACCTGACGCAGTTCGAGCGCTGGTATAGCCAGGCCGGTACGCCGGTTGTCACGGCGACGACCCAATATGATCCGGCTGACCAGACGTATGAAATCACGCTGCGCCAGCGCTGCCCGGATACGCCGGGCCAGACCAATAAACTGCCGTTCCACATCCCGGTGGCGGTCGGCTTGCTCGATGCCGAAGGCAACGATATTGCGCTGGCCGTGGATGGCAAAGTTGTGGGCGCGACCACGGCAGTGCTGGATTTCACGGAAGAAGAACAGACCTTCCGCTTCACCAACGTGAAAGAAAAGCCGGTGCCATCGATCCTGCGCGATTTCTCCGCGCCGGTCGTGCTGGAATACGATTACACGGACGCTGAATTGCTGCACCTGTTCCGCTACGACAGTGACGCCGTCAACCGCTGGGAAGCAGGCCAGCGCCTGGCCATGGAACGGCTGCTGAAGCTGGCGAAAGCTGCCGCCGCGGGCGCCGAACTGGCGCTGGACGACACCTTTATCGCGGCACAGCGCGCCGTGCTGGCCGATGCGTCGCTGGACCCGGCGTTCCGTGAACAGGCATTGATCCTGCCATCGGAAACCATCATTGCGGAAAGCATGGATGTCGTCGATCCGCAAGCGATCCACGCGGCGCGCCAGTTCATGCGCCGCACGCTGGCGCGCGAACTGGCGCCGGAATTGCTGGCGCAGTACGAAGCGAACTTGACGCCCGGCCCATACAGCCCGGATGCGCAGTCGGCCGGCAAGCGCGGCTTGAAAAACCTGGCGCTGGCTTACCTGATGATCGAACCGGGTCCGGCAGAATTGAAACTGGCGCAGCAACAGTTTGATGACGCATCCAACATGACGGACCGCGCGTCGGCCCTGGTGTCGCTGATCCACAGCGGATCCGATGCGGCGCCGTACCTGCAGCGTTTCTATGACGAATTCGAGAACGAGGCGCTGGTCATCGATAAATGGTTCGCGATGCAGGGCGCCAGCCCGCATACGGGCATCGCCAAGGTGCGCGAGCTGATGCAGCACCCAGCCTTCAATATCAAGAACCCGAACCGCGCACGCAGCCTGCTGTTCAGCTATTGCAATGCAAACCCTGCGCAATTCCATGCGCACGATGGCAGCGGCTATGCGCTGTGGGCGGAAAACGTCATCCAGCTCAACGCCATCAACCCGCAAGTGGCGGCCCGCCTGGCGCGCAGCCTGGACCGCTGGCGCCGCTATGTGCCGGACTTGCAGGATCAAATGCGCCGCGCGCTGGAAAAAGTCGCCGCCAGCCCGGGCCTGTCGAATGACGTCAATGAAGTGGTCAGCAAAGCGCTGGCGAATTAACGACTCGAATTAACGATTTTCAACGAAACCAAACTAGGAAAACAATGAAACGCATCAGCCTGACCCAATACCTGGTCGAAGAACAACGCAAGCACAACTCGATCCCGGCCGAACTGCGCCTGCTGATCGAAGTGGTGGCCCGTTCCTGCAAAACCATCAGCCACAGCGTGGGCAAAGGCGCCCTGGGCGACGTGCTGGGCGCATTGGAAACGGAAAATGTGCAAGGCGAAGTGCAAAAGAAGCTGGACGTGATTTCCAACGAAATCCTGCTGGAAGCCAATGAGTGGGGTGGCCACCTGGCCGCGATGGCGTCCGAAGAAATGGAAACCATCCACCGCATCCCGAACCGCTACCCAATGGGCGAATACCTGCTGGTGTTCGATCCGCTGGACGGTTCGTCGAACATCGACGTCAACGTGTCGATCGGCACCATCTTCTCCGTGCTGAAAGCGCCGGAAGGCATGAAAGACCCTAGCGAGCAGGATTTCCTGCAGCCTGGCAGCAAGCAGGTCGCCGCCGGCTACGCCGTGTACGGCCCGCAAACCCAGCTGGTGCTCACCACCGGCAATGGCGTCAACTGCTTCACGCTGGACCGCGAAATGGGTTCGTGGGTGCTGACCCAGCGCGGCATGCAAATCCCTGCCGCCACCAAGGAATTCGCCATCAACATGTCGAACTCGCGCCACTGGCACGCACCAGTCACGCGCTACATCGATGAATTGCTGGCCGGTGACACGGGCCCGCGCGGCAAGAACTTCAACATGCGCTGGATCGCCTCGATGGTGGCTGACGTGCACCGTATCCTGAACCGCGGCGGCGTGTTCATGTACCCGGCCGACTCGCGCGACCCGTCGCAGCCAGGCAAGCTGCGCCTGATGTATGAAGCCAACCCGATGGCGTTCATCGTGGAGCAGGCAGGCGGCGCCGCCACTGACGGCAAGCAGCGCATCCTGGATATCCAGCCCGCCAAACTGCACCAGCGCGTACCGGTATTCCTGGGTTCCCGCGATGAAGTGGCGGTGGTGACGGGCTATCACGCAGAATAATTAAAAAACACCCTTGCGCATTTCGAAAGTTGTTTGTTAGAATGCGAGCCTCTTGCAGCGAACCACTCAGTGGAACGTAGCTAAGAAAAGGTTTCGCCGCTGTAGCTCAGTCGGTAGAGCAGCGCATTCGTAATGCGAAGGTCACCAGTTCGATTCCGGTCAGCGGCACCAATACAGTAGTACAAGCAGTATCAGGAAGTATCAGAAACCCGCCTCTCTCATAGGGAGCGCGGGTTTTTTGTTGTCTCCGGCAGTCCCACGGCGTAGCATGAAAGCTCGCAGAAATGGCGGTACCTGTGGCGGTATCTGGCTCGTAACGTAAAACGAGATACCGCCAGCGGAGGCGAACATGGCGCTGACTGATACTTTCGTCCGGCTGGTCAAGCCGGGCAAGCCCGGTGGCGAAAAATACACCGATGGGGCCGGTATGTACCTTCTTGTCAAAGAGACAGGAAAGTACTGGCGGATGAATTACCGTTTCCTTGGCAAGCGAAAGACGCTGGCACTGGGCGTCTATCCGGAAGTATCGCTGGCCACTGCCCGCAAGCGGCGTGATGAGGCCCGCAAACTACTGGCGGAGGGCATCGACCCGAGCCAGGCCAAGCGGAACGACCGCAGCGCCAGAGCTGCCGCCGCCGAACAAACCTTTGAAGTTATTGCCCATCAGTGGCTGTCGAAAATTGCGCCCACGCGGACAGCCAGTACCCAAGAGAAGGTGCGGGGCTGGCTGGAGAAGAATATCTTCCCCGCCATTGGGAAAAAGCCGATTACCGAAATCAAGCCGCGTGACGTCCTTGCCGCCGTGCAAAAAATGGAAGCGCGGGGCGCAGTCGAGTCCGCTCATCGGGTCAAACAGGTCTGTGGCCAGATCTTCAGGTTCGCGGTGGCGCTCGATCTGGTGGAGCGCGATATCACGGCCGACTTGCGCGGCGCGCTCGCGCCGACCGTGAAAGGCAATTTCGCCGCCATCACCGAGCCGAAGCAGGTTGGGGCGCTGATGCGCGCCATTTACGATTACCACGGCTTTCCTGCGGCCGTGGCGGCGCTCAAGCTGGCGCCCTTGGTGTTTGTCCGTCCCGGTGAACTGCGGGCCGCAGAGTGGGCGGAAATCGATTTGGATGCGGCAGAGTGGCGGATACCTGCGGCCAAGATGAAAATGAAGGTCGAACACCTTGTGCCGCTCAGCACGCAGGCAGTGGGGGTTTTACGCGATCTGTACCCGATCACTGGCGATGGACGGTATGTCTTCCCCAGCCTGCGCAGCAAAGCCTGCATGAGCGAGAACACGATTAATGCCGCCTTGCGCAACATGGGCTACAGCAAAGAAGTCATGACCGGCCATGGCTTTCGCGCCATGGCCCGAACCATTCTGGATGAAGTGCTTGGAGAGCGTCCGGACCTGATCGAGCACCAGCTTGCCCATACGGTACGTGACCCGCTGGGGCGTGCCTACAACCGCACGTCGCATTTGCCAGCACGACGGGAAATGATGCAGCGGTGGGCT
Organism: Pseudoduganella ginsengisoli; assembly: GCF_009720865.1. GTDB lineage: Bacteria > Pseudomonadota > Gammaproteobacteria > Burkholderiales > Burkholderiaceae_D > Rugamonas > Rugamonas ginsengisoli. Next base: position 348,167 of record NZ_WNLA01000001.1, on the reverse strand, counting down.
AATTATCTGGATAAACTGCGGGTTGGTGCTGAGGTTATTCCAATCCATGGCGGCGCGTAGGAGAGGGGGAGTCATATCTTGGACTCAATCGTAGATAGACTTATAGTTTTCAAAAAATATAAAAACAATCCCCCCCTAAAAAATCTACTCCGTATGTTCAAGGTATGAAACTTATTGATTATTTCATACCCCCCAAGATCCTGATGTCGAACGCGTAAATAATCGATTTCGTCCATCAGGAAATTTACTTTTAATTTTGAAAGCAAAAAATAAATAAATTTTCTTGCTAAGAGATTGTTGCAGGAAATATCGGTTTGCCTCAGATGCACGTTTTCTAAGCTCAATTTCCTCTCTCGTTATTCGAAAGAACTTATCTTCAAATAAGCCTGTGATCTGAATCCAGTCCGTTGTTTGTCATTTATTATACTAGTATTATTTAGCCTTTGTGGGTTGCTTCGTTAACTATGGGATCACTAAATCAACAAGCCCAGGCAACGCCATAGCCATAGCATCATCATAATGTTATGGTGCCAATCTGATATGTAACGCCGCAACTCACTAGGCCTTTCGTAGATAGTGGAATTCCAGAACAATTTTAATATAGTTGCAGCACCGGGCCAGAATACCACACGCGGCTGGTTTTATCGCTAATCACTTTAAAGACCAACCCCTCTAATGGTTTCATAATAATTTCATCAATCAAATATATTAATGTTTTTGATAGATTAAAGTGCGAAATATGGAGTTCGGTTTCACTATTGTGAACAATGGCGCATCTTACTTTATAAATTAATAAAGAATATTTGGTGGATGTGCACCCATTGCTCAACTGAGTAGCTCCGTTCGTATCAAATACCTCTAGCTTTGTTAAAAGCAAATCCATATCCTCCTTCACATATCCAGGGAGCGTTTTGGTAGATTTAATCGCATTCTCAACAACTTTTGAAAATGCGATAGGTCCAATGTTTACATCCCAAAATATCTTAAAAATTTCTTTAATTGCAGCTGTTTCATTGACATCTACCGTATTGTATAGACGTTTGAAATCACGTATAGAAAACATTTTTCCATTGTTATTTTTCCCCAAATCGACCAAAGGGACTTTGTGCATAAAACCTTCAATGACATGGTACAAGCTAAGGAATTTATTTAGAATATCTGATCTTGCATTAAATTCACTTAAGATAAGTATTGTTTCATTGAATTGTTGGTAATGATTCTTGGGGGAAATCAAGCCTGTCCCGTTAAGTGATGGATTGATAGTACTCTCTATAGGAATATGAATTGTTTTTCCTTGACTAATAGCATGCAATCTTAATGCAGCTTCCACCGCTTTTACGTCATCGGCATCGTCCCTGACCAATATATATGCTGAATTAAATATTAATGAGGTATCAGAAGAAACGACATGTAAAATACAACCTAGCAACTGGTTGTTAAATTTTGACTCGCCAAGCTGCTGATGCCACGTCTCATCACGGAATTCAATGTAAGCCATTGAATCTTTAGGGGTACTTATATTAGCTACTCCAAATGATTTGAACGGCAACATTGGCCCAGTATCAGATAGCAATTTGAATGATTCAACAGGAAAATCAATCTCCTTATCGAGGTCCAGGCTTTGATCGTTTTCGAGCAAGGTTGCCAATGTTAGAATTGCAATTGTTTTCTTGAAATAAATAGGATCTATTTTTTCGATTTCCACTGAGTTTTGTGGAAATCTGAATAAACTAAACACATCGTTTAAAAACGGATCTGCTCCAGGCGTAGCGATTGCTGCATCAACAATAGCAAGCATCTCATCAATGCTCGTCACTATGTCTAAAAGAGTGTCGTTTTCTCCACTATCTAGAAAGTCATTTATTTTTTGACTGTAACTAGCTAGCAGCCCTCGAACAGAGCTATAGACAATTTCGTTGTACTTCATTAATTACCCCCGAAATATGTCTTCCAACCTTGAAACTTGATGCCGCGAAGAAGATCATGAACGGCTTTAAATACAGCACGTTTATTTACATTTCCGACATTCACCTTGTTCAATTCAACTTTATTTCGTTCTTGCTCAAAGCTTGCCAGTTGCAGGGATTTCACAAGGGAATGTAATTGCAATTCAAGCCTGGAAAAAACTTTTACGAGCGCTTCAGGCTGCTCTTCAGAAAAATCTCCAATCGCTCCAAACATGCCAATTAGAACAACTTCCCGCCCCAGCCATTTAACTCCAACATCACCATATACAGAATTAAGGGACTTATCTAAAGAAAATAAGAATTCTACAAATGTTTTGATAAGCCTAAGGTTAAATCCTTCAATTAAATCAATATAATCATTTTGATTTGATTGCATATCACTTACCAAATCACTGTTGGTATTTACGATCTTGCCTGCGCTTAAAGCTATTAGTGCAGAAATAACGTGGGCGAAATGATATTCGCCAACATTTCTTGATTTGCTATACTGAATTGCACTTTGTTCTTTTTCTCGAATAAAGCTGACGCCGTCAGGAGCTATGTCTTCCAAGCGGAAGAGCATATTTAAAAATAACAATTCCAGTTGATGTTTAATATTTACAGATTTGTGTCCCGCATTTAGAAGGAGCATTTTCTCAACTTGCTCAGATCGCCCTAAATTAGTCCACACCTCAATCCAGAGTGTATTTTCATCGAAAAATTCTTCCTGAGTTTCAAGCTCTGCACATCCCAATTCAATCAGATTGCGAACTAATTTTACATCCCCGCCGAGAGATTTTATATTTGCAGAATTGGAGCGAGTAAATTTGCTTGGATTATTTAAGGCGACAGATTTATCAATGGCATTGACTAGAAATCCCACTATGTCCCATATTATTTTTAGTCTATGTGTTCGTTGAAGGCCATCTAGAATTCTATAATCGTCTATTTTCAAAAAACGATTACTAGTACTTTTTGTGATAGAAACCTCATCAGTAACTAAAACGATAGAAGGAATGTGTCTTTTTTTATTAATGGTTTCAGCAAGATGATCTAAATATTTATTTGAAACAATTCCTCGTTGAACATCAAATTCGCGATATGTAGTTGGAATAGAATTGACATAACTGATTAGGTCAATTTTGCATAAATAGCAGATGGCATCCGCTTCGTTTTTTTCGTCAAGAATAGTAAGTTTCATGCGGATTGCTCTTCATATAGAGTTAAATGAAACAAGTGATGCTAACATTCAAGAAAATAAAGCAAGTCGCGCGTATTTCTTTGATTAAAGTTGTTCGAATTCTTGGTATTCGTCATCCAGTATGCACATGTTTACTTCTGGTCGGCGCTAGAAAAGTTGCAGCATATCATCTTGCTCAAGTGTAAAGCTCACACTTTGTCACTAAATGCCATGCACGAACTGCGGAGTGATATGCCGACCCAGAATTTGTTCAACCGACTCCACGGCTGGCATCAATGCAGCGCTGCTGCCACTGGGCGATTTCCTCTGCATCCCAAGCGATGGACTTGGGACCGATGGGAATCGGCGCTGGCAATACGCCAGCCTTCACTTTCCGCCAGATTGTCGCGCGGGACCATCCGGTAGCTTCGATCACCGCTGGTAAGCGGAGGAATTTTTTGGTCGTGGTCATGATTGTTCCTGTTGTTCTTGAAAAGAGGTTGGCGAGGAAAGAGTAGTGCGTGAACTGATCTGTCATCTGCCTAAATAAATCGAGGTGACCTGTTCGCGAAAATGACCCATCTCCTTCGATAACTTGAGCCGCGCATCGTGATCAGCTTGCTTGTCGGCGGCAGCCAGTTGCTTCGATGTGCTGCCACCATTTGCAGGACACGGCCAGCCAGTCAACTCGGCATAGCGCCGCTGTGCATACTCGTGCCGCAATCCGTGCACGCCATGGATGCCCGCCTTATCGCACTGCGCTCGGAAACGATTCAACTGATCTCGATACCGCAACTGCGCCGGAATCAAGCTGCCTTTCCCCGCCAGTGCTTTGGCCGCATCCAGCACGGCCTGCTGCTGCGCCGTGGTAATCGGCACCTCACGATATTTGCCGCCCTTGGTCCAGCTATCCTGCAACCGCAAGAAGCTCCCGCAGTCCGCCCACCCCGGCTTGATCTTGATGCTTTCCTCTCGCCGTAATCCAAACGCCGCCTGCAACTGTAGGGACATTCGCGTATAGGGATCAGTCACACGGGCCAGCATGTCGCCGTCCAGCACCTTGGCCTTCGAGACATTGGTGACAAACACCCGCTCAGCGATCCCGTATTCGCTATTGGAGCGCGCAATGACGTTGTCCTTGCCGACCTTTTCGGCCCACCAGCGCAAGGCGCTCATGCGGTTTTTAATCGTGCCGGTACTGATGCCGTCCTGCTTCCATTTTTCGAGCAGCGCCGTCACATGCTTCGGTTTCAGGCTGTCCGCGTTCAAATGCTGGAAACCGCGTGCGGTCAGGTCGTTCGCGCACAGGGTCAATAAACGCTCGCGGTCGGCCTGCGTGGCAAAGCTGCCGTCGCGGTTGCGGTGACACAGTTGCTTGAGCTGGTAGTTCAAGTCGCGCATGGCAAAGTCCTCCTCTCGATCTATGGGGTTCAACACAACATCGATGCCGCATGGTGTAAGTCAGTCTGGTCAGTGTTTCTGGCCACCCGTACTGCCGCAGCAGGACAGGTTTGAATAAAGGCCCCGGGGCACCACCCCCGTGTTTGCGGTTGCTGTACTGCCTGCCCGCGCCGCATGCGCGTGTGGCACCGCTGCGCGTTCCCGGGGGGAACTGCCACAGCGGGGACCAATCACCCAGGGTCCATGGAGTGCACCTCGTGCACGTATCGAAACAATTAACCAGCCCGAAGCGGGCGCAGGACTTCGCAAGGCTTGCTGGCGAAGTGGGCCGCTTGGCCCCATCACTGACCACCATCACGCGGCAAAATGCCGCTTGCCGCCAGGGTTTATGCCCCATGCGGCGCGTCGTCACTGGCAGCACGCCGCCAGTAACGACGCGCGTGACCGTACCCATGACAACCCTCTGAGGTGATGCCGCTATCGCACGATGTGCGACGAACGCGGCCAATCGGAAGCGCCTGCATAGTCGATTCATGCGTGTGCTGGCTTCCAGCGATACCGCTACTGGAGGGGCGTGCCAGCCGCGCAGAATGCAACGCAGGGCTTGAGGCGGCCCGCAAATCACAAGGGACGTGCGGGCTTATCGATGCAAGAAACTTGTCCTTGCCATATAGCGCCGTAAGGGCGCTGACCGGTAAAGCATGCCACCGGATTCCGGCGGCTTTTTCTAAGTCGCTGGCCACGTTGCCGTGTGATGCCAGCTTAATCGACTTATGGGAGCGCACTTGGCGCTCTTAATCTGAAGGCGGGTGACGACCGCAACGCCTATGCCGCTAGAGCATAGGGACATGCTCGATGCATGCCCTCGTGGGAGCGATTCCCACATATGAGGGCTTCATTCTATGCCGCAAACCGGCGTTTGCAAGTGATTCGTTTGGGCGGGACCGTTTTTCCGGTGCACATGGCCGAGGCGCGAAGGGGGCCGGAAATTCCAGGCACGCAGCACTTGAAGTTTTGGCGGTATTTTTGGCGGTACTTTTCTGAAAACGCCGCCAATTCCTCCTCTGTCGTTGGATTCCGGTCAGCGCACCAAATAAAAAGGGCAATCCTTCGGGATTGCCCTTTTTGCTTTAGGGTTACAGGTTTGCGCCTGTAACCCTTTTTTGTTGCTAGGAAGTGTCGGAAATATTAACATTATCCATAAGGCAATATTTGTTTCTTGTTTATTTTCAATGGCTTAGCTATTTGGCACGGTTTGTGCTAATGGTTAAACCGGCAACATTATAATTTTTCCATTGATCAATAACTAAGGGACGGCCATGAAACTTTCCAAATTAGTACCAGCAGCGCTGCTGCTTGCTTTCGCCAACTTTGCCAACGCAACCGCCTTCGTCAACGGCGGCTTCGAAGACGGCAACGCCAACGGCTGGACGGTCGGCGGCGGCTTCCGCGGCGGCGTGTTGAACTCGGGTATGTCGACTGCCGACTTCCTGCCAGGTGGCAGCCTGTATGACGCTGGTTCGTCGCGTTCGGGCATCAATGCAGCCGGCACGGTGGACGTGAATGTCGGCGCTGCGCTGGGCTCGACGGTTTATTCCGGCAACTATTCGTACCGCGCTGAAGACCAGACCTGGGGCGGCTACGCTTCCGTGATCAGCCAGAAAGTCATGAACTATACGGACGCCAACATCTTCTTCGCGTGGAAAGCTGTCCTGGAAAACGGCGGCCACACCGAAGATGAATCGGCAGCGATCTTCGTGTCCCTGCACGACGATACCACTGGCACCCAGCTGATCAGCCGCGTGTACAACGCTGGCGCCGGCGGTGGCGGCGTGGATTCGCGCTTCTCCAGCATCGGCAGCATTTTCTACACACCTGATTGGCAAATCGAACAGCTGGCCATCGATGCGGGCCTGGCTGGCCACGATTTCACGCTGTCGCTGCTGGCTGCAGACTGCAACCCAACCGGCCACTTCGGCTATGCGTACATCGATGGTTTCGGTGCAGTGATTCCACCAGTACACGTACCTGAGCCACAAACCGCAGCACTGATGCTGCTGGGCGCAGGCGCCATGCTGGCTGCCCGTCGCCGCCGCAACAACAATTCGTAATTGCTAAACCAGCCTCGTGCTGGATAAAAAAGGCAGCTCGGCGGAGCTGCCTTTTTATTTTCAGGTTCGGGTCTGGTGATTTGTCTCAAGTCCGTGACAAAGCGCAGCGCCAATAATTTTCTTCCTGACCGATTTGATGGAGGAATGTGATGGCGACCTTGTCCAAGAGTGGTTTTGAGAAATGGCAAGACGGAATAAGTAAGGCTGCTGGTGACAGCAAATGGAATGCCTGGGACTGCGATTTGCGCAGGGCCGTGAAGTATCAGCGCACATCGATCCAACAAGTCATTATCGGCTGGCGGCCCATTTCCACGTCCATGGTTGCGCATCGATATAACGGGGGAGGGGACCCCAATTATGCGAAGAAGCTCGACTTTGCTTTAAGTCTGATACGCAAAGGGAAGGAAGCCTCATGCGTGCGCTAATTGCAGCTGCCAGCCTGATTTTTTCGGCACCGTTACTTGCTGCGCCTCCTCTGCCAGCGGAAAGGGCGTTACGCGAGGAATGCAGTGCGTTTTCGGAAGCCGGTATGCGGGATTGTTTGGTGCATCATGCGGCGCAGAGCGCGAAAGTGTTGAAGCAGGCTGAGGAAAGTGCCAGTGCAGCGCTGGCTAAATGGGATGAGGATGCAAAGTTTGTCAGGGCTGCGAAAGTGCGTTTGGAAACATCCGGACGCGAGTTCCTGCGCTACAGGGACGCCCATTGTGCATTTGCGGCATCCCTTGGAGGCGGGGCAATTGGTAATGCGCTGGAGATGATGCGGCTGGCTTGCGTGGCAGAGTTGAATTACCGCCGGGCCGGTCAACTAACCAACGCTGTTGCAGACTTACCTGCCTCCTAATCCGTGCAAGTGTTGAGGGCTCCGCAGCCTGCGGAGTTCTCGCAGTTCATTTTTAAATCGCCACGCGCCTCAAGGCGCAAAATGGCATTCCATGCTGCAGATCGGAACCACGATGCTGAAACAATCCAGCAGCATGCCGCAACTGGTCACGCCGCAGGTGCAGTAAGCCACAATTCGAAACACGTATCACCGTGTTCATCGGCAGCCAGCCGGTGGCTGTAGCCGTGCCGGTTCAAGACTTCGCGCACGAACAGCAAACCAATACCCTGGCCGCCCTTCTTCGTGCTGAAGAAGGGCGTGAACAGCTGGCTGGCCGGCACGCCGGCCAAACGGCGGCCGCTGTCGGTGATGGATAAATGCACGCTGCCATCTTCCCTATGCAAGGCCAGCGTGACCGTGCCCGCGTTTAAACCCTGTTCCTGCATCGTGGCTTCCACGGCTTCCATCGCATTTTTCACCACGTTCAACAGCGCCTGTTCCATCAGCTGGCTATCCATGGCCAGTAAGGGCACGGTGTCGCGCCGCGCCCATGCCAGCGTAATGCCACGGCTGCGGCAAGGTTCCCGGTACAGCGCCACGATGCCGTCGAGCAGGGCGGGCAACTCCACCGGGCGCAATTCCGGCGCCGGCATTTTCACCACGCGCGTAAAGCGTTCAATGAATTCCCCCAGCTGCACATTGCGCCGTTTGACCGCCACGATGGCAGTGCTGAAGTCATCGGCATCGCCTTCTGCCAATTGATCGCGGTAATACAGCAGCGAGTCCAGCACGGACGCCGTGGCCGCCACCGTGTTGTTGACTTCATGGCCCATCACGCGGATCAGCTTGTCGTAGGTCGCGTGTTCGGAATCGGCCAGTTCCGCCGTCAATTCATCCACCAGCAAGAACTGGCGCTTGAAACCCCGGTCATGGAAGTGGCCGCGCTGGCCACGGTAGCGGCGGCCCGCGCTGTCGCTGAGTAACGCGCCCGAGTCGGCGGGAATCCGGTCCAGCTGTTCCAGCAGCGCGGCACAGCGGGCGCGGCGCTCCGTGGGCGCGTCCAGCCAGTAGTGCAAAGGTTTGCCGATTGGATTGTCAACGCCCAGCAATGCCGACGCGGCAGCATTCAAGACACTGATGCGGCCATCGAAATCAAACACGATGACCGCGCTGGGCGTGGCTTCCAGCAGCCGGTCCAGCAAACCCTGCTGCTCGCCCAGCTTCAAGCGTTCTTCGTACAGGCGCGACAGCATGGCGTTGAACAGCTGGACCAGCTGCTCCAGTTCCGGCTGGCGCCGGTGGCCGGGCGCCAGCAGGCGCGCCGCGTATTCGCCGTCTTGCAGCAGGCTGTGGAAGTGCTGCGTGTAGGCCAGCGGTTCCAGTGCGCGCGCCAGCAGGCGGTAGCCGATCACGCAGCTCACCAGCAGCGCCGCTTCCAGCGACACGAACAGCCACGGACGGGAGCGTGCGAAAGCCAGCACGGCGGCCAGCAGCGCCACGTGCAGCAGCGCGAGGTACAGGCCGAATTGCAGTTTCAGGCGTGGCGCGCGGCCGGGCAATGGCGCATTCACGGGTTGTCCCGCGATTCCGCATCGAGTCCGTGCCGCTCCAGCCGCCGGTACAGCGCATTGCGGCTCAAGCCCAGCGCCTTGGCCATGCGCGAGATATTGCCCTGATATTGTTGCAGCGCCTGAGCGATCATGTGGCGCTCCACCTGGTCGATCGTCATGCCATCGATGCTCAGCCGCGGTGCGCCGGCGCTGTCTTGCTGCTCCGCCGCGCTGAAGTCCGCCTGCGCCAGCACGGTTTTACCGGACAGCAGCATGGTGCGCTCCAGCGTTTGCCGCAGCTGGCGGATATTGCCCGGCCATGGCTGCTGCGTCAGCCAGTCCAGCGCGCTGGGCGACAGCGTCATTTCGCTCAACCCGTAACCAGCCGCGATCGTCGTCACGAGGTGGCGCGCCAGCAGCGCAATATCGCTGCGCCGCTCGCGCAGCGGCGGCAGCCGCAACGTGATCAAGTTCAAGCGGTAAAACAAGTCTTCGCGGAATTCGCCGGACGCCACCAGTTCCGCCAGTTCGCGGTTGGTGGCGGACACCACGCGGACATCGGCCTGTTCGCTGCGGCTGGCGCCCACCGGCAGATAGCTTTGATCTTGTAGCACGCGCAGCAGCTTGACCTGGTCGGCGCGGTTCAATTCGCCAATTTCATCCATGAACAGCGTGCTGCCATGGGCGGCAGCCACGTGGCCTTGCCGGTCAGCGCGGGCATCCGTGAACGCCCCTTTGACATGGCCAAACATTTCGCTTTCAAACAGCGAAGGCGTAATGGCGCCCATGTTGATTTTCACGGCGGCCTTTGCCGCGCGGGGGCTGTTGCGGTGGATCGCGTCCGCGATCAATTCCTTGCCGCAGCCGCTTTCGCCGAGGATTAATACCGGCGCGCGCGTGGCGGCCACCTGGCCGACAGTGGCCAGCACTTTCAATAAGGCCGGATGTTCGCCCACGATGCCGCTGAAATCATAGCGCTGGTCCAGCTCGCGCCGCGCCGCCGTGGTTTCCGCATCGTGCGGCGTGGCCGACAACGTGGCGCGGATCAACTGCACCAGCTGGCTGTTGTCCCACGGTTTCGTAAAGAAGTTGGCGGCCCCGGCCTGCATGCCTTTGACGGCCAGTGCAATCGAGCCCCATGCTGTCATCAACAGTACAGGCAAGGCAGGGCGCAGTGCGCGGATGTGCGCCAGCAATTGCAAGCCTTCATCGCCGCTGGTTTGCAGGGAAAAATTCATATCCTGCAGCACCAGGTCGAACGGTTCCTGTTCCAGCAACGCCAGTGCGGCGCGCGGCTCGTCGCACGTGCGCGCCGTGAAGCCGGATTGTTTTAACAGCAGGCTTAACGACGCCAGCACGGCAGCGTCGTCATCAACGATAAGGATGCGGGTCATTCCGGATTATTCGTAGCGCAGGGCGGTGGTCGGTGTCATGCGGCTGGCGTGCCAGCCTGGGTAAAGCGAGCACAGCAAGGATAGCAGATAGATCAGTCCCATCGACAGGCCCAGTGCGCAAATAAACACGTGCCAGTTCAAGTGCTCGCCCAATACGCCCGTCAGCGGCAACTGCACCAGCAACGCCAGTCCGGCCAGCATGGCGCCTGTGCTGAGCAGCATTTGCTCCGTGATGATCTGGCGCCAGATGGCGCCAGCCGGCGCCCCCATGGCGCGCCGCAAGCCGATTTCCGGTATGCGGCGCGTGGTGTTTTGCCACAGCACGCCGAACAGGCCGAACGCCACCATCGCCAGCAGGAAGGCGGCAATCACGGCCAGGATCATCATGGGCGCCAACTGGTTTTTCAGCAGGCTGGCGCGCAAGTCCGCCATCGGCGAGATCGTGTAGCTCCAGTCATTGCGCACCAGCTTTAATTGGCGCTGCAACGTGGTTTCAAAACTGCGCGGCGTGCCGGCCTTAACCCGTAGCACCATGGCGCTCAGGTTGGACAATTTGCTGTCGGAGACATGGCGCATCAGGATGATATCGGCGGTCGGATCCAGTTCGCCTTTGGCGCGATAGGCTTCCACCACGGCTGTCACGCGGAAGCGCGCGCCAGGGCCATTGGTTTCATAGCTGTTGAAGGTTTGGCCGACAGCTGACTGGCCGGGGAACCACTGGTCTGCCAAGTGCCGGTTGATTACCACGGGAATGGCGTCGGCCCCGTCATCCGCGCTGCTGAACCATTGTCCAGCCAAGGGGGTCATGTCATTGGTGGCAAAAAAGTCGTCGCTGACTTCCATCGTTTGGATGACTTCTTCGGGACCGTTGGCCGAGCGGCCATAGCCAGTAGTCATGGTGGCCATCGTGTATGGCGAAAACGTAATGTAGGCCGCCTGTTCGACTTCCGGCAATTCACGCACGGCCTGGCGTAAGCGGTTGTAGAGGTCGTTGTCCTTCGGCATGCGCTGGCCGTCACCCGGGTTCAGCGACACGGTCCACAGGTTGCGGTAGTCGTAGCCAACTGGTTCGTGGTACAGCTGCCAGCAGCGGACACCGGCAGCCGACAGTGCAAACACCAGCACGAACGCCAGCAGCAATTCCAAACTCAGCATCAGGTTGCGCGTTTTGCGCTTCCACATCAATTTCAGGCAATGGCGCAGCATCACGCAGTTCCTTTCAACGCATGCACAGGGTCGAGGCGGGACATTTTCCAGGCCGGGATCACGCCTGACAGCACGCCAAATACGATGGTCAACAGCAAGCCATAGCCGAATACGGCGCCGTTCAGGCTCACCTTCAGGTAGGGGACCACGCCGGAATGCTCGATCCACATCAGCGCCAGCGCGGCACAGGGCAGGCTGAGCAAGCCTCCGGCCAGGCACAGCATGATGTTTTCCGTTAGCAGCTGGGCCGCCAACTGGCGGTTGGTGGCGCCAAATGCCTTGCGGGTGCCGATTTCCGTGCTGCGCTCCATGATGCGGCCCATGTTCAAGTTCACCAGGTTCAGCGCCGGCAACAGCATGAACAGCACGGCCAGCAGGCTCAATACGGCAACAATGGCGCCGGCGCCGGAATCCAAGGTCTGGCTTTGCGTGATGGTGCGTGCGAAGACGTCGAGCTTGTCGTCCGCAAACAGGTAAGCGCGGTTCCACTCTTTGGGATCATCGAATTGAACGTTGCGGGCCACTTGCGCAACTTCACGGCGGATGGCATCGGCCCCCGCCGGGCTGTCCGCCATCAGCAGCGCCGTGAACGTGCCAAAGATTTGCTGGCGGTAGGCGCTGTCCGGGAATGTCGTGACCGGGACCCAGATGTCGGATAGCGCATTCAAGTGCAGCGCATCTTCAACCACGCCAATGACCTGGAATGGCTGGTTGCCCGCGTCAAACTGGCGGCCTACCGCGCTGGCTATGCCGGCGCCGGGAAACAGCTTGCGCGCCGTGCTGTAGTTAATCACGGCTACCATGCGGCCCTGCGCCACGTCATCCGGGGTATAGACCCGGCCGGCCAGTACGTGGAAATCCATGATGCGCCAATACTCGGCGTCCGAGCGGCGCATCTGCAATTCGCTGACCCGGCCGTCCTGGTACACGGATACGGTTTGCGGCATCGTGACGGCCGACACCACGGTGGCGGATTGTACGGGTTTTAAATATTGCTCGACGACTTTGTAGCCCAGCGGGCCGTAATAGCGGCTGTTGCTGCCTTCCCGGCGCGCTTCAATGGCAAACACTTGCAGGAAGCGGTCGCTGCGGCCTTCCACGCCTGCCGGGTGGAATGCTTGCTGCAGCAAGGCCGTTGCGACCAGCAGCACAACCAGGGTCAGCATGATGCACAGCAGGCTCAATGCCGTGTACAGCTTGCGCCGCAGGCACACTTTATAGGCCATCACAATGTAATTCTTCAGCATGCGTGCTCCTTACGCGACCAGCTGGCCGTCAAACACGCGCACTACGCGATGCGCCCGCTTCGCTTGCCTTTCATCGTGCGTCACCATCACGACCGTGGTGCCTTCGCTGTTCAGGCGCAGCAGGATTTCCATGACTTCGTCGCTCATGCGGCTATCGAGGTTGCCGGTGGGTTCATCGGCCAGCAGCACTTGCGGCTGGCCGGCAATGGCGCGCGCAATGGCCACGCGCTGTTGCTGGCCGCCGGATAGCTGGTTCGGGTAATGGTCCATGCGTGCACCCAGCCCGACTTTTTCCAGTGCGGCTGCCGCCATGCGGCGCCGGGCGGCGGCATTGACGCCGGGGCGGTACAGCAGCGGCAATTCCACGTTGTCGATGACGCGCAAGTCGCTGATCAAGTGGAAGCTCTGGAAGATGAAACCGAACGTGCGGTTGCGCAGGCGGGCCACGTCCTGGTCGCGGTATGTGTGCACGGGTTTGCCCGCCACGTGGATGGCGCCCGTGCCGGGACGGTCCAGCAAGCCGATCACGTTCAGCAGCGTGCTTTTGCCGCAGCCGCTGGGACCCATGATGCACACGAATTCCGCTTCTTTCACATGCAGGTCGATGCCGCGCAGGGCCAGCGTTTCAATTTTGTCGGTCTGGTAGGTTTTACTGATTTTGTCGAGTTTGATCATGGACGTCCCCTTAATTGGTAATGCGGAGCGTGTCGTGCTCCTTGTAGCGGCTGATATCGGAAATGATCAGGCGGTCGCCGGCCTGGGCGCCGGACACGATTTCCACGGCCTTGCCATCGCTGGCGCCGATATCCAGCGTGACTTTGCGCGCGACGCCGTCGCGCAGCACGTAGCCTTGCTGGCGGCCCTGGCCGTTGAAGGCGGCGCCGTTGTCGGCCAGCAGTACGCCTTGCTTTTGATCCGTGATGATCCGCACGTCGACCCGCATGCGGTTGCGCAGCATGGGGTTGCCGGGCTGGTCCAGGGTTGTCAGGACCGTGACTTTGCCATCGCGGATTTCCGGCAGCACCGTGTGCACGCGGCCGGACAGCACCTGGCCATTGTGCTCGACTTGCACGGCCAGGCCGGAGCCAAGGCGGCGCGCATGGAAGTCCGAGACGGCCGCTTCCACCCGGTAGTGCTGCAAATCCGCCACCTTGGCCAGCATTTGGCCCGTCACCACGGCGGCGCCTTCATCGGCCGCCAGCGACGTCAGCATGCCGGCAAATGGCGCGCGCACCTGCGTTTGCTGCTGCACCAGTAATTGCTGGTCCAGCTGTTTTTGCAGGATGGCTTTTTGCAGGCGCGCATCGGCAATGGTGCTGGCGTTGACGCGGGCCGTGTCATCGATGAATTCCTGTTGCTGGCGCAATTGCACTTCAATGCGCTTCACGTTCAATTCAGCCGCCAGCATGTCTTCGCCGGAAATGCCGCCCGCCTTGCGCAACAGTTGCGAGCGGTTCAGCTTGGCGCGGGCGCTTTGTAAATCCAGTTCCAGCAATTCCATCGCGGCTTTGGTTTGCTTGCGCTTTTGTTCCAGTTCCACGCGCAAGCCCGTCATGCGGTTTTCCTGTTGCGCCAATTGCTCCTGCAGGCTGGCAATGGTCACGCGCACACTGCCGTCATCCAGCGACAGCAGCAAGTCGCCCGCCGCCACTTGCTGGCCGGGCTTGGCGTGCACGTGGGCGATGCGGCTGGGGATCGGCGCCGGCACGGTTTCTTCGCGCTCCGGCACCACGACGCCGGTGGCGCTGATGCTGTTGGCGATATTGCCGCGCCTCACTTCCGCGACTGCAATGTCGCGCGTGCTGGCGCTGGGACTGGCGTAATAGCGGAGTCCCCAGGCTGTGCCGCACAGCAAAGCCAGGCCGGCGGCGACCGTACCCGCCGTGCGGCGCCGGCGCTGCGCCACGATGGCAGGGGAAAGTGCTTGATCCATGATGGGTCTGGGCAGGTTGATGTTGCGTTTCATAATTGCAAACACCATGCCAGCCGAGGCGATTGAAAAATCGCTGATGTTTCAAGGGCTTGTGTGGCGAAGAGTTAACGGGGCAGGGGTAGGAATTGCCCGCGTCAGGGCAGCACTGCCCGGATCCGGGCACTTTCCTAAGGGTATCCTGCGCCGGTGATCGGGCCGCTGGCTTTAGACTTGGCGCCATGACGCGCCGACTTGATGATTTTACTGCCGAGAAAGTGGCAGTTGCTTTGCTGACCCGCGCCGCTTTTGGCGAGGGCACAGCGTATACCTATGCCGAATTGGCGGGCATTCCTTCCCGCCTGATCGATGACGTCCTGGGACGCCCGGTGGGGCGTCTGCGGGAATACTCGTCCATGCTGCAGCCGCCGCCAGACCGGCGCAACAGCAGCCGGATCTGACGGTCAAGCTTGTTTGCGGCGGCGTGCTGCCAACAGGCCGGTCATGCCCAGGCCCAGCAGCGCCAGGCTGCCCGGTTCCGGCACATTGCTGGCGCCGATATCCAGGTTATCCATGGTGAAATAGGTGCTGTCCGATGAGATGCGCAGCGACGTCAGGTTCTTGAAAGCCGCACCGCTCGTGAACCGTTCAAAGTCGTTGCCCGTCACCGAGTTATAGTTGATGCCTGTCAGGGAAAACGTTGCACTGGCCGTGCTGCCGTCGGCATGTTGCCCGGTGATTAACAGTGGCAGGCTGCCATAGCCTCGTACGAACCAGCTGCCCCAGGAACCCAGGTCGACGCTGTTCAGGGAGAAAGGCTGGTGGGTGTTGCTGGTAATGGTGACGTTGGTGGCCAGCAGGTAATCGGTGCCGTTATAAGGCAAGTCGGAGTAATCCGAATTCGAATAAGCGGTGCCGATCCAGTACTGCGTGTTATTGGACGAAAAGGTGTAACCGCCCTGCGAAAAACTGCTGTTCAGGAAGTACGTATAGCTGCCGCCCTGGTAACCATTAGGCGCTGCCGTACCGGCCAGGTTGTTGAAGTCAATCACAGTCGCGTTGGCGGTGATGGCAAAGCATGCGAACAGGGTGCTGGCGATGGTGCGGATGGCTGGCTTGTTCATAATTCCCTCTGGAAAGTTTGGTTTCCATACATCAAGCATGTTTCATGCCTGAAATATTTTCTTCCATTCAATCAGGGAGTTACATATGCGGTGCGGCGGAAGCGGTTGTGAAGTGTAAAATTTGCCGACACGGCGCCCGTTCAGGCGCCGTGAATAGCGGTTTTTAACGGAAATTAACAGTTAATAGCTGGTAATTGGCGCTGGAGCGCCATTTTTGAAGTTAAAGATGGTCACCAGCGATTCTTTCATGTCACCCTTCGCATCGAATGCGTAGGTGCCCATCACGCCCTTGTAAGCACCGGCGCTAATGGCGGGGCCGACCTTGGCAGGATCCGTGGAATTCACTTTTTGCATGGCATTGGCGTACATCATGGCCGCGTCGTAATACGTGGCGGCATAGACGTCGGGATCGCGGTTATAGCGTTTCTTGAACGCCGCCTTGAATTGCGGGCCGGCTGCCGCTTTGTCGAGAATGGCGCCGCCTTGCGAGCACAGCACGTTGTCGCCTACCGCATCGCCGCCCAGCTTGCCCATCTCCGCCGTGCAGATAGTGTCGCCGCCCAGCAGCTTGGCATTGATGCCCAGCTGTTTCATCTGGCGCGCCATCGGCGCCGCTTGCGGTGCATAGCCGCCGAAGAAGATGGCTTCCACGTTCTTGGCTTTCAGCTTGGTCAGGATGGCGGTGAAGTCGACTGCTTTGTCCGTCGTGTATTCGTGGCCGGCCACTGTCAGGCCCGATGCCTTGGCCTGCTTCTTGAATTCTTCCGCCAGGCCCTGGCCGAATGCCGTGCGGTCGTCAATCACGGCCACGGTTTTGAATTTCAATTCTTTGGCGGCATACAGCGCCATTTTCGAACCCAGCTGCGTATCGCTGGCATTGACGCGGAATACGCCTTTATAGCCTTGCTGCGTGACCTTCGGGTTGGTGGCCACGGTGGCGATCAGCGCACCCGCGTCGTTGTAGGCGCGGGAAGCCGGGATGGCGACGCCGGAGTTATAAGGACCGACCACGTAGCGCACGCCGCTGTCGATGAATTTCTGCGCCACTTGCACGCCGGCTTTCGGATCCCCCTGGTCGTCTTCCGACATCAGTTCGAATTTGATCTTCTTGCCGCCCACGGTAATGGGTTTGGCATTCAATTCTTCAATGGCCAGGCGGGCGCCATTTTCATTGTCCTTGCCGGAAAACGCTTGTGCGCCCGACAGGGGGCCGGTGTGGCCAATCTTGACGGTTTCCTGTGCCGCTGCGTTGGTCATGGCGCTGATGGCGCCAAGCAGGGCGAATGCATATTTTGTGTACTGCAACGGTGTCTCCTTGGTGAGGGTCGGTCTGCGCGAGCATTATCCTTAAGGCCAAATGGCAGGGCAAGCGCAAACTGCTGTGCCGAAGCTCTGCCATGCAGCTCTGCGCGGCGCTATGCGGAAATGTGCAAAATCATGCGGAAAACCGCCTATTGTGCGGAGCCGGCATGAACGGCGTCACCGTTGTGCAGTGCGGCGGCGCTGGCGGACCAGCGCGGTATTGATGCGGTCGATCAAACCGTGGTCCTGTCCATACGCGATGGCGAAGTGTTCGCCGCTTTCCGCCAAAACGGGTTGCGGCAGCACGGACAGGCTCACGTCCGGCGGCAAGCCCATTTCTTTGATGTAAGGCGCAATAAAGGTGCGCAGTTCGGCTTCGATTTCCGGCGCGGTTTCCCATCCGGGCTGGACCAGCAGCACGGCATCGACCCGCTTTAACAGCAAGCGCTTCAGCCGCGCTGAGCGCGATGGAATATCGTCTTCGACACGGAACGTTGTATTACGGCGCCGTTCGAATTCCTCGCCATATGTATAACCGCGCACGGCGCCTACGGTTTTGCCGCGCAAGTCATCCAGCGTGCTGAATGGGAAGGTGGCGTCACTGCGCGTGACCAGCCACAGCGTATTGTTGCCCACAATGTCGGAATAGTGGAGGTCGCGCAAGCGCTCTTCGGTTTTCGGCAGGCCAAAGATCAGGCCGGCGCCACTGCGGGCGTTGCGCTCGGCGCGTGGCCATGGATAACTCTTGATTTCAAAGGCGATATTTAACTCTTGCTCGAGATAGTCGAACAATTTACGCCGCCACGGTTTCAGCGGCTTTTGCCGGCCTTGCGCGTCGAGCGCATCGCCCAGCAGCAGCGTGACGGTTTGCGGTGCGGCGTGGGCCGTCGCGGGGCCCAGGGCCAGCATGCCGGCAGCCAGCCCGAACGCTGTCAAAAATGTGCGCTTGCTTTCGGATGTCATCAGATATCCATACTGTAAGGCGCCTCCCGATTGCCGGCGGAAGGGGGCGGGTACCAGCCGATTATTGCAGAGAATGATTTAAATGACGTCAAAAACCCTATTTTGTCGTGTAATTGATGTTCATTAGTTATCTTTGCCGTTGCTTCTGTGCTGTATCGCCGTTGTTGACGCCTGCCTCGGCAGTTTCACCAACCGGCTGGACCGGGCGTGCGGGAACAACCGGCGCTGCAGTAGGGATGGCCGCAGCCTGTGCCGCGGGCAATGGCGGGCGGGCACTGGCCGCTGCCATCGCGGGGGCGTTGTAAGCAGCGATCGCGGCAGCCAGGGCCGGATCGGCTGCGCTGGGCTGGGGGCGGGCATCGGCAGACCGTTGCAGTTGCGTGGCAGCGCCGGCCTGCGCTGCCGCATCCCGTTCCGCCTGCACTTGACGCGCGGCGTCGGCGGCGTCGCGTAACTGGCGTTCCAGCTGCGCCTGCTGGTTGGCGCCGCCCCTTGCAGTTTGCTGTTCCTGCGCCAGGCGCTGTTCCGCCGCGCGCTGGGCGGCAGCCATGGCAGCAGCGCTTTGCGCTTCCGGTGGCGTGGCGTACTGCTGCCGTTCGGCGGCCTGTTGTTCAGCCTGGCGGCTGGCGGCGGCGCGTGCGGCCGCTTGACGTTCCTGCTGGTCCGCGGCAGTCTGCGCAGTGGTGCGTGACGTGGTTTGTATCGCGGTTTCCGAGCGCCCGCGGTCGCTGTTGACGCGCTGTTCAAAGGCGTCAACGGTCTTGCGTTCGTCAGCGGCACGCTGCGCTTTGCGTTCGGCGCGGCGCTGTTCTTCCATCCGGTCTGCCAGCGCATTGGCTTGGGCGCGCAGGTTCGATTGCCCTGCCGTGGTGATGCGCACATTGTCGGCACGGTCGGCGATGGCGCGCTCTTGCCGGGCTTCCTTTGCTGTGCGGGCCGCTTGTTGCGCAGCCAGTTCGCGCAGCCGGGCTTGCGTGAGGCTGTCTTGTTCTTGCGTCACTTGCCGGCGTTGCAGTACCTGCTGTTGATGTGCCGCCATGGCGTCGGCGGCATCACGGTTCGTTTGCGTTTCCGCAGCTGTTTGTTGCCGTTCCTGCTGTGCGCGGTCACGGTCCGCTTGAGTCTGTTGTGCGGCCTGTGCCGTCAGCCTGGACTGTTGAGCCGTTTGCTGCTGCGCCTGGATGGCTTGCGCTTGTTGCTGTTCCTGCTTGATCCGGGCGCCGTCAGCCGCCTGCGCCGCTTGCCGTGTTGCCTGTTGTGCCTGCTGCGCCTGCCGTAGCTGCGCTGCCCGCTGTGTCGCCTGCTGTGCTTGTTGCGCCTGCTCCGCTTGCCGCTGCGCGGCCAGGCGCGCCGCCACCATGGCTTCGTCGCGCGCCTCCGCAATGGCGGCCGTATTACGCCGCGCCGTGGCGAAAGCGGCTGCATCGCGCGCGGCAGTTTCCTGCTGCGAAGCCAGTGTGCGGTCTTGCGCCTGCCGTGCCGCATTGGGCTGCGTACCTTGCTGCGTGGTACGGGTTGCCGGCTGTTGCTGCGCCGCGCGCGCGGCCTGCTGCTCGCGCAGCCGTTCATCTTGATTGGCTGCCGCCTGGTTCGCGCTCAATGTCCCGCTCAATTGCTGTTGCTGCCGCAATTGCTGTTCCAGCTCCGATTGCACGTGGTCGAGCTCTTGGCGCAGCGCGGCGGCCCGCTGCGCCAGGCCGGTGGTTTGCTGCGCAGCGGCGTCCGCTTGCCGCTCTGCCGCCATGCGCTGTTGCAGTGCTGTGGCCGCCAAGTCTTCCTGCGCCGATACCTGCAGCTGGCGTTCCGCGGCAGCGCGGTTGGCCGCCAGCCGGTCGGCCTGCGTTTCCGCCTGCGCCGCGCTGTCAGCCGCCGCTTCGCGCGCCGCCGCCAGTTGCTGCTGGCGCTGCAGTTCCGCCGGGGTGGCAGCAATGGCGTCATTGAACGCCAGGTGGGCCAGCGTGGAATCCGATGCCGGCAACGCTGGCGGCGCGGTGGCGGGCGCCGGTGTCGGCGCTGCCGTGGCTTCTGCTTGCGCCACGGCAGTCCCCAGCGCATTGAATTCATCCGTGGTGCGTGCCAGCAGCGCCAGCGTGCCTGCGCGGTCCACGGCAAAAGCGGCGCGCAGCAGCGGTGCTTCTACGTTCAGGATGTCGGCGCTGGAAGCGGGCGCCAGCGGATCGAGCGTGATGCCGATACCGGCCAGCGTGCTGGTGGAAATGGGACCGCCCCGTCCCGCCGTGGCGCCCAGCTGCTGCAGCACGAGGGCCAGCCGCTCGCCCAGCGTGCCGCCCTGGCTGTCGGGCAACGGCGGCAAGGTGTCGAGGGCCAAGGGCGGCAACTGGTTGAACGATTGCGTCAGGTTGGTGGCTGCCGTGGCCAGCAGCATCAATTCCGCAGCGGTCGGGGTATTGCTGGCGCCGCCTTGTAATTGCTCCAGCTGGCGGCGCGTCAGCGCGATATTCGACAGGAATTGTGCCAGGCCGGAAAACTCCACGGCCGAAGCGTTGTCGGCCAGTGCGTTGGCGGCAGCCAGCGCGGCGGCCGCGGTGACAGATGGATGGACCGGTGCAACGGTGGAAACTGCATCGGCGGCATGGGTTACAGGCAGCATAACGTCACCTTCAGGCGGGAAGTTGTCACCCTTGTACGAAAGAGTCCCGCCAGCATGCGCGCCGGCCCGCCCCGTGTCTGTGGGCTGGGCCACATTATGGCTCCGCCGGTCAACGGTGCGCTGCGGCATTGCGTTGATACGGCGATAATTGATCCTTTGAAATAAATCAGGAGTACCGCGTGACATTGATGCGAAGGGTTGCGCTGGGCGCGAGCCTGGCCGGTGCGCTGCTGGGCGCGCCGCATGCGTATGCGCTGGGACAAAAGCGCTTTGTCGGCTATGACCAGCCGCCGGCCACGGCATTCGGGCTGGTGCGCGGCAGCGATGCGGCGCCGCTGTATACCGACAGCAGCGATTTTCCCGCCGTGCTGCGGGCCGTGGCGGATCTGCAGACCGATATTGACCGCGTCAGTGCGCGCCGTCCCGCGCTGGCCAAAGGCACGCCGTCCGGCGCCGACGTGGTGATTATCGGCACACTGGGCAAGAACAGCGTCATTGACCGGCTGGCGCGGTCCGGTGCGCTCGATGTTGCAGGTATCAAGGGCAAGTGGGAAGCGTGGCATGCGCAAGTGCTGGTGCGTCCGCTGCCCGGCGTCGAGCGCGCATTGGTGATCGCGGGCAGCGACCGGCGCGGCACGATTTACGGCGTGTATGAATTGTCTGAACAGATCGGCGTCTCGCCGTGGCACTGGTGGGCCGACGTGCAGCCGCAGCGCCACCGCCAGCTGTATGTGGAAGAGGGCACGAATGTATCGGAAGCGCCCGTCGTGAAATACCGGGGCATGGCGCTCGATGGCGAAGCGCCGGGGCTGGCGGCGTGGGCGAAGCAATCGTTTGGCGGCTATAACGCGAAGTTTTATGAGCGGGTCTATGAACTGCTGCTGCGCATGCGCGGCAATACGTTGTGGCCTGCCACCAGTGAAGCGGCGTTTCTGTCGGACGACAGGCAAAATGCGCAGCGCGCGGAAGATTACGGCGTGATGCTGGGCACGCCGCCATCGGACAGTAAAGCCAAACGCTTGTGGAAAGGGCCGCAGGTGGCGGCCATGTGCGGCGGCGAAGGCAAGGCGCCGCCGGACGACGCGCTGATGCTGATGTGCGACGACGGGGCGGGCTACGTGCGCCGCCTGCCGGCGCATGATGAACGCAAGCGCGCAGGCGGCGCCGGCATTGAATACCACATTGCGCGCGATGGCGCGCACCGCTCGTGGCTCAATGCGGCGCCGCTGTCGAAAGTATGGGAACAGTTGCACCTGGCATGGCGCCACGGCGCGGACCGCATGTGGATTGCGCACGTCGGCTCGCTGAAACCCTTTGAAGTGCCGGCCGAATTCTTTTTCACGTATGCGTGGAATCCTGAAGCATGGCCTGCCGAACGTTTGCCGGATTATTTGAAACTGTGGGCGGGCCGCGAGTTCGGCCCGCAATACGTGGACGACGTGGCCGACATTGTCGGCAAAACCGCGCAATACAATGCGCGCCGCCCGCCGGAACTGCTGGCCGTGGGCGATTACAGTGTGCTCAATGGCGAAGAGGCGGCGAAGGTCGTGGGTGAATACCGCGCCATTTCCGGCAAGGCGGAAAAGATCGATGGCAATTTGCCGTCGGATTTGCGCGACTCGTTTTACCAGCTGGTGCTATACCCGGCGCAAGCCAGCGCCGTCGTGGTCGACATGCTGACTGCCGCTGCGCAAAACCGCATGCAGGCGGAGCAGGGCCGCGTGGCCGCCAATGACCTGGCCTCCAAGGTGCGCGACTTGTTCAAGCAGGATGGCGAACTGGCGCGCGTGTACCACGAAGACATCAGCAGCGGCAAATGGAACCGGCTGATGTCGCAGGTGCACCTGGGCGGCGCCCTGCGCAATGTAATGCCGGCCGTGGCGGAAGTGCAGCCCAGCCGCGTAGCCGACATGGGCGTGGCAGTGGAAGGCAGCGCAGCCGTGTGGCCGGAAACGGGCGGCGGCACGCTGGCATTGCCGAAGATGGATGCGGGCGGCAAGCAGCAGCGCTATGTCGACATCTTCAACCGGGGCCAGAACCCGTTCAAGTTCACGATCGCAGCCAGCGCGCCATGGATCAGCTTGAGCCGGTCGAGCGGCACGGTGGCCAAATCGCAGCGCATCACGGTCGATGTACGCTGGGCCGAGGTGCCACCCAATGCAGAGATGGCGGGGCTGGCGATCCTCGGGCCGGATGGCGCCAAGGCTGCGGTGCGGGTGCCGTTGCGGCCGATGGCAGCGGGCGGCAAGCCAGCGTCGGGCAGCTACGTGGAATCGCAGGGCGCGGTAGCGGTGGAAGCGGAGCACTTTGCGCGGGCGCTGGCGCCGGAAGGGCGGCAATGGCTGCGTATTCCGGGACTGGGACGGACGCTGTCCGGCATGACGGCATTGCCCGTGGTGGCGCCACCACCGCCGCCACCGCCGCCTGCGCCGCCACCGAAGCCGGAAGCCGTGCCGGCTGAAGAGGAAAAGCCGGCAACTGATGAGCAACAGGCCAAGCCTGCCACGGACGACGAGGCGCCTGCGACATTCTCTGCAGCACCGGCGCCGGATCCTGTTCCGGTCACACCGCCCGCACCGCCGCCCCCCAAGCTGGCCGACTTGCGCCTCGAATACGACGTGCACCTGGCCACGGCAGGCAAGGTGGCCGTGCAAGCCGTGCTGTCGCCCACCCGCGCGTTCATGCCCGGCCAGGGCTTGCGCTATGCCGTGGCGATCGACGATGAAGCGCCGCACATCGTCGATCTCCATGACGCGTCCCAGTCCGCCGCGTGGGCCACGGCGGCGCAAGACAATGCCGTCGTACTCAGCACGGTGCACACGGTCGCCCGTCCCGGCGCCCATGTGCTGAAATTCTGGTCCATCGACCCCGGGGTGGTATTGCAGCGCCTGGTGGTCGATACAGGCAGCCTGAAGCCTACACTGCTGGGCCCGCCGGAAAGTCCCAAGGCGCCTTAAGCGTTCGTGTTGCGGAGGGGAATATTGTGTCCCCTCCCGTGACTCTGTTATGTGCCGCACGGTACACAACAAGCGATCGTCCTATCGTTTATCAGGCAATGCAGCCCATTTACTAAACGACGAGGACACCGACCATGGACAACATTTCTTCCGGCACCAACAAATCCAGCGATACCGTGACGTCGATTGGCCGCGACCTTTCGAAGGATACGCACGAGGCCATCGACCGCACTGCCGACAAGGCGCAACCGACGGCTGACCGCCTGGCCAGCTCGGCCCATGCAGCCGTCGACCGCATCGCCGACAAAGTCCAGCCAACTGCCGACAAACTGGCATCAGCTGCCCACAGCGCTACGGACAAAGTCGCGACTACCGCCAGCAAGCTGAGCGACACGCTGAGCGACAAAGGCCAAAAAATCGGCGCTGCGGCCAAGCAATATGCAGAACAGGGCCGCGGTTACGTGCGCAGCAGCCCAGCCATTTCCGTACTGGTGGCCATGGCCGCCGGCTATGGCTTGTCGAAACTGCTGAGCTCCCGCAAGTAATTCCTGAAATCGTACGCGAAGGCATGGCAATGACGCCATGCCTGAAAGGACGTCAATGACCCGACCAGACCCTGCCGCCAGCGCACTCGACCTGGCAAACCAGATTACGCACAATCCCAACAAGGCCGCCGAGCATGGCGACGCGTCCCGTACGCCACCGGCAGGCAAGCATATACCGGCAACGCCTGAAGCCACTGCCGGCACCCAGTCTGAATCCCAGCAATCACCCAAGACCGGCGCGCCGCCCCCTCCGGGTACGAACCCCAACGATGGTTCGCTGGAGCGCGTGCGCGCCGATTCCGCCGGACAGCGCCTGACGACCAACCAGGGCGTTCCAGTCGCCGACAACCAGAATTCGCTGAAATCCAGCGTGCGCGGCCCCACGCTGATGGAAGACTTCATCTTGCGTGAAAAGATCACGCACTTCGACCATGAGCGTATTCCGGAGCGCGTCGTGCATGCGCGGGGCTCCGCCGCCCATGGCTATTTCGAAGCCTATGAAGATTTGAGCAGCTTGACGCGCGCCGCGCCATTTGCGCAGGCGGGCAAGCGCACGCCGGTCTTCGTGCGGTTTTCCACGGTGGCGGGCGAGCGCGGTTCAACCGACACGGCGCGCGACGTGCGGGGCTTTGCCGTCAAGTTTTATACCGATGAAGGCAACTGGGATCTGGTGGGCAATAACATTCCCGTGTTTTTCATCCAGGACGCGATGAAATTCCCGGACCTGGTGCACGCGCTCAAACCGGAACCGCACAACGGCATACCGCAGGCTGCCAGCGCGCATGACACGTTCTGGGACTTCACGTCCCTGATGCCGGAATCCATGCACATGCTGATGTGGGCCATGTCGGACCGCGCGATCCCCCGCAGCCTGCGCATGATGCAGGGCTTTGGCGTGCATACGTTCCGTCTCGTGAATGCGGACGGCGGCTCTGTGTTCGTCAAGTTCCACTGGCTGCCGCTGGCCGGCACGCACTCGCTGGTGTGGGATGAGGCCATGAAAATCTCGGGCGCCGATTCGGATTTCCACCGGCGCGATTTGTGGGAAGCCATCGAGGCGGGCTGCTATCCGCAATGGGAGCTGGCGCTGCAAACGTTCACGGAAGAACAGGCTGCGCAATTCCCGTTTGACGTGCTGGACGCCACCAAGATCGTGCCGGAAGAACTGGTGCCGTTGAAGGTGGTGGGGCGCATGACCTTGAACCGCAATCCGGACAATTTCTTTGCCGAGACGGAGCAGGTGGCTTTCTGCACCGCGCACATCATCCCCGGCATCGACTTTACCAACGACCCTTTGCTGCAGGGACGCATCCATTCATATGTGGATACGCAGATCAGCCGCCTGGGCGGACCGAATTTCCATGAAATCCCTATCAATGCGCCGGTCTGCCCCATGCACAACAACCAGCGCGATGGCATGCACCGGCAAACCATCAACCGGGGCAAGGTGGCGTATGAGCCTAATTCGCTGGGCGGCGGCTGTCCGCACCAGGCGGGGATGGCGGGGTTCACCAGCGTGCGGGTGCAGGAAGCGCAGGAAGACAAGGTGCGGGGCAAGCCGGAATTGTTTGCCGACCATTATTCGCAGGCGCGCCTGTTCTGGCAAAGCCAGACGCGCCATGAGCAGCAGCACATCATCAATGCATTCCGCTTTGAATTGAGCAAGGTGATGGTGCCGGGCATCCGCGTGCGCATGCTGTCGATGCTGGCCAATGTCGATGATGCGCTGGTGTCCGCTGTTGCCGCGGGACTGGGCTTGCCGGTTCCACCGCCGCAGCCGCTGGCCACCAGTTTGCCGCTGCCATCGTATCCGCCATCGCCGGCGCTGTCGCTGATGGCGCGGCCGGGATCACAGGGCATCGCATCGCGGCAGGTAGCGATCCTCGTGGCCGATGGCGTCGATGGCGACGGCGTGCGGGCGATCCAGTCTGCACTGGAGGCGGATGGCGCCGTGCCCCACATCGTGGGCCCATGGCTGGGGAATGTGGTGGGTGCGGACGGCGGAACCATTGCAGTGGAGCGGACGCTGGAAAATGCGCCGGGCGTGCTGTTCGATGCAGTGGCGATTCCCTGCGGCGAGCAGGGCGCAACGACGCTGTCGGCCGATGCCCATGCGCTGGATTTCGTGCGGCTGCAATACCGCCATTGCAAACCCATCCTGGTCGTAGGCAAAGGGGCGATTTTGCTGGCCAAGGCGCAGATTCCAGCGCAATTGCCGGACGGCTCGCCGGATCCCGGCTTGATCGGCACCGAGCCTTCCGACTTGCAAGACGCGCTGCCTGCCTTCAAGCAGGCATTGGCCGGCGGCCGTGCCTGGGTGAGGGAAACCGACCCGCCCATCGTGTGAACGAACGTCCGTGCTTTTGGGGCCAGGCCCCAAAATGTCAACGTCCGTGCTTTTGGGGCCAGGCCCCAAAATGTCGACTAGTTTGTTGGGGCTGAGAATTTTTAACGTGGGTGCGGCATAGTGCTATCCTGCTCCCATGGACGTCTATGCCCCGCAAACATGGCTTCCCCACGAGCGTCCGGCGTTGCCGGGCTCTCCGTCCACGCCTCACCATCCGGGGCCGCGGCGGGCGGCATATCTGGTGATTGGTTTTATCGTCGCGCTGACGGGCGGCCTCGGTAATGCGCTCGTGACCGTCAACCTGCCTTACCTGCAAGGTTCCCTTGGCGTGTATGCCGCGGAAATCGCGTGGCTGCCGGCCGCCTATGTGATGGCCAACGTGTCGATGAATTTGCTGCTGGTGAAATTCCGCCAGCAATATGGCTTGCGCCTGTTTACGGAACTGTTCTTGCTGCTGTACGTGATGGCCACTGTCGCGCACCTGTTCGTGCACGGGCTGGCGTCGGCCATTGCCGTGCGGGCGGCGCACGGCATGAGCGGCGCGGCGTTGACGGTGCTGGGCCTGTATTACGTGCTGCAAGCGTTTTCCAAAGAACACCGGCTGAAAGGCGTCGTGATCGGCGTCGGCTTTGCGCAATTGGCGCTGCCGCTGGCGCGGCTGTTTTCGTCGGAATTGCTGGAAATCAGCGAATGGCGCGGCCTGTATTTGTTTGAACTGGGCATGGCGCTGCTGGCGCTGGGCTGTGTGCTGCTGTTGCCGCTGCCGCCCGGCGACCGCGTGCGCGCCTTTGAAAAACTGGACTTTGCCACCTTTGCCTTGTTCGCGCCCGGCATTGCACTGCTGTGCGCCGTGCTGGCGCTGGGACGCATCGTGTGGTGGCTGGAAGCGCCATGGCTGGGCTGGTGCCTGGCCGCCTCCATCGTGCTGATCACGGGCGCGCTGATGATCGAACACCACCGCGCCACGCCGCTGCTCAATACCCGCTGGCTCAGTACCGCCAGCATGCTGCGGCTGGCTGCTTCCGTCCTGTTGATCCGCATTGTGCAATCGGAAGCGTCCGCCACGGTCGGCTTGCTGCAATCGCTGGGCATGAGCAATGACCAGATGCAGACCCTGTGGCTGGCGACGCTGGCGGGCAGCGTGGCCGGTATCATGGCCAGCGCGTGGACTATTACCCCGGCGCGCATCCAGCCGTCACTGATCTTTGCGCTGGCATTGATGGCGATCGGCGCATTCATGGATAGCCGCGCCACCAGCCTGGTGCGCCCCGAGCAAATGCTGGTGAGCCAGTTCCTGCTGGCGTTTGGCGGCACGTTCTTCCTGGGACCGACGTTTGTTTCCGGCTTTGGCGCCGTGATTGCCGCTCCGCGCAATTTGATCAGCTTTTCCCTGATGTTCACCATCGCGCAAAACCTGGGGGGCTTGCTGGGTTCAGCACTGGTCAATTCCGTGCAAGTGGTGCGTGAAAAATACCATTCCAGCCAGCTGGTCGAACACTTGACGATGCTGGACCCGCAAGTAGCGGCGCGCATCCAGGGCAGCGCGGCCGCACTGGGCGGCGCCGTGGGCGACCCGGCCGTGCGCAGTGCGCAAGGCGTGGCGTCGCTGGGCGCGGCAGCCACGCGCGAAGCCAATATCCTGGCGTGGAACGATGTTTTCCTCGCCATCGGCGTGGTGGCCGTGGCGACCATCGCATGGATGCTGGCGCATCAGCTGTGGAACAGGTGCACGGCCAGCCAGGTAGCGCCTGCATCCAACCCGCAGGCGGGATTGTCCCATGTCGCCCTCAATAACTCAGGATCGTCGTGATGAGCACACCTCCCGAAACTGTATCCACCGCCCCCGCCGCCGCACTGGACACGCCGCCCGCTGACACCCGCCAGCAGCGCTTTGCCGTGGCAGGCTTCCTGCTGGTGGCGATCATCGGCGTGTTGGTCGTGCTGTATGCATGGCGCCTGCCGCCGTTCAGCACGCCCATCGTGACGACGGAAAATGCACTGGTGCGTGGCCAGGTCACGCTGATCGGCACCCAGCTGCCTGGCTATGTCACGGCCGTCAAAGTGCAGGATTTCCAGCACGTCAAAGCAGGTGATTTGCTGGTGCAGCTCGATGACCGCCTATACCGCCAGCGGCTGGAACAGGCGCAGGCGCAACTGGCTGCGCAGCAGGCTGCGCTGGCCAACTGGGAACAGTCGCGCCGGGGCGCCCATGCGACGGTGGCGCTGAACGAGGCCGCGCTGGCCAATGCGCAGGCGCAGGCCACGCGGGCGCAGGCCGACCTGGCGCGCGTCGATGTGCTGGTGGCCGATGGTTCACTGTCCGTCCGTGAACAGGATGCGCAAAAAGCCGCCCGTGCGCAAAGCACGGCTGCCGTGGCGCAGGCGCGGGCCGCGCTCGACATCGCGAAGGAACAGGCGCAAGCCGTGACCGTCAACCGCCAGTCGCTGCAAGCGGCAGTGGACAGTGCGGCCGCCGCGCTGAAGGCTGCGCAAGTAGACCTCGACAATACCCGCATTACCGCGCCGTCCGATGGCCAGCTGGGACAAGTCACCGTGCGCCAGGGCGCTTACGTCAATACGGGCGCCCAGTTAATGGGCCTGGTGCCGCGCCAGTTGTGGGTGGTGGCGAATTTGAAGGAAACGCAAATGAATAACGTGCGCATCGGCCAGAGCGTGACGTTCCGCGTCGATGCGCTGGATGGCGCGCAAATGACGGGGCAGGTGGAACGTATTTCTCCCGCCACAGGATCGGAATTCGCCGTACTGCCTGCCGATAATGCGACGGGCAATTATGTAAAGATTGCGCAGCGCATCCCCGTGCGCATCCGCATCGACCAGGGGCAGGGCGAAACAGAGCGGCTGCGGCCCGGCATGTCCGTCATTGTCAGCATTGATACGTCGTCCGTGCCGAAGGATGCGCCGGGGGTACAGAAATGAATGGCGGCATCAGGGCGGGCGCTGGAAATGCCGCGCTGGCTGCAACAGTGGCGGCGATCGCGGCAGCCATACTTGCCGGGTGCGCCGCCAAGACGCCTCCGCCGCCACCGTCCGCATTGCAGGCGCCTGACGGATGGCGCACGGCCGTGGCTGCAGGCATGGCCGCCCCAGCCGATACCCGCTGGTGGCAGTCTTACGGCGACCCTGCGCTGGCCGCACTGGTAGACGCGGCACTTCAGCACAACGGCGACTTGCGCATCGCGCAAGCCCGCGTGGCCGAATACCGCGCCCGCGTTGCAGTGGCCCAGTCGGCGCAGCAGCCGAACGTCACCTACGATGCAGCGCCGGCCCGCGCCCGGGCGCTGACAGCCACCGGTGCACCCCGCACGGCCAATGCCTACGTAGCGGAATTCCAGGCCGCCTACGAAATCGACGTGTGGGGCAGGCTGCAGCAGCAAACCGATGCGGCGCAGGCCAGCTACCTGGCCGAGCAGGCGGGCCTCGATGCGGCCCGCCTGTCGATTGCCGCCACCATTGCCTCGGGCTACCTGAATTTGCGGGGCCTCGATGCGCAGCTGGAACTGGCGCGAGCCACGCTGGCATCGCGTGAACGTTCGCGCGACCTGGCGCGCCGCCAGTTCGAAGTGGGATACAGCTCGAAGCTGGAGTGGCTGCAGGCGCAATCGGAATACCTGGCCGCCAGCGAACAGGTGCCGCTATTGCAGCGCCAGGTGTTTGAACAGGAAAATGCATTGGCCATGCTGGCTGGCGGCAATCCCGGTCCCATAGCGCGCGGCAGGGCGCTGGCTGATCTGGCGCCGCCGCAAGTGGGCGCCGGCCTGCCGTCGGAACTGCTGCAGCGCCGCCCCGACATTGCCCGCGCGGCCCGCAATGCGCAAGCCGCCGTTGCCCAGCTGGCGGCTACCCGCGGCCAGCTGCTGCCATCGTTCCGCCTGACCGTGCAAGGCGGCCTGCAATCAGCCACCTTGCACGATTTGCTGGCCGACCCGGCGCATTTATGGAAGCTGGCCGGCATCGTGGCCGGCCCCCTGTTCGATGGTGGCCGGGGGCAGGCGCAAATGGAAGCCGCCGCCTACCAGCGCGACCAGGCGCTGATTGCCTATGAAAACACGGCGCGCGCCGCGTTTGCGGAAACAGACAATGCGCTGGGCGCCATTGCCCGCCTGCGCGAACAATTGACGGTCAACGAGGAACGCCGCGCACAGGCGGAAGAAACGCTGCGTATTGCGCGCAACCGCTACCGCAATGGCTATGCGCCGTACCTGGAAGAGTTGGATGCGCAGCGCACGTTGTACGCTGCGGATGTGGCGCGCCTTCAGTTGAAAGCGCGCCTGCTGGTGGCGACGGTAGACCTTTACCGTGCCCTGGGCGGAGGGTGGGGACCTGCCTAACGCTATTTCGATGGAATGACGTCGTTCTGGATTTGCTTGTGCGTTTCATGCGGCGCCGCTGCGGCATGCTTGTTCTTGCGCAGCATGCCCAGGCAGCGTTTCATGAAGTGTTCCAGGTCGTCGATGTACGTGAATACGGCCGGCACCACCAGCAGCGACAGCAAGGTGGACGTGATCAAGCCGCCGATCACGGCGCGCGCCATCGGCGCACGGAAACTCGGATCCGCACCCATGCCCAGCGCCAGCGGCATCATGCCGGCGCCCATGGCGATGGTGGTCATCAGGATCGGGCGCGAACGCTTGTGGCACGCATCGACCAGCGC
Source organism: Pseudoduganella ginsengisoli (assembly GCF_009720865.1). Taxonomy (GTDB): domain Bacteria; phylum Pseudomonadota; class Gammaproteobacteria; order Burkholderiales; family Burkholderiaceae_D; genus Rugamonas; species Rugamonas ginsengisoli. The sequence goes on along the minus strand of NZ_WNLA01000001.1, from coordinate 316,882 downwards.
GTCGAAACGTTTCATGCCTTCGCGGCGCGCAATGATGGCGTAATCGACCAGCAGAATCGAGTTCTTCGTCACGATCCCCATCAGCATGATCAAGCCGATCATTGATGGCATCGACAGCGCGCTGCGGGTAATCAAGAGCGCGACAAAGGCGCCGCCGATCGACAGCGGCAGCGCCGCGAGAATCGTGGCTGGCTGCATGAAGTCCTGGAACAGCAGCACCAGCACGCAGTAAATGCAAATCACGCCGATCAGCATCGCGATACCGAAGCTGGCAAACAGCGCCTGCATTTCCTGCGCGTCGCCCAGTTCCGCGATGTGCACGGATGGCGGCAGCGCTTTCATCGATGGCAGCGCGCGTGCTTCTTCATTGACTTCACCCAGCGAGCGGCCATTCAATTCCACTTCCAGCGTGACGTTGCGTGAACGGTCCAGGCGGTTGATTTGCGCCGGGCCGGATTCCATGGAAATGTCCGCCACGGTCGACAGCATCACGGGGCCATTCTTGCCCGGCACCGTCAGCCGGCCGATGGCGTCGAGGTCGGCGCGCACGGCGTCCGGCAGCTTGACGCGGATCGGCACTTGCCGCTCCGGCAAATTCATCTTCGTCATGTCGAAGTCGTAGTCGCCGGCCGTCGCCACGCGCACGGTTTCGCCGATGGCGGCCGACGTCACCCCCAGGTCCGCCGCACGGGCAAAGTCAGGGCGCACAATGATTTCGGGACGCACCAGCGATGCGCTGGAATTGACGTTGCCGATGCCTTTCAGCGTGCGCAATTCGCGCTCGACTTTTTGTGCCGATTCAATCAGCGCCTGCGCGTTTTCGCTTTGCAGCACCAGCTGCATTTTCACACCCGTATCTTGCGGCCCCACGGTGAAGCGGGCGCCGGGAATGCTGTTGAGGCGCGTGCGGATTTTTTCTTCCATTTGCGCGACGGTTTCCTTGCGGTCGTTGCGGTGCACGGTAGTCAAGGTCAGCACGGCGCGGCGCGCTTCGGCTGCGGCGCCCGGCGCAAAGGCGTCGCCGGACGAGCCGCCGCCGATCGAGCTGAAGATGCCGACCACGCCTTTGACTTCCATGGCGGCCACGCGGGCCTGCTCGGCAATCGCGCGCGTTTCCTTCAAGGTCGAACCCGGCGGCAATTCCACCGTCACTTGCGTCTGGCCACGGTCGGCCGGCGGCACGAAGCCGGTCGGCAGCAGCGGCACCAGCATGATGGAGCCGACAAAGAAAGCTGCCGACGCGATGGCCGTGATCAGGCGATGCTTCAGGCACCACTGCATGACGCGCATGTAGCGCTGCATGACGGGGCCGTCCACTTCATCGGTGTGCGCGACCGGCTTCAGGATATAGGCCGCCATCATCGGCGTCAGCAAACGGGCGACCACCAGCGACGCCAGCACGGCCAGCACGGCGGTCCAGCCGAACTGCTTGAAGAACAGGCCGGGGATGCCGCCCATGAACGCGGTCGGCAGGAACACGGCCACCAGTGCAAACGTGGTGGCAATCACGGCCATCCCGATTTCATCGGCAGCTTCCATCGCCGCTTCATACGGCGATTTGCCCATGCGCAGGTGGCGCGAAATATTCTCGATTTCCACGATGGCGTCGTCCACCAGCACGCCCACCACCAGCGCCAGCGACAGCAGGGTCACGGTGTTGAGCGTATAGCCGAACAAATAAATGCCGAGGAAGGCCGGCAGCACCGACAGCGGCAGCGCCGCCGCTGCAACCAGCGTGGCGCGCCAGTCGCGCAAGAACCACCACACCACCAGCACGGCCAGGATCGCGCCTTCATACAGCAGTTCCATCGAGCCTTCGAAGTTTTCATGGATAGGCGCGGCATTGTCGATCGACATGTGCAGGTCGTACGTCGGATGCGCCTTGCGCATTTCTTCGATGGCAGCTTTCACATCATTGGCCACCTGCGTTTCACTGGCGCCCTTGGTGCGGAAGACTTCAAACGCCACCACCGGCTTGCCATCCTGTTCCGCCACGGCGCGCCTTTCCGCCGTCGTGTCGGTGACGGTGGCCACCTGGTCGAGGCGGATATGACGGCCTTCCGGCAGCGGGATATCCAGCTCCGCCAGCTCGGCCGCGCTTTTCACGGTGCCGATGGTGCGCACGGACTGCTCCGCGCCGGATACGTCGCCACGGCCGCCCGGCGCTTCACGCTGCACCATGCGCAGCTGGCGCGATACGTCGAGCGCCGACACCTTCAGCGCCGCCATACGGCTGTCGTCGAGTTCCACGCGGATTTCACGCAGGGCGCCGCCGATGCGCTTGACCTGGCCCACGCCTTTCACCGTCAGCAGGCGCTTGGTCACGTCATTGTCGACGTACCAGCTCAATTCCTGGATGTCGGTCGCCTTGCTGTCCTTGGCCGATGCGGTATAGGTCAGCACGGAGCGGCCTGCGGTCGACACCTTGTTGACGACCGGGTCGCGCAATTCGCCCGGCATGTCGGCCCGCACCTGGGCCACGGCGTCGCGGATTTCATTGACGGCGTCGGAGACATTCTTCTCCAGGTTGAATTCCACCGTCACGGTGGCGACACCGTCCAGCACGGAGGTGTGGATGTGTTTCACGCCTTGCAGCGGCGCGATCGCATCTTCGATCTTGCGCGCCACTTCGGTTTCCAGCTGGGCCGGCGCAGCGCCCGGCAAGCTGGCGGTGACAATCACCACAGGCAGCTGGATGTCCGGGAAGTCTTGTACCGGGTTGGCTTTATAGGCCAGCAATCCTGCAAACGACAGCAGGAAGAACAGCATGATCGCGGGGATCGGGTGCTTGATCGATAAGGAAGATAAGTTCACAGCGGCTCCTTATCGGGGCTTGGCGGCTTTTGCCGCGCTGCCTGCCGGGACGGGCGCCGGAGCGGGGGCCGCCGCCACACTGACCACGTCGCCATCATTGAGGAAACCGGCGCCGCTGACTACCACTTGCGAGTTCGCGTCAATACCGGACACGATTTCCACCTGTTCGCCGATGCGGCGGCCTGCCGTCACCTTGATGCGCGACACTTTCTTGTCAGGGTTGACGCGGAACACATAGCTGAAGCCATCACGCACGACGACGGCCTGCTGCGGCAAGGTCAATGCTTCGCTGGCGCCCAGCTCGAAACGGCCACTGGCAAACATGCCGGCCTTGAAGGCGGCGCCGTCTTTGCCTTTCACGGCAGGCAGGTCGACATACACCAGCGCAAAGCGGTTTTGCGGATCGACGGTCGGCGCCACCATGCGCACCTTGCCCGTCAATTCCGTGCCGTTCGCGGCTTTCACGATAGCGGTAGCGCCGGTGCGGATTTTCGGCAAATCCGCTGCCGTGACTTCCGCGCGCCATTCCAGGCGGCCCTGGCGGATCATGCGGAACAATTCCGTGCCCGGACCGGCGACGGCGCCCACGGTGGCCATGCGGGCGGAAATCACGCCGCTGTCGGGCGCCGTCACTTGCGTGTATTTGAGGCGCAGCGACTGGCTGGCCACGGCGGCTTTGGCCGACGCCACGCGCGCCTTGGCCATTTGTTCGTTGGTCAGGTATTGGCTGATCTGCTGGGCCGACAGGGCGCCGGACGTGTCGAGTGCGCGGGCGCGCTGTGCATTGGCGGTGGCTTCGGCCGCACTGGCTTCCGCTTCCATCAGCGCTGCCTTGGCTTGCGCCAGGTCGGCATTCACGGTTTCACTGGAAAACGTGGCCAGCACGTCGCCCTTGTCGACCACGTCGCCCACGTTGACTTTTACTTCCGTCAGGCGCAAGCCATTCGATTCGCTGCCGATCGACGCTTCCTGCCATGCCGTGATATTGCCGTTGGCGCCGATGGTGATCGGCAGGCGGCTGGTGGACGGCTTGGCAGTGGTGACGGTCAGCGCGGCTTTCGGTGCGGCGGCGGCTTTGTCGTCCGCCTGCGCGGAAGGAGACAGCGCGGCATGCAGCGCAAAGGCGGCAGCCATCAGCACCAGCAGTGGGCGGAGACGGGTTTGCAGGGTATTCTTCATTGGTCGGTTCCGTTATTGTTTATTCGCTGTGGTTTCGGCGGCTTGGCCAGGATTCCAGCCGCCGCCGGCCGCGCGGTACAGCGCGACCCAGGCTGCGCTGCGTTCCTGTTGCAACGTGATCACCGTGTTTTCTGCAGCGAGCCGCATGCGGCGCGCATCTTCCAGTTCCAGCAGGCTGGCCATGCCGTTCTTGTAGCGGTCTTCGGTGGCCGCAAATGCGGTACGGTAGCCTGCCAGCGCCGTATGCGCGTCCGCCGCGCGCTCGCTGGTGGCGTTCAGCGTTACCAGTGCCTGTTCCACTTCGCGCACGGCATTGCGGATCGTGGCGCGGTACGCCACCACGGCAGAGTCATAGCGCGCTTGTGCCGCATCGATATTGGCGCGGCGGCGGCCGGCGTCGAATACCGGCAATTGCAGCGCCAGCGGGCCCACGGTCCACGTATCGAGCTGGGTATTTTGCCCGCCGGTGTGGAAATTCGCCGCACCGATGGAACCCGACAGCGCCACGCGGGGATAGCGCTGCGCCTGCGCGCCGCCCACTTCATAGCTGGCGGCAGCCACGTCGCGCTCAGCCGTATAAACGTCCGGGCGCTGGCTCAGCACCTGGGCCGGCAGCGATGCGATGGCAATTGCCGGGCTGGCGTCTGTCATGGCAGGGGGAGCGGCGGTAGCAGGAGCTTGCGTGCTGCCGGCGGCCGTACCGGTGGCGGCAACGGCGGCGTTGCGGGCGGCCGCAGGCAATGCCGCCTGTGCCGCGGCATACGCGGTGGCTGCGCCATCGGCCAGTTTGGCGCGCAGCTCTGCTTCAGGGATCGCCGTCAGCGCCGACAAGCCTTTGACCGCGATATTGCACGTGGCGCGCTGCGCCGTGGCGCGGTTGCGGCCATCGGCGGCGCTGGCGCGGGCCATAGCGGCATCGGCCGGCGACACGAAGCCCGCCTTGGAACTGAGTTCCGTCAGGCGCGCCGTGTGGGCGCGCGAGCCTGCATCTTGCACGGCCACCGTCTGCATTTGTTCGCAGGCGCGCAGGCTGTAATACTGGTTGGCTGTTTCCGCTGCGATCGACACGCGCGCTTCATGCCAGCCTGCGTGCGCTCCTTCCAGGCGGGCCTGTGCGGCATTGCGGGTCGCGCGTCCGGCGCCGAAGATGTCGATTTCCCACGACGCCTGCAGCGCGCCTTGCACGGTGGTGCCGGTCGGAACGGCCGACTGCTGGCTCATGCGCTGCGCGCTGGCCACCAGGTCCACATTGGGCGCCAGCGCGGCGCCGGCCGCCACGCGCTCGGCGCGCGATTGTGCGATGCGCGCGGACGCCTGCGCGACCGTCGGGCTGGCAGCTTGCGCCGCGTCGACCAGTTGCGCCAGCAGGGGATCGCCCTGGTTGCGCCACCACTGGTTCAAGTCCGTGACGTCGCCATTGTGAGGCAGGGCGGCCTGCCATTGCGCTGGAATGGGCGCATCCACTTTGGCCGATGGCGCCGTCAGCGAGCAGCCGCCCAGCGCCACGGCAACAGCCAAAGCCAGCGTGGTACGCCTGGCGTTGGCTGCCGTGAGATGAGTTGAATTCATCAAGAGTCCTTTTTTTGGGTACGTATATTTCTCTCTGCCTCGATCATCGCTTCGGCAAAACTGGTAAACCGTGTGATCCATGGGCCGATCGCATCGGGCCCATTCAACAGTTGCGGCGTGAGTGTCTTGACCACGTCGCTGCCAACCATCAGCAGCAGCGCCTGCGACGCTACGCAAAAAGTCAGCCGGTGGATTTCATCATCCGGCTCGGCCAGGCCCAGGTGGCGGCAAATGATGCGCGCCATGGCTTCATGTTCGGGCCGGATATTGTTTTCAATTTCATTGGCCCACAGCCCTGTCGGTTCCAGCATTTCGCGGAACCACAGGCGGTTGCACAGTTGCGAGATGTCGCCTTCGCGCAGCGGCGCCAGCATCTGGGTGAAAAATATTTCCAGCGACTGGCGCAGCGTTAAATGCGGCTGGTCATACGACGCGATGTTCTGGTGCGGGTCCAGCGACATGGCGGCAAAAGCGGCCCGGTACAAGCCGGCTTTATCGCCAAAGTAATAACTGATCGCCGCTACATTGGCGCCCGCCGCGAGGGCGATTTCGCGGGTGGAGGCTTTGGCATAACCCTGTTCGGCAAACAGCCGCATGGCGGCCAGCAGCAGCCGTTCGCGCGACTGTTCTCCGTCGGAGCGCGATTTTTTTATTTTGTTTCGATCGTTCATCTTGACATTTAACCACAAGATTCAAACGATTGATATAAGTCAATCGATCGTTTGATTAAATATTCAGCCGAACGTAACATTTGCTTACGATCTAAACATGGCAGAGGCGGTTGTGGCAGATGGCGGCGGCTACACTGGCAGTTCAGAGTCTTGGTTATGTCCTGACAATCTTATGGCGACAGCACGGGAGGCAAACATGCGAGCATGGAGCAAGATGCTGCTCTTATTCTGGTTTGTGGCGGGGGCCGTGTTCGCGGAAGACCCGGCGCCGCTGGAAGGAACAAAGGATGAGCGGGAAACCGCGCTGCATGTGCTGAACCGGCTGGCGTATGGACCCGCGCCGGGCGACATCGGCCAGGTGGTGCGCATGGGACCGCAGCAGTGGATTGCCCGCCAGTTGCAGCCGGAATCCATACCGCTGCCGGAAGCGCTGACGGCGCGGCTGGCCGCGCTGTCCACCGTGCAAATGCCGGCCGGTGCCGTGCTGGGCCAGTTCCAGGCCGCGCAGCAAGCCGTGCGGGGCGAAGAGGAAGGCGCAAAGGAGCAGCGCCGTGCCGTCGTGGCCCGTATTGCACAGGAAACCGCCGAGGCGCGCTTGCTGCGCGCCGTCGCCAGCCCCCGCCAGCTGGAAGAAGTCATGGTGGATTTCTGGTTCAACCATTTCAATGTGTATGCCGGCAAGGGCCAGGACCGGGCGCTGGTCGCCAGCTACGAGCGCGACGCCATCCGTCCCTACGCGATGGGCAATTTCCGCGCATTGCTGGGCGCCACGGCCAGGCATCCGGCCATGCTGTTTTATCTCGATAACTGGGTGTCGAAGGCTGGCGGCTTGAATGAAAACTATGCGCGCGAGCTGATGGAACTGCATACGCTGGGCGTCGATGGCGGCTATACGCAGCGCGACGTATTGGCCCTGGCGCGCATGCTGACGGGGTGGACTTATGCGCCGCGCCGCCTGGCCGACAGCAATGAAACGTTTTATTTCGACGCGCGGCGGCACGATAACGGCGTCAAGCAGTGGCTGGGCCGGACGGTAACGGCAGCGGGCCAGGCGGAGGGGGAAATGGCGCTCGATATCCTCGCGGCCCATCCCGCGACGGCGCACCATATCGCCTACAAGCTGGCCCAGTATTTCGTGCAAGACCAGCCGCCGCCTGCACTGGTGGACCGGCTGGCGCAGCGCTTCACGGAAACCAATGGCGACATCCGCAGCGTGCTGCAAACGCTGTTTGCCAGCAGTGAATTCATGGCGCCGGCAGCGCGGGGTGCGAAATTCAAGACGCCTTACCAGTACGTCGTCTCGGCCTTGCGCGCGGCCGGTGCGCCAGCCGATAGTTCGAAAGCCGCGCTGGCTGCGCTGAACCGCCTCGGCATGCCGCTGTATGGCTGCCAGACGCCTGACGGCTACAAGAATACGCAGCAGGCGTGGCTGAACCCGGACGCGCTGGCCATGCGCATCGGCTATGCGGTCTTGCTGGGCAAGGATGCCGACACGGCCGCGCTGCGTACGGCGCTGGGACCGGCCATCACGCCGGCCACGTGGAGCACGGTCGATACGGGAGCGCCGCGCGTGCAGGCGGCGCTGTTGCTGGGCAGTCCCGATTTTATGGAGCACTGATCATGGAACGACGCGACTTTTTAACGCTGCTGGCGGCGGGCGCGGGCAGCATGGCGCCGCTGGGGCGCGCTGCATGGGCCGCCACGGCGCCCGCGTCGCAGGATACGCGGCGCAAGCTGGTGGTAGTCATGCTGCGCGGCGCGGCCGATGGCTTGAACATCGTCGCGCCCGTGGCGGACGCCGATTATGTGCAGGCGCGGCCCAATATCGCACTGGCCGCACCGGGCAAGGACGATGGCGCGCTGGACCTGGATGGCTATTTTGGCTTGCATCCGGCGCTGGCGCCGTTGATGCCGCTGTGGCAAGAACACAAGCTGGCGTTTATCCACGCCTGCGGTTCGCCGGATCCGACCCGGTCGCACTTTGATGCGCAAGATTATATGGAGTCCGCCACGCCGGGCATTAAAACCACGCCGGATGGCTGGATGAACCGGCTGGCGTCTGCGTTGCCCGGCATGTCCACGCCAACGCGCACGCTCAGTATCGGCCCGGTGTTGCCGCGTATCCTGGCGGGGCCGGCGCCCGCTGTGAATTTGGCCAGTGTCGCGTCAGCCGGCAAGGCGGGAGTGCTGGAACGGCCTGCGCTGGCCGGCGGGTTTGACAAGCTGTACCTGGGCCATCCGCGCTATGGCAAGGCGTACCAGGATGGCCGGGAAGCGCGCCGCGAAGTGATGGCGGCAGCGGAGGCGCAGCCCGGCATGCAGGCGGAAACCTCGTCCGGCATGCAGCGCAACTTTCAGCAGGAAATGCTGGCCGCGAACAATGGCGCACCGCTGCCGGCGGGTTTTCCCGACGATGCGGCGCGGCTGGCCACGCTGATGCGCAACGACCCGAATATCCAGCTGGCGTTCTTTGCGTTGGGTGGCTGGGATACCCATGCGGGGCAGGGCGCCGGAACCGGGCAACTGGCAAACCGCCTGTCGCCGCTGGCGCTGGGCCTGGCGCAATTTGCCAAGCGGCTGGGGCCCATGTTCAACGATACGGTGGTAATGGTGATGTCGGAGTTCGGCCGCACCGTGCGGGAAAATGGCAACCGGGGCACGGACCACGGCCATGGCAACGCCATGTGGGTCATGGGTGGCGGTGTGTCGGGAGGCAAGGTGCTGGGTGACTGGCGCGGCTTGTCGGCTGGAGCATTGCACGAAGGACGCGATGTGCCGGTGACGACGGATTTCCGCGCTGTGCTGGCGCAGGTGGCGGAACAGCACTTGCGGCTGGACGCGCGCCAACTGGCGCAAGTGTTTCCCGGTTTGCCAGCCGGCAGCCGGCTGGCCTTGCTGGGCTAAGCGTTTAGCTGCGGCGGCGGCGCGCTGCCGCCATGGCCAGCAGTGCTGCGCCGGCCAGCGCGAGGCTGCCCGGTTCCGGCACGGTAGCGTCGGGAATATCGGACACGAGGAATTCCAGGCCGATGCCGTTGATGCCGGCGCCGCCCAGGTTATCCACCGTAAAAGCCAGGTCGGCGCCGGCAAATTTGCCATCCCATGCACCCGAAAACAGTGCGCGGTAAGTGTCTGCCAAGTCTTCCGTGGTAAAGACGTCGGCGCCGTTGATGTAGAAATGGATGAACGCGTCTTCCAGGAAGACATTGCCCAGTAAATCCAGGCCATTGCCATCGATGCCGATGCCGGTGTTGCCGGCTTCGAACGGCACGGGGAACAAGTCGCCCGTGGCGTCGACATTGACAGTGATGCGGTGCAAGCCGCTTCCCAGGCCGGTTTCCGTATCGTTGACGGACAAAGTTTCACCCGCCCGCGTAAAAGTTTCCGTCATTCCATCAAACGTATTGGTCATGTGCAGGCCATTGCCGCTCAATTGCCCAGCAACGTAGACGGAATAATCCGACCCGGCTGCCACGACAGGTGCTGCCTGGGCTGCCCCGGCCAGCACCAGGAAACCTGCCGCGTACAGTGATTTTTTCATGATGGACTCCATTTGCTGTTGTGGTTATGTTGCATTAACAGCAAATTTTATGCCATCAAGTAAAAATGTTAAATATCAATCAAGTAGCTATTTGGAAATATTTGTTATTGGTCAATGTGTAAAACTTTGCGACAGGCAAAAAAATGCCCGCATCCAGTGCGGGCGAATCCAATGTTCCGAGAACCTTTGGAGGAGACAGGTTCAATATAGGTACGCCTCCCGCACATTGCAATACCGTAGAACTACGATAGTTATGCCGATGGCAGGGCTGCGGCCAGTGCGGCAGCGAGGCTTTGCGGTTCGAGGGGATGCGCCAGCAGGATCGGCGCCGGGTGGCGGGCAGCGAGGGCGGCAGGCGCCGCGTCGCCGTCGGCAGCGCGGATCGCCACCATGGGCAATGCAGGCCAGTGGCGCGCTGCCGCCGCCAGCAAGGCGTCCGCATGGGCAACCGCACCGTCCAGGTCGCACAGCAGCAGGTCAAACGGCTGGCCGGCACAGGCGTCCGCTTCGCCGCTAGTGGTGGCGACCGTGACAGCATAGCCAAGGTGCTGGGCAATGCTGGCTGCCAGGCCGCAATTGTCGGGGGCGGCGTCAAGCAGCAACAGGCGCAGCGTGCCGGGTTCGCCGGACGCAGCGTGCGGCGCTGCGTCATCATCATGGCTGTCGGGCAATACGCCCCGCTGGTGTGGCGCCAGCCATGCTTCCAGCGACGGGATCAAGGCATCGGGTTCCAGCGACTTCGGCAAATGGCCGTCGAAACCTGCTGCGCGCAATGCCGCACCGCCATCGGTCACCGGCAGCGCACTGGCGGCCAGCACGGGAATGGCGCGGGTAGCGGGATCGCCTTTCAATGTACGCACGACGCCATAGCCATCGAGCCGTGGCAAATGCAAGTCGCAGACGATCAGGTCGGGCAGGGCGTCGCGCGCCAGTTCCACGCCTTCCACGCCGTCATAGGCGCACAGCGGCTGGTGGCCGAACGCGGACAGCAGGTAGGCCAGCAAATCCATGTTGGGCTGGTTGTCTTCAATGATCAGCACGCGCGCCATCTTGGCTCCTGCGACTATTTGTTTTTCAGCGCCAGCGTAAAGGTGCTGCCGTGGCCGAAATCGCTGCTGAAAAATAGCGAGCCGCCAATCAGGTTGGCCAAATTCTGGCACAGGTACAGGCCGAGACCCGCCCCTTCCGCGTGGCGGGTCGAGGTCGAGTCGAGCTGGGAAAACGCCTGGAACAGCTTGGCCTGGTCTTCTTCGCGGATGCCGGCGCCGCTGTCGGCCACGGCGAATTCCGTCACCGTGCCATCGCCATCGGCGCGCTGCAGCAGGCTGACGCGCACTTTGCCTTTTTCCGTGAACTTGATGGCGTTGTTGGCCAGGTTGATGAGGATTTGCGTCAGCGCGCGGCGGTCGGTATGCAGCACGATGGGCTGCGGCGCCACGTCGACTTCCAGCGCCAGCCCCTTTTGCAGGGCCAGCGGGCGCAAAGTTTCGGCCACTTCCGCAATTAAATCCTGGCACTGCACATCTTCCATCGACAGCGTGACTTTGCCCGCTTCGATCTTGGCCACGTCGAGGATGTCATTAATCAGCGACAGCAAGTGGCGCGCGCTGTTGCGGATGGTATTGAGCTGCTTGTCCTGTTCCGCCGTCAGCGGGCCTGGCAGCTTCATCAGCAGCGCGCCCGTGAAGCCAATGATGGCGTTCAGCGGTGTGCGCAATTCGTGCGACATATTGGCGATGAACGCGGATTTCATGCGCGATGCTTCCGCCAGTTCCAGGTTTTTCAGCGCGATTTCGCGGTTGATGGTTTCCAGCTCGCCCGCGTGGTGGGCCAGCCGCATGTTCAGTTCTATCACTTGCCGTTCGCGCGCCTGCAATTCACTGTTGACCTGTACCGCCTGTTCGTAAGTGGAAATCAGCAAGTCGAGGATTTGCTGGCGCTCGGCATTGATGAAGTGCTTTTGGTCGCCCAGGTACAGCGCAATGCCCACTTCCATGTTCTGGGCGCGGCGCAGCTTTTGGTTGACCAGCATGTGGCCGATGCGGTTCAGCAGATAATCTTCCGCATACGGTTTGCGGATGAAGTTATCGGCGCCGCACTCGATGCCTCTGATGATGTCTTTGGGGTCGGTCAGCGACGTGACGAGGATGACGGGGATGTCGCGCAGGTCGTTGTCGGATTTGATGGCGCGGCACAGTTCATAGCCATCCATTTCCGGCATCACGATGTCGGACAACACCAGATGGGGTTTGCGTTCGCGGATGGCTTCCAGCGCGAGCCGTCCGTTGGCGGCCACGCGCGCTTTGTAGTGCACCGACTGGATCAGCCGGCGCAGCCGCTCTGCCTGTGTCGGGCTGTCCTCGACAATCAGTACTTCTATTTCACCAGGTTCGATTTCGTAGCTCGAATCCACTGACAGCCCTCCAATAAGTTTTCACGTGACTATATCGGATTTGTCTGAAAAGCAGGAAACTTTTGGCCGGGCCGCGCAGGTCGCGCCGCGCAGGCCGGGCCGCGCAGGTCGTGACGGATATAACACTGATGAGTTTATTCTCCCTGGAAGCCGCCTGCGCGGAAAGTCAGCACCAGCGTATCGCGGTGGCCATGCTGGTCCACTGGCTGGATCGGCGTGGATTCATGAATGACAGTCGCATCGTCCAGCAGCAGCATGGTCCACGGTTCCGTCATCGTGAAGCGCTTGCCATTCGGGCCGGAGGCTTCAAAAATGCGGGTTTCGCCACCCTTGATGCCATGGCGGCCGATCAGCAGCACAGCCACGTAATCGACGCCATCGCGGTGCGCGCCTTCCGGCGTCGGACGGCCTATGCCATCGGTGGTATCGATGCGGAACTGGTGCGCTTCGATATACCACGGCTGTTTACCCCGTACGGCGGAGCAGATGCCGGCAATCGATGACAGCAAGCCGCGCCATGCGGGATCAGCTGCGGTTTCCGGCAGCACCGGTTCAAACAAACGGTGCATGCCGCCGTGCAGCGCGTTGTATTCCAGCGGTTGCCAGTGCGCGCGGTGCGGGCTTTGCGCCAGCTTGGCTTCATCGTGGATAAAGCACGAGTGGCGGCGGCGGCGGTAGCGGCCCCCATCTTTGAGGTAATTGTCGAGTTCCAGCGTATCCCAGCTGGGGATCAGGGCATTCAGTCCGGCCAGCGAACAGCCGGCCAGGGCAGCCACGTCTTGCGGGTGCATCAGCGCATAGCCTTCGCTGCGCAATGCTTCAGTAACGCTTTGGGGATGGGTGTAAATCGGGGCGTAAGTCGTCATTGTGATGGGGCCGTTCAGTGATGCCCCTATTCTACGACGCTTGCCGCCCCCTTGCTGGGCAGCTATTGTTAAAGCGGTTATACGCGTTCCGAGAAGACAATGTCGAATGGCGCATCTTTCGCGATGCCCAGCTGCGCTTCCTTGGCTTCCAGTGCGAAATTCAATTCAAAGATGGTGCGCGCATCGCCATCGACGCGCATGATCATTTGGCCGGACGGCCCGGGATGGCTGATGGAGCTGGGAACGATTTCCTGGTCGCGGCGCAGCACTTGCTGGTGCTCGCGCAACACTTGGCGGGCCGCTTCGACATGCAGGGCGACGATTCCGGGCGCAACGCCAAAACGTGCCAGCGCTTGTTCGTTATCATCACTATAAACAGACTTGCTCATCATGAACTCCAGGCTGTTGAATACATTCATCATAGCCCGAAAATTCCAGTTTGAATTAAATCCGCCTTAGGCATTCTTCATTAAACTGTCCCGCAGCGTATTCAACTGTTCTTTCATGCCGACCACTTGTTCCAGCGTGCACTGGGTGGCATTGATGATGGCTTCAGGCAATTTCGCAGCTTCGTGGCGCAGCGCATCGCCGTGCGCCGTCAGCGCAATAATCACTTGCCGTTCATCGTTGGGGCAGCGCGTGCGGGTCAGCAAGTCAGCCTGCTCCATGCGCTTGAGCAGCGGCGTCAGGGTCGCGGAATCCAGGAACAGGCGCTCGCCCACTTCCGACACGGTTTGTTCATTTTTTTCCCACAGCACCATCATGACCAGGTATTGCGAATACGTGAGGTTCAGGCGGCGCAGCAGCTTGCGGTACAGCTTGTTCATGGCCAGCGACGTCGAATATAGCGCAAAGCACAATTGCGCATCCAGGCGCGGGACTTGGCCCAGGGCAGGCAGCGAAGGTGATGGGTTGGTTTCCATGGACGCAGTATAGATAGCGCGCTATTAGATTGCAAGCTCGCGGCAAAAAATCGCTTGCCAGATTTTGCTAATTTGTCTATTGTTTAAGCAGGTCTGTCTCTACGCAAAGCAACGTTGGATTTACCTCAAGGGATGTCTGGAAAATGAAATGGTCGCCAGAACATAGGAGCGAAGCGCCGCCCCTGATGCTAGTTGAACTCGATCCGCAAACTGTTATCGATGGCGAACGCTTCGATGACACGTACCTTGCGCAAGATGTCGTCTCGTGTGGTGCGATGCGTGAATTTTGCCCGGCTTGCCGCAAAGGCCAGCTGCAACTGGTGCTGCGCCAGGATAATGTCCGGGTTGCCCATTTGTTTTGCTACCATTGCACGCGCTGCTTTGGTGCGCTGCTGGAAGATGGCACGCCGGCGCTGTGTGAGTAACCGCTACGCTGTCCCGGAAGGAACCTTGCGGTATGATGCTGTCTGGTAACTAACGGGGACCTCGATGAATGACCAGCCCAAGGCGACTGTGCTGATCGCCGATGCCGTGCAGGATAATTTGCTGTGGCTTAGCAGCCTGCTGCACGAACAGTATGACGTCAAACTGGCCGCAGACGGCCATGCAGTGCTGCGCATAGCGCAAGAAGTGCCCCGTCCCGACTTGCTGCTGATCGATGCCGCGCTGCCGGAAATCGATGGCCTTGAAGTGTGCCGCCAGTTAAAGCGCAATCCTGATACGGCCGCCATCCCTGTCCTGCTGGCCATCCCGCAAGGCCAGGCCGCCGAAGAACAGCACAGCTTTGCCGCTGGCGCTGCCGACGTGCTGCATACGCCGCTGCTGCCGGAAACGGTCTTCGCACGCGTGGCCACGCACCTGCAGCTGACCCGTTCGGCTGAATTGCTGCGCCACCAGCGCCTGCACCTGGAAGAAATGGTGTCGGAAACCACGCAGGAATTGACGCAAATGATCGATGCCGTGGTGTGGGCCATGGCGTCGCTGGCCGAGACGCGCGATTACGAAACCGCCAACCACTTGCGCCGCGTCCAGCATTACATCACGGCGCTGGCGCGCCAGTTGCAAAACCATCCCCGCTTTTCGCACGAATTGTCGGCCCGTAATATCGGCTTCCTGTACCAGGCTGCGCCGCTGCACGATATTGGCAAGGTCAGCATCCCTGATGCGATTTTGCTGAAACCGGCGCCGCTGTCGAATGAAGAATTTGCGCAAATGAAGCTGCACACGGTGTATGGCCGCAATGCCATTGCCGACGTTGAACAGCGGCTGGGCTTTTCCAATAACTTCCTGCGCTTTGCCCGGGAAATCGCGTATTCGCACCAGGAAAAATATGATGGTTCCGGCTATCCGCAAGGGTTGTCGGGCGAAGCCATTCCCGTGTCGGCGCGGCTGATGGCCGTGGCGGACGTGTATGACGCGCTGATTTCCAAGCGCGTCTATAAACCCGCCTTTACGCATGAAACCGCCATTGAATTGATCCGCCAGGGCAGCGGCGAACATTTTGACCCGGATGTGGTCGATGCTTTATTGATGGTGGAAGAGCAATTTATGGCAATCGCAGCGGAATTCCAGGACTAAGCTTCCCGGGACTCGTTGCAGGACCTAACCTGACACAGTGCTTACACGGAAGCATTAGTCAGTAGCAGTGTTGTAGCCACGGTAGTTGACCGATATCAATTGAACGTCACTATGCTATAGTCAGCGCATCTGACGGCGATGCCGTTGAGCAATCGTGGAGCTCGCATGCGGATACACGGTTACCTGGCTTTTCTCCTGGGACTCTGCGTCACGGTATGGGTATGCCTGTTTGTTGCAGATGCCCAGCAGCAAATCGTACGTACCAACTTCCAGCGCGATGCCGACAAGATCGCCCGCGATACGTCGATCCGCCTGCAAACGTATTTCGACATGCTGCTCAGTATCAAGGGCTTGGCAGCCGTCCAGCATGACGTCACGCGCGTCCAGTTTTCCCGCTACGTCCGTGAATTGCACCTGACGGAACGCTATCCGGGTTTCCAGGCCATCCAGTTTGTGCGTGTGGTTCCTGCCGAGGATTTGCCCCGCTATACGGCCGCCATCAAGAGCGACGCCACGCTGGTGCCGGGCGGCTACCCGCAATTCAATATCCATCCCGCCGCCGCCCGCGACCTGCATTACATCATTGAATTCAACGAGCCGATGGCCGGCAATGAAAATGCGTTCGGCCTCGACCTGGGTGCGCTGCCGCCGCACCGGCGCGCGCTGGAACTGGGGCGCGACATCAACCGTATTGTCGCCACCGAGCGCATCACGCTGGTGCAAGACACCAGCGGCCAGCCGGGCTTTGTCGCCCGGGCGCCGGTTTATCGCCCGGGGGCGCCCATCGATACCGTGGAAGAGCGCCGCGCCGCGCTGGTGGGATTTGTCGCCATTGTGTTCCGCGTGCATAACCTGATGCGCGAAGTGGTCGATACGCCGCTGCTGGCCCATATGACGATCCGCATCAATGACGCGGGCTACCAGCAGGACCGCACGCCGGCCCCGCCGACGCTGGACAATCTGATGTTCGACAGCGCCGGCAAAGTCGGCAGCGCGCCGCGGCCCGCCGTGTTGCCCGGCCTGACGTCCGATATCGGCCTCGATGTGGGTGAGCGGCGCTGGGTCATGCATTTTGAAGGCCATGCCGGGACGCGCTACCCGGATGGCTCGGTCTATGTCACATGGATAGGCGCGGCGGGTACGTTGATCAGCGCCTTGATTGCCATGCTGCTGGTGACGGCGCTGAAGCGGCGCGCGCTGGCCGAGCAGCTGCAGCGCGATATCAAAGTGCGTGAACAGGCGGAAGCGGCGCTGGTGGAAACCCAGCGCGGGCTGGAGCGCAGCCTCGATGAAGTGGCGGCGCAGAAGGCCAGTGCGGAACTGGCGCACCGTGATTTGACGCTGGTGCTGGCGACCTTGAAGCAGGCGCAAAACAATTTGATTACGTCGGAAAAAATGGCGTCGCTGGGCGCGCTGGTGGCCGGTATTGCGCACGAATTGAATACGCCGATCGGCAACAGCTTGCTGACGGCGTCCGCGCTGGACGACATGGTGGTGGCGTTTGAACGCCAACTGGCCGAGAGCGGCGGCATCAAGCGTTCCGCGCTGGAACTGCACCTGAAGGACACCCGCCATGCGTGTTCGATCCTGGCAGGTTCGCTGAACCGCGCGGCGGAGCTGATCACATCGTTCAAGCAGGTGGCCGTGGACCAGACCAGCGGCCACCGGCGCCGCTTTGACCTGGCCGGTGTCGTGCGCGATACCGTGGCCACGTATGCCGCCCAGCTGCGCCGCGCCAACTGCGAAACCACCATCGACATACCGGACATGCTGGAATTCGATTCCTATCCGGGCAGTGTCAGCCAGGTGCTGTCGAACCTGATCAGTAATGCGCTGCTGCACGCGTTTGACGGCCGCCATGGCGGCAAGCTGACTATTCGCGCGCATGAAATGGAGCCGGTGCCGGGGCATGAACGGCAAGTCACGCTGGAATTTTCCGATGACGGCGTCGGCATGTCGCCCCGCACGCTGCACCAGATTTTCGATCCCTTCTTTACCACCAAGATGGGGCAGGGCGGATCAGGGCTGGGCATGAATATCGTCTACAACATCGTCACCGGTGTGTTGCGGGGAACGATTTCCATCCAGTCCGAACCCGAGCAAGGCACCACCGTGACCATTGTGATACCGATGGTGGCGCCTGTGCGGGCCGTGGAAAACGAAGAACAAACTCAGTTGCCGTAACGGGAACGCAGCAAGTCTTTCATCGCGACATTGAGTTCCCACGCATTGCTGACCGGTTGCCCGGTGTACGGCAAAGTTTGCGTATAAGGGGCCGGGCCGAATTCCGGCGTGAAGGTCATCAGGGGGCAAGCCGCGGCGCGGCGCAATTCCACCACGCGGTCCCACCAGCTTAAATGCGCGGCCAGCGCATCGGCATGTTCCGGTGCGCGGAAGTCCGCCACTTGCGGGCCCTGGCTGTGGCCGACGCGGGCGTGGATATGGCGCACGTGCGGCAGCGTGGCGTCCAGCGTATCCGGCTGGTCTTCCAGCAGCGACTCGCATGCGCAGCACCAATGCGACAAGTCCGCCGTCAATGCCAGTTGCGGCAAGTCGCGCAGGTAAGGCAACAGCAGCATCGGGTGGCCGGAAAAACGGCTGCGGTGGATTTCATGCACGATCGTCACGCCATACTCCTTGGCAATGCCATCGGCCAGCGCCAGCAGTTCCAGGTTTTGTTCGCGCGAATACCAATCCTTGCCCGTATGCGAATTGACCAGCACGGGCTTCGCTTCGCACGCATTGCGCAGCAAGCGTTCCAACGCCGCCTTGTGTTCATCGAACTGCGGGTGGAACACGGTTTCCCATTGCGCGGCAATCAGCTGCAAGCCCGCGTCGGCCATGCGGGCCGCCCATTCCGCGCGCACGGCGGCATCCATCGGCACCGACATTTCAATGCCGTCAAACCCTGCGGCTTTGACTTTCGGGACGAAGACGCTGGCCGGCAATTCATTGCTGCCCCACTGGGGGGCGAAGATACGGATGTCCATCAGATGAAACCCCGCACAGGGAAGGCGGCATCGCGCTGGATCCAGTTTTGCGGCGAATACGCGGTGCGTCCATCCGTCACGTGCAGGGTGTACGCGTGGCGCGAAACGGGGGAGCGGTTCGGCGCACTGTAGTGCGGCAGCAAGCCATGGAAGCAGACCAGGCTGCCTGCCTTGCACTCCAGCGGCACGGCTGTGGAGTCATCGGGCCACGGCGTGCTGTCCAGCTTTTCCATGCGGATCTCATCGCCATTGCGCAGGAAGCGTTCGCGCAGCGGCGTGCGGTGGCCACCCGGTTCAGCCCACAGGCAACCGTTTTCCAAAGTCGCATCTTCCAGCGCGAACCAGAACGTGGTGACGCTGATGGGCGTCGTGTCGAAATACGTGGCGTCCTGATGCCAGCGCACTTCGCCGCCGATGCCGGGCTGCTTGAAGATATACATCGATTGCCACACTTGCGGCACTTCCAGGCCCACGCCTTGCGCCACGGCCGCCAGGCGCGCATCGGTGGAAAACGCGCGGAATACGGGGTCGAGGTCGTGCATCGCATGGCCGATCTTGTTGATCGACAGCGACTTGTCCTGTTTCAGGTTGCCCTCGGCGTCAAACGCTTCTTCTTCAAAAAAGCAGCGGATCGTATTGTCGGAGCGGAGGAAGTAGTCGTCCGCCGCCTGGTTTTTCGTGGAAAACACGCCTTGTGCGACCGACGGATCGAATTCGTTGACAATCTGCGCGGCGCGTTCGCGCAGGCGGGCGATCTCGTCCAGGCTTTTAAAGTTGGGGATGACGACGTAGCCGTCGCGCTGGAATTGCTGTTTTTGTTCAGTGGTCAGCATGGCAAGGCACTCCTGGTTTATGCATGGCGCCCATTGTAGGGCGGTCTTGCGGGCGCGAATACCGCCAAACAGTTGACACATTGTCTCCAAAATGTTGACAATCGCTGCATGGACCAATTAAAAGCCATGGAAATCTTTGCCGAAGTGGCGCAATTGCGCAGCTTTAGCGCGGCCGCGCGCAAGCTGGGGCTGACGCGCGCCATGGTCAGCAAACAAGTGCTGCTGCTGGAAGAGAAGTTGCAGGCGCGCCTGCTGCACCGCTCCACCCGCGAAGTCAGTTTGACGGACGTGGGGCAGGCGTATCTGGCGCCGTGCATGGCGGCGGTGGCGCAGGCGCGCGAAGCAGCCAGGGTGGTGTCGCACGCGGGCATGGGGCTGGCCGGGCCGCTGCGCATCCAGGCGCCATCGAGTTTCGGCAGCCTGTGGCTGGCTAATGCCGTGGCGCGCTTTGCCGCGCCGCACCCGCAATTACAGCCGATGCTGTACGTCGATGACGCGCTGCTGGATCCGATTGCGCATGGCTTTGATTTGACGGTGCGGGTGGGCGGCATACCGGACAGCCATGCGCTGTCGCTGCGGCCACTGGCGCCATGCCACGGCGTGCTGTGCGCCAGTCCTGCTTACGTGGAAAGGATGGGCCGTCCGCAAGACCCGGAAGACTTGCACCGCCACCGCTGCCTGCACTTCAGTCATTTGACCGATGGCGCCACCTGGCATTTCCAGCGCGGCAAAGAACAGCGCACGGTGCGCATCGATGCGGCGTTCACGGCCAACAATGGCCTCGTGCTGCACCAGGCGGCGCTGCAGGGCCTGGGGATCGTGTACAGCACCACGTTCCTCGCGTGGCAGGCGTTATTGGATGGTTCGCTGGTGCGGGTGCTGGGCGACTGGCAATTGCCGTTGAATCACCTCAGCGCACTGTACCCGGCCAGCCGGCAGCCCAGCCCGAAGGTGCGGGCATTGATTGATTTTTTGGTGGCGGAATATCAGCCGGTGCCGCCATGGGACAAGGCGCTGGAAGGCATATAAGCTGAAGGGTGCCGGGCCTTTGCCGGGCATCCTCATCTCAGGGCTGCCAGGCGCCGTTTTGATACACGGCCTGTTCACCCAGATATACCGCCTCCGTCACGGCAAACACGTCGACGTGATAGCGCGCATCCTTGCGCTTGAATTGCGGCTTCTGGTATTGCCCGTGCTTGGCCCCCAGCGACAGGTGGATGCCGCACATGCGTTCATACGTACCGATATCGTTGACCATGCAATCGCGCGAAAACGCGCGGTTCATGCCGAAGCCCAGTTCGCGCAGCCACACTTCGCCTTCATGTTCGCGGATGATGGCCAGCATGTTGTCAAATTCCGGCGTGGAATCGATGGCGCCTGTTACGCGGCCTTTTTCCACGATCATGGTAATCGGCTGTTCCGGCTTGTTGACGAGGAAGTGCGTGTCGCCAAAGACGAACACGCGCACGGCGCCGTTGACGGCTTCCAGGTCTTGCGCTTCCGTAAACACTTCGCCTATGGGGAATTGGCCGCCGATATTGTTCATGCCCGTGTAATCGCCGATATTGACCTTGGCGCCTTCCAGCGGGCTGTCGAAACGCAGGATGGCGCCGTTGCCGCTGTCAACCACGGCATACGGCGCCGCATTGATGCGCTGCTGCAGCTTGCGGCCCACGCCGCGGTAATATGCGGGGTCATACGCCAGCGATGCAATGTAGTGCAGCCCCTGTTCGCCCGGCATGCGCGACAGGTGGATATGCTCGATGACTTTCAGCCCCCGCTTGAACAGTTCGATGCGCAGCCGGTACGCTTCCAGCCGGAAACTGGTCGATTGCACCAGCACCACCAGGTCGCGCGCGGCCAGTTGCGCAAACGCTGCCAGCACGTCGTCCGGCGCCACCGTATCGAAATCAATAAAACGGGCGTCCGGCAACGCGCGGCGGTAAGCTGTTTCCAGGATGCGGCTCAATTCCGTGCGGCGGTCATACACGACCAGCGCATGGTGCGCCGGGCCGTGTTCCATTGCCAAATTGACAGTATCGGCCACGTTGCGGGCCGCTGTTTCCACCGCGTCGGGCGGCAGGCTGGATAGATTGATACCCTCAGTCATGTTGCATTTTCCAAGAAGAATCCTGCCATTATAAGTGGCCGCTGTCGCATCCCTGACGGACTCGGGTGTTTATTCTTGTATGGTGCAAGTGCCCGCTGTAGAATCGTTCAGATATAGCCGAACGGAAACATTTGCATTTCTCTTATCAAACCGGTAATCGGCACTGACCATACAGCGCGGAGGGAGTGATGACAGTACAGAAGGGGCAGGATTTACCAATGGGGCGTCCCGATGAACCGGACGGCCGTGCCGCCCTGTTTGTTCCGACGTCCGCCATCAAGGAAGAAACCCTGACTGCAGTGCGCAAGGGCGCCGCCATTGTCGGTTTCGGCAACCATGACCGGACCCTGACGATTTATTACGAAAGCAACCGTTTTAACGAACCCACGCTCGTCAAGTGGGAACAGAAAGCCCGCAAAGCGTTTGAGCGCTTGCTGGATAACTTGCCCACCACGTCGAAGATGACCGTGAAAATGGAGCATTTCGAGCAAGTCGGCTACGTCAGCGCCAAGGGCATCATCATCCGCCGCATGGAAAAGCTGCGCGGCTGGCTGGAAAAGTCCGATGCGCTGGAAACGGCGCCGGAAGCGGAAACCATTGAGTGGGCGCCGCCGCCGCCGCCGAAGAAAATTGTCGCGGACGATTAAGCTTTAGTTCCACCGGCGCGCAACGCGCAGCACAAGACGCCCCGCATGCCGGGGCGTTATCTTTTCAGCCATGCGGTGGATCATGGCGGTGGCTTGATCGCCGTCTATACCTTCTATCCGGCAATTCATCCGTATTCCGCCTGGATTACACCCCGGCAGCGGGTGGCATCGGTTATGATGGAAAGTGCAACACGGGCCTGCTTTTGACGGGCGCGTGGCGGGCAAGACCTGAATGAGCGCATACATGGCAAACAGATGGGAGACTTCCGACAGCGTCTGGCTGGAGGATGAACGCAACGGACAATTCGAATTGGCGCAAAGCCGGGGCATCAGCCGCATCGAGTGGCAAGCCCACGCGCGCGGCCGCCTGCCCGACGTGGCGCAATTGCTGGGGGCATCCGAACCCGCTTGCGGCCATGGCAGCATTTATCCTGAAGGTTTTGTGTATTGCCCCGAGTGCGGCGCGCCGCTGCGCATGCATGGCGGCAGCCACTTGCCGCCATGGTGGGGACCTTCGACGGCGCCGCTGTCTGCCGACGCATATCCTTTGCCGAAATACCTGCCGCTGGGCTTGCCGCTGACGGCGCAGCCGCTGGCTGCCGCCTTGGAAACCCGCAAGCCGGAACCGGAAGTAGGGACGCCCGATGAAAAAATCCCCGCGCCGCCCAATGCCGTATGCGTATTCGCGGCCGGGAACTTTGGCTATGCGGCGCAGCGCCTGCTGGCGCTGGCTTACACGCGCAACGTGCTGCAATACTGGGATCCGCTGGCGCGCCGCTGGCATTTGATGGCGGCGGAGGGCACGGCGGCTGACCTGTCGTTTACGGCATCGGCCTATGCCTGGCTGCCCGCAGCGGCGGGCCAGCGCGGGGAAGTGGGTATTGTGCCGGGCGCGCATGGCCTGGCGCGGCTGATCGTCAATCCTGTCAATGAAAGCTACCGCACGGAGACGTTGCTGTCCGCGCCGCTGGCCAGCAGCCCCGGCATGGCGGCCGGACGCATTGCGTGCCTGCTGGCCGCGCCTGCCGGCGTGCGCTTATGGACTGCCAATGCGGACGGCGCCGATGGCGAGACGCTGGAAATTGTTGCAGTGGCTGCGCATGGCGGGTCCGCTGCCGGGTCCGTGACGGCAGGCGATATCCCCGATCCGGATGACGATGCGGCGATGCCTGGCAATGCTGGTCCAGCCGCGCCGGCTGCGCATGCCGCCATTCCCGCTACCGGCTGGTCGCGCCCCGTCAGCTACGACGGCAAGCTGGTGTGGCTGCATGAACTGGGTGAAATCTGGTGGCATCCCGGCAGCGCGCCGCAATGGCTGCCATGGCCGGCCGGCTGGTCGCCCCGTTTGCAATTCGGCGGTCCCGTGCGCAGCCGCGATGGCCGCCTGTGGCTGATCGGCCATGATGGCCAGCGCTATTCGTACCGCGAGCTGGGCGCCGCCGGTGCGCAAATCCAGCCGCTGGACGGTGCGCGCCTGGGCTTTTGCACCTTGCTGTTCCGCCGCGGCCACCAGGTCAAGGATGAACCGTGGGCGGTGGAAAACGTGGAAGACCAGGGCGGCAGCCATGACCTCGTGTTGCCGCTGCTGGAAAACGCCAGTTCCACGCGCGCCCAGCCCACGGGCCTGGTGCTGCGTGTGGAAGCGTACTCCGGCAAAGCTGAAGCCGCGCTGGAAGACATGGTGCTGCCCCGCGTGCAAATTGAATGGGTAGGCCAGCGCAACGTTATCCTCGACGAAGCCGTGCGTTTAAAGCAGCCAACGGATTGCCAGCCCTTCGTCTACGATAACTGCCTGTGGCTGCACCACCCGTCATGGAACGACATGCGTGGCTGGCGCCTGGAAGCCCAATCATGATGCGCATGAGCGAACACCCCCAACTGAGTAAGGCGGGTTTTA
The DNA here is from genome assembly GCF_009720865.1 of Pseudoduganella ginsengisoli. Lineage (GTDB taxonomy): Bacteria > Pseudomonadota > Gammaproteobacteria > Burkholderiales > Burkholderiaceae_D > Rugamonas > Rugamonas ginsengisoli. The sequence goes on along the minus strand of NZ_WNLA01000001.1, from coordinate 292,854 downwards.
CAAACCCGCCATTGCGTGCCAGGCAAGCGGCGGCGGCATTGCTGCTGGCCGCTGCGGCTTCGGCCCAGGCCACGTCCCAAGTCTTCCTGGTGCAAAACTCCGGCTGGATGGAGTCCTTCTACACCGACCCCGCGTCGCAATACAAGCCGCTGGTCACGGAAGTGGTGCTGGCCGCCGTCCAGCCCGGCGATGCGCTGGTGCTGGCGTCGTTCAACCAGTCCCAGCCTGGCGCGCCTTCGCCGAAAGCCCTGCTGGCCACGAAGGTGGAACAGGCGTCGCAGCGTGCCGCCGTGCAGGGCGTGCTGGCCCCGCTGGCCGTGGCGAAAAAGCCCGGCAGCACGGCGCTGGCCGACACGGATCTCGGTGAAGCCGTCAGCAGCGCCATCGGCACGGCGCTGGGCAACAAGCCCGGCCTGGTCTGGCTGTTCACCAACAACAAGAACAGCCCGAACAATGACCAGGCCACGTCCAGGCGCAACCGCGAATTCTATGAATTGATCCACCACGGCGCGGCCATCAAGAAGGCGCTGGCCTTCCCGCTGCACATGCCTGTCAAAGGCCGCTACAGCGCCAATGGCTTGATGATTTACGTGTTTGCCATTGGCGATGAAGGCGCGCGCGACCTGGACAAGCTGCTGCGTTCGGGCCGCTTGCAGCAAGTGATTACGGAAACGCCGGCGCGCCTGAAACCGCTGGATCAGGACACCGTGCGCCTGACGCCCGTGAAAGTGGAAAACGTGCCCGGCGTGGCGTTTTCCACGCAAGCCAATGGCGTGCTGCGCGCCGATATCGACGCCGGTGCGCGAGGCGCCACTGCCAGCCACGAACAGGCCAGCAATGCCGCCCGCATCGGCTGGCGGCTGGAAAACACCGTGTATCCGTACACGATCACCAGTGCGCGGCTGGAAGCCCGTTCGCTGCTGGCCGGTGCGCACATGCCGATCTTGCTGGGCGCCGACGCCATTGCCGGCCTGTCGCCAGGCAAGCCGCAGCCGCTGTCGTCGGCCATGCAATTGCCGGTGGCGCACTTGCCGGGAAAATGGTCGCTCGATGCTGTCAAGGCGGCCGGCTCTGCAGCCGTGTTGCCAGGCGCGATAGAAGTGAAGTTATCGGAACAAAAGCTGGAATTGTCGCAGGCGTTCCGCCAGCGCATGGCCAGCCTGTTCCCCGGCGACCCGCTGCCGGATATCTTCACGCCGCCGGAACAGGTGCAGGGTTCGCGCGCCGTGCTGCCGCTGGAAGTGCGGATACGTTATGGCGTGGGGCCGCTGCTTGGGCTGCTGGGCGGCGCGGCTGCCTTGCTGGCCGCGGCGGCGGGATTGGCCGTTGCCGCCACCCGCACGCGCAAGGTATGGGTGACGATAGAAGGCGAGCCGCGCGTGGTGCACGCGAAACCGGGCGCCGTGCAGCCGCTGCATGACCGCGCCGGCAACAAGGTGGCCGAGTTGCATGCATCGATGTTTGGAACCACATTGACGGACGTGCGCCAGGGTGCGCAAGTCCGGTTAGGCAAATAGGAAAACCATGAAAGAACAAAACACTATCCAGCTGGCGCAAGCCAATACTGATCCGGGCTTCAAGATTCCAGGCGGCGACCAAAAGCCGGCCAGCGCCCCTGCCAGCGGTCCTGCGCTGTCGGATACCCCGCCGGCAGCGCAGGGCGGCACGCCGATGGAAGTGTCGCCCGTGCAGGGCGCACCGGCCACGGACACGTCCACGCGCGACGTGGCGGTCGGCGGTGCGATCTTCCTGGTCTTGCTGGTGGTGTTCTTCTTTGCCCGCAATGCCTATGCGAACCACCTGGTGCGCCGCCGCGTGGCGCCATCGTCGGCCGATACGGCGGGCTGGCTGATGTTCTTCGGCCTGTCATTCCTGTCCGGCGCCCTGGTGCTGGCGATTATCAATTCCAGCAAATTCCTCAGCCTGGCCGTAACGGGCACGTTGCTGCTGGCCGGCGTCGGCGCACTGGCGGGCGCGTTCTTCACCGGCCGCCGTTAAGGAGAACCATATGGCGGACTTCCCGAACACCGGCACGGAAAAGAAGGCGGAACTCAAAGTCGACTTGCGGCCCACGCTGTTTATCGGCGCGGGCGGCACCGGCATGGAAGTGATGATGCGCATCCGGCGCCGCATCCTGTCGGCCGTATGGAACCGCCATCACCCGACACGGGTGGAAGCCATCGGCCAATTCCCTGTGGCCCGCTTCCTGCACGTGGACCTCGACTCCGGCGCGGTCATCGATGAAGGCAAGTCGCAGCGCACGGACCCGTGGTATGAGCTGGTGAAACTGTCCGATGAAGAACGGCTGGTGGAATCCATCGACCTGACGCAGTACCACGAGTCGGACGACAGCCTGGCGCGGTTCCCGCTGATTGAAAACTGGATGCCGCTGCGCCCGAAAAAACTGCGTTCGCTGGGCATCGACCCATCGAAAGGCGCTGGCCAGATCCGCGCCGTGGCGCGCCTGTATTTGTACGATAAATATCCGAAGCTGCGGGGCCGCATCAAGGGGGCGCTGAATTTCCTCAGCAGCAATGCGGGCAATGAGCGCAAGGAAAATTACCAGCGCCTGGGCCTGCAAGTCGATACGTCTAAATTCCGCATCGTCGTCATCGGTTCCAACGCAGGTGGTACGGGCGCGGGGACAGCGATCGATCTGGGCTGGGTGGCGAAAGCCATCGCACGCCAGGAGGTGTCGGACAGCCAGGTCGACCTGGTCATGTTCATGCCGTCCGGCTATGCCAAAGCCAACAAGGAACGCACGGAAGCCAATGCGTATGCGACGTTGATGGAACTGGAAACGTCGATGCGCGACATGAATGCGCAAGTGCGCTGGGCCGATCCGGATAGCCTGGTGGGACGCGGGGCGCCGTTTGACGACGTGTATTTTGTCGACACGGCCAACCTCGCGAACAAGGCCACCAGCGACGTCAAGGACGTGTACCAGATGGTGGCTGATTCCCTGTTTGAAGACTTCGCGTCGGCTGATTTTGCCAACCGCAAGCGTTCCGTGGCCGTCAACCAGCAGCAGCACAAGCTGGGCCCATTCAATCCCCGCGTGCCGGAAAACCGTTTTGGCGACATGCGCCTGTCGTACTCCAAAGTGTATTCCGCATTTGGCCAGGCCGTGCTCGATACGCAGCAGGGTTTGCGCGACGATATCCGCGCCTATGAACTGGCGGGCCTGATGGTGAAAGCTTTCTTCGGCATTCTCGGCACCGATGGCGCGCCCGCGCGCCGTGCCGGCGACCAGGAACGCGATGCCTTCATGCGCGAGCAAATGGCGCTGGCCGAGCGGCCGTTTGCGGAATTCCCCGACTTCCGCAAAGGCACGGTTGATGTCGCGCCATTCCAGGAATATGCGCTGACCGATCGCCTGTTGCTGGACAAGGATGAACGCTCGCTGCTGGAGCGCGTGGAATCGAAGGTCCAGCTGGAAATCGACCGCATCATGGCCGATTACGATTTAAAGCAGTGGCGGGAAAAGGTCGCGGAATTGTTGCCGCACCTGGAGCGCGACGCGATCCGCGAAGCCGGCGCCACGGCGGAAACCAGCGAAGACCGCTTGAAGCGCCACACGTCCGAACTGCTGGTGAAATTGAAAACCCGCGCCCGCGACCAGCTGTATGCGCTGCTGGACGACCGCAAGCAGGGCGGCCTGGAATTCGTGCTGTCGCTGCTGGAACAAATCAAGGCCCGCATCGCGCAGCGCGACCTGGGCCACATGGAGCGCAACGGCAAGCGTTACCGCGACATCCGCGATGCGCTGCGCACGCGCCAGGTGGAAGAATCGCTGAACAACCTGTCGCAGGCAGCCAATAAACTGTTTGGCAAGGATGCCCAGGCGCGCGAAGTGATGGCGCACTTGAAGCGCGATATTGCCGACTACTTGCGCTTCCACTTGCTGGCTGTCGCGGCAGGGCAGGCGGTCGAAGTATTGAAAGCCATGTCGTCGTGGCTGGGCGATACGCAATCGGTCGATGACAAAGGCCAGCCGGTATGGAGCGGCATTGCCGGTGAATTCCAGGAAGGGCGCCGCTGCGTGGAAGCCATGCTGGGCGCCGTTGACCAGCGCATTGCGCAATTGCGCGCGGACGCGCAGCACGAACACGCGACGTACATGAAACTGGCCAGCGACAGCGTGCCGGAACCCGTGAAGCTGACGGGCGACGTATCGTCGTGGAGTGAAGAAGTGTTGCTGGAATTTGGCGGCTCCGCGCGCCTGTTCCCGCAACTGGGCGACGACAAGCTGCGTGCCGAATTGCTGCTGAAACTGTTCCGCCGCGCGCAGACGCAATTGAGCAGCGAAGGCTTGCAGGAAGCGCAGCCGGCCGATCCGCTGCTGGAACGCCTGATGGCCATGTCGCCGCAGGAACGCCAGCACATTTTCAATGAATGGATCCGCAGTGCGATGCCGTGGGTGAATGCGCGCTTCTCGGCGGAATTCACGCCCAGCGCGGACCAGTTCAAATGCTTTATCGGTGTCGGCGACGTCAATGCATGGCGCAAGGTCGAGCATGAAATCAAGGCGGCCGTGCCGACGGGCTTCTTCCACGGCGACCTGGTTTCCATTGTCAATACCGGCATCAGCGGGCGTGCCGTGTGCTACATCGAATTGTCCGGCGTGCCGATGACGGTGCTGCGCGGCTTGCCGACGTGGCGCACGTCGTACCAGATTGAAAACCCGAAAATCCCCACGCATTTGCACTTTGATTCCACGCGCTTCCGCCATCCGATCGCCCCGTCGATGGATGAATTGAACCGCCTGGCCGATGATTACGAATGGTTCCTGCAAGCGATTGCGCTCGGCGTCGTCAAGCGCAAGGCGGATCTGGCGGACCGCGAAGCGCTGTTCCAGCCCAAGGGCCAGTACCTGTTTGAAGTGGAGCCGGGCTCGGGCGAATGGCTGCAAATCGGTAATGAATATGCGATCCGGTCCAACGGCTTGCCGCCGTATTACCGCGACCAGGTGATTGCCGCCGTGCGCCTGCGTTTGGGCACGATGGGGCCGCACCAGTTTGCGCTGCTGGCGGCATTGATGCGCCACTACCAGTTGCGCGTGTATCAGCCGAAGCTGGAAGTCGATGAAACGGGTGCGGAATTGCCGTCGCCATCACTGCCGAATATCACGGCCAAGCGCTTGCACGATGCGTGGGTCAAGCGCGCGCAGGCGGCGGCTGCCGCGTTGCCGGAAGCATTTGTCGAACGCGCGCTGGCAGCGCTGCCGCAGTGGAGCGAGACGGTGCCGGGTTCCGCTACCGATGCGTATAGCTGGGAAGTGCAGCAGCCTGCGGAAAAGCGCGTGCTGAAGGCAGAATACCTGTCCAGCGATGCGCTGGCGGCATCCGTGTTTGCGCATGATGCGGCGGCTGCGCCGGTGCAGGGCGCGCAAGCGGCGCCGGTGGCCGCCGTGTATGTTGCGCCCGCAGTGGCGGCTGCTTCCGTGGCGGCTGCGCCGGCCGCGGGGCCGCTGTATAAAGTGTTCGTCAACAAGACGCAGCAGGGGCCTTATACGTTGCACGAACTGGCGCAGCGCATCGCGCTGGGCGAAGTCACGGGCGCCACCAAGGTGTGGAATATGCAGTGGGTGCCCCGGGTCGACCAGTGGAAGCTGGCCAGCGACATGGCCGATATTGCGCCGCTGTTGTCGGCCGCGATTCCCGACCCGCATGACGATATCCCCGATCCGGAGTAAGGACAGCAGTGGAAGCAGCGATGTACCGGTGTGTAGCAGAAGTGTGCGGCAAAGGTTTTCCGCGCAAGGTCAACTATTGTCCGTTTTGCGGTACGCGGCAGGGAGCGGCGTCGTCTGATAAAGCCCCGCCTGCCGCGCGCTGGGCCGACAGTGGCGGCAGCGCAAAGGCGGACGCCGGCGCCAAGGCTGCCGCCGCATTGGCTGCTGCCAAAGCGGAAGAGGCGCAGGCCCGGCTGGATGAACGGGTGAGGGCTGACGCGCAGGCGAAGGCTGACGCGCTGGCCAAGGCGGAAGCCAGCGCTAAAGCGGAGGCGCAGGCCAAAGCTGATGCGGCGCGCGCTGAAGCGCTGGCGCAGGCCCGCGATACCGGCGCTGGCAGCGCCGCTTCGCGGCAGCCGCCGGAGCAGTTGACATCGGACCAGCAAAACGCACTGGAGCGCTTGAACAAATTGCGCGGCGTGAATCAGCCTGCCGCGCCGGCTGCGAATCCATTCCAGCCGCAGCAAGGTAACAACGCGCAGCCATCGCGTCCGCCGCTGCGCAAGCCGATCAGCAAATCCACGTGGGTGTCGGTGGCCATCGTGCTGGGTTTGATCTGGTTCCTGGCGCGTCCTTCAGACCCCACGAAAAAACTGCAGGCGCGCGTGGATAAAGCCGTGGAAATGGTGCAGGACTGCAAGATCGATGCGGCGCGTAATGAACTGGCGTCGCTGAAGTCGGACAAGGCCAGCGCGCAGCAATTGAAAACGCTGCAAGACGCGATCAACGCCAACGCGAAGAAGTGCGACGCCAAACGCCACCGCGCCAAGGCGTGGTCGGACTTGCGCCCGCAGCTGGAAAGCGCGCTGCAAAGCGGCGCCATTGATTTGGCGGACCGCCGCCTGGCCGCGTTCACCAAGACGTGGGGCGCCGATGATGAAAGCCGCGAAATGGATGGCCGTATCGACGTGCGCAAGGGCGAACGGCTGTTGAATGAAGCGGACGCGTGCATCAAGCGTGCGGACCGCGCGTGTGCGGAAGCCAAATTGCAGGCGGCGGAAAAGCTGCAGCGTAGTGAATTGAAAACCCGTGTCGAATTGCTGCGGGAATCGCTGTCGGAATTGTTGAAGCGCACCGTGCTGGAGCAGGCCGTGCCGGCTGCCGCCGCACCGGCAGCGATTCCCTCGTCTGCGGCGCCGGCACGTCCGGTGTCGCCCGCTCAGCCTGCCCCATCCGCACAGCCATCGCAGCAGGCCCAGCAAGGCCGCAAGCTGCTGGCGGAAGCCCAGCGTGAACTGGCGCAAGGCAATTACAAAGCCGCCATGGACAAGGCGAATATCTGTGCCACCATGATAGATGAGGGCAACCGCGAATGCATCGCACTGAAGAACCGGGCTGAGCGGATGAACCGCGATTTAATGAATTGCGTGGCGGCCGGGCGCGACTGGATCGACGACCGCTGCCAGTAAGGAGGAATCATGAAGCGTATCATGTGCAGCGCTGTGGTTGCCGCGCTACTGGCAGGCTGTGCGGCGCAAGGCGGTTACCAGAGCCGCAGCGAGCCGTCGCGCGAGCAGGGCGGCAGCCAGGCCGGCAATGCAGCCGCGGGCGCGGCGGTTGGCGCGGTGGCAGGCTGCGTGCTGGCCAAGGCATTGGGCAAGAAATGCGCGGAAGGCGCCGCCGTGGGCGCCGCACTGGGCGCGGCCATCGGCTGGACCACGTATTCGGAAAAAATCGCCCCGGCGCAGACCGTCAACGCGGAAGCGCAGCGCGAGGGCCTGGCGGTGCCCCGCAATGAAATCCGGCTCAAGGATTATCAGGTGTATTCCACGGCCGGCACGGTGCGTGGCGGCGGCGAGCCGGTCAAGGTGGTCGGTGAAATCAAGCTGTACGGCCAGGCGCAGCGCGTGCCGGAAGTGGTGCAAAGCATGACCTTGTACAAGGCCAATGGCGAGCGCGCATCGGACACGCCGCAAATTGCAAAAGTCGAGCGCGTCGATGGCGCGGGCCAGTACCGTGCAGTGGGCGTGTATAAAATCCCGCGCGGCATGGAGCAGGGCCAGTACACGGTGCAATCCGTGCTGCTGCTCGATGGCCGCGAAGTGGCGCGCCGTTCCGCCATGTTCCAGGTGGCGTATGGCGGCGACGGGCAAGCAATGTTTATCGCGTCGCGCTGAAGGCGGACAGGCTGACGGGCCGCTCCGGCAAATAAGGCAGCAGTTTGTTTGGCGTCCACAGCCGCTTAGCCGCCAGCATGACCAGCGCGGACAATGCCACCATTGCCGCCGCATACGCCGGGCCGGCATGCAAGCCAGTGATGGGGACGTGATACAGCTGGCCCAGGTGGATGGCGGCCAGCACTACATAGGCCGCTATCAGCGTGCCCCATGTGGTCCGGCGCGGGTCCGGTAATGCGCTCAGCAGCACGGTCAAGGCGACCAGCAGCGGCGCCTGCATGCCGAACACCAGCCACTTTTCCATGTTGTGCACAGTGTTTGCCCTATCCTGGCCCAGCAAGGCATCCAGCGCTGCCTGGCCGAACATCAAGACCAGCAGCAGGAACAGGGCGATTTTCAGCGAAGTCCGGTAAATCTGCATGGCCAGCGCCCCTTGTCTGCCTGGCATCAGCATTGTGCGCCAGTGTAAATTGCGCATGGCAACCATGCTCATGGCAGCCGGCAACCACGCGGTCATTGCCAGCACATGGCCGGCTGTCAGCGTACTGCCCAGCGTGAGCGCGGGCATCGTAGTCCAGCCCAGCGCGGCCGTACCCATGCGCACGCCACTCAGCATGCTGGACTGTATTTTGTTGTCTTGCAAAAAACGTGGTTGCAGCAATCCGTAGCGCATGATTTTGCTGCTCCATGCGGGGGCGTCTGCCGCCTGCATGGGCGGCTGCACGCCGGGCATGATGCGCCAATAGCGCTGCAGCATCAGCGACATCACTGGCCATCCGGCCGCGAGCGCCAGCAATACCGCTGCCGGCAACCTGGCCAGTGCAGCTACCGCGGCATCGCTATACACAGCAAACGCCACCAGCGCGATCAAGCCTGCCGTGTACACGGTGCGGTTGCGCAAGCGGGGCAGCAATCCTGAGCGCAGAGTGGAAAACAGGGTGCCGGTACAGGCAGCCAGCGACAATGCGGCAGCCGTGGCCAGCGTCGGCGCTTGCCCATTGGTGACGGCAGGCGCCGCTGTGGCGGCCAGCAGCGCAAGGCCCTGGGCCCACACGCTGGCCACGCGCAGCTTGACGCTGTCATGCCACAGCGCATTCGGGACACGGCGCTGCCCCAGCACTTGCGCAGTCTCCGCCAGCCGTGTCGCAGCGCTGCTAGACAGGTAAATCATGAATCCGGCCGCGGCTTGTGTGCACGCAGACAGCCGTAAGCCCAGCAAGCCGGCGCCGGTAATGGCGGCAAACGGAAAGGCCAGCCACGGATCGCGGCGCAGGGCGTGGATCAGTGAAGAAAACAGCGTCACGAATGACTGCATGGGCGTGGTGTACATGAGGGTAGTCACTTATGCGATGGTCAGCGCTTCCAGCAAGCGCTTCGGCGTCCAGCGCCGGTTGGCGATGAGCTGGGCTACGCAAGTGACAGCAGCCAGCAGCAGTGTATAACCGATACCGATTTGCCACGTTGCTTGCGGCACGTCCAGTTTGAACCACATCGGGATGTACGCATAAGACATGGGCAACAGCTGGCATAACAAGCCGGCTACCTGCAGGCGGCGGGGCAGCGTGCGCAGCAGCGTCATCAGCGATGTGCAGCAAGCCAGTTCCAGCAGCGGGATGGCGACGGACGCCAGGCTGTGCCAGCCTGGTCCGGCATGCGGGGCCAGCAGCATACTGCCCAGTGCAGCCAGGATGACCACTGGCGCCTGGAACGACATGGTGGACAGCACAATGCGGGTGCCCAGATACCGCAAGCGCGTCCCGCCCGGCAACAACAGCGAGCGCCAGTGCAAGTCGCGCACCAGCAGCGCGTTGGCGCAGGTCATGCAAACCAGCATCAGCCGCGCCATGCGGATGGGCGTCGCTTGCTCACCCCATTGCACGGGAAGCAGCTGGGCAAAAAAAGCCAGGTTTTGCACCATGGCGACCACCAGCAGCACGCGGGGATTGAGCATATGCGTGTCCGGATCCGCGCCAAACATGCGCAGCGGCTGATAGCGGCCAGCCCAGCGCGCGAGGGCGTTGCGCATGCGGCGCAGCACATTGGTTTGTGAACCGGTCACTGTGCGCAGCGCATCGGACTGTGCATGCATGATCCAGCCAGCCATCACGGGCCAGGCCAGCGCACATGCAGCCAGCATAAAACCAGGCAGGGCTGCGAAGTTATCGAGAGTGCGATTGAACTGGCTGGCCGCCATCAGATAAACCAGCAGCGCCGCCAGCGAAACTTCTACGACTGTTGCAAGCCGTCGAGGCAGCAAGCCCGCCCGCGCCAGCACTGCCACCATGCCCACGCACAGCAGCAGCGACAGCAAGGCGGGCGCCATCAGCCAATGCCGGGGAGATCCGGGCGTGAGCATCAGCACAGCGACGGCGATACTGAGCAGCGCCCAGTAACGGGTGACGGACTGTAGCCACTGGCGCAGCCACGCTTGCCACAACGCGTTCGGGGCCCGCTGGACCTGGAGCACGCTGACACTACGGCCCAATGCCTGGCCCTGCAGCGCCACGGCAATTAATTGCACGAAACAAGCCAGCAGTAGCGTGCTATCTTGCGCGGCGACGCTTTGCTGCTTGCCGATCACCAGCAAGCCAAACAGGATGCTCGCGCACAGTACGCCGACTAATGCCGCGCCGATTTTGCCGAACCGGACGAAACTTGGCGGATACAATGGCAGGGAAGGGGTTGCAGCCGCGTTCACGAATTGAGCTCCACAAACAATTCATCGAGCGACAGCGAACGGCCTGTCTGCGCCAGCGCCGGCGCACGGCGCGTATCGATCAGGCGCTGCCCGCTGCGCGTGTAATGCACGACGGCGTCCGGCGGCACGGGGCCATTGGCCACGGCCTGCGGAATGAGGCGGTAGCATTCCAGCATCGCATCCCAGTCGTCGACCAGTTGCAGCTGGCCGTCGCGGATAAATGCCACGTGCGTGACCACCCGCTCCAGGTCCGACAGGATGTGGCTGGAAATGATGACGGTGCGTTCCGTAGCGCGCTCGCCGCTGAAGATGGCGCGCATGAATTCGCGGCGCGTCATCGGGTCCAGGCTGGCCACCGGCTCGTCAAACAACAGCACGTCCGGATCATGGGCCAGCGCCAGCACCACCGACAGCTTTTGCTGGTCGCCGCCGGACAGCGCTGTCACGCGCACATTGAGCGGCAAATTCAGCCGCGCCGCCAGCGCCAGGCAGCGTTCCTCAGTCCAGCGCGGATAGGCGCGGCCGATGGTGAACAAGTGTTTTTCCACTGTCATCCATTCAAACAAGTCGGGTGTTTGCGCCACGTAGCCGATGCGCTCGCGCACGGTGTCGGTCAATTGCAGCGATGGGCAGCCCAGCAGGGATGCATTGCCGCTGTCCGGCGCGGCCAGCCCCGCCAGGCAGCGCAGCAGCGTGGATTTGCCGGCGCCATTGCGCCCAACCAGGCCGACCACGGCGCCGGCTGGAATGTCGAGCGTCACATTGTCCAGTACCTTGGCGCCGTTGCGGCGCAAGGTCAGCTGGCTGGCGCGTATCGTGAAGTCATTCATGGGTCTGTTTCCGGTTCAGATATTCTTCAAAAAGTTGCAATGCTTCTGCCGTGGTGAAGCCCAGCTGGTGCGCCGTCTGCGCTGCTGCCTCCAATGCCGGGCGCAGCAGGGCGGCTTTATCGACGGGCGCGGCGCCGCCTTGTCCGTCCGCCACCGCCATGCCGACTCCGCGACGCCGCACCAACAAGCCTTCCGTCTCCAGCATGCTGTAGGCTTTGCTGACGGTCATCGGGTTGATGGCGTGCAGTTGCGCGACCGCGCGCACGGACGGTAATTCTTCGCCGGGCTTCAGCTGTCCGCCTGCCACCAGACGCCGCACCTGTTCGACGATCTGGCGGTATATCGGCACCGGCGACGCCGGCGCGATGTCAAATTCCATGGATCAGTTATCCGGCAACTCTTGCCACAGGGGGAGCTTGTATTTGCGCCGGCCATAGGCGTAATACGTGGCCATCGACAGGCCGAATGCGCAGCCGGCGCCCGCCGTGGCAATCAGCGCAACCATGGGCGGCATCTGGTGGCGCCAGATGGCGAACCACATCAGCGCACCCCAGGCCGGACCAAAGAAGCCGCCGCTGACCAGCGCCACGCGGCCAAAGCTGGCGAAATGGGGGAGTGGCAGGTGGACGCCCATGCCCCACAGCAGGCGCAGGATGGGCGGGTAGTAATTGCTCTTCATGATGCCGGTTTTCGCCATGATGGCCAGGGCGGCATCGCGTTTGGTGATGGTCATAGTCTTTCCGAAGTGTCAATGTGTGAATCAGTGTATCACTACAATAATACACTTGCAACAAGCGTATCACACGCGTCAGGAAAGAAAGGAAGGGGTAATAAATTGCTGCGTTGCGCCATGATAATTAATTAAATTAACAGACGCTAACGATGATATTCAAAACGATATCGTGCCTGATATGAAAAAGCCGCAGCGCCATCGGCGTTGCGGCTATCCATGTTGAATGCCTGATTATTGATTAGGCTGTTTGTTTGCACCTTGGATATGGGTGCCCGATCCGCCCTGAACATTACCGCCCGGCGCGCTTTGCATGCTGGCGCTGCCGCGTACCGTCGTACTGGTTGCCTTTTTGCCGCTGCCCTTGATGAACGGGTCGCTGAACTGGTGCAGCGATTCTTCCTGTTTCTGGATGTGGCGCTCGGTTTCTTCTTCAGCGGTACGGGCGACTTCTTCCGCCAATGCTTTGGCCGTTTGCGATGTTTCCTGCACGTGCTCTTCAGCCACGCGGGACAGTTCAACCTGGGTATCTGCCGCCAGGCGCGACAGGTGCTGCTGGTACGTACGCACCTTGTCGGCAGCAGGACGTGCCCGTGAAGCTGCGGCGTCGATCAGTTCCGTATGGTGGTCGGCTGTCAGCATTTGCTTGCTGGCCAGCGTGGTTTCTTCCAGCATGGTTTGCACTAATTGCATATTCAGGTTTTGCAGTTGTTGGAAAGAATTGAATATGGATTTGGACAGGTCGTTCAAGAACGCGGTTTGTGCGTCCAGGTGATTGCGTACAGCGGGTGTGACATTTCGCGAGTAAGGAAACATAAATACCTCAAGTAAGTTGAATTAGATAAAGATACTTTGCTGAAATAACTTATGGCCTTAATTGAATTGCTCAGCTATAAGGTGTTAATTGATGAGTTCGTTTTGATGGTTTAAAACGGGCTGGTTTCAAATAACACAGGGCAGAATAATATATTAATAATTCAGTGCTTACTTGGTTTTGCTTAAACGTGCGTGCTATTTAATTTTTGTATATCAAAAGGAAATAAAAGCAGTGGGAGTTATTGCAATGCACCAAGCTGGTGGCGGAACGGAAAGAGGGGCGGGCGGCTTGTGCTGAGGCAAGCCGCCGTGGGAAGTGTATCAGGCAGCGGGCGTCAGCTTGACGGGAATGCCGGACAGGACCGCGTTGCCGGATAAGGGGTCGCGCAAGCGGTCGTCGAGGATGGCGTTCAAGTTGGCGCCGGGCCGCTCTGCCGCCACCTGCATGTGCGTGCCCGGCAAATCATGGCCCCAGCCATGCGGCAAGCTGACCACGCCGGGCATCATGCCGTCGTCGATTTCCACCTGTACCGTGATGGTGCGCCCGTTGGCGCTCAACTGCGCGCTGCCGCCGCCGGCCAGGCCCAGGCGGGTGGCATCATGGCTATGCACGAGCGCCGTGCAGCGGTAGGCGCCCTTGGCCAGCACGGGCAAATTGTGCATCCAGCTGTTATTGGAGCGCAGCTGGCGGCGGCCGATCACCACCAGGTCCGGCTGCCCTTCATGCAGCGCCGCCGCCACGCGGGCCAGGTCATCGACCAGCAACGGCGGCGCCAGTTCAATCTTGCCCGATGGCGTGCGCAGCACCTCGGGGATACGCGGCGTCATCGCACCCAGGTCAATGCCGGACGGCGCGGCGCGCACTTTTTGTAAATTCAAGCCGGCCGGCTGCTGGCCAAACTGGTCGCCATACGGGCCGCTGCGCAGCCCCAGGTCCAGCAAGCGTTCGACACCACGCTGCGGCGCCAGCATGGCCATGATTTGCCCCGCCAGCGGGCCCGCGCTTTTATCGAGGTCCTCCTGCAACAGCGCGTCGTCGAGCTGCCCGATATCGGCATCCGGGCCGCGGCCCTGGATGATGGCGGTCAGCCGCAGCAGGCTTTCCCATTCGTCGGGCGTGCCGCCCGTGCGGGGCAGTACGGGCGGGCTATAGCGCGCGTGGTTGCGGTGCGAGAATTGCGTGAAGGTGACGTCGTAATGGGCATCTTCCAGCGGCGACACGCCAGGCAGGATCACGTCCGCATGGCGCGACGTTTCATTCAAATAAATGTCCATGCTGACCATGAACTCCAGGCTGTCGAGCGCTTTTGCCAGCCGCGGCCCGTTTGGCGCGGACAGCACGGGATTGCCGGCAATGGCAATCAGCGCCTTGACCTGGCCTGGGCCCGGCGTATCGATTTCTTCAGCCAGGCACGTGACAGGCAATTCCCCCGCCACTTCCGGCGCGCCGGATACGCGGCTGCGGTAGCGGCCATAGGCCACGCCGCGTCCCGTGCCCGGCTTGCCGCGCGTATTGCCGGCAAAGGCCGCAGCTTTCGGGAACATCATGCCGCCTTCTTCATCGAGGTGGCCGGTAAGGATATTGAGCACGTCGATCAGCCACGACGCCAACGTGCCGTATTGCTGCGTGCACGTGCCGATGCGGCCATAAATCGCGCCGCGCTGCGCACCGGCCAGGTCGCGCGCCAGATGGCGGATCGTGGTGGCGTCGATGCCGCAGCGGGGCGCCACCAGTTGCGGCGCGTAGGGCTGGACAGCGGCCTGCAAGGCGTCCAGTCCCGTGATGTGTTCCGCCAGGCGGCCCGGCATGATGAGGTCTTCGGCAAACAGCGTATGCACCATGCCCAGCAGCAGGAACACGTCGGCGCCGGGGCGGATGAAATGGTGTTCGTCTGCCACCTCCGCCGTCTCCGTGCGGCGCGGATCAATGACGATCATGCGGCCGCCGCGCGCCCGCAGCGCCTTGGCCTTGCCGCGGAAATCCGGCACGGTCCACAGGCTGCCGTTCGACACCATGGGGTTCGCGCCCAGGATCAGCAAATAATCGCTGCGTTCGATGTCCGGCACGGGAATCGACAGCCAGCCGCCATACATCAAGCCGCACGACAGCATTTTCGGGATCTGGTCGACGCTGGACGCGGAATACATGTTCTTCGTGCCCAGCGCCTTGGCCAGGCGGGGGAAGTACAGCATCAGGCTCATTTTGTGGGCGACAGGATTGCCCAGCACCGTGGCCACCGCGTCGGGGCCGTCGCGCTCGATAATCGGCGGCAGGCGGCGCGCAATTTCCGCATACGCTTCTTCCCACGTGGCGGTTTCAAAGCGGCCGTTACGCTTGATCAGCGGCGTGCGCAAGCGGTCGCCATCTTCGTGCAAATCCTTGAGGCTGACGGCTTTCGGGCACAGGAACCCGGCACTGAACACGTCCGCCTCATCGCCCCGGATTTTTTTGACCTTGCCATCTTCGTGTTCGATTTCCAGGCCGCAGGCGGCCTCGCAGAGTGGGCAAATACGGCGGGCGATGGCAGCCATGGCAGCTCCTGATAAAAAAGTGAACGGTCGTACTATTGTCGAATTTTGTTACACCCTTGTCAATCGTGTTGCGCTGGGTCAGGTGTATGCTGGAAACCACAAAGGAGAACTATCATGAAACCAGCAAATGTCCTTTATGCCGCGCTGGCGATTGCCATTCTGGCGGCTGTGTTGTCCGGTTGCCAGCGCCGTGAGGCGGGTTCAGCGGAGCAGGCTGGCCGCAAGATCGATGAAGCCACGCAGCAGGCCAATGCCGAGCTGAAACAGGCCGGTGCCGAGCTGAAGCAGACTGGCGCGGAGTTGAAAGATGCGGCGCATGAAGCGGGCCGGGAATTGAAGGAAGCTGCCGCCATCACGCGCGACAAGATCAATGACGCGACGGAAGTGGCGGGCCAGAAGCTGGAAAAGGCGGGCGAAAAGATGCAGGAATCGGCCCGCGAAGCCAAGGAAGAAGCGAAGAAGAAGTGACGCTCAGTTCCCCGCTTTGAACGCGGATTTGAGCGGCACGACATTGCTGCCATGCGCCCCGGCCGGCGGCGTGCCATCCGGTGTGCCGCCCAGCACCACGGACAAGTCGACAAACCCTGCCCGCCATGCGCGTTCCAGGTCTTGCTCGATGGCTTCCATCGACGTGTCCTTGAAATTGTCGAAGCCGCGCACGCCGTAGGCGCGGTTGCGGCCATGCGCTTTGGCCAGGTACAGCGCCATGTCCACCAGGTTGACGGCGCGCTCCCATGGCAGCGGCGTATCGGCCGGGATCAGCGGGAACGGCGCGAAGCCGACCGACACATTGACGCTGAACGTGTGGTTCTGGTACTCGATCTGCTGTGATGAAATCGTCGTGAGGATGCGCCGCGCCACTTCATCGACGCCGTTGCGGGGAATGGCGGGCAGGAACGCGAGGAATTCTTCGCCGCCCCAGCGCACGATCATGTCGGTTTCACGCAGCGCCACACGCAGGTTTTCCGCGATCATTTTCAACACAATGTCGCCGGCCGCGTGGCCATACGTGTCGTTGATGTGCTTGAAGTGGTCGACGTCCAGCAGGAACAGGGCGCCGACGATATCTTCGCCACCCGTGCCCCGGCGCTCCACGCAGTTATGGGCGCGCATGTATTCCTGGAAGTGGCGGCGGTTGTACAGCGACGTCAGCGGGTCCAGCGAACTTTGCGCTTTCAGTTCCAGGTTCTTCACTTCCAGCTGCGCATTGGCGTGCCGTACTTTGCGGTACAGCAGGCCCACCACCGTGGCGGCCAGTGCAAACACCAGCGCCAGCAGCCACCACACGCGCTGCTGCAAACGGCGGTTGTCGATTTCCGCACTCTTGACCTGGTTTTCACGGCTCAGCAGCTCGATGCGGCGCTGCTTCTTCTCCATCTCATACTTTTCCTGCAATTCCCAGATGGCTTTCTGGCGCTGCTTTTCAAACAGCGCGCTGGTGATGTCGCGTTCGCGGTGGTAAGCGGAAATCGCGCCCTGGAAATCGCCGGCCCGTTCCAGCGCCTGGCCATATTCCAGCAGGACGGCTTGCAGTTCCGGCTTGTTGTTGGTCTTTTCGTAAAACGCCATGCCCGCTTCGAAGTTCTTTTTGCCTTCGGCGGTCTTGCCCATGCCCATGTAGGCTTGGCCGATGTTGATCAGGGCTACGGCTTCCGTCGTGGCGTCACCGATTTCACGCGCCACCGCCAGTGATTCGCTGGCATAGCGCACCACGCGCTGGTAATCGCGCTCTTTCAGGTAATTGTCGGACATGTTGACCAGCGTGTCGGCAATCAGTCCTTTGGCGCCCATCTTGCGCGCGACTTCCAGCGCCGATTGCAGTGCGGCCAGTGCGCGGCGCGGCTGTTCGGAATCCATGGCCAGCACATATTCGGTCTGGCGCGCCTGCGCAATACGGCCGGGCGAGTTGAGCTTTTCCGCCGCTTGCACGGCTTCTTCCAGCACAGCCCAGCCCTTGTCGTATTCCTTCATGCGGTCATACAGCGAAGCCAGTGCATTGAGCGCCGAGGCCAGCGGCAGCAAATCGTCCAGCTGGCGCGCGGTTTCCACTGCCGTTTGCAGTTTCAGCAGCGCGACGGGGAAGTTGCCCTGTTCCGCATAGGATTGGCCGGACGTGATGGTGGCTTGCACGCGCAGCGGAATGTCTTGCGTCTGGTTAGCCAGCTTTTCCGCTTCAAATGCCAGTTCGTGCGCACTTTTCGCGTCCGTCATGGCCGACACCGTATACGCCTTGGTCAGCAAGCCTTTCGCGAGGATCGACGTATTGCCCTGGGCGCGGCCAAAGGCAATCAATTCTTCCGCCAGTTGGAGCGCAATGTCTTTCTGGCCCAGCTTGACACGGGCGCTGCTCAGTTGGGCGAGGAATTCAGCTTTGGTGGCGGGCGGCGCCGAGCGGGCCGCGCTTTCCATTTTTTGCAATTGCACCAGCGCTTTTTCTGGCACGTAGCGGACCTGGTCGCGGATTTCCGCAATGCCGGCATCGAGCACGGACGTACCCTGGCCCCAGGCCAGTACAGGCGATAAGATGCAGGCGAGCGCCAGCATCCGCATGCCATGCGTAAACGTCCGATCCTGAGAGCCTGCCAACTGATTGTCCTTTGCATGTCTTTGAACGGAAGCCGCTCAAAGTGTCTAGACAATTATATTCTTGTTGCAGGCGAGAAATCGAAAGACATCGGCATTTGAGACAAATCCGCCACAGTAGCAATTAAGCAATTTTGTAAGAACTTAATCGCCGTTGCGTCACATTTCATGGCAAGTTGATAATTATGCCGCCAACTGTTGCAACAGGTACAAGCGCTGGTACAGGCCGCCGTCGATTTGCATCAGCGCATCGTGCGGGCCGGATTCGCTAATCCGTCCATGGTTCAGCACAATGATGCGGTCGGCTTCACGGATGGTCGACAAGCGGTGAGCAATGGCAATGATGGTGACTTGGCCGCGCAATTCATGCAGCGCCGTCTGCACGATCTGCTCGGTCTGGCTATCGATGCGCGACGTCGCTTCATCGAGCAACAGCACGCGGGGTTTGCCGGCCAGTGCACGGGCAATGGCAATCAATTGTTTTTGTCCGCTCGACAGACGCGAACCGCCTTCGCCCAGCGGCGTGTCATAACCGTGTTCCAGCGCGGAGATAAAACCGTGCGCATGGGCGGCCTTGGCAGCTGCCTCGATTTCCGCGAAGGGCAAGCCGCGGCCCATATCGATGTTTTCCCGTGCCGAGGCCGCCAGCAAGAAGGGTTCTTGCGGCACCAGCCCCACGTCGTTGCGGAAGCGGTCATTGGGAATTGTGGCCAGCGCTTCGCCGTGCAGGCGGATGCTGCCGGTACTGACGGGGTAATAGCGCAGCAGCAGCGACAGCAAAGTGGATTTGCCGCTGCCCGTGTGGCCGACTATGCCGATAAAGGCGCCTGGCGGAATGTCCAGCGACAAGTCGTGCAGCACGGGCTGGTTGTCGGCGTAGGCGAACGTCAAATGGTCGATGGCGATAGCCGGCGCATGGGCGTCCGTTGGCGTCTGCGTGATGTGCGCGGCAGCCTGGTGTTCCGGCGACAGCGGTTCCTGCAGCAAAATCGCCACGCGCGACGCGGCCACGACGGATTGCTGCAATTGGGAGAATTGCATGGTGATTTGAATCAGCGGCTCAATCACGCGGGCGATATAGCTGATGAACGCATACAGTACGCCGACTTCCGCCGCACTCATTTCGCGCTGGCCGAACATCCAGATGACGGCAGCCAGCAAGATCACGTTCAGCAAATCCAGCGCGGGGCGCAGCAGCCACGCATTGGCGCGGATTTCCGCCACGCGCTGCGTATAGTGGTCTACATTGGTGCGGCCAAAGCGTTCGGCAAAACGCGTCTCGGCGTTATTGGCCTGCAGCACTTGCATGCCGCTGATGGATTCCGCCATTTGCCCATTGATTTCACTGCGCAGCTGGCGCGCCCGCGTGACGGCGGGTGCGCTCCAGCGCTGGTACAGCCACACGATGCCGAGAACAAAGGGCAGCAGCGCCAGCACAATCAGCATCATGCGCCAATCCAGCCACGCCATGGCAATCACGGTACCGGCCAGCACGATGGTGCTGTCGAGCATGACGAACAGCACTTGCACATACAGGCTTTTCACGGCTTCCGTATCGTTGGTGACGCGCGAGACCAGCTGGCCCGTGATGGCGCGGTCAAAGAATGCCATCGGCAGGCGCAGCATGTGGCCATACACTTGTTCGCGCAGGCGCTGCACGGAACGCATGGCCAGCCCGGACAGGCTCACCAGTTGCCAGTAGCGCAGGCCGGTGGCAATCCAGCCGGTACCCAGTACGGCGCCCAGCAGCAGCCACATGCGCGGCCAGTCCAGGTGGCGGGGCAGCAAATGTTCATCGATCAGCGCCTTGCCCGCAATCGGGCCCAGCACTTCAAGGAAGGCGGCCGCCACCAGCCACAGCAGCGCCCAGTACAGGCGGCTCAAGTCGGGGCGGGCCGAGTGGTGCAGCAAGCCAAACGCTACACGCGTTTGCTTGCCCGACGACACGTGGTCAGGATGCTTCAATGCTGGCCTCCAGTTGCTGGTAGCGCCACTGGCTGGCATACCAGCCATCGAGCAGCAGCAATTCGGCATGGTTGCCGGTTTCGACGATGCGGCCGTCGCGCAGCACGATGATCTGGTCCGCATGGACGACAGCGCTGAGGCGGTGGCTGGCGATGATGGCGCTGCGGTCAGCGCCTGTCTGGTGGCCGGCCACGCGCAGCGCTTCCAAATGTTCGAGGATGCGGGTTTCCGTGCCCGTGTCGACAGCGGACAGCGCATCGTCCAGCAACAGCAGCGCATTATTGGCCAGCAGGGCGCGGGCGATGGCCACGCGCTGGCGCTGGCCGCCTGACAAGGCAATGCCTTTTTCACCCACTTCGGTGTCATACCCTTGCGGGAACAGCAAGATGTCATCGTGGATGGCCGCCAAGGCCGCCGCATGTTCGATTTCCGCGCGGGTGGCGCCGGGTTTCGCCAGCGCGATATTGTCGGCAATCGATGCGGAAAACAGGAACGATTCCTGCGGCACCCAGCTGATGGCGCTGCGCAGGGTGCGCAGCGTGTAATCGCTGAGCGCATGGCTGCCCCATTGCACGTGGCCGCGCTGCGGCGTCAACTGGCGCAGCAATACGCGCAGCAGCGTGGATTTGCCGGAACCCGTAGCGCCCACCAGGCCCAAGGTCTGGCCAGGCTTCAGGCGCAAGCGGATATCGTGCAGTGCATGCACGTTGGCAGCCTGGCCCGGATACGCATACGTGACGCCATCGAGCAGCAAGTCGCCTTTGGGCGCCTGTTCAATCTTGCCCTGGTCGGCGATGGCCAGCGGCGCATCGAGCATCGGCTGCAGGCGCGCATACGCGGCGCGGCCCCGTTCAATCAGCGACAACACCCAGCCGGCGGCAAACATCGGCCAGATCAGCTGGCCCAGGTACATGGAAAAACTCGTCAACGCACCGATCGTCAATTCGCCTTGCCACACGAGGTAGCCGCCCAGGCCCAGGGTCAGGCCGGTGGCCGCAGTCAGGGTCAGGCCCACGGCCGGTTCATAGGCGGCTTCCCACACTTGCGCGGACAGGCTGGCTTTTTGCGCATGGGCGGCCAGTTCACTGAATTGCTTGGCGCTGCGCTGTTCCAGGCCCAGTGCACGCAGCGTGCGCACGCCCGACAAGGTTTCCTGCACGTGGCCATTCAGCGCGGCAAAGCGCTTCAGCGAATCCGCCGACGCCGTGTGGATATGGTTCGAAATATGCCAGAACGCCCATCCCATCAAGGGGAAAGGCAGCAGGGCAATGCACGCGAGGCGCCAGTCAACGCCCAGCATCATGATGCCCAGCACGGTGACCAGGGTCAGGGCGCCGTCAAAGCCGGCCAGCATGGCTTCGCCGGCCGTCATTTCAATTGCATCGATATCGTTGGTGGCCAGCGCCATCAAGTCGCCGGTGCTCTGGTTCTGGTAAAACGCGGGTCCCTGGCGCGTCAGGCGCGCATAAAAGCGCGTGCGCAACTGCACGCCCAGTTGATAGGCGACCGCGTACAAGGTCATGCGCCAGCGCGCGCGCAGCAGGTAATTGCCGACGCCCAGCAGCAAAAGCAGGCCCAGCTGTTTCATCAGCCCGTGCGCGTCGAGCGTGTGCGCTGCCAGGCCGTCAATCATTGCGCCGATCTGGCGGGGTATCCAGATACTGATCAGCGCCACGCCGGTAAGCATGGCCGCCGCAGCGGCATAAGCAGGCCAGTGCTGACGCACAAAGCCGGCAAGTAGCCTCGATAAACTCATGGGTGTCCTCGGACTGTGTCGAGCCCGGTAGGATACATCAGGAGGGAATTTGCTGCCGGGCGTGCTCAGCGAGCACACCCGGAGTAGACATCGCGCGAGCGAAAGGAGAAATTACTTCTTGGGAGAAACCGACTTCAACACGACAGGTTTGGCTTCCTGCACGTCAGCCACGGGCGCCGCCACCGGCTTGCTTTCTTCTTCCACATGGCCGCCGCTCAGTTCAGCAACGGCTTCAGCCAGCGGCTTGGCGGCAGGCTTGCCTTCGGCTTTGGGCGCTTTGGCAACTTTTGGAGCAACAGCCGGTGCATCGGCGATTTCCGATTCAGCAGGCTCATTGTGCGCAGGGGCGGCAACCGGCTGGCTGGCTACTTTGGCAGCCAGCTCCAGCGGCTTGGCGGCAACGGCTGCGACAGTCGCGGTGGCTTCCTTGAACTGGTCTTTCACCAGTTGCGCCAGTTCAGCCTGGGTTTTGCTGGTGATGCTGTACAGCTCGCGGCTATAAGCCAGCAAGTTTTCCAGGTCCGGTGCTTGCACGATGAAGTCGCGTGGGTCGCGGGCTTCCAGGAACTGGCGGGCAACGGCCGACGATTTCTCAACCGAAGCGCGGGTCGTGCTGAAGTTCAGTGCGATGACTTGCTGGACGCCGGCAAAGGCGGTGTTGGCGTAGTGGCTGGCGAGGTCCAGCTGGGATTCGATTTGCGATTTGGCGGAAGCAGTAGCTGCGGAAAACTGATCAGTGAAAGCGTTCATCCTTACTTCTCCTGGCGACGGTTTGACGGTTTATATTGCGCTGCAATATAAATCATTCTAGCGGTGATTTCTGGCCGTGAAAAGTTATTTTTTCCACTATCCCTGCGGCTTGCACGACGCTAGCATGAATGAATGACAGGCGCTACAGGCTGTAGCGGACGATACGTCATAGTGCGGCGCAGCAACAACAGTGGCTTAATGGAGCCGTCTGTGCCTTTAGAATAAAAACAACATCACCTGGGAGGGAATGCATGAATGCCGTGAACATGGACGTAGTGGTACGCAACGCCAGCCTGCCCGATGGCCGGCGCGGCATCGATATTGCCATTCAAGGGGAGCGCATTGCCGACGTGGGGCCGCAGCTGGCGCTGCGGGGCGCGCGGGAAATCGATGCGGGCGGCGACCTGGTGGCGCCGCCATTTGTCGATGCCCACTTTCATATGGACGCCACGCTCAGCTATGGCTTGCCGCGCGTGAACCAGTCCGGCACGTTGTTGGAAGGGATCGCGCTGTGGGGCGAACTGAAACCCCACTTGACGCAGGAAGCGCTGGTGGAGCGCGCGCTGCAATACTGCGACTGGGCTGTCGCCAAGGGCTTGCTGGCGATCCGCACGCACGTTGATGTGTGCGACGACCGGCTGCTGGCCGTTGAAGCGCTGCTGGACGTCAAACGCAAGGTGGCGCCGTATCTCGACATGCAGCTGGTGGCGTTCCCGCAGGATGGCTTGCTGCGCAGCCCCACGGCACTGGCCAATTTAAAGCGTTCCATTGCCATGGGCGTCGACGTGGTCGGCGGCATTCCCCATTTCGAACGCACGATGGCCGATGGCGCGCAATCCGTGCGCATCCTGTGTGAATTCGCGGCGGAGCAGGGGCTGCGGGTCGATATGCATTGCGATGAATCGGACGATCCGCTGTCGCGCCACATAGAAACCCTGGCCAGTGAAACGCACCGCCTTGGCTTGCATGGCCGGGTGGCTGGTTCGCACCTGACGTCGATGCATTCGATGGACAATTACTATGTCAGCAAATTGCTGCCGCTGATGCGCGAAGCGGGCGTGGCGGCAATTGCCAATCCACTGATTAACATCACGCTGCAGGGCCGCCACGACACGTACCCGAAGCGGCGCGGCATGACGCGCGTGCCGGAAATGATGGCGGCCGGCATAGCCGTCGCGTTTGGCCACGATTGCGTGATGGATCCGTGGTACAGCCTGGGTTCCGGCGACATGCTGGAAGTGGCGCACATGGGCTTGCACGTGGCGCAAATGACGGGGCAGGACGCCATGCGCGCGTGCTTCACGGCCGTGACGGAAACCCCGGCCCGCATCCTGGGGCTCGATGGCTATGGCATAGCGCCGGGCAGTTATGCGGATCTCGTGCTGCTCGATGCCGCCAGTCCCGTGGAAGCCATCCGCCTGCGCGCTGCGCGGCGCATGGTGATGCGGCGGGGGAAAGTCGTCAGTGAAATGCCGCGCACGGCGGCGGCGCTGAATTTGCCGGGGCGTCCGTCCAGCGTGGATTTCCGCTTGTCCCGTCGTGACCGGTGAGCCGTTGAACCGTTGCGGCTGCGCTGCACTGGATCAAAGGGCATCAGATCCGCACACAAATCCTTCTCGCGGTAACATGGCAGATCATCTTCTTTACTGCGAGCATTATGCTGATCTTGTCCACTGAACGCCTGAACTTGCGCACCGTGAATGCGGACGATGCGCCGTTTTACCTGGAACTGGTGAATGACCCGTCGTGGATTGCCAACATTGGCGACCGCAATTTGCACACGGTGGAAGCGGCCCGCGCGGCCTTGCTGGAAGGTCCCGTGGCGATGCAAATGCGGCTGGGATACTCGCTATACCTGGTGGAGCGCCGCAGCGATGGCGTGCCGATGGGATTGTGCGGCTTGCTGAAACGCGATTTTTTACCCGGCGTCGATATTGGCTATGCACTGGCCCCACGCTACTGGGGCCATGGCTATGCGCTGGAAGCCGCCACCGCTGTCATGCACCAGGCGCGCGACCAGTTCAAGCAGCCGTGCCTGCTGGCGATTACGCATCCGGATAACCAGGCGTCGATCGCCTTGCTGGGGAAGCTGGGCTTGCAGTTTGTCGAGCGCAAGCAATTGCCGGGCTATGACGGTGATAGCAATATCTACCGTAAAGACTTCTAAACCGGCTTAACATCCGATCAATTGTTGCATGGCTGCAAAAGTCCTGACACAATCCCGCCCCGAGGGGGAATACCAATGAAACTCGCAGACCTGAAAATAGGCGTGCGTCTGAGCTTGCTTAGCGGCTTTTTCTTAATCGCGTTACTTGCCGTCGGCCTGACGGGCTGGCGCGCACTGGCGGCCATCAAGCACCGCGACGCGCAGGGTATACAGCGCACGGCCATGCTGACGCAGGCCGTCGATATCGCGCGCAGCTCGCAAGTGGAATTCAAGATCCAGGTGCAGGAGTGGAAGAATATCCTGGTGCGGGGGAGTGACCCGGCCAGCTTTGACAAGTATTCTCAAGCGTTCACCACAACCGGACAGAAAGTCAACAGCGAGCTGGCCCGGCTGAAGGCATTGCTGGACAAATTGAACTTGTCCACGCCACTGGTAGCCGAAGCGCAAAAGCTGCATGAAGAACTGGGCGTCAATTACATGAAGGCGCTCAAGCAATACGACACGGCCAATCCGGAAAGCTATAAGCTTGTCGATGGCCTGGTGAAAGGCATGGACCGGGCGCCCACTGCGAAGATCGATGAAATCGTTGCCTATATCGGCAAGCAGGCAAACGATGAAAACAAGGATATGGTGGCGGACGCCGAAGACGCTTATCGCGGCGCCGTACTGTGGCAGGGCGGCATTGTCGCGCTGGCCCTGGTGGCGGGCGGCGTGCTGATGGTGTGGCTGACCCGCAGCATTACGCAGCCGTTGGCGCAGGCGCTGGATTTGGCCAAGACGGTGGCAGCGGGTGATTTGCGGTGCGAGATGGCGTCGTCGCGCAAGGATGAAATCGGCGATTTGCTGCGGGCGCTGCAGGAAATGACGGATAACCTGGCGCGCATCGTTGGCGACGTGCGGCAGGGGACGGATACCATTGCAACGGCCAGCACGGAAATCGCATCGGGCAATATGGACTTGTCGGCGCGCACGGAACAGCAAGCCAGTTCGCTGGAAGAAACCGTGGCGTCGATGGCGGAACTGACGTCCACCGTGCGCCAGAACCATGAAAATGCGGGCCAGGCGCAGCGGCTGGCGGAAGAAGCATCGCATGTGGCGGAAAAGGGCGGCGTCACGGTGTCGGAAGTCGTGCAAATGATGGGGCGGATCAACGAGTCGTCGCGCAAGATTGCCGACATCATCAGCGTCATTGACGGCATTGCGTTCCAGACCAATATCCTGGCGCTTAATGCGGCAGTGGAAGCGGCACGCGCCGGTGAGCAGGGGCGCGGCTTTGCCGTGGTGGCGTCGGAAGTGCGCAGCCTGGCGCACCGCTCGGCTGCGGCAGCCAAGGAAATCAAGGAATTGATCGTCGATTCCGTGGCGCGGGTTGATCAGGGCAGCTTGCTGGTGACGCAGGCCGGCGACACGATGACGGACGTGGTGGCCAGTGTCGGGCGGGTGGCCGCTATCATCCGTGAAATCGCGCAGGCCAGTACGGAACAGCAGGATGGCATCGCTGAAATCGGCGAAGCCATCAACCAGATGGATGGCGTGACGCAGCAAAATGCCGCGCTGGTGGAGCAGGCCAGCGCCGCGGCCGATGCGTTGCGCCAGCAGGCGCACAGCCTGGCGGAGGCGGTCAGCATCTTCAAGCTGCACGAAGAAGAGCGCCGGCAGGCACAGGCCCGGCGCCCGCTGCTCAACTAGACTTGGCCATCATTGGGCTGGGAAAAACCACTGCAGCGGCAAGTGCACCCGCTCCGCCCACGATTTCTCGTTGTGGATGCCGCCCTGCGCTTCGTAGTAATACAGGTTGCGGCCAAACGTAAAGCCTTTGGACAGCATCGCGTCGCGCATGGCGCGCGTGCCTTCCACGCCATCGTTGCTGGTGCCGGCATCGATATAAAACTGGACGCTGGCAGGCTGAGGCGCCTGGCCGATCATGGCGCCATTGTTCCACCAGAATGAACTGGAAACGCCGCCCGCCTTGCCAAAGACGTCAGGCCGGTGCGCGGCCATGTGGAGCGATGCGATGCCGCCCAGCGACGACCCCATGATGGCGGTATGCTCTGGCCCGGTGCGCGTACGCAGCGTGCGGTCGATGTACGGTTTCACGGTATCGACAATGAATTGCTCGTATTGCTCGATCTTGCCGCCGCCATGCTGGGGATCGCAGCACGGCGTGTATTCGGCGATGCGGTCCGGCGTGTTGTCGATGCCGACCACGATGGTTTCCGCCATCTTGCCTTCGGCAATCAGGCGGTCTACGGTTTTAGCTATCCCCCATTCCACGCCATACGCGGCAGTTTTTGCATCAAACAGGTTTTGGCCATCGTGCATATACAGGACCGGATAGCGCGCGTCCGGGTGCGTGGCATAACCGGGCGGCAGGTAGACGCGCAGCTTGCGGCGGTTGCCCAGTTGCGGCGATTCGATGTCGTCGATGATGCGCACGGCGCCGCCGGCAATGCGCGGCGCATCCAGTTCCAGCACCAGCGCAGAGCGGGCCGGCAGCGTCACTTCGTCATGCAAGCCGTAGCGCTGGCCGCTGATGACGTCGCGGCCGCCGTCCACGCCTGCCAGCATTTCCCGGAAGCGCGCGGTTTTCAAAGGCATGGCTTTTTCATTGAGGTTAATGGCTACCATCACCTTGTGCGCACCGTCATAGCGGAAGTACACATACGTATCGTTTTCCGGCCCGAAGTGCATCAGCTTGCCGTTGTGGATGACGCTCTGGCCCTTGCGCCAGTTCAGCAGGTTTTTCACGAACGCCTGTGCGTCGCGCTGCTGCTTCGTCAGCCCCTGGCCCGTGAACGCATTGACCTTGTCGCCGGCCCAGCCGCCTGGGAAGTCGTGGCGGTATGACGGGTCGTCGCGGCCCTTGGTGGTGCTGGGCATCTGGATTTCCGTGCCATAGTACAGCTGTGGAATGCGCGGCATCGTCAGCGTGTACGCCATGGCAATGCGGAACAGCGCATCGTCATGCTTGACGACGCTGAACAGGCGCGGCATGTCGTGGTTGCCCTCGAACAGCGTCATGTTGGACGCATCGGGATACTGGTAATCCTGCGACACGGTTTCATACAGCGTCTTCAGCGAGTAGCTGCTTTCGCCTGCCAGTACACGGCGCAATGTGTCGTTGAGCGGGAAATCCATCATGCTGGGCATGCTCGACACATAGCCGTCGAAATTCTGCTTGTTTTTCAGCCAGTGCGCGACCACGGGCACCTGGCTGCTCCACTCTTCGCCCACCATATTCAGGTTCGGGTATTCCGCCAATATGTGGCGCGACCAGTTGGCCAGGAACGCGGTATTGGAATAGCCGTACGTATCGACGCGCAATCCGGCCAGCCCCGCATATTCAATCCACCACACGGCATTTTGCATCAGGTAAGTCGCCAGGTAAGGATTGGCCTGGTTTAAGTCTGGCATGTTGGGCGAAAACCAGCCCGTGGTGAAATCCTTGCGGTCCGCTTCCGATGCATACGGGTCTTGCACCGCCAGCCGGTGGTGCTGCGTGGGCGCGTAGCTGCCGTTGTGCGTAATCCAGTCCGGCGTGGGCAAATCCCGCATCCACCAGTGCTGCATGCCGATGTGGTTCAGCACGACATCCTGGATCACGCCGATGCCTTTTTCACGCGCCTTGGCGGTAAAGGTGCGGAAGTCGTCATTGGTGCCGAAGCGGGCATCGATCTTGTACAAGTCTGTGCCGGAATAGCCGTGGTACGAATACGCCGGCATATTGTTTTCCACCAGCGGCGTCGGCCAGATCATTGTGTAGCCCATGTCGGCGATGTAGCCCAGCGCATTGGTCATCCCCTGCAAATCGCCGCCGTGGCGGCCGGAGCCATTTTTGCGGTCCAGCTTGTCCGGCATGCCGGCCACGGTATCGTTGGCGGGGTTGCCGTTGGCGAAGCGGTCCGGCATCACGTTGTAAATCACATCGGCGCTGGAAAACCCTTTGCGCTGGGCGGAACCTGCTGCACGCGCTTGCAACGCATAGTTGTAAATCACGGAACCTTTGCCGGGCGCGGCAAACGCGATATCGAATTTGCCGGGCTGGGCTGCGTCGTCGATGGCCAGGTCGATAAACAAATAATTGCGGTTGGCCACGCGGTTGACGGCGGCAATGCGCACGCCCGGGTAGCTGAGACTGGGTTCCAAGTCGGCGATATGGTTACCGTGCACCATCAGCTGCAGTGTCTTGTGTTGCATGCCGGTCCACCAGAACGCGGGTTCCATGTGGTCGATGCGGTAATCCTGGGCATAGGCCCCCAGGCAGGCGGCTGCCGCCAATACTGCCAGCACGGTACGTTTCATGCTATCTCCGATGGTAGTTGTGCTACATGATTGTTTATAACTTCATAGTATGAAAGGAAGGTGATGCGGAAGCAACGGATTTTGCAATCTAGTTCAGTTACATTGTTGGGGTGTTGCCAGCGCCGCGCTATGCTGTGACTTTATTGCGCCAAGGATATGTATGGCAGGGTTGGGCAGGCGGGCGGTATTAAAGGCAATGATGGCTTGCGGCACAGTGGCGGCGGCGCCGGTGCTGGCCCAGGCGCAGGGTGGCGATGGCGCATTGGTCGTGCTGGATGCCTTGCCATCGAAGTTTGTCGCCTCGCGCAAGGTCGTGGTCTGGCTGCCGCCCGGCTATGACGGCGTGTCCCGGCGCTACTCCGTCGTCTATATGCATGATGGTCAAAACCTGTTCGACTCGGCTAAGGGCGGCCAGGCGTGGCAAGTGCACCAGGTGCTGGCCTCGCTGATAGCTTCAGGGGCAACGCAGCCCGCCATCCTGGTCGGCATCTGGAGCAGCCGCGACCGCGCCCGCGAATATGGCCCGGCTGCCGCCGTGGAAAAGCTGGCGCCGGAATTGCGGGCGTCGCTGCTGGGCGATCCGCCTGTCCCCGGCGGCTTGCCAGCGCTGTCCGACCAATACTTGCGCTTCCTGGTGGAAGAATTAAAACCCGCCATCGACAGCCGCTTCCGCACGCTGAAAGAGCGCGCCTACACTTTTACGCTGGGCGCATCGATGGGCGCCGTAATTGCGCTCTATGCCACGGTGCGCCATCCGGAAGTGTTTGGAGGCGCCGCGTGCCTGTCCACGCACTGGCCCATCACGACGAACTTCAACCTGCTGCGCGATCCCGACGATATGCGCCCGGTGCGCATCGCGTCCGCATGGTTCGACTGGCTCGGCAATGCGCTGCCCCGTGCCGGCCTGCTGAAGCTGTATTTCGACCATGGCGACGCCACGCTGGACGCGCTGTACGGACCCTATCAGCAGCAAATGGATGGGATTTTGCGGGCCAAAGGATACCGGCAGGGTATCGACTTGCTGAGCAGGGTGTTTCCAGGTGCCGACCACAGCGATGCAGCATGGCGCAGCCGCGTGGACTTGCCATTGCGGTTTCTGCTACCGGTTTCAGTTGCTTTGTAGTCGTACTACAAAGTAAAAATTTGATCGTGTAGCCCTAATACAACGTCAAGGCTGTGCAAGGGTGACGTAAAGATAAGAAAAACTGTTGTTTTAGGTAGGTTTCATCAACTCCGATTGACACTCAATCTAGTTTTAGTACAAAATTTCTCCCAAGACGTGTAATAAAGCGTTTACATCCAGGATCCCGTGTAGTCGAACTAACTCTTCGGCGGCAAGTCAGGGCGGGAATTTTTTATGATGAGTGGGGGAGATTTGATGAATATCTTTGCTGGCAAGCGCACGAAGAGCGCTGCTTTTCAACTGAAGCCGGTTGCTGCAGGTTGCGCCGTGTTTCTGTCCGCGCTGACCGGTACCGCTGGCGCGCAACAGGCTGCTGACGCACCGGTGCAATCCGTTGTCGTGTCGGGCATCCGTTCCGGTATCGAAGCTGCTATCTCGATCAAAAAGAATTCCACGTCCATCGTTGAAGCGGTTTCCGCTGAAGACATTGGCAAACTGCCTGACTTGAGCGTGGCGGAATCGCTGTCCCGCCTGCCTGGCGTCACCGCGCAGCGTTCGCGCGACAGCGGCAAGCCTGCCGACATTTCCGTGCGCGGCCTGTCCCCAAGCTTTAACGGCTCGCTGCTGAACGGCCGCGAACAGGCATCGACCGGCAATGCCCGCGCCCCTGAATTCGACCTGTTCCCAGCTGAACTGATCAGCTCCGCCATGGTCTACAAGTCGCCAGACGCGACCCTGGTAGGCCAGGGCCTGGCATCGACCATCAACCTGACCACCCGCCAGCCGCTGGACTTCGGTTCGCGCGTGCTGGCCGCTTCGGCCCGTACCGAGCGCACTGGCGTTAATTCCGGCAATCCGGAAGGCGACGGCCACCGCTATTCGTTCTCCTACGTTGACCAGTTCGCCAACCGCACTATCGGTGTGGCGCTGGGCGTGACCAAGCAAAAAGACGTCGGCGGCGGCCAGGCCAAGTTTGAAGGCGGCGGCACCAATATCTATGATCCAAAAACTGCGGCCAATCCCAACGGCCTGAACGTTGTCGTGCCGAGCGGCTTCAAGGCCGACACGGAAACCACCGCTTCCGACCGTACCGGCGTGATGGCAACGTTCCAGTACCGTCCGAGCCGCGACTTCAAGACCATGGTCGACATCTTCCATTCGTCGGGTTCGCACAGTCTGAAGAAAACCGGCCTGGAAGGCTCGATTTCCGGTTCGTGGGGCGGCTATGACCCTGTGGGCAAGCTGATCAATCCGACCATCGCCAATGGCGTGGCGACCTCCGGTACCTTCACTGGCTTCAAGGGCGACGTGCGTAACCACATGGAAGCGTACGATGACAAGCTGAACGCAATCGGCTGGAACACGCAGTGGAAAACCGGCGAATGGACCCACATCGCCGACCTGTCGCACTCGAAAGCGCACAAGGACGCGGTGCGCTATGAAACCACCGCGGGCCAGGCCGGCAATACGCCAGAAGCCCAGGTATCGAACATTTCCTGGACCGGCTTCAACGGCACCGACCTGTCGTCGATGCACTTGACGTCCAACCTGGATTATTCCGACCGCAGCAAGATCTTCCTGACCGACACCGATGGCTGGGGCGGTGGTCCGAACTCGCCGCAGGCCGGCTACGTGGCCATGCCGAAAGTTGACGATAAAGTCGACAGCCTGCGCTGGTCGTCCAAGCGCAACGTGGAAGGCTGGGGTCCAGTGGCTGCCGTGCAGTTCGGCGCCAACTACACCAAGCGCGACAAAGTGCGCGCCGGCGAAGAAGGCCGCCTGGTCGTGAAAGGCGGCAATGGCTACGCGACTGCCACCGTGCCAGGCACCGAAGTGGGTACCGCAGGCACCACCGGCATTCCTATCGTGAAGTTCAACCCGATCGGTACCCTGGGCTCGATCTATGACATGGTGCAGTGGATCGACTCCGGCGTGCTGGCCAAGGACTGGTCTGTTTCCGAGAAAGTCAGCACGCTGTTCGCCATGGGCGACCTCGATGGCGAACTGGGTTCGATTCCATACCGCGGCAACTTTGGCACGCAATTCGTGCACACCAGCCAGCACACCACGGGTAACAAAGTGGACTTGGCAACCTGCACCGGCATCACCGCCGCCACTTGCCCATTCTCGAAGATTTCCGATGGCACGTCGTACAACGACTTCCTGCCAAGCGCCAACGTCACGTTTGACCTGGGCAACGACCAGGTCGTGCGTCTGGCGGCCGCCAAAGTGCTGGCCCGTGCCAACCTGGACGATATGCGCGCCAGCTCGGCCTTTGGCGTGAGCAAGAACGGCGCCGTGCAAATCCTGACCGGCTCCGGTGGTAACGCCAAGCTGGAACCGTTCCGCGCCAAGCAGCTGGACCTGTCGTATGAGAAGTACTTCGGCAAGAAGGGTTACTTCAGCGGCGCGCTGTTCTACAAGAAACTCGACACCTACATCCTGCGTGTGCCACGTGCATTCGATTTCAAGGATCAGGTCGGCCCGAATACCCCGCTGCCACAGGATGGTCCGTACAAGAATTCGACGGTGGGTCTGCTGACCACGCCTGAAAACGGTGACGGCGGCAACATCAAGGGTGTGGAATTCGCAGTGAACGTGCCGTTCTCGCTGCTGACTTCGTACCTGGATGGCTTCGGCGTGATGGTGAACTACTCGAATACGTCGAGCGGCGTGACCCTGCCAGCGAGCGGCTTCGCGACCAAGGACGTGACGCCGATTAAGATTCCGCTGCCAGGCTTGTCGAAGCAAGTGACCAACCTGCGTGCGTACTATGAAAACCACGGCTTCCAAATTGCATGGGCAGCGCGCAAGCGTTCCGACTTCCTGGGCCAGATCAGCGACTACCAGGATAATTCGCAGCTGACCTTCGTACGTGGCGACACCATCATCGACATGCAAGTGTCGTATGAATTCCAAAGCGGCGTGATGAAGGGCCTGTCCGTGTTCGCCAACGCGAACAACTGGAACAACACGCCATACCGCGAATTCAACGGTGTTGACCGCAACGCGTTCGTGTTCAAGACCACGTATGGCCGTACCTACCAGTTCGGCGCAACTTACAAGTTCTAAGCACGTATAGCGTAGCGTTACAATCAGCCCCGGCAGGCAATGCCGGGGCTGTTTTTATTTCGGGGTAATGAAGATGCATGCACCTATCAAAGAGATCGTCATCGTCGGCGGCGGCACGGCCGGATGGATGAACGCCACCGCGCTGTCGATGGCATTGCGCGGGCAATACCGTATCCGCGTGGTTGAATCCGATGAAATCGGCATTGTCGGCGTGGGCGAGGCAACGATCCCGATGATTGCCCGCTTTAACCAGCTGGCCGGCATCGATGAAGCCGCATTCATGAAGGCTACGCAAGGCACGTATAAGCTGGGTATTGAATTCGTCAACTGGGGCAGGGTGGGTGACCGCTACATGCACGCGTTTGGCGCGATCGGCCAGGATATGTGGACCTTGCGCTTCGACCAGTACTGGCGCCGCATGCGCGAGCTGGGCAAGGCGCGCGAATTGGGCGCCTACACGATCACGCGTGAAATGGCGCGCCGTAACAAATTCATGCCGGCCCGCCACGATGCGCCGAACTCGCCGCTGTCATCGATCGCCCATGCGTATCACTTCGACGCCAGCCTGTATGCGCGCCATTTGCGCAGCCTGTGCGAACAGCGCGGCGTGCAGCGCATCGAAGGCAAGATTACGCAGGTGGCGCAGCGCGCCACTGATGGCTTCGTGGAAGCTGTCGTGCTGGAATCCGGCGAGCGGGTGGAAGGCGATTTATTCATCGATTGTTCGGGCTTTCGCGGCTTGCTGATCGAAGGCGCGCTGCAGACCGGCTATGAAGACTGGAACCACTGGCTGCCGTGCGACCGCGCACTGGCTGTGCCGTGCGCATCGGTGGCGCCGCTGACGCCGTACACGCGCGCCACGGCGCACCGCGCGGGCTGGCAATGGCGCATTCCGCTGCAGCACCGCACCGGCAATGGCCACGTGTATTGCAGCGCAGCCGTCAGTGATGAAGAAGCCAGCACGGTGCTGATGAAAAACCTCGATGGCATGGCGCTCGATGACCCGCGCATGATCCGCTTCCGCACCGGCATGCGCAAGAAAAGCTGGAACAAGAACGTGGTGGCGATGGGCCTGGCCAGCGGCTTTTTGGAGCCGCTGGAATCGACCAGCATCCACTTGATCCAGGCCGCCATTGCGCGCCTGATCCGCTTCTTCCCGGACAGTGGCTTCGACCAGGCGCAAATCGATGAATTCAACCGCCAGAACCGCTTTGATTACGAAAGCGTGCGCGATTTCGTCATCCTGCACTACAAGCTGAACCAGCGCGACGATTCCGACTTCTGGCGCCAGTGCGCCGCCATGCCGGTGCCGGACACGTTGCAGGCCAAGCTCGACTTGTTCATGGCGCGCGGCGACATCGTGCGGCGCGACAATGAACTGTTCACGGAAGCGGGCTGGGCGCAAGTGCTGTATGGCCAGAATGCGTGGCCGGAACGCTGCCATCCGCTGGCGGAGTTGATCACGGAAGCGCAGGGGATGGAATACATGGAAAACGTGGCCGACGTGGTGGCGCGCTGCGTTGAGCAGATGCCGGACCACGCAGCCTTTATCCAGCGCTATTGCGCTGCGTAGGGCGGGCTGTAGGGCGGATTAGCGCGCAGCGCGTAATCCGCCATGTATGCTCCGCCGTGCCGCTGCCGGATTACGCTGCGCTAATCCGGCCTACATCTCTATGATTATCTGGCCTTGCAGTGGGCCGCGATGTATTCTTCATGGGGCGGCATGTGGTCCACGCAGTGGCGGATCACTTGCTTGAAGTTGGCCAGCATGTCGGCAATGTCCGCCTTGCTGCGCTGGTCCACCAGCGGGTTGTAGCCGCGCGCCCGCAAGCCCTGGCCGTGCATGACTTGCATCCAGCTGGTTTCAACGAACAATTCTTCATTGTCGCGGAAGATACGGCCATTGCTCTGGAACAGGTCCAGCTTGCGCTGCAGGCTGGCCGGGATGTCCATGTCGCGGCAATGCGTCCAGAACGGCTCCGTACGCTGGTTGGCCTTGTAGTGCAGGATCAGGAAGTCGCGGATGCTTTCATATTCGCGGTTGTATTGCTGGTTGTAGCAATCAATGTCGGCCTGGTCGAAGCCACCGTTCGGGAACAGCATCAGCATGCGCGTGATGGCGCTCTGAATCATGTGGATGCTGGTCGATTCCAGCGGTTCCATGAAGCCGCTCGACAGGCCGACAGCGACGCAGTTCTTGTTCCAGCCCACGGTGCGCTTACCGGTCTGGAATTTAATGTGGCGCGGCGCCGCCAGCGGTTCGCCATCGAGGTTGTTCATCAGGATCGTTTCCGCTTCCTGCTTGTCCATGAATTTGCTGCAATACACATGGCCATTGCCGATGCGGTGCTGCAGCGGGATGCGCCACTGCCAGCCTGCCGTGTGCGCGGTGGAGCGGGTCACAGGCTGCAGTGGGCCGCTTGACGTGCATGGTACGGCAATCGCGCTGTCGCACGGCAGCCAGTGGCTCCAGTCTTCATACGGCGTTTCCAGCGTCTTGCCGATCAACAGCGCCGCCATGCCGGAACAGTCGATAAAGAAGTCGCCGGTAATGCGCTCGCCATTTTCCATCGTCAGCGATTCAATGAAGCCATCGCCGGCGCGCTGGCCGACGCTGACGATCTTGCCTTCGGTGCGGATCACGCCGCGCTGTTCGGCGCGGCGGCGCAGGTACGCCGCGTACAGGCCGGCGTCGAAGTGGAAGGCATGCGCAATGTCGGCAAACGGCGAATCGCCATGTTCACTGGTGGCGCGCATGAACTTGTTATGGCGCGGCATCACCGTGTTGATGGAATAGTGTTCCAGTTCATCGGCTTCGCCAGCCTGGTACATCTTCAGCCAGTACTGGTAAAACTTGGCCAGCAGCTGGTCGCGGCCAATGGTGCCGAAACCGTGGATGTAGTTGTCGCCCACCTTGCCCCAGTTGCGGAATTCAATCCCCAGCTTGAACGTGGCCTGCGTTTCACGCATGAATTCGTTTTCATCCACGCCGATCAAATCGTTGTAGCCGCGGATCAGTGGGATCGTCGCTTCGCCGACGCCGATGGTGGAAATTTCATCGGATTCCACCAGGCGGATGCGGTGGTTCGTTGCAACCAGTTCGGACAGGGCGGCGGCGGTCATCCAGCCGGCTGTGCCGCCGCCGACGATGACGATGTCTTGTACGTGATTCATAAATGTAGGACGACTACGAAGAAAAGAATTCCGACAGGCTAGCACACATAAATAGAGAAACCTATTGAGATAAAGGGCAGTCTGTTGCTAATATGTTGCAAACGATTGCAGTGCTGTAGTTAAGCTACATTTGATGTAAAAATAATTAATACCTGACACGGAGACCTTATGCGCACCCTGACCCGTTTTGCCCCATTGACCCTGGCTGCCACGCTGGCCCTGACCTTCGCCTTGCCCGGTGCTGCCGGCGCAGCTGGCGTTCCCGCTGTTCCGGCGGCCGAGGCGCCATCTGTCATGGAGCACGTGGCGTGGTCGCGCAACGCCACGCTGTACCAGGTCAATGTGCGCCAGTACAGCAAGGAAGGCACGTTCAATGCGGTGACCCGTGATTTGCCGCGCCTGAAAAAACTGGGCGCAGACATCCTGTGGCTGATGCCGGTGAACCCGATCGGCAAGGACAAGCGCAAAGGCACGCTGGGCAGCTATTACGCGGTATCCGATTACACGGGTGTCAATCCGGAATTCGGTACGCTGGCGGATTTAAAGCGCCTGGTGAAGCAGGCCCACGGCATGGGCATGAAAGTCATCCTGGACTGGGTGCCGAATCATACGGCGTGGGATCACCCGTGGGTAAAGCAGCATCCCGAGTATTACAAGAAAAACGCGGAAGGTAACGTCTATCCGGTGACGTATGGCGAAGGCCCGACCCAGGAAATCTGGGAAGACGTGGTGGGGCTCGATTACACCAGCAAGGCGCTGTGGCCGGCCATGACGGAGGCCATGGCGTACTGGCTGCGTGAAGCCGATATCGATGGCTTCCGCTGCGACGTTGCCAGCGGCGTGCCGCAGGCGTATTGGCAGCAGGCCGTGGCGGATCTGAACAAGATCAAGCCGATTTTCATGCTGGCTGAAGGCGACTGGGTGGAAATGCACGACCGCGCATTTGACGCGACGTACAGCTGGGATTTGGCCGACACGATGCGCAAGATCGCAAAAGGCGAAGGTGGCGCGCAATTGCTGCGCGACTGGGTCGCCAAGCCGCCGCGCGTCTATCCCGCCGACGCGTATCGCATGCGCTTCACCAATAACCATGACTTCAATTCGTGGGTCGGCACCGACCGCGAATTGTATGGTCCCGCCTACCAGGCCATGGCCGTGCTGACGTTCACGTTGCCCGGCATGCCGCTGGTGTACAACGGCCAGGAATCGGGCATCGACAAGCGGCTGGAATTCTTTGAAAAAGATCCGATCGACTGGAAAAAATATGAACTGACGCCGTTCTATGCGGGCTTGGCAAAGCTGAAGCACGCCAATCCGGCGCTGTGGAATGGCCAGTACGGCGGCGACATGGTGGTGCGCGACGCGGGCAACGAGAATGTGTTTGCGTTTACCCGTACGCGTGGCGCCAACGTGGTGGACGTGGCGGTGAACTTGTCCGGCGCGCAGCAGCAGTACACCGGCAAGGATGGCAAACCGGCGGCCCTGGCGCCATGGCGCTGGACGATCAGCGCGGGCAAGGCGCACTAAGGTCAGCGGCCGGTTTGCTGGAAGCGCTGCACGGATAAGCCGCACGGCAAATCCACTTCGGCCCAGCCGGTCCACCCTGGCTGGGCGCGCTGGGCGCCGGTCAGCAGCGGGGCCGGTGCCGTAAAGGCGGGGTCGCTGGCATACAGCAGTTGCGGTCCCGCCCAGATCAACGTGCGCGCCGGTTCATGCGCGGCCAGTTTGGCGCCGATCGTGCGGACCTGGTCCGCGTCGCGCGACACGGGGCACACCTGGCGCAGCACTTCCTGCGCGCGCTGGCGGTTGGCCATTACTGGATCGCCGGAGTGGTTGCGCCAGGTGCTGAAAGCCAGCGCAGCGAGTGTCGCCGCTGCGGCCAGCGCGGCAAATAATAAACGTCGTGTTTTCATGGCCGCGAGTGTAGCAGCGCAGCCATGTCCAAGTCAGCCTAAGCGCGGCGGCGCCGGCGCCACGCCAGCCATCCCAATCCCGCCGCCAGCATGGTCCACGTCGCTGGCTCCGGCACATTCGACACTTCCGCAAACTGAAAATCATCCGCGACCCAGTGGCCGCTTTGCGTCCCCAGTTCATGCCGGTCAATGCGGTAGCCTGTGATGCCGGACAGCGATGCAAAGCTGCTGGTGTCAATGAAGGAAAGTGGTTCCGGCAAGCCGGGATGCGTATCGGGCAAGTTGAAGACGATGGAAGCCAGGTCCGTGCCGCCAGCCACCGCCACAATGGTGACTTGGTCCGCGCCGCCTTCGCTGTAGCCGTAATACTGGTTGCGCCCGAACCACGCTCCCGTCAGCACTTTATCGGTGGTGATGGTGAGGCCGGAATTGCCATCCTGGTTGGTGACGAAATAATGGCCGGAATGGGCAATGCCGAATGTGGGGCCGGATGGGCCGCCCACGCGGTATGCGTCGCCCACCACGGAAAAGCGCGCATCCCACGTGACGCCCGCGTAGTCGAGGCTGTTGGTGAAGTTGGTGTACTGGAGACCGGTGCCGGTATTGATGGCTGGCGGGTTGGGCAGGTCGTCAAATGTGGCAATGGCGGCCGCCGATGCGTGCAGCGCTGCACCCAGCAGCATTGCTGCCAGCGCAGGTTTTATGAGGGTAGCAATTTGCATGGCCTGATCTCCGTTAAATGTTGTTGAAATTTTATCGCAAGCAAATTGATAAGATGAGTGGTAAGTTAATGATCTGTGTCTTTTCGTCATCACAAAAGACACATTTCGAATACTTTACCGAGGAGTAACACGTGAGCGACAACAAGCAAGTGATCCGCAAGCTGTACGACGAAGGGTTTAACACGGGTGATGTGGAAGTAATGAAGGCGCTGGTGTCCGATGATTTCCAGGGCAGCCGTGGCGAAAAGGGACCGGAAGAATTCGCGGCCAGTATCGTGTCGCTGCGCAAAGGTTTTCCCGACGTGCGCTTCACCATCGAAGACGTGATTGCGGAAGGCGACAGGGTAGCGGTGCGTTGGCGCTTTGACGCCACGCACAACGGCCCGTTTGCCGGCACGCCCGCAACGGGCAAAGCCGTGACGCAGACAGCCAATGTGATTTACCAGTTGCGCGACGGGCGCATCACCCGCGCCTGGCAACAGGTGGACAGGCTGGGATTGCTGCAGCAGATCGGCGCGGTGGCCGTATAAATAAAAAACGGGCCTGTTTTCACAGGCCCGCTTGCTTTACGCTATTACTTCTTGTCGGCAGCCGCCAGCTGGCGGTTTTGCTCATCCAGCCACGTCTTCAGCGGCGCGAAATAATCCACCAGCGCCTGGCCGTCGATGCGGTCTTCGCCGGAAATGGCTTTCAGCGCTTCCGGCCATGGCTTGCTGGCGCCCATTTCCAGCATCTTCTGGAATTTGGCGCCGGCTTTTTCATTGCCATAGATTGAGCAGCGGTGCAGCGGTCCCGTGTAGCCGGCTTCCTTGCACAGCGCGCGGTGGAACTGGAACTGCAGCATGTGCGCCAGGAAGTAGCGCGCGTACGGTACGTCGGCCGCCACGTGGTACTTGGCGCCCGCATCAAAGCCATTGGCCGTGATCGGACCTGGACGCGACATGCCCATGTACTGTTCGCGCAGCTGCCACCACGTCTTGTCGTAATCGGCCGGCTGCACTTTGCCGGCATAGACATCCCAGCGCCATTTGTCGACCATGTACGCGAACGGCAGGAACGCGACTTTCGCCAGCGCGCGCTGCATCAGTTCGGAGACGTCGTCGCCTGCCTGCTGGTTCTGGTCCATCAAGCCGATTTTCTTCAGGTAGTCCGGCGTGATCGACAGCGCCACCGTGTCGCCGATGGCTTCGTGGAAGCCGTCATTGGCGCCGCCCTGGAACAGGAATGGCTGCTTGTTGTAGGCCAGGTCGTAATAGATGTGGCCCAGCTCATGGTGGATGACCTTGAATTCTTCATCGGTCGGGCGGATGCACATCTTGATGCGCACGTCTTCTTTGCCATCCAGCGTCCAGGCGGAAGCGTGGCACACCACTTCACGGTCGCGCGGCTTGGTCAGCAGCGAACGCTCCCAGAACGTTTCCGGCAGCTTGCGCATGCCCAGCGACGTGTAGAATTTTTCCGCGTACTGCGTCATTTGCTTGGCGTCGGTCTTGCGCTCTTCCAACACCTTGGTCAAGTCATAGTTGCCGGCGTTGGCGGCAGGCTTGAGCAGCGGGTAAATGTTTTCCCAGCTCTGGCTCCACATATTGCCGAACAGGTGGGCAGGAATCGGGCCGGTGGCCGGCACCACGTCCGGGCCATACGCTGCGCGCAGTTTATAGCGGGTGTAGGTGTGCAGCGAGTCGTACAGCGGCTTGACTTGCTGCCAAATGCGTTCCATCTCGGCGGCAAAAGCCTCTGGCGGCATGTCATACTGCGAGCGCCACAGGGCGCCCGTATCGGCAAAGCCCATTTCGCGTGCGCCCTTGTTGGACAGCGCCACGTAATCAACGTACATCTGCTTGTAGGCCGGCGATTGCGCGTGCCAGCCAGTCCAGATTTCTTTCAGCTTGGCCGGGTCGCGGCTGGTGGCCAGCACTTTTTCCAGTTCGCCCAGCGGCATGCATTCGCCGCCCGGCGGGCAGTATTTGCCTTTGCCGTAAGCCGCGTTCAGGCCGGCCTGCTTGGCGGCATACGCTTCACGCTCTTTGGCGTCCGGCAGCATCAGCGTCAGTTGCAGGAACTTCAGCTTGCGGGCGTAATCGTCTTTCAGTTTCAAGCCATTGTAGCGGCGCGCCGCCAGCGCGGCATCACCCGCCAGCGACAGCTGCTTTTCGCCGAAGTACGTGGCCAGCGCTTCGGTGTCTTCCGTGATGAAGTTCTGCGCAACCCACTGGGCGCGGCCGCCGTCGAGGTTAAGTTTCTCCATCTTGGCTTCCGTCTCATTGAGGAAGCGTTCCGCCTCGGCCACGGTCGGCTTGCTTTTGGCAGCCGGTTTGGTGGCGCTCGCCGTTTCAGCGGCATGGGCGATCTGGAAAGCGCCCACGGCCACCATCACGGCGACGGGGAGAGCTTTCAGGTACAGGGGTTTGGTCACCGGTGTCTCCTAGTGGTTTTATAAAGCGCGTAATATACACCGGCGTGCGCAGAATTCTGTCTTGAAAATGGCCCGGTGTTACAAATGGCGCGTCTCTTCCGGCGCGTTCCACCAATTGTTATGCCGTCCGTCCATATACTTGACGGGCCCGCTGGTCAATTCTTCCGGCGTCGCATCGTCCAGGCAAGCTACCTGGATCGACACATAGGCGCCGCCGATCTCTTCGATATAGCCGCGGCTAAACGAATGGACGCCGCACGTGCGGCAAAACACGTGATGGCCGCTCTTCGTGTTGAACTGGTAGTCGGACAGCGTGTTTTCATCGCTCTGCAGCCGGAAGGCTTCCGGCTTGACGATGGTGCTCCAGTTGCGCAACTTGGTGCAGATCGAACAATTGCACTTGCCGGTGCCGGCAGCCAGGTCGATATCCGCTTCAAAGCGCACCGCGCCGCAATGACAACTGCCGTGGTAGGTCTTTAGCACAATGGTCTCCTTGGATAGGTGAGAGCGCCAGTGTAGCCAAATCACTTGGTGCAGGCGCACGGCTGCTGCTTTGCAGCCAGCCATGCCGCCAGATGGGGATCACGCGGCAGTAGCACGTCAAACACACCGATGGCGGCCATCGCAGGCAAGGCTTGCGCCATATCCGTTTCGGCTTGTGCGCGCTCGGCTGTTGTGCTGTCTGGATTGAGCCAGCAGCGGGCGTTGGCGAGGAAGGCGGCGATCGTACCTTTGCGGACTTCCATACCATTGAATTGCGCGGTGCTGGCGCCGGCAGGGAGGATGTCGTGGGCTTGCATGATGGCTCCTGTGCGAGTGGGGATGGCGCCAGTATCGGCGCATCCTTGTGGCGTGGCTTGCGTATTTTGGCCATAATGTGTCGAATGTGCGCCACATCCGAATCGCCATTGCTGCCTGTGAACGCTGCCAACCGCCTGGATGGGCCGCCGGTCATTGCCGTGCTGGCGCAGGGGGCGCCCCGGGATACCGCCATGCACCGGCATGCGCGCGGGCAGGTGCTGGCGTCGATGAACGGATTGCTGGTGGTGGAAACGGAAGCGGGAAGGCTGTCCGTTCCACCCGGCTGTGCAGCGTGGCTGCCGCCGAAATGCCGGCACGGCATGCGGGCGCACGGACCATTTCACGGCTGGAGCGCGTATATCGTGCCGGGGGCGGGATTGCCGGGCGAAGCTTGCGTAATGCAGGTGCCGGAGTTGCTTCGGGCTGCAGCGCTGCGCGCCGCGTCGTGGCAGCTTGATGGCGCGTGGACGGCGGCACAGCAACATATCGCGGCCGTCATCATCGATGAATTATCCAATGCGCCGTCGCAGGCGTGGACTTTGCCGTTGCCGCATGAGCGGCGCATGCTGAAGCTGGCGCGGCATGTGGCGGATCATCCAGGGGACGTGCGCAGGATGCCGGAGTTGGCTGCGTGGGCTGGTATCGCACCACGGACGTTGACGCGCCGCTTTGCCGCAGAAACCGGGATGGCGTTTGCCGCGTGGCGCCGCAGGGCGTGCGTACTGCGTGCGATGGCGCTATTGGCGGAAGAGTTGCCGGTGACGGCTATTGCATTGGAACTGGGCTATGACAGCCTGAGTGCTTTCATTGCCATGTTCAGGCGGGAAACAGGCGTGACGCCGTCGCAGTACGCAATGGCGCGGCAGCGTTAGTGCAGTATTGCCGGCAGGGTTGACAGCAAACCTGCCACACATGCCGCCACCGTGCTGATACGCAGTGTTCGCGGCGCATAGGCCAGTTGCAGCATGACGGCAGGCGCGGTCACCGTCAGCGCGCCGATACACAGCAGGACGCCTTGTGCGCTTCCTGCCTGGTGCATGGCAATGGCCAGGGCCGCCAGCAGGCATGCCGCGGCGCCAAGGCGCAGTGCAATGCGCAATTGCGGAGAGCGCGGTACCCTGTATGCCACCACCGCCGCGTGATGGCGCGCCATCGACTGGCTCATGGCGCTCAGTCCTGTGTAAGCAAGTGCGAACAGGGCCAGTGCGTTCATTTTGAAATCTCTTGCATGGTCGAGAGCGGAGTAAGTGTCTCACCCTTGTACTTGCGCTTGCGCCCCAGCCGCAGCGCCGCTACCGCCAGCAGCATGCCCAGCGCCAACGCCGTGAAATCAAACGCCGCCACCGCCAGCGGCGCGTTGTGGCGGAACAGCACGGCCAGCGCATGGGTTGCAGTCGTCATGGCGTTGAGCACCGGCAGCCCGCCCAGCAATAGCGCGCCGCATGCCAGCTGTGCGCGCCACATGGCGCGGCCCTGGCGCCATTGCGCCAGCAGCAGGGCGGCGCCCCACGCGGCAAAGAACACAGCCACTTCGCGGTCGGCCCGCTGCGCCAGTTGCAGCGGCAACAGGCGGTTGGCCCAGAAGTAAGCGCCATACGCAATCGGCAAGCCGGCAATGCAGCCGATATTC
The DNA here is from genome assembly GCF_009720865.1 of Pseudoduganella ginsengisoli. Classification (GTDB taxonomy): domain Bacteria; phylum Pseudomonadota; class Gammaproteobacteria; order Burkholderiales; family Burkholderiaceae_D; genus Rugamonas; species Rugamonas ginsengisoli. The sequence continues at coordinate 249,023 of NZ_WNLA01000001.1, read as the reverse complement.
AAGCCATGGACGAGCCGCGCGCCGAAGCCGCTGTGCCGCTGGCGTTTGGCGGCCCACAGCAGGGCGCCTGTCGCCACCATCGCGCATCCCGCCAGGCCGGAAATAAAGAACAGCCAGCGCAGCAGCGGTTCCGCAAAGCGCGCAATGTGCAAACCATACAGCACGCCGTGTGCCGCCAGCGCCGTGCTGGCGCTATCGCCGCTGGCTGCCAAAAGCGCGCCGCCAGCGCCGTCGAATTGCATGGCCGGCTGTTTATTGGACAGGTCGCCCCCTGCCGCGCGGGTCACAGAGATGCGGGCATTGGCGTCATTGGGATGGGCGATGCTGATGGTGCCGGCCGGACGTCCGCCCCAGTGGCGCTGCGCCTGTTCCAGCATGGGGCCGACCGGCGCCAGCGGCGCGCTGATACCCGCCGCCGTGGCAGGTTTGCCGACGCTGGGATAGATGTCCGACAGCAGCGCGCCTTTGTCATCCTTGTACACGGCCTGGCCTGCGAACGGCATGTACATGAACATCAGCGTCACCAGCCCCGTGTACGTGACCATCATGTGGAACGGCAGTGCAAACACGCCCACTGCATTGTGCGCATCCTGCCACGAGCGTGCGCCTTTGCCTGGCCTGAATGTGAAGAAATCGCGGAAGATGCGGCGGTGGGTAACGACGCCGGACAGCAGCGATACCAGCAGCACCATGCCGCACAAGCCTGCAATCCAGCGGCCCGTTTGCGGTGGCACGTAATACAGGTCGAAATGTAGGCGGCTGAGGAATGCGCCGGCGTGCGTGTCGCGGGCCGGCGCCAATTCGGCACGGGTGGCGGGATCGATGAGCGCTGTATTCAATTTGCCATCCGGGCCGCTCCACGTGGCGCGAATATAGGGTGTACGGCCGGTTGGCAGCGTGATGAACCAGTGTTTGGCCTGGGCCGCACGCTGCTGCATCACCTGTATGGCCGCTACACCTGCCTGCGTGTTCGATACCGGTTGCATGGCGGCGCCGTGCAATTCCGGCTTCATCCACAAGGTGATCTCGTCGCGGAAGTAGCTGGCCGTGCCGGACGAGAACATCAGCAGCAACAGCCAGCACACCAGCAAGCCTGTCCATGTATGCAGCGACGCCATTTTCTGGCGGAACGAACCCGTCATGCGAGCCCCTTCACCGCCAGCGCCATGGCCGCCGCGGGCAGCAATAATTCCCCCCACGCGCGCCACGCGCTGGGCGCGGCAAACGCGCGCAAGGCGGCAGCGGCATACAGGGCAAATGACAGCAGCGTGGCTGCCACGACGGCGTCGGCGCGGGTCAATGGCAGGCAAGTGGCCAGCAGTGCGGAGGAGGTGGCGGCAAATGCATAGCCACCGATGAGGGCAGCGCATGCACGTGATACGGCGATGGCAAGGGGAGAGCGCGGCATGGTGTCAAAAAACCTGGAATGCCGCGGATTCTAACGATGGGTGGTCAAAACAGCAACGGGCAGCACTGTGCTGCCCGTGTTGTGTTGTTAAAGGACCTCGCTGAGCGGCCGATTCAGTAATCGAGTCTGCGCTGTTTGCCCGTACTGTAGGGGAGGTCTTCGTCGCGCGGCAAGCGCTGGTGGCGGTCGGTTTCGCCGATAGCGCCACCGTTGGCTTTTTCATCGGCTTTTTCCGACGTGCGGTGGCGGCGGTTTGCATCGCTGGTGCTGGCTGGCTGAGGTTTCTTTGAGTCAATCATTATCGGCTCCCTCGTCGATATATCACAGTATGGAAATCTTAGCGCGAGCCGGTAGTATGCCATGTCGGAATGGCGATTGGTGTGGTGTAGGAAAAAGTGACGAAAACCCGCCACCCAGCCGTGGCGGGACAGCAAATATTACTTTGCTAGCAAGAATTCCAGCGGCGTGGCCAGCCTCGCCGCCCACGATTTCTCGCTGTGGTCCGTGCCGGGATACGCCTTGCTGAGGAAGTGCTTGTCGTCATACCCATGCTCGCGCACGAGGATATCGGCGAACGCCTGGTGCACACCGTACAGCGCGTCGATGGTCTGGTCGCCGTGGTCCATGTAGATGCGGTGCGTCTTCGCATCCGGCAGTTTGGCTTGCATGTAGTTGAAGAAGCCCAGCGGCATCACGGCGTTCTGGCCGCCTGCGCCGGGCCAGTGCGTGGACACGCAGCCTGCCGCGCCAAACACGTCAGGATATTCGCTGATGGCGTACAGTGAAATCAATCCGCCCATGCTGGAGCCCATGATGGCCGTGTCATCGCGGCCGGTCAGCGTCGCATATTTCTTGTCGATGGCCGGCTTCAATTCCTGCACGAGGAAGCGCAGGTAATCGTCCGCGCGCGGCTTGCCGCCCAGCGCGCGTTCGATAATGTTTTTGCGCGCTTCCTGCGGCACATAGTCCAGCGCCTTTTGCGGGAAGTATTCGGGATGGCGGTATTTATCGCTGTTCCACACGCCGACCACGATGGTGTCCGGCACCTTGCCGTCGCGGATCAACTTGCCCAGTACTTCATCGACTTGCCACTCTTGCTTGTTCCACGTGGTGGCCGCGTCGTACAGCATCTGGCCATCGTGCATGTACAGCACCTTGTAGCGCTTTTTACCGTCATAGCCGGCCGGCAGCCACACATCGACATTGCGCGCATCAATAAAGCGCGACGGGAATTGTTCCAGCCGCTCGATGTGGCCGGATTCGACTTTGGGCACTTCGGCGGCAAACGACGGCAAGGCTGCCAGCAGGGCTGCGGACAACAGTAATGGTTTCAACATCAGCGGCCCCCGTTACAGTGAAATGGCGACAGCAGCATGGTCACGCTTGCCCATATCGATGCCGATGTTGAGATTGTGCGTCTTCGCATCCCACGTGGACTTCACCGGCAGGCCGTCGACCAGCACGCGCGCAGGTTTGGCGTCCACGTTGTGTACGGTCAGCGCCACGGAACGGTCCGTGCGCTGGTAATGCGCCCCCGTTTCCGAAGCCACGCTGATCGCCAGTTCCTTGCCCTTCAACGCACTGGTAAAGCGCACGATTTCATACTGGCCTTTGGCGTACGCATCCGGCGTGGCGCCATCATCGTCATACAGCTTGCCATTGCCGGAGGCGATGGCCGCGTCGTGCCAGTAATGCAGTTCCAGTTTGCGCGTCGAATAATCCCGCGTGCTTTGCACCGGCTGCACCATCGGGATAAACGCGCCGCCTCGCACAAATACGGGGATATGGTCCAGCGCCAACGGCACCACGGCCGTAATGCCGCCGTTGTAGCGGCGGCCTGTATTGAAATCAAACCACGCAGCGCTGGTCTTGGGCAGATACACTTCCTTGCGGCGCGCGCCCGGTTCCGTGATGGGGGCGACAACGAAGTCGCGGCCCCACAGGTAGGAAGCAGCATAGCCGCGGGCGTTTTCATTGTCCGGCTCTTCAAACAGCATCGAGCGCATCAGCGGCGCGCCAGTCTGGCTGTTGTCGAAAGCCGCCGTGTAGTTATAGGGCAGCAGGCTGTAACGCAGGCGGATCGCAGCGCGGGCCAGTTCTTTGGTTGCCTGCTCGCGGAACACGGCTTCGGACGGCACTTCCTGCTGGGCGTGCGGACGGAACATCGGCGTGAACACGCCATATTGCAGCCAGCGCGTGTACAGTTCGTCGTCCAGGTAGGCATTGGCAAAACCGCCCAGGTCCGAATGCATGTAACCGATACCCTGCATGCCCATTTGCAGTGCAATTTCCGGCTGCGACGTCAAACCGCCCCAGCTGCGGTTGACGTCACCCGTCCACGGGATCAGGCCAAAGCGCTGCGAACCCGAGTAGCCGGCGCGCATCAGGATGAATGGGCGTTCGTTCGGGAAGTCCTTGCGGTAGCCTTCATGGATCAGGCGCGCCCAGTCGTGGCCATAGATGTTGTGGACCTGATCGGCGCCCAGCGCCCCATTGGCGCCATGGCGCACCCACGTTGGATGCACTTCCGGTTCGCCCAGGTCGCCCCACCAGCCGGCTACGCCGTATTCATTGCGCAGGTTCTTATAAATATTCCAGAACCAGTCGCGCCCTTCGGCTTTATATAAGTCGACGATGCCCGTGTTGCCGAAGTAAAAATCATATTTGGCCGGTGCGCCTTTGCCATCGGTGGCCAGCACTTGCTTATCCACGGCTTCCTGCCATTTCGACGACGTGGTCAGCACGAATGGCTCCGTAATCAGTACGGTTTTCACGCCCTGTGCCGCGAAGTCGGCCACCATTTTTTTCGGCGTCGGGAAGTTATCCTTGTCCCACGCCAGGTTGCCCATCGTGCCTTTGATGTCTTTGCCGAACCAGTACAAGTCAAACACGATGGCATCGACCGGGATCTTGTCGGCCTTGAATTTGCCAATGACGTCGCGCGCCTCCTGTTCGCTGTGATAGCCGAAGCGGCTGGCGAAGTTGCCGAACGCCCAGCGTGGCGGCAGCGGCTGGCGGCCCGTCAGGCTGGTATAGCTGGCAACGATATCGTCCCAGTTGTCGCCCGCAATGACCTGGTACGTCTTGCGGCCGCTGATCGTTTCATACGCCAGCGTATTGTCTTTCTTGCTGTCGAAATCAAGGTGGCCGATGGCGGCATTATCAAAGTGCAGCGCATACAGCTTGGACGACATCGCGATCGGCAGGGTGAAATTCATCAATTCCGAATGGTCGTCATAGCCATAATGCGCGCGGTTGTACAAGGCAAAGCGATGGCCGCGGCGGTTCATGCCAGTGGCGCGGGCGCCTGCGCCGTACAGCGCTTCATCCTTATCCAGCTCAAAATCGATGGCTTCGGCCCCATCTTTCTTCACGTAGCCATGTTTTTCCGCCACCAGCGGCTTGCCCTTGTACGCGTAGGCGATGCGGAACGGCGATTTGGTAATAGTGACCGTGATGCCGCCCGTCTCATACGTCAACTGCCTGCCGTCATCCTTCAGCGCCGCACTGTCTTTGGATGGCGCCAGCACCACGGCGTGCGAAGCCGGGTCGAACGCTTCGCCTTTCGGCACGAACGACGTTTCCATGATGTGCGGCGAATACGCGCGGATCAGGTAAGCGCCATCGGACGTGGCAACTTCCAGGCGGCCATTGTTGATCGCAGCGGATTCAAAGGTGCGGCCTTGCTGGGCCATGGCCAGCGGTGTTGTCATCAAAAGCAGGGGAAGGGCGATGCGGGCAGGGAATGTCATATGGATTCAGCGGCTGGGTGTGCGTTTATGAATATAACTGCGCCATTGTAATCCTGCTGTACAGGAAAACACCATTTTTATGTTGTTCGACTACATTTCTGTCTTTTGCTGCACAATTTGTCCAGTATTTTCACGTTGACACCCCATATGGACAGTGTTACTTTACTACAAATTGATTCTTATAAGCGGGGACAGGCAGCATGCAAACGACTTCCACCAAGCCCAGGCTGACGTTCTGGCAGCTCTGGAACATGAGCTTTGGCTTCTTCGGCATTCAGTTCGGCTTTGCGCTGCAAAACACGAACACCAGCCGCATTTTCTCCACCTTGGGTGCGGGCCTGGAAGACTTGCCGCTGTTCTGGCTGGCCGCTCCCGTGACAGGCTTGCTGGTGCAGCCGGTGATTGGCTACCTTAGTGACAATACGTGGCACCCGGCCTGGGGCCGCCGCCGTCCGTTCTTCTTTATCGGCGCCATCCTGGCGTCGATTGCGCTGTTCCTGCTGCCCAATTGCACGGCGCTGTGGGCGGCATTTGCCGTGCTGTGGATGATGGATGCATCGATCAATGTGTCGATGGAACCGTTCCGCGCATTCGTTGGCGACAAGCTCGATGAATCGCAGCAGACCACCGGCTTTGCCATGCAAACGTTCTTCATTGGCTGCGGCGCCGTGATTGCCTCGCTGCTGCCGGCCATTTTTGCCGATATCCTCGGCGTGTCCAATGTGCCGGTCAATGGCTCGATTCCTGACACCGTGCGCTACTCGTTCTATGTGGGCGGTGCGGCGTATGCGATTGCCGTGCTGTGGACCACGTTCACGACGACGGAAATCCCGCCGGACGACGTGGCAAAGTTCCGCGCCGAGCGCCAGCTGGGCGTGGGCCACGCGATGGCGGAAATCTTCGGTGGCCTGTTCCGTATGCCGAAGACCATGGTGCAGCTGGCGTTTGTGCAATTCTTTACGTGGATCGCCCTGTTCGCCATGTGGATCTATACGACGGGCGCCGTGGCCGACAACGTGTTCGGCACCACCGATGCGCAATCGGCGGCTTACCAGGAAGCGGGCAACTGGATCGGCAAGATGTTTGCCGTGTACAGCGGCGTATCCGCACTGGCCGCCTTTGTTTTGCCGGTCTTCGCCCGCTACACCAGCCGCCGCTTCGTGCACATGGTGTGCCTGGTGATTGGCGGCGTATCGCTGATGAGCATCATGGCCATCCACAGCATCAATATGCTGATGGTGCCGATGATCGGTGTGGGCATTGCGTGGGCATCGATCCTGACCATGCCTTACTCGATCCTGGCAGCAGCCTTGCCTGCGCACCGCATGGGCTTTTACATGGGCGTATTCAACTTCTTCATCGTGATCCCGCAAATCGCTTCCGGGCTGTTGCTGGGCTTTGTCACCAAGAACATGTTCGATGGCCACGCCGCCAGCACGCTGGCGCTGGGCGGCGCCTCGATGATCATTGGCGGCCTGCTGTCTATGATGGTGCGTGAACCGGTGGCGCGCCGCGCCAGCGCGCCGGAAGCGTTGCAAAAAGCGTCGTAATTCCTCTTTCCTGCAATCGCGGCAGTCTTCGGGACGCCGCTTTGCCTGCAAAAATGCTAAAAAGGCAGCACGCCGCCGGGCTTTGAAACTCCTTAGCCCGGGCGGCAACCTACACTTACGCGAGGCAGAGCATGGCGATCCAGACGATTGCAACCCAACCTATTGCGGGCCAAAAACCCGGCACTTCCGGACTGCGGAAGAAAACTGCGGTATTCAGCCAGCCGTATTACCTTGAAAACTTCGTGCAAAGCGTGTTTGACACGTTAGGCGATTGCACCGGCAAGACGCTGGTGCTGGGCGGCGATGGCCGCTACCACAACCGCAAGGCTATCCAGACCATCTTGAAAATGGCGGCGGCGCACGGCTATGCGTCCGTGCTGGTGGGGCAGGGCGGCATCCTGTCGACGCCGGCCGCCAGCTGCGTGATCCGCAAGCGCGGCGCGGCGGGCGGGCTGATTTTGTCGGCCAGTCATAACCCCGGCGGCGCGGACGGCGACTTCGGCATCAAGTACAACATTGCGGCGGGCGGCCCTGCGCCGGAAAGCGTGACGGACGCGATTTACAGCCGCACGGAAAGTATCACGCAGTACCGCATCAGCGATGCGCAGGATATCAACATCGACACGATTGGCGTCGCGCAGATCGAAGGCATGCGGGTTGAGGTGTTCGATCCGGTTGCCGACTACGCGGAACTGATGTCGCGCCTGTTCGACTTCGATGCGATCCGCAAGCTGTTTGCGGGCGGCTTCACCATGCGCTTTGATGGCATGAGCGCTGTCTCCGGCCCTTATGCGCATGCGATCCTCGAAGGCATGCTGGGCGCGCCAAAGGGTACGGTCATCAATGGCACGCCGCTGGAAGATTTCGGCGGCCATCACCCGGATCCCAATCCCGTCAATGCGGCGCAACTGATCGCACTGATGGCGCAGCCCGATGCGCCGGACTTCGGCGCCGCTTCCGACGGCGACGGCGACCGCAATATGATCGTTGGCCGCAAATTCGACGTGACGCCATCGGACAGCCTGGCCGTGCTGGCCGCCAATGCCACCGTGGCGCCAGGCTACCGCGCAGGCTTGAAGGGCATCGCCCGTTCGATGCCGACGTCGCGCGCAGCCGATAAAGTGGCGCAGGCGCTGGGTATCCCGTGCCATGAAACGCCGACCGGCTGGAAGTACTTCGGCACCTTGCTCGATGCGGACATGGCGACGCTGTGCGGCGAAGAAAGCTATGGCACGGGGTCAAGCCACGTGCGCGAAAAAGATGGCGTGTGGGCCGTGCTGTTCTGGCTGAATTTGCTGGCCGCCACCGGCAAGAGCGTGGAAGACATCGTGACGGCGCACTGGGCCCGCTTTGGCCGCCATTACTATTCGCGCCACGATTACGAAGGCATCGATGCGGCGGCTGCGAACCTGTTGATGAATGATTTGAGGGTCAAGCTGCCGGCCTTGAAAGGGCAGAACTTGAACGGCCACACGGTGGAGCTGGCGGACGATTTTTCGTACACGGATCCTGTCGATGGCTCTACGGCCGCGAAACAGGGTATCCGCATCGTCATGGCGGACGGTTCGCGCATTGTGCTGCGCCTGTCCGGCACCGGCACGGAAGGCGCGACCTTGCGTGTGTACTTTGAATTGTATGAACCCGATCCGGCGCAGCAGCGCCGTCCCGTACAGCAGGCGCTGGCGTCGCTGATTGCAGCGGCCGACAGCGTGGCTGCCATTTCCTTGCAAACCGGGCGTTCCAGCCCCTCCGTTATCACTTAATCACGAAAGGATGTTATGAAGCGTACTCCCATCGCCCTGTCCCTGGCCCTGCTGCTGGGCGCCGCCGCTCCCGCCAGTGCGGCAGCCCCGGTCAAGACAGCAGCAGCCAAGCCATTCCTGTGGGAGAACGCTACCGTCTATTTCATCGTGACGGACCGCTTTCAAAACGCCGATAAAAGCAATGACCTCGCTTATGGCCGCAAGGCGGATGCGGCGCCGCTGCGCGGCTACATGGGCGGCGATTTAAAAGGCGTGACGGAGAAAATCAAGTCCGGTTATTTCGACAGCCTCGGCATCGACGTACTGTGGCTGACGCCACCGGTGGAACAGGCGCACGGCAGCACCGATGAAGGCACGGGCCGTTCGTACGGTTTCCACGGCTACTGGACGCATGACTGGACGGCGGTTGACGCCAACCTGGGCACGGAACAGGATTTCCGCGACATGGTGGAAGCAGCCCACGCGCGCGGCATGCGCGTGCTGCTGGACGTCGTGATGAACCACACGGAGCCTGCCGGCGCCGCATTACCTGACGTGTGGCCGGCCGAATGGGTGCGGATGGACCCCACGTGCACGTTTAAAAGCACGGCCACGAATGTCGACTGCACGCTGGTGAAGGGTTTGCCGGACGTTCGCACGGACAGCAATGCCAACGTGGCGCTGCCGCCTTTCCTGGTGGCGAAGTGGAAGGCGGAAGGGCGCTATGACAAGGAAGTCAGTGAACTCGATGCATTCTTTGCCCGCACCGGCTATCCGCGCGCGCCGCGCTATTACCTGATGAAGTGGCATGCGGACTGGGTGCGCAAATTTGGCGTGGACGGCTTCCGCGCCGACACCGTCAAGCACGTTGAACCGGCCGCGTGGAAGGAATTGCGCACGGTGGCGGAGGCGGCGCACGACGACTGGAAGCGCGCCAACCCGGCCAAGGTGCTGGGCGACGGCAAGTTCTTCATGCTGGCGGAAGTTTATGGCTACAACATCTCTGATGGCCACGGCTTCAATATGGGCGATGGGGAGATGGTCGACTTTTACAAGTTCGGCTTCGACAGCATGATCAACTTTGGCCTCGTGTGGGATGCGAAGCAGGATTACGAGACGCTGTTCAGTAAATACAATGCGGCGCTGCAAGGGCCGCTGGCGGGCAACTCGGTATTGAACTATACGGCGTCGCACGACGATGGCGGCCCGTTCGACCCGGCGCGCGTCAAGCCGTTCGAAACAGCGAACAAGCTGCTGCTGGCGCCGGGCGCAGCGCAAATTTATTATGGCGACGAGACGGCGCGTCTGTTGAACTGGAGCGATGCGCAGGGCGATGCGAAGCTGCGCTCGTTCATGAACTGGGACGAACTGGCGCTGAATGCACGCCGCGAAGGCTACAGGATTGCCGACGTGCGCGCCCACTACAGCAAGCTGGGATTGTTCCGCAGCGCGCACCCGGCCGTTGGCGCCGGCGTGCATGAAAAGATTGCCGACGGCCCGTACACGTTCAAGCGTACGTATTCGAAAAACGGTATCAGCGACCAGGTGGTGGTGGCGCTGGATGTGCCCTCTGGTGCGAAAACCACCATCAAAGTGGGCGGTGCTTTTGCCGATGGCACGAAAGTGAAGGATTACTATTCGGGCGGCAGCGCCGTGGTGAAAGACGGCGTGGTGACGTTGCCGGTGAAGGGCGGCGTGGCGCTGATAGCGAAGTAAGCCTACATTTGCCGGAAGTGGTGCAGGTAGCTGCGGCTGACCGGCAGCACTTCCGGCCGGCCCCGCAAGTGGACGTCAGCCGTTTCATTCACGCCGCGTACCACTTCCTGCACGTAATGCAGGTTGACGATGGCGGAGCGGTGTATTTGAACAAAGGTGTCCGGGTCGAGTTCTTCTGATAATTCCTTGATGCCTTTGCGGATCAGCGCTTCGCCGCCGCCCCACGCCACCAGCGTGTACTTGTCTTCCGCCCGCAGGAACGCCACCTCTTCAACGGGAATCAGGCGGATGCCGCTGCCAACGGACGCCTTGATCCATTGCAGCCATTTGCGCGGCGCCGCCTGGCTGCCGGCTGACATTTTTTTCAGCAGCGCATCGAGCGCTGCATTGGCCGCGAACGGGGCGGACACGCGTTCCTGCAGGCGCGCGATGGTGTCCGACAGCCGTTTCGGTTCGAGCGGCTTGAGCAGGTAATCAATGGCCCCTTGCTCGAATGCCTGCACCGCATATTGTTCGTAGGCTGTGATGAACACGATGTGGGCACGGCGGGCCAACGCGCGCGCCGCGCTGATGCCATCCATGCCGGGCATGCGAACGTCGAGAAACACAATCTGCGGCTGGTGCGTTTCGAACAGTTCCAGCACTTCCATGCCATTGCGGGCATCCGGCGTCAATATGAGGCTGGGCCACAGGTTCGCCAGCTGGCTGCGCAAGTGTTCACGCAGCAGCGGTTCATCGTCTGCGATTAGTGCTGTGATTGGAGACATGCTGGTTCCTTTGTGAAGTGCAGTTCGACTCGCAGGCCCTGCGGCTCGGCTTCATGCATTTCCAACCGCGCGCTGTTGCCATAGCAGGCTTGCAGCCGCGCTTTAACGTTGGCCAATCCTGTGCCGGGAGCAGCAGATTCCGATATGCCTACGCCACTATCCTCGACCCACAAGGCCACGTTGCCGCCATCGTTCTTGCCGCCGACTTCAATTTTTCCGCCTGCCATGGATGGGTCGATACCATGCTTCACTGCGTTTTCCACCAGTGTCAGCAACGCCATGGCGGGAAAGCGCAATTGGTGCAGCGCTGGATCTACGGTGACGGCGAATTGCAGCCGGTCCGGCATCCGCATGCGCATCAATTCCAGATAGGCGCGCACCAGCTGCAGTTCCGTGTCCAGTGTGGCATCCGCATCGGTCAAGCGCGGCATGGCGGCGCGCAGGTAGGCAATCAAGTGCCGCAATACGGGCGCTGCCTGCGCTGATCCGGATTCCACCAGGACCAGCACATTTGCCAGCGTGTTGAACAGGAAATGCGGTTCGATTTGCGCCTGCAGTAACCGCAGACGCGCATCCAGTAAATCGCGTTCCAGCGCCAGGCGTTCGCGTTCGGCCTGCCGTTCACGCTCCTTGCGTTGCAGGTAAAGCGCCACGGCAGTAAACAGCAAGCCGAATACCAGCGCGATCAAGGTCAGCATCACGACACTGCCCGCGCCCTGGGCTGTCGCCAGATAGGCAGCGGCGCGGCCATAACGGGGCAGCGCGATCATTGCCAGCGCCGCGAAGGGCGCCATGACCGCAACCGCGATCAACCTGGCGAGCGACAGCGGCATCCAGCGCGGCTGCCATGCGGTTGCCGCGGTATAAGCTGCGAGCTGGGCCAAGCTGACGGGAACAAGGTGCCGCAAGCATTCCAGAAATGGCTGGCGCGTCAGCGTGGCCAGTATCCAAGTCAACACGACCGTGTACAGTTCGACAGCGGCAATTTGCCGCCAGGTGGGAAGGGAGGCGCGGAGCATCCGGCAAGAATAACCCTATGCCGGCCGTCGTTCAAGCATCGAAAACCGTCGCTGGTCGCATGATTTCGCCGTCACCGCCCGTCGTCCCGCGGCCGCTGTCTATGATTTCCTTACCTTCATTGACGGAGCTACCTCATGTCCACTGTTTTGTCTCCCGGCCAGCCGGCCACTGATTATCTGTCCCTGCAATCGGCCAGCCGTTTGCTGCAGCAAGCCGTCAGGCTATGGTGTGGCGTTGCCATCGCGGGGCAATGGCTGTTTGCGTATTATGCCGTTGCATTCTATGGCGGCGCCCTGGTGCGGGGGATGCCGCAGGACTGGAACAAGGTACTGCCACATGGGTATGTTGCGGGCGACACGGCGGGCAATGTGGCGCTGGGAGCGCACATGCTGCTTGCCGCCGTTGTCATGCTCTGTGGAGCGCTGCAGCTGATGCCTTGCGTGCGTAGCGTGGCGCCGCGCGTGCACCGGTGGAGCGGGCGGATTTATGTCACGCTGGCGGTGATCGGCAGCCTGACGGGCTTGTACATGGTGTGGTTCCGGAGTGAAGCAGGCCACGCTGTCCAGCACACCGGCATCAGTATCGCCGCAGTGTTGATATTGTTTAGCGCGGCAATGGTGGTGCATCACGCGCGCCGGCGCCAGTTGAACGAACATCGGCGCTGGGCCCTGCGGCTGTTCCTGGTAGTGAGCGCCGTGTGGTTCTTCCGCGTGGGGCTGATGTTCTGGGTTTTCGTGAACAAAGGGCCGGCCGGTTTTGACCCAAAAACCTTTACGGGGCCATTCCTGGATTTCCTGTCGTTTGCGCAGTTCCTGGTGCCGCTGGCCGTGCTTGAGTTGTATTTGCGGGTGCAGGCGCACGGTGGTGTGGCAGCGCGGCTGGCGATGTCATTACTGATGCTGGTACTGACTGGCGCCATGGCCATTGGGATTGGCGTGGCAGCGATGGGAATGTGGCTGCCACGCTTGTAGTTCAGGAGCGCGATGGCTATGGATTCCCGGTCACTTTGGCGGCTTCCAGAAAGTAGCCTTTCCAGTTAAAGACAATCACCCCGCCGCCCTTGAGGAAAACGTCGGTACAACGTGCATCGATGACTGTCACGCGATCGGGTAGTCCAAGATTTCCCGATCGCGCATGCCAGGACTTCCGCAGGTAATGAGCGGTTTCCTGTTCGCTCTCTGCAAAGCTCGGTCTTTTGCACGTCATATTTTGGAAGCGGAAACCATCTGCATTGATATGCAGTACCTGGCCGACATAAGAGCGCGCACGCTGCTCTGAAACCCCGGTAATTTCAGCAGAATCGAGAACCGACACGACGCGCCACTTGCCATGGATATCGGTGCCGGTTGCTGGCGCAGCACGGCTGACATATGGAACAGTCACCATGATGGTAACCGCCAAGTATGTAATAGGGCGCATGGTTATTTGCGAAATGGTGCGCTCTCTTCGGCCCGCCGCGTGACCAGACCATGGGCAATGACTGGCTTAACTCCTGTTTTGACCTTTACCCTGATCATTGACTTCATTTCCGCGACCGCACCGTCGAAATCGCCGTCATCGATCAGTTCAAGCGCCTTTGATGCGCCCCGCTGGCCCAGGTTATAGGTATAGCTGACCAGCGCGTCGTATTGGTCTTGTGTCAGCGGTTGGTGGGTGATTGCGTTGCGGACGGTTTGTTCTGCTTCAGTGACGCGGGATGCAAACTCGGCATCAACTGCGGCTGGAGTTACTGGTGTGTTGAGTTCTTCCTGCGTGCTTGGGCCGCGATGCGCAAGAATGCCGGCGCCCCATGTGCAATTGCCGCGGCCCGGCCCCATGTCGTCGTAATATTTATAAACTTCCCTTTCGCGCAGACGCAGTCGGGTGCGGGCGGTTGAACTGAATTTAAATGATGGTTTTAGTGCCGCGGCGCTGTTGGCGGACATAACTCTTCCTCAGTTGTTTATGGGAAAGAACCCCAACTGTAGAGCTGTCGGCCAACTGCGCTTTGGCCAGCGTCAAAGACGCGTATTACTCGACAAATACCACAGCCGTCCGCGCTGGCACGGTGAATTTGCCGCTCGCCGCATCATAGCGTGCCTCCTTCGCGCGCTTGTCCGCTGCGCCAGGCGCTGCCAGCACCGGATGCAGCTTGTACCGCTTGCCCTTTTCAGATTCCGCAGTAACGGACTGTTCAACTTTATCCACGTTGATCAGGTACGTGACAGTCTTGAAGCCCGCGCCCGGGTAACCCGCGCCTTCGATACGCGCGGCAATCACGGTCGGCACCTGCATGGATCCCGTATTGAAGAAATGCAGCCGCTGCCTGATGTCGCTTGCTGTACGCATGCGGAACAGCGAGGAACTGGAACGGATCTTCAGCCAATCACGGAAGGCATCGCGGGCAAACGCGATATCGGCAGGCGTGGGCTTGATGGCGGAATTGGCCAGCACGGGCTTCAGCAGCGCGTAATCCTTGCCATTGTCTTCCTGTGGCGGCAAGCCTGTGCCGAAGTAATTGTCCTGGTACGACCAGTCCAGGCGGTTGAACCAGTCGCCTGATTCAAAGCTGTTGCGGTCGAGGGATTTCGAACGCAGGATATCCTGGCCCGCGTGGAAGTACGCCACACCCTGGCTGAACGCATTGATGGCGGCGCCCAGCACTTGTACGCGGGCGCGGTCGGCACTGCTGGTGGCGGCAGGCAGTTTCAAGGCATTGGCATCGTACAGCGTCTGGTTATCGTGGTTCTCCACGTAGTTGACCACTTCCGATGGCTCGCTCGCATAGCCGGCCGGCTGGCCTGCGTAATCGATGGCCTGGCCTTCCACAATTTTGTCCTGGTACGTCGGCAGTGGATAGCTGCGCAGCGTACCCGCCAGGCCCAGGCGCACCATATCGGCAGCACGCAGCAAATCTTCTTTTGGACGCTGCGGCGCTTCCGCATTCGGGTCGTACACGAGGCCATTGATAAAGCCCTGGCGTGCAAACATATCCTTGCCGGAGTCGCCTGCGCCGCCGCCGCGCACGGCATCGCGGCCACGGTCGCTGAAGGTGCCGATGGCGCTGCCGTTCAGCGACAGTTGCGACGCCTGCACGAAGCGCTTGCCGCTTTCCACTTCACCGAAATTCCAGCCTTCGCCGATCAATTGCACCGGGCGGCCCGCCACTTTGTTGACGCGCGCTTGCAGCGCTTCCATCGCGGCACGGGGCTGGTGGCCCATCAGGTCGAAACGGAACGAATCGATCTTGTAATGGCGCGTCCACAGTTCCGCCGAATCAATCATCAGCTTGGCCATCATGCGGTTTTCCGTGGCTGTGTTAAAGCAGCACGTCGACATTTCAATGGCGCCCTTGTCGCTGAGGCGGTGGTAATAGCCGGGCACGATGCGGTCCAGTACCGACTGTTTATCCTGGCCTGCGCGGTACGTGTGGTTGTACACGACGTCCATGCCGACCCGCAGATTGGCCTTGTGCAGCGCCATCACCATCTGGCGGAATTCCACGATACGGCGCGCGCCGTCGGCGGCGTCCGTCGCATAGCTGCCTTCCGGTGCGCTGTAGTGGAACGGGTCATAGCCCCAGTTGTAGCAATCGGTATGGCGGGTCTTGCCAACCAGCGCTTGCTGGCTGTCGCTGTCGGCCGCACCGGAAGGTTGCGGCACGGCGCAGCCTTTTTCCGGCACGGAGCCGAGATCGTACACAGGCAGCAAATGGATGTCCGTCATGCCGGCTTTACTGAGCGCAGCCAGGTGCTTCATGCCGTTGGATTGGGTTTCCGTGAATGCCAGGTACTTGCCCCGGTTGGCGGCGCTGACAGTCGCATCGTTGATGGAAAAGTCGCGCACGTGCAATTCGTACACGGCCATGTCGGTCGGCGCGGCGACTTTCTTCGGCGCTGCCACCTTGTCCCAGCCGTTCGGTTTAAGTTTCGGCGCATCCAGGTCGGCAATGTAGCTGCGCTGCGAGTCCGTGGTCAGGCTGACGGAATACGGGTCGGTGACGAGATTGCGCACCAGCCCCACGTTCGGCACGTTTACGTCCACCACGTATTGGTAATACTTGCCCGACAAATCGGCGTGGCGGCTGGCGCTCCACACGCCGGTGGCCGCATCGAAGCGCATTGGTTCGATGGCGGACGCCTTGGCATAACCATTGTCGTACGTGCACACCGCCACATTGTGCGCCGTGGGCGCCCACAGCTTGAAGCGCGTGGCGCCACGGGCAGGGGCGGCGCCGAGGTCCGTGACTTTTTCCGCAGCCGCATACAAGTCATCCAGCGCACCGGCGCCTTGCACCGCCGTGGCATCGATCACCGTGCCATCCGGGCCCTGCTGTACCAGCACCAGTTGCTGCTTCAGCAGTTTGCCTGCATCGGCACTGGCCGGCAGCGACAAGACTGCGCCATCCGCCACGTACTTGAAGCGCTGTACCGTGGCGGCATCGGGCTGGCCCGCAAAGCGCTCCAGCGCCACGGAACCGTCAGCCCCGGCGACTTTGCCGCCTGCCGCCGCGTTGACGGCGCCCGCTGCCGAGTAATAAAGCTGGTAAGACGCGGTGGCATCGGCGCCGGGCCACTTCAGCAACTTGCGGTCCAGCCATATGGCGCGCGCGTCGTATTTTGCCGCAGCCGCTTGCAGTACCGTCTGGTGGGGAGCATCGCAAGCCGATTGCGGCATGGCTTGCTGCGCTTGGGCGCCAAAGGCAGACAGCACCAGTACGGCGCCCAGCGAGAGTCGGACGGAAGGCGCTGGGGCGCGCTGCAGGGATGCTGGCATGGGGTGTCTCCTCGGTAGTATCGCTACAAATATTGGAAATTAAACGCAAATTACCGCCATATGGTAATGCAATTTATGTAGCTTTACTACTTAATGGCAGGGCTGGCATCTTTTTCACCTGTTTCTGCCAATTTCTGTTCACGCGGATTATTCCCTTATATATTGGTGTATAGATGCGATATTCTTCTATGGTTTGGTGTATCTATGCATCAGGTTGATACTTGCGTCCCGTTCCGATCTGATACTTCTTCAACTTGTCATATAGCGTCTTGCGCGGCACGCCCAGGTTATCCGCTGCCAGCGCCACGTTATGTCCTGCGGCAGCCAGCGCCCGTTCAATCAGCGTGCGTTCGAAATCGTCGACTTGCTGCGGCAACGACGCTGCATTGTCTCCGGTAACGGGACTGGCCACGGCATCCGGCGAGGCGCCAACGGGTGGTGAAAGCGGCATGCCCGCCGTGACAAACGCGGGCGCCGCCAGCGGCGCGGCAGGCGCCATCTGCACCACGCCCAGCACCAGCCGTTCCGCGAAGTTGCGCAATTCCCGCACGTTGCCCGGCCATTCCGCTGCCTGCCACGCCGCCATTTGCTCAGCGCTCCACGTTGGAACGGGCCGCTGGTAGCGCAGCGCCGCTTCCTGCACAAAGTGCGCCAGCAGCAGTGGAATATCGTCGCGCCGGTCGCGCAGCCGGGGCAAGTCCAAGGTTACGACGCCGATGCGGTAATACAAGTCTTCGCGGAACAAACCCTGGCTGGACAGCGACAGCAAATCCGCTTTGCTGGCCGCGATGATGCGGCAATCGAGTGGAATGCCCTCATTGCCGCCCAGGCGTTCCAGCTTGCGCTCCTGTAGCACGCGCAGCAATTTCACTTGCAGCGCCAGCGGCATGGTTTCAATTTCATCGAGGAAGACGGTGCCGCCATTCGCATATTCCAGCTTGCCGATGCGGCGCTTTTGCGCGCCCGTAAAGGCGCCCGCTTCGTGGCCGAAGATCTCGCTCTCAAATACGGATTCTGGCAGCGCGCCGCAATTGATGGCGACGAAGTTGCCCTTGCGGCCACTGGCCGCATGCAGCACGCGCGCCAGCACTTCCTTGCCGGTGCCCGTCTGGCCATTGATCAGGATATCGACGCCGGCCGGCCCGACGTTGCGCACCAGGGTTTTCAAGCGTTCCATGGCGCTTGAACGGCCAATCAAATCCGGCGTGTCGGGATGCAGCGCGCGGTCCGAACGCAGGCGGCGGTTTTCCAGTACCAGCGTGCGGCGTTCCTGCGCGCGCCGCACGGCATCGAGCAGGCGTTCCGCCGCAAACGGCTTTTCAATGAAGTCGTACGCGCCGGCGCGCATGGCGGCCACCGCCATTTCCACATCGCCGTGGCCCGTCACGACAATCACGGGCAGTTCGCCATCGAGCGCCGTAACCTGTGCCAGTACGTCCAGCCCGGATTTGCCGGGCAGGCGCACGTCCGTCACGATGACGCCTTCATAATCCGCGCGCAGCAGCGCCTGCGCCGCTTCCGCACTGGCGGCGGCTTGCACCGTGAAGCCGCCCAGTTCCAGCGTTTGCTGTGTCGCCAGCCGCAGCGCGGCTTCGTCTTCTATCAGTATCGCTTGCATAGTCATGGTTCGTTTGCCTGCAAGGGCAGGCGCAAGATGAATTGCGCGCCGCCTTGCGGAAGATTTTGCGCCGCCAGCTGGCCATTCATCGCTTGCACAATCGATGAGGAAATCGCCAGGCCCAGTCCCAGGCCCTGGCCCGATGGTTTCGTTGTGTAAAACGGTTCAAACAAATGCGCGGCCACCTGTTCCGGTATGCCGGGACCGGTGTCGCTGATGCGCACTTCCGCCCATCCATCCGCGCGCGCCAGCGTGACAGTGACGGCGCGGGGATGGCTTTCTTCCATGCCTGCTACGGCGTCGAGCGCATTGCGCAGCAGGTTGATCAGCACTTGTTCAATGCGCACGGCGTCGCCCGCCACGGTAATGCTGTTGCCGCCGATATCGCCCGTTTCCAGCGCCACGCCGCGCCGTTTGAAATCGTTATCAACCAGCAGTGCCGACGCCTGCACGGAGCGCGCCAGGTTCACTTGCGTAATGGCTTCATCCTTGCGCGCAAAGCCTTTCAACTGGCTGATGATGGCGCCCATGCGCGCGCTGGCGTCGCTGATGTGGCCAAGGTTGGCATCGGCCTGTTCGGGACGGCCCCTTGCCAGGAACGTTCGGGCATTGTCGGCAAAGGCGCGGATGGCGGCCAGCGGCTGGTTCAATTCATGCGTGATCCCTGCCGCCATCTGGCCCAGCATGGCCAGCTTGCCTGCCTGGACCAGTTCATTTTGCGTGGTGCGCAGCATGTGTTCCGTTTGCTGCAGCTTGGCGTATTTACCTTCCAGGTCGGAGTTGGTGGCTTGCAGTTGCGCCGTGCGTTCGGCGATGCGCAGTTCGAGGTCGCGCGCCGCCTGGCGCAGCGCGGCGCGCGATTCCTTTTGTTCTTCCAGGCGCCGGCGCCGCTGGTGCAGCGCCCACCATAATGCGCCGCCACAGGCCAGCAATAGCGCCATGCCGGCCGCCGACAGCAGCGCCGCGCGCTGCACCCGCACTTGCGACGGGAACAGCATCAATTGCCATCCCAGCTTGCCGACCGGGCGCACCGCATATTCCGGCAACGGCTGCGGCAGCGAGGCAATGTGCTGCCCCGCGTATTGCTGCGTTTGCGCGAGTTCTTGCTGCGCACCCTTGTCGAGCGGACGCAGGCTGCGGTAGCGCCAGTCCGGCTGGTTGCTGAGGAAGATGACGCCGTGCCGGTCCGCCAGCGCGATCGTATGTTCGCTGGAACGCCACGTCTGTTCAAAGTCAGCCAGGCTGATTTTCACGGCCACCACGCCTGCCACGGGCCCGCCGTCCGTGCTGTCGCGGTACACGGGTTGCGCGATGAAATAGCCCGCTTCCGCCGTGGCGGTACCGATGCCATAAAACAGGCCGGGACGGCCGCGCTGTGCTTCGCTGAAATACGGCCGGTATGAAAAATTCTTGCCGACGAAAGTAGTAGGCTGGTCCCAGTTGCTGGACCCTAAAGTCAGGCCGCTGCGGTCCATCAGGTAAATCGCGCCGACCTGCGATTGGCGCTGGATGGTCTGCAGGGTGCGGTTCAGGCGCGCAATGATGGCCGCGTCGCCGGGGTGCGCGATGGCTTCCGCCAAATCAGGCTGGAAACCCAGCACGAAGGGCAGGGTTTCATATTTGTCGATGGCTGACTGCAGGTCGGGCGCCATCAGTTCCAGCTGGCGCCCTCCCTGTTCCAGCAAATCAGCCCGCGCCCGCAATGCCCCCAGCGCGTACGCACCCGCCACCAGCAGCAGGGCGGCAATGATCGCCAGGGAAGTAAGCGGAGTGTGCGGTTTTGTTCGCATGCCCTGATTTTACATTGCGTTCAATCGACTGCCGCCATCCGCATTTCATCATTGTGGTGGCGCTGCTGCTCTTCCATGACCAGCATGCCCAGTTCCCGCTTCAGCGCATTGAACTCGGACGACGATGGGTCGCGCAAGCGCGGCAACTCCACCATCATGTCGCGCTTCACGGTACCGGGGCGGTACGTCATGACGATGATACGGTCCGCCATGTAGATTGCTTCTTCGATACTGTGCGTGACGAAGATGATGGTCTTCTTCAGTTCCGCCCAGATGCGCAGCAATTCATCCTGCAAATTGCGGCGGGTCAGCGCATCGAGCGCCCCGAAGGGTTCATCCATCAGCATGATCGGCGAATCCAGCGCCAGTACGCGGGCGATCGCCACGCGCTGGCGCATGCCGCCGGACAGGTCCTTCGGATAGCGGTGGCGGAAATCCGTCAGCGACAGCATGCGCAGCAGCTGGTCCACGGTTTCATTGATGCGCTGCGGCGCCATGCCTTTGATTTCCAGGCCAAACGCGATGTTCTTTTCCACGGTCATCCACGGGAACAGCGCATATTCCTGGAATACCATGCCACGCTCCGGGCCGGGGCCCGTCACCAAGTGGCCATCGGCCATGATTTCGCCTGTTGATGGCAGCGAGAAGCCGGCAATCGCATTGAGCAGCGTCGACTTGCCGCAGCCCGATGGGCCCAGCAGGCAGACGAATTGGCCTTGCGGGATTTCCAGGTTGATGTCTTTCAGCGCGACCACGTCGCGGCCGCCCGTCGAGAATACCTTGTTCACGCCACGGACTTGGATATGGTTTTTGTTCATGATCAGTTCTCCAGGCCGCGGTGCCAGCGCAGCAAATGGTTGTTCAATTTATTCATGCCGATATCGATCATCAAACCCAGCAAGCCAATGCTGATCATGCCGGCGATGATTTTGTCGGACCAGAAGTACTCGCGTGCTTCAAGGATGCGGAAACCCAGGCCATTGTTCACGGCGATCATCTCGGAGACGATCACCACGATGAAGGCGGTACCAATGCCGATCCGTACGCCGGACAGGATGTACGGCACGGCAGCGGGCAGCATCACACGCACAAACATGGCGCGCTGGCTGACACCGAGGTTGCGGGCTGCGCGGATATAAATGCCATCAACCTGGCGCACGCCGGCAATGGTATTCATCAGGACAGGGAAGAACGCGCCGATGGCAATCAGGAACACGGCCGGTGCATTGCCAAGACCGAACCACAGGATCGACAGCGGGATATACGCAATCGGCGGAATCGGGCGCAGCACTTGCAGCAGCGGGTTAAACCACGAATAGGCGCGCTTGCTGGCGCCCATCACGAGGCCGAATGGCAGCGCCAGTCCTGCGCCGATGGCAAAGCCCAGCAGCACGCGGTACATACTGCCGACCGTGTCGGCCCACAGCTCGCCGGACAGGGCCCACATCAGCCAGGAACTCTGCATGGCATCGTAAGCCTGCAATGGCAGCGCATATTCAATCCACTTTTGTATGACCGCCAGCGGCGATGGCAGCACTTGCGGATTCACGAGGCCCAGCGTGGCGGCAGCCTGCCACAGGGCGATAATGGCGACCGGCGCGACGGCGCCTGTCGCGACACTTTTTATGTCTTTGTTCATGATCGCGTCTCCTTATTTAATGCCGAGGCTTTTTTTGGCGTCGTCCAGCAAATCGGTTTTCACCCAGTCTTTCGCCAGTGGCGGCACGCGCATCTTGCCCGTGCCGAAGCGGGCCATGACGTCCGTCGTGACCTGGATGTGCTGCGGCGTGATGTCGTACGTGTAGGGTGAATTGGCAATCGCGTCCTGGAAATCGTCTGCCGTGATCTGGTTTTTAAACAGCGATTCGCGCACGTATTTTTCCGCAGTCTGTTTGCTGTCGATGAAGGTTTTGGTGGCCAGCACGAAGCAATTCATGAAGCGGGCAGCGGTGGCGCGGCGGTCTTTATAGAATTTCTCGCTCATGACCATGGTGCGCACCGGTTCACCGATCGGCGTGTCGTACGGCTTCATGACTTCCACGCCATAGCCTTTGTTGATGGCTTGCGACGATTGCGGTTCGCTTTGCATGATGGCGTCCAGGTTCTTGCCCATCAGCGCCTGGTTCAAGTCGGCAAAGGCGAGGAACACCAGCTGCACATCCTTGCCCGGCTGGTCAGAGGCGGTCAGGCCGGCTTGCGCCAGTTCCGCCACCAGCAAGACTTCATGGATGCCGCCGCGCGTGACGCCGACTTTTTTACCCTTTAAATCCTTGACGGATTTGATGTTGCTGTCGGGGCGCGCGACCAGGCGCGCGCCGCCTTTGGCGAAACCTGCCACCACGTAAATCGGCGCGCCGTTGGCACGGCCCTGGATCGCCGCTTCGGATGCCGTGGCGCCCACGTCCAGTTCACCGGCCAGGATCGCTTGCATGACGTCCGGGCCTTTGGCGAAGATGTGTTCTTCGACCTTGATGCCGCACTTGGGGGCGATTTCCTTGATATACGAGACGGCGCCGTAATGGGCGAATTTCAGGTTGCCGAGGCGGACGACTTCTTCGGCGCCGGCGGTGGCGGCGGCAGCGGCGAGGACGGCGGCGAGAATGGTGGCACGGATACGTGACATGCTGGTCTCCATTTTGTGGTTGGTATGACCAGCTATAGAGCAGCAAGCGTGCCAGCTTGATGTGAAATGCTAAGTGCTTGATTTATAAAAGCCCGCGCCGGAAGGGGGCGCGGGCAGGGCGGAAAACCAGAATAATGCGTGCGGTTTTCCGCCGTGGCGGGAGGAATTTAAGCCTGCTTTTCCACGCGATAGTTATCAACCATCTTGTATTTGGTCGCATAGAACCCGAACACGAGCGCCGTCAACAGTGCAAACCCGGCAAAGAAGAACATCTGGAACGCGATCAGTCCGAACCCGCTGCTGGCAATATGCCCCAGCACCGCGTCATTCTTCACGCTGGAATTGACGATCAACACCCACAGGTTGCCGACCGTCGTGGTCAAAATCCAGAAGCTCATGATCGAGCCCTTCATCGATGCCGGCGCCTGGCTGTACGCGAATTCCAGGCCGGTGGCCGATACCAGCACTTCGCCCATGGTCAGCAGCACATAGGGCAGCAATTGCCACAGGATCGACATCGGCGTGCCGCCATCCATTTGCAGCTGCACCCAGCCGATGACGATCCACGCTGAACTGGTAAACACCATGCCGGCCGTCATGCGGCGCAGCGGCGTCGGCTCCACGCCGATCTTGCGCAACACGGGGAAGAACAGCAGGTTATTCAAAGGGATCAGCAGCATCACGAGAATAGGATTCACGGCCTGCATTTGCGCCGGCAGCAGCTGGAATTCGAAGCCGAACACGGACAGCATCGGGCTGACCATATTGTTTGCCTGCAGCACCCACGTGGAAGCTTTCTGGTCGAACAGCGACCAGAATGGCGTCACCAGTGCAAACACGATCAGGATGCGCAGCACGGCGCGCACGCCTTCCACCGCATAATCCGGGTGCAAGCCGCGCGCGCGCTCCAGCTGCATGCCGGTACCGATACCGCCAAACGCCAGCAGCAAGACCAGCGCCAGGCAGGCGGCAATGACGAAGCCCCACGATGGCGTCATGCACAGCGAGGCGATCGCACCAGCCACGCCGATGATGGCGACGGCCAGGCCAGGACGGCCCTGTCCAGGCTTTTGCGCCAGCAGCGCAGTGCGGGCCACGCGCGTAAACGAATCCGGATTCGGTGCGGCAGGCGGCACGTGCACATAGCGTTTGCGGCCGGCCCAGAACACCACGCACGCCACGGCCATCAGCAAGCCGGGAATGCCAAAGGCCACGGCCGGGCCATAGTTCTTCAGGAACAGCGGCATCAACAGCGACGCAAAGAAGGAACCGAAGTTGATCGACCAGTAAAACGCGTCGTAGACGACTTTCGCGCGCTTCTTGTTGGTCTTGTCAAACTGGTCGCCGACGAAGGCCGACACCAGCGGCTTGATGCCGCCCGCCCCGAGCGCAATCAGGAACAAGCCAAAGTAAAAGCCTTGCAGGTTGTCTTCAAAGAAGGCGAGACACGCGTGGCCGGCCACGTAAACAAGGCTCATCCAAAAGATCGTGTTGTACTTGCCGTAGAAGCGGTCGGCCAGCCAGCCGCCCAGCAGCGGGAAGAAATACACGCCGATCACGAACGTGTGGAACACGTGTTTGGCTTCGCTGGCGCGGTCCGCCTGTGGCAGGAATAGCAGCAAGGTACTGACGAGGAATGGCGTCAGGATATTGCGCATCCCGTAAAAACTGAACCGTTCGCACGCCTCATTGGCAATGATGAACGGGATCTGGCGGGGCAGCGGTCCGTTGCCGGACTCTTGATCCTCTACGGGCGCCGCTTGTACAGCAGGGTTGGCCATATAACCTCCATATTTCAACTGACCGCGATGCTATGCCGGATGGGTTGCCGTTGGCAACCGGTATATGCAAGTTGCAGGAACGCTACGGTTTGAAAATTTTATGTAGTTTGACTACTTGATGGCGGCGCGGGGATGGCCGTTATTTGCAATATAAGTTATTGAATAAATTGAGATTTGCTTGCGTTCCCGTGCATTCAAACCGATTTGAATAAACAAAATGATTGATGTATATTCTCTACAAACCCTATCCTATGGACGAAATATGACCAAACAACTGTCCCCGAACTGGTGGCGCGAAGCGATCATTTACCAGGTTTATCCCCGCAGCTTTAACGATACCAACGGCGATGGCGTGGGCGATATCCCCGGCATTACTGCGAAACTCGATTACATCGCGCAGCTGGGCGTGGACATTGTCTGGATTTCGCCCTTCTTCAAGTCGCCGATGAAAGACTTCGGCTACGACATTTCCGATTACTGCGACGTCGACCCGCTGTTCGGCACCCTGGCGGACTTCGACGCCATGATCGCCAAGGCGCACAGCCTGGGCTTGAAAATCATGATTGACCAGGTGATGTCGCACACGTCCGAGCAGCACGCGTGGTTCGCGGAAAGCCGCAGGAGCCGCGATAACCCGAAAGCCGACTGGTACGTGTGGGCCGACCCGCTGCCGGACGGTAACCCGCCGAATAACTGGATGTCCGTGTTTGGCGGTTCGTCGTGGCAGTGGGATACGCGCCGCCGCCAGTACTACCTGCACAACTTCCTCGTCAGCCAGCCTGACCTGAATTTCCACAACCCGGAAGTGCAGCAGGCGCATTTGGATTGCCTGCGTTTCTGGCTGGAGCGCGGCGTCGATGGCGTGCGCATGGATGCCTGCAACTTCCACTTCCACGACCGGCAATTGCGCAGCAACCCGCCGGCGCTGGTGCGCGATACAGCCACCGTGTCGGACGTGAACCCGTACGGCATGCAGGCGCACATCCACGACAAGACCCAGCCGGAAAACGTGGCGTTCCTGCAGCGCATCCGCAAGCTGCTCGATGAATATGGCGCGGTGGCCATTGGCGAAGTGGGCGCAGATGATTCGCTGGCCGTCATGGCGGAATACACGGAAGGCGGTGACAAGCTGCACATGGCGTACAGCTTCAATTTGCTGACGCCGCAGTGCTCCGCCAAGCACATCCGCGCGCAAGTCGAGCAATTCGGCGCCCGTGTAAAGGATGGCTGGGCTTCGTGGTCGGTGGGTAACCACGACGCCGTGCGCGTCATGACGCGCTGGGGCGGCGACAATCCCAATCCGGAATTTGCCAAGCTGGTATTGGCGATGCAGCTGTCGCTGAAAGGCACGCCATGCCTGTACCAGGGTGATGAACTGGCCTTTACGGAAAGCGATGTGCCGTTTGAATTGCTGCAAGACCCGTATGGCATCACGTTCTGGCCTGAATTCAAGGGCCGCGACGGCTGCCGCACGCCGATCGCCTGGGAAGCAGCCACGAATGGCGGTTTCACGGAGGGCAAGCCGTGGCTGCCGGTCGATGAAAAGCACATTGCGCGCGCCGCGTCCGTGCAGGAACGCGATCCGCAATCGCCGCTGGCCTTTGCCCGCCACTTCATCGCGTGGCGCCGCACGATGCCGCAACTGACACGCGGCGAGATCACTTTCTTCGACGCCCCGGAACCCGTGCTGGCGCTGCGCCGCGACGTGGAGGGCGAGCGTTCCGTGCTGGCGGTCTTCAACCTGGGACGCGATGCAGTCACGCTGCCGCTGCCGCAGGCGGCCGGCGCGCAAACCATCACGGAGCCGGGCTTGCCGGGTTCCGTAGCAGCGGATGGCACGGTCACGCTGCCGCCTTACGGGGCCTGGTTCGGCTGCGTACAATAAGTGCGTAGGGCGGGTCCCGCGCTGCGGCACCCGCCATGCCGGTACGGCTGCCAGCGCGGCCAGTACCGGTAAGCAGGCAGAACGGCGCTGGGCTTCATGCAGTGCCGATATGTTAAGCATCGTATAAATCGGGTATCCTTGCCGGCTTCAAGGGCATTCCCGGTATGAGAGTTAAACGAGACGATGAAACAAGCTGAAGCTGACCAAAAAACAAGCCGCACCGCGTTTGCCGACGGTCCGCGCCTGCTGGCCGATATCGGGGCCACCCATGCGCGTTTTGCTCTCCAGACGGGACCCTCCGAGTTCCGCGCTGTGCGCGTCCTGAAGTGCGACGACTTCACCGGCATCGTGCCGCTGCTGCGCACTTACCTGGCCGACCACCAGGGCATTACGCTGAACCACGCGGCGCTGGCTGTCGCCAACCCTGTCAGCGGCGATTATGTCCGCATGACCAACCGCGACTGGGAATTTTCCACGGATGAAGTGCGCCGCGTGCTGGGCTTGCACACGCTGCTGGTGGTCAATGACTTTACCGCGCTGGCAATGTCGCTGCCGGGCCTGAAGCCGGCCGACCTGATGCAGGTGGGTGGCGGCAAACCGGCCGGTAATTCCGTCATTGGCGTGCTGGGGCCGGGTACCGGCCTCGGTGTGTCAGGCGTGATTCCCACCGTGGATGGCTTCGTGACGCTGGGTTCGGAAGGCGGCCACACCAACTTCGCTCCCGCCGATGAGCGCGAAATCGCGATCCTGCAATATGCGTGGCAAACGTGGCCGCACGTATCGACTGAGCGCCTGATTTCCGGCCCCGGCATGGAAATCATTTATAAGGCGCTGGCCAAGCGCAATGGCCGCAACGTGCGCGACTTGAATGCGCAGGAAATCATGTCTGGCGCGCTGACGGACAAAGACCCGCTGTGCGTGGAAGTGCTGGAATGCTTCTGCGCCATGCTGGGCGGCGCCAGCGCCAACCTGGCCGTGACCTTGGGCGCATTTGGCGGCATCTTCATTGGCGGCGGTATCGTGCCGCGCATGGGCGAGTGGTTTGCGCAATCGCCATTCCGCGCCCGCTTTGAAGCCAAGGGCCGTTTCACCAGCTACCTGGCTGAAATCCCGACTTACGTCATTACCACGCCGAACCCGGCGTTCTACGGCGTGGCGACGATCTTGTCGGAGCACTTGCGTGGCCGCAGCGGCGCCAACACGCTGATGGAACGCGTGCAGAACTTGCAGCACGAATTGACGCCGGCTGAACAGCGTGTGGCGCAACTGGTGATCGAGCAGCCGCGCCTTGTCCTGAACGAACCGATTGCCGACATCGCGCGTTTGGCCGACGTGTCACAGCCAACCGTGATCCGCTTCTGCCGTTCGATGGGCTTCTCCGGCCTGGCCGACTTCAAACTGAAATTCGCCAGCAGCCTGACGGGCGCCATTCCTGTGCGTCACAGCCAGGTGCGCGTGTCGGACAGCACGCATGACTTGAGCGCGAAAGTCATCGACAACACGGTGTCCGCCATCTTGAAATTCCGCGACCAGCTGGACGTGCGTTCGCTGGACAAGGCGATTGCGCTGGTGGCGAAAGCCAAGCGCATCGAGTTTTACGCGATGGGCAATTCGCGCGTGGTGGCGCTGGACGGCCAGCACAAATTCTTCCGCTTCCGCATTCCGACGGCCGCCTATGGCGATTCGCACTTGTTCAACCTGGCGGCCGAGTTGCTGAAACCGGGCGACGTGGTGATTGCGATTTCCAATTCGGGCAAATTGCCGGAGCTGGTGGAGGCGGTTGATGCGGCCCGCGCTGCGGGGGCGGACGTGATTGCGATTACCACCAGCCAGTCGGCGCTGGCCAAGAAAGCCACCGTGTGCCTGGCGGTGGATCACAGCGAAGACAGTTCAACGTTCCTGTCGATGATTTCGCGCATCTTGCAGTTGCTGCTGATCGATATTTTGTCGGTGGGAATTTCGCTCGATGAGCAGAATGCGTCGCTGGTGCTGGAGCATAAGGCCAGCGGGGATGCGCAGGAGAATCGCAGGCTGTTGATTTCGCATTTGGATAGCTGATCCGGGTCCGGCGGGCTTTCTGCTTCCAGGTTAGTGAACAACCTTCGCAGGTGTAGCAGGCGCTGCCCAAACGCCCTTCATGCTACCGTCGTTTTTTGATCAAGCGGAGGTACAGAATGGCTACGCAAGCTGAGATCATGAGTCTGGAACGCAAGTTCTGGCAATCCATGGTGGACATGGATGTCGACACCGCTGTTTCGCTGCTGGATGACCAGGCCGCCGCCGCTGGCACGCGGGGCATTCATCACTTCAAACCCGATGAGTACAGGGCGATGGCCCTGTCGGATACGGCGCGAATCACGTCGTTTGAATTCTTTGATGAGCGAGTGATTTTTCCTGTCCCGGATGTGGCCATCGCTTCCTACAAGGCTAAGCAATCGTTCACCATGGACGGCAAGAGCCATGAAATGGTCGTGTATGACACAACCACTTGGGTCAGGAAAGATGGCAGGTGGGTAGCTTCTGCGCATACCGAGACACCTGAACAGCACTGAAGACTTTTAAGCCACTCAGGCAGGTGTGATGGCCGTACGATGGTGGCAAAGGGCGGATTAGCCGGTCCTGGCCCGCCTTGGCCGCTAATCCGCCTTCGGCCGCCCCTGCCGCACTATCAAATCCAGCAGCTTCTGCGCGCCCTGCAAAACGGGCGCCGTCTGCTTGCCGGTGGCAATGGCTTCAAACGCGCCTTGCCCCACATACAAGCCATCGGACACCAGCGCCGTCAGCCGCACGTCGCCTAACGTGGGCGGCGCCTGGCGGCGGCGGGTGCCAACCGGCTGCTGTTTCACCATGCCCTGCGCGGTTTCCACGATTTCCTTGGCTTGCGCGGCGATTTCCGCCGGGTGGCTTTCATACACGCTGATCGAACCCATGTGATTGATGTAGCGTACCGTGCCATCGGCATAGGCGGCCAGCACGTCGAGGCCCTGTTCCAGCGGCACTTCAATCACCACGCCCAGCGTTTCCTTTGGCGGCACCGGCTGCGCATTTTCGTGCAGCCAGTTATACGCCAGCATGCGCACGCGGCTTTCTTCGTCGCGGTCGTCCGCAATGGCGCGCACGACCTTGGGTTCCGTGCCGTCCGCGAACAGCGAACGGGTGGCGTCGTCCGTGGTCTTGAACAGCGACGCATCGTCGCAGAACAGCAGGTTGTAGACCAGGTTTAAATCTTCACGCGCATAAGGCGCGATGGGGCCGGGCGGCGATCCGGGCGCTGGCCAGCCATCGGGCGCAGGCGGCGCACCAGCGGGCAGGCCGGCTGCCGCCGGGTTTGGGGCAGGCTCGGGCGTGCCGGTATCGGGCGCAGCCGGCGCGGACTTGAAACCCAGCAGGGCAAGCAGTTTCTTGAACATCGGTTATCAAAGCGTGCGTGGAATCATCACCATCATACGGCAAGCTGGCAAAAGAGAAAAAAATCCCTTGAAACAGGACTGAAATAGTTTAAGATATATCTTACTTCGATATATCTTATGGAGGTTTTATGTTCCACTTCTTCAAAGGTCACCGCCATTTCCACCCGCACATGCACGGCCACGGCTTCTTTGGCCACCACCGGGGCGGTGGCGGCCGAGGTCCGAAAATGTTTGATTCTGGCGCCATGCGCTATGTGGTGCTGCAACTGATCTCTGAAAAGCCGCGCCATGGCTATGAAATCATCAAGGAACTGGAAACCCGTGCCGGTGGCAGCTACACGCCCAGCCCGGGCGCCATTTACCCATTGCTGGCGATGCTGTATGACATGGGCCACGTATCGATTTCCCATGAAGGGGCAAAAAAGCTGCACACGATCACACCGGAAGGGCAGGCTTTCCTCGATGAAAACCGGCAAATGGTGGACGCCATCATGGCGCGGCTGTCGGAACCGGGCGAGGGCGGCGGTGACTTGCGCGCACTGACGCACGCGCTGAAAGAAGCCGTCATCGTCCGCGCCCGCGATGGTTCTGCCACTGAAACACGCCTGGACGCAATCCGCGCTATCCTGCGCAAAGCTGCGGCCGATATTAACGCACTCGATTAAAGGAGGCTTATGCCTACAACCGAATTAACTCCCGCGCGTGAGCGCGTCATCCTGTGGCTGCTGGCGCTGATCCAGTTCACCGTCATCATGGACTTCATGGTCATGATGCCGCTGGCGCCGCAAATGATGGAAGCATTTCAAATCGGCCCGGCCAAGGTGTCGGGCGCCGTGTCCGTGTATTCGTGGTGCGCGGGTGGGTCTGGCTTGCTGGCCATGGCCTACATCGACCGCTTTGACCGCAAGCGCCTGATGCTGGCCATGTTTGCCCTGTTTTCGCTGTCCAACCTGGCCTGCGCGCTGGCGCCGAATTTCCACGTGCTGGTACTGTCGCGCGCCTTCGCCGGGCTGACGGGCGGTGTGCTGGGGGCGATCGGCATGGCCATCATTGCCGACGTGATTCCGCCAAACCGCCGTGGCGCGGCGACGGGCATCGTGATGACGTCGTTCAGCTTGGCGGCCGTCGCCGGCGTGCCGGCCGGCGTCATGCTGTCGGCGCACTTTGGCTGGGCTTCCGCGTTTTATTTGCTGGTGCTGTTTTCCGTGCCGATCTGGTTTGCTGCGGCCAATGTGCTGCCATCGCTGACGGCGCATTTGAAAACCGCGCCGACGCCGCTGTCGCAAGTGCTGCCTGAATTGGTGGGTATGTTCCGCGTGCCGGAACATTTAAAGGCGTTTGCACTGTCTGGCGTGAATATGGTGTCGGGCATGTTGATCATCCCGTTTATTTCACCGGTGCTGGTGGCCAATTATGGCGTCAAGCCTGCCGAGATCACGTGGGTGTATCTGGCGGGCGGCTTGACCACGCTGGTATCGGCCCGCGTGATTGGCGCCTGGTCGGACCGCGCCGGTAAACATTTTGTCTATCGCTGCCTGGCCGGTTTTGCAGTGGTGCCGATGCTGTTGATGACGCATTTGCCGCACTGGCCGCTGTGGGGATTGATGTTCCTGTTCCCGCTGTTCATGATGGTAGTGTCGGGGCGGGGGATTCCGCTGCAGGCGCTGTTGACCACTGTGCCGCATCCGTCGCGCCGTGGGGCGTTCCTCAGCGCCAATGCGGCGCTGATGCAGATCGGCACGGGGTGCGGGGCGATGCTGGGCGGGTTGATGCTGTCGACCGATACGGCAGGCCATATTGAAGGTTACGGCACCATTGGCTGGGTGGCGGCGGCATTGTCGATCGTGACGCTGCTGTGGGTCAGCAAGGTGCAGGGCGTGCAGGCCGCACAGCCGGTCAAAGGCGCTGCATAAGTTCCGTGGGGCGGGTTCTACGAATCCGCCGTTGAGTCTACATCACGTTCCCGGGCCGCTGCGCTGCAGCGGTTTTTTTGTTTCCCGCCACTGGGCCAGGCTCAATACTGTGCCATCGATATCGTCATCGACGAGGATATCGCCATCGGTCAGGCTGACGAGGAAGCTTTCCCAGCGCTGGGCGGTGTCATCGCTGTTCTCAATGAAGCTTAACTGGTAATAGCGTTTGCCATCATGTTCACGCAGCTGGTTATCGTATTCAATGATGGCGCCGTGCGCTTTGCCGCCGGACGCTTTTTCAATCTGCTTTGACCACGCCTGCAATTCCGGCAAGGCCATCAACGTCGCCACCGCTTGCTCGCGGCTCAGCGCGCCCTTGTGAACAGGAGCGGTTTGAGTGGCGGCTTGCGCCGCCACGGACGCCTGCATGGCATCGGCCAGTGCCGCTGCCATCGGGGCGGGGCGTTCCTTGGTTTCCGGCTGTTTATTCCAGTACAGGTAATACCCGAGCAGCCCGGCTGCCAGCAAGCCAGCCAGGGTGCCCGCAATTGCGGCGGAAGTCGAAGAATTCTTGCGTGCTGCCATGAGTAAGCCTGAAATCAATGGGTGCGAAGGGTGCGGCCATACTAAACGAAAAAAGCCTGCAAGGCGAACCTTGCAGGCTTTGTCAGCGTGAGGGCCGAGCCTTACGGCGAGGCAATTACATCATGCCGTCCATGCCGCCCATGCCACCCATACCGCCCATGCCACCCATACCGCCGGCTGGCTTGTCTTCTACGACTTCAGCCACCATGCAGTCGGTGGTCAGCATCAGGCTGGCCACGGATGCTGCGTTTTGCAGCGCCGAACGGGTCACTTTGGCTGGGTCCAGAACGCCCATTTCAACCATGTCGCCGTAGGTGCCGTTGGCAGCGTTGTAGCCGTAGTTGCCGGTGCCGCCCAGAACTGCGTTCACCACCACGGAAGCTTCTTCGCCGGCGTTTTGAACGATCATGCGCAGAGGCTCTTCCATTGCACGCAGAACGATCTTGATACCTGCGTCCTGGTCTGGGTTGTCGCCTTTGATGTTCAGGGCAGCGCGGGCACGCAGCAGGGCAACGCCGCCGCCTGGCACGATACCTTCTTCAACGGCAGCGCGGGTTGCGTGCAGTGCATCTTCAACGCGTGCTTTCTTTTCTTTCATTTCAACTTCGGTGGCAGCGCCAACCTTGATCACGGCAACACCGCCAGCCAGTTTGGCTACGCGCTCTTGCAGTTTTTCACGGTCGTAGTCCGAGGTCGCTTCTTCGATCTGAACGCGGATCTGCTTGACGCGTGCCTGGATCGCTGGAGCTTCGCCGGCGCCATCGATGACGATGGTGTTTTCTTTGCCAACTTCGATGCGTTTTGCCTGGCCCAGTTCTGCCAGGGTGACTTTGTCCAGGGTCAGGCCAACTTCTTCAGCCACAACCTGGCCGCCGGTCAGGATAGCGATGTCTTCCAGCATGGCTTTGCGGCGGTCGCCGAAGCCAGGCGCTTTCACTGCGCAGGTTTTCAGGATGCCGCGGATGTTGTTCACAACCAGGGTCGCCAGTGCTTCGCCTTCGATGTCTTCAGCGATGATCAGCAGTGGACGGCCGGCTTTGGCAACTTGCTCCAGGGCTGGCAGCAGGTCACGGATGTTCGAGATTTTCTTGTCGCACAGCAGGACGAATGGGTTGTCCAGGATGGCAACTTGCTTTTCCTGGTTGTTGATGAAGTATGGCGACAGGTAGCCGCGGTCGAATTGCATACCTTCAACGATGTCCAGCTCGTCGTTCAGCGACTTGCCGTCTTCCACGGTGATGACGCCTTCTTTGCCGACTTTTTCCATGGCTTCAGCGATACGCTCGCCGATCGATGCGTCGGAGTTGGCGGAAATCGAACCAACCTGGGCGATTTCTTTCGACGTGGTGCATGGACGGGCGATCGAAGCGATCTGCTCCACGGTCGCAGCAACAGCTTTGTCGATGCCGCGCTTCAGGTCCATTGGGTTCATGCCGGCAGCAACGAACTTCATGCCTTCGCGCACGATTGCCTGGGCCAGCACGGTTGCGGTGGTGGTACCGTCACCGGCGTTGTCGCTGGTTTTGGAAGCAACTTCCTTCACCATTTGCGCGCCCATGTTCATCAGCTTGTCTTTCAGTTCGATCTCTTTGGCGACCGATACACCGTCCTTGGTAACGGTTGGGGCGCCGAACGAACGCTCCAGCACCACGTTGCGGCCTTTCGGGCCCAGGGTGACTTTAACGGCGTTGGCCAGAATGTTTACGCCTTCAACCATCTTGGCGCGCGCTGCGTCGCCGAATACTACGTCTTTAGCTGCCATCTTGATTACTCCTGTATTTTGTCAGTGTGGATGTTTTAACAAGTAATTACTTGTTCACAACAGCCATGATGTCTTCTTCGCGCATAACCAGCAGCTCTTCGCCGTCAACTTTGACAGCCTGGCCCGAGTATTTGCCAAACAGAACGCGGTCGCCCACTTTCACTTCCAGTGGACGCACTTTGCCGTCGTCCAGCACTTTGCCATTGCCCACAGCCAGAACTTCGCCCTGGTCTGGTTTCTCAGCAGCAGCGTCAGGGATGATCAGACCGGATGCGGTCTTGGTTTCCTGGTCGAGACGCTTAACGATTACGCGATCGTGCAATGGACGCAGATTCATACAAAACTCCTTTAGATAACGGCAATGGATGTCGAGCTATTGGGACTGCGGCCGCGTACGCGCCAGGCCGCAGCCCCAGAATTCTTGTTAGCACTCTCGTCTAACGAGTGCCAATTATAGGGATGGTGTTTTGGTATTTCAAGAAGTGCTTACAAAAGTATTTTGCTTATGCGATGGGCAAGGTGAGGCGGAAACATACTTTTCCGGGGCCAGGGTCGGCCAATTCCAGTGCGCCGCCATGGGCGCGCGTGATGTCGCGCGACAGCGACAAGCCCAGTCCGACGCCGGAAATCCGGCGGTTGTGGGCTTGGTCGGCGCGGTAAAAGCGGTCAAACAAGCGGTCCCAGTGTTCCGGGGCAATGCCTTCCGACGCGTTGGAGATGTCGATTTGCCAATGTTGCCCGTCTGCGCGCGCTTCCAGTGCGATCCAGCCGCCCGCCGTGCCATATTTAATGGCGTTGCTGACTAAATTGTGCAGCACTTGGCCCAACAGCTCGGCATCGCCATTGACGTGCAGGTGCGGCGGCAAGTCCAGCCTTACGGGGCGGCTGTCATCCATCAGCTCAATGTCTTCCGCCAAATCTTGCAGCATCGGCAAGAGATTCACGCGCGCCATGGGGATGTGCAACTGGCCTGCATCGGCCCGCGCCAGTAATAATAATTTGCGGACGATGGAATCCAGGCGGCGCACTTCGTCGAGCATATTCGCCAAGCCTTGTTCCAGCGTGGGGTCGTGGACCGCGCGGGCAAAGCTGCGTTCCAGTTCGCCCTGCAAAATCGTCAGCGGGGTTTTCAATTCGTGGGCCGCATCGCCGGAAAAGCGCACGGCTTGCTGGTAGCTGCGCTGCAGCCGGTCCAGCATCGCGTTGAACACGGCAATCAGTTCGGCAAATTCGCGGTCTTCGTGTTCGGATGACACGCGCCGGTCCAGATCCAGCGCATTGAGGCGCACCATGACGCGCGTCAGCCGTTCCACCGGACGCATGGCGCCGCCTGCCAGATACCACGACAGCAAGCCGATCAGCGCCGCCAGGCCGACGAGGGCAAAGGCGAATTTGCTGAAGGATGCACGCAATTGCACATTGGACAGGCTGCGGTTAATCGCGATCCACACCGTCACCGGGCCATTGGTAACGGAGCCGACGCGCCAGCTGTGTTCAAACGTGTCAACGGTTTGCAAGCCGGACGCCGGACGGGGCGCCAAATCCGTGGGCCAGTCGCTGCTGCGGTACAGTTCCTCCGTATCCGCATGCAGCACGCGCAAGACGACGAAGCCTTCCGGGGAATTTTCCGGCGCAAAGCCTGCAAACGTGGCATTGAGGTTGGCGTCGATGGCGGACCACGGCGTTTGCAACGTCAGTTGGAACAGCGGCGCCGCCAGTTGGGCGGCCAGCATGCGGTCAATGATGCTGGCGCGCCGCTGCACGATGATGTAGCCGGTGGAGGCGTACAGTGCGGTAATGGCCGCCAGCGCCATGACGGTCGACACCAGCGCAATGCGCAGCCGGAACGAACGCAATTGCGGCCAGCGCTCCAGCATGGGCGCAATCAGGGAACGGCGGCGTGCCCGCCCGGCAGGCGCCGGTGTATGAGTAGGCATCAAGGTGCGCCGTCAGGCTTGCGCAGCCGGTAGCCGACGCCGCGCACGGCTTCAATCGCCACGTCTTCCGGCAAATCCAGCTTTTTGCGCAACCGCTGTATGCACACGTCAACCATATTGGTTTGCGGTTCGAAATCGTAGCCCCACACGTGTTCCAGGATTTGCGTGCGGGTATACACGCGCCCCGGCGAGCGCATCAGGTATTCCATCAAATTGAATTCGCGGCTCGTCAGCTCGACGGAGCGGCCATTGATTTCCGCCACGCGGCTCAAGCGGTCCAGCCGCACGGGCCCGACCGCCAGCATGTTTTGCCGCTCGCCGCTGACCCGGCGCAGCAGGGCATGGATGCGGGCAATCAGTTCTTCGACGAAAAATGGCTTGGCCAGGTAGTCATCGGCGCCCAAATTCAAGCCTTGCAGGCGGTCGTCCAGTTCATTGCGGGCGGTCAGCAGGATGACGGGCGTGTCGCGGCCTTCGCGGCGCATGGCTTTGAGGATAGCTAAACCGTCACGGCCCGGCAGCATGATATCGAGCAGCACTACGTCATATTCGCGGCTCAGCGCATAGTCATAGCCCAGGTTGCCATCTTCGCAATGGTCGACCAGGAAGCCGTGTTCGCGCAATCCCGCGCAGACAAAGCTGGCGATGCGCTGTTCATCTTCAATCAGTAGGGCTTTCATGTCGATATTGTCCCGGTGGCTCCCGGCTCCGTCAATCGCGGCCCGGATAAATTACAAAGCTGTAATCCAATTGTCATGCGTCTTGTCATTTTCCATTGTTTTAATGCAAGTGTGTAAAAACATGGAGAAAGGTCAGACACGATGAGTATCGGCAGCTGGTTGAAAAAGAATGTGGTCAAGCCTATTGCCAAGGTGGTCGACAAGGTGGGCGACACCATCAAGGATCTCGGTGGCGACTTGAATGGCATCGGCGAAGCCTTTGAAAGTGTCGGCGACGATATCGCGGCTGCGGCCAAGAAGATTTCGGAACTGGGCTATACGAAGAAAAGCCTGGGCAATGGCGACAACAGCTATACGGCGTCGTCGCTGGGCGCCAACATCATTCACGGCGATGGCGGCAACGACAACATCACGGTAACGGCGGGCGCCTACAACAACCTGTATGGCGATGACGGCAATGACACCATCACTGTCAAAGTGGGCGGCTACAACCGTATCG
Organism: Pseudoduganella ginsengisoli; assembly: GCF_009720865.1. Taxonomy (GTDB): domain Bacteria; phylum Pseudomonadota; class Gammaproteobacteria; order Burkholderiales; family Burkholderiaceae_D; genus Rugamonas; species Rugamonas ginsengisoli. The sequence goes on along the minus strand of NZ_WNLA01000001.1, from coordinate 211,830 downwards.
ACGGCGGTAATGGCGACGACACCATCAAGGTGGAAGTGGGCGCCTATAACAAGATTTTTGGCGGTAACGGCAATGACACGGTAACGGTTTCCGCAGGGGCGGCAGCCGACGTTGACCTGGGCGAAGGGAATAACACCTTGTCCGTGAACAGCGCCTACAACGAAATCGACGCGGGCAATGGCGACGACAACGTCACGGCGAACGGTGGCTGGAACGACATCGACCTGGATGGCGGCAATAACACCGTGGTGGCCAACGGCGGCTCCAACAAAGTCTCCACCGGCGATGGCCGCGACAACATCACCGTCAAAGGCGGTTCCAACGTCGTTAATGCAGGCCATGGCAACAACACGGTCTATGCGGGCGGTGCGTCGAACGTCATCAACACGGGTAACTGGGACGATACGGTGACGGCTGATGGCGCAAGCAACATCATCAATACTGGCGGCGGCCATGACCGTGTCACCGTCAATGGCGCCTACAACCAGATCAATGTCGGAGATGGCAATAACACCGTGGTGGCCAATGGCGGCAGCAACAAGGTCACGGCCACCGGCGATGGCTCCGACAACATTACCGTCAATGGCGGCTCCAACATCGTTGACGCGGGCCACGGCAACAATACCGTGACGGCAGGCGGCGCGTCGAACGTCATCACCACCGGCAACTGGGACGACGTGGTGACCGCGGATGGCGCGAGCAACGTCATCAACACGAATTACGGCGCGGACCGCATCACCGTCAAGGCAGCCAACAACCAGATCAATGCTGGCGAAGGCAATAACGTCATCAATGCTGAAGGCGGCCGCAACAAGATTACTGCGGGCGGCAACGACGACACCATCACGGCAGGCGGCGTATCCAATGAAATCAACGCTGGCAACGGCAACAACACTGTGACGCTGAACGGCGCCAGCAACGTGCTGAACGCTGGCGATGGCGCGGACCGCGTGGTCGCCAATGCCGCGTCGAACGTGATCAACGTCGGCAACGGCAACAATAACGTCACCGTCAACGCGGCATCGAACGTGGTCACCACGGGCAACGGCGCCGACAAGGTCGATGCCAAGGGTGGCGCCAACGTCATCAACAGCGGCGCAGGCAATGACACGGTGACTGCGATTGGCGGCCTGAATGTCATCAACGCTGCCGAAGGCAACGACACCGTGCTGGCGCTGGGCGGCGGCAATGGCGTCAATGCCAATGACGGCAACGATACGGTTGTCGTTGGCGGCGGCGCCAACGTCATCGTCGAAGGCGGCGGCAGCAGCACCATCGTGGCGGGCGGCGCAGTCAACATCGTCTACACGGGCGGCGCCAACAACAAGGTCGGCGCAGTGGGCAACACCAATGCGCTGATCAGCAACCAGGGCGGCAACCTGCAGGCGGCAGTCGGCATGAACAACGTGGTCATTGCCAATGGTTCCGGCAACACCACCTTGGGCCTGGGTGCAGGCAACCTGATCGCCACGGCAGTGGGCGGCAACACGACGGTCGCCCTGGGCGGCACCAACGTGGTGTTGACGGAATTGGGCGGCATGGTCAAGGCAGCCACGGGCGGCCTGGGCAAAGTGCTGGCCGACGTCATGCCAAGCAAAGACGCTGCCCAAGCCGTCAGCAACGCCACCGCCAAGCTGACCGCCGCCATCAACAGCGGCGCGGGCAACGACACTGTCGTGGCAGTCGGCGGCAATAACGTGATCTACACGGGCGCCGGCAAGGACGTGGTGACGGCGGCAGGCGGCAACAATATCGTGCTGGCCAACGGCGGCGACAACATCACCACGGCCATTGGCGCGAACAACATCGTCGTCAACACGGCAGGCAGCAACGTGGTGACAGCAGCTGGTTCCAACAACGTGCTGGTGACGGGCCTGGGCGAAGGCGTGGCCGATGTGACGGCCAAGCTGGGCAGCGCCGCAGGCGGCGCCACCAAAGCCGTGACGACCTTCATCGGCAATACGCTGGCCAACACGGCCGGCAACGACGTGGTGACGGGTATCGGCAACACCAACGTCGTGTACACGGGCGGCGGCAATGACGTGGCCACCACGATCGGCGCCAACAACGTTGTGTGGAGCGGCACCGGCAATGACGTGATCACGGCCATCGGCGCGCGCAACGTGCTGTGGGGCGACGCGGGCGCAGATACCATCACGGCGGCCGGCGCGAATAACTTGCTGGTCTCCGGTGATTACAAGGAAGTCGGCGCAACGGCCGTCGGCCTGGTCGATTCCATTGCAGCCGGCGTGGCGGCAACCGACCTGGTGTCGAAAGCTGGCCTGGCCGGCGCAGCGTCGAGCCAGACCGGCCGCGACACGATGACGGCGTTTGGCAAGAACAACGTGCTGGTGGGCGGCAGCGCAGCCACCACGGCGACGGCGCTGGGCATCAATAACCTGATCGTCACGGGCGCGTCGAACGACGTCGTCACGTCGGTCGGCAGCAAGGCCGGCATCGTGTCCGGTGCGGGCAGCGACGTGGTGACCGTGATCGGCACGTATGACGCCGTCGTGGCAGGCGAGGGTAACAATGTGGTGACGGCGCTGGGCAAGGCCAACATCATTGAAGGCGGCAGCGGCGACGACGTGCTGACGGCGCTGGCCTTTGGTTCGGCCGCCAAGTCGGTCAACGCCAACGGCAACCTGATCGTGGCAGGCGACGGCAATAACGTGGAAACCGTGGTCGGTGTCGACAATGCCGTGATTGGCGGCAGCGGCAAGGACGTGATGGTGATGGTGTCGTACGGCGGCTCCAACACCAAGACCACCACCACGCAGCCGGAAGGTTCGCAGCAAACCACCACCAGCAACACGACGGGCAGCGTGCAATTGAACGTGGGCTGGACCGGCGCGGGCAATGACACGGCGGTCGTGTATGGCGACCATAACGTGGTGCTGGCCGACAGCGGCGATGACTTCCTCGTGGTCGTCAATGCAGGCAGCAAGCTGTCGTACAGCAGCACGACGACGACGGCCATCGAAGGTGCCGACAAGCCGCAAACCACCAGCAGCTCCAAGGTCAGCCTCGATACGGGCATGAACTTCGTGCACGCCGGCGACGGCAATGACACGATGATCCTGGCCGGCACCACCACCATCGGCATGGGCGGCGCAGGCAATGACTTGATCGTGTCGTCCGGCCAGAACAATATCGCCGTCGGTGGCGCGGGCAATGACACCATCATCGGCCTGGCGGAAATCACGGTGTTCAATGCAGCCGAAGCACTGGTGGAAAACGACTATGAATCCGCCGGCGACTGGGTGGGCGCGGCCATGAATGCGAACTTCATCCGCTCGCAATATGGCGCCCTGTCGAAAGGCGATTTGTCCAAGCTGAACCTGGTGGGCAACGTGATTGTCGGCGGTGACGGCGACGACACCATCTTCGCCACCAATGCCGGCACTTACGTGGGCGGCGGCAATGGCAACGACACCATGATGGGTCTCGGCTGGGGCGTGATCGACCACCTGCTGGTCGGCAAAGCCAATACGCTCAACGCCGCGTGGACGGATGCCGGTAAAGGCTTTGACGCCATTACCAAATACCTGAACACGACGCTGACCGATGAAATCAGCAAAGGCTGGAATGGTATTGCCGCATCCATGAAGTCGGAACTGGATAAAGCCACGGCCAGCGCGGGCAAGCTGGTGGACAGCATGAACAGCGCGGGCAATTCGGCCGTATCGGCCATCACGGGCGCCACCGGCCTGTCGTCGGCAGACTTCGACATCGCTTCGCCATTGAAGACGGCCCTCAATGACGGCAAGAGCGGTTTGAACACCGCCATCAATGGCATCACCAGCGGCGTCAGCTACGTGGCCGATGCCGACGTGGGCAGTGCGTTGTCGACGTCCGTCGAGTGGCTGGGCGATGCGCTGAAGACGGCATCGAATGCCAGCGGCGATGGCATCAACTGGCTGGGCAAATACCTGGGCATCGATACGCACCTGTCGGAATTCAAAGGCGCGGACTTCTTCATTGCCGGTTTCCTCGCCTACGCGCTGGGCTACAAGTACGCAGGCAATAACCGCCTGTGGGGCGGCGCTGGCGACGACACGTTGTATAGCGGCATGGGCAACGATGACTTGCGCGGCGGCGATGGCAAGGATACGTATGTGATGTCGATGGGCGATGGCAAGGACACCATCCACGACACGTCGGGCGGTGGTGAAATCCTGAAGTTCACCGCCAACAAGGTGTTCTCCAGCGTCACCATGAGTGCTGATAACGTCAAAGCCAACATCGATGGCAGCGACTTGGTCATCAATTACGTCAGCGGCGGCAAGTCGTATGCGCAATTCACCATTGCCGATTATGCGAAAGGCAGTTTCAGTGAGCTGGACTTGATCGACGCATCCGGCAAGCAGGTGGCCGCGCTGAACATGGCGGACTTGATCGCGCATGCGGACCAGGGCAGCAGCCCGTATGACATGGCGTCCGGCTGGACCGTGGACCGCTTGCATACGTTTGCCGACTTGTTACAGGCATCGATTACCGGCGGTTCCGCAGGGGTTGCGCTGGTGGGTGTCAGCAACAGCTGAATAACGGCTAAAGCTTAGTGCCTGCTTAATACATCGCCATTCCTGCGGCGCGGGAATGGCGATTTTTATTACCTTTTTGCCTACATAACCGAGCGCGTATTCAAATATGCGCATCATTCACGCGCCACTGTTGACGCGGCTTTGCAAGGCATCCTATAGTGGCGGGATGATTTCAGAATTCCAAGAACTTTCCGATAAAATCGACCAGTTGGCCGAAATGACGATGGCGCTGCGCCGTGAAAATGCCGAACTGCGCCAGCGTAATGCTGCGCTGTTTGCGGATGCCCAGGCATACCAGTTGCGTCTGGCCGAAGCCTCCCGGCGCGTGTCGGCCTTGCTGGAGCAGATTCCGCCAGAGACCGCCGAAGCCGCGCCGCCAGCACCGGACCAGGCTGCGCCGCAACCTCAGAGTGAAACCCAGTGATTCAAATTGACGTAACCATCATGGGCCAGCCATACCGCCTGGCTTGTAAAGAAGAGGAAGAGCGCGCGCTGCGTGAAGCGGCTGCCTTCCTGGATAAAAAAATGACAGGCATCCGCGATGCGGGCAAAGTCAAAGGCAATGACCGTATTGCCGTGATGGCTGCGCTGAGCATGGCTGCTGAGTTCCTGTCTTCCAAAGCGCCATCCGGCCCGCTGTCTTCCATGTCCATGCTGGAAGTGCAGGAAAAGATTGCGGCCATGCACAAAGTGCTCGACAGTGCGCTGACGCCGCAAGAAATTCTGTTTTAATCGCGTCTTTCCCCTTTCCCGAACGCGCAAGGAGGAGTAAACTGCGTCTCACCCTGCGGTGTTCGTGGATGCCTTATATTCCTTGAACCATTTGTTTGCAACGGTCGCGGGAATTTGTTTGATGGGAGTGAGCGTCGCTAGCCCGATGAACCCGAAATTGAACTAACTGTGACCACCTGAGCCGTCAGGTTCGGGATGCCGGCATAGCGGCACAGGCGGGGCACTCATTCCTATAAAAGCGGTTGCGCATCGACGTGCGTTGCCGCTTTTTTCATTTCGTCTAAAGGAATGCAATGGCCTACTGGTTGATGAAATCCGAACCCGATGAAGTCAGCATTGATGATGCGCTGGCGGCGCCCAATCAAACCGTGCCGTGGTTCGGCGTGCGCAACTACCAGGCCCGCAACTTCATGCGCGACGGCATGCAAGTGGGCGATGGCGTACTGTTTTATCACTCCAGCTGCCCGGAGCCGGGCATTGCCGGGTTGGCGGAAGTGGCCAGTGCGGCTTATCCGGACGATACGCAGTTCGATCCCAACAGCCATTACTACGATGCGAAGTCCAAGCGCGAAGAACCGCGCTGGCTGATGGTGGACGTGAAAGCCGTGCGCAAGACCCGCTTGTTATCGCTGGCGCAATTGCGCACGATACCGGAACTGGACGACATGGTGGTGCTGCAAAAGGGCAGCCGGCTGTCAATTACTCCCGTGACGCCGGCGCAGTGGAAGACGCTGCAAGCGCTGCTGAAGTAAGGCGCTTGGCGTTGCAGTGCGCGCTGTCAATCAGCGTGCTTTGCGGCGCATGTTGACCATCAGCGCCAGGCCGAGGCCCATCAACAGGAAGGACGCCGGCTCCGGTACGTTATTGACGTTGTTGTCGAGCGTATCGCTGCCATAGATGCGCACAGCCAGGCTTTGCGTGGAATAGCCGCCGAGCGAGCGGACAGACGACGTGAAGTTACCGTTGGTCTCGGCATTCGCGTTGCGGAAGTAGCCATTGAACAGCGCGGCGCCGACGGTTGGTGCATCGTTGAGTGCGATCACGTCGGTCAGTCCGTTGACGCTGCTGTAATTGACGCCATCCTGGGTACCCTGGAAGTTATAGGTGATGCCAATCACGGTATCGTTGAGCAGCAGCGGCGCTGCCAGGTTTTCTTTGATGGAGTAGTAGTAGCCCGATGCAACCGTCATCGGGGACGTCGTAAACGAATAAGACCCCAGCAGGTTGGAAAAAGCTGGATTGGCGGCATTGGCCGTCCCGGTATTCACCGTGTCCCACACCCAGATGTTGACCTTCAGGCCGGAATAGGTGGCATTGGTGGAATTGGCGGCGTAGAAATCAAAGCCGGAAATGCTCTTGGTGCCGGCCTTCAGTTGATAGCCCCCGCCCATGAACGTATTCGGGTTGGCCCCGGTCACGGCCACGCGCGCAGTGGCAGAGCCACTTTCAAATGCCTGCATATTGTCGAAAACGATAGGCGTTGCATGCCCCAGGCTTGCCGCTGCGCTCAGGATGAGCGAGGAAGTGAACAAAACAGCTGTCTTCAAGGTCTTGGTCGGAATCATGGCGGCGGCGCAGTGGAAATATTGGCGATAATTTGTGTAATGCAATTACTGTACCAGTGAAAAATTATTGTTTAAGAACAGTAACTTAAATTGCCTTGTGTTAATGACTAAGTTCTTTTTGTAAAGTTTTTCGACAGGGTGCGGCGGCCCTGCCGCAGTCATGCGGCTGGCGCTGCACCGGCGAATACCTTGCGCTGGTACGACCATGCCAGCATCAGCAGCGCGCCGATGATCATCGGCAGCGACAGGATTTGGCCGGACGAGATATCGATGCCGGCCACATTGATGCTCCAGTCGGGCGTGCGGAAATACTCGGTGAAGAAGCGCGCGCAGCCATACAGCAGCACGAACAGTGCACCAACCGCCAGCCGCGGACGGGCCTTGCGGGCAAAGGGCCACACGATGGCAAACACCAGCAAGCCATCGACCAGCAACTGGTAAATCGGCGACGGGTGGCGCGGCAGCGCATCGACGTTGGGCCAGATCATCGCCCACGGCAAATTCGCATCGGCCACGCGGCCCGGCAATTCCGCATTGATGAAGTTCCCCATGCGGCCGCACGCATACCCGAGCGGCACCAGCGGCGCGATGAAGTCATACACATCGAGCACATTGAAGCCTTGCTTGCGCGCCCACAGCCACATGGCCAGCAGCACGCCGAGGAAACCGCCGTGGAACGACATGCCGCCATTCCACACGGCGAAGACTTCCAGCGGGTGGTGGAAGAAGTAGCCGGGGCGGTAGAACAAGACTTCGCCGAGACGGCCGCCCAGCACCACGCCCAGCATGCCGTAAAACAGCATGTCGTCCAGGTGCTGGTTGGTCCACCCTTGCCTGGCGATGTGCGGCTGCCTGATGCGCACCCGGCCCAGCAGGATGAACAGCGCGAATGCCAGCACGTACATCAGGCCATACCAGTGGATCTTGACGGGGCCCAGCGCAATAGCGACAGGATCGGGCATCGGGTGGATCAGCATGCAGCTCAGTTCCTTAATTGGTTTCGTAATAGTTCGAGGAAGCCCAGCAGCACGGGCGACGGATTGTCGCGGCGCCAGGCCAGGCCGGTTTCAACCAGCGGTGTCGGGTCGGCCAGCGCCCGGTATTCTACGCCGGGGCGCATTAAATTCGACACGGATTGTGGCACAAGCGCGATGCCCATGCCAGCCGACACCAGGCTGACGATGGTTTGCATCTGGATGGCTTCCTGGCCGATGGCCGGGGTCAGTCCCGCTGCGCGGAACACGGACAGGATCGCGTCATACAGGCCGGGTGAAATGGCGCGCGGGAAGATAATCAGCGGCAGCGCCGGCAACGCTTTCAGGGCAACCTTGCCGCGCCTCGTGATCAAGCCCAGCGGCGCGGCCAGCACCAGCGGTTCTTTCAGCACGGGCAGGTAGTCGAGTTCCGTCCTGGCCTTGTCGGGCAGGGGAGGGATCAGCAAGCCCGCATCGATCCGGCTGTGTAATAAATCTTCCAGCTGCAAGTCCGACGTGGCTTCCTGCAGCGCGATTTGCACTTGCGGGTAGGCGGCGCGGTAGGCGCGCAGGAAGGGCGGCAGCACGCTGTAATCGGCAGACGACACGAACGCCAGCGCCAGGCGGCCTGTCTCGCCCGATGCGGCCCGCTGTACAAGGGCCGGCAATTCCTGCGCCTGTGATAATAGCCGGCGCGCTTCCGGCAATAGCGCGCTGCCGGCCGGCGTCAGGGCCACACCCCGGCGGTTGCGGTCGAACAGCGGGGCGCCCAGTAACTCTTCCAGCTGCGCGATGGCTTGCGACAGTGGCGGCTGCGTCATGTGCAGGCGCTGGGCGGCTTTCCCGAAGTGCAGTTCTTCGGCCACGGTGATGAAATAGCGCAGCTGGCGCAATTCAATGTTCATATGGGAATCATTTGAAATTTTGCTCTGTGATATTTATAGCGTATCACAGGAGTGTAAAAACCATATTTGACTTGTGGGCATGGGCGAGGCAATCTGGCGTCATCAAAATAAGGAGTAGACCATGCCGCAATACCGTTCCCGTACCACCACCCATGGCCGCAATATGGCCGGCGCGCGCGCGCTGTGGCGCGCCACCGGCATGAAAGATGGCGATTTCGATAAGCCGATCATCGCCGTGGTGAACTCGTTCACGCAATTCGTGCCAGGCCACGTGCACTTGAAAGACCTGGGCCAACTGGTTGCCCGTGAAATCGAAGCGGCAGGCGGCGTGGCCAAGGAATTCAACACCATCGCCGTTGACGATGGTATCGCCATGGGCCACGGCGGCATGCTGTATTCGCTGCCATCGCGCGACCTGATCGCCGACTCTGTGGAATACATGGTCAACGCGCACTGCGCGGACGCCATGGTCTGCATTTCCAACTGTGACAAGATCACGCCCGGCATGCTGATGGCTGCCATGCGCTTGAACATCCCGGTGGTGTTTGTGTCGGGCGGCCCGATGGAAGCCGGTAAAGTCGTCAAGGTCGTCAACAACACGCAAAAGATCATCAAGCTGGACCTGGTGGATGCGATGATCAAGGCCGGCGACAACACCGTGTCCGACGCGGACGTGGCGGAAATCGAGCGTTCCGCCTGCCCGACTTGCGGTTCGTGCTCCGGCATGTTCACGGCCAACTCGATGAACTGCCTGACCGAAGCGCTGGGCCTGTCGCTGCCAGGTAACGGCACCATCGTGGCGACTCACGCTGACCGTAAAGAATTGTTCCTGCGCGCAGGCCGCCTGATCGTGGACCTGGCCAAGCGCTACTACGAACAGGATGACGCCTCGATCCTGCCGCGCAATATCGCCACCATGGCAGCATGGGAAAACGCGATGGCGCTGGACGTGTCGATGGGCGGCTCCACCAACACGGTGCTGCACTTGCTGGCGGCCGCGCATGAAGCGGGCGTACCGTTCACGATGGCCGACATCGACCGCATTTCGCGCAAAGTGCCATGCCTGTGCAAAGTTGCGCCAATGACGGACAAGTTCCACATCGAAGACGTGCACCGCGCCGGCGGTATCGTCGGCATCCTGGGTGAGCTGGCGCGCGCCGGCCTGCTCGACACGTCGGTGCCGACGGTACACGCAAAGACGCTGGGCGAAGCCATTGAAAAGAACGACATCAAGCGCAGCGACGACCCTGCCGTGCACCAGCTGTTCCGCGCGGCGCCGGGCGGCGTGCCAACGCAAGTCGCGTTCTCGCAATCGGAACGCTATGACGCGCTGGATACGGACCGCAGCACGGGCTGCATCCGCGACCTGGAGCACGCGTATTCGAAAGATGGCGGCCTGGCGGTGTTGTACGGCAATCTGGCAGAAAAGGGCTGCATCGTTAAAACGGCGGGCGTGGATGAAAGCATCCTGAAGTTCTCCGGCAAGGCGCGTGTGTTTGAAAGCCAGGATGCGGCAGTGGAAGCCATCCTGGGCGACACCGTGCATGCGGGCGACGTCGTCATCATCCGCTACGAAGGCCCGAAAGGCGGCCCGGGCATGCAGGAAATGCTGTACCCGACGTCGTACATCAAATCCAAAGGCTTGGGCAAGGCGTGCGCACTGTTCACTGATGGCCGCTTCTCGGGCGGCTCGTCGGGCCTGGTGATCGGCCACGCTTCGCCGGAAGCGGCGGAAGGCGGCGCGATCGGCCTGGTGGAAGAGGGCGACATGATCGACATCGATATCCCGAACCGCACCATTGCACTGCGCGTTTCCGATGAAACGCTGGCGGCCCGCCGCGCGGCCATGGAAGCGAAAGGCTTTGACGCGTGGAAGCCGGTCAACCGTGACCGCGTGGTGTCGCAGGCGCTGCAAGCGTATGCGGCGCTGACCACGTCGGCGGACCGCGGCGCGGTGCGCGACTTGTCGCAGTTGAAGCGTTAAGTCTTAACTGCTCTACAGAAAAGCCGGCTGCGTGCCGGCTTTTCTTATTTCTTGTCGAAATTCTTTTTCACCCGGTCCTTGCGGCGCTGCTCATCGACGTCATGGGCCTTGCGCTTGTCGAGCCCCAGCATTGGTTCCAAAAACTCGAACCAGACGAAGGCAAACACCATCAGGCCGACAATGTACCACCATGAAATTTCGGCAAAACGCCAGACCTCAAAATAGCGTAAGCCAACCAGTGCAACAATCAGTATAATAATCGGCATAGAAGTTCTCCCTGGATACATCATCTTACAAAAGAATGGGCTATACCGGGTGCGATATTATTGCGAGGGTCAACCAGGGCTATGATCCCCGCGTTGTAAGAACGAGGTAGAATAGATTGTAGTTACTATGGAGAAAACGATGAAACGTATCTTGGTGGTAGGTATCGCGGCCGTTTCGGCCTTCGCAGCACAAAGCGCCATGGCCAATGCCGATCTGGCCAAAGCAAAGAATTGCATGGCATGCCATTCGGTTGCCAATAAAGTGGTGGGCCCGGCATTCAAGGACGTGGCCGCTAAATACGCCGGCCAGAAAGACGCCGAAGCCAAGCTGGTGACCAAGGTCATGAAAGGCGGCTCCGGCTCGTGGGGCGCGGTGCCTATGCCAGCCAATCCGCAAGTCAACGAAGCGGAAGCCAAGACCCTGGTGAAATGGGTCCTGTCGCAGAAATGATGTAACTGTGCAGTTAAAGAGAAAGGGGCCGATGGGCCCCTTTTGTTTTACTGCTTACTTCACCACTTCCAGCAACTGGCGGCGGCCATCCTTGAACGTGTACAGGGTCAGCGCGCCATCCTTGATGTCGCCAAACTTGTCGAACGCGATGGTGCCCGTAATGCCCTGGTATTGCACCTTGGCCAGGTAGGGCAGGTATTTCGCCGGGTCGGCCGATTTGGCTTGCTGCATGGCCGTTGCCATGGCCATCACGGCGTCATACACGTACGGTGCGTAAATCTGCACGTCCGAGTTGAATTTCTTCTTGTAGCGCGCGGAAAATTCTTCCATCTGCTTTTTCTGCGAAGCCGGTACGCCGCCTGCCTCTGCGCACGTCACGGTGTCATCCGCACCACCTGCCAGTTTCGGCAAGGCTTCCGTGCAGATGCCGTCGCCGCCCATGTATTTGGCTTTGAGGCCCAGCGAGCGCATTTGACGCAGCAGCGGGCCGCCCACGCCATCCATGCCGCCGAAGAAGACCAGGTCTGGATTCTTGGCCTTGATGGCAGTGAGGATCGCGTTGAAGTCCGTGGCCTTGTCCGTCGTGAATTCCTTGGCGACGATTTGCGCGCCTTTTGCACCCTTGGCGAATTCCGACGCGACGCCCTGGCCATACGCGGTACGGTCATCAATGACGGCGATTTTTTTCGCCCCCAGCTTGTGCACGGCATATTTGCCCAGCACGCTGCCCAGCTTGTTGTCGTTGGCGACGACGCGGAATGCTGTGTTATAGCCCTGGTGCGTATAGACCGGGCTGGTGGCCGACGCAGAGATTTGCGGAATGCCTGCATCGTTATAAATCTTCGATGCGGGAATCGTCGTGCCTGAATTCTGGTGGCCGATCACGCCGTTGACTTTGGCGTCGACCAGTTTCTGTGCGGCTGCCGTGCCCTGTTTCGGGTCTGCGGCATCGTCTTCCGGCAACAGCACGAACTTGACAGCTTTGCCATTGATCTTGAAGCCTTGCGCATTCAAGTCTTCCACGGCCATCCTGGCGCCGTTTTCATCTTCCTTGCCCAGGTGGGCGGAAGGGCCCGACGTGGCGGCCACGTGGCCGATCTTAATGATTTCTTGCGCCTGTGCGCCTGCTGCCGAAAACACCATGGCCAGCGCCACAGGTATGAACTTCATTTGCATTGTGTGCGTACTCCAAAAAATAAGGCCGTCCAGTGGTGTGGACGGCCCCGAATGATCTCATCTGTACGTTACGCAGTCAGCGATTGTTTCTTTATTTGCTTATGCAGCTGATTACTTCACGACTTCCATCTTGGTCTTTTTGCCATCGGTGTACGTGAACAAGGTCAGCGTACCATCCTTGATGTCGCCTTTGGAATCGAACGAAATCGGACCCGTAACGCCCTGGTACTTGATGTTGGCCAGGTATGGCAGGTACTTGGCTGGATCAGACGATTTGGCTTCAATCATGGCCTGCGCCATGACCATCACAGCGTCATACACATATGGCGCGTACAGCTGGACTTCCTGGTTGAATTGCTTCTTGTAGCGGGCGCGGAAATCATCCATGTTCTTTTGCAGGTCCGCCGTCACGCCGCCTGCTTCAGCGCAGGTCACGACGCCATTGGCTGCCGCGTCGCCGGCCAGGCGTGGCAGCGCGTCCGTGCACAGGCCGTCGCCGCCCATGTACTTGGCTTTGATGCCCAGTGCCTTCATCTGGCGCAGCAGCGGGCCGCCGACGGAATCCATGCCGCCGAAGAAGATCAGGTCAGGGTTCTTGGCTTTAATCGACGTCAGGATCGCGTTGAAGTCGGTGGCTTTGTCGGTGGTGAATTCTTTCGCCACCACTTGCACGCCTGGCGATGCTTTCTTCGCGCCTTTGACGAATTCGCCCGCCACACCCTGGCCGTATGCGGTACGGTCATCGATCACGGCGATTTTCTTGGCGCCCAGTTTTTGCACGGCGTACTGGCCCAGTGTACCGCCCAGTTTATTGTCGTTGGCGACCACGCGGAACGCGGTCTTGAAACCTTGCTTGGTGTAGTCAGGCGACGTGGCGGCGGGGGAGATCTGCGGAATGCCGGCGTCCATGTAGATTTTCGATGCCGGAATCGTGGTGCCGGAATTCAGGTGGCCCACCACGCCTTGTACGTGCGCATCGACCAGCTTTTGTGCAACCGTGGTGCCTTGTTTCGGGTCGCCGCCATCGTCTTCCAGTTGCACGACGAATTTGACTGGCTTGCCATTGATCTTGATGCCTTTGGCGTTCAAGTCGGCAATGGCCATGTTGGCGCCGTTTTCATTGTCCTTGCCCAGGTGGGACGAAGGGCCGGAGACAGGGGCCACGTGGCCGATCTTGATGATGTCCTGCGCGCCGGCGCTGCCTGCGAATGCCAGGGCAATGGCGAATGGAATCAGCTTGGTGTTGAACTGCATGTACGTTCTCCGAAAGTAGTAACGGCGGTAAGTAGTAACGGCGGTAATCACGGCGGCGTGCAACGTTGCAGCGCCATTAACAAGGCTACGGCGTGAAGTTACAACAAAAAGGCAACACTGCAAAGCAGTCGCCGGCGCTTTTTTCCGTAAACGTCTGAGAAGTGGGACCGGTTTACGGGGCGTAGTATGGGTTTTTGGACTATTTCACTTCTTTTGCGCCTGCAGGTGCAGCAACTCCTGCGAAACTGCGCGGCTGACAATGGCGCCCAGCGCCTCGTGCAAGCCGTGGCGAATTTCCGACGTCAAGCCCTTGATTGCCTGGTTCAGCGCCTCTTCCATGCTGTCGCGGATGCGCTGTTCCAGCACGAAGTCCACGCGCGACTGCAATTGCTGCAGCACTTTTTCCGACAGGCGCCGCTCCAGCGCAGCCCACTGCGCGTCGTCCAGCGCCTGCGTGTCTTCCGCCTGGTGCGCGGCGGCGGCAGGGAAGTGGGCATGGTGCGGGGGATGCGCGGCGGCCGGCGGCTCAACAGGCGTTTCCTGCAGCACTTCCGTCAGCACGGGAATTGAAGCGTCGTAGGGATGGGCGGGGCTCATGATTTATTGGCCACGAAGTGGGTGGGTTGATAGTCTTGCTGTTTATACGATTTATACCGCTGGCGGCCAGCCGCCGCATCGGTTTCTTCCGCCGACACCACTTCAATGACGCGGTTGAAGCGCTCAAAGCCGGCCGGCATGCGGCGCGACAGGTTGACCAGCAAGTCCGTGTGCGGCAATGGCGCACTGTCTTCACAGGTGAGGATGATCGTCGTTTGTGCGGCCAGCGCATCGCCGGCCGCCACGTGCGGCAAGAATTCCGTTGGCGCGAACGACCACAGTTGCGCATCGAGCGCCTGCTGCTGCACCGCGTCGTCCATCAGCAGCACGATGCGGTTGTTGGCTGCACTGGCCTTGCGCACCAGGCGGCACGCATAGGCAAGTTTGTCAGGCACATTGGTATGGAAATCGACGCGGGTCATGCTGGCAGTGGGATCGGTTGATACTGCCATTATTGTAACCGCATGCAAGGGTGCGGCGACGGGAAAAACCGGCGCCGCCTGCCTAGAACTGAAAGTCGGGCGGTGCGTTGACGGGAGCGGGACGCCGTACTTCAGCGGGCGGCGCCTTGGCTTGTGCGGAGGTGGCGCGGTCGGCATCGGTCGGCAGCGGTGGAGGCGCTGCGGACGCGGGGGCGCGGTATGCATAATTTGGCGGCAGCATGCTTTGCGCCGGATAGCCTACCGTCGTGAGCGCGTCATCCCATGCCGCCGAGTCATAGCCCACCAGGCGCATGCGTCCGATCGTCAGCAAAGGCAAGCGTCCATTGCCCCCGGCGCGCTTCAGCGCTTCCATATCGGCAGCCGTCAGCACGGTTTTTTCGTTGTAGGGGATGCCCCGTTTGCGCAATTGCGCGCGGCCCTGGTCGCATGCGGCGCATGCCGCCGTCGTGTACAGGGTGACGGGATGGTCGCGGACCGCCAATTGCAGTTCATATGGCAATTCCTGCGTGCCGCCGCCGGTGTCATACGTCTTCAGTTCCACCGCCTTTGCGGCGCTGGCTGGCGGCGGCGTATCCGAGAAATGCGTGACGCCTTTCTCATCTTTCCACTTGTAGACATGCGCGTCTGCGACTTGCGCACCAGCCGTCCCCAGGGCCAGCAACAGCAAGGCAGGGAGCAGTTGGCGCGCTTTCATGATCAGGCTGCCATGCCGCTGTGGCGCAGCAGCGCGTCTATCGACGGTTCTCGGCCACGGAAGGCCGTGAACGATTCCAGCGCGGGACGGGAGCCGCCCACGGCCAGGATCTCTTGCTGGAAGCGCTTGCCGGTTTCCTTGCACAGCACGCCCACATCCTTATCCAGTGCCGCCGCTTCTTCAAACGCGGCATAGGCGTCCGCCGACAACACTTCCGCCCACTTGTAGCTGTAGTAGCCCGCCGCATAGCCGCCGGCGAAGATATGGCCGAACGAATTCTGGAAGCGGTTAAAGGCTGGCGGAATCACGACGGAGAATTTGCGGCGCACGCCGTCGATCATTTCCTGCACGGATTGCGGCCCGGCCGGGTCGAAGTCGAAGTGCAAATGCATGTCCAGCAGCGAGAATTCCACCTGGCGCAAAGTCTGCATGCCGGACTGGAAATTCTTTGCAGCCAGCATCTTGTCGTACAGCGCGCGCGGCAGCGGTTCGCCTGTCTCGACGTGCGCCGTCATGTGCGACAGCACATCCCACTCCCAGCAGAAGTTTTCCATGAATTGCGATGGCAGTTCGACCGCATCCCACTCGACGCCGGCAATGCCGGACACGCCGATTTCATCGACTTGCGTCAGCATGTGGTGCAAACCATGGCCGAATTCGTGGAACAGCGTGATGACTTCATCGTGCGTGAACAGCGAAGGCTGTACTTTGCCATCGACCGTGGCAGGCTCCGTGAAGTTGCACGTCAAATACGCAACCGGCGTCTGCACGTCGCCATCGGCGCGCAGGCGGCGGCCGCGCGCATCATCCATCCACGCGCCACCGCTCTTGCCGGCGCGCGCATACAAGTCCAGGTAAAACTGGCCGATCAATTTGCCATCGCGTTCAATGCGGTAGAAGCGCACATCCGGGTGCCACGTGGCAGCCACGTCGGGCGCGATGGTGACGGAGAACAGCGACTGGATCAGACGGAACAAGCCATCGACGACTTTGTGCTCCGGGAAATACTGTTTGACTTCCTGCGCCGAAAACGCGTACTGGCGTTCCTGCAGTTTTTCCGATGCGTACGGCAAGTCCCACGCCTGCAAATCATCCAGGCCCAGTTCATCCCTGGCGAAAGTACGCAGCTGTTCGAAATCTTTTTCCGCATACGGACGGGCGCGCTTGGCCAGGTCTTCCAGGAAGGCAATCACGTGCTCCGGCGATTGCGCCATCTTCGGCACCAGCGACACTTCAGCGAAATTCTTGTAACCCAGCAGCGCCGCTTCTTCCGCGCGCAGCTTCAACAGGGTCACGATGTTTTGCGTGTTGTCCCACTCTTCACGCTTGCTGAACATGGCGCCCTGTTCGGACGCCTTGGTGGCGTTGGCGCGGTAGACGGTTTCACGCAACGCGCGGTTGTCCGCGAATTGCAAAATCGGGTAATACGAAGGGAAGTGCAGCGAGAACATCCAGCCGCTTTTACCTTCTTTTTCCGCCAAGGCTTTGGCGGCTTGCTTGACGTCATCCGGCAGGCCGGCCAGATCTGCTTCGTTTTCCACCGTCAACTTATAGTCATTGGTGGCATCGAGCACATTTTCCGAAAAGCGCGTCGACACTTTCGCGTGCTCTTCCTGGATGTCGGCAAAGCGTGCTTTCTTGTCTTCCGGCAGTTCTGCACCACCCATGCGGAAATCGCGCACGGCATTGTCGACGATGCGTTTGCGGGCCGGCGTCAGGCTGTCGAAGCCGGGGCTGGCCCTCAGGGCCTTGTACTTGTTGAACAGCGCTTCATTTTGCGCCAGCGCGGTCCAGAATTCCGTGACTTTCGGCTGGTTTTCATTGAACGCGGCACGCAATTCCGGCGTATCGACGACATTGTTCAAATGACTGACGATGCTCCACGCGCGGCCCAGCAATTCCGTGGCGCTTTCCAGCGGCGCCACGAAGTTGTCCCACGTAACAACCTCCGATGGCGCTTCCAGCTGCGCCACCACGGCGCTGCTTTGCGCCATCAAATGATCAATGGCGGGGGTGACGTGCTCCGGCTTGATGAGGTCAAAGCGTGGCAGTCCGGAAAAGTCCAGCAGCGGGTTGTTTGTGGTGTCAGTCATCATTTCTCTCTTATTTGCGTTCGGCCGATTCAATGGTGTTCATCAACAGCATCGTAATCGTCATTGGGCCCACACCGCCTGGTACTGGCGTGATGTGCGAGGCAACTTCCTTGATGCCGTTGAAGTCCACGTCGCCGCACAGCTTGCCGTTATCGTCGCGGTTCATGCCCACGTCGATCACAATCGCGCCAGGCTTCACCATATCAGCAGTCAGCGTATTGCGGCGGCCGACTGCGGCCACCACGACGTCTGCCTGGCGGGTGAATACGCCCAGGTCCGGAGTTGCACTGTGGCAGATGGTGACGGTCGCGTTGGCTTGCAAGAGCAGCAGCGCCATCGGCTTGCCCACGGTGTTGCTGCGGCCGATCACGACAGCGTGCTTGCCGCGCAAGTCGGTCCCGGTCGATTCAATCAATTTCATGCAGCCGTATGGCGTGCACGCGCGGAAGCCGTCCAGGCCCGTCATCATTTCACCGGCCGACAGCACGGAATAGCCATCCACGTCTTTCGAGGTGGCAATCGCTTCAATGACTTTATGCGGGTTGATGTGCTTCGGCAGCGGCATTTGCACGAGGATGCCGTGGATGGTTGGATCGTTGTTCAGTGCAGCGATACGGTCCAGCAATGCCTGCTCGGTCAAGTCCGCATCATATTTCTCCATCACGGAACGGATACCGACGTCACCGCACGCTTTGACTTTATTACGCACATAAACCTGGCTGGCCGGGTCTTCGCCAACGAGGATCACAGCCAGGCCGGGCTGTTTGCCCTGGGCGGTCAGGGCAGCGGCGCGCGCGGCGATTTCAGCGCGGAGTTTCTGGGAGAGGGCGATACCGTCGATCAATTGAGCAGACATGATTGAACTTATGGGGAGGGTGGGAAGAAAGACCACATTATAAAACGGATACCGTGCGCCGAAAAATGACAGAAAGATTTCAACTTTTAGAGTTGAAATCCAATCAATTACGCGACGGAGTCCCGACAGTCCAGCTTAAAAAATACGTAATTCCCACAATGTGAAATGCGTTATCGTAATTTGAAAAATGCGGAAAACGCTGTTAGAATCCTTTCACTAATTCAGTAATACCAGAAGTCTGATTTCCGAAGTCTTAGTAAATTAACACGCAGCACCGCCCTCGCGATCGGTGAATCGGGTGGGCGTCTCACACTAGGAGACTTATTACATGGCAGCTCAACTCGACCAGGTCACGGCACTAACCGCCCTCGATCCTGACGCGCAGGAAACCAAGGAATGGCTGGATGCGCTGGAAGCCGTTCTGCAAAACGAAGGTTCGGACCGTGCCCACTACCTGCTGGAGCGCCTGATCGACCTGGCCCGCCGCAATGGCGCGGACATCCCGTTCTCCGCCAACACCGCTTACATCAACACCATCCCTGCCGACCTGGAAGCGCACTGCCCGGGTAACCTGGAATATGAAGAGAAGCTGCGTTCGTGGATGCGCTGGAATGCGATGGCGATGGTGGTGAAGGCCAACCGCGTTGACGGCGATTTGGGCGGCCACCTGTCTTCCTTTGCTTCGCTGGCGAATATGCTGGGCATCGGCTTCAACCACTTCTGGAAAGCCCCGTCGGATAACCACGGCGGCGACCTGCTGTACATCCAGGGCCACTCGTCGCCTGGCATCTACGCGCGCGCCTTCCTGGAAGGCCGCCTGACCGAAGAACAATTGCTGAACTTCCGCCAGGAAGTGGACGGCAAAGGCTTGTCGTCGTACCCGCACCCGAAACTGATGCCGGATTTCTGGCAATTCCCGACCGTGTCGATGGGCCTGGGCCCGCTGATGGCGATCTACCAGGCGCGCTTCCTGAAGTACCTGCACGCGCGCGGCATTGCCGACACCACCGGCCGTAAAGTGTGGGCCTTCTGCGGCGACGGCGAGATGGATGAACCAGAATCGATGGGCGCGATCGGCATGGCCGCGCGTGAATCGCTGGACAACCTGGTCATCGTGGTCAACTGCAACCTGCAGCGCCTGGACGGTCCGGTGCGCGGCAACGGCAAGATTATTCAAGAACTGGAAGCGGACTTCCGCGGCGCCGGCTGGAACGTGATCAAAGTGATCTGGGGTCCGGGCTGGGATGCGCTGCTGAAGAAAGACAAAGACGGCATCCTGCAAAAAGTCATGATGGAAACCGTCGATGGCGAATACCAGAACTACAAAGCCAAGGATGGCGCGTACGTTCGCAAGCACTTCTTCGGCAAGCATCCAAAGCTGCTGGAAATGGTGGCCAACCTGACCGACGACGACATCTGGCGCCTGACCCGCGGCGGCCACGATCCACACAAGATCTACGCTGCCTTCAAGATGGCCACCGAGTCCAAAGGCCAGCCTACCGTGCTGCTGGTGAAGACCGTCAAGGGCTTCGGCATGGGCAAATCCGGCGAGGCGCGCAACACCGCGCACCAAACCAAGAAACTGGACGACGAAGCCATCCGCGAAATGCGCGACCGCTTCAGCATTCCTATCCCTGACGACAAGCTGGCGGAAATCCCGTTCTACAAGCCGTCCGACGACGCACCGGAAATCAAGTACCTGCACGA
The DNA here is from genome assembly GCF_009720865.1 of Pseudoduganella ginsengisoli. Classification (GTDB taxonomy): domain Bacteria; phylum Pseudomonadota; class Gammaproteobacteria; order Burkholderiales; family Burkholderiaceae_D; genus Rugamonas; species Rugamonas ginsengisoli. The sequence continues at coordinate 191,589 of NZ_WNLA01000001.1, read as the reverse complement.
GCGCCGTAAAGCGCTGGGCGGCTACCTGCCATCGCGCCGCGTGAAAGCCGACGAAACCCTGGTGGTGCCGCCGCTGGAATCGTTCAAGGCCGTGCTGGAGCCGACCGCTGAAGGCCGTGAAATCTCCACCACGCAAGCGTACGTCCGTATCATCACCGCGCTGCTGCGCGACCAGTCGCTGGGCCAGCGCCTGGTGCCAATCATGGTGGACGAATCCCGTACCTTTGGTATGGAAGGCTTGTTCCGCCAGATCGGTATCTTCAACCAGCAAGGCCAGTTGTACGAGCCGGTCGATAAAGACCAGGTGATGTACTACCGCGAAGACAAGGCCGGCCAGATCCTGCAGGAAGGCATCAACGAAGCAGGCGGCATGAGCTCGTGGATTGCCGCAGCAACGTCGTACTCGACCAACAACCGCGTGATGATTCCATTCTTCACGTACTACTCGATGTTCGGCCTGCAGCGCGTTGGCGACCTGGCATGGGCAGCCGGCGACATGCGCGCCCGCGGCTTCCTGATGGCAGGTACCGCCGGCCGTACCACGCTGAACGGCGAAGGCTTGCAGCACGAAGATGGCCACAGCCACCTGGTTGCCGCCACCATCCCGAACTGCGTGCCATACGACCCGACGTTCGCGCATGAACTGGCAGTGATCATCCATGACGGCCTGCGCCGCATGGTGACCAACCAGGAAGACGTGTTCTACTACATCACGATCATGAACGAAAACTACGCTCATCCAGGCATCAAAGCCGGCCAGGAAGAGGGTATCTTGAAAGGTATGTACCTGCTGCAAGAAGGCGATAAAAACGCCAAGCAGCGCGTACAGCTGATCGGTTCGGGCACTATCCTGCGTGAATCCATCTTCGCTGCTGAACTGCTGAAGAATGACTGGAATATCGCGGCCGACATCTGGTCCGCACCGTCGCTGACCCTGGCGGCACGCGAAGGCCAGGATTGCGAACGCTGGAACCTGGTGAATCCGTCGAAAGAGCAGCGCGTGCCATACGTGACCAGCCTGCTGAAGGACACCACCGGTCCGATCGTGGCTACCACCGACTACATGAAAGCATTCGCGGAACAGATCCGTGCGTTCATCCCGAAAGACCGTACCTACAAGGTCCTGGGCACCGATGGTTTCGGCCGCTCCGACAGCCGCGCGAAACTGCGCGAGTTCTTCGAAGTGAACCGTTACTATATCGTCGTAGCGTCGCTGAAAGCGCTGGCGGAAGAGGGCAAAGTACCTGTTTCGACCGTGGAACAGGCGATTGCCAAATATGGCATCGACGCTAACAAACCAAATCCGGTGACCCAATGAGAGAATACGGAGCGAACGCTATGAGCATTGTGGAAGTTAAAGTACCGGACATCGGTGATTTCAAGGAAGTTGAAGTCATCGAACTGCTGGTCAAGGTCGGCGACACCATCAAGGTGGACCAGTCGCTGGCGACCGTGGAATCGGATAAAGCGTCGATGGAAATTCCGTCGAGCCACGCCGGTGTCGTGAAAGAATTGAAAATCAAGATCGGCGACAAAGTCTCCGAAGGCTCGCTGATCTTGCTGGTGGAAGATGCGAATGCCGGGGTGGCTCCAGCCTCTGCGCCTGCGGCCGCACCTGCTGCCGCTGCGGCGCCAGCCGCACCTGCACCGGCTGCTGCCCCTGCAGCGCCTGCGGCGCCAGCCGCAGCGCCGGCCGCCGCTGGTCCGGTGGAAGTCAAAGTGCCCGATATCGGCGACTTCAAGGAAGTCGAAGTCATCGAACTGCTGGTCAAAGTAGGTGACACCATTGCTGTTGACCAGTCGTTGATCACTGTGGAATCGGACAAGGCGTCGATGGAAATTCCATCGAGCCACGCCGGCGTCGTCAAAGAGTTGAAAGTCAAAGTCGGCGACAAAGTGGGCGAAGGCTCGCTGGTGCTGATCGTTGACGCGGTGGGCGGTGCTGCTCCTGCGGCCGCTCCTGCTGCTGCGGCGCCTGCGCCTGCCGCCGCACCGGCTCCGGTGGCTGCTGCTCCAGCCGCTGCCGCGCCTGCTGCCGCTGCTCCGGCTCCTGCTGCTTCGCACGGCTCCGTCCAAACCGGCAAGCTGGCGCACGCTTCGCCATCGATCCGCAAGTTCGCCCGCGAACTGGGCGTGGATCTGGGCAAAGTGGGCGGCACCGGCCCTAAAGGCCGCATCACGCAGGCTGACGTGCAAGCGTTCGTCAAAGGCGTGCTGTCCGCGCCTGCCGCAGCCCCTGTGGCTGCCGGCGGCTCGATTGGCGGCGGCGGCAACTTCAGCGTGCTGCCATGGCCATCGCTGGACTTCAGCAAGTTCGGCGAAACCGAACTGCTGCCGCTGCCGCGCATCAAGAAGATTTCCGGCCCGAACCTGCACCGCAACTGGGTACAGATTCCCCACGTGACGACCTTCGACAAGGCCGACGTGACGGACCTGGAACAGTTCCGCGTGGATTCCAACGCGGCCAACGCGAAGAACAAGGATGCCGCCAAGCTGACCATGCTGGCCTTCGTCATCAAGGCTTCCGTGGCGGCGCTGAAGAAGTTCCCGGTTGTGAATTCGTCGCTGGATGAAAAGGGCGAAAACCTGATCATCAAGAAGTACTTCAACATCGGTTTCGCTGCCGATACGCCAAACGGCCTGGTGGTGCCGGTCGTGAAGAACGCCGACCAGAAATCCGTGTCGCAGATTGCCCGCGAAATGACGGAACTGTCGCTGCAGGCGCGCGAAGGCAAGTTGAAGCCAGCCGACATGCAAGGCGCAACGTTCACGATTTCGTCGCTGGGCGGTATTGGCGGCACGGCGTTCACGCCGATCGTCAACGCGCCGGAAGTGGCGATCCTGGGCTTGTCGAAGTCGGCCATCGAGCCGGTATGGGATGGCAAGCAATTCCAGCCACGCCTGATGCTGCCGCTGTCGCTGTCGTTCGACCACCGCGTGATCGACGGCGCCCTGGGCGCGCGCTTCAACGCGTACCTGGCCGAAGTGCTGGCCGACCTGCGCAAGATCTTGCTGTAAGGAGCCCCGGATGACCGAAGTTAAAGTACCGAATATCGGCGACTTCAAGGAAGTCGAGATCATCGAAGTGATGGTCAAGGTGGGTGACACCATCAAGGTTGACCAGTCGCTGGTGACCGTCGAATCCGACAAGGCGTCGATGGAAATTCCATCGAGCCACGCGGGCGTGGTCAAGGAATTGAAGGTCAAAGTGGGCGACAAGGTTGGCGAAGGGTCGCTGGTGTTGCTGGTCGAGGAGGGCGCTGCAGCGGCAGCAGCTCCGGCTGCGGCCGCACCGGCCCCTGCGGCTCCGGCCGCAGCACCGGCAGCGCCTGCCGCGCCAGTGGCGGCGCCGATCGCTGGCGGCTACAGCGGCCAGGTTGACATCGACTGCGACATGATGGTGCTGGGCGGTGGCCCAGGCGGCTACTCGGCTGCCTTCCGCGCTGCCGACCTGGGCATGAAGACTGTCATCGTGGAGCGCTACGAAACGTTGGGCGGCGTGTGCCTGAACGTGGGCTGCATTCCATCGAAAGCGCTGCTGCACGTGGCTTCCGTGATCGATGAAACGGCGCACATGTCCAACACCGGCGTGACTTTCGCCAAGCCGACGATCGACATCGACCAGGTACGCAAGTACAAGGAAGGCGTGATCAAGAACATGACCGGCGGTCTGGCCGGTATGGCCAAGGCGCGCAAAACGCAGATCGTGGTCGGCGTCGGCCAATTCCTGAGCGCCAACCACATCGAAGTGACGGCCAAGGATGGCACCAAGAAAGTGGTGCAGTTCAAGCAGGCCATCATTGCGGCCGGTTCGTCGGTCGTGAAACTGCCATTCGTGCCGGAAGACCCGCGCATTGTGGATTCGACGGGCGCGCTGGAACTGCGTCAGATTCCTAAGCGCATGCTGGTCATTGGCGGCGGCATCATCGGCCTGGAAATGGCGACGGTGTATTCGACTTTCGGCGCGCGTATCGATGTCGTGGAAATGATGGACGGCCTGATGCAGGGTGCGGACCGCGACGCTGTCAAAGTATGGCAGAAGTACAACGAGAAGCGTTTCGACCGCATCATGACCAAGACCAAGACGGTGGGTGTCGAAGCCCTGCCGGAAGGCATCAAGGTGACGTTCGAGGCAGCGGAAGCCGGTGTCACCGCACCGGAGCCGCAGCTGTACGACATGGTGCTGGTGGCCGTTGGCCGCAGCCCGAACGGCAAGAAGATCGCCGCCGACAAGGCTGGCGTGATCGTCACCGATCGCGGCTTCATCCCGGTCGACAGCCAGATGCGCACCAACGTACCGAACATCTTCGCCATTGGCGACCTGGTTGGCCAGCCGATGCTGGCGCACAAGGCGGTGCATGAAGCGCACGTGGCTGCGGAAGCGGCGCACGGCGAAAAAGCCCACTTTGACGCCAAGATCATTCCTTCCGTCGCGTACACGGATCCGGAAGTGGCATGGGCCGGTATCACGGAAGATGAAGCGAAAGCCAAGGGCATCAAGGTCGAGAAGGGCCACTTCCCATGGGCTGCAAGCGGACGCGCGGTGGCCAATGGCCGCGCGGAAGGCTTCACCAAGCTGCTGTTCGATGCGGAAACGCACCGCATCATCGGCGGCACCATTGTCGGCACGCACGCTGGCGACATGATTGGTGAAATCGCACTGGCGATCGAGATGGGCTGCGATGGCGTCGACATCGGCAAGACCATCCACCCGCACCCAACCCTGGGTGAGTCGATCGGTATGGCGGCGGAAGCTTACGAAGGCGTCTGCACGGACTTGCCGCCACCGCGCAAGAAGTAATACTGATAGGAAAGCAAAAAGCCCGGTTCAGAAATGACCCGGGCTTTTTTGTTTGATGCGTTTAATCGACATTTCGGGGCCTGGCCCCAAACGTACTATCGTTCGCTTGCTACGCGATAGGTTTAATTGCCGCGGTATTTGTCGAAGTTCGTTTCGAAATCTTTGAAGTTGTCCGCCATCATTTTTTCATGCTGCTCCAGGTAGTACTTGCGGGCAGGCTCGGACTGTTGCTTGAATTCTTCCACGTTGCGGGTGGACATGGCCAGCATATAGGCGTTAAAGCGGGTCGCTGCAAACATCATTGCAGGTCCGATGACGTTGCGGTCCATGTTCTGGGCCTTTTCGTTCGCAGTGGTGATGAAGGTGTCAACCAGCTGCATGAACTGTTCGTCGGTGGTAGGAGTAGTGCTCATAATAAAAACGCCTTGGGTTGGTGAGACTGGCATCCTGCCATGAATCGCCTGATGTAACAACTTAGGTGTTGTTTTATCAAATGAGATTCAAGGTCATGTCGATCTGGTCGGCCACCGGTGCACTGCGCACCAGCGTGCGCGCCTTTTGCAGGGCGGCACGGGCTTCCGCATTGCGGCCCAAACGGCGGAACAGCAGGCTGCGCAAGCTGAAGTAATACGCATAGCCGGCCAAATCCTGTTCCAGCGGTTCCAGCATGCGCAGCGCGGCCGAGGGCCCGCGCAAATGTTCAATCGCTACGGCCCGGTTCAGCGTCACGATAGGCGAGGGGTGGACAGTTTCCAGCACACCATATAAACGGTCGATTTCCGCCCAATCCGTCTTGCGCGCACTGGCCGCTTGCGCATGGACGACAGCCACCGACGCCTGGATTTGATAGGGCCCCAGCGGCCTGCAATTGGCTGCCCGCTGCGCCAGCGGCACAGCTTCGTTGATCAGCGCGCGGTCCCAGCGGGTGCGGTCTTGCTGCGCCAGCGGAACGAGGGCGCCGTGGGTGTCGACGCGGGCATGGGCGCGGGCGTGCTGCAGCATCAGCAGGGCGGCGAGACCCAGCGTGCCGCTGTCATAGGGATACAGCCGCGCCAATAGTTTCGCCATCTTGATGGCTTCGTCGCACAATTCCGTGCGGATGCCATGGCGGCCATTGCTGCTGAAATAGCCTTCATTGAACAACTGGTAAATCATGGTCGACACCGTGGCCAGGCGCTCGGCGCGCTGGTGGTCCTTGATGTCGTCAAACGGCGTCGCTTCTTCCGATACGCGGCGCTTGGCGCGCAAGATGCGCTGCACCATGGCGGCTTCGCGGATCTGGAATGCGTGGGCAATGGCGGGTACCGGCACGCCCGAGACGAGGCGCAGGGCCAGCGCCATCTGGTGCGACGGCGGCAAATCCTTATGGCAGCAGATATACAGCAGGCGCAACGTGTCGTCGCGGTAGGGGATGTGGCTGTCGGGGTCGAGCATATCGGCGCCGGCGCCGAACAGCAATTCCGCATCGGGCAGGGCCATGGTGGCATAGCGGGCGCCCAGTGCTTCCTGGCCGGTGTTGCGGCCCGTGGTGACGAGCCAGGCCAGCGGATCGCGGGGCAGCCCCGAGCGTGGCCACAATTGCAGCGCGCCCAGGGCTGCTTGCTTGTGGGCGTTAACGGCCAGGTCGAGGTCGCGGAAATGCCGCAACAGCGCCGCCATCGCCTGGGGCCGCGTGGCGGCCAGGGTGGCGTTGATGATGTCGCTGTTGGCGTGATGTCCCATACCTCAGCTTACCCCAAATTACGCTACGGAAAGCACACCCGACAAAAAAACCGGGCAGTGCCCGGTTCCGTAGTGGGTGCATACCCGCGTAGTTTGTTTTAATTGGCAATAAAGCTGGTCGGGATTTCTATCCCGCCAGAGCGCGCCGCTTCCGCGTATGCGCGTAATTCGTCTATGGCTGCCTCGAGCTGTTCCTTGGTTGGGTTTGATTGGAAACCCTTGATACGCTCATTCAGCGAGGCCACTTTCCTGCTCCATTCGAGCCGATCACACTTGCTCATATAACCTCCCAATTGAAAGGTATAGGATGCGCCCAACAGGAAAAATGCACAGTGCGTTTCCGCACATTCGGCTGTGTCAGCGTGGAAAAGTTACGCTGAAGCAGGGGCAGGGCGGCGCAATGCGCCGCCGAGAAACATGTCGAGCCCGATATTGAGCTGGCGCTGCATCACTTCCGGCGCCGGCGCGCTGTCCGGCTGGAACAGCAAGCGGCCCATATGGTCGCCCATCAGGCAGTTGAGGAATTGCACAGCCAGCATTTCCACCGGCACGTCGTCACGCAGCTGGGCCCGGATGTCCGGACGGGAAAGCAGCCGCGCAATCTGTTCCCGCGTCTGGCGCGGCCCCACGTCGTAATACGCTCGCGCCAGTTCCGGCGTCGACTGGGATTCCGCAATCACAATCCGGTGCAGCGCCACCGCTACTGGCGACGTCACCAGGTCCAGGAAATGCAGGCCAAAGTCCGCCAGTACGTCGCGCAGCGGCCGCGTGGTGGTGTCGAGGTCGTCCATGTCGGCAAAGAAATGGGTACGCCCCGCAGCAATGACAGCGGAAAACAGCCCCGCCTTGCCGCCGAATTTCACGTAAATCGTGCGTACTGCCACCCTTGCTTGCTTGGCAATCATTTCCAGGCTGACCTTGTTATAGCCCTTTTCCATGAACAGCTGGGCTGCAATCACGATCAATTCTTGCAAGCGCGCTTCCGCGTCGGCGGCTTTGGGGCGTCCCTGCGCCTTGCGCTGGCACGGCAATACATGCTCGCCCGGACATGGGAAGTTAAGTTCTTGTTTGGAAAGCAAATCTTGAATAGTGGCGTTAGACATGGCGTACAGGCTGGAAGAGCACAGACATCTTATCAGATAGGGACTTTAGTCCAAAATAAAATGAAATGCAATCGTTTCATTTCTTGACTTCGCCTAAGACTTGACGAATAATGCACCTATCCCATTTCATTATTTGGAGCGCGTAATGCCGACCCAGCAAAGCCAACAAGCAGAGCAAAAAGTGCTCAGCGCCGTCCCAAGCCCCAATGCAAACCCAGCGGCCCAAGCTCAAGCCGCAGGCGCGCCCCCATCGAACAAGCGTGTCGTGCTCATTGCCGGCCTGATCGCCTTGGCAGCCGCAGGCGCCGGCGGCCGCATGTGGTACCGCAGCCATAACTTTGTTGAAACGGAAAATGCCTATGTCGCCGGCCACGTGCATCCGGTGTCGAGCCGTATCGCCGGCGTCGTCAGCAAAGTGCTGGTCGACGATAACCAGGTAGTCAAAGCAGGCGACGTGATTGCTGAACTGGACCCATTCGACCAGACCGTGCGCGTCGAACAAATCCAGGCGCAAATCGCCGCCACCGAACAGCAGGTGCTGCAGGCCGATGCGCAAATCGCGCAAGTCAATGCACAAGCTTCCGCCGCCGCTGCGCAAGTGGCGCAGTCGCAGGCGCAGCTGGTGCGCGCCACGCAAGACGCCGAGCGTTTCGGCCAGCTGTATACGAGCCAGATGAAAGCCGTATCGAAAGCCGAGCTGGATGCCGCCAATGCCGCCCGCGCCAGCGCGACGGCCGACCTGGCAGCCCGCAAGGACAGCGCTGCTGCGGCCAAGGCGCAAATCGGTTCCGCCACCGCGGCGCGTGAAGTGCTGAAGGCGCAAGTGAACGTCTTGAAAGTGCAGTTGAAAGACGCGCAGCAGCAATTGGCGTACAACCGCATCGTCGCGCCAGTCGATGGCCGCATCGGCAAGCGCACGCTGGAAGTGGGGCAGCGCGTCCAGCCCGGCCAGCAATTGACGGCCATCGTGCAAGACAACGTGTGGGTGACGGCCAATTTCAAGGAAACCCAGTTGGCTGAACTGAAAGCAGGCCAGCCAGTGCACTTGACCGTCGATGCGCTGCCAGGCAAAGAACTGGTGGGCCGCGTGGACAGCTTCTCGCCCGCATCGGGCGCGCAATTTGCGCTGCTGCCGGCCGATAACGCGACCGGCAACTTCACCAAGATCGTGCAGCGCGTGCCAGTCAAGATCACGTTCAAGCAGGAAGATTTGAAAGCACTGCAAGGCCGCCTGGTGCCAGGCATGTCGGTGATCGCCGAAGTGTCGCTGAAAGAAACCGCCGCGTATGAAAAGGCGCAGGCAGCGGCGAATGCGCAAAAGACCGCGCAAGCGAACGCACAGAAGACTGCCCATTAATTGACCCATTAATTGGCCCATCAATTGACCCATCAATTGACCCATCAATTGACCCATCAATTGACCCATCAATTGACCCATCAATTGACCCATCAATTGACCCATCAATTGACCCATCAATTGACCCATCAATTGACCCATCAATTGACCCACTAATCGCCCATTGAGTTCGGGAGCGTGTAATGAGCAGTGCAACCCTCGATAGAGCGCCGCAACTGGCCGTGGAAGGCCAGAAGGTCGACGCCCGCACGTGGATCGCCGTGGCCGCCGGCATGCTGGGCGCGTTCATGGCGGTGCTCGACATCCAGATCACCAACGCGTCGCTGAAGGATATCCTTGGCACGCTGAACGCCACGCAGGAAGAAGGTTCGTGGATTTCCACCGCCTACCTGGTGGCGGAAATCATCGTGATTCCGCTGACGGCGCTGCTGACGCGCGTGTTCGGCCCGCGCCGCTACATGATCGGCACCACGGCGCTGTTCCTGCTGTTCTCGACGATGTGCGGCGCCGCGTGGAACTTGCAAAGCATGATCGTGTTCCGCATGGCGCAAGGCTTTACTGGCGGCGCACTGATCCCGATGGCGATGACCCTTGTCATGGCCAAGCTGCCGCCATCGAAGCGCGCGGTCGGCATGGCGGTGTTTGGCTTGACGGCCACGCTGGCGCCATCGATGGGCCCGACGCTGGGCGGCTACCTGAGCGACCTGTATGGCTGGCCATCGATCTTTTACATCAACTGGGTGCCAGGCATCCTGCTGATCTGCGGTATCGCGTATGGCCTCGACAAGGAAAAAAACCAGCTGCACCTGCTGTTCAAGGCAGACTGGATCGGCATCGGCTTCATGGCGCTGGGCCTGGGCTCGCTGACGATTTTCCTGGAAGAGGGCAACAGCAAGGACTGGTTCGATTCCGCATTCATCGTGACCTTTGCTGCGCTGGCGCTGGTCGGCTTGCTGGGCTGGATTGTCACCAGCGTCACCCGTCCCGACCCGTTCGTGAACCTGGGCCTGTATGGCCAGCGCAACTTCCTGGTGGCGACCGCACTGTCGGCAGTATTCGGCATGGCGCTGTATGGTTCGTCGTTCCTGCTGCCGCTGTACCTGGGCCAGATCGCCAACTACACGCCAATGCAAATTGGTGAAGTGATCATGTGGGCCGGCTTGCCGCAATTGTTCATCATGCCGTTCGTGGCGAAGCTGTCGTCGAAAATCGATAACCGCATCCTGTGCTCGTTCGGCCTGTTCATGTTCGGCGTGTCGTGCCTGATGAATGCGTACATGGATGCATCGACGGGTTACGACCAGCTGCTGCTGTCGCAAGTGGTGCGTGCACTGGGCCAGCCTTTCGTCATGCTGACGTTGTCGAACTTCGCGATGCAGGGTATTGCGCCAAAGGACATGCCGTCCGCATCGAGCCTGTTCAACATGACCCGCAACCTCGGTGGTTCCGTCGGCATCGCACTGCTGGCCACGTCGCTGACGCAGCGCGAACACTTCCACTCGGAGCGTCTGGGCGAAGCCATCACGTCGTTCTCGCCTGCCGTGCAGGAACGCCTGGCCGCGATGACGCAATCGTTTATCGCCAAAGGCATTGATGCCGCCGCGGCAAGCGATAAGGCGCTGAAAGCCATCGACAGCATCGTGCGCCGTGAATCGTATGTGATGGCCTACAACGACGGCTTCTTTATTGTCAGCGCGATCCTGATGGCGTGCATCCTCGTGATGTGGCTGTCGGATGAAGTGAAATCCCCTTCCGGCGGCGGCGCCGGCGCACACTGAAAAAGGATAGCATCATGTTTAAACGTATTACTCTGGCTGCTGCCGTTACTGCTGCGACGCTCGCGCTGACTGGCTGCGCCACGGTCGGTCCTGAATTTTCCGCACCCAAGAATGTCGCGGATGCGAACTTCCGCCATGCGCAAGGCGCCGCGTCAGAAGCGCACCTGCCGGCGCAGTGGTGGACCGTGTACGGCGATGACACGCTGAACCGCCTGGAGCAAAGCGCGCTGCGTGACAACCCGACCGTCAAAGCCGCCGCGCAGCGCTTGCTGCAGGCGCAGGCGCAGCTGGGCGTGGTGAAGTCCAGCCAGGGCCCCGCGGTCAGCGTTGGCGCGGGCGTATCGAATTCGCGTACATCGGCCAACACGTCGCAAGGTATCGCGCTGGGCCACCGTTCCATCCATGGCGACAACTACACGGCCGGCGCATCGCTGTCGTATGAAATCGACCTGTGGGGCCGCGTGCGCCGCCTGGTCGAAGCGTCCGATGCGCAAGCGCTGGCGCTTGAGGCTGACCGCGACGGCGTGATGCTGATGTTGTCGGCGCAAGTGGCGTCGAATTACTGGCAATTGCGCGGCCTCGATGCGGAAATCGCCATCTTGAATGGCGCACTGGATACCCGCCGCGAAACGGAAGAACTGGTCAATGCGCGCTTCAATGCGGGCCTGTCGAATGAACTCGATACATCGCGCGCCCGCATCGAACGCGCCAATGCGGAAGCGGATTTGCAGGAAGCGCAGCGCCAGCGCAATGCATTGGAACACAGCCTGGCCGTGCTGACGGGCGCTTCGCCGTCCAGCATGCAACTGCCTGCTGGTACGGCAGCCTTGCCGCAGCCGCCATCGATTCCCGTCGGCTTGCCGGCCAGCCTGCTGTCGCAGCGTCCTGACCTGGCGGGCAGCGTGGCGGCGCTGCGCGCATCGAATGCGCAGATCGGCGTGGCCGAAGCCGCGTTTTATCCGTCGATCAGTTTGACGGGCAATTTCGGCTTTGCTTCCGAGAGTCTGGGCGACATCACCAAAGGTGCGTCGCGCCAGTTCAGCATTGGTCCTCTGGCCTTGTCGCTGCCCGTGTTTGACAGTGGCCGCAATGACGCCAACCTGAAGCTGGCCAAGGCGCGCTATGAAGAAGCGCTGGCCAACCACGAAGGCAAGCTGTTGACGGCGCTGCGCGAAGTGGAAGATGCACTGTCCGACGTGCAGCAAAAACAGAAGCAGCAGCAAGTGCAGGCACAGTCGCGTGACGCGGCCACCCGCGCGTATCTGGTGGCGCGGGCCCGCTATGAGCGCGGTTTGTCGACGTACCTGGATGTGACGGATGCCCAGCGCAGCGCGCTGGCAGCCGACCGCGCTGCCGCGCAAATCACGACGCAGCGCTTGCTGGCCACGGTGGCAGTGGCGCGCGCGCTGGGCGCGGGCTGGCAGCCTTCGCCGCAACTGGCGCAAGTTAACCAGCAAGTGAGCCAGCAAATAAGCCAGTAAATAAAGCCAGTAAATAAGCCAGTAATCAGTTACGCTGATGAGGCCAGCGGCGCGGATGCCGCTGGCCCAAGGCTATGTTTGGCGTGCGGTGACAATTTGCGTATGTGCCGCCGCACGAATTCCGCTATCCTCGCGGCTGACCTTTTTCGGGAGCCGCCGTGCCAATTCTCCGCCACACCATCCTGTGCGCAGCCTTCGCCTGCGTTGCCACATCCGTGCAAGCACAAACCGATACCGCCGCGCTGGCAGCCTATAACGGCGTCTACCGTCTCGAAGGGAAAGGCGCATTCACTTTTGTCGCGCAAGATGGGCAGTTGTATGGCCGCCTGACAGGCCAGCCGTTTATGCCGCTGACGGCAGCTGCACCGGATGTCTTCACGTTCCCGGGCGCCGGCGCGGAATTCACGTTCACGCGCGAGCAGGGCAAGGTCGCGGCGGTGACGTTGCGCCAGCGTGGTGCGGTACTGGAAGGCCAGCGCACTGGGAAAGCGCCGCCCGCGCAAGCCATGGATCCTGCCGTGACGCAGGAAGCGTTTGGCGGCGCCTACGTGTCAGCCATGCCGCCGCTGAATTTCAGCGTCCAGGCCCGCGCAGGGCAATTGACCGTCAAATTGAATGAGCAGCCCGCGCTGCCTGTTTTTGCGATGGAAGGCAGAACAGACCGTTTTGCCTATGACGTGGTGACCGCTGAAATGCAGTTCGAGCGCGATGCCGGCGGCAAGGTGACGGGACTGGTGCTGTACCAGAACGGCCAGGTATTGCGCGCCGCGCGCCAGGTGCACGCAGCGCCTTGATTGCTAATTTTTGGTTAGCAAATTAGTTCCTGTACACGCATTTATTCCTTCGGTGATTGCAACGATACTGGCTGCGCATTGCAACCTTATCAACAACACACTAAAGGAGTGGGCATGAAAGTTATCGTCATTGGCGGCGCCGGCACAGTCGGCAAGGCCATCGTGGAAGAACTGGGACGCCGCCACGACATCGTCACGGTTGGCAAGAGCAGCGGCCAGCTGCAGGCCGACATCACGGATTACGGGCAGGTCCAGGCGCTGTTCAAGCGGGCAGGCAAGGCCGATGCGGTGGTAGTGGCGGCCGGCATCATGGCGCTGGAACCGTTGGCCGGCATGACGCCGGAACGTTTCCGCGTTGGCCTCAACAGCAAGCTGATGGGGCAAGTCCACGTGGCGCTGGCGGCCCAGCATGCGTTGAACGATGGCGGTTCCATCACGCTGACCAGCGGCATCGACGTGTATCACCCCATCAACCATGCGACCAATGCCGTCACGTCGAATTCCGCCGTGGAAGGCTTTGTGCGGGGCGCCGCGATTGAACTGGCGCGCGGCATCCGCATCAATGCAGTGGCGCCGGGCTTGCTGACGGAATCGAAGGAAGCATACGGCCACTTGTTCCCCGGCTTTGAAACAGTGGCGGCCAGCCGCGTGGCGCTGGCGTATGCGCGCAGCGTGGAAGGCGCGCAGACCGGACAGACTTATAAAATCTGGTAAGGAAGCGGAGCGGAAGGGCCAAACCGCTCCAGCATAAATTCAATGAACGTCGCCAGCTTCGGCGTAGGCTGGCGGTCGCGCGGATACACCAGATGCATGGGGCGGGGCACCGGCAGGCAGTCGGCCAGCACAGGCACCAGCCGTCCCGCAGCGATATCCTGCGCCAGCAATAACTCAGCCTGCATCACCAGGCCAAAACCGTTGAGCGCCGCCATGCGCAACGCTTGGCCGCTGCTGGAGCGGAAGCGGCTTTCCCGTGGTTTTGCCGCACTGCGCTCGCCATTGGCTTCGCGCAGCCGCCAGCGCATTTGCGGCGTCCACTGCATGAAGTCCAGGCATTCGTGGTGCACCAGATCGGCCGGCGTGCGCGGCACGCCATGCTGTTCCAGGTAGGCGGGCGATGCACAAATCGCCATCGCGTACGGCCGCAATGGCCGCGCCACCATCGATGAGTCATCGAGGTCGCCAATGCGGATGGCCGCGTCGTACCCTTCATCGACCAAGTCCACCACGCGGTCATTCAAATTCAAATCCAGGCTCACTTCCGGGTGCGCGCGCAAATAATCGGTCATGGCGGGGCTGACCCACTCGCTGCCAAATGACACGGGCGCCGTGATTTTCAACTTGCCCCGTGGTGCGGCCCGCATGGCTTCCGCCCCGGTTTCCGCCTGCCGTATTTGCGCAAGAATGGCGCGGCACTGGTCCGCGTACTGGCGGCCGATTTCCGTCAAGCTTTGGCGGCGCGTTGTGCGCGCCAGCAGCCGCGCACCCAGCAAAGTTTCCAATGCCTTGATGTGCTTGCCCACCATGACGGGCGAAATGCGGAAGGTGTCGGCGGCGTGCGTAAAGCTGCCCGCATCCACGACAGCGACAAAGATTTCCATGCTGCGCAATTTATCCATGATTACTAACTAAAATTTAGGAATGTTGTAAATCCTAACGCATTTATTCCTTCTGTGACGGAAGCGATACTGGCTGCACTTCAACACAACCCAAGGAGAACAGCATGAAAAAAGTTATCGTCATCGGCGCCACCGGCACCATCGGCAAAGCAGTGGTGGAAGAACTGGGCAAGCGCAATGAAATCATCACGGTAGGCGCCACCAGCGGCCAATACCAGGCGGACATTTCCGACATTAACCAGGTGCGCGCCCTGTTCGACAAGGTCGGCAAAGTGGACGCCGTCGTGGTGACGGCCGGTGCGCTGGCGTTTGCGCCGCTGGCTGAATTCACGCCGGAGCAGATGCAGGTGGGTTTGAACAGCAAGTTGATGGGCCAGGTCAACGTGGCGCTGGTGGCGCAGCACGCGCTGAAGGATGGCGGTTCCATTACGCTGACCAGCGGCAGCGTGTCGGAACTGACGATCCGCAACGGCGCCAGCGCATCGATGGTCAATTCCGCGCTGGACGGTTTTGCCCGTGGCGCCGCAATTGAACTGCAGCGCGGCATCCGCATCAACGTCGTCAGCCCAACCTTGCTGACCGAGTCGCTGGAAGCGTATGGCGCGTACTTCATCGGTTTTGAAACCGTGCCGGCTGCCCGCGTGGCGTTGGCATATAGCCGCAGTGTCGAAGGGGCGCAGACGGGACAGACGTACAAAGTCTGGTAAGCCGCCCGCGGGAGTGTCACAATTGGCGCCTTTCCACTTTCCATAAGAAAGGCGCTTTGATGAAAAAGCTGTTGCTGCCCCTGCTGTTAGCCACGCTGGGTTCCGCTGCCACCGCGGCCCCAGCCAGTGTCGATGAGTTGCAAAAAATGACCAAACGCTTCGCGCCCGTGGCGCTGAAAGCGGATGCGTCCAAACTGTCGGCCGGCGACAAGAAAGCCATCGCGAAACTGATCGAAGCGGCCAAGATCATCGACGTGCTGCAACTGCGCCAGCGCTGGGCCGGCAACGAAGCGCTGTGGGCAGCGCTGCAAAAGGATAAGACTCCGCTGGGCAAGGCGCGTCTCGACTACTTCTGGCTCAACAAGGGACCGTGGTCCATCATCGATGGCAATACGTCGTTCCTGCCGCAGCATGTCGGCAATATCGCGGTGCCGGACAAGAAACCGGAAGGCGCGAACTTCTATCCGGCGGGTGCGTCGAAAGAAGCGCTGGAAACGTGGATCAACGGGCTGCCCGCTGCCGATAAGGAACAGGCGCAGTGGTTCTTCACCACCATCCGCGCCGGCGCGGACATGAAATTCAAGACCGTCAACTATTCGGATGAATACCAGCCGGAGTTGCAGCGGCTGGCCAAGCTGCTGAAGGAAGCGGCCGCCGCCACGGACAACGCATCGCTGAAAAAATTCCTGGACTTGCGCGCCGACGCTTTCCTGTCCAATGATTACCTGGCTTCCGATTTCGCGTGGATGGACCTGGATTCTCCGGTTGACGTGACGATCGGCCCATATGAGACGTATAACGATGAACTGTTTGGCTACAAGGCCGCGTTTGAAGCGTACGTCAGCATCCGCGACCAGAAAGAAACGGACAAGCTGAATTTCTTCGCGCAGCACATGCAGGAACTGGAAGACAATTTGCCGCTCGACGCGCAATACCGCAACCCGAAAGTGGGCGCGCTGGCGCCGATGGTGGTGGTCAACCAGGTATATGGCGCCGGTGACGGCAACATGGGTGTGCAAACAGCCGCCTACAATTTGCCGAACGATGAAAGAGTCATCAGCCAGCGCGGTTCCAAGCGTGTGATGCTGAAGAACGTGCAGGAAGAAAAATTCAAGGCGACGCTGACGCCGATCTCGAAACTGGTATTGAGCCCGCAAGACCAGAAAGACCTGGATTTCGACTCATTCTTCACGCACATCCTTGCGCATGAAATCATGCACGGCCTGGGCCCGCACGCCACGAAAGTCAACGGCCAGCCATCGACGCCGCGCCAGGATTTGAAGGATACGTATTCCACCATCGAAGAAGCGAAAGCCGACATCACGGGCCTGTATGCGCTGATGTACATGATGGACAAGGGCCAGTTGAAAAATTCGCTGGGGCAGGGCGAGGCAGCCGAGCGCAAGCTGCATACGACGTTCCTGGCATCGGCCTTCCGCACCTTGCACTTCGGCCTGACGGATTCGCATGCACGCGGCATGGCTATCCAGGTGAATTACCTGCTGGACAAGGGCGGCTTCGTGTCGCATGGCGACGGCATCTTCTCGGTGGACTTCAAGAAGATCAAGCAGGCCGTATTGGACCTGGACCGTGAATTCCTGACCATTGAAGCAACGGGCGACTATGCGCGCGCAAAAGACATGATGGCCAAGTACGTGGTGATCCGTCCTGACGTGCAAAAAGCGCTGGATAAGATGAAGGCGGTGCCGAACGATATCCGTCCATCGTTCCCGACAGCGGAAGGGTTGTTGAAGCATTAATTGAAGCAATGAGCGGTCGCCGCAAGTAGTTGTCGATGTTTCTATAAGCTGTTGATTTTACAAGGAAATATTTTGTAACAGCGGCGGCAATTTGCTTACATCTTGACGATAGGCATGTATAGTTTCTTCGAGGAGAAACGTCATGCTGAAACTTGCGACTGTGTTACTGGCTGTACCCGTCATGGCATCCGCTGCGCAACTGACGGACATGGAAACGCGCTGGCTGCAGGCCGGCGCTTCCGTGCTGGCTTATGCGAAAGGACCGCTGCAGTTGCCGATCGATATCGTCGTGCAGCCGCAGGCCGCGCCCGGCGCCGTACCGCTGGCCATGGGGTTTGATGGCGGCCGCTGCAAGCTGGTGTTTTCCATGCGGGGCAACGACACGGCCGAACAGGTGCTGAATGGCGTGCCGCAGGAACGCCAGGCGCTGATGATTGAAGCCATGACCGCGCATGAAGTCGGCCACTGCTGGCGCCATGCGCAGGGCAGCTGGCATTCTGTTCCGGTTGGATTCCAGGAACCTGCCGCCGATCCTGCCGCCTCCACTGACATCCTGCAAATGACGCAGCAATTGCGCGATACCCGCCGTGAAGAAGGGTATGCGGACCTGGCAGCGCTGGCGTGGATACAGCAGCGCCGTCCTGCCGATTACGCGGCGGTCTACCAATGGCTGCACCAGGTGCGTGCGGCGCAGCCGGATACCCACATTTCCCACGATACGCAGGCATGGCTGCAGCTGGCTGCCGATGGACGTGTGCTGTCCGGAAATGCCCCATTCGAACAGGCAAAAGCCTTGTGGAACAAGGCGATGCTGGCTGCCGACTGATCCATGCAGCTGTTGTGCGAACCCGACAGAGCTTATGTTGGGTAGCGTACAGAGGGCTGTCCTTGTCAGGAGTTTAATGGTTGCGTACACCATCACTTAGGGAGGACGCACCATGAACAAATTCGTGATCCTGGCGTTGGCCGGGGCCCTCAGCAATGCCTATGCTGCCGACACCGACAAGGCGGCCTATGATGCTGCGAAAGACAAGGCCACAGCCGATTACAAAGCTGCCAAGGCGCAATGCAAAAGCTTGAAAGGCAATGCTGAAGATGTCTGCATCGAGGAAGCCAAGGTAGCGCGCGCCCGCGCCGAAGCGGATGCGGTGGCGCAGCACAAAGCCGGTGATACGCGCGATTACCGCAAAGCCCGCGAGCATGTGGCCAAGGCTGAATATGACCTGGCCAAGGAAAAATGCGATGACCAGTCCGGCAATGCGAAAAAAGCCTGTAAGCTTGACGCCAAAGCGGCAAGGGACGCCGCCCTGGCTGATGCCAAACGCGCTGACCCGACTCCAACCATTGGTGAACGCACTGCGGCAGCAGTCGACACAACCCGAGACCGCACTACAGCAGCCGTAGACACGGCCCGCGACCGTACCGCCACGACGGCCGATACGACCCGCGACCATGCGGTCGCCGCCACCAACACGGCCGCCAACACCGCCGCCAACACGGCCCGCAATACCACGGCCGCTGCCGGCGACGCGATGAGCGACACCATGATCACCACCAAGGTCAAAGCCGACCTGGCTGCGGATCCTGGCGTGAAAGCCATGGATGTGCACGTGGAAACCGTCAAAGGCGTCGTCATGCTGAGCGGCTTCGTGCCGTCGAAAGCGGAAGCGGATAAAGCTGTGCAACTGGCCCGCGGCGTCAAAGGCGTGACGGAAGTGAAAAGCTCGATCCAGGTAAAAAACAAGTAAGCCGCGGTCACTGATCGCCTTGCCCCGCCCGCTGACGCGGTGCGGGGCAAAATTTTGGTTGTTTAAATGATGATCATAATTTAAACTGGGCTGCATTCATTCATAACCGGAGTGCGCTATGTTGTCTGCTGCCCTATCTGCCCGGCTGGAGCGCCGTGGCATCCATTACGCGTGGGTGATCGTTGCCCTGACTTTCATGACGGGCCTGGCGTCTTCCGCCGCACTGGGCTTGCCTGGGGCATTGCTGCAGCCGCTGTCGAAAGAATTTGGCTGGAGCGTGGATACGATTTCCTCCGCACTGGCGGTGCGGTTTGCACTGTTTGGGCTGATGGGGCCGTTCGCGGCGATCTTGATGGAGCGTTTTGGCTTGCGCAATGTCGTGGCCACGGCGCTGGGGCTGATTGCCACGGGTTCGCTGCTGGCCACGCACATGCGCGCATTGTGGCATCTGGTGGCGCTGTGGGGCGTGATGCTGGGCGTCGCGTCCGGCATGACGGCGCTGGTGCTGTCGGCCGTGGTATCGAACCGGTGGTTTGAAACACGGCGCGGCCTGGTGGTGGGCGTGCTGACGGCCAGCGCCGCGACGGGCCAGCTGGCGTTCTTGCCGGTGGGGGCGTGGCTGGTGGAGCACCATGGCTGGCGCATGGCCGTGTGGCCGGTGTTTGCCGCGTGCGCCGTGGTGGCGGTGGCGGCTTTGCTGCTGATGCGCGACCGGCCTGCCGACGTGGGGCAGGCGCCGTATGGCATGGCGCCCGGCGCCCAGCCGCCGGCGGCAGCACCGCAGCGCGTGACGTGGACCACGCCGTTCGCGGTATTGAAGGAAGCATCGGGATACCGCGCGTTCTGGCTGCTGGCCGGCACTTTCTTCATTTGCGGCTTGAGCACCAATGGGTTGATCCAGACCCACTTCATTTCACTGTGCGGCGATGCGGGCCTGTCCGCTGTGCCTGCCGCCTCCGTGCTGGCCATGATGGGCGTGTTCGACCTGGTCGGCACCATCTTGTCCGGCTGGCTGTCGGACCGCTATGACAACCGCAAGCTGCTGTTCTGGTATTACAGCTTGCGCGGCTTATCGCTGCTGTGGCTGCCGTATTCGACTTTTACGCTGTATGGCTTGTCGCTGTTTGCCATGTTTTATGGGCTGGACTGGATTGCCACCGTGCCGCCCACGGTGCGGCTGACGGCCGCCACGGTCGGCCGCGAAAAAGCAGGGATGGTGTTTGGCTGGATCTTCGCCAGCCATCAATTGGGGGCGGCGGTGGCGGCATTTGGGGCAGGCAAGGTGCGGGCCGCGCTGTTCACGTATAACCCGGCCTTGTTTGCGGCGGGCGCTGCGTGCCTGGTGGCGGCCTTGCTGGCGCTGGCGGCGCGCCGCAAGGAAGCGGCGGGATCAGAAGTGGTTCGCCAGGCTGCCTGACGCGGGTTCAATTGGCGCCGACAGCGACTTGCTGGACCAGCGTGTCATCGGGGCGGCGCGGCACAGCGCGCGCATTGCCGCCCTTGGCCATCAGGTTTTCCCAAAAATCGCGCTCCACGCGGGCCGACGCCAGGCGGCCATACGCCTGGCCTTTGCTGTGCTGGATCGTCGCGGCGATCCACGCTTCATGCTTGGCTTTGACTTGCTGGTATTCGCGGGAAGCGGCCACCATGTCGTCCACATTCTGTTGCTGTGCCGCCGCAGTGCGGAAACAGGCACGCCACGCTTTCAATGATTTCTCAACACGGCGTACACTCTCGGTGGAAGTGGAGCGGGCCGGGAAGTCCGGTTGCGGACATTCGGCATGCTGTCTCGGGTCGATTTCAGCACCAGCCGCCAGGGCCGGGCCACACAGGATGGCTACGGATAACAAGACAGCGACCTGCTTCATCAAGACCCCCGTATATGAATGAGTTGCCATTTTAGCTTGTCCGTGCGGAAACTAAGTAATTTTTTTGTAACAATGCCGTTCTTATATACTGGCAAAAGTGTGTCGAATGGGGAGCGTGAATGAAGCGAGCAATGGTCAGTATCGTGGCGGGAGTGATGTTGCCGGCGATGGCACAGCCGCCGGAATATCCGAACACGTCGGCCATGGGCAGCAAGGGCGATACCGGCGCGGCGTGGTATCGCCAGTGCATGGCGGTCCAGCATGAACAGCCGCCCGCCCGTGACATGCCTGCTGCAAGCTCGCTGCATGCGATGCGCAATTGCGGCGCGCAAGACCGTTATTACGATACCCGCCAGCGCGTGGCGGCCAGCCCCATGCAATGGGACCAGGTGCGCCACTGCGCGCTGGCCGAGCACGACGTGTCCGTGCTGATGATGCTGTACGCGAATGGCTTTGGCGTATCGCGCAACCATGGCCTGGCGCTGAAATATGCGTGCTCGATGCCAGCCGCGCCGGCGGAAATGGATGCCCGCGTCGCGCACTTGAATGAGCGCGCAGACCACCATGACCCGGCCGTGTTTGACCAGTGCGACGACGTTTCCAGCAGCCATATGGGGGGCTTTTGCGCCGCCATCCAGGAGCGCCTGGACAACCGCGAACGCAGTGGCAAAGTCAGCGCCATCATGAAGGGCTGGCCGCTGGCGCAGCAGGCGGTGGCCATGAAACTGCAGGCGGCGCTGGATGTGTTTGCCTCCAGCCGCGCCGACCAGGAAACGGACATGAGCGGCGGATTGCGCGCGGCCCTGTCGATCGAGGCGCGGGGCTTTGAACTGGACCAGTTTGCGCGCGATTTGCAGGAAGCGGAAAAAGGACGGTTGCCCCGCTACACGCCGCAGCAATACCAGCAGCTGGAGCGCAAGATGGGCGAAATATTTGAACGCTTGATGGAGCGGGGCGCCGGCAAGCCGGGTGCGCATCTGATTGGCCACGGCACCATCACCAAGGATGGCGTACGCACGACGCAGCAAGCATGGCTGGCGTTCCGCGATGCGTGGGTGGCGCTGGGTGCGGCACGTTATCCGAACGTGGCGCCCCATGCGTGGAAAGCGCTGCTGACACAGCGCCGGATTGAACAGTTGCAGGAACTGGAGCAGTAACGGACACCCCGGCTGCCTGTAGGCCGTTGCCCGGGGGCCGTCGCGCCATTCAGCGGATCAATGCGCCGTTGGCTGGAACACCACGGCGGGCTGCTTGATGGCGTCATCAAACATCGCCGCGTCGATTGGCGCGTGCTCGCGTTCACTGCGTTCGCGCAGCGTGCGCCACACTTGCTTGACGTCTTTGCCGCTGCGCAGGTGACGCGCATAGCCACAGGCGTAAATGCCGTCATAGGTGCCGGTGGTGTCGCCCAGTTTGCCGCACGTGGCCTGCTGCTGGTCCGCAAAGGCTTGCACCTGCGCAGCCGTCCACAGTCCCGTGTGCAGCAGCGCATCCATGGCCATGGCGTCGGCGCCGCCTTCGTAGACCCATGGTGCATGGCCATCGACGCTGATATGGTCGCCGCTCAATTGCCAGATATGCGCCATTTCATGGGCGATTGTTTTCATCACGGCTTTGCGTTTTTCCGGATGGTCGCCTTTGATCTGCTGGCCGCGGAAGGTGTATACCAGCATGCCTTGCACTGCGCCGCCTTTCAAACTGAATCCGGGCGTGTCGTATCCGGCAATGGCGGCCTGCAGGCGTAGCCGCTGCTTCAATTTGTGGCCGTACGCTTGTTCATAGTATTGCGACAGGCGCGCCGTGGCGTCGGTCATGGTTTCTTTCAGCCATGGCTCGGCGGCCGGATCGATGATGGCGTCGGCGACACCTGCAGGCGCTGGCTGTTGCGGGCCGAAGTACGCATAGCCGCGCATCGGCATGGCTGCGGTTCCGGCAGGAGGCGCCATGGCCGATTCCTTGCCCAGCCCCTGCAGGCGGAAGTCGGCCGCCATGTCCACCGTTTGGCCGGCTTCCCGGACTTCGCCCTGGAATTGCCCTAAAAACAGCGACACGCCGCCATCGCTGAAGCGGCTGGCCGGCAGGTATTCTTTTTCAATGAGCTCGCTGTAGGCGTGCACGTCGATGCTCACCGTGTCGAACGGCTTGCCCGCTGCCGACAGCACGTCGGCGTCCTTGTCGCGCTGCAAGGCCATGCCCGGCGTGGCAACGGTCCACGCTTGCTGGCGGTATGGCCCGATGGCGTGATAAACGATGGCAGTCACGGGACGGGCGAAGCGGTAATGCAAGCGCCACGTGTCCGGCGCGGTATGGGTGACTTCAATGGTGACGGGGGCGGGAGACGCCACGGGTTCGGCGTGCAGGCCGGCGGTGGCGGCCAGGAAGAGCAAGGCAAAGCGGCGGATCACGTCACACTCCTGTTTTTTTGATAACAGGGCATGTTAGCAGCGCCACAGCCGGAGGGGAAGCGCCGGCCCTGCATTTGTCAGCAGGGCCGGCGCGCGGCGCGTAATTATTGTGCGTCGTTCAGGTACTTGTTCAGCCAGCCATGCACTTCGCTGTAGAAGTAGCGGCTGTTTTCCCCTTTGAGGATCCAGTGGTTTTCATCCGGGAAGACCACCAGCTTGCTCGGTACGTTGAGGCGCTGCTGGGTCGCGAAATTCATCAGCGCATTGTTGACCGGCACGCGGTAATCCAGTTCGCCCACCGTGATCAGGATCGGCGTCTTGAAACCGGTGCCTTTCTCGTGGTTCCCCGCCTGCATGACCGGGCTTTGCTCGCGCCATACCGGCAAGTTGCTCCACACGGGGCCGCCGGCATTGACTTCGCGGCCATGGATGCTGTCGCTGGTGCCCCACTGCATGACGAGGTCCATTTCACCCGCGTGCGACACGATGGCCTTGTAGCGCGTGGTGGTCGCCTGCAGCCAGTTGGCCAGGTGGCCGCCATAGCTGGCGCCGCCCGCTGCCAGTTTATTGGCATCGATGTAGCTGTATTTTTTAATCGCTTCGTCGACTGCCTGGTTCACTTCATCGCCTGGACCCTTCAGCGGATCGAACTGGATCGAGCGGGCGAATTCTTCGCCATAGCCGGTCGAACCTTTGTAGTCCGTCAGCAGCACGATGTAGCCTGGCTTGGCCAGCAAGTGGTAATTCCAGCGCAGCACGAACTGGTCGCGCCACATGTTGGCGGCGCCGCCGTGGATCACGGCAAACAGCGGGTACTTTTTATTCGGGTCGAAGTTGGCAGGCTTGACCACCATGTTGTGGATCTGGCGGCCGTCCGGCGTCTTGAACCAGAAGTGTTCCGGCGCCTGCCAGTCAATCGTGGCAGCCTTGTCCACGTTGAACGACGTCAGGCGCTTCGGACCTTGTGCCGTAAAGGCATGCACTTCCGGCGGGTTGATCGACGATTCCCACACACCCACCAGCATCTTGCCGCCCACGGACAGCGAATTGATGCTGCCCGTCGCGTGATTCGCTTCGGTCTTGACGTCGCCGCCGCTGTAATTCATCGAGTACAGTTGTTCCAGGCCAGCGTGTTCGTACGTGAAATAAATGCGCTTGCCGTCGGCCGGCAGCACGTAGCGGGAAATCGAGCGGTCCAGCGCTGCCGTCAGGACTTTGCGTTCCAGGTGTACGGACGGCCACGTAAAGCTGGCCAGGCGCTCCAGGTCATAGACTTTGCCCGGCGTCTCATCCTGTGTCAGCGCGAACAGCGTCTTGCCGTCCGGTGCGAATTGCAGCGAGCCATAGCTGTACTTGTCGTTGGTCAGCTGCAGCGCTTCGCCGCCCTTGGCCGGCACGAGGAAAATTTGCGTGAAGGCCGCCGCGCGCGCCATTTGATCGCGGTTGGTCGACGCGGCAAACACGATGGTCTTGCCATCCGGCGCCCAGACTGCATTGAGGGACTGGCCTTCATCGCCCTGGCCGCCGCCAAAGCCTGGCAGCGCCGCCAGTTTGGAATTGGCCAGCAAGTCGCGCGGCGTGGCGCCGGCTTCCGCATCCATGACGAACAGGCGCACTTTCTTATCGTCGAGCCACTTGTCGAAGAAGCGCGGCGGGAATGATTCATATGCGCGGGCGCTGTATTTGCGGTCCTTGCGTTCCTTGGCGGCCTTCTTGATGGATTCTTCATCCGTGGCGCCAGGGAACACGTCGGACACGAACAGCAATTGCTTGCCGTCCGGGCTGAAACGGGGCGAGCGGGCGCCCAAGGTCAGCGTCGTCAGGCGCTGCGCTTCGCCGCCGCCGGCGATATCGATGCGGTAAATCTGGCCGGCTTCGTCGCCATCGCGTTTCGCGACAAACACCAGCGACTTGCTGTCGGGCGCCCAGTTCACGCTGGATTCGCCGCCTTTCGAAAAGGTCAGGCGGCGCGGTGCGCTGTCGTCCGCCAAAGATTTGATCCACAGGTCGGCCCACTGTTCCTTGCTGTCATACGATGGCTCCGTGACGGAAAACACGGCCCAGCGGCCGTCCGGGCTGACGGAAGGGGCGCCGACGCGCTTCATCAGCCACACGTCTTCGTGGGTGATCGCATGTTTGGCGGCAGTGGCCGATGTTGCCGTGGTTCCGGCAGCGGTTGGCGCGGTAACGCCATTGGCCAGGGCGCCCGAAGCGGCGGCCAGCAGCAGGGCGGAGACGGAGAGGGGAAGTAATTTCATCAGGGGGCCTGTGACGGTAGTTAAGCAGTCAAGCGAAGCAGAATATGGTCAGTTAAAACCTTGCCCACTGTCAATCGGCCATATGTTATGCAAATGTATCAGGCCGCGCTGGCAGCAAGGATTGCAGCGGCGTCATCCTGCCTGCTTTGGGGCTGCGCCATGGCACGGCCAGGCGTACAGAAGGCCATTTACTGCCGGGGCAGTGGGGATGTCTTGCAGTTGCCCATGGGGCTGTGCGCGGAAGTGAACTGACTTCTCCACGAGGCGTCCCTGCGGGGCGGCTCTTGGTGATTCTGGCCGCATATGTTAAGTTCACCTGCTCAATTACCAGAAAGATCAAGCATGGCTCAAGCGCCTCTGCCTAAACAACCATCTCAACCCCGGGGCAAGCGCACGGCAAAGGCGGCAACGACAACACCAAGCATTCTGCGCATTGCCGCCATTGGCGCATCGGCAGGCGGCCTTGAAGCCCTGGAGCAGTTTTTCCGCCCGGCCCCCACGCACACCGGCCTCGCCTTCGTCGTCATCCAGCACCAGGACCCCAGCTACCAGGGCATGCTGCCCGAATTGCTCAGACGGTTTACCAGCATGCCCGTGCTGCAGATTAGCCACGGCATGATTGCCGAGGCGGATCATATCTACGTGGTGCCATCGGGGCAGCAAGCGTCGATGAGCAAAGAAATGTTTGTGCTTGAAGCGCTTTCCGGCCGCCCAGGGCTGGCTTTGCCGATCGACCAGTTCTTCCTGTCCCTGGCGCAGGAACACGGCGCCAACGCGATCGGCCTGGTCCTGTCGGGCATGGGAGCCGACGGCAGCCTGGGCTTAACGGCCATCCGTTCCGAAGACGGCCTGACGCTGGTGCAGGAGCCGTCGGATGCCAAGTTCGACAGCATGCCGTCCAATGCCATTAAGGCCGATGAAACGGCGATTGTTGCGCCGGCAGACAAATTGATGTCCGAATTGCTGCGCCAGCTAACACACGAAGCCGGATATGCCGCGCCGCACGGCCATGCCGCGCACGAGTCGCCGCTGCACGCACTAATTGCCCTGTTGCATAGATATACGGGCCATGACTTCTCTTCGTACAAGACCAATACGCTGTACCGCCGCATTGGCCGGCGCATCGCGCTGCACCAGCTCGCCGATATGGGGGCTTATGTGGATTTCTTGCATGCCAATCCGCAGGAAATCCACCTGCTGTTTAAAGAACTCTTGATCGGGGTAACCCATTTCTTCCGTGATGAGCCGCTGTGGACGGGCTTGCTTGAAAGCAGCATGCCGGCCATTTGCCGGCGGCATGGGGAAACGGACCGTGTCATGCGCGCCTGGGTTCCAGCCTGCTCGACCGGCGAAGAAGCCTATTCTCTCGCCATCATCTTCAAGGAGACGCTGGAGCAAATGGGGGGCGGACTGCGCCTGACCCTGCAAGTGTTTGCGACGGACCTGGACGCCGATGCGATTGCGCGGGCCCGCCTTGGCCGCTATCCGGAGGAGATCGAGGACGACGTCAATGCGCAGCGCCTGGAGCGATACTTTATCAAGGAAGAAAAGTCCTACCGTGTCTGCAAGGAAATTCGTGACATGGTGGTGTTTGCCCAGCAAAACATGATTAGCGATCCCCCGTTTACGAAGCTTGATGTGCTGATGTGCCGCAACCTGCTGATTTATCTGGACGCCGACATCCAGGCCAAGCTGATCCCGTTATTCCACTATGCGCTGAATCCGGGCGGCTTGCTGATCCTGGGCAGCGCAGAAACGATTGGACGCTACACCAATTTGTTCGCCAGTATCGATAGCAAGGCGCGTATCTATCGGCGCATTGACAGCCAGGGCCGCCAGTCCTTGCAGTTCCCTACCAGGACCTTGCCTGCCATGCCGCCGGATACGGTCGAAGTCAACCGGCACCTCGTCCATCGGGATAGCTTGCAGCAGCAGGCAGAGCAATTCCTGCTCGATCGCTATGTCCCCGCCGCTGTTCTGATCAATGCTGAAGGCGACGTCATCTACATCAATGGGCGCACCGGAAAATACCTGGAACCCGCCGCTGGCAAGGCCAACTGGAATATTTATGCGATGGCCCGGGAGGAGTTGCGCCATGCCCTGTCGAGCTGCCTGCACCGGGCCATGCGTAACAACGAATCCAGCAAGGCCGAAGGGGTTCGCCTGGACACCGGCGGGAGCGGTTCCTCCATCAATGTGGTTGTCCACCCCACTGAAGGACTTGAGCATTTGCGCGGCATGTATATGGTGGTCTTCGAGGAAATCAAAGAGACGGCGCTCAACTTGCGCAGCCGCCGCCCCAAGACGGCAGATGCCGCCTATCTGGCTGAACTGAAGCGCACGCGCGAAGACATGCAATCGATGCGCGAAGAATTGACGTCGGCTAATGAGGAACTGCAGTCAACCAATGAGGAATTGCAGTCGACCAATGAGGAATTGACGACGACAAAAGAAGAAACGCAGTCTATGAATGAAGAACTGCAAGTGGTCAATGCCGAATTGCACGCCAGGATGGAAGACCTGGCACATGCCAATAACGATCTGAAGAACCTGTTAAATAGCACAGAAATTGCGACGGTCTTCCTGGACGAGGCGCTCAATGTGCGCCGCTTCACGACGCACTCGACCCACATTTTTCGGCTGATTCCCAGCGACGTGGGCAGGCCGCTGTCGGACATCACCAACATCTTGCTTTATCCTGAGTTGCAGGACGATGCGAAACAAGTCCTTGCCACCAGCACTCATAAGGAGAAGCAGGTGTCGACCAAGGATGGCCAGTGGTACAAGGCACGCATCATGCCCTACCGCACATCGGAGAACGTGGTCGATGGCCTGGTGATGACTTTCCTGGAAATTACCGAATTGAAGGTGATGGAGGCGGAAATGCGCAATGCAGCAGGGCGCTCGAACTAGATTTTAAGGCGATGCCAATGGACGATTGGGAAGTACGCCGCCAATTGCACCAATTGCAGGTGCGCCAGCTCGACCTGGAAATCCAGAACGCTGCCTTGCTTGAACTGCAGCAGCGCAGCACGGACGCCGGCAGGCCAGATCTGTTTTCCTTACCGTTGATGGGCTATTTGCTGGTCGATCCGGCGGGGCGGGTCATCGACTGCAATGGCGCCGCCATGGATTTGCTTCATTCCCAGCAAGCCGACCTGCTGGGCGCCAGCCTGGCCGATAAACTCTGTCCGGGCAGCCGGACGGCGTTGCGCGCGCACATCGAGCGGGTTTTCTCCACCCCCATCAAGCACCAATGCGAATTGCAAGGTTTTAGCTTGCAGGATCGTAATCGGCGCGTACGCCTTGACAGCATTGCCGATGCACAGAACCAGTACTGCCACATCGTGATCCAGGACATCGGTGAGCGCTGCGGCATGGAAGCCGGCGTGGATCCCCTGCTGGCGCGCATGAAGAAGAAAGAAGAACAACTGCGTGCCTTTGCCACGCATTTGCTGGGCATGAAGGAAGACGAGCGCAAGCGCGTTGCCAAAGAAGTGCATGACGAACTTGGACAAAACCTGCTGGCCCTGCGCCTGGAAGTGTCGATGCTGGCAGCGCGCGATGGCATGCAAGACAATTCGGCTTTCGCGCTCAATATCATCGATACCTCGATGCGTTCTGTACGCGGCATCATCAATTCCCTGAGGCCGTATACGCTCGATTTGGGCTTGCCAGCAGCACTGGAATGGCAGGTGCGTCAATTTGAGCAGCGCATGGGCATTTCTTGCCATTTACAGGCCGACCTGGACGATCCCGGCTATCGGATCGACGAACAGATCACCTTGTCCGTCTTTAGGATTTTGCAAGAAGCGCTCGCCAATGTGTATCAGCATGCCCATGCCAATGCTGTCCAGGTGCGGTTGCGGCTGCGCGCCAAGGAGCTTTACCTCAGTGTCAGCGACAACGGGGTCGGCCTGAAGGCGGCAGGCTGGCGTCCGCGCACGGCATTTGGCGTGCTCGGCATGCGCGAACGCGTCAGGCAGTTGGGTGGACGGATGCGCTTGTGCAGTGGCAAGCAAGGAGAGGGGACAACGCTGGCAGTGACCATTCCGCTGAGTTGAAACCAAGCCTTGGTTTGTGATGGCTGAATTCCAGGCTGGCAATGCGGCCTTCGTGTCCCCAGTACGGTGCACCCATGAAGCAGGCGAGGCCGGCGCTTTCAGATAGCCATAGCGCGGCCAGAAACAAAAAAGCCCACGAACCGTAATTCGTGGGCTTCTCTGATGATTCGTGGTAGGCCGTGCGGGATTCGAACCTGCGACCAACGGATTAAAAGTCCGCTGCTCTACCAGCTGAGCTAACGACCCGAAAGAGGCCGTATTATATACAGGTCAAAACCCGGTTGCCAAGTGCTTTTTTCACGGACCGGTCATAACAGCGATGACGTGACTTTCAACACTTCATCGGAACTCGTCGTGCCTTCAAGGATTTTATGGGCGCCCGCAATGCGCAAAGGCTTCATGCCGTCGGCCACGCTCTGGCGGCGCAGCGCGGCAATATCGGTTTCTTCCTGCACCAGTTTGCTGAAGCCTTCCGTCACGGTCAGCAATTCATAAATGCCGGTGCGGCCACGGTAGCCGGTCTGGCGGCACTCGGGGCAGCCGACCGGGCGATATACGGTGGCCGGCTTGGGCAAGTCCCAGCCGCTCACCATGGCTTGCCACACGTCGTCGCTGATGGCGCCATCGGGCGCTTTGCAGTCCGGGCACAGCGTGCGCACGAGGCGCTGCGCCATGATGCCGATCAGCGTGGCTTCCAGCAGGTAGTACGGCACGCCCAGTTCCAGCAGGCGCATGACGGCCGATGGCGCGTCGTTGGTGTGCAGCGTCGACAGCACGAGGTGGCCCGTCAGCGCTGCCTGGATCGCCATCTCTGCCGTGGCAAGGTCGCGGATTTCGCCCACCATGATGATGTCCGGATCTTGCCGCATCAGCGCCCGCACGCCGTCGGCAAACGACAGGTCGATACCCGGCTGCACCTGCATTTGATTGAACGATGCTTCCACCATTTCTATCGGGTCTTCCACCGTGCACACGTTGACTTCGGACGTGGCCAGTGCTTTCAGCGTCGTGTACAGCGTCGTGGTTTTGCCGGAACCGGTCGGGCCCGTGACGAGGATGATGCCGTGCGGGCGCTTGGTCAGCATGTCCCAGCGCACGGCGTCGTCTTCAGGGAAGCCCAGCTCCGGCAGGGTTTTGACGACGACGTCCGGATCAAAGATACGCATGACGAGCTTTTCGCCAAACGCCGTGGGCAATGTCGACAGGCGCAGTTCGATTTCCTGGCCGCCGGCCGTGCGCGTCTTGATGCGGCCATCTTGCGGGCGGCGTTTTTCAATCACGTCCATGCGTCCCAGCAGCTTGATGCGGGCCGTCATGGCCAGCATGACGACAGCGGGAACCTGGTACACCTGATGCAGCACGCCATCGATGCGGAAACGGATGGCGCCCATGTCGCGCTTGGGTTCCAGGTGGATGTCGGAG
The DNA here is from genome assembly GCF_009720865.1 of Pseudoduganella ginsengisoli. Classification (GTDB taxonomy): domain Bacteria; phylum Pseudomonadota; class Gammaproteobacteria; order Burkholderiales; family Burkholderiaceae_D; genus Rugamonas; species Rugamonas ginsengisoli. The sequence goes on along the minus strand of NZ_WNLA01000001.1, from coordinate 160,705 downwards.
GCGCGCTGCTCGAATGCGTATTGCCACAGCCAGTCGACGATATTGATCACGTGCTGGTCGTTGGCATCAACCTGGCGGTTGGCCTTGCCCAGTTCCACCAGCTGTTCAAAGTTGTTGCGCAGCGCGACGTCCTGTCCCGTCGACTTGTTGGCCTTTTTAATGGACTTGGCGAGGCTGAAGAATTGCGACGTGTATTGCGCGATATCGAGCGGATTGGCAATCACGCGGCGGATGGTGCGCCGTGAAATCTTCGCGATTTCCGCTTCCCATTCCAGCGCATACGGATCGGCAGTGGCAATCACCAGCGTATCGACCGTCATTTCCACCGGCAGGATATTGAAGCGCGCTGCATAGCTGGCCGACATTACGTCCGCCACGCGGGTGAAGTCGATTTTCAATGGGTCGATGCGGTAAAACGGCAGGTGCACGTGGCTTGCCAGCCATTCCGTCAGCACGTCCAGCGTCAGGTGCTTGTGCGGCGCGCTGGTGGAAACCAGTTTGCAGTGCGCCACCGCGCACAACGGATGCATGGAGCCGACCGTGTTGCGCATGATGCCTTGCGCCTGCGCGAAGTGGGCTTTGACATGGGCTTTATCAACCATGCCGTCTGCCAGCAGCCAGGTGAAGATTTGTTGCAGGTCGAGTGCTTTATTCATCTGGCGGCGGTCCTTTGCTTAGTTCTGTGCCAAACCTTTGACCCACGATTTCGCGGGCAATTTTGTTTCGGCCACGATGTGCGCCGCGCGCTCTTTCAATGCCGCGAGGTCGATCGCGCGTTTTTGCCTGAAGGCGATCGCCACGACATTGCCTTCATGGACGGGCGGCAGGCACACCACCTGGGCAAAGGCGAATTTCATGGCCTTCAGGTTTTTCGCATAGCTGGGATGGTCGCCGAACAGGTTGACGGTCATGATGCCGTCGTCCGTCAGGCATGCCGCGCACGACTGGTAAAACTCGGGTGTATCAAGCACGGGACCGCGCGCCGTCGCGTCATACAAATCCACTTGCAGCACATCGAGCGAAGCGTAATTGGCTTTGTCGGTCACGAAGTCCATCGCATCCATTTCCAGCACGTGCAGCCGTTCGTCGTCAGGCGGCAGTTTGAACATGGATTGGCAAACGGCGATCACGTGCGGGTTCAATTCCACTGCCGTGACATCGGCTTGTGGAAACTGTTTATAACAAAACTTGGTCAATGCCGCCGTACCCAGGCCCAGCTGCGCAATGCGGCGCGGTTCGGCCAGCCACAGCAGCCAGGCATTCATTTGCTGCGCATATTCCAGTTCCGGCCAGTCCGGTTTGCGGATGCGCATCGCGCCTTGTACCCATTCGGTACCGAAATGCAGGTAACGCACACCGTCCAGTTCAGACAAGGTGACCGGCGCGAACTTCGGTTTGCGGGGTTTGGCAGCAGGTTTGGACGAAGCGTTGGCCGGTTTTGCCGCGGCAGGGCGCGACGATTCGACTTTTTCGATGGATTTGCGTTTGATGAGCATAAATACGGCGGGCAGGAAGGATCGCCGTATTATCCCGCGGCGGCTTCCGGCATGGCAAGCCGCCGCAGGCAGAGCGGGCTCAATTCAGGATGGGATCGACCTGGACACGCAGGCGCACGCGCTGGCCCGGGTCGTAAGGCATGACGATATTATAAGTACGGCCGCGGTAGTCGTACGACACGTCATAGCCGTTGGTGCGTTCTTCCACGTGATCGACCATGCGGCACTGTTTCACGGCTTGCTCTGTCACACCGCCTGGCTGCACATTCTGGTTGTCGACCCGGTCGCCCACGACGGCGCCGGCAATCGCGCCGGCCGCGGTGGCGGCAGTGCGGCCATTGCCGCGGCCGACCGTGCTGCCCAGCAGCGCGCCGGCAATGCCGCCGACGATGGAACCACCGGCGCTGCGCTCGGCTTGCTGCTGCACCTGGACATATTCAGTGCGGCATTCCTGGCGCGGGCGGTTGACTTGTTCGATACAGGGCTGCACGCGCAGCACGCGGCCGTAATCTTCGAAGTCGGGGCGTTGCGCCTGAGCCAGTGGCAGGGCGCCTACGCACAGAACGGATGCAATCAGTTTGGTTCGCAGGTTCATGGTATTACCTCTTGAGCAAGTCGATACAGTGGTACTAAGCAATGGTATTAAGCAGCGGTATTGAAGCATGGTAATCCCGGCCCTGCTTAATAGTTGCAACCGATGGCAACAAAATGTAACGAAGGGCAGGGTTGATAGCGCCATCATGCGCGCATAAATTCAGAGGAAATGTTCTATTTCTAACAAAACGGTCGTCCAGAGCCACAATCGAGTTGATTAGAGACATACAACACGTTACCCTAACAAGTGTATGGAATTAGATTGACTGAGAGAAACGTTCACTGCCGCGGGCTACCCAAATAAATATGAGTTTGTTGACCACTGTGCCGCCCAATCTCGTGCAGTCGATCCGGGCCTTCCGGGTGCCGGACTTGCAAGACGAGGCAGCCCGCCTTGGGCAGCATTTTCTGTATGCCCACTGCAATGCTGGTTTCACCAAGCAGCAAGTGCTTGGCATCATCGCTGAATCCTTCCTCTTCCCTAAGCCTTGCGGCAAGAATTTCGAAGCATTACGCGTTTGCCTGACCGATACCATGCAGCAGGCCGGCCCGCAAACGGGCTTTTTGGCTGTGCTGGAGCAATTGCCCAATACGCAAAAATTCGACCGTGAAGCGCGCGAAACCCTGCTCGACGTGTTCCGCGATGCCGCCGATTACTGGGCTGAAAAAAACGTGCCATTCCGGGTATTTTACTCGTTTGAATAGCGCTTGCTACCGGGTCTTGGGGCCGCTTAGTGGCCTGCCGATGGCTTAACCGGTACAATAGAGGGTTTTTGACGTCCCTTTCCGTGACCCGATGAAAAACATCGTCATCCTCATTTCCGGCCGTGGCAGCAATATGGAAGCCGTTGTGCGCGCCGCCCAGGCCGAACAGTGGCCCGCTAAAATTGCCGCCGTGATCAGCAACCGCGCCGACGCCGGCGGCCTGCAATTTGCAGCCAGCCATGGCATTGCTACCGCCGTGGTCTCCAATAAAGCGTACCCGTCGCGCGAAGCATTTGACGCGGCGCTGCAAGCGGAAATCGACCGTTTTGAACCGGACCTCGTGGTACTGGCCGGCTTCATGCGCATTTTGACGCCGGGCTTCGTGGATCACTATGAGGGCCGCATGCTGAACATCCACCCGTCGCTGCTGCCGCTGTTCCCTGGCTTGCATACGCATGAACAGGCGCTGGCGGCCGGCGTGAAAGAACATGGCGCCACCGTGCACTTTGTCACGGCGCAGCTGGATCATGGCCCGATGGTGGGCCAGGCGAAGGTCGACGTGCTGGAAGGCGACACCCCCGATACCCTGGCCGCCCGCGTGCTGGTGCAGGAACATCAGTTATATCCGCGCTGCATCCGCTGGTTTGTTGAAGACCGGCTGACGATTGCCGACGGCAAGGTCGTCATCGACCAGAACTAATTAAAGGAACACTATGCGATTGTCACCTATGGTGCTCGCCAACGCTGAAGAAGTGTTGCGCGAGATTTTGCGCTTTACCGCGCCAGCCGACACGACGTTGTCGCGCTTTTTCAAAGAACGCCAGCGTCTGGGCGGCCGCGAGCGCGGCGCCATCGCTGAATGCGTGTACGCCGTGCTGCGTAACAAAGCCTTCTTCACGGATTTCTCGGCGTCGGGCAGCGGCCCTGACATGCGCCGCCTGGTCTTGCTGGGCATGATGGATGCCGTGGGCATCGGTGCGCTCCCTAGCCTGTCGCCGGAAGAATCGGCCTGGCTGGAACGGGCGGCCAATATCGACCGCAAGCTGCTGCACAAGTCGATGCGTTCGAACATGCCGAAGTGGCTGTACGAAAAGCTGGTGGCGCAATATGGCGAAGAAGAAGCGCTGGCGCTGGCCGACGCACTGAATACGCCGGCGCCGCTGGACTTGCGCGTCAACGCCATGAAAGCCGACCGCGACGCCGTGATGGCGGAACTGGCGCAAGCGCCAATCGCCGCCGACCCGACGCCGTATGCGCCGCTGGGCCTGCGCGTGCATAAAAAGCCTGCGCTGCAAAACCTGCCGCTGTTTAAGAGCGGCGCCATTGAAGTGCAGGACGAGGGTAGCCAGGTGCTGGCCCAGATCCTGGGCGCCAAGCGCGGTGAAATGGTGGTGGACTTTTGCGCCGGCGCGGGCGGCAAGACCCTGGCGCTGGGGGCGCAAATGCGCAACACCGGCCGTTTGTATGCGTTCGACGTGTCGGAAAAGCGTTTGTCGAAGCTCAAGCCGCGTCTGGCGCGCAGTGGCTTGTCGAACGTGCATCCAGTACTGATCGCGCACGAGCGCGATGCGAAAATCAAGCGCCTGGCCGGCAAGATCGACCGCGTGCTGGTCGATGCGCCATGCTCCGGCATGGGCACGTTGCGCCGCAACCCGGACGTGAAATGGCGCCAGCAAGAAGGCGCGATTGCCGAGATGCACGACAAGCAAATCGCCATCCTGGATGGCGCATCGCGCCTGGTCAAGGGCGGCGGCCGTCTCGTGTACGCGACGTGCAGCTTCTTGAACGAAGAAAACGATAACGTGGCGGCTGAGTTCCTGGCATCGCATCCTGACTTCGAACTGGTGCCGATGAGCAAAATCCTGGCGGAACAGAAAATCGCGCTGGAAATGGGCGATTACTTGAAACTGTTGCCACACAAGCATCAAACGGATGGCTTCTTCGCCGCCGTGTTCGAGCGCAAGAAAATGGCCAAACCTGCGAAAGAAGAATCGGACGACGCAGAATAAGCGTTCCCCAAGCCGGCCCAGCGCCGGCTTTTTAATTTGGTCGACATTTCGGGGCCTGGCCCCAAAAGTGCTATGAATGGTGCAAAATTCATAGCATATTTGGGGCCAGGCCCTTTCATTGATCACTGCTGATGAAACAAGAACCACTGAAAAACCTGATTTCCGACTTATTCAACGACATGCGCGACCCCGGCTTGCTATGGCAGCTGGCGGCGTTGGTGGCGGCTGTTTTGCTGGGCTGGCTGATTTCCAGCCTGTTGCGCGCCCGCGTAACGGCCCGCGTGGCGGAAGCAGCGCCGGAAAGCGGTATCGCGCATTTTGGTGCGGAAAGTTTTTCCCGCGTGGTGGGACCGCTGGCTGTCGTGGCCGTGCTGTATGGCGCGCAATTGATGCTGGGACGGTGGCAAAAAGTGCATTTGCTAAAGGTGGCCGTGCCGATTTTCCTGTCGCTGGTGTTGATCCGCTTTGCCTTTGTCTTGCTGCGCCGTATTTTTGCCCGCCAGGGCCAGATTGGTCAGACCATCCGGACTTTTGAAAAGATTTTCCAGTTGCTGGTGTGGGCCGGCATGGCGCTGTATATCACGGGGCTGTGGAGTGAGCTGTATCTCTACCTGGACCAGACCCTGCTGCCGTTGGGCAAGCATAAGGTGTCGATAGCCGATGTGCTGGGCGGCGCCGTCTCCGTGGCATTGATGTTGATGCTGGCGCTGTGGGTGGGCGCCGTGCTGGAGCAGCGCTTGATGAGCGTGGAATCGATGCACCTGAGCATGCGCGTCGTGCTGGCGCGCTTTGGCCGCGCGATCTTGATTGTCGTGGCGGTATTGCTGAGCTTGTCCGCAGTGGGCATAGATTTGACGGTGCTGTCCGTGTTTGGCGGTGCGCTGGGCGTTGGCCTGGGCCTGGGTTTGCAAAAGATCGCCAGCAATTATGTTTCCGGCTTCATTATCTTGCTGGACCGCAGCCTGACCATCGGCGACATGATCACCGTCGATAAATACAGTGGCCGCGTGATGCAAATCAACACGCGCTATACCGTGCTGCAAGGGCTCGACGGCGTAGAGTCGATTGTTCCCAATGAAATGCTGGTGTCGGGCGCGGTGCAGAATTCCACGCTGAGCAACAAGAGCGTGTTGCTCAGCGCCAAGGTGTCCGTGGCTTACGATACGGACCTGGACCTGGCGCTGCGTCTGCTGGAACAGGCGGCCTTGTCCGTCGAACGCGTTGTCAAAGACAAGGCCCCTTCGGCCAATCTCGTCAATTTCGGCGCCGATGGACTGGACTTGCAAGTCAATTGGTGGATTGCCGATCCGGAAAATGGCCGGGGCGGGGTGATTTCCGACGTCAACCGGGCAATTTGGAAATTGCTGCAGGAACACCAAATCTCCGTGCCGTTCCCGCAACGGGAGATGCGCATTATCGGTCCCGCAAGGTTGCCGGAAGGGTCCTGATGTGGCACGCACCGCCTAAAAAATAATCAGTTCCGATGGGCAATCCGTCCTCAGCAGGGCGGATTCGGCGTACAATACGGTCCATCATGAGAAGTCGCGCCTGTTCAATGGGGACAGGTTCGCGAACGATATCCCCCCTACTGGAGCAGTAATGATCCCTAGTTTACAAGCAGTACTGGCCTTCCTCGACACGGGCCTGTTGGGCCTGTCTGGCTGGCAGATTTTTGCCTATACCATGGTGGTGACGCATATCACCATTGCCAGCGTCACCATTTATTTGCACCGCCATCAAGCGCACCGCGCATTGGAGCTGCATGCGATTCCTTCGCATTTCTTCCGTTTCTGGCTGTGGCTGACGACTGGCCAGGTCACGAAAGAATGGGCGTCGATTCACCGCAAGCATCACGCTAAATGCGATACGGACGAAGATCCGCACAGCCCGGTGACCCGCGGCATTAAGAAAGTATTCTGGGAAGGCGCTGAACTGTATCGCGCTGAATCGAAAAACAAGGAAACGCTGGAGAAATACGGTCACGGTACGCCAAGTGACTGGATCGAGCGCAACCTGTACACCAAATATAGCGCTGCCGGCGTATCGGCTTTGCTGGTCGTGAACGTCATGCTGTTCGGCGTGATCGGTATTACCGTGTGGGCAATTCAAATGATCTGGATCCCCGTGACGGCGGCCGGCATTATTAATGGTATTGGCCACTACTGGGGCTACCGCAATTACGATTGCGCCGACGCGGCAACCAACATCATTCCATTCGGCCTGATTATCGGCGGCGAAGAATTGCACAATAACCACCACACGTTTGCCACGTCGGCGAAACTGTCGTCGAAATGGTATGAGTTCGATATCGGCTGGTTCTATATCCGTGTATTGGAAACTTTGGGCTTGGCGAAAGTTAAAAAGGTTGCGCCAGAGCCAAAATTCCAAAAAGGTAAAATGCAGGCCGACCTGGAAACCCTGCAATCTGTGATTGCCAACCGTTACGATGTGATGGCGAAATATGCGAAAACCATCAAGGCAGCATGGAAAGATGAATTGCAGCACTTGAATAAAGCGGAACTGGAAGCGCGCTTCCTGAAATCGTCCCGTAAATTGCTGCAGCGTGAACCTGCTAAACTTGAAGCGCCACAAAAGCAGCAATTGGTGGAATTGTTTGAGCACAGCAAAGTATTGGAAACCATGCACACGATGCGCGTGGAATTGGGCGTGATTTGGGAACGTTCGCATTTCACCCGCGATCAATTGCTGGCCAAACTGCAAGACTGGTGCGATCGTGCGGAAGCGTCCGGTATTAAATCGCTGCAGGAATTCTCCCTGCGCCTGCGCAGCTACGCATAAGTATTCAACGCTTCATTCCAAACGGCCCTGCGGGGCCGTTTTTATTTGCCCGTTCAAATCGCCAACTGACCTTGCGGGACGCTATCGTCCCTGATTATGCTAATAAGTGGCGTGATCATGCTCATTTCTGCCTTAAGATGCGGTTAAATGGCCCGCCGATTACCATTGCTCATGCGCATCCTTCTGCTACCATGAATCCATTGCATTTTTTGAAATGGGAGAAGACATGCAATTCAGGTGGATTAAAAAACTCGGTTTGGCAATTGCCGCCATCATTGTGTTGTTTATGCTGACGCCTTTTGCGATTGTCCCGGCCGGGCATCGCGGCGTATTAACCACGTTTGGCAAACCATCCGAACAGGTTTATGACGAAGGTTTGCATTTCCGCTGGCCATTGGCGCAAGCCATGCATTTAGTGGGTGTGGCGATTGAAAAAGGCGAGGGTGAAGGCGATGCTGCCTCGAAGGATTTGCAGCGCGTGCAAACCCGCGTTGCCATTAATTACCATGTGAAGCCGGAAGCCGCCGTGGCGGTATATCGCGATTTGGGCAATCAGCCTGGCGAACGGATTATTGTGCCGGCCGTGCATGAGGCAGTCAAAGCGGTAACAGCCCGTTATACGGCGGAAGAATTGATTTCCAAACGCGCCGTCGTGCGTGACGATATCGTGGCGGCATTAAAGGAACGTATGTCGCGCCATGGATTGGTCATCGATGAATTTTCAATTATCAGCTTTAATTTCAGTAAAACTTTTGATGAAGCTATTGAAGCAAAAACCACGGCGGAGCAATTGAAAATGAAAGCCGAACGGGATTTGCAGCGGATTGAAGTGGAGGCCCAGCAAAAAGTTGCACGTGCTAAAGCGGAGGCGGATGCATTGGCATTACAGCGCCAGCAAGTGACGCCGGAATTACTGCGCTTAAGGGAAGTGGAAAACCAGGCAAAAGCCATCGAGAAATGGGATGGCCATATGCCATCGACCATGACGGGAAATGCCGTGCCCTTTATTAACGTTCCAGCAGCCAAGTAAGAAATAAAAAAGCCACTCAATGAGTGGCTTTTCTTTGAAACAAGGATCAATTATTTGATCTTGGTTTCTTTGTACAGAACGTGCTTGCGAGCTTTAGGATCGAACTTCATGATCTCCATTTTAGCTGGCATAGTGCGCTTGTTCTTGTCGGTCGTGTAGAAGTGACCCGTACCTGCGGTCGATTCCAGTTTGATTTTGTCGCGGCCGGTTTTTGCCATGATCTAGCTCCCTATTAAACTTTCTCGCCACGAGCACGCATGTCGGCCAGGACGGCGTCGATGCCTACCTTGTCGATGGTGCGCAGACCGGCGTTCGAAAGACGCAGGGTTACGTAACGGTTTTCAGATTCTACGAAGATGCGGCGGTTCTGCAGGTTAGGCAGGAAACGACGCTTGGTTTTGTTGTTAGCGTGGGAAACATTGTTGCCGACCATCGGCTTCTTCCCAGTGACTTGGCAAACACGTGCCATGGCGCACTCCTAAAGTTACTTCCGAAATTGGAAAACCGAGACTATAGCAAAAAAAATTAGGTTTTTCAACGACTTACAGAAAACAATTGTGTCATGAATTTCTAAAATATTTAACAATTTGCGCAAGGTGTTGTTTACAAAGGTAAACTGCCTGTTGAACGTGCAGCTTTCATTAGAGCTGGCCGTGTTCTGCGAACGAATGCACTTGATGTCCCGCCACGACAAAATGGTCGAGCACGCGCACATCGACCAGTGCCAGCGCCTGGCCCAGTGCCCGCGTCAACAGCAAATCCGAATCGCTGGGCTCTGGCGCCCCCGATGGATGGTTGTGCGCCAGCATCACACTGGCAGCGTTACGGTGCAGCGCTTCCCGCACCACTTCACGGGGATAGACGCTGGTATGCGATAGCGTGCCACGGAACAGTTCGCAGGCATCGATCAGGCGGTTTTTCACATCCAGGAACAAGACGTGGAACGATTCGTAGGGTTGGCGCGACAGTGAAAGCCGCAAATATTGTTTCACGGCATGTGGGGAATTCAACGCGACGCCCGCCTGCATTTGTTCGGCCAGTGCGCGGCGTGATAATTCCAGTACTGCTTGCAACTCCGCAAAGCGCGCGGCGCCAAGGCCGTGTATGGCGGAGAAGTCGCGTACGTCCGCCGACAGCAAGCCATGCACGGAACCAAAGTGGCCGACTGCATCGTAAGCCAGCGCAATGGCGCTCTTGCCGCGCACGCCGACGCGCAAGAACACGGCCAGTAATTCAGCGTCGGAAAGGGTATGGGCGCCTTCGCGCAGCAAGCGTTCGCGCGGACGCTGGTGTAGTGGCCAATCGGAAATGCCCATGCTGAACCTCCCGCAGGGAAAATCCCATTATCGCCACCACCCCCGCGCCAGGGTTTGCAACAGATCAGCGGGACGGTTGCGGTTGCAAGAAACGGGGTACCGTGGCGGCAATCGCAAACGGGATCAGCATCGGGTACAGGCTCCAGACCACCCGTCCCTCAATCCGTACGCTCAGCGCCGCGTACAGTGGGGGCAGCGCCATCAAGATCAGCAAACTTTTCAAGGGCTGCAACTGGCGTGGTGCGCGCGGCATGCCGTACAGCGCCATGGGCAACACGATGCCCGCGCACAGCACCAGCGAGACCAGCGAGCGCCAGTCGCCCCTCAGTGTGTAAATCACGTGCTGCATGCTGGGCTTCCACACGTACGATGGCAAGCCGGCCACGAGCCACCAGCGCACGGCCAGCAGCCACGCCCCCGCCAGCACCAGGGCGGCCAGTCCCGCGCGCCAGCCGATCTGGCGCGCCGCCAGCAGCCACACCAGCAGCAAAATATTTTCTTCCCGCGCCGCCGTAGCGGCAATGCCGGACAGCGCCGCCAGCCACGGCTGCCCCGATACCACTGCCAGCACGAATGCCGCGCGGGCGCAAATGGATCCGGGATCGACCACGAGATAAGGTGCATACCAATACGTGGGCACCGCCAGCACCATCATGACACCCGCCAGGTAGCCCAGCCGGCGCGCATAGCCGAGGCGCACGACAGTCAACGCCATCATGACGCCGGCTGCGCTGACCAGCAGCCAGTTCAACATGGCAAAGCTGTTGTGCAATTCACCAGGCAATGCCGAGGCCACGGCCGGAATCAGCAAACGGTAAGGGAAGGGCGCCTGCAGCGCACTGAATGGCAATTCGCCGCGCAGCCACAGGGCGGTATTGAAATAGGCCAGTGAATCTTCAATGGTGCCGCCCCAGCGGTGCCACATCAGTGCCAGCGACAGGGCTGACAGCGCCATCATCAGTGACAGCAATTGGATGCTGGTCAAGGTGCGGATCGTGGAATAGCGGTAGGGACTGGGGAAAATTTGCATGGCCAGGATTATAAAGAACCGTGCCACAACCCGCATGAAAGGCAACAATTGTTCACATTTGAAGGCAGGGAGGCGGCCGAAGGCCGGGGCGCGGCAGCGCAAGGTGGCTTACAATGTCGGCTCTTCGGTAATTTAATCCAGAAATATCATGTCTAACGAGCAACCCAACGTCGTCACGCCATCGGCTTACCTGACCCTGCATTACCGCCTCGCCAAGCTGGACGGTACTGACATTGTCACCACTTTTGATGGCACGCCTGCCACTTTGATGCTGGGCCAGGGCCAGTTGGCGCCGGTGCTGGAAGAGTTGCTGTTGGGAATGCCGGAAGGCACGCACAAGACTTTCGACCTGGAACCGGGCGTCGGCTTTGGCCCGCGCAATCCGGAACTGGTACGTCCCGTGTCGCGCGCCACCCTGGAAGCGAACTCGGCGCCAGGTGTGGAATACCAGATCGGCGACCTGGTGGATTTCGCTGCGCCAGGTGGCGGCCGCTTTGCCGGTGTCTTGCGCGAACTGCGTGAAAACGATGCGATTTTCGACTTCAACCACCCGCTGGCCGGCCAGCCGGTCAAGTTTGAAGTGAAGCTGATCTCCGTCCTTTAAGGATTCAATATGGATAAAGAATTATTGCTGGCGCAACCGCGCGGCTTTTGTGCGGGCGTAGACCGCGCCATTGAAATTGTTGAGCGTGCGCTGGCCCAGTTTGGCGCGCCGATCTATGTGCGTCACGAAATCGTCCACAACGCGTATGTCGTCAACGATTTGCGCAACAAAGGCGCGATTTTCATTGAAGAACTCGATGACGTGCCGGCAGGCAATACGCTGGTATTTTCCGCCCACGGCGTGTCGAAAGCCGTCCGTGCGGAAGCGGAAGCGCGCGGCTTGTCGATTTTTGACGCCACGTGCCCGCTGGTGACGAAGGTGCACGTGGAAGTGTCGAAGATGCGCAAGCAGGGCTGCGAAATCATCATGATCGGCCATGACGGCCACCCGGAAGTCGAAGGTACGATGGGCCAGACGGAAGAGGGCATGTATCTGGTGGAAACCGTGGAAGACGTGCAAAAGCTGAACGTCAAGAACCCGGATGCGCTGGCGTACGTGACGCAAACCACGCTGTCTGTGGATGACACCATCGACATCATCGCCGCGCTGAAAGAACGCTTCCCGAACATTATCGAGCCGAAGAAGGGCGATATCTGCTACGCCACCACCAACCGCCAGGAAGCCGTGAAATTCATGGCGCCACAAGTGGAAGTGTTGATTGTCGTCGGCAGCCCGAACAGCTCGAACTCGAACCGCCTGCGTGAAGTAGCGGAAAAGAAAGGCACGCCGGCCTACATGGTCGACAATGCCACGCAAATCGACGCTGCCTGGCTGGAAGGCCGCCAGCGCGTCGGTGTGACGGCGGGCGCCTCCGCGCCGGAAGTGCTGGTGCAGGCAGTCATTGACCGCCTGAAAGAATTGGGCGTGAAAAGCGTGCGTACACTCGATGGCGTGCAGGAAGCGGTGACGTTCCCGCTGCCTAAAGGGCTCGATAAAGGTTAATGGTGGTAAAAGCGCAACAGTTTGACGCATAAAATTCGGGGCCGATGGCCCCGGTTTTTTGCTGTTTTGTGCAGATTTCCGCATGAATTCCAACGGATTGGATCAGTCTCCGGCCGGTTTTCCAATTTTTGAGTGAGATTTTGCGCGAAACCCCTCTGGACTTAAATTTAATTCTGTGGACTTAATTTTTTTCCGATATTAGTTTTTGTTAAACATCGCTATCATTGCGGACGCTTGGCAACATGCATACGCAATAGTTAGACGTACAGCGTCTGATCAACTGCGGCACTGCGGGGATATCTCCGGGTGCCGTTTTTGTTATGCGCTTCATATAACGCGAACGAAGAGGCAATCCGATGGATACATTTATCCAACAAATAATCAACGGCCTGGTGCTGGGCAGCATGTATGCGCTGGTCGCACTGGGCTACACCATGGTCTATGGTGTGCTGAACCTGATCAACTTCGCGCACGGCGACGTATTGATGATCGGCGCCATGGCAGGTTTGACAATCTTGAACTTGCTGAACCATGTGGCGCCTGACTTGCCAGGTTTCGTCAAACTGGCAATTGCCATCATCGGCGCGATTCCCGTCTGCATGATCGTCAATGTGCTGATTGAGCGGGTCGCGTACCGCCGCCTGCGCAATGCGCCGCGCCTGGCGCCGCTGATCACCGCCATCGGCGTATCGATCCTGCTGCAAACGTTCGCCATGATGATCTGGGGCCGCAACCCGCTGCCCTTCCCGCAAATGCTGTCGACCGACCCGATCATGGTGGGCGGCGCCGTGATTTCGCATACGCAGGTGCTGCTGCTGGTGCTGGCAGCCGCCGCCATGTTTGGCCTGGTGATGCTGGTGGAGAAAACCAAGATGGGCCGCGCCATGCGCGCCGTGGCGGAAAATCCCCGCGTGGCTGGCCTGATGGGCGTGGATTCGAACCGCGTGATTGTCGCTACCTTTGCCATCGGCGCCGGCCTGGCTGCCGTGGCGGGCGTGATGTGGGGCGCGAACTATGCGTCGATCCAGTTCGCCATGGGCTTCGTGCCCGGCCTGAAGGCTTTCTCGGCCGCGGTGCTGGGCGGTATCGGCAATATCTATGGCGCGATGATCGGCGGGATCGTGCTGGGCATTATTGAAAGCCTGGGCGCCGGCTACATCGGCGATTTGACGGGCGGTTTCCTGGGCTCGCACTACCAGGACATCTTTGCCTTCGTGGTGCTGATCCTGGTGTTGACGGTGCGTCCGTCCGGCATCATGGGCGAGCGCGTAGCGGACCGCGCATAAGGAGGACACCATGGCACTGTTGAATTTCGACGTACAAAAAGATCCGAAAAAGGCTTACACCAGCATGGCCATCGTGCTGGCGCTGCTGATTGTGTTCCCGTTCGCGGCGGCCCCATTCGGCAATTCGTGGGTGCGCATTGTCGACCTGGCGCTGCTGTACATCATGCTGGCGCTGGGCTTGAATATCGTGGTGGGCTTTGCCGGCCTGCTGGACCTGGGCTACATCGCGTTTTACGCGGTGGGCGCTTACATGACGGGCATGCTGGCGTCGCCGCAATTTGCCACCCTGCTGGAATCGGTCATCAACAACTATGAACCGCTGGGCAATGCGCTGGTGGCATTCTTTGGCGAAGATATCCGCACCAACGGCATCCACTTGTCGGTGTGGGTGATCGTGCCGCTGGGCGCGGCGCTGGCCGGCCTGTTTGGCGCCATCCTCGGCGCGCCGACGTTGAAACTGCGCGGCGACTACCTGGCCATCGTGACCCTGGGCTTCGGTGAAATCATCCGTATCTTCATGAACAACCTGAATGAGCCGATCAACTTCACCAACGGCCCGCAGGGGATCAACCTGATCGACCCGATCCGCGTATTCGGCGTGTCGCTGGCCGGTGAAGCGGGTTCGCGCGCCACCGTGTATATCGGCGGCTTCGGCATGCCGTCGGTGAACGCGTATTACTTCCTGTTCCTGTTGCTGACGATCGCCGTGATCTTCGTGACGGGCCGCTTGCAGCATTCGCGCCTGGGCCGTGCATGGGTGGCGATCCGCGAAGATGAAATCGCAGCGAAAGCCATGGGCATCAATACCCGTAACGTGAAACTGCTGGCGTTTTCGATGGGCGCATCGTTTGGCGGTATTGCGGGCGCCATGTTTGCGTCGTTCCAGGGCTTCGTGTCGCCGGAATCGTTCTCGCTGACGGAATCGATTGCCGTGCTGGCGATGGTGGTGCTGGGCGGTATCGGCCACATCCCAGGCGTCATCATGGGCGGCGCACTGCTGGCGGCGTTGCCGGAAGTATTGCGCCATGTGGTGGAGCCGTTGCAGCAACAGCTGTTTGGCCACGTGATCATTGAGGCGGAAGTGCTGCGCCAGTTGCTGTACGGCCTGGCGATGGTGGTGATCATGCTGACGCGTCCTGCCGGCTTGTGGCCGTCGCCTAAGCATGAAGACCGTCCGGATGGTGATTCGGATACCAAACAGCAATCGTCCGGCGTCATGCCCGCTTAAGGAAGTCAAGATGAGCGACAAAGTTATGTTGAATATCGCCGGCGTCAATAAGCGCTTTGGCGGCCTGCAGGCGCTGACCGATGTGGGCATCAAAATCATGCAGGGCCAGATTTACGGCTTGATCGGCCCGAACGGCGCCGGCAAGACCACGTTCTTCAACGTGATCACGGGCTTGTACCAGCCGGATACGGGCACGTTTGAATTGGCGGGCAAGCCGTATTCTCCATCGGCGCCGCATGAAGTGGCGAAAGCCGGCATTGCCCGCACGTTCCAGAACATCCGCCTGTTTGGCGAAATGACGGCGCTGGAAAACGTCATGGTGGGGCGCCACGTGCGTTCGCACCAGGGCGTATTTGGTGCGATCTTCCGCCACAAGGCGGCGCGTGAAGAAGAAGCGTCGATCCGTGCCCGCGCCCAGGAATTGCTGGACTTCGTCGGTATCGGCGCGTTTGCCAACCGCACGTCGAAGTTCCTGTCGTATGGCGACCAGCGCCGCCTGGAAATCGCCCGCGCGCTGGCCACCGACCCGCAATTGCTGGCGCTCGATGAACCGGCGGCCGGCATGAATGCCACGGAAAAGCTGGCGCTGAAAGAGCTGCTGGTGAAAATCAAGGCGCAAGGCAAGACCGTGCTGCTGATCGAGCACGATGTGAAGATGATGATGAGTTTGTGCGACCGCATCACGGTGCTGGAATATGGCAAGCGCATTGCGGAAGGCTTGCCGGCAGAAATACAAAGCAATCAGGCGGTGATCGACGCCTATCTGGGAGGATCGCACTGATGTCGGAAAATGTATTAAAAGTTTCGGGCCTGAAGGTCGCGTATGGCGGCATCAAGGCCGTCAAAGGCATCGACCTGGAAGTCAACAAGGGTGAATTGGTCACGCTGATCGGCGCCAATGGCGCTGGTAAAACCACCACCTTGAAAGCCATTACCGGTACGCTGCCGGCCTGCAAGGTCGAAGGCACAGTGTCGTATCTGGGCGCGTCGCTGAAGGGCGCGCAATCGTTCCACCTGGTGGAGCGCAAGCTGGCGATGGTGCCGGAAGGCCGCGGTGTCTTTACCCGCATGACGATCCTGGAAAACCTGCAAATGGGCGCGTACACGCGTGACGACAAGGCGGGGATCGAGGCCGACATCGCCAAGTGGTTCGATGTGTTCCCGCGCTTGAAAGAGCGTGCGGGGCAGCTGGCGGGGACGCTGTCCGGCGGCGAACAGCAAATGCTGGCGATGGCGCGCGCACTGATGTGCCATCCGACCTTGCTGTTGCTGGATGAACCGTCGATGGGCCTGTCACCGATCATGGTGGAAAAAATTTTCGAAGTGATCCGCAATGTATCGAAAGAGGGCATCACGATTTTGCTGGTGGAGCAAAACGCGAAGCTGGCCTTGCAGGCCGCGCACCGCGGCTACGTGATGGAATCGGGGCTGGTGACGATGACGGGCAATGCGAAGGACATGCTGGACGATCCGCGCGTCAAGGCGGCATACCTGGGCGAATAAAGTACCTCCATACTGTTGGAGCCTGTTCCACGCCGGACAGGCTCCAAATTTCTTTAAAGCCAGGCTATTCAGGCTTTTGCTATCGCCACTACGCCGCACGATAGTGCTTTTGGGGCCAGGCCCCGAAGTTCGATGCGGAAATTGTGGCGTTTCCTCTATACTGGCGCTTCCCCTGCCTTGGAGGCGCGCCGGCCATGCCCGTCAAATCCCTGCCTGAACTGGACTTGCTGGAACAGTTGATCGACGAGGGCAGTCATTGGCTGGCTGTGGATAACGTCTGCACCGTCGCCGCCGACAGCAAGCAATTTCCCGTCTATGTATTAACCCTCGGCAGCCCCGATCCCAATGCCCCCGCGCTGGGCATCTTTGGCGGCATCCATGGCCTGGAACGTATCGGCACCCAGGTCATCCTGTCTTTCCTGCATTCGCTGGTGGCGCGCTTGCCGTGGGATGACGTGTTGCAGCGGCAACTGTCTGAAATCCGGCTCGTGCTGATGCCGCTGATTAACCCGGGCGGCATGTACCTGGCCACCCGCGCCAACCCGCAAGGCGTCGACTTGATGCGCAATTCGCCCGTGCAAGCCAGCGAGCGTGTGCCTGTGCTGCTGGGCGGGCAGCGCTTGTCTGCCCATTTGCCGTGGTACCGGGGTGCCTTTGGTGCCCCCATGGAAGCTGAGAGCCGCGCCGTGTGCGCCATTGTTGAACGGGAATTGCTGGCGCGCCGCTTCAGCCTCACGCTGGATTGCCATTCCGGCTTTGGTTTGCGCGACCGCATCTGGTTTCCCCACGCGCACACGCGCACGCCCATTGCCCACTTGCCGGAAATCGCTGCACTGGAAGAGTTATTCACGCGCTGCTATCCGAACCACCCGTACACGTTTGAACCACAAAGCCTGCAATACCGTACGCATGGCGATTTGTGGGATTACCTGTATTTGAAAGCAGGGCGCCAGGCCGGCACGCTGTTCCTGCCGCTGACCCTGGAAATGGGATCGTGGCTGTGGGTGAAGAAAAATCCCCGCCAGCTGTTCTCGCGGCTGGGCGCGTTCAATCCTACGCTGGCACACCGCCAGCAGCGCGTATTGCGCAGCCATCTGGTGTGGTTTGAATTCCTGATGCGGGCCGTGGCCGCCCACGCGCGCTGGCTGCCGGATGAGCCTGGGCGGCAAATGCAGCGCAAGCGTGCGCTGGCCAAGTGGTATGGGTTGGGCGCAACGTGATGGGCGCCATGCACAAGCACGCGCAGGCCGCCGTATGAACTCACCAGTGTGGGTGCTGCTGCGCGGCCTGGTGCGGGAACGCCGCCATTGGGGAACATTCCCTGCCCAGTTGCAGGCAGCACTGCCGGGCAGCGTCATCATTACGCCGGATATGCCCGGCAACGGCAGCCGCTGCCACGAAACCAGTCCTGCCACCGTTGATGGCATGGTTGACGCACTGCGTGCGGATTTGCAGGCGCGGCGCATCAGTGGTCCCGTGAATGTGCTGGCGCTATCATTGGGCGCCATGGTGGCCACGCAATGGCGCGCGTCGTATCCGGACGACGTGGCGCGCTGCGTGTTGATCAACACCAGCATGCGCCCATTCAGCCCGTTTTATCAGCGGCTGCACTGGCGCAATTACCCGGCCATCGTGCGCGAACTGGTGACAGGCAGTCCCGCCAGCCGCGAAGCACTGGTCTTGCGCCTGACCAGCGCACGCCATGGCACGGATGACGCGCTGTGGCGCCAGTGGGCCGCCTGGCAACAGGAATGTCCCGTAACACGCGCCAATGCGATGCGCCAGTTGCTGGCGGCGGCCCGCTTTCGCGCTCCTGCCCATGGCGGCGGATGTCCGGTATTGATCTTGAACGGCGCCAGCGACAGGCTGGTCGATCCCCGCTGCTCGCACGGCCTGGCGCACGCGTGGCAGGTACAACTGCGGACACACCCGGATGCCGGCCATGATTTACCGCTCGATGACGGGGCGTGGGTGGCAAGGCAGGTCGCCACCTGGAGCAAATGAGATACTATGCTTCACCTTTCTTTTTTAATAAGATCATCATGCGACGCACCATACTTGCCGTCTCCACGCTATCGCTGTTTGCCCTGTCCGGATGCGCCGTGTCCCACCTGCCGACTGAGCAAGGCGCCACATTAAAAGCCTTGGCGCAAGCACACCACGTTTGCGCCGTGGCGGTGGCGGTCATCAGGAACCGGCAACTGGCGGCAGTCGATACCGCTGCCGGATGCCAGCCCGAGCCGGCGCTGCGGCCTGACAGTGTTTTTCAAGCGGCATCGCTGGGCAAACCGGTCTTTGCGTATGCCGTGTTGCAGCTGGCGGCGCAAGGCCGGCTGGCGCTTGATGTGCCGCTGGTAACGTATTTGCCGCAGGGTTACCGCCACCAGTATTCTCCAGTGCAGGCGGAGCCGTCCGAACTGGTGACCGATCCCCGCTTACAGGCCGTGACTGCGCGGATGGTGCTGAACCATACGTCGGGCCTGCCCAACTGGGCGTCCGGGCCATTGCGGTTCGACGCGGAACCGGGAATCAAATGGGGCTATTCCGGGGAAGGATACGTCTTGCTGCAGCGGGCCGTGGAAGCATTGACTGGCTTGCCGCTCGATCAATTCATGGCGGTCCAGGTCTTCGAACCCCTGGCCATGCACCACAGCAGCTATGCCTGGCATGAAGGCATGGCGCCGCTGCCGGGAACCAAAGCCAATGGATCGCTGCGCCCAACCCGGAATGTGACCACGCCGGTGGCCGCCTTTTCCCTCTACACGACAGCGGAAGACTATGGGAAATTCTTTGCCAGGCTGCTCGCCGATGACTCGGTGCTGAGGCAATTGACTGCGTCACCCGTCACGGTGGAGCCCGGCCTGGGGCTCAGTTGGGGGCTGGGATTGGGCATGGAGCAGGACCGGCAAGACACCTACGTTTGGCAGTGGGGCAATAACCTGGGATACCGTGCCTTCGTCATTGGTTCGGTTAGCACCGGCGATGGCCTGGTGATGCTGACCAACAGCGAGAATGGATTGGCATTGGCGGAACCGCTGACACGCCAGGTATTGCCGGGAGAGCACAAGGTATTCCAGTTTTCTTACCTGGGAGGCGGCATGCTCAACCGCCTTTGCAACACGTTGCACGTGTGTCTGTAAGTACAGGCGAAAAAAAGCCCCGGACCAAGCCGGGGCAGTGAAGGACATCCGCCTGAGAGGACACCACGGATGCCGAGGAGACCTGAATCAGCGGATCCAGCCGCCTGCAGCAGGGCAGGGGCCGGAAGCTTCATTCATTACTTCTTCGGCGCAACCTTGGCAGCAGCAGCGGCGAACTGGTTCACAGCGGCGTTCAGGTTGGTTTCGATTGCTTCAGCAGCTTGCTTGGTGGTCTTGGTGAACTGTTCGTAGCCGGCGCTGGCGTTGTTCAGGGTGGACTTCAGCAGAGCGATGGCGTTTTCCGTGCCAGCTGGTGCGTTTTTGCTGACTTCGTCAACCAGCGAGATGACTTTGCGGTTGGTTTCAGCGATTTGGGTTTCAGCAGCTTTGGAAAATTCAGCCTGGGTGCCGGAAGCGATGGCAGCCAGGTGACGGCCGTAAGCAATGGCTTTTTCAGCGGTTGGCTGAGCTTGGGCAGCGGTCAGGGAGAAGAATTCTTGTGGGTCTTTAGCGGCCAGCAGTTGCTTGGCGGCGATCGACGACTCTTCCAGCGAAGCTTTAGCGGCGCTCAGGTTCAGGTCAACCAGCTTTTCCACGCCTTCGAAGGCTTTGTTGGTCAGCGACGAGAAGATAGCAAACTGGCTTTCGAAGTTGGCTTTGGTGGCGTTGGAAAATTGTTCAGGAATAGCAAACATGTAAATCTCCAGTTTTGAGTGGATCAAGCGTTTATACCTGTAGTCAACAACTTTACGTCTGGTGATTCAGGCTAAGAAATGAATTGTGCATCGCAACAAGGCCGATTTTACGGACTTCAATTTTTAAGTCAAGCGATTTTTGTGCGTTGCACAAAGGTATTAAATGCAAGTCTCCATGCGGGATTGCGGCTTCCTGAGTGCAAGTATTAGCGCAGCCCTGATGAGATCAGCAGTTGTTAAAAATAGAACGGTCATGCTGCACTTGCGAACTGGAAATGTCCGTTGCGCGACAATGTTGTTTGCTGCGCAGTTCCGCAACGTTTTTTCTGCCGTGCTAGACTCGTGGCCCCCGGCGCCGCTACTTCAGCCATGCCGTTGATTTGAAACTATTGGTTGCAAATGTCCCGGCCTGCTTCGTTCCTGTCCCCCATCCCCATTTTCTTTGTATTCCTGTGGAGCACTGGTTTCATCGTGGCGAAGTTCGGTTTGCCTTATGCGCCGCCACTGATGTTCCTGCTGCTGCGTTTTACAGGCGTGCTGGCGCTGTTGCTGCCGGCCGTGCTGATCTTGAAAGCGCCTTGGCCGACGGGCAAATTCGGCCACGTGGCGCTGGCTGGCGTCTTGCTGCAGGCGGGCTACCTGTCCGGCGTGTGGGTCGCGATTAAACTAGGGATGCCGGCCGGCGTCACGGCACTGATCGTCGGCATGCAGCCGATTTTGACGGCCGTGTCGGCGCCGCTGATTGGCGAGTCGGTCCGCCCGCGCCAGTGGCTGGGACTGGTGTTTGGCCTGGCCGGGGTGGCGCTGGTGGTGTACGCCAAGATAACAATGATCGGCTTGTCGTTAGCCGCGATTGCGCTGTGCGTGTTGGCGCTGCTGTCGATCACTGCCGGCACCATGTACCAGCGCCGCTTTTGCCCGCAATTTGACTTAAGGACGGGCACCATTATCCAGTTTGCCGCGTCCTTCATCGTCGTGTGGCCGTTCGCCGTGTACTTTGAAGAATTCTCTGACATACAATGGACGCCGCGCGTCATCGGGGCGCTGGCCTGGGCCGTGCTGGCCCTGTCGATTGCCGCGATCTTCCTGCTGTTTGCACTGATCCGCCGCAGCGACGCCACCAAGGTGACCAGCCTGCTGTACCTGACCCCGCCAACCACCGCCGTGATGGCCTGGCTGATGTTTGGCGAAGCCTTCAGCGCCCTGGGCGTGGCCGGCATGGCGCTGGCCGTGACCGGGGTGATTTTCGTTGTGAAACAGACTAAATGATATTTATGATTTCCACACCCGACCAGCAGGCGGTGGATGCCGCCATCACATCCCGCCGCTCGATCCGTGCTTTCCTGCCAACGCCGGTGGCGCGTGAAGACATAGCAAACATCCTCGAAGTGGCCGCGCGTGCGCCATCGGGCACCAATACGCAGCCGTGGAAAGTGTACGTGCTGACGGGCGATAAAAAGCGGGAACTGACGTCGCGCATCCTGGCTGCCCATGCGGATCCGGAGCTGGCGAAGCAGCACACGGAAGAATATGCGTACTACCCGCGTGAATGGCAGTCGCCCTATATCGACCGCCGCCGCAAGGTCGGCTGGGATTTGTACCAATTGCTGGGCTTGACCCGCGATAACAAAGCCGGCATGGCAGCCCAGCATGGCCGCAATTACGCGTTCTTCGATGCGCCTGTCGGCCTGATGTTTACCATCGACCGCGTGATGGAGCAGGGCTCGTGGCTGGACTATGGCATGTTCTTGCAAAACATCATGGTGGCGGCGCGCGGACGGGGGCTCGATACATGCCCGCAAGCAGCGTTCACGCAATACCACACCATCATTCGTGCGGTGCTTGATTTGCCTGATAATGAAATGGTCGTGTGTGGAATGTCGTTGGGCTACGCCGACCATAATAAGATTGAAAATACGCTGGTCACTGAACGTGAGCCAATAACCAACTTCGTGAAGTTTGTGGACTAGACAACCTGTGGTTTTACGACCGCGCAGAGTGAAAAAATGCAGCCTGTGGTGCTTGCTTGCGGGCTACCTTTTGCTACACTGCAACAGGGATAGTCGCACTGCATCTGTGGGGTATGGAATGAATAAGTTTGCCATTAGCGCGTTGTTATCGGCGTTGTGTGTCACGTTGCCTGTGACGGCCGTCCAGGCCAAGGAAAGCACACGCAAAACTTCGGTCAAGAAGGTCAAGAGTGAGGGCAAGGCAGGCAAGTTGCCGCTGCGCGTTGCCGCCGCGCCGGATGCCGAACGCAAAGTACGCCGCGTCATCACGGTCAATGGCAAGCGCAAAGTGGTGTACCAGCGCGTGCTGGCTGCCGCACCGGCGGTCGCCGCCGCACCCACGATGGGCGAACTGGCGGGCTTGAACCAAACGCCGGACCCGCTGGCGCTGCAATCGAATGTGGCCTATGTGCTGGACCAGGCCAATTCGGAAGTGTTGTTTGAAAAAAATGCCAACGTGGCATTGCCGATCGCATCCATTACGAAAATGATGACGGGCCTGGTGGTGGTGGAGTCCAACCAGGACATGGATGAGATGCTGACCATCACCGATGACGACATCGACCAGGAAAAGCATACGGGGTCGCGCCTGAAAGTGGGGACGCGCCTGACCCGTGCGTCCATGCTGCAACTGGCGCTGATGAGTTCGGAAAACCGCGCCGCGTCCGCGCTGGGCCGCAATTATCCGGGCGGGTTGCCTGCGTTTGTCGAAGCCATGAATGCCAAGGCGCGTTCACTGGGCATGACGGATACGTATTATGTGGATTCCAGCGGGCTGTCCAAGCGCAATATGGCCAGCGCCCGCGATTTGGGCAAGCTGGCCATGGCCGCTTACCAGCATCCAGTACTGCGTGAATATTCGACCACGCCGAAAGCCGTGGTGGAAGCCAATGGCCGTCCCATGCACTTCGGCACCACCAACCGCCTGATTGCCACGCCAGGCTGGGAAATTGGCTTGCAGAAGACTGGTTTTATTAACGAAGCAGGACGCTGCATGATGATGCAAGCCGTGATCCAGGGCCGCGCCGTCATCATGGTGCTGCTCGATGCAAAAGGCTCGGCCGCCCGTGCCGCCGATGCCGGCCGCGTGCGCAAGTGGCTGGAAGCGCTGCGTCCATCGAGCATCGTGGGCGGGGCTTCCGTGGGCAGTGGCGCCACGGCGCCGCAAGCGTATTCGTCGGGCATGTAATTTCGCCCCACCGCAAACAGCAAGGCCGGCATTTGCCGGCCTTGTGCATTCCAGGGAAAGCAGCCTCTATTCCTGCTGCGTATAGCCCAAGGTGGCGGAAATCTGGTTGGCCGTGTTGACCAGGTCTTCCAGCCATTCATCTTGCAGGCGGTCGGCCGGCGCCGAGATCGACAGGCCGGCGATCAGCTTGCCGGAATCGTCGCGGATGCCGGCCGCCATGCAGCGCACCCCCAGTTCCAGTTCTTCATTGTCACGCGCATAACCACGGGCGCGCACCAGGCTCAGTTCGCGTTCCAGCTTGGCCAGGTCCGTGATGGAATTCTTGTTGTGGCCGGCCAGGCCCGTGCGGGTGGCGTAGGCGCGGATCGCTTTCGGATCATCGACGGACAGGAACAGCTTGCCGGTCGACGTCAAATGCAGCGGACCACGGCCGCCGATAGCGCGCACCACTTGCATGCCGGAGCGTTCGGAAAAGGCGCGGTCGATGTACACGATTTCATCGCCCTGGCGCACGGACAGGTTGATGGTTTGCTGCGTCTTCTTGTGCAGGGTGCGCATGAAGTCCAGCGCCGCTTCGCGCACGGACAGGCGGCTCTTCACCACGTTGCCCAACTCCAGCAGGCGCATGCCGAGGCGGTACGTGCCTGGCTCGATCCGGTCGACAAAGCGGGTGATCACCATATCGTTGAGGATGCGGTGTGCGGTCGATGGGTGCAAGCCGGACACTTTAGAGAGTTCCTTCAAACTCACGGGGTCCGGGTACTTGGCCAAGGCGTCGAGCAGTGCAACCATGCGCTCGATGACTTGAATCGTCGTCTTTTGCTCGGGAACAGGTTCCATTTTCATAATATGGTTGGTGCGGTGCGGTATAAGATACGTAATTTATACCATGATGTGAAAAAAATGGGAATTCCCGCCCACGGGTGCGCTATGAAGCGTGCATAATGGCGCACTGTGTCAATGACTCCTCTACTATTCTGTGCTATGGCCCAACCTGATCAGCCCGTTAGTGAATTCAAAAGTAAAAGCGGTCTCAAGCGGATCGTGTCCGCGCTGTTTTATTCGTTCGACGGACTGCAGACGGCGCTGAAGACGGAACATGCATTCCGCCAGGAATTGATGTTGCTGGCCGTGGCGGCGGTAGCGGCGTTTGCGCTGCCCGTGTCGGCTTACGAGCGGCTGGCCATGCTGGGTTCCATCGTGCTGATGCTGATTGTTGAGCTGATCAATTCGGCAATTGAAGCCGTGGTGGACCGCGTGTCGCTGGAGCGCCATCCATTGTCCAAGAATGCCAAAGACTTCGGCAGCGCGGCGGTATTGCTGGCCGGCGTGCTGGCGGGTGCTGTGTGGATCACTATTCTGGTACAGCGTTTCGCGTAATTCCATCTTTATGCCGCCAGTGCATATGGATGCTTGAAATGCTTAGTTCTCAAGTATAAGCTGCCCCCGTAATCTACAGCTTCCAAAGCTTAACTAACGGGGTTAATAAGATGCTGTACAAGAAACTTTTCGCTGCACTGGCTGTTTCCGTTGTCGCCATCGCGCCGGCAATCGCTGCTGAATACAATTTGCTGAACGTATCGTACGACCCCACCCGGGAACTGTACCAGGACGTCAACGCTTCCTTTGCCAAGTATTACCAAGCCAAGACGGGCGATACCGTGAAAATCAAGCAATCGCATGGTGGCTCCGGCAAGCAGGGCCGCGCGGTCATCGATGGCTTGGAAGCGGATGTGGTCACGCTGGCGCTGGCTTACGATATCGACGCTATTGCCGAGCGCAATTTGCTGGCCAAAGACTGGCAAAAACGCCTGGGCCACAACAGCACGCCGTACAGCTCGACCATCGTGTTCCTGGTCCGCAAAGGCAATCCGAAAGGCATCAAGGACTGGGGCGACCTGGTGAAACCGGGGGTGTCCGTGATTACGCCGAATCCGAAAACGTCCGGCGGCGCCCGCTGGAACCATCTGGCCGCTTACGGCTATGCGCTGCGTTTGCCTGGCGGCACCCCGGCTTCCGCCAAGGATTACCTGAGCAAGCTGTATAAAAACGTGCCGGTACTCGATTCCGGCGCCCGCGGCGCCACCACCACCTTCGTCGAACGCGGTATTGGCGACGTGCTGCTGGCATGGGAAAACGAAGCGCTGCTGGCCATCAAGGAACTGGGCCCAAGCAAGTTCGACATTGTCGCGCCATCCGTGTCCATCCTGGCGGAACCGCCAGTGGCCGTGGTCGATAAAGTCGCCGACAAGCGCGGTACCCGTAAAGTCGCGGAAGCGTATTTGAACTACCTGTACACGGACGAAGCGCAGGAAATCATTGCGAAGAATTACTACCGTCCAACGGTGGAAAAAGAAGCCAAGAAATATGCGGCGCAATTCCCGAACGTGAAACTGTTCACGCTGGCGCAAGTGTCGGGTGACTGGGCCAAGGCGCACCAGACCCACTTTGCCGATGGTGGTTTATTCGACCAAATCTATCAGCCAGGTAAATAACCGTCAGGCGCATAGCCATGTTGCCAGTGCGGCCATATCAGGAGCACAATGCGCATTCGGCAACATGACCATTGTTTAAACTTTTCAGGAGACTCGTATGACCCTGCGCCTGGGCGATACCGCCCCAGATTTCGAGCAGCAATCCTCCATCGGCCCCATCAAATTCCATGAATGGGCTGGTAATTCGTGGGTGGTCCTGTTCTCCCATCCGGCTGACTTCACGCCGGTCTGCACCACCGAACTGGGCCTGACCGCCAAGCTGAAACCTGAATTCGACAAGCGCAACGTGAAAGCCATCGCGCTGTCCGTTGACCCGGTTGAATCGCACACGTCCTGGATCAAGGATATTGAAGAAACCCAGAAAACCGTCGTGGGCTTCCCCATCATCGCGGATGCGGACAAGAAAGTCGCGAATCTGTACGACATGATCCACCCGGAGCAGTCGGCCACCGCCACCGTGCGTACGCTGTTCGTGATCGACCCGAACAAGAAAATCCGCCTGTCCATCACTTACCCGATGAGCACTGGCCGCAACTTCGATGAAGTGCTGCGCGTGATCGACGCCCTGCAACTGACCGACAGCCATACCGTGGCAACGCCAGGCAACTGGAAAGATGGCGACGACGTCATCATTCCGCTGACCGTGCAAGATCCGGAAGTCATCAAGCAGAAATATCCAAAAGGTTTCAAAGCTGAACGCCCATACCTGCGCGTGACGCCACAGCCGAATAAGTAAACGGCAGCCGCGCTGTCATTCCCGCGAAAGACTTGGTCCCCGCGGGAATCCATGCTGAGCTGGCTTCGGATGCTCAGCATGGGTCTTCGCTTTGTCATTTTCCGCATATGCAAATACGTCACTTCTGCATAAGCAAATAAGCACTCTGTTGTTTGCTACCCAGGCAACCTCCCGTACTCTTGCGAACTCTAGGAGGATTGCATGGATATTTCGTTTGTCATTTCGGGTTTTGCAGTAGGCATCCTGGTCGGCATGACCGGTGTCGGTGGCGGTTCGCTGATGACCCCGCTGTTGACGTTGATATTCGGCATCAATCCCTCCGTGGCCGTGGGCACTGACCTGGCCTTTGCTTCCATTACGAAAACCGCCGGTACCGTGACGCACCGCGTACGCGGCACCGTACGCTGGGATATCGTGCGCCTGCTGTGCTACGGCGCCTTGCCGGCCGCAGTGGTTGCAGCAATTGCACTTAAACAATTTGGCGCGCTGGACAAGGAAATCGGTCAAGTCATCCGCTATTCGATTGCCGGCTCCGTGATGCTGACCGTGGTGGCGCTGCTGTTCAAAAAGAAAATGCTGGCCTGGATCACGGCGCATCCCGAGCGCCAGTTGCAAGGCCGTACGCTGGCAATTGCCACGGTGGTGGCAGGCGCGGTGCTGGGCACGCTGGTGACAGTGTCGTCGATCGGCGCCGGCGCGGTTGGCGCGACCTTGCTGGTCTTGATGTATCCACAACTGAGCTCGGCTGAAGTGGCTGGCACCGACATCGCTTATGCTGTGCCCCTGACCGCGATTGCCGCAGTTGGCCACTGGTGGCTGGGTTCGATCAACTGGATGTTGCTGCTGACCTTGCTGGTCGGTTCCGTGCCGGGCATTACTATTGGCGCATGGTTTGCCCGCGCTGTACCGGAGCGCATCTTGCGCGGCATGCTGGCCATGACCTTGATGGGCGTGGCAGCAAAGCTCATCGCATAAGCAGTTCCAATATATTCGTTATATCCATATATGCAGGGCGGTAGTGCTGACAAGCACGCCGCCCTGTTGCTTTTCCAGTGCAAGCCGCGCCGCTACTGGGGAAGCGCCTGTCCGGGCGATTTTTCCGCGATGTGTATATAGCGCCAGCGACTATGCAAATGATTAATCATTCGTTGGTTCTATGCGTTCTGGATGCGATTATGGCGCCTTCATAGAAGGATTTGTAATAAGGGCTTTCCATGTCTGCAACCTATGCGCAAGCGGCCTCGCCAACGGCCGCAGCGGTCCAGCAACCGGCCAGGCGGCCGGCGCCGTACCGCGTGATGCCGGGCTTTAACCTGTCGCTGGGCTTTACCCTGCTGTACCTGACATTGATCGTGCTGATCCCGTTGTCGGCCGTGTTCCTGAAAACCTTCACGATGGACTGGGAACACTTCGTGCGCACCGTGACGTCCGAGCGCGTGATGGCGTCGTACCGCCTGACGTTCGGCGCTTCGCTGATTGGCGCCACCATCAACGCCGTGTTCGGCTTTATCGTGGCCTGGGTACTGGTGCGCTACCAATTCCCCGGCAAACGCATAGTAGACGCGCTGGTGGACTTGCCATTCGCTCTGCCCACCGCCGTGGCCGGCATCACGCTGACGGCGCTGTATTCGGCCAATGGCTGGTTTGGTTCCATCATCGAAGGCAAGTTTGGCTTGAAAATCGCCTTTACGCCGATCGGCGTCATGGTGGCGCTGACGTTCATAGGCTTGCCTTTCGTCGTGCGGACCGTGCAGCCGGTGCTGGAAGATGCGGAACGCGAACTGGAAGAAGCGGCTGCCAGTCTGGGCGCCAGCGCATGGCAAACCTTTACGCGCGTTGTGTTTCCTACCGTGCTGCCATCGCTGCTGACGGGTTTTGCACTGGCCTTTGCCCGCGCCACGGGCGAGTACGGTTCTGTCATCTTCATCGCCGGCAATATGCCGATGGTGTCGGAAATTACGCCGCTGTTCATCATCACCAAGCTGGAGCAATACGACTACACGGGCGCCACGGCAATCGCTGTCGTCATGCTGCTGATTTCGTTCGTGCTGCTGTTGAGCATCAACCTGCTGCAGGCATGGGCCCGCGGCAAATCCGGTAAGGGGAAATAAATGAGTGGAGCACCTGCAACTGTCCCCGTGCGCCGGGGAGAACTGCCTCAGCAAAACAATGTGCTGGAACCCGCATGGGTCAAAGGCGCGTTGATCGCGGTCGCGCTGATTTTCCTGACCCTGTTCCTGTTCGTGCCGCTGGTGGCCGTGTTCACTGAAGCGCTGAAGAAAGGCTGGGAAACGTACATTGCCGCCATCCGTGAAGATGATGCGCTGGCTGCCATCAAGCTGACCCTGATTACTGCATCGATTGCGGTACCGCTGAACCTGGTGTTTGGCGTGGCGGCATCGTGGTGCATCGCCAAATTCGAATTCAAGGGCAAGAGCTTGCTGCTGACCCTGATCGACTTGCCGTTTTCCGTGTCGCCCGTGATTTCCGGCCTGATTTACGTGCTGCTGTTTGGCGCGCAGGGCTGGTTCGGCCCATGGCTGCAAGAACACGACATCAAGATCCTGTTTGCCGTGCCGGGTATTGTGCTGGCCACGATTTTTGTCACGTTCCCGTTCGTGGCGCGTGAATTGATCCCGCTGATGCAGGCACAGGGCAGTGAAGAAGAGGAAGCCGCCATCGTGCTGGGCGCGTCGGGCTGGCAAACCTTCTTCCGCGTGACCCTGCCGAACATCAAATGGGGTCTGCTGTATGGCGTGATTTTGTGTAATGCCCGCGCCATGGGCGAGTTTGGCGCCGTATCGGTCGTGTCTGGCCACATCCGCGGTGAAACCAATACGGTGCCGCTGCAGGTGGAAATTCTCTACAACGAATACAACTTCGCGGCTGCATTTGCTGTCGCCTCGCTGCTGGCCCTGCTGGCGCTGGTGACTTTGGCCCTGAAATCCTTTATTGCATGGCGCCTCCATGAAGACTACGCCGGCGCCGACTCTGGAGAACACTGATGACTATCGCTGTTAAAAACATCAACAAGCGTTTTGGCGATTTCGTCGCCCTGAACAATGTGTCGCTGGACTTCCCGACCGGCGAATTGACGGCGCTGCTGGGCCCATCGGGCTGCGGCAAGACCACCTTGCTGCGCTGCATTGCCGGCCTCGAGCATCCGGATTCCGGCCAAGTGCTGCTTGACGGTAAAGATGCGTCGGACCGCCACGTGCGCGAACGCCAGGTGGGCTTCGTGTTCCAGCACTATGCACTGTTCAAGCACATGACCGTGTTTGAAAACGTGGCGTTTGGCTTGCGTGTGAAATCGCGCGCCGAGCGTCCGTCGGAATCGCAAATCCGGCAAAAGGTCATGGACTTGCTGGGCCTGGTGCAACTGGACTGGCTGGCTGACCGCTATCCGCCGCAATTGTCCGGCGGCCAGCGCCAGCGTATCGCGCTGGCCCGCGCACTGGCCGTGGAACCGCGCGTGCTGCTGCTGGATGAACCATTTGGCGCATTGGATGCGAAAGTGCGTAAAGAGCTGCGCCGCTGGCTGCGCCGCCTGCACGATGAATTGCACGTGACGTCGATTTTCGTCACGCACGACCAGGAAGAAGCGCTGGAAGTGGCGGACCAGGTGGTGTTGATGAACAAGGGGCAAGTCGAGCAATTGGGCGCGCCGGATGACGTGTATAACCACCCGGCGTCGCCGTTCGTATATGGCTTCCTCGGCAACGTCAACGTGTTCCATGGCCGGGTGCACGAAGGCGTCATCACCAGCGGCGATATCGCGCTGGATATTCCCGCCCATGGCGCCGTGCAGGATAGCAAAGGCACCGCGTACATCCGTCCGCACGACCTCGATGTCGACCGCTACACGCCGGATGCGGAAGGCATCGTCGTCAAGCTGCGCCGCGCCCACGCGATCGGTCCGCTGGCGCAGCTGGACCTGGAACGCTTTGACAACGCCGAGCTGATTGAAGCCGTCATCCCGAATGACCGCTACCGCCAGTTGGGCTTGAAAGATGGCGAAACCCTCGTGGTGCGCCCGAAACGTTTGCATGTGTTTGTCGATGAAGGAGCAGGGGTATGAACTTCCAGCAATTACGCTCGATCCGTGAAGCGGCCCGCCGCAACTACAACCTGACGGAGGTCGCCAACGCGCTGTACACGTCGCAGCCCGGCGTGTCGCGCCAGATCCGCGAACTGGAAGATGAACTCGGTGTCATCATCTTTGAACGCAACGGCAAACGCCTGACGGGCCTGACGGAGCCGGGCAAAGGTATTTTAAAAATCGTTGAACGCTTGCTGGTGGAAGCGGAAAACCTGCAGCAGGCCAGCCTGGAATATGCAGGCCAGAGCAGTGGTACGTTGACGATTGCCGCCACCCACACGCAGGCGCGCTATGCATTGCCGAAAGTCGTACAGACATTCCGTACGGCTTTCCCTGATGTGCGCATTGCTTTGCAACAGAGCTCGCCGGAACACATCGCGGAATGGGTCTTGTCGGGCAAAG
Source organism: Pseudoduganella ginsengisoli (assembly GCF_009720865.1). Classification (GTDB taxonomy): domain Bacteria; phylum Pseudomonadota; class Gammaproteobacteria; order Burkholderiales; family Burkholderiaceae_D; genus Rugamonas; species Rugamonas ginsengisoli. Next base: position 129,398 of record NZ_WNLA01000001.1, on the reverse strand, counting down.
CCGACATTGGCATTGCCACGGAAGGCTTGTCGCAATTCCCGGATCTCGTGTCATTCCCGTGCTACCGCTGGAGCCACTTGATCGTGGTGCCGGATAACCATCCGTTGCTGTCGCGCTCACCGATCCACCTGGAAGATCTGGCGGAATTCCCGCTGATTACGTATGACGTGGGTTTCACGGGCCGGGGCCACCTCGATGCCGCGTTTGAGCGGGCAGGCTTGCAGCCGGACATCGTGTTGACGGCCATGGATTCCGACGTCATCAAGCAATACGTGGCCATGGGCCTGGGCGTCGGCATCGTGGCGTCGATGGCATTCGATCATGGCCGCGACAAAGGGCTGCGCGCCGTGGAAGCGTCGCACTTGTTTGCCGCCAATACCACGCGCCTGGCCGTGCGCCGCGGGGCTTACCTGCGCGCCTATGCACAGGAATTCATCCAGCAGTTCGCGCCGGAACTGAGCCGCCGTGAAATCGAACGCACGCTGGCGGGGGAAGAGGCCGCATAGCTGTGGCGGACAAACTGTGGCGGAAATGTCAGTCCGCCATAATTTCCTGAAGACATTGCCGATTCCGCCATATACTGAATTCCACCATGTAACCTTCTCTAAGGGAGCGTCAAATGGGTATCAGTAACTGGAAAATTGGCGCCCGGCTGGCTGCCGGATTGGGCGTATCACTGGTGTTTATGATCGGCATGTCCGTGATTGGCATCACGAATCTGAGCCGGGTCGCCGACGCCACTGCAGACCTGGATGCCGACAAGGTGCCCAAGGTAATCGAGTCTTATGAAATGATCGGCGGCGTCAACGATATTGCGCGCGCGATGCGCAATGCGATGCTGTCGACCGATCCCGCCACAGTCCAGAAGGAACTGCAGCGTGTAGTGGATAAACGTGCGGAAATTGCCGGCCACCTCGACAAGCTGACCAAACTCATTGCCGACGATACGGATCCCGAAAGCAGCGCCAGGCTCAAAGCCGTGGTGGAGGCGCGCGAGCGCTATCTGGCTGTGCAGAAGACATTCCTGGCCATGTCGGCAGACAGTGAAAAGCGCGACGAGAGTGTCAAGTACCTGCTCACCACCGTACGCAAGGAGCAGACCGCGTACATGGACACCCTGCAAGCAATGGTCAAGTACCAGATCGGCGCGGTTGATAAAGCGTCGTCGGACGCCCATGCCGCCTATCTCTCCGTGCGCAACATGATGATTGCACTGACAGTGATTGCCGCCGTGCTGGCGTCGCTGGTGGTGTATTGGATTACGCGCAGCATTACGCAACCGCTGAACGAGGCAGTGGGCGTGGCGGAAGCCGTGGCGGGCGGCGATTTGACGATGCAGATTGAAGGAAAGACCAACGATGAAACAGGCCAGTTGCTGCGCGCCTTGCGCAACATGACGGACAGCCTGGTGCAGACTGTCGGCCGCGTGCGGTCCGGTTCCGACACCATTAACACGGCGACCAATGAAATTGCGACCGGCAATATGGATTTGTCGACCCGCACGGAAACCCAGGCATCCAGCCTGGAGGAAACCGCATCGTCGATGGAAGAATTGACGTCCACCGTGACGCAGAATGCGGAAAACGCGCGCCAGGCGACGGCGCTGGTAGTGGCGGCATCGGATTTCGCCACCAAGGGCGGCAAGGTCGTGGGCGACGTGGTGGTGACGATGGGCGCCATCAAGGAAAGCTCGAACAAGATTGTCGACATCATTGCCGTCATCGATGGCATCGCGTTCCAGACCAATATCCTCGCACTGAATGCGGCCGTGGAAGCGGCGCGCGCCGGAGAGCAGGGCCGGGGCTTTGCCGTGGTGGCGTCGGAAGTGCGGGCGCTGGCGCAGCGCTCTGCAGCGGCGGCCAAGGAAATCAAGGCATTGATCAGCCAATCGGTGGAAACCGTCGACACGGGGACGCGCCTGGTGGATGAGGCGGGCGCCACGATGGATGGCATCGTCACGGCCGTCAGGCAGGTGGCGGACATCATGACGGAGATTTCCGCCGCCAGCCAGGAGCAGAGTTCCGGCATTGCGCAAGTCAATGAAGCCATCGTGCAGATTGACGACGCTACGCAGCAAAACGCGGCGCTGGTGGAAGAGGCGGCGGCTGCCGCGCAATCGCTGAGGGACCAGGCCAGCCTGCTGGCCGAAGCGGTCAGTGTGTTCCGGATTGCGGGGCACCAGTATCAGGTGCCGTTGACGGTGGCGCCGCCGGTGAAGCAGCCTGCTGCGAAGATGCTGGTGAAAGTCGAGGCAAAAGCAAAGCCTGCGTCCAAGCGTGCGGTAGCCGCTGCTCAGGATGACGGGTGGGAAGAGTTTTAACTAACTGATGCTGAATCCATGGGGCGGGTTCGTAGAGCCCGCCCTGCGCATTGTATGCCGCCAATTACTGTCCTGGATTCGGGCCTTGCGCATGCACGGCATCGATGGCAGCGATCAGATCCGCCGGCAGCACCGTGCCATACGCATCAATGTTTTCTTTCAACTGCTCCATCGTCGTCGCACCGATGATGGTGGACGCGACGAACCAGCGCGTATAGCACCACGCCAGCGCCATGCGCGCCGGTGTCATGCCTGCTGCGCGCGCCAGTTTGGCGTACTTGCCGGCCGCCTCGAAAACGGCTGGCCGCACATAGCGTGGACTCCAGTTGGCCGGGAAGATGGTCAGGCGGCCGTGCGCTTTGGGATTGTCCACGTACTTGGCGGACAACTGGCCAAACGCCAGCGGGCTGTAGGCCAGCAGGCTGACGCTGTCGCGGTAGCACGTTTCGTCCAGCAGCGACGTTTCATAATGCCGCGCCGTCAGGTTGTACAGGTTCTGGATCGTCGCGATGCGCGGCAAGCCTTTTAATTCAGCCTGTTTGATGAATTCACTGACGCCCCACGACGTTTCATTGGAAATGCCGATGTGGCGGATCTTGCCTTCATCGGCCAGTTTGCCCAGCGCGGCCAGCGTGTCTTCAATCGCAACCGCCGTGCGCTCCTTGGCCGGGTCAAACACCGACGCGCCAAAGATCGGCACATTGCGGCTGGGCCAGTGCAATTGGTATAAATCGATATGGTCTGTCTGCAGCCGTTTCAGGCTGGTCTCGACTGCCAAGCGCAAATTCGCTTCATCGAAATTCTGCCGGCCGCCACGCACCCACACCATATTCGGATTTGGTCCCGCAGCCTTGGTCGCCAGCACCACCTTCGCGCGGTTGCCCGGCTTGGCCAGCCATGACCCGATGTAGCGTTCCGTATTGCCCTGCGTGTGCGGGCTGGGCATGACGGGATACATCTCTGCCGTGTCGATGAAATTGATACCACGCTCGAGCGCGTAATCGAGCTGGCGGTGCGCATCCGCTTCACTGTTTTGTTCGCCGAAGGTCATCGTGCCGAGGCACACTTTGCTGACCTTCAAGCCGGTCTTGCCGAGCGTGGTGTAGTCCATGCTTATCCTTTGCTGCCGCGAATCGCGTCCGCGCAATCGCGCACGAGGGCAGGGCCGGCGTAAATCAGACCAGAATACAGTTGCACCAGCTGCGCGCCCGCATCCATTTTGACTTTCGCGTCGGCGCCTTTCATGATGCCGCCCACGCCGATGATCGGCAGCGCATCGCCCAGTTCCGCTTTCAACAAACGAATGACCTTGTTCGACAGTTCAAACACGGGGGCGCCCGACAGGCCGCCTGCTTCCGCGCCATGCTGCATGCCTTCCACGGCTGTGCGCGACAGCGTGGTGTTGGTGGCAATGACGCCATCGATGCGGTGGCGGATCAGTGCATCGGCAATGTTCTTGACCTGGTCGCCATCCATGTCCGGCGCGATTTTCAGGGCCAGCGGCACGTAGCGCTTGTGCTGGTCGGCTAAACGCTGCTGCGCTTGCTTCAATTGCGCCAGCAAGCCGTCCAGTTCCGATCCGCCCTGCAGCTGGCGCAAGTTCTTCGTGTTGGGCGACGAAATGTTGACCGTCACATAGCTGGCGTAAGGGTAGACTTTTTCCAGGCAGTGCAGGTAGTCGTCGGATGCGCGTTCGATCGGCGTGTCAGCGTTCTTGCCGATGTTCAGGCCCAGGATGCCTTCCTTGTTTTGATAAAAGCGCGACGACTGCACGTTGGCGACAAATGCATCGACGCCGCCGTTATTGAAGCCCATGCGGTTGATGATGCCTTGCGCGGCGGGCAGGCGGAACATGCGCGGCTTGGGATTGCCCGGCTGCGCGCGCGGCGTCACGGTGCCCACTTCGATGGAGCCGAAGCCCAGGTCCGACAGCGCGTCAATGAAGGCGCCGTCCTTGTCCAGGCCAGCCGCCAGGCCCACCGGGTTCTTGAACGTCAGGCCCATCACGGTGCGCGGATCGGCTTTCGGCTGGCACGCCATGGCGCGCAGCAGGCCCAGCGAAGCGGCGCGCTTCATGGCCGGCAGGGTGAAATGGTGGGCGTCTTCCGCGTCCATGGAAAACAGCAACGGACGGGCGAGGGAATACAGGAATTTGGACATTTGGGAACCGGGAAAATACGGGGAAATTTGGGGCAAATAAGAAAAATTGCCCGTATTTTACCCTGCGCGGCCAGCCTTACGTCCTGGGCATGACTGCCCATGAACCTTTAATGCGCGCCTCCAATGGCTGGAAGTTGATCTTATAAGACATCTTCTGGCTGTCGCGGATCCAGTAGCCGAGATACACGTAGGGCAGCCCCAGTTCCTGGGCTTGTGTAATTTGCCACATGATGTTGTACGTGCCGTACGATGCGCCCGGCACGTCCGGGTCGAAGAACGTGTACACGGATGACAGGCCATCCGATAGCACATCGATAATGGAAATCATGCGCAGCATGCCATCCGGTTCGCGGAATTCCACCAGCCGCGTATTGACGCGGCTTTGCAGCAGGAATTGCGCATACTGGTCGCGGCTGTCCTGGTCCATGCCGCCGCCCGCGTGGCGCGTGCTCTGGTAGCGCAGGTACAGTTCATAGTGTTCGTCCGAGAACGATAAGGTTGCCACGCCTGCCTGCAAATTCCCGTGCTTGGTCCACGCGCGGCGCTGGCCGCGCGTCGGCACAAATTCGCCCGCCACCACGCGCACTGGAATGCAAGCCTGGCAGCCGTCGCAATATGGCCGGTAAGTAAAGATGCCGCTGCGGCGGAAGCCGTTGCGTACCAGTTCGGAATAGACGTCCGCGTTGATCAGGTGGGACGGGGTGGCAACTTGCGAGCGGGCCTGGCGGTCGTCCAGGTAGCTGCAAGGATAAGGCGCTGTCGTATAAAACTGCAGCGTCGCGAATGGCAGGTCATTCAAGTGGGTCATGCACGCATCCCATCAGTGATTGCTAATCTCCGTGGTCCTATCATAACGCGGCTTCGGGGAATATGTGAAATCGCATGCAGCATACTGTGGTTCAGTTCACAGAAGGATAGGGCGGCAAAGGCTGCCAGTCGCGGATGGCCGGCTGCGTGATGGCGCGGCGCAGGTGGGCAATGAAGTCGCTGCGGGGGATCGGCGATGCGCCCAGCGATTTCAAGTGGCCGGTCTCTTGTTGGCAATCCACCATCTCCACGCCATGGTGGCGCAGGAAATGCACCAGGTATGCCAGTGCGATCTTGGATGCGTCCGGTTCGCGGGCAAACATGGATTCGCCGTAAAACATGCGGCCGATACACACGCCGTACGCGCCGCCCACCAGTTCGCCGTTGTGCCACAGTTCAGATGAGTGGGCATAACCGAGGCGGTGCAAGCCGCTGTAGCCGGCAATGATGTCTTCGGAAATCCACGTGCCGGGGCCATCGCGCCGCGGTGCGGCGCAGCCGCGCATCACTTGTTCAAATGCGCTGTCGAAACGCACTTCCCATGGGCCGCCTTCCGCCATGCTGCGCTGGACCTTCCTGATCGACTTCTTCAAACTGTCGGACACTTTGAAGCGGCTGGTCAGCAAGACCATGCGCGGATCCGTGCTCCACCACAGGATGGGCTGGCCTTCGGAAAACCACGGGAAGATACCGCGCTGATAAGCCGCCAGCAGCCGGGGCGGCGACAAATCCGCGCCCGCGGCCAATAAGCCGGGTGCATCGGTCGTCAGCGCCTCGGAGACGTCAGGGAAAGGTGTATGCGCGTCCAGCCAGGGGATCATGGCCCGCAGTTTTCAAGAATCGCCGCGCATCGGCTTGGAAATATCCATGGTGTGGAAGCCGTACGTGCCGCCGTCGGCGCGCATGCGGGCGCGGTCGGCAAAGAACAGTTCCAGGGTCGAACGGATCGTCGGGAAGGCCAGGTCTTCCCATGGAATCTGGTCTTCCGTGAACATTTGCACGTCCAGGCTTTCCTCGCCCGGCGCGAAGTCCAGGTCGCGCAGAGTGGCCAGGTAAAACATATGGACCTGGTGCACGCGCGCCACGTTCATCAATGTAAACAGCGGGCCCAGTTCAATATGGGCGCCCGCTTCTTCCGACGTTTCGCGCAGCGCGGCTTCCCCCGTGGTTTCATTGTTTTCCATGAAACCTGCCGGCAAGGTCCAGTAACCATAGCGCGGTTCAATCGCACGCTTGCACAGCAACACTTGCAACTGGCCATCCTTTTCCCATACCGGAATCGAGCCCAGCACCATTTTTGGATTTTGGTAATGAATGGTGGTGCACGACGTGCACACGTAGCGCGGCCGGTTATCGCCGGCTGGAATCATCAGCTCGACTGGATGGGCGCATTCGGAACAGAATTTCATGGGTGGCGGCATCGAAAGGATGTGATCTGGACTCGGTAACTCTTCTAGTGCTTACTTTACACCTAATGTCGGTGCGGCGCGAAGCGCGCGCCAGCGTTATGCACTTATCGTGCCAGATATATAAGTTCTATGGTCGGGCTTTTTAAGATTGATATTGCCTAAATCCTGCGCCTGCCCTATAATACTTACATCAGACGCGGGGTGGAGCAGTCTGGCAGCTCGTCGGGCTCATAACCCGAAGGTCACAGGTTCAAATCCTGTCCCCGCAACCAAATTCTAAAAGCCGCTGAATCGCAAGGTTCAGCGGCTTTTTTCATTGGCGTGCTCCGTGCGCAGACGGGCTCATGCGGCAGCCCAGCTTACCAGCCGCCGGCCCGCGCACGGCTCACACAAAATCACCAAGTTAAAAATATAATTTTGACAATCGTGCATTATTTGCAATGAATTATAGTGACGCTCTGGCTGCAAGGGCAGCCGATTTTTGAAGGAGCAAGTCATGTCAATGCGTTTGAAGTTGCCAGCCCTGCTGCTGGCAATGGCGTCATTTTCCGCGGTGCAGGCCGCACCGCTGTACAAGGTCAGCATTTTGAGCGGCCCTGGCTATGACACTACGAAGGCCATCGATCTGAATAATGCCGGGCAGGTGGTTGGCTGGACGAATAGCGGTTCGTACTTGTGGACGGATCAGGGCGCCACCCAGCTGGACAGGGATTTCAGGGCAACCGGCATCAATAACCATGGCGTGGTGGTCGGCACCATGTTCAACCTGCCCGGCACCCACTATGACGAGACCAGTTACCATGCGTATACGTATTCCAGCCAGGGTTACCAGCGGGTCACACCGCCCACGTCTCACGCCAGCAATCCCCACAGCTATGCCGAGGACATCAATGACAGCGGCACCGTGGTCGGGGCCAATTTCGACGGGTATGCCTACCTGCCGGCGCGCTTCCAGCAAAAGCAAATCACGGAATTCCCTCTCGGCTACGGTGATGCCAGCGCGATCAATAATTCCGGCACCATTGTCGGCACGTTTGAATACGACGAGCCCGGCTGGTTCCGGCACCACTCGTTTATTTACTTGAACGGCAAAGTGCAGGATATCCCGGTACAAGGGATCGACAGCATCTATGCGGAAGACCTCAACGATGCCAACAAGGTCGTGGGCCGCATCACGGCGGCAACCGGCGGCGGTGGCTACGCTTATATCTATTCTGAAGGCCAGGTGCAAAAACTCGATGTGTTCGGCGCGTTCTACAGCCAGGCGAGCGGCATCAACAACCGGGACCAGGTGGTGGGCACCTATGGCGCAAGTTACAACGACCAGAAGCCGTTCCTGTATGACGGCGGCACGGCGTACGATTTGAACGCGCTGGTGAGGCCCGGAAGCGGCGTGACCATTACCGGCGCGGCCGCCATCAACGATGTGGGCCAGATTGCCGGCCAGGGGTGCGACAAGAGCGGCAATTGCTATGCCCTACTGTTGAGCGCGGTACCGGAACCGCAAACCTGGGGCATGCTGCTGGCTGGCCTGGGGCTGGTGGGCTGGATGGGACGGCGCCGGTTGCCTGCTGACTGACCGGGGGAGTGCTGCGGCTGGTTTTGCGCAGGCAGCAAGCATTATTGTTTGACCGGGTATTGTTATAATTTAATTTCAAAATAACAACTCGGAGAAAGTCTGATGTCATTACCCATGACTGCAAGGCGTTGCGCAATAGTGTTTGCTGTTACCGCAGCATTTTCCGGTGCGGCCTTTGCCGGCTGTGCCACGGTGCCTGTCACGTTCCGCCTGGCGGATGCAGGCGCCATCGACGGCGAAAAACTGTACATCAATGGCGACCTTGCGGCGCTGGGCAACTGGAGTACGGGTGAACGCAATGCCATGGTGCGCAGCTCGCCAGGTGGCACGGGCTGGGAAGCCACGTTGCAATTGCCACCCGCCACGCCAATTCAATATAAATTCGTCAGGCAAGGCAGTGCAGGCCCGGTTTGGGAAGGGGAAATCGCCACGTTCAGCGGCAACCGCCAGGCATTGACCCCGGCTTGCGGCGGAACGCTGGTGCTCGACGCAGGCCATTTCGTGGTCCCAGCGCCGGATAATGACACGATAGCCGACCAGCCTTCCTCTGCGTTGCCTGCAGCGCTACAGCAGCATTTGCAAGCCTTTGCCGCTGCCTTCAACAGCAAAGACCCGCAGCGCATGCAGCGCTTTATCGAACAGCATGGCACGCCGGAGCTGGCCAATGCGGCGCCATGGGCCACACAGCAGCTGGCGCTGGCCAAAGCCCAAAAAGCCACGGCAGGGCTTGATTTGCGCGCCGTGCGCACGTATACGCCGACGCGCGATGGCATCACTGCCCTGTTCCAGGACCGTATTTATGGCGGCTGGTATGCCGCCAAGGTCACGGTGGAAGAGGGCGGCGCGCAGCGCATCAAGTCCCTGATGCTGTCGCCGGCGCGCCCGGCCCAGTTGCCGGCCCAGCCTGTCGCCAATGAAAAAGCCATGCTCGGCATGGTGGAAGCGGCAGTCAAACGCGGTTGCAGCGCAGGTGCGTTTTCCGGTTCCATCCTGGTGGCGCACAATGGCCGTGTGAAGTTTGAACAGTCATGCGGCGAATCGAGCAAGCGCTATCACGTCCGCAACAACATGGAAACCAAGTACAACCTGGCGTCCATGAACAAAATGTTCACGGCTGTCGCCATTGCCCAGCTGGCGGACCAGGGCAAGCTGTCGCTTGACGACAAGATCAGCCGCTTCGTCGATGAATCGTGGCTGCCCCGCGACGTCACGGACCGCATCACGGTGCGTCATTTGCTGACCCACACGTCGGGCCTGGGCAATTTCTTCAATGAGAAGTTCATGGCGTCGTCGCGCGACCAATACCGCGAAGTGGCGGATTACAAGCCGCTGGTGCGCGGCGACAAGCCTGCTTTTGAACCGGGCCAGCAATTCATGTACAGCAATATCGGCATGCTGCTGGCAGGTGTCATTGTGGAGCAGGCGTCTGGCGACAATTATTTCGATTACGTGCGCCAGCACGTGTTCCAGCCGGCCGGCATGCGCAATACGGACAGCTATGCGCTGGACGAGCCGGTGGAAAACCTGGCCATGGGTTATACCCCGGCGGAGCGCTCGCCCTACGGCTGGAAAGAAAACACGTTCATCCACGTGTTGCGCGGCGGCCCTGCCGGCGGCGGTTATTCCACTGTGCGCGACTTGAACCGCTTTGCCACGGCGCTGTCGAACGGCGCCCTGTTGCCGAAGTCCAGTGTCGAGCGCCTGTGGAAGCGGCAAGAGCAAATCGATTATGCGCTGGGCTTTGAATCGTCCGTGGGCAAGGTGGGCCGTGTGGTGGGCCACAGCGGCGGCTTCGCCGGCATCAATGGCGAGCTGAATATGTACGTGGACCGTGGCTATGTGGTGGCTGTACTGGCCAACCAGGAAGAGGGTGCGTCGCCGTTGGCCGAGCATATCGGCGGCCTGATCGCCCGCATGCCGCAGTAAGAAACCACGCGTGGCGCGGATCAGACGTCCCGCCAGCATGGTAAGTTGGCAACGTTTGCCGCCATCCTTTATGCTGGCAACATGATCCGCGTCGTGTTTCTGTTCCTGGCAGCGCTCGGGGCCAGCGTGGCGCTGTCTGGCGACGATACTTTGCCGGACGGCCATCCCGCGCTGGCGCGCCTGCCTGCGCGCATGGTATGGGCGTGGGAGCGGCCGGAAGATTTGCGGTGGCTGCCGCCCGATGTCGGTGTCGCTTACGTGGCGTCGTCCATCATGCTGCAAGGCGAAGATGCGCTGGTGCGGCCCCGCACGGCGGCGCTCTACCTGCCGGAACACGCGGCCGTGGTGCCGGTGCTGCACGTCGATGTGTCGTGGCGCAAGCCGCCCAAGCTGACGGACAAACAGCAAGAGCGCATCGTGCGCGAATTGCTGCGGGTGGCGCAGCGGGGCAACCGCCGCGTGGTGCAGCTGGATTTTGAAGTGCGCCGTTCGCAGCGGCCTTTCCTGGGCAAAGTCATGGCCGATATCCGCCGCCGGCTGCCGCCGAATGTCGCGCTGTCGATGACGGCGCTGGCGTCATGGTGCCTCGATGATCCCTGGCTGCCTGCCGCGCATGCCGATGAAGTGGTGCCGATGGCGTTCCGCATGGGCGGCGATGGCCAGGCGCTGCGCAACCGGCTCGATGGCTCGGGCTTTACGCGGCCATATTGCCGCGGCGCGATGGGCCATGCAACGGATGAACCGCTGGTGCGCTCGTACGCGCCCCGCAATTATTACTTCTCCCCCAAACCATGGACGGCCGAGCGCTGGCTGGCTGTTCAATCCAGGAGCCCTTCATGAAAAGACTGCTGACCGCAAGCCTGCTGGCCGCCGTGTGTTCGTTGCCGCATTGGGCCCATGCCAGTGGCGGCGACGGCTTCAGCGCCAACCGCTTCGCCTCTGAATACCAGGTAGCGCCGGCTTTCCTGCAGCAATATGCGGCCGGCAACCTGGGCGTGGTGCCAGGCAGTTATTGGCGCGTGTTCCACTACATGGCGTACCAGGCCGCCAAAGGCAAGCCGTTGACGCAGCAACAGCTGGCGGCGCTGGATCTCAATGAGTGGCGCATCGGTAAAGGCAGCACGTGGGACTATTCGTATGAAGCGGACTTGAATGGCAGCGGCGCATGGCTGAAGGAGCGCGCTGCCTATGCGAAGCAGTGGGGTTTGCCGCTTGACGTGAAGCTCGACGTGATGGGGGAGACGGATAACGCCAGCTACGTCAATTGCCATTTCGATGCATTCAAGCAGGCGGCCGTGACCTTGAAAGCGCGTGCCGCGCTGGGCGCCGGCGGCAAGCCCGATGCGTGGCACAAGGCGTGGCTGCAGGGACAGGACGCCGTGTTTGCCAATTGCGCGGAACCGCCGCATGAATATGGCAAGCCGCTGCCGAAGCGCGTGACGCAATTGCCGCCCGCGCCGCCGGCCAATGCGCCGGACTGGCTGAAGGCGGACTATGCGTACCAGTCTGGCGCCGCGCATTTCTATGCGCGTAACTTTGGCGAAGCGCGCAAGCAATTCCAGGCCGTCGCGCAAGACAGCAAGTCGCCATGGAAAAACCTGGGCGCGTACCTGGCGGCCCGTTGCCTGATCCGCAGCGCCACGCTCGATGACGAAGGCAAAAGTAAAATCAGCAAATTGCAGCAAGCCCGCAAGGAACTGGAAGCGCTGGCGCCAACGTTTGCGCCGGCACGCCAGTTGCTGCCGCTGGTCGATGCGCGCATTGATCCGCTGGCGCGGATTGCCGCATTGGCGCGCCAGCTCGACAGTGAACCATTCAATGCCGACACGCCCCGTTTGCTCAGCGATTACCTGGTATTGATGGACAAGCAGCCGCGCAGCGTGCTGCTGGCGGCGAAAGAGCCGATGACGGCATGGATCGCCACCATGCAAGCGAATGTGCCGGCCGACGTGTATTCGGATCCGGACAGCAATGACGTGAAAGAACAGCGCAAGCATGCACTGGAAGGCTTGCACCAGCGCTGGCTGAAGGCGCAGGCGGCAGATCCGCTGTGGCTGGCGCCGCTGGTGTCGCTGGCCGGGCCGGGTGAATTGAATGAGGCGGAGCGCAAGGCCGCGCAGGCGGTACCGGCCAAGCATCCGCTGTATTTGACCGTGCAATACCATTTGGCGCGGCTGGAACTGGCGGAAAAGCAGGGCGCGCAGGCAGACAAGGATATCGACCGCTTGCTGGCCACGTATGGCAAAACCATGTCGATTGCCACGCACAACCGCTTCCTTGGCTTGAAAATGGCGTCGGCCGGCACGCTTGATGAATTTGTCAAGGCGGCGCAGCGCAAGCCCGATGGTGTCGACAATGGTGAAGCCATCGATGCCAAGGCGGTGGAAGGCGAAACGGATGAGGACTTCCCGCTGGCGGTATTCCGCTACCTGCCGCTGTCTGAATTGAAAACCTTGCTGGCGCATCCACGCCTGCCAGCCAAATGGAAGGCGCCGCTGCAGGAAACCATGCTGGCGCGGGCGCTGATTTTGAATGACGAGGCGACGGCCTTGTCGCTGCTCGATGCTGTGGCGAAGGGCCGCAAGACCACGGAACACTTATATGCGCGCTACCGCAACGCCAAGCCGGGCGACGAGCGCAAGCTGGCCGGCGCACTGCTGTTGGTGAATACGCCGGAATTGAATCCGAAAGTTTATGACGGCTTTGGCGCCAGCCGTGACTGGGGTTGCGCGTACGGCGCGAAAAAAGATGAAACGCCGCCAGCGCCGCAGCCGCCACGCTACCTGACCAGCGAACAGGTGGCGGCGGCGGCCCAGGAACAGCAGGCTTACATGAAGCTGCCGCTGCGCAGTGAATTCATGGCGCCGCCGCTGCTGGCGTGGGCCAAGACCAAGCCTGCCGATGACGAAGCGCCGAAAGCGCTGCATTTCCTGGTCGCTTCCACGCGCATGGAATGCCCGTATGGCACGGACAAGGAAGAGAAAGACCAGTTGCGCGGCCGCTATTCGAAGGAAGCGTTCCAGCTATTGCACAAGAATTGGCCGGGCAACAAGTGGGCGAAGGCGACCAGGTACCATTTTTAAGCTAGACCGTGGCGCGGATCAGGCGGGTGGCGCCGCCCAGGCGCAGGCTGTCGCTGCGGCCGGACAGGTACAGTTCAGTGAGGCGTTCGCGGTCAAAGTGTTCGACTTCGCTGAAACCGGCTTCACGCAGCATCTGTTCCAGTGCTTCCGGCGTAAAACTGCTTTTCCAGGGTTCGCCACCCTGCGCCAGGCTGGCCGCCATGGCTTCCATGACACTGCGCTCCTGCGGTTCCAGCAATTCCGGCGCCAGCACGTAGTCGAACACGACGGAGGTGCCGGGCGCGCAGCCGCCAATGTACTCCAGCGTGCGCTTGACGTCGCTTGGTGTGAGGTAGAGCGTCACGCCCAGCCACGTGAAGCAAGCCGGCGTTTCAGCATCAAATCCCGCCTCTTCCAGCGCATCTTCCAGCTGGGTTTCATTGAAATCCACGCCGACGTAGTGCACCTGTTCGCGCTCGCTGATTTTCGCCAGCTGCAACAAGTCGCGCTTCCACTCCAGTGCGCCGGGCAAGTCCACTTCATAGACTTCGGCTTCCAGCGGCAAGTCCATGCGGTACGGCGACGTATCGAGGCCCGCGCCGAGGATCACCAGCTGCGGCGCTTCGCTGTCGTGCCACGTGTCTTCCGCCAGGCGGCTGCGCACGGCCAGGATGGCGCGCAGGGCGGTGCGGAACGGGGTATTCAATTCGCCAAGCGAGGCGCGCAAACCCGCTTCGGCTTCCTTGCCGAGGATGCGCAGCGCCAGCGGGTCGTCCAGCACCAGCGGCTTGTCGAGCAGCTGGTGGGCGGCGCGCAACGTGGCGGTGAGCAGGGCGCTGGGTTTCGGGGTGGCGTCGGTCGTCATGGCTTACCTTTCTGTGATGAGGCGTGAGTCTAACGTAAAGCCGCCCCCGGCGTCAGCCATTGCCGTCGCCGCGCGGATGCAGGCTGGCCCACAGGTGGGCGGCGGCCATCGTGCGGTGGGGCGCGTAGCGCTGCAGGAAGCGTTCGGTGGCGGCAATATCTGGCCGTTCATCGCCGCCCAGCAGCGGCTGCAGGGCAGTGCGGATGGCGACGTCGCCGTGCAGCGAGCAGTCTTCGTAGCCATAGCCGCGCAGCAAGCCATAGTTCACGGTCCACGGGCCGATGCCTTTCACAGCCAGCAGCGCTTCGCTGATATCGGCGATGGTGTTGGCGGGGCCGGGCTCCAGGTCCAGCGCGCCATCGGCCACCAGCGCAGACAAGCGCAGCAGGGTTTCCGCCTTGGCGCGCGAAAATTTGCGGCTGGTCAAGTCATCCACGCTGAGCCGCGCGACGCCGGCCGCATCGGGATAGCACCACAGGCCGCCGCTGTGCCGGGGACCGGCCAGCTGGATCAACGTGCGGCGCAGCGCAATGGCAAAGGCCAGGTTGATTTGCTGGCCAATGACGGCCCACGTCAGCGCTTCAAACACGGTGGCCGATTGCACGATGCGCAGGCCCGGCTGGCGCTTGGCCAGCGGCCCCATCACAGGATCGCCGGCCACCATGTCGGTAAATGGTTGCGGGTCGATGCGCAGTCCCAGCACATTGCGCAGCGCGCCGCGGATGGCGCTGTCCACCGCATCCGTGGGTTCACCATCGGCCAGCGCCGAGCAGCGGGCCACGGCGCCTTCGAAGGCCACGTCGAGCAGCACGGGTGTGCCGGCCAGCACCACTGCCTTGCGCAGGCGCTGCGGCGTCACGTGTTCCGCAACGTTTTCCGCATCGCGCTGGTGAAAGGCCAGCACGTCATGAAGCCGGTAACCGTCCGGCAGCGCAATGTCCCACGCCATTACACGGGCTCCGTCCGGCGCAGCCAGCCGAAGTTCGGTTTAAAGCCTGTTACCAGCGCCGTACCGGCAATGACGATGGCGGATCCTGCCAGCGTGTGCCAGCCCACGGTTTCGCCAAGGAACAGCACGCCCCACAAGATGCCGAACAGGGGGCTGAGGAACGTGACGGTCAGGGCGGACGTGGCGCCCACGTCGCGGATCAGCTTGTAGTAAATCAGGTACGCCACGCCGCTGCACAGCACGCCCAGTGCGAACGCTGCCGCCATAATGCCCATCGTAGGCGAACCGGGCGAAGGCATCAGCGGCACCAGCGGCAAGGTCAGCAGCGCGGCGGCCCACATGCTGCCGTGTGCATTGGCGAACGGCTCGACGGCTTGCGCGGTTTTCGCATACGTGCTGGCAATGCCATAGTTGAACGATGCCAGCAGGGCGGCGGCAATCGCGAGAGCCGCGCCGGCGCGGGCGCTGGCGTGGTCCAGTCCCACCAGCAGTGCGACGCCGCACGTACCCAGCACGAGACCGGCCAGCACGCGGCCCGACACCATTTGCCGCTGCCACACCGCGCCAATCAGCGCACCCCACATGGGGGCCGTGGCATTCAATACCGACAGGACGGAAGCGGGCAGCATGCGCGCCGCATAAGCAAACAGCACGAAGGGAATCGCGGAATTGAACAGCCCGAGGATGAAATAGTGCTTCCAGTGCGTGCGCCAGCCCAGCGGCTTTTTCATGACGAAACCAACCACGGCAAGAAAACCCGCGGCAAATATCAGCCGGTATTCAATCAGCACGGCCGGCCCGAGCACCGGCGCGGCAATGCGCATAAACAGGAAAGAGCCGCCCCAGATCGAGGCCAGCAAAACAAGACGCAGCAAGTTGGCAGTGCTCATAGCGGTAACCGATTAAGTTGAACCGCTATTGTGGCCGACCCGGCCCATATCTGCTTGTCGATTCTTGCTTTTAAACTGCCCCCACCATGCAAGCGCTGCCGGATTGCGGCTGCGGAGCGGCGGCGTGGTTGACTTGCATGCTGGACGGGACGCCGTTTTTCACGGCCGTCATTTCCGCCAGAATGGAAATCGCGATTTCCGCCGGGGTCTTGCTGCCGATGTACAGGCCGATCGGGCCGTGCAGGCGGTCCAGCTGTTCGGGCGTCACGTCGAATTGCACCAGCCGTTCGCGCCGCTTGCTATTGTTTAAACGCGAGCCAATGGCGCCCACGTAAAACGCATCGGATTTCAGCGCTTCCATCAGCGCCAGGTCATCGAGCTTGGGATCGTGCGTCAGCGCCACGACAGCGCTGCGGTGGTCCAGTTTCATTTCCAGCACCAGGTCATCGGGCATCGCGTGCACCAGTTGCACGTTATCGACGTGCCAACCTTGCCGGTATTCCTCGCGCGGGTCGCACACCGTCACGTGGTATTCCATGGCCGTGGCGATTTGCGCGAGGAAGCGCGACAGCTGGCCGGCGCCGATGATCAGCAAACGCCAGCGGGGACCATGCTGCGTCACCAGGGAATTGCCGATGCGTTCCAGGATATTGCCCGCCACGGCAGGGGCCAGCGTGACGGCCCCCGTGTCGAGATCCAGGCGCCGTTCAACCAGGCGGCGCTGTTCCAGCATGTCCAGCAATTCCGCGATGCGGCTGTGCGGACCCAGTGGTTCCAGCGCCAGTTCAATGGTGCCGCCGCACGGCAAGCCGAAGCGATGCGCTTCGTCTGCCGTGATGCCATAGCTGACCACTTCCGGCGTATCGCGCGTAATGCCATGGTTGCGTACGCGGGCAATCAAGTCATCTTCGATACAGCCGCCGGACACGGACCCCACCACCGTGCCATCGTCGCAAATGGCCAGCGTGGCGCCGATCGGGCGGGGGCTGGAGCCCCACGTTTTCATGACAGTAACGAGTTCGGCCTTGTGGCCTGCGGCGATCCAGGCGGCGCTGGTTTTCAGTACTTCGAGGTCTATGCTGTCCATCGCATGACTATACACCGCTGCATCAGCGCGCGCGCCGGAGGTTGCATATACCAGTCATCGTCGTAGTGCAGGCGCCGGCATCTGGTTCACAGTGCAGCGCATTGCGGTAGAGTGCCGTGACCGGTGTTTGTCGGAAATTTTTACATTCCCGCTGACAAAGATTTTGCATTGGAAATCTAAGTTTCTGATTAGAAATAATAATTTCCAAATGAAAATATCTGGCATGGTAATTGCATTGGACATGGCATCCTCATCCCATAAAGGAACTACGCCATGAAAGTTACCAGTTTTGCGCGCTACGCCATCGCCACCATTGCTTCAGCTCTTACGCTGAATGCGTCCGCAACGGTGCTGACAACGCATGCGAGTGTCGACAATGGTTATGCCATGTATTTGTCGACGTCCGATAGCGTGACGGGAACGAGTTTCGGCAATGGCGCCGACTGGACGACGTCGTACACCAATAACGTTACCCTGGCCCAGGGCACCAATTATTACTTGCACGTCTATGCATTCGATCTGGGCGGGATTGCCGGCTTCCTCGGCGACTTTTCGCTGTCCGGCACGGGCCACAAATTCGCCAACGGTTCGACGTTCCTGACGACCGATACCACCAACTGGAAGGGCAATAACACGGGTTTCAACGGCGCCTATGGCGTTCTGCAAGACCTGGGGCCGGATGGCGTCAACCCATGGGGCGATCGTTCCCTGATCAACAACAGCGCCCACTGGATCTGGGCCGGCGATGCCAATAATAATGACTACGCTTACTTCACGACAAAGATCAGCGCCAACAATGTGCCGGAACCGGGCAGCGTTGCGCTGCTGGGCCTGGGCCTGGCCGGCGTGGCACTGTCGCGCCGGCGCAAGCAGGGGCGTTGATCAGCGGCGCGGCTTGCGCAGCTTCTTGCGGCAGACGCGTTTCGACACGCTGTCCATCGCGCTGCCGGACGCGATTTTTTCCGCGTCATATTGTTCATATTTGAAATTCCCCACCGCTTCGCCTTTACCCATCGCGTCCGGATAAAACGATTGCGCCTGCAACGTGGCTGTGTGGTCCTTGCACGCATAGACATGCTGCGTGCGCACCGAGCGGTAAGGTTTGCCATCGGGCGCCGTCTGGCCCTTGCTGTAATTGCGCATGACCCACGCGCTGCGGCCGTTGGCTTCTTCCTTGACGGACGCCAGGTCGACATACACTTCGGGATTGGCGCCGCGCCCGATGCGCGTCCATTCGGCGCCATGCGCGCCGGGCAGGGCGCTGGCGGATGCTGCCAGCAACAGGGCGGAAGACCACATGCGCATCATGGCACCAGCGGCTTTTTCGCGGCCAGCTTGGCTTTGACGTCCGACACGGCTTTGTCCAGCGCAGCCATGCGCACGGCAACGGCAGGGTGGGCAGCCGTGTAGCCATTCAGTACGGTGGCCGGATACTGGTTCGACAGGCGTTGCCAGAACGGCTTGGCGTGGTCGATGTTGTAGCCGGCGCGCTGCAGCATATAGATGGCCAGCGTGTCAGCCGCCGCGTCGAGGTCTTGCGGCACCGGCTTGATGCCGCCGCCGCCAATCAGCAGCGACGTATCCGGTTTCGCGCGTACCAGGTTGTCGATCATGCTGCCTTGCGTATTGGTCTGGCGCATGGCGCCCGCGTGGCCCAGCACATTGTGGGCGATATCGCGCGCCAGCACATAGGCAATGGCTTCATCGCTTTGCGCATAATTCATCATGCCGCGCGTGATGGCTACGCGCTGGCCATCCGCATACGAATTGATATTGTCGCTGTTGCCCAGCTGGATGCGGATTGCGCACGCCCGCGTGACGGGCACGTTCATGGTTTGCGACAGGCCGCTGCGGGCAATGGTGAGGTTCAGCGCGGCGCGGTTGCCGACCAGCGGGCCCAGTACTTCCGCCGCATGCGCTTCCGCATCCGGGCCGCCATGCAGCGGCTTGTCTTCGACGGCAATCAGGCTGTCGCCCTTGCGCAAACCGGCGCGTGCGGCGCCGCTGCCGGCCAGCACGGAACTGACTTGCAGGCGGTCGCCATAACCGAGCACGGCGGCTGCCGCTTCACTGTATTCACCGGGATACGAATAACGGTTTTGCGCCGTGAACCCGAGCAGGTTGCGGGCCTGGGAGCGGCACAAGTCTGCATTGTTGATCAACAGGGGCGCCGATACGCGCGACAGGCGGTCTTGCAGCGCCACCATGGTTTTCAGGGATTCCTGCGCCGCCACGGCGCGGGCGGACAGCACA
This sequence comes from Pseudoduganella ginsengisoli, assembly GCF_009720865.1. Classification (GTDB taxonomy): domain Bacteria; phylum Pseudomonadota; class Gammaproteobacteria; order Burkholderiales; family Burkholderiaceae_D; genus Rugamonas; species Rugamonas ginsengisoli. The sequence goes on along the minus strand of NZ_WNLA01000001.1, from coordinate 110,091 downwards.
GGCTCCTGCGGGGCGGCCGGCGTGTAGGGCGCCGGGCCGGGTTCTGGAACAGGCTTGCCGGGCCACAGTGTTGTGGAACAGCCCGTCAGCAAGGTGGCGGCGCCTGCCGCAGTGATATAAAACGCCCAACGCCTTGCCTTGCCCATCATGTTCCAGTCCTCTTAATGTTTGCCGGTGCTCCCGAAACCGCCTTCGCCGCGCTCGGAATTACCGAATTCTTCCACCACGTTGAAGCCCACTTGCAGCACCGGCACAATGATCAACTGGGCCAGCCGTTCCATGGGATTCAGCGTAAACGAATTGTGTCCGCGGTTCCAGGTGGAAACCATTAGTTGTCCCTGGTAATCCGAGTCAATCAAGCCTACCAGATTCCCCAGCACGATGCCGTTCTTGTGGCCCATGCCGCTGCGCGGCAGGATCATCGCGGCGTAGCCCGGATCGGCAATGTGGATCGCCAGGCCGGTTGGAATCAGCACGGTCTGGCCCGGCTCGATGACCATCGGTGCATCGATGCAGGCGCGCAGGTCGAGGCCGGCGCTGCCCGGGGTTGCATAGGCCGGCAGCTGGTCTTTCATGCGCGGGTCGAGGATTTTGACGTCTACGGTTTTCATTGGATTGCTTATTGAGGCGAGAATAACGAGTGTTTATCGATGCGCTTGGAGATTTCAGAAATCAAGGCGCGCGCCAGGGTTAGCTTGTCGGCACGCGGCAAGATCGTGTGGCCGTTTTCATCGAACAGGATGATGGTGTTGTCGTCCTGGCCGAACGTCTGGTGGCCGATATTGCCGACCAATAGCGGGATGCCTTTCTTTTCCCGTTTGGCGGCGCCATATTCCAGCAAGTTTTCCGATTCCGCGGCAAAGCCCACGCAATACGGATAACCGGCCAGGCTGGTGCGCTGGGCCACGGTGGCCAGGATGTCCGGATTTTGTTCGAACTTCAAATCCGGCACGGTACCGTCGCCTTTCTTTTTCATCTTTTGCGTGCTGGGGTTGGCCACGCGCCAGTCCGCCACGGCAGCCACCGAGACGAACACGTGCTGGCCATGGATGGCGCGCATGACTTCGTCGTACATTTGCTGCGCGCTTTGCACATTAATGCGCTGGACGCCGAACGGCGTCGGCAATGCGGTCGGGCCGGAAACCAGCACGACTTCCGCACCTGCCTCGCGGGCCGCGCGCGCCACGGCGTAGCCCATTTTGCCGGACGACAGATTGGTAATGCCGCGCACCGGGTCGATGGCTTCAAAGGTCGGACCGGCCGTGACGAGGATGCGTTTGCCGGCCAGGACTTTGGGCTGGAACGCCGCCACCAGTTCCGCCAGCAATTGTTCCGCCTCCAGCATGCGGCCCAGGCCCACTTCGCCGCACGCCTGTTCGCCGGCAGCGGGGCCAAAGATGACGATGCCGTCATCCTTCAGTTGCTGGACGTTGCGCTGGGTGGCCGGGTTTTGCCACATTTCCACGTTCATGGCCGGCGCCACCAGCAGCGGCACGCTGCGTGGACGGGCCACGCACATGGTCGACAGCAAATCATCGCAGGCGCCGTGCGCCAGCTTGAACATGAAGTCGGCCGAGCAGGGCGCCACGAGGATCGCGTCGGCATTGCGGGTCACGTCGATGTGCGCCATGTTGTTGGCCACGCGCGGGTCCCACTGGCTGCTGTACACCGGCTTGCCGGACAGCGCCTGCATGGTGACGGGCGTGATGAAATGTTCGGCCGCATCCGTCATGACCACTTGCACGGATGCGCCTTCGCGCGTCAGCGCGCGGCACAGTTCGGCAGCCTTGTAGCACGCGACGCCGCCAGACAGGCCCAGGACGATTTTTTTGCCATCGAGTTCCATAGTCGCTCCTTATTTGTTCACGCGGCGCAGTTCATCGAGGATGAACAGGCCGGCGCCAATACAAATCGCCGTATCCGCAATATTAAATGCGGGGAAGTGGCCGATAGTGGGCCAGTGGAAGTCCAGGAAGTCCACCACGTGGCCATACAGCACGCGGTCGATCACGTTGCCGATCGCGCCGCCCATGATCAGCGCCAGCGCCCAGCAAAACATGCGCTGGCCCGCGTGGCGTTTCAACAGGTAGACGATGTACACGGCAGCGGCAATGCCGATGCCGGTAAACAGGTAGCGCTGCCATCCGCCCGCGTGTTGGAGGAAACTGAATGCGGCGCCTTTGTTGTACGCCAGCGTGATATTGAAGAACGACGTCACCAGCAAGTCTTCGCCGTAGCGGAAGGTCTTGTTGATGGTGATCTTGCTGATCTGGTCCAGCAAAATGATGATAGTGGCAATGCCCAGCCACGGGGCCAGCCCGCCGCCGGATGAGGATTTTGCTGCGATTGGTTTGGATTTAGCCATGTAGTAATGAAGTGGTAGGGCGGGTTTTACGGGGACGCCGAGTTAAACCCGCCGTGTATGCGTTTCGACGGCGCCAGGGCGGATTTATAAAATCCGCCCTGCGGTTTCGCGACGCGGGCCGGTTTTTGCATACCGGCCGGAGGCGTTACGCGAACTTGCGCTTCTCGCCCGCGCCAAACAGGTTGCTGTGGCAGCGGCCGCACAGGCCCGGATGGTCCGCGTGCGAACCGACGTCCGCGCGGTAGTGCCAGCAGCGCTCGCACTTGGCGGCTTCCGATGCCTTCACTTCCACGGCTTCGTCCGCAGCGTCAGCCACGTGCGCCACGTGCGCCTGCGACGTGATGAATACGAATTTCAAGTCGTCTTCCAGGCTGGCCAGCAGCGCATATTTGTCGCCGGCAGCTTTAATGGACAGTTCCGCCTGCAAGGACGAACCAATCGCGCCCGAACCGCGCACTTCTTCCAGCTGCTTGGTGACGTCGGCACGCACGGCGCGCAGCGCATCGTACTTGGCCAGCAGTGCTTGGGCGTCGGCCACGGCCGGGAATTCCCAGTACGTTTGCGTGAAGATGGTTTCATCGCTGGCGGCAAAGGCTTCCTTGCCGGCGAAGACTGCCCACGCTTCTTCCGCCGTGAACGACAGCATCGGCGCCATCACGCGCAGCAAGCTTTGCGTGATGTGCCACAGGGCCGTCTGTGCCGAACGGCGCGCGTGCGAATCCACGGCGGACGTGTACAGGCGGTCTTTCAGGATGTCGAGGTAGAAGCCGCCCAGGTCTTCCGAGCAGAAGTTCTGCAATTTCGACACGACCGGGTGGAATTCATAATTCTCGTAGTGCGCGGCGATTTCTTTTTGCAGCGCATCCGTTGCGGCCAGCGCATAGCGGTCGATTTCCAGCAATTCGGCCACCGGCACGGCATTTTTGCCGTGGTCGAAGTCCGACGTATTGGCCAGCAGGAAGCGCAAGGTATTGCGGATACGGCGGTACGATTCCGTCACGCGCTTCAGGATTTCGTCCGAGATCGACAGCTCGCCCGTGTAATCGGTGGCGGCCACCCACAGGCGCAGGATGTCGGCGCCCAGTTTATTCGACACGTCTTGCGGCGATACGGTGTTGCCGATCGACTTGGACATTTTCTTGCCTTCGCCATCGACGACGAAACCGTGCGTCAGCAGCGCTTTATACGGCGCCGAGCCATTGAGCATGGCCGACGTCAGCAGCGACGAGTGGAACCAGCCGCGGTGCTGGTCCGAACCTTCCAGGTACAGGTCAGCCGGGAAGTGGCTCTGTTCCTGGTGCGAACCGCGCAATACCGTCTGGTGCGTGGTGCCGGAATCGAACCAGACATCCAAGGTGTCCTTGTTCTTTTCGTAGATGGCCGCGTCGTCGCCCAGCAGGGTGGCTGGATCGAGCGCCTGCCAGGCATCGATGCCGTTCTTTTCAATCAGCTGCGCCACTTGTTCCAGCAGCTCCGGCGTGCGCGGATGCAGTTCACCGGTTTCCTTGTGGATGAAGAAGGCCATCGGCACGCCCCACTGGCGCTGGCGCGACAGGGTCCAGTCAGGACGGTTGGCGATCATGCCGTGCAGGCGCGCCTGGCCCCAGTCCGGGAAGAAGCGCGTCGCATCGACGCCTTTCAGTGCGGTCTGGCGCAAGGTCGGGCCGCCATCTTTGGGATGCGCGTCCATGCCTGCGAACCACTGCGACGTGGCGCGGTACACGATCGGGGTTTTATGGCGCCAGCAGTGCATGTAGCTGTGGTCGAACATTTTCAGTTCGAACAGCGCGCCCGCTTCGCGCAGCGCGTCGCAGATCGGCTTCGACGCTTCCCAGATCGTCATGCCGCCAAACAGCGGCAGGGTCGGCACGTATTTGCCGTCGCCCATCACTGGTTTGAGGATTTCATCATCCTTCATGCCGTGCGCCTTGCACGAGATAAAGTCGTCCAGGCCATAGGCCGGCGCCGAGTGCACGACACCGGTACCGCTTTCCGTCGTCACGTATTCCGCCAGGTACATCGGCGAGTAGCGGTCGAAGAAGGCATCGCGCGCGTGCAGCGGGTGCTTGAAGCGGATGTTGGCCAGTGCGGCGCCGGTGGCGGTGCCGATCGTCGTGCCTTCCAGCTTGTAGCGGTGCAGGCACGCTTCCACCAGGTCTTGCGCCAGGATCAGCAGCAATGGCTGGCCGTCGCGCTGCGTTTCCACCAGTGCGTATTTGACTTCCGGGTGCACGTTCAGCGCCTGGTTGGACGGGATGGTCCATGGCGTCGTGGTCCAGATCACGATGAAGCCGTTTTCCGTCGGCAGCTTTGGCAAATCGAAGGCGGCGGCCAGCTTGTCATGCTCGGCAAACGGGAAGCCCACGTCGATGGCCGGGTCGCGCTTGTCCTTGTATTCGACTTCCGCTTCCGCCAGCGCGGAACCGCAATCGAAGCACCAGTTGACCGGCTTCAGGCCACGGTACACATAACCCTTTTCATACATCTTGCCCAGTGCGCGCAACTCGTCCGCTTCATTACCGAAGTTCATTGTCAGGTACGGGTTTTCCCACTCGCCCAGCACGCCCAGGCGGATGAAGTCTTTCTTTTGGCGCTCGATTTGTTCGTGCGCATAGGCGCGCGCCTTGGTCAGCACTTCCGCCGTCGGCAAATTCTTGCCATACAGTTTTTCGATCTGGATTTCGATCGGCATGCCGTGGCAATCCCAGCCCGGCACGTAAGGCGCGTCAAAGCCGGCCATGGTGCGCGATTTCACCACCATGTCTTTCAAGATCTTGTTGACGGCGTGGCCGATGTGGATGTCGCCGTTGGCGTATGGAGGACCGTCGTGCAGCACGAATTTCGGACGGCCTGCGGCAGCCTTGCGGATACGCTGGTAAATCTTTTTGTCTTGCCAATCCTTGACCCAGTTTGGTTCGCGCTTGGCCAGGTCGCCGCGCATCGGGAATGGGGTTTCGGTCATATTGACCGGATATTTACTTTTTTGGGACTTGTCAGACATGGATCGATCTTTAATGTTGGAGTATCGGTTGGCGCCCTGCTTCGATAGCAGGGCGCCGAGATTCGGTTGAGCTGAATAACGCTCAAATTCGGTCGGTGGCGGTGACGGCGCCGCTGCGCTGGGCAAACCAGGCGCGCGCCTCGCGGGCATCCTGTTCAATGGCCGCGGTCAACGTGGGCAAGTCGATGAATTTTTCTTCGTCACGAATTTTCTTGAGGAATTCAACGCGCACGTTTTCGCCATAGCAGGGGCGGTTGAAATCAAAAATATACACTTCCAGCAGCACGCGGCCCGCGTTTTCCACGGTCGGACGCACGCCCAGGCTGGCCACGGCCGGCAGCGGCCCTTCGGCCAGGCCATGCACTTGCACGATGAAGATGCCGCCCAGCGCAGGGCGGTGCGGTACGCGCAAGTTCAAGGTCGGGAAACCAATGGTGCGGCCCAATTTGGCGCCGTGGATCACGTGGCCGGAAATCGAATACGGGTGGCCGAGCAATTGTTCCGCATGCGCGAAATCGCCATCGGACAGCGCGACACGGACGGCGGAACTGGAAATGCGGTGCTCGCCATTCATCACGGTCGGCAGGATTTCCACTTCAAAACCGTATTGGCGGCCGGCTTCCTCCAGCATGGCGACATTGCCGGCGCGCCGCGCGCCATAGCAAAAGTCGCCGCCCACCATCAGCCATTTCACGTGCAAGCCTTCGACCAGCACTTTTTCCGTGAATTCCTGCGGGCTCAACGACGCAAATGGCGTACTGAAGTGTTCGACGATGACGCGGTCGATGCCATTGTTGGACAGCGATTGCAGCTTGTCGCGTAAATTCGCGATGCGGGCCGGGGCTTTCGACAAGTCGCCGGACTTTTGCGCAAAGAATTCGCGCGGATGCGGTTCAAAGGTCATCACGGCCGCTTCCAGGCCCAGCCGGTCGGCGGCAGCCCGTACGCGCGCCAGCAACGCCTGATGGCCACGGTGGACACCGTCGAAGTTGCCTATAGTCAATGCGCAGGGCGCGCGCGCTGCAGCATTGGGAAGTCCGCGAAATACCTTCATAGGATTTTTGCGCTAAAAACTGGGCTTAAATAACGGATTATACGTTCTGACAGCCAATTTGACCTAAGTTAAGGATGGAAGGGAACTTCCAGGCCCTTCGTGGTGCCAGGCACCAAAGCAAAAAGCAATAAAAAAAGCTGCCCGGAGGCAGCTTTTTTGTGCAGTGCGGGGGATTAACCCTTGTTCTGCAACACGAAGTAGCGGGCCACTTCGGCTTCGCCGTTGGTGCCTTTAACGGTTTTCAGCGTAGCAATGCCGGCAGCTTTCTTGCCTGCATTGATCTGGCCCAAGCCGAAGTGCAGCTTCATTTCTTCAGGACGTTTGGCGGTACCCAGTTTGACTGCCTGGTCCATCAGTTTCAGGCCCTGGTCAGCCTTGCCGGACGACACCAGTGCAAAGCCCAGGTTGAACAGGGCGTCAGCGTCCTTGTTCTTCTCGGCTTCAGCCTGGGTGGTCGCTTGCTTGGCAGCGAACTCGGCTTCGGTTTTCAGCGCCAGGTCTTTCAGGCGCTTATGACGGTCCGCGTCGGAACCCTGGCCCAGGGCGCCTTTTTTGTAGCCTTCGTCAATGATTTTCAGCGCTTCAGCCGGGTTGCCGGTTTGCAGTGACAGCTGGCCCATTTCCATGAAGTCGGACGGCTTGTTCAGCAGGCCCAGCGCCAGTTTCAGGCGCAGGATGTCCAGGTTCAAGGTGGAAGAGAAGCCAGGCTTGGTCACCACGCGCTGCAGCAAGTCAGCCCAGTAGCTGGTTTTTGGATAATTGCCAGCCAGCTTTTCCAAGGTGTTGACGTAGCCAACCTTGTCGTTTTGCTTCAGCTGGATGTTGGCCAGCATTTGCAGCTGGGCTTCCGATGCGCGGCCGTTCGATTGCAGTTCCTTGGCTGCTTCAGCGTACTTGCCCGACACGTAGTACGTCTGGGTCAGCAATTCCTGCAGCTGTGGATTGCCTGGATTGTCTTTCAGCGCGCGCTGGATCCAGATAATGGCTTTGGGATAATCCTTGGCCTGGTAGTACAGGCTGGCCAGGGATTGCGTGAATTTTGGCGCTTCCGCCGCGGACAGCTTGCCGGAATTGATCACGGCTTCAAAGGCGCGGGCTGCGGTTTCATGGTCGCCGGCAGCTGCTGCTGCCGAGGCGCGGGTGCGCTCGATCAGGTATTTCTCGTGTTCGGATTTGCCGCCGACTGCGTCGGCTTCCTTCAGCTTGGCCAGCGCATCTTTATTCTTGCCTGCCGCCGCCAGTTTCTGCGCTTCCTGCAGTGGTTTGCCGACTTCTGGGCGGACTGCATCCGCAGCGTAGGCAACCGACGTCATGCCGACCATAGGGGCTGCGGCATTGAAACCGATAGCGGCCATCACCAGGCCGAGATGCGCGAGACGAAACTTGGTCATAAGGAAGTGTTCTTTCTAAAAAAACAATAGGCAGGATGGCCTGCCTATTGTACATACATACGGATTACTGGAACTGTTCGTTACCGACCAGGCCAATCTTGGTGACGCCCAGGCGCTGGGCCGCAGCCATCACGCCTGCCACTGCATCGTACTGAACCAGCTTGTTCGGACGCAGGTGAACTTCAGGCTGGTCAGCTTGCGCTGCCACGTTCATCAGTTTGGCTTCCAACGTGCCACGGTCAGGAACGACCTGGTTATCCCAGAGAATCGTGCCGTCAAAGTCCACGTCGATCGTCACCACAACTGGTTCCTTGGTTGGCGGCGGCGGGGTGCCGACCGGCATGTTCAAGTTCACCGAGTGGTTAGCTTTTGGAATGGTGATAATCAGCATAATGATCAGCACCAGCATGACGTCGATCAACGGCGTCATGTTCATTTCCATCATTGGTTCCGGATCGGCGCTAGGAGCCTTACCGCCACCGACATTCATACCCATGAGTTATTCCTTTCTTGAAATCCGCCCGGGCGGAAACCGTCCGGGCGGCGAGGGCGTCAGCCCCTGTCAGGCGGCTCGGTAATGAAGCCGACCTTCTGGATGCCTGCACGCTGGGTGGTGTAGATCACCTTGCCGATCGATTCATAACGGGCATCTTTGTCGCCACGTACATGAACTTCCGGCTGAGGCACTTTCACCGCCTGTTCCTTCAGAAAATCGAACAACTCGTTCGTGTCGGCCATCCGTTTCTGATTCCAGTAAATGTCGCCATCCTTGTTAACAACGATGTTGACGTTTTCTGGCTTCGCCTGGATCGGCTGGTTGAGCTCTTTCGGCAGTTCAATTTTCTGCAGTTTCAGCACAACCGGGCTGGTCACCAGGAAGATAATCAGCAGAACCAGCATCACGTCCACGAGGGGCGTGGTGTTGATCTCTGACAGGACGGCGTCGTCATCTCCGCTATCGGAGCCTACGGACATACCCATGATTAATTAACCAATCTTTTTAGCAGCAGCAGCGCCAGCCTGGGAGGTCGACATTGCGCCGGAAATCAGCACGGAGTGAACGTCAGCGGAGAACGAACGAACGTCTTCCATTGCGGTCTTGTTGCGGCGTACCAGCCAGTTGTAGCCCAGAACGGCAGGAACTGCAACCAGCAGACCCAGCGCGGTCATGATCAGTGCTTCACCCACTGGACCTGCAACTTTGTCGATCGATGCGTTACCGGTCATACCGATGTTGGTCAGCGCGCCGTAAATACCCCAAACGGTACCGAACAGACCGATGAACGGGGAGGTCGAACCAACGGTTGCCAGGAACGACAGGCCATCTGCCAGGCGGGACTGTACTTTTTCAACAGCGCGCTGGATGGACATGGTTACCCAGGTCGACAGGTCGATTTGTTCCAGCAGGGCACCGTCGTGGTGAGCGGTTGCCTTGGTGCCGGTTTCAGCGATGAAGCGGAATGGCGAACCGTCGGTCAGCTGAGCGGAGCCAGCAGCGATCGACGAAGCTTTCCAGAACTTGGCAGCGGTTTCTTTCGACTGCTTGAAGATTTTTTGCTGGTCGATCAGCTTGGTGATGATGATGTACCAGGAACCCATCGACATCAGGGCCAGAATGATCAGGGTAGCACGTGGAACGAAACCACCGGCCCAAACAGCAGCGAAGCCGAATGGGTTTTCCACTTCTTCTTTACCGCCGTGTGCGGCAGCTGGAGCTGGGGCTGCTGCGTCAGCAGCTGGAGCCGCTGCTGGTGCGTCCGCCGGAGCCGCTGCAGGTGCCGAAGCGGCAGCCGATGCAGGCGCGTCAGCCATTGCCGGGGCGCTCACCAGAGCGGTGGCTGCGGTCACCGAGAACAGCACTGCGGCCAGTACAGCGGACAAACGGGTATTCTTAAACATGCTTCCTCCAAATTGATAAAATAATCAGTTCGCTGGATCTTTCAGCGAGCTGGTACTACTTAAGAGAGACTTTTTAGTTCGTCTCGGTTTTTTATTCCAGCGTCCAAAGGTATTGCACTTTGGTCCATTCTTGTACCGGATGGCCGTCTGCAGTTGCCGGCTTAAAGATGCACTTGCTCAGACCAGTTTGTGCTGCTTTGTCCAGATCACGGAAGCCAGAGGATTTCTCGACGCGTGATTCAACGACGCGGCCATCCACACCCACCAGGAATGCCACCGTCACGGTACCGGTTTCCTCGTTACGCAACGACGATTTTGGCCATTCTGGTTTGCACTTTTCCAAGTCGCCTTTCGGCAGGGTCGCAGCCACTTTCGCAGGAGGCGCTGGCGGTGCCGGTGGTGCGGCAGCTGGCGGGGCCTTCTGGATTTCCGTCGTCGCAGGCTTGACGTTAGTCGCATTCGAAATAACGTTTTGCGCTGGCGGCGGGGTTTGCACGTTCACCTCAACCGGAGGGATGAATGGCGGTGGTGGCGCCTTCATTTCTGGCGGTGGTGGCGGTGGTGGCAGTTCTTTTGGCGGTGGTGGTGCCACTTCTTCGATGATCTTGGTTTCAACCGGCTCGGTCATTTTGGCGACCAGCCGCTTGCCCAAGCCCGTTACGATCCCGTAGCCAATCAGGATGTGCAACAGGACCACGATCGTAATACCTGTGTAATTCTTCCCGGTATCTTTCTCGTTATGCGTGAAATTCATGCCTGCTTTCTCCAATACCAACTCTCTTTGTACTACTTGAACCCCGTCAAAACGGACCGTGAAAGCTACTGGACCGGCATCCGGGACGTCGCGGAATTATACATACGAATTCTCAGAATTACATAGAAATTTGGCTCCTAAAACCGGTTAAATTTCATGTGCTTAGGCCCATTTGGGGGTTCAGACCTGCACCTTTCTGGCACAAAAAGCAAGCTTTTCAAGCGCGATTTTCATGGTCGAGCTTGCCAGGCTTGATGAAGTTTTCTCAACCGCGAAAAAACGGAATTTCATTACAACGGATGAGGTATTTTCATCGCAAAAGTTTTGCGTCAGGCGTTGCTCCTCCACAACTGCAAGCCTCTTGCTTAATAAGCAGTATAGAAGAATTTCGCAGACAGAGACCCGCAGGCCAAGGCTGAATTTTCTTCTAATGTTATGCAACCGGCATGTTTTCGGCGGGTTTCAGGGCCCGTCCTACGGTCGCGGAAAGTACTTTCATACACACGGACCTGAAATCCGGCTTAAAGCCAGCGGGCATCATCACTGTAATAGATAACGCTCATTACGACAGCCGATGACGGCCCGCCCAGGCAGCATCAAATGCTGCGATTGCGCTTTTCGCGCTTGACTTCCATCGAGTTGATGACGTTGCCATGCGGGTCCACGGTTTCCAGGTGCACGTCGAAACCCCACAGCCGCGCCACGTGTTTCAATACTTCATTTGCTTGCTGGTTCAGCGGCCGGCGGTTGAATTGCGTATGGCGCAAGGTCAGCGCGCGGTCGTCCCGTGTATTGACCGACCAGACCTGGATATTCGGTTCGCGGTTGCCCAGGTTGTACTGTTCCGCCAGCTGCTGGCGCAGGTAGCGGTAGCCCAATTCATCGTGGATGGCCGATACCGCCAGCTTTTCATTCTTGTCGTCATCGAGCACGGCAAAGAAGTGGAACTCGCGTATCAGTTTAGGCGACAGGTATTGCGCAATAAAGCTCTCATCCTTGAAATTGCGCATCGCGAAGTCCAGCGTCTTGCGCCAGTCGCTGCCGGCAATGTCCGGGAACCATTCGCGGTCTTCGTCGGTTGGGTTTTCACAGATGCGGCGGATATCCTGCATCATTGCAAAGCCCAGCGCGTATGGGTTGATGCCGTTGTAATAGGGGCTGTGCACGGGCGGCTGGAACACGACATTCGTGTGGCTCTTGAGGAATTCCATCATGAAGCCGTCGCCGACGATGCCTTCATCATAGAGCTGGTTCAAGATCGTGTAGTGCCAGAACGTGGCCCAGCCTTCATTCATGACCTGGGTTTGCCGCTGCGGGTAGAAGTATTGGCTGATCTTGCGCACGATGCGCACCATTTCACGCTGCCACGGTTCCAGCAGCGGTGCGTACTTCTCTATAAAATACAGCAGGTTTTCTTCCGGCTCTTGCGGGAAGCGCGGAGGAGGGCGGTCGACTTCCTCTTCCTCACGGCGGGGCAAGGTACGCCATAAGTCATTGATTTGCGACTGCAGGTATTCTTCCCGTTCCTTTTGCTTCAGCTGTTCTTGCGCCAGCGACAGCTTGGCCGGGCGCTTGTAGCGGTCCACGCCATAGTTCTGGATCGCGTGGCACGAATCCAATAACAGTTCGACCGCATCGATGCCGTGCCGCTGTTCGCACTCGGCAATGTAATTCTTGGCGAACACCATGTAATCAATAATGGCTTCCGCATCCGTCCACGTGCGGAACAAGTAATTACCTTTAAAGAAAGAGTTATGGCCATACGCCGCGTGCGCAATGACCAGCGCCTGCATCGTCAGGCTATTCTCTTCCATTAAATAGGCAATGCACGGATTCGAGTTGATGACGATTTCGTAAGCCAGGCCCATCTGACCTCGCTTGTAGCCTTTTTCCGTGCTGAGGAAGTGCTTGCCAAATGTCCAGTGGTTATACGACACGGGCATGCCGACCGACGTATAGGCGTCGATCATTTGCTCAGCAGTGATGATTTCCAGCTGGTTGGGATAGGTATCCAGGCCGAAGTTTTCAGCCACGCGGCGGATTTCTTCATGCGCCTGCTCGATCAGCTCGAATGTCCATTCAGACTGTTCGGGCAGGGCGCGCGGGTGGGGAACGCGTTTGGTCATTTGGTTCATACAGGCGCTCTCAGGGCTAGCCGCCAAACTCGTCATTCCTGCGCAGGCGGGAATCCATAGGCAGCGGACACAATTCGCTCAGCATGGATCCCCGCTTCCGCGGGGATGACGGGGAATTTGACAGCATTTCTATTTAGGTTGCTTCTTAAACAGTTCGCGGAACACCGGATAAATATCCGCCGGTGTCACGATCTTTTGCATCGCAAAGTGCGGGTGGTGGTCAGGCACCAGCGCATATTGTTCCCACAAGTTTTGCGGCGGCCCGTCCGTGATTTCCACATAGGTGTAGTACTGCACTTTCGGCATGATGCTATTGACCAGCAATTGCTTGCACAGCACGGAATCGTTATCCCAGTTGTCGCCGTCCGACGCCTGCGCGACATAAGAATTCCATGAACCGCCGCCATAGCGTTCATCGATGATCTTGTTCAGCAAATGCAGCGCCGATGACACGACGGTGCCGCCTGATTCGCGCGAATGGAAAAATTCGTTTTCATCGACTTCCGCTGCCGCCGTATGGTGGCGGATGAACACCACTTCGATTTTTTCGTAGACGCGTTTCAGGAATAGGTATAGCAAGATGAAGAAGCGCTTGGCGGTGTCTTTGCGGCTTTCATCCATGGAACCGGACACGTCCATGATGCAAAACATCACGGCTTGCGTCATCGGCTTCGGCACCTTGATGCGGTTGCTGTAGCGCAGGTCGAACGGGTCGATAAACGGGATCGCCAGCAAACGCGTATGCAAGTGGTGGATCAGCTTTTTTAATTCCAGCACGTGCGGATCGTCGAGCGGGGCGCCCGCCTCCAGCAGCGCGGACAATTCGTGTTCCGCTTCCGTCAAGCGTTTGCGGGAATTGCCGCCGACGGCAATGCGCCGGCCCAGTGCGCCGCGCAGCGAACGCAGCACGTGGATATTCGACGGGGTGCCGGATACGGTATAGCCGGCGCGCTGGTTCTTGAATTCCGTGGTAGCCGTCAACTGGGTTTTCACCATGTGCGGCAATTCCAAGTCTTCGAAGAAATAATTCATGAATTCTTCGCGCGACAATTCGAAGATGAAATCATCTTCCGTGGTCTGGTCGCTGTTGCCTGCCTTGCCGCGGCCGGAGCCGCCGCCGCTTTTGGGGCGATTGATCTGGTCGCCTTTCTGGTATTCCTGGTTGCCGGGATTGATGACTTCCCACACGCCGCCATGGGCGTGGCCAAACGTGGGTTCGTTCACGTCCTTGACGGGAATTGAAACTTTTTCGCCATTCTCGACATCGGTAATGGAGCGGCCTTTAATGGCGCGTCCTACCGCATCCTTGATCTGGCCTTTGTATCGCCGCAGGAACCGTTCGCGGTTGACCGCGGACTTGTTCTTGCCCTGCAAACGACGGTCGATGAGGTGAGTCAAAGTGCCTCCTGCTTCTATTCCGGCTGGCGCCGGATTCGTGGGGGATCATGATCCCCCACGCCCCATTATGCACCTCTTACGACGACTTCCTCACGCGCAGGTACCATTCGCACAGTAACCGCACCTGTTTCGCCGTATAGCCTTTTTCCACCATGCGTGCGACAAAGTCTGCGTGCTTGTTGGCGTCTTCGGCAGAGGCTTTCGCATTGAACGAAATCACCGGCAGCAGCTCTTCCGTATTTGAGAACATTTTCTTCTCAATCACCGTGCGGAATTTCTCATAGCTGGTCCACGCCGGATTCTTGCCGCCATTATTGGCGCGGGCGCGCAAGCCGAAATTGACGATCTCATTACGGAAGTCTTTCGGATTACTGATGCCGGCCGGCTTTTCAATTTTCTCCAGCTCGTTATTGAGCGCTTCGCGGTCAAACGATTCGCCCGTATCCGGATCGCGGTATTCCTGGTCCTGGATCCAGAAGTCGGCGAACGTCACGTAACGGTCGAAGATATTCTGGCCATATTCGGAATAGCTTTCCAGGTACGCGGTCTGGATTTCCTTGCCGATGAATTCCACGTAGCGTTGCGCCAGGTGTTCCTTAATGTACGACAGGTATTTCTGTTCTGTCTCTGGCGGGAATTGCTCGCGTTCGACTTGCTGTTCCAGCACATACAGCAGGTGCACGGGATTGGCCGCCACTTCGGTATTGTCGAAGTTGAAGACCTTGGACAGGATCTTGAATGCAAAGCGCGTCGACAAGCCGCTCATGCCTTCATCCACGCCCGCATAGTCGACATACTCGTGGATCGACTTGGCCTTGGGATCCGTATCCTTGAGGTTTTCGCCATCGTAGACGAGCATCTTGGAGAAGATCGACGAATTTTCCGGCTCTTTCAGGCGCGACAGGATCGCGAACTGCGCCATCATGCGCAAGGTGCCTGGCGCGCATGGCGCTTTTTCCAGCGACGAGTTGGCCAGCAGCTTGTCGTAAATCTTGATCTCATCCGTCACGCGCAGGCAATACGGCACTTTGACGATATAGATCCGGTCCAGGAATGCTTCGTTGTTGCGGTTATTCTTGAACGCTTTCCATTCCGATTCATTCGAGTGCGCCAAAATGATGCCTTCGAACGGGATCGCGCCAAAGCCTTCCGTCCCCTTGTAGTTGCCTTCCTGCGTGGCAGTCAGCAATGGGTGCAGCACTTTGATGGGCGCCTTGAACATTTCAACGAATTCCATCAAGCCCTGGTTGGCCAGGCACAGGCCGCCGGAATAGCTGTACGCATCCGGGTCATCCTGCGCGTAATCTTCCAGTTTGCGGATATCGACTTTACCGACCAGCGACGAAATATCCTGGTTGTTTTCATCGCCTGGTTCGGTTTTGGAAATCGCGATCTGTTTCAGGATCGATGGATAGCGGCGCACCACGCGGAACTGGTTGATGTCGCCATTGAATTCATGCAGGCGCTTCACGGCCCATGGGCTCGGGATATTGCGCAGGTAGCGGCGCGGGATGCCGTAATCTTCTTCGAGGATGGTGCCGTCTTCCTGTTCGCTGAACAGGCCCAGCGGCGACTCATTGACGGGCGAGCCTTTCAGGCAATAGAACGGCACTTGCTCCATCAGCGATTTGAGTTTTTCAGCGATGGACGATTTACCGCCACCGACCGGACCCAGCAGATACAGGATCTGCTTGCGCTCTTCCAGGCCCTGCGCGGCATGGCGGAAGAAAGACACCACTTGTTCAATCACTTCCTCGGTGCCGTAAAACTCGCGGAATGCCGGATAGATCTTGATGACCTTGTTGGCGAAGATGCGGGACAGGCGCGTATCGTTGCGCGTGTCAACCAGCGTCGGTTCGCCAATGGCAGCAAGCATGCGTTCCGCGGCGGAAGCATAAGTGAGCCGATCCTTCTTGCAAAGCGCCAGGTATTCGGACATGGACATTTCCTCTTCCCTGGTGCGTTCATACCGTGCTGCGTAGTTGTCAAAAATGGTCATTTGAATGTCCTTTATTGAATAAACCTGCTAGTCACTTGGTCGGCAGTGGTGCCTGCTGGCCTTTGCGTTTGGTGAGTGTGTTTCTCCCTATTGTTTTATTGATTTGTACTTCCAGCGACCTGCGGAGGCACGGATTGCCCGTGCCGCGGTGCTGTGTTGTTGGGCCGTGCGGAGGATGTTTGACGGCATAGTTTTGCGCTCTGTGTAACGCATCTTACGTTGATGAAATTTATTATTGCTCCACTGCTTCAGGAAGTCAAAACATATGTCGCAATATCGTTAATAGGTTTCTGTAAGACGTTGAATTTAAATCGGAAAATATAAGTTTCCGATGTGTTTTTCTACGCTTTTTTACAGCTATTCCGGTGCCTTTTCGCCACATTATCATGGCTGAGGCGTGCATGCCTGCACGCATGGAATTTCGTGCGTGCGATAAACTGCGCTCATCCTGTCCAACAATGAAAGAACCAATATGATGAACAGTCAGTTGCGCACCGTCGTGCAAGGCATGCCGAAAGCCGAATTGCACATCCATATCGAAGGGTCGCTGGAACCTGAACTGATCTTTGCGCTGGCCGAGCGCAACGGCGTCAAGCTGACTTATCCCTCCGTCGATGCGCTGCGCCAGGCGTATGCGTTCACGGACTTGCAATCGTTCCTCGACATCTATTACGCCGGCGCCAGCGTGCTGTTGAAGGAACAGGATTTCTATGACATGACGGCCGCTTACCTGAAAAAAGCGGAAGCGGACAATGTGCGCCACACGGAAATTTTCTTTGATCCGCAAACGCACACGGCGCGCGGCGTGCCGATGGAAACCGTCATTAACGGCATCTACAACGCGTGCCAGGACAGCCCGGTGTCCGCGTCGCTGATCTTGTGCTTCCTGCGCCACTTGTCCGAAGACGATGCGATGGCCACGTTGGAGCAGGCGCTGCCGTTCCGCGACAAGTACATCGGCGTGGGGCTGGACTCGTCCGAGGTGGGCCATCCGCCGGAAAAATTCGCCCGCGTGTTTGAACGCTGCCGCGGCCTGGGCTTGCACATTGTCGCGCATGCGGGCGAAGAAGGTCCGCCGGCCTATATCCAGTCCGCACTGGATGTGCTGAAAGTCGAGCGGATCGACCACGGCGTGCGCATCCTGGAAGACCAGGCGCTGACGGAGCGCGTCGCGCGCGAAGGCATTGCGCTGACCGTGTGCCCGCTGTCCAATACCAAGCTGCGCGTGTTCGACCAGATGAAGGACCACAACCTCGTGCAATTGCTGGATGCGGGGCTGGTGGCGACCGTGAATTCGGATGACCCGGCGTACTTTGGCGGCTACATGAACGACAATTTCCTGGCCGTGTTCGAGTCGCTGCCGCTGGGCTTGTCGCATGCACAGCGCCTGGCGCGCAACAGCTTTGCCGCCGCGTTTTTGCCGGACGCGCAAAAGCAGGCATTCCTTGCCGAAGTGGATGCCTATTTCAATGCCTTGCCTGCCTAAAAATCGGTAGGGCGGGTTTTGCGGGGGCGCCGAGCCGGGGGCGCCGAGCCGGGGGCGCCGAGTCAAACCCGCCCCACGGGATCCTGCCGCATGGCATTCCCGTATTAAGCCACCCTTAAAAATCCCCCGCCATGATTTAACCTTGGTCAACTTTGCCCACCAGGGAACCCGATGTTTGCTCAAGCAATCCGCATGACTTTGCGCGACTGGCGTGCCGGCCAGTTGCGTTTCCTGCTGGTGGCGCTGGTGGTGGCGGTGGCAGCCTTGTCCGCTTCCGGCTTTTTCATTGACCGCCTGCGCGCCGCACTGGACCGCGACGCCCACCAATTGCTGGGCGCCGACATGGTCATTACTGCGGACCAGCCCGCGCCGCAAGCGTGGCGCGATGAAGCCCGCAGGCGCGGCTTGCAGCAAGCCTTCACGGTAGTTTTTCCCAGCATGGCGCAGGCCGGCGAGGGCGACGCGTCGCTGTCGCAACTGGCCTCGATCAAAGCCGTGACCAGCGGCTACCCGCTGCGTGGCCGCGTGCGCGTGGCCAATAACGCGGAACAGGCCAATGACGGCCTGGGTGATCCCGCTGCCGATATCCCTGCCGCCGGCACCGTGTGGGTCGATGCCGGCCTGCTGCCGGCATTGAATACGCAAGTGGGCGGCACGATCCGGCTGGGCGACCAATCCTTCACCATTGCCCGCCTGATCGCGGCAGAACCCGACCGTGGCGCGTCATTCATGAATTTCGCGCCGCGCGTCATGCTGCGCGAAGATGATTTACAGGCGACGGGGCTGGTCCAGCCAGGCGCGCGCATCACGTACCGCATGCTGGTCGCGGGGCAGGACATCCAAGCCGTGCAGGCGTTTGACGGCTGGCTGCAGGCAACCATCAAAGCCGGTAACTTGCGCAATGTGCGGCTGGAATCGCTGGAAGCCGGCCGCCCTGAAATGCGCGCGACGCTGGACCGTGCGGACCGCTTCCTGTCGCTGGTGGGCTTGTTGTCGGCCATGCTGGCTGCCGTGGCGGTGGCGATGGCGGCACGCCGCTTCATGGCGCGTAACCTCGACGCGTGCGCCATGCTGCGCTGCCTGGGCTTGACGCAAAACCAGGTCACCGCGCTGTACCTGATTGAATTCGCGCTGGTGGGTTTGCTGGGTTCGCTGATCGGCGTGGCGCTGGGCTTTTTGAGCCACTTCGTGCTGTTGAAATCACTGGGCGCCTTGATGGTGGCGGACTTGCCGCCCGCGACCATCGTGCCTGCGCTGCAGGGCATGGCGGTTGGCATGCTGCTGCTGGCAGGCTTTGCCTTGCCGCCTGTTCTGCAATTGCGCAATGTGCCCCATAACCGCGTGATCCGCCGCGAAGCCGCCGCACCGCAACCCATGGCGCTGGCCACGTATGGCCTGGGCCTGGCCAGCTTCTTTGCGCTGCTGCTGTGGCAGGCGCGCGATGTGAAACTGGCGTCGCTGACGGGATTGGGCTTCCTGGCAGCCTTCGGCATCTTTGGCTTGATCGGCTGGCTGGGACTGAACGTCTTGAAGCCGCTGCGTGGCGCCGTACATAGCCAGGCATGGCGTTTTGCCGTGACGTCGCTGCAGCGGCGTCCAGGCGCCACGGTGGTGCAAGTGGTGTCGCTGGCGCTGGGCTTGATGGCATTGCTGCTGCTGACGGTGGTGCGGGGCGATTTGATGACAGCCTGGCGCAACGCCACGCCGCCTGACGCGCCGAACCGCTTCATCATCAATATCCAGCCCGACCAGAAAGAACCGATTGCCGCCAAGCTCGCCGGCGCCGGTGTCGCGAACGTGCCGCTATATCCGATGATCCGGGGCCGCCTGACGGCCATTAACGACAAGCCGGTCACGGCCACCACGTACACGGACGAGCGGGCCAAGGGCCTGGCCGAGCGTGAATTCAACTTGTCGACGATGGCGGACATCCCGCCGGAAAACAAGATCGTGGCCGGGCAGTGGTATGCGGATCAAGAGGGCAAGCCGGAAGCATCGGTGGAAGAGGGAATCGCCAAGACACTGGGCTTGAAGCTGGGTGACCGCATGCGCTTCGATATCGCGGGCTCACCGGTGGAAGCGACGATTACCAGCTTGCGCAAGCTGGAGTGGGGCTCCATGCGCGTGAACTTCTTTGTCGTCATTAACCCGAAAGCCATGGCGGACACGCCGCAGAGCTGGATCACGGCCTTCCACTTGCCGAAGCAGCACGCGGCCATGGGCAATACGCTGGCGCGCGACTATCCGAATTTGACCGTCGTGGACGTGGGCGCCGTGCTGCGCCAGGTGCAGGGCGTACTGGACCAGGTCATGCTCGCAGTGGAGTTTTTATTTGGCTTTACGCTGATTTCCGGCGTGCTGGTGCTGTACGCGGCGCTGATGGGGTCACAGGATGAGCGTACGCGCGAAGCTGGCTTGTTGCGCGCGCTGGGCGCCACGCGCCAGCAATTGTCGCGCGCACAGTTGATTGAATTCCTGCTGGTGGGGGCGCTGGCAGGCGTGCTGGCCGCCACGGGCGCCGCCGCCATGGGATGGGGGCTGGCCACGTACCAGTTCAAATTCGACTGGGTCTTTAATCCCGGTGTGTGGGCCGCTGGCCTGGCGGCAGGCGCACTGTGCGCCATCATTGGCGGCTACCTCGGCTTGCGCAGCGTGCTGAAACATCCGCCGCTGCAGACGCTGCGCAATGCGTGAGCTGATGTTGCTAGCGGGCCATGTCGGCAACCGACTGGGCCAGCGCACTGGTCCGGGGCGGTGCCTCGGCCCGTATGCGGCTTGCGAACAGCGCTGCTTCCCGCTTTTGCATGGCGTTTGAATAAGGGATGGCGCCTTTCAGCACCAGCAGCAAGTTGTAGCGGCCATCTTCGCTGGCGTGGTGATAGATCCTTTGCACGGCATCGATAGTTCGCGGGTCGCCCAATTCATACAGGAATTCGGACGCGTAGACGCGGATGGTTTTGTCTTCGTCGGCAACGGCATCGGTCAGGCGCCGGATATCGTCTTCCGATAATCTGCCGATGATTTCGGGGCGCATGCTTTTGTTCTTGCGGATCATTTCCGTCAGTGTGACCACCGTGCCCAGGCGGGTCTGGTAATTGTCATGGCCTTCCGCAAAATTGCTCAGCAACGGTTCAACCGCCGGCAAGCCTTCTTCGGCCAGGGACGTGCGGGCCGAGCGCCTGACGTGGCTGGTGCCGGACGTGAATTGTTCGAAGTAGGGACTATAGCTGCGGTTCTGCGCTTGCGGTTTGGCGGACCCCGCTGGCTGCGCATAGGCGGCGGGAAGCCACGCTGTCAGCAGCGCCAGGCCGGACTGCACCCATGATGCCTGCTGTGCAGCAGCTTCACGGCACTGGCCAATATCTGCAATCCGTTTGTTATCCATCGAATTGATGAGGATGCCTTTTTCCTTGTAAAACCTCCACGATAGCGTGCTGCCGGAAGCCAGTTGCGGGGAGATGGCGTCCCTGGAAATGCATTCGAACAGAAACTCCCGTTTGTCGGCAGTGGTGATGTACAGGGACAAATAGGGACGTTTGATTTCACTGCCGAAGATAATGAAGTCATAGAAGTGTTCGGATTTCTGGAAGGCGCCCAGATAATTTCTGTCGCCGACAAACTCGACTTGCGCATCGACGATGTCGCCGCCGATGGTGACGCGGACGTAGCGTTCGGCCAGCCTGTCGAGCAACATGGAAAACAGGAAGACAGTAATGCCTGCAACGCCGACCACCGTTACGCTCTGGATGGGAATGCTGATCGTCACGACGGAACCGAACGCGCCCAAAATGATGCCCAGTCCCGCGCATATGACGAGGATGGCAACCACGCTGTTGAGCAGGACCAGCTTGATCGCCACCATTCCCAGTGCGATCAGGGCAAATCCTACGGCCAGTCCGAATTTGAATAGCGGACCGGCCCGCTGATTCCAGTCCACGGCGCCTGCCGCCGCATGTGGCCGTTGTGTATGCGCCGCAGCGGGCGCTGCATTGGTATCCGTAACAGTATCCGGCATGATCGCCTCCTATCCAGCATCCCCTGGAGACATCGTGGTGTCGTGCCTCCTCTTTATAAAAGAACACTATAGGCCACGAATGCCGATATAAATTCACACTTTGTCACAGTTTTCGAGCGGAAATTTGCTGGGAATTAATAATGCGTTAGCAGTGGCATCTGCCCGGCCATATTGCAGGTGCTGTATAAATCCACAGGTGGTATGATGTCAGGCACTATGACTGAACAAACGATCTACGAAGCCATCGGCGGCGAGTTGAAATTGCGCGAGATGGTGGACCGCTTTTACGACTTGATGGAACTGGAGCCGGAATTCGCTGTCATCCGCGCCCTGCATCCACCGTCGACGGAAGGTTCGCGCGACAAGCTGTTCTGGTTCCTGTCCGGCTGGATGGGCGGCCCGGATGCGTTTGTCGAACGCTTTGGCCACCCGCGTTTGCGGGCGCGCCACTTGCCATTCCCCATCGGTACCACGGAACGCGACCAGTGGCTGCGCGCGATGGCGTGGGCCATGGAAGATGTCGGCATCAACGAAGAATTGCGTGTGCGGCTGATGCAATCGTTTTACCAGACCGCCGACTGGATGAGGAATCACCCTCACTGATGGGCGCGCTGGAATTCTGGGTGTTGCTGGCGCTGGGTGTCATCATCGTGGCGCTACAGGTTGCCAGCCTGCTGCGTGCCCGCGCACCGCAGCAAGACAAGGGCATGGCCGAGCTGGCGTCGGGGCTGGAGCGTGTCGAGCGCGAAGTGCGCTTGCAATTGCAGGCCACGGCGCAAGCGTCGCGCCAGGAAACCGCACAAATCCTCGCGCAATCGCATGCCGCCACCGTGCAGCAGCTCGACGTCATGCGCCGCCAGATCGAAGCATTGACGGAATCGTCCGCGCGCCGCCTGCTGGAAGTACGCGCCACGCTGGAAGTCAAAATGCGCGAGCTGCAAGCCGACAATGGCGCGCGGCTGGAAGAGATGCGCAAGACAGTCGATGAAAAGCTGCATGCGACGCTGGAAGAACGGTTGTCCGCTTCATTCCGCCAAGTGTCGGAGCGGCTGGAGCGCGTCCATCAGGGCCTGGGGGAAATGCAGCAGCTGGCGCTGGGCGTGGGCGACTTGAAGCGGGTGCTGACCAACGTAAAAACCCGTGGCACGTGGGGTGAAGTGCAGCTGGAAATGCTGCTGGAACAAGTGCTGACGCCGGACCAGTATGCGAAGAACGTGGAAACCGTCGCCGGCTCGAATGCGCGCGTGGAATTCGCTTTGAAATTGCCGGGCAAGCGCGATGGCGAAGCGCCGGTGTGGATGCCGATCGACGCGAAATTCCCGAAAGAGCAATACGAGCGCCTGCTCGATGCGGCCGAACGCGCCGATGCGGATGGCGTGGCGCAGGCCGGCCGCGAATTGGAACGCGCTGTGCGCGGCGAAGCGAAAACCATCGCTGATAAATACCTGGCGCCGCCGGCCACGACAGACTTTGCCATCCTGTTCCTGCCGACGGAAGGCTTGTATGCGGAAGTCATGCGCCGTCCCGGCCTGGCCGACGAATTGCAGCGCGTGAACCGCATCAGTATTGCCGGGCCATCGACCTTGATGGCGTTGCTGAACAGTTTGCAGATGGGCTTCCGCTCGCTAGCGCTGGAAAAACGCTCGTCGGAAGTATGGCAAGTGCTGGGGGCCGTGAAGACGGAGTTTGCCAAGTTTGGCGATGTGCTGGCAACGACGCGCCTGACGCTGGAAAAGGCGGCGCGCAATATTGAAACGGCGGAAGTGCGCAGCCGGCAGATGGCGAGAAAACTGAAATCCGTTGAAGCTTTGCCGGATGGGGCGGCGCAACAGTTGCTGGGGCAGGGCGACAGCGCGGAAGACTGACGTACGGCGGGTTCAAGGGGAGGGGGGCGCCTGGCCAACCCGCCTGCATGCGTTTCGACGGCGCTGAGGCGGAGGTGACTCGGCGTCCCCGTAAAACCCTCCCTGCGGCGCCGGTTTTAGATCAGCCCTTCAAACATGACGACTTCAACCAGCTCGCCCGCCGCCACATCTCCCTGCTCGTGCGGCAAGATCACCATGCAGTTGGCCTCCGACATGGACCGCAAAATACCCGACCCTTGCGAGCCTGTGATGCGCACTTCGCGCTCGCCATTGGGTGCAATGTAAATGATGCCGCGCTGGTACTCGGTACGTCCCGGCTTCTTGCGCAACGCGACAGCACTGCGCGCACGCACCGTGAAATGGCTGGCCGTGGTCCCCATCATTTTCATCAAGCCGGGCCGGACAAAAAAGTAAAACGCCACCATGGCCGCGACTGGATTGCCCGGCAAGCCAAACAGCCAGGATTGCCGGCCTTCCGATGCAATGCGGCCAAACGCCATTGGGCGTCCCGGCCGCATGTCGAGGTTCCAGAAGCCGACGTCGCCCAGTTCCGCCATGATGGATTTGATGTAATCCGCTGCGCCCGCAGACACGCCGCCGCTGGTGATGACCGCATCGGCGCTGGTGCATGCCGTGCGCAGCGCTTCTTCCAGCGCGGCAGGGTCGTCGCGCACGGCGCCCATGTCGATCACGTCGCATCCGAGGCGCGTCAGCATGCCATACAGCGTGTAGCGGTTGCTGTCATAAATGCAGCCCGGTTCCAGCGTTTCGCCGATCGAGCGCAATTCATCGCCGGTGGAAAAGAACGCCACGCGCAGGCGGCGGCGCACCGGCACTTCCGCCAGGCCCAGCGACGCCAGCAGGCCCAGGTCGGCGGGCGTGACGATCTTGCCCTCGTGCAGCGCGGGCTTGCCGCTGGCCAGGTCTTCGCCTTTGAAGCGGCGGTTGGCGCCGGGTGTGATGGAACGTGGCGCAATCGTGACACTGTCCGCGCTGATGGCGGCGGCAAGTTCCTGCGGCAATACGGTATCGAGGCCGTCCGGCATGACGCCGCCCGTCATGATGCGTGCGCACTGACCGGCCGGGATGTGCACGCCGGACGGGCGGCCTGCCAGCACGGTAGCGGCCACGCGCAACGTCGTCGGGCCATCGGCCAGCAAATCCGCGCTGCTGAACGCATAGCCATCCATGGCAGAGTTGTCGTGCGCGGGAACATCGATCGGGGAAATGATGTCGCTGGCCAGTACCCGTTCCAGCGCCTGGCGCAGTGCGACTTTTTCCACGGCGGTGACGGGTGTGATGGCGTCGCGGATGATGCGCTGCGCTTCGGCTGCCGACAGCGACGCCTTGCGGTCAAAGCCTGTGGCGGCAGGCTCGGACAGCTTTTCCATGTCTTTCAAATCCGTCAGCGTATTAATGTTGCGGAACGCGCCCGCATCCTGGAACAAGACTTCCGTGACTTTGATGGCGCCGTACCAGCCGTCCATGCGGCGTCCGCCGCTTTCCATGTAGGCGTCCAGCTTGGGCAGCACGGATTTTTTCATCAGCGCGAATACCGGGTGCACACGGCGGTAGGCATCGCCGCTTTCATCGGCATCCATGGTGACGGCGACCGCCAGGTCGGCATCGTCGCGCAGCAGTGCTTCGGCCAGCCGGGAGGCCAGGTCGTCCGGTACGAAAGGCGAATCGCAGGGGACGGTCAGCAGCCAGTCGGTTTCGCAGCGGCGCAAGCCGGTTTGCAGGCCGGCCAGCGGGCCTTCAAACCCCTGCAAGTCATCTTGCCAGACGGGGGCATCCGAGTTGGCTGCGACAGCAATCGATGCGTAGGCGGCGTGGTTGCGGTTGGCGTTGATGGCAACGTCCGCCACTTGCGGCGCCAGCCGTTGCAGCACGTGGGCTGCCAGCGGACCGCCACGGAATGGCTGCAATCCTTTGTCGACCCGGCCCATGCGGGTGCCGCGGCCTCCGGCCAGTATCATGCCGGTCATTTTATGTTTGAAAGTCAAACCATCCCCCTAAGTCGCATGCTGGTAAGCCGCCAGTCTATCCGGCGGCGCGCAGCCTGTCGATCAGCACAAAGGGTTAGCCGCCGATGTAGGACATTTCCACTTTGCGGGCAGAGGCGGGCAGGGAAGTCTGGCTGGTGCGCAATTCCGAATAGCGGTCGCCCCGCGCCTGCCACAGGTGGCTGACGGCGCCGCTGATTTCCGCATCGGACGCGCCGCTGCGCAGCAGGGCGCGCAAATCATGGCCGCGGGTGGCAAACAGGCACGTGTACAGTTTGCCTTCGGTGGACAGGCGCGCACGCGAGCAATCCTTGCAGAAGGCTTGCGTGACGCTGGAAATCAGGCCGATTTCACCGCCGCCATCGAGGTAGCGCCACCGTTCAGCGGTTTCGCCCGTGTAGTTGGCGGAAACCGGCTCGATCGGCATTTCCGCACCGATGCGCCGCGCCACTTCGGCCGAGGGCACGACTTCATCGAGTTTCCAGCCATTCGACGCACCCACGTCCATGTATTCAATGAAGCGCAGAATAAAGGGGCTGCCTTTGAAATAGCGGGCCATGGGCAGGATTTCCTGGTCATTCATGCCGCCTTTGACAACCATGTTGACCTTGATCGGGCCCAGTCCCGCTTTGTGCGCGGCATCCAGGCCTTGCAGTACGTCGCTGACAGCGAAGTCGACGTCGTTCATGCGTTTGAAGACCGCATCGTCCATGGCGTCCAGGGACACGGTGACGCGCTGCAAACCCGCATCTTTCAGCGCCTGCGCTTTGCGGGCCAGCAGGGAACCGTTGGTGGTCAAGGTCAGGTCGAGCGGTTTGCCGTGCACAGTTTTCAGCTGCGCCAGCATTGCTATCAATTTTTCTATGTTTTTACGCAGCAGCGGTTCGCCGCCCGTGAGCCGCAGCTTTTCCACGCCGTGCTCGATAAAGACTTGCGCGATGCGGGTGATTTCTTCAAAGCTCAGCAGGGAAGAGTGGGGCAGGTAGCTGTAATCCTTGTCGAACACTTCCTTGGGCATGCAATACACACAACGGAAATTGCAGCGGTCCGTGACGGAAATGCGCAAGTCATGCAGCGGACGGTCAAGCCGGTCGCGCAAGCTGCCGGTTGGCGCTTGCAGCACGTCGGGCACATATGCAGCCTGGGCCCGTTGATCAGTAAAAACAATGATTTTCTCAGACATACCGCAACGATAGCACGGCGCCAGTAACGTCGTTGGCTGCTCGCTCGGATTTCCGCTGTATGCCGCCGGACATACCTTGGCAGCGTCGCAGGCGAGTGGGGCGCTTCAGTTACAGCTTGATAACGATCATCATCCCTGTGACGATCGCCACTGTGAATACCAAGCCCAGACCCACCATGACTTTGGCGAATTTTGCATCATCCTGGGTAATTAATAGCATTTTCTGCAACATGATAGAGCTCCTGTTTCCTGTGAACGAGTCTAGCACACTAGGCGAATGAGAAGTGCACTGCGGGGTAGAACCCGCAAAGGGCAAGCGTTAGCCAGATGGATAGCCCAATGACATACCAATTTGTGGTTCCGCTTGTTGCTGTTCGCAGCGTACTAAAGCCCACCAGTACAGTGCATACGAACCCTGCAACGAGGCAAATGCCAACGGTCCAGCCAATTTCCTCATGCAGCGCTGGGTGTTTATCCCATGCCGCCACCGCATCATAAGCGGTGGCGGCAAGCATGGAGATGGCTGTCCAGAAGAGCTGGCCGGTATCGACGGACTTACGCAGCAGCGTACGCCATGTCGTTGCTCCAGTTCCCGCCGAAGTGTGGGTTGCCTGGTCGATGGCGATCAACACCAGCATCAAATAAGGCAGTAAAACCGGGACCGCAATGTTGATGGACAGCCATAACGCATTGCTGACGACGAATTGATATAGCGAGGAAATGAGCTCAGGCATTGCGGCACCCTGCTGGTAACGGTCAAGTGGCTATCCGGTTATTGATAGCATCGCAATGCAATCGACAGTGTGCTAAACGTCAAAAAGGGAAGCCGAAGCTTCCCTTTTTGATTTCACTGCTGAACGCAATTAACGCCGGGTGCTGACCTGAACCAGCGGTTCATTCGATTGCGGCGGCAGCGGCTTGCGCTCGCGTGGCACCCGCACCGGCGCGGCCACCTGGGCGGCAGCTTCCTGTGCTGCGCGCAGCTTGGCCGGATCGGTCGATGCCAGGGTCAAACCGGCAGCTTCCAGAATCGCATTCAAGTCCGTTTGCGGCTTGGCAACTGGCGCTGGCGCAGCTGCCGGTGCAGCTTCCACCACGGGTGCGGCTTCAGCGGCTGGAGCCGGAGCGGCTTCCACTGCAGCCGGGGCGGCAACTGGTTCAGCAGCCACTGCAAGAGCCGGTGCAGCTTCCACGGCCGGTGCAGTGAAGGCGTACTCAGCAGCAGGCGCCGGTTCCGGCACGACTGGAGCAGCTTGTGCAACTGCAACAGCTTGCTCGATGATCGATGCTGGTGCTGGTGCTGGTGCTGGTGCTGGTGCTGGTGCTGCAGGAGCCGCGTCCGCCACTGGCGCAGTTTCAGCAACCGGTGCGGCAACTTCAGCAGCCACTGGCGCTTCTACTGCCGCCGCCACTGGCGCAGCAGTTTCAGCGGCAGGCGCTTGCGCTACTGGAGCTGGTGCAGGTTCAGCAACTGGCGCCGCCACTTCCGCAGCAACCGTTTCAACAACTGCAGCTTCCGCCACGGGCGCTACCGCAGCAGGCGCAGCCTCAACGGCAGGAGCGGCAACTGGTGCAGGCGCAGCCTCAACAGCCACAGGTGCAGCAGCCTTGGCCTCGACAGCAGCCGGCGCCGCTTCTTCGCCTTCAGCCGGCGCCACAGTGAACGTAATCACTGGACCGCCTTCCGTACCCTCAGCGCCCTCGGCACCTTCGCGCTCACGGCGGTTGCGATTGCGGCCGCCACGACGGCGGCGGCGGCGCGGCTCATCGCCGCCTTCCGTACCTTCGTCTTCACCTTCTGGTCCGGTATTGGCTGCCAGCTTCTGTGGCGCTTCCACCACAGGCGCCGGTGCACCCGGTGCGGCAGCCGTCAGCGCCACCGCGCCGGCGGCCAATGCTGCGACGTCCTCGGTTTTCGCTTCAACAACAGCTTTGTCAGCGCGCGGCTGGCGTTGTGGGCGCTCGCCACGTTCCGCGCGCTCACCACGCTCGGCACGTTCACCGCGTTCGGCGCGCTGGCCTTGCGCTTCCGCTGGCACGCCTTCGCGTGCTTCACGTGGCTCGCGTGGCGGACGAGGCTGGCGGGCTGGACGGCCCTGCGCCTCCGCTACCGGCTTCGATCCTTCTTCACCGGCGGCACGGGCGCCTGGCTCACGCTCTTCGCGCGCAGGCTTGCCATTGCGCTCATTACGGTTGCGGCCGCGCTGGCCACGGGCATTGCGTTCCTGGCGGTCGCCGGCCGGCTTCGTGGTCACGATGGTCGGCGCCACCGGCATCACAGGTGCGGCAGGTTCTTCCTGCTTGCCGGAGAAGAACGAGAACAGACGGGCAAAGAAACCTTTTTCCGCTGGCGCGGCAACCGGTACGGCCACTGGCGCAACTGGTTTAGCGGCTTCAGCAGCCTTGCGGTCCACCATCGGCGCAGGCTGTTCCGGCGTAATGGTTTTGACCACGGCTTCCTGGCGTGGCTTGGCTTCTTCCTTCTGGCGTTTTGCATATGCCATGTCGGTTTCAGCGGACTCGGCCAGGGTGTAGCTGGCCGCATGGTCTTCCAGGCGCGGATCGTCGTGCTTGATGCGTTCCAGCTTGTAGTGCGGCGTATCCAGATGCTTGTTCGGGATCAGGATCACAGCGATACGGTGGCGGTTTTCGATCTTCAGCACTTCGCCGCGTTTTTCATTCAGCAGGAAGGCTGCCACATCCACCGGCACTTGCACGTGGATAGTGGCCGAGTTTTCCTTCATCGCCTCTTCCTGGATAATGCGCAGCA
This sequence comes from Pseudoduganella ginsengisoli, assembly GCF_009720865.1. GTDB lineage: Bacteria > Pseudomonadota > Gammaproteobacteria > Burkholderiales > Burkholderiaceae_D > Rugamonas > Rugamonas ginsengisoli. Next base: position 80,770 of record NZ_WNLA01000001.1, on the reverse strand, counting down.
CTTGCAGGGCGGACGATTCGGTATCGCGGATGTGGCCAGTGCCGGAGCAGCGCGGGCACGTCACGTGCGAACCTTCGGACAGCGACGGACGCAGGCGCTGGCGCGACAGTTCCATCAGGCCAAAGCGGGAAATCTTGCCCATTTGTACACGGGCACGGTCGTGGTGCAGCGCATCCTTGAGGCGCTGTTCCACTTCGCGCTGGTTCTTCGACACTTCCATGTCGATGAAGTCAATCACGATCAGGCCGCCCAAGTCACGCAGGCGCAGCTGGCGGGCGACTTCTTCCGCAGCTTCCAGGTTGGTATTAAAAGCAGTGGTTTCAATGTCGGAACCGCGGGTGGCGCGGGCCGAGTTGACGTCGACCGACACCAGTGCTTCCGTGTGGTCGATGACGATGGCGCCGCCAGATGGCAGCGGTACCGTGCGGCTGTATGCGGTTTCGATCTGGTGCTCGATCTGGAAACGCGAGAACAGCGGCACGTCGTCGCTGTAGCGTTTCACACGGTGCACCATGTCCGGCATCACGTGGCTCATGAACTGGTGAGCCTGCTCGTAAATGTCGTCCGTATCGATGAGGATTTCGCCGATGTCCGGCTGGAAATAATCGCGGATGGCGCGGATTACCAGCGACGATTCCTGGTAAATCAGGAAGGCGCCGGATGCGGCTTTCGACGCGCCTTCGATCGCGCGCCACAGTTGCATCAGGTAATTCAAGTCCCACTGCAGTTCTTCGACCGTGCGGCCGATACCTGCGGTGCGGGCAATCACGGACATGCCTTGAGGCAAGTCCAGCTTGTCCATGGTTTCACGCAATTCCTGGCGTTCTTCGCCTTCCACCCGGCGCGATACACCGCCACCGCGTGGGTTGTTCGGCATCAAGACCAGGTAGCGGCCGGCCAGCGAGATGAACGAAGTCAGGGCTGCACCTTTATTGCCGCGCTCTTCCTTTTCCACCTGCACCATGATTTCCTGGCCTTCGCGCAGCGCTTCCTTGACGGAGGCGTTGCGGACGTCGACACCTTCGCGGAAGTAGCTGCGGGCCACTTCCTTGAACGGCAGGAAACCGTGGCGGTCTTCGCCGTAGCTGACGAAGCAGGCTTCCAGCGATGGTTCGATACGGGTGATGACGCCTTTGTAGATGTTGGACTTGCGCTGCTCGCGGCCGGCGGTTTCGATGTCGATGTCGATCAATTTCTGACCGTCGACAATCGCTACCCGCAGTTCCTCTTGCTGCGTAGCATTAAACAACATGCGTTTCATTTTTTATAAACTCCGCGGCCCCATAGGCCTCTCAAGCCGCTCCCGTAGGAACGGCGCAGTACATGGGATATACGCGGGAGTAAGGAGGCTGTGGAAAATGCCTCGTCATGCGGCACAGCAGGATAAACCCGCTGCCACAAAGGGCGCATGAAGCCAATCGTCATGCCGAGTGCGCGCACTGCCTGCATGTTCAGTTTCGCGGCTCCGGGCAGTTGCAATCTGCGGGGAGGGGCGGCAACTTCAGCAGCAAGCGTGCGCAAATCGTCGAGCCAGCGCATCCGCGCCTGGCGAAAACGGCAGCGTTATCAGCTTCATCAAACCAGCGAGCAACGACTATGGGCTTGCTCACCGGACTCATCCTAACAATCCAGCCAATCTAATCCCAGCACCCGTGTCCTGTACCCGATGACAACAACGGTTGCCACCCTGATATGTGCACGAGTGTGCGTATACGTTTTTTTCCACTGAATTTGCAAGTTGGCGAGGCCAGTGGATACGCCCCTGTGTAAAATGTGCTTTTATTCTTACACTTGCAGCAGGGTTACCCGCAGCGAAACGATTATATATTCAAAATGAAGGACTTAGAGAGATTTTCTGGGAAGATAGGCAAGAAACAGCCTGAAAAGGCGCCTCAAGCTTCCCCCACACAGGTCCTGCCGCAAGCACAATTCCTGACGATCACCGAAGAAGAAGCCGGACAGCGCATAGATAACTACCTGTTGCGGATCTGCAAAGGGGTCCCGAAAAGCCATATCTACCGCATCTTGCGTTCCGGTGAAGTGCGCGTCAATAAAGGCCGCATCGACCAGTTATACCGTTTGTCGGAAGGCGATATCGTACGCGTGCCGCCGATCCGCCTGGCTGAAAAAGCGGAAGCTGCCGTGCCGGCTTGTGAATTTGATATTATTTTTGAAGACAGCCATTTGCTGGTCATCGACAAGCCGGCCGGTGTGGCCGTGCATGGCGGTTCCGGCGTGTCGTTTGGCGTCATCGAACAATTGCGTGCATCCCGTCCGGACGCGAAATTCCTGGAGCTGGTGCATCGGCTGGACCGCGACACGTCCGGCTTGCTGTTGCTGGCCAAGAAACGTTCGGCACTGACTAACTTGCACGAACAAATGCGCGACGGGCATACGGATAAGCGATACCTGACCCTGGCGGTAGGCGATTGGAAGAACGCGCGCCAGCATGTTAAATTGCCATTGCGTAAATATTCCACGCCGGATGGCGAGCGCCGGGTGTCCGTGTCCGAAGATGGCTTGCCGTCGCACACGGTATTTTCGCTGTTGAAGAAATATGAGGGCTTTGCATTGCTGGAAGCGGAATTGAAGACGGGCCGGACGCACCAGATTCGCGTTCATCTGGCATCGTCGGGCTTCCCCATTGCAGGTGACGATAAATACGGCGATTTTGCATTGAACAAGGCACTGCAGAAAGCAGACGCGACGCGTGGCGCGCTGAAGCGGATGTTCCTGCATGCGCACCAGATTACGTTTACTCATCCGGAAACAGGCAAGGTCATGACTTTGCGCGCGCCATTGGCCGCCGAATGCGAGCGATTCTTGGTAAGCTTGGGCAAACCGTTGAACTAATAGAGGAGCCGGCGCGAATGCGCCGGATGTCATGCCAAGAAAGCAATTTGATCTGATTGTCTTCGACTGGGACGGGACGTTGATGGACAGCACATCAACCATCGTCAAATGTATTCAGGCATCAGCGCGCGACCTGGGCTTGCCGGTGCCCGGTGAAGATGCTGCATCGCATGTGATTGGCCTGGGCTTGTATGAAGCCATGCAAGCCGTGCTGCCGAACGTCGACCCGAAATACTATCCACGCATGGTGGAGCGCTATCGCTACCATTTCCTGTCAAAAGACCATGAATTGACGTTATTTGACGGCGTGGCGGAGATGCTGCAAGAGTTGTCAGCGAGCGCTTACTTCCTTGGTGTGGCGACGGGCAAGAGCCGGGTCGGCTTGAACCGCGCGCTGGCGGAAGCGGGTTTGCTGTCGATGTTCGATGCAACGCGTTGTGCTGACGAAACGTTTTCCAAGCCACATCCCGCGATGTTGCAGGAATTGACGCGCGAACTGGGCCAGGATATGAAGCGCACGGTGATGATCGGCGACACCAGCCACGATATCCTGATGGCCAATAACGCGGGTGCAGCAGGCGTCGCGGTTGAATACGGTGCGCATCCTGCCGACCAGTTGCATGCCTGCAATCCCATGTACTCGGCCAAATCCGTGCAAGAGTTGCACGCTTGGCTCAGCGAGTACGCCTGATGGATGCAGCCGAAGACATTTTGATTTGCGCGGCTGCCGACGTGGAAGATGGCGGCACGGGCGTGCGCTTCCCCGTCACGGCTTTTGGCGGCGATGCGACGGGCTTTGTCGTGCGCTACGGCGGGGTCGCCTACGCGTACCTGAACCAGTGCGCCCACGTGCCGATCGAGCTGGACTGGGTGAAGGGTGAATTCTTCGAATCCAGCAAACTTTATATTATGTGTTCCACGCACGGCGCGATTTACGTGCCGGACAGTGGCTTTTGCGCCGGCGGCCCGTGCCGAGGCGGACGGTTGCGTCCCATTAAGATCGTGGAGCGCGACCAGCAACTCTATTGGCAGCCAGACGAATTCATCCGTCCTCCGCGCGCCTGACTGACGAATAATAATGAGCGAAAACACAAGCGATAACGCGCCTGGCGCGGATCTTCCACCCACGCCTGCACCCACACCGGCGCCCACGTCTGCGCCAACGCCGCCGCCACGCGAGGTGGGCGGACTGAACTGGGAACGCGAAGTGCTGGAAAAGCTGGTGCTGTCCACCGTGCGCGAGCGCCGCGCGCACCGGCGCTGGGGCATCTTCTTCAAATTCCTCACGTTGTTGCTGATCCTGTTTGCGGTGGCCACGTATTTCGATATTTCCTGGCCTGGCAGCGACAGCGAAGCGCTGGGGCGCCATACGGCATTGATTGAAATTGACGGCAATATCGAGACAGAAGGCAGCGGTTCGGCTGCAGTTGTCATCCCGGCATTGAACAAGGCGTTTGCCGACAGCGGTTCGGTGGCGGTCGTGTTGCACATTAACAGCCCGGGCGGCAGTCCGGTCCAGGCTGGCATGATCGTGGATGAAATCCATCGTTTGCGCAAAGGCTATCCGAACAAGCAGCTGTATGTGGTGGTCAACGAGATCTGCGCATCGGGCGGCTACTACATTGCGGCGGCGGCGGACCAGATTTACGTCAACAAGGCCAGTATTGTCGGCTCCATCGGCGTGCTGATGGAAGGGTTTGGCTTTACGGGCATCATGAGTAAAGCGGGTGTCGAGCGCCGCTTGCTGACGGCCGGCGAGCACAAAGGCTTCATGGATCCATTCCTGCCGCTGACGGATAAACACCGTCAGCATGCGCAAAGCATGCTCAATGAAATTCACCAGCAATTCATTGGCGTGGTGCGCGCGGGCCGTGGCAAACGCTTGAAAGAGACGCCGGAAACGTTCTCGGGCCTGTTCTGGACGGGCGAACGTGCCATCAGCATGGGTTTGGCGGATGGCTATGGCACCGTCGATACGGTGGCGCGCGATGTGATCCATGCGGAAGATATTGTGGACTACACGCAACATGAAGGCTTGCCGGAGCGTGTGCTGAAGAAATTTGGCGCATCGATGGGTGAGGGCGCGTTCAAGGCTGCGGTTCGCAATGCAGGCCGCGAAATCCGCTAGGCAAACTTATAGCAGAGCTGATCCGCATCAGTGCGTTGAAGCACAGACGACGTTAGCATTTATGCCTTTTTTGGCCTTGCAATCGTCGGGAGGTGGACTATATTGGTGGTGTAGTTCATTCCAAGGGAGGCCGCAAAACAACCTAACTCGTTGTCTGCACTGTCAGAAACGAACTACTCAACCGCATCGCGAATGCGGACTCGAGTGAATTTCAGTTCCTCGCATTGTGTCCCGGGATGGGGCAGGAGAACGGCGGCAGAAGTGCCGCTGTTTTCGTTTGTGCTGTCCTGTTTGTATTTCTCGTCCGATTCCGAACGGAAGCCGCCGGCGCCCAGCCAGTCAAGAAATTGCCCTTGTATTTCCCTTCTCCATATTGCTTGTGCTGAGCTGTTGCTGTCCTTCGCATGAATAAGGATCAGCTCGCCTGTGTGCTGCGCCATGAAGTGGAATGCAGATCGGGTCATGCTGACCTCCTGATTCTTACAGCGGTTAGGGAAATTCCTACGGTAAATTCAGTGTAATCGTGAAGGCGTTGCAATCTTTGATCTGCATCAATTGACTTTTTGCTGCAGGTCAGCATCGTGGATTCTGGTAAAGTGCTGCCCCATGAGCAAATTATCACTAGACCGCATATTGCAGTCCCAAGGGTTTGGCACCCGCAAGTATTGCCGTAGCCTGATTGAGGATGGGGACGTCCTGATCGATGGCGTGGTGCATGACAATTTTAAGGAGACGCTGGAAACCGATGGCCTGGTGCTGACTGTCTTCGACGAGGAGTGGGTGTACCGGGAAAAGGTATATATCGCACTGTATAAGCCAGCCAATTATGAGTGTTCGCGCAAGCCAAGCCACCACCCGGGTGTGCTGGAGTTGTTGCCTGAGCAGTTTACCTGGCGTGATGTGCAGCCAGTGGGGCGGCTGGATCATGACACGACGGGATTGTTGCTGATGTCAGATGACGGCCCGTTCATCCACGCGCAATCGTCGCCGAAGCGGCATGTACCTAAGGTCTACCAGGCAACCACGCATGATCCGGTGACGCCGGAACTGGTAGCGCAGTTATTAACGGGGGTGCAGTTGCATGACGAGCCTGGGCCGTTGGCAGCGCTAACTTGCGAGCAGCGCGCCGAGCGCCAGATTGAAATCGTGCTCGAGCAGGGCAAATATCACCAGGTCAAGCGCATGCTGGCGGCTGCGGGTAACCATTGCGCAGCGTTGCGGCGCTCTGCGGTCGGGGGACTGACGCTTGATGCATTGGGGCTGGAGGAAGGCGAGTGGTGCTATCTGGACGAAGCGCAACTGGCACTGTTGGCGCCGTAAGGCGGATCAGCGTAGCGTTGTCCGGCGCGACCGGTGCCAACTGGCGCCAGGACCCAGGGATAGGTGCATTCAAACCACCCAGCGTGCAGATGATCTGTGCCGGGTTGGTTCGGGCCGCCCGGTTCATGTGTTTGGCAGTGCAGGGCCGGACGAATTCATCCGGCTCTTAACTGGAAATATACAACTTTGTCATAACGGTCGGTAATTGCCCTATTGCTGAATGGTGCCGCGCCATTGGTCTGGCCCAGTAACCGAATTTAAGACATTAATGCGTCGAATCGGACGCCTTTTCAATCGACGGACGCTTGGCGAAATAAGCCGCACACTACCCGGATGTCAATAAAAGTACCGGCGACAGTTATGGCCATGTTATGGCAGCGTCGGAAGGTGTTCTGTGCGGTTATGGCTAATGAAAAAAAATGAAATCCAGGCGCTCCGGCCGATGCGGTAAATGTGGACGATTTTCTTCAATGATTGCAATTCGTGGAGCCGGAAAAAACTTCACTCTCGCTTCGATCCCGAGTAAGATGTTCCCGTTAAGTTTTTTGCACTGCTAACGCGTTTTCTTTACTTCAGAAGTTATCCATGCGCCAAATCTCCCGTTGTGCCCTGGCCGTTGTTCTGGCCTCGGCAAGTATTTTCGCTGCCGCTCAAGAACTTAAGGATAAGGGCGCACCTTCCGACGCCTCCTCTATGTTTGATCAAGGACCAGTTGGTACCGGAGATGCAATGGCACCGCGGCCGAGATCCAAGATCACCAATGCAGCTGTGAACGACCAGGTGCCCCGGGGCGAGACGGCAGGGGGGCGTGATACGGTTCCGAACAAGACTCCCTTCGGCAGTGCAGTTAACCGCCCTAGTCCCGTTCCAAGCGAATTCCAGAAGTTTGTCCTCGAAAGTACTGGCAAATCCCTGCCGGTTTTCGGTGCAGAGTACTTCGCCAACAGTCCGTCTACGTTTGCGCCAGTTACCAATACGCCGGTGCCGGCTGACTACCCCATGGGCCCGGGGGACGAGGTGCTGATCCGCGGCTGGGGATCGATCGATATTGATTATCGCGCCGTCATTGACCGTAATGGAATGATCACTATCCCGACGGTTGGTTCCATCGTGCTGGGCGGCGTCAAGGCCGGTGACGTGGAAGCTGTCGTACGCGGCGCCGTCGGGCGGCTGTACAAGGGGGTTACGCTCAACGTGACCTTCGGGCAATTGCGAGCTATTACGGTGTACGTGGTCGGTCAAGCCAATCGTCCGGGTACTTACACGGTATCGAACATGGCAACGCTGGTGACAGCGCTGTTTGCAAGCGGGGGGCCGAACGCAAACGGGTCGATGCGACGCGTGCAAGTCAAGCGTGGCGGCAAGATTGCGGCGGAACTTGACCTGTATTCCTTCATCGCCCGAGGCGACAAGTCTTCCGATATCAAGTTGCAGGACGGCGATACGATTTACATTCCTGCGGCCAGCGGCTATGTCGCCATAGTCGGGAAAATTAATAATTCGGCCATTTACGAGTTGCGCAGTGCCAACGATACGATCGAATCGCTGATCGACTACGCAGGCGGACTTCCAGTGGTGGCCGACCCGCGCCGCGTATTTCTCGAACGGATCGATCCGAAGGCCAACAAACCGAGATCGGTCGAGCAGTTTGCGCTTGACGGTGCTGGTCTGAAACGCGCGATGAAGGATGGCGACATCCTCAACATTACGTCGATTACGCCCGATTTCCTGAACGCGGTTGTCTTGCGTGGTAATGTCGACCAGCCCGTCCGCGCCCCATTCAAACCCGGCATGCGTATCAGCGATCTGATCCCCAGCCGTGAATACCTGATCTCGCGCAGCTCGACCCAGCGCCAAAACGCCGCTGTCATCGCTGGCAGCAATGACAAAGTCTCTGGCGAAAGCGCCTCCGGTGAAAAAAATTCCGGCGAAAACGCCAATTCTATCGCTTCGCGCATTGGTGGGCTGATGGATGAAATCAACTGGGAATATGCCGTTGTCGAGCGCCTCAATCGTACCGACCTGACGGTCAACCTGATTCCGTTTAACCTGGGGCAAATTTTCAGCGATCCGGCCAATCCGCAGAATATTGTTCTGCAGCCTGGCGATACGGTCACGATATTCTCCCAGAAGGATGTGGCCGTGCCGCTCGACAAGCGGCGCGTGTTCGTTCGCGTAGAGGGGGAAGTAAACGCTCCCGGTGTTTATCAGATGTCACCAGGTGAGGACTTGCAGTCGCTGCTCGCTCGCGCAGGCGGCCCGACCCGTAACGCGTATCTGTTCGGCACAGCCTTTTATCGCGAGCAAGTACGCATTGATCAGCAGGCGAACTTGGACAAGGTCATCGACCGGCTAGAGACGCAGTTGCGCCTCGACCAAGCCAAGGCTGCCCTCGAGGTGCGAGGTCAGACGGAGTCGGAAGTGCAACTCTCGAGATTGCGGCGAGAGGCGGAACTGGCGTCCGCACGTGAAACCATTCAGCGCATGCGCAAACTCGCTGCCACCGGGCGGATCGCGTTCGGACTCGATCCGGCTGAGCGCTCGTTTAACCGGCTGCCTCAGCTCAAGCTAGAAAATGGTGATCGCCTGGTGGTGGCCTTCCGTCCCGAGTTCGTGCACATCATGGGTGCAGTCAATGCGGAAGCGTCGGCAGTGTGGCGCCCAGGCCGCCGCGTGAGCGATTATCTTGACAAGGTCGGCCTGCGGCAGGAAGCCGATACCGATGCGATGTTTGTGATTCGTGTCGACGGTTCCGTAATCGGGGGGGAATCGCGTAGCTGGTTCGCCGGCAAGTTCACCAATACCGAAGTGTACCCCGGCGACACGATTGTCGTACCGGAAAAGAGCTTCGCTAAGGAAAGCTTGTGGTCACAATTTACTACCGGGGCCAAAGAGTGGACGCAGATTTTAGCCAACTTCGGTCTGGCTGCGGCTGCCCTTCAGGTGCTTAAGAAATAAGTTAAATCGAGCGGTAAATTCAAATACGATGCTGCGCTTGCCCCAAGCTGAAACGGGCGAGCGCGGCATGATGCACTGGATGCTCTACCGGAAGGAATGCAGTGCAGAAATTCAATTGGGCATGCCAGAAAAATGTTCCGGTTGAATTGCCTTTCGCATCGAAGCGAGCCGGGCTTGACGACATGCTTTATGCGAAAAAGAAAGGCTATGTCACCACAAACCACGGAAAGTGCCCAATCGTTGCTTTCAGCATACTTTCCGGCGTATCAATGAGATTTTAGCCGGCTGGTCGAAACGTTTACACCATGCCGCGTAGTTTATCCATTTCAGCGCGGCGTAGAAAAATTCAGAGTGGCAATTGCTGGCAGTATCTAACCCAGCAATCAATGATCAATCATGGCCCGCCCCCGGTTCGCTATCGGCGAGCCGCCCGTAATAAATCAGCTGCTTCAAACATGTTGTTGATGCCGTCCAGGGGCGGCGGCAGTGCCGGGGTCGCCACCAGCAGCGGTACTTGGCGCGACATAAATTCCGGGCGCAGGCGGCAATCACCTGTGGCATAACGTGCCATCGGACACCAGACCTCAGGCCGCAGCGAGTGATCCGATGAAATCACCAGCGCAAACCGATCGCCGAACGCGACGCGCAAGCGCGCGCTGAGAGCATCGATGTAGTCGGCGGCGCTAACCAGATTAGCTGCATAGTCGGCATCAAGCGAGGCGCTGCCACTGGGCCCCGGCGGATGCGGTAATGGGATATGCACAAACAGCACGCCGCCCTGCCGCCAGAAAGGTGCGCTGGCAGCGGCCTGCTCAATGTCGCGCCGTGCCGCATTCATCTGGGACACTGTCAGGAGCCGCCGATCACATAGGCCGATAGGCCGACGGTAGGCCGAGCTCATCATTGAACAAGCAAACCAGACGAAGGGGTCTTCGAAGCTGGGGCTGATAGTTTTATGGCAAAATCGCAGCCCGACAATTCTGCAGTACGGATGATGAAAGCCAATAATATCAAGCTGCGGCTCGAGGCTCGACATCCGGCTAAAGTCAAGAATATTGGTGTCGCTACAGATCGCGCTCAAGGAACATGGCTGAGCGTTCGAAAAATCGCGTCCGGTTAGCAAGGCCGGAATTACATTGACAGTGTTGGCGCCCAGCGGAGCAAGGGACTTGTGGCGTACCTGCAGGCCTTGGCGCGTGAGGGCCGCGGCGATCGGCGCGCTGGCGGCGTCGCCCAATTCATCGAGTAGAATGATCGCCACATTCGGCGCCGCCTGACTGCCTGCACGAAGCGGGAAGGTCCGTGTTTCCGCCGTAAGCTCCACTGCGGCGAACGGCGCCAGAGTAAACATCACTCCGGCTGCCAGTATACCGTTGAGCATACGCACCCGATATGCCTTTCCCAGCCGGCGCAATAGCCAAAGCGCACCTCCGACGGTGCCGACCACTAACGCCAGCTTAAGCGGCAGCGGCAAGGCACCATCGAGTAGCTTGAGCCGGCGCATGCTGCGCAACGCCACCAACCCGAACAACTGTAAGCTGAGAAAGTCTAAAACCCAGACGGTACCCAACGGCCAAGCGCGGGACGCAAGCCTGGCGAAGCCGTACAACAGTGCCGCATAACTTGCCGTGACCGCCACCAGGATCAGTGGCGGGTGGGTGTAATGGTAGAGCGCCGGCCACAGATAGTCGCCACCCATGACCAGCAGCATGACTTCGAAAACAGCAACGCTACGGCCCAGCAGGGACGGCGAACTCATCGCTTTTTCAGAATTTATCAAAGAACGCCAATTCACCAGTGCGATGTTAAAGATATTGTCGATACTTCGGATAGGACGCTCTCGCAAATTCATACGTTGTTCGCGACGGCAGCTTTGACAGCGTTGCACTTTCAGCATGATGAACGGTCAGCGCAGCATCATAATAGGTCTTGCCTCCCACCGACATTACCTGACCTGCCAATAGCGCTTCTTCGCCATATAGAAATACAGAATCATCAAGGCGCTTAAAATGCTGGAAGTAGCGCTCGGTCAAAATGTAGCATGCGCCGATTCCCATATGAATATACCGTGATGTGCCAGCCAACGTATTCATCCTTCCGCCACGCAGTGCCTTGAGCTGTGCCGAAGCGAAACCCATCAGCGCACCCAGCCAATAATGCGAAAAATATAAACGATAAAGAAACTTACGCTTTTTCGAGACACGCCGCGGGCAATGGGGGTTTTGATGATACCCATCGGCTGTGATCACGTCTGGAGCGACAACATACACGTCGTCTGGATAATTGGACGCGACCAGCGTTTCAATAAAGTCGGGTGGAAAGGTTAGGTCATTATTGCCAATCATGACCAAGTCACCAGGTTTTCGATCAATGCTATCGAGGCCGATGTTCAGACCCCCGAAATATCCTGCGTTTACCTCAGACCGAATCAGTACAACATTTTCGTGTTGGCCACATATCATCTTTAACTTTGCGAAATCAGCATCATTGGAGGCATTATCGACAACTACAGTAACGATGCGACAGGCTTTCGACGTCAGGGCATTAGCATCGAGGCTAGCCAAGGCTAATTTAGTAAAATGCGAATTATTGTAATTCACACATATGAAGTAGAAAGTTTTCAAGACCAAACTCCGCAAGAGCGCAAAAGACAGTGTAAGTTGCAATATTGATTGGTTACAGCAAGTTCAGCTGTAAACAATCAGAAATTTCAATTTTCAAACTCGAAGGACAATTCAGGCGAAATTGCCATAGTGGCGGTTAATCATAGTTTCACTATCCTCTTCCCCTCGCCCTGCAATAAATATAATATATATAGCCAGGGGAAAAACATCGCCACCAAAAATGAATTGAAATATGTCAGGGATGCCATCGGAGCAAAGAAAGCCCATGAATATACTCCAATCAAAGGGCCGAAATATTGAACGTCACCATGGAGCGAGCGCGAAAACAACCGCCCGCTTCCATAACCAAACAGCAGACAAAAAATTGCCCCGCCGATAAGATGAAAGTCATCGATCAATGATCGAAATGCCGTATAAATGTTCGATACCTCGCCTAGCTGAGAAATCGGCGCATATTGGTCATATATGCCTGTCTCTTGCGCATACAATCCCAAGGCTTGATATAAGGAAGAGAACGTATACCGGCCCCAACTGACTTGGGCGTCTACCATCCAATAATCCACATAGTGTGAAAAGGCTGACACACCACCAAACATGTAGCCGCGCAGATGCAAAAAAATGCGGAAAACATCTTCGACCTTTCCTTCGCCCCCCTCCCTTAGGATTTGTCCTCCAACAAATATCAAGAAAGCAACGGCAAGCAACGCCATAGTCCGATACCCCAATCTCTGCGCTGCATTTCGCTTTCCATTGTACAAATCCCGAAAATACATCGCAGAGAAACTTTGCAACAAAATGATGATAGTTCCGGCCCTTCCGGACTGGCTGAAGCCAAACAAAACGACACTGATGATCGGTAAAATCAAGAACCAACGCCAACCAAAAAGAATCCAGTAGACCAGTGCAAGAATCACGCCGGCATACGCCATCGTTATTCCTACCTTGATGAACATGGGCAGGGGAATTCCATCACCAGCTAGGACTTCGCGAACACCTGATATGATTATTGATTCCTCTTCCCCGGTTGAATACCCTTTTAATAGTTGATAATAGTCAACCATCGCGACAAGCGAATACAGCCCGACGATTAGAACCACTATTAACAAATTCTTTCTAAACTTCTGCGATAAGATAAGATCTCGCGCAGAAAGCTCTGCCAACGTATTTATTCGCACATGCTGCAACCCGCTTAAACCAAAATATTCGCCTACAATAAAGGCTGAGCAGAACACCAGTACAATGACTCCGCCGAACCACGAGAAATACATGTCAGCGGCGAATATGCCTTGGGTAACACACACAAAAGACCACGACCCAACAAGGCAAAGTCCGGGCGTCAGCCTCTTCTCATAAGAAATGTACAGCGTGCACGTGATAATTAAAAGAATCGCACCAAAGATCAACATCATAGACCCTCGCGGCAATCACTTCCAATACCAGTTGCGGTAGTTCGCGAATAAAACATACTATTTATTTCGGGAAACGATAGAATTGCCATCAAAGAGATAATTACCCCGGCAAGCAGTCCCCAGGGAAGTGGTAGCATTGTGCTAATTGAGTGGGGGTAGTTGAAATCGATTAACCAGCAGATAGTCCACACAACTGCTGCTGCCAGTATTGTCGTGATGATTCTCTTCATCGAAACATGCACTTTCCACAATTTTCGTGAAAGATAAGCTGCGCCAAAATAATAGATCATCTGACTTAGCAACCCAATTAATATGACAGCCGTTAGCCCAAAGCCGCGTATCACGACTGCGTTAGCTAACAAGCTAAACAACGCCACCCCGCCTCCGAGTGCAGCCATCTTCATGGTTCCCCCTGTCACCTCAAGCGCCTTGTGCGCATACATGGAGGCCACAGAAAAAAATATTGCCGCTCCAATCATGGCATATTCATAGTTCTGCAGTTGATACTTTGCCGGTAAAAACATCGACAGTGTTGGAGCGCCATACAGATAAAGCATGAGGCAAAAAAATGTTCCGACAACAAAAATTTTTGTTAAATTATTTTGTATTATCTGGCCAATCTCGGCGGCATCCTTTCGCTCTGCCCACACGCGCATGATCATGGGATGTGCTACCATTAACAGGGGCATTGCGAAAATGCTGGCTGAACCAAGCAACAAGTCACGGGTAGCCGAGTATTTCCCCACTTCATGCGCCAAACCTGCCCAACTTAACAAAAATCTGTCGGAATATGTGAAAATTTGGGAAAATAAAAACCAGAGGGAAAAAGGCCCGCCGTAAAAGAAGGCAAGCTTTGTATAACGCAGAAAATTTTTTGTCTGGATCCCGGAAAAATCAACTGTTGCGCGGCCACTTTCACTTTTTTTCTGAAAAAACACCAACCCCGCAGCGAATCCTATAAAAACAGTGAAGAGTGCACTGGATGCTGATATTGCATTAAAAAAATACAATGAGAAAATTACTAAAATTTGCAGCGACACCTGGCAGATAGTCGCGATCAACTGGATTCGCGGCCGCTCCAAGGATTGATACAGTGTCGACAAATAATTCCAGTAAGTTTGAGCAAAAAAGACAGCGCCGCCAACGAACGCCATTTTCACATCAATTTCAAATAACGGAAGTAGACCCGTCACTATCAGGGAGCCGACGACGGCAACCAGAAAATTTATCTGGCCGAACCAACTTGCCATGCCTGTTGCCTGTCCTGCGCACTTAGGCAAGAAGAAAAATAGCGCCTGAGTTAACCATGATCCAAATACTTGGTTTACAAGTAATATCAGCGTAATCGCGAGTGAGTATTTCCCGTAATTTTCCGGTGTAAGTGATTTTGCAATTAGATAGACGTTCAAGAACCCCAATAAAGCGGGCCCCAGTTTTGCTGCGAAATACATTGCAAAATCGGAATTGTTATTTTTTATAGTAATTCTCATTCTGGACTACAGCCTTGGAGCACTGCCTTTACTTCATAACCAATTAAAAGTCGTCCGTGCAGACGACAAGCCGCAACGACGCCGCACTGCTGTAAGGCTGTATTAATTATACTTTCCCAAAACGAAGATTGCGCTTGAACTGCGTCCATTTCGCCGCAAGTTCCGGATCGCGCAATGCCTTCTTCTTGGCCGCCAAGAAAAGCGCCAAGCCCAAGGCCACAAAAAATGCCATCATCGTTGATGTTAAAACAATCACCACACGGCCTGGCTTGAACTTCCGTTCAGGTTCAATCGCGCTATCTAACACTTGAATCATTGGTGCATCTTTAGCCTCATCAAGCCGTGCTGCCTCATATTGTTTTGATAAGAGCTCAAATAACATTTGATGATACTTTACCTCGCGCAGAATCTTGATGTTCTTGAGTCCCTCTTGCCCCTTTGTACTACCTGCGGCGGTTTCCAACGCGCGAGCTGGATTTCCATTTTGCAATTTATTGAGTTCGTCACGCAAACTGCTCAGCTGTTCCTGGGTGCGTTTATATTCGTGGTTATCCTTGGTAACAAACGCTCGCATGGAGTTAAGCTCGATCTCCTTGGCAGCAATTTGTGCACGCAGCCGGCTTACCATCTCGACAATTGCACGGCTGTCGCTGTCAACACTAATTACGCCGTTTGCTTCCAAAGAACGGTTCAACGCCAACTCAGCCGCTGCGAGATTGTCCTTGGAAAGGGCCAGTTGACGCTCGAAAAATACCCTGCGTTGGGAAGACTCGGTCAACGCGAAGGCTTGCGTCAGTTTTTGCAATTCCTCCACATATGAGTTCGCCAGCCTGGGCGCAAGTTTTTTATCGTGGTCCAGAACTTCTACAAGGATCACGCCATCCTTTCCAGTGGAAATCAGGGTATTGTCCGCCAAACGCTTACGGACCTTTTCCATGGAATCGTTTTCATAAACCTTAGGCAATTCATAACGGGCGATGAGGTTGTCGGCGACTCGGCGACTTTTTAACATTCCAATGAACAGATCGTTCGGATTTTTGATGCCTGCAACGCCGGCTACCGCGCTGGCCGCACCACCTAATTGGGAAAGCAAGGCCGCAGCGCTAGACTGCGCCTGTTGCGGAGGAAGTATTTTAGTGCTTGCCTTATAGATGTCTTTCATTGTCAGACATATCCCAACAGTAACGATCGCTATTACTGCAGGGAATCCGATAATAAGTTTCTTGTATTCGGACAGGGCAATCAGTTTGTCAATAATAGCGTGTCCAATGACATTGTCGCTTTGCTGTAATGTGGTGGCGCTGGTCTGCATTTCATTCATGTTGGAAAGACACTTAATTTGTACATATCATTAATGAAACTGTTCACGAGTATTTCGCCACAGTAGGCCGTTGACCAGTCCCTGCGACCTGGTCAGTACTTGAATGGCGACCGCGCACAGTACGAAGCTGGCAAATTTCTGCGCAAGGTCTACGGTGCGTTCGTAAGTCGCAAGCGGCGACTCTCTCGTTTGATTTTTTACATGTGGTGCTGGCGCAATCGATACGAGGAAATGTGCGCAATCCTCGGCCTCAAGAGTAAAATTCGCCCTTGCTGTTTCCCGCGGCGCTTTTTCTGGCACAACAATGCTATCGACTGCCATCATAGCGGTATTTTCCGCTCGGTTGAATACCACATGTTGGAATCGACAGAAATAATCGGCGGAAATCACGGGGCCATCCGCTCGAATCAAGAAAACATCGTTAATGTGACCTTCTGGCGTGACACCTGATTTCTTAAGGTGCGCTGCAAGTGCTGGTGTTCGATCGTTCCAGTGTTTCCGAGTCAGTGACGCAGCAGTGCGCCGTAACAGCTTATGCAAGCCAAAGCCCAGTTCGTCCCGCAGTCCGGTCAATGTCCAGGCCGGACGTAACGCCTGAGATCGGGTTTGCGGCGATTGAGGAACATGCCATTACTGTAATTCTATTTCACAAGATTGTAAACATAACTTATTGAAAGTACGGGCTTACATGCTACCTAAGTCTTTGATATGTAAGAGAGTCGGAGCGGCCGGAAAGGAGGATCGGGCCCGGAACTGCCGGACTCGGGTGTTTGTTGTTGTGGAAAGTTGTAGTATGCATGTGCATTCTTGGCCACATTTTTTGGGGCTAGGGAGGGGGGCATGCTAAACTGATAGCTTGGGGTATGTCGTAGTTGGCTGATACTGCCATCAGTGCGGAGAGTGGGGCCTTGCGCAAGCAGCGTAAGCATGGATATTGCGATGACTGGAATTGCAGATATGTCGTCGCCCTATGTTCACGAATAATGGATTTGGATAGAGTAACTTCGATGAAATATAAACTACTTTTGATCTTGATGCTGGTGCAGACCTCCGCCTATGCATACGTGGACCCTGGCACTGGTTTGCTGATGCTTCAGAGCTTATTTGCAGTGGTTGGTGCAGTGGTGTTCTTCTTGAAAAATCCCATCGCGTCGATTTCCCGTTTGATTGCCAAGTTGCGGAAGCGTGATGAGAGATCCTGAAGGTGAAGTGGTTTTAGTAGGGCAAGAGCTGATACGCCGTGTATACAACCCAATCACTCCTGGTCATTTCCTGCACAGTTTGACAGCTGCATCGTTGGTCAGTAGCGGAAAATTAGTGCCGTTTGAAATTGTCGGTCCGCAGGAGGTTCGTGCGTCGCGTGTAGAGTTTGTCAGCTTGCCACTGGAGTGGTCAGATGCACAGCTGCGTGCTGCGGCAGACATCACGCTTGATATTTCGCGAGAAGTCTTTTCCGCAGGATACGAGTTAAAAGATGCATCGGCTTGGAATGTGATCTTTGAAGGCACTCAGCCGCTTTTTTGTGATCATCTTTCGTTTCAGACTATTTCATCCAAGCAATGGTGGGCATTCGGGCAATTTGCCCGTCATTTTATTTTCCCATTTGGTGTTTCGAATACGGCCGGAATACGGGCTTACCAGTCATTTCGTCTGAATCGCGACGGTATTTCATTACCGGATGCGCGCAAGATTATGGGGTGGAGGCGCTTCCTTACCCGTTTATGGCCAATGTTGACGTCACTTTCGACGTCTGACGGAGGTGTGAAAACATCGACGCCGTCAAAGGGCGAAGAGCCGCTGCACCGTAATTTGTATGACTTCTGTGGCTGGACGTTAGGACGTTATGGTAAAGCCAACAGGAAAAACAGGAACTGGCAAAAATATACGGAAACGCGCCAGCACTATCAGGACATTGCAAGTAGTGAAAAGCGCCGGCAGGTACAGGAGTGGCTGCGGGAAGCAAAGGCTAAGTGGGTAATTGACCTGGGATGCAATACTGGTGAGTTTTCCCGTCTCGCAGTAGAGGAAGGCGCCCGTGTGATTGCAGTTGATTCGGATCATGATTGCGTTGAACAGCTGTTCATGGAATCAATGGGGAATCGCGCAATTTATCCGGTCATTGCCAACCTGGCCGATATGGCTGGGGGGGGCGGATGGTGTGGCAGTGAATATAGCAGCCTTTTCCAGCGGCTCACCGGTGCGGGTGATGTTGTTATGATGCTTGCGTTGATTCATCACTTGGCGATATCCGAATCGATTCCGTTTGAAAATATCGCCAAGATGGCTTGCCAGATGTCAAAACAGCATCTGATTGTTGAGTTTATTGGCCAAGATGACCCGTTGTTGCAGCATCTGGCGGCCCTGCGCCAGCGTAGTCCGGCTGAGTTTTCAATCATGTCGCAAGAGCGCGCGTTTGCGCTTTATTTTAAAACCAAGGCAATATTTAATATTCCAGGGACTAGCAGGCAATTAGCTTATCTGGAGAAGTTGCCGTACGCTCACGTGTCCTGATCTACGCGGTAATCCGAAAGACTTCGTTCCGTGTGTTTTGTTGTTAATTGTTTAATTTTGGAAGCTTATGTTCAAAGATAAAGTATTGCTCATCACAGGTGGCACTGGCTCCTTTGGTAATGCAGTGTTGCGCCGCTTTTTACATACGGATATCGCAGAAATCAGGATCTTTAGCCGTGATGAAAAGAAGCAAGATGATATGCGCAAGAAATACAATAACAATAAGCTGAAGTTTCACATTGGTGACGTGCGAGACTTCCAAGCCTTGTTGAATGTAACTCGCGGTGTTGATTTTGTTTTTCATGCTGCAGCATTAAAACAGGTGCCATCTTGCGAGTTTCACCCAATGGAAGCGGTGAAAACCAATATTCTTGGTACTGAAAATTTGCTGGAGGCTGCAATCCAGAATGGCGCTAGCCGTGTGGTATGTCTGAGTACTGATAAAGCTGCTTACCCGATCAACGCCATGGGGATTTCCAAAGCCATGATGGAAAAGGTCATGGTAGCCAAATCGCGCGGCCTCGACGACAAGAAAACTGTTATCTGCGGCACGCGTTATGGCAATGTGATGGCTTCCCGCGGCTCCGTCATTCCATTGTTTGTTGATCAGGTGCAGCAGCAGCGCGCATTGACTATCACCGATCCGGCCATGACCCGTTTCATGATGACGCTGGAAGATGCTGTTGACCTTGTGCTGTACGCCTTCGAGCATGGTAGGAATGGCGACATCTTTGTGCAGAAGGCACCGGCGGCAACGGTGGAGACCTTGGTGAAAGCATTGCTCGCGATTCTCGAGCGGCCTAATCATGAAGTGAATGTGATAGGGACGCGCCATGGCGAGAAATTGTATGAAACCCTGTTAAGCCGCGAAGAAATGGCGGCGGCAATCGACCTGGGCCGCTACTATCGGGTTCCGCCAGACTTGCGCGACTTGAATTACGGCAAGTTCGTTGAGCAAGGCGAAAAGCGTATTTCGGACTGTGATGACTACAATTCCCACAATACCGAGCGGCTCGACATCGATGGCATGCGCGATCTGTTAATGAAGTTGGAGTTCATCAAAGCCATCCGTCGTGGCGAAGCCCCGGAATTGGAGGGCTGAGTCCATGAAGATCCTGATAACCGGCGCCAATGGGTTCGTAGGCAGGAACCTGCGGGCGCATTTGCGCGAGCGCAGTGGCTTGGAGGTACAGACTTTTTGCCGCGGTGATTCGCTGCAAGACTTGTATGCGAAGGTGGCGCAAGCTGAGTTTGTGTTTCACCTTGCTGGTGTTAATCGGCCGCAAAATGAACAAGAGTTTACTGAGGGCAACCTTAACCTGACTCAAGAGCTATGCACAGCAATCCGTGAATCAGGGCGGCCAATTTCGGTCGTGTACACCTCGTCAATTCAAGCTGCGCATGACAATCTCTACGGCAATAGCAAACGCGGAGCGGAAGATGCGTTGCGCACCATGGCACAAGTAACAGGTTCCAAGCTTTATATATATCGTTTGCCGAATGTATTTGGTAAGTGGTGCAAGCCGAATTACAACTCGGCAGTTGCGACGTTCTGCCACAATATTGTTCATGGTCTGCCAATTAAAATCAACGATCCTGACGCCATAATCAACCTGGTCTACATCGATGATGTGATTTCTGATTTCCTTGAAGTTATGACGCAGGCGCCTGCTGCGGAGGAGTGGCGTGAGGTAGCGCCGGTATACCGTATTACCGTCGGTGAATTGGCTGAGCAACTGCAGCGTTTCCGTGAGAGCCGCGAAACGCTGATTACTGAGGCTGTGGGTACGGGGCTGGTGCGGGCATTGTATTCAACTTATATTTCCTACTTCAGGCCGGAGAATTTTGCTTATGCCGTGAAGAAGTATGAAGACCCGCGTGGCGTGTTCGTGGAAATGTTGAAGACGCGCGACTCGGGCCAGTTTTCCTTCTTTACTGCGGGCCCTGGCATTACCCGCGGCGGCCATTACCATCACTCAAAGAACGAGAAATTCCTGGTTATCAAAGGCGCCGCCCGCTTTGGCTTCCGCCACATTGATACCGGGGAATTTTATGAGTGCCACACGAGTGCGGCAGAGCCGCAGATAGTGGAAACTGTGCCGGGTTGGTCGCACGATATTACCAATGTTGGCGAGGATGAATTAATCGTCATGCTCTGGGCAAACGAAATCTTCGATCGTGCGCACCCTGACACGGTCACTCATCGCGTATAAATATGAAGAAAATGAAAGTTATGACTGTGGTCGGGACGCGGCCGGAAATTATCCGCCTGTCCCGCGTTCTGGCGAAGCTTGATGAGTTTTGTGACCATATTTTAGTCCATACGGGACAAAACTACGACTACGAACTAAATGAAATCTTTTTCCAGGATTTGCAGGTTCGCAAGCCGGACTATTTTTTAAATGCTGCAGGCAGCAATGCAGCGGAAACCATTGGTAAAGTCATTATTTCTGTTGATGAAGTCTTGGCTAAGGAACAGCCTGAGGCGCTGTTGGTTCTGGGTGATACCAATAGTTGCCTGGCAGCCATTCCTGCAAAGCGCCGCAAGGTACCGATTTTCCATATGGAGGCGGGTAACCGCTGCTTTGATCAGCGTGTTCCTGAAGAAAGTAACCGTCGGATCGTCGATCATACGGCGGATATTAATTTGACCTACAGCACAATTGCTCGCGAGTATTTGCTGCGGGAAGGATTGTCGCCGGAACGCGTGATCAAGACCGGCAGTCCGATGTACGAAGTCTTGCATCATTACAAATCTGGCATTGATTCGTCGGATGCTCTGGAACGGCTGGGTGTCACAGCGGGACAATACTTCGTAGTCAGTGCACACCGTGAAGAAAACGTTGACTCTGACGTGAACTTTGCGAAGCTGGTGGCGGTCCTGAACGGGGTGGCAGAAACCTACGACATGCCGATTATCGTGTCGACTCATCCGCGCACGTTGCGCCGCATTAATGATAAAGAGGCTCAATTCCACCCTAAAGTGCAACTGCTGAAGCCGTTGGGCTTTAAGGATTATGTCAAGTTGCAAATGCACGCACGGGCAGTCTTGTCGGACAGCGGCACCATCACGGAAGAATCCTCCATCCTTAACTTCCCTGCATTGAATATCCGGGAAGCACATGAGCGCCCGGAAGGTATGGAGGAGGCTTCGGTCATGATGACAGGCTTGGAGCTCAGCCGTGTCATGCAAGGTTTGGCTATCCTCGCTGCCCAGGCGCGCGGTGAGCAGCGCCAGTTGCGTCTGGTAGAGGATTATTCGATGCCGAACGTCGCGGACAAAGTGGTACGCATCATTCACAGCTATACCGACTATGTAAACCGCGTTGTGTGGAAAAAAGTAATTTAAGGAATTTGCAATGCGAATCATGCTGCTGACCCAGTTTTTTGAACCGGAACCTACGTTCAAAGGGGTGGTTTTTGCCCGCAAGTTGCAGGAGTTGGGGCATGAAGTGGAAGTCATCACGACATTTCCCAACTATCCAATCGGGAAAATTTACCAGGGTTACAAGCAGAAGTGGCGCAGCAAGGAAGTTGTGGAAGGCATCAATGTGGTGCGGGTTCCTATTTATGCGAGTCACGACACCTCCCGCGTGCGGCGTTCGCTGAATTACATTAGTTTTGCTGCCAGCTCCCTGATCTACGGTCTGTTCTTTGCGAAGAAAGCGGACATCATTTATGTCTACCATCCGCCTATGACGGTCGGTGTGGTTGGGGCGCTGATCGGCATGATGCGCCGCATTCCATTCGTATGTGATATTCAAGATTTGTGGCCTGACACGTTGCGTGCCACTGGCATGGTCAGCAGTGAAAAGTTTATCCGTTTTGTTGGACACGTTTGCCAATGGATGTATGCGCGGGCAGCCCATGTGGTGGTGTTGTCGCCGGGCTTCCGGCGGCGGCTGATTGAACGTGGTGTGCCAGAAGAGAAGATTTCAATTATCTACAACTGGTGCAATGAATCTGCGCTAGAAGTGCCAGCGGAGTCTGGTCTGGATCTGGGCTTTATGGATGGCCGTTTTAATGTCGTCTTTGCCGGTAATATGGGTAAAGCACAGGCATTAGGTTCGGTTATCGAAGCTGCACGACGGGTAGAGGCTGAGAATGCCAACATTCAATTTGTTTTCATTGGTGGTGGCCTCGAAGTGGACGCTTTGAAAAAACAAAGTGCAGGTCTGGGTATTACCAATGTGCGTTTCCTGCCACCAGTACCAATGACCGAAGTGGGAGTCGTGCTGGAGCGCGCAGATGCATTGCTGGTGCACCTGAAAAATGACCCTTTATTTACCATCACAATTCCATCCAAAACCCAGGCTTATATGGCGGTGGGCAAGCCGCTGCTGATGGCGGTCGATGGCGATGCGGCTGAGCTGGTCCGGGAGTCGAAAGCGGGGCTGGCGATTGTATCGGAAGATCCACACTCTATCGCGGAAAAGGTCCTGCAACTGGCTTCAATGCCGCCGGAGCATCGTGTGGCAATGGGGCAGCGTGCGAAAGAATTTTACGAAAAGGAATTGTCTCTCGATATAGGTTGCCGGAAATTCTCTGATTTATTCCAGCGTCTGGTCTTTAAGCGCCGCGCATAATGGAGTGACGAAGCCAAACGCCACGGCGAGCAGGCGAGGCAGTCGTGGCCGGGTGGCGGTTATTATGAAGCAGCCAATATTTTTAACTGACAGGAAGTTCTTTGCCCCGCTGCACGGCCTACGTGGCATTGCAGTTCTTTATGTGGTTGTATCACATTTAGGAAATGGCGGGCTTTTTCTGCTCCCTATACCCCACGACGCTATTGGAAAAATTGGTGTTTGGATATTCTTTGCACTAAGCGCCTTCTTATTAACGACTCATTTATGCCGCGATATTGAGAGCGCATCCTCAAGGGTTTGCACGCTTCTGCAATATATTATTCACCGATTCTTTCGAATTTATCCGCTTTACATTATCGCGCTAATCTTTCATATTATTTTTGGCGATATTTCAAAAAAACAATTATTTGGGCATTTATTACTCACTCAGGGCAGAGGCGAGCTATGGGCCATTCCAGTTGAATTCCAGTATTACTTTATAATCCCGGCTATTGCGATTAGTTCTTTGTATCTGAAGAAAATGCATGTCTGCGTGCTTCTTGTTATTGCTTTGGGGGCAGTTCTGTTTTACGGTACTGAGCAACCGGCAAGTGTATTTTCAAACGAACTAAACGCTTTTCCAAAACTTGCCCCGTTCCTTTTGGGTAGTATCCTCGCGCTACTGCACACGTCACTGCAATCCCGGGGTTCTTCTTTTCTCATCCCCTTAACGTGTCTTATGGGGTTGCTTGTCACCACGATCCTGTATAGATGTCTCGCTAAAGGTTACTTGCAAGACGTGTTCGCCCCATGGCTATCAATGGCAATTGGCGCCTCAATAGTGGGATTAATGTATGCAATCTTGCAGTCCAATAGCATTGGCTCCTTATTTGCTGCAAGACCTCTGGTCTTTCTTGGTGAAATCAGCTTCAGCGTTTATCTTTTGCACATGTTTGTAATCCGTGCGGTCGTATCAAGAGGCCATGGCTTACCAGGGGGTATTGGAGCTTGGATTTCATTGAGCCTATGCATACTGTGCGCGTCCATTTCTTACTGGACAATCGAACGTATTGGTATACGTACTGGAAGAATTATCGGCCAAAAGCTGCAAAGTTGCTTTTCGCCGGCGAGTACGCATAACAATTAATTAGAGCCGATATCGTTGTGATCACAAGTTGACTCAATCAACGGTGTAATCATTAAATTGGCGTTCCCTTACCTGGGTGAATTAGAGCGATAGCTATTCACAAGTTGGAAAAGTTGATCTCCCTCGGTGATCGGCGGTAATTGATCCACAGGTGACGCCATGATTAACGGAACCCGTTTTGACTGGAACTGTTCGCGCAACTCACAGTTATGCGCATAATTTGGTAGCTTGCACCATAATTTCGGACGCAAGGGGTGATCTGATGTTACTACTAATAAAAAATTATTGCCAAAATTGCTTTTTAACCGAGCGGTAAGGCTGTTAACTAAAATGGCGGCATCCTGAATGTTGTTCGAATAATCCTCATCCAGTGTATTACCATTGGTCTTGCCAGGAGGGTGCGGCAGCGGTATATGGAAATATAAGGTCCCGCCTTCCTTCCAAAAGGGAGCATTGTCTAGCGCATGATAAATTTCGCTCCGTGCGGAATTTACCTGAGCAACAACAAAGGGTTGCTCATTGCAATAAGATAATCCTGCAGGATAAACCATTCTTATAAGTACACAACTAAGCCAAGTAGCAGAACTTTTCATGGCGTGCGGATCGGCCATATGGCAATAACGCAGCCCTGAAATCTCGCAATATGGATGATAGAAGCCTACAATGTCTACACGTGCATCCGGGCTTTTCATTCTTGCGAAGTCAAGAACCGTATTACCGCTGCAAACAGCGCTCAGCGAGCACGGGTGCGCTTTCGAAAAGTCTCTACCTGTCAAAAGTGCGGGAATCACATTCACGGTATTTTCGCCAAGCGGCTTCATTGCACCACTTGAAATACTAAGTCGCTGCTCAGCCAACACTTTCAAAATCGGGTCGGCCGCCTCTTGCCCCAACTCATCAAGTAATATTATTGCAACATTTGGCTTTGCCACAGATGTGGACGGTAAAGCGGAAATAGGGAATTCTGTGCGTTCGGCTGTAAGCGCAACCAGCAGTGGAGGGCTAAAAACAAAAAGGAGAGCGGATGCCGTGAGCATGTTGCGTATTTTTTTTAAGTTGGCATCGCTGGAAAATACAGTCAAATAACCCGAAATTCCCCCCCCAAAAACAACAAGAAAAATTTTTACAATCAATGGTACGCCTGCATCGATGATCTGCAATCGGCGCAAAATAACGAATATCGAAGTTATGGAAAGTAATATGGCAAGGAAATCAATGCTCCATAATGTAATTTTTCTAGAGATGAAGTGATATGGGATAAAAACGAAGCCTGAAAGGGCGGCTGCATATAAAAATAAAACACCAACCAATTCCGATAGGGGAAACAAATGGTGATATGCTGCACTCCACAAAGTATCGGAGCAATACACGAAAATAACCGCTATCAATGATATTGTTGCGCGCATCAAATCATGTTTTTTAACCATTGCTTTCCTTTGATGCTTGCTTTCTTGAGCGTTGGGGTAAGAGAAGTGGGCTAGTAGAGGTAGGCGGGAATTACATCCGTTCTTTGATATTGGAATCAGTGGAACTGCGATTACGTTATTCCCTTACTCGTATGGAATAGGATATTGTGCTTGATGCCATAGATCGAGTCAACCGCGATATTAAGGAAGATTTGATCGAGGCATCTGGTTCAATCGGATGAGTCATTGCTCCGCGTCCGCAGCCTTGCCGGATTCTGCCGGAAACACGGGCTTTGAAGCGTTTTGGCGTACGAAATACCCGATTCGCACCTCGTTGTGCCGGTGCAAAGTCGGCGAAGCCGAACAGTGTGAGCAACTACGCGGTGTTCTTCGTCAAACCACGATAACGGACTTTGCGATGATGGAACTGGTGGATGCCGATGCAAGCCATTACGAGGCGCCGAGGCTGGCGGAGCTGCGGCTAATTTTTCGGCCTGAATGTGGGCTGGCCAGGCTCGGCGGCTAAGGGCGCGCCAGCGGCGAATCTGGGGGGCAATGTGCGTCCTGGGCCTTCGCGTATTGGCGACTGCGCGCCAACGAAATTTGATTTATTCGGTTTCAGTCGCTATCGGTTTCGCAGGGTGGCAGCTATATGGTGAATTTTGATGCTGTTAAGTTGAAAAACTGTTTGGTGGGGGAGTTCAATCGCAGTGCGCGGCGTTGTACTGAACCTGTTGCCCAGCATTGTGGATGGGATGAGACAGGTTTATGTGGCTGCTGAAGGATATTGCTGCTGTGCAGCAGGTGCGCTCGTGGCAGTCGTGGCGAAATGGGTTACGCCACCAATTGATCACATAGTCAATGTGCAGGCATAGGCGAGCCTCGTTTTAAGTATGTATAAGCTGCGTTGCGGTTCGGCACGGGGGTATGTACAATCCGGTGATGGTGCACTGCACGCAACGTGGGCATTTTGTGATCGCAAGAGGATGGTTGGGCTTGAAAGTATGCCGTGGGGGCTTCAACGATTGAAGCTGTGAGTTGTAAATCTGGTAAAATTCGTAAGGGCAACTCGGAATAAGCCCCAGGTTGCCATCTCCTTGCGATTTATTCGGTGTGGCCGGGAGTCTGCAGCTTATTCCTGTATGAACTTCTCCGGTAATTCGCAGTTCGGCTTTCGGATGATGTGACGTGAAGGCGGTAGGCTGGCTCTTGTAGCGGAAATCTTGAAGTGGAAATACAGTGGGAAGTTAATGAAGAGAACAATTGATTTTATTCTTGCAGCAGCAGGCTTGTTGGTGCTCGCTTTGCCAGTTTGTATCATTTATGTTCTGGTTCGCTGGAAGTTGGGGAGCCCCGCTTTTTTCCGTCAGACGCGTCCGGGTTTGCATGGCAAACCGTTTGAGCTGGTAAAGTTCCGCTCCATGACGGACGAGGTTCACAAGCTTGATTCCGAGCGCATCACGCCATTCGGGCAATTTCTACGCTCGACCAGCCTCGATGAAATTCCCCAATTGTGGAACGTGCTGAAAGGCGACATGAGCCTGATCGGGCCGCGGCCATTGCTCATGTCTTATCTGCCTTTGTATACACCAGAGCAAATGCGCCGTCATAACGTACGCCCCGGTATTTCCGGCTGGGCCCAGGTGAATGGACGTTGCGCGGTGAGCTGGGAAGAGAAGTTCCGGCTGGACATTTGGTATGTTGATAACCAATCGTTCTGGCTGGATGTCAAAATCTTCTTTTTAACAATCAAGAAAGTGCTGATACGCCAGAATGTGGTTGGTGTGGATGTTAACGGCATTCCATTTACCGGCACCTCCGCTGAGAGCTCTTCGGGGAAGTAAGTTAAGCCTGTCTCGCCGCGAGACATGTGACGTTGCAACCCGTCTAATATCCATTGCGTTGCAATTAATGATGAGAATGGCATGCTGAATACACAACACTCCCCGTGGCCAAGTTTTACCGAAGAGGAAGCCTCTGCCGTTCATACTGTATTGATGTCCAATAAGGTGAACTATTGGACAGGCGACGAGTGCCGCAAATTTGAAAAAGAATTTGCGGAATGGGCGGGCACTTCACACGCCATAGCATTGGCGAACGGTACGCTCGCGTTGGAGTTGCCGTTAAAGGTGCTGGGCGTCGGTCCGGGCGACGAAGTGATCGTCACGCCACGCACGTTTATCGCCAGTATTTCCTGCGTGATTGGCTTTGGCGCGACGCCGGTATTTGCCGAGGTGGATCCGGATAGCGGGAATATCACGGCCGAGACCATCGCACGTTGCGTGACGCCGCGCACAAAAGCAGTGATTTGCGTGCATTTGGCTGGTTGGCCATGCGATATGGATCCGATCATGGCGCTGGCTGAGCGGCATGGCTTTTATGTGATTGAAGACTGCGCGCAAGCCCATGGCGCGCGCTACAAAGGACGTAGCGTTGGTTCGATTGGCCATGCTGCTGCATGGAGTTTTTGCCAGGACAAGATTATGACCACCGGCGGCGAGGGTGGCATGGTTACCACCAATGATGCAGAACTGTGGTCGCAGATGTGGTCGTACAAAGACCATGGTAAAAGCTATGACGCCGTATATAACCGGGTACATCCGCCGGGCTTCCGCTGGGTGCATGAAAGTTTCGGTACCAATTGGCGCATGCTTGAAATGCAGGCCGTCATTGGCCGCATTCAGTTGCGTCGTATGGCCAATTGGACTGAGCGCCGCAGTGCTAATGCCGGGGCGCTGACGGCGGCAATGCAACCATATGCCGGCCCGGCGGGGGCGGTGCGTTTGCCTGAATTTGAGAGCAATGACGGTGCCAGCGTGCATGCCCAGTACAAGTTTTATGCTTTCGTACGGCCCGAAAATCTGGCGCCGGGCTGGAGTCGCGATCGCATCGTGGCGGAAATTAACGCCCGCGGTGTTCCTTGCTATCAGGGTACGTGTTCCGAGGTTTATCTGGAAAAAGCGTTTGATGGGACCGGGTTCCGTCCGGCGGAGCCGTTTCCAGTCGCACGGGAATTAGGCCAGACCTCGCTGATGTGGCTGGTTCATCCGACCCTCACTGAAGCCGAGGTCGCCCAAACCTGTACAGTGACGGCCCAGGTATTGAAGGAAGCGATGGCTTGATGCCGTCCATTTGATTGCTGTCTGGAGTTTTGATGAAGTTATTCGTATATTGCGCAGGTGGTTTGGGTAAAGAAGTGTTCGACATCGCCAAGCGCGTGATTCAGGCGGAAGCAACCTGGGAATGTCTGAATTTCATTGATGATAATCCAGCGCTGGGAAAGAGTTTTTACGGCGCCAATGTTTTTACATTCAATGAATTTTTAGAGAAATTCGATTTGAATGAGGTAGAGGTCGTAATTGCCAATGGAGAGCCTGCGATCCGTAAGATTATTTACGATAAAGTCAAAGCACGCGGCGTCAAGTTAGGAAAGGTCATTGACCCCTCGGCAATTATTGCGGATACGGCCAAATTGGGCGAGGGCGTGATTATCACCTCATACTGTTCGGTCGTTAGTGATGCAGAACTGGGTGCTAATGTGGTCCTCAACTGCAAGGCTATTATCGGTCACGACATCAAAGTCGGTGCACATACTGTGATTTCCTCCATGGTTAACGTTGGCGGCGCCTGTGTTATTGGCGAGAGTTCATATGTTGGAATGGGAACGCAGATCAAAGAGGGAATCACCATCGGTAGCGAGGCAATTGTTGGCATGGGGTCGGTCGTATACAATGATGTCCCAGATGAAATGATTGCAATTGGCAATCCTGCGAGGCCGCTGCGCAAGAATGTCGATAAACGGGTTTTTAAGAAAAATTGAATAGGAATTTGAAATGACGAATATCGAAAAATACGCCAAGGTTTTTGTAGACAGCTTCGGCGTGGAAGCAAGCGTGCTGAATGAAACTTTTACGTATCAATGCGTTCCAGCCTGGGATTCGGTTGGCCATATGGGCATGATTGCTGCTCTGGAAGATGCGTTTGACATCATGATGGAAACTGACGATATCATTGATTTCAGCTCGTATACGAAAGGCCTGGAAACGTTGGCCAAGTACGGCGTCCAGTTTTAAATTCCTTTGCAGGCCATCGCATGAATTTCTATGACGACCTCCATGCCCATGGCGCCGCTATCGCATTGATTGCGGACGGGGGCGAACATATTACATACGATGGGTTGCAGAAGATAGCCGATGGCATCGGGGGCGCAACCACGTCCCGCACACTGGCATTTTGCCTATGTGAAAACAACGTGGAATCCGTTGCCGCGTATCTTGGATTTTTGCGCAAGCGCGTGGCGCCGCTGATGTTGAGTGCCAGCATCAACAGGGAATTACTTCAAAACCTGTTGCAGACTTACCGGCCTGCTTACCTCTGGTTGCCCGAGGGACTGGCTGACGTTTGCGCGGGTGCGAGGATCGTGCATCGCTATGGCTCGTATGCTTTGCTGCAAACACCGTACACCGATACGCCGTCATTGCATGGCGATCTGGCCCTGTTGCTGACGACATCAGGCAGTACCGGCAGTCCTATGCTGGTGCGCCAAAGCTACAAGAACATCGCCAGCAATGCAGCGGCGATTGCGCAGTATTTGGGTATCACCGGGGGCGACCGTCCTATCACGACACTGCCCATGAGCTATTCCTACGGGCTTTCCATACTCAACAGCCATTTTCTGCGCGGCTGCACAGTATTGCTGACGGCCAAGTCGTTGATGGATAAGGGCTTCTGGCAAATGCTGAAGACTGGGGAGGCTACCACGTTCGGTGGTGTTCCCTACGTATATGAAATGCTGAAACGGCTCAACTTCAAGCGCATGGATTTGCCCAGCCTGAAGACCCTGACCCAGGCGGGCGGCAAGCTCGATGCGGCGCTGGTGCGGGAATTTGCCGGTGTGTGCGCGGAAAAAGGGATTCGGTTCTTTGTCATGTATGGCCAGACCGAAGCGACTGCGCGCATGTCGTATCTGCCGCCCGACTACGCCGAATCGGCGGCCGGCAGCATCGGCGTAGCGATTCCGGGCGGGGAATTCTGGCTCGAAGATGAACAGGGTAAGGCGATTCTGGAAGAAGGCGCGACGGGCGAACTGGTATACCGGGGCGACAACGTCACGCTGGGCTATGCGTCGTGCGGTGCGGATCTGGCCAAAGGCGATGAAAACGGCGGCGTATTGCACACCGGCGACCTGGCCCGGCGCGATGCCGATGGCTTGTACTACATCGTGGGCCGCATGAAGCGGGTACTCAAGCTGTTTGGCAACCGCATCAACCTGGAAGAAGTTGAGCAAATGATTAGCGAGTTCGGCTATAGCTGTGTGTGCGCCGGCGTGGACGACCGGCTGCGCATTTATACCTGTGAAAAGGAAGGCCATGCGCAGATCAAGAGTTTTATCGTCGAACGCACCGGCATTCATCATTCCGCATTTGAAGTTGTCTACATTGACAGCATTCCACGCAACGAAGCAGGCAAAATCCTGTACTCCGCTTTGCACTGACTGGCGCCGACAAGAAAGGCAGGAACTGCTGTGTTTTCGCTGACTGAAATTCAGGATATCGCCCCATTCTCGCTCGATCGCGCGGAGAAAGAGGCATTGTACCGGCGCGCGTTGTCCTGGCTGAGCCAGCACCACTACGATAGGTGTGCCGGTTATCAGCGCATACTCGATGTGCTGGGGGTGGATCCCGCCAAAGCCGAAACCGTCCAGGATATTCCATTCATTCCGGTGCGCCTGTTCAAGGAATACGACTTGCTCAGTGTCGACCGTGATGCTGTGGTGAAAACCATGACGTCGTCCGGCACCTCGGGCCAGCGTGTATCGAAGATTTTCCTCGACAAGGATGCCTCGGCCACCCAGACCCGTATTCTCAGCAAGATTGTTGCTTCATTTATCGGCAAGAAGCGTTTGCCGATGCTGGTGATCGATTCGGCCTCCACGCTGAAAGACCGTCATACTTTTTCCGCACGGGGCGCCGGTATCCTTGGCTTTTCCATGTTTGGTCGCGACATGGCCTACGCGCTGGATGACAATATGCAGCTCGACATGCCGGCTGTGCAGGCATTTGTCGATGCGCACCGTGGCGAACCGATCCTGCTGTTTGGCTTCACTTTCATGATCTGGCAGCACTTCTATAAACCGCTGGCGGAAGCCGGGATTCAGCTGGATTTATCGAACGGCGTCATGATCCATGGCGGTGGCTGGAAAAAACTGATTGAAAGTGCGGTGGATAACGAGACGTTCAAGCGCGCTATCTTTGACGTCAGTGGCGTTGCCCGGGTACATAATTACTATGGCATGGTCGAGCAGACTGGATCTATTTTCATGGAGTGCGAGGCCGGCCATTTACATGCGTCCATTTTCTCGGATGTGTGCATTCGCGACCACCGTGATTTTTCTTCGTTGGCGCCAGGCCAGCAAGGTCTCGTGCAATTGATGTCCCTGCTGCCGACCAGTTATCCAGGCCATTCCATCTTGTCTGAAGATTTAGGCGAAATTGTCGGTGAAGATGATTGCGGCTGTGGCCGCAAGGGCAAATATTTCAAAATCCATGGCCGCATCAAGAGCGCCGAAGTCAGGGGATGTGGCGATGCCTACGCTGCCGGAACATAATTCTATTCAATACCTGATCCGCCCCGATGGCGGACAGCTGTGCGTTAAGCCGCTGGTGCCTTACCATCCGCTGGCCTGCGAATTCCTGGCGGAACTGTCGACCCGTATCTTGGCCGATGGCGATGCGCGGCGCTTTCCCGACGTGGTGTCGTTTGCTTACTGGTGCCGCAAGGCGAATATTGAAAAGCTGCGGCGCGAGCATGGGGAACAGCAGGTGCGCCTTGGCCTTGGATTGGCGTTCCATATCGCGCCATCGAATGTGCCCGTCAATTTTGCTTTTTCCTTCGTCTTTTCCCTGCTGGCCGGTAACGCGAATATCGTGCGTGTGCCGTCCAAGCCTTTTGAACAGATCGGCATCATCTGCCGCGCGATCAGTGCGCTGCTCGCTCAGGATAAATACCAGGACATTGCCGCGATGACGGCTTTTGTCGGCTATCCGCAGGATGACGCAGTGACGGCTGCCTTTTCTGTGATGTGCCATGCGCGCATTATCTGGGGCGGCGACCAGACCATCAGCCATATCCGCCAGATTCCTGCTTCGGCACGCTGTGTGGAAGTGGCGTTTTCAGACCGCTATTCGTTCGGTGTCGTGGATGCCGCCAGCGTGCAGGCAGCACAGCCGGCGCAAATTGAAGCGCTGGCCCAGGGCTTTTATAACGATATCTTCTTGATGGACCAGAATGCTTGCTCATCGCCGCACCTGCTGGTCTGGCTGGGCGAGGCTGATGCCATCGCCAAAGCTAAAGCAAAATTCTGGGAATGTGTGGCCGCTGTCACGCGAGCCAAACTGGATTTGCAGCCGGTAAATGCTGTCGACAAGTTCACGCTGTTGTGCCGCAATGCGATTGATTCCACCGAGGTGGCAGGCGTCCACCGGCATGGCAATTTCCTGTATCGCGTCAAGCTGGAGACGCTGCCGGAAAAAATGGAAGAGTTCCGTGGCAAGCATGGCCTCGTCTATGAGTTTGACACGGCTGCGCTGGACAGTGTCGCCGGAATTGTTAATCCCAAGTACCAAACCATGACTTATTTCGGGCTGGAAAAGACCGCGGCGATGGAATTTGTCGTGAAGAACCGCCTGAGCGGTATTGATCGGGTGGTGCCAGTGGGCACTGCGCTGGACATCGGCATTGTATGGGATGGCTATGACCTGGTACGCAGTCTGTCGCGCATCGTCGACTTCCGGTAGGGCTGGCCGGTACGGTATCGCGCCTATTATTTAGAACAATGAATGGAGTAATGCATGGAAGGTTTCAGCTTAAATTGTGTGCAGTTGCAGGAATATCAGCCTAACCGCTATCCATTCCTGATGATTGACCATGTTGACGAGGTGGTGCCAGGAAAGAGCGCGAAAGGTTTCAAGAACCTGACGATGAATGAATGGTATTTCCCGGTGCACTTCCCTGGCGGACCGAATATGCCTGGCGCACTGCAGTTGGAAGCGCTGGCGCAAATGCTGACGGTCGCCATTACTACGCAGCCTGGTCTGAAAGGCAAGGTCACACATGCGTTGCAACACACGGTGCGGTTCCGCAAAGAAGTTTTGCCTGGCGATAAATTTGTGATCGAGACGGAAGTGCTGTCGTGGAAACGCGGCATTTGCAAAGGCCGCGGCGTCGCTTATACCAACGGCGAAGTGGCGTGCGAAGCCGACATGCTGATCACGATTCCAGATATCCTCGAGCAATACCTGCCGAAGAAGGCATAGGTTCAGGACGGCTTGCCCGTTCGGTAAAAAACAACGCCCGCCTGCGGAAATGCCGCTGGTGGGCGATTGTGCAAATGGCGGTACGCAGCTTGCGTGACAAGGCCGGTGCAGCACGCTACACTTGCAGATTGGCATTGCCAGAAATGCCAGAGTGCAGGCGCATAGGAGACCAGTGGTTGTAATGGAAACTGTTGATGTATTAATTATTGGCGCCGGGGCTTCTGGTGCAGCTGTGGCTTGGTCTCTTAGCGAAACGAAACTGAATATTCTTTGTCTCGAGCAAGGTGACCGGATGGATGCCGGCCGCTATCCCAGCACGCAGCGCAACTGGGAAGTGCAACGCCTGGGGCCGTACAACGTCAGTCCAAATGTGCGAAAACTGCCATCGGACTACCCGATCAATGACCAGGATTCGCCTATCGCGATTGCCAACTTCAATGGTGTCGGCGGCAGCACGATCCTGTATTCGGGCCATTTTCCGCGCTTTCACCCATCCGACTTCAAGGTAAAAACCCTCGATGGTGTGGCAGATGACTGGCCGATTGATTACGAATTGCTGGACCCGTACTTTGCGCTGAACGACAAAATGATGGGCGTTTCCGGGCTGGGTGGCGACCCAGCTTATCCGCCTATTGAAGGTTTACAGCCGCCCGTGCCGATGGGCCGGATGGGTGAAAAGATCGGGGAAGGGTTTAATAAGCTGGGCTGGCACTGGTGGCCTGCCTACAGTGCGATTATTACGCGCCCCCATAAAGGGCGTGACCGCTGCATTAATCTTGGACCGTGCAATACCGGCTGTGCGCAGGGCGCGAAATCCAGTGTCGACATTACCTACTGGCCGGAGGCATTGCGCAATGGCGTCAAACTGAAAACGCGCGCCCGTGTCCGTGAAATCACGGTGGACAGCCAGGGTTTGGCGAACGGTGTGATTTATTACGACGAGACGGGCGCCGAATGCGTGCAGCGCGCTCGCATGGTGATCGTTGCCTGCAGCGGTGTCGGCACCCCGCGCCTGCTGCTCAATTCGCGTTCTTCCGCATTCCCGGATGGCTTGGCCAATAGTTCTGGCATGGTCGGCAAGAACCTGATGCTGCACCCGCTGGGCTACGTGGAAGGCGTCTTTGAAGAACAGCTGGATTCTCATCTGGGGCCGCACGGCTGCTGCATCCTGGGCCAGGAATTTTATGAAACGGACCAGGCGCGGGGCTTTGTGCGCGGGTATACCATGCAAGTGCTGCGTGGTCCGGGGCCGATTGAAACAGCCATGGCAGGTATTGCACGGCGCGACATACCTTGGGGACAGGGGCATCATGCGGCTTTCGCTGCCCGTTTCGGCCACACGATCGGCATGGGCATTATTGTCGAAGATTTGCCTGAGCCAACCAATACCGTCACGCTGGATCCGGAATTAAAGGATGCGCATGGCATACCTGCACCAAAGATCACTTATCGGTTGAGTGAAAACAGCAAGAAAATGCTGGCGCACGGGCTGGAGCGCGGTAAGGAAGTTATGACGGCAGCCGGTTCTGTAAAAAACTTTGCCTTTGGTCCGGTGCGCAACACGGGGTGGCACTTGATGGGAACTGCCCGCATGGGCAGTAACCCGGCCACGTCCGTGGTGGATGCATTTGGCCGTAGTCATGATGTACCGAACCTGTTTGTCGTCGACAGCAGTATTTTTGTCACGTCGGGTGGTGTGAATCCCGTGTCGACGATGCAGGCAGTGGCTTTATATATTGCCGACAATATCAAGAAAAACTTGCCGGCTATTTTAGGTTAAGGGAGCGTCATGGCGATCGTAAATTTCGTTGATACGGGCGTATTAAGCGCAGAGCAGGACCAGATGCTGCGGGTCGTGCTGGACATGATCATTCCCGCCAGCGACGATGGCCGCCTGCCCAGTGCCGCTGACGTGAATTTCTTCGCCTATGTGCGCAATAATGGCGCGCGCGCATGGCTGCAGCAGGGGTTGGACAGTATTGCTGAAGAATGCCATGCCGCGCATGGCGTGGCATTCGCGGTACTGGACCGGGAGCAGCAGGGCCAGCTGATTGAAAAACTCAAGCGCAAGCTGTTCCGCTTCTTTGGCGAACTGGGCAGTCAAGTGGTGCAATGTTATTACCAGGATGACCGTGTCATGGCGGCGATCGGCATGGATCCGCGCTCGCCATTTCCATTGGGTTATTTCCCCATAGATGGCGACCTGGCCATGCTGGAACCTGTATTTGAACGTGGGCAGATTTACCGCGACTGCACGCCGACACCCTAATTTATTTCGAGGATTACATGCTTTTAAAGAACAAGACGGCTATCGTTACCGGCTCCAGCCGTGGTATCGGCAAAGAAATTTTGCGTGTCTTCGCGGAAAACGGCGCCAATTTGTTTGCCTGTGCCCGCAAGGAAACAGAAGAATTTACGCGCGACCTGGCGGAACTGGCCGAACGCACCGGCGTGGCAATCACTCCTGTCTACTTCGACTTGACGGACAGCGAACAAGTCAAAGCCGGGGTGCGTACGATTATCTCGACCAAACAAAAGGTCGATGTGCTGGTCAACAATGCAGGCGTGGCAACCGGTTCGTTTTTCCAGATGGCGTCTTTGCCCGACATGAAGAATGTGTTTGAGGTGAATTTCTTTTCGCAACTGTTGTTTTCTCAGGGTATTTCCCGCTACATGGCGCGCTCGAAAGCTGGCTCGATCATCAATATCGCGTCGACAGCAGGTCTGGTCGGGGATGCCGGCATGACCAGCTATGGTTCCAGCAAGGCGGCGCTGATGTTTGCCACGAAAACCATGGCGACTGAACTGGGCGAGTCCGGTATTCGCGCCAATGCGATTGCGCCGAACGTGACCCGCACCGACATGTACGACCAGATGGAAGAAAAGGCGCGTGACAAGCTGATCGCGTCGACAGCGTTGAAGCGTCCTGCCGAACCGGTGGAAATCGCAAACGTTGCGTTGTTCCTGGCCAGCGACTTGTCCTCTTACGTGACGGGGCAGGTGCTGCGCGTAGATGGCGGTCAAATTTAACGCGCTGGCTCGCCAGTGTTTTCAGAATTTAATATCAAGGAGTGATGAGAATGAATGAACAGGCTATCCGCGACATGGCGCTGAAAATGAGAAGGAGCATTCTCGACATTAGCCATACCTGCAACCTGAGCGCGCATTTGGGCGGTGGCTTGTCGATGGTGGATATCACGGCGACCCTGTATGGCAGCGTGATGCGCTTTCAGAAAGATAATCCGGCGTGGGAAGGCCGCGATCGCTTTATTCTTAGCAAGGGGCACGGCGTACTGGGCTATTTCAGCGCACTGCTGGCTGCCGGCATCATCAGCGAAGAAAAATTTGCCACGTTCCAGACCAATGAAAGTGATTTGATTGCCCACCCGGTCATGAATATGGAGCTGGGCATGGAATCATCCAACGGCAGCCTGGGGCAAGGCTTGTCGCTGGGTGTCGGCTTGGCGCTGGCCGCGAAAAAGAAAGGCATGGACCACAAGATTTACGTCTTGCTGGGCGATGGCGAATGCAACGAAGGCTCCGTTTGGGAAGCGGTGATGTGCGCCGCCCAGTTGAAGCTGGATAATCTGGTGGCCATCGTTGACTACAACCGCCTGCAGAGCGATGGCGCTGCGCCGGACATCATCGATTTCGGCAACTTTGAAGACAAATGGAAGGCTTTTGGCTGGAACGTTTGCGGCATCGATGGCCACAACATTCCTGAAATCCACAATGCACTGGTGAATTGCCAGGTCGAAGGCAAACCTAAGGTACTGGTCGCCCATACCGTCAAGGGTAAGGGCGTGAAGTTTATGGAAAATAATAACGAGTGGCATCATAACCGTTTGACGAAAACGCACTATGAGCAGGCTCTGATCGAATTGGAAGGAAATTAAATGGTCGAATTCACTGCAAGTAATGCGCGTCAATGGTCCCGTCTGGGCTCGCGCGGCGTGTTTGGACAAGCTATTCTGGCGCTGGCGGAATCCACGCCGGATTTGATGGTCCTGTCGGCTGACCTGGGTAATTCGTCGGGGCTGGACCGTTTCAAGAAAGCCTATCCGTCGCAATTCCTGAATGTCGGCATTGCCGAGCAAAACCTGATTGGTGTGGCCGCAGGTTTGGCGAAGGAAGGCTTGAACGTGTTTGCCACGTCGTTTGCACCCTTCCTGTCGATGCGTGCCAGTGAGCAGATTCGCATGAACATGGGATATATGAATCTGCCGGTGAAAGCCGTGGCGATCGGCAGCGGTGTATCGATGGCTTACCTGGGCAATTCACACTACGGTATCGAAGATGCCGCCGTGATGCGCGCCATCCCGAATATGACGGTGGTGTCGCCAGCGGACTGCATGGAAATCGTCAAATGTGTGTTTGCCGCGGCCAAGTTTGACGGCCCGCTGTATATCCGCCTGACGGGGGCGCCGAATAACCCGATGGTGTACCAAGGGGATTACGAGTTCGAAATCGGTAAAGCAATCACTTTGCGCGAAGGTACCGATATTACCATCGTTGCCAACGGCACCATGGTGTATGAATCGCTGGAAGCCGCCAAATTGCTGGAAGCGCAAGGCGTGTCGGCGACCGTGGTAAATATGCATACGATTAAGCCGCTCGATACCGCGGTGCTCGACAAGGCGATTAAATCGTCGAAGCTGATCGTGACGGTGGAAGAGCACAGCGTCATTGGTGGCCTGGGTAGTGCCGTAGCCGAATACAAGGCGGGCTTCCGCAACGCGCCGGCACAGGTCATTATTGGCTTGCCGGATTTGTTCGGCAAAACTGCGGAGTACCGTTATTTGCTGGACAAATATGGCTTGGTTGCGAACAAGATCGCACAGAAAATTATGGACAGTCTGGACTGAGGTTGTTGGCCGGGAATCTACGCACCGGCTGATAGCGATTCCCATAAAAAATGCCCCGGCGCTGAAAAGCGCCGGGGCATTTTTTTATCTGGAAATTCTGTTCAGGCAATCGTATCGGCACGCATGGTTTCAATGATTTCCTGAGGTTCTTGCTCAAGCCATAACAGGTCGGAAATTGGTGAATTCGGCCGATATTCCCTGACCATTTTCATCAACTGGTTGCGGATGGTGTCGTGCTCCATACGGTCGCAAGCTTCGTCTAATTGCTTCAGCATGATTTCCAGGAATGGCCAGTCTATTTCAGTTTCCTGGGCACGCATGATCAACGGATGCGACGTGCCGGAGACGTTATTGCCGATCAGAAGCTCTTCGTACAGTTTTTCTCCTGGGCGCAAACCAATAAAGCGGATCTCGATATTCCCATGCGGACAGGCGGGAGATTTCACTTCTTGTCCGCTCAATTGCACCATACGCTGTGCCAAGTCGGCGATACGGACAGGTTCTCCCATATCCAACACAAATACGTCGCCACCGGTGGCCATCGAACCCGCCTGAAGTACCAATTGCGCTGCTTCGGGAATGGTCATGAAGTAGCGGGTAATTTCCGGGTGCGTTAGTGTGATTGGGCCACCTGCTGCAATTTGCTTGCGGAACAGAGGGACTACAGAGCCTGATGATCCGAGGACGTTGCCGAAGCGGACCATGGAAAACCGCGTGTTACTGCCTTGTCGTGTAAAGGCTTGCAAGATCAGTTCGGCAAGCCGTTTAGTAGCCCCCATGACATTGGTCGGGCGCACAGCTTTATCAGTGGAAATCAGGATAAAACAATTGACGCTAGCGGCGATAGCGGCTTTGGCAAAGTTCAACGTGCCAAAAACATTGTTCCGGATGCCTTCAATGGGATTGTGCTCGACCAGCGGAACGTGCTTGTATGCCGCCGCATGGTAGACCGTTTCAATGCCCAGCGACGTCATAATGCGTTTGCACTTCTCATAATCCAAAACAGAACCTACGAAGGGAAGCAATTCCACTTCGAGACCATGCATGGCAATGATTTCCTTTAATTCCTGTTCAATCGAATACAGTGCAAATTCTGATAATTCAAGTAATGCCAGGCGTGATGGTTTAAGTAAAATAATCTGGCGGCATAGTTCAGAGCCGATTGAACCGCCTGCGCCGCTGACCAGCACGGCTTTCCCTTCAATACACGGTGACATTAAATGCGGGTCAGGAGCAACGGAATTGCGACCCAGTAAATCATCAATTTCAATCTCCCTTACGTCTTGCACTTGTGCATTTCCGCGCAACAAATCTGCGATGGGAGGCGTAATTTTGATTTTGAGCTTCAAGTCAGCCAAGCGGGCAACAATCAGCCGTTGCTCATCAGTACTTAGCGATGGCATCGCAAGCAATACCGTATCGATGTTGTGTTGCGCTGCCAGCCGACCCAAATGCGCAGGCGAATAAACGCGAATGCCGCCTATGGTTGTGTTCTGGCGTTGCGGGTTGTCATCAACAAACAGGATGGGATTGTATTCGCGGCTGGGTTTCAGGGCGTTGGCCAGCAAACTGCCGCCTTGGCCGGCGCCATAGATGGCAACACGCCGGCGATCGCCGCCGATGTAAGCTCCGGCGAATATGCTCCGAGCAATCAGGCGGCTAATGAGCACGTAAAGTACCGCCGTCACTGAATAGATGATAAATACTGCCGGGGTTAGCAATGGCGCCTGAAGTTGGTGTGCTGTTTCAGCCAGGACCAGTACCGAAAGCGTGACCCCCGCTACAACGGTGCCAATAATTTTTTGATCAATGTAGCGCACCACAGCCCGATACAAGCCCAACATGGCAAAAGTTGGGATAGCAAACAGGCTGGTGGCCAGAGCCCACCAAGTGAAATGTCCAAAGGTGGATCCTTGCAGTGTTTCCAGGTGAAGCGCTAGCGCCAGGCTGAAGATTAGGGGGAGACAGATTGCATCTGTAATGGCGGCAATTAATTGCTTTTGCCGGCGGGAAAGGTTCAGGAAAGTGTTCTTCATCTATGCGTCAGG
Source organism: Pseudoduganella ginsengisoli (assembly GCF_009720865.1). GTDB lineage: Bacteria > Pseudomonadota > Gammaproteobacteria > Burkholderiales > Burkholderiaceae_D > Rugamonas > Rugamonas ginsengisoli. Next base: position 39,810 of record NZ_WNLA01000001.1, on the reverse strand, counting down.
ATAGCTAGTAGCCCAGCTGCACCGCCTCTTATGAGAAATACATACCGATCGCATTACAGTCCGTGGCCGTGTTGCGTAATGACCGGAAAACGGAGCGGAAGAGCTCAAGTTGGTGCAAGAAAAGTTGTCTTAATTCTAACCTAGCCATGCTGCAGTTGGAAATTGCCTAATTTTACATGATGTTGTAGACCGGGAATCTATCGAATTATCGCTAAATACCGTATCGCCCCCATCATTGCGGGTCACTGCTGTTCCATTCTAAGATTGAAAAGCTGCATGGTTGCTATCGTCGTGCATATAAGTGGTCTACGTACAACATTTTCGACCATCATTGGTGAAAAGATATTGCGTATGAGATAATCAAACGATGTGTTTATGTTGTCCACCCGAGTGAAAGTTAGCCCCTACGTGCCTCGTTCCTGCCATTTGATTCTTCCTTTGGTTATCGCAGCGCCGATGTCTGATGTGCTGGCGTTTTCTGCAGATTCATCTGCTCTTGATGCGCCGCTGCGCCACCCTGCTGAAGTTGGTGCAATGGCGATGTCGGGCTCATCCGGAGCGCTAACTGTGCCGGATGGGGCGGTTTTGCGTGACGGCGTTGCGGTATTTGGTTTGAATAATGCGTCGGAACCTGAATTCTATAAGCAAAAACGCGGTGAAAACTATCAGTTCGGTATCGGGCTGTTGCCATATGTTGAATTGTCGGGACGGCTGGCAAATTATCCAGGCACGCCAAGCAATAATGGTGTGCGCGATTTGTCGGCGAATGTAAAAATCGGCATTCCGAAAATTTTCAATTTTCAGCCGGATATTGCCTTTGGCGTCAATGATTTAGGTGGTGGCAATCCTTACTTCAGCTCCAAGTATGTTGCGGTAAGTGATACGTGGGGGCCATTGCGGCTTAACATTGGTAAGGCTTCAGGCCAGACCTATTTGCGCGGCATGTTTGGTAGTGCGGAGTATGCGCTGTGGAATAGCGGTGCGTCGGTACTGGCTGAACGCGTCAGTGGCGGTTATGTTGCGGGGATGCGCTATGTCAGCAGGCCATTGTCGCAATTTGCAAACACGCATATTGTTGTTGGGGTACAACGTACATTGGGAATGCATGCGCCGGATGGCGTACGTGTGAATAACAGCGGGGTTAATCTCGCACTGACCGTCCCATTTGGTCCGAATGCACGTGCGGTGCGCAAGGTTTCGTTGCCAGATGAGCCGATATGGACGCCTCCGGTACCAAGCCGTACCGGGTCTTCCCCTCAGCAATCCAACTCAATGGCGCCGCTTTGGACTCCGCCGTCCGGTGTTGATGTGGGGGGGGCGCAAGTCGATCTTGTTGGTGCAAAAACAAGTGATATTCCAGCTGAAGTGTTGCAGCGCATACAGGTTCAGGTGGAAAAGGCGGGCCTGGAGCGCGTGCGCGTCGGCCAGCGTGGCAATGAATTAGTGATCGAATATGAAAATCACCGCTACAATCAGAACGAAGCCGATGCGCTTGGCATTGTTCTGGGTGTTGGTGCGGTAGCAGCGCCGGCAGATGTGGCAACGGTGTCTGCAGTGACGAAGAAAACCGGATTGCCTCTGTATCAGGTTAGTATTGATCGCCGAAGCTATGCGCGATTCTTGCGGGATGGAAGCGATTATGAGGCCCGCTCAACACTGTCAGTGCGCTACCGACCCGGTGATGGTTCGGATGTTCGCTGGCTGAATAATGCAGAGGGTGCGCGGGGATACTCGCGGGTGCGCATTGATCCTCAATTGATCAAGTTTGTCGGTACAGAACTAGGGGTGTTCGATTATTCGCTGTCCATGAATATTCAGGCATATGTTCCTCTCTGGAGGGGGGCGGAAGCGGGTGTCAGCTATGTTCGTACGCTGGCTGAATCAGATGACGTAAAGCATGGTTTCTTGGGTTATGCACAACAGCCCAATAAATTGAAGGCGGCTATTTTAAGTCAGGCATTTTGGGTAACCGACCGCGTTTTGAATGTTACTACTGGAGGTAAATTCAATTACGATGCGACTGGCTTCCAAAATGAAACCACTTGGTTTGTCCCGTATCGCGACGATCAGGTCCGCTTGCAAGCCAGCCGTATGCATCGCATTGATTTTTATGGGTTGCGCCAGGATATCAGAGCAGCCAGTGCATCATATTTGTGGGCATATCAGCCGCTGGGCATTACAGCAGAATTGGGGTATAACCGGTACCAGTCAAAAGATAAAGGACCTTCGCTTCAGTTGAGTCGCTGGTATGGTGATATTCAGGCGCAGGCTTATTTAAGGACGAGTGAAGCGGATAAAAAAGTCGGCTTCTCCCTGGCGTTTCCTTTGACGCCTCGCCAGGGGATGCGCCCGGGCTGGACGCATCTTGAAGGTTCCAGCAGCTTCCCATTCAAGCTGGAAACTCGTTTGGCAAGTAAAGGCAAGTGCAATTGCATCACAAATAGTGTTGTTGAGGAATTGCCAATGGTATATAGTGCGAGGGGTAATCTCTTAAACCACGCACGTACTGGCAAGGATTACTTTGTCAGCCAGTTACAACGTATGCGTGAAGCTGCTTTGGTTTATGCATCGGTGGTTCCTTAAACTGCCGTCTTATTCAATTTTTTCATCTGAAAGAGGAAATACACATGCACAGTTCCCGCTCCCTGAAACTCTCCACGACTTTCAAATGGTTGCTGGCGGCAGGTATGGTTTCCACCCTGGCAGCTTGCGGTGGCGACGGTGGCAGCGAGCCAGTTACCCCACCACCAGTACCTAAGAAAACGCTGACCATTACTGGTACCGCTGCTACCGGCCTGGCCGTTGCTAATGGCCCTGTGGCTGCTGCTTGCCGTACCGGCGCAGGGACCGCGACGACCGGCGCCGATGGTAACTATACGGTGACGGCTTCCGATGCGAATGCAGACGCTGTTGGTCCTTGCGTTCTGCAGGTAACCACGTCCGGCGGCGCAACCCTGCGTTCGTTCGCGACCGGTGACGGCCAGCGCGCCAATATCACCCCGCTGACCGAACTGCTGGTCAACTATGTTGCCACCCAGGCTGGTGCTGCTGGCAATGCCAATGCAGCCGCTCTGGTAACGAACACCGGCGTGCAAACAGTGTTGAGCAACCAGACTTTGTTGACTAAATCGGTGACCAACCTGATCCAGGTGATTACCACTGCAGCCGGTGGCGGCGTGACGATTCCGACCAACTTCCTGAACGCGCCAATGACTGCCGCAACGTCCACGAATCCGAACGCCGGCGACGCACTGGACAAGGTGCTGGATACGCTGAAAGCCAAAGCTGTGATCACCGCAACCGGCGCACCTTCGACCGCAGTGGCGCAAGCTGCTGTGCAGAACGCTAACCAGAACCGCGTGACCGGCGCAACTGGCGGCAACTAAGTCGTTCGAGTAGTTTCAAGAAGCCACGGCCCGCGAGGACCGTGGTTTTTTTACGTGTGTTTATTTCGCTGGCCGTTTGATGCCAAACACCTTGGCCCGAGGCGCCTGTTCCCACGGATTTTCCGCCGCGACAGGAATGACATTCAGCCGCAGCGCCGTCAAATGGCCGTTCTCAGGCCCTTTGACGGTGACGCCGGAGCTGACCGGCGCACTGAATCCCCCTGAAAAGTGCGCACTGCCTTCCAGCGCAAATTGCCCGGCGCCCGCGCCGATCAGCGCGAACGTCACTTCCGAGATGCGGCGCGATTCGCCCTTGCTGCCGCAGTAATGCCCGGTGCCGGTCGTTGCTGTCAGGCCCAGTCCTTCCACCACTGCGTTATACGCGAGGTCTACGCCCTGTGGCCGGTCCGGCCAGACCGCCAGGAAACCTTCCAGACGCAGATTGCTTTCCGGATCGCCCAGGAGGTCCCCTTCCGTTGCCACCGCATCGCCAACGCGTTCGATGTGGCCTACCAGCGACACCCCGGTTTCACTGATGGAGAATTTACGCTCAGCTGGCGCCGCTTCAGGCGGTGGGGAAGGCGGCGGCGCTTCTGTTGGCGGCGCCGGCTCATCCAGGTTAATTTTGTCGATGCGCAAGGCGGGTAGTGCTCCCAGCCCAGGCACTTGCACAAAGGCGCTGACCAGCAATTCCGCCGGTGCATCTTGCACATGCATGACGATGCAATCGCTGCCGTCGCGCAGTGTTGCCCCCATGGTGCCCGGCGTCCAGATGGCCTCGATGCGGCCATTATGGGCCGGATCGCCAGGAGCGCGGGAAATCGTCATCGGCGGCTGGCCGTCATTCGGGTGCCGCAAAATATAAATGCCAGGTTGAAGCAGGATGACCGAGTTTGTAATTTCCATAATTCTTTGGTTGCAATTTGGTGGCGGGCTGACGATAGCACAGCTTGTAATTTCTGCATAAGCATCGCAGCTAGTTTCCTATTGGAAAGCTCAAGCTATCGGGGAAAACCCCCGTTGTTCCTCCGATAGCCGTTCTTGCCCGCGCGCGATAATCGAGCCCATCGATTGCGAAGGTGCGGCTCATGGCAGAAGAAAGCGAAAGCGAAAAGACAGAACCGGCGTCACAGAAGCGCCTCGAGCAGGCGCGTGAAGAAGGCGACGTTCCCAGGTCGCGCGAAGTCGCGACCTTTACTGTCTTGATGACTGCCGGCGCCGGCCTGTGGATGACGGGTTCCGGCCTGGTGCGGGACTTGAGTTCCGCCATGGTGTCCGGCCTGGCCCTGACGCCTGAGCAAATCTATCACCCCGACGTGCTGCTGACGCGCGTCGGCGTCGATATCGGCCGCGTGATGCTGGCCTGCCTGCCGCTGGGCCTGGCCGTGATGATGGTGGCGCTGATTTCGCCCATGCTGGTGGGCGGCTGGCTGTTTTCCGGCAAAGCCATTGCGCCGAATTTCATGAAGCTCAACCCCATCAATGGGCTGACCAACATGATTTCCACCAACGCGCTGGTGGAACTGGTCAAAGCCATCGGCAAGACCATTGTCGTGGGCTTTGTCGCGTATCTGGTGGTGATGCGCCAGCGCGAAGCCGTGATCCAGCTGGTGACGGAACCGTTAAAGCTGGGCATGGCGCATATGATTGAAATGCTGGCGATGAGTTTTATGTTCATCGTCGGCTCGCTGGGTTTTATTGCCGCCATTGATGCGCCATACCAGCTGTGGCATTACGCCAACAAATTGAAAATGACGCGCCAGGAAATCATCCAGGAATCGAAGGAATCGGATGGTAATCCGCAAATCAAGGGCAAGATCCGCCAGATGCAGCGCGAGATGGCCAAGCGCCGCATGATGGCCGATGTGCCGACTGCTGACGTGGTGGTAACCAACCCCACGCACTATGCAGTGGCGCTGAAATATGCGGAAGGTTCGCGCGGTGCACCGAAAGTCGTGGCGAAGGGTACGGATGAAGTGGCGGCCAAGATCCGTGAACTGGCGAAAGAACACAAAGTGACGATCCTGGAAGCGCCGCCGCTGGCCCGTGCGTTGTTTAAACACAGCGATATCGGTGACGAGATCCCTGAGCGCCTGTATGCTGCCGTGGCTGAAGTGCTGGCCTATGTCTACCAGCTGCGCATGTTCAAGCCGGGCCTGCGCTATCCAGACCGCCCAACCAAGCTGGACGTGCCGGACGACATGGATCCGCACAACCCTGCATCACAGAAGAAGAATTAACGGAGTAATTAGCAATGAAGAGCTTGAACGCCTACCTGCCACCATGGCTGTCCGAACGTGTCGGCGGCATGAGCTTGCCTGCGGGCCGCAGCAAGAGCCTGGCGGCGCCGATCCTGATCATCATGCTGCTGGTAATGATGATCTTGCCGCTGCCGGCGTTCATTCTCGACTTGTTCTTCAGCTTTAATATTGCGCTGTCCATCATCGTGCTGCTGACCAGCCTGTACACGGTCAAACCGCTGGATTTCATGGCTTTCCCGGCCGTGCTGCTGGTATCGACCATGCTGCGCCTGTCGCTGAACGTGGCTTCGACCCGCGTCGTGCTGACGGAAGGCCATACCGGCGGCGCGGCGGCCGGCAAAGTGATTGAAGCGTTCGGCCACTTCCTGATCGGCGGTAATTACACAGTCGGTATCGTCGTGTTCATCATTTTGACCATTATTAACTTCACCGTCGTGACCAAGGGTGCGGGCCGTATCGCTGAAGTGGGCGCCCGTTTCGCGTTGGACGCCATGCCGGGCAAGCAGATGGCCATTGACGCGGACTTGAACGCCGGTTTGATCGGCGAAGCGGAAGCGCGCAAGCGCCGCAGCGAAGTGTCGATGGAAGCGGAATTCTACGGCGCGATGGACGGTGCGTCGAAGTACGTGCGTGGCGATGCCGTGGCCGGCATCATGGTGACCGTGATTAACATCGTTGGCGGCTTGCTGGTTGGTATCATCCAGCACGACCTGGCGTTTGGCGAAGCGGCCAAGACTTATACGTTGTTGGCCATTGGCGACGGCCTGGTGGCGCAGATTCCTTCGCTGGTGATTTCCATCGCGGCCGGTATTGTCGTCTCGCGCGTGGCCAGCGAGCAGGACGTGGGTACGCAGGTGGTGGGGCAGCTGTTTGCCAAGCCGCAGGTGCTGTATATCACGGGCGCCATCATTGGCGGCATGGGTGTGATTCCTGGCATGCCGAACCTGGTGTTCCTGCTGCTGTCGTCGGCGCTGATTGGCGGCGGCTACCTGTTGGCTAAGCGTGCGAAAGAGGGCGCGCCGCCATTGCCAGGGTCGCCGGAAGCCGCCGCTGCAGCGGAGGCGGCGCAAACCGGTGCGGCTGCCGCACCGCCGCAGGAATCGGAAGAAGCAACGTGGCAAGACGTGTTGCCGGTCGATACGCTGGGCCTGGAAGTGGGCTACCGCCTGATTCCACTGGTGGACAAGGCGCAGGGCGGCGAACTGCTGAAGCGCATCAAGGGCATCCGCAAGAAGTTTGCGCAGGAAGTGGGCTTCCTGGCGCCGCCTGTGCACATCCGCGACAACCTGGAACTCAAACCTTCCGCCTACCGTATCGCGCTCAAAGGCGTGGAAGTCGGCGCGGGCGAAGCATTCAATGGCCAATATCTGGCCATCAATCCCGGCATGGCAAGCGGTACGCTGCCGGGCCTGGTGACGCAAGATCCTGCTTTCGGCTTGCCTGCCATCTGGATCGATGCTGGGCTGCGCGACCAGGCGCAAACCATGGGTTACACGGTGGTCGATGCCGGTACCGTGGTGGCCACGCACTTGAATCACTTGATCACCACGCACGCGTCTGAATTGCTGGGCCGCGCGGAAGTGCAGTCGCTGCTGGATCACTTGTCGAAAGAATCGCCGAAGCTGGTGGAAGACCTGGTGCCGAAGATGATGTCGCTGTCGGCGCTGCAAAAAGTATTGCAAAACTTGCTGGCCGAAGGCGTGCATATCCGCGATATGCGTTCGATCATTGAGACCTTAGCCGAACATACGGCCGTGACCCAGGATCCAAATGAATTGACGGCGCTGGTGCGTATTGCGCTGGGCCGCGCCATTGTGCAGCAACTGTTCCCGACTGGCGGCGAACTGTCCGTGATCACTTTGGATAACCGCCTCGAACGCCTGCTGATGCAAGCGATGGCGCAGGGCGGAGCGGATGGCGCCGGGATCGAGCCGGGGCTGGCCGATACCATTGCGCAATCAGCAGGGCAGGCGGCGGCGCAGCAGGAAGCGCTGGGCTTGACGCCGGTGCTGCTGGTGCCGGGGCCGCTGCGCGTGCTGCTGGCGCGCTTCCTGCGCCGCGCGCTGCCGCAGCTGAAGGTGCTGTCGCATGCGGAGATTCCTGAGTCGAAGACGATACGCGTGACGGCGCTGGTTGGCGCCCAGTAATTCCTTCTGGAAAAAAAGTGCTAGGGACTTAAATTCCGCTCGGAAAAAAAGTCCCTGGCACTTTTTTGCAGTTTGGCAAGTAGTTTGGCCGGAAGGCCATGGCCTTAATTAAGGGCTTTTCCCCGTCTTATTCCATCGATTGTTTCCCCGTTGCATCCCCAATAATGCAACTGTCGAAGTGAGCCCTGCGCATCGAGAACGCCGGGCCTGCGAAAAACAGGGGAAAAGCCATGAACGTCAAAAAATTTACTGCACCAACGTCGCGTGAAGCGCTGCGCAAGGTGCGCGAAGCGCTGGGTCCGGATGCCGTGATCCTCTCTAACCGTCCAACCGATGGCGAAGTGGAAATCCTTGCCCTGGCCAATGACGATGCGGCTTCGCTGGCGTCCCCCGCACCGGATTCGCCGATGGCGCATCCGGACCCGTACCTGGACTTGCCGGATGCACCGATGGACGCGTTCGATGCCTTTGATGCGTACCAGGCCCGCGCTTCCGCCGCCCCTGCCGTGCCTGCGCGTCCGGCGGCCCCGCGCCAGCCAGCTGCGCCCGCGGTGGCGCGTCCTGCCTTGGCAGCCCGCCCAGCACCGCAATATGCGGCTCCGGCAGCGCCGGCGCTGAATATCGAGCGCCCAGCCGCCCGTCCCGCCCCACAGCCGCATGCACCCGCCAAGCCAGCCGCCCCTGCGCTGGACATGGAACGCATCACCGCCATGGTGGCGGAAGCTGTCGCCGGTGCGAAAGCCACGGCTGCCGCTGAAATGAGCAGCATGATGAATGAATTGCGCGCCATGCGCGGCATGATGGAAACGCAACTGGCGGAAATCTCCTGGGGCTCGACCCAGCAGCGCGAACCGCAAAAAGCCGCCGTGCTGCGTGAAATGCTGGCCGCAGGTTTCTCGGCCAGCCTGGCGCGCTACCTGATTGAAAAACTGCCGGCCGGCCGCGACGCGGCAGACAGCCTGCGCTGGATCAAAACCGTCTTGACGCGCAACTTGACCGCCATCGCCAATGAAGACCAGCTGATCGAGCAGGGCGGCGTATTCGCCCTGGTCGGCCCGACCGGCGTCGGCAAAACCACCAGCACCGCGAAACTGGCGGCCCGCTGCGTGATGCGTCACGGCCCGGAAAAGCTGGCGCTGATCACCACCGATGCCTACCGTATCGGCGCGCACGAACAGTTGCGCATCTACGGCAAGATCCTTGGCGTCATGGTGCATTCGGTCAAAGATGAAGCGGACTTGCGCATCGCCCTGAAAGAATTGCGCAACAAGCACACCGTGCTGATCGATACCGTGGGCATGAGCCAGCGCGACCACATGGTGGCGGAACAGATCGCCATGCTGCAAGGCTCTGACGTGCCGGTGAAACGCCTGCTGTGCATGAATGCCACGTCGACCCAGGAAACGTTGAACGAAGTGGTGCGCGCCTATCAGGGCAGCGGCCTGGCCGGCTGCATCATGACCAAGCTGGACGAAGCGGCATCGATCGGCAATGTGCTCGATGTGGTCATCCGCCAGAAACTTAATATGTTTTACGTGTCTAATGGCCAGCGCGTTCCGGAAGACTTGCATCTGGCCGACCCGGCCCAGCTGGTCGAGCGCGCCTTCCGCCTGAAACAAGGCGCGGCTGCCCAGTACCACGATGGTGATTTGCCGCTGCTGATGTCGGGCGCCGCCCACGACATGCGCGAGGTGCATCTTGGCTAACTTTAATTTTGACCAGGCGGAGGGTCTCCGCCGTATGCTGGCGGGGCCGCAGCCCCGCATTGTGACGTTCCTGTCCGCTACGCCGCAGGATGACAAAGGTTCCATGCTGGTTAACCTGGGCGCGTCGCTGGCCCGTGCCGGCAATGACGTGCTGCTGGTTGACGCCTGCGCGTCGGCGCACGGTGTCGCATCGCGCCTTGGCGTCGATAACGGCGCCAGCCTGCTGGACGTGGCGCGCCAGGAATGCGGCTTGAACCAGGTGATTTACCAGGTGCCGCAAGGGTTTGGTGTGGTATCGATGACACGGGGCGTGCGCAGCACGGGGCCGGTGGAAACCCGCCGCCTGGCGAAAGCCTTTGATGTGCTGGCCAAGCAGACGGGCATGGTCATTGTCGATGGTGAATTCGACGGCACGGCGTTTCCTGTCCCTGTGATGGCCAGTTCCGAGATCGTCGTGCAAGTGTCGAACAGCGCCACGTCGATCACGAATGCGTACGCCATGATCAAGCGCCTGAACATGGAATTGGGCCGCCGGCCGTTCGGTATTCTTGTCACCGGCGCATCAGAGGCCGAAGCACGGGTGGTTTACGATAATATGGCGCAAGCGGCGAGTCGATATCTGGCAGTCAACCTGGTGTCGATGGGATCGGTGCCGGCGGACGAATACCTGCAGCGGGCCGCACGCCTTGGGCGCGCGGTGGTCGACGCATTTCCGCTGGCCGGCGCATCGGTCGCATTCCGCGAATTGGCAGGGCGTTTGGCGCTCGCAGGCTCAAATCACCGGTATGCTGCTTACAACTAAATTTAGTGCGAGTCCCAGTCGCCTTTGCATAGCATGCAGAAAGAAAAGAACTAAAAAGAGTTATGTACACGGTCAAAGGGAAAGCGGACAAAAATACGCTGCTGACGGAGCACATGCCGTTAGTTAAGCGTCTCGCCCATCATATGAAGGCGAAACTGCCGCCCAGCGTGGAAGTGGACGATCTCGTGCAGGCCGGAATGATCGGCTTGCTCGACGCAATCAACCGCTATGAAGAAACCCACGGCGCCCAGTTTGAGACTTATGCAGTGATGCGCATACGCGGCGCCATGCTCGACGAGCTGCGCAACAGCGACTGGCTGCCGCGCTCGATGCGGCAAGACATGCGCAAAATTGAAAATGCCATGGCGGTGCTGCAGCAGCGCCTGGGACGTCCGCCCAGCGAATCGGAAGTGGCGAAGTCATTGAAGCTGTCGCTGGCGGATTACCAGGAAATGCTGTCCGAAGGCGGCGGCCACCAGCTGGTTTACTACGAAGATTTCCACGACGACGACGGCAACGACAGCTTCCTCGACCGCTATTGCTCGGACGAAGATGCGGACCCGCTGCGCGCGCTGCTCGACACGGACTTCCGCCAGGCCGTCATTGACGCCATCGATGGCTTGCCGCCGCGCGAAAAAATGCTGATGGGCCTGTATTACGAAGAAGAGTTGAATTTGAAGGAAATCGGCGCCGTCATGGGCGTTTCTGAATCACGCGTATCGCAATTGCATACGCAAGCGGTGGCACGCCTGCGTGCGTCGCTCCGGGAGCAGGCATGGACTGGGCCAGCATAGCGGGCATTATTCTCGGGGTGGCCGGTGTGCTGATCGGCCAGGGCATGGAAGGTGGCAAGCTCAGTTCGCTGTTGCAGCCAGCCGCGTTTGCCATTGTCGTGGTCGGTACACTGGGCGCCGTGCTGCTGCAAACCCGTCCTCAAACCTTTTCGCGCGGCATACAAATGCTGCGCTGGATTATTGCTCCGCCAGCGGACAGCCGCGCCGCACTGGCCCGCGATATCGCCGCCTGGAACAATTCCGCCAAGCGCGACGGCCATTTGTCGCTGGAGCGCTACATGCTGTCATCCAAGGACAAGTTCAATGCGAAAGGCTTGCGCCTGATCGTCGATGGTATCAATCCCGACAAGCTGCGCCAGTTGCTGGATACGGAAATCACGGCGTTTGAAACAGCGGAACGCCAGGCTGTACGGATCTGGGAATCGGCCGCCGGTTATTCGCCGACCATCGGCATCCTGGGCGCCGTGCTGGGTTTGATCCAGGTGATGGAAAACCTGGCCGATCCGTCACGGCTGGGGCCGGGTATTGCCATTGCCTTTGTGTCCACGATTTACGGTGTCGGGCTGGCGAATCTGTTCTTTTATCCGATTGCCAACAAGCTGAAAAACATCGTCACGCAGCAAGTGCACCAGCAGGAAATTGCGGCCGCCGTGTTTTATGACATTGCCACGGGCGACCACAGCCGCGTGATTGACGAACGGATTGCCACCTTGTTGCGCGAGCACTGACATGCAGCGCCGCGCCCGCCGCAAATTCGATGATGAACCGGAAAACCACGAACGGTGGCTGATTTCCTATTCGGATTTCATTACGCTGCTGTTCGCGTTCTTTGTCGTCATGTATGCGATTTCGTCCGTCAACATCGGCAAATACAAAGTGTTTTCCGATGCGCTGGGCGATGCCTTCGGCGGCCAGGGTTCCGCCACGCCCATCAATACCCAAGTGCTGAACTTGCCGATCCCGAATCCTGCGCTGAAGCGCCGCACAGAATTGCTGCGCAAGGAAAAAGAGCAAATGACGAAGCTGGCGCAGGATTTGCTATCGACCATGGCGCCGCTCGTGAAAGAAGGCAAGGTGCGGGTCACGCAAAACAGCCGTGGTGTCAGCGTGGAAATCAATGCGTCCGTGCTGTTTGATCCGGGGCAGGCGAAATTGACGCCGGCGTCGCGCGAAGCGCTGACGGAAGTGGCGAATATCCTAAAAAATGATCCCCATGCGGTGCAGGTGGAAGGACATACGGATAATACGCCGATCAGCAATGCGAATTTCCCGTCCAATTGGGAATTGTCGGCGGCCCGGGCCGGTGCTGTCGTGCGCCTGTTTATCGAGGCCGGGGTGCCGCCGCCGCGCATGTCGGCGGTGGGGCATGCCGACAATATTCCTGTCGCGTCCAACTCCGATAGCGAGGGCAAGGCGCGCAACCGGCGTGTGGCGGTGACGATTTTGTCGGGGATTCCTGAGCCGACGACGGAAGTGGCGCCAGCCCCGCAAGCTGAGCCAAATCAATAAATAGTTGCTATCGTTTGCTGTAGGGCGGATTAGTGCAAAGCGCGTAATCCGCCAAGCGTGTCCGCGGCACCTAGGCCGGATTGCGGCGCGTTGCGCCTAATCCGGCCTACATTGATTTTTCCGGGGTAGTGATCATCCAGCGTCGCTAATGTGGTAGATCTGTACCTTGATGCGAGGCTGCCATGTCCAGCTACCACCGCCTGTATCTTCCAGGGCACACCTATTTTTTTACAGTTGTCGCTAGTGGCCGACAGCCAGTTTTCCGCCAAGAGATGGTGCGAGGTGCCTTGAGAAGTGCGTTTGCCCATGTCCGCTCTGGACTGGCGTTTAGCATCCCTGGTTTCGTTCTTCTACCTGATCATTTGCACACCATCTGGACGCTACCGGAGGGCGATAGTGACTATTCAACCCGCTGGCGTTTGATAAAAACGCGCGTAACGCAAGCGTGCGGGGCCAGAATTTGGCAACCGCGTTATTGGGAGCATGCGATCCGGGATGATGCGGATCTGCATAAGCATCTCGACTACATTCACTGGAATCCCGTCAAACATGGAATTGTTGCTAGTGTGCGGGATTGGCCTTGGTCGAGTTTTCACAGGTATGTGAAGTTTGGGGCTTATCCTGCGGATTGGTGTGCGGGCAGGGGGCTGGACGAAATTAATTTGGAGTAGGCTGGCATACCGGATTACGGCGCGTTGCACCTAATCCGGCCTACATCAGATTCCGTGGCAATCGTTGTAGGGCAGATAAGCGAACAGCGCGTAATCCGCCAGAGTTAGCCCGCGACAAATCCCCGCCGCGTCGCCGTGCTGGTAGTCTGCCCCGTCGGCCCATACATATTCGGCGCCGGGCTTTGCGGGCGCAGCGCTTGCAGTGCGCCCTGCGTGTGGTGGAGGTGTTTGTTGATCAGCGAACCGTTGATGCGGTTCAACTCTTTGGCTTCGCGGGTTTGTTGCAGCACTTGCTGCCAGAATGCTTGTGCGCCGGCATCGCCGCTGGCGGCCAGCCAGGCTTCCATGCCTGCTTCTTCGGGTTTGTATCCTGCAGCGCCCAGCGCGCTGTGGCGCTGGCTGGCCAGTACGGCCATGTCATTGACCAACGCGTTCTTGGCCGGGGTGAGGGCGGTTAATGCATCGATATCCGCTGAAATCAGGCATTGCTGTTCCTGTTTCAGTACTTCCAGCAGGGAAGTCATGACGCGCTGCTCTTCGCGCAGGCTGTCCATCGGCGATACCGTTTGCATTTAAAGTTCCTAACGTTTGCGTGAATGCAGCAAATCTTTCACTGTTTCCAGCAAACCATCCGCCACTTTTTCAGAATTGACCTGGAATTTGCCACTGGCAATGGCTTCCTTGATCCGGTCGACCTTTTGCGTATCGAACACGCCGCCGCTAGCGCTGGCGCCGCTCGCTGCCAGCGCCTGGCCTTGCGAGGACAGGCGGACACTGTCAGTCGCAACCGGCGTGGTGGCGGCTTTTTCCGCACTGCGCGCATTATTTGCCGACGCCGGGGACGACGACGGTAAGCCTGGCGTGCCCTTAAGTGTGTCGTTAATTTTCACAGCATCATCCTCATCTGGTTGGAGTGTGACACTCCGGGGTATGAGTCTCTAACGGCACAACTTGATGAAACTTTAGCTTACCGAAGAGCAATTTTTTCTCATTACCCAAAGCAACTTTTAAAAAGTTACTTCGACCAGTCCTCCAGCCCGGGCAATGCCCGTCACTTGCGTCCCGCTGGCAGTCCGTACGGCCACCATTTGTCCTTCCGATGCCGTTGCCACTGCCCGTGCTTCAGACGACACACGGAAGCTGGCGTTGCCCGATACCAGTTTTACCAGCTGTCCCGACTGTACGACGGGTTTGCTGCGCAGTGTATCGAGCCGCATGGGCGTCCCAGCCGCCAGCGATACATTGCTGCTGCGGCCAATGATTTGATTGATGTCAGTCGCGACACCGGCCGGCAGCGTGGTCAAGTCGCCGCGCACCATGACCAGTTGGCTCATTTCAATGGGCTGGCCCTGCGCCAGCGGCACGGCGCTGGCCACGTAATCCGCCTGCACCGAGACATTGGCTTGAATATACACCGTCCAGGCGGAGGGGGCCGCACACCGTACGCCCACCGTGGTCTTGCCCCAGGCACGGGCGCCCGGCATGAAGAAAGCCTGCGGCTGGGGGCAGGCGGCCAGCGACATGCGCTGGTCGATCGGGCCTACCGCGACGCTGATCTGGCCCGCCATGCCGGCCACCTGGCTTTGCAGGAATTGTTCAACCGTTAATTTCAGCTGGTTCAAGTCCTGGCGTGCCGGCTGCTGCGCGAAAGCGGAAGAACAAACCAATAACAGTGCAGTGAGAGTGGGCAGTTTCATAGCGGGACCTCGTCGAATGTTGCCATGATAGGTCGTGGCAGCAAATCCCAAGCCCGGAATAAGGCCCCAAAACCCGGGCTTATCGTTCGATCGCACTGGACCACATCTGCGTAAGATGGCTTCCATCACTGATGGAGAGTTCGCAATGTTAGGGAAACTGGACGATTACCTGCGCTTTAATGAGACGGCATTGAGCCTGCGCTCGCAGCGCCAGACCGTGCTGGCGTCGAACATCGCGAACGGCGATACGCCTAACTATAAAGCACGCGATTTTGATTTCACGGCGGCGCTGAAAGGCGCGATGGACCGCAGCGGCGGTGCGCAGCAATCGCTGAAGACCACGGCGCCCAAGCATTATCCGAATCCCACGCAGGCCGGCATGCTGCTGCCGGACGGTACGCCGCTGCAATACCGCGGCACCGTGCAAGGCGCTGTCGACGGCAATACCGTCGATATGGACGTCGAGCGCAACCAGTTTGCCGACAATGCGCTGCGTTATGAAGCCGGTATCACGCTGATCAATTCGCAAATCAAAGGCTTGATGGCGGCAATCCAGGGAGGCCAGTAATCATGTCGCTTTTTAATATTTTCAATGTTTCCGGTTCAGCCATGAGCGCGCAGGCACAGCGCCTGAACGTGGTGGCATCCAACCTGGCCAACGCGGACAGCGCCACCAGCGCCAGCGGCGAAGCGTACCGCGCCAAGCAAGTGGTGTTTGAAGCGCAGCCGTCGCAAAGCAATGGCGCCGCCACCAGCGTCAAGGTGCAGCGCGTGATTGAAGATCCATCGCCGCTGAAACAAGTGTATGACCCCAAGCATCCGATGGCCGACGACAAGGGTTATGTGTCGATGCCCAACGTGAACGTGGTCGATGAAATGGTCAACATGCTGTCGGCATCGCGTTCGTACCAGACCAACGTGGAAACCATGAATGCGGCCAAGACCATGCTGCTGAAGACGCTGACGATCGGCCAGGGCTGATCACACAATAACACTGGATAAACATCATGAGCGTAACGAACACCGCTGCTGTGGCCGGCCCATCCGAAGCCCTGCTGAACAGCGTCAATCCCAAAAAGGCAACGGCCACGGACAGCGTGACGGCCGAGCAAGACAAATTCATGACGCTGCTGGTCACGCAGCTGAAAAACCAGGACCCGATGAACCCGCTGGACAATGCGGCCGTCACCAGCCAGTTTGCGCAACTGTCCACGGTGACGGGCGTGAACAAATTGAATGACACGCTGGAGTCGCTGAAGGCCAGCTATAAGTCGTCGGAAAGCTTGCAGGCGACCAGCCTCATCAACCACGGCATTCTTTCCGCCGGCAAGACCATCAATGTCAGCGAAGGCAAAGGCGGCATTTATGGCGTCGACCTGGCCACGCCAGCCGACAGCGTGGACGTGCAAATCTTCAGCCCGGCCGGCAAGCTGGTGAAATCGGTCAGCCTGGGTGCGTCCGAGGCCGGTACCGCGCCGCTGGCATGGGATGGCAAAAACAATGACGGCGTCACCGTTCCAGACGGTAAATACAGCTTTACCATCACTGCCAAGCGCGGTGGCGAAGTGTTGAAGGATGCGACGGCACTGTCCTTCAATGTGATTCAAAGCGTCTCGACCGGCGCAGCCGGCGTCAAGCTGAACTTGCCTTCGGGCGCGCAGCTGACGATGGACGACATCAAACAAATTCTGTAACCCACTACCAGGGGATATCATGTTCCAGCAAGGACTTTCCGGCTTGAATGCCGCAGCAAAAACGCTCGACGTTATCGGCAACAACATCGCCAACTCGGCCACGGTGGGGTTCAAGCAATCGCAGGCGCAATTTGCCGATCTGTATGCGAACTCGCTGAACGGCGTATCGGGCAACAATGCCGGTATCGGTGTGTCGGTTTCGCGTTTGGCCCAGCAATTCACGCAGGGTAATATTGAAACCACGAATAACCCGCTGGACATTTCCATCAACGGCGGCGGCTTCTTCCGCCTGACCACGCCAACCGGCGCTGTGCAATACAGCCGTAACGGCCAGTTCTTGCTGGACAAGAATGGCTTCATTACCAATGCGCAGGGCAATTTCCTGTCTGGCTACCAGTCCAATAAAGATGGCGTGATCCTGCAAGGTGCGCCGGAACCCATCAAGATCGATTCGTCCGACCTGGTGCCAGTGGCGACCACCAAGGCCAACTTCGAGCTGAACCTGGACTCGCGCAGTATCGTGCCTGCCAAGGTGCCATTTGATGCGCTGGATCCGCAGACGTACAACAAGCAGACCGTGCTGGATGTGTTTGACAGCCTGGGTAATCCGCACGTGCTGTCGACTTATTACGTCAAGACTGCCGCGAATACGTGGGATGTCTATATCGGCAGCGACGGCCGCGAACGTTCGTCGGCCCTGGTGGCGGCTTCGGTCAACAATGATGCCGGTGTGATTGCTGCCCGCGCTGCGTACCAGGCTGCGCTGCAGACTGGCGACGCCCCGACCATTGCACAGGCTAACCTGGACTTTGCAGCGGCGGCCGGCGGTGTCATGCTCAATGCCATGACGGTGGATGTGCCAGCCCAGCTCGGCGTGACGCCAACCCAGACGCAGATTGATACGTTGACGGCAGCCTTTAATGGCGCCACCAACGTGGGCGCCATCGTTGGCACCAATCCGGATGAAATCATGCGCAAACTGGGCGACGCGGTCAGCATGCCAGGCAAGAAAGTATCGACCTTGATCTTCGATGAGCAAGGCGCGCTGAACACCACCGCCATGACCAACCTGGACCCGACCAACACACTGCCATTCAGCATCACCTTGCCGATCTTCCCGGATACCGGGTCGGTCGAGCCGCTGGCGATCCAGACCAACTTTGTCGGCACCACGCAATACGGCATCAGCACCAGTGAAAAAGCGTCCACGCAAGACGGTTATTCGTCCGGCCACCTGGAGCGTTTTGCAGCGGGCGCCGACGGCGTGATCCTGGGCCAGTACAGCAATGGTAAATCCCGCCCCCTGGGTCAGATCGTGCTGGCCAACTTCACCAGCGTCGATGGCTTGACGCCGCTGGGTAACAATGCGTGGGTGGAAAGTTCCGCTTCCGGTGCGCCGCAAATCGGCGCGCCGAACACGGGTACCTTGGGCTCGCTGCGCTCGTCATCGGTGGAATCGTCCAACGTGGACTTGACGGCGGAACTGGTCAACATGATCACGGCGCAGCGCGTCTACCAGGCCAATGCGCAAACCATCAAGACGCAAGACCAGGTGCTGCAAACCCTCGTGAACCTGCGTTAATAGCTGAAAGGGCAGCCCATGGATAAGCTGATCTATACCGCCATGACAGGCGCGCGCCACTTGCTGGAACAGCAGGCGACCGTGTCGAACAACCTGGCCAACGTCAGCACCACGGGTTTCCGCGCGCAGCTCGATACTTTCCGCGCTGTGCCCGTGCAATCGGACGGCGGTTTGCCGACCCGCACGTTCGTGGTTGACAACACGGTGGGTGCGGACTTCCGCTCCGGCCCCATCATGACCACGGGCCGCGCACTCGACGTGGCCGTGCGCGGCGATGGCTGGATTGCCGTGCAGGCAGCCGACGGTTCTGAAGCGTATACGCGCAACGGCAGCTTTAAAGTCAGTGAAAACGGCTTATTGCAAACCACCAGCGGCCAGACCATCCAGGGCGAAGGTGGCCCGATTGCCATCCCGCCGGATTCCGATATTGCCATTGCCGGCGATGGCACGGTCAGTGTCATCAGCACGGGCCAGACCAAGCCGGGACCGGCGAATATCCTGGGCCGCATCAAGCTGGTCAATCCCCCTGCGCAGCAATTGTCGCGGGGCGCGGATGGCTTGTTCCGCCAGAACTCCGGCCAGCCGGCCGATTTCGATCCCAAAGTCAGCCTCGTCAGCGGGGCGCTGGAAGGCAGCAACGTCAGCGCAGTCGACTCCATGGTCAACATGATCCAGCTGGGACGGCAGTTTGAAATGCAGATGAGTCTTTTGAAGAATGCCGAGAATAACGCGGCGAAAGCCACCCAGCTCCTCGCTTTGAGTTGACGTTGCCCGCTCCATAATGGCGGTGTGGTAAAGCCCTTTATGGAGAGAGATCATGATACGTTCGCTGTGGATCGCCAAGACCGGCATGGAAGCGCAGCAGACGCAAATGGACACGGTTGCCAACAACCTGGCCAACGTCAGCACCAACGGCTTCAAAAAATCCCGCGCCGTGTTCGAAGATTTGCTGTACCAAAACGTACGGCAACCGGGCGCGCAATCGTCGCAGCAAACTAACCTGCCGTCCGGCATGCAAATCGGTACCGGCGTGCGGCCTGTCGCGATTGAACGGATCTTCACCCAGGGTAACCCGCAAGCCACGGGTAACGATAAAGACTTGATGGTCAACGGTAACGGCTTCTTCAACGTGCTGTTGCCGGATGGGACCACGGCGTATACGCGCGACGGTTCGTTCCAGCGCGATGCGAATGGCCAGATGGTGACGTCCAGCGGCTTTGTGCTGCAGCCCGCCATCACGATACCCATCAATGCGCAAAGCATCACGGTCGGCCGCGACGGCACGGTGTCCGTCACGTTGCCGGGCCAGACTGCCCCGCAGCAAATCGGCAGCATCCAGCTGTCCACCTTCATCAATCCCACCGGCCTGGAATCGAAGGGCGAGAATCTGTACGTCGAAACTGGCGCATCGGGTGCGGCGCAAGCCAATACACCGGGCACCAATGGTACCGGCGTGATCCTGCAAGGTTATGTGGAAACGTCGAACGTCAATGTGGTCGAGGAAATGGTCAACATGATCCAGACCCAGCGCGCGTACGAAATCAACAGTAAAGCCATCACCACGTCGGACCAGATGCTGGCCAAGCTGGCGCAGCTGTAAGGGGATAGCCATGACCAAGACTTTGCTTGCCGCAGCAAGCCTGCTGGCGCTGACTGCCTGCGGCACCACGCCCACGTCCATCGTGCAGCAGCCGACCACGGCGCGTCCATTGACGATGGCGCAAATGCAGGCGCCGACCAATGGCGCCATCTTCCAGGCGCAATCGTACCGCCCGCACTTCGAAGACCGCCGCGCACGCCAGGTGGGCGACGTCCTGAACCTCGTCATCACGGAAAAAACCGCCGCCGTCAAAGCTGGCGCCACGTCGGGCAGCAAATCCGGCAGCCTGGCGTTTGCCACGCCGGGCCCATTGGTGGGCAACCTGGGCGCCAATGTGTCCACCAGCGGTTCCAGCAAGTTTGCCGATGCGGACAACCAGAGCGCCAGCAACACCTTCACGGGCAACATGGGCGTGACGGTGGTGGAAGTGCTGGCCAACGGGAACTTGATCGTGGCCGGTGAAAAACAAATTGCCATGAACAAGGGCACGGAATTCATCCGCTTCTCCGGCATGGTGAATCCGGATTCCATCGCGGCCGGCAATACCGTGTTGTCGACCGCCGTGGCTGACGCCCGTGTTGAATACCGTACCAACAGCAAGATCGACCGCGCGGAAATGAATTCCATGGTGTCGCGCTTCTTCCTCAGCCTGCTGCCATTCTGATCATGAAAACCATCGTTCAAACCATTTATGCTGTGGCGCAAGCATGGCGGCCTCGTAGAGTCCGCCCTACGGGTTTGCTGCTGGCGGCCCTGCTGGCGCTGGCCCCTGGCGCCCATGCTGAACGCATCAAAGACCTGGCCAATATCGCCGGCGTGCGCAGCAACCAGTTGATGGGCTATGGCCTCGTCATCGGCCTGGACGGCACGGGCGACCAGACCACGCAAACGCCATTTACCGTGCAAACCATTGCATCGATGCTGCAGCAAATGGGCATCACGCTGCCATCAGCCTCCAGCCTGCAATTGAAAAACGTGGCGGCCGTGATGGTGACGGCGTCGCTGCCGCCATTTGCCCAGCCAGGCCAGTTGCTGGACGTGACGGTGTCGTCCATGGGTAACGCAAAAAGCCTGCGCGGCGGCACCTTGCTGATGACGCCGCTGAAAGGCGCCGATGGCCAGGTGTATGGCATGGCGCAAGGTAATATCCTCGTGGGCGGCGTGGGCGCGCAATCGGGCGGCAGCTCGGTAGTCGTCAATCACTTGTCCGTGGGCCGCATTTCCGGCGGTGCGACAGTGGAACGCGCCGTGGCATCGAATGTGGGCGAGAACAATATGATCCGCCTGGAATTGAAAGACACGGATTTCGCCACCGTGAGCCGCGTGGTGGAAGCCATCAACGATAAATATGGTTCCGGCATTGCGTATGCGCTTGATGGCCGTGTGATCCGCGTGCAGGCGCCTTCGTCGTCGGACTTGCGCGTCTCGTTTATCGGTGCGCTGGAAGCGCTGGAAGTCAATCCAGCCAAACAGGCGGCCAAAGTGATCATGAATGCGCGCACCGGTTCCGTTGTCATGAACCAGGCCGTGACCCTGGAGACGTGCGCGATATCGCATGGCAACCTGTCCGTCTCCGTCAGTGCGGATCCGCAAGTGAGCCAGCCTAATGCGT
Organism: Pseudoduganella ginsengisoli; assembly: GCF_009720865.1. Lineage (GTDB taxonomy): Bacteria > Pseudomonadota > Gammaproteobacteria > Burkholderiales > Burkholderiaceae_D > Rugamonas > Rugamonas ginsengisoli. The sequence continues at coordinate 18,349 of NZ_WNLA01000001.1, read as the reverse complement.
TGTCGGCCGGACAAACCGTGGTCACGCAAAACAGCCAGATCGACATCAAGAAAGACAGCGGCAAAGTCATGCTGGTCAATGGCGGCGCCTCGCTGGCCGATGTCGTCAAAGCCCTGAATGCCATTGGCGCCACGCCGCAGGATTTGCTGGCCATCCTGCAAGCGATGAAGAGCGCAGGCGCATTGCGCGCTGAACTGGAAATCATCTGAGGCCGCCATGATCCGTCAAAGTCCCGTTGCTACCGACCTGTCTGCTTCACTGGCCACCGATGTCAAGGGCATGGGCGCGCTGCGCCAGCAAGCCAAAGAGGGCTCCCCGGAAGCGTTGAAAGGCGCTGCGAAACAGTTCGAAGCCATGTTCTTAAACATGGTAATGAAAAGCATGCGCGACGCGACGCCGCAAGACGGCATGATGGATAGCCAGCAAACCAAGACGTTTACAGCCATGCTGGACCAGCAAACCAGCCAGAACCTGGCCAACAAGGGCGTGGGCCTGGCGGACGTGCTGGTGCGCCAGCTGTCGCAGACGCAAAATGCGCAAGCATTGAAACTGGGCGATGAAAGTTTGCTGACGGGGCAGGACGGCACGTCGGCGCTGGCCGCGCAGCGTTTGCAAAAAGCACTGGAAGCCGTGGGCGGCATGGACGCGAAAACCGCGTTGACGCCGGAGCAGGAAGCGGCCCGCGCCGGCCAGGCGCCCCATGTGCGCGCATTCCAGGACAAGCTGGGCAGCCATGCCGATGAAGCCTCGAAAACCACCGGCATACCCGCCAAGTTCATGCTGGGCCAGGCAGCGCTGGAAAGCGGCTGGGGGCGCCGTGAAATCAAGGGCCGCGACGGCACCAACAGCCACAATCTGTTCGGCATCAAGGCGGGCTCGGACTGGAAAGGCAAGACCGTGCAAACCGTCACGACGGAATACGTCAATGGCGTGGCGCAGCGCAAGGTCGAGCGTTTCCGCGCCTATGACAGCTATGCGGAGAGCTTCAAGGATTATGCAAAATTGTTAAGTAGTAACCCTCGCTATGAAAAAGTGCTGGCCAACGCCGGCGACGCGACGAAATTCGCCCAAGGGTTACAACGTGCCGGCTATGCCACCGATCCGAACTACGCGGCCAAACTCACCAGCATCATCAAGCGTTCCCTGGTGTAAGGATGGCAATCTTTCCGGCCGGTACGGTACTGTAGCCGCCCGGAATTTCAAGTTTTAGCGTAGCCTGCCGTAGACTATACAGATCAAGCAAAAAAGCACACTTCATCATGAGTATCCTGAGCGTAGGTAAAACGGGTTTAATGGCGGCGCAGATCGGTCTGTCCACGACCGGGCACAACATCGCCAACGCCAACGTGGAAGGTTACAGCCGCCAGACGGTGTTGCAGGGCAATGCGCAGCCGGAAGCGACCGGCGGTTTCTTCCTGGGTACCGGTACGACGGTGACGGCCATCGTGCGCCAGTATGATGATTTCCTTAACAAAACGCTCATGAATGCCCAGTCCACGCAGGCTGAGCAAAATGGCTATTACGCGCAAGTCAGCCAGATCGACAACCTGCTGGCCGATTCCACGTCCGGCTTGACGCCGGCGCTGCAGGATTTCTTCAAGGGCGTGCAAGATGCGGCGTCCAACCCTGCGACCGATGCGTCGCGCAGCGCGCTGCTGTCGACTGCCAATACGCTGGCGGGACGCTTCCACAGCATGAGCGAGCGCTTGACGGAAATCGGGCAGGGCGTCAATGCGGAAGTCGAGACGTCGGTTAGCCAGATCAATTCTTATGCGTCGAAAATTGCGCAGTTGAACAATGACATTGCCGGTTTATCCGCCGATGCATCACGCCTGCCGAATGACTTGCTGGACCAGCGCGACCAGTTGATCCGCGAAATGAACAAGCTGGTCAAGGTCAATGTGGAAAAGGGCGCCAGCAATACGCTGACCGTGTCGATCGGCACGGGCCAGCCACTGGTCATCGGCAACCGCAATTATGAACTGGCCACGCAAACGTCCTTGACGGATGTGGGCAAGCTGGCGATTGGCTATGTCGCCGGCGATAAAGTGTCGACGTTGCCGGATTCGTCGCTGATGGGCGGCGGTTCGCTGGGGGCACTGTTGAAATTCCGCAGCGAATCGCTGGACCAGGCCCAGGCACAGCTGGGGCAGGTGGCGGCGGGGATTGCCGCTGCGTTCAATGCGCAGCACCAGTTGGGGCAAGACCGCAACGGCGATATGGGGACCAAGTTCTTCAAGGATATCGAGGTGGGCGTCGGCATCGACGTGCGCAATTCGCCGCTGGGTACCGCGAAAGTCACGGGTATCGTCAAAGACGCCAGTGCGCTGACCACCAGTTCCTATGATTTGAATTACGACGGCACCAACCTGTACCTGAAACGCCAGTCGGATGGCCAGTCCACGCTGATTTCGCCATTCCCGCAAACGGTACCGCAAGTGATCGACGGCGTTGAATATACGATCACCGGTGTGCCCCAGACCGGCGACCATTTTGTCATCAACCCGACTGCCAATGCCGCGTCCGATATCAGCGTGGCGCTGACGGACGTCGGCAAGATTGCGCTGGCTGCGCCGATTACCACCAATGCACCGCTGACCAATACGGGCAATGGCAAGATCAGTGCGGGTTCCGTCGATGCGGCTTTCCTGGATCCCGCCAATACGTTGACTGGCACCGTAACGCTGACCTACGACCAGGCAGCCGGTGGCTTCACGGGCTTCCCGGCAGCGCAAGACGTCGTGGTCAAAGGCATCAATGGCAACTCGACCACTTATCCTGCCGGTACGACACCGATCCCGTACACGGATGGCGATACCTTCACGTTTGGCGGCATCAGTGTGGCCGTGACGGGCACGCCCGGCAACAACGATAAATTTTCCGTGACAGCGCCCAATGCGGGCGGCACCAAAGACAACCGCAATGGCGCGTTGCTGGCGGCCCTGCAAACCAAGAATGTTTTGAATAACGGTAAGACCACGTTCCAGAGCGGCTATGCCGCCATGGTCAACGCGGTTGGCAACAAGGCGCGTGAAGTGCAAATTGGCGGGCTGGCAGCGGATGCCGCAGCCGAGCAAGCCAATAACGCTTACCAAAGCGTGGTCGGCGTGAATTTGGATGAAGAAGCGGCGGAATTGCTGCGCTATCAGCAGGCTTACCAGGCGGCAGGCAAGGTGATGCAAATTGCCAGCCAGTTGTTTGATGTGTTGGTCTCGCTGGGCCGCTAAGGAGTTTTATCATGATTATGCGCATTAGCACCAGGACGATTTTCGATCACGGCAAGAACCAGCTGGCGTCGCTGCAGACGAATATGTCGAGAATCCAGCAACAGCTGTCCACTGGCCGTAAAAACCTGGCGCCGTCCGATGATCCGATTGCCACGGCCCGTGCGCTGGAAATCACGCAATCGCAATCCGTCAATACGCAGCTGGTGACAAACCGGCAAAATGCCCGCTCGTCGCTGTCGCAAGAGGAAGTGGCGCTGTCCTCCACCACGTCGCTGCTGCAAGACGTGAAAACCCTGGCAGTAAATGGCGGTAATGGTTCGATGACCAACGCAGACCGCGGCATGATCGCGGTGGAACTGGAAGCGCGCTTGACGGACTTGCTGGGTATTGCCAATACGGCCGATGGCGCCGGCGGCTACCTGTTTTCCGGCTACAAAGACAGCATTCCCTTTGCCCGTACATCGACCGGCGCCATTTACCAGGGCGACCAGGGCGAGCGCACGCTGCAGGTGGGATCCACGCGTACACTGGCCATCAGCGATTCCGGCTCATCGATTTTTGAAGCGAACCCGACCGGCAATGGCACCTTCCAAACCGGCGCCGATCCCGCCAACGTGACGCGGGGCGGCAGCGGCATTATTTCGCCCGGTTCCGTGACGGATGCCAATGCCATCACGAACCACCAGTATGAAATCAATTTCAGCCGGACTCCAGGCTCGCCAGGTATCCCCGACACGGTCACGTACACCGTCACGGATTTGACTTTGGGCCAGCCTGTTCCACCGAATCCGAATCCACCCGACCCGATTCCCTACAAGAGCGGCGAAACCATTGCATTTGACGGGCTGCAATTTGAGATTCACGGCAATCCGGCAGACCAGGACAAGTTCACCGTCAATCCCAGCAACAAGAAATCCATTTTCGAGACCTTGCAAGACGTGATTACTGCATTGCGCTCGGATGCGACGGGGGAAGTGGGGCAGGCCAAGCTGAATAACCTGCTGAACTCGGCCAATGCGAATATCGACAATGCCATCGATAACGTGCTGTCGGTGCGCGCATCGGTGGGCGCGCGGCTGAAAGAAATGGATTACCTGGACAGTGCCGGTGAAGACTTGAATATCCAGTACGCGTCCACGTTGTCGGACTTGCAGGATGTCGACACCATTACCGCCATCTCGAATTTCACGCAGCAGCAAATCAGCCTGGAAGCTGCGCAAAAGTCGTATAAGACGTTGACCAGCCTGTCGCTGTTTAATTTCATCGGCTGATCACAGCCAGCTTGAACTGCAACGCCCGGCGCACTTCACCAGTGCGCCGGGCGTTTTGCTTTGTGCTCCGAACCATGTAAAACGGGGCCGCAGCCCCGTTTCGTCTTACTTCGCGGCCAGGATGCCTGGCGGCGGTTCACGCCGTTTCTGGTCATCCGTCAGGCTGGCGACGGTGCTGTTGCCGCTGTCTGCAGCGCGGTCCGCATAGCTGCGCAGTTCGCGCGCCAGCAAGTCGACCCCGGCGGCCAGGGTAGCCGCCGTGGCCGGCGCCGCGGCATTCCAGGCCAGGCTGCCAGCCGTACTGCCGGACTCCGCAGCAAAGCCGGACATCGCTTGCGTCAGCGAGCTGACCTGGTCACGCAAGGAACCTGTGCCATCATTGCGGCTGGTCGTATACCAGACGTCCGCGACACCCCGCTGCAAGCCATCCGTCGTAATGAAGCTGCCGCGCATGCCGATCCAGTTGCCTGCATCTTTTTCGCTGACGCTTTGGGCGCCGGTGGCAATGCTGGCCACACCCGCGTCGGCCAGTGAACGCAATTCGCCTGCCTGGCTGACGCCATCGGCATTGCCATCGACCCACACGCGCAAGTCACCGTAGACGGCATCTTGGCTGTCAATGACGCCATCGCCATTGCTGTCCAATTCGGCCAGCGCAGCAAAGCCGTCGCTGGCATGCTTGCCATTGGCCAGGATGGTCGAGGTGCCGAACAGCTCGCCGCCATCATTGATCGTGCCATCGTGGTTGCGGTCCAGGGCCAGCAAGCCATCGCCTTTGCTTGCCCAGCCTGTCTGTACCTTTTGGCCCGTGCCAAACAAATCAAACAGCACACCGCGGTCGAACGAAATGGTTTCAATGCCATCGCCCGCCAGGTCCAGCTGCAGTGGGCTGCCCAGCGGCGATGCATCTTTTTGTTCCGTCGTCAGCACGGCCAGTTGCGCCGTCGTAAAGGCTTTGACTTGCGTTGCCGAGAAGCCGGCAAATTCCGCAGCCGTCATGTTGACCAGCTGGTCCGTCGTCAGCACGGCTACTTGCGTTGCCTTCAGTGCGCGGATTTGCGACGTTGACAGCAAGCCGATCAGGGCCGTGCTGATGGCGGCCACTTGCGTGGTAGTCAGCAGCGCTACTTGCGCCGACTTCAGTGCCTGGAAGTCCGCCGCTTCAATGGCATTGATTTGCAAGGTGGACATGGCGTTCAGTGCACGCACCGACAGCGCATTCAGCTGGGCGCTGGTCAGCATGGCAATTTGCGCGGTGCTGAAAGCAGCAATGGCTTGCGTGCTCAGCGCGGCAGCCTGGTTCGTGCGCAACGAGTCGATCTGGTCGGCATTCAATACCGACGCTTGCAATGTGCTGAGCGCGGCAATTTGCGTGGACGTCAGGCCCGCCAAACTGCTGAATGCGCCCAGCTGTACCGTGGACAGCGCAGCAATTTGTGCCGTGCTCATGCCGGCCACGGTGCGCGTGCTCAGCGCAGCCAGCTGGTCATTGCTCATGGCCATAATATGCTGCGACTTCAGCGCCGCCACTTGCGACGAAGACAGCGCGGCAATGTCGTCCAGCTCGATGGCGGCCACTTGCGTGGTCGACAGGTTAGCCAGCGCCGATGCCGACAGGGCCCGCACTTGCAGCGTCGACAGGCTGGCAATTTGCTGCGTGGTCAGCGACGATACCTGGCGCGACGACAGCCCGGCAATCTGGGCCGTACGCAGCGTGTCCATGTGCGTCTGATCCAGCGAAGTCAGCTGCAGGGTGGACAGCGCATTCAATTGCGTCGTCGTCAAGCCGCTCAGCGAGTCCAGCGCCGCCAGCTGGCTGGTGCTCAAGGCATTGACCTGCGACGTCTTCAGCGCAGCCAGTTGCGTCGTTGTCATGGCCGCGACCTGGCTATTGGTCAAGCTGCCGATCAAGTCGGTACGCAGTGCCGCCACCTGGGCCGTCAGCATGGCCGTCAAATCTTCCGCGTCCAGCGCGATGATTTGCGCCGTGCTCAAGCCATTCAATGCCGTGGCAGTCAGCGAGCGCACCTGGCCGGAATTGAGCATGGCAATTTGCGCCGAACTGAGGTACGACAGCTGGCGGCTCGACAGGGCAGAGAATTGCGACGTGCGGATGGTGGCCAGCTGGCTTTCGCCAATTGAGCTGATCTGGTCGCTGGACAGGGCGCCCAGCTGCGTCGTGCCAAAGCCGGACAGGCTGGACAGTGCGCCCAGCTGGCTGCTCGACAACGCGCGCATCTGGCTGGTCGTCAATACGCTCAATTGCGCGGAATTCAGCAAGCCCATCTGGTCAGTTGACAGCGACTGGATCTGGTCGGTGGACAGGCTGATAAACTGGCTTGTATTGAGCGCCAGCAAATTGTCGGCCGACAGGGCGCGCAATTGCGTGGTAGTCAAGCCATCCAGCGCTTTTGACGTCAAGGCGCGGAATTGCTGCGTATTGAGCAAGCTGATTTGCGCCGTGGTCAGCCACGACAGTTGCACGCTGTTCAACCCGGCGATTTGCGACGTGCGCAGCGTACTCAGGTGCGCTTCATCCAGCGACATCAGCTGCGTGCTCGACAGACCGAACAATTGCTTGGTCGTAAAGCCTTGCAAGCTTGTCAGCGCAGCCAGGTTGGCCGTGCTCAATGCCGACATTTGCAGGCTGTTCAGCGCGCCAAGCTGCGGCGACGTCAGCGCGCCCAATTCATCGGCGGTCAGCGCGGAAACCTGATCCGTCCGCAGCGCGGCAACTTGCGCCGTCAGCAGGGCAGCCAGGTCGTCCACGTCGAGGTGGGCAATCTGGAATGTATTGAGCGCGGCAACCGCATCGGCATCGATGGCGCGCCATTGCGCCGTGTTCAGCGCCGACAGCTGGGCGGTCGTCATGGCGGCAATCTGGCGCGTCGTCATGGCGGCCAGCTGGGCACTGCGCAACTGTTCCAGCTTGGCGCTGTCCAGCGTGGCAATGCGTTCGGTCGGCAATGCCGCCACTTGCGTCGGCGTCATGAAGACCAGCGAATCGAGCAAGTTGAATTGCGTGGACGACAGCGCCGCCATTTGCGCGGTGCTCAATGCGCTCAACTGGTCGGAACCCAGCGCTTCCAGCTGTGCCTGGCTCAATACTGCCAGTTGCGCTGTCGTCAGCGCGCGGATTTGCGCGGTGCGCATGGCGCCCAGGTCTTCCGCTTCCATCGCGGCGATTTGCGTCGTGGTCAGCGCGGCAATCGTGCGGCTAGCCAGCGCGCGCACTTGTGCCGTCGTCAGTGCGGCAATTTGCAGTGTATTGAGCACGCTGGCCTGCACGGAACTCAGTTGGCCAATACCAGCCGACGGCAAGGCTGCCAACTGGGCGGCCGACAGCACGCCCAATTGCGACGTGGTCAGTACGGCAACCTGGTTCGAGCGCAGGGCGGCCAAGTCAACTTCTTCCATAGCGCCAAATTGCGTGCTGGTCAGCGCGGCCAGCGCACGTGTTGACAGCGACTGGAATTGTTTGCTGTCCAGTGCGGCCACTTGCGCCGTGTTCAGGATCTGCAATTGGCTGGTGGACAGTGCACCCAGCTGCGCGGAGGTCAACGTCGCCAGACGGTCGCCGCTCATCGACGCCAGCTGGCTGGACGTCAGTGCGGCAATTTGCGCGCTGGCCAGGCCAGCCAGCGTACTCAGCGATCCCAGCTGCGCTGTATTCAGCACGGCAACCTGTGCCGACGACAGCGCGCGCACGGCAGTGCTGGACAGGCTGGCAACCTGGCTCAAGGTCAGCGCCGCCAATTGCGTACTGGTCAGCGAGCGCACTTGCATCGACGTCAGCGCCGCCAAGTCTTCATTTTCGATTTGTGCAATTTGCGTGGCAGTCAAATTGCTCAGCGCGCGCGTACTCAGCGCGGCAAATTGCCTGGTCGTCAGGCCGACGACCTGGGCTGTCGTCAAGGCAGCCGATTGCAGCGAATTGATAGCGGCAATTTGCTGGGTATTGAGCAACTGCAGGTCTTCCACCGTCATGGCGGCAATGCGCGCAGACGACATGGCGCTGATCATTTGCGTCGTGTAGTCGGAAATCCGGCCCAGCGACGCCATTTGCGTATCGGACAGCGCTGCCAATTGATCAGGCGTCAGCGCAGCAATGCCCGTGCTGGTCATGGCGCGCAGCTGGTCTGTCGTCATGGCCGCAATTTGCACCGTATCGAAGCTGGAAATCTGGCGCGAGCTGAGCGCTGGAATATCGCTTGCTTCAATCGCGGCAACCTGGTCCACGGTCATGGCTTCAATCGCCTTGACGCTCAGTGCGCGGATTTGCGCGCTGCTCAACAGGACGATTTGCGCCGTGGTCAGGCCCGTCATTTGCATGCTGCCCATGCCGGCGACTTGGCGGGTCAGCAGCGATTGCAAATCGGAATCTGTCAACAGGGGGATCTGGTCGCTGGTCAACATGCCGACCTGGGCCGACGTGAGGCTGGTCAGCGTGCTCAGCGCCGTCAACTGGTCGCCCGTCAAGACCGTCAATGCAGCCGAACCCATGGCGGCGATTTCGCGGGTGGTCAGTTCGACCAGCTGGGTCTGCGTCAGCGCTTGCGCAAAGGCGCTCGACAATCCCGCCATCTGGCTGGTCGTCAAGACCGCAATATCTTCGTTTTCAATGGCCGGGACTTGGTCAGATGTCAGCGCATTGAGCAAGTTTTTCGGCAAGGACGCTACTTGCGAGGTCGTCAGCGCACCTATCTGGGCCGCCGAGAAGAAGGCAATCTGGTCCGTATTGAATGCGTTCAACTGGGTGGTGCGCAGTGCCGCCACCTGCGTCAATGTGATCGCCTGGATTTGTGTCGACGTCATGCCGGCAATTTGCGCCGTACTGATCGGACCCAGCGATGACAGGGCGGCAATCTGGTCTGACGACATGGCATTGAGCTGTACCGAGCTCAGCGCGGCAATTTGCTGCGTCGTGAAGTTGCCCAGCTGCGACACCGTCAGCGCCATGATCTGGTCGGTAGTGAGCGCAGCAATCTGGCGCGTCAGCATGATGGCGATATCGCCATCTTCAATCGCGGCCACTTGCGTCGCGCTCAGCGCTGCCAGGGTAGACGTCGACAGGCTGCGGATTTGCGCTGTATTGAACGTTGCAATATGTTCAGTGGTCAGTGCGCCTACCTGCAGGCTGGTCAAGCCGGCAATCTGGCTGCTCAGCAAAGTTGTGATTTTGCTGACGGCGAGGACACTGATTTGATCCGTCGTCAGTGCAGCCAATTGGCGGCTCGACAGCGGCGCCAGCGACGACAAGGCATCCAGCTTGGCTTGCGTCAGCGAGGCAATTTGCAAGGTCGTCAGGCCGGCCACTTCCTGCGTGGTCAAGTTGGCGAACTGGATCGTCGACAGGCCCTCGATCTGTTCGGTCGACATGGCGGCCAGTTGCGCCGTGCGCAGCGCCACCAGGTCCGCTATTTCGATGAACGGCAACTGGTCGGTGGTCAGCGCCGTGATTTGCTTGGTCGTCAGCGCCGCGTATTGCTGCGTGGTCAGCGCTGCAATCTGATTGCTGGTCAGCACTTGCAGTTGCAGGCTAGTCAGTGCCGCCACCTGGCTGGTGCGCAACGTGGCCAGCGTCGCGTCGGACAGCGATGCAATCTGGTCGGTGGTCAGCGCGGCAATGGCGGCCGTCGTGAACGAGGAAATCGACGTCAGCGCCGCCAGCTGGTCCGTTGTCATGGCGGCTTTTTGCTCGGCGGTCAGGCCGGCCAGCTGCGACGTGGTCAGGTTGGCGATTTGCAGCGTGGAGAGGGCGGCAATCTGGTTCGTCAACAGCTTGTTCAACTGGTTCGAACGCATGCCGGCCAGGTCGCTGATTTCAATCGCTTGCAACTGGTCGGAGCTCAATACTTGCAGCGCGGCCGAGTTGAGCGAGCTCATCTGCGCACCCGTCAGCGCAATGACCTGGTCTGTCGTCAGTGCGGCAGCCTGCTGGGATTGCAATGCGGCGATCTGCGACGTTTTCAGCGTTTGCAGGTCGGCCGTATCGATCCCGGCAATCACATTGGACGTCAGTACGGCAAATTGGCGCGTCGTCAGCGCAGACAGGCTGGACAGGGCATTCAGCTGGTCCGTGGATAGCGCGGCCACTTGTTCCATGGTCAGGCCGGCAATCAGCGCCGTCGTCAGCGCAGGCAACTGGTCCGTGGTCAGCGCGGCAATCTTGTCGGTGCCCAGCGACGCCAGCTGGCGCGACGTCATGACCGCCAGGTCATTGGACTCGATGGCGGCAACCATGGCAGTCGACAAGCCCGCCAGTGCGGCAGTCGACAGTACTTTCATTTGCGTGCCGGACAGGGCAATGACCTGGTCGGACGTGAACGCGGACAACTGGTCGGCATTGAGCGCCGCCACCTGGCTGGTTTTCAGGGTGGCGATGCTGTCCGTGCTCAGGGCGGCAATCTGGTCGCTCGTCATGGCGCCAAACTGGCGCGACGTCAGGGCTGCCAGCGATTGCAATGCAGCGAGCTGGGCTGTGGACAGTGCGCTGATTTGCAAGGTCGTCAGCGCGGCTTCCGAGGCCGTGGACAAGGCGGCAACCTGGTACGTCGACAGCGCGGCGATTTGCGCCGCCGTCAATTTGGTCAGCTGGGTGGACAGCAGGGCCGCGATATCCTGCGTTTCAATCAGTGGGATCTGGTCCGTGCTCAGCGCCACCAGCGCCGACGACTTCAAGCCCTGGAACTGGCGCGTCGTCAGTGCAATCAACTGGTCGCTGTTCAGCGCCAGCACCTGGTCGTCCGTCAGCGCGCCGATCTGGCTGCTGGTCAACGTCACCAGGTTGCGCGTCGACAGGCCCGCAATCTGGTCAGTCGTCAACACGGCGACCTGGCGGCTCGTCATGGCAGCCAAGGTGGACAAGGCTTCCAGCTGTTCCGTCGTCAGTGCCGCCACTTGCGTGGTGGAAAACGCGGAAATCGCCGTGCTGTTCAGCGCGTTGAACTGGTCCGTCGTCAGTGCGGCAATTTGCTCTGACCCCAGTTTCGCGATCTGGTTGGTGCGCAGCGCGGCGATGTCGATGGTTTCAATCTGGCCGATTTGCGCCGTGCTCAGGCGCGACAGGAAACCGCTCGGCATGGCGGCAAACTGGCTGGCCGAGAAACCAATGATCTGGTCGCTGGTCAGGCTGGCCACCTGGTCTGCCGTCAAGGCATTGAGTTGGCCGCTGCTGAAGCCGGCCAAGTCCTGGGTTTCCAGCGCCATGATCTGGTCGCTGGTCAAACCGCGCAATTGCGTGGACGTCAGGATGGCCACTGTATTCAGTGCATTGAGCTGGTCCGTCGTCAGGACGGCGATCTGGGCCGACGTCAGCGCACGCAAGTCGGTGGACTCAAACGCCAGCATCTGGTCAGTCGTCAGCGCCGCCAGCTGGGCATCGGTCAGCGCCGTCACTTGGCGCGACGTCAATGCGGCAATATCGCGCGTTTCAATCGCGGCAATTTGCGCCGTCGTCAAATTGGCGATGGTGCTGGAGCGCAGCGCCGCCACTTGCGCCGTGGACAGCGCAATGATCTGGTCCGTGCTGATCGATGCCAGTTGATCGTCCGACAGGGCGGCCAGCTGCGCCGTCGTCAAGCCGGGTATGTCATCCGTCTCAATGGCGGCGATCTGGTCCGTCGTCAACATCGCCAACGACGCCGGCAGCATGCCATTGATTTGCTTGCTGGTCAGCGCAACGATGTGATCGGTGGTCAGCGCCGGAACTTGCAGCGACGTCAACGCCGCCAGCTGGCTGCTGGTGAGGGCGGACAGCGCCGTGGTTGACAGCGTATTGATTTGCGACGTGCTCAGTGACGCCAGCGTGCTTTTGCTGATGGCGCCAATTTGCAAGGTGGTCAGTACCGCCAGCTGGTCGCTGGTCAAGCCCATCACTTGCGTGGACGAGATGGCGCCCACTTGCGCGGCGGTCAGCGCCATGACGGCATCGGTCGTCAGCCCCGCCAATTGCTGCGATTGCAGCGACGCCACTTGCGCGGTGCGCAGTGCGGCAATGTCTTGCGTTTCCATGGCGGCCAGCTGGGCTGTACCCAGCGCGCGCAATTGCGCGGTGCCGAGGATGCTGACTTGCAAGGTCGTCAGGGCAGGTAACTGGTCGCTGGTCAGTACAGCCAGGTCGTCTGAACCCATGGCGGCCACTTGCAGCGTGGTGAACGCCGGCAATTGGTCCGTGGTCAACACCACCATTTGTTCCGTCGTCAGGTCACGGATTTCCTCTGTCGTAAAGGAAACCAGCTGATCCGTCGTGAACGCGACGATCTGATCAGTTGTAAAGGTTGGGACGATGGAACTCATGAGTTTTTTCTCCTGGGCGGCTCAACCATGATACACCAGGACTTTCTCCATGGAAATCAATTGATTGCACGTGGTGCTTATTTACTGGGCGACCGCCGGTGGAGCTTGATTAAGCACAGGCACCGGCTGTGGCTCACGCGCAACCCATGTGCGCGGCAATTCCCTGACCTTTTCTATTCCCTGCATAAACAGGTTTTCCAGCGGTGTGCCCAGATACGGCAACGTTGTTGCTATTACAATAAAACCTACCCCCAGCGTAATGGGGAAACCAATACCAAACAAATTCAATTGCGGCGCGGCCCGTGTCAGCACGCCCAGCGCCACGTTGACAATCAGCAGCGCGGCTACGATGGGCAGCGACAATTGCAAACCTGCCGTAAATATCCGCGCTCCCCAGTCAGCCACCTGCTTGAATCCGCCGCCGTTGATGGGCATGCCCGAAACCGGCAACGTCTGGAAACTTTCCGCCAGCGCTGCCAGCAAGACCAAATGCGCATTGACAGAAATAAATGCCATTGTAGCAACTAGCGCAAGAAATTGGCTGATGGCCGACGATCGCCCCTGGGTATTCGGGTCAAAAAACGACGCAAAGCCCAGGCCCATGGTCAGGCTGCTGATTTCACCAGCCATTTCAATGGAAGAAAACACGATCCGCACGGTAAAGCCCATGGCGACACCGACTAGCATTTCCTGCACCAGGATCAGCAAACCCGCATACGACATCGGGTCGGCAGCCGGCAGCTTGGGCACGTTAGGCGCAATGACCAGGGCCAGCAATACGCCCAGCGAGACTTTTACCGTAGTAGGAACACTGCGGTTGCCCAGCACGGGAGCAGCGGTAATCAGCCCTAGAATGCGCGCAAGCGGCCACAGCAGCGAGGCGATCCATGTATTGATATCGGCGCTGGACAGCGTAATCATGAGGCTGTCAGGAAACTTTTTTGTGTCATGGACAGGTCAACCGACCAGGCCGGGGATGCCTGTGAAGACTTGCCGCATGTAATCGAGCAGCACGGACAGCATCCATGGGCCGGCCACGACCAGCGCGACAAAGATGCCGACCAGCTTGGGAATGAAAGACAGCGTGGCTTCATTGATTTGCGTGGCGGCCTGGAAGATGGAAATCACGAGGCCGATGACCAGCGCCACCAGCAACAGCGGGGCCGCCACCATCAAGGTGACTTCCATGGCCTGGCGGCCCATCGTCAAGACGCTTTCAGGAGTCATGTCAGTAGAAACTTTGAGCCAGGGAACCCAGCAGCAATTGCCAGCCATCGACCAGCACGAACAGCATCAGCTTGAAGGGGAGCGAAATGACGGCAGGCGACATCATCATCATACCCATCGACATCAGGACGGACGCCACCACCATGTCGATGATGAGGAAGGGGATGAAGATGGCAAAGCCGATCTGGAACGCGGTTTTCAATTCACTGGTGACGAATGCGGGCACCAGCACTTTCAGCGGCACGTCTTCCGGGCCTTGCAGCGCCGGCGTGCGCGACAGCTTGACGAACAGCGCCAGGTCAGCCTGGCGCGTCTGTTTCAGCATAAAGGTTTTTAATGGCGCGCCGCCCCGTTCCAGCGCTTCCTGCATGGTGATCTTGTTTTCCTGCAAAGGCAGGTAGGCTTCCACATAAATCTTGTCCAGCACCGGGCTCATGACGAACAGCGTCAAGAACAGCGCCAGGCCGACCATCACCTGGTTCGGCGGCGCCGACTGCGTCCCCATGGCCTGGCGCAGCAGCGACAGCACGATAATAATGCGCGTAAAACCCGTCATCATCAGCAGCACGGCCGGGATGAAGGTCAGCGCCGTCATCAAGATCAGCGTTTGCAGCGACAAGCCGTAATTCGTGGCGCCGCCGCCGGCCGGGGTACTGGTAAAGGCAGGAATCGTGGGTTCCGCCGCTGCCAGCAAAGGCAGGGCGGCAGCAGTGGCGGCAGCGATGGCGGCCAGCACGCGTGGCGCGTAGCGTCTGGTCATGCTTTGCCGCCGTTGCGTTTTTCAATGGTTTGCTTGAACCATTCGGCGAAATTTGCGCTCGGCAGCACGTGTGCCGGCGATGGTGGATCGATTTCAGCTTCCTGGCGCGGCATCGTGGCCAGCGCATTCATGCGGCCGGGCGACGCGCCGACAACGATCCACTGTTCACCCACTTCCACGACCAGGATGCGCTCGCGGGCGCCCACGCTCAGCGCGCCCACCAGTTTGACATTGGCGCTGCCGGTAATGGTTTTCGGGCCATATTTCTTCAGCAGCCATGCCAGGCCAACCAGCACGCCCAGCACGACCAGCAGGGAAAACATGGTTTGCAGCAAGCTGCCGCCCGCGGTGGGCGCCTGCATTTGCACGGGGGCGGCAGGACGGGCGCCGGCCAGCGCGGCTTGCTGTTCCGGTGTTGCGGCGGGAGCGGGAATGGAAGCGGGGGCGGCTGCAGCGGCGGGGCTATCGTTTGCTGGTGTGCCGGCGGCAGCGGGAACCGCTGCGGCAGCACTGGCGCCGGAAATCGCGCCCGATGCAGTCTGCGCCGCCAGCGATGGGGCGGCAGGCAGAGCCAGCGTGCACGCCATGGCCAGCGCTGCGATGCCCGCATGGCGGGCGAGGGAAGACGTGCTGTTCGATACTTGCGTCATTTATTCAATTTTCGGATGCGTTCGGATGGGGTAATGATATCGGTCAAACGAATACCGAATTTATCATTCACCACCACCACCTCGCCCTGGGCAATCAAACAGCCATTGACCAGCACGTCCATCGGTTCACCGGCCAAACCATCGAGTTCCACCACCGAACCCTGCGCCAATTGCAGCAAGTTCTTGATGGCGATCTTGGTACGGCCCAGTTCCACCGTCAATTGCACAGGGATATCGAGAATGAAGTCGATATCGTTGTGGGTTTCGGTTTTCGATGGCTGCTTGGAAAAGTCCTTGAAGACCGCTGCCTGGGCTGCCTGCTGGTTGGCCAGCGCTTCCGCTTCCGCCTTGGCTTGTTCGGCAATCGCGGCGCCCCAATCATCGTCGAGGCTTGCGTCGTCGTCTTGATTATCCGACATGATCTTTTAGCTCCTTATTTTGCATTCATGCTGTCGGAATTCGCCAGCAACTTCTCTACCTTGAGCGCGTATTGTCCATTCAGGACGCCATATGTGCAATCGAGCACCGGCACGCCATCCACGGTGGCTTCAATGGTTTCCGGAATATTCAACGGAATGATGTCGCCCACGCGCATGTTGAGGATTTCATCGAACGATACATTGGCCGTCCCCAGCTTGGCCACCAGTTCCACTTCCGCAATCTGGATTTGCTGTGTCATCAGGCGGATCCAGCGCTTGTCGACTTCCAGCGCTTCACCCTGCAGCGACGACGTCAGCGCATCGCGGATCGGCTCGATCATCGAGTACGGCATGCAGAAGTGAATTTGTCCGGACACGGAACCCAGTTCCACGGTGAACGTCGACGCCACCACCACTTCATTGGGCGTGGCGATGTTGGCAAATTGCGTATTCATTTCAGAACGGATGTACTCGAACTCGACCGGGTACACGGGTTCCCACGACTTGGTGTACGCCTCGAACACGATATCGAGGATGCGCAAGATAATGCGCTGTTCCGTTTGCGTGAAGTCACGGCCTTCAACGCGGGTGTGGAAGCGGCCATCGCCGCCGAACAGGTTATCCACCAGCAGGAACACGAGGCCCGGGTCGAATACCATCAGCGCCGTGCCGCGCAGCGGCTTCATGTGGACCAGGTTCAAGTTGGTCGGCACCACCAGGTTACGGATGAATTCACTGTATTTCGATACGCGAACGGAGCCCACCGACACTTCCGCGCTGCGGCGCAGGAAGTTAAACAGCCCGACGCGCAACAAGCGGGCGAAACGCTCGTTGATGATTTCCAGCGTCGGCATACGGCCCCGGACGATACGCTCTTGCGTGGCAAGGTTGTATGTCCGGACACCGGTGACTTCTTCAGGTGTGGCGATGTCGTCCTGATCGCCGTTGACCCCCTTCAGAAGGGCGTCAACTTCTTCCTGGGAAAGAAAATTATCCGCCATGGCTTTGTCGTAATACTAACGGTTGTTACTGAATGATGAATGACGTGAACAGCACTTCGATAACGTCTTGCTCGTTGCCCCTGCGTTCAAACGGTTCCTTGATTTGCTCGAGGATTTCTTCGCTCAATTGCTGCTTGCCTTCCGGCGTATTGATTTCCGACGCGCGCTTGCTGGACAACAGCAACAGCACGCGGCTGCGCACCTTGGCCATGTTGTTCTTGATGACATCGGCATCTTCCTGGCCGGCCACCTGCAGCGTGAATTGCACTTGCAAATACTGGTCGCCGTTTTCCGGCTGCAAATTGACGGTGAACGGTTCGATCACCACGTAAGTGGGCGGGCCGACTTTGCCGCCTTTTTCTTTCTTGCTGGATTTCGAAGGCGCTTCGTCATGGCCGCCCCCGCCTTTCAGCATGAAAAAGGCGCCGCCGCCACCGGCAGCCAGCACTGCAACGAGGCCGCCGATAATGATCAACTTCTTCTTGGAGTTGACCGGAGCGGCCGCCTCGACTTTCGGCTCCGCCTTTGCTTTGGGATTCGCTTTCAAAATAACCCTTGCCTGCTGAAATCAATCAAACCATCAATGTCGGTATTATGGCACGCATGGGCATCAGGCGAAGGTGTCGACCGCGCCCAGCACTGTGCGGCGCGGCGCCGGTGTGGCGTCGTTGCCGATATTCACGCCATCGCCGTTGCCACCCTGGCCACGGCCGCCACGGCCATTGCCGCCATTACCCTGCTGGGCCGCCCGCGCCTGGTCAAATGCCTGTTGCTGGCCGGACATTTCGGCCGATACCGTGGCGCTGCCCAGCTGGATGCCTGCCTCGCTCATCATTTCACGCAGCCTTGGCAGGGCCGCTTCCAGCGCTTGCCTAACTTCCGGCTGGGCGGCGGTAAAGCTGGCGCTGGCCTGGTCGTTCGACACGTTCAACACCACTTGCATCGGACCCAAATCTGGCGGATTCAGCGTCAGCGATGCGCTTTGTTCGCCACCGGCCACCATCCACACGACTTTCTGGCCCAGCTGCTGGTCCCACGCCGTGGTGCCGACCCGCGCCGGCAACTGATTGGCGGCGACGGCTTCGGCTGCTTTGGCAGAGGCCAGCTGCGCCTGCGCCACGGGGGCCGGGACGCTGGCCGCTGCATTGGCTTCCACGGCGCGGATGGCGGGAGCGCGGCTTTCCTGCGTCCGCTCCACCCCAGCTGGCTGGCGCAAGTCGGGCTGGACTTTGGCGGCAGCGCCCGCGCCGGTATCGGCGTTCGTGTCGGCCGCTTGATGGGCTGCCAGCGCGGCGCTGAAATCGTTGACTGCGGTGGCATGGCCGTCTTGCGGTGCACTGGCCGCGGCTGTGGCGGTTGTTGCTGCCGTGTCGGCTGGCTTGGCGTCCGGCAGCGCTGCGGCCGGTTGCGGCAGCGCCGTGCCGGTTGCCGTGGCGGGCAGGGCGTCTTTCGCTGCCGGTGCAGTTGCCGTGGCCGTTGCCGCCGGTTCGTCGGCA
>NZ_WNLA01000019.1 GCF_009720865.1 Pseudoduganella ginsengisoli | reverse complement strand
ACTGGTGCGCCGTCAATGCCGATAGCTGCGTCAGCAATAATCCAAAGGCTTGCATTTCCATGATACGTCTCCAGTCCCGGGATGTGATTCCTTGGACCGGACGCCGATGGGAAAGTTCCACGATTAATGCAGACAGCGCTTTTTTTATTCCGGCCCCTCTTGATAATTGTCATCGCGCTGTCATATGGGGAGCGTAGACTTCTCTACATCTGCTTCACACACAACCGATATGTGTGGAAGCAGAAAGGTGCGCTGAACGCGCACCGACCGAATTCACGATCGAAACGATCAGACCTTCCCGCCCGCTTTCATCAGCGGGCGTTTTTTTTGCGCGCTATGGTATTGTTCCGGCCATGCTGAATCTCATCCAACAATTCGTCTTGACGCCGGTCCATGCGAACTTGCGCTACCGGACCGCCCTCGTGTTCTACAGCCTGATTTTGATCCTCGGCTCCATACCCGGCGCGCGGCAAGATATCGGCCAGCTCGCATCGGGCCTGATCCTCCACTCTTGCGCATATGCAGGGATCACGTTCCTGTTATTTACCGGGGGCCGGGGCAGCCTGAAAGCGCGCGCCATCAAAGCCATATTGATCGTGGCGGCAATGGGCGCGCTCGATGAAGTGGTGCAGAGTTTCTTCCCTTACCGCCATGGCGCGGTCAGCGACTGGCTGGTTGACGTCACGTCAGCTGCCGTGACCGCCAGTGTCATGTGGTGTGTGTGGAAGCGCCACAAAGTCGCCTGATCCGCCCGGCGCCAGCCACGCCATCCCCGACGCGCGCCACACATCGCGCCGCATTTCCTGCAATTGTTCCGCACGCGCCTGCCGCACCAGCGCGTGCAGCGCCTGCCGCAAAACGTGGCGCTGGCGCGCGTCCGCTTGTGCGCCATAGACAGAGAAAATCAATTCGTTGATGACCGCTTCAGTGGAACTCGTATACATAGGCTAATCCTATTGATTTCTGACATGCAATTATTGCTTTACGTCCACGACGACTGTTTGACTTTCCTCAATCGTGCTCGCTCTGAATAGAACGAATGGCATCATCGGTGATCCAACGTAACCGAGCCCGCGCTCATTACAAGGAGATCGAAAATGAAGACAAGTGTCATTGCTTTGACTGCCATCGTGGCAGCCCTGACAGCCTGTGCATCCAGCGACCGCAGTACAGGCAGCACGGCGATGAATGACGACACCAGCTCTAGCGTGTCGTCCACCTCCCCGGCATCCAGGCCGACGCCAGGCACGGCGTACAACAGCTCATCAAATACCAGCAGCAGCCCGGCGACGCCGCAAAACTGGAGCGGCGTGGTGACTGCCGTGGATCCTATCCTGCGCCAGGATGCAGCCGCGATGGGTGTCGGCATGGCCGGCGCCGCTGCTGCCGGCGGCACGCTGACGAATGAAGGTTCGCCCAATGACAAGGTGTACCGCATCACCATGCGGGCCGATGACGGTACCACCCAGGTGGTCGTGGTCGACAATATGCCGACCTACAAGGCGGGAGACCGGGTGCGCTACCGCAACGGCTCGGTCCAGCGTGAATAGCGCTTGGCCGGGCGCTTAATTCAGCGCTTAATACAATTGCTCGACCTGGTAGCCACGCTCCCGCAGCAGTTGCGGCACGCTGTGGTCGCCCACCAGATGCAGCAAGCCCACGCCGACAAACGCCACCTGGTCTTGCTGCATGATGGCTTGGATCGATGTCGCCATTTCCGGGTTGCGTTTGCCCAGCAAAGTGCGCTCCATGAACGCGGCGGACACGGTTTCGCCGCTGGTCAGGGTTTTCCACGATGCGTGGATGCCGCGTTTGTCGGCACTGCTCCAGGCATCCAGCAAATTCGCGGTTTTCGTCAGTGATACGCCGCTGGCCAACTCCGCCAGGTTTTCACGCAAATACGCTTCCTGTTGCGCATCGGTCAATGTGTCAAACAGGCTCAACTGGTAATCCGCCGACTCCAGTTCCCGCAGCGGCTTGCTTTGCTGCATAGCTGTCTTCAACAGGTAAGATTCAACGCCGTTGCTGCGCCGGTACCCTTGCCGTTCAATTTCCGCGCCCACCAGCACATTGGCCAGCAGCCATGGTTTGAAATGTTCCATGCTGGCCAGCGACATGCCTGCTTTGCCCAGCGCGCCATCGAGCATGGCCAGTGTTTCCGCCGACACGTGATTGCGCACGGAATCGCCCGGCGCATAGCGGGCATAGCGGGCCAGCGCTTGCTGGAACGCCGCTTCGCCGCGGATATCCAGTTCCAGCACCAGCGACGTCGATTCCGCCAGCGCCTGCGTCACCTGCGGTTCCAGCGGGTAAAACGCCTGCTTACCCACATGCACGGTGCCGAACAGATAACTGGTCTTGCCATCATGGCGGACCCGGTACAGCGCGCCCCGGCGCGGCGGGTCAATTTCAGCGGCGGCAGCCGACGACGCACGCTCAACGTGCGCATTAACAGACATATCCATCGAATATCCCGGACGGCTAACCGCCACCAGCAGTGAGCAGATTGCCAATAAAGTGCGACGCATACAGGTCTCCCTGCCGTGAAGCCGGCAAGCATGGAGTTCTCAACATTGGGGAAAAGGAAAGGCGGGCAGGCGCTGGGGCCGTCTTGATCCATCAGAGTTGATGGTAAGACTTATTTTGCGGCAAGGAAATGAATTAAGAACAAAGGAAACGAAAAACAACGGAGCGCAAGCGCCCCGTTGTCTTCTTCACTAGCCAAACCGGCATTACTTCGCCAATTCGACCAATGCCGCCGTATACATTTGCAAATTCAACAGCAACTGTTGCTGGGTAATGAATTCATGTTCAGAGTGGCCCGTGTATTTGGCATCGGGCATGGCCGGACCGAATGCGACAGCTTTCGGGAACAGCCGCGAATTGGTGCCGCCGCCGATGGACACCGGCTTCGCGTTGGCCACCCCCGTGTAATGGGAAAACACGTCCAGCAGCACCGGCACTTGCGGTGCATCACCCTGCACCCACGGTTCGCCAATTTCCATGTGAATGCGCGCCTGCGGCGCATGCAGCCGCTTCCACTGGTCGAACGCCTGCTGGAATTGCGCAGTCAAATCCGCCTTGTTTTTGCCGCGGGGGCGGCGCAAATTAATCGTCAACTCCATGGTTCCGCTCTTTTGCGCCAGCACCGTCGGCGCCACCGTCATCGGCCCCATGAACGCATCGCGGTAAGCAACTTTGCCGAACCGTTCGCCATGAAGACCGGTGCCCACCATGTCATTGATGAAGTCCACCATCGCGCCCGCGGACGACGTGCCCCATGGCCGCACTTTCAACGCATCGGCCAGCATGGCGATGGCATTGACGCCTTCTTCCGGCTTCGACGAATGCGCCGACAAGCCCAGCGCCGTCACCTTCAAATCCTTGCCCTGCCACGCAGTCTGGTAGCGCATGCCCTGTTGCGCCGCGCCCCGCTTCTTGATTTGCGCTTCCAGCGCGCGCGTTGCATTGGCAATCACGGCGCTGGCATCTTCCGGAATCTGGCTGGCGAAATAACCGCCGGAGAATTCACGTACGACCGGATCCTTGCCTGCCTTCGACGCCTTGGACGCTTGCAGCGGCGGAATCGTCACGGCAACGCTGCCCCACCCTTTTTCCGCCGTCACGACCGGGTATTCCGCATCAAGCGTGATGTTCAGCTGCGGCGGCTTGTTCTCTTTCAAAAATGCTTCCAGCGGCGCCCAGTCCGATTCTTCCGCCATGTACACATACAATTCCAGCCGGCGGCGCATGGGTACTTGCTGGTCCTTGATGGCTTTCATCGCATACAGCGCCGTGGCGATCGGGCCCTTGTCATCTTCCGCGCCGCGCGCAATCAGGCGGCCCGGTTCCGACGTGGCGTCGAGCTGGAACGGCGACCTGGCCCATTTGGCGGGATTCACCGGCTGCACATCGCCGTGCGTGATGATGCCGACGCGGTCTTCCGACGCGCCGTAGCCGATCACCACTACCATGCCATGGTCGCGGTAATCAAATCCGAGGCGCTCCGCCTCTTCTTTCAGGTATTGCTTGAACCCGATATGCTGCGGGTTTTTCTCGCCCGGCACTTTCGGATCGGCCACCGTATTGAAGCTGACCATCATGGCCAGGCTGGCCGTCAGCTGGTTCGCATACGTATCGAGCGCATAGCGCGCCGCCGACGTGGCAGGTGCGCTCAATGGCGCGGCATGGAGTGCAGGCATGGCCGCGGCCAGCAACGTTGCGAGAGTGATTTTCTTCAGCATGTATCCCCTGTTTTTCTTTATCGATATGATGCGGTTATCCTGGCCAGCCCGCCGTCGTGCAGCAGTTGACCGATAGCGCGGTTGACGTCGTCCACCGCCACGCTGCCGCGCGGCGACACGGCGCACAGCGTGCGGTAAGTTTTTACCACCAGCGGCGGGTGGATATCCAGCTTGCCGCCCTGTTTCAAAAAATAATCCACGAACAAATTCGTGGTTTCCGCGTGCTGCACCCGCCCCAGTTCCAGCTTGCGCAAACTGTTCAAACCCGACGCGGTATCGGCGCGCACGAAATGCTTGCCCAACGCATGTTCCAGTTCCGGATACACATAGCCCAGCACCGTGCCTACTTGCTGGTCCGCCAGGTCAGCCAGCGCCAGCGGCCGGCGCGCGCTGCGGCGCGTGATGACGACTTCGGTAAACGGGAAAAACGGCATGCTCCAGTGCAGGGGCCCCGGCAGCCATTCCGGCATGTACAGGCACAGGATGTCGCCCTCGCCCTGCTCCAGCGCGTGGCCGATGCGCTTGCGGGGCCACACCTTGAATTGCGGTATGCGGCCCAGCCGCTCGGCAATGGCGGCGCCCAAATCGCGGTGCAATCCCGCGGCCAATACGCCGTCGCGGATATCGGCCAGCGGCATATGGGAGCCAGTATCAACCAGGACAACAAGCGACTGCTGCGGTGCGGAGGGAGCTGGCGGGATTTCACCCGGATCCGACGCGTGCGCCGGCAACGCTGCACACAGCAGCTGCATCGCCAGCAATACGGACCAGGAGCATCGTTTCATGACAGCGACTGATTGTACGGGAATCCCGCAAATCACGTCAGGCTGCCGCCAGAATCAGGGATGGAAAGAGGTGGAGGGATGGGTGTGGCGATGGTGGTTTGTTAATGGGCCCAGATCCGCAACTGTCCCTGCATGTTCATCGTGCCATTGATATTCACGCTGCCCATGGTACTGGCCACCGGCGCCAGCGGATCGCTTTGCACGCTGAGCGACTCAAAGCCCAGGTTCGAGAATTTCAGATATCCCGGCAAAGTCACGGCCACATAATCCGTGCCATCGGGTTTCTTCGCCACGTCGACGTGCACGCCCGCCATATCGACCACGCCGCGCACGTTTTTCAGCACGACATAGCGCTGCGCGCCGTCGCCGCCAAAGCCCAGCGACATGCGGCTGTCCGCCACCGCCCCCACCAGGGTGGGATCATTGATGACGATGTGTGCGGCAATGCTGACGCCGTCGCGCGCAGCCACCTGGCCCAGCGCTTCGTCATCGAGCTGCTTCATTTCACCAGCGCGGACAGCGCAGCAGCACAGCATCAGCAACAGCAGCAAAGCGTTAATCATGTCAGCGCCGGAATCTGACGTCGAGGTACTGGATCTGGATCGATCCGATGCGCGAAGACCCCAGGTCCACGCTGCCGCCCGACGGATTGTTGAAGGAGATATTGCCGATGGCCAGGCCACCGGCCGGTGCAGCACCCGTACCGTTGCGTGCGTCCGGCCAGTCGATGCCGATATGCAGGCGCGGGCCGCTGTCGTCATTGAGCGCATTGAGGATGCCCGGCTGCGACGCCACGTGCGCCAGTTGCCACGCGTCCCCCGTGAAGTTGCCATTGCTATCGACTGCGCCCAGCTGGATATTACTGAGCGCCATCTGGCCTGACATGTCATTGCGGCCCACGGGACGGTAAGCCAGCTGGCCGATATCGACGCGCAGCGCGGCGCCCCATGCGATACCGTCCACGTTTTGCGGCGTGGAGAATTGCAGTCCGCCGCCGCGGAACACCATATCGTTGATCACCACGGCGCCATTGTCGCGCGTGATGCCGTTCGACTGCATGCCCCAGTCGTACGCGAATTGCCAGCGCTGTTCGCCAGCGGCATTGGTGGGGAATGACAGCTGCATCACATCGGCCAGGCCGTTCTGGCCCTGCACGATATCGATGCGGTATGGATCGGCAAACGCATCGCTGGAATCCGTGCGCGATGCTGCCAGATTGCCCTTGTAAATGCTGGAGCCGTTCGGCGCGGTATAGGTCACGCGCACGTCGCCGCTCATGGCATAGCCATTCAAGTCAAAGCTGACGCCATCGCGTCCGCGCACAGCCGACAAATCACTGTCCGCCAGCGGCTGCATGGCCAGGGCCGGGCCGGCAAGGAGCGCTGCGGCCAGCGCCAGCATTTTTTTCGCCTCCATCTCAGCGCCCCTTCGGCAAATTCGGCGGCGTCACGCCATTGGTGGTCAGCGCGGTCAGCTTGTCGCGCCAGTTCAGCCACACGCCGGCTTGCGCCATATCGGGCGCCTGGCCATTGGCGCCCGGTGCGAATTGCACGCCCGTCTTCAACATGGAAATCCAGAAGTCGCGGCTTGGGCCCGATGCATCGCCCGCCGTCACGGCGCCCACTTGCGACATCTGCAGGCACGAGCCCGTGCACGCGCCATCCCAGCGCTTGCCGAAGCCCGCCACGTCCGTGCGCGTATCCATGGCAATGGTGGAACCGTCCGCCGCCGTTCCCGTCACGCGCATGGAACCGGACAGCGTATTGAGTTTGATGCCCACGTCGCCGCTGATGGCGTCAAAGCCGATGCGCATGCCGACCACTTCGCGCGGCTTGCCATCGTTGCCGCTCTTGTAGACGAATTCGATGTAGGGGTTGGAAATATGCACCAGGCGGTTTGCATCGGCGCCATCGCTGCGGCCAAATTGCAGCAGCGGCATATCAATGTCGGCGCCCAGGCCATTGCGGCCGGTCACCGTGTATTCGCCCAAACGGGTATTGCGGATATTGGCGCTCAGCGTGATGTCCGCATCGAGCGCGGCGCGGCTGAAATCAAAGCCGCCATAGCTGGTATTGCTCATTTCGACCAGACCCTTGCCGTGTACTTGCGACAGGTCCTCTTCGCTCATCGGACGCAGTTGCGCATGGGCGGCAGTCATCAGACCGGTGGTGCAGAAAGTACAGGCGAACAAGGCCAAGGCGCGGGGCGCCTGTTTGATCGTGAACATGGGATATCCTGCGGAAGAGCGGAGGTGCAGCGCTCAGCGCCGCACCTTCGCGAAGATTTAAAACAGGCGCCTGTTTCAGGCCCCCATCTCAAAGCATCAAGCCCAGATTAGTGAGCCCAGATGTAGACAGCGGTGCCGCGCAGGTCGATGTCTTTCATGGCGAACGAGCCATACGACGCGGTGCTGTTGCCCATCTTGATCGAGTCAACCGACATGTTCAGCAGGTTGGTGGTGCCAACGTTAGGGATGGCGATTTTCACCACGTCGCTGGTGCCGTCGTGGAAGCCGGCAGCCACGGCGCTAGGAACGTTCACGCCCAGGGCGGTCATTTCAGCGCCGAACTGCTTGGCGTTGACGATGTCCAGGGTTGCGGCGATCAGGCCGGTCACTTTGATGCCGTTGAAGGACACCGAACCACCACCGAAGCCGGTCGTAGGATCAGCCTTGTCGGTGTCGGTGTAGGTGAACGAACCGATGTTCACGTTCAGGTTAGCGGCGATCGACACACCGTCTTGGCCGCTCACGGCGGACAGATCTGCGTCCTGGATTGGGGTCATTGCGGAAGCTGCGAAAGCCAGGGTCGACAGAGCGAAAGCGGCGGCGGTTTTGATCAGTTTCATGCTTGGTATCTCCAGAGTTTAGTTATCAAAATTTAAAAACTTCGTGTCGTACAAGGGACTGAAGGTACTGCGAACCTCGGCGCCGCAACTGGTTTTGAGCCCGGTAAGGCCACGCCAGCCTGGCGCTTTGTCTTAATATTTATTTAATATTAATTAAAACTATCTTACGTTTTAGCTTCGGACCCCGTCCATCGTCACGCGCTGACTTTCGGGGCCAAGCAACATGCCTGAGAAGCCGAAAGATTAGTGCGCCCAGATGTAGACAGCGGTGCCGCGCAGGTCGATGTCTTTCATAGCGAACGAACCGAACGAAGCGGCGCTGTTGCCCATCTTGATCGAGTCAACCGACATGTTCAGCAGGTTGGTGGTGCCAACGTTAGGGATGGCGATTTTCACCACGTCGCTGGTGCCGTCGTGGAACTTGGCAGCCACGGCGCTAGGAACGTTCACGCCCAGGGCGGTCATTTCAGCGCCGAACTGCTTGGCGTTGACGATGTCCAGGGTTGCGGCGATCAGGCCGGTCACTTTGATGCCGTTGAAGGACACCGAACCACCACCGAAGCCGGTCGTAGGATCAGCCTTGTCGGTGTCGGTGTAGGTGAACGAACCGATGTTCACGTTCAGGTTAGCGGCGATCGACACACCGTCCTGGCCGCTCACGGCGGACAGATCTGCGTCCTGGATTGGGGTCATTGCGGAAGCTGCGAAAGCCAGGGTCGACAGAGCGAAAGCGGCGGCGGTTTTGATCAGTTTCATGCTGGTGTATCTCCATGTGGTTGTAGTAGTGGCATTCCCGTTGCCAGGTCTTGCTTTTGAAACAAGTTCCTTGGCTGAAAATCATTGCTCCGTTAGCAACTTAAATTTATGGTAGGCGAGCCAAACTACAACAGTCCACCCCGGCGCGATGACCGGCAAAGCCAACCGCTTGACCGGGCGAGACACCCAGAGTGGGCGCGGTGTTGCGGGGTTGTGGCTTGCGATAGCATGCTTTGACGCTTGCACGTTAGAGGCTCGAATCTAATTTTTTTAATGCTGACCTAACGCAAAGCATGGCTTAATCCAATTACAAAAAAACAATCAAACGGTACGTGCACAAATAGCACGATCGTTCGTACTGGAGACATGGGAACATGAAGCAAGTGAATTTGGGACGCCAGCCGTCCCAGGGGACCGTGCATCGCGCAGCCCCTTCCAATCGTGCAATTCGTCACCGCAACCTGCCAGCCGGCGCATGTTCTGCCTGCGCATTTACTTTCGGCGCATTTACTTTCGGCGCATTTACTTTCGGCGCATTTACTTTCGGATTACTGCCATGCTGATGCTACTGATGGGCATACTCGCGGCCGCCATTGGCGGCGCCGGCGTGGTGGAACGCAAAGTGCCGCTGGACCGTCCGCAAGACCAGTTTGAAATGCCACACACGATGCTGGCCAACTCCGGCGCGTACACGGAACCCGTGACGATGGAACCGTACTCGAAACTCAAGTACCGCAACATCGTGCACCAGGCTTACGACTACAGCTGCGGTTCCGCCGCGCTGGTCACCATCCTGAACTACCACCTGGGCATCATGGTCGATGAGCAGGCGGCCATGGAAGGCATGCTGGACAAGGGTGAAAAAGACAAGATCATCGAGCGCCGCGGCTTTTCGCTGCTGGACATGAAGCGCTACGTCGCATCGCTGGGCGTCACGGGCGCCGGCTTCCGCGCTGAGATCAAGGATTTGATGCAGTTGAACGAACCGGCCATCGTCCCGATCGATTATGCCGGCTTCAAGCACTTCGTCATCTTGCGCGGCATCCGCGACGGCGTGGTTTTCATTGCCGATCCGTCTGCCGGCAACATCGTGTTCTCCGTCGAGGAATTTGCCCGCTGGTGGGACAAAAACACGCTGTTCATCATCACACCGCCAAAAGACAAACCCGCGATTGCGCAACTGGCGCTGACTGACCGGGAACTGGGTGTGGTCGACATGGACCGCGTCACCAACCGTGGCCGCCTTGGCGGCATCAATAACAGCACCCTGCTGCTGGAACGCGCCGTCAATTCGGGCGTCGCCGGTACCTGGATGCATCGTCAATAAGGAAAGACCATGAAGTACCCTACCCTGCGCGCATGGTGCGCCGCCGCCCTCCTGTTGCCTGCAATTTCGGCGTTGGCCCAATCGTCCGCCCAGCCATCGGCAGCCGATGCGCGCGATGCGCTGGCCAAGAAAGAAGGCGAAGGCGACCAGAGCGCCCTGCTGAAACAGACGCTGACTGCCGTCGACAAGCAATACAGCATGATCAAGAAAGGCCAGGTGCAAGTTACCTATGACTTGAACTATGCGTACATCGGCCAGGAAAAAATCGTCACGGACATCGGCACTGCCGGCCTGACGCTGTTTGAAATTGAAAACGTCAGCTCGCACACAGTCACCAATACCATCTCGGCCGACTACGGCATCTTGAATAACCTGACCGGCAACGTGACGCTGCCGGCGATTTCCCGCTATGCCACCGTCAAGGGCCACAGCGGCATTTCCAATTCGGTCGGCGACATTGGCCTCGGTGCGCGCTGGCAGCCGATCGAATCGCGCCGCGATTCCGCCAACTATACGGTCACCGGCAACGTGCGCCTGCCGACCGGCCGCAGCCCGTTCAAGATCGTGTCCGGCAGCGGCCAGGCCACGGGCAGCGGCGTGACGTCGTTCACGGGCGGCTTGAACATCAACCGCATCGTCGACCCGGTCGCCCTGTTTGGCTCCGTCAGCCTGGGCGGTTCCCTGCCCGCCAAGCATTTATATCAGGTGACGGGTACCCGCATCCTGACCCGCGTGGCGCCTGGCATGAACATCGGCTTCGGCATGGGCTTCGCTTACGCGCTGTCGTATGGCATTACCACCACGATGTCGTTCCAGGAATCGATTTCCGCCGGTTCCAAGCTGCGCTTTGCCGATGGCTTGAATGCAAAAACGTCGACGCAAACGTCCGGCATGCTGAACTTCGGCCTGGGCTACCGCGTGTCGCCAAAAACAACAGTCAACGTATCGGTCGGCATCGGCGTGACGGCGGATTCGCCGAACATGAGCCTGGGCATGAACCTGCCACTGGCATTCTGAAATGGCGCGCGCAACCATATTCCGGGGTTTTCCAAGGCTGCTGCCGCTGGCAGTGGCGCTGGCCGGCGCTTTTGCCGCGCCGGCCCAGGCTGCGCTGATGGAAAACCTCACCACCAGCACCATTGCCATGGCGCTCGGTAATGCCGTGACGGCCGATCCGCCCGGCGTGGACGCTATCCACTTCAATCCGGCCGGACTGGCCCGCATCAAGGAAGACCGCGAGTACCATTCCGTATTTGGCGCATCGATCCGCACCGGCGCCACGTTCAAGCAAGGGCCGGGCTTCGATATCGGCGGCTGGACGGAAGACCCGCTGAATAATACGTCCACCGGCCCTGTGCGCCAGGGCATGTATGTTCCCGGCTATGGCAAGCCAGGCTGGCGCCTGCCAGGCGTGGTGATCCCCAACCTGGGCTTTGTGTGGCACAAGGAAGGGTCGAAGTTCACGTTCGCCACTGGTTCTTATATGGCGCAGGCGATGAGTGTGGACCGCACCAAGGACCCGAACGATCCGGGCCGCTTCGATGGCCGCCAAATCCAGATCCAGCGCCTGGTCTATGCCTCGCCATCGATCGGCTATGAATATTCGGACACGCTGCGCTTCGGCGTCGGCGTGCCGATTGCGCACGCGGCGTTTGTCGTCAACACCGATATGCGCATGCCCAACGAACTGCTGGGCATTATGGGCAAGCTGCAACAGGGCTGGTGCCCGGAAAACGGCGGCAACCTGCTCGACACGTTCGGCTTCGGCCTGTGCGGCGGCGGCAAGGAAGGGATGGTCAATCCATTCAAGAAGGCCGCCAACATGAGCGTATCGCTGACGGCGCCATTCGACCCGACCTTGAACCTGGGCGTGCTGTGGGAACCGAAGCCATGGTTCGCCATCGGCGCTGTGTACCAGGGCGGCACGAAGACCAAGTATTCCGGCACGTACGCGTTCACCACCGAGCCGATGTTGCGTAATTTCGTCAAAGGCTTGAATTCCGGTTTGCTGGGCCCGATCGCGGGCGCCGTACTGGGCTTCCCTTCGTCGATTCCGGAACTCCAGCATGGCAACATGACGGCGACGATTCCCTTCCCCACGCACGTGCAGGTCGGCGTCAAGTTCAAGCCTGTCCGCTATGTGCAGTTCAACGTCGACGCCAGTTACGCCACGTGGGGCGAATGGGATGCGCTGACGTTTGAATTTGACCAGAGTGTCAAGTTGCTGGAAGTGGCGCGCCTGTACGGCATTGCCGATTCCACCAAGCTGAAAATGCCGCGCGGTTACAAGAGCCTCGTGAATTTCGGCTACGGCATCCAGCTATTCCCGACCGATAAGCTGACCCTGCGCTTTGGCCTGGAGCCGCGCAAGAGTTCCATCCCGTCCAACAAGATCGACCTGGTGGCGCCGCTGCCGGACACCAAGCTGTGGGGCATTGGCGCAGCATACCGCTTCAACAGCGGCCTGGAACTGAGCCTGACGGGTTCTTATATGGTCGGCAAATTCAATAACCCGGCCAACAGCAGCTGCAACATGAACTGCTACAAGTTCGACAACATTATTTACAACCCCTACGCCGGTATGGACGTGGCGGGCGACATCAAAGTCCGCTATGTCGGATTCAACCTCAGCAAGAAGTTTTAAGGAGACCACACCATGCAAGTATTACGTAACACCCTCATCGTGATGGCCCTGTGCGGGACCGCCCATGCTGCCACTGCCGCGACGAATGCGGCCACCCCGGCCGCCGCCGGCGCCACGGCAGCACCGGCTGCCGCCGCTGGCGCGATCCCGCCATCCAAGCAGGCATTGATCGATAAATTGCTGGACCTGTGGCACATGGAAAACGTGGGGTTGAACATGCTGCAAGTGCCGGTCAGCGACGCCGTCACGCAGGCCAAGGCCGTGCTGCAAGGCCGCGCAACGGATGCCAAGCGCGATGCCGCCATGTCGGAAGTGGTGACGGAAGCCCGCAAATTCATGGAAGACACGGTGCCGACCGTGAAAACCAGCGCGCAAAAGCTGATGCCGACCAAAGTCGCGCCGCTGCTGGCCGAGCGTTTTTCCGAAGACGAATTGAAGCAAATGATTGCGATCCTGGAATCCCCGGTCAAAGCCAAGTTTGAAGCGCTGCTGCCGGAATTGCAGAAAAGCCTGGGTGAAGCAGTGGCCGCCGATTCCGGCCCTGTCATCAATCCCAAGCTGCAAGACTTGAAACAGCGCATCGGCATGCGCCTGCGCGCAGCCGTAACGCCATGAGCGGAGGTGCCGGCATGACCTATTCATCTGCCTTGCACCTGGTGCGCGGCGTGAAGTCGCGCCTGACCCATTCCGGCGTTGCGGCGGAAGCCCTGTTTAAAATGGCCGGCCTCGATGAGGGCGACGGCCTGGCTTGCGACGCGCTGACTTTGTCCGACAAACTGTCGCATTTGTGGACCTTGCTGGTTGAACAGTCGGGCGATCCGCTGATCGGCTTGAAGGTATCGACGCCGCACCGCCTCGGCTGGCTGGGCGTCATGGGCCACATCATGCTGGTGTCGCCAACCGTGCAGAGTTCCATCGAACGGTGCCACGGCCACACCCGTGTCGGCCTGGTGCTGCCCGGCGCCAACCGCGACGTGCCGCAGCAACGCTATGATTTCGTCTGGTGCGTACTGTTGCGCAGCCTGCGCTGTGCGGCCGGCCGCGACGATGCGTCGCCCGTGCTGGTCGAATATGCGTTCCCGGAACCGGCCAATGCCGCGTTTTATGAAGAAACGTTTGGCTGCCCCGTGCATTTCAACCGTCCGCACAATGTGATGGAATTTGCCGACACGGACTTGGTGGCGGCGCTGCCGGACTACCGCAACAACGGCACCGGCGTGCTGGCCGGCCTGGCCCATGCACAGCCGCCTTCCGTGGCAGCGCGCGTACAGGGTATGCTGGCTGCCATGCTGCCGAAAGGCCCGCCGCACCGCGAAGACGTGGCAGCCCATCTGATGATGAGCGAGCGCACGCTGCAGCGCCGGCTGGCGGAAGAAGGCACCAGTTTTACCACGCTGGTCGATGAAACGCGCCGCGAGCTGGCGCGCCAGTCGCTGTCGACGGGAGAACTGTCGCTGAAGATGCTGAGTTTCCAGCTGGGCTTTTCCGAGCCCAGCGCGTTTTACCGCGCGTGCAAACGGTGGTTCGGCATGACGCCGTCCGATATCGTCAACCACGCGCCTTCGCGCAAGTCGGCCTAAACAGAAGGGGGAAGCATGAGTTGGTTCAAGCCAGACCAGAATAAGGCGCTGCTCGGTCAGCTGCTGGTGAAGCAGAAGCTGATTTCTGAAGAACAGTTGGCGCGCGCTATTGAACTGCAGCGCACGACGGGCCAGCGGCTGGGTGACATTTTCGCTGAATGGAACCTGGTGACGCACCAGCACGTTCAAGACGCCCTGCGCAAGCAGCGGCACTTGCGCCTTGCTGCGGCCATCGTGACGGCGCTGGTGGCGCCGCTGGAGTCCTATGCGGCGGCAGCCGTGCCGGCGGTGGCGGTCACGGCGCCGGTCGTGCTGCGCAGCGACAGCGGCCAGGCGTCAGGCGATGGCCCGGCGGCTGCCAATGTTGCCGCCATCGGCACGCCGCCCGCTGCGGCTCCTGCGCTGGGCGGCTTGAAGCCGATGTCGGAAGATGAGCTGAGCGACACGTCCGCGCAGGGTTTGCACGATGAACTGGTGCAGCACGTGCAAAAGCAGATGAAGGACAAGGGCCTGGACGTCATTGGCGACATGGCCAAGGTATTGAATCCCGTGCTGAGCTTCCTGGATTCCGACGTCACGATGAAAAACGTGGTCTACGATCCGACGAAGACCACGGCAACCCTCGGCAAGGACGGCACCTTGACCTTGGCGCTGCCAACGTCGATCGGTGAAATCAGGTTCGACAATATCCGCGTACACGGTTCGCAAGGCCCAAGCTTTGGCAGCATTTCCATCAAGGGTATTGATTTGACGGGTACCGTCATTTCGCTGGCGTTCAATAAACATTAATCATAGCCACGCCGGGGTGGAAGCGTGGTTACAGCTTCCACCACATTTGCTTCAGCCCCAGCACGTGCAGCAGGCCGATGCCAAATGAAATCGATGAGCTGAGCGCCCAGAACAGTGAACTGTTTTCAGGGAAGAAGAAGATCAGCGAAGGAAACGCGAGGCCGCGGAAGCAGTAAATGAAGGCAATCGCACATAACGC
The DNA here is from genome assembly GCF_009720865.1 of Pseudoduganella ginsengisoli. GTDB lineage: Bacteria > Pseudomonadota > Gammaproteobacteria > Burkholderiales > Burkholderiaceae_D > Rugamonas > Rugamonas ginsengisoli. The sequence continues at coordinate 136,165 of NZ_WNLA01000019.1, read as the reverse complement.
GAGCCGCGTGTACGGCAGCTTGCGGATCACGCCCGCGCCGGACAGCGCGTAAGCACACCACGCCGACAGCAGGGCCGCAATGGCCAGCGTCATCACAGCGGGGATCAGGCTCCCCGCCTCAGCCAGCCGCGCAATGCGCTCCCCGGCGCCAAAGAAACGGTACCAGGAAGCGCCGAATACGATGCACAGCAAGTGCAGCAACGCGGCGGCGCCGCTGCAGACGGCGCCAGCCAGGAAATAGCGGTTGTATTGCATGAAAACTCAGGGTCGTGGCAATCAAACCGCACAGCATACCGCATCAGGCTCCCATGCGCACCACCAGCGCCGCCATCCTGGCCAGGAAGTCATGCTACTTCGCCGCGCGCACCTTGCCAAACGCGTCGCCTGCCTTCCACTGCGGCATTTTCGGTGCATTCGCGACCGCTTGGCCCAGGTTCAGCGTGAACGCGGCTTGCTGCGTCATGCCGCCCAGGTCCCAGCTTGGGTCGTATTCATCGCTGACCTGGTGATAGCGCTTTGAATACGCTTCGTTCTTGGCTTTCGCGGCCGCCTGGTCGCCCAGGTAATCGCGGCCACGCTCGATGGAAAACGCCGGCACGCCGACTTTGGCAAAGCTGAAATGGTCGCTGCGGAAGTAGCCGCCTGCCAGGTCCGGCTTGGCTTCGGCAATGCGCATGTTCATGGCTTTCGCCGTGGCTTCCGCCATCTTGCCCAGTTCCGTGCGCTCGCTGCCGGCCGTGCCGATGTCGCGCGTGACGCCGGCAAAATTCAGGCTGTCGAGGTTCAGCGCCGCGGCGGTTTTATCCAGCGGCCACAGTGGCGCCGACGCATAGGCCGCGCTGCCCAGCAAACCCTGTTCTTCCGCCGCTACCCACAGGAACATCTGGCTGCGCTTGGCCGGATGGCGCACGGCTTCCTGCGCCATGGCCAGCAGCGCGGCGCTGCCCGACGCATTGTCGACAGCGCCGTTGAAGATAGTGTCGCCGCTGGTACCCTGCATGCCCAGGTGGTCCCAGTGCGCACTGTAAATCACGACTTCCTGCTTCAGTTTTGCATCCGTGCCAGGCACGATGCCTGCCACGTTGAACTGGTCAACCTTGCGCACGGCGGCTTTCATGTCGCCGCCCACTTTGGCGTTCAGCGCCACAGGCTTGAAATCCTTGCGTTCAGCGGCGGCGCGCAAGGCATCGAGATCCTGTCCGCCGGCCTTGAACAGCGCGCGGGCCGTGTCTTCCGTCATCCAGCCTTGCAATGCAGTTCCGAGTTCGCCTTGGGCCAGCTGGAAGCGCTCCACGTTATCCCAGCTGTTCTGGATCACGCTCCAGCCATACGACGCGGATGGCGTGGTATGGATCAGCAATACACCGGCCGCGCCCTGGCGCGCCGCTTCTTCGAATTTGTACGTCCAGCGGCCGTAATACGTCAGCGCCTTGCCGCCGAAACGGTCCGGCTGTTCGGCAGTCGGCTGCGGGTCGTTGACCATCATGACCAGCACTTTGCCTTTGACATCCATGCCCTTGTAGTCATTCCACCCTTCTTCGGACGCCGTAATGCCATAACCGGCGAAGACCAGCGGCGCATCGATGCTGTGCGCCGCCTGCGCATCGCCCGGCGCCCACACCCAGTCTTTGCCGAATGCAGCCTGCAATGGCGCGCCATTGGCTTCCAGGCGCAGCGAGCTTTCCTGCGGCAGCGATTTCACGCCGGCGATGTGCACGGCCTGGCGGTAGCTGTTGCCCGACGCGGGTTTCAAGCCTGCCGCCATCGCCTGGTTTTCCAGGTAAGCGACCGTCAAGTCGCCGCCCCGCTGCCCCGTACCCCGCCCTTCCAGCAAATCACTGGACAGGAACGCCAGGTGCGCGCGCAGCGGCGCTTCCTGTACCGTCAACAAGCCGGATTTCGCGCCGCCGGCTGCCTGGGCAGGATAGGCAAACGCCAGGCTGGCGGCCAACAGGGTTGCGGCAAGGGTGGGAAATTTTTTATGCATGGTGTCTCATTGATAATAAGTGGATGAGGCGCAGCCGGGGATCGCCCGGCACGGCTGGCGGGGATTGTATGCGAAGAATGCGCGGCAGCCGTTGCGCGCTGCAACATGGCCGGCACCGTTGACGGTGGCCGCTCCCGTCAGGGATACTCGCGGCATGAAGTCCGTCCGCCCATCCCGCAGCGCCAGCTATATCGGCCGCTTTGCCCCCTCTCCCACCGGCCCCCTGCATCTGGGTTCGCTGGTGGCCGCCATGGCCAGCTACCTGGACGCCAAGGCGCACCACGGCACGTGGCTGGTGCGGGTGGAAGACCTGGACCGCGACCGCAACGTGGCGGGTATCGACCGGCATATCCTCGCGTCGCTGCAGCGCTGCGGCATGCAGTGGGATGGCGAAGTTACGTGGCAGACCCAGCGCACGCATTTGTATGACGTGGCCCTGGAACAGTTGCTGGCCAAAGGCGCGGCCTATCCATGCTCATGCTCGCGCAAGGAAATCGCGGATTCGCAGTTACGGCTGGGCCAAAGCGGCGCTGGACTCGTGTATCCCGGCACGTGCCGCAACGGCCTCGCGCCCGGCAAGCCCGCCCGCGCCATGCGCTTGCGGGTGCCCGATGCACCCAACGACACATACTGCTTTGACGACCGCTGCGTCGGCGTCACATGCCAGCGCCTGGCGGCCGACGTGGGCGACTTCGTGATCCGCCGCGCGGACGGGTTCTGGGCTTACCAGCTGGCCGTGGTGGTCGATGATGCGCAACAAGGTGTCACGGATGTCGTGCGCGGGGCGGACTTGCTGGATTCCACACCGCGCCAGCTGTTCCTGCAAGATGTATTGGGCTTGCCGCATCCGGAATATCTGCACGTGCCGGTGGTGGCCAATGCGGATGGGGAAAAGCTGTCCAAGCAAACGGGCGCGCAAGCGTTTGATACGGGGGCGGATCCGGAAACGCTGGTGCAGTCGGCATTGATCCCGGCAGCGCGGTTCCTGGGGTTGGACGTACAGGCCGACAGCATCGCCGGCTTCTGGCTGGCCGCCATTCCTGCCTGGGCCGCGATGCTGACTCCGTAGGGCGGATTTGACTCGGCGTCCCCGTAAAATCCTCCCTACATCGCTCCATACCTGGCCATCACCCGCTGATAATCGTGACTCTCTTCCAGCCGCGCCGCCGCATAGCGCCGCGTGGTTTCCAACAGACGGTAGCGGCGCGCATCGGTATCACTGATCGTGGCCAGCATCGATTGCCGCAGCAAGCCCGCGAACGCATCGAGGACATCCGGCCATGCCGCCAGGCTGTCCGCCCCCAGGTGCAGCGCTTCATCCAGCGAAAAGCCGCGCCGCATTGGCGACAGCCGCCGCAATAACTGCCGCTCCTGTTCGCCCAGCAGCGCATAACTCCAGTCCAGCGCTGCTTCCATCGTGCGGTGGCGGCCAGCCTGCCCGCCTTGCAAGGACAAGCCATCGCCCAGCCGCCGCGCCAGCGCACGCACGCCCAGCACGCCCACATTGGCGGCAGCCAGTTCCAGCGCCAGCGGTATCCCATCGAGACGGCGGCAAATATCAGCGATGCCTGCTGCTTCATCATCGCCGGGGTCGCGGCCCATGCGGTCCGCGAACAAGCGCGCCGCAGGCCAGTGCATGACTTGCTCCATATCGAGCGCATCGCCGGGCGGCGCCGCCAGCGGCGGCAACTGCACCACCCACTCACCGGGCAATCCCAGCGGTTCGCAGCTGGTGGCCAGCAAGCGCAAGCCCTGCGTCCCTTCCAGCAATATATCGGCCATGTCAGCCACGTCATCGACCAGCCGCTCGCAACTGTCGAGCACCAGCAGCATGTGGTGGCTGCGCAGCGCTGCGGTAATGTCGTCCAGTGTGCGCTGGCCGGGCCGTTCCATGACCAGCGCGGCCGCCAGCGCAGGCGCCAGGCGGCTGCCGTCAGCCAGCGGCGCCAGATCCACGTAGACGACGCCCTGCCGCCATTGCCGCTGCATGTGTTCCGCCACGGCCAGCGCCACCGTGGTCTTGCCGATGCCGCCCGTCCCCGTCACGGTGACCATGCGGCGCAGCGCCAGCTCGGCAGCGAGCATGTCCACGACGGTTTCCCGCCCATGGATACGCGTGGCGCGCGGCGGTGCGCCATCTTGTTGCGGTAACCACACCATGCTGGTTGTGTAGGCTTTTTGCGTCGTCGGCATACACGCCATTATGCACCCGGTGGCGGCCCTCCTCCCCAAACGCTGCCAGCAGTAATTTATGCCGGCTGCAGTACCTTGCCGGCTTCTGTGCGCCGGGCCGGCAACAGCAGGCAAGCCAGCGATGGGATCATGATGATGGCTCCCACCATATTCCACAGGAACATGAACACCAGCAGCAAGCCCATATCGGCCTGGAACTTGATGTCGGACCACAGCCACGTCAGCACGCCCAGCGCCAGCGTGACGCCTGTCAGCGCAACCGCCACTCCCGTGGTTTTCAGCGTCTCGAAGTACGCTTCCTTCAGCGGCAAACCTTCATTGAGGAAGTGCTGCAAGCGATTGTAGATGTAAATGCCGTAGTCGACACCGATGCCGATCCCCAGCGCAATCACCGGCAGCGTCGCAACTTTGACGCCCAGTCCCAGCTTGGCCATAATGGCTTCACACAGCGCTGACGTGACATACAACGGCAGCATGATGCACAAGGTGATGCGCCAGCAGCGGAATTCCCAGAACACCAGCGCCGCGACGATGGCATACACGAGTACCAGCATGGTGATTTCCGCCTGCCTGATCACGATATTGGTGGCCGCCTCGATACCGGAGTTGCCGGCCGCCAGGATAAATTGCGCGCTCTCCGTGCTGTTTTCCCTGGCAAAGGCTTCCGATGCCTGTACCACGCGGGTCAAGGTATCGGCCTTGTGGTCGGCCAGGAACACCAGCACCGGCGTCATCGAGCAATCGTTGTTGTAAAACTCGGACGGCACGGAACGCTGTGCGGAATTCGTCACGAAACGGTTGCGCGACAGCGCCTGCCAGCGCAAGTCGCCGCCATTGACATTGGCAATCACCTTCTTCATCACGGAGAACAGCGACGTGGTCGATTCCACGCCCTGCACGTTTTCCATCTCCCACTGGAAGCGGTCGACGGCTTCCGCCACCGGATAGCTGCCGCACTCACCGGCCGGGGTCTTCACCATGACGACAAACACGTCCGGGCTGGCCGAATAATGCGACGCGATAAATGCGATGTCCTTGTTGTAGCGGGAATCCGCGCGCAATTCCGGCGCGCCCGGATCAAGGTCGCCGATCTTCAAGTCCCGGCTCATCACAAACGCCATGCCATAAATCGCCAGCGCCGCAGCGACAGCACACTTTGCGAACTTCGGTTCGGCAAAGCGGGCAACGAAACGCATCACCGTGTGCTTGTTGCGGGATTTCTTCGCCTGGTGGCGCAGGCACGCGCCAGACACACCGGTATATGACATCAGCACCGGCAACAGGAACATCTTGGTGGCGACAATCACAGCCACGCCCACGCTGGCGGAAATCGCCAATTCCTGGATCACGCCGATCTTAATCACCAATAGAGTCGAGAAACCCACCGCGTCGCACAGCAGCGCAATCGTGCCGGGAATGAACAGCTGGCGGAACGTCAGCCGCGCCGTTTCCATATTCGTGGCGCCACCCAGCTTGGCCGACGCCATCGTATTGATGTTCTGTACCGCGTGCGAGACGCCGATGGCAAACGTCAGGAACGGCACCAGGATCGAATACGGGTCAAGGCCAAAGCCCAGCATGCGCACGATGCCCAGCTGCCACACGACGGCCAGGCCGCAGCACAGCACCGTCACGGCCGTGGAACGCAGGCAGCGCGAATACCACAGCAGCACGGCAATGGTCAGCGCGACAGTAATGGCAAAGAACAGCGCAATCGCTTTCGCGCCCTCGATCAAGTCGCCCACCACCTTGGCAAAGCCCACGATGTGGATCTTGACGCCCTGGGTTTCATATTTACTGCGGATCAGGTTTTCCAGGCGCTCGGAAAACAGGCCGTAATCAAGCCGCTGGCCCGAATCCGGATCCGTTTCCAGCAGCGGCACGTGAACGATCGCCGACCTGCCATCGCTTGCCACCAGCGAACCAATGCGGCCAGAGCGCTGCACGTTGGCGCGCACTTCCGCGATTTTTTCCGGCGAACCGTCAAAGCCCTGCGGGATGATCTGGCCCGCATTCATGCCGCCTTCCGTCACTTCCATCCACAGCACGTTCGGTGTCCACAGCGATTTCAAATTGCCGCGGTCCACGCCCGGTATGTAAAACACTTCATCCGTGATTTTTTTCAGCGTGTCCAGATATTGCTTGCTGTAGATATCGCCGTTCCGCGCTTCCACAGCGATGCGGATGTTGTTACCCAGCGGGCGCAATTCATTTTCGTACCTGAAGTAATTGGCAATGTACGGGTGGTACGCCGGCACCATCTTGGCGAAGCTGGCGTCAGGCTTCAACTGCGAAGCCTGCCAGCCCATCAGGATGGATGCGGCAATAAAGAACAGCAGCACCGCCAGGCGGTGCTTAAACAAGCGTGTTTCCAGGAAGCGCTCGACTGCACTGAATTTCTGGTGGCCATGGCCTGTGCCTTGCACGCCGCCACGGCTATCGTTAAGGTCTTTCATAATTTCTCCACACGCACTCCGCCAGCTCCGGCCAGCGCCACCTTGCCGCCACCCAGCAATACCGCGCCAGCCACCGGCTCGCCGCTCCGTGGCTGGACGATGGCAAACGTCTTGCCGTGGTCCGTGCTGCGCAACAGGCGCCCATCCTGCGCCACTATCAACAGGCTGCCGTCCGGCTGGACCGAACCCGCCACCAGACTGCGCTGCACGACTTTCGGCAAGGCTTGCCACGTCGCGCCGCTGTCCGTACTGCGGAACGCATGGCCGCCAAAACCAAAGGCCACCAGTACGTCGCCGGACGCCAGCACGCCATACAAATGTCCGTTGTAGCCCGTGCCGGACACTTTCCACGACGCGCCGTTATCGGCAGAACGGTACACTTTGCCGCCCTCGCCCGCCAGCAGCAGCGTGTTGCCTGAGCCGGCGGCAATTGCGTTGAAATGCAAGCCGTCCGGATTGCCCGTGCGGGCCGCCAGCGACTCCCACGACTTGCCGCCATCGGCCGTGCGGAACAATTGGCCATAGGCCCCGGCCACAAAGCCTTCCTGCTCATTTCTGAACCACACCGCCAGCAATGGACGCGAAGGGCCGAATTTCGCGGCCGCCCCGATGTCGCCCAATGCATTCTCCGCCGCCGTCAACGCATCGGCAGCTGGCCCGCTGGCCGCGTTGCCCGCGGCCGCGCGCGCCGCATCCACGGCACGCTGTGCACCTTCCAGCATCAGCGTATTAGCCTGGCTGCCGTCGAAACGGCGCTGCCACGTGGCGCCGCCGTCGTCCGTGCTGATGACGGCGCCGTCATGGCCCACGGCCCAGCCTTTGGACGGCGTAATGAATTGCAGCGCCGTCAGCATCACGGACACGGGCACTTTGGCCTGCATCCAAGTTTTACCGCCATCATCCGAATACACGGCAATTCCACGCTCGCCGACCGCCACCAGCCGCTGGCCGGCCAGCGCCACGCCAGCCAGCAGCGATTGACGCGCGCGTGCCGATATGCGCGCGGGCGTATCGAGCGGTTCGGCACCGTGCGCGCATAGCGTGTTCACTGCCAGCGCGAGCGCAATCGCCCATTGTTTAGTCCTATGCATGTTCGCATCCCGAAAAAAAACGCTCCCCCCGGGAACTGAGGGGGAGCGCAAAGGAGACACTGCAGAGCAGTGTTGGTACCCGTTGCTACCGCGTTCAGTTCTCGCTTCTCAATTGCTTAAGCGGCGCAAGTTATCGGGCGTGAAATACGATGGCTCCAGCTTCAAGCCGAACTTGATGGGTTTTTCCTGGTTCGACAGTCCCGTCAACAGATAGCGGCGCGCCTGCAAGTCGTACTGCGCTTCATACGCGAAGTACGGCGTCGGCGCGTCGTAGTATTGGATCGCGCCGATTTCATGCACGCGCCACAGTTCACCGCGGCCGTCATAGGCATCCGCATGCGCCACTTGCCACGTATCTTCATCGATGTAGAACACCCGCTTGCCATACACGTGGCGCTTGCCGTCCTTTAACGTGGCTTCCACCACCCACACGCGGTGCGGTTCATAGCGCACCAGGTCCTGGTTGACATGGCCCGGACGCACGATGTCCGCATACTTCAAGCTCTTGCTGGTGATCTTGTAGTTGTTGTACGAGATGATCATTTCCTTCTTGCCCACCAGCTTCCAGTCATAGCGGTCCGGCGCGCCATTGAAACCATCGTAATCGTCAGTGGTGCGCAAGCCATCCGCCCCTTGGCCAGGCGAATCATAGGCAATGTCCGGCGCGCGCAGCACGCGGCGCTGGCCCGGGTTGTACGACCATGCCAGGCGGTTTTCCTTCACCTGGTCGAGCGGGTCGATCACCATGATGGCTTCGCCCGCCATGCTGGCAGGGCCGGTAATGGCGCCGGTGTAGTACAGCAGGCGGTTGGCTTCCGGCTTCGGCATCGCGTGGGCAAACGCAATGGTTTCGCTGCGAGTGACCGGCGTAAAGGCGCCGTTGGCTTGCACGGGAAATTCCGTCGAGAAGCGCTGCACGCTGCCGCCGCGGTAGCGCATCACGTGGTTCCAGATGGCTTCCACGCCGGACTTCGGCTGCGGAAACGGTACGGACGACTTCTGGATATTGACCACGCCGGAGCCGCCGGACGCCAGTTCCGCCTTGCCTGCTTCGGCCTTGATGTGTTCATACATCGACGCCGGCAGCGCCGCCGTACGATGGCTCTTGTACACATTGATCTTGTACGTCGGATAGCGTTTCAGCATTTCCATCTGGCCGGGGGCCAGCTTGTCCTTGTATTGCGCCATATTGGCGGACGTGATGGTGTACTGGACCTTGTCGTCGCCCAGCGGGTCGGCATAACCCGCCTTCGGGTCGAAACCGGCCGGCGCCCTGGTAATGCCACCCTCCCACGAGGGAATCGAGCCATCCTTGCTGGCGGCTTTTTCAGCGCCTACCGGCGTCAGGTCTTTGCCCAGGCGCTCCACGTCGGCCGGGGCCATTGCGGCATGCACTGCGCCCGGTATGGCCATGGAAGCGGCCAGCGCAGCGCACGCGGCGGCCTTCGGCAATGATGGAATATGTATCTTGCTCATGTCAGCTCTCCTCAGAAGTTGGCCCCGATGACCAGCGATGCATAGTCGCGGTCATGGAACTGGTCATATTTGGCGTGATGGTTGTAGCGGGTGTACGTGAAATCCGCGTAGTAGCGACTCATGTATTCGGCGCGCAAGCCGATGGCGGCGCTGCGCCGGTCTTTCAAGAACGTGTTGTCCGCTGAAACACCATTGACGTCATGCGACAGGAAGGCGCGCGGCTTCAACGTCACGCCTGCAAAGGCGTTCGGATACGACAATTCCGCCTGCACGCGGTAGCCCCAGGCCGACGTGGTTGCATAGCCATCCGTGCTGCAATAGCCTGCGTTGGCGTTCAAGCCTGCGCAGGCCGGCGCGCCTGTGTAGTCGCCAAAGCCATACAGGAAACCACGGCCGTAGCGCGTGCCGTTGTACGCGTTGCCGATGCCGCTCCAGCGCTGCACGCCCACTTCGCCAATCACGTTCAGAGCGTCCGCACCCGCGACTTGCGGGAATTGCCTGATGAACGACATTTGCAGCTGCGTCTTGTTCTTGCGTTCATAGCCGCCGACCTGCGTACCGTCAGCCACCGAAGAGTCGCGCGTGGCCTTGGCCATCCAGCCTTGCGGGCCCAGGCCCAGCATGGAGCCGATCAACAGGTCGGGCACGTTGATTTGCACGGGAATGTCGCGGGTGTGCACCAATTCGCCGAACAGCGAGACGCCGCCCGCCGTGGTTGATGCGGAAACGCCAAGCGCCTTGATATTTTCAATGCCGTAATTCCATGCCATACGGCCGGCGCCAATCTTGCCCAGTACGCCCAGCGATGCGGCTGCAGCAGCCGGCAGTTTTGCGGCCAGCTCCGCGATCGCGCCTGAAAAGACGGATGGCAAGTCGGACCGGGTCTTGACCACCATCAGCGCCGGTATGCGCGCATGGTAATTGGTGAAGTAAGCGCCGAAGTCCGTGCCCAGCTCATCGGAAAAGTAATGCGATGACAAGCCAAACTGCCCGCTGTTCTTTGGCGTGGTTTCCGGCGCGCGGCCCAGACGGAAGTTGATGGGTGACGTCGGCGCCAGGCCGACCGTTGCCAGCAAAGGCGCGGGCAGCTTGGCCAGCAATGGCACGCCATTGAACTGCGTGCGGTCATCGCCGATGGCGTCGCCAAACACGACGATGCCGGTCGGGCAATTCAGCGCGTCGGCAATCGACCAGTACGTGCCGCAGCCATCGAGCACCGTGCGTTTCCACTTGAACTGGTAAAACGCTTCCACCGACAGGCCATTGCCCAAGCCCAGGTTGGCCACCACTTGCGGCAGCGGGCGCAGGATTTCTTTCACTTGCGCACCCGGGCGGCGCGCCGCCGTCAAGTCAAACGCGCCCATCGCGTTCAGCCCCGGGATGAACAGGCTCTCGCCCCAGTTCACCACTTGCTGTCCGGCCTTCACTTGCAGCGGATTGCCGCCGAGGTCGAAGTTACCGAACACATAAGCGTCGCCAATCGCGGCGCCGCTGAAGGCAGACAGCTTGTCGAAGCCTTCATCGGACAAGCGCGCACCCGGCACGTAGCCATTCAGGTTGCTGCCGTGTTCCATGCCCTTGTGGCTCGTGACATAGTCGTACCAGGCATTGCCGCGTACGAACAGGCCCAGGTTATCCTGCTTCAGTTCCAGTTCGGCGGACGCTTTCGCAACCGTGGAAATCGGATCGTTTTTCTTGAAATTCAAGTTACCGTCGTCCTGGCCATTGCTTGCCGTGCCGCCGTTCGATTTGGCGATCAAATTCTTGTCCGCGCCGGCAGTCCTGACGCTGTGGCCCAGCGACATGTTGATGTTCCAGCGCCCTTCGACGCCGTTATCCAGCGTGAACGTGTCGGCATGCGCCGGCGCAGCCAGCGCCGCCACAGCTACCGCGCATGCCGCCGCCATGGTGCGCGGGCGCACATGGTGGATTACTGGTGCTTCCTGTTTCATTTCATCTCCTGTGGTTTTATCGTTATTTGCCGAGCGCGCCGTTGCCGGCGCTATGCCGCCTCGGTTTGCGGCAGGCGGTATTGCCTGAACTGTTCGCGCAGCTTGAGTTTCTGCACCTTGCCGGTCGCCGTATGCGGCAATTCGTCGACAAACACAACGTCATCCGGCATCCACCACTTGGCGACTTTGCCGTCCAGGTAAGCCAGCATGGCAGCGCGCGACAGCGATGTACCCGCTTTGCACACGACGATCAGCAGCGGGCGTTCCTGCCACTTTTCATGCGGCACGCCGATGACGGCGGCTTCCGCCACAGCCGCATGCCCCATGGCAGCGTTTTCCAGGTCGATCGAAGAAATCCATTCACCGCCGGACTTGATGACATCCTTGGCGCGGTCCGTGATTTGCAGGTAGCCGTCAGCATCGATGTTGGCAATGTCGCCAGTGTCGAAATAGCCATCGCCATCCAACAGCTGTTCGTGTTCCGCGCCAAAGTAATGCTTGAGTATCCAGGGCCCCTTGACTTTCAAATGGCCGGACGACTTGCCGTCACGCGGCAGCACCTTGCCATCTGCGTCTGTGATGCGCAGTTCCACGCCGAACGGCGCACGTCCCTGCTTTAGCAGCACTTGCATTTGCGACTCGGCATCGAGCAAATCATGCTTCGGTAGCAAACGGCACAAGGTGCCCAGCGGCGACATTTCCGTCATTCCCCACACATGCAGCACGGCAGCGCCAAACTTGTCCATGAAGGTTTCCACCATGGCGCGCGGCACGGCGGAACCGCCAATGGCGACGCGGCGCAGCTGCAATTCAGCGCGCGGGTCCAAGCCCAGCTCGTCGACGTGCTGGAACAGCATCAGCCATACGGTCGGTACGCCCAGCGCCAGCGTTACACTTTCATTTTTCAACATGCCATACACGCTGGCGCCGTCCAGTGCAGGCCCCGGCAACACCAGTTTGGCGCCGCACATGGCCCCCGCATAAGGCAAGCCCCATGCGTTGACGTGGAACATCGGCACCACCACGATGACGGTATCGTTTGACGCCAGCGCCGCACCATCGGCACTGCACATGGCCATCGAGTGCAGCACGGTGGAGCGGTGCGAATACAGCACGCCTTTCGGATTGCCCGTGGTGCCGGACGTGTAGCACAGCGAACACGCGCTGCGCTCATCGAGTTCCGGCCACTGGAAATCTTCACTGGCGCCCTCCAGCAAATCTTCGTAGCACAGCAGGCGCGGGATGTGCAGGTCATTGATGGACATAATCGTCAACCGGTCCGTCATGGCTATGAAGCCTTTGACGTTCGGCAGCAGCGGTGCAACTTTCGCGATCAACGGCGCGAACGTCATGTCAAAGAACAGGTATTCATCCTGCGCATGCTTGACGATGTATTCCACCTGTTCCGGGAACAGACGCGGATTAATCGTGTGCAGCACAGCACCCATGCCAGACACGCCGAAATACAGTTCCATGTGGCGGCAGGTATTCCATGCCAGCGTGCCAATCCGGTCGCCCTGCCTGATATGGAGCGCTGTTAATGCATTGGCCAGGCGGCGCGCACGGCGTGCCATGCCGCCATACGTGGTGCGGTGTACCGTCCCCTCAACGGTGCGCGAAATAATTTCCCCTTCCGGGTGGTTGCGCTCGGCGTGTTGCAATACGTGCGACACCACCAGCGGCTGGTCTTGCATCAATCCCAACATGGTTGACTCCTCGTCATTCAGAACAGGGCTTTCAGTGCGCCTATGGCGCGCTCGAACAGGCGGCCATAGGGTGGGCGGAAAATGCCGAACGCATTCCAGCGGGCTTGCACGAACACCGGCTTTTCCTTGGAAAACGTACGGAAACCGTGTTCGCCGTGGTAGCTGCCCATGCCGCTGGCGCCAACGCCGCCAAACGGCAGGTTTTCCTGCGCCACATGCCACAGGGCGTCATTGATGGTCACGCCGCCCGCAATGCTTTCCTTGAGCACGCGCTCGCGTTCCGCAACAGACTTGCCGAACCAGTACAGCGCCAGCGGGTGGTCGCCACGGTTGACGTATTCCAGCGCGTCATCCAGCGTGTCGTACGGAACCACCGGCAGCAACGGGCCGAAGATCTCTTCCCGCATGATTTGCATGCTGTCGTTCACATTCAATACCAGTACGGGGGCTTGCTTGAGGTGCGGACCGGCAGTGTTTTCCGGCGCGGCCAGCGGCACCACGACAGCGCCCTGTTGCCGCGCGTTGTCCAGCAAACGCGCGAGGCGCTCGCGATGGCGCTGCGACACGATGGCCGTGTAATCCGCGTTATCCATCACGCCCGGGTACATCGCTCGCGTGGCGCGCTGCATGGCTTGCACGAATGCCTGTATACGCTGGCGCGGCACCAGTGCATAGTCGGGCGCCACGCAGGTCTGGCCCGCGTTGAACAATTTGCCGAACGCGAGACGCGGCGCAGCCACGTCGAGGTCGCAGTCCGCCGCCACGATTGCAGGCGACTTGCCGCCCAGTTCCAGCGTCACCGGCGTCAGGTTGGCGGCCGCCGCTTGCGCCACGGCGCGGCCTACTTGCGTAGAGCCCGTGAAGAACAAGTGATCGAACGGCAGCGCGGAAAACGCGGCGCCCACTTCCGCGCCGCCTGTCGCCACGGCCATTTCATGCGGCGCAAACGTTTGTTCGACCAGTTCCTTCATCAACTGCGACAGGCGCGGCGTCAGTTCGCTGGGCTTGATCAAGACCGCGTTGCCCGCAGCCAGCGCGGCAGCGGCAGGGGCCATCGCCAGGTGGAACGGGTAATTCCACGGCGCGATAATGCCGACCACGCCCAGCGGCTGGCGCAGCAGGCGGCTGCGGCCTGGACGCATATGCAGCGGCGTGGCCACGCGCCGCGCTTTCATCCAGCCGCGCAAGTGGCGCATGTTGTGGCGGATGGCCGACAGCGTCGTGAAAATTTCCGCCAGCTGCATTTCATGTGCAGAACGGTGGCCAAAGTCCGCGCTGATGGCAGCCAGGATACGGTCCTGGTTTTGCGACGTCAGCGCCAGCAGGCGGCGCAAGCGGTCCATGCGAATGGCGTACTGCGGCGTGCGATCGAGTTTGCTGGCGGTGCGCAGCGCGGCAAAAGCCGTGTGCAGCAGCGCTACATCCGTATGAGAGGCGCAAGCCGTCCCCTCCGGAGTCGTACCGGTATCTCTCATGTTCATGTTGATTTACTGGGTAACTTAGGGGGTAACGATAGGGAACAGCGGATCAAACGTTTCAATGTTGCTGAACAGCGCGCCCAGCACTTTCGGATCGCCTGCCACTTTCAATTCGCCCGACTGCATCAATTGCGGCAGCGTCGCCTGCTTCAACAGCAATTTGAACAGCGTGGCCTGCGCCAGCTCCAGCGATACGTCCGGCTGCTTCAATTCGCGGCCCTTCGTGTTATGCAGCACGGAGTTCGACAATTCCAGCGCGTAGCGGTCGCCGTTGTCGGTGAAGCGCACGTTGATCCCCACAGACAAGCCGTCCGCTTTCTCGTGGTTCAGGCGTACTGCCAGGAAGTCGAACAGCATTTCCATCGGCAGTGCGCGCACCAGGTCAGGGCTTTGCGTGGACAGGGCAAATTTCTTGTCGGCGCCGTTGCGCAGCTCTTGCGCTGCCGTCAGGTATGCATTGCGCCAGATGCCCGATTCGGCCTGATAGCCCAATTGTTCCAAGGATGCGGCCTGCTGCTCGCGGCCGGCCTTGTTGTCCGGTTCGGCGAACACCAGGTAATTGCCGATTTCCACGGCCCAGCGGTATTCGCCTTTCGCATGCGCGTCTTTCATCTTGGCCAATACGGCTGCGCCGCCGCCCAGCGCCGCCACGTAACGCCTGGCGCTTTCCACGCGCGGCAGCGGATTCAGGGTCGCCGGATTGCCATCGTAGAAGCCCAGGTAAAAGTTGTAGACGCCGCGCAGGTTGTGGCTCAACGTGCCGTAATAGCCGCGCGTGGAAAAGTCGTTGCGCAACGCTTTCGGGTAATAGCTGGCATTGGCCAGGTCATCCATCGTCATGCCGCTGTTGGCCAGGCGCAGCGCTTCGTCGTGCAGGAAGCGGTACATGTCGCGCTGGTTGACGATGTGGCCGCGCACGCGGTCCTTGCCCCACACGGGCCAGTGGTGGCTGCGGAATCCCACTTCAGCATCCGGGAACGCATCGAGCAGCTGGTTGATGTATTTGCTCCAGCCCAGCGCATCGCGCACCTTGGCGCCGCGCAGCGTATAAATGTTGTGCATGTTCTGGTTCAGCACTTCCGCGAAGCACAGGGCTTTCAAGTCCGGCAGGTAGAACATGAATTCCGATGGCGCTTCGGAACCGTTCGCCATCTGGAACACCATGCGCACTCCATCGACCGTCAATTCCTGCCCGGATTGGCTGACCACTTCATTCGGCGCAATCAAGCTGTAATTGCCGGTGGATCCAGTCTTGCCCAGGCCCGTGCCGACAGTGCCCTGGCGGTTCCATGGCAAGGTAATGCCGAACTGGTACAGCGCGCGGCGCGACATGGCATTACCTGCCAGGACGTTTTCCGCCACCGCCGATTCCATGAACCCTTCCGGAACAATGACGCGGATCTTGCCGGAGCGGACGTCCGCCTCTTCCACAATGCCGCGGATGCCGCCAAAGTGGTCCACGTGGCCATGCGTGTAAATGACGGCGGTAACCGGGCGGCGGCCCAGCGTTTGCTGTGCGAATTCCAGCGTGGCGCGCGCCATTTCAACGGAAGTCAGCGGATCGACGACGATCCAGCCTTGTTTACCCGCAATCAGGGTCATGTTGGAAATGTCGTAGCCGCGGACCTGGTAAATGCCATCCATGACTTTGAATAAGCCATGCTGGTTGTTCAGCTTTTCCTGGCGCCACAGGCTCGGATTGACCGTATCGGGAGCATCGCCGTCAATGAAATCGAAGCGCGCACCGTCCCATGCATTCTTGCCGCCGCCATCGGCCTTGATCAGCCGCTCCGGCAAGGTGGCGATCAAGCCGCGCCGCGCATCCTGGAAATCCTGCTGGTCAGACAGCGGCAGCGCCGCGCCAAAGGCTTTATTGGCTTGCGCCGTGTGGCTGCTGGCTGGCAGCGGCGCGCTGGCGGCGCCCGCGTTGGCGAAAACCAGGGCGGCCGCCACCGCCAGCGCATCGCGCCGGTATGAAATCTTGTTCATGTATTTCTCCTCAGATGACGGCTGCCGCCGCCTGTTGTTCGCGGGCCTCTGCCAGCACCATTTGGGCTGCCTTTTCGCCAATCATGATGGTCGGGGCATTGGTATTGCCGCCGATAAGGGTGGGCATGATGGAAGCATCGGCCACGCGCAGGTTGTCAAAGCCATGCACGCGCAGGCGTTCATCCACCACGGCCAGCGGGTCGCTGGCGGGTCCCATCTTGCAGGTGCCGACCGGGTGGTACTGCGTGTCGGCGCGGTTGCGGATATCTTGCATCAGCGCCGCATCGTCTCCCGCCGGCACCGGGTACAGCATGTCGCCGCGGATACCGTCGAACTGCGGCTGCTCGAAAATGCGCTGCTGCATTTTCGCGCCCTTCAGCAACAGGGCTGCATCGCGCTCATCCGCCAGGAAGGCCGGGTCGATGCGAGGCGCGTCGCGCACGTCGCTGCTGGCAAGCGTGACCGTGCCACGGCTGTACGGGCGCAGCACGTCTACATGGCACGAGAAGCCATGGCCCCGGTGCACCTTGCGGGCATGGTCGTCGACCAGCGCCAGCGCAAACACCAGCTGCAAGTCCGGCGCCGGCAAGCCCGGCCTGGAACTCATGAAAGCGCCAGCTTCCGCATACGTGGATGTCACGGGACCACTGCGCCGGCGGCGCCATTCCAGCATCCCTTTCGCCATGTACGCGGCGCCGCGCATGGACAAGCCAAACGTGCGGTTATCGCTGGGCACGCGCCAGCTTTGCACGTAGTCGATATGGTCTTGCAAATTCTGCCCGACGCCCGGCAAGTCGTGTACGACAGGGATACCGTGCGCCTGCAATTCCGCGCGGGGACCGATACCGGACAACATCAGCAGTTGTGGCGAGCCAAACGCACCGCCGGCAATCACGACTTCGCGGCGCGCCTTCACGGTGCATAGTTGCGCGCCCTGGAAATACGCGATACCGGCTGCGCGGCGCCCTTCCAGCAAGATGCGCGACGACACGGCGTGCGTCACGATGTGCAGGTTGGCGCGCTGCCTGTTCGGCGCCAGGTAAGCCTTGGCAGCGCTGCAACGCTCGCCATTTTTGTGCGTGACCTGGTACAGGAACGCCCCCTGTTGCTGCGCGCCGTTATAGTCTTCAATGGTGGGCAAGCCACAGGCTGCGGCGGCTTCCAGGAACATCTGGTTGACGGGGCTGCCGTGGCGGGGATACGTGACGTTCAACGGCCCTCCCTGGCCATGGTACGCGTCACGGATCTGTTCATTGTTTTCGCTGCGCTTGAAAAACGGCAGGACATCGTCGTAAGACCAGCCACGGTTGCCCAGCGACGCCCAGTGGTCATAATCCCAGCGGTGGCCCCGCACATACAGCATGGCGTTGATCGAACTGCTGCCGCCCAGCGTCTTGCCGCGCGGCTGGTAGCCGATGCGGCCATTCAAGCCTGGCTGCGGCACCGTGTGGTAGCAATAATTGTTGAGGGGACGCGGCACCAAAGCCACCACGCCGGCCGGCGCATGAATCAATACGCTTTTATCCGGGCCACCGGCTTCCAGCAGGCAGACCGTTACCGACGCATCTTCTGACAACCGTGCGGCCAGCGTTGCACCGGCCGAACCGCCCCCTACCACTACATAGTCGAATTCCTGCATGTTCTCCTGGCCTTCCTTTTTGAGGTACCGTCATGTCATCGCGGTACTTGAAGGAAAGTATAGGGAGCGAGTTTTTAACCGTAAATTGCATTATATTTATCCGTATGATCCAAATTTTGCATCACTGAGGACACAATGGACTTCAAGCGGATACGCCACGCGCTGGCCGTCGCAGAGGAAAAAAGCTTTGCCAGGGCTGCCGATAAAGTGAACCTGAGCCAGCCCGCGCTGAGCCGCAGCATCCAGACCCTGGAAGAAGAACTGGGCGTGCTGTTGTTCGACCGCGACAACCGCAATGTGGCCGTCACCAGCGTGGGCGCCGTGTTTTTAGCGCGCGCCAGGAAACTGGCTTATGAAATGCGGGGGCTGGAGCGCGACATGGCCCTGCTGCGCAGCGGCGACGGCGGCACCGTGGCGTTTGGCGCCGGGCCCCTGTTGATGGCCGGCGTCATCCCGCCGCTGACGGATTTGCTGCGTGAACGCCATCCCGGACTGCGCATTTCCATCGCCACCAATAACTGGCGCCAGCTGCAGGCGCAGTTGCGCGGCGAACAGCTGGAATTCTTTATCTCGGACACACACGACATTGAGCCTGCGCCGGACCTCACCATTACTCCCCTGTTCCGCCAATATGGCTGCCTGCTGGTGCGCGCCGGCCATCCGCTGTTAAATCGGCCGTTGCGCATCGAGGATTTGCTTGATTACGGCCTGGCCAGCGTCACGCTGCCGGACCGCGTCAAACCACTGGTGCACAAAATCTGCGGCATCGCGCAAGATGCGGCGCTGCCGATTTCCCTGCAGTGCGACCAGGTCCCGCTGCTGATCCATGCCACGATCAACAGCGACCTGGTATTGCTGTCGACCGAGGCCGCGTGCCAGGAAGCGCTAGCAGCCGGCCAACTGGTGTTGCTGGACGTCCCCGGCCTGGCCGGCGTGGCGACGGAAGTGGGCGTCGTGCAGCTGTATGGCCGCACCATGTCGCCCGGCGCAGCCATTACCATTGAAACGCTGAGGGAAGTGGCGGCGAATACCGTTGCCACGATTGCCGCCAGCCACTGATTCGTCATTTGCGCCAGGGCGTTTTCGTATAATAGCCACATGACCGACACCGCTGCTCCCCGCTTCCATCCCCAGGGCTTGATCCCCACCGCCGAACAATCCGCCATCCAATTGGCGCAAAACCGCATTTCGCTGGTGGCCGCCAATGCCGGCGCGGCAAAAACCACGACGCTGGCCCTGCGCATCGGCGAAGCGCTGGCGCGCCGCCTGCCGCCGGAACAGGTGCTGGCGTTGACGTTCACACCGGAAGCGCGCGACGTGCTGCGCCAGCGCTTGCTCGACATCGGCATTCCTTATAGCCTCGCCACCGCCGTGCGGGTCGCCACTTTTGAAGATTTCGCGCAGCAGGCGCTGGCTGAACTGGAACATGGCGACACGCCCCGCCTGCACCATTTGCGCGACATGAAACCGTGGCTGCTGGAGGCGCTGCGCCGCGTCGGCGAGCGCTATCTGGGCAAGGTGGAATACCTGGATATCCGCACGCACAACATCGCGCTGTCGCAAGCCATCGATGCGCAACTGGCGCTGAAAGCCACCATGCTGCTCGACAGCGTCGATGTCGAATACGTGGGCGTCGAAGAAGCTGCGGAAATCCTGAAAACCCCGCTGGCCGACTACCTGGCCGCGCTTGAATATGAAACCTTGCGCAGCGACAGCGACGGCAGCGCACAATTCCGCGGCCCGTACGACGCCACCTATGACCTGGCGAAATTGCTGGCGCAGTCGCCGGACGCCGCGCACGAATTGCCCCGCTACCGCGTGGTCGTATGCGACGAATTGCACGATTTGAATGAAGCGGGCTACCGCATCCTGTCCGCCCTGCTGGCGCAGCCTGAATGCTGGTTCGTCGGCGCGGGCGACAAAGACCAGGTGATCCACTCGAAGCTGGGCGCCAGCGGCGAATTCATGGAAAGCCGCTTTGCACGCGACTTTGGCAATACCCGGCAATACCCGCTGACCATCACATGGCGCCACGGCCCGCACCTGGCGCTGGCGATGGCGGAATTCAAGGCCAAGGCCGTGCAATCGGGCTTGCCGCTGCATACGGAAATCCGCCAGGCGCAATATGCCGACGCCACCCAGTGCGGCGAGAAAATCGTGGCGGCCATCAAGGCATGGAAAAAAGATGGCTACCCGATCGATGGCTGCACAGTGCTGCTGCGCGACCGCCACCAGGCCATCGCCGTGGAGCAGGCGCTGATGCATGCAAAAATCGGCTACCGCACGCCGCCGATGGCCGGCTATTTGCAGCGTGATGAAATCCTGTTCTTGCGCGGCATGATGGCGATCGCGTTGAAAGACCTGGCGGCTGTGAAATCGCAGGACGTGCGCATGGCTATCGTGGAAGCGCTGGCGGTGTTTGGCGAAGCCGGACATTCGCACGAACAGCTGGAACAGGCCAAGCGCGACATCGCCAAGCACCCGCAATTGCTGGACGGTTTTTATGGACGCTACCTGGACAGCGGCCACGCCAGCCCGATCAAGGCCGCCATCGATTGCGCCGCCGCATTCGGACCGGATTCTCCCGCCCATGAAGTGCTGCGCGCCGTGTGCGACGCAATGCACCTGGAACTGGCCGCTCGCCGCATTTTCGTACGCCCGCATGATGCGCAAGCCGTAGCGAAATCCATTTCGGGATTCCTGGCTGCCGCCGAGCGTTCCAACCTGACGCTGGCCGGGTTCTGGCAAGAACTCAATGCGGCGGAAGCCTTTGCGGGCCGCAAGCGCGAAAAAGATGTGGTGACGATTGACTATGCCGTCAACGCGAAAGGCAAGGAATACGAACACGTGATCCTGCCCTTCATGGAAGCGGGCGAATTCCCTGCCGCGCTGGCCGACGGGCGCGAGGAAGACAACCTGTTTTATGTGGCCGCCACGCGCGCAAAAATGCGCCTGACCTTGCTGGCGCCGGAAGAAGCGGAACGCCGCAGCCCTTATCTGGCAAGGCTGCGTTTGAACGCGATCGGCGCGGCGGCGGAACAGGCAATCGCCCGCAATGAAGCGGCGGCGCAGGAACAAATGCCGGCCCGCCATTACCTCAGCGCGACCATCCACGAAGCGCAGCAAGTCAAGGCGCTGGGCGCGAAGTTCGACTGGCCGCGCAAGGCGTGGTATGTGGAGCCGGGCATGGACCTGGAACCGTTCCGCCGCTGGCTGCGGCACTGACAACCGGTTGCGCACCACTTGCAAGAAGTTATCTACAAGACAATGTGATCATAATCACATTTAAATTGCGGCGACACTCTTAGGATTGCACATCTTTTTTACAGGCATGCGCTGACTGGCGTGCCTGCTGCAACCCTTGAGTGAGACACGCATGAAACCTACCGCCAACGACATCCAGCAACTGTACATCGCGTACTTCAACCGCCCCGCCGATCCGGACGGTCTGCGCTACTGGACCGGCATCGATGCCACGCAAGACAGCATCGCCGCAGCATTCGCCACGGCGCATGAATTCAATGCCCGTTATGCCAACATGAGCAACCGGGACATGGTCAAAGCCCTGTACCACAACCTGTTCGGCCGCGCGGGCGAGACGGGCGGCGTCGATTACTGGAGCAGCGTGCTCGATAACGGTTCGCTCAAGCGTGACAACGTAGCGCTGGCCATGGTGCACGGCGCGCAGGGCGAAGACGCCGTGGCGCTGGCCAATAAAGTCTCGTTCGCGCAAGACTTGACGGCGAAAATTCCCGTCATCCAGCCGTATGTGACTGACAGCGGCATCGCCGCCATCACCGGCATGTGGCTGGACCAAGTCACGGATACCGCGTCGCTGCAAATTGCCCGTACCGCACTGACGGAATACGTGGCGCACCCGGGCGCCGTCACCACAATGATCAGCGGCCAGGCGCAAGGCGTGGGCTACCTGCGCGACGCCACGGTCTTCGTTGACAGCAATGGCAACGGCCTGCTCGATCGCGGCGAACAGTCCACCAAAACGGATGCCAACGGCCACTTCTTGCTCGCATCGTCGCAATCGTCAGACTTCCCTCTGCCACAGGCTTCCTGGCAACAGCACGTACTGGTGACAGGCGGCTACGACCTAGCCACCGAGCGCGCCCACAACGGCACGCTGTCGCTGACCGTGGACCTGCAGCATACGGGCAGCACTCCGGCCAACACGCTGGTGCGCGCCAATGCAAGCGCCATGACGACGTTGCGCGACGCAATGGTGCGCACCGGTGTGGCGGCGGACGCCGTGGATGCCGCGCTGTCCACCGCGTTCGGCGTGAAGGTCAATGCTGCCGCGGACAGCATGAACGCGGCACTGGATGCGGAACCGGCTGCGCGCGCCGCCGCGCTGCAGGGCTACGCCTACAACGCGGAAATCGATGGCATTGCCGAAGTGGTGGCGCGCACGTTGCAGATGCTGAGCGCGCGCATGCCGGACCATGGCTCGGGCTATGTTGCGCCAAAATTGTCGCTGGACGTGGCAATGCGGGCCGCGTACGAAGGCATGGCATCCGTACTGGTCCAGCTGAAAGGCAGCGCACCACTGGACAGTGGCGCCACGCTGCTGCAAGTGCTGACCACCGCTGCCACCCTGCCGCACCTGGCCGATGGCACGGTGCTGGACGGCACGGCAGCCAAATCACTGGCTGCACTCAGCACGGCAACGCTGGACGCGTTCAAGCAAATGATGGGCGCCGCCATCCCGCAGGCGCGTGCAGACATCAGCAATACCAGCGATCCGTGGACCGTGTTTGCGCACGCCGCGCAGGCACGCGCCGCGCTGGATGACCTGGCTGATACGCTGCCGCGCGCCATGGCGGAAAACAAGGCCGCCTCGCTGCTGCCGCAATGGACCGATGCCGCGGTCAAGGAACGCATCACCGCCAAGGATGTCGGCGACCTCGATCCGTACAGCCATAACGATACCGCGGCCACCGCGAAAGCCAATGGTGCGCCGCCGG
The DNA here is from genome assembly GCF_009720865.1 of Pseudoduganella ginsengisoli. Lineage (GTDB taxonomy): Bacteria > Pseudomonadota > Gammaproteobacteria > Burkholderiales > Burkholderiaceae_D > Rugamonas > Rugamonas ginsengisoli. The sequence goes on along the minus strand of NZ_WNLA01000019.1, from coordinate 113,222 downwards.
CAATGAGCAAGCTGGCTGTCGAACAAGCGTACGTGGCGATACTGAACCGTCCCGCCGAGCCGGATGCACTGCAAAAATGGATGGCCAAGGGTGACGCCGCCGCGCTGGCCACCGAACTGCGCGCGCTGCCGGAATGGCATGGCAAAGGCAGCGACGCGGAGGCCGTCAATGCACTGTATCTGAACTTGTTCGGACGTTCAGCCGAGGTGGCGGGACTGACCTACTGGACCAGTGTGCTGCACGACAAGAAGATCGACCTTGCCACGCTGACGCAATACCTTGTCAACAGCGCCAGCGGCAGCGACGCCATAGCGGCACGCGACAAGATCGCCGGTGCGCTGGAATTTACGTCGGCCCTGTCGGCGCCGGACCTGGCCGATGCTTACCACGCGAATCCGACAGCGGGCAACGTGTGGATGACGGGGATCGTGGACGACGCTACGCTGAAAAATGCGCTCGACCTGCTGCCGGACTTCCTGCTTGGCGGCGGCCCTGTCGTCATCACCGGCGTGCAGCAACCCTTGCCGCTATAAAGTCCTGTCAGCGGAACGTGATGGCCTTGTTCAGCCGTTCAATGACGCTATCCGGCACACTCTTGCCGCACATGATGTGGCGTTCCGCGCCGTGCGGCAAGCCCTTGGGCCGCAGCAGCCGCAGGCCGGCGCCGCGGCCATTTTGCGGCCCGCTTGCTCCTGGGCGGCGCGACATCGCGTATTGCCCCTCTTCCTCGGACACAAACATGAAGTCCACCGCGCCGCCACTGACGGATTGCAGCAACTGGTCCGTGCTCCCGGCCGAGACCGCCACCGTGGCTTTGCCGCGCACGATCATCGCGTCAATGTCGGGGCCATAAGAATAATTCTCTTTGACGAGAATGCGCGTCTCCGGGTTTTGCAGCAATTGTTCCAGGGTGGCGCCTTCCGGCATCGTGTAGCCCGCATTGGCCAGCAGGATCCAATTCTTGTCGCGGTAAATCGGCTTGGTGAACCGGGCGAAACGTTCCCGCTCGGCGTTGCGGAACCAGCCCACCGCGCAACTGGGCTGCTGCGGATCCTTGACCATGGCCAGCTGGCGGTTGGTGGGCGCCATCATCCAGGTGACGGCAATGCCGGCGTCGCGGAAGGCATTGGCGGCGGGCGTTCCCGTCAGCCCGGTGGGCGCGCCATCCGATCCCGGTGACAAATACGGGGGGCGATCATGATATGTGGCAACAATCGTGGCAACAATCCGCTGTTGCGCCCCGCACCCCGCCGCAGCCAGCAACTGCAGCGCGAGGCAGAATCCGAACAAGTGCGGGGTTGCCGGCATATTTAATTGGCAGGTTGGGCGCTAACACGAAATTACCAATCGTTAATTGACATATGGTACTCCGCTCTGCCAAAGCCGCATATAATCGTGGATTCGCCGTTAGTTTTTTCGCCACACATGACTTCCAACGCATTGCCTGCAGTGGTATTGCTGCACAGCTCCATGAGTTCCAAGGGCCAGTGGTCCGAATTGATCAACCAGCACCAATCGCAATTCCGTTTCATCGCAGTTGACTTGCTGGGCTATGGCAAATCGCCATTCCCGGATGAAGCGGCCGGTCCCGGCTTTTCGCTGGCGCATGAAGTGGACGCCGTCATGGCCGCCATTTCACTGCACCTGGCGCCGGACGAACCGTTCCACCTGGTGGGCCACTCGTATGGCGGCGCCACGTCGCTGCGCCTGGCGCGCCAGGAACACCAGCGCGTGCTGTCGCTGACGGTGTTTGAACCGGTGGCATTCCACTTGCTGGACGAAGCCGACGACGCGCGCGTGGAAATCGAAGACGTGGTGGCCTGCATTAACGACGCTGCCTGCGACAAGGATGGCACCCGCACTTTCATCGATTACTGGAACCGCGCCGGCGCATTCGATGCGCTGCCGGAAGCTCAGCAGCAGCGCTTCACGTCGCAGATCGCCAAGGTGAAACTGGACTTCCACGCCTTGTTGAACGAACCGGCCACGCTGGCCGACATGGCGCAGTTGGCGATGCCGGCGCTGGTAATGTCCGGCGCCCACAGCCCGCTGTCGACGCGCCGCGTGGCAGCACTGCTGGCACAAGCGCTGCCCAATGCCACGGCAGTGCAAACCAAAGGCGGCCACATGGCGCCGATTACGCATGCCGCGGCAGTCAATCCGCTGATTGCCGGCTTCCTGGTGGGCGAGGAAATCGACGCCGCATAACATTCGTAGGGCGGGTTTTACGGGGACGCCGAGTCAAACCCGCCTTGCATGCGCCGCGTTAAAGCAAGCAGGCGGGTTCGTGGAACCCGCCCTACCATTCGGAGCAACAATCTCCGGTTGCACTACCGGGACGTCATCCTCCCCGTCCGCAAAGCAATTTCCCAATCCGGCCGCCCATTGCGCGCCGCCAGTTCCGCCGCCTCGCGCCAGTCATACGGCACCGCCAGCAACTCCACCTGCCACCCGTGCGCCTGCTTTTCCAGCAACGCATACCGCGCATGCGGCGTCCCATTTTCCACCTGGTGCGGATAGGGCCTGTCGTCGTCATACGCCTGCAACCCGACACTGCCCGGATTGACAATCAGCCGGCCATCGTCGAGCTGCACCGCTCGCGGCACGTGCGTATGCCCGCACAGCACCAGCGGCGCCGCCGCGCCCGCTGCCCGCTCTGCCACTTCCTCATATGTGGCCGGCCGCATCCCCTGTGGCGCAGTCACGCTCTCCAGCCAATACGTGACGTCACTGCGCGGCGTTCCATGCACCATCTGCACGTCGTCATTCAAGCGCAATGTCCCTGGCAAACCGGCCAGCCACGCGCGCTGTTTCTGCGTCAGCTGCTGGTGCGCATACAGGTCGGATGGCCCCATGCGTTCCGGCGCCTGCGTCAACACTTGCCGCTCATGGTTGCCTGCAACGGTAGGCAGCGCCAGCGCCATCAGCCGGTCCGCCGTTTCGCCCGGGAGCAACGGCCCGGACACGATATCGCCCAAATTGACGATCAAATCCGCCCCGCGCCGCGCAATGTCAGCCAGGACGGCTTCCAGCGCCCACAGGTTACCGTGGATATCGGACAAGGCAGCGATCCGCATGGGATTCCTTTCTGCAGTAGTGAGAACGCCATCGTAGCAAACAGTGGAAAACTGCGCCGCTTGCGGGAAGCTTTTACAATGGCAGGCGTCGGCCAGCCAATCAAGGAAAAGTCATGAAACAAGCCATCGTCCACATTGCGCTCGTAGTGCGGGACTACGATGAAGCCATCGCATTCTACGTCGGCAAGCTGGGGTTTGAACTGGTGGACGACACGTATCAGCCAGCCCAGGACAAGCGCTGGGTGGTCGTGGCGCCGCCCGGCGGCACCGGCACGACCCTGCTGCTGGCCAAGGCATCGAAGCCGGAGCAGCAGCCGTTCGTCGGCAACCAGGCCGGTGGCCGGGTTTTCCTGTTCTTGAATACGGACGACTTCTGGCGCGACTATGAACGCCTGCGCACCAACGGCGTCACTTTTATCCGGGAGCCGAAGGAAGAGGATTACGGCACCGTGGCAGTCTTCGAAGACTTGTACGGCAACCTGTGGGACTTGCTGCAACTGCGCCCGGGCCATCCTGTGGCGCTGCGTGCCATGCGCTGATGAATTACCTCGCCCATATCTTCCTCGCCCGCCACAACGGCGCCGCCATGGTGGGCGGCATCATGGGCGACTTCGTAAAAGCCGACGTCACGGGCCGCTATCCGCCCGACGTCGCACGTGAAATCCAGCTGCACCGCTACATCGACAGCTACACGGACAGCCACCCGGCAGTCAAGGCGTCGGCGGAACTGTTCCCGGAAGGCCGGCGGCGCTATGCGGGCATTTTGCTGGACGTGTTTTACGACCATGTATTGAGCCTGCAATGGCAGCGCTGGTGCGACGAACCGCGCCAAGCCATGCTGGACCGTTTTTATGCCGCGCTTGCCGAGCATCACGCGCTGCTGCCGGACCGCTTACGCGCCATGGCGCCGCATATGGTGGAGCTGAACTGGCTCAACGCGTATGAAGATTTCGCCGCCGTGGAAAAAGCCATTGAACGGATTTCGCAAAGGCTGAGCAGGAATGGCGCGCACATGCGTGAAGGGATTGCGGATGTGCGCGAGCACTATGCGGTGCTGACGCAGGGGTTTGAACAATTCTTTCCGGATTTGATGCGCTTTGCGGAAGAACGGCGTGCCGCCATGGTGGGCGCATATTCCTAAGGCATTTTCTTCATATGGACAATGCCTGCCACTGCAGGGGAAACGACTCCAGCGTTTGCCAGCGTCCGCCGTCCTGCTGCTCGATCAGGCGAATTTCCGGCAGAACGAACGTCAGCCGTTCCGGCAACGTGTACGCTCTGGCCAATGCATCCGGAATAGCTTGGGGATTGCGCGGATGCGCCAGTGTGATGTGCGCCTGCTGCACTCGAACTTCGTCCGAAGCCAGTACATATTTTCTTAACTCTTGCAAAGCACCCTGCCCCTCCACGCATTGCAGCAGCACGCCATGACTGGAAAATGGCTCGGCTTTGCCAAAGGCCAGCGTCAGCGGCGCCTGCGTACCGTTGCGCAGCCGTGCACGGATTGCCGGCAGATCGGTCAGCTCATCTTCCCGGCATAGGGTGACGTGTGCGGGAATCAAACCATGTTGCACAGGGTCGGCTATCCGGCGAATTGCCTCTACGCTTTCAGCAGCGCCTGCTGGCAGGTAGAGGCTTAACTGGCGCCGTTTCGGTGGAGACGTATCCATAACGATCGCGCTAAGCGTTGGAGTTTCCTTGTAGACAATATTAGCAAGGTGACCGCACGTTTGCTGCCCGCGACTTCTGGGAAGCCACAACAATGGCGACAAAAAATATTGGTACTTTTCAGAATCTTTGCTACAATGCGGCCTCTCTTGCAGCGAGCCTGCGAGATGAAGGAGAGATGGATGAGTGGTTTAAGTCGCACGCCTGGAAAGCGTGTATAGGTTCATAGCCTATCGGGGGTTCGAATCCCCCTCTCTCCGCCAGGAACAAAATGAGGAAGCCGCCCACTGGGCGGCTTTTTCGTTTTGGGCCTGGCGGAGAGAAGCAAGGCCCCTGCGGGCCTTGCGCGGGGGATTCGAAAGCGATCCGCCTGCTGGCGGTCGCGCGGTCGCGGGACGCGACCGAATCGCCCATTTGCTGTTGATTTGCCGCGCAGCGGCAAATCAACAGCGCCGCGCGCCGAGGGCGCGCGTTCTTTCACCACTTCGGTTTACGGCAGCATCCAGGCCAGCAAAATGCCCCAACGCCCACGTCCGATGAAAGGCGAGTGATATACGGCACCGCCCCACTTCAAACGTGCAGCACGGCGCTTTCTACTTTGATTCGCGGATCAGGTAGCACGCCATCGTGTCCGGCGCATTCGCCGTATAGCCGTTGGCCTTATCGGCAAGATAGCTTTGCTCGCTGCCGTATCCAATAACGTCCCAGCCAATGTCCGTACCACTTGCCCCGCGGTGAGTGACCGTAATGTAGCGATAGCGGCATTGCGGCGAATACCGCGTGAACTTGAACGAATAGCGATCAACATCGGCGTCCGTGGTTTGCTCTATGAGCTCATACGGCAGCGACTCGCAGCGGCTAAATGTCGTTGACCACGAAATGGTTTTCGCATGCACGACCAGCTTGCCAAAACAGGCCCTTCCCGTCCCCGTAAAAGTTCCAGTGAGTTTTTCAGTATGCGCCTGAATAGCAGGTGCCACGCAAACAAGCGTGATGGCTGCGGTACAGATCAGGCCGCGCATGCCGCACTTTCAGAAAGGCTTTTCCTGATCACCGACATGCAGTAATCGAGCTTGGCCGCATATTCCGCATCGCCTACGTTGTAACGGATGGCAATGCGCTGCGAAGTCGGCAGGTCCCAACTGGCAATCATTTTTCCTGTCGATGCTTTCTGATAACGCAAAGTCTGTCCCTGGCCCAGTGGCGCGGCGCCACGGTTAAGGTTTTTCAGAGTATCAACGGTGGTACCGTTTGCCCGCGCCAGCGTCGCATAGGTGTCGCCGCGCCGGACTTCCAGTGTATATACGTTGGAATCGGCGGGGTCTTGTACTGTCCCGATCCGATAATGCGCCAGCCGCATCAGCAGGTAGCCGACACCGGCACGCATGTTCATGACTGGATTTCCCCGAATCGTCGTGCCGATGAGTCTTTTCCTGACATCCGGCGGCAAGACCAAATCGCCGCCTTCATTCCCGAACAGCAGAGCCCGTAAGCCTGGATCGCCGGGGTTGCCAATCTGCATCGGGTTGCTGCGCCATGCCGGATTTGTCGGGCCGCATGTTTCCGTCCAGATCATGGCTTTAATAATCCGCCAGTCAAGCGAGTGAAAGCCTGCGGTACCGGCCAGATGGCGATTGAATTCATTAACAACCTGCTGGATATCGCAATCGTATTCATGCCAGCGCCGGTCGGTCAGCGCTGCATCAATGGTGTCTTTCCCGCGGTCGAATCCTGATTTGTGCTGGGCGTTGGATTTACTGCCTGCATGTGCGGACATGGGCACTCCTTTCGACAATGGGAATTTTGACAACTGAATGGAAGCCGGCCCCGGACACGAGTTCGGCATACCCATCGTAAGGTTGCGAAAATTTGTCGATTGGCCCTATCTCAAGAGATGCTGTTCAATGGAATAATCGGCAGCCCGCTAAAGCAATTCATCTTTGTTAGGAATCGGGTTGAACACAAAGCCAGGCATATCGACTGACAACTTCCTTGGCTCTGACCGCGACGCAGGCCCCGCAGGTTTCCCACGGAAACCAGCACCTGCCCCTGCCGCGCCAGATTGCTGCGAATCCGAACTTTCCGATTGCTGCCCTGACTTCTGCAGGTAACGATGAACGTAACCAAGGAAGGCATCGTACTTGATGTCGATGCGCTTGGACTCATACAGGTGTGCCCATACCGTCTTAACGGAGTACGCCGCATTGAGCGCATCGCGCACATCGTCGCGCACGGCAAGAAAGGCCGTCAGATTTTTTGCTTTCTGAGTTGCTGGCTGCGAAGCAACCCATTCCCCAAGTTGGCTTACATAATTTTTCGCCATGGCATCAATACTCCTATGCGTTTGAAGCCCGATCGATGAGCGGTTGCGCCCCGATTGCGACGCAGAACCGGCTGAATCGCGGTCGCAGTGCGGACTGTTCGTGGACTAATTCCCAATTAGTTGTCAACTGGGTTAGCTAACCGGATCAATGGAGGACTAATGGACAACTAATGGCCGACTGTTGGGCGACTGCTGCCCTCTCAGTAGTGTTATCCATGGTTTCGGGTTCGACTTGATGTGCAACAGACGACAAACCGAGGCCGGGATGACTTTCTGTCTTGGCGTAAGAACTCTGCGAATGCGGGCAGGATAGGTGAAGTTAGCTAACCTGCGGTTAGCTAACTTCACCTCCTGCTTATTCGCACCTGCGGTGCTCAACGAAAATATACCCGACGAATCATTTCAAGCACATCTTTCCATTTTGCAAATTTTTTTCAAGAACTGCAGAAGCAACTTTGGATGCCACCAAAAAATTCTTCCGTTTACCTGCGGTAGCCGAGGCATGAGGAGTGCTTTTTGCGAAAAGACGCGTTACTGCACTCTGCATCAACGCGCGCAGAGATTGCCATGGAGATACCGCGAGGATCAACGAGAAAATTAACTTACGTCCAGCAAAACTATGAATCCGTCCGAAAGCGTGGCAATATTGCCAGAACTCAACGACAACTACGAGGCGTACTCCCATGGAACTTCCTATTCAAATGTTTGGGCATATTGAAAGCATGGGGGAACGCTTGGAAGCAATTTTTTGTCGGGACTTGGATCGTCCGGACGAAGTGATGATTCAATGGTGCGGTTCAAATATGCAAAAATCAGCTGGCATTTTGATGAGAATATTTGAAGTTAACTCAAATACAATCCGACTCACTCCATTAATGTTTTACGTTCCGGATAATGGTGGTGGGCTTTTTGCCCCGCCGAGACTGGAAAATTATGATCAATTAGTAAAGGTTTCATCAGAGCTAAAGCTACATAAGAATTCCTTAGTTGGAACTTGGGGGCACGAATCAAATGAAGGCGGAAAAGTAGAATTTTTCATCAAGAAACCAATGAAGGTTAAGGCGCGCAAACTCCGGAATTGGTCCGCGTTCAAATCTTGGGCAAGCGAAAAACGCGCAGAAGGAAATTTCGTCGATTTTCGAGGCCATGGAAGTAATACATTTACCTTGTCGTCTACACTTCACCGTGCTGGACGCTCTAGATCTGAACGCTTTTGCTATGAAACTATGCCCAGATTTCAAGGATTTGCGGAAAATATTCTGGACATGCGTTTTACTAGAGGAGATCCAGACGATTTTTCAGTTGCTGTAGGACTCGCTCAGCATCATGGCCTCCCGACGCCATTGCTTGACTGGACAGCATCCCCCTACGTTGCGGCTTTTTTTGCATTTTCTGATGCATTAGCGAACCTCTCGACTCGCCCAAATTCAACCCATGTTCGAGTTTATTCCCTTAGCCGAGCCCTTTCATCAATAGCATCACCGATAGTTTCACTAACAGCACCAGGAAAACATGCTTCGTACCTTAATATAGCTCCTCGGAAAAATCCACGGCTACTTGCCCAGCAAGGAAGATTTTTGCTTACAAACATTGTAGATCTTGAAGCATTTTTATGCGAAGCCGAAAAGGTTACCAAAATAGAGTTATTGACGGCCGTGGATATTCCAATTTCAAGCGCCGTAGAGGCTCTAGAAGATTTGTATTTTATGGGCTTATCTGCTGCTTCGATGTTTCCTGGTCTCGACGGGGTTTGCACAATGATGAAACATGAAATGAATTTCAAACAAAAAATCTGAATATTAAATATAGAATTAACCATATTTAAAATAATGGAGAATCCATGTCAGCTTGGGACAATTTTCTCAAGGAAGTAAGAGCTGCCGAACTTGATCTTGGCAGTCCAGCAGAGGTTTGGTATCGAGGTCACTCCAACCATCAATGGCAACTTATTCCAAGTCTTCCCAGAGAGAAAGATTGGGAAAAGAAAGAGAAAGCATTATTTCTGGAGTTCACAAAGTCCGCATCGCGACTATTCGATCGGCGAACTAGTGACTGGGAAACTCTTTTTGACATGCAGCATTATTGGGTTCCAACGCGCCTACTTGATTGGAGCACAGTAATGGGCATTGCAATTGCATTTATTCTTCATGGAGACTATAGCGATTCAGATGATAGTGCATTATTCATACTTGACCCTATTGCTCTAAATCGCCTAAGTGGTAGAGAGGACATAATCAACGTCCCGGAAGATAAATCTTTTGAATATAAAACCATTTATTGGGAAAAGCGACCCATTCAAATAGAGAAACCGCTTGCAATTAGACCTAACCATCAGAGTGATAGACTGCAAGCTCAAAAAGGTGTTTTCACCGTTGCAGGATCAGTAATGAATGGATTCGAATCTGCAGCATCAACCTCTTTTCGAAAAATAATTCTCCCGAGCGCTGCAAAACCAGAAGCACGCGAATTTTTACGCTGGGCAAATTTAGATGAATATACTATTTATCCAGACATTGTTGGAATGGCCCGCCACATCAAGAGAAAAATTCTTTGAGGAAAACAGTTATGGAACTAAGCAAAAAAGATCGAATCTTCCTTATAAATCAGTACAAGATACTCTCCCAATTAGAAAAGGAAAATTCCTCTCATTATCTTGAACTGATTGAAATTCTAGAGTATGGCTACCAGGGATTTTATCACAAAATAGGAGATTGGATTTCAGATGAAATGCCGGAAGAGGATAGTAGGTTCGTTATCAGTATTTTAGACCTATACCGATCAATTGAAAATATAAAGAGGTCAACCAAAGACGAAAAATTATTATCCCACCCCATGGCTACTTTCCCTGGCTTTGATGGCAACAATGAATCTGAATATCTTGGATTTTGCCGTTTTCTTATTGATACACAAGGAAAATTCCAAGAACAAGAACAATATTTATCAAAAAATGATGGCATGAACAGTCATACGCCGATGTATGAAAAATATCAAAGAATGATAGCCGCAGCGGAAAAAATTAACTCGTTTCACAAACTAACCCTTAACGACATCTTTTCAATTTTGGATGCTTAGCTGATTGAAGCGCTATCCGTCGATAAAAATGCAGATTTCCCTTAGCAAGGAAATCACGTTGGAATACTTTTAGGTTTCATACATGATTATTAAAGCATTACTCAATTGGATTGCCGCTGCTGCATCTCTAATTGGTCTATTCTTCACTCTCCGTCCAGTATCAGGGTCCATGTCTCTAAAGCAAATGACTTTCGTTGCTGTTGTTTCAATCATATTCACCATCGCGGCCATCCGCGATATACTGGAGGAACGACGAAGACTCGCAAAAAGATATCGAAACTCTGATGCCATCAACAGTTATATGTTTTCCATGCTAAAGAATAGTGGCCGTTGCGAAATTTGCTCACGTGATGCTAGTTGGGTTACAGATGCCAAAATTTATGCTTTGTTAAAACAAAAGGCCAGCCGAAGAGAATTAACCTTTCTTGTTCACAGATCCACGCCGGAGCTAATTGAGTTAAAAAATCTTGGGGCAGAGATAATTGTTTACGGCTCATTAGGGTTTGATCCAATTACGCGCTTTACGGTTGTAAATTCTGGCAACCAAGCTTCATCATATGTGGCCATTGGCCGACGTAAACCCAACGAGCACCACGTTATTGAAGAGCTTGATTCGTCTCATCCAACTTATTCCATGGCCCTTGATCTCATTCGTTCTATAAAAATAGCCAATGATAACTTTAAAAAAATCTAAGAGCCTAGCCCGCATTACGCGCGAGTGGGATGCGATTGCGGCACTGAGAGATGAACAAGTATGTTCTGGCAAGGACCACAGCGCTAACTTTGTACTTGCCCCAGCCATTTTAAGCGAACTTCATAGAGTCAAAACTTTGATTGACATTGGTTGCGGCACGGGCTGGCTTACAGAAAGAGCTGCGGAGTTCGCTGAACTAGCCGTTGGCATTGATCCTAGCGAGCAATCTATCGCGATTGGACGTAAGCAGCATAAAGGCGTGGGCATCAGCTTTCATGCCGAGAGCATAGAAACTTATGCATTAAAGGGAAAGAAGTTTGATCTCGCGATTTGCAATATGTCAGCAAGCAACGCACCAGATCTTCAAGCATTTATTTCCGCATCCCGAGAGATTATAAAAAAAAATGGAATTTTCATCATTACTATTCCCCATCCTTTTTTCTGGCCCATATATTGGGGGTATGCCTCAGACCCAAATTTCAATTATAAAAAATCATTTGCAGTTGAAGGAGAATTTAAAATCCAAAATGAATTGAGCAATATTTTAACGACGCATTTTCACCATCCTATAGAAAAATATATTTCCACCTTAATCAGTAACAGATTTCGTATTGATGAATTCAAGGAACTCGTCGGGCGCGGCTTTCATTTGCCAAGGTTTATATTAATAAAAATGAAGGCAATATGAATATCTTCCATGCAGAAAACATCTTTCAATTTTCACGAAATTTTGGATACATTAAAATTTATTTCCGAGTTTGATAGTAAAAAAATCAAGCAATAACTATCGAATTATATTTCAAAAAACGGGGTATGCTTCGGGGTATGCGGAACATCAAATTTATTGCATCAGACGTTTTTACAACGATATGAAATAAGATATAAATCCCCCTCTCGAAGAGGAAGCCGCACACTGGGCGGCTTTTTCATTTTGGGTTTGGCGGAGAGAAGCAAGACCCCTGCGGGCCTTGCCCGGGGGATTCGAAAGCGATCCGCCTACTGGCGGTCGCGCGGTCACGAGACGCGACCGAGTCGCCCATTTGCTGTTTATTTTGCCGCGCAGCGGTAAATAAACAGCGCCGCGCGCCGAGGGCGCGCGTTCTTTCACCACTTCGGCTTGCGACATGAGGCACCAACACGCCGCACTGTGCCTTCTACCTCGACTCCCGCACCAGGTAGCACGCCATCGCGTTCGGCGCATTCGCCGTATAGCCATTGGCCTTGTCCGCAAGGTGGCTTTGCTCACTGCCATAACCGATGACACCCCAGCCAATGTCCGCCCCACTTGCCCCGCGATGCGTGACCGTAATGTAGCGATAGCGGCACTGGGGCGAATGACGGGTGAACTTGAACGAATAGCGGTCGATATCCGCGTCCGTGGTTTGCTCAATGAGTTCATACGGCAGCGACTCGCAGCGGCTAAATGTCGTCAACCACGAAATGGTTTTCGCGTGCACCACTAGCTTGCCGAAACAGGCCCGTCCCGTGCCCGCAAACGTTCCGGCGAGTTTTCCGGCCTGCGCCTGGCCAACAGGCGCGAGGCAAGCAAGCGTGACGGCTAAGGTGCAGGTCAGGCCACGCATACCGTGTTTCCAGAATGTCTCTCTCTGGAATCAATGGCGGGGAACGGCACGGCGGATGGCCCTGAGATCTCCTTCAATGTAATAAAGATGATGCTCGTCATTTCCAATATCTAAGAGGTATCCGCCCTTGAAATTTTGAAATGAACCACTTCTCCCAATGCCGTCGAAGTTGAAGTTAACACATAGATAGGAACCGCTAGCGTCTTTCACTCTGCTCCAAGAGGCCAACGCCGGACTGAATTCCGATGGCACCGTGCGGCCTTTTGCAATCACCTTTGCGTTATCCAGCGGATAGATTCTTCCGGAGTATATCAGAGCGCCTTTTCCAGATTTTTCCCCATAGCCAATCTCAGTCTTACCATCTACAAAATAATAGATGGCGTCATATCCCACTTGAATAGTTTTCTTGCTCACTTATTAAATTTGTTGACAATTCCGACAGACGCACAGCGCGCGATACAGCCTCACCCAGAAGGCAAGTTGATTGCATTATTTTCGATGGCATCGCCGCCGCCGAAAATTGGCAAACAATAAGAAACGACAAGATGGAAAGAAGCCGTTGAACGTTACTTTTCATTTGTACTCCTTGGCTTTCATGACTTGAATATTCTGTGGCGAAATCCTCCAGAAAATAGTTCCGCCATGAGCTGCGGTAGATTCATAAATGTGATCGAACCTACCAAGCTGCCGGATGGCCTGACGCATTGCGCAGCGAAAAATATTGCTCGATTACTTCCTCCTTATTCGCTCCTTGGGTTTGGAATAGCACATCCACAGGTGCAGAGGTCATTATCGAGCGCGATCTGCTGACCGTTAATACTGCCATTGGCGCTTGCGGAAATTACCTTGCCGCCAGCGGTAGTCGAAGCGCCTAGTGTGATAGTGTAACGCCGCACATTCATCTCCAAGGTAGATGCAATGGCAACCAGCGTAGCGAAAGTTCCCTGCACGAAATTGATTGTGATCAACAATTGCACCGACACAACCATGCGACCAGTCACGAAACAGGTTGGAGCCAGGAAAAACTATCAGCACTCGAGCGACGTAACATGGCAAGAACAAGTTTCTTGCACAGATAAGCCCGGCAGCTCCTTGTGGTTTGCGGGCTGCATAAAACTCTGTGGCGGATTCACAGATCGTAATCTTGTCTCCGATATGAAGGAACCCGTGCTCGGCTCGCAAGGTGTGCTAACAGGTCTTGGCCCCGAGCAAAGCCAACCCACGATTAGTGCCCAGCAAACCGAACCAAAAGCGCCACACTGTGATTGCCCCCGCGCCTAGCCACATGGCATGATCAGGTGACGCAATGCTGCACTATTTATTGGCGCGGCGGTTTGATGGCCATTTGCTGGGGAATTGATGGGGAAGTCGGTGCGGGAACTGATCGGAAAGCGGAGACGATTTCCTGCGACATTGGCGGCAACATTCGCCGGGCTCGTCCTTGCCTTACCGGCATGGCCGCTTGAGCCATTAAAATTCCTGTCGGACGAAAACGCCCCGTTCGCCTATATGGATCCGGTCAGCAAGTCGATTGGTGGACTGACCTTTGAAATGGTTGCCGAGGCGTCGCGCCGCGCCAACATTGCCGGCAAGATGGAACTCAATCCATGGGCGCGCGCCTATTGGCGCGCCCAAAACGAAGCGGACACGTGCGTCTACCCGGTGGTGCGGCTTGCCCAGCGCGAATCGCAGTTTCAATGGGTGGGGCCGTTGTCGAAAAATACCTGGGTGCTGTTTGCCAAGAGCGATTTTCGCCAGACCGTCGACAGCCTCGATGAAGCGAAGAAATACCGTATCGGCGGTTTGTTGCAAGATGGCCCCTCGACTTTCCTGCAAGCCCGTGACGTCAATGTCGAACTGGTCGGGACCAATGAACTCAATTTGAATAAACTGGCCGCCGGACGCATCGACCTGTGGGCCACCGGTTTATTTCGCGGCAAGCTGGTCGCGCAGAAGGGCAACGTGCCCATCAAGCCCGTCTTCGTGATCCAGGAAGTCGATCATTACATGGCGTGCAATTTGGCGGTGCCGTACCGGATGATCGAAGACTTGAACAAGGCGGTCGGAACCATGTGGCTCGATGGTTCGATCAAGCGCCTTGGCGAGAATTACCAGAAAAAGCAGCTTGACTGACTGCATGGCGGTCTCGCCCCGCCCAGAATTCAATCACGAAAAACTGCATCCACGGCCAGAGCCCATATCATTGGACAAACCGTTTGATGCGGCCGATCGGGGCCATGTGCAAACAAGCATTTTGCAGACGGCCCGATATCAATCACCAGCGACAAAATACGACATCCGCCACCCCTGCTCTGTTTTCGTGAATCCAGCCCGATAGCGGTAGCCAGCATTCGGCGGGCACTGAATGTTTTTGTCGTCCGCATAAAACACACATCGCCCACCAGTCACCCGATGTAACTCACGAAGGGCTGCTGGATCACGTCGCCATGCATCGATTGCCTGGCTTGCGTCACCGTCACCGCCAAAGCTCCAGGTAAATTCCGAGACCATCTGACTTCGAAGCGCCGTAAAGTTCTTTGCTTTCGCTGCTACGTGCACTTCCTGGATGACCTTACGGGCCTCGGCCGGAATCGGCTTGCGTTCCAAACCTGCATGACCGGCCTTGCTGAGCATCGCAAGAATTATGGCTACAGACATCTGTCGTCCTCCGGGAATTCCTAGTTGAACTGGAATTGAAAATGATCACTGTGTTTGTCGTTGTACCTCCGGCCGTTCATTGAGCAGACATTCCTGCATCAGCACGTCGAACCAGCGATGCTTTTCCCATATCGAAGATCCAACCCGAAATGGCACGTGTACGGGCTTTTCTTGTCCAGTCTATCGAGGGTGCACGATACATCTCCCCGTTCACGGACCCGCAAATCAGCCGAAGCACCACACGCATCTTTCTCATCCGGACCAATTGAATCAAACAACTGTTTCGCAAGCGCGCCTTCGACGAAAAAGGAAATGCGCCTGTCTTTTGCAGTAGGCGCGGCCTTTTCATCCAAGTTTTTTGAGTAAATAAGGAAACGGCCAGTAAATGACACGTATGTGCCGTCCCACGCCTTTGGTGATGCGGCAAGTGCCAGACCAGTAACGCATACGCCAGCCGCAATGGCTCTCAAAAAATATCTTGTCATAGACTAGTCAAAATTGAACATGAAAGTGGTTGTCATGCTTCTTCAGCGGCCTAACCCCGGGGATCTTCACATCATTGAAGAAGATGAGCAGCGGACTGGCAGAACAACTGCGAAACAGCTTAATCAACTTTTCCGTCCCAGCGCGGTCGTACGCATCGTCCTGATACACGCAGCCAATTTCCTTTCCATCCTTACGTAAAGGACGGATATCGACTTCGACACCTCGACGGTGCGAATCATGCCCTCCCATCTTCGGCCCACCCGCAGAGCTGATATCGCCCACGCCGAACTTGCGGGAATCGATGCCCTGCCAAGCCCGTTCCACGGCAAAAATCAAAGACAGCATTTGCGGGTGCACGTACTGATTCACGCCTGCACCCGGTTCGCCGTACACGTAATACCCTGCATCTTCAGGCGCCTGCGGAATCATGACAAAGCCCCGGCTGTCATGCGGCTGGATAATTTGCGTCATCGCCGCTCCTAGGCAATCCGATTAGTCGACAAATCCCACCCACCAGAAGTATTCCCTCCCGCCCCGCCGCCAATCCGCTGCTGCGTGTACTTCCACCGCACAACGGAAAACTTGAGGCTGATGGAATCCTGAAGAATGTCGCCCTGATGAATCGCCTGGTTCACGCTGCCGATCAGCACATTTTCCAGCTCAATTTCGTAATACTTGACGCGGTCACCATGACCATCGGCCCGCAGAAAGTCAATTCGCGCTCGCGGTAACGTGCGGCCAGCCGCGCAGTTTTGCATCAGCAGCGGCGAGGCCAAGTCCGCCAGCTTGGTAATGGAAATGCTGCGGATGTCACAGCGTTCGGCCGTATGGCCGCCGGCTGTCGATGACGTTGCACTCTTGGGCTGACTCACGCCCCATTGCGCCGACGTACACTCAATCCAGCCCGCATGCCCACTATCCGTCGACTCCCCTTTCACGCCATCCAGTTGCAGATAGACGTCGATGGCCATAACGACCTCCCTGTGCAGTTGATGAGGAAGTCAGTATTTCCGATTGGAAAATTCAGAGTTTGACGCCCGACAGGCGGCACACCAAACAGCCAACCCAATGCAACACGACAATCTCCCGTGCGCACGGGAAAAGAATTTTCAATTACGATATTCTTGCATCAACGTAGCTAGCCCACGCTCGCGTGCGCTACGGCGTGGATGGCCTCCTCGCCTGCCCATCGCAGGCGCGAAAAACCAGCAGGTGGAAAACAAGTGTCGTACTGGGAAGAATATTTCAATGCTTGGCTCGCGTGGCACGAAGCTGTGCTGCGCTATCAGGCAGAGCTGCAATCGCTGATGCTGACTAAAGATCCGTCCGAAAAACAGCTGCAGGAATTACGCAAGGAAGTCATCGCACGGCGCGATGCAATGAAGTCCGCCGCCGCCACGGTGGATCAGCAAGCGGCGCCAAACCACCGGAAACAAAACGGCACGGCGTGATGCCAGCCGTGCTTGCTCCACACTGGAACATGCCAGTCGCGGTGCACGGCCAACTCACATTGGCGTCATCCGTAACTGGCAACTCCGCACCGCCGCTCCATTTACCAGCATGCTGCCCGTCGCGGAATATGCCGTCACCGCCCGCCCATCCTGCACAAACTTGCCCTTCAGCCGGTACTGCCACGCCCTTCCCGGATCGCTCAAGCGGTGGCCTTCCCCACGCATGTCCAGGTCCAGGCCCACTGCGGCGCCCGTCAGCGATTCCGCCAAATCCGCTCCCGCGCGCCGGATGACGGCCTGGTTACCCGTCACATCCATTGCCAGCTTGACGTCAAACGCGGCAGCATTCGCGCCACTGTCCGCACGTGCACTGCAAGCGAGATTGCCGCTCCACCTGGCAGGGATCGCGGATGCGTCTATCAATTCCGCCGCATGCTGTTCACCGCCAATATCCTTCACATCCAGCAGCAAATGCTTGACCACTTGCCGCTGCGCGAATGCGGGATTTTTGCCGATCAAGACACGCATATCGCGTGGATACTGGTCGCGTACCAGCATCCGGCTTTCCTGGCCGCATGCAGGGCTCAGGTACACCTCGCCCAGGTACGTGGTCTGCCCCGGCACCACCTCGAAAGGCAGCATGGGCATGGTCTTGCTGACGATTTGCCAGTTGGCGTAGCGCGGCGCGAGGAAGTACTTGCCTGCTGGGAGAGTGAGCGCGTTGACGGTGCCATAGTGGTCCGTGAAATCGCTTTTCACCGCATAGACATCGATCGACATGCCGGAAAATCCGGGTACGTCCGCACCGTTCGCATCTTTGACGTACATGAACTTGCTGTACACGGAGCATTCCTTGTCGGAGCCCATCGACAGCACGACGATGCCGCTGTCCGCCTTTTGAAAGTCGCCCAACCGGATCCGGTCCGGCGAAGTGTGATTCGCCACGATGCCCGAACAGCCCGCCAGCAGTCCTGCTGCCGCCAGTCCCGCCACACCATACAGTTTCATCGTAGATCCTCTTGCAGAGACAAAGAAACTGTATGTTTGCGCAAAATAATCAAAAAGACAATTACCATCTTTACCACAGGGCGCCCGAACCGGCGCCCCATACAGCAATTACGGCGTCAGCGCAAAGTTGACGCTGGCTTGGTCAGCCGTCGCAATATTTACCACCTGTACCGACTTGGCTGCTTAGCCATTGGCCGGCGCATCGACGCGGTACTGCCCCGCCGACCATGAAGGGCGGCCGGGTTCTACCATTGATATTTTTCCAGCATGGCCCGGTACGCATCTGACTTGAAAAACTTCTTTAGTTCGCTGTCGAAACGGTCCCGCAGCTCCGACAAATGGCGCTGTCTGGAAAAGCCGATATAGCTCGGCACGGCCTCGATGGGCGGCGACAGCCTGACGATCGTGTCTGCGGCGTCTCGCATGCCGGGCAATGCCAATGTGGCCATCGCCGTGTGCAGGTTGCTGGGAACGAGATCCACGCGGCCCGCCGCCAGTTTCCTGAAATTTTGTTCAATCGTCGATGCCTCATCGATGACGAGCCTGTCGCGAAACCCTTCAAACCTGGGCCCGTAATTGATCTGCCGCGCCACGCCAATACGTACGCCTTTGACGAGATCCATGTTGCCATTAAATTCCGGCGCGTCTTGCTTGCGGGCGAAAAAATAGACGACTTGCTGCGCCAGCACTTCATGGCTGTAATCGAGGAATTGCTCACGGACGGGGGAGCGGTAGATGGTGAAAATACAGTCGGCCTGCCCCGCCTTGACCATCGCCATGGCGCGTTCCCATGGATACAGGTTGACCGCCACGTCATCCCCCATTTGACGGAACACTTGCCTGACCAGCTCCACCGCAAATCCCGTTGGTTCGGCGCCCCCGGTGATCAACGGTGGATATTCGAAAGACACGCAGGTGTACGATGCCGCCGTCACGGCGGCGGGGAACGGCAACAGCACCAGAAGTGCCAGCGAAGACAGGAATTTCATCGGCGCGCTCCTTTAACACGGCTATTCTAGCCGGTCAGCTTTGCCGCGTGAAAAGTAATGATGAGAGCATGGGGCAATTACGGCGTTAGCGCGAAGTTGACGTTGGACTGGTCAGCCGTTGCAATATTCACCACCGGTACCGACTTGGCGGCATAGCCATTGGCCGAGGCATCGACGCGGTACTGCCCGGCCGGTAACACCGTATTGGCCGTACCAAACACCAGCGGCAATGTCGTGCTGTAAGCCACATACCGTGGCGCCGTCACCGGCAGCTTGGCCAGCGTGTAGGCGCCGCCGCCAATCGGCGTCAACGTGTATTTCAGCGTAACGGTGGGTCCGCCCGTGATCGATTGCAACGCGGCGACTTGCGCCGGTTCCGTGCTGCTGGCCGGCGTTTGCGTCACGCTGCCGCTGATGTTGCCGGACAGTGAAACGGCCGGCGCAATCGGCGCCGCTGCCGTGCTGAGCTGCGTCATCGCGCTGGCCGTCACCGGCACTGCGCCTACCACGTTGGCCGCATAGCCGTCCGCAGTAATGACCACGTCGTAATTACCGGCGGGCAGGCGCGCCAGCGCGAATTCGCCGGTGGAGGGATTCGGCGTGGTGGCGGCCACGACAACGCCATTTTGCTGGGCGGACACCGCCACGTGGCTCCCCAGTGCGGCCGTGGCGACAAACCCGCTAATGCCATTCAAGGCGGTGGGCACAACTTTCACGACTGGCTTCAAGTTATAGCCGCCACTGTTGCCCTTGGTGACGATGGATTTGCACGCATCGAAATCCAGCACCAGGTCGACGCGCTGGCCGGCCGCCACATCGAATTCATTGACCAGCTTGATCCCGCTGGTCAGCGCGCTCGGGGTGTCCAATGGGACTTCGGTCGTGGTGCCCGTCTTGACGACAGTATTGCTGTTGGCGCCGCCATCGAGCACCAGCCGCAATTGGCTGTAGTGACCGGCGCTCAGCGATGCCGTGCCCAAGGCTTCCAGCGTGCCATTGTTCAGGTTGAGCAAATTGATTTTGCGGGCCGGCGACAAGGTGATGTCGGTCCAGCCACTGTCGGTATCGCTGGCGGAGGCGCTTTGGTTGATGCGGACTTTGGAGACGGTCACGTTCACTGCATCAAAGCCGCAAGCAGGCGCGTCGGTCAGGGAAACGGCGACGCTGCCCATTTGTACCGTGGCCGGTGTCGAGCTGGCGCCGCCACCTCCTCCGCCACCGCCACATGCGGCCAGCAAACCAGCAACGGCTGCCAGGGATAAAGCCGGAACGGTGTATTTCATCATGGGCCTCCTTATGGATGAGTTATGGGGCCATTATCCGTTCCGGATAGTAATTTGAATGTTAGGCAGCGAACATAGTAACGGACTGTTACAGAATTGCGGTCTGTCACATCTGTTGCCGGAAGTGCAGTGCGCACGCTTCCATTCCCACGCGGCGGTAAAAGCGCTGTGCGCCTTCATTGCTGAGCGCGGTATCCAGCACCAGTTGCCCGCAACCGCGTTCAGCGCCGATACCGCGCAGCGCGGCCAGCAAGCGGGCGCCATGGCCGAGTCCCCGCTCGCTGCTGCACGTGACCAGGTCGTCCACGTACAAAAAACTGCCATGTATCAGGTTATCCAGCTTGCGGTAGCCCGCCAGTGCCAGCGGGCGGCTGCCCTGCCAGCACACCAGCAACCGGTAGCCCTGCGCGCGCTGCGGCGCCAGCGCCGCCAGCATCTGTTCGGCCGTGTGCAGGCGCGGACGCAGCTGGCGCATGACGTCGAAACACGCCTGCAAGTCGGCATCGGAATCCGCGTGGCGGATGGCGGGCTGGTCCATGTCAATCTCCCTGGTCCGGTACGTTGCGCAGGAAACCCTGCAGTGACGCGGCAATCCACGCATCGGCTGCACTGGCGGCGTGTGCCAGCGGCTGTTCCGTAAAAGCCAGTGCGGTGGCGGACACATAGCTGACGCTGTGCAACCCCACCACGCCCAGCGCCGCGCTCAAGTAGGGGCGGAAGAAGTCCGGCTGTTTCGGCGGGTCGCGGAACATCGCGCCGCCCGATGTGACGGCCACCAGCACCGGCCGGTCGCGCAGCAAGCCTACCTTGCCTTCCGGTGTGTTCTTGAACGTCACCCCATTGCGCACCACGAGGTCGAGCCACAATTTCAGCGCAGCCGGGACCGTGAAATTGTGCACGGGCGAGGCAATGACGACCATGTCGGCCCGTTCCAGTTCCGCCACCAGTTCATCGGACTGCGCCAGGTGCGCGCCATAGCGTTCGCGCGCTTCATCGATGGGCAGTAACAGCGACTCCGCATATTCAGCCGACAGCGGCGCCAGCGGCTGCCGGCCCAGCTGGCGTTCCGTCAGCGTGACGGCCCGGCCACAGTGTTCTTGCAGCGCCCCTGCCAGACGCCGTCCCAGCAGGCTGCTGGTGGCATGGCGCGGGCTGGCTTCAATCAACAGCAATTCCATCGTTTGCCACTCCCAATCAAGCCAGCGCCGGCGGCGTGCGCGATGCGATGTTCAGGCGGTTCCACGTATTGATTTCACCGATGGCCAAGGTAAGGTGCGCAATTTCCTGTTCGCTGAACTGCGCGCTGACTTCCGCGTAGGCCGCGTCCGATACTTCCTGCCCCGCCAGCACCGTCACGGCTTCGGCCCAGGCCAGCGCCGCCCGCTCGCGCGGGCTGAACACCGGCGCGTCGCGCCACACGGCGGCCAGGTTGATTTGATGCTCGCTCAAGTCGTGTTCGCGTCCCAACGGCACGTGCATGGCGACGCAGGCGGCGCAGCCGTTGATCTGCGATACGCGCAGGCGTACCAGTTCCAGCAATCCCAGCGGCAGGCCGGAATTCTGGACTTTCAAATGCACGCCATACATGGCTTTGTAGCCTTCCGGAATCAGCTTGCTGGGGTCGAATCGTTGGCTCATTTTGTTTCCTTCACAGTGGTTGCTCGATGGACGTATCGTAGAGGTGACGTGGTACGATTCATATACCCATTTAGCAGAGAATTGATTAGGCCACTTTGTCGTGAAACTTGCGGAAGAACTGGAATTCGCGCTGGGTCCCCGTGCGCAGGGCATCACCTTGCAGCGCTGGCTCTACAGTGAATTGCGGGAAGCCGTGCTGTCGGGCCGGCTGGCGTCCGGACGGCGCCTGCCGTCCACGCGCGACTTTGCGCGCCAGCACCAGATCTCCCGGGGCACCGTGCTGCTGGTGTACGAACAATTGATCGCCGAAGGTTACCTGGCAGGCGCAACGGGAAGCGGCACCACGGTATCGGCGAAGCTGCCGTCCAAACTGCCGGCCAGGCCAGCGCCAGCATCATCAGCAGGAGCTGCGCCGCCGCGCCTGTCACGGCAAGGCCAGCTGCTGGCCACCAGCCCGTTCCCCTTGCGGGAAAGCGGCGCCGTGGTCCCGTTCCGTCCCAGCCAGCCGGATGTGGCGGCCTTCCCGTTGCCGACGTGGCGGCGGCTGGCCACCCGCTACAGCCGCACCCGGCTGGCGCAGGAAATGGGATACAGCGATGCGGCAGGCTATGCGCCGCTGCGGCGCGCCATTGCGGAACATTTGCGCTATTCGCAGCGCATTGCGTGCGACGCGGAACAAGTGATTATTTTCTCCAGCACGCAGCAGGCGCTGGACTTGTGCGCGCGGCTGCTGCTCGATCCCGGCGATGCCGTGCTGATGGAAGACCCCGGCTATCCCGGTGCGCACAGGATTTTTCAGCAGGTTGGCGCCCGGGTGCACGGCGTACCGGTGGATTTACAGGGCTTGCGCACGGATCCGACATTGCCGGTGGCGCCGGACATCCGGCTCGCTTACGTGACCGCCGCACACCAGGCGCCGCTGGGCGGCACATTGCCGCTGGAACGCAGGCTCGCCTTGCTGGACTGGGCCGACGCTTGCGACGCCGTCGTGATTGAAGACGATTACGATGGCGAATGCCGCTATGACGGCGTGGCGCTGCCCGCGCTGAAAAGCCTGGACCGCAGCGGTCGGGTGCTGTACCTGGGCTCGTTCAGCAAGCTGCTGTTTCCATCGCTGCGGCTGGCTTACCTGGTGGTGCCGGACGGCTGGACCGATGCCTTTGCCGCCGCCCAGTCGCTGACGTGCCGCAACGCGCCGGTATTCCAGCAGGCTGTGCTATCGGCCTTCATAGCGGACGGCCACTTCGCCCGCCATTTAAGGCAAATGCGCCTGCTGTACAGCGGACGGGCGCAGGAATTCCAGCGCGCGTGCAAGGCGCACTGCGACGGCCTGCTGGAACTGCTGCCGCTCAGCACGGGACTGGACGCCACGGTTTTGCTGCCGCAGGGCCTGGATGACCGCGTGGTCGCCGCCGCGCTGGGGCAACAAGGGATCATGGCGCGGCCCATATCGATCTACCACGTGCAGCACCCCACCCCGCCGGGGCTGGTGCTGGGGTTTTCCAGCTTTGACGGGCCCGCCATCCGCGACGGGATGGCGCGGATGGCGGACGTGCTGGAGCGGATTAAAACTTCACGCTGAAGCCGGGGTTGGCGGCTTGTTCCTTCGTATAGCTGACGCCATCGACGCGCAAGCCATCGGCATTGACCAGCGTGATCAGCCCGCCCTTATTCGGCAGTGTGACGGGCGCTTTCAACGTCACGCGCAACGTCTCGCCGGCCGCCAGCGAACCGCTGAGTTTTTGCGCATGTTTATCGCGGTCCAGCAAGCGCCAGTTGGTCAGATCGATGGTGCGCGACGTGACGTTCAATAAGGTGACGGTTTCGGTTTCCGGTGTGCTGACGCCATTGACCATCGCCGCAACGATGCGCACGGCGCCATCGGGCATGTTCGGCGAAGGCTGGCCGCCCGGCGGGAATGGCGTGTCCGGAATATTGTTGTCCGATGGCGGGCCGCTGGTCGGGACTTTGACGATGTGGCCCGTGTGGTCATCGCTGTGCCAGCCCTGCGACTGGAATTTCAGGAAGATGCCGACCCACTGGTTTTGCGCGGGGAAGTGCAGCAGCAGCGCGCCATCCTGGTAGACGCCGTCATCCTTCGTAAAGTCACCGGAATTGGCCTGGTTCATGTGGATGTCGTGCACGCCATTGCCGGGCAAGAAGCCGAAGATTTTATCCTTGAGGCCGGGCTCCGGCCCCCACCGTTCGCCAAACGCATACAGCACGGCATCTTCATCGGACATGGCGCGCTGGATGTACTGGTCGATTTTCTCGTTGAGGTCGTTATCCGGGCCGCTGACGTTGGCTGGCAACGGCACCAGTTCGCGCGGGTCGAACAGGTTGCTGCGGATAAAATCGAGCGCCATCCCGCCCGGTTCGCGCTGCAGGTTTTTCCAGCCTTGCGGCAACTCTTTTAATTGGTTCAGGATCGGGTGCTGGAAGTGGGACACCACCAGGTATTCCACGTCGGATGGCGCCAGTTGGGATTTCACGTTGACGGCAATGCGGTAGTCGGTGGTGTTGTCAACCACGTGCACCTGGTAGTGGGGATTGCTGCCGGAACCGGTCTGGCGATTGACCGGGCGGCCTTTCAGTACACCATAGCTTTTCAAGGACATTTTTACCTCCTTCGTCTTGGCTGCACTGCTGGCAGCCTACGCGCTGCGTTCGGGGATCAACTAGCATGCTTTATGGCAAAAATGGAAGCATTTACTATTTGATACATATCAATATAGCGCAGGGAACGAAGAAAGAAGTACGTGCTTTGTCACGCGATGTGCAAAGACCACGGGCGTTCTATCAGTAGACGACAGGCCCCGTCCGTTCAAATCGACCAGGAATGGTGGCAGGTTGAGTGGGGGGGTGAGCAAACAACAGCCACGAACGCCAACGGATGTAAGGCGCAGGATGCGCATGCTGTGCTTTTAGAGCTTGGCTGCTTCTTTTCTGGTGCCAGAACTCGGCGTCAACGCGAAGTGCCGATAAAACCGGAACGGACGACGAACGCCAACCGGGTCGAAAAGCACGGGCAGCGCAAGAGTGCGTTTGTCGAACAAGCGCAGCGTCCAAGTCACGTCGCCGATAAAGCGAAAACGCACGGTATCAGACTGCACCACTTGAAGGTCCCTAAACGCCCCGGTTGAGTACATCGCTCCCAAGCTGGCAGAATCAACGATGCATAAGTTCGCGTCCAGCAAGTAGATCCGTAAAGTGTCTTCATAAGGAACATCATCAGTCAGAAATACGATGATGTACTCATGCCAGGACAACGCCGCCTCCAGTACGGCGCCATCGAGAATCGCGCCAGTGCGAGTCCCCTTCAACATAATTTCCGAGCGAGCTTGTACTTCTGAGCCCCCGCTCATCGGCCAGATCGACAAGTCTGCCTGAGACAAGCTGTGCATGAGAGTCACTACCAAATTGAGGTAACACCAAATGCCGCCAAAGCACCACCGATAAAGGCACCGGCAGCAACACAAACCGGCGCGCCGGAACCGCACGCCAATCCCGCCACGGCGCCACCGGCCATTCCCCCGGCAATGCTGGCGCCACTGGCCAGCACTTCTTTCCTGGCAGCGGCCACCTTATCATTTGCGGCGGCAACGTTGTAGAGCGACAGGCCGATCGAAAGAAATACCAGCCCTCTGCCAGCATAGGCAATCCGTGACATTGCCTTGGTCACTGTCGGATTGGATTTACCCGCCGACGTAACAATTGCAGCGTAGACAGCGTTTTGCTTTATCTCCGCCAAATGAGCAAACACTGTACTGTCACCATACATACGCTTGGATTGGCGAATGATGAGTTCGGCAAGCGGCAATCCTTCTGGTTTAATGCGCTGAGACATCGCCCTGCCCACTGCCGTGCTTCGGCTACGGATAACTGCCATCACGGCGTTACGTGTCTGCTGCGCTTGCATTGCTGCCTGAGCCCAGGTGATTTTTCCAGCAAGGGCGTCCGCGCGCAACGTGTCCGCCATCCGTTTGATTTCACGCGCGTACACTGCTCGCGCATCCGCATCAATGGTCATATGACCCCCTACGTTCATAACTTGGCTCTCCAGCGCTTTTAATTCTTGTTCAAAGCGCGCCTTGTCATCGTGTGCAGTCGTCATGGTCCCGGCCTTGTAAAGAAATGAAAAGACCAGCATACGAAAGTGACTCCCGCATCGAGTTGCCATAGCGCAAGCACAAAGTAAAAAGCGCGCCAGGAGAGGCGCGCTTTGCGAGGTATTGATGCGCCGGCGAGTGCCGGCGCGACTGAATTACGACGCTTCCTTCAACTGCTCCAAAATCGCAGGATTTTCCAGCGTCGACACATCCTGCGTAATCGCCTCGCCCTTGGCCAGCACGCGCAGCAGGCGGCGCATGATCTTGCCCGAACGCGTCTTCGGCAAATTGTCGCCAAAGCGGATTTCCTTCGGCTTCGCGATCGGGCCGATTTCCTTGGCCACCCAGTTGCGCAATTCCAGCGCCAGTTTCTTCGCATCGTCGCCAGTCGGACGCGCCTGCTTCAGCACGACGAACGCGCAAATCGATTCGCCCGTGGTTTCATCCGGCTTGCCGACCACGGCAGCTTCCGCCACCAGCGGATTGGCCACCAGCGCCGATTCGATTTCCATCGTACCCATGCGGTGGCCCGACACGTTCAGCACGTCGTCGATACGGCCCGTGATCGTGAAGTATGCCGTGTCCTTGTGGCGGATCGCGCCGTCGCCGGCCAGGTAATATTTGCCGCCAAACTCTTCCGGGAAGTAGCTGGTTTTAAAGCGGTCAGGATTGTTCCAGATGGTGCGGATCATCGATGGCCATGGACGTTTGACGACCAGGATACCGCCCTGGCCGTTCGGCACGTCGTGGCCGGCTTCATCGACGATGGCCGTCATGATGCCTGGCAGCGGCAGCGTGCACGAACCCGGTGTCATCGGCGTCACGCCCGGCAGCGGCGTGATCATGTGGCCACCTGTTTCCGTTTGCCAGAAGGTGTCCACGATCGGGCATTTTTCCGCGCCCACGTTTTTGTAGTACCACATCCATGCTTCCGGATTGATCGGCTCACCGACGGAACCCAGCAGGCGCAGCGACGATACGTCGAAGCTCTTTGGATGGACTTTCGGATCCGCGTCCGACGCCTTGATCAGCGAACGGATTGCCGTTGGCGCCGTGTAGAAGATCGACACTTTGTGCTTGGCGATGGTTTCCCAGAAGCGGCCCGCGTGCGGGAACGTTGGGATGCCTTCGAACACGATTTGCGTGGCGCCCACCGACGTCGGGCCGTACGCGATGTACGTGTGGCCCGTGACCCAGCCGATATCGGCCGTGCACCAGAACACGTCCGACGGCTTGATGTCGAAGGTCCACTTCATCGTCAGGTTGGCCCACAGCAGGTAGCCGCCCGTCGAGTGCTGCACGCCTTTCGGGGTGCCGGTGGAGCCGGACGTGTACAGGATGAACAGCGGGTGTTCCGCTTCCACCCATTCCGGTTCGCATTCGGCGCTTTGATGGTCGACCAAATCGTGCAGCCAAATATCACGGCCTTCTTTAAAGGCGATCGGATTGCCGGTGCGCTTGTAAACAATCACGTCCTTGATGCTGTCGCAGCCGCCCAGCGCCAGCGCGTCATCGACGATGGCTTTCAGCGGCAGGAATTTGCCGCCGCGCTGCTGCTCGTCGCCAGTGATGACCGCCACGGCGCCCGCATCGATGATGCGCTCTTGCAGCGACTTGGCGGAAAAGCCGCCGAACACAACAGAGTGCGTCGCGCCGATACGCGCGCATGCCTGCATCGCGGCCACGCCTTCCACCGACATCGACATGTAGATGATCACGCGGTCGCCCTTCTTGATGCCGCGCGATTTCAAGCCGTTGGCGAATTTGCAGACTTTTTCGTGCAATTCTTTATAGGTGACTTTGGTCACGGCGCCGTCGTCCGCCTCGAAAATGATGGCGGTCTTGTCGGCATTGCCGTTGGCGAGATTGCGGTCCAGGCAGTTGTACGACACATTCAACTTGCCGTCTTCGAACCATTTATAGAACGGCGCATTGTCTTCGTTCAGCGTTTTCGTGAACGGTACTTTCCAGTCCACGTTTTCACGGGCCAGGCGGGCCCAGAAGCCTTCGAAATCCTGCTCGGCTTCGGCGCACAGCTTGTTGTAAGCCTCCATGCCGGACACGGTGGCGTTGGCCACGAACGATGCCGGTGGATTGAAAAGGCGGGATTCGGGTTGGCCCTGTTGTTCAGTCGTCTGCGATGTCATGCTGAGGTCTCCGTGTGGTAATCATTTTGACTACACCTTAAATGTAGTCGCTTACTGACGCCTTACGTGCGCCAGCAAACTGGTATTAGGTTGGTATTTGAATGAGCATTTCTGCAATTTTACGGCAAGTTGGCGCATTGCGGTGCAGCAGGGGAATCACATGTAGAATGTCGGCATTGATTTTTTGCGGCAAGGAGCACGTTTTTCAATGGCGGACCGTGATTTACCTCAACCACCAGCTAAATTAGCGCCGCTGCCGGCGTTTATTTTCATGTCCCGCTGGCTGCAATTGCCGCTGTATCTGGGGCTGATTCTTGCGCAGTGCGTTTATGTTTTCCACTTCTGGGTGGAGCTGAAGGATTTGATTGGCGCGGCGCTGGGTAGCGATGCGGCGCTGGAGCATATTTTCCAGGCTGTGGCGGTACCAGGTGCGGAAGTGCCGAACAAGCTCAATGAGACCACCATCATGCTGGTGGTATTGGGGCTGATCGACGTGGTCATGATCTCGAACCTCTTGATCATGGTGATCGTGGGCGGTTATGAAACCTTTGTGTCGCGCATGGGCCTGGACGGCCACCCTGACCAGCCAGAGTGGCTGTCGCACGTGAACGCGTCCGTGCTGAAGACCAAGCTGGCGATGGCGATCGTCGGCATTTCATCGATACACCTGCTGAAAACCTTTATCAATGCCAGTTCCTGCAACGGCAAGATGGACGTGGTGGTCGCCCAGACCGCCATCCATATCGTATTCCTGCTGTCCACGATCGCGATCGCGTACACGGATCACCTGATGACAAAAACTCAGGCAATAACAACAAAGCACCACTGACCGCGTATTTATTACCCGTTCCATCTCTAGCGAGTTCACCATGACCATCATCAAGCAAGACGATCTGATCGAATCCGTAGCCGCCGCGCTGCAGTACATCAGCTATTACCACCCGGCCGACTACATCGCCCACCTGGCGCGCGCTTATGAAGTTGAGCAAAGCCCGGCCGCCAAGGATGCGATCGCGCAGATCCTGACCAACTCGCGCATGTGCGCGGAAGGCAAGCGTCCGATTTGCCAGGACACCGGCATCGTCAACGTCTTCCTGAAGATCGGCATGGGCGTGCGCTTCGAAGGCTTCACCGGCACCGTTACCGACGCCATCAACGAAGGCGTGCGCCGCGCGTACAACTTCGCCGACAACAAGCTGCGCGCGTCGATCGTGGCCGACCCGCACTTCGACCGCAAGAACACCAAGGACAACACGCCAGCCGTCGTGCACATGGAACTGGTGGAAGGCAATACCGTTGACGTGAGCGTGGCAGCCAAAGGCGGCGGCTCGGAAAACAAGACCAAGTTCGTCATGCTGAACCCATCGGACTCGCTGGTGGACTGGGTCTTGAAAACCGTGCCGCTGATGGGCGCCGGCTGGTGCCCGCCGGGCATGCTGGGCATCGGTATCGGCGGCTCTGCCGAGAAAGCCATGCTGATGGCAAAAGAGTCGCTGATGGAAGACATCGACATGTACGAGTTGAAGCAGCGCGGTCCCCGCAACAAGACCGAAGAACTGCGTATCGAACTGTGCGACAAGATCAATGCACTGGGCATCGGCGCGCAGGGCCTGGGCGGCTTGACCACCGTGCTGGACGTGAAGATCAACATGTACCCGACCCACGCGGCATCGAAGCCGGTCGCCATGATCCCGAACTGCGCGGCCACCCGCCACGCGCACTTCGTGCTGGACGGTTCCGGTCCTGCCTACATCGAGCCACCGAAGCTGTCGGACTGGCCGGACGTGTCGTGGGCGCCGGACACGGAGAAGTCCAAGCGCGTTGACCTGAACACGCTGACGAAAGAAGAAGTGGCATCGTGGAAGCCGGGCCAGACGCTGCTGTTGAACGGCAAGATGCTGACCGGCCGCGACGCCGCGCACAAGCGCATCCAGGACATGCTGGCCAAGGGCGAATCGCTGCCAGTGGACTTCACCAACCGCGTGATTTACTACGTCGGCCCGGTCGATCCGGTGCGCGACGAAGTGGTTGGCCCGGCAGGTCCTACCACGGCCACCCGCATGGACAAGTTCACCGACATGATGCTGGAAAAAACCGGCCTGATTTCCATGATTGGTAAGGCGGAACGCGGCCCTGCTGCAATTGAATCGATCAAGAAGCACAAGTCGGCATACCTGATGGCGGTGGGCGGCTCGGCTTACCTGGTGTCGAAGGCGATCAAGCACGCCAAGGTGGTGGGCTTTGAAGACCTGGGCATGGAAGCCATCTACGAGTTCGACGTGGTCGATATGCCGGTGACGGTGGCCGTGGATTCGGAAGGCACGTCGGTGCACAACACGGGTCCGAAAGAGTGGCAGGCCAAGATTGAGCAGTTGAATGTGGCGGTGGTGACCAAGTAAGCGTTACGCTTCCTGTTACTGTAGGGCGGATTAGCCGAAGGCGTAATCCGCCATGCGTGCGCCGCGTTGGCGCATACATGGCGGATTACGCGCTGCGCGCTAATCCGCCCTACTTTTTTGCTGCCGTATATACTGCAACCATGACTTCACACCCAACCTTCCCCACTCCGGCCGACGCCCCCATCGGCGTCTTTGATTCCGGCGTCGGCGGCTTGTCCGTGCTGCGCCATATCCGCGCCCTGCTGCCGCAGGAACACTTGATTTACTTCGCTGATTCCGGCTACGCGCCGTATGGCGGCAGGACGGAAGCGTATGTGGTCGAGCGCGCGCTGGCGATTGCCGCTTACCTGACCGGCAAAGGCGTCAAAGCGCTGGTGGTGGCCTGCAATACCGCGACAGTCGCCGCCATCAAGGCTGTGCGCGCGCATTATCCGGAATTGCCGGTAGTCGGCGTGGAACCTGGCTTGAAACCCGGCGCCGCCGCGTCGCGCAATGGCAAAGTCGGCGTGCTGGCCACCGTGCGCACCTTGCAAGGCGAAAAGCTGCTGCAACTGCGCGACCAGATCGCAGCCGCCACCGGCGCGCAATTCCTGCTGCAGCCGTGCCCCGGCCTGGTGGACTTGATTGAACAGGGAGAGCTGGACAGCGCCGCCATCGATGCGCTGCTGGCAGGCTTTGTCGCGCCGCTGGTCGAGCAAGGCGCCGATACGCTGGTATTGGGCTGCACGCACTACCCCTTCGTACAGGACGCCATCGCGCGCGCGGTAATTGCCGCCGGTGGCCGGGACGTGAAACTCATCGACACGGGCGACGCGGTGGCGCGCCAGCTGGCCCGCTTGCTGGAAGGCGCCGGTTTGCAGCGCCCGGGCAGCGCCGGCCATCCGCCAACGTTGCATGGTTACACCACCGCCAGTGCCGATGCACTGGCGTCCGCGTTCCGTACGCTGCTGCAGCTGGATGTTGCGGTGGAGACGCTGAAAATATAGGCAAATAAACTATTTTCCGAAAAAAGTGCCGATTACCCTTTGCAAGTTCCGAATCCGCATATATAATTCGGGCCTGTCTTGCAGAACACAGCACAGACAGTAGCAGTAAAGCAGTAAATAAGCAGTAAATCAGCGGTGGCTGTAGCTCAGTTGGTAGAGTCCAGGATTGTGATTCCTGTTGTCGTGGGTTCGAGCCCCATCAGCCACCCCAAAATTCTAAAGCCCAGCCTTGTGCTGGGCTTTTCATTTTCCCGTACACTTGATGCTTAGCGGAACTGGCGCGATGTGATGCGGGCTCATGCCACTATGACTAATACTTCCTCCTTCCCGTTCGTGATTGGTGTCGCCGGTGGCAGCGGCAGCGGCAAATCCACCGTGACCCAGCAAGTGCTGGCCGCCTTCGGCTCCGATGTGGTGTCGGTCGTCATGCAAGACGATTACTACGCCGACCAGACCCACCTCGCGCCCGACGTGCGCCGCAAAGCCAATTACGATCATCCGAATGCGTTCGACTGGCCGCTGCTGATCCAGCAAGTGCACACGCTGCGCAGCGGCCAGGCAATTGAAATGCCGGTGTACGACTTCACTATCGACAACCGCTCCACCGACACCATTCACGTCAAGCCTGCGCCGGTGATTGTCATCGAAGGCTTGTTCGCGCTGTATGACGCTGACTTGCGCGACATGATGTCACTGAAGATTTTCGTCGACACGGCATCCGACGTGCGCTTCATCCGCCGTTTGCAGCGCGACATTTCCGAGCGCGGCCGCAGCATGGATAGCGTGATCGGGCAATACATGGAAACCGTGCGCCCCATGTACAAGCAATTCATTGAACCGACCAAGCGCCACGCCGACGTGATTTTGCCGCACGGCGCCAATGGCCCGGCGGTCGATGTCATTACGACCAAAGTCGCCAGCGTGATCGACGGCCTGAATCAGGGCTGAACCAGGGCTGAACACGCGCGTCAACGCGCACGAAATAAAACCTCGATAGCGGTTATGATTGAAATCATGAAACCGCACCTGACCTATACGACCGCCCAATCCCGCGCCGACCTCGAACAAATCCTCGCCCTGCAGCGCAGCAACCTGCCCGGCGCAGCCCCAGGGCAAGATGAGCAAGGATTTGTGTCGCTGGTCTATACCGTACCGCTGCTGGAATCCGTCTGCGGCCCGCATCGCCATGTGATCGCCAAAGATGGCGGCCAGGTGATCGGCTATACGCTGGTGCTGTTGCAGGAGTCAAAAGCCCACTTCCCGGAAATCGGCGACATGTTCGGCGCGGTTGACGCGTGGAGAAAACCTGGCACGCGCTACTTCGTCATGGGCCAGGTATGCGTGGCGGACGGCTATCGCGGCCAGGGTGTGTTCCGTGGCCTGTACCACAAGCTGCGCGATGAAATGCAGGCGCACTTTGACTTCGTGGCCACGGACGTGTCACGCAAAAACCTGCGCTCGATGAATGCGCACGCCGGTGTCGGCTTCAAGGAAATCAATGAGGGATCACCATGGCAAGTGATCGTGTGGGACTGGCAGTAAGCAACTAAGGCCGGGCCTGCTGATACTGGCGGTACTCCGCCGTGCCGCGGTAGTCATACAGTGCCTGCCAGTAGCGGTCCGAGAAGCGGCCATACTGGGAATGGAACTGGCGCGACAGCATCAAGTAGAGCGGCGTCTGTTCAAACGGTTTGCCCACACGCTCGATCTTGCCTTCATAACGCGACGCAACGAGCTGGTCCGCTTCAAACTCCATGGCAATCACGCCATCGAGCCTGCCGGCAGCCAGCTTCGCGACATTCGGTTCCAGCGCCTTGCTGCCGTCATCAAACGGTATGCCCAGTTGCTGCAGGCGTTCAGTAATGAAGACAAAGCCGGATTCCACACCGATACGGCCATCGCCGAGACCAGAGAATTTTTGCCCATCCCAGTCCAGTTGCGTGCCCTTGCGGCGGTACAGGAAATAACGGGGCGTAGCGAGCGCCTTCTTTTCATCCGGCCCCACGCCCACCATGGGGAATACGGCATATTCCGCGCGCTCGGAAGAATAAGCGCCAATCATCCCATCGACCAACCCGGCTTTTAACTCTTCCACGCAGCGCCGGCGCGGCGCAACACGACGCTCCAGTTCCAGTCCCAATCCACGCGCAGCCTGCTGCATCAGGTATTGCAAGTGGCCGGTGCCATCCACGCGCGCATAAGGCGGATAATCGACATCCATTGAGCACAGGCGAAAACGCGCTGGCGCCGCAGTCCCTGGCGGTTCAATGCCCGCTGCCGACGCCACACCACCAGCCAGCATAGCCAACGCAATGCCATTCCGACACCACATTCGTAACTCCCCTTATGCAATCTGTGTCTAGCGTAACACGGAGCATGAAAAAGATTGAGGGAAACGACGTACGAAGTGCACGAATTGCCTACAATGAACCCATTGATTTAAGCCAAGTTGATGGGGCTGCTCGCTGCAACGGTGTAAACCGCTGCAGCGATTTTTTTCACGTGTTCACGCGGGCCAGCAGCGCAAACAGCCGCGCCATGTCAACGGGTTTGACGAAGTGATAATCGAAGCCTGCCGAATAAGCTTCCTGGCGGTCCCGCTCCTGGCCGTAACCAGTAATCGCTACCAGTACGGCATTGGCGGTTTCTGGCCGTGCCCGCAAGCGCCGCGCCAATTCATTGCCATCGATGTCCGGCAAACCAATATCAAG
Source organism: Pseudoduganella ginsengisoli (assembly GCF_009720865.1). Taxonomy (GTDB): domain Bacteria; phylum Pseudomonadota; class Gammaproteobacteria; order Burkholderiales; family Burkholderiaceae_D; genus Rugamonas; species Rugamonas ginsengisoli. The sequence continues at coordinate 78,940 of NZ_WNLA01000019.1, read as the reverse complement.
CAGGCACACGTCGGGCCGCATGGCGCGCGCCGCATCGAGGCCGCCATGCGGATGGTGCTCCACTTGCACGGTATGGCCCGCATCGGCCAGCACCATGCCCAGCGTGCTGGCGGCATCGACATTGTCGTCAACCACGAGCAACTTCAAACTACGGGCCGCCGTTTCAGCGCCACTGTGTTCCGGCCGCGCACCACTTGCCTCGCCTTGCCGCGCCATCGGCAAGCGCAAGATAAACGTGCTGCCTTTGCCAATGCCGTCGCTGTGCGCCGCCACACTGCCTTGATGCGCTTCCGCCAGCCGCTGCACCAGCGCCAGGCCTAGCCCCATGCCGCCCTGCGAGCGGTCCAATGTCCTTTCATCCTGCGCAAACAAATCAAACGCACGCGCCAGCAATTCAGGACGCATGCCGACGCCATTGTCGCGCACCGTCACCGTCACGTTTTCACCACGCACGCCGACGCGCAATTCCACAAAACCATCTTCCGGCGTGTACTTGGCGGCATTGTTGAGCAAGTTGGCCAGCACTTGCACGAGGCGCTTGTTGTCGCCATGGACGCACACCGGCTCAGGCGGCAAATGCACATTGAAGCGGTGGCGGCGCGCTTCCATCAGCGGGCGCACTTGCTCCACCGCGTGCGACACGACGTGGCGGAAATCCAGGATTTCTTTTTTCAGCGCCACCATGCCGCGCGTCACGCGCGACACGTCCAGCAAGTCATCAATGAGTCCCGTCATATGGCGCACCTGGCGCGAAATCACTTCACTGGTGCGTTTGACGGTCGCTTCATCGAACTGGAAACGGCGCAGCAATTCCGCTGCCGTGCCGATCGGCGCCAGCGGGTTGCGCAACTCATGCGCCAGCATGGCAAGGAATTCATCCTTGCGGCTGTCCGCATCGCGCAGCGCCGCCTGGGCGCGCTTGCTGGCCTCATGCTCTGCGCGCAGCGCCGCCACGGCGCGCACCCGTTCAGCCGCTTCCCACGTGCGCTGCACGACGTCTTGCGTCATCGAGATGTCATCGCGCGTCCACTGGCGCGGCGTGGCCATCGCCAGGTTTAATGCACACGTGACGCGCCCTTGCTGCATCAGCGGCATCACGACGATGGCGCCGATGCCCAGCGCCTGGTACTTCCACACATGCGGTGCCGTACGCCGGTCGCTGCTGACATCATCGACGACAAAGGGCTTGCCGTCTTCCAGGATGGCCATGATTTCCGGTCCCAGTTCATCGAGCTTGACGCTGGACGGCAGTGGCGGCAACCCGTGGTATTCCGATGCGGTCCACATGCCCTGCAAGAAAGCCGTGTGGCTACCCGCATGGATTTCTGAGTAATACACGCGCGATACGCGTAAATACTTGCCCAGCAATTCCGTCGACACGGCCGTGATCTCGGCAGGAGAACCCAGCGCCCGCAAGCGGTCCGCCATATCAAGCTGGAAAGCCTGGCGCCGGTTCAGCGCGACAAACGCGCGCTCGGCCAGCACTTCTCGGGTGGATTCCGTCAACACCAGCAACACGCCTTCGACCTGGCCGCTGTCGCCCCAGATCGGGCTGTGGCAGTGGGTGAAATACGTTTCACGCTGCGTCAGGCCCCGCTCCGGCGCATAGCTGGCGTTTTCCACGTAATACGTTTCACCTGTAAAGACGTGTTCGAAAATGGGCCCCAGCTGGTCCCACATTTCACGCCACAGTTCAAACACGGGGCGGCCCAGGTGGCCCGGATGCTTGCTGCCCAGCACGTGCGCAAAGGCATCGTTATAAAAGGTCAACAAGTCCCGGCCCCAATGGATTGCCATAGGGAATTTGGACGCGAGGATGGTGCGCAGCGTCATTTGCAGGCTGAGCGGCCAATGTTCTGGCGGCCCCATACGGGAAGCGCTCCAGTCGCACGCGCGCAGCCGTTCGCCGCACTCGCCGCCGCCTTCCAGGAAAGCCAGCCTGCGCACGGCAACCGGGGGGGAATAATCGTTACTCATCGAGGTGTTGCTACAAATACATTTCCCCGCATGATACACGGACTTGCCAAATTAAATACAAAAAAGATTATCTATTTCACTCCATTGCCCGGCAGCGCACTGCGTGCGGAAATACAACGGAGGGCGCATGAATACTAGGTTTGCGCGGTTTTTTACTGTTATTCGCGTGCGCTGGTGGTATGATTTTTTGCATACCAATAAGAAATTAAAGTTTCAAATTTTCAATACCAAGTACCGAATAACGCTCCTAGCAGGGAGCCTTGCCACGTAGCCTGCAGGGACTACGATGGCCTTGCCGGGCGATGCAAACAACAGATGCATCCCAATAAGTGCAACGCACGGAATGCCGTCTTTGGACGGCATTTTTTTTATTTGCATCATAATGTTGACTGCGCAGTCCTTCATTGCCCTAAGGCATTGGATTGACGCTACAATGCTTCATCACGCACCATTTTTCGAGCTGACCATGTCTGAAGAAAAAATCCTGACGGCTGAAGAGAAGATCCTGGCCCAGCTGTCCACCTACAGCAAAGACACGCCGATCGGCCACCCCGATATCGATGGCCGCGCCGGCATTTTCGTTCCGTCCCCTGAGTTCAATTTCGCCGCCAATGCCAACATCCGCATGGGCTCCGGCATTGTCGGCTTTGGCAATCCCGATGGCACACTGACGATTTACTTCGAAGGCAACCGCTTCGATGAATCCAGCCTGCATAAATGGGAAAACAAAGTGCGCAAGTCGTATGACCGCATGGTGATGCGGGCGCCGACTGTATCGAAAGGCAAAGTCGATGCGAAGCAGCTGGAACTGGTGGGCTTAATTGAAGGTAATGGCATCACCATCAAACACCCGGAAAAACTGATGCACTGGCTGACTGTTTCCAACGCCATGGACACGGCGCCGGCATCGGATCACATCACGTGGAAGAAAGATAAGTTTTAACGAGGCAAAGTCCTACAGCTGGCAGGACTTTGCTCCGATCCCCAAAGGCGGAGTGCGCGCCTAAGATGATGTCATACCATCGTCGAACTGCAGGAGCGCATCATGACCCGCATCACTCCCATCACTGTTGGCACGCTGCTGGTCGGACTGACCGGCGTTTCCACCTGGCTGCTGTGCTCAGCCGAAGTGCTGCACGAAGCGTCGTTCTTCCTCGTGCATTGACCACTTAACGGTGGCGGCCATAGTAGCGGCGGTGGCCCCAGTTGCCGAACACGAAATCCAGTCCGATCGTCACGGGCGGATAGTAATACGCTGGAGCCGGGGCATACACCGGCGCAGGCACATACACAGGGTAAGCCGCTTCCGTCGTATATTCCACGCGGGCCGGAGCAGGCGTTGGCCTGAACTCTTCCGTCGTATATTCCACCGGACGCGTGCTGCCATCGGCCGGGCGGCTGCCAGGCGCTACCGGCGTAACCGACACGGTGTGCCACTCATAAGGATTGACAGGCTGGGCGCGTGCATAACGCTGGTTGGCGGGAACAGCGCAGCCCGTTAAAGTGACCGCTGCAGACACAGCAGCCAATACGCTCAACGATTTGATCGTGGTGTTCATTGTGATCTCCTTGATCTATCACTATAGGAAATTCCCGCTTTCCTTTCCGCTTTTCTTACGGGCTGTTACATGCTGTAGCGCGATAGAAACGTAAAAAAAAACCGGCCACAAGGGCCGGTCCGGTTGCAGCAGCGCAGGCACGCTGTCCGCAATAAATCAATCCAGTTTCCAGGCGTAGTCCACCTTGGTCCAGGTCGTGTCTGGCTTGCCGTCTTTGGTGCCCGGCTTGAACTTGCACGCGCTGATGGCTTTGATGGCGGCCTTGTCCAGGTTTTTGAAGCCACTGGACTTTTCAATTTTCGATTCCAGCACATCGCCCGTTGCCGACACCTGGAACGACATGGTGACAGTACCCTGCTCTTCATTCATCAGCGAGGCTTTAGGATATTCTGCCTTGCAGTTCTTGGCATCAAAGCTGGCGGGAACTTCTGCAGCAAACGCTGCGCTCGATGCGAGCACTGCAGCGATAACACTCAACCAACGCTTATTCATAGACATCTGATTTCCCCGTGTGTGATCTGCTGGATGTGGTGTACGCCGGATTACAGTTTCCAGACGTAGTCGACCTTGGTCCAGGTTTGTGCCACGGCACCGTCCTTGGTGCCAGGCTTGAATTTGCAAGCACTGATCGCTTTAACTGCTGCCTTGTCCAGGTTTTTGAAACCGCTCGATTTATCAACTTTCGAATCCAGCACGTCGCCGGTTGCGGACACCAGGAACGACATCGATACTGCGCCCTGCTCTTCATTCAACAGCGAGGCTTTGGGGTATTCTGCCTTGCAGTTTTTTGCATCGAAAACGGCGGGTACTTCTGCTGCGAAAACGGACGTGCTGAAAACGGCTGCTGCAATAAAACTGATCGAAAACTTGGTCATTTCTATAATTCTCTCTTGGTTTGAATGGATGGCCGCCCCTGCGCCGCCATCCGCACTGCTATTTAAAACTCTTCCCATTCGTCTGCAGCTGCCGTGGCGGCTGCGACTTTTTTCGCTGCCGGCTTGCCTGCCGGTGCGGCAACCTTCTTCACTGGCGGACGCGCCGCTGCAGGCTTGGCCACCACTGCAGTCGATACCGGCAATGCCAGCTTGCGTTCTTCGCCTTCGGCCAGCTTGAAGATGCTGACCACGCGCGCCAGTTCGGCGGCCTGGTCTTGCAAGCTCTGTGCTGCAGCGGCGGCTTCTTCCACCAGTGCGGCATTTTGCTGGGTCATGCTGTCCATCTCGATGATCGACTGGTTCACCTGTTCGATACCGGCGCTCTGCTCCTGGCTTGCGCTGGCGATCTCGCCCATGATGTCGGTCACGCGGCGCACGGAATCGACCACTTCATCCATCGTCACACCAGCCTGGCCCACCAGCTTCGAACCACGTTCCACTTTCTCAACGGAGTCGCCGATCAGGGTCTTGATCTCTTTGGCGGCAGCTGCGGAACGCTGTGCCAGCGAACGCACTTCCGATGCCACCACGGCGAAGCCACGGCCCTGCTCACCGGCACGGGCTGCTTCCACCGCTGCATTCAGCGCCAGGATGTTGGTCTGGAATGCGATACCGTCGATGACTCCGATGATATCCACAATCTTGTTGGCCGACTCGTTAATCGAGCTCATGGTGTCTACAACTTGCGACACTACGTCGCCGCCTTTGCGCGCCACGTCCGATGCGTTGGCTGCCAGCTGGTTGGCCTGGCGCGCGTTGTCGGCGTTCTGCTTCACGGTCGACGTCAGTTCTTCCATGGCCGACGCGGTTTTTTCCAGCGCCGACGCCTGCATTTCAGTGCGGGACGACAGGTCGATGTTGCCGGCGGCGATTTCACGCGATGCGGTGCCAATGGTTTCCGTGCCATTGCGCACCTGGCCAACGATGCCCACCAGGCTGTTACGCATGTCTTTCATTTCCACCAGCAGGCTGCCCTTGTCGGTGCTGTCAGTGTCGATTGCCACGGACAGGTCGCCGTCAGCAATACGGCCAGCGATGGCTGCGGTGTAATCCGGTTCGCCGCCCAGCTGCTTCTTCAGGCCGCGGGTAATGATCCAGGCAGCAGCTGCACCGATCAGCGTGGCCAGGCCGCCCAGGATAATCATGAAGGTACGCGCGCCAGAGAAGCCTTCCGCCGCATCTTTCTTCACTTGTTCATTCAGCTTGTCTTCCAGCACTGCCAACTGGTCCAGTGCTTCCACCCACTTTTTCTGGACTGGACGGATTTCCTTGATCATGACTTTCGTGGCCATCTCGGCCTTGTCATTCATCCACAAGTCCGACGCCTTGGCGATGGCCGGCATCGCGGTGCCTTCCAGTTCAACGATTTGCGCCAGCAGGGCTTTTTCTTCCTTGGTGCCTTCCTTGCCGAACAGCTCTTGCAGTTTCTTTTGGGAAGCCGCGTATTTATCCGCCTCTTCCTTGATTTTCTTCATTTCCGGTTCCATATCACCGGAGTCGCTCATCAAGGTCAGTACGCGCAGGCGGTCGCCACGGCTAACAACGTTATTGCGCATGTCGATTACTTGGCGTGTCACTACACTATTAAAGCTTACTACGTGGTCCAGACGGTCCTGAATCTGTGCCATGCGAATAATCCCGACCAGCGTAACTGCGATCAGGAATACCAGCACCAACGCAAACCCGAGCCCCAGGCGCGTCCCCACTTTCATTTTTGCAAAATTCATTTCGGCTTCTTTGTAAGTGACACTATTGATAGAAATACCCAGGAACGCATTCGCCTTGCACGATTAACATCCACCAAGTCCCATTGCTGTTATGCAAGTAATGACAGTAACAAACAATGACTGCGAATGCAAAAATTGCGCTTTCCCGTTGTGACAATGTGTGGTTTTTCAGCGCATTAGATACACAGCGGAGAGTGTGACTATGTGTGTATATTCGAAATTATAGATGCAAAATTTTCCCGTGGGCAAGCAAAAACTGCCTCAATTTTACGCATCCTAACTTTCTGCGGGGAAAGCAAGATAACGCAAACATTGCATGGGAATTTCCTCTTTTACCGGCCAAAAATGCGGTAAGTTGATGAAGCGATATCGGCGCATGTTGCGCCGATGAGAAGTTCTATTGCTAAATAAAATTTGTGGATATTCACGCAAAACCGGGCAAGTGCGCAGCGGCTTCCAGTAACAGTTTGGCGTCGCCCGCCGCGAGTTTTTTTGAGTCAGACAGCGTCTGGCGGAACTGTTTCGCACCCGGCAAGCCTTGCATCAAGCCCAGCATGTGGCGCGTGATGCTGTTCATCTTCAAGCCGCGCTCGCCTTCTTTTGCCAACTGCGCCTGGATGTACGGCACCATGGCGGCCAGCACTTCGGCGCGGGTTTTCACGGGAGTATCGGCGCCGTAATAACGCTGGTCGAAACGCGCCATCATGTACGGGTTGTGATACGCCTCACGGCCCAGCATGACCCCATCGACATGCTGCAAATGCTCGTCGATTTCCGCTTCGGTCTTAATCCCGCCATTGATGAGGATTTCGAAGTCAGGAAAGTCTTGCTTGAGTTTGTATGCGAAGTCATATTTCAGGGGCGGAATCTCCCGGTTTTCCTTCGGCGACAAACCCTTGAGGATTGCGTTCCTTGCGTGCACGATGAACGTGCGGCAACCGGCTTCCGCCACCGTGCCGACGAAGTCACGCACGAAGTCATAGCTTTCCGTTTTATCAATACCAATGCGGTGCTTGACGGTCACATCAATGGTGACAGCGTCGCGCATGGCTTTCACGCAATCGGCCACCAGCTGCGGTTCCGCCATCAGGCAGGCGCCAAATGCACCTTTTTGCACGCGCTCGGACGGGCAACCGCAGTTGAGGTTGATTTCATCGTAACCCCACTGCTGGCCCAGTTTTGCGCTGATGGCCAGGTCATGCGGATCGCTGCCGCCCAGCTGCAGGGCGACGGGGTGTTCTTCTTCGTTGAAGCGCAGGTGACGCTCCACGTCGCCATAGACCAGCGCGCCAGTGGTGACCATTTCCGTGTACAGCCACGTGTGCTTGGTGATTTCGCGGTGGAACACGCGGCAGTGGCGGTCTGTCCAGTCCATCATGGGCGCCACGGACAGGCGGCGGCCATTCACTTTGTTAGCGGCAGGAACGGCGGTGGCGATGTCGGACAGGATGGTCATGATGGCAAGCGTGAGGGGGCGAAAATCGGGCTGCATATTATACAAGCAGATTTAAGCCGGCTTGCCACCATCCTTGCACTGGCTTACTTGGGCGTCTTTCCCCGCCCTTTGCCTTTGGATGCCCCCGACGCCCGCGACGCCGCTTGTGGGGGCACAAACGGTGGCGGTTCGCTATCGGCCCCGACACCGGCAGCCGACGTCGGAATCGGCCCCAACGGATTGGCCTTCAATTCCAGCGTCACGTGCGGCAACGCCGCATCCGGCGCTGTCGGCGGCGCGGAAGCGATTGCCGCCGCCGGACTGTTCAGCAGTTCGCCCACATACGCCAGCCGCCGCGCCGCTTCGCCTTTCAGCTCGCCGGCCGCCGTCATGATGGAGCGGATACTGTTCCAGACCCGCAGGCGCTCTTCCGGCTCGGACGGCATCAGGTTCGGCATTTCCGCCATGGCGCGCGCTTCGTCCAGTTGAAGAATCATGTTTTGCTCGTGGACGATTTCCTTGAAGCGCGCCAACGATACGCGGCGGCTGGCCGGGATGCGCTGGCGCACTTCGCGCAGCGCGGCAAATGCCCGTTCGTCGGCAGCCCGCATTTCCGGGCTGCGCGCCACGTACAGCAGCGAGCGGATCACGCCATCCGGCTCGCCGCCGGTCGCCATGTGCTTTGCCAGCTCCGTGCGGCGCGCGGCCAGCACGGATTCGCGGGCAATGTCACGGCCGATGCGGCGGCGCACACTGCCGGAATCCGCCCGCAAGCCCACCAGGGTTTGCAGCAGCGGCTGGCCATAGACGCCGAGGAAGAAGTTTTCCACCCAGTTGTCGCGCACGTGTTTGTACTGGTCCAGCATGGCGGTGATGTTTTCCGACATTTGTTCCTGCATCTTCAGGAAGGGATTGTCGTCGGACACAGGCTGGCGTTCCGCGCGCACCTTTTCGGCCAGTGCCGGGATGCCGCGCATGAACGGATTTTTGTCGGAAAACGTTTCATAGCGCAGCCGGTACGGATGCATGAAGCGCAGCCATTCCGCCACTGGTTCGCTGGCTACGGCTTTCACCACGGGACTGGCATACGTGCGGTACAGGCCCTGCGTGACTTCCGACAGCCGCGCCACAGTGGCAAAGCGGCGTTCATCTTCATCATCATTGCCGCCCAGCGCCGCCAGCGAGCGTACGTCGCGCCGCTCGAAGCGCATCACGTAGCGGCCGTCGGCCAGGTCCGGGTTTGCCATGTCATCGCTTTTTTCCACGAACACGGCTTCATACAGTCCCGGCGGCAGTACGTCGATCAAATCCATCGAGCGCGTGAATTCCTCATGCTCCTTGTTCGCGACCGACGCCGATACAAAAATGCCCAGGTGGCCGATCGACTGGTGCGTCGAATAAATGACCGTCTGCCCAGCCGCGACCAGCGCGGCGTCGTCTTCATACAAGTCCAGCAGCCATCCCAACGCTTGCTGCGGCGGCGTGATGTCATCGCCCCATGAACAAAACACGATGATGGGCGCGCTGATGTTGCGCAGGTCAATGCGGCGGCCTTCACTGTCGTGGATGGTGCCGTTCGACAGCCGGTTGCCAACGAACAGGTTGTCGGCAATGAATTGCATTTCATGGGCATTCAACAGCACTGGGTTGCCCCACCACCGTTCGAATTCCAGGAAGCGCTCCGCTTCCGTATCGACGTTGGCGTATACGTTGTACGCCTTCTTCCAGTACGTATTGGCGGGATTCATGTTTTCAAAATTCGACACCAGGTGTGCGCCATCGAAATGGCCATTGCCCAGGTCACCTGCGAGCGACGTCAGCCAGGTTCCGCCATACAAGCCACCAAGGTAGCGCAGCGGATTCTTGCCGCGCACGCCGGCCCAATACGACAGCGGCGCACCAGCCAGCATCAGCGGGCCGGTGATGCCGGGCCGCAGCGCGGCCGTCATCATGATTTGCCAGCCGGCCTGGCAATTGGCGATCAGCGCCGGTTTGCCTTCCGCGTGCGGATGCAGGCTGGCCACGTGTTCGATGAATTTCGCTTCGGCCCGGCACACATCTTCGATGGTCTGGCCCGGTTCCGGGTTCGGCAGGAAGCCAACAAAATAGCAGGGATTGCCCGCCTTGAGCACGACGCCGATTTCACTGTCCTGTTTCATGCCGGCGATGCCGGGACCATGGCCCGCGCGCGGATCGAACACGATGAAGGGGCGCTTGGTGTCATCGATGACGACGCCGGGCGGCGGCACGATGCGCATCAGGCTGTAGTTGCAAGGCCGCTCCAAGGTTCGGCCATCGATGAGGGTATCGAATTCAAAGGTGAGGACGTGCGGCGCGGTTTCGTGTTCACGCGCATTGCGCTCATTGCCGCGCTGGTACAGCACATCCATCATCAAAATGGACCGCTGCCACGCGTCGGTCCAGTATTCCACGGCCTGTCCAAACAAGCCAAAAGCCGGGTTACTCATGCAAATCTCCGGTAGTGGGGGTGCCCGCTAAGTAGACCACAATTCACCCGCGCATGGCGTATCAGGCATGAAAAAAGCCCGCCGGCTCATACGAGGCGGCGGGCTTCTTCAGACAGGCAATCCGTGATGGATTACGCGCCTTCGCGCTGGGCTTTCTTGCGCTCGTGTTCTTTCAGGTAGCGCTTGCGCAGACGGATCGATTTCGGGGTGATTTCCACCAGTTCGTCGTCTTCGATGAATTCCACCGCGTATTCCAGCGACAGCTGGACTGGCGGTACCAGGCGCACGGCTTCGTCGGTGCCGGAAGCGCGCACGTTGGTCAGCTGTTTGCCCTTGATCGGGTTCACCACCAGGTCGTTGTCGCGCGAGTGGATACCGATGATCATGCCTTCGTACACTGGCGTGTTGTGCTCAACGAACATACGGCCGCGGTCTTGCAGTTTCCACAGCGCGTAAGCAACTGCCTGGCCGTCGTCTTGCGAGATCAGCACACCGTTGCGGCGGCCGGCCAGTTCGCCTTTCGAGTTGTCGACTGGCGAGTACGCGTCGAACACGTGGCTCATCAGGCCGGTGCCGCGCGTCAAGGTCATGAATTCCGACTGGAAGCCGATCAGGCCACGGGCTGGAATGCGGTATTCCAGACGCACACGGCCTTTGCCGTCCGATTCCATGTTTTGCAGGTCGCCACGGCGGCGGCCCAGTTCTTCCATGACGCCGCCCTGGTTGACTTCTTCCACGTCAACGGTCAGGTTTTCATATGGCTCGCACTTGACGCCATCGATTTCCTTGAACACCACGCGTGGACGGGACACGGCCAGCTCGAAACCTTCACGGCGCATGTTTTCCAGCAAAATGGTCAGGTGCAGTTCGCCGCGGCCCGACACTTCAAAGATGGTGTCGTCGTCGGTTGGCAGCACGCGCAGCGCCACGTTGGATTTCAGTTCGCGGTCCAGGCGGTCGCGCAGCTGGCGCGACGTCACGAATTTGCCTTCGCGGCCGGCCAGCGGCGAGCTGTTGACCATGAAGTTCATGGTCAAGGTTGGCTCGTCAACGGTCAGCATAGGCAGCGCTTCCGGCGTATCCGGCGCGCACACGGTGGAACCGATGCCGATGTCTTCGATACCGTTGATCAGGATAATGTCGCCGGCAACGGCTTCGTCCACCAGCACGCGCTCCAGGCCCTTGAAATTCAGCACCTGGTTGATGCGGCCCTTGATCGGGGTCGAGTCTGGGCCGTTCAGCACCACGACGTCCTGGCCGGCCTTGATGCGGCCACGGTTGATGCGGCCGATACCGATCTTGCCCACGTACGACGAGTAGTCCAGCGACGTGATTTGCATTTGCAGCGGGCCGTCCGGGTTATCGTCACGCACCGGCACGTATTTCAGGATCGCGTCGAACAGTGGCTTCATGTCGCCGCCGCGCACGGATTCATCCATGCCAGCGTAGCCGTTCAGGCCCGATGCGTACACGATAGGGAAGTCCAGCTGTTCATCGGTGGCGCCCAGCTTGTCGAACAGTTCGAACGTCTGGTTGATGGCCCAGTCAGCGCGTGCGCCTGGACGGTCGATCTTGTTCACGACGACGATCGGCTTCAGGCCCAGGGCCAGTGCTTTACGGGTCACGAAACGGGTCTGTGGCATTGGGCCTTCCTGGGCATCCACCAGCAACAGAACCGAATCCACCATCGACAGCACACGTTCCACTTCGCCGCCGAAGTCGGCGTGGCCCGGGGTGTCGACGATGTTGATGTGGGTGCCTTCGTATTCCACTGCGCAGTTCTTCGACAGAATCGTAATGCCGCGCTCCTTCTCGAGGTCATTCGAGTCCATCACGCGGGTGTCGACTTGCTGGTTTTCACGGAAGGTGCCGGACTGACGCAGCAGTTGGTCGACCAGGGTGGTCTTGCCGTGGTCAACGTGGGCGATGATGGCGATATTGCGGATAGCGCGTTTAGTATTAGACATAGTCGTTGTAAGTACAGGGAAACTGCGGTGCGCACACGATGTGCGAGACTGGAACCCACTAGTATAGCACACAGCGGGCAACATTCTGAACGGTTGGGGCTAAGATTGGCGGTGAAACCGCCAGAATGCGGGATTTTATCCTATAGTTGCGGATCGTTTAACTCAAACTGATCCGATGCGCTCCTCTACTTTCGCGGCCACCGCTGTGGCCACCGTGTTCGCCACCACCCTCGCCCTGCCCGCCCATGCTGCCGGCTTTGACCACCGTCTCGGCGCCGATCCCGGCGGTTTCTGGCAACACGCGGATGGCGTGGCAGCCGCCGCGCTGGCAGCAACCGCCGGCGGCGCGCTGTACCTGGGCAGTGAAGACCGGACCGGGCGCGCGCTGTGGCAAGGGGGCGAAGCGTTTGTCGTATCGTATGCAGCATCCTCCGTCCTGAAGCACTTGGCTGGACGCGAGCGGCCATCCGAGACGGCCGACCCGGACCGCTGGCACAAAGGCGGCGACAGTTTCCCCAGCCGCCATGCGGCGGGAACAGCGGCGCTGGTGACGCCGATGATCATGGAATATGGCCGCGAACAGCCGGCCGTGTGGCTGCTGGCAGCGTTACCGGCTTACCAGATGGTGTCGCGTGTAAAAACGCGGGATCACTGGCAAAGCGATGTGGTGGCGGGGGCGGCAATTGGCGCGGCGACTGGCTATCTGGAACACCAGCGGGGGCCGTGGTCGGTGCAGCTGCTGCCGGGCGGGGTGTTTGTCGGCTACAAAGGGAAATTATAAGTACTGTACGCTTGCCATAGCAATTGAAATTATATTAAAAATAATATTTTCAATTTGATAATTTCGCTTTAGAATGATTTTCCATTTCCTAATGTATTCACGGAAATGAAAATTCACTACTAAAGGAAATAAATGTCAGTTATCGCAAGCAAAATCGATTTAAGTAAGTACTCTGGCGCAGTGTTTGATCAAGGGGACCAAAATTCCTGTACAGCAAATGCTATTGCTCAAGCAATCCGCCTGCAGACCCGGGAATACCACAAAGATTCAGGCGAATTAGCGCGGGAACAGCTTTACTACGACGCGAGAACGCTGTGGGGCAACGTGAGTACCGATACCGGTGTCCCGGTCCACATTGCACTTAACGCGGCGATGAGCAAAGGCATAGCCGATCAAGCCGTTGCACTGCCTTACAGCGGAACACATGGGACAAACAGTTCGATGTTTGTGCAGCCGAGCAGCTCTGTATATGCCAACGCTGCGACACAAAAACTGGTTGGCTACACGAATCTTGAGGATCACTTCAATTACGTCAACGGCGACCGAACAAAGGGATTCGAATTCAATGTGGCAAATAAACAGGCGCACCTGCAACAAGTCATTGGCGAGTATTTGATGGAAGGGAAACCAGTGATATTCAGCGCCGAAGTCCCTGTAGGCATCGCCTCTCTCTCTGGACCTTTAGCATCGCAGAATTATTTTACTTTTGCACAAAGCTCGCCAGAAGGGTTTCACACGATGGTCATCGTCGGCAAAGATGACAATCTGCATGGCGGCTCGTATATCGTGGAAAACTCCTGGGGTACCGGCTGGGGCGCGAATGGCTTAGGCTATATCCCGTATAACCAATTCGGCACGGCCGCCCAAAGCGAAAGCGGCTATCGCCTGACGGGTCTCGCTGTCGCCTATGGCCTCACCAATGGCAGTGACGGCATTAATCTGGAATGGACTGCACAGCGCAAAGAAGTTGCGCAGCTCTACGCCACACTGCTGGACCGCGCAGCTGATCACTCTGGACTGGAATATTGGGCAGGCACGATGAAGGCGGGGCAGAGCATTAATGCAATTGCCAACTTTATGTATTCATCGGGCGAAGTTGCCGCCAAATACGGCAGCTTGACGGACGCGGCATTCGTCAACGAAATGTACATCAATACAATGGGACATGCGGCAGATGCGGGCGGCAAAGCGTATTGGGCCGACTTGATTACTAGAAAAGTAATCTCTCGTGGCGAATTCGCCGTGACATTGATGAATAACGTCGAGAATACGACCGGCGCCGCCGGTTCACCATCAATCGCCGAGCATGATTATCTGATGAACCGCACGGCGGTCAGTGCAAACTTCGCCATCACTTACCAGATTGATAGCCATACCGATATTGGTGCTTGGGCGGTGGACAATGTCACCAGTGACGCCAACTCGGTTCAGGCAACGCTGGTTGGTATCCAGAGCATGATGGGCTGGGCATAAGCAATTCAGCAGCCAGCTTGAATGCAGGCTGACGGACGGAGGCAAGCCTGCCGGGTTTGCCTCCCCCAACTGCGATCTACACTGTCATTTTGTTATCAATAAATATTTCATTTTTCTTAATTTCCCAGTAACATGCTGGATGTTGCAAATTTTGAATCTTTTATTTAATTGCAACTACCATCTTTACTGAGGAAACAAACATGACAGTTGTTGCAAGCAAAATTAATCTCGGAAAATTTTCGGGCGCCACTTTTGACCAGAAGACGGAAAACTCTTGCGTGGCCAATGCCATCACCCAGGCGATTCGCCTGCAGACCAGGGAATACCACAAAGATGTAGGCGAATTGGCCCGCGAACAGCTTTATTACGATACCCGCGTCATCGAAAACACGGTTAACAGTGACGCTGGCGTAAAGTTTGTTAAGGATGCGCTGGAGAGTGCGAAGGTCAAAGGCATTGCCGATCAGGCTGTCGCGCTGCCCTATGGTGGGAGCGGCGATCCTGGCAGTACGATGTACATCAAGCCAAGCGATGCAGTCTATGCCAACGCTGCCACACAAAAATTAACCGGTTACACCGACTTGGGCGACCATGCCCTCTGGTTGAATGGCGACAAAGCCAGCGGCATCCTTGAAACGGACGTACAGCACAAACAACAGCACTTGAAACAAGTCATCGGCGAATACCTCATGCAAGGTAAGCCGGTGCTACTGAGTTCTGAAATTCCATGGGCACTCAGCTTGCTGGATGGATCGCTGCAAGACCAGAATTACCTTTCGTTTGGACAATTTCAGCCAGGCTCTTATCACGCGATGGTCATCGTCGGTAAAGACGATAGTCTGCATGGCGGCTCCTATATTATCGAGAACTCGTGGGGTGCAGAGTGGGGAGACAATGGCTTCGGCTACCTGCCATACGATCAGCTTGCCACTTTTTCCAATGCCGAGTCAGGATTCACCTGGGATGGCGGCTTTTCGCTGAACGTGATGAATGGCATTTCCGGCGTTGATCTGGAATGGACACCACAACGCGTGGAAATGGCGCAGCTTTACGCCAGCCTGCTGGACCGCGCAGCCGACCGTAGCGGCCTGGAATACTGGGCAGGCCAAATGAAAGCGGGCCAAACGGCGAAGCAGATCGCCAACAATATGTACAATTCCGGCGAAGCGCAGGCCAAGTATGCCGGTTTGTCGGACGCGGCATATGTCGACGCAATTTATGTCAATACGATGAACCACGCCGCCGACAGTGGCGGCCGGGCATACTGGGCGAATCTGCTGGCGAACAAAACGCTGACCCGCGGCGAACTCGCTGTCACGCTGATGAACAATGTGGAAAATTCCACGTTTGGTCCCGGCACACCATCGTTGGCTGAGCACGATTATCTGATGAACCGGACCACGGTCAGCGCGAACTTTGCCATCACCTACCAGATCGACAATGCTCCGGTGGGCTTGGCCGCCCAGGTTGTCGATCAAGTCTCCAGTAACGCGGATTCCGTACAGGTGGTCCTGACCGGCATTCAAACTGCAATGGGCTGGGCGTAAAGCCGGCTTGTAGTCAGTGAGAGCGGCGCAACGCTACCCGCCTTGCGCCGCCACATCGCTGCCGATTGGCTTATTGCGATGCCGGATGTCCGGCGCATGCCTGGATGGCGGTGTTGGTATAGTTGACTACCGAGCCATTGTTGGTATTGCTGGCGATGCGTGATGGGGTTGCGTTTTGCACTTGTACGCCGGCAACCGTGTCGTATCCCGTATTGGCAAGCAAAACGCCTTTTGCGCACCAGCCGTTGTTATACAGCTGATAATTCAACGCATTGCTGCCAACGGTGGTGTCGGGCATGGAATCAATGCCAATACCGATTTGCATGGCTGTCGGAATACCCTGGTTTGAATTTCCCTGGACAAAGCCATTTTTTCCGACATGCACGCTGCTGCCATGCCATGCGCGGGCGCCTACGGAAATACCGATATCGAAGTGCGTGCCAGGACCACCCCAGAAATTATTGTTCTTGATGGTGGAACCATTGAAGTCGAAGATCACGCGCGATTCGCCCGCTGCAGCGCCCCATGGCTCATACATATAGGCGGCATAGGCGGAGACGCCAGTGGCAATAACGAAGTTGTTT
Organism: Pseudoduganella ginsengisoli; assembly: GCF_009720865.1. Taxonomy (GTDB): domain Bacteria; phylum Pseudomonadota; class Gammaproteobacteria; order Burkholderiales; family Burkholderiaceae_D; genus Rugamonas; species Rugamonas ginsengisoli. The sequence continues at coordinate 62,487 of NZ_WNLA01000019.1, read as the reverse complement.
TCCATTTTCGTCGCCTGTGTCTGCGTCGGGCTAAAGAAAGTGATCACCCCTACGTCACTGGCATCGATCACGGTATTGTTGGTGACGGTAGTCGAACCGCACTTGATCGTGATGCCGTCCGTATAACGGCCGTCGCCCGCAAAACTGTAATGCGTATTCGTATAACCCGTGATCAGGTTGTTATAGATGACAAAATCTTTGCAGCCATAGTCAAAGATTTCAATGTTGGTTCCACCAACCGCATTCTCCAAACGGGAATTTGAAATACTTGACCCGTATCCGCTGTACATGGCAATGGTAGGCTGGCCAATGTAGGAGATCGTCGTACCATTGACCACGTGGTCGCGCTGGCTGGAAATCCAGATATTTTCAATGCGGGAACTGCCGGTGTTTCCAGGGTCTGCCGTATTCGTGCTCATGTTACCCATGGTAATGAGCGGACCGGCAAAGTTGGTGGTCCGGACGATCCTGGCCATTTTCGCATAGGCTTGGTTATGAATCGTTCCAACGGTAGCCAATTTGACGCCTGGCGGGATGTTGATCGTGCTATTTGCCTGGATTAACGCGCGTTGGGGGAGCAGAACAGTTTTGCTGGCGCTGGTTTTAGCCGCATTTAATTGGGCTTGCAGCCAGGCTGAATCCATGGTGGCCTCACCGGCATTGACTGGCAATGCCGGGTAGTTCCCCCAACGGAATGCAGCATTGCCATTGGCTGGCAACGCTTTGCATATCAGATTATCACGGATGGAAGCGAATTCTGGCGAGACGACAAAGTTACTGACCAGAGAAGAAATCGTCGCGCCGCCATTCAATTGATTGGTCCAGTATTGGACTGCACCTGCCTCTGGTTCACGGTTCAAGATACCGCGGTATAACGTGATGACTTTTTCCTGATTTGTATAGCCTAAATTGTTGTATTCCGCCGACGTATAAATACTGTTGACGATCGTATAAAAGTCCAGGGAAGTACAGTTCGATGGCGTTGTACTGAACAGCGAATTGGCTTTCCACGTTGCCGCGTCTGGGCCTCGTCCAATCGCCTCAGTAAATAGCCGCGTCATAAACTGGGACGTCGTGGCATGTGCAGTGGGAATGAATGCTGAGCAGGCAGCCAGCAGCAAGGAAACCTTTAGCTTGCGGGAAGTAGATTTTGTGAAGGACATAGCAGAAGTTATTATCGAGCAATCGTCAATGAACATGGAGCGAAGTATGCACCTCGCCCTTCCCCCTCCGGGGAGTTGCTATTTTATCGATATTAACTCTTTGGAAACTATCCAAATGTCACAACACATCCACTCCCGATAACTCATCCGTCAAGCTGCGCCGGCGGCCGGGTTGACGCAACTATGCTGCCGCGATCAGACGCTCAGGCGCCAAGATCGAAAATTTCTGCAACTGCGCGGTACCCAGCAGCTTGGCGTCGTGGTACACGCGCACGCGGCCGATATAGTCCGCAGGCACCACAGCTTCCGGCTCTTTGCCCAGCGGCAGGCGCTGGCCTTGCAAGAAGCGCTTGGCCAGATCCGCTGTCAGTCGCACAGGCGGGAATGACGACAGCAGTGCATCCACCGGCGACAGCAACTCCAACGGCGCAGGATGGGCGCCCAGCTGCTCCAGTGTCACCACGTCCTGCATCACCAGGTCGCCCACCTGGATCCGGCGCAGCGCATTCAAATGCGCGCCGCAGCCCAATGCAGCGCCGATGTCTTCGCCCAGCACGCGGATATACGTGCCTTTGCTGCAGGTGACGGACAGCTTGAGGAATGGCGCGTCATATGACACGAATTCCAGCTTGTGGATCGTCACGTCGCGCGCTTCGCGCTCCAAGGTGATGCCTTCGCGCGCATATTCATACAGCGGCTTGCCGTCGCGCTTCAGGGCAGAGTACATGGGTGGCACCTGCTTGATCGGGCCACGGAATTGCGCCAGCACGGCTTCAATCTGCTCCACGGTCACGTTAACGCCGCACGTTTCGATGACCTGCCCTTCCGTATCGCCCGTGTCCGTACGCTGGCCCAGGTGCACGGTGGTCAGATACGTCTTGTCCGCTTCCAGCAAGTCTTGCGAAAACTTGGTGGCTTCGCCAAAACACAGCGGCAGCAGTCCGGTGGCAAACGGATCCAAGGTACCGGTATGGCCCGCCTTCTTGGCGTTCAATACGCGCTTGGCTTTGATCAGCGCGTCATTGCTGGACAGGCCGACCGGCTTATCCAGCAGCAGCACGCCGTCGACGATGTCGCGGACGCGCTTTACCTTCGCTTGATTCATTGATTGCCTTCGCCGCCATCTTCTTCGTAATCGGCAGCGCGCGACGCATTCGCCTTGTCGATCAGCGCCGACATTTCCATGCCGCGCATGGTCGACGTGTCGTGCACGAAGTGCAGCTGCGGCAACGTGTGGATGTGCAGGCGCTTGCCCAGCTGGTTGCGCAGATAGCCGGCGGCAGCGGTCAGGCCGGCCAAGGTATTCTTGATGGACTCTTTATCGTCCTTCAACGTCGTGAAGAATATCTTTGCATGCGCGTAGTCCGGCGTCAGCTGGACTTCTGACAAAGTGATCATGCCCACGCGCGGGTCTTTGAGTTCGAAGGCGATCAGTTCGGACAAATCCTTCTGGATCTGGTCCGCCACGCGCACGCCGCGCTGTGGGATGTTTTTGCTGTGTTTTGCCATGATGCTTACCTAGTAGGGCGGATTAGGCAACGCCGTAATCCGCCATGTTTGCAGGCCGCTCACGCATGGCGGATTACGCTACGCTAATCCGCCCTACGATGCCCTGCCACTACAAAAAATAAATGGCGGGTGCTCCTGCCCCGCGCATCGCGCGAGGCGGGATGCACCCGCCATGCTGCCTTCCGCTATTACAGCGTACGGGCGATTTCCTGCACTTCGAACACTTCCAGGGTGTCGCCAACCTGGATGTCGTTGTAGTTCTTCAGCGACAGACCGCATTCCAGACCGGCGCGCACTTCTTTCGCATCGTCCTTGAAGCGCTTGAGCGAGTCGATTTCGCCCGTCCACACGACGATGTTGTTGCGCAGCAGGCGGACCGACGACGTACGCTTGACCACACCATCGGTAACCAGGCAGCCGGCAATCGCGCCGACTTTGGACACCATGATGACCTGGCGGACTTCCACCTGGCCGGTGATCTGTTCGCGCTTCTCTGGCGCCAGCATGCCGGACAGTGCTGCTTTCACCTCTTCGATCGCGTCGTAGATGATGTTGTAGTAGCGGATGTCCACACCGTTGGTCTCGGCCACTTTGCGCGCCTGTGCATCGGCACGGGCGTTGAAGCCGATGATGACGGCCTTCGACGCGGTCGCCAGGTTGACGTCCGATTCCGTGATGCCGCCGACCGCTGCGTGAACGATCTGGACGCGCACTTCGGAAGTCGACAGTTTTTGCAGCGAGCCCACCAGCGCTTCCTGCGAACCCTGCACGTCGGTCTTGACGATCAGCGGCAGGTTCTTCACTTCGCCTTCGGCCATCTGGTCGAACATGTTTTCCAGTTTCGCCGCTTGCTGTTTTGCCAGCTTCACGTCGCGGAACTTACCTTGGCGGAACAGGCCGATTTCACGTGCTTTACGCTCATCCGCCATCACCATGGCTTCTTCACCTGCCGCAGGCACTTCCGTCAGGCCCTGGATCTCGACAGGGATCGATGGGCCGGCTTCGGTAATCGACTTGCCGTTTTCGTCCAGCATGGCGCGCACACGGCCATACGACGAACCAGCCAGCACGACGTCGCCGCGCTTCAGCGTACCGGACTGCACCAGGATGGTGGCCACAGGACCACGGCCCTTGTCCAGACGGGCTTCCACCACCAGGCCGCGCGCAGGCGCTTCGACCGGTGCTTTCAATTCCAGCACTTCGGCTTGCAGCAGCACGTTTTCCAGCAGCGAATCGATGCCCTGGCCGGTTTTTGCCGACACAGGTACGAATGGCGAATCGCCACCGTATTCTTCCGGCACGACGCCTTCAGCGATCAGTTCCTGCGTCACGCGCTCCAGGTTGCCGCCCGGTTTGTCGATCTTGTTGATCGCCACCACCAGCGGCACGCCGGCTGCTTTTGCGTGCGAAATCGCTTCCTTCGTTTGCGGCATCACGCCGTCGTCGGCTGCCACCACCAGAATCACGATGTCGGTGGCTTTCGCACCGCGTGCACGCATTGCCGTGAACGCTTCGTGGCCCGGCGTATCCAGGAAGGTAATGATGCCGCGCGGCGTTTCCACGTGGTACGCGCCGATGTGCTGCGTAATGCCGCCCGCTTCGCCCGATGCCACTTTGGCACGGCGGATGTAGTCCAGCAGCGACGTTTTACCGTGGTCAACGTGACCCATGACGGTCACCACAGGTGCACGCGGAGTGGCTTCAAAGTGCGCGTGTTCGCCCTGGTCGGCCAGGATCGCTTCCGGATCATCGACAGCGGCAGCGAAGGCTTTGTGGCCCATCTCTTCCACCACGATCATCGCGGTTTCCTGGTCCAGCACCTGGTTGATGGTGCACATCTGGCCCAGCTTCATCAGCTGTTTAATGACTTCCGACGCTTTCACGGACATCTTGTGCGCCAGTTCGGCAACCGTGACGGTTTCCGGCACGTGCACGTCTTTGACGATGGCTTCGGTTGGCGCCTGGAAGTTCGATTCGCGCTCATCCGAGTGCGAATTGCCACGGCGGCCGCCACGGCCACCGCTGCGCCAGCCGTCACGGCCGCCGCCTGCGTTGGCGTTCGCGCCGCCACGGCCTTTTTGGCCGCTCGGTGCGCCGCGCTTCTTCGCGTCATCTTGCCAGGTCGACGATACATTGGCCGACTTGATCGACTTCTTGTCGCCTTTTTTGTCCTTGTCGCCTGCGGCAGGCGCGGCGGCATTGGCGTTGGCGCCAGCGGCCGGTTTCTTGTCTGCCGGTTTGTGCAGCGTGCCTTCGGCCAGCTTCGGCTTGGCCGGTGCTGGTGCAGCGGTAGGCTCCGGTGCTTTCATCACGCGGCGCGGCTGGCTCATCATGGCCTTGATCTGGGCCACTTCGTCGGCCACGGCCTGGCGTGCGCGCTCGGTGGCGGCAGCACGTTCGGCAGCTTCCTTGACAGCTTGCTCGTTGGCTTTCTTGGCTTCCGCTTCCGCAGCAGCTTTTTTCGCTTCAGCAGCGGCGTCGGCGGCAGCTTTCTTCGCTTCCGCGGCAGCGTCGGACTGCTGGGCAGTCTTCGCGGCGGCGGCAGCAGCCTGCTTTTCAGCGGCGGCTTTGGCTTCCGCAGCCTGGCGCGCCTGCTCGTCGGCGACGCGCTTGGCTTCCGCTTCCGCAGCGGCTTTGGCTTGCGCAGCCTTTTCCTGTTCCAGCTTGGCCAGGCGTTCCTGCTTTTCTTTCAGTTCCGCTTCCTGGCGCGCGGTCAGCTCTTGCTGGCGGCGTGCTTCTTCTTCACGGCGCGCCTGTTCCGCTGGATCGATCTTCGCCGCAGCCGATGCAGCTGATGCGGCCGGCGCTGGATCGTCGCGCTGCACGAAGGTGCGCACTTTTTTCACCGCGACCTGGATGGTGCGGGATTTTCCGGAAGCGTCGGCTTGCTTGATCTCGGTGGTTTCCTTGCGGGTCAGCGTGATCTTTTTCTTTTCCGTTTCCGCAGCTGCGCCGTGGGTGCGGCGCAGGTGTTCCAGCAACTTGTCCTTATCATCTTTCGACAATGGGTCTGACGTCGAACTCTTTTCGACGCCAGCAGAACGCAGCTGCGTCAGCAGCAAATCTGCAGGCATCTTCAGTTCGGTGGCAAATTGGGCTACGTTGTTACTCGCCATTCAGTCCTCTTTTCTATGTGTCGCGGAGATGATAAAGATACTCAAATTAAGCCTTTACGGATTCGGCCAACGCCCATGCCTTGGCTTGCAGGGCCTTGGCGCGGTCGTCGTACTTCGAGTCAACCAACTTCATCTCGTCGTCGGTCACATCTTCAAATTCATTGGCTATCAATGCACGGGCACGGTCGGCGGACAGGGCCAGGATGGCGCCAAATTCGTCGTAAGCCAGTGCGGCAAATGCTTCAACCGTCTTGATACCGGCCAGGCCCAGTTTGCCCGCAGTGATGCGGTCCATGCCTTCCAGTCCAACCAGCGCTTCTTCCATGCCTTCCAGGCCCTCTTCCGAAGCAATGGCTTCCGTCACCAGCGCGTCGCGGGCGCGGGTACGCAATTCGTTGACGGTGTCTTCGTCGAACGCTTCGATTTCCAGCATTTCGGAAATCGGCACGTAAGCGATTTCTTCCAGGCTGGCGAAGCCTTCTTCCACCAGGATGTCGGCCACTTCCTGGTCGACGTCCAGCTTTTCCATGAACAGCGCGCGGGTAGCGGCGGTTTCCTGGGCAGCTTTGTCGGCTGATTCCTCAGCCGTCATGATGTTGATCTTCCAGCCGGTCAGGTCCGACGCCAGGCGCACGTTCTGGCCCGAGCGGCCGATCGCGATGGCCAGGTTTTCTTCGTCCACCACGACGTCCATCGCGTGCTTTTCTTCATCGACCATGATCGACGACACGTTGGCAGGGGCCAGCGCGCCAATCACGAACTGGGCCGGATCTTCCGACCACAGTACGATGTCCACGCGCTCGCCGCCCAGCTCACCGGTCACGGCCTGCACGCGCGAACCGCGCATGCCGACGCAGGTGCCGATCGGATCGATACGCTTGTCGTTGGTGTGCACGGCGATCTTGGCGCGTACGCCGGCGTCGCGTGCAGCGGATTTAATTTCCAGCATGCCCTGTTCGATTTCCGGCACTTCCAGTTCGAACAGCTTCATGATGAATTCTGGCGCGGTACGCGACAGGATCACTTGCGGGCCACGCATATTGCGGTCCACGCGCAGGATGAAAGCGCGCACGCGGTCGCCGATACGCAGGTTTTCCTTCGGGATCATCTGGTCGCGCGGCAGGCGCGCTTCGATCTTGCCCGATTCAACGATGGCGTCACCGCGCTCCATGCGCTTGATGGTGCCAGTCACCAGCGCGTCGCCGCGCTCCAGGAAGTCAGCCAGGATCTGTTCGCGCTCGGCATCGCGCACGCGCTGCAGCACGACTTGCTTGGTGTCTTGCGCAAAGCGGCGGCCGAATTCCACGGATTCAATCGGCTCTTCAATGTATTCGTCGACTTCGATGTCAGGAATCTGTTCCTTGGCTTCGAACAGCAGCACTTCCTGGTCTGGCAGCTGCAGGCCGGCTTCGTCCGGCACCACGTGCCAGCGGCGGAAGGATTCGAACTCGCCGGAATCGCGATCGATCGAGACGCGAATATCGACTTCGCCTTCGTAGCGCTTCTTCGTGGCTTGCGCCAGTGCGAATTCCAGCGCGCCAAAGACCACGTCTTTATCGACGTTCTTTTCACGCGCCAGCGCGTCAACCAATAATAAAACTTCGCGACTCATGCTTTGCGTCCCTTAAAATCCACCTGCGGCACCAAACGTGCCTTGTCCATATCGGCCAGCGTAAATTCCAACAACGCTGGCCCTTCTTTACCTTCAAATTCCAACGCCAGCGTTTCGCCGTTCGGCTCATGCAAAATGCCCTGGTACGACTTCCGGTTGGAAGTGCCCGGCATGGCAATCTTCAACTTGACGATCGCTTCGCAGCCTGCGAAACGGACGAAGTCGGACAGTTTGCGCAGCGGACGGTCCAGGCCAGGCGAGGAAATTTCAAGCCGTTCATAGTTGACGTTTTCCACAGTCAGCACGTGGCTCAGCTGATGGCTGACCTTCGCGCAATCTTCCACGGTGATCGGACCTTTTTCCGCTGCATCTTCCGCGGTGAAATCGATATACACGCGCAGCAATCCACGCTCGGCCCGTTCAAAATCAACCAGCTCATAGCCCAGACCCGTGACGGTCGTTTCAATTAACTCCGGCAGTTGCAAAGAAATTCTCCAGATCGCGGCCCTTTTCGACTGTGCGTTAGGCCGCTAAAAACGTTCACCAAAAAAAAAATGGGCTATTGCCCATCTTTTGTATTTCCTACCCAGATGAAAGCAGTCTCAGCAAGCACACAGATCACTGTGCATTCTGCGAATCACGTTTCCATTGGATGGCCATTATAACCGCAACTTGATTTCGCTGCAATGCCGCATCGCGGAATGGCGGGGCTTACAACACTTCAAATTCGGCCATCGCGGCACGAAATACAGGCGTTTTAACGGGCTGGACACCCGTTAAAACCCTTAATACCTCAGCCTTTACGGCGGCGCGGCATGCCATGGTCCATGGCGCCGCCGCGCGGCTGGCCGCCGCGGCGCTGCTGGCCGCCACCGGCGCCGGCAAAGCCGAACGTGGTCTGCAGCGGATCCGGCTGGCGCGGACGGCTGCCGCCCTTGCCTTTACCCTGGGCGCCGCCTTGCGGACGGCCGCTTGGACGGCCGAATTCCGGCAAACCGCCGCCACCGGCGCCAAAGTAGGCGCCCTGCTGGCCACCGCCACGGCGCTGGCCGCGCTGCTGCGGGAATGGATCAGCATTCTTGTTGCTGACATCCATGCGGTTGCCATTGGGCTCGCGGTCACGCTCACGCTCGCGGCGCTGGCGGCCCTGGCCTTGCTGCTGGCCCGGCTGGCCCGGCTGGCCGCCCTGGCGTTTTTGCTGGCCATCGCCACCGCCCTGTTTTTTCTCAGGGCTGTACACCGCCATCAAATCACGTACCTGGTTTTCTTCCAGTTCTTCCCAGCGGCCGCGCTTCAAGTCGCTCGGCAAAGTCATGGCGCCGTAACGGGTACGGATCAGGCGCGATACCGTCAAGCCGATCGCCTCGAACATACGGCGCACTTCGCGGTTACGGCCTTCGCCGATCACCACACGGTACCACTTGTTAATCCCCTCGCCACCGCCATCGGCGATTTTCGAGAATTGCGCCATGCCGTCTTCCAGCTCAACGCCGGACAGCAATTTCTGGCGCATGCCCTCTTCCAGCGTACCCAGCGTACGCACCGCGTATTCGCGGTCGATGCCGTAGCGCGGGTGCATCAGGCGGTTGGCCAGGTCACCGGACGTGGTGAACAGCAACAAGCCTTCGGTATTGAAGTCCAGGCGGCCGATGGCCAGCCATTTGCCAGCCTTCATGGTCGGCAGGCGGTCAAATACCGATGGGCGGCCATCCGGATCGTCATGGCTGACGATTTCGCCGGCCGGTTTGTGGTACACCAGCACGCGCGGCGGGCGCTTGCTGACTTTACGCTGGATCAGCTTGCCGTTGATACGCACGGCATCGGTCGGCAAGATGCGCTGGCCGATGTGGGCCGGCTCGCCATTGACGGACACGCGGCCCGCAATGATCAGTTCTTCCATGTCGCGGCGCGAACCCAGGCCCGCTTCCGCCAGCACTTTGTGCAGCTTCGGCGCATCGTCGTCCGACGTCAGGTCGCGCCGCACTTGTTTTTGCTGCTGGCGGCCCTTGCCCGCTTCGTCGCTATCGAACGCATCCGACGTAACAAACGAGAACACGGCGTCGGCGTCATTGGCCTTGCGCTTCATCTTGTTGCCGAAGGCGCCTGGCGTGCCTTGCGGTTTGCCTGCGTTGCTGACGTTGACGCCCTTGCCTTTCCCCTTGCCGCGCTTGTTGTGGCGCTGGCCCTGGGTGCGTTCCTGGCCTTCCGGCGCCGCCTCACCTTCCGGCGGCAGGCTGGTCGCGCCATCCGCAACAGCGGCGGCGGCAACAGCGATCGGCTTCGGATGCAGCACCTCACGGCTGGCGCGCTGTTCGCGCATCTGGCGCGGACCGCGCGGACGGCTATTGCCCTGGCGCTGGCCATCGCGGGACGGCTTGCCTTCAGCGGGCGCAGCCTCCGCGACCGGCGCTTCCGCAGCGTCAGCCTTGACCGGCGCAGCTGCCGCCGCAGGGGCGGCAGCCTCAGCGGCAGGCTTGGCTTTGCGGGTGCGCGGCGCTTTCGGCGCCGCTTCCGCCGCCGGCGCAGCAGCTTCTTGCGCCGCCACTTCTTTCTTCACTGCCCGGGCGCGCGGCTTTTTCGCCGGCGCGGCGTCGCCAGCCGCCTCGGCAGCAACGGCATCGCCTGCTTCAGCTGCGGCCGCAGCCTTGCTCTTGCGTTTAGGTTTCGGCTGTTCGCCCGCTGCCAGTGCAGCAGCTTTATCCGCTTCGATTTGAGCCTTGGTGCGGCGCTTGGGTTTCGCGGCCACGTCGGCGGCAGGGGCGCCGGCGACAGTCTCTTGGGTATCAGTGTTGTTCATTATTCATTTCTTGGTTGGGCTCTGCGTCAACCGGTGCTTCCAGTAGTGGGGCGCGAGCCGGCGCCTCATCATCGAGGCGAACAACCTGGCTGTCATCCTGACCGCCAGTACCAGCATGTGAAGCGGCCTGCGCCGCCTTCTCAAAATTCTCTTGCAGGGCCGCTTCCAGCGCCGCCATATCCGGCGGCCCGCCCTGCGGTTCACTGATTTGCTGCAACGGAGGCAGCTGGGCCAGCGAACTCAATCCCAAATCATCCAGGAACTGCCTGGTCGTTCCCAGCAACGCCGGGCGTCCGACCACGTCACGGTGGCCGACCACATCGATCCAGCCCCGGTCTTCCAGCATCTTGATCGTCTGCGAATTCACGGTCACGCCGCGGATTTCTTCAATATCGCCACGGGTCACGGGTTGCCGGTACGCGATGATTGCCAGCGTTTCCAGCGTAGCGCGCGTATATTTCGGCGGCTTTTCCGGGTTCAGACGTTCCAGGTACTGTTTCATTTCCGGGCGGCTTTGAAACCGCCACCCGCTTGCCAGGCACACCAGCTCGACGCCCCGGCCTGTCCATTCTTGCTGCAACTCCGCCAGCATGCCCTTGATTTGCTCCGAGCTGTAACCATCATTCTGTGGCCGCTCTTGGCTGTCGAGCTCGATAAAGAGCTTTTTCAGGCTATGCACGGACAAAGGCTCTTGCGCGCATAGCAAAGCGGTTTCGAGGACTTGCTTCGCCTCAGCTATTTCCATATGTGGTTGCAAACAAATGCAAGAAGAAAAGCCCGGGCCGAAGCGCGCAAGGCAGGAGCACTACAAGTGGAGAAGTTTGTTTTCGGGCGAAAACGGGCAGATATTACCGCGACTGATTTTGCGTGTCTGGGGAAGCCGTTTCATCCAACAGTCACAATTGTACCTGATAAAACGGCTGACGGGCGACACTACCGTACGAATTTACTTTGATGCAAGTTTTTCAGCCAGGATGGCGGCAACGCCCACAAAGGCCGGGTACTCTGCGGTAATCACGTAGGTCGGAATCCGCGACAGGTAGCTGGAAAAGCGGCCTTTTTGCTCGAAGCGGGCGCGGAAGCCTGACGTGTCGAAACGGTTGCCCAGGCGCGGCACGATGCCACCGCCTATATAAATACCGCCCAGCGCTCCGAGCGTCACGCCCAGGTTGCCCGCCACCGTACCCAGCATGCAGCAAAAGGCTTCCACGGTTTCCGCGCACAGCGCGCACTCATCGGCCAGCGCGCGGCTGACAATGACTGGCACGGCGATCTTTTCTGCCTGGACGCCACGGTATTTGCACAAACCACGGTAAATCAATTCAATGCCGACGCCGGACATGAAACGCTCGGCCGACACGTGGTCAAATTCCGTCCACGCATGTTCAAGGACGGCGACTTCCAGTGCATTGACCGGCGAAAAGCTGACATGGCCACCCTCGCTGAGCAGCGCAGTCCAGCGCCCATCCTTGCCAGGAATCAGGCCGGATACGCCCAGGCCCGTGCCGGCGCCAATCAAACCGATTGGTGCGCCCGCCTGTGCTTCGCCACCGCCCACTTGCCGCTTTTGCGCATCCGACAGGAAAGGCAGCGAACTGGCCAGCGCCGTGAAATCGTTGACCACTTCCAGCACGTCAAAGCCGCATTCGGTCCGCAGCGCTTCAATCGAGAATTGCCAGTGATGGTTGGTCATCCGCACCAGGTCGCCATTGACAGGGTTGGCAATGGCAATGGCGCCGTGGCGGATGCCGCTGCCCGATACGGCCGCCACTTCCGGCAATGCCAGGTAAGCGCGCAGCGCATCGGCCAGCGACGCATAGGCAGCGCACGCCAGCACATTGATATGGGCGATCTGGCCGGGAGCCGTTTCCAGCGCGAAGCGTGCATTCGTACCGCCGACATCCGCCAGCAGGCGGGGACCGCCTTGAAATGGAGCGCCCGGCGCAGGGATACGCGAAGTAGAAATAGGCTCGAAAGTCATGATCGCACTGGAAAAAGTTGAGGCTTAAGCTTACGTATTTATGACTACACGCGCAAGCATTCTTTGTAGTTTTAGTACAAATTTAAAGCATAACAGTGTAAAAAGTTACGTTTTGCAATATTCGATGCGTAGTATGACTACCGATTTTAGGGGTGATTGGTATAGACAAGACGCAGCGTAGCCGCACGGTTTGCACGTGCCGCGACGCTGGAACGAAGGGAATCAGCCGTGGGGAACGGCGGTGGGGACAGGCGCTGCGTTTTCGCCATCGCGGGGACGGCGCAATTCGTGGGCAAAGGCAGAGTTCCAGGCGTCGAGGCCGCCATGCAGCGGACGCGCATAGGCATAACCTTGTGCAAACATTTGCTTCGCAACGTGCGCTGCCGTCACGTCATTCGGGCAGCTGCAATACACGATGATGTGGCGGTCCTTGGGCAGCGCTTGCAGCACATTGGACAAGTCGCCATTGACCAGCACGGCGCCCGGCACGGCCGGTTCCAGCGATTGCGCCGTGGCGCTGCGGGCATCCACGAGTATCGGCTCGTGGCCATCGAGCAGCAATTGCTTCAACTCGTCCACCGTGATGCGCTCCATTTGCACAGTTTGCTGGAAACGTTTGCGCTCCACGTATTTGTACAGCACAAACAAGGCCAGCAACGTGCCCAGCACGGCCAGCGCTGTGGTTCCCATGGTGGACAAGGTGTCGAGCACTTGCTCGATACTGGTACTGAAATACGCGCCTATGGCAATCCCGCTGCCGCTCCACAGCAAGCCGCCCGGCACGGAAAAGCCCAGGAAGCGGGCGTAACTGGTGCCCATGGCGCCAGACATCGGCGGCGCAATGGTATTGAAACCGGGGACGAATTTCGCTACCAGCAGCGATTTCGGGCCCCAGCGGCGGAAATTATCTTCGGTCTGGCTGACGCAGTAGTCAGGTGACAGGGAAATCCGGCACAACAGTTTCAAGATGCGCTTGCCATAGCGGCGGCCGGCGCGGAACCAAAAGAAGTCGCTGACGGAACATGCCAGCAAGGCAGCGGCCAGTACAGCCGCCCAGTGCAATTCATTTCCGGCCACGAGGGCGCCGGCAACGATCAGCAGGGGAAATGCGGGGATTGGTAATCCCATCTGTTCGACCAGGACGACAGCGAACACAATCAGTACGCCATATTCCCGCAACAGTGTCAGTAAGCTCGCCATGATTCCGCAATGGTAAACGAAATCGCCTCAGCCGGCAGGCGCCGCTCCAGGAACGGCAGCCAGCAGCGCCTGCGTGTACGGGTGCTCCGGGCGACGGTACAGCGTCTCCGCTTCGCCCTGCTCCACCACTTCGCCGCGCCGCATCACCATCACGTGGTCCGCCATGTAGCGCACCACGGACAAGTCGTGCGAAATAAAAATGTAAGACAGGCCGTATTCCTGCTGAAGGTCAAGCAGCAGATTCAATACTTGCGCCTGCACGGATACGTCCAGCGCCGACACGGATTCATCACACACCAGCACATCCGGCTGCAGCGCCAGGCAGCGGGCAATGGCAATGCGCTGCCGCTGGCCGCCGGAAAATTCGTGGGGCCAGCGCTGCAGCGCCGCGCGCGGCAAGCCGACTTTCTCCAGCAACGCTTGCGCCATCCGCGTACGCTCCGCATCGTTTGCGCCGATACCATGCAATTGCATTGGCTCCAGCAAAATCTGCTCGACAGTAAAGCGCGGGTTCAATGACGCGTAGGGGTTCTGGAACACGATTTGCATACGCCTGCGGAATTCCTGCAGCGGCACCTGCCGCACATCGCGCCCGTCAAACAGGACGGTTCCACCCGTGGCCCGATGCAGCTGCATCAACGTCAGTCCCAGCGTGCTTTTGCCACAGCCGGATTCCCCCACCACGCCCAGCGTCGTGCCGCGCTCCAGCGCGAAAGACACGTTGCTTACTGCCGGAAATTCCCGCTTGCGGAACCAGCCGTCACGTACAGTAAAACTTTTACTGAGCTGGTCAGCGCGCAGCACAATACCGCCGGTCGGCGTGCGCGCCGGACGTTGCACCGTGACGGGAGCCCGGCCTTCCATTACATCAGCAATCACCGGCAAGCGCAGCGGCCGCGCATCGATGGGCGGGCGGCATTGCAGCAGCGCCCGCGTGTAGGGATCGCGTGGCTGCGTCAATACGTCGCGCGCCGGCCCGGCTTCGCGCACCACGCCATCGCGCATGACGATGACGTCGTCCGCAATGTCCGCCACCAGCGCCAGGTCGTGCGTAATGAACAGCACCGCCATGCCATGCGCGTGCTGCAGCCGCTTGATCAATTCCATGATTTGTTTTTGCACCGTGACGTCCAGCGCTGTCGTCGGCTCGTCCGCAATCAGCAGGCGCGGTGCGCACGCAATGGCCATGGCGATCATCACGCGCTGCTGCTGCCCGCCAGACAGCTCGTGTGGATAGGCATCGATGCGGCGTGCCGGTTCAGGAATCCCCACCTCTTCCAGCAGTGCCAGCACGCGCTCGCGCACCGCCCTGCCCCGCAACCGCAGATGCCGCACCAGCACTTCGGCGATCTGGTAGCCAACCGTCAGCACGGGATTCAGCGACGACATGGGTTCCTGGAAAATCATCGCGATATCCTTGCCGCACAGCGCGCGCCGCCGGCCCGCATCCAGCGCCAGCACATCGACGCCGTCAAACACGATGCGGCTGGCCGGAGCGATCACCGCCGCATCAGCCGCCAGCAAGCCCATGGCCGCCAGCGCCGTGACGGATTTACCGCTGCCTGATTCGCCGACCAGCGCCACCGTGCGGTTGCGCGGCACCGTGAACGACACGCCTTTCACGGCCGGCGCCAATGCATGGCGTCCGCTGCGGAACGCCACCTGCAAATCGCAGACTTCCAGCAATGGCGCCGTGCTCATGGCAACCTCACCTCATCGGTCAGCAGCGACAGCGCTGCCATCAATAATGTCCCACTCATGAGCGCGTCACTTTCGGGTCAAGCGCATCGCGGATTGTCACCTCATCGGTCAGCAGCGACAGCGCTGCCATCAATAATTTCCCACTCATGAGCGCGTCACTTTCGGGTCGAGCGCATCGCGGATTGTCACCTCATCGGTCAGCAGCGACAGCGCTGCCATCAATAATTTCCCACTCATGAGCGCGTCACTTTCGGGTCGAGCGCATCGCGCATCGCATCGGTCAGCAGCGACAGCGCCGTCACCAATAACGCCATCGCGCCGCTGGCCGCGGCCAGTTGCCACCACTTGCCCAGCAATAGTTCCTGCTGCGCTTCATTGAGCATCGAACCCCAACTGACGTCGCCGACCGGCACGCCAAAGCCCAGGAAAGACAAGATCACTTCCGCCTTGATAAAGCCGACGGCAAGAATGGCCAGCTGCACCAGCGCCACATGGCTGACGTTGGGAAAAATATGCACGAACATGCGCCGCCCATTGGATGCGCCGATGGCTTGCGCCGCCAGCACATAGTCACGTGTCTTGTGCTTCAGGTATTCCGCGCGCATCAGGCGGTATGGCCCAGTCCATCCCGTCAGTCCCAGGATCAGCACAATGGTCGCGGCGCCTTTTTGCTGCAGCACGGCCGCCACCGCAAGGATCATCAGGATCGATGGAATGGCCGTGAACACGCTGTAAAACCAGTTGAAACAGTCATCGATCCAGCCGCCATAAAATCCGGACAGCGCGCCGCTCAGGGTGCCCAGCGCAACGGCCAGCAACGCGCTTGCCAATCCCACCGCGACAGACGTTTGCGCCCCTTTGATGGTTTTCTTGATGACGTCGTGCCCCCATTTGTCTGCACCAAACAGCAATGCAGGCTTGCGCATGCGCCCTTGCCCAGCAACGGCATCGGGCCGCAATGCAGCAATCTCGGCGGCCAGCGGATCAAATTCATTGGGCGGCACGGCAACGGGCGCCGCCGTGGAAGCCGTTACCGCCACGGGACCCGCCATAAACTGCGGCGGCGCATAGTTCACAGCCACTTCCTGTTCCCAGTCTGCCGCCACCAGCCCGCAAGCGGACAACACCGCCAGCACCATAAAGCCCGCGACGACAGCCAATGCCGCCATCCCTACCCGGTCAGCGCGCAAGCGGCGCCACGCCATGAGCCATAACGCCTTCATCAGCGCATCCTCATTGCAGCCGCACGCGCGGATCGAGCGCCTGGTACAGCAGATCGGCCAGCAAATTAAAGACCATGGTGGCAGCGGCCACGCACACAGTCACCGCTTTGATGACGGGGAAATCGCTGCGCTCCACGGCCAGGATCACTTCGCGGCCGATGCCGGGAATGCCAAAGAACCGCTCCAGCAAAAACGCGCCGATCAGCAGCGCCGGCAAGCCTGCCATCACGTGCGTCACGATAGGAATGGCGGCATTGCGCAGCACGTGCACCCACATGACGCGCCGCTCCGGCAACCCTTTGGCGCGCGCCGTGCGCACGTAATCATGGCGCGCTTCATCCAGCACGAAGCTGCGGTACAGCCGCAACGTGGGCGCCATCGATACGGCCAGGCCAATCAGCACGGGCAGCGCCGCATAGCGCAGCAGGTTCTCAGGCAAGCTGCCGCCCCAGCCCTGCACAGGGAACCAGCCCAGGCGGTACGCCAGCCCGTACTGGAACACAATGATGTAAACCAAAATGCTGATGGACATGGCCACCGTACAGGCCAGCATCACGGCACGGTCCGTCAGGCTGCCGCGCACGAACGCCACAGCCAGCGCCAGCGCAATGCCCAGCACGGTTTCAAGTACTGTCAGCGGCACCAGCACCGTCAGCGACGGGCCCAGCCGCGAAGTAATGATGGACGAGACAGCTTCGCCAGTGGCCCAACTGTGGCCGAAGTCGAACGCCGCCACTTGCCGGATAAAGATGCCCAGCTGGACGTAATATGGCTGGTCGACGCCAAGCTGGCGGCGGATATTGGCAATGGCGTCCGCATCGGCCATCTTGCCTGCCAGGATGTAGGCGGGATCGCCGCCCACCCAGTTAAACAGCACAAATACCAGCAAGATCACGCCCAGCATGGTCGGCGCCATTTGCCACAAACGCCGTACTATAAATGCAGCCATCCTTCGCGAGCCCTCTTGCTGTTATCCGGAGGCCCCATCATGCACGCAGCCCGCCGCCACGGGCAAGCAGTGCCGCAAGACAACCGGCTGTCCAGCACAGCTGTGGCCAAAAAGTAACGCTCTTCGGCATATTGTTACACTTCTCAACAAATCGATATTTCGTGTAGATAGACGGGAAATAAAGCACATTTAGGGAAATTGCGGGATATCTTTGTGCTGATATCAACATTTTCAGCGCGCGATACGGGAATTCCTTACCTTGACACCAACTGGCGTGCAGATGCCTACTGCGAAGCATTGAGCAAACGGCAAAGTTGCTCCAATCCATAGATTCCCACCCCAGTTGGAGGTTTTTAAGCATGATGATGGAAACAGTTATGTCCCGTTCCGTACGCCTGGTCTTTGCCGGCGGCGCGGTAGCGGCAAGTATGCTGGCCACGCCGGCAATGGCGCAGGATCAATCGATCCAGCGCGTTGAAATTACCGGTTCGAGCATCAAGCGCGCATCGGCCGAAACCGCTTCGCCAGTGCAAGTGATCAGCCGCGAAGACTTGGCGAAATCGGGCAAGGGCACGGTTTCCGAATATCTGCAAACCCTGACGTCGGACGGCGCGGGTTCGCTGCCAACCGGCTTTGGTAACGGCTTCGCCGCCGGTTCCACCGCGATTTCGCTGCGTGGCCTGGGCGCCACCTCCACCCTGGTGCTGTTGAACGGCCGCCGCATGGCGCCATTTGCCCGCGCCGATGACGGCACCAAGACCTTCACCGACTTGTCCACCATTCCGATGGAAGCCGTGGAACGCATTGAAGTGCTGAAAGACGGCGCATCGTCGACCTACGGCGCGGACGCCGTGGCCGGCGTGGTCAACGTGATCCTGCGTAAAGACCTGGTGGGCGGCATCGTCAAGGGCACCTACGGCGCGTCGAAATATTC
This sequence comes from Pseudoduganella ginsengisoli, assembly GCF_009720865.1. GTDB lineage: Bacteria > Pseudomonadota > Gammaproteobacteria > Burkholderiales > Burkholderiaceae_D > Rugamonas > Rugamonas ginsengisoli. The sequence goes on along the minus strand of NZ_WNLA01000019.1, from coordinate 44,302 downwards.
CGACAATGAACAAGGCAAGGCATCGGTGACCTGGGGTACCGGTTCGCTGGATTCCGACCGCTTCAACGTGCTGTTGAACGCCGAGTTCTACAACAACAATGAACTGCTGAACAAAGACCGCAACAACCGTGCGTGGATCGGCGCTGCCGACCTGCGTCCATATGGCTACTCGCTGACCGGTTCGCAATTCCTGGCCGGCGACATCCGCGGCGGCGTGGCTGGCGCCAACCCGGTCGGCGCGATCCGCGATCCGAAAACCCTGGCGTACACTTACCTGCCGGGCTGCTCGTCGCTGACGCCGTCGGTGCAAGTCGCCAACAATGGTTGCGTATGGGGCCAGGACCAGTTCCGCTCGATGCAGCCTGAAATCAAAGGCCACAACCTGTACGCCCGCGGCACGTTCAATGTGAACGACGACCACCAGATCTATGCGGAAGCCGGCTACTCCAAGCGCGATACGCACTTCACGCTGATCCCGCCATCGGTGACCCCGACCGTGGTGTCGCCAACCACCGTGACGTCGTGGGGCACGATCATGACGATCGGCGCGACCCACCCGCAAAACCCGTTCGGCGCAGCCGCACGTATCCGCTACTCCGCATTTGACGTGGGCGCATCGACCCGCTACGCCAACAACGAGTTCAAGCGCTTCGTGCTTGGCGCCAAAGGCACGATCGCCGGCTGGGACTATGACACCGGCATCACGTACTCGGATTCCGCACTGGATCTGACGTACACCAACATGCTGAACATGAAGAACTTGCAGCAGGCGCTGAACAACCCGGCCAGCCCGCTGTTCCCGTACTACATCGGCGCGCAGGCATCGAAGAACCCGCAAAGCCTGTACGACGCGATCCGCTACACAGCGCGTTCGCACTCGACCACGTCGCTGGCCACCATCGACTTCAAGGCGTCGCGTGAACTGATGGACCTGCCAGGCGGCAAGCTGGGCCTGGCATGGGGTGTGGAACACCGCCACGAGAAGGTCAGCAACCCATCGCTGTCCGGCACCGAAGACGGCACCATCAATGCATCGTACGTGTCGACCTTTGGCAACAGCAAAGTCGACGCGATCTTTGCTGAATTGGCTGCGCCAGTCATGAAGGGCGTGGAAATCAATGCCGCCGTCCGTTACGACAAATACGACAACTTCAACTCGACCACGCCGAAACTGGGCGTGAAGTGGACCCCGACCAAGACGTTCGCACTGCGCGGCACGTACTCGGAAGGTTTCCGCGCTCCTGGCCCTGCTGAAAACAGCCCGCTGTCGCAATCGGCTGGTTCCGCGCCAGTGTCTGACCCAATCCGTTGCCCTGGCGGCAAGCCAGCGGCCGGCGGCGCCACCACCGCGGACTGCTCGATCACCGTGGCAGGCGTGAAAGTGGGTAACCCTAACCTGCAGCCTGAAAAGTCGAAAGGCTACACGCTGGGCATGGTGTGGGATCCGTTCAACGGCACGTCGCTGACGATCGACGCTTTCAAACTGAAGCGCAGCAACGAGATCAACCAGGTGGCGTTTGCTGAAGCGGCCGCCCTGCCAGGCGCAGTCCGTTCGGACAACAACCTGGTACAAAACGGCGTGACCGTTCCGAACTCCGGCACGCTGCTGGTGATCAACGCGCCATACCGCAACGCGAACTACACGGAAATCAAGGGTGTGGATACGGACATCAAACAGCGCTTCCAGCTGGGCGACATGGGCCGTGCGACCTTGGGCCTGACCTGGACCCATATCAGCTCGTGGCTGCGTGTGGATTCCACCCGTTCGTTCCAGTACGCCGGCACCCACGGCAACTGCGATACGTCGAACTGCGCTGGTACGCCTAAAGACAAGGTCAACATGACCGCGTCGTGGGATAAAGGCGACTGGAACGTGACCGGTACGCTGAACTACCGCGCCCACATGAAGAACGTGGGCGAAGCGTCGGATACGTCTTGCGCCAACACGTTCGCAGACGGCACCCCGGCGCCGTTCGGCTGCCGCCTGGCGTCGTTCTCCACGTTCGACCTCTCGGCCCGCTACAACGTCACCAAGCAGCTGTCGCTGCAAGGCTCGATCGCCAACTTGTTCGACAAAGTGGCGCCGCTGGATCCACTGACCTACGGCGGCATGAGCTACAACCCAATGGACGCTTCCGGCGCCATCGGCCGCTACTTCAAGGGCAGCGTGACGTACAAGTTCTAATCGCCTGATTGAGAACGCTTTAGGGGGCCGGTCAGTTCGCTGACCGGCCCTTTTTCTATTGCCGCTGCCAACGCGATAACGGCCCAACGACCAGCAATTCGCCTAGACAAGCTTGGCGCCGGCGTCAACGTGCGCCGCGCGGCCAAAATGCACGCCCGTTCGCGACACCGCCGACGATTCAACGTTGTCGGGATTTCCGCGAAAACATCGCTAATACGCAATTACTGCCACCAACTTACGCGTACGTTCAGTTATCTTCCATGTAAGTCACACGCATGAAATTTAACAATCAATGCATATACACAATATGAGATATCGCGAAAGCTGGATTTCACCGTTCGTTGTTTTTCGCTTACAGACAACTTTACATTATTGACATTGATACCGGCGGAATGGTTACATCGACAAGTTCTGGAGAAAAATTACTTCCAGGAACTATGAGACTTTAGCAAATCATGTTTACTTATTCCTTGTAGGAGTGTTGGTAATGATGAAAGAAACTGTAATGTCGCGCTCAGTTCGCCTGGTATGTGCAGGCGGCTTGCTGGGCCTCGGCCTCCTGGCGCAATCCGCCATGGCGCAAGAGCAACAAATGCAGCGCATCGAGATCACCGGCTCGTCGATCAAACGTATCGTCTCCGAAACGGCTAACCCGCTGACCGTGGTGAAAGCCGAAGAATTCGTCAAGCAAGGGTTGACCACGGCCCAGGAAGTGCTGGACCGCATCCCTTCGAACAGCTCCAGCTTTGGTTCCGGTAACACCGTGGGCGGCAACAGTTCCGGCCTGCCGACCGGCGGCCAGTCCGTCGCAGACCTGCGCGGCCTGGGCGGCGACAAGACCCTGGTGCTGCTGAACGGCCGCCGCCTGGCTAACCACCCTTACGACGGCGCGTCTGTCGACCTGAACATGATTCCCGTGTCGGCACTGGAACGCGTGGAAGTGCTGCGCGACGGCGCTTCCGCGATTTACGGTACCGATGCCATTGGCGGGGTGATCAACTTCATCACGCGCCGCTCGGTGACCACCACCACCATTACGGCAGAAGCGCTGCTGCCGCGCCGCGATGGCGGCGATGAAAAACGCATCAATGTGTCGACCGGCTTCGGCGACCTGGACAAGGATGGCTTCAACGTCTGGGGCGTGTTCGACTGGCACAAGATGGACATCCTGACGTCGCAGCAGCGCGAATTTTCCAAGACCGGCATCATTCCCGAGCGCGGCCTGAACCTGACGTCCGGCACCACCTTCCCGGGCAACTTCTTCGATCCAGGCTCCAGCGTGGCAGGCAACCCTGGCTTTAAATCCGGTTGCAACCCGCCCTTCTCCGTACCGCGCGCTTCCAACGGCACTTGTCGCCAGGATTACACCCGCCTGATCGACGATTTGCCTGCTCAAGAACAAAAAGCTTTCTTCGGCAAGGCCAGCTTCAAGCTCAACGGCGACCACACTGCCACCATTGAATACTTGCACGCGGAAAACGACGTGCTGTCGCACACGGCGCCGCCGCCGCAGACCGGGCTGGAACTGCCCAAGACCAGCAAGTACTACCCTGGCAATGCAGGCGGCGTGCCCGCCATGCCTGGCTTGTCCGGCCAGCCGTTGTCGGTCAACTGGCGTCCGGTGGAAGCCGGCCAGCGTGAAATCAATTCGCTGGGCGCGGCCGACCGCCTGAGCATCGGGGCCGAAGGCTTGGTGCGCGGCTGGGATTACAAAACCGGCTTCACCATCTCGGAGAGCCGTTCGGCCGAATGGTTCACCGGTGGCTATGTGCGCGACGACGCCTTCGCTGCCGGCGTCAAAAACGGCATCCTGAATCCGTTCGGCCTGCAGGATACGGCCGGCAAAGCCTACCTGGACAGCACTGCCCTGCGCGGCAAAGTACAGAACGGCACCACCCGCAATACCGGCATCGACTTCAAGATTTCCAATGCCGACCTGTGGGAGATGGCCGGCGGCAAGACCGGCCTGGCGCTGGGCGGCGAACTGCGCCGCGAAGAAGCCGACTTCATCGTGAACCGCGACATCGCCGGCCAGGCAGCCAGCTCCGGCCTGTCAGGCTCGCAATCGACCAGCGGTGCGCGCACCATCAAGGCACTGTTCGCTGAAATCGACTTGCATCCGGCGAAAGACCTGGAAGTCCAGTTCGCCACCCGCGTCGACGATTACAGCGATGCCGGCAATACCGTCAACCCGAAACTGGGCCTGAGCTATACGCCGAGCAAGCAAGTGCTGCTGCGCGGTTCGGCATCGACGGGCTTCCGCGCGCCAACCCTGTTCGAGAAAAACGCACCGAAGTCGAAGAACGACACCAACAACTCGTACAACGACCCGATCCTGTGCCCTGGCGGCACATTGTCCAGCAACCCTATCGCCAACCCATTGCGCGACTGCGACTTGCAACAGTTCAAGCTGCAAGGCGGCAACCCGAACCTGAACCCGGAAAAATCGAAAACCTTCTCGGTCGGTATCGTGGTCGAGCCAGTGCCGCAAGCCACGCTGGCAGTCGACTACTGGAACATCAAGCTGAAGGACAAGATCGATGCCGTGCCGGAAGAAGCCATCTACGGCGACTATGCGAAATACAAGGACCGCTTCCTGCGCAATCCCGACGGTTCGCCATTCGCCATCCTGGACTTGAAGGAAAACCTGGGCAAGGTCAACACGGACGGGGTGGACGTGTCCCTGAGCCTGCGCTCGGGCGCCACGCAGTATGGCAACTTCACGTTCAACCTGGACGGCACCTACGTGCACAAATATGAATACCAGGATGAGCGCGACGGCCCGTTCTTCGACAAGGTGGGCGTATACCGCGCCAACAACCCGGTCTTCCGCTGGAAGCACAATGCCACCATCGGCTGGCGCTCGGGCGTCTGGAGCGTGAACCTGGCGCAGTCGTTCAAGACTGGCTACACCGACCAGAACCTGGACATCGATCCGCAGTTCTTCAACCACGTGCCTTCGTACAGCCTGTGGAACCTGACCGGCACCTATACCGGTATCAAGGGCCTGACGCTGATGGCCGGCATCAAGAACCTGCTGGACAAGCAGCCGCCATTCTCGAATCAGGGCACGCTGTTCCAGAAAGGCTACGATCCGCGTTATACCGACCCGCTGGGCCGTACGCTGTACCTGCGCGGCAGCTACGCTTTCTAAGGCGAGCCTTAGCAAAACCGCCGGCTCCGTCCGGCGGTTTTTTTATGCAAAGTGCACATATGACACAATTTGCCGCACCTGTTGCGAAAAAGTGACATAAACTTGGCCCTGATACATTATTTACAAATTAGGGCATGGGTTTGCCAGCAAACGCCGCGCCAACCTTTCGCAAATGCCAATAAGATTCAAATGCTGCAAATTCACCGATATTCCTCGTTTTTTTGCTGCTAGTACGCATATCTGGCAACAATCTACTACTGCCAGCAACTATCTGAAACTTTGGTCCAACCGTGGAAAACGTTGAATTTTCCAGATTGACACCAAATTGCCCGGATGATTTCATAAGCCCTGGAAAAACTTTTGCCGTTTTTTCAATGGCCGACTCATAGGCCTTCGATAACAAGAATTCAACGCTTGGCGATCAGCCACTCAGCGTATTCGTTAGCAGCTTTACCATTGGGAGTTTTTATATGATGTTGGAAAAAGCACTGCCCCGTTCTATTCGCCTGCTGTGCGCTGGCGGCATGGTTTTCGGTATGCACGCCGCCATGGCGCAATCGGATAACCAGCCTATCCAGCGCGTGGAAATTACCGGTTCGTCGCTGAAGCGCGTCGATGCCGAGACCGCACTGCCAGTGCAAGTGATGAGCAAGGCTGAAATTGCACGCACGGGCGCCACCAGTACCCAGGAACTGCTGGCCAGTGTCTCCGCACTGTCTTCCGCAGGTTCCACCTCCAACGCTACCGGCGCCGGCAGCTCGACCTACGGTCTGTCAACCATCTCGCTGCGCGGCCTGGGCGAAGAACGCACCCTGGTGCTGGTCAACGGCCGCCGCTTGGCTGCCTTCGCTGGCGGTGGCGGCGCCAAAGTCAACGTTAACGTCATTCCACTGGCCGCGATTGAGCGTGTCGAAGTGCTGAAAGACGGCGCATCCGGTGTGTACGGCTCCGACGCGGTGGCCGGCGTGGTCAACTTCATTCTGTCGAAGAGCTTCCAGGGCGTGGAAGTAGCCGGCGGCTACGGCACCCCAACCGAACACGGTGGCGGCCAGAACCGAAAAGCATCGGTAACCGCCGGCTTTGGCGACCTGGACAACCAGGGCTTCTCCGTGGTGCTGTCGGCTTCGTACGAAAAAGAAAAGCTGCTGCGCGCGGCTGACCGTGCGTACTCGGCCACCGGCAACAAACTGCCATACTACTCGGCTGGCGCGACCGGCCAGGGCAACATCGAAGGCGCCGTGCGTCCGGGCAAATACCCGAACGACCGCGAACCTGGCCTGTTCGGCACCAGCCCAGGCAGCGGCTACGGCAATCCACTGGCCGCTTCCGGCCAGTGCGAATCGATCCAGATGTTCAAGAACTCGACCAACTCGACCAAGGGCGCACCATACTGCGCATTCGACAGCGCGCCATACGTGGGCCTGATTCCTGACCGCGAACTGAAAAACCTGACCGCCAACGGCACGTTCAAGATCAACAATGATCACCAGCTGTTCGCCGATGCGCTGTATTCGGAAAGCACGGTCAACCAGAACTTCCAGGCTTCCCCGCTGCGCCGCAGCTTCATGGAAACCGACGACCAGTTCGCTAAGCAAGGCGTCGATCCTTCGCTGATCCTGTACCCAAGCAACCCGGTGTACCAGTCGATCGCGGTTCCTTACCTGACCAAGCAAGGCTACACCGGCCTGATCGGCAAGCCGCTGGCCATCACCAGCCGCGTGTTTGACTTCGGCGGCCGCTCCAGCGAAGACACCGCGAAACAGTCGCGTCTGGTTATTGGCGCCAAAGGCACCATCGTTGGCCAGGACTACGAAGTTGCTCTGACAACCAACGAAAGCAAGATCCACGGCACCGTACCGACCGGTTACTTCTCGCAGGTGGCCTACGCCAAGATCATCAACGACCCAGCCAACAACTGGAACCCATGGGCGCCAGGCGGCGTGCAGACCGGCGCATTGGCTGACAAGCTGAAGTCCGCGCAATACACCGGCGACACCCTGGTCGGCAAGTCGAAGAGCGACAGCTTCGACGGCAAGATTTCCGGCGACCTGCCTTCCTTCGCCGGCATCACCGGCCAGTACGCGGCAGGCTATCAGGTGCGTCATGACACCTACGTCACCCACCCAAGCGCGGCACTGGAATCCGGTGACATCGCTGGCCTGGGCGGCGCTACCCCGCCGGTGGACAAGGGCCGCACCATTAATTCGGCCTTCGCTGAAACCAACTTCCCTATCATGAAGACGCTGGACCTGGGCGCCGCCCTGCGCCGCGACCATTACAGCGACTTTGGCTCCAGCACCAACTACAAGGTCAATGCCCGTTGGCAGCCAGTGAAGTCGGTACTGCTGCGCGCATCGGCTGGTTCGGGCTTCCGCGCACCGACCCTGACCGACCTGTGGCAGCCACAAAGCACCGGCAGCTCGGCAGCGTTCAACGACCCTGCAACCCACCAGAACAACCTGCAGGTGAACGCGGTATCGGGCGGCAATCCTAACCTGCAGCCGGAAAAATCGCAGCAGCGCTCGGTCGGCCTGGTGCTGTCGCCGTTCAACAGCCTGACCGTGGGCCTGGACTGGTTCTCGATCAAGGTCAGCGACATCCTGGCAACGCCTTCGGCGCAGGAAGTGGTGTCCGGCTTCCGCAAGGGTGACCCATCGTACAAAAACCTGGTGCGCCTGGCTGGCAACGATGTTGACCTGATCTACACCACGCTGGCTAACACCGGCAATGCCAAGGTGAAAGGTCTGGACGTATTCGCGCAATATCGCCAGAACACCAGCGTGGGCCGCTTTGACATTGGCCTGAACGGTACTTACATGGACCAGTTCGACCAGACCAGCCCAGGCGGCGATATTTCCCGCAAAGTTGGCACCCTGGTGGACAAGGATGGCAACCCGGTACTGGGCGCCGACAATGGCGGTGTGGTGCTGCGCTGGAAACACGCTCTGAGCGGCACCTGGACCCAAGGCCCGCTGTCCGTCACGCTGACGCAGAACTATTCGTCGCGTTACGAAACCGGCCACCGCCAGCAGGATGACGTGCAAAACTTCGTGGGCGCGCAAGCTACCTACGACATGAACGTGACCTGGAAAGGCATCAAAAACCTGACGCTGAGCGGCGGTCTGCGCAACATGTTCGACAAGCAGCCTAGCATCTTCGTTCCTGTGAGCAACCAGTTCCAAGCTGGCTATGACATCACGCAATACGACCCACGCGGCCGCTTTGTGTACGTCAACGCTGCATACACGTTCAAGTAATACCTGAACTGCTGCCCGCCTGACCGGCGGGCATTGCCGCGAAATAAAAAGCCCCGATGCCGGCTTCCGGCATCGGGGCTTTTTTCATTTGCGGCGCTACTGGTCAGTCTTCGTTTTTCAGGCGGCGCTGGCGCACTGCCGCCGCCAGGTTTTCCAGTACTTGCACACTGGCGTCCCAGTCAATGCAGCCATCCGTAATCGACTGGCCATAGGTCAATTCCTTGCCCGGCACCAGATCCTGGCGGCCTGCCACCAGGTGCGATTCCACCATGACGCCAACAATGCGCTGGTCGCCGGCAGCCACTTGATTGGCGATATCTGCGCACACTGGCACCTGGTTTTCCGGCTTTTTCGAACTGTTTGCGTGCGATGCATCGATCATCAAGCGCGCCGCCAGGCCATAGCCGCCAATGGCTTTGCACGCTTCCTCGACGCTGGCCGCGTCATAGTTCGGCGCCTTGCCGCCACGCAAAATAATGTGGCAATCCTCATTGCCGGCTGTCGATACAATGGCCGAGTGGCCGCCTTTGGTGACAGACAGGAAGTGGTGCGGCTGCGACGCAGCCTTGATGGCTTCCACTGCGATTTTCACGTTACCGTCCGTGCCATTCTTAAAGCCTACCGGGCACGACAAGCCGGACGCCAGTTCACGGTGCACCTGCGATTCCGTCGTACGGGCGCCGATCGCGCCCCAGCTGATCAAGTCGGCAATGTATTGTGGGCTGATCACGTCCAGGTATTCGGTACCGGCAGGCAAGCCCAGTTCATTGATGTTGCGCAGCAATTCACGCGCCATGCGCAGGCCATCATTGATACGGAAGCTGTTATCCATGTACGGGTCGTTGATCATGCCCTTCCAGCCCACGGTGGTGCGCGGCTTTTCGAAGTACACGCGCATGACGATTTCCAGGTCGCCCTTCAGCTTTTCACGCAGCGGCGCCAGGCGGTTTGCATATTCCATCGCAGCTTTCGGGTCGTGAATCGAGCAAGGGCCAATCACTACCATCAGGCGGTCATCCTGGCCGTGCAGGATGCGGTGCAGTGCAATGCGCGCGTCTGCCGCCGTCTGGCTGGCGGCGTCAGTGCACGGGAACTCGCGGATCAAATGGGATGGGGGTACCAGTTCCTTCATTTCGCGGATGCGCAAGTCGTCGGTGCGTTGCATGTCGTTTCTCCTGAGTTATGGATGTGTAGGTCTGATCAAAAATTCGGGGTAAAAAAAAAACCGCCACTGCTGGCGGTTTCGTTTGGGTTTGCTGGGATCTCGTTTCTACGTGAACCGGCCGCTACTCCACCGCCTTTGGGTTGGAATTGCTAAAGTAAAAATAGCCGGTAAAGGAGAATTTGGTCATTGCGAGTTCCTGAATGTCAAACGACTATAACAACAATTTGCGCCATCTGGCAAGAAAAACCAAATAAAAGTAAGAAAAAAGCCGTTCAGCTTGCGCTGAACGGCCAAAGTTAGCAGTTTAAACGGTCAGGACTTAGAACTTGTAGCTGCCCACCAGATAGAACTGACGGCCCAGTGGGTCGGTGTAACGGCCATCGTAGCCCAGCTGGTTGCCGCCGCCAGCGATACGCTGGGAGAATGGAGGCTCGGTGTTGAACAGGTTCTTGATGCCGCCAGTGATGGTGAAGTTCTTGTTGAACTTCCAGCGCGTCTGCCAATCCCACACGGTGTACGACTTCACGTCGCGCTTCAGGCCCACGTAGTCGCCAATCGAACCGTCGGAGTTCAGCGCAACGATGGCGCCGTCGTCTTCGGTCAGCGGCATGTCATGGTAGCCCGACTTGTACACGGCGGTCAGCGAGTGCGTCAGGGCGTCGGACTGCTTCCAGGTCACCGTACCTTTGGTGATCAGGCGGAACACCACGTCGTTGTACGAGTCAAAGCGGCCCACGGAACCTTCCACCGGATCGGTCGCCAGCGCTTGCTGGTTCGCCTTCAGCATGTAGGTACCGGTCCAGTTGAACGTGAACTTGCCCATGCCGGTGTTCAGGCCAAAGGTGTGATCCCAGTCGATACCCTGGTAGTGCGAGCTGGCCAGGTTGAACGGGGTCAACGACGCGACCAGCACATTTTCCTTCTGGATCGGATCGTAGTACGACGAGAACAGGCCCATGTACTTCGCTGGGTTGTTGAACACTTCGTTCTCAGGCAGCTTGCGGATCTGGTCGTTGATCTTCACGTCCCACAGGTCGAAGCCGATCGACACGTTCTTCACTGGCTCGACGCGGAAGCCAATGGTGGCTTGCTTCGACGTCTCAGGCTTCAGGCCGCCGGCGCCGGACAGTGCGTTACCGCCATCCAGCAGACCGTATTCAGCATTGCCGTTGCACAGCTTCAGCAGCGGGCCGGAAGTGATCGGGCATGGGTGGAAGCCGGACGAACCGCCATTGACCACAGGTTTGGTCACGTCGGTCAGGATCGGCGCCTTGAAGCCGGTACCATACGATGCGCGCACCAGCAGGTTGTCAACTGGACGCCATGCGGCGGACAGCTTGTAGGTGGCTTTCGATGCCGAGTCACCTTGGGTCGCAGGAGCGATCAGGTTGCCAGCGGAGTCGAAGTTTTTCTTGTTCTTGACGGCGTCGTAGCTGTCATAGCGCAAGTCGCCGGTGACTTCCAGACCTTTCATCACTGGCACAACCAGTTCAGCAAACGCACCCCAGTTCTTGCGGGACGAATCGACTGGCAGCGAGCCGGTACCGCCACCGACGTTGGTGTCGGTCCAGTTAGGCTGCAGGCTGTTCGGGCCCATGGCGATTGGGGCTGGTTCGTCGATGTACTTCTGGGTCGACATGTCGGCGCCCAACGCCAGCATGGCGGCGCCGCCACCGGCCTGGAAGATTTCACGCGAACCACGCAGGTTCAGCACGTCGATCTTGGACGTGGTGACGTCCAGTTCCTGGTGCAGCACGGCCGAAGCCAGGGCTGCCTTGGTTTCCGCGGTCGGTACGATGAATGGGTTGTAGGTGCCCGCTTTCATCAGCGCGTCCAGCTTGTCGCCGGAGGTATAGCCGGCTACCGCATTGTCGATGGCTTTGTTTTCCGAGTGAACGTAGGCAGTGGTCCAGTCCCAGCCGAAGTGGGTGCCTTCCAGGCCCAGCGCCAGGTGCTTGGCGTTGGTTTCCCAGCCGTCGGTACGGCCGCCCGCGTCAACCAGACGCAGGTTCATGGTGGCGGTTTTGACTTTGGCTGGGTCCACGCCCAGTTTCACCAGTGCCGGCACCACGTTGGCTTTGAACAGCGCCGAGTTGATGTCCAGGCTCAGCGGCTGTGCCGGAGGCGCGTAACGCGCGGTGCTGGTGAACTTGGAGTACAGACCTTCAGCGAAGAACTTCAGGTTGTCGTTGATCTTGACGTTGGCATTGACGAAGAAACCGTCACGCTTCAGTTCTGGCAACAGTTCCACGGTCGCGCCGTAGTTGAACAGGCAGCGGTTGCCGACCTTGAAGGTGTTTGGTGCGCCGCACGAGCCGGAGTTGATCAGGCCAGGGTTGAACGAGGCCAGGGTTTTGCTGCCATCCTTGACGGCCACGTTGCCTGGAATCGAGTTCGACGACAGCATGTACAGCGAGTAATTCTTGCCGCCTTCGGAGTAAGGGTGCACGCCACCTGGCGCGCTGAATGGACGATCCGACGCGTTCAGCTCGGACTGGGTGTCGTGGCTGTAGGACAGCATCACGTTGAAACCGTTGGCTTCGTAATCGCCGAAGCCTTTGGAAATGGCGACGTTCGAGGTGGCGCCAGCGCTGCCCTTGCTTGGACGGTTGTAGGTCAGCTCGATGTTGGCGTCTTGCGAGTTTTTCTTCAGGATGAAGTTGACTACGCCGGCAATCGCGTCAGAGCCGTACAGTGCGGAAGCACCGTCAGTCAGGATTTCCACGCGCTCAACAGCCGACAGCGGGATCGAGGCCAGGTTGACTGCGGAACCGGACGAGTATGGCGCGATGCGGCGGCCATTCAGCAGAACCAGGGTGTAGCTGGTGCCGATCGCGTGCACAGAGGCAGTTTGCACACCGCCGCCGCTGCCGTTAACGGAAGCCGAGGAAGTAACGAAACCTTGCATGGATGGCAAGGTGGCAACCAGGTCGGCCACCGTGGTCGCGCCGGTTTGTTCGATTTGCGCCTTGGACAGCGATTGCACAGGCAGCGCGCCTTCTGCAGCGATACGCTTGATAGCGGAGCCGGTGATTTCCACGCGTTGAATCTGCTGGTCACCCTGTTGTGCCATTGCCGGCGCAGACAGCAAACCTGCAGCTACCAGCGAGCCCGAGAACATCAGGCGCACTGACCGCGATAAAACGGTTTCTTTCATCATTATCGTTATTCCTTGCTTCATTTCTAGTTGATTTCTTTTAACTTTGAACAGATCCGGACCGGTCATGTGCTGGCAGCCACATTTCTATTCACCTCCCATACAGCCGCACGCAGTGCTGTGCACGACGAACTGGCATTCCCTCGGCCAAGCAGCCATTTTGTAACCGCAGCCAAAGAAGGCGTAATGGAAACATAGGCGATGAAACCTAGTCAAACGCACTGTGCATTATTACAACGAAATACGACAAGAAATATAAATTAGCATCTAATTCACTTAATTTTCAGAACTTAATTTAGCAATTTTAAAAATTGCAGAATATTATTCCATTTTAGCTTGAGCGCTATTTAGCGCATTTTTAGCGATGAAGTGTCAATACAGATTTAAAAAAATCCACACTCTTGACTAAATTAGCAACAAAAAAGAAACTAATAGTCACAGACAAACTTGGGACAGACACATCATTTTTTTACAAGAATTGTGAACGTGATGCACCCTCCCGCTCTTGCTGCGGCCAGCTGTATCAATAAAAATACAAAATTCGAAGGTTGCAAAAGGATAGGCAGAAAATGCCAGAAGTTGTCGGATTATATTTACAACTTCATAGTGACGCAGCGCATCAATTCTGCCGATGTCGGAATGTCCGGGTTGCCAGGACAAGCGATCAAGTTGGGGAGTAATTTGGCAATAGTTATCAAATTTCAACCACTCTTGGTCATCAAAATGAAAGCCTTTGACCGCTGCATGCGAGGCCGCGCTGTGCGTTGTGGCCCAACAACAGGGAATGGAATGAGCCCAAAAAATTGTCGCTGGACGATGTTGAGGTCGGTCACTAAATAGATGCTTTTGTTGGCAAAAGCTGCTTTTTTTAGCCAACAGCGACGTCCGGACGCGCTGCCGGGCGTTGTTTTAGGTTAACAAGTTAAAACGCCGCCAAGCACAGGCATGGCGGCGTTCAACGGCCATGTTGGCCTAGGGAAAAGGAATTAAGCCGTACCGCCAACCGTCACGCCATCCAGCCGCAACGTCGGCTGCCCCACGCCGACCGGCACGCTTTGGCCTTCCTTGCCGCACACACCGACACCGGAGTCCAGCTTCATGTCGTTGCCGATCATGGACACGCGGTTCAGCACATCCGGTCCATTGCCGATCAGGGTCGCGCCTTTCACCGGGTACGTGATCTTGCCATCTTCAATCATGTACGCTTCGCTGGCCGAGAACACGAACTTGCCATTGGTAATGTCCACCTGGCCGCCGCCAAAGTTCACCGCATACAAGCCGTTTTTCACGGAAGCGATGATTTCCTGCGGATCCTTGTCGCCGCCCAGCATGTAGGTATTGGTCATGCGCGGCATCGGCAAGTGGGCAAACGATTCGCGGCGCGCGTTGCCCGTCACCGGCATTTTCATCAGGCGCGCATTCATCGTGTCCTGGATATAGCCCTTCAAAATACCGTCTTCAATCAACGTGGTGCACTGGGTCGGGTTGCCTTCATCGTCGATATTCAGCGAACCGCGGCGGTCCGCCAGCGTGCCGTCATCAACCACGGTCACGCCCTTGGCGGCCACGCGTTCGCCGATACGGCCGGAGAACGTGGACGAACCTTTACGGTTGAAGTCGCCCTCCAGACCGTGGCCAATGGCTTCGTGCAGCAAGATGCCCGGCCAGCCCGGACCCAGCACGACGGTCATCGGACCAGCCGGCGCTGGACGCGCATCGAGGTTCACGGTGGCGGATTTCACCGCATCTTCCGCATAGCTATCCAGCACGTCATCCGTGAAATAAGCGTAATCGTAACGGCCACCGCCGCCGGACGACCCCACTTCGCGGCGGCCATTCTGTTCAGCAATGACGGTCAGCGATACGCGCACCAGCGGACGGATATCGGCCGCCAGCACGCCATCGCTGCGCACCACCAGCACCACGTCGTATTCGCCGGCCAGGCTGGCCATCACTTGTACGACGCGGGGATCTTTCGCGCGCGCCATTTTTTCCACGCGCTCCAGCAATTTGACTTTGGCGGTCGCATCGAGCGACGCCAGCGGGTCATGCGGCAAGTACAGCGAACGGCCGCCCTGGTGGAATGTCTGCCCCGCCACCTTGACCTTGCCGGAACCGGCGCGGGCAATGGTGCGGGTTGCCGCCGCCGCATCGAGCAGCGCGCGCTCGGAAATTTCATCGGAATACGAAAACGCGGTTTTCTCGCCGGAGACGGCGCGCACACCGACACCCTGGTCGATCGAGAAGCTGCCGGTTTTGACGATGCCTTCTTCCAGGCTCCAGCCTTCGTTTTTCGTGAACTGGAAATACAAGTCCGCGTAATCGACTTTGTGCGTAAACATGCTGCCCAATGCTTTGAGCAGCTTGCCTTCATCCAGTCCGAATGGCGTCAGCAACAATTCACGCGCGACCGCCAGCGAGGACAGGTTGGGTTCGAATGGAGTCATAGTAAATAATGCCTTTTTCAATATATTGACGCCATTGTATTGCGTATGGCCGCTGGCCGTCACATGGTCCGATGCTTTAACGCAGGCAAACTTTCCCGCACGGACGCCATAAAGATGGGATCGACTTCGCCATGGACGACGCCTTCGCCTTCCGCGATCACGGTTTTGACTTCGCCCCACGGGTCAATCAGCATGCTGTGGCCCCACGTGCGGCGGCCATTCTTGTGTTCGCCGCCCTGCGCCGCCGCCAGCACATAGCACTGGTTTTCAATGGCGCGGGCGCGCAGCAACACTTCCCAATGGGCGCGGCCCGTCGTATACGTAAAGGCGGCCGGCACGACAATCAGCGACAGCGGGCCCATCGCGCGGAACAGTTCAGGGAACCGCAAGTCATAGCAGACCGACATGCCGACTTTACCGACCGGCGTTTCCACCACTCCAACGTTGCGGCCCGGCACAATGGTGCGCGATTCGTCGTACGATTCCGTGCCCTTGGTAAAGCCAAACAAGTGGATCTTGTCATAGCGGCCCACGTGCCGGCCTTCGCTGTCATACACCAAGGTGGTGTTGATGACTTTGGCAGGGTCATCGGACGCCAGCGGCAACGTGCCGCCCAGCAGCCAGATACCGTGCTGGCGCGCCATCGATGACATGAAATCCTGGATCGGCCCGCTGCCCAGCGGTTCCGCCACGGCCACCTTGTCCGTGTCGGACAAGCCCATGATGGCCCAATATTCCGGCAACAGCACCAGCTTCGCCCCCGTCGCGGCAGCCTGTTCAATCAGGCGGCGCGCGGTGGCGATGTTTTCTTCAACGGATGGCGTGGAGACCATCTGGACAGCAGCGACAATATTCATTGCTTGGCTTCCTTGCGAGAGTCGATCTTGGTGATGACGGGCGCCTTCCAAGGCCCCGTCACTTGCATTTCATACGTTAAAGCTTTCGACAGCGGCTGGCTCAGGAACAGTTGCGTCAGGAAACTGCCCAGGCCCACGACGGGATTCACAGCCAGCGCATACATCAGTGGCGCCGTGCCGAAATTCACTTCCGGCATCACCACCACATGCAAATTCGTTGTTTCATTTGCGATGTCCGCCGAGCCTGCCATCAGCACTGTGGCGGCCACACCATGCATTTTCAAGTTTTCCGTGCGCACGATGCCATGGTTGATGGCGGCATTGGCGGTAATGCCGTCAAATGCCAAGCCCTCGGAAAACACGTCGTGAAAATCCAGTTTCAGCAAGCGGGGCAGCGCCTGCAAGCTCAGCACGCCCAGCAATTTCGCCGCGCCCGGGTCTTGCTTGAGGAACTGGCCTTTGGCCACATCCATCTTTAACTGGCCGGATAGGCTGGGGATATCGAACGCATACGGCAAACCCGTCCACGCGATATCGCCGCTCAGCGTGCCTTTACCATTGCGCAACGTGTCGGTAAAGCCAAAGCGGTCCAGCAACTTGCCCGCGTTAATAATATCCAGGTCGAAGTTCAGGCTGCTGTGGTGCTGGCCATCCTTGCCCACGACCCAGCGGCCCGTGCCTTTCAGTTCGCCGTCGGCATTGGCCAATGTAAGTTTCGACACTTTCCATTCGCGCGAAGCCGGCGCGTTATAAGCCTGCAATTCCAGGCGGCCCAGCGGCTTGTTGAACAATTCAAAGCGCTCGGCCACGATATCGAGCGCGGGAATGGCGGCTTGCGAACCTTTATTTTCCAGCAAATCCTTGACTTCATTGGCGGACGACGACGGGATAATCAGCGACGACAGCCGCGCCGTGACTTTGCCGATGCCCTGCCCCGCCGCGCTGGTGTTCCAGGTCACATAACCGGCAGCTTGCGGCGATTCCACATTGGCTTGCCAGATGCCTTTCTGGTTGGTGACACCGGCCACCACGTTATCAAGTTTGCGTTCGCCCAGCACCAATTCGCTGGCGCGCGCCGCCATCGCATCGATCGTCACATATTGCGCAATATCGGAACCATTCGGATTGGCAGGCGGCGCATTCGGGTCGGGCTTGCCGGCAATATGGTCTGCCAGGTCGATCCAGTGGTCGACATTCAGCGACTTCAAGTTGGCATTCAGCGCCAGGCCGCTGTCCGGCTCCGGCGCCGGCGTATTGACGCCGATCCCGCCCCGCACCATTTTCCACGGCCCTTTGCCCACGCGCTGGCGCTGGTACGCTGCCGACAGGCCGGAACCCAGTGCAATGCGCAAATCATCGTGCATGACAGCGGAGCCATTGACGATGGTGGCCGCATCGCCGGTCAGCACGACCCGCAACGGCAACACGTCCGCTGCGTTCTTGATCAGCGGCGCGGGGAAGTCCAGGCCCAGCCCGGCCAGGTTGGAATCCACGGTAACGGAATAACGGTGGTCGCGCGCCATCACGAGGCCGCTATAGCGGGCGCTGCCACTAAAGTGCGCGGCCAGCCGCGCCACTTCCGGCACGGGCCACGTTTTGCGCAAGCCATCCGTGGTCACGGCGCCTGCCAGCTTGACCTGGATCGAACCGTCGCGCTGCGTCCCACCCGACACCGCCACCGGGCCGCCGACAAATGCGCCCGACAAGCCATTCAAGTTGACGCCTTTTTCATTGAATTCAATTTTGCCGGTCGCGCCCAGCACGGGCGGCATGTCATGCCACAACACCACGTCATTGCCCAGTAATTGCAGCACGCCCTGCACTTTCGAGTCATGCAGGTTGGCCAGCGGCAGCCGCAAGCTCAAGCCCAGCTTGGCATTGCCGGTCGATGTGGTTTCATCCGTGAAGTGGCCGATCCATTCCAGCACCGGGCTGGCGGCCACGTAATTCACGTAATCCTGCATGGCGCCCACGGCATTGCCATCGATTTCCAGCATGCTGTCGTGGATGCTGAGGTCGGGAATGACAGCCTTGACGTTCGACAGTGCGACATTGCCCGTCACGGCTGTATCGCCGCGGATTTCCATGCGCACGCCTTCAAACAGGAAACTGCCTTTGATCTTGTCCGCCACCGGCCATTCGGGCGACTTGCCATCCTTGGCGTAATAACCGGGATCGTAATTCAAGCGGCCATTGTGGATGCGGCCGCCGATCTTGAATTCCCCCTTGCTCTTGTCGGCAAAAGGGAAATGCGCCAAGTCGCCCCGCAAGCGCAAATGCACGTCATCCGCACGGCCCTCTTCCAGTGCGCCCGTCAGCCATTGGCGCAAATGTTCCGGCGTATGCACGGGCAGGTAGCGGCCGATTTTCTTCACGTCAAAACCGTCCAGCTTGCCGACAAAATCCGCCACGCCGGCACTCTTGCCATCGAGCGGCACCACGTGCGTGCCGGTCAGCGAGCCCGTCAAACCCTCTTGTGCAAAGACCAGGTTATCGACGTCGACCTTCAACCGTTCATTGCCGTCAAACGTCCAGCTGAATTTGCCGTTGAGGCGGTCAAACGGCATATCGCCTTCCGCGAAATAATCAGGCATGCGCAGCACGGACTGGTCCGCGTCCAGCGTAAATTTGCCGCCCTTTTCGCTGGCTTCCAGCGTGCCGGACAAACCGTCAAACCCAGGCAGCGCCGGCATGCCGCGCACGCCAGGCGTATGGGCAGTCTTGGGCACCGGCAGGCGCGCGGCGCGCGGCTTCATGCCCAAATGGTCGAGGCGGCCTTTGACCAGGTAAGCATTCAGCGCCGGATACGTGCCATACCATGTGGCCGTCACGTCCACCAGCTTGCCGGTCGGGTCGACGTCGGCCAATACCTGGCGCTGCTGCGCCGACAAGGGTAAATGCGCAGCCAGCGCGGCCAGCGCTTGCAAGTCCAGTACACTGGCCGACACTTCCATGCGTTCCGGCGATTTTTTCGTGGCAGCGGCAAAGCGCTCCGACAAATTCGTCGGCGCCATGACGAGGCCGTCGCGCGTCTTCAGCGAAAAGTTCGTCAGCGTGATTGAATGGCCCAGTGCGCCAAATGCCGGCTGGCTGCTTTGCAACGCAGCGGGAATTTCTTCGCGGGCGGAAATGCGGCCCTGCACTTGCTCCAGGTCCAGCGCAGGCAAGTCCGGCGCCAGCCGCGCCGTCACATCTTGCAAGCCCACGTCGGCAGTAAAGGCCGCCAGTTTCAAGTGATCGAGCCGCACCCAGGCACGCACGGAACCCATGGCCGACTGCACATCGAGCGGGTAATCAATGTGGTTTTTCCATGCCGCCAGGTCGGCTTTTTGTACATCCGCGTAGATTTCACCCTGCCACAGGCGCACGTCGGACGGACGCTGGGCAAACGTCGGATGGACAAAATCGGCCCGCACATCGACCGGGCCGCCCAGTTCCTGCGCCGGCGTCGCCTGCAGCGCCAGCCGGTGGCGCCGCCACTGGTTGCGCAGCACGACATTCAAGTTCGCCAACGACAAAGTGGGCTTGGCGCGCAGCTGGTCGGTCCAGTCCAGCCGGCCTTCGCGGATGACGATTTCCTGCTGCATCAGCAGCCAGTCCGCGCCCTTGCCATCGCCTTTGCGGTCCAGGTCGATATACACGCCGGCTGCATACAATTTGCCGTCAAGCTCGCGCCGCACGTCGAGGTTGGGGCGGATCAGTTCCAGCGAGCGGAACCGGACATCCAGCGCCGCCACGCTCCACCACGACAAGGTGGCCGACACGCTGGGCAGCGACAGTACCTGGTTGCCGGCTTTGTCGCGCAAATGCACGTCGCCAAGGAATAACGTGGGGTATAAACCCGTCCACGACGCATAAATCCTGTCGATGGTGACGGGATTGCCGAGCGCCTGGCTGGCCGACTTTTCTATATCCGGCTTGTAATGATCGATATTGGGCAGCACCAGGTAGCGCAGCACGAGGAACAGCAGGCCAAATGCAAAATACAGCGCCAGCACCAGCTTCAGCGTGAAGCCCAGCACGTGGTGGGTAGCCAGATTGGCGACCCGGTAGGCCGCACGCAGCCGTTGCCAGCGCACAGCCAGGGGCGTGCTGCCGGTCTCGGACAACTGCGACGTTTTTTGCATGGATACGCTAATAATTCAGGCCCGGTTGTAATGGAAATCTATAGAATCGTCGTAGGCCGGATTAGGCGCAACGCGCCGTAATCCGGCGCCCGCATTGCACGCATAGGCGGATTACGCGGGCTTTGCCCGTTAATCCGCCCTACATGTCTGCTGCGGAATGCATCCTGAAGTTGCCATTTTAACCGATGGCAGGCCCCCGCCCTGCTCCGATTACACTACGTTACCTGCCCTTTACACTTCATGTCCCTTACCGACGCCTCCCGTTATTACCAGCGCTGGACCAGCGCCGATTCCACCCGCCCCGCCAAGGTCGCCGCCCTCGCCCAGTCCCCGCTGCACGAGCTGGATTTCGCCGCCTGCCTGGCAGCCGAGACGGACGCCAGCGGCCAGCCGCTGCCGCTTGGCCGCGCCATGCGCCGCCTGCGCAATCTGCTGGTATGCACAATTATCCGGCGCGACCTGGATGGCCAGGCAGACTTGCATGAAGTCGTGACCGCCATGACGCGCTTCGCGGATTTCGCCGTGCAGGCGCACTGCGCCGATGTGTACGGGGAAATGACGGCCGCCCACGGCGTGCCGGTCTCAGCAGAAACCGGCGACACGCAGGAATTGATGGTGCTGGCCATGGGCAAGCACGGCGGCGCGGAATTGAATGTGTCGTCCGACATCGATTTGATCTTTGTGTACCCGGACGATGGCGAAACCCAGGCCGGTCCCGGCCAGCGCAGCCTGTCGAACCATGAATTCTTTATCCGCATGGGAAAAAAGCTGATTGCCGCGCTGGCGGAAATCACGGAAGACGGCTTTACATTCCGTGTCGACATGGCGCTGCGCCCGAATGGCAATTCCGGCCCGCTGGCCGCCAGCCTGGGCATGGTCGAACAATACCTGATCGTGCAAGGCCGCGAGTGGGAACGCTATGCGTGGGTCAAGGCGCGCGCCGTCACGGGCAAACCCGCCGATATCGCGGCGCTGGAAGCGATCGTACGGCCGTTCGTTTTCCGCCGTTACCTGGACTTCGGGGTCATCGATGCGATCCGCAACATGCACGCGCAAATCCGCGCGGAAGTAAACCGCCAGGAACGGCTGCACCCGGACCGCAGCAACAATGTCAAACTGGGCCGGGGTGGTATCCGCGAAATTGAATTCCTCGCGCAAGTATTCCAGCTGATCCGAGGCGGCCGCGACAGCACGTTGCGCGACCGCTCGACGCGCGCCACCTTGCGCCTGTTGCCGGAAAAAGGCTTGTTGTCTGCCGACATCGTTGAACAATTGCTGGATTCGTACACGTTCCTGCGCAACCTGGAACACCGGCTGCAATACATCGACGATGGCCAGACCCACACGCTGCCGCCCAGCGATGCGGACCGCGACGTCGTGGCGCGTTGGATGGGCATGCCGGACGTGCCGGAATTGCTGGCCGAACTGGCCCGCCACCGCGCGTTCGTGGCTGCGCAATTCGATGCGATCTTTGCCGACAAGAGCGAAGGCGAAGCCGATGCGGAAACCAATGTGGAGTGCACGGATCCGGACAACCGCGAAGCCATTGAAGCCCGGTTTGCCGCGCTGGGCTATGACGACCCGGCCAGCGCCGCGCAGCGTCTGATTGCTACGTGGCAAGCACCGAAATTGCAATCGTTGCCGGAAGCATCGCGCCAGCGCCTGGTGTCGCTGGTGAATATGGCGCTGCCGCTGATTGCCACCACGGCAGAACAGTCATCGATTGGCAGCCAGCTGGTGACACTGGGCTGTTTGCTGGACTTTTTGGAAGCCATCGCGCGCCGCTCCGCATATTTATCGCTGCTGACGGAATACCCGCACACGCTGGAACGGGTGATCCGCATGATGCATGCCAGTGGCTGGGCCGCAAAATTCCTCACGCGCCACCCGATCTTGCTCGATGAATTGCTGGATGACCGCATCCACAATGCCGTGTTCAACCCTGTCACCCTGGCGGCGGAACTGGATGAACAATTGCGCCTGGCGGCCGGCGACACGGAACGGCAAATGGATATTTTGCGCGAAGTGCACCACGCGCAACTGTTCCACTTGCTGGCGCAAGACCTGGCGGGTGACTTGACGGTGGAAAAGCTGGCCGACCATTTATCGGCGCTGGCCGACGTCATCGTGGCTGCCACCATCCAGGCCGTATGGCAAACCGTGGCCACGCGCCACCGCGACGTGCCCCGCTTTGCCGTCATTGCGTATGGCAAGCTGGGCGGCAAGGAACTGGGCTATGTATCGGATCTCGACGTGATTTTCCTGTTCGACGATGACGACCAGGATGCACCGGCCCAGTACGCGAAACTGGCGCAGCGCTTTATTACGTGGATGACGTCGCACACGTCGGCCGGCATCCTGTTCGACATTGATATCGCGCTGCGTCCTGACGGCGCCAGCGGCATGCTGGTATCGTCCGTGCAAGCGTTTGAACGCTACCAGGACAGTTCCGCGTGGATTTGGGAACACCAGGCGCTGACGCGGGCCCGCTTCTGCGCCGGCGACGCCGCCATAGGTGAACAATTCGAACAAATCCGCTGCAAAGTGCTGCGCAAGGAGCGCCCGGCCGACGGCCCGCTCAAGCCGGAAGTATTAAATATGCGCAAACGCATGGCGGACGCCAAGCCGAACCGCTCTGACCTGTTCGATTTAAAACAAGATGCGGGCGGCATGATCGACATTGAATTCATCGTGCAATACCTGGTGCTGCAGCATGCGTCCACCTATTCGCAGTTGACTGGTAATGTCGGTAATATTGCCCTGCTCAAAATGTGCGGCGAGCTGGGCTTGATCGATGAAGAACTGGCCGCCCACGCCGCCAATGCCTACCGCGCTTACCGCAAGCTGCAGCACCAGTTGCGGCTGCAAGGGCAGGAAAATGCGCGGGTCGATCCGGATCGCGTGAGCATGCATGCACAGCATGTTATTGCACTATGGAACACCTTATTCCATTAAACCACCCATAGCGGAAACACGTATGCACACCTGTCGTGCATCCGTGTTTTCCATCCAGCCTCTTTGCCCCGCATTCTGCGCACGGATGAGGCGGTCAAAACATTGCAACGCAGCATATAAAAATTTCCACCGAGATAGGCGTGACTTTCAAGGAAAGATGCGCATTCGCCCGACGTTTCGTTGTTATATAACCACAAAATACAGGATTCTTCTTGGGAAGAATTGTTGCGGTTGTTACATACGAAATATTGCTTCATCGGCAGACAAGCCAGGTAATCCCCCCGTTATTTGCAAGCACCAACAAATACAAACATACGGGAATACCTTATTTTTCAAAATTTCCATCGAATAAAAATTAAGCAATCTGAACAAAATATCAATATTTAACTTAGAAGCAATTGAATATCTTCAAAAATGCAAGTTGCCAGTTTTACCTTTTAATTCAAAAGAGCAATAGAAATTCTTTTAGAAAATGTTCGTAATACATTGATTTGTAACAAGTTAATACAAATCGTAGAGTGCGCAGAGTTGACTCTGTTATATGCCCGTGACTACATTGGCTTGCTTTATCGTCAATCAATACCGAGAAGGAAAGCAATGATGAGAGAACGGGTTTTATCGAATTCCATACGCCTGCTGTGCCTGAGCGGGTTTGCCCTGACCGTGCACACCGCGTTCGCACAAGAGGCTCCTGCCACCCCAGACGCGATCCAGACTGTCCAGGTGACAGGTTCACGCATCAGGTCGCCTAACGCCGATTCGCCATCGCCGCTGCAAATCCTGAACGCAGCCGATATTGCGGCATCTGGCGCAACCAATTTGCAGGATTTGCTGCAAAAGAATCCAACCATGGGTACGCCAACCAGCAGCCGTACCAATTCCAACTTCCAGACGTCGGGCGGCGGCATTACCACCGTCAACCTGCGCAATATGGGTGACTCCCGTACGCTGGTCCTGGTCAATGGCCGGCGCTTTGTATCCGGCGTGGCCGGCGATACGGCCGTCGACTTGAACACCATTCCGACCGACTTTATCGAGCGTGTTGAATTGCTGACAGGCGGCGCCTCCGCTACCTATGGTTCGGACGCGGTGGCCGGCGTGATCAATATCATTTTGAAGCGCAATTTCAACGGCATGACCATCGATGCGCAAGGCGGCCGCAGTTCACGGCACGACGATGAAAAACGCAAGCTGGGCCTGACCTGGGGCACGACGTCGGCCGATGGCAACAGCAATATCATGGCCCACTTTGGCTACACCAAGCAGGGCGCCGTCATGTCAAAGGACCGCGATTTTTCCGCGGTTGACCAATTTTCGAAAATGGCTGGCGACACGGGGGAAGCTGCCGACGCGTTCGTGCCGATCCGTCCGTTCTATTCCAGCTTCACACCGCAAGGGACGTTTATTTACGGCACGCGCGGCGCTGACAGGTTTACCTATGACCGCAACGGCAATATCATTCCGGTCAGCACGAATGGTTCCGCCACCCAGGCGCCAACCGGCTATAACCGGTCCGACTTCCGCTCTATCGCGGTGCCGACCGAACGTTACCTGTTCGCCACCACCGGCAACTTCGCATTTAACCAGGACCACTCGGCATTCTTCGAGGGTACCTATGCGCAAACCCGCAATTCCACCAATATCGAGCCTTTTGCGCTGAATTCACTCGATATCTATAAAGCATCCAGCGGCCAGGTGCCTGCCGAATTCCTGGTGAACGGCGCCATGGTACGCAACCCGCTGGTACCGCAATACCTGTACGACCGCATCAAGGACACCGACGGTGACGGTGCGCGCGATTACAGCTTTACCCGCCGCCTGGCCGAAGTCGGTTCGCGCCACTCGGACGCCGACCGCGGCACGTTCCGCCTGGCCACGGGCCTGAAAGGCACGGTCAGCAACTGGAACTATGAAGCCTTCATTTCCTATGGCAAAACCAAGGAATCGCAGGTATCGACCGGCCAGGTCAACGTCATGAACTTCCGCAATGCGCTGGAAGCGATCCCCGGCGGCATCAATGGCATCCAGTGCCGCGATGCCAATGCCCGCGCCCAGGGGTGCGTCCCGATCAACGTATTCGGTCGCGACACGATTTCGCCGGAAGCGCTGAAATACGTCACCGCACCGGGATCGCTGGACAATTCCATCGTCCAGAAACTGGCCGGCGCCTCGATCAACGGCGACTTGTACCAGTTGCCGGCCGGCGCCCTGTCTGTGGCGCTGGGCTGGGAATACCGCAGGGAAGAATCGTCGTCGATTGCGGACCCGCTGACGCAGTCCGGGCTGAACGCGGGTAACGCCATCCCGCCGACGTTCGGCAAATACGACGTGCGCGAAGCGTATGTGGAAGCCCGCGTCCCGCTGTTGAAGGATGCGCCGTTTGCCAAGCAATTGAGCCTGCTGACGGCTTACCGCCACGGAAACTATTCCAGCGTGGGCGGCACCAATAGCTGGAACGCCGGCTTCGAATGGGCGCCGACCAATGACATCAAATTCCGTGGCACCAAGGCAGTGTCGACACGCGCGCCGAACATCAGTGAACTGTATCAGCCGCCCAGCCAGAACTTCCCAAGCGTTAACGATCCGTGCGAAGGCGTGACGGCCACGTCAACCGGCAAATACGATGCAGCCTGCCGCGCCGCTCCGGGCGTGGCAGCCAATATTGCCGCCAATGGCGAGTTCACGCTGACACAGGCGGACATCCAGGGCGTCAGCGGTTACGACCGCGGCAATCCAAACCTGAAAGCAGAAAAAGGCAAATCGACGACGGTCGGCGTGATCCTGACCCCGCGTTCGATTCCCGTGCTGAGCAAGTTCACCTTCACGGCGGACTACTTCAAGATCAATATCGAAGACGCGATTTTCGGCACTCCTCGCCAGTATTCGATCGACCAATGCTACAGCGGCACCAATCCGGCGTTTTGCTCGTACATCACGCGCTGGGCTACGGCCGCCGGCAATACCAGCGCTGGCGCCATCCGCTACGTCGATACGACACAGCTGAACAGCGGCGGCCTGGGCACCAAGGGCGTGGACTTGACGGCATCGTGGTCTGACCGCGTCGGTCCCGGCCGCCTGAACGCCCACCTGGCCTACACTTACGTGAAAACCCTGTGGAACAAGCCGATGCCGGACGCCGACGTCGATGAAAACGTCGGCGAAGTCAGCGAATTCATCGGCAGCTCAACGCCAAAACACAAGGCCGTGCTGAACCTGGCATACAAATGGGGCGACTGGGGCATCAGCACCACGACCACCTACAACGGCAAGGTGTCGCTGGACGACCAGTTCCTCAAAGGCTTCGAATTACCCCCACGTTCCATCGGGATCGGTTCCAAGACCTACAACGACTTCCAGCTGACGTATGCGCTGAAAAAGTCGACCGAACTGTACCTGGGTGTCGACAATGCGTTTGACGTCAAACCGCCGCCCATCATCAGCGGTTTGCCAGGCAATGTCACCGGCACCGAAACCGATGCATCGGTCTACGATCCAATTGGCCGCCGCTACTACTTCGGTGTACGCGTGAGCCTGTAACCGCCGCCGCATCCTGAAGGAACCCCAAGCCTCTGTCAGCAATGGCAGGGGCTTTTTTTTTTGGCTCATCACGGCTCACCTGTGCGTAGTGATATCGCTATTTATTTGCCGAAACTAATTCCATTAGATAATTTTTATTTAATCGCATCCACACTTCCCCTTCAATTCCATCCAATCTCTGACATTTAATGTCACGGTTAGAATGTGTGAATTTTTTAATAACTTATGCAGGTATCATGAAAGTCCCGCAATAAAATGTATAGATATGAAAAAATACCTCTTATTACTCGCTGTACCGCTGGTTTTGCCCGGCGTTGCATACGCTGATGACGTGGTCGTCATTAAAGGGACTCGCCCTCCCAAACCAAAGGATGACACCCTACAAATTCGAGCCATCTCCACCTCAGGCGGCCATTTCGGCGGCAGTGGCGGAGGGTCAACGCATGGCAAAGCCAATGCGCATAAACCGCCGGCCAAAGACAATTCCGACAAGGAAGAGTGTGAAAACTCCACGCAAAACCCTGTCATCCTGTCGACCGGCGAAAAATACAAAGATGAGCTGGACTTCAAGACCGGCGGGATCTTCCCGATGGCATTGCAACGTACCTACCGCAGCATGCAAAGCGGCGGCATGTTTTTCGGCTCTCACTGGCTGTCCACTTTTGACGGCCCGAAGCTGGAATGGACTAGCCCAACCTGTTCTCCTGGTGTCGCTTGCGCCCCGAACAGCGTGACATTCACCTCGCCCACCGGATCAAAATACGTCTATTCCAAGATCACGTCCGAGGGCAATAATTTTTCCTATGTCAGCCGTGGCGCGATACAGACGGGTGAACTGGAGTATTACTATGGTGTCAGATGGAGTTTGACGCAGGATCAGGTCACGTATATTTATAACGGAACCGGGCAATTGCAGCGCATTTCGGACGCGCGAACCGGCCAAACCCTGGTATATACCTACACGGGCGGCTTCCTCACCAAAATCACCAACTCGGGTGGCCAGTATATCGAGCTGACCTATGGCGCAAATGGCCTGGTGTCGACAGCGCGCGACCCCGGCGGCAATATCTGGACCTATACATATAACGCCAACCGCATGCTGACCAAGGTCACTTCTCCTGGCGCCTCGCCCGATATCCGCGAGTATTTATATGAAAACAGTGATCCGACGCTGCTGACCGGCATCGTCATCAATGGCAGGCGCTACAGCACCTACGCCTATTACCCGGACCGCAAAGTGCAATCGAGCGCACTGGCCGGCAATGAAGAAAAAGATACGTTTGTCTATGCGCCCGGACAAACCACGGTCACCGATGCGATGGGCCAGACCACGGTCTACGGCTTTACTTCGGTGCTCGGTGAATTGAAGCTCACGTCGGTCTCCCGTGCGGCCAGTTCCAGCTGCCCGGCCACCAGCGCGTCAACCACTTACGACGCCAACGGCTATGTATCGCTGAAACAGGACTGGAATGGCGTCTTCACCAGCTACGGCTATGACAGCAAAGGCCGCCTGCTGGCAGCGCAGGCGGCTTCCGGGCCGGACGCGTCGATTATTACGCACGTCTGGGATGGCAAAGACATTACCCAGACCGAGTTCAAGGGTGCGAACAACGTCGCCTATGCCAGGGCCAATTACACCTACGATGCGAATGGCCGGATATTGACGGAAACGTGGAGTGACTTGAAAGGCGGAGCGCAGCGCCAGATTTCGTACAGCTACACCGGCACGCCCACCCTGTCCGCCGTCACCACCACTACGGCCATGCCCGAAGGCCCTGCCACGGAAACCATCACGTACGATGCGCAAGGCAACATCACTTCGAAGACCAATGCCTTGAATCACGTGGAAACCTGGTCCGCGTACAACGGCATGGGCCAGCCAGGCCGCTATGTCGACGTCAACGGTGTCGCCACCGATTACGCCTACGATCCTAAGGGCAACCTGACCACCATCACCCAGCACCTGGCCAGCGGCGACCGCGTTACACGGATGGCCTATGACAATAACCATCAGGTCACCGACATCACTTACGCCAACGGGCGCGTCGAGCGCTTCCGCTACAACGATGCCGGCCGCCAGATACAGACGGGCGACGCACAGGGCAAATTTGCGACGACCGATATCAATGTGGCGGCCAACACCGTCACCACCAGCGTCGAGCGCAACATTCCCGGCAGTGGCAACACGCCGGTCGCCGTCGTGTCCGGCACGTTCAGCACGATCACGGAACGCGATTCACTGGGCCGCCCCAAGACCGTCTTCAACAGCGACCGTTCGCAGCGCATGGATTACACCTATGACGGCAACGGCAACGTCAAAACGCAGACCGACACGGCCAACCATGTGACCCGCTACGACTATGACGCCCGCAACCGCCTCAGCACCATCACGGCGCCCGATGGCGGCGTGACGCAGATGGAATACGATAACGACGGCAACCTGCAGTACGTGCAAGACCCACGCGGCCTGCGCACGTCATACACGTACAACGGCTTTGGCAGCGTCACCAGCCGCACCAGCCCGGATACCGGCACCACCACCTTCGGCTACGATGCGATCGGCCGTCTGGTCAGCGAAACCCGTGCCGATGGCAAGGTCATCACGTACACATGGGACAAGCTGGGCCGCCGGACCGGGCGCAGCACCGGCGGCGTGACCGAAGCGTTTATCTATGACGAAGGCACGTATGGCAAGGGCCGCCTGAGCCGCTTCACCGATGTGACCGGCCAGACCTCCTTTACCTACAACTCTGCCGGTGAACTGACCAGCAAGAACGCCAATATCTTTGGCTACAATTACCCGTTGAGCTGGAGCTATGACACGGCAGGCCGCCTGACCGGCACCACCTACCCCAGCGGTTTCGCCCTGACTTACAGCTATGACGGCTATGGCCGGGTTTCCCGGATCGGCAGCAACGCTGGCGGCGTGTGGGCCACGCTGGCCGACACCTTCCTGTACCAGCCGGTTAGCGGCGCGCGCTATGCGTGGAAATTCGGTAACGGCATTTCCCGCCTGGTGACACTGGACAACGATGGGCGCCCCACGCAGCTGGTCGATGGCAGTGCCCACAACGTTGCGCTGGCCTATGACAACACCGGCCTGGTGAGCGCCCTGCACGACAAGGTATACAACGCGGCGGAAATTGTCCGCTTTGGCTACGACCCGGTCGGCCGCCTGGCATCGGTCTCCAAGAGCAGCGACGTGCAAAACCTGTCGTGGGATACGGTCGGCAACCGCACTGCAGAAACCCGCAAGGGCGCCAGCTATGGCTATGGCACGGACAGCCAGAGCAACCGCCTGGCCAGCTGGAGTGGTGGCGGCCAATACCGCAATTTCTCGTACAGCGCCACCGGCGGCGTGCTCAACGAAGCCAGGAACGACGGTAGCCGTATTTACGACTACGACTTGTTCGACCGCGTGACCCGGGTCTTCACCAACGGGGCACTGGTGGGCCAGTACCACAACAATGCACTCAACCAGCGTGTCTACAAAGCTGTGCCCAGCGCACTGGCGCAAGTGTATGGCCCGAATGGCGAATTGATGGCCGAATCCGGCGCCAGCAACACCAGCTATGTCTGGATCGACGGGCAATTGCTGGGCATCCACCGCAATGGACAATTCTATGCCAGCCACAATGACCACCTGGGCCGCCCCGAGGTGCTCAGCAGCAGCACCGGTGCAGTCGCATGGCGTGCAGAAAATGCGCCATTTGACCGCCGCGTGGCAACCGACACCGTGGGCAACCTGAACCTGGGCTTCCCGGGCCAGTACTATGACAATGAAAGCGGTTTATGGCAAAACTGGAACCGCTACTATGACGCTTCGCTGGGGCGGTATTTGCATAGCGATCCGATTGGTTTGAAGGGTGGGATCAATACCTATGCGTATGTCAGTGGAAACCCACTTTCCGCAATTGATCCATTCGGCTTATGTGAATGTAAAGGGAAAGCCCGAGTATTCTTGGGTAACGCGAGGCTGATTGGAAGAAGTGGCGGCTTCGATACCAATCCTTCCAATCCGGGTAACTATGCGATTACGGCAGACTCAACCGCTGTTATTCCAGCCCAATTCGGCCTATCAAAATCCCAGATGCGCCCTATCATCAATCAGATCAATGGAACGCTAGGCGATGGCACAACTTTTGGCCGGGTCCGCGATATCATGGATGATGCAGGCGCACGCAGGCAGCTCAACATGACTACTTCGCAATTTCAACAGCACTTGATTGAACGGGAATCTGTAAATGGGAATCCAGTCTTGATGCTGGAGTTGCCAGGGGCAAGCAAAGATCTTGGCGTGCAAGACGTAACCATTAACATGCCCGATGGATATAGTTGCCCACAGGGGACCAAATAATAAGGCTTAAATGATGAACCGAACCGTTAAGCTTTTCATGACTGCATTGGCATGTGCGACTTTTGGAAGCCATGCTGAAGCTCTCTGTCTTTCTGGAAAACTCCCGCTGGATCAAGAGTTTAAACAGAGCCGCTTGGTCGCGACGGCAATTGTGACGCACCAATCCCCGATCGTAGCCCGTGACGACCCAGAAGGCATCGAGGCCATTCGTTACGACTTTGCAACCCGGACCCTTTTTAAAGGCAAGCGCCGAAAATTTTCGGTGTGGATTGATAACACTTCCAGCCGCATGGTATTTGACCCTGGTGTGGAATACCTGGTATTTGTCCAGCAAAACGGGAAACGAGGATTTGTAGACGGATGCGGGAATTCAGGAACGACGCAAGATAGTGTCTCTACTATTGAATGGCTACAAGGAAGACAGTCCCATTGAACGCTGTTGGAGAGGTCATAGACGGTATATAAAATAAATTTTCTAAAGGACTATGCCCTGGTCAGCAATGACCAGGGCTTTTTTATTGTTCTTCACGAATTGCCGGGAAAGCCATGCTGTAAACGCAAGAGAGCAGTAAGGAAGAGTTGTCTAGCCGTATGCACTAGCCAATGTGCACCGGCCAACTCGAAGACATCAATAGCCAAAGTAATGAAGAGAATACCCTACGGGTATCGCGACTCAGTGCTTTGTATTTTTATCAACTGTCGCATTCTTGCTTCAGCGTAATCACGTACGTAGCTGAAAAGCTTGGTGCCGCGCCGGTGTCTCTGGCATATTGTGTCTCAGAGCAACATATAAGGAGACAGATATGAAAGCATTCCTCGGCGGACTCGCCCTCATGCTGGGCGCGCTCACCTTGCCCGCGCACGCGGCCGATAAAGCTACCCCGAATGAAGCCGTGGCCATGGTGAAAAAAGCCATTGCCATGTTGAAAACCGATGGCAAGGACAAGACTTTTGCCGCCATTGGCGATCCCGCCAACAAGGATTTCCACGACCGCGACTTATATGTGTACGTATATGATTTGAACGGCCTGTCGCTGGCGCATGGCACCAATCCGAAGATGGTGGGCAAGACCGTGCTGGACATGCGCGATGTCGAAGGCAAGCCGATGATTCAGGAAATGGTCAAGCTGGTCAAAGAAAAAGGCAGCGGCTGGGTCGACTATAAATTCCCCAATCCCGTCACCAAGGCAGTGGAAGCCAAGTCCGGCTACGTGGAGCGGGTGGGCGATATCTTCATCGGATCCGGCGTCTACAAATAATTGCAAATCCGCTTGGTGCCTGGCAGCAAACGAAAAAAAAACCCGCTTCACTGAAGCGGGTTTTTTGTTGCTGCGAATGCCGATTACTTGGCGTTCATCAGTGCAACGGTGGTGTCCAGCATGCGGTTCGAGAAGCCCCACTCATTGTCGTACCACGACGAAACCTTCACCAGGCGGCCCGACACTTTGGTCAGCGTCGAATCGAAGTTCGACGATGCCGGGTTGTGGTTGAAGTCCACGGAAACCAGCGGCTCGGTCTGGTAGGTCAGCACTTCTTTCAGCTCGCCTTCAGCAGCGGCTTTCATCAGCGCGTTGACTTCGTCCACGGTGGTGTCGCGCGAAGCGATGAACGACAGGTCAACCAGCGACACGTTGATGGTTGGAACGCGGATCGCGAAGCCGTCCAGCTTGCCGTTCAGTTCTGGCAGCACCAGGCCAACAGCGGCAGCAGCACCGGTCTTGGTCGGGATCATCGACTGGGTCGCGGAACGCGCGCGGCGCAGGTCTTCGTGCATCACGTCCGACAGAACCTGGTCGTTGGTGTAAGCGTGCACAGTGGTCATCAGGCCGGTTTCCACGCCGATTGCGTCATGCAGCGGCTTGACCAGCGGGGCCAGGCAGTTGGTGGTGCACGATGCGTTCGAGATCACGGTGTCCGAAGCCTTCAGCACGTTGTGGTTCACGCCGTACACGACGGTTGCGTCCACGTCCTTGCCGCCTGGTGCGGAAATGATGACTTTCTTGGCGCCGCCTTTCAGGTGGGCCGACGCTTTTTCCTTGGTGGTGAAGAAACCGGTGCACTCCAGCACCACGTCCACGCCCAGCTCGCCCCATGGAATTTCAGCAGGGTTACGCTGCGCGAACACGCGGATCTTGTCGCCGTTGACGATCATGTTGTCGCCTTCGACGGTCACGGTGCCAGGGAATTTGCCGTGTGCGGTGTCATAACGGGTCAGGTGCGCATTCGCTTTGGCGTCGCCCAGGTCGTTGATCGCAACGATCTGGATGTCATGCTTCTTGCCGCCTTCGTAGAAAGCGCGCAGTACATTACGGCCGATACGGCCGTAGCCATTGATTGCTACTTTGATCGTCATACTTAGCTCCTGATTGAATAAAAAATTTTTGTTATGCAACCACTACAGATTTAACCTTGGCCACGACGTTGTCCACCGTGAAACCGAAGTGCTTGAACAGCACGCCTGCAGGCGCCGATTCGCCAAACGTGTCGATACCGACGACGGCCCCTTCAAGACCGACGTACTTGTACCAGAAATCAGTCACGCCTGCTTCGATGGCAACGCGCGGTACACCCTTCGTCAGAACGCTGGCCTTGTAAGCGGCGTCCTGGCGGTCAAATACTTCCGTCGACGGCATCGATACGACACGCACATTGATGCCTTCGGCGGCCAGCGCGCTGGCGGCTTTCACAGCCAGTTCCACTTCGGAACCGGTGGCGATCAGGATGGCTTTTGCATCGGCCACGTCATTCAATACATAGCCGCCGCGTGCGATGTTGTCGATCACGGACTGGCTGCGCTCCAGGTAAGGCAAGTTCTGGCGCGAGAAAATCAGGGTGCTTGGACCGTTCTTGCGTTTTACGGATTCGCCCCATGCCACCATCGTTTCGACGGTGTCGGCAGGACGCCAGTTGTCCAGGTTAGGAATCAAACGCAGCGACGACACGTGTTCCACCGACTGGTGGGTCGGACCGTCTTCGCCCAGGCCGATCGAGTCGTGCGTGAACACGAACAGCGCGCGCTGCTTCATCAGTGCAGCCATGCGCAGTGCGTTGCGGCTGTAATCCGAGAAGGTCAGGAACGTTGCGCCGAACGGAATGTAGCCACCGTGCAGGGCGACGCCGTTCATGATGGCCGACATGCCGAATTCACGCACGCCGTAGTTGATGTGGTTGCCTGGCTGGCCGGAGCGCACTGGCACGATTTCTTTCCAGTTGGTCAGGTTCGAACCGGTCAGGTCAGCGGAACCGCCGAGGAATTCCGGCAGCACTGGCGCCAGTGCCTGGATGGCGTTCTGGCTGGCTTTACGGGTGGCGATGGTTTCTTTCTTTTCCACGCAGGCAGCGATGGCGGCTTTCAGCACGTCATCGAAGTTGGCCGGCAGGTCGCCTGCCATACGGCGGGCCAGTTCAGCGGCTTCTTTCGGGAATTGCGCTTTGTAGGCTTCCAGCTTGGCAACCCATTCCGCTTCGTGCTTGGCGCCCGCTTCTTTCGCGTCCCATGCAGCGTACACGCCGGCAGGGATTTCAAACGGTGCAGCGTCCCAGCCGATGTATTCACGGACAGCGGCGACTTCTTTTTCGCCCAGCGCGGCGCCGTGCACTTTGTCGCCGCCTTGCAGGTTCGGCGAGCCTTTGCCGATCACGGTCTTGCAGCAGATCAGGGTTGGCTTGTCGGCTTTCTTCGCAGCAGCGATGGCAGCGTCAACAGCGGCAACATCATGGCCGTCCACGTCGCGGATCACGTTCCAGCCGTACGCTTCGAAGCGCTTCGGCGTGTCGTCGGTGAACCAGCCTTCAACTTTGCCGTCGATGGAAATGCCGTTGTCGTCGTACAGGGCGATCAGTTTTTTCAAGCCCAGCGTGCCGGCCAGCGAGCACACTTCGTGCGAAATACCTTCCATCAGGCAGCCATCGCCCAGGAATGCGTAGGTGTAGTGGTCAACGATGTCAAAGCCTGGCTTGTTGAATTCATTGGCCAGCAGCCACTCAGCCAACGCCATGCCGACTGCGTTCGCAATACCCTGGCCCAGTGGGCCGGTCGTGGTTTCCACGCCTGGCGTGATGTCGACTTCCGGGTGGCCCGGGGTCTTCGAATGCATCTGGCGGAAGTCGCGGATGTCATCCATCGTCACGGCGTAGCCTGCCAGGTGCAGCAGCGCGTAGTGCAGCATCGAGCCGTGGCCGTTCGACAGCAGGAAGCGGTCGCGGTTGACCCACTTTGGATTGCTTGGGTTATGACGGTGGTGGCCGCTCCACAGGGCCACTGCAATTTCAGCCATGCCCATTGGCATGCCTGGGTGACCGGAATTAGCTTTTTGTACAGCGTCCATTGCCAGTGCGCGGATCGCATTGGCCATCTGAGTGGTAGGGAGCGTAGTCGTCATTTGTGAATGAGTGCGGAAGGTTGGAAATCTGTGCAACGATGTCTGGCTAAAACTGCAAGCCAGCGGGCAATAACCAAGTATTTTACCAGAGGCGGGGGCCGAGGCTTAAAATTGCGCGTTCAATCGTTAATGCCGAGCTAAGCTATGCCCCGTTTTTACTGCCCTGACGCCCTGGCCATCGGCCTGCATCTCGACTTGCCCGACACGGTCGCCCACCATGTCAACGTGGTGCGCCTGGCGCCCGGCGATACGGTGACCTTGTTCAATGGCGATGGCGGCGAATACACGGCGGTACTGGATGCCGTGGAAAAGCGCCGCGCCAGCGCCACCATCAAAGCCTACACGCCGCAGGACACGGAACTGCCCTATTCCATCACCCTGGCGCAAGCGTTGCCGGAAGCGTCGAAAATGGACTGGATCATTGAAAAAGGCGTGGAACTGGGCGTGTCCGCCGTTCAGCCGCTGGCGGCGCGGCGCTGTGTCGTGAAACTGGCTGGCGACCGCGCGGAGAAAAAATTATCGCATTGGCAAGGCATCATTGTGTCCGCCAGCGAGCAGTGCGGCCGCAACCGGCTGGCGCACCTGGCGCCGGTGGCGGATTTCCGCGACTGGATCAGCCAGCAGGATTTGCACCGCCGCGTGCTGCTCTCCCCCCGCGCCACGCAATCGCTGGCCGACTGGGCGCGGCATCAGCCGCCGCAGGCGCTGACCATCATGGTGGGGCCGGAGGGCGGGTTTTCCGATGAAGAGGAAAATGCGGCGCTGGCGCATGGCGCGCTGGCGTTGTCGATCGGGCCGCGGGTATTGCGGACGGAGACGGCGGCGCTGGCGGCCGTGTCAGCGTTGAACGCAATCTGGGGCGGGATGTAATTCACGGGCGGTGACACTTGCGGGGCAGCATAGTCAATTATGCGCCCCAACAGCACGATTTCTGTTTCACTTTAAAAAGTTAGTATTTTTTTAATATTGCTTTTAAAGAGGAAGTGAGATGAAATCGTTTTATTCGATGGCAGCGCTGGCAGCGTTGCTATCTGTTACTGCCGTGCGTGCCTGGGGAGAGGAGCAAGTTCTCAATCCTGCATCTCCGGTAACGCAAGAGCTGGTCGGCAAGCGTCCGCTACCAGAAGCACACTCACCAAGTTCAGCTTTCTCTTTTCCCCCGTTCAGACCGGAGGCAAGCCGCGGCGGCAGTGGCCCAGCCAAAGGCCAGGTTGCAGCAGCACCGACCAGCGGCAATACCGACACCAGCTGCGGTTCAGCAACGAAGGCGTCTCCCGTCACGTCGCACCCTGTTGTCATTGCCACGGGCGAAAAACTGCTGCCGGAAGTGGATTTCCAGGCCGGTGGAACTTACGGCCTGGGCTTGAATCGCAACTACCGCAGCATGAACGCGTCCGGCACGTTATTTGGACCGTAATGGCTATCCAGCTACGACTACCCTAAGCTGGCTATCTCTGGGCAATACTGCTACCCGGACATGACCTGTGTCCCGCGTACGGCCACATTGACGCAGCCAGACGGCGCCCGCTTCGTTTATCAACTGGTCCCGACAGCCGGCGCCGACGGCGTTACCACTCCCTCCGGCACCAATACAAGCACGACGCCGCCCCCTGCAACCACCGATCACAGCTACTACCTCTACAGCGTAAGGGGCAGCTCTGACGCTGCAGTCGACGCGGGATACATCATCATGAATCCCGGCACCAATTGGGAACTGGTGCGAGGAAACTTCACGTACGTCTACAGTGGCGGTGGCGACCTTCAAGCGATTACCGATCCATTAGACGCGACGACCAGCTTTACGTATGTGAATGGAAAACTCGGCACCGTTACCAGCCCGACGGGAAAAACCGTCCAATTCACGTATGGAACAAATGGGAGGGTCAGCACAGTCCGTGACTCCGGAGGAAACCTTTGGAACTATGCCTACAACGCCAACGGCATGCTGTCGAAAGTCACCTCCCCTGGTGCGGTCCCCGATATTCGCGAATATCTGTATGAAACCACCGACGCCACGCTTTTAACGGGAATCAAGATTAATGGCGTGCGCTACAGCACTTATAGCTACTATCCGGATCGCCGCGTAAAAACCAGCGGGCTGGCCAGTGGAGAAGAAAACGAAACGTTCAGCTACGGCACGTTAACAACCAATGTTACCGATGCACGCGGCCAAACAACGCAATACACGTTTGCCAACGTTCAAGGCACCCTGAAGGTAACGTCCGTTTCGCGCCAGGCCACGGCCACTTGCGGCGCCGCCAGCGCGCAAACCGCATACGATGCAAACGGCTACATCGATTTTGAAGAAGACTGGAATGGCAACCGTACAGATTACAGCTTCGATAGCGCGGGCAGGCTGCTGTCCTATACCACAGCGGCAGGCACCAATGACGAGTTGACGGTAGCGCACCAATGGCAGGGCGACAACATTGGCTCCACTGAATACCGCGGGACATATGGTGGCGTGTACAAACGCGTTACGTACACGTACCAAGGTACGCAACTGGCATCAGAAACCTGGGACGACCTCAAGACCGGCGCCAGGCGGCAGTGGCTCTACGGCTATACCGTCCACCCCAACAATACACTCGCAACGCGTACCGTAACGCGCAAACTTCCATCCGGCGACGTGACAAGTACGATGGTTTTCGACACCAGCGGCAACTTGGTATCCCACACCAATTTCCTGGGTCAGAGCGAAAGCTGGTCGCTTTACGATGGCATGGGCCGCCCGGGACGCCTGACTAATCTCAACGGCATCAACGAGGATTACCTGTACGACGCCAAGGGCAATATGACGCAGCATACATTGCGCCTGCCCAGCGGTAATCGCGTAACGAAATTTGACTACAACAACAACCACCAAGTCACCGACGTTACCTATGCTTCAGGCCGCATTGACCGCTACCGGTATAACGAAAGCGGCCGGCTCAACAAAACTGGCGATGCGGCAAACCAATTCACGACCATTGCATACGATGTCGCCACCAACACGATGCGCTGGAGTTCCAACCGTTACTCGCCAGGCACTGGCGACGTGCCAACTCCGGCATTGGCAGGCCAGTTTGTCAGCACCACCAAGTTTGATTCGCTTGGCCGGCCCTATACCATCACTGGCAATAACGGACAGCGCTTAGAACTGCGTTACGACAACAACGGCAATTTGACCAGCCAGACGGACGCCGCGTCCCGCACGACTTACTTCGAGTATGACGCACAGGACCGGCTTATCAAACGCACCGCCTACGATGGCGGCATCACACGTTGGGAATACGACCCTGAGGGCCGCCTGCAGTACGTCTACGATCCGCGCAATATCCGCACCGATTACACGTACACGGGCCTGGGCGAAGTAAAAACCATCGTCAGCCAGGATGGTGGCACCGTCACGTATGACTACGACAGCGCAGGCCGCCTGATCAGCGAAACCAAACTCGGCAATGCAACCACGTACACGTACGATGCGCTGGACCGGATGCGTTCCCGCTCACGCAACGGCCAGACCGAGACGTTCAATTATGACGAAGGCACTTATGGCAAAGGCTTTTTGACCAGCATCGTTGATGCGACTGGCAAAACCGCCCTCAGGTATAACCCGGCTGGAGAACTGGAGGCCAAAGACACCACGATAGGCGGCGTGACCTATCCGATCACCTGGGCTTATGACGTTGCCGGACGCATGACGGGGATGGGTTATTCCGGCCTGTCAGTTGGGTATGACTA
Source organism: Pseudoduganella ginsengisoli (assembly GCF_009720865.1). Lineage (GTDB taxonomy): Bacteria > Pseudomonadota > Gammaproteobacteria > Burkholderiales > Burkholderiaceae_D > Rugamonas > Rugamonas ginsengisoli. The sequence goes on along the minus strand of NZ_WNLA01000019.1, from coordinate 4,999 downwards.
CAATACTTACGGCCAATTAAGCACCGTACGGACAAGCGTATGGCCCACTGCGGCCTCGCAATTCCTGTATCAGCCCGCAACCGGCGTACGTTATGCCTGGACTTTCGGCAACGGCATTCCACGGTCGATCATTTTCGATGCGGATGGCCGCATTGAACGGCTGGCCAGCAAAACAGCGTTGAACCAGCGCTACAGCTACAACAATACGGATACCACGTCCGGCATTACTGACTACGCTTATCCATCGCTGAATGAATCCTTGGCCTACGACCCGGTAGACCGGGTTGCGACCTCCGGCCCCGCTGCCGATACGCAGCACTATACGTGGGATGATAACGGCAACCGGATGACCCACCAGCGCCTTGGGGTGCAGTATCAGTTCACGACGTCTGCGACCAGCAACCGGCTCGATGGCTGGCAAGGCAGTGGGAAATCGCGCGCGTTCCAGTACGATGCGATCGGCAACCTCTACCAGGAAACCGGCACGGCGGGCACACGCACGTATGAGTACGACAGTTTCCATCGCTTATCGAAGGTCAGCAATGGAAGCACTGTGCTTGGGATTTACAGCAACAATGCTTTCAATCAGCGCGTGCAAAAACAAGCTGGCGGGAATACAACCAAATACGTCTACGGCCCGAATGGTGAACTGTTAATCGAAATCGGCGCTACGCAGCGTACTAACTACGTTTGGCTGGACGGTGAATTGCTGGGTATCGAGCGCGGGGGTAAATTCTATGCCAGTCACAATGACAGGCTGGGGCGACCGGTATCGTTGACCAACAGTACTGGTGCTGCGGTCTGGCGTGCTGATAACGCGGCATTTGATCGCAAGGTGAGCACGGACGCCATTGGTGGATTGAACATTGGATCCCCCGGACAGTACTATGATGGCGAAACTGGACTTTGGTATAACTGGCATCGGTATTACGATGGATCCCTTGGGCGGTATATCCAAAGTGATCCGATTGGGCTCGCGGGTGGAATGAATGCCTACACATATGTTGGTGGAAACCCAATTTCAATTATTGACCGATTTGGGTTAGCGCCAGAAGAGCCAGGGCTTGAACCGGTATGTGTCGAATGTGTATTTATTCCGATCGTTCGAGCGGCGTATTCGGTTGCTAAAGCGTGCCAGGGAAAGGGGCAACCAGATGCCGTTCCCGGTTCAACTCGCAAGCTATCTGCTGAAGCCGAGAAATCAATAAAATCTTATGAACGACTGATTCGTGAGCATGAGGAGAAGCTCAATGCATTTAAGGAAAACCCAACTGTGCGGCCCGGAATGGAGAATCTTCCGAGAGATGTGATTGAAAACGCACAAGGACGACGAATTCGCCATCTTGAGGCAGAAATTCAAAAATTTAGGGACAACATTGATAAGATTCGGGGTGGGAACTGATATGCGTTCAAAGAAATATAACTTCCGTGGGCGTCAAGTCTATATTATGGATTTGGTTGGGGAGCTGCCTTTGTCACTTGGCAAGGAATTTGTTGTTTTGTTGCCTGCATGTAACGACGATGAGTTACTCTCCAGCAAAATTTTAGCTCCCGGCCTTCTGGATAAAGGATGTGCTGAATTCTGCTGCGTAGGTGCTCTCGCCGAAGAACTTCATGATCGGATTGATGAGTTCATTGAAGATCAGGAGAAGTTTGACGTCGTCACCACGTACCATCACGAGATCGTGGAGGCATGCGAATATTTTCTTTTTGCTGCAGCAGGGGCTCAACTCCCATTAATTGCTATGGTGGCGGATCATGTTGAGATTGAATCTTGCTTGGGCGGGCTAATCGGTTAGGTAGCGAAAGTGGTCCTTCCACTTGGTCGAGATCGAGGCCGAGCAGCGCAAATTGCGCAGTTTACGCCACGAGGTGGACGGAACTGGGCTTTGGTATAACTGGCATCGGTATTATGATGGATCGCTGGGACGTTATATCCAAAGTGATCCGATTGGCCTGAAGAGCGGCTTAAACACCTATGTATACGTTGACGGAAACCCGCTCAGCATGGTTGATCCAACCGGAGAATTTGGAATCCCGGGGGCAGTTGCCGGTGCGATCATAGGAGGTATAGGGGGTGCATTTGGCGCCAATGCTACAGGAGGCAACGTCTTTCGCGGAGCGATCATTGGTGCAACTACTGGAGCCCTCGTTGGAGGAAGCGGAGCTTGGCTCACAGGTTCAGTGATAGGTAACGTTGCAATTAGAGTTGCCGCAGGCTCTATAGGGAATCTCGTTGGTCAAGCTCAGAACATTGGCGATCCCTGCTTCCCTGGCTTAAATGTGGGATCGGTTGCCGGATCTGCTGTGGGTGGGGCGGTAGGCGGAGTTATGTCACCTGGTGCTTGGGGAACATCTTTTTCGGGTTCGTTTGCTACACAAGTAGTGCAGCGTGCTATCGCCGGCATCCCTGGAGGAGGCGCATCGATGGCCTCTAGCGCGATTGGAACAAAATCTAACCCGCCTCAGACAAAGTGTGAATGCAAATGAATGCCTCATTTCGCCCAAAAATATATTTCTCCTTTGGCATCTTGTCGTTATTTTTTAGCCTTTATGCAATATCCATATCATTAGATTTGAGTGAAAATGGAAACATGATATTTAAATTAGCGATGCTCATTACTGGCTTAATTATGATATTTGTTGCGTGTGGAAATTTCCTATTATCATATGCCGTTTCTTATGGTCGAGTTGATCGAGTTACGGGCGATAAAAAATCATTAGTTTTAAGTAGAAATGGGGTTAATTTAGTGATTGGATCAAAACTGCAAGTCTACAATGATTTAGATAGAGAAAACGGAAACCTGGCTAGGGAAAGGCATATCATTGTATTCTTTTGCAATTGGAAACCATGGTCATGCGTGTTAGGAGATTTCAAGGTGGACGGAGTAAAAAATTTATGACCTACTGAATTTTTTGTAAAATTGAAATAATTATAGAACTTAAGAGAAGCAAAGGATAGCGAGGTGAATATTTTTATGGGAATATCAAAAAAAAGATCATCTCCCCTTGCGCACGTCCTTATGAAAACTGAAGGACGGTATGGCATTAATTACTCATTAAAATATGGATTTTTGAAAGAGGTTGACGCCCCATTCATTAATTATCTTTTTTGCCAATCCGACTGAGCTTGCAGGATAGCCGAATCGAAAAAACCATCTCACCCGTTGCCGGGTGAGATGGTTTTGTGAGGGAATTTGCCACAATGCGCGGGCGACATCTGAATTTAGCTGCTGCAAGTGATTGATTAGAGTAGGAAAGTAAGCAAATTTACGGAGAAGCCCGTCAGGCTGGCGGTACATTCAAAGTGATCCGCTGGGCCTTAGCGGTGGCACCAATATCTATGGTTATTCGGCGGAAACCCGCTCTCCTATGTTGATTCGCTCGGCCTGCAATCAGGTTATGCTCGGTCAACATCTCGGGCTGGAACCTTCCAGGGCCATTTGGTGTGGTTTGATCAATCCGACTCGAAATTCGGGCAGCTTAGATAAGCCATCTGGTGAAGGTGAAAAATCCTGTTCCACCGCGACCGAATCCAGTGGGGCCACATTGGGACTTCATAGATCGTAAGACCGGCGGCTGACGCATTTACCCCCCGTACAAAGCGTTGATGAAGCGATTTACCTGGTCTTTTCGGACGGTTTAGATGTAAGCCGTGTAACTGAGTTAATTCGATATAGCTTAGTGAGCTGGCATTTTCTTGCGTTTGTACTTGATGCGCCTAAGAATCCTTGCACTGTCGCTGAGCTCATTCAAGCCGCCATATTTGTTCTAATTGGCGCTTACGATGGGGAGAGTTTTTTGTACCTGAGTGGGCTGCAAACAGAATGAACAAGTACTCGTAGGATGTATGTTGGGACAGGGGCGGCCGCACGACAAGCCGTTACAAGCTATATATCCTGTCCTGGTAGTGGGCAGAGTCGTCACTACGGCCCTGATGGTCAACCTGAGTGGGATATTGATTACGACCACGATCATGGGCAAGGTGTTCCGCAAGGCCATAATTGGGATAATGGCAAGCGCGGGTCTGGCGTTCCTGTCTCTCCTTGGCACCGAGGGTGGGGCCATAGTTTTTTCGATTTGGTGGATCGGTCAAATCATGTCAATTGATGAAAGAAAAAGCCGGGTGGCTTTGGTACTTGAGCCAATGTTTGGGAACGAATGTATGACCCAGCTGGAGCGTATGCCTGTGTGGATTATTGATAGCCCGCAGAATCGGGCCGCTGTCGAGAAAATTCGAAAAGCTGGAGTGCTCGACGAATCGGGGGTAACAACGTTTCAGCCGAGGGAGGGCGAATCGCTTGTGATGGCTTGTGAAAGGATCGTGCAGAGCCTGGATGACCATTACAACGAGCGTTCGCAAACACCGGGATATTCCGAGCTCGCAGTAATTGGAGTATCGCTTGGCGAAGTGTCACTTAGACCATTTTGGGAATTGAATTTTGATGAGTTCGTGCGAACAGCTACTGGGTTTATTGCGAGAAGGCGGGGAAATAGAGGCGGCACATCGGAAAACGGAGGAAGCACGATATATCGTCCGTTCAGGATTTCGTTCAGCGATGCGTGAATAATGTTCCGGGCTTATTCATGAAATGCGCGAGCAAAACACCGTTGAACGTGTTGAAGTTTATGACAGCATAAACAGCGAGGGCGATGTGCGATGGGCTGTCGAGATGCTCGCTGCTTCCGGCGTGCAGGCCCATTCCGCTGCATTTGAGCCCGTAATTCAATCGGCCATGAACCGGATCGCTACAGGGCAGCAGGTGCTACTAGTAATTACTCATGTCTACGGTGCCACGGTTCTTGCGCTCGCAGCAAACGTATCGATATGAAGTCCAATGGAAACAGTCATCTTGAGTTAATGAGGGACCGTGTCAAGCGCGGAGTAAATCTGAGCCACTTTGCGGGCCTTTACGCGGCCGAATTCTGAGCCACTACCTTGGCGGGCTTCTCCAGAAATCCCGCTTTCTTCATCCTTCGTAACCGATAGCTGTCCCCC
>NZ_WNLA01000018.1 GCF_009720865.1 Pseudoduganella ginsengisoli | reverse complement strand
AGAGCAGGGCGCCGGCCAGCGCCCCCGCCGCTGCGGCGCCCCCGGCCATCGCCACGCCGCAGCCAGAGCAGCCTGCCCGCAGCGCCGCTGCCGAATGGCAGCAACTGGCGCCCTACGTGAAAAGCCCGCTGCAAATCTTCGCGCTGACGGAAACCCGGGCCGGACTGCACGCCTTGCCCGGCGTGGTCGGCGTCTACCAGCAGCCGGCGCCCCGGCCAGGACCGATGCGCCTGCGCGTAGCGCTGCGGCCGGACAGTCCGGTCCGCCTGTCCGTGGGGGCGTACACCGTGCAATTGCAGCTGACGGCCAGCTACATCGAAAGACGCACGTGTCAGGTCGCCAGCTGCAACGGTGAAATGGTCGATACCGTCAAAAAAACCGGCAAAACTGTACGGTTGCGGCTTGCGCCGCAGAATGGCTACGTGGCGGAAACCACGTTACCGTTCACCCAGGCAACAGGACCGGACCAGGGCGACGCTATCACGTATGCGGATCTGGTCTTGACGGTGCGGCGCATGACGATCAGCCCGGTACGACGGTAATGAGCGCATAACAATGCCAGAAACATATCGAAAAAACGCCGCAAAATGCACATATTCGCGGCCTGGGCCGGTGACATAAGCCCTTGATCTGGCTATAATTTCGGCCCGTCGCACAGAATTTACCGGATCCCGCCATGTCACTGTTATCCCACGAGCTTGAGCTGCTGTCGCCAGCCAAAACCGCTGAAATCGGCCGCGAAGCCATTTTGCATGGCGCTGACGCCGTGTATATCGGCGGCCCGGCATTTGGCGCACGCCATAACGCCAGCAATCCGCTGGAAGATATTGCCGGGCTGGTCGCATTTGCGCACCGCTACCGTTCGCGTATTTTCGTGACGATGAACACCATCATGCACGACTCGGAACTGGACCTGGCGCGCAAGCAAATCTGGCAACTGTATGAAGCCGGCGTCGATGCGCTGATCATCCAGGACATGGGCTTGCTGGAACTGGACTTGCCGCCGATTCAGCTGCACGCCAGTACCCAGTGCGACATCCGCACCGTGGAAAAAGCCAAGTTCCTCGGCCATTCCGGTTTTTCGCAGCTGGTGCTGGCGCGCGAACTGACCATCGACAAGATCAAGCAAATCCACGCGGAAGTCGATACGCCGCTGGAATACTTCGTACACGGTGCGTTGTGCGTGGCCTTTTCCGGCCAGTGCTACATTTCGCACGCCGACACGGGCCGCAGCGCCAACCGCGGCGACTGCTCGCAAGCGTGCCGTCTGCCGTACACGCTGTCCGACAGCCAGGGCCGCGTGGTCGCCTATGAAAAGCATTTGCTGTCGATGAAAGACAATGACCAGAGCGCCAACCTGGAAGCGCTGATCGACGCCGGCATCCGTTCGCTGAAAATTGAAGGCCGCTACAAGGACATGGGCTACGTGAAAAACATCACGGCCCACTACCGTTTGCTGCTCGATGAAATCCTCGAACGCCGCCCTGAATTTGCCCGCGCATCGAGCGGCCGTACGGAAGTGTTCTTCACGCCGGATGTCGATAAAAACTTCCACCGTGGCCACACGGATTATTTCGCCACGGGCCGCCAGCAAGATATCGGCGCCTTTGATTCGCCGAAATACGTGGGCGTCAAACTGGGCACCGTGCAGCGCATCGGCAAAGATCATTTCGACATCTTGACCAACGCGGCGATGTCCAATGGCGACGGGCTCAATTACATGAACAAGCGCGCCACGGAAGGCATCCAGGCCAATACCGTGAAATTGCTGGGCGAACAGGATGACGGCCAACTGTGGCGCGTCTTCCCGAACGAGCCGATCGCATCGCTGACGGGCTTGAAAGTCGACCTGGAAATCAACCGCAACGGCGACCGCCAGTGGGAATCTGCCCTGAACAAGAAATCGGCGGACCGTAAAGTCGCCATCAGCCTGGAATTGTCGGAATGCGAAGGCGGCCTGCGCCTGGCGATTTCCGATGAAGACGGCATTTACAGCACGACGGATGCCGCGATGGCCTTGCAGCCGGCACAGCAAGCCGAACAGGCGGAAGCGTCGCTGCGTACGCACCTGGGCAAGCTGGGCAACACCATGTTTGAAGCCAAGGACATCATGCTGTCGCTGTCGCAGCCCTGGTTCGTGCCGGCCGGCGCCATCAACGGCTTGCGCCGCGACGCCATTGCCGCGCATGAAGCGATGCGCCTGGCCGCATGGGAACGTCCGCCGCGCAAGGCCCCGGTGGAACCGCCGGTACCGTATCCGGAAACGCAGCTCAGCTATCTGGCCAACGTGTACAACGAAAAAGCCCGCGCGTTTTACCACAAGCATGGCGTGCAACTGATTGCCGCAGCTTATGAAGCGCACGAAGAAGCCGGCGAAGTGCCGCTGATGATCACCAAGCATTGCCTGCGCTTCTCGTTCAACCTGTGCCCGAAGCAGGCCAAAGGCGTGCAAGGCGTGCAGGGCCAGGTGCGTGCCGAGCCGATGACCTTGGTGTCCGGCGATGAAAAATACACGCTGCGCTTTGACTGCAAACCCTGCGAAATGCACGTGGTCGGCGCCATGAAGACCAATATCCTGAACTCGCCGCCGCCATCGGCTGTCCCTTACAGCCCGCTGGTGTTCCACAAGCAGCGTCCGCGCGCATGATGGCGGACGACCAGCCCCCATCCGCGCCCGTGGTGATTTACCTGACGCGCCACGCGGAAAAAAATTCCGGCCCCGACCCTGCGCTGTCGGAGCGCGGCTTATTGCGTGCCCGCAACATCGCCACCATGCTGCGCCGCGCAGGCATTGCCCATATTTATGCGACGCCGTTCCGCCGAGCCCACCAGACAGCGGAAGCATTGGCCCTCCGCATGTCGCTGACAGTGGAAAGTTACGATCCGGGCGCCCAGGCGGCTTTTGCGCGCCATTTGCTGGCGCTGGGCGGCAATGCACTGGTGGTGGGCCATACGGATACGCTGCCTGAACTCATCTCCCTGCTGGGCGGCACACCCGGCATGCCGTTCCTGGAAACGGATTTTGACCGTGTCTATCAACTGGTTGTCGCGGCGGACGGCCTGGTAACCACCACGCTGCTGGCCTCTTTGCCGTAATATTCGTGACGCGTCACTATTAATCTTCAAACAGCCAATTGTGACATTGTAGCCACATCAATGTCACAATTGCTGCGTTCGTGCGTGACCTGCACACGTACGTGCTTTATTCTCTCCTTCGCAACATTTATAAAAAATCAATGGCAACAGGACGCTGCGCCACCAGCGCGGCAGGGCCTTGCTTTGCCTTTTTTAAAACCACACGACAGGAGACTTACCCATGGCACATCGCCACTTCCCTATCCGGCTCGGCGCACTTGCCGTCGCCTGCGCACTGGCCACACCCGGCCTGGCGCTGGCTGACCACATGATTTACCTGACCCGCCACGCAGAAAAAGCCGCCACGGGAACCGACCCGGCACTGACGCCGGAAGGCCAGGTGCGGGCGCAAAATATTGCCGCCACGCTTAAAAAAGCCGGCATTACGAAAATTTACAGCACAGCCTATACGCGCACCCAGCAGACCGCCGCACCGCTGGCCAGCTATTTGCAATTGACGACGCAAACGTACGATCCAACCCAGCTGGCAACGTTTGCCCAGCAATTGCGCAGCGCGGCGGGCAATGCATTGGTGGTTGGCCACTCGGACACGACCCCGGAACTGATACGCCAGCTGGGCGGCGATCCTGGGACGGATATTGCGGAAACCGAATTCGACCGCCTGTATCAAGTGGCCATCGCGGATAACGGCGCCGTAACGACAACGCTGCTGACTTCCCTGCCCAGCCCATTGACCGCGCCCTGCGCGAACGTCACGATGAGCCAGTCCAACGTTACCGCAACCGCCGGCAACTGGGTGTATTACACCATCGACGTGCCCGAATGCGCCAATACGCTGACTGTCAACATGAGCGGCGGCACCGGCGACGGCGACTTGTATTTGCGTTATGGCGCCCAGCCGACTGCCAACGATTACATTTGCCGCCCGTACAAAACCGGCAATACCGAGTCATGCGTGCAAAGCAATCCCGCGGCCGGCGCCTGGTATATCGGCGTGCGCTCGTATAAGAGCTTCACCGGCGTAAGCCTGACGGCAACGGCTACACCATAATTATTAAAAGTGACGCGTCACGAATAAATTGCCTTAATTTTCGTGACGCGTCACACAAATTACTCCTTCGTCAGGCGGGGCGTGGCGTCATGGCGGTAAGCGGACGCCACCACGTGCTGCGGAACGTTTGCCTCGCAGGCGGCGTTACAGCCGGACGGCATGGCGGCAAGCTGCCGTTCCCATTCGGCTTCCGCCGACTCCATTGCCATCAGTTGCGCAACGTCGGCGGCAGGCAACTGCGCTGTACGAAGACGATACACGACGCTTTCATCTTCCCCGCGTGCACGCCGCGCCTTGACTTCCGACTCCACCGAGGCTGCCAGCATGGCTTGACGGCCGCTGGCCGTGTTCGGCGCCGATGGCGCCGGCTTGCGTTCCACGGGCACGCCCGCCTGCTGCGCCGCAGGCATTGCCGCGCCAACGGGCGCAGACGCCGCTGCGCCGGACAGCAACGCCACCGCCGCGCTGGCGGCCCTTGTTGAAGCCGGCTCAGGCACGGGCGCGTCATCCTGCACGGACAGCAGCCGCACCGTCAGCACCGCCATGGCTGCACCTATCCAGACACCGCTGCGCATGATTACAGGCCGTAAATGATGGAGGCGATATTGTCGTAGATCGGATAGACCGCGTACGACGGGTTATCCCAGCCAATGACGTCGAAGTGGTCATACTGGTCGTAGTAGCCCAGGTAATTCCACGTACCTTTGACCGATGTGCCGTCATAGTAGCGCAGCGGCTGGCCGCCCGGTCCCTTCATGCTGACGGTATTGACGACGCCATCGTTTGGATACCACGTGGAATCGGTCTGCACGCGGCCCGGCGCCGTCTGCGTGTACGAGCCCATACCGCGCTGCAGGATCGACGGCACCACCCATTCGCCCGCCGTGTTCTTCAGGAAGAAGATCATGTCGTTGCGCGCGTACTGGTAGCTGCTGCTCTGGAACGGTGCAATGACGCGGTCGGTATTGTTGCAGCACCAGCTGCCTTGTTCCGTGGCCTTGGAACCGATCGAATAGTAATACACGTTGGGCGACGTTTTCACCCACGCATTCAATTCCGCCGCGCCATCCGGTCCCAGGTCCCACTGCGCTGCATCATGGTTGGCCAATTGCCAGAATGGCGCGCCCTGCGTGCGGGCAATAAAGTCGCTGATCGATTCAGCCGGCCCTTGCGCCAGCCCATACTGTTCCAGGCGGAACCGGTAGACCGAACTGCTACTTCCGCCCAGGCCCGCCACTTCGACAATTTTTCCTGCCAGTTCCGACACTTTCGGCACGTAGTCGACAATCACGTCGCGCAGTGTGGTGCCGTTATGCGGCGTCGAGATCGTCGTGGCGCTCTTGACCCAGCCGGTTTTGCCGCCCGTGTACAGCAAGCCATCGCCTTCACTGCCATTGGGCGGCGCATTTTCCAGCAGCTGGATCAGCGTGCGCACAGTCTGGCCGCCCTGGCTGTGCGACACCAGGTGGATCGGGTGCTGCGCATCCCACTGCGGATACAGCGCGACCGGATAATGGTTAGGGTTGTTGTTGGGGTCAGCGGCCCAGCATTTGCCGGCCGGTTTTTGTATTTCGCCGGCGGCGGCATGGCTGGCGGCATGGCGCGCGCCGTAATCCACGCAGCCGCCCTTGATCTGGTAAAACAGTTCCACGGCGCGGTCCCAGTTGGAACTCACGGGACCGACGCCTGCCGTCAGCACCTTGCGGTCCGCTGTACGCAAGTGGGCCGCCACATCGTTGAAGCCGCCCCAGTACAGGAAGCCCGTGCCCTGCAAGGTGTCCGGACCAAAGCCCAGGAAACCGTGCACCAGCACGACAGGGTAATTGTTGGCAGCGTGCACCGGGGCTGCGATGGCGCCGGCCAATGCGGCGGCTGTGGCGAGTTTTACCAGAAGTTTCATAGATTTTCGTCTCCGTTAGGTGTGATTTCACTACTGTTGTTGTGATGTCATTTCACCATGAAGGCGGCAGGCGGGCGACCAGTACGACCGTGATTGTCAAGCCATTCAGTTTGCTGCCGGGGCCAGCAGCTGCAGGATGTGATAGGCCAGCCTGATACGTGCTTCATTGGGATACGCGCGGTTAGCCAGCAGCACAATACCGGTTTTACGGGCCGGGACAAACATGACATAGCTGCCGAACCCCCGCGTGGAACCGGTTTTGTTATACAAAGTGGGGGCGGTTCCGGCCAGCGGCGGGTTCAGCGCTTGCGCCGGCTGGCTTTCCCAAGCCATGTCACCCGAATTGCCGCTCAACAGCCGCTCCAGGCTGACGGGATACGGGTAGGATTCCCAGCCCAGTCCCTGCGTCATGGGGCCGACCTGGAAGTAGCCAACGTGCGTTGCCTGGACCGCGCGCTGCATGGCAGGCGCCAGTCCGGACGGATCGATTTGCGTTTGCACGTAATGGATCATGTCGGCCGCCGTGGATTTGACGCCGTAAGCTTCGCTATCGAGCAAATCAGGGCGGACACGGACTGCCTGGTCTTTCGCATAGCCCCATGCGTAATCAGCCATTGCCGTTGCCGGCACGCGGATATAAGTGTGCTGCAAGCCCAGTTGCGGGAACAATTCACGCTCTGCCGCATCGGTAAACGCGCTGCCCAGTGCCACCGCTGTGATGCGGCCGAAGAGTCCGATACTGGGATTGGCATACCGGCGCTGCTGGCCGGGCGCCGCTTCCGGCTTCCAGTGCTGAAAGTAGCTGGCCAGTTGCGCTTCGGTTTTTACGTCGTCGGGCACCTGCAGCGGAAAACCGCCAGCCGTGTACGTCGCCAGGTGCAGCAGCGTAGCCTTGTCCAGCGCACTGCCCTTCAGATGCGGCATGAATTTGGAAGGATGGTCATGCAGCGACAGCTGGCCCTGTTCCTGCGCATAGGCGCCCAGCGTGGAGGTAAAGGTCTTGCTGTTGGATCCCAATTCGAAGAGTGTTGCTTCCGTCACCGGCCGTTTGCTGTCGCGGGCAGCCACACCGTAATTGAAAAACATGGCTTGGCCATCGACAGTGACGGCCACGGCCATGCCGGGCACGTCGTATTGCGCCATGACGGGCGCGACGGCGGCATCGACGGCCTGGCGGATGGCCGACAAGTCTGGCGCGGCTACAGCCGGCAGGGAAAACAGCGCGGCACAGGCCAGTGCCATAACGGATTTGAGCATGTAAATCTCCTGTTTAAGATAAAACGTACGGGCGTGACGAGGCACACGGCGGATCGCGCCGCGTGCCGGATAAGGGGGAATCAACGTTACAGGGCGTCGAGCCGCGCGGGCAGTTCGCGCAACAGGGCTTCACGGGCGCGCGGACCTGCCGCTTCCTCGTGTTCTTCGCGGTCCTGGTTGAAGTGGGCAAACACAATGGTGCGGTTGCCTTTGACAGCCCAGCCGACAAACCAGCCATAGGCGCGGGAGCGGTCGTCTTTGCCGTCGGGGCCGGGCGGGGAACCCGTTCCCGTCTTGCCATACACGGTCCAGCCATTGGCCAGCGTGCGGACACGCAGCAGGCGGCTCGTCATGTCATACGCATGCGGCGCCAATCCCAGCTCGCGGTTGACAATCCGGCGCAGGAACGCCACCTGTTCTTCTGGCGAGATCTGCAGCGAGGATCCGATCCACGACATGGTCAAGCCATTGTGCTGCCCCGGATCACCGGACACATCACGGTTGCCGTAGCCAAAACCGTCCACGTAGCGCTGGAAGCCTGCCGCACCGATTTGCGCCGTCACTTGCTGCGCATACCAGACCACGGATTTGTGGATCCACTCGGTCGGGTCAGTGGACGTGCGCCAGTCCGGATTCCATGCCGCATAACTGTCGTGGTAAGGCAGGCGGGGCGTCTGTTCATCTTTCAATATGCCGCTGTCATAGCCCATCAGGCTGACTGCGATATTAAAGGTCGAAGCAGGCGTGACACGCGTATTGCATTGCCCTTGCCGCAGCAGCGCTTGCCCGGTCGCGGCGTCGGACAGCGCCAGGCAGTGCAGCGCAGCGCCGCTGTGCCAGGCCAGCGCGGGCTGCAGCGCATAACTTGCCAGCGCAGCCATCGCCAGCATGCCGGCCGCCGCAAAGCGGGCGGCGCGCCCGGATGCCGATGGCGTACGGATCTGCGCAATGCGGGCCTTGACCGTCTCGGCATGGACGCCGCCAAACGCCAGCGCCATGCCGCCAGGGACGCATTGCAACTTCAATTGCGCCAGCAGTGCGGCCGCATAGGCTTTACGTTCCGCCGCCGGGCGGCCGCGCAAGACGTCGCGGTCGCAGCCCAATTCCTGCGCCCACAGCAAGCTGGCGCGCAGCCAGCGCATGAACGGGTTAAACCACAGCAGCGTCTGCAGCACGACGCCGGCCAGCATCCAGTGCAAGTCGTGACGGCGCCAGTGCGTCAATTCATGTTCGACGATCAAATGCTGCTGCAGCGGATCAAAGGCGCGCAAATGGCGGGGAATCAGCAACCGGGGCCGGTGCGGGCCCAGCAGCATAGGAGAAACGGGGGCATCGACTTCAATGACGGGCACTGCGCTGCCGCAGTCCGCGACGTGCCGGCCTGCCGCCGCCAGCGCATCAACCAGGCGCTGTGCACGCCGCCACCGGAGCGCATGCCAGGCCAGGCCCAGCGCATACACTGCAAACCATGCCAGCGCCGCCACTGTCATCCACGAAGCGCCGGCCTCGGTATCGCCGGCGCTCGTAATAGCTGGCGCTGTTTTGAGCGCCAGCTGGCCGGCAGGTTCGATATAACGGGCCATAGCCGCATCCACGGCTTCGAGATCAACGGGCGGCAGCAAGCGTGCGTGCTGGGGCGGAGGAATCAGCGCCACCACAAAGGCGGCCACCACCGTCACTTGCGCCAGCAGCCAGCCCGTGCGCTGGGCTGCCAGAGCGGGCAACAAGCGGCGCAACAGCAGGCACAGCATCCATACCACGAAACCCGCTGCCATGCTGGCGGCGCTGGCCAGCATGAAACGCACGAGGAAAAGATCGAGCGCGCTCACTTGGCGCCTTCCTCGTCCGGCCAGTCGTTCAGCATTTGTTCCAATTCAGCCAGTTCACTGGCATCCACCAGTTTGCTCCCCGTGAACATGGCGACAGGCAGCGGCGCCTCCAGTTCCATCACGCGTTGCCCGAAGTCGCGCGCAAACGCAGCCAGCGTGCCGACTTTTTCCAGTACCGGGGAATAAATTTGCACGCCATGGGCCATGGCCTGGCTCACCATGCCTTTTTCCAGCATGCGTTCGACAGTTTTGCGGGTCGATGACAAAGTCCAGCCCAGCTCGCTGGCGACGGCATCGTGAATTTCTCGGGTACTGAGCGGCTGGCGCTTCCACAGCGCTTTCAGCACGCACAGTTCGGTGACGGATGGGACGGTCATGGCAGCTCCAACGTTGCGTATGTGACTATACGGAACATTGTGCGACAGTTGTCACACTCGTGTCAAGCTGTCATTTTCCACCCTGCCTTGTCAATTGACGTACCGGCCGTTGCCAGCACTGCGCCGCCACCGCCCGCGCTGCCAGGCGTGCGCAGCAACGGCGCGCGAGACGGCTGCCATGTGCGGGCGCGCGCGGCAGCGCGGACCGCCTTCAATACGCGACAAAGTTCGCCTCCTGCAAGCTGCCGCTCAACTCTTCGGTATGGCGCGTCAATTGCACCAGTTTGATCGGGTGCATTTCGGCGGCAGGCTTGGCGGCAGGCTGCTGGGCCGGTGGCGTGGCAGGCGTACCGCCGCCGTTAAAGAAGCCCATGACTTTGCGCAGGATTTCTGCCTGGGCATTCATTTCCTGCGATGTGGCGGCCAATTCTTCCGAGCTGGCCGCATTTTGCTGCGTCGTGACATTGAGCTGGCTGACGGCACTGTTGATCTGGCCTACGCCGAGCGACTGTTCCTCGGACGCGGCGGCAATTTCTTGCACGAGATCCGACGTCTTCTTGCTCTTGGGAACCATCTGGTCCAGCAACTGGCCGGCTTTTTCCGCCAAGACGACGCTGGAGCGCGCCACGACGCCGATTTCCTTTGCCGCATCCTGGCTGCGTTCCGCCAGCTTGCGCACTTGCGTGGCCACCACGGCGAACCCTTTACCCTGTTCGCCGGCCCGCGCTGCTTCAATTGCCGCGTTCAGCGCCAGCAAATTCGTCTGGTAGGCTATGTCGTCAATGATGCTGACCTGGCTGGCAATTTCATTCATGGCCTTGACAGTCGCTTGTACCGCGGCGCCGCCCTCGGCAGCTTCCGACGACGCGCCGCTGGCCATGCCATCCGTCAGCTTCGCGTTTTCCGTGTTTTGCACAATGGATGCCGTCATTTGTTCCAGCGACGCGCTGGTTTCTTCGACGCTGGCCGCCTGTTCTGTCGCGGCTTGCGACAGCGCCATGGCTGTCTGGCTGACCTGGCCCGACGCGGCGGCAATGGCTTGCGCCGCCACATTCACGTCGGCCACGACGGCACTGAGTTTGGCCACCGTGTTATTCGTATGGTTTTTCAGCGTGGCAAACGCGCCTTCGTACGGATGGTCAATCTTTTGGCTCAAGTCGCCGGACGCCATGGCGCCCATGACGCGGCCCACGTCATCGAGGCTGCTGCGCAATTTATCGGCCATGTTGCCGATGGCTTGCTGCACCTGGCCGATTTCATCGACACGGTCGCACACGATCCGGTTGCTGAGGTCGCCAACGGCAATGGCATTGGAAATACGGACGGTTTCACGCAACGGCCGCGTGATGGAAATCGTGATCAGGAAGCCCAGCCAGCCTGCCAGCAGTGAAATGGCTGCCACCGATCCCAGCAGCGTATAGACTGCGCGCGTCAGTTTGGTGGCGCGGGCTTGCAGCAACTGGTCCAGTTCCGCTGCCGCCAGGTCCAGCAATTTGAACTGGTTATCGATGGCTTTGGTAAATTGCGCCACATATTCCGTGGGTGAAAACGTGATCTTGTCGGCATTGATCAGATTGGTATCGGCCGACTGCATGGCTTGTTGCGCTTCGCCCAGGCTGTCTTCAACAATGCGGCTCAGCTTGTCGCGTAATTCCGGATTGGCGGCGCCGGCTTTGGTAAAGGCCGTACTCATGGCGGCATGGTGTTCGGCGGCCCGCTCCAGCAGCGAAATCAGCGCTTGCCTTTCTTCCACCGTGACTTTGGCTTGCGTCAGCATGTTGGCGCCGCGCGCGCGCAACCGGCCCAAATCTTCTGTCAGTGCGGGCAAATGGTACATGGCGCCAAAAATCAGGTAATAACTGTCGACATCCGGATCCAGGGTCAGCTGGAAGTGGTCGCACACCATGTCCAGCACTTGCATGACTTTCGTGATGAGCGCCGAGTGCGCTTCGGTACTGGCTTTGCCATTGATGCGGGCGTTCGCCACGTCGGCGGCCAGCGTTTTCCACTGCGTTTGCGCCTCGCTCCAGGCGGCGACGATGGCCGGATCCTTGACCCGTTCCGCCAGCATGCGCTGCACGTTCACATAGGAGCGCTCCACCTCCATCTGCTTGGTTTTCAGCTCCGTGTTTTTTTCTTTCTTGCCACCCAACACCAGCGCCGACAAGCCCCGGCTTTGCTGTGTCAATTGCAGTGTCCGCAACATGGCCTTGGCGGGTACGGTGCCCAGCGTTTCCGTGCGCGCCGCTTCCAGCGTTTGGTAGGAATCGCGTATGTACAGGAAACTGGGGACACTGACGAGAATGAATCCCATCGCACCAAGGATGGCGAACTTGCGCCAAAGGAGTAACTGGTTCAGGAAACGCATCATGGCAACCTCCGTTGGTTCTGCAGCAGTCAAAGCAGGGGCTACCGGTGGCACGAGTCACCGGGAAATTCCGTATTTATCAGGAGCTTGGAGAGGGGGGACTTCGCGGCGGCGCGGCAGTCTTCTTGATGAAATATAGCAAAGAAAAAAGTGCGCGAAAGAACTTTATTGTGACAGCGCAATTAAATGCCAATGTGTGCAACAGTGTGACAGTTGGATAGAAATCCGCGCTGTAGGTTGTGCTACACAAAGCTGATACGCGGGATGGGCCGGCGCCCCGTCCCGCGTACAGCCTGTCAATGCCCCTTGCCGCGGCCAACGGCAATCTGGTCAAAGATGTGCTTCGGCACTTCCGCATAATGCTTGAACTCCATTGTGTACGTTGCCCTGCCCTGCGTCAGCGAACGCAACGTGGTGGAATAGCCAAACATTTCCGCCAGCGGCACCAGCGCGCGGATCAACTTGCCGCCACCGCCGGGAATTTCATCCATGCCTTGCACCATGCCGCGGCGCTGCGTCAAGTCGCCCATGACGTTGCCCATGAATTCTTCCGGCGTTTCGACTTCCACGTCCATCATAGGTTCCAGCAAGACCGGTCCCGCCTTGCGCATCGCATCCTTGAACGCCATCGAGCCTGCCATGCGGTAGGCGTTTTCATTCGAGTCCACGTCGTGGTAGGAACCGAACGTCAGCGTGACTTTCACATCCACCACCGGATAGCCGGCCAGCACGCCTGACTGCAGCGTTTCCTGGATACCCTTGTCGACAGCAGGAATGAATTCGCGGGGGATGGTGCCGCCTTTGATGGCGTCCACGAATTCATACCCTTTGCCGGCGCCGGACGGCTCCAGCGTAATCACCGCGTGGCCATATTGCCCCCGCCCGCCCGATTGTTTAACGAACTTGCCTTCGACATCGGCGGCGGAACGCGTCACAGTTTCGCGGTAGGCCACCTGCGGCTTGCCGACCGTGGCATCAACGCCGAATTCCCGCTTCATCCGGTCCACCAGGATTTCAAGGTGCAATTCCCCCATGCCGGACATGATGGTCTGGCCGGATTCTTCATCGGTATGCACGCGGAACGATGGGTCTTCCTGCGCCAGCCGGTTTAAGGCAATGCCCATTTTTTCCTGGTCGGCCTTGGTTTTCGGCTCGACTGCCTGGGAAATCACGGGTTCCGGGAATATCATTTTTTCCAGCACAATGACATTGTCCGGCGCCGACAGCGTGTCGCCCGTCGTCACGGCCTTCAGTCCGACTGCCGCCGCGATATCGCCCGCATACACTTCCTTGATTTCCTTGCGCTCATTCGCATGCATTTGCAGGATGCGGCCCAGCCTTTCTTTCTGGCGTTTGGTCGGGTTATACACGGTATCGCCGGAATTGACGACGCCGGAATACACGCGGAAAAACGCCAGCTGGCCGACAAACGGGTCCGTCATAATTTTAAAAGCCAGCGCGGAAAACGGATCCGTGTCGGTCGGATGGCGCTCGATGGGATTGTCGTCTTCGTCATGCCCTGCAATCGCCGGCACGTCGGCGGGCGACGGCAAATATTCAATGACGGCATCGAGCATCGCTTGCACGCCCCGGTTCTTGAAGGCGCTGCCGGCCAGCATGGGCACGATTTCATTGCGGATGGTACGCGCCCGCAGTCCCGCCTTGATTTCTTCTTCCGTCAAGGCGTCGCCATTCAAGTATTTTTCCAGCAATTCCGGCGAACCTTCGGCTGCCGCTTCCACCATGTGGTCGCGCCATTTCTGCGCCAGTTCCACCAGGTGCGCAGGAATGTCTTCATACGTAAATTTCACGCCGAGGCTGGCGTCGTCCCAGTTAATGGCGCGCATTTTCACCAGGTCCACCACGCCGTGGAAGTCTTCTTCCGCGCCGGTCGGGATCTGGATCGGCACCGCCGTGCCTTTCAGGCGGTCTTTGATTTGCTGCTGGACACGGAAAAAGTCCGCGCCGACGCGGTCCATCTTGTTGATGAACGCGATCCGCGGCACGTGGTATTTATTGGCCTGGCGCCACACGGTTTCCGATTGCGGCTGCACGCCGCCCACCGAGTCATATACCATGACGGCGCCATCGAGCACGCGCATCGAGCGTTCAACTTCAATCGTGAAGTCAACGTGGCCCGGCGTGTCGATGATGTTGATGCGGTGCTCAGGAAAATTGCCCGCCATGCCTTTCCAGAATGCGGTGGTGGCGGCAGACGTGATCGTGATGCCACGCTCCTGCTCCTGCTCCATCCAGTCCATCGTAGCGGCGCCGTTGTGTACTTCGCCGATCTTGTGATTGACACCGGTATAGAACAGGATCCGTTCCGTAGTGGTGGTTTTGCCGGCATCGATATGCGCGCTGATGCCGATATTGCGGTAACGCTCGATGGGGGTTTTGCGGGTCATCACGATCTCCTTGGCGAAAATCACGACACAGCGTATGAAGTGTCGTCGATTCTATCAGTTACGGAGAACGGATGTTTGGCAGCGCCCAGCCGTTTTCAACCCCATTCAGTGTGGGGAAATGCCGGAGATTTCAGCGGCCCGGCGTGCCCCGCAAGACCCGCGCCGGCAACAGCACGATGGCGCGCAATAACTCGAACACCGCTTCGACGCCGATCCCGACCAGGCGG
The DNA here is from genome assembly GCF_009720865.1 of Pseudoduganella ginsengisoli. Lineage (GTDB taxonomy): Bacteria > Pseudomonadota > Gammaproteobacteria > Burkholderiales > Burkholderiaceae_D > Rugamonas > Rugamonas ginsengisoli. The sequence continues at coordinate 137,343 of NZ_WNLA01000018.1, read as the reverse complement.
AATGGCAGCAGGATCAGCCACACCAGCGGATACAGCACCAGCGCAAGCAGCGCCAATGGCCAGCACAGGAACAGCAACACCAGCCACAACACAAAGCTCAACATAGGACACTCCAGGTCAAGAATGCGACTTCAATGCTGACACTGTAGTTTTCTGATGTGCGTCAAACAACGCCGATGCGATCAAATGCCGCCAAACGCGATAAATTGCGCAATTCGAGGGGTGAACGGCGCGCCGCCGTCCTGCGTTCTGATAAGATCAACAATAAAAAGCACAACCGTTCGTGGAGATACGCATGCATCACATCCCGGAAGTATTGCGGCATTTAGCGATGCCGGTCATTGCCTCGCCCATGTTTATCGCCAGCGGCCCGAAGCTGGTGGCGGCCCAGTGCAAGGCCGGCATCGTGGGTTCTTTCCCGGCGTTGAACGCCCGTCCGGCGGAATTGCTGGATACGTGGCTGACGGATTTACAGACCGAACTGGCTGAATTCAAGGCCGCCAACCCAGACGCCATTGTTGGTCCGATTGCCGTCAACCAGATCGTCCACCATTCAAATACCCGGCTCGAACACGACGTAGACGTGTGCGTCAAGCACAAGGTGCCGATCGTGATTTCATCGCTGCGCGCACCACCGCCGGACATGCTCGATGCGATCCACAGCTATGGCGGCATCGTGCTGCATGACGTCATCAATATCCGCCATGCCCAGAAAGCGCTGGAAGCCGGTGTGGATGGCTTGATTCTCGTGGCCAGCGGCGCGGGCGGCCATGCCGGGACGCTGTCGCCATTCGCACTGGTGGGCGAAGTGCGGCGCTTCTTTAACGGACCGGTAGCGCTGTCGGGCGCCATTGCAACCGGCGACGCCGTGCTGGCTGCGCAGGCCATGGGGGCGGACTTCGCGTATATCGGTTCGCGCTGGCTGGCCACGGAAGAAGCCAACGTGGATGACGCTTACCGCCAGGCGATCATTGAATCATCGGCAGCCGATGTCGTGTACACCAACCTGTTTACAGGCGTGCATGGCAATTACCTGAAAAAGTCGATCCTGGCGGCGGGCCTGGATCCGGAAAATCTGCCGGTGGCGGACAAGACCAAGATGGATTTTGGTTCCGGCGGCGGCAGCAAAGCCAAAGCGTGGCGCGATATCTGGGGTGCGGGACAAGGCGTGGGCTTGGTGCATGATGCGCCGTCGGTGGCGGAAGTGGCGGCGCGGCTGAAGGCGGAATATCAGGCGGCGCGCCAGCGGCTGCTGGCTTAACTCCGTAGGGCGGTAAGCCACAGGCTTGCCGCAGCGCGTGCGATCCGGCTGCGTTTGAAATCACCTTCCGGCAAGCAGGGCGGCATGGTCAATGCCGCCCTACGGTGTGACAGCCCGTCCAGCTTAGGCAAACGCTGGAAGATGATGGGCCGGCTGCAGCGCTGCCTCGTACAGCAAGCGGCACTCCAATGTCGCCTGCAGCGACGGCAGCGATCCGCCGGCCCGGTACTGGAAGCTCACCTGCATCACATCGCCCTCTTCGACCTGGATCGGACGGTCCAGCGGCAAGTTCATGTAGTGGTTCAGCCAGTCGATCGTCGAGTTGCGCTCGCTGACCACGGCCAGGATATTCTTCGTCACAAACCGCATGGCATTGACACAGCCGCTGCGGGTGGCAACGAACTTGCCCTCCCAGCTGTACAGCGTGTCATTCGGCTGCGTGAAATCCACCACCGCATACACGGCAGGCTGTGCCATTTCCACGGTGCCCGGGTAAATCGCCTGGGTTTCCTGGAATTGCACGATGGGCGCATAAAACCCTTCGAAATCATATTCCTGTGATATCGGCTGCGCTGCCATGATGGCAGCTTCAGGCAGGAATACCGGCAGCGGTCCGCCAAAGCGGGCCTGATAGCGGCGCTTGAATGATTCAATGACTTCCACCTGCTTTTCACGCAGCATGCCAACGTGGATCATTTCGCAAATGACGACGTCAACCGGCTCTGGCGGCAAATATTCAAATGCATCCGCATGGATGACTTCGACTTTGTCGCCATTCGGATTGATGGCCATGAATTTGCGCGCTTCCTTGACCATGTCCGGGTTGAATTCGACACAGTACACCTTGTCCGCCTTGGCTGCGGCAAAGCAAGACATGACGCCTGTCCCGCCGCCCAGTTCCAGCACTTTCATGCCCGGCTTGACTGCATAGTCGATGGCGGCCTTGAAGCTGTGCATACGGTTCTGGTCCATCAGCATGTTGTGATGGTAGTGGACAGGGATGAACTGCCCCAGGTAGCAGCTCTCGATTTCGCGTTCGTTCAGCATGGATTTCCCTTTTCAGCGCAATGTTGCCATTGTGCATTCCATGGCTACGGAAGCATGCTGCAAGCTGACAGGGAAAAGCGCGTCAATTCAGCGATTTGGCGGCGGCAACTGACGTTATTTGCCGCTCATCGCGGCCGTCGCGGCCTGATGGGATTCGATGGCCTTGGCGATCCACGGCTTGTCGGCGCGGCGCGCAAATTCGGCCGCGTCGATTTTAAATGCGCTGTCTTTGATGGAAGCATCGGCCCCTTCGCGCAACAGCAATTGCACGGCCTCTTCCTTGCCTTCGCGGGCCGCCAGCATCAGCGGCGTAAAGCCGGTGGGCGACGGCGAGTCGATGTACGCGTAATGTTCCAGCAAGATCGCCATGATTTCCACATCGCCCGCCGTGGCGGCAAAATGCAGCGGCGTCCAGCCTTTGCGGTTCACTTGCGCGCCTTTGGCAATCAGCGCATTGACGGCCGCCTTGTTTTGCTTGAAGGCTGCCATCATCAATGCCGTCGTGTCGTTGGTGGAGGATTCTTCAAGGTTAACGCGAGGATGCTTCAGCAACTCGTTGAGCACCTTGTTGGCGTCGTAGCGCATGGCCACTATCAAACCCGTCTCACCCCGCTCCGGCTCATGCACATTGGGATTCAATCCCCGCGCCAGCACTTCTCGCACCGTGCGGTCGTTGTCCATTTGCGCCGCACGGAAAAACGCCACCTGGTCGTCCGACTCTTGCGCCAGCACTGGCCCGGCCAGTGGCAGCAACGTCATCGCAGACAGCAGCAGGCGGCGCTTCATGGGACGTCCTTTTAGCGGGCAGTGTGGAACAGCTTGAAGAAGTTATCGGACGTTTGCTTTGCCACGTCTTCCAGCGGCACGCCTTTGAGTTTCGCAATAAATTCCGCCACGTGGCACACGAAACCCGGCTCGTTCATTTTGCCCCGGTGCGGTACGGGCGCCAGGTAAGGCGAGTCGGTTTCAATCAGCATGCGGTCCAGCGGCACTTCCAGCGCGACAGCCTGCAATTCCTTCGCGCTCTTGAAGGTGACGATGCCGGAGAACGAAATATAAAAGCCCATTTCCATCGCGGCTTTTGCCACTTCCAGCGACTCGGTGAAGCAGTGCATGACGCCTGCCACCCCGCCTTGATCCGTGCCGGCGCCTTCTTCCAGCATGATGCGGATGGTGTCGGCGCTGGCTGAGCGGGTGTGAATAATCAAGGGCTTGCGCGTGATTCTCGAGGCTTTGATGTGGGTGCGGAACCGTTCGCGCTGCCACTCCAGGTCGCCTTCCAGGCGGTAATAATCCAGGCCGGTTTCGCCAATGGCGATAATGCGCGGATTGTCCGCCAGTTCGACCAGTTGCTCGACGGTGGGTTCCGGCGTGTCTTCGTAGTCCGGATGCACGCCGACAGAAGCGTAAATATGCGGATGCTGTTCGGCCAGCGCCAGCACTTGCGGGAAGTCCGGCAAATCCACCGACACGCACAACGCGTGCGTGACATTGTTCTGCGCCATTTTGGCAAGCAGTTCCGGCATCCGAGAGGCCAGCTCGGGAAAATTGATATGGCAGTGGGAATCGATAAACATGGCGCGATTGTACCCGATTCGTTCCTGTGGCCGAACCTGCAGCATCCCCTGCCGCTATTTACATTGGAAGCTGGCTGGCGTGGTGCGGCAGGTGATCGCAGCCAGCGGCGCGGAGACTGTGCTGTATCGCCTTAAATTATGTTTGTTAATTGCATATTTACTCTACAAGTCGTATTCGACAACCCATTTGTGCGCGGCGGTTAATTGCAATCTGTTTTACAATAGCCTGCACGTTCATTGCCGGGAGCCGCCATGAATCCAGTTCTTGCCCTGTGGGACAGCCAGCCTGTGCAACAATTTGGCCAGTTCGTCCGAACTCATGAATTTGCCCAGATCAGCCGCCGCGCCGGCATTGCCAGCCCGCCCCGGCCTCTGTCGCCGGACTCCGTGCATGTGTACGTCACGATGTTCGGCAAGTTTGCACGCTGGATGGCGGACCACGGCCGCCGCTTCTCTGCGCTGACCCCGGCCGATATCCACGCGTTCATTTCAGCGGGTGAACACGGCAAACGGGAATTAAACAGCGCCATCGCACGGCGCTACATTCGTTTGCTGGAACGCTGCTACATCTACCTCGACATCTCTCCCAACCCGGCGCAGCTGGCGCTGATCCGCGAAGAACAGACGCGCAGCCTGACGGAAGACGCTGCGATGGTGGTGCTAACCGCGGCCCAGGCGGAAAGCTTTGTTGCCGCCCTGCCCGACGTGGCGCCGGAAGTGCGCCGCGGCGGCGCCTGGAATGGCTGGAAACGGCGGCGCGACCGTGCAATGCAGCTGGTCATGATGTTTGGTGGCTTGAAAGTCGCCGAAGTCATAGGCTTGCATGTCGAGGAAATCGAGCCGACGCCGGAACTCGATGGCGCGCACCGCATCAAGCTCACGCCGGCCGACAAGCATGACACCAGTTATAAGCATGAAACGCTGCTGCCCGCCTTTGCTGCGGCTGAAGTATTTCGCTGGCTCGATGAGCGGCAAGCCATGAAAATTCCAGGTCCCCTGCTGTTTCCCGCCAACGTGCGCGGCGAAACCTTGGACAAGGCCACCGTCTACCGCCAGGTCAAGGCTACGTTTGAACGGGCCGGAATCGCCGTGCCGCGCAGCGGCGGCCGTACGTTGCGCAATACATTTGCCGTCAACGGTTTTCGCGCGGGGACCCCTGCCAGTGAAATGGTCGAACGGTTGGGCCTGGCATTGGAGCGCTCCACGCAACCCTATGCACGCATCGGCGGCGCCACAAAGTGAGAATTGGCGACTTTTCAGGTGCGATTGCACGATACAATTCATGCAACGTTTCTGTCGAAACAGACCTACATAGGAGAATAGCGTGGAAAATCCATATCTCGCACCTGGCGCCAGTCTTGACAACTTTGAGGGCAAAAACACGTCCGGCACCGGGCCTGGCGCAGAAATCCCACCCGGCGTCGCCGGCTGGAGCTGGGGCGCCTTCCTGCTGAACTGGATTTGGGCCATTGGCAACCGCACCTGGGTCGGCTTGCTGGCACTGGTGCCGTACATCGGCTTTATCGCGGCGATTTACCTGGGCGTGAAAGGCCGTGAGCTGGCCTGGCGCAACAAGCAATGGGATAGCGTGGAGCACTTCAATCGCGTGCAGCGCAAGTGGACGATGTGGGCGCTGATTTTAATGCTCGGCGGCGCCGTCATCGGCATCGTGGCAGCCATTTTGATTCCGATTTTCGCTGGCCGCTAACGCTGCCGTGTTCAAGCCGCGTCCGGCTTAAGCAGCTGCCCGATGCGAAGCAGATTGCCATCGTCGTCGATAACGGCAAACTCGCGCATGCCCCAGGGTTTGTCTTCCACCCTGTCCATGCGCGGGATGCCGTGCGGCGGCAGTTTTGCTTCGGAAAAAGCAAAATAGAGCGTGTCGACGTCCGCCACCCGCAAATAGCAGCCGGCGAATGACGCTACTGGCTGGATTTCCGTGTGCAGGAAGAAGTGAATTTCCAGGCTGCCGCGTGTGACGATGGCATAGCCGGGACCGGCAGTGCAGCCGTCGAATCCCAGTCGCCGATAGAACGAAAGCGTGTTTTCCAGCGAGCGGCTTGGGAGGATGGGGATGGCGATATCGGCTGGTTCCATGGTTTGATGCCTTAATGGTTGCGGCGGGCGTGATAGCTGTGTCAGGCCACGTTCCCGTTAGCGACGCTGCGCGCGGCGGTGATCTCTGTGTTTGCATCCGCTGAGAAGGCGCGCCTTGCCCGGGCATACCAATAGCGGGCATTGCCAAGATCACCTTCCTGCACGTGCACAATCCCGTGCAACCATGCGGCAAACTCGCTTTCGTCTTGCTGCACGATCGCGTGCGCGGACTTCCAGTCGCCACGCTCAAGTAATTCAAGCGCTTCAAGTAGTGCTATCTGGATTTTCAAGTGATACCTCCTTGTTCGGAACGTGAATGCCGGCCGTTCACATCGCCTATTTACTTGGCTGAGCGGCAATCTGCGCTGGTTGGCTACGATGCGTCAAGAATGTAGCAGTAATGGTTGCAGATGAATTCAATTGCCCGGAATGGGAGATATAACAGTGGACGCACAGGCCGCTGTTATCCCGAGGAGTCTCATGAGTTCTAACGCTACGATTTCAACGGAGCCGCAGGCGTCGGCTGGAATGTGGCGTTAGCCAGCGCGCGCAGGTCCGGTGGAATGATGGGTTGGGCTGAATTGCTACTGAGCCTGCACGACGGTGGCCTGACCAGCAACCACTTTCCAATCTCTGTTCTCAAATAGTTGCCATACACGGGAGAAGCGGACGTCATCGCAAAACGGCGAACCGCCCCAAGTGCCCGACAAGCGTGCACGAACAGCAACATAGGCTACGCGGCCGAGAGCAAGCACCTTCCGTTCCGACAGCTCAATTGCTTGGAATTTCAGCGCACCGGAACGATGAATCTCCAGATCATCTTGTTTGGAAATCACCGAGCCGAAGTGAGTAGTAAAGACTAGGCATGGTGAGATCAATGCATCAAGTGACTCGACATCAGAAGCAAGCATGGCTAGTCTAAGTTGTTCCTCTGCTGCCTCAACTTGGCTATCGACACTCTCAAGCATTGAAAAGTCTCCATGAGTAAGGTTTTGCAGTCCAACGAGCCAAATTCAGCCGCACCGCAGGCGTCGTCTGGAATGCCCTGTTGGCGCTGATGCACCGACGGCAAGCGCAAACCGGTGCCGAGCAAGCAAGTGCCGCCGAGACCAAGAATGACGCAACCAGGAGCGAAGCGGGACCAATGCACCGGATTAACCAGCACAGAAATGCCAACCTTCGCTGTTGCCAGAAAGATACCACAGACCGGCACATTTCCGAAGTCATAGAAACGAAATAACCTGCGACTTCCGACGCTACGCCGAGAGCAATCGCCCGCATTCAGCGGCAGGCGAAACGCCAACGTGCAGTCTCAGCGGGGGCGCGTCCCAACCCAACCAGCGCGCGCATCCAGAAAAAGGGCCACGCCGACAGCCACGTTACGTCACAAAGCGGCTAAATGCTTTTAGTACGAAATATCAGCATTTAGTGCACTCCCCTGCCAGATAGCATGCTTTCGCGAAAACGCCGTTTGCACATATAGCCCGCCGCCTCCAGCTTCCTACAGGCCGCAAAAAAAATGCCAGCACGAATGCTGGCATTTTCTACTTAAAACTAACCGCTTACCAAGTCGCCGTCAGCGTGTACTTGCCGCTGGTGGCGCCGGTGCCGCCCGAGTAGTAGATCACTTTCGCGTACACCACTTCACCCGCCGCGCTGGCGCGGGTCACGGTGTCAACCGCGCCGGTGCCATTGGTGCTGGACGACAGCTTGGTGCCGGCGCTGTTGTACAGCTCCAGGTCGTAGTCCGACGTCGAGTTCGGCGTCATCTTTACGGTCAGCGTTTTGCCGGCCGGGATGGTGACTTTGAAGTAGTCCACGTCCGTCGATGCGCTCATCGTGCCGTTCACGGTGGTGCCGGTGGTCGAGATCACGTTGGCGGTAGCCGTCGTGTTGTTGCTCTCGGTTTCATTGATGGTTGGGCCCACCACCACGGCCGACAGGATGTTTTGCGCTTCGAAGTTCGACTGGAACGTGTTGGCGAACGTCAGGTCCGATGGGAACAGGTTCTTCGCGGCGTTCACGATGGCCGTTGCCATCGCTGGCATCTTGACGTTGCTGCCCAGGCCGAAGTGCGCTTCCAGGATGATCTTGTCGATGTCGGAGCGGGCTTTGCCGGCAGCAATCAGGGCCACCATCGAGCGGTACAGCGGAGCCGACCACAGTTCATCGGACTGGAACGTTACGCCGTTTTCCGTCACCGACGTGTGGGCGGCGTACGATTTCGAGCTGTTGTACTTGGCGTCGTAGCGGTTCAGCATACGGCCAGCCCAGCATGCGCCGTGGCCGTCCCAGCTGAACGCCCACTCAGGGTGGTAGATCTTGCCGTTCGGGGTGCTGTACGAGTACGAAGCAGCCCAGTAGTCGCCGAAGCCTTCGCCCATCGCGCCGGTGTCGCCGCCGCTCCAGCTGGAGTTGATGCTGGCCTGGATGCCATGGCCGTATTCGTGCAGGATCACGTCGGCGTCTTCGCTGTCGTTCACGCAGCCGTGGCCGAAGGCCAGGTAGCCGGTCGCGCCAGTGCCGCTGAAGTGCGAGTTGTCATCGCCGTTCACGCCGTCGCTGTCCACGTCCATCGAGCGGTTCAGGATGGATTTGGTACCGGTGAAGCCCAGCGACTGGATGTAGCGCTGGCTCTGGTCCAGGTGGAAGTACACGTTGGTGTCGTCAAACCCATTGTTGCCACGCTTTGCCGTCCACACACCATTGGTGGTGGTCGATGGCGCCGTGTTTGGCGCTTCAATGTTCTTGATGTTGACATACGGACCGGTCAGCGAATACACGCCGCTGGTCACGGTCAGGTCGCGCAGCGTCTTGGTCGAGTACGCAGCGTCGAAGGCGGAAGCAGCGGACGTGTCGGTCAATGCATCGGTGTTCAATGCCGTGCGTGGATCTGGATCAAACGCGTAGCCGGAACCGTTGATGCCCGATGGCGCCAGGGTTGCGGCCGGCGCGGCAGCGCGCAGGGTCTGGTTGCTGCTGACAGCCTGGGTTGCCGATTTGCGGTCCAGGGTCGGGCCGTTGACTTTCGCGCGGTCGGCCAGCGAGCGTTCGCCCTTGCGTGGCATCGACAGCGAGTACGAATCAATCACGGAACCGTCATGCGCATTCAGGTATTGCACGAAACCACCGGTTGGCATTTGCGCCTGGATCTGCACTTTGCGGGCCAGTTGCACGCCGTCTTTGGTCGGCACCCAGACCAGCTCGGTCGATGGCGCGTTCACCAGTGCATGCTGCACTTTCATGTTGTTCCAGCCTTTGTCCAGCGCCTGGTCTTCCGAAATCTGCGCCTTGTTGTACAGCTGGTTCACCGCGTCCGCATCGACCTTATCGGAAACGTGACGGGTTTCATTGAAGATCTTTTGCAGCTGGCCATTTTTGCCAATGGAAACAATGATCACGGCGCGATCGACCGGGATGCCGCGCAGCATTTGCTGGTAGTGGTAGTGGGTGCCGGTCAGCGAGTCCTGCACTTTAACCAGGGTCAGGTTGTTCAGCGATGCAGGCAGGCCAAAGCGGTCGGCGTTGTTGCGCAGAACATCGTCAGCCGATTTGGCTGCGGTGTTGGTGAACACGTGCAGGTTGTCGACCGACTGTACGCCTGCATGGGCGGCGCCGGCAAACGCTACGGTGATCAGGGAAGCAAGGATGCTACGAGAAGCGGAACGTGAAAATTGACGCATGCTGCAATCTCTCCTGTCTATCGGTGGTTTTCGTTTTTTTGGATGAATCCTCTTGGGATCGGAACCGAGTATAGGGAGCGTTTTTTCAGAAGTGGGAATCTGGGCCTTTTTAGACAAAGCGGGACGTTCTGTTCAAAATGAGACATTTGCACGAAAAGGCAGCAGCGTTATGATGAAGATTTTTTTCGGGAGAGACGCCATGCGCATGATGTCGACGCTGTTATTGTCCGGCCTGCTGGTGTCAGGCTGTGCGTGGTCCGGCCAGGCGGGTTCGGACCAGCGGTCCATGAAAGCCATTGAAGATGTGGAACCGGCCGTCACAGCAGAGGTGGCAGCGGCGCTAAGCCGTATTGCAGGCGATCCGCAGGCGGAAACAGCCCCTTTGCTGCGGGCATGTCCATCCGCTGTGCCATTGGAATTGCTGCGGCGCACAGTGAACGGCGAGGAGCGGACTTACCTGTACCGGGCGCTGTGCCCGACGGCAATGCTGGTGACGGTGACGTATGGAAAATCCGCCACCATCAAGCAATTGACGGTAAATAAAGAATGAAAGCGTTGTAATTTCACATCAAATGTCCGCATGAGCGGACATTTGTTTGTGGCATTTACGCTACGCGCTTGCCGAGAATAATCAAGTCGCGCTCAACGCCATCCAGGTTGGCCACGCGGGGCAAATTCGCCCACGTTTCAAAGCCGAACTTGCTGAACAAGCCCAGGCTGGGCTGGTTATGGCCAAAAATGAAGCCGAGCAAGGTGTGTACCTTGATATTTGGCGCAAATGCGATGGCTTCCGCCAGCGCATAGCGCCCAACACCTTTGCCGCGCCAGCTTTCGGCAATGTAGATCGATACTTCGGCAGTGCCGGCGTATGCGGGGCGGCCATAGAAATTCGAGTACGATATCCAGCCGACAATCTCCGGCGACGCCGCCGTATCGTCCGCCCGCTCAATCACCCACAATGGCCGGCGTTCCGGCGTGTGCTCATGGAACCAGGCCAGGCGCGATGCAACGGTCACGGGCTCCGTATCGGCCGTGACTTCGCGCGAGGCGACCGTGCTGTTGTAAATCGCGACGATGGTGGGTAAATCGTTCAGGGTAGCGGGACGGTGGCGGAATGTCATGTTTAATTTGTGGAAGCCCGGCCTGAAGGCCCGGCACCCATGGTCAGAGAGTATGTGTGGCGCGCGACGAACGCAGCGCCGCGCCCAGGATTTCTTCAATGCGCAAACGCGTGCGCTGCCCGGTTTCATCGTCGGGAAAGTGTACGCCGATCCCTTGCGCCTTGTTGTTATTGGCGCCGGCCGGCGTGATCCACACGACTTTGCCGGCAATCGGGTATTTATTGGGGTCATCCATCAGCGCGAGGATCAAATAAATCTCGTCGCCGATTTTATAGGGCTTTTGCGTGGGAACAAACATGCCGCCGTTTTTCAGGAACGGCATATAGGCGGCATAGAGCGCGGCTTTTTCCTTGATGGCCAGCGACAGCACGGTAGGCCGGGCTATCGGCGCTGCGTTTGGATCGGAAGGATGGGCGCTCATAAGGATTTGGTGTACTCCAGCAACATATCTTCAATGAACAATTTCGGCGACAGCGGGTGGTCCGCCGTGGCGCGCCGTTCATTGGCGCCCTTGATGGCGGCCATCAATTTACTGACGTGCACCTTGTCGGCCAACGCTGCTAATTCTTTGCGGTAACGCGGATAGTAGCGGATGGTTCCCGACAGTTTGTAGGAAAACATGTCGTAAAGCCAGCGCTGCTGCCATGAAACAAGTGACGCCAGCGGGACTTTTTGCAACTTATCGGCACAGCGCAGCGCCGCTTCGACACCAGGGTTCGCCAATAGTTGTAAAAATACATCCATTTCTTCGCGGGAACCATTTTCCGCCTGCGCCTGCGCAGCCAGCGGCGCACCGCCCTGTTCGCGCAGCCAGCTCTCCGCATCGGGTACGCCCTGTTCTTTCAGCCAGGCCAGCGCTTCATCGAAAGCCGGCAGCGGCAGCGCAAATTTGCGGCAGCGGGACAAAATCGTCGGCAGCAAGCGATCCAGGCTGTTTGATGAGACAAGGAACACCGTGCCTGGCGGCGGTTCTTCCAGCGTCTTCAGCAAGGCATTTGACGCCGGCATATTCAGGTTTTCCGCCGGATACAGCACCACGACCCGCAAGCCCTGGCGGTGCGTGGAGATATTCATGAAATCCGACAGCGCACGGATTTGCTCGATCTTGATGTCTTTGGACGGGGTTTTGCTCTTGGCGGTTTTCTTGCCTTCTTCACTGCCCTCTTCGCCGTCGCCCGACGGTTCATCTTCCATGGCTTCCGGCCGCACGCGGCGGTAGTCCGGATGGTTTTGCTGCTCGAACCAGCCGCACGACACGCATGCGCCGCACGCGTGGCCGCCAGGTCCCGCGCTTTCGCACAGCAGCGACTTGGCAAAGTATTCAATGAATTGCGCCTTGCCGATGCCGGCCGCCCCATGGAACAGGATGGCGTGCGGCATGCGGGCGCGCATCACTTGCAGCTGGTCCCAGGCCGCCTGCTGCCACGGGAAAATGGCGGCGCTCATGCGCACAGGCTTTCCATGATGGCTCGCAGTTCGGCCTGAATTTCGGGAATCGTGCGCGACGAATCAATCACGCGGAAGCGCTGCGGGAATTGCGCAGCGCGGCGCAGGTATTCATTGCGCGTGGCGTTAAAGAAATCCGCACGTTCTTTTTCAAACTTGTCGAGGTCGCGCGTGGCGTCGAGGCGCGCGCGGGCCACGTCCAGCGGCACGTCGAACAGGAATGTCAAATCCGGCTGCAAATCCGGGTGCACCCACTGTTCCAGCGCTTCCAGCTTGGACAGCGCCAGCCCGCGGCCGCCGCCCTGGTACGCAAAGCTGGCGTCCGTAAAGCGGTCGGATATCACCCACGCGCCACGCTCCAGCGCTGGTGCGATCACTTGCGCCACGTGTTCGCGGCGGCTGGCAAACATCAGCAACGCTTCCGTCTCCAGGTGCATGGTTTCATGCAGCACCAGTTCGCGCAATTTTTCGCCCAGCGGCGTGCCGCCCGGTTCGCGCGAGCTGACCAGGTCGATGCCGCGCGCGCGGATGCAGTCCGATACGAACTGGATATGCGTGGATTTACCGGCCCCGTCTATGCCTTCGAAAGTGATGAATTTACCGCGTTGCATATATATATTTGTTGTTGCCCGGCCTAAAGGCCCGGCACTCAAGTTATTAGATTACTGCCGTTGATACTGGTTGACCGCCCGGTTGTGGTCGGTGAGATTGTCTGAAAACTGGCTGGTGCCATTGCCGCGTGCGACGAAATACAGCGCTCCCGTCTTGGCCGGCGATAACGCTGCCGTCAGCGACTGCTGGCCTGGCAGGGATATCGGCGTCGGCGGCAAACCTGCCCGAGTATACGTGTTATACGGCGTATCCGTTTCCAGGTCTTTTTTCCGGATCTTGCCTTCGTATTTGCTGCCCATGCCATAAATTACGGTCGGATCCGTTTGCAGCAGCATGCCGATCCGCAGGCGGTTGACAAAAACACCCGCAATCATACCGCGCTCGGATTTCTGGCCCGTTTCCTTTTCCACTATCGACGCCATGGTCAGCGCTTCATACGGGTTTTTATAAGGCAGGCTGGTATCGCGCTTGTCCCACGCGTCCTGCAGTTTCGCCAGCAATATCGCGTGGGCCTGCCGGAATATCTGCAATTCGCTGGCGCCCTTGGCAAATAAATACGTGTCGGGGAAGAATAATCCTTCCGGAGCCTTGTAATCCGGCGAAATCAGCGCCATCAATTCCTTATCCGACAGGTCGGCTGTATCGTGCTTCAAGCCCCGGTGCGCAGCCATGGCCATGCGCATCTGCCGGAAAGTCCAGCCTTCAATAATCGTCAACTGTTCCTGTGCGAACTCGCCCCGCACCAGCTGGTCGATCAGGCGCAGCGGGGTGGTATTGGGCTTGAGTTCATACGAACCGGCTTTAAGCTTGGCAGATTTTTCCGTCAGGCGCGCCAGCAGGTTGAACAGCAAAGGCTGGATCGGCACACCGGCTTCCAGCATTTGCTGGCCAGCGGCGCTCGCCCCGCTGCCAGGCGCGATGGTGAATTCGATCGCGGGTTCTTCCGTGATAATCGGCTTGCTTGCCCACCACGCAAAGCCGCCGCCCAGCGCGCCGGCGGCGATGATCCCCAAAACAATCGTTTTTTTTATGAATGCCATTTTAAAAGCTGTTACGACGTGCGCGGCGACTAATGCCCGCCTGTTAGTCATTCTACGGCTGGCGCGACAGTTTTTGGCTGTGTCCAACGCGAATTCCGCGACATCACTATAATGAGCCCGTAATGATAATGCCACTGGGGCATTTAAGTAACCGGCAATTTAATGTCCATAATGATGAGTGACTGGAAACAAACTTTGGTGCGAGGCGCAAATCAGCCTGCACTGACACCGGCTGAACTGGCTGTAGGCTTCGTGGCTTGCGTGACCGATCAGGGTTTGATCGCCGTACAGGGCGACGATGCGGCAAGTTTCCTCCATAGCCAGCTGACCAACGACGTCGAACACCTGGGCGCGGATGAAGTGCGCCTGGCCGGCTATTGCACGCCGAAAGGCCGGCTGCAGGCGACGTTCACCATGTGGCGCGGCCAGGATGCCATCTACCTGCAACTGGCGCGCGACATCCAGCCGGCGCTGCAAAAGCGCCTGTCCATGTTCGTGCTGCGCGCGAAAGCCAAGCTGTCCGACGCCACGGAAGCGCCAGCCAATGCGGTGGCGCTGGGCCTGGGCGGCGGCCTGGCCGAAGCCGTGCTGCAAACGTGGTTTGACGCGCTGCCGCAGCAACCGTATTCCAAGGTGTCGCACCCGCTGGGCACCGTACTGCGCCTGGGCGACGCGTTTGGCGCCCCGCGCTACCTGTGGCTGGCGTCGCAGGAAACCGCCAATACAGTGGCGCCCGTGCTGGCCGAACGCTTGAACGTAGGCGGCGGCGATGCCTGGCGCCTGGCGTCCATCCACGCCGGCGTGCCGCAAGTGACGGCCGCCACGCAAGAACAATTCGTGCCGCAAATGGTCAACCTGGAATTGCTGGGCGGCGTGAATTTTAAAAAGGGTTGCTATCCGGGCCAGGAAATCGTGGCCCGCAGCCAGTACCTGGGCAAATTGAAACGCCGTACGGCGTTGGCCCGCATTGCCGATGCATCGGTGGCGGCCGGGGTCGAAGTGTTTGCGGCCAGCGATGCGTCGCAGCCATGCGGCATGGTGGTCAATGCCGCGCCGAACGGCGAAGGCGGCGTCGACGCACTGGTGGAAATGAAGCTTGACGCGCTGGAGCAAGGCGATGTCCGCGCCCGCAGCGCCGATGGCGCACCGCTGGCGTTGCTGCCCATGCCGTACGTGCTGGACAAGCTGGATGTGTAACACCGGCAGCGATGGATCTGTATAGCTATTACAAAGTGCGGGAGGCGGACCAGTCCGCCCTGCACCGCGCGGTGACAGCCATGCAGGCGGAATTGACTTCCGCCCATGGCGTCGCGCCGCAACTGAAGCGCCGCCCGCAACCGGGCGACGGCGTTTGGACATGGATGGAAGTCTATCCGGATGTCCGCGACGGCTTTGACGCCGTGCTGGCCGATGCAGTGCAAAAGCATGGGCTTCCCGCCCTCACTGCCGGCCCCCGCCACACTGAAATCTTTACGGATATCTGACCCATGTGCCTGATTGTTTTCGCATGGCAGGTCGTGCCAGGCGTGCCGCTGATCGCGGCTGCCAACCGCGACGAATTTTATGCACGGGAAGCGGCGCCTGCCGGCCCGTGGCCGGACCAGCCCCATATTTTTGCCGGGCGCGATTTGAAGGCCGGCGGCAGCTGGATGGGCATTACGCAACAGGCAGGTGATGCGTCATCGCGCTTCGCGGCCATTACCAATATCCGCGCGCCGCAAGAGCACAAGGACGATGCGCCTTCGCGCGGGCACCTGGTGGCGGATTACCTGGCCGGTTCCCTGCCGCCGCAAGCGTATATCGACAGCATCCGCGGCGGCGCGTCGGCATACAACGGATTTAATCTCGTGGTGGGCGACCGCGACCATCTCGTGTGGTATTCCAACAAGGGCGAGCAAGACCCGCGCAATGGCCAGCCGCTGGCGCCCGGCATCTATGGCTTGTCGAATGCGCTGCTTGATTCGCCGTGGCCCAAGGTCTTGAAGACCAAGGCGCAGTTTGCCAGTTTGCTGTGCCTGGGGGCGCCGGACGACGCCTACTTTGAAATGCTGTCCGATACCACGCAGGCCCCGGACATGCGCTTGCCGGAAACGGGCGTGCCGCTGGAAGTGGAGCGCATGCTGTCGGCAGTACGGATCGAATCGGCCGCTTACGGTACCCGCTCATCGACTGTCGTAAAACTGTTCAGCGACGCGCCGGCAGTGTTGCATGAGGTATTGATCCAGTAGGACGGGTTCACAGACCCCGCCTTACAACTGGCAAGTCATTTCGATGTGGGAAATCCCCGCCTCGAAAAACTCTTCGCCCCGCTGCACAAACCCGTGCTTTAAATAAAACGGCGCAGCATGCGTTTGTGCACTGAGCACGACTTCCCTGTCGCCGCGCGCTTTGGCTTGCGCCATCAAGCCTTGCAGCAGCTGGCCGCCGATACCGGTTCCCCGCTGCGGCTTGCGCACTGCCATGCGGCCGATATGGCCGTCTGGCAGCAGGCGTCCGGTGGCGACAGGGGCGCCGTGCGTGTCATACGCGACCACGTGCAGGCACACTGCATCCTTGTCATCCATTTCCAGTTCAGCGGGAACGTTTTGTTCCTGGACAAAGACTTCCAGGCGGATGGTTTGGGCGTCGGCCCGCAGCGCGGACCAGTCGCCATAGCGTATGGTAAGTGGTTTCATCCGCTTATTGTGCCATGTGGCGCGGCGCAGGAACATCCCCGCGCCGCGCAGCGGCTTAGTCCTTCTTCAGCATTCCCTTCAGCATGTCGCGGATATGCGGCGTCGCGGCATGCGGGTCGGTCGGGTTGCGTGGCGTCGTCATGTCTTCCATGCGCACGCGCAGGCCGGCCAGCGCATCCGGGTGCGAGTAAATGTAGAACTGGCCGTTTTCAATGGCATTGAACGTCAGTTCCGCCACCTGGCGCGCCGTGACTTTGCCGGAATTGACAGCGCGGTCCGTCATCGCCTGCGAAGCCAGCTGGCTGGCCGTCGGCTTGGACATTTTCACGTCATCGGGACGGTTGCGGTGCGACTGGTTGATCCCGGTCGGCACAAAGAACGGGCACAGTACCGATGCGCTGATCGGTGCATCGACCAGTTTTAAATCGTGGTACAGCGTCTCCGACAGCGACACGACGGCATGCTTGGACACGTTGTAGACGCCCATCACCGGCGGATTCACGACACCGGCCATCGACGACGTATTGACGATATGGCCTTCATACGCCGGATCGGCCTTCGCGCATTCCAGCATCAGTTGCGTGAAGATGCGCACGCCGTGGATCACGCCCCACACGTTTACGCCCATCACCCATTCCCAGTCGGCTTCCGTGTTTTCCCAGATCAGCCCACCGGAACCGACACCGGCGTTATTGAACACCAGGTGCACGGCGCCATATTCGTTCATGGCGGCATCGGCCAGCGCCTGCACTTGTTCGCTTTTGCGCACGTCGCACATCAAGCCGATGACGGCGGCGCCCTGCCCTTTGAGTTCCGCGACGGTGGCGTCGAGCGCATCTTTCTGCACGTCGGCCAGCACCAGCTTCATGCCCAGTTCATGGGCGCGGATGGCGAATTCTTTTCCCAGGCCGGCGGCGCCACCCGTAATAACGGCTACTTTGTCCTTGAAATTTTTCATCAGAGTTGCTCCAAGAAACCCCGTCCTTCAGGACGGGGAGTGAAAGGAGTCGGCGGCGCAGCCGCCGACTTATTTTGCGTTAGCAGGGAACTTATTTCAGTCCGGGCAGTCCAATGGACATGAAACTCGTCTACCGATACCGCGTGAAATCCTTGCTTGGGCTGCTTAACCGGCAGGCCCGAGTGGTCAATGACGTCTGGAATTACTGCAACGACCGGCAAAAAGATGCACTGCGCTTTTGCCGCCGCTGGCATACGGCTTTCGATTTGATCAAACTGACGACTGGTTGCAGCAAAGAACTTGGATTGCATTCGGGCACAGTGAATGACGTGTGCCAGCAATACGCGAAGTCCCGCCAGCAGTCGCGCCGTCCCTATTTGCGCTACCGGGGCCGCAAGGCGCTGGGCTGGGTGCCGCTCAAAGGGCGAGAATTGAAGCGGGAAGGTAACGCGTTCCGCTTTGCCGGCAATACGTTCCGCGTGTTTTACTCGCGGCCTCTGCCAGAAGGGAAAATCTGCGACGGCAGGAATTTCTCGCGCGACCGGAGCGGTAATTGGTTCTTGAATATCGTGCTGGACGTAGCGGAACCGCCGGCACGGATGATTTTTCAGGATGTCGGCATCGACCTGGGCTTGCATGATCTGGCCAAACTGACGAGCGGCAAACCGGTACCCGCGCCGAACTTTTACCGCGAGGCCGAACCGGCGCTTGCCACGGCACAGCGGGCTCGCAAGAAGAACCGGATCAAGGCTATTCACTCCAAGATTGCTAATCGACGGCATGACTTTCTTCACAAATTGTCCATCAGCCTGGTGCGTCAGTTCGACCATATCGTGGTCGGCAATGTCAACGCGGCTGCCCTCGCCAAGACCAGCATGGCGAAATCGGTATTGGACGCAGGCTGGTCGACACTTCGCTTGCAACTGGCGTACAAGGCTGTTAAGCATGGCGCACGGTATACCGAAGTAGACGAACGATTCACCACCCAGATCTGCTCGAATTGCGGCGCCAAGCCCGAAACGAGGCCGAGAGGTATCACAGACCTCGGAATAAGGGAATGGCAGTGTAGTGATTGCGGTGCGGTACATGATCGTGATCTCAACGCAGCAATCAACATTCTCCGTCGCGGACGTGCGACGCTGGTAGCAGGAATCTCCGTCCTTTAGGGCGGAGAGACGTCAAATCATTTTCACCAGTTGTTTACCGAAGTTTTTACCTTTGAGCAGGCCGATGAATGCATCCGGCGCCTGCGCCAGTCCGTCCGCCACGGATTCGCGGAATTGCAGCTTGCCGGTGGCAACCAGGCCGCCCAGTTCCGACAAGCCTTGCGGCCACAAGTCCAGGTGTTCCGTGACAATAAAACCCTGCACCGTGATGCGGTTCGTCAGCAGCAGCCGCGCATTGCGCAGCGGGATGTCTTCGCCGTTGTAGCCTGCGATCATGCCGCACAGGGCCACGCGGGCAAACGCGTTGGTGCGGGCCAGCGCCGCGTCGAACACGGCGCCGCCGACGTTTTCAAAGATTGCATCGACCCCGTCCGGCGTGGCGGCGGCCAGGTCGCCTTCCAGGTTGCCAGCCTTGTAATCCACGCACGCGTCGAAGCCCAGCGTATTGACGACGTAATCGCATTTTTCGCCGCCGCCCGCGATACCCACGGCGCGGCACCCCTTCAATTTCGCCAGTTGGCCGACCACGGAACCGACCGCCCCGCTGGCGCTGGACACGACTACGGTTTCCCCGGGCTTGGCTTTCAGGATATGGTTGAAGCCATACCAAGCCGTCATGCCCGGCATGCCGACCGCGCCCAGGTAAGCCGATGGCGGAATGACTTTGCCATCGACTTTGCGCAGCAGCGCGCCATCGGATACGCCGATTTCCGACCAGCCGAACATGCCAACAACGAAATCGCCCACGGCAAATTTCGGGTTGTTCGATGCAATGACTTCGCCGACGGTGCCGCCTATCATGGTTTCATTCAGCGGCTGCGGCGCGGCATAGCTTTTCGCGTCGCTCATGCGCCCGCGCATGTACGGGTCCAGCGACAGGTAATGGTTACGCACCAGGACCTGGCCATCGGTAATGGCAGGGATTTCCACAGTTTCGAGGCGGAAGTTGTCCGGCGTGACGTCGCCTTGCGGGCGGGACGCCAATACGATGCGTTGATAAGTGCTCATTCTTTGCTCCATTGTTGGCTGTGACGTAGGGCGGATTTTATGGGGAAGCCGAGTCAAATCCGCCATGCTTGCAGCCCGGCGGCGCCATGGCGGGTTCTACGAGCCCGCCCTACGGATTTCAGATCGCCGATACCCCGCCGTCAACGGCCAGCGTCTGGCCCGTGATGTGTTTGCCGGCGTCCGACGCCAGCAATACTACCGGGCCTTTTAAATCCTCGTCATCGCCGAGGCGGCGCAGCGGCGCTTCATTGGCCATTTTTTCTTCCCCCATGGCGGCAATCAGGCCCGCGCTCATCTTCGACGGGAAGAAGCCCGGCGCCAGCGCATTGACGGTAATGCCGTGCACTCCCCATTCACCAGCCAAGGTGCGGGTGAAGTTGATCACGGCAGCCTTGGACGTGTTGTAGGCAATGGTCAGCATGCCGGGCGGGTTGCCGGCCAGGCCGGCGATCGATGCGATGTTGATGATGCGGCCCGATTTGCGGGGGATCATCGAACGCTTGCCCACGGCCTGCGACACGAGGAAGATGCTGCGCACGTTCAGGTTCATCACCTTGTCCCATGCTTCCAGCGGGTAGTCTTCCGCCGGAGCGCCCCACGTCGCGCCCGCATTGTTGACGAGGATATCAATGTGGCCGCCGAGTTTTTCCAGTGCCGCATCGACCAGCGGTCCCACTGCCGATTCCTTTTGCAAGTCGGCGGCAATCGCATACGCGGTCACGCCATGCTTGGCCAGTTCCGCCACGGCTTCATCGAGGTCGGCCTGCTTGCGCGACGTAAGCACGACTTTCGCGCCCTGTTCGCCCAGCGCCAGCGCCATTTGCAGGCCAAGGCCGCGCGAACCGCCCGTTACCAGTGCAGTCTTGCCGGTCAAGTCGAACAACTGCTGAGTGGTGCGTGTCATCTTCAAACTCTCCTTTGGTGTTTATCGGTCGTCATGCGTGGCGATTAAAACCACGCGTCCTGCATGTCCAGCGTGGTCGTGTCGAGACTGTCGAGCAAATCAAACTGGGTATCCGTCTTCGGCAATTCCCAGCGGTAGAAATAGCGGCATGCCTGCAGCTTGCCGCGGTAAAACGCTTCATCTTCGTGCGTGGCCCCTGCATCCAGTCCTGCCTTGGCGGCAATGGCTTGCTGCAGCCACACCCACGCCACCACCACGTGGCCAACGGCTTCCAGGTAGACGCTGGCATTGGCCAGCGTCTTGTTCATGTCGCCCGCGCCGTACAGCGTGGCCGTGGTCCGTTCCACGCGGCGCAACGCGGCATCCAGTTGGCGGCCATAGTCGGCGATGCCGGCATAGTCTCCACGCGACGATTGGTCCACGGTCTTGCGCACTTCTGCCGCAAACGCTTTCAGCAGCGCGCCCTCCTGCATGGCGGCCTTGCGGCCCAGCAGGTCCAGCCCGTGGATGCCGTGCGTGCCTTCATGGATGGCATTCAAACGGTTGTCGCGGTAAAACTGTTCAACCGGGTATTCCCGCGTATAGCCATAACCGCCATGTACCTGGATCGCCAGGCTGTTCGCTTCCACACACCACTGCGACGGCCACGATTTCGTGATCGGTGTGAGGAATTCCAGCAAGCGGGACGCCAGTGCGCGCTGTTCCGGATCGGGCGCCGTGCGCTCGTCATCGACCAGCTTCGCGCTGTACAGCACCAGTCCCAGCGCGCCTTCCGCATACGCCTTCTGCGCCAGCAGCATGCGCCGCACGTCCGTGTGTTCGACTATGGCCAGCTGTGGCTGGGCCGGATCTTTATTGGCCGGGTGGCGGCCTTGCGGACGGTTGCGCGCATAATCAAGCGCGTGCAAATAACCCGTGTACCCCAAGACCGCGGCGCCGGCGCCGACGCCGATGCGGGCTTCATTCATCATGTGGAACATATTGGCCAGGCCCTGGTGCGGCTGGCCCACCAGGTAGCCGATGGCGCCCGCCTTGCCTGCCGGGGTAAATACGCCTTCGCCAAAATTGAGCAGGCAATTGGTGGTGCCCCGGTTGCCCATCTTGTGGTTCAGGCCCGCCAGCACGACGTCATTGCGCTCACCCAGCGTGCCATCGTCATTGACCAGGTGTTTCGGTACGATAAACAGGGAAATGCCTTTGACGCCGGGAATCAGCTTGCCATCCGGGCCGGGGATCTTGGCCAGCACGAGGTGCACGATATTGCCGGCCAATTCGTGCTCGCCGGCGGAAATCCACATCTTGTTGCCCTTCAGCCGGTATTGGCGTTCGCCTTCCGGTCCCGCAACGGGATCCGGTTCCGCGCGGGTCGTGATATCGGACAGGCTGGAACCGGCCTGCGGCTCGGACAGGCACATGGTGCCGAAATAACGGCCTTCCAGCATAGGCTGCACGAAGCGGCGGATCTGGTCCGGCGTGCCCGTCTTCAGCAAGGTATTCGCATTGCCGATCGTGAGGAACGCGTACGACGTGGTCGAGACATTCGCTGCAGTGAAGTACGCAGCTGCCAGCTTTTCCACGGTGACGGGCAATTGCATGCCGCCCAATTCATAATCCTGTCCAGCCGCCATCAGGCCGGCGCCGATGTAGGCGTCCAGCGCGGTTTTCACTTCAGGGATCATTTGCACTTCCAGGCATTTCGCACCTGGAATGGCATGCGGCTCGTCCGCATCCGACAGGCGGTTATGCGGCGCAAACAAGTCGGTGGCGATTTTTTCCGCCGTATCCAGCGCGGCAGTGAAGGTTTCCCGGCTGTGGTCCGCAAAGCGGGGGCGCTGCGTCAGCGCTTCCAAGTCCAGCCATTCATACAACAGGAAATCGGCGTCGCGGCGCGACAGCAGCTTCGATTGCATCGTAGGTCTCCGGAAGGTGGTGAGCGGGCGCCTTCTGCGGGCGCCCTGCGGGGGAAGGGACAGCTTAGACGACTTCGAACAGGCCGGCAGCGCCCTGGCCGCCGCCGATGCACATGGTGACCACGACATACTTCACGCCGCGGCGTTTGCCTTCGATCAGCGCGTGGCCCGTCAGGCGGGCGCCCGACACGCCATAGGGGTGGCCGACGGCAATCGCGCCGCCGTTGACGTTCAGGCGGTCCATCGGGATGCCCAGCTTGTCGGCGCAATACAGCACTTGCACGGCAAATGCTTCATTCAATTCCCACAGGCCGATGTCTTCGACTTTCAGGCCGGCTTTTTTCAGCAACTTCGGAATCGCGAACACGGGACCGATCCCCATTTCATCCGGTTCGCAGCCTGCCACAGCGAAGCCGCGGAAAATGCCCAATGGCTGCAAGCCTTTTTGTTCAGCGACCTTGGCATTCATGACGATGGCCAGCGATGCGCCATCGGAAAACTGGCTGGCGTTGCCTGCCGAGATCACGCCGCCCGGCACGGCCGTGCGGATTTTCGATACGCCTTCCAACGTGGTGTCGGCGCGGATGCCCTCGTCGGCGGAAATCGTCACTTCACGCGACACCAACTGGCCCGACGCTTTATCGGCCACGCCCATCACGGTGGTCATCGGCACGATTTCCGCATTGAACAAACCGGCTGCCTGGGCCGCCGCTGCGCGCAGCTGGCTTTGCACGCCATATTCATCCTGGCGTTCCTTGCTGATGTTATAGCGCTTGGCAACGTTTTCCGCCGTTTGCAGCATCGTCCAGTAAATTTCCGGCTTGTTTTGGTCCAGCCACACTTCCTTGAACATGTGCAGGTTCATTTCCTGCTGCACGCACGAAATCGATTCCACGCCGCCTGCCGCATAGATATCGCCTTCGCCGGCAATGATGCGCTGCGCCGCCGTGGCGATAGTTTGCAGGCCGGACGAGCAAAAGCGGTTGATCGTCATGCCGCCCGTGGTGACCGGGCAGCCGGCGCGCAGTGCAATCTGGCGCGCAATGTTGCCACCGGTTGCCCCTTCCGGATTGGCGCAGCCAATCAGCACATCTTCCACCTCGCCTGCTTCGATATTGGCGCGGCTAATCGCTGCCTGCAGCGCGTGGCCGCCCATGGTGGCGCCATGGGTCATATTAAAAGCGCCTTTCCAGGATTTGGCCAGGCCAGTACGGGCGGTCGAAACGATCACGGCATCAGTCATTGCTGTCTCCAGTATTAGGGATGTTGCTGGTTGCGATGTATTCAGAATAGCACAAATAAGCACGAGCGTTCGCAAAATTTTTTCTAACATCTTTTGAGGGGGCGCCGACCTTACAGCTGGAGTGCAGGGCCTTGAGGCCGGGCAACCACAAATTAGATATTTTGTAAGCTTCGTGTAAGTTTGAAGCAAGAATCGCGTAAGGTTCGGCGCACACACTGGGGGCAAGCTGCTGATTTAACAATTAGCGACTTTGATAACTATATTGGAGATAAATCATGGCAACTGCATCCGGCACCGCCGATATGCGCAGCGTAGGGGGCGGCAAAGCTTCTCCGATGACGCGCGAAGAAAAGAAAGTCATTTTTGCCTCGTCGCTGGGCACGGTCTTTGAGTGGTACGACTTTTACCTGTATGGCTCGCTGGCGTCGATTATCGCCAAACAATTCTTTGCCGGCACCGACCCGACCTCCGGCTTCATCTTTGCCCTGCTGGCGTTTGCGGCGGGCTTTATTGTCCGTCCGTTCGGTGCACTGGTGTTTGGCCGCCTGGGCGACATGATCGGCCGTAAATACACGTTCCTCGTCACCATCTTGCTGATGGGTTTGTCAACGTTCATCGTCGGCCTGTTGCCGGGCTATGCGGCCATTGGCATTTCCGCGCCGATCATCCTCGTGCTGCTGCGTATCGTGCAGGGCCTGGCGCTGGGCGGCGAATATGGCGGCGCGGCGACCTACGTGGCCGAACATGCGCCGCACGGCAAGCGCGGCATGTTCACGGCCTGGATTCAAACCACGGCAACCCTGGGGTTCTTCCTGTCGCTGATGGTGATCCTGGGTACCCGCCTGCTGGTGGAAGAAGAAGCCTTCAATGAATGGGGCTGGCGCATTCCCTTCCTCGTCTCCGTTCTGTTGCTGGGTATCTCCGTCTGGATCCGCCTGTCGATGAATGAATCGCCGGCTTTCGCGAAAATGAAAGCAGAAGGCAAAACGTCGAAAGCGCCGCTGTCGGAAGCGTTCGGCCAGTGGAAAAACATGAAGATCGTGGTGCTGGCGCTGCTGGGCCTGACGATGGGCCAGGCGGTGGTGTGGTACACGGGCCAGTTCTATGCGCTGTTCTTCATGCTGCAGACGCTGAAAATCGAACTGAAAACCGCAAATATCCTGATCGCCACGGCGCTGCTGCTGGCCACGCCGTTCTTTATCTTCTTCGGCAGCCTGTCGGACCGCATCGGCCGCAAGTGGATCATCCTGGGCGGCTGCCTGATCGCCGCGCTGACGTACTTCCCGCTATTCAAAGGCTTGACCCACTACGGCAACCCTGCACTGGAAGCTGCACTGAAAAACTCGCCAGTGGTGGTATTGGCTGATCCGGCATCGTGCCACTTCCAGTTCAACCCGACCGGTGAAAAGAAATTCCCGTCGTCGTGCGACATCGCCACGTCGTCGCTGTCGCAAAGCTCTGTCAACTATGCGCGCCAGGATGCGCCGGCCGGCAGCGTTGCGAAGATCATGGTGGGCGACAAGGAAGTCATGTCGCTGAACGCGACCATGACGCCGGATGGCTTGAACTTTGACGCGGACAGCAAGAAAAAAGTCGCCGACTTCAAGAAGGAGCTGGGTGGCGCCATCAAGGCCGCAGGCTACCCGTCGAAGGCAGATCCGGACGCCATCAACAAGCCAATGATGGTCTTGCTGCTGTTCGTGCTGGTGCTGTATGTGACGATGGTATACGGCCCGATTGCCGCCATGCTGGTGGAAATGTTCCCGACCCGCATCCGCTACACGTCGATGTCGCTGCCTTACCACCTGGGCAATGGCTGGTTCGGCGGCCTGCTGCCTACCACGGCATTCGCGCTGGTGGCGTTCAAGGGCGACATTTACTACGGCCTGTGGTATCCAATCGTCATCGCACTGGTGACCTTGGTGATCGGCGCCCTGTTCGTCAAAGAAACCATCCACAACGACATTTACGCAGAAGACTGAGTTCCCTGAGCGGCGTGGGTCCCCTCCTCGCGCCGCCGTTACCTTCAAGCCGCCCCGTGCGGCTTTTTTTTGTGGGGTCAGGCGTGCATTCGTGCGTTTCAACGGTGGGGTCAGGCGTGCATTCGTGCATTGGCCAGGACCGCCAACGCCCTTCCCGCCACCTCCTGCGCTGCTTCGCTGGCTTCATAGCGCATGGCAGCGCGTGACAATGTTGACGGATCGCGCGCCATCATGCGTGCCAGGGCTGTCAGGTTTCTATCGCTGCGCGTCAGTACCAGATGCGCTGCCGCCATGCGCGCATGCAGTGCATCGGCGCGGCGCGATGTGCAAATACCTTCGCCAGACATGCCGGCTGCCAGGCACACGGCATTCACGATTTCTTCCGCCGAGAATTGCTCCATAGCCGGCGCGTCCCTGAATGCTTTGCGTTCCATGCGATGAGCGAATAATTCATCCCCGAGAATTGGCACCTTTTGATTGCCCCGCTCGAAATCCAGCGGTGACATCATCTTTTCAGGCATGCCCATAAATGTGCGGTATGCCTTCCGGGCCCGCTGGGGCCGGTCGCTGAAGCGCGCAAGCACAGGCGCCGTATCCAGCCATGGCGGCGCGGCGATTTCACCAACGTAGGCGCGGTGGCTGCTCCAGGCCCACGCGTCAGGCGTATCCACCAGCTGCGCGCGCACGGGATTCATGTGGATATAGCGCACCAGTTGCAGCAAATAGCTGTCTGAATCGATCAGGATGGCCTTAAAGCGCCCCTGGAACAGATGGCCCACGCGCTGGTAGCGCCAATTGAAATAGCCGGCGTAGCGGAAACTCAGGTTTTGTATCGCGCTTGACAGCGGTACCTTGCCAACCTGGACAGCAGCATGGATGTGATTCCCCATCCAGCAATAGCCAAGCAGCTGGTAGTGGAAACGGCTGGAGCCTTCTTCAATCAAATCCTCCAGCCGGTATCGATCCTTATCGTCATGAAAAATCGGCTGGCGGTTATTGCCTCGCAAGATAACGTGGTACAGCCCGCCAGCAACGTGGATGCGGAGTTTGCGTGCCATGGTGGATCTCCTCACGTAAGTGATAGCTCCACCATACGCCGCAGCCGCGCGGCGAGTTTGAAGCGGCGCAGAACGAGTGCATGAATGCACGCCTGACCCCATGGGGGGAATACATCAATGCACGTCTGACCCCACACGGAACGCTTCGTGGATGCAGGCGCGCAGTTCGTCGTCGTTCCAGGGTTTCGGGAAGAAGCGGTAGATGGCGCCGCGGTTGATGGCGTCGATGACGGGGCCCAGGTTCGTGTAGGGGGACAGGATGATGCGGACCGTGGCGGGGTGCAGGTCTTTTACGCGCGCCATAAAATCCACGCCTGTCGTATCCGGCATATCCTGGTCTGACAGAATCACTTGCACGGGATTGTTGGCCAGCAGTTTGAGCGCATCCGTTGCGTTGGTGGCGGCCAGGATTTTATAGCCGTCCTGGCGCAGCGCGCGGTTCAGGGCGCGCACGACATGCGGTTCGTCGTCCAGCAATAAAATCGTGCGCAGGGGTTCGCCATGGTCCGTCAATGCCAGGCGGCGGCCGGATTGCAGCAGCGCAGCCAAGGCATCGGCCGGCACGGGACGGCTATACAGGAAGCCCTGCATCGCTTCGCAGTGGCGGCGGCGCAGGTAATTCATTTGCTCTTCCGTCTCCACGCCTTTCGCAATCACGGCAAAGTGCAGGCTGTGCGCCAGCGCGATGATAGCGTTGCACGCCGCCGCATCATCCGGCACCGTCACGATTCCCCGCACGAACGTTTCATCGATCTTCACGTGATCGACCGGCAGCCGCCGCAACTGGTTCAACGACGAATAGCCGGCGCCGAAATCGTCCAGCGCAATCCGCACCCCCAGTTCATGCAGCGACCGCAGTGCCGCCACCGAATTTTCCACGTCGCGCATCAACGCGCTTTCCGTGATTTCCAGTTCCAGCGCTTTTTCCGGCACGTGGTGCCGCTGCAATGCGGACCGCACGGTATCGGCCAGGCCACCATGGTGGAACTGGCGCGCGCTCAGGTTCAATGCGACCGGCGGCACGTGCACACCGGCAGAACGCCATGCGTTCAACTGCTGGCAAACCGTATCAATGGCCCATGCGCCAAACGCAGGCGCCAGCCCCACTTCCTCAGCCACCTTCAGGAATTCCGATGGCGCCAGCACGCCGCGCGACGGATGGCGCCAGCGCAGCAGCGCTTCCACGCCCGTCACGGAACCGGTCACCAGGCTGCATTGCGGCTGGTAGTGCAATTCCAGTTCGCCGCGCGCCAGCACGCCATGCAATTCCGCTTCCATCGCCAGCCGCGCCGCCATCCGTGTATTGGTTTCTTTGGCATAAAAACGCCACGTATTGCCGCCCTGCCGCTTCGCTTCCTGCACGGCCAGCCCCGCATGGCGCAGCATGGCGTCATGGTCGCCGCCATCGTCCGGATGGATCGCGATCCCCACGGAGACTTGCGGCGCGCAGGCTTTGCCGCCCACCTGCAACGCATCCGCCAGCGACGACACGAAGCGCGACGCCGCTTCCGCAGCATTTCCGGAACCGGCGATGGCAGGCAGCACGGCGATGAATTCATCGGCCCCTGCCCGCGCCAGCAGCGCATGGTGGCCGCATGCCTGCTGCAGGCGCTGCGCCACGTGCATCAGCAACTGGTCGCCGACATCGCGGCCCAGCGTGTCATTGACTTCACGGAAGCGGTCGATATTGACGTGGATGGCCGCCATTTTGCGGTGCGCGTCATGGGCCATCGCCGCATGTGGCGCCAGGTGGCGCCGCAGCATGGTCAGCGTGGCCAGCCCCGTCAAGCCATCATAGTTCGTATGGTGCGCCAATTCATCTTCGACTTGCTCGCGCAGCGCGTGGTCGCGCCGGCTGGCAATGCCGAACGCCAGGTCATCGGCCAGGTCTTGCAGCAGCTTGATCTCGTCTTCAGTCAATACTTTCGCGTCCGCCGCATACAAGCCCAGCACGCCAAACGCGCCATGGCTATCCATCAAAGGCAGTGCAATACACGCTTCAACACCATGCGGCGGCGCCACGGATTTCCACGACGTGAACACCAGGTCGCCATGCATGTTTTTACACAGTAGCATGCGGCGCTGCTGGATTGCCGTGCCAAAGCCGCCCTGCTTATGTACATCCGTGCCCCAGCTCAGTTGCAGCGCATCGATATACGCCCGGTCCGTCCCGGCATGGGAGACAGGTTCAATGCTGTTACCCTCGTCATCGCGCGCATACCCCACCCAGGCAATCCGGTAGCCGCCAAGCTCCGCCAAATGGTGGCAAATCGCATCCGTCAACGCCGCTTCGCCCGGCGCCTTGACCAGCGAGCGGCTGCATGCGGAAAGCAGTGCCCACGCGCGCTCAACGCCTTCCAGCCGCGCGATACGCTCTACTTCGCGCTCCGCCGCTGCCAGCGTTTCTTCAGCAATGCTGTTCATTGACCGCACCAGCACGTCCAGTTCGCTGGCGCTGTCCGCCGGTGCATGCATATGGCGCGCCCGCGCGCCAGGGCGGGCATGGGCGCCGCCATGGCGGAAATTGCCTGCCGCGATATCGCCGGCAAACGCAATGCACTCGCGCAGCGTGCCATCGATACCGCGTGTAATGTCCCTTGCCAGCACCATCCCGCCAGCCGCGGCCAGGACAGGCGCCAGCAACAGCACGGCCAGCGCCACATTGCTGGCGGTATCCGCACTGTGCCGGGCGCGCGCCGCCGCACGGGCGGCGGCAACAGCGACTTTGTCCAGCAATGGCGCCAGCGGCGCCGCGCCGGGCTTACCGGATTCATGGTCATACGTCGCCAGGCTGACCGCCTGCGCTGCGGCGCGCACCGCGCCATCGTCACTGAGCAGGGCAACATCGCGCATGTGCGCCCGCAAGGCCGCCAGCGCCGCGCGGTGCGCGTCCGGCGCTCCGCCGGCTTGCCGCAGCAATGTGGTACTTTGATTGACCAGTTCCGCCACCCGCCCATCTTCCGTGGCGGCCGACTGCCACATGGAGACGGCCGCCAAATGCATGGCCAGCGCCAGCAAGGCGGCAGCGCCCATCGGCACGGCAACGACAGCAATGGCAGTGCGCAGCCTGGCCGCGAGGCTCAGCCGGGCCAGGCGTGCATGGAAGTCAGCAAGGGTGGCCATGGACAGCTCCTTCACATAGGTGGCGCCCGCAGATACCCCCTCATCTTACGCTGATTCCTGTTTCCAGCCTACAACAAAAAGCGCACGCTATCCTGTTGCGCGACACCCGGCGCCGCCCCCGTCTCATCTTTTAATTCCACGCCGGACAAGCCGCGCCGCCGTGCTTCCGACAGCAAATAGTGCAGCTTGTAAGCCGCATCGCCATACACCAGTCCTTCGGGTCGGACGTTGGAAATACAATTGCGCGCGGCGTCCGTCAATCCCACCCTGGGCTGCCACGTCAAATACAGTCCCATGCTGTCCGGTGAACTCAAGCCGGGCCGTTCACCAACCAATACCACGACCGCCCGCGCCGCCAGCAATTCACCCACCTCGTCTCCGACAGCCACCCGGCCCTGGCTGACCAGCACCACGGGCCCGATGCGCCACGGCTCCGCCGCCAGGCGCTGCACCATGGCTTGTAAAAATGGCAGCGCATGCCGTTCAATCGCCAGCGCCGACAAGCCATCAGCCACCACGAATACCACTTCATATGGCATTGCAGGATGCGGGCGCTGCTGCAGCATCTGGCGCGATTCGGCATCGAGCCGCCGCCCCAGATCCGGCCGCTGCAGGTAAATGCTGCGGTCCGGCGCAGCACTGTGCAGGCAAAGCACTTCCATTCCTTCTTTGGCAAGCGCGTGCGCCAGTGCCGCTGCATCGAGCGCCAGGTGCACGGCGTCGCGCGCCTGCGCGTGGGCCAGTTGGAAATCCAGCTGCGGCGCCGTAGGCTGGCTGACACCCGCGCGGCCCAGTGCAATGCGCGCCGCGGTGAACTGGCGCAAAGCCTGCCAGGGATTGTGCGTAACCGGTTTGCTCACTGATTCGCCTCCATGAAGTTCCTTTTACGCCAACCGCAGCAGCGCGCCCTGGAATGGCGCGGGCACGGCCTGCCCCAGCGTAATGTAATCGTCTGCCGTGAAAATCTGCATTTCCTTCAGCCACGCTTCGAATTCCGGCGCCGGTTTTAATCCCAGCACGCGGCGCGCATACAGCGCATCATGGAACGACGTGGTCTGGTAATTAAGCATGATGTCGTCCGATCCCGGTATGCCCATGACAAACGTGCAGCCAGCCGCCCCCAGCAACGTCAGCAGCACATCCATGTCGTTCTGGTCCGCTTCCGCGTGGTTGGTATAGCATACGTCGCAGCCCATCGGCAATCCGAGCAGCTTGGCGCAGAAATGGTCTTCCAGCCCGGCGCGGATGATTTGCTTGCCGTCGTATAGGTATTCCGGGCCGATAAACCCCACGACCGTATTGACCAGCAGCGGGGAAAAGCGCCGCGCCACCGCATAAGCGCGCGCTTCGCACGTTTGCTGGTCCATGCCATGGTGGCCATTGGCGGACAAGGCACTGCCCTGTCCCGTTTCAAAATACATCACGTTATTGCCGACAGTACCCCGTCCCAGCGACAGCGCCGCCTGCTGCGCTTCCGCCAGCAGGGACAGCGTGACGCCAAAACTCGCATTGGCCGCTTCCGTGCCGGCAATTGATTGGAATACCAGGTCCACCGGCGCACCGCGGTCGATGGCGGCAATGGTGTTGGTCACGTGCGTCAGCACGCACGATTGCGTGGGTATGCCATAACGGGCAATGACTTCGTCCAGCATACTGACGATGCGCACCACCTGCGGCACGTTATCCGTGGCGGGGTTGATACCGATGACAGCATCGCCGCTGCCATACAGCAAACCATCGAGCACGCTCGCGGCAATGCCGGAAGCGTCGTCGGTCGGATGGTTGGGCTGCAAGCGGGTGGACAGGCGGTCTTTCAAGCCGATGGTATTACGGAATGCCGTCACCACGCGGCACTTCTTCGCCACCAGGATCAAGTCCTGGATGCGCATGATTTTCGACACGGCGGCCGCCATTTCCGGCGTGATGCCGGGCGCAGCACAGGCCAGCGCCGCTTCATCCGCTTCATCGCTGAGCAGCCAGTTGCGGAAGTCGCCCACCGTCAAGTGCCGCAGCGGCGCAAACGCGCGCTCATCGTGGCTGTCGATGATGAGCCGCGTGACTTCATCGGTTTCATAGGGCACCAGGACATCGTTGAGGAAGGCGCCCAGCGGCAGCGCCGCCAACGTCATTTGCGCCGCCACCCGCTCTTCCGCGCTGGTGGCCGCCACACCGGCCAGGTAATCGCCGGAACGGGCCGGCGTGGCTTTGGCCATCAAGTCTTTCAAGTCGCGGAAGCCGTAGCTGCGGCTTCCGACCCTGTGCGTGAACTGGTGCATTGCCGGCCTCCCGTTCAAAAATTGCGCGCCAGGGTGACCTGCACGCGCTTGCCCACCACCCGCTTGCCGCTGCCGTCCGCATTGAAGAACACCCACAGCGGCAAGGCGCCGTCATGCACTTTGCCATTGTTGTAGATGGCCGCGCCGCACAAAGCCCAGTTACCCCACGTCTGCGTCACGCCTGCCTTCACATCGGTAAAGCTGTACATGCCCAAATGCCGCACGGTCTGCCGCCCGATGTGCAGGTTGGCCGCCAGCCCCGGCGCCAGTTCCGGGTTCCAGTTGGCTTCCACATAGGTGGTGCCGCGGGTATCGGCGACCTTGCCGGAATACGGATTGACCGCGTAGCCGAACCAGTGGCTGCTGACAGTAACCCAGCCATAGGCATTGAAACTGCCACGGTTCCAGCCCAATTTTACATCGGCCGTGTGGTAGCGTATGGTCTGCGTTCCCGCAACATACCGGGCGCCCGGATACCAGTATGTCACCACCCCCGCATCGATATTGCTTTGCTCATCGAGCACATGGCGGTAGCCGCCATACAGGTCGATTTCCGCGCCATCGCCATTGTTATACGCCGCATGCGACACGCCGGAACCAAACATGCCCGCATAGGCGCCGCCGCGGTGCGCAAATTCCACCGTCGCTTGCGCCGTGGGCTTGCCCTGTGTTTGCGATACGCCGCGGAATACATAGTCGGACAGCAACGTCACGTTGCCGGTTTCCGTCCACGCCGGAGTTTCTTCCGCATGGGCGGCGAACGCGCAAGCCATACCGGCCATCATTGCAAAAACGTATTGCATAAAAAAGTTCCTTTCAGGCTGCAGCGGCCAGCTTTGCGCGGTTGCCGCGGGTCAGGTGGAATACGCCGTAGCCGGCCAGCAGCAAGCCCGCAAAGATCAGCGCAACGAGGAAGTTGTAGTACACCATGGTGGCCATGCAGACGACGGCGCCAGCCAGTGCAAACAGCGGGAACCATGGATACAGCGGCGTACTGAATGGCCTGGCCATGCGGGGCTCCGTACGGCGCAGCTTGAACAGGGCCAGCATGCTGATGATGTACATCGTAATGGCGCCGAAGACGGACATCGTGACGATGTTGGCCGTCAGCGTCTGGCCGCCGATCTTGATCAACTCATCGCTGTAGATGGCGGCAATGCCCACCACGCCGCCAGCCAGCACGGCCAGGTGCGGCGTATTGAAACGGGGATGGATTTTTGCGAAAACGTGCGGCAGGTAGCCTTCGCGGGCCAGTGCAAAAATCTGCCGCGAATAGCCGAGGATAATGCCGTGGAACGACGCCACCAGCCCGAACAGCCCCAGCCAGACCAGCATGTGCAGCCAGCCGCTGTTGTCGCCCACGATCATTTTCATGGCTTGCGGCAGCGGATCGTTGATGTTGGCCAGCTTGGTCCAGTCGCCCGCGCCGCCTGCAAACAGCATGACACCGATGGCCAGCGCCACCAGCGTCAGGATGCCCGTGACATACGCCACCGGAATCGAGCGGCGCGGATCCCTGGCTTCTTCGGCAGCCATGGCGACGCCTTCAATGGCCAGGAAAAACCAGATGGCGAATGGAATCGCGGCAAACATGCCGGGGATGGCCGCCAGGCTGAAGCTGTCCTGTCCGGACCAGCCGCCCTTCGTAAAAGCCGCCAGCGTAAAGCCCGGCGCCACCACGCCCATAAAGACCAGCAATTCAAAGATTGCCAGCAATGCCAGCAGCAATTCCAGGGTGGCGGCAATTTGTACGCCAACGATATTGAGCGCCATGAAGATCACATACGCGCCGGTGGCCGCCACCTTGGGATCCAGCGCGGGAAATTGCACATTCAAATACGCGCCGATTGCCAGCGCGATAGCAGGTGGCGCGAACACGAATTCCACCAGGGTGGCCGCGCCCGCGATATAGCCGCCCACCGGGCCGAACGCCCGCTTGGCATACGCGAACGGGCCGCCCGCGTGGGGAATCGATGTCGTCAGTTCCGTAAAACTGAAGATAAACGTCATGTACATGGCCGCGATAAAGATGGCCGTGACGGTGAAGCCCAGCGTGCCGGCCGTGGCCCAGCCATAACTCCATCCAAAGTATTCACCCGATATCACCAGCCCGACGGCAATGCCCCAAAGCTGGAAAGTGGTCAGTGTCTGCTGCAGCGCCGGCGCGGTGCCGGATTGGTTCGCGTTCATATATGCTCCCGGTGTTGGATACTGGTATGAATGTTGCTGGATTCGAGTATAGGAGCCGTGTTACAGCGGCCGTTATCGAAAATCGGCAATCTTGGCGCCCGCCGTAAAAACAAAACAACAAGGGAAAATGCTATGCACCAGAATGTAACAATGGACACCGGACATGCTCCGATTTCGCACAGCGCCCACGTGTTCCGCACCGTCCTGACACACGACGCGGATGAGCTGGCGCGCAATTTGACGGACTGGGAACAGTGCTACGACCAGATGACGGCCGGCGCATTCCATGGCGCCTTGTCGGAATTGCGCCTGCCGCGCATGCAAGTGTTCCGCGAGGAAATCAGCCAGTCAGTACGGCAAACTTGCCGTGTGTGGCCCGATGCACTGTGGTTTGGTTTTCCCGCCCAGGGTCACGGCATCCGCATCAATGGCCGTCCGCTCGATGACGGCGCGGTGATGGTGCGGCCAGGCGGCAGTGAATTTGAATTGCTGACGCCCAGCAGCCACGCGATTTATGGCATGGTCGTGTGCCGCGGCATGCTGGCGCAAGCCGCGCTGCGCAGCGCGTGCGCTATCGACTGGGACCGGATGCAAAAAGCCGAAGTATTGCGCGTCGATCCGGAGGCGCGCATGGCGTGCATGGAAGCCGTAGCGTCCGCACTGGCGCTTGGCGGAAGCCATGAAGGCAGTGGCGGCACGCTGCCCGCCGGCACCGAACACCACTTGATGGCGGCGCTGCTGGGCGCGCTTGATTGCAGTGGCATCGAACCGGAAGCCGCGCAAAGTTTCCAGCGCCGCCAACGCGTGGTGGCCCGGGTACGCGACTACATCATGGCGCACCGCGACCAGCCGCTCACCGTACCGGACCTGTGCGCAATTGCCCATGTGAGCCGCCGCACCTTGCAATACTGTTTTGAAGATGTGCTGGGCATGAGCCCCACTCTGTACTTGCGGCGCGTGCGTTTAAATGGCGTGCGCCGCCAGCTGCAAGACCCTGCCGCGCGCCGTGAACCCATCGGCGCCGTGGCGGCGGCATGGGGCTTTGGCAGTTTCAGCCAGTTTTCCAGCGATTACCGCAAACTGTTTGGCGCCAGCCCGTCCGCGGCGCGCATGTAAAAACGGCGCAGGCCCGTTACTGGCGCCTGCGCCGCCTGATGTGCAGCGTGATGGCTTAGCCGATCACACGCAGCGAAAAGTCCACCGCGCGGATGTCTTTCGTCAGGCTGCCGATCGAGATGCGGTCCACGCCGGTTTCCGCGATGCCGCGCACGGTATCCATATTGACGCCGCCCGAACCTTCCAGCAGTGCGCGGCCCGCATTGATGGCCACGGCCTTGCGCATCATGTCCAGGTCGAAGTTATCCAGCAAGATCGACGTGGCGCCTGCTTCCAGCGCTTCATTCAATTCTTCCAGGTTTTCCACTTCGACCTGGATCGTGACTTCGGGGCGGTCGCCCGCCACGCGCCGCGCCGCCACCATGGCAGCAGTGATGCCGCCAGCGGCCGCGATATGGTTTTCCTTGATCAGGATGCCGTCGTACAGCGCCAGCCGCTGGTTGCAGCCGCCACCTACGCGCACCGCATACTTTTGCGCCAGGCGCATGCCCGGCAGCGTTTTGCGCGTATCGAGGATTTTCGCATTCGTGCCAGCCACCACGTCCACGTATTTGCGCGTGGCCGTCGCCACAGCCGACAGCAGCTGCATGAAGTTCAGCGCGGAACGCTCCGCCGTCAGCAGCGCGCGCGATGGCCCGGCGATCGTGCATACGGGCGTATCGGCCTTCATCATGTCGCCTTCCGCGTAATGCCACTCAATGGCAATCGATGCATCGACGGCTTTCATGACGCCCTCAAACCACGGGGCGCCAGCCAGTACCGCATCTTCGCGCACGATGACGCGCGCCTTTGAACGGCCATCAGGAGGCACCAGTTCGCCCGTCAAGTCGCCCGAACCCACATCTTCCAGCAGGGCTGCCAGCAAGTTTTGTTCAAATGCGCGCGTCAGCGCATCGTCAAACGGCGCAAAGCGGTTAATCAATGTACTCATGCCGGACCAATCCCCTTGAACAGCGCACCTTCCTTGGCCAGGTCGGCCGAAGGAGCCACCTTGGCTTTCTTGGCAGCGGCGAAGTCCAGCATGCGGTTGATGGAATTGACGGCCTCTTTGCCTATGGCGGGATCCACATGGATTTCATTGCCCCTGTTTTCAAGCACATCCGCCAGGTTTTTCAAGCCATTCATGGCCATCCACGGGCAGTGCGCGCAGCTCTTGCACGTGGCGCTGTTGCCGGCCGTTGGCGCTTCGATAAACGTTTTGCCGGGTGCTGCGGCGCGCATCTTGTGCAGGATGCCGTTGTCGGTGGCGACGATGAACGTGTCGGCGTCCATTTCCACGGCCGCCTTGATCAATTGCGACGTGGACCCGACCACGTCGGCCTGCTCCACCACGTTCGACGGCGATTCCGGGTGCACCAGCACTTTCGCGTGCGGGTACTCGGCTTTCAGCAAGTCCAGTTCCACGCCCTTGAATTCATCGTGCACGAGGCACGAACCCTGCCACAGCAGCATGTCGGCGCCGGTCTGCTTCTGGATGTAGGAACCCAGGTGCTTGTCCGGCGCCCACAGGATTTTCTTGCCCTGTTCGTGCAGGTGCTTGACGATATCGAGGCCGATGGCCGACGTCACCATCCAGTCGGCGCGCGCTTTGACGGCGGCGCTGGTGTTGGCGTACACCACGACGGTACGGTCGGGATGCTGGTCGCAGAAGGCGGCGAATTCGTCGGCCGGGCAACCCAGGTCGAGCGAGCACGTCGCGTCCAGGTCCGGCATCAAAATGGTTTTTTCCGGGCTGAGGATTTTCGCGGTTTCACCCATGAAACGCACGCCGGCCACCACCAGCGTCTTGGCTGGGTGGTCGCGGCCGAAACGGGCCATTTCCAGCGAGTCCGATACGCAGCCGCCAGTGGCTTCGGCCAGGTCTTGCAAGTCGGCGTCAACGTAGTAGTGCGCCACCAGCACGGCGTCGCGCTCTTTCAGCAGGCGCTTGATGCGGGCGATCAGTTCCGTGCGTTCTTCCGCGGACGGCGTCTCTGGCGTACGGGCCCACGCGCGGGCGACGCAGCTGCCGCCTTCTTGCGGGTGTTCGTATTCAATAGGCTTGATAGCTAAGTTCTGTTGCATGATGCTAAGGCTTTAAGAACAAGGAGATGGCGACACTATCGCACAATGCGCCAATGTCTGCCGGACCCCGTAAAACAAAGGGCGCCAACCCTGCAGTTGGCGCCCCGCTACGCTCAGGACAATCAGGCGATGCCCTGGCTGGTCAAGTACTCTTCATAGTTGCCGCTGAAGTCGACAATGCCGTCTTCCTTGATTTCAATGATGCGGTTCGCCAGCGACGACACGAATTCACGGTCGTGCGACACGAAGATCAGGGTGCCGGCGTATTTTTCCAGCGCGATGTTCAGCGATTCAATCGATTCCATGTCCATGTGGTTGGTCGGCTCGTCGAGCAGCAGCACGTTGTGGCGGCCCAGCATCAGCTTGCCGTACATCATGCGGCCCTTTTCACCACCGGACAGCACTTTCACGGATTTCTTGACTTCATCACCGCCAAACAGCAGGCGGCCCAGGATGGAACGCACGGCCTGGTCGTCGTCGCCTTCCTTGGTCCACTGGCCCATCCAGTCGGTCAGATTTTCACCGCCCGCAAATTCCTCGGTCGGATCTTGCGGCATGTAGCCGACATTGGCGTTTTCCGCCCATTTCACGATGCCGGTGTCGGACGACAGGCCGGTGATGTCCTGGCCGCCAATGCAGCGCAGCAACGTGGTTTTACCAGCACCGTTGGCGCCAATGATGGCAATGCGCTCGCCCGCTTCGACCATGATGGAGAAGTTCTTGAACAGCTGGCGGTCGTATTTTTTCGACAGGTTTTCCGTTTCCACGGCCAGGCGATGCAATTTCTTTTCGCCTTCGAAGCGCACGAATGGATAGGCGCGCGACGATGGTTTGATGTCGTCCACCTTGATCTTGTCGATTTGCTTGAGGCGCGACGTGGCCTGGCGGGCTTTCGACTTATTCGCCGAGAAGCGGCGCACGAAGTCTTGCAGTTCCGCGACCTTTTCCTTGGCCTTCGCATTGTTGGCCAATTGCTGGTTGCGCGCCTGCGTCGACGCCAGCATGTAGTCGTCGTAGTTGCCAGGGTAAATCTTCAGCGTGCCGTAATCCATGTCGGCCACGTGCGTGCACACCTGGTTCAGGAAGTGACGGTCGTGGGAAATGATGATCATGGTGGAGTTGCGCTCGTTCAGCACATCTTCCAGCCAGCGGATCGTGTTGATGTCCAGGTTATTGGTCGGTTCGTCCAGCAGCAGGATGTCCGGATCCGAGAACAGCGCCTGGGCCAGCAGCACACGCAGTTTCCAGCCTGGCGCCACAGCGCTCATCGGGCCCTGGTGCAAATCGATCGCCACGCCTACGCCCAGCAGCAACTCGCCTGCGCGCGCTTCGGCCGTGTAGCCGTCGTATTCAGCGACTTTGCCTTCCAGCTCGGCCGCGTGCATGTAATCGTCGTCGGTGGCGTCCGGGTTCGCGTAAATCGCGTCGCGCTTGGACATTGCATCCCACATTTCCGTGTGGCCCATCATCACGACGTCCAGCACGCGCATGTCTTCATACGCAAACTGGTCCTGGCGCAGCTTGCCGAGGCGCTCGTTCACGTCCAGCGAAACGTTGCCGGCCGATGGTTCCAGGTCGCCGCCCAGGATTTTCATGAAAGTCGACTTGCCGCAGCCGTTTGCGCCAATCAAGCCGTAACGGTTGCCGTCGCCAAACTTGACGGAAATATTTTCAAACAGCGGCTTGGCGCCGAATTGCATCGTGATGTTTGCGGTAGATAACACGTGAAGTGGTTCCTAGTTGCGGTGAATTCAGTAACCTTACATTCTACCATGGGGGTGCCCCCGTTAGTTGTTGACTTGGAGCGGACCCGATGAAATGACAGTCAAGCAGCATAAATTTGAACAGTTGCGGGATCAGCCGAGCCCGCATCGTCACTTCGGTGGGAAATGGCGGCCTCCCGCCGCGCTCGCGGCCCGGCCCATGCGCCGCTTTACCGACGTTGCAGCCATGGCCGCAATGTCGACATGCCTCAACGTATCGCCGATGCTTAATCCCGCTTACTTCACCCTGGCAGCCAAAGAGCTCATCAACGCGACATCGTCCAGCTTTATGCATGCGCTCATGTTCACGACGCCGGTTTTCAAGATCCCTTAGAAAACTAATTGAGACAATTTCAACCAGAAATGTTTTCAATTTAATAATTTTAATATAGAATAATGCTTAATTATTAATTGCCGGAATTGGTCGCGTCATTTTTTAGTGAGAGTATGCGTGTTTTGAAAGTGACGGGGCTTGCTACCGTGTCAGCAGGGAGCCATTGATGGCCGCACGCTCACATCTTCGCATGCAATAAAATATGTTAAAAATAGCCAAGAAAACAGATTTAAAATTAAAGAGTTGGTTAGGCATTCTACTGTTTATGCCCCTCTCATGTGTTTTTGCGGAAGATAAGAAAGCAGAGACAACCCTCTATCGGGATAATGTAACGTATGTTTTGCAAAGGGATGGCCGCTTTGATATGGTCCGGGAGTTGCTTTGGCAGATCAATACGACGGCAGCGATATCTAAGAATCGGGAACAAACCATAGTTTTTGATGTCAAGAATGAAAAGGCAGAAGTTTTGGAAGCATATATAGAACGCCCAGATGGGAGGCGCCACCGTATATCTGCTTCTGCAGCTTGGGTGTCCAAACTACCAAACTCCGAAGACATTATCCGATTCCGTGACAAAAGGAATTTTCATGTTCCATTTAAGAATATTCATGTCGGGGACAGAATTTATTCTCGGGTTCGCACAACAACCATAGGAAAACCAGCATTAGAGGGGAATTTTTTTGGAACGTGGCTGGCTTACACACCTGAAGTAGCCCCCGCTGAGTTTTCCGTCACCATCGACCGGCCGCAGGATATGCCTTTATATAGTGAGGCACGCGGCTTTCGCCAAGTACCGCGTTCGGCATCACCAGGCAGAACCGTTTCAAGTTGGCAATTCGATGGCGGCGTCAACAGCTATATGGAAATGGGATCTGCTAACCGTACCGCATATCGCGATCTTTTGCATGTTTCCACATTTGAAAACTATGCCGCTGTCGCTCGTTTATATGAAGAACATGCGAGCAAGCAGATTAAATTCGATGCACAAGTGGCCAATTTGGCTCGCACCATCGTCGCAGGCTTGAATGATCCGCGCAGCAAAGCACTCGCGATTCATACGTGGATACGAAAGCATATTCGATATCGTGCAATATATTTCGACAGCAATAGCATGTTGCCCTCTTATGCTTCCGGGACTATTTTGCGCCACCGCTCCGGAGACTGCAAAGACCATGCTATTTTGATGCAGGCAATGCTGGATGCTGTCGGGATCGAAAGCACGTCTGTATTGATCAACTGGGGTGATGATATTTATACGTTGCCCCATGTGGCTTCGATGCATTTTGGCCACGTTATTTCATATATTCCTGCACTTGATCTATACCTGGATGCGACCAGCAAAGATATTGAAGGCGGTTACTTACCTGTCGACCAACTGGATAAGCCTACTTTACTGACGCGCAGTGGAGAAATCGGCCATACGCCTGCGCGTCAGGACGGTCAGATCAATAAGCAATTTGACGTCCGCATCCTTTCGGATGGTTCGGCCACATTCAACTATTATGTCAATAATTCTGGCTATTGGGGTGAATCGCGCCGCGCCGTGGTCCGTGATACACCACAGTCCCGGCCCGGTAGTTGGTTGCAATTCATCTTGCAGCAGCGAGGCTGGTCAGGTTCAGCGCAGGAATACTTTGATGCCCCGCAGGCGTACAATGGCGACTTCCACTTTCGATACACGGACGGGAAGGTCAAGCCCTTCCTGCCGAAGGATGGACAAGCGGCAATCGATGCCAGCAGCGCACTTTGGGAAGACATCCGCATTCTGGTCCAGGGCTATGCAGTCGACGCGACACGCGTCCAGCCATTCCGATGCCTGCAAAGCAATATTGTTGAACGCGCCAACTATAAGCTTCCTGGCTCAATCGAAGTGGTGGCCTTACCTGATGATCTTTCGATTGAAAATGACTACTTTCAATATCGCGCCCATTATGAGCGTACGGCGACAGGGCTGATTATCGAACGCCATTTACGTAGCGAACAGGCAGGAAAACGGCTCTGCACACCGGAGGAATTTGCTCAAGTGGCCGACGCAGTAGCCTCCATGGCAAAGGATGTGAGCAGCAAAATCGTCTTACAGATCAATAAAAAACAGGTCAATGGATGGTGTCCCTCGACGTGAAGTGTAAAGACTGCGCCGGAGCTGACATGAGGGGGCTACCATTGACCATCCATATCTAAACAATAACCAGCTTACTGCCGCATCCAGTCACGCAATTCGTAATACCAATATGTCAACTGCGCCGCCACCAGCCCCGCCGGGCCGCCGGTGGTGGGCAAACCCCACTGCTTAAAGCGCGACAAATCCACGGATTGCCCCGTCAGCGCGGCAGCCAGCACTTCGCCGGACAATGTGGTCGGCCCCACCCCATGCCCGCCAAAGCCCATGCCATACCAGATCCCTTCCGGCAAACGGCCCAGTTGCGGCATCTTGTGGCGGCCATAACTCATCATGCCGCTCCACGCATACTCGACTTTCGTGCCCGCCAGTTGCGGATACACTTTCAGCATGTCGCCATACAACAGCCGCGCCACGTCGGCCGCGCCCTTGTCGAAGATGGAAATCCTACCGCCCCACAGCAGCCGCGAGTCCGGCAGCGGGCGGTAATAGTCGAACGCAAACCGCGTATCGTAAATCGCCGCATTGGTATTGACCGCCTGCGCGATGCGCTCGCCCAGCGGTTCCGTCACCATCACGTAGGTGGCAATCGGTAATATCGCGCCCGCCAGCTTTGGATACAGGCGTTCGATATAGCCGCCGCAGCACACAACGACGTGGCGCGCCAGAACTTCACCCGAGCCCGTTGCAATGCGCCAGCCCGTCGCGTCCGTGCCGGTTTTAGCGATGGAACGCACCCGGCTTTGCTCATGCACACGCACGCCGCCCACCGCCAGCGCGCGCGCCAGGCCCTGCGCATATTTCAGCGGATGGAAGTGAAAGGCATTTTCTTCAAACAATGCGCCGAAATAGCGTTCGCTGCGGGACTTTTCCGTGAAATCCGCTTTCGACACGCGCTGCCATTCGACACCCAGCGCATCGCGCATGAAGCGCTGCTGCTGGTCGAGAATCGCATCATCATCAAACCAGTTGGCCAAATAAATGCCGCCATCGACGGCATCGCAATCGATGCGGTAATCGCGGATGCGGCGGCGGATGGTGTCGACCGCGTCCAGCGTCAAGCGGTACAGCTTGCGGCCTTCATCCGGGCCGGCCGACGCCACCAGCGAGCGCTCG
This sequence comes from Pseudoduganella ginsengisoli, assembly GCF_009720865.1. GTDB lineage: Bacteria > Pseudomonadota > Gammaproteobacteria > Burkholderiales > Burkholderiaceae_D > Rugamonas > Rugamonas ginsengisoli. The sequence goes on along the minus strand of NZ_WNLA01000018.1, from coordinate 94,454 downwards.
CCCAGCGAATAACCGCCAAACACAAAGCCGCCATTGCGCCCGGACGCGCCATGGCCCACCGTTTCCGCTTCCAGCACGACGACGTTGCGCAGCCCCTTTTCCATCAGCGATGCGGCCGTCGCCAGCCCGGCAAAGCCGCCGCCGATAATACAAATATCGGCATCCACGCTGCCTGCCAGCGCGGCAAAACCGTCATGGCTGGCCGTTGCGCGGTAATAGCTGAGTTCCGCCAGCGCGCGGCTGCCGTCAGCCATGTCAGACATTATCGCCACCCTGGGCAGGCAAGACTGGATTCGCGCACCCCGACAGCGCCGCCAGCGTTGGATAGCCGGTAGCCGTCAGCGTAAAGCCTTCCGCATCCGACACCAACCGGCCCTGCGCGCCGAATGGCAGCGTGCAGCGGGTACGGATATGGCCGAACGGCAGGCCGGTCAGCACAGGAATCGGCAAGCGCCCCCGCAAGTACGCCACCATCGCATCGAAGTCGTAGCCATTGTCAGAAGGGCCCAGCCGATAACCGGAAAAATCGCCCAGCACCAGCGCCTTTTGCTTTTCCAGCACGCCCGCCTGCTGCAATTGCAGCAGCATGCGCTCAATACGGTACGGGTGTTCGCTGATGTCTTCGATGAACAGGATGCCGTGATCGATGCGGGCAAAATATGGCGTGCCAATGAGGCTGGCCAGCATCGCAAGGTTGCCGCCCCACAGCGTGCCCTGCACATCGACGGCTGGATTGCCCTGCGCCGCGCCGCGTACCGTGTGCACGGGCCCGCGCAGGCAATCCCACAGTTGGTCCAATGTGTACGGCACCGGCTCATCGCGCACGAAATCATCGAGTATCATCGGGCCGGCGAAACTCATGGCGCCCGTCGCCGCATAGAGCCCCATATGGAAGGCCGTGATATCACTGTAGCCGACAAACAGCTTGCCGCTGTCCGCCATCGCGCGGAAATCGATGTCCGGCAACAGACGCGTCATGCCATACGACCCGCGCAGCATGACCACCACTTGCGCGTCGGGGTCTTGCGCGGCGGCGTTCAATTGGGCCAGCCGCTCCGCATCCGTGGCGGCAAAACGCTGGTGCACGCGGTCCGGGTCATAGTAATTATGAACGGTGATGCCCTGTGCCTGCAGGCGGGCAATGCCGCGCTCGAACTGCGCGCGGTCCAGCGCATAGCCGCCTGGCGCGGCAATGGCGATGCAAAGATTCGGTGGATTCACGTGCCGCAACGCTCCTGAAAAATCAGCCGCCGCGGCGCGCACAGTGCGTCATCCGGCTACGGCATGAGGCGCAATCTTATCGAATAGGAAAGGCTTGATCAAGCCAAGAAAGCGCGGGATCAGTTGCGGCGGCAAGTCGTGGCCCATGCCATCAATTACGTGCAGCACGGCGCCAGTGATGCGCTTTGCCGTATCGATGCCGCAGGCCACCGGCACCAGCGGATCTTGCGCGCCGTGGATGATCAGCGATGGCCGGATAATTTGCTGCAGCAGCGGCGAACGGTCGCCGCTGGCGGCAATGGCCACCAGTTGCCGCGCCACGCCGCCCGGGCACAGGCTGCGCTCGATCGACATGGCGATCCGGTCGCGCAACAGTTTTTCCGGCATGGGGAAACCCGGACTGCCGATCACGCGGAAAGTTTGCGCCATGTGGTCGATCAGCTGGTCGCGCTGCGCGCCGGGCGGCGGCGGCTGCATCAAGGCGCGGCGTGCAGCGCGCGTCGGCCCCGGCAAGCCGCGCCGGCCGCTGCTGGACATGATCGACGTCAGGCTCAGCGTGCGCTGCGGATATTGGGCGGCAAAAATTTGCGCAATCATGCCGCCCATCGACGCACCGATCAGGTGCGCCTGCTGGATATCCAGGGCATCGAGCAGGCCGCGTGCATCGGCCGCCATGTCCGATAACAGGTACGCCGACCGCAGCGGCCAGCCCACCAGGCTTTTCACATACGACAGCGGCAGGTTGGGCACGCCGGCCACGTCGAACTTGGCCGACAGGCCGCTGTCGCGGTTATCGAAACGGATGACAAAGCAGCCCTGCTGCTCCAGTCCCTGCACGAATTCCATGGGCCAGGACACCAGCTGCATGCCCAGCCCCATGATCAGCAAGACCGGTGGCCCATCCGGATTACCGCTGGTCTCATACGCGATGTTGATGCCGTTGGCGGTGATGATGGGCATGGTGTGGCTCCTTCGTCAGTAGAGTCCGAACATGTGTTGGAAAAATGGCGTGCGCTGGGGATCCCAGTACAGTAACTTCTTGATGCCGGTGTGGGCATCGTGGTCGAACCGGCGCCAGCCGCCTTCCGGCTGGGCCAGGCGGTCGGCAATGGCAAACAGCGCCGATGGATTGGCGCCCATGCCGATGTGGCTGGCGTGCACTTCAATGTTTTCCGACTGCGCGGTTTCTTCTTCCATGCTGCATTGCCATGCAACGACGCCGTCGGTGCGGCTGAAAATCGACGTGGTCGGCACAGGCGGGCGCACGGCAAAACGTTCAAAGCCCATGTCGTCGACCTTGTCGCCCGACACCAGTTCATACAGGCGCCACGCATTGTTGGATTTGGGATTGCCGGTAAAGGGCGTGCCCAGCGATACCACGACGCGCGTGCATTCCGGCAGCAGCTTGGCAATTTCCCGCGCAAACACGCCGCCCAGGCTCCAGCCCACGAGGCTGACCGTGCGTCCCGTACGTTGGTGGATGTCGCGCACGCGCGCCACGCACGCGTCCAGCGACCCATTGTTCGGACCGAAATTCAAACCCTGTTCCCATGCGTACGTATCAAAGCCCCGCTCAGCGAGAAACTTGCGGATCACGATGGTGGTCATGTCGCCGGACGCGAGGCCGGGCACCACCATGACAGGATGGCCGTCGCCGGGCGCGGCCAGGTGGGCAAAGGGATATGCCACGAGCGCGGCACCCAGTTCCCACGGGGCGCGCAATTCGAGAGCAAGGCGCACCACACCGGGCGCGCCGTGATTTTTCTTACTGGACCGCATCAGCTCTCCTACCTGCTTGCAACTTGCAAAACTCTTTCTCCCCAGCATAACACCCGGGGTTAGATATTCGTCAAGCGTGTGCGAAGAGTGGGCGCTCTAATTCGGTGAAATGGCAACAGCAGCCAGTGCTGCGCGGCGCGCTTCCTGCGCCGCCGCACGGCGTGCCGCAAAAAAACTTTTCAGCATGCCCGCGCAGTCGTCGGCCAGCAAGCCGCCTTCCGTCGTGGCGTGATGGTTCAGTTTGTCTTCCTGGAACACATCGATGACGGAACCGCAAGCGCCGGTTTTCGGGTCCGGCGCGCCGTACACGATACGGGAAATGCGCGCATGCATCATGGCGCCCGAGCACATCACGCAGGGTTCCAGGGTCACATACAATTCACAGCCCGGCAGGCGGTAATTGCCCAGCGCTTCGGCGGCCTGGCGCATGGCCACGATTTCCGCATGGGCGGTCGGATCGTGGCGGCCGATCGGCTGGTTGTAGCCGCGGCCGATGATGACGCCATCCTTGACGACGACCGCGCCCACCGGCACTTCACCGGCATTCCACGCCAGTTGCGCCTGCTCCAGCGCGGCGCGCATGTACGGCTCGGCGCCTGCCGGCGAGACTGCTTCAGTCATCGGTGATCTCAGCCCAGCAATTCGGGGTTTCATGCAGCACCAGCTTGTGCAGGTGCAGGCCGGTACCATAGCGGTCCTTGTAGGCGGCCTTCAAGATGTCGAACGCAACTTTCGCCAGATTTTCCACGGTCGGGATGCGGTCGATGACGACGGTCTTGTGATTCGGCAGCGAAGCCAGGAATTCTTTGACGGCCGTGTCTTTCTCGTACACGAGGAACGAATGGTCCCACACGTCGACCAGGTGTTCTTTCGCCAGCGCTTTTACGTCGGAAAAGTCCATGATCATGCCGTTGTCGGAATTGCCTTCGGCGTCGATTACATTGCCCACCAGCGTGATTTCCAGCGTATAGCGGTGGCCGTGCAAATTGCGGCACTGGCTCTTGTGGTCGGGGATACGGTGGCCGGCATCGAATTCCAGCTTGCGCGTAATAGTCAGCATTGATTTCTTCTTTTAAGGTATTTGCAACAATTTATGAGTCTGCAAGCTCAGCTTCCATTTCGGATTGCGCTTGCACGTTTCGATTGCCAGCTTCGTGTTGAAATCGGCCAGCGGGCCATCCATTGGCTGCACGAAAAAGTTCTCGAAATCCAGCCCTTCGTAGGCGGCCAGGTCCTGGTCTTTTTGCGGGATCACGACCTTGATTTCATTACCCTTATGCACCACCAGTTGCGAACCCATTTTCGGGCTCACGCAAATCCAGTCCACGCCCGAAGGGACCGGCAGCGTACCATTGGTTTCAATGGCGATTTCAAAACCTTGCGCGTGCATGGCGGCAATCAGCGGTGCGTCGAGCTGCAGCAGCGGTTCGCCGCCCGTGAACACGACATATTTGCTGGCCGCATACGATGCGGGCCACAAGCTGTTGATTTCCGCCGCCAGCGCGTCGGGCGTGGCGAACTTGCCGCCGCGCTCGCCATCGGTGCCGACAAAATCCGTATCGCAAAACTGGCACACGGCGCTGGCACGGTCGATTTCACGGCCCGTCCACAGGTTGCAGCCGGAAAAGCGGCAAAACACGGCCGGCCGCCCCGCGTGGGCGCCCTCGCCTTGCAAGGTATAAAAAATCTCTTTGATGCTGTAGGTCACAAGTGGCTCACTCGTCAGGTAACCCTCTATTTTACACCCATCCCCGCTGTTGTATAAAGGCCCCGCCTGCTGCTGGGTATTCGTCATTGCTTATAGTTAAATTGATAATTGGCAAAACTTCCTAATGGCAATGGTAATAACTTCCTATCTGTCGAGTTCGCCCAGGAGACGCCCATGCAGGCCAGCCACGTGCAGATACTGTCCGGTTCCACCCTTTGGTGCTCTGCAATGCTGTTGGCCACGATCCTGCTGTTATGGCGCTGTTATGTGTTAGCCATTGCCGTCAAAGCGCTGCGCGCCGAATGCGACAGCGCGCTGGCCCAGGAACGGCAGCGTATCGCAGCCGACATCCACGACGACCTGGGGCAAAACCTGCTGACCTTGAAGCTGGACCTCGCCGCACTGTGCGGCCAGCCTGTCCGGCCCGATTTGCCGGCCCACCTGGAACGCATGTCGGCCCACATTGATCTGACCAGCCGCTCGCTGCGCGCCATTATCAATGGCTTGCACCCGGTCGCACTGGAACAAGGCTTGCGCAGCGCCGTCGAGCGCCAGCTCCATGAATTTGCCCGCGCCAACTCCATCGTCTTCAGCCTGGAAGACGCGTGCTACCACAGCGATGGCGCCGGCCCCGCCGAAGCCACCGTGCTGCGCGTACTGCAGGAATCACTATCCAATATTGTCCGGCATGCACAGGCATCGGAAGTGCGCATCGCGCTGGCCAGGGATGAACATGAACTGAGCCTGACCGTGCACGACAACGGCGTCGGCTTGCCCGCCGGTCCGGTCCGGCGCGGACTGGGCTTATTGGGCATGGAACGCCGCGTCGCGGAAGCCGGCGGCTGGCTGGCGCTCGCCAGCACGCCGGGCCATGGGACGGCGCTGACGGTCGGCGTGCCCAATGTCCCGGCAGCGCCAGCAGCACCATCACCCCATGCCGCACCTGTAATTGCTCAGTATCAAGTCTGCAAATAATTCACCAGAGCAAAATGCTGCTTACTGCCGCCCATCAAAAAAGGAATGCCATGCCACTGGAACCCAATGTGATGCACCTGCCCGCGGCCGAACCGGCGGACGCCCACCCTGAACTGGCGCTGCAATTAATGGAACTGCTGGCTATCCCCACGTTCGTGCTGGATGCCAATGGCCGCGTGCTGATCTGGAACCGCGCCTGTGAGCGCCTGACGGGCGTGCCGGCCGCCAGCGTGCTAGGGACCGACCAGCACTGGCGCTGCTTTTATTCGCTGCCCCGTCCCACATTGGCGGACCTGGTGCTGCAAGACCGCCAGTTCGACGTGCCCCAGTTATATGACCAGCATGTGCGGCGCAGCGCCGACGGCGCGGGGCTGACGGCGCAAAACTGGTGCGATATGCCGCGCCTGGGATTGCGGCGCTACCTCGCGGCCGACGCCAGCCCGATCCGCGGCCCGGACGGCAAGCTGACGGCAGTCATCGAAACGCTGCGCGACATGACCGATGAAAAGCAGGCCCAGCTGGCACTGGAACAGTTGGCAACACGGGATGGCTTGACGGGCCTGGCCAACCGGCGCAGCTTCGACCATACGCTGCAGGCGGAATGGCAGCGGGCGCTGCGCCAGCAGCAGCCGTTGTCGCTGCTCATGGTCGACGTCGACAATTTCAAGCAATACAACGATGCGTACGGCCACCTCGGCGGCGATGAATGCCTGCAGCGGATTGCATCGGCCGTGGCCAGTGAAATGCGCGCCAACGACCTGGTGGCGCGCTATGGCGGAGAAGAATTTGCCGTGATTTTGCCCAATCAGGCGTTAAAAGGCGCAGCCATCGTGGCGGAACGCATCCGCTGCCGCGTCGAACAGCTGCAGATGCCCAATATGGATAAGCACGTGACCGTCAGCATCGGCGCCGCCACGGCGCTGCCCGCGCCGGCCAATGAAATCAGCCAGTTGATTGCCACGGCTGACGCGGCGCTGTACCGCGCCAAGCACATGGGCCGCAACCGCATCAGCCTGACGGAAGCGTGGGATTGGGCAGGCAAAAAACTCGCCCAGTCCTGACACCGGATTAGCCCAGCCAGGGCGTATAGCTGATGCCATTGCCGATCAGCGATGCTGCCCCGGCAACGTTTTCCGTACTTTCCGAGAAATACATCAACACATTTTCACGTGGCTCGCCGCCATGCAGCACGTTGTTCCAATATGCAGCGCCACTCGCGTCGGGCGCGCGGTGCAGCACGTTTTGGTACAGCAAGTCCACGAATGCCGCATCAGTGGTACTGGCGCCATAGCGCTCCTTGAATTCAGTGCTGCCGACAAAGCTGCCAGCGGCGTCGTGCAACGCCAGACCTTTGTCGATTTGATAGATCCAGTAACCGAGGCCCTTGTCATCCGGCGTGCGGTTGAACGCGGCGCGATACAGGCGGTACGCTTGCCCCGCCGTGCCCGATGTATCGAACGCCAGCGCGCCATCAGCAAATTGCACACGCTCGATGGAAATCAGCGTGTCCGTACCGGTGTTGTCGACAATTTGCAGCGCCGTACCGTTGTTGACGGTGTACGTGCTCTTTGCGCCGCCATACACGACCGTATCGAGCCCGACGCCGCCGTCAAAGGTTTCACTGCCCGGCTGCGCCACGAACCGGTCATTGCCACTGGTGCCGCCGCTGGCAGCCTGCAACAAGTCCGCCACATTGACGGTACGGTCGGCAAATTGCAGCGTTTCCACGCCAGTCAGCGTATCCTTGCCCTGGCCCGTGACGACGACGGTGTCGCCGGAACGGACGATCTTATAGCTGGCATAGATTCCGTTGAATGAAACGGTATCGATGCCGCCGCCGCCGTTGATGGTGTCGTCGCCCGCCCCCACATACACCAGGTCAGCGCCGCTGCCGCCGCTGACCGTGTCCCCCGCATCATTCAACCGCACGGTGGCGCCGCCCGCCCCTGTGACCACGCCCTGGACCGTGACGTTATAGGCAATCGACACATTGCCGATCGATAGCCGCGTACTGCTGAACGCGCCCGCATGCAAATCAATGGTAGTGAAACCCGTGCAGCCGGAAAAATCAAACGTGTTGTAGCCGCCGGCATCCCAGATGCACGAGGCAGCCTGCGTGTTGGTGAACGCATACACATCGTCGCCCGCGTGGTAAGACAGGTTGGCGCCATATAAATACTGGACAGCCTGGATGTCATACAGCATCGGCGTTACCGGATACTTGTTCCGGTTCGTCACCGACTGGCGGTACGACATTTGCGTGTAATCGAGGTTGTCGGTCGATGCCGGCAAGAACGGGCCATCAATGGCGTCGCCTGTCGAATTGTAATCGCCCGGGTGTTTCAATCCCAGCGTATGGCCGATTTCATGCAGCAATACGGACGGACCGAACGTACCCGGCGTGTAATCCGTGTTGTAGGTGCCGCCATTGTTCAGATAAAGCTCGACCTGGTTGACGCCCGGCTCCGGCAAATACGAATAGCCGCTGCTGGTATCGCCCTGGTAATTGGTGCCCAGGCGGATGTCAGCAGCGATACTGGATGACACTTCGACAAATTTGATGTTGGCGACGTTGGCCCACAGTTGCAACGCATCGCGCGTCGCCTGCTTCTGGACTTCCGTCATCGGCTTGAAGCCGTTGCGGTCTTCGGACGATGCACCGCTGGGCGGCGCAGTCAGGAACTGGTAATTCAATGTGACCGGCAAGCCCGCCTGGCCAGTCCAGCTGCTATACACAAGGGAATCGATGGCGTTGATACCGGTTGCTAAGCTCATTGCAGTGACACGAATGGTGAATGGACTGCGCCATGGTAGCACGGGCGTCCGGCGTCACGATAGGCGCAAAGTGCTAACAATGGTAACCTTGCGGCCGCTGTCCTTCTACCCGACAGGATGGCCATATCTAAATACAATCAGGAGCACACGTGTCCAGACTGACCAAGTCCTTCACCCCCATCGCACCCGCCCTGCTGCTGGCCATGGCCGCGCCGGCGGCCTTCGCGGCGCCCGCAGCGGATCTGCTGCCGTTCAAGGCCACGGAAAAAACCCTGCCCAACGGCTTGAAAGTCATCGTGGTGCCGACCGGCTTCCCGAACATCGTCTCGCTGCAAATCCCCGTGCAAACGGGTTCGCGCAATGAAATCGAGCCGGGCAAATCCGGTTTTGCGCACTTCTTCGAGCACATGATGTTCCGCGGTACGCCTGACTATCCGCCGGAAAAATATCAGGACATCATCACCCGCGCCGGCGCGCGCCAGAACGCCTACACCAGCGACGACTTGACCAATTACTACACGACCTTTGCCAAGGAAGACCTGGACACGGTGCTGAATGTCGAAGCGGACCGCTTCCAGCACTTGTCGTACAGCGAAGACGTGTTCAAGACCGAGTCGCGCGCCGTGCTGGGCGAATACAACAAGAACAGCGCCAATCCGGTTTCCAAACTGCTGGAAGTCACACGCGAAGCCGCGTTTGACCAGCACACGTACAAGCACACGACGATGGGCTTCCTGAAAGACATCGAAGACATGCCGAACCAGTATGCCTATTCGAAAGTCTTCTTTGACCGCTGGTACCGCCCGGAACGCACCACCATCATCGTGGCAGGCGACGTGGAACCAGCCAAAGCCATTGCCATGGTGGAGAAATACTGGAGCAAGTGGCAACGCGGCACGTATCAAGCCGCCGTCCCGGCCGAACCGGCGCGCGACGGCAAAGGCGCCATTTACCGCCACGTCCCGTGGGCCACGCCGACCCTGCCGATGGTAATGGTGGCGTTCCATGCGCCCGCGTTCTCGGAAAAAAACAAGGAACAGGCAGCCCTGTCGCTGCTGCTGTCGCTGTCGTTCGGCCGCACGTCGCCGCTGTACAAGCGCCTGGTGCAGGATGAACAAAAGGTCGACCAGCTGTTCGACAACACGCCCAACCGCATCGACCCGACGCTGGCGCTGGTGGCGGCCCGCGTCAAGAAAGGCGAAGACGCCACCTATGTGCGCGACCAGATCCTGCAAACCGTGGCGAAGCTGCGCACGGAAGCCGTCAGCGACAAGGCGCTGGCTGAAGCCAAGTCCGCGCTGAAGTATGGCGTGATCCGCTCACTGGACAATACCGAGCAGATTGCCGGCACCTTGGCGTCGTTCGTGCACTTCAACCGTTCGTACGGCACCATCAATCATTACTACCGCGTCATCGATTCGCTGACGCCGGCCGATTTGCTGGCCGCCGCCCGCAAGTATCTGACCGATGACGGCATGGTGGTCAGCACGCTGTCCAACGGCGAACTGCCGGCCGGTATCGCTGACTTGCCGAAGCTGGCTTCCCTGGAACCCAAAACTGCCAGCGCGGACCTCGCCGTGACCGTGCAAAAGTCGGCCTTGCCGCAAATCCGCTACAAGCTGCTGTTCTCCGCCGGCTCCGCCCATGACCCGGCTGGCAAGGAAGGCTTGGCGGCGCTGACAGCCGCGATGGTCGCATCGGCAGGGTCGGCGGACCGCAAGACCGATGAAATCAACAAGGCGCTGTTCCCGATGGCCGGTTCGTTCACGGAACAAACCGACAAGGAAATGACGACGTTTACCGGCACGACGCACAAGGACAACTGGAAAGCGTTCAATGACATCGCGCTGCCGATGCTGCTGTCGCCGGGCTTCCGCGAAGAAGATTTCCGCCGCCTGAAAGACGCGCAGCGCAACGCCCTGCAAACGGATTTGAAAGACAACAACGAAGAAGAGCTGGGCAAGGAGCGTCTGCAAACCAATGTGTATGCAGGTACGCCTTATGGCCACCCGGCGCTGGGCACCGTGCGCGGCCTGGAATCGATTACGCTCGATGACGTACGCCAGTTCTACGCGAAGGCTTATACGCAGGGCGCCGTGAAAGTCGGCATTTCCGGCGACGTGTCGGACGACATGGTGGCCACGCTGAAGCAGGCGCTGGCCAAGCTGCCGCAGGGCGCAGGCTTGCCTGCCACCGCCGTGCCGCAAGGCCACAAGGCCAACGGGCTGGAAGTGGAAATCATCGAAAAGAATGCCCGCTCCACGGGTATTTCACTGGGCCTGCCGCTGAACGTGACCCGTTCGCATCCCGACTTTGCCAAGCTGTGGATGGTGAAAACGTGGCTGGGCGAACACCGTGCATCGAGCGCCCTGCTGTACCAGCGGATCCGGGAAGTACGCGGCATGAATTATGGCGACTACGCGTACATCGAAGCTTTCCCGCGCGGCATGTTCCAGTTCTTCCCGAACCCGAACCTGGGCCGTAAAGCGCAACTGTTTGAAATCTGGATCCGCCCGGTGGCGCCGGAAAACGCCCACTTCGCGCTGCGCATCGCGCTCTCTGAGCTGGATAAAGCCATCCGCAACGGCATGACGAAAGAACAGTTCGAAACCACGCGCGGCTACCTGATGAAGAACGTGTTCGTCATGACGTCGACGCAAGACCAGCAGCTGGGTTATGCGCTCGATTCGCAGTGGTATGGCACGCCGGAATTCACCGCCATGATGCGCGACGCCTTGTCCAAACTGACGGTCGACGACGTCAACGCTGCCATGCGCAAGCATTTGTCGGCGCAAAACCTGTCGGTGGTGATGATCGCCAAAGACGCTGCGGGACTGAAAGACAAGCTGGTGACGGATGCACCTTCGCCGATCAAATATGACGGCAATAAGCCGAAAGACTTGCTGGACGAAGATGCCGTGATTGGCAGCATGAAGCTGAACATCAAGCCGGAAGCGGTAAAGATTACGCCGGCAGCACAGGTGTTTGCTGAATAAGTGATCCCAAGGGCGGGCTTTACGGGGGCGCCCCCATAGAACCCGCCCTGCCTCTATACGGCGGCGATCACCGAAAAGTAAATCGCCCGCCGTACCTTGAATCCCAGCTTTTCATACACTTTCTTGGCGCCCGCATTTTCCGTCTTCACGTGCAGGAATGGCGTCTTGCCCTCCTGATAAATGCGCGCCATCAAATCCGCCATCAGCGGCGCGGTCAATCCCCGTCCCCGCGCATCGGGATGGCTGCACACGGCGCTGATTTCGCGGTAACGCGTCAAGTTCATGCGCTGGCCCGACATCGCCACCAGCCTGCCGTCCGGATCGCGCACACCCAGGTAGGTTCCCATGTCGCGCGTGTGCCGTTCGAATGGCCCCGGTTTCGTCAATTCCACCAGCGCCGCCATGTCCGCCACGTCCGCATCGCCCAATTCCAGGAAACTGGAGGCAGGACGCGGCGGCTCGCCGGTACTGATCATCTGGTCGATATACCGCGCCCGCACTTCGCGCCAGCCCGGCGGTAAATCCAGCGGCTTGTCCGACAGCAGCCACAATTCTTCGCCCGGCTGCGCCAGTGCCCGCAAATCGTCCAGCGCCTGGCGGGTCGGTTCGCGCAGGCCGGCCAACGGCGAAATGTTGTTACGGTAGCGCGCCGCCAGGCCGTTCACCTGCGCCATGCCGCGGTGCGCGGAAACCAGGGCATGCCATACGGGGTTATCCAGCACGGCGTCGGTTGGCGGCAGGATGCGGTAGTAATACGTGGTGTCGCACAAGCCGCCTCCGGGCAGTAGCGCATAGCCGGGAATCACACCCAGCCGGGTCCAGCCCATGCGTTCATACAGCCGTTCCGCGTCCGCGCTGGCGGTATCGAGCACCAGCAACGTCTTGCCGCAGGCGCGGGCCGCAGCTTCCGCCGCTTCCATCAGCATCGCCCCCACGCCGCGGCGGCGCGCACTGCGCGACACCAGCATTTTGCAGATATCGCCGCGGTGCGGCTGGTTATCGGGCTGCGCCAGCACGACCTGCACGGTGCCGACAATGCCGTGCGCGTCTTCCGCCACCAGCAAGGCGCGCTCGCCACGCGCAACCGATCCCCCCACGCCGGACCAGAATGCACGCGCCTGATCAATTGAAAACGGGTGCATGAAACTGACGGACGCTCCCCCTTCCACGCAATCGCAAAGTACTGCGGACAACCCTTGCAGTTCGGCGTCCGTTATGGAAAACAGCCGGCGTACAGTGATAAGGTCTGGCATGGCAAGTCCTGTAGATAAGTTCAGCGATCAGAGGAAAGCACAACCGCATAGCGCGCGGGCGTATCGGCCGGATTGTGGAAACTGTTGGGGCGGTCCAGGCCCATGGCCAGACAATCGCCCGCATGCAACGTGTAGACGTCGTCGCCGTGCGTCACTTCCATGGTCCCTTCCAGCATCCACACATACTGGTGCACCACCGATGGGCGGGGGCCGGATTCATACGTGACCCTGGCATGGGGCGGGAACGTCACGTCGACGATGTGCGCCGGGTGGCTGGTGCCGCTGGGTGACACGTTGCGCCGCACATAGCCGGAATGGGGATCGCGCCACGATACCTGGTCGGCGAACCGGGACACGGGGCCGGGCGCAGGTTCCGGCGAATCAAACAGGGAAGCCAGCGGCACCCCCAATCCGCCGGAAAGCTTTTCCAGCACGACGGCAGTGGGACTGCTTTCGCCCCGCTCGATCAGCGACAGCATCGAACGGCTGACTCCGCACTGCGTGGCCAACGCTTCCAGCGACATTCCCCGTGCGGCGCGCAAATCGCGCACTCGGCGGGCAATACGGTCATGGATGGATTCTTCTGTCATGGTGGATTAAGTATCCAACATACTGGAAGCCTCGTCAACCACATCGTCAACCACATTAAAACGGCAGCGGCCTCACATCTGGTTCGACCCAGCCGCGCCGTGCCGCGGCGGAAAACAGCACGCCGCGCGACCAGTGGGCCAGCAGCCAATGCTGGTCGCCGAACGGCGAGGCAAACAGTGCATTGCAGCGCGCGTGCAGCGGCATGCCATCCGGTTGAGTGGACAGGAAAGCAGTGATTGCCCGCAGCGACGCCTGGGTGATCGTCTCATGGTAGCCGCCGGTATCCGTATTGGCCGTGCCAGTGGCCTCGTTGTACGCACGGATCATCCCGGGCATATCCCGGGCAGCCACGGTGTCCGGGCGCGCGGCAATGACCCAGGCGGCAAACGCCAGGTGGGCGCGGTGCGTCCACTGCGCCTTGGGCAGCACGCCATCCAGCACTTGCCGGCCCAGCACCGCCAGTTCGTCATCGCTGGCAAGGACCAGCAGCGCCGTCATGCCGCCGCTCCGCCAACGATGCCTGTGGCCAGCGACCAGCATGCGAACGCCAGCAGCGCGATGCCGGATACGCCTTCAATCCAGCGGATCGCGTTGGGCGGAATCGCCTTGCGGCTGGCCGATACGCCGCCCACTAACATCATCCACCACGCAATCGAACCGCTGAACACGCCGGCCACCAGCAACAGGCCGCCGGACACGCTGCCGTCCGGCGGCGCCAGCGCGGCCAGCAGTCCGGCAAACGACAGGATCGTCATCGGGCTCGATGCCGTCAGCGCAAACGTGGTGCCGAATGCCCCCAGCAAACCGGAAGGCGTCGGCGCCGTGGCGGCAGCGGGTGCGGAACCGGCAGGCTGGCGCGCGCGGCGCAATGCTGCGATGCCCAGCAGCGCCATCAGCGCACCGCCGACGATACGCAGCAGCGACGCGTGCTCCAGCAGCAGCGACGCCACGGCGCCCACGCCCAGTGCAGCAATCAAGCCATACATGGCGTCCGCTGCCGCAGCGCCCAGCCCTGTCGCCAATCCAGTTGACGGGCCATGGGCAAATGTGCGGCGGATGCACAGCAACCCGACCGGCCCGACCGGCGCGGCAATGGCAAAGCCCACCGCCGCGCCGCGCACCAGGGTCATGGCGACGTCGCTCATGGCTGCCCTCCTATTGTTGCACCGGGAACGGTGAACGCCAGTTCCGACGTTTCCTTGGCCGTATCGAGTGCAATGATGGTTTCCGTACGCAGCACGCCGGGTACAGTTTTCAGCCGCTGCGTCAGGAAAATTTGCAGCGCTGCCGTATCGCGGGTGCGCACTTTCAACAGCCACGAATGCGGGCCCGTAATATGGTGCGCTTCCTGCACTTCCGGGTAGCCGCGCAATGCATCGGCAAACAATGCTTCATCGGCACGCGGCTCCAGGTCGACAAAGATGAATGCGCAAGCCGTCATGCCGACGCGGCGCGGATCAATGGCGGCGCGGTTGGCGGCAATCGCGCCGGATGCGTTGAGGCGCCGCAGGCGGTCGCTGACGGCGGAGACGGATAAGCCGATTTCTTGCCCGATTTCCGCCGCAGAACGGCGGTTATCGGACTGAATCAGCTGTAATATTTGCAGGTCGTGAGTATCCATGCGATAAATATGCCTCACTAATCCTGATAATGCAAGCAAACTTATTGCATCTTCGTGATTGTTCCGTAATATTTACTTCCAGCCCGGTTGCCGGCCGATGGCGGCTTTAATCGAACTTTTCCAGCTGGACGTTGCGCAATTCATAAGGCGCGCCTTCCAGCTGGAAACCGATACGGCCATTGTCCGGTTTCGCATGGGTGACGCGGTTTTGCGGCACGCCGTTAATCGACACGTCCACCACCCCGTCGCGGCTGACGATATCGGCGCTGTTCCATTCTCCGGCTGGCGCTTCGCTGTCTGGCGCGGCATGGGCTTTGACCATAGGCTGCGCGCCGGGCGCGCTGGTCGGCGGCTCCGCAAACGCATAGCCGGCCATGGGCAGCAAGTCGCCCGCGTTGCCGTGTTTGGTCTGCACTTGCAGGCTTAACGGCCAGATGCGGTCCATCGGTCCCGGCGAAATGTGCAGCAGCACGCCACTGTTGCCAGGATTGCCGGACCAGCGCCATTCCACGTGCAGACGGTAGTTGCGGTAGCTGCCGGTAGTGGCGAGGAAGCCGGACGGCTGGCCGCTTGACGCAATGATGCCGCCTGCCAGGATTGTGAACGCGCCTTCCGGCGGCATGTCCTTCCCGGCCAACAGTTCCCAGCCCTGGAAGTCGCGGCCGTTAAACAAATCTTCCGCCTGCGCGGCAGCGGCGCACATGGACAGCACGGCCGCGACGGCGGCCCGTTTGCAAGAATTCCTGTAACCTGACATTGTCTACCCTTATGAAAAAACACGTAACTTCGCTGATGCTGTCTATGCTGATGACGTCCCTGAACCCTGCCGCCGGCGCTGCGGTACCGCTGTGGCCTGAAGGCGTGCCGAACGCAAAACCGCAGCTGGGCGCCGAATACGTCAACGATGGCCTGGTTGCCAACGTCTCCATTCCCACCTTGACCATGGTCGCCCCGGCAGCCGGCAAGGCTAACGGCACGGCCGCTATTATCTGTCCTGGCGGCGGTTACGCGCGCGTGGCTGTGGAAAAAGAAGGGATGCGCTATGCGCAGTGGCTGGCCGGCCTGGGCGTGACGAGCTTCGTACTGAAATACCGGATGGCGGAATTCGGCCATCCGGCGCCGCTGCAAGACGTGTTGCGCGCCATCCGCATGGTGCGCGCCAGGGCCGCCGAGTACAACGTCGATCCGCACCGCATCGGCGTTGTCGGCAGTTCGGCGGGCGGCCATCTGGCTGCCAGTGCGGGGACGCTGTTTGATCATCCTGAAGGGCGCACCGGAGCGCCGCTCGACAATGTCGCTGCGCGGCCGGACTTCATGATCTTGCTGTATCCGGTGATCACGATGGAAGGCGCGGCGGCGCACGCGGGTTCGCGCAAAGCCCTGCTGGGCGACAAGCCGTCGCCGGAACTGATGCGGCGCATGTCGCTGGAAACAAGGGTCACCAGCGCTACGCCGCCTGCGCTGTTGATCCATACGCAGGGCGACACCGGCGTTCCGCCCGATAACAGCATCGCCTTTTACCAGGCCCTGACCCGCGCCAAAGTCCCCGCCGAACTGCACATCTTTGAACAAGGCGGCCACGGAGTCGGCATGGCCGATGGCCTGGGCACCACATCCGCCTGGCCAAAGCGCGCCGAAGAATGGCTGCGCATGCGGGGCCTGCTGGGGTCAGGCGTGCATTGATGCATCGCCACCGTGGGGTCAGGCGTGCATTCGTGCATCGGCGCCACCATGCGGTGAATTCCCCTGCCGACAGCGGTCAACGTACATTGCCGGGTAGCTGCAGCGCGCGTGTGCCCTCCTCAAGCCGGCTGAAATCAGCCAGGGGGGCCACCGGGAGGGCAATCACAGCAAGGGCCGGCGTGAACGCACGAATGCACGTCTGACCCCACGTGGTTTATGCATCAATGCACGTCTGACCCCACCGGGGGGACGGTATCGGCAACAGGCGGCCCGAAATCCGGCGTACCATCTGCGCGCCAGCGGATGGCCTGCGCCCGCGTGTGGCGGTCTGGATTGTTCAGCGGATCGCCCGCTATGTCGCGGTAATTGCGCGCATGGTAGACAATGACATCCGTCTTGCCATCGGGCGTCGTCGTGAACGAATTGTGGCCCGGCCCATATTGGCCCGCCGCTTCGCTGGTGCGCAGCACGGGTTCCGCTGATTTGCGCCACGATGCGGGATTCAGCAAATCCGCATTTTCATCGGCAGTCAACATGCCCAGGCAGTAATTCGCATCCGTCGCCGACGCTGAATACGTGAGGAATACCCGCCCATGGCGCACCAGCGCGGACGGCCCTTCATTGACGTCAAACTTGACCTTTTCCCATGCATACTCCGGCTTCGATACCAATACCGCCGGGCCCGTGATCGACCATGGCGTATCCATCTTCGCCAGATAAATATTGGTGGCGTGGACCGTGGCCCCTGGCGCGACTTGTGTCCACGCCAGGTAGCGCTGCCCCTTGACGGCAAACGTCGTCGCATCCAGCGCAAAACTTTCCCACCCGGTTTTCAGCTGGCCCCGTTCAGCCCACACGCCCGCCAACGGATTGGCGGCACTGTTTTCCAGCACATACAGGCGTATTTCCCATGGCGCTTCCGCGCGGCCGGCCGTGAAGTACAGATACCACTTGCCATCGATATGATGCGTTTCCGGCGCCCAGATATGCGCCCCCATGACACCGGTACCATGCTTGCGCCACACCACCTGCGCCTTCGCCGCCCCCAGTTCATTCAACGTGCGTGCGCGCCGTACTTCGATGCGGTCATACTCCGGCACCGTCGCCGTATAGTAGTAATAGCCATCGCTGTGCAGCGACACATGCGGGTCGGCGCGGTGGCGCACCAGCGGATTGGCGAACATGGCGTCGGATGCCGGCTGTGCCTGCGCCACAGGGGGCAGCCCCTGTTGCAGTACGCAGCCCCCGAGGGCGCCGGCTGCCAGCAGCGCCGCTGCAAGGGCAACCAGCCGGATCCGCCGAAGTGGAAGGTGCAGGCGGTAAAGCATAAGTCTCCTTATTGGTGCCCGTATGATGATCATTTCACCGCTCCCCCGCCAATCAATTAATTTGGTACAGTGATACCGTTTCCGGTATCAGGAGGGTCCCATGCTGCGACGCGCTTCCCTGCTCCCCCACACGCTGGCCGGCATGCTGGCTTCCCTGCCGATGCTGGCCGGTGCGCAAACCGTGGAAGTCATCGAAGTCACAGCGCAGCGGCGTCCCGAACCCGTCCAGCAAGTGCCGATGTCCATCACCGCATTGAGTGGCCGCGAACTGGAACGCAGCGGGGTGCTCAGCAGCTATGAACTGGACCAGCAAGTATCCGGGCTGCAGGCGTCCACGTCGAACGGCGTGCAAATGGTGTTTTCGCTGCGCGGCGTATCGATGTCCGACTTCAACAGCACTGAAGCCAGCCCGATCGGCGTGTATCTCGATGAAGCCTACCTGGGCGCCATCACCACGCACGGCATGGCATTCTTCGACCTGGACAGGATCGAAGTCTTGAAAGGCCCGCAAGGCACGCTGTATGGCAAAAACACCACTGGCGGCGCCATTAACCTGATTACACGCAGCCCCGCACTCGATGCCGCGGCCTCCGGCGAAATCCGCGCCGGGATTGGCGACTATGGCGCGCGGCGCCTGTTCGCAGCGGGGGAAACCGCGCTGTCGCCCGGCGTCCTGGCAATCCGCGCCGCCTTTGATGCGGACCACGACCATGGCTACATCAAAAACCGCCTCGGCCCCGCAATGGCGCAAACGGACCGCTATGCGGCGCGGGTGACCATCAATGGCCTGCTGGCGCCAGCCACTGATGTCCTCGTCAAGCTCACGCACAGCCACAGTTCGCCACGCACCAACCCGCCCCGCATGGAAGGCATATTCAACGTGCCGGGACTGGGCATGGTGAACCTGGCCGGTTATACGCGCCCCGCCGATATGGATTACCTGGAAACCGCCATCAATAAAGCCGGACGTGCGCTGGTGGAACTGGACCTGGCCAGCGCGCGCCTGCGGCACCAGGGCGGTTTGTATAACGTCACGGCCGTCACGTCATGGTACCGCACGCGCTACCGGCTGGAGGCGGATGGCGATGGCAGCCCGCAAGCGCTGATTGAGCCGGACTGGCGCTTTAACGGCCACGCGCTGTCGCAGGACGTGCGCATTGCATCGAACTGGAACAGCCCGTTCAGCATCATTGCCGGCGTGTATTGGAACCGCGAACAGCGCGCCATGTTCAACACTTACCGCTTCTTCGATACGCCGCTGCCGCTGGTACAGCTGCAAGACCCGGCGCTGGCCGCCATGCTCAATGCCTACGGCCTGGCCGACCACAGCATGACGACGGAGACCAGCAGCGCGGCGGCGTATGCGCAAGGCCGCTGGCAAGCCAGCGAACAGCTGGGTTTCGATGCAGGCGTGCGCTTTACGTCAGACCGCAGCCGGCTCGACTACATCAATATTTCACAGCGCAATACGGCGGGTGTGCCGGCAGGCAGCTGGGTCCCGGGCAATACCAGCGGCATTGACGCCGCGTTCTTGCCGCCAGGGCTGGGCGGACGCTATTTGACAGGGCCGTATACGACTGCCTCCGGCCCGCTGCGCACGGAGCGTGAACACAACTGGTCCGGCAAGCTGGGCGCCGATTACCGCATGGCTCCCCATGCCATGGCGTATGCCAGCGTTTCAAATGGCTTCCGCAGCGGCGCCTTCAACCCGGGCCTCGTGTATTCACCGGACACCGTGATCCGGCAAGGCTATACACGGCCGGAAACCATCACGGCGCTGGAGGCAGGCATCAAGCAAGAGTGGCCGCAAAACCGGCTGCGGCTGAACGTGGCCGGCTATGACTACCGCTACCGCAACCAGCAATTCATCAATGTGGTGGGCGCCTCGACAATGCTGCTCAATGCCGGGGAAGCACATATCCGTGGCATGGAAGCGGAGGTGCAATGGCGCCCCACGGATGCCTGGAAAACCACGGCCGGCATCAACCTGATGCACACGAAGTACACGGAACTGGTGCTGGGCGCCGACCGGCTCGATGGCAATGCCCTGATTTCCGCCCCCAGGGCGCGCATCAATGCCGCTGTGGATTACCGCACCCGCCTCGCGTACAGCGGCACACTGGAACTGGGCCTGGCGGGCAGCGCGCAGGGACGGCAGTGGTACAGCGCGTACAATGGCCGCCCCGGCTACCAGCGCATTGGCCAGTCCGGCTATGGCCTGCTCAATGCCCGCGCAGCACTGTCCGACAGCAGCAGCCGCTATACCTTGATTGCGCAAGCGTCCAACGTGCTGGACCGCCGTTACGACAGCTATGCCATCAGCCTGGCCGGATTTGGTTTTGATTACTTTATCCAGGGCGCGCCACGGCGGCTGAGCCTGACGCTACAGGCCCTGTATTGACCCGCGCTTTATGCCTGGGAAGCTTATATATGAGGTTCCCATATATGCATATGCCTATTAAATGGTAACCATACGGCCGTTTACCAGGCAAAAATCCGTCAAATGGCTTAACATATCGGTCATTGTCGTACACACCAGCATTAACCCAGCTTTAACCCGCACTGTTGTTCCAGCCCAGCAGGTTGCCACGCCCGGATTTTCGGGGATGGACAGTGCTTGTCATTGAGTCAGGATTGAATACATGAGCAATATGAATGAAGAGCGCGTTTTGAGCGTGCACCACTGGACCGATACCCTGTTTTCCTTCACGACGACGCGTGATCCTGGCCTGCGCTTCTCGAACGGCCACTTCACGATGATCGGCCTGAAAATCGATGGCAAGCCGCTGCTGCGTGCGTACTCGATCGCCAGCGCCAACTACGAAGACCACCTGGAATTCTTCTCGATCAAAGTGCCGGGCGGCCCGCTGACGTCGCGCCTGCAGCACTTGAAAGTGGGCGATTCCGTTATTGTTGGCCGCAAGCCAACCGGCACCCTGGTATCTGATTACCTGCTGCCAGGCAAGCGCCTGTACATGCTGTCGACCGGTACCGGCCTGGCGCCATTCCTGTCGATCGTGCGCGATCCGGAAATCTACGACAAGTTCGACCAGCTGATCCTCGTGCACGGCACCCGCCAGGTCGACGAACTGGCTTACCACGACTTGCTGGTGGAACACTTGCCGAATCACGAATTCCTGGGCGAACTGGTGACCAGCAAGCTGCGCTACTACCCAACCGTGACGCGTGAAGAATTCAAGAACACCGGCCGTATCACGGACTTGATTGAAAGCGGCAAACTGTTTGCGGACCTGGGCGTGCCGGAACTGAACCCGAACGAAGACCGCGTGATGATTTGCGGCAGCGCCGACATGCTGCGCGACTTGAAAGAAATGCTGGAAGCACGCGGCTTCAATGAAGGCAATACGTCGACGCCGGGCGACTTCGTCATCGAGCGCGCGTTCGCTGAAAAGTAACCCGCACGGTTTTCAGTTGAAAAAAGCCAGGCTTGCGGGCCTGGCTTTTTTATTGGTACGGTTAATGGGTATGCGCCAAATGCAGCCGTGGAGCGCCGCCACGGCCCGCTGGCTTCGCGCCCTGGCTGCCCCGCAGCCGGAACGAACTGACTGCACGCGCCAGCCCTTCCGCCTGGTCGCGCAAGCTTTCCGCCGCGGCCGCCGCCTGTTCCACCAGCGCCGCGTTTTGCTGGGTAATCGCATCCATTTGCGTGACGGCCCGGTTGACTTCCTGGATGCCCGTGCTTTGCTCTGCGCTGGCGCTGGTGATGCCGACCATGATGGCTTCCAGCTGGCGCACGGCTTGTACCACCTGCTCCATGGTTTTCCCCGCTTCATCGACCATGCGCGCGCCCGCCTCCACCCGCCCGGTTGAGTCGCCGATCAATTCCTTGATTTCCTTCGCCGCGGCGGCGCTGCGCTGCGCCAGCGACCGCACTTCGGATGCCACCACGGCAAAGCCCCGGCCTTGTTCGCCGGCGCGCGCCGCTTCAACGGCCGCATTCAACGCAAGGATGTTGGTCTGGAACGCAATGCCGTCGATGACGCTGGTGATGTTTTCAATACGGGCGGAACTCTCGCGGATCGAACCCATCGTGCTGATCACTTGCGACACGACCGTGCCGCCTTGCGCGGCAATGGTGGACGCGCTGGCGGCCAGCCGGTTCGCTTCGCTGGCATCCGTGGCATTGCGCTGCACCGTGTGCGTCAGGGTTTCCATCGAGCTGGCCGTCTGCTGCAGCGAGCTGGCCTGCGATTCCGTGCGGGCCGACAGGTCCGCGTTGCCTTTCGCGATTTCCCCCGTCGCCACCGTCATTTCATCCGTGCTCTCATGGATCTTGCCGATCATGCCGGCCAGGTTGCCATTAATGGTGGCAATCGCCTGCATCAGGGTCCCTACTTCATCGTGGTAGTCGACCTTGATCTCTTCCGTTAAATCGCCTTCGGCAATCTTTTCCGCCGCTGTCGTGGCATTGGCCAGGTTGCGCTGGATATAGCGGTACACCATTTGCAGGCTGAGCACTGTGCCAGCCACCGACAGCGCCAGCAATACCACCGCCAGGATGAATGCCGTGCGGGTATCGTGCTCCGCCTGCGCCACGGCATTGGCTGTGCGGGTATCGAGCAATCCAAGGAATTCATTGAGCGGCTGCATGATGCGGGCCTTGTTCTGGTGATACGCCGCGTCATGCATGATACGGCGCGCCATTTCCATGTCCGGCTCGCCCTTGCGCGTGAAATTGCCGCTGCCATCGTCAAACAGCCCTTTGACGGCATTCATGGCAATGACTTCGGTTTTCACCAGGCCGTCCGAATTCGCTTGCGCCTGTTTGAGCTTGGCGAATTCCTGCTCCGTGAAGCCGGCCTGCTTCATCAATTCCTGCAGCGGTACGGTCTGGCCGCTGGAAGGCGGCACGGGCAACCCGCCGGCCACAAAGTCCCAATAAATCCGCTCATAGTGTTCTGGACGGGGCTTCTTGCCATTGCGGATATCGAGGATGTCCATGTATTGGCGCTCATACGACGGATCGCCGGACACGACGTACGTACGGGCCAGCCGCGTCAAGTCATCCGAGCTTTGCCGCAATTCGTCAGCCAGCAGGTAGGATTGGTAGCGGGCCTGGCTGGCTGCCGTGGCGGCAGCCTGTTTATCCGACACGCGCAGCAGCGCCCATAAGGTCGCCCCCGCTAATACCAGGGCCAGGAGAAACGTTGCGGTAAAGGCTTGTTTGATGGACAAATGACGCATGGCAACCTCCGTCACGACGGAAAAAATAAGGGATACCCCGTCACTTACAGTAACTCCAGTTTTGCAAGTGGTCCAGCGCAGCACGCTTGAAACATATATTTTTGTTGGCGCTTTTCAACGATATGCGGTTTCCGAATATCAAGTATGCGAATTTAGAATTGGATTAATATCCCGCGATGCAGCATCATTGCACCTGTCTCCTCCAACTCTCCCAGAATTGGATTCAGCCCGCTCCCGAAGCGGGCTTTTTTTTGCTCATTGCTGCCCAACGGCAAATCATCCAATTTTGATTTCCGTCAATGACTAAAGACTTGCGCGAATGTGACAATTACTTCAGATCAACACCACCTGGAGCCAGTCATGCAAGCAGCACCTTCGTCCCCTACCGCACATGTCGATGTCACCGGACTGCCCGCGCCGGAGCCGCTGCTGTCGATACTGGAAGCACTGGATTTGATGCCGGACGGCGGCGCCATCCACGTGCGCATGGACAGCAGCGACTTGCCGCCATTGGCGCGCATCTTGCAGGAATTTAAATACGGCCGCGATGGCAACTGGCTGCCCGATGGCAGCTATGGCTTGCGCATCTGGCGCGCTTGAGCCGGGGGCTACCGTTTATCGCTTCCAACTGGCACGGGGGGGGGTACCGGCCGCTACTGCGCTCTGCATGACACTTTGTTTGGAGAATGATGATGAGTATATTTCCCACGTACCGCGGCCCTTCGATGAGCGTCACCGTCACCACGGACGGCCACCGCATCCACCGGCTGGCTGATGACCGGCCATACTATGGGCGCGTACAGGCTTGCGTGATCCGGCGCGACCCGATGGTGGCGGCGCTGTTTGGCGCACCGGAACCAATGCGCCGCACACGCAGGCTGAAAACAGCGTAGCCTGATCAGCGGCCAAACAGCTTCGCCATGCGCGCCACGGCTTGTTCGATGCGGTCATACGCAGTCGCATACGAAAAACGCACGTGGCGCTGCGGCGCCGCCACGCCGAAGTCATCTCCTGGCACAAACGCCACGCCCGCTTCGCGCAGCACCGCCATGACGAATTGCGTACTGTCGCCCGCCGCCTTATGCGGTACGTTGCTGCAATCGGCATACACATAAAATGCGCCATCCGGCATCACGGGCACGCCAAAGCCCAGGTCACGCAAGGCCGGCACGAAGAAATCGCGGCGGCGCTGGAATTCCAGGCGGCGCTGTTCATACACGGCGATGGAATCCGGGTGGAAGCACGCCAGCGCCGCATGCTGCGCCACCGTCGATGGGCAGATGAACAGGTTTTGCGCAAGCTTTTCAATGACACCCACCAGTGCATCGGGCACGACCAGCCAGCCCAGGCGCCAGCCCGTCATGTTGAAATATTTGGAAAAACTGTTGACGGTGATGACGTCGCCGTCCAGGCCCAGCGCACTGTGCGGCGCCTGGCCGTAAGACAATCCCTGGTAAATTTCATCGACAATGGCAAAGCCGTGGCGCGCCTTGACGGCTGCCAGCAAGTCCGTCATTTGTTCGATGGTCAGCGACGTGCCGGTCGGATTCGAAGGCGACGCGACGATGACACCCCGCGTGCGCTGGCCCCAATGCTGCGCCACATGCTGCGCCGTCAACTGGTAGCGCTGCTCCGGCCCCGATGGCAGCAGCACGGCCTTGCCGCCAAATGCCGACACGAAGTGGCGGTTGCATGGATAGCTGGGGTCCGGCATCAGCACTTCATCGCCTTCGCACACGAGCGCCGCACAAGCCAGCAGCAAACCTGCCGATGCGCCGGCCGTCACGATAATGCGGCGCGCCGGTATCGCCAGGCCGAACGCACTCTGGTAGTGGGCCGCAATGGCTTCACGCAGCGCCGGCAAGCCCAGTGCATCCGTATATTGCGTCGCGCCGCCGCGGATGGCGCGCACGGCAGCTTCCGCCACGAGTTCCGGCGCCGTGAAATCCGGTTCGCCCACGCTCATGCTGATCACGTCCATGCCGGATTTCGCCACGTCGCTGGCCGCTTTCATGATTTCCATGACGCGGAACGGTTCAATGGCCTGCACGCGGGCGGCGGCTTGCAGGGCGCGGGAAATTTCGGGCTGGCTATGGTGCATGGCGGTTTTCCGGGGAAGGTGGGACAGGCTTGCGGATGCCGGGCCTGCTGGCCGGGCATCCTCGTCGCCGCATTATAGCGGACCGCTGTTCCGCAGCAGGCCCGCCATACTGTATAGGGCAGCCATACGCCGCCATATACACGATGCCCGGTCACCGCGGCGCATTGCCCGCCGGCGCGGCATTGCAGCGGCAATCCGCACCGCAGCCGCAGTGTGGGCCGCAGCTGCATGCTGCCGCCGCGGGCTGCGGCGTGCATCCGCACGTGCAGCCGGCGCCGGCGCAAACGCGGCACGTGCAGGTGGAAGAAGACGATTGCTTGGCGTAGCGATTAATGAAATGCATGGTGATCTCCTGAAGTTGAACCGTCCATCACTTGACGGCAAAGTCAGGTTAATCATTCCCATCATGGGAAGGTCAAACACTTTTTTCACGGAGTTCCCCGAGCCGGCGGCACGGGGAACCGGACAGTCACGACCAGGCCCCGCGTGCCGTCCGAACGCGGGTTGTGATCGACCGATACGCCGGCCTGGTGATGGCGGGCGATATTGCTGACGATGGACAGCCCCAGCCCGCAGCCATCGTCGCCACTGCCCGCGCGGAAAAAGCGGTCGAACAGGCGCGCACTGGCTTCCGGCGCCACACCGGGGCCGTTATCCCGTACCCGCAGCACGGCAGCGCCGTGTTCATAGGCCGCTTCCAGATCCACCGTGCCGCCCGGCTGCGTATAGCGCAGGGCATTGTCAACAAGATTGTTCAGCAAGACACGCAGGCTGTCCGGGTCGCCGTCCACCCACACGGCTTGCGGCGCCTCCACACCCAGGTCAATATTGCGGCTGTCCGCCAATGCCGCGTGGTCCGGCACTGCGCAGCGCAACAGTTCCGCCAAATCCAGCCGCGTCATTTCCGCCGCGCTGTGGCCTGCTTCAAAACGCGCAAGACTCAGCAATTGCTGCACCAGATGGGAGGCGCGGTCCAGACGCGCTTGCAGCAAGCCCAGTGCATGGCTGCGTTCTTCATCCGTCGTGGCCCGCTGCACCAGCTGCACCTGCAATTTCAAGGCGGTCAGCGGAGAACGCAATTCGTGGGCCGCGTCGGCAATGAATACGCGCTGCGATGCCAGCGTGTCGCCAAATGCCGCCAGCAAGCCATTGAGCGCCTGCACCACAGGACTGAGGTCGGACGGCCAGCCGTTGGGGTTCAGCGGATCCAGCGTGGCGGGCGAGCGGTCCGCCACGGCGCGCGCCAGCCGGTCCAGCGGCACGGTGGCGCGCCGCACCACATACAGCAGCAACAGCACCAGCGCAATGGCCAGCGCCAGCAACGGCGCGCCGCTGCGCAGCGTGATTTCCGCCGTCACTGCTTCGCGTACGGCCAACTGCTGCGCCACTTGAATGTAAAAATGGTGGCGGTTTTCGCCATACACGCGCCAGCGCTGGCCCTGCACCTCGACCACATCAAAGCCGTTCAACAGGTAGCGCCCGATTACCGGATGGGGGCGCGACGTGAATTGCAATACCCCACGCTGGTCCCACGCCTGCAACACGAATTCTTCTTCCGGGTCCTCCGGCGCGGGCAGCGCCATGCCGGGCGTGAATTCGTCCGGCAACGCCGTCACCAGCTGGCGCAATTGCAAGTCCGCCAATTCATTGACTTCCTTGCGCAGCGACCGGTACAGCAGCGTACCTGCGCTTGCCACGCACACGAGCGTCACCAGCAGCAAGCCCGCCAGCAGACGGCGGCGGATGGTATTCATTGCGGCTGCGGCGCCAGCTTGAAGCCGACCCCGCGCACGGTCACAATAAAGTTTGTGCCGAACTTGCGGCGCAAATGGTGGATATAAACGTCGATCGCATTGCTTTCAATTTCCGCATCCCAGCCATATAACTGTTCTTCCAGCTTGGCCTTGCCGACGATACTGCCCGGTTCATTCATCAGTGCCCGCAGCACGGCAAATTCGCGGGCCGACAGGCGCACCGGCGCGTTGTCGAATCTCGCTTCATGCGTGGCCAGGTCCAGCACCAGCGGTCCATGCCGCACGACAGACCGGCTGCGCGACACCCGGCGGCGCATGACGGCGCGGATGCGGGCCAGCAATTCATCGAGGTCAAATGGCTTGACCAGGTAATCATCCGCGCCGGCGTCGAGCCCTTCCACACGGGCTGCCGTCTGGTCGCGCGCCGTGACGATCAATACCGGCACGTCATTGCCGCGCTGGCGCAAGTCCGTCAGCACCGCCAGTCCCCCTTTGCCCGGCAAACCCAGATCCAGCAGCGCCACGTCGTAATTCATCCCGGCCAGCGCACTTTCCGCACCGGCGCCGTCCCGCACCCAGTCCACCGCATAATGCTCGCTGCGCAACCCCAGCTGCATGCTTTCCCCAATCATGGGATCGTCTTCCACCAACAGCACGCGCATCGGTATTCCTCCTCATTGTTTGATTATAATCAAGCGTAAGTTAACGCACTCTTAATACATGGTTTGCTACGCTGGCGCCTCCTGTTTTTCTTGTGTTTCCTGCCATGCAGCACGCCCGTAATGACACTGCGCCGTCTTCTTCCCGCTGGTCCGCATGGATGCTGGCGGCCGTGCTGGTCTTGCTGGCCGCACGGCTTTGGCTGATGTGGGCGGCGGCGCTGGCCGATACGACGGAAGCCCGTTATGGCGAACTGGCGCGCCAGACTGCTGTGCACGGCTATTGGCTGATGCCGCACATGGATGCGGCAACGCCGTTCTTTGCCAAGCCCCCGCTGTCGACGTGGACCAGCGCTGCCTCCATGTCCGTGTTCGGCGTGTCGGAATTTGCCGCGCGCCTGCCTGCATTGCTGCTGAGCGCCCTGACTGCATGGATCGCTGTCGCGTTCACCCGGCAATTGGGCCAGGCGCGGCGCTTGCCCGTCTTGCTGATCCTGGTGACGTCGCCACTGTTTTATGTGACGGCAGGTACCGTCATGACGGATGCTGTACAGATGGCGGTCATTTTCGCAGCGCAATATTTCGCGTGGCGCGCACTCAACAGTGGCCGCGCGCAGGGTCAGCGCTGGCGCTATGCGTTCTGGGCCATGGTCGGCCTGGGTGCGCTGGCCAAGGGCCTGGCAACGTGGGCACTGATCGGCATGCCATTGCTGGCTTATGCCGTATGGCAGCGCCAAGTACGTGTATTCCTGGGTGCATTGTGGGACCTGGGCGGTGTTGCGCTGGCATTGGCCATTTGCGTGCCGTGGTACGTGGCAGCCGAACAGGCGTACCCGGGATTCCTCCGCTATTTCATCGTCGGCGAACATTTCGCCCGTTTTCTCGAACCCGGCTGGACGGGTGACCGCTATGGCACCGCACACCGCCAGCCGATTGGCGCGGAGTGGGTGTTCTGGGCCGGGGCCATCCTGCCGTGGCTGGGCGTTTTCTTCAACCGCCTGGCGATCCTGTGGAGCAGACAGCCCACAGCCAACGCGGCGCTGACGCGCTACCTGTGGTGCGCAGTGCTGACGCCGCTGCTGTTCTTTACCTTCAGCCGCAACATTATCTGGACTTACGCGCTGACGGCCGTGCCGCCATTTGCCGTGCTCGCCGCGCAATGGCTGGAACAGGCCGACGCCGCGCGCCAGCGCATCAGCGCCGTGGGCGCCATGCTCGGTGCGCTGGCCGTGCTGGGCGGCACGCCGTGGATCGTGCAAAAGGTGGAAACCCAGTCCGACCGCATGCTGGCCACTGCTTACCAGCGCGTGGCGACGGAAGGATCGATCCTTCCTTACCGCTGCAAGCCGGCGTTTTCATCGGCGTTTTACGGACACGACCGCATTGCCTTCCAGCCCATGCCCGATCCCCGTGGCGAGCGCTATGCCGTCCTCGACAATAGCGATGTCACCCGCCTGAATATTCCACAGGAACGCATCGTATATACCGGCAACCGCCGCAGCCTGATCCGGGAGTGACCATGACCTTACATACCATCGAGCGGCGCCGCCACGGGCGGCAGTCTGTTTCCGTCGTGCTGCCCGTACTCAATGAAGCGCCGTCGCTGGCAATCCTGCTGCCCCGCGTGGCGCATATGCTGGAGCGCTGCGGGGTCGACTGGGAAGCCGTCATTGTCAACGATGGCGGCAACGACGGACTGGAAGACGTCGTCGCGCAATTCGAAACCAGCTGGCACGGCGCCAACGTGCAATTACTGCATTTGTCACGCAATTTCGGCAAGGAAGCTGCGTTGACGGCGGGCTTGGCGGCGGCACGGGGCGACGCGGTCATTACCATGGATGGCGATGGCCAGCATCCCGCCGGCATGCTGCCGGAAATGATTTCCGCGTGGCGCGACGGCGTCGACATGGCCATCGCCGCGCAACATTCGCGCGACCGGGAAAGCTGGGTGATGCGCAGCGCCAAGCGGCTGTTTTACCGCTTGCTGCAGGGCGGCGAACGGTTCCGCATCCCGTCCGGCGCGGGCGACTTCCGCCTGCTGGACCGCCGGGTCGTGCAAGCGTTGCTGCAATTGCCGGAACGGACCCGCTACATGAAAGGCTTGTTTGCATGGATGGGCTTTAAAACCCGCGTCTTGCCGTTTGACGCGGAAGCGCGCACGGCCGGCAACAGTAAATTCAAATGGTGGCAATTGCTGGAACTGGCGTCCCTGGGCATGACGTCATTTTCCATGAAGCCGCTGCGCATGGTCTCGCTGGCCGGGGTCGTGATTTCCCTGCTGGCAATCGCCTATGGCTTGTATATAGCCGCGGAAAAACTCATTGTTGGCAATGCTTTGTCCGGCTGGGCCACGCTGGCCTCCGGCATGATGCTGCTGTCCGGCATCCAGCTGATTTGCCTCGGCGTGATTGCCGAATACCTGGGCCGCATCTTTGAAGAGACCAAGCAGCGGCCCCTGTATATCCTGGACCGGCGGGTTGACCACAGCGCCGTCGGGCAGACGGAACAGCCACAGCCACTGCGGCCACGGGCGGCGCCTTGACATGGCCGTGCGCGCTTCGTTGCCGGCTTTCCTCGCCGTTGGGGCCACGGCGGCCGCAGTACACCTCGGCGCCATGTGGCTGGCCGTGGCGATATGCGGCCTGCCGCCTGCCTGGGCCAATCCACTGGCCTTTCTTCCAGCCTTTGCCGCGAGTTTTACGGGCCATTGCCGCTACACTTACGGCAGCACCCGGCGCTGGCGCGCCAGCCTGCCCCGCTGGCTGGCCACGTCGCTGGCGGGCCTGATGCTGAACCAGCTGCTGTACGTGGCAGCACTGGCGCACGTGGGCGTACAGTACTACCTGCCGCTGCAAGCGCTGGTCACCGTGCTGGTGGCCGCCATGACGTTCATGGCCGGCAAATGCTGGGCATTTGCGCGATGACAGGCCAGCCGCGCAACGCCGCCCCCCTGATCATCAATGCCGACGACGTCGGCATGCACCCGGCCATCGATGATGCTGTCATTGAGCTGGCGCAGCGCGGGATTGTCACGTCCGCCAGTGTGATGTCGCTTGGACGGCCAGCACGCGCCGCGATCGAAGCGCTGCACAGCGCCGATGCCGGCCTGGGCCTGCATCTGGATTTCACCAGCGCGCTGGCCCATGCAGCGTATAGCAATGCCGCCACCTTGCCAGGCGTGATGGTGGCGGCATGGATGCGCACACTGAAGCCGGAACGCGTGCGCACCATCATAGCGGCCCAGCTGGACCGCTTTTGCCAGTTGACGGGACGCCCGCCCGTCTTCGTGGACGGCCACGAACACGTGCACCAGTTCCCGATGATCCGCGACGCGCTGCTGGATGTGCTGGCCGCAAGCCGCTATGGCGCCGGCGTGCACATACGCGATACCCGCCCGCAGCGCTGGCGCGGCGCCAAGGCCGCCATCATCGGCTTGCTCGGCGCGCGTGCCTTGCACCGGCGGGCGCGGATTGCCGGCCATTCCGCCAATCGCGATTTTCTTGGCGTCTACGATTTATCCAGCGGCGCGGATTTGGCGGTTCTGTGGCGCAAATGGCTGCGCAGCGTACCGCCGCAAGGAGCGCTGGCCATGTGCCATCCGGCCCTGCCCCGGCACAGTCACAGCCTGGAGCCGTTCCGCCTGCGCGAATATGCGTGGCTGTCGAGCCCGGAATTTGCCGCGCTGCTGCAAGAGTGCCGCGTAACGCCAGCGCACTGGCCCGTTTGGCATGAAAGCATGTAACCAACCCGCGGACATGATCGGGCGACAATTCGCGCGCCACGGCTCGCACGGTTTGCATACACTGGCGCCTCCTGCCATCTTGATTTTATAAAGGAGCGTCCCATGAGCGATTTCGTCCAACCTCCCCCTTCCGCCGCTGCTTACCCCGGCGCCGGCGAAGTGGACAATATGTGGCGCAAACTCAGCAGCCTGTACGGCGAAGTCTTCCAGCATGGCTGGCAGGAATGGCTGACGACGTCCACGCAAATCATCCAGCAGCAAGCCGTGCGCGCCATGCTCGACACGTCGCAGGCATTGTTTGAAAGCGCCGCCAAGCTGCAGCAAAAGGCGTGGGGCCAGCTGTGGAGCGCCAACCAGCAAGCCACCGCCATTGTGGCCGACGGCATGGCGCGTACCGCCACCGAAGCCGTCAACCAGGTCACGGCCCAGGCCACGCAGGCTGTTGAAGCGGCAACCAGGCGGACCGTCAGCGCTGCCGATGCCAATGCCGATGCGGCCAGGCAGTAAATGTACTGCGGACGGCCCAGGGCGGCCGTCCCCGCGCAACGCCGCGGCGATCGGGTAATTGTAAGCGCCTGTTACAAGCTATTTCTTGACCCCAATATTCCCGCCCGCCTACAATCCACGCTGTCTGAATTTTATGGAATCCCCTTCATGGGTACTTGTTCGAGTGATAGTTGTAGCCGGCCAGTAGCCGGTACCGCCCAGGCCCGATAAAGCAGGATTCCCCTCCTCGCCGTCATCGCGCCCCAGGCGGATGATGGCAAACGCTGTCCAGGCATCCGCCGGCGGCGCTCCCATCCCAACTTCTTGCCGTGATACCGCACCTGCCTATGCAGCAGGCCGGCATGCCGCAGCTGCGCGCGGCGCATCGATGGCATGACAAGCGCATATGAAAGGGAAGCCGAACCATCCTGACGGAGGCTTCCTTGCTGACTGCACCACACCGCGGCCAACCCGCCGCCGGCCTGGCCACGCGCCCGGCCATGACACCGAACCGCTGGGACTGGGCGCTGCTGCCATTGGTACTGGCGCTGCTGGCAGCCGCTGCCTATGGCGCCATGCAGATGAGCAGGCCCTTCGTGCTGGGCCAGCCCATGCCCGTGTCACTGGACATTGCGTATTTGCCGTATTACCTGCTGCGCACCACGCTGCGCATGTTCATGGCGCTGGCTTGTGCGCTGCTGTTCACGTTTGCCTTTGCCGCCATTGCCACGCGCTGGCGCATGGCGGAACGCGTCCTGGTGCCGCTGATCGACGTGCTGCAGTCGGTACCGATCCTGGGTTTCCAGGCAATTGCCATCGCGCCGTTCATTGCCCTGTTTCCCGGCAATGTGCTGGGGGTCGAATGTGCCGCCGTCTTTGCGATTTTTACGTCGCAGGCGTGGAATATGGCGTTCAGCCTGTACCAGTCGATTAAAACCATCCCGCCGGAACTGCTTGAGGCGGCGCGGGTGTTCCGGCTGTCTGCATGGCAGCGCTTCTGGCGCCTGGAATTGCCGCACGCGATGCCGCCGCTGCTGTGGAACATGATGATGTCGATGTCGGGCGGCTGGTTTTTCCTCGTTGCGGCCGAAGCGATTTCCGTCGCGGGCCAGGATATCAAGCTGCCGGGCATCGGCGCTTACATCGCCGTGGCCATCGAGCAGCGCAACAGCGGCGCCATTGCGTGGGCCATTTGCGCCATGTTTGCCGGGATCGTGCTATACGACCAGCTGTTTTTCCGTCCCCTGCTGGCGTGGGCCGGCAAATTCCATTCCGCCGACAGCCAGGGTGAACCCGCGCAGCAGTCATGGGTGCTGGACTGGGGCCGCCGCAGCGCGTGGATCAGCGCCATTGCCGCGCGCATCGGCGCCGCCATGAACGCCACGCTGGGCTGGTTCAGCCACCCGGCCGACGGCGTCGCCAATGCGCCGGAAGGTCCGCCTGGATCGCCATGGAAAGCGCGCGCGTGGGATGCATCGTTGCTGCTGGTTGGCCTGTTCTGCGCATGGCGCTTCGTGCTGTTCGTGCATACGGAAGTGGGCTGGGGTGAAGCGCTGCACGTGGTCATGCTGGGCGCGATTACGCTTGTACGCGTGATGGTGCTGATTGCGCTGGCGTCGCTGTTCTGGGTGCCGGTGGCCGTGTGGATCGGCTTGCGCCCCGCATGGTCGCGCCAGGTGCAGGCGTTCGCGCAATTCCTGGCAGCCTTCCCCGTCAACCTGATGTTCCCGCTGGTTGTGTACGCGCTGGTGCACCTGCATTTGAACCCGAACGTGTGGCTCAGCCCATTGATGGTATTCGGAACGCAGTGGTACATCCTGTTCAATGTGGTGGCCGGCGCGTCGGCCTTGCCCGGCGAATTGCGCCTGGCTGCCGATAACCTGGGCTTGTCCGGCTGGCTGAAATGGAAGCGGGTCTATCTGCCTGCCGTGTTCCCCAGTTTCGTCACGGGCGCAGTCACGGCATCGGGCGGTTCGTGGAACGCCAGCATCGTGGCGGAATACGTGACGTGGGGCGATACGCAGCTGGTGGCCGATGGCCTGGGCAGCTATATCAAGCAAATGACGGATGCCGGCGACTTTCCCCGCACGGCATTGGGGATCGGGATCATGTGCGTGTTCGTCATGCTGCTGAACCGCTTCCTGTGGCAAAACCTGTACCGGATGGCCGAAGAGCGCAGCCGTTGACGATGAATTATGGATGAAGCAAGGATGGGGTATGAGCATGCTGATCGAATTGAACAATGTATCGAAGGCGTTCCGCAAAACCGATGGCGCACCGCGCACGGTGCTGGAAGGTGTGAACTTCGTCCTGGCGCAGGGCGAAATCGTTGCGCTGCTGGGGAAATCCGGGTCCGGCAAATCGACGCTGCTGCGCATCATTGCCGGGCTGGTGGCCGCCGACAGCGGCACGGCCGCCTATAACGGCCGCCCCATCAATGGCCCGGCGCGCGGCATCGCCATGGTGTTCCAGTCGTTTGCGCTGTTCCCCTGGCTGACGGTGCAGCAAAACGTGGAGCTGGGGCTGGAAGCGCAAGGCATGGCGCCCGCCGAGCGCCGTGCACGGGCCGAAGCCATGCTGGAACTGATCGGCCTGGCCGGCTTCGGCGGTGCGCTGCCGCGCGAACTGTCGGGCGGTATGCGCCAGCGCGTCGGGATTGCCCGCGCACTGGCCACACAGCCGGACGTGCTGCTGATGGATGAAGCCTTTTCCGCGCTGGACGTGCTGACGGGTGAAACCCTGCGCGACGATATCCTGGAACTGTGGGGTGAAAAGCGCATCCCCACGCGCGGCATTTTGATCGTATCGCACAACATCGAAGAAGCCGTCATGATGTCGGACCGCATCATTATCCTGTCCAGCGATCCGGGCCGCATCCGCGATGAAGTGCGCATCGACTTGCCGCGCCCGCGCAATGCGGATTCGCCGGAAGTGCGGGCGCTGGTTGATCACGTGTATGGCCTGATGACGCGCCGCGCCGCGCCTGCCGCTGCGCCGGCGGCCGATTACCGCTTGCCCGAGACGGACGTCAACCGCATTGAAAGCGTGCTGGAATTGCTGGCCGACGCGCCCTTTGGCGGCCGCGCGGACTTGCCGCAACTGTCGGAAGAAGCGGAACTGGCGGATGAGGAATTGTTCCCGGCCTATGA
Source organism: Pseudoduganella ginsengisoli (assembly GCF_009720865.1). Lineage (GTDB taxonomy): Bacteria > Pseudomonadota > Gammaproteobacteria > Burkholderiales > Burkholderiaceae_D > Rugamonas > Rugamonas ginsengisoli. The sequence goes on along the minus strand of NZ_WNLA01000018.1, from coordinate 59,428 downwards.
AGCGCTGGGCATGCTGGGCCTGGCAACCGTCGAACAAGGCGACATTGCATTGACGCCGCTGGGCTGGCGCTATGCACAGGCCGGCCACACGGAACGCCAGCAATTGTTTGGCCAGCAGTTGCTGGCGCACGTGCCGCTGGCAGCACGCATCCGCCGCGAACTGGAACAGCAGGCCGGCGGCACGTTGCCGGAAGGGCCATTCCTGGAATTGCTGGCCGACGGCACGGAAGCCGATGGCGCGCAGCGCATGCTGGAAGTGGCCATTGAATGGGGCCGGTATGGCGAAATCTATGAATACGACTTCCACACCGGCGTGCTGAAACTGCCGGGCCGCGACGACGCCTGATTATTTTTGCTTACGGAACGGGAACATCAGCTGGTTGAGGAACCCGTCCGGCATATAGTCGCCCTGCACGCCGTACTTCTCCGGGAAACCCTCCTGGCCCTTGATGGCCGTGCCGAACAAGTGGTCCAGGAAGGCGTAGTGGGCCGCGTAATTGCGGTCAATGGCCACGTCGTCCGATGAATGGTGCCAGTGGTGGAAGTCCGGCGTAACGATGACGTACTTCAGCGGGCCCCATGGCAAGTGCACATTCGCGTGGTTGAACACGGCCTGGAAACCCACCACGATAATGTACACATCCATCACTTCCTTGTCGAAGCCCAGCACGTACAGCGCGCCCAGCACGCCGACGCGGGTGCACAGCAGCTCCAGGATGTGCTGGCGCGACCCGGCCAGCCAGTCCATGGTTTTCGCGGAATGGTGCACGGCGTGGAAGCGCCACAGGAAGGGAATCTCATGGTAGCTGCGGTGGGTCCAGTACTGCACCAGGTCCGCCACCAGGATGCACAGCAACAGCTGCGGCACGAAGGGAATTGCCTGCACCATGCTGTGCACGGTATCGTTGACCATCCAGCCAAACAGGCGGTGGATGGCGAAGTTGACCGTCAGCAGCGCCAGGCCCACGATGAAATGGTTGACGGCGAAGTGCACCATGTCGGTCTGCCACTCGCGGCGGAACAGCAACTGGCCTTTATACAGCGGGAAGACTTTTTCAATCGCCGCGAAAATCACGGTGGAACCCAGCAAGTCCAGGATGAACCAGTCCAGCCCGATGTACGGCGTATGGTCGGGGAAATCGTTGACCGGCACGTGCGAACCGCCCGCCGCCACGGCAGCGATCACCATCACGCCGGCCACGGCATTGAGCGCCCGTTCCCGTTTGAACAGCACGTTGAGCAGGCTGATGGAACCGGCGATCACGAGGGCGGCAAACATGATGTGGCGGATGACGTCCGGATCATATTCACGCCGCAGTTCCGGCGTCGTCAGGTATTGCGGAAAGTGGAACGCCGCCACGCCCAATAAGCTCAGCAGGCCCAATGTAAACGCCAGCACACCGCTGGCCAGGCCGCTGCCCGGCGTCAGCGGGCCGCTTTGCCCCAGCAAGTCAGCCGTTTCATTGACCGCGCCACTGACATGCTTCACGACTGTTTTAGCCGGGTCTGTGATCTTTTTATCTCCCATCGCACCCTCCGTCTTGCAAAATTGCTATCAAGACATGATGATAACCGGATTCGCAGGCTAGACAAAGGTGCGCAATTCTTCTTCCGTGAAACCGGCCTGGCGCCGGGCGGCCAGGTTATACGGGCCTTTGACGGACGCCTTGTATTGCACCACCAGTTGTTCGTACGCCGCGACCGGGTCAACGCCGCGCAAACGGCACAGGTAGCCATACCAGCGGTTGCCGATTTCCACATGGCCGATTTCATCGCGCAAGATAATGTCGAGGATGTCCGCCGCTTGCTGGTCGCCGGCTTGCGCCAGCTTGGCGCGCAGCGGCGGGATCGCATCCAGGCCACGGGCTTCCAAGGTGCGCGGCACCAGCGCCATGCGGGCCAGCACGTCGCCTTTGGTTTTTTCCACCATTTCCCATAAGCTGCCGTGCGCAGTGAAATCGCCATAGCGGAAGCCTTGCGCTTCCAGGTGCGCCGACAGCAGCGAATAGTGATATGCCTCTTCGCGCGCCACGCGCAGCCAGTCGTGGTAATACTGGTCCGGCATGCCGGGGAAACGCCACAGCGCATCGAGCGCCAGGTTCACGGCATTGAATTCGATATGGGCCAGCGCATGGACCAGCATGGCGCGGCCCTCCACGGTTACCATGGAGCGGCGGCCCACGAGCTTGGGGGCAACGAGTTCGGGACGTTGCGGCCGGCCGGGGATTTCGCCAGCCGTGTCCAGCGCGCTGCTGCTGCCGAGGCGAAAAGCGCCCGCCTGCACCGCGTCATTCATGGCGTTGATGGCTGCCACCTTGGTGACAGGATCGTTAATCAGCAGGCAACTGAGCGCCATTGCGCGCAGTTCAGGTAACTCTGCCATGGTACTTCCTTGCAGCAAAAAGCACGGAGTGTACCAAATCCCTGCACGCTACTTGCCAGTAAAATTCGCCTGCCGCTTTTCCATGAACGCAGCAATCCCCTCCTTGCGGTCTTCGCTGGCCGCCAGCAGCGAGAACGACTTGCGTTCAAATTGCAGCCCCGCCTCCAGGTGCATTTCAAACGAGCGCAGCACAGCTTCCTTGGCCAGCGCCACGGCCAGCGGGGATTTTTGCGCAATGCGCTGCGCCTGCGCCATGGCCGTGGCCATGACTTCGCCATCCGGCACCACGTCGCTGACCAGTCCCGCCGCCAGCGCCCGTTCCGCGGAGATCATTTCGCCGCCCAGCACCATTTTCATGGCCAGCGGCTTGCCGACCGTACGCACCAGGCGCTGTGTGCCGCCCGCGCCGGGAATGATGCCCAGGTTGATTTCCGGCTGGCCGATACGGGCCGATTCGCCGGCCACCACGATATCGGCATGCATCAGCATTTCACAGCCGGCGCCCAGCGCAAAGCCGTTGACCGCCGCGATCAGCGGCTTGGAAAATCCCGCAATCGCCCGCCAATATTGAGGGCGCACGTCGCGGGCAGCGGCAATCGCATCCAGCGCCGCCATTTCGTGCAAGTCCGCGCCTGCGGCGAAAATCTCGTCGCCGCCGGTAATGACAACGGCGCGCACGCTGGCGTCATCGGTCGCCGCCGCCAGCGCGGCCACCACTTCGCGCAATGTGGCATTGCGCAGCGCATTTTTCGATTGGGGACGGTTCAAGCGGATGACTTGCACACCGGAGGCGGCCGGTTCCACCACGATATCCTGATATTCGTTCATTATGTCGGTTCCGTTCAAGCTGGATTATTGATACAGTTTTTATATACATTTGTTATTTTGTGAATCATATGTGATTTCCAACCAAAGGGGAACCGCCATGCTCACAACCCGCCCGACTGCCCCCGCCCACACGATGGCGCAGGCGTTTGATCCCCACGTGCACGCGGCGTGGGCCAAATTCTGCCAAACCCTGTCGCCGGAATCCGTCCGGCTCGCAGCCGTCGACTGGGCCAGCCATCTGGCGCTATCCCCCGGCAGGCAACTGGACCTGGCATGGCTCGCATGGCAGGAAGCAGTTGAACTGGCTGCCACCATCATGCAGCCGTCCAGCGAAGTGACGCCGTCGCGCGACCGCCGGTTTGCCGCCGCCGAATGGAATAACTGGCCATTCCACGTGTGGCGCAAGGCTTTCCTGCTGCGCCAGAACTGGTGGGAACAGGCGGTGCGTGGCGTGTGGGGCGTCAGCCAGCACCATGAAGATGTGCTGTCATTCCTGGCCCGCCAATGGCTGGACATCACGTCCCCCGGCAACCTGTGGTGCACCAATCCCACTGTGCTGCAACGGACAGCCGGTCTATGGGGAGCAAATTTCGCGCAAGGCGCGCAGGCGCTGGCAGCCGATGTGCTGCGCAAGCTGCAAAACGGGCCGTTGCCGGGCCTTGAACGCTACACGCCGGGACAGCAAGTGGCCGTCACCCCAGGCAAGGTCGTGCTGCGCAATGCGTTGATGGAATTGATTCAATACAGCCCCGCCACCGGGCAAGTGCACCCGGAACCCGTGTTGCTGGTGCCCGCGTGGATCATGAAGTATTACATCCTTGACCTGTCGCCGCACAATTCGCTGATCCGCCACCTGGTCGAAGAAGGCCACACGGTGTTTTGCGTATCCTGGAAAAATCCCGATGTATCGGACCGGGAACTGGGCATGGACGATTACCTGAAACGGGGCATGTTCGAGGCGCTCGACGCCCTCGCCAATATCGTGCCCGATGCGCACGTGCACGTGGCGGGATACTGCCTTGGCGGAACGCTGGCCGCCATCGGCGCTGCAGCGCTGTCGCGCAACGGCGGCAACCGGCTGAAGTCCCTGACGCTGTTTGCAGCCCAGACGGATTTCAGCGAACCGGGCGAACTGGGGCTGTTTATCGATGAAAGCCAGGTCAGCCTGATCGAAGCGCAGCTGGCAGAAACCGGTTATCTGAAGGCCGAACAAATGGCGGGCGCATTCCAGATGCTGCGCTCGTATGATTTGCTGTGGTCACGCATGATCAACCAGTACCTGCTGGGAGAAGCCACGGAACTCAACGACTTGATGGCGTGGAATCTGGATACCACGCGCATGCCGGCCCGCATGCACAGCCAGTATTTGCGCTGGCTGTTCCTTGAAGACCGCTTGAGTGAGGGCCGCTATCCAGTTGATGGCCGGCCCGTATCGCTCAACGACATCACGTTGCCCGTGTTTTGCGTGGGCACGGAAACCGATCACGTGTCGCCGTGGCGCTCCGTATACAAGCTGCACTACCTGACCAATACGGACTTGACGTTCGTGCTGACCAGCGGCGGGCACAACGCCGGCATCATCAGCGAACCGGGGCATCCACACCGCCACTACCGGCTCGGCACGCGGCTGCAAGGCATGCCGTACACGGATCCCGACGCCTGGTTTGGCGCGGTACCAGAACAGCAAGGTTCATGGTGGCCGGCGTGGCTGGCGTGGCTGCAGGCGCATTCGGGCGCACCCGTGACGCCGCCCGCCATGGGCTCGGCCGCCTATCCCGTGCTGGGCGATGCGCCCGGCCAATATGTCCTCGTTAAATAGGAGCCACGCCATGGCGACAAAAATCATTGTGGCTGGACGGGTGCAGGGCGTCGGCTACCGCTATGCATTTGCCGAGAGGGCCACGGAACTGGGGCTGGCAGGCTGGGTGCGCAACCGGCGCGATGGCACGGTGGAAGCGTGTGTGCAGGGCGCAGCGCCGGCCATAGACCAGGTGGTCGCGTGGGCGCGCAACGGGCCGCCCGCCGCAAGGGTCGATGACGTGCAGGTCGCGCCGGCCGACGTGGAATTGGCGGGCAATACCTTCCAGATCGCGCCCACCGCCTGACCCTCGGCGCTACAGGTTTTGCTGCGCTTCCCACAGCGCCTGGGCTGCGCCGCTGGCGCGCTTGCGCACGGCGAGAATTTCCATCGGCAGGCACCATGCGGGCCCGCCGGCACGCACCAGCCGTCCCTCGGCCAGCTCCCGGTCGATACAGCTGGCCGCCAGCCACGCCAATCCCTGGCCCGCCAGCGCAAATGCTTTCAATACTTCAGCCATATCCGACGCGCTGGACGGCGCCAAGGCTGCCGGACCGGCGCGCGCCACCAGCAGCGCGACTGCGCGGCCGAAATACGTCGCATCGCCATACGCCGGCAGCGGCAGCGGTGACTGGCGCTGCCCCGGACAGCATGCCGGCCGGCGTCAGCGCCATGGGAAAACTGCTGCGGTCCACCAAATCTGCGCCGCCCCATTGCTCCAGCGCCCGGATCCGCTTGCTCAGCGCAGACTGCGTGATGCCCCGCTCTTCCGCCGAACGGGAAAAGCTGCGTGTCTGCGACACGCTCAGCAAGTCCTCAAAACGCTTAATATTGACGCTGCAAATTAATGCGCGCCGCGCAACAATTCCGCCGTGGCGGCGCCGCTGGCCGAGCGCACCATACGCTGGCATTGCTCGGCACAGCGGCGGCACGCGATGGCGCAATCCTGGCAGTGCGCCATCGGATGCTGTTCGCATTCTTCCGCGCATAAATCACAGGCAGCCGCGCACAGCGCGCAAATCTCGTCAATAAAGACGCTGTTGCGTCCCATGGCCCCGGCCGCCAATGAACATAGTGCGGAACAATCGATGTCGAGCTTGATGCAATGCGCCAGTTGCGCGGCATTCGGTTCGGCCAGGCATGCCTGCGCGCAGTAATCGCATGCCCGCATGCAGTCATGGCAAGCTTCGATACAGGAGGAATAGAAATGGTTCATGTTGCAGCTCCTTTAACGCCGTTGGAGCTGCCCACTGTACGCCAGTCGCGGATTCGGCCACGCTCAATACCAGGCAGCAAGCGCTGCTGTCCTACAGCGCCAGGCGGTGTGCACCGACACCGGCCGGATCCCGCCGTCATACCATACAGGCATCGACTACCACTTCGGGAGACCGCCATGCCCAAGCAAAATACGCAAAACCGCCAGGCCGCCGAAACCGGCAACCGTGCATCCGCTGAACAGGAACCCAAGAAATCCGGCAAGGAAGCCGCCAGCCATACCAAAGCCAAGAAAGGCGAAGGCGCTGGCGGCGGCAAGAAACAAGCCCGCCGCCATTGACCACGGTAAGGTCAGCGGTAAATGCCGCAGCCCAGGATCACGTCGTCAACCCGCTCGACGTAGGTACGCTTGGCGTCGAGCGTACCGCTGGCGGGGTTGGGCCATTTATAGTCCAGCCAGCCCTTGCCCTCCTTGCCCATACCGATTTTCAGTATGTCCTTGATGAGGAACTTGCCATCGGCATCCTTCATTTCCAGCACATTCTTGCCGACCAGCTTGGGATTGGCGCCGTTGGCCAATTCCACGCCATCGCCATTGGCGCCGAAAGCAAAGATATATAAGTCCTTGTCAATAAAGGCGCCCTTCGGATTGTTGAATTCAGCGAACGCCTTGTCTTTGCCATTTTTCTTGAGGAATTCAGCGGCGCGCTTCACCATCGCCACTGCTTCATCGGCCGTCCCCTTTTCCGCCGCCCATACCGAACCGCTGCCGGCGAATGCCAGCAAGCCTATCGCCAGGAAATGCCTGCGCTGCAACATGACTCCTCCCTGTTAAAAGTTATGGCGTACACCGAGGTTGACGGCCCGGTTGCCCGTGCCGCCCTCGATCGCACTGCCGACAGTATAGGCTGCGCCGCGGCGGTTGCGGATATGCGCTGCCGCTGCATACAAATCCGTGCGTTTTGACAACAGATAGCGGTAGCCCAGCGCCCACTGGCTGGCATCCTGGTTGCGTACCGAGCGGTCATCCTTGTGGATCCACGACGCCAGCCATACGTGCTGGCCCACCGGTACCGTCACGCCCAGCAGCAGCACCCGGCTGTCCGTTGACGGCGTGACGGCAATGCCATAGGGGTTGGCAGTGTTGCGTGGCAGCGCACTGTTGACGCCCTGGTCGACGCCATAGGCCAGGTGCGCTTTCACCACGCCCACGTCATACACGGCCGTGGCCACGGTATTGCGCGCGCTGCCGGCATTTTTCACGGTGGCGCTATTGTTGTCGCGGTGATGGTGCGCCAGCCGCACGGCCAACGGACCCTGCGCATAGGCGACGCTGGCGCCCAGCTGCCGGCCTGCGCCGCTGTCGCCCGCGGCTTCCCCTGCGCCGTACACGGCTTCCACCGTGAACCCGCCCAGTTGCGGCGACTGGTATTTGACAGAATTGTCCATGCGGCTGGCGCTGTTGCCGGTTGCCGTCATCAGGTTTTTCGTGTCGCCGGCCATGCCGGAACCAAACGGGTCCACCGCTGCCACGGCCAGGTATTGCGGTGTGTACTGGCGGCCCAGCGTTACGCTACCCGCATTGCCGCGCAAGCCCACATACGCCTGGCGGCCAAACAGCAGGCCGCCCTGCCCCATGGCGCCCGTGTCGGCCTGGAAGCCGTTTTCCAGCAAGAAGATGGCTTGCAGACCGCTGCCCAGTTCTTCGCTGCCCTTGAAGCCCAGCCGCGAACCGGACGCCACGCCGCTGGTGGCTTTGGTGACGGATCCGGCCACGCCGCCGGACTCGCGCACGACGGCCATATCGGCCACGCCATAGACGTTGACGTTAGTTTGAGCGGCAGCCATCCCTGCCGATGCGCCCAGCAGGAGCGCAAGCATCGATTTTTTCATTGTTGTAGGTATCTGAAGGTTGTTCAATGGCGGAGCACCATGCCCCGCCGGTTTTACTGCAGTACTGCTTTTACATTTCGCCGTAGCCGCCGCCACCGGGTGTTTCAATGGCAAATACGTCGCCCGCTTCCATATCGGCCGTATGCGTCGCGCCGAAATGTTCCACCGTGCCGTCGCCCCGTTCCACCCAGTTGCGCCCCAGTGCGCCGGGCTGCGCGCCATGGAGTCCGAACGGCGCAATGCGGCGGTGTCCGGCCAGGATATTGGCCGTCATTTTTTCCAGGAAGCGGATGCGGCGCAGCGCACCGTCGCCGCCCGTATGCTTGCCGGCGCCACCGCTGCCACGGCGGATCGCATGCGTTTCCACCAGTACGGGGAAGCGCCATTCCAGCACTTCCGGGTCCGTCATGCGGGAGTTCGTCATGTGGGTCTGGACCGCCGACGTGCCGTCAAAACCGGGCCCCGCACCGGAGCCGCCGGCGATGGTTTCGTAATACTGGTGTTCGCTGTTACCGAACGTGAAGTTGTTCATCGTGCCCTGCGATGCGGCCATCACGCCCAGCGCACCATACATCGCATCGGTTACGTATTGCGACACTTCCACGTTGCCCGCCACCACGGCGGCCGGATAGCGGGGATTGAGCATCGAACCTTCCGGCACGATCAGATTCAGCGGTTTCAACACGCCCTCGTTCATCGGTATATCCGTATCGAGCAAGGTGCGGAACACATACAGTACGGCGGCCTTGCAGACCGACAGCGGCGCATTGAAGTTGGTGGGACGCTGTTCGCTGGTCCCCGTGAAGTCCACAGTCGCGCTGCGGCTCGCATGGTCAATCGACAGCCGCACCTGCAGCACGGCGCCGTCATCCATTTCATACGCAAATTGCGCGTCGCGCAGCGTGGAAATCGCCTTGCGCACGGCAGCTTCCGCGTTATCCTGCACGTGCTGCATATACGCCAGCACCACGTCTTCGCCATACAGCCCGACGGCCTTCAGCAATTCATTGGCGCCGGTTTCGCACGCGCCCAGCTGGGCAATCAAGTCGGCGATATTCTGGTCGATATTGCGGGCCGGCCACGGCCCCGCCCCAAACAGGCCGCGCACCAGCGGCTCCAGGAACACGCCGCCATCGACGATTTTCACGTTATCCAGCAATACGCCTTCTTCATCGATGGTGGTGCTGTTGGGTGGCATCGAGCCGGGAGAGATGCCGCCCACGTCGCCATGGTGGCCGCGCGCCGCCACATAAAATACCGGCTGCGCGCCCGGACCACGGCTGGCGCCAAACACGGGGCTGACGACAGTAATGTCCGGCAAATGCGTGCCGCCGTTGTAGGGCACGTTCAGCGCATAGGCATCGCCCGGCGCCATCTTGCCCGCATGCTGGCGAATCACGCACTGCACGCTGTCGCTCATGGAACCCAGGTGCACGGGAATGTGCGGCGCGTTGGCAATCAGGTTGCCATGGCGGTCGAACACGGCGCACGAAAAGTCCAGGCGCTCTTTCATGTTGACCGAATACGCCGTGTTTTCCAGCGTGGTGCCCATCTGGCGCGCAATGGCCATGAACAGGTTATTGAAGATTTCCAGGTGAATCGGATGCACCGCAGTCGTGATGCGGTGCGCGCTCCCGGCCTCTCCCGTACGCTCCAGCGACAGCGTATAGTCGGGCAATACCGTCGCGGTCCACCCGGCATCGACCACCGTGGTGGCAATCTGTTCACGGATCAGAGCCGGGCCCACCACCTGGTCGCCCACAGCCAGCGCGGAACGCACGTGCAGCTGGATGGCTTGTGTTTCGCCGTTGACATAGCTCTGCACCATGTCCGACGCATCGCTGCCCTCAGCCGCAGGCACGTCGATGGCAAAGCTGGCGCCATCGCCCGCGCCGATGGCTTCCGCCGACACGGACTCAATCACCAGCGGCTGATCATCCATGACGAAACCGAATCGTGCCTTGTACTGGCGGGCAAACGCTGCCCGCATGTCCGCGTCATGCCCGAACGGGATGACAAACGCCGCGTCGCTGTCTTCATATTTGACGCGGGCGCATAGTTCCACCGTGATCTGGTCTTGCGGTACGTGCTGGGCTGCCAGTTCCGCCGTGGCTGCGCGCGACAGTTTAGCCATGGCCGGCGCCAGCGCAGCGAGCGCCGCGTCGGATAGTACCTGCTCCACGGCGGCTTCGCGCATGGTGCGGATATCGGCCAGGCCCATGCCGAACGCCGACAACACACCGGCAAACGGGTGGATCACGATGCGCGTCATGCCCAGCACGTCGGCCACGCGGCATGCATGCTGGCCGCCCGCGCCGCCAAAGCAGCACATCGCATAGCGGCTGACGTCATAGCCCCGCTCGACGGAAATCGACTTGATCGCTTGCGCCATGTTGTCGACCGCCACGGCCAGGAAACCGTCGGCCACGGCAGACGCAGTCAGAACCGTGCCCGTCTCGCGGGCGATGCGTTGCGCCAGTTCCGTGAAGCGCTGCCGCACGACGTCGACGTCGAGCGGCTGGTCGCCATTCGGGCCGAACACATGGGGGAAGTGCTCGGGCTGGATGCGGCCCAGCATGACGTTGCAGTCCGTGACGGTCAGCGGCCCGCCCTTGCGGTAGCAGGCCGGGCCCGGGTTGGCGCCGGCCGATTCCGGTCCGACCTTGAAACGGCCATTGTCGAAGCTGCAAATGGAACCGCCGCCCGCCGCCACCGTATGGATATGCATCATCGGCGCCCGCACCCGCACGCCGGCCACCACGGTTTCAAATACCCGTTCATAGGCGCCGTCGTAATGCGCCACGTCGGTTGACGTGCCGCCCATGTCAAAGCCGATCACCTGTTTCAAGCCGATGGCTTCACAGCTTTTCACGGCGCCGACAATGCCGCCTGCAGGTCCCGACAAAATCGCATCCTTGCCCTGGAAGCGCGACGCTTCCGTCAAGCCGCCATTGGACTGCATGAACATGATGCGCACGTCGCCGGTTTCCGACTGTACGCGCGACACGTAGTCGCGCAATACCGGCGACAGGTAGGCGTCGACCACCGTGGTATCGCCGCGGCCCACGATTTTCATCAGGGGGCTGACCTGGTGGCTGACGGAGATTTGCGCAAAGCCTGCTTCTTCCGCCAGCGCCTGCAGGCGCCGTTCATGCTGCGGATAGCGGTACGCATGCATCAGCACAATCGCAATGGCGTCCACACCCTGTTCCCGCAAGCTTTGGAACTGGCCGCGCAGCACGGCTTCATCCGGTTCCGCCAATACTTCGCCATGGGCGCCGATGCGTTCATCGATTTCGATGACGTTTTCGTAAATCAAGTCCGGCAGCGCAATGCGCATGGCGAAGATGTCGGGCCGGTCCTGGTAGCCGATACGCAGCTGGTCGGCAAAGCCCCGCGTGATGGCCAGCGCGGTGCGGGCGCCCTTGCGCTCCAGCAGTGCATTGGTGGCCACCGTGGTGCCCATTTTAATCACGTCGATCTGGTCAGCCGGCAGCGCTTCGCCAGGCTGCAATCCCAGCAAGTCCCGCATGCCCTGGGTGACGGCGTCGCTGTAGCGCTCCGGGCACTCCGACAGCAGCTTGTGCGTCACCAGCTTGCCGTCCGGACGGCGCGCCACGATGTCGGTAAACGTGCCGCCGCGATCCACCCAGAATTGCCAGCGCAGTTGTTGTGCAGGGATATCGTTCTTCATGATCAGTCTCACTTTCATAGTCGCGGCGCGCAATTGTCCCTGCCTGCGCTGTTGAGGCGCTGGCATGACGGGACCGCACTGCCGCGCGGCTAAACCAAGGGGGTAATTAGTTGTCGAGTTTTTTGCCGGCGGTTTCCGGCAGGGTCAGCGCGGCCAGCATCATGACGCCGTACGCGATACCGGCGAAGATGCCGATGGTTTCGCCCAGCGCCATGTCTTTCGAGGCCAGGCCGATCATCAGGGGGAACAGTGAACCGACTGCGCGGCCCATGTTGTAGCTGAAACCCTGGCCCGAACCACGGATACGGGTCGGGAACAATTCCGTCAAAAAGGCGCCCATGCCGCTGAACACGCCGGACACAAAGAAGCCCAGCGGGAAACCGAGGAACAGCATGACACTGTCATCGACCGGCAAGCGGGTGTAAGCGACGGCAATGCACATGGAACCGGCCGCGAACAGGATGAAGTTCTTTTTGCGGCCCAGCAGGTCGGTCAGGAATGCGCTGACGATGTAGCCGACATACGAGCCCACGATGACCATGGCCAGGTAGCCGCCCGTGCCCAGCACCGTCAAATGGCGCTCGGTTTTCAGGAAGGTCGGCAGCCACGTCGTGATGGCATAGTAGCCGCCCTGTGCGCCAGTGGTCAGCAGCACGGCACGCAGCGTCGTACTGAACATCGATGGCGAAAAGATTTCCCAGAACGATGCCTGCTGCGCCGAGGTTTCTTCGTGCTTCTTTTGCGCGACGTACAGTTCCGGCTCATCGACAAAGCGGCGGATGAAGATCACGAACAGCGCGGGCAAAATCCCCAGCAGGAACAGTGAACGCCACGCCCATTCCGGCGGCAGCAGCGAAAACATCAGCGCATACAGGATCGCCGACGTGCCCCAGCCCAGCGCCCACCCGGCCTGCACCATGCCGACAGCCTTGCCCCGGTCCTTGGCGCGGATGACTTCACCAATCAAAATTGCCCCGGCCGTCCACTCGCCGCCCATGCCAAAGCCCATCAGGCCCCGCGCCAGCAGCAATTGCGTGAAGTTTTGCGCCAGGCCGCACAGCACGGTGAAGAACGCAAACCACAGGATCGTGATTTGCAGCGTGCGCACGCGGCCGATGCGGTCCGACATGATGCCGGCAATCCATCCGCCGGCGGCCGATGTCAGCAGCGTGACGGTGCCGATCAAGCCTGCGTCGCCTTTCGACAGGCCCCACGTGGCAATCAGCGTGGGTATGACAAAGCTGAGGAATTGCGTATCCATGGCGTCGAGCGCGTAGCCGACTTTGCAGCTCCAGAACGTGCGGCGCTCCTTGCTGGTGAGGGCGTGGAACCAGGCCAAGTAGCCGCCTGATTCCGTGGTGCTGATGGTTTGGGTATTCATCATGTCTCCTTGGTTATTTTGACAGTCTGGTTATTAAAATGCCGCCAGGTCGGCGTTGCGGATATCGGTCACCAGCATGTAGCCCGGCTGGTGGGTAATGACGAGCGGCAGGCGCGCATGGCGGATGGCTTCCTGTGGCGTCACGCCGCAGGCCCAGAACACAGGCACTTCATCGGGCAGGATGTCCACGGCATCGCCATAGTCAGGCTGCGCCACGTCAGTAATGCCGATCAGTTCCGGATCGCCCAGGTGTACCGGGGCGCCATGGACTGCCGGATAGCGGCTGGTGATCTGGATGGCGCGGATGGCGTCGGCGGCCTTCATCGGACGCATCGACACCACAAGGTTGCCGCCAAATGGGCCGGCCGGCTGGTTGACGATGTCGGTGCGGTACATGGCGACGTTGCGGCCCTGCTGCACGTGGCGCAGCGGGATGCCGGCATCGGTCAGCATTTGTTCAAACGAGAACGAGCAGCCGATGGCGAAGACGACGAAGTCATCGCGCCAAAGTTCGTGCAAGGTCACGGGCTGCGCCGCCAGGTCGCCGTTGCGGTACACGTTATAGCCGGGAATATCGGTGCGGATATCGAGGTCGAGCCCCAGTTTCGGCAACGACCACTGGCCCGGTTCGCCCACAGCCAGCAGCGGGCAGGCGCGCGGGTTGCGCTGGCAAAACAGTAAAAAGTCCGCAGCATGCTGCTGCGGCAGGATGACCAGGTTGGCTTGGGCGTAATCGCCGCAATAGCCGGACGTTGGCTGGCGAAACGCGCCATTGCGGACAGACTGGCGGAATTGTGCTGGTGTTGTCATGGTGCTCCCTCGTTGCAATGTGTTCTCCAATGCAACCAGCATATGCGTGAACATAGCGGCAATCCATCTAGTAATTTTTGCTGTTGTTGTTTAGATTTTCTTAACGGGAGAACCTTTGTACCTATAGAGGGTTAAGGTATTCTTGTTTCACCATGAACACGCGCTTCCTTGAAACTTTCGTCATCCTCGCCCAGCTGCGTAGCTTCCGCGCCACAGCGCAAGCACTGCACGCGACACCGGCAGCGATTTCGCTGCGCATCAAAACACTGGAAGATGAATTGGAGACGGAGCTGATCGACCGCACCGCCAAGGATTTCCGGCTGACCGCGCATGCGGAATTCCTGCTCAGCCATGCCAAAGCCGTGGTAGATGCCACGCGGCGCCTGCAAAGCGCGGCGCGGCGCGACAATGCGGTGCGCGGACGGCTGCGGCTGGGGGTGATTGAATCCGTGGTGCACAGCTGGCTGGCGCAATATATCCGCGAACTCAATGCGGATTACCCGGAACTGGAAATCGACCTGGCCGTTGACATGAGCAATGTGCTGGAGCGGCGCTTGCGGGCGCGCGAGCTGGACCTGGTGGTGCAAGTCGAAGGGGTGGACAGCAGCGATATCGTGTCGGAAGCGCTGGCCATGTATCCGCTGCACTGGATTGCGCGGCAAGGCTTGCTCGATACGCGCAAGGAAGGGCTAAATCAGCGCCTGCTGCAACGGCCGATCTTGACGTTCGGGCGCGGCACGGCGCCGCACCGGATGCTGGAAGAAATCGTCAGCAAGATGGCGAACCTGGCTACCGTGCCGCTGGAAAGCACGCGCATCACGTGTTCCCCGTCCGTGGCCGCCATCGTGCAGCTGGTGCGCGACGGCTACGGCGTGGCGGCGATCCCCAGCTTATTTGTCGCCAGCTACCTGGAAAGCGGCGAATTCATCGAAGTGCCGGTGCAGCCGGAACCGCCGCCCATCATTGTGTCGATGTGCTTTCACGCCAATGCGGAAATGATGGTGCATGCGGCGGCGACTGCGGCAAGGGTGGCATGCGCGGGGTATTGCGCGGGGCATGAGGAGCGGTATATTCGGGCGCTGTGTTAACGAATGAATGTGCAAGCACCGGAAAGAGGAGAAAAATGCCCTACTTGGCTTTGTCTAGAATGGTGAGAGCCTGGCCTCCGTCCGTGATCAGCTTGTCGAACGTACGAGTCACCGTACCTTGCCCCAACTTAAGGTTCTCATGCCACCATTGCATACGCATTTGCGACAGCGCATCGCTTGCGAAGCGCTGATCACCTGCCACCAGCGCATACACATACGCCGCACTATGGTGACGGGCGCCTAACACCGCCGAAATCTTTGCATCAGCATTCGCGGCGGTCCGTCCAAAGGCACACCAGTCGACCAGCTGGCCAAAGCCTCCAAGAAAACGATTGCCGAGATACGGAGCCGTGCGTCCTTTTTGCACAAAGAGCGTGCTTGGCTCGCAGTTCTCCAGTTCAATGAGACCCACGGTCGGATCCACAGCCGGGTCGACGTCGGCCCATCCGTAGTCGGCTCGGAAATTACCGATCGTCAATTCGCGAGCCACATGAGTAGGTACGATGCGATAGAGGGCATAGACAAGCAGTGCGATGCGCTCAACCGATGCACCAAACCAGTCCAGTAACGTCTGCTCATCCACACCGTTTGGCGCTGCAGCAGGCGAAATGAGCGCCTTGAAAGCAGCGAGCTCGGCTTTCCAGATTGGCAACGTACGACTGTCGAAATTAAAAAGATGGAATGTATTCGCAGCGATGCAAGCAGTGGCGCTGGCGGCCTTC
This sequence comes from Pseudoduganella ginsengisoli, assembly GCF_009720865.1. Classification (GTDB taxonomy): domain Bacteria; phylum Pseudomonadota; class Gammaproteobacteria; order Burkholderiales; family Burkholderiaceae_D; genus Rugamonas; species Rugamonas ginsengisoli. The sequence continues at coordinate 43,616 of NZ_WNLA01000018.1, read as the reverse complement.
TTGGCGCGCACAGGTTTCTTGACAGCTGTACCGATCCCGGGGGCAGGCGTTTTCGCAGTTGCCAACGTCAGCCTTTCACCAGGCGCGCTTCGCGCGGCGTCATTACCGAGACGATCGTATTGCGTCCGTTGCTAGGATCGTATACGACCCTAAAGCCAGACGACACCCTACGGACAGTAAAGGTCTTCGTGCCAACCTTGACAGACTTCGTCTCAGCCCCGCCAGCAGCAGAAGGACGTTCGACGGCCTCAATGATCTCGGTTTTGTACTGCTGTGGAATCCGCCCCCATGCCTGCATCGCTTCAGGAGAAATCGATGTGGTTCCAGATGTGTTCACTAGTTCTTGATGCATTGGACTACTTTTGTTCATTTTCGGCGCCATTGCTTCACTCCGTTTCCGTCTGGTCAAACCTATCCGAGAGGAATGAGGTTGTGTCTCAGCAGCATGCCCAGACGCTCTTTGAACGCGTACGCGGCTTGGCTTATGGACTTTATTATAGACCTTCAGCCATGTTTCACGCCCTTTTCGTAATAGCTCAGGACTTGCGCGCCGGTGTTTATTTAACCCCCGCCAGGGACTTCAATGATCCCTTCAAGATACTGAACCGCCTGCCCGCTGACGAAGACATGATCGGCCTCCACACTGCAATATAGCAGCCCACCGCGCTGCGACGCCTGGAACGCCACCAGTTCGCGCTTGCCAAGGCGCTCGGCCCATAGCGGCGCAAGCGCCGCATGGATGGAGCCTGTCACCGGATCTTCATCGCCGCCATTCGCTGGCCAGAAATAGCGCGAAACGAAATCATGCGAATGGCCGGGCGCCGTCACGACGACGTCGTGCGGGCCCAGCGTTTTCAACTGCTCTGATACCGACGCGAGCGCGTAAATCTCCTGCTCGCTCTCATAAACCGCGACATACGCCTGTTGATTGACCAGCACTTCCTTCGGCGGGATCGACAAGCCTTTTAACAGCGCCTCCGGCACGGGATACACGGACTCCGAATGCCAATCTTATCGAATCCATCAGCCCTTGAAAAGAAAAGGCCGGAGCTGCTACACAGCAGCCCCGGCCACATGAACGCAATGCGGAATTACAGGCGCTCGTAAATCACTGCAATACCCTGCCCGCCGCCAATGCACATGGTCGCCAAGCCATAGCGCTTTTGCGTGCGCTGCAATTCATACAGGCACTTGACGGTAATGATGGCGCCGGATGCGCCCAGCGGGTGGCCCAGCGCAATGGCGCCGCCGTTCGGGTTGGTGCGGGCCGGATCCAGGTCCAGGCCACGGCACACGCCCAGCGACTGGGCGGCAAACGCTTCGTTCGATTCAATGACGTCCATCTGATCCAGGGTCAGGCCGGCGCGCTGCAATGCCAGTTTCACAGCCGGAATCGGGCCGGTGCCCATCAGCGACGGCTCCACGCCGGCCACCGCGTACGACACGATACGGGCCAGCGGCGCCAGCCCGGCGCGCGAGGCGGCAGCGGCATCCATCAGCACGCAGGCAGCCGCGCCATCATTCAAGCCGGACGCGTTACCGGCTGTCACGGTGCCGTTTTCTTTTTTGAACGCCGGCTTCAGCGCGCCCAGCGATTCCACCGTGGTGCCGGCTTTCGCGTGTTCGTCCGTATCGAACAAGGTCACGCCCTTGCGGCCTTTGACTTCCACCGGCACGATTTGCGACTTGAAGTAGCCCGCTTCAATCGCTGCCACGGCCTTGCGCTGGCTGTCGGCAGCAAACGCGTCCTGCTCTTCGCGGGAAATCTTGTACAGTTCCGCCACGTTTTCCGCCGTGATGCCCATGTGGCCCGCGCCGAACGGGTCTTGCAGCGCGCCCAGCATCATGTCCAGCATCTTGGTGTCGCCCATGCGCGCACCCCAGCGGGCAGCCTGCACGATGTAAGGCGCGCGGCTCATGGTTTCCACGCCGCCGCCCACCGCGATATCCGCATCGCCCAGCTGGATCGCATTGGCCGCCGTGACAATCGCCTGCAGGCCGGAACCGCACAGGCGGTTCAACGTCAGCGCAGCCGATTCCTTGGCCATGCCGGCATTGATACCGGCCACGCGCGACACGTACATGTCGCGTGGCTCGCAATGAATCACGTTGCCCAGCACAATTTGTTGCGCCGCAGCGGCTTCCACCTTGGCGCGGGCAAACGCTTCCTTGATGGCGATGGTGGCCAGGTCGGCAGCGGAGAAATCTTTCAGCGAACCGCCGAAGGTGCCGATTGCAGTACGGGCTGCGCCGACAATGACGATGTCTTTGGATTGAGTCATGATCTTTTCCTGATTGATGTGAGGCGGGCTGCCTCACGGGTTGCTCAAGTTTAAAACCACTATACACACAATCCAAATTTAAAGCACGATCGTTCGTATTTCTACGGTATGTTTTGTGACGCAATGCAACAAATTGCGCCGCAATAAAAAAAACCCGCAGACCGTAAGGCTTGCGGGTAAAGAGGCGGCCCAGCGTTGCGTCCGGAGTTAAATGCCGCCCAGGCACATGTATTTGATGACCAGGTAATCGTCCATGCCGTAGTGCGACCCTTCGCGCCCCAGGCCCGACTGCTTGACGCCGCCAAACGGGCCGATTTCGTTGGAAATCAATCCGGTATTGACGCCGACCATGCCGGTTTCCAGCGCTTCGGCCGTGCGCCAGATGCGCTTGATATCACGTGCATAAAAGTACGCAGCCAGTCCGAATTCCGTATCGTTGGCCATGGCAATGGCGTCCGCGTCTTCCTTGAAACGGAATAGCGGCGCCAGCGGGCCGAAGGTTTCTTCTTTGGCCACCAGCATGTCCGGCGTGGCGCCGGCAATCACGGTCGGCTCAAAGAAGCTGTAGCCCAGCGCATGGCGCTTGCCGCCCGTGAGGACGCGGCCGCCCTTGCCGACCGCATCGGCCACGTGCTGCTCGACCTTGGCCACGGCGCCGCTGTCGATCAGCGGACCCTGCGTGGTGCCGGATTCCAGGCCATGGCCCACTTTCAGCTTTTCCACGGCAGCCGTCAGTTTCGCGGCAAAGGCGTCATACACGCCATCCTGCACATAGATGCGGTTCGCGCACACGCAAGTCTGGCCCGCGTTGCGGAACTTGGAAATCATCGCGCCTTCAACCGCCGCGTCGAGGTCCGCATCGTCAAACACAATGAAGGGCGCATTGCCGCCCAATTCCAGCGACAGCTTCTTCACGGTGTCGGCCGACTGGCGCATCAGCAAGCGGCCCACTTCCGTGGAACCCGTGAAGCTCAGTTTGCGTACGGTGGGGTTGGACGTCATTTCACCGCCAATGGCGCGCGCATCGCCCGTCACCACGGAGAAGACACCGGCCGGCACACCGGCACGCTCGGCCAGCACGGCCAGCGCCAGCGCGGAATATGGCGTTGCTTCCGCCGGTTTGACAACCATCGGGCAGCCGGCAGCCAGCGCCGGTCCCGCCTTGCGGGTTATCATCGCGGCAGGGAAATTCCATGGCGTGATGGCGGCGCAGACGCCGATCGGTTCTTTTGTCACCATCAGGCGCTTGTCGGCCCACGGCGATTGCAGGGTATCGCCCGCCACGCGCTTGGCTTCTTCGGCAAACCACTCAATGAACGACGCGGCGTACGCCACTTCGCCTTTGGCTTCCGCCAGTGGCTTGCCCTGTTCGGTCGTCATCAAGACCGCCAGGTCGTCGGCATTGGCGACGATTAAATCGTTCCAGCGGCGCAGGATAGCGCTGCGCTCTTTGGCGGTTTTTGCGCGCCAGGCCGGCCAGGCGGCGCTGGCGGCGGCAATCGCACGGCGGGTTTCCGCCGCGCCCATATTGGGTACGCTGCCGATGGTTTCACCGGTGGCAGGGTTGGTGACGGAGCACAGGTCGCCGCTGTCGGCGTCGCACCACGTGCCGTTGACGTAGGCTTGCTGGCGCAAGAGGCTGGGGTCTTTCAAATGCAGCATAGTGATTCCTTCGTAAATTACAGGCCGGCGGCGCTGCGCAGCGCGCCTTCCAGGATGTCCAGCGCTTCATCCATCAGCGCATCTTCTATGGTCAGCGGGAACAGGAAGCGGATCACGTTGCCGTAGGTGCCGCACGTCAGTAGCAGCAAGCCTTTTTCCATCGCGCGGGTTTGTACCAGTTTCGTGAAATCGACATCCGGCGTCTGCGTGCCGGGCCGGAAGAATTCCGCCGCCACCATGGCGCCAGGGCCGCGTACTTCGGCAATCTGCGGTACACCCGCTTCGCGCACGCTGTGCAGGCGCTGGCGCAGTTTGCCGCCCAGTTCCACGGCGCGGTCCAGCAGGCGCTCGTCTTCAATCACATCCAGCACGGCCAGCGCGGATGCAATCGCCACCGGGTTGCCGCCATACGTGCCACCCAGGCCGCCCGGCAGCGGCGCGTCCATGATTTCCGCGCGGCCGCAGACAGCCGACAGCGGCATGCCGCCCGCCAGGCTCTTTGCCATCGTCATCAAATCAGGCAGCACGTCATAGTGCTCCATCGCGAACATCTTGCCGGTACGGGCAAAGCCGGTCTGCACTTCATCGGCAATCAGCAAGATGCCATGCTGGTCGCACAGCGCGCGCAGCGCGCGCATGAACGCCGGCGGCGCCATATAGAAACCGCCCTCGCCCTGCACCGGTTCCAGGATGATGGCGGCCACACGGGCCGGATCCACGTCCGCCTTGAACAGGGTTTGCAGCGCCTGCAGCGAATGCTCTATCGACACGCCGTGCAGCGCGCAAGGGAATGGCGCGTGATAGACGTCGGCCGGGAATGGCCCGAAACCCACTTTATAGGGTACCACCTTGCCGGTCAGCGCCATACCCATCATGGTGCGGCCATGGAAGCCGCCCGTGAAGGCAATCACGGCCGAACGCCTGGTGGCGGCGCGCGCAATCTTGATGGCGTTTTCCACGGCTTCCGCGCCCGTGGTGAAAAACGCGGTTTTCTTCGCATGCGTGCCCGGCGTCAGGCGGTTGATGCGTTCCGCCAGCTGCACGTAGCTTTCATACGGGACGATCTGATATGCCGTGTGGCTGAATTTTTCCATCTGGCCTTGTACGGCGGCCACCAGCTTCGGATGGCAGTGGCCCGTGTTCAGTACTGCGATGCCGGCTGCGAAATCAATATAGCGCTTGCCTTCGACATCCCACAATTCAGCATTCTTTGCGCGGGAAGCGTAAAACTGGCACATCACGCCCACGCCGCGTGGGGTGGCTTGTTCTTTGCGCTGTTGCAGATCGGCGTTGTTCATGTTGGTGTCCCTCCAGGAAATCAATGAAGCCAGGTTGGCGAGGCTTCATAGTAGAGTCCACTGGACCTATAATACAGATCCAATCGCCAATAAATGATGGATCCACTTTTCTGAGGTTGTATTGAAGATCGCCACGCTTTCCGATTACCTGTTGCAGCGCATCGACCGCGCCGCCGGCCAGCCGCTGAACCGCCAGTTGTACCAGGTGGTGCGCGAAGCGATCCTGGCGGAAGTGCTGCCAGCCGGCCTGCAATTGCCGTCGTCGCGCGACCTGGCGCGGGAATTGGGTATTTCGCGCAATACGGTCATCAATGCCTACGACCACCTGGCGTCGGAAGGCTATATCGCCACCCGCACAGGCGCCGGCACGTTCGTCACGGACACCGTGCCGGACCAGTTGTCCGATGCGGACCGCACGGAACCGGCTGTGCGGCAAGCCGGCGGCCACGCAGGATTGTCGGCGCGCGGTGCGCGCCTCGTGCAGCGGGCCGGCGCATCAAAAACCCAGTGGGGCGCATTCATGCCGGGCGTGCCGGATATCACGCGCTTCCCCGTCAAGGTGTGGAGCCGCCTGCAAAACGTGCACTGGCAGCGCGGCAAACCGGAATTGCTGTCCTATGCGTCCGGCGCGGGCTACCTGCCGCTGCGGGAAGCCATTGCCGATTACCTGCGCGTGGCCCGTTCCGTCAATTGCCACGCGGGGCAAGTCATCATCACGGCCGGTATCCACCAGTCGATCGACCTGGCCGCCAAGCTGCTGGGTGAATCCGGCGACCGCGCGTGGGTGGAAGATCCGTGCTACTGGGGCACGCACAGCGTATTGAATTCGCTGGACCTGGCGCCGGTACCGGTGCCGGTCGACAGCGAAGGCATGACCTTGCCTCCGGAGATGCTGCGCACGCCGCCCCGCTTTATTTTCGTCACGCCGTCGCACCAGTACCCGCTCGGTCCCGTGATGTCGCTGGCGCGCCGCCGCGCGCTGCTCGACTACGCGGCCGCCCACCAGGTGTGGATCATGGAAGATGATTACGACAGTGAATTCCGCTATACCGGAAGGCCGCTGGCGTCGCTGCAAGGCATGGATACGTTCCAGCGCGTCGTCTACCTGGGATCATTCAGCAAAACCCTGTTTCCCGGCCTGCGCATCGGCTTCATGGTGGTGCCGGAACCCGTGGCGGACGCCTTTGCGACGGGCGTGGCGGAACTATACCGGGGCGGCCAGATTTTTACGCAGGCGGTCCTGGCGGACTTCATGGCGCAGGGCTATTTTGCGTCGCACATCCGGCGCATGCGCCAGCTGTATGCGCAGCGGCGGCACTTGCTGCAGCAAGCCATCGATGACGCGTTTGGCGGCAAGCTGGCCACCACGGGCGGCGACGCCGGCCTGCACCTGACGTTATTGCTGCCGCCGGGCTGCGATGACCAGGCAGTCAGCCGCGCCGCGGCGCTGGAAGGCGTGATCGCGCGGCCATTGTCAGGCTATTACAGTGATCCGCAGCAGGGCCAACGGGGCTTGCTGCTGGGGTATGCGTGCGTCCCGGATGAATTGATCCAGCCCACGTTCGCGCAACTGGCGCGCGTGATCAACAAATATCGTTAATCAAGCGCCAGCAGCAGCGCGTGCTGGGACGCCGTATGGAAGTCGCGCCACACCCGGTTGATGGCGCTGTCTTCGCGCGCCGCGTACAGCCCGCAATAAGGGTACAGGCCATCGACCGCTTCGCGCGAAACGCGCACCAGCGCCAGCGACACCTCCTTCAACACCGTCATGCCCTGCTCATCGAGCGCTTCGCCGCCTTCCACCCGCGCCCAGCCTGCATCGAGCGCCGCATAAAAGGCGCTGCGCGCATCGTCGAATGAACGGTGCAGCGCAGCCGACAGCGTTGCCACGACGGATGCTTGCGCAACCGGCGCCTGCGTTCCCGGCTGGCGCCGGTGCGCCAGGCATTCCGCTGCCAGCGCCATGAAATGCGCCGCCATGCCCGCCACATTGGCGGCCAGCGTCACATACGCCAGCGAATAAAACGGGAAGCGGTACAAGGGCCCGGCGGCAGTCGCCGCATCCGGGCGGATGGCAAAGCCGTACCCCGCAGGCACCCATTGACCTTCAATGCGGTAACTGTGCGACGCCGTGCCGCGCAAGCCCGTCATATTCCACGTCGCCTCGATTTGCACGTGGCGGGCCGGCACGAGGAATGCGCGGATGCGCGGCGCGCCGCTTTCATCGAGCAGCGGCAAGCCGCCGCGGCGCAACACGGCATTCAATGTAAAGTGGGTCGCCATTGGCGCCCCGCTGGCGTAATCCCAGCGCCCAGTCAGGCGGAAGCCGCTGCCCTCTTCGTCCGCATAACCGGTTGGTGCCCCGCTGCCTGCCGGGCAGACGCGGTGCGTGCCCACCACGCCGCGCGCCACATCTGTCGGCAGGAATCCGGCGAACCAGCCGGCGCCCGCACACAGCGTCACCACCCAGCCCGCGCTGCCATCTTGCCGCGCCACGGCTTCTTCCAGCCGTACGGCTTTCGGCAGCGGCCATTCCATACCGCCCGCCGCAAGCGGCGCCAGCATGCGCAGCCAGCCGCGCCGGTGTATCAATGCCTGCTGCACCGGGTGCAGAAAACCGCCGGCATCCGCCGCGGCGGCATGGCGCCGCAAGCGGCTGCCATCACGTTCGGACAGTTCAGGGACGGGACAGGAAGGTGGTGGCGGCATGGCGGATTTCCGGAAATGCAAGGCGCGCAGCATACCACGGCGGCCCGCCAGCCCAAATCCGTGCAATTTGCACAACTTTTTTACTTCCCCGGACAGTTGCATGCTACGATGTGCGTGTAGGAACAGTCCTACAAAGCAACCGCATCCCCGCCATGGCTTGCATAGTTTCATGGCATCAACATTTGGCAGGAGCACGCCGGTTTGTCCTGGATTATTCTTCTTGGCAGTAGCGCGGCCGCCTGGGCTCTGTACCAATGGCGCGTGCGCGGCCTGCTGCGCGCCCAAGCCGACCTGGAAGAAGCATTGCGCATGCTTGACCAGGCGCGGGCCGACGCGGAAGCCGCATCGCGCGCCAAGAGTGAATTCCTGGCCAATATGAGCCATGAAATCCGCACGCCGATGAATGCGCTGATCGGCTTGTCGCGCCTGACGCTGCGCACGGACCTGACGCCGAAGCAGCGCGATTACCTGGACAAGATCCTGTGGTCGGGTGAAAACCTGCTGGACATCATTAACGAAATCCTGGATTTTTCCAAAATCGAAGCGCGCCGCCTGCAGCTGGAACACATCCCCTTCCCGCTCGACGAACTGCTGGACAATGTGGCTGGCGTCATTGCGCAACAAACCGAAGAAAAAGGCATCAAGCTTGCTTGCAGCGTGGCGCCGGACGTGCCACGCCGGTTGCTGGGCGACCCGCTGCGGCTGGGCCAGGTGTTGCTGAACCTGGCCGGCAATGCGGCAAAATTTACCGAACGCGGTGAAATCGTCCTGTCGGTCGAACTGTCGGAACGGTATGCGGACAGTGTGGTCCTGCAATTTGCCGTGCGCGACACGGGCATCGGCATGACGCCGCAACAGCTCACCAGCCTGTTCCAGTCTTTTACCCAGGCGGACAACTCCATCACCCGTAAATATGGCGGCACCGGGCTGGGACTGTCGATTTCCCGCCAGCTGGTGGAGCTGATGGGCGGCGCCATTACCGTCACCAGCCAGCCGGGCGTGGGCAGCTGCTTTATTTTCGACATCCAGCTCGGCATCGCGCCCGCGGAAAACGCCAAGGCCGTGGCGCAAAGCCACCCCGCACGCCAGCCCGACCTGGCGCCGCTGGCCGGCGCCCGTGTACTGCTGGCGGAAGACAATGCCATCAGCCGCGAAGTGGCGCTGGCGTTCTTGTCCGACGCGCCGGTGACTGTCGATGTAGCGCTCGATGGCATGCAAGCCGTAGAAATGGTGCAGAACCAGCACTACGACCTGGTGCTGATGGATGTGCAAATGCCCGTCATGGATGGCCTGGCAGCCGCGCGCACCATCCGCGCGCTGGGACAATTTGACGGGTTGCCCATCATTGCCATGACGGCGCACGCGCTGCGCAGCGACAGGGAAGCCAGCATGGCGGCCGGCATGAATGAACACGTGACGAAGCCCATCGATCCCGCCGCGCTGTATGCGGCATTGCTGCGCTGGATCGCGCCACGCATCCCCGCAGCGCCAATGCTGGCGCACGCCGCCAGCCCCGCAAAAGCCTGCCAGAGCGCCCCATTGCCAGCCATTGCCGGTATCGACTGGCAGGCGGCGCTGCACCGCGTCGACCAGCGCCATGATTTGCTGCAAAGAGTGATTACCGGTTTCCGCGCCACCTACGGCGCTGCGGGACAGGCGCTGCTGCACGATCCCGCCACACCGCAGCAAACATTGCAGCGCTTTGCGCACGGCTTGAAATCCGCCGCCGCCACGATCGGCGCCCATGCCGCCATGCAGATGGCGTCCGCACTGGAATGCGCGCTGCGCGAAGGCCGCGGCGCCGATGCCCAGTCAATGCGGGCGCCGCTGGCCGCGACGCTGGCAGCATTGACAGCAGCCATGCAGGCGGCGGACGGCGCCCCCTCCTCCACCGCCACGCCAGGGGGCCCGCCGCACATTTTGATCGTCGACGACCATGAACTGAACCGGGAATTGCTGTCCTTGCTGCTGGACGATACGTACGCCATCACAGCAACCGGCGACGGCGCGCACGCCTTGCAATTGGCGCTACAGCACCAGCCTGACCTGATTCTGCTGGACGTCGTGATGGAAGGGATGGACGGCCACGAAGTGCTGCGCCGACTGAAAGACGACTGCCGCACCGCCCACATTCCCGTGGTGTTCGTCAGCGGGCTCGATACCGAAGATGACCGCGCGCGCGGCCTCGAACTGGGCGCTGCAGGCTATATTGCCAAGCCATACAAGCCCGACGCCGTGCGCGCCTGCGTGGCCCAGTGTCTGCAACAGGCGCTATTGACGTAACTCCACGTAATCGCCGGGCGCGGGCAATCCACAGCCGCACACCGCCACCACCATATCGGCCAGCGGATCCAGTCCCAGCGCCTGTTCCAGTTCCCCCTCATTGATGGCCGCCGTGACGAAACCGGCCATGCCGGCTTCCGCCGCCAGCAAATACAGCGTCTGCGACAAATGCCCGGCATCGAGCAGCAGCGCGCGGTGCGCTTTCGCGTGGTTGCGGTACTTCCAGAAATTGCGCGCCACCCGGGCGGCCACGATCACCATCCATGGCGCATCGGCAAACCATTGTTGGTCCGCCACGGCCACCAGCGCCAATTGCCGCGCCGCGCCGCCGCTCATCATGTGCAGCGGTTCCAGCACATGGTCCACCGCGTGATAGTGGTACAGGCCCGGCGCCACGCCATCGATACGCTGCGCCAGCACATACGCTTCACACGGGTGCAGCCCGCCCGCGGACGGACTGGTTTTCTTCAGCACCGATGCACCGGGCGCCATTTCACGCCGGCCCTGCGCGCCGAAAGTGCGCTGCAGCAGGCGTGCCGCCAGCGCCAGCGGCATCTGTGCCTTCGTATCGAAATTGCGGCCCGTGTAGCGCCGCAGCAGCACGCCGTCCAGCGTGCTCTTTTCCGGCTGCGGCAATGCAATGGCGCAGCCCTGCGCGCCGCGCGTGACGGCGGGTTCCGGCGGCTGGCCATACACTTGCACCAGTTCGTCGAAAGTCGGGAATTGCATGCCCGATTCGCTGCGCATGCCGCGCCACCGGCTGAACATGTGGGCCACGGCCGATAAAGGCCGCCAGTGCTGGGCGCGCAGCACGTCGTCGCGGGCGCGGAAATGCGCCAGCGCATCTGGCAAGCCGTCCGGCAATCCGCCGCCGTCCGCCACCAGCAGCCCGCATGCCAGCAGGCGCGCGACGCATGCGTCGCCAAGCTGCTGTTCCAGCGTAGCCACCGGCTGCCACACAGTCTGGCCCACGCGTCCCAGCGCGGCCACGTCTTCCGCCGCCACCGGTACTTCACGGTCCAGGTGCGGCGCCAGCGCCACCCAGCTCAGCGACGCGGCCAGCGCGCCGCCACCGGACAGCATCGCTTGCCAATCCAGTTCCAGTGCTTCCCTGGGTTCGATCAACAGTACCGCACAGCGCCTCGCCAGCATCCGCGTTCTCCAGTGATGGGGATACGCGATTGTACGTCCGCTACCACTGGATGGTGGAGCCGTTGATGAATGTCGAGCAGGGGCTGTTCTGGTACATCTGCAGCGTGGTCGTGGTGGCGCCGCCGACACGGATAAAGTCCGAGATCACCGTGCGTTCCGTCACACCCATCAAGCCGGGGAACGACACGCCGGCCCGCGGGCGCTGCAGCGCGCCGTAGTAGGAATTGCTGGAATTGGCTGCATTGAATACTTTTTCACCGTTCATCCACATCGTCGTGGCGCCGGTCGCAAGGGCCGCTTCCCAGTCGGCCCGCACCACCAGGCAATACCAGCGGTTCGTGATGGCCGGTCCCAGCTGTATCACCTGGCGTGCGGAATTGTCCGCCGTCGCGTTGGCCGGGTCGAAAAAGTTCGTGTTGAGGTTCAATTCCAGCCCGCCGCCGCGCACCAGCAGCGTCAGCGGCGCGGCCTGCCCGGCGGCATTGGTGCTGCTGCTGTCGATTTGCGCAATCACCGTGGGATTCGGATGCACGACCCAGTCAGCCGGCAAGAATACGCTGATGCCATACCAGCGCACGCCGGACGCCGTGCTTTCATTGAGCGGGTAATAATCCGTGCGCATCAAGCCGCCCACCGGCGTGTCCGTGCTGCGCACCACGCTGCTGACCACCGTGCGGCCGCTGCCCGCCGGGTCAGGAATAAAGCTGATATTGCCGCCGCTGGCCGAATCCAGCGCATAGCGGTCATAAAATGCCGACGGCGTGGTGACGCCGCCGATCAGCGGATCGATTTGCGCACTGGCTGCGCCGCAAAACAACAGGCTGGAAAGCAGGCAGGCTTGTTTGAATGTGCTCATGGTGTTCTCCCAAATCCGATACGAACTGGGAGGCACGATAGCATGCTGATGGCTACTAATTGTTGCCGCAAACCAACATTACGAAATTAAATTTCGATAAAAATAAAACATTTCGAATATCGTTAGATCAACTCACATTTCAACCTGATATTCAAAACTGACAAGAGAGTTGCCGTGAACTACACGGCGACGCGCTGCCGGCGCGCCGCCGTGGCTGAAGGGAACAATCAGCCGCGCCGCTTCAGGACGCGCGCCATGGCATCGGCAGCCGGCGCTATGGTCGCTTGCGTCAGCGCCGCGATGCACAGGCGGCCCGAGCCCACCAGGTAGACGGCCGATTCCACGCGCATGCTTTCCACTTCCTGCGCCGTCAGGCCGGTGTAGCTGAACATGCCGGTCTGCCGCACCAGGTATTCAAAGTCGCCCTGCGGCATGCGTTCGCGCAGCGCGTCGTACAAGCCTTTGCGCATGGCGGCCACGCGCAGGCGCATGCCATCGAGTTCGGCGCGCCAGTCGGCACGCAGCGCAGCGTCGCCCAGCACGCGGGCAATGATCCGGGCGCCGTGGGTGGGCGGGTTCGAATAGTTGCGGCGGATCGTGGCTTTCAGCTGGCCCAGCACGTTGTCGGCCTGCTGTGCATCGGCGCACACGACGGACAGCGAACCGCAACGCTCGCCGTACAGCGAGAAATTCTTCGAGAACGACGTGGCGGCAAACAGCGGGATGCCTTGCGCGGCAAAGTGGCGGATCGGGAACGCATCTTCATCGACACCCTGGCCAAAGCCCTGGTATGCCATGTCAAAGAATGGCAGCAAGCCGCGGCGCTTCACCAGTGCCGCCACTTCGCGCCACTGCTGCGCATCGAGGTCGGCGCCGGTCGGGTTGTGGCAGCATGCGTGCAGCAGCACCACGTCGCCGGCCGGCACGGTTTCCAGCGCATTGAGCATGCCCATGAAATCCACCAGGCCGGTAGCCGGATTGAAGTACCGGTATTTTTTTACCTTCAGGCCCGAGCCCTGGAAAATGCTGTGGTGGTTATCCCACGTTGGGTCGCTGACCCAGACCGCCGCTTGCGGGAAGTAGCGGGCGATGAAATCGCCGCCCACTTTCAGCGCGCCGGAGCCGCCCAGCGTCTGTGCGACAGCAATCCGCTCGCTTGGAACAGCGTCGCCAAAGGTCAGCGCGCTGACCGCCTTGCGGTAGGCGGCATTGCCTTCCATCGGCAGGTATGGGCGCGTGCCCAGGTCGGCCGCCAGTGCGGTTTCCGCAGCCAGCACGGCGCGCATGGCCGGCATTTTGCCGGCTTCATTCAGGTAGACGCCAATACTGAGATTGACTTTGTTCGGGCGCGGATCGGCGCCGAATTGTTCATTGAGCGTCAGGATAGGATCGCCCGGGAATGGTTCCACATGCTTGAACATCTTGTTTCCTTAATCTGCTTAGTCAGCTTTCAACACGCCGCGCTGGATCTGGTCGCGCTCGATGGATTCAAACAGCGCCTTGAAGTTGCCTTCACCAAAGCCTTCATCGCCTTTGCGCTGGATGAACTCGAAGAATACAGGACCCAGCTGGGTTTTAGAGAAGATTTGCAGCAGCAGGCGGCGGTTACCGTTCGACGTATCGCCGTCCAGCAAAATGCCGCGCGTTTTCAGCGCCTCCACCGGCTCGCCATGGCCCGGCAGGCGGCCTTCCAGCATGTCGTAGTAGGTGGCTGGCGGCGCATCCATCAGCGGCACACCGGCTTCTTTCAGGCGGTCCAGCGTGTCGATCAGGTTCGGCGTGAACAGCGCGATGTGCTGGATACCTTCGCCATTGAATTGCATCAGGTATTCTTCGATCTGGCCCGAACCCTTGGACGATTCTTCGTTCAGCGGGATGCGGATCTTGCCGTCCGGCGCGCTCATGGCTTTGGACGTCAGGCCCGTGTATTCGCCCTTGATGTCGAAGTAGCGCAGTTCGCGGAAGTTGAACAGCTTTTCATAGAAGCCGGCCCAGTAAGCCATGCGGCCACGGTACACGTTGTGCGTCAGGTGGTCGATTTCCGTCATGCCGAAACCCACCGGGTTGCGGTCCACGCCTTCGATGTATTCGAAGTCGATGTCGTAAATGGATTTGCCTTCTTCGAAGCGGTCGATCAGGTACAGCGGCGCGCCGCCGATGCCTTTAATGGCAGGCAAACGCAATTCCATCGGGCCGACCGGCATGTCGACCGCTTGCGCGCCCAGTTCCAGCGCGCGGCGGTAGGCGTGCTGCGAGTTTTTCACGCGGAACGCCATGCCGCACGCGGACGGGCCATGTTCCGCCGCGAAGTACGCAGCCGCGCTGCCCGGTTCATTATTGATGATGAAGTTGATGCCGCCCTGGCGGTACAGCGTCACTTGCTTGGAGCGGTGGTTGGCGACCTTGGTGAAACCCATGGCCTCAAATACAGGTTCCAGCACGCCTGGCTTTGGCGATGCGAATTCAACGAATTCAAAGCCCATCAGGCCCATTGGGTTGTCAAACAGATCGGACATTTCATGCTCCTCGTCAGTTGTAGGTATGCATGAAAGTGTATTGCGCCAGCAATGCAATTTGCGCGCGATGCGCCAGCCATTCCGTGTTATTTACGCACACAAATCCCGAAAACGGGCAAATTCATGCACATTCATTGCACGCACCCTGGAACCGGCGGATTCCGCGCCCTATTGCTTCTTTGTGCCGCTGGCGCGTGTCTCTTCCAGCATGCGCGCCAGCGTCTGCTGCAGGATGTGGCGCATGCGCCCCTCGTGCTCCATCGCAGCCAGGCTGGCGGTAATTTTCGGCACCAGGTCGCGGTGGCTGGCGTTCAGGTAGTGGTACAGCACGACCTTGGCCAGCGGCGGCTCCAGCATGGTGACTTTGCGGGTGCGCAATTCCCGCATTTTCAGCACACCCTCGATGCGCGTGGCGACGGCAAAGTCGATCTCTTCGCTTTCCAGCTTGGTGAACAGTTGCGTATTGTCGGCAAACACGTCAACTTTCATGCCACGCGTGCCATCTTCCGCATATTGCACCCCTTTCAAGATACCAATGCGGTAAGGCCGCAAGCTTTCCCAGCCATGCAGCGCCAGCGGCGTACGGTTGCCAAAGACCATGGCGTCGACCGTCACCACCGCCACCGGCACGCGAATCAGGTTCGGATATTTAAGCTCCAGGCCAGCAACCCGGGCCGGCAAGCCATCAAGTTCGCCCCGGTTGGCATCGAGCAGCGACTGGTCCGCCCGCGTCGCCGTGTCATACACGGTAATGCCGATACGGCGATACGCTTCGTGCAATACCGACAAGGCAGTCTGGGAAATCGCGCCGTGGCCGGTCGCAATCCGGATTTCTTCGGCAGCGCATACAGGGCCGGCCAAGGCTGCCACGAGCAAACCGGCGAATGGGAAGTTCTTTAAAAACATGCGCGCTAGAATGTGACAATGAAAGCCACTATAGCATTGAAACCACCACCCTCGGCAATGGCAATATCAGGAAAGCAATGCCATCAGCGCGGCCGGATGACAGTGCCACCCCATCAATCCGCACAGCCCCATGAACACGCCGAACCCGGTCGGCACCATGGCCAGCGCAGCCTGCGCTGCCGGGTCAGCGTGGTAATGGCCAGCACCGCCAGCACAATGGCGACGCGCCTGTTCAGCGGGTTGTTGTCATCGTTGTCGTCCATATTGCAAAGTTCCAGTGCAAATGAAAAACGGCATTTTATCGGCTGCAGCGGCGCCCGATTAAAGTGTCACATTTGCTTGCAATTTGGAACGACAACGTACAACACCGGGGTCAATACGCGACGGTAAAGCGGCTGCGTTCGTGCGCCGGCTGCGCCAGTTCATCCAGCATGGCGACCGCATAATCTTCCACGGAAATGCGGCTCTCGCCATGTGCATCGGCCAGCAACTGGTCTTTGCCGAGGCGGAACCGGCCCGTGCGTTCGCCCGGCACGATATGCGCGGCGGGGCTCAGCATGGTCCAGTTCAGCGTTTCTTCCTTGCGCAGCAGATTCAACGCTTCACGCGCACCCAGCGCACTTTGCTTCCACTGTTCCGGGAAGTCCGGCGTGTCGACCACTTGCACGCCGGGCGCCACTTCCAGGCTGCCCGCGCCGCCCACCACCAGCAAGCGCCTGACGTGGGCGCGCTTGGCGGCGGCAATGATAGCCCGCATGCCTTGCACATAGTAGTCATACGTATTGTCGCCGTGCGCGTGGCCGCTGAATGCCGTGATGACAGCGTCATGGCCTTCCAGCTGCGATGCCAGCGCCGCCGTGTCCAGCACATCCGTCTTGACCGCTGTGGCTGCCGGATGGGCCGGAACCCGTTCCGGGCGTGATACCAGCGCCGTAACCTGGTGCTGGCGCGCCAGCGCTTCCGCCAGCAATTTGGAACCGATATAGCCGGTAGCGCCGATGATTGCGATTTTCATGCTGTACTCCTGTCGTCATTGAATGGAATGACGCCATGTTGCCTGCTTTGATTGATATGATAAACAATAAGAGTCATAATTGATTGATTCGGTTTTCTAAATAATTATGACGCTCCCCGGGCACATCAACCTCAACGACCTCGTGGTGTTTACGGCGGTGGCCGAGGCGGGCGGGTTTACCGCGGCCGCCAGCCGCCTGCACGTGGCGCCGGCCAAGGTCAGCCTGGAAATCGCGCGCCTGGAAACGCAGCTGGGCATGGCGCTGTTTACCCGCACCACGCGCAAAGTCGTGCTGACGGAGGCCGGCCAGGCGCTGCATGGGCAATGCGCGCCCCTGCTGGCGCAAATGCAGATGGTGCTCGATGGCTTGCACGGCACGCAGGAACAGCTGTCCGGCGTGCTGCGCATTGCCGCGCCTGTCGACCACGGCACGCAGACATTGGCGCCCGCGCTGGCCCGCTTTGCCACAATGCACCCCGCCCTGCACATCGACTTGCGCACCAGCGACCGGCTGGCCGACCTGGTGGCCGAAGGCATCGACGTGGCCATCCGCATGGGCTGGCTGCGCGATTCATCGCTGCGCGCAGTGCGGCTGGGCGATTTCGGCCAGTACGTGGTGGCGTCCAAGGCGTACCTGGCCCGCGCCGGCACGCCGAAAGCCCCTGCCGACCTGGCGCGGCACGACTGGATTGCGCTGACCTTGCTGCCGGCGCCGTTGACGTGGACGTTCACCAATGGCGAAGGCGGCATGCAAACCGTGCAAGTCAAAGCCCGCATCAAAGCCGATTCGGCGGGCGCCTTGCGCTCGCTGATCCGCCATGGCGCGGGCATCACCGTGCTGGACCAGTTCAGCGCGGAACCGGACCTGGCCTCGGGCGAGCTGGTACGGGTCATGCCGGACTGGCAGCCGCCGCGCGGCGGCCTGTATGCCGTGTATCCGCCCGGCCGCCACATTTCCGCCAAGGCGCAGGCATTTACGCGCTTTTACCAAGATTATCTGGCGTCCAGATAGCTGGCGCTGCAACGGGAGAATTGCGTGATGGCAGACAGCGACACCAGTACCGTCAAGCGCCTGCTGTACGTGCGCGCCTTGCGCGGATTTGCCGACGGCTGCATCAGTATCTTGCTGCCGGTCTACCTGCATGCGCTGGGCATGGCGCCGGTCGAGATTGGTGTGATCGCCACCGCCACGCTGGCCGGTTCCGGCGCCATGGTGTTATGGACCGGCATGCGCGCCACGCATTTCCAGGCCCGCACACTGCTGCTGGCAGCCTCGCTACTGATGGCCGCGACGGGATTCGGCTTTGCCCTGGCGCCCGGCTTTTGGCCGCTGTTGCTGGTGGCGGTGGTGGGAACCCTGAACCCGTCCAGTGGCGACGTCAGCGTATTCCTGCCGATCGAACATGCCTTGCTGACGCAATCCGGCCAGGCCCGGGAGCGCACCGCGCTGTTCGCCCGCTATAGCCTGACGGGTACGTTGTCGGCGGCGGCAGGCGCCTTGGCTGCCGGCGCTCCCGCGTTCATCTCGACGGCAACGGGCATGGCCAGCGTCACGGCATTACAGTGCATGTTCGTCCTGTATGGCGCGGCAGGATTGGCGGCTGTCGCGATTTACCGGGGCTTGCCGGCACGGCCCCGCGCGGCGGCGAAGGCAGCGCCCTCCCCGTTGAGGCAGTCGCGGCGCCACGTCTATACGCTGGCCGCCTTGTTCAGCCTCGACGCGTTTGGCGGCGGCTTGCTGGTGCAGTCGCTGCTGGCGCTGTGGCTGTTCCAGCAATTCCAATTGTCCGTCGCCGCTGCAGGGACCATCTTTGCATGCTGCGGCTTGCTGGCGGCATTGTCGTACCTGGCCGCCGTGCGCCTGGCAGACCGCTTTGGCCTGATCAACACGATGGTGTTTACGCACCTGCCTTCGAGCCTGCTGCTGATCGCGATACCCTTCGCGCCGTCGCTGACGGTAGCCGTGCTGCTGCTGTTTGTCCGCAGCGCGCTGTCGCAGATGGACGTCCCGACGCGCAGTTCCTACGTGATGGCCATCGTGCCGCCGGAAGAACGGGCCGCGGCGGCCAGCATCACGTCCGTGCCGCGCAGCCTGGCTGCGGCAGCCAGTCCGGTACTGGCCGGATACCTGCTGGGCATCTCACCGTTTGGCTGGCCGCTGGTGATGGCCGGCGGCTTGAAAATCACGTATGACGTGCTGCTGTATGTGCTGTTCAAGGATGTGCGCCCGCCCGAAGAAGGCGTGGGCAAGCAGACGTAGTGTCAGAAGCATTGATTAGCCCTGTCAACCGCATGCGTCTGCGTTTGAAAACTCGTCGGAGGCAGTCCAGCCCCGCTTGCCGGCCTTGTTTTCGACCTGCTTCCACCAAGTCATTTTCGCATCCTTTCCATCGACGCCGGGCATCGCGGCGAGACCGGCGCCGCTGGTATAGACCTTGCCCCGGTACCAGAACAGATAGGAACCCTCACCCAGCGGAGCAAGCATATAAATGACATCCCCGGCCTTGAGCGCAAGCTGCGGCTTGTCGACGCCTTGGACATAGCCATCCTGCACAGTCTTGTCGATGCGAACTATCGACGCTTTCTCCGTCACCACGACACCCGTCAGGGCCCGGACCTGTTCGTCTTTGCGCAGGCGGAATACGACAGCGGACTGGTTGTTCCGGCTTTCATGCACAGCAATATCCGCATTGGCGGTCCAGTCCCGGTACGTGCAGCATTCGAAAGGACAGACTCCCCAGTTTTCAAAATTGCCCGGAGGTTGCTCTTGCGCCGCAGCACCCGGGCAACACAATATGAACATGACGAAGCTAATCAATAATCTATTCACGTGAGTTCCTTTCTCGCTTAATGGTCCACATTTGGCCATTTTCCGGCGTCACGGCGACGAATGACTTTCATGGCGCGTCCCCGGCCACCTTGCCCGGCTTCTTTGCCATGACGGGATGCAGCGTTTCATGCCGGGCCAGCATGGCTGCATACTCCTGCGCCTTACGCATTTTGGTCTCCGGCTTTACCGCTGTCTGCAACCGGAACAACACTGCGTAACGGTTTTGAGAATTGAGCGTAGCGAAAAATTCAGCGGCCCCGGGGTGGTCAGCGAAGGCCGCAAGCAGTTCGGCCGGCACGCTGGCCATGCTGGCCGAATCGTAGGCAGCATCCCATCGGCCATCTTTGCGCGCCCGCTCGATTTCAGCCAGTCCACTCGGCTGCATCTTGCCCTCCTCAATATACCTGAGCGCCTTTTCGCGATTGACCTTGGACCATAAACTGCGTGCGCGCCGTGGTGTCCAGCGCTGCAGATAGTAATGCGCGTCGAGTGAACGCTTCTGGCCATCAATCCAGCCGAAGCACAGCGCAACTTCCAGCGCCTCCTGGTAGCTGACGCTGGGGAGCGGCGCCCCCTTCTTTGCATGCTGCAGCCACACCCCGCCGGAGATATCGTGGTGCGCCGCCAGCCAATGTGCAAACGCTCCTTGGGATGGAAACAGCATCGACTCAACATCTGCTGTCATTTGATTGCTCCGATCTCGTTTTGAGTCAGCGCCGCCGCCAGCTGCGCTTCCACCGTGTGCTGCGGCAGCGCTTCCGCAAACACTTGCATCACGGTCTTGCCCAATCCCAGCTGGAAATCCACCAGCAAGTGTTCGCGCTTGTATGTGCCGTCATTCGCCAGCGTCCCCGAGGCAAATGGCTGGCGGTAATCGGCAATATGGAAGGCATCGTTTTTTCCCACCACATCGGCATACCCCTCCATCAGCCAGTGCGGATACTTCACATACGCCAGCCTGCCGAACCGGCGCGATTCCATCACGTGGGCCGCCTCGTGCGCCAGGAAATACGATGCGGAGCGCGACTCGGCATCGACAATCCTGGCGCCGCCCGGCATGCGCAGGCTGTTGGTATCGAAATCCACACCGCGGATGAACACGTGGCGCGTGAACGCCCCTTCCGTGACTCCGCCAGCACGTGTCGTGAATTTATGGTTGTAGAACGCGAACCTGGCCAGCGAATTGCAGATGTAGATGTCGTACTTGTCGTGCGCACCATGCAGCGGCGAGCGCTCTATGCGGCGCTGAGCATCATCGATCACGTGCGCGGCGCTGGCTGGAATCGCTTCATCCGAATGCACGATAAAGGCGCCGCGCTCATACGTATGCGGGAAAAACGGCCCTGGGACAGCCGCCACCGATTCATAGGCGGCCCAGCACAGCACGAGGCCCAGCACACCTTTGCCGATACGCTTACAAACCGTTGCCTTGGCCATTCGGGTCTCCGCCAGTAACCGCATTAATAAAACAGCAATTGTAGACGGCGCCGGCCATGATTTCAACGTGCGGGCTATCTCACGCCAGATACACGTCGCTCTTGAAGCGCCAACAGCCTGCGCCCGCCGCAGGGCGCAGGGCTGCGACAACGATGAGCCGCGTTGATGTTAGCGCACCTGGCCCTGTATCCAGCCAGTGATGGCCTCCAGCGCCGAAGGTGCCAGCGTCTCTTCAATTTGCGCATATTCCTGGCCGCTGCCAGTGGTGGCGGTCTGGAATAAATGGTTCAGCCTGGGCAGCTCTTTTACCACGGCGCGGGGATTATTGGCCAGTGCCGCGCGCATCGCGTCGAGGTCCAGCCGGGACGGCACTTGCCAGTCCAATTCGCCATTCAGCGCCAGCACGGGCTGGCGCATGGCCTTCAAGGCGACGCCGGGGTCCAGCGTCAAAAATGTATGAAACCATGGGCTGGTCAATGATTTGGCCGTCATGGCCGCCGTACCCGGCACATACAAGCCATCGCGCTCGCCCTGTTCCAGCATGGCCGTGGCCTTGCTGCGGGCCCGTTGCGGATCATGCTCTGCCATGATGGCGGCAAACAGTGCGCGGTTGGCAATGCGCTGCCGGGCCGCGGCTTCCGGCGGCAATCCGTCCAGCTCTGCATTGCGCGCCATTTGCTCGGCCATCAGCACGTCGCCGCGCACGCCGGGGCCGGCCATCAAGACGACGAAACCCAGCTGCGGGTCGCGCGCCGCCACCATCGGTGCAATCAGGCCGCCTTCGGAATGGCCTATCATGCCGATATGGCGCGCATTGATGTCCGGCCGGGTGCGCAGGTAAGCGACGGCTGCCTGTGCATCGAAAGCAAAATCCAGCGTGGTGGCCGTGTCGTAATCGCCATTGGAACCGCCGACGCCGCGCTTGTCATAACGCAGCACAGCAATGCCGTTGCGCGCCAAGTGGTCGGCCAGCACCAGGAAAATCTTGTGGCCGAAAATATCTTCATCGCGGTTATTCGGGCCGGAACCATGTACGAGCACCACTGCGGGCCACGGCCCGGCCCCTTTCGGAACAAACAGGCTGCCGGCCAGCTGCCATTGCGCATGGCCAAATTGCACTTCGTCGCTGGTGTATGGCGCGCTGGCGGCGGCTATCGCTGTTTCCTGCGGACGGCGCGGCTGCAGCGCGGCAGCGGCGCCCGCATCAGTACGCGTCAAATTCAGCGGCGCTTGCTGGCCTTGTGTCCACGTTCCTGCCCATACCTTGTCCTTGTCGTTCCAAACAGCCTGGTAGCTGGCGCCCAGCTTCGGAATTGCAAAGCTCAGGTGAGCGGCGTCCGATGCAAACTGGCTGACCTTGGTGGAAAATGCCTGGCTGGGACTATGCAGCGTTGCTTCCCACACGCCGGCCGGCGTCTTGCTGACATCCAGTACCACGGCCAGCGTACCGGCGATCGTCCCGTGCCAATGTCCCTGTGCGTCTTCCGCCCAAGCCGGGCTTACCGTACTGATAGCTGCCATGGCCAGCAGGCCGCCTGCCAATTTCCTCATGTTCGTGCGCCTTCCATTGTTTAAAGAAGCACCACCTTAACCCAGCGCCGTCCGCCGCGCAGGACAATGCGGCGAACCACCCGTTTGATGTCACGAAACTGCAGTTTTGTGCCATTTGGGTGTATGCTGCGGGCATGAACCAAGATACCGATATCCAGCTCAGCGGTCCTTTCAAGACCACCGATGGCAGCGGACGCGCCATCGACATCAAAGCCATCCGCATTTTCGATGAAGGCTATGGCGTCATCGACGTGTATGTGGACTTGGCCGCCCCGGCCAGCGACGGGCTGCACAAGGACAAAAAACTCATTGCCAACATCAGCGCACACTTGCGCACGCTGGGCTACAGCGGCCCGGATTTGACGGCCGGCGACCCGGTGATCCAGGAAAAGCGCCTGATCGTGCTCGATACGCCGGATGAATTCCTGCCGTTCGCCGTGCGCAAGGGTTTCAAAGACTTGACGTCCGAATTTGACGACGAGTAATCACAAACCGGACAGCCCTAACTGGGCCAGTATGTCTTCCTTTAATTGCAGCAAGTCCGGGTGCGACAGCTTGCGCGGATGCGCGTGATCGACCCGGAAACTGGCCTGGATCCGCGTCGGCCGCGGCGACAGCACGAGGATGCGGTCCGCCAGGTAAATCGCTTCTTCCACGTCGTGCGTAATCAGCAGCACGGTGTGGCGTTCTTCCGCCAGCACGCGCAGCAACTCGTTGCGCATCTTTAAATTCATCAGCGCATCCAGCGCGGAAAACGGTTCATCCATGTACAGGATTTCCGGCTTGACCACCAGCGCCCGCGCGATTTCCGCCCGTTTCAGCATGCCGCCCGACAGTTCGTGCGGATACGCGTTTTCAAACCCTTTCAAGCCCACCATCTCGGCATAGTGGTCGGCCAGCGCAGCCTTTTCGCTGTCGGAACCGCTGTTCAGGCCAAACATCAGGTTTTGCTGCACGGTCAGCCAGGGGAACACGGAGCCATGCTGGGAAATCACGATGCCTTTCGGCCCCGGCTTCGTCAACGGCTGGCCGTCGATGGAGACAGCGCCCTGGTCGGGCCGTTCAAACCCCGCGACGATTTTCATCAGCGTTGATTTGCCGCAGCCGGACGGCCCGACGATGGCGACGAACTCGCCGTCCGCCACGGTAAAGTCGACGCCGTCCACCACCGGCAAGGCATTGAAATTCTTCTTAACTGAGTTGACGACGATCTTAGCGTCCATAGCGCCACCTTACGATTTTCAAATGTTCCAGCAGGCGCATCAGCCCATCCAGCGCCAGGCCGATCAGGCCGATAATAATCATGCCGGCGATGACCAGGTCATACCGGTTGCCCGCATTGCGCGAATCGATGATCAGGTAGCCCAGGCCGGAGCGCAGCGCAATCATTTCCGCCGCCACCACCACCAGCCACGCCACGCCCAGCGCAATGCGCATGCCGACGATCATTTCCGGCAGCACCGCCGGCACGATCACTTGCCGGAACAGCTTGGAACGCGGCACGCCAAAGTTTTCCGCCGCGCGCAGGTAGCGCTTTTCTATCGTGTGCACGCCGGCCGCCGTCTGCACAATCATGGGGAAGACGGACGCAATAAAGATCAGGAAGACAGGCGAAGCATTGCCGACGCCAAACCACAGGATTGCCACGGGTATCCACGCGATGGGCGAAATCGGGCGCAAGATCTGGATGATCGGGTTCAGCGTGACGAAAGCGCCGTCCACGCGCCCCATCCACAGTCCGACCGGTATCGCTACCAGCAGCGCCAGGCCAAAGCCCGCGCCGACCCGGCCCAGCGAAGCGCTGATGTGCTCCCACAGGGTGCCGTCTTCCACCAGTTCCATGGCGCCGCTCACCACTTGCGCGGGAGTCGGGAAAATCAGGCTGTCGGTGGCCAGCACTGCACACCACCAGACGGCAACGACTGCCGTCAGCACCGCCAGCGGCGGCCATACTTTCGATAACTTCATCCGGTTCGTTTCACCAAGGTTAAATTCAACAAATTCTTTGCGCGCCACTGCAGCCGCGGCCAGCCCGCCTGCGGCGCGGGTTCAACCACCACAGTCATCTGGCCGCTCGCGTGGGCCGTGCAGGCAAACGGGTATTCCGCCGCCTGTTCGAATGGCAGGCGGAAATCCTGCCCCGGCATGATCAGCACGGGGCCGAAAATCTGCGGCACCGTGTCGCTGTTGCGCAGTAACAGCACATCGCTGACGCCCAGCATCAGCGTGATTTTGTCGGGCAGGATGTCAGTCTTGTCGCCCGCCATGCGGCGCTGCCACGTGCCTTTGGGGATTTCAAACAGCGCATCGCGTGTCGCCGCATGAATAGGCGCAAACGCTGCCCATGCCGCCGCGCCGCAAGCGGCCAGCAGCAATACGGCGGCTGTCCACGCCCCGATACGCCGCGTCATTGGCCCTGCACCAGCAACGTCACGTCATGCACGATATCGTCGGCCGGACGCCCGAAAGGCATCAGCGCCCGCAACTGGCCCTTGGGATCAATGAAGTACAGGTAAGACGAATGCCCCATGACGTAATCATCGCCTTTGCCCGACCTGGCCGCGCTAATGCCATACGCGGTGCGGATGGCCGCCATCTGCTGCGCGGACCCGGTCAAGCCGATAAAAGTGGGATCGAATTGCGCCAGGTAGCTTTTCAGGCGGGAAGCCGTATCGCGTTCCGGGTCCACGCTGACAAACACCACCTGCAGCTTGTCGCGCAGCGGGCCCAGGCGTTCGCGCGCCTGTTTCAACAGCGCCAGCGACACCGGACACACATCCGCGCAATTCGTATAGCCGAATTCCAGCACCACGACTTTGCCGCGCTGCTTATCCAGCGCAAACGGCTTACCATCGGCCGCCTGCTGCGCAATATTCGGCGCCATGCGCGGCGGGTCAAAGGTGCCGGACTTCAGCTTATCGGCAGCGTGCGCCGCACCTGCCGCCAGCAGCAGGGAAAACAACACGGCGCGCATCATAAAGCGATGGGCACGGGCTGGATGGATTTGACGAAGCTCTCATCCACATACTGGTCAAACGCGACGGGCTTTTTCAGCGTGCCCGCTTCCATCGACAGCTTCATCAATTCATCGAATTCCGCGCGGATCATGCGCAAATCGCCATAGGTCACGCGGTCGGCCGGGTTATCCATGACGAACTGGATCACCTTGGGATCCTGGTTGAAGAATTTGCGCCCCGCAGCAATGGTGGCGGCTTTGGCGCGGTTGGCCGGCGCCGCATCGAGCCAGTTGCCTGCCGCCTGCACGTGGTTCACCAGTTCCTGCACCAGCGGGCGGTCCGATTTGATCAATTCTTCGCGCACTGTCAGCACGCAGCAAATGTAATTGCGCCATTCATCGCGCGTCATCGACAGCGGGCGCGCATAGCCTGCGCGCTGGGCTGCCGCGCCGAACGGTTCGCCGGTGCAATAGGCGTCGACGGCCTTCGCGTACAAGGCGGCCGGCATATCGGGCGGCGCCATTTCAATGATTTGCACATCTTTCGGCGACATGTTTTCACGCGCCAGCATCTTGCGCAGGAACAGGAAGTCCACGGCAAAGCGGCTGGGGATGGCGATGCGCTTGCCGCGCAACTCGCTAAAGCGCTTGTAGGTGGAGTCCGTGCGCACCATGATGACGGCGCCGGAGCGGTGGCCCAGCGACACGATTTTTAGCGGAATTTTCTTGTCGGTCAGGTCCATCACCAGTGGCGCCAGCATATAGGCTGCCTGGATATGGCCTGTCATCAGCGCTTCCTTGATTTCCGGCCAGCCGCTGTATTTGCTGAATTCAAACGAACCGCTGCGGGCCGCGCTGCACGCGATCGGCAATGTCAGGTTGCACGTGACCGGCAGGCCGCCGACAACAAGCTTGCCGGCAGCATGCGCCGGCTTGGAAGCCAGGCCCGCGACCGGCAGCGCCAGCGCAGTTCCCAGCAGCTGGCGGCGTCGCTGGAAGTGATCAGGAAGATGTGAATTCATTGACGTGGACAGTAACAGCTGCACGGAATTGCCGCCGAACCACTCAAGTTTAGCAAATTTCGTGTTGACGGCCAACAAACCTCGAACCGGTTTAAATCACGGAGCCTGGATTCGCCAAAAATGGCAGGATTTGACGGTTTACTGGCATTCCTGACACCAGCGCACGGCAGATAATCTGCGCATACCTTCACTTGCCGACCTGCCATGCGCCAGTTTTTATTGCTGCTCCTGTTCATCGCCACCTTTGCCCACGCCGGTGAAATCCCCCCATACCAGCCGCGCTTCGACCGCGCGCGGCCCGTTATCGCAGTCATTGGCAACAGCACGTCGACGGAAATCACTGATTTCATGCTGCCTTACGGTGTATTGAAACGCGCCGGCGCAGCCGACATCCTGGCGGTGGCCACCGAACCGGGATGGATCAAGATGAATACCGGCTTGCGCATCAAACCTGACCTGGACCTTGCAACGTTCGACCGGCTCTACCCGCAAGGTGCGGACTACGTCATCGTCCCGGCCATGGCCCATGACGACGCGCCGCCCATGCTGTCGTGGCTGGCCGCCCAGGGCGCCAAAGGGGCGACGGTTGTCAGTATTTGCGATGGCGCGCTGGTGGTGGCCAACAGCGGCTTGCTGAAGGGCCATCGCGGCACGGCGCATTGGGCCACGCATGAGTTACGCGTAGAAAAATACCCCGCCACCACGTGGCTGTCGAATGTCCGCTATGTGGCCGATGGCAAGGTTGTGTCCAGCGCAGGCATCAGCGCCGCCATGCCAACGTCGCTGGCGCTGGTGGAAGCCATTGCCGGCCATGACCGCGCGGCAGCTGTCGCCAGCGACGTTGGCGTGCAGGACTGGAGTACGCAGCACGACAGCGGCGTGTATGCGCCGAAATTCGGCCGCAACCTGAACATCTGGCTGACGCACTTTACCGACAGCTGGTTCCACCGTGCAAAGCCGGTCGGCTTACCCGTGGCCAACGGCGTCGATGAAATCGCCCTCGCCTATACCAGTGACGCCTACGCGCGCAGCCGACGCAATAAAGTCTTGTTTGTTGCCGCCAACACGGCCCCGGTCACCAGCCGCTTCGGCCTGGCGATCGAACCGGACCACATTGCCGGTACAGCCGGCGCCCCGGACGACATGCTGGAAGCGCCGGACAATGTGGCGGCGGGCAAGGTGCTGGACAAAGTGCTGGCCCGCATTGCAGACAACTATGGTCCCCGTACCGCCAAGCGGATCGCCATGGAATTCGAATACCCCGGCTTCCGCTGAGCGCGCCCGGCACGGTTACCCTAGTTTTTTCAACTGTTCCCGCACATACGGCGCGCTGGGGTGGTTCGGCGCCAGTTCGAGGAAGCTGGTGTATGCCTTTCTCGCCTTGTCCTGGTCGCCCTGCCGCTGGCGCGCATCGCCCAGGTTCAGATAAGCAATGGCGCGCGACGCATCGATCTGAATCGTGTTTTCAAACCAGCGCGCCGCTTCCGCAAATTTATCTTGCTTGAAATACACAAAGCCCAGGTTATTGGCGGCCAGCCCGAAGTCGGGACGGTATTTCAATGCCTCGGTAAAGGCCGCCTCGGCCTGGGCATATTGTTTTTCCTTATACAGCTGCAAGCCACGGTCGTTGGCGCGCTGCGCCAGTTGCCGGTTCGATGCATCCACCGGCTTGGGGGCGGCCAGCTTTTGCACTTCGCCTTGCAGGTTTTTCACGGCCACGCTATTGCCGTCAGCCTGCTGCTGGCGGCCGCTATCGAGCTTGCTGTTGAGCGCAATGGCTTCCGGCGACAGCTGGGGACTCCCCCCGCTGAGGAATTCCGTCTCGACAGGCAACTGGAATACAAATTCTCCCCCTTCGGAACCCGGCAAACTACCAAAGGCCGGCGTCTGCTGCGACACGCTGGCCACGGCCGGCGCCACATACGCCGCCAGTTCGGTCGCGGTAATCATGCCGTCGCCATTCAGGTCGGCCTTGCCGCCTAGCGCCTGCAGCAACGTCCACGTGAATACGGAATGGCCGTTGGGCCCACCGTCGGCCACCATTTGATCGGCGCCGCCCGCAGTCAGCATTTGGCGGCCAATGCGGCGCGCATTGTCGCGCAAGAAAGCTGACGTGCCGCCGCCCCGGGTAAGGCCGAGGCCGCTATAGCACGCATCCATCACGAACAGCACATGCTTGGAACTCAAGCTTTCCGCAATGTTTTGCAAGTCCGTCATCGGGATCGCATCCACGCTGACTTGCTGCGGATCGGAATCGACTGGAATGATGTAGCCCAGGCTGCGGCCGGAACTGAGCTGGCGTGTCGCGCCATGGCCGGCAAAGAATACAAAGATGCGGTCATCCTTCTTCAGCCGGGCTTCTCCCAGCTTGTCGTGGAATACGGCCAGGATATTATTGCGGGTCGCTTCGCCATTGGTCAGCGTAAATACGCGCGTGCTATCGAAACCGAAACGGCTCACCAGCGTATCCCGGATGGCCTTCGCATCGGGCACCGCATATTGCAGCTTCGGCCATTTCTGGTAGTCGTTAATGCCGATGACCACCGCATAGCTGTTGGCGTAGCCGGTACTGATGGCGACCTTGTCCGGCTCCGGCCTGCCAGCCTTGGCCACTGTAAAGTCATTGCCATCCCATGTGGCAAAGCTGTAGCCGTCTGCAATCAGCTTGTCCAGCACCAGCGGCAAGGTCTTGACGGTACGCTCGTGGATATCGTGGAACAGGATGATGCCGCGCTGTTCTTTCTCCAGCGAACCCAGTACACGGTTCGCAATCGAACTCGGCACCGGATCGGCCCAGTCCAGTGAATCAATATTCCACATCACTGAACGCAGCCCCAGCTTGTTCAGTACTTCCAGTCCCTCGGCATTGTGCGCACCATAAGGGAAACGGAACAGCGCAGAACGGCGCGCGTCGACCGCCTTCAGCAACTTGTCGGCCTGCGCAATTTCTCCATACAGCTGGTCGCCCTGCTCTTTCGACAGCAATGCGTGGCTATAGCTATGGTTGGCCAATACATTGCCGCCATCGAGCAGGCGGCGGCTGGCAGCGGCTTGCTTGCCCAGCGCTTCCTTGCCTTGCGCGTTGACTTCGCCCAGGTTCTTGCCGACCTGGAAGAACACGCCCGGCACGCCATATTGCTTGAGGATGGCCGCCACTTCATCGGTGTAAGTGGCATGCGGCCCGTCGTCAAAGGTCAGCACGACGGTTTTCGGCGGCAGCGACTTGCCGAAGATTTCCGCGGAATCGGCGGCGCCCGGCTTCACGGGGTAAGGCACGATGACGCCGTAATCCTTCATAATCTGGTCACGCGTGAACAGCTTTTTCAAGTGGGCAACGTAGTCTTCCCACCGCTCGCGCTTCGGCACGATGGCGCGCTGGTCGAAGCGGGCAAAGATGCCGCTCAGCTCCTTGTCATACTGGCGCTCGATGTCTTCCAGCGCGGCCAGGTCTTCGCTGACGCGCTTGTGCAGCTTGATACCTGGCAGCGTTTGGTTGGCGGCTGCCTGCAACTGCATCTCCACCAACACTTCGCGGAAGGCGAGGCGGTCGGCGTCAAACAAATCGGTGGCCGATTCAATGTAAGCCAGCAACAAGTCATAAGCCGTGTCGCGCTGGGCCGCTGGCCCCTGCTGCAATGCGGCCAGCAGCTGGCGCACTTTACCCAGCCGCTCGACGTTCTCATGGAACAACACTTGGCCAACCTGGCCGGCGGCCTTGCGGTCTGGCTCCGCCATGGCCTGCTCGTCCGCCAGCAAGACAATGATTTTGCGGTAGTTCGCCAGGATATTTTGCAGCTCTGCCTGCAAGGGCGCTTGGGGATCGGCGCTGGCCGCTGCTGCTTGCGTGCCAGCAGGCGGCGGGCTGGTCTTCATGTACACCGCACCGGCAAGCGCTGCAGCCAGGCCCGCCGCGATTACCGCAGATTTGGAAATCTTCATTTTTTATTAATTAATTGTAATTATGCAATTCTAGCCGAGACTGCGGTGTGCCACGAGTTGTCGCCAGATTGCACGCTTTATTACAAATGCTTGCGATTGAATCGCATAAACGCTGTATCGTGCGCGCGTCAGCAAGTAGGCTAACGGACTAAGCATCGGCCGCCATGGCGGCCGAGCGCAATTCGATTGAAGGAGTCTACCTTGCACGACCACAAACATTCCCAGCCGGAAACGGTAATCAAAGTCATCGGCATCGGCGGCGCGGGCGGCAACGCGATCAACCATATGGCGTCTGCCGGCTTGTCTGGCTTCGAATTTATCTGCGCCAATACGGATGCGCAGGCGCTGTCGCTGGTCCACGTGGAAAAAAAGATCCAGCTTGGCGAAAGCGGCATGGGCGCGGGCAGCGACCCCATCGTCGGACGGGAAAGCGCCATGCGTGAACGCACCGCCATTGCCGACGCGCTTAAGGGCGCCAACATGGTGTTCCTTACCGCCGGCATGGGGGGCGGCACCGGTACCGGCGCTGCGCCCGTGATAGCGGAAGTCGCACGTGAAATGGGCATCCTGACGGTCGGCGTGGTATCGAAACCGTTTGAATTTGAAGGCCCGCGCCGCATGCGGGTTGCCGAAGAAGGCATTGCCATGCTGGCCAAGAGTGTCGATTCGCTCGTCATCATCCTCAATAGCCGCCTGGAAGAAGTGCTGGGCGCCGATGTCACGCAAAAGCAGGCGTTTGCCGCGGCCGACGACGTGCTGAGCAAGGCGGTCTCCGGCATCGCGGAAATCATCACCGTGCCCGGCATGATCAACGTGGATTTCGAAGACGTCCGTACCGTCATGCGCCAGACCGGCATGGCCATGATGGGTTCGGCGCAGCACGCAGGCGACGAC
Source organism: Pseudoduganella ginsengisoli (assembly GCF_009720865.1). GTDB lineage: Bacteria > Pseudomonadota > Gammaproteobacteria > Burkholderiales > Burkholderiaceae_D > Rugamonas > Rugamonas ginsengisoli. The sequence goes on along the minus strand of NZ_WNLA01000018.1, from coordinate 12,308 downwards.
CGCGCCGTCAAAGCTGCCGAGGAAGCCATCTCTTGCCCGCTGCTCGATGGCACCAACCTGCACTCCGCGCGCGGTTTGCTGGTCAACATTACCGCGTCCGAAGCAACGCTGAAATTGCGTGAAACCAAGCAAGTGATGACGGTGATTTGTGCGCAGACCAGCGAAGACGCCATCATCAAATTCGGCGCAGTGTTCGACGATACGCTGGGCGACGCCATGCGTGTCACCGTTGTCGCTACCGGCTTGAACCGGCCCAGCGACTTCGCGGCCGGCACGCGGCGCCCGGCGATATCGCGCTCAGGCCCCAGCGGCGTGCTGGGCCAGGTGCGCCAGACCCGCTTCGAGGCTGCGGGCTGAACAGTGTTGCACGCGGCCTCAGTCGCGGAATTGCGGCGTGCGCTTGGCCATGCCCGCCATCATGGCTTCCTGCAAGTCGGCCGACATCAGCATCGCGGCATTCCACGTCGCGTTGTAGTTCAAGCCATCGGCCACCGTATGGTCGCGCGCATACGTAATCATTTCTTTCACGCCGCGCACCGCCAGCGGCGCCTTGGCGGCAATCTCCGCGGCAATTGCGCGCACGCCGTCGCGCAGCGCCTCAGGCGACTCGAACACGCGGTTGACCAGCCGGACATCCTTCGCTTCCGCCGCATCAAATTTGCGGCCCGTGTACGCCAGTTCGCGCACCATGCCTTCGCCGATGAGTTTCGGCAAGCGCTGCAGCGTACCGACGTCCGCCGTCATGCCGATATCGATTTCCTTGATGCTGAACCATGCGTCGGCTGAGCAGTAGCGCATGTCGGCACAGGTGATCAAGTCGATTCCGCCACCGACGCACGCGCCATGTACGGCAGCCAGCACAGGCTTGCGGCAGCGTTCCAGGCTGGTCAGCGTGTCTTGCAAATCGAGGATCACGCGCCGCAGCGATTCCCGCATGCGGCCATCGCAGTCGCTTTGGATCTGGCTGCTCAAGCCCATCATCATTTGCAAATCGATGCCGGACGTGAATGCCCGCCCTTCCCCTTCCAGCACCGCCACACGCGCTTCCGGCAACGCATCGATGTAATCGAATGCGCGGCGGATGTCATGCCACATGGCCAGGTTCATGGCATTCATTTTTTCCGGCCGGTTCAACCGTACGGTGGCGACGTGATCCGCGACAGTGACGGTGACAGTTTCAAAGACAGGCAATTCAGTGGACATGGGCGCCTTTTTCGCAATTGTAGAAAACCGCTATTCTCGTTGCGAAATTTCCGAGGGGTCAATCTAAAGCGCAAAAACACACTGTGCTGATTTCATCGTGCTAGCCTGGGAAAACCCACAAGACAGTGCCCCTCACGCAAAAGTATCCTTCCAACAACATGCAGAACGATATCAAATCGTCCATGATGAACAAGGAGACACACGTGAAGCACAGCAGTAAATTGCAATATACCGTCCTCGTCGCATCGCTGGCCGCAGCATTTCCCGGCCTCGCCCTGGCGCAGGAGACCGACAGCAAGCACGTCCAAAAAGTCGTCGTGACGGGCTCGAACATCAAGCGCGTGGATTCAGAAACCGCGTCGCCGGTCCAGGTGGTATCGCGCCAGGAAATCGAGCAAAGCGGCGCACAGACTGTTGCGCAAATCCTCAACAACCTGACCGGCAACGACCGTGGCGCAATCAGCGACCTGGGCGGCACCAATTCGTGGGCCAGCGGCGCATCGGGCGTTTCCATGCGCAACCTCGGCACCGGCGCCACGCTGGTGCTGCTCAATGGCCGGCGCCTGTCGGCATATGGCTTTGCAGACGCCCTGCAAGCGAACTTCGTCAACATTGATTCCATCCCAAGCGACGTCATCGACCGGGTCGAAATCCTGAAGGATGGCGCTTCCGCCGTGTATGGTTCCGACGCGGTGGCTGGCGTCATCAACATCATCACGCGCAAGAATTTCCGCGGCGTGGGCGTGAAAGCATCGGCCCAGCAATCGCTGGAGCGTTCGTTCCTTAACCGCGAACACAAGGCGTCCATCATTGGCGGTACGGGCGACTTCGACACGGACGGCTATAACGCCTTCGCCCACCTCGAACTGTATTCACGCGGTAAATATACTGACCGCCAGGTCCGCCCTCTGCTGCCCGACTGGTATATCCGCATGAACCCGGACCGCGATGCGACGTCCACCGGTTCGATTCCCGGCAACTACGTCGGCCGCTATCCGGCCAACTATAGCGACCCCAAGCTGGCAGGCAAGTCGATCAACGTGGCAGCGCCCGGCTGCGCGCCGGAAAACCTGAAAGGCGGCTTGTGCTTCTATGACTATTGGCAAGACAGCCTGGCCCGCCCGCCTGCGGAGCGCGCCACTTTCCTCGGCTCGGCAAAGATGAAGCTGCCCAACGACATGACCGGCTACGCCGAACTGCAACTGGCGAAAACCCGCAACGACTACCATACGGCGCCGCCGCGCAGCAGCGTCACGGGCGTACCGCTGTCATGGTATGACTCGATTACCGGCAAGATGCAATACTTCACGGATCCGCAATTGCCGGTGGGCCACCCCAACAATCCGTACAGTTTCCCGATCGGCTTGAATTACCGCTTCGCCGACGACCGCGACATGTTCAAGAACGTCGGTTCGTCGGACCAGTTCCGTGCATTGGCTGGCATCCAGGGCGAGAGCATGGGCTGGGAATGGGACAGCGCAGTCGGCATCATGGGCTCGAAAGCCCGCCAGCGCCAGCACCTGTACCGCGACCGCTATGCGTACGCCGACGCGATCGTCAGCGGCGCCTACAAATTCGGCCAGACCAATGACCGCGCGCTGCTGGAAAAAATGTTCCCGGAAATGGGCTCGCATGGCCAATACCGTCAAGCCTTCATGGACTTCAAAGCCAGCCGTGAACTGTACGCGCTGCCCGGCGGCCCGCTGCAGCTGGCGACCGGCGTCGACCTGCGGCACGAGTCGTTTGAACACATGAGCAGCGATAACGTGCTGGAAGCGCGCATCGTACAGTTCAGCGGCGTGAAGATCGATGGCGCGCGCAACGTTGCCGCCGCTTTTGCCGAACTGGCCGCCCCATTCACCAAGCAGCTGGAAGGCAGCTTTGCCATCCGTGGCGACAAGGTCATTAACCAGGCCGGCGCCATTGTGCCAAAGTTCGGCCTGCGTTACACGGCCAATGACATGCTGATGGTGCGCGGCACCGTCTCCAAAGGCTTCCGCGCGCCTAGCCTGCCGGAAACCGGCAATGGCGGCGCGTCGTGGTTCAACAATGGCTATCTGGATCCGAAGCGCTGCGCAGCCGCCACGGAATTGCGCAATATCCTCAATACCGGCAACGCGGCAGACAAGAACCTGGCCCTGACCGCCTATGACCTGGGCTGCAAGGTTAACTTCCCGTCGGTCGTCACACCGAACCCGGACCTGAAGCCGGAACACACCAACAGCTTCACGGCGGGCCTGGTATTGCAGCCGATCCGTGCGCTGAGCTTTACCATCGACTATTACAACATCAAGCGCCGTGACGAAATTGCCGTCAAGGATATCGACCAGACACTGGCCAATGAAGACCGGACGAACGGGCTGGTGCAGCGCGACCCGCTGACCACGCAAGATATCGACATTGCCCGCCGCGCTGCCGAACTGTCGGGCAAAAACGTCGCGTACCCGATCGGCCCGATCCGCACCATCGCGGCACAGTACCAGAACTATGGCAAGTCCCGTGTCTCTGGTATCGATCTCGACGCCAAGGGCCGCTGGACGCTGGGCGACATGGGTACCGTGAACGTGGGCCTGGAACTTAACCACCAGTTCGAATACCAGCAGTGGGACAGCTTCGCCAACACGTACACGCAAAACTATGTCGGCTACCGCGGCGTGCCACGCACGCGCGCTGTCGCCAAGCTGTCGTGGGAAAATGCCGTGCTGGTCACCGGCCTGCGCGCAAACTTTGCCAGCGGCACCCAGTTGGCGTGGGGTGAACTCGATACTGCCAACACCATTGATGGCTGCGCAGGCCGTAGCGTCAGCAAGGACGAGTGCAAGATTGCGTCCGATACGACGGTCGATTTCTGGACGCGCTATACGTTCCGCCCTGGCACGACGATTTCCGCGAACGTGTTCAACCTGTTCGACCGCAAGGATCCGGTCAAACTGTATCCGAACAGCGCACTGCCGCTGCGCACGCGCACGTTGAAACTGACCGTTGAACACATGTTCTGAGAGGAATGCGCCACATGACACCAACCAGGACACGTGGCCTGGCAGCAGCGGCAGCGCTGCTGCTGTGCGCCGCTGCGCAGGCGGAAGCGCCATCGCCGGCGCCGGCCCTCAATACCGATCCCTACCTGTGGCTTGAAGACGTCAGCTCCGAGCGGGCGCTGGACTGGGTCAGGCAGTGGAACGACTTGACGACCAGCCGGCTGGGCGCGCTGCCGGGCTTCCAGCAGACGTCCAAGGCCATCCGCGAAATCGTCGACTCGCGCGAACGGATTCCCTTCGTTGAAAAGCAAGGCAAGTACGTCTACAACTTCTGGAAAGACGCCGGGCACCCGCGCGGCGTCTTGCGGCGCACGACATTGGAACGCTACAAGAGCAGCGCGCCAAAGTGGGACACCGTGCTGGACGTTGACCGCCTGGCGCGCGATGAAAAGGAAAACTGGGTATGGCACGGCATGAACTGCCTGAAGCCGAAGGCTGAGCGCTGCCTGTTTTCCCTCACGCGCGGCGGCGGCGATGCGCACGTCGTGCGCGAGTTCGACACGGGCCGCCTGCAATTCGTATCGGGAGGGTTCGCCCTGCCCGAAGCCAAGAGCGACGTCAACTGGGTGAGCCGGGACCGCCTGCTGGTGGCCACCGACTTCGGTCCAGGATCGCTGACCAGCTCAGGCTATCCGCGCATCGTCAAGGAGTGGAAGCGCGGCACGCCGTTGCAGGCTGCCTCCGTTGTGTTTGAAGGACAGCCGGCCGACATCAGCGCCTCCGGCTATGCCGACGAGTACCCGGGAGTCAACCGCGAATTCATCCTGCAATCGACGTCGTTCTTTACCAACGACATGTACTACCGCCATGCGGGCAAGCTGGTCAAGCTGGACAAGCCAAACAGCGCGACCGCCTTCACCTTCAGGGATCAGCTGCTGATCCGCTTGCGGGCGGACTGGAATACCGGCGGCAAGACCTATTTGCAAGGCTCGCTGCTGGCCATCGGCTTTGATGGCTTCATGGCGGGCAAGCGCGATTTCAACGTCCTGTACGAACCCGACGCCACCCGTTCGCTGCAATCGGTGACGGCCACCAAGAGCGCCATCGTGCTGAACGAGATGGTCAACGTGCGCAGCCAGGTACACGAGTGGCGCATGCAGGACGGCAAATGGGAACGCCGGACGGTATCGACGCCGCCCTACGCCAGCGTATCGATCTCGCCGGTCGACTACCTGGAATCGGACAGCTACTTCATGGTGCTGAACGACTTCCTCACGCCGACGTCGCTGCACCTGGGCCAGGTCGGCACCGACTTGCGCCAGCCATTGAAATCGCAGCCGGCGTTCTTCGATGCGTCCGGACTCAAGGTGGAGCAGCAATTTGCCACCGCCAGGGACGGTACCCGGATTCCGTATTTCGCCGTCATGCGCAAGGACGTCAAGTTCGACGGCAACAACCCGACTTTGCTGTACGGCTATGGCGGCTTTGAAATTTCCATGCGGCCGACGTACAACGCGACCGTCGGCCGCGCGTGGCTGGAAAAAGGCGGCGTCTACGTGCTGTCGAATATCCGCGGCGGCGGCGAATTCGGGCCGCGCTGGCATGAAGCCGCGCTGAAGGAAAAGCGGCAAGTGTCATATGACGACTTCATTACGGTGGCTGAAGATTTGATCGCACGGAAAGTCACGTCGCCGCAACACCTGGGCATCATGGGTGGCAGCCTGGGCGGCATGCTGGTGTCTGTCGCCGCGCTGCAGCGTCCTGAACTGTTTAATGCCGTCGTCAGCCAGGTGCCGCTGGCCGACATGAAGCGCTACCACCTGATGCTGGCCGGCGCCTCGTGGATCGATGAATATGGCGATCCGGACCGTCCTGACGAGTGGGCTTATATCTCGCGCTATTCGCCCTACCACTTGCTGGACAAGAACCGCTCGTATCCACCGGTGTTCTTCACCAGTTCCACCCGGGATGACCGCGTGCATCCAGCCCACGCGCGCAAGATGGTGGCGCGCATGCAAGAACAAGGGCATCAAGTCTTGTATTGGGAAAACATGGATGGCGGCCATGGCGGCGCGGTAAACGGCGAGCAGCAAGCCAAGCTGTATGGCATGGTGTACAGCTTCCTGTGGGACCGCTTGAAGTAATCCAAGTGGCGGGCGCGCCGGAGCGAACGTGGTTCCGGCGCGGCTAAACTGGGCAGTCCGCTGCTAGTGCGTGGCGCCGTGTGGCCGGTACCGCCCCAGGATAGCCTGGATCACGCCGCGCGCCTTCAATACCGCGATCGCCTGGTTCACTTCCCGGATACCGACTTTGCCTTGCGGGCCAACAGCACAAAAAGTATCGAAGTCGGTGATCTTCAAGTGGTGGGACGCCAGCTGCGCCCGCTCCGGGTGCACCTTGCGCTGGTAGTCGAAATAAATGCGGTTTGTAACAATGTAGTTGAAGCGTCCGTGCAACAGCTTTTCCAGGTTTTGGCTGTCATTGGCGGCATTATCGCGCACGACGTTGGGCTGCAGCTGTTCGATTTCCGGATAGCGGTAACCCAGGATCGTCCCTACCCGCGCTCCCGCCATCGCCTGCAAGGACGCGGGCGCAGGGGTTTCGCGGCGCATGGCGACGATCATGCGGTTCGAGATGATCGCGTCCGACCACAGGAAGGACTGGTTGTCGAGCCACTCGGGCCGCAAGTCGCACAGCAAGTCCGCGTGGCCGCGCAGCAGTGCGCCTTCCACCCGGGTGCGCGGCAATACCACGTAGCGCGGCTGGCGGTGCAGCTGTGCGCTGAGCGCATCGCCGAATTCCTTGAGTATCCCGCCGCGCAGCGCTTCATCGCGTATATCGGTCATCGGCATGGCGCTGCCGTTGGAAATGGCCATCACGAGTTCAGCGGCCCCTGCCCTGTGTGGGATCAAAAGAAAGGCAACCAGCATAAGGCGCGCAGCGGCCTTCATCAGTTGGCCAGTAACCAGTTCGCAATACATCAAATCAGTGATCCAGTGAATTTGTTCTGCGGAATGATAGCCGCAACGGGTAAAAACCAGCGCATTGTGCCGATTTAGCGCAGTTTTCCATGTAAAAAGATCAAGACTCGCCATCGCGTGCCAACCATACTTGCCGACTAAAAGTTATTTAGACAGCAAGGAATACAAGCATGAGTACTGAGGCTGGTTTGCAAGGCATCTTAAATAGTGTCCTGATCGTGTCGCCGTTCGAAACACCCGACGCCCGTCTGGTGGCCGACGCCATGCGCGCGGGCGCTTTCGCTTTCCTTGACATCGGGCGCGACTGGCCGCAGGCGCGCGCCGCCATCACGCGTGTCCAGGCGGCTGCGCCCGGCAGCTTCGGCTTGCGTATTCCCGAAGGCGTGCGCGTGGACGAGACGGCGCTGGCGCCGCTGCGCGAGCGTGTGAAAGTACTGATGCACGCGGCGCCGGCCGCCTTCCAGCCGCTGTCCGGCTTCTTTCACGTGGTGCAGGTGGTGTCGCTGGAAGAAGCGCTGGAAGCGCAGCGCCTGGGCGCCCATGGCTTGATCCTCAAGGGCGCCGAGAGCGGCGGCCGGATCGGCGCATTCAACAGTTTCATTTTGCTGCAGCAGACCCACGGCCGCCTGTCGCTGCCATACTGGGCCCAGGGCGGCATGGGACCGCACGGGGCGGCAGCTGCCGTGGTGGCGGGCGCCCAAGGCGTGCTGTACGACGCGCAACTGGCGCTGATGCCGGCCGCGCACAGCCGCCCCGGGCTGCTGCCTGTGTTCAGGGCAGTTAACGGTTCGGAAACAGCGGTCGCCGGCGGCTACCGCTTCCTGCGCCACAAACTTGTGCCCGACGTGGACGACGACGCCAGCCGGGACCAGTTGCTGGCGCAACTGCACAGCGGAACCGCACCGCTGCTGGCCGGTGAAGACCTGGCGCTGGCCCAGCTGTTCCACGCGCAGTACGGCGACATCGATGGCCTGGTGCACGCGACCGAAGAAGCCATCGCAGGCCACTTGCGCCAGGCCCGGCGCGTGCCGCTGTTCGGCGCCGATACGCCGTTCGCCCGCGAACATGGCTTGCGCTATCCGCTGGTGCAGGGACCCATGGCGCAAGTGTCGGACCGGCCTGGCTTCGCCGCCGCCGTGGCCGATGCCGGCGCCATGCCGTCGATCGCGCTGGCCGTGCTCCCGCCAGAGCGCGCCCGGCCTATCCTCGAGCAGACCCGGGACCGCGTCAACGGCAAACCCTGGTGCGTCGGCCTGCTGGGTTTCCTGCCACCCGAACTGTACAAGGCGCAAGCCGAGCTGGTGCTGTCCATGGCGCCGTCTTACGTGATTTTGGCTGGCGGCCGGCCCGACCAGGCCAAGGCGTTCGAGCAGCAAGGCGTCAAAACTTTCCTGCATTGCCCCACGATCGGCCTGTTCGAACGTTTCCTGGCCGGCGGCGCGCGCCGTTTCGTGTTCGAAGGGCGCGAATGCGGCGGCCACGTCGGGCCGCTGTCGTCGATGACGCTGTGGGAGGGCCAGATTACGCTGGCGCTGGAATCCGGCGCTTGCGCGGAATTGTCGCTGCTGTTTGCGGGCGGCTTGCACGACCGCCTGTCTGGCGCGCTGCTGGGCGCCATGTGTGCGCCGCTGGCCGCGCTGGGTGCGAAGGTCGGCATTTCAATGGGCACGGCCTATTTGTTTACCGAGGAAGCCGTGCGCGAAGGCGCGATCCTGGCGGCTTACCAGGAATTGGCCGTGGCCAGCAGCGAGACTGCACTGGTGCAAACCCGGCCGGGCCACGTCACACGCTGCCTGCGCACGCCGTATGTCGATTTCCTCGAACAGGAGCGGCTGCGGCTGCGCGCCGAAGGCAAGAGCCGCGACGAGATCTTCCTCGCGCTTGAACAGATGAATGCCGGCCATTTGCGCATTGCGTCCAAAGGCAGCAAGCGAATCGGCGGCGTGGCCACGGAAGTCGACACGCACACGCAGCGCAATGAAGGCATGTACATGATTGGCGACGTCGCCTGCCTGCGCCAGCAAGTGCTCAGCATTGCCGCCCTGCACGAGGAACTGGCCGCCAGCGCGCAATGGCTGCGCGATGTGCGCGTGCCGGCAACGGCCACACAGCGCGGCAGTCCGTGCGACATCGCCATTGTCGGCATGGCCGGCATCTTCCCCGGCGCGCTGACGGCCCAGCAATTCTGGGCCAACATCATCGAGGGCAAAGACTGCGTCACGGAGGTGCCTGACGGACGCTGGGACAAGGCGCTGTATTACGACCCGGACGCGGCCGGTGCTCGCGGCGAGAAAACCAACTCGAAATGGGGTGGCTTCGTGCCGGATTTCCATTTCGATCCAGCCCTGTTCGGCATTCCGCCGCAAAGCCTGGGCTCGATCGATCCGGCCCAGATTGCCGGCCTGCTGGTGGCTTACCAGGCGTTGCAAGACGCCGGCTACCTCGAACGCCCTTTCAACCGCGAACGCACGTCCGTCATCTTCGGCATCGAGCCGGGCGCCGACATTTCTGGCGCATACGGGTTGCGCATCATGCTGCCGCAATTGCTCGATGAACCGGCGCTGGGCCAGGCGCTGTCCGCCCTGCCGCGCCTGACGGAAGACAGCTTCCCCGGCGTGCTGGGCAATGTCGTGTCGGGCCGTATCAGTAACCGGCTCGATCTTGGCGGCCAGAACTTTACCGTCGATGCCGCGTGCGCATCGTCGCTGGCGGCCATCGATGCGGCCATCAAGGAATTACGCTATGGCGAGAGCGACGTGGCCATTGCCGGCGGCGTGGATTTCCATAACGGCATCCATGACTACCTGATGTTTTCCAGCACCCACGCGCTGTCGTCCAGCGGCAGGTGCCGCAGTTTTTCCGAACTGGCGGACGGCATCGCGCTGGGCGAAGGCGCCGGCGCCGTGGTGCTCAAGCGCTATGAAGATGCGTTGTCCGATGGCGACCATGTCTATGCGGTGATCCGCGGCATCGGCGGCGCCAGCGACGGCAAGTCGCTGGGCTTGACCGCGCCGCGCCGCCAGGGGCAGCAGCGGGCGCTCAACCGCGCTTACCGCCGCGCCGGGATTTCACCGGCCGAAATCGGCTTGCTGGAAGCGCATGGCACCGGCACGGTGGTGGGTGACCGCACGGAACTGGCGTCGATGGAAACCGTGTTTTCCAGCGCAGGCAGCGCCCCCGGCGCTTGTGCGCTGGGCTCGGTCAAGACCCAGATCGGCCACACCAAGTGCGCCGCCGGCATCGCCAGCCTGATCAAGTCGGCGTATGCAGTAGAACAGGGCTTGCTGCCGCCCACCTTGCATCTGGAACAGCCTAACGCTTACTACCGGCAAGAACACAGCGCCTTCTATTTTTCCGCGCGCACGCTGCCCTGGCTGGCGCACGAACGCAAGGCCGGCGTCAGCGCATTTGGTTTCGGCGGCACCAATTACCATCTCGTGCTCGACCGTGGCCACGCCGGCCCTGGCGGCGCGGTCCCGCCCGCGCCCCAGGTCTGGCCTTATGAATTATTGCTGTTCCGCGGCCACAACGCCGACCAGGCCCGCCAGCAGGCCGAACGCCTGCAAGCGTACCTGGCCGGCGGCCACCAGCACCGGCTGTGCGACATCGCCTACAGCCACCACTTGAGCAATGAAGGCGATGGCCCGGTGCGGCTCGCCGTGGTGGCGGCCAGCGTGGAGGATCTTCGCGCCAGGCTGGCGCGGGCGGTCCAGGGCCAGGCCGACCCGCTCGGCGTCTATACCGGCGCCGGCCTGCCGATGGAAGGCCCGCTGGCCTTCCTGTTCCCCGGCCAAGGCAGCCAGTTTGTCGGCATGGGCGCCGACTTGTTGACGTATTTCCCTGCCACCCGAACGTACCTGGCCGGCGAGCCGGCGCTGTGCGCGGCCATGTATCCGCCCAGCGCCCTGACGGACCAGCAGCGCGCCGCGCAGGACGCCGCGCTGACGGACACGCGCATGGCGCAGCCGGCGCTGGGCGTCGTCAGCATGGCGGCGGCGCAGGTATTGCGCACGCTCGGCATCGAAGCGAGCCAGCTGGCCGGCCACAGTTTCGGTGAACTGAGCGCGTTGTGCCACGCAGGCAGTATCGCGGAAAACGCGCTGGTGCAAGTGAGCCGCCAGCGTGCCGACAGCATCCTCGGCAGCTTTGACGGCGCGGAGCGCGGCGCCATGCTGGCTGTCGAGGGCGACGCGGCGCAGGTTGACGCAGTGCTGGGCAGCCTTGGCGAAATGCGCGAGATCGACATCGCCAACTTGAACGCGCCGCGCCAGACCGTGCTGGCAGGGCCCACCAGCGCAATCACGGCAGCGCTGCAGCAATGCAAGCAGGCTGGCATGCGTGCGCGCATGCTGCCGGTCGCCTGCGCCTTCCACAGCCGCAGCCTGGGCGCTGCCGCCGATCATTTCGGCGCCTTCCTGCGCGAATTGCCGCTGGCTCCGATCCAGCCGGATACGTCTGTCTGGTCGAACCAGCACGCCGCGCCCTATCCAGACGGTTTGGCCGCCGATGCGCTGGCCGATAGCCTGGGCCGGCAAATCGCCTCGCCCGTGCGTTTCGAAGCCATGATACGGGCCATGCACGCACAAGGCGTGCGCACGTTTGTCGAGGTGGGTCCGGGCGGCGCGCTGTCGTCGCTGGTGAACAATATTCTCGACGGCGCACCGGTGCAGACGCTGCCGCTGATGCTGCGCGACGCGCCGCCACTGAAAGGGCTGATGCATGCGCTGGCCCGCCTGGCCACGCTGGGCGCACCGCTGGCGCCAGGCGCGCTGTACGCCAACCGGCGCCTGCGCGTGCTCGATCTGGCGCATCCCAAACCGCTGGCGGCGACCATGTGGAGCGTCAACGGCCAGCACGCAAGGCCGCTGCAGGGCAAGCTGCCTGCACACGCGTACGATCCTGCGCTGGGTACCAAACTGGCGCTGCAGCCGGCGCTGGCGCACCCAGCGCAACCGGCGCCATACGACGACGGCGCGCGCGCGGCCGTGATGCGCAGCTATTTCGACAGCGTCAATCATTTCGTCCAGCAGCAGCGCGATATCATGCTGGGCTACCTGGGCGCGGCTCCGGCGCCGCTGGCCATGCCATTGCCTGCGGCCGCCATCGCCGCCGCACCGATGGCGGTGCCGCCGCGCGCAGCGCTACC
>NZ_WNLA01000017.1 GCF_009720865.1 Pseudoduganella ginsengisoli | reverse complement strand
TCACCAGTGACGCCAACTCGGTTCAGGCAACGCTGGTTGGTATCCAGAGCATGATGGGCTGGGCATAAGCAATTCAGCAGCCAGCTTGAATGCAGGCTGACGGACGGAGGCAAGCTTTTTTTCCATCACACTCTTTCCCTACGCGGCGCTCTCCCGGTCTCATCGAGCGCAAACTCCGGGCGCTGATTTGCGAGCGCACCGGCTATCCCGAGGAAATGATCGAGCTCGATCTCGACCTGGAAGCCGATCTCGGCATCGACTCGATCAAGCGCGTCGAATTGCTGTCGGAAATCGGCAAGGACCTGGGCGTGGCCGGCGCCGGCGCACCCGACCAGCTGGGCGACGATGCGGCGCAATTCCTGGAAGAAGTCTCCAGGATCAAGACACTGCGCGGCATCAGCACGTGGCTGGCCGGCTATGTGAGCCGGACTGCCGAACCTGCCGCACCGGCCCCGCAGCCATCGCATGAACCAGCCGCGCTGGTGGCGTATGACCGCAGCACCATTGAAGCCCGGCTCCGGGCGCTGATTTGCGCGCGCACCGGTTATCCGGACGACATGATCGATGCCGACCTCGATCTGGAAGCCGACCTCGGTATCGATTCCATCAAACGGGTCGAATTGCTGTCCGAGATCGGCAAAGAACTTGGCCTGGCCGGTACCGGCACGCCCGACGAACTAGGCGACGACGCCGCGCAATTCCTGGAGCAAGTTTCCAGGATCAAGACACTGCGCGGCATCAGTACCTGGCTGGCCGACTACAGCCAGCCCAAGCAGGCAGCGGTGCAAGCACAGCCGCCGCGGCAGGCTGCGCCCTCGCCCGCCCAGGCCGCGCCGCAGGTCCCGCTCAGGGTGCTGGAAGTGCTGTACACGCCGCAGCCGCTGCAGCCCGCTGCCCCAGCGCGTCTGGCTGGCAAGACGCTGCATTGCATCGGCGCCCCGGCCGCCCTGTTCGACGCGCTGCACGAGAAGCTGGGCACGCTTGGCGCTCGGCTGCAGCCGCTGGAGCGCGGTGCGCTGCAGACCGGCCTGCAGCTCGACACCAACGGCATCCTGTACTTCAACCGCGACGACGATCCCTACCAGGACGTGCTGGGACTGTTCCATGCGCTGCGCGCCTGCGATGCGCGCACCATCGACACCGTCATGACGATCCAGAGCGACGCCGCGCCACTGCGCCATGACGATGGCCGCTACCATGCTCCGTCATGCGGCAGCGGCGCCAGCGGCATGCTGGTGAGCCTGCGCTGGGAATGGCCGAAAGTGCCGGTGATCCGCCCGCTGATCCTGCATGACATGGCGCAGCTCGACACCGAAGCGCTGGCCGCGCGCGTGCTGAGCGAAATACTCAGCCAGCCCGAGATCCTGGCGCAGCCGGTCGCCTATTGCGACGGCGTCCGCCACGTGCGCAAAGCCTTGCCAAGGCCGGCCTATGTGAGTTCGGCTGAAACGCTGCAGTTGCCGCCGGAGGCCGTGGTGGTGATAGTCGGCGGCGCCAAGGGCATTACCAGCTGGTTCGCGTCGGCGTTCGCGGAACGCTACCGCTGCCGCATCGTGCTGCTGGGACGTTCGCCGCTGCCGGCTGGAGATGAACCCTTCCCTGGCGCCGACACGGCGCCCGCGCTGCGCCAAGCATTACTGGCACAGCAAGGCGGAACGACGCGTGCCCGGGATATCGAGGCAACCGTGAACGCGGTCCTGGCCGACAAGCAGATGCGCCGCACGATGGAGGAACTTGGCAGCTTCGGCAGCGAAATCCAATACCTGCAGGCCGACGTTACCGAACCGGACCAGGTTGACACCGCGCTGCGCTGCGTGATGGAACGCTATGGCCGCATCGATGGCGTGCTGTTTGGCGCCGGCATCCTGGACGACCGCTTCCTCAAGGACAAGCAGGAAACGTCGCTGGCGCGGGTCTACCACACCAAGGCCAGCGGCGTGGAAAATGTGCTCGACAGCCTGGGCCGCCTGACGGAACCGGCCTTCGTCGTGTTCTTCTCCAGTATTTCCGCGACGCTGGGCAACCGCGGCCAGACTGATTATTCAGCCGCCAACGCTTACCTCGACAAGCGCGCGATGGCGTTGAACGCCAGCCGCAGCGGCCACTACCTGTCGGTCAACTGGGGCCCTTGGGAAGGCGCCGGCATGATCGATGCGACGCTGCAAAAACACTTGGAAGGCATGGGTATCCACGCCATCACCCGCCGCCAGGGCGTCGATTTCCTGTTCGACGAACTGGGCGCCGGCAAACGGTCCAGCCGCCTGATCGCTACCTGCGTCAAGGATGAGGCGCTGTTCTGGAACGAGGAAACCTTATGAGGCGCGCGGCATTGGTACAAGGGAGCCGCCATGGGATTTAAAGTCGCCATCATCGGCATGGCCTGCCGCTTTCCGCAAGCGCCGGACCTGGGCGCCTTCTGGAACAATATTCAAGAGGGCGTGGACGCCATCAGCGCCTATCCGATGGCGCAGCGCTGGGGCAGGCAGGCCGGCTATTACACGCCCGGCAGCGCACCCAGCCTGGAACAGACGTATTGCAGCCGCGCCGGCGTCGTGGCGGACTTACATTTCGATCCGCTCGCCTACGGCATTGTGCCGCGCGAGGTCGAGGAAGCCGAGGCCGACCAATTCATCATGCTGGACCTGGCCCGCAGCGCGCTGGCCGACGCCGGCATCGTACGTACCGGGCGCGAGAAAACAGCGCTGCCGGCCGGCGTCATCGTGGGCCGCACCATGCCGATCGGGCCGGTGACGATACGCTTCCTCGACCGCATCAAGCTGCTGCCGCAATTGCGCCAGGGCTTGCGCGACAGTTTCCCCGGGCTGGACCCGTCCCAGCTCGACGCCTTCGCCGAACGTTTCGTGGCCGAGCGCAAAGCTGGTTTCGACAGCAGCCTGACGCGCAACCTGGTGCCCGGTTTTGCCGCTGCGCGCCTGGCCAACCGGCTCAACCTGAGCGGACCAAGCTACATCCTCGACGCCGCCTGCGCATCGTCGCTGGTGGCCATTGAAAACGCCATCATGCAGCTGCAACTGGGCCGCTGCGACGTGATGCTGGCCGGCGGCGTGCACGTGCCGCTGACACAGGGCTACTGGTCCATGTTTACCAATATCGGTGCGCTGTCGCGGCAAGAACAGATCCGTCCCTTTGACCGGGGCGCCGATGGCCTGCTGCTGGGCGAAGGCGCCGGGCTGGTGGTGCTCAAACCGCTGGCGGCGGCGCTGGCCCACGGCGACCGTATCCACGCGGTCATCGAAGGCGCCGGCAGCTGCGGCGACGGCCGCGCGGAAAGCTTGCTGGCGCCATGTTCGGACGGCCAGGTGCAGGCTTTCGATACCGCCTGGCGCAATGCCGGCATGGACCCCGGCCGCGCCGGCTATATCGAATGCCACGGCACCGGCATGCCGCGCGGCGACGAAGTGGAAAGCAGTTCGCTGCTGCGCTTCTTCGGGCCGCATATGCAAGGACGGCATGTGGCGCTGGGATCGGTCAAGTCGATGATCGGCCACACATTGGGCGCGGCCGGTATCGCCAGCGTCATCAAGACCGCCTGCGCACTGCGCGACGGCGTGCTGCCCCCGTCATTGCACTGCCGCGAATTGCGGGCCGACCTGGCCGCGCAAGGCTTCCACGTGCCGCGGCACAGCGTGCCTTGGACCGGCGCGGGCCGCGTGGCCGGCGTCAGCGCCTTTGGCTTTGGCGGCATCAATGCCCACCTGGTCATGAGCGCGCCGCCCGTGCCTGCGCGGGCCAGCGTGCCCGTGGCGCTGGCGCTGACGTCCCCCGCACTGGCCACGCAGGAAACCGTGCTGGCGCTGGCCCGGCCTGACCTGGCCAGCCTGCTGGCGGACCTCGACAGCGGCGCGCTGCATCCAGGCGCCGGGCCATGCCGGCTGGTGCTGTTCGACCCCACGCCGGACCGCATGGCCAAGGCGCGGCGCATTGCCGCGCGCGGCCAGCCCTGGCGCGGCAAGCAGGATATTTTCTTCACACCCGAGGGCTTGCTGGGAGCGGGCGGCAAGCTGGCTTTCCTGTTCCCTGGCTTGGGCAACCAGGTCAACCCGGATTTCCGCGAACTGGCGCAGCGCTTCGGTGTCGATCTTGCGCGGCTGTCGGCCGGGGGCGACGACGCGCTGGTCAGCACCAGCTTGCAGACCGTGTTTTCCACCAATACGCTGTACCATGTGTTCGGCGCGCTCGGCATTGCCCCCGACGCCATTGCCGGCCACTCGCTGGGCGAATGGATCGCTTGCGTATCGAGCGGCATGATCGGTGCGGCGCAACTGGAAATCCTCATTGCGCGCCTGCTGGCCCTGCAGGATAGCGTGATGGGCAAGGGTTATTACCTGGTCGCGGTCTGGGCCGGCGCCGACAGCGTGCGCGCGCTGCTGGCCGGCATCGACGGTGCCGCCATCGCGGTCGATAACTGCCCCGGCCATTGCGTCATCTGCGGCAGTGCCGCCGCTCTGGAAATTGCCCGGCAGCGCCTGCGTGCACAGGGGCTGCTGTCGGTCGATATGGGCGTCGAAGCGGCATCGCACACGCCGTTCATTCGCGCCGGCCTGCAGGGTATCCGCCCGCTGGTGGAGCAGATCGTGCTGTCCGAACCGGCCGTGCCGATCTGGTCATCGAGCCTGGCTGGCCCTTATCCGCACGCTGCAGCCGAAGTCAAGGAAGTCATCATCGACAACATGGCCACGCCAGTGCGCTTCCGCGAACTGGTCGGGCGGCTGTACGACGATGGCTTCCGCGTCTTCCTGCAAGTGGGTAATGCCGGCTTGAGCGGCTTCGTCGCCGACACCCTCAAGGGCAGCGATTACATGGCGCTCGACGCCGGCAGCGCGGGCAAGAGCAGCGAACAAATGCTGCGCCGTGCCGCGGCTGGCTTGTTCGCCGAAGGCAAAGCGATCGATTTCACACGCTTCGGCATGTGCGCGCAGCGGGATGAAGCGGCAGAGGCGCAGGAAATCGCCGCGCCGGCGCCGGTGCGGGCCGCACTGATGTCGCTGGACGGGAACTTGAATGAATTGCATGCGATGCCCGGACTTTCATTCGTGGCGGGTGCGGCGGCATCGGCTGCGGCTTCGGCTGCGGGCGCCGGTCCGGCAACGCTGCCGATGGTCCAGTCGCTGCCGCCCGGCGCGCTGGCTTACACGGACTTGCATACGCTCAGCATGGACGTGTTCCAGCGCGCGCAGCACGATGTCCTGGCGGCTTTTGGCGCGGCGTCCAGCCGGTCCCCGTCGCTCGGCCTTTCAGCGGTCCCTGCGCCCATGCCGCTGAGCGAAGCCGGCGTGGCGATCGCTACGCCGGCTGCCGCTGCGCCGGAGCCACTAAGCGCCGCGCCGATTGACCCGCATGCAGTCGTGCACCGCCAAACCATCGAGATCGACCACGGGCGCTTCCCGGAACTGTACGACCACGAGATCTACCAGTCCCATGAAGGCCGGCCAGTTGCCGAGCGTTCGGCCGTGGTGCCGATGACGATGATGATTGAACTGGCGTGCGCGCTGGTGTCGGACTATCTGCCGGGCTGCAGCATCCGCGCCGTCCACAAGGCATTTTCCTTCCGTTTCGTCGACGTGCGCGGGCCGCTGGCGCTGGAGGCGCGCATCTATCGCAAAGAGCGCAACCTGTATGCGGTGGTGGTGGAAGACCGCTTTTCGTGCCAGGTGGAGGTGGCCGACAGTCTGCTGGCAGCGCCGCCGCCGTCGGGCGCCGGACGCCTGCTCGATTCCGGCCACGTGCCGCCCTTCCCTTTGCAGCTCGAGCAAATTTACCGCGACCGCTGGCTGTTCCACGGCCCGCTGTACCAGGGCATCAAGCAGCTCGGGCCGATGGACGCCAGCGGCATGACCGGCGTGGTCGCGCATGCCGGCGGATTGGGCGCGCTGGTCGACAGCGCCTTCCAGGTCGCAGGCGTGTGGTTCTGCTCGCACTACGATGAAGACAACGTCGTGTTGCCGCTGAAGGTCGGGAAGATCGAGTTCTTCGCACCGCTGGCGGCGCTGCGCAATCCGTTGGACCGTTATGACTGCCAAGTGTTCACGCGCCGCGTCAGCGAAACAGAGTTCGTCTACGACCTTGAGCTGAGCCGCGCAGGCGTGCTGCAGGTGCGCGTCAGCGAATTCACCGGCCGGCGTTTCAGCGGCGACCCGTCGCTGTTCGCCATCTTCCGCACTCCCGAGCGGCTGAACCCGATCAGCGAACAGCTGGAGGACGGCCTGTTCGTGTTCGACCTCGCGTTCCGCTCCAACTGGACCAGGGTCATGCTGACCAAGAGCTACCTGACCGGCCGGGAAACGGAGCGCGTCGATGGCAGCAAGACGATGGGCCAGCGCAATGCGGTCTTGCGCGGCATGGTAGCGGCCAAGGATGGCCTCAAGCAGTGGCTGGCGCAGCACCGCGGTGTCGACAGGCTGTTCCCGTCTGAAATCGAAATCAGCCACGACGAGCAGGGTGCGCCGCTTGGCATCGTAGCGCGGCAAGACGCGCCGCTGCTGCTGTCAATCAGCCACAAGCCTGACATCGCTGCCGTGATTGTCGGCGGTACACAGCGCGTCGGCATTGACGTGGAATACATCGAGCAGCGCAGCGCGGCGTTTGAGCAGCTCAATTATGACGCCGACGAAATTGCCTTTTTTGCGGCACAACCGGACGCCGAGCGGGCCTTCTGGCAAACCCTGTTCTGGACCGCGAAGGAAGCGTGGGGCAAATACAGCGGACATGGCCTGGCCGGCGCACCGCGCCGTATCAAGGTACGCGACGTGCGTACGAGCGGCGCCGGCTGGCGCGGACAAGTCGAAGGAACCTTGTTCCATGCGCGCCGCCATCAGGATGGCCACGTCATCAGCTGGGTGCGCGAACAGCATGAAACACAACACTAATCTGGGAACAACGATGGTAATGACACAAGAACTGGCCATACGGGCCATCCGCGACGCGGTCCACCAGGTCGTGGGCGAGGAATGGGCGCAGGAAATGGTGATCGATGGCGACACCAGCTTGAGCGGGGGATTGGAGCTCGACAGTATCGAAATCGCCAAGGTCATTGAAATCATGCTCAGGCGCTTTCCCACCGTCGATTTCGAGTCCTGGTTCGGGCAGATGGCCATGCAACAGATCGCCGGCTTGACGGTGGGCGATATTGCCGCATTCATTGCGTCCTCTCGCCCGGAGCTGGCGGCGTGACGGCCGGCGCGCCCGAGCTCAATGCCGTGTCGCTGGGCGGCGCGAACCGGCGCACCATCCTGTTCGTGCATGGCATGGCCGGCACGGCCGGCCTGTGGGTGCTCGGCTATGCGTTCCGGCTGACGAAGGATTATCACGTTGTCGCTTATGACCAGCGCGGTCACGGCCTGTCGCCGGCGCCGCCATGCGGCTACCGGCTGGCCGACCATGCCGACGACCTGGAACGCGTACGGCGCCGCTATACGGATGGTCCGGTGGTGGTGGTCGGCTACAGCTACGGCGGCCACATTGCCACCCAGTGGGCGATGCGCTACCCGCAGTCGGCGGCGGGACTGGTGGTGATTGATACGCCGCCGCTGCCGGTGGCGGCGCAGGATATCGACGCCATGCTGGACGGCGTCAGTGCAGTGCTGGGCGGGGATTTCTCGCCCAGCGGCGGGTTCATCGATCCGCTCAAAGACACCCTGCGCGACTATATAAAGCGGCGCCGGCGGGCCGTCTTGAACGTCAAGGCCCGCCTTGACGTGTTGAAGCAGACGCGCTTCCGGCAAGAGGTGCTGAGCGACCTGCCATTCAGCGACGCGGCATTCGAAGGCATCGCCTGCAAGACCGCCCTGATTTACTCGAGCCACGCGGGCCATCACGACTACGCACGGCGGCAACAGGCGCTGGTCAACGAGTGCACGCTGACGATCCTGGAAGGCGGGCACGATTTCGTGATCGGGCGCGCCGATGCCGTCGCCGCAGCGCTGCAATCGTTCCTGGCGGAGCTGCCCGGCGCGGCGTGGCAACCAGCGCCCATACCGGCGCAGTTTGCGGTGGTGAGCTAGCGATGGCGCGCATTGTTTGTGCGGCGCCGCCGCTGTTCGGCCACGTGACGCCGCTGGTGGCGCTCGCGGAGCGCTTGCGCGCACGCGGCCACGACGTGCTGGTAATCGACTATTTCAGCAAGCCGTTCTGGCTGCCGCCGGGCCTGCAGCGCGTGGCCATCCCGTCGTTTAACATCGAGCACAAGATCGGCGCCGTGGCCGATGGCAGCCTGGTGACGGAAGCGCTGCAAGCCTTGCAAGAATTTTGCCTCGCAGTCCATGCGGATACGTTGCGCCATTGCCAGCAGTTCGCACCGGATTTGCTGCTGTTCGACCAGTTGCTGCCGCTGGCGCCGCTGCTGGCGGGAACACTGGGCTGCCGCTTTGCCTACACCATCAGTTCGCCGCTGGAATTCCTGCCAAAAGACGACCTGCCGTCCTGCGTCAGCAAGGGGATGGCGGACGCGTTCAACACGCTGTTCGCCGGACTGTGCGCGGATCTTGCGCGCAGCGTGCCAGGCTGTGGCGACGCACAACCTTTGCCAGCGCAGTATCTGTGCTTTGCCACACCGGCCTTTTGCGGTGTGGCGCAGCATGCGGCTGGCGCCAGCGGTATCAAGGACAACAGCACCGGCACCACTGGCGCCGCGCCAGTGTCTTTTGTCGGTCCGGCCTTCGTGCGCCGTGATCCGAGTGAGGACGACGCGGCCCTGGCGGAGCGGATTGCGCTTTTCAAAGGCAGGAAATTTTTCGTTTCGCTGGGCTCGGTGCTGGCCGGTGTGGAACAAAACCGTGCGGCGGCATTGCGCATCTTCCGCAATATCGTGTTGTCGCACAATGAGGCGGATTGCCTGTTCCTGTTTTCAGCGCCGCCCGCCCTGCTCATGGACGCGCTGGCCGGCTTGCCGATCGAGGCCACCGTCCTGGCCAGGCCGTTCGTCAACCAGTTCTATCTGATGGAGCACTTCGACCTGGTCTTTGCACATGGCGGCTACAACACGTCGGCGGAATGCCTGTATTACGGCGTGCCGGTCATTGCGTTTCCTTTCGTGTTCGACCAAACCTGGGTCGCACAGCGCCTCGAGCAGCTAGGCGCCGGTGCGCGCGTATCGCGGGTGCGCCATACACCGGCGATGCTGCGCGCCCTTGCCGGCCGCCTGCTGGGTGACCCGGGCGCGGAGGCGGCGCTGGCCCGCCTGCAGGGCGACGTACGGCGTTTTGATGGCGCGGCGCATGGGGCGCAGGCGATCGAGGTGCTGCTCGGCGCAGTTCCCTCACACGGTATTACTTCCGTAGCGCGCAGCTAGGGCCACTGGCAGCCTTTCGCCAGCGGTAGCGCAAGGGGTCGCTACGCCGGGCTATAATCCGCGCTTTCACTTCCTTACGTATATTGGACTCTATGGTTTGCCATTTGCGCAAAGCGCTCTATGCGGGAGCGGCGCTCATCAATCTTGCTCTTTCCCAGGTAACTCATGCGGCCGATCGCCTTCCCGTGATTCCCGCTGAGCAGTACTCAGCTGAACAAAAACAAGCGGTCGCGGAATACGAAGCCGTTCGTAAAGCCCATATTTTCGGACCGTTCGAAGTGATGCTGCATAGCCCGGCAATGATGACGAATGCACGGGAAGTCGGCGACTACATGAAAGCGGGTTCGGCAATCCCCCGCAATTTGGCGGAGCTCGCGATCCTTTACATCGCGAAGGACTGGAGTCAAGACTACGTTTGGTTCCAGCACGTGCCTTTAGCGTTGAAGGCCGGCCTTTCACAGTCTCACGTGGACGCGCTCGGCATCGGTCAAAAACCTGCGAACATGAGCGATGACGAAGACGCCACCTATGCGTTCGTAAACGAACTGGTTCGGAATCGCCAGGTGTCGGATCAAACCTTTGACCGCATCAAGGGGCGCTTTGGGAACAAGGGCGTGGTCGACCTGACCAGCTTGACTGCATTCTATGTGCACCTGTCCATGCAGCTGAATGTAGCGAAATTCAAGCTTCCGCAGGGCGCCGCAGGGATCCCTCGCCATGCGGAAGTTGGCAAACCTTAGTGGCGTAAATTTGCTGCGTTGGACGGGTTGGCACTGCGCCCGGAGCACCCTACCCGTGGAACCAGCCCTGTGGCCGATGAAAAGCATTTGCAGGCCGCCAGGGCGCTTCGCCCCCGCCTACTTCCAGAGGTAGCAGTACGTTTCGGACGACTCAATATTGTCGCCAACACTGCCATCCGGATTCACAACCTTTACCCATCCGTTTGGCTTCCCCGGGCTGCTGGGCTCCCCGCAGTTCGTGTGAACCCAATGGATGCCACCGGCGAAGGTTTGGCCGCACACCTCCAAAGTGTCGCCGACCTTGATGGCCTTCAGCGAAGCAGGGACAGCATTGCTGTTTTTCACGTAGTCCTTCGCGAACACATTGTCGATCGCGACGTCCAAATTCTTGCCGCCGCCCTGCTGAATACGGATGTGGGTATGGCTAAGCTTGACTCCCTGCAACACGTCTTTCGCCGCTTTGAAGGTCGGGCCGCTGACCACCTTCCCTACCAGAAGCGTCCCGCTCGCGGCAGTGCAGGCTTCCTGCTCGGTCGCCCCCGCGGGCGCCGCGCCGCCGATTACCAGCAGCATGACCAGAAACATCCCTTTGTTGCCCATCCTTCCTCCTTCAGCGTTAAATACGTCGTCACGAATGGAAGGGGCACGTTCATCCACCGTGGGCGTTCCGTGCTCCCCGCAAAGTTTCAGCACGTAAAGTTATCGCAGATAAGTTGACTCTTGTCAAAGTATCCTTTCCAATTCAGTGCATTGAATTACCTGTCGACTAACTTCTAATCTGCCGGTTTGCAATGCCTTGGAGAAGAAATCATGCTGAAGGGAATAGATGTGTACGCAGGCGACGGCGCCATCGAGTGGCACCGGGTGGCCGATGACGGAAATGCGTTTGCGTTTGTACGCGGCGCGTATGGCGACACGCTGGACAAATCAGCTCCCCCGAATGCGGCAGCTGCCCGTGCAGTCGGGATGAAAGTCGGCGTTTACCATTTCTTCCGCGCCCGGATCGACCCCAAGATTCAACTACAAACCCTGATTCAGGCGCTTGACCTGGCCAATGTCGGCCCTGGCGATCTGCCGCCAGTAATTGATATTGAAGATAATCCCAAATACGACGGCCCTTGGGACACGCGCGACAATGCGGCCTATCTGGCCGGCGTAGCGGACTGGGTGGCGCAGGTTCATCAGCGCATTGGCAGGGCGCCGATCATCTATACCCGAGCCAGTTTCTGGGCTCAACTGGATAATCCCGCTGGCTATAGCGCCTGTCCGCTCTGGGTGGCGAGCTACCGCCCTGATACGCCAACACTCCCCAGTGGCTGGCCCGCGTATGCGTTTTGGCAGTACAGCGACGCAGGCACAGTTCAGGGAGTCGCCGGGCACGCCGACGTCAACTACTTTAATGGCGA
The DNA here is from genome assembly GCF_009720865.1 of Pseudoduganella ginsengisoli. Taxonomy (GTDB): domain Bacteria; phylum Pseudomonadota; class Gammaproteobacteria; order Burkholderiales; family Burkholderiaceae_D; genus Rugamonas; species Rugamonas ginsengisoli. The sequence continues at coordinate 148,148 of NZ_WNLA01000017.1, read as the reverse complement.
TGCGGCGCGATTGAAGACGCTCTTGATCTAGTTCACAACTTATCCCAGTGGCATTCCCCAGCAGCGCGGACACTTGCGGTTAGTAGATGACTGAGGAGTGTGCACCATATTCATGGCGATGCAGTTCGCAAATCAGTCAATCGGCACAAAGCGTTGTACCAACTGTCCATCCACCTCAATCTGTTCGAAGAACACTGAACGCGGGCGGCACCAGATCGAGCCGTCCGCCGCCCGGTAGACAACCAGCGGCGTGAGGTCTGCCTCCATCGTGGCCTCGCAAACCAGTTCGTATATGCCGCCTTTGTAGTGTCGATATCGCATCTATTTTCCCCAAACTGTTTATACAGTATTTCAGATTATTCTTGGAGACTGCTATTCATGGGATTGGGCCGTAAGGCGACCCAGAATGCACCTATAAAGCCAAAAAGCCGCTGATGATCCAATCCGAATCATCAACGGCCTTGATTTACCGTTTTACATCAGCGACTTAAAGCGAGCTCATCATTCCCATTCAATGGTCGCAGGCGGCTTACCCGAAATATCGTACACCACACGGTTCAGCCCACGCACTTCATTGATAATGCGGTTCGACACCTTGCCCAGCAACGCATGCGGCAAATGCGCCCAATGCGCCGTCATGAAGTCCTGCGTCTGTACCGCGCGCAGCGCCACCACGTAGTCATACGTGCGGCCATCGCCCATCACGCCCACGGATTTTACCGGCAGGAACACGGCAAACGCCTGCGACGTCGCTTCATACCAGTTCTGCGGCACGGCATCCTGGTCAAAGCCCGGCACCACGGTGGCCTCATAAGGCGTATTACGCAATTCTTCAATGAAGATCGCATCGGCCTGGCGCAGCAAGTCCGCATATTCTTTCTTCACTTCGCCCAGGATACGCACGCCCAGGCCAGGGCCTGGGAATGGATGGCGGTACACCATGTCATGCGGCAGGCCCAGCGCCACACCCAGCTTGCGCACTTCATCCTTGAACAGTTCGCGCAGTGGCTCCAGCAATTGCAGCTTCATGGTTTCCGGCAGGCCGCCCACGTTGTGGTGCGACTTAATTGTCTGGCCTTTCTTGCCCTTACCGGCGGACTCGATCACGTCCGGGTAGATCGTGCCCTGCGCCAGCCATTTTGCATTGACCAGCTTGGCCGATTCCGCATTGAACACTTCAACGAATTCGCGGCCGATGATCTTGCGCTTCTGTTCCGGATCCGTCACGCCGGCCAGCTGGCCCATGAACTGGTCCGTCGCATCGACGCGGATGACTTTGACGCCCAGGTTCTTGGCGAACATGTCCATCACCATCTTGCCTTCGTTCAGGCGCAGCAGGCCGTGATCGACAAACACGCAAGTCAGCTGGTCGCCAATGGCGCGGTGGATCAGCGCGGCAGCCACGGACGAATCCACACCGCCCGACAGGCCCAGGATGACTTCATCGTTGCCCACTTGGGCGCGGATTTTTTCCACGGCTTCGGTAATGTAGTCCGGCATGTTCCAGTCAGCCTTGATGCCGCAGATTTCGTGCACGAAGCGGCCCAGGATGGCTTTACCCTGCACCGTATGCGTGACTTCCGGGTGGAATTGCACAGCGTAGAACTTGCGGTCTTCATCGGCCATGGCCGCGATCGGGCAGCTGTCCGTGTTGCCCATCAGCTTGAAGCCTGGCGGCATTTCCAGCACTTTGTCGCCGTGGCTCATCCATACTTTCAGCATGCCGTGGCCTTCGTCAGTGACGAAGTCGGCGATGCCATCCAGCAGTTTGGTGTGGTTGCGGGCGCGCACTTCCGCGTAGCCGAATTCACGTACCAGGCCGTTTTCCACTTTGCCGCCCAGTTGGGCCGCCATGGTTTGCATGCCGTAGCAAATGCCCAGCACCGGCACACCCAGTTCGAACACGGCTTGCGGCGCGCGTGGCGAATCACCTTCCAGGGTGGAGTTATGGCTGCCCGACAGGATCACGCCGGAAGCGCCATAGTTGCGCACGAAGTCGTCGCCGATATCGTACGGATAAACTTCGGAGAACACGCCGGAATCGCGCACGCGGCGGGCGATCAGCTGGGTGACCTGGGAACCGAAATCGAGGATGAGGATTTTAGAGTGCATGGATGTGGGTAAAAGCTAGGGAAATGGGGTACAGAATGACGCACATTCGGTGAAACAACGCCGGCACCGCGTTGCGCAGGTGCCGGCGTTTATGGAGCTTATTCCGAACGGTAGTTCGGCGCTTCCTTGGTGATTTGCACATCGTGCACGTGCGATTCGCGCATGCCGGCCGACGTGATTTCAACGAATTCCGCTTTTTCGCGCAGTTCGTCGATGGTGGCGCAGCCGCAGTAGCCCATGGACTGGCGCACGCCGCCGACCAGCTGGAACAGGATCGCCAGCACGGAGCCCTTGTAAGCCACACGGCCTTCAATACCTTCCGGCACGAACTTGTCTTGCTTCATGGTCGCGTCCTGGAAGTAGCGGTCTGCCGAACCATCGGACATCGCACCCAGCGAACCCATGCCACGGTACGATTTGTACGAACGGCCCTGATACAGGATCACTTCGCCTGGCGCTTCTTCGGTACCGGCAAACATGGAGCCCATCATGACGGTCGAGGCGCCGGCTGCCAGCGCCTTGGCGATGTCGCCCGAGAAGCGGATGCCGCCGTCAGCGATACATGGCACGCCCGTGCCTTCCAGTGCTTGCGCCACATTGGAGATCGCGGTGATCTGCGGAACACCCACGCCTGCCACGATACGGGTGGTGCAAATCGAGCCAGGACCGATACCGACTTTCACCGCGTCCGCGCCGTACTCCACCAGCGCTTTGGCGGCGGCAGCGGTAGCGATATTGCCGCCGATGACGTCCACTTGCGGGAAGCGTTCCTTGATCCACTTCACGCGGTCCAGAATGCCTTGCGAATGGCCGTGGGCGGTGTCAACCACCAGCACGTCCACACCGGCCGCGACCAGCAGTTCGATCCGCTCTTCATCCTTGGCGCCCACGCCGACCGCCGCACCCACCAGCAGTTTGCCGTGCTTGTCTTTCGACGCATTCGGGTGCTCGGTCGACTTCTGGATGTCTTTTACCGTGATCAGGCCGCGCAGTTCGAAGTTATCGTCCACCACCAGCACGCGCTCCAGGCGGTGCTTGTTCATCAGGCGCTTGGCTTCGTTGGTGTCCGCGTCTTCCTTCACGTACACCAGCTTGTCGCGCGGCGTCATTTTCGCGCGCACTTCCGCGTCCAGCTCTTGTTCGAAGCGCAAATCGCGGTTGGTGATAATACCAACTACTTGTTTACCCTCTACCACCGGGAAGCCGGAAATGCCATACTGCTCCGTCAGCTTGATGACTTCGCGGATTTTCATATCCGGCGGAATCGTGATCGGATCACGCAGCACACCTGCTTCGAAACGCTTGACGCGGGCCACTTCGCGGGCCTGGTCTTTCGGCTTCAGGTTCTTGTGGATGATACCGATGCCGCCTTCCTGCGCCATGGCGATGGCCAGGCGGGCTTCCGTCACGGTGTCCATGGCAGCGGACAGCAGCGGAATATTCAGGGTGATGTTACGGGTCAGGCGAGTCTTGAGGGACGTATCCGCAGGGAGGATGTTGGAATACGCTGGAACGAGCAGCACGTCATCGAAGGTGAGTGCTTTTTGGAGTAAACGCATAGTATTTCCTATTGGCGCAAAAGTAGATTATACAGAAAATCAGCCATTTCGTCTTTACCCCGTGGAAATTCCGTGATGGAGATTGACTTCAAAGGTGATTCATGGAGAATCTGCCTGTCCGACAAAGGGTTGCCACGATGAAACATTCACAATTCCACCTGCTGGCCGGCGCGCTGCTGGCGGCAGCGTTGACAGCGCCGGCCGCGCATGCACAGTCGCCTTACATCTGGATCGATGACAAGGGGATGAAACAGCTGTCGGACCAGCCGCCGCCGCCGTCCGTGCCGCCGAACCGCATCTTGCGGGCGCCGCGCAATGCGCCAATTGCGCCCGCCCCTGCCGCGGATAGCACCGCGGCGCCGGCTGCGGACAGTGACAAAGCTGCAGCCGATGATAGGGCGAAGCGCCCGCCAACGCTGGCGGAACGCAATGCGGACTTCAAAAAACGCCAGGCTGAAGCGGCATCGGCCAGCGAGAAAGCTGCGCAGGAAGCAGCGCAAAAGTCCGCCCAGGCGGCGAACTGTGAAAGTGCACGCAGCGACCAGGCCGCGCTGGACTCGGGAATGCGCATGAGCACGTTTGATAAGGAAGGGCAACGCAGCTATTTGACGGATGCCCAGCGCGCGGAACGCAGCAAACAAAACAAGGCAATCCTGGCAGGATGTGCGCGCTGACCGTACACTGCGGGATTCCGAGACAAGAACAGAACCACAATCAATGAGCAGAACAACTAATGGCAAGAGCCGCGCCAGCGGCCGTGTAACCCTGGCGGCGGTGGCCGCACATGCCGGCGTGGCGACCATGACGGCGTCGCGCGCCATCAGCCAGCCGGAACTCGTGTCGTCGCTGCTGCGCGAACGGGTGGAAAAGGCTGTCGAAGAATTGGGTTACGTGCCAAACCGCGCCGCGCGGGCGCTGGCGTCGTCGAAATCGAATGTGATCGTGGTGCTGGTGCCGTCGCTGTCGAATGCCGTGTTTACTGCCGTGCTGGCAGGGATACAGGATGCGCTGGATCCATATGGCTACCAGATCCTGATTGGTAACACGCGCTATTCGGATGCCGAAGAAGAAAAGCTGTTGAATGTGTATATGCAGTCGAATCCGGACGGGATTTTGCTGTCGGGACTATCGCACAGCAAGGGCGTGGAAAAAATGCTGGCCACGTCGCGCGTGCCGGTGGTGTCGATGATGGATATTTCCACCGACCCGGACCGGGTTTCCGTGGGCTTTTCGCAAATCCAGGCCGGCTACCAGATGACGCGCTATCTGCTGGAAAAGGGATATAAACGCATCGGCTTCATGGGGGCGCAGCTCGATGAACGGACCATCAAGCGCCAGGAAGGCTACCGCATGGCGATGGCCGAAGCGGGCAAACTGGATCCCATGCTGGAAATGATGGTGCCGGACCCGTCCACCATTGCACTGGGGGCCGAACTGGTCGAACGCATGCACGCCAGCATGCCCGGGCTCGACGCGATTTTCTGCTGCAACGACGACCTGGCGCACGGCGCGATTTTCCAATGCCAGCGGCGCGGCATTGCCGTGCCGCAGCAACTGGCGATTTGCGGCTTCAATGATTTACCCGCATCGGCGCTGATGCACCCGTCATGCACAACGATCGCCACGCCCCGCTACAAAATCGGCTTTGAAGCGGCAACCCTGCTGCAAGCGCTGATCAAGGGCGAACAGCCAAAACACCAGCACGTGGACCTCGGTTTCACTGTGATGGCGCGCGAAAGCGCTTAACCAGACACGACGCATGAATGCCTCCGGGGTCCTTCGCCCCGGGGCCGCCATCCCGCGCTCCGCAGGCACGCGCCAGGCGCAGGCAACCTATGCAAAATCCTCATGCATGCTGCAGTGCGGCATAAGATTTTCCTTGACCATCGGTTCATGTTGAACCAAACTGCGCATCACTGATAGCGCTATCATTTTGATGACAACCTTATAACCCGACCGAAATGAACCACATAAAACAATCAAGCCGATGGGTCGTGATGGGCGTGTGCGGCAGTGGCAAAAGTGAAGTGGGACACCGGGTGGCGCAAGCCCTCGGCGCCGCTTTCATTGAAGGCGACGATTACCATTCGCCTGCCAACGTCGCGAAAATGGCGTCCGGCATTCCCCTCGACGACACGGACCGCGCGGCGTGGCTGCAACGTCTGCGCGAGGAAATTGCCATGGCGCGGGAAACCGGCGCCGGCCTGGTGGTTTCCTGCTCCGCGCTGAAGCGGCGCTACCGCGACGTGCTGCGCGAAGGCGATCCTGCGCTGCGCTTTGCCCACTTGCACGGCGAACGCGGCGTCATTGCGCAACGCCTGGCCGCGCGCAAAGACCACTACATGCCCCCTGCCCTGCTGGACAGCCAGCTGCAGGCGCTGGAACCACTGCAATCCAATGAGGCTGGCGTGACCCTGGACATCACAGCCACGCCACAGGAATTGGCCGACGCCATTGTGCACGCGAATGCCGCGGCGCCCCAGGCAAGTGCAGCGCCGATGGCCACAGCGCGTCCACAGCCGCCAGCAACGTCCAACGCCGCATAGCGCCGGCATCCACTTCTTCCCGGAGACACACATGCATAACAACACCAAACACATTCCAAAACGGCGCTGGGGCATCGGCGCTTTGCTCGGCATTGGCGTACTGATCAATTACATCGACCGCATCGGCTTGTCTGTCGCCGCGCCGCAAATCCAAGAGGCATTCAACTTGTCGCCGGTTGACATGGGCATCCTGTTTTCCGCTTTTGCCTGGTCCTACTCGCTGCTGCAAATCCCGGTCGGCATGGTACTGGACCGCTTCGGCCCGACCACGGTGGGACGCTGGGGCGCGTTCCTGTGGGGCCTGGCGTCCACCATCACGGCCCTGTCGAGCGGCTTTGCCGGCATCTTTGCCGCCCGTATCCTGCTGGGCATTGCCGAAGCGCCGGCCTTCCCCGTCAGCTCGAAAGCCACCGGCTACTGGTTCCCCCGCAAGGAACGCGGCACGGCGACAGCCATCTTTGACGCGGCTGCCAAGTTTTCCAATGTGATTGGCGTGCCGCTGGTGGCGCTCACCATCGTGCATTCCGGCTGGCGCTATGGCTTCGCCTTGTCTGCCGTCCTCAGCTTTGCATACTTCATTGCGTTCTATGTGTTTTACCGCGACCCTAGCGCCGACAAAAAACTCAGCAAGGAAGAACTGCGCTATATCCAGCAAGGCGGTGCGGCGCCCGAGGGACCATCGGATGCCGGCGCGCTGAACATGCTGGGCTACCTGCTGACCAAGACGAAAATCTGGGGCTTGACCATCGGCTTCGCGGCCTACGGCTATACGTTTTACCTGTTCCTCACGTGGCTGCCCGGCTACCTGGTGCAAACCATGAACATGAGCATTTTGAAGTCGGCCGGCTTTGCGGCCATTCCATGGATGGTGGCAACCGTAACGGATTTATTTGTCGGCGGCTGGCTGATCGACCATTTGATCGCCAAGGGCAAGGATGAATCGGCGGTGCGCAAAGGCGTCCTGGTGACGGGCATGCTGTTTGGCCTGGCCGTATTCGGCGCCACGCAAACCCGGGATCCGGCGTGGGCCATCTTCTGGATTTCCATTGCGCTGGGCGGGCTGGCGGCGGCCGCACCGGTCGGCTGGTCGCTGCCTTCGCTGATTGCGCCAAAAGGCGGCGCCGGCACCATCGGCGGCATCATGAATTTTGCCAATAATTTGATGGGCGCCGCCGCGCCTATCGTCACCGGTGTGATCGTGGGCGCCACCAATTCGTTTGCCAATGCCTTCCTCGTTGCGGGCGTGCTGCTGATCATCGGCATCGTGTCGTTCGTGTTCGTGCTGGGAAAAATCGAACCGATTCCCGACCCGGAACCGGCCAGCGCCTTGCCTGCCACCGCCCAGTAATCCATTCCTTCGCGGCCGGGCTGGCACGCCCGCCGCATCTGATCTTCCGGAGACCAATCATGAAGCGCATATTCGCGCTGGCCGCCCTGTGCGCGGCCGGCAGCAGCGCCGCGTCCGACGTTACCTTTTATGGCGTCATGGATGTCGGCATTTCCCAGGACCGTGGCGGCATCAACGGCGTTTCGACCCGCGTGACCAGCGGCATGGCGACGCAAAGCCGCTGGGGTTTCAAAGGCAGTGAAGACCTGGGCGATGGCATGTCGGCGTTCTTTGCCGTCGAAGGCGGCATCCATGCCGATACCGGCATTCCCACGCAAAATGGCACGCTGTTCGGCCGCACCAGCATAGCCGGCTTGCGCGGCAGGCTGGGCGCCGTCAGCGTAGGGTTGCAGGATACGCCGCTGTTCACCACGTTAAATACTGTCATTGATCCCCTGCGCAATGGCGTCGGCCGTTCCAACAACCTGATGCCGCCTGCAGGCTTCCGGGCCGGCAATTCCATCCTGTTCCGCAGCGCGGACTGGCATGGCTTCAGCGCCGACGCCATGGTGGTGGCGGGCGAAGCGGCGGGCAACAGTGAAATCGGACGCCAGTTTGGCGGTTCGGCCGGCTACAGCAATGGGCGGTTCAATGTTCGGCTGGCGCTGCACAACCGCAGCAACGTGACCGCCACGGCGCCGGATGCGCCAGCGGCACGCAACTGGCTGCTGGGGGCTAACTATGACTTGCAGGCCGTGAAACTGTATGGGGGGCTGGGTGTCAACCGCGGGCCGAACTCGTCGCCATTAAACAGCGCAGGCGCGCCGTTTGGCGGCGTGGCGCCGGTGGCGTCCAGCGCCAGCAACGACGCGCTGCTGGGCATATCCGTGCCGCGTGGATCGTGGACGTATATCGCCACTGTCGTGCACAAGGATGACCGCACGCGGCTGAACCAGGATGCGTTGCAGACGGCGCTGTACGCGGCGTATGCATTTTCAAAGCGGACCGACGTATACGCGGCGCATGTGCTGATACATAACCGTCACGGTGCAGGCTATACCGCCGGCAACAGTGAAGAACCGGGCACGGGTAACCGGCAAGTGGCGGTGGGGCTGCGCCACCGGTTCTGAGTCCGCCACAGGCGGCACAGCGCGGGATCAGTCCGCTTTTGGGGCAGGCTTCCTGCGCCGTGCATTTTTCGGATCGGCAATCAGGCCGCGGTACACTTCCACGCGGTCATGTTCGCGTAGCACGGTGTCCATGGTCTTCTTCTTGCCATAAATGCCCACCGCCATTGCGGACAAATCGATCCCCGGCACTTCATATGCAAGGCCGGACACTCTCAAAGCATCGGCAATCGTCGCGCCCGCGTCCAGCCGCAGTTCGCGCAGGAATTCCACAGTGTCCGTCGCATAGCACACGGACACATTGATTTGCGCATTCGCTGCATCACTTGCCATACACTGTCTCCGCCCGTTTGCAGAAGGAATCCACAAAACTGTTGGCAATCATGCTGAACACCGGCCCGATCACCTGTTCCAGGATACGGCTGGAAAATTCATAGTGCAAATCCAATTCCACTTTGCACGCATCTTCCCGCAGCGGTTTAAAGGTCCACGTGCCATCAAGCGTCTTGAACGGGCCATCGACCAAGGTCATGCGGATACTGGTCGGCCGGGTATTGGCATTGGACGTGGTAAAACTTTGGTGAATGCCGTGGTAATGGATCGCTACGCTGGCAACGACACCATGTTCGCTACGGTCACGCACTTCGACGCCGCCACACCATGGCAGAAATTTGGGATAATCTTCGACCTTGGCCACCAGTTCGAACATTTGTTCGGCTGAAAAGCCAAGAATAACCGACTTATGCACTACTGCCATTGTGTTACCGTTGTTATGATGTTGGTCTGCAAAGACCGTAGTTTAACAAACAAGCTTGTATTTTCGCACCCACATGACTATTGCCGATAACAAAAAAGCCTTTCACGATTACTTCATTGAAGACCGCTATGAAGCGGGCATCATGCTTGAAGGCTGGGAAGTGAAGGCAATCCGGGACAATAAAGTCCAGATCAAGGAAGCCTACGTCACCATCAAAGGCGACGAGCTGTTCCTGTTTGGCGCCCACATCAGCGCGCTGCCGACGGCATCAACCCACATCCGTCCGGATGCCGTGCGCACCCGCAAACTGCTGCTGCACCGCCACGAGCTGGACAAACTGATCGGTAAAGCCACCCGCTCCGGCTATACGCTGGTGCCGCTGAACCTGCATTACAAGGGCGGCCGCGTGAAATGCGAAATCGGCTTGGCCAAAGGCAAGAAACAGCATGACAAGCGTGCCGCGGAGAAAGATCGCGATGCATCGCGCGAAGTGGCGTCCGCCATGAAACAGCATCGTCGTTAATGCGCCACGTTCTGGCATGAATCCCGGCCATTCGGGTACAGGTGTGATTTTCTCGCTAGAAACATACGTGATAAACTGGGGAGGCAGCTGCAAGCACCAACCCGAGGCGAGGATGACATGGCAAAAGTAAATCAGGCGAAATCAATGGCAGGCGTGCTGGCCGTTATGGCAGCAGGCGCGCTGGTGGCTGGATGCGCCAACCGTTATGCGCCCGCGCCGTCCGCCGTGGACTTCCCGGCATCAACCCAGCCCAAGCTGCAAGCCGCGGCGCACTGGGGTGCGATTGCCGGCACCATTGAACAGCGCTTGACGGAAGACTTGCGCAAGGCGCCGCAGCGGCCGTACTACATTTCCGAGCCGCCGCCGGAAGCATCGCAATTCCAGCGTGCGCTGACGGAACACATCACGTCGGCGCTGGTAAAGTCCGGTTACGTGGTGTCGCGTGTCCCGGCCGGTTCGCTAAAAGTCGATATCGACGTGCAGGCGCTGACCTTCTCTGAAAAACGCATGCAGAAAATGCCGGGCGCCGTCCCCACCGCCATTGCGGTTGGCGTCTGGATGCTGGCGGCGACAGCCGACCCTATCCTGTCCACCGCCGGCGGTGTGGCCGCGCACGAAGGCTATAACTATTACTATGGCCAGTTCGGCACGGGACCGGTGCCAAAAACTGAATTGATCGTCACGGTTTCCGTTTCCGACCAGTACCGTTACTACGCCCGCAACAGCTCGGCGTATTATGTGGCGGACAGCGACCGTACGCTGTATGGCTTGCCGGAAGAAAACGACAAAGCCTTTAAAACTTATACCATCCGGGGTGATAAATAATGCGCAAGCTGGCCACCTTGCTTTGCGTGCCGCTGTTACTGGCCGCGTGCTCTTCCTTCACGTCGCCGCCAAAAGAAGAAACCAACTACGCGACCGTGTCGTCGAACCAGTTCATCGCGTCCAACTATAAAGCTGCCGATGCACTGATGGCGCAACTGAACGGCAAACTGGCGACCGACAAGCCGCTGATTATGGCCACGGTGGTCAATATCGATGCGCTCGAACAGACGACAACGCTGGGCCGCCTGATTTCCGAACAAATTTCCACCCGCCTCGCGCAAGGCAAGCTGAACATGCTGGAAATGAAGCTGCGCAACAGCGTGTATATGAAGCGCAACCAGGGCGAAATGATGCTGACGCGTGAAGTCAACGACATGGCGCAGACGCACAAGGCGCAAGCGGTAGTCGTGGGCTCCTATGCTGAAACCAGCGACATGGTGTTTGTCAACGTCAAAGTCATCCAGCCGAACACGAATTACGTGCTGGCGGCGCATGACTATGCGCTGGCCAAGGAAGGCATCGTGCGTTCGATGCTGATGCAATAAACCCGCAGTAAATCGTTTACACCATTTCAACGAGGCGCGGCAGCACGTCCTGTGCCGCCGCCGCGACTTTCAGCCCGATCAATTCATCGGCCCGCGTCACACCGGCATTGATTGCGGCGATCGGTTTTCCCGCTTGCGCCGCCAGCCGGCAAAAGCGGTAGCCAGAAAACACCATCAGCGACGACCCCACGACCAGCAACGCGTCGGCCTGTTCCATTGCGTGCAGGGCCGCTTGTGTGCGCTCGGCGGGAATGTTATCGCCAAAGAACACGACGTCCGGCTGCAGCACGCCGCCGCATTGTTCGCAGTGCGGGATGCTGAAGTGCTCCAGCGCTTCGGGCTCCACTTGCGCATCGCCGTCCGGCAGCGCCTTGACTTGCTGGTCCTGGTCTTGCAAGTGGGGATTGTCGTCCAGCAGCCGTTGCTGGATGACGGTGCGCGCATAGCGGGCCTGGCACGCCAGGCACACGACATGGTGGATATTGCCGTGTAATTCAATCAGGCGCCGGCTGCCTGCGCGCTGGTGCAGGCCGTCGACATTTTGCGTAATGACGTGGCCGACCTGATTTTGCTGTTCCAGCGCGGCCAGCGCCAGGTGTCCGGGATTCGGCGCCGCGCCGGCCAGGGTCGGCCAGCCCAGCAGGCTGCGCGCCCAGTAGCGGCGGCGCACCGCGTCGGATTTTCGGAAGTCCGGCCCCTGGATCGGCGCCCTGCCGCGCCGCACGCCATCCTTGTCGCGGTAATCGGGAATGCCGGATGCGGTCGACAAGCCTGCGCCTGTCAGCACCAGCACATTGCGGCGCCGGGCCAGGAATGCCGCCAGCGCCGCAGCGCCGGCTTCGGTATCGTGTTCAGGGTAATAGTGCATGGCAGCTTCCGCTTGTTATGCCGCCATGCTACCTGATCTGGCCGCAAACCGTGGCTCAGGCCGCTTCCGCCACGGGAACTTGGCACACGTCAACCCAGGCGCCTGCCGTGATGTCCGCCAGCTGGGAAACCGCAACCTTCACTGCCGTGTGCACGTCGCCCGCGGCAGGCAGCACCACATCGTATGCTTGCAGCGACTGGTCCAGGTATACGGGCAGCGGATGCGCCAGGCCAAACGGGCACACGCCGCCGACCGGGTGGCCCGTCAGTTCCACCACGTCTTCCGCGGGCAGCATCTTGCCTTTGCCGAACGCTTCCTTGAATTTGCGGTTATCGATACGGGCGTCGCCCGCCGCCACCAGCAAAATCACGCGGCCCTCCCCCAGCCGGAATGCCAGCGTCTTGGCAATGCGCCCCGGCTCCACGCCATGGGCTTGGGCTGCCAGCGCAACTGTTGCCGTGCTGGTTTCCAGTTCAATGATAGGGATGTCGAGTTGACGCGCGGCGAAAAATTCGCGGACAGATTGCAGGCTCATAATGGTAAGTCAGATGGTCTTGCCGCACCCGGCGGGTTTTACGATGCGTTCAGTGGAAGCGGGATATTTTGCCAGTTTCTCAAGGGGACGGCGCGGACGGGCCACCAATTCACCGCCGCAATTCGGGCAGGCGCCTTTCAATACATGGTCCGTACAGTCGGCGCAAAAAGTACATTCAAATGTGCAGATGCGTGCATCTGGCGTATCCGGCGGCAAGTCTTTATCGCAGCATTCGCAGCCGGGCCTCATTTGCAGCATGGTTGTTCCTTATTTGGTTTGGGGGAAGCTGAAGCCCGCCTGGTATTGATGATAACCATCGAAATCTTCCTTGCCCACGGGGACCCCGTGGCTGCGCAAGATCGAGTGCGCCGTCACCAGGTGGAAGAAGAAATTCGGCAGCGCATACGACAGCGCATAATCGCTACCGGAAAACACAGGGGAAACCAGGCCGGCCGTCGTGACGATCTGGCGCTCTTCCGCTGCATTGATTTTATCGGCAGGGACTTGCTCAAGGAAACTGACGGTCGCCTGGATGCGCAGCCGCAGCGCATTCCAATCCTGGTCACCGCCCGCCAGCACCGGCAAATCCGCGCCCAGCAGCGGGCACACGGCGCGCACGGTGAAGCCGCATGCGGTCGTCACTTGCTGTGCAAACGGGAACATGCCCTCGGCCAGCGCAGCGCCGATCAGCGCCCGGCCCGTACGCCGTTCGTGATTTTCTGCAACAGCCAACGTTGAATGCAGTTGCTGCAGATAATGGATAAATACGGGCACAAAGGCCGAATACAGCGTAGTACTCACGATAGTCCCGAATAGTTGACGCCAAGCTACACAATGCCACTTTGACTGAGTGTTGGCAACCGGCCTAGTATGGCACCTTCTACATCCCGCACTGGAGACGGCATGCAGTTCCCGCAACACCTGCTATTTGCCTGCGCGCTGGGCGCGGCATCGGCCGCAAATGCAGCAGAACTGGGGGTTTTGTCCCCTGTGATTATCAACCAGGAAGCACAAATGCAGGCGCGCCCTACGGGTCCCGGCAGCGCGCCGGTACTGGCCCGGGTGTCGTCCGGCGCCCTGTTTGACGCTATCCAAAAGGAAGCCACCAGTGGATTTACTGCGTCGGCCATTGCGCTCGATGCGCTGGCTTCCGAGGTGGCCGGCGTGAAAAACAGCGGCATCACGTGGCTGATGCTGTCACAGGAAGACGGCGGCTTCCCGCGCTGGGGCTTCTGGCTGCAGGAAGGCGAACAGCGGCGCTATATCGATGAGCCCATGGTGGACCTGGTGGTCGACGCCGACAGCGTCGCCGATGGCAGCTTTGAAGAAATCTTTGCGCATGAACTGGGACACGTGATGCTGCGCCGCCTGCTGCCGCTGCCGGAAGGCTATTCGCGCACGCCCCACCACAGCTACAGCATGACGGACCAGCCTACCGCGTTGGACGAAGGCTTTGCCACACACTTCCAGGCGCTGGCGCGGCAGCATACGAAAAATGCGCAATTGCGGGCGCAGGACATGGGCGTGGGGGCGCGCACCTACGTGGCGCTGTGGCAGAGTAACCTGGACCGCGCGTACCGCATCGATGGCGTGCGGCAAAACTGGTTCGTACACCGGCAAGTGACGTTGCCTGGCGATGGCGGCGCTGCCGACGCGATTGAGCGGCGTGAGCTGAGTACGCTGTTTGACCGTGAGCATTTGAAGTCTGCACCGCAGATGCTGGCTTCTGAGGGTGTGGTGGCGACATTCTTTTACCGCTGGCTGGGCGCGGGGGAAGGAACTGCCGCGGCATTGCGTAGCCGCTATCTGCCCCTGTTCAATGGCTTGAAGGCGATGCGCGCGTCAGCGCTGACGCCGGAAACGCCGCTGCTGCCGGCACTGGCGGCAGTGCTGGCACGTACCGAACCAGAAGCCGGCAGGCACTTTGCGCAAGTGCTGGTGGAAAGCAGCTATGGTGCGCTAACGTCTCCGGCGCTGGCCGCGCAATCGGAAGCCGTGGCCCAAATAGGGCGTACAGGCAATAGTAAAACATTTGTGCCTGCATTGAAGGCAGCTCGCAGAGCCTTGGCTGCGGAAGTGGCGGAGGTACAGGCGCATCCAGAAAAGCTGGCGGTGCAGGCCGGTCCAGCCCTGTGGGTCAAGCATCCAACCCGCACATTGGCAGCCTGGGGCGAACCCGTCCCATTAGTGGTTGATTTGAATACTGCGGAACTGGAACACTTGTCGGCCTTGCCGGGCATCGACGCCGCCACTGCCAAAAAGGCGCTGGCGAGCCGCCAACGCGATGGCAATTTCACGTCGCTGGCGGATTTTGCGGCGCGGGCGGGCTTGAATCCCGCACAATTAAAAACGTTGAAATCCATGGCTGCTGACGCACGCGCGGCAGGCACGTACGCTCGTTCATAGTGATAGGCCGAGGATTTATTAAAATAATAATTCAGCTTCCTTTCCGCGAATCAATTCTCACCAATTATTGCAATTTCCCCTTCAAATACCGGGGCTATTCAACAATATTAATATGATAACATCGGGCTCCCATGAACCACTTGCGGATCATTATCCCTGTACTTTATGACCTTTCAGAAATCTGTTATTTCAGCCAGTATCGCGGTGGCCTTGCTGTCCGTCGGGCAGTTGGCGCATGCGCAGCTCGTTGGTGGCATCAGGCCCAATGAAATCTTCCAGCGCAACGGCAATTCGCCTAGCTCGCCGGCTAACATCACGCTGAAAATGCCGATGAAGTCCGCGCTGCTCCCTGGCGTCACGACATTCTCGGCACACTTATTGACCAACGGGCAGCCAACAGCAACGTTGCAACCGAGCCGGACGTTCTCGGACAACGAGCAAATCAAGATCTCTACCGGTACCGGAACCGGCATGAGCTGGAAAAAAGTCCGCGTCGTATTTTATGACGCGATGAACCGGGCGGTGCAATCTTGGGATAGCGCCGATTTTGCCGTCGGCGACGTGTTTTTAATTGCAGGCCAAAGCAACGCCGCCAACCATAGCTCGGTGGTCACCTCGGCTATCTCGCCATTCAACCGCGCATTTAATCCCGCTCCCGCTTCCAATACCTGGAGCGCGCTGACCCATACGCAGCCGTACGCCAGCAGCTGGGCTGACCAGCCGTGGGGAAATGCTGGCTATCCACCCAAGGGCTCGCCATGGGGCGTTTTCGCTGAAAAGCTGAGCGCCAGCACTGGCGTGCCGGTCGGCATAGTCAACACTGCCTGGGGCGGCTCGCCGCTGGCCTGGTGGGCCAACAATTGGAGCCCGACTTCGAACGAAGCGCCTGAGAGCCTGTTTAACCGGCTGGTCAAGGCGGCAAACGCCGTTGGTAATTGCGGCTTCAAAGCCGTGCTGTGGCATCAGGGCGAGAGCGACGCGCCGAACAACCACACCCCTAAAACCACGTATGGCGCGGACCTGATGCAGCTGGCGCGCAATTTCAGGAACCAAACGCAAGGCAATTGCGACCCTGCATGGATGATCGCCAAAGTGGCATGGGTGCCGGAGTCGACCTGGACCAGTGCCTTGCTGCCGCAAAAATTCGCGACGGAAATGAATCATCGGCGCGGGTTAACCTTTACAGCCAAGCGTAATTATCCAGGCGATCCCAAATTCCTCGAAGGCCCGGACAGCGATATCCTGACTTGGGCGAAATACCGCTACTATGATCCGGATCCAAATAACTATAACCAATATACCCACTTCAACGAAGCGGGCATCAAGGCGCACGGCGGCTTGTGGGCGTCTTATGTTGGCCAATGGCTCAATGGGACCGTGCGGACACCAACCAATAAACCGGAATATCTGAACTTTGCGGATGTACCGGAGTACAAACAAGTCTGGGATGACTTTAAAACCACCCTGGGGCGCAGCGATGCTGAAAACCTGGCTGATGCGGAAGGAATGCGCTACTGGACCGAAATTATCACTAATGGACGAATCAGTAGCAAATGCATCAGCGCCGGCAAAAATACGCCGCGCGATTGCATGAATTATATTCTGAGCTACTCACCGGAAAAGGCAGTCCGGCTGGCATTTGCGCAGCTGAAGCTGCAATTGCCGAGCCGCGTTCCAACCCAGGCGGAAATTAATTACTGGACAGCACAGGCCAACGCGCAATATACGCAATGGGATACGACTGCGCCAACCATGTCGGAAGCGGACAAGCAGACTGCCATGAAAAATACGGTATATGACGGCATCAAATACGAGCTGACGCTCGATGCGAGCGCCCGCGCCGTATGGGGGTCATTCATCAATGTGCTGTCCCGGACGACACCGCAAA
Source organism: Pseudoduganella ginsengisoli (assembly GCF_009720865.1). Taxonomy (GTDB): domain Bacteria; phylum Pseudomonadota; class Gammaproteobacteria; order Burkholderiales; family Burkholderiaceae_D; genus Rugamonas; species Rugamonas ginsengisoli. The sequence continues at coordinate 131,130 of NZ_WNLA01000017.1, read as the reverse complement.
TCACCAGCGATTCGGCTGGGTTCAACTGGTGGCTCGGCCAATACAATGCCCAGCCCGCAGCTCAGCGTGAAACGTGGCGCACTACGGTGATGGAGCCGACAATGAAGACTTCGGAAGAGTACATTGTCCGTACCAATTTCTACGCGCTGCAAAACCGGCAGCCGGACAATACGGAGTTGACGAACTTTATCAATTACTTTATCAACAATGGCAGGAATGAAGTCCAGCTGCGCGATGCCATCTTCATGGCTGACCTGCGCTAAGGACGCCGCCGAAACCGTGTGAAACCATCATTCACACAGGCCGCCCGGGTTCGCCCGGGCGGCTGCCTGAACCGCTTACATTGCCGTCACACGTGCCCGCAACTGCTCCACCATGCCGCGCCACGCCACGTGCTCATCGGTCTGCGCCCATTCATTGGCCAGTTCCGATTTTTCCGACACGATCAGCTCCAGCGCCTTCAGTGATTTTTCCACCAAATCCGCGCGGCGCTTGAATTTCTTGCGCAGGGTTTCCACCCATGCGTCCACATCGTCCACCGCTTCGTCGCCCGGCTGCCCCTGCAGGCGCGCCAGCACGTCGATGGCGGCCAGCGCTTCGCAGGCGAACGGCATCGGGATGAAGGTTTCGCCCTCTTCCAGCACATTGTTCAGCGTATCTTCGATGTAATACAGGTCATTCGATTCCTGTAAGTCCTGTACCCAATCCAACGCCAGGTCGTTGTCGAACGGCCCGATATCCCATACGCTCATTGCTTTCCCCTTTACGTCTTTTGCTGTGACTTCACCACTTGCAGCGCGGTGGCAATCAGGCTGCTCATGTCGCCCATGTTGGCGGGCACGATCAGCGAGTTATTGGTCTTGGCGAGTTTTTCAAACGCGCCCACATATTGTTCCGCCACCTTCAGCTGCACGGCCCCATCTCCGCCCGGCGACTGGATGGCGGCGCCCACCTGGCGCAATGCGGCAGACGTCGCGTCGGCAATTGCAATGATGGCCGCCGCTTCGCCTTGCGCGCGGTTGATGGCCGATTGCTTGTCGCCCTCGGAGCGGGCAATTGCCGCTTCCCGTTCACCATTGGCGATATTGATTTGCTCTTGCTTGCGGCCTTCCGATGCCGCGATCAGTGCGCGCTTGCTGCGCTCTGCCGTGATTTGCGCCTGCATCGCGTGCAGGATTTCTGCCGGCGGCGTCAAATCCTTGATTTCATAGCGAAGGACTTTGACACCCCAGTTGGCGGCCGATTCATCGATCGCATTGACCACCGCCATGTTGATGTGCTCCCGTTCTTCAAACGTTTTATCCAGCTCCATGCGGCCCACGACGGAACGCAGCGTGGTTTGCGCCAGCTGCGTAATGGCGGCGATGTAGTTTGACGAACCATACGACGCGCGCATCGCATCCGTCACCTGGAAATACAGGATGCCGTCCACTTGCAGCTGCGTGTTGTCCTTCGTGATGCACACCTGCGGCGGCACATCGAGCGGGATTTCCTTCAGCACGTGCTTGTACGCGATACGGTCGACAAAAGGCACGACGATATTCAGGCCCGGCCCCAGCGTCGCATGGTATTTGCCCAGCCGCTCCACCACCCAGGCGTGCTGCTGCGGCACCACGTTGATGGTTTTAAAGACGAACACCAGCGCAAGAATAAACAAGATAAACGTGACGTTGCCGATTCCGATTTCCATTCAGTTCTCCGGTAGTTAAATGAGGCACCGTGTTTAAGCCCCGACAATCAGCCTGCTGCCCCGTACTTCGCGTATCGTGTACACGCCTGCCGCCAGCGGACTGCCCGCCGCCAGCTCCACATCCCACAGCGCGCCCCGGTACATCACGCGCGCCATGCCGTTTTGCCAGCCCGGCACATTGACAGTCTGGCCGATATCCATATTCACGTTGGGGTCGACCGCCGCATCCACCGTCTGCGGCCGGCCTGCCTTGCTGCGCCACAGCAGCCCCGTCGCCAGCACGCCCACCACGGCGGCAACCAGCGTTTGCGCCGGCCAGCCGCCGCCGGCAAAGGCAGCCAGCGCCCCTGCCGCCAGGCCGATGGCAATCATCAGCAGGTAAAAGGTACCCGTCAGCAGTTCCAGCACCACCGTCACGCCCGCTGCCCATAACCAGAACGACCAGTCAGACATACAGCCTCCGAAAAAAATAAAACCTGCGGCCCGGTCAGGCGGCAGGTTTGATTGGATTCAGGCTGTCAGCCGTGCCGCCCGCCTTACTTGCATTGTAGCCAATTTTCAAGCGCCAATCAGCCCCTGGCCGCAGACGCGGATGGTATTGCCCGTAATGCCGTGTGCACCGGGCGTGCACAGGAAGGTAATCAGCTCGGCCACGTCGCGCGGCAAACCGCCCTGCTGTACGGAATTGAGGCGGCGCCCCAGCTCCCGCGTCATGAATGGCATTTTCGCGACCATGGCGGTTTCAATGAACCCCGGCGCCACGGCATTGACAGTGATGCCGCGCGCCGCGACCGCAGGCGCCAGCGCCGCCACATAGCCGATCAATGCGGCTTTCGTAGCGGCATAGTTGGTTTGCCCGAAATTGCCCGCCACGCCGCTGATGGACGACAGGCACACGATGCGGCCTTCATCGCGCAACACGCGCCCGGACAGCAGCGCCCGGTCGATGGCGGCAATGGCGGCAAAGTTCACGTTCAGCACGGCATCCCACGCGCCGCCATCCATTTTGCCCAGCGTCTTGTCGCGGGTAATGCCCGCGTTATGCACGACGATATCCACGCCGCCGAAGCGCTCGACCAGCAAAGCAGCCAACTGTCCGGCAGCATCTTGCGCGGCAATGTCCAGTTCCAGCGGCATGCCGCCAATCCGGCTGCACAGCGCATCAAGTTCCCGCGACGCGGCCGGCACGTCGGCGCAAATGACGGTAGCGCCTTCCTGCGCCAGGCGTTCCGCCGTGGCCAGTCCGATGCCGCGCGCGGCGCCCGTCACCAGCGCGACCTTGCCCGGCAACATGGGAGCAAACAGCACCGCGTTAGGCGCTTTGACCTGCATCGTCACGGTGACGGCCTGGCCGGATACATACGCCGCCTGTTTGCCGCAAAAGAAGTGAATCAAACCATCGAGCCGGTCCGCCGCTTCGCGCTGCACATACGCCAGGTTGGCCGTGATGCCTTTGCGGCCCAGCTCCTTGCCCAGCGAACGGCAAAAGCCTTCGACGCCGCGCGCCGTTGCCGCCGCCACCGCGTCGGCCGCTTCAGCCAGATCTGGCGCAGTGATCAGCACCCGGCCATTGCGTGCGATGCGCGGCATCACGGGGTGGAAGGCATCGTACAGGGCCCGCATCTGGCCCGGCGTCGTGCAGCCGGTGGCATCCATGACGACAATGTCGATTTTTTCATTGGCAGCCTGCGGCAGCGCGTGGATGACCGCGGCGCCATCGGCCGCCAGCGCGCACGCCAGCTGCCCTGCCGCGTAGCCTTCCGGCGAACGGCACAGCAAGGCGCGTCGGCCTTTCAGCGGTTGCGCTTCATAGCTGCCGCCATGGCGCGCCAGGTCCACGGGATTGGGCAGCCCCAGTGCGCGCACCAGCCAGCCGGTGAAAGGATTGCGGTTGAGTTTTTTCAGTAAGTCGGCCATGTGAGGAAAGAAATTAAAAACCCCCGCCACCATAACGGCGGCGGGGGTTCAGTCCTGCTTCAGCGTCAGTGAATTACTGCATCGACGCCAGTTTTTGCCACGTATCGATGACCGAGTCCGGGTTCAGCGACATCGATTCGATACCTTGCTGCATCAGCCACACGGCCAGTTCCGGATGGTCGGAAGGACCCTGGCCGCAGATGCCAATGTACTTGCCCTGCTTGCGGCACGCCTGGATCGCCAGTTTCAGCAACTCTTGAACGGCTGGATCGCGCTCGTCGAAGTCCGCCGCCAGCAATTCCATGCCGGAATCGCGGTCCAGGCCCAGCGTCAGCTGGGTCAGGTCGTTCGAACCAATCGAGAAGCCGTCGAAGTGTTCCAGGAAGCGCTCGGCCAGCACAGCGTTCGAAGGCACTTCGCACATCATGATCAGGCGCAGGCCGTTTTCGCCGCGCTTGAGGCCATTGGCTGCCAGCAGGTTCACGACTTTCTCGGCCTGGCCCAGCGTACGCACGAACGGCACCATGATTTCCACGTTGGTCAGGCCCATGTCGTTACGCACGCGCTTCATGGCCGCGCATTCCATTTCGAATGCACCGGCGAAGTCCGCCGACAGGTAGCGCGCCGCACCGCGGAAGCCCAGCATCGGGTTTTCTTCGTCCGGCTCATAGCGGGAACCACCGATCAGTTTCTTGTACTCGTTCGACTTGAAGTCGGACATGCGCACAATGACTTTCTTCGGCCAGAATGCTGCGGCAATGGTGGCGATGCCTTCGGCCAGCTTGTCGACGTAGAACGCCTTCGGCGAAGCGTGGCCACGGGCCACCGATTCCACGGCTTTCTTCAAGTCGGCGTCGATGTGCGGGTATTCCAGGATGGCTTTCGGGTGCACGCCGATGTTGTTGTTGATGATGAATTCCAAACGGGCCAGGCCCACGCCGGCATTCGGTACGGACTGGAAGTCGAAGGCCAGCTGCGGGTTACCCACGTTCAGCATGATCTTGGTCTTCAGTTCCGGCAGCGCACCGCGCGACACTTCCGTTACTTCAGTTTCCAGCAGGCCGTCGTAAATCTTGCCTTCATCGCCTTCCGCGCACGATACGGTCACGAACGTGCCGTCTTTCAAGACGTCGGTCGCGTCGCCGCAGCCCACGACGGCTGGCACGCCCAGTTCACGGGCGATAATTGCAGCATGGCAGGTACGGCCGCCACGGTTGGTCACGATGGCCGAAGCGCGCTTCATGACAGGTTCCCAGTTCGGGTCGGTCATGTCGGCAACCAGCACGTCGCCAGGCTGCACACGTTCCATTTCCGACGGGTCGGAAATCACGCGCACAGGGCCCGCGCCGATCTTCTGGCCGATGGCGCGGCCGGACGCCAGCACGGTGCCGGTGGACTTCAGCTTGAAGCGCTGCTGCGCCTCATTGGATTTCTGTTGCGATTTAACGGTTTCCGGGCGGGCTTGCAAGATATACAGCTTGCCGTCACGGCCATCCTTACCCCACTCGATGTCCATCGGACGGCCGTAGTGGCGTTCAATGATGACAGCGTATTTCGCCAGTTCCACAACTTCCGCATCGGTCAGCGAGTAGCGGTTGCGCAATTCCACCGGGACGTCAACGGTTTTCACGGAACGGCCGGCTTTGGCTTCGTTGGTGAATTCCATTTTGATCAGCTTGGAACCGATGTTGCGGCGGATGACAGGGGACTTGCCCTGTTCCAGCATTGGCTTGTGCACGTAGAACTCGTCCGGGTTCACGGCGCCCTGCACCACGGTTTCGCCCAGGCCATACGACGACGTGACGAATACGACATCCTTGAAGCCCGATTCCGTATCGATAGTGAACATCACGCCAGCCGCGCCGACATCGGAACGCACCATGCGCTGCACACCGGCCGACAAGGCCACTTCAGCGTGGGTGAAGCCTTTGTGGACGCGGTATGAGATAGCGCGATCATTGTACAGCGACGCAAACACGTGTTTCATTGCGTCCAGGACATTTTCAATGCCCACGACGTTCAGGAAGGTTTCTTGCTGGCCTGCGAACGATGCGTCTGGCAAGTCTTCCGCGGTCGCGGACGAGCGGACAGCGAACGACACTTCGGTCGACGAGTCAGCCACCAGCTTTTCATAGAAGGATTTGATTTCCGCTTCCAGGCGTGGCTGGAACGGGGTGTCGATGATCCATTGGCGGATTTCCGCGCCGGCCTGGGCCAGCGAACGGACATCGTCAATGTCCAGCCCGGCCAGGCGGTCGGCGATACGGTCTGCCAGCGATTTGCCGCCGTCCACCGAGTGCGACAGGAAGTCGCGGAAAGCCTGGGCCGTGGTGGCGAAACCGCCAGGCACGCGCACGCCGGCGCCAGCCAGCTGGGAAATCATCTCGCCCAGCGAAGCATTCTTGCCGCCAACGGACTCGACGTCCGTCATGCGCAAGTGTTCGAACGAAGCCACGTACGTGGCTTGTCCATCTTGCTGCTCCTTCAAAGTTGCTACGTTCAAGTTAGTCATATGACACCTTCTGATGATAGAAACTTGTTGAGGTGTCTGATAAACCTGCTGCGCGTTGCACTGTTGGTCTGCGCTGCTCGCTGTACAAGCGTACAGCTGCGCTGCTCGGCCAACATTGCCGCCGCTCGCGACGGTTCCTCAAACACCTTACGCAGCTGCACGGAGCTTGTTCTTGTTAATCTTGACGCTGTGCAGCACAATCGTACCGTTGCGTGCCATTCTACAGCCAATAGCGCAAATTGACGATTCACAATTATTAGATTGAGTAATACTACTATGACGCTTGAGCAACGCCCCGCTCCCCTGCCGGAAGCTTCCCGTACGGTTTTCTTTGTTTCGGATGGTACCGGCATCACGGCTGAGACCTTTGGCCACTCCGTGCTGACCCAGTTTGATTTACGCTTCCGTCAAGTCCGTCTGCCATTTATTGATACCCTGGATAAAGCGTATGAGGCTGTCCGCAAAATCAATGAAGCGGCAATTGCCGATGGCCAGCGTCCCATCGTATTTTCAACGCTGGTAAAAACTGAATTATCGGAAGTCATTCAGCGCGCCCACGCCATGCACATGGATTTGATTCAAACCTTTGTGGCGCCGCTGGAACAGGAATTAGGCGTCAAATCCACGCACACGATAGGCCGGTCGCATAATATCGTTGATAGCGAAGAATATAAAAACCGCATCGAGGCGATTAATTTTTCACTGGCCCATGATGACGGCCAGTCGCATAAGAATTTGTCGTCGGCCGACGTGATTCTCGTTGGCGTGTCGCGCTCGGGCAAAACGCCGACCAGTTTATATCTGGCGATGCAGTATGGTATCAAGGCAGCAAATTACCCATTGATCCCGGATGATTTTGAACGCGGCAAATTGCCTTCGGCATTATATTCGTTTAAAAACAAGATTTTTGGCTTGAGCATTACGCCGGAACGCTTGTCGGAAATCCGTAACGAGCGCCGCGCGGGCAGTAAATATGCGTCGATCGAGAATTGCCGCTATGAAGTCAATGAAGCGGAAGTCATGATGAAACGCGAAGGTATCCGCTGGCTGTCTTCCACGACCAAGTCAATTGAGGAAATCTCGACCACGATCTTGCAGGAGATCAAGCCGAACCGCCGAGAATACTGATACTACGCGGTTCCGGTAACAGCCCGCCTTGCGCAAGCTGGCGGGCTTTTTTACGCCCATTGGTTAGCCTTGCCTGCCCTCATAGGCCAGCTTGCGATAAAAATTGGCACGTTCAAGCCAAATATTGGCATAAAACCCACCAAAACCGGCTGAGTATGCACAATCTGTCTATACAGGATTATCTTTTAGAATTGTTTCAAAACCGTTCGGTGCCAGGCACCTTTTTGAAATGCGGAAATAAAATGCCGGTGGGTGTTTAACCGACCGGCATTTTTTTGCGGGAGGAATGTTTTTAGAAGAATTGGCGCCAGTCATTCAGCCACGCGGGGAATTCTTCGACAGGCATGGGTTTGGCGATGTAATAGCCTTGCGCATAGGTACAACCCAGGCCCTGCAGGAAATCCCAGTCTTGTTTGGTTTCCACGCCGACCGCCACGGATTTACGGTCCAGGCTGCGTGCCAATCCCAGGCAGGATTTCAATACCGTGCTGATCGCGCGTTTTCTCGAAGCGCCATCAACAAAACTCCGGTCGATCTTCAATTCCGTAAATGGCACAGCAGCCAGCAATTGCAGATTAGAACGGCCCGTACCATAATCATCAATCGCCAACCCAAAGCCCTGCATCCGTAATCGTAATAAACGCTCCAGGAAATGCGGATCCGCCGATAACACGGCGGATTCCGTCATTTCAAACGTAATGTAATCCGCCATAATGCGATGGCGCAGCAGGCACGCATTCATTTGCGCAATGAATTGCGGATGCGCCAGCGTTGCCTGGTCAACGTTTATGGAAAATGAAATAGGAATACCCTGGTCATGCAACGTGCGGCAAGCGGCCACCGTCTTTTCAATCATCGACCAGTCAAGAAAATCAATGCGGTTATGGTGTTCCAGCGCCGGCATAAATGCGGCAGGACCTAATATTCCGTGCTGCGGATGGCGCCAGCGCGCAAACATTTCCAAGCCTTTTACCTGGCCTGTTTCCAATTCGATTTTAGGCTGAAAAAATGGATCAAATTCGCGTGCCTGTAATCCACGCCCCACATCCGTAAACGAAAATTGCGCCGCAGAAGGCGCATGGACACGCTGTTCGGGCAATGCATAATTATCAACTAATGCCTTGATGCGCTGTTCGCCGGCTGGCTTTGCTATCGCGCCCAGCAAGTTCACACCGTACGCTTGCGCCATGGTTTCAATGGAAAACAGCACGTCGGCCTTCTGCGCACCTGCAACAATAATGCCGGAAGTGGAACCCATTTCCGCCAGGCGGCGGATCAATTCCAGTGCATCGACACCCGGCAAAGCCAGGTCCAGCAAAACAATGTCCGTCGGCGCACCGATGCCGGAAGACAGGTGGCGCAGCACCGCGTGGCCATCCGGCGCGTCCGCCACATGGGCTGCCCCCAGCCGTTGCAACATTGCAACTAAGGCTTCACGCTGCGCCGCTTCGCCTTCCGCGACCAGGAAATGCAACTCCGAAATATCCATTAAAAGCTCCAGGTTGCCGCTAGTTGACGCTAGTCAACTTCTCAAACCTGATTCTGCCTGACTTGCTCGAAAAAGCATACTGCCGCACAAGCCGCCACGTTCAGCGATTCGACTTTACCCAGGTGCGGGATGACCACGGTTTGCGTGGCAGCCGACAGCAACGCGTCGGAAACGCCCTGCCCTTCATGGCCAAACACCCATGCCACGGGGCGTTTCAAATCGACGTCGTACAGCGTTTTTTGCGCATAGCCGCTGGTAGCCAGTACAGGAATGCTAGATGCAGCAACCAGCGCCGGCAAATCCACGTTCTCAAAGATGTCCAGAACAAAATGCGCTCCCATGGCGGCGCGCAGCACTTTCGGCGACCAGCAAAAGGCTGTGCCGGCGCTGCAAAACACTTGCTTGATGCCGGCCGCTGCCGCACTGCGCAAGATCGAACCGACGTTACCCGGATCTTGCACGTTATCCAGCACGACGGCATTTACAGCCATGCGGGCAGGCAACGCCTTGTGCGGCGTTTCCACCAAAAACATGACGCCGACACCATGTTCCACCTGCGACACCGCCTGGTACAGCGCCTCCGGCAGGCACAGGATATGCCCGTGCGCCAGCTGTACTTTATTGACAATGTCAGCCACTTCCGGGTTGTTCAGCGCGGGTTCAGCGACGATGCACTGTTCCGGCAAGCCCCGCAAATCCAGCCACGCCTGCGCCAGGTGCACGCCATCCAGCAGCGTCCGCCCGGCTTTCTTGCGGGCCTGCGAACTGGTGGCCAAATGTTTTAAATCCTTGTATTGCGCGTTGTCGCGCGATGTGATTGTTTTCATGATAATAAATCGCGCATCAGCAGCGCTTCGCGTACGGGCGCAAATGAGCGGCGGTGCACTGGCGACGGGCCGTGCAGCTTCAACCGTTCAAGGTGCAGCGCCGTGCCATACCCCTTGTGCTGGTCGAATGCATATTCCGGGTACTGCCCATGCAATTCCACCAGCGCCGCATCGCGCGCAGTCTTGGCCAGGATCGACGCAGCGGAAATTGCCTCTTCCTTGTCATCCCCGCCGATGATGGCAATGGTCTGGATTTTCATGACCGGGCAACGGTTGCCATCGATCAGCGCCAGGGTCGGCACGACCGGCAACGCTTCCACGGCGCGGCGCATGGCCAGCATCGACGCCTGCAAAATATTGATTTTGTCGATTTCCGCTTCCGACGCCTGCGCCACGGCCCATGCCAGCGCATGGGCGCGGATCAGCGGCGCCAATTCATCGCGCTTGGCTTCCGTGAGTTTCTTAGAGTCGCGCAAGCCGGGAATCGGCTGGTTAGGGTCCAGGATCACCGCCGCGGCAAACACGGGACCGGCCAGCGGCCCGCGCCCGGCTTCATCAACGCCGCAGATGATTTCATCGGCCGAATAGGGCAAGTCGTCAAACAAGCCAAGCTGCGGGGTTTTCATTTGCCTATCACTTTCAAGACAGCGGCGGCGCTTTCCTGTGCGCTATTGCGCAGCAGGCTGTGGTGCATCGCCGTAAACCGCTCCGCCAATTGCAAACGGTGCGGCGCATCCGTCAATTGCTTCCACATGGCGTCCGCCAGCTTATCCGGGCTCGCATCATCTTGCAGCAATTCCGGCACAACAAATTCCCGCTCCAGGATGTTCGGCAAGCCAATCCACGGCTGGTAGCCAAAATGGCGCAAAATCTGCCATTCCAGCGCCATCATCTTGTAAGCAATGACCATTGGTTTCTTGTGCAGCGCCACTTCCAGGGTGGCCGTACCGGACGCCACCAGCACCGCATCGGCCGCGGCAATAGCGGTATGCGACTGGCCGTCGAGCAGCGTGATTTCCACGTCCTGCAAGCCTGCCTGCTCCACCATTTGCAAGAACATCTGGCGCTGGCGCTCGCCGGCCATTGGCGCAATAAAGCGCAGCGACCTGTCGCGCTTCAACAGCAGCCGGGCGGCGCCAACAAACGCAGCCGTGTTGTACTTCAATTCCGACATGCGGCTGCCAGGCATGATGGTGACGACGTTCGCATCTTCCGGCAGCCCCAGCTGCCGCCGCGCCGCGCCTTCATCAATGGTCACCGGCACCAGTTCCGCCATCGGGTGGCCGACATAGCTGACCGGCACGCCGGCCTTGCGGTAGATTTCCTCCTCAAATGGAAATACCACCAGCATGTGCGACACCGCCTTGATGATTTTCTTGATGCGCCCGCCGCGCCATGCCCAGATTTGCGGGCCGATGTAATGGACAGTCGGGATCCCTGCCGCCTTCAGCTGCATTTCCAGGCCCAGGTTAAAACCGGGGTAATCCGCGCCGATAAAGCACGCAGGCCGCTCGGCCAGCAACTGGTCGCGCAGCGCGTTCTGGATGCCCTTGATTTCACGGTAGCGGGGAATCACGGCCAGCAAGCCGCGCACCGTCAGCTTGTCCATTGGCCAGTGCGACTCAAAGCCATATTGCGCCATGGCGGGACCGCCGATGCCATGGAACCGCGCGTCCGGCAAATGCGGACGCAAACCAGACAGCAGGCGTGCAGCCAGCACGTCGCCGGACGGTTCGCCGGCGGCCAGTGCGATGGCAAGGTCAGCGGACGATGCCACGGGTCGACGTATCGAGGAATTCGCGCATGGCGCGCGCATGCACGGCCACATCATCCGGCAACGCCTGTTCCTGCGCCAGCATGGCAGCTTTCGCTTCTTCCAGCGTCAGGCCGGAACGGTACAGCGTTTTATACGCGGCGCGGATCGCATTGATCTGCTCGCGCGTGAAACCGCGGCGCTTCAAGCCTTCGATATTGACGCCATGGGCGGCAGCCGGATTACCGTTCAACAGCACGAACGGCGGCACGTCTTGCGTCAGGCTGGTGCTCATGCCGACAAACGCGTGCGCCCCGATCTTGCAGAACTGGTGCACGTTGGCGAAGCCGCTCATGATCACGTAATCGCCGATTTCCACGTGGCCTGCGATCTGCGCATTATTCGAGAAGATCGTGTTGTTGCCCACCACGCAGTCGTGCGCCAGGTGCACATAAGCGGAAATCCAGTTGTCGTTACCCAGTTTGGTGACGCCCTTGTCCTGCGCCGTACCGGTGTTGAACGTGCAGAATTCACGGATGGTATTGCGGTCGCCAATTTCCAGGCGCGTCGGCTCGCCCTTCCACTTCTTGTCTTGCGGCTGCGCGCCGATCGACGAGAATTGGAACAGTTCATTGTCGCGGCCGATGGTCGTGTAGCCGTCGATCACCACGTGCGGGCCGACTTTGGTGCCGGCCCCGATCGACACATTGGGGCCGATGATGGTGTATGGGCCGACCGTAACGCTGCTATCGAGCTGCGCTTTCGGATCGACTATCGCGGTTGGGTGGATGTTGGTCATTACTGCCCCGCTGGTTTGCTCGCGTCGGCTGCGTTACGGATGGTGCACATCAGTTCGGTTTCCACTGCGACCTGGCCGTCCACGCTGGCCGTCGCCTTGTATTTCCAGATGCCGCGCGACACGCGCAGGATTTCCACGTCCATTTTCAGCTGGTCGCCAGGACCTACCGGACGCTTGAAACGGGTGTTGTCGATACCGACGAAGTACACGACGGAATTTTCATCGGGCTTCACGCCCATGGTTTTAAACGACAGCAGTGCGGCGGTCTGCGCCAGCGCTTCCACCATCAGCACGCCCGGCATGACTGGCTTGTGCGGGAAGTGGCCGTTAAAGAATTCTTCGTTGACGGTGACGTTCTTGATGGCCGTAATGGACTTGTTTTCTTCAAAGCTGATCACGCGGTCCACCAGCAGCAGCGGGTAGCGGTGCGGCAGGTACGCTTTGATTTCGCAAATGTCCATCGTTTTGTTTTCAGTAGTCATCTCAGTGGTCATAATCGTTATTCGTCAGTCTTTGTTTTAATGTTTTTTTCCAGCGCGCGGATTTTATCGCGCATCCCCGGCAAATTGCGAACAATCGCCGCGGATTTCTCCCAATCCGCATTTTTCGCCAGCGGGTAAAAGCCCGTGTACTGGCCTGGTTCCATGATGGAGCGCGACACCATCGAACCGGATGAAACGTGTACGCCATCGACGATCGTCAAATGGCCCAGCACCATGGCCGCGCCGCCGAACGTGCAATGCTTGCCGATGATGGCCGAACCGGCCACGCCGACGCAGCCTGCCATGGCCGTATGCGCGCCGATCCGGCAGTTGTGGCCGATTTGAATCTGGTTATCCAGCTTGACGCCATCTTCGATCACCGTGTCGGCCAGCGCGCCGCGGTCGATCGTGGTGGAGGCGCCGATATCGACGTCGTCGCCGATAATGACGCGGCCCGTTTGCGGAATGCGGATGTATACGCCGCCCTCATTGGCAAAGCCGAATCCGTCGGTGCCGATAATCGCGCCGCTATGAATAATGCCGCGCTGGCCGATTTTGCAGCGGGCCTGGAACGTCACGTTGGCAAAGAAATGCGTGCCGGCGCCGATTTCCGCGTCGCGCCCAATAAAGCAGCCATGTTCGATCACGGCGTTTGCGCCAATCACAGCGCCCGCCTCCACCGATACGAACGGGCCGATATGCGCGGTCGGATCGACTTTCGCCGTGGGATCAATGAAAGCGGACGGATGAATACCCGCCGGTTTCACGATGGCCGTCAGCGATTCAAAATACTGCGCCGCACGGGCAAAGTAGGCATAGGGATTCTTGCAGACGATGCGCGCGCCCTGGTAATGGGCGGCGATATAGTCATCGTCTTTCTCCGACACGATCAGCGCGGCAGCGTGGGACTGGCCTGCCTGCGTGCGGAATTTGCTATTGCTGAGAAAGCTGATGTGCGAAACGCCGGCGTCAGCCAGCGGTGCTATCCCGGAAACTTCCAGGTTCGCATCGCCTACCAGCTGTCCGCCCAGGCGTTCGACCAATTCTCCTAGTCGAGTGCCCATCGGGTGATCCTTGTCGTTATTTAATTACTTACCCTTGTCCAGCGCAGACAATACCTTGTCCGTGATGTCAATGCGGGGGCTGGCCCACACCGCGTCTTGCAGCACGATGTCATAGCCTTCGGTGGCCGCCAGCTGCTTGATGATTTGCGTGGCTTTATCGGAAATCACCGCGCGCTCTTCATTGGTGCGCTGGTTCAGATCTTCACGGAATTCACGCTGGCGGCGCTGGAATTCCTTATCCAGCTCGAAATACTCGCGCTGGCGCTTGATCCGCTCCGCTTCCGGCAGCGTCGGCAATTCTTTTTCCAGCTTTTCCGATGCGCCTTTCAAGCGGATGGCCAGGTCTTGCACGGCGCGCTCGCGCACTTTGAATTCCTCGGCCAGCTTGTCGCCAGCCAGTTTGGCCAGGCGCGATTCGTTATAAATGCGCTCGGTACTGAGCCACGCAATCTTGGACTGCGCCTGGGCCGGCGACAGCACGCACATGCCGATCGCCAGCGCGGCGCCGGCCGAGACGGTGATGGCGCGCGTAGCGCGGGCAGCCAGGGCGGAAACGGATGCAGTCTTCAACGTGTTTCTCCGAGTAAATATTAGAAGCCTGTGCCCATCTGGAACTGGAAGCGTTCCAGGCGGTCGCCCGGCTTGGCGTTCAAAGGCTTAGCATAACTCAACTTCAGCGGACCGACCGGAGAAATCCAGGACAAGCCCAGACCGGTCGAGTAGCGCAGTTCCGATGCGCGCATGCGCTGGCCTTCCTGGTACACCTGGCCGCCGTCGAGGAAGCCGAACCAGCGCAAGCTGCGGTCCTGGCCGGAACCCGGGAATGGCATCTGCAATTCCGCGTTGCCGATCAGGCGCGACGCGCCGCCCTGGGCATCGCCAAAGGTCGGGTCAACAATACCCAGCGACGAGCTCAGGTAACCGCGCACGGAACCGATACCGCCGGCGTAGAAGTTCTTGAACACCGGGTATGGATGGTCGCCGATACCGTGGCCGTAGTCGATCTCGCCGCGCAGCGCCAGTGTGACTTTCGGATGCAGCGGTTTGTACCACTGGTGTTCATACACGGCGCGGTAGTACTTGGAGCGGCCGGCAAAGTCCAGTTCCAGGTTGACGCGCTGGTACATACCGATGGTCGGCGTGATGGCCGAGTCGCGCGAATCGCGCGCCCACGCAGCCGTCAGCGGCAGCGCGGTCGTGGTGGCGGTGCCGATGCCGTCCACGTTGCCGGTCACGTTGGTCACGTACGTCTTGTACAGGATCGGCGACGAAATATCGGTCGTGATGCGCGAACGCTCCAGACCGGCGCCGAAGAAGATGGTGTCCACTTCGGAGAACGGCACGCCCCAGCTGATACGTCCGCCCTGCTGCTTGATCGAATAAAAGCCCTGGTTCAGCGCCGGAGGATTCATCGTGCGCAGGTACAAGTCAAACGAACGGCTGACGCCATCATCCGTGTAATACGGATTGGTGTTCGAGAATTCAATCGTACGGCTGTATTTACTCGTATTCAGGTTGATGCCGACGGTATTGCCCGAACCGGCAAAGTTGGCTTGCTGGATCGATGCATTGAACGTGAATTTCTCCGCCTGCGAGAACGCGCCGCCGATCTGGAAGTTGCCGGTTGGTTTTTCCGTCACCGTCAGCTGCACGTCAACCTGGTCGGACGTGCCTTGCGCTTCCGGCGTATCGATCGTGACTTCCTTGAAGAAGCCGGTGCGGTCCACGCGGTCGCGGGTCAGCTTGATCTTGTTGGCGTCGTACCACGACGATTCAAACTGGCGGAATTCACGGCGGATCACTTCATCACGCGTCGTCGTGTTACCGGCGATATTCATGTGGCGCACGTACACGCGCTTGCCCGGATCGATAAAGAACGTGAAGGCGACTTCGCGCTTGTCACGGTCGATTTCCGGATTCGCATTGACGTTGGCAAACGCGTAGCCAAAGGTGCCGAGGCGGTCCGAGATCAGTTTATTGGTGGCCGTCAGGCGCTCGCCGGAATACGTCTCGCCCTTGCGCAGCAAGACCAGGCTGCGCAATTCATCTTCGCGGCCAAACATTTCGCCTTCGAATTTGATGTCCGAGACTTTGTACTTTTCACCTTCCGTGATGTTGATGGTGATGTAAATGTCTTTCTTGTCCGGCGTGATGGAAACCTGGGTCGAATCGACCTGCATTTCAATGTAGCCGCGGTTCAGGTAATACGATTTCAGCGATTCCAGGTCGCCCGTCAGCTTGGTCTTCGAATACTGGTTGGCTTTTGTGTACCAGCTGAACCAGCCTCCCGTATTCAATGCGATCTGGTCGCGCAATTCGCTGTCGGAAAACACTTTGTTGCCGACGAAGTTGATTTGCTTGATCTTCGCGACATCGCCTTCATCGACGGCAAAGACGATATTGACGCGGTTACGCTCGATTGGCGTCACGGTGGTCGTGACTTTCACGCCGTACAGGCCGCGCGACAGGTACTGGCGCTTCAATTCCTGCTCGGCGCGGTCCACCGACGCCTTGTCGAAGGTCTTCGCTTCGCCGACGCCGATATCTTTCAGCGCCTTGACCAGCGTATCTTTTTCAAATTCCTTGGTGCCCGTGAAATCCACCTTGGCGATGGCCGGACGTTCTTCCACGATCACCACCAGCACGTCGCCGTCCTGTTCCAGGCGCACGTCCTTGAAAATGCCCGTCGCATACAGGGCTTTGATCGTGGTAATGCTCTTGCTGTCATCGAAAGTTTCGCCTACGCGCACCGGCAGATAGCTGAACACGGTGCCCGCTTCCGTACGCTGGATGCCTTCGACACGAATGTCTTTGACGGTAAACGGGTTAATGGCATAGGCACTGCCGGAGCATGCCGCCAAAACAGCGGCGCCGATCAAGCTGCGGCGAAAGGATGGCAAAGCAAAACGTTCGGAATGTAATTTCATCGGCAAAAATCAGTGATTCAAATTCTTCGGTTGACGTCGTAAAACGAATAACGCCGTGCGCCGTCCCGTAAATACCGCGTATTTACAGTAACCGCACGACGTCGTTAAATACGGCCAGCGCCATTAATGTGACCAATATTCCCACGCCTATACGCTGCGCTATATCGCCTACGCGTTCCGGCAATGGACGTCCGGTCAAAACTTCCAGCGAATAATACAGTAAAAGTCCCCCGTCCAGAACGGGAATCGGCAGCAAATTCATAACACCAAGGCTGATGGAGATGAATGCGATAAAGCCGATATAGCTGGTCATGCCGATGCGGGCAGTCTGCCCCGCATAATCGGCAATGGTGATCGGGCCCGTCACGTTTTTCCACGACACTTCGCCCGCCAGCATTTTGCCGATCATTTTCACCGTCATGACGCTGGTATCCCACACCTTCACGGCGCCCTTCACCACGGCTTCGACTGGACCAGCCTGGACTTCGATCATATCCGTGGGCGCGGCGACATACGCGCCGATCTTACCGACTGTTACAGATCCCTTGGTTTCCGCGTCGGGCGTGACGGGTATCGTCAGCACGCGGCCATCGCGCTCCACGGCAAACAGCAGCAGCTTGCCGCCGGACGAGCGCACGGTATTGGTGAAGGCCACCCAATCCTGGACCGGCTGGCCATCGATGGCCACCACCAGGTCGCCGCTGCGCAAACCGGCTTTATGGGCGGCGCTGCCGGGCAGGATGTCGCCCAGTTTCGCGGGCGGACGGGCCAGCGCGATGCCGAGTTTTGCCGCCACGTCCGATTCCATATCCATGCCCGTCAACGCGTCGGCGTGCAGCGACAATTCCAGGCGCCCGCTGCCCGGGCGCTCGACGTCGATCACGGCCCCCTTCTTATCGATCACGGCCTGGATCAGGTTCCAGCGCACTTCCGACCACACGCGGACTTTTTCGCCATTAATCGCGGTAATCAAGTCATTGCCCCGCAAGCCGGCAATGCCGGCAGCGGAAGCGGCGGGCGGCGGCGCGATTTTCGCGGCCGGTTCGGCCACGCCCACCATATACAGTCCGGCAAACAGCGCAATCGCCAGCAGGAAGTTGGCAATCGGGCCCGCTGCCACGATGGCGATGCGCTTCCACACGCTTTGGCGCGTGAATTCGCGGGCCAGGTCTTTTTCCGGCAACCCTTTCAAGTCGCAGTCGCGGCCATCGAGCATTTTCACGTAGCCGCCCAAAGGCAACGCCGATACCGCCCATTCCGTCTGGTCCGGCCCGACCTTGCGCGACCACACGACCTTGCCCATGCCGACGGAAAAGCGCAGCACTTTCACGCCGCACCAGCGCGCCACCAGGTAATGGCCAAGTTCATGGAAGATGATCAGTGTGCCCAGTGCAACGGCAAAGGCGACGATGGTTTGCAACAGGTTC
This sequence comes from Pseudoduganella ginsengisoli, assembly GCF_009720865.1. Classification (GTDB taxonomy): domain Bacteria; phylum Pseudomonadota; class Gammaproteobacteria; order Burkholderiales; family Burkholderiaceae_D; genus Rugamonas; species Rugamonas ginsengisoli. Next base: position 113,115 of record NZ_WNLA01000017.1, on the reverse strand, counting down.
ATGATGGTCAACTGGCTGCGCTGCCGCAGCCGCCCTGCAAGGGTTTCAAGGTTTCAGCAAACCGGCAATCACGCGTTCCGCCGCGGCGCGGGCTGCGGCATCCTGCGCCATCACTTGCCCGATACTGCCGGCCGCGCCATGCGGCAATTCATCCATCACGCGCGCAATCACGCGGTCGATCTGGCGGAAGCCGATGCGCTCTTCGAGGAATGCCGCCACGGCCACTTCATTGGCCGCGTTCAGCAGCGCCGGCGCCGTGCCGCCCGCACGCAGTGCGTCGAATGCCAGCGCCAGGCATGGGAAACGGTTGAAGTCCGGGCGTTCGAATTGCAGCGTGCCAATTTGCGCGATATCGAGTTGCGCCACGCCGGACGCGATGCGCTCCGGGTAGGCCAGCGCGTGCGCGATCGGCGTGCGCATGTCGGGGTTGCCCAGTTCCGCCAGCACGGAACCATCGCTGTACGACACCATCGAGTGAATCACGGATTGCGGGTGGATCACCACTTCGATCTGCTCCGCCGGCGTGCCGAACAGCCAGTGCGCTTCAATGACTTCCAGCCCCTTGTTCATCATGGTGGCGGAATCCACGGAAATCTTGCGGCCCATCACCCACTTCGGGTGCTTGCACGCTTCGTCCGGCGTGACGTTTTCCAGCGTGGACACGTCGCGCTTCAGGAATGGGCCGCCGGACGCCGTCAGCAAGACCTTCGTGACGCCGGCCGCTGCCGGCACGCGGCCATAGCCGTGCGGCAGGCACTGGAAGATGGCATTGTGTTCCGAGTCGATGGGCAGCAGCGTGGCGCCATGGTCGCGCACCGCGTCCATGAACAGCTGGCCAGACATGACCAGCGCTTCCTTGTTGGCCAACAAAACTTTCTTGCCGGCCTTGGCGGCGGCCAGCGTCGGCGCCAAGCCGGCCGCGCCGACAATGGCCGCCATCACGGTATCGGTTTCCGCCGCGCTGGCAATGGCGCACAACGCCTGTTCGCCATATTCGACTTCCGTGCGCAAGCCCTGGGCGCGCAGCAATTCCTCCAATTTGGCCGCCGCTTCGGCCGTGCCGACCACGGCGCGCGCCGGTTTGAATTGCGTGCACTGCGCGGCCAGTTCTTCGACACGGCTGTGCGCCGACAGCGCATAGACGGAATAACGGTCAGGATGGCGCGCCAGCACGTCCAGGGTAGAGACGCCGATGGAGCCGGTGGCGCCAAGTATGGTAATGCGTTGCATGGGGTATTCCTTCAAGACCTCAAGAGATCCACGCGGTGATCAGCGCCGCCATCGGCAGCACAGGCACCAATGCATCGATGCGGTCCAGCACACCGCCGTGGCCAGGCAGCAGGTTGCTGCTGTCCTTCATGCCGGCGCGGCGCTTCAGCATCGATTCAAACAAGTCGCCAATGATGCTGGCAGCGGTGATCAGCACCAGCAGCAGCACGGTCATCAGCCAGCCTTTATGGGCTTGCAATTGCACGGCAAACGTATCCTGCAGCCATGGGGCGTTCGTGCTGAACACGATCGACAGCACGCACAGCACCAGCACGGCAATGCCGCCGCCTATGGCGCCTTCCCACGATTTACCGGGAGAGATCGATGGCGCCAGCTTGCGCTTGCCAAAGGCTTTGCCGGAGAAATACGCGCCGATATCCGCGATCCACACGATGGCCATGGCCGACAGCAAATACGTGGCCGAATGGCGGAACAGCACGACAATGGCGGCAAAGCACGAAATCAGTGCAATGCAGTACAGGAAGCCCAGCATGTGGCTGCCTTTGCTGTCGATCGGCGGCAAGCCCAGTTTCAGGGCCGGCGCAAAGCGCATGGCCCAGAACATGACGCCCAGCGCCATCCAGAACGTGGACGAGGCGTTCATGTCGCGCAACAGGAAGGTATAGCCAAACGCCGCCGTCAGCGCGGCGGCGTTGAGCCACGGGCGCGGCGCCTTGAACAGGCGCGACGCTTCCCACAGGGCGGCGCCAAGGAAGGCCAGCACGACAGCGTTAAACGCTGGCGCAACATTGAAAAACAGTACGGGCAGCAATACCGCCAGCAAAATCACAGCGGTGATGATCCGGGTCTTCAGCATTAGTTGGTCTTTTCTGCCAATTGATCACCGGTACGGCCGAAGCGGCGTTCGCGGTTTTGGTACGACGCGATGGCTTTGTCGAATTGCTCTTCAGAGAAATCTGGCCAGAACGTGTCAGTGAAGTACAGTTCCGTATAGGCGAGCTGCCACAGCAGGAAGTTGGAAATACGCTCTTCGCCGCCGGTGCGGATGAATAAGTCCGGTTCCGGCGCATACGCCATGGCCAGGTGCGGCGCCAGCTGCTCTTCGGAAAAATCCGTCATGCCAGGATGGGCCGCCACCATTTTGCCTATGGCCTGCATGATGTCCCAGCGTCCGCCATAGTTGGCGCACACGGTCACCGTCAAGCCCGTGTTGTTGGCAGTCTTGCGTTCAGCCTGGGCAATCATCTGGCGCAGCTTGTCATTGAAGCGGGACAGGTCGCCGACGACTTTCAGGCGGATGTTATTGGCGTGCATCTTGGCGACTTCGCGCTCCAGCGCAGTCACGAACAGGCGCATCAGCAACGACACTTCTTCTTCCGGACGGCGCCAGTTTTCCGAACTGAACGCAAACAGCGTCACATATTCCACACCGCGCGTGACACAAGCCTCCACCACGGTGCGTACCGTTTCCACGCCTTTGACGTGGCCGGCGACGCGCGGCAGGAAGCGCTTGGTTGCCCAACGGCCGTTGCCATCCATGATGATGGCGACGTGGCGTGGCACTTTGTGCGCTTCCGGTACCGCAGTCGTCGAACTCGAATATTTCATGAACTCTTATACAGCCAATAAACGTTGACACTCAATGAAAACGGCGCCGTCCACGTAGGGCGGATTAGCGGGAACCGCGTAATCCGCCATGCCGGCGCCGCCACAACGCATGGCGGATTACGGCTATGCCTAATCCGCCCTACGGTAACCGTCAAACGGTCATGATTTCCTTCTCTTTTTCAGCCAGCAGCTTGTCGATGTCGACGATCGCCTTGTCGGTCAGCTTTTGCACGTCGTCGGCGCCACGGCGCTCGTCGTCTTCCGAGATGGCTTTATCCTTGACCAGCTTTTTCAGCGATTCGTTGGCGTCGCGGCGGATGTTGCGCACGGCGACTTTCGCGTCTTCGCCTTCGCTCTTGACCAGTTTCACCATCTCTTTACGGCGCTCTTCCGTCAGGGCCGGGGTCGGCACGCGGATCATGTCGCCCTGCGTCGACGGGTTCAGGCCCAGGTCCGAATCACGGATGGCTTTTTCAATGGTGGCACCCATTTTCTTTTCAAACGGCGCCACACCGATGGTGCGGGCGTCGATCAGGGTCAGGTTGGCCACCTGGTTGATCGGCGTCGGGTTGCCGTAATACTCGACCATCACGTGGTCCAGCAGGCCGGTGTGGGCACGGCCGGTACGCACCTTGGCCAGGTCGCCCTTCAGGGTCTCGATGGACTTGGCCATACGGTCCTGGGCGTTCTTCTTAACGTCAGCTACGGACATTGCTTGCTCCTGTGTCTAGCAAATAAATTAAACGTGAACCAGTGTACCTTCATCTTCGCCGTTAATCACGCGCATCAATGCGCCAGGCTTGGTGATGGAAAACACTTTGATTGGCAATTTCTGGTCGCGGCACAGTGCAAATGCGGTGGCATCCATCACTTGCAAGTGTTTCGCGATTGCTTCATCGAAGCTGATCGTGGAGAACAGCGTCGCGTTGGGATCTTTTTTCGGGTCGGCCGTGTAAATGCCGTCCACCTTGGTGGCTTTCAGCACGACTTCGGCGCTGACTTCGGAACCGCGCAGGGCTGCGGCGGTATCGGTGGTGAAGAATGGGTTGCCGGTGCCGGCGGCGAAAATCACGACCTTACCCTCTTCCAGGTATTGCAGTGCTTTCGGGCGCACATACGGCTCAACCACCTGTTCAATGGAAATCGCGGACATCACGCGGGCCGTCACGCCGACGTGGCGCATCGCGTCGGCCAGGGCCAGCGCATTCATCACGGTGGCCAGCATACCCATGTAGTCAGCGGTCGCGCGGTCCATACCCTGGGCGCCAGGGGCCACGCCACGGAAAATATTGCCGCCGCCGATCACCACTGCCAGTTCCACGCCCATTTTCGCGACCTCGGCCACATCAGCGACCATACGTTCGATCGTGCCGCGGTTGATACCGTAAGGATCATCACCCATCAGGGCTTCGCCGGACAATTTGAGGAGGACGCGCTTGTAGGCTGGTTTTGACATGAGCTGGGGCTCCTAAGTAGGTTTTTATTCGGGTGAGACTATACTGCACCATCTGCCGCCACACGGTAGAGACGGATGGGTCTTGCTTAAAAAAACGGGCCGCTTGGCCCGTTTTCTTTTTGACGCTTAGGCCTTGTTGGCGGCCATTTGCGCTGCAACTTCAGCAGCGAAGTCGTCGACTTTCTTTTCAATGCCTTCGCCAACCACGTACATCGTGAACGATTTCACGGTGGCGCCGGCGGCTTTCAGCATTTGCTCAACGGATTGCTTGTCGTTTTTCACGAAAGCCTGGTTCAGCAGCGACACTTCTTTCAGGAACTTCTGTACCGAACCTTCCAGACGCTTGGCAACGATTTCCGGCGACTGGGCTGGCTTGCCTTCAGCAGCAGCTTTAGCCGCATCTTCGTCAGCTTTAGCCTGGGCAACCGAACGCTCTTTTTCGATCAGTTCGCTTGGCACCTGGTCAGCGGACAGCGACACTGGTTTCATTGCAGCAATGTGCATTGCCACGTCTTTACCCACTTGCTCGTCAGCGGCGTCGAATTCAACCACCACGCCGATCTTGGTGCCGTGCAGGTACGAAGCCAGCTTGGAAGCGGTTTCGAAACGCTGGAAGCGGCGGATCGACATGTTTTCACCGATTTTACCAACCAGTGCCGAACGCACTTCGTCCAGGGTCTGGCCGGATTCGGTTGGCAGCGCCAGCAGGGCAGCCACGTCAGCCGGGTTCTTTTCAGCAGCCAGTTTGGCGGCGGTTTGAGCCAGCGCCAGGAATTCGTCGTTTTTCGCAACGAAGTCGGTTTCCGAGTTCACTTCCACCAGGGCGCCAACGCCGCCGGCGATGTAAGCAGCCACCACGCCTTCAGCGGTGATACGTGCCGATGCCTTGGCAGCTTTGCCGCCCAGTTTTACACGCAGAATTTCTTCTGCTTTGTTCATGTCGCCGTCTGCTTCGGTCAGGGCTTTTTTGCATTCCATCATTGGTGCGTCGGTTTTCGCACGCAGTTCACCAACCATCGCTGCAGTAATCGCTGCCATGTATTTCTCCTGTAATTCTGTGAGGGGGTATGGGGCTGCGGAAACTCACTTGCTTCCAGCGCCACGCCATACGCTGTCGTTAAAAAAAAGGGGGAGCTGAAGCCACCCCTTTTAAACTGCTGATTTTACTGAATCAATATTTCAGTCTTGCGACTAAAATGATTAATTAAGCCTGTTCGCTGACTTCGACGAACTCGTCGCTGGACGCGGACTTGATCGTTTCCAGAACTTCGGCGGTCGAGTTGGCACGGCCTTCGAGGATTGCATCGGCAACACCGCGAGCGTACAGCGTGATCGCTTTCGAGGAGTCGTCGTTGCCTGGAATGACGTAGGTTACGCCTTCTGGGGAGTGGTTGGTGTCGACCACGCCGATCACTGGGATGCCCAGCTTAGCGGCTTCGGTGATCGCGCCTTTGTGGTAGCCAACGTCGACCACGAAGATCGCGTCAGGTACGCCGCCCATGTCCTTGATGCCGCCGATGGATTTCTGCAGCTTGGCCATTTCGCGGGTGAACATCAGCGCTTCTTTTTTCGACAGCTTCTCAACGGAACCGTCTTCGATGGCAGCTTCCATGTCTTTCAGGCGCTTGATCGAGGTCTTGATCGTTTTGAAGTTGGTCAGCATGCCGCCCAGCCAGCGCTGGTCAACGTAAGGAACGCCTGCGCGCTGCGCTTCAGCGGCGATGATGTCGCGTGCTTGACGCTTGGTGCCCACCATCAGGATGGTGCCACGGTTCGAGGCCAGTTGGCGAACGTGCTTCATCGCCTCCTGGTACATGCCCATGGTTTTTTCCAGGTTGATGATGTGGATCTTGTTGCGGTGACCGAAGATGAACGGAGCCATCTTTGGGTTCCAGAAACGGGTCTGGTGACCGAAGTGGACACCGGCTTCCAGCATTTCACGCATAGTTACGGACATTATAAACTCCAGGGTTATGTCTGGAATCCGCCCAGCCACCCTTGCATCAGCCATGAAGTTGGCCAATTGGGCACCCTTTTTGAACGGATTCGCGTTTAAGAAAAAGTGGTTTTTACAACATTGCTCAAAACCGAATTCAAGCAACCCGAGATTATACGTCAGAGTGGCGTTCACGGCAACCTTCACTCTCTGCCCGCTCTGCTATGGGCCGTCGGCTATAATCTTATTCGTAAACATTGATCGTTTTAATAAGCGAATAAGCAAAACATGCCCATCACTATTCACACCCAGGCCGACATCGACGGCATGCGCCTGGCAGGCCGCCTTGGTTCCGAAGTCCTGGATTACATCACCCCGTTCGTCAAAGCGGGCGTGACCACTGGCGAACTGGACCGTCTGTGCCACGAGTACATGACGAATGTACAAGGCACCATCCCTGCCCCGCTGAATTATTGCCCGCCCGGCTATACGCCTTACCCGAAAGCCATTTGCACGTCCGTCAATGACGTGATTTGCCATGGCATTCCGGGCGACAAGGTGCTGAAAAATGGCGATGTCGTCAATCTTGATATTACCGTCATCAAAGATGGTTATCACGGCGACAACAGCCGTATGTTCTTCATCGGCGAACCATCGATCCTGGCCAAGCGCCTGTCGGACACCACGTATGAATGCATGTGGCTGGGCATCGCCCAAGTGCGTCCGGGCGCCCGCCTGGGCGATATCGGCCATGCGATCCAGCAACATGCGGAAAAAGCCGGCTACAGCGTCGTGCGCGAATTCTGCGGCCACGGCATCGGCAAAGTATTCCATGAAGAGCCGCAAGTGCTGCACTATGGCCGCCCAGGCACGCTCGATGAGCTGAAACCTGGCATGATTTTCACGATCGAGCCGATGATCAATGCGGGCCGCCGTGAAATCCGCGAAATGGGCGATGGCTGGACCATCAAAACCAAGGACCGCAGCCTGTCCGCGCAGTGGGAACACACGGTACTGGTGACGGAAACCGGCTACGAAGTGCTGACCTTGTCGGCCGGCTCGCCGCCTCCGCCTGCCTTTATTACGCAATCCGCCCGCGCCGCTTAAATATCATTCCGTTACCGCCGATGCCGCACGCCGCCATGAAGAAAGAGTTGCGCGAGCAACTCAAGGGCCAGCTGAAAACTGGCCGCCAGATGGTTATTGAAGGATTCCGCCAGGACGGCATGCCGGAAAAGCTGCTGCGGCGGCTGCGGCAGGTGGTCGATGAAGTCCTTGTCATTGCATGGAATGAAGCGGCCCTGCCGCCCGAATCCGCACTGGTGGCGGTGGGCGGCTTCGGCCGGGGTGAACTCTTCCCCCACTCCGATGTGGATTTGCTGATTTTGCTGCACCAGGCGCCCGACGCGGAAACGCGGAGCCGCCTGGAGGAACTGGTGCAACTGCTGTGGGACCTGGGCCTGGAAATCGGCTCGTCGATCCGCACCGTCGATGAATGCATGGAAGAGTCGAAAGCCGACATCACCGTGCAAACCAGCCTGCTGGAATCGCGCCTCGTGTGCGGCAACCCGGCGCTGTTTGACGAATTGCGCGTCCGCTACGACGCGGCCATGGACCCGCAGGCATTCTTCCACGCGAAAATGCTGGAAATGAAGCAGCGCCACGCGAAATATGAGGATACACCGTTTTCGCTGGAACCCAATTGCAAGGAAAGCCCGGGCGGCTTGCGCGACTTGCACGTGATCCTGTGGCTGGTCAAAGCCGCGGGCCTGGCCAATTCATGGCGCACCCTGGCGACCAATGGCTTGATCACGCCGACGGAAGCGAAGCAATTGATGGAAAAAGAGCGCGCCTTCAAGGATATCCGCGTACGGCTGCACTTGCATGCGGGCCGCCGCGAAGACCGCCTCGTGTTCGACGTGCAGACCGCCATTGCGGAATCCGTCGGCTTGCACGCGACCGGCAGCGGCAACCACGTGCGCCGCGCCAGCGAGCACTTGATGCAGCGCTACTACTGGGCCGCGAAAACCGTGACGCAATTGAACACGATTTTGCTGCAAAACATTGAAGCGCAACTGTTCCCGCAGGAAGGCGCACCGGTTCCGATCAATGAGCGCTTCAACGAAGTCAATGGTTTTATCGACATCGTTGCCGACGACACGTTCGAGCGTACGCCCTCAAGCATGCTGGAAATCTTCCTGCGCATGACGGAACGCCCGGAATTGAAAGGCATGACGGCCCGCACGCAGCGCGCGCTGTGGCACGAACGCTTCAAGATTGATTCGGCTTTCCGCCGCGATCCCGTAAACCGCGCGTACTTCCTGCGCATCCTGCAGGCGCCGGTCGGCATGCTGCATGCGCTGCGCCGCATGAATGAAATGTCGATCCTGGGCCGCTACCTGCCTAACTTCCGCAAGATCGTGGGCCAGATGCAGCATGACCTGTTCCACGTGTACACGGTGGACCAGCACATCCTGATGGTGGTGCGGAACATGCGCCGCTTCACGATGACGGAACACGCGCACGAATACCCGTTCTGCAGCCAGCTGATGGCGAACTTCCCGAACCACTGGCTGCTGTATGTGGCAGCGCTGTTCCACGATATCGCCAAGGGCCGCGGCGGCGACCACTCGAAGCTGGGGGTGGCCGACGTCGTGCAATTCTGCCAGGACCACGGCATTTCGCAGGAAGATACGGAACTGGTCAGCTTCCTCGTCGAGCAGCATTTGACGATGTCGCACGTGGCGCAAAAACAGGACATGTCCGATCCGGACGTCATCGAGGCGTTTGCCAAGACGGTACGCGATGAGCGCCATTTGACGGGCCTGTATCTGCTGACGGTGGCCGATATCCGCGGCACCAGCCCGAAAGTGTGGAATGCGTGGAAGGCCAAGCTGCTGGAGGATTTGTATAAAGTCACCTTGCGCGTGCTGGGCGGCGAACCCCACTCGGCTGACCGCGAATTGAAAAACCGCCAGCAGGAAGCGCTGGCCACCTTGCGCCTGTATGGCTTGCATCCGCAAGCGCACGAAGCGCTGTGGCAGCAGCTGGACATGGCGTACTTCCTGCGCCACGATTCGTCCGACATTGCATGGCAAACGCGCGCGCTGTACGAGAAATTCAACAGCGCGACGCCAGTGGTGAAATGCCGCCTGGCGCCGATCGGCGAAGGACTGCAAATCGCCGTCTATGTCAAAGACCAGCCGGATTTGTTTGCCCGCATTTGCTCATACTTCGACCGCAAGAATTTCTCCATTCTCGACGCGAAGATCCATACGACACGGCACGGCTATGCGCTCGACACGTTCCTCGTGACGGAACAAAGCTTTGCCAACAGTTACCGCGACATCATCAGCCTGATCGAACACGAATTGTGCGAACTGCTGACGAACCAGTCGCCGCTGCCGTCGCCCGTCAAGGGACGCCTGTCGCGCCAGTCGCGCACGTTCCCGATCCAGCCGACCGTGGATTTACGCCCGGACGAAAAAGGCCAGTATTACCTGCTGTCGATTGCCGCCAATGACCGCACCGGGCTGCTGTATGCGATTGCCAATGTCTTGACCAAATACCGTATCAACTTGCATACGGCGAAAGTCATGACCTTGGGCGAGCGCGTGGAAGACGTATTCCTGGTCGATGGCGCGGCATTGTCGAACCAGCGAACGCAATTACAAGTTGAAACCGAATTACTGGAAGCACTGAAGATTTAAATACGATGTCAGAAGAATCAAAAAAAGACGAGATGCTGCGTCTCTCCAAACGCATGTCCGAACTGGGCCTGTGCTCGCGCCGCGAAGCGGATGAATGGATCGCCAAAGGCTGGGTCCGCGTGGACGGCAAAGTCGTCAGTGAGCTGGGCACGAAGGTGCACCCGAGCCAGCGCGTGACAGTGGAACGCCAGGCCGCTGCCGAGCAATCGAAACGCGTCACCATCCTCATCAACAAGCCAGTGGGCTTCGTCAGCGGCCAGGCTGAAGATGGCTACAAGCCGGCGGTCGCGCTGATCAAGCCGGAAAACCGCTGGGAAGAAGACCGCTCGACGGAGCGCTTCCACCCTACCCAGCTGCGCAGCCTCGTCCCTGCCGGGCGCCTGGACATTGATTCCGTCGGCTTGCTGGTATTGACGCAAGACGGCCGTGTGGCGAAGAAGTTGATTGGCGAAAACACGGACGTCGACAAGGAATATCTGGTGCGCGTACAGTACCTGAAAGGTGGCAAACTGCCTGAGGCTGATTTGCGCAAGCTCAACCATGGGCTGTGGATGGATGGAAAGCCCCTGCTGCCTGCCAAAGTGGTTTGGCAAAATGACGACCAATTAAGCTTCACCTTGCGCGAGGGCAAGAAGCGGCAAATCCGCCGTATGTGCGAAATGGTCGGGTTGAAAGTGATTGGCTTGAAACGGGTGCGTATTGGCAAAGTCCGTTTGGGCAACTTACCCGAGGGTAAGTGGCGCTATTTGCTGCCTGACGAACACTTTTAACCACACTTTGTCCGAGGCACGTATATTTACTTTCTGTTTGGCAAGCGAAACGCTGGACTAATGTTTAAACTAGGGTGAAAATCCGTTCCCTATCAAAGAGATACCGCGACCAATAAGTGAGACCCTTAAGCGAGACCCAAGGTTGTGAACGATCCCATTCCTAATGACATGCGCAAAGGCCCGCCACGGCCGCAAGACTCCGTGGAGCCGATTGCCGCTGGCGCCAAGCCGCACGAAATGACGGACCCGGACGATATCGGCGACTCGCTGACGATATTGGCGGAAAACGGCGACGGCATTACGATTTATCCCTCATCGACTACTGACGTGCTGCTGGGCCGCATCTTGTCAGTCGACCCAGAGCTGCCGCATTTCGTGCTGGAACTGAACGAAGGCATGCAAATCCCGCCGGGCGAAGCCACGTTCGTCACGTGGCTGCGCAGCGCCAAACTGCAATTCAAGCTGTCGCATGAAGCGTGGACTGCGCAGCCGGAACAGCCGCACTTGATTCCGCTGGAATTCCCGGAAAAATGCCTGGTGCTGAACCGCCGTTCATCGGCGCGCTTGGAAACGCCACTGGGCGTGTATTTCACGGCGTCGTTTGTCATGAATGGCAAGCCGCACGAATTGCAGCTGTATGACTTTTCGCTGGGCGGCGTGGGCATGCGCTGCGCGCCGCGCGATGCGCAAGGCTTGCACGTGGGGCGCAAATTAAACCGGGTGCGCATCGAGCTGGGCGAAGACACTGTCATCATTGCCGACCTGGAAATCAGGCTGGCCCGTACCTACCGCTCATTCCTGCTGGGTGAACAGGTGCAGATTGGCTGCCAGTTTTTGAATTTGTCGCCCATGATGCAGGAAGAGTTGGCACGGCAAATCGACAAGCTCAATTCGCGCATCAAGCGCTGACAGTTTGCTGCCCGCGTTATCGCTCCGTGCCCGTCACGGGGCAGGCAACCACACGTTGACTTTCAACCCGCCCTGCTCGCCATCGAGCAATTCAATCCGGCCGCCATGCAGCCGGGCCGCGGCCAGCGCTATGGCCAGGCCCAGGCCGCTGCCGCCCTGCGTCTGCTTAGGCGCCCGGTAAAAACGGTCAAATACCCGCGACCGCAATTCCGGCGCAATGCCCGGCCCCTGGTCTTCCACCGACAGTACGGCCCAGCCTTGCACATGCCATAACCCCACCCGCACGACGCCGCCATGCGGGCTGTATTTGATGGCGTTGTCGACCAGGTTGTCCGCCAGCGATACAAGGCTTTCGCGCCAGCCATCGATGGCCACGCCGGCTGCCGCCTGCAACTCCAGCTCCACACCACGCGACGCGGCCAGCCCGGATAGCACGGCCAGCCGGTCTTGCAGCAGCTCATCGAGCTGCACCCGCGCACCGGCATCGATCCGGCTGGCCGCAGCATCGCTGCGCATCAGCACCAGCAATTGCGACACCAGACGCGCCGCCCGGTTGCCGCTGCTGATAATCCCTTCCAGCAGTTCGCGCTGGCGCCATTCCCACGTCTGTCCGTGCAGCGCTTCCACGTTGACGCGCATGGCTGCCAGCGGCGTGCGCAATTCGTGGGCCGCATCGGCAATAAAGCTGCGCTCGCGGGCGCTGGCTTCCGCTACCCGCGCCATCAGCGCGTCGATACTGTCAACCATGGCGGCCAATTCCTGGTGCTGGCCACGGTAAGACAATGGCGCCAGGTCTTGCGGTCCGCGCGACGCGACTTCCTGCGCCACTTGCCGCCACGGCCGCAGCGCAAGGCGGATCGACAGCCACGCAGGCAACAGCAGGAATGGCAGGGAAATCACCATCGGCGCCAGGTAATAGCCATGCGACGCCAGCGTGATAAACATATGCCAGCCGCCGCGCGGCACAAACATGGCGACGCGGGCGCCCGTGACGTCGGCCACCACCCGCACACGCCACTTCAGGCGCCCGTCATCATAGTCGCGCACGGCGTCGCTGGCGGCATTGGCAACGAAGCTTTCCGCTTCAGCGCCCTGCGGCAAATGCGGAGAACGGTAAACCACGGCGCTGCGCTGCAATACCAGCAAACCAGGCGCCAGTTCCGATACGCCTTCCGCTTCCGCATAACGCTGGTGTATGGCCCGGTCCAGCGCCGCCAGGCTGTGATACTGGCGCGCCGGGGAGTCCGCCAAATGGTCGGCGACCGTGGCAATCGCGTGGTACACGCTGGTTTCTTTTAAAACCGGCGTATCGGTGCCATTTTCCGTGGCCGCATAAATAAAGACGCCGGTCCACAGCAATGCCAGCAAACCCATTTGCGCAACCAGCAGGCGGCGCACGAGACTGGGCTCCGTCAGCGCGCGCCACGCGAGCGACAGCCAGGATGCGTGGGGCGCCTGGACTGCAGCCTGCATCATTCGCTCCCCGGCTGGTCTATGACATAGCCGACACCGCGCACGGTACGCACGTAGCCATCGCCTATCTTGCGGCGCAAATTCGCCATGTGCACGTCCAGCGTATTGCTGCCCGACTGCGAGCCAGGCAGCGCCTGCTCTTCCAGGCTGCGCCGCGTCACCACGCGGCCCGCCCGCATCATCAGCATTTTGAGCAATTCATATTCGCTGGCCGTCAGCTCCACCGCCGCTCCCTGCACGGACACGCGCCGCGTGGGCGCATGCAGCGCCAGGCCACGGACCGCCAGCGCTTCGCCATCGAAACCAAAGCTGCGCCGCGCCAGCGCCCGCACGCGGGACAGCAATTCCGCCAGTTCGAATGGTTTGACGAGGTAGTCATCGGCGCCGCTGTCGAGGCCGCGCAGGCGGTCGCTGAGCGCATCGCGCGCTGACAGGATCAGCACCGGCATACCCTGCCGCACACGGCGTATGTAAGACAGCAGTGTCAGGCCATCGCCATCGGGCAGGCCAAGGTCCAGCAGCACCAGATCGCAGCCGCCTGTCTCGAGGTGGCGGCGGGCATCATCAAGCGTACGCACCCAGACCGCATCCATGCCCTGGTTCGCCAGCGCAATGCGTACGCCATTGCCCAGGTCCAGGTCGTCTTCAATCAGCAGTATCTTCATCGCCGCTATTAAAGCACGGCGACCTGAAGAATACCTAAAGGCTGCGGGTCAGCGCTGAATCTCAGGGCTGAAACTCAGCGCAGCGATGCCAGCTTGCTGCGCATGTGCTGCTGGTCGTCCAGCAGCATGGCTGCGTGGGCGGCTTTTAACGTCAGTACGTCGCGTTCCATTTCATGCGTACGGGGCGCCGGCATGGGCGGCAACGGCCTGGTGCTGGGCTGCATCATCGCGGCGCCCGGCAATTCGCCATCGTTCAGCCTGATGCGGGTAATGGCAGGCCGGTATGGCTGCGGCGCGGGACTCTCCAGCATCGCCAGCGCAGGCTCGGGCTGGTCCCGGGCCAGCGTAACGGTCACGCCATCCGCTTCAGGCGTGACCATCAATTCCCCTACTTGTACCTGGCCCGCTGCCGGGCCGATCGAAAATGCCAGTACGCAAATGCGCAACACGAGACGGGTGGCGGTATAACGGTCCATGGCTGCCTCCTCCTGTTGATGCAGCCATGGTGCACTCGCGTCCGCTTGTTTTCTGTGCGGACCCGCACGCACTACTTTTTACAGTCGCAGACTTCCTGTCCCTTATCGAACACAATGCGCCACTTGCCCGGCGCTTCCTGGCGCCATACGGAATTGAAACGGCCAATCAATTTGCCCTTGGGATCGTACACCGGGCCCGATGAGTGAGCCAATACGCCGGAATCAATCACTTCTACCTGATCGGGCTCCCATGAAAATGGCGCATCCTTGCCGTCGTAGAATTTCTTCCAGAATTGCGTCACCTGGGCCGGGCCGCGCAACGGCACGGGCCCGGAATAGAAAATGGTCTCTTCCGACAGGAATGACGTGAACGCGGCCAGGTCGCGCGCTTGCATGGTGGCGGCAAAGGCGCGCTCCGTATCGGCCACCTGTTGCTTTAACTCGGCATTGGCCGGCGCCGCTTGTACGCCGGTCAGGGCAACAGCCAGTGCAGCGCCAGCGGCAACGAGGGAATAGCGCATTGCGTCTCCATTTGATGAGTTACAGGAAACGCCATACTACGCGCGGCGCCATGCACCCGGCAAGTGGCTCTGCGGCGGCAGGATCGGGTATCATGTCGCCCATGCAAATGAAACCTGAAAAAGACATCGAACTTCACACCAAGGTCAACCGCGAAACTGCGCGTGTGGCATGGTCTGAACTGATCAAACACTTCGCGTCCGGCACCGTGATCTGGGTCGCCGATGAACTCGACCTGATTGACGTGGCGGTGCGCATTGCGCATGACGATAAAACCAGCGTGACAGCGTGGATGGCAGCCGGCCAGGTGGCCAAAGTATCCGATGAACAGGCGCGCCGCTGGACGGAAACCGACGCTGTCCTGTGGGCCAGCGTGGTCAGCCCCTTCATCCTGGTGCAGCAGCAAA
Source organism: Pseudoduganella ginsengisoli (assembly GCF_009720865.1). Taxonomy (GTDB): domain Bacteria; phylum Pseudomonadota; class Gammaproteobacteria; order Burkholderiales; family Burkholderiaceae_D; genus Rugamonas; species Rugamonas ginsengisoli. The sequence goes on along the minus strand of NZ_WNLA01000017.1, from coordinate 97,956 downwards.
AAGGCGCACGCCACTGATCAGGCAGGCGGGGTGGCCGAGCCCCCTGTCCGCGCCGCAGCCTGGGAAAAACTGCCGCCTGCACTTTGCCAGCCCTCGCGCCGCAAGCGGCGCCTGCTGGCAGGCTCGCAATCCACTGTTCGTTAATTGCAAATAGATGATTAATAAAGCTGCGCTTCCTTGCGCAGCCCTGGCTGCCTCTACCTGGCCTTGCGCCTGCGGCGCGCCAGCCAAGCCATCAAGCCTGCGCCAGCCGCCAGCAGCGCAATCGCCGGCGGTTCGGGCGCCTGGCCGCCCTGCTGGTTCGGGAATTCGTACACTGCGAAACTTTCATAGCCGATTTCCAGCGCCGAGGACAGCGAACTGGCAATCACATTGCCTTCCAGGTGACCCGTGCCCTTGACGTCGGCCTTGTTGGCCAGCACCGAACCCCAGCTGAAGGTATTGACGTCGACAGCCGTGGCATTGAGCACATTGAACAACACCCGGTCACGCAGCGCTTCCAGTCCGCTCTGCCCGCCCGAGAATTCCACGGCCCCGCCACTGAGCACGTTGATGACGACATGCGCCCCCGGTTTCACGTCCGTTAATTGCAGATTCTTTACTTGCGCAGAATTCAAGTTAAAAATCTGCAAATCCGACTTGCCATCGCCCTTCAGCAGCGTATTTTCACCCTGCTGCGTCACGGTCCCGTTCGCGGCCAGTGCCGCCAGCGACGAACTCAAGTCCAGCATCCTGCTTTTTACCGCGCTGAAATCAATGCCCGTCGAACCCTGGCGCAAATCCAGGTACGTCACCGTGGACTGGTTGGCGCCCGCATACACGGCGTATCCTGCCTGCTTCGTATATTCCGTGACGGGTCCGATGCTGGCATTCGTGTCCACCTTGGCGGCGGGGCCGTTATAAATTGCGCCATGGCCCAATTGAAGATTGCCGCCCACGACCACGCTGGGACCGGTGTTGCCATAGGGCGTACGGTAGCCAAACGAGTATGCGTCGGCCTGCAAATTGCCGCCGACCGCCACCCGGCCCTCGATATCGGTCACCTTGCTGGCATTGCCGTAAATAAAAGCGCTGTAGCCGGACGCCACACCGAAGTCAATGCTGTTCAGTACGGCGGCGGGCGCCTGGCTGGCGCAGGCTGCGCCCAGCACGGCAATGGCAAGGTGGCGTAAGGTCATCGGGGTGGCCAAATTCTGAGGAGCCCGGATTTTAGCACCGATCTGCCACCGCCACATCCAGAAAATTAATACCAAATATAGACCACTTTAATCCACGGCCAAGTCTACCGCATAGACGGCATAGCCCTTGCCATCGTCAGGCCGCAATTCCCGCACATTGCCGAGGCCCGCATCACGGGCCACCTGCAGCATGCCCGGCGCCGAATGGATCACCACCGGCCCGCTGGCGTGCACCGGCTGGAAGCGCCAGCTGCGCGCGCTGCCATTGGCGGCACGGTTCAGCGCCTGCGCGTGGCGGATGTAGGCAATCAGCACGTCGCGGCTGGCGTCGGGTGACGCGAAAATGGTCTTGCTGCCATCGAGCCCAGGGAAATTGCCGCCGCCGCTGGCGCGGTAGCTGTTGGTGGCAACGATGAATGGCATCTCGTCCGCCACCAGCCGGCCCTGGTAAGCCAGCCCTTTGATACGGTGGCCCGGCGGCTGCGTGACGTCGATGCGGTATTGCAGCCTGCTGTCCGTCACCATGTCGAAGTTGTAGCCGGCAAACGCTTCGTTGACCAGTTCCTGCTCATCTTTGCGGGCCGGATCAATGGTATTGAACCGCTCCGCGGCTTTTTCCAGCCACGCCCTCAACTGGCTGCCCGTGATTTTCACGCCGTGCAGCGCATTCGGGTACAGGTACAGGTCCGCCGCATTATTCAGCGCGAGGCTTCCTGCTTTCACATCCGTATAGTCGCCCGGCCCCGCCATCCCGCTTTTAAATGGCGCGGACATCGACAATACAGGCAGCCCGGCATACTGCGGCAGATTGGTTTTCACATGCGCGGCCAGAAAAGCCGTCTGCGCCTGGTTGACGGGCTCAATGGCGCTGACGTCGCCAATATCGGCAAAGTACGTCGCCATGCGGTAATCCGTACGCCCCAGCGGCGCCTGCACGTAGCGCATGGCTGCCGCATGTTCGTTACGCACGAGCGCGGCAATCGCCGGGTCCGGTGCGGTCTGCGCCGTCACGCTGCGCACCTGCGCCACCGTGCGGCCGCGGTCCACCACCCAGCGCCCCTGCTCGCGCTTCAGCGCCAGCCCGATGACGCCCAGTTGCTTGCCCCACTGGCCGGCCATAACGGCCGGCACGCCAAATACCGTGCCTTTGACCCTGTCCACGCCCGGCAGGCGGTACGCCGGCGCGGTCCCCGACGCATTGGGGAATACCTGGTGCGCATGCCCGGTCAGCATGGCGTCGATGCCCGGCACTTGCGCCAGGTGCCAGCTGCCGTTTTCCATCTCCGGACTGTATGCCGCGTCATCGAGGCCGCCATGCGACACGGCCACGATAATGTCGGCGCCCTCCGCACGCATTTGCGGAATGACTTTGCGGGCAGTTTCAACGATGCCCTCGGCCACGGCCTGCCCATCCAGCGCTTTGCGGTTCCACTGGTTGATCACGGGCGTCGTCAATCCCACGATGCCAACTTTGACGGTTGCCGGCACTTCGCGGCCGTCCGGGCCGGTGGCATGGACCCGTTTATCGGCGATGATATATGGCCGGAACAGCGGCTTGCCCGTGCTGCGGCTGTGGACGTTGGCCAGCACCAGCGGGAAGGCGGCGCCCGCGCAGCCCTGCCCTGCCGCGCGCATCAGGAAAGGCAAGCCATAATCGAAGTCATGGTTGCCCACCGTGCCTGCATCGAAGTGCAGCGCATTCATGGCCTTGTGTATGGCCAGCGGCTCGCTGCACGGCAGCACGCCGGCGCCCGCCTGGTAATCGGCCAGCGCATTGCCTTGCAGGGTGTCGCCGTTATCGATCAGCAGGTTATCGGGAAATTCCGACCGCGCCTGCGCAATCAAGGTGGCAGTACGCTCCAGGCCATAGGTGGGATCGGCAGCCAGCTTGTAATAGTCATAACCCAGCACCGCGGCGTGCAAGTCCGACGTTTCCAGCAGCGCCAGCGTGGCGCGGGAACCATCCGGCACGCCTTGCGGCAGCACGGCACAACCTCCCAGCAGGAGCATGAAAATCGGGGCAACGCGCATGGTTTTGTCCACTTGGCAAAAAGGTGTGCGGGATGATACGCCCAAGCGCAGTTTAAAGTAAGCGCTGTTCAAGCGAAAACATGCCCGAATCATGCCTGTTCACTCCCGGGAAGAGCCCGGCTTGGGGTATAATCCAAGGTTTGATTTCACAACGAAGAAGACATAAATGGAAGCCGAACGCATCAATGCCCTCTCCGCCCTGCTCGCTGATCTGACGACCCGCGAAGCTGAACTTCGGAGGTATCTTTGACTTTACTGTCAAGTCGGAGAAACTCGAGCAAGTCAACGGGGAACTGGAAGACCCGAACGTCTGGAATGACCCTAAACGCGCCCAGGACCTGGGCCGCGAAAAGAAAGCACTGGAAGCCATCGTACTGACGCTGGAAAAAGCGGATCAGGACTTGCGCGACATGGCTGACCTGTTCGCCATGGCCAAGGAAGAAGGCGATCACGACACGCTGGAATCGATCGCGCTGGACGCGGAAGAAACCAAAAAAGTCATCGAAGGCATGGAATTCCGCCGGATGTTCAACAATCCGATGGACCCGAACAACTGCTTTATCGACATCCAGGCCGGCGCCGGCGGCACCGAAGCCCAGGACTGGGCCTCGATGCTGTTGCGCCAATACCTGCGCTATTGCGAGCGCAAAGGCTTCAAGGCCGAGGTCATGGAACAATCCGACGGTGAAGTTGCGGGCATCAAGACCGCCACCATCAAGGTGGAAGGCGATCACGCGTACGGCTTCCTGCGCACGGAAACGGGCGTGCACCGCCTGGTGCGCAAGTCGCCTTTCGATTCGGCCAATGGCCGCCACACGTCGTTCACGTCGCTGTTCGTGTATCCGGAAGTCGATGATTCGATCGATATCGAAATCAACCCGGCCGACCTGCGTATCGATACCTACCGCGCATCGGGCGCCGGCGGCCAGCACATTAACAAGACCGATTCCGCGGTGCGCCTGACGCACGGCCCGACCGGTATTGTCGTGCAATGCCAGAACGACCGCTCGCAGCACCGCAATAAAGCGGAAGCCATGGAAATGCTGAAGGCCAAGCTGTACGAACTGGAACTGCGCAAGCGCATGAGCGAGCAGCAAAAACTGGAAGATTCCAAGACCGACGTGGGCTGGGGCCACCAGATCCGCTCGTACGTGCTGGACCAGTCCCGCATCAAGGACTTGCGTACTGGTTTCGAAACCGGCAACACGAAAAACGTGCTGGACGGCGACCTGGACGACTTCATTTCCGCTTCGCTGAAGCAAGGCGTTTAAACGATGGCCCGCCGCGCATTTATCTTTGACATGGATGGCACCATTGTCGACAACATGGACTTCCACATGAAGTCCTGGCTGGAATTCTTTGCCCGCCGCGACATCGTGCTCGACGCCGACGCATTTTTCCGCGATACGGCCGGCCGCCAGAGCCATGAAATCATGAGCACGTACTTTGGCAAGCCATTTACCAAGGAAACGTCGCGTGAACTGGACGATGAAAAGGAAGCGCTGTACCGCGAACTGTACGCGCCGCACTTGAAAACCGTCGAAGGTTTCATGGAATTGATAGCCAAAGCCAGGCAGCAGGATGTGGCGCTGGCCGTGGCGACGGCGGCGCCGAACGACAACATCACGTTCACGCTCGACGGCCTGGATTTGCGCAAGCATTTCAATGCCGTGGTGGGCGCTGCGGATGTAGCGCGCGGCAAGCCGAATCCTGACGTGTTCCTGCTGGCGGCCGAGCGCTGCGGCGTGGCGCCAGCCAACGCGATTGTCTTTGAAGATGCGCCGCTGGGCGTGGAAGCAGCCCGCCGCGCCGGCATGCGCGCGGTGGTCCTGACCACCACCTTGCCGGCTTCCGCGTTTGCGGAATTCGATAACGTGATTGCCATTGCCCGCGATTTCAGCGAACTCGATATCGCCGCGCTGTTCGCCGCAGAATGTGCCGGCGGCGTGCAAACGAATTAAAACTATTTGGACCCCATAATGACTACGGAAAACCTGGATCAGCAAGATAACAACGTTCCTGTCGCACAGGAAGAAAACAAGATCATCGCCGAGCGCCGCGCCAAGCTGGCTGCCATCCGCGAAAAAGGCGTGGCTTTCCCGAACGACTTCAAACCTGAACACAAGGCTGCCGACCTGGCCGCGCAATATGGCGATAAAACCCGCGAAGAACTGGAAGCCAATCCAGTGGAAGTGGTGCTGGCCGGCCGCATGATGCTCAAACGCGAAGCCGGCAAGAAGGCCGCTTTCGCTACGTTGCAGGACGCGTCGGGCCCGCGCTGCGACGGCCGCATCCAGATTTACGCCACGCTGGACGCCACCGGCGAAGAAGCCATGGCCAACCTGCGCACCTATGACCTGGGCGATATCCTGGGCGTGAAAGGCACGCTGTTCAAGACCAAGACCGATGAACTGACCATCAAAGTCACGGAACTGCGCCTGATCACCAAGTCGCTGCGCCCGCTGCCGGACAAATTCCACGGCCTGGCAGACCAGGAAACCAAGTACCGCCAGCGCTACGTGGATTTGATCACCAGCGAAGAAACCCGCCGCACGTTCAAGGCCCGTACCGCCGCGATGTCTTCCATCCGCCGCTTTATGGAAAAGAACGATTTCATGGAAGTGGAAACGCCGATGCTGCACCCGATCCCGGGCGGCGCGGCAGCCAAGCCATTCATCACGCACCACAACGCGCTGGACATGCAAATGTTCCTGCGTATCGCGCCTGAGCTGTACCTGAAGCGCCTGGTGGTGGGCGGCTTTGACCGCGTATTTGAAATCAACCGCAACTTCCGCAATGAAGGCGTGTCGATCCGCCACAACCCGGAATTCACGATGATGGAATTCTACGCGGCCTACACCGACTACAAATGGCTGATGGACTTCACGGAAGCCGTGATTCGCCAGGCCGCCATCGATGCGCACGGCACCGCGACGCTGACCTATGGCGGCCGCGAACTGGACCTGGCCAAGCCGTTCCACCGCCTGACCATCGTGCAAGCCATCAACAAGTACGCACCGGGCTACACCGATGCGCAGCTGAACGATGCGGAATTCATCAAGGCGGAATTGCTGAAGTTCGGCGTCAAGCCGCATGCGCACTCGGGCCTGGGCGCGCTGCAACTGGCGCTGTTCGAAGAAACCGCCGAAGCGCAGCTGTGGGAACCAACCTACATCATCGACTATCCAGTCGAAGTGTCGCCGCTGGCCCGTGCGTCGGACACCCGTCCCGGCATCACCGAGCGTTTCGAGCTGTTCATGGTGGGCCGCGAAATCGCCAACGGCTTCTCGGAGCTGAACGATGCGGAAGACCAGTCGGCACGCTTCCTGGCGCAGGTGGAAGCCAAGGATGCGGGCGATGAAGAAGCCATGTACTACGACGCCGACTATATCCGCGCGCTGGAATACGGCATGCCGCCCGCCGGCGGTTGCGGCATCGGCATTGACCGCCTGATGATGATCATCACGGACTCGCCGAACATCCGCGACGTGCTGCTGTTCCCGCACTTGCGCAAGGAAGACTAAGCGCCCCAAGTAAAATGGCCCGTCATCGAGACGGGCCATTTTTTTACTGGATCACCTTATAGCACGGCGTATACGCCTTGCCCGCCAGCTTCATCCGGCTCTGCGCCACAAACGATGCCAGCAGCGCATCCATCGGCCCCATGATTTCCGTTTCACCGTGCAGCTCGAAGTGGCCATACTTCTCGATTGCGCGGATACCGTCTTCCTTCACGTTGCCCGCCACCACGCCCGAGAATGCGCGGCGCAGGTTGGCCGCCAGCATGTGCACCGGCTGGTTCTTGTGCAAGTTCAGGTTGCGCATGTTTTCATGCGTCGGCGCGAACGGGCGCTGGAATTCCTGGTCGATCTTCAACGCCCAGTTGAAGTAATACGCATCACTGCGCGCCTTGCGGAATTCACGCACTTCCTTGATCCCCGCCTGCATTTCACGCGCGACCAGTTCCGGATCATCGATGATGATCTTGTAGCGGGCCTGCGCTTCTTCGCCCAAGGTGGTGCCGATGAAACGGTTAATCTGGGCAAAGTAATCGCGCGACGATTCCGGACCCGTGAAAATCAGCGGGAATGGCGTGCCCGCGTTATCCGGGTGCAGCAAGATACCGAGGATATACAGGATTTCTTCCGCCGTACCCGCGCCGCCGGGGAACACGATAATGCCGTGGCCTGTGCGGACAAACGCTTCCAGCCGCTTTTCAATGTCCGGCATGATGACCAGGCTGTTGACGATCGGATTCGGCGATTCGGCCGCAATAATGCCCGGCTCGGAAATGCCCAGGTAGCGGCCCTGGTGCGTGCGCTGCTTTGCGTGGCCTATCGTGGCCCCTTTCATCGGGCCTTTCATGGCGCCCGGACCGCAGCCCGTGCAGATATCAAGTGCGCGCAAGCCCAGCTGATAGCCCACTTCTTTTGAATAGTTATATTCGGTGCGGTTGATGGAATGGCCGCCCCAGCACACCACCAGATTCGGATTCAAATGCGGCTTCAACACACCGGCATTGCGCAGAATATGAAAAACCGCGTCGGTAATGCCATCGGTGCGCGTCAAATCGAATTTCGGGTTATCCGTTACTTCATTGGACACAAACACGATATCGCGCAGCACCGAGAACAAGTGTTCGTGGATGCCTTTAATCATTTTGCCATCGACGAATGCAATCGACGGCGCACCGCGGATTTCCAGCTTGATGCCCCGTTCCCGCTGCTTGATATCGATTTCAAATGATTTATAACGGTCCAGCAATTCCTTTCCATCGTCGATAGTGCTGCCGCAATTAAGCACCGCGAGGGCGCAATTACGGAAGATGTTATACAGCCCGCCCTTCCCGGAATCGAGCAACTTGACGACTTCCGCCTTGGTCAGCACTTCCAGCATGCCTTCAGGGGAAATCAGGGTATCGACAACGTCATGTTCCATGATACGGCCATCCTTTTTGAAGTTCTATTTTGCAACTATTGACCCTGCGACACCAATATACGCCAAACGCGACGCTTTAGGGCCTCAGATTGATAGCGTGCGCCTATCAATTCCACTTATGCCGTTGCAACTGTCGCCACAATGCTGCATCGCAGCGAGCGATTTTCTGGACTTGCGCGTAAGGTAGATTACAATGGCGCACCTGTTGGGATATGGGCCATTCAGAAGCGTGTTACCAACGCGCTTTTCCAGTGCCTGATCCCATATTTTTTTATCAAAACAAAATTAGGAGAGGCACCATATGAGCGGTGCAACGATGCAGAAAGCGGCGGAGATCCAGCCGCCCGAGTATAAACAGTTGATGGGCCACCCTGCCCCGCTGTGGATGCTCTTTATGACCGAATTCTGGGAACGTTTCGCGTTTTACGGTATTCGCTGGGCGCTGGTGCTGTATATCGTCGCTCAATTCCACGGCGGCAATGCCGCCGGCCAGGCAGATGCGAACCTGACCTATGGTTCCTACCTCGCCCTCGTTTATGCTGCCGCACTGTTCGGCGGCTATGTGGCTGACCGCGTAATCGGCTACCAGCGCTCCATCCTCGTCGGCGCCGTATTCATGGCAGCAGGTTTGTTCATGATCGCAGTCCCCGATCCAACTCTATTCAAATTCGGCCTGGCAACCATCATTGCTGGTAACGGTCTGTTCAAACCGAATATCTCGACCATGGTCGGCAAGCTGTACAGCGCTTCCGACTCCCGCCGCGATTCCGGCTTCACCATCTTCTACATGGGCATCAATACGGGCGCACTGATTGCTCCGGTGCTGACCCAGGTATTGGCTGAAAAAGTGTTCGGCGTCGATGGCATGCCGTCTTATAAAGTCGTGTTCATGGCTGCCGGTGTCGGCATGCTGATTTCGCTGGTCTGGTTCCAGATCGGCCGCGCAGGCTTGAAAGGCATCGGCGCGCCCGATCCGCAAGCACAGAGCATGGCCCGCGTCGTCTACGTGGTGCTGGGCTGCTTCGCCGTGATCCCGGTGGTGTATTTGCTGCTGTCGCTGGGCGGCCAAAAGCTGCAAATGGTGTTGACCGTGCTGTTCCTGATCCTGGCCGGCATGCTGCTGGCGGAAGGCTTCCGCAACGGCAAAGTCGCGCGCGACAAAGTCATTGCCATGATGGTGATCTTTACCTTCAACATCATGTTCTGGATGTTCTTTGAACAGGCCGGTTCGTCGTTCACGTTCCTGGCGGAATACATCGTGCGCCGCGACTTCAGCGGCTGGACTTTCCCGACCGCGTGGTTCCAGATCTTCAACTCGCTGGCCATCATCTCGCTGGCGCCAGTGGTTGCCGCAGTGTGGGTATTCCTGGCCAAGCGCAACGCCAATCCTTCGATCCCCCGTAAATTCGGCCTGGGCATCCTGCTCAACGGCAGCGCCTTCGCACTGCTGTGGTTCGCACTGACCGCACTGGTCGGCGCCGACAGCAAGATTCCATTCTGGACGCTGGTTATGGTGTACACGCTGCAATCGGTGGGTGAGCTGTGCCTGTCGCCTATCGGCCTGTCGATGGTGACCAAGCTGGCGCCTACCCGCCTGGTGGGCCTGGGCATGGGCGGCTGGTTCCTGTCGACCGGTATCGGCAACAACCTGTCCGGCATCTTCGCTTCGCACGCTTCGGGCGAAGGCGGCATGTCGGTGGCGACGGCGCTCAATGCCTACACCCAGGGCTTCTGGATCCTGATGATTGGCGGCGGCCTGCTGTTCCTGATCGCCCCGCTGATCAACAAGCTGATGCACGGCGTGAAGTAATTCACAGCCTTGCGTGACTGAACGGCGGCCCATCGTGGCCGCCGTTCTGCCTTTCAAGCCGGAGCCGACATGGGACCAACGCTGTTGCTGAAACTTTTCCTTGCCCCCGCATTGATCGGCGGCGTCACATTGGCAGGACGCCGCTGGGGTCCCACGGTTGCGGGCTGGCTGTCGGCCTTCCCCATCGTGGCGGGTCCCGTCTTGCTGACCATGACCGCGGAACAAGGACCGGCTTTTGCCGCCACCGCCGCGCAAGGCACGCTATGCGCGGTGCTGGCCGTGCTGGCGTTCAGCGTCGCGTATGCTCGGGTGGCGGCATCGCATGGCATTGCCGCGTCCATGCTGTCGGCGCTGGCCGTGTATGCACTGGCGGTGGCGGCGATCCAGAAGCTGCAAGCACCCGTATATATTTGCTTTGCATTGGTCGTGGCGGCGCTGATGGTGACGCCGTACCTGTTCCCGGACATGCCGGCGTCTAAGCCAACCGGCAAGCCGGCATCAGGCGGCGATCTGCCTTACCGCATGGCGGCAGCCGCGTTGCTGGTATTGGCAGTCAGTTATGGCGCTGCCGCCATGGGCCCGCGCCTGTCCGGCATCTTTGCCATGTTCCCGACCATGAGCACGGTATTGGTCGGCTTTTCCCATGCGCGCCAGGGCAATGCGTTTGCCATTGCGCTGCTGCGCGGCATGGTGCCGGGCTATTACGCCTTTGCGGTTTTCTGCCTCGTGCTGTCGCAACTGCTGCATGAAGGAGCGGTCGTGCAGGCGTTTGGCGCCGCGTTCGCGTGCGCACTGGCCGTGCAATTTGCCACGAAATCCGTCATGACGCGGATGCAGGCACGCTGAACCCGCGGCCGGCATCGCGCTGCGCTTATGGGGACACTGGCGCCTTGTAAGCGCAGCCTGCCGCGCCCGCGTCAGCGCTTTGCATGGTGTTGGCGGCCAGCCACGCATCCAGGCGCGCGGCGGTATCGGGCGGCGTGTGCAAGCCCAGCTTGGAACGGCGCCACAGGATGTCTTCCGCCGTCCTGGCCCATTCATAGCGGCGCAGGTACGCGATTTCCGCCATATACAGGCCGGGCGCGAATGCTTCCCCCATCTCCGCCAGCGACGTGCGGCCATCGAGCAGCGTATGCAGGCGCGTGCCATAGGCGCGGCAATAGCGCGCCGCCAGCGCGGGCGGCAGCCATGGATACTGGTCCTTGATTTTCTGTTCCCACTCGCCATAGCGCAGTACGGCGCAATTTTGCGGCGTATCGCCAAACAGGTCGCCGCCCGGCAGGCACGCTTTTTCCGTCCAGCCCGGACGCGGGCTGCCCAGCGCCTTGCAGACCAGGTCCACGGCTTCTTCCGCCAGTTTGCGGAACGTCGTGATCTTGCCGCCAAAGACATTGAGCAGCGGCGCGCCTTGTTGGTCCAGCGAGAATTTATAGTCGCGCGTTAACGCCTTGGCAGAACGCTCTGTGTCTTCCAGCAATGGCCGCACCCCGGAATACGTCCATACGACATCGGACGGCGTGATGGCTGTTTCAAAGTATTCACCGGCCAGCCGGCACAGGTAATCGGTTTCACTGCCGTCGATGGCCACCGTGTCCGGGTCACCGTTGTAATCAAGGTCCGTGGTGCCGATCAGCGTGTAATCGTGTTCATAGGGAATGGCAAACACGATGCGGCCATCCGGATGCTGGAAGATGTACGCATGGTCATGTTCAAACAGGCGGGGCACGACGATATGGCTGCCCTTGACCAGCCGGAGCGGCCGCGTGCGGCGCTCCGGCAGCGCCATGCCCAGGACGTTCATGGTCCACGGCCCGGCCGCATTGACGACGCATCGCGCACGCACCACCTGTTCGGCGCCATCTTCGCTGCGCAACGTGGCTATCCATGCCTCGCCTTCACGCAGCAGGCGCGTGCACGCGGTGCGGGTGCGGACAGCCGCGCCTTTGCGGCACGCATCCATGACGTTCAGCACGACCAGCCGCGCATCGTCGACCCAGCCATCCGAATACACGAAGCCCTTGGTGTATGCCCGTTTCAGCGGGCGTCCGGCCGGGTGGCAGCGCAAATTCACGCCTTGGGAACCAGGCAGGATTTCGCGCCGCGCCAGCATGTCGTACAGGTACAAGCCGGCGCGGATCATCCAGGTGGGACGCAAGCCTGCGCGGTGCGGCATCACAAAACGCAGCGGACGCATGATGTGCGGAGCGCTGCGCAGCAAGACTTCCCGTTCTATCAGCGCTTTGCGCACCAGCTTGAATTCGTAGTACTCCAGGTAGCGCAGGCCGCCGTGGATCAATTTACTCGACGCTGACGACGTGTGCGACGCCAGGTCATCCTTTTCGCACAGGACGACGCACAGTCCCCGTCCGGCCGCATCCCGCGCGATGCCCGCGCCATTGATGCCGCCGCCCACCACCAGCAAATCGCACTCGATGTCGTACCCTGCCGCCATGCTGCCATCCATAAAACTGTTGCTTTAGAATAAAGATACGCGATGTCGCGATGGCTTGCAAATACTGTGACGTGACCGGTCCGCGAAAGCGTGGCTACATCCACAGCCGGTATAGCCAGAACGACTCGTCTTCAATAAAGCGCTGGGCAAATTCACCCGGAGGAAAGCCTGTAATCTGGCGCGACACGCGGCTCATGTGCGCCTGGTCGGAAAAGCCTTCCTGCAGCGCCAGGTCGGCCCAGCTGAACGGCGTGCCCGCTTCGTACAGGTCGCGCGCGGCAAAGAACAGCCCTTCCGTGCGCACCAGCGCCTGCCATTCGCGCAGCGAGCGGCCACTGTAAGACTTGATGCGGCGCTCCAGCTGGCGCGGGCTGACATCGCGCTGCCATGCATGCGCTTTCAGCGCCAGCCGCTCCACCCAGTGGCGGCCCAATTGGCGCACCGACGCCAGTGCCGACGCCTCGCCGTTGACCGCCCGCCACCTGTTGGTTAATTGCTGTTCCAGTACCGCCATTGCTTGCCCATCGTCCCGCGCCTGCAGCAAACCGTTCAAGAGCGGCGCCCAGCTGGAATCAAGGACGTCTTCGGCCGGTACGAAGCGGTCATGCAGCGTGGCCAGGTCGACGCCGAACAGCGCGTGCGCCACATCGGCGGGAAAACACGCCATAGCGCCGCGCCCTGTCGTGGGCGCCCAGCTGGCCAGCGGCTTGGACTGGCTGCCGGACAGCATGACCGGTGACGCGAAGGGTTCCCACTGTGGCCCTGCCGCAGTGTCTTGCACCAGCCCAGGCTCGATACTGTCGAACCACGACAGCGTAATCAACGGGGATGCGGGAAAGTGTGACAGCCGCTGCGCGCTGTCCAGCGCCAGCCCGCGCGTATCGCGGCTGATCAGTGCTGCCAGCACGCCTTGCAAGGCAGGCGGCGCCGGGTACAGGCGGTTGTGCGGTGCGCCGTGCGTGAAACGGGGTGCGCGTTCCCATTGCGCGGGACAGGTAACGGAATTCATGGGCTTCGAGTATACCAAGCAGGCAATCGCAGCGCGATGTCGTTTCCGTTCAATACGGCCGGTAAATCGCGGCGGACAATCCCGCTTATGAAAACCACAGCCCAATGCCCCTACCACAGCACAGGCGACGCGCCTGCCGTCAAACTGAAACCGCCCGGTGCATGGCCGCCCGGACCCCAACCCGGCATCACGGGGTGGGGCCTGTTGCGGCAAATGTCGCGCGATCTTCTCGGCGCCATGCGCCGCTGGCAAGCGTCGTACGGCGGGCTGGTCCACTTGCGCATCTGGCCGGAACACCAGATCGTCGTGACGGATCCCGCGCTGGCGCGGGAACTGCTGGTGCAGCACCATCAGGCGCTGATCCGCTGGGAACGCGGTATTGAAGTATTTTCACAGCTGCATGGGCACAGCGTGCTGATCGCAGAAGGCGAACCGTGGCGCGTCAAGCGCTTGGCGCTGCAGCCGAACTTCGCGCCCAAGCCGTCGGCAGCGCTGGTTCCGGCCATTGCCGCCCGCGCTGAACGGGCCTTGTCCGCGTGGCTGCCGGGTGCATGGCCGGTTGAACAGGCGCTGACGACACTGACGATGGAAGTCATTGCCGGCATGGCGTTTTCCGGCGATATCACGGCTGAAGCGCCCGCCGCCGCGCAAGCCTTGCATGACGTATCGGTGGCGGCCAACCGCGAGTTTTTCTGGCCATTCAACCTGCCCCGCTGGCTGCCATCGCAACGCGCCAAGCACCGGGCCATGGCGTACATCGATGCCTTGATCGCACGGCACATCCATGCCCGCGTGCAGGCGCCGCGCGACAGCTGGCCGGATGATTTGCTGAGCCGCTTGCTGGCGCTGCATGCGGACGATGCGGCGGCATGGCCATTGTCCGCCGTGCGCGATGAGTGCATGACGACTTTCCTGGCCGGCCACGAAACGGCTGCCGCAACAATGACGTGGTGGATGTGGTGCATGGCGGCCAATCCGCAAGCACAGCAGCAGGCGCGCGATGAAGTCCGCCGGCATCTGCAAGGCCGTGCGCCGGTGGCGGCCGATATCGCAGCGCTGCCGTACGTGGCAGCCACGTTGCAGGAAACCATGCGGCTCTACCCTGCCGCCCCCGTGCTGATCAGCCGCCGCTCCACGGCGCCGATCACACTGGGCGGCTGGCAGATCCCCGCTCGTACAATCTTTACGGTACCGGTACAATTGATGCAGCATGATGCGCGGTGGTTCCCGGAGCCGCAGCTGTTCCGTCCCGAACGCTTTCTGGACGACGCACAGCATGCGCCACGGGGAGCCTACATGCCATTCGGCACCGGGCCGCGCATCTGCCTGGGCCAGCATCTGGTGATGGCGGAAATGACCGTGATTGCAGCAATGGTGCTGCAGCGCTTTGCACTGGCGCCGGTGGAAGGCGTAGCGCCGCCGGTGCCAGTGATGAATGTGACGCTAAGGCCGCAACAGCCGCTGGCGCTCCAATTGACCAAACTACAGCGATAAGGATAGAGATTGAAGGAATACGCAATTGTCATCAGCGGCGAAGCCGATACTGCACTGGAACAAATGATCGGCGACGGGCTCGACGCGTACAACCAGCAAGCGCTTGGCTACACGGACCGGCGTCCCCTTTCCGTGGTCGTCCGCGATCCAGACACTGGCGACGCCATCGGCGGCATCACCGGCAGGACTTCGCTGGGACTGGCGTTTCTGGATTTGTTTTACTTGCCGGACTCCCAGCGCGGAGCGGGGCTGGGCACAAAAATCCTGCAGGCGTTCGAAGATGAAGCGCGCCGGCGCGGCTGCAGTTCTGCGGTGTTGTACACCATCAGCTTCCAGGCGCCGGGTTTTTATGAAAAAAACGGGTGGGTGCGTTTTGGCGAGATCAGCTCGGAGCGGGAAGGCGTCAGCCGGGTGTTCATGACCAAGAAACTCGACCTGCCACAGCGTGCCTGATCCGACCGGCTGGACCGCAAGATTTGCACGGTTCGCCGCAATGGACTCGACCCGCAGCCGGGCCATCGTCTAAGGTAAAGACTTTCATACCTGAGGACGTTCCATGCGTGCATTGCTTTCTATTCGCTGGGTGATTGAAACGCTAGAATTGCAGAATTGCATTTCTGGAAACCCCGCGTGAAAGTCGACACCCCTTTATTCGTTCCCGTGCTGGCCGCGCTGCCGGTGTCAGTCTGCATGCTCATCCTGGGCTTACCCGCCGTCAGCGACCACTATATCGTCGCCTTTCGTACGCTGTTCCTGGTCGCCTGCCTGCTATGGCTTATTCCGCTGACGCTGCTTCAGCGCGCGATGTGGCGCCGCGAGTGGCCGTGGCTGCGCATGGGATTGATCCTGCTGGTGGTCACCTACGCCATGGCCCTGACGAACGCCCTGCTGGGGCAGAGTTTCGGGATCGTGATTGGCATGGAAACGGGCTACCAGTGGGGCAGGCTGGCGCGTGGACTCGATAGCTGCTGGCTGGCGCTGATCGCCTTTTGCGCGGTCCACGCGATGGGCGGCTATTACCTGTCGCTGCAACAGGTGCGGCTGCATCTGGCCCAGGCGCAAGGCGCCGCGCGCGATGCCGAATTGCGGGCGCTGCGCCTGCAGGTCAATCCCCACTTCCTGTTCAACTCCCTGAACGCGGTATCCGCGCTGGTGTCGGCACAATCGAACCGGGAAGCCAACCGCATGCTGGCGTCGCTGTCCGATTTTCTGCGCGCCACGCTGGCGCATGACGGCCGCCACGAACATGCGCTGGCCGATGAACTGGCACTGCTTGACGCTTACCTGGCCGTCGAAAAGGCGCGGCTCGGCGAACGCCTGCGCCTGACGATGAAGGCCGGCCCCGACTTGCTCGACAGCGTCGTGCCGTACCTGATTCTGCAGCCGCTGGTGGAGAACGCGATCAGGCACGGCATCGCACCGCTGTCCACGCCCGGGCGGCTCGATATCCTGGTCGAGCGTGACGGCCAGCGCCTGCTGATCGACGTGCGGAATGACGGCCGGCGGCAGCCGCAGCCGGGCAGCGGCATTGGCCTGGCCAACGTCAAAGAGCGCTTGCGCCACCTGTATGGGGTGGAGCAGCAGGTGGATGCTGGCTGGGGTATAGACGGCCGCTTCCAGGTGCGCATCGCCATGCCGCAGCGCGCCATGGAGGTGGGACCATGAACATCCGCGTCGTGATTATCGACGACGAGCCGCTGGCCAGGCTGGCCGTCAAGGTCAGGCTGGCGCGGCGCGGCGCCTTCGAGCTGGTGGGCGAATTCAGTGACGGCGCCAGCGCTGTCGAAGGGATTGTGGCGCTGCAGCCCGACCTGGTGTTCGTCGACGTCGAAATGCCAGGCAAGTCCGGCCTCGAGGTGCTGGCCGCGCTGCCGCCGGCGCAGCGTCCGATGGCCATCCTGCTCACCGCCTACGACAGCTTTGCGCTGCAAGCCTTTGAACTAGCCGCCCTCGATTACCTGTTGAAGCCGGTCGATGACGAACGCTTCGACGAAGCGCTTGACCGCGCACAGCAGGCTTTTCCCTACCGCAGCCCGGGACGTACCGCGGCGCCGGCCGCCGAACCGGCGCTGCAAAGTTTCACCGTGCGTGTCGGAACACGCACGGTGGTGGTGCCGGTTGCGGAAGTTGAGCGCATCGAGGCGGACGGCGACTATGCTTCCCTGCACGCGAATGGATCGACGTGGCTGGTGCGCGAACGCTTGCACACCCTGGCCAAGCAGCTCGATCCGCGCCAGTTTCATCGCATACACCGCTCGACGATCGTGCGGCTGGACATGATCGCCGAGCTGCGCTCGCTGACCAACCGGATGCGTTGCTGCGCATGCGCGACGGCAGTGTCCTGCGCGCCAGCCGCACCTATATGCCCGCCCTGGCGGCGGCGCTGCAACAGCGCTAAACAAGAACCGATTCGCAGTCCAACTTGGAGAATGTATGTTAGGTAAAAAGAAGATCGTCGCAGGCGCTGTATTGAGCATGCTGTTGCCGTTGTCCGCCTTCGCGGCGGAGGATGCCCCGTTGAATGCCTCCGACCGCGCTGCGATCGTGCAGACGCTGGTCGAAAAAATCAATGCAAATTACATCGAACCCGCCGTGGCTGAACGGGTTGGCCGTGCGATTGCAAGCAAGCATGCAAAGGGGGGCTATGCATCCGCCACCAGCGCGAAAGCCTTGAGCGAAGCGCTGGCGACGGACTTGCGCGAGATCAGTGGCGACAAGCACTTCGGCGCCAGGGTGGTCGAAGGATTCCGTGAGTCCACCAGTGCTTTCGAACCGCTGAGCCGTACCCAGGTCGACGAATGGCACGACGCGGTCGTGCGGGGCGGCTATGGTATCGAAAAGATCGAACGCCTTCCCGGCAACGTGGGCTACTTCGAGCTGCGCAATTTCGGCAACCCGACATTCGTTGGCCAGGCATACACCGCTGCGATGATGCTCTTGGCGGGAACGGATGCGCTGATCATCGACTTGCGCCGCAACGGCGGCGGCACCCCGATGAGTTCGGCGTACCTGATCAGCCATTTTTTCCCGGTCGGCGACCGCCGGCACCTGAGCGACATGTACGTTCGCCCGGACAATACGACGGAGCAGTTCTGGACTGTGCCGACCGTCGCGCAGCGTTACGACAAGCCGGTGTACGTGTTGACGTCGCCACGCACCTTTTCCGCCGGGGAGGATTTCGCCTACGGTATCCAGGCGCAAAAGCGCGGGACGGTGGTCGGTGAAACCACCGGCGGCGGAGCCAATCCCGTGGGGTGGTACAGCGTGGGGCATGACATTGCTGTTGCGGTCCCGGACTCGCGCACAACCAATTTCGTCACCAAAACCAGCTGGGACAAAGCCGGCGTGAAACCGGACATCGCGGTGCCGGCGGCGCAGGCACTGCAAGCGGCGCACGCCGCCATCTTGCGCAGCCTGGCCGCGTCCGCAAAGGACGACAAAGCGCGCACCGAGCTGCAACGCCTGCTCGCCATGGTGGAAAAGGGTGAAACCGATAAGCCGGTCTATATCCTCAGGGGCGAGCGTTAATCGGTCAACCTTGCTCTCGACGAAGCCGTCCCGGATGACGGCTTCCGGCCCCCGTCACTCTTCCAGGATCGCTATGCTCACCAGCTTTAATCACCTGACGCTCGCCGTCTCCGACCTGCCGCGCAGCTTCGACTTTTACTCGCGTCTTTTGAATTTCCGGCCCGCCGCCATGTGGGAAACCGGCGCCTACCTGTCCCTGGGCGAGCTTTGGCTATGCTTGTCCTTATCCAGCGGCCAGCGCATCGAACCGCCCTCGTCCTACACGCATTACGCATTTTCGATCCAGCAGCAGGATTTCGACGCATTCAGGCAGAAACTGCTGGAGAACGGCGTGCGTCCATGGCAGGAAAACCGCAGCGAAGGCGACTCGTTTTACTTCCTTGATCCCGACGGCCATCAATTGGAAGCGCACGTGGGATCGCTGGCGTCGCGGCTGGCCGAATGCAAAATCAAACCCTACAAAGGCATGCAGTTCTTTGACTGACTACCCAGCCTTCCTGTGCAACTCCGTCTCTTCTTCAAACAGCGCCTCAAACTCCGCCAGCGCCGCCGCCATCTGCGCCACCTCTTCCACCAGCCAGCACTTGAACGCATCGATTTTCGCCATGCCCTGCTTGTTAATGTTGGTCAGCAGCCGGTAGCCGGATTTGTAGGGAATCGGCTTGCCGTGGATTAGCCGCAGCGCACCTTTGCGCACGTCTTCATACACGATGCTCCATGCGCCCAGCGCCACGCCCTGCCCCGCCACGGCCGCCTGCGTCAGCACGCCCCAGTGGCTGTAGCCTTTTGAAATGTCGTAGCAGCCGGCCGGCAAGCCGTTGGCGGCCATGTAGCGGTGCCAGTACAAATTGCTGCCTTCATCCAGCAGCGGCAACGTGCGCAAATCGTCCAGCGTGAATTCCGTGCGGCCGGCCGGCAGCATGTCCGGGCTGTAGACTGCCACCAGCCGCTCAGGGAACAGCACGCCGGGGTCGCCCGCTTCATAGCCGCCATAGCGGATCGCCACATCCACCGAATCATCTTCCAGGCTGACGATACGGTCGCTGGCGTCAAGCCGGATATCGAGTTCCGGATGCAGCCGCGTAAAATGCGTCAGGCGGGGCGCCAGCCATTTCAATGCAAACGAATGCGTGCTGGAGATACGCAGCACCTTTTCTTCGCACGAGTTTTGCAGCGCCGCCGCTTTCATGCGCAAGTCCGCCAGCACGCGCGCAACCGTGGCCGCAAAATCCCGCCCCTTTTCCGTCAATTCCACATTGCGCGGATGGCGCAGGAACAGCAGGAAGCCCAGCTCTTCTTCCAGGTGCCGGATCTGCTGGCTGACAGCAGCCGGCGTCTTGTGCAGTTCTTCGGCCGCCAGCTTGAAACTGCCCAGCCGGGCGGCGGCTTCCAGATCAATCAGCCCGGACAGGCTGCGTAAGGGTTTGGCCATGATGAATTAGATTTTCTTATGCTAAGACCGGCAATTTTCTCGTTTGTGCAGCGCGCCATGCAGGCGCAGAATGAAGCCATCACTCGTCGCACACAACAGGAGATTAACATGAGCAAGAATATCTTGGTTATCGGCGGTACAGGCGCGATCGGCGCCATGTTGGTGGAGCAACTGCTGAAAGCGGGCCACGCCGTGGCCATCGCCAGCCGTGGCCACACCCGCGATGGCTTCGGCGCGCAAGTCCGCCGCATCCACGTGGACCGCCATCACCGTGCCGCCATGCAGGCTGCCTTTGCCCATGTGTCCTTTGACGTTGTGATTGATTTGCTGAACCGCTCGCCACTGGATGCGCAAATTGCGCTGGACGTTTTCAAGGGCAAGACCAAGCGCTATGTGATGGCGTCGTCGATTGCCGTGTACCGCCAGCAGATAGGCTGCCGCAACGAACCTTTCGATGAAGCGGCACTGGACTTGTCCCGCGAAGCGATTGACTGGCAGCGCGACTGGCTGGAACCGGTCGACGCCCGCGAAAACTTCGCGCCGGGCCTGCGCCAGGCGGAAGCGGTCATGCAGGGTGATGGCGGCTTGCCGGCGGTATCCGTGCGGCTGGCCCATGTGCTGGGCGATACGCCATCCCCCCATGACCCGCTGGCCTATTACGTGGGACTGGTGCAATCAGACCAGGCGCTGCTCTATGCAAACGGCAAGGCCACCACGTCGTTCATCGACGTGGCGTCGGCCGCATCGTTCCTGCACTGGAGCGCCATGCAGGCGTTCACCGGCCCGGTCAATGCAGCCAGCGGCGGCCAGTTGTCGGCATTGGGCTTGCACCGCCGCGTGGGCGACGTACTGGGCATGCCGGCGCGGGCGCTGCCCCTGTCCACGCAGGGCAACTTGAGCCCGTTCGACTTGCCGCACCCGCTGCTGCTCGATACGGAACGCGCCGCGCAACTGGGCTACCGCTTCAACCGCCTGGATGGCTGGCTGGACCTGCTGATCCACCAGTACCAGCCGGATCTGGTCAGCGCGCCGGGCGACGTTCCCGAACAGGAGGCCGCCACGGCGCAGGTACCAGCCGAGCTGCTCAGCGCTTGTAAACCACACCGTCCTTCATTACAAACGTCACTTTCTGCAGCACGGTGACATCGTTTAACGGGTCGCCGCTGACCGCAATCAGGTCGGCGGCGTAGCCCGGCTCCACGGAACCGAGGCGGCTGCCCTGGTCCAGCAGTGCCGCCGCATGCAGCGTGGCCGAACGGATGGCTTCCAGCGCCGGCATGCCGGCTTCCACCATGTAGGCGAATTCTTTTGCATTGTCGCCATGCGGGAACACGCCCGCATCCGTACCGAACGCGATTTTCACGCCGGCCTTGTAGGCTTTGGCGAACGTGGACTGGATCAGCGGGCCGATGGCGGCGGCTTTCGGACGCACTTGCGGCGTGTAGTATTCCGGTTCCTTCGCCTTGTCCGCCACGTAACGCCCCGCGCTGATGGTCGGCACGTAATACGCGCCAGTCTTCTTGAACAGCGCAATGGCTTCATCATCCATATACGTGCCGTGCTCAATGGAATCAAGGCCCGCCCGCAGCGCGCGCTTGATGCCTTCCAGTCCATGCGCATGGACCGCCACGCGGAAGCCGTAATCCTTCGCAGTCGATGCGATGGCTTTCAATTCCTCGTCCGTGAATTGCGAATTCTGGCCGCTGTTGGCCTGGCTCAGCACGCCGCCCGTGGCGGTAATCTTGATCAGGTCCGCGCCTTCCTTGTAGCGGGCCCGCACGGCTTCGCGCGCCTCGTCCGGGCCGTTGATCACGCCGTCATAGGGTGTCGGGCGCCCCTTCGCCTTGCCCAGTTCGCGCGACAGGCCATTGGAATGGTCGCCGTGGCCGCCGGTGGTGGCAATCATCGTGCCCGCCGTGAAAATACGGGGACCGGGAATCGAACCGGCTGCAATGGCGCGCTTCATGGCGATGTTCAAGCCATCCGTGGCGCCCAGGTCGCGCACTGTCGTGAAACCGGCTTTCAGCGTGCGCTCGGCAAACGGCACCGAGCGGTACGCTTCATCAGCCGCATCCAGCGACAGCGTGCTGCGCAGCGCTTCCACCTGGCGCTGGGTTTCCGACGCCAGGTGCACGTGCATGTCGATCAATCCCGGCAGGCAAGCCTGCGACGACAGGTCGATGTCGCCCTTGGCCGCGCCGGTCGGCGCCGCGCTTTTGACGATGCCGTTTTCCACACTGACTGTGACTTTTTCCCGCCACACGCCTGCTTTCACATCCAGCAAACGGCCGCAATCCACATTTTGTACCGCTGCATTCGCACTTCCCACCACCAACAGCAAGCCCAGGGCCGACATCGCGCGCATTGTTTCTCCTTTGCAAAAAAAGCAAGAATAGCATGGCGATTCCGCTCCAGGGGGAACCGGTTTGTAACGCAGTTTTTCCATCGGGCGCGTAGTCTATAATGGCCGCTCTTTGCAACCACAGGTGTTTGTCTTGAATTCCACTTTCCTGAAACGTGCCCTGGCTATTGGCGGTATTGCGGCCGGCGCCGGCGCCGCACTGGTGGCCGGCTATATGCTGTTCGTGATTGCCCCGGATTTGCCAGCCATTGATGCCGTCACTGATTACCGGCCGAAGATTCCATTGCGCATTTATACGGCGGACAATGCGCTGATCGGCGAATTCGGCGAAGAACACCGTAATTTCGTGCCGGTCAAGGAAATCCCGGACTTGATGAAGAAAGCCGTGCTGGCCATCGAAGACAAGCGCTTTTATGACCATGGCGGCATTGACTGGATCCGCATGCTGGGCGCCGTCAAAGCCAACTTGCGCGGCAGTTTCCGCCAGGGCGGCTCCACCATCACGATGCAGGTGGCCCGCAACTTCTTCCTCAGCCGTGACAAGCAGCTGGGCCGCAAGCTGTCGGAAATCGTGCTGTCCTATAAGATCGAGTCGGCGCTGACGAAGGACCAGATTCTTGAGCTGTACATGAACCAGATTTACCTGGGCCAGCGTTCCTACGGCTTCGCCAGCGCATCGCAAGCGTATTTCAGCAAGCCTTTGACCGACTTGTCGATTGCGGAAATGGCCATGCTGGCCGGCTTGCCGCAAAACCCTGCGCGCAACAACCCCGCCGTGAATCCTAAAGCTGCCCGCAAGCGCCAGCATTTGATTTTGAAGGCCATGCGCGAGCAGGACTTGATCAATGAAAAACAGTACCAGGCCGCGCTGAAAGAAGTGCTGCACGTGTCGACCAAAGGCCAGGAATTCGAAACCCACGCGGAATACGTGGCGGAACTGGCGCGCCAGCAAGTGTATGCGGAGTTCAAGGAAGAGTCGTACACGCGCGGCATCAGCGTGTATACAACCATCTTGAAGGCTGACCAGGATGCCGCATATGAATCCGTGCGCCGCAATGTGCTGGCCTATGACCAGCGCCATGGCTACCGCGGCCCGGAAGCATACATTGACTTGCCGGCGGACGAAGATGAGCGCGAAGACGCCATAGACCAGGCATTGCAAAAGCGCCGCTCCAGCGACCGCTTGATTCCCGCCGTCGTGACCAGCGTCAGCGCGAAAACCGTGCAGGCTGAAACCATCGATGGCGAAGACATTGACATCTCGGGCGACGGTTTGAAACTGGCTGCCCCGGCGCTGGCTGCCGCGGCCAAGCCGGAATTCAAGATCCGTCCGGGCGCCGTCATCCGCGTCATCAAGTCCGGCAGCGGCGGCAGCGCGCGCTGGGCCATCACGCAAGTGCCGCAAGTGGCGGCAGCGTTCGTATCGATCGACGCCAACACGGGCGGCTTCCACGCGCTGGTGGGCGGCTTCGACTTCAACCTGCAAAAGTTCAACCACGTGACGCAGGCGTGGCGCCAGCCTGGCTCGTCGATCAAGCCGTTCATCTATTCCGCAGCGCTGGAAAAAGGCTATTACCCGGCCACGTTGATCAACGACGCCCCGCTGTCGCTGGACGGCGGCGACAGCGCGTGGAATCCGCAAAACGATGACAATGTCTATGACGGCCCGATCACCATGCGCACGTCGCTGGCCAAGTCGAAAAACGTCACGACCGTGCGCCTGCTGCGCGCCATCTCGGTGCCGTACGCCCATAACTACCTGCAAAAGTTTGGCTTTGACTTGCCTAAGCACCCGCAAAACCTGACCATGGCGCTGGGTACCGGTTCCGTCACGCCGCAGCAGCTGGCGGGCGCTTATGCCGTCTTTGCCAATGGCGGCTACCAGGTGCAGCCTTACCTGATTGCGAAAATCGTCGATGGCGATGGCAAGGTGATTTCTGAAACCAAGCCCCCTGTCGTAACACAGGAAAGCAACCGCGTACTGGATCCGCGCAATGTGTTCCTGGCCGACCAGATGATGCGTGAAGTGGTGCGCAGCGGCACCGGTGCGCAAGCCTATAAGACCTTGGGCCGCCTTGATATCGCAGGCAAAACCGGCACCACCAGCGATGCAATGGATGGCTGGTTTGCCGGGTATGGCGGCGGCGTGGTCGGCGTGGCATGGATGGGCTACGACGATCCGAAATCGCTGGGCGGCCGAGAATTCGGCGCGACCCTGGCGCTGCCGATCTGGCTGGACTATATGAAAGTCGCGCTGCAAAAACGTCCGCCGCAAGAATTGCCGGCGCCGCAAGGTCTGGCGCAGCGCGACGGCGAGTGGCTGTACAGTGAGTATCTTGAGGACAACACTGTGCGCGCCATTGATCTCGACTTGCAAGCCTTGCCAAGCGGAGAGGCAGCAACGGCCGGTGCTGCGCCGCCGCAGGGCGAAGTCAACCAGCCGCATCAGTAAAAAAGCAGTTTAGTTAACAATACAACGGTTGGCTTGCCCTGCGAGCCAACCGCATGTCACTGGAAGCCAGCACGATCGTGCACTTTTTGTGCGGTGCTACATTCGTTTCAGCCCGACGCCAGTTGGGCCGACAACATCAACGAATGGAGACCACATGAAAAAACGCTTTTGGAAGACGCTCGCGCTGTTCCTGATCACCATCACAGCCCTGCCCGCCCCATCCTGGGCCGCCGGCTATACGCAAACCAAATACCCGATTGTGCTGGTGCACGGCCTGTTCGGCTTTGACAGCCTGGGTCCTGTCGATTACTTCTACGGCATTGCTTCGGGCTTGCGCAGCGGCGGCGCCACCGTGTACACGACGTCGGTTTCCGCCGCCAATTCCACGGAAGTCCGCGGCGAACAATTGCTGCTGCAAGTGAAGCAAATCCTGGCCGCCACCGGCGCCGCCAAAGTTAACCTGGTCGGCCACAGCCATGGCGGCCCGACCGCCCGCTATGTCGCCTCCGTACGTCCCGACCTGGTGGCGTCCGTAACCAGTGTGGGCGGCGTCAACAAAGGCTCGAAAGTCGCCGACATCCTGATCGGGGCGGTTCCCAATGTGTCGTATGACATTGCCAATGCACTGGCCGGGTTGATCAGCCTGATTTCCGGCAGCCCGACCTTGCCGCAAAGCTCGATGGGCGCGGCAAAATCGCTGTCCACGGCCGGCTCGCTGGCATTCAACGCCAAACACCCGCAAGGCATCCCCACCAGCGCATGCGGTGAAGGCGCTTACCAGGTCAATGGCGTACAGTATTTCTCGTGGAGCGGCGCACGCTCGTACACCAACGTATTGGACGCGCTCGACCCGTTCCTGGCCGTGACGTCGCTGGCCTTTGGCGGCGAGAAAAACGACGGCCTCGTTGCCAGCTGCTCCAGCCACCTGGGCCGCGTGATCCGCGACGACTATGCGCTGAACCATGCCGATGAAATCAACCAGCTGGTCGGCATCGGCAACCTGTTCGAGACGGATCCCGTGACGATCTATCGCCAGCAGGCCAACCGCCTGCAGGGCCTGGGCCTGTAAGGAGGGCAGCGCATGAACGCGAAATCCAACCGCGCCGCCGCCGTTGCCGCCATTATCACCATGGCCATGCTGGGAGGCTGGCTGTATGCACGCGGCGACGCCGCGCAGCCAGCGCCGGCCACGGCATCCGGCGAACACTATTTCGCGTTCGTGCGCTCGATGGAAGGAACCAAGCCCGATGGCGACGTCCGGCTCGACGCCAGCGATGCGCTGGTCGTCGATGCGGAGCTGGGCCATTTGTTCGACTATTACCTGGCTGCGCAGGGCGAAACCAGCCTGGTCTCCGTGCGGGCGGAAGCGGAGCGCGAACTGTCGCGCCGTTTGAAGCCCGCCGCGGCAGCTGAAGCGAAGCGCCTGCTGGCTGCCTACATTGAATACAAGCGCGCATTGGGCACGCTGGAAAAAAACCTGCGCCCCGTCGGCAACCTGGCGAAAGATGCGCGCGCCCGCCATGACGGCATGCTCGCATTGCGCCGCCAGTATTTCACCGTCAAGGAAATACAAGGCTTGTTTGGCGAAGCCGATGCCGAGGCGGAGGACACGATCGCCCGCCTGGAACTGGACATGGACCGCAGCCTGCCCGCCCCCGAACGCGCACGCAGGCTGGCCGAACTCGACGCGCGCCTGCCTGCCAGCGTGCGCGCACAGCGCGACGCGCCCATGCGCATCGTGCGCCTGGAACAGGAGGTGGCGCAGCGCCGCGCGCAAGGCGCGGACGACAATGAAATTTACCGCCTGCGGGCGGCAGCCCTCGATACGGGCGCGGCGGCCCGCCTGGCCGACGTGGACCGCGAAGAAGCGGCATGGCAGCGCCGCATGCAAACTTACCTGGCCGAGCGCAAGCAATTGCTGGCACATGCGGGCGACGCCAGTGCGCAACAGGCGCTGCGCAATGCGCATTTTTCACAGGAGGAACAGCGCCGGCTGGGGGCTTACGAATAAGTATTTACCAATCAGTGTTATCAATAAGTATTACTAAAAATCAATAAATTATGGCGCCATTGCCACAAATGCCTAGCACAATAATAGATAAGCAATATTGAGCAAACTCAACAGTGCTACAATTTTTGCAATCTCAGCAGTTGCGGTGTTTGCAAAATGGCGATGTCACGGCTCAGCGTTACGATTACTGCACCGGTCATATTGATATCGGTGCTGGCGATCGCCCTGACGGTGTTTCTCAACATCGGCAAGCTGGACCGCACACTGACGGAACTGGAAGATTCGCGGCTGCGCTTTACCGTCAACGGACTGCGCGAAAACCTGGAAACCGGGCTGGACCTGGGTTTGCCCATCAATGGCCTGGGCAATGCCCAGGCCGCGATTGAATTCGAAGCGGCCCAGGACGCGGGCATTGTCGCCATCATTGTGCGCGACACGGCCGGTGTTCCCGTCTATTCCACCGGGCGCAAGCCGGACAACGGCGACATCCGCATCGCGTCGCCGCTGTCGAGCGACCTCGGCGTTGTGGCTGGCTCCGTCGAACTGCATTATTCCCGCGCCGGCCATGATGCATTCATGTCCGGCATTGCCACGCAATTGACCCAGGCCGGCGTGGTGGCCACGCTGCTGACCGGCATGCTGGCGGCGCTGGGCATCCGGCTGTGGGTGCGCCGCATCCGGCGTACGCTGGGCACCATCGAACATGCGTTTGATCCAAGTACGCCAGCCGTGTCCAGGCCCGACCGGCAAGCGGAAGAACTGGCGGCGGAAGTCAACCGCGCCGCCGGCCAGGCCGGACAGGATTTGCAGCAAGCGCACGCCGCCCTGTCAGGGTCCGATGCGGCCGGAGCACGGCTGTGAGTTCGCACCGGCCACCTGCGGAACGCCTGTACGCACGCCCTGTAAGGCAACTGTTTGTCTTTGTGCTGGCGTTGCTGGTGCTGGTGCAGACCGCGCTGTCGCTGTATGCGTGGTCGCTGTCGGAACAGCGGCTGTTGCCGGAACTGGGACGCAAGGCGCATACGACGGGCGTGGAATTGTCCACGCAGATCGTGCGGGCGCTCGGCTATGGCATTCCGCTGCAGCGGCTCGAAGGCGTACCGGAATATTTTGCCGAAGTATTGAAGGAAAACCGCGACCTCGCCTACCTGCGCGTGACGGACCGCGCAGGCGCTGTCCTGTATGGCAGCACCACGGCCGACACCACGGCGCCGGAACGCTTCCTCGATACGGCGCTGCCGCTGCAATTGCAGGGCAAGACTGTCGGGCATTTGCATGTGGGCGTGGACCACCGCTACCTGGCGGCCCGTATCCGCGAACTGCGCTACGACATCGGCATCGTGCTGATCACCAGCCTGCTGATCGCCTTTGAAATCCTGTGGTTCATCGTCACGCTGAATTTCACGGCGCCCATGCGCCACATCGTCACCATGATGGCGCACATTGCGGCGGGCGACTTCCGCCAGCGCCCGCCTCCGCCGCCCGGCGCCCCCATCGCCGGGCATTTGCACGGCCTGGCGGAAAACGCCAACCGCAGCTACGACGCCGTGCTGCGCGACGCGGAAGCACAGCGCCGGCTGGCGCCGTTGGCAGCGGCGCAGGCCGAGCCCGTGCTGCGGCGCCTGAAGTCCCTGTACACGTTCGGTTCCACCAGCGAAGGCGACCTGGTAGCGCATCGTGTCGTACTGGTGCGCGTGCTGAGTTTCCTGTTCATGTTTGCGGAAATGCTGTCGCGCTCTTTCCTGCCCGTATATGCCGCTTCACTGCCCGCGCCGGGCCTGGACAGCGGCATGCGCGCCAGCCTGCCGATCACGGCGTTCCTGCTGGGCGTGGCGCTGACCATGCCGTTTGCCGGCGCATGGTCGGACCGGCTGGGACGGCGCAGCAGCTATATCGCGGGCGCGCTGACCGTGATGGCAGGGCTGGCCGTTACGGGCCTGGTGCCGGATTACCTGGCGCTGGTGGTTGCCCGCGCCGTGACAGGCGCCGGCTATGCCGTCATGTTCATGGCGTGCCAGGGCTACGTCTTCGACCATACGGATAGCAGCAACCGGGGCAAAGGCATGGCGCTGTTCGTAGGCGCCATCATGGTGGCGGAAATCTGCTCTCCTGCCGTGGGCGGCATCCTGGCGGACCGCGTCGGCTACCGCATGGTGTTCCTGCTGGGCGCGATGGTGGCGCTGGGCGCGGCAGCGCTGGCGGCGGTGGTGTTGCGCGCCACGCAGAACCCGGAACGCGCAGCGGCGCCTGCCGGTAACAGCGCGGCGCCGCTGCCCGGCGCCAGCTTTGCGCTCGTCAGCCGGCTTGCCCGCAACCGGCGCTTTGTCGCGCTGTCGTTCTTGTCCGGCATGCCGGCCAAATTCCTGTATTCCGGCTTCCTGATCTTCCTGGTCCCCGTGCTGCTGTCCACGCTGGGCCATTCGAAATCGGAAATCGGCCGCTACACGATGCTGTATGGCCTGTCATCCCTGGCGCTGGCGCCTGTCTTTGCCCACCTGGCGGACCGCTACAACGCTTACGCGCGGTTGGTGGCGGCCGGCGGCGTGCTGACGGGACTGGGCTTGCTGCCCGTGTATTTCGGCGCCAGCGGCGACTTCGTCATGCTGGGCATTGCGGCGCTGGGCGTGGGCCAGTCGATGAGTATTTCAGCCCAGCTGGTGCTGGTGGCGCGCGTCACGCGCGAAGAAGCACGCGATGCGGGCACCGGCCCGATTGTCGGCCTGTTCCGCCTGCTGGAACGGCTGGGCGCCGCGGCGGGGCCGCTGGTCACCGGCATGCTCGTGGCGCGCTACGGCGCGCCGCAAGCCATGCTGGCGCTGGGCGCGTTTGCGCTGCTGTCATCGCTGGCGTTTGTACTGGTTTTCATGGCCGCCACCCGCGTGGACGCAGCCAATGCGGAAGGAGCGGCGGCATGAACTTCAAGCGGCGCACGTTGCTGGCAGCGGCTGCGGCGGCGCCGTTCGTGCAGGCGGCGCCATCGCCGGACAAGCCCTACCGGATTTACATGATCCTGTACCGGGGCGAAACCGACGTCGAGCGCGGTTTCCGCAATTACTTCGCCACCCGTAACATTCCCGTTGAATTGATTACGCGCGACGTCGCACAAAACATCGCCCGCGTGCCGGACCTGGTCGCCGAAGCGCGCGCGCTGAAAGTCGATTTGATTTATACGTGGGGCACACCCGTGACGCTGGCCGTAGTGGGCCGCCACGACGATGCCGTCAAGCCGGTCAAGGATATTCCCGTGGTCTTCACCATGGTATCGTCGCCGGTCGGCGCGGGTTTCGTCAAATCATTGGCGTCGTCCGGCCGCAACCTGACTGGCGCTTCGCACGTGGTGCCAATTGAACAGCAGTTGACGGCCATCCGCACGTACCGCCGTTTCGACCGCATCGCCGCCATCTACAACCCGGCCGAAGCCAATTCGCTGCCGAACATGAAGGCCCTGCGCAAGGCGGCAGCGCAGGAAAATCTGCAGTTGGTGGAACGCCCGGTGCCGCTCGACGCGGGCGGCCAGCCGCTGGCGGCGTCATTGCCGCAACTGGTCAAGCAGCTGGCCGCGGATGGCGTCCAATTGCTGTACATCGGCCCGGACAGCTTCCTGGCAGCCAACCGCAAAGCCCTGACGGAAGCAGCGCTGGCGTACCGCCTGCCGACGTATTCGGCGGCGGAAGTGATGCTGCGCGACGGCAAAGCCTTGTTCGGGCTCGTATCCGGCTATGAAGCCGTGGGCCGCCTGACCGCGTACAAGGCGGCGCAAATCCTCGTTGAACGGCGGGCGCCATCGTCCATCCCGATTGAAACGCTGGCCCGCTTTTCCTACATCGTGAATATGTCCGTGGCGGCCGAACTGGAACTGTATCCGCCATTAAAAGTCATTAACTTTGCGGAGCTACTCAAATGAATTGCTGCGAAGATGACGTGGTGTTCACGTGGCGCACCATACGTGAAGATGAGGCGCGGGAAGTGCACGCGTTGCATGCCCACGTAGCGTCGCTGACGCCGGCCGGCATGGTGCGCCCCGATCCGCTTGCCCATTTCCAGCGCCACGTGGCGGAGTGCGGGCGCATTCTCGGCTGTTTTGCCGATGATGAACTGGTGGCCTATGGCGTGCTGGGATTGCATTCGCCGACGGTCGATCACATGGGCACATTGCTGGACCTCGATGCCCAGCAGCGGGCCCGCCTGTGTGTGCTGGACGGCGCCGCCTGTCTGCCGGAATGGCGCGGCCGCCGCCTGCACTGCGCGGGAATCGAAGAGCGCATGGCGCTGGGCCGTGAACTGGGGCGCACGCTGGTCGCGGCGACCGTGGCGCCGGAAAACATGCGCAGCCTGCGGGGCTTGCTGAAGGAAGGCTTTACGGTGCGGCGCTATGCCATCGTGTATGGCGGCCTGGCGCGGCTGGTGGTGCAGCGGGATTTGCTGCTGCCGCCGCCCCAGTCCAGCATGACGCAGATGCACGTGGCGGCATGCGACCACGCGGGCCACCAGCGCGCAATGGCCGATGGGCTGCAGGGCACGCGCTGCTGGCAAGATCCGTCGCAGCAGTGGTTTGTCGATTATGCGTGAGCCAACAGCCGGCAGCTTTCAACCATACGGGATGTAGCTAAAGCCATTGGCAATCAGCTTCGCCACGGCGTCGTGGTTTTCCTGGCTTTCGCTGAAATACGCCAGCGCTTGCTCGCGCGGCAGGCCATCATGCAGCACGCCGGTCCAGTAAGCGGCGCCGCTTGCATCTGGCGCGCGGTGCAGTACGTTGCTGTACAACAGATCAACAAATGATGCATCGGTTGGATTGGCCCCGTACAGCTTCTGGAATTCCGCACCTGCCATGAAATAACGGGCGGCATCGTTCAGCGCCATGCCCTTGTCCAGCTGAGCCATCCAGTAGCCGACACCTGTTTCATCCGGCGTACGGTTGAACGCGGCCTGGTACAGGCGGTAAGCTTTGCCTGCGGTTCCCTCGATGTCCAGCGCGACGCCGAAGCCACTACCTGCAAACATCAGCCGCTCAACGTTGTCCAGCGCAGCATTAATGACTGGAGACATATAGCGGGAGGCAATGGCGAACTTCCCGCCGCCCGCCCCGGTGATCGTGAAATCGGTCGTCCTGCCTGGAAGGAAAGCGATATCGGTTCCGGCGCCGCCATCCAATGCCCCAGCCTTGCCCGCGCCATTCAAATAATCGTTGCCATCCGTGCCTGTGTCCAGCAATGGGCGAGTGGTAAAACTGAATGACATCGGGCCACTATAGGGATTGCCCGCCATGTCAGTAATGGTGCCGGGCTTCAGTGCCAGCGCATAAGTCATACCGGGATCGAGCCGGTACGTGGGATCAAGCACCAGTTTATTCCCGGCGGCGAACTGCTTGTCGGAGTAGACTGTCGTTACACCGTTGACGCTGACAACTCCTTGCGGTCCTTTCAGCTCGATGGAGCGGCCATCGATTTTTACCCGCTCATCAAACGTCAATGTGATGGTGTCAAACAATTCCAGCCTGGCGTCGCCGCCATGCGATACCGCTGTCAGCTCGGGACCTTTTCTGTCATTGGTAATGTCCGTCACTTGCACGGTATAGCTGCCGTCCGCGGCGGCGCCGCCATCAACTTTGACAAAATAATCGCCGTTGCGGTCTGCCTTGAACAGCATCGCTGGCTCGGAATAGCCTCTATAAGAACTCGGCCCGTCGACGCTGGAACCGTAGCCATAAGCGTCGACAATACCAAGCCCAAGCGCCTGGGCTTCAAGCGAGCCATTACCGCTCAGGCGCCCCTGCAATTCAACCGCATAGGTATGACCGTTCTGCAGCGCCACCTTATACCAGTCGGCGTCATATTTTGATTCCAGCATGCCCTGGACCGGCGCCCCTGTCTGCAGCACGGCCTTGGTAGCGTTGCTGGCCGGGATAGTGTCGCCTCCGACCGGCTTAAGGCGCAGCGTATAGTCGCCGGTGGTGCCCCGGTCGCCCGTCACCGTGACATAGTATTCGCCGGCGGACTTGGGCTCGAACAATGTCGTTTCGCGATAGTTGGGACCGCTCTTGCGCAGCAGGCCGGTGGCTCCCTGGTCATCGGTGACTGTCACCGGCAGGTTCATCGCAATGCCCTTGCTGTCGAGCAGCTCCACGACGTATGCCTTGCCCTCGGCAGCCGTGAAACGGAACATATCCGCATCCTGGGCCAGTTCCAGCCGTCCTTTGGCCGGTACATCGGCAACCAGCGTCCCCGCAGTGGCGCGGGTGGTCCCGTAATCGTCCTGCTCACCAATCCGCGCAGATACTCCGTAGTGCGCCGGCATGTTGTCCCAGCTCGACCAGGGAGTAGCGCGGACATAATACGTACCCGAATTTTGTGGCACGAAGTTCATCGTCGGAACCTGATCGGAATTCAAGCCGGTCGGCTGCTCGGCCAGCGTGTTGCCTTGGCTGTCGACCAGCTTCAGGGAGGGACCGCTGCGTTTGAAGAACTCGGTGCTGTCGAACGATACACTGGTGAACCAGTACGTCACGCCGGCCGTCAGATCAACAGCAAGCCAGTCGACATCGGCCATGCTTTCCAGCGTGCCCCTGGCACTGCCACCGACCTGCAGGATGCCTGCGGTATGGCTGTTGCCGGTATAGTCATCAGGCATAGCCACTACTTTGAAGGTGTAGGGAAGATCCGTTCCGGACACGTAGCCAAAATACGTCCCGTCCGCCGTTGGCGTAACGTTGAACTTTCCACTGGCCTCTGAATAGCGGCCGGAGGCGACTTCCTTTCCAGTGGCGTCTTTCAGCAGCAGCAGCGGCTGCCGCGCTGCCGGGGTCCCGGCAGCGGGCATACCCGCCGCTTCGACCGCATACGTCACCCCCGCCTGCAATTCCACCTTGAACACGTCAACATCACTGCCCTGCAAGGCCCCGCTGACCGGCTGGCCCAGCGCCGCTGCCGCCGCATGGGCCGCATCGTCGCCATATTCGTCCAGTATCCCGGCCTCCGCCTGCACCGTATAAGCGCCGCTCTCTGCAGGCGGCTTCTCTGCGTATGACGCCAGCGAGATGACCACATCCCCTGTACTGTCTGCCTTAAAACTGAAACCGCCAGTTGCCTTATTGACTTCGAGATACCGGTCGCCGCTCCCATCTGATACGCGATAGTCCAGATGATGTTTATCGGCATCGATTCCCGACACCTTGACCGTGTAGACTTTTCCGGCCTCAACCGGCATATGGAATGCATCGGTATCGTAGGAATAATCGATTTTGCCGGACTGCGCCGCGCCGCCTGGCAGCAACTTGCCGGTGGTCGCCGGGGTGCCGCTGTAATCATCGGCCAAAGCCGACATCAGCAGCGTGTAGCTGCCCTTGTCATTGCCCTGCAGAGAAACATAGTAGTCGCCCGCCATGTCGGGTTCGAACGGATAACTGTATTTCAGCGGTTTGCCGTTCAGGTCATAGAAGTCCACTGCCGATGCGGACATGGCGTCTGCGGCTGTGCCCCGGGGCGTACGGAATTGCAAATGCTGCCCGGGCTCAGCGTGAAACCGATACCAGTCGCGGTCACCCGCATAGTCGAACAGGCCGGAGACCGCAACATTCAATGCCAGCTGTGGCGCACCATTGCCCTGCGATGGCACGGCGTCGGGCGCGGGTGTGCTCATCGACAGGCCATAGTTGCCGTTGCGTTCGGACGACAGCACGTCCACATAATATGTGCCGCTGGACACCGGCGTGTATTGCACATACACCTGTCCATACATCGCATACGTCGTCGACGAGGCCAGTTCCAGCCCTTGCCCGTCACGCAGTGCCAGACTAGAGAAATTGAAGTCCGGGTAATATCCCGCCGCCATGCCATTGACGTTCAGCTGGAACTGGTAGGTGGTGCCCGCTGCCAGTTCGACTTTGAACCAGTCGTGATCCGTGCCGGCGGAAGCTGAGCCGATCAACGTAGCACCGATAGTGAGTACACCGGTGGTGGATGAATCTGGGGCGTAGTCGTCGCTCTGGACTGGAATAGGCATGGCAATGATACCGATACGAAAAAAGGCCGCATCTTATCATTTTCCAAATGACAACATTCTCACCAATAATCACGCCGACGAACCCGCGTCGTCATGCGGCTGGTGCCCCAGCTTGCCCCGCTGGCGCTCCCGTTCG
The DNA here is from genome assembly GCF_009720865.1 of Pseudoduganella ginsengisoli. GTDB lineage: Bacteria > Pseudomonadota > Gammaproteobacteria > Burkholderiales > Burkholderiaceae_D > Rugamonas > Rugamonas ginsengisoli. Next base: position 63,122 of record NZ_WNLA01000017.1, on the reverse strand, counting down.
CGCTGGCGCAGCACATCGATCATCACGTTGAACGTGCGCGCCAACTGGCCGATTTCATCGGTACTGGTGACCTGGATATTGGCGCGGTCATAGTCGCCTTCTTTCAGCGCATTGGCCGCATCCGTCAGTTTCACGACGGGCCGCGTGATGCTGCGGGCGAACAGCACGGCCAGGATCAGAAACACCAGCCCCACCACAACTACGCTGTACAGCACGTGGCTGAACAGGCGCTTCAATGGTTCTTCGAAACGGGTGCGCGATTCCGTCACGCCCACCACCCAGTTGTGTCCCTGCACGGGGGCGTAGCCGGCGTGTTCATCGACGCCGGACAAGGTCGAATGGAAGCTGATGTTGCCGGCTTTTTTTGCGCCTATCAGTACCTGCGCCAGTTCCGGCATATCCACGCTTTCAATCCGGTGGCGCCGGAAACGCTGGTCCGCGACGATTTTTTGCAGCGTCGCTTTCGGCAGCGGCGCCAGGCTGCGGTATAGCTGGTTCGGGTCGGGATGGTGCACGATGATGCCGTCGCCATCGATCATGAATGGCACGCGGGTACTGCCCGCGCTGACTTCCGTCAGGATGGCGGAAATGGTCGCCCCCTTGATGCGCAAGACCACGACACCGACCACCTTGCCCAAGTCGTCAAACACGGGATTCGCGTAATACACGCCCGGCTTGCCCGCCGTGGCGCCGATGATCACGCCGGTCATGAATGGCTGCCCCTTCATGGCTTCCTGGAAGTACTGGCGGAACTTGAAATTCACGCCCGCCACGCCCGGCTCGCTGGACACCAGCGCCGTGCCTTCCTTATCCATCAAGAACATCAGGTGCGCATCGGGATTATTCCTGATCAGGTTGGCCAGCTTGTCGCTGACAACCGCCTTCTTGGCTTCCGTCGGCGCGCGCAGGTAGTCAATGAAATCGCGGTCCGTGGCCAGGTAATTGGCCAGGTAGCGGCTGTCGGAAATCAGTTGCGAAATCCGCCCTGCCGTCGCTTGCGCCAGGCTTTCCAGGTTGCGCAATTCGCTTTGCTGCACGGCAGCCACACTGCCGTTCACGTTGTAATACGCGGTGATGATCATCGGCAGCAGCGCCGCCAGCACCATGGCCATCGTCATCTTGACCACCAGCGGCCACGACGCCGGGCGCAACAGCGACTTGGCCAGCCGGCGCACGCCCAGCCGCACCTTGCGCGTATCCGGCTCGCCCACGCGCAGCGCTTCCTGCAAGCCCAGCGTACCCGCGTGCGATGCGAACAGCCGCTGCGCAAAGGCGCGGATGCTTTGCGGCCGGTCTTCCGGCTGCACCGACAGCGCCCAATCCACCGCGCCAAGAAACTCTTCGCTGTAGCGGCCTTTGCCTGCCTGCAGCGCCGGTATGAATTCCGCCGTCCCGTCATCGCGTTCCGGCGCCGGCGCCGGCTTCATTCCCGTGATCATCCAGTACAGCGTGGCGCCCAGCGCATAGATATCGGTCCACGGCCCCTGAACGCCGCCCTGGTATTGTTCCAGCGGCGCGTAGCCAGGCGTAATCACGTCGGCCAGCGCCTGCACGCCGCCCACGGTCTGGCGCGCCGCGCCGAAGTCCAGCAGCACCCAGCTGCCGTCTTCCTTGCGCACGTAGACATTGTCCGGCTTGATGTCCCGGTGCAGGAAGCCTGCTTCGTGCATCAGCGACAGGCCATCCATCAGCGGATGCAGCAGCGACAGCAATTGCTGCTCCGGCATTTGCTTATGGCCTTCCCACCACTGCTTCAGCGGCTCGCCCTGCTCATACTCCAATACCATGTATGCGGTATGGTGCGCTTCAAAAAAGCGCGCCACGCGCACGATATTCGAATGGCGGAACGTCGCCAGCGTGCGGGCTTCGACCAGGAAGCATTCCAGGCCATTCATGTAAAAGTCGTGATCTTCCGGCCAGCGCGGCGCCACGGATTTGTCACTGGCCCGGGTGGCGAATTCCGCCGGGAGGTATTCCTTGATCGCCACCTTGACGTTTAAATTGATATCGGTGGCGACATACGTGATGCCAAAGCCGCCTTGCCCCAGCACCGCATCGATGCGGTATTCGAACAGCTGGAAACCCGGCGTCAGCGCCAACGGACTGGGCTCGCCAGGATGGAACGAACGGTTTGCGATGGTCGGCAGGCGCGGGACCGACATCCGCCCCGACATGGAATCGGCCTGTGCACGCCGCTGCCTGGACACCGTGCTGCCGGCGTCCAGCGGTTCAGTGGGAATGTCGCTGCCGCCGTCGCGCGCCACACCGGCGCGCCGTTCAGCGGCCACCACGGCTTCCAGCGCCGCCACGCGGAGCGCCAGACTGGCGGCACGCTCCCCGGCCGGGGCTTTACGCCCCACCGTATCGCTTGCTGCCGGCGCCTGCGGTACATCCGCCGCGCCATCGATGCCGTGTTGTTTCTCTTCCATGCACCAGTTCTCCCATTGCGTCACCGCGCATGCTAGCATGCGGTCCTGAGCTTTGTAATATTTTCAATGGCAGGAGACACCTTGAGCACCTGGAAGCAATTATCCCCGTCAGCATTGCATCATCTTGACATGGGCGTCGCCTTCGGCCTGACAGATGTAGGTACCATCCGAGAAGCCAACCAGGATAATTTCTTCATTGCCCCGGAACTGGCCCTCGTCGTTGTCGCCGACGGCATGGGCGGCCACGATGCGGGCGAAATCGCCAGCGCCGACGCCATCACGCTGGTGCACGGCTTTATCCGCACTGCCCAGTCCCAGGCTGCTCCTGCTGCCACCGACGCCGCCTTGCATGCAATGACGACCCTGCACGACGCGGTGGAATTTGCCAATGAGCGCATGTACCGCACCAACCGCGCCAACCATCAGCCGGAAGGCGCCGGCATGGGCACGACACTGACCGGCATGTGGCAGCCGGCGCCCCACGGTCCCCTGTTTATTTTCCACGTTGGCGACAGCCGCCTGTACTGCTTCCGCCATGGCCGCCTGACCCAGCTGACGCGCGACCAGACGCTGTATCAGCAAGCGCTGGAAGCCGGCATGAAGGAACCACTGCCCGCCCGTAACCTGCTGCTGCAAGCCATGGGCCCTGCACGCGACGTGAAACCGGACTTGCAGACCCAGGTGGTAGCGCCGGGCGACGTCTATCTGCTGTGCAGCGACGGCCTGTACGGCAATTCCACCCCGGAAGCCATTGCCGGCATCCTGGCGCGCGCCACCAGTGACAACTTGCCGCAATGCTGCGCGGATCTGGTGGCCATGGCCAAGCGCGACGGCAGCCGGGACAATATCACGGCCGTGCTGGTGCGCTGTAACGGCTAGCGTATACCCGCTTATCTGATTATCCGCTTATCTGATTATCCGCTTATCCGCTTATGGAATCATGGTGGTGACGGAACCTGCCATGGAAAAACCGATCACGCCGCCCCAGTTGCACATGCACTTGGCGACATTATCCAGCGCCGGCATATTGGCGATCAGTACCGTGGGTGCACCCGGCACCCACGGCGCAGCAATCACAGGCAGGCATGGCATCGGCGTCAAGACACCCAGCGCAGCGGCAGTGGCGGCTGCGACCATCGGATTGGCGGGTGAATTGCACATGCCGAAAGGCGGAATATTCAGCATCGGCACGTTGTCCATGATATTCGCGGCAGGCATATTTTCCGCCATCACCAGGTTCTTCGGCAGCACCACCATGGTGGACGGCGCAACGCCGAAGGTGCACGTCATCATGGCGCCCATCACGACCTGGTTAGACATAGCATTCCCCCAAAGGCTGAACGGCATGCGCGCCGGATGCCTTATTATAAAGGTTATATGGATACATTGACGCAGCTGGGCCGCTACCATTTGTTGCGCGTGCTGGGGCGCGGGACATCGGGCCTGGTCTATGAGGGCCTGGATCCGGCGCTCGGCCGCCAGGTTGCCATCAAGGTCATCCCGCTGGCGCAGCCTGAAGACGGCGCGCGCTTCATGGCGGAGGCGCAGGCCGTGGCGCGGCTGAACCACCCGCACATCGTGACGGTCTACGACTTCGGCGAACAACAGGGCGCGGCTTACCTCGTGATGGAATTGATTACCGGTGAAGACCTGGCCAGCTATTTCGACGACAGCCAGCAGTTTTCATTGGAATTCACGCTGGAAGATTCCGTGCGCATCGTTTGCGAACTGCTCGATGCGCTCGATTACGCGCACCAGCAGGGACTCGTCCACCACGACGTCAAGCCCGCCAACGTGCTGCTGACGGACCAGCTGCGCGTCAAGCTGACCGACTTCGGCATGGCGTACACGCCCGGCTATATGTCGCCGGAACAAATCATGGGCCAGGAACCCGGCGCGCAGGCCGACCTGTTCGCCGCCGGCATCATCCTGTATCAATTCCTGACCGGAACCCACCCGTTCAAAGGCGCCAGCCTGCTCGCGCTGCAGCAGCACATTGCCTATGGCGCCGCTGCCGCGCCCAGTACGCTGTGCCCCGCCATCGGCACAGCGTTCGATCCCGTCGTGCAGCGCGCACTGGCCAGGCAGCCCGCTGCACGCTACCCAACCGCATGCGCCTTCCGCGACGCGCTGCAGCACGCGCTGTCCATTACACCCAGCAAAGGGCCCGTGCAATGACGTCCGCCGAAGACACGCTCGCGTTCTTCCGCCGCTTGCAACAGTTGATCAACAAAATACACGCCACGCATGATATCGATGGCATCACGCCGGACTTGTCCGCTGAACTGTGCGGCCTGCTGGGCTGCGACCGGCTGACTGTCTACCAGCTGTCTGCCGACAAGGCCAGCCTGGTATCGAAAATCAAGACAGGGCTGGCCGCCTTCAAGCCATTGAAGCTGCCCGTTTCCAAACACAGCATCGCCGGCTATGCCGTCATGGCGGGCCGCACGCTGAACTTGCATGACGTCTACGACGAAAGCGAATTGCATCGCATCGACCCGGAACTGAACCACCAGCATGGCGTCGACCGCCGCACCGGCTACCGCGCGCAGCAAATGCTGGCCGTGCCGATCGCCGATGAACAGGGAACCCTGCTGGGGGTGCTTCAGCTCATCAACAGCCGCCACGGCGGCCCGTTCGATGCGCTGGTCGAAGAAGGCGCGCAATACATCGCCGATGCGCTGGCCATTGCCATGGCCGCGCCTGCGCGCCCGGCACCGGATGCCCAGGCCGACCCGCAGCAGATCGCCCGCGCCATCGCGCTGCTGCAGCACACGGCAAGCCAATGCGGCATCACGGGACTGCAGGTTGTCACGGAAACAGGCAGCCGCGGCGAAACCCGCTTTACGATGACAGGCACGCTACCTTCCCCACACTAGCAGGAATACAACATGATTTAATAATTCAACAATCAAATCTGCGGACATCCGCTGTAAACAGTGGCCCCTGCGGCAATTGTGTCCTAAAGTCGATCTGCCGATTGCAATCATTAAGTCATATACAGGGGGTGTAATGCAAATCAATCATTGGAAGATCGGCACACGGCTGGCAGCCGGCAATGCCATCTTGCTGGCCCTGATCGTCGCCGTCGCGATGGTCGGACTCAATGGCATGGCGCGCGGCAGCGCCGCGTTGTCGCACATCACGCACGTCAATGTCGCCAAACTGGCGCTGCTGGAAGACATGGCGTCATCCGTGCACATCGTCAGCCGGGTGATCCGCACAATGGCGCTGATTGACGATCCCGCCGAGGCGCAGCGCGAATACGTGAAAATCACGGCCGCGCGCGAAAAATACGATGCCGCGATGAGCAAACTTGAAACCATGCCGCTCGATGACGCGGGCAAGGCCACTGTCGCCAGGCTCAAAGAGCATCAGGCGGCCGCGCGGCCCCTGAACAACAAATTCCTCGAATTGATCCGTACCGACCGCGAAGCCGCCATCAAATTGCTGCGCACGGACGGCGCCGCCGCCAACAACCGCTGGCAAGATGAATTGCACGGCTTCTCGGAACTGCAGCGCCGCAAAAACGCGCAGGACGAAGCCGGCGCCTCACAAGCGTATACCGGTGCCCGCATGTGGATGTTCCTCGCCATGGGCCTGGCGCTGACAGCCGGCGCCGGCTTGGCGTGGGTGCAGAGCCGCTCCATCGTGCAGCCGCTGCAATCGGCGGTAAACGTGGCGCGCACGGTGGCGTCAGGCGACTTGTCCGCCCACATTGCCACGCAGGCGCGCGACGAAACGGGCGACCTGCTGCGCGCACTGGCTGACATGAATGGCAAGTTGCGCGACATGGTCACGCAAGTGCGCAGCGGCGCAGAGTCCGTCGCCACGGCCTCGGCGCAGATCGCGGGCGGCAACCACGATTTATCGGCGCGCACGGAACAGCAGGCCGGCACGCTGGAAGAAACCGCCGCATCCATGGAGGAAATCAGCAGCACTGTGGCGCAAAGCCTGGACCACGCGCTGTCGGCCCAGCAACTGGCGCAACAGGCGGCAGGCGAAGCGCAGCAAGGCGGCGCAGTGGTCGCGCAAGTGATTGCCACGATGAGTGAAATCGACGCATCGTCACGCAAGATTTCCGATATCACCAGCGTGATCGATGGCATCGCTTTCCAGACCAATATTCTCGCCCTGAATGCCGCCGTGGAAGCGGCGCGCGCCGGCGAGCAGGGCCGCGGCTTTGCCGTGGTGGCCGGTGAAGTGCGCAGCCTGGCGCAGCGCTGCGCCACGGCTGCCAGGGAAATCAAGACGCTGATCACGGATTCCAATACGCGGGTGGAAGAAGGCACGCGCCAGGTGCACCTGGCCGGCACGGCCATCGGCCAGGTGGTGGAACGCGTGCAGCAGGTGAGCCAGGTCGTCGATGACATCAGCCGCGCCAGCCGCGAACAAAATTCAGGCATCGTCCAGATCAATGAAGCGCTGACGCAAATGGATACCGTCACCCAGCAAAATGCCGCTCTGGTGGAGGAAGCGGCATCCGCTGCGGAAGCCTTGCAAGACCAGGCCACCGCGCTGGAGAAGCTGGTGCGGGCCTTTAATACCGGCCGCGGCGACGCCACTGTCCATCCATTGCCCCGCCGCCGCGACGCTACTGCCAGCGCCGAAGCCGGCTCCATAGCAGCATTGCATTATAGGCAATAGTGACAATTCGTGCATATTCGCGCACATTGCCTCCCTAAAATGGCATCATTCCCCGCACAGGGGCAACTCAAGGGAGGTAAGCGTGAAAAAACAACTGGTACTCGCAATGACCGGATTTTTGATGGCAGGCGCCGGCACGGCCATGGCTGGCGATGGCGCCGCATGGACGTATGCCGGGGACACGGGCCCGGAACAGTGGGCCAAACTGACACCGGACAACTTTGCCTGTGCCGGCAAGAACCAGTCCCCGGTCGACATCAAAGGCGCAGTCCATGCAGGATTAAAGCCGCTGAAAATGTCGTACCAGGCCGCCGGCAATGAAGTGGTGAACAATGGCCACACGCTGCAAGTGAATTTCGCACCAGGCAGCACGCTGCAACTCGATGGCGCCCAGTTCGAGCTGAAGCAATACCACTTCCACGCGCCCAGCGAAAACCACGTCAATGGCCAATCCTATCCGCTGGAAGTGCACCTGGTGCACGCCGATAAAGACGGCAACCTGGCCGTGGTTGGCGTGATGTTCAAAGAAGGTGCGGAAAACAAGGCGCTCAAAGCCCTGTGGCCGCAATTGCCGAAAGAAGCCAACACGAAAAATGCCCTGGCCGCGCCATTGTCGGCCGCCAGCCTGCTGCCGGCCAAACATGCGTATTTCCGCTTCTCCGGCTCGCTGACGACGCCGCCATGCTCGGAAGGCGTGCGCTGGCTGGTGATGAAAGACCCGGTCACGGTATCAAAAGAACAAGTTGCCGCATTTGAAAGCATCTTGCACCATGCGAACAACCGTCCGGTACAGGCATTGAATGGCCGTGTGATCGTCGACTAACGTGTTTGCGTTGCCTGCTCCGGCCTTTGCCGTGGCAGGCCCCTCCTGCCTCCGCCATCCCCTGCTCCGCGATCTGTTGCCGCATCGTCTATAATGCACGATGCACACGGCCCCTGCTGCCGCGCGCCCAACCGTTCACTGATGTCATCGATGTCCTTTGAATTAAACAAAGTCTTACCGAAACCCGGCAACCGCTTCGTGTTGCCTGCTTTGTATGGCTCCGCGGACGCCTTTGCGCTGGCGCGGGCTGCAACCGAACTCAAAGCCAACGGCAAAATGCTGGCCGTGATCGTGGCGCAAGCGTCCGATGGCCAGCGCTTGCTGGATGAAATCCCCTGGTTCGCCAACGGCAAGCTGCGCTGCCACTTGCTGCCGGACTGGGAAACCCTGCCGTATGACGCGTTTTCACCGCACCAGGACCTGGTGTCGGAACGCCTGGCGACCCTGCATGAAATCCAGACCGGCCAGTGCGACGTCATGATCGTGCCGGCAACGACGGCACTGGTGCGCATGGCGCCGCCGTCATTCCTGGCCGCTTACACGTTCTTTTTCAAAAAAGGCGAATCGCTGGACGAAGCCCGGCTGAAATCGCAATTGACGCTGGCCGGCTACACGCACGTCACGCAAGTGATGTCGCCCGGCGAATACTCGGTGCGCGGCGGCCTGATCGACTTGTTCCCCATGGGCTCAAGCCTGCCATACCGCCTGGACTTGTTCGGCGATACGATTGAAACCATCCGCACCTTTGACGCCGATACGCAGCGTTCGCTTTACCCCGTCAATGAAGTGCGCCTGCTGCCGGGCCGTGAATTCCCCATGGATGAGGCGGCGCGTACGACGTTCCGCTCGCGCTGGCGCGAACAGTTCGAAGGCGATCCATCGCGCGCCGTCGTCTATAAAGACGTGGGCAGCGGCATTGCATCGGCCGGTATCGAATATTACCTGCCACTGTTTTTCGAAGAAACGGCGACCCTGTTCGACTACCTGCCGGAAGGCAGCACGCTGGCCATGGTGGGCGACATCGATGGCGCCATCAAGCGCTTCTGGCTCGATACGGAATCGCGCTACCGCTTCCTGAAAGCGGACCGCGAACGGCCGCTGCTGCCGCCGGACATGCTGTTCCTGTCGGACGAACAATTCTTCACGCTGGCCAAGCCGCATCCGCGCCTGGGTATCGCAACGGTGGCCGACAAGGCAGGCGCCCCGTCGGAAATTTCCGGCCCGTTGCCGGATGTCGCCGTCAACCGCCACCTGGACGATCCGCTGACGAACTTGCGCGCGTGGCTGATGAAAACGCCGCGCCGCGTGATGATCTGCGCGGAATCGAACGGCCGCCGCGAAACACTGCAACAGTATTTCAATGAATTCGATTTGCATCCGGCGCTGATTGAAGGCGCCGATGGCTTCCTCGCGTCCGACGCAAAAGTCGTGCTGGGCGTGTCGCCGCTGCAGGCCGGTTTTGAATTGATGGCCGACGGCCTCAATGTCGCGTTTGTCACGGAAACGGAACTGTACGCGGGTTCCGGCCGCCGCGTGGGCAAAAAGAAACAGGAAGCCGTCAGCCAGGTTGAGTCGATGGTGCGCGACTTGTCGGAGCTGAAGATTGGCGACCCGGTCGTGCACATCAACCATGGCATCGGCCGCTACCTCGGCCTGGTCAGCATGGACATGGGCGAAGGCGAAACGGAATTCTTGCACCTGGAATATGCCAAGGAATCCAAGCTGTACGTGCCGGTGTCGCAATTGCACGTGATTTCCCGCTATTCCGGCGCGTCGCAGGACGACGCGCCGCTGCACACGCTGGGTTCCGGCCAGTGGGAAAAAGCCAAGCGCAAGGCAGCCGAACAGGTACGCGATACGGCTGCCGAACTGCTGAACCTGTATGCGCGCCGCGCCGCGCGCCAGGCCCACGCGTTCGAATATTCGTCGCATGATTACGAGCGCTTTGCGGAAAGCTTCGGCTTCGATGAAACGCCGGACCAGGCGGCCGCCATCATGAACGTCATCAAGGATATGACGTCCGGCAAGCCCATGGACCGCCTCGTGTGCGGCGACGTCGGCTTCGGCAAGACCGAAGTGGCGCTGCGCGCGGCCTTCATTGCCGTCATGGGTGGCAAGCAGGTGGCTATCCTTGCGCCGACCACGCTGCTGGCCGAGCAGCATGCGCAAACGTTTGCCGACCGCTTTGCCGACTGGCCCGTGCGCATTGCGGAAATGTCCCGCTTCCGCACCGGCAAGGAAATCGCGAACGCCATCAAGGGCATGCAGGATGGCACGCTCGATATCGTCATCGGCACGCATAAACTGCTGTCGGACGACGTGAAATTCACGCGCCTGGGCCTGGTCATCATCGACGAAGAACACCGTTTCGGCGTGCGCCAGAAAGAAGCGCTGAAGTCGCTGCGCGCCGAAGTCGACGTATTGACGCTGACGGCCACGCCGATCCCCCGCACGCTGGGCATGGCGCTGGAAGGTTTGCGGGACTTTTCCGTGATTGCCACGGCGCCGCAAAAGCGCCTGGCCATTAAAACCTTTGTGCGCAGCGAAGCGGACTCCATCATCCGCGAAGCGTGCCTGCGTGAGTTGAAGCGCGGCGGCCAGGTGTACTTCCTGCACAATGAAGTGGAAACCATCCAGAACCGGCTGGCCAAGCTGGAAGAATTGCTGCCGGAAGCGCGTATCGCCGTGGCGCACGGCCAGATGCACGAGCGCGACCTGGAAAAAGTCATGCGCGACTTCGTGGCGCAGCGCTACAACATCCTGCTGTGCACGACGATTATTGAAACCGGTATCGACGTGCCGACGGCGAACACCATCATCATGCACCGCGCCGACAAATTCGGCCTCGCGCAGCTGCACCAGTTGCGGGGCCGCGTGGGCCGCTCGCACCACCAGGCATATGCTTATTTGCTCGTCAACGATGTGCAAGGCTTGACCAAACAGGCGCAGCGCCGCCTCGATGCGATCCAGGCCATGGAAGAACTGGGCAGCGGCTTCTACCTGGCCATGCATGACCTGGAAATCCGCGGCGCCGGCGAAGTGCTGGGCGAAAACCAGTCCGGCGAAATGCTGGAAGTGGGCTTCCAGCTGTACACGGATATGCTCAATGAAGCCGTGCGCGCGCTGAAAGCAGGCAAAGAGCCAGACCTGGCCGCGCCGTTGTCATCGACCACGGAAATCAACCTGCATGTACCAGCCCTGCTGCCCAACGAGTTCTGCGGCGACGTGCACGAACGCCTGTCGATCTACAAGCGCCTGGCCAATTGCACGAAACAAGACCAGATCGACGACTTGCAGGAAGAGTTGATCGACCGCTTTGGCAAGCTGCCCGATGCCGCAAAAGCCCTGATTGAAACGCACCGCCTGCGCATCCTCGCCGCCACGGTCGGCATCGTGAAAATCGATGCCCACAGCGAAGCCGCCAATTTGCAGTTTATGCCCAAGCCGCCTATCGACCCGATGCGCATCATTACGCTGATCCAAAAGAACAAGCAAATCAAATTGAATGGGCAAGACAAACTCAAGATCGCTGCCAGCATGCCTGACTTGCCAGCCCGCGTTGCGCAAATCAAGAACGCCATTAAACAATTAACCCAATGAACACGAACGATTACACGATGAACCTGGTGCTGCAAGGACTGGGTTCCTGCATGCCTGCCCTGGAACGTATTGCCGCGCTGACGGCGCCGCAGCGTATTGTCCGCCTTTCCGGCAGCGCCATCCGCTGCGAAGGCATCACGTATTCCGTGGCGCTGCGCCATACCATTGAAGTGGCGGCCCACGCTGCCCAGCTGGACGCCACCTACATGATGGGCGTGCACAAGCTCGATGAATTCCGCCTGGTGGCCATGGACATGGATTCCACCCTGATCACCATCGAGTGCATTGATGAAATCGCGGACATGCAGGGTTTGAAACCGCAAGTGGCGGAAATCACGGAAGCGGCCATGCGCGGCGAACTGGATTTCTCCGCCAGCTTGCGCAAGCGCGTGGCGTTACTGAAGGGCCTGGATGCGTCGGCGCTGGAGCGTGTCTACAACGAGCGCCTGCAACTGTCGCCTGGCGCGGAAAACATGCTGGCTGCCGTCAAGGCTGCCGGCCTGAAAACCCTGCTGGTGTCTGGCGGCTTCACGTTCTTCACGGCGCGCCTCAAAGAGCGCCTGGGCCTGGACTTCACGCTGGCCAATGAACTGGAAATCATCGACGGCAAGCTGACGGGCAACGTGCTGGGTGAAATCGTCGACGCCGACGTCAAGAAGCGCACGGTGGAACATGTGTGTGCATCGCTGGGTATCGCAGCGTCGCAAGCCATCGTCATGGGCGACGGCGCCAATGACCTCAAAATGATGAGCGTGGCCGGCATGTCCGTGGCGTTCCGCGCCAAGCCGGTCGTGCGTGAACAAGCCAGCGTGGCGCTCAATTTCGTGGGCCTGGACGGCATCTTCAACCTGCTGTGCTGATCATTCATACGCAGGCAGCCGCTTTTGCTCCAGCGCGGTGAAACCCGCATCGCGCAACCGCTGCAGCGCCACGGTATCGCCCGGCGGCAGCTGGCGGCGCTGCTGCAGATACGCGGCAATCCGCGATTGCCACTGGGCCCGCTCCCGGTCCAGTTCCGCCAGCCGGGCCGCTGCTTCCGGCGTGAAGGCGGCGGAGCGGGCGCGGTACACTTCATTGTCCCCGGCGCCCTGCTCCCGCATTTGCGCGACCGCGTTTTCCACTTTCATGATGGCCACTGGCGCTTCGCGCTGTGCACGCTGGTCCGGGCTCAGCGCCGCATCGAGCTGGGCCAGCTTCGCCTGCCGCTGCGCGGCTGACACGGATTTGTCCAGCGTGGTTTCCAGCCGCGCCAGCGCATCCGCGTCATACGCATCGGTTTCGGCAAACAGGCCAGTGATTTCCCGCTCCGTAAAATAATCCTTGCGCAGTTTCAGCATGGCGTCGCGGCGCGCGCGTGCCCCCGCGAGCAAATCCCGGCCTGGCTTCAGCGTGGTTTCCAAGGTTGCCAGCGCCTGCTTGTAGGCCAGGTATTTCCCCAGCAAGATTTTCGCTTCGCGCGCCGCCGGCGGCGCCAGCCGGCGCTCCAGTTCCCGTTCGATTTCCGCGCGGATCGCATCGAGCCCGCGCTCGCCCAACCCGGCAAGGTAATAGTCAAACAGGTAGCCCAGTTCCGCGTCCACCACCAGCTGCTGCGCAGCGTCCTGGCGCACATTGCCATCGGGCCGCGTGCCTTCCATCGAACGCACGAATGGCGCACCGGCGGCAGGGCTCGCCGCCACCGGCAGCGGCGCAGGTTCCGTATGCTGGGCCAGCCACAGGGCGGCAGCCAGCACGGCGCCGCCCATCACGACATATTTGCCGCTCATCGCTTACAACCCCAGTCCCTGCAGCCGGTTCGCATGCTGGCGGTACAAGGTCAGCGGATTGGTTTCAAAGATATTGGTCAGGCCGAACATCTGGTTGACTTCGTCGAGGTGGTTCAACTTGTAATTGTCACGAATGACCTTGCCCAGGTGCGAAGAACAGGTGGCCACCAGCCCGTCGTTCGGCTCGCCATTGAAGGCCAGCGTCGTCAGCAGGAAATGCAAGTCCACCACATCCAGCGGATTGGTGAGGATTTTTGCGCCGCTCCACGAGAAATAGTAAATGCCGCCTTCCTGGTATGCGCCCTCGCCGCAGGGAGTCGCGGGCACGCCTTGGGGGTGGCGCTCATTGAACGCCAGCGATCCCGCCGTGCTCAGCGACTGGACCGCGCCATGCGCATCTTGCGGCAGCGTGGGGTCGCCGCCGAGCGTACTCATTAATGCGGAAAACGCTTCCGCCACCGTATAGGCGCTTTCCGGCGCATAGCCCATCAGCACGTCCGCCACTTTCGACCCTTTATTGACGCCGCCCACGCTGGTGACGGACGCGACCAGGTCCGGCCGCACGGAAGCCACGTAGCGGGACGTCGGGCTGCCATGGCTGTGGCCGATCAAATTCACCTTGGCCGCGCCCGTGACAGCAAGGATTTGCTGGACTTGCGTCAGCAATTGTTCGCCCCGCACTTCCGTGGAATTCGCCGCCGACACTTGCACGAGGTAGACATGCGCGCCGCCGCTGCGCAGCGCATTGGCGACGCCATAAAAATAATCGTACGGGCCGATGCTGTCATAGCCAAACAAGCCATGCACGAGGACGATGGGATATTTCGTTTGCGTATAGCCCACCGCCTGGGCCGCCAATGAAAACCACGATAAAGCCAGCACAGCACACAGCCTCAGTACGAACTTTTTCATTGCCACTCTCCCGGTTACGCTATCCGGCCCCGCGCCGGTAATGCGCTAAATAAAATATAACATTAGCTTTTCAACATCATGGCCCGCACGATACGGCCGCGTCCATCTGTTGTATTTGCAGCCATCGGCATGCTGACCAGGACAACACCTTTGCAAACGCAAGCAAACCACAGGAAATATTGTTAAAATCTACACATCAAGCAACTTTTGCAGCGGGAGATGGAAATGGCTTCGGATCTGGTTTTGGATGGGCAAGTGGCGTCGGCAAAGAACACGGCATGGTGGCTGTACATCGTGCACGGCGTAAGCTTCGTGTTTTCGCTGGGCATGTTTTCCTTCATCCCCCTGATCCTGAACTACATCAAGCGCCCTGAAACCGCTGGAACGTTCGTGCACAGCCACCACAGCTGGCAAATCCGCTCATTCTGGTGGTATGTGCTGTGGATGTTTATTGCCGGCGTGCTGTGGATTACCATCATTGGCATTCCACTGGCGATCGTCGTCGGGGCGGGCGCATGGCTGTGGAAAGCTTACCGCTTGATCAAAGGCTTGGTCGACTTGAATGAAAACCGCCCGATGCCATAAGGCTTGATCGCGGACAGCATTTCCGAACGGAAATGGCATACGCTGGACTTCCAGCACGTTGCCAAGGAGGAGAGAACATGATCCATCCTATCCCGAATTTCGTGGCCAGATCGCGCCCCAGCTGGGTCGCTGGCCAGCTCTATGCCCACCATCACCAGTTTGCCGCGCATAACCGCGCCGACTTGAAAATCCGCATGGAAAAAATGGCGAATGCGTCGTCCGCATTCCCGTTTTTCCGCGCCACCGCCCACCTGTTTTACCTCGACATGGCCACGCACCCGTCCGCATTCACGACGGAGCACACAGCTTATACGTGGCTGACGGGCGACGCCCATCTCGGCAATTTTGGCGCCCGCCGCGACAGCAGCGGCACGGCCGTGTTTGGCATTGCGGATTTTGACGAAGGCTACTTCGGCCAATACATCTGGGATTTGCGCCGTCTGGCTGCCAGCATGGTGCTGCTGGGACGGCAAAATCACATTGCCGACGGCGGCATTACCAATGCCATCCAGTCGCTGGCGGGCGCGTATGAAAACCGCCTGGCCACATTCCGGGGCGACCGCAGTGAACTGCGTTTCCGCCTGACGGAAGACAATACCAGTGGCGTTGTCCAGGACACGATACGCCGCGCCGCACAGGCAAGCAGCACGCGGCTGCTGGATAAATATACGGAACGCAATCCCGGCGGCTTGCGCCGCTTTGTCGATGCGCATGAAGACCTGGCGCCGGTGACGGCGGGCACGCGGGGAGCGCTGCTGGCGGCGATGGATAATTACGCGGCATCGATTCCTCCGGCGCTGCGCCAGGGTCCCGCGTTTTACAACGTACTGGACGTGCGCCAGCGCCTGGGGGCCGGCATGGGCAGCCTGGGTAAAATGCGCTGGTATTTGCTATTGCAAGGCAATGACGACCAGGTTTTGCTGGAAGCCAAACAGGCGATACCCAGCGCCGTGTGCGGTGCCGGCGGGCCGGTGATGCTGCCGGAAACCTATGGCGGCCACGAGGGCTGCCGCCAGGCGCGCACGCAGCGGGCGCACCAGGTTGATCCCGACCCCATGAATGGCTGGACCATGGTGGAAGGCATGCATTGCTACGTGCATCAAAAGTCCGGCAGCGAGCGCGACTTCGATCCACAGGATTTGACGACGGCCGGCAAGCTGGAAACAGCGGCCCGCTATCTCGGCATGGCGCTGGCTTCCGCCCATGCGCTGGCCGACCAGGATGCCGACAGTGAAAGCCCCCGCTACAACATTATTAAACATATTACAGAGTTACTGGGTAGTAGTAGCAGCTTCCAGCAAGAACTAGTATCCTTTGCATACGGCTACTCTGTGCAGGTGGAGCTGGACTGGCAGGCATTCCGCGACGCCAGACGGGCAGGAACAGCACTTTATTGAAGGATGGACGGCACCATGGGCGCCTCATTCAAACTCACACTTTTGGCAGCATGCATCGCTGCCGCCAATCATGCCATCGCAGCCGGGGCAGACGATATCGTGTGCCCCGCCACCATACTCGCATCGACCGCCGTCACCACGGCGGAAGGCTGGGAGCCGCAAGGCGGCGCAGCCGAATACCGGCTGGACCAGGCACAGCTTTACATGGGCAATCCCGCGGACGACCGCCCGCTGCCGCCGGAATCCGGCGCCGGTGAAGACCCGCGCTGGCGCTTGCCCGACAGCAAAGCCGGCGATGTGTGGGTGGGCTGCACGTACAGCAATACCACCGTGGTATTGGCGCGCAAACTCGATCCGCGCCTGACGCAGTGCATGGTCAAGCGGGAAACCGTTGAACGGCAAGGCAAAGGCGCGGACAGCCACGCAGTGGAAGCCACGCCTGCCATCACCTGCAATTGATTACAGCTTGGCCAGTGCCTGCGCGATATCGGCAATCAAATCGTCCGGCTCTTCCAGCCCGATATTGAAACGCACCAGCACACCGCCATGCTGCCAATTGCGGCGCATGGCCTGGATACGGTAAGGCACGGCCAAACTGTTGGCGCCGCCCCAGCTATAGCCTATCCCAAACAATTTCAACTCATCGACAAAGCGGTCGGTCTGTTCTTCCGTATAGCGCGGATCGAACAGCACGGAAAACAGGCCGCCCGCACCGGTAAAGTCGCGCTTCCAATTTTCATGGCCCGGGCAATCTTCCAATGCCGGGTGCAGCACCTTGCTGATTTCCGGACGGGACTTCAGCCAGGCGGCGACTTTGCGCGCGCCCCGGTCATGGGCTTCAAAGCGCAGCTTCATCGTCGGCAAGCCGCGCAGCACCAGGTACGCATCGTCCGCCCCCACGCCCAGCCCCAGGCGCATGTGGGCCATGGCGATGCGGTCCTGGATCGCGCGGTCGCGCGTAATGACGGCGCCCATCAACACGTCCGAGCCGCCTGACTGGTATTTGGTCAGCGCCTGCATGGAAATATCCACACCCATGTCAAAGGCGCGCAGCGCCAGCCCTGCCGACCACGTGTTATCCAGCGCCACCAGCGCGCCCTTCGCATGGGCTGCCGCGCAAATGGCCCGCAAGTCCGGCACTTCCATCGACACGGAGCCCGGCGCTTCCGTCCACACCAGCTTGGTATTTGGCTGCATCAATTCCGCGATGCCCGCACCGGCCAGCGGATCATAATAGCGCGCCGTGACACCGAAGTCCGCCAGCCAGCGTCCCAGTTCGCGGTTCGGGTTATACACGTTATCCGGCAGCAGCACGTCGTCACCGCTTTTCAGCAGCGCGAAGTCGATCATGGCAATCGCAGCCAGGCCGCTGGGCGCCAGCAGGCAATACAAGCCCCCTTCGATCCCGGCCAGCCGCGCTTCCAGCGTGAACGTGGTGGGCGTGCCGTGCAAGCCGTAGGTATAAGCGTTCTTTTCCTTCCATTCGCCCGAACGCAGCGCCGCCACGTTCTTGAACAGCACAGTCGACGCGTGGTGGATCGCGGTGGGGAAGGCATCGAAGCCGGACGGGGCTTCGTAGTCGGTGTGGATCAGGGAAGTTTGCAGGGATTTGGTCATAGCTGGCTATAAAAAAAGCGGAAGCGCATGATGCGGTTCCGCCTTGATTTTACGCTTCGCCCCAGAGGTCGTGGGCATCAGCGCGCGTAATTTCCACATCAACAAACTGGCCCACAGCCAGTTTCTTGTGCGGTTCAAACGGCTTCTTGACGTACACGATACCGTCGATTTCCGGGGCATCGGCAGCGGAACGGCCTTTGGCGCCGCTTGGCGTCAATTCGTCGATCAGCACGCGGATGGTTTTGCCGACCTTGGCCTGCAAACGCTTGCGGGAAATTTCTTCCTGCAGCAGCATGACGCGGCCACGGCGTTCTTCACGCACTTCGTCCGGTACCGGGTTGTCCAGTTCATTGGCGGTCGCGCCTTCAACCGGCGAATACGCGAAGCAGCCGAGGCGGTCGATTTGCGCTTCCTTCAGGAAGTCCAGCAGGTATTCGAATTCCGCTTCCGTCTCGCCCGGGAAGCCGGCGATAAAGGTCGAACGGATCGTCAAATCCGGATTCATGGCGCGCCACGCCTGGATACGGTCCAGGTTTTTCTCGCCGCTGGCCGGACGCTTCATGCGCTTCAACACGTCAGGGTGCGCGTGCTGCAACGGGATGTCCAGGTAAGGCAGCAGGTTTTCGCCCATCATCGGAATCACCTGGTCCACGTGCGGGTAGGGATACACGTAGTGCGCCCGCACCCACGCGCCGTACTGCTTGGCCAGTTGGCCCAGCGCTTCCAGCAGCTGCGTCATATGGGTCTTGATCGGGCGGCCGTTCCAGAAGCCGGAACGGAACTTCACGTCCACGCCGTAGGCCGATGTATCCTGCGAAATCACCAGCAATTCCTTGACGCCCGACTTGAACAGGTTTTCCGCTTCCAGCATCAATTCACCGATCGGGCGGGACACCAGGTCGCCGCGCATCGACGGGATGATGCAGAAGCTGCAGCGGTGGTTGCAGCCTTCGGAAATCTTCAGGTAAGCGTAATGCTTGGGCGTCAGCTTGACGCCCTGCGGCGGCACCAGGTCAATAAATGGCTCGTGCGGCTTCGGCAAGTGGTGATGGACTTCCTGCATCACTTCGCCCAGCGCATGCGGGCCGGTGACGGCCAGCACTTTCGGGTGAATCGACTTGATCAAGTCATTGCCGTCGCCATCTTTCTTCGCGCCCAGGCAGCCGGTCACGATGACTTTGCCGTTTTCCGCCAGTGCTTCACCAATCGCATCCAGCGATTCCTGCACGGCCGCGTCAATGAAACCGCACGTGTTGACGATCACGAGGTCGGCGCCGTCATACGATTTGGCCGTGTCGTAGCCTTCAGCGCGCAGCTGGGTCAGGATTTGTTCGGAGTCGACCAGCGCTTTAGGGCAACCGAGCGAGACGAAACCGACTTTTGGCGCCGCGCCGGTTGGCGTCGTGGCGGCCTGTTGATCCTTTGGAATGCGGGAAATTTCGTGCATGGTAAATACTATCGAAAATTGGAGCGAATCGGTCATTATAACGCATAGCCCCGTGTTACCATGGAGGAATGCTCATAGAGAAGGAGAAGGTGTGGCAACACTGAAAGATGTCGCGCAACTGGCAGGAGTAGGATTGGCCACCGCATCACGCGCGATTTCCGGGTCGGGCCCCGTATCGGAAGACGCCCAGCGCCGCGTGCAGGCGGCTATTGAACAGTTGAAGTTCCGTCCGTCGTCGCTGGGGCGCTCACTGTCGAAGCAGTCGCTGGGCATGATCGGCATCTTTGCCCCGTCTTATTTCGGTGCGTACTACGGCACCATCTTGAATCAAACGGATCACGAACTACGCGCAGTCGGCAAGCATGTCGTCATTACGACAGGGATCGGCGACGGCACGCCGCGTGAAAAAGCCATCGAAGGCGTCAAATACCTGATTGGCCGCGACTGCGACGGCATCCTCGTGCTGGGCCATGACCTGCACGAAGAAGACATGGTGAAATTGCAGCGCCTGCACCCTCACCTCGCCTACCTGAACCGCTACAATCCGCACGCGCCGGATGCGTCATTCTGCACGGACCACGTGGAAGGCGGACGGCTGGCGGCCAGCGTGCTGCTGGAAGCCGGGCATCGATCGCTGGCGGTGATTTCCGGTCCGTCTGGCGCGAAAGACAATATCGACCGTTTGCAAGGGTTCTTTGATGCACTGGCCGGCGCCGGCATTGCGCGCGATGACGTCGTCATGGTGGAGTCGGATTTTTCGCGCGAAGGGGGCTTTGCCGCCACGGGGGAATTGCTGGCCAAGGGCGACACGTTCACGGGCCTGTTTTGCGCCAATGATGAAATGGCCGTCGGCGCCCTGTCCCGCCTGCACCGCGCCGGCGTGCGCGTGCCGGAACAGGTGTCGATTGTTGGTTACGACGATGACTATTCGGCAGCGTTTACTGCGCCGGAACTCACCACCATCCACATCCCCATTAAAGAAATGGCGCGGAGCGCGGCGCGCTGGTTGCTGAATCAATGTTATGGGACGGCGCTGGAGATCTGCCGCGAATTTCCGGTGGAAGTGATGGCGCGCGAATCGGTGTCGGGCCCGGCGACATAGCAAAAGCAGGTAGAGGCAAGGCACTTGTAATTTAATATTGCAAACATTGCACCTCGTAAAAGTTATGTGATATATAACCGAAGTAATATATTTTCGGTTACGTAACACACTTTGAAAGAGTCAATAATGAGCAATGTAAAAAAATGGTCGGCCGAGTTCCTCGGTACGTTCTGGCTGACCTTGGGCGGCTGTGGTAGCGCCGTGCTGGCCGCCGCGTTTCCAGGAGTCGGTATCGGCCTGCTGGGTGTTTCGCTGGCATTTGGCCTGACGGTGCTGACCGGCGCCTACGCTCTGGGCCCGATTTCCGGCGGCCACTTCAACCCTGCTGTTTCCGTCGGCCTCGTGGTCGGTGGCCGCTTCAAGGCTGCAGAACTGCCGGGCTACATTGTGTCGCAAGTGTTGGGCGCCATTGCCGCCGCGGCAGTCCTGTTCCTGATCGTATCCGGCAAAACCGGCTTCAGCGGCGTGGGCGGCTTTGCCTCCAACGGTTATGGCGCAAACTCGCCAGGCGGCTATAGCATGGTGTCCGTACTGGTGTGCGAAGTGGTCATGACGGCCATCTTCCTGATGGTCATCCTGGGCGCAACCTCCAAGCGCGCCGCCGGCGGTTTCGGCGGCCTGGCCATCGGCCTGTGCCTGACCTTGATTCACCTGGTGTCGATCCCGGTTTCGAACACGTCGGTGAACCCGGCCCGCAGCACCGGCCCTGCCCTGTTCGCACAAACCGGCGCACTGGGGGACCTGTGGCTGTTCTGGGCGGCCCCTATCATTGGCGCCATCCTGGGTGCCGTGATCTACAACGTGTTGCTCGATAACGAGTAATAGTGCTAAAGCGCCCGCTCACCGCTAGCGGGCGCTTCCTGGAATCCATCCGTCAAAGTACATTCAATCTTCAAACATCGTATCGCCCAGGCACTTGCAATTTTTCCGCCTGCTATTCATCACCCATTCCGGCATGTCAGCCAAAGGCGACCTCGGCTGCTTGCAAGGCGGAGGGAGTAATTCCGCGTTAGTTCGACGCTTATAATCCTTTTCCGTCTGTTCAGTGCGCGCTTCCTTGGCAGCATGGCGTATGGCTGGACGGCCCCCATGTACTCTCCGCAAAATGAAGTCTGGAATATACGTCTTCATGCTTAAACTCCTGTCTTAAACTCGCGGAAAGGCCGGTGAATTTGTCTTCAATCCCCGGAACAGGCGCCGTATCGATGACGCCTGTAATTTCGACAAAATAAGACAACGGAAGTTCCGTTTCCGGCGGTTTAAGACATTGATTTAAGGCGAAAGACGTATACGGGGCGTGGAAAGGTCCCCTCCCTCTCCTGCATAAACTTCAGAACTTGAACGACACCCGCCCGCCAAAGCTGCGCGGCTGGTTGTAATACGCCGCCCAGATCTGCTGGTTGGGCTGGCATGGCGCGCCCACCTGCGTGCACACTTCGATCGCATCGTATTTGACTTCCTTGTCCGTCGCGTTATTGATGAACAGTTCCGCCGTGTACGCCTTGTTCAGCGGCTCGTAGCGCACGCTCAAGTCCAGCGTCGAATACGCAGCCTGCTCTTTCACGCCCGCGTGGCCAGGCACGTCACGGGCAAAGGCGCCGGCGCCGATAAACGACTTGGTCTCATGGTGCAGCGCGATGCGCGGCGTCAGCTTGCCTTTACCCGCATTGAAGTCGTGCTCATACATCAGCGTGGTGGCGAACGCCGGCGCGTGTTTAAGCACATTGCCGCCCACGTTTTCCGTCGGCGCCGTCGTGCCGCAAGACTGGCCATTGGCGCGCGCCGCATCCACGTCGCACGACAGGAAATCGTCATAGCGCGCCTTCAGCCACGTGGCATTGCCGCTGAAACGGTCGGCGCCGGTCGGACGCCATGCGAATTCCGCTTCAAGTCCGCGCACCGTCGCCCCGGCAGCATTAAAGTTTTGCAGTGTATTGTTGACCACCTGCGATTCCAGCTTGTCCTTGTACTTCATCAGGAACGCGTCCAGGTTCAAGGTCAGCGCCTTGTTCAGCAAGTCCGACTTGAAGCCGATTTCATAGCTGGTCAGCTTTTCCGGTTTCGTCGTGGCGCCGCCGTCGCCAATCGCGGGCGAGTGGAAGCCCGTCGTTACCGATGCAAACGCCAGTACGTCTTTCATCGGCTTGTATTCCACGCGGCCCAGATACGTGGCCTGGCTGTATTCCAGCGACGCCGTGTTGTCGCCCGGCGTATTGCCGCAATTGGCCACCGACACGATGCCGCCCGGCCCGATATTGTGCGTATTGATCATGCCCGTGCCCGGCGTCACCAGCTGTTTAATCTGGTTCGGCGTCAGCACCGTGGCGCCGCGCGGGACATTGTCCGGCCAGTTCGGGCAGGCCCAGTTCTGGCCGCCCGTGTCGGACTTGCGGTCCTTCGTATAACGGGCGCCCGCCGTCAGCTTGGTCTGGTCGTTGACGTCGTAGCTGCCTTGCGCAAAGGCGGCCTTGGAACTCAACTCACGACGGCCCTGGATAAACGACATGGCCGACGCATACTGCCCGACAGTCGGCTGCACGAAAATCACGTTGCCGGCAGCGATGTCTTGCTGCAGCTGGGCTTCGGAAATCTGGCTACGGTCAATGTCGAAGCGGATGCGGTTGTTTTCATCAAATTTGAACAGGCCGCCCACCCATTGCACCGGGCCTTGCGCAGTCGAACGCAATTGCAGTTCATGCGACGTGCTGTCAAAGCGGCTCCACTCGGTACGGTTTTCCGATTTAAAGCCGGGATACAGGCCCGCATCCGCATCGCTGGCGTTGGTCCGCTTCAAGCGGCTCCAGCTGCCCATGTATTGCGCTTCCAGCGACTCCGTGGCGTTCCAAACCAGCTTGCCTTTGTACGTCGTGATCGACTGGTCCAGCGCACCCGGCGTGTCGATCAGCGCGGCGCGGCGGTCCTGGCCCGGCTTGATTTCAATCGGCAGGTAGATATTGCCCGCACCCTTGTCGCTGTAATAGTCGGCAATCACCGTCCCCTTCAAGTCCGGCGAGATCTTCCACAGGAACGAAGCGCGCATGCCCGTCTGGTCGGTCGCGCCGTATTTTTTCGCGCCCGGCAGCACGTTCGAGCCGCGCAGGAAGTCCACCGTGCCGTCCGCGCTATCCTTGATGCCGGCAAAGCGCAGCGCCATGTCTTCCGACAGCGGGATGTTGATCATGCCCTGCGTCTGCACGTGATGGCGGTCGCCGAACGTCAGGCTGCCGGAACCCATCAGTTTTTGCGTGTTCGGCGCGCTGGACACGAGGTTCACGGCGCCCGCAGTCGAGTTGCGGCCATTGAGCGTGCCTTGCGGCCCGCGCGCCACTTCCACGTGCGACATGTCATACATCAGCGCCGTGGCGGCTTGCGGGCGCGGCAGGTATATGCCGTCCACGTAAAACGCCACTGCCGGATCACCCAGTTCCGTATGGTTGGCCGAACCCACGCCGCGCATGTACACGTGGACACCGCCGGAATCGCTGTGCGGCTCCACCACCAGGCTGGGCACCAGGGCCGTCAGCGTCCCGAGATCCTTGACCTGGTTGTTGGCCAGCGTGTCTTGCGTAAACGCCGTCACGGCCAGCGGCGTATCCTGCACAAACGATGCGCGGCGGTTGGCCGTCACCACGATGCGTTCCGGTTCGCCGGCCGCTGGCGCCGGCGCGCCTTCCGCCGGTGCTTGCTGCGCCATGGCGGCGCCGCTGGCCAGCAGCGTGAGCTGGGCAATGGCCAGCGCCATCTGCGTTTTCGCCAGGCTGGTTTTCTTCAGGGTGGTTTTATTCACTTGCATGTCTTTCCTCGCTTCGTTCCAGTGGATTGGTAAGGGTCGCGGCTCTGCGGCCGCTGCAAACGGGACACCATCAACGTCAGTTATCTGTACTTCATTGAACCTCCTCAAATCGCAGGCATGCAGGGGCCCCTGGCGTGCCGCGCACGCCAAAAATCAAGGAATCGGGGAATGCCGCTTAGAGGCGCTGTTCGCTGGCCTCGTCGAACAAATGCAGCCGTTCAGTATTGAGGCGGAACGCCACCGTGGCTTCCGCCGCCGGCGCATCCTGCCCATTCAAAATGCACGCCACCTGGCTGCCATGGAAGTCCAGCCACAGCACATGGTGATTGCCCATTTCTTCCACCAGCGTCAACCGCCCCGCCAGTGCGCCATCGTTAATGGCGCTGACATCTTCCGGCCGGACGCCCAGCACACACGCCTGGCCGGACACCGGCGCATCGGCAAAGGGATACGCCGACACATCGAACTGCATGTGCTCATTGGCGAACATGACGCTGGCGCCATGCACCGCCAACCTGCCCCGGAACAGGTTCATGCCGGGCGAACCTAGGAACGTCGCCACGAACAGGTTGGCCGGCGTGTGATAGACGTTGGCCGGCGTGTCATATTGCTGGATCACGCCGCCCCGCATGACAGCCATGCGCCCCGCCAGCGTCATGGCTTCAACCTGGTCGTGCGTCACGTAAATCATGGTGGCGCCCAGCTGGCGGTGCAGCTGCTTCAATTCGCGCCGCAATTCCGTGCGCAGCTTGGCGTCCAGGTTCGACAGCGGTTCGTCAAACAGGAACACATCCGCTTCCCGCACGATGGCGCGGCCAATTGCCACGCGCTGCCGCTGCCCGCCCGACAAGTTGGCAGGCTTGCGCTTCAACAGCGGCTGCAAATGCAGCATGTCAGCGGCGCGCTGCACGCGGCGGGCAATTTCCGCTTTCGGCGTGCCATTGATGCGCAGGCCAAACGACATATTTTTTTCCACGTCCATGGTCGGATACAGTGCATACGACTGGAACACCAGTGAAATGCCGCGGTCTTTCGGGTCCGCCCACGTCATGTCGCGGCCGCCGATTTCAATGCTGCCGTCCGACACGTCGTTCAAGCCCGCAATCGTGTGCAGCAAGGTCGACTTGCCGCAGCCCGATGGCCCCAGCAGCACGACAAATTCCCCTGCCTGCACATCAAGATTCAGCTGGTCGATCACGCGGTTGCCGCCCAGCGTAATTTGCAAATTACGGATCGCTACATTTGCCATGGTCTTATCCTTTCACTGCGCCAGAGGCGATGCCGCGCACAAACCAGCGGCCGGAAACAAAGTACAGGGTCAGCGGCACCAGCGACGTCAAGATCGTGGCCGCCATATTCACGTTGTAGAGGCGCTCACCCGTGGTGGTGTTGATGATGTTGTTCAACTGGACCGTCATCGGCAGGTTTTCCGTCCCTGCAAACACGAGGCCAAGCAGGAAGTCATTCCAGATCCCCGTCACCTGCATGATCAGCGCCACGACAACCACCGGCACCGACATCGGCAGCATCAGTTCAAAGAAAATGCGCCAGAAGCCGCCCCCATCGATGCGGGCTGCCTTGAACAATTCCTGCGGCAGCGCCGCGTAATAATTGCGGAACAACAGCGTCATCACCGGCATGCCAAACACCGTGTGCACCAGCACGACGCCAGGCAAGGTGCCGAACAGGTCCGCCGCCGCCAGCATGCGCACCATCGGATACAGCATCACTTGCGCGGGGATGAACGCCCCAGCCATCAGCACGCCAAACAGCACGCTGGCACCACGGATGCGCCAGAATGACAGCGCATAACCATTCACGGCCCCCACTAAAATCGACAGCACGGCGCTGGGCACGACGATGCGCACGGAATTCCAGAAGCCGCCCTGGATACCGCTGCATTCCAGGCCCGTGCAGGCCGACTGCCATGCCGCCCGCCACGGCTCGAACGTGGGCGCCACCGGCAGTGCAAACAGTGCGCCAAGGCGGATTTCTTCCATCGGCTTCACCGACGTTGCCACCATCACGTACAGCGGCAACAGGAAAAACAGCGCCGCCATCATGAGGAAACCGTACACGCCAAGCCGGGCCGGCGTGAAGGCGCGCGCCCACCCGCTGCGAGGCGGCCGTGCAGGTGACGGCGGCTGCTTGCCGGACTGCGCCAGCGCCGCTTCACCCGGTGCGCCGCCAGCACCGCGCATTGGCGCGGCGCCCACCCGCGCCGCGACAGGCTCACTGCCGGCTACCGCAAGCGCGGGAATTGACAGGGATTTATCCATCACGCCTCCATGCGCCGGCCGGCGCGGTTCTTCGCGTAATACACGGGCGCCACAATCGCCAGCACCGTCAACAGCAGCACGATGGATGCCGCTGAAGCCAGCCCCAGGTTCGCGCGGCCAAACAAATAGTCCATGATGAACTTGGCCGGCACTTCCGACGCCGTGCCGGGCCCGCCTTGCGTCATGGCCACGACGGCGTCGAACAGCTTGACCACCATGACGAACAGCAGCACGAACGCCGTCGACAGCGATGGACCCAGCATCGGCAGCACGATGCTGACGTAGACGCGCCAGCGGGGAATGCCGTCGATACGGGCCGCTTTCCAGATTTCTTCATCAATGCCGCGCAAGCCCGACAACAGCAGCGCCATCACCAGACCGGCCGCCTGCCATACAGTGGCAATGACCACTGTATAGATCACCATGTCCTGGTCCACGATCCAGTCGAACCGGGCGCCGCTAAAGCCCCATTGCTGCAATACCGCCTGCAAGCCCAGTTCAGGATTGAGCATCCACTGCCACACCAGGCCCGTGGCCACGAACGACATCGCATACGGATACAGGAACACCGTGCGCAGCACGCCTTCGGCCATCACCTTCTGATCGATAAACACGGCCAGCAAAAAGCCGGCCACGAGGCTGGCCGCAATAAACAGCCCGCCGTAAATACCGATGTTGTGCAGCGACACCAGCCAGCGGTCGTTATCGAACAGCTTGACGTATTGCGCCAGCCCGACAAAATCATCGGCGGGGAACGTCCGTGCGCTGGTCGTCGATACGCGCGCAGTCCACACCATCGTTCCCAGGTAGCACAGCAGTACGGTCACCGCCATCGGCGCCAGCGCCGCATACGCGGCAACCGACGTGGCGGCGCCGCTTCGCCTGATCATGGACGCCATGGCTTACCCTTTCAGTGCGGCGGCAAACGCTTTTTGTGCGTCTTCCGCTGCCTGGTTGCGGTTCCAGAAATTCGTCAGCACGTCTTGCAGCGCGCCATTCTGGTCTGGCGGCACCAGCATTTCCGGATTCGGCAACTGGCGCGACTTATCTTTAATGATGGACAGCCCCAGTTGCGCGCACTGGTCCAGGCCCGCGCCGTCGATATCGAGACGCGCGGGGATCGAACCCTTGCGGGCGCTGAACGCCACTTGCGAAGCCGGCGCGGTGACAACGGACGCCAGCAGCTTTTGCGCCTTCACCACGTCCGCCTTGTTCGACTTCGGGAACACAAATGCATCGCCCGCCACCATGTACGGCGACTTCGGGCCGAAGCCTGGGAAGCAGCCGTAATCCTTGCCAGCCACCAGGTTCGCGGCCGCGAATTCACCCTTGGCCCAGTCGCCCATGATTTGCACGCCTGCTTTACCGGACACCACCATCGCCGTCGCGTCATTCCAGTTGCGGCCAGGCGAACCCGCGTCGACAAAGCCGCGCAAGCGCTTGAATTGCACCAGCACCTGCTTAAAGGCGTCGGATTTGATGGCAGCCTGGTCGTGGTCGCGGTATACCTTCAGGTACAAATCCCGCCCCCCCACCACGGCGAATACTGCATCGAAGGTGATCTTCTCTTGCCACACCTGGCCGCCAAAGGCCAGCGGCACCAGCCCGGCGCTTTTCAGTTTGCCCAGCGCCGCAATGAACTCTTCCCAGTTTTGCGGTTCCGCCGCAATACCCGCCTTTTTAAAGGCCGGCTTCGAATAAAAGAACCAGCCCGGCATGTGGATGTTGACGGGCGCGGCATAGTAATGGCCGTTGATGCGGATCGCGTCCAGTATCGGCTGCGGCAGCACCTGGTCCCATTTGCCTTGCGCCGCCACGTCATCGACGTTGTTCAGCATGCCCTGTTCTACGATGTCGCGGAATTGTTTGGACGTATTGAATTGCGCCGCCACAGGCGCCGTGCCGCCGACGATGCGGTTGATGGTGGTGGCGCGGGCCTGGTCCGCGCCGGCAATCGCGTTATCGACCCACAGCCCGCCGGCCTTGTTGTACGCGTCGGCAAACTGGCGCACGGCGGCCGACTCGCCGCCAGACGTCCACCAGTGGATCACATTGGCTTTCAACGGCTGCTGGGCCAGTACATTGGCAGGTATCGCCAGCGCCAGCATGGCGGCCAGCCCGATATTGTTGTGCATTGTAGTCTCCGGTGTCGCGCGATGTTTGCGCAATCATATTATTGGGAACGCTATCATAACCGTGGCGGCTTACTCGCGCCTTGCGCGGTCGGCGAGGAAGCGTTTCACCAGCTGCGCACTGCGCTTGGGCGTCCTTGCCTGCGTCGCGTAGTCCACATGCACGATGCCGAAGCGGCGCTCGTAGCCAAAGGCCCATTCAAAGTTGTCCATCAGCGACCAGATAAAGTAGCCGCGGATATCGACGCCCTCCTTCACCGCACTGTCGACTGCCGTCCAATGCCGGCTCAGGAATGCAATGCGCTGGGGGTCCTCCACGGCGCCGTCCACCACCTTGTCATCCGACGCCGTGCCGTTTTCCGTGATGTAGATGGGCGGCAGCTGCGGATAGTTGCGCTTGAAGCCCGTCAGCAAGTCATACAGCCCTTGCGGATAGACTTCCCACCCCATTTGCGTGCGCTCCACGCCGGCCAAAGGCACTTCCGTGAAGCCATGCGCGCCATCGCTGACGACGTTGGTGCGGAAGTAGTAATTGATGCCCAGGTAATCGAGCGGCGCACCGATGATGTCCATGTCGCCATCGAGCGCCATCGGCTGTGCGCCGGGCCACAATTCCCACAGCGCGGCGGGGTACTGTTTTTTCAGCAGCGGGTCGAGCACCCAGTTGTTATGCTGGATTTCAAACAGTTCCGCTGCACGGCGGTCCGCCGCGCTGCCGCCATTGGTCGTGCCCCGCCCCACATTGGCCACGATGCCCACTTGCGCACCCGGGTCATTGGCGCGCAGCTTGCGCACGGCCAGGCCGTGCCCCAGCAGCAAATGGTGCATGGCCTGCGTGGCAAACACGATGTCTTGCTTGCCTGGCGCATGGTGGCCATTCGCATAGCCCAGGTATGCGGAGCACCACGGTTCGTTCAAGGTCGCCCACGCATCGACCAGGCCGGCCAGTTCACGGCTGACCAGATCCGCGTAGTCGGCAAAGCGCAGCGCCGTATCGCGGTTGACCCAGCCGCCCGCATCTTCCAGGTGCTGCGGCAAATCCCAGTGGTACAAGGTGACGAACGTCTTCAAGCCGCGTTCACGCAGCGCTTTCAGCAAGCGCTTGTAAAACGCCAAGCCTTTGCGGTTCGGATTGCCCTCCGCATCCATCACGCGCGGCCACGAAATCGACAGGCGGTAGGCATCGACATGCAGGCTGGCGATCAAATCCACATCCTGTTCCCACCGATGGTAATGGTCGCAGGCCACGTCGCCCGTATCGCCGTGCAGCACCTTGCCTGGCGTCGCGGAAAAGGTATCCCAGATCGACGGCAGGCGGCCATCGGCAGTGGCCGCGCCTTCAATCTGATACGCCGCCGTCGCCACACCCAGCAAAAAATCCTTGTTCCACAACACAGAACCGGATGGCAGATCGAACTCAATATTTACCACAGGGAAACTCCTCAAAAACGGTCGAAGGGATCGGTCAACTGCTGAGTGGAAGCGCTTCCACCGATGTCCAGATACTAACAGTGAAGAAAATCTCCCGTCAACAGAAATGTTGGAAAACTACTTTTTCGCGGCAACATCCCGCTACGACACGACATCGCGCATGCAAGTCACTGAAAATCCGCTACTGATGCGAAAATGCGTCAAGCTGCAAGCGTGGTGTGTAGTACAATTAACCCAGATAAAGATTTTCCTCGTGGAAAAACCAAGGAAAAAATATCTTGCTTAGCATGCACACCAACCACGCCTCGCTTGCCGCGATCAATGCGGCGGGCCGCTCTCAGCGTTCGCTGAGCGTGTCCAACGAGCGGCTGGCGACGGGTTACCGGATCAACTCAGGCCAGGACGATGCCGCCGGCCTGCAAATTGCCACGCGCCTGCACGCGCAAAATGCAGGCATGAAGACGGCAATGCGCAATACGCAAAACAGTATTTCCAAATTGCAAACCATGGATTCCGTGCTGGAAAGCCTGAACCGCTCCATGTCGCGCATGCAGGAATTGGCCACGCAGGCAGCCGATGGCAGTTATACCGACGCCGACCGCCAGGCCATGCAAACGGAATACGATGAGCTGGGCCGGCAAAATGAGCGACAAGTCAAGGAAGATTTACTGTACGGTGAAAATGGCTTGTTGACGGGAAAACCCGCCAATGATTTCCTGACGCGTTTCCAGTTTGGCGCTTCCGCCGAAGAAAGCACGCAATACCAATTTGAAACGCTGTACAACAATGCGCTGGACGCCACCCGCAACACATCAGGCGTCAATGTGCCCTACCAGGTGGTCTTGCCGGACCATACGATTGAAACCCGCGTGACCGATACCGGTGCGGAATTGCTCACCAGCGGCGGCGCCAATGCCGTAATCGGGCGCATCAACACCGCCATCAACCTGGTGGCGCAATCGCGTTCAGAACTGGGGGCGCTGATCAACCGCCTCGACCACACGTTCAATAACTTGCAGACTGCCGTGGAAAATGGCCAGTCGGCGGAAGGCCGCTACATGGATGCGGACTTTGCCGATGAAACCGCGAATGCGACCGTGCAGCTGATGCTGCTGCAGTCGAGCACGGCGATGATGCGCAAGAGTAACGTGACCCCTGCGCTGGTGATTTCACTGCTCCAGTAACTAAAAAACCGGGCTCCAGGCCCGGTTTTGCATTTTATTTCTTGTCCGTCGGCGGCACCACCGGATTCATGAACGGAAATGCGCTGAACAGCGACTTGCTCTGGTTTTGCATTTGCTCTTGCATTTGCACGAACAGGGTTTTGCTCTGGTCGATGTAATTGTTCATCATGCCCTGCATGATCGGGCCTTGCACATTCATGAATTGCGACCACATTTCCGGGCTAAATGGCTTGCCGTCAAGCGTGGCGCTGGTGAATTTGCGCTGGATATCCGTGAAGGCTTCGACATTCTTTTCCAGATAAGAACCCATCATGCCCTGCATCGCGTGGCCATAATAGCGGATGATTTGCGCCAGCACGCCGGTGGAAAACATCGGCACGCCGCTGGCTTCTTCTTCCAGAATGATTTGCAGCAGGATACTGCGGGTCAAATCCTCGTTGGATTTCGCGTCGACCACCGTGAATTCTTCATTGTCGAGCACGAGCTGCTTCACATCGGTCAACGTGATGTAGGAACTGGTTTGCGTGTCGTATAAACGGCGATTAGGGTATTTCTTGATCAAGCGTTCCGCGTTTTTCTTTGCACCAGTCATCACAAGTTCCATTTTTTGCGCCGCAGCGCTTTCACGGTTATTTTGAAAAAAAAGCGGACCAAGGTCCGCTTTTTTACGTGTACCTCTGGCGCCTATTATAGAGTGAAAAAAACGCCGGTGGCACAGGTTTTCGCGTTGCAACACGATAGGGACCGCATTGCAACAGCTGAGTTCCTGCTCGGTTCCTGAATTAATCCGCCTTGGCTTTCACATAACGGCCTGGCGCCGCTTCAATTGGCAAATACTTTTTGCTGCCGTGC
The DNA here is from genome assembly GCF_009720865.1 of Pseudoduganella ginsengisoli. Classification (GTDB taxonomy): domain Bacteria; phylum Pseudomonadota; class Gammaproteobacteria; order Burkholderiales; family Burkholderiaceae_D; genus Rugamonas; species Rugamonas ginsengisoli. Next base: position 31,126 of record NZ_WNLA01000017.1, on the reverse strand, counting down.
ATTTTCGGCGCCGGCACATCCTTGCCGCCGTGTTCCGCCAGGAATGCCGCCCACTCCGGCCACCAGCTGCCTTTATGTTCGGTGGCGCCGTCAAACCATGCATTCGCATCCAGGCGCTTGGCGCCTTTCTTCGGCGCCGCATCGTTAGTCCAATAGCTGCGCTTGTTTTTCGACGCAGGATTGATCACCCCTGCAATGTGGCCGGACGCGCCCAAAATAAAGCGGTTATTCTTCGGCTTTTTCGGGTTCAGGATGTCATTCGATTCATAAGCGGACGTCCATGGCACGATATGGTCTTCACGCGATGCGTAAATAAATGCCGGCGCATCAATGGCGGACAAGTCGACTTTCTCGCCAGCCACCGTCAATTTACCCGGATGCTTCAAATTGTTTTCCAGGTAAGTATTGCGCAGATACCAGCAGAACATCGGACCGGGCAAATTCGTGCTGTCCGAATTCCAGTACAGCAAATCGAATGGCGGCGGTTCATTGCCCTTCAGGTAATTCGACTGCACGTAATTCCACACCAGGTCATTGGGACGCAGGCTGGAGAACGTCGTCGCCAGGTCGCGGCCCGGCATCAAGCCGCCGGATTTCAGCGTTTGTTCGCGCAGCTGCACTTGCGCTTCGTCGACAAACACGCTGAGCACGCCCGTATCGCTGAAGTCCAGGAACGTGGTCAGCAGGGTGACGCTGGACGCCGGGTTTTCACCGCGCGCCGCCATCACGGCCAGCGACGTGCTCAGCAGGGTGCCGCCCACGCAAAAGCCCAAGGTGTTCAGCTTGTCCTGGCCCGTGATTTCCTGCACCAGATGGATGGCATTGATGACGCCATCGTCCACGTAATCATCCCACGTAGTCTTTGCCAACGACTGGTCGGGATTGCGCCACGACACGAGGAACACCGTATTGCCCTGCTCTACCGCATAACGCACGACGGAATTCTCAGGCTGCAAGTCCAGGATGTAGAACTTGTTGATGCAAGGCGGCACCAGCAGCAATGGACGCTCGTGCACGGTTTCCGTCGTCGGCGTGTATTGGATCAGCTGGAACAAGTCATTTTCATACACCACCTGGCCTGGCGTATTGGCCAGGTTTTTACCCACTTCGAAAGCCGATTCATCGGACAGCGAAATGTGGCCCTTATTCATGTCGGCCAGCATATTGGCCAAACCTTTGGTCAAGCTTTCGCCTTTGGTTTCCACCAGCTTTTGCTGGGCTTCCGGATTCGTGGCGAGGAAATTGGCCGGCGACATCGCGTCCACCACTTGCTGGACGGCGAAGCGGATGCGCTGCTGCTGTTGCGGCGCCGCTTCAATGGATTCCGCCATGGCGGTCAGGAATTTTGCATTCAGCAGGTAGGATGCGGCATTGAATGCCGTCACCGGATTGCTTTGCCATGCTGCCGACGAAAAGCGGCGGTCGGTGACTTCCGGCGATTTGCCGCCGATAAAATCTTGCCACAGTGTGGAAAACTGCGCGATATAGTCGTTTTTCAGTTGCTCGATCACGTCAGGCTTGATGGCGGCTCCCGCATCGCGCAGGATGGCCGTCACAGGGTGCGACTGCACTTCCGGCACCATGTTGAACCAGGATTGCCACTGGTTAGGGTCGCTGAACTGCGACATCCAGGCGTTGGCAAAGGCTTGAGGATCAGGCAATTTCATGTTTAAGTCCATTTTGAAAGTTTTTAACCGGGACTGCTTATGCTGCTGATTGCTGTTGCTTGGATCTACGTGGTAGCGCTGATGGCGCTGACCGAACCGTCGTTTGTTGCCGGCATTATGACGTTTTTAATGTACTGCGTGTTGCCATTAGGAATACTGATTTATATAACAGGCGGCGGACGGCGGCGCCGCAAAGCTGCCATGATACAGGAAAATGCTGCAGCGCAGCATGCCAGCAAAGAGGAAAATTCACCTGATTAAATGGTCGTACCGTCATCCTCGCGCAGGCGGGAATGACGTATGTACTGCCGGCCTCAGGATCAAACAATGTCTTTAATCCAGATCAGGCTGGCCTGGCGGCCAGTGACGCCATCACGGCGGTAAGAATAAAAACGCCCCGAATTTAACACGGTGCAATATTCACCTCCGGCTATTTTCGTCACGCCGATGGCGTTCAGCAGGCACCGGGCCAACTGGTAAATGTCGGCCAGGTATTTGCCGGATTTACCGGCAATGGGATGGAAGGCGGCGCGGATGGCGTTGTCCATGGACTCATTCGTTGCACGCGCAACAAACGCTTGCAGTACTTCCGGCCCCACTTCGAATTTCTCGGGACCGATAGCTGCGCCCAGCCACGCAAGGATTTCACCGGCGCCATCGTCGCGCATGGTTTGCACAGTCTGTTCCAGCACGCCATTGGCCAACCCGCGCCAGCCCGCATGGGCGGCGCCAACGATTTGACCTTGCGCATCGCAAAACAGCACAGGCAGGCAATCGGCTGTCATCACGGCGCAGACCGCACCCGGGCGGCGCGCCACTGCCGCATCGGCTTCCGGCACGTCGCCGGGACGCACGGTATCGGCATTGGCGACGGCGACGCCGTGCACCTGGTTCAGCCAGACAGGCTCCTCCGGCAATACGGACGTCAGCGCCGCGCGATTTGCCGCCACGTGGTGGGGCGCGTCGCCCACGTGGGTGCCGAGGTTCAAGCCGCCGCCGCCCTGCCCGTCATCGTAAGGCGCGGCGCTGACACCGCCGCGGCGCATCGTCATCAATGCGCCAACGTTGGGCGGCAAATCCGGCCAGTCGGCGGGCGCCCAGCCGGGCACGTTGAGGGCATCAAACACGGATGATTTCAACTTCGTGCTCGTCGTCATCTTCATCGTCGTCATCGACACCGAAGTCGTAGTCATATTCGACTTCTTCATCTTCCGCGCCCACGTCGCTCAGGCCCGGGTTTTCAATGCCGCACTGTTCCAGCAAGTCCGCGAAATCGTCGGCCAGCGGCACGCGCCATTCGACCGCCTCGCCCGTGGCCGGGTGGATCAGGCCCAGGCGGCGCGCCTGCAATGCCTGGCGCGGGAAGAAGTGCGTCAAGTGCGCTTTGCCATAAACCTGGTCGCCAATCAGCGGGAAGCCCACGTGCGACATGTGCACGCGGATCTGGTGGGTACGGCCTGTTTCTAGCCGGCACTGCACCAGGCTGACCGGGCGGTCTTCCAGCTTGCCCGATTCAATCCGCTCATAGCGCGTAATGGCCGGTTTGGATCCCATCGTGTTCGACACGGCCATTTTTACGCGGTCGCGCGGGTGGCGGCCCATCGACAGGTTAATCGTGCACGTGGTCTGCGGCGTGCCCCACACGAGGCACCAGTATTCGCGTTTGACGGTACGGGCTTGCAGCTGGCGCACCAGTTCCGTCTGGGCGGCCAAGGTCTTGCCGACCACCATCAGGCCGGACGTATCCTTGTCCAGGCGGTGCACGATGCCGGCGCGCGGCACGCCGCGCAATTGCGGGCAGTGGTGCAGCAGGCCGTTCAGCAAGGTGCCGGACCAGTTGCCGGAACCCGGATGCACGACCAGCCCAGCCGGTTTGTTAATGACGATCAAATGGTCATCTTCAAACACGATGTCCAGGTCCATTTCTTCCGCCTTGAAGGCTTCCGCCTCCTGGTCCGGCTGCGGCAAAATCAGTACTTTTTCATCGCCGTACACGGTGGCGCGGGTTTTCGTGGTCTTGCCATCGACGGTGACAAAGCCTTCTTCGATCCACATTTGCAGGCGGCCGCGCGAAAATTGCGGCACCAGTTTCGAGATGACTTTGTCCAGGCGTTCGCCGCATACTTCCGGGCTCAGTTGCAGCTCGATGGGCGCCAGCGGATCGCCGGCCTCTTCATCGGCCAGGAAGTCATCGGTGTCGGCGTCAAATTCATTATTGTTTAAAGTCACAGCATTCCCATCGGCTATAATCAGCCAGTTGTATCAAATTTGGTTAAAACGTTCTTGCGAAACAACATGCAAAAAAAATTATCGGTAATTGCAGCAACCGTCGTACTGCTTGGCTTATCCGCGTGTAGTTTGCTGCCTGAAAAGGCAGATGAAACCAAAGGCTGGTCCGCGACGAAATTATACTCGGAGGCCATGGAGGAATTGAACGGCGGCCACTACGAGCGTGCCGTCCAATTGTTCGAAAAGCTGGAATCGAGCTATCCATTCGGTACGTATGCGCAGCAGGCACAGATGAATATCGCCTATGCACAGTATAAAGCGCAAGACCAGGCACAGGCGCTGGCCGCCGTCGAACGCTTCATCAAGCTGCACCCGAACCACGCAAACGTCGACTACATGTATTACTTGCGGGGCTTGATCAATTTTAACGACCAGATCAGCTTCCTGAACTTTATTTACGAGCAAGACCCGACCGAGCGTGACCCAAAAGCCACGCGCGAAGCGTATGCCGCGTTCAAGGCGCTGGTGGAAAAGTTCCCCAACAGCCAATACACGCCAGACGCGATCGACCGCATGAAGTACCTGATCAATGCAATGGCGTCGTACGAAGTGCACGTGGCCCGCTACTACTACCGCCGCGGCGCCTATCTGGCCGCCATCAACCGCGCCCAGGGCGTGATTGCCGATTACCGCGATTCGCCGTCGATTGAAGAAGCGCTGTACATCATGATCCGCGGCTACGACAAGATGGGCAACAAAGCCCTGCACGACGATGCGCTGCGCGTCTTCAAGCAAAACTACCCGGAAAGCAAGTTCCTGAAAGGCGATGCCGACAAGGATAAAGCCTGGTGGAAATTCTGGGGTTAATGCCCGCCTGATTCAATGAAACGGACCGGCATGCCGGTCCGTTTGGCGTTTCAGGCATCTGCCAGTTTGCGGCGGAAAATCCAGTGACGCTCATCCGACGCATCCGGCACGAATGCATACCCATCCGTGTCGAACGCCTTCAGCTTTTGCGGATCGTGAATATGATGGACCGCCGCATAGCGCGCCAGCAAACCCCGCGCGCGTTTCGCATAAAACGAAATGATCTTGTATTTGCCGTTTTTCCAGTCTTCAAACACTGGCGTAATCACTGGCACTTTTAATTTCGCTTTGCGCACGGATTTAAAATATTCTTCCGATGCCAGGTTCACCAGCACTTCCGCGCCCTGCTCTTCCGCCGTGCGGTTCAGCGCTTCGGTAATGGTGTCGCCCCAAAACGCATACAAATCCTTGCCGCGCGGGTTGGACAGCCGGGTCCCCATTTCCAGGCGGTGCGGGTGGATCACATCCAGCGGGCGCAGCATGCCATACAGGCCGGACAAAATGCGCACGCGCGATTGCGTGTAGTCGAGCTGTTTCGGCGTCAGCGTCCGGGCAGCCAGGCCATCGTACACGTCGCCATTAAAGGTCATGACTGCGGGACGGGCTTCCGACGTATCTTGGGTCCACGACGCATAGCGCGCCACGTTCAGCGCCGACAACGCGTCGGAAATATCCATTAATTCACCGATTTCCGCTGGCGCGAATTCACGCAGGCGGTTAATCAGCTGGGAAGAATGGTCGAGAAACTGGGGTTCGGTGCGAAGCCTGGTGGTGGGCGGTGTTTCCAGGTCCAGGCTCTTTGCGGGCGACAGTACTATCAGCATACAATCCAAAAAACTTACTTAAAATCAAGCGACATGATAACTGATTCACCAAATCCCCCCAAATCAGCCAAACGCCTGGTGCTGGACACCAATGTTTGCCTGGACTTGTTTGTGTTTAACGATCCGCGCCGTGCGGAATTGCTGGCGGCGATGGAATCGGGCGCCGTGGAAGCCATTACCCGCTCTGATTGCCGCAATGAATACCTGGTGGTGCTGCACTACCCGCATTTGCCGCTGACGGATGACACCCGCCCCGCCTGCGCAGCCCGTTTCGACGCCTTGATTAAAGTCGTGGCGCCGCCCGCATCCGGCACCCGCCTGCCGGTCTGTTCCGACCGCGATGACCAGAAATTCCTGGAACTGGCGCGCGATGCCCATGCCGATACGCTGATCACGAAAGACAAAGCCCTGCTGAAACTGGCCCGCAAACTGGCTAAAGCCGGCATGTTCCAGATTGTCCAGCCTGACGCATGGCGGCTGGAAGCTTGATCGCCTGGAAAAATAGGTATAAGAGCAACACTGCATGGTGGGCGCTGCGTTAGAATAAGCTTTACCGCATCTTTCGCTATCCACCTATGAACAGCCGCCAAATTCCGCCAGCCAGCCCTGCAACGCCCACCCTGACCAGCCGCCTGCCGGCAGTCGGCACCACGGTCTTTACCCGCATGTCGGCGCTGGCACAGGAACATGGCGCAGTGAACCTGGGCCAGGGTTTCCCGGATTTCGCGTGCGACCCGGCGCTGCCGGACATGGTGGCCGACGCCATGCGCCATGGCTTCAACCAGTACCCGATGATGAGCGGCGCGCCGGTGTTGCGCCACGCGATTGCCAATAAAGTCGCCGCGATTTATGGCCACCAGTACCACCCCGACACGGAAATCACCGTCACGTGCGGCGCCACGCAGGCGCTGACCACGGCCATCCTGTGCGCGATCCACCCGGGCGATGAAGTCATCGTCATCGAACCTGCCTATGACTCTTACCAGCCTGCCATCGAACTGGCCGGCGGCATCCCCGTCACGGTGGCGATGACCTTGGGCGGCAATGGCTACAGCGTGCCGTGGGACCAGGTGCAGGCCGCCGTCACGGCGAAAACCCGCATGATCCTGATCAATACGCCGCACAATCCGACCGGCGCCGTCTTGCGCGAAGCGGATATGCAGGCGCTGGCCGATATTGTTCGTGGCACGGACGTGCTGATTTTGTCCGATGAAGTGTATGAACACATGGTGTATGACGGCGTGCGCCACGAATCCGTGTGCCGCCACCCGGAACTGGCGGCCCGCGCCTTCGTCGTGTCGAGTTTCGGCAAGACGTATCACGTGACGGGCTGGAAAATAGGCTACGTGGCGGCGCCGGCCCCGCTGATGGTGGAATTCCGTAAAGTCCACCAATACAACGTTTTCTCGATCAATACGCCGATGCAGCACGGGATTGCATCGTATATGGCTGATCCGAAGCCGTATCTGGAATTGCCCGCCTTTTACCAGCGCAAGCGTGACCTTTTCCGCAACGGTTTACAGGGCAGCCGCTTCACGTTGTTACCGGCGGACGGGACTTATTTCCAGTGCGTGCGTTATGATGGGATATCGGACATGCGCGAAGCGGAATTCGCCGAATGGCTGACTACGGAAGTTAAAGTGGCGGCCATCCCCGTGTCCGCGTTTTACCGGCAAGGCAAGGAATCGGGCATCGTCCGTTTCTGCTTTGCAAAGAAAGATGACACGCTGGCGCTTGCACTGGAACGCCTGGCGCGCATATAAAAAGCGGCCGCCACGAGCAGGCCGCGGTGGTGGGGATGATCATGAATCAATACATCAGTAGCCTGAAAGACCTTGTCATGGGCGACATGCCCGCGCCGCAAGCGGCGGCGCCTTCGGTGCTGCATGAATTGAATGCAGCAAACCGCCGGCTGGAAAAATTGCTGGTGGACTTGCGCGCCGAGCGCAATGCGGAAAGCGAATTGCGCGCCGTGGCGCGCGACGTGATCCGTGCCGTCGAATTAAATCCCGACATTGCGCTGGCCTGCATTTTCCTGAACCAGATTAACGGCACCTACGCCGTGCGCCACTGCATCGAAACGGCGATTGTCGCCATCATAGTCGCCCATGGCTTGCGCAAGGCGGACAGTGAAATCCTCACCATCACGGCGGCCGCCCTGACGATGAACGTCGGCATGTTGCGCTACCAGAACACGTTCCATAAATCGTCCGCGCTGACCAGCGAGGAAATGTCCATCGTGCGCCGCCACCCGCTGGAAAGCGTGGACCTGCTGCGCGATGCCGGTGTCAGCGATGAAGACTGGATTGCCTGCGTGCTGCAGCACCATGAAAACGATGACGGCAGCGGCTACCCGGTTGGCTGTTCCGGCGTGGAAATCCAGCAAAACGCCCGTTTGATCAGCCTGGCCGACCGCTATTGCGCGCAAGTATCCGCCCGCAATTACCGCAGTTCCGTGCTGCCCGATACGGCGCTGGCCAGCATACTCAGCGATGAAGCGAAATTCGGCGACCATGCGCTGTGCACGCAGTTTGCCGCCAAACTTGGCAAATTCCCGCCCGGTACGCTGGTGCGCCTGCAAAATGCGGAAGTCGGCGTCGTCACGCAGCGCGACGGCAATGGCGCAGTACAAGTGCAATGCCTGCGCGATGCGGCAGGCAAGCCGCTGCGCGATGCATCCGGCATCATCCAGATCGTGCGCCGCTCCGACGACCCGGAATGCGCGATCAGCGAAGCGCTCAGTGAAGACCAGGCCGACGTGCGGTTTTCCATGAAACAGATCTGGGGTGAGCAAGCCAGCCTGTGACAGGCCACAACGCAACCTTAAGAGACGCCAATATAGCGGCGCTCACGGGTTGAGTGCTAGCGTGCGATCTGCGCCAGCTTGCGCTCCACAAACGACGCCAGTTCCGGCGACAGACTGCCGCTGGCCTTGGCATGGTTGTACGCTTCCACCGCTTCCGCATTGCGCTTGTCGGCCTGCAGCGAAATCCCCATGCCCATCCACCACACGCCGTTTTGCGGCATCAGCCGCAGCGCGGCCTGGTATTGCTCGACAGCTTCCCGATGCCGCTGGACCTTTTGCAGCGCGCCGGCCAGGAACGCCACGTAATCCGGGTTGTTACCCGCATATGGCAACGTGCGCATCAGTGTTTCCACGGCCGGGCCGCCGCGCTCGATTTGCAAACGCGCCAGCAGCATGGCCATTTGCTGCTGCTTGGGATCCAAGCCCAGCCCCAGCTGCAAATGGCGCATGGCTTCATCGTTGCGCCGCGCTTCCAGCAATAAGCCCACCAATGCCTGGCGCGCGGCGTCATGGCGCGGATAGGCAAACACCGCCTGTTCCAGGCCCGCCATTGCATCTTGCACACGGCCATCCTGCAGCATGGCCAATGCACGCTTGTAAGCGTTATCCGCCTGCTGCTCCGACGTCATGGTCACGCCACTGCCGTCGGCCTGGCGCTGCAGTGGCACCGCCTTGGCTTCAACGCGGGGCTGCGGGCGGGCGGCAGCCGCTTTTGCAGCCTGCGCATGGGACGCGGCCAGCGCTTGCGCTTCCGCCCGTGCCTGTTTGGCCTTGCGCTTCGCATCGGCCAGTTGCGCCGCCAGGTCGCCCTGCTGCGCTTCTTCCTGCTTGCGGCGCGCTTCGATGCGTTCCGCCCGCGCCGCGCGGCTGGCTTCCCGCGCCGCATTGACAGGCGCAGCGACGCTTGCCGCAGCGGCGGCAACCCCGCCGGACGCTGGTACAGATGCCGGCACTGGTGCAGGTGCGGGCGCTGATACCGATGCCGGCGCCGGTGCAGGTGCTGGCGCCGGTGCAGCGGCCGGCGCGGCTTTGCCATTGACCTCCGCTGCGCCAACCACTTTCGGCGCCTTGAATGGCGGCGGCTTGTGCATCTGCGTCCAGCCGTACCACACGGCCAGCGCCAGCGCCGTCAATGCCACGCCAGTGCGCACCGCCAGCATGGTAGGCGAGCGCATGCCCGTTGGCGCCACCGAACGCACGGCGTCGCCTCCCGCCTTCGCGCCGGCTCCGCCGCGCGCGTCGAGGTCTTGCAGCATTTTGTTAATCAAGCTCATAGGCCGCCGCTCATTTCGTCAGGGCCCACGCCAGGCCGCCGCCTGCCGCCAGCAATCCAGCGGCAGCCGCCGCAATCCATGGCCATGGCGGCATGACGCGCTGCCGCGCGCCACCCACTGTATCCGACGCCGCGGCCTCCACGTGCTTCTTGTCCACTTGCTGGCGCCCTTCGCCATAGGCCAGCATCAGCGACTTGTGCGCCATGATGTTGACCAGACGGGGAATGCCGCCCGTGGCGGCAAACAGCTTGCGCACGGCGGCAGCGGAAAACAGCCGCCCGCCCGAATAGCCGGCCACCCGCAAACGGTGCGCCAGATAGTAATCGAGGTCGTCGCGCGACAATGCACCGAGGTGGTAGTGGAACGTAATGCGCTGCGCCAGCTGGCGGATGACGGGGCTCTGCAGGTGCGCATTCAATTCCGGCTGGCCAAACAGGACGATTTGCAGCAGCTTGCGTTTTTCAGTTTCCAGGTTCGTCAATAAGCGCAGCGCTTCCAGGCTTTCAATCGGGATGGCCTGCGCTTCGTCCAGGCACAGCAAGACTTGCTTGCCCTGCGACGCCAGTTCCAGCAAGCGGAACGTGATCGACTTCAGCATCTGGTGCTGGTCGACGTCGCGCGCCAGCGTCAATTCCAGTTCATCGGCCAGCGCCAGCATCAAGGTGCGCGGTTCCAGGTAAGGATTGGGAATATACGCGGTAACGAATTCCTCGCCCAAGGTGGACAGGAATTTACGGCACAGCAGCGTCTTGCCAGTGCCGACTTCGCCGGTGATCTTAATGAAGCCTTCACCCGTGCGGGCCGCCACCAGCAAGGTATTCAACGCCTCTTGCGAATGGGGGCTGGTGAAGAAGTAGCTGGTGTCCGGCGTGATGGAAAATGGCACTTCACGCAAGCCGAAATGGGATTCATACATGGCGGCAATCCTTAATTGCGTGCTCCGCTGCGCCCCGGAGCCAGCTGCTCAATGCGGCGCGCCGCATCTTCCGTATCCTGGCTCCATGCGCCGGGACCATCAACGATGGTCGGCTTGATCAAGACCACCAGTTCGCGCTTTTGCGTCTTCTGGTCGGTATTGCGGAACAAGTTGCCCAGCACGGGCACTTTATCCGCGCCCGGCACTTGCGAAGCATCGTCCGTCGTGGACTGGCGCATCAAGCCGCCAATGGCAACGATCTGGCCATCCTGGCCCCGCACCATGCTGTCCATTTCCGACGTGGAGGATGCGGCCAGCGGCAAGTTCAGCGAACCGGCGCTGCCCAGGTTAACTGTCTTGTTGACCGTCGTAACTTGGCTGACGGATGGGTGCACGTGCAGCATGATGCCGCCTTCGTCATCGATTTGCGGCGTCACGTCCAGCACCACGCCGGAAAAGAAGGGCTGCAGCGTCACGTTCGGGCTGGTGGTATTGCCCGCCGCCGTGTTGTTCTGCGTGGTGGAGACGCCCGTCACATAAAATTCATCGGTTCCGATCTTCAGCACGGCTTTCTGGTTGTTGATGGCCGTGATGCGGGGGCTGGACAGCACGTGCACCGAACCTTGCGATTCCAGGAACGAAATCATGGCGGCGAAATTACTGGTCTGGAACGCCAGGCCGAACAGCGAGCCCGCATTGGTGGCGGCATTGGCGATATTAAAGCCCGTGCTGGCGGAAATGCCGGCGGCGCCGCCACTGGTCATGGTGGGCGGCTGCCCGCCGGCAAACGGCAGCGGCGCCAGCGACGTGCCCGGCGCCAGGAAACCGGACGAGGCGCGGTTGTCATGGCCCGTCTTGAACGATGCGAACGAAGCCCAGTTGATGCCGGTCTGGTAGCCGGTGTTCAACTGCACTTCGAGGATTTTCGCTTCCAGGATGACTTGGCGCTCCACCGCCAAGCGAGTGGCCTTCAGATACTGGTCGATCGAGCGCAGCTGGTCCGGCATGGCGCGCACAACGATGACGCCCGATTGCGGAGAAATCACCACGCTGCGCCCTTCGCCCTGGCCGCCCACCAGGGCTTCCAGCGCGGCTTTTAAATCTTTCCAGAAGTCCGATTCCATGGCCGTGGTGACGTTGCTGGCATCTAGGCCCTGCTGGCCCGACTGGCCTGGCTGGCCCGGCAAATTGCCGCCCTGCTGCTGGTTATTGTTATTGCCGCCGCCATTGCCGCTGCCGCCCGACGTTTGCGGGCCCACCGAGCCGACCGACGTCGACGACACGCGCACGTTCGACGTGCCCTTGCGGGTCGCCGTCAGGTAATTGACCTTGAACATGCGCGTCTGCATCGTCAGCGGGCGGATATAAATGCGCGTGCCTTCCACCTTGTAGTCATAGCCATACAATTCGCGGATAGCGTCCAGCGCTTCCATCAACGTCACATCCTTCAAGTGCGCGGTGATGTTGCCCGTCACTTCGGGATGGATCAGCATGTTGTAGCGGGTGCCCGCCACGATGGAATTAAAGAATTGCTGAACCGGGACGTTATTGAACGACACATTGAAGCGCTCATCGAGCACGGGACGGGCTTTCGGCAATTGAGATGCCAGTGCGGGCAATGGCGGCAGCAGCGCTGCTTCGACGGCATCGGGAGCTGCTGCGGCGGCGGGCGCCTTGGACGTGGCCGCCCGCATTTCCTTGCCGATCGCATCGTATGTATCGCGCGAAGAAGGCGTCTGGCAACCTGCCAGCACCACCATGGCGCCCAGCACACAGGCAGCCTTCGTCAGTTTGTGCATGTTCTTATCGTTTCGCATCATTTATTGTCTCGCCGTCTTGCCGGCTGCAGCTGGAAACAGCCGCAGGGTTTCCTTGGATTTCCCCCGCCGGACCACCACCGTGTTTTCACCCACTGCCTCCACCACGGCATCGCCAACTTTGGCGCCGGGGCGCACCACTTCGCCATTGATGACAGCGACGCGGCGCCCGCCCGCTTCCCGCGACACAAGGATCGACTGCAATTGCAATGCTGCCGGCTCTGCCGGATCGGGCGCTGCCACGGCGCCCGGCGTAGCCAGCACGGCGGGCGGCTGCGTGGGGTCGCCCAGCGACTGGGCTGCGGCGCCGCCCATCAGCGCCACCGGCAGCGCCAACGCAAATAACAAGCGCGATGCGCACATTACAAAGCTATCCATTTCTGGTCCAGGCTCAGCGTATATAAGGTCAACGACAGCGTGGCTTTCGGGTATTGCTTGGCGTTCAAGGTGGCCTTACCCCAGAACAGCTGTTCCGGCATGGCTTCCAGCGCCTGCATATAGGCCACCATATCCAGGTAGCTGCCCTCCACCACGATTTGCACTCCATGCCGGTAAAGCAATTCTTCCTGCTTGGCGGCCGGTACCGCGGGCTTGGCGGCCTGGCCGGCCGGCGGGGCCAGCGGCAACACCGGCGCGGGCGCCATAGCCGCAGGTCCGGCAAGTGCCTGGGTCTGGACCGGCTCAGGCTCGGCGAATTTCCCGTCGCTCATGCCGCGCGGCGGCAAAGTTTTCAGCGATACCAGTTTCAGCCGGCTGTTGCCCAACAATTGCTGTAACAGCGCGCCCATGCGCTCCGGCACCACCAAGCCTTTTTGCATCGTACGCAGCGCGTCGCGCATGCGCTGATTCTCCTGCGTCAGCTGGGCCAGGCGCTGCCTGGCTTCCTTGTCAGGATCATTCGATGCGGCCAGTTCGCGCTGCGCCACATCCATATAGATCGTGGCGACGGCATTGCGCTGCTGCACGGTGGTGTCTTTCAACATCTTTTCCCGCTTCAGCGCCGGCTCGATCACCAGCGTATTGATGATAAATACCATCCCCGCCAAGACCGCGGCGCTCACCATCAGCCGCTCGCGCATGCTGATCGCTTCGAATTTCGCCGACCATTGTTTCCAGCGCTGCTTCATCGCGCCTCCGCTTTCACTACCGCGCTGCTTTCCTGGTGCGCCTGCAAGCTGAATTCCACAAACGCCGGAGCAGACGGCGCAGGGGCCGATGCCACGGCGGCGGCCGGCGACGGCTGGGCCGCCTGGTTCATTTCCAGCTGACCGAACGACTTGCCCTTCAATACTGGTTCATGCGCCAAGCCATTCAAGTACCCGGGCAATAACGCCGCCTGCAAGGTGCGCCCCTGCAAACCGATTTCATTGCCCGCCCCGACGATTTGTACGCCGGTCAGCCATAAGCCTTGCACCCGCGACCGGGCAAAGGCGCTGAAGTAAGCCGAATAGCCGTGCGTATTGCCCAGTTCGCCCTTTTCAAGAATGCCGGACACTTCCTGCAGCGCGCGGTTGTCAGACTCCGCCTGCGCCAATTGTTCGGCCACTTGCGGGTCCTTTTGCCGGGGCGCTTTGCCGGCGGATTCTTTCTGGCGCCGTTCCGCGTCCGCCATTTGGCGCTGCACCTTGTCCGCCTCGGCCTGGGCCACAGCAACGCGCTGCTGGGCCGACAAGCCGAACGCCAGCGCCACGGCCAGCGTGACACCCGACAGGGCCGCCAGCGTATTCAGGGTGACATAATTGGTCTTCTTGCGGAAGCGCGGGTTGTACAGGTTGATTTGCTGGCTCACGAAGCGCGCTCCTCGTCGCGCAACGCCGCGCCCAGGGTCATGAAATAGCGTGCCTGCTGCGCCGGATCTTTCAATTCCGGCACTTTATCAAGATCCAGGACGGCTTCCAAATCCAGCATTTCCACCGGCAAGTACAGATTGCTTTTTAAATAGCTGAACAAATTACTGCCGCCGGTCGGCGCGAGAATCAGCTTGGACACGGCGACAAAATGGAATTGCCGCTCGAAGTGGTCCAGCGAGCGCTGTAATTCCAGCGTAATGCGGTCGTAGTACTGCTGCTTTTTATCGTCATCGTCGCCCAGCAATTGGGTCAGCGTGACGTCCATGCGCCGCGCCAGATACAGTTCGCCACCAAACGACACGGTCAGCAAGCCGCCATCCAGATCAAACGACAGCATGGCAACACCGCGGCCCTCCGGTTCCAGCATGGCCGAGATGTTACGTTGCGCCATTTCAGGGATGTCAATGGCAGACAATTTGACTTTCCCGGCCGTGAACAAATTCTGGTGAGGCTCGATGACAGAATTGCGGGCAGCCACGGCAAATACTTGCTTGTTGTGGGCTGGTGCGTTCTGCGCCGGCGGGATCGGCACGACATCGACCGTGGCTTCCGCGACGGGAAAGTCAATCATGTCCTTCAAGCGCCAGCTCACAGCGGTTTTCAACTCGTCAGCAGGAACATTGGGCGCTTCGATCATCAGCAACTGATATTCGCCCATGCCCAAGAGGCTGGAACAGCGGTACTGGTCCGTTTGCATATCCTTGTGCACCCGGGCAAGAATGGGGCCGGCCAACTGTTTTTCGCCGGGGTAGAACAGCGCCGCCAACACGACCGGCTTGGCGTCGCGGCGGCGCTGCACCACCGTGGCCAGCACGCCATCGGCATACAGCGCAATGGCCAGCCAGCCATCTTTCTTTTTAGTTTTTCCCCAAAAACCCATGCACCTTGTCTCATTGATAGCGCAGCACGTTCAGAAAGACGTGCAGCCGCTTGATTATATTCAAGAATCAGTGCCTTTCAGGAGCAAATTCGCCAGCAAATGGGAAAAACACCGGGTTTTTTATCCATAGCGAGACAAAAACTAATGGCACCCGCGATTTCAGCGGCGGCGCGGGCACGATTCCCCCTGTCAACTTGACATATTCCTCCTCAGCATGATTTGATGGCATGCATCCAGTCCGTACCATCTAACCCATGAATCAATCTTTGCAGGTCGGGTCCGGCCCTTGCCGCCTGTTGACGACCCTGCAGGCGTTACTGTTGTGCGCGCTCATCAGCTTGTTGCCTGCATCGGCCAGCCAGGCCGCTTCCGTCAGCTACACAACGTATTCGCTGCCCTCCGCCCTGACATCGTCGCCGTTTAATTGCACGCTCAGCAGCGGCACCTATGTCTGCGGCTCCGTCAATCTCGACAAGGACAGTATCCTCAGCCTGACATCAAACGTTTCGCTGTGGGTGAAAAATGGCAGCTTTACATCGCAGAAAAACCTGACCACCGCGAACCATGGGTACACGTTCAACCTGGCGGTGGATAACGCCGTGTCGATGCAAAAAGACACCGATATCGATATGAATATCACGGCCAGCGGCGCCGTCTCGTTTGCGAAAAACGCAGTCATCGACGGCAATATCACGTCCAGCAGCAACGTCAGTTTTTCCAAAGACTCGACAGTCAACGGCAACCTGGTTGTCAGCGGCAACCTGACCGGCGCAAAAAATGTCGTCATCAACGGCACGTGCCAGGTAGCAGGCACCAAGAGCAATATCATTTGCACCGGCGGCAGTGTGTCGCTGCACCATGTCCGGGTGACTTTCTCGACACCGACCAGCACCTGCGGCACCACACCCGTCACCATCACTGCATGCGCCTCGGCCGACAGCAACGGCAGCTGTACCGCCTATACGGGAGGCATCAGCGGCACGCTGGTGGCGGACGGTGAAGACGACGTCACCGAAGTGGCCAGGCTATCGTTCAACATCCCATCCGGCAGCAGTTCTGTCAGCGGCAGCCTGCCGGCCATCACCACAGCACAAACCGCGTCGCTGTCCTTCGAAAACGTCAGCAAAACCACCACCACCTCGGGCACGTGCTGGAATGGTACTGACAGCAGCTGCGACCTGGTGGTCGCTTCCTGCGGCGCCCACCATGTACGCCTCGACCACTCCGGCAGCGGCGTGACCTGCATTCCCGCCACCGTCACCATCAACGCTTGCAGCGGCGCCGACAGCAGCGGCACCTGCACCGCCAGCACCACCGGCATGACCGGCACACTGGTCACCACCTTGGCCAACGGCACCCAGCAAACCGACAGTTTTACGATTCCATCCGGCGCCAGTTCCGTCACCAAGAGTGTCTCCGTCACGTCATCACAAACCGTCACCTTCAGCACGACCGGCCTGTCTCCGGGCACGTCGTCATCCACCACCTGCTGGAATGGATCGTCCGCCAGCTGCAGCTATTTCTACGACACGGCGGCGCTGGAGTTGGCGGCGCCGGACCATGTCGCGGCCATTCAGCAAACCGCCACCATCAAGGCGGTCAAGCAGGTAGGCAGCACGACGACCTGCACATCGGCGCTGGCCAACGGCAGCTACACCATCGAGTTCGGCTGCACTTATTCGAACCCCACTACCGGTACGCAAAGTCCGGTCATCAGCAACGGGTCTAGCAATGTCACAATGGCCTGCAACGGCAGCACCAGTTCATCCAATTCGCTGAGCCTGGCGTTCAGCAGCGGCCAGGCATCGTTCTCTCTGACTTATCCGGATGCGGGAAAGGTCACCTTGCTGGCCAAGTACTCGGGCGGCGGACTGACGCTGACGGGGAGCGATGCATTTGTTGCGGCGCCCGCGAAATTCACCATCTCCACCAGCACTTCGCCACTAAAGGCCGATGCCGCTTTTGACGCAACAGTCAAGGCCGTAAATGCCTTGGGCGCCACCATGCCTAACTTCGGCAAAGAATCATTTGGGACTGGGGCAACTGGCCATCGCGCATCGTTGGCCTTCTCCAAATGCGGCGGCGCGACCACCGGCGTGTTCGGTGGCAACCTCAGTGCGGGTGTGGTGAGTATGCCGCAGTTTTCAAGCGGCGCCAGCACTGTCACTGGCCTGCAATACAGTGAAGTCGGTACGTTGGATGCGACCGCAACGCTGACCAGCAATACGTACACCACTCCCAGCTATTACCTGGACCTGGGTTCCAGCTTTGCCGTTACGGGCACGACCAACACTGCATCCGGCGGCAATTGCTCGGGCAGTTTCGGCACTTTCATCCCATCCCGTCTGGTCACTACGCTGGAGCCCACCAGCACCAAATTCGCCTATTCGGGCATACCGTTCAAGGTCCGCGTCACTGCAAAGAATGCCAATGGCGTCACGACCGTAAATTACACAAAGGATTATGCCAAGGACATCACGCTGTCCGCCGTCACCGACCAGGGCACTGCGGTCGCAAGCACAGTCGGAACGCTAAGCAACACGACGCTACTGGCGTCTGCATTTGGCAGCGCGGCGGGCGGCTACGCCGATGCCACGCCGACATTCACCTTCCCTGCCGTGACCGGCGGCGTCAACGGCGCCAAGCTGGCCCCGCAAACCATTTATATCCGCGCGGCGGAGTCTGGCTCCGGAGCGACGTCGGCGTCCACCGGCACGCCGCCGCCATACGAGACTAGCGTCCCCGTGCGATATGGCCGGCTGCGCCTGTTCAATGCCTATGGCAGTTCGCTGTCAACCGTGAAAATGCCTGTACAGGCCGAATATTGGAACGGCACGGTGTGGGTGATCAATGGCGACGATTCCACCACCAAGATACCGGCCAGCGCGATCGGCTTCCCCAGCGGCGGCACGGCTACGCTGAGCGGCCCGGGCGCCGATCTCACGCTAACGGCCGGAAAAGGCACGCTGACGCTCAGTAATAGTGGCAATGCCAAGGGATGGGGCTATGTCACGGCGAAACTTGGCGCCAGCGTCAGTGGCAATTCGGGCGATTCATGCCCCGGGACCGCGACCGGCGTCACGGCGGCCAGTCTGGGCGGGCTGCGGTCGTATCACGGGTGTGGCGACGGCGGCTACACCTATGACCCGGCTGCGCGCGCCAACTTCGGCATCCAGTCGCAGGAAACCAAAGGCGTCGTGCATGTGCGCGAGGTGTTCAATTGAAGCGGTGCAGTAACGGCTACACGATGGTAGAGTTAATCACCGTGATGGTGGTGCTGGGGATAATTTCTGCGATAGCGATCCCCCGCCTGATGGGTAACGACATGGCCGGCCCCGCGTTCCGCGCAGAAGTGGTCAGCGCCCTGCGTTATGCGCAAAAGACCGCAGTCAGCCACCGCCGGCTGGTGTGCACCACGCTGACTAGCAATTCGGTCACTCTGGCGATAGCCAGCGGCCCCAACCTCAGCGTATGCGCTTCCGCACTTTCTTTGCCGGATGGCAGCAGCAGTTACAGCAGCACGGACAGCGCCGTCACCATGTCTGCCACTGCCAGCGCGCTGTACTTCCAGCCCGGCGGTACAATCACCAGCGATGGCAGTGGCAGCACAACGACAACAGCAAGCATTACCGTCACCGGACAAACGGCCATCGCCGTCCAGGGAGCAACAGGCTATGTGGAATAAGCGCCAGGCCGGTGTGACCCTGGTGGAATTGATCATTGCCATTGTGATCATCGGCATCGCCGTGGCTGGCGTGATGCAGGTGTTTCGCGTGACAGTAGTCGGCAGTGCCGATCCTATCCTGCAAAAGCAGTTGCGCGCCGTGGCTGAGGGCATGATGGACGAAATCCAGCGCCAGCCGTTTGCCGCCACTGCCAATAATGCGGCGTCTGGCTGCGCTCGCGACACTTTTAATGACGTACTCGACTATAACAATTACGCCCCTGGAAAAATCTGCCTCGTCACGGGTGACGAAGTAACGGAATTGTCAGGCATGACAATTAGCGTGACAGTCGTTGCGGACTCGGCATTAGGCATCGCCACAGCGGGCGATGCGTATCTAATTACCGTGACCACAGCAAAAAACGGCAATGTGTTCAGCCTCAGGGGATGGCGCGCCAACTATGCCAAAGGAGTGTCGATATGAGGCGCGCCTATGGCTTTACGCTGGTGGAATTAATTGTCGTGATCGTCATCATTGGCATCATTGCCGGTACCGTGACCATTTATGTCGGCCCCGCGATTCAAAGCTATCTTGACGTGAAGCGCCGCGCCAACCTGACCGACCTTGCAGATGGTGCTGTGCGGGGCATGATGCGCGATATCCGTTCCGCAGTCGCCAACTCCATCAACGTGCCTAACGACCAATGCTTCGAGCTGGTGCCTGCCTCCATGGGTGGGCGCTATCGCACGGCGCCGAATACGACCTGGGACGCCGCCGCCAATGCCGCAAATAAAACTCAATGGGTTAACACCGCCGTGGACACGACAGTGTTTGACGTGATGGCGCTGACGCCGGCCAACACCGCACCTGTGGCGGGCGACTACGTGGTCATCAACAATCAAACTGCTACCGACGTCTATGCCGCCGCCAGCACATCGCGCTCAGCAATTACCAATGTTGAGGAATTGCCAGCTGCCAATAAGCTTGGTTTATACCGGCTGACCATCGGCGCATTAAAAATCGATACTGGTTATGACAATGCCCGTTTCGCCATCGTGCCCGCGTCGCAGCAAGCGGTGTTCTACGTGTGCTCGGGCGCCACTGGCGTTAATACCAGCGGCGATGGCAAAGGTACGCTATACCGATTCAGCAAATATGGATTTGCGCAAAACACGTCGTGCCCTACCCCCACCAGCAGCACGCCTATCGTTGCAACCAAAGTGGAAAAGTGCACGTTTGTATACGACCCGAATTCCGGCACTCCAACGTTATACACCGGCTACATGCAACTAAAAGTCAAGCTGACGGAAAATAACCAGTCCGTCCAAATTCTTGTCGGCACCCATACGGACAATACGCCATGAAGCTTAGACGCCGGCCCTCCGCCGGATTTGCCTACATTGCCGCTGTGATTTTGCTGGTGGCGCTGGCCACCATGGGCATTACCGTCAGCCGGCTGTCGAACACCCAGCAGATCACGGCGGCGGAAGATGCGATGCAAGCTTACGCGTTGCAGGCGGCACGCGCAGGAACGGAATGGGGGTTATACCAGGCCCTGCAATTCGAGTCGTGCGCGGGCAGCACGGACTTGACAGACATAAAGACGCTCAGCGGCGGATTTGCCGTGACAGTGGAGTGTTCCGTTCAGCAATTGGAAGAAGGCGTCAAATCCGACGGGGTGACTCCGCGAACCATCAATATTTATACGATTTCCGCCACCGGATGCAATGCAAACCACTGCCCGGACAATGCGGCTGCAGTCAAATCGGGGTATGTGGAAAGAAAGCGTGTGGTGACGCTGTGTGCGACCGGGGCGAAAGAGCCATGCTAGGAAAAAGCCCGGATGGAACCGGGCTGGAAGTGATTATTATTTGCAGCTCGACGCAAGGGGCAGATCAGACACAGAACCGGTCGATTCCGTATAAACAAAACTGCAGCTCGAGTGCGTGGAGTCGGTCGAGATGGTGGTGGTGCCATCGGTAGCATCATGCGCAATCACGAAATCGCCGCCCGTGCTACCAAGGCTTGCCGCCACCACAATGCCCGCGTTGGTTGCTTTAGGATAGCCAGCGGTAGACATGGCGATCGAATTGCCATCAAGCGTAACAGCTGTCCCGCCCGCAGTTCCATCAACCAGCCATTTCGCGTGGGCCATCGATGCAGCGCTCAGCACTGCACCGCGCACGCCTTTTACTTTTGAGTAACGTGCGTCGCCGCCCAAATCTGCAAACTTCGGCAATGCCGTCGCAGCCAGAATACCCAAAATCACGATCACAACGATCAATTCAATCAAGGTAAAGCCGGTTTGGGCACTACGACGCAGCGAACCCGTTTGTTTCATTTGCATTGTTAAATTCTCCGAGGTGTCAGAAAGGGGTATGTGACGAGCAGGATGCAAGTATCAAGAAACATTTATCCTGAGTCAACTTGGACCAAGGTGACGCCCGGCTCAGCCTGGGACGGGTCAACCTGCTTGGCGTTGTTCGTGGGCAAGCGGTTGAATTCTACCTTGAAAATCCAGCGCTCAAATGAGTCTCCTAGAAAACTTTTTTTACTGCTGAACATATATACAAGTTTATGTTCCGAAACGTCAAAGTACCAGCAACCAGGGGCAAGATCCGCGCTTGCGGAATTGGTAATTTCCCCCCGATAATTCTCTGGCAGGGTTTGCAACAATGTCAGCGGATTTTCTTTCGTCAGTGCTTTTGCATCAAACTTGCGTCCAGCCACAATCGCCTCATACTGCCTGCTGTTTAAGGCAATTCGCATGTTGGCGACGAGCCGCTGCACTGCAGCCTCTTCCGCTTTACCTTGATAGTAATAAATACTTTCCAGTACCGAGCCCAACAATACGCAGAAAATAATGATCACAATCACCACTTCCAGCAGGGTAATTCCTGTCTGGCGCCGATGTTGCAGGTGAACCACACCCGTTTTACATGGATTCATCAATGCATGGCCGCTTTACCCAGATTCCAGATCGGAAGGAAAATGCCAAGCGCTAGCACCAGCACCATCGCGCCGAGGAATGTAATCATGATCGGCTCAATTTGCGCCGACAAAGTCTTCAACTCGTAATCTACTTCGCGCTCATACATAGCGGCGATCTCATCCATCAAATCGTCCAGAGAACCGGATTCTTCGCCCACTGCGATCATTTGCAACACGATGGGGGTGAAAATCCCGGCTGCCACCGACGTGCGCAAAATGCTGTCTCCCCGCTCCACGTTGTCACGCATGACTTCGATTCGTTTGCTCAAATGCGCGTTATCGACAGTCTGTGACACCACTGTCAGCGCATGGACGATCGGAACGCCGCTACGGCTGGACAACGCGAAACTGCGGGCAAAGCGCGCCATCGTGGCCTTATGAATGATCTTGCCTGCGATGGGAAATTTCAGCTTATAGCGGTCCCATTTCAGCAAACCATCCGGTGTTTTTGTCCACGCCTTAAAGCCAAAGAATCCCCCCAAGGCGGCGGCCGTCAACATATACCAGTAATCGATGGTAAAACGTGAGCTGGCGATCAGAATCCGCGTCATCAGCGGTAATTCCGCCTTAAAGCTCTCAAACACCTTAACGAATTGCGGAATCACAAATACATTGACGACAATCATTGCCAGTACCATGGCGATAATGACAAATGTCGGATAACGGGTGGCGCTCTTTACCCGGTTTTTCATTTCGCGCTCAAACTCCAAATGATCAAACAGGCGCAACATCACTTCATCAAGGCGGCCCGTCATTTCTCCCACGCGCACCATTGACAAATAAAAGTTATCAAACACGGCAGGATGCTTCGTCATCGCGGCGGACAATTCACGGCCCGCGTCCAGCGATTCGCGTAAGTCCGCAATCACGCGGCCAAATGCTTTGTTAATCGCCGATTCCTGCAAACCCGCCAGCCCTTTCATGATGGGCACACCGGACTTAAGCAACGTATACAATTGCCGGCTGAACAACTGCACGTCGATTGACGTTGGTTTTTTTTCCGTCAGTTTGGCAATCCAGCCCTCGCTGTCGCCTTGGCCCGCCACTTTTGTGGCACGTGTCACGGTAATCGACACCGGCGTCACCCCAGTCCCCATCAACTGGTTCGCCACCGCATTCTCATCGGCCGCTTCCAGCACGCCCTGCATCAATTCCCCGCCGCTGTTGCGGCCTTTATAGGCATAAAACGGCACCGCGTTATTCCTCGATCTGGTTACTGATGCGCATTGCTTCGGCAATCGTCGTGCGGCCCTGGATCACCAGGTGCACGGCATGGCGGCGCAAGGTTTCCCCCCGCATCGTCGCGTGCGCGACCTTCAGGAAATGGTTCGGATCCGGATCGTTGGACGCATCGACCACCGCCTGCGTCACTTCCAGCAATTCATACACACCGGTACGGCCCCGGTACCCCATGCCATTGCAATGCGAACAGCCCTTGCCATGGAAGTAGCGCGCCATATTGACCTTGTCTTTCAGCTCCAGTTTCAGCCACTCGCTTTCGGTCGGCGTCGGCGTGTACGGCGTGGTGCAGCTCTCGCAAATCACGCGCACCAGACGCTGCGCCAGCACGGCTTGCAGCGCGCTGCCCACCATGTAGCGCGGCACGCCCATGTCCATCAGGCGCAGCGGCGTGCTGGCCGCATCGTTGGTGTGCAGGGTCGACAGCACCAAGTGGCCCGTCATGGCGGCGCGCAAGCCGATTTGCGCGGTTTCCTGGTCGCGCATCTCGCCCACCAGCACGATGTCCGGGTCTTGCCGCAGCGCGGCGCGCAGCACGCGGGCAAAATTCAAATCGATCTTGTCGTTGACCTGCACCTGGTTGATGCCGGGCAGCCGGTATTCAACCGGGTCTTCCACCGTGATGAGTTTCTTTTCCACGGAGTTCAATTCAGCCAGCGCGCTATACAAGGTCGTGGTCTTGCCGGAACCGGTCGGCCCCGTCACCAGCACCAGGCCATTCGGACGCTGCACGATGGCGCGGAAGCGTTCCACCAGGCCGCGCGGCATGCCGATCGCGTCCAGCTTCAAGTTCGTATTGGACTGGTTCAGCAAACGCATGACCACCGATTCGCCATATTGCGTCGGCATGGTGGAAATACGGACGTCGATGCGCTGGTTTTTCACGCGCACGACAAAGCGGCCGTCCTGCGGCAAGCGCTTTTCTGAGATATCGAGGTCCGACATCAGTTTTAAGCGCAGCGCCAGTGCAGGCGCAATCTTGATGTCGGCTTCCGTTTGCAGGTGCAGCACGCCGTCAATACGGAAGCGGATTTGCAGCCGGGTTTCCTGCGGCTCGATGTGGATGTCCGATGCGCGCACCTGCGTCGCGTCGTCAAACACCGATTGCAGCAGCTTGACGATGGGCGCTTCTTCCAGGCCCGGATTGGCCGCCAGCGCACCGAAGTCGACCGACACGTCGCCCAAATCCTGTTCCAGCTCGCGCGCCAGGTCGGAAATGTCTTCCGTGCGGCGGTACGTGCGGTCAATAACGCCCAGCACTTCCGTTTCATTGACAACGGCCAGCTCGATGTTTTGTTTGACCAGCCGGGCGATTTCATCGTACGCAAACAGGTCGGTCGGGTCGGAAATGCCCACCAGGTACGAGCCGCGCCGGTCTTCCAGCACGATGGCCCGGAAGCGGCGCGCCTGCGTTTCCGGCAATAGCCGTACCAGTTCGGGATTGATGTTGTAGAACTTGAGGTTGATGTACGGGATGTTCAACTGCCGCGCCAGCGCGCCGGAAATCTGTTCTTCCGTCACGAAGCCGCTGTCGATGAACACCCGGCCCAGCTTGCGGCCACTACGCTTTTGCTCGGCCAGCGCCTGCCCCAGTTGCTCTTCCGTCAGCAGCTTTTGCTGCACGAGGATTTCGCCTAATCGGACCTTCTCCGGCCTGGCCATAAAGTCTCCATCATTTCTACACAATTCAACGCGGCCATTGTATGCCAGAAGGCATCATTTCTTCGAATAAAGTTACCCGGACTGGCCCTGGCAGTCCGATATTTGCTACAGTGATGGCCATTGTTGCCGCCTTGTGTATTCACCTTGTCTACCGTCCTGCCACCTGCCATCCGTTTTAACCATGTCGCCAAGCGCCACGGCGGCAGCGAAGTGCTGCGCGGCGTGTCGCTGGACGTGCAGCCTGGCGAGCTGTTTGGGCTGGTGGGCGTCAATGGCGCCGGCAAAACCACGTTGCTGCGCTGCCTGCTGGATTTTTGTGCGGCCGACAGCGGCGACATTACTTTGTTTGGCATTGACAGCCGCAACAGCCGCGCCCGCGCGCCGCTGGCCTTCCTGCCTGAACGATTTGAACCGCCGCCATTCCTGACCGGCGCGGAATTCCTCGCCTATGTGCTGCAACTGCAAGGCCAGCGCTACGACGCGCAACGGGCGGCAGCCATTGTGGCCGCGCTGGACCTGGAACACGCTGCGCTGGCGCGCCGGGTGCGCGGCTATTCGAAAGGCATGACGCAAAAACTGGGACTGGCCGCCGCATTAATTTCCGATAAGCAACTTGCCATCCTCGATGAACCGTGCAGCGGTCTGGACCCGAAGGCGCACGTGCTGTTCAAGCGGCTGCTGCAAGACATGCGCGAACGGGGCCGCACGGTCTTGCTGACGTCCCATGCGCTGGCCGATGTGGATGCGCTGTGCGACCGGCTCGCCATCTTGCACGGCGGCCAATTGCAATTTGTCGGCACGCCGGATGAATGCAGGACCCGCTTCGGCGCCGCGACATTGGAAGACGCGTTTATGACATGCGTGCAATAACCATGGACCAGCCAGACTACCTCAGCCATTTCCGCCTGCAGCGTGCGCCATTTGACGCTGTGCCCGACGCGGCCCTGTTTTATGCGGAAGCCGCGCGCCGTGAATTGCTGGGTGCGCTGGCCTATGCCGTCACGCACGGCGATGGCATCGTGAAAATCACCGGCGAGCCGGGCAGCGGCATGACCATGCTGTGCCACGCGCTGTCCAGCGAGTTGGCGGGACAGGCCGTCATCATCCATATGCAGCCGGACAGCGTCGGACCATTGGGCGTCATTCACGCCACTGCGCTGGCGCTGGGCCTGAATCCGGACGGCAAACGCAGCGATGAAGTGCTGCGTAACTTGCAAAGCCACTTGCAGGCCATGCGCGCAGGCGGCCGCCATGCCGTGCTGATGGCTGACCATGCGGACTTGCTGCCGCCCGATGCGCTGGAAGAAATCCGCCTGCTGACCAATCTCGATGATGCGCAGGGCAAGCTGATGCAAATCGTGCTGCTGGGCCAGCACGCGCTGAACAACAGCTTGCGGCAAAGCGCCATGCGCCAGTTCCGCGAGCGCATCACGCTGAGCTTTGTCATGCCACATTTATCGGCGGACGATGTGCCGGCGCTGCTGGCGCACCGCTTGCGCGCCGCGGGCTATGAAGGGCTCGACATGTTTGCGCCGGATGCGGCGCGCATGCTGGCGTCGCACGCGAAAGGCGATGTGCGGATGGTGATGCATCTTGCCCACCACACGCTGGCGGCAGCGGCCAGCGAGGGCGCCGTGTCGGCCGCTAAGCGCCACGTGCAGGCCGCCATTCGCGGACGGCTGCCAGCCCTGAAGCCGCGCGGCAAATTGCAGCCCGTGTTGGCAGGAACGGCGCTGGCCATGGCAGCCGTGGGCATCGGCGCCGCCGTGATGTGGAAACAGCACATGCAGCGCCCGGCCGTGGCGGCAACCCCGATGTACGCCGGCGTCATCAAGACTGCGGCGCCGATGGCCGTTGCGGCAGCCAAGGTTGCAGCCGATGCCGGAGATGGCGCAGCGCCATCAACATCCGCCGCAGGGCCGGAACATTTGGCAGCGGCCACAGGCAGCGCTGCAGGAACGGCCCATCCTGTTTCGGCAACAGCCACTGAGCCCGCCCAGCCCATGGCGGCTGCGGTGAAAAGCGGCAGCACGGCTGCAGAACCATCTCAGACACTAACCGCTGCGGGAAATCCTGGCGGCGCCGGCGCGAAGGCTGTCCAGCAGGCAGCCGCGGCCCCTCCCCCGGCCATGGCGCAAATCACTACGTCCGCAGCAGCCAAGGCCCCGCCAGCGCCGCCAGTGCAGGCAGCAGCTTCAGCATCCACCTCCCTGGCCAAGCCTGCCGGTTCCGGCGATGCGGCAGCCGCCTACGCGGCCGGCCTGTCCACCAGCCAGGCCAGCCTGCTGCAACAAACCCTAAAAGCCGGCCAATCGTGGCTGCGCGATGAGCCCGACAGCCATTTCAGCGTCAAGATCGAAGATTTCCCCGCCAGCCAGCACGCCCGCGCGGAAGCCTTCCTCCATGAAGTGCGCAGCACGCTGGGCCTGGGCGACGTGCACGCCTATCCCACGCTGAACCATGGCGAACAGCGCATCGGCATCGCGTATGGCAGTTTCAGCAGCGAACAGCAGGCGCGCAACGCCATGGGCAAACTGAAAGGCCGCTGGACCTATGCGCCGAAAATCCGCAACATCGGCGCCATTCGCGCCGCTGTTGCGCGCGCCACACGTGCTCAGCCGCGCGCTCTGCCATAGCGAATTCCGCTACGCTATCCCAACTCGTGAACCACTGCAGTTCACGTTCGATGTTCCTCGTTGCTCACCATCGAAAGGGATTGCCGATGAACACATTTCCTATTTTGAATTCCGACTGCGCGCACATCCTCGCGTTTGAAATCGAACATCCTTACATCACCATGCACGCCATCACACGGTTGCTGGCGACGACCGAGGGCGTCACCGATGTCCGCCTCCGGCGCCTGGAACGCGACTTCAAAATTGAATTCAAGTTCCGTTCACTACCCTACGTGGTCTGGGAGCCGCACGGCGCCGATGGCCGCTACTGGATCGGGCCGGACGCGGAAACGCCGCGGGGCGCCGATGTCGCCGCGCTGCGCACCACATTTGAACGCTATCGTCCGTCCGCACTGCGCATGCTGTATGGCAGCCTGGTCTCCAGCCTGCAATTCACCGGCCTTTCCAAAAAACGCCATAACACCCGCCGCACGCCGCTGCGCGTTAGCTGATTGCAACGGCTCCGCTCGCTTGGCAACAGCAAATCCATCACGCAAGGTTGCGATAAAACAATGTCAAAAAGAAATCGTGCGCCACAGTTGCCATTTTTAATAGATGATGTGCGAATAATTTCATAATCACAACATTTCTTGAGCTTGCCAGCTGGGGCGCCGCCATGAAGATACAATTTGCCGCACCCTTGATACCCGTGGCATGCGCACTGCTATCCGGTTGCGCTGCACCACAATTTCCCCTGTCGTCCGCCCATGTCGGCGCTGAAGCGCCGGTTGCCGGCGCCATTCCCGAGCCAGTGCGCCAGAGCGCGCAATTGCCGCCGCCCCGGCCCACTCCCAAAGTGGAAACGTACAGCGTCACCGTGCATAAGGTCGGTGTGCAATCGCTGCTGTTTGCTCTGGCGCGCGACGCGGGGCTCAACGTCGATATCCACCCCGGCATTGAAGGCACCGTGACGCTCAATGCGCTGGACCAGACCTTGCCCCAGCTGTTGCACCGCATTGCCCGCCAGGTGGACATGCGCTATGAAATTGCCGGCAACACGCTGATCGTGCAGCCCGACGCGCCCGAGTGGCGCAACTACAAGATCGATTACGTGAATATCGCGCGCAGCACCAGCAGCAGCGTGAATATCGCCACACAAATTTCCACCACGGGCGGCGGCGCCAATGCCAACAGCAGCAATCCCGTGGCGGCCGCCATTGCGCAGCCCGGCGGTACTCAGCTACAAGGGCCGGGTAGCGGCAACGGCAACAACAATTCCACCACATCGGTATCGAACCGCTCGGACAACAACTTTTGGTACAGCATCGAGAAAAACATCCGCGATATGCTGCGCGCGTCGACGTTGCAAGACACGCCGCAAGATCCACTGGCGGCACTGAACCAGCCGCAGCCGGTTGGCCAAGGGTTAAGCCAGCCATCCGGCCAGCAGCCGCCGCTACCCGGCGGCGCCGCCCTGCCCATGGCTGGGCCGCCGATGCTGCAGGATGCAGCGCTGCCAGTCCAGCCGCTGACCACCAGCCGCAGCCGCAACCGCTATGACCCGTCGATCGTCGTCAATGCGGAAGGCGGCCTGATTGCCGTGCGGGCCACGGCGCGCCAGCATGAAAAAATCCAGGAATTCCTTGACCTGGTGCTGGCCAGCGTAAAGCGGCAAGTGCTGATTGAAGCCACCATCATTGAAGTGCGGCTGGGCGACCAGTACCAGCAAGGCATCAACTGGTCGCGCCTGGGCAGCCGGCTCAATGTCACGCAGGGCAAGCTCGGCACCGAACCATTGCCGTCCGGCGTATTGCCCAACACGTCGCCCGGCATGTTCCTCTTAAATTACGTCAATCCGGGCAACCTGACCGCCACCATTCAATTGCTGGAATCGTTCGGCAAAGTGAAAGTGCTGTCCAGCCCGAAGATCAGCGTCTTGAATAACCAGACCGCCATGCTGAAAGTCGTCGATAACAATGTCTTTTTCACGATCAAGGTCACGCCTGCCGTCCTCAATGCCACCGGGACCGTCACGGCCCCGGCCACGTATGAATCCAGCCTGCAAACCGTGCCGGTGGGCTTTGTCATGAGCGTCACGCCGCAAATTGCCGACAGCGATGAAGTCACGCTCAACGTCCGCCCTACCATTACCCGCATTGTCGGCTACGTGCAAGACCCGAATCCCGCGCTGGCCGCAGGCAATGTCGTGTCGCGCGTCCCCGTCATCCAGGCGCGCGAACTGGAATCCGTCATGAAGGTCAACAGCGGCCAGATCGCCGTCATGGGCGGCTTGATGCAGGATTCCGTCGACAACAACAAGGATGGGGTGCCGCTGCTCAGTTCCCTGCCGGTTGTCGGCAACCTGTTCTCGTACCGGAATGAAAACGCCGTCAAAACCGAACTGGTGATCTTCATGCGGCCGGTGGTGGTCAAGGATGCCAGCATGAATGGCGACTACCGCGACTTCCGCTACCTGTTGCCGGAAACTGCCGCCGGTCCTGAAGCGCCGTACGGGGAAGTGGCAAGGAGGGGGCTATGAGTTTGCTGATGCAGGCGCTCAAAAAAGCCGAACGCAACAAACTCGATCCGCTGCCCGAAGACGACGGCCTGGAACTCTCCGATGAATCGTTTGACCGCGTGGTGGCGCTGACGCCGGATGACGTGCTGTCCGGCCGCGTGCCGCCGGCGCCGGATTTGCTCGCGCTTTCCCTGGAGCCGCTGGAAGAGCTGCAGCAGCCTGCCGGCAGCGTCAGCGAACAGGTCCCGGCGCTGGAACCTGCCATTCCGGCGCCGCACGATCCGACACCGCCGCAGTCGCGCCGCCATGGCGCGCAGCCGTCCCCCGCAGCAGGTCAAGCGCTCGAGGGGACTGGCAGTACCAGCGCGCCTGGCGTGGACTTGCCATTCTCGGTGCAGCCGCCGCCATTGCGCGAACTGGCGCTGGAAGACGTTGCGCCGCCGCCCGTGGAGCCATTTGTCGCGGAAATGCTGATGGCGCGCGAGACCGCCGCCGCGCTGGCCACGGAACCGATTGCGCCCCTGCCCGCACTGGAAACAGCTGCGCTGGCGCTGGACACGCCAGCCATAGCGGAACCTTATCGCGCCGTGCTGGACGCTTATGCCAGCGCCGACGCCATGCCGCCGGCCCCCGCGCAGACCGCTAAGCGCGCCGCCAGCGGCCAATTTACGCGCAGCCCGGCCCGTAAGGGCGTGCATACTGCGACGGCGGCGGAGACCGGCGGAAACCATGCAGGAACGCCGCTGCAGCCTCCGTTGGCGGCAGACACTGCAGACGGCAGCGGTCAAGGGGCGGCCCAGGCCAGCACACGCGGCGCAGCGCACGGCAACACCCAGGGCGCCGCACGGGGCACGGCTGCCCGCGCCCGTGCAGCCGCCCAGGCAGCTGCGGAACAAGACCAGCCGCGCCGCGACCCGGCCCGTGTGCGCCTTGCCGTGCTGGGCGGCGCGCTGGCGCTGGTGGCCGGCACGCTGGCCGGCGTGTACTGGTACGCGCTGACGTCCCCCGGCCCTGGCGCCAGCCTGCCGCCCGTGCCCATGCCCGCACCCGGCGCCGCCACGGGAGCAGCGCCCGTCACAGTGGTGCCGCCGGCAGGGGCCCTCCCTGCTGCTGACGGCACGCAGCCGGTCCCATCGGGCCCGGAAACACCGCAACTGACGCCGGATGCGTCGCCGGACACGCTGCATCCCGCCACCGGCTATACCGGCTTGCCGCAGGCGCGCCCGGCTCCGCCCGCGCCGCCGGCGCAACATGGCGGCGGCAGCCGTATGCCATCCGACGACGATTTGCAGCACGCGCTGCAGCA
>NZ_WNLA01000016.1 GCF_009720865.1 Pseudoduganella ginsengisoli | reverse complement strand
GCTGGCCCAGGACCGCCACCACCGGCGGCCGTCCCTGGCTGCCGGTGTGCGGCGCCAGCGCCTGCGCTCCTTCAACCGCTGCGGCGGCCAGCTGCGCATAGGTCCACTGGCTGCCGCGCCATTCCAGCGCAAGCGCGCCGGGCCGGCTGCGGGCTTGCTGCAGGAAGCTTTGCGGCACGGCCGGATACTGCTGCAATGGCAACGGCCGGCAAGGTTGCGGCAACAATGCTTCACACTCCGGTGTCCGCAGCGACAAGGCGGCAAGCGTCAGCGGCGGGGCCGCCTGCGCCTGCACGATCTGCCGCAATACCGCCTGCATTTGCGCCAGCACCAGCGCCAGCCGCGCGCCGCTGTAATGGGCGCCCATGCCGACCGCGCGCAGGCGCAGGCCGCCATCGGCCAAGGGTTCGCAATACACGGTCAGCGGGAATTTCGCGCCGCCCAGCCCCAGCAATTCCGGCTGTTCATCGCTGAATGGCGCGCAGGCGATGCCGGGTGCGTCGAACGTGGACATGGCGAAGTTCGTCAAGTTGAGCAGTGCATCGAACGCATTACTGCGCTGCCCTTCCTGCTCCGGCAAACAATGGCGCACCAGGTCTGCCAGCGCCACGCCGGCATGCGCCAACGCACCGACGAAGGCGCGGTTGGCCTGTTCCACCGCGGCGCCGGCCGAGGCATGCGCATCCAATACCAGCGGCAACGGCAACGTTTGCAGGAAATTGCCGGCCACCGCCTGCAGTTCCGCGCGCGGCCGCACCGTCAGCGGGAAGCCCAGCGTGACGGCGCCCTGGTTGCCGTAGCGGCCCAGCACCACCGCCAGCGCAATGGCCAGCAGCGGGAAGCGGGTCACGCCCCGTTCCCTGCATGCGCGGTCGAGCGCGTCCACGTCGGCGCGGCCAAGTTCGGACCGCGCAAAGCACGTGGCGGCCGGCGCGTGGTCGGACGGCAGGCTCAGACGCTCTGCACACGGCGCCAGCGCCGCGCGCCAGTACGCCAGGGCTTCCGGCGTGGCGGCAGGTTGCGGCGTATCGAACCAGCGCTGGTAGGCGCCCGCCACCCCGGCAAGCGCCGGCGCAGCGCCAGTGGCATAGGCGGCGCTCAACTGGCTCACCAGCATGCTCATCGACCAGCCATCGAACACCAGGTGGTGCGCGGTCAACAGCAGCGCGTGCTGGTTTTCCCCCAGCGGCAACAAGGCGCTGCGAAACAGCGTCGCGCCGGTAAAGTCAAACGGGCGGCGCGCTTCGCGCAACAGCTGGGCTTCTGCATCGCCATCCGGCGCCAGCAGCGCCAGCGGTTCGCCGTGCGGCTTGATCATCAGGCGCGCCGGCGCGCCCGCCACCACGCAGCTGCGCAGCGCCGGCTGCAAGGCCGTCACGCTGTCGACCGCGCGCGCCAGGCGTGCCGGGTCCAGCGCACCCGTCAGGCGCAGGGCCACGGCGATGTGCGCATCGCCGCTGCCGGGATGTAATTGTTCCTGGAACCAGATGCCTTGCTGTACCGCCGTCATACCATGGGTAAAGCCGGGCGGCAATGCCGCCGGGCCGGCAGTGGGTTCCGCAGCCGGTGCAGCGCGGGCGCCGCCCCGCAGCATGTCCAGCGCCCGCAGGCGCATCTGGTCAACGTTGACTGAAGCGTTCATGGGATTTTCCTGAGTTAAGGCCAGGTGCGGCCAGTTCGGCCACACTGACGGCTTGCACGGTGTCGCTGGCGCCAAATGGGTAGCCCATCAGGCCGGCCGGACGTGCCGGCACACCCAGGTCCGCCAGCCCGTAACTGCGGTCGATGGCGCGGATGCGGACCGGCTGTCCGGCCGGCAAATGCAGCGTGATGTCGAGCGGGTCGCCATCCAGCGCATAGCCATTGACGGTCCAGCCCTGGCGCGGCACATCGGCCAGCGCGCGCCCCTGCAAGGTGGACGACAGCACGGTTGCGCCCTCCACCGCCACGGTTAGCCGCGCAGCCTGGCGTACCGACGTGACGCGCAGTTGCAGCGTGCGCTGTTTGCCGTCGCTGCTGTCGCTGGCCACGTCGATGCGGGGCGCCGCGATTTGCGCTGCCGGCGCGCCGGCGCTCCACCAGGCGCCGGGCCGTTCGCCAAACAGCAGCGGCATGGCGTGGCGCCCTTTGCCCGCATCGATATACGATTCGCTCCAGCGGTCCGGCTCGGGATTGCCGGACACCCAGTGGGCGCTCCCCGCCGCGCCGTCAAACACGTACGACAGTTCGCTGGGACGCGGCTGGTCCGCGCTGAAGCCCGCTGTGGCGGAGCCGGCCACCAGCGCCAGCGCACCGGCGCCCAGCGGCAGCAACGGCAACAGCCAGCGGCGCGTCAACAGTTCCAGCAACGGCGAAAGCAAACCCAGCAACAGCACCAGCAATGCGGCCGGCGCCATCACGGACTTCGGTCCCAGGCCGACATATAGCGAGCGCAGCAGCGGTGCAAACAGCAGGATGGCAGGCGCAGCAGCAACCAGCAGCCAGACCGCGCGCCACTGGCCAGACATCGGCTGCGCGCGCGGCGCCAGCATCAGGGCCTGCGCGGCCAGCATCAGCGCCAATGGCCACATGAAGACAAAACTCACGCCCGGCATGGCCAGCGCGCTGGCCAGCAACAACGCCTGCCAGCACAGCATCGCGCCTGCCGCCAGTTCCAGCGCGGAAAACCAGCGCGCCAGCGCCGCTTGCAGTGCGCTGTAACCGGCCGCCACCAGCGCAGTGAACGCCAGCAGGTACCAGTGGCTGTTATAGGGCCCGATGAATTGCATGTACTGCGGGTGCGCCAGCGTAATGGCGCGCCATAGCAATTGCGCGGCGCCGGCCAGCACCACCAGCATCAACAGGAAAACCGGGATGGCCAGCATGGCGCGCGCCACGCGCAACTGTGCGCGCCGGCGGCCCTGCCACAGCAGGCAGGCCAATAGCGCGGCCGCGCCCAGCGCCAGCGGGAACGCCCATGATGCGGGGTAATGCAGCAGCGCACCGGGGACATCGAAATAAACGTGGTCCGGCGCGGCCAGGCTGGATAAATCCTGCCGGCTGAAATGGCGTACCAGCGACAGCATCAATTCGCCTTCATGCTGCAGGCTGCGCTGGTCCAGCAATTCAGGACGGTCGATTTCCGCGTGGTAGCTGTAGGGCGACTCGATCGCGGCAAAGTTCATGCCCGGAATACCGGCCCGCTTGAAGGGGCTCATGTCCGTATCGTTGGGCAGCAATTTATACACTTCGTACAGCAGCGAGCTGCCGACCGGATGGGCTGCCGCCTGGGCGAATCCCGGAATCAGCCCGCCGTTGCCGATGCTGGTTTCAAACATCATCATCGGGCCGCTGTTGCCGCGGTATTCGAAATTCAGCGCCAGCCCCACATCCGCCGCCCAAGGGTGGCCTGCAACGAACGCTTCCGCGCCGAGCAAGGTCGCTTCCTCGCCATCGCTGAACAAGACAATCACGTCATGTTCCAGTTGCGGGCCGTGGCGCAACGCGCGCAGCGTTTCCAGGATGGCGGCCACGGACGCGCCGTCGTCGGCGGCGCCCGGTCCGCTGGGCACGGAATCATAGTGGGCCGACAGCATGACTGCCTTGCCTGGCGCGCGGCCCGGCACGCGCACCAGCACGTTGTGTACCTTGCCCGTATTGCCGCCAGCGGCGGTGCGGGTCACACCGACTGCGCTCTGCACTTCCGGCTCGAGGCCCAGCGCGCGCAATTGCGCCAGCAGATAGCCGCGCACGTCGGCGTTGGCGGCGGAACCAACTGGATGGGGTACTTGGGCTATCTTTTCCAGATGCGCCATGGCCCGCATGGCTGAAAAGGCATCGGGCGGAGCATCGGCCCGCAGCGGGGAAGGGCCGCGCGCATGCAGCAAGCCGAGCGCGGCAACCACGCAAGCAAGCAGCAAGACGCACAAAGCCCAGCCAGGCGCCAGCCGGGCAGTATTGGGTCGTGTCATTTGTAAAGCCTGTAACAGGGTTAGCTGGATGCGCTACCTGGCTGCACCGGTTGGGCGCGGCACCACGCGGTGCGGCAAAGACGCACGGCGGCACTACGGCAGACAACACGCGATAAAGTGCGGTCTGGACGCAGGCGATGTTAGGTAACGAAAAGGAAATTCAGTTCATTTCACCGGATAGGTGCAAACGAACGCTGACAGTGGCGTATCGGTGATACGCCGCCGCCAAGTGGTGTTGGCGGCGGGGCGGCAGGCGGGTGTGCGAGCCGAAATGCTGAATTATATGGATAGCATTTTTATCTTTTTGATTTCTCAAAAAGACAATAGATAGTATGCCGTATCGCGTATAGTTGTCAAGCGCATAATGACAGGTTGGCTATCTTATTTGGCAACCTCTCCTGCCGCCACTGCCGTCTACCGCAGCACGAAGACGGGCAGCAGCGAAGCACCCTGCTTAAAGTTCGTGACAGCGATACGGGAGGCGCGCGCCCCCATGCCATACGGTGTGCTGTCCGACCACAGGTAGGGATTCAAGTCGACAAAGTGGTCATGCAATACCAGGGCGCCCTGTTCCAGCAACGGGAACGATTCCGGTGCGGCGGCGATCTTTTCCTGCACCACAAAGGTTTGCCGCGTTGCCGCTTCCATCGCCGCATGCCACTGCGCGTCACTGCAATCGCTGCCCAGCACCACTTGCGCGCCGCCCCAGCCATCGGCCGGTTTGAGGACAAAACGGTCCTTGTCGGCAGCCACCGTGGGCAGCAAGTCCACCCGGCGGCCATGGAAGTCCGTCATCGATGGCTGGAACAAGCGGGTCCACGGCACGTGCCGGTCCACCGCGGCGCGCAGGGCGGGCGGCAGGAAGCTTGCATAGTCCGCGTCCGACAGCAGCGCGAACATGGCTTTGTTACCCAATAACACCTTGTCCGCGACCGAGTTCATCAGCCAGGCTTTGCGTTCACGCACCGCCACGAATAGCGGATGCGACGCAGGCAATCCCAGCCAGGCCCGCCAGTTTTCAACGAACACGGCATCAACGGCGTTACCGCGTGCAGTCAGGCCCGTGCGCTCGGTGTAAGCGAAATCGGCGGGCGATGCGATCACCGGCGGCATCCCCAGCCTGGTCAGCATCCCGACCAGGCGCTGCCCTTCCAGCGATTGCTCGAAGTGATGCGAGGCCGGAGCGCCGGCATCAGCGGCACCGTCGCCAAACACCAGCGCAATGCGTGGCACGCCCTGGCCGCCATGGCGCGTATACGAGGCGCCCAGCGCGGCCGGCATGCGCGCCGACAAGCGGTACGACTCGAATGGATAACGCTGGCGGAAAGCCTGCATGATGGGCGCCTGTTCAAATGCTTCCGCTATCATGTCGAAGTAAAAAGCGCCGCCCGGATTGGGATTGAATTCCATAAAACTGACATCGCCGCCCATGCCGGCGAATGCATCGATGCGCCCCATCACGCCCGTGGGCATAGTGGCAGTGTGGCGGATCAAGTCAAGGTAGGCCGGGTCCACCGGCAAGGCGGCCAGCAGCGCATCATCGGCCAGCAGGCGCGCCTGCAATTGCTTTAATGCGCTGAAGACTGCCAGCGCCGCATCGTTGACGGCGCGCTCCTGCGCCTGGGTAATGAAGCGGGGGCGCAGCACATGGCAAATGTTTTTTTCGCTGCCGGGTTGGCTTTGCCGGTCGGTCACGGCGGCAACTGCCGCCACGGTACTATCCAGGTAGGGGCCTTGCAGCAAGGCATGGTAATGCTCCAGCGCCTGGGGCAGCACCGGGTCTACAGGTTCCAGTTTCATAATGTCTTTCGTCAGGTTGAGGCAGCCTGGACGCGATAGTGCAGCGCCGCGGATAGGGGCGCATGGGAAGCGGAAAGACAGGCGCTGGTGGCGCCGGGCGGGGCATGGCCGCCAGGTCGCGGCCATGCGCTATCACGACCTTGTGGCCGCAAGCGGGAAGGTGGCGGTGGCCGGTCAGGCCAGCTGTTCCACCCTTAACTTGGTAATCGGTCCCAGCACGGTGGGCAGTGCCGCAATGCCGGCCAGCGCCGCATCCATGGCCCGCTCCACAGTTTCATGGGTCAAAACAATAATGTCGGTTTGCTCGCGCCCGGCCGGGGCCTGCTGTTGCAGCGCATCGATGGAAACATCGTGGGCGGCCAGCAGGCGCGTGATATCGGCCATGACCCCGGGCGTATCGCGCACGGCAATGCGCAGGTAATAACTGGTACGCACGTCTGCTATCGGCAGCACCGGCGTCTGCACCATCGCCTGCGGCTGGAATGCCAGGTAGGGCACGCGGTGTTCGTGTTCCGCCGTGGCCAGGCGGGTGATGTCGATCAGATCGGCAATGACCGCCGATGCCGTCTGTTCCGACCCTGCGCCCGCGCCGTAATACATGGTCACGCCGGCCGCATCGCTTTTCACCATCACGGCATTCATCGATCCTTCGACGTTGGCGATCAGGCAGCGTGCCGGCACCAGCGCTGGATGGACCCGCAATTCAATGCCGTCGGCCGTACGCTTCGCGATCCCCAGCAGTTTGATGCGATAGCCCAGCCGCTCCGCGATGGCAATGTCCACCGCTTCCAGGCGGGTGATGCCTTCCACATGGGCTTTGTCAAACTGCACGGGAATACCAAAGGCCACCGATGCCAGCAACGTGGCTTTATGGGCCGCGTCAACTCCTTCGATGTCGAATGCGGGATCGGCTTCCGCATAGCCGAGACGCTGGGCTTCCTTCAGCACGGCATCAAACGGCAGGCCCTTGTCGCGCATCCCGGAAAGGATGAAATTCGTGGTGCCGTTAATGATGCCGGCGACCCATTCGATGCGGTTACCCGATAAGCCTTCGCGCAGCGCCTTGATAATCGGGATGCTGACCGCCACGGCCCCCTCGAAGGCCACAACGACCGAGCGGGCGCGCGCGGCGGCAAAGATTTCCATGCCGTGTTCGGCCAGCAGCGCCTTGTTGGCAGTGACCACGTGCTTGCCGTTGGCAATCGCGCGCAGCACCAGCTCCTTCGCCAAGGTACAGCCGCCTATCACTTCCACCACCACGTCGATGCGGGGATCATCAACCACTTGCCAGGGGTCGTTTACGACCTCCACCTGCTCGCCGACGATACCGCGCGCACGGGCAATGTCACGCGCCGCCACCATGACAATTTCAATCCCTCGCCCTGCCCTGCCGCAGATATCGTCCTGGTTCCGTTTGAGGACGTTGAATGTTCCGGAGCCAACAACTCCGATACCCAGCAAGCCGACATGAATTGGACGCATTTTTGAAGTAAAAGAATGGAGAAAAGAATACTGCTGCATTGATTGTTGTCATAAATAATAACATATATGACATGATTTCAGCAGGTGGCGAAGGTGACTGGATGAGCCATGGCTGCTGCAGGCTGTCTCGCAGGCCACATCCGGGCGCACTGCGGGCGAGCGCGTAGCGCGCCGTCAACGCGGTAAAACGAACTCGAAGTTTTGCTCGCCATCCGCCAGCCAGCGCTGTCGCAGCAATTGGACGTATATTGCGGTTTCGTCTACCAGGTGCCGGACTCAGCAGGCGCTGCCAGCCGCTCAATCAATTCAAACACTGCCATGCCGGCCAGCATCGCAGCGACAAAACCCCACGCCTTCGGATAACCGGCCCCCAGCGCCACCAGCGCCGGCCCCGGACAAAAGCCGGCCAGCCCCCAGCCAATGCCGAACGCGGCGCTGCCCAGCACCAGGCGAGGCGTCACAGAAGCGTTGCCGGGCAACTGCATCGGCAAGCCTAGCCAAGAACGCTGGAGGCGCCCGGCGACGAGGAATGCCAGCGCCCCTACGGCGATGGCACTGGCCATGACAAAAGCCAGCGACGGGTCCCAGCGCCCCGCCACGTCAAGAAAACCCAGCACTTTGGCCGGATTGGCCATGCCGGACACCATCAGGCCGATGCCGAACAGCAGCCCCGCCAGCAACGACGTCAATACTGCCATGTCAGCCTCCAAAGACGTGCCGTTTCACGAACACCGTTAACAATCCCGCCGCCATGAATATTGCCGTGGCCACCAGCGAACGGATGGCGCCACGGGAAATGCCGCATACGCCATGGCCGCTGGTGCAGCCGCTGGCATAGCGCGTGCCCAGCCCGACCAGATAGCCAGCGGCCAGGATGGTGCTCCAGCCGGCGTCAATCTGCGGTGCGATGGGTTGCCCAAGCAGGCTGGCGGCAATGGGCGCAGTAACCAGGCCGGCCAGGAACGCCAGGCGCCACGCCATATCCCGTTGCGGCAAGCTCAGTAGTCCGCCAAGGATGCCGCTGATGCCCGCGATGCGGCCATTGAACAGCACCAGTACGGCCGCAGCCGTGCCGATCAGCAAGCCTCCTGCCAATGACAGCCCGGGGGTGAAATGAACAAGGTCGATCAGCATGACGGCTCCTCACGAGCGGTAGTACAGAATTGTTGATACAGGACAGCCATGACAGCCAGCGCCTCCGGACTCGCCACGGAATAAAAAATATTCTTGCCGTCGCGGCGCGTGGCCACCAGGCTGTTTTCTCGCAGCACAGTCAATTGCTGTGACAACGTTGGCTGCCGGATGCCGAGCTGGACCTCCAGTTCGCCGACGGACATTTCACCCTGCGACAACTGGCACATGAGCAGCAAACGGTCAGGATTAGCTAATACCTTTAGCAAGGCGCAAGCCTGCGCAGCGGCGGCCTGCATGGATACCAGGTCTACAGTGGGACTGGAAGGGGTCATGGTGCACTCTACGGTTTCAATGAGAACATTATATATTTAGATAAACTATTTTTGTATATTGTTTTTACACCTAGGAGTAAGCACCAGGCAAACCGTTACTTCCTCGGCCAGACCACGGTGCGCGTGGCGTCACCGGCGATCACTTCGCTGCCGGGTGTTCCGTCTTGCCCGCGCCAGTCCCATCGGCAAGGCGCAGCGACAGCAGCACGGTACCGGCGCCGCTGTGGCGGCTACTGAAGCCGAGTGCACGCGCCAGCTCCAGCAGCCGTTCATTGTCGAGCAGGGCTTCGCCAATGATTTCACTTAGCCCGCTCGCCCGGCAATAGCCGATCAGCATCTCCATTAATAACCGGCCCAGGCCACGGCCCTTGAGGTCGCTGCGCACCGTCACGGCAAATTCACCCCGCACATGGTCGGGGTCGGCAACGACGCGCACCACACCCAGCGTTTCATCCGGGGCGCCTTCGTGTTCACGGATCGCGACGAACGCCATCTCGCGCGCATAATCGATCTGCGTAAACCGCGCCAGTTGCGCCGGAGACAGGGCGCTGACACTGGTAAACATGCGGAAACGCACATCCTCTGCAGTGAGCCGGCTGAAAAACAGCTGGTGGGCGGCGCCATCCTCGGGACGGATAGGCCGCAGCAACAATGGTTCCCCCTGCCAGGTACAGCGTTGCTCAAGGTGCTCCGGGTACGGCATGATGGCCAGCTGGCGGACGTTCCCCTCAGCGGCCGGCGCCAGCCGTACCCTGGCGTCCAGGGCCAGTGCGCCGCTGCTATCGGCCAGCAGCGGGTTCACGTCCAGCTCCACGACTTCGGGCAGGTCGATCACCAGTTGGCTCAAGCGCACCAGCACATCGTACACCGCCTCCATATTGGCGGCTGGCGCGCCGCGTGTCGCTCCCAGCAAGCGCGCCACGCGGGTGCGGCTCACCAGGTCTGCCGCCAGCACGTGGTTCAGTGGAGGCAGTGCAACCGCCTGGTCGGCCACGGCTTCGACATCCACTCCGCCGTGCCCGAACAGCAAGACCGGACCAAACACAGGGTCGCTGGCTATGCCGGCAATGAGTTCACGCGCTTGCCGGCGGCGCACCATTTTCTGGACCGAATAGCCGGCGATGCGCGCTTCAGGACGCAGCGCCGCCAGGCGGCTGCGGATGGCAGACAGCGCATTACGCAGCGCGTCCTCATGGTCGATGTCCAGCACCACGCCACCGACGTCGGACTTGTGCGGCACGTCCGGCGACAATACTTTCACCACCACTGGATAACCAATCTCCGCAGCGGCGTTCAGTGCCGCATCGTCGTCGGGCACGGCGCGGGTTGGCACCACGGGAATGCCGTATGCCTCCAGTAGCGCCTTGGCATCGGTTTCGCCCATGCTT
Organism: Pseudoduganella ginsengisoli; assembly: GCF_009720865.1. GTDB lineage: Bacteria > Pseudomonadota > Gammaproteobacteria > Burkholderiales > Burkholderiaceae_D > Rugamonas > Rugamonas ginsengisoli. The sequence continues at coordinate 162,944 of NZ_WNLA01000016.1, read as the reverse complement.
AAACATCCCGCAGCCAGCATACGCCGCACCAGGGCGCGCGCCGCTACCGTATCGGCGTGCGGCCCGCACCGGGACGACGGCACTTCCATCAGCAGACGCTGGTTGCGCGCATAGCTGCTTAACTGCAGAAATGCCTCCACCGCCGCTTCCGGCGTCGCAAAGACAGGAGCGCCAGCCTTGCGCGTCAGCTCAGCGGCCTGCTCCACTGAAGCACCGCCCATCCAGCAGCAAAGCACCAGGCGCTGCCGTTGCTGCAGCAGCGGCGCCAGTTCCTGCGCAATGCGCCCGGCCGGAACAATTGCAGTCGGCGCGTGGATCAGCAAGACCGCATCGGCTTCGTCCGCTGCCAGCAATTCACGCAACGCATGCGCATAGCGTTCCGGCGGCGCGTCGCCGATGATATCGACGGGATTGGAATAAGACCAGTTCGACGGTAACCCGCTGGCCAGGCGCTCAAGCGTGGCGTGGCCCAGTTGCGCCAGCTCCCCGCCTCCAGCCACCAGCGCATCGGCCGCCATGACACCAGGACCGCCGCCATTGGTCATGATTGCAAGGCGGCGTCCGCGCAGCGGGTGAGGCTGCGCCAGGGTTTCCGCCGCTTCGAACAATTCCTCCGTTGATGCCACGCGCAGCATGCCTGCGCGGCGGATGGCCGCATCGCAGACCAGGTCCGTTCCAGCCAGGGCGCCAGTGTGGGTCGCCGCAGCGCGCGCCCCTTCCGGCACACGCCCCGCCTTCAACACCAGTGTCGGCTTGCAGCGCGCTGCAGAGCGCGCCGCGGACATGAACTTGCGTGCATTGCCTATGCCTTCGAGGTACAGCAGGATCGCGTGCGTCTCCGCATCGCCTGCCAGATAATCGAGTACATCGGCGACGTCCACATCGGAACAGTCACCCAGCGACACAAATGCCGAAAACCCGATGCCGCGCGCAGCGGCCCAGTCCAGCACCGCCGCCACCATGGCGCCCGATTGCGACACCATGGCCAGGCTGCCCGGCGTACTCCCTGCCTGGGCAAAACTGGCATTGAGGCCGATATGGGGCGCCAGCAGCCCCACACAGTTCGGTCCGAGTATCCTCAGCAGATGGGGCTGGGCCGCATGCAGCATGGCCTGGCGCAGCGTATGCCCATGCCGGCCTGCCGGTGCGCCAAGCCCTGCCGTCATGACGATGGCGGCGCGGGTGCCGCGCTCACCGAGCTGGCTGATCAAATCCGGTACGGTGGTGGGTGATGTGCAGATCAGCGCCAGATCAGGCGCCTCAGGCAAGGCGGCCACTGCATGGTAGCAGCGCCTGCCCCCCACCGTCTGGTGTTTGGGATTCACCGGATAAATGGGGCCGCCGAATCCCCCGGCCAGCACATTGCGCAGCACCGTCGCGCCAACGCTGCCGGGCCGCTCCGTGGCCCCGATCACCGCCACCGAGCGGGGGGCGAACAGAAAGTTCAGGTTGCGGATGGTCATGCACGTCTCCTCAAGCCAAGTTCACCGGTTTCATGTTCCGCATAAGCCATGGCGTAGGCCAGTTCACCGGGCGATTCCGCATGCAAGGCCAGCAATGACGCGGACACGACATTGAGCCGACAGGTATCAATCCCCAGCCGCCGCAAGCGCGGGACAGGTGTTCCGATAAGAGGTGAACGTAGGTTCATGCCGCCGGTAGCACATACGATACCGTCATGCACCTGCCAAGTCAGGCAAGGTGTTTGACCACGATCAAGTTGCAACAAGAAAGAGTACAAAACCCACAGCTTTGAGTCCTTGTCCATCAGTCAAGGCCACAGCAACGTCCATTGATGACAATTTGACCTGAATCAAAGCCGTAATGCGGCAACTTGCGCACACTGTCCAACAGCTTCACTGCTCATCAACTTTTTATCAGGAGCCTGACATGTATCAACATCTGTTGCTGCCAACCGATGGCTCGCCGGGATCGTCGGCCGCCATTCAATCCGCCCTGGAATTCGCCAAAGATGCCGGCGCCCGCGTCACGGCGCTGCATGTGCTGCCTGAGTATCATGTTTTTACCTACGAAGCCGAGCAGCTGGAAGACACCCGCGAAGCCTACCTGCGCGGCACATCCGACCAAGCCGCCAAACTGCTGGCAGCGCTGGCCAGCAATGCCAAGGCCATGGGCGTTCCGTGCGAGACCGTCTCGCTGCGCTCAGACCAGCCCTACCGCAAGATCGTGGAAACTGCACAGGCGCGCGGCTGCGACCTGATCGCCATGGCCACGCATGGCGTCACCGGACTGAAAGGCATGTTGTTGGGGAGCCAAACCCACCGGGTGCTGTTAAAGAGCCGGATCCCGGTACTGGTCTTTCATGCCGACGCAGGCAGGCATTGACCGCACCCTGTCCCATTTGCATCCATCGCCACGCGCCGGAGACTGCCATGTCATACCGTACGATCCTGGTCCACGCGGACAACGCCGCCAACGCAGCAGAACGCATCAGGCTGGCAGCTCATCTGGCCTTGCTTGAACAGGCGCACCTGGTGGGAGCTGCAATGAGCGGTATTCCCCGTTTTATCTCCCAGCGTAGTCCTTTTGAAGGCAGCAGCGCCCTGTTTTCCGGCTATGTCGAACACGTGACTCGACGGGCTGAGCAGGCGCTGGCATTGTTCAGCGCCGTCGTGAAGCAAACCGGGCTGAACTCTTATGAACAGCGCAACAGGGACGAAGACGAATATTCGGGGCTCTGCCTGCAGGCGCGCTATGCCGACCTGCTTGTCCTCGGCCAGGCGGATCCGCAAGACCGCAACGAAGGCGCCCTGCTGCTGGACTTGCCGGAACACGTGATCCTCTATGCCGGCAGGCCGGTCCTGCTGGTGCCGGCTGCCGGCCAGTTCGCCACGCTGGGCGAACGACCGCTGATCGGCTGGAACGGCAGTGTCGAAGCCATCCGCGCCATCACAGCGGCCATGCCGCTGCTGCGCCGGGCAAAACAAGCCGCCGTCGCCATCATAGCTCCGGAAACCGGTCCGGAATCCCACGGTGAAGAACCCGGCGCCGACATTGCACTCTACCTCGCGCGCCATGGCGTCAATGCGGAAGTCATGACCATCTCCCCACCGCATGGCGCCGGGCAAGGATTGTTGCAGCTGGCTGCCGCAATCCGGGCCGACCTGCTGGTGATGGGCTGCTATGGCCATACGCGCCTGCGTGAGCGCATCCTCGGTGGCGCCAGCAAGACTGTACTGGCCGGCATGACGCTCCCCGTGCTGATGGCGCACTGAACCAGAAACAGCTGCTTGCCGGAGATACCGATGGCGGATGCCAACTCAGCCGCGCCCGCTGGCGCCGGCTTGCTGCGCCGCTTGCTGACCGCCACGCTGGCGGCAGCCGCCCTGGCCGCGCAGGTGGACAGCAATGTCAGCGAGTCCGATATCGGCCAGGACGCCGCAGTGCTGCAATTGGTGCGCGACGATGGCATGACGGCATGCTGCGCATCCGTGTCCTCGATGATGGCATCGGGTTGGAGGACGGCGATTTAAGCAAACCCGGCTCGCTGGGCCTGATCGGCATACGCGAACGGGTCCAGGCCCTCAACGGCAGGATTTCCATCCGCGGCAAAGGCGGCACGCGCGTCACGGTCTTGCTGCCACTGCCTGCCGGCGGGCCGTGACCTGCGGGTCACCCGCCGCCCGGCAGCAGCACCGCCGCGCCGTGTACGAGGCCCGCGCGCAAGTCCGCCAGCGCCTCGTTGGCCTGTTCCAGCGGATAGGTTTGCACAGCAACCTGCAACGGATATTGCCCGGCCAGCGCCAGGAATGCCTGCGCGTCGGCACGGGTCAGATTGGCGACCGAGCGGATGCTGCGCTCGCCCCACAGCAGCGCATACGGCATGGCGGGGATATCGCTCATGTGAATGCCGCCGCAGACCACTGCGCCGCCCTTCCTGACGGCGGCCAGCGCGCGCGGCACCAGCGCCCCGTCGGGCGCAAAAATCAGCGCCGCATCCAGCGGCGCCGGTGGCGCCTGGTCCGCTCCGCCTGCCCAGGCCGCGCCAAGGCTGCGGGCAAAAGCCTGCGTAGCCAAGTCGCCCGGACGGGTAAATGCATATACTTGCCGGCCCTGTTGCCGGGCCAGTTGCACCAGCAAGTGCGCCGCCGCCCCAAAGCCGTAGATCCCCAGCCGTTCGGCCGGCCCGGCCAGCGCATAGGCCCGGTAGCCGATCAGCCCTGCGCACAGCAGCGGCGCCGCGTGGGCCGCATCATAGGCGACAGGAAGCCGATACAGGTAGGCCGCGTCGGCCAGCATATACTCCGCATAGCCGCCATTGTGGTGGCAGCCATTGAACACGATGGCGTCGCACAGGTTTTCCGCGCCGCGCAGGCAGGCGTGGCAGGCGCCGCACGCGCCGGCCAGCCATCCCGCCCCGGCCCGCTCCCCTGTTTGCCAGCTGGTCACGCCGGCCCCCAGACAGCAGACGCGCCCCACCACCTCGTGCCCGGGCACCACCGGACAGGCCGCCGCCACCTCGCCGTCCTGCACATGCAGATCGGTGCGGCACACGCCACACGCTTCCACCTTCAGCAACACCTGCCCGGCGGCCGGCAGCGGGACCGCCAGGCGGACCTGCTGCAAGGCCATGCCCGGCGCGGGCAACTGCATGGCAAGCATGGTGTGGCTGAACGCCATGCCGCTGCCAGCCATGGCGTGCATCAGTTGATGGTCACATGGCGGGCATGCTTGTCCGCCTTTTTAGGCAGCTTGCGCCTGACGCATTCATAGGCGGACCGCAAAAAACCCAGCGGGCCGGCACGGCTGCGCTCTTCCCGAATGGCGTCCATATCGGCGCCGCACCGGCTGGCAATTTCCTGCGCAATTTTTTCCGTCACGCCGGAGCGGGAATAATACACAACGAGGCATGGATGCATGAGCGACTCCTTTCATTGCCTGGCCTGCATATGGTTCAGGACCTGGCGGCGTGGCGCCAGCAGACGCCTGGACAATTCACAGCCAGCCAGGCTGGCCACGCCCAGCCCCAGCGCCGTCATCAGTTCAGCCGCAGGCAAAGCACTGAACTGAAACACGTCCGCCAACGGCGGCACATACAGCACCGCCAGCAACAACGCGGTGGCGACGCCCGCTACCGCCCGTGGCAACCGGTTACGCGACGCCAGTGCTTGCAGGGCGCTGCGCCGCCGTGACAAGGTGGAAAAGATCAGCGCCAGCCCGGACAGCACCAGTACAGCAAACCCTGCCGCCCGCGCTTGCGGCGCCGGCAGCATAGCGAGCGCCCGCCAGTAGGCAAACAGCGTGACGCCCAATGTAATTGCCCCTTGCGCCAGGGCGAGCGTAGCGGCCTCCCGGTCCAGCAGCGGGGCTGCCTGGTCGCGAGGCGGACAGCGCATTGCGTCCTCATCCGACGCTTCATTCTCAAAAGCGAGCGAGCAAGTCGGATCGATAATCAATTCAAGGAAAGCAATATGCATGGGATACAGCAAGATAGGCCAGCCGCACAGCGCAGGAGCCAGCGCCATGCCCGCCACCTGCACATGCATGGCCACCACATAGGACATGGCGTTGCGCATATTGGTAAAGATGCGCCGGCCTAGCCGGATGCCGCGCACGATGGACGCAAAGTTATCGTCCATCAATATCAAGGCGGCCGCCTCCCGCGCCACGTCGGTGCCCCGCCCGCCCATGGCAATGCCGACATGCGCCGCTTTCAGCGCAGGGGCGTCGTTGACGCCGTCCCCGGTCATGGCGACCACTTCCCCGTTGGCTTTCAACGCCTGCACAATACGCAGCTTCTGCGCCGGCAAGATACGGGCGCACACGGTGGCCTGCATCAGCCGGCGGCGCAGCGCTGCCTCGCTGAGGCTGTCAACTTCCGTCCCGGTCAGCGCGTGTTCGCACGCCAGCCCCGCACGCATGGCAATGGTCGCCGCCGTCAGCGGGTAATCACCGGTAATCATCACGACACGGATACCGGCCTGCCGGCATTGCGCCAGCGCTTCCGGCACTTCGGCACGGACCGGATCGGCCAGCCCGATCAGGCCCAGATAGCGCAGCTCAAAACCGTCCTGCGCTTCCGGCAGATGGGCTGTGGCATGTGCCGCGCTGGCCACGGCCAGCACCCGCAATCCCTGCCCGGCCATGGTGTCCGCCGCGCAGAGCATGGCCCTCAATTCTTCGCCGCCCAGCCGGCACAGCGCGCCAATGGCTTCCGGCGCTCCTTTGGTGGCGACCAGCGCCATGCCTTCGGCCCCTTCGTCCCAAGCCTGCGACATCGCACGCAAACCCGGCGACAGCGGATAAGCGCGCAAAGGCTGTTCGCGCACATCGCTGCCGTCCAGCGCATGCAATGCGGTTTCCATGGGATCTGCGGATCGCGGTTTGCTGGCCAGCGAGGCAACCCGCACCAGCTCCCTGAAGGCTGGCGGCAATACGCCCTGGACACGGTGCAGCGGCAACGCTACGCCATCCACATGCAATTGTTCGATCCGCATGCGGTTTTCCGTCAGCGTGCCGGTTTTATCTGTACACAGCACGGTCACCGCGCCGAGCGCTTCAATCGCAGCAAGGCGCCGGGTCAGCACCTGCACGCGTGACATGCGCCACGCGCCGATCGCAGGGAACACGGTCAGGATGACCGGCAATTCTTCCGGCAATAAGGACATCGACAGCGCGATACCGGCCAGGATGGCGGGCATCCACGCGCCCTGCATGCCATACAGCACCGTCACCAGCAGGCTCAGGGCCAGGCCGCCCGCAGCAAACCACGACACCAGGCGCGCCACGCTGCGCTGCAAAGGCGATGGTTCGGTGCGCAATTGCGCCAGGCTCTGTCCGATTTTTCCCAGTTCCGTCCGCGCACCCGTGGCCGTCACCCGCGCCGCGCCGTCCCCCTGCAACACCAGTGTTCCCGACCACACGTAAGGCAGCGCCTCCGCTCCCGGCCCGGCACGCGGCAGGGCTCCCGCCATGGCCAGTTTGACGACAGGCAGCGATTCCCCGCTCAGCAGGGACTCGTCCACCTGCAAACCATTGGCGTACAGCAGCACGGCGTCGGCCGCCACGCGGTCGCCTTCGGCCAGCAACAGCACGTCGCCGCATACCACGGCATGGGACGGAATGCGCTGAGGCTGTCCGTCGCGCAACACCAGCGCCGACTGGCCGCCCATCTCTTGCAACGCCTGCAACGCCCGCGCCGTTTTGCCTTCCTGAAAGAGCGTGATGCCCACCGTGACGCCTACCATCAGGAACAGGAACAATCCCTGGTGCAGATCGCCCAGTACCAGATAAAGCATGGCGGCACCGATCAGCAGCAGAAACATCGGTTCGCGGACCGTGCGCAGGCACAGCGCCGCCAGCCCGTTCTTCGCAGCCGGCAAGCTGTTCGGTCCATCCGCAGCGAGCCGTTGCGCCGCCTCTTCCGCCGACAGCCCGCTCACGTCAGGTAGTTTCGTCATGGCGCTCCCCTTGCCCGTTTCCACACTAGCCGCTTGCACCGCATATTTGATTGACCGAGATCAAGGCGCGCTGAAATGAGCGGGGTTTCTGCGCACATCAGTGGCTCGGCTGGCACAGATGCCGTGCCGACGCCCGGTTTTCTTTTTATTGCTCTTGACCTATATCAATCCCGCACAGGACCGTGGCAACGTCCGAGTTCCCTGCCGGCACGCGGGCCGATTCCGATATCCAGGAACAGCTGCAAAAGGAACTCGCGGCGCTGGTATGGGCGCGCCAGACCCATCCCGGCATCCTGGTGCGCAACGGCGTGGTCAACCTGTACGGAACCGTCACCGACCATCGCCAGGCCGACGCGCTGCGCGTTGCTGCCGAAAACGTACCTGGCGTCAAGCTGGTGCGCTGCCATATGCTGTGGTGCGCCCCCTCGTCGGCGCAGGTATTTGAGCTGCCTGAACAGCAATCCGCGCCGCCATCCCTGTCTTGAATTCAGTTAGCGGGGCCGATGGCAAGGTGGTTGGTGACAATGCCATCACGGACGGCAATGGCAATATGCCCTTCGCCAACTGCGGGATTCCATGCCAGTTCCTGCTCCACGTCTTCCTTCAAATTCCGGTCCGTAGCCATAGCGCTCTCCTGTTGAAGTATCACCGGGCGGATGCCCTGCCGCTGCGTGTGCCAGCACCGGCGCGCAGGCTGCGCGGACGCGCTGCAAGTCCAGGCCGGCGCCGGTATCGACCACCAGCGCGTGCGCCAATTCCTCCTCAGTCAGCGGCTCCTGGTTTTGCAGCTGGCGCTCAAGGACGCCGACGCCTGCATCGGAAGCATCCAATCCGTTCAACAGGCGAGCCGCCACCCGTTCGCGCATGCATTGTTCCGGCGCGCGCACGTCGAACAAAAAAAATGGCACCGATAACTCCGCCGCCAGCGCGCGCAGCAGCTCGCGCTGCCAGGCACGTAGAAATGCGGCATCGACGATAACGGGCCAGCCCGACTGCACGATGGCACGGGCCAGTGCCGCAAGGCGCTCGTACGTGCGCCGCGACGCGGCCGCGGAATACAGCGTGGCGGTGGCGGGCCAGATGCGTTTGCGCTCAACGTCGGAACGGATCTGCAACGCGCCAAGGGCGGACACCACATAGCGCGACAACACGCTTTTTCCGCTGCCGGCACAGCCGTGGGTCACCATGATGGCGGGCGCCGGGGCGGGAGCGCTGCCGCGTGCAAAGCGCAGGTAGCCGTCCGCCGCCGCGCGCAGGGCAGCGCGCTCCGCTGCGGGCACATGGTCTTGCGCCGCCCGTTCCAGCAACACTTTGGCCCTGACCAGCGCCCGGTGCATGCGGTAATAAGGCAGCACGGCCAGCCCGTCATAATCCCCCGTGACTTCCAGGTAGCGGCTGAGGAGCCGTGCCGCCAGGTCCGGGCGTCCGCGGTATGCCAGGTCCATATGCAGGAAGCTCACGTCATCCATCACGTCGATCCAGCGCAAACCGTCAGCGAACTCGATGCCGTCGAACGGGATACCCTGCCGCCCGAGGCTGACGATATTGCCGCAGTGCAGATCACCATGGCATTCCCTGACCTTCCCGCCGGCGCGGCGCTGGCGGAACACGGGAAACAACGGGGGACGGCTTGCTGCCTCCAGTTTCCGCAGCCCTGCCAGGCAGGCTTGTCCGGCGTCGCCGGGCACCTGCTTGCTCAACTCGGCCAGAGTGGCGCCAACCGTATGGGCGATATAGCCGGGCGTACCCCATGGCACGCCGGCCGGAACGGCTGGCGCCGCCAGATGGAATTGCCCAAGGCGCACCGCGAGCGCTTCGGCTTGGCCATCGTCCAGGCCGCCGTCTTCCAGGCGCCGGCTCCACAGCGCCCGCTGATCGAACGCCGCCATCTTGACCGCGTAGTCGAGCACATGCCCGGCGCCCCCCAGCGCGGGATGAGCCAGGCTTCCCGTCACCGGCACCACATCGAGGTACAGTTCCGGCGCCAGGCGCTGGTTCAGCCGGTATTCCGCCTGGCAGCAGGTATGCCGCGCCGCCAGCGTTGTGTAATCCAGGAATGGCAGGCGGAGCGCCTTCTTGACCTTGTAGGCATGTGCCCCGGAAACGAGTACCCAGGAAATCTGGGTTTCCATACGTAGTACGGCGCCCGCGCCGGCTTTCAGCACTGCAGCCAGCCTGTCCACCATGCAAGCTTGCAGCGCCACCGTCAATTCCCCGCCGGCCTCTGGGGCCGCCGCCCGTTGGCCAGGCCCTGCGGCCGGACTTGCCTGTACGCCGGGCAGCCCGGCCGCATGCGTCGATCGCTGCATAGTCCCTCCTTCTGTCTGCCCGCTGCCGCGCAAGCGCTACGCTGTGCCTTCTGCGGCCGCCGCATCCGCCTGTACCGCTTCCACCGCAGGGGGCAACGGTGGCCGCCCCGGTTCCCGGGAGACAAAACGGGCCAGCAAGGCATCCAGCGCAGTCCGGTCCACGCTCTCCCGGACCAGCAACTCCTGCGCCAGCGCATCGAGCTGGGCCCGCATACACTGCAGGGATTCCCGCACGCGCTGGCGCGACGCAGCCAACAGGCCGGCCACTTCCGCGTCCGCGACCCTGGCTGTCTCGTCGCTATAGGCGGCGCTGCGGACGCCCATCCCAGGGTACCCGCCGCTGCCAGCGCCACCGGCATAGGTTGCCAGGCCGAGTCGTTCACTCATGCCGTATTGCAGCACCATATGGTGCGCCAGCTGGGTGGCCTGTTGTAAATCGTTCTGTGCGCCGGTGGAAACGTCGCCAAAGACCAGTTCTTCGGCCACCCGTCCCCCGAGCAGCACGTCCAGCTTGTCCAGCAATTCCGTCTTGCGCAGCAAATAGCGGTCTTCCGCGGGCAACTGGCGCGTATAACCCAGCGCGGCAATACCGCGGGGGATGATGGAAATCCTGGCCACGCGGTCCGCATGGACACGCGATTCCGCGATCAGCGCATGGCCCGCTTCATGGTAAGCGACCGTCTCCTTTTCAGTCCTGCTCATCACCCGCGTCTTTTTTTCCAGGCCGGCAATCATGCGCTCCAGCGCCTCGTCAAAATCCGCCAGCTCGACCACGTCTTTTCCTTTGCGCCCGGCCAGCAGCGCCGCCTCATTGACCAGGCTGGCCAGGTCCGCCCCGGCAAAGCCCGCCGTCCTGGCGGCCAGTTCGGCGAGGCCGATGTCGCCGCCGGTTTTGATGCGCTGCATGTGCACGGCGAGGATTTGCTTGCGCCCGGCCAGGTCGGGACGGTCCAGCGCGATGTGGCGGTCAAAACGCCCCGGACGCAGCAGCGCGGGATCCAGGATTTCAGGGCGGTTGGTGGCTGCCAGCAAAATGACGCCGCTGTTGGTGTCGAAACCGTCCATTTCCACCAGCAATTGATTCAAGGTCTGTTCCTGCTCGCCCGCGCCGCCCTCGAAACCGCCGATGCCACGGGCACGGCCCAGCGCATCGAGTTCATCAATGAAGATGATGCAGGGAGCTTTGGCCACCGCCTGCGCAAACAAGTCGCGCACGCGCGCCGCGCCGACACCGACAAACATTTCCACGAATTCCGAACCGCTGATGGAAAAGAATGGCACACCGGCCTCGCCCGCCACCGCCTTGGCCAGCAATGTTTTTCCGGTCCCCGGCGCGCCGACGATCAGCACGCCTTTCGGTATCCTGCCGCCCAGGCGACGGTAGCGCTCTGGATTACGGAGAAATTCCACCAGCTCCATCAATTCTTCCTTGGCTTCGTCGATGCCCGCCACGTCGGCAAAGCTGACACCGGTGACCGGCAGCGCATACATGCGCGCGTGGCTCCTGCCGATGCCCAGCACACTGCCGCCGCCGGCGCCCGGCGTGCGCGCCATCATGCCCGGCAGCCACAGCACCAGGGCAATCGGCAGCATCCACCACAGCGGACTACTGAACCAGCCGCTGTCCTGTCCGGCAAACTGCACACCGGCCTGCTCCAGCGCCGGTACCAGCGCCGGGTCCGCCACCCGCACCACGTGAAACGGACAGGTGGCGCTGCTCCCGCAGCGCAGTTCGCGTGCGCGCTCCGTTAACAGCAGCACGTCCAGTTCATCCGTTTGCAGCGTCCCTGAAATCATGGTCTCGGACACCATGAGGTGCGACAGCTTGCCTGCGTACAGCAGCTTCTTGAATTCGCTGTAAGCCAGCGTGGTTTCGCTGCCGATCACGGCGATATAAAGCGCAAGGGCAACCGCCGCCAGCGCAGCCAGCCAATACCAGCCGCCATAGCCTTTCACCGCATCGTTGCCGTCAGCTTTGCCCATAGCAATTTCTACTCCCGTGTTGATCACCATCAACTCAGAATGGCATCGTAGCGAACTCCTTCGACAAAAACTTTGATCAAGGTCATATGAAAGCGACTATTGATTTCCTAGCATGGTCTCCGTCGCACTGTCGCGATCAATCACGGAGGGACAATATATGGAACAGCTCAACCCGGCAGCACTGGCCCGCATCCTCGACATCCTGCACCATGCCAAAGACATGACGCTGGCCACCATCCGCCCCGATGGATTTCCGCAGGCAACCACCGTCAGCTACGTGCATGACGGCCTGGCGATTTACACGGCGGTCGGCCTGGGCAGCCAGAAGGCGGACAATATCCAGCGCAACGACAAGGTGTCCGCCACCGTCAACCTGGACTACGCCGACTGGAACAGTATCCGCGGCATTTCATTGGCCGGCACGGCAGAATTCGTGCAAGGACAGGAACACATCGAATCCGTGGCGCAAATGTTCCTGTACAAATTTCCGGCGGCAAAAAGCATGGCGCAAGCGGCCGGCCCGGCGCCGTGGCAGGGGCTGCTGTTCCTGCGTATCCTTCCCACTGTGATTTCGCTGCTGGACTACAGGCACGGATTCGGCCACACGGAACTCTATGCGGTCAGCGCGGCAGACCGGTACGCCGGCAGCACGGCATGCCATGAAAAATAGACCATCTTGTCCCAGGTCATATAAATTAATCATCCGGTTCACTAACATGGCCCCTGTCAATCACCGCAGGGGCCAACCATGTACAAGACCATCGTCGTACACCTGAGCAGCGCTACTGGCACGCCGCGCACGCTGGACATCGCCGCCGGCCTTGCCAACAGCATGGGCGCACACCTGATCGGCGCCACCACCAGCGGCATCGTTGAACTGAATTACCTGCTGGCTGCCGGCGCCGAGGGCGGCTCCATGCTGCTGCCGGAAGACTGCGAACGGCTGCACGCGGAGGCTCAGCAGCGCTTGCAGTCCTTTGACAAACACTGCAATGAATGCGGCGTCAATTCGTTTGAAACGCGCATGCTCGACGTGTCGCAGGCCGATGCCATGCTGCTGCAATCCAGCTATTGCGATTTGCTGGTGGCTGACCTGGAAGATGTCGCCAGCCATGGCTTACTGATGCCGGCCGCCCTGCCCGGCACGCTGGTGACGCGCGCTGCCCGCCCGGTCATGCTGGTGCCGCCCTTGGCCTCTCCTTCCGCCGCCTTCAGCAACCTCCTGATTGCGTGGAACGGCAGCATGGGGATCAACCGCGTCATCGCATTGGCCCTGCCGCTGATTGCCCGTGCGGCCAAGGTCACGATTGCCGTCTGCAATCCTGAAGCCGAACAAATCGATGCCGGCGGCGAACCGGGCGCGGACCTGGCCGCGTATCTGGCGCGCCACAACCGCAACGTGGAAGTGGTACGGCGCGATACGGATGAAGAAGCGGATACCGCGCTGGTCAACCTGGCGGCGGAAACGTGCGCCGACCTGATGCTGGCTGGCGCGTTTGGCCACACCAGGTTGCGCCAATGGGTGCTGGGCAGCACCACCCGCGGTTTGCTCAGGCAAACCCGGATTCCCCTGCTGATGACACATTGAACATGCCGGCATCCATGCCGGCCACGACAACTACCAAGGAGAACAGATGGAACAGCAATGCCTCCCGGCCGATATGGTGTTGGGTGAACCCACGCTGGATACGGCGCACGGCAAGACGTTTGCAGCGCTGGTCAATACGCTGGCGCTGCCGGAAGACCAGTTCATGGCAGCCTATGGCGATGTGGTGGACGGCATCGAAACCGATTTCCGCTATGAAGAACAATTAATGGAGAGCTTCCAGTGCCCGGATGCGGCGCTGCACCGCGCGCAGCACGCCCGCATGCTGGCCGGCCTGCACCATGCGGAGTCGGCCCTGATGCAGGGCGACGCCGATCCGGCGCACCGTGCCTTGCGCGCGCTGGTCGACTGGCTGCCATTTCATATCGTCACCCAGGACCGCCACTTGCTGCGCATGGTGCGGCAGGGCAACGGTGCGGCGCCAGTGCCGGCATACTGACACAGCATGGACGACCGCGCAGCACGGCAGCCTGGAACCCGATGACTGATACGCTACACGCCCCAACGCAATGCCGTGTGCGCCATCCCCCTCTGCTTGTGCCGGCATGGATCATGAAATACTATATTCTCGACTTGTCTTCCTACGACTCACTGGTGCGCTATCTGGCCGAACGGGGATATGACGTGTACATGATTTCGTGGCGCAATCCAGGCGCAGGGGACCGTGCCCAGGCGTCCATCGACCCGGACGCCTGGTATGCCAGGGCGCCGGTACAGCAGGGTTCCTGGTGGACTGCCTGGGAGAGCTGGCTGGCCCGCCGCAGCGGTCCGGACATCGTTCCCGTTCCCTCCCGGTCGCCGCCACTGTGCGATGCGCCCGGCATGTATGTGCACCAGCACTAGACGCCGCCGTGCACGCACCGTACGCTAAACGGCGCCACGCTGGCGCGCCTTCCGTTGCGCCAGGCAGGCAGCAAGCGGTGCCCGTCACGCCGGAGTCGGGATCCCGTGCGGACGCCGGCAGCGTACTGGCGATGCTCGACAGCACCGAAAAAGGGTTGACGGCGCCGGAGGCTGCCCGACGCCGCAAGCAGGCTGGCGCCAGCGTACCTGCCAGCGGAACACATGCATCGCCCGCACGACAACTGGTCCGGGCTTTCCTGCGGCCTCTGCCGCTGGTCTTGCTGGGGCTGGCCATAATGAACTTCCTCACCGCCCAGCCCTGGGGCGGCGCCATGATTGCCGTGCTGGTGGTGCTTTCCACGGTATTGTCGTTTATACAGGAATACCGGGCCGGCCAGGCTGCCGCGCGGCTGCTGGCCATGGTGCATACCAGGACACGGGTGCTGCGGCGCGAAGCGGATGGCACGCGGACCGCCTCCATTCCAATGTCGCACCTGGCGCAGGGCGACATCATCCTGCTGTCGGCAGGCGACGCGGTACCGGCCGACGTGCGCATCCTGCAGTGCCGCGACCTGTTCATTGACCAGTCCGCCCTGACCGGGGAAGCCATGCCCGTGGAGAAAAGCGCCGCGCCCTGCGCCCAGCTGCCCCCGGCACGGTATGACTTGCCCAACATTGCCTTCATGGGGACATCCGTCGCCAGCGGCACGGCTACCGCGGTCGTCATCGCAACCGCGCGCGACACGGATTTCGGCCGCATGGCGCAGTCAGCGGCGGCACAGCGCGAACTGACCAGCTTTGACCGGGGATTGCAACGCTATATCGCGCTGATGCTGCGGGTAATGGTGCTGCTGATGGCGCTGGTTTTTCTGATCAACGGCATGGCCAAAGGCGACTGGATGCAGGCGCTCCAGTTTGCGGCGGCAGTGGCGGTAGGGCTGACGCCGGAATTGCTGCCGGTCGTCTTTACGGTGAACCTGGCCAAAGGCGCGGTGGCGATGGCGCAACGCAAGTGCATCGTCAAACGCTTAAACGCCATTCAAAATACGGGAGCCATGGATGTGCTGTGCACTGACAAGACCGGGACGCTGACGCAAAACCGCGTCGTCGTCGCACGCCACGTCGACATCGATGGCAAAGATTCCGCGCAGGTCGCCCAATACGCATACCTGAACAGCCATTTCCAAACCGGCCTGCAGAACCTGCTGGACCGCGCCGTGCAGGAATACATCGAAGGCCATCATCTGGCCCCGCCGCTGGATTACCGCAAGATCGACGAACTGCCGTTTGACTTCCAGCGCCGCCGCATGTCCGTCATCCTGGAGCGCCCGGACGGCACCAGGTTGCTGATCTGCAAGGGTGCGGTTGAAGAAGTGGCTGCCAACTGCACGCAGGGCAACCGCGATGGCGCAACCGAAGCGCTGCACCCGCACCATGCGGCAGAACTGGTGCGGGTGGCGGCATCGCTGAACCAGGAAGGATTCCGGGTGATTGCCGTTGCCGTGCGCGAGCTGCCGGCCCAAGCAGCGGCATTCAGCGATGCGGACGAACACGGCATGCTGCTGGCCGGTTATATCGCCTTTCTTGACCCGCCCAAAAGCACCGCGCTGGAAGCCCTGCAAGCGCTACATGGCCAAGGCATCGCCGTCAAGGTACTGACGGGCGATAATGAAGCGGTCACCCGGCACGTGGCCCATCATGTCGGCTTACGGGACAGCCTTCTGCTGAGCGGTCCCGAGATTGCCGCCATGGATGCGGCAACGTTGCAGCAAAGGGCAGTACAAACCACGCTGTTTGTCAAACTCACGCCGCAGCAGAAAGCCGACGTGATCCGCGCGCTGCAAGGGGCCGGCCACGTGGTCGGCTACCTGGGCGACGGCATCAATGATGCCGGTGCACTGAAGGCGGCCGATGTCGGCATTTCCGTGGACACGGCGGCAGACATTGCCCGGGAATCAGCTGACATCATTTTGCTGCGCAAAAGCCTGATGGCGGTCAGCGAAGGGGTGCGCGAAGGCCGGCAAGTGTTTGTCAATATCACGAAATACCTGCGCATGAGCGCCAGCGCCAGCTTTGGCAATATGGTGTCCGTGCTGGGCGCCAGCATACTGTTGCCGTTCCTGCCCATGGCGCCACTGCAAATTCTGCTGAACAACCTGCTCTATGACGTGTCGCAGACTGCGCTGGCGTCCGACCGGGTTGACGCTAGCGCCCTGGCGGGTCCGCGCCGCTGGGACATGAGCGATATCGGCCATGCCATGCTGCTTCTGGGCGGCGTCAGCTCGTTGTTTGACTATCTGACCTATGCCTGGCTGTGGTTCGGCTTGCACGCCACGGGCGCCCAGTTCCAGACCGGATGGTTCGTTGAATCGCTGCTGTCGCAAACGCTGGCGGTCCACGTGATCCGGACTGCCCGGCTGCCTTTCGTGCAAAGCAGGGCCAGCCCTGCCCTGCTGGCCACCACCATGCTGGTTTGCCTGTGCGGGGTGTGGCTGCCAGGGTCGCCGCTGGCGCCGCTGTTCGGTCTGCAGACGATGCCCGCTGCGTACTGGCCGGGACTGTGCGCAATACTTGCCGGCTACCTGCTATGCGTGGAATGGGCTAAACGCCGGCTGCCCGGTCCGCATTGACTCTCCTTTGATCCTGATCAACGTTTTTTGCGATTTGCACAGCTAAATTGCTATCAGGATCAAACCGCACGGGAGAAAACAGTGCTAATACCTCCGCTTGCCCTGCTGACGC
Organism: Pseudoduganella ginsengisoli; assembly: GCF_009720865.1. Taxonomy (GTDB): domain Bacteria; phylum Pseudomonadota; class Gammaproteobacteria; order Burkholderiales; family Burkholderiaceae_D; genus Rugamonas; species Rugamonas ginsengisoli. Next base: position 146,040 of record NZ_WNLA01000016.1, on the reverse strand, counting down.
GCCTGACGGCCACTGCGCAGGGCCTGTTCCTGTTCCCGCTGCTGATGCTATGCGTGCCGCTGCTGGCGCTGGCGTTTGAGGGCCGGGTCACCGATGCCGTTAACGGGCGCCCGGTCGCCGGCGCCACCGTGACCGCCAACGGCATGGCAGTCACAACCGATGCAGATGGCCACTACCAGCTGCAGTCAACCACGCAGCATGTCCAGGCGCGCGCCGTCGGCTACCAGCGCACCAGTGTCACGTGGGCCGGCGACAGCAGCCAGGCGCCGCTGATACGGCTAGTGCCGCTGCGCCCCAAGGCGCTGTACCTTTCCGTGTATGGCGCCGGCAATCCCGCTGTGCGCGATGCGGCGCTCAAGCTGCTAAGCAGCACCGAACTGAACGCCCTTGTCATCGACATCAAGGGCGACCGCGGCCTGGTACCCTATCCCAGCGCTGTGGCGCAAGCCGCGCAGTGCGGAGCGCGCAGCCTGACCACGGTGCAGGACATGGGCGTACTCGTGGCGTTACTGAAAGAGCAAGGCATCTATCTGATCGCCCGTATCGTCGCCTTCAAGGACGACTTGCTGGCGCAGGCGCATCCGGAATGGAGCGTAAAAGCTGCCGATGGCAGCCTGTTCCGCGACCGCGAACACTTTGCCTGGATCGATCCATTCCAGCGCGAAGCATGGGATTATCTGCTCGACCTGGGCGCCGAAGCGGCGGCAATGGGCTTTGATGAAATCCAGTACGACTACGTGCGCTTCCCTGACAGCCGTGGCCTGCTGTTTTCACAGCCGAACACCGAGGCCAACCGCGTTGCCGCGGTCACCGGTTTCCTGCAAGCCGCGCACCGGCGCCTGGCGCCCTACAACGTTTTCCTGGCAGCCGACGTCTTCGGCTACACCGCATGGAACAACAACGACACATCGATCGGCCAGAATCTTGCGGCGCTGTCGCAGGCCGTGGATTACCTGTCGCCCATGCTCTACCCATCCGGCTTCCAGTTCGGCATTCCAGGCGCACCCGATCCCGTGCGGCAGCCCTACGACATTGTATTGCAGACCTTGCAGCATGCGGCGGCCCGGACCGGTATTGCGCCGCTGCGCTTCCGTCCGTGGCTGCAAGCGTTCCGCGATTATGCCTTCGACCGGCGTCCATTCGATGCCGATGAAATCCGCGCCCAGATCCACGCAGCGGAACAAGCGGGCAGCGATGGCTGGATGCTATGGAATCCGCGCAACAGCTATAGCTCCGAAGGCTTGCGGCAGCAGGAATAACCGGTCACGCCCTTGCTGCCAGGCAGTGAAACACTGCGTGCATCTTTCAAACCCGGCCGGTACGCTTCACCAATCATCAGGCTGGCAGGTGTCGGGACATCGGCGCCGGCCACCTCATGCAGCACGCGCCACGCGAAATCCCCTACCGGTACGGGTACGGACTCGCCGCCGGCAGTCCGCAGCGTGCGGGTGCCGGCCAGCACGGCGATCGGCTCAATTGCGGGTGGTCACGATGTAGAGCAGCAGTCCGGCCAGCGCCGCCACGCCGTGGACCAGGACAGCCTGGGTGGTCTCGCCGTGCAAGGCCGCGATGACGCTATTCACGGTTGCCCCGGCCTGACGGATGATGCGGCGGCGCTGCCCTTTCTAGCCGCCTATGCCATGTACTGGCCGCCATTGGCACTGAAAGTCGCGCCGGTGATATAGCCGGCATCGTCGCTGACCAGCAATTCGACGATGCGCGCCACTTCGTCCGGCTTGCCGAGCCTTCCGACCGGAATTTGTGCAACGATGCGTTGCAGCAAGACCTGGTCCATCGCCCCGACCATTTCAGTGGCGATATAGCCGGGCGCCACCGCATTGACGGTGATGCCTTTCGGCGCCGATTCCAGCGCCAGCGCCCGCGTAAAACCGAGCATGCCGGCCTTGGCGGCCGCGTAATTGGTTTGCCCCGCCTGGCCACGCTGGCCATTGACTGACGAGATATTAACGATGCGCCCGAACCCGCGCTCGCGCATGCCGCCTATGACGCCGCGGCACATGTTGAAACACGAGGTCAAATCCGTCGCCATCACGGCGTGCCATTGTTCCGGCGCCATCTTGTGCAGCATGACGTCGTGCGTAATGCCTGCATTGTTGACCAGGATGTCAACCTGACCCAGCATATCGCGCACGGTCGCGATACCGTCTGCGCACGCCTGGTAATCGCTGACATCCCATTGACGGACCGCTATCCCGGTCTCCTGATGAAACGCTTCCGCTGCGGTCACGTTACCGTGAAAGACCGCGACAACGTGATACCCTGCTGTTTTCAGGCGGCCGGCTATGGCGGCCCCGATGCCGCGTGTACCACCGGTCACAATTGCAATCCGTCCCATGGTGTCCTCCTTTCGTTGTTCAGCGCCGCCAGCGCGGCAACATCGAGAGCAATATCCCATCCTTCAAAATATAGTGGTGAAATAGCGCGGCCAACGCATGGCATCCGGCCAGCCATAGCAAGGCATCGCCCAGCCATTCATGCACTTCGGCCATGGCCTCTCCGGCATCTGGCGACGGCGCCAGCATCGGCGAAATACTGATCCCGGCAAACAACGTCAATGCGTGCCCCTGCAGCCATACGCTGGCGATCGCGGACAATGGCACAGAAAAGAGCAATAGGTAGAGCACCCCATGCATGCTGCTTGCGGCGAGCGCCATCCAGCGCACCGTGGCGGCCGGTACCGGCCGCACAGCAGCGAAGCGCCAAAGCACGCGGACCACGCTCAGGCCGAATACAGCGAGTCCCAGTGTCTCGTGCAACTGCAGCCTTATGCTGTTGCCGGCGGCCTGTGCGCCATGCTCTTCCGGCGCGGCGATGAAAGCACTGAGCACCAGTGCCGCCGTGGCCCAGTGCACCAGTTGCGCCACCGGGTCATGGTGTGCGCTCGATAGCTTGCGCATATTTCCCCCTTATGCAATCGAAGTGTGTCCAGGAATCCGCACCAGGCGCTTGATCAGCATTGCCGGTATTCCGTCTGCAGGCGCAAGCTCGGCTTCCACGTGAAACGCGCACCGCTCGCCCGCTGGCGTTATCACCGTCAAGTCTTCCGGATCCGCAGCAGATGCCATCGTGTGCCGCAAAAATGCCGGTCCATACCGGCGGGGCGGCAATTGCGTGTCGATGAACGCTTGAATCTGCAAGGCCCCGTGCAAATCGCCATGGCGCGATGCTGTCTGCCACACGACGTCAGGATGGCATAGCCGCGCCGCGCTGCTGCCATCGCGCCGGTCTACGCAATCCAGAAAGCGCATGAGCAGCAGGCGGCTGGAGTTGCGCGCCGCATAGCTGGTGTGAAGCAGCGCATGCGCCTGCACGGAATTGGGCGCCTCCAGTTCTTCTGCATACAATGCCTGGACATCCGGATTTTCATAGGAGCGGCGCCTCGGCGCCTGTTTATCGATGCTGTACACCGCCTGCATGCGCTTTTCCAGCACCTGCGGATCCATGGATTTCGGCTCGCCACCGCCCCCCAGGCAACCACCCACGCAGGCCATGACTTCGATGGCGATGAATTCGTCGCGCCAAGTTTCTGTTTCCAGCAAGCGCTGCGCGGTGGCAATGCCATTGCAGATGGCAACCTTGCCGAGGCCCGGGATTTGCGCAGTTTTCACGCCTTGCGTAACGCCGCGCAGTGGCTGCCATTCCAAGGGCAGCGATTCTTCCACGCCGGCAAAATGGGCTGCCGTCCGCACCATCGCTTCCATGACGCCCCCTGAAGCGGCAAAGATCTGCGCCGCACCCGTGCTGGCGCCCAGCGGCTGGTCAAATGCGCCATCGTCGGGCAACGCATGGAAGGCGATGCCGCGCGCCTTGATCATCCTGGCCAGTTCGCGCGTGGTGACAGCATGGTCCAGGTCGCCAGCCATGCCCGGCCGTACCGCTTCATCTTTCTTGGCGGTGCAGGGCATGACGCTAACCACGTAGGGCTCCTCGCAGCCGCTGGAAAAGCCTGGTCCCAGCGTGCGCGCAAATGCGCTGCGTTTCGTCAGGGCGCCATGCATTTGCTGTGGCGACTTGGCTGTGCTCAGGTGCGGCAACAGATCCGGGCGGTTAATTTCAACCCAGTTGACCCAGCCGGGGCAGCAGGAAGTGAACAGGGGAAGACGGTGCCGGCTGGGCGCAGCCAGGCGGCCCAGCAACTCCGTGGCCTCTTCCATGATGGTCAGGTCGGCGCCGAAGTTGCTGTCGAAGATGTAATCAAAGCCCAGGCGGCGCAGCGCATGGATCATTTTTCCCGTGCTGACAGTGCCGGGCGCCATGCCGAATTCCTCGCCGATGGCAATGCGCGTGGCCGGCGCCACTTGCACTGCCGTGACGCGCCTGCGGCCATCCAGGGTGTGCAATACGTCATGCCAGTGCGGTGTTTCGACCAGCGCGCCCACCGGACATGCCGATGTGCATTGGCCACATGAAATGCATTGGGTGTTGGCCAGCGGCTGGTCGAACACGGTGACCGGCAAGCGCCCGGTTCCGCGCTCGGCAAAGCCAATCACGTATTGGCCCTGGCCGCTGGCGCCGCACGCTTCCACGCACAAGCCGCACTCAACGCATTTCGACAGGTCGCGCCAGATGCTGGGCGAAGTATGGTCGGTGAGCCTGTGCTCCGGATGGCGCTCCGTCCCGCGGGCCAGCTTTTCCCAGCGGTCTTCCCATTGGTTTTCGCTGACCAGGTTTTGCAGCCGGCATGCGCCATTGACTTCGCAATGCATGCAGTCATTGGGATGGCGCGCCAGCAGCCATTGCGCATCCATGGCCCGAAACTGGCGCAGTTCCTCGGCATCCGTCGTGACAACGTCACCTTCGCTGGCCTTCGTGATACATGCCGGCTGCGGATGGGCCTGTCCTGCAACCTGCACGAGGCACATGCGGCATACGGCATGCGATGGCAGGCGGGGGTGAAAGCACAGCGTAGGAATATACACACCGGCCTCTCTTGCGGCATCGAGAAAGGTCGCGCCGTCACTGACCTCCACGGTGCGGCCATTGATCGTCAGCCTGATCATGTCAACCATCCCTTTCACTCGCCGTCACCCTGGCGCCGGCCCATACATGGGTGCAGCCATCTAACGCCGATGCGATGCGGAGCAGGTGTTGAAGCCCAGCAGGCTATACAGCGGACAGACGCCGGCGAAACCCGTCGCCAGCGGCACCAGTCCGAGCCATCCCCACATCCCTGCGTTGCCGCTTGCAGCAAGGCCGACCAGCACCAGACCCGCGACCATACGCAGGACCCGGTCGGCAGTTCCGACGTTGGTTTTCATGATAGCCCCCTCTTGATCCTATATCTGTGTGGCGGTGCTTTAGTGCGCCCGCTTGGTGCTGGTGCTGGTGCCGTCCGGGCTGGTCCGCTTCTGGCCCGCCTTCCGGCTACGGGTACCGGCCGCTGGGGAAATGGCCAGCGTTCCGCCGCGCGATCCTGCGGACAACCGGATAGCTGCTTCCAGCGCCGTGACGTCTTGCCGCAGCCTGTCGATATCGTCACGGGACGGAACGCCCATCCGGTGCAGCGTACCGGCCACGCGTGTTTCGAAATACTGTTCGATCTTTTCCCATGAAGCATTGGCCTGCCGCGCAACATCTTCCGCCAACTGTCCGACTTTGCCGGCCACATCCGGAACCTTGCCCCGGCTCAGCTCCCGCGTCAATTTGTGCAATTGCGCGCCGTCGTGCACCAGGGCCTCGAACAATTTTCCGCCGTCTAGCCGCGTGGCCGCAAATGCGCCCAATCCAGCCTGCCAGATTTGCTGGGCCGACGCAGATACTGCGTTGACCAGGCTGTCCACCTCATCGGCCGCTACGCCTTTCCGTTTTTTTGCCATGTTCACTCTCCTTGTTAAACGCCTTCGACTCCGCTGCCTCAGGTATCCGCCATGCTGGAGGCTGTTGACTCTTCTTCCGCCCATACCACGCGCCGCAATATTTTTCCAATCGGTGACTTGGGCAATACGCCGGCACGAAATACCACGATCCGTGGCAGCTTGTAGCCGGTCAGGTACTGGCTGCAATGTGCCAGCAAATCTTCGGCTGTGAGGGCCGGGTCGCGCCGCACTACGACGATTTTCACGGTCTCTCCCGAGTGCAGGTCGGATGCGCGAATTGCCGCCACTTCCGCCACCCCGGGATGCATGGCCACCACCTCTTCGACCTCATTCGGATAGACTTTAAAGCCGGACACCACGATGACATCCTTCTTGCGGTCAACCAGCCGGACAACTCCCCTCTCATCCATCACCCCGATATCGCCCGTACGCAGCCATCCGTCCGCATGGAACACCCTCGCGGTCTCGTCCGGCATGTTCCAGTAGCCCTGCATGACTTGCGGGCCGCGCACGCAAATCTCGCCACCTTGTCCATAGGGCAGTTCCTCGCCCCGATCATCCATGATGGCCACTTCGGTGGACGGCAGCGGCAAGCCTATGGCGCCGGAAAATGTATGCTGGCCAACCGGGTTGGCGCAAACGATCGGCGCGGTTTCAGTCAGCCCGTACCCCTCAATCAGCGGCCGACCGGTTGCTTGCTGCCAGCGCTCAGCCACCGGGCGCTGCACGGCCATTCCGCCTGCCACCACGAGCTTCAGCCGGTCCATCGGCACTTTTCCCAATGCAGGCTGATCGAGCAGCGCGCCAAACAGGGTATTGACGCCGATCATGACGCTGACCGGATAGTGGCGCAGCTCCCGGATCAGCGCTGGCACGTCGCGTGGATCCGTGACCAGCACAATGTGGGCGCCCAGCCTGCAAAACGTCAGTGCCGCTGTCAGTGCGAAGACGTGATAGAGCGGCAGCGGAACCAGGGCAGTCTCGGCGCCAGGCGCCAGTGTGCCCGTCACCCAGGCTGCGGTTTGTTCGATATTGGCCAGCAGGTTGCCATGGCTGAGTACAGCGCCTTTCGGCACGCCGGTGGTGCCGCCCGTATATTGCAGGAAGGCGCAGTCTTCCCGGCCCACTTGAACCGCAGGCGGCGCGCATTCAGCGCCGCGCCGGAGCGCATCGGCGAACCGGACCGCATCGCGGATGCGCCAGTCCGGCACCATGTGGCGCACACGCCGGACCAGCAAGTTGACGATTTGCGCCTTGGGAAAATGCAGCAGGTCGCCAACCTGCGTGACGATGACATGCCGGACCGCCGTCTGGGGCAGCGCCTGTTCCAGCGTATGGGCGAAATGATCAAGGACCACGATGGCCGTGGCGCCGCTGTCCGCCAGCTGGTGCTGCAATTCGCGCGCCGTATAGAGAGGATTGACGTTGACCACCACACAGCCGGCGCGCAGGGCGCCAAACAGCGCGACGGGATATTGCAGCAGATTGGGCATCATGACGGCCAGCCGGTCGCCGCCGCGCAGTCCTGCCACGCTGCACAAATAGGCGGCGAAACGGTGCACCAGCCCTTCCAGTTCATGCCAGGTCAGCGTGGTGTGCAGGTTGCTGAAGGCCGGCCTGTCGCCGTATGTGCTGCAAATCCACGCAAACAGCGCGTTCAGCGACTTGAACACGTCGACTTGCACTTCCGCAGGAATACCCGGAGGGTAATGCTCTAGCCAGACCTTATGCATTGCAGCCCCACTGTCGTGAATCCGCAAACGTCATCCGATTGCGGCACCGTGCACGTTATCTGCAAATGATTGTAGAGGACAGTATTGATGCGGTCGCGCCATCCGCGCTGCGTGTTTTGACCGAAATCAAATATTCTATGAAAAAAGATCCAGATGGCGAGCGGCTCAGCCGCCATCGCCGGCATCGCCCGGCCATGGCATCATCAATGCCGCCAGCAGCAAGGCTTCAAATTGCCTGGCAAACAGTTGAGGGATGCGGTCCGGGTCGGGTATGCGGCGCGCATCGGCGGCGACCCCGAAATTAAGCTGCCCGGCATAACTGAGCAGGCTGATGCCCAGGCCGATGCCGCCCGATTGCGGCACCCAGAACAGCTGGCGGGTGATGCGCTGGCCGGCCAGATAACGGGCATGGTCCGGGCCATGGACATTGGTCACAACCATGCTGGCATTGGCCGCAAGCGCTTCCAGCAAGCGTTCTTTCAGCGGCTCCGGCGCCACGCCGATTGCGGTAAGGATCGCGAGCGCCACTTGTGGCTGAGTGGATTGCTTCAGCAAATCCATGCGCTTATGGACTTCGATGGCACGCTGCACGGGGTCGCCAATGGCCGACGGTAAATCAAGGAAGACCAGTCCGAACTGGTTGCCCAGTTCCGTCAACCGTCCCGGCGGCCGCAGGTTGACGGGCACCAGCGCCCTCAAATCAAGCTTTGCAGCCGTATCGCTTTGGTCCTCCAGGTAAGCGGCCAGCGCACCGGTAACGCACGCGACCAGCACGTCATTGACCGTGCAGCCGAGTACGGCCGCGACGGCCTTGATGTCGGCCAGCGCGATGGGGGCGGCCCACGCGACTTTCTTGATGACCCCCAGCTTGCCTTTCAGCCGGCTTGGCGCATCCGGCGTCATGCCGGCGATCACTGCCGCCTGATAGAGCAGGTCAGCGCCTGTCCGCGCGGCTCCCCGTACGATGCGGGGTTCGTTCACCACGGCGGCGCCGATGCCTGCCGCGGTTTGCACCAGGCGCAGCGCATCGCCGGCGGCTTCCGTGACAGGTCCCAGCACATGTTCCCAGGCGCTACGGGCAGGCTGTTGCGGCGCCAGGTCTTCGCCGGCCATGCCGGGTCTGCCTGCATACGCATCGGTGAACGCATTGACGACATGTAACATCGCAAAACCATCGCCATAGCAATGATGTATCCGCATGATCACCGCACTGGTGCCGGGCATATCGATTAAATGGCACTGCCACATCGGCCGGGCGGGATCCAGCGGGGTACTGAAGAGGTCACTGGCAACTTCCTGCAGCGCCGTGTCCCCGGCAGGCAGCGCCATGTGCCTGACATGCCAGTCCAGGTCGAATTCCGCATCGGTTTCCCAGTACGGACTGCCGGCAGCATCGGCTACGCGCTGGCGGAAGCGGTGAAAGCACAGCATGCGTGTGCGGATCACGTCGCGCAACTGCTGCAATCCGACTGGCGCTTCAAGCATCAGCATGCCGCAAATCATCATCAAATTGCTCGGGCGATCCATGCGCAGCCATGCGGTATCGACTGCAGTCAGCGCTTCACGTTGTGTCTGCGGGCGAGCCATTTTACAGGCAGCCTTGAGGCAACACACGACACGCCATGCTGGCGCTGCTCTTACCGATAAAAGTCAGTGGACCTGCAGTAACTTTGCGCATAATGCATGCTCCTGGATGGCACGACAATTTATAGGCAGCTATACCATTAAGCGAGTTTGGGCGACAGCGCAAGCGTCAAACTTTCGCTAAAAATATCAGCAAGTCGGCGGTTAGTGTCGGTGCTGCCCCGCAGTGGCACAGCACGCGCAGTTTTGGCCATGGCTTTTTACCGTGCGTTCTGAGTTATATGCGCAACACGGCCAAGAGAAAAGCCGAGTCCCGAAAAGAAAAAAGCCCTTGAAAATCAAGGGCTTTTCTCAGGTATCTGGCGGAGGCGGTGGGATTCGTACTGAAGTGGCTCTTCAGAGGGAAAATCCGCCTTCAAAAGCTCTGTTTATGGTTCAAGGCCCCTAAAAAGGCCCCCATCCCGGTAGGGACCGCAATTCAATGCACAATTGCAAGCAATTGGCTGCAAATCAATGAACCTACAATCCGGACATCGGGCCTGTAGCTTAACTTGATACCGGCAGTTTTGGAAATGCAAACTGCACGGGATCCCAAACCATACTATGGGTGACGTCGAAGTAACCACGCGCGATCCTATTACGGAGCCTGTCAGAATGGTTACTAGATGCTATTTTTTGCAATTGATAGATTTTTTCTCGCTCTAATGCCAATTTCTCCACGCACTCGAAGCAGTTGCTTGTAAATTCCAGCGGCCCGTCCGAATTGTCCTTGGTCAAAAATCGAGTTTCCCAAGTTCAGCATGATCGATTGGCGCTTCTTATTCTTAATTTGTGGAGATAAATCTAGCGCTCGTTGAAAATACCTTTCAGCAATTCTTGGGCGTCGCAACTCATCATAACAATTTCCCACAGCCATAAGAGCATCAATGTCATCCAACCGCGTGCGCAAAGATTTCTTAAATGCATTGCCCGCCTCTTCTATCTTCCTTTGCTTAAAAAGAATGTCACCAACACAATACCAAGCATGATTGCAATCGAATCGGAATTTTTTTCGCAATCGACACGTAGCAGGATCAATTAATATCCTCAACGCTGCACCGAGCTTTCCCTGATTGCAAAGTTCATAGATCCTTACAAAAGGATCGTGGTCTTTACTAGCCATTCGCAGGGAAATTGGCGATCGTTTTCCCGCCGCCTGCCCTGACAGTAACAGTATGCGTTTTACCACAGTATGTGACCGATAATCGTTTTGTTCATCCACACAAGGATTTCAATTCGGCGTCCTTGATGCCGTTGGAAAAAAAATTTCCTTTCCAGTATCCGCATCAATAAGTATTCGCCTCGTCCAAAGTATATTTTTTTTACCATTCTCGGCGTCATTCAGGACATCGATACGTACCATCCAATATACTTTTCCGCGCAACGTCAATCTCAACTCACGCTTCTGTGCTTCAGTTAGTCTTAAACCAAAATCTGCCGGCTGATCTAACTTCTCGGCTCGCGCGCGATACGCTGTAATTTCGGTTCCATCTTGGCCTAGAATCTCAATTGATCTTTTAATTGCATCATCCTCTACAAGTAACTTCCTTACAGTTGACAACTCTTGGGCGTTCGCCCTAGCGCTGAGAAAAGTCGCTGCAATGGCGACCATTATAACGATACCAAGGCTTGCAACTCGCATTTTTACCTCTAGTGCTCAATTTTCACAAGACTGCGTGTAGGAGCTATTACGCTTCCTAGAAGAAATAGAACCTTTTCGTTTTTTAGGTCGATATATATTCATTTTTCCGTTAGGGCCACTCATATACAGAGTAACGCCATATTCATCAGCAGCCGCGATATCTTGGGTTGAAAAATTAATCCTTTGAATCTTCATTTTCATAGTCCGATGTTGGATACACGTTAATTTCCAGCTCAGCGCCAAACTGCATGATCAATGGAAGAGATTTCAAGTAAAGGGTGCAGGAGAATGCACGATTATAAACCGCCACTCTTATAAGCGGTGAATAGGATTTCAATACGTTAGCGTTATTCCGCAATGGAGATAAAAAAATCAACTATCGCCTTATCCAAATCGGCAGTAGCAAGCATGTCCTCACTAATGACCAATCCACTCCCTTGTCCTCGGCAATCCTCAAAAAATAATTACGATCAAGACGGGGGCATCCTTCGGGGAAATCACCGTCCCAATTTTTTAAAATTAACTCAACCTCAATCTCACGGGTAGTTGTCGAACCCTACATTCATAATGAAAGCTCCTCTTTTTACCATTCCACAATTCCCGCTACGGATTCGGACAAGTTTCTTCTTCACGACGTTTACGTTCTGCTAAACACTTCTCGCCCCTGGAAGTAGTTGTATTACTAAGGTTCAGAAACGGCAATATTTCCCTTCTCATCCATTTCAATTAGTTTTGACTTCACTAAACCCGATGAAAATCCCCTAGATATAACAATAAAAAGCCGAATTCCATCACCATCTTTCTTCTCAAAAGTCAATTGCATTCCGTTTATGTTCATCCCTTCTAGGGACTTCAACTGCAGTCCATTTAATTGAACTTTCTTACCAAAAGCCTCAATCTGAAGACTGGCGATACCATTTTCCGTTTGCGTTCCGACGATTTTTGCCACTCCTGTCGCAGCAGGCCCTTTTGAACTAATTGAAAAATCAGACCAACCCAATATGCCCTCCTTGGAAGCAACACTTATACTCGAAAAAAGAAACTGAAACAACACCATGAAAAATAGAAAAATTCTTTTATTTAAAATCATGGCCCTACTCCTATTCGCAATTGTTTAAATCTTTATTCACAATCCGACCCACTCTACCTCGGCGTGCTCTTTGTGGATCAGGCATGTAACGCTTAATCGCACCGCTAGGCGTACCGAGATATGTTGGCCACCCAAGTCGATCTCCCATATCTTTATCTTCCGGAGAGAAGTTCTCGTTGTCATAGTCAGGATCGTAAGCTGCATGGGTGTGGTAGGCCCCATATACTGGTGCAATCATTGGTTTGGATGGCATATGCCCGCCGGCTGGACCAAATCGAGTTGGTTCGTCATACGTATAACCAGGACCACGATTTCGATCTTTATATATCCATCCACCATATTCCCGGTTCTCTGCGATCGACCTAGGGTTTATGTAGTGTATTGCATCACGGGCAGCAGCTTCTGCCGTATAGAAATGATCGCCAGGTGCCAGCCCGTACTGGTCAGAGTACTTTAGTGGATTACCGAGAACGTAGCCGAAGGTATTGATCCCGCCACGCAAACCAATCGGATCACTCTGCACATATCGTCCAGTTTGCGGATCATAATCCCGGAAGTAGTTGTAATGAAGGTTAGTCTCCTTGTCATACAACTGCCCGGGAAAGCGCGCGTTGTATGTAAATACCGTTCCACTTGCATTTTCAACCGGCTGCGCCATGCCGAATGGATCAGCGTCCAGCCAGCTCCACACGACGCTATTACTGGCCGCAGCCATGATCATCCGCGGCGTATTGATGTGGTCGGAATAAATGTAGCCCACCGACGTCGTCACCACTGCCGGCGTACCACTGGCAACCTGCTTCAACACACCAACCGGCTGATCCCCCAGGAACACCGTCTCCTGCAACACCGCCCCGCTGGCGTCATACTGCCCTAGCAGACGTCCTTGTTCGTCATACACGTACGCTGCGGCGCCAGTCGGCGTGGTCGTCCCCGTCTTGCTGGTACGCTGCCCGATGCCGTTATACAGATAGCTGGTAGTCACCCCACCATACACACTGGTCTTCATCCGGCCACGTTCACTATAGGTGTAGCTAACAGTGCCGTCGCCAGTGAGATTGCCGGCCGCATCAAATGCATTACTCTTGGCTGGCACTGGCCCGCTGGTGCTGGCCAGGCGATTGCTGGTCGCCGCAATGGTGTTGCTGTAAGTGCTGGCGCCGATTTTCAGCTGGGTACGATTGCCCGTGGCGTCATAGGCAAAACTTTGCGTACCAGTGCTGCCGGTGTATGTCAGCAGCCTACTCAGGCCATCGTAGGTAAAGGTCTGGTTATAGCTGGCGGCATTGGCGGTCCCCGTATGGTTAAGTGCCGCGATCCTGCTGGCCGCGTCGTAGGTGACGGTTCGCATCACACTACCTAACGGGTAAGAAACCAGCCGTCCGTCCAGATCAAACGTCCGCGCATACATGTTGGGTGCCGCTTCGCTGCTGTTGCCCCAGGCCCAGCTTTGCACACCGCCGAACGGCGCATACAGCACCTGGTCCAGCAACACGATCGACGTCGCGGTATCGGTGCCGCCATTGGAATCAGATGGGTGCAGCGTAAGCTTGTTAACCCTGCCATCCGTACCATAGGCATAGTCGATCCGGTTACCGCTTGGATAAGTCAGGCTGGCAAGCCGGCCATTGCTGTCATAGGCATAGGAGACCGTGCGGTTGACCGTCCCCAGCGCATGCGTGATGGTTTGCACTTTGCTCAGCAAGCGCCCCGCCTGGTCGTACGCGTAGGTGGTCTGGCCGGATTCGTCCGTCATTTTCGTCAAGCGGCCAATCGCATTGGGCGCGCCGGATGGTCCGCCATCATATTCCAGCGTGGTCGGCGTACCACCGCCATAGCTGATACTAGTAACGCGGTTCAACGCATCATAGGTATAGGTGCTCACCTTGCCGCGTGCATCGATACTGGTCAGCATATTGCCGGCAAGGTCGAAGGTACGGGCCGTCGCGCCAGTGTCCGGGCTGGCCAGTCCAGGCTGGTTGCCCAGGCCGTCATTGGTGTACGTCGTCGTCAAACTGCGCGGATCGGCCACCGTACTCAATTGGTCAATGCCGTCATACGTCAAGTTGGTGGTGGGCCGGGCCACACCGGCGGCAGGAACCGGCTGGATCGACTGCTTGATGCGGTACAGCGCGTCATAGCTGAAGTTGGTGACATTGCCCAGCGGGTCGGTGCGCTGGGTCAGGTTCCCCATCTGGTCATACTGGAAATTGCTGGTCGTGTTCTGCCCGGTCTGGGCAACACTGCTGCCCGCAACAGCGGCCATCAGTGCCCCGGCAATGGCGCGTGTCATTTGGCACTTCATTGCACACCTCCGGTCTGCTGTTTCAGCTGGCCCAGCGTGTCGAATACGCGCGTGGTCTGGCGCGCCAGGGTTCCCGCCGAATCCTTGACTTGCTCGCTCAAGCGGTTGCCCATCGCATCCAGGGTGTAAGTGATGCTGTTGCCGAGGTTGTCGGCGATCCCGGTCAGGCGCAGCGCCGCGTCATAGCTGTACGTGATGGTGGCGCCGTTGGGCAGCACGGCTTGTGTCAGGCAATTGGCGCCATCGTAGGTATAGCTGGTGGTTTCATTTCCCACGCTATGCGTCGCAATTTGCCCCCGCAATGTGTACGTCAGTGTCGTCACGTTGCCGTTCGGATCAGTGATGGTGCCGACCCGGCCATCGGCGTCATAGCCGGTGAACGTGGTTTGATGGCCCAGCGCATTGGTGACACTGGCCAGGTTACCGCTGGCGTCGTAGCTATAGGTGGTCAGATCGTTGACATCGGTGCGCGGACCTTTCGCCGTCAACACCTGCCCGTAACTGTTATAGGTGTATTGCCAGACACGCGGGCTGCCCACGGCTGTGGCAGTAAAGCCTTGTGTCCCATTGGCGTCGCTGGTCGCCTGCACGACTTTTCCAAGCAACAGGCCATTCGTATCGTAGCTGAATGTTGTGATGCGGCGCGGCTCGGCAATCCTTGCGGGCAGGCGCAAGGTCGGGTGCCATTCGGTCTTGATCGTGCGCGCCACGGCAGTGCCACTGCCCTCCACACGGCTCAGTTCCAGGTTACGCACCAGATCGTAGCTGTAGGTCGTTACGTTACCGTTGTAGTCCGTGCGCGACGCGAAGTTGCCATTGGTATCGTAAGAAATAAAGCTATAAACTATGCCGCCTGAACCGTTGGGCCTGTTTTCGGACGTCTGCAACTCCATCCCGTTGAGCGTGGTATAGCCGGGACTCGTGGTTGCGCCCAACGCATTGGTGTACGACCGGGGCGAGTAGCTGATGGTGACCTTATCCGCGCCACCCGCATGCTCTGTCGACACAGGCCAGCCGTTGGTATCGTAACGGAAGATCGCATAGCGGGAGATCACTCCAGGACTGGTATCGAACGACAAGCCCGTCAGCAGCCTGTCATTTCCAGTACCGGTCTTTAGCTGATACGCCGGTTCGTTATAGTGATACAGCTTCTTCAAACCATCCGGATAGGTCACGCTGGCCAAATTGCCGAATGCGTCATACGCGTACAGAAAGACTTTTTCTGACGGCGTCGTCATGCTGATGATGCGATTCTTATCGTCATAGCCCAGCATCAACGACCGGCCAAAGTTGTCGATAACTTTGATTAGCAGATTAGGGGCACTGGCGATCGTGACGGGCGTGCTGCTGTCGCTGTAGATGAAGGACAACGATAGACCGTTCGCATATTTGATGTCGGTTAATTGACCGGTATCGCCATAATATTCAACGTCATTGGCAGCCGTCGTCAACCGCCATGCCGTCACGTTACCCAGCTCGTTGCGTGTGGCGGACAGTTTCATATTGACGTCCGCATCGGCAGTCCAGCTCGCGCCGCCGTCGTTCGACCGGAAAAACTGCGAATAGCCGTCTGCGCGCGTCACCCGGGCAAATGGCGTCACTGCCGTTGGCGGGTCGATCGGCAGGTACGCATACTCGCCGCTCGCCTGCTGCTTGTATTCGCGTACATAATACGGCGCAGAACTGCTCAGGTTGCTCGTCACGCGCATTGAATAATTGTGGCGCCACCCTGGCGACACGCCCTCTGTTGCATGCAACGTCCAGTAGCTGCTGTAGAGACGGGTAAATTGCAGTTCCAGGCTAGAGGCATAATCCAGTTCCGTCTGGACCTTTTCTTTCTTCGCCATATTGATGGGGTTGCCCTTTTTGGGGGACGGACACTCTTGGCATGGCTTTTCTTTGACGACACCGGGAATGATGCATTGGGTCTGCCCATTCACTGCGCCCATCATGCCTTGGGCGCAATCGAGCACCCAGCTGAAACCTGCCCAGCGCATCGTGGCCACCGTGCCGTCTGGCTGACTCATGCCGCAATAAATGGTCACATCAGGTCCGGCAGCATTGGCGTTGGGTGTAAAGGTCAAATGATGAACGAACCACGCCCCGACGCAGCCTTTGGTGGCCAGCAGGGTGGCATCTGGATAAATGGATGACCCAAAGCGGTAGCCGCCAATCGGAGAACGGTAGGTTGTCGCGGCGTCAACCGCCAACGACTGCAACAAAAAAATGAGCAGGGCAAGGATGGACAGGCATGGCCTGACGCGAGCACGCAGCATGGGGTATCTCCAGGATTAGCACTATTTCCACATGGAAACCATGGATACGGTACCCCGGCAAACCAGCGCACATTCTCACCAATTGTGGCGAGACGGCGCTTTTAAGCCAAAAACCAGAAGGTGGTTTACGAAAGCAACAGAAAGATCAACGATTGTCGGCGCAGCGCGACAGCCTGAAATGATTTCAACGGACAGCGCGTCAGCTCTGCCCACTCTGCGGTCAAGATCAGCGCCAACACAAGCAGAATCGATACCCAGCCAATTCGGAGGGAAATAACACGACGTATATGACCGCCAAATGCGGATTCGTACTGAGCCCCGTTTTTAGGGGCCTTTTATCGAATAATCTAGATCAACAAAAGCGAAAAAGCCCTTGATTAACAAGGGCTTTTTCTAAATACTGGCGGAGGCGGTGGGATTCGAACCCACGATACAGGTTTTGCCCGTATGCTTCCTTAGCAGGGAAGTGCCTTCGGCCACTCGGCCACGCCTCCTAGTCGATTACTCAACTATCGTCTTTCTCTTCTGCATTGCTGCGTCGATCAGACGAGCGCTATAGTAATGGCCGTACCGGGATTGGTCAAGGAAACGCAGCCATTTTTTTGAAAATATTTACTGATTGCTCATAAATCATGCAACCGGGTATTGATGTGCCCCAGACGGACGGCGTGCCGGCGCCAGCTCCTCGACCATTCGGCGGTAGATATCGTAAGCACGCTGGTATTTTCCAGCAACGATGGCAGCAACCGCCGGGCGCAGTGACCTGCGCCACAGGCGGCGGTACAGCGCCGCGTCATGGCGGGTGGCGGCGACGATGCGCGGGGCGACGCGGTAATACACGCCGATATCGCGCTGCCAGTCGGGCCGCGCTGCCATGACGTGGTCGCGGAACCAGCGCAGGGTTTCAAGCACGCGGCAATTGTCGGCCCAGCCGAATTGCTCCGCCGTGGCCGTGGTAATGAAACAGCCGGCCGGCCCGGAATAGGATCCTGTAATCATCACGTTGCCGGTGGTGTCGGTGGCGGTGCTGAAAGTCCAGTCGGTCAGGGTCTTGTTTTGCAGCGTGACCGTATTGGTCTGGCCGGTAAAACTGATGACAATATCCGCGCCGCTTTGCGCGTACTTCACGTCGCTGGCTTTGACGGACGTATTGTCGACATAGATGGTGTCGCTATCCAGGTAGCTGTTGAAGTCCGTGATCGTGTCCGAGCCGGCATTGGCCGCACTGGTGCTGCTGGAATTCTGGTCGGTCGACAGGCACGAGGTGAGTACGTGGAAGTAGTCGTTGCCGGCTCCGCCCGTGTAACTGTCGTTGCCGCCCAAGCCGTACAGGTGATCAACGCCGCTGCCGCCGTTTAACTGGTCCATGGCCGTGCCGCCGATCAGCACGTCGCTGCCATCGCCGCCATACAGGATCCCCTGCTTCGTGGTTTTCACCTGCGCCAGCGATTCAATCGCGTTATAGCTGTCGGTCTTGCTGAAATCAATGCGCTGCAGCGACACCACATCAGAACCGGCCGTGCCGGTCAGGATGGTGGTGGAGGCGTCGTAGCCGCCATCCAAGGTCTGTCCCGCAAACGATCCCATCACATACATTTTGCCGCTGGTGACGCCAAAGTCGGACGCCGTCAACGTGCCCCCGCTGGCATTGGTATAGCCAGACAGGCTGACGTCGGCGCCATTCGACTTCACCGTGCTGCTGGTGATGTACAGGCCCGAAGACAGGTAAGTGTTGAGCATGTTCTTGATCGCGTTGACGTCCCCGCCAAACAGGCTGGTAAAGTCACTGTCGAGCGCCGCCTTGATCCGGTATGCGCCGGTGGTGTCCTTGACGAACATGGTGGCGCCGGTCACGGCGCTGTATTCGACGTCGAGCACCACGTCCTTGTCAAACGTCAGTTGCAGCGTATCTTCACGGGGGTCGAAGTCCGTCAATTCGATGTAGGTGCCGGACACGATGCTGGACGTGTTGACGGCAGAGCCGCCTGCGGACAGCTCGGTGACGAATTTGCCCAGCATGTCGGCCCCGAAGGTGATCGCGGTGGAGGCAATCGCATTCCAGCCCGTGCCAAGCGAGAACAGGCTTTTCACCAGGTAGCTGGCGGCATTGCTGGTGCCGGCCTTGGCGATCGTGCCTGCCGCAATGCTGCCCCAATCCGTGCTGGACGAGGCGCTGCCCGGCATATACAGGTCCGAACACAAGGTGAAAACATCGTAGCCGGCGCCGCCGGTCAAGACCGGCTTGTAGCCGACGCCCAAAGTGGCGCTCAGCTGGTCGTTGCCGTCACCGCCATTGAGGATGTCCGAGCCGGTGCCGCCCTTCAGGACATCGTCGCCGCTGCCGCCATTGAGCGTATCGTTGCCGTTGTTGCCGTACAGGATATCGTCGCCCGCGTCGCCATTGAGCTTGTCGTCGCCGTCGCGCCCATACATGATGTCGTTGCCATTGCCGCCATCCACCGTGTCGTTGCCCCAGCCGGCGTACGCGTAGTCGTCGCCGTCGCCGAGGTTGATATAGTCGGTGCCGCGCTCCGTGGTGTCGTCGTCCATGATGACGGTGTCATTCCCGCCCTTCATGTACATCGTGCTGGTCCAGTCCGCCTTGCCGGAATCATCGCTGATGGAATTCAGGTTGAACCAGTCGTCGCCCTCGCCGCCTGTAACGTTGATGGTGCGCACGTAAGCGTCGTTGAAGATATTGTCGTTATAGACGCCGAAGACTTCGAATTTGAACTTGGACCAGCCGCCGGCCACGGAGTTCATGTTGACGTTCAGCGTGACATCGAGCGTGTGCCACGAACTGTAATGCTTGGGGCCGCCATCCTTGACGTAGGTGTTGTTGCTGACATCCCAGGTCGCAGTTCTGTAATCCATTTCTCTCTCCAGTAGTTGTTGATCAGGTTGCCTTGCAGCCCAATGTATAAAGTGACTGTGGAGAAAATGTGTAGAAAGAGGCAAGCTTGCCGATTTTTAATTTAAATCAAACAAGTATGTGACTTCTTATTGACAGCATGTTGCAATTATGCATGACCACAAAAAACAAAACGCCCCGCACACCATCAGGCATGCGGGGCGCTTCAAGAAGCTCAGTGACGCGAAAGATTATTCGACGCGTGCGCTGACATCCTTTTCCAGCTCAAACGCCTTGTGCAGGGCGCGCACAGCCAGTTCCATGTACTTCTCATCGATCAGCACGGAAATCTTGATTTCCGAGGTCGAGATCATCAGGATGTTGATGCCCTCTTCCGACAGCACGCGGAACATCTTCGATGCCACGCCCACGTGGGAACGCATGCCCACGCCAACGACGGAAATCTTCGACACTTTGGCGTCACCCACGATGGTGGAGTGGCCCACTTCATCTTTGGAGCTGTGCAGCACGTCCAGCGCCTTCTGGTAGTCGTTGCGCGACACGGTGAAGGTGAAGTCGGTTTTGCCGTCGACGGACTGGTTCTGGATGATCATGTCCACTTCGACGTTGGCTTCGGCCACCGGGCCGAGGATGTGGTACGCCACACCTGGACGGTCCGGTACGCCCAATACGGTGATTTTGGCTTCGTCGCGGTTGAAGGCGATGCCGGAGATAACTGCTTGTTCCATGTGTGTGTCTTCCTCAAACGAAATCAGGGTGCCCGAGTTGGCTTCGGTTTCGAGATCCATCAGCGGATCGGTCAGCGACGACAAGACGCGGGTTGGCACGCGGTAGTTGCCGGCGAATTCCACCGAACGGGTTTGCAGGACTTTCGAGCCCAGCGACGCCAGTTCCAGCATCTCTTCGAAAGTGATTGCTTTCAGGCGGCGCGCTTCGGATACCACGCGCGGGTCGGTGGTGTAGACGCCATCGACGTCCGTGTAGATCAGGCATTCGGCCGCCTTCAGCGCGGCGGCAATCGCCACGGCGGAAGTGTCGGAGCCGCCACGGCCCAGGGTCGAGATGTTGTCATTCTCGTCCACGCCTTGGAAACCGGTAATGATGACGATCTTGCCGCTGTCCAGGTCACGCTTGACCTTTTCATCGTCGATCGACTGAATTCGGGCTTTGGTAAAAGCGGAATCGGTTTTAATCGCCACCTGCCAGCCGGCATACGATACGGCATCCTTGCCAATCGCCTGCAATGCCATCGACAGCAGGCCAACGGACACTTGCTCGCCAGTGGAGGCAATCATGTCCAGTTCGCGTGGGTCGGGCGGGTTTTGAATTTCCTTCGCCAGCGCGATCAGACGGTTGGTCTCGCCGGACATGGCCGACGGAACAACGACGATCTGGTGTCCTGCGTCGTGCCATTTGGCGACGCGGCGCGCGACGTTCTTGATGCGATCCGTCGAACCCATCGACGTGCCGCCGTACTTGTGAACGATTAAAGCCATTGGTGTTTCCGCTCAGTGATAATTTTTAAAGGAGGGCTTATAACTGTACAGCTTGCTCCGCGAAAGAACAAGCCAAAAAAGTTATGTAGTCATACTCAATTGGCATATGAACATACGAAAACGCATCAGTACCGTAGATTATTTTGCCACCCACCGGAATAAGACCCGTTTACCGCCGTCCTCCACCAAATGACGGCAGTCCATGCCGATACCCGCCGCAAACAGCAATTCGCCCGCGGCTTTCACCACTGGCAGGCGCTCCCGTTCCCACGCGGGGATGCCCAGCGCCTGGTAGTGCCGCTTCAGTGCGCGCGTTGGGCGGTTGTGGGCGGGCTTCAGGGTCTCGCCGCCGCTGCGAAAGCCTATCGTCAGCTTTTGCGCCTGCAGCCACGCCGCATCCAGGCCGCCCTGCAGCGTTTCTTCGATGTGCAGCACGCCGCCGTAGTCCGGGAACGCCAGTTGCGCTTCGCCCTGCCAGCGGAACGCCTGTTCGGGGGCGTCATCGAATTTATCTTCGCGCATGCCGGCCAGTTCGGGCAGGCGGGGCGCCAGCAGCAGGCGGCCACGGTGGCGGCGCACTTCGCACTCGGGGTGCGTGACGCACAGGTTGGTGTCTTCGCCTGCGCTTAACAGCTGTTCCAGCATTTCGTGCAGCCACGCGGTGGATGGCATGGCCAGGCCGCGCAGGCTGAACCAGCGGCGCAGCAGGTTGTAATTGCGGTCTGCGCTCAGGGTGTGCAGGTAGGCGACACTCAGTGTATCGCCGCTTCCCCCCTCTCCCGCCAGGGCGGTGGCCAAGTCCTGGTCCGCCAATTCGTCCAGCAGGCGCTGCGCCGATTGCGCATGCTGGGCGCTGCGGGCGAAGCGCTGCTGGTAGCCGGGGAAGTGCTGCGCCAGCGCCGGCATGACGAGGTGGCGCAGCGCGTTGCGTGCGTAGCGCGGATCCGCATTCGATTCATCGTCGATATGCGCCACGGCATGCGCTTGCTGGAACGCTTCCAATTGTTCGCGCGTGGCGGCCAGCAGCGGACGGGCCAGCAGCAGCGCATCGTTCTGCAGCAAATCGCGCGCGTGGTTGCTGGTATCCATGCCGGACAAGCCTGCCGTGCCGGAGCCGCGCAGCATTTGCAGCAGCACGGTTTCCGCCTGGTCGTCCAGGTGGTGGGCCGTCAGCAGCAATGGCACGCCGTGCTCGCGGCACATGGCGCCCAAGGCTGCGTAGCGCTGCTTGCGGGCGGCCGCTTCCACGCCGGATTTTTTCGCGTCTTGCAGCGCAATGCGGCTGGCGGCAAACGTCACGTTCAGCGCCGCGCATTGCTGTTCACAGTGCGCGAGCCAGCTGTCGGCGTTCGGACTGATGCCGTGGTGGACGTGGAAGGCGTACAGCGCCACATTGTTTTGTTTTGCCCAATCGTGGGCGATGCGCAGCAGGACGGAGGAGTCCAGGCCGCCGCTGTAGGCGATGGCAAGTTTGCCGTTGTGCGGGAGCGCGGACAGGCTGGCGGCGAATTGCGCGTCCAGTGATGCGGTTTTTTTCATGGTTTAAAACGTAAAAAACCGGAGGCGGTGTTACTCCGGCTCCGGTTCGTGGTCTGCCTGGCGGGTTTGTGCAACCCGCCCTACGCATTCCGCTGTATCTCATAGGCGGAATACGTGGGCGTGTCAGACATTATTCTTGCGGCGTGGTTTCCTTGAATTTGCCGTAGCTCATCAGCTTCTCGTGGCGGGCCGCCAGCAAATCCTTGGTCTTCATGCCCTGGAACTGGCGCAGCGAATCGGCCAGTGCGCGTTTCAGCATGCGGGCCATTTCTTTTGGATCGCGGTGCGCGCCGCCCAGTGGTTCATTAACAATCTTGTCAATCAGGCCAATGGCTTTCAGGCGGTGCGCCGTCAGGCCCAGCGCTTCGGCCGCGTCAGACGCGCGCTCGGCGGTCTTCCACAGGATCGATGCGCAGCCTTCGGGCGAAATCACGGAGTACGTCGCATATTGCAGCATCAAGACCTGGTCGCCCACGGCAATGGCCAGCGCGCCGCCGGAACCGCCCTCACCGATGATGGTGGCGATCAGCGGCACTTTCAGCTCCGCCATCACGTACAGGTTGTGGCCGATGGCTTCCGACTGGCCGCGCTCTTCCGCGTCGATGCCAGGGAATGCGCCAGGCGTGTCCACGAACGTGAAGATCGGCAGGTTGAATTTTTCCGCCAGTTTCATCAGGCGCATGGCCTTGCGGTAGCCTTCCGGCTTCGGCATGCCGAAGTTGCGCATCGCGCGCTCTTTGGTGTCGCGGCCCTTCTGGTGGCCGATCACCATGCATGGCTGGCCGTTGAAGCGGGCCAGGCCGCCGACGATGGACTGGTCGTCCGCATACGTGCGGTCGCCGTGCAGTTCATGGAAGTCGGTGAAAATCTCGTTCACATAGTCCATCGTGTATGGACGCTGCGGGTGGCGGGCGATTTGCGCCACTTGCCAAGGGGTCAGCTTGGCATAGATATCTTTGGTCAGTTGCTGGCTTTTCTTGGCCAGGCGGTCGATTTCTTCCGAAATATCGACAGCCGAGTCGTCTTGGACGAAGCGCAGCTCTTCAATTTTGGAATCGAGTTCCGCAATCGGTTGCTCAAAATTGAGGAAAGTCGTTTTAGTCATTCTACCTCCGTATGGGTGCCGCCCTGACGGCTGACAGAGCAGCGGACGAGACGGCGAATTGCGCTATTTTACCGGATCGGGGTCCAGAGACCGCCATAAATACCAGGTTGCGACAGTGCGATAAGGTTCCCAGTTGGCCGATACTTCGCGCGCATCGCTGCGCGAAACCGGCTCGCCTGAGAAGTAATTCTGGCTGATGCCCTGGATCAGACCGGGGTCATCCAGCGGCAAAACGTTCGGGCGGAGGAGATTAAATATCAAAAACATCTCCGCTGTCCAGCGGGTAATACCGCGTATTTGCACCAATTCAGCGATGACCGCTTCATCATCCATCTGGTCCCACTGGGACGCATGGACTTTTTTTGCCTTGAAATGGTCCGCCAGGTCCAGGATGTATTCAGTCTTGCGCTTGGACAGGCCGCACGCGGCCAATTGGCCGGCGCCCGCCTTCAAGACAGCCGATGGCGTGAAGCGCGGCATGGCCGCGCGCAAGGTTTGCCACGTGGCGTCCGCCGCCTTGGCCGTGACTTGCTGTTTGACGATGGAACGCGCCAGGGTGGTAAACGGGTCATCATGGCCGACCAGGTGCAGGTCGCCAATTTGAGGAATCAGCTTTTTCATGATGCGGTCACGCTTCATGAGTTCAGCTTTCGCCTCTTCCCAATACGGCGGCACTGCCGCGGCGCCCGGCACGGCGCCTTCCCTGGAGCTGTTCACCATCTTATGCGCGGCGCCAGTTGGTGGTGCCGTCAGGCTTGTCTTCGAGCACGATGCCGGCCGCCGTCAAATCCTTGCGGATCTGGTCAGCCGTGGCGAAGTCGCGCGACTTCTTGGCGGCAGCACGGGCGGCAATCGCTTCCACGATGGCCGCTTCGCTCATGCCGTCGCCGCCGCCGACGCCAGCTTGCAGGAAGGCTTGCGGCGTACGCTCCAGCAGGCCGATCACACCAGCCAGAGCTTTCAACTGGCGTGCCGCCACGGGCGACTTGGTCTTGTTGACTTCCGCCGCCAGGTCAAACAGCGCAGACACGGCGATCGGCGTATTGAAATCGTCATTCATCGCTTCGGCGAAACGCTGCGCGTTGGCTTCATTCCAGTCGAGCGGCTGGCCATCGCCTTCCACGCCATCGAGCGCCGTGTACAGGCGGGTCAGCGCGCCGCGGGCGTCGTCCAGGTGCGCGTCCGAGTAATTCAGCGGGCTGCGGTAATGCGCGCGCAAGATGAAGAAACGCACCACTTCGGCGTCATATTTCTTCAATACGTCACGGATCGTGAAGAAGTTGCCCAGCGATTTGGACATCTTTTCATTGTCGACACGGACAAACCCGTTGTGCAGCCAGTAGTTGGCCAGCGTGTGGCCGGACGCGCCTTCGGACTGCGCGATTTCATTTTCGTGGTGCGGGAATTGCAGGTCAGCGCCGCCGCCGTGGATGTCGAACTGTTCGCCCAGCAGCGCGCACGACATGGCCGAGCACTCGATGTGCCAGCCCGGGCGGCCTTTGCCCCACTTGGAATCCCATTTGACTTCTTCCGGCTCCGATTCCTTGGCGGCTTTCCACAGTACGAAGTCCAGCGGATCGCGCTTGCCGGTATTGACGTCAACGCGCTCGCCCGCGCGCAAGTCGTCCAGCGACTTGCCGGACAATTTGCCGTAGCCCTCGAAATTGCGCACGGCGTAATTCACGTCGCCGTCCTCGCCCTGGTAAGCCAGGCCCTTGCTTTCCAGCTTTTCAATAATGCCCAGCATTTGCGGCACGTATTCCGTGGCGCGCGGCACCAGCGTCGGCGGCAGGATGCCCAGGGCCGCCGTGTCTTCATCCATGTACTGGGTAAAGCGGCTGGTCAGCTGGCCGATGGTTTCGCCGTTTTCCACAGCGCGCTTGATGATCTTGTCGTCGATGTCCGTGATGTTGCGCGCGTAAGTGACGTCGTAGCCCGATGCCTTCAGCCAGCGGTACACCACGTCAAACGCCATCATCATGCGGCCGTGGCCGATATGGCAATAATCGTAGATGGTCATGCCGCACACATACATGCGGACTTTGCCTGCTTCCATCGGTACGAATGTTTGCTTCTCGCGCGCCAGCGTGTTGTAAATCTTCAAATTGCTCATCGGACTCTTGTAATTCTCAGGGCCTGTCACCGTGGCAAAACCAGCAATACAATAGCGGGTGCGTGGCACATATTCGTGCCGCACCTGCCGATCGCGTACGCCGGGGACTGACAGACCTCAATGGGTGTTTGCTAGAATGGTACGTCGGGCAAAGTATAGCACTGTTAATTTTAAGGAAGCCATATGCAAGAGACACGGAGACTGTGGATTAAATCGTTGGGACTGTTCGCCAGCCTGGTCACGGGCGCTGCTTTGTCGGGTTCCGCGCTGGCGGCGGACCCGGTAATGCCGCAAGTGTCGCTGAAAACCACGGAAGGCGAAATCGTGCTGGAACTGAACCAGGAAAAAGCGCCGATATCGGTCGCCAACTTCCTGCAGTACGTGAAATCCGGCCACTATAACGGGACGATTTTCCACCGCGTCATCGATGGCTTCATGATCCAGGCCGGCGGTTATACCGCTGATTTGAAAGGCAAACCAACCCGTCCGCCGATCCAAATTGAATCAAAGAACGGCTTGAAAAACGAAACGTACAGCGTCGCCATGGCGCGCATGGGCAATCCGAATTCCGCCACGGCCCAGTTTTTCATCAACGTGGTCGATAATGTCGGGCTGGATTATCCGGGCCAGGATGGCTGGGGTTATGCAGTATTTGGCCGCGTCATCAAGGGTTATGAGGTTGTTAATAAAATCAAGGGCGTGCTGGTTGATGACAAGGGCATCTTCCAGAATATCCCCGTCAAACCCATCACGATCACCAAAGCCACGATCTTGAAAAAGCCGATTGAACCGGTGCCGCCGCCAAATGCCGCGCCGCCGGGCGGCATGCCGATGCAGCAGTAAAATAGCGCTTTGGCCGCGTGTCCTGTATAGTCGCGCACAACCGCAAATCTGTGGATGCCCGGCCTGAAGGCCCTGCACCCATGTTGGGAAAATATCTTATTTGAGGAACCACCATGACCAAAATCGTCATCAACACCAATCTGGGCAAAATCACGGCTGAACTGGACGCGGAAAAAGCGCCAAAAACCGTGGCCAACTTCCTGGCGTACATGAACGCCGGCCACTACACCAACACGATTTTCCACCGCGTGATCGACGGTTTCATGATCCAGGGCGGCGGCTTTGAGCCAGGCATGAAGCAAAAGCCAACCGAAGCCACCGTGGAAAACGAAGCGAAAAACGGCTTGAAAAACGAGCCATACACGCTGGCCATGGCCCGCACCTCGGCGCCGCACTCGGCGTCCGCCCAGTTCTTCATCAACGTGAAAAACAATTCCTTCCTGGACTACCCAGGCCAGGACGGCTGGGGCTACGCTGTATTCGGTAAAGTCACCGAAGGCACCGACGTGGTAGACGCGATCAAGAAAGTCAAAACCACCCGCTCCGGCATGTTTGCCGACGTGCCGGTGGAAGACGTGATCATCACCAGCATCGAAGCGGCTTAATTTCGCACATCGTCATTCCCGCGCACGGCTCGGCGCCCCAGCGGGAATCCATAGGCCGCATCCGAAGCCACTCAGCATGGATCCCCGCTTGCGCGGGGATGACGAATCCCATGCCGCACGAAGAGCACCTTCTCCCGCAATGTCCGCTCCCCTCGCCCTGTTCATCTCCGACCTGCATTTGCAGCCCGCGCAACCCGCCATCACGGCCGCGTTCCACCGTTTTATGGAACAGCAGGCGCCCCATGCGCAGCAACTGTATTTATTGGGCGATATCTTTGAATACTGGGCGGGCGATGACGACCTTGGCGACGCTTATCACCAGGACATCATTGCCGCCATCCGCAAGATCAGCGATGCCGGCATTGCCGTCTACTGGATCGCCGGCAACCGCGACTTCCTCGCGGGCGACGCGTTTGCTGCCGCAGCGGGCCTGACCCTGCTGCCGGAAACGTGGGTGGCCGACATCGGCGGCCAGCGCATCGTGCTGCTGCATGGCGACGCGCAATGCACGGACGACGTCAAATACATGGCGTTCCGCGCCCAGGTGCGCGACCCCGCATGGCAACAGCAATTCCTCGCCATGCCGCTGGCGCAGCGCAAAGCCATCATTGCCGGCTTGCGTGAAAACAGCCAGAAAGAACACACGACGAAATCCTATGAAGTGATGGACGTGACGCCGCAGGCCATTGCCGCAGTCTTCGAACAAACCGGCGCCACCATCATGATCCACGGCCACACGCACCGCCCCGCCTTGCACCACGTGGATGGCACGCGCCGCTATGTGCTGCCAGACTGGGAACCGCAGGCGCAGCCGCCACGGGGCGGCTGGATTGCCGTGCACGCCGATGGCGCCATCGTGCGCTATGCGCTCGATGGCTCGGTGATCGCGTAGCGTTTTTTCCTATAAATACTCCAGCCGGCAGACAGCGGCAACGTAATGTGGATCACCATCAGCCACCAAAGGCTGCCTGTCCATACGTACGCCAGCGTGAACGCCAGGGCGGTGGCAATGCTGATGAAGTATGGCTTCCAGCCATGGAAGCCATGTCCCGAGCCATAGGCCACCGCGGACAAGGCAACCGCGCCCGCCAGGCCCACCACCGGCGCCAGCACCAGCAATAAAAATCCCCTGTACAGCAATTCCCAGCCGGCTCCCAGCAAGACAGACAGCACGGCGAAGACTGCCATTTCACGCGGCGTGGACGGCATGGCTTTGTCCTCGCGCATTTGCGCTTCGATGGCGGCACGCTTGCCGGCGCGCATGCGGCGCTCATACATCCCGCTGCCGAGCATCATGGCCGCCAGCCCGCCCAAGGCTGCCGCCAGCCCCCATAGGCCGGCCGTACCCGGCGGCCACGCCACGCCCATTTGCCGGGCGGTATAGCCAGACCAGGCTGCGCATACCGCCAGCGCCAGCAACAGCAACACCAGCCGGGTGATGTTCGACACGTATATTTTCATACGCGGGCGCTCCATGCCCCCGGCTTGACGGCTGCGCCAGATCGCGTGCGCCGGCAAGACCAGCAACAGGTACAGTACCAGCAACAGTTCAGGTAACGGCATGCGCCCTCTCGTATAGACAATGTGAAATATCAGATGCCCGCCGATATATAATCCATCAAGTTCAGTTTTCAAGCATTCTTCATGAAATCCGGTTTACTTGCCGTATTGCCATTGCTGGCAATACCGGCCTTCGCCAGCGAATCCGCGGCGTCTTCCGCCGTCACCGTGTCCTGGCGCGAAAAGCCGCCGTATTACTACACGGAAGATGGCGTGGAAAAAGGATTCATGCTGGCGTACGGTAAAGAAGTGTTTGCCGCAGCGGGTATCGATGCGCGCTTTGTGCGCGAACCGCAAAAACGCATCTGGACCAATTTCGAACTGCGCAAGCCGAATTACTGTTCGCTGTCATGGTACCGCTTGCCGGAACGGGAAGCCATCGCGCAATTCTCCATTCCCGTCTATACGGATCCGCCGCATACCATCCTCGTGGCGCCCGGGTCGGCAGCCAAGGTCCAAGCCCACACATCGCTGGCATCGCTGATGGCGGATCCGGAATTGATACTGGGCGTGGTCGATGGCGTGTCGTATGGCGTGGAACTCGATGAGCGCATTGCCAAAGCCGGCAACCAGACCATGCGCCGCACGGTCACCACCACCAGCATGATGCAAATGCTGGCTGCGAACCGCTTCCATTACATGTTCGCAGACCGCAACGACTGGGGCCATATGCGCGCCCACTTCAAGGAACTGGCGTCCGTCATTCAATACGACGTGCCGGATCTGCCGCAAGGCTTGAAGCGCTACATCCTGTGCAGCCGCTCCATGCCAGCATCCACCATGGAGCGCTTGAACCAGGCCATCCGCGCCTTGCCGAAACCCGCCACGCCGTACAAATAATCAGGCGCCCCAGATCAGCTGCTCGGTCCAGCCCAGCTCGCGGAAATCTTCCGCGCGTAACTCCGCTTCACCGGCACTGAAGAATTCATCGAGCTGCGGCGGCGCCACGGGCGTACCGGACAGCATTGCATGCACCTGCCCCCGGTGGTGCGTCTGGTGCTGGAACAGGTGCGCCAGCAGGCGGTGCCGCTTGTCGCGCTGCACGGAACCCACACGCAAGATCGTCACTGTGCGGTTCAACTCATCGTCCTTCAACTGCCGGCAATACCCGATCAGGCGCCGGTCTGCATCGCGCTGTTCGGCGCGCACTTCGCCACACGTGGCGCACGGCTGGTCCCGTTCGAAAAAGCTCAGGTAATGCGGGTGCGGTTCACGCCCTTCCAGCTCCCGCTCCAGCGCATCGATATAAAACCAGTCGACCGTCAGGATATGGTTCAGCGTAGCCTTGATCGACGGGAAGAAACCCGTGCGCGGCGCTTCGAATTCGGCCTGCGTCAGCTGCATGCACGCGTTCAGCAGGCGGTGGTTGGCCCACGCATTGTTGTACGCATGGGTGAGCAAATGGTGCGACAGGCTTGGCGTCATGTCATCTCCTTGGCCAGCACGGTTTGCCAGCGCTCCGACCACGCCAGCATGGGTTCCATGGCTTTCAACAGTTCAGCACCCAGCTGGCTGAGCGCATAGCCGTCGTCCGTCATTTCCACAAGCGCAGTGTCGCGTAATTCCCGCAGCCGCTGGTTCAGCACCGTGGGCGACATGTCGTCGCAGCGCTCGCGCAGCGCGCGGAAGGTTTGCGGCCCGCCCCGCAATTCCCAAATGATGCGCATGACCCAGCGCCGCCCCAATAAGTCCAGCGCCGCCATGATGGGACGCCCGCTGTGCGAACCGCGCACGGGGACGCCCGGTTTCGGTATTGCCATATCGACTCCTCTTTGTGCTACATTATCCGTAGCAATCTACCACATACACGAAAAAGGAGTCGCCATGCAGCCCAGGATTACCCCGTGCGAAGGTCCTTATACGCCGGAAACCGCCGGCGCGTTTGCCCGCGTCATGCCGCCAGGGATGGAACCGCTGAAACTGTTCAAGACCATGGCGCACAGCCCGCGTGTGCTGCAGCGGCTATTTGCAGGCAATTTGCTGGATCCCGGAACACTGTCGCTGCGCGACCGTGAAATGCTGATCTTGCGCACCTGTGCGCGCTGCGGCTGCGATTACGAATGGAGCGTGCACGCGGCGCTGTTTTCCCAGGCAGCGCAATTGTCCGCGGCGGAAGTGGCGGCCACGCAAGCGGCCAATGCGGACGATGTGCTGCTGCGGGCTGCCGACGAACTGCACGACACGTCCACCTTGTCCGATGGGGTGTGGGCGGAACTGGCGCAACGCTATGAGCCCGCACAGCTGCTGGAAATCCTGGCGCTGTGCGGCTATTACCATTCCATTGCCTTTATTGCCAATGCCTGCCGGGTCGCGCCGGAAGCATGGGCCGCGTAATTACCGGGCCGGTTCCACTACCAGCACCAGCGCCGTGGGCGTGGTGCGGATCGCCACCGGCACGAACTGGATGCCGGCAAAGCGCAAGTCTTCCGGCTTATAACTGTAGACAGGCACGTCGCGGATCATTTTGTCGGCCAGGATGTTGGCGGCGCCGGCTACCTGGCGCTGCTGCGATTCGCCCATGCCATCGACGGCAAAACGCTCGACTTTCGCATCGCTGAGGAACACGGCATTACGCACGTTATCCACCACCAGATGGCCGGAAATTCCCAGGCTGCCGCGCCACGACTGGCGCACAAGGATGGGCGATACGGTCAAGTCGGCGGACAGCGAGATGCGGTCATTCTCGCGCAGCGTGCCGATTTGCGGACTTGAAATCTGCACGTCAAACACGCCCAGCACGCGGTGCCGCACAGGGAAATGTTTGGCCAGGTTGTTTTGCAGCTTGTCCAGCGAAATTTCCACGTTGCGGGGGCCGGTCAGTCCCGCGCAAGACACCAGCATGGTGGCCATGGCGGGAACCGCGGCAAGTTTCAGCAAACGCACGCAAAGGTCGCGGCGGGTATTTCGGGAATGAGCAGTCATCAGTAAAATCCGGGCTGGCAAAAAGTATGCGGGCGACAGGCCCGCGCAATTGGCCGTACAGTGTAGGCGAGGATGAAGCAAGGAGACAAGATGGCAGTAGCGCACATAGGCTGTGCAGGCTGGTCGATACCCAAAACGGCGGCCATGGCGTTCCCCCTTGGCGGCACGCACCTGGAACGCTATGCGGCCGTGTTCAACAGCGTGGAAATCAATTCCTCGTTTTACCGCCCCCATCAAACGGCAACCTATGCGCGCTGGGCCGCCAGCGTGCCAGCGGCGTTCCGCTTTTCCGTCAAGGCGCCCCGCACCATGACGCACGTGCACCACCTGCAGGACGGTGAAGCCCCGATGGCGCGCTTTGCCGATGAAGTGGCGGGACTGGAGGCCAAACTGGGCTGCGTGCTGCTGCAATTCCCGCCATCGCTGATGTTCGACTTTGTCGCGGCCGGTTCCTTTTTTGCGCTGGCGCGGCGCCACTTCAGCCACACCATGGTGGCCTGCGAGGGCCGCCATCCCACGTGGTTTTCCGATACGGCCACCAGCCTGCTGCGCGAACACGGCATCACGCGCGTGATAGCCGATCCGCCGGCAGGCCAGCCCGGCGCCCATGTCGCCACGACGAAAAGCACGTATCTGCGCCTGCACGGCACGCCCCGCGTGTATTACTCGGCGTATGGGCCGGACGATATCGACTGGGCTGCCGGCATCCTCGCCGGGCGCCTGAAAGCCGGTCACGATGCATGGTGCATCTTCGACAATACGGCCGAAGGCCATGCCATGCCGAACGCCATGTCGCTGATGCAGCGTTTGGCCGAAGTCACCGCCCCGCCGCCGGAATCGGCCTGGTGACCGGATACACGTTATCCGCCCCTTCCCGCGGCAGCTTCCGGCATTTCCGCCGGCATTCAGCCGAATTCAGCCCAAATAAGGCGTGTACGTGAAACCGTTGCCGATGATCTCCAGCAAAGCTGCCTTGTTTTCGACCGACTCGCCAAACGATACCAGCACTTCTTCGCGCGGCAAGCCATGGTGCAGCACGTCTTGCCAGTAATGGAAGCCGTCAGCGTCCGGCGCGCGGTGCAGCACGTTGCTGTACAGCGCCGTTACGAATGCGTCGTCGCTGGGCGCGTCCCCATACAGTTTCTTGAATTCCGCGCTGGCGACAAATCCCCGCGCCACGTCGTTCAGCGGCATGCCCTTGTCCAGCTGGCCGATCCAGTAGCCCAGTCCTTCGCTGTCCGGCCGCCGGTTGAAGGCAGCCTGGTACATCCGGTATGCCTGGCCGCCATTGCCATCGATGTCGACGGCATAAAGCTGGTCGTTCATCATCACGCGCTCGACGCCTGTGTATACATCGACGGCGCCACCGTATGAGGTAACCTGGATTTCCGTCCCTACGCGCTTGATGCCGTGGTAATACATGCTGCCGCCATACCAAACCGTGTCGATCCCGGCGCCGCCATCGATTTTCACCGCTGTCACACCGTCGCCACCCTGCAGCAGATCCGCCGCCGGCGTGCCTGCCGTCACTGCCGCTACCGTCGTGAAGCGGAACGTTTCCGGTCCCGTGTAGGGGTTGCCGGCCAGGTCGGCAATCGCATCGCGGGGTATCGTCACAGTATAGGTGGCGCCCGGCTTCCACGTCCCATAGGATTTCAGCACCACGGTACTGTCGTTGACATAGGGCGCCTGGCCCACTGAGTCATACCCCGGCGGCACGACCTTGCCCTGGCTGTCGCTGATCTTGATACCGCTCTTGTCGATGGCGACAGGTTCATTGAAGGTCAGCGCGAAGCGGGTGTCCGTCAGCGCGACGTCCTTCGCATCGGGCAAGTGCGATTGGGCCACCACGACCGGAGCAGCCTTGTCGCCGCTGGTTTGCAGCACACGTACCGTGTAAGTACCCATGCTGATGTTTTTTCCATAAAAGTTGTCGTCACTGCCGACGCGCACAAAGTAGTCGCCTGTTTTCGCCGGCGTAAACATCATGCGGGTTTCAATGGCATTCGTGATCGCATCGGCCGCAGCGCCGGTCCATGTATACCCTTCGCCCACCACGGACAGCGGATATTGGCGCGAAGTGGAAAGCGTGCCGCCATTGCTGGCCGCGCCCAGCAGCTGAAATGCATAGGTCTTGCCCGCTTCCAGCGTGGTACGCAGCCAATCGCTGTCAGCGGGATGCGCCAGCGCCCCTTTGACGCCGGCGCCTGGCGCCAGCAAGCCCACCGTGTTCTTGTCGGCACTGAAGTCATCCACCGCATACGCTTGGGCAGACAGCTTATAGGGCAACGCGCCATCGCCATAGGATTGGCTCAAGGTCACGTAGATGTCGCCATCGGCAGGCGCCGTCACCAGCAGGTGGTCGGGGTTCGTACCGCCCCAATACAGCGATTTGAACGGAATGTCCTGGCCTGCGCCATTGGTCATCTGCAGCTTGGGCGTATTGTTGCCGGCACTTTCCAGCACCACTGTATAGGCCATGCCAGCGACACCGGAAATTTTATACATATCCTTGTCGACAGCGACTTCGAGCTTGCCGCTCAACGGCGTTCCCGGCGTCAGTGCAACCGCCGTTTGCGGCGTATCGCCCGCATCATCGGCGGCGCCCACGCTGGCGCTGATGGTATACGTTCCCGTGGCGCGGCTGGGCGACGACACTTCGACGTAATAGGTGCCGCTGGCCGATGGTGCAAACGGCAACGTATCGGCAAACGCGCCAGAGGTTGAACTTTGCGTCGTCCGCAATTCATTGCCGCCGGCGTCGAGCAGGCGCAATTGGCCGGAGTGGCTTTGACTCATTGCCACGGACTTGGCGCCGAACCAGTACGTGGCGCCTGCCGTCAGATTGACGGCATACCAGTCCCGGTCTCCGCCGCCGGCCTCCAGCGTGCCGGACAGCGTGGCGCCTATGGCCAGGCTGGCAGCGCTGCCGGCATTGGCGCCCACGTCGTCAGCCGCGCGCGCCACATTGACCGTGTACGCATAATTGGATGTCGCACCATACCCTCCCGCATACACTGTTGCGTAATACTCGCCACTGCGGCTTGGCGTGAACGTATAGATGCCGGTGTCAAAATTACCTACGTGGCCCAGCAGCTTGCCATCGGCGCCGCTGATATCGAATTGCACCCAGCGCCCGCCGGAAGCGACGCCGTCCGCCGCAAACGAATAGGTGACGCCGGCCTGCAGCGGCACGTTGAACATATCCTTCTCGCCGGTCGATTGCAGCACGCCCCGGGCGGCAACGCCGACTTGCATCGGTGCGGCGGTGGCCGCCGTGTCGCCGATGTCGTCAAGCGCGCCGGCGCTGACTTTGACGTCATACGGCTGCGCTTCCTTGATGTAGGTGGTCATCATCGGCAAATGCACGTTGATGTAATACGTGCCGCTCTCCGCCGCCAGCAGCGTGACGCCATCGGCGCGCGTGTTGAGCCCGATACTGCCCACTTCTTTACCGGACGGACTGATAATTTCCGCAGGCATCGGATAATTCTGGTCGCCGACGGCGATCGTATAGTATTTCCCCGCTTCGAGGCTGACCTGGAACCGGTCCTGGTCCGTCTGGTAATCAATGGCGGCATGTACCCCACTGCCGCCAGCCGCCACCACACCCGCCCCCGCATCGGTATTGGGGAAGTCATCTTTCCACTCTTTGAGCGCCATCGTGTAAGCACCCGTATTGAGCCCCAGCACTTCCAGGTAATAGTCGCCTTCCGCCGCCACATCGAACGAATACGAATATTGCTGCGCCAGTTTGCCGCCGGCATCGAATATGCGCGCCGTGGCGGGAGTCACGCCGCCGGTGTGGCTGAAACTGTAATGGCTGGTGGGCACCGCATGGAATTTGACCCAGTCGCGGTCGCCAACGAGATTGAAGACGCCGCTGACCGTGCCGTCGGCCGCCAGCTTGCCGGTGGTCGCCGTGCTGGCCGCATAGTCATCTGAACCGGGGTGGCGCACTGCCAGCAGGGAGTAGCTGCCGAACGGGACGCTTAAATATTTCTCATCGGCGGCCAGGTAATACGTGCCGCTGGCGGGCGCAGTGAAGTCGATCGCCGGCAGCGTGCCGATCGCGCCCTTCACCGTCTCGCCGGCTGGCGCGCCGCTCGCATCCTTCAGCGACAGCGAGATCCTTTCGTTTGCCGAATAGTCGTATCCCGGCGACTGGATCATGAAGACATAGCGGACACCCGCCTGCAAGTCGACTGCAAACCAGTCACTGTCTTCAGGTCCCTCGAAGTTGCCGGTGGTGGCGATGTCCAGGGTCAGCTTGCCAGTGGTGCCGGTATTGTTTGCGAAATCGTCAGTCTGTGTAGCCACGGTAAAAGTTGGTAAATTGCAAAAAGTCGGCCAGTGTAGCAAAAGATTTGTCTTTTTCAGAACTGGTGTTATAGTTCACTACAACACCACTTCATCACATCACCAGTGGAGGACCCATGTATGTGGAATGACAACACGCCGATTTATCGCCAGCTCAAGGAGCGGGTCGTCGGCATGATGCTGGACGGCTTGTTGAAGCCGGGCGACGCCCTGCCCTCGGTGCGCCAGATCGCGGCTGATTTTCAATTGAATCCCATCACGGTATCGAAGGCGTACCAGGAATTGGTCGACGATGCGCTGGTGGAAAAACGTAGGGGATTAGGTATGTACGTAACGGAAGGAGCACCGGAAAAACTGCTGGCCAGCGAACGTGACCGCTTCCTCAGCGAAGAATGGCCTGCCATGCTGGAACGTATTCGCCGCCTCGGACTGGACCTGGAACAATTGCTGCGCACGAATGGCCCCGCCGCGCAGCCGGGAGCGCCAGCATGAGCGCCCTGATCACCGCCCGCAATTTGACCAAGCGCTATGGCAAGCACGTGGCGCTCGACCACGCCACCTTCGACGTGCAGCCGGGCCGCATTGTCGGCTTGATCGGCCCGAATGGCTCGGGCAAGACCACGACCTTGAAAGCCATGCTGGGTTTGACGCCGTTCGAAGGCGAACTGTCCGTGCTGGGGCTGGACCCGCGCACCCACCGCGATGAATTGATGCGCGACGTGTGCTTCATTGCCGACGTGGCGATCTTGCCGCGCTGGCTGAAGGTCAAGGATGCCGTGGACTTCGTGGCCGGCGTGCATCCGCGCTTCAACCGCGCCAAAGCGGAACGCTACCTGGCCAACACCAAGCTCGAACCGCAGATGAAGGTCAAAGCCATGTCCAAGGGCATGATCGTGCAGCTGCACCTGGCGCTGGTGATGGCCATCGACGCCAGGCTGCTGGTGCTCGATGAACCCACGCTGGGGCTGGACATCCTGTACCGCAAGCAGTTTTACCAGCACTTGCTGGAAGATTATTTCGATGAAAACCGCACCATCATCATCACGACGCACCAGATCGAAGAAGTGGAAAACCTGTTGACGGATTTGCTGTTCATCCGCGAAGGCAAGATCACGCTGGCGGCGTCGATGGAGGAAATCGGCGACCGCTATACGGAAGTCATGGTCGAGCCGCAGTTCATCAATGCGGCCAATGCGCTGGCGCCGCTGACGCAGCGCAGCGTATTCGGCAAGGCCGTGATGCTGTTTGACGGGGCGTCGCGCACCCAGCTGGAAAAATTCGGCGAAATCCGTACGCCCAGCGTGGCGGACTTGTTTGTCGCAACGATGAAGGGGACTTACCAATGAAATCGAACCTGACAACCATGCAGTGGCTGCTGCGGCGCGAAGTGTGGGAACACAAAGGCATGGTGATGTGGGCGCCGGCCGTGGTGGCGCTGATCATCACGGCTTTGGTGCTCGGGGGCCTGCTGATGGGCCACAACCTCACCGTGACGCTGGACGGCCAGGCCGTGCATATGAAGGACCATCTGGTTGAACACATGCTGCGGCCTGGCGCCAAGCAGGAATTTGCCCGCGCCGCATCGGAACTGTATGTGGCAATCGGCGCCCCGCTGTACCTGGAACTGGGCATCCTCGTGTTCTTCTATTGCCTCGGTGCGCTGTATGACGACCGCCGCGACCGCAGCCTGCTGTTCTGGAAATCGCTGCCGGTATCGGACAGCATGACGGTGCTGTCGAAAGCCGCCGTGGCGCTGCTGGTGACGCCCGTGATTACCATGCTGGCGGCAACGGCGCTGTCGCTGGCTGTGATCCTGCTGGTTTGCACGGCGGCCACCTTCCAGGGCATACAGCTATTTGGCACCTTGTTCACGACGAGCGAGTTTTACCTGGCGCCGCTGCGCATGGCGGGCGTGCTGCCGGTGTACATGCTGTGGGCGCTGCCGACGGTGGGCTGGCTGTTGCTGGTGTCGAGCTGGGCGCGCTCCAAGGTGTTCCTGTGGGCTGTGGGCGTACCGCTGGGCGCCGGCGTGCTGGTGGCGTGGACCAACAAGATTTTCGCGCTGGACTGGAATATCGGGTGGTTCTTCCACAATATCCTGGCGCGGCTGCTGACGGGCGTAGCGCCGGGGTCGTGGTTCATGTACGTGCGGCCTGCATCGCTGCATGGTGATGAAGGCCGTCTGGGGGCGACGGAACTGCTGGCCGATTCTTGGATGTCGCTGTCGTCGCCCGTCGCGTGGATCGGCGCGGCGGCGGGGATTGCGATGATTGCGGGCGCGGTGTGGATGCGCCGCAACCGCGAAGAAATTTGATTGCTCATCATCCCCGCGGGGGCGCCGCCGGTCGCGGGAATGACGATTTCGGGCCGTCAGTCTTTCAGCATCTGGCGGTATTGCGTGGGCGTCACCCCAACCGTCGCGCGGAACTGCCGCGTGAACGCGCTGTGATCGCTGTACCCGCACGCCACTGCAATCTCCGCCACACTGCTGTCCCCCGCCAGCATGCGCGACGCCGCTTCCAGCCGGGTCTTGATGATGACCTGGCGCGGCGTCAGCTGGTAAATCCGCAAGAAATACCGCTCCAGCTGGGCCACCGACATATTGGCAATGGCGGCCAGATCCGGCAACAGCAGCGGTTCATCGAAATGTTCCTGGATCTTGCGCACTGCATCGGCCACCTTGTGGTATGCAGTATTCTTCGAGTCTTCCATCGCCAGGTCGCGTGAAATGCCGGCCAGACCGATGATCTGGCCGCCGGCGTCGCGCAGCGGCATCTTGCGCGTCAGGCACCAGCCCGGGTCGCGGTTCGGGTACAAGTGCAATTCCAGCTGGTCATCCAAATCCCCCTTCCCCGCCAGTACCGCCAAATCCTGCGCCAGGTAATTATGCCCGTATGGATGGGCAAACACTTCCGCCGACGTCTTGCCCAGCAGCGCTTCCTTGGTTTTCACGCCGCAGCGCTTCACCAATGTGTGGTTCACCACCACATAACGTCCGTGCGCGTCCTTGACGAAAAAAACCACGTCGGGCAGCGCGTCGAACAAGTGTTCAGAAAAGAACACATCGGAAATCCGCAATTTATCAAAAGTATCCATATACTGATTCTCGCACATACTGTGACGATAAAATTCAATTGTGCTGATTTCGTCATTTCCAGTGCGCATCGGCCGCAAGACGGAAGCATCTTACAAGCCTAGAATCTCATCCATCATGAAAACTATCTCGATCATTGATTCCCATACCGGCGGCGAGCCTACCCGTCTCGTCACCGAAGGCGGCCCGGACCTGGGCCAGGGCCCACTGTCTGAACGGCTGGAGCGGCTGCGCCGCGACCACGACCACTTCCGCTCCGCAGTCGTGTGCGAACCACGCGGCTCGGACGTGCTGGTGGGCGCACTGCTGTGCGAACCGCATGCGCCGGGTTGCGCGGCAGGCGTCATCTTCTTCAACAATGTCGGCTACCTCGGCATGTGCGGCCACGGCACCATCGGCCTGGTGGCATCGCTGGCCTACATGGGCAAAATCGGCCCCGGCAAGCACCGCATCGATACGCCGGTGGGCGTGGTGGAAGCGGAATTGCACGTGGATGGCAAAGTCACGGTGGAAAATGTACCGGCACGCCGCACCCGGCACAACGTGGCGGTAAACGTGCCGGGCTATGGCCCGGTGACGGGCGACGTCGCGTGGGGCGGCAACTGGTTCTTCCTGGCAGCCAATCATGGCCAGACCTTGCTGGTATCGAACGCCGGCCCGCTGACCGCTTACACGTCCGCACTGCGCCAGGCTTTGAGCAACGCCGGCATCACGGGCGACGATGGCGCGGAAATCGACCATATCGAATTGTTTGCCGATACGCCGGAAGCGGACAGCCGCAATTTCGTGCTGTGCCCCGGCCACGCATACGACCGCTCGCCGTGCGGCACCGGCACCAGCGCCAAGCTGGCGTGCCTGGCGGCCGATG
Organism: Pseudoduganella ginsengisoli; assembly: GCF_009720865.1. Taxonomy (GTDB): domain Bacteria; phylum Pseudomonadota; class Gammaproteobacteria; order Burkholderiales; family Burkholderiaceae_D; genus Rugamonas; species Rugamonas ginsengisoli. Next base: position 106,197 of record NZ_WNLA01000016.1, on the reverse strand, counting down.
GCAAGCTGATTGAAGGCCAGATCTGGCGCCAGGAAAGCATCGTCGGCAGTATTTTTGAGGGGTCGTTCCGCCGCGTTGGCGACCAGCTGATCCCATCTATCACGGGCCAGGCGTGGGTCAATGCGGAAGCAAAGCTGATCCTCAATCCGACCGACCCGCTGGTGTGGGGCATCCGCTGAGGCGATGAAGATGACGACCGACGTTCTCATCATCGGCGCCGGCATTATTGGTGCGGCATGCGCGGAAGCGCTGGCGGCGCGCGGCGTACAGGTGACCATCATCGAACAGGATGCCATCGGATCCGGCGCCACGGCTGCCGGCATGGGGCACCTGGTCGTGATGGACGACAATGCGGCGGAACTGGCGCTGTCGTCGTATTCGCTGTCGCTGTGGCGCGAATTTGTCGGCACGGCGCCCGGCAAGCATGAATACAGCCGCTGCGGCACCATTTGGGTGGCAGCCGATGACGAGGAAATGGATGCGGCGCGCGCCAAAGGCGACGTCCTTTCCAGCCATGGCATCGAATGCAGCCTGCTGGGCGCGGCCGGCCTGTATGAACGGGAACCGGCTTTGCGGCCCGGCCTGGCCGGCGGCTTGCTGGTGTCTGGCGACGGCCTGGTATATCCACCCAAGAGTGCGCGCATCATGCTGGAACGTGCGATGGCCAACGGCACGCAGCTGGTGATGGGCAAAGTATCGGCGCTGCTTGATGGCGGCGTCCTGCTGGCCGATGGCCGCGAGTTGCGCGCCGCGACTGTCGTGCTGGCATGCGGCTCGCGCAGCGCGGCCCTGCTGCCGGAATTGCCGGTGGTGCCGAAGAAAGGCCACGTTGCCATTACCGACCGCTATCCGGGCTTTATCCGCCACCAGCTGGTGGAACTGGGTTATATCAAAAGCGCCCATGCGTCCAGCGGCGAATCGGTGGCGTTTAATTTGCAGCCCCGTCCGACGGGACAAATCCTGATCGGGTCTTCGCGCCAGTTTGGCACGGAAGACTTGTCCGTGGAACCGGCCATGATGAAGCGCATGCTGCGCCATGCTGCCGGTTTTACGCCGGCGCTGGCCGGATTGAACTTGCTGCGCTGCTGGACCGGCATGCGTGCCGCCAGCCCGGATGGCTTGCCGCTGGTCGGTCCGCATCCGGGGCGTCCCGGCCTGTGGCTGGCGACCGGCCACGAGGGCCTTGGCATCACGACCTCGCTGGCCACCGCGCATTTGCTGGCCTCGCAACTGTTGAATGACCGTCCCGCCATCGCGGCGGAACCTTACCTGCCGGCGCGCTTTGCCGCGCTGGCAAGCCATCAAAATGAGCACGGAGGTGTGCAATGAACGGTGTCGCAGAAGCACTGGTCGAAGCGATCACGCCCCAGACCAATCTCAATGCAGTGATTGTATTCATCGATGGCCGCGCCGTGACAGTGCCGGTCGGCTACACAGTGATTGCCGCCATCGCCCATGCCCATACCCATGCGGCGGTGACGACACGCACGTCCGTGTCCGGCATGCCGCGTGGTCCGGTATGCGGCATGGGGATTTGCCAGGAATGCCGCGTCACCATTGATGGCCGTGCACACCAGCTGTCGTGCCAGACTGTATGCGAGCCGGGCATGGATGTGCGCACGGCAGCGTGGGAGCAGCGCAAGTGAAAACCGCTTACGACATCCTCGTCATCGGCGCAGGTCCCGCTGGCCTGGCGGCGGCGCACGCTGCCGCGCATGCGGACCCGCTGCTGTCGGTTGGCATCGTGGACGACAACCCGGCATCGGGCGGCCAGATCTGGCGCGGCGGCGCGCAGCACCAGCAAGACGAGCGCGCCCGCCTGCTGTGGCGCGAATTGCATGCGGCGCCGAATGTGACATTGATCCAGCAGGCGCGCGTGCTGTATGCGCCGGAAGCCGGCGCGCTGCAAGTGCAGACGCCTGCCGCCGCCATGAAGCTGCGCTATGAGCGCTTGATTTTAGCAACCGGTGCGCGTGAATTACTGCTGCCCTTCCCCGGCTGGACGTTGCCGGGCGTGACCGGGGCCGGCGGCTTGCAGGCATTGGCCAAAGGAGGCTTTCCCTTGGCGGACAAGCGTATCGTGGTGGCAGGCTCCGGCCCGCTGCTGCTGGCCGTCGCCGCCACGCTGGTGGACAAAGGCGCGCAAGTGCAGGCTATCGTCGAACAGGCCGGCAACGCCAGCCTGGCGCGCTTTGCCCTGGGCTTGCTGGCGACGCCGGCGAAAATTGCACAAGCCCTGCAATTAAAGGCGCGCTTGCGCGGCATCCCGTATTTGCGCGGCAGCCATGTGGCTTCCGCGATCGGTAACAGCAACGGCTCCGCCGTCCGTGCCGCGATTGTGCGCACCGGCAGCCGTGAAGTCGAAATCCCCTGCGATTACCTCGCATGCGGCTACGGACTGGTTCCCAACCCGGAACTGGCCTTGGCACTGGGCTGCGCCACAAGCGCAGTATCTGGTTCCATAGAAGCCGATGCGTGGCAGCAGACCAATGTGGCCAATGTGTATGTGGCCGGCGAAGGCACCGGCGTGGGCGGCGTAGACAAGGCGCTGGTGGAAGGACGCATCGCAGGATTGGCGGCAGCCGGGAAATTCGATGAGGCGCAAACCCATTTTGCGGAACGCACGCACTGGCGCGCTTTTGCCACCCGCCTGGCCCGCGCCTTTGCGCTGAAGCCTGCGATTTTGAAACTGGCCGATGACAACACGATTGTTTGCCGCTGCGAAGACGTGACGCACGGCGACTTGCGCTGCCACACCACGTGGCGCAGCGCGAAGTTGCAGACCCGCTGCGGCATGGGACCTTGCCAGGGCCGCATCTGTGGCGGCGCCACCGGCGCGCTGTATGGCTGGCGGCCAGGCGCGGTGCGCGTGCCGCTGTCGCCGGCGCGTGTCGACAGCATCATTTTTTAGCAGTGCACGTAGTACCTGTAGTACCCGTAGTACCAAGCAAGACCCTCTGTTGTACTTGTAGTTCTGTGTAGTGAGTCAGTACTTTTGCTGTTTGCGCAGCGCAGGCCAAGTGGATTCCCCCACTGCTTGGTGTGCGCTGCGTTTTTTTTACTTTGTAGGAATGGTTAGCGAGAGCAGCACACACCACTCAATTAACGTTGCATTCGATCTTGACAGTCGAGCGCCGGCCAAGCACGCCGACGTCTGCAGCCTCCATGCGCTTGGCCTTGGCATCTTGTTGCAATTGCGTCGTGCCAAAATCCACATTCGATGCGTCAAGGAAGGATGACAAGGTACTTGCGTTGATCGCGAAATTAATGTTTTGCGGAATAACGCCGGTCACTTGGCTGATTGACACCGCATTAATTTGCGACACCACGACACCGACCACTTGTCCATAATGATCGAGCACGGGTCCTCCGCTATTGCCTGGCTGAGTCGGCACCGAGATTTGGAAAAGGCTGGTGTCGTTACCCAACCCGCCCAAATTGGTCAGGGTACCAGTACTGACGCTAGCTCCTGCCGCCAGCAGCCCCGATAACGGATAACCAAGCGTGACTAACTCGTCACCTGGCCGGATAGTGCGCCCAGAGCGCAGTTTCAACGAGGGAGCACGCAAATTGGCAACGCTAAGCAGGGCCAAATCATTGCGTTCATCTTTGGCCTGCACCACGGCCGGCAAGCCAGATGGCATCACCTTAATCGCTCTGCACCCCTTGACCACGTGGAAGTTAGTCACGACAAAACTTGGCAAGGTGCCGATGACGAAACCGGTGCCACTCTTGTTGACGGCGGCTATGGGCTCGCGCGCGGCGCTGGCTGTGGTCCCTGCTGTACCAGTTGGCTGCTCCGGCGCCGAACTGTCCAGCAATTTTATGGCGCCAGTGTCGTTTACCGCCTTCAGTAGCTCCGCGTTGACGGGCCATTGCTTGAGCTTGCTTTGAGCCTCCGCCAATTGAGCCGGAGTAAGCTTGGCCGTCACCCGCTCTATTGCGGCCTTGGCCAATTTATTCCTGCCGTCGTGCGCCACAGATAGGGCGTACCACATATACGCCAGCGCCAGGTCAGGCAAGACGTATCGTCCGTTTTCATAAAAAGCGCCAACCCAATCCTGGGCAAGGGAGTCTCGCAAGTAGGCCGCACTATGCAGCCATTTGAACGCTTCGGCGTCGTCCCGGCTCACGCCTATCCCTCGCGCATACGCGACGCCGAGATTGCGTTGTGCCTGAGGCTCGAACTGCAAGGCAGCCTTGCGATACCAGTTGATTGCTTCGTAGGGATTCTTTTCGACCAAATCGCCATGGTCATAGAATCCGCCGAGCCAGCTTTGGGCCAGGGCTTGCCCTTGTTCAGCAGCCTGGCGGAACCAGGCCAGCGACGCAGGCGGGTCCTTCTGCAGTCCACCAAGGCCGCGGTACAAGCTCAGGCCGTACCAAAACTTGGCATCGGCGTTGCCAAGTTGAGCGGCTCTCAGGTACAGGCTCACCGCCCGGGCTTCGTCCTTTTCCAACCCGTTTCCCAAATAAATTTGTTGCGCAAGCAGGTATGTTCCTTCCGCAGAGCCAGCCTCAGTCGCCTTTTTGAACAGCCTGACGGCGATCGACTCATCCTTGATCGTGCCCTGTCCATACAGGTGCAACTTGCCCAGCAGCGCCATGGCGGCTGGTTGGCCATTGTCGGCCAGCGGCTGCAGTAATTTGATGGCGGTGCTGTAATCTCGCCTCTTGATGGCTTCGGTGGCGGCGGCCAAATCGCCAACTTGCGCGACGGCTGGCGCCAGGATCGCGGTAGAAAGGAATAACGAAAAAGCGCATTGGAATTTTTTCATCACATGGGCTCTCGATAAAGATGAGACGACTTACCATGGCGTCTCGAGCGGCCATCATACTCTCAGGCAGAAGAGGTTTTCCAGCAGGCAATAGGAAATGAGCGCAAGACTTGAATCTGCTCAATGATTGCTTTTTGCGCAGCGCAGGCCGGATGCACGAATGGATTCGATAAACCTGCTGGCGGAGGTATTCCCCACATTTTCGGCATTTACTAAAACGTACGAACCACTAATACCCACCACTCTCCCTTCCTAAATAAATCTATCGCGCCAGGGAACTAATCCTTACTGCGCCGGTCTAAGTTTTAGCAGCCAATATAGTGAAGCCGTACGGCTTCCTGGTGGTTAGTACTGGTTAGTAAAACCGGATTTTAGAAGGAGGTATCCCATGTCCACGTCCTACATGAACCGTACCGTCTACATGCCGGTGGATTTGATGGAGGCATTCAGCAAGCACACCGGCCTGTTCTGGAGCAGCCTGGAAATCGAAGGCGCCATTTGCGATGCGATGGCTGCTGCAATGCAGCCGCAGCCGGAAAACGCGGCAAAGGTGGAAGCCCCACCCGATGGTTCGGCCAACGGCTACCAATGGAAACAAGTTTTCCTGCCCGACGGAACAGTATTGCGCGCCGGCTTCGGCGGCCAGTCCTACTTTGCTGTCGTGGAAGGCTCAGCCATCAAATACGGTGAATTCAGCCTGTCGCCGTCAGCCTTTGCGAATTTGCAGGGCAGCGGCAACCGCAATGCGTGGAAGGCAGTCTGGCTGCGCTTCCCCGGCTATAAAGACTGGGTGCGCGCCGATGCTTGCCGCGCCGCGCGGCAAGCCGTCACTGCGAGGATGTTCGAGCCGAATCAGGCCGATGGACCAGGCGAAGAGGAAAGTCAGCCCGCGCCACCGGCCGGCCCGTATCAGCAGCACTACACCGATACCCGTCCGTCACGGGGTATTGAAATTCCGTATTTCCAGTTAGAGCAGCTATTCTCTGAAAAAGCCAAGGCACCCCGGCCCAGTTGGAAAACCAGCAAGCGCAAGGCGGGCAAGCGGCAGGCCGCCCGCAGCAAGCGACGCTAGCCGGCGCGGACTGCTAAATTAGCCAGCCTGTTGCGGGCAACACAGGTCTGATTTATCGACTCAAGATCCGCCAGTCATCAACTTGACGAGCACCCTCGCAGGTGGCGACACCAGCAGCACCGCCGGGAACGCAAACAGCCACGCCATCAGCCACGCCCCCAGCCACAGGCCGAAAAAGCCCGGTCCCCAGCCCATGGCGCGGAACGTGGAGATGCCGGTGATCAGCAGCGACATTTGTCCGGACAAGATAAAGCTGAACAGCAGCGGCGCGTATTTTTTCGGGATCATTCGTGCTTCCCCAGCCGCAGCAGCGTCTGCGCAAAATGTTCGCCGAACAGATGAGCCGTTTTGATGTCGCCCGGCGCAAACGCATCGGCAGGCGCGCCATGCTCCGCCTGCGCCATCAGGCCAGACCACGAACCAAGCCGATTGGCAGCTTCGTCATACGGCACGCCGCTATGCTGTTCCGGCAAGATCGGGTTACCCACCCACAGCATCCCGTGCTGCATGGCGAACACGAACATCGACGTCAGCGTGGATTGCTTGTCCCCTGCCGGCAGCGACGACACGGTAAAGCCGGCGGCCAGCTTGCCCTTCAATTGCTGCATGCGCCACATCTTGCCAGTGGCATCCATGAAGCCTTTGAACACGCCGCTGACGCCGCCCAGATACGTGGGCGATCCAAAAATTATGCCGTCGTAATCAAGAAGTGCAGCGGGAGACTGCGCGGCGTCTTCCGCTTTCAGCATGTCCGCTTCCACACCTGCCGCGCGCAGCACGCCTTCGGCAATATGCATGGCGATGTATTTCGTATGCCCGTGGGCGCTGTGATAAACAATGGCGATTTTTTTCATTTGGCAGACTCCTGAAAAGTTAAAACAAGGCGGTCAGTGAAGCAGCCATATACAGACCGAGGCCGAACACCGTGTGATTGGCCACGCTGCGCAGGCAATTCTTCAGCGGCGTGGGGGTTTTGGACGAAGCTATACCGGCGCCCATGGCGGGCTGCATCACCAGCAGCGGCGCGGCCACCGTGGCCAGGCCCACTGCCACTGCTGGCAGCAAAGTGGGATGCGCCGTCCACTGCAAGCCCTGCACCAGCACCAGCAAGACTGAGAAAGCAATACCGATGGCGTAATGCATCAGCCACCCCAGCGCCAGCTCGCCCTTCACTGGCGCGGACTTCGCAATCGCCGCGTGGGCAAACGTGCCGCGCACCAGATGACCGGCCCAGCGGCCAATGAATGCGAAGTTCAAAGTGGGGACGCCCAGCCGCTTTAGCAGCATCAGCCACGCATCCATGACAGCGGTAGCGCCTATCCCGATCAGTACAACGTTGACGATTTCCATAACAGTGCTCCCGTGTTGACTCTGTAACGCGATGAGTCCACTATAGAAGTTGAAGTCAACTTCAAGTCAAGGGGTTAACATGGATATCGCGGAAGTCGCGAAACTGACCGGCGTGCCGGCATCGACATTGCGCTATTACGAAAAGAAGGGATTGATTGCGTCCAGCGGCCGACAGGGGATACGGCGCACGTTCGGCAAGACCGTGCTGGACCAGCTGGCGCTGATTTCGCTGGGCCAGTCAGCGGGATTGTCGCTCGATGACATCCGGTCGATGTTTCTGCCTAACGGGCAGCCCGACATCGACCGGCAAATGCTGGCCGCAAAGGCCGATGAAATTGATGCGCTGGTCAAGCGCCTGCAAGCGATGAGCGAAGGCTTGCGCCATGCTGCCGCCTGCCCCGCCCCCAGTCACGTTGAGTGCCCGAAATTCCAGCGTTTGCTGAAGGCGGCAGCGTCAGGCGCTATTGAACGGCGCTGGAAGCATGTGGACGTGCCAAAGCTTCCGGGCCATTGACTTAAATGGTCTTGCGCCTAGCGCAGCGCCAGCGCCGTTCGTCCCGAACCGCTGCCGCTGGTATCAAGCTTAAACGTTCCGATCACCTGTTCCAGCTGCGCCGCCTGTTCCTGCAGCGACTGCGCGGCAGCCGCCGCTTCTTCCACCAGCGCCGCGTTTTGCTGGGTCGCGTCATCCATCTGCGTGATCGACAGATTCACCTGGCCGATCCCATCGCTTTGCTCATGCGATGCGGTGGTGATTTCCACCATCAAGGTCGCCACGTGCTGTACGGATTTCACGATATCGTTCATCGCCACGCCCGCCGTATCGACCATCTTGCCCCCGGCTTCCACCTTGCCGACGGAATCCACGATCAATTCCTTGATCTCTTTCGCGGCAGCGGCGGAACGCTGCGCCAGCGACCGCACTTCGGACGCCACCACGGCAAAGCCCCTGCCCTGCTCGCCCGCGCGGGCCGCTTCCACGGCCGCATTCAATGCCAGGATATTGGTCTGGAATGCGATGCCATCAATGACGCCGATGATGTCCGACATTTTCTGCGAGCTGGCCGTAATCTGGCCCATCATGTCCACCACGCCCGCCACCACCTGGCCGCCTTTGACGGCGGCATCGGTGGTGGCCGCCACCAGCTTGTTGGCTTCTTCCGCATTGGCGGCATTTTGCTTCACGGTGGACGTCAATTCTTCCATCGCCGCTGCCGTCTCTTCCAGGTTCGATGCCTGGTGCTCCGTGCGGGCCGACAAATCAAAGTTGCCCGATGCGATTTCCGCCGACGCGGTACTGATGGTATTGGTGCTGTCGCGCACTTTCAGCATGGTGCTGTTCAACGACGATACGAACTTGTTGAACGCATGGGCCAGCGCGCCTACTTCATCTTCGGATTCCACCGGCATGCGGCGGCTCAAGTCGCCTTCGCCGCTGGCAATTTCCGTCAGCATTTCCGCCGCATGCGACACCGGTGCGGCAATCGCGCTGGCGACAAAGAAGATGGCGGCCATGCCGATACCGCCGCCAATCACGGCGCCCACCAGCGCGGCAATCATGGCCGAGCGGCCGATATTGCCCAGCACTTCCGCTTCCGGCACTTCCGCGATCACGTACGCATTCAATTCCGGGATAAACGACGACGCAACGAATTGCGCACCGTTGTCGCCCTTGTAGCGGCCATGCGCAAACTTCTGGCCGCCTAATAAGTCTTTCGACAGGTCGGCGCTGAAGCCCGGCATATCTTTCAAGAAGTGCTTGCCGTCGACCAGCGCGGGATTGCGGTGCACGAGGAAGGCGCCATTGGGACGCACCAGCGCCACGGAGCCGGATTTGCCCAGCTTGTAGCTGCGGATGGTATCGGCCAGCGTATTCACCGCCAGGCCCAGGCCCGCTACTGCCAGTTTGCCGCCGGCCGTCTGCACGCGGGTATTAATGAACAACATGTATTTGTCCGCGCTGACATCCTTGTCGATGTCCAGCGTGTACGCCAAGCCGCCATTGAGGAAGCCATAAAACCACTGGTCGCTGGCTTTGTCTTTCGACAGCGTGCGGTCATAGCCCGCATCCGTGAAGTATTTGCCCGTCGCATGCGAGACCCAGAACACGGTGGCAGCGTTGTTTTTCGATTTCAGCTGCTTTGCATATTTTTTCCATGCGTCGGCGCCTTCATCCGGCAGTCCCGCATCTTCCCAGTCATGCAGGAAGGTGTCGTTGGCCAGCGTCTGCGACACCGACAGCGGCTGGTTAATCTGGCGCAGGATGTCGTTGCGGATCTCGCCGATCTGCGCCGGCAATTCCTGCTCGACCACGCGGACCCGCGCGTTCTCGCTGGTCATGTAGACGCTGAGTGACGAAGAAATAAAAATGAAGAGTAACAAGCACAAACCCATGGCAAGCATAAGTTTGTTCTTGATGGACAGACGTCGCAGCAAGGCCATTGGAGCACTCCCGATTTATTTATGAGTGGCCGTACCTTGATAGCCGGCCTTTATTCAAGTGTACATAGAACCCTTATATACACACGCTTATTTTGCGTCATTTAGTCCGGGTCCAGTAGCCCGGTTGCGCGTAAACCGCCTTTAACTCATCTATAAAGAAACGTATCTTGGCAGGCAGGTGTCTTTGTTGTAGATAAACTGCCATGATGTCGTAATCTGGCAACGCGAAGTCGTCCAGCACGGTGATCAGGCTGCCCTCCGCCAGCTGCGACTGGATTTCCCACGTCGAGCGCCAAGCCAGTCCCAAGCCCTCGCACGCCCAGCGGTGCAGCAGTTCGCCATCATTGCAGTCGAGGTTGCCTTGCACCTTCACTGTCACGGGTTTGCCGCCCTGCTGGAAGTACCAGCCGCGCTGCTGGCCGCCCTGCAAATTGAAGGCCAGGCAATTGTGGTGCGCCAAGTCGTCCAGCGTACGGGGGATGCCCATGCGATCAAAATAATCCGGTGTACCGCAGACCACACGCCGGTTCTTGGCCAGCCGCACAGCGACAAAGCTGGGATCAATGACGCCGCCGATACGGATGCCGAGGTCATACCCCTGCCGCACGAGGTCGATCACCTGGTCCGTCAGGTTGAATGACAACTGTACATCCGGGTTCTTTTTCAGGAAGGCCGGCGCGTGCGGTGCAACATGCTGGCGCCCGAACGAGGCCGGCGCCGACACGATCAGGTGGCCCGTGGCCTTGTGCCGCCCTTCCGCGATATTGCGCTCGGCAATGTCGAAATCCGACAGCAATTTGCGGCAGTCGTCCAGGAAGACATTGCCTTGCTCCGTCAGCGTCAAATGGCGCGTGGTGCGGTGCATCAGCTTGACGCCAAGACGTTTCTCCAATGCATCAATCCTGCGTCCCAGCATCACCGGCGTAATGTTTTGTACCAGCGCGGCAGCTGCCAACGATCCTTTTTCCACCACCGCCACGAAGGCTTCAATTTGTTTGAATTTATCCATGTCAACATTATTCCATACTTGGAGTATCGAATAAAACGATAGTTTGTCGTCTTATCAAGCGAAGTCACTGCCTATAGCATACAAAACATCCGCAACAGGTTCACAAACCAACAAACATCAGGAGAACAAACATGGCAAAGATGAAGGCAGCTGACGCAGCCGTCCACGTGATGCAGAAAGAAGGCATCAACGTTGCTTTCGGCGTACCGGGCGCAGCAATCAACCCGCTGTACGCCGCTCTCAAGCGTAACGGTAGCATCAAGCACGTGCTGGGCCGCCACGTTGAAGGCGCTTCCCACATGGCTGAAGGCTACACCCGTGCCGCTCCAGGCAACATCGGCGTCTGCATCGGCACCTCCGGTCCTGCCGGCACCGACATGATCACCGGTCTGTACTCCGCCCAGGCCGACTCGATTCCTATCCTGTGCATTACCGGCCAGGCGCCGCGCGCCCGCCTGCACAAGGAAGACTTCCAGGCAGTCAACATCGCTGAAATCGCCAAGCCAGTCACCAAGTGGGCCACCACCGTGCTGGAACCAGCGCAAGTGCCGCGCGTCTTCCAGCAGGCATTCCACCTGATGCGCTCCGGCCGTCCAGGCCCGGTGCTGATCGACTTGCCATTCGACGTGATGCAAGCCGAGATCGAATTCGATCCAGACACCTACACCCCGATGGAAGTGTACAAGCCACGTGCTTCGCGCGCCCAGATCGAAAAAGCGCTGGAAATGCTGAATGACGCGGACCGTCCATTGATCACCGCCGGCGGCGGCATCATCAACGCCAACGCATCGGCCCTGCTGCAGGAATTCGCTGAAATCGTCAACGTGCCAGTGATTCCAACCCTGATGGGCTGGGGCACCATTCCTGACGACCACCCGCTGATGGCGGGTATGGCCGGCCTGCAAACGTCGCACCGCTACGGCAACGCCACCGTGCTGGCTTCCGACTTCGTGTGCGGTATCGGTAACCGCTGGGCCAACCGCCACACCGGCTCGGTCGAAGTGTTCACCGAAGGCCGTAAATTTGTCCACGTAGACATCGAGCCAACCCAGATCGGCCGCGTGTTTGGTCCAGACCTGGGCATCGTTTCCGACGCAGGCTATGCACTGGAACTGTTCGTCGAAGTGGCGAAAGAATGGAAAGCCGCCGGCAAGCTGAAAGACCGCACCGGCTGGGTACACCAGTGCCAGGAACGCAAGCGCACCATGCTGCGCAAGACCGACTACGACACCGTGCCGGTGAAGCCGCTGCGCGTGTACGAAGAGATGAACAAGTACTTCGGCCGCAACACCCGCTACGTGTCCGCGATCGGCCTGTCGCAAATCGCTGCCGCGCAATTCCTGCACGTGTACGAGCCACGCAACTGGATCAACTGCGGCCAGGCCGGTCCGCTGGGCTGGACCATCCCTGCAGCGCTGGGCGTGCGGACTGCCGATCCGAAGACCGACATCGTCGCAATTTCCGGCGACTACGACTTCCAGTTCCTGATCGAAGAACTGGCTGTGGGCGCGCAATTCAAGCTGCCATACATCCACGTGCTGGTGAACAACTCGTACCTGGGCCTGATCCGTCAATCCCAGCGCGGCTTCGACATGGACTACTGCGTGCAGCTGGCGTTTGAAAACGTCAACTCGCCTGAACTGAACGGCTACGGCGTTGACCACGTCGCTGTCGTGGAAGGTCTGGGCTGCAAGGCGATCCGCGTGCACAACCCTGACGACATCATTCCAGCGTTCGAGAAGGCGCGTGAACTGATGGCCCAGTACAGCGTACCGGTGGTGGTGGAAGTGATCCTGGAGCGCGTGACCAACATCGCGATGGGCACCGAGATCAACAACATCACGGAATTTAACGAAGTGATCGACCTGAAGTAATCCGTAGCGCCGTGCGGGAGGTGTGCGCCTCCCGCAAGCAACACCAGACTTACAAAAAAAGGATATACGACATGCCAAAGTTCGCCGCCAATCTGACCATGCTGTTCAATGAACTGCATTTCCTGGACCGTTTCAGCGCCGCATCGCGCGCCGGTTTCAAAGGGGTCGAATTCCTGTTCCCGTACGATTTCGAGCCGGAGCAACTGGCTGAAAAACTGCACCAGTTCCAGCTGGAGATGGTGCTGCACAACCTGCCGGCCGGCCACTGGGCAGGCGGTGAACGCGGTATCGCGTGCCTGCCGGACCGCGTCAAAGAATTCGAAGAAGGCGTGGAACAGGCCATCCGCTATGCAAAAGTGCTGAAAACCCAGCGCATCAACTGCCTGGTCGGCATCCCGCCGGCCAACGTGGAAAAGCAAAAAGCGCAAGACACGCTGGTGCGCAACCTGAAGTTCGCGGCCAAGGAATTGAAAGCAGCCGGCATCCCTCTGCTGATCGAACCAATCAACACGTTTGACATCCCCGGCTTCTTCCTGTCGGGCACCAAGCAGGGCCTGGACCTGATCGAAGCAGTCGGTTCCGACAACCTGTTCCTGCAGTACGACATCTACCACATGCAGCGCATGGAAGGCGAGCTGGCGAACACCATCAAGAACAACCTGTCCGTCATCAAGCATATCCAGCTGGCTGACAATCCGGGCCGCTTCGAACCAGGCACCGGCGAAATCAACTACCGCTTCCTGCTGAACTACCTGGACGACATCGGTTACGACGGCTGGGTTGGCTGCGAATACAAGCCGAAGAACGGCACCGTGGACGGCCTGGGCTGGCGTCAGGCGCTGGCTTCGTAATCTGAAATAAACGCGTCATCAATACCGTAGGGCGGATTAGCCGAAGGCGTAATCCGCCATGCATGCGGCGCTGGCGGCGCCAGGCGGATTACGCTGCGCTAATCCGCCCTACATCAAACAACTCGAGGAGAAATATCATGGCAAAACTGGGATTCATCGGCCTGGGCATCATGGGCGCACCAATGGCTGGCCACCTGCAAGCCGGCGGTCACAAGCTGTACCTGCACGACGTGAAAAACCCGCCGGCATCGCTGGTTGAGGGCGGCGCAACCGTCTGCACGTCGGCTGCCGAAGTGGCCAAGCGCGCCGACATCATCTTCCTGATGGTGCCGGACACCCCGCACGTGGAAGAAGTGCTGTTCGCGGAAGAAGGCATCGCAGCCGGCCTGACCCCGGGCAAGATCGTGGTCGACATGTCGTCGATCTCCCCAATCGCGACCAAGGAATTCGCCAAGAAAATCAACAAGAAGTCGTGCGCTTACCTGGACGCTCCCGTGTCCGGCGGCGAAGTGGGCGCCAAGGCCGCATCGCTGACGATTATGGTTGGCGGCCCGCAGGAAGCCTTCGACACCGTCAAGCCACTGTTCGACCTGATGGGCAAGAACATCACGCTGGTGGGCGGCAACGGCGACGGCCAGACCACCAAGGTCGCAAACCAGATCATCGTTGCGCTGAACATCCAGGCCGTTGCTGAAGCCCTGCTGTTCGCATCGAAAGCCGGCGCGGATCCAGCGAAAGTGCGTGAAGCGCTGATGGGCGGCTTTGCTTCGTCCCGTATCCTGGAAGTGCACGGCGAGCGCATGGTCAAGCGTACTTTCAACCCTGGCTTCCGTATCGCCCTGCACCAGAAAGACTTGAACCTGGCCCTGCAAGGCGCCAAGGCGCTGGGCGTGTCGCTGCCTAATACGTCGGCGACCCAGGAATTGATGAATGCCTGCGCAGCCAACGGCCTGTCGGGCCTGGATCACTCGGCCCTGTGCCAGGCCATCGAACTGATGTCCAACCACAAAATCGCACAAGGTTAATTTGTGCCACTAAAAGCGGGGCGCTGCCCCGCTTTTTTTTGAGAAATCATCATGCGCCGTGAACGTAAAGCCAAAATAGTCGCCACTTTAGGTCCCGCCAGCTTTGACCGCGCTGTCATTCAAGCGTTGTTCGAAGAAGGCGCGGATGTGTTCCGTTTCAACTTCAGCCACGGCAGCCACGCCGACCACAAAGCGCGCCACGAGATCGTGCGCGCCATTGAAAAAGACCTGGGCCGCCCGATCGCCATCCTGGCCGACCTGCAAGGCCCGAAACTGCGCATCGGCCAGTTCGCCGGCGGCAAGGTCACACTGCAGGCAGGTGCGGAATTCACGCTGGACCGCAACACGGAACCCGGCAATGAACAGCGCGTATGCCTGCCGCACCCGGAATTGTTTGAAGCCGTCCGCGCCGGCCAATCGCTGCTGATCGACGATGGCCGCGTGCGTTTGAGAGTGCTGGACAGCGGCGATGACTTCATCCGCACGCAAGTCGTCAACACGGGCGTGCTGTCGGACCGCAAAGGCGTCAACGTGCCCGATGCCGTGCTGCCGATTCCCGCCTTGACCGAGAAAGACCGCCGCGACTTGTCGTTTGCGCTGGAACTGGGCGTGGACTGGATCGCACTGTCATTCGTGCAGCGTCCGGAAGACGTGCAGGAAGCCAAGGATCTGGTGCGAGGCCGCGCCGGCGTGTTGTCCAAGCTGGAAAAACCGCAAGCGCTGGAGCGCCTGGAAGACATCATAGAATTGTCCGACGCCGTGATGGTGGCCCGTGGCGACCTCGGTGTGGAATTGCCGCCGGAGCGCGTGCCTGGCGTACAAAAGCGCATCGTGCGCCTGTGCCGCAAGCATGGCAAGCCAGTGGTGGTGGCAACGCAGATGCTGGAATCCATGGTCACCGCACCGGTGCCGACCCGCGCGGAAGCATCCGACGTGGCGAACGCCATTTACGAAGGCGCGGATGCCGTCATGCTGTCGGCGGAATCGGCCAGCGGCCTGTATCCGGTACAAGCCGTCGCGATGATGAACCGCATCATCTCCGAAGTGGAGCGCGACCCGCTGTATCCAGCCATGGTCGATGCGCAGCGCGACGCCACTGCTCCGCTCAACGTCAACAAGGGCGACGCCATCAGCTCGGCGTTGCGCGACGTGACCCGGATCATGGGCGTCACCGCCACCGTGGCGTACACGACATCCGGCCACAGCGCGCTGCGCACGTCGCGCGAACGCCCGCTGGTGCCGATCGTGTCGATCACGCCAAACCAGGAAACCGCGCGCCGCCTGGCGCTGGCCTGGGGCGTGCACAGCACCGTCAGCACCAATGTGTACACGGTCGATGAAATGGTGGCGGCAGCGTGCCGTACCGCGCTGGCGGAAGGCTTTGTGAAGCCGGGCGACCAGATTGCGATTGCTGCCGGTACGCCGTTCGGCCAGCCGGGCACCACCAACTTGCTGCGTTTGGCAGAAATCTGGCCGCAATAAGCGCTGCTTCCCACCCGCCGGGCAGCCTATGTCCCGGCGGGCCATATTTTTTATTGATTATTTGATTTCAATCAAACCGTTCCCCCTTGCCATCCTTCTAGACTTGCAACATTAAAACCTCTCCACTGGCCAACCGCCAGTGTCATGAAGCATGTCTACCCTCGCCTCGCTGGATCAGATGGCCGGCAGCATGACCCCATCCGATGCCGACATCGCACAGCGGCTATCGTATTTCGATATCAGCCCTGGCGACCTGGCGCCATTGCGCGAACTGCGGCAAGCATTGCGGCCCCACATGGGCCAGGTTATCGAAGCGTTTTACAGCCACCTGCGCCGCGTGCCGCAGTTAAACAGCAAGTTACAGGATGCGGCGGTCGCCGCGCGCCTGCACCGGGCGCATCTGGCCTATTTCGATGAATTGATGGCGGGGCAGATCGATGCCGCCTATGTCCACAACCGCCTGCGTATCGGCCTGGTCCACCAGCAAATCGGGCTGGAACCCGTGTGGTATATCGGCGCCTACCGGGCCTACCTCGACGAACTGGCGCCGCTGATCCAGCGTTTGCTGGAAGACCGGCCGCAGCAATTCATTCCCACCATGTCCGCACTGGCGAAGATCACCAGTTTCGACATGGCGCTGGCGCTGGACACGTATATTGAATCCGGCCGCCGGCAGTTGCTGGAGCTAAAGGAATATT
Source organism: Pseudoduganella ginsengisoli (assembly GCF_009720865.1). Taxonomy (GTDB): domain Bacteria; phylum Pseudomonadota; class Gammaproteobacteria; order Burkholderiales; family Burkholderiaceae_D; genus Rugamonas; species Rugamonas ginsengisoli. The sequence continues at coordinate 89,616 of NZ_WNLA01000016.1, read as the reverse complement.
CGGAACAAATCATCAGCAGTCTGCCATGCGGCATCATCGTCGCCGGCAGCGCCGGACAAGTGCGCACCGTGAACCAGGCCATGGTGGACATTTCCGGCTATGCGGAAGAGGATTTGTTGCTGCACCGGCGCGACGACCTGGTCGCGCCGACGGGAAAAAACCCGGCGTCAGCCAGCGGCACCGCGCACGAATTCCTGTTCCGCCGCCGCGATGGCGAAAACGTCTGGGTCAAGGCCAGCGTGGCTCCGATGCAGCTGGCTGATGGAGACATCGGCACCGTCACTGTCATTGAAGACATTGCCCAGCGCAAGCGCTTCGAAGAAGACTTGGTGCGGATGGCTAATTACGATGCGCTGACCGGCCTGGCCAACCGCAGCCTGTTGCTGATCAGGCTGCAGCATACGCTGGCCGGCGCACGCCGCCAGCAGCGCGCCGCAGCCATCCTGTTCCTTGACCTGGACCGCTTCAAGACCATCAATGACAGCCTGGGTCACGATGCCGGCGACCGCGTATTGATCGAAGTGGGCCGGCGCCTGCAGCGCGTGGTGCGTGAAACCGATACGGTGGCGCGGCTGGGCGGCGACGAATTCGTCGTGTTCATCTCGGATTTGCATGATGAGACACCGGCCGCCACCCTGTCGCGCCACATCCTCGACACGCTGTCGCGCCCCATGCTGATTCACGGCCACGAGGTGGCGCTGTCGTGCAGCATCGGCGTCAGCGTATTCCCCCAGGATGGCAGCGACGCCAAAGAATTGCTGAAAAATGCCGATGCCGCCATGTATCAGGCCAAGGCGCTGGGGCGCTGCAATTACCAGTACTATTCGCCGGAAATGAATGCCCGTACGCTGGACCGGCTGACGCTGGAAAACGCGCTGCGCCATGCCATTGAACGGCACGAACTGGTGATGCTGTACCAGCCCCAATACGATCTGCGCACGGGCGCCATGGCCGGTGTGGAAGCCTTGCTGCGCTGGCGTCCCCATGGCCGCGACATGATCGGGCCGGATGTGTTCATTCCCATCGCGGAAGAAACCGGCTTGATCGTGCCCATCGGCGAATGGGTCTTGCGCACCGCCTGCGCGCAGCAAGTAGCGTGGCGGCAGGCCGGACTGCCTGCCTTGCGCATGGCGGTCAACCTGTCGGCCCGCCAGTTCCGCATGTCCGGCCTGACTGCCATGGTGGCGCAGGCGCTGCACGATACCGGCTGCGAGGCGGGCGACGTGGAACTGGAAATCACGGAAAGCGTGTTAATGGAGCGTGCCGACACTGCCGAAGAAACCCTGCAGCATCTCAGCGGCATGGGGGTACGCCTGGCCATCGATGATTTCGGCACCGGCTATTCCAGCCTCGCTTACCTGAAGCGGTTCCCCATCGACGTGCTGAAAATTGACCGTTCCTTTATCTGCGGCATTCCCGGCGATGCGAATGACGCGGCGATAGCCACCGCCGTGGCGGCGCTGGCGCACAGCATGCAATTGTCCGTCGTGGCGGAAGGAGTGGAAACGGACGAGCAGCGCAATTTCCTGATGTCGCTGCGGTGCGAATATGCGCAGGGCTATTTGTATAGCAAACCCGTTCCGGCCGGCGCCATTGCCGCACTGCTGGGAACCATGCAGTAACGGCGGCCAGCGTTATTGCCCGGATGCCCCCAGCGCGCGCATGCGCGCCAGCCAGCGCTGTGCGCGGCCGGCATCGAGATTACCCACCATGCCGATCAGCGTACGGCGCACGGGAGCAATGCCGACAAAGCCGAGGATGTTGCGTTCCAGCGAGCGCACTGCATGGGCCATGAAATACCAGCGGTAAACCTCGGCGGGCATGCCCATGGTCACCACCACGCGCGCACTGCGCCCCGCCAGCGCCTTGTGGGCAAAAGGATTGCCGCCCTCTCCCTTGAATGCAAAGCCGGGACGCGCCACCTGTTCCAGCAGCGCTTTGACCAAGGCCGGCATATCGCCCAGCCACAGCGGGAATACCAGGACCACGTGGCTCGCGTCCGCAATGGCTTGCTGCAGCGGGACCAGGGCTGCGGGCGTTGCCCCATGCTCCCAATCGTGCTGGCTGCGCAGCAGCGGAAAATCCAGCCGCGCAGCGTCAAACCGGGTAACGGCATGTCCCGCCTCCAGCGCACCGGCCTGGTAAGCATCAGCCAGCGCATGGCAAAAATGGCGTGCGCCCGGGTCCGGGTGGCCTTCAATGATGACGATGCGCTGCGTGTGGCTGTTCACAAGGCGCCTCAGCTGACCGTCACTTTGCGGCTGCCGCCGGGAGCCTTCTTCGGCAATTTCAGTTCCAATATGCCGGCTTCATAGCGGGCCTCGGCCTTGGCGTCATCAACGTCCTGGGCCAACGCGAAACTGCGGTACTGCTGCCCAACGAAGCGTTCACGGCGGATCACCGTGCCGTCTTTCTTGTCTTCCGTCTCGCGCTGCATTTGCGCACTGATGGTGACACGATTGCCCGCCACGTCGATTTTGATGTCTTCTTTTTTCACACCGGGAATTTCCGCCTTCACGGTGTACGCCTGCTCGTTTTCGCTGACGTCCAGCTTGATCGGTTGTCCTGCCTCGGCATCCCAGCGCATCGGCATCGTGCGCACGTCACGGAATAGCTCATCCAGACCGCGAAATGGATCGAAGCGTGCCAGATCGCTAAACGGGTCGATATTCATCAGTTGATTAGACATTTTTTCCTCCTGTACGCCGGTCTGGTCATGGGAAGGGAGTCCGCGCCCGGCACGCGGCCACCCGCTTAGTTACTCGATTAGTCGCTCCAATAGAAATACGCCTGCAGTGCACCGCGCTGCGGCAGCACCACGTGCCTTGCCTGCTGCTGCCCTCCGGACTGCGCTTTGACTTCATACCGGCCCGGGGGCAAACTGGCATAAAACAGCGGTCCCGTGTTATCGGCCTTGAGTACGACTGGGTTGCCGGGCGCCTGGATGGCGCGGATTTCCACGTTGACATCGGCACGGTATTCACCGCTGCCCTTGCTGGCAAACGTCATGCGCAAGTTGAATTCACTGCGCGCCGACTCCAGTACAGCGCGCTCCTCGACACCGATGCCTCCGCTGGCATAGACCACACCGGCAGCGCCGGCGTGCATGGAGGCAGCCAGCAGGCCGGCGCCGGCTGCCGCCAGCATGCCCGCCATAGTCAGGATAGTCATGCCGGCGCTCCCTGCGGCGTAATGATGACTTTCAGTGCGCCCGTCCGGGCGGCGTCGCCGAACGTGGCATAGGCATCGCCGATTTCTTCCAGCGTATAGCGGTGGGTAATCAAAGTGGAGGGGTCGATGCGCTTCGATTGCACGGCCTTCAGCAATTGCGGGATCACGGCTGTATCGACCAGCCGCGTGGTGATCGTGATGTTGTGCGACCACAGCCGCGCGAGATCCAGTTCGGCCTTGCCGCCATGGACACCGACGTTGGCCACGGTCCCGCCAGCGGCAATGATGGCCGTGCACAGCTCAAACGTGGCGGCAATGCCGACTGCTTCAATGGCGGTATCGACGCCGCGCCCGCCAGTCAGTTCCAGCACCGCCATTTCCGCCGCACGCCCCACCGCCCGCACCGTGTGCGTGGCGCCGAACCGGCGGCTGACCGCCAGCCGGTGTTCATCGACGTCCACCATGATGATGTCAGCCGGGGCAAAGAATTGCGCTGTCATCAGCGCCGCCAGGCCAATCGGTCCTGCGCCGACGATGGCGACCGTACCGCCCGGCTGGATCTTGCCATTCAAGACGCCGCATTCGAAACCCGTCGGCAAAATATCGCTCAGCATGACCAGCGCTTCTTCGTGCGCCCCATCCGGTATGTGATGCAGGCTGGTGTCGGCGTGCGGAATTCTTACATATTCCGCCTGCGTGCCATCGATGCGGTGCCCCAGGAGCCAGCCGCCGCTGGCGCAATGCGAGTACATGCCTTTGCGGCAGTTTTCACAAGTGCCGCACGACGTGATGCAGGAAATTAACACGTGGTCGCCGGCGCGGAAATTGCGGACCGCGTCGCCCACCTGTTCAACAATGCCGACGCCTTCATGGCCCAGTGTCGTGCCTGGCAGGCAGTCCGCCACGTCGCCCTTCAATATGTGCAAATCGGTGCCGCAAATTGTCGTGTGCGTGATGCGGATGATGGCGTCGGAAGGCGCCGCCAGTTGCGGCATTGGTTTGTCTTTCAATATGGGACGTCCTGGACCTTCATAGACTAGTGCTTGCATGGTGGCCTCCCTGATGGCTGGTATGTCATCCAAGGTAGTCCCACCGTGCCGCCAAGTCAGTAGCACAATTTGACCGGCGTCAAATCATTGATGAATTTATCGGCACCTCGCAGCCTGTTAGCGGGCTTGCAGTTGCAACCGCAACTGCACCGCGCCATCCTGCACAGGACTGGCTTTAAATCCCAGCGCGCGCGCCAGCGCCAGCAAGCGTTCATTGTCAGGCAGCGTCATGCCCGTCAGCACTTGCAGGCCGCTGGCGCGCGCGTAGTCGATCAGGCGCTCCATCAGCAACCGGCCCAGGCCCTGCCCTTTCAGGTCGGAACGCACGATGACGGCAAACTCGCCTTCCATATGGTCGGGGTCCGCCACCACGCGCGCCACGCCCAGGGTTTGGGCCACGCCGCCGCGTTCCGCCACGGCCACCAGCGCCATCTCGCGGGCGTAATCGATTTGTGTAAAGCGCGCCAACTGCGACGGCGACAGCGATGCGACCGACGTGAACATCCTGTAATGCACGTCTTCCGCCGTGAGCGCGCGGAAAAACGCCAGGTGCGCCGCGCCGTCTTCGGGGCGGATCGGCCGTATCTCAATGGTTTCGCCCTGCCACTGGTGGCGCCGCGCCAGGTACCGTGGATAGGGCGTGATCGCCAGCTTGCCGCCGCGTGCCGCGTCCAGGCGGATGCGGGCATCGAGCGCCAGCACGCCGTCCGCATCGGCCAACAGCGGGTTGATATCCATCTCGGCGATTTCTGGAATATCGGCTGCCAATTGCCCCACCCGCACCAGCGCATCGCACAGCGCATCGAGGTCTGCAGGCGGCCATTGGCGTACCTGCCCCAGCAGCTTGGCCACCTGCGTGCGGCTGACCAGGTCACCCGCCAGCACGCGGTTCAAAGGCGGCAACGCCACGGCACGGTCGCCAATGGCTTCCACTGCAATGCCGCCATGGCCAAACAGCACCACCGGCCCGAACACCGGATCGGTGGCAATGCCGGCAAACAGTTCGCGCGCGGCCGGGCGCTGCACCATGGCTTGCACGGTATAGCCGTCAAGACGCGCGTGCGGCAATTGCCGCGCCAGCCGGCTGGCGATGGCGTCCAGCGCAACCCGCAGCGCCTGCGGCCCCGCCACATCCAGCACCACGCCGCCCACGTCGGACTTGTGCGTCACGTCCGGTGAGCGCAGTTTGACGGCGACCGGATAACCAATTGCCTGCGCCGCCGCCAGCGCTTCATCCACATTGTGGGCAATGCGGGTTTCCACCGCGGGGATGCCATACGCCGCCAGGATCGCCTTGGCTTCCGCTTCCGGCACGACTTCCGTGCCTTCGGCCAGCAGCCGCCGCACCAGCGCGCGCGCCGTGGCGGCATCGACTTCGGAGCCATGCATGGCCGGCGGCGCTTCCATCAACAGGCGCTGGTTGCGCGCATAGCCCACTTGCTGCAGGAAGGCGTCCACTGCGGTTTCCGGCGTGTCGAAGACCGGCAGGCCCGCCCCGCCACAGACGCCACGCGCCGCGGCAACCGACACGCCGCCCATCCAGCAAAACAGGACCGGCTTGCCGGCGCTGCGCGCCATCGGCGCCACCAGGCGGGCAATTTCCACACTCGGCACAATGGCCGTCGGCGCATGCAGCATCAAGACCGCATCCGTATCATCGCTATCGAGCATGGCTTGCAGCGCGTGAGCATAGCGCTCGGCAGGCGCATCGCCGATGATATCGACCGGATTGGCGTGCGACCACGTGGCAGGCAGGCCCGCGCTGAGGCGCGCCAGCAAGTCCGGTCCCGGCACGGCCAGCTTGCCGCCTCCTGCCGCCAGCGCATCGGCAGCCAGAACGCCCAGCCCGCCGCCATTGGTAATGATGCCCAGCCGCTCGCCGCGCAGCGGCCGTGTGCGCGCCAGCGTTTCCGCCGCCTCGAACAGCGCTTCGGCTGTATGCACGCGCAGCATGCCGGCGCGGCGGATGGCCGCGTCGCATACCAGGTCCGCGCCTGCCAGTGCGCCGGTGTGGGTGGCCGCGGCCCGCGCCCCCTCCGGCGCACTGCCTGCCTTTAACACCACAACCGGCTTGCAGCGCGCGGCAGCCCGCGCGGCTGTCATGAATTTTGCTGCGTCGCCCACGCCTTCCAGGTACAGCATGACCGCTTGCGTTTCCGGATCGCCGGCCAGGTAATCAAGCATGTCGCCGACATCGACGTCGGTGCAGTCACCCAGCGACACAAAGGAAGAAAAACCGATGCCGCGCGCGCCGGCCCAGTCCAGCATGGCCGTCACCATGGCGCCCGACTGCGACACAAACGCGATGCGCCCCGGCAGCGCCTGGGCAGGCGCAAAGCTGGCGTTCAGGCGTGCACGGGGCGACAGCAAGCCAACGCAGTTCGGTCCCAGGATGCGCAGCACATGCGGCTTTGCCGCGTCCAGCATGGCCTGGCGCAACGTCGTGCCGCCCTGCTTTGCCGGCGCATCCAGCCCAGCCGTCATGACGATCACTGCGCGCGTTCCCAGCGCGCCCAGTTGCGCCACCAGCGCCGGCACCGTGGCGGGCGGCGTGCAAATCACGGCCAGTTCCGGCGCCTGCGGCAACCGGTCGAGGTTCCGGTAGCACGGCACGCCCGCGACTTCGTCGTGATGGGGATTGACCGGATACAGTTCGCCTTCATAACCGCCCTGCAGCACATTGCGCATCACAGTGGCGCCCACGCTGGCGGCGCGGTCCGTTGCGCCGATCACGGCGACCGACTTCGGTGAAAAGAAATAGTGAAGATTGCGGATGGTCATACATGCTCCAAGGATACCGTTCATCAACACAGTAACCGCGCACTACGCCAAATGCATCCGCACAACTTGATCACGATCAAATTAATAATAAATTTGGCTTTCGTTATATCGCTGGCGCTATGATGGCAGGCATATCTGCCAGGGGAAACCAATGAAAAACCATGAAGACTTGTCCAGGGAATTGCTGGGCGTTCCATACGAGTCCCTCGATGAATTAAGCCAGCATGTGCTGCGCCGTACCGCCGGCCGGCGCCATATTGCCCGCAATACGGTACGCGCGCAGGAAGAACAATTGAGCCTGGGTGAGCGTGCTGCCGACGCGGTGGCGCGCTTTGGCGGTTCATGGGCGTTTATCGCCGTGTTCAGTACCGTGATGGTGGGCTGGACTGCCGTCAATTCCTTCCTGCTGACACGCATCGGACAGCAGCCATTCGACCCTTTTCCGTACATCCTGTTGAACCTGATGCTGTCCATGCTGGCGGCCGTGCAGGCGCCGGTGCTGCTGATGTCGCAAAACCGGCAAGGCCAAAAAGACCGCGACAATGCGGAACACGACTACGAAGTGAATCTGAAGGCGGAACTGGAAATCATGCTGCTGCATCAAAAGATCGATGTACTGCGTGAAAAGCAGTGGGCAGAACTGGTGTCCATGCAGCACGACCAGCTGGAATTGCTGCGCAGGCTGGCGCAGCAAGGGCCGGCTGCCTGACCATCCGGCGGCGACGGTGGATGGTGGGCGCCGCTTCCCGCACGGCATGCTTGCTGACGGCTGCTAACCGGTGCGAGGCAAGGCGGTAACGCTATACCCATACTAAAGTTGCAAATCCGCCTGGTGCCTGGCACCGCGTCAGACGCGCTGCCGCGCGCTCTCCAGCAATGCGGCAATCGCATCAACGACGGCCTTCGGTTCCGACATTTGCGGGAAGTGGCCACTGCCCTGTGCCTTGATGCGCCGTCCCAGCGGCGACAATGCCGCCAGGCCCTGCTGGCTGCGTTCGCGCGCCGCCAGCGCGGCAGGGGAAGCCGCCCAGCCAGGCGGTGTTTTCGCGCCGGACAACACGGTGAGGGGGATAACGGGGAACGGGGGGGCGGCGTGGATTTGCCCGACGGATTGCGTTTCGTTGGCCACTTCGCCATTGGCGTCCTGCTTCACGAATACATTCAGCAATCCATTCAACATGCGGGTGACCGGGCCGGCGTGCGCTTTCATTGCCCCCACATCTTCCGGCGCTGCCGCTTCAATAAACAGCACGCCGGCGGCATCTTGCGGATGCAGGCGCGCAAACAAGTTCGCATACAAGCCGCCGAATGAATGCGCCACCAGCAGGTACGGCCCGGGTACGCCAGCCTGGTTCAACAGTGCGCGCAGCTGGCGCACACCCAGTTCCGCAGTTTGCGGCGCCACCGGCTTGCCGCTGGCGCCAACGCCGGGACGGTCATACATGAAAACCTGCGCCAGTTGCGCGACGTCGGGGAATAAGCGGAACCACCCTTCCATCGGGCCGCCTGCGCCATTGATCAAGACAATGGCAGGACCACCGTGCCCCGCCACACCATACGCCAGTTGCTGCCCGTCGATGACCGCGTGCTGCCTTGCCGGTAAATGCTTCATGCACCGCCCCTGAAAAAAAATCGGAGCTTAGCATTTTTACCATTTCAGCGCGTTGGCGGCATCTGGCTTTCGGACAGCTAGCAAACCCTGCCGTTTCAGCTGGCGGGTGGTATAACGGTTACTCGCCGCGCTGGTGTACCTGCTTGCCGGCTGCATAGGTGGCGGCAACGGTACGGTCGTCGCCCAGCAGCGCCAGTGCAAACAGCAATTCTTCCAGGCTGTTGGTACGCGTGGTGCGGCGCTCCAGCAGCGGCGTGGCTTTCGGGTCCAGCACGACGAAGTCGGCTTCCGCGCCGGCCGCGAAGTTGCCGATCGTGCCTTCCAGCTGCAGCGAGCGGGCGCCACCCAGCGTGGCCAGGTAGAACATGCGCAGCGCCGGCATGTATGTGCCGCCCATGCGCGCCACTTTGTACGTTTCATTCATCGTTTGCAGCATCGAGAACGACGTGCCGCCGCCCACGTCCGTTGCCAGCGACAGCGTAACCTTGTGCTTGTCCGCTTCCGCGAAGTTGAACAGGCCGCTGCCTAGGAACAGGTTCGACGTGGCGCACATCGACACGGCGGCGCCGGTGGCGGCCATGCGGGCACGGTCTTCGTCGTCCAGCCACACGCAGTGCGCGTACATCGAGCGTGGGCGCAGCATGCCGTAGTGGTCATACACGTCCAGGTAGGAGCGGGCGTTCGGGTACAGCGATTTCACCCATGCCACTTCATCCGTGTTTTCCGCCACGTGGGTTTGCAGGAACACGTCGGAATATTTCTGCGCCAGTTCGCCGCACAGCTGCATTTGCGCCTCGGTGGACGTTGGCGCGAAACGCGGCGTCAGCGCGTACAGGTTACGGCCCTTGTTGTGCCAGCGGTTGATCAATTCTTCGCTTTCACGGGCGCCCGATTCCGCCGTGTCTTGCAGGAAGTCAGGGCAGTGGCGGTCCATCATGACTTTACCGGCGATCATGCGCAGGTTGCGCTCTTCGCTGGCTGAAAAGAACGCATCGACGGATTCCGGATGCACGGTGCAGAACACCATTGCGGTCGTGGTGCCGCAACGGGTCAGTTCATCCAGGAAGAAATCAGCCACGCCGCGTGCGTGTTCCGGATCCTTGAACTGGCGCTCGGTCGGGAACGTGTACGTGTCCAGCCAGGGCAGCAAGCCAGGCGCCGGCGACGCGATCATGTCGGTCTGCGGATAGTGGATGTGCGTATCGATAAAGCCCGGCATGATGACCTTGCCTCGGTAATCGCGCACTTGCGTACCGTCCGGCAGCGTGTCTTTCAGTTTGTCATAGTCTCCGGCCACCTTGATGCGGTCGCCGTCGACGACCAGCAGGCCGTCTTCGAACCAGCTGTACGCATTGTCATTGAACGCAGGATCCGCAGTGAAGTGCAGAATGCTGGCGCGGAAAGCCTTGATGGTCGTCTCTTGTTGTTGAATGGTCATGATTATTTGTGTTAGGTGGGTCGGTCGGCATGGCCAGGCGAGCCTGTCACCACATGCCATAAGAAGTTATCACCTATGATTCATCCGCTCATATGAGCACAACTATGCCCATTATCTAATTCCAGCCCTACCCTGTCCGCCACGGCGCACTGTACCTTCTCATTGTAATAATCCAGGAGTCCGGCCATGTGTGGCATTGTCGGCGTGCTTGCGCACGCCCCTGCTAATCAAATTCTCTACGATGCACTGCTCTTGCTGCAGCACCGCGGCCAGCAGGCGGCAGGCATCTCCACAGACAATGACAGCGTTTTCGCCATGCACAAGGCGAACGGTCTTGTCACCGATGTATTCCGAACCCGCCACATGCGCACCCTGCGCGGATGCGCCGGCATCGGCCATTGCAGTTGCGCCGCGTACGGCCCGTCATGCGATGAAGAAGCGCAGCCGTTCTACGTCAATGCACCCTATGGCATTACCCTGGCCCACAACGGCCAGGTGGCCAATGGCGATGCATTGCGCCGCGAATTATCGGTGACAGGACGGCGCCATATCAATACCCCTTCCGACGCGGAAGTACTGCTCAATGTGCTGGCCCATGAAGTGCATGCGGCCAGCCAGGGCGAATCGCTGTCGCCCGCCATGCTGTTCACCGCCGTGGCGTGCCTGCAGCGCCGCGTGCAAGGTTCATATGCGGCCGTGGCGCAGGTGGCCGGACACGGCATCCTCGCGTTCCGCGACCCGCAAGGCATCCGCCCGCTGTGCCTTGGCGTGCGCACGGCGATTGACGGCAATGAATACATGTTTGCCAGCGAATCCGTGGCGCTGGAAGGCATGGGCTTTAGCTACGTGCGCGACGTGGCCCCGGGCGAAGCGGTTTATGTGACGCTGGCAGGCGAACTGCATGCGCGCCAATTGTCCGTGCAACAGGGCGCGCGACCGTCCGCATTTGAATTTGTCAGCCTGGCGCGGCCCGATTCCGTTATCGATGGCGCGTCCGTCTATGCGGCGCGCTTAAAGCTGGGGGAACTGCTGGCGGAACAGGTGCGCGCGCAGCTTGACGTCGGCGCCATCGATGTCGTGATGCCGTTCGACGACATCTCCCGCCCCGCCGCGATCCAGCTGGCATTGAAACTGAAGCTGGACTACCGCGAAGGCTTTATCCAGAACCGCTATCCGGGCCGCACGTTTGACTTGCCGCAGTCAGACATCGTGCGCAAGCCTGTGTCGCAGCGCGTCAATGCCATCGGCACGGAATTCCACGGCAAGCGCATCTTGCTGGTGGAAGATGCGATAGTCGATGCCGCCAGCACGCGTGAAATCGTGCAATTGGCGCGGCAGGCCGGCGCCGCGTTCGTGGCGCTGGCTTCAACGGCGCCGCCCGTGCTGCATCCGAAAGTGTATGGTGTGGACTGGCCTGCACGCAGGAAGCCCGCCAGCATGGGCGCGACGCACGACGAGATGCGCGCCAACGTGACGGCCGACGCGCTGGTGTTCCAGGATTTGAAGGCGCTGAAGGCGGCCATTGCGGGCGCCAATCCGGCCTTGCGCGAGCTGGAAATTTCCTGCTTCGCTTAAAAAATACGGGGCGCATGCAGCGCCCCGTTTTCATTCAATCTGCAAGCAGATCAGCTGCCGCGGTAGGTCGAGTACGCCCATGGCGATACGACGATTGGTACGTGGTAGTTGGCGTTCGGGTCGGCGATACCGAAGGCAATCACCACTTCATCGATGAAGCGCGGCGATGGCAGGTTCACGCCCTGGCCTGCGAAGTAGTCGCCGGCGCCGAACACCAGTTCGTATTTGCCTGCTTTGACTTCATCGCCTTGCAGCAGCGGCACGTCGCAACGGCCGTCGGCGTTGGTGGTGTCGGTTTTGACCAACACTTTTTCCACGCCGTTCACGCGGTACAGCTTAACTTGCACGCCTGCGCCAGGCTTGCCCTGCGTGATGTCCAAAACGTGGGTACTCAGCTTGCCCATATAGTGTCTCGCTTTCTTTTCGGTTGAATGTAAAGGTGCCGTTTGGAGGCCGGTGTGAAAATCATATACGGCAGAGCACTGTCAGATATACGTGCGAAGCCATAACAACCATGAGACAGACGGACATAATCGGGCTTCCAAGACGCAGTGAGTCACATCAAGTGACCAGCTAATACCTAGATCAATCAAGGGAGACGTAAGATGCACAAGGCTTTACGAGTAGCAGCCACCGGCACTATCGCAGCGATGGCTTTCGCAACGGGTATGCAACAGGCAAACGCCGCCGACTGGTCCGATACTTCGATCGGCTACCGCTACGGCACCAAGTTCGCCGAGCCGTTCAACCCGAAAGACATTGAAAAGAACATCGTCAATGTGACCCACGCCAGCGGCAACAAGTACGGCACCGACTTCTTCAACGTAGACTTCCTGGAGTCCGATGGCGTTGACGCCCAGGCGCAGGAAGCCTATGTCCTGTACCGCCACACGTTCGACATTGGCGCCATCAGCGGCGCCCCGATGAAATTCGGCCCGGTACGCGGCGTTGGCGTGACCGCCGGCTTCGACTGGAACACCAAGAACGACCCAGGCTACGCTTCGAAAAAGCACATGCTGGTTGCCGGCCCTACGCTGATGCTGGATGTGCCAGGCTTCCTGAACGTGAGCCTGCTTGCTCTGTGGGAAAGCAACAAGCCAGTCGGCGTAAAGAGCCGCTACTCGTACGACACGCACGCAATGCTGAGCGCATCGTGGGGCATCCCGCTGGGCCATGGCTTCTCGTTCGAAGGCTTTGCCAACTACATCGCATCCAAAGGCAAGGATGAATTCGGCGGCGGCACCAAGCCGGAAACCAATATCGACGCCCAAGTCATGTATGACCTGAGCCCATCGCTGAGCATGAAACCTGGCAGCCTGAAAGCCGGTTTCGAATACCAATACTGGCGCAACAAGTTCGGCAACAACGCCAAGGGCTTCGCAGGCAACGGCGCCTTCGCGAAAACCCCGATGGTACGCGTCGAGTACCACTTCTAAGCCTCCATCCAGGCTTTCTGAATCAAGTGTGTGAACTTTGGGCCCGGGCAACCGGGCCTTTTTTTATTGGGCTGGGCGCTTCAGTTCTTCCATATACTCCTGGTACTTGCCGCTCGCCTTCAGGCGCAGCAATCCTTGATTGAACAGCTTCACGTAGCGGGCGCTGCTTTTCAGTTTGCGCGGCATGATCAGGTGGTATTGCGTGCTCGCGTAAGGCATGGCGTGCACGGTCACCTGCGCCACTTCGTCCGGCGTGAAGCGGCTGCGTAAGATCATCCAGCCGCTGTCGGCATTGGCAGGAAAAATATCGAAGCGGCCAGCCAGCAATTTGCGGAAGCTGAGTTCATCATTGGGAGCCCGGTCGATATGGATGCCGGGCAAGCGTTCAAACTGGTATTCGTAACCGGCCGTGCCGCCGACCGACACTTTGGACAAGTCAGCAAAGCTGTTCCAGTCAAACGGCTTCCGCTTCAAATGGAAGAATACAGACTGGCCTTCAAATACCGTGTCGCTGTAAAGAAAATCACTGGCGCGCGCCGTGCCGGGCAAGCCTTTGCTCCAGACAATCGAACCGTCCGCCTGGCCGGCAGCCGCTTCAGCATAGGCGCGGTTCCATGGGCGGAACACGTAGCGGACCGTCACGCCTTCCAGCGCAAACGCTTCCTTGACAATGCGGGAAACCGGGCCGTAGTGCGGCGCATGCTCCGACATATACGGCAGCCACTCGCCATTGCTCAGCGTGATGACTTCTTCTGCCGGCGCGGCGCCGGCAGCGCACAGCGATGCAAAAAATATAAGAGTGTGGCGGCGAGACAGCATTGCATCTTTATAGCAGGATTTGCGGGCATTATAAGTTACAGCCTTGTAACCGCTCTGGACGTCAGGAAAACGCTTCAGTATATTTCTGCAAATACACTCCTCATTGGAAAGCCGCCATGCCGACATTGGATCCCCGCGTTGACGCATACATCGCTGCTTCGGCAGAATTTGCGCAGCCCATCCTGGAACATATTCGCGCAGTGGTGCATGACACGTGCCCTGACGTGGAAGAAACCATGAAATGGAGCTTTCCCCATTTCCAGTACAAGGGCATGTTGTGCAGCATGGCGTCATTCAAGGCGCATTGCGCATTCGGGTTCTGGAAGGGTGAATTGCTGATTGCTGCGGAAGACGACAAGGGCAAGGAAGCCATGGGCCAGTTTGGCCGCATCACGTCCGTCAAGGATTTGCCACCCAAGCGTACGCTGGCGTCGTACATCAAGAAAGCCATGCAGCTCAACGATGAAGGCGTGAAAGCCCCGGCCCGCGCCAAGGCCGCCGCGCCGCGGGCATTGACGGTGCCCGATTACTTCATTGCGCAGCTGGAACAAACGCCAGCCGCACTGGAACACTTTACGGCCTTCAGCACCAGCAAAAAGCGCGATTACGTGGAATGGCTGGAAGAAGCCAAGACTGAGGCCACGCGCCAGCGCCGCATGGAACAGGCGCTGGCATGGATCGCCGAGGGCAAGTCGCGCAACTGGAAATACGAAAAGTGCTGACACTGGGGTTGCGTGCCGCATTGCTGTTGGCAGTGGCCTATGCGGGGCTGTGCCTGCTGCTGTACTTCACACAGCGCTCTTATATTTATTTTCCGCCGCCCACCACCGCGACGGATCTGGCCACGGCATTGATGCTCGACGCCGATGGCGTTGATATCCACGTCTCCGTCCATGCCCGGCAGGCGGACGACGCCGTGCTGTACTTTGGCGGCAATGCGGAAGATGTCGACGCCAGCCTGCCGGAACTGGCGGCAGCCTTTCCCGGCCGCGCCTTATATCTGATGCATTACCGCGGTTATGGCGCCAGCGGCGGCAAACCGTCTGAACGTGCGCTGGTGGCCGATGCGCAAATGCTGTTCGATCATATGCGCAGCAACCACCGCCGCATTACCGTCGTCGGCCGCAGCCTGGGCAGCGGCATTGCGATTCAAATCGCGGCCAAGCATCCGGTGGAACGGCTGGTGCTGGTTACGCCATACAGCAGCGTGCTGGAAATCGCAGCCCGTCAATTTCCGTATGTGCCGGTGAACTGGCTGTTAAGCGATAAATACGAATCGTGGCGGCATGCGGTCAAGGTCAATGCACCCACCACGCTGATCGCGGCGGAACATGATGAAGTGATTCCCCGCGCCAGTACAGACCAGCTGCTGGCGCATTTCAAGCCGGGCCTGGCGGCATTGAAAGTCGTCAGAGGCACGGGCCACAATACCATCGGCATCGATGGCCAATACGTGGCCATGCTGCGCGAAAATTGACGCCACCCGCTTGCTGTATCATCACATCCCTGACCAACTGCACTGAGAATCCCATGCACATCTGGGTTGATGCGGACGCCTGCCCCGCCGTAATCAAAGACATCCTGTTCCGCGTCGCTGAACGCGTACAGCTCCACGTCACGCTGGTCGCCAACCAATTGATCCGCGTGCCGGGCTCGCGCTTTATTCGCGCACTCCAGGTTCCGGCTGGCGCGGATGCGGCTGACGCTGAAATCGTTGAGCGGGTCTGCGCAGGCGATATCGTGGTGACGGCCGACATTCCATTGGCCGCGCTGGTGTTGGAAAAAGGCGGCCTGCCGCTCAATCCGCGCGGCGAGTGGTACACCAAAGACACCATTGCCCAGCAATTGACCATGCGCAGCTTCATGGAAGAATTGCGCGGCGCGGGAGTCGATACCGGCGGTCCTGCCGCGTTCAGCCAGGGCGACCGGCAGAATTTTGCCAATGCGCTGGACCGGGAGCTGGCGCGAAGGAAGCGGCAGTCCGGCAGTTGAAGGCTGTTCGCCCTGCTTCATCAGGCAGCGCTGCCGGCGTCAATATCCAGCCGCTTCAAGCGCTGCCCATACACGCCCCAAACACACTCTTCCCCATCCACGGTGCCGCACAGCGCCCACCCCGTGCGGATCTTGCGCACGGACACCGGCACTTCCAGTTCGCGCGACAGTTTCTCGGCCCAGCCTGTTGCTGCGCCCTGCCCTTTGAATAATTCGTGGCCATCCACGATTACCGTTGCATCGAAAACCGATGCGGAAAAAATCGAATTCATCATGCGTGTTACCTCCTGATACTTCAATGCGGTATTGCCGGCCATCCCACCACCGTGCGCGACGCCGTGACTTTATGTGTATTCACCTTGCTCAAGTCCAGCGCATTCAAACGCTCTATTTCAGCGCGCATCTGCGCTTCGGACGCCACGTCATATTGCAACGACTTGAAAGTCCATTCCGTGGATTCGGGCCCTTGCCCTGCCGGGTACGTGGGGAACAATCCCGTCGGCGGCTGATTCGGCGCCGGCCGGGTTCCCCAGTGGTCGGTCCGGGAGATGCCGAACTTCGGCCCAGGCCCGGGCTGGTTGACAGTCTTGTTGAAATTTTGCGCAGCCACCCGGTCAGTGATCACCAATTCGACATGCAATTGCATCGGATAGCCTAAATCCTCACCCGACTTCGCCAAATGATCGAATGGTCCAGCGTAAGCAACGGACGACAGCAGCAGGGCCGCAGCTGCTAACAAATGACGCATGAAATACTTTCAAAATTAACAAGCGGCCATCATATGGCTTGTCATCCGTAATTGCAATCACGCCGCATGCATCACCGTCTGCGGCACGGACGTCGCATAGCGGTTGCGTCCTGCCTCCTTGGCCTGGTACAGCGCATGATCCGCCGCTTCCACCAATTGCGCCCCCGGCGCCGCGTCGTCGCGGCTGTCCGGCGCGGAACCGCTCCACGCAGGGACCACACTCCCGACGCCGATGCTGACCGTCACATTCGGCCCCGCCAGCGACGCCCCGTGCGGCAAGCCAAGCGCCAGCACGGCATCGCACATGCGCTGCGCAAGCCGTTCCGCATCCGCCGCCGTGGTTTGCGGCAGCAGCACAACGAATTCTTCGCCGCCATAGCGCGCCACCAAGTCGCCGGCACGCCGCGTGGCGCCAGCCAGTGCCTGGGCCACGGCGCGCAAGCACGCGTCGCCCGCCGGATGCCCGCGCGTATCGTTGTAGCGCTTGAAGCAATCGACGTCGATCATCAGCAATGCCAGCGGCGAATTGGCCCGCATGGCGCGGCGCCACTCGCGTTCCAGTTCCTGGTCAAACGCGCGCCGGTTGGCAATCTCCGTCAAGGCGTCGGTTGACGTCAGCCGCCGCAGCACTTCCATCATGTCCAGCAAGTGCGCATACATCAAGCCGCTTTCCAGCAGCAGCACCAGCAATACAAAGCTGGCCGCCAGCAAGCCAAACACGCGGCCCGCATAAAAGCCCAGGTCAAAGCGCCCGCCATTGAGCATCGCCGACAGCGCAATATCCACCAGCCACGCACACATGACCACCATCAGCCACATATCCAGCACTGCCTTGACGCCGCAGCGCCACAGCACAATCAGCGCCGCCACGCTCAACAGCCAGACCGTGGCAATCACCTTGATCATGGCAGGCGAATAACGGTTCCCCACCATGATGTCCGGCAGCAGATGCTGGCCCAGCGTGACCAACACCACCAGCCCCGCCACCAGCAATGGAACGGTGGACAGTACCAGTGTCAGCAGCCAGCCCCGCGCCAGTGGCGCCTGTTCCGATTCGCGGCGCTTGAGCAGCGCATAGGCAATCACAAACAGGGGAAAACCGCCATGCCAGAACATATACAGCCAGGCCGTCGTCTGCGGCCCCGCCCCCAGCAATCCTGTGGCGCTGAACACCCCCGGATAAGTCAGCATATGGACAATGGCAATCAAGCCGCAAAACAGGTAGCCCGCCGCCAGTACAAACAGCGAGCGCATGCGGAAGGAATGGAATTGCCCGAACAGCAGCGTGGCTGTGATCAAGTCACTGATAATCAGCGCGGATTCGTACACCGGAATAAAGGCCCAAATCCGTTCCAGCTGGACTTTGGCGAAAGGCGTCAGTGCGGCAAACACGGCCACCGATAGACCGACGACCGCCCATGCCAGCCGCTGGGCCCGTGGGCTCGCAGGTAGCGTCGATAAAAATGCCTGCTCGCGCTGCGGCGTGCCCATGCCCTCTCCCCGATTATATTTACCTCGTTACTATCATAAGGATACTATCGAGGAAGATACGCAGACATAGGGAAACACTTACAGCGTGCCGGCAGGGCAACATCACAGCAGCCCGCAAGACTATTTCAACTTGTATTTACCCCACAGTTTTTTCAAGACACCTGCATTGTCCATATCGGACAGCATTTTATTGATTTCGCCAACGTCGGGGCTGATGCCTTTGCGTAGCAGTATCGTATACAAATTCACGGCATCGAATTTCTTTGATATAAGGATTTTCTTTTCCACGCCGGGATGATTGAAGAGATAAATCTGTAAATACTCCTTGACGACGACAGAAATGTCCGCGCGGCCGGAGACTGCCGCTTCGATCAGCCCATCCTGGGACGTCGTCATATGGGCGTTGAAATGCTTCCTCAAGAACTCCGGGTCTGGGTTGAAATTCGCGAAGCCATAGTGATAGCCCAGTATGCCCCAAATAGATTTCCCTTTAAAATCATCGAAGTAGTGCTGGTCTTTGGATTTATCGGCGCGCGTGATGTAAATCGCGCCACCCTGTATGATCACATCCGACGCATCCACGTCCCTGCCTTGCCAGCCCCACTCCGCCGACTCAAAAAATATCAAGTCATATTTCTTTTCATCGAAATGGATAAAGCGGCGCTTGGAAGACGTTTCAACAAATTCAAATACATACTTTTTTTGAAATGCATTCATTGCAGCGATCAAGTCCAGTGTCAGGCTCGTGCTGCCGGCGGTCTTATCGACAAATGGTGGGAAATCATAGCCACCGACTTTCACAACTTGCTGGGCATGGGCTGGAATAAGGCATAGCCACGCCATCACCAGTCCAATCAATGCGCGATGCATGTTCATGTTGTTGCCCCCCCAAGTCGCTCCGCTTTAATTCTAGCCACAGTTATCCGGTGCGAAAAGAAAAAACCCCGGTCGCCCGGGGTTTTTGTCATATACAAACCAACTCGATTATACGAATTCGCCGATTTTCGCGATGACAGCCTTGCGCACGGAACCGGTGGTAATGAACGAGTGCGCCACTTGCACGTCGTTGTGGAACCAGCGGTCGCCATCCAGGCACGCAGGAATTTGCTTGCGGATTTCTTCGTAAGCGGCTTGCGTGCCCTCGCCCAGCACGAAGCCTGGCAGCAAGTGTTCCGTCATGGTCAAGCCCTGGGCTGCCAGCAGCATTTCCACGCCCACGATGTATTGCGTGTTTTGCACGATGGTGTGGGCTTTGCGGGCGCACCACGTCGAGTTGGAAATGTGGTCTTCCGAGTTGGCTTTCGACGGGATCGAATCCACCGAGCCCGGCATCGACAGCGTGCGGTTTTCCATCACCAGCGACGACATCGAGCACTGGATCACTGGATAACCAGTGTTCACGCCGCGCAGGCCGGACATCAGGTTGCGCGGCAAGCCCCACGACAAGGTTGGGTCGATCAGGCGCGCGATACGGCGCTCGACGATCGAACCCAGATCGGTAATCGCCATTGCCAGCAAGTCCATCGCTTGCGCCAAATATTGGCCGTGGAAGTTACCGCCCGAAATGATCTCGAAGCCGCCGCCATCCTTGCCGAAGATCAGCGGGTTGTCGGTGGCCGAGTTGATTTCGTTTTTCACGATGTTGTCGATGTAGTCCAGCGCATCGAACACGGGGCCATACACTTGCGGCGTGCAGCGCAGCGAGTACACGTCCTGGATACGCGGTGTGTATTCGATATCGGTGCGGCGCAGTTCGTCCGGGAACTGGATGGCGCGCGCTTCGTGCGTGGTGCGGGTCGAACCTTTGAGCAGCTTGCGCACGGTGGCGGCAGTCTTGATCTGGCCTGGATGCGGACGGGCTTGCTGGATACGCGGGTCGAAACCAGCCATCTCGGCACGCATGGCTTCCAGGGTCAGGCCCAGTGACACGCACGCGTCAGACAGCAGGTTGCGCGCATCTTCAGCAGCCATCACGGCCACAGCCAGCGATGCTGTGCAACCATTGATCAGTGCGGAAGCGTCTTTGGCTTTCAGGTCGAACTTGACCGGGCCTACTTCAGCCTTGGTGATGGCTTCGGCCGCCGACATCTTCTGGCCCTTGTACATCACTTCCGCTTCATCGAAGCCGGCAATGGCTGCGCCCAGGTAAGCCAGCGGCGCCAGGTCGCCCGATGCGCCCACGGAACCCTTTTGCGGCATGATCGGGTGGATGCCGGCATTGATGAAGGCCAGCAGGCGGTCCACCACTTCCACGCGCGGCGCGGAATAGTTGGACGCAAACGCGTTGGCGCGCAGCAGCATGGTGGCGCGCGATACTTCTTCCGAGAAGGGCTCGCCAATACCGCCGGAGTGGGCCTTGATCAGCTGCGTCTGGAACAGTTCAATGTGTTCGACCTTGATGCGGGTGTCTTTCAACAGGCCCACGCCAGTGTTGAAGCTGTACATCATCGGCGCTTCATCGTGCATCCACGTCGATTCAATGTAGTCGCGGCTTTCCTTCAATGCTGCGCGCGACGATGCGGCCAGTTCCACCTTCGCGTTGCCGCGTGCCACCGCGAGCACTTGCTCAGCGGTCAGGGTGAAGCCGTCAATAATCACTTTTTCAGTCATGTTATTTCCTTGGTGTCAGAGGAACAACGCCCCGCTAAAGCGAGGCGCTGACTTGCTTAACGAGATCAGTTCGCGCCTGCTTCGAACCAGGTACCGATCAGCGTACGTTCCGCATCGGTCATCTGGGTCATGTTCGCCAGTGGCATGTCCTTGTTCTGGACTGCGCGCTGGAACACTTTCGCAGCTTGCTGCTTGGTCTGTTCAGGGGTGTCCAGCACCACGCCGCCAGGCGCCGAAGCGAAACCAGGCTGGGTCGGGTTCGCCGAGTGGCAAGCCACGCAGCGCTGGGTCACGACAGCCTGTACCGAAGCCAGGTCGGCGGCGCCGGCAGCACCTGCTGCGGGAGCAGCGCCTTCGTGGCCGTGTTCATCCGCCGTGGCGGCGGCAGCTACCGGAGCAGCAGCCGGCTTGCGCGGTGCAGGAGCGATGGCAACTGCCACTGCCACCAGCAGCGCTGCGCCTGCAGCCGGGAAGCCGATCGACACTTTACCGGCGTGACGCAGGTTGAAGAAGTGACGGATCAGGACGCCGGCAGCCATGATGGCAGCCAGTACCAGCCACGAGTAAGCGTGGGTGTAGGTCATCGCATAGTGGTTGCTGATCATGATCAACAGCACTGGCAACGTGAAGTAGTTGTTGTGCACGGAACGCACTTTGGCGCGCTTGCCGTAGATTGGATCAGGCGACTGGCCTTTTTCCATCGCTTGCACCAGTTTGCGCTGGCCAGGAATAATCACGAACAACACGTTACCCACCATCATGGTACCGATCATGGCGCCAACGTGGATGTAAGCAGCGCGGCCCGACAGTGTGTGGGTCAGCACATAAGCCATACCGACGATCAGCACGTACAGCACGGTGCCCAGCACGGCAGGGTTTTCCGACAGCTTGGTTTTGCACAGCGTGTCGTAGACCAGCCAGCCGCCCAGCAGGGTGCCGATGCCAACGCCAACGGCTTGCAGCGAAGTCAGTTCTGCAACGTTCTTGTCGATCATCATCGCCGAAGCGTTGAAGTAGTACACGATGAACAGCATCGCGAAACCGGTCAGCCAGGTCGCATACGCTTCCCATTTAAACCAGTGCAAGTCTTCCGGCAGTTCGCCAGGGGCAACCAGGTATTTCTGCGGGTTATAGAAGCCGCCACCGTGCACGGCCCACAATTCGCCGCTCACGCCTTTTTTCGCCAGCTCGCTGCCTGGCTTAGGTGGCCGGATCGAGTTGTCCAGCCAGACGAAGTAAAACGAAGCGCCGATCCACGCGATGCCGGTAATCAAATGCAGCCAGCGTACCAGCAGGTTCAGCCACTCCACCCCATACGATCCGAATAAAGCTTCCATGAGTTATTCCATTCTTAGTCTTGTTCATCTGCCTCTTTTGGGCCTTCAGATGAATGAGGCTTAACGCCTCCGATACAGTCGTGCTACTGCCGCCCCTACGACCGTGATGGCCACTGCTCATGTGCAGCAGCCATCGACTTGCACCCGGGCTCGGAAGGTGTCTCCTCTCTTTCCGGGATGGTGCAACGATATCGGTTCCTGCCCGCGTGAGTCCTGCACTGATCCATATAACTTGCATACGTTTGCCGTTATAGGTCTTCCTCGCAGGAATGTGCGAACCTGTTATGCATAAGTGAAAATAACCGACCTCAGGAGAGACACATGTCACGCTTGCCAGAACACCTGGACCTTCACCTCATACGTATCTTGTACCTGCTGTTGTGCGAAAAGAATGTCTCGCGCGTAGCCTTGAAACTGAATCAACCGCAGCCGTCGATCTCCGCGTCGCTGCGTAAATTGCGCGAATTGACGGGTGATCCGCTGCTGGTGCGCGGCGGCCGCGGCATGGTGCCGACCCAGCATGGTGAAAGCCTGTTGAAGCCGGCCAAGCGCATCCTGGATGAAACGGAAGCCCTGTTCAGCCCGAAAACCGCGTTCGTGCCGCAGGAAGAAGCGCGCACTTTCCGCATCGCGGCGCCGGACTATATGAATACGCAATTCTTCACGGAAGTCATTGCCCGCGTGCGCCGTGAATCGCCAAAAAGCCGCCTCGTAATCCACGCACTGGGCCCGGACGCGGACTATGTGCGCCTGCTGTCCGATGGCGAGCTGGACCTCGTGATTGCCAACTGGGACGAGCCGCCCCACCACTTGCATATCTCGAAACTGTTCGACGATCCGATCGTGTGCCTGATGCGCGCCAACAGCGCGTATGCACGCCGCACGCCGAAAGATGGCATGACGGTGGAAGATTATCTGACCCTGCCGCACGCGGCGCCGGCGCTGATTTTGCCTGGCTACCATGGCAACATCGATGCCTTCCTGGAGCAGCAAAACATGGAACGCAACATCGTCGTGGAATCCGCGCACTTCCGCATGCTGCCCTACATCGTGGCGCAAACCGACCTGGTGCTGACAGCCGGCCAGCAGTTTGCGAATTTCTATGAAAATACCCTGGGCTTGAAGTCATACAAGGTGCCGGTGAAATTCCCGCCGCTGCGCTTCTATCAACTGTGGCACGAGCGTGCGCACCATGCGACGGAGCACAAGTGGCTGCGCGCGCAGGTCAGCACGGCGGCGCGGTTGCTGGCGAAATAACAACGCCCCGCTGAGCCCCCACGGCGCCCCCGGGCACGTGAAATGTTTCCGCGGAGAATATTTGTTGACGTGAATTTCTTTACGGTCAATACTTGCCAAATAGAGCAGCCTATTTGACAACCAGCCGCCAGGCCCACGTAAGGGAATGCAATGCCAACATTCACGCCCTGCACTTCCAGCCGTTTTTTCGTCGCGTGCGCCGTCGCAGCGTTACTGAGCGCTTGCGGAGGCGACAGCAACACAGATAGCCAGCCGCGCGCCCGCCAGGGCGGCCTGGATGTGGCGCCCGGCGCAGAACAGCCCGTCGGCAATGAAACCGTCAAGGGGGAAGTCCGCGGCTTGAATGGCGTCATCGCCACCGTGGTCTTGAGCGACCAGGCGAAGTTGCTGATGACAACGGAAACTGACCCGCAGGGCCGGTTCCAGTTTACCGGCGTGCCTTATGGCGCGGCATTCGTCAAAGTCGAAGCCGAGGGCTACCAGCTCAGCCCGCCGCAATCCATCCTCGTCAGCGCCCGCAAGTCAACGCTGTCCACGCTGCCCAGCCAGCGCAATACACTGGTATTTTCCGCCACCACTGCCGACGCCGGCTCGTTCCAGTTCGTGTGGAATAACGTGACGGGTGCGCAAGAGACCGGGGTGCCGCAAATTAACGCTGCACCGGTCATCAAATACCTTGATGAACCAGTGCCTGCACCGAATTACAGCGCAGGCGCAAACTTGCTGTTTTCCTACAATGTCACGCTCAGCGACAAAGGGGTCAAATGGAACCAGGAATATGCGGCGCGCCTGCTGACGACCTTAGGCACCATTCCCACCCGCTACCTGGGCCAGGCGTATACCGCACCGCCTTTCCGCATTTCAAAATGGGAGTTGACGGACCAGTATATCGATGGCGATATCCGTATTGACCGCAAGCCGGGCGGCGACGCTGTCGTGCTATCGACCGCTGCGTTTGTCTATGCCACGCCAAGGCTGGTCACGCTTGACGGCGTGCAGGGCCGCTACTTTTCCAAGCGCCTGCACCATGCGCTGGTGCGCTTTGCCACCCAGGACGGCACCGATGCCGACGCGGCCGAACAAGTGCTGAACCAGCGCTTTGGCGTCAGCACGCGGATCGATGATTACAGCCGGTTGACGGCCTATACGACGAAGGAGAACGCCGACAAATTTGCCCCCTTCAAGCCGGACGAACTTGTCCGGCTGATCAATGCCATGGAAGAAATGCCGGACACCTTCCACAAGATCGACGGCCTGAAATATGTAGTGCGCCGCGGCTATGGCTACACCAATCCGGTCGACCGGCGCATCATTGCGCAAGCCTATCCTGCTGCCGGCTACATTGAATTCACCGACCAGGCGCTGGCTGAATCGCAAAGCGTCTCGCCGCAGCGCATCATCCTGCATGAAAAGACGCACTTCCTGTGGGCCAATGTGTTTTCCGCCAAACAGAAGGATGACTGGATCAAACTGGGCGGCTGGACCCGCGACCCGCAAGACGCTACCAAATGGCGCACGACCCAGACCACGCAATTCGTTTCCGCGTATGGCCACGATACCAATCCGGAAGAGGATATGGCCGAGTCCGTGTCCAGTTATGTCATTACGCCGGAATTGCTGCAATCACGCGCCATCGACAAATTCAATTACCTGAAGGAACGCATTTTCCTCGGCGACCGTTTCGTCTCCGTGATCCGCAAGGATCTCACGTTTGACGTCTTGAACCTGCGCCCTGATTACTATGCGCCCGGCTTGGTCAAGCAATTGAAGATCAACGTCACCGGTGCGCCGGCCGCCGATAAAACAGCGACTGCCTCAATTGAATTGTTCAGCGATAGCGACCCATCGCCGGGCGCCACCCAATGCATGGTCGAGCTGACGGCGCCGTCCGGCAATTGGGAGCACCGCAAAAACCTGTACTTCTGGCCCACGCTGGACGACGGGACGCGGCGAAATGGCTCCAATGTCAACAAGACCGTGCTGACTGCCGAATTGAATTTTTCAAAGTATGCCGAACGCGGTTATTGGCAGCTAACCCGGGGGAATTGCGTCGACGTGGCGGGCAATGTCCGCTACCTGGGCGCCGACGAACTGGGCAATGGCGCCATTTACATCAACAATCCCGAGCAATCGCCCGGCGCCCCTAAATACGAGCCCGGTTCGATGAAAATCACCGCTACGCCGGTGCTGGTGGATGGCCATCTGCAGCACCGTGTCACAGCCACCTGGAAAATGCTGCCGCACCCACTGGCCATCATGGGGCCGTTCGCGCAACTGGCCAATATCGATACGTTAGACAGCAGGGTCTATCTTGATGGCGGCGGCTACGACCCGGCGACACGTACCGCCACCGCCACGTTTACCGTCCCTTCTTTCTACAAGAGCGGCCGCTTCGGTGTGATGCGGATCGTTATGGATGATGCGGGGGAAAACCGCCTGGACATGAATTTCCCCGATGCGGCCAGCGGCGAACAGCCGGTCGGCGTCAATATCGTTAACCAGGAGGCCGATGGCGGGGAAGCGCCGGAACTGGACTTGAACCGTATGACGGTTTCCGCCACCCCGACGCAACCATCCGCCCCGAACGGAGAAACCATCGTAAAAGTGGCCTTCTATGTCCGCGACGATGGTTCGGGCTTCGCCAACCTGTACCTGAACCTGCAAAACCCGCAAGGACAGATATTCCCGTTTTACCTGATGGTCGATCCGGCCAATCCCGGCAGCTTCCTGTCCGGCTTCGACTACAGCACGACGCCGTTCAAGGGCGATCCAAAAGCATGGCGGCGCTATGAAGCCATTGCCACCTTGCCGGTCGGGTCCGTGCCCGGCCAATGGGGGATCAGGAACATGTTCCTCGCCGATAAAGCCGGCTTCGGCAAATACTATGAATTCGTCGAGCTGATGCATTTCGAAGTGTCCGGCAAATAGCGCGCCACAGCGCATATCAACGCCAGCCTGCGGGCTGGCGTTGTCAATTTTCGGCCCGGCGCCGACTATACACCTCCCCCACCATCACATATCGTCATGACCATATAAGTCCGGCGTTGCGGCCCTCTATGATCGATTCGCATCATCACCACCGGAACCCGTACGATGACGACGCTGAAGCAACTGAACACCCCGCAACAGAATGCATTGGGCGCCACGATCGTGGCATGGGCTGAGCAACTGGGTACGCTCAGCGAAGATCAACACGGTTTGACGTGCACGTACATGACAGCCACGCACCGCGCGACTGCGATCCATCTCGCGCAGTGGATGCGCGAAGCGGGCATGCATGCGCATATCGACGCAGTCGGCAATGTGGTGGGCCGCTTCCTGTCGACGGATCCGCAAGCCCGTACCTTGATCACGGGTTCGCACTACGACACGGTGCGCAACGGCGGCAAATATGACGGCCGCCAGGGCATCCTGACCGCCATTGCAGTCGTCAAACACATGAATGACAAAGGTATTTCCCTGCCCTTCCACCTGGAAGTCATTGCCTTTGCCGAAGAAGAAGGCGTGCGCTTCAAGAGCACGTTCCTCGGTTCGTCCGCCGTCATCGGCCAGTTCGACCCGGAGTTATTGGAGTTAAAGGACCGCGACGGCATCCTGCTGCGCGACGTGCTCGCCGAAGCGGGCCAGGATCTCAGCTCGATCGACGCCATCGCACGCGACCCATCCGACTTGCTCGGCTATGTGGAAGTGCATATAGAACAAGGCCCCGTGCTGCTCGACAAAGGCTTACCGGTCGGTATCGTCAGCTCGATTGCAGGCAGCCGCCGCTTCCAGGTGGAATTCAAAGGCGTGGCCAGCCACGCCGGAACGACACCGATGGCGCTGCGCAAAGATGCCGCCACGGCCGCTGCGGAAATCCTGTTATACGTGGAACAGCGCTGCGCACAAGACCAGGAATCGTCCTTGGTCGGCACGGCCGGCCAGCTGCACGTACCGAATGGCTCCGTCAACGTAATCCCCGGCGCCTGCCACTTCTCGCTCGACATCCGCGCCGCCAATAACGCGGCCCGCGACGCGGCCGTGGCCGACATCATGGCAAAAATTGAAACAGTGTGTCAATTGCGCCACATCGAATACACCGTTGAACAGGTGGCCGAAGCGGGCTGCGCCCCGTGCGCGCCATGGCTGATGGCGCAGCTGTCCAGCGCCGTGGAACGGGCCGGTGTCGCGCCGTTCCAGCTGGCTTCCGGCGCCGGCCACGACGCCATGCTGATGTCGCGCGTCACGGACGTCGCCATGCTGTTTACCCGCTGTGGCAATGGCGGTATCAGCCATAATCCGCTTGAAACCCTGTCCCCGCAAGATGCCGATATCGCGGCCCGCATCCTGCTGGATTTCCTCCGCCATTTCAAGCCCAAACCGGCCCGTCCAGCCACCCGGAGTGCCAAACTATCATCACCAGCCGAGCCGGCCACCCAGGAATATACGGAATAATCAATAAAGGGTATGCCCTTTCTCATAAGCAGCGACGCAGCCCATCAGCGACAGTACATATAACGCAGCATATAAAGACTGCGCGATACCAATGTGAGCGAGCGGAGAGACGCGAAATGAACTTCCTGGATAACTACTTCAAGCTTAGTGCGAACTCTACCTGCGTGCGCACCGAAGTGCTGGCAGGCTTTACCACCTTCCTGACGATGGCGTACATCATCTTCGTCAACCCGTCCATCCTCGGCGATGCGGGCATGCCGAAAGACGCCGTCTTCGTCGCCACCTGCGTGGCAGCCGCCATCGGCACCCTGATTATGGGCTTGTATGCGAATTTCCCTATCGGCCTGGCGCCGGGCATGGGTTTGAATGCATATTTCGCCTATGGCGTCGTGAAAGGCATGGGCTTCGCATGGGAAGCGGCGCTGGGCGCCGTGTTCATCTCCGGCTGCTGCTTCTTGCTGGTATCGCTGCTGCGCATCCGTGAAAAAATCATGAATGCGATCCCGCCATCGCTGCGCACGGCCATTCCTGCCGGCGTGGGCTTGTTCCTGGCGCTGATTTCACTGAAAAACGCCGGCATCGTCGTGTCCAGCCCCGCCACCTTCGTCACCATGGGCGACTTGCACAAACCTGCGCCCGTGCTGGCCATCGTCGGCTTCATGGTGATCGTCGCGCTGGACCGCCTGCGCGTCACCGGCGCCCTTTTGATCGGCATTATGACCGTCACCGTGCTGTCGTTCTTCTTTGCCGGTAACGAATTCCACGGCATCGTGTCGGCCCCGCCATCGATTGCCGCCACCGCCCTGAAACTGGACATTGTGTCGGCCGTGTCGCATGGTTTGCTGAATGTGGTGCTGGTGTTTTTCCTGGTTGAACTGTTTGACGCCACCGGCACCCTGATGGGCGTGGCGCAGCGCGCCGGCCTGATGAAAGACGGCAAAATGCCGCCCGCCATGAACAAGGCCCTGCTGGCCGATTCCGGCGCCATTATTGCCGGTTCCATGATGGGTACGTCGTCCACCACGGCATTCATTGAAAGCGCAGCAGGCGTGCAGGCTGGTGGCCGCACGGGCCTGACGGCTGTGACGATTGCCGCCCTGTTCCTGCTGTCGCTGTTCATTGCTCCCCTGGCCGGCGTCGTGCCGGCTTATGCAACCGCCCCTGCCCTGTTCTTCGTTGCCTGCCTGATGCTGCGCGAGCTGACGGAGATTAACTGGGCGGAAACCACAGAAAGTATCCCGGCCGTTGTGACCGCGCTGGTGATGCCTTTCACTTACTCGATTGCCAATGGCCTGGCCCTCGGTTTCATCAGCTACGCTGGTTTGAAACTCTTGACTGGCAAACATCGTGAAGTCAGCTATATGCTGTGGGGAATTGCGGGTATTTTCCTGTTCAAAACAATTTACTTACCCGGCTGATCATCATTAGCGATTGTCCGATATAAAAATTAATAGAGGAGTCTAGAAAATGTCCCAAGAGCAGTCTCAACCGATTCGGTTCTTCTATCAGGGCAAAGTCCATGAAGTGACGGACGTCGCCCCAACCCGCACGCTGTTGCAGCACCTGCGCGAAGACCACCACTGCACCGGCACCAAGGAAGGCTGTGCCGAGGGTGACTGCGGCGCCTGCACCGTGGTGATCGGTTCCCTGGTCAACGGCGAACTGGAAATGCGCAACGTGAACTCGTGCATCCAGTTCGTTCCAACCTTGGACGGCAAAGCCGTCTTCACGGTGGAAGACCTGAAGCAAAAAGACGGCAGCCTGCACCCGGTGCAGGAAGCGCTGGTGGAATGTCACGGTTCGCAGTGCGGTTTCTGCACGCCAGGCTTTGCCATGTCGCTGTGGAGCCTGTACCTGAAACAGGAAGGCCAAACCGAGCCGGTGTGCCGCAAGACCATCAATGAAACCCTGTCCGGCAACCTGTGCCGCTGCACCGGCTACCGTCCTATCCTCGATTCGGCCCAGCGCATGCTGGAATTGCCGAAAGTGGACTTCGACAAGGCAGCGCTGGCAGCCGCCCTGCAAGAAATTCAACGAGACAAAATGTTCAGCTACACCCATAGCGGCCAAACGTTCTATGCGCCGCGCACCCTGGCGGAACTGGCGCAACTGCGCGCTGAACAGCCGACCGCCACCATTTTGGCCGGCTCCACCGACGTGGGCCTGTGGGTCACCAAGCAAATGCGCAACCTGGGCAACGTGATCTACGTGCGCATGGTCAAGGAATTGCACAACCTGGGCATCGTCGATGGCATGCTGGAAATCGGCGCCGGCGTGTCGCTGGATGACGCGTACAAAGCTGTACTGGAACACTACAAGGATGCATCGCTGCACGAACTGTGGCAGCGCTTCGCGTCGCAGCCGATCCGCTCGACCGGCACCTTGGGCGGCTCCGTTGCCAACGGCTCGCCGATCGGCGACTCGGCCCCATGGATGATTGTGCTGGGCGCGGAAATCGTGCTGAATGGCTCGCAAGGCCGCCGCTCGATGCTGCTGCAAGACTTCTACCTGGATTACATGAAGAAGGATTGGCAGCCGGGCGAATTCGTGGAAGCTGTGCGTATCCCGCTGCCAAAGGCAAACCAGCAATTCCGCACGTGGAAACTGTCGAAGCGCTACGACCAGGATATTTCCGCCGTGGCCGCAGCGTTTTCGCTGGAACTGGACAACGGCATTGCGCGCAACGTGCGCATCGCTTATGGTGGCATGGCCGCCACGTCCAAGCGCGCGCCGAACGCGGAAGCCGCCATCGAAGGCAAGCCATGGAATGAAGCCACGATGAAGGCAGCCCACGCAGCACTGGCAACCGACTACACGCCGCTGACCGACATGCGCGCAACAAGCGAATACCGCATGAAAACCGCGCAAAACCTGGTGCAGCGCTTCTGGCTGGAGACCCGTCCTGACGGCGCCCTGCCAGCATCTTCCGTCAACGCTTTCGCATTCGCTTAAGGAGCCATTCATGAACAGCAAATCCGAAGCCTTCATGACCATCGGCGCAGCGAAGGGCTGGGCTGAAGTTGGACAAAACCACCCGCACGAATCGGCCATCCTGCACGTGCTGGGCGAAGCCACTTACACCGACGACATCCCTGAAGCGCAAGGCACCTTGCACGCCGCGCTGGGCACGTCGCCGAAAGCGCACGCGCGCATTATTTCGATGAACCTGGACCCGGTGCGCGCCATGCCAGGTGTGGTTGACGTGCTGACGTACAAGGATATCCCCGGTACCAACGATTGCGGCCCGATCATCCATGACGACCCGATTTTGGCCGAGGAAAAGGTTGAATACGTGGGCCAGCCGATGTTCGTCGTCATCGCCAAAACGCACGACCAGGCCCGCCACGCTGCCCGCAAGGCGGAAATCCAGTGGGAAGAATTGCCGGCCATCCTGACGCCGGAAGCGGCGCGCGACGCGCAATCGTTCGTGGTGCCGCCGATGCGCCTGGAGCGCGGCAATGCGGCCGAAGCATTCAAGAAGTCGAAGAACTTCCTGAAAGGCACCTTGCACGTGGGCGGCCAGGAACAGTTTTACCTGGAAGGCCAGATTTCGTACGCGCTGCCAAAAGAAGGCAATGGCATGCACGTGTATTGCTCGACCCAGCACCCGACTGAAATGCAGCACGTGGTGGCCCACGCGCTGCACTACCCGTCGCACGCCGTGCAAGTGGAATGCCGCCGCATGGGTGGCGGTTTTGGCGGCAAAGAGTCGCAATCGGCGCTGTGGGCTGCCTGCGCGGCGGTTGCCGCCGCCAAGCTGCGCAAGCCGGTGAAACTGCGCGCCGACCGAGACGACGACATGATGGTCACGGGTAAGCGCCACTGCTTCTACTACGAGTATGAAATCGGTTACGACGACAATGGCCTGATCACCGCCGCGAAAGTGGAAATGGTATCGCGCGCCGGTTTCTCGGCCGACCTGTCGGCGCCCGTAGCCACCCGCGCGGTCTGCCACTTCGACAATACCTACTACCTGTCGGACGTGGACATCCGCGCCATGGCCGGCAAGACCAACACCCAGTCGAACACCGCATTCCGCGGCTTCGGCGGCCCGCAGGGTGCGATCTGCATCGAATACATCGTCGATGAAATCGCCCGCAATCTGGGCATGGACCAGCTGGACGTACGCAAGGTGAACTTCTACGGCCGCAACGACGAAGAAGGCCGCAACGTTACGCAATATGGCCAGAAGGTCAAAGACAACGTCATTCACGAACTGGTGGCGCAGCTGGAAGCGGATTCGAACTACCGCGAACGCCGCAAGGCCGTGGACGCATTCAACGCCACCAGCCCTGTGCTGAAAAAGGGCCTGGCCATCACGCCGGTGAAATTCGGTATCGCGTTCAACGTGACCCACTTCAACCAGGCCGGCGCGCTGGTGCACATCTACACGGACGGTTCCGTGCTGGTGAACCACGGCGGCACGGAAATGGGCCAGGGCATCAACACCAAGGTGTGCCAGGTGGTGGCGCATGAACTGGGTATTCCGCTGGCCAAGGTGCGTGCTTCGGCTACCGATACGTCGAAAGTCGCCAATACGTCGGCCACGGCGGCATCGACCGGCGCGGACTTGAACGGCAAGGCTGCGCAGGATGCTGCAGCCACCTTGAACAAGCGCCTGCGCGAGTTCGCGGCCAAGACGTATAACGTGCCGCCCGAAGACATCGTGTTCGCGGCAGGCATCGTGTATGCCGGTGAAGTGACGACGACGTTTGCCGACCTGGTGGCAGCGGCCTACCTGGCGCGCGTGCAACTGTGGTCGGACGGCTTCTATGCAACGCCGGGCCTGTCGTGGGACCGCGCATCGATGACGGGCAACCCGTTCGGCTACTACGCTTACGGCGCGTCCGTATCGGAAGTCATCGTGGACACGCTGACCGGCGAATGGAAACTGCTGGACGTGAATGCGCTGTACGACGCGGGCAACTCGCTGAACCCAGCCATCGACGTGGGCCAGGTGGAAGGCGCGTTCATCCAGGGTATGGGCTGGCTGACGACGGAAGAACTGTGGTGGAACAAATCGGGCAAGCTGATGACGCACGCCCCGTCCACGTACAAAATCCCTGCCGTGTCGGACTGCCCGGATAACTTCAATATCCGCCTGTTCAAGAACCGCAATCCATTCGACAGTATCCACCGTTCGAAAGCAGTCGGCGAACCGCCGCTGCTGCTGCCGTTCTCCGTATTCCTGGCGATCCGTAACGCAGTGTCGTCCGTGGGCGATCACAAAGTCAACCCACCGCTGCGCGCACCGGCGACCAGTGAAGCGATCCTGGATGCGGTGGAAGCCGTGAAAGCAAAAGTTTCCGCGTAATGTAAGCTAAGCGTTCAACGCGCAAAGCCGGACTGGCCGCAGGGCTGGTCCGGCTTTTTTTGCGCCTATCGCAACGAACACCTCGACACTCTACATGGGCAGTATTTTTCACTGGTGAAGAACCAACACGGCCGCTGTATGCTGGAAAGAGAGGCACAACAGTGCAAAAAAAGTTTTGCGAAATTCACATGCATTACCTTCTTTTAATTCTTCTAAATACTTCGCCTTCATAGTAGTGCATTGCCGCCCATTGATGAATTTTTTTAACCAGCAATTCCAAATCGGCCTTACCGGCAACTTCATCGTCGCCTACCAAAACATAAGTATTTAATACAGCATTCTTTTCACAAAAACCCATTGACTTTACTTTCCCAGCACTATCTCTCGCTTGTTTTCTGCCACAGCGAAAATTAATCAATCCCACCGCGGCTATCCTTTTTTTCGCCCCATCGACAATGGCCACAGCTTTCTCGGTACAACTTTGTACCCTGCAACCATAAACCATTATATAGTTTCCGAAATTTTCAGGCTTTCCAGCTATTGAAGGCCCGATCAACTCCACAAGAGCTGAGGAAACTTTAACATTGGGAAGATAAATGTCTTCCCGCATATCACCAAATGCCGATTTGGCATCCTGACGTATAATCTCCAAAACTTCGTCGGTTGAAATATCCGCTTCTGCCCAAACAGGTACAGAAAAAAAGTAAACCAGAAGAAGAAACAAACCACTCATGATTTTCACACTAAACCCTCCACACAGAATTCAGTTCGGATTCCAAATGTAAACTTTCACCGCGATGAATATGTGAGATGCAGCTTGAGAAAACCTCTCCAGAAAATTATTTCACGAAAAATCAACACCAAAACTCACAAATTGTCACGGAATTAATATTAAAATTTATATCATAGTTCTGGTTGATTTTTTGGCAATGATTGAGCTGCGCATCAGTATCAGAACGCCGCAGCCAGAACGACACGCGGTATTCCCAGAAAGCAGAGCCGGATGTGGCAATACGATGGCGCTAAATATGCTGTAAAGCGTAAAGATGAAGTATCGGCGTAACTAACGGCCGGCATTGCTTTTCGTGTAGGCTGGCGTGTTATGGATTCCCTGATCACTGCTTCCGCCCGCGCGCTGGCTGCCGGCGATCCGCTGGGCGCGCTGAAAAGAATCGCGCTGCGTGATGATGCGCCGGCGCTGGCGTTGCGCGGGATTGCCATGGCGCAGTTGGGCGAACTGGCGCGCGCCCGTGAATTGCTGAAGCTTGCCTCCCGCAGTTTTGGGGCGCGGGAAGTAGTGGCCAGGGCGCGCTGTGTGGTCGCTGCGGCGGAAGTGGCGCTGGCCATGCGGGATTTCACCACCACGCCCCGCTCGCTGGCAGCCGCCGCCCATGCGCTGGAAATACATGGCGACCCGGTCAATGCGTTGCAGGCCCGCCTGATTGCCGCGCGCAGGCTATTGCTGCTGGGGCGCCTGGCCGACGCGGAAAGCATGCTGATGCAAGCCAATGCCGCTACCGCTTCAGTTGCGGCGGCCATACCACCTGCACTGGTTGCTGTCGGCAATTTGATTGCAGCGGAAATCGCCTTGCGCGCCCTGCGCACTGGCGACGCCCGCATGGCACTGGCCCGCGCGTATTCGGCTGCGCAGCGCTCCGGCATTCCGGCGCTGTACGCGGAAACGCAAGAAGCCCAGGCAGCATTGCAGCGCCCTGCCGCCCGGCGCATCGATGCCGACGGCGAACATGCGCAAACACTGGACGGCGTTGCGGCGCTACTGGCGTCTGAATCGCTGACCATCGACGCTTGCCGCCGGGGACTGGCTGCCAGCGGCTACTTTATACCGCTAGCCAAGCGCCCTGTCCTGTTTGTCCTGGCGCGCGCGCTGGCGGAAGCCTGGCCCGGCGATGCCGACCGGGAATCCTTAATTACTGCAGCGTTCCGCACCCGCCACCAGGACGACACGCACCGGGCGCGCTTGCGCGTAGAAATTGGCCGCCTGCGCAAGCTGGCCGCGCCGCTGGCGCGCATTGAAGCAACGGCCCGCGGCTTTGCCTGGCAGCTACGCGATGGGCAACAAGCCGCCGTGCTGGCGCCGCCCATTGCAGGTGAACAGGCGGCGTTGCTGGCACTGCTTTCCGACGGCGCCGCGTGGTCGACGTCGGCGCTGTCGCAAGCCATGGATACCAGCCAGCGCACCGTGCAGCGCACGCTGGCCGATCTTGAATCGGCGGGACAAGTGCGCGCCATCGGCCAGGGCCGCTCACGCCGCTGGCTGGCGCCGCCATTAGCCGCGCCGCTGAACGGATTCACGACACTTTTGTTACTCCCTGCGGCCCTGCCGATTGGATAGAGTGGCCTTGTGGCGCCACTTATGGCCGCCCGCCACCAAGGAGAAAACCATGAATAGCACCAAAGTCAGCACAGCAGAAATCGTCCGTGAATATGGCCCATTTAACGGCGCGGAACGCATCCACGGCGTTTCCCACGACGGCCAGCGCGTGTGGGCCGCCACCGGTGATGCGCTGGTCGCATTCGATCCTGCCAGCGGCGATACCGTGCGCAAGCTGGACGTCGCATGCGATGCGGGAACTGCTTTCGATGGTTCCCATCTCTATCAAATTGCCGAAGCGCGCATCGACAAGATCGACCCGGCCACCGGCAACGTCCTGTCATCGATTCCCGCCCCGGGCAAAGGCACAGATTCCGGATTGACGTGGGCCGAAGGCAGCCTGTGGGTAGGAAACTACCGCGACCGCAAGATCCATCAAATCGACCCGGCCACGGGCGCCATCCAGCGCACCATCGAATCCAACCGATTTGTTACGGGCGTCACATGGGTCGATGGCGAATTGTGGCATGGCACGTGGGAAGGCGACGACAGCGATATCCGGCGCATCGATCCCGCCAGCGGCGCCGTGCTGGCGCGTCTGGAAATGCCACAGGGGACAGGCGTCAGCGGCCTGGAATCCGATGGCGCGGGACTGTTCTATTGCGGTGGCGGCGCCAGCGGCAAAGTCCGCGCAGTACGGCGCCCTACTGCCTGACACGGGCAGCTTCACTATAATGGCTGGCTCTGACATCGCAGGAGCCAGCATGAATCAACCTATCGCCGCCGTACCACTGCCCAAAGCTTACCGCCTCCTCAACCACGGCCCGACCGTGCTGGTTTCAGGCCGCCAAGGCGGCACCGATAACGTGATGGCCGCCGCGTGGTGCTGCGCACTGGATTTCTCGCCGCCGAAATTGACCGTGGTGCTGGACAAGGCCACGAAAACCCGCGAACTGATTGAGCACAGCGGCATGTTCGTGATCCAGGTGCCCACTGTCGCACAGGCGTGGATGACGAATGAAGTCGGCAGCCACAGCCTGCGCGAACAGCCGGCCAAGCTGGCGCGCAGCGGCGTCGAACTGTTCGCCATGGAAGGCTTCGACCTGCCGTTCGTGGCTGGCTGCTCGGCATGGCTGGCCTGCAAGCTGATTCCGGAACCGCATAACCAGCAGACTTACGACTTGTTCATCGGCGAAGTGACCGCTGCCTGGGCCGATACGCGCGTGTTCAGCGATGGCCATTGGCACTTTGAAACCGCAGATCCTGCCTTGCGCAGCCTGCACCATATCGCGGGCGGGCATTTTTATGCGATTGGTGACGCCGTCTCCGGGACGGCTGCAAAAGTGTGACTTCAAAACAAATATGTTGTTTGCACAATATAGCAACTGTCATGTTTAAAGCATCGAGATCAACCGGGAAAGCAAGTAGCATCAGACGGAAGATAAGCAGTGCCGACGATGTTTCCCATGAAGAATGCACTTTTGACCGCCTTGCTAGCATTGCACACGGCCGCCTTTGCGGCAGAACCACCGCTGCGTGTATGCAGCCTGGTCCTCGCGCCCCAAACCATGAAAGACGCCGGCGACCAGCCGGCCGGCTATGCCGTGGAAGTCCTGCAAAACGTGGCCGGAGCCCTGCGGTGGAACATCCGCATTGATTACATGCCGTGGGCGCGCGTCGTGTCGGAGATGAAGCTGGGCCGCTGCGACATGGCCATGACGGTGCTGCATTTCAAGGATTATGCGCAATTCATGCTGTTCCCGCATGAAGCCATCCTTGACCAGAAAAACGTGTTGGTGGTACGGCGCGGCAGCGGTATCCGGTTCGATGGCAACCTTGAAAATTTCATGCGCCAGCATTCAATCGGGCTGTATGCCGACAAGCGCGTCAATGATGAATTCGAGACATTGCGCGCAGCGCCCTGGGCCCAGGTCGATACGGTACCGAGTGCGGAATTGAACATGAAAAAACTGCTGGCGAAGCGCTTTGACGCCATCGTGGAAAACGATTTGAACGTCACGCATGAAATGCGCAAGCTGGGCAAGCTCGATGAAGTGGACATCCTGTCGCCGCCACTGAGCGTGACGCCGGCATATATCGTGTTTGCGCACAAGCCGGAATCGCTGCGGCGCATGCGCCAGTACGATTACGCGCTGGCGCAATTCAAGCGCACGGAAAAATTTCGGGTATTGACGGCTCGCTACCTGCCGGAAGGAGGGCCGAATTAAGGGCGGGTTCCATGGGGGCGCCGAGCCGAACCCGCCCTACGATGTCACTCAAACTGTTTCTTGAACTCGGCAAACTGCGCCGCCAGGTCCGACACTTCCTGCCGCAGCTGCGACACCTGTTCTTCCAGCGCCGCCACGCGCCCTGCCTGCGTACCCTGCCCCGCACCGGCAGAACCGCCAAAACTGGCCGCGGTTTCTTCGCGCGCCAGTGCGTCTTCGCCGGACAGCAAATGGCCGTAGCGCGGTTCTTTCGCACCCGGCGCCACATTCAGGCGGCTGACCAGCGGCGGGTATTTGTCGATCAAGAATTGCAGCGCCTGCTCGACATCCTGCACAGTCTTGAATTCATGCATGCGGCCCGTGCGGGTGCGCACTTCGCCAGCTGTTTGCAGGCCGCGCAGCATCAATACCGTCAGCACCGCCACCTTGTCCTGTTCCAGCGACCACTTGATGCGCATGCGGTGCTCGTACTTGGTCACGCGGGCGCCGGCCTGCGTGATGCCGTTGACGAACTTGCGCTGCATCAGGCGCTGCAGCGTATCGGCCACGGTTTCTTCAGACAGCGACATCACGGGGTCGCGGCTCGATAACTGGTTACACCCGTTGGTGATCGCATTGAGCGACATCGGGTAATTGTCGGGGGTGAGCGCTTCTTTTTCTGCCAGCACCGCCAGCACCCGTACTTCGAACGGGTCCAGCAGGTTGGGATTGTCTGCATCGGTTGTCATGCGCTGTTCCTTATTCCACAAGCTTGTTCAATTGGGCGGGATCGAATTTATCACACTCGGGCAATGCCTTACAGTCCAACCCCGCCGCTTTCATGGTTGCGGCCAGCTGTTCGATTTGCCGCTCCTGCACGGCGGCGTGGTCGATCAGGGCCCGCAGCGCCTTCGACAGCGGGTCGTCGCCATTCGACGTGAGGCCATAGGACGTAAATAAATTCGCGACGGTGGCGGGCGCCGCATCCTTTTGCACAATGTGCGCCGGGTTGCCAACTGCCGTTGCGCCGGGCGGTACCGGCTTTAACAGCACGGCATTCGAGCCAACCTTGGCATATTCACCCACAGTGAAATTGCCCAGCACTTTCGCTCCGGCGCCAATGATGACGCCCCGCTCCAGCGTCGGATGGCGCTTGGCGCCCGTGGCCAGCGACGTACCGCCCAGGGTCACGCCCTGGTAAATCGTGCAATCGTCGCCCACCACGGCGGTTTCGCCGATGACGACGCCGAAACCATGGTCAATGAATACGCGGCGCCCGATGCAGGCGCCGGGATGGATTTCTATGCCGGTCAGGATGCGCGCCAGGTGCGACGTGAAACGGCCCAGCCACTTCATATGGTGGTGCCAGCACCAGTACGCCCAGCGGTGCATGACAATGGCGTGCAAGCCGGGGTAGCACGTGAGTACCTCCCATCCGTTACGGGCGGCGGGATCGCGGTCGATGATGCTATTGATGTCTTCTCTCAGGCGATGGAACATAAAGCGCATAAGGTTATGACCGATATGCGCATCGTAGCGCATTCGGGCAGCTGTTGCTCGGATATGGAATGTTGGGGCGCTTGGGGCGCAGCGGAAACGCACGCTTGACGGGTCGAACAAACCCGCCAAGCGCAGTTTGAAGGCGCCTCTTCGCAGAGGCCGCCGTAGCCTGTTTAGGCTTCTTTGGCGAGGCGCTGGCGGCGCGCCTCGTACAGACAGACGCCGGAAGCGACTGAGACGTTCAGGCTCTCGACGGTGCCGAACATCGGGATATTGACCAGCATGTCGCAGGTTTCACGGGTCAGGCGGCGCATGCCCTCGCCTTCCGAACCCATGACCAGCGCGGTCGGGCCCGTGAAGTCGGACTGGTACAGGCTCTTTTCGCCGTCGTCGGACGTACCGATCAGCCAGATGTCGCGGTCTTTCAAGTCGCGCAATGTGCGCGCCAGGTTCGTTACCGTAATGTAGGGCACGTTTTCCGCGGCGCCGCTGGCAACCTTGGCGGCCGTGGCGTTCAGGCCGACGGCGCGGTCTTTCGGCACGATCACCGCGTGCGCACCGGCGCCATCGGCCACGCGCAGGCAGGCGCCCAGGTTGTGCGGATCGGTAATGCCATCGAGGACCAGCAGCAGCGGCGGGCCTTCAATCGCATCGAGCAATTCATCGAGGTTGCGCGCCAGCGAAATTTGCTGGGCAAACGCGATCACGCCCTGGTGGCGATGGGTGCCGACGATCTTGTCGAGGCGAGACGAATCGACCGGCATCACGCGCACGCCGAGCGACTTGGCGTTGGCCACCAGGTCCGTCATGCGGCGGTCGTTGCGGGCGATATCGACGAAAATTTCTTCCACGGACGACGCTTCGTGCCGCAGGCGCGACGTGACGGCGTGGAAGCCGAAAATCATTTTGTTCTTGGACATTGCTGTATTGACTTAGCGTTTCTTCTTGCTCTTGGCTGCGGTAGCAGTTTTTGAGCGCTTGGGTTTTGCAGCCTTGGCTTTGACGCCTTGGGCCTGGGGTTTTGCAGCCGCCTTGGCGGCAGGGTTGGCAGCCGGGCGGGCTGCCGTGGTGCGGGACTTGCCGCCGGCGCTGTTGCGCGAGCGTGGCGGCGGCACCAGTGGTTCATACAGCGGTTCCAGATCGTATTTCGACGGCAGCTTGTCAGCCACCCGCACGCCCGCCTTTGTGCCCGCCTTCGTGCCCGCCTTTGCGCCGGCTTTCGGCGCCGCACCGGCTTTGCCTGGCTTACCGGCGGCAGCGCCCTTGCCGGCCGGCTTGCGGCGGCCACGCGGTGCTGCCTCTTCTTCGTCGTCGAAATCTTCTTCATACAGCGGCGTAATGCGCGGACCACCGCCAGCCTCCGGCTTGCGCACGCCGATACCCGCTGTTTCCGATGCCGCCAGGCGCAAGTCGATCTTGCGTGTATCCAGGTCAACCCGCACCACTTGCACTTTGACCTTGTCCGTCAGCTGGTAGCGCTTGCCCGTGCGTTCGCCCTTCAATTCGTGGCGCGCATCGTCGTATTGGAAGTAGTCGGCGCCCAGGTCGGTGATGTGCACCAGGCCCTCGACAAACAATTCTTCCAGCTGCACGAAGATGCCGAACGTCGTCACGCCGGTGATCATGCCGGTGAATTCCTCGCCCAGCTTGTCCTGCATGTAATAGCACTTGAGCCACTGTTCCACGTCGCGCGACGCTTCGTCGGCGCGGCGCTCATTGGCCGAGCAGTGCACGCCCAGCGCATCCCACACGGTCAGGTCGGCGGCCGCTTTCGGCGACTTGCCTTCCTGCTTGTCTTTCAACTGCTGGCGGCGCGTTGCGTTCGACACGGCGGTATTTAATACGCTCTTGTCGCCGATCTTCGGCTCGTACTTCTTGCCCAGCAAAATCGCCTTGATGGCGCGGTGCGTCAGCAAATCCGGATAGCGGCGGATCGGGCTCGTGAAGTGTGCGTACGCTTCATAAGCGAGGCCGAAGTGGCCGATGTTGTCCGGGCTGTAGACCGCTTGCTGCATGGACCGCAGCAGCATGGTTTGCAGCAGCGACGCATCGGGGCGCTCCTTGATTTTGCCCATCAGTTCCGCGTAGTCGGAAGCGGCCGGCGTGTCGCCGCCGCCCAGGCTCAAGCCCACCTGCTTCAGGAAGTTGCGCACTTGCGTGAGCTTTTCCTTGGTCGGCCCAGCGTGGATGCGGTACGTGCCAGGGTGCTTGTGGCGCAGCAGCAGGTCGGCCGCGCATACGTTGGCAGCCAGCATGCATTCTTCGATGACCTTGTGCGCATCATTGCGGGTGCGCGGGATGATTTTTTCAATCTTGCCGGACGGGTTGCAAACGATGTACGTTTCCGTCGTTTCGAAATCAATCGCGCCCCGCACCAGGCGGGCTTTTTGCAGTGCGTGGAACACGTCATACAAGTTTTGCAGGTGCGGCACCAGCGGGCCGCGGCGTACCGCTTCCGGCCCCTTCGTGTTGGCCAGGATCGCGGCCACTTCGTTGTACGTGAAGCGGGCTGCCGAGTGCATCACGGCCGGATAGAACTGGTACGCCTTGATTTCGCCCTGGGCGGTAATCACGGCATCGCACACCAGCGACAGGCGGTCGACATTCGGGTTCAGCGAGCACAGGCCGTTCGACAGTTTTTCCGGCAGCATCGGGATCACGCGGCGCGGGAAATACACGGACGTGCTGCGCTCCAGCGCGTCGCCATCGAGGCCGTCGTTCGGCTTCACGTAGTGGCTGACGTCGGCAATCGCGACGATCAGGCGGAAGCCTTTGGCGCGGCCGATTTTCACCGGTTCGCAATACACGGCGTCATCGAAGTCGCGCGCATCTTCGCCATCAATCGTCACCAGCGGCACGTCGCGCAAATCCACGCGGTCCGCCAGGTCTTCTTCGCGCACGAAGTCCGGCAGTTTTTTGGCCTGGTTCAGCGCTTTGTCGGAAAAGATGTGCGGCACGCCGAACTTGCGCACGGCAATTTCGATTTCCATGCCCGGGTCGTCCAGCGCGCCCAGCACTTCCACCAGGCGGCCCATCGGCTGCTTGAAGCGGCCCGGCTGTTCCGTCAATTCCACGCTGACAATCTGATCCGCCTTGGCCTTGCCGACGGAACCCTCAATGATGATGTCGTGCGAAATGCGCTTATCTTCCGGCACCACCAGCCACACGCCGTTTTCACGCAGCAGGCGGCCGATGATGTGGGTATTGGCGCGCTGCACCACTTCGACGATGGTGCCTTCGGCGCGGCCACGGCGGTCCAGGCCGACGACTTTGGCCAGCACACGGTCGCCGTGCATGACTTTTTGCATTTCCCGCTCGGACAAATACAAGTCTTCGCCCGGCTCATCCGGGATCACGAAACCGTAGCCGTCGCGGTGGCTGCTGACACGGCCGGCAACAAAACCGGAGTGGTCGGCCAGCACATAAAAGCCGGAGCCATCGGACACGATCTGGCCGTCGCGCTCCATCGCGTTCAGGCGGCGTGTCAGGACGGCATGGGAATCAGCTTTGACTTTGAGCGACAGCGCGAGTGCACGCAAGTCGAGCGGCGCCTTGGCGCTGCGGAAGATGCCGAGAATTTCCTCGCGGCTGGGAATAATGTGGGTAGATTGGTTCAAAAGTGTTTGGTCTTATTATTAGTTGGTGGTTTTTGATTTTGCATATATATGGCGTAGTGTACCGGAGGTCGCGCCAATCACCTAACCACGGTTCGGGCATTTGACAACGGCTGGGATTGCTCTATAATCCGTGTCTCTTGCAGCAGCGATGTTGCGGGATAGGCAGGTCGATACGCAGTATGGAATGGCAACGTTCATCTGGCGTGAGACTGGCCAAATTGCTATAATAGCAGACATTGCCCACGTGGCGGAATTGGTAGACGCGCATGGTTCAGGTCCATGTGCCGCGAGGTGTGGGGGTTCGAGTCCCTCCGTGGGCACCAAAAATTCCGTAAAAAAGCCTTCATCAGTCAGAACGCACTCAAGATCGCGTTCAGTACGGATGAAGGCTTTTTTCATTTCCGCGCCCTCCCCGGTTACTGCTGCAGGTTTTTTCTGGATTTCATGAAAATACCCTTGACCGATGCCGCAACACCCCTTAAGATGCGTGCCTTCTGTTGCAGCGACACCGCAACAGAGCGACAAAGAAAGCAGCGCCCACGTGGCGGAATTGGTAGACGCGCATGGTTCAGGTCCATGTGCCGCGAGGTGTGGGGGTTCGAGTCCCTCCGTGGGCACCAGCGCTGATTTCGATGTCTCTGTAACACATTGCCCACGTGGCGGAATTGGTAGACGCGCATGGTTCAGGTCCATGTGCCGCGAGGTGTGGGGGTTCGAGTCCCTCCGTGGGCACCACAGAATTCCGCAAAAAAGCCGCAGACTTTCACGAGTCTGCGGCTTTTTTCATTTCCGCGCCCCTGCTATCGGAAGCGCAAGGCACGATAGTGCTTTTGGCTGGCAGTGCCAGGCACCGGCGGGAAAAGCAATATTTCCCAAACCCTCGGTGCCAGGCACCAACATAGAAAAGCAATATTTTCCGAAAAACATCGAAATACCCTTGACCACCCGCATCCAACCCCGTATAGTTCGGGCCTCTGTTGCAGCGACAACGCAACAGAGCGACAAAGAAAGCAGCGCCCACGTGGCGGAATTGGTAGACGCGCATGGTTCAGGTCCATGTGCCGCGAGGTGTGGGGGTTCGAGTCCCTCCGTGGGCACCAGCGCTGATTTCGATGTCTCTGTAACACATTGCCCACGTGGCGGAATTGGTAGACGCGCATGGTTCAGGTCCATGTGCCGCGAGGTGTGGGGGTTCGAGTCCCTCCGTGGGCACCACAGAATTCCGCAAAAAAGCCTTCATCAGTCAGAACGCGTTCAAGACCGCGTTCAGTACGGATGAAGGCTTTT
This sequence comes from Pseudoduganella ginsengisoli, assembly GCF_009720865.1. Taxonomy (GTDB): domain Bacteria; phylum Pseudomonadota; class Gammaproteobacteria; order Burkholderiales; family Burkholderiaceae_D; genus Rugamonas; species Rugamonas ginsengisoli. Next base: position 45,609 of record NZ_WNLA01000016.1, on the reverse strand, counting down.
TTCTTTTCTGGTGTCTCACCTTCCCCATCCTCATATGCAAGTGTGTTGTTACCGCACAGCACCTTGTACTACACTGGGCTAACATTCTGCTTCACCGGGGAAATCCGCTCGATGGCGTCAACTCAGCCGCAAACCATCTTGATTGTCTCAGGCGCCGCCTATGACATCGCGGCGCTGGAATCAGCGCTGGCGGAATATGGTTTCCGCGTTCATGTCGTCAACCGCGGCGACGCCGCCCTGGCCGCCGTGCGCGAAGGCAGTATTTCCCTTGTCCTGGTCGAAGCAGCACTGGCCGGCAGCGCCAGCTTTGAACTGGTGCAACGCCTGCTGGCCGCAGCGGACGAAGGCAAGCTGCCCGTCCTGATGATGTCGCCCACCCCGACCGACGATGAACACCGGCGCGCGCTGGAAGCCGGCGCCAGCGGCTACCTGCAATTGCCGCAATCGGTCCAGGAAGTCGTGGAGCAAGTACTGGTGGAATTGACGGTGCGCCACGCGTGGCCGACCCGCCCCGGCTCCGCCAAGCTCGATGCCGAGTCGCTGGAAGTCAATTATTTCTCGATGATGCTGTCCACGCCGGACAGCGTGATGCTGTTCGATGCAGAACACGGCCACCCGGTCGCCATCAATGCCAGCACCGAGCGCTTATTGGGACGCACCAGCGCGGAATTGCGCTCACTGCGGCTGGAAGATTTGTGTCCACCCGAACAGCCAGACGGCACGCCGTCCGCACAAGCCGTACAGGATTTGATGCGCCGCGTACTGGCCGGTGAAGTCAAAGTGTTCCAGATGACGTTCCAGCACAGCAGCGGACGCCGCATTGACTGCGACTTGCGCCTCGTCATGCTGAACAAGGATGGCCGGCGCCTGTACCACATGCGCATGGTCGATGTGACGGGCCATAAATTGGCCGAAGCGCTGCGCTTTGGCCAAAACAAATTGCTGGAAATGATCGCGCGCGGCGCCCCGCTGCAGCAGACATTGGACAGCCTGATGCTGCTGATTGAAGCGCAGTCGCCCGGCGTGCTGTGCTCCACGCTGCTGCTCGATACGGATGGCAAAACCATGCGGCATGGTTCCGCGCCGAGCCTGCCCCAGGAATATATGGCAGCCATCGATGGCCTGGCCATCGGCCCTGGCGTCGGTTCGTGCGGCACGGCCATGTTCCGCAAAGAAGGCGTCATCGTCAACGATATCACCACCGATCCGCTGTGGCAGCCCTACAAGGCGATAGCGGAAAAGTTCGGCTTGCGGGCCTGCTGGTCGATGCCGATCTTGCTGGACCAGGACACGGTACTGGGCACGTTTGCCATGTATTACCGCGAACCGCGCAGCCCTGGACCGGACGATTTGCGCCTGACCGGCGTGGCCACCCACTTGGCCGGCATCGCGATTGCCCGCATGCGCCATGAAAATGAATTGCTGCGCCACCGCGGCCACCTGGAAGAATTGGTGGAAGCCCGCACGGCCGACATGCGCCGCGCCATGGATGCGGCCGAACAAGCCAACGCGGAATTGCAAAAAGCACTGGAAAACTTGCGCATGACGCAAGATGAACTGGTGCGGCGCGACAAGCTGGCCGCGCTGGGCGCGCTGGTTGCCGGCGTGGCCCACGAATTGAATACGCCGATCGGCAACAGCCTGATGGTGGCCAGCACGATGGTGGAACGCACGCGCACCATCCGCAACAGCACGGACACAGGCATGCTGCGCCGCTCCGCACTGGACGCCTACCTGCAGCAGGCGCAGGAGGCAGACGACATTGTCGTGCGCAATTTGCGCCGCGCCGCCAACCTCGTGCAAAGTTTCAAGCTCATTGCAGTCGATACGGACAGTGCGCAGCGCCGTACGTTCTTCCTCGATAACTTCATCTCGGAATTGATCTTGCCCCTGCATGCGATGGTCAAGCACACGGAAGTGCAAGTCGAACAGGACATCCCCTACCACTTCGACATGGACAGCTATCCGGGCCAGTTAGGCCAGGTGATCCAGGTCTTGTTTGAAAACAGCATCACGCACGGCTTCGCAGGCCGCGCAGGCGGCCACATTAAAATTGCCGCGCGCCGCCTGGCGGACAATACAGCGCAACTGACGTTCGAAGACGATGGCGCCGGCATCTTGCCGGAACATTTGCCCCGCATTTTCGACCCGTTTTTTACGACGCGCCTGGGCGCCGGCGGTTCCGGCCTGGGCTTGCACGTGGCGCACAACATCGTCACGGGCGTGCTGGGCGGGCGCATTACCGTGGAAAGCACGCCAGGCGCCGGCACGCGTTTTTCCTTGCTCTTGCCATCGAGCGCCCCGCTATAATCATCTGCATGAAAATCCTGCTGACATTATTCCTGGCCGGCGCCTGCACGCTGCTGGCAGCCGAACCCGCCGCATGGTATTGGTGGGTCAGCAAAATCGACGGCGCCCGCGTCTGCTCGCAAACGCCGCTGGGCGATGGATGGGAAAAGATACCCCGTCCCTATAGAGATAGCCGTTGCGAAAAATTAGCAATTGCCAAATAATGGGCTCATAACAAGACTTTGCTGTTCCACCTAAAAAACGAGGAGAGCCAATGTTTACAAGTCCTGAGCAATTCGCCGCCACCACCAAGGCCCTGTTTGAATTCCAGCTGGAGACGTTCAACACGCTGGCCAGCAAGACCGTACAAGGCGTCGAGCAAGTGGTGGCATTGAACATGGCCACTGCAAAATCCAGCCTGGAAGACCAGCTGGCTGCCGGCAAAGACTTGAGCCTGGCCCGCGACCCGAAAGCCGTGCTGGCCGTGGCCGCCTCCAAAGTCCAGCCTGGCATGACCAATGCCAAGGAATACCACCAGCAGCTGGGCGAAATCATCACGGAAATGCGCGATGAATTCAACCGTGCGGCCGACGCCCACATGACGGAAGCGAAAACCACGCTGTCCGCGCTGATTCACGATGTGACGAAAAACGTCCGTCCCGGCTCGGAAAATGCCGTGCAAATTGTCAAAGCCGCCATCGACAATGCGTTTGCCGGCTATGAACAGGTGACCACGGCAGCCCGCCAGGCGGTGTCCAATGTGGAAGCGCAAATCGCCAAAGCGTCCGCGCAAGTCACCGATCCGCAATAACGCTTCCCGGAGCGGCGCTTGCCGCCGCTCTTTCCCGCCCCTATCCAACCGCTGTCATCCGCGATACACTACTGTATAGAAATACAGCCAGCAGCGCGCATCGATGGTCAAGGTACTGGAAAACCCGTTTTATTATCTGGATAACTTCCAGCAAGTCTTGCAGTGGATTGCTGCCCGCTATGACGACTTGCTCGATGACGCCGAGCGCTCCTTTGTCGCGCAATTTGCCGCGCTGCCGCAGCCGTCGCGCGCGCTGTTCGTGCGCATGGCCATGCGCAAAGGCGTGCTGTTCCGCGCATCCAAACTCGTGTATCCGGAAATCGGCAATACCACTGCCGCTGCCGCGCCATTGACGGAGCTGGGCTGGATAGCCGCCGGCGCAGCGCTGGCGCTGGACGATGTATTCGCCGTACTGCAAAAGCCGGAACTGGCGCAATTATTTGCGTTCAAGGGCGCCGACAAAACCGCGCGCAAGGCCGACCAGCTGGAAGCCCTGCGCGAACGCTACCCCGATGCATTGCCGCTGTCCGGCTGGGCGGAGTTGACTGGCGGCATTGCGCCGTCCGACACCCTCTACCACATGCTGATGCAGCCGCTGTGCGACCGCCTGCGGCTGGTTTTCTTTGGCAATTTCCACCAGGACTGGTCGGAATTCGTGCTGTCCGACCTGGGCATCTACCAGTATGAAAAAGTCGACTTCCCGCCCTCGGCCCGCGGCTTCCGCACGCGCGCCGACATCGACGCCTACCTGGCCCTGCATGCATGCCGCGAGCGCTTTGCCCATGGCGAGCCGGCGCTGGATATCTTGCGCGACTTGCCGCCCGACGATGGCAATGAATGGCTGGCCAGCCGCCGCCACCGCCTGCAATTCCAGATGGCGCAGCAGCAGGAAAAACTGCAGGACTGGCCGGGGGCGCTGGCCTTGTACCGCGATTGCCCGTATCCCGGCGCCCGCGCCCGCGCCATCCGCGTGCTGGAAAAAAGCGAAGCGCCAGCCGACGCGTATGCCTTGCTGGAACAAGCCATGGCGTCGCCGGAAAGCGATGCGGAACGCCAGCAATTGCTGCGCATGGCGCCCAGGCTGCGCCGCAAGCTGGGCCACCCGAAACAGCCGGCAACGCCCGCTGCGCCTGTCGTCAGGCTGGACCTGGCGTTGCCGATGCCGCCTGATGACTGGTGGGTCGAAGGCGTCGTACGCGACCATTTGTCGGCAGAGGCGTCGCCCGTGTATTACGTGGAAAATGCGCTGGCCAACTCCCTGTTTGGCTTGCTGTGCTGGGACGCCATCTTCACGCCGATTCCCGGCGCCTTTTTCCACCCATTCCACCATGGCCCGGCGGATTTGCACGCGGCCGACTTCCACGCGCGCCGCGCCGCGCCATTTGCCGCTTGCCTGGCGCAGCTGGACGATGGCAGCTATGCGGACACCATCCGCCGCAACTTTGCCGCCAAGTTCAATATCCAGTCGCCGTTTGTGTATTGGGGCGCACTGGATGAAACGTTGCTGGAACTGGCGCTGGCCTGCATTCCCGCACCCCACTTGAAACTGTGGTGCGAGCGCATCCTGGCCGACATCCAGTCCAACCGCAGCGGTTTCCCGGACTTGATCCAGTTCTGGCCGGACGAACGCCGCTACCACATGATTGAAGTCAAAGGTCCCGGCGACCGCCTGCAAGACAACCAGTTGCGCTGGATTGCGTATTGTGCGCAGCACGCGATGCCGATCACTGTCTGTTATTTGCAATGGGCGGCATAAAAGGCTACACGATCGCCGTGCGTGCGCTGTGCGAATTCACGGCCAAGACCGGCGACCTGGATTTGCGCTTCACGCCCACGCCGACCGCGCAGGAAGGCATCGCCGGCCATGCCGTGGTGGCGTCGCGCCGTGGCGATGGCTATGAAAAGGAAGTCAGCCTGTCGGGCGAGTACGGCCCGCTGCGCGTGCGGGGCCGCGCCGATGGCTACGACCCGGCCGCGAACCAGCTGGAAGAAGTCAAAACGTACCGGGGCGACCTGGCCCGCATGCCTGCCAACCACAGGGCGCTGCACTGGGCACAGTTGAAAGTGTATGGGCACTTGCTGTGCACGGCGCGGGGCTTGCCGCACGTGCGGCTGGCGCTCGTATATTTCGATATCGGCAGCCAAAAGGAAACGCTGGTCACGGAACAGGCGCAGGCAGGCGAGCTGCAGGCATTTTACGAACAGCAGTGCCGCGCGTTTATCGCGTGGGCCGAACAGGAAATCGCACACCGCACGGCGCGCGACGCGGCGCTGAGGGCCATGCGCTTTCCCCACAAGGATTTCCGTCCCGGCCAGCGCCAGCTGGCCGAAGCCATGTATAAGGCCAGCACGCGTGGCTGCGGCTTGCTGGCGCAGGCGCCGACTGGCATCGGCAAAACCGTGGGCAGCCTGTTCCCCCTGTTGAAAGCCACGGCCGAACATGGCCTCGACAAGATTTTCTTCCTGGCCGCGAAAACGTCGGGCCGCGCCATGGCGCTCGATGCGGCCGCCACGCTGACGGGCGTGGAGCGCACGGCGCCGGCGAAAAACATTCCAATTATTCCGCTGCGCACGCTGGAACTGGTGGCGCGCGACAAGGCGTGCGAGCATCCGGATAAAGCGTGCCACGGCGAATCGTGCCCGCTGGCGCAAGGCTTTTATGACCGCCTGCCGGCAGCGCGCGCGGCGGCGCTGCAAGTGTCCATGCTGGACCGCGACGCTGTCCGCGCGACCGCGCTGGCGCATGACGTGTGCCCATATTACCTGGCCAGCGAACTGGCGCGCTGGGCCGACGTCATCGTGGGCGACTACAACTATTACTTCGACATCAGCGCCATGCTGTACAGCCTGACCGTGCAAAACAGCTGGAAAGCCAGCGTGCTGGTGGACGAGGCGCACAACATGGTGTCGCGCACGCGCAAGATGTATTCCGCGGAGCTGGAACACGCGCAACTGCGCATGCTGCGCAAGACCGCACCGGAATTGCTGAAGAAAGTGCTGGACCGCGTGCACAGGCAGTGGAACGCGCTGGAAAAGGAACAGCAAGCGTGCGCCGAACCGGCCTACCAGGTCTACCAGGATTTGCCGGAAAAGCTGACGGGCGCGCTGCAAACCGCCATCACGGCGATCGGCGAGTTTTATGCGGAACACCCGGCGCACGTGGATAACGATTTACAGCATTTCTATTTTGATGCGATGGCCTTCATGCGGCTGGCGGAAAGCCATGGCGATCACTCGCTGTTCGACGTCGCGCTGGACGGTTCCGGCACGCGCGCCAATTCCATCCTGTGCCTGCGCAACATCGTCCCTGCCCCGTTTTTACAATCCCGCTTCGAAGCAGCCCACACGACCGCCCTGTTTTCCGCCACGCTCAGCCCGTGGAATTATTACTGCGACATGCTGGGCATGCCGGCGGGAACGGCATGGGTCGATGTGGAATCGCCGTTCATGGCCGACCAGTTGGCCGTACACATCGCTGGCCGCATTTCCACGCGCTACCAGCACCGCGACCGTTCGCTGGCGCCCATAGGCCAGCTGATGGGCGAACAATATGCGCGCCAGCCCGGCAATTACCTGGCCTTCTTCAGCAGCTTTGATTACATGGACAAGGCGGCGCGCGCCTTTGCGGAACGCTATCCGGACATTCCCGTGTGGCTGCAGGAGCGGCGCATGGATGAAGCAGCGCGCGAAGGCTTTATTGCGCGCTTTACCGAAGAGGGCTGCGGCATAGGCTTTGCCGTACTGGGCGGCGCGTTTGGCGAAGGGGTGGATTTGCCGGGCGCGCGGCTGATCGGCGCATTCATTGCCACCCTGGGGCTGCCGCAACTCAATCCCGTCAATGAACAAATCCGCCGGCGCATGGAAACCATCTTTGGCGCCGGGTACGATTACACGTATTTATACCCGGGCATGCAAAAGGTGGTGCAGGCTGCGGGGCGCGTGATCCGTACCGAGACGGACAAGGGAACCGTGTATCTGATCGATGACCGCTTTGCGCGGCCGGAAGTGCGGGCGCTGTTGCCTTCGTGGTGGCACGTGGACGTCAGCACTTGACGTTCCACGCAGTCAGTTCCCGCCCCCGCTTGCGCACAGTCACCTGTGCATCCGATTCGCGGTCGCTGCGGTACGTCATGACCACCATCCCATCCTTGTCCAACCCCAGCCCCACCAGCTTGAATGGCAGCGCACGCATCGGCGCGCACTGCGTATTCCCGGCAAACAGCAGCCGGGCCCCTTGCAGCACCGCAGCCTGCCCTTCCAGCAGTGTGACTATATCGCGGTCCGCCATGTCATGCCCGAGCAGCACGCGCTGCGGCGACACGCCGCAATCGCTGGCCCGGTCCAGCCACACATAGCGCCGCGACACGCCCGTCGCATGCCACGCCTTGCCATCGTATGCATGGCCATGGCGCTGCGCCAGGCACAGCGACCACGCGGCCCGCTGCGGCTTGTCTTCCGTCCACGCTGCGACGGACCACCCATGCACGGCGCCGCCGCGCCGGATGTCAAATGCAGGGCGCGCCACGGCGCCAGGCGGCGCCTGGTAATACGCGGCAAACGATTGCATTTCGCCTTCATTGGGCGAGCGCGTTTCCGGCTCGGCCGCAACGGCGACAGTGGCAACAGTGGCGACAGTGGCAGCCGCCAGCATCCACCACAACCTGTTGTTTATCGTTTTACTGAATGACACTGCGCACCTTTTGATAACCGCTACGGCTGATCGGCAATTTGCCGCCATCCTTCAATACTGCCACATGGCTGTCCTTGCCCGCCTGTTCGATACGCGCCAGGCATTCCAGGTTCAGCAGATAGGAACGGTGGATGCGCAGGAATTTATCGGCATCGAGCTGCCCTTCGAGGTCCGACAGGCGCTGGTTTTTCAGGTACGACTTGCCTTCCGTATGGATTTGCACGTAATCGTCCTGCGCTTCAATGTAATCGATTTTTTCACTGGCAATCACATGCACCTTGGCGCCATCGCGGATCACGACCCGCCCCAGCGGCTTGCCGCGCGCCGCCGCATCGCGGGCGGCTTCGCGCACCACGTCTTGTGTCGCCTCTTGCTGCGCCTTCGCAGCGTCGCCCTGCCCCAGCGTGGCGCGCACGTGGCTGATGGCCTGGTCAAACCGCTCCTGGCTGAAAGGCTTCAGCAAATAATCCAGCGCGCGGTATTCAAACGCCTTGATCGCATATTGGTCAAATGCGGTGGCAAACATGATGCGGCATTTGCCTGCCACCAGTTCGGCCACTTCAAAGCCATCGAGCTTGGGCATCTGGATGTCGAGGATGGCCAGGTCCGGGCCCAGTTCCGTAATGGCTTTCACGGCTTCGAAACCGTTGGCGCATTCCGCCACCACTTCCACGTCCGGATGCGGCTCCAGGTATTCCCGGACGACGCTGCGGGCCAGCATTTCGTCGTCTACGATAATGATGCGCATGTCACTTCCTGCTTTCTTCGCCTGTCTGTGCAGGCAACGTCATTTCCACCACAAATACGCCATCGCGCGCGCCCCAGTGCACGGCCGCTTCCGAACCATAGCTGCCGGCCAGGCGCTGGCGCACGTTGGCCAGGCCGATGCCGTTGCCTTCGCGGCGCGGCGCGGGCCCGTCGGCATCCATCGCATTATCCACCACGATACGCAATTGTGAACCAGCCCGGCGCGCCGCGACACGGATTTTCCCGCCTTCCGGCAATCCCGCGATACCATGCTTGACAGCGTTTTCCACGAGGGGCTGGATGAGCATCGGCGGCACGGCGCAGCTTTCCGCTTCGGGCTCGATGGCTTCTTCCAGTTGCAGGCGGTCGCCAAAGCGCACTTTTTCCACGGCGAGGAAATGCCGTATCAGCTGCATTTCCTGCGCCAGCGGGATCACCGCATGTTCCGCCACGCCCAGGCTGAGGCGGAAAAAACTCGCCAGCTGCAGCGTCATTTCGCGCGCGCCTTTCGGGTTTTGCGACGTCAGCGCACTGATGGAATTGAGGCTGTTGAACAGGAAATGCGGGTCGATCTGCGTGCGCAGCATGCGCAATTCCGCTTCCCGCGCAGCCAGCCGCGATTGCAATTCACGCTGCAGGGCGCTGCTGGCCCGCTCCGATTCCGTGGCCAGGTAATTGATGGCGGCCAGCAGCCCATACAGCAGCACGCCCAGCCCAAACAGGACCGCCTTCAATGACGGCGTGTAATCGATGCCGGCCCACGCCACATTCAGCGCGCTCCCAAGCGTGTTCCAGCCTTCCAGCAGCGCGCTCCACAACAGTGCCGACACCACGGCCGACGCGCCCAGCGCCGTCACGACACCTGCCAGGCTGCGCTCGGCCAGGGGATACGCGCGGCACAGGTAATACGCTGAAAAGCCGGCGCCGACCCCATATAGCACGGTGGCGGGGATGGCGAAGATCATCGCATTGACCCAGCGCGCATCAAAGGCTGCCGCGATCGCGCCGCCCAGCGCCACGCCCAGCAGCAGCCATGCCAGCAGGTACAGGACGGCGCTGCGGCGGTTACCCGTTGGCGCCAGCATCAGCCGTGCGCCTCAGTTGCGGACATCGCAGCCCCCCATCAGCGCCACGCCGCGGATGATCAGCCGCTTGGCATTGTCGCGCGGCGCAATGGTCTTTTCACTGAAGGCGCCCAGCAGCGGCGTGCCTTCCAGGCTGACCGTCCAGTCATCCGGCACCTTGATTTCAATGCCGCCCCACATGGCAAACACATTGAGCACGGCTTGTCCCTGTATTGAAGCCTGGCGCAAGTCCAGCTCGCAGCCGCCCATGATGGCCGTGATTTCACCGCCACGGAAATCCTGCGTATTGATACGGCGCTCGATGCCACCCATCAGCGCCGTCAGGCGCACCACGCTGTCCTGGCCGGCATCCTTGTCCAGCAGGCTGCTGACGGTATCGTTGCGCGCACGGGTCGACTTGAACACGACCAGCAAGCCTGCCGCAATCATCAGTACCGGCGCCAGCGTCCGCCAACTGATATCGATGAAGCCCATTCCTTTTAACAGCAGCAGAGCGCCCACCGCGATCAATATGCCGCCCGCCACCCTGCCGCTGTTGCTGGTCGCTTGCTGGACCTTCAGCGCGCCGGCCAGCACAAAGATCACCGGCCACAGCTGGAACGCATATTCAAATTCAATGATGCCCAGGTTATCGAGCAAGAACAGCATGCCGATGGCAATCACGCCCAACCCGACCACCAATTGCCCTGCGGCGCTGCCGCCGTTGCGCCTGCGTTCAAGCCTGCGCTGCAACCTGTCCTGGCGGCGCTGTTCCCGCCTTTCGCTGCGATATAGGTTGCGCATGCCTTACTCCTTGTTACCCATGTATTTTTCCAGTACCGGCTTCAGCGCCACTTTCACGCCCCACATGATAATGAGGATAGGCCAGCTGTTGTGGAAGCCCATGCCCCACAGGTGTTCGACCGATACGTAAAACCATGCGCCAAACGTGATGGTCGACAAGCCGTTCAACACCAGCTTCGCCGTGGTCGGGGGCACCAGGTCCGACACGCCTGCGATAACGACAAGCAGCGGCCAGTAGTGCCACAGGTGGCCGAAGTCAAACTGGCCCGTGCGATCGAGCAGGAAGGCCACGCCCATCGCGATAATCATCAGGCCCCAGATCATTTGCTTGCGCCAGTTTTGCGTCGCTGCCTCGTCGTTCATGTTCATCTCCGTCAGTGAGTGTTCGGTATGGACGTAACCATACCGGCTGCCTTAGTGCGGCGAAACAGGGAATCGGTGAATGGCGGATGGCAACCGGTGAATGGCGAAGTTTTCAGCGAACGGCGGAATGGCGCAGGCGGCAGGCGCCAGAAATACGAAGGGCCCGAGCTGACTCAGCGCGGGCCCTGGAGGGCGGGATGGAACAAGTGGCTTTCAGGAGCGGCCACCATTCATTTTTTGATCGAACATCATCAAGCCCCAGCCCAGCTGGCGGCGGATTTCTTCCGGAGTGGGCGGTGGTTTGACTTCCTGCGAACGGCGTTCCAGATACTCTCGTACGACGTACTTCGATGGGTGGTTAGTCTGTGCCATGATAGCCTCCGTTTTTTATCGAAACCTGGCTGGCCGGCGCTGGGCGCCTCACCTGCCTGCTACGTTGGAATTGGTGCCGGTCCTCGAGGCGGCCGGCAAGCCTGCGGGTTGGAGACGGCGCTGCGCATGCTGTTTATTGACCGCTGCGCCATTCATCAACCACGCAGGATCAGTGTATTGCCGGGGCAAAGGTGGGACCGTACGGTGACGCACACTGTACGCGGCGGTTGCTGCAAAAACGTAAAAAATGGTGTAGGACTGGATCTTGTCGTAGCGCGGATGGACTCTTACAGCTTGTGCTGCAAGAACTCGAGGAAGCACGAAATGCGGCGCGCCAGCTGCGTATTGCGGTAATAGACTGCGTGGATTTGCTGGCGGTAGCCCGTCGAACAATGTTCCAGTAGCGTCACCAGGCGGCCGGTAGCGATATCGGCGCGCGTCATGAAATCGGCCAGGCACACAATGCCCTGCCCCGCCAGCGCGAGCTGGCGCAAGGTCTCGCCGCTCGATGCGGACAGCGCCGGTGTAATGGGCAGTGCATTGCCACCCGCATGGCGCAACGGCCACAGGTTGCCCGCCTCATATTGGGCAAACCCTAGCAGGCTATGCTGCGCCAATGCTTCCGGCGTGCCGGGGGTTCCGTGCCGTGCCAGGTAAGCGGGACTGGCGAGAATATGCAGCGGGCTGGCCGTCAATGGCCGCGCATGCAGCGTGGAATCCGCCAGGGCGCCGATGCGTATTGCAATATCCGTGCGGTGTTCAATCAAGTCGGCAATCTGGTCATTGCTGGTCAGCTCCAGCCGGATGCCGGGATACAGCGCGCGGAATTCCGCCACGTGCGGCACCACACAGTGCAGCATGAACGGCGACGCGGCATCGACGCACAAGCGCCCGGCCGGCTGCTGGCGCCGCATGCGGATGGTTTCTTCCGCCGCTGCCATGCCCGCCAGGATGGTGCGCGCATGCTCCAGCAACAGTTGCCCTTCTTCCGTCAAATCCATGCGCCGCGTCGTACGCGTCAACAGTGTGGCGCCCAGCTTTTCTTCCAGCCGGGCCAGCGCGCGGCTGACACCGGACGTGGTTTGCGCCAGATGCGCTGCAGCGGCGCTCAGTGAACCGCTGTCAATGACGGCGACAAACGTCTTCAAGTCATCGGAATGAATATCCACGGGCTGCGCCTGACAAAGTTGCAATGCGGCGATTATAGGGGCTTAACGGCAGTGCCTGGTGTGCCGCGCTGCACTGCAACACACTTCATTAATGTAGTAATGCGGACTCAGCATTATGCTATATTGCCAATGTTGGTAGATAGGAAAACTTGCCGTAAAGACAAAACTGTGATGGGGATTGCAGTTTTCCGTCTACCGGCAATGTTTGATCATCCAGAGGGGTAACACAATGAAGAAATCCATCTTCAGCACGGCTGCCGCCTTGCTGTTGTCTGTCGGCGTGCTGTCAGCGCCGGCGGCAATTGCGGATGTGCTGGTCTTCGACGGATCGGGCAATGCCACGTACGGCGCGTCACACGCCGACCCGGGCGCCTATTCCGACGAATTCCTGTTCAAGGTGGCCACTGAGAGCCAGGGCTGGGCCAGCGGGACTGCCATTGCAGGCAAGACACTCGTGGGACTCAGCCGTCTCTTCAACTACGGCATAACGGGGGTCGAATTTTTCCGCGTTAATGCCGACAGTTCCCGCAGCATCCTGGGTACTGATACTACTACCGGCAATTCGGTCGAGTTCTTCCCGGCCGACACGCTATCCGCAGGAAACTATGGCTTTGTCATCCACGGCCAGACGTCGCTGGATGGCTTGGGCGGTTCTTATGCAGGCAACCTGAACCTGGTGACTGCTCCGGTACCGGAACCAGCGAGCTACGGCATGCTGGCAGCCGGCCTGGGCATGCTGGCGTTCACGGCCCGCCGCAACAAGAGCCACAAGCTGCACTGAATTCCTGCTTGCGCATCTGGTGGCGGCCACGGTTTTCCGTGGCCGCTCACTGGTTTTTCAGGGTTTTTCTCAACTTTGATACGCGTTAAATTCTCCAATTTCCGGTTATTGGACGGCTTTGTCGCATTTTAATATTTTCTGTTTTTTCCTTATTTCTTCAGCATTCATTGTTTGCTACTATCGCGGCTCAATTCGCCCATAAGGAGGAAACAATGTTTCAACATAAGACGGCCCGTTTGATGGCTGCATTTATCGGCACGATTATCTTTGCCACGGCCCAAGCGCAAGAAGTAGCCCAACAAAAACTCGCTCATGTCGCCATTCTGGCAACGGGCGGCACCATTGCCGGCAGCGGCGCCACGTCCACCACCACCGTGGGCTACACGGCAGCCACCGTCGGCGTGCAGCAATTGATTAACGCGGTACCGGAATTGCAAAAAGCCGCCCACGTCACCGGTGAACAGGTGTTCCAGATCGCCAGCGAAAGCATGACCAATGACCACTGGCTGAAACTGGGCAAGCGCGTCAATGAATTGCTGTCCAAAGACGACGTCGATGGCATTGTGATTACGCACGGTACCGATACGCTGGAAGAAACCGCCTATTTCCTCAACCTGGTTGTGAAAAGCCGCAAGCCAGTCGTGCTGGTCGGCGCCATGCGCCCATCGACCGCCCTGTCGGCCGATGGCCCGATCAACCTGTATAACGCCGTGCTGCTGGCTGCCAGCCCGGATGCCGCCGGCAAGGGCGTGATGGTGGCACTGGGCGACCAGATCCATGGCGCGCGCGACGTCACGAAATCCAATACGTCGACGCCAGACGCATTCCGTACGCCGGAACTGGGCATGCTCGGTTACATGCAAGGTAACAAGCCTTACTTCTACCACGTGACGACCCGCAAACATACGGTGGACACGGAATTCGATATCAGCAAACTGGACGCCCTGCCACAAGTCGATATCGTGTACGGCTATGCCAATATGAATACCGTGGCGCTCAATGCATTTATTGCGTCCGGCGATAAAGGCATTATTCATGCCGGTACCGGTGACGGCAGCGTAGCGGCGCAAGTCAAACCAGGCTTGGTGGAAGCCCGCAAAAAAGGCGCGATCATTGTGCGTTCGGCCCGCGTAGGTAACGGTATTGTCGCCCGTAATGGCGAAGCCAATGACGATCAACTGGACTTCGTTGTATCGGATACGCTGAATCCACAAAAAGCCCGTATTCTGCTGATGCTGGCGCTGACGAAAACCAATAACACCAAAGAAATCCAGCGCATGTATTACACCTATTAATGGTGGCTAATCCTTGAAAAAAGCCGGGCACTGCCCGGCTTTTTTATTGGCGCCTGGCGATATCCTTGCAAGCTTTTGGCGCCTGCGCCGGCCTGAATTGACAATCCAGCGGCAAGAAGAAATCCCGCGTTGTACCGAATTCTTTTTGGTAGCGTGCGATAATCTGGTCGATTTCACCGCTGGCATAGAGTTCCGCAATACCGCGTTCAAATGCATCCCGCTGCTGTTCTGAACGGAATGACAGCCAATATAAATTCCCCGGCCCGATAATATCGTGGAAAGCCAGTTCACCTTCGCGGCTGCGCGCCTCTGGCATTTGCTGGCTCAGGTAATACAAAAAAATATCGCGCTGCGAAATGATCACATCGGTCCGGTTCAATATCAGGCTGGCGGAAGGCATTGTCGCGGGTTCACGGTATTCCGGATTTTTTGCCATGGCCGCGTCATATTCACGCCCCAGCACTTTGCGGGCATTGCCAAATGCCGTCACGCGATATGCCTTTAAATCATCAAGATGGTGTAAGGCGGGAATACGGCTGCGAACGGTAATGGCCATATTATGGAAATGCGTAACCGGCCAATGGCTGAGAAACCCTTTGTGCTTATATTCAGGTTTCGCTAATGTACTGACATCGACCTTGCCTTCTCGCAATTGCTGTTCAAAGCGGACATTCGGTAAATAACTGAAATCCGCTGCAATATGCTGTGTTGCAAAGGCCGCGCGCAATACATCGACCAATAAACCGGTTTGCTGCCCCGGCATCACAAACGGTGCAATCACGTTTTGCAAGCCGACTTTTAACGTGGCCGGCACTGGCCCCTGCTCCGCCGCGGCGCAAGCCGTGCATATTACCCACACCAATGCCGCCAACGCATTGCGGTACCCAGATGCCGTCATGATCATTTCCCAATGGAATTTAGGCAATTCTAACCTTTTATACCAATTACAGGCACGATTAAGCTAAAACCTGGCATAAAGTGGCAAAAAAACCGCAAAAAAACGCAGGCACTCCAGCACTCCTGACCAGCATTACCCTTAGTCAAGAGCAAAAACCCTTTATTTATAAGTATTTGATCAGCGTCAAAGTTGCAATGCGCCAGCTTGCGCACACTATCTGTCAGCACCACCGCCCACCAACGTTTATGACAGGAGTCTGATATGTACAAACATTTATTATTGCCTACCGACGGCTCACCTGCTACAGCATCGGCTATTCAATCCGCGCTACAGTTTGCAAGAGAGGCGGGCGCCCGTATTACAGCGTTGCATGTCATGCCGGAATACCATATGTTTTCGATCGAGCCGGTGCAGCTTGATGAAACCCGTGAAGCATTTATGCGGGATACGTCCGAGCAAGCATCAAAATTATTGGAGGCATTAGCCCAGAAAGCGCAAGCCATGGGCGTGCCATGCGAGACCATATCATTAAGATCCGACCAGCCATATCGGAATATCGTAGAAACCGCCGTGACGCGGGGCTGCGATCTGATTACCATGGCCACACATGGCAATTCGGGCCTGAAAGGCATTTTACTGGGAAGCCAAACCCACAAGGTATTATTAAAAAGCCGCGTGCCCGTTCTGGTATTCCATGCCGAAACGGACACGAATTAAACAATTTTACCGGGTGGGACCTTACCTTCCACCCGGCCATGTTTCAACTGGCGCTATCGGCAGCAACTAATGCTGCAGCAGGTATGGATGGCGCAGCAGGTGCGTGCCGCCTGCCTGCAACAACTGCCGGGCCGCATGCGCGCTGCAATTTTTGCATGCGGCGGCGGATCTCATCCGAGTCCATCCACAGATCCGTTCCCTTTAAAATCGCACTGACTTCACGGGCATGGAGGAATGGCTGGCAAATCCGCTCCATGAACTTGGCAAACCAGTTTGCCACCGCCAAGGCTTGCGCCTGCTGCTCATTGCCTTTGCCGGAAAAATTCCCGGAATAGCTGTGAAACAGCAACTGGCAATTTTCATGTACGACCATTTCATCGCCAGCGAGGAGGATAAACGCGCCCATGGAATAAGCGCGCGCCTCCAGCACCGTGACGACACGTGCTGCAGATGCTTGCATGTTATTAATTATCTGCAGCCCAGTGTCAAAGTCGCCTCCCGTCGTATTCAAATGCAGATAAATCAGGTCGGTTTCACTGGCTGACCGCAGGGCGTAAAACAGTTCGTTGTAATAGGACGCCTGCTCTATCGTTCCCGATATATAAAAAGAAGTCTGGCGTATGACAGTATGCCGTTCAAAACGCTGCAAGCCTGTAAACACCACGGGAACCTCCATTCCATCACCGGCCTCTGCCGGATTAAACTGTTCTGCAGCCATCGTCTTCTCCTTATCGCGATGAGTCCGCCAGCGCAATCGCCCGCAGCGGCATGACTCCACAATAGCCTGCGTGATTGGCCATGTCTTTGCCATGAGTTGATCTAAATCAAAACCGGCAACAATTCCGATTCTGGATAGAATTCACGGCCCAGCCGATCAGCAGCAACGCAAGGTTGACAGCGTGGAGGCGGCTTCTGCTTCCTTCTATCGCCAAGTTCGCCTACGGTTCATCAAGCCATGGCCAACACCACTGGCACGGCGCCGGCCAGCAGTGCAATGCCATAGCCGCGCGACACCACCAGCCCGATTGCGCGTCCCCCTGCTACCCAGGCCATGCCGGCCTTGACCGCCATGTTGGCGAACACCGCCAGAGACAGCGAAATGACAGCGATGCTATCGGTGATACCGCTGGCGCGATGGATGCGTGCAATGGAAATGACGATGGCGTCAACATCCAGCAGCCCCGACAGTGCAGACGCCGTATACACGCCGCCAGCTCCCAGGGCATCCTTGGCCGCCGGCACCGCAACAGCCATTACACCCAGGAATCCCCCAAACACCAGCGCTGTCGACAAATCAAACGGGGCAATCGCAGCCCCGGCGCTGCCAGGCTGAACCTGAATATTGGCGCGGCGCCAATGCCAAATTCCTGTCAACAGCATGGTCCCGCCAGTGGTAAGCAGGGCCGGACCGGTGGTTTTCAACAGCGCTGGTTGGATCGCCAGCAACAAAATGAATAGACGAAAATACATGACCGCGCAGGACGCCAGCGCGCTCGCGCCAGTAATGGAAGACAGCCCGGGCTCCCTCCTGGCAAGACGGGCGAGCGACAGCGTGGCCGCTGTGGACGATGCCAGGCCACCCAGTATTCCGGTCAGGAAAAGGCCACGCTGATAGCCTGCGGCCCGCATCGCGCAGTGCCCGGCCAACGATAACCCGGCAATCAGCACCACGGCCCACCACAGCTGATAGGGATTGAGAGCCCGATATGGTCCCAAACCGGTATTCGGCAAATTGGGCAAGATCACCACTGACAACACCAGCAGTTGCAGCGCCGCCGCCAGTTCGCGGTGTTCGATCAGGCGTAGCCAGCGGTGCAGCGTCGACTTCAAGTCCAGCATGACAGCCACCACGACAGCGGCGGCCAGCGCGACCGCCACGTGGCCGTGCATGGCGGCAGCCCCCAGCATCAGCGTCAACAGCAGGGCCACTGCGGTCGTGATACTGAAGTCGCCTGATGTGCGCGCCGTCTCGCGCCAGGCCAGCGCCAGCAGCAGCGACAGCCCCAGCACCGTCCCCAGCAGCCCCCATGCCGTTAGCGGACCGGAAAGAAGCACAAGGACACCGCCCAGGATGCCCACCAGAGAAAATGTCCTCAGCCCTGCAACGCGCTCACCATCATTGCGCTGCCGCTGGTTCCAGCCCCGCTCGATCCCGATCACCAGGCCAGCAGCGAACGAAGCCAGCAGATTCAAGGCATCGGCGGGTGCTGGCAAAGTTTCCATGGCTGGCGTGGCTTGATCAGTCGCAAGCCTGGCTCGGCCATCTTGCGCCGGCATGTATGCGGATGCAGTACATGGCAAAAGCTCCCGATGCGAAGCCGGAAGGCCCGGCTAGCATGGGTTTCAGCTCGTTAGCCAAGTCTGGGCTGCCCGGCCCTTCGTAGACCAGTGCGTTCATTTGCTCTTTCCTATGGGGATTACTGGTGCCGTGAAGACCAGCTTATTCACCAAGCCCTCGGCTGTCATTGGTCCGGCTTGATCCTGGTCAAAATACGCAGACATTTATTGCGCCCGGCATGCGGACCCTGATCGGTTCCTCGCCAAGCAGCACTTGGCAGTACGCCCTCGCCGTTTTGCCAACGTATATGGCGCTCTCGCTCAGGCGCAGCAACTGTTCGGGATCGATTGCATCCGCCGGGCTTAACCGTTTCACCGGATATGATTGAAACCTTGGCTGTATCTCACGAATACCCGCATTAGGCAACGTTTCAAACGATTGAATCCTGCGTTACCGCCATCACAATAACGTGTGAATAACACCGGATAGCCTTTCGGCATTCAAATTGACCGTAAGTTCTTGATTATCTTTGCCGCAGTTTTAATGGAACGCCGGATATAAAGCCCGGGATCAGCAAGCGTGCGGAGAAATATCAATCCTGGATTTTATGGCCTGCCCAGCAGGAATCGAACCTGCGACCCTCGGCTTAGAAGGCCGATGCTCTATCCAACTGAGCTATGGGCAGTGATGAATCCAAATGGATTATCGTAGACAATAAAAAACGGGCAGTCTTTCGACTAACCCGTTCTTTAAGTATTTGGTCGGAGTACTAGGATTCGAACCTAGGACCCTCTGGTCCCAAACCAGATGCGCTACCGGGCTGCGCTACACTCCGATGACAATATTATATCCGCATCGGGCGCTCCGCGTCAATGCGGAACGCCCGCGAGTGAGCCTTATGCGGCCAGGCGCGCCTCTACCTTATCTGCAATTCGGCGGGCATAAGCCACGGCAGCTTGTGCATCGCGCGCTTCCACCATTACGCGGATCAACGGTTCCGTACCGGAAGCACGAATCAACACGCGGCCCGTATCGCCCAACTCACGTTCCACCGCTTCTTTTTCCGCAACCACGGCGGCGTGCGATTGCCAGTCAAAGCCGGCTTTGACGCGGACATTAATCAGCGATTGCGGGAACAATACCAGGTCTGCAGCACATTGCTCCAGCGATTTGCCACTACGCTTTAATGCGGACAATACTTGCAATGCCGAAATAATACCGTCGCCAGTCGTGTGTTTATCGGTTGCCAGTAAATGGCCGGAACCTTCGCCGCCCAAAATCCAGCCTTTTTCCTGCATAACTTCCAATACATAACGGTCGCCGACCTTAGCGCGGGCAAAACCGATGCCTTTTTCTTTAAAGGCAACTTCCAGCGCCATATTCGTCATTAATGTGCCGACTGCGCCTGCCACGGGGCCTGTTGCGCAACGGTCCATAACCATAACATAAAGCAATTCATCGCCATTATATAAACGGCCTTTGGCATCGCACATAATCAGGCGGTCGGCGTCGCCATCCAGGGCAATACCCAAATCTGCGCCATGCTCTACCACGGCGGCCGCCATGGCTGCCGTCGCGGTAGCGCCAAAACCTGCATTAATATTAAAGCCGTCCGGTTTATTACCAATGGCAATCACTTCCGCGCCCAATTCATGGAACACGTGCGGAGCAATGTTGTAGGCGGCGCCATGGGCGCAATCCACGACGATTTTCAAGCCGCGCAAATCCAGCGCGTTGGGGAAGGTGCTCTTGCAGAATTCAATATAGCGGCCTTGCGCATCATCGAGGCGCCTGGCTCGGCCCAGGCGCTTGGATTCCACGCATTCCATCGGCAAATCCAGTTGCGCTTCAATGTCCAGTTCCACGGCATCCGGCAATTTCGTGCCGTGCTCGGAAAAGAATTTAATGCCGTTGTCTTCGTATGGATTATGCGAAGCGGAAATCACGACACCGGCTTGCAGGCGCAGCGCGCGGGTCAGGTAAGCAATCGCCGGGGTCGGCATTGGGCCGGCCAGCATCACGTCAACGCCGGCAGCGGAGAAGCCCGCTTCCAACGCGGCTTCCAGCATATAGCCCGAAATACGGGTGTCCTTGCCAATCAGCACGGTCGAGCGCGCTGCACCGCCCTGGTTTTTTACCAGGACTTTGCCTGCCGCATAGCCAAGGCGCATAACGAAATCCGGGGTAATCGGCGCCACACCGACCAGGCCGCGTACGCCATCGGTGCCAAAATATTTACGTGCCATGTCTGTTCTCTAATGTTCTGTGAGTTCTACGGTTAATGTGCTGCTTGCCAAACTTTTAATGCATCGACAGTTTCTGCCACGTCGTGGACCCTGACGATCTTTGCGCCATGTGCGACAGCCGCCAGCGCACCACCCAGACTGCCCGCCAGACGCTGCTCAACCGGTTTGCCGGTGATTGCCCCCACCATGGATTTACGCGACAGGCCAGCCAGCAGCGGCACGCCCAATTCATCGATCAGGCGGCGCGTGGCTTTGATCAAAGCATAATTATGCTCGACCGTCTTGCCAAAACCAAATCCGGGATCGATCCACAAGCGCTCACGGGCAATGCCTGCCGCAGTCAATGCAGCAATGCGTTCGCGCAGAAAATCAATGACTTCCAGTACCACGTCGTCATATACCGGCTGCTGTTGCATCGTAGCAGGCTCGCCGCGCATGTGCATAATACACAACGCGCAGTCACTGTCGCGCACGGCTTCAATCGCGCCATCCGCGCGGAAGGCATTGATGTCGTTAATCATGTCGACGCCGGCAATAATGGCTTCGCGCATGACTTGTGGCTTATAGGTATCGACCGAGATGGCCGCACCGCAATCGCGCAGCGCATAAATCACGGGCATCACGCGGCGCATTTCTTCTTCGAGCGGCACCGCGGGCGAGCCGGGACGGGTGGATTCGCCGCCAATATCAATGATATCGACGCCCTGCTCCATCATCAGCTCGGCATGGGCAATCGCACCTTCCAGCGCGGCATGCTGGCCGCCATCGGAAAAAGAGTCAGGCGTCACATTTAAAATGCCCATGACCAGCGCGCCTGCCGGGTGCAGTGGCAAGTTAAAGCGGCCAAACGGAATTGTCTTCATACGGGATAAAAAAAGGCGGGGATCGCTCCCCGCCCTCGTCATTGCTGTCTCTGTGAATTAAGCCGGAGCCGTCGCGTTTGGCGAGACGCCTGGGCCATCGCCACTGTTCGGCTGCTTGCGCAAGGTGACACCAGCTTTAGGAGGACGCGGCTCGAGGCCGGCCATGATGTCATTGATTTGGTCTGCATCGATGGTTTCCCATTCCAGCAGCGCCTTGGTCATGACTTCCACCTTGTCGCGGTTTTCTTCCAGCAACTTGCGGGCCAGCGCATATTGCGTGTCCAGGATGTTGCGGATTTCTGCATCGACTTTTTGCTGCGTGGCTTCCGAAATCGTCTTGTTGGTGCCGCCCAGGAAACCTTCGTTCTGGCTGTCTTCGTACACCATGACGCCCAGCGCGTCGGACATGCCAAAGCGGGTCACCATCGAGCGGGCCAGCTTGGTGGCGCGGGAAAAGTCATTCGACGCGCCAGTCGACATTTGGCCGACAAAGATTTCTTCAGCAATACGGCCGCCAAACAGGATGGAAATTTCTTCCAGCATCTTGTCTTTATAACCCGAGATATTGTCATGCTCAGGCAATTGCCACGTCAGGCCCAGCGCCCAGCCGCGCGGCATGATGGTGACCTTGTGCACAGGATCCGCCTTCGGCAACAGCTTCGCCACCACCGCGTGGCCGGATTCGTGGTACGCGGTATTGCGGCGCTCTTCTTCGCGGATCACCATGGACTTGCGTTCCGGACCCATGAAGATCTTGTCTTTCGCATCTTCGAAGTCTTGCATGTCCACCAAGCGCTTCGAACGGCGCGCGGCAAACAGGGCAGCTTCGTTGACCAGGTTGGCCAGGTCCGCACCGGAGAAGCCAGGGGTGCCGCGGGCCAGGATGTCAGCTTTCACGTCGGTGCCGATTGGCACTTTGCGCATGTGCACGTTCAGGATTTGTTCGCGGCCGCGGATATCCGGCAAGCCGACCGATACCTGGCGGTCGAAACGGCCCGGACGCAGCAGCGCTTTATCCAGCACGTCGGCGCGGTTGGTGGCGGCAATCACGATGACGCCGGACGATGCTTCAAAGCCATCCATTTCCACCAGCAACTGGTTCAGCGTTTGTTCGCGCTCATCGTTGCCGCCGCCCATACCGGCGCCGCGGTGACGGCCGACCGCGTCGATCTCGTCAATGAAGATGATGCAAGGCGAATGCTTTTTCGCGTTTTCAAACATGTCGCGGACGCGGGAAGCACCCACGCCGACAAACATTTCCACGAAGTCGGAACCCGAGATCGAGAAGAACGGCACTTTCGCTTCACCGGCAATGGCGCGGGCCAGCAGGGTTTTACCCGTGCCTGGAGGACCGACCATCAGCACGCCGCGTGGAATACGGCCGCCCAGCTTTTGGAATTTCGTTGGATCTTTGAGGAAGTCGACGATTTCCGTGACTTCTTCTTTTGCTTCATCGCAACCGGCCACGTCGGCAAAGGTCACGGTATTGTTACTTTCATCCAGCATGCGCGCCTTCGACTTGCCGAACGAGAAGGCGCCGCCCTTGCCGCCGCCCTGCATCTGGCGCATGAAGAAGATCCACACGCCGATCAGCAGCAGCATCGGGAACCATGATACGAACACTTGCTGCAGGAACGATGGCTCTTCTGGCGGCTTCACGTCGAAGTGCACGCCATTGTCGCGCAGGTCGCCGATCAGGCCACGGTCGAGGTAAGTCGTATTGGCGCGGACTTTGGAGCCGTCTTCCTTGGTGGCAGTCAGTGTGCTGCCTTCAATGACGACATCCTTGATGCGTTTGGATTTGACTTCGTCCAGCAAATCGGAATAAGCAATGACCTTGGAACCGGCCGCCATGCCATGATTCTCGAATTGCTTAAACAGCATGAATAATAGCAGGGCAACGACGACCCAGATGGCTGATTTGGAAAACATGTTATTCACGAAAACTCCTTCAATCCTGGCCCCATCCAGAGACCAATAGCTGGACTTCCGATTTTACTCGCAATAAGGCTGGTGTGCCATAAACACGCCCTTACGTGCGCCAATACGCGTAAAACACGCCGTAAGTATGTCGTTTATGCCAGTTTGCAGCGGTAAATCGGGTCCTCTCCGGGCCGATATATGGCCCGTTTGACCATTCTCAAGGGGCAGGATGCTTCAAACCACGGCCCAGCAAGAATATTTCCGACGATTTGTCGCGGCTGGCCTTGGGTTTCTTTTGCGTGACGGTCTTGAATTCAGCGCGGAATTTCTCAACGATCTGTGAAAAGCCCATATCCTTGAAACATTTCACCAGCAGCGCACCGCCGGGTTTCATGTGGTGCTGCGCGAAGTCGATGGCAATATCAATCAAGTCTTCCATGCGCGCCGCATCCGCCGTCGCAATGCCGGATAAATTCGGCGCCATATCGGACAGCACCAGGTCGGCTTTGCGGCCCTGCAGCACTTCCGCCAGTTGGTCCAGCACTTCCATTTCACGGAAATCGCCCTGGATGAAATGCATGTCCGCAATCGGTTCCATCGGCAGAATGTCGAGGCCGATCATGGTGCCATTGATGCCGCCGCCCGCCGCCAGCTTGCGGCGCGTGTACTGGCCCCAGCTGCCCGGCGTACAGCCCAGGTCGACAATGACCTGGCCTGGCTTGATCAATTTTTCATCTTCATCGATCTCTTTGAGCTTGTACGCGGCGCGGGCGCGGTAGCCATCTTTCTGCGCCGCCTTCACGTAAGGATCGTTAATATGGTCATGCAACCAGTTTTTGTTTATTTTGTTCTTAGCCATTCGCGTAGAATACTGCCTTTAGAGAACTACCGAAAAAAACATTATGATCAATCTGACCCCCGTTGAACGCTCCGCGCTGCGCGCTGAAGCCCATGGCCTGAAGCCAGTCGTCATGATCGGCGAATCCGGCCTGACGCCGGCCGTCATGAAAGAAATCGCACTGGGCCTGGATGCACACGGCCTGATCAAGGTGCGCGTGTTCGGCGACGACCGCGAAGCCCGCATCGGCATGTATGAAACCATTTGCGCCGAACTGGGCGCCGCGCCGGTGCAGCACATCGGCAAACTGCTGGTCCTGTACCGCCCAAAGAAGGAAGTGGAAAAGGAACGCTCCGCGAAAGCCGGCAAAGGCATGCGCATGGTGACCATCGTCAAGCCATCCGCCAGCGGCACCAAGAAGCCATCTGTCAGCAAAGTTTTGCTGAAAGGCAACGAACGTGTCACCGAAGGCGGCACCATCAAGCGCGCAAAAACGCGCCAGAAGAGCACCAAGAAAGCATCGCTGGCCTAATCTGCACGCCAAGCTCCGCAAAACTGTGTCATCCCCGCGCAGGCGGGGATCCATAGGGCGCAGGTTATGCCCGCTCAGCATGGATTCCTGCGGGGGCGCCGAGCCGTTCGCGGGAATGACGAAGTAAAGACATCATTGCTTCAGCAGCAGCCAGCCTGCCAGCACGCTCTGCACCAGATAAATCACACTGGAAATGCCGTGCAGCATGCCAAACCGGCCCTTCGCTGCGGATTCCATCACCCCGCCCGGCCCTGCCGCCGCTTTCAATTCCGCCATCATCGGCTGCAAGCCAAAGTGGCTCACCACCGTGCACAGCGCCATGCCTGCCACCAGCGCCAGCACCGTGCGGCGCCGCTGCGCCGTCCAGTCCGGCGTGGCGCGCCATAACAGCAGCACCATCGCCAGCGCACAGCCCAGCGACAGCATGGCCATCGAGTGGAACATGCTGCCGGCAATGGAACCAGCCAACACCCGGTCACTTAAGGTCGCAAACAGGGTCGGCGCCACCAGGTAACCAACCGCCCACAGGCTGCCGGCCCACAACGCCGCCACCAGCAGGCGGACCTTGGCGAGCACGCTAGGCATTAAACGTAGCGCACTTCCAGGATTTCATATTCGCGCGGGCCCGATGGCGCCTGCACTTCCACCACGTCGCCGGCATATTTGCCGATCAGCGCGCGGGCAATCGGGGACGTCACGGAAACTTTGCTCAACTTCAAGTCAGCCTCATCAACACCAACGATTTGATAGCTGACTTTCTGGCCATTTTCCAAATCTTCCAGGTCCACGGTCGATGCAAACACGACGCGGCCTTCCGCATCCAGCGTGGCCGGGTCAATGATTTGAGCGGTGCTCAGCTTGCCTTCCAGTTCAGCGATACGGCCTTCCACGAACGCCTGGCGTTCCTTGGCAGCATCATATTCAGCATTTTCCGACAAGTCGCCATGCGAACGCGCTTCCGCGATCGCGTCAATGACAATGCGGCGCTCCTTGGTCTTCAACTGGTGCAATTCTTCACGCAGGAGTTCGGCGCCGTATTTGGTCAGTGGAACTGAAGTCATATTCATCTCTCTCGATTACAAAAAAGCACAGAGCCCGCGCCATACAACAGCGCGGGCTCTGTCAGGTATCACACGGTGTGCCGGGCCTTCAGGCCGGGCATCCGCATATCAATTCTGCGGCCTGCCAAACGGCAGGAACAGGCTTAGTTTAAAGACTTATGCAGCCCTTGTAAATCGTACACACGCAACTCATCCAGGTGGCGGATGCCGGCCACGGCCGCTTCCGCACCGGCGATCGTCGTGTAGGTGGTCACGCGGGCCGCCAGCGACGACGTACGGATATTACGCGAGTCGTTAATTGCCGAACGCTTTTCTTCCACCGTGTTGATCACCAGCGCGATCTCATGGTTTTTGATCATGTCGACAATGTGCGGACGGCCTTCGGACATCTTGTTAACCGGCGTTACCGGGATACCGGCTGCCGAAATCACGGCCGCAGTACCCTTGGTGGCCACCAGCGAGAAGCCCGCATCGACCAGGTCGCGCGCAACTTTCACGGCGCGCGGCTTGTCGGACGCCTTCACGGACAGGAACACTTTGCCGGACTTCGGCAATTTCACGCCCGCGCCCAGCTGCGACTTCACGAACGCTTCCGCGAACGTCATGCCCACACCCATCACTTCACCGGTCGATTTCATTTCCGGGCCCAGGATGGTGTCCACGCCAGGGAACTTCACGAACGGGAACACGGCTTCCTTGACGCTGTAGTAAGGCGGCACGACTTCTTTCGTGATGCCCTGCTCCGCCAGCGACTGGCCGGCCATGCAGCGTGCGGCGATCTTCGCCAGTTGCAGGCCCGTGGCTTTCGACACGTATGGCACGGTACGCGATGCGCGCGGATTCACTTCCAGCACGTAGACGACGTCTTTGCCATCCTGCTTCTGGATCGCAAACTGCACGTTCATCAGGCCGACCACGTTCAAGCCCTTGGCCATCAGCGCGGTCTGGCGCTTCAGTTCATCGATGGTTTCCTGCGACAGCGAGTACGGCGGCAGCGAGCAGGCGGAGTCGCCCGAGTGCACGCCGGCCTGTTCGATGTGCTCCATCACGCCGCCAATGAAGGTCGACTTGCCGTCCGAGATGCAGTCCACGTCGCACTCGATGGCGTCGTTCAGGAAGCGGTCCAGCAGCACTGGCGAATCGTTCGATACCTTGACGGCTTCGCGCATGTAGCGTTCCAGGTCGCGCTGCTCGTGCACGATTTCCATCGCGCGGCCGCCCAGCACGTACGAAGGACGGACCACCAGCGGGTAGCCGATTTCCTGCGCCAGGCGCAGCGCTTCTTCTTCCGTGCGCGCAGTGCGGTTAGGCGGCTGGCGCAGATCCAGGTCTTGCAGCAGCTTCTGGAAGCGCTCGCGGTCTTCCGCAGCGTCGATCATGTCCGGCGACGTACCGATGATCGGCACGCCATTGGCTTCCAGGTCGAGCGCCAGTTTCAGCGGGGTCTGGCCGCCGTACTGCACGATCACGCCCACTGGTTTTTCCAGGTCGACGATTTCCAGTACGTCTTCCAGCGTCAGCGATTCGAAGTACAGGCGGTCGGACGTATCGTAGTCGGTCGATACGGTTTCCGGGTTGCAGTTGACCATGATGGTCTCGTAGCCGTCTTCGCGCATGGCCAGCGCGGCATGCACGCAGCAATAGTCGAATTCGATACCTTGGCCGATACGGTTCGGGCCACCGCCCAGCACCATGATTTTCTTCTTGTCGGTCGGATTCGATTCGCACTCTTCATCGTACGTGGAATACATGTACGCGGTGTTGGTCGAGAATTCCGCCGCGCACGTATCCACGCGCTTGTACACCGGACGGATGCCCAGTTCACGGCGCTTGTTGCGCACTTCCGTGTCGGTGGTTTGCAGCAGGTAGCCCAGGCGGCGGTCCGAGAAGCCCTTTTGCTTCAACTTGTACAAGGTGTTCTTGTCCAGGTTTTCCAGCTTCTGCGTGTCCAGCCACAGTTCCAGGTCCACGATCTCTTTAATCTGGATCAGGAACCATGGATCGATGTGGGTCAGCGCATGCACTTCATCCAGGGTGAAGCCTTGTGCAAAAGCGTCGCCCACGTACCAGATACGCTCAGGACCTGGCTCGCCCAGTTCCACTTCCAGCGTTTCGCGGTCGATGGTTTTCTGGTTCAAGCCATCGACGCCCACTTCCAGGCCACGCAGGGCTTTCTGGAACGATTCCTGGAACGTGCGGCCCATGGCCATCACTTCACCCACGGATTTCATCTGCGTGGTCAGGCGGTTGTCGGCGGTCGGGAATTTCTCGAACGCGAAGCGCGGCACCTTGGTGACGACGTAGTCGATCGATGGTTCGAACGACGCCGGCGTGGCGCCGCCCGTGATTTCGTTGCGCAGTTCGTCCAGCGTGAAGCCCACGGCCAGTTTCGCGGCAACCTTGGCGATCGGGAAGCCGGTGGCTTTCGATGCCAGCGCCGACGAACGGGACACGCGCGGGTTCATCTCGATGACGATCATGCGGCCGTCTTTCGGGTTGATCGAGAACTGCACGTTGGAGCCGCCCGTATCGACACCGATCTCGCGCAATACCGCCAGACTGGCGTTACGCATAATCTGGTATTCCTTGTCGGTCAGCGTTTGCGCCGGCGCCACGGTGATCGAGTCGCCCGTGTGCACGCCCATCGGGTCCAGGTTTTCAATCGAGCACACGATGATGCAGTTGTCCGCCTTGTCGCGCACCACTTCCATCTCGTACTCTTTCCAGCCAATCAGCGATTCTTCGATCAGCAGTTCCGACGTCGGCGATGCTTCCAGGCCGCGTTTGCAGATGGTTTCGAATTCTTCTTCGTTGTACGCGATACCGCCGCCCGTGCCGCCCATCGTGAACGATGGACGGATAATCATCGGGAAGCCGATTTCACGCTGCACGGCCCACGCCTCGTCCATCGTGTGCGCCACGCCGGAACGTGCCGAACCCAGGCCGATCTTGGTCATCGCATCCTTGAACTTCGAGCGGTCTTCGGCCTTGTCGATGGCTTCCGGCGTCGCGCCGATCAGTTCCACCTTGTATTTATCCAGCACGCCGTGACGGTGCAAGTCGAGTGCGCAGTTCAGCGCAGTCTGGCCGCCCATGGTCGGCAGGATCGCGTCCGGCTTTTCCTTGTCGATGATGCGCTCGACAACTTGCCACGTGATCGGCTCGATGTAGGTGACATCGGCCATTTCCGGGTCGGTCATGATGGTCGCCGGGTTCGAGTTCACCAGGATGACCTTGTAGCCCTCTTCGCGCAGGGCTTTGCAAGCCTGGGCGCCGGAGTAGTCGAATTCGCACGCCTGGCCGATAACAATCGGGCCGGCGCCAATGATCAGGATGCTTTTAATGTCTGTACGTTTTGGCATTTATTTCTTCTCCGCTGCTTCCATCGACGTGATGAAGCGGTCAAACAGGTAGGCGACGTCGGTCGGGCCAGGGGATGCTTCAGGGTGACCCTGGAAGCAGAACGCCGGCGTGTCGGTGCGGGCAAAGCCTTGCAGCGAGCCGTCGAACAGCGACACGTGGGTCACGCGGCAGTTGGCCGGCAAGGTATCCACGTCCACGGCAAAACCGTGGTTTTGCGACGTGATCATTACCTTGCGGCTGTCGAGGTCTTGCACCGGGTGGTTGGCGCCGTGGTGGCCGAATTTCATTTTCAGGGTCTTCGCGCCGGAAGCCAGCGCCAGGATCTGGTGGCCCAGGCAAATACCGAACACCGGCAGCTTTTTATCCAGGAAGACTTTGGTGGCGGCAATTGCGTAGTCGCATGGCTCCGGGTCGCCAGGACCATTCGACAGGAACACGCCGTCCGGGTTCAGGGCCAGCACTTCTTCGGCCGTGGTCTGGGCAGGCACCACGGTGACTTTGCAGCCGCGCTCGGCCAGCATGCGCAAGATGTTGCGCTTGACGCCGAAGTCGTATGCGACCACGTGGAATTTAGGGTTTTCTACCTTGCCGTAGCCTTCACCCAATTTCCATTCGTTTTCCGTCCACTCGTAAGCGGCTTTGACGGAAACGACTTTGGCCAGGTCCATACCGGTCAGGCCAGGGAACGAACGGGCCAGTTCCAGTGCCTGGGCTGCCGATGGCTCATTGCCCTGGGTGCCAGTCAGGATCGCGCCGGATTGGGCGCCTTTTTCACGCAGGATACGGGTCAGCTTGCGGGTGTCGATACCGGCGATGGCAACGATGTTCTCGGCCTTCAGGTAATCGGACAGCGACTGGGTGGAACGGAAATTCGAGGCCAGCAGTGGCAAATCACGGATGATCAAGCCTGCGGCGTGGACTTTGGTGGATTCGACATCTTCCGGGTTGATGCCGTAGTTGCCGATATGGGGATACGTCAGGGTGACGATCTGGCGGCTGTAGCTTGGATCGGTAAGGATTTCCTGGTAACCGGTGATCGAAGTATTGAAAACTACTTCGCCCGTCGTGTGACCGGCGGCGCCGATGGAAAAACCTTTGAAAATAGTTCCGTCAGCAAGAGCCAGAATGGCTGGGACGGCTGGGCCAGAAAAAAATGGCGGCAAGGGCAACTCCTGATAAAGTTACCGTAGCGGCGCCACGTCAGACGAACAGCATGGTAGCCCGGCAGAATTGAACAAATTCGCGAGCTTGCTGATCAGATGAAGATGGATGTGTGAGGTAGGCGCTACGGTCGATGGGTAATTGGCTAAACCTTTGAATTATAACCCAAACCCTGCTTTCCGGCAAGCCACCGTCACACGTTTGTCATGTATCTTCACTCGGAGCCGAGGCGCTGCATGGCGCCGTCCGCACGCATCTTGCGCAGCGCTTCAGCCAGGCGCGGCGCCTGATGCGCATGGTGGTCATTCAAGTAAAGATATAAGGGGATGCGCTCCAGTGGCGGCTGCAATTGCAGCAAACGGGCATCGGCTGCCATCGCTGCTTTCGCCACCGCGTTATGGCGGTCCATTACGGCCACATCGCAGCCGCCGGCGCGCAGCATGCGCAGCATCGACGATTCGTCGCGCAATTCCTGTCGCGGCAGGCCCCGGGTACGCTCTTCCGTCAATTTCAAGCCGCGCCGGATACACACGGTATGGCCGGCCAGCGCTTGCCAGCCCGCCGTCACGTCGAAACGCCGGTAAGTGTACGCAGTAGGAGCATATTGATAGACGGGTTCATCCACGCGGACCAGCGCTGGATAACCTTGCGCCATCACCGTGGTGCGCCCGGCGGCGCCATCGAGATCATACTGGCTGGCTTGCAGCATGCCCCGTTCGGCGGGCATGGCATGGGCTGACACGGTGAGCCCGGCGCGCCGGGCCGCCTCTTCCACCACGGACCACAAGCCTTCGTGCGTGGCGTTATTGGCAATGACGGCCAGCCGCAGTTCGTCCGCGTAGGCGGACACGGGCAACTGGCAGGCTATGACGAGTGCAGTGAGGAACCTCATGCACCCATTCTAGTAGAAAAGCTACGGCCTCGGCCATAGCAAGTTGCAATCAACCGAGGGCGGCAATACCAGCCTTGGCAATTTGCGCATCTTCGTTCGACTTCACGCCCGACACGCCCACCGCCCCCACCACATGGCCATCCACGATGATCGGCACGCCGCCTTCCAGCATGCCTTCCACGCCCGGCGCCGACAGGAACGACGTGCGGCCATTGTTGATCATCTCTTCGTAGATGCGCGATTCGCGGCGGCCGATGGCGGCCGTACGGGCCTTGGCAGGCGCAATCACCGACGACATTGGCGCGGCGCCGTCGAGGCGCTGGAACCACAGCGGGTGGCCGCCGTCATCCACGATGGAGAATGCGACCGCCCACTTATTGGCGACTGCTTCCGCTTCCGCGGCGGCAGCGATTTTCTTCACATCTTCGAGGGTCAGCATGGGTTTGGTTTGCATGGCAGTTTCCTGTGCGTAGTATTGGTTGAATGCGGACGGCAACTGCCCCTGCAGGTGCCGCAAACTTGCGCAGAGCAGGCTTACTGCTCGCGAAGTGCTTTGAGCTTTTGTTTAATTTGCGCCATCACCGCATTGGTGGCGCGCTCACCGGCCTGGATGGCCTTGCTGCGGTTACCGAAATCATTGCCGGCCATCTTGCCCAGCGGCGGCTGGATCACGATGTCGGCTTCTTTCAATTCATATTGGTTGATGCGCTGGCCCATGATGGCAAACGTCTGCATGATGACTTCCAGCGAACTGATGGCGGCCTGCGCTTCCGTCTGCGTGGAAATATTCACGGCAATAATGAAATCAGCGCCCATTTCGCGGGTGAATTTCACTGGCACGGGCGCCACCAGGCCGCCATCAACATACGTATGGCTGCCGATGACCACCGGCTGGAACACGCCCGGTACGGACGAACTGGCGCGTACCGCCATGCCCGTATTACCGCGCTGGAACAGGATCGGCTGGCCGTTTTTCAAATCCGTGGCCACGGCGCCGAAAGGAATCTTGAGTTTTTCAATGGGACGGAAATTCACCGTCTTGTTGACATAGGTTTGCAGCGCTTCGCCTTTCAGCACGCCGGACGATTTGCCGAACAGCGGCATGGCCCAGTCGGAAATCGCCGCCTCATCCATGTCGTACGCCATTTTTTGCAGCGTGGCGGCCGAGTGGCCGGCCGCATAGAGCGCCCCCACGACGCTGCCGGCTGACGTGCCGACCACGATATCCGGCGTAATGCCTTGCGCTTCCAGCGCCTTGATGACGCCGATGTGGGCAAAGCCCCGCGCGGCGCCGCCACCGAGCGCGAGGCCGATCTTGATCTTGCGTGGCGCCGGCGCGGCCGCAACGGGCGCACCCGGGTCGGCCGGCGTGGCATTGGGAGTGGCAGGGTTGGCGACCGGTGTGGTGACAGCCGGCGTGCCGTTGCCCGCCATCGCCGCGGTTGGCGGCGTGTGCGGGACAGTAGTGGCACAACCGCCCAGCGCCAAAGCAGCCAGGGCGGCAATCAACTTGTGTTTCAGGGACATATGACAATCATCGCGGGGTTGAGCCGCGAGATTGTAGCGCAATAGGACAGCGGTGGCTTAAAAATGCCTTACAGCAAACCGGTTAGAACCCCTCAGAACGCCCGTATACCGGGTATATTGATTTACATATAGTTGCAATCAAGCGCCCGGCAAGCTCACTGTAAAACTGCTGCCCTTCCCCGCTTCCGACGTAATCGACAAATTGCCCCCATGCCGCAGCAGCACGTGCTTGACGATGGCCAGTCCCAGCCCCGTGCCCTGTGTCTCGCGCGACCGGCTCTTGTCGACCCGGTAGAAGCGCTCCGTCAGCCGCGAAATATGTTCGGGACTGATGCCGATCCCCGTATCTTCGACGACGAATTGCGCGCCCCGCGACGACCTCTGCCACTTCAAGCGGATCTCGCCCCCGGCCGGCGTATACCGCACGGCATTCGACGCCAGGTTGCCAAAGGCGCTGTGCAATTCATCGGGACTGCCGCTGATATCCGGCCCGTTGACTTCCAGCGAAATCGTATGCTTGCCTGCCGACA
The DNA here is from genome assembly GCF_009720865.1 of Pseudoduganella ginsengisoli. Lineage (GTDB taxonomy): Bacteria > Pseudomonadota > Gammaproteobacteria > Burkholderiales > Burkholderiaceae_D > Rugamonas > Rugamonas ginsengisoli. Next base: position 12,395 of record NZ_WNLA01000016.1, on the reverse strand, counting down.
GCGCCCGCGCATCGGACAGTACGCGGTCCAGCAATTTCTTCACATCGACCCGCTCGGAACGCAGCGGATGATCGACCGATTCCAGCCGCGACAGCGTCAGCATATCTTCAATCAAATGCTGCATGCGCTGCCCCTGCTCCATCATCAATTTCAAATGCGCGAGCCGGGTAGCAGGATCGAGTTCTTCCGACAGTGCGATTTCCAGGAAGCCGACAATCACCGTCAGCGGCGTACGCAATTCATGCGACGCATTGGCAATAAAGTCGCGCCGCATCATTTCATTGCGCTCGGTTTCCGTCACATCGTGCGTCACGAGAATCTGGCGGCGGTTTTCAAATGGGATGATGTGCACGATCAGCTTGCGCTCGCGGAACGTCAGCGTCAGCGGCTGGTCATAGCGGCCCAGGATGATGTAATCCATGAATTCCGGGCTGCGGATCAAGTTCGTCACACGCATGCCCTTGTCGCGGTCATGGCGCAAGCCCAAATGGGCTTCCGCGGCAGGATTGCACCATTCGAGGAACAGCACGTCGTCCATGATGACGACGCCGTCCGGCAGCAAGTGCATGGCCTGCCGGAAGCGGGCCAGCCACTCCGTCAATTCCTTCTGGTTTTTCTCGTCATCGCGGCGCATGCGGTACAGGCGCGAAAACACCGTGGTCCATTCGCCCCAGCCATCGGGCAAGCGGCCGCTTTGCGGGTCATCCATCCAGAACGACAGTTGCGACAGGTAGCGCAGCTGGACAAACACGATGGTGGCCAACGCCAGCAGCGACACCACCAGCGCCGGCACCATGCCGAACATCCACCACAGCACCCCGCCCCCCACCGCCATGGCCGCCATGCGGATGGCGACCGGCACCCAGAACACCAAATGCGGGTTCATGCGGGTTATGCCTTCTCGGACAGCATGTAGCCGACGCTGCGCACCGTCTTGATCAAGTGTTCCGCCTCTTTCAATGCCTTGCGCAGGCGCAGCACATGTACATCCACTGTGCGCTCCTCAATCACCACGTGGTCGCCCCACACCTTGTCGAGCAGCTGCGAGCGGGAAAACACGCGCTCCGGATGCGCCATGAAGAACTTCAGCAATTTGTATTCCGCGTGGCCGATATCGATTTTCTGGTTATTCATCGATACCGTGCAGCTCACCGGGTCCAAGGTCACCACGCCGGCCGACATCTGGTTTTGCGCATGCTCCGGGCTCTTGCGGCGCAACAGCGCTTTCGAGCGGGCCAGCAATTCACGGGGCGAAAACGGCTTCGTAATGTAATCGTCCGCGCCACTGTTCAAACCCGACAACTTGTCTTCTTCCATGCTTTTCGCCGTCAGCATGATGATCGGGATATCCTGGAACTGGCGGTCGGAACGGATGCGCGACAGCAGGCGCAAACCCGACTGGTCCGGCAGCATCCAGTCCAGCAGCATCAGCTGCGGCGTGCGCTTGGTGATGAAGTCCCACGCATCTTGGACGGTGGATACGGAACAGACATTCCACCCTGCGTCGCGCAGGGAAAAAGTGACCAGCTCGATGATCGCCGGTTCATCTTCCACAATCAATACAGTCGTTTTATCGGATGCCATTGCTCTGTCAAATCAGTTTTTAAGCGTCGTCCTGCACTTGTGGCGCCGGACGCGTGTGGCGGATATCTTTGCCTTCCACCACGTAAATCACGTATTCCGCAATATTCTTTGCATGGTCGCCGATGCGCTCGATGGCTTTGGCCACCCACAGCGTATCGAGCGCGGCCGAGATTGTACGCGGATCCTCCATCATAAACGTAATTAAGTTTCGCATGATGGAACGGAATTCGTGGTCAATCACGGCATCCTGGGCAATCAGCTGCAATGCCTGCTGCTGGTCGCTGCGGGCAAACGCATCGAGCGCATCGTGCAGCATGTCGCTGGTGGCATTGGCAATGCCACGCACCATTTCATAGTGGTTGATGCCGGCCGCGCCGCGCGTATGCAATGCTTTCGCCACGCGGGCGATCTTGGTGGCTTCGTCGCCAATGCGCTCCAGGTCAGTAATCACTTTAATCGTCGCCATCACCGTGCGCAAATCGTTGGCGGTCGGCTGGCGGCGCACGATCAGGTGGCTGCACGCGTCATCGAGCTGCACTTCCAGCTGGTTGACGGTATCGTCTTCACGCATGACTCGCTCGGCGCGCTCCAGGTTGCCGATGCGGAAGCACGTCATCGCATCGAGGAACTGGGTTTCCACAATACCGCCCATCAGCAGCACTTTGGAACGGATTGCCTCCAGTTCCTCGTCGTATTTCTTGGAAGAATGTTCGCCCATCATGTTGTTCTCTCTTTTTTAGCCGAAACGGCCGGTGATGTAGTCTTGCGTTTCTTTACGCGTGGGGTTCATGAAGATCTGGTCCGTCTCGCCGAACTCCACCAATTCGCCCAGGTACATGTACGCCGTATAGTCCGAACAGCGCGCCGCCTGCTGCATGTTGTGGGTCACGATGGCGATCGTGTAATCCTGTTTCAGTTCGCTGATCAATTCTTCGACTTTCGACGTGGAAATCGGGTCCAGCGCGGACGTCGGTTCATCGAGCAGCAGCACATCCGGTTTCACGGCCACGCCGCGTGCGATGCACAGGCGCTGTTGCTGGCCACCCGACAGCGACAGGCCGCTCTTGTTCAGTTTGTCTTTCACTTCGGTCCACAGCGCGGCTTTTTTCAGCGCCCACTCCACGCGCTCATCCATCTCGCCTTTCGACAAGTCTTCATACAGACGCACACCAAACGCGATGTTGTCGTAGATCGACATCGGAAACGGCGTGGGCTTCTGGAATACCATGCCGACTTTCGCGCGCAGCATGTTGACGTCCTGGCCCGGCTCCAGGATGTTGGTGCCGCGGTACATGATGGCGCCTTCCGCACGCTGGCCGGGATACAGGTCATACATGCGGTTCAACGTGCGCAGCAACGTCGATTTGCCGCAGCCCGACGGGCCAATGAACGCCGTCACCTGTTTTTCATGGATGTCGAGGTTGACGTTGTGCAGGCTTTGGGTTTTACCGTAAAAGAAATTCAGGCCCGAAATCTCGATGGTTTTACGCTTGGCAGTCATTTGAGTAGTCATAATTATTTAGGCGCCTTTTGGGCAAACAGGGTGCGCGACAAGATGTTCAGGCCCAGCACGCTGAAGGTCACCAGCAGTGCACCGCCCCACGCCAGCGAGCGCCAGTTGTCGTACGGGCTCATGGCAAACTGGTAGATCACGTAGGGCAAGTTGGCCATCGGCTTGTTCATGTCGGCATTGAAGAATTGGTTGTTCAGCGCCGTGAACAGCAGCGGCGCGGTTTCGCCGGAGATGCGGGCCACGGCCAGCAACACGCCCGTGATCACACCGGCTTTGACAGCGCGCAGGCGCACCGTCATCGATACTTTCCAGCGTGGCGCGCCCAATGCGTAAGCAGCTTCCAGCAAGCCGTTCGGCACCAGTTTCAGCATATTGTCGGTGGTGCGGACCACGACTGGCACGGCAATCAGCGACAGCGCCACGGAACCTGCATAACCCGAGAAGTGCTTGACGTTGGCCACGTACAGCGCGTACACGAACAGGCCGATGACGATCGATGGCGCCGACAGCATGATGTCGGTGACGAAGCGGGTCAGTTGCGCCAGCTTGCTTTGCTCGCCATATTCGGCCAGGTAGATGCCGGCCAGGATGCCGACCGGCGTGGAAATCACGGTGGATAGCACCACCATCATCAGGCTGCCGGCAATCGCATTCCACAAGCCGCCGCCTTCGCTGCCTGGCGCCGGCGTGGTTTGCGTGAACATATTGATGGACAGCGCGGAAAAACCGTTGATCAGCAAAGTGGCCAGGATCCACAGCAGGAAAATCAGGCCGGCCGACATGGCCATCACGGACAGCGCGATGCCGGCACGGTGCGCCAGCAGGCGCTTGCGGTACACAGGATTCATGACAGTATTCATTATTTGACACCTTCTTTGCGGGACATGCCCAGCAACATCAGCTTGGCGGACGACAGGACGATCAGCGTGATGATGAACAGGATCAGCGCCAGCGCGTACAGCGACGATACGTGCAGCGGGGATTCCGCTTCCGCGAATTCATTGGCCAGCACGGAAGCGATACTGTTACCGGCAGCGAACAGCGACCACGACAGCTTGTTCGCGTTACCGATGACGAACGTGACGGCCATGGTTTCACCCAGCGCGCGGCCCAGTCCCAGCATGACGCCGCCGACCACGCCATTCTTCGTGTACGGCAGCACGACCTTGCGCACCACTTCCCAGCGCGTGCAGCCCAGGCCATAGGCGGATTCTTTCAGCACGGCCGGTACGATTTCAAACACGTCGCGCATGACGGACGAAATGAACGGGATGATCATGACAGACAAGATCACGCCGGCAGTCAGGATGCCGATGCCCATGGCCGGGCCGCTGAACAGTGCGCCAATGAACGGCACCTGGCCCAAGGTGGCTTTCAGCGCCGGCTGCACATAGTCGGCAAACAGCGGCGCAAACACGAACAAGCCCCACATGCCGTAAATAATCGATGGCACGCCGGCCAGCAATTCAATCGCCGTACCCAGCGGGCGGCGCAGCCAGACCGGGCAAATTTCCGTCAAAAACAGGGCGATGCCGAAGCTGACGGGGAACGCGATCAGCAGCGCGATACCTGCCGTCGCCAGCGTGCCGACAATGGCAATCAATGCGCCAAACTGGTCGTTGACGGGATCCCACTCGATGGTGGTGATGAAGCCGGGACCGAAGTGTTTCAGGGCTGGAATCGCGCCCAGCACCAGGGAGATGATGATGCCGACCAGGACCAGCAAGACGGAAACGGCAAATGCCATCGTGATCTTGTGGAAGATGGCGTCCTGCATGCGCTGCTTGCGCATGATGGACATCATGGCCTGGGGCGACACGGTGCTGTTCGAGGATTCCGACATGGGTGGAATGGTCGCTGAGGAGAGTTCTGCGCTCATGGTGGATTTCTTATCGTTATGGGGCTGGCCGGGACTGCCGCCGCGTATTCATCGCAGCAGCCCTGGGTAGCCTCAGAAACCGTGGGCTGGCTTGGCGGATTACGCGGCGTTGCCGCTAATCCGCCCTACAGCACGCATCGCTTGCCGTAGGGTGGATTAGCGCAACGCGCGTAATCCACCATTTTTGATTAGTAGATCGCCTTGCCCGACGCGTCTTTCAGGTTGGCTTTCCACGATTCCTGCACCAGTTTCACCACGTTGGCCGGCATCGGCACGTAGTCCAGGTCCGCAGCGGCGGCGCCACCGTTTTTGTAGGCCCAGTCGAAGAACTTCACGACTTCCTTGCCTTTGGCCGCGTCAGCCTGGGTTTTGTGCATCAGGATGAACGATACGCCGGTGATTGGCCACGAAGCTTTGCCTGGCTGGTCGGTCAGCACGACGCCGAAGCCCGGGGTCTTGGCCCAGTCGGCGTTCACCGCCGCGGCCTTGAAGTTGTCATCATCCGGCTGGACGAACTGGCCATCCTTGTTTTTCAAGGCGGTATGCGCCATCTTGTTTTTCTTGGCGTACGCCCATTCCACGTAGCCGATCGCACCTTTGATACGCTGCACGTTGGCAGCTACGCCTTCGTTGCCTTTGCCGCCCACGCCCACCACCCACTTCACTGCGGTACCTGCGCCGACCTTGGTTTTAAAATCGGCAGACGTTTTCGACAGGTAATCGGTGAACAGGAACGACGTGCCGGAACCGTCGGCACGGTGCACCACCGTGATTTCTTCCGCCGGCAGCTTCAGGCCGCCGTTCAGCGCCGCGATTTCCGGCGCATTCCACTTGGTGATCTTGCCCAGGTAAATGTCAGCGATCACCGGGCCGGTCAGTTTCAGTGCGCCTGGCGCCACGCCGTCCAGGTTCACCACGGTGACGACGCCGCCCATGATGGCCGGGAATTGCGTCAAGCCTTCCGCTTCCAGATCTTCGCCTTTCAGCGGGCTGTCCGTTGCGCCGAAGTCAACGGTCTTGGCTTTGATTTGTTTGATGCCGGCGGAAGAACCAACGGACTGGTAGTTCAAGCCATTGCCGGTTGCCGCCTTGTACGCTTCCGCCCACTTTGCGTAGATCGGATAAGGGAACGTTGCGCCTGCGCCGGTCATGTCGGCGGCGGTTGCAGTGGAGAAAGCCACGGCAGCCGAAGCGCCTACGACCAGGGAGGTGAACAACTGTTTCATGCGCATATCTAGTCCTTTGAGGGTTGTGACGTGGTTTAGATGCTGCGCAGTCTATCGGCCGAATATGACACCTTTATGACATGACTAAAATTAAATGACTTACCCCGTCCCCAGAGTGAAAACCGCCCTTTTCCCACTCACTGTCATACGATTTATGACATGTCATATGTCACGGAAGTCATGGTTTTGTCATGAAGTCGTCACAATTGACAATTAAGCTACGGCAACCCTTCGATCGGACTAGAATCGGGGATAGAATTAATTATCTGTAAAGAATGCGTGACCACCTTGACGTCCTCTCCGCCCTAAAGGACGGAGATTCCTGCTACCGGCGTCGCACGTCCGCGACGGAGAATGTTTATCGCAGCATTGAGATCACGATCATGTACGGCACCGCAATCACTACACTGCCATTCTCTTATTCCAAGGTCTGCGATACCTTTCGGCCTCGTTTCGGGCTTGGAGCCGCAATTCGAGCAGATCTGGGTGGTGAATCGTTCGCCCACTTCTTCAAAGATGGCGCCATGCTTAACAGCCTTGTACGCCAGTTGAGTACGAAGTGTCGACCAGCCCGCGTCCAATACCGACTTCGCCATACTGGTTTTGGCGAGGCCCGCCGCGTTCACGTTGCCGACCACGATGTGGTCGAACTCGCGCACCAGGCGGGTGGACAATTTGTGAAGAAAGTCATGCCGGCGATTCGCTGTCCTGGCATGGATGGCTTGAACGCGCCGCTTCTTGTGGGCGCGCTGGGCAATGGCCAGCGCCAGTTCTGCTTCTCGGTAAAAGTTGGGGGCAGGTATCGATTCGCCGGAAGTCAGCTTGGCCAAGTCTTGCAACCCCAGATCGATGCCAACCCGCTGCATGGGCGCTCTGGTTGGCGGCGCCGCCAACTCAAGCACAATGTTCAGGAACCAATTGCCTCGGCGGTCACGGGAAAAGTTGGTGCCGTCGACAATTTTGCCTTCCGGCAGAGGGCGAGAGTAAAACACGCGGAATGTATTGCCTGCGAAGCGAAACGCATTTCCTTCGCGCTTCAGTTCACGCCCCTTCAGGGGCACCCAGCCCAGCGATTTGCAGCCACGGTAACGCAGGTAGGGCCGGTTGGATTGTTTGCGCGACTTGGCGTATTGCTGGCAGACGTCGTTAATCGTGCCGGAATGCAGCCCAAGTTCCTTGCTGCACCCGGTGGCCAGATTGATCAAGTCAAATCCGGTGTGCCAGCGGCGATTAAAGCGCAACGCATCCTTCTGCCTGTCATTGCAGAAATTCCAGACGAAATTCACCTTCCGGGCCTGCTGATTGAGCAGGCCGGTCTGGGATTTGACGCGGTATCGAAAGACCAAGTTCATCCCCCTTTGACAAAGCGGGGTGGAATTTGTTCCCCATTTAACCGAAAGATAGTTCGGCGGCTGTGCCGCCAGCTCGTTTCACTCTCCGCCCTGAAGGGCAGAGTTTCTCGGAGCAAAACCTGATGAAGCCTGATCTGCGTGCGGAAACCAACAAGCACGGGATCTTCCTGGACCGCGAGCTGTCACAACTGGCGTTCAACCGCCGCGTGATGGCCCAGGCCGAAGACCCGACCATTCCCCTGCTCGAACGCTTGCGCTACTTATGTATCGTCAGCAGCAACCTCGACGAATTCTTTGAAGTCCGCGTGGCCAGCTTGCTGGCGGCAGCCAGCGTGGATGGCACGCTGGATGAACATCCGGCGCTGGCAGCGAACTTGAAACGGATTTGTGACGAGTGCCATGAGCTGGTGAAACAGCAATATGACATCTTGAATGCAGAAGTATTACCGCAGTTACAGGCAGCAGGCGTCCACATCCTGCGCCACACGCAGCGCAATGAAAAGCAGCGCGCATGGGTCAAAGATTATTTTGAACGCGAAGTCCGCCCCCTCCTCACGCCGATCGCGCTCGACCCGGCCCACCCTTTCCCGCAAGTCGTCAACAAGAGCTTGAATTTCATCGTGCAATTAAGCGGCAAGGATGCGTTTGGCCGCGGCACGGCAATTGCCATAGTGAAGGCGCCCCGCGTGCTGCCGCGCGTGGTCCGGCTGCCCGATGAATTAAACGACGAAGGCGGCGTGTCGTTCTGCCTGCTGTCATCCATCATCCACGCGCACATTTCCGACTTGTTTGCCGGCCGCGACGTGATCGCGTATTCGCAATTCCGGGTCACGCGCGATTCCGACCTGTGGGTCGATGAAGATGAAGTCAAGAACTTGCGTCAGGCATTGAAAGGCGAATTGCAGGGCCGCCAGTTCGGCACGTCCGTGCGGCTGGAAGTGGCCAAGAATTGCCCGCCTGAGTTGTCGCAATTCTTGCTGGACCAGTTCAACCTGGACCAGTCGCGCCTGTACCGCGTGGACGGCCCCGTCAACATGGTGCGCCTGACGGAAATCATCAACCACGTGCACATGCCGGAACTGCGCTTCCCGCCTTACCTGCCGGGCTCCGCTTCCAAAGCTGCCAACATTGACTTGTTTGCCACGCTGCGCGAACAGGATATCTTGCTGCACCACCCGTACCAGTCGTTCCAGACCGTGATCGACTTCATCCGCGCCGCCGCCCATGACCCGAGCGTGGTGGCCATCAAGCAGACTGTCTACCGCACGGGGATGAATTCGGATTTGATGGAGTCGCTGATCGTGGCGGCCCATGCGGGCAAGGAAGTCACCGTGGTGGTGGAATTGATGGCGCGCTTCGATGAAGAAGCCAATATCAATTGGGCCGACAAGCTGGAACAGGCTGGCGCGCAAGTCGTGTATGGCGTGGTGGGCTTGAAGACCCACGCGAAAATCGCGCTGGTGCTGCGCCGCGAAGATGGCGGCCTGCGCTATTACGCCCACCTGGGTACGGGGAACTACCACCCGACCACGACCAAGCTGTACACGGACTTTGGCCTGTTGACCAGCAACCCGGACCTGGGACGCGACGTCAATGAAGTATTCATGCACTTGACCAGCCTGGCCAAGCCGCAAAAGCTGACCCATTTGTGGCTGGCGCCGTTCGCACTGCAGAATGAGATAATCAAGGCGATCCGCAATGAAGCCAAGATTGCCCGTTCAGGCCGCCCGGCCCGCATTATTGGCAAGATGAATGCGCTGGTGGATGAATCCGTGATCCGCGCGCTGTATGCGGCGTCCAAGGATGGCGTCAAGATTGATTTGATCGTCCGCGGCGCATGCACGTTGAAGCCTGGCGTGCCGGGCCTGTCGGACAATATCAAAGTGCGCTCCATCATTGGCCGCTTCCTGGAACACAGCCGGATTTATTACTTCCGCAACGACCTGGCGCACGACGTGTACCTGGCCAGCGCGGACTGGATGAGCCGCAACCTGTTCCGCCGCGTCGAAGTCGCGTTCCCCGTGCTGGACCGCTCGCTGAAACGACGCGTGATTGCGGAAGGCTTGAATCCTTACCTGAAGGACAACACCAACGCGTGGGACCTGGAGCCAACCGGGCACTATGTACGCCGCAAGGCACGAGGCAAGCAAGGCCATTACAGCGCCCAGGCCCACTTGATGCAAACTTTGGGCGCACCGGATGCAGGCACCCCGTGAGGCTCGCGATGAAGGGGAAAAAGATGGACTTGATCTTATGGCGCCACGCTGAAGCGGAAGAAGCCGCGCCCGGCCAGCCGGACCTGGAACGGGCGCTGACGACGAAAGGCCAGAAGCAGGCACGGCGCATGGGCCAGTGGCTGGATTCGCAACTGCCGGACAGTTGCCGCATCCTGTCCAGCCCGGCGCTGCGCACGGTGCAGACTGCTGAAGGTTTGGGCCGCAAATACAAGATCCACCCTGACCTGGCGCCGGATGCCGACCCCACCGATATCCTGCAAGCGGCCAACTGGCCGGCATCGAAGGAAACCGTGCTGATCGTGGGCCACCAGCCCACGCTGGGCCAGGCGGCGGCCCTGTTGATGACGGGTGAAGACCGCGACTGGGATATCAAAAAAGGCAGCGCGTGGTGGTTTTCCCAGCGCGAGCCGGGCAATCCAGACAGCCTGTACTTAAAGGCAGTGATGGCGGCAGACCTGGTCACCAAATAGCATTGCGCTATCTACGCAACAGCCGAGTGCCTGCCTCTTGAAAAGTGACTGCTGCCTGCTAAAGTTTAGTTGTATCAACTCTAGGGAGCAGCCGCCACCGCGGTTGAAACAACATGTTTACCCTGCTCACCATCGGTATCTTTGGCGCGATGATTGGTTTGATCGCTTTTGAAATCGTCCAGGAATCCCGAGGGAGTCACAACAAGCTGACTGACCGCTATCACGAATAGCCCCGCGCTTCTTCGGAAGCCCCGGCGCCTGCATCGCACCGTTTTTAACGGGGCGTGAAGCAGGCGTCTTTTATTTTGGGCTAGACACTATGCGCGCCCACCTGAAGTTTGCCTTGGGCCCGCCAGTCATGCGGTGCGTAAGCGAGATGCCGAGCAGCGTTCTGCTCACAACTCTGGCCGTGATGGTCATTTGCAGCGCCATCCAAACGTGTGCCGGCGCGTCACACTATTTCGGCAGCAATATGACATGCAGGTCTTGCTGCACTGCCAAGTCATAGGCAACGTAGTGAGAGGAATACGCAGCATTCAGATGGCAAGGTCATGGCGGTAAGCACCAATGGTTTCCGCCCGCGCTAGTCCGTCATTGAACACTACGGCGTGCACCAAGCCCGGCTTCCGGTCGTGCGCAGCATCCCCGGCAAGATAGTCAAGGCTTGCGCGTCTTTCGCCGACTGGAAATCTATTTACAGATCACGGCCCCATTCTATCTACTCCAAGCTTCAATCTGATCCTTCGCTTATCCGTTTTCTCAGGCATAAAAGCGCACAAAAAATTTTCAAATAAGAACTTTTTTGCGTATTAGCAATATTAGATTTTCCACCCGAACAATACTTCCCTGAAGGGCTTGCCCTTTCTTACGCGTCTCTAATAGTTGACATTGGGTAAACGTGCTCTTCGAATAGCACTAGCGCTTTCATTCAAAGCTATGGCAGGAATATATTTATGCCGGAAAACATTCGCTCACAGTCGCTCGACCAGCAAAGCTTGCCGCTGTTCCGCAATCAAGCGATAACGGCAAGAAGCGATCATTTTTTCGGGCCGATACGAACAGCCCAACCTTTATCAGCTTGGCTGGTTGCTTGTGCCTCCAGCTTGATCGCATCAGGATTGATTGCCTTTATCGTACTGGGCAGCGTAACAAAAAAAGCTCGTGTATCCGGCATTACAGTGCCAGTCGGAGGCAGTATAACCATTATTGCGCCCAACACTGGACTACTAGCTCATGCCCTTTTAGCAGAAGGCCAATTCGTCAATGCGGGGCAGACCCTGTTTGAACTTTCAACCGAGCGCCAAGGCAGGCAAGGAGAAATTGCCGGTCTAGTCGAACAGCAGCTAATCATCCGTCAGCATTCCCTCGACACCGAGCGACGCGCACGCAGAGCGCAGGACAACGACAAGCGCACTGCCTTGGCTGAGCGACTTAGAAATAATCTAAGTGAGATGGCAAGTTTGGAACAAGAAATTAGTTTAGCCAAACGGAGGCTTGGCATGGCTCAGCAAACGGTAGAAAAATTCCAGCTGCTGCAAGCCAGTGGATATGTCTCGCAAGCGCAGACTCAGCAAAAGCAAGAAGAGCACATCGATCTCGACTTGCATATCACAGGATTGGAGCGAGCGAAAGCGCAGCTGCAGGCTAACCGCCTTACGCTTGAAGCAGAACACAGGGCGCTGAAAGAAACACTCGCCGCCGATCTGGCGCAACTAGTGCGCAGTGAAGCGAGCCTTCAGCAAGAACTAATTGAAAACCAAAACCGTAAGACCACTTTGATCACCGCTCCCCAACCCGGGGTCCTAACCACAATTACATATCACCCGGGCCAAGTTGTTAATGCCGGGCAGGCGCTAGCGACTTTGATCCCAACGACTTTACCGCGAGCCCTTGCGCCAGATGCATTAGAGGTCCATCTCTTCGCTCCTAGCCGCACAGCAGGTTTCGTCCAAGCTGGTCAACCAGTCCTAATCCGCTACCAATCTTACCCCTATCAAAAATTCGGCCTTGTTGCGCGCGGAGTAAAAATGAGCCACTTCGCGCAAAGTAAAACTGAGCCACTTTTTTGTAAAGTCAGGTCTTTTGCGCGAGACCTGAGTGCTACACAAGGAAGAGTGGATGGAAATACATGTGC
>NZ_WNLA01000015.1 GCF_009720865.1 Pseudoduganella ginsengisoli | reverse complement strand
GCCGGGTGGGGCGGCACTGCAGGCCGAGGCGCCGTGCGGCGCTCCGCTTGCACCCGGGGCGGCGCTGGCTCGCCCGGCTGCTGCAGCGATGCATAGCGCGGCGCCGGGGCGCGGTCTTTTTTCAGTGCAAATGCGTAACGGTGCGGCAGCGGTGTGAACCCTTGCCGCGTGAAGGATGGCACTTCCGCATAGCCGGCCAACAGCACGCCGTCATCGTCGAGCATAGCGGACAGGCGCGCGATGGCGTCCGCCGTAGTGGGCTTGTCAAAATAAATCAGCAAGTTGCGGCAAAAGATCACGTCGTAATATCCGGCGTACAAAGACGTATCCATGGCCAGCAAATTGCCCTGGGCGATGCGCACCTGGGCCCGCACAGGGTCATTGATGCGGTATCTGTCGTCGCCGGCCATCGTGAAGTAGCGGTCGCGGAACGTCAGGTCATTGCTGCGGAATGCGTTGCGCCCATACACACCCGCGCGCGCGCGGGCCACACAGGCAGAGCTGAGGTCGATCGCATCAATGGCGAAGCTGGCTGGCGCCACGCCCGCATCAAACAGCGCCATAGCCATCGAATATGGTTCTTCGCCGCCGGCGCAGGGCAGCGATAAGATGCGCGCGGGGCGCGGGTCATACGCGAGCCGGGCCTGCACATAGCTGACGGCCGCCTTGAACGCTTCGGGATCGCGGAACATCCACGATTCCGGCACCACCAGCAATTCGACCAGTTCCGCCAATTCATGCGGCGACAGCGTGGCGAGGTAATGGTCGCGGTTGACTTCCCCGATGCGGCCCATGCGCTGGCGGACCGCGCGGTCCGCCTCGGCGCGGGAAACGTTCAAGCCGGTGGCCTGGCGGATCATGGCTTGCGCGCTCATGGCGCTTCCTCAGGAAACAGCGCTGCCCGCACGTCAGGCGGCAACAGCTGGTCCAGCACCACCAGCTGCACCATGCCGGCCCGGCCACCACCCGCATGACCGCTGACTTTGCCCAGGAATGGCGCGGCGCGCACGCCTGGATCCATCAATTGCGCATCGTTGACTTCCTGCACACCCAGTACGCGCTCCGCCAGCAAACCCAGCGCGTGCACGGCGCCGCCGGGCGCCGTGTAATCGGACAGCACGATACGGGTATCAAAGTGTTCCGCACTGGCCTCATAACCGGCCAGCCGTGCCAGGTCGATCACCGGCACCGGCTGGCCGTGCAAGTTCATCAGCCCGGCCACGGCAGGGGGCGCCAGTGGGACTTGCTTCAATTCCATCAAGGGCAGCACGCGCCGGATTTGCTTCAAAGGCAAACCGTAGCGGTCAGGACCAATGTGGAAGACGAGCAGTTTCATACTGGTTTATACATTGACGGCAAAGGTTGCGACACTCGATTGCAAATCATTGGCGGCAAATTGCAGCTGGTGCACGGCTTCGCTGGTGGATTTCAGCGAATCCACGGCCTGCTGCGTGGCATCGTTCAACTGCATCATGGTTTCCGTGATTTGCTGCGCGCCCACGGCTTGCGACTGCATGCCTTGCAGTACCGCGTCAAATTGCGGCGCCAGCTTTTGCACCTGGCTCATCACGCCCGTCAACTGTTCCACCACTTGCCGCACTTCGGCCACATTGCGGCGGATTTCTTCGGAAAACTTGTCCATGCCCATGACGCTGGCGGAGACGGCGGACTGCATTTCTTTCAGCATTTGTTCGATATCCCACGTGGACACGGAAGTCTGGTCTGCCAGGCGGCGGATTTCCGTTGCCACGACAGAAAAGCCGCGGCCCGCTTCACCGGCTTTTTCCGCTTCAATGGCAGCATTCAGCGACAGGATATTGGTCTGGTCCGCCACCTTGGTAATGGTGGCCAGCACGCTGTTGATATTGCTGGCTTTTTCCGACAGGGCCGCCAGCTTGGCATTGATGGAATCCGTGGCGCTCACCATGTGCTGCATGGTCTGGTCCATGCGCAGCAAATTGTCCTGTGCTTCCGCCGTGGCCGTGGTGGTGTAGTCCGCCACGGCGGTCGCGTCTTCCATGGTCTTCAGCAATTGCTGTGTGTTCGATGAAATTTCCTTGGTGGTGGCCAATACTTCCACGCTGGTTTGCGCCTGTTCCACGCCGGTGGCTTCCTGCTGCTTGGCCGAGGCGGCGATTTCCGTGGCCGACGTCGTGACCTGGATGCCGGCTTTTTGCACATTGGTCAGCAAGGTGCGCAAGTTGTCGAACATGGTCGACAAGCCATTGCCCAGGCGGCCAATGGCGTCGTCGCCCGTGACAGTGATCTTGCCCGTCAAATCGCCCAATGCAGCTTTCGATACGGTAGCCAGCAGGGCATCGACCTTGGCCCGCAAATCATTGGTGGCGGCCTGTTCGCGCTGCATGTTGTCTTGAATCGCCTGTGCCATGCGGTTGAACGCATGGCTGACCTGGCCCAGTTCATCGCCGGAGATCACTTCCACGCGCGCGCCTTGTTCACCCGCCGCCAGGCGGCTGACGGCATGCGTCAAATTGCCGATCGGCGCCGTCAGCGCCTTTACCAGCAGATAAGCAATCCCGGCAGCCAGCGCCACGCACAGCGCGCCGCCGCCAGCCAGCACCGTCAGCATGCTCTCTTGCAGCGCCGCCGTATTTTTTGCGCGAATGTCAGCCAGCCGCGCTTCTTCAGCGGATGCCTCATCGAGCACTTTGTTCATGCCCGCAATCGCGGCAAAGGCATCCTTCAACAGCGCGGAGTGGCCCATCTGGTCCGCTGCATTTGGCGCGTCGCCCAGCGCACGGCGCTGCGCCACCAGTTTTTTGACGTGGTTATCGATCCAGCCGGACGTCATGGCTTCCAGCTGGCGGAAACGGCTGTTTTGCGTGGGATTGTCCGCAGTCAGTTCCACGGACTTGGCGGTGGACTTGCGCAACTCTTGCTCCAACTGGGGCAGCCCGGCAATACCCGACTCATTGCCGTTCAAGAAAAAGCCCCGCGCCACGGCCTGGATTTCCAGCACCGTGTTTTCAATATGGTCCGCTGTCTGGCTTACTTCCGCCGTGTGCCTGTCCCACTTGCCGGCATCCGATAAACGCACGAAGTTGTTGTAGGAAACTGTCAGCAAGATCAGCAGGATGATGAGAATGGCGCCGAATCCCAGGTACAGTTTTTTCTTGATACTCAGGTTGTTGAACATGTCTTCTCCGTATAGGACAAGGCGCATTGTGCCATGTACGGCTGGGTTTGGCTGCTAAGAATTGACGGTAAAAGTCGCGACGCTGGACTGCAAATCATTGGCGGCAAATTGCAGCTGGTGCACGGCTTCACTGGTGGATTTCAGCGAATCCACGGCCTGCTGCGTGGCATCGTTCAACTGCATCATGGTTTCCGAGATTTGCTGCGCGCCCACCGCTTGCGACTGCATGCCTTGCAGTACCGCGTCAAATTGCGGCGCCAGCTTTTGCACCTGGCTCATCACGCCCGTCAACTGTTCCACCACTTGCCGCACTTCGGCCACGTTGCGGCGGATTTCTTCGGAAAACTTGTCCATGCCCATGACGCTGGCGGAGACTGCGGACTGCATTTCTTTCAGCATTTGTTCGATATCCCATGTGGACACGGAAGTCTGGTCTGCCAGGCGGCGGATTTCCGTTGCCACGACAGAAAAGCCGCGGCCCGCTTCACCGGCTTTTTCCGCTTCAATGGCAGCATTCAGCGACAGGATATTGGTCTGGTCCGCCACCTTGGTAATGGTGGCCAGCACGCTGTTGATATTGCTGGCTTTTTCCGACAGGGCCGCCAGCTTGGCATTGATGGAATCCGTGGCGCTCACCATGTGCTGCATGGTCTGGTCCATGCGCAGCAAATTGTCCTGCGCTTCCGCCGTGGCCGTGGTGGTGTAGTCCGCCACGGAGGTTGCATCTTCCATGGTCTTCAGCAATTGCTGCGTATTCGATGAAATTTCCTTGGTGGTGGCCAATACTTCCACGCTGGTTTGCGCCTGTTCCACGCCGGTGGCTTCCTGCTGCTTGGCCGAGGCGGCGATTTCCGTGGCCGACGTCGTGACCTGGATGCCGGCTTTTTGCACATTGGTCAGCAAGGTGCGCAAGTTGTCGAGCATGGTGGCCAAGCCATTGCCCAGGCGGCCAATGGCGTCGTCGCCCGTGACAGTGATCTTGCCCGTCAAATCGCCCAATGCAGCTTTCGATACGGTAGCCAGCAGGGCATCGACCTTGGCCCGCAAATCATTGGTGGCGGCCTGTTCGCGCTGCATGTTGTCTTGAATCGCCTGTGCCATGCGGTTGAACGCATGGCCAACTTCACCCAGCTCATCATCGGACACGACTTGCACGCGCGCCGCCTGTTCCCCCGCGCCGATACGGCTGACCGCCAGCAGCAGCGTATTCAGCGGTTGCAGCAGCGCGCGGCCCAGCAGCCAGCCGATGAAGGAAGCCAGCAGCGCCACCACGGCGCCGCCGCCACCGAGCAGCCACTTTTGCGCCAGCTGCAATTCGCGCGTGGCATTGGAGCGGGACGCCAGCAAGCGGGCTTCTTCGTCATTCATTTCGTCGATCAGCTTGCGCATTTCAGCCACGATATGGGCGCTGTTCAGCAATTCCTGTGTCGTGACGGCAGCCAGGGCAGCGCCAGTCTTCTTGTTCAATTCGCGGCGCCGCTCCAGTTGCGGATGGATGACGTTTTGCAGCCAGCTGGTCAACATCGGACCCAGGCGCTGCAAGCGTGCCTGCTGGTTAGGATTGTCGGCGGTCAGCCGCACCAGGTTGGCGTGGTGCGCGTGCAGCGATGCTTCTTCGTGGGGAAGGGTTTCCACCAGCGATTCATTCCCCGTCAAATCAAAGCCGCGCGTGGAATTCTGGATTTGCAGCATGGATACGGCAACCTGGTCAGTCTCTTGCAAGACTTCGCGTGTATGGCGGTCCCATTCATTGGCGTCGGACAGACGGTTGAAATTGGTGTAGGCCACTGCCAGCAGCAACAGGAGCAACACGATCATCGTCCCCAGTCCGCCGGCCAGCTTGGTTTTGATTCGCAAGTCTTTCATCATGTCTCCTTGATGGATATCAAAGTGTAGCGCTGGCGAAAACAAAACGGTGGACAATAAAAAAAGGCCACCAGAAGGTGGCCCCAGCATCAAGCGGCTAGCGATTACTGGCCGCGCTTTTGGCGTGCGTTTGCAGCGATACGCATACGCAGTGCATTCAGCTTGATGAAGCCGCCGGCATCGGCCTGGTTGTAGGCGCCGCCGTCTTCGTCGAAGGTGGCGATGGTCTGGTCGAACAGCGAATCCGTCTTCGAATCGCGCGACACGACAATGACGTTGCCTTTGTACAGCTTGACGCGCACCCAGCCGTTCACGGTCTGCTGCGTGTGGTCGATCAGCGTTTGCAGGGCAACGCGCTCCGGCGCCCACCAGTAGCCGTTATAGATCAGCGAAGCGTAGCGTGGCATCAAATCATCTTTCAGGTGGGCCACTTCGCGGTCCAAGGTGATCGATTCAATGGCGCGGTGCGCTTTCAGCATGATGGTGCCGCCAGGGGTTTCGTAGCAGCCACGCGATTTCATGCCAACGTAACGGTTTTCCACCAGGTCCAGGCGGCCGATGCCGTGCTTGCCGCCCAAGCGGTTCAGTTCGGTCAGTACGGTGGCGGGCGACATGCGCACGCCATTCAGGGCAACGATGTCGCCTTTTTCAAATTCGATGTCCAGGTATTCCGGTGCGTCCGGCGCCGCTTCCGGCGACACGGTCCAGCGCCACATGGATTCTTCGGCTTCCGCGCTGGGGTTTTCCAGATGGCGGCCTTCGAACGAAATGTGCAGCAGGTTGGCGTCCATCGAGTATGGGGCGCCGCCATTCTTGTGCTTCATGTCGATGTCGATGCCCGCGTCTTCCGCGTACTTCAACAGTTTTTCGCGGGACAGCAAATCCCATTCGCGCCATGGCGCGATCACGCGCACGCCTGGTTTCAGCGCATAGGCGCCCAGTTCGAAACGCACCTGGTCGTTGCCCTTGCCGGTCGCGCCGTGCGAGATGGCGTCCGCGCCCGTCTCGTTGGCGATTTCAATCAGGCGCTTGGCGATCAGTGGGCGGGCAATCGACGTACCCAGCAGGTATTCGCCTTCGTACACGGTATTGGCGCGGAACATCGGGAACACGAAGTCGCGCACGAATTCTTCGCGCACGTCATCGATGTAAATGTTTTCCGGCTTGATGCCGAATTTCAGTGCCTTGGCGCGTGCAGGTTCCAGTTCTTCGCCCTGGCCCAGGTCAGCCGTGAAGGTGACGATTTCGCACTTGTAGTTATCCTGCAGCCATTTCAGGATCACGGAGGTGTCCAGGCCGCCGGAGTAGGCGAGGACGACTTTTTTTACATCGCTCATAGTTTTTCCTCTAGAAAATTATTTTTGATCCAGCCGACCGAGCAGCAGGAACTCAATCAGGGCTTTCTGGATATGCAGGCGGTTTTCCGCTTCATCCCACACCACCGATTGCGGGCCGTCGATGACGTCGGCCGACACTTCTTCGCCGCGGTGGGCAGGCAGGCAGTGCATGAACAGCGCATCGGGCTTGGCGCGCGCCATTTTCGCGCTGTCGACGATCCAGCCATCGAACGCTTTCAGGCGCGCCGCGTTTTCCGCTTCATAACCCATGCTGGTCCACACGTCGGTGTTAACCAGGTCGGCGCCTTCGCAGGCATCGGCCGGGTTGTCAAAAAACGTGTAGCGCTGGGTATTGACCAGCTTCATATCCATGTCGTAGCCCTTCGGCGTCGACACGTTCATGTGGAAGCCAAAGATTTCCGCGGCTTGCAGCCACGAGTACAGCATATTGTTGGCGTCGCCCACCCACGCTACCGTCTTGCCTTTGATCGGGCCGCGGTGTTCGTAATACGTGAAGATGTCGGCAAACACCTGGCATGGGTGGTGTTCGTTGGTCAGGCCGTTAATCACAGGCACGCGCGAATACGCAGCGAAACGCTCGATGATTTCCTGGCCAAAGGTACGCACCATGATGATGTCGCACATGCGGGACATTACCTGGCCGGCGTCTTCCACGGGTTCGCCACGGCCCAGCTGGCTGTCGCGCGTGTTCAGGTAAATGGCCGCGCCGCCCAGCTGGTGCATGCCGGCTTCGAATGACAGGCGGGTGCGGGTCGAGTTCTTGTCGAACACCATCACCAGCGTGCGGTCCACCATCGGGTGGTACAGCTCATAGTTCTTGAACTTGCGCTTGATGATGTTTGCGCGCTCGATTACGTATTCATATTCTTCCAACGACAAGTCGGAAAACTGGAGGTAATGCCGGATTGGTTTTGCGGTAGACATAATGACAACGTAGTTGGGCGCCGACAGAGGCGGGGGTGCCTGTATCGCCAGCTTAGCAAAACATTATACGGCGAAATTGTAACGATGGTGGAAATGCTGCTATACCGGTTATGTAGGCCGGAATAGCGGGCTTTGGCCCGCGTAATCCGGCCTACGTCAGTGATAAATCGCGGCGGGCCCGGAATCTTCATGCTCGGGGGCAGTCAGGGGCAGCTCCAGCGTAAAGGTGGTGCCGTCCGGACCGCTGGCTACCGAGATTTGCCCGCCCAGCAGCGACGTGACGATGTTATAGCTGATCGACAGGCCCAGGCCGCTGCCGCCCTGGCCCAGTTTCGTCGTAAAGAAGGGGTCGAAAATGCGTGTTAGATGGTTGGGTGCGATGCCGTTGCCATTGTCGCTGAACGTGACGACGACGCGGTTGTCGCCGTGCGGAGCGGCGGATAACTTCATTTGCCCATGCTGCCGGTTTTCAAACGCATGCAGCAGCGCGTTATTGATAAAGTTGGCAATCACCTGGCCAAACGGCCCCGGATAACTGTCCATCGCCAGGCCGTCGGGTACGTCATACTCAATCGCGTGGTTGGCATTGCGGATGCGGTTCATCATCGTGGCCACGATTTCATGCGTGACTTGCTGCAAATTGAACATGCGGCGCTGTTCCGTCGTGCGGTCCACAGCCACCTGCTTGAAGCTGTTGACGAGGTCGGCCGCGCTGGTCAAGCCCCGCATCACGAGTTCCGACGCCTTTTTAGAGTCGGCAATATAGTTGGCCAAGTCTGAACGGCGCAGCCCCGCGCCATTCATCTGTGTTTCAATTTCAGCGGTCTTTTGCTGCAACGTGCTGGCAATGAGCAGGCTGTTGCCGATCGGCGTATTCAATTCGTGCGCGACACCTGCCATCAGCGAGCCCAGCGCCGCCAGCTTTTCTTGCGACACCAGCTGCGTCTGCGCATTTTGCAATTGGCGGTACGCTTCCGCGTTATCCAGCGCAATCGCGCCATAGGCGCACAAGGTACGGAAAATCAGCCGCTCCCGTTCGCCATACGCGGACACGGTTTGCGATTGCACTGTCATGACGCCCAGCGCCCGGTCGCCGGCCAGCAGCGGCACATACAGCCCGGACAGGTTATGGCACGTGCCCGGGACGGCATTGTAAAAGTCGCTCTTCGATAAATCTTCCACATACACTTCGCGCCGTTCATGCAGCGCCCGCACGGAATACGACGATGCGGAATCCAGCGCAATCACGGTCGTAGGCAACGGGGCGCCGCCTTCCAGCCCGAACGCGCGCAGCAGCGCAGCCGCAGCGGCATCATGCAGGTAAATGGCAAACGTGTGGGCCGGCAGCAGCGCCTGCACATGGCGGTTCAGCACGTCAAAGACTGCGGAGGCATCGAGGTGCGCCGTGATTTCCTGGCCGATCACGGATAAGCGCTCCAGGGTGGCGCTGGTTTGCTGCAGCAATTCCGCGCGGCGCGCCTCAAGCGCCGCCAGTTCCAGGTGATGCTGGCCTTCGGCGCGGGCATGTTCCGTTTCATGGTGCACTTGCATGGCGACAGCGCGGTTGGTGGCTTCTTCGCTGTGTGTCTTGTCCCACGCGGCGCGCGCGGCCAGCGCCGTTTCATACGCTTGCTGGTAACTGCCGGCCAGCGCATATTCGTGCGCCACGGCGTCCAGCAATTCGCCGGGCAGCGTATAGCCATCGATGGTGGCGCCTACGGCGATGGCCTTGTGCAGGTAGTGCAGGCTGGCATTGAGCTCCGTCATGCCTTCCGGCGCCGGCAACTGGTGGCGGCGATGGATGAGGGCCAGTACGCGCAGCGCCAGGATCTCGTGGTACACATTGTTTTGCTCGGCAGCCAGGCGCACGGCTTCATGGGCGGCCGCCAGCGCTTCCTCGGGCCGGTCCATGCCGGACAGTGCGTGCGCCTGGCCCCGTTTCGCCACCGTGAAAAAGTCTGCCTGCTGCAGGGCGGCAGCGCGGGCGCCCAGCCGCGTAAAGGCGTCAAGCGCCCCCATGTAATCGCTTTTATCCAGCGACAGGTCGCCCAGGTATTGCAGCGCAATCGCATAGCTGCGCGCACCGGATATGGGCGCGAGGATATCCAGCGCTTCGCGCAGCAATTCTTCGGCGGCTTCGATGCGGCCCAGGCGGCGCATGGTGTCGGCCGTATGCATCAGGCTCGCGCCCACGCTGCGGGGCCAGCCCGTAGGGCGGGACAAGTCCAGCGCGCACTGCATCCATTCCAGCGATGCCTGATGGTTGTTCAAGTTGGTATAGTCTTCACCGATATTGGTGGCGGCAGTAATGGCGGCGCGCAGCTGGCCCGTTTCCAGCGCTTTTTCATAGCACTGGATGTAATGGCCGGCGGCCGTGCCGAAATTGCCGGACTGGCTGCATGCAATGCCAAAGTAATCGTTGACCCAGGTGGCGATATCCGGCGGCAGCAAACGGAAGTCGGGGCCATTGCTGTGGATCAGGCGCTCGGTCCAGTATTGGGACTCGGTCGGATTGCGCAGGATTTCCCAGCGGCCCGTCACGGCTTCGATGATACGCATGCGTTTGCTATCGCCGGCCGTTTCCGCCGCCGCCATCGCCAGTTCCAGTTCCGTATCGCGCCGTCCATGGTCGCCCCGGTCGATGGCAATCCATGCTTGCAGCCAGTGGGCGTCCGCACAGCCGGCATGGTCGCCGCTGGCGCACAGGGTGGCAAACGCTTGCTGTGCCTGCGCTTCGGCCGCGTCCAGCGAGCCATTGAGCCACTGCACTTCGGCCCGCACCAGCTGCATACGGGCGCGGCCGGCCACATCATCGGGACCGAGCAGCGATTGCGCTTCCGCCGCCAGCTGGTCGGCGCGGGCGCTGTCGCGCTGGCGCATGTGCCATGCCAGCGGCAACAGCAGCGGCAAACGCGCAGCGCCACGCAGCGGGAGCAGCGCCACTTCCCACTGTGCGACTTCGTCGTCTACCGCGAACATGTCCATAACCAGCCCTGTAAGCTGATGCTCCTCGGAATTAAATGCTTTCTTATGCCAATAATGCTCTACAGCATTGAAAGGTGCAATTGCCTTTTTAAATGGCTGATAAGACAGTTGTGCAACCGCTAACGGATGGCGGGGCTGTCAATAGAGCGTTTGTGACGACTCGTGCAACAGTTGTCCATACAGTTCGTGTCGCATTTTCGCGATGCCGCCGCTGGCCACCGCGTCCAGTACGGCACACTGCGGCTCGCTCAAGTGGCGGCAATTATAAAATTTGCAACCACCAAGGTAAGGCTGGAAGTCGCGGAAGGCCCGTTCCAGCATGCCTTCCGTTAAATGGTACAGGCCGAATTCCTGGAAGCCGGGCGAATCAATGATCGCCGTGTCGTCGCCCAGGCCGGGTATCGTGTACAGGCGCGTAAACGTCGTCGTGTGCTTGCCGGTATCGAGCGCTTCGGAAATTTCACGGGTTGCGATGTCCGCGTCCGGCACGATCAAATTGATCAGCGACGACTTGCCCATGCCGGACTGGCCGATCAGGATCGAATGGTGGCCGGCCAGCAGTGGCTGCAATATGGCCACGGTTTCTTCCGGCCGCGTCTTGGCCGACACTTCATGCACGGGATAGCCCAGCTTCGCATAGACCTGCAAGCGTTCGCGGGCGCGCGGCAGCGCGCCTTCCACGTCGGTCTTGTTGAGGATCAGCCGCACTTCGATGCCGGCCGCTTCCGCCGCCACCAGCGCGCGCGAAACAAGGTCATCGGAAAAGCTGGGTTCCGTCGCCACCACGATGAACAATTGCGTGACGTTGGCGGCCAGCAGCTTGGATTTATACTGGTCCGAACGGTACAGCAGGGTCTTGCGTTCTTCAATCGCATCGATGACGGCCTGGTCGGCGGACGTCATGGTCAGTTTGACGAGGTCGCCCACGGCCACATTGGTTTTCTTGCCGCGTGTGACACATTGCAGGCGGTGCAATTCACCATGGATGGTGGCCGTGGCCAGGTAGTGGCGGCCATGCGCGGCAATCACGGTGCCGATGGTTTGTTGCTTGCTCATTGACCCTCCGCCACCAGTGCATCAGCCTTGGCGGCGCAGATGAAATCGTTAATGGATAAGCCGCCCTTGCCATTGTTGACGGAGTGGGTGTCGTAGCGGACCACGCAGCGGCTGTATGTGACCGTCAATTCCGGGTGGTGGTCTTGCGCATGCGTGACGTACGCCAGCGCGTTGACGAAGGCCAGCGTTTTGTAATAGTCGGCAAAGGCAAAAGTGCGCACCAGTTTGCCGCGCTGTTCATTAAACTCCAGCGCCCAGTTCGGCAGCAGGGCAGCCAGGCGCGCCGCTTCCACATCGGGCAGCGCTTCTTTGGCGGGCGCGCAGTGCAACGCCAGCAAGTGTTTGGCGGAATCGATTTTCATGATCATACTCCCACGTTCAATTGCCGGATACGGATGCTGGCCGGCGGGTGTGAATCATAAAAAGCCGAGTGCAGCGGGTCGGGCGTCAGCGTCGATGCATTGTCTTCATACATTTTCACCAGTGCCGACACCAGGTCGCGCGCATCCGTATGTTGCGCGGCAAAAGCATCGGCTTCGAATTCATGCTTGCGCGACGACAGCGACGTCAGCGGCCCAAACAGGAACGTGAAGACCGGCAGCACCAGCATGAACAACAGCAGCGCCATGGCGTCGTTGCTGGCGCCTGGCAGGGCCAGCGGGTTCACACCCAGGCCCGCATAAAACCACGGCTGCAGCTTCAGCCAGCCCAGCAGGGCCAGGAAACCCAGCGACAGGGCAAACATCACGCTGATGCGCTTGATAATGTGCTTGAGCTTGAAGTGGCCCAGTTCATGCGCCAGCACGGCTTCGATTTCCTGTGGCGCCAGGCGCTCGATCAGCGTATCAAAAAACACGATGCGCTTGGCGGCGCCAAAGCCGGAAAAATACGCATTGCCGTGCGCACTGCGCTTGGAGCCATCCATGACGAACAAGCCCTTTGACGCAAAGCCCACGCGGTCCATCAAGCGCTCAATGCGGGCTTTCAGCGATTCATCGGCCAGTGGCGTGAATTTGTTGAACAGCGGGGCAATCACGGTCGGATACAGCAGCATGATCAACACCTGGAAACCGCTCCACACCAGCCATGCATACAGCCACCACAATGCGCCGCTCTTGTCCATCAGCGTCAACACCACCCACACCAGCGGCAAGCCAATCACGGCGCCAATGACGATGCCTTTGACGATATCCATGAAGAACAGGCTGGGCGTCATCTTGTTGAAACCAAAGCTTTGTTCCAGCGAGAACTGGCGGTAATAATCAAACGGCAAATCCATCGCGCCGGAAATCGCCGCATACGCGACCAGCAAGCCGATCTGGTACGCCATGCCGGGACCGGTGAATTGATACACCTGCACCGACAGCCATTGCAACCCGCCCAGCAGCGTAAACCCCACCAGCACGGCCGCATGCACGATCATCGACAGCATGCCGAACTTGGTACGGGCTATCGTGTAATCCGCAGCCTTTTGGTGGGCTTGCAGCGAAATCTTTTCCGCGAATTCCGCCGGGACGGCGCTGCGGTGCGTCAGCACGTGGCGGATGTGGCGCGAGGCCAGCCAGAAGCGGACGGCCAGGGTCAAGATGAGGAAAGATGCGAACAAAATCGAAAACGCGTGGATATACATTCTGTGCCTGTGAGAAAATGGCGGATTGTTTAGGCCAAGAGAGAATTATGTCACAAGCGACCGCAATCCCAACCACCGCCCCTGCCCAGCAACGTCCCAACGAGATGAATCTGGTTTGGGTCGACATGGAAATGACCGGCCTGGAGCCGGAAACGGACCGCATCATCGAGGTGGCGATGATCGTCACCGACATGCATTTGAATATCCTGGCGGAAGGCCCGGTGTTGGCAATTCATCAATCCGACGAAGTGCTGGACAAGATGGATGCGTGGAATAAAGGCACGCACGGCCGTTCCGGCCTGACCGACCGCGTCAAGGCGTCCACTGTGACGGAAGCGCAGGCGGAAGCGCAATTGATCGAATTCATGAAGCAGTGGGTGCCAAAAGGGAAAGCCCCGATGTGCGGCAATACCATCGGCCAGGACCGCCGCTTCATGGTCAAGTACATGCCGAAGCTGGAAGCGTTTTTCCACTACCGCAATATCGACGTGTCCACCTTGAAAGAGCTGTGCAAGCGCTGGAAGCCGGAAATCGTCGGCGGTTTCAAAAAACACCAGAAACATACGGCGCTGGCCGATATCACGGAATCCATCGACGAACTGCGCTACTACCGAGAGCATTTCATCAAGCTGTAATCCCTGCCTGACTCCCGCTGGATCCCTTCCAACGGCGGCAATTGCCGCCGTTTCGCCACAAAACCCCCGTTGTTCGCCGCTTCACTTCGCATTTCCTGGCATTACCATTCAGCGTGGTGGCATAGTGGGAAACCACTGCGGTGTGTTCCATGGGAAATGTTGCTCGTGGTACACTTGTCTGATATTTAACAGCGCTGTACAGGCACCTACTCATGAAGAAAATCATCACAGCCTGCATGCTGGCCACGCTGGCCGCTTGCGGTGGCGGCGGCAGCGGCAGCAGCTCCAGTTCCGGCACCAACACGGGCACCGCGACTGAAACGTTCCGCATAGCATTCAGCACGGCGTCGCTGAATTTTGACGTGGTGGAAGGCAAGACCACACCGGTCACGCGCACCGTGACGGCCACGTCCAACACGACCACGACGAAACCCGTGGTATTCACGGCCGACGTGTCCGGCCCCGGCATCTTGACGCCGGTCGCCATTGAAAGCGCGGGACCGCTGGCCAGCAATATCGTGATTTCCGCCGATCCATCGCTGAAGGCCGGCACGTACACGGGGACCATCAAGCTGCAGGCGTGCACCAGCACGGCGTGTACGGAATCGCACCCGGGCTCGCCGCAAACGGTCAGCTACACGATTACTGTGCGCACGCCGATCAAGCCATCGCTGGCGGACGTGGCGCTGGCGGCGTCGGAAGGCGGCTCCAGCACGACGGTGGCGCTGGGCGTCACGCAGCCGGCTGGTTCTGGCGACGTCAGCTATAAAGTCACGTATCCGGCCGGCCAGACCACGCAGTGGCTGAAAGTCGCGCGCAACACGGCGACGGGCGGCCTGGACTTGCAGGCCGTGGCCACGGGCCTGGCGACCGGCACGTATACGGCCGACCTGGAACTGGTGGCTGCGCAGCCGGAACTGTCGGCCAAAGTACCGGTGACGTTCACGGTCGGCACCGGTGTCGTGATCGCGGAAACCGTCAATATCGACCTGGGCAGCGCGACCACGCCGGACATGATGAAAGGCGACTTGACGGTCAGCGGCGCCAACGCCGGTACGTGGACTGCGGTCAGCAGCCAGCCCTGGCTGAAGGTCGATACGGCCAGCGGTACTGTCGGCGGCAAGATGTCGTGGCACGTGGATACCACGCTGGCCGCAAGCTTGCCCAACAATGTGGTGAGCACGGCCAACGTCACGCTGACCATCACGGGCATCCCGGCGAAAACCATCGCCTTCAAACTCAACAAGCACCTGGCGCAATTGCGCATGGCCGATACCTATGCACTGCGTCCGGGCCGTAGCGGCACGGTGGTGGTGTATGGCACCGGCCTGACGGCAGTCGATGGCCAGAATGTCGGCATCCGCGTGGGGACGTTTGCCCCTTCGGCATTCTCTGCCCGCGACAATGTGCTGACCATGGCGATGCCGGCGCTGGACGCGGGCACGTACGACGTCACGCTGAGCAATGCATCCGGCATGCTGGTGTCGAAAACCACGCTGAAGGTGGCCGATCCGCAAACGTACACGTACCATGCCGTGCCAACCACGGGCGACAAGGCGTCGCTGGTGTGGGACGCCGACGGCAAAGCCCTGTTCGTCATCAATGCGCAAAAAACCATTGAACGCTATGCGGCCGGCGCCACCGGCACCTTTACGCGCACCGGTACCAATGCGCTGACGAATGGCGTGGAAGCCATCGGCCTGACCCGCGACCACAGCGCGCTGATTGCGTCGTCCGGCGCGAATTCGTTTATCAAGCTGGGCGTGGCGGATTTGTCGCTGCTGCAGACGATCTCTGCGGGCACCTTTACTGCACAGCCTGATTACCAGCGCAATCCGCTGCCGGTGCTGGGCGATAACCGCATCATGATTTCCAATTACGGCATGCTCGATCTCGACACGGCGGCTGTGACGCCGTATGCGGGCGCCATCCCGAACGGTCTGGCGCCGTTTGGCATCGTGGCGCCGAACGGCGCGACCATGCTGGTGCCGGGAGCGGGCAACCTGCCGGGGCCGCTGACCGTGTATTCGGTGGACGGTGGCAAATTCTCGCCGATGGCGCCGGGCACGTCGGCCAACGCCTTTACGACGGCGTCGGCTTCGCGCGACGGGTTCAGGTGGCTGCAGGGCAAGGCGCTGGGCAATGCCATGACGTTCAACGTGTACGACGCGGTTGAAACGTTGCAGGGCGCAGTCCGCCTGCCTGCCGGCTGGACGGCGGTGGCCGGTGTCATCAACAGCGACGGTTCGCGCGTCTATGTCTATGCGACCAGCGGTCCCGGCGCACCGCGTATTTATGTGTTCAATACGGCCAATCCTGTGGCGGCCGGCGCCGCCTATCCTATCCTGGGCCAGGTACCCGTGACGGACCGCGCCGACTGCACTGGCACGTTCTCGCTGCCCAGCTGCGTCAACAACACGGCGCAAATGGTGATTTCGCACGATGACAACACGCTGTTCATCATGGGCGACCGCAACTTGCTGGTGGTGCCGGTGCCGGGCACGCTGTCGCCGGCCTTGCGCATGGGCGGCAAGGGCAAGTAATAAAAAGGCCGGTTTCGCACCGGCCTTTTTTATTGGGGGATGGGTTGTCAGTTCATGAAGCCCATATCCTTGATAGCAAATTTCCCCAGTTCGTTCTTGAATACCTGCATCTCCAGCATGTCCGCATCGGCGCCAAACCAGCGGCCCAACGTGGCGCCGTATTGCTGGTTGGAGATTTGCGGGATCCATACGCCGCGGCCCGTGGCGTCATCTTTGCCACCCAGCGTGAAATCCGGGAATTCGCCGTACAAGCCGCCTTTGACGGCGCCGCCGATAATCAGCTGGTGATTGCCCCACGCGTGGTCGGTGCCGCCCGTATTCGGCTGCAACGTGCGGCCAAAGTCCGACATGGTGAACGTCGTCACTTGCTGCTGCGCGCCGATTTCCGCCAGCGCTTGCTGGAATGCCGCCACCGATTGCGACACCTGGCGCAGCATGTCGAATTGCTGGTAGGCTTGGCCTCCGTGCGTATCGAAACCCCCTTGCGACACGAAATACACTTGCCGTCCCGGCCCCTGCTGCGCCCGCAGCCGGATCAGGTGCGCGACGGTTTTCAATTGCTGCGCCAGGCTGTAGCCGGGGAACGGCGTTGCCAATGCGGCGCCGCTGTTGGCCGCCTTTAAGTCATCGACCAGCTCGATGCCATTCAACATGGCGCGGTTGGCGGTGGCTGCGACAAGATTCGGCTGGTTTGCCTGCAGCACTTGCACCAGTGCGGCACGGCGTTTATCGGCTTCCGCCTGCGGCCAGAAATTCATGCCGGCCAGGTTCAACTGGCCATTGCCGGGGATCAGGTTGCCGTGCGTCTTGGCGCCCTCAATGAACAGGCCGCCGGAACTCAGCGCGACCGCGTCGAGGTCGCCGCCCGTGCCCAGCAAATCCACCAGGCGGCCGCCCCAGCCGGTCCCCGCGACCGAAGGCGTACCGGCTTGCGCCTGCAACTGCTGGTCGGGATGCGAAAACAGTTGCGGCGGCAGCGCCGTGCCGGCCTGGTATTGCGCCTTCGTCAGCGGCTGGCGCAAGCTGCCCACATTCAGCAGCGCGGCCACCTGGCCCTGGCCAAACAAGGTATCGATTTCCGGCATGCCGTAGTGGAAGGCGAACGGCTGGTTGACAGGGTTGGCCACACTTTGCAGCGTGGCGCTGCGCTGGCCCAGTAAAGTTTTTGCGTTGACCGACAGGGCCAGGCCCTGGCTGCCGCGGATGGCCGTGTACTTGCTGTAGCGGGCCGTGTCGAGCGGCACTATCATATTGTTGCCGTCATTGCCCCCGAACATATACAGGCACACAAGGGCTTTGTAATCGGACACGGCGGCGTGGGCAGGCTTGGCCGTCAGCAGGCCCAGCGACGACAGTGCGCCCAGCATGCCCGCGTGGGCGCCCATCCCTAAAAAGCGGCGGCGGTTGGTAGCCATGTTCAGACTCCTTATTGTTGTACGGCGAATTCAGTGATGGCGGTCAGGTACAGCGCCGTCAGGGCGCGCTGTTTGCTGTCCGTGGTGGCGCTGACGGAACCGGCAATGGCCGCGCGCGCTGCCGGCGTCATGCGGCCTTGCAGCAAATTCGCATCGACCAGGTTCATCAGCTTGGTCACGTCGCCCGCCACGTTCACGTATGGCGTGATATCGATGGTGACCATGGTGTTGTAATTGCCGTTGATGAACTGGTACAGGAAGTTGGCGCGGGCAATGGCCAGCGCCGGCGCATAGACCTGGAATTCCGGGCCGAAGCGGTCTGGCGTGCCAGGCAGTTTTGTCAGGGGCGAATAGAAGTTGAACACGCTGGGGGCGCTCAGCAAACGCTGGCCCAGCAGGAAGTAATCCCAGAACAGGTTATTTGGGTCGTTGACTTTCGCGCCCAGCGCGCGGAACAGGCTCAGCGAGTGCAGCATGGGATCTTTCAGCTTGCCCGGCATGGCGCCGGCGCCGGGCTGTCGCGCTTCCGGATCCATCAGGATCGCGTTCAACGTGGCTTGCAAGTCGCCGCGGCCGGACGGACCGTTGGCAAACACGTCGGCCACGCGTGTGATGTAGGCGGGGCTGGGATTGCTGGTGGTGAAGGCGCGGATCAAACGGGTCGCAATAAAAGGGGGCAAGTTCGGGTGGTTGAACAAGTTATCCATCACCGCATCGAAATCTTGCTGCGTGGTCTGGCCTGCCGGCGTCGTGACGCCCATCAGCAGGGTTTTCGCGCTCTTGTCGTGGTAGCGGTCGCGCGGCTGCAGCGGGCCCGTGAAATTTTCCCAGTTGATGCCGGTGGCGCTGGCGCCCGTGTAGGTCCAGCCGGACAGCGCGCGCGACATGTGCGTGATGCGGTCCTGGTCATACGTGGGAATAGCGTCGCCGTTGCGGTCCAGCTGCACGCTGCCATCCTGGTTCAGCATGACGGGGCCGATGGTGAACAGCTGCATGACTTCGCGCGCATAGTTTTCATTGGGCGCGGGGGTGATGCTGTTGCCCAGGTCGAGGTACTTGCCCATCGACGGGTTCAGCGACATTTCACGCAGCAAGTTCTTGAAGTTGCCAAACGCGTGCTGGTTCAAGGTGGTCAGCCACGGCTGCATTTCGTTGGCGTAGGGGTTCTTGTCGGCGGAGACGACGAACAATTGCGACAGCGCGAAAATCATGCGCTGGCGCAGCTGGTCCTGGCCGCCTGCCATGTTTTTATACCAGTTCGAGCGCAGCGTACTCATGTCCGTCGTGACGGGCATTGGGCTGGGCGCCATGGCGAATTGCTGGTTCAGCCACGCCTGGGCGCCGAGGTTTTTGACTTGCGCAATGTCGGCGGCAGTGGGGCCGAACGTGGCTTGTTCCAGCAGGCGGGCAGCGGCCACGGTGGCAGCATCAATGGCGGGCTGCGGGCCTAATGGCGGTGGCGTGGTTGGGGTGGTGGGCGCGGGCGGGCTCGTTGTGCCGGTGGAACCTGTCGAGCCGGTGGACGTCGTGGGGGAGGTGGTGGACGCCATTTTCAACGTCAGCGTCGTGCTGCCGCTGAGCTTATCGGTGGTGGCCGTGGTGCCGGTGACCGTGATGATACGGCTGGCCGGCATGACAGCGGGCGCCACATATTCGCCATTTTGCGAATTCAGCGTGCCGACCGTGGCATTGCCGCCGGGGATGCCGTTGACGGCAAAGTTCATGAAGACGCCTTTGCCGTCGACTTTACCGACGAACCAGACTTTGCTGCCGAGCGCGACTTCACCCCTGGCGGTGTTTTCTATCGTGACAGTGGCGGCCCCTGCGGCAGTGGCAAAGCTCAGCAGGCAGGCTGCGGCCCAGCTCTGTAGTGCATATCGTTGCATGAAATTCTCCTTGTTATGAGCAAGCGAATTTCTATGTGGCAATTTCTATGCCATGGCAAAAGTGACAGGAAGTGGCACTTCGAGGCGGGAAGCGTGGCGGGGAAGGTGACTGAAATTGTCAATCGGTGTGACGAAAATTGTCACACCGATATGGGCGTAGAGCGCTTACGCGTCAGCGCCGTGGCATTTTTTATACTTTTTACCGCTGCCGCATGGGCAATCATCGTTGCGGCCGACTTTCGGTTCTTCGCGGACTTGCGTCGTCACGGGCGCTTTGCGGCGCGGAATCCAGAACTTCGCGATGGCCGGCAGGTTCGCTTCCAGGTCTTGCGCCAGCTTGTGGGCTTTGACGGGATCTTCCACCAGCGGCAATTCGTCTTCTTCGATTTCATCGGCGCCCAGCAGGTAAATCGGACGCATCAGCGGGCCCACTTCGGAATCCCAGATTTCATCCCACGAACCTTCGCGCAATTCCATGCCTTCCCAGAAGCCCCAGCACCAGGCTTCCGCATCGATCAAGGTCTGGCCATTGACTTCGTGCTCGACAAACAGCGGCTCGAATTCTTTCGGCGCCACTTCAAACGTCACCAGCACTTCATTCATGAAGCGCATGATGAGGTTGAGGATGCGTTCTTCTTCCTTGCTGTTTTTGAACTTCGGCGCATCCTTGCCTTCCGGGCCCCACACTTTCGGCAGCCATTCCGCCGGCATGATGGGTTCCGGGCCGATGGCGATGGCGGTCAGGTAGCCATGCAAGTGGTCCATCGTCATGGCGTCTTCCGGGCTGCGCTCGCCCAGCAGGAAGTTGTCGAGTTCGTCGAATTCTTTTTCAGTCAATGGCTGTTCGAGGTTCATTTTTCTGTGTCCTGCATGGGATAGGTAATCCGGCAGTATACTACGGCCCTATGACGACCGATACCCAACCACACCCTTACGCCGCCCTCGGCCCCGACTGCGTGCTTGATGCGCTTGACAGCGTAGGTTTGCGCGGCGATGGCCGCCTGCTGGCGCTGAACAGTTATGAAAACCGCGTGTACCAGGTGGGGATGGAAGAAGGCCAGCCGCTGGTGGCGAAGTTTTACCGGCCGGGACGCTGGAGCGATGCGGCGATACTTGAAGAGCATGCATTTGTGGCGGAGCTGGCGGAACTGGAAATTCCCGTGGTGGCGCCGTTGGCGCTGGACGGGCGCACGTTGCACACGTACCAGGATTTCCGGTTTGCCGTGTTTCCCCGCAAAGGGGGACGGGCGCCGGAACTGGATGATCCCAAGGTGCTGGAGTGGACGGGGCGGTTTATCGGCCGCATCCACGCGGCAGGGCGCGTCAAGCCTTTTATGGAACGTCCCGCGTTGAACATCGACACGTTTGGCCGTGAATCGCGCGATTACTTGCTGGCGAATGGGTTTATTCCGCCGGATATCCAGGCGGCATGGACCACGACAGTCGATTGCGCGCTCGATGGCGTAGCCCGCTGCTATGAGCGGGCAGGGGACGTGGCGCTGTTGCGGCTGCATGGCGATTGCCATGGCGGCAACGTGTTGTGGACGGACGCGGGGCCGCACTTCGTGGATTTCGACGACAGCCGCATGGGACCGGCCGTGCAGGATTTGTGGATGATGCTGTCCGGCGAGCGGGGCGACATGGTGCGGCAAATGGCGGACATCCTGGCGGGTTACGAAGACTTCTGCGAATTCGACAGCCGCGAAATGCATGTGGTGGAAGCGTTGCGCACCTTGCGTTTATTGCATTATTCCGCGTGGCTGGCGCGCCGCTGGAACGACCCCGCGTTCCCCGTGGCCTTCCCATGGTTTAACACCCAGCGCTATTGGCAAGACCGCATCCTGGAATTGCGCGAGCAAATCGCGCTGATGGACGAGTCCCCTCTCCCAATTTAACCCCCCGTGGGGTCAGACGTGCATTGATGCACCCACTGCCAACCTTTGCCGTAGCAACGCACGAATGCACGCCTGACCCCACTGCTCACCGGCTTGCTGTTGCTGGCGAAGGATTGATTAGTCTGCTTTCGGATGCATGAATGCACGTCTGACCCCACCGGTAGGGTCAGGCGTGCATTCGTGCGTAGCTTTTTGGAAAGCCCGGAATTGGCAGGTTTTTTCGGGTCTGATTGGGGCTTGAGGCTGGCGGGACTGCGTTGATAATGGTTGTACGGCAATTCCGCCGTGGTTCCACTACTTCGCGAGTCTTCCATGCCAGCGCATTCTTTCCACGATCTGTCCCTGCCAGAAGATGAAGCGGTTGCCGCACCTGCCGAACCGGCGGCGCCGCGCCAGCACATGGACATGAAATCGATCTCGGAAGCCATTGCCCGCGTGGAAGCGGAAGCCCGCGCTGCCTGCTCCGCTGAAAGCCGTGCCCACGCCGAAGCCCGCGCCCGCGCGCTGGCCGATGACCGTGCCGCCGTGGATGCGGAAGCTGCCGCGGTCGCGTTGAAAAATGCCCAGGCTGCGGAAGCGGCCATGCAGGCGGACCGCGAACGCCTGGAAAGTTTGCGCGCCGCAGCGGAAGCCAGCGTCGCGCGCCTGGAAGCTGTCAAACAGGAAACCGCCGGACTGCGCGCCCGTGCCCAGGCTGACAACGACGTGCGCCAGGCCGCCGAACAGCGCGCCCGCGCCGAAGAAGAAAGCCGCCGCCGCGCCGCTGAACAAATTGCCGCCGAAGCGGAATTGGCAGAACAAGCCGCCCGCGCTGCCGAAGAACTGGCGGCACAAACGGAACAAGCCCGCCTGCATGCTGCGGAACGCATGGCCGCCGTGCAGGCTGCCCGCGAAGAAGTGGTCGGCATTGCATCCGCCGATGCGCGCCTGGCCACCTTGGCGCGTGAACGCGAGCGCCAGGCTGCCGCCGCCCGCCAGACGGCACAGACGCTGGCCGAAGCCGAAGCCGATGCACTGGAATTGACGGTGCAGCGCGAGCGCGCCGACCAGGTTGCACTGGAAGCCGCCTTCAACCGCGCCGCCGCCGAAGCGCGCGCGCTGGAAGAAGCCCGCGCCCGCGCCCATTTGGAACAGGAGCACGAACAAATCGCGCTGGCCAAGGCGGAATCCGAACGCAGCGCCGCGCAATCGCTGCGCCTGCGCCTGCAAACGGAAAAAGAAATCCGCGACGCTGCAGTCCACCGCGAACGCATGGAAGCCATGGCGGCAGCCGGCGCCGAAGCGCGCCGCGACGCCGATGCCCGCATCATTGCCGCCACCGAAGCCCGCATCGAAGCCGACCGCCAATTACGCGCAGCCGCCATGGCCCGCGCGGAAGCGGAACAGCAGGCCGAAATCGATACGCTGGCCAAGATCGAAGCGGAAGCGCAAGCCGTCGAACAAATCCAGCAGCGCCAGGCTGCCGAACAGGCTGCCGCCGAAGCCGCCCGCATGGAAAGCGCCGAACAGCAGCGCGCCGCGCAACTGGCTGATGAACGCGCCACGCTGGCGCGCGCCGCTGCCAGCCTGGCTGCCATCCACAACGATGCGGAACAGGCGGAAGTCGCCGCGCTGGCCATGCAGACGGAAGCCCAGCAGCAGGCTGCCGTGCTGGCTGAAGAAAAAGCCGCGCTGGCGATGCAGCTGGCGCAAGCGGAACAAGCCCGCGTGGAAGCGGAACAGCACGCCATCGCGGCGCTGAAAGAGCGTTTGGCAGCCGAACAGCTGGCGCTGGAAGCGGCCCAGGTGCGCGCTGCCGCCGAACAGGAACAGGCGGCAGCACTGCGCCGCCAGCAAGCGGAAGAACAGCGTCTGGCCGACGCGGCTGCGCAGGAAACACAAGCGCTGCGCCAGATGACGGAACAAGTGGCAGCCGAAGCGGACGCCAAGGCTGCCGCCGCGCAAGCTGCCGCCGCCCAGGCCCGCCTGGCGGTGGAACTGGGCGACGTGACGCAGCAAAAATTCCGCGTGGAAGAAGAAAAGCTGGCCCGCACGGCGGCATTGCTGGAAGCGGAGCAAGCCTTTATTGCCGCGGAGCGCGCCACGCTGGCGGCCATCGATGAAAAACTCGCCGAGCAGCGCAAGGCCGAAGCGGCTGAACTGCGCGCCGCGCAAGCTGTCGAAGCGCGCCTGGCGTCCGAACAGGCTGCGGCAGAAGCCGCCCAGGTGCGCGCCGCAGCGGAACACGAACAACTGGAACTGGCCCGCCAGCGTGAAATGGCCGAGCGGGCTGCCGCGCAAGCCGCGCTGGACAAAGCGGCGGAACAGAAAAAACTGCTGGAAACCGCGCAAGCCCACGCCGCCATGCAGCGCAAGGTTGCCGACACCACGCAGGCCATGACGGCCGCCAAGCAGGAATTGCTGGACCTGGAAACCCGCCGCCAGCACGCCGCGCAAAACGCATTGGCCGCCGTGGAAGAAAAGCTGGCGCAAGCCCGCGAACAGAATCGCCTGGCCGTGGAAGAGGGCAGCTTCTCCGGAGCGCTGGCCGCCGCCCGCGCCCGTGCTGAACAGGAACAGTCGGAATCGCTGGCCCGTGACGTGATCGTGCGCTTGAAGGAAACGGCGGAATCCGTGGGCGCGGCGTGGCGCAGCCGTTAAGCGCGGCGGGCTGGCACAGAATCCATTCGTTGTGGCGTCATTTTGTCACCACTGTGCTATGATGTTTTGACTGGCCGTTGTGGCTGGCAATCCCCAGGAGTTTGATATGGCGATGGCAACTCAGGAGCGGGGCAGAATTACCGCACGTGTCCCTGCCGTACTAGTGGAAAAATTGCAGGAAGCTGCTGACCTTAGCGGCGCCACCTTAAACCAGTTCGTGGTTCAGGCTGCCCTTGAAAAGGCGGAAAAGGTGATCGACAAGGAGCATGCGCTCCGTTTCTCCGCAGAAGATGCTGCGATGTTCATCGATATGCTCGACAACCCTCGTCCGCCAAATAACGCAATGGCCAGGGCATATGAGCGTTATAAGGCGAAGTTGGCAAATGGCATTATCCGTAACAGCGTTGTCGCCGGCGCATGAGGTAGCGAATTTTGACTGCGGTACCGATGAACTGAATGTCTGGTTGCGCGATATCGCCAGCCAGCACATGAAAAAGCACATTTCCAAGACTTATGTGCTGGTCAATGACGATGAGCCGGGCAAGATATTAGGTTTCTATGCGCTGGCAATTCGCGCCATGACGCCCAAGGAAGAATTACCGTTAGCAGTGGCAAAGAAACTGCCGCGTAACGTGCCTGGCTATACGCTCGGGCGTCTGGCCGTCAGCAAGGCAATGAAGGGGCGGGGGCTGGGCGCCGATTTGCTGATGAATGCAATGGACCGTGTGCGGGCCGCAGCAGAGTATGTTGGCGGCTATGCGTTCTTTGTCGATGCCAAGGATGCGCAAGCCGCCGCGTTTTATGCTTACTTTGGTTTTGCCGCCCTGCCATCCGATCCGCTGACCTTGTTCATGCCGATCGCGGATTTCCCCAAATAAGCGGTGTGCCAATCAGCGGCCGGAGCCTGCGTCCTGCGCGTGGCGCAATCCCGCCATTTCCAGCGCCAGCAAATCCGCCACCGCCTCCTTCGCCCGGATTTCCCACGCTACTTCGCCATCGACCATGACTTCCGCCGGCCGTGGCCGCGTGTTGTACTGGCTGGCCATGCTCATGCCATAAGCGCCGCTGGAAAAGATCGCCAGCACGTCGCCGGCCGCCAGCGGCGGCAAGGGGCGGGCCTGGGCAAACAAATCGCCGGTTTCGCAAATGGGGCCGGCCACGTCAATGGCTTCCACTGGCGCCCCGGCCCGTTCCGCCACCAGGTGCCATGGTCCATGCGTCCCCGCATCCGCCACTGGCCACATCACGTGCCGCGCACCGTACATGGCGGGGCGCAGCAGCGTATTCATGCCGGCATCGAGGATGGCAATGCCGCAGTCCCAGCCCTGCTTCATGTATTCGACGGTGGCCAGCAGCACGCCCGCATTGGCGCTGATGGAGCGGCCCGGTTCGATCACGATGCGCTTGCCCTGCGCGTGCAAAGCGGCCAGCTTGGCACTGATGACACGGCCCATTTCCGCCAACGTCAGCTGGTTCTCGCCACTGACATACGAAGCGGGGAAGCCGCCGCCGATATTGACGGTGTCGATCCGTCCGCCTTCGCCCTCAACCTGGTAAATCAGCCGCTCGATGGCGGCGATGCCCGCCACATACGTGGCTGCATCGGGAATCGGCGAGCCCAGGTGGATGTGCACGCCGCACACGTCCAGGTGGCTGTAGCGGCCCGGGCGGTACAGGGGCAGGGCGCGCGTCAGCGGGATGCCGAACTTCGTGTGGCGTCCGCCCGTGGCAGTCTTGTCCGGCGTGGCGGCGTCGGCCACGTCGGGATTAATGCGCAGTGCGATCCGTGCGCGGCGGCCCAGTTGCCCGGCCACCGAGTTGATGCGCTCGACTTCGGCTTCGGATTCCGCATTGAACATGAAGATGCCATGTTCCAGCGCCAGCCGGATTTCGTCCGCCGACTTGCCGACGCCGGCAAACACGATGGTCTCGGGCCGCGCGCCAGCCGCCAGCGCACGCTGCAATTCACCGCCGCTGACGACATCCATGCCGCAGCCTTGCCGCACCAGCAGTTGCAGCACGCTGAGGTTGCTGCAGCTTTTGACGGAATAGCAGATCAGCGGCGCCACCGGCGCAAATGCGTGCTGCAGGGCCGCGACATGGTGGCGCAGCGTTTGCGCGGAATACACGTACACGGGGCTGCCGAAACGTTCGACGATGCGGTGCGCATTGACGCCTTCGATGTGCAAGGCGCCGCTGCGGTAAATGAAGTGATCCATGGCTGTTTCCTCAATGCGATGGAAAAATTATCGCGTGCCAGCGCCAAATAAAAAAATATCCATTTATACGCGGGCTATTCATTACTGATATGCTTAAGTAACTTACATACGTTGATGAATAATGACTTTCAGCTTCCGTCACGTGGAAATCTTCAGCGCTGTCATGTCGACGGGCAGCGCCACAGCCGCCGCCGCGTTGCTGCACACGTCGCAGCCCACCATCAGCCGCGAATTGAGCCGCTTTGAAAAACTCACGGGGCTGGCGCTGTTCGAACGCAGCGGCGGCAAGCTGGCGCCGACCGAACAGGCGCACATGCTGTATGACGAAGTGCAGCGCAGCTACGTGGGGTTGCAGCGCATTGCCAGCACTGCCGATGCGATCCGCAATCACCGCCAATGGCAATTGTCGGTGGCGTGCCTGCCCGCGTTTTCCCATAACGTGTTGCCGCAGGCGTGCCGCCAGCTGCAGCTGCGCCATCCCGGCATCCAGGTCGCCATCACGCCGATGGAAGCGCCGGGATTGCAGGATGCGCTGTCGGCGCAGCGCTATCACCTGGGCTTGACGGAAGATGTGGAACCGCCGCCGGGCACGACAGCGGAAATCCTGTTGCAGGCGGACCTGGTGGGCGTGCTGCCTGATGGGCACCCGCTGTGCGCAAGCGCCGTGCTGGCGCCGGACGATTTCGATGGCGCGGACTTTATTTGCCTGGCGCCGGAAGACCCGTACCGGTTGAAAACCGACAGTTTGCTGCGTGGTGCAGGCATTGCACGCCATATGGTGGTGGAAACGCACAGCGCGGGGGCCGTGTGCGCGACGGTGGCGCTGGGGGCGGGGATCGCCATCGTGAATCCGCTGACGGCGCTGGAATATGCGTCGCGCGGCGTGCAAATCCGGCCGCTGGCATTTTCGATTCCCTATACGGTGAGTATGGTGACGCCGAGCCACCGGCCGGCGTCGGCCGGTGTGCTGCGCTGTGCGGAAATTTTGCGGGAAACGTGCCGGGCCATGGCCGGCAAGTTATCGGGATAAGCGTTACGGCTGTACTTGCAATTTCTGGGCGTAATATTCCGTCTCGCCAAAGCACGATGTCGGCACGCCCTTGTGCTGCTCATATGTAATCCGCACGCGCTTGCCGGTGGCGGCCATCATTTGCTCGGCCACTTGCGGATCGCGCACGCTGAATTCGAATTTCTCGGGAATGGCGCCTGGCATCGACGTCAACAGCAATTCGCCTTCCCACGTCTTGCACACCCAGCCCCGCTTGGAAAACTTTTGCAGGTAGCCGGCCCGTTCGCCTTCCGAGTACGAAACGGACAACGACAGCCAGACATAAGCGGCAAAGACCAGGACGGCGGCCAGCAGCACGCCGGGAATAATGAACTTTAGTCGGGACATAGGA
Source organism: Pseudoduganella ginsengisoli (assembly GCF_009720865.1). Lineage (GTDB taxonomy): Bacteria > Pseudomonadota > Gammaproteobacteria > Burkholderiales > Burkholderiaceae_D > Rugamonas > Rugamonas ginsengisoli. The sequence goes on along the minus strand of NZ_WNLA01000015.1, from coordinate 152,091 downwards.
CGTATTCAGAGTGGCAAAGTTGTCATCGTATCATTCGGCAGCCAGGTTGCGGTGCCTTACCGACGACCACAGCGATACCAGGATGAATGCCACGCCGGACAAGCCCGTGAACCACTCGGGAATATGGTATTTCACGCTGGCCAGCATGATCAGCGCCAGGATGCCGATCGCATAGTGCGCGCCATGTTCGAGGAACACGAATTCATCCAGCGTACCCTTGTGCACGAGGAAAACCGTCAGCGACCGTACAAACATGGCGCCGATCGCCAGGCCCAGCATGATGACGACGACGTCGGTGGTAATGGCAAACGCGCCAATCACGCCGTCAAAGCTGAATGACGCATCCAGTACTTCCAGGTACAAGAAACCGCCAATGCCGCCTTTGGCCAGCGCCACGCCGGTCGATGGATCATGTTCTTCATCTTCCAGCAAGCCGCTGATCCAGTCCACCGCCACATAGACGGCCACGCCGATCACGCCCGACATCAGCACGCTGAGCTTTTTAAATTCCGGCACCAGGCCCACGCAGGCCAGCACGCCCAGCAACGTCAGCAGGATGGACAAGCCTTCGCTGCCCAGTTCGCCGACTTTTTCTTCCAGCCAGCCCAGCCAATGCAATTCCTTGTCGTCATCGAACAGGAAATTCAAGAACACCAGCATCAGGAACGCGCCGCCAAAGGCCGACACTTCCGCATGCACGCCCGTCAGGTAGCGCGAATATTCATCCGGCGTGTTCAAAGCCATGGTCCACACGTCGAACAAGCCCAAATCCGTGGCAAAGGACACGATCAGCAGCGGGAACAGCAAGCGCATGCCGAACACCGCCACGAGAATACCGACGGTTAAAAACAGTTTTTGCCAATAGTCGTTCCAGTTGCGCAGCACGGCCGCGTTGACGACCGCATTGTCAAACGACAGGGACACTTCCATCACGCCCAGCACCGCCGTGATCCACAGCGCCGTCACCAGGCCGCTGGCGCCGCCCCGGTCATAGCCCCACCAGCCGGCCAGCGCCATCAAGACGATGGTGACGATGAAAGAAATGCGGAAATGCTTCATTGTTGTTGTCCTTTTTAGTGATATGGGGCGGATTTTAGCCCACTTGCCCCCTCGCGCCCCATTCGGGATGCGATAATGGCCGATTGCATAGAAGTAATCAATTCCGAAAGCAATTTAGAAAGTACGCGATGGACCTTGCATATCTTGTTACGCCGCTGATTACGTGGACGTCGGTCGGCCCGATCAAATTCCTCATCAATAGTGCGAAATCGCGCCGCTGGGCATTCAACCTGGTCGGCAATGGCGGTTTCCCCAGCAACCACAGCGCCGTCGTGTCCAGCATGGCGACCTTGATTGCATTGCGCGAAGGCATGGGCCATCCCGCGTTTGGCGTGGCGGTGACCTTATGCTTCATCGTCATCATTGACGCCAACAGCCTGCGCCAGCACGTGGGCCGCCAGGCAGCCGCCATCAACCGCATCGCCGATGGCGACAAGGCGCACACGTGGCTGCGCGAACGCATGGGCCATACGCTGGTGGAAATCGCCGGCGGCCTGGCCACGGGGATCGGCATCGGGCACCTGGTGCACGCCATCTTTGGCTAATCTTTAAAAATGGGGCCGGTTTGGCCCCAATTTTTTGCCGTTCATCCCCTTATTCCGCATTTCGGTCGCGCATTTGCGCAGTCCGTCCTCCCCCCGTTGACACACCTTAAGCCGCTGCTGGATACTCGAATACTTATAGTATTTGTAAAACCAGCACTATTCCCAAATCTCGGAGATATCTATGTTGCGCAAAACCCTACTGGCACTTGCCATCGCTTCCGCACTGGTTGCTTGCGGCAAGCAGCCTTCAAAAGAGGCTGACAAGGCTGCCAGTACCCCGGCCGCCAAGGTGGCAGACGACAAGAAGGCGCCTGCCTTGCTGACCGTGTCGCCGGAAGACCTGGTGACGGTGTCGTCCAATGCGCTGGCGTCCGGTCCCGTCGTTACCGGCTCGATCCAGCCGGAACGCAAGGCGGATTTGCGCGCGGAGGTCAGCGCTATCGTCATGCAAGTGTTGAAGGAAAACGGCGAAACCGTGAAGAAGGGCGACTTGCTGGTGCGCCTGGATGACACGTCGCTGCGCGACGCCGTCAATTCCGCCAATGAAGCCGTGCGTGCGTCGAGCCAGTCGCTGGAACAGGCCACCCGCATGCTGGAACGCCAGAAAACCCTGCGCGCGTCCGGCATGACGTCGGCCCAGGCGCTGGAAGATGCGGAAATCCGCCGCAATAATGCGCAAAGCGACCTGGCTGCCGCCAAGGCCCGCGCGGTCAGCGCCCACCAGCAATTGCAGCGTACCGAAGTGCGCGCCCCATTCGATGGCATCGTCTCCGAGCGGAAAGTATCGAATGGCGACACGGCACAGATCGGCAAAGAGCTGATCAAGGTGATCGACCCGTCCAGCATGCGCTTTGAAGGGTTTGTTTCGGCCGACAAGATTGGTTCCGTCAAAGTCGGCCAGCCTGTGTCGTTCCGCATCAATGGCTATCCGGGCCAGAATTTCGCGGGCAAGGTCAAGCGCGTTGACCCGGCTGCCAACGCCGTGACCCGCCAGGTCGTCGTGCTGGTGGACTTCAACGACCGCACGCAGTCGCGCGTGGCGGGCCTGTATGCGGAAGGCCGCATCGAAGCGGAATCCACGTCGTCGCTGATGATGCCGGACTCGGCCATTGTGCGCAGCGGCGACGCCACGTATGCGTGGAAAGTCAAGGACAAGGTGCTGACCAAGGTGCCGGTCACCATCGGCATCCGCGATGACCGCACGGGCACGTGGCAAGTGGTGGCCGGCCTGTCCAGCGGCGACGTCTTGATGCGTACGCCGGGTTCGAACTTCAAGGAAGGCCAGAAAGTTGAAATGAGCGCGAATGCCAAGGCTGTCGCTTCCGCTTCCGTCGAACCGGCGCAAGCTGCCAAAGGCAATTAAGGAAAAACCGCCATGTTCTTGTCTGATTTCAGTATCAAACGGCCGATCGCGACGGTGGTGATCATCATCGCGCTGATGGCCCTGGGCTTGCTGGCCCTGTCCAAGCTGCGGGTCAACCAGCGGCCGGACGTGGAAATCCCGATGATTTTCGTGACGGTGCCGTACCCCGGCGCCTCGCCGGAAACCGTGGAGCGGGAAATCATCAACCGTCTGGAAAAATCGCTGCAAAGCATTACCGGCGTGACGGAAACGCAGAGCACCGCGTCCGAAGGCCAGGCGCGCATCCAGATGAAATTCACGTTCAGCAAAAACCTGATCGAAGCAACGGATGAAATCCGCAACGCGATTGCATCGGTGCGCTACAAGCTGCCGCTGGAAATGCGCGAGCCGATCGTCCAGCGTCTCGATATTTCCGCTGAACCGATCATGCAAATGTCGCTGTCGTCCAGTGTGCAATCCCATGCGCAGATTTCGCGTTTGGCGGAAGACCAGCTGGCCGACCGCTTCCGTGGCATCGACGGCGTGGCCAGCGTGACGGTCAACGGTTCGCTGCGCCGTGAATTGTCGGTGCTGCTGCGGGCGGAAAAGCTGCGTGAATATAACGTGTCGATCAGCGACGTCACCAATGCGCTGCGCAACCAGAACACCAATGCACCGGTGGGCAAGGTGCGCGGTTCGATGGATGAAAAGAGCATCCGCCTGGTGGGCCGCATCGAGCGTCCGGAAGATTTCCAGTCCGTCGTGGTGAAACGCCGCGGCGATGAAATCATCCGCCTGGGCCAGCTGGCCACGATTGAAGATGGTTTTGCCGACATCAATAACCTGTCGGTGCGCAGCGGCAAGCCGAACGTCGGTATTGCCGTGACCCGCTCGCGCGATGCGTCCACCGTAAAAGTGGCGAATGAAATCCGCGACATGGTGAAAGCCATGAACAAGGAATTCCCGAAAGGCACCGAGATTGAAGTGGTGCAGGATGGCGGCGAAGAATCCGAAAGCAATTTGAACAACGTGATTGAATCGCTGGTGTTCGGCGCCGTACTGACCATTTTCGTCGTCTACGCGTTCCTCAACTCGTGGCGCTCGACCCTGATCACCGCGATGTCGCTGCCGACGTCCGTGATTGCCGCGTTTATCGCCGTGTGGATGTGCGGCTTTACGCTGAACTTCATGACGCTCTTGGGCTTGTCGCTGGCCATCGGCGTGCTGATTGACGACGCCATCGTGGTGCGGGAAAACATCGTGCGCCACATGCAGCTGGGTTCGGACCGCCGCAAGGCTGCGCTGGAAGGCACGGCGGAAATCGGCCTGGCCGTTGCCGCCACCACGTTCTCCATCATGGCCGTGTTCATTCCGGTCGCCGTGATGCCGGGCGTATCGGGCGAATGGTTCCGTCCCTTTGCGCTGACCGTCACGTGCTCGGTGCTGGTGTCGCTGTTCATTTCGTTCACGTTGGACCCGATGCTGTCGGCCTACTGGGGCGATCCGCCGGATCACCACACAGCGCCGAAAAAAGGCTTGAGCAAAGTCTTGCAGCGCTTCAATGACTGGTTCGACCACCAGGCTGACCGCTACGGCAACGTGATTGCGTGGGCCTTGCACCACCGCCGCTGGATGGCTGTCATTACGCTGCTGTCGCTGGTGGCGGCGCTGGGCTTGCACGTGAAATTTGGCGGCTCGTCGTTCCTGCCGAATTCCGACTACGGCACCATCATGATCGACGTGCGGACGCCATCGTCGTCGAGCCTGGAATATTCGCGCCTGAAACTGGAAAAAGCGGCCGAACTGGCCCGCACTTTGCCGGAAACCAAGCAAACCAACAGCTACGTGAACTTGTCGGGCGGCCGTATCTACGTGGACCTGGGCAAGAAAAATGAGCGCAAGCGCTCCGCCGTGGAAGCGGCTGGCGAATTGCGTGAAAAACTCAGCCATCTGGTAGGCGCGGAATACGTGGTGCTGGACGACTTGTCGAATGGTAACCGCAAGCCGATCCAGGTGGAATTTACGGGCCCGGACACCCGCAAGCTGATGGCCATTACCAGCGTGTACATGGACAAGCTGCGCCAGGTGCCTGGCGCGGTGGACGTGGGCTTGTCGGAACAGGATCCGAAAGACGAATTGCAGATCGAGCTGGACCGTGGCCTGGCTAATTCGATGGGGATTTCCGCCGGCGATGCGGCGCAGGCATTGCGCGTGGCGTTTGCCGGTATCGAAGTGGGCGACTGGGTCGATCCAACCGGTGAAACCCGCGACGTGGCGGTGCGCCTGCATCCGGCCGACCGCACCAGCGCGGAAAACATCGAGCGCTTGCCGATTGCCGTGTCGGGCACGAACCAGATGGTGCCGCTGGACCAGATCGCCCGCGTGACCATGGGCAAGGGCCCTGCCACCATTACGCACAAGGATGGCAAACGTTTGATCGCCGTGTCGGCCAACTCGCAGGGACGCTCAACCGGTGAAGTCACTGCCGACGCCATGAAATTGGCCAAGGAAATCGACTTCCCGCCGGGCTATGGCTTGTCGCTGGGCGGCGCCGGTAAAGACCAGAAGGAATTGTTCACGCAAATGACGATTGCGCTGGTGTCCGGCGTGGGCTTGATGTACCTGATCCTCGTGATGCAGTTTGGTTCGTTCACGGCGCCGGTGGCCGTCATGATGTCGCTGCCGCTGTCGCTGATCGGCGTGGTGCTGGCGCTGCTGCTGACCAAAGGGACGCTGAACTTGATGAGCTTTATCGGCATCATTATGCTGATGGGCCTGGTGGCGAAGAATGCGATTCTGTTGCTCGATGCGGCGCGCAAGCGCGAAGAAGAAGGCTATGGCCGTGAAGATGCGCTGATGCATGCGGGCCGCATGCGTCTGCGTCCGATCCTGATGACGACGTTTGCGCTGATCGCCGGCATGATGCCGGTGGCGATCGGCGCGGGCGAAGGCGCGGACTTCTACCGTCCGCTGGCAGTGGCAATTATCGGCGGCACCATCACGTCGACGATTTTGACCTTGCTGGTGGTGCCGACGTTCTACGACAGTATTGAAATTGCCCGCGACCGCATGGTAGCCAAGTTCGGCCGCCGCGCCGTACGGTGGAATGCGCTGGTGGCGTTCGTGCTGACGTTCATTGAGGCGCTGCTGACGCTGACGTTCATCCGCCTCGTGTTCCGCAGCCTGATGTGGCTGGTGCGCAAGGCGACCGGCAAGGGCGGCAAGCTGGAACCGGCGTCGCCGAAAGTCGTGTAACGGTTTGATACAGCCATGACAAAGGGGCCGGATAACGGCCCCTTTGCCGTTTACATGGGGTGTCAGCGCTGGTGCGGTGTCGTATCGCGCCGCGGCATGTTGTCGCGGCTGTCGTTGCGGTGGCTTGGCGTGCCGTAGGCGCCACTGCCGCCCGTGTCGCCTGTCACGCCAGAGGTTCCTGAGCCGGTAGTGCCTGAACCGGATGTACCTGATGTCCCGGACGTGCCGGAAGTGCCGCCTCCGGTCCCAGTTCCGGTTCCGGTACCGGGCGTCGTGCCGTTGGGCGGCGTGGTGGTGGTGCCGTTGTCCGGCGTGCCCGTGCCGGTCCCCGTGCCCGGTGTCGTGGTATCCGATGGCGTCGTGTTGGCTGGCGCCGTATTGGCCGGCGCCGTGTTGGCCGGAGTCGTGGTCGAGTCGGAATGGGCGGCGCTGTTGCTGGTGTCGGTGCTGCGGTCTTTGCAGCCGCCCAGTGTGCCGGCGGCCAGCAGCGCGCCCAGCAGCAGGGCTGATGTTGAGTGTTTCATGGTGTATCCTTTCAAAATTGGGGAATTAAATCAGGCTTGCGCCAGCGTACGCAGTAGCGCAGGAATTTCTGCCGGGATTTCGCGGGCCAGGTAGCCCAGGGTGCCGAAGCGCATCGCCAATTGGTCGCCGGCGGCCGCATGCAGGGCAACGCCCCATGCCGCCGCCTGTTCCAGCGACGCCCCGCGCGCCGCCAGTCCTGCGATGATGCCGGCCAGCGTATCGCCGGAGCCGGAAATGGCCAGGCCCACATTGCCGCCTTGCTGTTGCCACTGCTTGCCGTCCGGAGCGGCAATGATGGTCAGTGCGCCTTTCAGCGCCACCACGGCATTCCAGCGCTGCGCTGCCCGCTGGGCTGCACCGCGCGGATCGGCTTCGATCTCTTTTTTTTCCATCCCCGTGGCGTGCGCCATTTCGCCCGCGTGGGGTGTCAGTAACACGGGTTCCGCGAACCGCATGTGTTCCCAATCCACGGGATCGGCCAGCAGTGACGCGCCGCCGGGCGGACGCAGTACGGCCAGCGCAGCCGCATCGAGGATGACTTTGCAGAGCGCATAGCGGGGCAGCAGGGCGCGCACCAGTTCAGCGGAAGCTTGTTCATCCTGCATGCCGGGGCCGATCAGCAAGGCATCGGCTTTGGCTGCCAGCTCGCCCAGCCGGCGTATGCCTTCCGCCGCAAAGCCGCCGCCCGGCGTTTCCGCCAGTGCGACCACGCGCGCTTCCGGCAGCGCCGTGGCCACGTGCGCGGCAGTGTGGGCTGCCGTGGCAATGGTCACCTTGCCCGCGCCGGCCCGCAGCACGCCATTGGCCGCCAGCAGCGCCGCTCCCGGCATTTCCCGCGACCCCGCCACCACGACTGCATGGCCCCGCACTTCCTTGTCATCGTCAAAGCGGGGCATGGGCAGCGGCCAGTTGCGCAGCGTTTGCAAGTCGATGTCGGTGATATCGGTGCCGGACATGGCGGGCCTCACGACTTGGGCGCGGCCGGTACGTCGGCCTTGGCAGTAATGGGCGTGCCAGTGTCGGCCAGCGGCGCAACGAAGTTGGCCACTTGCAGCACCAGCTTGCCGCGCTTGCCGGCAGCGGGATCGAAAGCGTACGACGTGACGCCGCAGTTCGGCACGTCGGCTGCCTTGTCGATGGCGAGCATGGCGTCTTCATCGAGGCGCTCCAGCAGGTAGCGGAAGCAATTGACGATGACTTGGTGGGCCACGATCAGCACCCGTTCACCCCGGTAGTCGCGGGTGATGGTGTCGATCACGCTGCGCAGCCGCAAGATCACGTCGCACCAGCTTTCGCCGCCCGGCGGCCGGAAATAAAACTTGCCGACGTGTTTGCGCTGCGCGTGCAGTTCCGGGTATTTATCGGCAATGCCGAGCGGCGTCAGCCGGTCAAGTATGCCGAATTCCTTTTCCCGCAAGCGCTCATCCGCCACCACGGCCAGCAGGGAGCCACGGTCCAGCCGTTCGATGACGGCCATGGCCGTGCCTTTGGCGCGCAGGTAAGGGGAGTGCAGGATGGCGGTGGGCCGCTGTTCAGGCGGCAGTTCCGCAAACCATGCAGCCAGCGCGCGGGCCTGGCGCGCGCCCAGTTCGGACAGGGGAACGTCGACATCCCGCTCGGCGATATCGATCAGGTATTGTGACGTGGCCTCGGCAGCATCCCGCGCAACGTTGCCGGCACTCTGCCCATGCCGCACGATCCATAGTTGTGTTGGCCACTTAGACTCCATCGTTGCACCTCCCGGTTGGCGATGGAATGCATGGTAGACGAATCACCAGGCAGGCGGCGCACCGCCACGCCGCATCGTTGCGGGCCACGCTGGACCAGGGCGCGCTGTTGCAGGCCAGGCGTACTTTTTAGCGTCCGGCCGCGCAATTGGTGCATTGAAGATGCTATTCTGCAATTCATTCAGGCTGCCAGGGTGTGATGTGTGGCCGCCTGCAGGGTAGTCACAAGGGGAATGCCGTGAAGATTCAATGGACGCGCCGTTTGGCCGCTGTGGCGGCATCGGCGCTGACGACAGCGCTGGCCAGCGCGGAAAAATTGCCGGATCCGGTGAAGTTTGCGCCGATACCGGTGCAATCCATCTTCCGCCCGCTGCAGGCCAACGGGAGCGCGGATGATGCCTTGGCGAGTGGACGTGTGGTTGCTGGCGCCTACGCCATGGCAGCGCCTGCCAGCAAGCCTTGGCGCATCGCGTTCCTGTTTCCGCACCTGAAGGATCCGTACTGGGTCGGCTGCAACTATGGCGTGATCAGTGAAGCACGCCGTCTGGGCGTGGCGGTCGATGTCATTGCTGCCACCGGCTACGACGACCTGGCCACCCAGCTGAACCAGATGGACGCGGCAATCGCGGCGCGCTACGACGCGATTGTCATTTCGCCCATTAACATGACGTTTAATAACACATCGATCGCCAAGGCCCGGGCGGCGGGTATTCCCGTCTTTCAGCTGGCGAACGACAGCCGCAGCGACGATCTCACGATCAAGATCACCACGTCGTTGCGCGGCATGGGGCTGGAAGCAATGCGCTGGGTAATGCGCGACGCGCAGCAGCGCGGGATGAAATCCATCAACGTGGCGTTGCTGCCCGGCCCCGCTGGCGCTGGCTGGGTCAAAGGCGAAGTGGATGGCAGCCGGATCGCGGCGGAGGAGGGGCCCGTCAAGGTCCACATCCTGGAAGTGCGGTATGGCGATAGCGACTTCAAAGGACAAACGCGGCTGGCGGAACACATCCTGGCCAAGAACGGCGCCCAACTCGACTATATCCTGGGCTGCACGGGCTGCGCGCCCGCCGTGTACCAGCCGCTGGTTCACGCCGGCTTGCAGAACAAGATACGGCTGGTGGCGTACGATTTGACCAGCGATATTGCACGCATGATCGACAAGGGGGAAATTTACGCGGCGGTGGATACCAAGGGCGTCAGCCAGGCCCGCGTGGCCATCAATGCCGTGGTCAATGTGCTGGAGGGCCGCAGCAAGGATTTGCCCCACACCATCCTGATCAACCTGGGGATGGTGGATCACAACAACTTCGCCACCTATCCATTTAATACGTCGATTGCGCCGGCGGGTTATAAAGCCGTGCTGGCTTACGATCCCGCCTCAAACTGATCAGGCCGCCTTGCTGCCGGCTTCCTCGCTGAGCTCCGCGTCGCTGTTGAAGACGGCCATATCGGTTTCGCCCAGCACGCGGCTGGTAATCGTGCCGGCCGTGATGGCGCCGCTGACGTTGAGGGCGGTGCGGCCCATGTCGATCAGCGGTTCAATGGAAATCAGCAAGCCCGCCAGCGCCACCGGCAAGTTTAGCGACGACAGCACGATCAGCGCGGCAAACGTGGCGCCGCCGCCCACGCCGGCCACGCCGACGGAACCAATGGCGACAATGGCCAGCAGCGGCAAGATAAACGATGCGGTGAATGGATCGATGCCGACCGTGGGCGCAATCATGACCGCCAGCATGGCCGGATAAATGCCCGCGCAGCCATTCTGGCCGATGGTCGCGCCAAACGACGCGGCAAAGTTGGCAATGCCTTCAGGAATACCCAGGCGCTGCGTCTGCGTTTGCACATTCATCGGGATGGAACCGGCACTGGTGCGCGACGTAAAGGCAAACGCCAGCACCGGGAAAATCTTGCGCGCATGGCGCAGCGGATTCAATCCGGCCGCCGCCACCAGCGCCAGGTGCACGATAAACATCAGCACCAGCGCGCTGTACGACGCCAGTACGAAATTGATCAGGTTCAAAATGTCCGCCAGGCTGGACGTGGCCACCATTTGCGCCATCAGCGCAAACACGCCATACGGCGTCAGGCGCAGCACCATCGTCACCAGGCGCATGACGATGGCGTGCGCCACGTGCACGGCATGTTCGAACGAGGCAAACAGGTCCGGCTTCTTGTCATGGATGCCGGTCGCCGCCATGCCGACAAAAATGGAAAAAATCACGACGGCAATCGTCGAAGTCTTGCGCGCGCCCGTCAGATCCAGGAAGGGATTGGCGGGAATAAAACTCAACAGCATGGATGGCAGCGAGATCGATTGCGCATCGCCCAGCTTGCCCTGCAGGTAAGCGCCGCGCGCCACTTCCGCTGCGTTCGATGCCATGCCCACAGCCGTCAAGCCAAACAGTTTGGCCATCACAATACCGATAGCCGCCGCCACGATGGTCGTGGCCATCAGCGTGCCGATGGTCAGGGCGCTGATCTTGCCCAGCGACGTGGCATTCCTGAGTTTGATGATGGCGCTGACGATGGACACCATAATCAGCGGCATGATGATCATTTGCAGCAGCTTCACGTAGCCGCTGCCCACGATGTCAAGGTAATCTGCCGTGGTTTTCAGCTCCGGGGCGGAGATGCCATACGCAGCCTGCAAGCCTGCGCCCAGCACCACGCCCAGGCCGAGGCCCGTGAACACCCGCACCGTAAACGTTGCGTGGTTCGCTTGCTGGCGATACATAAAGGCCAGCACGGCGGCGGCAATGGCCAGGTTGATGAGGACAGGGATCGCCATTGCGCGGCCTTTCTATCGTAGGAACAGGGAACCGCGCAATTGTATAGTCATTTGGCGCCTGCCGCACGGCGGCGCCCGGCAGGCGTGGCGGAATATTTCCGCCTATGGATAGTCGTTACGTGTTGCGTACCGGCGTGGCGGACGGCTGCTTGCCGGCCTGCTGCAGGCGGCGCGACGGGCGCGCTTCGTTGTAGCGCAGCCAGCGCTGCAGCGCTTCATCGTGCGGCGACAGCGCGACCGTCTGCGGAACCGCTGCGTCAGCGGAGGCTTCCGGTTGCTCATCCTGCTGGTCACCGTGCTGCGGTTCCCGCGCGGCAGCCAGCTGGGCTTCCCACTGCCGCGCCTGCTGCGGGACAGGCAACGGCATGTGTTCGGCTGCTGCATCGCAGACGTCCAGCTGGTTGCGCAACAGCCAGCGGAACAGCGATTCATTGGCGTCAAACGCGGCGGCAGGCGCATGCACGGTCAGGCAGACCAGTGAGCGGGCCGAGCGCAGGCACAGTACCAGGTAATGGCTATACACGCCCGTGCCGGGGAACGTGCCCCGGTATTCCGCCGCCACGCCCTGCACCCGGTCTTCCCAGCCAGCACCCTCCATCCGGTAAGGTGCGCGCACCTGGCGCAGGTACGGCATGTCTTCGGCCACCCAGCGCAAGCGCTGGTCCGTCCATTCGCGGATCGACAGTGCGGCCGATGTTACGCCGACTGCACGCAGGCAGGCGCCGCTGGCTTCGTCGGCCAGCTGGAACGTGCCGTCATCCATGCTGGCGTGCCACGCTTCCGGCGCGTTGATGGCAATGCCCGGGCCCGGGCTCACATGATGGGCCAGCACCAGCGTGGAAAAATCCGTATGGTCCGGCTCGATGACGGCAATGCAGCCGGCGCGCTGCAGCGCAGCCTGGAAGCGCAGCGCATGCGGGCAATCGAGCTGTTTTTTCACGATGGCGCGCGGTGCGGCCAACAGGGCGCGCATTTGGTCGACTGTGCGCCTGAACAATTCCGCCAGCCGGGCAGCCACATGCTCCAGCGTGTGGCCTTCCTGTATGCCATCGATAATGACACGGTAGCTCAGCGTGGCGCCGCGCAGGCGCAGTTCGGTAGGAGTCGGCATTCTTATAAAGCAATTAACGATCTTGCATTTAGGATACGTCAATCAATTGCCTGAAAAATGCGCGAATTGTCACCAAACGCTAAAAAAATTGTGAGATTTTGTTAAATGCTAGCGACCGGCAGCAGGCCGGTCAGCGTCGTACTGATTTGCGCATCCCTGCTTAGGCTGTCGCCAGCCGCACGGCGCCCAGCAAGATGCCGACGAACGCCGCGCAGCCGAGGAAGGCCCCGGCCACCACATAGAACGGATTCAGCGCGCCCACATCTTCGTCAAAATCGCGTTTGCGGCGCAACCCGGCAAACGACCAGGCGACGGCAACCAGGGTTTGTGTAAAGCTGCGTTGGGTGGACATGGCGGGCTCCTCGAATTGATGCCCGATTTTCCACCGGCTACCGCGGTACGGACAGGTGCAGATACCCCGTGCCGTGACCGTATCAGTTTATTTGGCTGCCTTGTAAATCCCGCAATTGACGATCAAGTCTTCATATTTTTCAAAGTACATGGACTTCGGCTCGATTTGCTTGGACACGGGATTGACGAATTTGTAGTCTTGCCAGCCTTTGCCTTTGGTCTTTGCCAGCTCGATCCGTTCGCGCACGAAGTACTTGCCGTCCGCATCTTTCAAGTCAATCAAATCCTTGCCCTGCATTTTCGGATTCGCGCCATGCGCCAGGTTCTTGCCGCTCAAGTCATTGATGGTGACGTACAGGTCGCGGTCGCGGAATTTGCCGGTGGCGGTGTTATTGACTTCCGCGATGGTCTTGTCGCGGCCATTGGCTTTGATCGAGGCAATCACTTGCTGGACCATGGCGACGGCTTCGTCGGCGCTGCCGTGTTCAGGCTTTTGCGCCCAGGCGGAGGTGGCAAAGCAGAGCGTCAGAAGGGTGAACAGGAAAGGACGGAAGGGATAGGACTTGCGCATGATGGTCTCCTGGGAAGTGTTGTAGTTATCGCGGATGGCGCACGCTAATTCAGTTTAGCTTGTGCAACTTCGCAGCGATAGTTGAGCAAACGCTGTGCCAGCTGTTTTTTCTATGCAAGTGGTTGATTTGTTGGATAGGAGTGTTTCGCGCGCAATGTTGCGCGGATGGGAAGCCAGAATCTGGGGGCGGGAATCCGCACATCGTTGCCTTATTTAGCGTGGTTTGAAGTATGCAATTTGGGTAATGTTGGCAGGCAATACTATGCGATTTGCCGGGGTGTTAATCAAGGCGCACAAGTTGTACCTGGCTGATTACGTTTACCGCGAAAACGCAGACGAGGCGGTCAAGGCGTATGCCAGTGCGCAATGCCGGGATAATCACTACATTAGCGAATGCGTTGGCGTATTCACAGGCGAAGTTTGGTCCAGCGGCATGGCCTGGCAACGACACGGTGGAAACCTTCAGCCTGACCGGCCATCTGCAAAGCGTCACGGACCGCAACGGCCGTATCACCACTTATACCTATAGCGACGCTGCGACTCCCGCAAATATTGCTCCCAAGGCAGGGCTGCTCTTGAAAGTGCAGGATCCATTTGGCCAATCGCTGCAATTTACGTATGACAGCCAAGGGCGCATGGCCAGCTTGGTAGACCCCGCTGGCAATTCCACGACTTACGAGTACGACTCGAAAAGCAATCTCAGCAAGGTGACTTACCCGGATGGCAAATCCAAATCTTATGTTTACAACGAGCTGGCCCTGACTGCCAATGTTGCCCGTACCAATGCGTTGACGGGTATCGTCGATGAAAACGGCAACCGTTACGCGACGTTCTCCTATGCCGCTGACTCCAAGGCCGCATCGACCGAGCATGCGGGGGCTGTCGAAAAGTATGCGTTGACCTATCCATCGTATGCGGAAACGCAAGTGACCGATCCGCTGGGCGCGATTTACAAATATACCTATACCGAAAGGCTGGGTGTGCTGCGCTCATTGAGTACGCGCCGTCCGGGCGCTGGCGGTGTTGGCACGGTAACCGCATCCTTTGGCTATGACGCCAACGCGAACCTGACGCTCTATACCGACTACGACGGTACGATGACCAGTTATACCTACGACCTGGCACGCAACCTTGAAACGAGCCGGGTCGAAGCGTCAGGGACTGGGCAGGCACGGACCATCACCACGGAGTGGCATGCGGCATTCCGTCAGCCGCTGCGCATTGCAGAACCATTGCGCAGAACCACCTTTACCTATGATGCGGCCGCCAATGTCCTGACTAAAACCGTGCAGGCTACGACGGACGCCAGCGGCGCCGCCGGGTTTAACGCCACGCTGGTGGGCACGCCCCGTACGTGGGCATTTACCTATTCCCCCTTGGGCCAAATACTGACAAGTAAGGGGCCGCGGACTGACGTCAGCGACATCACGACCTATACCTACGATGAGCACGGTAACCTGAGTACCGTAACCAACGCGGCGGGGCACGTGACCACCTTGTCGAACTATGACGCCCACGGCCGCGTAGGCCGGGTGACTGATCCCAATGGCCTGGTGACTGACTTCAGCTACACGCTGCGCGGCTGGCTCTCTTCCACCACAACGGGCAATGCCACCACCAGCTATACCTATGACAACGCGGGCCAGCTGACCGGCGTGACGATGCCAGGCGGTGTAAACCTGAACTACACCTACGATCCGGCGCACCGGCTGACGGCAATTACCGACAGCAGCGGCAACAGCGTGCAATACACACTCGACAACATGGGCAACCGCGTCAGCGAACAGGTCAAGGACAGCAATGGAGCGCTGCTGCGCCAGATTGCCCGCGCCTATGACCCATTGAACCGCCTGAAGCAAATCACCGGAGCCCAGCAATGAAGCGCCTTTATCTTACTGCGCTGGCCACGGCGGTCAGCCTGCTGGGCAATGCCCATGCCCAGGTGCAGAACAGCACGACCAATTACGTGTACGACACGATGGGCAACCTGAAGCAAGTGACCGGTCCGCTGAGCCAGATCACCAAGCACGATTACGATGCGCTGAACCGCCGTATCAAAACCACGGATGCAAAAAACGGCATCACGCTGTTTGGCTACGATGGACAGGACCAGCTGAACAAGGTCACCGACGCACGCAACCTCGTGACCAGCTACACGATAGACGGGCTCGGCAATCTGACGAAGACCACCAGCCCGGATGCCGGCATCACCAGCCGCACCTATGACGAAGCGGGCAACCTGAAAACCAGCACCGATGCGAAGAACCAGGTGACCACGTATCAGTACGATGTGCTCAACCGCGTGACGTCGGTGGCGTATGGCGACGGCAGCAGCGCGGCTTATGCGTATGACCAGGGCGCCAATGGCATTGGCAGGTTGACGCAGATAACGGACGTTAGCGGCGTTACGCAATACGTGTATGACCAGCAGGGGCACGTGACGCAGGAAACACGCACCATAGGCGGGCAGGCTTATGTCATGGCTTACCGTTATGACGATGCAGGACGCCTGAGCGGGCTGACTTATCCGAGCGGGCGCAGTGTGGATTACACCCGTGACAGCATGGGACGGATCCATTCCGTCAGCACCACCAGGGATGGCGTCACGACCACCCTGGCTGCCGAAGTGCAATACCAGCCGTTTGGCGGATTGAAATCGTTGACCTTTGGTAATGGGCAAACGTACAGCCGTACCTATGACCTCGACGGGCGCATGGCCAGCTTCACGTTGAATGGCATGGTTCAAACGGTCAGCTATGACGCCGCCAGCCGCCTGACGGGGATTGCGGATGCGGGCAATGCCAGCAACAGCCGCACCTATGGCTATGACCAGTTGGACCGATTGACCAGCGAGCAGTATCCGAACAGCAGCCGCAGCTATACGTATGACGCGGTGGGCAACCGTACGCAATCCACGCTGAATGCGGCTGCGACCAATTACACCTATGGCGCTACCAGCAACCGCCTGGTGACGGCGGGTGGAACCGCGGTCACGCTGGATGCCAATGGCAGCACCACCAACACTGGGGCCGGGAGCCAGTTCAGCTATGACGCACGGGGACGCATGGTGTCCGCCTCCACGGCGATTGGCGTGGTGACGTACAAGATCAATGCGCTGGGCCAGCGGGTGCTGAAAACCACGCCGGCGTCATCGACGGTGTTTCATTACGACAGTGGGGGCAAGTTGATTGCCGAGAGCAGCGGCGGGACGGTCACGGAATATGTGTGGCTCGATGATGTGCCGGTGGCAGTGCTGAAGTGATCAACTGGAAAGGATAATCAAGTGAACAAGCTTATGATGAAATTCTTGGCGCTGGTGCTGGTCTGGCTGGGAAGCATGACTGGTGTGCACGCTGCGGGCGAGGCGGCTGTGTACTATATCCAGACGGACCAGTTGAACACGCCGCGCGTGATTACGGACCAGAGCCAGACCGTGGTGTGGAAGTGGGACAGTGACGGGTTCGGTTCTATGCCGCCGAATGAGCAGCCCGGGACTGGATCAGCATTTATGTTCAATCCACGATTTGCGGGGCAGTATTTTGATCGGGAGAGTAACCTTCACTACAACTACTATCGCGACTACGATCCGCAGACGGGGCGGTATGTGCAGAGTGATCCGATTGGGCTTGATGCTGGGCCTAATACGTACGCCTATGTCGGTGGGAACCCGTTGATGTTCATTGATCCATATGGACTGAGTGCGCTGGGAGATGCAAGCGCCATTGCGGGAGCTTGGGTAGGACGTGGAGTTGGTGCAATTGCGGGCGAAGTTGTATTTCCGGCCGGAGGCGGTTTTGTTGGCGGTATCATTGGCAGTAAAGCTGGTTCATACGGCGGTCGGGTAGCGGGTGACGCACTAAACGACCTGCTATTTGCTGAACCAATGCAGATGTCCAAGGGCGGTAAGTCGCAAGGCAGGAACTGGGCTACAGAAAGCGCGAAGTCAGAGGCGCAGAGCAGCGGACAGGACCCGTGTGATGTCCTTGGCGAATGGCTTCGTCAAGCCAAGGCTGCCGGTAACGTTAAGCGGGCTTTGGATATTATCGAAGCGCAGAAATTCATGGATTGTCGGAATAAAGACAAACGCAAAAATAAATATCGTTGCGGGTGAAAAAATGGAATGGTTTGCAGCCCATATTGTACTTCGTGTCGTCTTCAAAACGCAGAATCAATCCACCTTTCCGGCGTGGGAAAACGTCTATCTGATTGAAGCGCCGGACGAGGATATTGCGCTTTCAAAGGCCGAGAGTATTGGTCTAAGCCTAGAGAGGGATGGTGATTGCTCATTCGAATGGAATGGGCAACCCGCCAGGTGGAGCTTCTGTGGTGTTAGAAAGCTGATATCGCTCGTTAGCGCAACCGATCCCGAAAATAAGCCGACGGATGGGTGCGAGGTTACGTATGCATCGTTTGAGTTTGAAAGCGAAAAAGCGGTTGAGGATTTCGTAAACTGTGAGGAAACGTTGGCTCGAATTCTGTAGTGCAGAACAGCGCGCTGTGAGCCCGCCGATGCGTTGTGCGCTTGCCCATCTGCAAGCTCAAGCCGTGCACAAGCTGACCCACCAGGCGCGGCTTACGCTCCATAGCGCATCGGCCGATAGCCCCACGGCCGCAGCTCTTGACACGCTGCTTGCGAGGAGGGGACGGCGCCGATACGAGCTCGGCCCATTGGTTACCTCTGTTGTATGCGAATATGAGATTCTTGCATTTACGCCGACAGGTTGGTTTGACGATAGAGAGTCCGGCGGCATACTCATTGCCAAGCCAGAGTACCTTCGCCGGCTTTACCCGGAAATCGATAGTGTCGAGGTTAGTACTAGTAAACGCGATACGCTTTGAAGCGGTGAGAAAACACCATCTCCAGCCCACTCTGGAGATGGCGTTGCAAAAACTGATTTGCAGCTTTATTTCAGCACCACATTCCAGTTCTTTTCCACGCACTTCGCATAATTCCCCGCAATCAGTGCACTGTACGGCGTCTGGTAGCTGACCAGCTGGCACTGGTAATCACCGCCGCTGTTCCAGTTTTTTTCCCAATAAATGTTATACGCGGCAGACGACGAAGGCCCGAAGCGCTGCATGGTGGCGCAAGACAGCTGTTCATTGCCCACATTCCACCCCAGGTCGGCCGCGAACTGCTTGTAGTAATCAATGCGGTTTTGCGCTGCCGGTTTTTCCGTTCCGGTGCCGCATTCCGCATTGATGATCATGATGGTAGTGGCAAAATTGTTGCCTGCGCCGGCCGCAATATCGGCGGCATTGGGCACCCATGTGCCGTCGATCACGTGCAGCATCGATGGTTTGGGCGGCTGCGGGTACACGAAGAAGAACGTGGCCGAGGCCAGGTTCAGCCACGTCGAAGCCACCAGGTCCGGGTCTTTCAGCAGCACGGACTGGTCGCCGTTGTACATCACTTGCGAAAACGGGCCATAGTTGTAGTTGTATGACAGTTGCTTGGCGCCGCGGCCAAAGTATTTTTTGTAGCTGCCGTCCGCATTTTTCCCGCACGTCCACACGCTATTGAAGACCGGGTCGGCGCATTCCGTGTTGTAGCCGCAGCTGGCGCCGTTTTCATCGCAGCCGATTTCACGCAAGTACTTCAAGCCCTGGCGCCATTGCGGCAACGGGATGCTGGCATTGTGGTCGCCCGTTTCTTGCGCGAAATGCGCGAACATCGTGGCCAGCGAGTGGCGGCAGATATTGTCGGCATTGCGGCCATCCGTGTAGTCGTCGCATACGGCCGGGAATTTCGCGACAGCTTGCAGGAAGCGGCGGTACGTATAGCTGGCGTCGCGGGCGCCGAAGTAGTAATCCCATTTCGCGGACGTCAGCAGGCGTTCGACCCGTTTGACGTTGGCGGGATTGGAAGACGCGCCGGGCGCCACGGCTTCCACAGCCGCGTTGTCCAGCGTGCGCACGGAGGCTTTGACTTTGCGGAAGAAGTCATTGTTGGTCAGTTCCGCTTCGCGCGCTTCCGCCTGGGCTTTGGTGGGAACGCCGCCTGGCTGCGGACCGGGGCCCGGGCCGGGATCGGGTGGTGTGGTGGCGTCGGCAATATATTTCCATGGGCCCCACTGGTCGGCGGCATTGGGCGCCGTGCCTTGCACCCACCATTTCGCTTCGAATTGCTTGTTCTGGTAGATCGCGCAAGAGCCGGCTGTGTAGACTTGCGTGCCGCTCCAGGCGGGGCAGGAGGCTGCCGCGCCGGCTCGCAGGCGCTGCGTGGTGTCCGGCGTAGTGTTGGCGCCGCACGCGGACAATAGCAGGGCGGCCAGCACGGAAAGGCTGGTGATTTTATACATAGGTTCTCCTTGTGGGAAAAGCCCTGGCGCACCGGGTAGCGCGCCAGGGAGAGCGGGCTTACTTCAGCGCGACCGGCAGGTCAGGATAGTCATCCGCCAGCGCATACTTCACGCCATTGACCGTGATGGTGTAGGCCGATGGACCGGAAATCGGCAAGGTGTAATTCAACGTCAGCTGCACGGACGCGCCGGGCGCCAGCGATTGCCACGCAGGGATCGTGAATTTTGCGTGGTTGAAGTTGGCCTTGAATCCGCCGATATTGTTCGGCCCCGCATACCCTGCCTTGGTGACGGTCAAGCCGTAACCCGACTGGTCGCTCATGTTGGCGGGCGCCGACACCGGATAGTCGAATTCCACCACGGAGCCGCCGGGAATCGTGGTGGCCGTGTTGTTGGTCACGGTCATGACCGGGTTGATCGGGTAATTGCTGTCGCCCATTTTCCAGCCGCCCAGCGTCACCGATACTTTCGCACTGGACGCGGGCATGGCGCTTTCGGCACGCACATTGCCATATGGCGCGGCAGTCTTGAACGCGTTGGCAATGCTGGTGGTGAGCGTCGTACCCATGAAGTACTCGCCACGGCCGGAATTTTTCGCGGCATCCCATGCATAGTCGCCAGCCAGTTCCCAGATCATGATGCCGCCGATGCCGTTGTCGATCACGTACTGGGTCTTGGCGGTGATCGATTGCGCGGTTTCCGTGGACAGGAACACTTTACGTGTCGCATTCCACAGCCATGGCGCGGCCAGTGTGGCGCTGTAGTTCGGGCTGTACACGCCGGTGATGGTTTTCTCCGTCACGCCATACGCATCCAGGTAATCCGGCACGATATTGTTTTGCAGGTTCAGCGCGTGCCACAGGGGATTGCCGCCGCCCGGTACTGGCTGGCCATTGCTATCGAGGTCATACCATACGTTGTCGATGCCGGTGGCGCCTGTGCCGCACGTTTTCACGCCTGCGCACGTGACGGTGCTGTTGACCACCGGCGTCGTCCCCCACAAGCCATTGGTGCCGCCCGTGACGTCTTTCCAGCCGCGCGTGTAATACGGCACGCCGATGTTGATGCGGCCTGCCTGCAGCGCGCCACGGTAATAGCGGTAGGCCCAGTCCACGTTCAGGTAGCCGATGCCGCCATACTGGTACGCATTGCCTGCCTTGAGTTCCGCATCGTTGCCGTCATCGAACAGCGCGGCATTCGGGCCCACGTACTGGTTCCAGCCGCCGTGCAGATCGTATGACATCAGGCTTGCATAATCGAGGTACTGCAGGCCGGACAGGTTTTCTTCGCCGCGCAAAATCCACGCGGATGCGGAACCGGCAATGGTCAGCATGTAGTACTTGTTGTCCGCCACGGCCGCCGTGTCCAGCTTTTGGCGCACGGTTTTCAGCAGCAGGTTGTAGCCCTTCATCAAACCGGCCAGGCGCGGCTTCGACACGCCGAAGTCCAGCGGGTTGCCCGCTTCATTGTTGGTGGTCGGGTGTTCGTAGTCGATGTCGATGCCATCGAAGAACGTGTACTGGCGCAGGAACGCCACCATGGAATCGGCCAGCGTATTGATGCCGGCCGTATTAATGGTGCCGTCGGCATTGGTGGTGGCCGTGTAATAGCCGCCGCTGCCGGCCCAGCCACCCACGGACAGCATGACTTTCACGCCGGGGTAGCGCTTCTTGTATTGCGCCAGCAAATTGAAGTGGCCCTTGTACGGCAACGCTGGGTCCATGGCGGCGGCCGGGATGTTTGGCCACGTCATGCCCGTATCCGGATTGTTGGCGCCGCTGCCGATGGCGACTTTCGCATTGCTGTCGACGGACGCGAACGCGTAGTTGATGTGCGTGACCTTGTCCCACGGGATATTGTTGACGAGGTAGGACGGCGTGTTGCCCGCGCCGGTGCGCCAACTGGTGAAGTAGCCGACGATGCGGCGGTTCATGCCGTTGGCGAGCTTTTCGCGGCCATTGGCGTCATACACGCTGCAATACGGGACGTTGGTGACGGGGGATGCAAGGCCGTCAGGGCGGCATGCTACGGGAGTCGGCGTAGGAGTAGGAGTAGGCGTCGGCGTCGGTGTAGGAGTCGGCGTAGGAGTCGGCGTCGGTGTTGGAGTAGGCGTTGGGGTAGGAGTAGGAGTAGGTGTTGGGGTATGAGTCGGCGTGCCCGACTGCAGTTCCCATGGGCCCCACTGTTCCGCGCCCGGCACGTTGTTTTGCGTCCACCACTTGGCTTTATAAGTGGCGCCGTTGTAGGTCACGCACATGCCGGCCGTGTAAATATCGGTGGCGGTCCAGGCCGGGCAGGACGCTCCGGCCGTGGCGCCCATCTTCATGGGTTTCGTGGTGGCGGCAGACGGATCGCCGCCTCCGCATGCAACCAGGGCGCCGCTCAGCAGCGCCAACAGCAAATGTGATTGATAGTTCATGGTTTGTTTAGAAATCGTGTTGGGTTGGATAGTTCGAATAGAAGTCGTTATCCCACTTGAAATGCGTTGCCGACACTGTGATGGAGATGTCCAGCGCTTCCACGAAATGCCACCAGCCGACCGGCAGGAACAGGACTTCGCCCGGTTCCAGCACGCATTCCGGCACCGGCACGCCCGCCATGGCGGGGAAGCGCTGTGTATCGATGGCGCGGCCATCCACCGGCGTGAAGCAGTGGCGCTGGTTATACAGCCGGGGCGTTTCGCACGGTGCGATCAGCCGCACGCGCTTGCGGCCGGACAGCTGGATCATGAAGTTGTTGGTCAAGTCGTGGTGGAACGGCGTCACCGTGCCCGCGGGCCCCAGCCAGAAAAAGCCTGCCGGTTCATCCGTCAGGTACTGCGGCAACTGCGGCACGTCATTCCACAGTTCATGCAGCGCCTGGCGGTTTTGCTGGCCATTGTTGGCGGTCATATAAAAATCATTGGTAGGGCCGCTGGTGGCGACCAGTTCCACGTAGTCGCCAAAGCGCATCGTGCGCTTGTGCGCGATGCTGTTCATCTCGTAGTCGGGATCGGCATTGCGGCCGAACTGCACTTCCACCATGCGCTCGCCGAAGCGCTGCGCGAGGCTGTCCAATGTCCAGCATTCGCGCTGCGTTCCATCCAGCAAACCGGTCAGGATGACGGGCTGGTTGGCGAGATAGTGCTGGCGCAGGAAATCATCGCCGGACAGCTGGTGGCGCCGGGGGATTGCCATCGGCATCAGCCGGTTGAGCTGTGCCTGTATGCCCAGCACCCAGTCGCGTTTGGCGAGCCGGTTGTGCAGGCGCTGCACGCCTTGCAGGTACGGGCTGGCGAGTGCGGCGGCCAGTTCCGCCCGGGCGTCGCGCAGGGTGACGCCGGATTGCACGAGGATGCCGGCCAGCGTGTCGGGATGGCTGCCCAGCATCAGGTTTTCCGCGATCCAGCGGCGCCATTCGTCGCTGATGCCGATAGGTTGAACATTGCTAACGCGTTTCATGTTGGGTTTCTCCGTGTCGTGTGGACCCGTAGGGCGGGTTCAAGGCGGGCGGCGAGCCAACCCGCCATGCTTGCGCCAACGCGGCGCTGGCAGGCGGATTTGACTCGGCGTCCCCGTAAAGTCCGCCCTACGGAGCAGGCCGTACTCTTCGCCCGGTTTAGCGGCCTTTCCAGACCTCTGCCGTCAGCGCGCCGCTGGCGTCGCCATCCAGTTCCCACGAGAAGGCGCCGCGCAGGCCCTGGTCACGCACGTATTGCATCTTGGTGGCGATCACGGTTGGATCGTCGTAGCTCCACCATTCACCCGTGCCGGTGTACAGGAACAATTGCTTGGTCACCGGGTGGTACCAGCGGTTGCCGGTCTTATTGACCAGCACCTTGTAATCATCGATACCGGCTTCCCATGCGCCGGAAGCAGCGCCAGCGCCCGCCTGGTACAAGCCATTGCCATTCGGCCCGGCGCTGACGCCTTTCCAGCCACGCCCATAGAATGGGATGCCCATCAGGATCTTATTTTTGGGCATGCCGGCCGCCACCAATGCCGTGACGGCGTCATTGATGTTGTACTTGGCCAGGTTGCCCGTCGATGGATCGGCCGGGTCGTGGTACAGCGGCGCATGGAAGTTCGTGCTGCCTTCCCATGCGCCGTGGAAGTCATACGTCATCACGTTGACCCAGTCCATGTATTGCGCATACTTGCCCGGTTCCGTGTTGGCGATCTTGTCAGCGCCGGCGCCGATGGCGGCCGTCAGTGCGTAGCGCTTGCCATCGGTGGCGCCTTGCGCATCGAGCTGCGCGCGGAATTCCTGCATCAGCAGCGTGAAGTTTTGCTTGTCTTCCGCAGCGTACGTGTTGTACGGCTGGCCGCCGCCACCCGGGTATTCCCAGTCGATGTCGATGCCGTCAAACACGCCTTTGGCGGAAGCCGGGCCGCCACGGCCATCCTGCACGGGCAAGTCGCCGGCAATGAACATTTTCACGCACGATTTCGCCAGCTGTTTGCGCAGCGCATCCGTTTTTGCCGCAGCCGAGAAGAATTTCGACCAGCTCCAGCCGCCCAGTGAAATGAACACTTTCAAGTTCGGGTGCTGCTGCTTCAGTAATTTCAATTGCAGGAAGTTGCCGGACAGCTTGGCATCCCACGCGACGGATTTTCCGTCCACCGTGCGGGCAGGCTGGCGCTGGTAATCCGCGTAGGCGTCGCCGCCGGTGCCGGCTTGCGCCGACGTCGGGTTGTCGTTGCCCACTTCGGCGCGCGTCACCATGTCGCATTCATAGCCGCCATTTTTTTGGTAGACGTTGCCGAACGCATAGTTGATGAACGTGAGCTGGTCCGCCACGCTGGTTTGCACGCCGTTGACCGGGGTTTTCGTCGTGTGGATGTCGGCCACTTCATAGCCGCGGCCATACACGCCCCATTGCGCAAAGTACGAACCGATTTCACGGCCGCTTGGCGTCGGCGTTGGAGTCGGGGTGGGCGTTGGTGTCGGAGTCGGCGTCGGAGTCGGGGTGGGCGTTGGTGTCGGGGTTGGCGTGGGAGTCGGCGTAGGTGTAGGTGTCGGGGTAGGTGTCGGCGTCGTCGCCTGCAATTCCCATGGACCCCACTGTTCCGTGCCCGGCACATTGTTTTGCGTCCACCATTTGGCCTTGTACGTATTGCCGTTATAGGTCACGCACATGCCGGCCGTGTAGATGTCGGTCGCTGTCCATGCAGGGCAGCTGGCAGTTGCCCCCATTTTGAGTTTTTGCGGTGTATCCGTGGTGCCGGCGCCGTCGCCGCCGCATGCGGCCAGCAGCGCGCCGGCCAGGCCGGCCAGGCAAACATTGCGGGCATTCGCCCTGAAAGTACGTGCCATCATTCTCCTCCTTGGTTGGGAAAGGTTTGTTGCTTTTGTTATGCGGCTCAAAATGCGTGCAGCCGGCGGCCAGCATGGAATGCGAAAAATTGGTAGTCAAGTGGTTTTGTAAAGTTGCGTCCAATTCAAGACCAGTTGTCTGGTGAGAAGCAAAAGCACTGGCAGCGGCATGGCTGCTGCAACGTGTATTGCAGCAGCCATGCCACTCTGGGGAGGAAGAAAAAAGGCGGGATGTCTCAAATGAGACAATGTGTTAAGCGATGCGTACCAGTTTTTTGCGGTGTTGAAGTGGTATGCAAGCGTGAAAGCGTGAATTTAAGCTTGCCTGTTGCTAGCCTTGTTCGTTCCACGCGTATTCCATCCGGTGCGCCGTGGCCAGCGCCAGTTCGCGCCCCGCAAAGCGCTGCACCAGGTACAGCGCCATATCGATGCCGGCGGATATGCCGCCGGACGTGACGATGCCGCCGTCGTCGGTCCAGCGCCGCTGCGGCAGCACCTGCACATTGGGATAGCCCTGCAACTGTTCGACGTCGCTCCAGTGCGTGGTGGCGGGGCGGCCTTCCAGCAAGCCTGCCTGCGCCAGCAGCAGGGCGCCGCTGCACACGGAGGCCGTCAACGGAACCTGTGCCGACGTGCGGGCAATCCAGTTTATTGTGGCGGCGCGGCCCAGTTCACGGTCCACCATGCCGCCGGGGATCAGCAGCACATCGAGAGGGTCATGGCTGTCTTGCGCATGGTCCGGCAATACCGACAGCCCGGCGCGGGCGCGCACGGGCTCGCGCGTGGCGGCTATCGTGCACACGTCGAACGGGGCTTCGGCCTGCGGATCCTGCAGCCGCGCCACGCGGGTGGCGCATGTGAACACTTCATAAGGTCCGGCAAAGTCCAGCACCTCCACTTCCGGATACAAAAAAATTCCAATCTTGCGCGTCATGGCGGCTCCTTGTGGTTGAAGGGCTTCATGATCGCGCAAGGGCGAGTGGCAGGACTGCCTGCTTGCAGTCAATTCCTGCCACAACTGCATCCGTGCGGTGTTCAGCCTTTGGCGGGAATCGGATTACGGAAGCTCACGTTCAGCAAATTCCATGCAGTGATTGTGGCAATGGTGAAGCCCAGTTCCGCGATTTCGCCATCCGTGAAATGCTTGCGCAGTTCGGCAAACGAGGCGTCGTCCGGGTCCGTGCGGGGGATTTGCGCCACCAGTTCCGCCCAATGCAGCGCGGCGCGTTCGCGGTCGCTGAAGAATGGCGCTTCGCGCCAGCCTGCCACGGCATTCAAATGACGGGGATCGGCGCCGTTGCGTACCAGGTCGCGCCAATGCAGGTCGATGCAATAGCCGCAGCCATTGATTTGCGATACGCGCAGCAGCACGAGGTCCACCAGGCGTACACCCAGCGAGCTTTTCTGGATGGTTTCAGACAAAGCCAGCAGGGCGTTGAAGCTGGGTTGGGCCAGTTGGAAGTAATTCAGGCGGGCAGTCAGGGACATGATCTTTCCTTGTTCAGTGTGTGGCAGCCGCACCGTGCGGCCGTCCATGCTCATTAGACGGACCGCGTTTGTCCCTTGTGACAGCTTTTTGAAAAAAAACCGAAAAATTTATCAGGCCATTGGCACGGCGGCCAGCTTGTCCGGATTGCGCACGGCGTAAATGGCGCAGATCTGCCCATTGCCGGTCACAAACGCTTGCGCGGATTCCAGCTTGCCGCCGATAAAGCGCAGCAAGCCCGGTTCGCCATTGATGGTGGCCATGCGGTATTCGACCTGACCGGGGAATTTGTCCAGCATGCCCCAGTACAGTTCCGCAATGCGGTCCCGGTCGCGCAGGATTTCCATAAACGATGGCACTTTGCCGCCACCATCGCCTACCAGTTCAATATTTTCCGCCAGCAGCGCGCGGAGCGCATCCTTATCGCCCGTGCGGGCCGCTGCGACAAATTTCGACAGCAAGCTTTGATGCGCTTCCCGCGCCACTTTGTTGCGGGTTTTTTCTTGCTGGACCTTTTCCGCTGCCCGGTGCACCAGCTGGCGGCATGATGCTTCGCTTTTGCCTAGCATTTCTGCGACTTCCGCATAATCGTGGTCAAACACTTGGCGCAGCAGGAACGCGGCCCGCTCTTCCGGCCCCAGGCGCTCCAGCAGCCACATAAAGGCCACCGACAAGTCGCTGGCCATTTCCGCTTCGGATTCCGGTGTGCGCTCATCGAGTTCCACCAGCGGTTCCGGCAGCCACCAGCCGATGTAGGCTTCCCGTTCCGCCTGGGCTGCGCGCAGCCGGTCGATCGATAGCCGCGTCACAATGGTGACCAGCCATGCTGCTGCCGATTGCACGGCGGCGTGGTCGGTCTGCGCCCAGCGCAGCCACGCTTCCTGCACCACGTCTTCCGCATCGGCGCGGATGGCCAGCATCCGGTACGCAATGGCAAACAGGCGGGAACGCTGGGCGTTAAACAGGGCAACAGGATCAGTCATGGCGGGCGGCTCCGGAAGGATAGGCCGCCCAGTTTACAGCGCACGCGCGTTGAACGTATCGCACTGCATGGCGTCGCCGCTTTCAATGCCCCGCTTGAACCACCGCACGCGCTGCGCCGACGTGCCGTGCGTGAAGGAATCCGGCACCACTTCGCCTTGCGACTGGCGCTGCAACGTATCGTCGCCAATGGCGCTGGCGGCATTGAGCGCGGATTCAATGTCGCCCTGTTCCAGGATGCTGCGCGCCTGGTTGGCGTGAAATGCCCACACCCCAGCATAGCAGTCCGCCTGCAATTCCAGCCGCACCGACAACGCATTGCCTTCCCGTTCCGATGCGCTGCGCCGCGCCTGTTCCACCTTGCCGGATACCCCCGTCAAATGCTGCACGTGGTGGCCTACTTCATGGGCAATCACGTACGCTTGCGCGAATTCGCCGGCCGCGTGGAAGCGCTGTTCCATCACGCGGTAAAAACTCAGGTCGATATACACCTTGGAGTCGCCCGGGCAATAAAACGGCCCCATGGCCGCCTGGCCCGTGCCGCAGGCCGTGGGCGTGCGGCCGGAAAACAGCACCAGCTTGGGCCGCACGTACTGGCCGCCGCCTTGCTTGAACAGTTGTCCCCACACATCTTCCGTATCGGCCAGCACGGTCGACACAAAGCGCGCCTGCTTGTCGGAATGGGGCGGTGGGTGCGCGGGCGCCTGCTGTACTTGCGGCGCCGGACCACCGCCGCTGAGCAGGCCCAGCATGGTCAGCGGATTCACGCCAAAGATCCATGAACCCAGCAGCGCCAGCACCACGGTGCCGATGCCTATCGTGCCGCCACCGAAGCCGAAGCCGCCTCCGCCGCCACCTTCGCCGCGGCGGTCTTCCACGTTATCGCTTTCGCGGTTGCCTTCCCATCTCATTGGATGTTCCTCCGGTTAATTTCTTGCTCTAAGGCTATCAGGGGCAAGTATGGCTGTCTGTGCGGTGGAACCCATTCCGTTCGAGTATCCGTCGCGGCAATATTGCAACATGGAGAATTTCATAGGTAATTTGCAATGCCGTGACCGATAATGTAGGGATAGATTTCGCCAGAAAGCCATCATCATGAGCGCCCGCAAACCTGCCGCCTCAACGTCCGCCGCAGCCGCCGTGCTGCGCTTCGGGCGCCACCGCTATTCGCTGATCCGGCGCGCACCCCAGCGCGTGGCGACGTTGCTGCTGCGCATGATGGCGCGTTTGCTGGGCGCCCGCGCCGCATGGGGGCACCCGGCTGCGGCATTGGCATTGCTGGCAGGCCCGTTAGCGCAGGCGGCGCCGCCTGTCAATGCGCCGAATGCACTGCCGACAGGCGCCAGCGTGGTTGCCGGACAAGCCAGCGTGGCGCAGGCGGGCAACCGCATGGACATCACGCAGCAAACCGGCAAGGCCATCGTCAACTGGGACACTTTCAATATCGGTAGCAACGCGGCCGTGAATTTCCGCCAGCCTGGCGCCGATGCCGTGATCTTGAACCGCGTGGCGTCCAACGAACCGTCGCAATTGCTGGGCAGCATGACATCGAACGGCAAGGTGTGGCTGGTCAATCCGGCCGGCATCATGATCGGGCAGGGCGCGACGCTGGATTTGCATGGATTCGTTGCCAGTACGCTGGCCGTGCACGATGCGGACTTCCTCGCAGGCCGCATGCTGTTCCGCGCCTCCCCGCAAGCCGGAACCGTACGCAATGACGGCACGATTGCCACGCCATCGGGCGGCAGCGTGTACCTGGTGGGCGCGGATGTGCACAACCATGGGGTGATCCGTGCACCGGGCGGCGAAGTGCTGCTGGCGGCGGGCGCCAGCGTGGAATTGCTCGATACCGCCACGCCCGGCGTGCGGGTAGCCGTAACGGGTACGGAAGGCAGCGCCGTGAACCTGGGGCAAATCATCAGCACGGCAGGCCGCATCGGCATGGCCGGGGTGCTGGTGAAAAACAGCGGCGTGCTCAATGCCAGCAGCGTGGTCAATGAAGGGGGCCGCATTTTTCTGCGCGCGACTAAGCAGGCCGTGGCGGATGGCGCCGCGCAACTGCTGGCCACGGGCAGCCAGGGCGGCCAGATCGAAATGACGGGCGGCAGCGTCGGCGTGCAAGGCACGGCGCTGCTGGATGCATCCGGTACGGCAGGCGGCGGGGCTGTCCTGGTGGGCGGCGATTACCAGGGCGGCGGCACGCTGCCCCGTGCGCAGACCGCGTGGCTGGCCCCGGACGCCGTGCTGCGCGCCGATGCCGTGGAACGGGGCAATGGCGGCAAAATCGTGCTGTGGTCGGAGCGCGCCACCGTGGCGCAAGGGACCGTCAGCGCGCGCGGCGGCTGGTATGGCGGCAATGGCGGGATGGTGGAAACGTCCGGCCGGCAGTATTTGTCGATTGCCGGTTTGCGCGCGGATACCACGGCGCCGCACGGCAAATCCGGCAGCCTGCTGCTGGACCCGGCCAATATCCTGATCGGTGCCGTGGCGGACGCGGATGGCACGGGTACCAGCGTCGATGGCGGCGCACTGCTTGTCGATCCCGCCGCGACAGTGGTGACGCTGGATGCGGGCACGTATTCCGGCGCCACCAGCAAAATGACGGCGGGCTCGATCGCCACGCTGCTGGCCACGACCAGCGTGTCGCTGGCCGCCAGCAACGACATTACCATTGAAAGCCCGATCACCAAGACCGCGGGCGGCGACCAGACGCTGACCTTGACCGCGGGCCACGATATTGCGCTGAACAATACCGTGAGCTCGACCAGCGGCAAGCTGGGCTTGAATTTGACGGCGGCGAGCGGCGCGATAAGTGCGGGGACAGGTTCCATCAATTTGAACGGCGGTGTGCTCACTGCCACGGCGGGCGGGCTGCTCAACGTGGCGGGCAGCGGCGATGTGGTGCTGGGCAGTCTGAAAGCGGGCGGCAATATCACTATCGCGGCGCCCGGCCACGTCATCACGTTCAATGGCGGCACACTGGAATCAGGCGGCGCCCAGTCATATGACGGGAGCCTGGCATTGAGCGGCAATACCACCGTCAACAGCGGCGGCGCCGTGGACTTCCTCGGCGCCATCAGCACGGTGGGCAACCCTGCGTTGGCCATCACCAATACGGGATTGACGACGTTTGGCGGTACGGTCGCGGTATTGGACAGCCTGGCTGTCAGCGGCCCGGTCTTATTGAAGGGCAACGTCACCACGTCAGGGAACCAGACGTATGGCGGCCAGCTGCGCATAGCCGGCGCCACCAAACTGACCGGCACGATTAACAGCAGCCGTGTGGCGCTCAATGGCGGCGGGCGCGGCAACGATGGCGGCGCTCCCGCGCAACTGACGATCCTCGCGCCCAACACGACGCTGAGCGGAACGTTTGATGGCTTTTCCCGCGTCAATACGGGTGGCGCGACGACTGCCGCAGCGCTGGCCATGTCGTCGCCATGGTTCCATACCAGCCTGCTGGACCTTTCCGTCACCGGCACCGTGTCGGTCAATGGCGGCTTGTCGCTGCCGTTGACGGGCGCCGTAAAACTGGGCGCGGACGCCGTGCTGGCATTGGGCAGCACGGTGAGTGAATCAATCGGCGGCGCGATCAGCGGCGAGGGCAGCGTACTGAAAACCGGGTCCGGCGTCACCACGTTCAGCCAGCCCGGCAGCTATACGGGCGGCACCACCGTCAACGGCGGCACGCTGAAACTCGCTGCCGCCAATGCACTGGGCACCGGTAATCTTGCCATCGGCGAGCTGGGCACCGTCAGTCTGGCCGCCAATACCGCCATTGGCGGCGCCTTCGCCAGTTCGGGCACCCTGAGCGGCTCCGGTACGCTGACTGCCGGCACGTATCAGCTCAAGGGCGGTGTCATCAGCGCAAATCTGGGAACTGGGCCGCTGACGCACGTATCCGGCAGCACCCAGTTGACGGGGGCGTATGGCGGCGCCAGCGTCAGCATCACGGGCGGTACGTTGACGTTTGGCGCGGATAACCGTTTGACTGGCGCACCGGCCGTCACGGTGGAATCAGCCGGGACGCTTGACCTGTCGGGCTTTGCGCAAACCGTGGGCGCCCTGGCCAGTGCGGGCGCCATCAGCGCCGCGTCGGGCACGCTGACTGCGGCCAGTTATACGCTGAAGGGCGGCACCGTGACCGGCACGCTGGCAGGCGGCGCGCTGACGCAAACGGAAGGGACAGTTACGCTGTCCGGAACCTATACCGGTCCAAGCGTGGAGCTGCAAGGCGCCAGCAAGCTGACGATCGGCAGCGGCGGCCTCGCGGCGGGATCGACCCTGCTGAAGGTAGGCTCGGGCGCCACCGTGGACGTCAACGATGCATCGGCCATCGCCACGCTGCAAAACAGCGGCACGGTCAACCTGGCCGCGGCACTGGGACTGGACAGCGGCGCATCGGCCAATGCAGGTGTCATCAATATCAGTGGCGCGGCGGGGCGATTGGCCACCGTGGCGGGGACTGCCTTGTCGAACACGGCGGCAGGGACAGTGAACCTGGCCGGAACCAATACGGCGCCCGTCAGCGGCGGCGGCACGTTTGCCAATGCAGGTCATTTGAACAAGACGTCGGCTGGTACGCAAAGCGTTTTGCTGAGCACGAACACGGGGACCGTGACGGTGTCGAATGGCGCGCTGACGATGTCCGGCCTGGCCGCCAACGGCGGCACGGTATTCGTTGCCGATGGCGCCACAGTGGGTACGGCTTCCGGCGCGCTGGCCAACAGCGCGGGCGGTACGCTGTCCGGCAGCGGCACGATTGCCGCCAACGTCACCAACCTGGGGACGATCGCGCCCGGCGGCACGGGGTCGATCGGTACGCTGGCCATCAACGGTACGCTCGATACGTCGGCCGGCGCCGTCAACAGCGAACTCACGTCGGCGTCGAGCTACGATAAAGTCACGGCGACAGGCGCCGTCACGGTCAGCGCGGCCACCGTCATCAACCGCACGGATGTATCGGGCGCGTATGCCAGCGGCGATGTGTTCGATGTCTTGCAAAGCACGGCATCAGTGGTGGCGGGCGCCTTGCCCGCCGTCGCCGGCTTTGCCGTGGAAAACGTCAGCCCGTCTTACCATGCGGTGCGGCTGACGTCGCAGGCGGGTGATAATTTCTGGATTCACCAGAGCGGCGGCGCGTATGCGTCTGGTGCATGGAACGTTGCCGGGAACTGGTCGCTGGGATTGCCGACCGCCGCGCAACTGGTGCATATCGCCCGCGCCGACACGCTGACGGTGACGCTCGACGGCGCCAGCGGCCCGGCATCCATCAAGGGCCTGGACCTGGGCAAAAACAATACGCTGGCGCTGGCCAACAAGGCGGCATTGACGCTGGGTACGCGCCCGTCCACGCTGGCCGGGACCATTGATATCGGCAGCGGTTCCACGCTGTCCCATGCGGGCGACCTGGCCCTGGCGGCTACCGGTACATTGCAAGGCAGCGGCGCCATCGACGTCGGCACGGGCACGTTCACCAGCAGCGGCAAAGTCAGCCCGGGCGGCACCGGCATCGGCACGCTGCAAGTGACGGGCAACTATCAGCAGAATGCGGCGGGCACGCTGGTAATGGACGTGGGCGGCAATGGCGCAGGGCAGTCGGATATGCTGGCTGTCAGCGGCAAAGCCTTGCTCGATGGCGCGCTGGCGGCAACGCTGGCCTCCAGCTATAAGCCGGTGGCGTACCAGCCGATCGCCATCGTCAACGCAGGCGGCGGGCGTACCGGCGTCTTCAGCAAAGTCACGCTGCCGGCGGATTACCAGGCTGGTTATGGCCTGGCCGCAGGCGAAGCCGTGCGGATCAACCAGGTAGCCAGCGCCAATTACTTCACCAACAGTACGGGCACGCTGTCGTGGGATGACAAGGATAACTGGAGCAAGGGCAAGGCGCCGGTCATTGCCGACGACGTCGTGATCGATACAGGACTGGGCCTGGCGGCAGGCGCGGGCAAGCAAGCCATGTCGACGTTGCGTATCGTCTCGGGCGCGGCGCTGGACATCAATGGCAGCCAGTTCGATGTCAAGAAAGGCATGGTGGTCGATGGCGCGCTGCGCATCAGCGGCGATACTAGCGCGGTGACGCTCAATGCGCTGTCGGGGACGGGGACGCTGGCATTGGGCGGCGGCACGCTGTCCGTGACGGGCGCGGCGCCTGCGGTCGGCACGCTGGCCATCAATGGCGGCGCCATGGACGTGACGAAGGCGGCGCTGGTGGCCGGCGTCTATACGCAGGGCGGCGGCAAACTGTCCGCCGATGCCGCTTCTACGATGACGGTGACGTCGGCGTACAGCCAGACGGGCGGCGCCTTGTCCGGGTTCAGCACGCTCGATATCACGCAGGGAACCGGTACGCTCACACTGGGCAATGTCACGGTGGATGCAATCAATGCGAAAGCCGTGGCCGGGGACATTGCGCAAAGCAGCAGCACGGCGCTGGTGGTCAAGCAGTTGCAAGTGAATGCGCCCGGCAATGTGGCGCTGGTGCAGGCGAATACGGTGGGCAGCTTGCAGGGCAGTGCGGGCGGCGCGCTGTCCGTGCAGGGCGTGGCGGCGGTGGGCACCGCACTGGCGGCGGGCGGCGACATTTCGCTGGCCGGCTCCAGCCTTGCCATCAACGCCGGTATCACGTCCAGCGGCGGCAATGTCACGCTGCAGGCCGATGAAGTGGATGTGTATGGCGGCAGCAAGGTGGCGTCGGCAGGCGGTGCGGCCAACTTCATCAAAGTCAATTCGCTGACGGCGGCGCAGCCGATTAAATTCAGTTCGCTGGGTGGCGAAGATACCGGTGCGGGCTTGCTGCTCAATACGCGCGACATGGCCGCCTTCACCACGCCCACGCTGGTCGTGGGCGATGCCGGCCACACGGGCGCAATGAGTTTGACGGATGGCGGCGGCATTAGCGCGCCTGGCGTCAGCGGTACGCTGCGCCTCGTCAATAACGGCGCGTTCAGCCGCGCGGGGACGGAAACCATTACGGCCAACGGGCTCGATATCACGGCCACGGGGGGCATCGTGCTCGATGGCGCCAATCATGTGGCATCGTTTGCGGCAGCCAATAGCGGCAGCGGGAATATCACGTTCACCAACAACAGCGGGCTGGCATCGCTGGCGCTGGGGACATTGAACAACCCCGCCGGCGCCATCACCATCGACAACACGGGCGGCATTGCTGCGAGCAGCCCGGGCGGCATTGCCGCCGCAGGCAAGGTGGCGCTGACGGCGCACAGTCCCGTCGCCATCAATACGGCCGTGACCAGCGGTAGCGGGATCCAGGTCACGGCCAGCACGGACATTACACTGGGGGCGGCGGCACGTTTGACGACCACGGCGCCCGGAACCATTGCATTGCTGGCGCAAAATGGCAGCATCGTGCTGAACGCGGCGTCCCGCATCGACAGCGCAGGCGGTTCGGCCACGCTGGAAGCCCGCGGGGCGGGCGGCGCAGTGGTAGCGCCGGCCGGCGCTGTGATTGGCAGCGTATCGATCGCATCGACAGAACTGGACAACGCGGCAGCAGCGGAAGCGGCGGCACAGGCAGCGGCCGATGCGGCGGCCAAAGCCGCGGCGGAGGCCGCCGCAAAAGCTGCGGCAGACCAGGCAGCAGCCGAAGCCGCTGCCAAAGCCGCCGCCGATGCGGCAGCGAAAAAAGCCGCGGCCGAAGCTGCCGCGAAAGCTGCTGCGGAAAAGGCTGCTGCTGAAGCCGCGGCCAAGGCCGCCGCCGACAAGGCCGCAGCGGAAGCCGCCGCCAAGGCTGCGGCGGATAAAGCTGCCGCCGATGCAGCGGCGAAAGCGGCGGCAGAAGCAGCGGCCAAGGCGGCAGCCGATGCAGCAGCTAAAGCGGCAGCGGATGCGGCGGCCAAGGCTGCGGCGGATCAGGCTGCGGCAGAGGCGGCAGCCAAAGCCGCAGCTGAAAAAGCAGCAGCGGAAGCCGCGGCAAAGGCTGCGGCTGACAAGGCCGCGGCCGATGCGGCAGCCAAAGCAGCGGCAGAGAAAGCCGCCGCAGAAG
This sequence comes from Pseudoduganella ginsengisoli, assembly GCF_009720865.1. GTDB lineage: Bacteria > Pseudomonadota > Gammaproteobacteria > Burkholderiales > Burkholderiaceae_D > Rugamonas > Rugamonas ginsengisoli. The sequence goes on along the minus strand of NZ_WNLA01000015.1, from coordinate 116,748 downwards.
CAGCAGCCAAGGCAGCCGCTGAGGCCGCAGCGAAGGCTGCCGCGGACCAAGCCGCGGCAGAAGCCGTGGCCCGGGCCGCAGCGGAAAAAGCCGCCGCCGACGCGGCAGCGCAAGCAGCGGCAGAGAAAGCAGCTGCGGATGCTGCCGTCAAGGCAGCCGCCGATGCCGCTGCGAAAGCCGCTGCCAAAGCTGCGGCGGATGAGGCAGCGCGGCAGGCGGCGGATAATGCGGCCAAAGCAGCCGCCAACAGCGCCAAACAACCGCCGCAGCAGCCGCAAACCCAGCCGCAAATCCAGCCACAAACCCAGCAAGCGCCACAGCAGGCCAGCGCGCAGGATGGCAAGCCGCACGATAAGCCACAAGACAGCAAAGGCCCGGACGGCAAACCTTCGACGCCGGCAGGCAATGCGCAAGACAGCGGCCAGGCGTCCGGTGCGCCGCAAGACAGCCCCTCGTCCGCCAACCCGGCGATCCAGTCGTCATCGCCCGCGTCCGCTGCGCTGGCGCAAGCATTCGAGCAGCAGACCATTGGTGGCGGCGCTGACAGTTTTGGCGGCAGCGAAGGTTCGCCGGGCGGCGATCACGGCAAGGATGGCAAAGGCAAGGAGGACGGCAAGGCCGCCGCAGGCGATGGCAAGGACAAGAAAGCCGCGAAAAAAATGTCCGTTTGCCGCTAAGCCAGGTTTTGCGGCGGAAGGAGGACGGGCAGTCAGCCGCCGTTGCCCGGCTCGTCGTCCTTCAGCCACACGATGCGGCCGTGGCCCGCTTCCGTCAGGCGCGACACCAGCGCCGGCGCCGCCTCCTGTGGCAGCGAAAATTCAAACAGCACGTCGTCGCCGTGGGCCACGTTCACCAGCTTGGCCTGCGCCAGTTCCACTTCGCGCCGCACCAAGCCTTCCATGGCATACGGCGCCGTGCAGCGCAACGTTTGCTGGCGGATGATAGCGACTTTTTGCGCCGTCAGCAGTGCTTGCGCCACACTGTCCGTGTAAGCGCGCACCAGGCCGCCCGCACCCAGCTTGACGCCGCCAAAGTAGCGCACCACGGTCGCCAGCACGCCTTCCAGGTCCTGGTGGCGCAGCACGTCCAGCATGGGCCGCCCGGCCGTGCCGCTGGGTTCCCCGTCATCCACTGCCGCCGATTGGCCGCCAGCCAGCAGCGCCCAGCATACGTGCGCGGCGCCTGGATGCTGGGCCCACAATTCCGCCACCACGGCTTGCGCGGAAGCGCGGTCAGGCATGGGCTGGACGCAGGCAATAAAACGGCTTTTCTTGATGACCAGTTCGTGGTGAACAGGTGTAATGATGGTTTGCGGCATGGTTCAATTCGGTACAACGGTTTGGCGCCTACATACGGCTGAGGCACGATTGTACCTTGCCGCCCACCAAGCAGGACGCGGGGCGCTATACTTGCAGCCCAATAGGCACCAGTTATTCAGGAAACACCATGCAGGAAACACCATGACCAGCACCCACGCCAACGAAACCTCCTTGACGCCGCACGACGATGACGACGAGCGCCTGTGCGAAGCGCTGGGTTTGCCCGAACGCGGCATTACGCTGGTCAAGATGGAAGGACGCGTGTTCCTGCGCTTTGCCGGCGTGGTGGAAGAGGCGGGGCTGCGCGTGCCTTACCAACTGGTGCCGCAATATGGCGTGCTGGCCAAGCCATCGAAGTGGCGCAAGATGGACCGCGACACGCGGCTGGCCCTGCTGCGCGAACGCAGCGGCGAAAAAGCCGTGCGCGACCTGCACGCGTACGTGCTGGAATTCGTGCGCGACATCGCGGTGGAAGCCGACGATTACAACATGGATCCGATGGCTTTCCTGCATACGCTGTCGGACTTGCAGACGTCGGATCTGGGCAGCGAAGTGTGCGGCCGCATCCGCCTGCGCCTGGAGCACGCGGTCGAGCGCCAGCGCGAAGAGCGCCATGCGGAGCGTACGCGCCAGAGCATCAGCCTGGGCGAATATCCTGCCTCATTCACGACGGCGCACCGCATGCCGCGCCGCTTCATCGCCATCCTGGGCCCGACCAATTCCGGCAAGACGCATAAAGCCATGGAAGCGCTGGCGAAGGCGGGCAGCGGCGTGTATCTGGCGCCATTGCGCCTGCTGGCGCTGGAAAACTACGAGCGCCTGCAAACCGTGACGCGCCATGGCAAGCCGCTGGCCGTGAGCCTCGTGACGGGCGAAGAGCGCCGCATCGTGGAAGGCGCCACACACGTGGCCAGCACGGTGGAAATGCTTGATACCCGCACCTCGGTCGACGTGGCCGTCATCGATGAAATCCAGATGCTGGCGGACCCGGACCGGGGCGCTGCGTGGACTGCCGCCGTCTGCGGCGCACCAGCGCGCACCGTGTACCTGGTGGGTGCGCCGGAAGCCAGGAAAGCCATTGAAGCGCTGGCGCAGCGGCTGGAGTGCCCGCTGGAAGTGCACCTGTTGAAACGCAAAGGTCCGCTGGCGATGGAACCGTCTGCCGTACGCAAATTGAAAAACGTGCGTCGCGGCGATGCGCTGATCGCATTTTCCCGGCGCGACGTGCTGATGTGGCGCGACATGGTGACGGAAATGGGCCTGTCGGCCGCCACCGTGTACGGCAACCTGTCGCCGGAAGTGCGGCGTGCGCAGGCGCAGCGCTTCCGCGATGGCACGGCCGACGTGGTGGTGGGGACGGACGCCATTGCCATGGGCTTGAATTTGCCGATTTCGCGCATCGTCATGACGACCACCGTGAAATACAATGGCCGCGAAGAAGAGGAAATCCCGTCCGCGCTGGCGCGCCAGATTGCGGGGAGGGCGGGGCGCTACGGCATCCATGAAGAGGGTCTGGTTGCCGGGTTCGACGACGATACGCACCAGGTGATGCGCGCGCTGCTGAAGGAAAAGCCGGCGCCGCTCAATGCCACGGGGTTTTCTGTCGCGCCGACACTGGAACATTTGCACCTGATTTCATCGGTGACGGCGGAAACGTCGCTGGCGCGCTTGCTGAAGCGCTTCGTGCACAACATCGACGTGCCGGACGGCTTCTTTTATCCGCGCATTACGGAAGAACAGTTCGAGCGGGCCGCGTGGCTCGATGCGCTGCCCTTGTCGGTAGCCGACAAATTCACGCTGTCGCTGGTGCCTGTGTCCAGCAAAGTCATGTCGCTGCAGCATGCGTGGGAACAGTGGGCGCTGGCGCTGTCGCGGGGCAAGGCCAGCCACGTGAAGATCAATGACCAGCCGATGCGCTACATGAACTTGCAGGACGTGGAAGACATGTGCCGCCTGTATTCGGCGTATGCGTGGCTGGGGTACCGCTTGCCGGAATTTTTCCCCGACGTGGAAGCCGCGCTGGAATTGTCGCGCATGGCGTCGGAAAAGGTCGATGCGCTGCTGCGCGACCAGAATGCGGCGGAGCGCAAGCGGCAGCCGAAGCGGTACCGCTGACCCGTCACTGCTCGGCGATGGCGCGGTTCAGGTAGGCATTGAAGCGGCCGTTGGCAAACGCTTCGCTGGCCACGCGCAGGTAGCGCTCCACCAGTTCGGGCGGAGCAGACGGGGAAAAGGCCGCATACAGCGCCGTTCCCGGCACGGGCAAGTCCAGCAGTTTTAAACGCAGGCCGTTGCGGGCGGCAAAGTAGCGCGCGGTCTGGCGGTCGGAAAAATAGGCGCCGCCGATGCGGCCCAGCTTCAGCTTGTCGAGATTGGTGCGCTCCCAGTCGATGGCGCCGGCCAGGTCGAGGCGGATGTGCGGATCGTGCATGAACGGGGGCAGCGCGCCTGCCTGTACCCAGCCGACCGTCACGCCGGCCAGGTCCGACGGCGCCGTCAAGGCATTGAGCGGATGCTCCGGCAGCACCGCAATAGCCGGCGTAAAGCGGATGTGCGGTTCGCCGGCGAACTGGATATGCGCTTGTTCGCGGGCCGACGTTTTTGCCAGGATGGGCGTAAACAGTACGCGGCCCGCGATCAGGTTTTGCTCCAGCCGCGCCACCGTGGTAGGGCGCTCCCATTGAAAGCGCACGTGCATGCGCGGTGCGATTTCGCGTTCAAAGAATTCCACCAGCGCGCCGTGCGGTCCCGTATCGCCCGCGATCACATAGGGGGCGACAGTGAATACGCCGACCGTGATGGTGTCGGCAGGCGGCTGCGCCAGCGCCGCGGCGGACGCCAATGTCGTGGTAATGGCAGTAATGGCGGCAAAGATGCGCACGTGGGCTGGGTCGCTGGCAGCAATACAGCCAGCGTAGCACACTCGCGGCGCAGATAGTCAACTGGCTGTGGCGTGAAGTGCACCACGCTTGACAATGCCGCCCGCTGCGGCAGACTGGATGTTTTAACCACTTTGCCGGGAGTTTCCATGCTGCGCCACACGTTCGTCACCGCTTCCTTCCTGCTGGCTGCATCGGCAGCCCCCTTGAGCCAGGCCGCCGACGCCCAGGTTTTCGATGAAGCGCTGGCCAAGTCGCTGGGCGCCGACCAGCGCGGCATGCGCAGCTACGTGTACGTGCTGCTGAAAACCGGCCCGAAGCAAATGCCCGCCGGTCCCGAGCGCGACGCCATGTTCAAGGGCCACTTTGAAAATATCGGCCGGCTGGCCAAGGAAAAGAAACTGGTGGTGGCCGGACCGTATGACGGCGTGGACGGATGGCGCGGCATGTTCATCTTTGCCGTGCCCGATATCGAAGAAGCGAAAAAACTGGTGGCGACGGACCCCGTCATCATCAATGGCGAAATGGTGGCGGAATACCACAAGTTATACGGTACCGCTGCACTGATGATGATTAACGAGATCCACGGGAAGTTAAGCAAGCCATAATGGCGTCATAGCGCGGCGTCGCGCATCCAGCTGGCGCGGGCGCCCGCCACGGCCTGCAGGCGCTCCTGCAGGTAAGTGCTGAGGCGGGGATGCTGGCTGAACGCCACATTGAAGCGGATGTGCCGGTCGGGCGTGTCATTGGCGGAAAATGCGGCGCCCCGCATCAGCAAGATCTTGTTGCGGTAAGCATCCTGCACCAGCAAGTCCACATCCACGCCTTCCGGCATGGTCCCCCACAGGAACAAGCCGGCATCGCCGGGCTGCTCGAACAGCACGCCCGCGGCGCTCAATTGGCGCGTGCAGGCATTGCGGGCCGCCATGATCTTGCGCTGCAGCCGGTCCAGGTGCTTGCGCAAATTGCCGGCCCGGAGAATTTCCAGCAGCACGTATTCATTCAATGCGGGCGTCGTCATGACGGAGTGGATCTTGGTGCGCATCAGCACCTTCAGCAACGCAGGAGCGGCGGCGATATAGCCCATGCGCAGGGCCGGGCTCAGCGACTTGCAAAAGCTGGAATAGTAAATCACGCCATCGAGGCCGGACAGGGAAGCGAGCCGCGTACTGTGGCCTTGCTGGAAGTGGCCGTGCACGTCGTCTTCGGCAATCAGGAAGCCGTATTGCTGCGCCAGCATCAAGACTTTGTGCAAATTCGCGGCGCTGCTGCTCCAGCCGGTGGGATTATGCAAGGCCGTCTGCACGAACAGCAGGCGTGGCCGGTGTTCGCGGCATGCCGCTTCCAGCGCTTGCAAATCCAGGCCGTCCGGGCGGCGCGTGATGGGTACCAGGCGGATGCCGTCCTGGCGCAAGCGGCCGAACATCAGGAAGTAGCCGGGATCTTCCACCAGCACCGTATCGCCGGGCTGCAGGAAGCTGCGGCAAATTAAATCAATCGCGTGCGTGCTGCCAAACGTCGTGAGGATATGGCTGGCGTCGAGGTCCGCACCGACGCCGCGCAACAGCAGCGCAACCTGTTCACGCAATTCCGGCAAACCCTGCGGCGGGCAGCGCGACGCCATGCCGGCAGCGCTGCGCGACAGCGCCTTTTGCACGACGGCGGACGGCACCGCATCTTCCAGCCATGCGGGCGGCAGCGCGCCGCTGCTGGCCAGCAGGATGCCGGCGCGCTGGTCATTGGCCTGCTGCGCCAGCCAGACCGGTTCCTGCTCTTCGCCAGCTTCCAGCGCGGCTTCGTCGGGAATCGGCGTGGCGGCGTCATGGCGCGCGCAGACAAAAAATCCCGCTGTGCCATGCGAATCAATAATGCCTGCCGCAACCAGCCGGTCGTACGCCGTCACCACGGTATTGGTGCTGACGGCCAGTTGCGTGGCCAGCTGGCGGATCGACAGCAGCTTGGCGCCGCCGGGCAAGGCGCGGCTCTCGACCATGTGCCGCAGCTGGTGTTCAATCTGCGTGGACAGGGGAATGGACGAAGTGCGGTCGATGGCGAACATGGGGCAAGTCTAGCGCAAAAACATCAACGCCAGAACCAGCAAGGAAGCCCCCATGGTCCAGTTGAAGGCGCGCTGTTTGCCGGGATCGGCCAGTACGCGGCGGATCGACATGCCGAACATGGCCCACATGGTGTTGCAGGCGGCGCCGATCATGGCGCCTGTCAGCGTGACCAGCAGCGCATTGGCTACGGTGCCTTGCCCGGCAGGCATGAAGACGGAAGCCACGGTAATGGAGCGCAGCCAGCTTTTCGGATTCAGCGCCTGGAACGTGGCGGCCTGGGTAAAGGATACCGCGGTGGCGGCCTTTCCCGTATCGGTGGACGTCCGGCACAGCTTCCATGCCAAAAACACCAGATACAGCGCGCCGGTCATCCGCAGCACTTGCTGCGCCAGCGGGTAGGCGGTAAAGACGCTGCCCAGTCCCATGCACATCAGCAGGGTTTGCACGAACAGGCCGGATTGAATGCCCAGTATCACAGGCAGCGCCCCGCGCCCGCCAAAATTCGCGCCCGTGATGGCGAGCATGACATTGTTCGGACCGGGTGTGGCCGACATGACGAAGCAATAACTGATCAGGGGGATAAATTCAATCATGGTGTACGGTCCGCAGCGTGGCAATGTGCCTAGTCTAGGACTGGGCAGCGGCACGGACAAGGCACAAGGCGGCGGCAGCGGACCCATGCTGTATCAGTCGGCGGACAGTGACAGTTTGGGACCCGCTACGCGGTCAGCTATACGGCGTGTAGCTGTAGCCGTTGCCGATGATAGCAGCGACGGCCGTGACGTTTTCTGCGCTTTCGCTGAACGACACCAGCACGTCGGCGCGGCTGGCGCCGCCATGCAGCACGCCATTCCAGTAATCGACGCCGGTGCTTTCGCCGGCCCGGTGCAACACATTCTGGTACAGGCTCGCGACAAATTGCTCGTCGGTGGGCGCGGCGCCGTATCGGGCCTTGAACTCGTCGCTGGCAAGGAACGATTGCGCCACGTCGCGCAGGCTCTTGCCTTGGTCCATTTGCGCCAGCCAGTAGCCGGCGCCGACCTGGTCAGGGGCGCGGTTGAACGCGGCCCGGTAAAGCCGGTACGCCATGCCGGCCGTGCCGTCCACGTCCAGCGCCAGGGCATCGCCGCCGCCGGTGAAGGTCAGGCGCTCGATGCCCACCAGCGTATCGGCGGGCAGGTTCCCGTACGCCACGGTAAAGCTGCCGTCGCCAGCCGCCTTGACCTTATGCGTGGCGGCGGTGCCATCGTAGCGGACAGTATCGCGTCCGGCGCCGCCGTCAATCCGGCTGCCGTCATGACGGCCGGCGTACAAGTCGTTGCCTGGGCCGGGCGACGTGGCCGCAGCCACCACGTCGAACGTGAACCCGTCGAGCAGGTGGATAGCATTGCCCGCCAAATCGGTGGCAAAGCTGTCCGGGGCCGACAGGTAATACCCCGCGCCGACGGGCAGGGTGGACGGCAATTTGATGCTGACGGTATGGTCAGCAATCCGTACCTGCGTGCTGTTGTCGGCGCCCGCGCTCGTGACGACCTTGCCGCTGGCGTCGAACACCACGAAGCTGCCGTAGCGGTTCGCTGCCGGCATCAGGGCTTCGTCAAACGCCAGGACGATATCGCTGCCGCTGAAGAATGTGCCTGCCAGCCCTTTCACGAGTTTGGGCGACCGGTGGTCGCCGCTGACGTCAGTGACTTGCAGTACGTAGCTGCCCAGGTTGCTGCCGCTGACCCTGATGGGAATGATCGTGTCGGTGGATGAAGTGAAGACCAGGTGCGGTACGTTGCCGGCATAGAAGCCGCCATACAATGATTCGAATTTCAGCCCGGCGCCGGTATCGAGCGTGCCCAGGCCCGATGCAGCGCCATACAATGCCACGTTCATAGTCTGGCCGGCCTGCACTGCAATGCTGAATACGTCGATGTCGCCCTGGTAATCCAGGGCGCCCGCCAGTTTGTCTCCCGGCGCAATCGTGGGCGTGAGGGGCTGCGTGTTGGCGTAATCATCCTTTTGTCCGCTATCTTCCACCTTGAAGCGGTAGCCCTGCGCAGAGTAGGTGCTGCTGCGCAGCGAAATGCGATAGACACCCGCCTCGTCGGCAACGAACGTGTAGGCAGCCCCGCTGTCGCTGCGCGTGACGCCAAGCGATTCGAGCACGGTATTGCCGGCCACGCGGTCGATTGTCAGCTTGCCGTAGAAACCGCCGTAGCTGCCGCGCTCATACGCCTCCAGCGCCAGCTTGTACACGTGGCCCTTGTCCAGTGTCACGAGGAACTGGTCCACGTCGCTTTCCGACTCGTTGTTGCCGGTGACTTCCGCACCAAGCGCCACAGTACGGGGGACGGCCACGTCGTCGGGCTTGCCCTCGGCAACGGCGACGGTATACGGATTGCTGCCGCTGTAGCTGGTGGCGATGAGGCCGCTTGCTATGCTGGAATGGACGCCGATGTAGTACGCGGCGCTGGTGGTCGGCGTGTACTGGATCGCCATGCGGGCATCGAAAAATTGCGGCGTGGTCACCAGCAGATTGCCTTGCGCATCGTGAACAGTGAGCTGAGGCTGGCCAGCGGGGCAACTGATGTCGTACGTCTTGCCAGCCACTAAGTCAACGCGGAACCAGTCATTGTCCACGGTGCTCTCCAGTACGCCCTCTACCTTGCCGCCGACGCTGATCTTGCCACTGGTGGACGCGTTACCCGCGTAATCATCCGCGGCCAGTGCCGACTGGATCGTGTAATTGCCTTTCGTGGCGCTGGATAAACCGAAATAGTAGTCGCCGCTGACGACCGGCGTCACGTACTGCTTGATCGCGGCCGTGCTGGAATACTGCGGCAGGCCGATTCCACTGATGGCGAGCTTGCCGGCCAGTTCGCCGCCTGTCGTGAACACATAGCTGACGCCTGCATCCAGCGTGTACCGGATGAAGTCGACGTCGAAATCGGCGTCGATGCGGCCGCTGGTGGTGGAACCGACAGTGACGGCCGCTGCGCTGGCGCGGCTGTCGCCGAAATCATCGGCGCCCAGGTCGGTTGCGGTCAGCGTGTACTGTCCCGTCTCGCCATTGCGCGAAACCAGCGCCTTGACACTGCCGTCTTCCAGCGCCTTGAAACTGCGGCTGATGGTCGTGGCGTTGTCCGTGCGGAACGTCCCGCTGATCTCGCGCATGATGCCGCCCCATTGCACCGATGGATTGACGACGTCCAGTTGCAGGTAAGGGATAGCATATTGGCCGGCGGGTGGCGCAGTCAGGGTCAGCTGGTACGTGTGTCCCGCCAGGACTGGCAGCGTGTAACCGTCGCTGTCGCCCAGGTAGTCGATACGGCCGTCAACGGCCTGCTGTGTTCCCAGCGGGGCGAACTTGTTCCAGCCGACGTCATCCTGTACGGGCGCCAGCGAGACGGTATAGGCGCCGGCCTGGCTGCCCGATACGGCCAGGTAGGCGGTAACGCCGGGCGCGGCAAGATACCCATACGCCGGATCGATGTCATCTTCGGAAATCATGCCCTTGGCATCGATGGTCTTCAAAACCAGCGTCGCGCCGGCATCGGCACTGAACTGGTAGACCTGGCCCGGCGCCCAGTCGAGCTTGAACCAGTCGATATCGTTGGCGGCCTCAAAACGGCCGGATGCGCTGCCGCCTGCGGACAACTGGCCCGTTGTCGAAGCATTGGACGGGAAATCATCGGCTAATTCCGTCAGTTTGACAGTGTAATTGCCTGTGCCGGTAGGCGACGTGACTGCCGCATAATAAATTCCACCGGCCTCGACGGCGGCAGTCAGCGTCTGGCCCGTCACGTTCAGCGTGTAGGAATTGCCACCCTTGGTGTAGATGTCGCGGCCGAATGTCACGTCCGGCGCGCCGGTCACGCGTAATTCATACAGCTTGCCGGAGGTTAAGATGCTGGAATACCAGTCGAAATCGTTGATGGTGCCGATGACGCCGGATTTGCTGCTGCCCAGCGCGAGGCTCGTGGCGTCACTGTAATAGTCGCTGTAGTCGTCCTTGGGGCCTGCGCTGGCGGTAATCGTGTACGTACCCGTATTCCAGCCTAGCGCTTCGACGAAGTAGTCGCCCGTACGTTCCGGGGTGAACGGCATGGCTGGCAGGTTGCCCGTCACGGGCGAAATGCGCGACAAGCCTTGCGCCATATAGCCGTTTGCATCGTAGATGAACAGCGCCGCCGCGCTGCCATTGGACGTCGAGGTCAACGTCCCGCCGCCTTTTTCCGCCCCGGTCATGGCAAAGTAATACGTGAAGCCTTGTTCCAGGCGGATCTTGAACCAGTCCCGGTCGGAAGAGGTTTCGAACTCGCCGGTAATCTTGCCGCCGACTGCCAGGCGGCCGAGGGTGTTAGTGGAACTGCTGTAGTCGTCTGCCATGCTAGCGTTGCGGTCGGTAAATGAAGGGGGGCATTTTACCTAATTGCAAGAAATATCAGGAAAAATTCCTGTTGGCAGCACTGGGAATGCATTTTTTCCAGTCATTTCAGTTAATGTATAGCTCGCAACTGTCAAATTCAAAACGCATTGCCCTTAACAGTCGTGCGGCCTCTCGCGCAGCTATTCAAATTCTTGTCCAGAAAGACAAAATGCGAACTTTATTGAAGATTGGAAAATATCTATCTATTCTCTTTAGTCCGGCCTGAATAAATCAAATTTCGCTGGCGCGCGGTCGCCAATGTGCAAAGGTCCCGGGCGCGCATTGGCCGGACTGGCCCGATCCGCCCCCGAGGATTCGTCGCCGTAGCACCGGAAGCAGGTGAATCAGTAGTGGCCAGCCCACATTCGGGCCAAAAAGAAGCCGCAGCTTCCGCAGAATCATGCGCAGGTTATGGCCGCAACCGCACAGCAGCGCATGGAAGGTATCGCCGTCCGCCCCTTTCAGCCAATTCCGCCGTAATCTGCCGTCGTTCTTCATGTGCCCAATTGCCGGCTCGATGGCGCTGCGCCGTCGGATATCGCGGCGCAGGCGTTGCGTGATATCGCGCTTGAGCTTGTGGTGGTACACCTTCGTGCCGGGCGGCACGTCCGCGCCGCGATAGCCAAGGTCAACAAAGACCTCCCTTGGCTGGCAGTCGGTCAGGATCTCCACCTGTTGCAAGGTCTCCAGCAAGGTGTGGCCATCGTAGGGATTGCCGGGCATGGTCCGCATGCCCACCACCAAACCCTCTTTGTGCGTGGTCGCGATGGAAACCTTCACCCCGAATTCATACGGCTGGCGCGCCTTGCCTTTGGCGATATACTCTGCTTCTGGCGCATGTAGGCTGTAGAGCTTGTTCTTGTCGCGCTGCTTCTGTGCCACCAACCGTTTGACCTTTGCCAGCAGGTCGGCCGCCTTGCCTTGCAGCGCCTCCGGAATCCTAGCGCTCTGCCGTTCCACGTCGCGCCAGACGCGGCCAACAATCGTCTTCAGTTTTTTCAGGCTGCCGCGCATGCGCTTGAACTGTTTGGCATGGGCATACCGTCCGACCTGCACCGCCAGCCTTGGCGCCTCGCGGTTGTAATTCTGCCGCAGTGCCAGTCCGGCCTCGGCGGCCAGTTTGACCAACTGCTGCCTGGCCCGCTCCAGCAACTTGCTGTCGGTGGGATGGGCGATGGCTTTTTCCTGCGCGGTGCTGTCGACAATGACTTTCTGGAAGCTCTGCGGCTTGACCCCACCTTGGCCGATTCGGCCGCCTTGATGGTTTGCGTCAGCATCCATTCCAGTCCCTCTTCTCCGATACGCTTGCGCCAGCGCGTCAGCGAACTGGGGTCAATCGGTGGCCGGTGCTGGAACCAGGTTTCGCCGCATAACAACTGCCAATACGGATTCTCAACCCAGCCCCACACCACGTCCTCGTCCGAAAGGGCAAACGTGTGCTGCAAATACAGCAGGCCGGCGATGAGCCGAGTTGAAGTGGCCGGACGGCCACGCGATGAGGGGAAGTGACCCGCCCATTTTTCTTCGAATACTTGCCAGTCAATGTGCTGGGCCAGCCTGGCCAACGGGTGCTGGAGGTTCACCAGTTCGTCCAACCGCTGGCGGAACATGTCATTGCTTTGTGGTCCGGCTGGCTTTGGTCCCATTCAACCCTCGAAAATTTGCAAGGAATTGCCACCATTCTAGCGAAACCTTGCAAATCTCAGCAGTACTTTTGGGCCATTTCGCCTTTAGATTCGGGCTCGCTGTATTTGTTCAGGGCCGACTACCTAATCGTACAGTGCTTGCGCGCGGGCGAGGACGCTGGAGTGTCTACAAGGCCCAGCGCGCTCTCGGCGCCTGGGCATTGTTTTAACGCATGGTTGACTTGGCGCATCATGTACCTAGCGCGGATGATCGGCGGACATATCATGCTGTGGCCGAGTGGGGCGAAGCCCCCCGTTCGAGATTTCGAGAGCCCTGCGATACAAGTAGGGCTCTCGTAAGCATTTAAAGCATTAGTCCACTCGGATTACTCCAATCAGGACCAATGATCAGTGCTGCAGAATGGCTGAGCTCAGGGTAAATATCATAAATAGCTTTAACGTCTGCATCGCTAATTTCCCTATTTTCCTTGCCCAAATAGAAATTCTCTATTGAGGTAACTGCAGTACCAAATTCCAGCCCCAAAACATGTCCGATTTCATGCAATGCGACCTGTTCCAATGTTGAATCTGTACCTTGATAGATTAGTTGGGAACTTTTTTCCTTTACTAAGGAGTTACTTACCGGATCAGCTAACTTGATTACCGCGCCGGCCTGTATATTACCATTGATGGCGCTAAACTGTGTGATACCCAAAGCACCGGTAGCTTTCGAGTTTAGATCGCTCCAACCTATTTTTATATCCGATTTGCTAGCGCTCTTGACTTCTACAAAGTCTATACCAGTAGCGTTTTCCCACTTTGCGAAGGCGTCACGAACTACATTTTTTTCGTTTCCATTTATTTTTCCAGTGAAGTCTGAACTTGCATCACCGAAGGACCAAGTAATTTTCGTAGTCGCCCATCTGTTGCCGTTTGCCATGTACGGAATCGAATGATCCGTAACAAATTTAAGCTTCTCCAACGAGTCATTCATTGCTCCAGTCATACTGCCGGACGTTTGGATAGTATCGAAAAGCGAAGTATTCTTTCCTTGGATATTGTCAATAATATGTTTTTTATCGCCGCCAAACCCCCAGCTGAAGTAAAATTCGGGGTATGGTGAAGTTGCGTTAGCGCTACTATTGCTATCTGTGCTATAAAATATAGTTGTGGTATCAACCCGCCAAACATAGAGATAGGAGCCGTAATTGTATACGTTATTGTATTTGGTAAAACCATTTACCGAATTATTGACTCCTTTGTTATAGACATTATTGGCTGGAGCAAGAAGATCAATATGATTATGATTACCATTCAGGTAAACGCTATCACCCATGTCGGTAAGATTAAGCTCACTGTCGTGGCCCTGCATATAGACCTTGCGCCCTGGCTGATTCCTAATATCTACTAACGAATTAGAATAGATATATATGCTGGAATTGTAGGTGTTGGTGGTGTCGATAGTTGGTGCCGATATAAACACTTTCGAGTTATCGACAACGCTTACAGTCCCGCCATTTAAAGCGTTCACGTAAATTGGTCGGCCAATCTTCGTTGCAGGATCAAATGAGTAACCAATCCATAAGTTCGCAGTGGGCTCGTAGGAGTAAATGGCTTCTCTGCCGCCGTAAACGCCAGTGTTAGTTTCAGCACCTACCGTTACATCAATATTGCCCGACGCGCTATACGACAACACGTTTGTTCGAGAATTAGGTAAGGTCGAGATTTTCCCGCCTTCACCAAATGCGTTAACCGTATTCAGCGCTGCATCTGATGAAGATTTCCCATTGCCGCCGATGCTAACATTTGCGTCGGAGGTATCGATTTTTAAACCGCTACCTAAAATGGATACATTGCTGCCTCTTACCACATTGATACCTACATTATTCGCATAAAGCGATAGCGTTCCATTTAAAGTTATTGCCTGAGAGCCATCAGCTTTTGTCTCGGTTATCTTGTCATAATAACCGTCGTGATTGGCGTCTTGTAAAGTAACATTATTGACTTGCGATGGTGCTGGTGAGGTAGTATATGTTTTCTTTACCAGGTTCCAATAAGTTTCTGTTGGGCTAGTGGTCGGATGCTGATTCGCGATATAACCAGCAGCAATATCAGCTAAGGCGCTTTTCAGTGTGGCTGGATCCGCTCCGGACAAACCACTAGCGACTGTATCCATAGTCGCTAGCATATTACTATAAATGTTTTTTGTGGGAGTATCAACATACTGATAATTAGCACCACGGACCTGGATATCTTCGCCGCCGTTTGCAGTAATCTCTTTGCGAGTGACCCAATTATTATAAGCAGCCAAACCCTCGCTATATAAGGAAAACGAAGCCTGTGATTCAGCGTATCCCGCATCTCCTTTGCTAACTGATGAACGTAATTTATTGGTGTCGGACATGTTATTAAAATGTCCAAGCTCATGACTTAGTAGACCAACAAATTGACCTGCGGGGCTGATCGTCTTTGTTCCTTGATTGGTTGCGTACGAGAAAGAAACATTGCTTATCCAGTCCTCAGAACTGCTGATATCCACCTTAATGTATGGTTTCCCATCTACCTGAATAAAAGCTGAGCCTTCCCCTGAAATTCCTTTTATCGGGGAAAATGTTCCTGCCACAACTCTATCGTTATACGCCAAAACTTGACTTACTAAGGTAGGTGATTTATTAATCAGGTCTATCATAGCCTGAGTAATTTTTGGCTTAATTTCTTGGAAGATCGGTAAATTTATATCTACAGTTGGCATTATTTTAAATCTTTATCTATGTTTTGAGAAAAATTTATATTCAATAAACAGTTTTGCTTGCTGAATGTTGCTGTTATATCCCGCTGATTACTCCCATCTATAAAATGCCGATAAGAGTAGCTACTTGGCGCGCTTGTAATGGGGAAGACCTTATTGTCAAATATTTTAAAAAACTCTTCACTTGGGTAACAAAAAAAATCTTCGTTAAACTTTACATAAAAATAGGAAGTTCTAAATTCTTTATGGGCGGGAATAAAAACTCCCCCTTGAAAGCCTTCAGCAACTATGCCGAAGCGACCGTTATCGGAATTTAAACGAAGGTCAATTCGACGCCCCAGTAATGAATTTTCTACAAATACCTCGCGGTCATCTTTGACCGTGACGTCTAGAAAGAGGCTAGTAGCAATGTCTGTATATTTCGAAAAATCTTCTAGCTCTGATATTTTTAATAGCCTTTTAGATAAAATTGTCACTTCCGCGTTTTCAGCGTGAGCTAAATTGATAAATAAAAGGTATACTGCTAGTTGAGAAAGAATTCTCGACTTTGCATTTTTATTTGTCATGGTGTCAAAATCAAAATAGCCAATCTGTAGACTTATGTCAGATGAGCAAATCGACTTATGTCAGATGAGCAAATCGACTTATGTCAGATGAGCAAATCGCAGGCAGCCATAAATAGCTATTAAGAAATGGGTTGCCATAAGTCGTCATAGAATTATTTAGGTGGCGGAATGTTCAGCTTGAAAATATTTTTTTGTGAATAGTACACCATTGTTTGTTATGGATTCTATCAAATTGTCACAATGAAAATATTTTTTTAAATTTTCTCTGGCTCTACGGATGTGAGGCAATACCGGCTTGAAGCCCCCTGACGTCGCAAGGATCTCTGCAGCCAAAGACCAGGGCTGCGCCCGTTCTAAGGTATTCAACAGGTCCAGTACGTCCTGGTCCGTGTAAATCATGCTTGTGCTACGCTTGGCACGGCCTAACAATCTGGCGACTTTGCACATGGACCGGCCTTTCAGCATGGATGTTTTGGCAAAGTATGGCGCAGTTAGTGGAGTGAAACAGTCATCAATTGGGGCTGCTCGTGCCGTCCGGCTGCGTCAGCTGATCGGACACCGCCGCGATGCGCTTCATGGCGATCTTATGGCCCTTATCACATCGGGAATTTGCGCCATGCGCCGAAAGAGCGGGCGCGAACGGAATCCCGCACTAACTTTCCGGCAAAATGAACATCGTGGTGGGACGGCTGGAAGTATTTACTTACAACGCTAAGGCCGTTGTTAGGTTGGGATAACCAACTGAATTTCCGGACACCGCCATGTGATATCCCTATGACTAGGAATGGGATCGCTTGAATGATTAGGAGAGGCAAACTCTAGCGCAGATAGTTGAAGCGTTTGCTGAGCGTATGCATACGATTTGCAAATATGAAAAAGGCTCACACACCGAAGCATGTGAGCCTTTCATGTGCTGCTAAATTCGTGGTAGGCCGTGCGGGATTCGAACCTGCGACCAACGGATTAAAAGTCCGCTGCTCTACCAGCTGAGCTAACGACCCGAAGGGCCCGCATTATACGGACCTTGCTACGATCACGCAAGGGATGCCGTGCGCCGCGCACGCGATACTGAATTCAGTAACAAATTCACAATCTTGTCATTTATTCTCACTACAATCCGCCCCGACTTTAACTCGGCAAGGATTGCACAATGAACCACTTCGTACGAACCACCGTGGCTGCCAGCTTGCTGGCGGCGCTGGCTGCTTGCGGCAGCACGGAAAACCCGCTGCCGACGCTGGATGGCAAGGCGCCGATCGTGCTGGCGCACCGGGGCGCCAGCGGCGCGCTGCCGGAAGAAACTGTGGAAGCGTATGCGCGCGCCATTGAAATGGGCGCGGACGCCATCGAGCCGGATGTGATTTCCACCAGGGATGGCGTACTGATTGCCCGCCATGACCCGAATCTTGCGTACAGCACGGACGTCGCGCAGCACCCGGAATTCGCGTCGCGCAAGCGCACGATGAATGTCGATGGCGAAATGCAGGAGGGCTGGTTTGCCAGCGACTTTACGCTGGCGGAAATCAAGACGCTGGGCGGCATGTCCACCGATGCGGAGCGTCCGCAAGAATTCAACGGCAAATACAAGATCGCGACGATCCAGGAAATCATCGACATGATCAAGAAGAGCGGCCGCACCATTGCGCTCTATCCGGAAACCAAGAACCCCACGTTCCACCGCCAGCAAGGCTTGCCGCTGGAAGACAAGCTGCTGGCACTGCTGGCCGGCGCCGGCTGGACGGACCGCAGCGCTCCGGTGTACATCCAGTCGTTCGAGCCGGGCAGCCTGAAATACATGCGCAGCAAGGGTTCCACGTTAAAAATGGTGCAACTGATCGATGCCGATGACGTTGACCTGAAGACGGGCAAGCTGACGTATGCGGCGCCGTATGACCGCCCGTATGACTGGGCACTGGCAGGCGATACGCGCCAGTTTTCCGCCATGGTGACGCCGGCCGGACTGGCGGAAATCAAGACTTACGCGGACGGCATCGGTCCGTGGAAACGCTACATCGTCAGCGTCAAAGGCGCGGTGGGCGCCGATGGCAAGGTGGCCGACGTCAATGGCGACGGCAAAATCAATGATCTGGATACGGCAACCTTGCCGCCCACCACCCTGGTCGACGATGCGCACAAGGCCGGCCTGTTTGTGCATCCGTACACGTTCCGCAATGAAAAGCGCCGCCTGGCGAGCGATTACAAGGGCGACCCGAAGGCGGAATACAAGCAATTCTTCGCGCTGGGCGTCGATGGCCTGTTCTCGGATTTTGCCGATACCGCGCTGGCGGCCCGCGCGGAATTCCTGCAAGAGCGTGGCCGTTAAGCCCCGCTACGTAAAATCCCTGATGGCCGTCCCGGACTGGCGGCCTACAATGACTGGCAGGCAGCCTGCGTAGCTGCCCTATAGTTACAGCACGGGCCGCAGCGGCGGCACCGGTGCGGGGAAGAGGGGATAGGCATGAAGTTCACGGGGCACGGCGGCATGGCTTTTGCCGCTATCGCCATCGCAGCGGCGGCATGGGGCACGTCTGCCCGGGCTGTCGAAGTCATTGAATTGCGCACCGCCGCACAACAAGCCACTGCTCCGAAATTTGTCGCGGCAGACGGCGCTGCGACGGGCCTGTGCATCGACATCCACCGCGCCATTGAAAAGCAGGACCCCGGCCTGCGCATCACCGGCGACCAGCAATGGCGTCCTTTGCCCCGGCTGGAAGCAGAATTGCGCAGCGGTGCGCTCGATATCGGCTGCGGCTTCATGCGCACCCGCGAGCGTGAAGCCGACTTGTCGTACGCGGAGCCGGCACTGTTTGCCGTGTCTTACCATCTGGTGGCGCGCTCCGATGATCCGGTCGACGTGGTGTCATGGGATGACGTGCGCAACCTGGGCGACAAGGGCACCATCCTCGCCATTCATGGCTTCGGCCAGGTGGCGCGCTTGCGGGAACTGGGCGGGCTGGCAGTTGATTCTGGCGCCACCGACGCCGCCACGAATTTGCGCAAGCTGCTGGCGGGGCGCGGCCGCTTTTACTATCACCGCTCGCCCGGCATTGCCGCGGAAATCCGCAAGGCGGGACTGGATGGCAAGGTGCGCGTGCTGCCTGCCATGATGGATACGCAGCGCTTTTATCTGGTGGCGGGCCGCCACCTGGCCGCCAGCACGATGACGCGCCTGAACCGCGCATTGGCGCAGCTGGACGCCAGCGGTGAATTGAAACGGCTGTTCGGCAAATGGTATGAGGAAGTGCCGCTGGAAGCGCCATTGCCCAAAGTGGCGCTGGCGCGGCGCTGAACACGCAATCAAATCCAGCCCAGCACGCCGCCGAACACCGTGAGCGCCATCGCCACGCCGGCGGCCAATGCTCCCGTCGCGGCAGCCTGTTTGCGCACGGAGCTCATATCATGCACCCAGTACGTCACCACGAAAAACGGCAGGTAGCCGATCAGCCAGATCAGGTAGGGCGCACGCACGTTCCACCCTTGCCATTCCCACGCCAGCGCGCCGATGTGGTTCAGCCACAATTCCACCAGCACGCACAAGGTGGAATTGACGCAGGCCAGCAGCCAGCGGTTGTTGATGCCGAGGATGCGCAAATGGCGGTCGGCGGGCAGCGTGCGCACGGCAAATAAGCCCATCAGCGCAAACATGAAACAGATTTCAATATTCAGGCCGATCAGGATCACGTAGGCGGACTGCCCCGGCGTGCTCCACGCAGGCGCGAAACCGGAAAAATGGAACAGCAGCGCATTCCAGATTTCGTTGACCCAGTCCATCAGCCAAAAGGCCAGTGCGGCAAACAGTACGCCCCAGCGGCGCTGCGCGGCTTGTTCGCCATAGGCCCAGATCACCACCAGCAAGAACGTCACAACGTACCACTGGAAGCGGGATGGATCGCGCACCAGCGCGTGGGCGAGGGCGGCAGATGAGGGCGGCATGGCGGTCTCCTGGTAATTGGTAGCGCCATTCTAGGCAGCGTTGCAACACACGGCTTGACACCATGGGCCACGGTTTTTGACAATTGTGGCCATGGCGCTTTCTACCTCCCCCACACCGTCCGGCGCAGTGCCCGCGGACTACGTGCGGCTGCTGTTCCATTACCTGGACCGCCGCGGCATCGCGGCGCCTGCGCTGCTGGGCGAACCGGCGCCTGCGGAATCGGCGCCGCCGGTCAGCGCCGCGCACTGGCGCCGCTTGCTGGAGCGGGCTGCCGCGCATTTGCACGATCCGGCGCTGGGACTGCACGTGGGCAGCACGATTACGCCCGCCGACCTGGGGCCGCTCGGTTATGTATTGCTGTCGTCCGCGTCCGCCGCCAGCGCGCTGGAACGCTACGTGCGCTACCAGCGCCTGGTGCACGATGTGAGTCCCGTGCGCCATTACCTGCACGACGGCGCGCTGGTGCTGGAATGGAGCGAACAATCCCGCACGGTGGGCTTGCTGGTCAACCAGTGCGGCATGGCGGCGCTGGCGGCTTTTACGCGCCGCTGCACGGGCGCCAGCGAAAGTGACGCGGCATCGCCGCTGGCCGTGCACTTTGTCGAAGAAGCGCCGCACGACATGGCGCCGTATGCGCAAACCTTTGGCTGCCCCGTGCTGTTCGGCCAAAGCGCCACCCGCATGCTGTTTTCACCCGCTATTCTTGGTCTGCCGATGCGCCGCGCCGATGCGGCGCTGGCGGCCATGCTGGAGCGCCAGGCCGACGCCATGCTGGCAGCGTTGCCGCGCGCGGCCGGCGCGGACGGCGCGCTGGAACAGCAAGTACGGCGCCTGCTGCCTGCGCACGTGCTGCAAGGCGACGCCGCGCTCGATGCGGTGGCTGCCGCGCTGGGCACATCGGCGCGCACGTTGCGCCGCCGCTTGCAGCAGCAAGGCTTGCATTTCCGCGCGCTGCTGGAAGACACGCGCCGGCAACTGGCGCAAGGCTATCTGGCCGACAGGCGGCTGGCGCTGGCAGAAGTGGCGCTGTTACTGGGCTACTCGGAACAGAGCGCGTTCAACCGGGCGGCCATGCGCTGGACGGGGATGACGCCGCGCAAGTGGCGCGCTGCGCTGCTTGCCGCTTGTGACGCAGACGCGCCAGCCAGAACATCGGCAGGCTGACGGCGCCCAGCGCCAGGGCCCACAGCGATGCTTCGCGGCCCATGCCGTACAACGCCCACACGCAATAGATTGCCGCCGCAACGGCGCAGGCGCGCAGCCAGAATGACTCGCCGCCGGTTAAACCGCGCCGCCACAGCTTGTACAAGCCCAGCGCCCCAACCAGGTACAAGGGTAAATTCGCCGCTGTCGTTACCACGCTGAGAAAGGTAAAGCCTTCGGCCAGCGTGCGGCTGTAATTCATGGCCACCATGGCGCTGGCCAGTACGGCCATCAGCAGCAAGCTGTTGCCGGCAGCGCCATGGCGGTTTTGCCGCTGCAGCCACGCAGGAAAAATGCCGTTGGCGGCAATCGATGCAGTCAGTTCGCCGCCCACCAGGGTCCACCCATTCAGGCCGCCCAGCCCGCTGACGACGACAAACAGCGCGACCCAGCGTCCCGCATCGGCGCCCCAGTAGCGGTCGAATAAATCCACGAACGGCGCCGCCGACTGCGCCACGGCCCCTTGCGGCAACAGCAGCAGCGGCACGGCGGACACGCCGATCGACACCAGCGCGGCAATCAATGTGCCGGCAATGGTGGCGCGGGGGATCGTGGTTTCCGGCCGCGCCACTTTGCCCGACGGGATGGTCGCGCACTCCACGCCGAGCATGGCAAACAGCGACACGGTGCCGGCTGCCGCCGTGGCTTCCAGCGACAGCGGCGTCGCAGGCAGGTGCGCCGCGTACGCATGCGGGTCCGCAAACAGCACCAGCGCCCCCAGCAAGATGACTGCCGCCATCGGCAACAGTTTCAATAACGTGGAACCCATCTGCACGCGGCCCGACATGCGCGCGCCCAGCAAGTTAATGATGGTGAACAGCCAGATCAGCAGCAGCGCCGTCACGGGCGCCATCACCGGCAAGCGTTGCGCCGCCTGCCCCAGCGGCGGCAGCAGCGCCGTCAGGTAACCCGTCACGCCGATCGCCAAGGTCGCATTGGTGATCCATGTCGACACCCAGTAGCACCACATGACAAAAAATGCCACGCCGCCGCCAAAGGCACGCCGGGTATAGCCATATGGCCCGTCTTCGTCCGGCAACGCCTGCGCATAGCGGGCAAACACGTAGGCGATGCAACAGCAGCCGGCCACCGTGACGCCCCAGCCGATAAACGCATTCAAGCCGTACGGCGCCAGCGACGCGGGCAGCAGGAAGATACCCATGCCAACCACGTTGCCGACAATGAGCGACGTGCACATCCAAAAGCCCAGCGGGCGGTCATGGTGGTCAGCCATGGGCCGATGCGTAGGCGGCGCGCAGCAAATTCTGGAAATGCCATACGCCGCTTTCCCGCTTGGGATTCAGCCGGCCTGCTTCATATGAACCGGACGCCAGCCCTTGCTGCACATGTTCGCAAATGCTGATGTCTTCGGCCTGGATTTCATCACTGAACGCCTGTTCCGCTTCGATGCGCGCCTGCACGCCGGGATCATCCGTGTAGTAGTAATCGAATTCCACGACGCAGTGGCCGTGGCCATCGGGCAGGATGCGGTTGGTTTGCAGCCGGCCCGGCGTGATGTTGAGCATGATGTTCGGATAGACGAAGTAGTAAAACGCATCGCCGTCGCCATAAATGCCGTCGTTATTGCGCAGCGGCGAATGCTGCAGCGAATACCATTCGAACAGTTCTGTGTCGTACGCACGGTAATCCAGCACTTTATTCAAGCCCGGATGCACAAAAGGCAGGTGGTAGCCTTCGAGGAAATTGTCGACGTAGACTTTCCAGTTGCACGCGATGCGGTACGTATCGCGCTTGGCAAACCGCATGGCGGACAAATCGTTGGGCGCAATGCGTTCGCGGATGCCGCCAAATACCGTGTCGAACGGCGGCACGTCATCGGAAAGCGCAACGAATACGAGACCTTGCCACTCGCGCACGTGCACGCGGGGCAGGCGGATATCCTGGATGTTGAATTGCGCGGCGCCCTGCATTTCCGTGGCGGCGCGCAGCTGGCCATCGAGCGTATACGTCCAGCCGTGGTATTTGCAGTGCAGGGCGCGGGCGCCGCGGCCATCGCACACGGCCAGCGGGCCGGCGCGGTGCCGGCACACGTTATAAAACCCGGACAGGCTGCCATCGGGCTGGCGCACGATGATGACCGGTTTGCCGGCAATGAGCGCGGTCACGTGGTCGCCCGTGTTTTCCAGGCTGCCCGCGTGGGCGGCCAGTTGCCAGCTGCGGGCAAAGACGGCGTCCTGCTCCACGGCGAGCCAGTGCGGATCGCGGTAAAACGCCGCGTGTAGCGCATGGGCGTGTTCCAGTGGTTCAGCGCGGCAGGGCTCGGGCAGCGGCATAGTCATGGTGTCTCCGTGACGGCAAAATTGCACTTTCGCACAATTTGATGGCAGTGGGTACAGGGAACTGTCGGTAATACAACGTTCAAGGCTTGTAACGAACTGTCTGCATGGATCAAACAGGGAGCGCCATGCATACTGTAGCCATGGGCAGCGCCGCTGCCATCCATGGATGAGACTGTATGCTGTTGCGTTCCGCCTTTGCCGCTGCCTGGTTTGCCTGTGCCGCTTCCGTGGCGGCTGCCCCCGCGCAGCCTGCGCCGGGGTTTGCCGACGCCGTGCTGGGACGCTGGAACTTGACCATTACCGGCAAGGATGGCGTCACGTACCCTAGCTGGTTCGATATCCGGCTGCGCAAGGAAACAGAATTGATGGCCACCATGGTGGGCCGGTTCGGATCATCGCGCTACGCGTCGGAAGTCGATTACAGCGGCGGCAAGCTGGTGTTGCGCGTGCCGCGCCAGTACGAGAAAGACACGGCGGATTTGATCTTCGACGGCATGGCGGCCGGCGACCGCATGAGCGGCACGACGGTGGATGAAGATGGTGTCGCGCTGTCGTGGATCGCTCACCGCGCGCCGCTGTTGCCGCGCAAAGCCGGCCAGCGCTGGAGCCGCCCCGTGGAATTGTTCAATGGCCGCAACCTCGATGGATGGCGCCCGCAGCAGCCGGCCACACAGCCCTGCTGGAAAGTCGAAAAGGGGATTTTGACGAACAGTGCATCGTGCACGAATTTGATCAGCGACGTGCCGCTGGGCGACTTCAAACTGCGCATGGAATTCATGTCGGTGGCGGGCGGGAACAGCGGCGTGTATTTGCGCGGCCGCTATGAAGTGCAGCTGGGCGATGCGTACGGCATGCCGCCCGATGCGCTGCGCATGGGCGGCATTTATGGCCACTTGCGCCCGCAAGTGAATGCATCGCGCAAGCCGGGTGAATGGCAAGTGCTGGAAGTGGCGCTCAGCGGACGGTTTGTCACCGTGGTGTTAAATGGCGTGACCGTCATCGATAGCCAGGAAATCCCCGGCATTACCGGCGGTGCGCTCGATAGCCGCGAAGGCGACAAGGGGCCGCTGATGCTGCAGGGCGACCATACACCCATCATGATCCGCAAGATCAGCGTGGCGCGGGCGGCTGAATAAGGATATAAAAAAACAAACGATGTCATGCGCGGAGGGGCGTGCTAGCATGGACTGAACCTAACAATCAGGAGAGTCCAATGCCCCATCCCGTCTTGATCGTCCCCGGCATCAACAATTCAGGTCCTGAACATTGGCAGAGCCGCTGGCAACAGCAACATCCTTCGTATGTGCGCGCGCCGTTTGCCGATTGGGATACGCCGGACAGGCATGACTGGGTGGCGGCCCTGGATGAAACCGTGCGCAAGCTGGGACCGGATACCGTGATTGTTGCGCATAGCCTGGGTACATTGGCTGTGGCGCATTGGGCAGCGAAGTATGCGGGACACAAGGCGCCGGTGGCGGGCGCACTGCTGGTGGCAGTGCCGGATCCGGACGGCGCGAATTTCCCGCCGCAGGCGCGCAATTTCAAGCCGCTGCCGTTGCAGGTCCTGGGCTTTCCATCCGTGCTGGTGGCCAGCGACAATGACCCCTACAGCAATCCCGTGTATTCCGCCGCGATTGCACAGGCATGGGGCAGCCGCTTCATTTCCATTGGCGCGCATGGCCATATCAATGCGGCCAGCGGACTGGGAGACTGGCGCCAGGGCCAGGGCATCCTGGAGGATTTATTGCAAGAGGTAGCGCAAACCGCGTAGGACGGATTTTACAAATCCGCCCTGCCGGCCTGGACGTAAAAACGCCGCGCATCTGAGCGCGGCGTTGTCGTTTACAACGGCTGTATTAAGCGCGGCTCGCGTAGCCCGCAGCCATGATGGTTTCATGCACACCAGACAGCACGGCACGGGTTTCATACGCACCCGGCAGCGGCTCGTCCAGCATCAATACGCAAGCGGTGGCCATCATCAAGCCTTCCACCATGCCCACACGCGGCGATTCCGACGGCTGGTTCAGCGCGGCGCTGGACAGCGAATCAAACATGATGAAATATTTCTTGTTACGCTTGCGTGCGCGGTCGGCGCTGCGCATCAGTGCGCGGCGCTGGATATCCTGCTGCGTCGGGCAAGGATCGGTCGCGAACAATACCAGTTCCAGCTGGCCGTGACGCTCGATGTCGTCAGGGAGGCTGGCGTGGATTTCGCCGTGTGGCAGTTTGTCGCTGAGCATCAGGCCATTCGAAATGCTGGCCAGGATCCGTATCATCATTCAGTTCTCCGGGGTCTGGGGATAACGTGACCGCAAGAGTACACCATTGTTAGGGGCGCAAAATACGCACATTGTCACATCGATAGTGCACAACTACACATTTGCTTGTCGGTTTGTCAGCATTGTTTCAATTACGCGTCAATTACGCGTCAAATGGGCGGGGCCGTCCAGTCTTTCGCCAGCGCCCGCACTTGCTGCAATACTGCTTCTTTAGCAAGATCGGGCCGTTTGCCGCTGCGCCACGCCACCATCAATTCCCACTCCCAGCGGGGCAGGTCCGATAGCGGTAGACGCAGCAGTTGCCCAGTGCGCAGCAGGCGCGCCGCCGCCATTTCCGGCATAAAGGTGAGGAATCCATGTTCCAGCGCCAGCTCCAACGCCGCGCTTGATGGCTGGATCGTGTGGATCGGCTGGGCGACCGTGCGCTGCGCGCGCAGCAGCCCAATCAGCGCGTCACAATCGGGACCCCAGTATTGTGGTGCAAGTTGCGCGTTAGCCACATCGGCCAGCGTGCGGGCATGCGCCAGCGGGTGGCCACGGCGCACCACGGCGACGATCGGCGACAGGCACAGGCTTTCCAGGTGGATGCCGGCGACGGCCGGGCACTTCAACACAAAGCCCAGTTGCGCGCGGTCGGTCAACAGCATGTCCATGATGATGGGCGAGTGGTCCGTGGTGCAGCGGATTTCCAGCGGCGACGCGGCCAGTGCGGGCAGCAGCGCGCCAAACACGGTCGACGCCAGCGACGGCAGGCAGGCCAGCGTGACGTTGGGCAGCGCCGGCGTGCCTTTGACGGCCCGCCTGCCTGCATCGATGGCGGCCAGCGCATCGCGCGCCGATGGCGCAAACGCCAGGCATGCTTCGGTCGGCATGGCGCCGCGCCGGTGGCGGCGGAACAGTTGCGCGCCCACGTGCTGTTCCAGCGCGGCGATGCGCTGGCTCACTTGCGGCTGCGACCAGCGCCGCCGCGCGGCCGCCTGGCTGAAACTGCCGTATTCCACGATTTCCAGCAGCAGGCGCAAGTCGTCAAATTCAATTGCCATCGTTTTTAGCCATAAAAAAATCGAATAGAAATTATTTCAGTATTGTGGATTCTATTATGGCTGAACGTTCCCTACCATGACACCTCAACCAGGAGAACATCATGCAGGGCGCACAACGGGCAAGGAAGCTGGGCAAACGGTTTATCGTGATGGACAACGTGCTGGTGGTCCTGGGTTTTTATCTCGTGTTCCCCATGATTGCCGTGCGCTTTGTCGACCAGCTGGGATGGGCTGCCGCTGCGGTGGGGATGGCGCTGGGCGTCCGGCAAGTGGCGCAGCAGGGGCTGGCGCTGGTGGGGGGCTCGCTGTCGGACCGATTTGGTACGCGGCCCATGGTGGTGGCCGGCATGCTGTTGCGCGCCGCAGGTTTTGCCGTGCTGGCGTATGCGCACAATCCGTTGCTGCTGATGGTGTCGTGCGTGTTGTCCGGCCTGGGCGGCAGTTTGTTTGAGCCGGCGCGCGGTGCGCTGGCCGTCAAGCTGACGCGGCCTGCTGAGCGCAACAGTTTTTATGCGCTGATGCTGACACTGGAAGGCGCGTGTTCCGTGCTGGGCGCGCTGCTGGGCACATGGCTGCTGTCGTTTGATTTTTATTGGGTGGCGATGAGCGGCTGCGCAGTCTTCGTGCTGGCGGCGCTGCTCAATGCGCTGCTGCTGCCGGCCTACCGCGTGGCGGCGCCAGGAACCGGCGCGCTGGCGGCTTTGCGCACGCCGCTATCCGACAAGCCTTACCTGGCGCTGGTCTTTGCATTGAGCGGCTATTACGTGCTCAACGTGCAGCTGATGATGCTGCTGCCCGTGCTGGTGACGAAGGTGGCGGGCACGCAGCAGGCCGTCGCCTGGATGTACAGCATGGATGCGGCACTGTCGGTGCTGCTGCTGTATCCGCTGGCGCGGCTGGGCGCGCGCTACCTGACGGAACCGGTGCGCCTGCTGGGCGGGTTGGGCATGATGACGGCGGCACTGGCGCTGGTGCCGCTGGCTGCCGGCGTGCCTTCGCTGTTTGCCGCCGTGGCGCTGTTTTATGTGGGCTTGATGGTGGCCGAACCTGCCCGCGAAACGCTGGTGGCCCGCTATGCCCGCGCGTCGGCGCGCGCCAGCTACATGGGCCTGGGCCGCATCGGGCTGGCGCTGGGCGGCTTGCTCGGTTATGTGGCGGGCGGCTGGCTGTCCGACAGCAGCCGCGCGCTGCAGGCGCCCGCACTGCCATGGCTGGTGCTGAGCGGAATCGGCGCCGTCACGTGGCTGGTGCTGGCGCGCCAGTTCCGGGGGCAATTTGCCCTGCGGACCGGCGCCGTTGCCGCGTGACGGCGGTGTCTTACAGCAGTTCCAATACTTCCTGCAGCGGTTTGCGGCGCTTTTGCGGCCAGTTGTCCGGCGCCGCATAGCCTGCGGCGACCAGCATCACGGGCACGTCGTTGCTGGACAAATTGAATTCGCGCGCCACGCCCTCCGCGTCGAATCCGACCATCGGGCACGTGGCCAGCCCCATGCCTTGCGCTGCCAGCATCAGCGTCATGGCCGCCAGCGACGCGGAACGCAGCGCTTCGTCGCGCTGCATTTGCGGGTTATCCTGGTGGGCGCCACTGGCCATGGCTACCCAGCCGTCGGCCACGGATTGCGCCAGGATGCCTACTTCGACGGACGGCTGCAATGCGCGGGGCAAGCCTTCGTGTGCAGCAAGGGTGCCGCACACGATGAACATGACCGCCGCCTCGGCTACCTTGGGCTGGTTGTAGGCCACGGCCTTCAGGCGCTCCTTGGCCGGCTGCGAGCGCACGGCAATGAATTTCCAGTTCTGGAAGTTATAGGCCGACGGCGCCAGCGTGGCGAGGCGCACCAATTCCTTGATCTGCGTGTCGGCGAGCTTGCGTTCCGGGTCGAAGTGATTGATGGACGCGCGGGATTCAATCAGTGCAGTGATCGTGCTTTGCATGTTTTCCTTTTTCATCAAAGTTAAGCCGAACGGCGTTGAAGTGGCAGTGGGGCAGGCGCGCTGCGTTGCGCCGCCCACTGCACGGTAAGAATGCTGGCCAGGACAGTCGCCATGCCCAGCAGGGAAATCCCATCGAGGCGCTGGTCCAGCAGCGCCCAGCCCAGTACCACGGCAGTCAGCGGGCTCAATAAACCCAGCGACGACACGGCGACCGGCGGCAGCTGCGCCACGCCGCGGAACCACAGCACATAGGCCGCCATGGCGCCCACCAGCGAAAGGTAGGCGTAGCCCAGCACGTGCGTCATGGTGAGCGCCGGCAGCGGCGGATCGAATGCGATGGCGGCAGGGGCCAGCATGATGCCGCCTGCCAGCAATTGCCAGCCCGTGAAGGCCAGCACCGGCATATTGGTTTTCCAGCGCTGCGCCAGGTACGTGCCGGCCGCCATGCTGGCGGAGCCGGCCAGCGCGGCGGCAATGCCTGCCGGATCCCACACGGCGCCGGGCGACAGCAGCAGCGCGGCCATGCCGGCGATGCCCGCCATGGCGGCAATGATGGCCACCCCGCTGGAACGGCGGCCATCGAGCGCCCACGCCAGCGCCATCACCAGCAGCGGCTGGATCGCTCCCACCACGGCGGCCACGCCGCCCGGCAAGCGGTAGGCCGCGACAAACAGCAATGCCTGGAAAAAGCCGATGTTCAGTGCTGACAGCAACAGCAGGCGGCCCCATTGCCCCTTGCCCGGCAACTGGCGTGCGAATAGGGTCAGCAGCAAGCCTGCAGGCAGGGTGCGCAGCAGTGCTGCAATGAAGGGGCGGTCCGGTGGCAGGAATTGCGTCGTGACGATGTAGGTCGAGCCCCAGATGATGGGCGCCAGCGCGGTGAGCAGGATGTCCAGTTTACGGTGCTGCAAGGCTTCCTCCAATTTATCTTCAATTCAAGATAAATCCAGCATAGCATATAATTTGAATTCAAGATAAATCGTGCAGTGAAGCGGAGCGGGGCATGGGAAAGACGACAAAACGGGCGCCGGATGCGGTCGATGCCATCCTCGCGCAATGGGCACGGGAACGGCCCGACCTCGATTGCAGCCCGATGGGGCCGATCGGCCGCGTCAAGCGCTGCGCCGCGCTGTTACAGCGCAAGCTCGATGAAACGTTTGCGCAGTTCGGCCTGAGTTCCTGGGAGTTCGACGTGCTGGCGACGCTGCGCCGCTCCGGCGCGCCATACTGCCTGGCGCCGACTGCGCTGTTTTCCACGCTGATGATCACGTCCGGCACCATGACGCACCGTTTAAAAGGGCTGGAAACGCGGGAACTGGTGCAGCGCCTGCCGAACCCGGATGATGCGCGCAGCGTGCTGGTGAAATTGACGCCGGCCGGCCTGAAATTGATCGACCGTGCGGTGGCTGCGCATGTGGAAAATGAGCGGCGGATTTTATCGGTGCTGGGGGCGGGAGAATTGGCGGTGCTCGACGAGCGCCTGTCGCAACTGCTCAACGCGCTGGAGATCGAAGATTAAACGCCATCTTGCCTTGCGGGCGTAGAATAGCCGAACTGCTGAGTTTATCGTGTTCGATGTGATGATCTGCATGGGGAGGCGATATGTGGCGCTATCAGGGACCCAAGCCGGCGCTGCTGGCCGTCGTTTGCGCGGCGGCATGCAGCGGCGCTGTGTATGCGCAGGAAACCTTGCCGGAAGTACATGTCGGCATGGGGATGCCGAAACCGCCTTACATCATGGAATCCGGAACGGCTGGCCTGGATTACGACATCGCCAAACAGGCGCTGGCCGCCGGGGGCTACAAAATGGTGGCGCATATGCTGCCGCAAACCCGTGCGCTGGCCATGCTGCGCAGCGGCCAGCTCGATGGCATGCTGTCCATCACGGAAGGGATCGGCGGCGACGACTATTTCACGGACAATTACGTGGTGTACCAGAATGTCGCCACCTCGCTGGCCCGCCGCAATTTGAAGATCAACCAGATTGAAGACCTGGCGGCGTATTCCGTGGCGGCATTTCAGAATGCCAGCATGGTGCTGGGTGACCGCTACAGCCTGGTGGCCAGCGGCCATGCCGACTACCGCGAATTGCCTGCCCAGATCACGCAAAACAAGCTGCTGTTCATGGGGCGCGTCGATGTCGTGGTGGGGGACCGCCTGATCTTCAACTACTACATCGACAAACTGGAACCTCAAATCGACGTGAAGCAAGCTGTCATGTTTCACCGGATCTTTCCCGAAACCCCGCGCAAGGCCGTGTTCCGCGACGCGCGCGTGCGCGATGCGTTCAATGCCGGGTTAAAGGCGATCCGCTCGAACAGCAAGTACGACGCCATCGTCAAGCAATACATCGGAACCACGCCTTGAAGGACCGGCCCATGCGGGACGCGCGCGCCGGGCTATGTTAGCCAAAGCACAGTGCGTCGTGCACCCCGTCCCTATAGTGCTGCTGTGAGCGGCAGCACGCGCAGGCGGAGGGCACGAATGGCACCCAATCCAACCGGCTTTATCTTTGCGACCGGCATTGAAAACAGCATCCCCACGATAGAAGGCGGCAGGGTCCGCATGGATGAGATGGAAAAGTGCGGCCACTACCGCCACTGGCGGCGCGACTTCGACCTGGTCGAAGAAATCGGTATCCGTTTCCTGCGCTATGGCCCGCCGCTGCACACGACGCTGATTGGCCCCGGGCGCTACGACTGGTCGTTTGCCGACGAAGTGTTGCCAGACCTGCGCCGCCGCGGCGTGGTGACCATTGTTGACCTGTGCCATTTCGGCGTGCCTGAATTCATCGGCAACTTCCAGAACCCGGATTTCCCAGAACTGTTTGCCGCCTATGCCGGCGCGTTTGCGCAGCGCTATCCATGGCTGCAGCTGTATACGCCGGTCAATGAGATGTCGATCTGCGCACTGTTTTCCGCGCTGTATGGCTGGTGGAATGAACAGATGCGCACCGACCGGGCGTTTGTCACGGCGCTCAAGCACCTGGTCAAAGCCAACCTGCTGGCCATGCACGCGATCCTCGCCGTGCGCCCGGACGCCCTGTTCATCCAAAGCGAATCGTCGGAATATTTCCATGCTGAGACGCCCGGTGCGATCGGCCCCGCTGAAACCATGAATGCCCGCCGCTTCCTGTCGCTAGACTTGAACTATGGCCGCCGCGTGGATTCCAGCATGTATGAGTACCTGCTCGACAATGGCATGACGCGCGACGAATACCACTTCTTCCTCAATAACAACCTCAAGCACCACTGCATCATGGGCAACGATTATTACCAGACCAACGAGCACCACGTGGCGGCCGATGGTGCAACGGGGCCGTCGGGGGAAGTGTTCGGCTATGCGGTCATTACGCACCAGTACTACAACCGCTATCGTTTGCCGGTGATGCATACGGAAACCAACCTGTGCGAGGGGCCGAACTGCGATGAAGCGGTCCGCTGGCTGCGCAAGGAATGGGCCAACGTGCTGCGCGTGCGGAACAACGGCGTGCCGATAGTCGGCTTCACGTGGTATTCGCTGACGGACCAGGTGGACTGGGATACAGGGCTGCGTGAAAACAATGGCCGCGTCAATGCGCTGGGGCTGGCGGACCTCGACCGCAATTTGCGCCGCGTGGGCGAAGCCTACCGCGACTTGATCCGGGAATGGACTGCAGTGCTGCCCACGCAGAGCGTTTGCCTGCAAATCCCAATGACGCTCGGCCAGGATTATCCCGGTACGGATGCCGATGCACCGCAATTGGCCACGGCGCCCGGCAGCGCGACGAATGCGCCGAAGAATACGGAATAGGCGGCGTTTGTTCAGGGGGGAGGGCTGCTGGCGGATGGGGATGGCAGTGCTGGTTGACAGGTCCAATGCAAAAAGGCTTTCGCGCCGAAGCGGGAAAGCCTTTTTTAGTACTGCGGTATTCGTGGTAGGCCGTGCGGGATTCGAACCTGCGACCAACGGATTAAACGTCCGTTATGCCGCTTATTCACAAAGCCCGTAGTTAAGGGATGTCTGTAAAAAAGCTGGGTAATATTTTTCAATTTTCTGCGTGGCGTCTCCCTGGGGAGATTTGCGCAGAGCGCCGGGATATTACCCACGAAATCACCTCAGCAAATCCTGCTTGCGGCCAAGTCCCAGCCACCCGCAGTGCTGCCGCCCACGCCTCCGGCGATCTTCTGCTGGGTGTATTTCCATCTCACTTTCGATTACTTCAGGCTGACGTGTTCCGAAAGGACGTTGCCACCCATGACGTTGGGCACCACCGCCCCGATGAGGACGTTCTCGAGCTCGATCTCGAAATACTTGACCCGCTCTCCCTGCCCGTCCGCGCGCATGAACTCGAATTTCGCCTTCGGGATGGTCCTGCCCGCCGAGCACGTCTGGAGCAGTACCGGCGACGCCAGGTCCGCCAGCTTCGATACCACTATGTCGCCGTGTTCGCAGCGCTCGGCGGTATGCCCGCCGCCCGTAGATGCTGTCGCGGACTTCGGCTGCGTCACGCTCCATACGGCGGACGTGCATTCGATCCATCCCCTGTGCCGCTCGTCCGCCGATTCCCCCGTGATGC
Organism: Pseudoduganella ginsengisoli; assembly: GCF_009720865.1. Lineage (GTDB taxonomy): Bacteria > Pseudomonadota > Gammaproteobacteria > Burkholderiales > Burkholderiaceae_D > Rugamonas > Rugamonas ginsengisoli. Next base: position 83,881 of record NZ_WNLA01000015.1, on the reverse strand, counting down.
CGTCGATTTGCAATTGGAAGAAAACGCGGCATATTGCCGGAGCTCAGTCCGTTGCCGGACTGGGCCGAGAACCGGTGACGCAGGTCAACGAAGATGGAAGCTTCCTCGGTATGATCGACTGGACCCATCAAGGGGAGCCGGATGCGCCGCTACCTGAACTGCCTTGCCATCGTTACCGTGTTTTCCTCATGGGACAGTGCCGTCGCTCAGGAAAGCACAATCAGTAGCGCTTATACCGGTATCGCCAGCAAGGCATGCGTCAGACGCATCGACGATGCGGTGACCGGTGCCCGCACGTCGGACTGTCCCGGCGTCCACGGCTTCCGACTGCAAGTCCTGGAAGACGACGAGCGCAGCTCAGTCAGCGTCGTGACGCCGGATGGGCGGGTGCTCCCGCTGAATTACTGGGACGTGGTGACGCGCGGGTTCTCGACGTTGGGTACTAGGGCCGAATGGCGCATTGCGAAGGCCGGCGGTAAGGCCGTGCCTGTCGCGCTGATAGTTCGCGTCAACGCCGTGGACCAGAGCGACCCTGAGCATCCGAAGCGCGTCCCGCTTCTGGCCGTCGCCAGGATAGCTCGCGACGCGGCCTGCGTCGTCCGGACCGTGGACGCCCGAGCTCCCGACGCGAACGAGCAGGCCAGACAGGTTGCCGCAGACAGGCATATCGCATGCCTGCCGGGCGGCCCGGATTCGAATCCAACCACGAAAGGATGACGTATGCCCCAGCCATCTGCCGCATGCAAGCGGGCGCTCGCCGACGCGACCGCGCTCTGCCCGAACCGGAACCGCGAGGCCGACGGCCTGATGGGGGACTCGGCCCATCAGCAGCGGAAGAGCGACCACAACGACGGCAACGCGTTCGACCTGACTCACGACCCGGAGAGTGGCGTCGACTGCAACCTGTTCTCGAAGCTCGCGCTCCTCGATTTCAGGGTTAGCTACGTCATCTGGAACCGGCAGATCTACAACGCCGACCTGGCCGCGAAAGGCTGGCGTCCTTACACCGGGAAGAACGGGCATACGCACCACATGCACGTTTCCGTACGTGCCGATCTTCGCGACATAGGCTCGCCTTGGCCATGGGCCTCGCTGGAATCGTAGCCTTTCGGAATGCTCCTTGTTCCAGCGGGCCATCGGATAGCCTTCGCTTTGAATTTGGGTTACGAACTCGTGCAGCGACTGCATTCGCAAGCGCAATCTATGACGAAGTGGACGAGTCCGATGCCTCGGCGTTGGGTCGTAACTTAAGCGCAATCGACACCATCGGCTCTAGACGGTGCCTGAGGGCGGAAGGATGCTTACAAGGATTGTGGTTTCTTTACCGCCGCTTTTTTCTTTGTTGAGCTTTTCGCAGGCGTAATCGGCTTCGCCATCGCTGGGGTAACAGGCTCTTGCGCTGTGATCGCGGCAAGTTCGGCATCCATCGCGCCGACCCAATCTGCGTAAGCTGGTCCGGAGTAGATACGCTTTGCCTCGGTAATGATGTGCTTGGCGTACGGGAAGCATTTGCGTGACCGGTACGCTTGCGCGATATCGAGCAGGCCGTCCAAGACCACCTTGTTAAGCTCGTCCAACACGTCCATTGCTGCTTCGCGGTCAGCTGGATCAGGAGCTGTGGTGGCGATCCCGATGTAGCGTCGTGCGACTTCATCTACGGACTGCAAGCTTGACACAGTTACTGCCATCGCAGGTTCGTCGCATTTAGTACCACGAAGGCTGAATGATGAGGTCGTTGCCTGAATTGAGGCGTACGTCTGCTGTGCGCTGGCGATAGCGGCATCAGCTTTACGGTCTTCTTCTTCCGAGGAAAAACCGCTGTCGTTGTCAGGCGCAGTCTCGGTAACGGTTGGCGTAGTTGGCGATGAATAGGTGGGGTAATACGTCGGCGCAGCACATGCGCTTAGCAGCACAGCGATTGCGACGATAGCGGCAATATTCTTCATTCACCGTCCCGGGGTTTAGTGCCCGCGATCCCCGTGTGCGGATTGGTATTTCCTCGGGTGCTGTAGTTGTTATTGCGAGTACCGTCCGGATTGGTCGCAAAATAAGGCTGTACGAATTGACCGTCCCTGCGGTAATAGGCGCTCACCAAATGTTCACTGGTAGCCAGGGGACGCATTGACCGGCTCTTTGCATATCGGGAGAAATGAGTGGATTTGAAGCCGCTATTGATGTGGCTTGCGCTTCGCTTTCCTCCACTGTAATGGCTGGAGCGGCTGCTTTTTCCGGAAATCTTGCCATATCCGGAATGACTGGAATGCCCGCCATGACCGCCACTCGCATGCCCGCCGCCCCCATGTCCTCCTCCTGAACCAGCGTAAACCGGGGAGCATATCAGTGCGGCGCTGAAGCCAAGTCCCATCAAACCTTTAATGCTTAACTGCATGTTCATCCCTTGTCGTATATTAAGCTGCAATGCCCGCAGGGAATACTGTTCAGTGCGTACTCAATCTTTTGGTTCGCCTGTTGGCGCAGACCAGATGCGGCTGGGTTGCGATTCTATTGCGTAGTTACAACTCCAGTGAGTCCAACTATACACGTTCACTTCCGGTAGGAAATACGCACATTGTAACCACAGGTGGGACAGCGACCCTTACCTCCAAAGAAGGCTTCACGACGTTCGTTTTCTACAAGTGCATATTGCACGTAGGCCAGAAAGGGGAGTTTTTATTTACTGGGTAATATTTTAATCAGAAATGCAAACAGGGCTGGAAAGCGTGCGCTAACCAGCCCTGTTTATGTTGCAGTATTCGTGGTAGGCCGTGCGGGATTCGAACCTGCGACCAACGGATTAAAAGTCCGCTGCTCTACCAGCTGAGCTAACGACCCGAAGGGCCCGCATTATACGGATGCGGCGGGCATCCTGCAAGTGCCGAAAATGCTTTAATATAGATAGGTAGCCTATCTATATTTATTGCCATGCCGACAGAACCGCCGATTTCCCCGCATGCGCTGGCGCTGTCCGACAGCTTGCGCATGGTGCTGAAACAGCTGGTGCGCGAATTGCGCCGCGAAAGTACGGAAGCTGACCAGGGCTTGGCGCCCATGCAAGCCATGCTGATGGTGATCATCCAGGAACAGCCGGGCATCGGCGTGGCGGAGTTGGCGCGCCTGGAAAACGTCCGGGGCGCCACCATGAGCGGCCACGTCAAGGCGCTAGAGGCAGCCGGGATGGTTGAGCGCAGTGCGCCCGATCCGCAAGACCGGCGCCGCTCCGGGCTGCAATTGACGGAACGCGGCGTGCAAGCCATCAAAGCGTTGCGCGACCGCCGCCGCGACTGGATGGCGCGCCGCATTGCACGGTTGACCCCGCAACAATTGGATGCACTGGCCGCCGCCATCGGTCCTTTGAACGAGATTGCCAAACCATGACCACAATCCCTCCAGCCGCACCGGTACCTGCCACTGAACGTGAAATCCGCGCTATTTACCTCGGCATGATGGCGCTGCTTGGCTTGTCCGGATTGGACCAGAGCATTGTTGCCACCGCCTTGCCCCGCATCGTGGCGGAATTGGGCGGCATGGCGCATTTGTCGTGGGTGGTCACGGCCTATGTGCTGGCATCGACTGCCACCATGCCGCTGTATGGCAAGCTGGCCGACCAGTTCGGCCGCCGCCCCATGATCTTTGCCGCCATGGGCGCCTTCCTGCTTGGCTCCGCACTGTGCGGCCTGGCGCAGGATATGACGCAGCTGGTGGCGTTCCGCGCGCTGCAGGGCATCGGGGCAGGGGGCTTCATGCCGCTGGTGCAAATCGTCATTGCCGACATCATTCCGCCTGCGGAACGGGGAAAGCGCATGGGCCTGGTGCCGGTGGTGTTTGCCGTCACCAGTATCCTCGGCCCGGTGCTGGGCGGTTTGATTACCGATGCGCTGTCATGGCACTGGATTTTCTATGTGAATTTGCCCGTCGGCGCGGCAGCGTTTTATGTGATTGCCCGCACCTTGCATACAGACCGCCACGGTCCCGCGCACCGCATTGATTACCTGGGTTCCATCCTGATGACAGGCGCGATCACATCGGCGCTGCTGGTCCTGGCGCTGGGCGGCACCGAGTGGGCGTGGGGTTCCGTGCCCATTACCGTATGCGCAGTGGTGGCCGTGGTGGGCGGTATCTGGCTGGCGATCCACGTGCGCCGCGTGCCGGAACCGGTATTGCCGCCGGATTTGTTCGATAACCGCGTGTTCAACCTGGGCAGTATCGTGATGGCGATGACGTTCATGGGGCTGATGGGCTCATCGGTATTCTTCCCCCTGTTCTTCCAGCTGGTGATGGGCGTCAGCCCGGCGAAGTCCGGCATGATGACGGTGGCCATGATGTGCGGCATGATCATTTCGTCGCCGCTGGGCGGACGCTGGCTGTCGCGCACGGGGAATTACAAGCAGCCGCAAATACTGGGCTTGTCGGCGGCCATGATCGCGTTTGCCGTGCTGGCGTGGGGCGTGGCGCGCAGTGCTGGCTATGTGGTGATTGAGCCTGCGATTTTCCTGCTGGGCGCAGGGCTGGGGCTGGTGATGCCGAATATGACAGTGGCCGTGCAAAATGCATTGCCGCTGGCGCGGCGCGGTGTGGGCACGGCCATGCTGACGTTCTTCCGTTCGCTGGGCGGCTTGCTGGGCGTGACCGGTTCCGGTGCGATGCTGGCGCATGCGCTGCATGCGCATGGCTTGCAGGCGGCAGCCGCGTTGCCGGGGACCGTGCTGCCTGCGGCGACGGTGGCGGTTTACCGGCAGGCGATTGCCGGCGTGTTTGCCGGCGGGGCGGTGATGGTGATGCTGGGCTTGATCACCTTGCTGTTCTTGCCCGAGCTGCCATTGGAAGGGCACGGGGCCAGGAAACTGTAGGGGAGGACGGGGGCGCCCTACGGTGTGAGGCCAACGTCGGTGGCGGCGCTGTGGCCTGTCGTCAGCCGCGCGCCGGGATGTTCAGGCCGCGCGCCACGGCCGGACGCTCGACGAATTTCGCCAGTGCGCGCTGCACGTTCGGGAAGTTGTCGAAGCCAACCAGATCACCGGCGCCATAATAATTGACCAGGTTGCGCACCCACGGGAACGTGGCGATGTCGGCGATCGTGTACTGGCTGCCCATGATCCATTCGCGGCCTTGCAGGCGCTGTTCCAGCACGCCCAGCAAACGCTTCGCTTCATTGATGTAGCGGTCGCGCGGACGCTTGTCTTCATAGTCCTTGCCGGCGAATTTGTGGAAGAAGCCCACCTGGCCAAACATCGGGCCAATGCCGCCCATCTGGAACATCAGCCACTGGATGGTTTCATAGCGGCCCGCCGCATCGTGCGGCAGCAGCTGGCCCGTCTTTTCCGCCAGGTACAGCAGGATCGCGCCGGATTCAAACAGCGGCAGCGGCTTGTTGTCCGGGCCGTTCGGATCGAGGATGGCGGGAATCTTGTTGTTTGGGTTCAGCGACAAAAATTCCGGCGACATCTGGTCATTGCTGTCAAAGCTGACCAGGTGCACTTCATACGGCAGCCCGGTTTCTTCCAGCATGATCGATACCTTGACGCCGTTCGGCGTGGGCAGCGAATACAGTTGCAGGCGTTCCGGGTGTTGCGCAGGCCATTTGGCGGTGATCGGGAAATCAGACAGGTTGCTCATGGTTTATATATTCCAGGTTGCAGGATCAGCGATTATCGTGCAATCCGCCGTTGCGTGCAGGACGCGGAATTGTGCGGCGCGATGAATGATGATTTGCTAACCTGATCCGCTGGTTTTTCCACGGAGGGAACGATGGTGGTCAGGGTACACGGATGGAAGTCGCAGTGCGCCGCGCTGGCACTGGCAGCTGGGGCTGTGCTGCCGGCGCACGCTCAATGGCTGGGGCAGGATTATGCGACGTATGGCGCGCCGCTCAGCAGTTTCATGCAAAGTTCGGTGATGAACAACCTGTCGATGATCAATGCCGCCAGCGATCAATCGAAGAGGGAGCAGGGCCGGCGCGAACTGCCGCTGCGTGCCGACGGCCCGTCCGCCGTGCAGCGCAATGCAGCCGCGCTGGCGCAGCATTTTCCGTCCGAGCACCGGGCCACGATGACGAAGGCTTTTGCCGACAGCATGGGCGTGTGGATGCAGCTAGAGACCAAGCTGGGCTTGCCGCGCAATGATGTGGGCGGCGCCCTGGCGGCTTTCCTGGTCGGGAATTACATGGTGATGACGGGGAAAGAAGTGTCGGATGAAGAGTTTGGCGTGGTGGTGGAACAGTTGCGGCGCCAGCCGTCATTGCGCAGCACGCTGGGCGGGCAAAGTCCGGCTGCGCTGCGCGACTTGTATGAACAAAGTGCGATGACGGGGACGTTCATGGCGCTGGCGTGGAAGTCGCAGCAAACTAATCCGCAGCCTGCCGCGCAGCAGGCGAATTTGCGCCATGCTGCGCGGGAGAATTTGCGCACAATCGGGCTGGACCCGGACCGTTTGCACATCAGCGCGCGCGGCGTCAGCCTGGCGGATTAACGCGCGGCGATGCGCGAAACCGGCACGATTTCGTTGTCTTCCTGCCCGTAGCCGTCATAACTGATCAGGTAATTGCTGCCTTCGCGGCGCACCACGCGGGCGGGATACCAGTCGCCTTTCCACATGACTTTGATCTTGAGGCGGTCCGGTCCCACCCATTCGTCGTATTCCTTGCCATAGCCGGGATACGTGATCTTGCACTGGCTGTCGGACGTCGACGTGACGGACGCTTTGTACCATTTGCCTTCCCACAGTGCATCCACATTCTGGCCGACGCGGCACAGTTCAGCGGCAGTTGCGGTGGTGGCGGAAAAGGCCAGCATGGCCAGCAAGGGAAGGGAGGCTGCAACACTCTTTTTCATGTGACTTCCTTATCGTTAGTTAAGGATGAAGACGGAGTTTGTGTAGCCGTCCGATTGTAATCCTTGATATTGGCCAAGTCCCGCTCCGATGCAGATTGACAACATATAAATTGCTTAAGTGGCTTGCAACGGGTAAGGTGGATGGGGTTTAACGAAAAGTATGTCGTTGTTTCAAATGAGAAATATGTTTTCCAGGCCATTTCCGGTCATGCGCACCTTGGTCAGCGCTTTGCTGCTGGCTGGACCGCATTGGGCTGCGCAAGCCGCAGCGTCGCCGGACGAGGAAGACATGGCGCTGTACAGCATGAGCAAGTCGACCATCAGCCTGGCGACCGGTTCGCAGCAATTGCTGCGCCGCGCACCAGCGGTGGCCAGTGTCATCACCGCCGACGACATTGCTGCCATGGGCGCGACCGACCTGGACCAGGTGCTGGAAACCGTGCCTGGTTTCCACGTGACGCGCGCGGCAACCATCAACCCACCGAATTACATCATCCGTGGCATTGGCGGTGGCGGGCCGAGCAATCCCCAAGTGCTGGTCTTGCTGAACGGCATGCGCATGATGACGGACTTCAACGGCGACAAGGGCAATATGTGGGTCAGTTATCCGCTGACCAACGTGGCCCGCATTGAAGTGATCCGTGGTCCCGGTTCCGCGCTGTATGGTGCGGATGCGTTTGCCGGCGTGATCAACATCATTACCAAGACCGCCGACCAGATGCTGGGCACGCGCGCAGGCGTCATTGCCGGCTCTTACCGCACGCTGGAAGGCTGGGTCGAATATGGCAGCAATGACGGGCCGGTAGGTATAGCCGCCTATGTACAGGTGGGGACAACGGCCGGGGCGCACAGCATCATCAAGGCCGATGCACAGACCTTGAACGACAGCCGGTTCGGAACCAAAGCCAGCCTGGCGCCCGGTCCCATGAGCCTGGCGCACGATGCGCTTGATGCCAGCCTGGAGCTGACGTACAAGAACTGGCGCTGGCGTAACAGCGTCAAATGGCGCAACCACGTCGGCATGGGGTCCGGCGTGAATTCCGCAGTCGATCCGACGCACTTTTCGCAAAGCGGCAATGCCATCACGGACTTGTCATGGACTGACCATGACTTCGCTGAAGGCTGGGGCCTGGGCGCATCGCTCAGCGCCATGTTCTTCACAGAGCAATCGCCGGAAGGGTTGGGCTTGTTTCCGCCAGGCGCCCGTATCGGCCCGAATTTATTCCCGAACGGGATGATCGGCGGCCCGTTCCGCTGGGAGCGCAACGTGCGCGCGTCGGCGTACGCAACCTATAGCGGCTGGCGCCAGCACCTGGTGCGGGCTGGTGTCGGGCATGACGATATGAACCTGTACAAGGTCCATACTTTCAAAAATTTCCTGTTGACGCCGGCCGGCGTCCCCGTGCCGTCCGGTCCCGTCATGAATTACGATGCGATCCAGCCGCACATCAAGCCGCAGCGCCGCAACGTCGATTACGTGTACGTGCAGGATGAGTGGCAATTTGCACCCGACTGGGCGCTGACGGCCGGCGTGCGGCACGACAGCTATTCCGACTTTGGCGGCACGACGAATCCCCGCCTGGCCGTGGTGTGGGATGCCAGCCTCGACGTCACCGTCAAGCTGCTGCATGGCCGGGCATTCCGTTCACCCAGCTTCAATGAACTGTTCGGCATTAACCCCGTCAACAATGGCAACGCCAGCGTGCGGCCGGAAAAAATCAGCACGACGGAAGGGGTGCTGACGTGGCAGGCGCGCCAGGACTTGAATGTCAGCGTGAGCCTGTTCCGCTATTCGATGACGGATATTATCCGCACGGTGGCCAATCCAGCACCGGCGCCGGGCGCCAGCTACCAGAATACCGGTAGTGTCAAAGGCAACGGCGGCGAAGTGGAAGTGGTGTGGGACGTGACCCGCGATGTGCACTGGGAAGCTGGGTATTCGCGCCAGAATGCCATGGACCAGGGCACGAAAATGGACCCCGGCTATGCGCCGCGCCATCACGCGAATTCCCGTTTGGACTGGCGCTTCAGCCCCGACTGGAGTGTGAGCCCGCAATTGAACTGGGTGGCGGGACGGCGCCGGGCGCCAGGTGATGCGCGCACGCCGATTGCCAATTACAAGACCTTTGATACCACGTTGACGCACCATGCAGCCGGTGGCTGGAACTTCTCGGCCTCCGTGCGCAACCTGTTCAATGCCGATGCGCGCGAACCGAGCCTGGCGCCAGGCTTGGCGCTGCCGTTCGACATTCCCGTCTATGCGCGGGCGCTGGTGGTGCAGCTGACCGGCAAGTGGTGAGCCTGCGTGCAGCCGCTGCCTACGTGTGGGCAGCCCCCTGTACGGCCGTCGGGCTGGCGCTGGCTGCGCTGGCGTACCTGGCTGGCGCCCGTGCCAGACGCGTGGCGGGCGTCGTGGAAGTGGCGCTATGGCCAGGCGGGCAGCCGGGACCACTGGCGCGGCGGCTGCCTTTTACTGCCATTACATTCGGCCATACTGTCATTGCCCTGACGTGGCAGGAACAACACCGTTTGCGCGCCCATGAACGGGAGCATGTGCGCCAGTACGAGCGCTGGGGCATCGTGTTTTTTGCCGCGTATCCGCTATCGAGCCTGTGGCAAATGCTGCGAGGCCGGCATTACTATTGGGACAACTGGTTTGAAGTCCAAGCCCGCGCGGCGGAACGGCTGGGCTGGCCGCCGCGGCGGCCATGACACCACGTGCGGGGAACCCACAGTCTGGCACGTGACGTGCCGGCGTTTGGGCTGGGTGCGCGTACAATGTTGCAGACAAGATAGGTGGCGTTGTCCCATCCCGCGGAGACCAATGAACACTGCCAACCAGCTGCATCGTGCCGGGATCAGGTCCAGGGTGGCGCAGGCCATCCTGCTGTGCTTGTGGGCCATGATATTCCATGCTTCACCGGCATGGGCAGCGGCCCCGCAGCAAACCGAACTGAAGTTCATTCAAACCCTCAACAACAACAGCATCATGGATGGCGTCGTCACCGCTGTCGCCCAGGATGCGCAAGGCTATATCTGGGCTGGCGGCGCGACCGGCGTGGCGCGCTATGACGCCTATGATTTTGTCCGTTTTCCCATCCGGAGCAAGCCGGACGATACGGAAGTCATCAGTTCCGTCACGGCCATTGCGCCCGGGCGCGACGGGCGGGTATGGCTGGGCCTGGCAACCTTCGGGCTGGTGGCGCTTGATGCGCGCACTGGCCTGTCGGAATTCTTTTTGCATGATGCGGCCAATCCTGCTTCCGTGGGCGCCGGAATGGTGCGGGCCATTATTTCCGATGGCGCGGACGGGTTCTGGATTGCCCTCGTTGACGGCGGTCTCGATCATTACGTTGCCGCCACCCGCAAATTCGAACACCGGCGTGCCGCGACAGGCGGCGTGCCCGATGACCGGGTCAATGCCATGTTGCTGGACCGCCGGGGCGATTTGTGGATCGGTGGCGCGAAAGGGCTGGCGCGCATGGCCCAGGGCGGCAGCCAGTTCGCCAGCGTGCTGCGCGATGCCGCCGACGAGGCGCGGCTGGCGCGGCAAGTGGTGGCCAGGCTGCACGAAGACAGTGCGGGCCGCATCTGGGTTGGCACATTAAATGGCGCGCTGTTGATTGTCGATCCCGCGTCCGGCCAGGCGACGTGGCTGACGGATGGCGAGTCGGGGCAGGCCGGCGCTGTCAACGCCATCTCGGAAGCGGGTCACGGCCAGCTTTGGATCGGACGCTCGAACGGCATTGAAATCCGCGCCGCCGGCAGCGGCGCGCTGTTGCAGCAGGTGCGTTCGGTGCGAGGGCGGACAGGCTCGCTGGCGGCGCCGGACGTGCGCGGCATCGTGCGCGACCGTTCCGGCGTGCTGTTTGTTGGCACCTATGGCGGCGGCGTACAGCGCCACGTGCCGCCGCTGCCGGGGATTTCCATCGTGACGCCGGAGCTGTCGGATCCGTCGGCTGACATCAGCATCCGCAGCATCGCGGAAATGCGTAACGGCGAAATATGGCTGGGGCGGGCAGACCGCGGCGTGACGGTATTGGACCAGGATTTGCGGACGGTGGCCGATATTGTGTTGCCGGGCCAGCCGCTGGGCGGCGGCGCCTCTGCCGTACCGGTCGGCGCCGTGGCGCAGGGCCTTGATGGCCACGTGTGGGTCGGCACCGATGACGGCTTGTATGAATTTGACGCCGGCCGGCGCTTTCTCCGCGCGTACGACGTGCCTGGCGGCCGCTTGCGCCGGCTGCTGGCGGACCGCGATGGGGTGCTGTGGATAGGCGGGCGTGGCGGCTTGATGCGGCGTGATCCGGGCGCCGCCGACGTGGCGCCCGTGAAGCAGGCAAACGGCAGCCCGGTCAGCGGCAACGTGGACGCCATCGTGCAGGATCCGGCGGGACGCATCTGGGCCGGCAATGTCGCGGGGCTGTACCGGATTGACGCGGGGACCGCGCATCAAGTCGACGCCGCACCCGCGTCAGCGGCCAGCCATTACGCGGTCAAGGGCCTGCTGGCCGACGCGGATGGCCTGTGGGTGGATTCCGACGGCGGCCGTTTCCGCGTCGACCAGATCAAAGGCCGGCAGGCGCGCTACACGCTGGCCTTTGACAGCAAAGGGCCGGACGGGCACGCGATCGGCGCGAATTTATTGCGCGATGCCGCAGGCAGGATCTGGACCCATCGGGGCGTGCACTATCCGGCCGAGCGGCGTTATGAAGAATTCAGCATAGCCGATGGCGTGGACTTCGGTACCGGCTGGTTTCGCGCGTACGCGCCATTGCGCGATGGCCGCATGCTGTTTGGCGGTGCAGGGGGCTTGCTGGTCGTGCAGCCGGACCAATATGCCAGCTGGGCATACCAGCCGCCCGTCGTGCTGACGGCGCTATCGGTGGGCGGCCAGCCGGCGCCATTCCCGTTGAATGATGTGCTGCATATCACGCCGCAGCAGCGCACGTTCCGCGCTGAATTTTCCGCCCTCGATTACAGTGCGCCGGAACGCAACCATTACCGCTACCGCTTGCTGGGCTACGATCCCGCGTGGCGCCAAGCGGCCGCCAATTTGCGCGTGGCCAGCTTTGACAACTTGCCGCCTGGCGACTACACGCTGCAAGTACAAGGCACCAACCGTAATGGCGCGTGGAGCGATTCCATGGCGTCGCTGAAGGTCAAGGTGTTGCCTGCGTGGTGGGAAACGTGGTGGGCCCGCCTGGGCATGCTGGCGATGGGCAGCACTGCCGTGATGGGCCTGGTGCAGTGGCGCACCTGGCGCTTGCGCCGCAGGGAGGAAGAACTCGAATTGCGCGTTGCCGAACGCACGGTGCAGTTGCAGGAAGTGTCGGAGGCGCTGGAAATCAAGTCGCAGGCGCTGGAGCTGGCCTGCGTGACGGACCCGCTGACCGGGCTGCACAACCGCCGCTTCCTGTCCGAGCACATCGAGGCGGACGTGGCGCAGTCGGTCCGCCGCCACAATGATAGTGCGCGGGATGGCGCAGCGCCGGCCGATAACGCGGACCTGGTGTTCTTCCTGATCGATATTGACCATTTCAAGCAAGTGAACGACCAGCATGGCCATGCGGCGGGTGACGCGGTGCTGTGCCAAATGCGGCAGCGCCTGTTGAACACCTTCCGTGAAAGCGACTTTGTGATCCGCTGGGGCGGCGAAGAATTCCTGGTGGTGGCGCGGGCAACCCACAGGCGCAAGGCTGCGCAGCTGGCGGAGCGGATACGTGCGGCAGTGGCGGACGAACCGTTTATTTTGCCGGACGGGATGGCGTTGCCGAAAACCTGTTCGATCGGCTACGCATGCTTCCCGCCTGCGCGCCAGTTGCCCGAGGCGGCGGACTGGCAAGAGGTGACGGAAATTGCGGATGCCGCGCTGTATGTCGTCAAGAACAGCGGGCGCAATGGCTGGTACGGTGTGACGGCAGTCGACGTCCGCGACGTGGAGCGCTTCCGGCAATTGCTGCGCTTGCCGCTGTCTGCGTGGGAAGAGCACGGCGGGGCCACGATTGCGGACTCCCGCCATGGAACGGTGAACGTTTAGCGCATGTTAACGTGCCGCGCTGTTGTGATACTGCAATAAGAACCTTGTTGTCATTGGTAAATTCAGTATTCGGCTGAAATGCAGCTGTGACTGAATCGTGAGGAGCGAATCTATGGCAACGAATATCCGGAACTCCAATGCTGACCTGTCTCTCAGCGCCGCGGCGCGTCAACGGTTGCGAAACAGAGAAACTGTACGCGGATACTACAACGATATGGGCGGGAATCGCGGTAACTGTACGTATGGAATCGGTATTCTGGTGCATCGCGGCCCGTGCACCGAAGAAGAGTTACAGCGACCGCTGTCAGTGACGCAGATAGAAACCTCGTTTTCTGCGGCTCTCCGGGATGCGAAAAGTGCAGTCAGAAGGAGCGTCACGCATCAGTCTCTGACGCAAGAGCAGTTCGATGGCCTGGTGAGCTATGTCTACAACACGGGGGCGAACGGTGCGACGAGAACGTTGCAATTAATTGATAGGGGCCGGCTGGGAGAGGCGGCTGACGTCATGTTGCGAAATATCCGTACGACGATAGGCGGGCGAAGGGTAAGCGCGCATGGCCTGATTGCCCGCAGGCGCGAAGAAAGTGCACCGTTTCTCGACGCCCGCCAGGAGTAAGCGATGCGGCACGTCACATTAGCCGCAATGTTGGCGCTTGCGTTTGGCGCACAAGGTAAGCCTCCTGATAAACGCCTCACTGGCACCTGGGTGGTCACCCAGGTGCTGGATGCTCAGCCCACGACATCGATTTCGAGCGACGAAGCGGATGCATTGGTCGGAACGCAGATGAGCATCGATCCTGAGCATATTCGCTTCGCCGGTACTGACTGCATACGTCCGGAAATGAAGACGGTCCGGCGGCGGTTTTATTCCTATTTTGTCAGGAACTATAACATTGAACCGAAGGGTATTCCATTGCCGGACGTGGTCAGCGAGATCACGATAACTTGCAAGAAGCCCGTCGGCATTGATTACATTTACGTGCGGGACAGCAAGGAAATCGTCGTGTATTGGGAAGGTTTCTTCCTCAACGCCGTAAAGCGGTAGTCAGCTTAGATCAGGTCCGTCCACACCGGCTTGGCCGGCGCTGCGGCCAGTTCATGTTTCTCGCCCGCCTGCACGTTGAGCACGACGCGCGGATACGACGTCAGTTCCGGATACGTGCCATCAACGCGCAGCACCACTTCATACAAGCCTGGGCGCACGGTGACTTCGCGCAGGTTGTCCGTCCAGTAGCTGGCGCGGCGCACGACGTTGCCTTCCTGGTCGTAAATCACAGCAATGCTGGCTGCCGTGTTGTCCTGGTCGATGCGCAGGGTCGCGGTAGCGGACTCCGGCAACCCGGCAGCGGCAGGCACAACGGCAACTTGCGTGGTGGTGCATGCTGCGGTCACAGCGGTCATAGCAAAAACAACGGCAATACGGCGGATCATCCGCTTCGATAAGCTGAACATAACGATACTCTCAATTAGATAAATTAGACGGGGTACGGCGAAGCGCGCCAGCCAAAAGCGGCGCTGCTGGATACTGCTGGGATAGGCCGGGCGGGCGGTGATGCAATGCCACGGCTGCGGAAAAAGCCTGTTGCGCTGGCAACTGGGGATCCGAAGGGATCGCTATTATACAACTAAAATTGCTGCGATGCATCAACCACCCCTGGCGCGCTGCGGCGAGCGGCCAAGGGCAATGGGTTGCTTTACGTGCTGTGCTGCCCGCCGCGCCGCCATGCCGCCGCGCCGATCGCTGCCAGACCGGCCAGCAGCATCGCGTATCCGGATGGCTCCGGCACCGGGCTGGTGGGGGTAATGGTGGTTTGTGTGTCGGCAGTCCAATGCCACGTCAAGTCATAGCGGAAGCCCCAATTCGATTGCACGAATTCGCGGTATTCCACGCCAGGGTTCACGATGGTCAGCTCATTGTAGAAGCCGTCGTAATTGTGGTACACGGCGCTGTAATTCGGCAGGCTGCCCGGTGTCCAGTTGAAATATTCCAGGCAGTGCACGACCGTGCAAGTGCCCGTGTAATCGATGTGGCTGGCCTTCAGCGCCTTGACTTCATTTTCCGTATAGCTGCCATTGCCGTCGAGGTCCTTGACCGTGAGTTTCACCTCCAGGGTTTTATCCGGCTGGAAGACATGGTCGTCGACTGAATACAGCCCCTTATAGACGATATCAAACGTACGTACTTCCGCCTGCGCGCTTGCTGCGGCTGCAAACATGAGCGCTAACATCGATTTTTTCAGCATAGCATCCTCAGTTTAGTTGGATAAACATGTGCCACTGTTATTGAAAAGTTAAGCGGACAATAGCGTAGCACGGCGCGGCCTGCGCACGATTGGCGCGGGGGGAAGAAGGCCGCGGCACAGGCTGCTGCTGTTAAAAACTTGTAAGGATGAGGTGCGCTGCCCGACCAAGCTGCGCGGGCCGGCGACCGGCTGGCCCCGCTTTGTTCATCCCACAAGGAAGCCTATGTCTCTGTCCACACTCGCCGCCCCGCCAACGTTGCGGACCCAACATTGCATGCCGGCCGCCTGGTCTGGCCATGCGCTGGTGCGTTATTTTGCGCTGCTCAATGCGCTGTATTTATTGTGGCTTGCCGGCCTGAAGCTGACGCCGTCCGAGGCGGCCGATACGCTGCGCTGGTGGCACGGCAGCACGTTGTGGCAGGCGCTGGCCGGCGCAGTGCCGGACACGCTGGTCTTGTCCGGGACGATGGCGGCCGAGGTGGCGGCGGGCGCCTGCTTGCTGTTCTATCGCCGCCGCAGCCCATTGCTGTGGGGCGCAGCGCTGGCAAGCGCCATCTATGCTTTCAACTTGCTGTATATGCTGACCAATCCAGTGTGGCTGCAGGAGATGGGGGGCTTTCCCTTCCTCGGTTCCGCGCAAAGCGCGATTAAATATGTGCCGATGCTGGGCGTGAGCCTGTACCTGCTGGCCGCCGCGCTGCCTGCGCTGTCCTGGCTGGATAAAGCTGCACGTGTGCTGGCATGGGCCGGCGTCGTGCTGGTGATGGGCTGGATCGGCGCCATGAAATTTTTCATGTTCGAAGCCGAAGCCATCGAGCCGCTGGTGCGCCATCATTGGGTGTTTGCGTGGATGTATGGCGTGTGGGACGTGCAGGGCGTTTCCAATGTCATCGGCTTGATGGAGTTGCTGTTTGCCGCGCTGGCCATGCTGGCCTTGCCGGTGCGCGCGCTGGCGCCGCTGGCGCTGGCGGGTATCGCCGTGACAGTGGCATGCACCACCAGCTTCATGTTCACCTTGCCCGGCTGGGCCGCCGGCGCGCACTTCCCGCTGCTCAATGGCAGCGGCGTGTTTTTGCTGAAAGACCAGTTTTTGCTGGCCGCCATGGTGCTGGTGGCGCGCCGCTGAAACTAAAAACGCCAGCCAGAAGCAGGCCGGCGTTACTTGGTAAAACAGCGCGCGGCTTATATTTTCTTCGGCTTGGCAGGGCTGACCGGATCGGACAGGCTGGTCTTGAAGCGCTCCGCACCATCCGGCTGCCGCTCGAAGGCGTCGAAGCCTTGCGCCATCACTGCCGACAGTGCATCGAGCCGGGCATTGAAGGGCGGATGGGTTTTAAACATCAGCGCCAGGCCCTCATGGTCCGCATTCACTGTTTGCAGTGTTTGCAGCACGGATGGCAGGCCGTATGGGTTGTAGCCGGCGCGTGCCGCCAGCACCACGGCCATGCGGTCGGCTTCATATTCATCGTCCTTGTCCAGCCCGCGCGCGTACAGTGTCGTACCGATGTTGGACAATTCGCGGAACAATGGCGTCAACTGGCCATTGCCGCTGCGGGCCATTTTCTGTTCCGCCTTCTCGCTGAGGAATTCTTTGCCCAACGCCGTGCGCGCTGCTTTTTTGATGGCCGCCAGCTGGTGCTTGCGCAGCACGTGGGCGATTTCGTGCGCCAGCACGCCGGCCAGTTCGGCTTCGTTGCGCAAGCCGTATAGCAAGCCGCGCGTGATGAAGATATAGCCGCCCGGTGCAGCAAAGGCATTGGCTTCGGCATCATCGAGCACGGCAAAGCGCCACGTCAAGTCCGACCGCTCCCCTTGCGCCGCAACCCACTGGCCGACCTGGTTCACGTAGCGCTGCGCGGCTGCATTGTTATACAACGGGGCCGCGCCCAGCAAGTTGCTGGCCATGCCTTCGCCCAGAGCCAATTCATCTTCCAGCGTGAATTCGCGCAGCGCATCGACGACGTTCTTGCCTTTGTTGAACAGCGCCTTGGCGCCGTCGATGCTCGTCGGCAGCTGGAACTGCGCGTGCGCTGGAACGGTCACGGCCAGGGTAGCGGCGAACAAGGCGGCAAATTTAAAGGATGTCATTTCGCACCTCCTGCGGCGACATACTTGACGGCCTGGCTTTGCAGCCCGCCGCTGGCGGCAAATTTCGCCGCGTCTTCGCTGCTCACGGCATTGCCTTGCATCTGTTGCAGCGCGGCCGGATTCGGCTGCGGGTTGATCAATTGTTCTTCTTTCAGGCCGCGCACGCCGGTGGTGGCAACGCTGCCGCTGCCGCCTTTGCCGATCGACATCAGGAAGGGGTTGGACGCACTGGCTGCCGCGGCATTGGCGGGCGGATCGAAGCGCAGGCTCAGCATCTTGACCCAGCCGGTATTGGGCGCGGATTTGACTTCGATCCAGCTGGTTTCGCGCTTCAGCACTTCCACGCGCGTACGTTCAGCCAGGCTGGCCACGGTTTCCGCATCGGTGAACGGCTTGGCTTTCAAATCCGTTTGCCGCACCGCCGTCGCTTGCTCCGCCGCGACAGCGGGCAGGCACAGGCTGCCGGC
Organism: Pseudoduganella ginsengisoli; assembly: GCF_009720865.1. Lineage (GTDB taxonomy): Bacteria > Pseudomonadota > Gammaproteobacteria > Burkholderiales > Burkholderiaceae_D > Rugamonas > Rugamonas ginsengisoli. The sequence goes on along the minus strand of NZ_WNLA01000015.1, from coordinate 66,216 downwards.
AATGGCTAGCGTGTACAAGGTCGTCTTCATTATGCTTTCCCTCCTCCTTTTTTCACTTCAGGACCAAATAGCGATACTTGCTGCTCCCGTCCTTTGACGTCGAATGCGCCGAACGGTGTAAATTCGAAGGCGTCGCCGCAGCGCTCCACGGTGTCGGACGACACGAGGATGCGGGTCACGCCTTTGGTCAAGCCTTCGATGCGGCTGGCCAGGTTGACGGTGTCGCCAATGGCCGTGTATTCGCGCCGCTGGTCGGAACCGATCAGGCCCACGACGGCCGGGCCGGAATGGATGCCGATGCCGACGTCGAAATCCAGTTCCGTCGCATCCATTTCCTTCTTGAAGCGCTGCAGCACTTCCGCCATTTCCAGCGCCGCTTCGACCGCATGGCGCGCATGGTCGGGGTCATCGAGCGGGGCGCCCCAGAACGCCATGATGCAGTCGCCGATGAACTTGTCCAGCGAGCCGCCATGGCGGAACACGACTTCCACCTGCAGCGTGAAGTAACGGTTCAACAGCGCCACGACTTCTTGCGGGCTGCGGTTTTCCGACAGCGTGGTAAAGCCGCGGATATCGGAAAACAGCACGGATATGTCGCGCGCTTCGCCGCCGCGCGCAATGTCGCCGTATTGCACCAGTTGCTGCACCACGTGGGGATTGACGAAGCGGCTGAACATTTGCACGGCCTGGCGGCGGCTGCGCCGCTCGGCAAGATACGCCTGCAACGCGCAAGCGATGTAGTACGCCCACAGCAGCAGCAACGCCGAGATGGCCGGCACCAGCCACAGATGGCCGATGGCCCAGTACACGCCCAGCAGCACGGCGGCGGTATAGGCTGTCAGCCCGGCGCCCAGCGCCAGCACTTGCGTGCCACGCTGGAACAGCATGTTGAGCGCCGCAAGCGACAACAGCAGCACCAGCGGCACCTGCCACGCGGGCGGCGACTGCATCATGCTGCCGTGCTGCAGGTTATCGAGCGCCATGGCGAGAATTTGCACGCCGGGATAGCGGGCATCGAGCGGCGTGTGGCGCAAATCGTTCAAGCCGGAGGCGTCGGCGCCGATGATGACGATTTTCCCTGCCAGTTCATTGGCGGGGCGTTTCGGATGTTCGCGCCCGAAGTCTTCATACAGGTCTGCATAGGAAATCGTGTGGAAGCCGGTCTTGTCGCCACGCCAGGACAGCAGCATGCTGGGCTGGCGCGGCACCGTATAGCCCAGGCTTTCCGCAACGCGCGCGGGCAGTGATGGCAGCAGCCAGCCATCGTGGTCGGCAAATAGTTCGTAATGGCGCGTGACGCCATCCATATCGCTGAGCATATTGATGCTGCCGGTACGCCAGTATTTGGGATCCACGGCCAATGGCGGCATGACGCGCAAGCGTGCGTCCGGCTTGGCGCGATCGGTACGCGTCAGGCCAATCTGGCTGGCGATGGCTGCCGCGGGCAAGCTGGCATCGGCGTTGCCGGCATCCAGCCGCACGATGGGGAAGTAAACATTGGTGCTGCCGGCCAGCGATTCGTTGAACAGCTGGTCGCTTTCCGGGCGGTAGATGTCGCGCTCGACAAAGCTGATGTCGAACACGATCGCGCGCGGCTGCTGGCGCTGCAGCCCGGCCACCAGTTCCGCATGCACGGCGCGCGGCCACGGCCACGCGCCTGCGACATCCTGCATGCGCGCCAGGCTGGGGTCGTCGATATTGACGACGACGATGTCAGGGGAGGGGACTTTGCCGCGTGCCTGCGTACGCACCATCCAGTCAAGCACATTGTTTTCCAGCGGCGTCAGCACGTGCAGGGCGAACAGCTCGCATGCTGCGATAACCAAGGCCAGGATGAACAGAGTCAGGCGCATGTGCCAAGCCGAAAATTCCTATAGGAAAATTGATTATACGCGGGTGACATAAGGTTGATGTATGTCAATGAGGGAGTGTTGTGGATGGGGTAGGAGAAGAAACAAAAAAGCCCATGCACCGGAATGCGTGGGCTTTCTTGATGATTCTTGGTAGGCCGTGCGGGATTGCAAACGAGCGCTTGGGCAGTGTTGCCGCCGCTGACTGTGGGCGCTCACATTTCCCGATATAGGGTTGTTGTAATGTCACGTTGTGAGAATGTGCGACTTTTTTCTTGGAAATTTTCGCTATCGTGCAGGAGCATTCCTACGAAAGACTAATGTGTGAGTATAAAAAAGCGAAGGATTCCCCCATGAAAAATGATCGCGTATGGAGCAAGACAATATTTCGGCTCGCGACGGCGTTGTTGGCGGCTTCAATCTTTTCCGGCTGCAGTTACGGTCATCGTGAATTTAATGTTGGAGGTGTTGAAACGGCAGTGCAAGCTGAAAACGTATCGCTTCGAGTAGTCCAGTCCGATGACTTTGGATCTATGTGGTCTACGGCGCATGCCCGCGACACATTGGCTTTCGTCGACAAGCAATCTCAAGAGGCGAATACGGTAGTAGTCCTGTTTATTCACGGCTGGCACCATAATGCTGCCCCCGATGATGCCAACCTGGAGCACTTTCAGGCATCGTTGAATGAGTTATCGAAAATCTTTAAGACATGGTATCCCGACAAGAAGGATGAGGTAAAAATTATTGGTGTCTATGTCGGCTGGCGAGGGGAGTCATTGCCATCGGCGCTTGATTACCTGACGATATGGGATCGCAAGCCAGGAGCCGAGCGAGTTGGCGAAGGGGATGTGAGTGAGTTTATTGCCAGACTGCAGCTGATTTATCAAACACGGCAAAAGGATTCACCCAATCATTTTATGGGATTAGTGTCCATTGGCCATAGTCTTGGTGCACAGGTGCTTTATAAGTCGGTATCCAAGACACTGGAAAATGGATTGATACAAAATACTGATGCCTTTGCCGGAACAGGTATCGGGGCTGAGAGTCAACCGCTCCTCGTACCGCCGCCCGTTCAGAGCATTGGCGATATCGTCCTGTTGGTGAATCCAGCGATTGAAGCGTATCAGTTCCAGCGTTTTCATCGCTTGTACCGTTCGCGTAAATACGATGACCGACAAGATCCCGTTTTGATTGTTTTTTCCAGCGAGACGGACCGAGCCCGTTCAGTTATCTTTCCGATGTCGAGATGGGTAACCCGGCCATTCCGGCCGTTGTTCCGTACTACTGAGCAGGCTGAACTCTTTAATAAGGCATTGGGCGACTATGAGCCGCAGGTAACGCACGTGCTTGAGAAAGCTCCAGATGGCGCCAACGAAACTCTGTGCGGTGATGATTCCGATTGCTTGAAGAGGGAGGATCTGTCTGGGCGCGTGATAATGGGAAATGCGCTGATGAAGCCGAGGCCAGGGGTTTCGGAGATATTGTATAGTCCCGTATTGGTTTCCGCTGTTGATCCGGCAATCATAGACGGACACAGTGATATTTTCAATCCGAGATTCAGGCTGTTTTTAGCCAACTATATCGCGGAGATAGAGCGCAAGCGCCTGAATCGCGCGGACCTTAAATCGGCAGAAAAAAAGGAGTAAGAGAGCGCTTGTAGGTGAAATAGTTCGAGTCTCCCGCTTCGGTCTATTTCTGCTCTCCAGTGATCTCTAAAATGAATGAGGAAGTTGGGAAGGAATTTGCAGGGACCAGACACGGACCAGAAAACAAAAACGCCAACCCGCAAAGGTTGGCGTTTTTTATGAATCTTGGTAGGCCGTGCGGGATTCGAACCTGCGACCAACGGATTAAAAGTCCGCTGCTCTACCAGCTGAGCTAACGACCCAAGGTGAACTTTTCAAGCATCTTTCGAATGGTAGGCCGTGCGGGATTCGAACCTGCGACCAACGGATTAAAAGTCCGCTGCTCTACCAGCTGAGCTAACGACCCGTCGAAAGAAGCAAGATTATAGGCAAGCTTGGCGGCTCTGTCAAATGCCCAGGAGCATTTAATTGGGCCGCCAACCCATTATTTGCCCTTCAAGCGGTCGCGCGCCTCTTGCGCCTGCGGCGTGTCCGGGTACTTGCTGATCAAGTCCGTCAGTGTTTTCTTCGCATTGGCCACGGCTTTCAGTTCCGTCTGGCAGGTGGCAATGTTCAGCATGGCGTCGGCAGCGCGCGGGCTGTCCGGGTAATTCTTCACGACCAGTTGCTGCGCCAGGATCGCGCCCTTGCAATCCTTTTGCACGTAGTACGTGTTACCCAGGAAGTACTGGGCGTTGGCCGCGTAAATCGATTCCGGATACATGCGCACGAAGTCGCCCAGCGCCAGCGCGGCGTTCTTGTAGTCGCCGCCTTTCAGCAGCAGCACGGCCGCGTCATACGCTTTTTGTTCGGTCGGGTCCACGGTGCCCTGTTTACCTTCCACCGTCACGGTCTTGGGTTCCAGCTTGCGGATGCGGGCGTCCAGGTCGATGTACAAATCCTTCTGGCGTTTTTGTACGTTGGACAGTTCGTTGGCCAGCACTTCAATCTGGCCGCGCAGCTTGGCGATTTCCGCCATGGTTTGCTCTTGCGTGTTAACCAGGTCCAGCGTGCTGCTCTTGTCGGTCTTGTTGTCGATGCGTCCGCTCAATTCGGTACGCATGGCTTCCACTTTGGCGCGCAAATCGAGGATGGCCTTGCGGGCTTCGTCATCGTCAAACAGCGCCGCATTGGCCTGCAATGGCAGGTACGTGAATGCGGCCAGCACTGCGGCGGCCAGGCCGGATTTGGTCAATGTCGTCATTCTTAAGCGCTTTCAAAAAGAAACGGGGCAGGGCGCAGTATAAACTGCGCGCCGCCCCGGGTGTAGCCCATGCTTGCTGCTACAACGTCTGGATTACTTGTAGACGATGTCCGCACGGCGGTTTTGCGACCATGCTTCTTCGTTGTGGCCTTCAGCCTTTGGTTTTTCCTTGCCCAGCGAAACGGCTTCGATCTGGCTTTCCGACACGCCCAGGGCGGTCATGGCCTTGCGCACAGCTTCAGCACGCTTCTGGCCCAGTGCCAGGTTGTATTCTGCGCCGCCGCGTTCGTCGGTGTTACCTTGGATCAGGATGTTGCGCTGCTTGTTTTTGGTCAGGTAGCCGGAGTGGTTTTGTACCACTGGCTTGCCGTCTTCACGTACCACGTAGCTGTCGAAGTCGAAATAAACCGAGCGGTTTGCCAGCACGCCTTTTGGATCGTCCAGTGGGTCGATCGATTTGGTTTCAACCGGAGCCACAGCGCGGTTGTCCGCAACTGGTGCTGGTTTTTCAACTGGTTTTTCTACCACCGGGGCTGGCTCAGCCACTTTCACCTGGTTCGAACCGCAGGCAGCCAACAGCGTGGCACTGGCAATAAGGACTGCTACGTTTTTCACGTTACGCATTTGTAATTCTCCTGGTCGTTGATAAGGTACTGCTTCTTCACTTCATGAAAGGACCCCAGGTGGGCTCCTTGATATTGCCCGCTTGAACGGTCAAGCGTTGCTTAACGCGGCCATCCACCGACACTACCGCCAGCGACTTCGTGCGGCCGGATTCGGTCGCATACAGCAAGAATTTGCCGTTGGGTGCGAACGAAGGCGATTCGTCGCTGGTAGTGTCGGAGAGGCGTTGTTCCTGGCCGGTGGCGAGATCCAGTACATACAGCTGGAAATTGCCATCGCGCCGGGAGATGTATGCCAGCGTCTTTCCATCGGAAGAAATGCGCGGGCTGATATTGTAGCTGCCGCCAAACGTGACCCGCTGCGCATCGCCGCCGCCGGCAGCCATGCGATAGATTTGCGGGCCGCCGCTGCGGTCGCTGGTGAAGTAAATATGCTGGCCATCGGCCGAGAATTGCGGTTCCGTGTCGATGCCCGCGCTGTTCGAGACGCGGCGCAAGCCGGTGCCATCGGCGTTGACGACATATACTTGCGTGTGCCCGTCTTTCGACAGCGCCACGGCGATCTTGCTGCCGTCCGGCGACCAGGCCGGCGCCGAGTTGCTGCCTTTTTCATTGGCCACGACTTTGCGCTGGCCCGTCACCAGGTTGTGCACGTACACGACCGGCTTCTTCTGTTCAAACGATACGTACGCCACCTTGGTGCCGTCCGGCGACCAGGCCGGCGAAATGATCGGCTCGTTTGAGCCCAGCGCCAGCTGCACGCCTTCGCCGTCCGCGTCCGCCACTTCCAGGCGGTACGAGCGGCCCATTTGCTTGACGTATGCGATGCGGGTGGCAAACGCGCCTTTTACCCCGGTCAGCTTTTCATACACGTCGTCGGCAATCTTGTGCGCCGCCAGGCGCGAGTGCTGGGGCAGGGCGGCCTGGTCCAGCTGGGACAGCTTGGCGCCTTTGACGGTATCGAGCAATTTGTAGCGTACGTCGAAGCTGCCGTTGGCCAGCGCCTGGACGGAACCAATCACCAGCGCGTCGGCGCCGCGCTGTTTCCACTGGCTGTAATCGACATCGTTGGGATTGGCAATCACACCCGCATCGATGATTTTAAAAGCGCCGCTGCGCTCCAGGTCCGACTTGATGATGGCCGATACCTGGGCCGGCGACAGGTTTTCGTCAGCAAAGGTGGCGATGGCGACCGGAATCTGGTTGCTGCCGATACCGGAGATTTCCACGCGCAGCTGCGCTTGCGCGTTCAGCCCGGCCAGCAGGCCGGTGTACAGCATGATTTTGTGCAGGGTCTTCATGTGCTCTTCAATGCAAATCTTTAAGGTTAAACACCAGCTCCAGGTCGCGGTCCACGCTGCCGTCTTTCTTCCTCGGTAGCGGGCTGGACTTGTTGATGGCATTTTCAACTGCGGCATCGTACGCGGGATTGCCGCTGCTCTTTACTTTGCGAACCGAAATGATCTCACCAGTCGGCAATTGCGCGACGCGGAATACCGCTTCCACGTCTTGCTTGGCGCCGGAATACGAAATATTGCTCTGTACCTTGGCGCGGATGGCTGCCTGGTAGCCGGCGTCAATCCGCGGCGCCGTCGACTTCGCTGCCGTGCCCGTGACACCGGTGGCATCGAGCACGCCGGCCAGGCGTTTCATTTCCGCTTCACGGCGCTTGTCTGCCTTCTTCTGTTCTTCTGCTTTGGCCTTGGCGAGCTTCTCGGCTTCCTTTTTCTTCTCTTCTTTGGCTTTTTCCTCAGCGAGTTTTTTCTCTTCCAGCTTCTTCTCTTCGAGCTTTTTCTTTTCTTCCGCAGCTTTTTTCTCAGCCAGTTTCCTGGCCTTCTCGAGTTCCTTACGCTCTTCTTCTTCCTGCTTCAGCTTCGCCAGGCGTTTTTCTTCTTCCTTGCGTTCCTTCTCAGCCTTTTCCTTGGCCTTGCGCTTTTCCAGCGCGATGTCTGGTTCCTTCGCCGGCGGCGGGGCTTCCACTGGCTTGGCTACCGGAGGCGGCGGTGGTGGCGCCACGTCCGGCTCTGGCGCAGGTTCCGGTGCCGGCTCAGGTTCCGGCGGCGGCGGGGCGGCCTGCTGGATGGACATATCCCACACTTCCGCTTCCACCGCGACCGGCTGGTTGTTTTGCCAGTGCACACCGATCCACAGGAAAAGCAGCAAGCCCGCGTGCATGGCCGTAGCCATGGCAAGCGAGCGTACGCCATGCTCATCCTTCGGGACCCGGTAGGGGCCGCCTGCTGTTGCGGGTTTCGCTGCCATCGATTACTTCGTCGCCAATCCCACGCGGTTGATACCCATCTTCTTCGACTCGGAAATCAATTGGATCACGTCGTCGTACTTGCTTTCCTTGTCACCGGCAATCATGACAGGATAATCCGGATACTGTTCATGCATTGCTTTCAGCTTCTTCAGCACGGCATCGCGGTTCGGCGCCGTTTCCGGCGCTTCACGGCCCTTGCCCTGAATACCGATGGAAATGGCGCTGTTTGGCTTGATGACGATCTGGATGTAGCTGTCCGGCGGGCGGGTCGAGCGCTCCGCTTGCGGCAACTCCACTTGCGACGGATTTTCCGCCGACGGCATCACCATGAAAATAATGAGCAGCACCAGCATCACGTCAATGTAGGGCACGACGTTGATTTCCGACTTCAGTTTGCGGCCGCCGCGGCTGCCGCGCATGCTGCTGTTGAACGAAGATCCCATAAGCGGCCTCCTTGATCCTTAGCGCGACTGGCGCTGCAGGATGTTGGAGAACTCTTCGACGAAACTTTCGAAGCGGATGGCCAGGCGGTCGATATCGTGCGAGAAGCGGTTATACGCGACCACCGCAGGAATCGCGGCGAACAAGCCGATGGCGGTGGCGATCAGCGCTTCGGCAATGCCGGGCGCGACTGCGGCCAGGGTTGCCTGCTGGACGTTGGCCAGGCCGCGGAACGCATTCATGATGCCCCATACGGTGCCCAGCAAGCCGATGTACGGCGACACGGAACCGACCGACGCCAGGAACGCCAGGTGGCTGTCCAGCGCATCCATTTCACGCTGGAACGCGGCGCGCATGGCGCGGCGGGCGCCGTCCAGCACGAAAGCGACGTCCAGCGGTTCGCGGCTCGAGGCAAATGCAGCCTTGCCTTTGATGAATTCGCCCATGCCTGCTTCAAAAATGCGCGCCAGCGCGCCGCTGTTTTCGCGGTTGCTGCCGGCGCTCTGGTGCAGTGCATGCAAATTGCCGCCGGCCCAGAAGGTGCGCTCGAATTCACTGGTTTGCTTGCGCGCGGCGCTGACGGCAAACATTTTGCGGAAAATGTAGGTCCAGCTGATCAGCGAAATTGCCAGCAGCAGCGCCATGATCAATTGCACGATCAAATGCGCATTGGCGATAAGGGAGAAAAAGGAAAGGTCTTGAGTGACGTTCATTTATTATCGGATCAGGTATTGACTAAGCAGCGCCGCGCATCAGCGACGCGACCGCATCAGGCACGGCACGTGGACGCAGGGAGGAATCGACGCAGCCGACCTTGACCCGCGCCGTATTGAGCAATTGTTCGCCATTCCACGCTTCCTGCACGAACTGGATGGAAGCGCGCCCCATTTTTTCGATTCTTAACGTTAATTTTAGTACATCGTCCAGCTTCGCAGGCGCATGATAGTCAGCGCTGACACTCTTTACAACGAACATGGCGTCGTGTTCTTGTAATAACTGGTGCTGGTTGACACCGATGGCGCGCAGCCATTCAGTACGGGCGCGTTCAAAGAACTTCAGATAGTTTGCATAATAGACAATACCACCGGCATCGGTGTCCTCGTAATAGACACGGATATTCCAGAAAAAGTCTGATGGCATGTTATTTTGACTACTAGTGAGATTGGGCAACATTCTACGCGAAATCGCGGAAATGGTTGCGCAAAACAAGGAGAAAAGTCACGGAAAATCACTGGCGCGGCATTGCACCGCGCCAAGTTAAGCCAATTCGAGTCAAATTACCAACACTTGTAACATCCGCTTACGTATTTCCCGGTAAAGCCTACAATTCGCAGCTGATAGAGGAAGTTGTTGAATAAATAAGTAAAACCCTTATGGTCTCGTCAGCCTCGCGAAAGCGAGGATCCATGCGGAGCGGGAATGACGAATCGGCCGCTGGCGGCAATCCGCGCCGATATCAGGTGCGCTTAATGGTGAACGGCGAAAAGCCTTGGCAAGTCGGCATCATTTCGATCTGGTTAATGTTCACGTGTGGCGGCAACGTGGCGATCCAGTACGCCGTGTTGGCGATATCTTCCGGGCTCAACGGTACGGTGCCTTCGTAGACTTTCGCGGCTGCCGCATCATCTTTCAGGCGCACATTGGAAAACTCGGTACCGCCGCACAGGCCGGGCGCCAGGTTGGTTGCGCGCACACCGGTGCCCACCAGGTCGGCACGCAAGTTCAGCGTGAATTGTTCGACGAACGCTTTGGTGGCTCCGTATACGTTGCCGCCCGGATAAGGGTAAGCGCCTGCGGTGGAGCCGATATTGATGACCGTACCGGCGCCTCGCTGCACCATGTCCGGCAACACGGCGCGGGTCACGGCGACCAGGCCCTTGCAATTCGTGTCGATCATGGTTTCCCAGTCTTCCAGCGACGCTTCGTGGGCCGGGCCCACGCCCAGCGCCAGCCCGGCGTTATTGACCAGTACGTCGATCGGCTTCCATTCGGCGGGCAGGGCGGCCAGCGCACCGGCAATGGCGGCCTTGTCGCTGACGTCCAGCTGGATCGGCAGCACACTGGAACCCAGTTCAGCAGCGAGCGCCTGCAGGCGGTCAACGCGGCGGGCGCTGACAATGACCTTGTGGCCATTGCGGGCAAATACGCGCGCCATTGCGGCGCCGAAGCCGGCGCTGGCGCCGGTAATAAAGACGATCATGGGGCATTTCCTCTATGTTGCGGCTTTTGCACATAATTCCTATGCAACTGTGCCGAAATTAACTCAATTACAAAGATTCTAGCCTAACCAGCCCCTTTCCATCATAGAACGGTCGTGCTTCTTGATATCTTGACATGGGTTTCCTTGCCCTGTGGCGGGTCTTGCCCTACAATCTGGGCTTCCATTTACGTCTCACGTGACTGGCGAAAAGCTGCGATTCATGTGAATTGGCAGTGAAAAGTGGGGTTATCCACTGGGAAGCGTGAGATTCAATAGCCGTTCGCCTGGGCAGCCGAAGTGGAATTGCACAACCGAGGCTGCCTGTCCCGTTTTTTTCCGGCTTTCCTCATTCGAATCTTTAACCTGTACGAATCCTTATCGACGGAGTTTTTTCATGTTCGCCAAAGATCACACCCTCGCCAGCATCGACCCGGAACTGTTTGCCGCCATCCAGGCTGAAAACGTGCGCCAGCACGACCACATCGAGCTGATCGCTTCCGAAAACTACACGTCCCCGGCCGTGATGCAAGCGCAAGGCTCGCAGCTGACCAACAAATACGCTGAAGGCTACCCAGGCAAGCGCTACTACGGCGGCTGCGAACACGTGGACGTGGTGGAGCAACTGGCGATTGACCGCGTGAAAAAACTGTTCGGCGCGGAAGCGGCGAACGTGCAGCCGAACTCCGGCTCGCAGGCTAACCAGGGTGTGTTCTTCGCCGTGCTGAAACCAGGCGACACCATCATGGGCATGTCGCTGGCAGAAGGCGGCCACCTGACCCACGGCATGCCGCTGAACATGTCCGGCAAATGGTTCAACGTTGTGTCGTATGGCCTGACCGCGGAAGAAGACATCGATTACGCAGCCATGGAAGCGCTGGCCAAAGAGCACAAGCCTAAGCTGATCATCGCCGGCGCATCGGCCTTCTCGAAGAAAATCGACTTCGAGCGCTTCGCTGCTGTCGCGAAAGCCGTTGGCGCGTACTTCATGGTGGACATGGCCCACTACGCCGGCCTGATCGCCGCCGGCCTGTACCCGAACCCGGTTCCTCACGCTGACTTCGTCACGTCGACCACGCACAAATCGCTGCGCGGCCCACGCGGCGGCATCATCCTGATGAAAGCCGAACACGAAAAAATCATCAACTCGGCGATCTTCCCTGGCATCCAGGGCGGCCCGCTGATGCACGTGATTGCTGGTAAAGCCGTGGCTTTCCAGGAAGCGCTGCAGCCATCGTTCGTTGAGTACCAGAAGCAAGTAGTGAAAAACGCTGACGTGATGGCGAAGACCCTGATCAAGCGCGGCCTGCGTATCGTATCGGGCGGCACCGAGTCGCACGTGTTCCTGGTGGATCTGCGTCCGAAAAACCTGACCGGTAAAGAAGCCGAAGCCATCCTGGGCACCGCGCACATCACCTGCAACAAGAACGGCATCCCGAACGACCCGCAAAAGCCATTCGTGACGTCCGGTATCCGTCTGGGCTCGCCTGCCATGACGACCCGCGGCTTCAAGGAAGAGCAGGCTGAGCAGGTTGCCAACCTGATCGCCGACGTGCTGGACAACCCGCACGACGCCGCCACCATCGAGCGCGTGAAAGCCTCCGTAAAAGTACTGGCTGACGCATTCCCGGTTTACGCATAATCGCCGGCTTTGGTAACATCGGAGCGCCGGTCCTCAAGGGGGCCGGCGCTCTTTTGCTTCAAAGTGCCTGATACCCCGGTGTCAGGTACTTCATCTTATAAAAGGTCACTTGCCTAAATGAAATGCCCGTTTTGTCAGCATGAAGAAATCCACGTCCTCGACACGCGCATGTCGGAAGAGGGCGATGCGATCCGCCGCCGCCGGCGCTGCGGCAAGTGCGACAAGCGCTTTACGACGTATGAACGCATCGAATTAACGATGCCTTATGTGGTCAAGAAAAACGGCAGCCGTGCCGAGTATTCGGCCACCAAATTGCGCAGCAGCCTGGCGCTGGCCTTGCGCAAGCGCCCCGTGTCGGCGGAAGCTGTCGATCATGCGGTGCTGGCGATTGAAGAAAAGCTGTTGACGTCCGGCCAGCGTGAAATTGATTCGCACGCGATTGGCGAACTGGTGATGCAGCAATTGAAGCGCCTCGATACGGTCGCGTACATCCGCTTCGCTTCCGTCTACAAGAATTTTGAATGCCTGGCCGAGTTCCAGGATGCTATCGAAGAAGCCGGGCACGACACGCCGCCGGCCAATCTTTCCTGATCACATATCTATTTGCGCTGCCATTGAGCCGGGCAAAGTACCCTCCGATTTGTCTGGCCGGTTCAGTCCGGCCTTGACCTTCCTCATGCCGCGCTGCGCCTTGGCGCGTAACGTCGGGTTCTTCGGACTCGGCGTGGAGGCGGCTTATGCATACCCGGCAAGGATTTACGCTGCTGGAAGTCCTGGTGGCGCTGGTGGTACTGGCATTGGGCGTGCTGGGCGCGGGCGCCATGCAATTGACGGCGCAGCGCGTGCGGCAAGAGTCGCAATGGCTGTCGTCCGCATCGCGGATCGCAGCTGACTTTGCCGGGCGCGTGCGGGCCAATGCGGCGCAGGCTGACGCCGTATATGCCGGCTTTGATTATGACGTGCTGCGTGAACCTGCGCCCGATCCTTCCTTTGCCTGCGGACCTTCCCCTTGCGACAGCGCGCAGCTGGCGCATGCTGACCTCGTTGAATTGAAACAGCAAGTGGCGCAGGCGCTGCCGTCAGGGCGCGTGCGGATTTGCCGCGACCGCCATATGTGGCTGGGCAGGCGCTTGCGGTGGCCATGCGATGGCGGAGCGGATGCGCCGCTCGTCATCAAGATAGGCTGGCGCGGGCGCTTGCCGGATGGGCGGGCCGATACCGATGGCGGCGAATATGTCCCTGGCGTCGCGCTGGCGATGGCGGGGCTGGCGCCATGAAGTGCGCCATGCAGCCTGTGCGGCGGCGTAGCTGGGGCTTTGGGCTGCCGGAAATGATGCTGTCGCTGGCCATCGGCACGGTGCTGGCCTTGGCCGCCTCGGCCATGCTGGTGGGCGCCCATGCGGCGTATCAGCGCAACGAGAGCGGTGCACGGCTCGATGACAGCGGCAGGCAGGCGCTGGCCATCATGGTGCGCGCCGTACGCCAGGCCGGCTATCGCGGGCCGGATGCGGCTGCAGCAGGCATCACTGCAATACGCGGCATCGATGCCGTTGGGGTGGCAAAGGAGCGCCATGGCATCGATGGCCCGTGGCCTGCCGCGCTCAATGGCAGCGACGTGCTGGCCGTGCGCTTTGCCGGCGCAGGCAGCGGCGACGGCGACGGCACTGTGACTGATTGCGCGGGCTTTGCCATTGGCGGCAGTGACGATGGATGGAGCATTTTCTACGTGGCGGCAGGCCCCGATGGCGACGGTGAATTGCGCTGCAAATACAAGGGCCATGACGGCTGGAGCGCAGACGCATTGGTACGCGGCGTCGATGCACTGCAGGTCTTATATGGCATTGATACCGACGATCCTGCGGACGGGGTGCCGAACCGCTATCTCAATGCCACGCAAGTCGACGCGCTCGATGTTGGCGGCGCAGGCTGGCGCCGTGTGGCCAGTGTGCGCATCGCGCTGCTGATGCATGGCGAGCCGGGCTCCAATCCTGGCGCCAGGCCCTTGGTACACCACCTGTTTGGCCACGGCTACACCGCCATCGCGGGCGGGCGCGATACGGGTGTGTTCATTGATGAAGGGGCGTTGCCGGCAGTGCAGCGGCAACGGGTGCGGCGCGTGGTTGGCGCCACGGTCTTGGTTCGCAACTGAGGAGGTGCATGATGGGTATCGTCAAAGCGGCAGTCCTGGTTGGGCCTGCCCAAGGCATGGTGCTGATGGCGGCGTTGCTGGTCATGGTGATGCTGTTGTTGATGGGGCTATCCGGCGCGCGCGTTGCCATTCAGGGCGAGCGGTCCGCACGCGCTGTGCGGGACCGCGACATCGCCATGCAGGCAGCGGAAGATGCACTGGCCGATGCCGAGCGTGAATTGGCCGGTGGCAGTACCGATGCGGCGCGCAACGCTTTACTGGCGGCGGGCGAAGGCTACGTGGACGGATGTGGCGATGGCTTGTCGGCACCGGACCAGGGCTTGTGCAAGCCGCTTGCAGGCGAGACGCCGGCATGGCTGCAAGTGGATATGGCTGACGATGGCGCCGCATCGCACTCGGCGGCGTTTGGCCGCTATACGGGGGCGGAAATGGAAACGGGCGATGGGTTTTTGCCCTTCCGCAAGCCGCGCTTTGTTATCGAACAGTTGCCGCCGCCCCCTGGCGGTGCGCCTGGCGGAACAGCGCATGTATATCGCGTGACGGCGGTCGGATTTGGTGCGCGCGAAGGTATGGAAGTGGTGCTGCAAAGTGTCGTGCGAATCGGCGGTACGCCGAAAGTTAACCGTGTGGCCTGGCGTGAAGTGGACAACTACCGTGAATTACGGCGCGCGTTGAAGCCATAGGAGCCGGGCCGTGCGTACCCATAACGGTTTCACGCTGATTGAATTGATGATCGTGCTGGTGCTGGCACTGATCCTGTCTGCCGCGGCTTATCCAGCCTATACCGAGTTCGCTGTGCGGGCGCGGCGGATGGAAGGGCAAGCCGCGCTGCAATTGCTGATGCAGCAGCAGGAACGCTATTACAGCAGCCATGGCAGCTATATTGCGTTTGATGCGGATGCGAAGGATGACGATGCCCGCGCGTTCAACTGGTGGTCCGGCGCCAGCGCGGCATCCAGCGGCTACGAGCTGGAAGGCAAGGCGTGCGACGGCGAAACACTGCGCAATTGCGTGCAATTGATGGCCAAGCCGGGCACGGAGCGCGTGGACCGCACCTTTCATGATAAAGCATGCGAAACGCTGATCTTGACCAGTACCGGGTTGCGCCTGGCAACCGGCCCTTCGCTGAAATGCTGGAGGTAGCCATGACCCGCCAACAGGGCCGCACCTTGCTGGAAATGCTGATCGCACTGGCCATCGCCGCCATCCTGCTGTGCGGCGCCCTGCCTGCCGGGCACAAGTTGTTGCAGCGGCAGCAATTGCGTACCGCCGTGACGGACTTGCACGCGGCGCTGGATCTGGCCCGCTCTCTGGCCATTGCACGGGGCAGCGTCGTGGTGGTGGCGCCCCATGCGGGCGGCTGGGAACAGGGCTGGACCGTGTTTGCCGACTACGATGGCGATGGCCGGCCAGGGCCGGGCGATGAAACCATCATCGAGCAAGGCGCATTGGCTGATGGCATCCATATCCGCATGCAATTCACGGGCAGTACTGCCCAGCGCTATATTGCATATAATTCAGCGGGGCGCAGTTGCCGCGCAGATAAAAGCCAGACGGCCCGCTGGGGGACGCTGACGATGGAAGCGGGCGAACAGCAATATCTGGTACGGATTAACATGCTGGGCCGCGCCCGCGTATGCGACCCCAGGAAAGAAGGCAGTACCTGCACCGGATAAAGGAACAACGTGGACATCACTAACGACGCCGATGGCATGAAACTAGCCCTGGAATGGGCGGCGAAGGGTTTATATACGACGTCGCCCAACCCTCGCATCGGTTGCGTCATCGTCAAGGATGGCAAAGTCATTGGCGCGGGCGTGACGCAGCCAGCAGGGCAGGACCATGCGGAAATCCAGGCCATGAAAGATGCGCAGGCGCGCGGCCACGACGTGCGCGGCGCCACCGCGTACGTGACGTTAGAGCCGTGCAACCACCACGGCCGCACGCCGCCCTGTTCCGACGCGCTGGTGCGCGCAGGGCTGGGCCGCGTGGTAGCGGCCATGGAAGACCCGAATCCGCTGGTAGCGGGGCAGGGCATGGCGAAACTGGCGGCGGCCGGCATTGAAACCGCGACCGGCCTGATGGCGGATGAAGCCTATGAAATGAACATCGGTTTCTTTTCCCGCATGACGCGCGGCTTGCCATGGGTGCGCATGAAAACCGCCGCCAGCCTTGATGGCATGACAGCGCTGCACAATGGCCAGAGCCAGTGGATCACCGGCCCGGAAGCGCGCGCCGACGGCCACGCATGGCGCGCCCGCACGTGCGCGATCCTGACCGGCATTGGCACCGTCAAGGCCGACGACCCGCAATTGACGGTGCGCGCCGTTGAAACGCCGCGCCAGCCGCGCCGTATCGTGGTCGACAGCCGCCTCGACATCAGCCCGCAGGCCAAGGTGCTGCAAGGCGGCGGCACGTGGGTCGTGGCAGCCATTCACGATCCGGACAAGGAAGCGGCGCTGCGCGGCGTGGGCGCGGAAATGATTACGCTGCCGAACCCGCATGGCAAAGTCGATTTGCCGGAATTGATGCGTGAACTGGGGCGCCGCCAAATCAATGAATTGCACGTGGAGGCGGGCGGCAAGCTCAATGGATCGCTGATCCGCGAAGGCTGCGTTGATGAATTGCTGGTCTACCTGGCCCCGGCATTGCTGGGCGATGCGCAAGGCATGTTTGCGCTGCCGGCGCTGACCGAGCTGTCCGGCAAACATTCTTTAAAATTCCACGAGGTAAAGCAAATCGGCGCCGATTTGCGTATCCTTGCACGATTTACTTCTTAATTCGAAAGACCCCGCTATGTTTACTGGTATCGTTGCCGCAGTCGGCAAAATCACTGAAGTCCAGCCGCTGGAAGGCGGCCTCGACGCAGGCGTGCGCCTGTCCGTGGATGCGGGCGGCCTGCCGCTGGCCGATGTCGCACTGGGCGATTCGATTGCATTGAATGGCGCGTGCATGACGGTGATTGAGAAAACCGATACGGCGTTCAAAGTCGACGTGTCGCGCGAAAGCCTCAATTGCACGGTGGGCCTGGATGGCCTCAATGAAGTCAACCTGGAAAAAGCCCTGACCCTGGCCGAGCGCCTGGGCGGCCACCTGGTGTCCGGCCACGTCGATGGCCTGGGCGTGGTGCGCAAGTTTGAACCGGTCGGCGAATCGTGGGAACTGGTGATCGAAGCGCCGAAAAGCCTGGCGAAATACCTGGCATTCAAAGGTTCCATCGTCGTCAACGGCGTGTCGCTGACAGTCAACCGCGTCAACGATATCGGGGCGGGCAATGACCTGGTCAGCCAGTTTTCCATCAACCTGATCCCGCACACGATTTCCGTGACCACTTTGAAGCACTTGAAGGTGGGCAGCAAGGTCAATCTGGAAGTGGATTTGATTGCCCGTTACGTGGAGCGGATGCTGTCAGTGTCAGCTAAATAAACCGGCTGATCCAATGAAGTGGCGACGGTATTGTTGGTGGCATGCGTACAATGCCCCAGCAAATGCCGTCAACCTCACGGACCAGCGCACCCTCCACACATCCCCAAATCAGCTACGGTCTAGAGCAGTCGATTTCGAACCGTCTAAGTCGAGCTCAGTCTAAAAACGGCAGTAGTAGGTCGAGCTCCTCGTGAGGAGTTGAAGTGGTAGTGGCCATTTCTTAGACCGGGCACTGAAATTTATTGCAGGCTGCTCAACGTTTCAACTGCTAAGGCATTTGCGAGAATTTTCGTCTCTCCTTGTGATAGCATTCAAGCATGTTTCTTGCAGGAATTTCAATTTCAAGGGGACTCAATGAAGCGTCTATCGATTTCAATACTTGCCTTGTCTATCTCGTTGTCTGGTTGCTCAATGTATGGCCCCTACAATACTATGCCGCGTAAAAGCGATGCAGAGGTTGAACGTCTTGGCGGAGTCCAGTTGAAGGTCACTGTGGACTCTGAAAAGAAACGAATGAATGGCTGGTATTACGTCTTAAAAGATACTTATGAAAATAAGGAAGTTTGGAATATTGCTACGAATGAGATCTTCTTCTATGGGTCCGTGCTGTTTTCGGTAGCATCGGCCCAACTCTTGCACGATGGCTCCACCATGTGGAAGAAAGCACGCAACGTTGGTGCAGGTTCAGCATTTGCATCCGACTTGATCAGCGGGCATTATCATTTCGATATTCAGCAAAACGCATTTCGCAATGCGATGAGTCGAGCCAAGTGTGGAGCACTCTCAATTGCGAACATCGCGCCCGACGATGAGCGGCTGGCTTTGCTATCCACCAACGATATTGCGACTATCGATTCGAAGCTCCAGGCCACAGATGCGTCCCATCCTGGATTTATCGCTTTGTACAATCGAATTCCTGTTGCCGCGTCCGAATACATAGAGAAAACTGTCCTCGATAAGCTTCAGAGTGATCTCAGGGCAGCCTCACCAACTAAATCAACCCTGTCGGACTTAGCCGCTGCAATCGATAAGTGGAAGAAGGATATGAAGGATGCTTCCGCTGCGCAATCTGGACTTTTGTCGGTATCAGAATTTAAGAATGCAGCGAATCAAACGAAGACACCTTCAGCATTCAATACCAACAAGGACGCGCTTCCAGGTGCATTGAAAGGTATGAATGAGGTTCAGCTAGAGATCGCAAGAAATGCCTTGGTCACGTCCGTAATCACTTTCGAAAGTCAGCTTAGGGCATGCGATGTCTCAAACTAAACCAAGGGAGGTGGGATACTCATGGCAAGATTCCCCGTCCACGGCACTTCAGCAGGTCGCGCCCGTGATGCTTTTACCAGTCCGCAGATCAAACCCGAAAAAGCACCTGTACCCGTCGCTGTCATGGATGCATGACACTTCCCCCTTGTTCCGCTCCCGGTAACCCTTATCGCTGCTGCACTTTTCCGCCTCCTTCACATCGGGATACATGGAATCAAACATTTCCTTGGCAATCGGCCCTGAGACGTTGAACGACACTTTACGGTCTTTTTGTGTGGGAGGCTGTTCTTCGCCCAGGGAGCCTGAATAAACGAGGTAACTGCCCTTGAAGGGCCGGTACTGCCACCAGTCGCGTGTTTCGCCAGCATAGGCGAACGAAAGCGCGACGAGCAGCATGGCCAGGGCAAGCCTGAAGAGTTGGTTCATACGCTTAACTCAACGTGGAAACGATGGTCGTGATTTTTGTACGGGGTCACGAATGGGGAGGCATGCTGGTCGTTGTAAAGAATCTTCCGCACGCCGGGGTAGGCATGAAAGAGGGCGATCAGCTTTCCCGTCGCGGCCTGATCGTAGTCGTCGACCTGATACCAGTACACTGCTTCGTGGCGCCCATCCTTCCGGATTGGACGAATATCGACTTGCAGGCCATTCTTGTGCGATTCATGTTTTTCGTATGCCGGGCCGTTCGCTTGGCTGATATTGCCGACTCCGAATTTGCGGCTATCGATGGCCGCCCATTCCCGTTCCACGAACAGGATCATGGTCATCATCGCCGGGTGTGCATATTGTCCTCCGCCATTGGGCGGGGTGCCATGCACGTAATAGCCCGCTTCTTCGGGAGCTTGCGGCAGCATGAATAACGGCGCGAGTCGACGGACTGAAGCTGCGATTGCTTTCCCATGGTCGGCTCCGTCATACGATCCGGTTAGTGGACAGGTCCCAGCCACCTGCCGTATTGCCACCCAAGCCGCCGCCGATCTTCTGCTGCGTGTACTTCCACCGCACCTTGCCGAATTTCAGCGTGAGCGACTCTTGCAAACCAACGCCGGGGTGAACGACCTGGTCTACGCTGCCGATCAACACGTTTTCCAGCTCGATCTCGTAATACTTCACCGGATCGCCGTCGCCATCTGCGCGCATGAATTCAAGCTTGGCCTTTGGGATGGTGCGCCCGGCGGAACAAGTCTGCATCAGGATGGGCGAAGACAGGTCGGCAAGCTTGCTGACGGCGATGCTCTTATGCTCGCAGCGTTCGGCGGTATGTCCGCCAGCGGTCGAAGAAGTTGCGCTCTTGGGTTGCTTGACGCCGAGCTGCACCGTTGTACACTCTATCCAACCCTGATGCCGGGAGTCGGCCGATTCGCCCTTGATGCCATCGATTTGCAGATACACGTCGATTGCCATGACAATACCTCTTCAGTATGGTGGAGGGAAAGTCACTCTACGCTCAAGGAAATCTAGACAGATAGAATGCGCGCAAACTCATCCGTGTTAGCCATGCTCAGATATTGAGTCATGGCATCAAATTTGACGGTATTTTCGACGGTATTTGGCAAAGCATCATGCTCAGATGACGTAACCATGCGGGTTGTGACGCCATTCAACATAATTGCGCGGTATGTGGAGCGGATGCTGTCGGTGTCGGCTAAATAAACCGGCTGATCCAATGAAATGGTGACGGTATTGTTGACGGCATGAGTATGAAGCAACAGCAAATGCCGTCAAACTCACGGGCCAGCGCACCGTACCAGCATCCCCAATTCAGCTACGGTCTAGTGCAGTCGATTTCGGACCGTCAGAGTCGAGCTCAGTCTAAAAACGACAGCGGCAAGTCGAGAATCGTCTACAAGTCCTGGGTGAAAATCTAATACGATCCAGTTTCGCGGGGTCTCTGGCTAAAACGGGCCATATTTAGTTTCGCCGGATCACTGTTTAGACTCTTCTCGACGGGTAGTTAAGGAGTTTCAATTTTGCTGGCCGACCGCTGTTGCCGCTGATCTTTAAAGCGTGTTCTGCAGTCCGAAGCGCGGATCCAATAATCATTGCCGGGAAAACGCAGCCAAACAAAACGCCATGCATTGCGTCCTCCGGCGTGACGGTTGGCGAACAATGATGGCGTTAACGATGTGCCATCGTCGGAAATGATATGGTCGCCTATCACTTTGGCAAATTCAACGTTGCCGCGATGGCTGGTCCGCAGATTGGTTCCTTCCGGCAGGAAGATATTCTTCCATTGAAATCCGCGTATTGCCGGCCCATTCGTGCGCAGCGCGAGCCGCTCTTTATCTATTGCCAGCCAGCGCTGTAACAGCTCAGTAATGAAGGTCTCCAGCTTGACGCCAGGGCGTACGTTCATCAGGTGGAGTTCAAGGTCTAGAAGCTCCCCAAGAGGCAAGCTTATTGGCCGCATCGGTTCATATCCCATGATTCACTCCCTATCGAAAAGTGTCTAAAGGTTGGACCGACGAAATAAAATATGGTTCGTTTTAGATTTTCGCCCTTTGGATCTGGATCAAACTAGACGTTCACCCTGCATTTGTAGACCATCTTCGTTTTACCCCTGTGGTTTATCGACCAGATTGGATCCTGATGGCCCAGAATAGACTGGGCTAGACCATTCATCCATGAGGATAACGAGACAGGGCAGGCAGTGTCTTTCTTGCTTGACCAATGGGGACATTTCTTTCGCCCGCTCCCAGATCGTGCTGACCGAACGCGCTTTTTCTCACCGCCTGTACCAACAGTATGCAATTGGACGAATTACCGGCTAGAGAGGTACCGGGACAAGGGATACGCCACTTCAGCAAGTCGCGCCCGAGATGCTGTTGCCAGTCCGAAGATCAAACCCGAAAAAGCACCTGTACCCGTCACGGTCATGGATGCAGGAAACCTCTCCCTTATTCCGCTTGCGATAACCCTTGTCGCTGCTGCACTTTTCGGCCTCCTTCGCATAAGGCCAGTACTGCCACCAGTCGCGTGTTTCGCCGGCGTAGGCAAGCGAAAGCCCAACGAGCAGCAAGGCCGGCATGTACCTGAAAAGCCGATTCATACGCTTAACTCAACGTGGAAATGGTGGTCGTGATTTTTGCCAGGGTAGGCATGAATTCAAGCTTGGCCTGGGGATGGTGGTCCAGCGGAACAGGTTTGCATGGACTTGCTTCAAATGGCTTCTTCGGTGCAGGCATAATCGCAACGAGGTCATTGATTTGCATACGTCATCTTATGTATTTTTTAATCGTGCCTTCATCCGTGCTCGCATTCCTTCATGGCATTTTCGTCTTCACAGTGAATCATATAGTGTTTTTGATCATTAGGGCACTCGATCCCCCGGAGCGGCATTCCTGATTGCCATTTTTCAGGGAAAGTCTTAATTACTGCCTCACAAACCGGACATTATAATTGTTGCCCTTTTTGAATAAGTTCTATGGCACTTGCAGTAGATAATTGATTGGCATTTATTGGTCTCATTTTTTACCTCCAAATGGAATTTGGCCTCCTGGTAAATCCGGATAAAGCGACTTTACATCATTCCAAATATTTACTCTCTCAGCCAGTGAAGGTCGTGTTCCGGTCATAAACAACGATTCGTTCCTAAACGCCTGATACTTAGTGAATTGCGTATTCTGAGCAATTCCTCTATAAAAACCATTTTGGTGTGTGGCCTCATGCACAATAGTAGAAGCGGCTTCTTCGGTCGCGCATAAGAGGCCGATCCTACTGGATTTTCCGCAAGAATCTCAGCAGCTTTTACGGAAAATGAACGATCAACCTTATTCAATGACGAGTCAAAAGACAGCTTTGACGCCCCAGCTTTGTTTTCCCCGCTAACACCAACTCTAGAGCTGCTCTTCGTGGAAGACATATTGCGCCCGTTGGCCGGAAGAGACGCACCTATTGGTTGGCCAACCGGGGTGGTTGGGCGTGCTTTCAATTGCGGGTGACCCAGCGGCTTTCCCTCATTTTCGACCAGCCAGTCCGCGAATTTCTGTCCTAATTTAGGCTCTTCCGAATCTCTTGCATCAGCACGGCTTTGTTGCCTCGGCCCCGCGCGAGATAAGCCACCAGCGCAGTCAGGATGGCCGCCATCATGATGGCATGACCCAGCGACAAATGCCATGCGGCAGTATAGGTGTTACCGGAAGCGGGGCTTTTCCATGCGTCGCGCCGGTCCTCAGGGGCCGCACCCCACGCTTCGCGGAAGCCGCGTTCGGATTGATCCAGCGCGGCGGGTAGCATTTCGGCGAGGCCATCCGCCAGCTCTTTCAGCCCCATCAGCGCCATCACCCAAGTCCCGACCTGGGCGCCGGCTGCGGTGCCAATCACTGCACCCGGTGCAGCGCCAACGCCCAAGGCAGCGGAGCCGATTGCTCCACCCAAGGCAGCGCCAGTCACCACGGCACCACTTTAGTACAGGGGGTGCTTGCCGTACCCTATCAACCCTCGCGAGCCCTGCAGCAAAGTGATTGCCAAAATTAGTGAACGCCTGCGCGGCAGGCCGCCCCATGGAGTCGTAAAGCTGGTTGGCAGCGAAGTCTACGCCCCTGCTGAGCCGTTGTTCAATCCGGTCCAATTCGCGCCAGATGTGCGACTGATCTGTCTCGATTAGCAAGAGTTCACCCCGATAGGTCCGCCTCGCCAGACCAGTGGTAAGGTCTGATCCCGCCGCTACAATGTTGAGGCATAAAGTTCAGTGGAGTTAAAATCTTAGCATGATTGCATAAAGAGCAAATATCTCTAATGTCCCGTGCTGCCAAGCGTCTTTAAACCCAATTGCTTCAGCAGTAAAGTGATTATCAGTCACCTCAGCAATAACGGGCGTACAATCCCCCGATACGCTTGTAAAAACTGGGCTGGCCATGAACTTCCTGCGCATGCTGCTTACGCCCGCGGTGCACTTGATGCACCGCTTGCGTTACCCATACAAGTTTGCCGCGATCGGCCTGCTGGGCGGGATCGCGATTGCCTACCTGTTTTACACGCTGACGGCTAACCTGCAGCGCGCTGAATATATTGCGCGGCAAGAGCAGGCCGGCCTGGCAGCGGATATTCCGCTATTGACACTGTTGCAGGCCGTGCAACAGCATCAGGGTTTGCTGTCAGCCGTGGCGGGCGGCGCGCGCCAGTTGGAACCCCGGCGGCGCGATAAAGCCGACGAAGTGCAGCGAGCGATGACGGATGTCAGCCGGGTCGTGGCGGAACAGGGCCGGCGGCTCGATATCGTGACCCACTGGGCGAATCTGCAAGAGCACTGGCGCACGCTGCAGGCAGGCGCCGCCACGCGGCGCGACGCCCAGTCGGCGCTGTCGGATGGATTGCTGGCCATCATAGAAAAAGTCGGCGATACGAGTTTTCTCGTGCTGGATCCGGACGCCAACAGCTATTACCTGATGCTGGCCGCCACGGACAAGCTGCCCAAGGCGCTGGACATGGTGGGGCGGATCCGCGCACATGGCGCGGAAGTGCTGGCGGCAAAGAACATCACGGCGGAAGGGCACCGGCATTTCATCGGTGAAGTGGCGGTGCTGCATGCCCGCCTCGATGAACTGGAAGCCGTGCTGCGCAAGGCGGAAGCAGCAAATCCCCAGGTGGCGGACCGTATCGCCCGTTTTTCCAAACAATTCCGCGAAGCGCTGAAAGAAGTGCTGGCGGAAGTGGATGAAGAAATCTTTGGTGGGCGGTATGCGGCCGATCCCGTGCATTACATCGACAAGACCACGGCGGCAATCGACCGGGGATTCGACCAGACCCGCGATGTATTGCTGCCGCTGCTGAATGAATTGCTGGCAGCACGTATCCATCACCTGGAGCAGCAGTTTTTCCACAGCGCCGTGCTGGCGGGGCCCGCCTTCCTGCTGCTGTTCCTGTACCTGGCGAGCGGCGCGTGCCTGGCCGTGATGTCGTCCATTAAATCGCTGCGCGAAGGCGCCGCACGCATGGCGCGGGGCGATTTTGTCACGCCGATCCTGTTGGCCAGCAAGGATGAATTGCGCTACGTGGCGCTGAGCTTTAACGACATGGGGCTGGAATTGTCGCGCCGCGTGCGGGAAGCGGATATGCACACGTGCGAGCTGGAAGTGTTGAACCGCAAGCTGGCCGAGTTGAGCGCGACGGATGGCTTGACGGGGATTGCCAACCGGCGCCGCTTCGATGAAGCGCTGGCATCCGAGTGGAGCCGGGCGGCGCGCCTGCGTACGCCGCTGGCGCTGGCCATGCTCGATGTCGACTGGTTCAAGAAATTCAACGACCACTACGGGCACCAGGCGGGCGACGAATGCCTGCGCCGCGTGGCGCTGGTGCTGGCCGGATGCATGCGGCGCGCGGGTGACCTGGGCGCACGCTATGGTGGTGAAGAATTTGCATTCATTGCTCCCAACTGCGATGAACAGCATGCGCGGCAACTGGCTGCAAAAATCAGCAATGCACTACATTCTTTGGCGATGCCCCATCAATTGTCGGAATTCGGCTACGTGACAGTCAGTATCGGCGTGGCCATCATCACCCCGACTGCGGGCGATGCGCCGGACCGCCTGGTCAAGGCTGCCGATGCCGCGCTGTACCGCGCCAAGGAACAGGGCCGCAACCGCACCGTGTTTGACGATGGCGCGGCGCCGTTTGCCGCCATGCAGCCGCATCCCGTGGCTCAGGCGCCCGTGCATACGGTGGGATATGGGCACAGCTAGCGGCGCCTAGTCTGTTTGTATGATGTTGGGACGGGCAGGGCGGTGTTACTGTGCTTTCAGCGCGTTTCGCAGTCCACCCGGAGCACATCGATGAACAGCAAGAAAACCGTCTTCCTGACCGGCGCCACCGGCAATATGGGCATGGCTGCCCTGGAATTCTTCCGCCAGCGGCGCGACCGCTACAAGATCGTGGCACTGGTGATGCCGACACAGGGCGACCGCAAACGCATTGCGCCATACCTGAAACGGGGCGACGTCGACGTCGTGTGGGGCGACCTGACCCGCTATGAAGACGTGCTGGCCTGCGTCAATGGCGCGGACTTTGTGCTGCACGTGGGCGGCATGGTGTCGCCGATGGCCGACCACCAGCCGGCGCTGACCACCAAGGTCAATGTGGGGGCGGCCCGCAATATCGTGCAAGCCATCAAGGCGCAGCCCGATCCGGACCGCGTCAAACTGGTGTACATCGGTACGGTGGCACAGACGGGCAACCGCATGGCGCCCATCCACTGGGGCCGCGTGGGTGATCCGATCAAGATCAGCATGTTCGATAACTATGCGGTCAGCAAGACCATCGCGGAAAGCATCGTGGTCGATTCGGGCCTGAAGCACTGGGTATCGTTGCGCCAGACCGGCATGGCGCACGTGAACCTGTGGCGCATTTTCGATCCCATCCTGTTCCACAACCCGCTGAACGGCGTGCTGGAATGGGTAACGGCGCGCGATTCTGGCCGTCTGCTGGCCAACGTCTGCGAAGACGCCGTGCCGGATGCATTCTGGAACCGCATTTACAACGTGGGCGGCGGCGCCAGCTGCCGCGTGGTGAACCACGAATTCATGGCGAAGATGTTCAACGCCACGGGCACGCCGGACTTCCGCAAAGTGTTTGATCCGGACTGGTTCGCGCTGCGCAATTTCCACGGCCAGTGGTATGCCGATTCCGACCGCCTGAACGCGCTGGTGCCATTCCGCAGCGAGTCGCTGGATGACTTCATGAAGCAGATGGCGGACTCCGTACCGTTTTACATCAAGCTGGGCGGCTATTTCCCGGGCGCCGTAAAGAAGCGCATCAGTGCTTTGGCGGCGGGACCGGGCGGGCCGCTGCACTGGCTTGCCCATGGCGACGACGAACATATCGCCGCGTACTTTGGTTCGCGCGCCACGCACAGCCGTATCGGCGGATGGGACAGCGTGGCATTGACGCGGCCCTCGGAAACACCCGTGCTGTTGTCGCATGGCTACGATGAAGCACAGCCGCGTGAAGCCTTGTCGCTGGCGGATTTGCGCGATGCGGCGGGTTTCCGTGGCGGACAGCTGGCCGATACGGAGATGGCGAAAGGCGACTGGGATACGCCCCGCAACTGGGATTGCGGCCAGGGCCACCGTTTCCGCGCCAGCCCGAATCTCGTGCTGATGGGTGGGCACTGGTGTCCGGAGTGTACGCACCATCCTGCCCGCTATGCAGGGCTGGCCAGGCGCAGCGCGTTCTTCCGGCAAGTGTGGGAGCCTGACCAGCAACTGGTGGCGTTGCCGGGACTGGCTGCTGCAGCATAGTGCAAGGATCAGGGGAACGCCGCCGGCAGCACGCGTTTCAGCGATGCCAGCGCCACTGGCCGTTCCAGCTGGTAATCGAACCCGGCTCCCCGCGCAATGACTTTGTCGTGCGACTGGCCTGAACCGTTCAGCGCAATGTACGTCGCATGTTCGTCCGGGTGCAGCGCACGCAGTTGCTGCGCCAGCGCGTAGCCTTCCACCCCCGGCATGTCGGTGCGGATCAGCACCGCGTCCGGATGCAAATCGCGGGCTTGCGTCAGCGCGCACGCTTCATCGGGGCACAGCGCCACCATATGGCCTTGCGCCTGCAACGCGGCCGGCAATTCCCGGTCGCCATCGTCGGCGCGGTCAACCAGCAGGATATGCAGCGGCCGCGTATCGGCGGCGTGCGTATCGGACTGGCTTTGCTGCCACAGCAACGGCAGCGTGACAGTAAACGTGCTGCCCGTGCCGCGTCCTGCGCTGCTGGCTGTCACCTGGCCATGGTGCAGTGCGACGATGCTTTTCACCAGCGCCAAGCCCAGTCCCAATCCCCCTTCGGCCCGGTCCGGCGTGCGTTCCGCTTGTGTGAATAATTCGAACACGTGGGGCAGCAGGGCTGCATCGATACCCATGCCGTTGTCGGAAACCGCAATGCGGACCTGGCTAGCGTCTTCGTCCACCGTCAGCGTGATGCGGCCCCCCTGCTGCGTATATTTCGCGGCATTGTTCAGCAGATTAGTCAGCACTTGCACCAGCCGCGTACTGTCGCCCAGCACCTTGCCACCGTCATCGCGCATATCGACGACCAGCGCCTGCCTGCGCGCCTCCATCAGCGGGCGTGATTGCTCAACAGCCGTATTAATCACCTGCGCCACAGGGACTTCTTCCTGGTCGATGGCCGCCACCCCCCGCGTGACGCGCGATACATCCATCACATCGTTGACGAGGTCCGTCATGTGCCGGACCTGGCGGTCGATGATGTCGCTGGACAGCTTGATGTTGGCTGGATTGGCTGCGCCAGTCTTCAGCAATTGCGCGGCCGTGCTGATCGGCGCCAGCGGGTTGCGCAGTTCGTGCGCCAGCAGTGCGAGAAAGTCATCCTTGCGCTGGTTGGCTTGCTGCAGCGCCTGTTCCGCTTCGCGCTGCAAGGTGATGTCGGTATTCGTGCCCAGCCACCGTACGACATTGCCCTCCTTGTCCCGGATCGGCATGGCGCGCGACAGGAACCAGCGGTATTGGCCGTCCGCGCCGCGCAGTGGGAAGGTATCTTCCCAAATGCACTGGTCTTCCACGATTTGTTTGCGGTACAGCGCCACCACGCGGTCCACGTGTTCAGGGTGATGCACCTTCATCCAGCCCCAGCCCTGCATCTCGTCAAACGTGGTACCCGTATATTCAAACCACCGGTTGTTGTACCAAAATATGTCGCCATCGCTGTCCGCCATCCACGCCAGCTGGGGAATATTTTCCGCCAGCGTGCGGAATTTCGATTCACTGATCTGGCGCGCTTCTTCCGCCAAATGCTGGCGCGTCACATCAAGCACGGCGCCGGACATCGTCGTGGGTTTGCCATCCTTGCCGGTAGCGATGGTGCCGCGCGCTTCCACGAACCGGACCGCGCCGCCCGGTCCCAATACCCGGAAGCGCTTGTGCGAGGGTTCCCCCGACGCCACCGAACGCTCGATTTCCTCCCGCACCCCGTCGGCGTCGTCCGGATGTATGGCCTTCAAATACGACGCGAGCGGCTGGTTGTCCGCATCTTCCGGCGCGATGCTGAACATGGCTGCCAGGTTGCGGTCCGCATGCACGCGGTCAGCCGGGATATCCCATGTCCACGTGCCGATGGCCGCCGCCGTCAGCGCGGCTTCCAGCCGTGTTTGCGTATCTTTCAGCGCCGACTGGGCCATTACCCGCTCATGGATATCGGTCGACGTGCCCATCCAGCGTACGATGCCGCAGTGCGCGTCGCGCAGCGGCAGCGCGCGCCCCAGTGTCCAGCGGTATTGTCCAGAGTGGTGACGGAGGCGGAATTCCACTTCGTAGGGATCGCCGGTAGCCAGGCTGTGATGCCACTTCGCCATCAGGCTGGACTGGTCGTCCGGGTGGAATACGGCCAGCCACGCATGGCCTTCGCTCGCGTGTTCGGACATACCGGTGTAGTCGTACCATTGCCGGTTGAAGTAATCATGAAAGCCATCGGGCCGCGCCGACCACACGATTTGCGGAATAGCGTCGGCAATGGTGCGGAATTTCGTCTCGCTTTCACGGATGGCCCGCTCCGCCAGTTTGCGCTGCGTGATGTTCTTGTAAAACAGCGCCAGGCTGTCGCCGAATGGAAATGCGCGCGCTTCCAGCCACATGTCCTCGCCGCGATGGTGGTACAGCTGCTCGACGCAGACATTGACCCGCTCGCGCATGGCCTGGCGGTAGGCGTAAGCCAGCGGTAAATCTTCCGATCCCGGCCAGGCTTCCCAGTGCGTGCGGCCAATCAGGGCCGAGCGGGGACGCCCATCGATACGCAATGCTTCATCGTTGATGCAGCGGATGCGGAAGTCCCGGTCAAGCAAAATAAAACCTTCATCGATCGCGTGCAACACCAGTTCGCTGGCGCCGTGCAGGCTGTCCATGATGAGGTCATTGGGCTGGTCCGTGCCGGTTTTGCGGGCCAACACGACGTATTGCACCTGGCCATCGTTCATCAAGCGTTTCAACGCGACTTCGCAGCGGATGACTTCGCCGCTTTTAGCAATGAAACTTTTCTCGTACGCCAGTTCCATGTAGGGACCGTCGAGCAATTGACGGCAGGCAGCGTCATCGCGCGGCTGGTCTTCGTAAACGGTCAACTGGCTGGGGCGCAAGTGCGCCAGCTCGGCCGGGCTATAACCCGTCAGCTCGCAAAACATCCCGTTCGCGGCAAGGATGGTTTCCTCGCGGGAGTACAGCAAGGCCGCATAAGGGATGAGTTCCACCAAGTTGGCAACGTCGGAGTACATCATGGGTTGGCCGCCAGGGAACAATCATCTGCCGGCCATCATACAAGAATGGCAACGCGAACCTCGCCACGTTGCCGTGCGGCTTTATACGGCCTGATCAGCTTCGGCCGATGACAGGCAATGCCGCCCCGTGCACGGCGCGCGCCGCGTCGGAGGCGAGGAACAAGATCACGTCAGCCAGCGCTGCCGGCGCCACCCAGCGGGAATAATCCGCGTCCGGCATGGCGCGACGGTTTTCCGGTGTATCGATAACCGATGGCAGCACGCAGTTGACGTTGATGCCGTCGTCGCGCAATTCCGCCGACATGGCTTCCGTCATGCGCACCACGGCATCCTTGGACGCGCAATAGGCGCCCATCCTGGCCGCGCCTCGCAAGCCGGCGTTGGTGGCCACGCTGACGATGCGGCCATGGCCTGCCGCCTGCATGTGGGGAACGACAGCGCGCGCCGTATGCAGCACGCTGCGCATATTCAAGCCAAATAAGAAATCCCAGTCCGCGTCCGGTGTCGCGTGCACCGGTTGGCCCATGCGGAAGCCGCCTGCGATATTGCACAGCACATCGATGGCGCCGTTCCATGCCGCGACGGCCGCCGCAACGGCATCGCTGTCCAGCAAATCCACTGCCAGGCAGCGGCAGCGCGGATCGCTTTCCGGCCACGCGGCGCGCAGGCGCGTGACGTCGCGGTCCAGTAACAGCAATTGCGCGCCGGCGTCGTAAAAGGCGCGGGCCGTGGCCTGGCCCAGGTTGCCGGCCGCGCCGGTGATCATGACCGTCTTGCCGCTGAAATCCATGATGTGCTCCGTGTTTGAATGTGGGTGGCCCATGCTGTCGCCGCCGTGCTGCTGAAACATCGTCCGCGCAGACTAGGCGCAGTTTATGCCTTGGCTTTGAGTTTTTGGTGGAAGCCCCGCATGTCGATCTGGTCGGCCGATACGAGCACCGTGTACCACGCCTTCTGGTCCACGGACGTGGCGCGGTCCACTTCACCAAGCAGGCGGATATTGCGCATGAATTCGCGGCTCATGTCTTCCACGCGGTTCAGCGACGCATCGGACAATTTCACCATTTCCGCGCTCCACGGCGCGCAGGAATTGTCGCGTGCAAAGGAGCGGGCCTTCAGCCACTGCGCCATTTGCGTGCGCATCGGGCCATCCTTGCGCCACTCGACATTGCGCACCGTCAGCAGGCGCACTTCATTGCCGGGCAACAGGTCGATGACGCGCAGCTTGTCCAGCCGCGCGAGGAAGCGCACCAGCGTGGCGGGATCGAGTCCCTGTTCCGCCCACAGCTCTGCAGGCGACCAGCCGCGCAAGATGATGACGAAAATGAACGCCAGTTCATGGTCTTCCGCCAGTCCTTGTTCTTGCGCCAAGGTCAATTGCCGCAAACGGGCGTCCGCATCGCGGGTGGCCAATTCCACCAGTTCGATCAGGCTGACGTCCGCGCACGCGCAAAGGCGCTCGAGCCGTTCCACCGTCAGCGCTTTGCCGGCAAACCAGCGTTTAATGGTCGGTTCGCTGACGCCCAGCGTTTGCGCAATGTCGCGGTAGCCGATGCCCCGCATGCGCAGCATGCGTTTCAGTGAACTGACCAGCAACGGCATCTGACTGTTGCTTTCCTGACGCACCATGCGTGCTTTCTCCCCATGCTGTGAACAAAAAAGGATCAATCTGTGATCCTTTTTATGAAATTTACCACGAAAAAACCGCCCGAAATACCATGGCCTGGCACTTGATTAAAAACGCAACAAAACCAACGAGGAGACAGCAACATGACGGACTTTTTGATTCGGGGCGGCGTGGTCATCGACGGTACGGGCGACGCGGGCTATGTGGCCGATGTGCGGGTGAAGGGTGAGACCATCGCTGAAATCGGCCGCGATTTGCCGCATCGGGGCGAGCGCATCATCGACGTCGCGGGCTGCTGCGTGACGCCGGGCTTTATCGAATCGCATACGCACTACGACGGCACGATGTGGTGGCAGCCGGACCTGGACCCGCTGCCAGGTTATGGCGTCACCACGTGCATCATGGGCAATTGCGGCTTTTCCGTGGCGCCAGTGCATCCAGATAAACAAGTGCAAATGGAAATGGTGAAAATCTTTTCCTTCTTTGAAGATATCCCCACGGAGCCATTCGCCGGCAACTTGCCGTGGAACTGGTCGGACTGGCCGGAATACAGGCAATCGCTGGCGTCCAATGTGCAGGTATCGACCAACATCGCGGCCTACGTGGGCCACATCGCGCTGCGCCTTGCCGTGCTGGGCATGGATGCGTGGAACCGCGCCGCCACCAAAGAAGAAACCGCGCGCATGGCGGCCATGCTGGAAGAGGCGTTAAAAGCGGGCGCATTGGGCTTGTCGTCGAACTTGCATGACCATGACGGCGATGACCGTCCGGTGCCATCGCTGCTGGCCGATGACCATGAAATGCGCGCGCTGATTGCCGTGCTGGCACGCTATCCGGGCACGTCGCTGCAAGTGATCGTCGATACCTTCATGCGCAAGACGGGACCGCAGGCAACGGAGCGCATTGCCCGCCTGTGCGAAGGCTTGCCGGTGCGCGTGCAGTGGGCCGGTGTGCCAACGTTGATGTTCCAAAAGGATATCCAGGCGCCGATGCTGGACATGCACGAGCGCTTCAAGAAAGAAGGACGCGATTTCTGGACGGGATTTGCGCACGTATCGCCCACGTACACATTGAGCGTGAACCGTTCGCTGATCTTCGCGCAGTCGAATGACTATGTGTGGCATGAAGTGGTGCTGGCGGAAACCGAGGCGGCCAAACGCGCGCTGCTGAGCGACCCGGCGTGGCGGGCCCGCGCACGCCATTCGTGGGATGTTGCAGCGTGGCGCCATTCGCCGATGGCGCGGCCGCAGGATTTGCATTTGCTGAACTCTGAAAATGGCGCGGGCCCGGTCAAGCTGTCAGTGGCGGATTTCGCGAAGCAGCGCGGCGTGCATGCGTCCGACGCGATGGCGGACTGGCTGCTGGAAAACGGCTTGCAATCGACTGTGCACCTGGCGCCGTTCGACATCGATGAAGAAACCGTCGTGCGCCTGCTGAAGGATCCGTACACGGTGGGCAATGTCAGCGATGCGGGCGCGCATGGCCAGATGCTGTGCGGCGGCGGTGAAAACATGCGGCTGTTCACGCACTTTGTCAAGGCGACGGGGGCGCTGACGCTGGAGCAGGCCGTGCATGTCCAGACCGGCAAGCTGGCCAGGCATTTTGCGCTGGCCGACCGGGGTGAACTCAAGGCGGGCAAGCGGGCCGACATCACGGTATTCCACCTCGATGAAATCGCGCACCGCGACATGAAGAAAGTGTATGACGTGCCGGACGGGAAGGGTGGACATGGCTGGCGCTGGACACGCGACGCGGCGCCAGTGCGGCTGACACTGGTGAACGGGGTGCCGACGTTTGAGAACGGCAAATTCACGCAAGCGTATCCGGGGCAGCTGCTGGGCCCGAACGCTGTGCAGTCCCGTGGCTGAAAACGTCTTGACCACACCTACACGAAAGGAACACAGCAATGCCTGAACTCGCCCCCATCCCCATGAAATTCCGCTCGCCCCATGCCAACGATCCCTTCCCGCGCGGCTGGTACTGCGTGGCGGATGCCCACGAAATCAGCGACGGCGCGATGCTGCCGGTCAGTTTCCTGAACCAGCAGCTGATCGTCTACCGCACCGCTGCAGGCCGTGCGCAGGTAACTGATGCCTATTGCCCGCACCTGGGCGCGCACCTGGCGTCCAGCGACGGCTGCATCAAGGACGGCGCCATCACGTGTCCATTCCACAAATGGACGTTCGATGGCGGCGAAGGCCACTGCACCAGTATCCCGTATGCGGCAGTGCCGCCATCGCGCACCTTGGGCCTGGCGCTGCACCCGACCCGCGAAGTCGATGGCATGGTCATGATGTGGCACCACCCGCAAGGCGGCGCCCCGGACTTTGAACCCTATGCCAGCACGGCGCTGCAAAAAGACAAATGGATCCTGTTTGAAACCCGGACGTGGGAAAGCACGGCGCCATACCGCGACCTGTTTGAAAACCTGTTCGACACGGCGCACATCGTGCAGCTGCACGGCGCATCGAAGATGCCCACGATGAAAAAGATGGAGCAGCAAGGCCATGGACTGACCGTGCATTACGCGATCGACCCGGAAGCCGAGCAATTCCCCATCGATACGTTTGAAGTGAATTTCACGGGCGTCACGGCCATCAACCAATTGTTTGCAGGGCAGGGCTGGGCCACGAACTTCGTCATCTCCGCCACCCCGGTCGATCATGAGCGCTTTATCCAGAAGGCGCGCCTGTACGTGAAAGACCTGGGCAGCCAGGCCGCCAATGAAATGATCGGCAAGCCATGGCTGGAGCGCTTCGCATATGAAGTGAGCCAGGACTTCAAAGTGCTGGACTATAAAAAACACTTGCTGAAGCCAAGGCTGTGCGGCGGTGACGGGCCGATATACCAGTACCGGGAGTATGCGCGCCAGTACTTTGAATAATGCAGCCGACACGCTGGAGGAGACACGATGCGTAGCAAAACAATGGTGGTGGCCGGGATTGGATGCATAGCGTTCGGCGCACTGGCCCAGAGCCGGCCGACGGCGCAGGAAATTGCGTCGCTGGGCAATGAGCTGACGTGCATGGGGGCGGAGCGGGCCGGCAGCAAGGATGGCGCGATTCCGGAATTCAGCGGGCGGTGGAGCACAAGCGGGGGCAGTGGCGGGACCACTGCGCCGGCCGATGCCGCCAGGGCCGGCGACAAATACGGCGACCCGTATGCGGCGGAAAAACCGCTGTACGTCATCACGGCAAAAAATATGCAGGCGTATGCGGACAAGCTGTCGGAAGGGCAGAAAGCGTTGCTGCAAAAGTACCCGGCCACGTTCCGCATTCCCGTCTATCCGACGCACCGCGACTTTGGCTATCCGGCGCCGCTGTGCAAGGCGGCGAAGGAAAATGCGGAAAAAGCGGAACTGGCCGACGGCGGCGCGGGACTGCATGCGGCCAATGGCGCGCCGCCATTCCCGATTCCGAAAAGCGGGCTTGAACTGTTGTGGAACCATTTGCTGGCCGGTTCCGTGTCCACGTACCGCGCGCAGCAAGACCAGGCCGTCGTGTATCCAAACGGGGAAATCGCATGGGGCAAAGTGGACTTCCAGGTGTTCCTGCCCGGCTTCAAAGCCAATGCGAAAAGCCGCACGGACGGGCTGTACGCGTACTTCAAAACCAAGACCCTGTTGCCGGAGCGGCAGAAAGGAGAAATCGTCGTCGGCGAAGAGTATTACAACAACCAGAAGCAGCCCCGCCTCGGCTACGTGTACAGCCCCGGTACGCGCCGCGTGCGGCAATTGCCGTCCTATGGCTTCGACATGCCGCAGGGGCCGGGCGGCTTCCGCACCATCGATGACGACCGCCTGTTCAATGGTTCGCCGGAACGCTATGAATGGACCATCGCGGGCAAGCGGGAAATGGTGGTGCCGTTCAATGCGTTCCGCATCCAGCAAGCCAGCGTCAAGTATGCGGACTTGCTGACGCCGCACCACGTCAATGCCGATTACATGCGCTACGAGCTGCGGCGCGTGTGGGTGCTGGAAGCGAAGCTGAAAAGCGGCTACCGCCACCAGTACAGCCGGAGGGTCATGTATATCGATGAAGATACGTGGAATGGCGTGATGGCTGATAACTACGATGGGCGGGGCAAGCTGTGGCGGGTCGGCATGGTCAATTACTTTCATGCGCATGACGCGGGCATTTACATCAACACCACGTCGATTTACCACGACCTGGAATCGGGCGCCTACATGACGGACAAGATGACCAATGCGCGTCCTCCCGAAATCAACGCGGGCGGCCTGACTGCGGCGAACTTCACGCCGGATACGGCGCGGATGGAGGGGTTCTGATGGGGGATGGCCGGCGTCATTCGGCGTAGAGCTTCAGGTACTTGGCCGCCAGGCGTTCCCCTTCCGCCTGGCGCGCCTCTGCCAGCGCCTTCCATATTTTCGGCGCCAGCTCCGGGTGGCGGGCATTGAACTGGTGGCTGATTTGCAGGTAGTAATCGCGGGTCGCCAATGGCATCGGCAGTTTGACGACGCGGTCCAGTTCGGGCTTGCGGCGCAGCGTCAAGTCGCCGAAATCAGTCAAATGTGCAAAGCCGTCGGCGCGGCCGGCCAGCAGCATGCGGAAGGCATCGTCCGGGCTGTTGGCTTCCATGACGGGGACGCCGGACTTCTTCAAGTCATCGATGATCGCGTAGCCGCGCATGGCAATGACGCCTTGCTGCACATGGCTGAACGCTGTTCCATCCCATTCCAGCGGCGTTTCACGCAACTTGTACAAGCTGTAGGATTTTGTGTCCATGCGGTAGCGCCGGTCGGGTTTGCCATCGGCCATCGGATACATGCCGGTCTTTTGCCGTTCCGGCTTGAAGCTGCTGGAAAAGATGGCGTCCACTGCACCCACTTCCAGCTCGGCCAGGCAGCGCGCCCATGGCTTGCGCGAGAAGGTGATGCGCAAATTCGGCACCCGTGCCGGAATCATGGCCACCAGTTCCACCAGCACCCCCGGATGTTCGGGCACGACCGACCCGTTGCCGGTATGGTCGTAACTATCCTTGTCTTCAAACGCGACGCGGAACTCGACTGGCTGCGCCTGGCAGTGCAGGGCCAGCAGCGCCAGCAGCAACACGACAAAGGCACGAATGATCGTCAGCATGGTGATGCCGCACTCCAGAGGGGATGGATAACGATTGTAGCCCATGCTTTCTGTGCGAAATCAAAGTTTCTTGACAACATAAAGAAGTGATCCTAAAGTGATATCACTTTGATGCTTATTTGATGTTAACCGAGGACTCCAGCATGTCTACCGCAAACCCCAGGCGTGAACACAGTTTTACTTCCTACAATGGTTATCTTGCGGCGTTTGCTGCCGTCGCGCTGATCCTCGGCAGTCTCGCCGCCTTGCGCGGCGGGCCCCTTGGCATCTTGCTGTTCCTGCTGATGGCGGGCGGCGGCATTTTCATGGTTCCCGGCCTGTACATGCTGC
Organism: Pseudoduganella ginsengisoli; assembly: GCF_009720865.1. GTDB lineage: Bacteria > Pseudomonadota > Gammaproteobacteria > Burkholderiales > Burkholderiaceae_D > Rugamonas > Rugamonas ginsengisoli. The sequence continues at coordinate 29,259 of NZ_WNLA01000015.1, read as the reverse complement.
AGCCGAATGAAAGCGCGATCTTGCTGCTGTTCGGTAAATACGTCGGCACCGACCGCAGCGAAGGCTTGCGCTGGGCGTGCCCGCTGTACCGCAAGCGCAAGCTGTCGGTGCGGGCGCGCAACTTCAACTTGCCGACACTGAAAGTCAACGACAAGCGCGGCAATCCTGTGGAAATCGGCGCGGCTGTCGTGTGGCGCGTGCGCGATACGGCGCAGGCGCTGTTTGATGTCGATGATTTCGAGCGCTATGTGCCGGTGCAGGGCGAAGCCGCGCTGCGCCACCTGGCGTCGCAATACGCGTACGACGAAGGCGAAGATTTGGCGGCCGGCGAAACCACGCTGCGTGCCGGCATGGATGAAGTGGCCCATGCGCTGCGGGAGGAATTGCAAGCCCGCTTTGATGCGGCCGGCGTGGAAGTACTGGATGCGAAGCTGACGCACCTTGCGTACTCGCCTGAAATTGCCCAGGTGATGCTGCGCCGCCAGCAGGCCGAAGCCATCATCAGCGCCCGCAGCAAGATCGTCCACGGCGCCGTCAGCATGGTGGAATCTGCGCTGAAAAGCCTGGCCGAGCGCGAAATCGTGGAACTCGATGCAGAGCGCAAGGCGGCCATGGTCAGCAATTTGCTGGTGGTGCTGTGTTCCGACAAGGAAGCGCAACCCATCATCAACGCCGGCACCTTGTACAACTAAAGGCTGCTTGCCATGGCCAGCCCGGGGAAAAAAGCCTTCCCGCTGCGGATCGATCCTGCTCTGTGGGATGAACTGCAGCGTCTGGCCGCGCGCGATCTTCGCAGCGTCAATGCGGAGATTGAATTTCTGCTGCGCGAAAGCCTGGCGCGGCGCGGCATCAAGGTCAAGCATGCTGCCGCGCCGGATGAAGAAAGCGGCAGCGCCGCAGACTAGGGTATCCCCGGCTGGCCGCTATTCGCCCGACAACGTGCGCCGCGCTTGCTGCAGGCGCTTGTTAAACCCCGCCTGCTGGTCCGCCAGGTAGCCGCTTTTCTGCATGTCCTGCAGCGCCTGCGTCAGCGCGGGGATCACGGCCGCATTTGCCTTATGCACGTAGTGATACAGCGGCCATGACTGCAGCGGGGGATCTTGCGTGCGCATGCCCCGGATATTGAGCCGTTCCAATTCCAGCCATGCGGTGTCCGGCAGCACGGCCACATCGCAGCGGCCGAGCTTCACCATGCTGAAGATATTGGCGGACTGGCTGACGATGCTCACTTGCGGAAAACTGGATGTCGCTTTCTCTATGGACTTGAGGCCGCGCCGGATGCAAATGCGGTAAGGCTGCAGGTCGGGCCATGCGCGCAGCGGCAGATCGCGGCCATACGTAAAGGCCAGCGCATCGAACGACATCAGCGCAACGGGCACGCGCACCAGGTTGGGGTACACGGCGTCGATGCCGGCCACGTGGGTCACGTCGCCAAAAAATTCGCCCGCGTTAATGGCCGCAGCGGCCCGTTCGGGCGGCATCGGCACGCCCACCACCTTGATGCCGATGCGGCGGTACGCCTCGCGCAAGATGGCCAGCGCGGTGTCCGTCATCGGCTCGTTTTCCGCACACCCCAGCTGGACCGAGGCGGGCCACGGCGGCTCTGCCCAGCACGCTGGCACAGCCAGCGCTGCCAGCAACACACTTCGCCGCGTCAGCGTTGCAAGTCGCATTGCGCATTCCCGTGAAATCATTCTTGCAAGCCATTTTACATGGCGCCGCCATCGCCACTGTGGCTTTTTGGATGTTCAGTCAGTGAGTGTTTGATTTAATAAAGCGATTGCTTTAATATTTTTGCTAACGCGTAACCATGGGATGGGACTGGCATGCACAAAGACGTGGTACGGATCGGCGGGGCGTCCGGCTTCTGGGGCGACAGCATGGCCGGACCCGTGCAGCTGGTGCAGTCAGGCGCCATTGACTTTCTCGTATTCGATTACCTGGCCGAACTCACCATGGGCCTATTGGCCAAGGCACACAGCAAGGATGCCGATGCCGGCTATGCGACAGACTTCGTCACGGTCGCCATGCGCGCCGTGCTGAAGCCCGCGCTGGCGCAGGGCATCCGCGTCGTTGCCAATGCGGGCGGCGTCAACCCGCATGGCTGTGCGCGGGCGCTGCAGGCGCTGGCGCAGGAACTGGGCGTTGCCGTGAACATCGCTGTCGTCGATGGCGATGACGTGTTGCCGCAGTTGCCGCAATTGCGCGCCCAGGTAAGCGTTGGCGCCGCGCTGCCCGCGCAGGCAGCCAGCGCCAATGCCTACCTGGGCGCGTTCCCCATTAAGGCTGCGCTGGATGCGGGGGCGCAAGTGGTGATTACCGGCCGCTGTGTTGACAGCGCTGTCACCTTGGGGCCGTTGCTGCACGCGTTTGGCTGGCCGCACGACGGCTATGATTTGCTGGCGGCGGGCAGTCTGGCCGGACATTTGATTGAATGCGGCTGCCAGGGCGTGGGCGGCTTGCATACGGACTGGGAAGCCGTGCCTGACTGGGCCAACAGCGGTTATCCCGTCATTGAATGCCGCCGCGACGGCGTGTTCACCATCACCAAGCCGCCCGGCACCGGCGGGCTGGTCACGCCTGTCGCTGTGGCCGAGCAATTGCTGTACGAGATCGGCGACCCGGCGCGCTACCTGCTGCCGGACGTGACGTGCGATTTCACGGCGGTGACGGCGACGCAAGTGGCGCAGCACGCGGTCGAAGTGCGGGGCGCGCGGGGCTTGCCGCCGCCGTCCACGTACAAGGTCTGCCTCACGTACATGGATGGCTGGCGCTGTGCCGGCCAGCTGACGGTGATCGGCTTTGACGCTGCCGCCAAGGCGCAGCGCACGGCCGACGCGATTTTGCAGCGGACACGCATGATGTTTTCGCGCCTCGGCATGGCTGATTACACGGCTACGCATACCGATATTGTTGGCGGCGCCAAACCGTATGCGCCGGCGCAGGGCAACGGTTTTGAAGCCGTGATGTGGCTGGCCGTCTCGCACGGCGAGCGCCGCGCGCTGGAATTGTTTGCACGTGAAATTGCGCCGGCAGCCACGTCGTGGGCGCCCGGCACCACGGGCGCGGCGGGGCGTCCACCGGTGGCGCCGCTGGTGCGTCAAATGGCGTTTGCCATCGATAAGCAAAAGGTGGCGGCCCGCGTGGCGCTGCTGGACGCCGGCGGGCAGCCAGTCGATGTGCCTTTTGCCGCACCGGCGCATGCGGCATGCGATAGCCCTGTTCAAACGCAGCGTGTCCCGGCCAGTGAGGCAATACCAGACCCGCAGGGCCCGCACGAAACGCACCATCAGCCATTGCGGCCACCGCGCACCGTGCCATTGATTGCACTGGCCTATGCGCGCAGCGGCGACAAGGGCGACACGTCGAATATCGGCGTCATCGCGCGCCGTCCGCAAGACGTGCCGTTATTGCGCGCGCTGTTGACGGAACAGACCGTGGCAGGCTGGCTGCAGCCGCTGGTTAAGGGCCACGTGACGCGTTATGAACTGCCCGGCATCCACGCGTTCAATTTCGTTTGCGAACAGGCGCTCGATGGCGGCGGCATGGCATCGCTGCGCCATGATCCGCTGGGCAAGGGCATGGCGCAAATCCTGCTGGCCATGCCGGTGCAGGTCCCTGATGATTATCCACTGGAGTAAACCGTATGTATCGTTCCATCTTCAAGCCCGGCCTGTTTGACGGCCAACTGGTCATCGTGACGGGCGGCGGCAGCGGTATCGGACGCTGCACTGCGCACGAACTGGCGGCGCTGGGCGCCACGGTGGCGCTGGTAGGCCGCAATGCGGACAAGCTGGCGTCCGTGCAGGAAGAAATTGCCGCCGCCGGCGGATGCGCCCATACCTACGCGTGCAATATCCGCGATGAAGCGGCCGTGCAGGCGCTGGTTGCGCAACTGGTGGCCGAACATGGCGCCATCGCGGGCCTTGTCAATAATGCGGGCGGCCAATTCCCATCGCCACTGAAAGACATTTCGCAAAAAGGCTGGGAAGCGGTTGTGCAAACCAACCTGACGGGCGGCTTCCTGATGGCGCGCGAATGCCTGAACCAAAGCATGGCCGCCAGCGGCGGCGCCATTGTCAATATCGTGGCGGACATGTGGGGCAGCATGCCGAACATGGGGCACTCCGGCGCGGCCCGCGCCGGCATGGTGAGTTTTACGGAAACCGCCGCATTCGAATGGGCGCAATACGGCGTGCGCGTCAATGCGGTGGCGCCGGGCTATATCGCGTCGTCCGGCATGGACCAGTATCCGCCCGCCATGCGCGACACTATCCGCGCGTTCCCGAAAACCTTGCCGCTGCAGCGCTTTGGCACGGAAGCGGAAGTATCGGCCGCCATCGTATTCCTGCTGTCGCCTGCCGCCGCGTTCATTACTGGCGCCACCATGCGTGTCGATGGCGGCCGCCCCAATGTGCGTCCCGGTATGCCGATGCCGGAGCCCGTCCGGCAGCAGGCATACAATGGCTTCCATCTGGCGGCAACGCCCCGCGTGCTGGGTGGTGGAGAAGCGTGATGAAGGTGGAAACCACAGTCGATCCGGCGTCCGGCGGCTACCGCGCCAACCACGACGCCGTGCTGGCGCAGTTGGCGCAATTGCGGGCGCTGGAACAGCGCACGCGCGATAAATCCAACGCGGCCCGCCCGCTGTTCGAACGGCGCGGCCAGTTGCTGCCGCGCGAGCGGCTGGCGCATTTGCTCGACACGGGCGCGCCATTCCTGGAACTGTCGACCCTGGCCGGCTATGGCCTTGACCACCCCGACCTGGAACGCTCCGTGCCGGGCGGCGGCATGATTGCCGGCATAGGTTTTGTCGAAGGCGTGCGCGCCATGGTGCTGGTTGACGATGCCGGCATCGATGCCGGCGCGGTACAGCCGATGGGCATAGAAAAATTCCAGCGCGCGCAGCAAATCGCGCTGCAGCAAAAGCTGCCATTCATCCACCTGGTCGAATGTGCCGGTGCGAATTTGCTGGCCTATAACGTGGAAACGTTTATCCATGGCGGCAGCGGTTTTTACTGGCTGGCGCGCCTGTCGGCGGCAGGCTTGCCGGTCATTAGCGTCGTGCATGGCGCCAGCACGGCGGGCGGCGCGTACATGCCGGGTTTATCCGACTACGTGATCATGGTGCGGGGACAAGCCAAAGCCTTCCTGGCTGGGCCGCCATTGCTGAAAGCCGCGACAGGAGAAATCGCCAGCGAGGAGGAATTGGGCGGCGCGGACATGCATGCGGCGGTTTCCGGCCTGGCGGACTATGTGGCGGACGATGATGCCCACGCGTTGTCGCTGGCGCGCCAGGTGGTGGCCACACTGGACTGGAACCGCCAGGTGGCGCCGGCCTGTACGCAGCACGCCGCGCCGGTACTGGATCCGCAGCAGTTGCCGGGGCTGGCCCCGGCCGGGCAACGCGTGCCGCTGGACATGCGCGAAATCATAGGCCGCATCGTCGACGGTTCATTGTTCATGGAATTCAAGCCGGACTACGGCCCGGCCACGGTGACGGGCCACGCAGCCATTTGCGGCATCCGCATCGGCATCCTGGCCAACAATGGCCCGCTCGATCCCGCTGGCGCCACCAAGGCGACGCAATTCATCCAGCTGTGCTGCCAGTCCGGCACGCCGCTGGTGTACCTGCAAAACACCACCGGCTTCATGGTGGGCAAAGCGTACGAACAGGCGGGGATGATCAAGCATGGCTCGAAAATGATACAGGCCATGGCAAATGCCAACGTGCCGCGCGTGACCGTGCATTGCGGCGCGTCGTTCGGTGCTGGCAATTACGGCATGTCGGGGCGGGGCTTTTTCCCGGACTTTTGCTTCAGCTGGCCCAATGCGCGCACTGCCGTCATGGGAGCGGAACAGGCGGCCGGCACGATGGCCATCGTGATGGAAGCCGGCATGCGCCGCAAAGGGCTGGAAGTCGATATGCAAGCCATTGCCGCCATGCGCGAACAAGTGATTGCCACCTTTGAAAAGCAGACCAGCGCGTTCTATACGTCAGGCCGTTTGCTGGACGATGGCGTCATCGACCCGCGCGACACACGCAACGTGCTGGCCATGGCGCTTGCCACGTGCCGCGAAGCGCAAGAACGAACATTACACCCCGTGCAGTTCGGCGTGGCACGGCCATAAATACTACCGGAGACCAGCATGCAATTGACGCACGAACACCAGGAACTGCAGCGCAACCTGAAGCGTTTTATCGATGAGGAAATCAATCCCCATGTCGATGAATGGGAAGCGGCCGAGATCTTCCCTGCCAAGGCATTGTTCAAGAAGATGGGTAGCCTGGGCTTGCTCGGCCTGTGCAAACCTGCAGCCTATGGCGGCCTGGGACTCGATTATTCGTATTCCGTCGTCATGGCGGAGACGCTGGGCCACATCCATTGCGGCGGCGTGCCGATGGCCATTGGCGTACAAACGGACATGGCCACGCCGGCGCTGGCGCGCTTTGGTTCCGATGCGCTGCGCGAACGATTCCTCGCGCCGGCTATCAGCGGGGATATGGTGGCGTGCGTGGGCGTGTCCGAACCATCGGCCGGTTCCGACGTGGCGGCTATCAAGACCACGGCGCGCAAGGATGGCGGCGATTACATCATCAATGGCAGCAAGATGTGGATCACCAACAGCTTGCAGGCCGACTGGATGTGCCTGTTGGCCAATACGTCGGACGATCCGCCGCACCGCAATAAGTCGCTGATCATCGTGCCGATGGATACGCCAGGCATTTCTGTGGGCAGGAAGATCCGCAAAATCGGCATGAATTCTTCCGACACGGGCTTGATCCACTTTGACGACGTGCGCGTGCCGCAGCACTACCGCATCGGCGACGAGGGCAAAGGGTTTACGTACCAGATGCTGCAATTCCAGGAAGAACGCATGTGGTGCGCGGCCAGTATGGTGCAGGCAACGGAAAACTGCATCGATCAAACCATTGCCTACGCGCGTGAGCGCAAGCTGTTTGGTTCCTCTGTGCTGGACCAGCAATGGGTGCATTTCAAGCTGGCGGAATTGAAAACCGAAGTTGAAGCGCTACGCGCCTTGCTGTACCGGGCGTGCGAACTGTACGTGGCGGAGCAGGACGTGACGGAACTGGCATCGATGGCCAAGCTCAAAGCAGGGCGCCTGGCGCGCCAGGTGCCTGACACGTGCATGCAATTCTGGGGCGGCATGGGCTTTACCCTGGATAACCTGGTGTCGCGCTTTTACCGCGATGGCCGCCTGACGTCGATAGGCGGCGGCGCCGATGAAGTCATGCTGGGCATTATTTGCAAGTACATGGATATCTTGCCGGGCCGTAAAGCATGACGGCCTTTGACACCCTCCTCATTGCCAACCGCGGGGAAATCGCCGTGCGCATCATGCGCACGGCGCGCAGGCTGGGTTACCGCACGGTGGCGGTGTATTCGGACGCGGATGCGGGAGCGCCGCACTGCCTGGCGGCCGATATGGCGCTGCGAATCGGCGGCCCGCAGCCAGCCGATTCGTACTTGAATATGGCCGCGCTGCTGGAAGCGGCACGCCGCTCCGGCGCGCAAGCCATCCATCCCGGCTACGGTTTCCTGGCCGAGCAGGCCGGCTTTGCGCAAGCGTGCCATGACGCGGGCCTGGTCTTCATTGGACCGCCGGCGCGGGCCATTGCCGCGATGGGCAGCAAGGCGGGCGCCAAGCAATTGATGCGCGATGCGGGCGTGCCTTGCATTCCCGGTTATGACGGCGATGACCAGTCGGATGCGCGGCTGATCGCGGAAGGGGGGCGCATCGGCTTTCCATTAATGGTGAAAGCGTCGGCCGGTGGCGGCGGGCGCGGTATGCGCAAGGTGGACCATGCGGCGGAATTGCCGTCCGCGCTGGCCGCGGCCCGTTCCGAAGCGCAGCATGCTTTCGGCAATGCGGGGCTGATCCTGGAAAAGGCCGTCGTGTCGCCACGCCACATTGAAATCCAGGTATTTGCCGACCACCATGGCCATGCCGTGCATATGGGTGAACGCGACTGTTCCGTGCAGCGCCGCCATCAAAAACTCATTGAAGAAACACCGTCGCCTGCTGTTGATCGGGCGCTGCGTGCCCGCATGGGGGAAGTGGCGGTGGCGGCGGCGCGGGCCATCGGCTACCGGGGGGCGGGCACACTGGAGTTCCTGCTTGATGCGCAGGGCGGCTTCCACTTCATGGAAATGAACACCCGTTTGCAGGTGGAACACGCCGTGACGGAAGCCGTGCTGGGTATCGACCTCGTCGAATGGCAATTGCGCGTGGCGGCGGGCTTGCCGTTACCGCTGACGCAAGAGGAAATCGACGCGCGCCGCGCGGCGGGCGGCCATGCCATTGAAGTGCGGCTGTGCGCGGAAGATGCGCAGCAAGGCTTCCTGCCGCAGAGCGGGACTGTGCTGCGCTGGCAGGCGCCGGCCGACGTGCGCTGCGACCATGCGCTGGGCGATGGCGTGGCGGTGCCGCCGTATTACGATTCCATGCTGGCCAAGATCGTCTGCCACGGCCCCAGCCGCGCGGCGGCGCTGCGCAGCATGCGGCGCGCGCTGGGCGAGACCGTGTTGCTGGGCCTGGCCAGCAACCGCGCTTTCCTTGCCCGCTGCGTGGCCGACGAAGAATTTGCCGCGGGCCGCGCCACGACGGATTTTATTGCGCGCCGTGCCGATACATTATTCGAGCGCGCGGCGCCGGCGGACGAAGCGCCGTCAATACCGGCGTGCGTTGCGGCAGTGCTGCTGGCATGGCGGCATGGCCGGCAGCATGCGGCGCGCTGGCCGCAGGCTTTGCAAGGCTGGTCCAACAGTGCGGCGGGAAGCCGCACGTGGCGCATCGTGCTCGATGGCGCGCCTTGTGCGGTTACGCTGCGCCAGCTGGACGCAGACACGTGGGAGGCAGGCAGCCACCGTTTGCAACTCATCTGTGGCAAGGGGGAATCATGGCAAGTGCTGGCGGATGGCAAACCGTTGCCGCTGGCATGGTGCGCCACGCCGGAACGCGTCCTATTCATGCTTGACGGCGCCGACCATACAGCCAGCGTGGCGCCACCGGCAACAGTGGGCAAGCGGACTGCCCAGGCGCCGCATGGCCGCATTACCGCGCCGATGAATGGCCGCATTGCGGCGTTGCCCGTGGCGCCGGGCGAAGCCGTTCAGGCCGGGCAGGTGGTGGCCGTGATGGAAGCCATGAAAATGGAACACAGGCTGCTGGCGCCTTGCGACGGCGTATTGGAAACCTTGCAAGTAAAGGTGGGCGACCAGGCTGCGCCGGGCCAGTTGCTGGTGCAAGTCGCCGTGGCAAACGGGATCAGCGCCTGACCGCGTTCAAGCTTTGGCGGGTGTGCGCAAGATGAATTGCACGGCTTGTGCCGCCAGGTCTTCCAATGTCGTGCGGCCCGGCTTGTACCACTGGGCCGTCCAGCTCAGGGCGCCGAACATCAGCAGCCGGTCGAAACGGGTCGGCATGGCCCAGTCGCCAGACGTATGCAGGCGGTCAATGACTTCATCCCACACGGCTTCGTAGCGGTCTTTCAGCTTAATGATGCGTTCACGCGACGGCTGGTCCAATGAGCGCCATTCATACAGCAGCACGGGAATGAAATCATGGTTGGGCGCCAGTACGTTATGCAAGTGCACTTCGACCAGCCGGTGCAGGGCGGCACGGGGCGGCAGCGTATGGGGCGCGATTTCTTCAATGCGCGCCAGCGATTCGTGCATGCCGTGTTCCATCACGGCGGCCAGGATTTCCTGCTTGGACTTGAAGTGGTAAAACCAGCTGCCGGAATGGATGCCCGCTGCCGCTGCAATATCCCGTACGGTCGTGTTGTCGTAGCCTTGCGTGCGGAACAAATGCGCCGACTTGCGGATCAATTCCCCCCGCAGGCTATCCTGTTCGCTCTTGGCGGGACGTCCGCGCCGGCGCGGCGCCGCTTCGGATTCAGCGCCAGTGGATGCAGGAAGAATGGGAGGAGCGGTTTTGCTGGACATGCCCCTTTATACCATTTTTGCCATCATCGCTCCAGAGTGGACGCCCTTATGCCGCTTGTATTTCCGATAACTCAAGCAGCAACTGCCACGGATAAATGCCCCGGTCGTGGCCATCGCTGAAGGTCAGCTGTACGCCATAGACGCCCACGGGCGTAATCTGTTCCAGTGCAATGGCCGCGTCAACGTCCACGGCGCCGCCGGCGCGCCGCACGGCGGTGCAGCCGGAACAGCGGCAGCCGGATCGCAGCGCCTGATGGCTGATTTCCGCCGTGGCGCCATCGTCATGGCCCAGTTCCAATACGCGGCGCGATTTGTCGTTGCGCAGGCTGGTAATGGTCATGCCGCCTCCGGCGCACTTTGCTGCAACTGGATCTGGCGGATAGCCAGCCGCGCGGATTTGCGCACTTCCGGGTCGGGATCGTCTTCCACCGCGGCCAGTGCGGGCAGCGCCTGCGCCAGGCGGATTTCACCCAGCGCCAGCGCGGCTTCCTTGCGCAAATTGGCCACCGTGTTTTGCAGTGCCAGCGCCAGCGGCGCTATGGCCGCTTCATGGCGCAAACGTCCCAGGCTGCGGGCTGCGCGCAGGCGCACTTGCCAGTACGGGTCGTCCAGCAGCGGCAGCAGCGCGTCGCCGGCGCCCGGCACGGCCAGCTTGCCCAGCACACCGGCGGCTTCTTCACGCACTTGCCACGATACGTCGACCAGCCCGGCCAGCAGCGCCGAGCGCACGGTGTCCAGCACTGCATACGTGTCTGGCGCTCCGTTGGCGAAACCCAGCGCGCCGATGGCGGCGCGCCGCACGTCCGGCGACGGGTCATTGCCCGCCAGCGCGCCCAGCGGCGCCAGCGCGGACGGGTGTTTCAGCCAGCCCAATACAGCGACGGCTTCGCGCCGTACGGCGGCGTCCACATCGCCCAGCGCCAGCAGGCCGGGTTCCAGGCTGCCGGGTGCGCGCAATTCCCGCAATGCGCGCAGCAGGGCGGCGCGGGCGAATGGCGTCCAGGCGCCGGCGCCTGCTTGCGGCGCCAGCAGCGCCAGCAGCGGGCCAGCCGATGCCGGCTGTTTTAATTCCGATAATGCCTGCGCCGCAGCCTGGCGCACTGCTTCATCGCTGTCGTTCAGGGCCAGCGCCAGCGCATGGGCGGATGCCGGGCTTTCCAGTGCCTCCAGTGCGCGCGCCGCTTCCAGGCGCACGTCGGCGTGCGCGTCGCTCAGCGCGGCAATGAACAGCGGGCTGTGCTCATCGCCGGCGAAATCCGCCAGTTCCAGCAGCGCCAGGCGGCGGATGCCGCTGTCGCCGGCGTGCAGCCGCGCCAGCAATTCCGGATCGTCGTTCAACAGGGTGGTCATGCAGTCTTCCTTTGTAATTGTTCGATAGGGGGGCCCAGTGGGCTCAGGCGCGCCAGCGGCTGTGGATGGGCTTCAGGGTGCAGCAAATCCAGGCAATGCCGCTTCAGGCGCGTAAATTCAGGCGATGTGACAAGGCCGGCGCCGCGCGGGCGTTCAAAGTCCAGCCGCAATTCTTCGACGATGCGGCCCGGGCGGGGGCTCATGACGAAGATGCGGTCCGCCAGGAACAGTGCTTCATCGATATCGTGCGTGATGAATACAATGGTGGTGCGGATGCGGGCCCACACGTCGAGCAGCAAGTGCTGCATCATCAGCCGCGTTTGCGCATCCAGTGCGCCAAACGGTTCATCCATCAGCATCACGCGCGGATGCGTAATGAGCACGCGGGCAATTTCCACCCGCTGGCGCATGCCGCCCGACAGTTGCGACGGATAGTGCTGTTCAAAGCCTTCCAGTCCCACCAGCGCAATCAATTCGCGCGCCCGCGCTTCCCGTTCCTTGCGCGCCACACCTTGCATTTTCAGGCCAAATGCCACGTTGGCCAGCACGGATTTCCATGGAAATAAAGTGTGTTGCTGGAATACGAGCCCGCGCTCCGGATGCGGGCCGCTGATGGCCGTGCCATCGACCGTGATGCTGCCGCTGCTGGCAGGGATGTGGCCCGCCAGCGCGCCCAGCAGCGTGGATTTGCCGCAGCCCGATGGCCCCAGCAGGCAAATGAATTCGCCGGGCGCGATATCCAGCGACACGTCTTGCACGGCTTCAAATGCGCGGGCGCCCTGGCCCAGCACGAGCCGCAGGCGGTCGATTTTCACGCCGCCGCGCAGCGTTGCAATATTTGTCGTCATTTTTCTTCCTTCCATGGTGTGGCCAGCGCGCCCAGTTTGCGGACCAACGCGCTGCTGCCCATGCCGAATACGCCGATAAACAGCATGCCGACCACGATGTCCGCATAGTTTTGCACCGTGTACGACGCCCACGTGTAATAGCCGATGCCGAACTGTCCGGAAATCATTTCCGCCGTCACGAGGCAAAACCATGCCGTGCCCATGCCGATGGCCAGCCCTGTCACGATGCCGGGCGCGGCGCCGGGCAGCACGACTTCCGCAAACAGCGCCAGGCGTTGCGCGCCCAGGCTGCGCGCCGATGCCAGCAGGCGGGCATCGATCTGTTCCACGCCATGCACGGTATTGAGCAAGATGGGGAACAGGGCGCCCGTGAACGTGATGAACACCATCGACATTTCCGACGACGGGAACATCAGGATCGCCAGCGGTATCCACGCGACGGCAGGGATGGGGCGCAGCATTTCCAGCGGCGGCATCAGCAAGTGGCCCGCGCGGCGCGAGCGGCCGATGGCCAGTCCCAGCACGACGCCGGCCACGGCGGCGGCAATGAAGCCGCCAAATACGCGCGCCACGCTGGCGCCCACGTGTTTGGCCAGCAGCGGCGATTGCAGCAAGTCCCATGCGGCGCGCAGCACGTCCAGCGGCGCCGGGACATTGACGAAGGTGATCACACCCAGGTCCAGCCTGCGGGTGGACGCCCAGTGCCAGGCCAGCAGGCACAAGGCCAGCGATGCTGCGCGCAGCGCCAGCGCTGCGGCTGCTTCACCTGTGGACGAGGCGCCGGGCAGCGCCGTCGATGCGGCTGAGTGGCTCATACATTCCTCCGCTTATGCACCGGCCTTGGCGGCGTTAAAGTCCAGCACCTTGCCGCCATTCTTTTTCGCCCACGCTTCCGCCGCATCCTTTTGCAGGAAGCTGCTGACTTCATTCTTGCCCGCGACGAACCACGCATCTTCGGCCAGCAGTTTCAAGCCCGTGTTGCGGTCATGGGCATAGACCACGCGCACCTTCTTGCCGGCTTTTTCCAGCTTGCCCAGTTCTGCAAACGCCGTGGTTGCCGTGGCGTAGCTGCGCACCAGCGGTTCGCCTTCGACCCACACTTGCGCCACCTGCTTGAAGTCCGTGATGGCTTTGCCGGTCACGGCGTCTTTCGCAGCCAGCGGATGGCGGCCATAGTGTTTCAGCTGCGCGTCGTAATCGAGGCCCGCCTGTTTAAAGGCCGTGCGCAGATACTGGTCATTGATGAAGGTTTTCGGATCCAGGTCGGTTTCCGTGCGCTTCATCAGGCGCAAGGTTTCTATCGACGTTTGCACAGCCTGGCGGTATTCCGGCTTCCACGTGAAGTCGCGCGTCTGCAAACCCAGCGGGCCATGGAACAGGTAATTGATTTCCGCTTCAATACCCGTCACCTTGGCAATCAGTTCGCTGTACTTTTCCGGTTCGGCCGTCACTAGGCGGTCTGCTTCAATGGCGGCGCGCAGGAAGGCGACGACAATTTCCGGATATTTTTTCGCAAAATCCGTGTCGACCAGGCTGCCGTGCAGGGTCGGCGCATTGGCTTGCGAGCCGTCATAAATCTTGCGCGCATAGCCGCGGTGCGGGAACAGTTCCGCGAACGGCACGAAGTCGGCGTGCGCATCGATCTTGTTGGCTTGCAGCGCCGATCCCGCCACTTCCGGCGCTTGTGTGACGATGGTGACGTCGCGGTCCGGTGTCCAGCCTTGCGCTTTGACGGCGCGCAGCAGCATGCCATGGGCCGTGGAAGCAAAGGGTACGGAGATGGTCTTGCCCTTCAATTCGGCCAGCGACTGGATGCTTGATGCTTTCGGCACCACGATGCCGTTGCCGCTGCCTTGCGTACTGCCGGACAGCACGGTGATGAACTGGCTCTGGCGGCCCGCCTTCTGGAAGGCGGCCCCGTTGAACGAGCCAGGGAAGTCCGCCATGGAACCGATATCGAGCTTGCCCGCCACCATTTCATTGGTCAGCGGTGCGCCGGATGTGAAGTTTTTCCACTGGATGTCATATTGCGCATCCTTGTACTTGCCATCTTTCGGCAAATATTTTTCCAGCAGTTTCAGTTCACGGATGAGCAAGCCGCCGGTGGCGCAATTGATGGTCGTGTCTTGCGTGCCGATGGCGATACGGATGGTTTCAGCATTGGCTGACAAGGCGACAGTAGACAGCAGCAGGGGCAGCAGTTTCTTCAGCATGGCAATTCCTTTTCAGCGTAACAAATAGGGGATATCGACCGTAACGGCGCCAGTCGGGCAATCTTTTTCGCATGGCATGCAATACCAGCATTCGTCGTACTTCATGTAAGCCTTGCCTTTGACCATATCGATGGCCAGCACGTCGAGCGGGCAGACGTCGACGCAGACGGTGCAGCCCTTGTGGGCAATGCACAGGTCGTCGTTGACACGGACCGGCACGCTGGCCGGGATGTAGGCGGTAGTCATGTGTTCCTTTCAGGCGGCTAATGGAGAAGAGATGGGGGCCGCGGTTACTGGTGTTGCTGGCGCGGCGCGCTGCACGCGCAGGCGCTGGTAGGCGGTCTTTTCCTCATCGTCCAGCGGCACGATGTACGGCGCGACCGGGCGCTTGAAGCACGTCATTTCGCCATCGGTCTTTTTCAGCTGCACGTGGACGAACCATTCGGCATCGTTGCGCTGCGGGTAATCGGCGCGGTTGTGGTACAGGCCCCAGCGGCTCTCCGTGCGGTACAGCGAAGCGCGTGCCGCCATTTCCGCGCAATCGCGGATCGCGTGCACTTCCATGGCCCGCATCAATTCATGCGGATTGGTGGCGGCGATGCGGTCCAGGTCCGCACGGATGGCTTCAAAACGGGCCAGGCCCAGTTCCATCTTGCGCGTGACTTTCGGCGGCTGCAGGTAATCGTTGACCATGCGGCGCAGCTTGTATTCCACTTGCTGCGGCGGCAGCCCATCTTTGCGCTGCAATGGCGCCCACACGCGATCGCGCTCCGCTGCGATCTGTGCTTCATCGGCATCGGGCAGGGTGGTTTGCGCGCAGCGCTGTGCTGCGCTTTCCCCAGCCAGCTTGCCGTACACGAAGGCGCCCAGCATGTAGTTATGGGGTACGCACGCCAGGTCGCCTGCCGCATACAGGCCGGGCACCGTGGTGGCCGCGTGTTCATCAACCCACACACCGGATGCCGAGTGGCCGCTGCACAAGCCGATTTCCGAGATATGCATTTCCACCATTTGCGCGCGGTAGTCGGTGCCGCGCCCTTCGTGGAAACGTCCGCGGCTGGGGCGCTCGTTGGTGTGCAGGATATGTTCGATGGTGCTGATGGTTTCTTCGGCCAGGTGGTCCAGCTTGAGGAACACGGGGCCGTTGCCGCCTTGCAGTTCGTTATAAAACTCTTGCATCATCTGGCCGCTCCAATAGTCGCATTCGATGAAGCGCTCGCCTTTGGCGTTAGTCGTATAGCCGCCGAACGGTCCCGTGACGTAAGCGCACGCGGGGCCGTTGTAATCCTTGATCAAAGGGTTGATCTGGAAGCATTCAATGCCTGACAGTTCCGCCCCCGCGTGGTACGCCATGCTGTAGCCATCGCCCGCATTGGTGGGGTTTTCGTACGTGCCGAACAGGTAGCCGGACGATGGCAATCCCAGGCGGCCTGCTGCGCCGGTGGCCAGTACGACGGCCTTGGCGCGGATCACGTGGAAGTCGCCCGTGCGGCAATCAAACGCCATGGCGCCGGCAATGGCGCCATCTTCGGCCGTCAGCAGGCGCGTCGCCACCAGGCGGTTCGTGATGTCCACGCGCGCCCGTTTCAGGCGCCGGTACAGCACTTTCTTGATGTCGTGGCCTTCCGGCATCGGCAACACATACGTACCCATGTGGTGCACCTTGCGCATCGCATAGTCGCCGTTTTCATCTTTTTCAAATTTCACACCCCAGCTGTCCAGTTCTTCGATCATGGGGAAGCTGCCCTGCGCATACGCCATCACAGTAGCCTGGTTGACGATGCCGTCATTGGCCGTCGTGATTTCTTTCACATATTGTTCTGGCGTGGCGAAGCCCGGTACGACGGCATTGTTCAAGCCATCCATGCCCATGGAAATGGCGCCGCTGCGGCGCACGTTGGCTTTTTCCAGCAGCAGGACTTTGAGTGCGGGGTTCGATTCTTTGGCCTTGACGGCCGCCATCGGGCCGGCCGTGCCGCCTCCGATGACCAGCACGTCGACTGTCTGAGTAATGGTTTGGGGTTGCATAATTAGTCCTTGTTGATGCGGAGCCGGTATTGAAAGGCGTCGCCGCGGAAGTACAGGTATTCAAAGTCCAGGGGCACGGCGCTGCCATCGGCGGCTACGCTGTGCGTCAGCCGCTCGATGCGCAAGATGGCGCTGCCCTCGGCCACGCGCAGCGCTTCGGCCAGCGCGGCGTCGGCTGCCACGGCATCGATGCGCAAGTCGGCGTGGCCCAGTTGGATGCCGTAATCGTTTTCCAGGATCAGGAAAATGTCGCGCTGCGCCAGGTCGGCGCTGCGCAGCCGTTCGCCGATGTGCAGCGGCAGATACGTGCATTCCACCGACAGCGGTTCGCCGTTCAGGCAGCGGATGCGGCGGATTTCCGATACATGCGTACCGGTTGCGATGCCCAGCTGTTGCGCCACGGCGGCGCTGGCTGGCACGGCACTGTGGCCGGCCACCACGTTGCGGATGCTGTGGCCCAGCCGCGCCATCGCTTGCGCAAAACCTTCCAGCTGCGTCAATTCCTGGAATGCCTTGGGCTTGGCGACAAACGTGCCTTTGCCGGGCACCTTGAAGATCAAGCCTTCCTTGTGCAAGTCGCCCAGCGCCTGGCGCACGGTAATGCGGGACACGCCGAACAGCGCACACAAGGTGCTTTCCGGCGGCAGCTGCGCGTGGATGGCGTAGCTGCCGTCGAGGATGCGTTCGCGGATCCGTTCGCGCACTTGTGCGTGCAGCGGGACGGGTGCGAGTAATTCGGATTTCAGGAATTCATTCGGCATCTGAGCTGACCTGTCATGACAGGTAATGAGTAGCTGGTGATGCCGAGTGTAGGGAGGGGAAGCGGGCGGGGGAACGAATATGATCGCGCAAGCTTATGCCGCGCGGCTGTCTATCGATATGCGGCGGCGGCGCGTATGGTTATGCGAAAAACGTTGTCAAAAAAGACAAGGGCGGCCGCATGGGCCGCCCTGGCAAAGCGGGTGTTCGATTATGGACGGCCGTAGCGCGCGGGAGGGACGCCTGGCACGTCGACGTCCACGGCAAACAGGCCGCCGGCCAGCGGCTCCCTGGCGCGCTGTTCATCGCTCAAGCCTTCCCAGGCCGTCGTGATGAACAGTGTCTTGTAATCCGGGCCGCCCAGCACGCACGATGCGGGCTGCGATACCGGCATGGCCACGGTGGCCAGCAATTCGCCTTCCGGGCTGTAGCGGCACACGCGGCTGCCGCCCCATTGCGCGACCCATACGCAGCCTTCTGAATCGACCGTCATGCCGTCCGGCGAGCCATATTCGCCGCCATAGGTCTTCCACAGGCGCGCTTCGCCCAGCGTGCCATCGCCGCGGATGTCGTATGCAAAGGTACGGTCGATGAAGCTGTCATTGTGGTACAGCGTCTTGCCGTCCGGGCTGAACGCGGGGCCGTTGCAAATGCGGTAATCGTCGAGCGCCACGTGCAGTGCGCCATCCGGGTCAAGGCGGAACAGCTGGCCGTCCGGGCGGCTCTTGTCGTTGCCGTTCAAGGTGCCGGCCCACAGCCGTCCCTGCGCATCGGCCTTGGCGTCGTTCAGGCGCACGCCGTGCCGGTCTTGCACGGGCTGGTGCACGTATTGCACGCGCAGTTCCGGCTCCAGCCACAGGCGCACGATGCCATCCTTGAGGCCGGCCATAAAGCCGTCGCCATCGGCGCGGGGCACGATCCAGCAAATCGATGTCGGCAATTGCCAACTGTGCGTGGAACCGTCCGCGTCATATGCGTGCAGCACGCCGGGAATCAAATTGACGAAATATAAGCGCTGTTGTTCTGGCAGCCACAATGGGCCTTCGCCCAGTTCGGCGCCCAATTGCCACAGCAGGCGGGGAGTGTAGGTGGTTGTCATCATGGCAGGATGTGATGCGAGGAAATCGATACTATGCCGCAACGGGTATAGCGCCAACTATATAATTCTTCATGGAATGTATTCCAAATTGAGATAGCTGTTATGAGTGAGTCAACCAGCACGCCGCTCGCCCTGTTCGGCCTGCCGGAATGCCGCGTGGACCGTTGCCTTTAATTCAGCATCGTCCCAGGGCTTGGCCACGCATTTATACACGGCGCCCCGGTTGACGGCGTCTGTCACGGTTTTGATGTCGGTATAGCCGGACAGCAAGATGCGCACCGTCTGCGGATACAGTTCGCGGGCGCGGGCTAAAAATTCCGCGCCCGGCATGTCCGGCATGCGCTGGTCGGATACGATGACTTGCGCAGCTTGCGTGGCCAGCAATTCCAGCGCTTCGCGGCCGCTGTGTGCGACCACGATGCGGTAGCCTTCGCGCCGGAACAGCCGTGCCATCGCATAGGCGGCGCCCGGTTCGTCATCGACCAGCAGCAGCGTGCGCGCCGGCACCAGCGCCAGGTTTTCCTGCATCAAGGTGCGCCCTTCGCGCAGCAGGGCGCCAAAATCGGCGGCCGCCAATGGTTTGCTGAACAGGTAGCCCTGGATTTTGTCGCAGCCGATACTGCGCAGGTAATTCAGCTGGCCTGGTGTTTCCACGCCTTCGGCCACCACCACCAGGTCCAGCCCGTGGGCCAGCGCGATGGTCGCTTGTGCAATGGCGGCGCTGCGCGGTTCGCACGTAATGTTGCGGACAAAGGTCTGGTCGATTTTTAATTTGTCGAGCGTGAAGCGCGACAGGTAGCCCAGCGATGAATAGCCGGTGCCGAAATCGTCCAGCGACACGGACACGCCCATCTGCGCCAGTTCCGACAATTGCGCCTGCACGGCTTCCGCATCCTGCATCATGATGCTTTCCGTCAGTTCGATTTCCAGGCATTCCGGCGCCAGCCCGGACGCTGCCAGCGCTGTGCGCACGGTGGCAGGCAGGTTGCCGGCGGAGAGCTGGCGCGCCGAGACATTGACGGCCACCGGCAGCGGCACCAGGCCCGCCTGCTGCCACGCCTTGTTCTGGTCGCAAGCCTGCTGCAGCACCCATGCGCCGATTTCAATGATTTGGCCCGTGTCTTCCGCCAGCGGGATAAAGTCCGACGGCGGCACCATGCCCAGCTCCGGACTGTGCCAGCGCAGCAGCGCTTCCATGCCGCTGATGCGGCCATCGGACAGCGACACTTGCGGCTGATACAGCAGCGTCAATTCATTGCGTTCGATCGCATGCCGCAAATGCCTTTCCAGCGACATGAAGCGCTGCGCGTGCGCATTCATTTCGCCCGTGAAGAAACGGAAGCCGTTGCGGCCCGCTTCCTTCACGTGCGACAGCGCCACGTCCGCGCCAATGAGCAGCGCGCTGGCGGTGGCGCCATCGCGCGGATAAATGCTGATGCCGACGCTGGCCGTTACATAGATATCCTGTCCCTGCAAATGCACGGGGCGGGCGATTTCCTCCATCAGCTGGCGCGCCGCCACGATGACGTCGTCGGGCTGTTTGCACTTGGTCAGCATCAGCGCGAACTCATCGGCGCCCAGGTGGGCCAGCGTGTCGCCCGGCGTGACGATGCGGTTCAGCCGCCGCGCCATGGCCTGCAGCAGCGCGTCGCCCGCATCGTGGCCCATGCTGTCGTTGATGCGCTGCAGCCGGTCGACATTGAACAGCACCACGGCCACCATGGCGCCATCATGTCCCGCGGCGGCCATCGCCAGCTGCAGCCGGTCGTTCAGCAGGTTGCGGTTCGGCAGCAAGGTGAGGGGATCGTGGTTGGCCAGGAAGTCCAGCTGGTGGTGGGCTTCCTTCAGCGCACTGATATCGGACGACACGGACACATAAGCGCTGATATTGCCGTGCGGGTCGCGCACGGCGCAAATGCTCATGCGCTCCGGGTAGACCTGGCCATTCTTGCGGCGGTTCCAGATTTCACCGCGCCACTGGCCCGTGTTTTCCAGGCTGGCCCACATGGCGCGGTAAAACGCGCTGTCGTGGCGGCCGGAATGCAGCAGGCTGGGATTGCGGCCCAGTACCTCGCGCTCCTTGTAGCCGGTGATTTGTTCAAACGCGGGATTGACGCCGATGATCCTGCAGTCGGCATCGGTGGTGGTGATGCTTTCCTGCGTATTGTCGAACACCATGGCGGACATGCGCAGGCGGCTTTCCATCTGGCGCCGCTGCGTCGTGTCGCGCAGGATGGCGGTGAACATCTGCTTGCCGTCCACGTGGACGATCGACAGCGATTGCTCGGCAATGAATTCTTCGCCATTCTTGCGCCGTCCATGCACTTCCGCCACGCGGCCGCTGTAATACGGCTCGGTGGTGAGGCGGAATTGTTCATAACGCATGCGCGCCTTGTTGCGGTAGCGCTCCGGCATCAGCAGCATGACGCTCTGGCCCAGCATCTCCGTTTCCGTATAGCCGAACATGGCGACGGCGGCCCGGTTGAAGTGCAGGATGTGCAAATCATGGTCCAGCGTGACGATGGCGTCCGGCGCCGATTCGCTCATGGCGCGGTAGCGGTTTTCACTGGCGCGCAGCGCCAGGTCGGCATCGCGCCGCGCGCTCGCTTCCATCTGCAGTTGCGCCGCATGGCGCTGCACCACCTGGTACAAATTCAGGCTGTAATAGGCGACCGTCAGCTGCGCCGCCAGCGTGGAGGCCGTGTGTACGTCCTGCTCCGTGAATTCCGGCTGGTTATGGCGGCCCGCGAAATACAGCCAGCCGTACAGGTTGTAGCGGTCCCTCAGGGCCATGCCCAATAAATTGCGCACGGGCGGGTGGCCTGGCGGCAGGTTGTCCATCGGGCCATCGGACGCGGCAAGGCGCACCACGTGGTGCGCGTCGAGCAGGGAGCCGGGCAAGGTGCCGCGGTCCAGCGCATGGCCGCAGAGGACGGCCGGGTCCACGCCGTGCGTAGCCAGGTGCTGCACCACCTGCTCCTGGCCGTCCAGCAGGCACAGGGCAATGCATTCCGCTTTCAGGATGTGGGCGGCCGTCTCCGTGAATACCTTGGCCATCTCGGCGCCATCGCGTTCGCTGCTCAGGCGCAAGCCCAGCGCCACCAGCTCATTGGCGATGGCCAGCGCCTCGGTGGCATCGGCCAGCGCGGACGCAGGCGGTTCCGCGGCGTGCAGGGGGGCGGAGGCGGCGCCGCTGTCCTGCAAGGCTGGCGGGATGGCTTGCGGCGCTTCGGCATGCAGCCCCAGTTCTTCGCTGACCGCATCGAGTATGGTTTGCGGATCGGCCGGTTTCGACAGCACCGTGCGCACGCCGCACGCGGCGGCCATCGCATGCATTTCCTGGCATGAATAGGTGGCGCTGAAAAAGATCACGGGGATGTGGCACAGCGTGGGATCGTTGCGCAATTCCTGCGTAAACGCATAGCCGTCCATGGTCGGCATCAGCAAATCCGTGATGATCAAATCGGGCCGCTCGCGCCGCGTCAGTTCCAGCGCTTGCGCGCCGTCGCCGGCCTGCAGCAGCCTGTGCGGCGTGAAACCTAGCAAGGTCAACAGGAATTCGCGGTTGGTGGGACGATCGTCGACCACCAGCACGGTGCGGGCGGCGCCTTGCTGCAGTGCGTGTTCCTGCGGTTCCTGGTCTCGGGCGGGCATGCTTGGTATCTCCATCTGCATGTCTTTGGTCATGCTTGATGCTACCTTGCTGCCTGTTTAATAGGCGCACTTCAGGGTAGCCGCCATTCCGAGGGGGAATTCAGGTTGAGATGCGCCAAATCCTTTAAAATAGAGGGTTAAGGAAACTCGAAACCAAGGATAAGCAATGTCTATCTCCAGCACCGAAGAAATTGTTGCCGAATTGCGCGCAGGCCGCATGGTCATTCTCGTGGACGAGGAAGACCGTGAAAATGAGGGCGACCTGGTGCTCGCAGCGGACTTCGTGACGCCGGAAGCCATCAATTTCATGATCAAGTATGCGCGCGGCCTGGTCTGCCTGACCCTGACCGAAGAGCGCTGCAAGCAGCTGGACCTGTCGATGATGACGGCCCGTAACGGTACGTCGTTCGGCACCAACTTCACGCAATCGATCGAAGCCGCGGAAGGTGTCACCACCGGTATTTCCGCGGCCGACCGCGCCAGGACCATCCAGGTGGCCGTGGCAAAAAATGCAAAACCTTCCGATATCGTCCAGCCGGGCCACATTTTCCCGCTGCGCGCTGTCAAAGGCGGTGTGCTGATGCGCGCCGGCCATACGGAAGCGGGCTGCGATTTGACGGCCATGGCGGGCCTGACCCCGGCGTCCGTGATTTGCGAAATCGTCAAGGACGATGGCACCATGGCGCGCCTGCCGGACTTGCTGGAATTTGCAAAAGAACATGATTTGAAAATCGGCACCATTGCTGACCTGATCCATTACCGCAGCCGCAATGAATGCATCGTCGAGCGCGTGGCGGAGCGCACGCTGAAAACTGCCAGCGGCGAGTTCCGCATGATTGCTTTCCGCGATACGCCGACCGGTTCCGCGCACCTGGCGCTGGTCCATGGCTCCATGGACCAGAACCAGGAATCACTGGTGCGCGTGCACCAGCCGGTGTCGATCCTGGACTTGCTGGAATCGGAAGCCACCACGCACTCGTGGACGATTTCCTCGTCGCTGAAGGCCATCAAGGATTCGCCGCAGGGTGTCGTCGTGCTGCTCAATTGCGAAGAAACTGCCGAGCAGTTCTTCAACCAGTTCGCAGCACTGGACCAGCCGGCGCAGCGTCCGGCGGGCCGCGCAGCCAGCATGGATCTGCGCAGCTACGGTATCGGCGCACAAATTTTGCGCGCTGTCGGCGTGCGCAAGATGAAATTGCTGGCCAGCCCGCGTAAGATGCCATCGATGGCGACTGGTTTCGACCTGGAAGTGACGGGATACGTGGCGAAACCTGCCGCGTAAACTGTTTATCAAACAACATCATATATCTAAGAGGCTGCCATGACTGTAGGAAGCTACGAAACCAATCTGTCCGGCGAAGGCTTGCGCGTCGGCATCGTTCAAGCCCGTTTTAACGAAGACGTTTGCCACGGCTTGCTGTCCGCTTGCCTGGCTGAACTGAAACACCTGGGCGTGGCGGACGAAGACGTGCTGCACGTGACCGTGCCCGGTGCGCTGGAAGTGCCGCTGATCTTGCAAAAGCTGGCTGAATCCCAGCAATTCGACGCACTGATCGCGCTGGGCGCCATCATCCGCGGCGAAACGTACCACTTCGAACTGGTGTCGAATGAATCCGGCGCGGGCATCACCCGCATCAGCCTGGACTTCGGCATTCCTATCGCTAACGCGATCCTGACCACGGAAAACGATGAGCAGGCTGAAGTGCGTATGGCGGTCAAAGGCGCGGAAGCTGCCCGCGTGGCAGTGGAGATGGCCAATCTGTCCATCGCGCTGGAAGAGTTGCAGCAAGACGCGGGCTACGACGAGTAAGCTTTTGGCCCAGAAAGACCGCAGCCGAGTCTATTCGCCGGCTGGCGGTCTTTTTCCATTTTTAAGACAGGTAACAACATGACCGATAAATCCTCCCACGCCAATCCAAGCAAGAACCGCACGCCGCGCCACCGCGCGCGCGAGTTCGCGCTGCAAGGCTTGTACCAGTGGCTGCTGAACAATGAAGAGTCGACCAAGGTGGTCAACAACATCCGCAATGCGCATGGTTTCGACAAGGCCGACGCGGAATTCTTTGCCAATCTGCTGCGCGGCACCATCGCAGATTCTGTCGAACTGCGCGAAACGTTTGCGCCGCTGGTTGACCGCGGCGTTGCCGAACTGTCGCCGATCGAGCACGCAGTGCTGCTGATTGGCGCTTACGAGTTCAAGAACCACCCTGAAATCCCATACCGTGTCGTCATCAACGAAGCGGTTGAGCTGACCAAGTCGTTTGGCGGTATCGATGGCCACAAGTATGTCAACGGCGTGCTGGACAAGCTGGCTGGCAAACTGCGTCCGGACGAAGTGGATGCGGACAAGAAGCGTTAATTGCTGTTGTCTGGATAGGCAAAGCCACCCGCCGCAAGGTTGAGGTGGCTTTTTGCTTATAGGGGCAGGTGGTTTGCCATGATAGTGATGGAGGAGGCCGGGATTAAGATGGGCGTATAGCCACCATCCACGGAGACATATATATATGAGCACAGAAAACGTCAGCTCCACCGACCTCGCGCTGCTGCGTGAAACCATCGCCCTGTCAGCGGATTCGCGCAACCGGGGGCGCCATCCATTTGCCGCACTGGTGGCCGATGAACATGGCCGTGTCGTGGCGCGCGCCGGTAATAATTCGATGCCGCCCGGCGATCCGACGCAGCACGCGGAATTATTGGCGGTGGCGGCAGCCGCCAAGGTGCTCAGTCCCGAGCAAATGGCGAAGTCCACGTTGTTTACCAGTGCGGAACCATGCTGCATGTGCGCGGGCGCCGTGTACTGGACCAATGTGGGGCGTGTCGTCTACGCATTGTCCGAACACAGGCTGCTGGAATTGACGGGCGCCCACCCTGAAAACCCCACGTTCTCACTGCCGTGCCGGGAAGTGTTTGCGCGGGGCCAGCGCCCGATTGGCGTCGTGGGGCCGCTGCTGGAAGACGAAGCGTCCGTTCCGCATCACGGTTTCTGGAAGTAGATAAAAAAAACCACCCGCAGGTGGTTTTTGACTGTCAGGCAGCCCGGCTTACAGGCCGGCCAGTTGCGAATCAGAAATTTTCGCGGAAGCCACTGCTGGCTCCGACGCTTTGACTGCCGGGGCAGGGGTCGCGATCAGCACCGGGTTGGTGGTCGGCACCTTCTTGCCGCTGGAAACCTGCTGCAGCTTCTTGTACTCAGCCAGGACTTTGGAGCCATAGCCTTCGTCCGTGTCAAATGCCGCGGCGCCCACGTACGATTTCAGGCCGGCTTCTACGGAACCGCCGCGGGTCACGTAATCCTTCAGGATCAGCGAGCCCACACGGATGTTGGCTACCGGGTTCAGCGCAGCTTGCACGCCGCCCATGTCCTGGAATTTGTCGTGGTGTACCTTCGACATCACTTGCATCAAGCCTTGCGCGCCCATCGGGCTTTCCGCGAACGGATTCAAGCCGGATTCAATCGCCATTACAGCCAGGATCAGCAGCGGATCCAGTTTGATTTCGCGCGCCGTCAGGTAGGCGGTCGAGACCAGCATATTGGTCGCATCGCTTGCTACACGGTAACGCTTGGACAGCCAAGTGGTGACCCACTCTTGCTGCTTCTTCGAACCCATCAACTTCTTTTCTTCTGCCGTCATGGGCGCTTCCGAAGAAGCTGCCTGCACGGCCGGCGCTTCCATCAGCGCGGTCAGCGGCGGGGCCGTTACGGTGGCTGTTTCCACTGCCTGTTGAGGCGCCAGGGTCTTGCTCAGGGCATGAGCCAGGTCCGGGCGGACGTACAGTACTGCAAGCATGACCAGCGCGGTCACGCCGCAAATGGTCATCGTATGCTGGGCGGTAGTCAGCAGGCTGCGCACGGTAACGCGCGACTTCGCCATGCTATTGGCCACCGAGGCCAGCTGGCGGGCGGCGGCAGCCACCCTGGTAGTGCGATTAGTCATAGAACTCCCCTGAAATGTCCGTAACGAGCGCATCCCCACCGCGTGTTATCAGCCACGCAGTTGTTTTTTTTGATGTGCCAATGCCGTGCATCAGAAATATCATCGTTCAACGCTGCCGTGAGCAGCCGTGGAACGCCATCATTGCTTGCCTGAGCTGTCGTTACCTGGTGCCTGGGCAGGTAAGCGGGACAGTCCGCAATACAACTTTTCTCGGGGGGTAAGGCAGACGCCTAAAGAAAACACTCCTTAAAATGTTTGTGGAGCCCCGACTCCGGTGAATGAATGGGTGACAACTAAGTTGGCGATCTGGCCATGTCCCCTGTTCAAGTAAGGCGAATTGTAGAAGCCGTTTTATATCACGTCAATACTAACAAAATTGTTCTTTATAACTTATTGATATAGGATTTTGAGGTGCAGTGCAGCAAAAACTAATAAAATCAAACACTTGTCTGAAAAACCTCAATACGGCTGTCCAAAGCGAAAAAATCGTAAAAAAATATGAAGTACACCGATCTGCGTGATTTTATTTCTCAACTGCAACGAATGGGCGAACTTAAGCCTGTTTTAACCCCTGTTTCACCGAATTTGGAGATGACGGAGGTTTGCGACCGCACATTACGGGCTGGCGGACCCGCGCTGCTGTTTCACAAACCTGCCGGTTTTGACATGCCTGTGCTGGGTAATTTGTTCGGTACGCCGCGCCGCGTGGCGCTGGGCATGGGGGCGGAAGATGTCAGTGAATTGCGCAAGATCGGCCACGTGCTGGCGCGCTTGAAAGAGCCGGAACCGCCGAAGGGGTTCAAGGATTTGATGGGCATGGGCTCGCTGGTGAAAGCCGTATGGGACATGTCGCCGAAAGAACTGCGCGGCGCGCCTTGCCAGGAAATCGTCTGGGAGGGCAATGACGTGGATTTGTCGCGCCTGCCGATCCAGCATTGCTGGCCAGGCGATATCGCACCGCTGATTACGTGGGGCCTGGTGATTACCAAGGGCCCCAACAAGAAGCGCCAGAACCTGGGCATCTACCGCCAGCAAGTGCTGGGCCGTAATAAAGTCATCATGCGCTGGCTGGCGCACCGGGGCGGGGCGCTGGATTTCCGCGAACACGCCGTGCAAAACAAAGGTAAACCGTATCCGGTGGCGGTGGCGCTGGGCGCCGATCCCGCCACGATCCTGGGCGCGGTGACGCCGGTGCCGGATACGTTATCTGAATATCAGTTCGCCGGCCTGCTGCGCGGCAGCCGCACGGAGCTCGTGAAAGCCATCGGCAGTGAATTGCGCGTGCCCGCGTCGGCGGAAATCGTGCTGGAAGGGCATATCTATCCGGATGAAAATCACCCGTCCGGCTATGAGCATGCGCTGGAAGGCCCGTATGGCGACCACACCGGCTATTACAATGAGCAGGACTGGTTCCCGGTCTTCACCATTGACCGCATCACGATGCGGCGCGACCCGATTTACCACTCGACGTACACCGGCAAGCCGCCGGATGAACCGGCCGTGCTGGGCCTGGCGCTGAATGAAGTGTTCGTGCCGCTGCTGCAAAAGCAGTTCACGGAAATCACGGACTTTTATTTGCCGCCGGAAGGCTGCAGCTACCGCATGGCCGTCGTGCAAATCCGCAAACAATATGCGGGCCACGCAAAGCGCGTGATGTTTGGCGTGTGGAGCTTCCTGCGCCAGTTCATGTATACGAAGTTCATTGTCGTGGTGGATGAAGACGTCAATATCCGCGACTGGAAAGAAGTGATCTGGGCCATTACCACCCGCGTCGATCCGGTCCGCGACACCACCTTGGTCGATAACACGCCAATTGACTACCTGGACTTCGCGTCGCCCATCAGTGGCCTCGGCAGCAAGATGGGCATCGACGCCACCAACAAGTGGCCGGGCGAGACGAACCGCGAGTGGGGCACGACCATTGCCATGACGCCGGAAGTCAAATCCAAGGTCGATAGCATCTGGGAAAGTTTGGGAATTTAACGGAATCACGCAGCCGGCCTCCCACGTTTCCGCCGGAGCGGTTATAATGGCGTCCGGCGGGCCCCTGCGCATTGCGGCATGGTCAACCTGGTCAGGTCGGGAACGAAGCAGCCACAGCCGTTCACCGCAAGTGCCGCAGATCAGGCTCGCCTCTTATGAAAGAAAAAACAGCTGCCCCGTGCAGCTTTTTTTTCGCCCTATGCGCTTCAGGCAACATTGCCAAAGTCCGCGCTGCCGTGCGTGGTAAAATTGCCCGCATGTCTTATCAAGTCCTCGCTCGCAAATACCGTCCCCGGAACTTTGAAACGCTCGTCGGCCAGGAGCACGTCGTGCGCGCGCTCACGCATGCGCTGAACACGGGCAGGCTGCATCACGCCTACCTGTTCACCGGCACGCGCGGCGTCGGCAAGACCACGTTATCGCGGATCCTGGCCAAATCGCTCAACTGTACCGGCCCGGATGGCACGGGCGGCATCACGGCCACGCCGTGCGGCCAGTGCGAAGCATGCCAGGCAATCGATGGCGGCCGCTTCGTTGACTATATAGAGATGGACGCGGCGTCGAACCGCGGTGTCGATGAAATGGCGCAGTTGCTGGAGCAGGCGGTGTACGCGCCGTCGAATGCGCGCTTCAAGGTCTATATGATCGACGAGGTGCACATGCTGACCAACCACGCGTTCAACTCGATGCTGAAGACGCTGGAAGAGCCGCCGGAACACGTGAAGTTCATCCTGGCGACAACGGACCCGCAAAAAATACCCGTGACCGTGCTGTCGCGCTGCCTGCAATTCAATTTGAAGCAGATGCCGCCGGGTCACATCGTCGGCCACCTGGCCAATATCCTCGGCCAGGAAAACGTGCCGTTCGAGCAGCCCGCGCTGCGCCTGCTGGCGCAAGGCGCGCACGGTTCCATGCGCGACGCCTTGTCGCTGACGGACCAGGCGATTGCCTATGCAGCCGGTGAAGTCACGCTTGATTCCGTGCAGGGCATGCTGGGCGCGCTGGACCAGTCGTACCTGGTGCGCCTGCTGGACGCGCTGGCGAAACAGGATGGCGCCGACTTGCTGGCCGTGGCCGATGAAATGGCGTCGCGCAGCCTGTCATATAACGGTGCGCTGCAAGACCTGGGCACGCTGCTGCACCGGATCGCGCTGGCGCAAACCGTGCCGGCCGCCGTACCCACGGATTTGCCGGAATATGCGGACATCGTGCGCCTGGCCGGTGAATTCGATGCGGAAGAAGTGCAGCTGTATTACCAGATCGCCGTCCATGGCCGCAATGAACTGGGCCTGGCGCCAGATGAATACGCGGGCTTCTCGATGACACTGCTGCGCATGCTGGCCTTTCGCCCCGGCGCCGGTGGCGCCGAAGGGGTACCGGTAGCGCAGGGCTCGGCCGCTGCGCTACCGGTACCCCTTC
>NZ_WNLA01000014.1 GCF_009720865.1 Pseudoduganella ginsengisoli | reverse complement strand
GCCGTGGTGGGCGCGGGCTTGCTGCTGCAGCCGGCATTTGCGTGGCGCGCACCGGCCTTGTCCGTGGCCGCCAGCGCGGCGGCGGAACACGCGCCGGCTGTGTTGCCCGCATGGCAGGCGCCCCTGGCGCGCATCAAGGTTAACAGCCGCTACGGTCCCCGTCCTGCCCAGCCGATGGCGCAGGCGCGGCCCTTCCACCATGGCGTGGACTTGTCGGCAAGGCGCGGCACCGCGCTGCTGGCTCCGGCCGATGGCATCGTGGCGGAATCGACTAGCCTGTACCAGGGCCAGGCAAAGTTCGGCAACGTCATCGTGATCGACCACGGCAACGGCCTGCGCTCCATGTATGCGCACCTGGACCAGCGCGCCGTCAGCGCGGGCGATGCTGTCACGGCTGGCCAGCCGATCGGCAAGACCGGCAATACGGGCAAGACCACCGGGCCGCACCTGCACTTTGAAGTGTCACAAGATGGGCAATCCATCGATCCGCAGCGGCTGATCGCCGCATTGCGTCAACCGTAATACGCCACGCCCCGGCGCGTGCCGGGGCAGCTTCCAATACCGTGCATGCCTTGCCGTTGCGGCAGGACGCTGCACGTCCATTGAAATGAGGACCACCATGCAATACCGTGCCATGGCAGCGGTGATACTGCTCGCCTTTTACTTTCCCACTGCGGCGCAAGAAGTGCAGCGCATTGAAGTTGTAGGCAGCAATGCCGCGCAGCGGCGCGGCGATACGGCCGGCGCCACGCTGGTCAGCCGCGATGAATTGCTGCGCCACGGCGACCAGTCGCTGGCCGACGCGCTGCGGCGCGTGCCGGGTATTACCGTCACCGACAGTGGCGGCAAAGGCAGTGAAATCCAGATGCGGGGGCTGGGTAAAGGCTATACCAGCGTGCTGCTGAACGGGGCGCCGCTGCCGCCCGGGTTTTCCATTGATGCGCTGGCGCCGGCCATGATCGAGCGCGTGGAAATCATCCGTACGGCGTCGGCGGAACTGGCGGCGCAGGGTATCGCCGGGACCGTCAACATCATCCTGCGGCGGCAGGCGGCGCGGGTGCGCAACGACGTGCGGCTGGGCCTGGACAGTGTGGGAGGCGTGCTGGCGCCGTCCGGCAGCTGGCAGTGGGCTGGATCGGATGAGGGAACCGACTGGTCATTGAATGGCGCGGTCACCCGTTCCGTCCAGCTGGAGCCCGGCTTCACGGTGGAATCGGGCATGGACAGCGCCGGCGTGCAGAATTTATCGCGCCATGCGCAAACCATGGCGGACAACCGCACCCGGTCCGCCAGCCTGACGCCGCGCGTGACGTGGAAGCGGCAGGGCGGTTCCGTGGCCTGGCAGGGTTTCGTGAATGTGGCCGGACGCACCAATGTGTACCTGGCCGATGAAACCACGGTGCTGGGCGCGCCGACCGCTTATCCGGACAGCGGCAGCTGGCTCGATATCTCCACGGTCATGCTGCGCAGCGAAGTGACGTGGCAGCAGGAATTGGCCGACGGCGTCAAAGGCCAGCTGCGCATCGGGCTGCAGCATTATCCGCGCCATAGCGATTTCCAGTTTTATACGATGCGCGACGGCGTGCGGCTGCCGGACGTGCGCCGCGTGCGTTCCGACATCCGCGAAAGTACGCTGACGGCGGGCGGCAAAGTGGAGGTGGCCGCCGCTGCAGGGCATAGCGTCACGGCGGGATGGGATGGCGAAACCGTGGTGCGCTCGCAAAACCGTGCAGAGCGCGACTTCGACGCGGGCACATTGACGGATGACCGTTACCGCGGCCATATCAGCCGCGCCGCCGTGTTTGTGCAGGATGACTGGACGGTGTCGGATGCATGGTCGCTGTCGGCGGGGCTGCGGTGGGAAGCGCTGCGCACGGCGGTGACGCCGCAAGGGGGAGTGCAGGTCGTGCAATCTTCCGCCACGGCCAGCCCGCTGCTGCAAAGCCTGTATAAATGGTCTGCCGTACAACGCTTGCGGGCAGGCTTGTCGCGCACGTATAAAACACCGGCCATGCTGGAACTGATTCCACGCCGTTATACAATTGACAATGGCAATAACCAGACCAACCCTGATACGCAAGGCAATCCCCGCTTGCGTCCAGAGCTGGCGTGGGGCCTGGACGCGTCAGTGGAGCGCGATATCGGCAGCGGCGGCATGGTGTCCGCCAGCGCTTACCGGCGCCGCATCGACAACGTCAACGTGCCGTTGCTATTTGAAGACCAGGGCCGCTGGGTGCGCACTCCGGCCAACCAGGGCCGGGCGGACGTGTGGGGCGTGGCGGCGGAGTTCAAGGCAACGGTGACGCCGCGCTGGACGGTGCGCGCCCACGCTGCCCGCGACTGGTCGCGCGTGTTGTCGGTGCCGGGGCCGGACAACCGGCTGGCGCGCCAGACGCCGCGCAGCGCAGGCGCGGGGACCGATGTCCGCTATTCGGATGCGCTGACATTCGGCGCGGACGTAACGTGGCAGGATGGCGGCTGGACCCGCGAATCGGCATTTTATGCCTTCAATGCGCCCCCGAGCCGCAAGCTCGATGTCTATGCCGCATGGAAGCTGGGCAGCGGCACGCGGCTGAAAATCAGCGGCGCCAACTTGCTGCGGCCGGATGCGCTGTATGGGGCCGTTTATCGCGACAGTGGCGGTGCGCGGCTGCTGTCGGAACACACGCGCTCTTATGCCGCACTGCGCTTCAGCGTTGAACAGCGCTGGTAAACGCGGTAAAAAAACGCGGTAAAAACATGGTGAAAACCGCCGCCGCGTATGTCTGCGCCATATATGAGCGTTATTCGTATGCGCATATCAGTGCAGGGGAAAGCATGCGATGATTTGGCATCGCCACCCCGGTAACAAGGAGACAAGAATGACTAAAACTGATCCGCGTGCGTTGTTGCGCCGCATGTTCGACGCAGCCGTCGCCGCCGCGCAGCCGTCGCTGTGCCTCCCGCCGCACTTGCCGGCGCCGCCCAAAGGCCGCACGCTGGTGATTGGCGCCGGTAAAGCGTCCGCCGAGATGGCCCGCGTGGTGGAACAGCACTGGAAGGGCGACCTGACCGGGCTGGTTGTGACCCGCTACGATTACGGCGTGCCGTGCGAGCGCATTGAAATTGTCGAAGCCGCGCACCCGGTACCGGACCAGGCGGGCCTGGATGCCGCGCAGCGCATGCTGAAACTGGTGTCCGGCCTGACTGCGGACGACCTGGTGATTTGCCTGATTTCCGGCGGCGGTTCGTCGCTGCTGCCATTGCCGGGCGAAGGGCTGGACCTGGCCACCAAGCAGGATATCAACCGCGCGCTGTTGAAGAGCGGTGCGACAATTTCGGAAATGAATTGCGTGCGCCGCCACCTGTCCGCCATCAAGGGCGGCCGCCTGGCTGCCGCGTGCCATCCTGCCAAAGTCGTCACGCTCTTGATTTCCGACGTGCCGGGCGACGATCCGGCCGACATCGCGTCCGGCCCAACCTGCGCCGATGCCACCACGTGCGCCGACGCGCTGGCCATCCTGCGCCGCTATGAAATCGCCGTGCCGGAAGGCGTGACCCGCCTGCTGGAAAGCGGCCGCGGTGAAACCGTCAAGCCGGGCGATGTGCGCCTGGCAGGCAACGACATCCGCATGATCACGGCGCCGCAAATCGCGCTGGAAGCCGCCGCCGCCGTGGCGCGCGATGCCGGTGTCGCCGTCCACATCCTGGGCGACTCGATTGAAGGCGAAGCACGCGACGTGGGCATCGTCCACGCGGGCATCGCGCGCCAGGTGGCGCTGCGCGGCCAGCCGTTTGCCACGCCATGCGTGCTGCTGTCTGGCGGTGAAACTACAGTGACGGTGCGCGGCAATGGCCGTGGCGGCCGCAACGTGGAGTTCCTGCTGTCGCTGGCGGTTTCGCTCAACGGGCACAAAGGCATCCACGCGATTGCGTGCGATACCGACGGTGTCGACGGCCTGGAAGAAATCGCCGGCGGCATCATGGCGCCAGACACCCTGGCCCGCGCATGGGACAAAGGCATCAAGGCGCGTGACAGCCTGGCCAACAATGATGGCCATGGCTTCTTCCAGGCGCTGGGCGATTCCGTTATCTGCGGCCCGACCTTGACCAACGTAAACGACTTCCGCGCGATTTACATCGAGTAACCACTCATCCCCCGCCGGCTGCGCTTATCCGTGTATCAGCGCGCCGGTCGCATCGCCTCCACAGCGCATTCCCCGTTTGGCAAAGTAGCCAGCATGACAATTTCGTCATGCCATGGGAGAATGCCATATGAAACCCCGTTTTGTTTTACTGGCCGCGCTGGCCGCTTCTTCGCTGCTGGCGCTGGCCCAGCCCAATACCCGCCTTGCCCCACCCTGGATGACGGCCGGGAAAACACCGGAGCAATATGATTCCGGCCGCGATGTGGACGGCAGCCAGAGCGGCACGCCCGGTGCTGTCTATATCCGCCACGCACATGGCAGCGGCGACAGCTGGGGAACGTTGATGCAGCAATTTTCTGCCGAAGCGTACAAGGGTAAGCGCGTGCGTTTCGAGGCGGATGTGATGACGCGTGACGTGACTGACTGGAGCGGCCTGTGGATGCGGGTGGACAGCAAAGGCAATTACAGCAGCGCCTTCTATAACAGCCAGGACCAGCCCATCAAGGGAACCACGGGGTGGCAGCACCGCAGCGTGGTGCTGGACGTGGACGACACCGGCGAGGCCATCAGTTTTGGCGTCATCGGCGCCGGCAAGGGCGAGACGTGGCTGCGTAACCTGCAGTTCGGCATTGTTGGCGACGACGTGCCGGTTGATCAGATGCCACCGCAGGAAATGCCGAAGGCGCCTGCGCTGTGACTGCGATGATGGAGTTGAAACAAGGGGCGGCCACGCCGGGCTGCGGCCCGGCGCTGGCCCGTATCGTGCAGGCCAGCTGGAAGGAACGGGGGACCAGCCTGGTCCAGGCGCTGGCCGTTTGCGCTATCGCCTGGTATGCCGGGCGGCCAGGCTGGCTGTGCCTGTTTGCTGCATTCCTTGCCGTATGCCTTTGTGGGGTGGGCGCGCTGGCGCTGGTGCGCTGGCTGGGCCATGGCAAAGCGCAGTGGCTATGGGCCTGGCTGGCATTGGCTGCCGGCTTGCTGGCGGGGGCCTGCGCAGGATACGCCGTGGCGCGCGGCCTTGCCCATCAATTGGATATCGTCACCGTGGATGGCGCGCGCCTGTTTGGCAGTTTGCTGGCATTCGGCCTGCTGGTGCTGGCGCTACCGCTAGCCTATGCACAGCGCCAGCACCGTGCTTTACACCTGTTGCATCTTGAGCAGGCGGCGCTGGCAGCGGAATTGAAGTCGCTGCAGGCGCAAGTCGAACCCCACTTCCTTTACAACACGCTGGCCAATACGCGCTACCTGGCGCGCCACGATCCGCCGCAAGCGGTGCGGATGCTGGACCATTTGATCGCTTACCTGCGCACGTCGCTGCCGGATTTGCGCACGCCGATGTCCACGCTGGGCCGGGAATTTGAACTTGCTGAACATTATCTTGCGCTGATGCGTATCCGCTTCGGCGAGCGGCTGGTGTTGGATGTCGCGTGCAGCGAGGCGCTGCAGTGTGCGCCGGTGCCGCCGCTGATGCTGATGTCGCTGGTAGAGAATGCCGTGCGCCATGGGGTGGAACCCAAGCCGGGGGAAGTCACGGTGCGGGTCAGTGCGATGGCTGCCGGGGGATGCCTGGTGATGACGGTGGCCGATAACGGGGCGGGGCTGGCGGATACCGTGCTGGGTAACGGGGTTGGCCTGCGCAATGTCCGGCAAAGGCTGGCCGCCCTGTATGGCGGAAGCGCCAGTGTGGCCTTGCGTGTGACGGAGCGCGGCTGGACCGAATCCGTACTGGTGCTGCCGTTTGACGGTGTGCTGCCATGATGCGGCCGCGTATCCTGATTGCCGATGACGAACCGCTGCTGCGCGCGGAACTGGTGGACGCATTGCGCAAACTGTGGCCCGACGCGGACATCGTTGGCGAAGCAGCCGACGGCCTGGAAGCGCTGCGCCTGCTGCGCGCGGAAGAACCGGAAGTGGCCTTCCTCGATATACGCATGCCCGGCCTGAGCGGGCTGGAAGTGGCGCGCGCCTGCGCCGGACGCACGCACGTGGTGTTCGTCACGGCCTATAACGAACACGCGGTAGCGGCTTTCGATGAAGGGGCGCTCGATTACGTATTGAAACCACTTGATCCGTTGCGGCTGGACCGCTGCATCTCCCGTGTGCGTGAACGCTTGCGTACCGTGCCGCCGGACCTGAGCCGGCTGGCGCAGCGCATCGATGGTCCACCCTCATGGCTGCAGGCGACTGCCGGCAACACCATCCATTTCATCGATCTGGCCGACGTGGTGTGCTTTACTGCGGAGGCCAAGTATGTGCGCGTGGTAACGGAGTCGCTGCAGGCACATATCCGCACGCCGCTGAAGGAGCTGGCGGAAATGCTGGAGCAGGCTGGGTTCTGGCAAGTGCACCGCGCGCACGTGGTCGCTGTCAAGCGCATCGCGGCGGCAACACGCGATGCCGATGGCGCGCTGTGGCTGACCATGCGGGGCCACGATATGCGGTTGCCGGTCAGCCAGCGTTTCCAATTCCGCTTCAAAGGGATGTAGCGGTTGTGGCCAGTACCAGCCGCGCTTCCAGCCCGCCCCCGTCGGCATGATGCAGCGTCAGTTCGCCGTCCATTGCCAATGTCAGTTGCCTTGCAATGGCCAGACCCAGGCCGGTGCCGCCGGTTTCGCGGTTGCGTGAACCCTCCAGCCGGTGGAATGGCTGGAATACCGCTTCCAGCGCGTCATCTGGAATGCCGGGGCCGTGGTCCCGCACCGTGATGGCTATCGTGCCGGCGGATTGCAGCGTGGCGGTGATGTCGGCAGAGCCCCCGAACTTGAGAGCGTTGTCGATCAGGTTGCCCAGCACGCGTTTCAGCGCCTGCGGGCGCAGCAGGCATTCGCGGCCGATGGCGCCGTGCAGCGTGACTTGCTGCCCCGCGTCCGTGTAGTCGCAGACGATGCTGTCGAGCAGCGCATCGGGATCCGTGCGGCGCGGCTGTTCTTCCGTTCCGTGCAAGGTGCGCGCATACGCCAGCCCTTCGCGCACCAGCGATTCCATCGCCTGCAAGTCTTGCCGCAGCTTGCCTTGCTGCGTTTCGTCGTCCATTAGATCGACCCGCAGGCGCATGCGGGTGATCGGCGTTTGCAGGTCATGGGAAATCGCGGCCAGGATCTGGATGCGTTCTGCCAGGTAGCCGGCAATGCGGTCTTGCATGGCATTGAAGGCGCGCGCCGCGCGGGCCACTTCGGATGGGCCGTCTTCGGCCATGCGGTGCGGCTTTAAATCCGGCCCCAGCGCATCGGCTGCCTGCGCCAGCTGGTGCAGGGGGCGGGTGGCCACGCGCACCGCCAGCCAGCAGCATGCGCCCAGTACCGCCAGCTGTGCCAGC
This sequence comes from Pseudoduganella ginsengisoli, assembly GCF_009720865.1. Taxonomy (GTDB): domain Bacteria; phylum Pseudomonadota; class Gammaproteobacteria; order Burkholderiales; family Burkholderiaceae_D; genus Rugamonas; species Rugamonas ginsengisoli. The sequence continues at coordinate 181,869 of NZ_WNLA01000014.1, read as the reverse complement.
ATCGCGGCCGGGAACCAGGGCGAGACGGGAATGCGCGGAGGCGGGCGGTAATCAATGGTCAGCGGCATGCCATCCATCAGTTTCAAATGCACCTGGATATGCTCTGGTTCGCCCGGCACGGCGTTGGCCGTCACGTCATAGCGCGCACCCACGCCTTCCAGTATCGATGCGGCGACGCGTGCCGACAGCAGGGAGTCGGGCGGTGCGCCCTTGATGCCGTCATCGAGCATGAACGTATAACTGCGGCGGGCCAGGCGCGGCAGCCACGCGGGACGTTCCGCCGGCGCCAGCCGGTCCAGCAGTGCGACGGAACTGGCCACTTCCCGTTCGATGTAGCCCATCATGACGTTGGCATTGGCTTGATTGCGTTCCGTCATGGTGAACCAGAACGACAAGCCTTGCGCCAGCGCTAAGCCCACGCACAGGATCAGGGCCAAGCGTGCGAACAGGCTGCGCGGCGGCGTCACGGCGCATCCCCCGTCAGCGTGACGGTGGATGAAAACACATAGCCTTCGCTGCGCAAAGTCTTGATATAGCGCGGTTCGCGCGCATCGTCGCGCAAGCGCTGGCGCAGGCGGCTCACCAGCAAGTCGATCGAGCGGTCGAACTGGTCGGCGTCGCGTCCTTGCGTCAGGTTCAGCAACTGGTCGCGCGTCAATACGCGCTGCGGATGGTCGAGGAACACGCGCAGCAAGCGGTATTCCGCACCGCTGAGCGCCACCAGGGTGCCGCTGGCGTCGAGCAGGTGGCGGGCCGTCGTATCGAGCCGCCAGCCGCCGAAGGCTATGATTTCCGCGCTTTCTGTGACCTGGATATTCGGTGGCAGCATGCGCGTACGGCGCAGCACGGCCCGTATGCGGGCCAGTAGCTCACGCACGGCAAACGGCTTGGGCATGTAATCGTCCGCGCCCATTTCCAGGCCAATGATGCGGTCCACTTCCTCACCCCGCGCCGTCAGCATCAGCACGGGTATGGTGCGGAATTTGCCGGCGCGCAGTTCGCGGCACAATGCCAGGCCGTCTTCGCCGGGCAGCATCAAGTCCAGCACGATCATGTCCGGCACGGCGCCATCCAGCGCGGCCCGCATCTGGCGGCCGTTCGCGGCCAGGGTCGTGCGCATGCCGTTTTTTTCCAGGTAGGCGGCGATCAATTCGCGGATATCGCGGTCGTCATCGACGATCAATATGTGGTCGGTGGTTTCCATGCAGGCATCTTACCCCGGCCAGTGGGGACTTTTGTATCCCAGTGTATCTGGCGGCGGCCAGATACAAAACATTGCAGGGGCGGCTATGGGCTGACACAAGCCCGATACGTGGCGGCGTTCCAATAGAGCCTGTCGATCACACAGGAAAACGCCATGCTGACTTCAACCCCGAACTTGCTGGAATTGCCGCTGGCCTTGCTGGCCGGCGTTTTTACGGTGGCGTCGCCGTGCATTTTGCCCATCGTGCCGATTGTGCTGGGCAGCGCCGTTGGGCCGCGGGGGCGCCGCCCGCTGTTTATCGTGGCGGGCTTCGTGCTGGCGTTTGCCTCGTTTGCCATGCTGCTGGGCGCGGCATCGTCGCTGGCCGGCGTGGCGCAGGACGTGCTGCGCAGTACAGCCATTGCCGCGCTGGCGCTGGCCGGTGTGCTGCGTATCTGGCCGCAGCCATATGACTGGCTCGTGCGCCGCGTGCAGGCGCTGTTGCCCGAACGGGGTGGCAGCGCGGTGAAAAACGATAGCGGCAACCTGGGCGGCTTTGTCATGGGCATGTCGCTGGGCGCCGTGTGGACACCCTGCGCCGGCCCGGTGCTGGCGGCCATCCTGGCGCTGGTCGTCAAAGCCCAGGCGCCCGGCTGGTCGGCCGCGTTGCTGGCGGCGTATGCGATCGGCGCGGGCATTCCCATGCTGGCCATTATCTATGGCGGCCAGGCCGCCACCACCCGGGTACGCTGGCTGTCGCGCCATGCGCACCGCATGCAGCAGGTATTTGGCGTACTGGTGGTGGCCACCGCCATGGCGATTTACCTGCAGTACGACGTGCTGGCCTATGCGTGGGCAGCGCAATATTTCCCCAACCTGAAAGGATTGTAACCATGATGACTTCCTATAAAAACCTGGCGCTGGCGTGTGTATTGACGGCCGCTTCCGCCGTGGCGCCGGCCAGCGCGCTGACCTTCGGCACGCCCGCCCCGGAATTCACCGGCATAGAAAAATGGCTCAACAGCGATCCGCTGACCATGCAGCAATTGAAGGGCAAGGTCGTGCTGGTGGATTTCTGGACGTACACGTGCATCAACTGTGTCAACACGCTGCCGTACGTCAAAGCGTGGCACCAGAAATACCAGCAGCAGGGGCTGGCGGTGGTCGGTGTGCATACGCCGGAATTCCCGCACGAACGCAGCACGGACAACGTGAAGACCGCCATGAAACGCTTCGATATCCGCTATCCGGTCGCACAGGACAACCGCTACGCCACATGGGAAGCGTTCGGCAACCGCTATTGGCCTGCCGTGTACCTGTTCGACAAGAACGGCAAGCTCGCGTATTCGCACTTTGGCGAGGGATCGTACGCGCAGACCGAAGCAAAGATCCAGCAATTGCTGGCAGAACCTGGGCCGCGCTAAAGCAGCTGGTCCGGCTTACAGTGGCCGCCTGCGGCTGTATTCCCCGGTTGGTTCGTGCGGTGTACGGCGGTATTTGCGCTTGCGCTGGATGGGATGGCGCATGTACATCAGCACGGCAACCAGTAATGCCGCAGCGATGCCCGTGACGGGCTGCCACCAGTGCTCGCCAAACAGCGGTTCATCGTTCGTCAAGTTCCAACGCTGGGCGGCGGAGTCGTTGGCAGACAAGTCCAGGTCTTCGCGCTGGCGTCCAATGTGCTTGATTTGGCTGGCTGTTATTTCAGTTGCGGGGAGATCGACGGGCTGGCTTTCCAGTCCGGGATTAGCTTGGGCATGCAACGGCTGCTCCAGCCAGTTGAGTGGTACAGGTTGACCGGCATGTGCCGGTGCAGTGTCTTCGGTCAGCGCGGCAAGTGTTTCGGTATTCTTCACTTCGGCAAAGGCAGACCCCGCAGCAGCGCATAAGCTCATGGCTGTTTGCAGTAATAGCGGCCATACAGTGCGGTTTGCGATAGCCATACCCACCTCCGTCAGAGCTTACGCAATACCATAAAGGCAATTTTCGTACCGGGAATTAAAAATTATTGCATTTCAGTGACTTACTGGTTTCATACTAGTCGGAACAGGTAGTGCTGTAAAGAAAAGCGACAATGAGTGAGAGTTGCGTTAAGGAAACTGTCGTCTCACGGCGACAGCGGAGGCGTGGCGGATAGCGCGTGTCCCCACTCCAGCACGGCGCGTACCCGCGGCCCTAGCAGGGCACGGGCGGCATCGACATCGAGCCAGCGGAATTCATCGTGTTCCGGCTGGCCCAGTTCTTCGCTATAACCCAGCACCACTTCTTGCGTGGCGCTGACTGCCAGGTAATAGCGGGCCACCTTGCCGTCGCCGTACGGCGCGGTTTCCGTATAAGCCTCGCCCCATGGGAACGATAAATCCGTCAACGTGGCTTCTTCGGCAATTTCCCGCTGCGCCGCCAGGAACGGCGATTCGCCTTTTTCCACCATGCCTTTCGGGAAATCCCAGTACTGGAAACAGCGCATCAGCAGGTATTTGCGCTGGTCGCCCCAGCCGTGTATGACGACGGCGCCAGCGGACAGGGATTTCTGTTTCATGGCCGATTACAGGAAGCGGTCCAGGATTTTTTTGCTGTGCTTATCCAGCTCGAACTGGTTGCGGATCAGGAAGTGTATCCCGTGCGTATCCGAAACCAGCAGCGCGTCGGTACCGATACGGCGGATATCTTCCTCGCCGCGCAGCACAAAGTCCGTGGGGCCACGGCTGGTTTCCACGGTCCACGTGCAGGGCGTGGCAAAGCTGGTCACGGCAACAATACGAGAAATTTCCGGCATGAATTCGCGTCCCTGCAATTCTTCGCGCACCAGCGCGGCATTGGCGCCGCTGAGCTGGTCCAGGTGCTCGATCCAGCCCACTTCCTTGCCATCCGTATTGACCAGCGAAATGCCGGATTCCGGCGCCTGGATGGGAAACGCCCGCACAGGCGACACGTTTTCGTGCAATTCGCCCGTGGCGTCGGTGAGATTGAGTTTGCCGAAAGCGTCGCGCGACAGCGTAAATTGCGTTTTGATGATGTCGTTCATAGGGTTCAGTCGTCGTGGCGTTTGCGGGTGGCGTCGTCGAGATCCGTGTCGACGTTGCGGGCCTGGGCCTGGTACAGGCGATAATACGCGCCTTCCTTGGCCATCAATTCATCATGGCCGCCTTCTTCCACGACTTTGCCGCGGTCCAGCACCACCAGCCGGTCCGCCTTTTGCAGCGTCGACAAGCGGTGGGCGATGGCGATCGTCGTACGGCCCGTCACCAGGTTGTCCAGCGCTTTCTGGATTTCTTTTTCCGTTTCCGAATCCACCGATGCCGTGGCTTCGTCGAGGATCAGGATAGGCGGATCAATCAGCAGTGCGCGGGCAATCGAGATACGCTGGCGCTCGCCGCCCGATAAACCCTGGCCGCGTTCACCCACCATGGAATCGTAGCCTTGCGGCAGGCGCAGGATGAATTCATGCGCGTGGGCGGCGCGGGCTGCCGCAATGATTTGTTCGCGCGTGGCGTCCGGGCGGCCATAGGCAATATTTTCCGCAATGGTGCCGAAGAACAGGAAGGGCTCCTGCAGCACGAGGCCGATATTGCGGCGGTAGTCCGACACGGCCAGCGCGCGGATATCGACGCCGTCCAGCAAAATCGCGCCTTCCGACACGTCGTAGAAGCGGCAAATCAAGTTCACCAGCGTGGACTTGCCGGAACCGGAGTGGCCCACCAGGCCCACCATCTCACCGGCCTTGATATTGATGTTGATACCGCGGTTGACGGCGCGGTTGCCGTAGCGGAAGCCTACTTCGCGCAGCGCGATGTTGCCTTCGACTTTCTTCAATTTCACCGGGTTGGCTGGTTCCGGTACGGACGACACGTGGTCCAGGATGTCGAAGATACGCTTGGCGGCCGACGCGGATTTCTGCGTGACGGACACGATACGGCTCATGGAATCGAGACGGCCATAGAAACGGCTGGAATACGTGACAAACGCGGTCAGCACGCCGACCGTGATGTGCTGCTTCGACACTTGCCAGATACCAAAGACCCAGATCACCAGCAAACCCAGTTCGGTCAGGAACGACACGGTGGGCGAGAACAGCGACCACACCTTGTTCAATTTATCGTTGACGGCCAGGTTGTGTTTATTGGCCACGCGGAAGCGGTTGGCTTCGCGCGATTCCTGCGCAAACGCTTTCACCACGCGGATGCCGGGGATGGTATCGGCCAGCACGTTGGTGACTTCGCCCCACACGCGGTCGATTTTTTCAAAGCCGGTGCGCAGCTTGTCGCGCACCAGGTGGATCAGCCACGCAATGAATGGCAGCGGCAGCAGGGAAATGGCGGCCAGCATCGGATCGATCGACACGAGGATGACGCCCGTCATGACGATCATCAGCACGTCGGACGCGAAGTCCAGCAAGTGCAGCGACAGGAACACGCAAATCCGGTCGGATTCAGACCCGATCCGCGACATCAAGTCGCCCGTGCGCTTGCCGCCGAAGTATTCCAGCGACAACTTCAGCAAGTGTTCATACGTGGTCGTGCGCAAGTCGGCGCCGATGCGTTCCGACACGAGGGCCAGCACGTAGGTCTTGCCCCAGCCCAGCACCCACGCCAGCAGCGCGGAGCCGAACAGGCCGGACATGTACAGCCACACCAGGTGCGTATTGACGGGCGCACCGTTCTGGTACGGAATCAGCACGTTGTCCATCAGCGGCATCGTCAGGTACGGCGGAATCATGTGTGCGCCGGTCGACAGCAGCATCAGCGAAAATCCGGCCAGCAGGGGCCAGCGGTACGGTTTCGCAAAGCGCCACAGGCGGAACAGCGTCCACGTGGATGGCGGCGTATGGACGACTTTGGTGCAGATCGGGCACTCATCCTGGTCCGGCTCCAGCGGCGCCTTGCAGGTGGGGCAGATATGGTCTTCGCTCTGGACGATAGGCTGCTGCGTGACGAAGCTGTCGCGCAATGCAGTGAATTTTTCGGACAGGCGGATGGCCAGCAAATTCTGGCCCAGCGTGAAGCGCCACGAGCCCAGCCGTTGTTGGTGATTTACTAATTCCAGATGGCCAACGCCCGCATGGTCATGCAGTTTCAGCGTTAAATCGGGGGTATAAGGCCAAGATTGCCATACCGTTTCCCCCGGCGCGCGTGCCATAATGCGGCGCTCGGTCAGCAGGACGAGACCCTTGGCAAAATGTAATCTGGCATCGAGGTCAACCTCGAGGGCACTTAAAACGTTTTCCCCGGAGGCAAGTTGTAGTTGCACCTCTGGCCGCCATACTTCAGGTAGTTCTGTATGGCTTAATTCAGAGGAAAGTTGTGTTGTTATCATTGTGCAACAGACTCCAGTACGGGTTTGCCACGTGGCAAGGAAGTAAAAACAGTGGGAAAATAGCATGACCGCCAACCGGTGGCCAAGAGACGTTTGGAAGCTGTACGCGGCAACCAATTACGGTATTCTGTCAGCTATACATCATTTGACGTTATAAAGAAGAGGGCGGCCAGCTTTCGCGGAGTATACCCCGCGAGAGATACAAGAGCAAAAACATGACAAAGAAGAAAGACATAGAATTTCTCCGTGTAACACACCTGCGCGGACCCAATATCTGGACGTACCGCCCGGTCATCGAAGCCTGGTTGGATATCGGCGAGCTGGAAAACTACCCCTCTGACAAAATCCCTGGCCTCTACGAGCGCCTGACGGCCATGTTGCCGCACCTGATCGAGCACCGTTGCGGTGTGGGCGAACGGGGCGGCTTCCACGAACGCCTGCGTGAAGGCACGTACGCTGGCCACATCCTTGAACACGTGGTGCTGGAATTGCAAAACCTGGCCGGCATGCGTACTGGTTTTGGCAAGACCCGCCAGACGTCGGAAGCCGGCGTCATCTATAAAATGGCGTTCCGCACGCGCCAGGAACAAGTGGGGCGCGCAGCCCTGGCTGCCGGCCGCGAATTGCTAATGGCCGCCATTGAAGACCGCCCGTACGACGTGGCGGCCACCGTGCAAAAGCTCACCGACATGGTGGAAAGCCTGTGCCTGGGCCCATCGACCAGCAATATCGTCGATGCCGCGACCGACCGCCGCATTCCATCGATCCGATTGACGGACGGTAACCTGGTGCAGCTGGGGCATGGCGCCCGCCAGCGCCGCATCTGGACCGCGGAAACCGATGCCACCAGCGCGATTGCCGAAGGCATTGCCAGCGACAAGGATTTGACCAAGTCGCTGCTGGCCTCGGCCGGTGTGCCGGTGCCGGAAGGCGAACTGGTGACCAGCGCAGACGCCGCATGGGAAGCTGCCGAAGACATCGGCGTGCCGGTGGTCGTCAAGCCGTACGACGGCAACCATGGCCGTGGCGTCACGCTGAACCTGACCGAAGAACAAGACGTGCGCGCCGCCTACGACCTGGCAGTGCAGCGCGGCGGCAGCCGCAACGTCATCATTGAACGCTTTATTCCGGGCAATGAGCACCGCTTGCTGGTGGTGGGCAAGCGCATGATTGCCGCCGCCATGGGCGAATCGCTGTGGGTCACCGGCGACGGCAAGCACAACATCCTTGAACTGTGCAATAGCCAGATCAATACGGATCCGCGCCGCGGCACCACGGAAGACAAGCCGCTGGGACTGGTGCAGCCGGACATTTCCGGTGAAATCATCCTGGAATTGCAGCGTCAAAACATGACGCATACATCCGTGCCGCACGCCGGCCAGCAAGTGCTGATCCAGCCCAACGGCAACGTGGCTGTCGACGTGACAGACCTGGTGCACCCGGATGTGGCGGAAATGGCCACCTTGGCTGCCCGCGTCGTGGGCCTGGACATTGCCGGCATCGACCTGGTGGCGCAAGACATTTCCAAGCCGCTGGAAGAGCAGGGCGGCGCAATTATCGAAGTCAACGCCAGCCCAGGCTTGCTGGCGCATTTGAAACCTGCCGAGGGGTCGCAGCCCCGTCCTGTGGGGGCTGCCATTGTCGACCAGCTGTTTGCCGCCGACGAAACCGGCCGCATCCCTGTGGTGGGCGTGGCCGGTGAACGCCATTCCGTGCTGATTGCGAAACTGACGGCATGGCTGCTGCAGGTGGCCGGCAAGATGACGGGCCTGGCCTGCGAAGAAGGGATATACCTGAATGGCCGCAAGGTGCCGCGCGGTCCGCTCTCCGCGTGGGATTCCGGCCAGCGCCTGCTGCTGAACCGCAACGTTGAAGCTGCCGTATTCCATAACGGCAACCGCATGATCTTGTCCGAAGGTCTGGCGTACGACAAATGCCTGGTCGGCATCGTCACCGACAGCAGCGGCCATGAAGACCTGGCGGAATTCTTTATCCGCGATGCGGACGACATGTACAGCGTGCTGCGTACGCAAGTGGATGTGGTGCTGCCGGAAGGCGCCGCCGTGCTGAATGCGGAAGACCCGCGCGTGGTGGAAATGGCTGACTTGTCGGACGGCTTCGTGATCTTCTATGCGCTGGATGAAAATACGCCGGCCATCGTTGAACACCGCCAGGATGGCGAGCGCGCTGTATTCATGCGCCAGAATGGCTTTGTGCTGGCGGCCGGCGCCAATGAAGTGGCTGTGCTGCCGCTGTCGTGCATGCCGGCCAGCCAAAAAGGCAATGAAGAAGCCGTGCTGGCCGCCATCGGCGCCGGCTGGGCGCTGGGCCTGGAACCGAGCCTGATTGCCGCCGCGCTGCGCACGTTCAAGGCCAACTGATAGACACCCCAAACAGGACAAGGTAATGGAAGTTAAACGCATCCGCGCGCTGCGCGGCCCTAATCTTTGGAGCCACCACACGGCAATCGAAGCCATCGTTTCCTGCTCGCCGCAGGAAGAGAACATCGATTTGCTGCCGGGGTTCGAAGTCCGCCTGCGTGCGCGCTTCCCGGGCATCGCTGCGCTGCAGCCGATCGGCCATAACGATGCGGTGCCGATGGCGCATGTGCTGGAACTGACGATGCTGGCGCTGCAAGCCGAAGCAGGCTGCCCTGTGACCTTCAGCCGCACCAGCCCGACACTGGAGCCGGGCATCTACCAGATGGTGGTGGAATACACGGAAGAAGAAGTGGGCCGTCTGGCCGTGGAACTGGCCGAACAGTTGATCAAGTCTGCGCTGGACGACACGCCGTTCGACCTGGCCGACGCGCTGCACCGCTTGCGCGACCTGGATGAAGATGAGCGCCTGGGTCCAAGTACGGGCGCCATCGTGCACGCTGCCGTGGTGCGCAATATCCCGTTCAAGCGCATGACCAAAGGGTCGATGGTGATGTTTGGCTGGGGTTCGCGCCAGCGCCGCATCCAGGCTGCCGAGATGGATTCCACCGGCGCCATTGCCGAGACCATCGCGCAAGACAAGGAATTGACGAAAAAACTGCTGGACGCGGCCGGCGTGCCGGTGCCGCATGGCCGTTCCGTCGAGGATGCAGACGATGCGTGGAAAGCCGCCGTGGAAATCGGCGTGCCAGACGTGCCGGTCGTGGTCAAGCCGAAAGATGGCAACCAGGGCAAGGGTGTCACGGTCAACGTCACCACGCGCGAACAGATCGACAAGGCGTTTGCCGCCGCCCGCGAATTCCGCGATGACATTCTCGTCGAGCGCTTCCTGCCGGGCCATGATTTCCGCTTGCTCGTCATCGGCAACAAGCTGGTGGCCGCCGCACGCCGCGATCCGCCGCACGTGGTGGGCGATGGCGTGCACTCGGTGCGCCAGCTGGTGGAAACCGTCAATGCCGACCCGCGCCGCGGTTCCGGCCATGCCACGTCCCTCACCAAGATCCGTTTCGATGACATCGCGCTGGAACGCCTGGCGCTGCAAGGCTTGAATGCGGATTCGGTTCCGCCGCACGGCCAGCGCGTGATCCTGCGTAACAACGCCAACCTGTCGACCGGCGGTTCCGCCACCGACGTGACGGATGACGTGCATCCGGAAGTGGCGGCGCGCGCCGTCGAAGCGGCGCAAATGATCGGCCTCGATATTTGCGGCGTGGACGTCGTGTGCGACAGCGTGCTGCAGCCGATCGAAGCGCAAGGCGGCGGCGTGGTGGAAGTCAACGCGGCGCCTGGCCTGCGCATGCACTTGTCGCCATCGTACGGCAAAGGCCGGCCGGTGGGCGAAGCCATCATTTCCGCCATGTTCCCAGAGGGCGACGATGGCCGTATTCCTGTCGTGGCGGTCACTGGCACCAACGGCAAGACCACTACCGTGCGGCTGACGGCGCACCTGATGGCGGCGTCCGGCCTGCGCGTGGGCATGACCAATACCGACGGCGTCTACATCAATGGCCGCCGCACCGACAGCGGCGACTGTTCGGGCCCGCGCAGCGCGCGCAATGTGCTGCAGCATCCGGATGTCGATGCGGCTGTGTTTGAAACGGCGCGTGGCGGTATCTTGCGTGAAGGGTTGGCGTTCGACCGCTGCAAAGTGGCAGTCGTGACCAACATTGGCGCGGGCGACCACCTGGGCCTGAACTACATCACGACCGTGGAAGACCTGGCGGTATTGAAGCGCGTGATCGTACAAAACGTGGACAAGAACGGCGTCGCCGTATTGAACGCGATCGATCCGATCGTGGCAGGCATGGCGGCTTCGTGCCGTGGCAAGGTCACGTTCTTTGGCGCCGACCGCGAGCACCCGGTTATCGCGACGCACATTGCGCAGGGCCGCCGTACCGTGTACGTGGACGATGGCTGCGTCGTATGCGTGGAAGGCAAGGCGGAAGAACGCATCCCGCTGTCGGAAGTCCCGATCACGAAAAACGGCGCGATCGGCTTCCAGGTTGAAAACGTCATGGCGTCCGTGGCGGCTGCCTGGGGCGCCGGCATTGACTGGGCATCGATCCGCAAGGGCCTGGCCACGTTCGACAACGATTCGGCCAATGCGCCGGGCCGTTTCAACATGTTCGACTTCAAGGGCGCGACCGTGATTGCCGACTATGGCCATAACCCGGACGCGATGCTGGCGCTGGTGCAGGCAGTCGATGCGCTGCCGGCGAAACGCCGCGCGGTGGTGATTTCCGGCGCCGGCGACCGCCGCGACGAAGACATCCGCCAGCAAACGGAAATCCTGGGCCGCGCCTTTGACGACGTGGTGCTGTACCAGGACGCGTGCCAGCGCGGCCGTGAAGACGGCGAAGTGGTGCGCCTGCTGCGCGAAGGCTTGAACGGTGCGCCGCGCACCACGCACATCGATGAAATCAATGGCGAATTTATCGCGATTGACACGGCGCTGAACCGTTTGCAGCCGGGCGACCTGTGCCTGGTGCTGGTCGATCAGGTGGAAGAGTCGCTGGCGCATATTGCCAAGCGGGTAGCGGAAGGCTGACCGCTTTGGCGTTGCAATGAAAGGCACCCTGACCGGTGCCTTTTTTTATACCGCTATGAACATTGAAGAATTGAAGCAGTGGCTGCGGGGCTTTCCGGAAGCGCTTGAAACGCTGCACAGCGAGCCCACTAACATTCTCACCTACAAGGTCGGAGGCAAGACCTTTGCCTACTTTAAAACCAGCGAACCGGAACGCTGGCGCTTCAGTTTTCGGACCACGCCGGACCGGTTTCTTGAGCTGACGGGCATGCCCGGCGTGAAGCCTGCGCGATATATGGGCCGCTATCACTGGGTGACCATCGTGCGTGTCGCGCAGTTCCAGGAAGATTATTTGCGGGAACTGGTGCAGTGGTCTTATGACAAGGCGCTTTCGCAGCTCAGCAAGGCAAAGCAGCGTGCAATCGGCGCGGACAGCGAAGCGGGCCAGCAATGACGTCACATACCTGCAGATGGCCTACGGCTGATAGCCGCTGGCCTTCAAAATAGCGGCAGGACTTTCCAGTTCCAGCAATTTGCGTATGGCCGCGTGTTTATCCGGTGCGCGCGCCACGTAGCTTTCCGCAATGCGCATACCGACCCAATAACCCGCTTCGCATGGCCAGCCGTCCAGCGCGTCGCCGCAATTGTTAAACCAGCGTTTGAAGCGAGAACTCGCGGCAGGGTCGGCCAGGCTGGCGGGATCCGCGTTGAGGGCCTGGCGGTCACGGCTGAATTCCTGCCATAGCCACGCTTCGCGCTGGCGCGCCCACCTGTCACGCTCCGGTTTCGGCACTTCTGCCATGACGAGGCTAGCAAGATAATCAGCAACCCCTTCCAGCAGCGCCTGCGACAGCAAGGGGTCCGTTTTCCATTCGTCCGGATCCTGCTGCCACGTGTGGACGGTTTCATGCGCAAAGTACATGCGCATATTGGTCCGGAATTGTTCGAACGTCGCGCCCAGCGGGCAAGCCACTTCCAGGCCGATCACTTGCGCTTCCGTGCTGGCGGTGCCGCCGGAATTCATACGGCCAAATACGGTTTCAATCCGGGGCAGCGGCCGCTCAGGCAGCAGGCCCGTGTAGCCCAGGTAGATCTGCTTCAAATCTGCTTGCAGTTGCGGCAGCCGTGGCAGGCATTCTTTAATCGTGTACCGGTACGTTTCCGGATCCTTGGCGACCTGGCGCGCCAGTTGCTGCGCGCCGGCAATGCGCATCGGTGTGAAAATCTGTACGCCGAGACCCCCGCCATCCAGATAGCCGCTCTGTAAGGCTTCTGCCGTCGGCAGCGTCTTGCCCTTCATCAGTTCGGCAAAACGCTGTGCGTCGCGCATGCCGATTTCTGCTGTGAGCGGATCAACCCCGGCAGCAGCGAATACTGCGCTACTGCACAGCGCGATGACAGGCATCAGGATATTTCTAATTTTCATCGTTTTAGCTCACTTGATTTTGAAAATGACATCGACTGACTGCGCCATCTTCATTGCACCCACCATTAACAAGTCCGACCTGTCCTGCTGCGGCCGTTTATTGTTAGCGCTGTTGAAATAGATATCGCTTGGCGCCAGGCCGACTGAACGGCTGATGTTTTTCACTTCACCCGACGAAATCCCTGCGACAGCGCCCACTTTTTTGCCGAAACCGGACGCCATGGCCTGCGCCTTGTCCTGTGCCTCGTGGACCGCCTGTGCGATGAGTTCCTGTTCGATTTTTTTGCGCTCCGTGGTGCCGTGCGTGGTGGCAAACGCATCGAGGTCAGGCTTGGCGATCAATGGTTCCATGATGGCGCGCCATTTACCGAGGTCGCGCACGTTAATGTGAACCGTGCACTTGACGTCGTATTCGGGCGCGGCAGGATCGGCGCCTTTGCGGAGTTCACGGCGCACGTCGCTGAACGTGATGTCGCTATCGGCGACGCCGTTGTCCGACATCAGTTGCTGGATTTCCGCCACGTGCTGCTGAATCAGCGCAACCGCCGCGTCGGGCGAGGCGCGAGAGGCGGAAATTTCAAAATCTATTTCACCCACATTCGGCTGCACAAAAACAAAAGCCTGGCCGCTGGCGTGGATAAACGGGTAGTCGGGGAGGGCGGATGCAGCGGTGGCGGATGGTGCACCAGCCGCAAGCGCGGCAGCCAGCAGCGGCGCCGCCAAGACAGACTTCAGCAAGATGTTCTCCAGTTATCGTTGCTTTTTTCATAAAAGCAAACTTTAACTAAAGACAATATTTCTGTCAAACAATCAGGCAGCCAGCGACACGTCAGGCAGCGCCGTCAGCCGCGCCGTCGTCCCTTCAATGAATTGCGAAGCAAACATGCGCTTCTCGACTTCGCCTTCACCCAGTTCAATCAGGTTATGCAGCAATTCCGCCGCCGCCGCCGCCATTTTCTGGATCGGCTGGCGCAAGGTCGTCAGGTTATAGCTGAGCCAGTTCGATGGTTCGACCGCGTCGAAGCCGGCTACCGACAATTGCGCCGGCACCGATAAGCCCAGTTCATGGCGCGCGTAATCAAGACAGCCGATGGCCATCACGTCGCTGCCGCAAATGACGGCGTCCGGCACGTGGCCCAGGCGCGAAATAATGTCGCGCAAGCCGCGCGCGCCGCTGGCGTAATCAAAATGGCCGCGCACAATGACGGGCGCGGGCAAGCCCAGTTCCGCAAGTTTGTCCGATGCGCCACGGCGGCGTTCGCTGCCGACTATGTTGTCCTCGGGGCCATCGACAATGGCAATAATGCGGTGGCCGGCGGACGCCAGGCGCGCCACCAGCATGTGGCCCGCTTCGTAATGGTCGCAAGCAACCGTATTGACGGCCTGGCCGCGCAAGCCGCGGTTGAATACCACCAGCGGCACGCGGCGGCGTTCAAATTCTGCAATTTGTTCATCGGTCAGTGTGGCGGCGGCAATCACGCCATCGACCTGGTATTGCCACACATCGTTCAGCACGGCGCCAATATCGGTTTCGCGCTGCAACGTGAACAGCAGCACGCGCTTGCCGCGGCGGCCGATTTGCTGGCTCAGTTCAGACAGGGCTTCCGGATAAGCCAGGTTGGCCATATTGGAAATGATCACGGCCACCATGTTGGTACGGCGCGTAATCAGGCTGCGCGCAGCCGCGTTGGGGATATAGTCCAGCGCTGCGGCGGCTTTCATCACGCGGGCATAGGTGGCCTTCGACACACTGGCGCCCGGCTTGAAACAGCGCGATACGGCGGATTGCGACACGCCGGCCACCAGCGCCACATCGTAGGACGTGACACGGCGGTTTTCTTTCTGGATTGCTGCTTTGTGCTCGGCAAGGCTCAGCGCAGGCGTGGATTGCTTTGTTCTCATCGTCTCGGAAGGGCCATGCCAACAAGCATGATTATAGTTGTGCTAAGAATATCTTACGGTCTTACCCGAAGGCAATAGTTTGCACGTAAATGAAACAAAATTCCAGCAAATTGACGCGTGGAAACTACTAAGCAGCAACTAGCGTTAAATTGCGCCAATTCTGTTATAATTCCGCCCCTTTTTAACGGAGGTAGGCATGGCCACAGCTTGCGGCGTTGATTTCGGCACGTCCAATTCCACAGTCGGCTGGGTGCGTCCAGGCCAGCCCACGATGCTGCCGCTGGAAGACGGCAAGGTCACGCTGCCTTCCGTCGTCTTCTTCAACGCTGACGACGATACTACCAGCTACGGCCGGGCCGCGCTGACGGAGTACCTGGCCGGCTACGAAGGGCGCCTGATGCGCTCGATGAAAAGCTTGCTGGGGACGTCGCTGATCGATGGCCAGACCGAAGTGGCGGGGCGCGCACTGCCATTCCGCACATTGCTGCAGCAATTCATCGGCGAATTGAAACGCCGGGCCGAACGTGAGGCTGGCCGCCCGCTGGCTTCCGCCGTGTTTGGCCGCCCTGTGTACTTCATTGACGACAATGCGGAAAACGACAAGCTTGCGGAACAGACGCTGGCCGACGTGGCCCGCGCCGTCGGCTTCAAGGACATCGCGTTCCAGTATGAACCGATTGCCGCCGCATTTGACTATGAATCCCAGATCAGCCGGGAAGAACTGGTGCTGATTGCCGACATTGGCGGCGGTACGTCGGACTTTTCGCTGGTGCGCCTGGCGCCGGAGCGCATGGCCAAACCTGACCGCCGCGACGACATCCTTGCCACGGGCGGCGTGCACATAGGCGGCACCGACTTCGATAAATATCTGAGCCTGTCGGCCGTCATGCCGCTGCTGGGTCTCGGCACGCAATTGAACGGCGGCGCGGAAGTGCCGTCGAGCTATTACTTCAATCTGGCCACGTGGCACACCATTAACCAGGCATACACGAAGAAAATGCACGCGCAGCTGGTGGAATTGCTGCGCGATGCGCGCGAACCGGAAAAGCTGGGCCGCCTGCAAAACCTGATTGAAGAACGGGCCGGCCACTGGCTGGCCATGCAAGTGGAAGAAGGAAAGATCGCATTGTCCGGCGCCGCCGGCGTGCAATTGCACCTGGATCGCCTGATTCCGCCGGTGCACGTGGACCTGACGCGCGAGGGCTTCAACGGCGCCATCAGCCACCTGGTGGGTTCCGTTGAACAGACCGTGCAAGCCATGCTGCGCGATGCGGGCGTGGCCGCTGATGCGGTCGATACCGTATTCTTCACGGGCGGCTCGTCCGGCGTGCATGCACTGCGCGAGCGCATTGCCGCCGTGGTGCCGAATGCGCGCCGGGTGGAAGGCGATTTGTTCGGCAGCATTGGCGCCGGGCTGGCGCTGGACGCCGTGCGCAAGTTCGGGGGCGCATGATGGCGGTGTACAGCAAACCCATTGTTATGCTGGACTTCGAGACCACGGGTCTGTCGCCGGACCATGGCGACCGCATTACCGAAGTGGCAGCGCTGCGGATCGAAGCAGGACGCATCACAGACCGCTATGTTTCGCTGGTCAATTGCGGCGTGCGGATACCGCCGTTCATTACCGGCTTGACGGGCATTACGCAGAAAATGGTCGACAGCGCGCCGCCGGCCAGTGAAGTGGTGCCGCAACTGGTGGAATTCATCGGCGGCGATATGCTGTCCGCCCATAACGCCAGCTTCGATGAAAAATTCCTCAACGCGGAAAGCGCGCGCGCCGGACTGGCGCCGCGCCACCTGGGACCGGTCTGTTCGCTGAAACTGGCGCGCCGCGTGTTTCCTGAACTGGGCAGCTACAAGCTGGGCACGCTGTGCGGCAGCCTGGGCATCCGCTTTAAAGGCACGGCCCACCGGGCCGAGGCCGATGCGGAAGTGGCGGCCGAAGTGCTGCTGCACATTGCGCGCCACCTGGGCCAGCGTTACGGCTATGCGGAAGTGGCGCCGGAGCTGCTGATGTCCGTGAATAAACTGGCGGCGGCCAAAGTGCACGCGTTTCTCAGCAAAGCTGGCGCTTAGTTGGCAAGTACGATACAGCCCGATACAGTGCGTTACGCGTTCCGTTAAAAAATGCTTGGAAAAATTGACGGACTGATTACAATACGCCCATTCATCTATACAAGCCATTCAAGCGTCGTACCGTGATCGTCAAACGCCATATCGCTTATGCCTTGCTGTCGCTGCTGCTGGTGCTATCCCAGCAGCTGGGGATTACGCACGCGATATCGCACCTGTCGGATCTCAGCCAGCGGCCGCAAGTGGCCGAGCGGGACGCCGTTGAGCAAAATTTCAGTGCGTCGAAAAACCTGGCGCTGGACCAGAATTGCGACCAGTGCCTGGCCTTTGCGCACATCGCCAATGCGCTTGATACACCGTCTTATACCTTCCCGGTCGTCGAACATTCGGCGCCATTCGTCCTGGTCGCTGACACGCCGCTAGCGTGCAAGCGCACCGTCTGCGTTTTCCATTCCCGCGCTCCGCCTTTCTTCGCCTGATTTCGTATTGCTTTCCGGGCCGCTGCGCTGCATTGCCAATACGCGCGCCGGCTCGCCTATACCTATACCAGACAGGAATCAAGATGTTGAAGAAAAGTGTCATCGTTGCGGCGCTGGCCGCTGTATTTGCCATGCCTGCGGCTTCCGCGAAGGAAACCAGGGAACTGGCGGAAATCCGCGAACAAATCCGCCAGATGAAAGAGGCGTATGAAGCACGCCTGGCGGCGCTGGAATCGCGCCTGGCCCAGGCGCAGGCGCAGGCTGCCGCCGCCCAGACGGAGGCGAAAGCCGCCAGCGCCACGGCCCAGCAGGCTGATACCAATGCCGCCGCCGCGCAAAATGCGGCCACCCAGCCGGCGGCTCCTGCAGTTGCCGCGGCACCGGCGCAATCGAACAGCAATGCGTTCAATCCGGATATTTCCGCCATTCTCGGCGGCTCGTTCCAGCGCCTGAAACAAGACCCGGAACAATACAGGGTGCAGGGCATGCTGCCACCTGGCGGTGAAACCGGACCGGGCGCCAAAGGCTTTAATTTGGGCGAATCGGAAATCACGCTGCGCGCGAATATCGACCCGATGTTTTCCGGCCAGCTGACGTTTGCGCTGACGCCGGAAAATGAAGCGGAAGTGGAAGAAGCGTTTATCCAGACGCGCGATCTCGGTGGCGGTTTCAATGTGAAGGCGGGCCGCTTCCTGTCCGCCATTGGCTACCTGAACAGCCAGCATAGCCACACGTGGGATTTCGCCGATGCGCCGCTGGCGTACCAGGTCTTCCTCGGAGGCCAGTTCAAATCCGATGGCGTGCAAGCCAAGTGGCTGGCGCCGCTGGACCAGTTCGTGGAGCTGGGTGTGGAACTGGGCAATGGCGCCAATTTCCCCGGCACGCCGCGCAACCGCAACGGCGCCAACTCGGCCGCCGCCTTTGCCCGCATCGGCGACGATATCGGCGAGTCGGCCAGCTACCGCGTCGGCGTCTCGCTGCTGCGCACGCATGCGGAGCAGCGGGGCTGGGAAGAAGATGGCCTGGCCCATGCATTCAGCGGCAAGACCAATACGTTGATTGCCGACGCGATTTATAAATGGGCGCCCAACGGCAATCCGACAGCGACGAATTTCAAATTGCAGGGCGAGTACTTCCGCAGCAAGGACAGCGGCAATCTTGAATATGACACGGCGCGTCCGGGCGGTCCGCTGGGCCGTGCATACAGCAGCGCTTACACGGGCATACAGTCCGGCTGGTATGCGCAAGGCGTCTACCAGTTCATGCCGAACTGGCGTACCGGCTTGCGCTATGACCGCCTGACGGCCGGCGCGCGCCATATCGGGCTGGTGGACGATGGCACGCTGACGGCGGACAGCTTCGCGGTGTTGCAGCCTTATTCGCCGCGCAAGACCAGCATCATGTTTGATTACAGCCCGTCTGAATTCTCGCGCCTGCGCCTGCAATTCGCGCAAGAAAAGTCCCGTCCTGGCGTCACCGACAACCAGGTCATCCTGCAATACATCATGAGCCTCGGCACGCACGCGGCCCACGCCTTCTGAGGAGCACCATCATGAAACTGCCTGCACCGATTACCGCCGCACTGGTTTCCTCCGCCTTCTTGTGGGCGGCGCCGGCCAGCGCCGCATTGAATGTCCTTGCCTGCGAACCGGAATGGGAAGCGCTGGTCAAGGAACTGGGCGGCGATAAAGTCAAAGTGTCGTCCGCCACCACGGCGCTGCAAGATCCGCACCGCGTGGAAGCCCGCCCCAGCCTGATTGCCCGTACGCGCAACGCCAATCTGCTCGTATGCACAGGTCTGGAGCTGGAAGTGGGCTGGCTGCCCGTGTTGATCCAGCAATCCGGCAACAGTAAAATCGCCGATGGACAGCCGGGTCAATTCCTGGCCGGGCCGCTGGTGCCGCGTCTGGACGTGCCTTCGAAACTGGACCGTGCGGAGGGCGACGTGCATGCCGCCGGCAACCCGCATATCCAGCAAAATCCCCGCAATATCGCGCTGGTGGCGACGGCGCTGGCCAAGCGCATGGGCGAACTCGATGCCGCCAACGCTGCCTATTACGATGCCCGCTACAAGGATTTCGCCGCACGCTGGACGGCAGCCACCACGAAATGGGAACAGCAGGCGGCGCCGCTGAAAGGTGTGCCGCTGGTGGAGCACCATAAAAACATGGAATACCTGATGGGGTGGCTGGGCATGCGCCAGGTCGGCACGCTGGAGCCGAAACCCGGCGTCGAACCATCGGCAGCGCACTTGAACGGTTTGCTGGCGCAGCTGCAAAAACAGCCGGCCAAGATGGTGGTGCGGGCTGCGTATCAGGATGGCCGCGCGTCGCAGTGGCTGTCCGAGCACGCAAAGATTCCTGCCGTCGTGCTGCCATTTACTGTTGGCGGCGATGACAAGAGCCGCGACTTGTTCTCGTTCTTTGACAGCACCGTGCAAAAACTGTTGGAGGCAAATAAATAATGGAAGGCGGTCTCGACCTGACCATCATCGTACCGGCGCTGGCTGCCGGTCTGCTGGTGTTGCTGACCCACGTACCGCTAGGCTCGCAAGTGCTGAAGCGGGGGATCGTGTTCATCGACCTCGCCATCGCGCAGATTGCCGCGCTGGGTGTCATTATTGCCGGCGTCGGTGACCTTGATCCGCAAGGATGGGCAGTGCAGGGCGCGGCCGCCTGCGCCGCCGTGCTGGGCGCATTGCTGCTGACGTGGACGGAAAAACAGTGGCCCGACGTACAGGAAGCGCAAATCGGCGTCCTGTTTATCCTGGCTGCCACGGCAGGCTTGCTGCTGGTCGCGCACGACCCGCACGGCGGCGAACACTTGCAGGATTTATTGGCCGGTCAAATCCTGTGGGTGCGTTATAGCCAATTGGTATTGCCGGCCATCGTCACGGGCGTGATTGGCCTGGCGCTGTATTTGCTGCACGGGCAGCTGGGACGCTTGCCGTTTTATCTGCTGTTCGCGCTGGCAGTAACGGCGTCGGTACAGCTGGTCGGCGTCTATCTCGTGTTCACCAGCCTGATCGTTCCGGCGCTGGCCGTGCGGCATTATGCCAAGCATCAGTTGCTGCTGGCGTATGCAATTGGCGCCGCGGGGTATGCCGCGGGGCTGGTGTTGTCCACGCTGTATGACTTGCCTTCCGGGGCGCTGATTGTTTGGTGCCTGACGGTGATTGCCGTTGGCGTGTATGCGGTGGGCCCCAAGCCGCTGACGCCGGCGCGGTCGCCGCATTGATGCTGGGCCGCCGGCGGGTCTCAAGCTTGCCGGCGATCGACAAACAAGCTGTTGCCGTGGATTTTCTTGGCCTGCTTTTTCGCGTCCGACGCCAGCGCTGCGATCTGGTGATGCGAATAAAACTGCTGCGGCTCCACGCGGATCGCCCCCAGCGATAAGCTCATCAGCGAATAAAACACTTTCTTCCCTTGCCGGTCTTCGCTGATGTAGCCGCCCTGTTCGCGGTCTTCCAGGCTGTAAAAATCCAGCACGCAGTGCTGAAAATCGGCCAGGATGCCGCGGCAGCGGCTTTCCCAGTCTTCGCTCTGGAACAGGATCATAAAGTCGTCGCCGCCGATATGGCCGACGAAATCGCGGTGCGGGTCGCAGTGCGCTGACAGGATGCGTCCCGTCATCTGGATCACGTCGTCGCCCCGGCGGTAGCCATACACGTCGTTGAAGGGTTTGAAGTGGTCCAGGTCGCAATAGCACACCCAGAAGCGCGTGCTGCTTTCCAGCAGGCGGTCGATATGTTCATTGATCGGCACATTGCCCGGCAATTGCGTCAGCGGGTTGGCATAGCGCGCCGCGTTGATTTGCATTTGCGTGATTTCACGCATCAAGTCGTGGCCTGTGCCCATGCCAACGTAGCGCCCCTGGTCTGTAATGATGAAACCATTGAACAAGTGGTGCGCATCGGATTCAACCATGCGGTACGACAGTTCCTGCAAACTGGTGCCCTTGTCGGCCACCAGCGGTTTGCCATCCATGAACTGGCGGCACGATTTACGGCCATACAATTCCCGCTGATATGGCCGCGCAAAGTGGTCGATCATGGCAAAACGCGTAATCAAGCCCAGTGGCATGCCGTCATCGACGACAGGGATGATCATCAGCTTCGGGTCTTGCATGAAGATGTCATACACGTCGTTGTTGTTCATGCCGGGCGGTACCGCCGCCACTTCCGTCAGCAATTTTTCTATCGTCGCCGGCTCGGTGATGCGCTGTGGGTAGACTGCCACGCCGTTGCGCGACAAGGCTTTGGCGACTTCGGCCGGCAGTGCGCGGGCGGGATTGGCGTGCGGGCGGCCCAGGTGGTAGCCCTGGCCGTACACGACATTCAAATCGCGCAGCACCAGCAATTCCGCCTGGGCTTCTATGCCTTCGGCGATCACCAGCGTGTCTGACTTGTCGGCAATTTCCTGGATCGACCGGACAAATTGCAGCTTCACGGGATCCTGGTGGATGCCCTGGATGAAGTGCATGTCGATCTTCACATATTCGGGGCGCAATTCCGACCACAGCCGCAGGCTGGAAAAGCCTTCGCCCAGGTCATCGATGGCGATCTGGAAGCCGAGGTTGCGGTAGTGCAGTACCGCGTCGCGCATCAATTCATAGTTGTACGTTGGCTGGTTTTCCGTCAACTCGATAATCACGCGGTCCGGATTGATGCCGATTTGCTCGATGTATTGCAGCGTTTCGCCGCGCGCTTCATCGCGCTGCAGCAGCAGGCATTCCGGGCTGACATTGAGGAACAGTTTGCCCGGCAGCTTCAACTCCGCGAAGCGTTCCAGCACGACGCGGCGGCACAGGTGTTCCACTTCCAGCGCCAGGTTGCAGGCGCGGGCGGCTTTGAACAGGTTCAGCGGGGAGTGCAGCGGACTGTCGGACGGGCCCCGGATCAAGCCTTCGTAGGCCATGATGGCGCCGCCCTGCAAATGGGCGATCGGCTGGAACAGGGCGGTTAATTGGCGGCGTTCGATAATATCGAGCAACTGTGCGCGCAGCATGGAGTCGGCTTCCGGCGTGGCGTCGGGTTGAAGGGCCGGCGATGCCGGGCGGCGCAGGTAGGCCACGTTGTTCACGATATGAAACTTATTAATGAAAAGACCAAAACATATTAGTGCGTCAATATGACAGGATGATGAATCGAAGAAACAGTTGCGCGGCAAGAATGGCGCAAAGGACTAGGGCGAATTTTGCTCTAGGGCTACAATAGAATGTCTCAATGACTGCCATTACCTGCCTGCCCATGGTTTACATCCGCCGCGCTGCTGTTTTCTTGTTGCTGGCCGCTGCCAGTTGTGCCGCCAGTGCGTCCGGGGTGGCGGTGCAAGTATCGGACAGTGCCGGCAATCCGCTGCCGGACACGGTGGTGTATGTGGAAGCTGAAAGCGGTGCGGCGTTGCCGAAGCCGTTGAAGAGTGCGGAGATCGAGCAAAAAGGCTTGAAATTCATTCCGCTGGTAACCGTGGTGCAAGTGGGCAGCCGGATCGACTTTCCCAATAACGACCGGGTGCGCCACCATATTTATTCGTTTTCCCCGGCGCACAAATTCGACCAGAAACTGTACTCTGGCACCAGCGCGTCGCCGCAAATCTTCGACAAGGCGGGTGTCGTTGTCCTCGGCTGCAATATCCACGACAAAATGGTGGCGTATATCCGCGTGGTTGAAACGCCGTATTACGGCAAGACCGATGCTGCCGGCGTGGTGCGCATCGACGTGCCCGCCAGCGGCAAATATGTGCTGAAAGTGTGGCACTACAACATGGCGGGCGGCCAGCCGCAAGAACAGCCGCTGGCGCTGAAAGCCGGCGATGCGCTAGCCACCGCCACGTTCAGGCTGGCCTTGAAGCCGCCGGCGGCGGAAGCGGCGCTGTAGGAACCGCCATGCGTGCACGCCTGCATTTCCGCAGCCTGGAAAGCCGCATCCTGACCCTGTTCATGCTGCTGATCGTGGCGGTTCAAGTGATCGGCTTGCTGGTGATCCAGCGCGGGATTGAATCCAACGCGCGCGCCGCGATTGCACAGGAACTCACGAACGGCAGCAAGGTGTTCCGCCGCCTGCTGGACCAGAATGCGCAAAGCCTGCGTTTTGGCGCGCGGCTGCTGGCGCGCGACACGGCATTCGTGGCCGCCATCGGCAATAACGATGAGACGGACCGGGCCACCATTGAATCCGCACTGGCCAACCACGGCCGCCGCATCAAGGCGTCGGCGTCGATGCTGGTCAGCGCCGAGCGCACCATCAGCGCCACCACCAGCGAAGTGCAGGCGGCGGGGTTGAAAAAACTCGTGCTGGGCATGCTGGACCAGGCGGAAGCGTCCGACGGCGCCAATGGCATCGGCATCGTTGACCGCTATCCCTACCAGGTGGTCGTCATGCCGGTCAAAGCGCCGATCGTGATTGGCTGGATTGTCATGACATTCCCCATCGACCGGCAGATTGCTGATGAAATGCGCAACATCAGCGCCTTGCATACGTCGATAGTGACGCGCGACAGCAAGGGCCAGTGGCTGCCGGTCGGCTCGACTTTCCCTGTGCCGGTGGCGACCGAGCTGGTGCAGCACATGGAATCGGCCAAACCCGGGCCGGATGGTGCATTTGAAGTGGAGCTGGCCGATGGCCTGTATAGCGCGCGGCGGCTGGCCATCGGCGAAGACGCGGGGCAGGGCGTGTCAGTCGTGCTGGCCCGCTCATTTGATGAAGCCATTGCAGAATATTCGCGGCTCGAGCGTTGGCTGCTGGGACTGACGGTGGCGGGCATCGTGATTTCAGCCAGCGTCAGTGTGGTGACGGCCAAACGCATTGCGCAGCCGATCCGTGAACTGGTCAGCGTGGCCAAACGCCTGGAAAAGGGCGACTACAAGGGCCAGATCGAGTTCGTAAGGGAAGATGAAATCGGCACACTGGCGCACGCTTTCGACAGCATGCGGGAGGGCATCGCCCGCCGCGAACAGGAAATCCGCCGCCTGGCATATTGGGATACGCTGACCAACTTGCCGAATCGCGCACAATTCGTGGTGCATTTGGAAACCTCCATTGCCGACGCCCGCAAGCGCGAATCATCCGTGTTTGTGCTGATGATGGACCTGGACCGCTTCAAGCATGTCAATGACGTCATGGGCCATACGTTTGGCGACGCGCTGTTGCGGCAAGTGGCCGAACGCTTGCAGCTGACATTGACCAGCCGCCGCAACACGTCGGCGCAGGTGGCCCGCCTCGGCGGCGATGAATTTGCCGTGCTGTTGCCGAACTGCGATTTACAGCTGGCGCAACTGGTGGCGCGTGAACTGCTGGCATCGCTGGAAACGCCGCTGTCGCTGGACGACCAGATGGTAGACATTGGGGCCGGTGTCGGCATCGCCGGGTATCCGCTGCATGGCGATGGCGCGGAACAGTTAATGAGCCTGGCCGAAGTGGCCATGTACACAGCCAAGCAGCGCACCGAAGGCGCGGTCGTGTATGACGCAGTGTTTGACCAGTCCAGTGCGCAAAGCCTGTCGCTGTTGACGGAATTGCGCAATGCGATCGAGCGCAATGAATTCCGGCTGTTTGTGCAGCCCAAGATTTCACTGGCCACGGGCAAGGCGGTGGGGGCGGAAGCGCTGGTGCGCTGGGTGCATCCGGAACGGGGCAATGTATTCCCGGACCAGTTCATTCCCTTTGCAGAGCAGACTGGCTTTATCCGCGTGCTGACGCGGTGGATGATGGAGCAGTCGGCCATCCTGTCGCACGAACTGGCCAGCCAGGGTATCCATCTAAAGCTGTCCGTGAATTTGTCCACACGGGATTTGATGGACCAGGATTTGCCGGCCAAGTTTGCCGATGTGCTGGCGCGGCATCAACTGGGGCCATCCGCGTTTTGCCTGGAAATCACGGAAAGCGCCATCATGGATGACCCGGTGCGCGCGCAGCAGACGCTGGAACGCCTGCACTTGATGGGCATGGATTTGTCGATTGACGATTTTGGCACGGGCTATTCATCGCTGGCGTATCTGAAGCGCTTGCCCGTCAATGAATTAAAAATTGATAAATCGTTTGTGCTGAACATGGAGCACGATACGGGTGACGCCAAGATCGTCCGCTCCACCATCGACCTGGGCCACAACATGGGCTTGCGGGTCGTGGCCGAGGGCATCGAAAGCGAAGCCGTGTGGCGCCTGCTGGTGCTGATGGGTTGCGACCAGGCGCAGGGCTACTTCATGAGCCGGCCGATTCCTGCCAGCGGGCTGGCCCAATGGATCCGCCAATGGCAGCCGCCGGACGGACTGGCGGAAGATCCTGTGGCTTCTGCCGCCAAATAATCCTTGTTCCAAACCCGTTGAGAGCGTAACTTATTTGTCACAGTTACGGATATCATCATACGCAGTGCGGTGATCCCGCCACAATTCCAAAACATTGACGAGAACGAGACTATTCCCCATGCGACTGAAACGCGCTTCCTTGATTTTCGCCCTGGCTGCTGCCTTTGGCGGTTCCGCCATCGCGCAAACCTGCCCGGCAACCGGCCCTGCCGTCAGCTATCCGGTGACGAAAAAAGTTGACCAGCAAGACAATTACCACGGCACGACGGTCGCCGACCCTTACCGCTGGCTGGAAGACGCCAACAGCGCGGAAACCAAGGAGTGGGTCGATGCGCAAAACAAGGTGACGCAGGCGTACCTGGCGCAAATCCCGAACCGCGAAGCCATCAAGCAGCGCCTGACCAAGCTGTGGAATTACGAGCGTTTCAGCGTCACGTACAAGGAAGGCGGCCGCTATTTCTATAGCCGCAATGATGGCCTGCAAAACCAGTCCGTGCTGTACACGATGAAGTCGCTGAACGACAAGCCGCGCGTGCTGCTGGACCCGAATACGCTGGCTGCCGATGGCACCGTGGCGCTGGCCGGCACGGCCGTCAGCCCGAATGGCAAATACCTCGCATACAGCACGGCCGCATCCGGCTCGGACTGGAATGAAATCCGCGTGCGCCACATCGATAGCGGCAAGGATACGGAAGACCACATCAAGTGGGTGAAATTCTCCAGCACGGCGTGGGCCCATGACGGTTCCGGCTTCTATTACAGCCGCTACGACGAACCGACGGAAGCGACCAAACTGGCCGGCGTCAACTACTTCCAAAAGCTGTATTTCCACAAGCTGGGCACACCGCAAAGCGCCGATACGCTGGTCTACGACCGTCCAGACCAGAAAGAGTGGGGTTTTGGCGGCGCCGTCACCGATGATGGCCGCTACCTGATCATTACGTCGTCGCAAGGCACGGAACGCAAGGCCCGTATCTTTTACAAGGACTTGAAACAGAAAGATGCGAAAGTCACGGGCTTGATGGAAGCGTTCGACGCGGCCTATGACTTCATCGATAACGATGGCCCGGTGTTCTACTTCCGCACGGATAAAAATGCACCGCGTTCGCGCATCATTGCAGTCGACGTGCGCAATCCGGATCCGGCCAACTGGAAAGAAATCGTGGCGGAAGCGCCGCAAACGCTGGTGTCGGCCACCATCGTCAATCACCAGCTGGTGGCCGATTACCTGGCCGATGCGCACAGCGCCGTCAAAGTGTTTGATTTGAATGGCAAGTTCGTGCGCGACGTGGAATTGCCAGGCATCGGTTCCGTATCCGGTTTCGGCGGCAAGCGCAGCGACAAGGAAACCTTTTACTCATACACCAGCTTCACCACCCCGGCGACGATTTACCGCTATGACATGAAGACGGGCAAGAGCACCGTGTACCGCCAGCCAAAAGTCGACTTCGACCCGTCGCAATTTGAAACGCGCCAGGTGTTCTACACCAGTAAAGATGGCACCAAAGTGCCGATGTTCATCGTGTCGAAAAAGGGCATCAAGCTCGATGGTTCGAACCCGACTTACCTGTACGGCTATGGCGGCTTCAATATCCCGCTGACGCCATCGTTCTCGGTGGCGAACCTGGCGTGGGTGGAAATGGGCGGCGTGTATGCGATGGCCAACCTGCGCGGCGGCGGTGAATACGGCGAAGCGTGGCACAAGGCCGGCACCAAGCTGCAAAAGCAAAACGTGTTCGATGACTTCATCGGCGCGGCGGAATGGCTGGTGGCCAACAAGGTGTCGTCGCCAGCGAAACTGTCGATTGGCGGCGGCAGCAATGGCGGCTTGCTGGTGGGCGCTACCATGACGCAGCGTCCGGATTTGTTCGCCGCGGCGATTCCTGCCGTGGGCGTGCTCGATATGCTGCGCTTCCAGAAATTCACCATCGGCTGGGCGTGGACGTCGGACTACGGTTCGTCGGACAATGCGGAAGAATTCCAGGCCCTGTATAAATACTCGCCGCTGCACAACCTGAAGCAGGGTTCGTGCTACCCGGCGACGATGGTGGTCACGGCGGACCACGACGACCGCGTGGTGCCGGCGCACAGTTTCAAGTTTGCAGCGGCGGCACAGGCGGCGCAAGGCGGCGCCAATCCCATCCTGATCCGCATTGACACCAAGGCTGGCCACGGCGCAGGCAAGCCGACCAGCAAACAAATTGAAGAAGTCACGGACCGCTGGGGCTTCCTGTCGAAAGCGCTGCATATGCCTGTGCAGGACGCTGCCGCCGCCAGCGGCGCGCAGTAAGCTTTTGCCTATCCCCGCCCAGCGCGGGGATCCATGCTGTGCGGGCCAACCGGTCTTGCACAGCGCAGGTCCCCGCGCCGGCCATGGTCCGAATTGACTTCATCCACTATGCTCCCGACCCGACCTGTTTCGTATTTACTGGCCACACTGCTGTTGACGGCCGTTCCCGCTTTCGCTGCCACCCCGGCGGCGCCCACCAAAACCCTGCAAGAACAGACGCAAGGGCTGGCAGCACAAGCCGGCTTTATTGACCTGTGGCGCGATACGGCGCAAGGCCGCGTGCTGCTGGGCGTCTCTGCGCTGGACCAGCCATTCCTGCTGATGAGCTCATTGCCCTATGCACTGGGTTCGAACGACGTGGGCCTGGACCGCCGCCAGTCCGGCGACGTCAAAATGGTGCGCTTCCAAAAGCACGGCGCCCGCCTGTTCCTGGTACAAGACAACACCCGCTTCATGGCGAATTCGACGGATGCGGACGAGCGGGCGGCCGTGCAAGAATCGTTTGCCGGCGCCGTGCTGTGGGCCGGCGATATCCTTGCCAGTGAAGGCAACCGCCATCTGGTGGACTTCTCGTCATTCCTGCTGGCGGACCAGCATGGCGTGTCGGCCCGGCTGGCGGAAACCAAGCAGGGCGCCTATGCCGTCGATGCCAGGCGCAGCGCCGTGCTGGCTGCCGACGCCAAAGCCTATCCGGACAACATTGAGCTGGAAGCGTTGCTGACATTCCAGGGCCCGGGCCAGGGCGAATGGGTCAGGCAGGTAGCGGCGGATCCGAACAGCCTGACCATGCGCCAGCACATCAGCATGGTGCGCTTGCCGGACAGCGGCTACCATCCGCGCGCCTACCACCCGCAATCGGGTGGCTTCGATACCGGCTACTATGATTACGCGACGCCGCTGGCGTCCAGCCTGGACGTGCGCTGGCAGGTGCGGCACCGGCTGGAAAAGACGGACCCGAACGCCGCCGTCAGCACGGTGAAAAAGCCGATCGTGTATTACGTGGACCGCGGCGCGCCGGAACCTGTGCGGTCGGCGCTGCTGGAAGGCGCGCGCTGGTGGGCTACGGCCTTTGAAAAGGCAGGCTTCAAGGATGCGTACAAGGTTGAACTGCTGCCGGAAGGCGCCGACCCGATGGACGTGCGCTACAACATCATCACGTGGACGCACCGCGCCACCCGTGGCTGGTCATACGGCAATGCGCTGTCCAACCCGCTGACGGGGGAAATCATCCGCGGCGCCGTCACGCTGGGCTCGCAGCGCGTGCGGCAGGATATCCTGATTGCGGAAAGCTTGCTGGCGCCCTATGGTAAGGAGGGTAGCAAGGAAAAGCTGGCCGAACAGATGGCGCTGGCCCGCCTGCGCCAGCTTTCCGCCCATGAAGTGGGGCACACGCTGGGCTTCGCACACAACTTCGCCGCCAGCCGCCATGGCAATGGTTCGGTCATGGATTACCCGCATCCGGTATTAAAGCTGACGGCGCAGGGGGACGTGGACCTGGCTGACGCGTATGGCGCGGGCGTGGGTCCGTGGGACGATTACATTGTCAAGCACGTGTATGGCCAGTTTGCCGGCGATGAACAGGCGGCGCTGGCGCAATTACGGCGCGAAGCGCAGGCGGCCGGCATGACTTACGTCAGCGACGCTGACGCGCGTTCGCCCAGTGCGTCGCATCCGCATGGCTTGCTGTGGGACTTCGGCCCCGACATCGTGAAAACGTGGGACAGCCTGGCCGCCGTGCGCAAGCGCGCGCTGGAAAACTTCAGCTTCAACGTCTTGCCCGATGCGCGCCAGGCCGGCGAAATCGAAGCGCGGCTGGTGCCGGTCTACCTGCTGCAGCGCTATCAGGCCGAAGGGCTGGCGCGCCTGCTGGCCGGCGGTGAATTCGACTATGCGTCGGTATCGGATATCCGTACCGGTATCGCTCATGGCGGCGTGCGCCCCGTGCCTGCCGCCACGCAGCGCGCCGCGCTGAACAAACTGGCATCGACGTTGCAGGCCGAATACCTGGCGCTGCCGCCCAAGGTGCTGGACGTGCTGACGCCGCCGTCGCAAGGGTATGAACGCAACAAGGAATACTTCGATACCCGCATGGGCGGCGTGTTTGATGCCTTGTCGGCAGCGGAGGCGGCTGCGGCGCACAGCGCGTCATTCCTGCTCGATGCGGGCCGCTTGAACCGCATTGCGTGGCAGCATGCGCGCGACGCCGCGCAACCGGGCGTGGCCGAAGTGCTGGACGTGCTGGTGCAGCGCACGTGGCGGCGCGACGCCGTGCCTGCGTCGCTGGCCGGCGGCGAAGCCGTGCAACTGGCCGCCAACTGGGTGGTGCTCGATACCATGCTGCAAACGCTGCAGGGAGGCAAGCTGCACGCGGGTGTCGACGCGGAAGTGCGCACGGCATTGGCCGGCTTGTCAGGCTGGCTGGTGAAAAACGGCGGCAAAGGCGTGACCGCATCCAGCCGCAAGGAAGCGTCGGCGCTGATCAACGCTTACTTGCAAGATCCGCGCAGCGTGAAATTGCGCAATCTGCCGACCGTGCCGCCGGGCGCTCCGATTTGATGCGCCAGCCTGGTGCGCCTCGCATGCCGTGCTGATGCGGTGCGCACCAATATGGCGCTGAATAAATGCCCGTTATTGGTGCAAGGTGCTTGACGCACCAACAATGTGTGAAACATAAAATTCAGTCGAATCATGCACTTAAGCATGCGCACCAAATTGGTACGAATATTGCTTGATTGCACACTCCTAGATCAACTTTGCATTATTTTGGGGAGTGGTTTGAATGGCTGGTAATAATTTTGGTGCGGATGCGTTGTTTATCCTGCTGGGCGCCATCATGATTTTGGCAATGCACGCGGGATTTGCATTCCTGGAACTGGGCACCGTGCGCAAAAAGAACCAGGTCAATGCGCTGGTGAAAATCCTCGTGGACTTTTGCGTGTCAGCCATCGCGTACTTCTTTGTCGGCTACAGCATTGCCTATGGCGTCAACTTCTTTTCCGGCGCGGACGTGCTGTCGGCAAAGAATGGCGTTGAACTGGTGAAATTCTTTTTCCTGCTGACCTTTGCTGCCGCCATCCCGGCCATTATTTCCGGCGGCATTGCCGAGCGGGCCCGCTTCCATCCGCAGACTGCCGCCACGTTCGTGCTGGTCGGTGTCGTATACCCGCTGTTTGAAGGCATGGTGTGGAACCAGCGCTTCGGTTTCCAGGCTTGGCTGCTGTCGGCCTTTGGCGCGGAATTCCACGATTTCGCCGGTTCCGTCGTTGTGCATGCGATGGGCGGCTGGATCGCCTTGCCTGCCGTGCTGCTGCTGGGCGCGCGCCGTGGCCGTTATACGAAAAACGGCGGCATTTCTGCGCACCCGCCTTCGTCGATTCCCTTCCTGGCGCTGGGCGCGTGGATTCTGATCGTCGGCTGGTTTGGCTTTAACGTCATGAGCGCGCAGTCGCTGGACAAGATGAGCGGCCTGGTGGCGGTGAATTCGCTGATGGCGATGGTGGGCGGCACCCTGGTGGCCGTGCTGATGGGCCGCAATGACCCGGGCTTCGTGCACAATGGGCCGCTGGCCGGCCTGGTGGCCGTGTGCGCGGGTTCCGATTTGATGCATCCGCTGGGCGCGCTGGTCACGGGCGGTATCGCCGGCGCCATCTTTGTGTGGATGTTCACGCTGGCGCAAAACAAGTGGAAAATTGATGACGTGCTGGGCGTGTGGCCGCTGCACGGCCTGTGCGGCGCGTGGGGCGGCATTGCTGCCGGCATCTTTGGCGCCAAGGCGCTCGGCGGCGTTGGCGGCGTGGCGCTGGCGCCGCAACTGATCGGCACGGCAGCCGGCGTGGCGATTGCCAGCGCGGGCGGCTACATCGTGTATGGTGCGCTGAAGGCTACGGTGGGATTGCGCCTGGACCCGGAACAGGAATTCCAGGGCGCCGACTTGTCTATCCACAAAATTTCGTCGACGCCCGAACGCGAAGCGAACTGGTGATCCGCTCAGGCGGCAGCGCGGATGATGGCGCTGAAGCTGTCTGCCTGCAGCGATGCGCCGCCTATCAGGCCGCCATCGATATCCGGCATGGCCATCAATGCTGGCGCGTTGTCCGGTTTCATGCTGCCGCCATACAAGATGCGGACTGTGGCGGCAGCGTCCGGGCTGAATGCGTGCAATTGCCGGCGCAGCGTGGCGTGCACTTCCTGCGCCATGTCCGGTGTGGCGGTACGGCCGGTGCCGATGGCCCATACGGGTTCATATGCCACCACCAGTTGCGCGGCTTGGCGCGGCGTCAGCATTTCCAGTACAGCCCCCAGCTGCCGCATCACAACGGCATTGGTCAGGCCCGCGTCGCGCTCCGCCAGCGTTTCACCCACGCAGAGGATGGGCGCCAGGCTTGATTCCAGCGCGCGCAGGCACTTTTGCGCAATCAGCGCATCACTGTGGCCGTGGTAGCTGCGCGGTTCCGAGTGGCCCACAATCACGTGGCTGCAGCCCACGTCGGCCAGCATTGCCGCGGCCACTTCGCCCGTGTAGGCGCCCGCCGTGTGCGCCGATACATCCTGTGCACCCCAGCCGATCCCCGTGCCCGCCAGCTCGGCGCGGCATTGCGCCAGGTAGACAGCCGGCGCGCAGACCAGCACGTCGCACGGCAGCGTGGGCCACTGCTCCTTTAGCGCCCGCAGCAGCGCGCCGTTGGACTCGAAGCTGCCGTTCATTTTCCAGTTACCTGCAATCAGTTTGGTGCGCACTATGGTCTCCTGTTGGCCGGGCGCCTTATGGCGACGCGATAATCACTTCCACGCCGGCCTTCTCGAAGGCGTCCGCCGCTTCCGGCGGCAGCGGCAAATCGGTAAAGAATTTATTGACCTGCGCGATGCTGCCCAGCCGCACCATCGCATGGCGGCCGAATTTCGTGTGGTCCGCCACCAGCCATACTTCGCGCGACTGTTCCATGATGGCTTGCGTGACCCGCACTTCGCGGTAGTCATAGTCCAGCAGGGTGCCATCGCTTTCAATGCCTGACACGCCGATGATGCCGATGTCGACCTTAAACTGGCGCATGAAGTCGATCGTGGCTTCGCCGATCACACCGCGGTCGCGGTTGCGTACCAGGCCGCCGGCAATGATGACTTCCGTGTCCTCGTTATTGGACAGGATGGACGCCACGTTGAGGTTGTTGGTAATGACACGCAAGCCCTTGTGCCGCAGCAACGCCTTCGACACTTCTTCGTTGGTGGTGCCGATGTTGATGATCAGCGAGCGGCCATTTTCCACCTGGGAGGCGGCCAGCTGCGCAATGCGGCATTTGGCTTCCATGTCCATTTCGCGGCGCTGGTCGTAATCAATGTTTTCCACGGTGGACGGGATGCCGACGCCGCCATGGTAGCGGGCCAGCAGCCGCGCATCTTCCAGTTCGCGGATATCGCGCCGGATGGTTTGCGTGGTCACACCCAGGATACGGGCCAGTTCATCTACGGAAGTGTCGCCATGCTGGCGGATATGGTCGAGCAGGCGGCGGTGGCGTGGAGTCATGTGTCTGTCAAATGAACAAAAACGAACATTCTGCAGTGGGCGGATTGCAAAGCCATCCGGGTTCAAAGCTGGTCATTATAGTTCACATCCTAAGCGAACACTCGTGCTATTTGTGTACGTTATGGCAGCTGCGCCACATCTTCCCGGTAGACCGCTCTGCCGTGCAAGCGAACATAAAACGAACATAAACGAACACAAACGCAAAAAATGTTGTTGTCTCAAATTAAAAAATGCGTACAATGGCTGCAGACAGTGCGACATGACCGGTCAACAAGCTTGTCGAAAACGAAAATGAAACGCCAAGCGGTGCAGCGTTTGGCCGCAAGCTGCCGCCGTGTGCGGTGAAAAGAACCGATGAGAGACTGGATATGAACACAAACAAACATTTTGCCGAACGGAAGGGGCAGTGATGGCGGTACCATCCACTCCTTCCCGCCGTATTGAATGCGATGTGCTGGTGGTCGGCGGCGGCATTAACGGCGTTGGCATTGCACGTGACGCTGTGGGGCGCGGCCTGCGTGTCGTGCTGTGCGAACAGCACGACCTGGCGCAGCACACATCGTCCGCCAGTACCAAGCTGATCCACGGCGGCCTGCGCTATCTCGAATATTACGAATTCAAGCTGGTGCGCAAAGCACTGCAGGAACGCGAAGTGCTGTTGCGCGCCGCGCCGCACATCATGTGGCCGCTGCGCTTCGTGATGCCGCATGATGCCGCGCAGCGTCCCGCGTGGATGATCCGCGCCGGCCTGTTCCTGTATGACCATTTAGCCAAACGCGAATTCCTGCCCGGTTCCGAAGGGGTGGCGCTGGACCGCCATCCGGCCGGCGCGCCATTGCAGGGCAGCTACCGCAAGGGCTTCGTGTATTCGGATGGCTGGGTCGACGACGCGCGGCTGGTGGTGTTGAATGCGCTCGACGCCCATGAGCGCGGCGCCACCATCCTGACGCGCACGCCGTGCACCAGCGTGGTACAGGACGGCCGCGGATGGCGAGCGACGCTCGACAGCACGGAGCAGGGCCGCATCGACGTGCAGGCGCGCGCCATCGTCAACGCCGCCGGACCGTGGACGGGCCAGTTCGCAGCCGGTGCGCTGGGCGGCAACAACAGCTATGGCCTGCGCCTGATTAAAGGCAGCCACATTATCGTGCCGCGCCTGTTCGAGCATGACTATGCGTACATTTTCCAGAATCCGGACAAGCGCATCATCTTTGCCATCCCGTACCAGGAAGACTTTACGCTGATCGGCACCACCGACCTGGAATACACGGGCGAACCGGGCCGCGTCGCCATCAGCAGCGAAGAAGTCGGTTACCTGTGCGACATGGCCAACCGTTATTTCAGCACGCGCATTGCCCCGGCTGACGTGGTCAGCACGTATTCCGGCGTGCGCCCGCTGCTGGACGACAGCGCCAGCCAGGCGTCCGCCATCACCCGCGATTATGTGCTGGAGTGCAGTGACGACCGTCCGCCATTTTTGAATATCTGGGGCGGCAAGATCACCACGTACCGCAAGCTGGCCGAAGAAGCGCTGGACATCTTGCAGCAGCGGCTGGGCGGGAATGCTCCGGGCTGGACCGACCGCGTACCGCTGCCGGGCGGTGATTTGCAAAAGACGGGCGAGCTGGTGGACGGCTACGACTTCGCCGCCTTCCTGTACCGCTTCCGTAACAGCTATCCGTGGCTGCCGCAAAAGCTGGCGCTGCGCTATGCGCGCCAGTACGGCAGCCGCGCCGCGCGCATGCTGGGCAACGCGGCGGCATTGAACGATTTAGGCCAGGAATTGGCGCCGGGATTGTATGAGCGCGAAGCGCGCTACCTGATGCAGGTGGAATGGGCGCGCAGCGCGGAAGACATCCTGTGGCGGCGCACCAAATGCGGCTTGCACAGCCGCCAGCAGGATACCGACCGGCTGCAGTCGTGGATGCGGCAGGACGGTTTGCAGCAGCGGGCCTAGGCGGGGACGCCGGGTCCGACAATAAGCCGGTAGGAGAGCCGGTGGCAGTACCCAAAAGGAGGAGAAAGCAGTGAACCTGGAGCTGAAGGATATAAGTATGCGGGTCGGGGCGGAAACGCACCTGTACCCGCTGGACGTGAAGCTGGTCCCCGGGACCATCAACGTCTTGCTGGGCCCGACACAGGCAGGGAAGACCACGCTGATGCGCGTGATGGCGGGCCTGGACCGGCCGACGGCGGGACGCATCTTCGCCGATGGCAAGGATGTCACCGGCGTCAGTGTGCGCGAGCGCAACCTGGCCATGGTGTACCAGCAATTCGTCAATTACCCGGCCATGACCGTGTACGACAACATTGCCGCGCCGCTGCGCCTGCAGCGCCGCCCGGACGCGGAAGTCAAACAGCGCGTCACGCAAATGGCGGAAAAGCTGCACATCAGCCACTTGCTGCAACGCTTGCCGGGCGCCCTGTCGGGCGGCCAGCAACAGCGCTGCGCCTTGGCGCGCGCGCTGGTAAAAAAAGCGCCGCTGGTGCTGCTCGATGAACCGCTGGTCAACCTCGATTACAAATTGCGCGAAGAATTGCGCGCCGAACTGGCGTCGCTGTTCGCCGACGGCAATACCACCGTGGTCTATGCCACCACGGAACCGCAGGAAGCGCTGCTGCTGGGCGGCCACACTGTCGTGATGGATGCCGGCCGCATCCTGCAAACGGGCCCGACGCTGGAAACTTACGGCAAGCCGGCGTCGGTCCGCGCCGCCGCCATTTTCAATGATCCGCCGATGAACGTGCTCGACGCCCGTGTCGAAGACAGCCACAGTATCCGCCTCGACGGCGGCCCGGCGCTGACGGTGGCCGGCAACCCGCTGGGGCTGGCCAAAGGCAAGCCGTGCAAGGTCGGCATCCGCTGCCACCATGTGGCGCTGGCAGGCATAGACGGCTGGCCGAACCGCATGGATTGCACGGTGGATTTGTCGGAACTGAGCGGCTCGGAAACCTATGTGCACCTGCACCTGGGGGCGCCCGGCGCGCATGGCGGCACGGGGCCCGGGCTGGTGGCGCAAGTGCCGGGCGTGCATGCGGCGGCAATTGATTCCGTCGTGCAGGCGGCGGTGGATCCCGCCCATATTTTCATCTTTGACGCGGAAGGCGCATTGCTGCGCGCGCCGCAGGAGAACGGCCATGGCGCGTATTGAATTCCGTAACCTGGGCCATGCATACGGCCCGCATCCTTCGGCGCCCTCCGACTTTGCGCTGCAGCCGATGAACATGGTGTGGGAAGATGGCGGCGCCTACGCGTTGCTGGGGCCGTCGGGCTGCGGCAAGTCGACGCTGCTGAACATTATTTCCGGGTTGCTGACGCCGTCGCACGGCCAGGTGCTGTTTGACGGCAAGGACGTGACCACCACGCCCACCCGCGGCCGCAATATCGCGCAGGTATTCCAGTTCCCTGTGCTGTACG
This sequence comes from Pseudoduganella ginsengisoli, assembly GCF_009720865.1. Classification (GTDB taxonomy): domain Bacteria; phylum Pseudomonadota; class Gammaproteobacteria; order Burkholderiales; family Burkholderiaceae_D; genus Rugamonas; species Rugamonas ginsengisoli. The sequence continues at coordinate 144,995 of NZ_WNLA01000014.1, read as the reverse complement.
ACACGATGACGGTGTACGACAACCTGGCTTTCCCGCTGCGCAACCGCAAAGTGCCGGAAAAGGAAGTGCACCAGCGCGTGCATGAAGTGGCGGAAATCCTCGGCATGTCGCACACGCTGAAACAGCGCGCCTCCGGCATGTCGGCCGACGCCAAGCAAAAAATCTCGCTGGGCCGTGGCCTGGTGCGCAAGGATGTGTCGGCGATCCTGTTCGATGAACCATTGACGGTGATCGACCCCCACTTGAAGTGGCAATTGCGGCGCCAGTTGAAGCAGATTCACCAGCAATTGAAGCTGACGCTGATTTACGTGACGCACGACCAGGTGGAAGCGCTGACGTTTGCTGACGAAGTGGTGGTGATGACCAACGGGAAAATCGTGCAAAAGGGTGCGCCCGACGCGCTGTTTGAACGTCCGGACCACACGTTTGTCGGCTACTTCATTGGCAGTCCCGGCATGAATTTCTATCCGGTCAGCGTCGATGCCGCGGACGAGCGCGGCATCCATATCGGCAGCCACCGCATTGAACTCGATCCGGCCCAGGTGTCGGTGCTGAAGCGCGCGCAAGGCACGCTGCAAATGGGCATCCGCCCGGAATTCATTGAACTGGCGCCGGCAGGAAGCCACGGTGCGCTGGAGGCGGACATCTGGAATGTGCAGCACCTGGGTACGTGCCAGCTGGTGTCGGGCACGGTGGCGGGCCATCCGCTGAAGGGCAAGCTGGCCGCCAATGCCGCGGTGCAGCCGGGGCGCCACTGGCTGCGGCTGGCGCGTCCGGAAACCATCTTTTTCTGCAATGACGAAAGGATTGCGCGATGAACAAGCCGTATAACAATAAAGCGTGGTTCTTCATCCTGCCCGTGTTCCTGTGCGTGGCGTTTTCCGCGATCCTGCCGTTGATGACGGTGGTGAATTATTCGGTGCAGGATATCCTCAGCCCGACGCAAGCCGTGTTTGTCGGACTGGAATGGTTCCGCTCCATCATGCGCGACCCGGAATTGCACGGCGCGCTGGGGCGTCAGCTGGTGTATTCGGTATGCGTGCTGCTGGTGGAAATTCCGCTCGGCGTGGCGCTGGCGCTGGCCATGCCGTCGAAAGGGTGGAAATCGTCGGCGTCGCTGGTGGTGCTGTCGATGCCGCTGCTGATTCCCTGGAACGTGGTGGGCACGATCTGGCAGATTTTCGGCCGCGCCGACATCGGCCTGGGCGGCTTCGTGCTCAATGCGCTGGGCATCGACTATAACTATGCATCGCACAGCCTCGACGCATGGCTGACCGTGCTGATGATGGACGTGTGGCACTGGACGCCGCTGGTGGCGCTGCTGGGTTTCGCCGGCCTGCGTTCGATCCCCGACGCGTATTACCAGGCCGCGCAAATCGATGGCGCCAGCCGCTGGGCCGTGTTCCGCCATATCCAGCTGCCGAAGATGCGCGGCGTATTGATGATTGCCGTGCTGCTGCGCTTCATGGACAGCTTCATGATTTATACGGAACCGTTCGTGCTGACCGGCGGTGGTCCGGGCAACTCGACCACGTTCCTCAGCCAGTACCTGACGCAAAAAGCCGTGGGCCAGTTCGACCTGGGACCTGCCGCGGCGTTCTCGCTGATTTACTTCCTGATCATCCTGCTGTTCAGTTTCGTGCTGTACAACTGGATGCAAAGCGCGGGCAACACGACTTCGACGACGGAGGGCGACCATGCCTAAAGATTTGCCGCACAGCGCCGCCGGCGTGGTGGCGCCCATAACAACCAGCATCACCAGCCAGCGGAGCCAACCCATGGCCAAAGCCTTTGTGAAAAACAACCGCATCCCGCGCGGCGTGACCTTGTTCCTGTACGTGGCATTCACGCTGGTGCCGCTGTACTGGATGCTCAATACGTCGCTGAAAACCAATGAAGAAACGCTGTCGGTGCTGTCGCTATGGCCCCGGCATGTGACGTGGGATAACTATAAAACCATCTTCACCGACCCGTCGTGGTACAGCGGCTACATCAACTCCATCATTTACGTGGGGCTGAACACGGTGTTTTCGCTGCTGGTGGCGCTGCCGGCCGCCTATGGCTTTTCGCGCTACCGCTTCCTGGGCGACAAGCACATGTTCTTCTGGCTGCTGACCAACCGCATGACGCCGCCGGCCGTGTTCCTGCTGCCGTTTTTCCAGCTGTATTCGACGGTGGGCCTGATGGATACGCACATTGCCGTGGCGCTGGCGCACATGCTGTTCAACGTGCCGCTGGCCGTGTGGATCCTGGAAGGCTTTATGTCCGGCATTTCGCGTGAAATCGATGAAACCGCGTATATCGACGGCTACTCGTTCCCGCGCTTTTTCCTGCAGATCTTCCTGCCGCTGATTAAAGCCGGCGTCGGCGTGACGGCATTCTTTTGCTTCATGTTCAGCTGGGTGGAATTGCTGCTGGCCCGCACCTTGACGTCGGTGAATGCGAAGCCGATCAGCGCCATCATGACACGCACCGTGTCGGCGGCCGGCATGGATTGGGGCGTGCTGGCGGCGGCCGGGGTATTGACGCTGGTGCCGGGCATGCTGGTGATCTGGTTTGTCCGCAATCATATTGCCAAAGGCTTTGCGATGGGGAGGGTGTAAGCATGGAATGGTCATTTGCATGGATGGCGTGGACCACGCCGGTGGCGGTCTTTTTCACTTGCATCATCTTGATGCTGATCGGAATGACGCTGTGGGAAATCCGCTCGCCCACCACGGAACGCAAAGGCTTCCTGCCGATGCGCACCACGCGCGGCGACCGCCTGTTCATCGGTTTGCTGAGCGCGGCCTACGTGAACCTGGCCTGGGTCGGATTGACGGACCTGGACCAGTGGATTGGCGCCGGTATCGGCTTTGCAGTATTGGGATTGGTCATGGCTAAAGCATGACGAAGAAATGTGCGGACAACTTCCTTCCGTTATCCGCACGGGATCAACAGGAAGGCTACAACAACACACGGAGAAGACATGAATCGAAGCAAGCAAGCGGTGTTCAAGCTGGGTGTCATGGCAGCTGCCATCATGGCGCTGTCCGGTAACGCGATGGCGGACAGCAAGTCTGCGGAAAAATGGATCGATACCGAATTCAAGCCCAGCACCCTGAGCCGCGCGCAACAGCTGGAGGAAATGAACTGGTTCATCGCGGCGGCCGCCAAGCTGAAGGCCAAAGGCGTCCATGAAATCCATGTGGTATCGGAAACGCTGGACACGCACGTGTATGAATCCAAAACGCTGGCCAAGGCATTCGAAGAAATCACCGGCATCAAAGTCATCCACGATGTGATCCAGGAAGGCGACCTGGTGGAAAAAATGCAAACGTCGATGCAGTCCGGTAAATCGATTTACGATGGCTGGGTCAATGACTCCGACTTGATCGGCACCCACTACCGTTACGGGCAGACGGTCGTGCTGTCCGACTACATGGCCGGCCCGGGCAAGGAATACACGAACCCCGGCCTGGATTTGAAAGACTTCATCGGCACCAGCTTCACCACGGCGCCGGATGGCAAGCTGTACCAGCTGCCTGACCAGCAGTTCGCCAACCTGTACTGGTTCCGCGCCGACTGGTTTGCGCGCAAGGACTTGCAGCAAAAATTCAAGGCCAAGTACGGCTATGAACTGGGCGTGCCGCAAAACTGGTCCGCGTATGAAGATATTGCGAACTTCTTCACCAACGATGTCAAGGAACTGGACGGTAAAAAAGTCTACGGCCACATGGACTACGGCAAGAAAGATCCGTCGCTGGGCTGGCGCTTCACCGATGCGTGGCTGTCGATGGCTGGTACCGCCGACAAGGGCTTGCCCAATGGCTTGCCGGTCGATGAGTGGGGTATCCGTGTCGCGGCCGACAAGTGCACGCCGGTCGGCGCGTCCGTGTCGCGCGGCGGCGCCACCAATTCGCCGGCAGCCGTGTATGCGCTGACCAAGTACCTGGACTGGATGAAAAAATATGCACCGCCGGAAGCGCTGGGCATGACGTTCTCGGAAGCGGGTCCGGTACCGGCGCAAGGCCAGGTGGCGCAGCAAATCTTTTGGTACACGGCCTTCACGGCCGGCATGACCAAGCAAGGCTTGCCGGTAGTGAACAGCGACGGCACGCCGAAATGGCGCATGGCGCCAGGGCCGCATGGCCCGTACTGGAAAGACGGCATGCAAAACGGCTACCAGGACGTGGGTTCGTGGACGTACCTGAAAAGCACGCCGCCTGACCGCATGGCGGCAGCGTGGCTGTATGGCCAGTTCGTCACGTCGAAAACCGTGTCGCTGAAAAAATCCATGGTGGGCCTGACCTTCATCCGTGATTCGGACATCCGCGCCAAGGCCATGACGGATATGGCGCCGAAACTGGGCGGCCTGGTGGAGTTTTACCGCAGCCCGGCGCGCGTCGCGTGGACGCCGACCGGTAACAACGTGCCGGATTATCCAAAGCTGGCGCAGTTGTGGTGGAAAAACGTGTCCACGGCGATTTCCGGCGAAAAAACGCCGCAGGGCGCAATGGATAACCTGGCCGAGGAAATGGACGGCATCATGGCCCGCCTGCAGCGCGCCGGCATGAAGAATTGCGCGCCGAAGCTGAACGACAAGAAAGACCCGGCCAGCTACCTGTCCAACAATGCCGCGCCGTGGGCCAAGCTGCCGAATGAAAAACCAAAAGGTGAAACCATTCCTTACGAGCAGCTGCTGAAGGCATGGCAGGACGGCAAAGTCCGCTGACCTGAGGCGGCCTGGCGGCGCCATACCGTGCGCCGCCAGCGCGCTACCTGTCGTCATCCCGATCCCGCATGGCTTGCGCGTGACGCGCGCCGCCATGTGCGGGGAGGGTATTGCTGATCTTTTTTTAAGCAGGATTTGACATGGCTTATCTTCTGGCAATGGACCAGGGTACTTCCAGTTCGCGCAGCATTGTTTTCCGCGATGGCGAAGTGGTGGCGTCCGTTCAGCAGGAATTCCGGCAAATTTTCCCGCAGCCGGGCTGGGTCGAGCATGATGCCCAGGAATTGTGGGACAGCCAGCTGGCCACCAGCCGCGCCGTACTGGCCAAGGCAGGCTTGCACGCTGCCGACATCGCCGCGCTGGGCATCACCAACCAGCGTGAAACCACGGTCGTGTGGGACCGCGCGACGGGCCGCCCCATCTTCAATGCCATTGTGTGGCAAGACCGCCGCACGGAAGCGCTGTGCCAGCAATTGCGCAACGATGGCCTGGCGGACACGATCCGGCGCAAGACGGGGCTGGTGCTGGACCCGTACTTTTCCGCCACCAAACTGAAGTGGATCCTTGACAACGTGGACGGCGCGCGCCGCCGCGCGGACAACGGCGAGCTGGCGTTTGGCACCGTCGATAGCTGGCTGGTGTGGAATTTGACGGGAGGGAAGCTGCATGTCACCGATGCCAGCAACGCGGCCCGCACCATGCTGTGGAATATCCATGAGGGCTGCTGGGATCAGGAATTGCTGGACTGCCTCGGCATCCCGGCCGCGCTGCTGCCGCAAGTGCATCCATCGAGCCATATGTTCGGCCATACCGATGCAGCATGGCTGGGCGGCGCCGTGCCGATCGGCGGCATCGCTGGCGACCAGCAGGCCGCGCTGTTCGGGCAAGCGTGTTTCAAGGCCGGCATGGCGAAAAACACGTATGGCACCGGCTGTTTCATGCTGCTCAATACCGGCAGCGCCAGTGCCGAATCGCACAATGGCTTGATCAGTACCGCGGCGTGCCAGGTGGGCCAGGCGCGCCAGTATGCGCTGGAAGGCAGCGTGTTTATCGGCGGCGCCGTGGTGCAGTGGCTGCGCGACGGGCTGCAAGCCATCGAACAGGCTGCGGACATTGAAGCGCTGGCCGCTTCGGTACCCGATGCGGGCGGCGTGGTGTTCGTCCCATCGTTTACCGGGCTGGGGGCGCCTTACTGGGTGCCGTCCGCCAAGGGGGCGATTTTCGGGCTGTCGCGCGGCACGACGGTAGCGCACATTGCCCGCGCGGCGCTGGAATCGATTGCCTTCCAGAGCGCCGCGCTGTTGCAAGCCATGCAGCGCGACGCGGCGGCGCCGATCACGGAATTGCGGGTCGATGGCGGCGCCTGCGCCAATTCACTGCTGCTGCAATTCCAGGCCGATTTGCTGGGCATCCCCGTGGTCCGTCCTAAAGTCACGGAAACCACGGCGCTGGGCGCGGCCAGCCTGGCGGGCCTGGCCGCCGGCATCTACAGCGGTACCAGCGACTTGTCAGCCCAATGGCGGGTTGACCGCGTCTTCGAACCGGTCATCAGCCGCGACGAAGCGCAGCGCCGCATGCAGGCTTGGGAACAAGCCATCGCCCGCATCGGTACCGGCTAACTTAGCCTCCGCCCGCACGACTCAACACGCTTTTTACGCGCGGCGCCGCCGCGCGGGGGCGCGCTCGCGCCTGCAGTTCACCTCATACCAACAACGAAAATACACACAGGAGAAACGCAATGAAGCAGAACAAGCAACGTCCGACCATCAAAACCCTGCCGGCCATCCTGGCGCTGGCTGCCTGCTCGGCATTGCCGGCCCATGCCAGCGACGCCGAAGGTGAATTCCACGGCTATTTCCGCGCCGGCGCCGGCAGCAGCGCCGGCCACGGCCCGCAAGCATGCTACGGCCTGGGGGGCAATTCCATGAAATACCGCCTCGGCAACGAATGCGATTCGTACTTTGAAGGCGGCTATACGAAGGAATTGGCGAAGGCGGACAATGGCGTCAGCTTTGTCGGCACCATCTGGGGCGTCGCCTATACGCCCAATTCCGACTTCGCGGGCGGTAAAGTGGAATTGGCCAAAGCGTATATCGAGGCCAAGGGGCTGGACTTCCTGCATGGCGGCATCGCATGGATCGGCAAGCGCTATTACTTCCGTCCCGACATCCACATGCTGGACCTGCAATACATTAACTTGAACGGTACCGGTGGCGGCTTTGACGGCATTCCGGCCGGTCCCGGCAAGGTGTCGTATGCGATTTTCAAGGACAACGACTTGAACACCGTGGATCCGCGCACGGGGCTGCGCACGAAATCCACGTCGGCCCTGCGGCAAAACCTCACGTATGAAGGCTTGCCGGTCAATCCGGGCGGCACCATCGATGCAGCGCTGTCCGTGATCCGCGCGGAAGACAAGGCGGGGCACGATGGCTGGCAATTGTCCGTGTTCCACCGGCAGGCCATTACCGGAGAGGGCGCGTCCAACACCGTTGGCATCCAGTATGGCGCGGGCCCCGGCACCGGCATAGGCGGTCCGTGCTGCGACCGCATGGGGGCGTCCGGCAGCACGGCGCTGGGCGCCGACGTGAAGCGCCTGCGGATCTTCGACAGCCTGGTGATCCAGCCGACGCAGCAATTTTCCGCGGAATTTATCGCACTGGCGCAGCGTGACAAGTCCGATGCGGGCGGCTCGACCACGTGGAGCACGCTGGGTGCGCGCCCTGTCTATGCCGTCACGCGCAACTTCAAGCTGCAGGGCGAAGTAGGGACCAGCCGCATCACGTCGCCAACCGGCGGCGACGCCATGCGCCTGACCAAATATACGTTCGCGCCCACCATTACGGTGGGGCAGTCGTACTGGTCGCGTCCTGAGTTGCGCGCGTTTATCACCCATGCGCGCTGGAACAAGGCGGCCATTGCCGCAGTGAATGCGGACAACAATTCCGGCCCTGTCTTTGGCAGCCATACCAGCGGCACGTCGGCCGGGGTGCAACTGGAGGCGTGGTTCTAAGGCGGCAATCGCGATCCGATGTAAAGTATGCTTGACATGTCAGTTTGCCAAGTCTAATATGTAAAGCATACTTTACATCACAGGAGGCTACACCATGCAACAAGATCGTCAGGTTTCGCAACACGAACGCCGTATTGCCCGCCGCTACATGCTGGAACTGGGAGGCAGCATTGCGCTCTACATCGCGCTGATGGCGGTATCGGCGCTGTCGGCAGAAGGGATGCAGGCCGGCGCGCTGAAAACCGCGCTGGCGGTGCTGCCGATGGCCGGGTTTCTGCTGATGATCTGGGCCATCGCACGCCAGGTGCAGCGCATGGATGAATATGTGCGGCGGCAGGTGCTGGAAACCATCGCCATTTCGGCGGCCGTCACGGCTGGCGCGACGTTTACGTATGGCTTCCTGGAATCGGCCGGCTATCCCCGGCTCAGCATGTTCACTGTGTGGGGCGTGATGGGCGGCTCGGCGGCGCTGGCCAGCCTGATACGCTGCAAGATGTGCCGCCAATGAAGAACACGATACGCGAATTGCGGGCGGAGCGGGGCTGGAGCCAGGCTTACCTGGCCGACCAGCTGTCCGTATCGCGCCAGACCGTCAACGCCATTGAAACGGGGCGCTACGATCCCAGCCTGCCGCTGGCGTTCGCCATCGCGCGGCTGTTTGGCGCGTCTATTGAAGCCATCTTTTCAGAAAATTAACGGTGGATCACCACCAGTAACCCCTTTGCCTCACTCTTGCCAGGATTGCGGATCGCGTGATCCTGGTCGCCTGCATAGCGCGCGGTGCCGCCCAGCTTGACCTTGCGTTTGGAACCCGCCACTTCCAGTTCCACCGACCCGTGTAATACCGTCAAGTGCTCGGTCGTGCCCGGGTCATGCGCCTGCGACACCAGCTCGCCGCCCGGCGCCAGTGTCAATTCATACCATTCATATTTCCCCGCCAGCTCCATCGGCCCCAGGATGCGCAGCAAATAGCCCGCGTGCGCGCCGGGCAGCGTAGGGGTTTCGTGTGCATCGAGCACGCGGATGGTTTCCACGGCTTTTTCCGCGTCCGACAGCAATTCCCCGATTTGCACGCCCAGCGCATTGGCCAGCCGCCACGTGATGGCGATGGTGGGATTGGCTTTTTCGCGCTCGATCTGCGACAGCATGGATTTTGACACTCCGGCAATGCGGGACAAGTCTTCCAGGGTCAGGCCGCGCGCCAGGCGCAGGCGCTGCAGGGCGGCGCCGACTTCCGGCGGGGCGTTATTCGATACGGCTTTCATTGGTTTTGTAATTTCTTTATGTTCAATGACATTGCAAAGTTCAATAGCCTTCTGTAAGATTCAATATATTGAACTTAAGTTCGATATCGAGAATCTTGCGAAGGCGTTGGACAAATAAGAGTAAACTCTGGCACAGGTTCACTGAGATTCACGGTACAGCATAGGTCGATACAAGGTCAAGCGCAGGCGCCCGCCGCCTGGCGCACGTCACCCACCACGGAGAAGAAACCATGAGCAAGCAAGCCGCGTTTTACAGCCAACTGCAGCAAACCCTGTCCACCCTGCAACAAGAGGGTCTGTTCAAGCCGGAGCGCGTCATCGCGTCCCGCCAGGGTTCTGAAGTGACGGGCTCGGACGGGCGAATGCTGATCAATATGTGCGCCAATAATTACCTGGGCCTGTCGGGCCAGGAATGGGTGGCGCAGGCGGCCATTGCCGCGACGGAAAAATATGGCTACGGCCTGTCGTCCGTGCGTTTCATCTGCGGCACGCAAACCGTGCACAAGGAACTGGAACAAGCCATCTCCGCTTTCCTGGGGACCGAAGACACGATCCTGTATGCGGCAGCGTTTGACGCCAATGGCGGCGTGTTCGAACCGCTGTTCGATGAAAACGACGCGATTATTTCCGATGCGCTGAACCACGCGTCGATTATTGACGGCATCCGCCTGTGCAAGGCTGCCCGTTTCCGCTATGCGCACAATGACATGGCCGACCTGGAAAAGCAGCTGCAGGCCGCCGAGGGCAAGCGCCACAAAATCATCGTGACCGATGGCGTGTTTTCGATGGACGGCACCATTGCGCAGCTGGACAAGATCGTGGAACTGGCCGAGAAATATGGCGCGCTGACGATGATCGATGAATGCCATGCGTCCGGCTTTATGGGCAAGACGGGCCGCGGCACGCACGAACACCACAATGTCGTGGGCAAGATCGACATCATTACCGGCACGCTGGGCAAGGCGCTGGGCGGCGCCATGGGCGGGTTCACGTCCGGCCGCAAGGAAGTCATTGAAATGCTGCGCCAGAAATCGCGTCCATACCTGTTCTCCAACACCCTGGCGCCATCGATTGCCGGCGCATCGCTGGAAGTGCTGAAGCGCTTGTCGTCGTCGACTGAATTGCGCGACCGCCTGCATGAAAACACGGCGTACTTCCGCAAGGAGATCGAGCGCATCGGCTTCACCATCAAGCCGGGTACGCACCCGGTCGTGCCGGTCATGCTGTTCGATGCACAAGTGGCGCAAAAGTTTGCCGCCCGCATGTATGAGCTGGGCGTATTGCTGTCCGGCTTTTTCTACCCGGTGGTGCCGATGGGCCAGGCGCGTGTGCGCGTGCAATTGTCGGCGGCGCATACCCGCGAACAGCTGGACACGGTATTGAAAGCATTTGAACAGGCCGGCCACGAACTGGGCTTGTTGAAAAAATAATCGACGCGTACAACGCTGAACAGGTAAAAAAAAATGGAAAAAATCTTAGTGATCGGCGCCAACGGCCAGATTGGCAGCGAACTGGTGGAAGCGCTGGCGAAGCAGCACGGCGCGCAAAATGTCATCGCCACCGATATCGGGGAAAAGAATGTCTACGGCGCGGCGCGCTATCAAACGCTGAACGTGCTGGACAAAACCGCGCTGGACAAGCTGGTGGCCGACGAAGACATCACGCAAGTCTACCAGCTGGCCGCCATGCTGTCGGCCACGGGCGAAGCGGCGCCGCTGCGCGCGTGGACCCTGAACATGGATGGCTTGCTGAACATCCTGGAAACCGCCCGTGTGCGCGGCGAGCAGGGCAAACCATTGCGCATCTTCTGGCCCTCGTCGATTGCCGCGTTTGGCCCGAATACGCCGCAAAATGAAACGCCGCAGTTGACCGTCATGGACCCGACGACGATCTATGGCATCAGCAAGCTGGCCGGCGAGCGCCTGTGCGAATACTACTTCCTCAAATATGGCGTCGATGTGCGCAGCATCCGCTATCCGGGCATCATCAGTTTCAAGTCGCCTCCGGGCGGCGGCACCACGGATTATGCGATCGCGATTTTCCACGCGGCGCTGAAGGGGGAAACGTACCAATGCTTCCTCGGGCCGCAAACCACCTTGCCGATGATCTATATGCCGGACGCCATCCGCGCCACGATTGAATTGATGGATGCACCGGCCTCGCAAATTAAAGTCCGTTCCTCCTATAATGTGGCCGGCGTATCGTTCAATCCTGCGCAACTGGCCGAGGCGATCACTCGCGCCGTGCCGGGATTCAAGATCGAATACAAGCCGGACAGCCGTCAGGCCATTGCGGACACATGGCCGCATAGCCTGGATGACTGTCACGCGACGGCTGACTGGGGCTGGCGTGCCCGCATCGGCGTCGAGGAAATGGTCAAGGACATGCTGGCAAACATCGATGTCAGCCTGGGCCAGGCGGCCTGACGTGGCCAACAAGCTACATAAGCTGTAGCGTAACTTTACAAAAGAAAAGAGACATCCGATGGACATGAGCGTTTTCGACCTGTTTAAGATAGGTATTGGCCCTTCCAGTTCCCATACGGTGGGGCCGATGGTCGCGGCGCGCCGCTTTCTGCTTGACGCGGGTCCATTGGATGACGTAGTACGCGTCGACGTGGCGCTGTATGGTTCGCTCGCGCTGACCGGCGTGGGCCACGGCACCGACAAGGCCGTGATTCTCGGTTTGATGGGGGAAACGCCGCAAGACGTGGATCCGGACCAGGTTGATACGATGCTGGCGGCAGCGGAAGCACAGAAAGAATTGAAGCTGCTGGGTACGCACGCCGTGCCATTTTCAGCCTCCGTGAACCTGCAGTACCACAAGACCGAAAATTTGCCGGAACACCCGAACGGCATGCGCTGCACGCTGCAACGGGCCAATGGGTCGGTATTGTCGAAAGTGTATTACTCGATCGGCGGCGGCTTTATCCGCGAAGAAGGGGAGGCGGCCGTGGGCGACGCCAAGCCTGCCGTCAAGCTGCCGTACCCGTTCGACACCATGTCCCAGCTGCTGGGCCACGGCGTGACGCGCGGCTTGTCGATTCCGCAAATGCTGCGCGCCAATGAACTGGCGCGCATGGGCGCCGCGCAGCTCGACGCGGGCCTGGACCGTATCTGGCACGTAATGCGCGACTGTATTGCACACGGCCTGCAAACGGAAGGCAAATTGCCGGGCGGGCTGGATGTCAAGCGCCGCGCGGCTGGGCTGTGGCGCCAGGCCCAGGGCAAGGAACACGCCAATGAATTGCCGCATGACGCGCTGCACCAGGTCAGCCTGTATGCGATGGCAGTCAATGAAGAAAACGCGGCCGGCGGCCGTGTCGTCACGGCGCCAACCAATGGCGCGGCCGGTATTATTCCTGCGGTCTTGCGGTATTACGCGGAAGATTGCCGCCCCAGCGATCCGGTGGCCGGCGTGCGCAACTTCCTGCTGACGGCCGCCGCGATCGGCATGCTGTGCAAGCGCAATGCATCGATATCCGGTGCGGAAATTGGCTGCCAGGGCGAAGTCGGCGTCGCGTGCGCGATGGCGGCGGCGGGGCTGGTGGCGGCGCTGGGCGGCACCAATGCGCAAATTGAAAATGCGGCGGAAATCGGCATCGAACACCACCTGGGCATGACGTGCGACCCGATTGGCGGCCTGGTGCAGATTCCATGCATCGAGCGCAACGGCATGGGGGCGGTGAAAGCCATTACGGCGGCATCGCTGGCGCTGAAGGGCGATGGCACGCACTTTGTGTCGCTCGATGAAGTCATCGAGACCATGCGCCAGACGGGCGCCGATATGCAGGCCAAGTACAAGGAAACGTCGCTGGGCGGGCTGGCGATCCACGTGGTGACGGTGAACCACGCGGCTTGCTGACAGGGCCGGTTCTGCGAACCCGCCGTGCGTGACCGCCGCTGTTACCAAAGAATATACAAAACAGCAGAATATTCCAAATACTGGCGAATTGCACATATAAAGTCTGGTCGGACTATAATACCCGTTCGAATACGCATGCCAACCGGACTTTCATACCTATGCAATACGTGTCTACCCGCGCCAACGGTGCAACCGCTTCCCAATCTCCACAACAATTCTCGGATATCCTGCTGGGCGGCCTGGCCCCGGACGGCGGCCTGTACCTGCCGACTGAATACCCGCAAGTGACGGGCGCCGAGCTCGATGCGTGGCGCAAGCTGCCCTATGCCGATCTGGCATTCGAGATTTTGAAGAAGTTTGCCACCGATATTCCGGAAGCAGACTTGAAAGCGCTGGCGCACAAGACATACACCGCCGACGTGTACCGCAACGCCCGCGCCGGCGAATCGGCTGCCGACATCACGCCGCTGCGCGTGCTGGAAGAGGGCAATGGCAAGAAGCTGGTCTTGCAGGCGCTGTCGAACGGTCCGACGCTGGCGTTCAAGGACATGGCCATGCAATTGCTGGGCAATCTGTTTGAATACGCGCTGGCCAAGAAGGACGCGCAACTGAACATTTTCGGCGCCACGTCCGGCGATACCGGCAGCGCGGCGGAATATGCCATGCGCGGCAAAAAAGGCATCAAGGTGTTCATGCTGTCGCCGCACAAGAAAATGAGCGCATTCCAGACTGCGCAGATGTTCAGTCTGCAAGACCCGAACATTTTCAATATCGCGGTTGAAGGCGTGTTCGACGATTGCCAGGACATGGTGAAAGCCGTATCGAACGACTTGCCGTTCAAGGCCAAACAAAAGATCGGCACTGTCAATTCCATCAACTGGGCGCGCGTCGTGGCGCAGGTGGTCTATTACTTCCGTGGCTACCTGGCGGCGACCACGTCGAACGACGAGAAAGTGTCGTTCACGGTCCCATCGGGTAACTTTGGCAATATCTGCGCCGGTCACATTGCCCGCATGATGGGCCTGCCGATCGACAAACTGGTAGTGGCCACCAATGAAAACGACGTGCTGGACGAATTCTTCCGCACCGGCGTGTACCGCACGCGCAAATCGGCGGAAACATACCATACCAGCAGCCCGTCGATGGACATTTCCAAGGCGTCGAACTTCGAGCGTTTCATTTTCGACCTGGTGGGCCGTGATTCGGAACGCACGCGCGCCCTGTTCACGAAAGTCGATACCCACGGCGGCTTCGACTTGTCCGGCTATCCGGGCGGCGACGGCGACGAATTCCACAAAGTGAAGGAATACGGCTTCAAGTCCGGCAAGTCCACGCACGAAGACCGCCTGGCGACGATCCGCGACGTGGCGGACGATTACGGCATCGTCATCGACACGCACACGGCGGACGGCATCAAGGTCGCCAAGGAAAACCTGGAACCTGGCGTGACGATGATTGTGCTGGAAACCGCGCTGGCAGCCAAGTTCAATGAAACCATCCTGGAAGCATTGGGCCACGACGCGGAACGCCCGGCCGGCTTTGAAAACATTGAAGCGCTGCCACAGCGTTTCGTCGTGATGCCGGCCGACGTGGACAAGATGAAAGACTACATTGCTTCCAACACGGGGCTGTAAATGGCGGGACCAGGCGAAAACAAGCCCAGGCAGCCGATGCTGACGGTGCGCGAAGCGCTGGATTTCCTGCTGGGCGCGGCGCGTCCCGTGCAGGAAGTTGAAACGCTGCCGACACTGGAAGCGAATGGCCGCGTGCTGGCGCAGGCGCAAGTGTCCGGCATGAATGTGCCGTCCGCCGACAATACGCAGATGGATGGCTACGCCGTGCGCGCTGCCGATTGCGCCAGCGGTGCGGCGACGTTGACGGTGTCGCAGCGCATCCCGGCCGGCCATGTCGGCCAGCCACTGTTGCCGGGTACCGCGGCGCGCATCTTCACGGGCGCCATGATCCCGGAAGGGGCGGACGCCGTCGTCATGCAAGAACAGTGCGAACTGGCCGGCAACCTGGTGACGGTCAATCATGCGCCTAAGGCGGGCGAATGGATACGCCGCGCCGGCGAAGACATCACGCACGGCAGCGTGATCCTGGCCGAAGGGACGCGCTTGCGCAGCCCGGAACTGGGCCTGGCCGCGTCGGTCGGCCTGGCGCAATTGCCGGTGCGCCGCCGTTTGCGCGTGGCCGTGTTCTTCACGGGCGATGAATTGACGATGCCGGGCGAACCACTGGCGCCGGGCGCCATCTACAACTCCAACCGCTTTACGCTGCGCGCGCTGCTGGAAAAGCTGGGCTGCGACATCACGGATTTCGGCATCGTGCCCGATTCGCTGGACGCGACCCGCGCCGTGCTGCGCCAGGCGGCGTCGGGCAATGATTTGATCATTACGTCAGGCGGCGTGTCGGTTGGCGAGGAAGACCACGTGAAGCCTGCCGTGGAAGCGGAAGGCAAGCTGAATATGTGGCAAATCGCCATGAAGCCGGGTAAGCCGCTGGCCTTTGGCGAAGTGCAGGACGCCTTCTTCGTGGGCTTGCCAGGCAATCCGGTATCGAGCTTTGTCACCTTCCTGATGTTCGTACGGCCATTTATCCTGAAGCTGCAGGGCGTGCGCGATGCGGCAGCCCTGGCGCCGAAAACATACCCGCTGCGGGCAGACTTTGACTGGCTGAAGGCGGACCGCCGCAATGAATTCCTGCGTGCGCGCTTGAATGAGCACGGCGGCCTGGAGTTGTTTGCCAACCAGGGTTCCGGCGTGCTGACGTCGACCGTATGGGCCGATGGCTTGATCGACAATCCTCCGGGCCAGGTGATCAAGCGCGGCGACACCGTGCGCTTTATTCCATTTTCCGAGGTGATGTCGTGAAGCTGACGTTGCGATTTTTTGCCAGCGTGCGCGAAGCGCTGGGTACGCCGTCCGATACGGTTGAACTGCCGGATTCCATTGCCACCGTGGCCGACGTGCGCGCAGCGCTGGTGGCGCGCGGCGGCGCGTGGGCTGCGGCGCTGGGCGAAGGCCGCACGCTGCGCATGGCGTGCAACCAGACCATGTGCAAGCCGGATGCGGCCGTCAAGGAAGGCGACGAAGTCGCGTTCTTCCCGCCGGTGACGGGCGGCTGATTGACAGGCTCACTGTTCGACCAGTAATCCCAGCAGCACCAGCGATTGCTGCCAGCCCAGGTAGCACTGCTGCGCCGGAATCACATCCGGCACACCTTCCTGCACAATGTTGACTTCCGTCCCGCAGTCATGTGCTGTCAGCGTGACGGTGGTCTGCATTTCGCCCGGCAGGTTCGGGTCGTCAAACGTGCCCGTATAGCGCAATACGGCGCCCGGTTTCAATTCACGGTACACGCCGCCAAATGAATGGCCGTGGCCCGTGCCGATGTCCGTGAACGACATGCGGTAGCTGCCGCCTTCCTTGGCATCCATCTGGTGCACCGTGCACGTATAGCCATTG
This sequence comes from Pseudoduganella ginsengisoli, assembly GCF_009720865.1. Taxonomy (GTDB): domain Bacteria; phylum Pseudomonadota; class Gammaproteobacteria; order Burkholderiales; family Burkholderiaceae_D; genus Rugamonas; species Rugamonas ginsengisoli. The sequence continues at coordinate 128,672 of NZ_WNLA01000014.1, read as the reverse complement.
GGCGGCAGCCACTTGGCCATCGATGCCGGGGTCAGGAAGGCGTGGTAAATGCGCTCCGGCGTGGCGCGCAGGATGCGGTGCAGGCGGATGGTGCTCATGGTGTTCTCCTCAAGGTGAATTGTCGGGGCTTACATGGCGACGACGGACGACGGCCGCAGTAATCGACACCGGTACGACATCGTACGCAAAATAATTTTGTTGTGGATCACACAACTGTGAATTAATGCGTCAAATAAGTTTCCGCATGGAATAATTGTTTCCATGAGGGGAATGTCGTATATACTGTGTTCATCCATTCTCCGGCCACCTCATCCCGCGGCCAGAGCGCAATACAGCGTCGCCTCCTCCCTGCGGCCAGCATTCCAGGAGGACTTATGCGCGCGTTTTTCGACCGGCTGCCTTTCCGCACCCAGCTCATCGCCGGTTTCGGCTTTCTTGCCGGACTGATGTTTTTCAGCGACATGCTGAACATGGCGGACAGCGCCCGCAACTTGGCTGCCGTCGAGCATTATTTCCGCACCGAAGGCCGCATTGCCAACCTGGCAGGCGACAGCGTCGCGGCGCTGGAAAAAGCGCGCCGGCTGGAACAGGAATTCCTGCAGCGCATGCGCGCAACCAGCGGTGAAGCGGCTGCCCCGGATGCCGCGCGTCCAGTATTCGACCAGTTGGCCGTCGTGCGCGGCATGATGGCGGAAGTGCGCGCGCTGAAGGGCGATGTATCGACAGCGCGCCGTACACGTGCAGTGGAAACCTACACGCTGCTGTACGAGCACCACTTCCTGCGCGTCGTGCATTTATATGGGCAGACTGCGCACTTTTCCGCCGTGTCCCGCGCGCTGGATGGCGCAATGTCCGGCGTGCCGCAATGGCAGGCGGACGTCCGTGCGCTGCATGGGGCCGAGCAGCAATACTTGCGCGGCGGCGCGGCGCGCGATGCAGTGGGCACGGAAAGCGCCATCGTGCGGTTGCAGCAGCACATTGCGCAAACGGCGATACCGGACGACAGGCGCCGCGCCGCACATAACGCCGTGCTGCGCTTCAGCGACGCGTTTTCCGCTTATGTACAAACGCAGCAGGAAATCGACAGCGCCAGCAATGAGTACCTGGCGGCTGCGCGTGAAATCGAGCCCGCGCTGGCGCAATTGCGCGAACAGGCTGCGGCAGCACAAGACAGCGTGCGGGGCAAGCTGGCCGGCGGCGCCAACTGGATGGCCGTGCTGGGCGGGCTGGCATGGCTGGCGTATCTGGTGGCGGCCATCGCGCTGGCGGGCTGGATGGTGAAGGGCTTGCAACAGTGGGCCGCGGCAGCGCTGGCGTTTTGCCGGCAGTTGGCGGCGCGCGACTGGACAGCGCGCATGCCTGAACCACCGGGCAACAATGAATTGGCGCGTTTGGCGCGGGCCATGAATGGCATGGCGGACAGTTTGCAGCAAGGCAGTGCGCAGCAGGCGCTGCACGCGGCCGGGCTGGAAAAAGCCAACCGCGCGCTGCGTATGCTGTTCGGCTGCAATGAAAGCATGATGCGCGCCGTCAGCGAACCGCAATTACTGGACGCGGCGTGCCAGCAGCTGGCCACGGAAGGGGGCTATCCGCTGGTGTGGATCGGCGTGCCTTGCCATGATGATTTGTCCAGCATCCGTGCCGCCGCTGTGGCGGGAGAACAGGCCGCCAGCGTCACGCAAAGCTGTCCGCTGCACTTTTACTGGGGCGGCGCGCCGGAAGAGCGCGGCCTGGCCGGGGAAGCCATCGTGCGCGAACAAACCGTGGTGGTGCGCGCGCAAGACGGCTGCCCGGGTGAGCGGGGTTTTGGCAGCGCCGCCGGATTGCCGCTGATGTGGCGTGGCGAAATGCTGGGCGTACTGGTGCTGTATGCCGACAGCGTGCACGGTTTTGAACGCGACGAACTGCAATTGCTGCAAGACCTGGCAGGCGACCTGGCCGCCAGGCTGGCCGGGCTGCGCGACACGTTGCGCCGCCGCCTGGCTGAACAAGCGATGGATTACCAGCACCGCCACGATCCGCTGACCGGCTTGCCGAACCGTTCGCTGCTGGGAGAACGGCTGCAGCAAGCCACCATCCGCGCCATGCGCGACTCGCAGCGGGTGGCCGTACTGGTGCTGGGGCTGGACCGCTTCCGCACCATCAGTGCGCAATGCGGCAATGACGCCGCCAATGAATTGCTGAAACACGCGGCGCATATGCTGACTGCCGGTTTGCGCGATGGCGATACGGTGGCGCGCTTGCTGGGCGATGAATTTGCTGTTGTCGTGGGGGGGCTGGCGGCGCAGGAAGACGCCATGACGGTGGCAGCCAAATTGATGGCGGCCGTGCAGCAGCCTGTGATCGTCAATGGCATTCCCTTATCTACCACGGCCAGCGTCGGCATCAGTTTGCATTTGCGCGATGGCGCGGACACGGCCACGTTGCTGTGCTGCGCCAACGCAGCCATGATCAGCGCGCAAGCGATGGGCGGCAACCGCATGCGCTACTACGCGCCGGATTTGAATGAACGGGCCGTGCGCCTGGCAGCGCTGGAAACGGATTTGCTGCGGGCTTTGGCGCAGGGCGAGCTGGCCATACACTACCAGCCGCGCGCCACCTTGGCGACCGGTGGCATCGTGGCGGCCGAAGCGTCGCTGCGGTGGCGCCACCCGCAATGGGGGATGGTGCCGCCGTGCGAATTCATCGCGGCGGCCGAACGGTCAGGCTTGAGCATCGAGCTGGGACGGTGGGTGTTGCGCGGCGTCTGCCGGCAGTTGCGCACGTGGCAAGACCAGGGGCGCCAGCCGCCGGTAGTGGCGCTCCAGTTGACGGCGCGCCAGTTCCGCCACGACAGGCTGGAAGCCGAGATCCGTTCAACGCTCGCGGAATTCGGCGTGGCGCCGGACCGGCTGGAATTCGAGATCGCGGAAGCGACGGTCATGCACCGTCTCGATGAAGCCATCATCCGTTTGCATGCGCTGCGCGCCATCGGGGTGCGCCTGTCGCTGGAAGATTTTGGCGTCGGCCATTCGGCGATCGGCCGCTTGCGCGACATGCCGGTGCAATCGCTGAAGATTGCCTCGTCGTATGTGCGGCATATGGCGGACAATGCCGCCCACGCGGCCGTTTGTGGTTCCATCATCGCTCTGGCGCATACCCTGGATTTGACCGTGGTGGCGGAGGGCGTGGAGTCCGAAGACTCCGCGCGCTACCTGCGCGAACAGCACTGCGATGAAATCCAGGGGCACTACGTGGCGCAACCGCTGGTTGCCGAGGAATTTGCCGGCTTGATGGGGCGGCAGGTGGCGATGGCGTGACGGCGTGTACAATGCTGTCCCTTATGGAACAGACCACCCCCACGCCTAACAATGATGTAGCCCGCGTCGCCATTATCGGCGGCGGCCCGGCCGGCCTGATGGCGGCCCAGACGCTGGCGCAAGCCGGTATTGCCGCCGACGTGTATGACGCCATGCCGTCCGTCGGCCGCAAATTCCTGCTGGCGGGACGGGGCGGCATGAACATCACGCACTCGGAAGATTACGCCACCTTCATAACGCGCTATGGTGCGCGCGCCGAAGTGCTGCGGCCCATGCTTGACGCTTTTACACCGGAACAGGTGCGCAGCTGGATCCACAGCCTGGGGATCGAGACGTTTGTCGGCACATCGGGCCGTGTTTTTCCCACTGATATGAAGGCGGCGCCGCTGCTGCGCGCATGGCTGCACCGGTTGAAAGAGCAGGGCGTGCGTTTCCATCAGCGCCACCGCTGGGTGGGATGGACGGACGACGGCGCGTTGCGGATCGAGGCGCCGGAAGGCGAACTGCTGGTACGGGCGCAGGCCGTTGTGCTGGCGCTGGGCGGCGGCAGCTGGGCGCGGCTGGGTTCCGATGGCGCATGGGTGCCGGTGCTGGCGCAGGCGGGTGTCGATACCGCGCCGCTGGTACCATCAAATTGCGGTTTTGATGTGGGCTGGAGCGAACACTTCAGTTCCCGCCATGCGGGCGAACCGCTGACCACGGTGGCCATCGGCTATGACGGCGGCGAAGGCGTCACCGTATGGAAAAAAGGCCAGTTCGTCGTGACGGCGACGGGGATCGAAGGCAGTCTCGTGTACGCAGTCTCCGCGCCGCTGCGCGACCGCGTGCTGCGCGATGGCAGTGCCACGCTGTATCTGGATTTGCTGCCGGACTTTTCTGAAGCGCGCGTGCTGGAGGAAGCGGCCAAGCCGCGCGGTTCGCGCTCGATGTCCAGCCATTTGCAAAGCCGTCTGGGGATCAAAGGCGTCAAGGCCGGCTTGTTGCGGGAATGCGCGAGCAAGGAAGAGTGCGCCGATCCCGTATCGCTGGCCCGCGTGCTGAAACGCTTGCCCGTGGTGCTGCGGGCGCCGCGTCCCATTGACGAAGCCATCAGCAGCGCCGGCGGCGTGCGCTTTGAAGCGCTGGACGGTACGATGATACGGGCGCTGCCGGGTGTGTTCGTGGCCGGTGAAATGATGGATTGGGAAGCGCCGACGGGCGGATATTTGCTGACGGCGTGCTTTGCGACCGGGATCCAGGCGGCGAACGATGTGGCTGCGTGGCTGGACACTAACCGTTAAAGCAATTCAATCCCGAAGCGCCGCAATAGTGCGGCAAACAAGCCGAAGCAGGCGGCCGTGATGGCGACACAGGCCAGCAAGGTGGGCCAGAAGCCGATGCGCGGCAGCAGGACTGGAAATGCCAGGAACATGGGCAAGGTCGGCACGACGTACCAGAACGTGTACCATGCGTGGCTGGCGATTTTCTCCTGGGGCTGGTGCTCGGCATACAGCCAGATCAGCGCAAGGATGGTCACGAGCGGCAATGCAGCCACGAAGCCGCCCAGTTTGTCGCTGCGTTTGGCGAATTCGGAAACCAGCACCACGACAGCAGCGGTGATCAGGTATTTGGTGAGGAGCCAGGCCAAGAGGTGATTTCCAGAGCAACAGTGGAGAGGGGAGCCGCAATTGTTGCACAGGCAACGAGCTGCGGCAATTTGCCAATGCTAAAACAACTCGCCCTGCGGCGAGGCCACTGTTTCACGCGGCGCCGCCTCGGCAGTCATCCATTCAGCCGGATACGCTTTTAGGAAATCCCACGCCTGTTGCGGGTCCTTGCAACTGAGCCACGCATCATAATCTTCGCGCCGGATCACCACGAGCGAGCGCTTTTCATCGCCGGGTTTGTGAAAGCGCCGCATCAGCGCGTGATCGTCGGCATTGATGGTCAATTGCGTAAACGAGCGGGCGCGTGTGCCGTCCGGTTCTATCCACGTGCGGTACAGGCCGGCCACGGCAAATGGCGCATGGTCCGCCATGGAAATTGCCCACCGTTCCGCGCGGCCGCTTTCATAATTCGGTTCAAAGAACGCTTGCATCGGCACCAGGCACAGGCGGCAGTTGTGCCACGCGCCCCGGTAGGTGCGCAGGTCGGCCACGGTTTCCGACCGGGCATTCATGGTGGTCATGCGCTGGCCGGGTTCCAGCTGCGACTGGGGAATGAAGCCGTAGGACGCCACCACCAGACGGCGGCGGCCATGAGTGTCGTGTACGATGATGGGGCCGCGGTAATCCTGGTACAGCTCGTCGCGCCAGTCTTCATGGACTTCCAGCGGCGTACGGAAGAATTCAAGGCACAGTTGGCGGGAAACGGTGACGTAGTTGACACACATCCCCGTATTATAAGTAAGTATTGAGCGTCATTGGTTCCAGCTGACTTCGCCCGAACCCGTGCGGCTCACGTTGCGGGTATCGGGATTGCCGTACACGCGGATATCGCCGCTGCCGCGCAGGGTCAGTTCGGCAGAGCGGCGGGCAAATACGTTGGTGGTGCCGGAACCTTTGAGGTTGACCGTGACCTGGTCGGATGCCATGTGCTGCGCATCCAGGTCGCCCGAACCATTCAAGTCCGCGTTCAGCGTTTTGCAGCTGCCGCTGGTCTTGATCTGGCCGGAACCAACCATTTCCAGCGCGACTTTGTCGCTGTTACCCGTGTTCAGGTTCAAGTCGCCGCTGCCATGCACGCCGGCTTCCACTTGCTTGAAGCGGCCATTGAATTTCACATTGCCGGAGCCAAACAGCTGCACTTTCAAGCGTTCGCCGGAAAAGCCATCGACATTGCTGTCACCCGTGCCGTGCACTTCCAGTGCCGCCAGCGATGGCAGTACGAGTTCCACTTGCAGCGGACGGCGGTGGTGGAACAGCATACCCTTGGTGCCGATGTGCAGTACGTTGCCATCCTGTTCGGTGGCGACATTGGCCAGCAAGCGCTGTTCGCCGCGTACTTTCAGCGATGGCTTGTCGCCCTGGATCAATGTCAGGTCGATCGGGCCGGACAATTCCACCGACGTAATGCCGGGGGCGATGGTGCGGGTTTCGCTGCCGACCGCGCGGCCAGCCGCACTGGTGGGGTTGGTCTGGCCATGGGTGCGCAGCATGCCGTAGGCAAATGCAATCAGCACGAAGGACAACAGCAGCAGGCTGACGCCGATTTTAATCAATGCTCGCATGGTGTTTCTCCTGTCCGCTTTAGCGGCCCCTCAGCAGGGAAAAATTCATCTGGATATAGCGCTTGATGCCGGCGATCGTGTATTTCGTCACGACCAGGCTGAGCAGGCACAGCATGATGCCAAGGATGACCATACCCATGCCGAACGCCGTCTGCGTCACGCGCGATTCGTTATCCAGTTCGGTGGAAATCTTGACGGTGCCGTTGGCAACCCGTTCCGCCTTTTCCATGATGCGGCCGGACGCCGTCTCATGTTCGTCATCGTCGTCCGAATCGGCCTCGTCGTGGCGGTCCTTGTCCTGGAATACTTCAATGCCTGTCTGGCCGATCGACACGCGGGTTTGCGCGCCACGCTCTTCATCGCCAAAGTGGACGAATTCGCGGAACGGGCCGTCGAGTACCAGCTCGTTGGTGCCGGCCAGCCCGCTGGCGGTAATGGCGACACCGGACAAATAAAATGCGAAAGCGCACGCATAAACTGCGGTCAGCAGCGACGCAAACACGATGGCCGGCACCACCATGAACAGGTTGAACACGGCCAGGCCGACGAATGATACAGCCATGCGGGCCCAGTTGGCGGGGCTCCTGGCTTGCTGGTAGGCAGCCATGTGGACGCTGGCGCGCAGGCCCATGGCGATTTTGCGCGGCTCGCCCAGTTCTTCGGCGATGTCCTGCTCGCTGCGCCCGGCCACCATGCCGTCGATGAAGCGCTGTTCGTATTCCGCCATCGTGCGGGCCACCGTTTCCGGGGGCAGTCCCGCCAGGGCTTTTTGCAGCGCTTCCAGGTATGCCTGCTTATTCATTACATAATCCTCTTGCCTGATGCGCTTAGTTCAGCACAGTCTGGTGTTGCAGCGGTATCACCGCCGCACCGCGTTCGACGTCCACGATCACCGCCGTGGCGGCTGTGACCAGTGCCAAAATTGCCAGGGTTTTCAATGTCAGTCCGAAATTCATCGCTATGCTCCAATGCATTGTTCGATGATGTGACTGTACGCAAACCCACCTGTATAGGCCACTGATGTGCGACAAGATGCATATTTGACGGAGCAGACGGCTAAATTCAGCGATAGTCGGTTGCAATGTGGTGCGTCATTTCTTGCGCTTAAGCAACTCCAAGGCAGCCGCCATGCCGCTGCGGACGGCTCCCTCCAGTGTGGCCGGGTACTCGCCGGCCGTATAGTCGCCGGCCAGCACGAGGCCGGGCAGGCCGGTCGCGTTGGCGGGACGGTCGAGCGCTGGTGCGCAGGCAAAGGTCGCGCGTTTTTCCGTGATGACGCGGGCCCATTGCGGTTGCGCCAATTCAGGGCGGCGCAGGACCTCGGCCAGTTGCCTGGCGCAGGCTGCGGTCAATTCAGCCTGGCCCAGCGCGGCAGCCTCGCCGGATGCGCTGATGATGACGGCCAGCAAGCCGGCTTGTTTTTCATCGAGCTGGCCGCGGTCGAAGACGAACTGGCCCCAGTGGCCGGCCGGTGGCGTATCGATCAGCGCGATAAATGGCAAGTCGAGCCGGACGCCGGGCGCGTACTGCAGGTAGACGGTCGTGATGGCTTCATACGTGAAGGCGCGCAGGCGGGTAGCCAGGGCGGCAGGCGTTGCCGGCTCGGGCTGCCACGTGACGGCATCCAGCAGTGATGCGGCATGGGGCGCGCCGCAGGCCAGCACGACCGCATCGTAGCCATGTTCCCACTGGTCGCCCAGTGCGGCGCCGGAAGCTTGCACGCGCCAGCCGCCATCGGGTTGCGCCAGCAGTGCGGTGGCTTTGGCGCCCGTGTAGACTGTGCCGCCGTGTTCGGTGACGTAGCGCGCTGCCAGGTCCGGCAGCAGGGCGGACAAGTCCACCTTGGGCACCAGCATGTCGGAAGCGGCGCGGCTGGCGCCCAGGCTGTCACGCAGTACGGCCAGGAAGACGTTGGCAGAAGCGCGTTCCGGCGGCGTGTTCAGCGCGGCCAGGCACAGTGGACGCCACATCAGCGTGGTCAGGCGCGGTGTCTGGTCGAAACGGTGCAGCAATTCCGTGACCGTGCAATCCGTGTCGAATTGCCAGCCCATCCAGCGGGCCGTGGTGGAAAATCGCGCCAGGCTGAGTTTGTCTTCGCGCTGCAACCCGGTGGCGCGCAGCAGCGCGCCCAGCAGGTGGAACGGGGCGGGCAGGCGTGGGGCAATGAAATCCATGCCGCCTGCGCCGGGGGCATAGCGCATTTGCAGCGGCACGTTGAGCACGGCGGACGGGATATCGGCGCCGACCTTGCGCAGCAGCTTCAGGGTGTCGCGGTAGGCGCCCAGCATGATGTGCTGGCCGTTATCCACATTCCGCCCGTCAATCTCCACGCGGCGCGCGCGGCCGCCAAGTGTGCGGGCCGACTCCAGCAAGGTCACATGCATACCGCGCGAAGCCAGTTCCACTGCGGCTGCGCAGCCAGCCCAGCCGGCGCCAATGACGGCAACACGCCGCACGCTCATGGGCAGCTCCTTTGCCGGCTAGCAAAAAAGTCCCTGGCGCCTTTTTTCCAAGCGGAATTTAAGTCCCTGGGACTTTTTTGCATATAAGTAACGCCGCGCAGATCAGCCACGGATATAGGTTTTCCATGCCAGCCACAGTTTGCGGATCGGCGTCAGCGAAATGCGCTGGTTCAGCACGTGGAAACCGTCGTCCTGGATTTCCGTCAGCAACGTGCGGTAAATCGCCGCCATGATCAGGCCGGGACGCTGGGCGCGGCGGTCCTCAGCCGGCAACAAGGCAAACGCTTCGTCATACATTTGCTGCGCGCGCTCTGCCTGGAAGCGCATCAGCTTTTCAAAGTTTTCACTGTGGCGGGCATTCAGCAAATCCGCTGCCGTCACATTAAATTGCTGTAATTCGTTGACGGGCAAATAAATGCGGCCTTTACGGGCATCTTCACCCACGTCGCGGATGATATTCGTCAGCTGGAATGCCAAGCCTAACTTTTCAGCATATTGCAGCGTTTCCGGCCTGGTCGCGCCAAAAATACTGGCCGATAAAATGCCGACCACGCTGGCCACGTGCCAGCAATATTTTTTCAAGCCGGGATAATCCAGATAACGGGTCTGGTTTAAATCCATTTCCATGCCATCGATAATGGCCTGCAAATGCTCCTGTTTCAGCTGGTACGTCTGCAAATGCGGCGCCAGTGCCTGCGTGACCGGGTGATTCATACTGCCCTGGTACATGCCGGCGATTTCCTTGCGCCACCAATCCAGTTTCACGCGCGCCACTCCTTCATCCGTGCATTCATCCACGGTGTCATCCACTTCGCGGCAAAAAGCATACAGCGCCATAATGGCGCGGCGCCGTTCCACGGGCAGGAACAGGAAGCTGTAATAGAAACTGGACCCGCTGGCGGCGGCTTTCTGCTGGCAGTATTCGTCAGGAGACATTTCGAGAGGCAAAAGTGTTGATGATTTGTGGATGCCCGGCCTGAAGGCCCGGCACCCAGTGATCTCAAAAAAGCCGCTATTCTAAGCGATGCGCCGCTATTGCGAGCTTTTTCAACTGCCTGCGCATGGTCAATGCACGCCACATCACTTTCAGCCAGTCCATTTTGCCCAGCTTCGGACGGTGGCGGAACACGTCATAATCGACTTCTTCTATGGCTTCCAGGATGCGCAAGCCGCCTTGCACCACCATGCGCAATTCGAAACCGATGCGTCCCGGCAGGCGCAGCGCCAGCGGGGCGCCGGTTAACATCAATTCCCGCACCCGCGCCACTTCGAATTTCATTAAATTGCGCCATTTGGCCTGGCCGTCCGTGTGCCCCAGTTGCGCGGGCGATACAGCAAAGCGCGTCAAATCTTCCAGCGGCAAATAAATCCGCTCCTTGTGCAAGTCTATGGCGACGTCTTGCAGGAAATTAATGATTTGCAGGGCGGAACAAATCGCGTCCGAGTCCCGTACATTGTCGTCACTGGCTTCTTTATACAGCGACAGCATCAGCAAGCCGACAGGATTGGCGGAGCGGGCGCAGTAATCCAGCAAGTCGCCGTAAGTGCGGTAGCGCTGCACGACGACGTCTTGCTGGAAGGCCGACAGCAAGTCGTGGAAAGGCGCCATCGGCAGCTGGTGATCGCGGATGACGCCGGCCAGCCGCTCGAACATCGGCGGCAATCCCGCGTCATTGCGGGCAATGCGCTGCAATTGCTGTTCATACAGCGCCAGTGCGGCCAGCCTTTCGTCAGGCGTCGCGTCGCCTTCATCGGCCAAGTCATCGGCGCTGCGGGCAAAGGCATAAATGGCTTCCACTGCCGGCACGAGGCGGCGGGGCAGCAGGATGGAAGCAACGGGAAAATTCTCGTAATGGTCGACTGGCATAGAGGCTAACAACTAAATGACGCGAAAGTCATTTGCATTCGGAACGACTAGGCATATAATTTTTGATTGACGGAAAGTCATTCTCTTGACCGGCATCATAGTGCCTGGACGACAATGCTGCAATGAAGGCATCGGCGGCCCCGGCAATACAATAAAGGACAACACCGTGTCTCCACTGCATTCCCTCCGCCCCGCATCCCGTTTGACCATGCTCGCAGCCAGCGTTGCCGCCGCGCTGGCGCTGGCCGGCTGCCATCAAACGGAAGAAAAATCCGAAGACATCCGCCCGGTGCGCGCGCAGCAAGTGCGCGCCAGCGATATTGATTTGCTGTCGGAATTTGCCGGCGACGTGCGGGCCCGCGTGGAATCGCGCCTGGGGTTCCGAGTGGGCGGCAAAATCGTCGCGCGGCTGGTTGATGCCGGGGCCGTGGTCAAGAAGGGCCAGCCGCTGATGCGCCTGGATCCGCAGGATTTGCAGCTGGCGGAAGCCCAGGCGCAAGCGGCGCTGCGGGCGGCGGAGACGCAGCGTGATTTCGCCAAGGCGGAACTGAAGCGCTATCAAGAGCTGATGGCGCAAAACTATGTCAGCCAGACCTTGCGCGACAGCAAGGATGTGGCGTTCAAGGCAGCGCAAGCCAACGTGGATGCGGCGCGCGCAGCGCTGAAGGGGCAGGCCAACCAGGCGGCGTATACAACATTGGTGGCCGACGTCGACGGTGTCGTGACAGCCGTGAATGCGGACGTCGGCACGGTCGTCGCGCCCGGCACGCCCGTCGTGCAACTGGCGAAATCGGGCGAAAAAGAAATCGTCATCGGCGTGCCGGAAGACAAGGTCGATGCATTGCGCGGCGTGTCCGACGTGCGCGTGCGCCTGTGGGCCCATCCTGACCAGGTCGCGCAAGGCAAGGTGCGCGAAGTGTCGCCTGCGGCCGACCCCGTCACGCGCACGTATCCGTTCAAGGTGACGATTCCTGACAGCTTGCCGGACGCGAAACTGGGCATGACGGCGTACGTGGCGTTTGCGTCGAAAACGCCGGAAGCGCTGATCCACGTGCCGCTGTCGGCCCTGTTCTATGAGCGCGGCGCCACGTCCGTGTGGGTGGTGGAAAACGGTACGGTGCGCCTGGTGCCGGTCCAGCCCGGCGGCGTGTCCGGCAATGAAATGGTACTGAAAGGCGGCTTGAAACCGGGGCAGGTGGTGGTCACGGCCGGAGTCAACCAGCTCAAGCCAGGGCAGAAAGTCACGATACTGGGCGGTGAAAAAGCGCCGCCCGCCGCGCCGGCTAAAGCCGCCGCCAGCGCCTCCGCCAGCGGAGCCGCCAAATGAAAGGCGGCTTTAACCTTTCCCGGTGGGCGCTGGAGCATATTCCGCTGACCCGCTACCTGATGGCCGTGCTGCTGATCGGCGGCATGCTCAGTTATACCAACCTGGGCCAGGACGAAGACCCGCCATTCACGTTCCGCGGCATGGTGGTGCGCGCCATCTGGCCAGGGGCGACGGCGCTGCAAATGGCCGAGCAAGTCACCGACAAGCTGGAAAAAAAGCTGCAGGAAACGCCATACATCGATGAAATCAGCAGCTATTCGAAGCCGGGCGAAACCACGATCATCTTGCGCCTGCGCGAATCAGCGCCCGCCAAGGATACGCCGGCCGCCTGGTACCAGGTGCGCAAGAAGCTGGGCGATATCCGGTATACGTTGCCGCAAGGCGTGCTGGGCCCGTTCTTCAACGATGAGTTCGGTGATACGTTCGGTTCCATCTTTGCGCTGTCGGCCGATGGTTTTACGTATGCGGAGCTGAAGGATTACGCAGACTTTGTGCGCCAGCGCCTGCTGGCCGTGCCGCAAGTGGCGAAAGTCGACTTGCTGGGCGTGCAGGATGAAAAGATCAACATTATCTTTTCCCACAAAAAGTTCGCCACCTTGGGCCTGCCGTTTGAAGCCATTGTCGGCCAGATTGCCGCGCAAAACACGGTGGAATCAGCCGGCGTGCTGGTGACGCCGCTGGAAAACCTGCAAGTGCGCGTGTCCGGCGCGCTGAAAACTGTCAAAGACCTGGAAAGGATGGAATTGCATGCCAATGGCACGACATTCCGCCTGGGCGATTTCGCCACCATCGAGCGCGCTTACCAGGATCCGCCGCAAGACAAGATGCGCTACAACGGCAAGGAAGTCATCGGCTTGGCCGTGTCGATGGAAAAGGGCGGCAACATCATCAAGATGGGCAAGGCGATGGAAATTGCCGCGGAGGAAATGCGCGGCAAGCTGCCGGTCGGCATTAACCTGGAGCGCGTGGCCAACCAGCCTGCCGCCGTGTCGGCGTCCGTCGGTGAATTCGTCCACACGCTGGTGGAAGCCATCCTGATCGTGCTGGCCGTCAGCTTCCTGTCGCTGGGCCTGCACAGCAAACCCAAGCTGCGGCTCGATGCGCGCCCCGGCCTGGTGGTGGCGCTGACCATCCCGCTGGTGCTGGCCGTGACGTTCCTGTTCATGCACATCCTCGACATCGACTTGCACAAGATTTCGCTGGGTGCGCTGATCATTGCGCTGGGGTTGTTGGTCGATGACGCCATCATTGCCGTGGAAATGATGGTGCGCAAAATGGAAGAAGGGCACTCGCGCTTTGACGCCGCCATTGCCGCCTACACGTCGACGGCCATGCCGATGCTGACGGGAACGTTGATTACCGTGGCGGGCTTCCTGCCGATCGGGCTGGCCAAATCCATGGCGGGCGAATATACGTTCACGCTGTTTTCCGTCAATGCGCTGGCGCTCGTGATTTCCTGGTTTGTCGCCGTGATTTTCACGCCGTATATCGGCTACGTGCTGTTGCGCGTGCAGCCGCATGCGGATGGCCACCATGAATTGTTCGACACGCCCGGCTACCGCAAATTCCGCAAGCTGGTGAACTGGTGCGTCGAGTGGCGCATGGTGACGATTGCCGCCACCCTGGGCATTTTTGCGCTGGGTATTTATGGCTTTAAATTCATTGAAAAGCAATTCTTCCCGGATTCCAGCCGGCCGGAATTGATGGTGGAAATGTGGACGCCGGAAGGGTCGTCGTTCCAGTTGAATGAAGGGCTGGTCAAGAAATTTGAAGGCATCGTGGGTAAATATGACGGCGTGGCCAGCATCACCAGCTACGTCGGCACGGGCAGTCCCCGTTTCTATTTGCCGCTGGACCAGATTTTCCCGCAGTCGAACGTATCGCAAATGGTGGTGCTGGCCAAAGATTTAAAAGCGCGCGAAGCGATCCGCAAGAAAATCACTGCGCTGTTCAAGACGGATTTCCCGGAAGTGCGCGGCCGCGTCAAGCTGTTGCCAAATGGCCCGCCGGTGCCATACCCGGTGATGTTCCGGGTGTCCGGTCCGGAAGTCGCGCAAGTGCGGGCGCTGGCGGACGACGTCAAGGACATCATGCGCGCCAACCCGAATACGGTCGGCGTCAACGATAACTGGAATGAGTCGATCAAGGCGTGGCGCCTGGACCTGGACCAGGACAAGATGCGGGCGCTGGGCATCACCACGCAAACCGTGATGCGCTCCGCGAATACGATTCTGTCCGGCACGACCATCGGCCAGTTCCGCGAAGGCAATCGCCTGATTGACATCGTGGCGCGCCAGCCCGTGGATGAGCGCGCCACAATGCAGGCGCTGCAAGATACCAACTTGCCGACCGCGTCCGGCCGCTCGATTCCCATCAGCCAGGTGGCGCGCGTGCATTTCACGTGGGAACCGGGCGTCGTGTGGCGCGAGGGCAGGGAATGGGCCATTACCGTGCAGTCCGACGTGGTTGATGGCATTCAGGGGCCGACCGTGTCCGGGCAAATCATGCCCAAGCTGGAAGAGTTGAAAAAACGCATGCCGGCCGGCTACCGTATCACCGTCAAAGGGGCGGCAGCCGATACAGGCGCTGCTGAAGCGTCGATTGCCGCCAACTTGCCGCTGGCCGTGTTCATTATCTTCACGCTGCTGATGCTGCAGCTGCACAGCTTTAAACGGTCGCTGATGGTGTTCCTGACGGGGCCGCTGGGGATTGCCGGTGCGGCCGGCGCACTGCTGATCATGGACCGGCCGCTGGGCTTCGTGGCCAACCTGGGCGTGATTGCGCTGTTCGGCATGATCATCCGCAATTCCGTGATTCTCGTGGACCAGATCGAACAGGATATTGCCCAGGGTGTCGAACCGTGGGATGCCGTGGTCGAGGCGGCGGTGCGGCGCTGCCGTCCGATTGTCTTGACGGCGGCAGCCGCGGCGCTGGCCATGATTCCGTTGTCGCGCTCAGTCTTCTGGGGGCCGATGGCAGTGGCGATTATGGGCGGGCTGATTCTTGCCACGGCATTGACGTTGCTGTTCTTGCCGGCGCTGTATGCGGCATGGTTCCGGGTTAAAAAACCGGTGCACAAGACTTGATGGCCATTGAGGAATGCATATCCGGAAAAATTTTCAAGCAATTGCTGTGTAAATGTTGTGGTAAAGCTAAAAAAGCCCTTCCACATTCCGGCAAAAACAGTAAAATACCGCGTTGAAGTTGAAAGCCCCCGTTTTGACGGGGTAAGGGTGACCCCGTTTTCAATAGAAAGTCGGGTCGCCCTTTGCTTTTGTACAAATACGCCGCGAGGATGGCGAAATTGGTAGACGCACCAGGTTTAGGTCCTGACGCCAGCAATGGTGTGGGGGTTCGAGTCCCCCTCCTCGCACCACAGTATTCTTTACATTTTTTGGACGATTTTTACATGGCAACTGCAGTCGAAAACCTGGGCAAACTCGAACGTCGTATCACGATCTCCTTCCCGCTGACCGACGTCCGCACGGAAGTGGAGAAGCGCCTGAAAGTGCAAGCCAAATCGGCTAAAGCACCAGGCTTCCGTCCTGGCAAAGTGCCCCTGAAAATGGTCGCAGCACAATACGGTTACCAAATCGAAACCGAAGTGCTGAACGATAAAGTCGGCCGCGCATTCAACGATGCCGCCAACGAAAATCAACTGCGCGTGGCAGGCTTCCCACGTATCGAACCTAAGAACGACGCGCCAGAAGGCACGCTGTCGTTCGACGCCACCTTCGAAGTGTATCCGGAAGTGGAAATCGGTGACCTGACCACCGTGGAAATCGAGACCGTCAAAGCCGAAGTCACCGACGTTGAAATCGACAAGACCATCGAAATCCTGCGCAAACAGCGCGTGCACTTCCACACCAAAGGCGAAGCCGGCGAACACGGCGACGGCGGCGAAGCCATCGCTGCCAACGGCGACCGCGTGACCGTAGACTTCGTTGGTTCGATCGACGGCGTTGAATTTGCCGGCGGCAAAGCTGACGACTTCGTGTTCGTGCTGGGTGAAGGCCGCATGCTGCCAGAATTCGAAGCCGCTACCGTTGGCCTGAAAGTGGGCGAATCCAAGACGTTCGACCTGGCCTTCCCAGAAGACTACCATGGCAAAGACGTGGCCGGCAAAACCGCGCAATTCACCATCACGCTGAAAAAGCTGGAATGGGCGCACTTGCCGGAAGTCGACGCTGAATTCGCCAAATCGCTGGGCGTGGCGGATGGCGACCTGGCTAAAATGCGCGAAGACATCAAGGTCAACCTGGAGCGTGAAGTGCGCGGCCGTGTGAAAGCACGCAACAAGGAAGCCGTGATGCAGGCGCTGGTGAAAACCGCTACCCTGGAAGTGCCGAACGCGCTGATCGAGCAAGACACGCAGCGTCTGGCTGAAATGACCCGTCAAGACATGGCGCAACGCGGCATGAACGTGAAAGACGTGCCATTCCCGCCAGAACTGTTCAAGGAAAAAGCAGAACAGCGCGTACGCCTGGGCCTGATCCTGAACGCGCTGGTTGCACAAAACAACCTGCAAGCCGAGCCTGAGCAAGTCAAAGCACAAATCGAAGACTTCGCACAATCGTACGAAGATCCACGTGAAGTGCTGAAGTACTACTACAGCGATCGCCGCCGCATTGCTGAAGTTGAAGCCCTTGTATTGGAAGAAAACGTCGTTAACTTCGTTTTGGGCCTGTCGAAAAATACGTCGAAGGAAGTTGCCTTTGACGAATTGATGGGAAGCAACGCGCAAGCGTAATCCAGCGTCAGGCGTCCGGCCTTTGAAAGAGGGCAGGGCGCCGGCTGCTTCACAAGGAAAACATTGAATGATGAACCGTAATCCGGCACTCGACACTGAAATGCTCGGCCTGGTGCCGATGGTGATTGAACAAAGCGGCCGCGGCGAGCGTTCGTACGATATCTACTCGCGTTTGCTGAAAGAGCGCGTGATCTTCCTGGTTGGCCCGGTCAATGACCAGATGGCCAACCTGATCGTGGCCCAGCTGCTGTTCCTGGAAAGCGAAAACCCGGACAAGGATATCTCGCTCTACATCAATTCGCCGGGCGGTTCCGTGTCTGCGGGCCTGGCAATTTATGACACGATGCAGTTCATCAAGCCCAACGTCTCCACGCTGTGCACCGGCCTGGCCGCATCGATGGGCGCCTTCCTGCTGGCGGCTGGCGAAAAAGGCAAGCGTTTCTCGCTGCCAAATTCGCGCATCATGATTCACCAGCCATCCGGCGGTTCGCAGGGCATGGCGTCGGACATTGAAATCCAGGCCAAGGAAATCCTGTACTTGCGCCACCGCCTGAATCAAATCATGGCGGAGCGCACGGGCCAGACGGTCGAACAGATCGCCAAGGATACCGACCGTGACCGTTTCCTGTCCGCGGAAGAGGCAGCCGAATACGGCTTGATCGACAAAGTGCTGACCAGCCGCGGTTGATCGCATCGTTGATGCCATATCTGATGCGTTTTTAGCAGCAAAGCGACGCCCGAAACTCATATGGTTCGGGCGTTTCTTTTTTATTTCAGGTAGCATGTGTCCTGTACGCTCTGCACTACGTAACACACAGGCGCACCTATCTTGTAACTACATAAACAAGTCCCATGTCCGAGAAAAAATCCTCCAGCGGCGAAAAACTTCTGTATTGCTCGTTTTGCGGTAAAAGCCAGCACGAGGTGAAGAAGCTGATCGCCGGCCCATCCGTCTTCATTTGCGACGAATGCATCGACTTGTGCAATGACATTATTCGCGATGAAACGGCCAGCATTGAATCGGTGGCGGGCGCCAAGTCCGACTTGCCGACTCCCCATGAAATCAAGGACTTGCTGGACCAGTACGTGATCGGCCAGCAGACTGCCAAGCGCATCCTGTCGGTCGCGGTCTACAACCACTACAAGCGCCTGAAACACCTGGGCAAGAAGGATGACGTCGAGCTGGCGAAGTCCAACATCCTGCTGGTCGGCCCGACGGGTTCGGGCAAGACGCTGCTGGCGCAAACGCTGGCGCGCATGCTGAACGTGCCGTTCGTGATTGCCGACGCCACCACGCTGACCGAAGCCGGTTATGTGGGTGAGGACGTCGAGAATATCATCCAGAAACTGTTGCAGAGCTGCAACTACGACGTGGAAAAGGCGCAACGCGGCATCGTCTACATCGATGAGATCGACAAGATTTCCCGCAAGTCCGATAACCCG
The DNA here is from genome assembly GCF_009720865.1 of Pseudoduganella ginsengisoli. Lineage (GTDB taxonomy): Bacteria > Pseudomonadota > Gammaproteobacteria > Burkholderiales > Burkholderiaceae_D > Rugamonas > Rugamonas ginsengisoli. The sequence goes on along the minus strand of NZ_WNLA01000014.1, from coordinate 110,316 downwards.
TCGATTACGCGCGACGTGTCGGGCGAAGGCGTGCAGCAGGCGCTGCTGAAACTGATCGAAGGCACGATGGCTTCCGTGCCGCCACAAGGCGGCCGCAAGCACCCGAACCAGGACTTCGTGCAAATCGACACGACCAACATCATGTTCATTTGCGGTGGCGCATTTGACGGCCTGGCGAAGATCATTTCGAACCGTTCGGAAAAATCCGGCATCGGCTTCTCGGCGGAAGTGAAGAGCAAGGAACAGCGCGCCGCCAGCGATTTGCTGATGGAAGCGGAACCGGAAGATTTGATCAAGTTTGGCCTGATCCCTGAACTGGTCGGCCGTTTGCCGGTGGTGGCGACGCTGTCGGAATTGACGGAAGAGGCGCTGATCCAGATTCTCGTGGAACCGAAGAATGCGTTGGTCAAGCAATATTCGAAGCTGCTGGAAATGGAAGGCGCGGAACTGGAAATCCGTTCGGCCGCACTGCACGCGATTGCCAAAAAAGCCCTGGCCCGTAAAACCGGCGCCCGTGGCCTGCGTTCGATTCTGGAACATGCATTGCTGGACGTAATGTATGAATTGCCAAATGAATCCAATGTCAGCAAAGTGGTGATTGATGAAAATACCATCACCAGCGGTGCAAAGCCCTTGTTGATTTATCAGGAATCGGCAAAAGCGTCCGGCGAAAATTAAGGGTATATAAACACCTGCACACGGAAGCAAAATAAGTTTTGCATCCGTGAGGCAAGGCGGTAAAATTAAAACCAATAAGCAGGCTTCATCCGAAAAGCCACCGCGCCTGTATAGACGTGTGTGGCTTTTTTATTTGGGTTAATTAGTTTGCTTATTTTTAAAGCAGGGCAGCATCAAAACAAGCCGCAGTAATAACATTTTTTCTTCGTGAATTATTTATTGCCTGCGGGTCTTGTGATCTGGCAAAACACCGCCATCATCAGGTACACGCTTTCACATAAGGTACGCCATGACAACTTCCAAATTAACTGAGCAAACTCAGCTGCCGTTATTGCCGCTGCGGGACGTCGTTGTGTTCCCGCATATGGTGATACCGCTGTTCGTGGGTCGCCCAAAGTCGATCAAAGCGCTGGAAGCGGCTATGGAACAGGGCAAGAGCATTATGCTCGCTGCACAGAAAGCCGCTGCCAAGGACGAGCCTTCGGCATCCGACATTTATGAAATCGGTTGCGTGGCCAATATTCTTCAAATGCTGAAGCTGCCTGATGGCACCGTCAAGGTGCTGGTTGAAGGCGCGCAGCGTGCACGCATCCGCAAGATTACGGATGCCCCAACGCACTTCGTGGCCGACCTTACCCCGTTGGACTCGGAAGAAGGTGACGATTCGGAAATCGAGGCCATGCGCCGCGCCATCGTCCAGCAGTTCGATCAATACGTCAAACTCAACAAAAAGATTCCGCCGGAAATCCTGGCATCGCTGTCCGGCATCGATGACGCCGGCCGCCTGGCTGACACCGTGGCCGCACACTTGCCGCTGAAGCTGGAACAGAAACAAGTCATCCTGGAAATCTTCAACGTCGGCAAGCGCCTGGAGCATTTGCTCGGCCAGCTGGAAGGCGAGCTCGATATCCTGCAGGTGGAAAAGCGCATCCGTGGCCGCGTCAAGCGCCAGATGGAAAAGTCGCAGCGCGAGTACTATCTGAACGAGCAGGTCAAAGCCATCCAGAAGGAGCTGGGCGAGGGCGAGGATGGCGCGGACCTGGACGAGCTGGAAAAGAAAGTCGCCGCCGCCAAGATGCCGAAAGAGGCATTGGACAAAGCCAACGCCGAGCTGAAAAAGCTCAAGCTGATGTCGCCGATGTCGGCGGAAGCCACCGTGGTGCGCAACTACATCGATACGCTGGTGTCGCTGCCATGGAAGAAAAAGTCCAAGGTCAACAACGACTTGTCCAACGCTGAAAAGACGCTGGAACAAGATCACTATGGCCTGGAAAAGGTCAAGGAACGCATCCTGGAATACCTCGCGGTGCAGCAGCGCGTCGACAAGCTGAAGGCGCCGATCCTGTGCTTCGTGGGTCCGCCAGGCGTGGGTAAAACGTCGCTGGGCCAATCCATTGCCCGCGCAACGAACCGCAAGTTCGTGCGCATGGCGCTGGGCGGCGTGCGCGATGAAGCGGAAATCCGCGGCCACCGCCGTACCTACATCGGTTCGATGCCGGGCAAGGTGCTGCAATCGCTGGCGAAAGTCGGCGTGCGCAACCCGCTGTTCCTGCTCGATGAAATCGACAAGATGGGTGCGGACTTCCGTGGCGATCCATCGTCGGCGCTGCTGGAGGTGCTGGATCCGGAACAAAACCACACGTTCTCGGACCACTACATCGAAGTGGATTTCGACTTGTCGGACGTGATGTTCGTGGCGACGTCGAACTCGTACAACATCCCGCCGGCGCTGCTGGACCGGATGGAAGTGATCCGCCTGTCGGGCTACACGGAAGATGAAAAAACGTCGATCGCACAGCGCTACCTGCTGCCGAAACAGATCAAGAACAATGGTCTGAAAGACGGTGAAATCACCGTGTCGGAAGCGGCAATCCGCGACGTGATCCGCTACTACACCCGTGAAGCCGGCGTGCGTTCGCTGGAACGCGAAGTGTCGAAGATCTGCCGCAAGGTCGTGAAGATGCTGCTGCTGAAGAAGAGCGAGAAGAAGGTTGCTGTCACGCCGAAAAACCTGGACAAGTTCCTGGGCGTGCGCCGCTACGACTTCGGCGTGGCCGAGAAGCAGAACCAGGTGGGCCAGGTGGTCGGTCTGGCATGGACCGAAGTGGGCGGCGATTTGCTGACCATCGAAGCCGTGACCATGCCGGGCAAGGGCAACGTGATACGCACCGGCACCCTGGGCGACGTGATGAAGGAATCGATCGAAGCAGCGCGCACCGTGGTGCGCAGCCGCGCCAACCGCCTCGGCATCAAGGCTGAAGTGTTTGAAAAGAGCGATATCCACATCCACGTGCCGGAAGGTGCGACGCCGAAGGATGGTCCTTCGGCCGGTATCGGCATGACGACGGCATTGGTCTCCGTGTTCACGGGCATTCCAGTGCGCGCCGATGTGGCGATGACGGGTGAAATCACGCTGCGCGGCGAAGTGTTGCCGATTGGCGGTTTGAAAGAAAAACTGCTGGCGGCGCACCGTGGCGGCATCAAGACGGTCTTGATCCCTGAGCAAAACGTGAAGGACCTGGCGGAGATTCCAGACAATGTGAAAAACAAGCTGGAAATCGTGCCGGTGCGCTGGATCGACAAGGTGCTGGAAGTCGCCCTGGAGCGCCAGCCGGAGCCGATCGTCGACACCCCTGCGGTGGAGGCGGTGGCGGCGGCCCAGACCAAGGCTGACGGCCAGTCCGACGTCGTGAAGCACTAAAAGGGCCGATTTGCCCACAAACAGGCGCCTATTTGGCGCCTGTTTTTATTTTTACTGGTGTTTTCGCCAGTGTTTCCCTTGACACAAGCCTTTGCGCGCTTGTTTAATACCGCCTGAGATTTTCTCTGCTACCGGAAGGCCGCACCATTGCTGGCTGAAAACGGTATAAATGATATAAACCTTTGTGACGGGGACTTTTGTGAACAAGACTGAACTGATCGACCATATCGCTGCATCCGCTGACATTTCCAAAGCGGCTGCCGCCCGCGCGCTGGACGCGGTGATCGATGGCGTAACCACCACCCTGGCCAAGAACGACAGCGTCACCCTGGTCGGCTTTGGCACCTTCTCCGTGAGCGAGCGCGCAGCCCGTACCGGCCGCAATCCGCGCACGAAAGAAGAAATCGTTATCGATGCTGCTAAAGTTCCTAAATTTAAAGCTGGTAAAGCTTTGAAGGATGCTGTAAACTAACGGACTTCGGTGAGCACGCAGTTGCTAGTGTCGCTCACCGCGCAGTTGAACGGGGGCGGTTAGCTCAGTTGGTAGAGCGGATGCCTTACAAGCATTAGGTCGGGAGTTCGACCCTCTCACCGCCCACCACGTTTAACGCATGTTGTATCCCTACATAAGCTGGAGCGGTAGTTCAGTTGGTTAGAATACCGGCCTGTCACGCCGGGGGTCGCGGGTTCGAGCCCCGTCCGCTCCGCCAGCTCTGTGAAAAGCATACACGCCAACCAGGAGTGGTAGTTCAGTTGGTTAGAATACCGGCCTGTCACGCCGGGGGTCGCGGGTTCGAGCCCCGTCCACTCCGCCAAGAACACGAAGCCCCTGCAGCTGAAAAGTTGCAGGGGTTTTTGCTATTTAGCTTTCTGACATTGTTGTCGTTTTGCCTTGCCCGATAGAGAGCGCACACGGTAGAATCGCGTGCGCGGGCGGACCCAGGGTCCGCCTTTGCCATTTCACTCAAAACATCATTGGCGGACCATGTTTGAATTTATACGCACGCATCAAAAATTGATGCAGATCCTCTTGGCGATCCTGATCGTGCCGTCGTTTGTGCTCGTCGGTGTCAGCGGTTACAAGAGCTTTGGCGATGACGCCAATACCCTGGCCAAGATCGATGGCCATGCGCTGACGCGCCAGGAATGGGAGCAAGCCCAGCGCAAGCAGCTGGACATGTACCGCCAGCGCCTGGGCCAGCAATTCGATCAAAAGATGTTCGACACGCCGGAATTCCGCCAGAGTGTGCTGGACCAGCTGATTACTGAGCGCGCCATTACGGCGGAGGCGGCACGCAATCATTTGACCTTGTCGCCAGCCAAGCTGCAAAAGCTGATCCTGGAGGCGATCAAGGACGTGCCGGGTATCTTCAAGCCGGATGGCTCGATCGATATGGAAGTGTACCGCCGTGTGCTGGCGCAGTCGCAAGGCTTGACGCCGGAAGGCTACCAGCAACTGGTCATGAAGAGCGAGACCACGCAGCAAGTGGGCGGCTCCGTGGCGCTGACGGGCTTTGTACCGCACACCGTGGCCAAGCTGGTGTCGGACTTTGGCGCGCAAGAGCGCGAAGTGCAGGAACTGGCATTCCCAGCACAGCAATTCATGGACAAGGTCAAAGTCACCGACGAGATGGTGAAGGCGTTCTACGAAAAGAACAGCAAGATGTTCGAGACGCCGGAGCAGGCCAAGATTGAATACGTGGTGTTCAATGCGGCTGCCGTGTCGTCGCAAGTAACGGTGTCGGATGAAGAAGTCGCCGCCTATTACAACGGTAACGCCAAGCGCTACACGGCGCCGGAACAGCGCCGCGCCAGCCAGATCATGGTGGCATTGAAGCCAGGCGCCAGCGCTGCGGATAAAGCCGCTGCCAAGGCCAAGGCGGAAGCCATTCTGGCTGAAGTGAAAAAGGCGCCGGCGGACTTCGCGAAGGTCGCCAAGGCGAAATCGGAAGATCCGGTATCGGCGCCACAGGGCGGCGACATGGATGTGCTGGACCGCGCATCGCTGCCGAAATCGCTGGGCGACGCGGCCTTTGCTGCCAAGCAGGGCGATATCATCGGCCCGATTGAAACCGAGTTTGGTTTCCACATCGTGACCATCACGTCGCTGAAACCTGAATCGGTCAAGCCGCTGGCGGAAGTGAAGGAAGAAATTGCTGCTGAACTGAAGAACCAGAAGGCTGGCAAGAAGTATTCAGAAATGGCGGAAGCGTTCACCAATACCGTGTACGAGCAGGCGGACAGCCTGAAGCCGGTGGTGGACAAGCTGAAGCTGGAAGTCAAGACCGCCGATGTGGCAGGCCGCACGCCGTCGCCAGCTGCCGGCCAGGCGCCTTACAACAATGCGAAATTCCTGACGGCGCTGTTCTCGGATGATGTGTTGAAAAACAAGCGCAATACGGAAGCCGTGGAAGTTGCGCCAAGCACGCTGGTATCGGGCCGTATCGTTGAATACAAGCCTGCCGCCAAGCGTCCGCTGGCTGACGTGGAACCGATGATCCGCCAGCGCGTGCAGATCGAAGAATCGGTCAAGCTGGCCAAGAAAGAAGGCGAAGCCAAGCTGGCTGCTGCCAAGGCCAACGGCTCGGCGGAAGGTTTTGCGGCTGCGAAGCTGGTGTCGCGCGCCAATCCAAATGGCGTGAACCAGGCTGCTGCTGCGGAAATCATGAAGGCCGATGTTTCCAAGTTGCCGGCTTACGTCGGCGTGGAAATTCCAGGCATGGGTTACGGCGTGTACCGCATCGGCAAAGTGCAGCAGCCTGCCCAGCAAGACGCGGCGCAACGCCAGGCAGAAGAACAGCAGATTTCCGGCATGCTGTCGCAACAAGAACTGTACATGTACGTGGACGCGCTGAAGCAAAAAGCCAAAGTCAAAATGCTGGGCAGCGTAACGGCGCCAGCAAAAACCGACACCGCCAACTAAGTTGACGCTGCGTTAAATGAAAGCCGCTGAAGCGATTCAGCGGTTTTTTTGCGCCTAAACCATGGGGTCAGACGTGCATTCGTGCGTCTTTCCCGTGGGGTCAGACGTGCATTCATGCATTCAGGCGCCATTTCCGCCCACGGCGGCAGGCAGTACAGCGAATGGACGGTGCGGCGGCCGGGGAGTTTGCGACCCGGTCACGCTGACGAGCGGCGGATCCGCTGCGTGCTGCCAGTGCGGGCGGGCTGCTGGGGTGCGAAAGTATGCACGAATGCACGTCTGACCCCACGGGGGATCCGCATCAATGCACGTCTGACCCCACGGTTTTGCGTTAAGCGGTATGCAGCGACAGGGCCGCGGCGCGGAAGTCTTCTGGGGCGATACCTGGCAAGTCCAGTACTTGCCCTTGCGCCAGTTGCGGAAAGTTGCGGTGGATCGAGCGCAGGTAGGCTGGGTCGTAGTGCTCTGCCAGCAGGGCGTCGACCAGCTCCGCCATACGGCCGTCATTGGCCAGCGCCTGCCACGCCGCGATCTTTTCCTTGCCGTGCAGGCTGGTCAGGTAACCCAGCTGTTCATTCAAGGCGCCCGCATCCTGTGTGAAGTGCGCATAATCTTCCATCAGCAATTGCACGCGGTGAGGGCGAGACAATTGCAGAGAGATGCAGCTCGATGCGCGCATGCGCTCGATCAGCGCAGCCGGTACGCGCAATTCGCCCACCTTTTTGCTTTCCGACTCCACAAAGACAGGACGGGCAGGGTCAAAGCGCCGCAAGCGGTCCCACACGGCGCTTTCAAACATTTTTTGCGTCGGCTGCGGATGGCTGGGGAGGCGGCCCAGAACGGAACCGCGATGCGCCGCCAGCTGTTCCAGGTCCAGGACTTGCGCGCCGACGGCTTCCAGCGTCTGCAGCAAGCGGCTTTTCCCGCTGCCCGTGGTCCCGCACACGACGCGGAAATCCAGTTGCGGCGCCTGTTCCAGTGCGGCAGCCACATAATGCCGGTATTCCTTGTAGCCGCCATCGAGCTGCACCACCGGCCACCCGACCTTTGCAAGGATGTGCGCCATCGAACCGCTGCGGTTGCCGCCACGCCAGCAGTAAACCAGCGGGCGCCATTCACGCGGCTTGTCCTGCCACAGCGCCTCAAGGTGCTTGCTGATGTTGCGCGCCACAATGGCCGCGCCTATCTTCTTTGCTTCAAACGCCCCGACCTGCTTATAAGTCGTGCCGACCAGCACGCGTTCCGCATCGTCGAGCACCGGGCAATTGATCGCGTTGGGCAAATGGTCCAACGCATATTCCGACGGGCTGCGCGCGTCAATAATCGTGTCGAATTCGTCCAGCCGCGCAACGATGTCTTCAAATTTCAATAACTCGGGATATTTCATGAAAATCTTATTTCGCCTTTAACAGCGGTTGCAAATGGGGCCAGATATTCGCCAGGATGATGGGATGCGCCTTGGCCAAGGGATGCAGGCGGTCGGCCTGGAATAAGTCGGTTTTGTCGGCCACACCTTCGAGCATGAATGGCGCCAGCGGCGCTTTGACGTCGTGGCTCAGCATACCAAACATGGCAAAGAATTTATCCGCATAGTCGCGGCCATAATTCGGCGGCATGCGCATGCCGACCAGCAGCACCTTGGCGCCGGCGCCGCGCGCCTGTTCCACCATGGCGCGCAAATTCGACTCCGCTGCAGCGACGGGCAAGCCGCGCAAGCCGTCATTGGCGCCCAGTTCAATCACCACGATGTCCGGCTGGTGCTTCTTTAACAGGGCCGGCAAGCGCGTGCGGCCGCCGCTGGTGGTTTCGCCACTGACGCTGGCGTTGACAATGTCCGCTTCCAGCTTTTGCTGCTTGACCTTGTCGGCCAGCAGCGCCACCCAGCCGGTACCTGCGGCCAAACCATATTCGGCAGACAGGCTATCGCCCACCACCAGTACTTTTTTTGGTGCAGAATAAGCGCTCGGGGCCATGCCCAGGCACAGCACGGCAAACAGCGGCAGCCATACCCGGCGGCTCACACGACGAATACTTTCCAACATGCCTGACTTTTCCAATTCGATAAGGGGTTCACAAACCAGCAGCCGCATCGCCATCGAAGTGACCGGCCTCGGTAAAACCGTGTCCGACGCCAGCGGGGCACTGACCATATTGCATAGCGTGGATTTTACCGTGCAACGTGGTGAAACGGTCGCCATTGTCGGGGCTTCCGGCAGCGGCAAGTCCACGCTGCTGGGTTTGTTGGCCGGGCTGGATACGCCCACTTCCGGCCGTGTCCTGCTCGACGGTTGCGATATCTATGCACTCGATGAAGACGGCCGCGCCGCGCTGCGCAAAGCCAAGCTGGGGTTCGTGTTCCAGAATTTCCAGCTGCTGGCGCATTTGACGGCGCTGGAAAATGTCATGCTGCCGCTGGAACTGGCGGGCGATCCGGCCGCCAGGCCGAAAGCGCAAGCCATGCTGGCGCGCGTGGGTTTGTCGTCGAGATTGCGGCACTATCCGAAATTCCTGTCCGGTGGCGAGCAGCAGCGTGTTGCATTAGCGCGCGCCTTTGTCGGCGAACCACCGCTGCTGTTTGCCGATGAGCCGACTGGCAGCCTTGATGCGGCAACCGGTGAAGCGGTGATTGGACTGATGTTTGAGTTGAACCGCGAAAAGGGATCGACGCTGGTGCTGGTCACGCATGATCCCGCGGTGGCGGCGCGGTGTGGAAGGGCGTTGACGATTGCCGCAGGGCGCTTGACATAAGGCCGCGCGCCCGATTTGCCTCAGCGCCCATGCATCTGCACCATGCGGTTCAGTGCGGTGCGGATTGCCGGTATCAATTCACTGGCCGTGACACCGATCGGCCCAAGGCCCTCCGTCACCAGCACGTCCGCCGCCATCCCGTGCAGCCACACTGCCGATAATGCAGCTTCCCACGCCGGCCAGCCCTGCGCCAATAAACTGCCGCACAAGCCTGCCAGCACGTCGCCGGTTCCCGCCGTTGCCAAAGCAGGATTACCCGTCGTATTGACTACCGTATGCCCATCCGGTTTGGCCAGCACGGTGCCGGAACCTTTCAGCACCACTATCGCGTTCAGGCGCGCCGCCAGATCGCGCGCCGCGCCGGGCCGGTTGCGCTGCACCGCGTCCGATGTGATACCCAGCAGCCTTGCCGCTTCCAATGGATGCGGCGTCATCACGGTCGGCGCCGAACGTTCAGCCACCGTGGCCTGTAGTGCACTGTCCTGTGACAGCAAATTCAGCGCGTCCGCGTCAAGCAGCAACGGTCCGCTGCTATGCACAGATTTGGCCAGCGCAGCGCGGCTATCGTCCAGTGCACCCAGGCCAGGGCCGGCCACAATGACGGCGCCTTCGATGGCAAAATCCTGCGCGCGCCGCAGCATCAATTCAGGCTGGGTGCTGTCGTACGCCGGCGGGACATCGATATGGTAAGCATACACGCGGCCCGCGCCCGTCAACAGCGCGGCGCGCGCGGCCAGCGTAATGGCGCCGCCCATGCCAGGCGCGCCGCCCACCACGGCGACATTGCCATAGCTGCCTTTGTGCGTATTGTGGCGGCGTTTTTTCAGGTGGCGCGCAAAGAACTTGACGTCATTCAAATGGCAGTGCGTAGAAGGATACAAGGCCGGATCGATGTCGAGCCGCGCCAGCTGGACATCGCCCGCATAGTCGCGTCCTGCGCACGTGTACAGGCCCGTCTTGTCGCCAATATAGGTAATGGTGTGCGTCGCCTGTATCGCCACGCCATCCGGGCCCACAATGGCGCCGGTATCCGCATCGAGCCCGCTGGGAACATCGAGCGCAAAACGGTTGCACGGCAAGGCATTGACGGCTTCCACCAGGGCGCGCTTCTCGCCTTCGATCGGGCGGGTCAGGCCGATGCCGAACAGGCCATCGATGACGAGATTCCAGTCCTGCTCTGCAAGCGATTGCGGCGCGATGCGCTCAAACTTCGCCTTGCTGCCACGCGCGCGCTGCAGCGCTGCTTCGCGCTCCGGGCTGCAATGGCCGCCGGCTTCTTCGCAGCCGAATTGCTGCACTGACACTTGTGCGCCGGCAAACGCCAGGTGGGCCGCCACTTCCAGCGCATCGCCGCCATTGTTTCCCGGGCCTGCCAGCACCAGCACTTTGGCGCGGCTGGTGGAGAAAGGCAGCATATCCAGCGCCGCATTGGCCGCCGCCTGGCCGGCACGCTGCATCAGCGCCCCGGCCGGCAAACGCTGCGCCGCAGCATGTTCGATGCTGCGGATTTCAGCCACGGAATACAGTGGATTCATCGATTGGTTTCCTGGTGGTTTCCTGTGTGAGAGTGTCTCATTTTAACGCCAAATTTACATGGCGGACCGCTGTGCAGGCGCACTACAATAGGCGCCTCAACATTCCGTAGGGGAGCTCATGGATTGGCAATTCTGGATTGACCGCGGCGGCACGTTTACCGACATAGTCGCTCGCATGCCGGACGGCAAACTGCGTACCCACAAGCTGTTGTCCGAGAATCCTGAACAGTACCGCGACGCCGCCATTGCCGGCATCCGCCACTTGCTGGGTGTAGCCAGCGGACAGCCGGTGCCGCCCGGCCGCATCGAAGCCGTCAAAATGGGCACGACAGTCGCCACCAATGCGCTGCTGGAGCGTAAAGGCGAGCCGACCGTGCTGGCCATTACGCGCGGCTTCCGCGATGCATTGCGCATCGCCTACCAAAACCGTCCGCGCCTGTTCGAGCGCCATATCGTGCTGCCGGAATTGCTGTATTCCCGCGTGGTGGAAATCGATGAGCGCATGGACGCGCATGGTGAAGTCGTGACGCCGCTGGATGAAGGCAGTGCCCGCGCCGGCTTGCAGGCAGCGTATGACAGCGGCATGCGCTCGCTGGCGATCGCGTTCATGCATGGCTACCGCTACAGCGCACATGAAGCCCGCGTGGCGGACATTGCGCGGGAAATCGGCTACACGCAAATCTCTGTGTCGCACCTCGTCAGCCCCATGATGAAGCTGGTGGCGCGTGGCGATACCACGGTGGTCGATGCGTATCTGTCGCCTATCCTGCGCCGCTATGTCGACCAGGTGGCCAGTGAACTGCCGGGTGTGAACCTGCAATTCATGCAGTCCAATGGCGGCTTGACGGATGCGCGCGCATTCCAGGGCAAGGATTCGATTTTGAGCGGCCCGGCCGGCGGCATTGTCGGCATGGTGCGCGCCAGCCGTTTGGCGGGCTTTGAAAAAATCATTGGCTTCGACATGGGCGGCACGTCGACCGACGTGTCCCATTATTCGGGCGAATTTGAACGGGTATTTGAAACGCAGGTGGCCGGCGTGCGCATGCGCGCCCCCATGATGAGCATCCACACGGTGGCGGCGGGCGGCGGCTCCATCCTGCACTTCGACGGCAGCCGGTTCCGCGTCGGTCCGGACAGCGCGGGCGCCAATCCGGGACCAGCCAGTTACCGCCGCGGCGGCCCGCTGGCTGTTACGGACTGTAATGTCATGCTGGGCAAGATCCAGCCTGAGCACTTCCCGAAACTGTTTGGCGCGGACGGCAGGCAAATGCTGGACCGCGATGTGGTCAAGCAGCGTTTTTCGCAATTGGCCCGCGAAATCCGCGCCGCCACCGGCAAGCCGATAGGCGCCGACGAAGTGGCGGCGGGCTTTATTGAAATTGCGGTCGGCAACATGGCCAACGCCATCAAGCAGATTTCCGTGCAGCGCGGCCATGATGTGACGGAATATACGCTGACCAGCTTTGGCGGCGCCGGCGGCCAGCATGCGTGCCTGGTGGCCGATGCGCTGGGCATGAAGACCGTATTCATACATTCGCTGGCCGGCGTGCTGTCGGCTTACGGTATGGGCCTGGCCGACCAGACAGCCATGCGCGAACAGGCGCTGGAAATCCGCATGGACGACGGAGTGGAAGCGCAACTGCGCGCGCGTTTCGACGCACTGGGAGTGGAAGCGCGCGGAGAATTGCTGAGCCAGGGCGTCGGCGATGACCGCATTACGTTGATTGACCGTGTGCATTTACGGTATGAAGGCACGGATTCCGCATTGATCGTGCTGTTCGATACGCCCGACGGCATGAAGGCGCAATTTGAGGCGGCCTACCGCAAGCGCTTCTCGTTCCTGATGCCGCATAAGGCGCTGATCGTTGAAGCTGTCTCGGTGGAAGCCGTTGGGGCATCGGATGCGCCAGCGCCGGCTGCACCGGTACAAGGCGTACGCGAAGGCGGTTTGCGCGCGCATAGCGTGGTGCGCATGTATGGCGCAGGGAAGTGGCACGATGCGCCGCTATTCCGCCGCGACGATACGCGCATCGGCGACATCATCGATGGCCCGGCAATTATTGCGGAAGCCAATGCGACGACGGTGGTGGAGCCGGGCTGGCAGGCGCAAGTTACGCCACAGGACCATCTGGTGCTGCGCCGCGTACTACCGCTGCCGGACCGGCGCGCAATTGGCACGACGGCCGATCCTGTCATGCTGGAAGTGTTCAACAACCTGTTCATGTCGATTGCCGAGCAAATGGGCTTGCGGCTGCAAAACACGGCATATTCCGTCAACATCAAGGAGCGCCTGGACTTTTCCTGTGCGATCTTTGACGCGGACGGCAATTTGATCGCCAATGCGCCGCACATGCCGGTGCACCTGGGTTCCATGGGCGAGAGCATCAAGACGGTCATGCGTGAAAACGCGGGCAAGATGGCGCCAGGCGACGTGTACATGCTCAATGACCCTTACAACGGCGGCACGCACTTGCCGGATGTGACAGTGATTACGCCGGTGTTTGACGAAGCGGGGCAGTCCATCCTGTTCTACGTGGGTTCACGCGGCCACCATGCGGATATCGGCGGCACTACGCCCGGTTCCATGCCGCCGGATTCGCGCAGTATTGAAGATGAAGGGGTGTTGATCAATAACTTCAAGCTGGTCGATGGTGCGGAAGGAGGCCGCTTGCGCGACGCGGAAGCGCGCGCGTTGCTGGCCGGTGCGCGCTGGCCGGCCCGCAATCCCGACCAGAACATGGCGGATTTCCGTGCGCAGATTGCAGCCAACCAGAAGGGTGTCGATGAATTGCGCAAGATGGTGGCGCACTTCGGGCTCGACGTTGTGCAAGCCTACATGCGCCACGTGCAGGATAACGCGGAAGAGGCAGTGCGCCGCGTGATCAGTGCGCTGCATGACGGACACTTTACTTTGCCGCTCGATAATGGCGCGCACATCCAGGTCGCCGTGCGGGTGGACCGTGCAAGCCGCAGTGCGGAAATCGACTTTACCGGCACGTCGGCCCAGCTGGACAACAACTTCAATGCGCCGTCGGCCGTGTGCATGGCGGCCGTGCTGTATGTGTTCCGTACCCTGGTCGATGACGATATCCCACTGAATGCGGGCTGCCTGAAACCGTTGAAGGTCATCATTCCACCGGGCTCCATGTTGAATCCCCATTACCCGGCGTCGGTGGTGTCGGGCAACGTGGAAACGTCGACGTGCATTACCAATGCGCTGTATGGCGCGCTGGGCGTGCTGGCGGCGTCGCAGGGCACGATGAACAATTTCACGTTTGGCAATGCGCGCTACCAGTATTACGAAACCATCAGCGGCGGCTCCGGCGCCGGTGAAGGGTTTGACGGGACGTCGGTGGTGCAGACCAACATGACGAACTCGCGGCTGACGGACCCGGAAGTGCTGGAATTCCGTTTCCCTGTACGCCTGGACAGCTATGAAATCCGTGCGGGTTCCGGCGGAGCGGGCAAGTGGAAGGGCGGCAATGGCGGGGTGCGCAAAATGCGCTTCCTGGAGCCGATGACGGCGGCCATCCTGTCCAATAACCGCCTCTATGCGCCATTTGGCATGGCCGGCGGCGGGGATGGGGATAAAGGACGCAATTACGTGCTGCGTGCCGATGGCTCCATTGAAACGCTGGGCCATATCGGCAAGACCGAGATGGCGGCCGGGGACGTGTTCGTGGTTGAAACGCCGGGAGGAGGCGGCTTCGGCAAGGTGTGAGGCCCTACGGAGCGTTCAAGCCGTGGTGGAAATCCCGTACTTGCGCTGCGTACCCGAATACATTTGCACCAGCCGGTCAAACTCTTCATTCTCGCCATCCATCCGCCCCAGCCGCTGCAGCAGCACGCCGGCCTGCTCGCCGGTAGCGGCTTCCCAGCCCAATTCATCGAGCTGGCGCACCATGGCGCTGACGGTGGCGTACAGCACGGGCAGATTGTTGGGCGCCTTGCGCAGCGCCAGGCTGAGGGTGTAGACAGCGGACTTGTGGTCGCCCTGTTCCATCTGGTTGGCCGCGCTGTCCAGCAATTCGCCCACTTGCAGGTTGACGGTTTCGCCGACGCCGCGCGCCAGGTCGTGGCGGCCTGCTTTTTCAAACACGCCCACCGCATCTTCCAGCGACAGCGCATTGTCATCGTCATTCATCATGCCAATCACGACGCCGGCCGCGTCTTTATCGAGCTTGTATTGCAGGCACGAGTCGACCAGCCCTAGCCGGATACGGCGGGATAAGCCGCGCGCGCCATAGACGGCTGCGACGGCAGCGTTCAATTCAGAAATCGCCGCATTGCCATTGCCCATGCTTTCCATCAGCAGGGCAGAGGAGATTGCACGGCACGCTTCCAGGTTGTCATTGCCCCGCATCGAACGCTCCAGGTCGCGGATCACGCCGCCCGCCTGGCTGGAATCGCCTTTCTTGAGCAGCGCTTTGACCAGGTTCACATGGTCTTCCGGATCGCGGAATTCCGAATACTTGGCCTTGGCCACAACCTGCTTGAACGCTTTTTCCGACACGGCAGGATCGCCCGCGTCATAAGCCACCGTGCCCAGGTGCCGCAAACGGTGCACCATGTGCGGAGAAATCGCCACGGCTTCTTCCAGCACGCGCTTGGCTTGTGCAGGCTGCCCCAATGCTTCATGGGTGCGCGCCAATAAATCGTAGGCCGCCATGAATTTCGGATTTTGCGCGATCAATTTATCCAGTGTCAGCACCGCTTCGTCAAAGCGTCCCGTGTCATGCTGGCAGCGCGCCAGGCCCAGGTGCGCCCATCCTATCGGACGGCCGGCCAGGATGGTGTGATAAATCAGTTCCGCTTCCGACAGCTCGCCCAATCCAAAATGCAGTTCTGCGCGCAAGCGGGAAAATTCCGTGGCCATGCGCGGATGCGTGCTTTCACCGGCGCGGGTGGCGGCAATGGCTTCGCGCACCAGGCCCTGGTCCAGCAATTGGTAAACCGGCGTGAAGGCGGTGCGGCGGCCAATGGCGCGTGAAATCCGCTGCAGCAGGATTTCCAGCGTGAATGGCTTCAAAATGTAATCGTTGGGCGCCAATTCGGCAGCGCTGACCACCTTGCTGTACGCCCCTTCGGACGTCAGCATGAAAAAGATTGACCAGCGGCTCAGGATGTTATGCAGGCGCAAGTCTTCCAGCAATTGCTGGCCATCTTGTCCGCCATCGCCGACGCCACCCGACAAGTCGTACTCGCACAGGATGATGTCGTATTGCTTCTTGCTGATCTGGCGGATGGCAGTACCCGCCGACAGCGCATCTTCAATACGGACAATGCCAGCCTGGTTCAACATGCCACGCAAGTTCGTGCGCATGGGTTGGCTGGGGTCAATCAATAAAACGGATAATTCTGAGTAATCCTGCATCAGCGGCTTTCAACATGGGCTGGCTGCGGCGGCGCTGCCGTAGCCGGGGGAGCGACATTGTACTTCTGGCGGGCCGCCTGGTATTGGGCAATCAAGCCTGCCAGCAGCGGGTGGTTCGGGTTATCTTCGCGGATGCGCTTCAACAGGCCGGCTGCCTGGGCGGCCAGCGGCCCATCCCAGCCCATGTCAGTGATCTGGCGCAGCATGGCGGTGACGGCCACCGTCCACAAGCCGGTATTGTCGGGACGGCGCCGCAGGGCTTCCTGCATAACGGCCACGGCGCCTTTGAGGTCGCCGGAACGGGATTTTTCCGCCGCCTTGCGCACCATCTGGTCCACTTCGGAATCGACCTTCTTGCCATAACGGTCGGCCAGGTCCGTGCGTCCGGCTTTTTCACACAGCGCCACCACTTGCGCATCCGTGATGCCGCTGGTGGCGTCCGCCGTCAGGGCGGAAAACAGCGTGTTGGCCTGCTCGTCCATCTGGTTCGACATCAGCGACTGCGCCAGCCCCAGTTTTAAATTGTTGGACACGCGCGCTTCGCTCAGCGCCGCCAGCGCCGTGGTCAATTCAGCAACGGCGCCTTCTGCATTGCCATTCATTTCCTGCACCAGCGCCGAAGAGAAGGCGCGGCACACTTCGACATTCGGGCCGGCGCGCAGCGACCGTTCCATATCACGCACGACGCCGGCCGCGCCATTGGCGTCGCCCTTGGTCACCAGGGTGCGCACCAGGTTCAAATGGTCTTCCGGATCGCGGAATTCGGAATATTTGGCCTTGGCCACCACTTGCTTATACGCTTTTTCCGCGCCTTCCACGTCGCCGGTGGCCAGCGCCACTTCGCCGAGGTTGCGCAGGCGGCCCACCATGTGCGGGGAAATCGCGATGGCGTCCTGCAGCACGTGCTTGGCTGCTTCATCATGGCCCTGGGCGCGGTGCACCTTGGACAGCAAATCATAGGCTGCCATGAATTTCGGATTGGACGCGATCAGCGCTTCCAGCGCCGCTTGCGCTTCCGTATGGCGCTTCAATAAGTGCATGCAGCGAGCCTGTCCCAGTTGGGCCCAGCCGATTTGCTTGGTTTGCAGCACAGACGCGTAAGCCAGCTCGGCCGCTGCAATTTGCCCCATCGATTGCAGCAATTCCGCCCGTAGCCGCGCGAAGTCCGCGGCGTAGCGGGGCTGGGCAATTTCAGCCGCTGCGCAGGCCGCCACGGCTTCCTTGACTTTGCCCTGGCCGATTTGCTGGTAGACAGGCAGGAATACCGCGCGCCGCTCCAGCGCTCGGCCGAAACGCTGCGACAGCGTTTCCACCGTGAAGGGTTTGAGGATGTAGTCGGTGGGCAGCAATTCCGCCGCACCAATCACCCGGCCATATACGCCTTCAGACGTCAGCATGATGAAGATGGTCCACTGCGCGATGACTTTATTGTTGCGCAAGTCTTCCAGTAGTTGCTGCCCGTCCTGGCCGGAATCGCCGGAGCCATTCCCCAGGTCATATTCGCAGAGAATGACGTCGTAAGACTTCTTGCTGAGCTGGCGGATGGCTGTGCCGGCGCTGACGGCATCGTCCACCTTGGTGATGTACAGCATGCTCAGCATGTTGTGCAGACTGGCGCGCATGCCCTGGTTGGGGTCGACGATCAGGATCGACAAATTGCTATAGTCTGGCATAGTTTTCTCTCAGTGGCCTGGCTTTAGTTGCGGGCGGGCATCAGGAAACTTTGCTCCAGCATACTCTAAGGATAGGCAAAAAAGGCGGGCTTGCTGGTTTTTCGGCACAGCTGAGCCGGACTTTAGGGCAAGAGCCGCAAAAAATGTTGCTTTGGGGGCACTGTAGTGTGTCAGGCAAGCAATTTTGTGAGCAGGCTGTCACGGGTCAGGTCTGTCCCGAGAGGAGTGAAAAAGGTATAATGCCGGGCAACGGATTTTAAGCCCCACAGTTTCTTGTATCTCCTCTTTATAAATCCGCGGCCACAAGTCGCACAACCAAGCTCCCCACCATGCTGATTTTGCCGGGTTCCAACGCCCTGTCCGCCTTCCGCAGCCAACGTCTCCTCAACCAACTGCAAGCCGTCTTGCCAGCCGTCGTCAGCGTGCAAGCGCGCTATCTGCATTTCATTGATGCCGTGTCGGTATCCGAAGACGATCACAAACGCCTTCAAGGTTTGCTGACTTACGGCGAACCGGCCCACGCCGAACACCATGACAGCCCGGTCGAAGAATTTGTCGTGATTCCCCGCTTCGGCACGATTTCGCCATGGGCGTCGAAAGCCACGGATATCGTGCACAACTGCGGCATGGCGCACATCCACCGCGTCGAGCGCGGCGTGGCCTACCGTGTGCATCTGAAGGCCGGCTTCCTGGGTACCGGCATCGGCGCCGGCAAGATGTCGGCCGAACAGGCGCAAGCCGTGGCGGCGTTGCTGCACGACCGCATGACGGAATCCGTGCTGCGCCACGCCGACGAAGCCGCCGGCTTGTTTGGCGCGCTGGAAGCGCGTCCGCTGGAATCCATCGATGTGATCGGCGCCGGCCGCATGGCGCTGGAAAAGGCCAATACCGACCTGGGCCTGGCGCTGTCGGACGATGAAATCGATTACCTGCTGGACGCGTTCACGAAAGCCGCGCGCAATCCAACCGACGTGGAATTGATGATGTTCGCGCAAGCGAATAGTGAACACTGCCGCCACAAGATTTTCAATGCCGACTGGACCATTGACGGCGTTGCGCAAGACAAGTCGCTGTTCAAGATGATTAAAAATACCCACGAAAAGCAGCCGAAAGGCACCATCGTGGCGTACAGCGACAACTCGTCCATCATGGAAGGCGCGGAAGTCACCCGTTTCTTCCCGCGCGGTGAAGGCCATGAGTATGGCGCGTCGAGCGAACTGATCCACACGCTGATGAAAGTGGAAACCCACAACCACCCGACGGCCATTTCGCCATTCCCCGGCGCATCGACCGGTGCGGGCGGTGAAATCCGCGATGAAGGCGCGACGGGCCGTGGCGCAAAGCCAAAAGCCGGCCTGACCGGTTTCACGGTATCGAACCTGATGCTGCCGGGCGCAGTCCAGCCATGGGAAAACGCACAAGCCGTCACGGCGCCGGTGGAAGGCCGTGCTGCTGCTCCGGTCTACGGCAAGCCGGACCGTATTGCATCGCCACTGCAAATCATGATCGACGGCCCGCTGGGCGGCGCTGCGTTCTCGAATGAATTCGGCCGTCCGGTATTGGGCGGTTACTTCCGTACGTACGAACAAAATGTCGGCAAGCCATACGCTGGCGCGCATGACACGGTGTTTGGCTACCACAAGCCCATCATGATTGCCGGCGGTATCGGCAATATTTCGGCCAAGCACACGCACAAGCACGATATTCCCGTCGGCTCGCTGCTGATCCAGCTGGGCGGCCCGGGCATGCGCATCGGCATGGCCGGTGCGGCGGCGTCGTCGATGGCGACCGGCACCAACACGGCGGACCTGGACTTTGACTCGGTACAGCGCGGCAACCCGGAAATGGAACGCCGTGCGCAGGAAGTCATCAATGGCTGCTGGCAGCTGGAAGACAACAACCCGATCATTTCCATCCACGACGTGGGTGCGGGCGGCCTGTCCAACGCCTTCCCGGAAATCACCAACGACGCCAAGCGCGGTGCGATTTTTGACTTGCGCAAGGTGCCGCTAGAAGAATCCGGCATGTCGCCAAAAGAAATCTGGTCCAATGAATCGCAGGAACGCTACGTATTGGCGATTGCGCCAGACGACCTGCCGGTATTCCAGGCACTGTGCGAGCGCGAGCGCTGCCCGTTCGCCGTGGTGGGTGTGGCGACGGAAGAGCGCCAGCTGAAACTGGTCGACAATGAGCTGGGCAATTCGCCGGTCGACATGCCGATGGACGTGTTGCTGGGCAAACCGCCAAAAATGCAGCGCGACGTGCACCACGTGCAAAACGATTACCCGGCGCTGGATTTGACCGGCGTGGCACTGGAAGAGGCCGCCAAACGTGTGCTGCTGCTGCCGACCGTGGCCGACAAATCGTTCCTGATCACCATTGGCGACCGTAGCGTGGGCGGCATGTCGGTGCGCGACCAGATGGTCGGCCCATGGCAAGTGCCGGTGGCGGACTGCGCCGTCACGACCTTGAGCTATGAAGGCTACGTAGGCGAAGCGATGGCCATGGGCGAGCGTACGCCGCTGGCCGTCATCGATGCCCCGGCTTCCGGCCGTATGGCGGTGGGTGAAACCATCACCAACCTGGCAGCCGCGCCAATCGAAGACATTTCCAACATCAAGCTGTCGGCCAACTGGATGGCTGCTTGCGGCCAGCCTGGCCAGGACGCTGCGCTGTTTGACACGGTGAAAGCCGTCGGCATGGACCTGTGCCCGGAACTGGGCATTTCCATCCCTGTGGGCAAAGATTCGCTGTCGATGCGCACCACGTGGAAAGATGACGGCGAAGCCAAGGCCGTCACGTCGCCGGTGTCGCTGATCGTGTCTGGTTTTGCGCAAGTGTATGACGTGCGCAAATCGCTGACGCCGCAACTGCGTACTGACCTGGGCGAGACGTCGCTGATCTTGATTGACCTGGGCCGGGGCAAGAACCGTATGGGTGCATCCAGCCTGGCGCAAGTCATGGGCCAGCTGGGCAACGTGAGCCCCGACGTCGACAGCGCGGAAGATTTAAAGGGCTTCTTCGCTGCAATCCAGAAGCTGAACAAGGATGGCAAGCTGCTGGCGTACCACGACCGTTCCGACGGCGGCCTGTACACGACGCTGGTGGAAATGGCATTTGCCGGCCGCGCCGGCGTGTCCGTCAACCTGGACATCCTGACCCTGGACGAAGGGCATGGCGCCGACCAGGGCGATGCAAAGAACTGGGCGACCCAGATCGGCGCGCGCCGCAACGACCAGACGCTGCGCGCACTGTTCAATGAAGAACTGGGCGCGGTAATCCAGGTGCGTGCTGCCGAGAAATCGGAAGTCATGGACGTGCTGCGCACGTTCAACCTCGGTGCGTGCAGCCATATCATCGGCAAGCTGAACGACCGTGGCGTGGTGGAATTCACCCGCGACGCGAAGATCATCTATGCGCAGCCGCGTGCTGAACTGCACCGCCTGTGGAGCGAAACGTCGTGGCGCATTTCCCGCATGCGTGAAAACCCGGCCACGGCGGACGCGGAATATGACCGCTTGCTGGACGAGCAAGACCCTGGCATGACGCCGAAAGTCACGTTCGACCTGGCAGACAACGTGGCGGCGCCATTCCTCGCGAGCGGTGTGCGTCCGCGCGTGGCGATCCTGCGTGAGCAGGGCGTGAATTCCCACATTGAAACCGCGTGGGTCATGCACCAGGCCGGCTTTGCCGCCATCGACGTGCACATGAGCGACTTGATTGCCGGCCGGGTGAAGCTGGCGGACTTCCAGGGCATTATCGCCGTCGGCGGCTTCTCGTACGGCGACGTACTGGGCGCGGGCGAAGGCTGGGCCAAGTCCATTTTGTTCAACCCGGCCATGTCGGACCAGTTCGCAGCGTTCTTTGCCCGCAAGGACACGTTTGGCCTGGGCGTCTGCAACGGCTGCCAGATGATGAGCAACCTGAAATCCATTATCCCGGGTGCACACGCGTGGCCGAAATTCACGACGAATAAATCGGAGAAATTCGAAGCGCGCTTCTCGATGGTGGAAGTGCTGGATTCGCCGTCGATCTTCTTCCAGGGGATGGCCGGCACGCAAACGCCGATCGCCATTGCACACGGCGAAGGCTACGCAGACTTCTCGCAGACCGGCAACATCGGCGAAGCCATCGCGGCATTGCGCTTCATCGACAACCGTGGCGCCGCCACCGAGGTGTATCCATACAACCCGAATGGTTCGCCGCAAGGGCTGACGTCGGTAACGACGGCCGATGGCCGCTTCACGGTGATGATGCCGCACGCGGAGCGCGTGTTCCGCACAGTGCAAAACTCGTGGCATCCGGATGGCTGGGGCGAGGATTCGCCGTGGATGCGCATGTTCCGCAACGCGCGCAAATTCATCGGCTAATCTCTACCGTTAGTCGCTGAAACCAGCCGGGCAGGTGTGAAAAACACTTGCCCGGTTTGGTTTTAAGCAATCCATCATGGTGAAATGCACACCTTCATGGTATAAAGCACGCCTCTTTGGCTTTGCGAAATACCAATGAATCGTGGCTTTTATACCATCATGGCGGCGCAGTTTTTCTCGTCGCTGGCCGATACGGCGCTGCTATTTGTCGCCATCGACCTGCTGACCCGCCTGAACAGCCCGGCGTACATGTCGCCCATGCTGAAGCAGTCATTTGTCTTGTTTTACATTGTGCTGGCTGCGTTTGTGGGCGCGTTTTCCGATTCCATGCCGAAGGGACGCGTGATGTTTATCGCAAACCTGATCAAGATTTCCGGCTGCGCCATGCTGTTTTTCGGCGTGTATCCGGTGCTGGCGTATGCAGTGGTGGGTTTTGGCGCGGCAGTGTATTCGCCGGCCAAGTACGGCATCCTGACGGAATTGCTGCCCGCTGAAAAACTGGTGCCGGCCAATGGCTGGATTGAAGGATTGACAGTGCTGTCGATTATTCTCGGCACGGTCATGGGAGGCTGGCTGGTCAGCCAGCGCGCGGCGGAAATGTTGCTGGGACTGGATTTGCCGCTGCAGCATATGGGCATCGACACGGCGCCGGAAGCCGCCATTTGTGTGACGGCTTGCCTGTACGTGGCTGCCGGTCTGTTTAATCTGTTTATTCCTGACACGGGCGCCCGGTATATGCGCCACGAACTGAATCCTTCGCGCTTGCTGGGCGATTTTGGGCGATGCGTGCGTGTTTTGTGGCACGACAAGCTGGGCCAGGTGTCGCTGGCGGTGACGACGCTGTTCTGGGGCGCCGGCGCGACGCTGCAATTCATCGTTTTGAAGTGGGCGGAAAAGTCGCTGAACATGCCATATGACCGCGCCACGCGGCTGGTCGGCATCGTGGCGATCGGGATGGCGGCCGGTGCAGTGATGTCGGCGCGCATGATCCGCTTGAAAGATACGCTGAAAGTGCTGCCGTTCGGCATAGCCATGGGCTTGATCGTGATGGTTATGCCGTGGGTACAGAGCGTATCGCTGGCGTATCCGCTGCTGATCTTGATCGGTGCACTGTCCGGCTTCTTTGTGGTGCCGATGAATGCGCTGCTACAGCACCGTGGCCACGTGCTGATGAGCGCCGGCAGTTCGATTGCCGTTCAAAACTTCAACGAAAACATTTCGATTCTCGCCATGCTGGCCATGTATGCGCTGATGCTGAGCCTGAATCTGGACCTCGACGTCATCATCGTGCTGTTCGGGTTGTTCGTGGCGGGCATCATGGTTCTCATTACGTTGCGGCATGCGGCCAACCAGCGCCAGTTTGATTCGGTGGCGCTGATAGGCGAGGGCGGCCATTGAACTGCGCCCGGCCTTGCGTTTGCCAAGGCCGGATTTGCTAACGGCCGCTATAGCATGTGGGTCGGTACGATTCTTTTATATTTCGTACATCTATGCGGCATACTGGCAAGTTGAAAAAACGTTAATTCATGCCGGCTTAAACTTGAAGGTTCCTGCTCAATGCCTATTGCATTGCCAAATGAAATCACCACAACCCGCCTGATTTTGCGCCAGCCCCGCGCGAGTGACGCGGCTGCCTTATTCGACGCCTACACGCAGGACGCAGAAGTCGCCCGCTACATGGTTTGGGTCCCTCACAAGTCGGTCAAGGAAACCGAGGGCTTTATTGCTTATTGCTGTGAGGCGTGGTCCAGCGGCAAATCTCGTCCTTACGTAATGTCTTTACAAAGCGCCCCCCATCGCCCAATCGGTATCCTGGAAGCTCGCCTTCACTCCCACATGATTGATCTCGGCTATGTTTTGGCCCGCGAGCACTGGGGGGCAGGCTTGATGCCGGAGGCGGTTGGTACACTGGCTGAAATAGCCTTGGCTGATCCTTCATGTTTCCGCGTACAGGCGACTTGTGACGTCGAGAACATCGCATCGGCTCGAACGCTGGAAAAGGCGGGGTTTGCTCTTGAGGCCAAGCTTCAGCGCTATACCATGCATCCCAATATCAGCGCAGCACCCAGAGCATGCTTCATGTATGCGAACTGCCGGTAAACACGCTGCCAGCAGGGCGATCCCTTTCAGCGCAGTTCCCGTTACTGGTCCGACCACAGTTTGCCGCCAGTAGCCCAGTGCTCACGCTTGACTTCGTGAATCAGGATATCCACGGATTCCGGCGACGAACCCAGGGTCTTGACGGTGGCTTCCGTCACGGCTTTGACGAATTCACGCTTTTGCTCCGGCGTACGGCCTTCGAACAGTTGAACATTGATGGTTGGCATGGGCTTTCTCCTTTATTGGCTGCATCAAGTACGGTATTGGGGGCTCGCTGCGTCCAGCCGGCGCAGCAGCGACGGCCACTCCAGCACGCCTTCGGGCGAACCATCGCCCACCAGCTGCATATGGGCCTTGAGGCACGTGGCTTCCGATGGCTGGCGCAGCGGCACGACTGCCGCTTGCGCGCGTAATTGCACGTCGCAGGCACGGTCCAGCGTTTCCATCAGGACGAAGGCTTCGGCTATCGTGCGGCCGACCGTCAGGCTGCCGTGATTGCGCAGCAGCATGGCGTAGCGGGCGCCCAGGTTTTGCGTCAGGCGCTGCTGTTCGTCTTCCGTCATGGCGATGCCCTCGTAGTCGTGGTACGCCAGTTCGCCGTAGAAGCGCAGTGCATAAGGCGACAGGGGCTGCAGGCCGGTTTCCTGCATGCCGACCGCGATGCCGGACAGGTTATGCAGATGCATCACACACGCTGCATCGGGACGGGCCTGATGGACAGCCGCATGCAGGCGGAAGCCGGACTGGTTGACAGTGTATTGCGACGGCCCCACGACATTGCCATCGCTGTCCACCTTAACAAGGTTCGACGCTTTTACTTCATTGAAGCGCATGCCGAACGGGTTGATCAGGTAGTGGCCGGGTTCGCCGGGCACCGCGGCGGAAATGTGGGTGTAGATACCGTCGTCCCAGCCATACAGCGCGCATAGCTGGTAGCACGCGGCGAGATCAACGCGGGTTTGCCATTCGGCCTGGGTCGTGATGGCGGGGCGGGAGGCAAGAGCGGCGGCCGCCTGGCCTGGGGTCGAGAGTCTGTCCATGCCGCCAGATTAGCAGTCCGCCCGGCTACGGATATATGGCTTCTGGCATGAAATCTATGTGCAATCTCCTATTGCCAGGCTTGTCTCCGCACAGCGCGCATTAAAATGAAGACAGCTTCAAATTGACGCGCACAGGGAAGCGCATGGCGCAAGGTTTGCCGCCACACTTGGCGGGCGTGAATTTGCTCACCAGCAGAACGTTGGCGGCAAATTCGCTAATTTCCTTACCAGGCGAGCGCCGCACCATGACATCCACGGGCGTGCCTTGTTCATCGATCAGCACATCCATCCACAGCTCGCCACTGTCGTAGTAAATTCCCTGTGCTGTGTAAATGGCTTTATATAATTCTGTGGTGCCTTTTGCAGGGTACGGAGGAACATCATCGTCTTGCAAAACCGTGAACCAACGGCGTACTTCCTGTTGTTCATCTGGCGTTAAATCTTTGTACGCTTTATTAAATGAGACAGTGCCACCGGAAATCAGTGGCTCCAGGTAATATACCGAATTCCTGTTGCGCGGCACCCTGTATTTATGTGCAGCTCACTTCCGCTCAGGCATTCCAAGGGCGGGTAGCTGGAGTGTACGCTGCAGGCCATTCGAATACGTAATCATGCCATTGCCAGCCCAGCGGCCATCTGTCCACTCGCACTTATAACTGCCGCCCAACGCATATTCCATCGTGCCACCGTGGGCGCCCCATGTGCCTGTATAACGGGTGCCAGAGGTATACTGTACCGTGACTTCGCCAACCATTTCTCCTTTGTCAAACATGGCGTCGAGCGTGTAATGATTTTCATGCTCGATTTGTGTTTTACCCTGGCGCTTACCCTGATCGAAATCACCCCAGCTAATGGCGCCATCAGCCTCTTGTTCTGCACTGGGCCCATGCTTTTTACCGCGCTGAAAGGGGGGACGTGAAAAGCGAAAGCCCGCATTATAATTCGCCAGTTTGCCAGAATACTCTCGAATTATCACAGGTGCTTATTGGCTTCCCGGTAACTAAGTGCCGCAAGTATATCTTTATTGATAGCAGTAAATTCCCTGACCCTATCTGGCGCGTGCCGTGCATAATCGCGCAATGCCCAGCCGATTGCCTTTTGAATAAAGAATTCTTTCTCGTGGGCGAGCGCCTTGCAATAATTAAACAGGCGGGTCTCATCCGTTTTACCGCGCCAGCCCAACTGGTGTAGCAGCGCAATACGGCGCACCCAAAAATCACTGCTGGCCAGGGCTTCGTCCATATAATCATGCCTATGCCGCAGTACATCGCCAATAATCCCCGCCATTCCATCCACGCTATCCCACCACGCATGGGTACGCGCCAGTGTAATCAGTCTCGGAATATCGTCTGCGTGCAATTTCTTCCAATGCAGTGCCAGCATATCCAAGGCGGCGTAATGATATTCCCGCTCAGGCGATGTCCATAATGCCTGTGCCAGCGGCAACACTAATTGCGGTTCACTTATTTGCCGGATGATGGGTTTGATGGCAGCACGCCTGGCTGGCGTGGCAATACCGAGAAAGATAAAACGGTCACGCATATAGGCCCGCATGGCAGGCGCCCGTTCGCTGTCAGCCAGAGGAAGCAGCGCGCTGCGGATTTCGGTAATGATAGGGTGATCCATATTGTTAATTATGCCAGATTATGGCGTGATCATGCTGTTTGGTGATATGAAGGAGCGGCTTCAGCTTAGTAAAGGGCAATAAAAAAGCGCTTCCGAAGAAGCGCTTTTTCAATGAAACCCGAGGCGATTATTTCACAACAGCTTTATTCATCAGGTTATCGCGGAAGGTAATCAGCTTGCGCTGTTTCACAGCTTCAGCCACCTGGTCTTTAACTTCTTCCAGTGGCGGGAATTGTGCTTCGCGCACTTCTTCCAGGCGAATAATGTGGTAGCCGAATTGCGATTTCACCGGGGTTTGCGTCATTTCACCAGGTTTCAGTGCAACCATGGCTTGCGAGAATTCAGGCACATACGAGCCTGGCGCGGAGAAGCCCAGGTCGCCGCCATTGGCTGCGGAACCGGTATCTTTGGTACCTTTCGCCAGGTCTTCGAATTTCGCGCCGCCTTTCAGCTTGGCGATAATATCGGTGGCTTCTTTTTCCGTGTCCACCAGAATATGGCGGGCGCGGTATTCTTTACCGCTTTGCGCTGCCTTGGCGGTATCGTATTCCTTTTGAATTTCCGCGTCGGTCACGGCATTCTTTTTCAGGAAGTCGCGCATCATCATATTAACCATGATTTGCGTGCGGGCTTTATCCAATTCCGCTTGCACTTCAGGGCGCATACCCACGCCTTGTTTCATGGCTTCCTGCAGCAATACTTCGCGTGCAATCAATTCTTTTTTAATGGCGGCGCGCAGTTCTGGCGAATCCGGCTGGCGGCTTTGTGCCGTATATTGTTGAACAGCGGCTTCCAGTTTAGCCGAAGGAATGGCTTTGCCATTAACCGTTGCGACGTTTTGCGCCATTGCAGGCACGGCAGCCATGGCCAGCAGGGTAATCAGGGTACGTTTCATTCTCTCTCTCACTCTATTCTCTGTATAACCGGCAATATAAAAGCGCCCCGCAGGGCGCCTTAATATCGGCTCGGTAAATTACTGAACCTTGGCTTTCTTAACCAGTTCTTCCTGGTAAGCCATCACTTTTTTACGTGCGACTTCGTTGGCCACTTGCGGCTTCAGCTCTTCCAGCGAAGGCAGCGTTGCATCGCGCACATCGTCGACTTTAATGACATGGAAACCGTTAGGGGTTTGTACGGCTTTTTCCGTCACTTGGCCTTTATTCAGGCCAACGAAAGCATCTGCGAATTGCTTCGGTACGGACTTTGGATTGACCCAATCCAGGTCGCCGCCGTTGGCAGCCGTGCCGGTATCTTTCGAGGTTTTAGCCAGGTCTTCAAACTTGGCGCCGCCTTTCAGTTTGGCAATGATGGCGTCCGCATCCGCTGCGGTTTCCGTCACGATGTGGCG
This sequence comes from Pseudoduganella ginsengisoli, assembly GCF_009720865.1. Lineage (GTDB taxonomy): Bacteria > Pseudomonadota > Gammaproteobacteria > Burkholderiales > Burkholderiaceae_D > Rugamonas > Rugamonas ginsengisoli. Next base: position 82,200 of record NZ_WNLA01000014.1, on the reverse strand, counting down.
CAGGTGGTATTGCTTGCCGCCGTTCTGGGCAACGAAGGCGTCGTATTCTGCCTTGATTTCAGCGTCCGATACCTGGTGCTTCTTGACGTAGTCCATCACCAGTGCGTTTACGAGGATTTGTTGACGTGCATCTTCCAGAGCAGCCTTGACTTCGGCGTTCTTGTCGTAGCCTTGCTTGGTTGCTTCCTGAACCAGCACTTCCTGGCCGATCAATTGCTTCTTGATCGCATCGCGCAGTTTTGGCGAGTCCTGGTCACGGCCTTGTGCGACCACTTGCTTGACCATGGCATCGAGGCGCGCCGACGGAATGGCTTTGCCATTGACGACCGCAACATTTTGAGCAAACGCAGGCGCCGCAACGACGGCGATAAGTGCGATCAGCAAACGGGCTGGCTTCAAATTCATTGTTTCAAATCCTAAGGGGTAAAGTTCTTGAAAAAGCGGCGGTAAGGAAGGTGATCGCAAATGTCGGTTCTATCCAAATCGCCGCATGGTTTCATACTTCTGACGGTGCCAATGCGGTAATGGCTAATGCATGAATTTCTCCACGCATCATATCGTGCACGGAATCATACACGAGACGATGTCGCATGACGAGTTTCAAACCTTCAAATTTAGCAGAAACGATGCGCAGCTGGTAATGACCGCCGCCAGAAGCTGCACCCGCATGGCCTGCATGCAATGCGGATTCATCTTCCAGCTTCATTTCCACCGGTTCTAATGCAGCGCGCAAGCGCTGTTCGATGCGTTCAATTCGGTTATCAACGCGGTTATCGATACGGGATTCCATTACGCTTCCTCATCTTTAATGTATTTAGCCAGGTAAAAAGTCTGCCCGACAATAAATACCAGGGTGAGGGCGGTGGCGCCGAAAGCTTTAAAGCTGACCCACGCAGGGGTATCGCCTTTGAACAAGACAAACGCAACGAACAGGTTGACCAAACCCAGTGCAATAAAGAATGCGGTCCACATCCAATTCAAGCGTTCCCACACGTCATCCGGCAATTCCAGTTGCGTGCCCATGGTCTGGCGGATGGCGTTGCGGTTGAACAGGTAGCGGGCGCCCAGCAAGCCTATGCCAAAGCACCAGTAGATCAACGTAGGTTTCCACTTGATGAAGACTTCGTCATGGAAGTAAATCGTCAAGCCGCCGAAGACAACGAAGAAGAACAGCGACAGCCACAGCATGAAGTCGACTTTGCGGCCCAGCACCAGCAAATACACGATCTGGCCCGCGTTGGCCAGCATGCCGGCAATGGTGGCGACCACCATCGGCGCCTGCTCGGCCGTAGCGGTGCCGCCCGCCATCACGCCAGACAGGTGGGCATTGACCCACGCTGCCGTGGCGTCGGCATGCAAGCCGCCAAATTTATAGCAGCCAAAAAACACCAGCAGCGGGAAAAAGTCGAACAGTATTTTCTTCATGAAGCTTCTTTATTTTCAATCTTGTGGTTCAAAGCGCAGCGACGCCGAGTTAATGCAATAACGCAAGCCGGTCGGCGGCGGGCCGTCCGGGAAAACATGGCCGAGGTGGGCATCACACACGGCGCAGATGATTTCGGTGCGCAGCATACCATGGGAACGGTCGACCACTTCGATGACATTGTCTGGATTCAACGCTTCAAAATAGCTGGGCCAGCCGCAGCCGGAATCAAACTTCGTGTCGGATGCAAACAGCGGCGTGCCGCAGCACACGCAAGTATAAATGCCGTGTTCGTGATGGTCCCAGTATTTGCCCGTGAAAGCACGCTCCGTGGCGGCGTGGCGGGTGACCTGGTATTGCATCGTGTCCAGCATGGCGCGCCATTCGGCGTCGGTCTTGGTAACTTTGTTGGTCATCATGAGTCCCAATTAAGAAGAACAGCTGACTTCGAGGTGACTGGCCCAGTCGGGAGGCAGGGCCGCGTAAGCTTCGTGCTCAGGCTGTTCGTCGAACGGACGCTGCAAAACTTTCAGCAGGCGCGCCACTTCAGTAAAGTCTTTTTGCTGTGCTTTTTCAATGGCAACTTGTGCCAGGTAGTTGCGCAGCACGTATTTCGGGTTCACCGCATCCATCGCAGCTTTGCGTAGCGAGTCTATGCTGTTCTCTTGCCGCAGGCGCGCCCGATAGCGCAGCGCCCATGCATCGAAGGCGGCGCGGTCGATGAACAAGTCGCGTAGCGGTGCATCCGGGTGCGCATTGCCTTCTTCGCTGGTATCGGCGTCCACCTGCAAATTGCCGAGGCGGCGGAAGAACAACGTGAAGTCCGGATGGTTGTCGTGCAACATGCCAAACATGGCGTCGAGCAAGTCGCGGTCGTCATCCTGTGCCGTCGTGAAGCCCAGCTTGGCGCGCAGCAGCGCATCGATTTTCGCGGCAAAAACGGGCTGGTAGACGTCCAGCGCCGCTTGCGCGGTTTCCACTTCGCCGATCAGCGGCAGCAGCGCCTGGCCCAGCGCATAGCAATTCCAGTGGCCGATTTGCGGCTGGTTGCCATACGAATAGCGGCCCTGGCTGTCGCTGTGGTTGCAGATGTGGTTGCTGTCGAACGCTTCCATGAAGCCGAACGGGCCATAATCAATGGTTTCGCCCAGGATCGACATGTTGTCCGTGTTCATGACGCCATGCATGAAGCCGACTGCCTGCCAGTGCGCCATCAATTCCGCTGTGCGGCGCGTCACGGCTTCCAGCAGGGCAGCATAGGGGTTGGCTGCATCCCGCAATTGCGGATAGAAACGCGCGATGACGTAATCGGCCAGTGTTTTTAATTGTTCCGGCTGGTTGCGGTAAAACCAGTGTTCAAACGAGCCAAAGCGGATGAACGTGGGCGCCATGCGCAGTACGACGGCGGACGTTTCAATGGTTTCACGCACCACGCCCTGGTCCGACCCCGCGACGGCCAGCGCGCGCGACGTGGGAATGCCCAGCGCCGCCATGGCTTCCGAGCACAGGAATTCGCGGATCGACGAGCGCAGCACGGCGCGGCCGTCGCCCATGCGGGAATACGGCGTCAGGCCAGCGCCTTTCAATTGCAATTCGATGGGGCCGTGTTCGGTCGGCACTTCGCCCAGCAAAATCGCGCGGCCATCGCCCAGCTGGCCGGCCCATACGCCAAACTGGTGGCCGGAGTAGACGGCCGACAGTGGCTGAGCCTGGTCGGGGATCGCATTGCCAGCCAGGATATCGAGCGTGCTTTGTTCGGCCAGCGATGCTTGATCGAGGCCGATCAGGGCGGCCGCCTGACTTGACGCCGCAACCAGATACGGTTGCGGCAGCGGGGTGGGCATCAGGCGGGTATAAAAATCAGAGGGCAGCCCCGCGAACGAGTGCTGCAGAGACAGTTGTTTAATGGCGATTCCAGTGCAGATAACAATAGGATTTGTCTGATTTTAGCCTACGCGGATTCTAGGCGGGGCGCTTAACGGATTACTATCGCTGTTACAACCAGTAACCAGTGTTTGTTTCTAGTCACGTTGCTGCACTGCAGCATCAAAAACGTTTGACGAAAATAGCACGCGCGTTCGAAAATTAATTTAATAAAACCGCAAGGAGACGAGATGGCGCCACCCCTGATGGGTCAAATGATGAACCAGCCGTTGCTGGTCTCTAGCATTATCGAGTTTGCAGCACGGCACTTCGGTAACAGTGAAATCGTGTCGCGCCGCGTGGAAGGCGATGTACACCGCTATACCTACCGTGCATGCCACCAGCGCGCCAAGCGCCTGGCCAATGCGTTGCAGGCGCTGGGTGTCGGCATGGGCGACCGCGTGGCGACACTGGCCTGGAACGGTTACCGCCACCTGGAAGCGTACTACGCGGTATCCGGTTCCGGCGCTGTACTGCATACCATCAATCCGCGTCTGCACCCTGAACAGGTGGCCTATATCACCAACCACGCGGAAGACCAGGTCTTGCTGTTTGACTTGACGTTCCTGCCGCTGGTGGAAGCCATCGCCCCCCATTGCAAGACCATCCGCACCTATGTGTTGATGGCGGACCGCGACCGCATGCCGGCCGGCTCGAAAATCCCGGATCTGCGCTGCTACGAAGACTTGATCGATACGCACAGCGATGACTACACGTGGCCGCAATTCGATGAAAACGCCGCCTGTACGCTGTGCTATACGTCCGGTACCACGGGCAATCCCAAGGGCGCGCTGTATTCGCACCGCTCCACGGTGCTGCATGCCTACGCATCGGCCATGCCGTCGGCGCTGAATGTGTCGGCGCGCGATACCGTGCTGCCGGTGGTGCCGATGTTCCACGTCAATGCGTGGGGCTTGCCGTATTCCGTGCCGTTAAATGGCGCCAAACTCGTGCTGCCGGGGGCGGCGCTCGACGGCAAATCGCTGTACGACCTGTTTGAGAGCGAACAGGTGACGTTTTCCGCCGGCGTGCCCACAGTCTGGCTGGGGCTGATCAACTATGCGGTTCAAAACGGCTTGAAGTTTTCGTCGTTCCGCCGCACGGTAATTGGCGGTTCGGCCTGCCCGCCGGCCATGATGAATACCTTGCTCGATGCGTTCAACGTGGAAGTCATCCACGCGTGGGGCATGACTGAAATGTCGCCGCTGGGCACGACGTGTACGTTGCAGCACAAGCACCTGGCGTTGCCGCAGGAAGAACAGCGCCGCCTGCTGCAAAAGCAGGGCCACGCCGTATATGGCGTGGACATGAAAATCGTCGACGACGATGGCAAGGAATTGCCGTGGGATGGCAAGGCGTATGGCCATTTGCTGGTCAAGGGGCCATGGATCATCCGCGCGTATTTCAAGGGCGAAGGCGGCGATCCGCTGCAGGACGGCTGGTTCCCGACCGGCGACGTGGCCACCATCGATGAAGATGGCTATATGCAGATCACGGACCGCAGCAAGGATGTCATCAAGTCTGGCGGCGAATGGATCGGCACCATCGACCTGGAAAATATTGCCGTGTCCCACCCGGCCGTGATGCAGGCCGCGTGCATAGGCGTGCATCACCCGAAATGGGATGAGCGGCCATTGCTGGTCGTGGTGCCGCGCCCTGGCATGACGGTCAGCCGTGAAGAATTGCTGGCCTTTTATGAAGGCAAGATCGCCAAGTGGTGGCTGCCGGACGACGTCGTGTTCACTGACGCGCTGCCGCTGGGCGGGACCGGCAAGGTCCAGAAAAACAAATTGCGCGAGCAATACAAAGATCACCGCTTGCCAACGTTATCGACGCAGTAAGGCATCGTGCATCAACCGCGCAGGCGTCCTGCCTGCGCGTATAAAAAACCATCAAGGAGGAGACATGAAACGCAGCATTTTTGCAGTGGTGGCCAGCCTCGCCCTGACGCATCTCGCGGCCAGTGCGGAAACCATTAAAGTCGCATTTATCGACCCTCTGTCCGGCCCGTTCGCGCCGGTCGGGCAAAACCAGCTGAAAAGCTTCCAGCTGGTGGCCGACATGGCCAACAAGGGCAAGTGGGCGGGCGACGGCAACACGATCGAAGTCGTCGGCTTTGACAACAAGGGCAGCCCGCAGGAAGCGCTGACGCAATTGAAAACCGTGATCGACCAGGGCTACCGCTATATCACGCAAGGCAATGGCTCCGGTGTCGGCCTGGCGCTGCTGGACGCTATCAACAAGCACAATGACCGCAATCCCGGCAAAGAAATCGTTTATCTGAATTACGCGGCAGTCGATCCGGACATGACCAATGCCAAGTGCAGCTTCTGGCACTTCCGTTTCGATGCGAATTCCGACATGAAGATGGAAGCGCTGACCAGCTATATGGCGCCTGATAAAGGCATCAAGTCGGTGTACATCATTGGCCAGGACTACGCGTTTGGCCGCGCCGTCGGCCGCGCCGCCAAGGAATACCTGGCGCGCAAGCGGCCCGACGTAAAAATCGCCGGCGACGATCTGCACCCGATCGGCCAGGTCAAAGATTTTTCGCCGTATATTGCGAAAATCAAGGCATCCGGCGCCGACAGTGTCATCACCGGCAACTGGGGCGCCGACCTGGCGCTGCTGATCCGCGCCGCCAAGGATGCCGACCTGAAGGCGAATTTCTACACGTATTACGGCATCACGACCGGCGTGCCGTCCGCCATTGGCGCGGCCGGAGCGGAACGCACAAAAATCATCGGCAACTGGATGGCGAACAATGAATCGTTCAGCGGCCGCGAAGTGGTCGATGCGTTCAAGGCCAAGTACAACGATGACTACTATGCGGCGCAAACCTATTCCATCATTGCGATGCTGGCGCAGGCCGTCAAGGCGGGGCGCACGGCCGATCCCGTCAAGGTCGCGTTTGCGCTGGAAGGCATGAAGTCGACTTCGCTGAACGGGCACGTGCTGATGCAAAAGAGCGATCACCAGTTGCAGCAAAACCTGTATATCGGCACTTGGACCAAGGTCAATGGCAAGGACGTCAAGTTCGACCAGGAAAATACCGGCTATGGCTGGCGCATGGACAAGAAGATCGACGCGTACGTGGCGGGCCAGCCGACGTCGTGCCAGATGAAGCGGCCGGGCGCTTGAGCGGGCGTCAGCGGGCATCATGGAATTCACGATCTTTACGCTATTGAACGGCGTCAGCTACGGCTTGCTGCTGTTCATGCTGTCGTCAGGGCTGACGCTGATCTTCAGCATGATGGGCGTGCTGAACTTTGCACACGCCAGCTTTTACATGTTGGGCGCGTACATTGCGTACACCATCGCCAGCCGCATCGGCTTTTGGCCGGCGCTGGTGCTGGCGCCGCTTGCCGTGGGCGTGCTGGGCGCGCTGGTGGAACGCTACGGCTTGCGGCCGCTGCACAAGGTGGGGCACATCCCGGAACTGCTGTTCACATTCGGCTTGTCGTACCTGACCGTGGAGCTGGTGCAGCTGGTGTGGGGGCGGACTGCGTTGCGCTATCCGTTGCCGGCAGCGCTTGAAGGACCGCTGTTCACGCTGTTTTCCACCAGCTTCCCGAAATACCGCGCCTTCATGATGGCGGTGGCGCTGGCGATGCTGGGCAGCACGTGGCTGCTGTTGACGCGCACCCGCATCGGCCTGGTGATCCAGGCGGCGCTGACCCACCCGGAGGCGGCCGAAGCGCTGGGGCATAACGTGCCGCGTATCTTCATGGGCGTGTTCGGCGGCGGCAGTGCGCTGGCAGGACTGGCCGGTGTCATCGGCGGGCAAGTGTTCGTGACGGAACCGGCCATGGCGGCCACCGTCGGCAGCATTATTTTCGTCGTGGTGGTCGTGGGCGGCATGGGGTCGCTGGCGGGGGCATTCATTGCATCGCTGTTGATCGGCGTGATGCAGACGGCGGCGGTGGCGCTCGACCATACGTTGGGCGGGCTGCTGGCGTCGCTGGGCATGGGAGCGGTCGCGCCGGGCAGTGCGCTGCTGAACATCACCATTGCCCAGACGTCGGCCATCCTGCCGTACGTGCTGCTGGTGCTGATGCTGATCTTCCGCCCGAAAGGCTTGCTGGGGACACGCGAATGAATCCATTGACAACCTCTAAACCACTGCGCTTTGCGCCGCTGAACCTGGGCCGCTGGCTTGTTTGGGGCGGCTACGCGCTGGTGCTGCTGGCGGCGCCGCTGGTGTTTTCCAAAGGCAGCGGGCTGACCATGCTGTCGCAGATGGGGACCGTGATGCTGTTCGGCCTGTCGTACAACATGTTGCTGGGCCAGGGAGGCATGCTGTCGTTCGGCCATGCCGTGTACGCCGGCCTGGGCGCGTTCTTTGCCGCCCACGCCATGAACCAGGCTAGCGTGCCGGTGACCCTGATTCCACTAGCCGGTGGCGTGGCCGGCATGGGGTTCGGGGTGCTGTTCGGCTACGTCACGACGCGCAAGGCTGGCACCACGTTTGCCATGATTACGCTGGGACTGGTGGAACTGGTGTTTGCCAGTGCGCTGATGTTCCCCGGCTTTTTTGGCGGTGAAGGCGGCGTCACGACCAACCGCGTCTATGGCGGGCAAGTGCTGGGCATTACCTATGGCCCGCAAGTGCAGGTGTATTACCTGATCGCGGCCTGGCTGTTCGTGTGCACGGTGGCTGCCTATGCGTACACGCAAACGCCGCTGGGCCGCATCATCAACGCCGTGCGCGACAACCCGGAGCGAGTGGAATTCATCGGCTATGACGCGCGCTGGGTACGTTACCTGGTGCTGGTGCTGTCGTCGTTCTTTGCCGGCGTCTCGGGCGGACTGTCGGCCATTAACTTCGAGATCGTCAGCGCGGAAAACGTCAGCGCGGTCCGTTCCGGCAGCATCTTGCTGTTCACTTTTATCGGCGGCATCGGGTTTTTCTTTGGGCCGTTGCTGGGCGGTGTGGCCGGTGTGCTGTTTTCCGTCCTGCTGCCAGACTATACGGCGGCGTGGCAGCTTTATCTGGGGCTGTTCTTCGTCGTGCTGGTGCGCTTTGCACCGGGCGGGCTGGGCGCGCTGGTGATGGCGCTGCTGCGGGTGGCGCAGCACGGCCAGTTCAGCCGCATCGCGGCGCCGCTGGCCAGCGTGGGGCTGGCTGTCCTGGCCGGTGTGGCGGGGCTGGTGATGGTGATAGAAATGACGTACCACCTGACGCAGGATGCCGCCAACGGCAGTGCGAAAAAATTGTTTGGCGTGATGGTCGATGCGGCCGGCATGGAGGCATGGGCGGTGGCCGGCGGCTTGTTGCTGGCCAGTGTGGCGGGATGGCTGCTGCTGCAGCCACGGTTCGCGCGGGCATGGGACGCGGCTGCGGCAGCGATGGCCGGTCAAACAGGGAGGTCGGCATGATACAGCAACATCATGCGCTGGCGCTGCAGGATGTGCGCAAGCGCTTTGGCAATACGGAAATTATCCGCGGCGCGCAGCTGCAAGTGGCGCGCGGCGAACGGCTGGCGCTGATCGGACCCAACGGTGCGGGCAAATCCACGCTGTTTAATTTGATTTCGGGGCGCTTTGCGCCGACGTCGGGCGCGATTTTGCTCAATGGCCGCGATATTGCCGGCTGCACGCCTTACCAGGTCAACCGTCAGGGTTTGGCGCGCAGTTTCCAGATCAGTAATTTGTTCACGAATTTGTCCGTGTATGAAAACTTGCGGTGCGCCGTGCTGTGGCACCTGGGGTACAAATACGCGTTCTGGCGCAAGCTGTCAGCGTTGCGCGACGCCCATGCACGCGCCGAAGAAGTACTGGAACTGATCGGCTTGCAGCGGCAGCGCCATACGCTGGCCGGTGTGCTGACGTATGCGGAACAGCGCGCGCTGGAAATCGGCATCACCATTGCCGGCGGCGCCGACGTGATCTTGCTCGATGAACCGACTGCGGGCATGAGCCGTTCGGAATCCGATGCCGCGACGGAATTGATCCGAAAAGTCACGGTGGGCAAAACCCTGGTGATGGTGGAACACGACATGAGCGTGGTCTTCGGGCTGGCCGACAAGGTCGCGGTGCTGGTGTACGGGGAAGTGATTGCCTGCGATACGCCGCAGCGCATCCGTGCCAATGCAGACGTGCAGGCGGCGTATCTCGGCGGCTTGCATGAGGAGGCAGCGTGATGCTGGAGATTCAAGGATTGCATGCGTATTACGGCAAAAGCCACGTGTTGCATGGCGTGGACTTGCACGTCAGGCCGGGGGAAATTGTCAGCCTGCTGGGCCGAAATGGAGCGGGCCGTTCTACACTGGTGAAGGCGGCCATGGGGCAGGTGCGGGCCGAGGGCAGTATCCGGTTCCAGAATGCGCCGATACTGGGCTTGAAGGCATATCAGGTGGCGCGCAAGGGCTTGGGCTATGTACCGGAGAGCCGCGACATCTTTCCCACATTGACCGTGGAACAGAACCTGCTGCTGGGTGAGCAGCGCGGGCGGGGCGCTTCGCGCTGGACGCTGGGCGACATGTACCGCATGTTCCCCCGCCTGCAGGAGCGGCGCAGCGTGGCGGCAGGCGTGCTGTCCGGCGGCGAACAGCAAATGCTGACCTTGTGCCGCACGCTGATGGGGGATCCGGACCTGATCATGATCGACGAGCCGACCGAGGGGCTGGCGCCGAAGATCGTGGCGCTGGTCGGCGATTACCTGCAGGCGCTGCGCGACAAGGGGATTTCCGTGCTGCTGGTGGAGCAAAAGCTGGCTATTGCACTCGATATCGCCCAGCGCGTGTACGTGATGGGGCATGGCACCATTGTGTTCGAAGGGACGCCGGACCAGTTGCGCGCCAACGGCGCCATCCGCAGGGAATGGCTGGAAGTGTGATGGCGCATTCAGCCGCGCAGCAATTGTGGTGGCGGGGGCGGCGGCGGGACGCGGCCTTCCGAGGCCGGCGGGATGATGGGGCGTACGAAGCACGTGTACGTACCGCAATCGACCAGCAATTGCCTGCCTGCATATCCACCCAGGTCGCTGCAGGCGACACGCAGGCCGAACTGCTGCAGCGTCGACAGCGCCGCCACGATATTTTGCCGGCCCACTTGCATGATGGCGCTGCCCGGACCAAACATGCTGGCGCCACCGGCCAGCACCACGTCGACATTCGGCCGATCCGCAGTCGTGACGCCCATAGCGGTCAACAACGACGGCACGGCCTGTGTGACGTAGCGTGCACCCATGCCGTTTTCTCCCAGGGGCGCATTGGGCAGCACGCAATGCGCCAGCGCGCAGCGTTGGCCTTTTGGCCACAGGAAGGCCAGGCCCACGCACGATCCCAGCACGGCAACCAACCGGTCATTGCCCCGTCCGGTCAGCAATTTACCCATGTCGACGTGCCGTATGATCACTTCGCCTGCCATGCGGATTTCCTCACGCGTTGTCCTTGGCAGAACAGTACCACAGCACAGTCTGTAAAAAAATAATACGACCGTTCGTTTTTGCGTTATAGTGAGGTTTTACTGACTTGTTCACACAATAAGGAAGAGACATGAGCGCCGATTACCAAGTGCACGGCACCGTAGCCGTGATTACGCTGAACAACCCACCCGTCAATGGCCTGGGACTGGAAACCCGAGCGGCTGCCGTGCAAGGCATGCGCCGCGCACTGGCTGATGACGCAGTGAACGCCATCGTCATCACGGGCGCCGGCAAGGCATTTTCCGGCGGCGCGGATATCCGCGAATTCAATTCGCCGAAAGCGCTGGCCGAACCTTCGCTGGCCTCTTTGATCCGCACGGTGGAAGACTCCACGAAACCCGTGGTGGCGGCCATTCATACGGTGGCCATGGGCGGCGGCCTGGAACTGGCGCTGGGCTGCAACTATCGTGTGGCAATGCCGGGCGCGCAAATTGCGCTGCCGGAAGTGAAATTGGGCCTGTTGCCGGGCGCGGGCGGTACGCAGCGCCTGCCGCGCGTGCTGGGCCTGGAAGCGGCATTGAACATGGTGGTGTCGGGCGCGCCTGTACTGTCGGAAAAGCTCGCAGGAACGGCGCTGTTCGATGCCGTCTTTGGCGCCGAAGACAATTTGCTGGAGCAAGCGCTGGCGTTTGCGGAGAAAGTTGCCGACGTGCGTCCGCTGCCGAAAGTGCGCGACCGCAAAGTCGACTATCCGAATCACGAAGCATTCCTGCAATTTTCGCGCAACACAGTCAAAGCCATGTCCGGCCCATTCCCGGCGCCGCTGGAATGCGTGGAAACCGTGGCGGCTTCCGTCACAAAGAAATTTGACGATGGCCTGGCGTTTGAACGCGAGCGCTTTATTGCACTGATGCAAACCAATGAATCCAAAGCATTGCGCCATGCATTCTTCAGCGAGCGCATGACCAGCAAAGTGCCGGACCTGCCGGCCGACACGCCGGTGCGCACCATTGCCAAGGCCGCCGTGATTGGCGCAGGCACCATGGGCGGCGGTATTGCCATGAACTTTGCCAATGCGGGCATTCCGGTGACGATCCTGGAAATGAAACCGGAAGCGCTGGAAAAAGGTTTGGCCACCATACGCAAGAATTATGAAAATACGCTGAAAAAAGGCAAACTGACGCAGCAGAAATTCGACCAGCGCGTGGCGCTGATCACGGGATCGCTGGATTATGCGGAAATCGCCGATGCCGATATCGTGGTGGAAGCCGTGTTTGAAGACATGGGCGTCAAGGAAGCCGTATTCAAGAAACTCGATGAAGTCATGAAGCCGGGCGCGATCCTGGCGTCGAATACGTCGACCCTGGACGTGGACAAGATCGCAGCATTTACCAGCCGTCCGCAAGACGTGATCGGCACACACTTCTTCAGCCCGGCCAATGTCATGAAATTGCTGGAAATCGTGCGCGGCGCGAAGACTGGCAAGGATGTGCTGGCGACGGCGTTGGCGCTGTCGAAAAAGCTCAAGAAAACCGGTGTGGTTTCCGGCGTGTGCGACGGCTTTATCGGCAACCGCATGATCGAGCAATACAGCCGCCAGGCCGGCTTCCTGCTGGAAGAAGGCTGCCTGCCGGAACAGGTCGACAAGGCGATGGAAAAATTCGGCTTTGCCATGGGGCCGTTCCGCATGGGCGATTTGGCAGGCAATGATATCGGCTGGTACATCCGCAAGCGCCGCTACGTGGAATCGCCGGAAATCACGTATTCGAAAACTGCGGATTTGCTGTGCGAAATGGGCCGCTTCGGCCAGAAAACGGGCGGCGGCTGGTATGACTACAAGGCAGGGGACCGCAAAGCGTACCCGAACGAGGAAGTCAACGCCATGATCGTCAAGCATTCGGCAGACCTCGGCATTGAGCGCCGCAAGATCAGCGATCAGGAAATCGTTGAACGCCTGGTCTATGCACTGGTCAATGAAGGGGCGCATATCCTGGAAGAAGGTATCGCACTGCGCGCATCGGATATCGACATGGTGTACCTGACGGGTTATGGCTTCCCGCTGCACCGTGGCGGCCCGATGTTCTATGCCGATACCGTGGGCTTGCCAAATGTGCTGGGTGCGATGGAGCGCATGGCCCGCGGCCGCCACGGCGACGCGTGGAAACCTGCGCCGCTGCTGGTCAAGCTGGCGGCCGAAGGCAAGGGCTTTAACGGCTAAGCCGGACGCGACCTGCGCCGCATACTTTGCCGGTATGCGGCACGCTTGCCACAAGCAGTTGCGATTGCTTGTCCCAATGTTATGATGGGGCAACTAGGAGGGCATATGCGCAAGCTTGCAGCAAGCATGTTATTGGCGCCGGTGTTATTGGCGGCGGCGCCGGTCTCCGCACGCGAATTATTGGCCATCGGCGCGCACTTTGAACGGGTATTCGAGCGCGGCCAGGAAGGCGATATTGTCGGACTGGGCCCGGAAATCATCAAAGTCCTGGCCCAGCGCATGGGCCATACGGTGCGCTTTGAATTGTATCCATGGGCGCGCGCCCAGGCCCTGATTACGCAGGGCAAGGCTGACATCCTCGTTGGCCCGTATAAAAATCCCGAGCGTTTGCAAAACATGGCTTTTTCGAAGCTGGCCTTTTACCAGGACCAGATGGTGTTCTATGCGCGCGCCGACGCAAATGCCAGTTGGAATGGGGATTTCGGCACGCTGGGGGAACAGCGGATTGTCGTGCTCAACGGGTGGGCCTATGGGACAGCGTTTGACCAGGCGCGGCCACAATTGCGCCTGAGCGTTGCCAACAGTGTGGACAGTGGCTTGAAAATGCTGGTGCACCAGCATGTGAACTTGTTTGCCAGTAACCGCCGCAATACGGAACCCGTGATGGGCCGGCTGGGGCTGGTCGGGCAAGTAGTGATGCTGCCCAAGGTAATCGATGTGCAGGAAGGGTATTTTGCGTTTCCCCGCGATACGCAATTCGATACGCTGCGGCGCGATTTCGACGCCGCGTTCCAGCGCATGGTGGACAGCGGCGAATTGAAAAAACTGGGGCAGCGCTATGAAGTCAACGTACCGTAGCCCCAGCTGGCCAGATGAGCCGACCAAGGCCGGCTAATCCGCCCGTGGGCTCATGGTCCGGCCGGCGCTCCGGCCGGGGCGCCTTAAGCGCGCCGGCCCGGTGTCAGCACGCTGGGCAGCGCCTTCGGCAAGGTTTCCGGATAGTCGCGGGAAAAGTGCAGGCCCCGGCTTTCGCGGCGCTGCAGCGCACTGTTGACGATCAGGCTGGCCACGTCGACCAGGTTGCGCAATTCCAGCAAGTCGCTGGTAATGCGGAAATTGCGGTAATACTCGTCAATTTCCTCTTTCAGCAATGCAATGCGGTGCTGCGCCCGTTCCAGGCGCTTCGTCGTGCGCACGATACCCACGTAATTCCACATCGAACGGCGTAATTCATCCCAGTTGTGGGAAATCACGACTTCTTCGTCGGCATCCGTGACGCGGCTTTCATCCCAGTCCGGCAGGTAAGGCGTGCCGGCCCGTTCCTTTTGCTCGATATCATGCGCGCAGGCGCGGCCGATGACCACGCATTCCAGCAGTGAATTGGACGCCAGGCGGTTGGCGCCATGCAAGCCCGTGTACGCGGTTTCTCCGACCGCATACAGGCCGGGCAAATCCGTACGGCCGGACAGATCCGTCACGACGCCGCCGCACGTGTAGTGGGCCGCGGGGACGATCGGGATAGGTTCCTTCGTGATGTCGATGCCCAGTTCCAGGCAGCGCGCATAAATTGTCGGGAAGTGTTCTTTCAGCCATTCGGCGGGCTTGTGGCTGATGTCGAGGTGGACATAATCGAGGCCCCGCTTCTTGATTTCAAAGTCGATGGCGCGGGCCACGACATCGCGCGGCGCCAATTCAGCCCGCTCGTCGTGCGCCAGCATGAAGCGGCTGCCGGCAGCGGCGCCCGCTTCAGGCGGCAATTTCAGCAAACCGCCTTCACCCCGGATAGCTTCCGTGATCAGGAATGACTTCGCATAGGGGTGGTACAGGCACGTAGGGTGGAACTGGATGAATTCCATGTTGGCGACGCGGCAGCCGGCGCGCCATGCCATGGCGATGCCGTCGCCGCTGGCCGTGTCCGGGTTCGTCGTGTACAGGTAGACTTTACCGGCGCCGCCGGTGGCCATCACCGTGTGTTCCGCCGCGACCGTGTGGACGACGCCGGTTTTCACATCCTGTACATACAAGCCATGGCAATGCGGCTGCTTATTATGCGGCGCCGATTTCGGACCCAGCTTGTCGGACGTGATCAAGTCAATCGCGCAATGGTGTTCAAACAGGCTGATGTTCGGGTGCGCCCGGACTTTCTGCTCCAGCGTGACTTGCACGGCGTGGCCGGTCGCATCCGCCGCGTGGATAATGCGTCGCTGGCTGTGGCCGCCTTCGCGCGTCAGGTGGAAACCCAGTTCCGCGCTGTCATCGCGCGTAAATGGCACGCCCTGTTCGATCAGCCATTCAATGGCCGCGCGGCCATTTTCCACGATAAAGCGCGTCGCAGCTTCATCGCACAGGCCGCCGCCGGCAATCAAGGTGTCACTGATGTGCTGTTCATGGCTGTCGCCGGAATCCAGCACGGCGGCAATACCGCCTTGCGCCCAGTTGCTGGCGCCATCCAGAAGTTCACGTTTGGAAATGATTGCGACCTTGCGGGTTTCCGCCAGGTGCAGGGCCACCGACAAGCCGGCCAGGCCGCTGCCGACGATAGCGACATCGAATTTCATTATTTAAATCGGTTGCTGGAGAGAAGTAAGACTATAGACGATTTGCTGCTTTCCTGTCATGGAATGGTCATTTTCACCCGGTGCACGGAGCGCCGCCGGAGGATTTGTGCTGGCGCAAAGCTGCGTCGTAGCGTGGGCGCGATGATGGCAAAGCCACCAGTTGGCCGGTGGTAGGTCCATCGTCAGGAGGCAAGTCATGACCAGGAAAAAACTGTTATTGGTGGAAGATGACCCGGGTTTGCAGCGGCAATTGAAGTGGGGGCTCGATGCATATGACGTGTTGTTGGCAGGCAACCCGGAACAGGCAATGACGCATTTGCGGCGGCACCAGCCGGCAGTCGTCACGATGGACCTGGGATTGCCGCCCGCGCCGGACAGCGCCACTGTCGGCCTCGCACTGCTGGCGGACATGCTGGCGGCCGCGCCGGAGACAAAAATTATAGTTCTTTCAGGAAATCGAGACCGTGCCAACGTGTTGAAAGCAATTGCCATGGGCGCCTACGATTTCCAGCAAAAACCAGTTGAGCTCGATACGTTGCACTTGATGGTTGAGCGCGCTTTTTTTCTCCATGCGGTCCAGGCCGAGCACCGGCGCATGCTGCAAATCGAGCAGGATTCGCCATTGGGCGGCTTGATTTCGCGCGACGCGGGCATGCTGAAGTTATGCCGCGACGTGGAAAAAGTCGCGCCGTCGGCCGCAAGCGTAATGTTGCTGGGGGAATCCGGCTGTGGCAAGGAAGTGCTCGCGCGCAGCTTGCACAGTTTGAGCGCGCGGCGCCGCAAAGCCTTTGTTGCCATCAATTGCGCGGCCATTCCTGAACAATTGCTGGAAAGTGAACTGTTTGGCCATGAAAAGGGCGCGTTCACGGGAGCAGGGCGGCAAATTCCTGGAAAGATTGAGCTGGCCCATGGGGGCACGTTCTTCCTGGACGAAATTGGCGATATGGCGTTGCCGCTGCAGGCGAAATTATTACGATTTTTGCAAGAGCGGGTCATCGAACGGGTTGGTGGACGGCAAGAAATCCCCGTCGATGTGCGGGTTGTGTGCGCGACCCACCGCAATTTGAAGGAACAAGTGGCGCAAGGCGCGTTCCGGGAAGATTTGTATTACCGTCTCAGTGAAATTGTGCTCGATATTCCGCCGTTGCGCGAACGGTGCGGCGACGCACCGCTGCTGGCCCATCACTTTAAGAACCGCTGCTGTGCGACGGCCCGGCGCCACTTACAATTCCATCCGCAGGCACTGGCGGCCATTGAAGCGCACGATTGGCCAGGCAACGTGCGGGAGTTGGAAAATTGCATCCGGCGCGCAGTCATCATGGCCGAAGGACCCTTGATCATGGTGGAAGACCTGGGTTTGCAGCCCGCTTGCGCTGCCGTGAACGACAATGTCAACTTGCGCCAGGCGCGCGACGCGGCGGAATACCGGGTCATGGTCAAGGCGCTGGGGCGGGTCGATGGCAACATTTTGCGGGCAGCGGAATTGCTCGGGGTGAGCCGGCCCACCCTTTACGATTTGATGAGCCATCACGGCATCCGGTAGGCCGTCTTGCCTGGCATCGGTAAGATGCCGGCATGTATGCGTATCGATGGCGAGGCTTGGTCAGGGCCTGTGGCGGGTATCGCTGCTGCACTTCCGCTGGCGCCGGGTGCAACGGCTATTGATGACGTGTCAAGGCGTTGCCGTATCGGATGCCGCCGCTGCCAGGTTGCAGCCGAGACTGGCCGGCAATGCCTGGCATCGGGTTTATTTGGCAGGAATCAGACGGTCATACAGTTGCGTGTAATGTTGCGCCACCACTGCGAGGCTATGGTGGCTGAGGACTTGCCGCCTGCCGCGCATGCCGTGGCGTCGTGCCAGCCCGGCAACCCGCACATAATCCGCCAGCGCTTCGGCCAGCATCATGGCGTCGCCCTGCGGTGTCAGCGCACCGGTCCAGCCGGTTTGTACCAGCCGGCTGTGTATGCCACCCTGGCAGGCCACGATGGGCAAACCACTGGCCATGGCTTGCAAAATAAAGCTGCCAGACTCCGGCGTGCATGCGGGTGCGGCAAACACGTCCATGATGCGCATCAGGCGCGCGACGTCGTCGCGCTGGCCCGGCAGCCACGCCATACGGCCGGCGCCCGCCGACGCCAGCATCGCAGTACAGGCCGCCCGTGCGGGGCCGTCTCCAATGATCAGCAGGCGCAGCGGCAGTACCGCGCCATGCAGCGCGACCAATTGCAAAAAGGCCTCGACCAGTTGTTCGTGCCCATGTTTGCCATCCATCTCACCAACCGCACCGATCACGCAGACGCCATCGGACAAGAAGCCTTCTGGTCCGATGGCGGCGGCAGGGCCCAGCCGCGGGTGAAATTGCATGCAATCGACGGCAATCTGCGTTGAAGGCGGGCAGGCCGGAGTCAGGATGCGGCTCAGCCAACTCCGTATGCCATGGCGCAGTGGAGGATGACGGCTGGCGCTGGCGCCATGCAAGCGTACCGGTACGCCGGCCAGCGCTGCCAGCCATTGCAACGCGGCACTGTGCGTATGGATCAGCGCTGGACGCAATTGCCGCAAACGCCGGAACAGCCGCACCAGGCTCAGGTTGCCATCGGCTTCCATTTTGCACGCGTCGTCCGCCACGTGGACCCATTGTGCGACATGGCCGCTATGACGCAATTCCCACATGGCGCTGCGGCGCCAGCCGAGGATGATATGCCGGTAACGGCCGGGCGGCATTTGCCGAAGCAGGCACAGCAAATTTTCGTCCGTATCCACCGCATCCGTAATATGGATCACCAGCGGTGGCCGGGCGGTTTCCGCGTGGCAGGCTTGCTGCGTCATGGTAGGCGGGGCCATCGCTTCTCCTCGTTATCTGGTATGCAGTGGCGGAACTGGGCGCCACGCAGATTTCAGCAGCGGGGTCTGGGTTTTGTTGTAGACCAAGTGCACATGGGGGCAAGGGTCCAACTGGCGCAGTGCTTCAGCGAGACTGGCGCGTGTGGTGGTCTGAGCATCGACCACCAGCACCACCTGGCCCATTTGTGTCGCCAGCACGCTGGCTTCCGACGTGCCCAGCAGCGGTGCGGTATCGAAAATGATGATGCGGTCCGCATAGCGCGATGCCAGTTCGTGCAGCAGGCGTCCCATATTGCGGCTGGCCAGCAATTCCACCGCGTGATGACTGCTTTGGCCCGCCGGCAAGACACTGAGCGCGGCACTCCCGGTTTTGACGATCACGTCGGCAACACTGAGCGTATCGTCCAGCAGCACGTCCATCATGCCAGGGCCATCGGGTAGACCCAGCATATGGGGCAATGCCGGCCGGGTCATGTGGGCATCGACCAGCAAGACCGTCGTATCGCGCTCGACGGCCATGCTGAGCGCCAGGTTTAACGCGCAAAAGCTCTTGCCTTCGCCCGGCATGGCGCTGGTGACGGCAATCAAATTGCCGGCGGTAGCGCTGCCGTCGCGCAGCGTACGCAATAACGGGCGCTTAATCACGCGAAATTCTTCGGCGACAGCGTGTGCCGCCATCATCCAGTCGGGGCGCGCTGGCAGGTTGCTACGCATGGCGCGGGTTCCTGAGTCAGGGGGCCATCATGGGGTGGAACACGCTGCCATCGGTAGCCAGAGTGTGCGCCATCAGCCCCCCGTAAGACAGTAGCAGCGAAGCCGCCAGTGCGCCGAAGGCTGCGCGGCTGCGGCGGCGCCTGTGCAGTTGGGCCGGCGTCCAGTGCATGGCGATGGTGCCGATCACATGCACTCCGCTGAATTCCCGTAAGTCGCGCAAGCTGGTGAAGCCCGGCGCGTTGCGGTTGGCGGCTGCCGCCGCGAGCCAGGCTGCCGCCAGCGCCAATGCCAGAACAGCCGAGTTAAGAATGAACCGGTTCGGGCCAACAGGCCGCACGGGCAGCGTGGGGGGATCAATGATGCGGAAATTCATCATTTCCTGGGTCGAACTCAAGCTGCCTGACAGTTTGGCAGCTTCCCGCTTGCTGATGAGTTTTTCGTAATTGTCTTTGTTGATCTGGTAGTCCCGGTTCAATTGCGCCAGCTGGGACTCCAGCTCCGGTACAGCTTTGCTTTGCGCCTCCAGCCGTGCGTGGCGCACGCTCAGTTCCCGTACGCGCGCACGGATGGCCGCGGCTTTTGCATCCGCTTCGGTCAACGCAACTTTAATTTGCTGCAACATCGGACTGTAGCGCCTGCCGGGGTCAGCGGTGGGCGACTGGTCGGCCGCGCTGTCTGCCTTGCGCTGTTCCAGCTGCTTCAGCAGGCGGTGCGCCGCAACGACGTCCGGATGTAAGTCCGTATATTGCATTTGCAATGCATCAAGCGACTTGTGGATGGCGGCAATGCGGACTTCCAGTTCAGGGTCGTCGATCTGCGCGGATTGCGGGATATCGGCGCCGTGCAAGGCCATGCCCGGCATTTGCTGGCGTATCGCATCGCGCGCCTGTTCCGCTTCCAGCAATTCCAGGCGCGCTGTATTGAGTGCATCGGCCGATTGCGCGAGCTGCGTGCCATAGTCCAGTCCCGGCCGTGGCAACAGTGCGTTATGGCGCAATTTGAATTCTTTGACGGAATCTTCTGCAGCCTGCAACTTTTCTTCGTAGGCGCTGATTTGTTCGTCGATGAATTGCACGGCTTTTTCCGATTCGCCTTTCTTGCCCCGGAAACTGCCTTCAACAAAGATCGCCAGCAGCGACTGGACCACGTCGCGCACCAGTCGGGGATCGCGGTCGTTGTACGTGATGGTGTAAATGTCATAGCTGCCGGTGCCGGCAATCCGAATACGGCTCAACAATTCTTCCATGCGGATTTCGTGTTCTCGGGGCGTGACCTGGCGGATGTCCAGGTCGACCATACGCATTACCCGTTCGATATTGGGGCGGCTTAGCAGGGTACGGCTCATGATCGCCACTTGCTGTTCCACATTGGGCACGCTGGTCATGCCGGACAGCAGGGGCTTGAGGATGCCCTGTGTATCGACAAAGACGCGGGCGGACGTCTGGTATTCATTCGGGAGCAGGGCTACTCCGGTCCAGCCCGCCAGCGCAACCGTCCACGCGACAACTGCGGTGCGCCAGCGGTATTTCCACATACAGTGGGCGGCCGTCTGCAACAGGTGGATCAGCTCTTCCATATACTCATTCCCCGAACGCGAAGTGGATGCCCTTGGTTCGATTATAGGAAGGGCGCCGCACCGCTCAGCCGCAGTTTCCTGCGCGGTTGAGCGGCGTCAAGCCGTCCTGTGCGGCCTAGCTGCGGCGCCGCCGGCCCAGGAAGCCCATGCCCAGCAAGCCGCCTGCGAGCAGTGCCAGCGAAGCAGGTTCTGGTACGGCTTGCAGGGTATTGGCCAGCGAATTGTGCTGGATCGTGATCTGGTATTCATTCCCGGCCATCAACATGCCAGTGGTGGCGGAAAATGCGCTGGCGCCGGGCGCGTAAATCAGGTCGGCAGGGGCGGCGTGGGTGGCGCTGCGGATACTGGCCGCATTTAATGCATCGGGCGCGTAAGCCAGTTCCGTCGTACCCGTCGTCACGTTGAAGATATTAAGCGACCACGACAGGCGCGCATTGGCATTGGATACGGCGCCCGATCCCGGTGTGACCAGCGCACGGGTGTAAGGATTGCCCATGAACGACACGGTCATTGTGTCGGACGTCCCCATGACAAAGCGGAACGTGGTCGACGTGCCGACATCGGAGTTGCCCGATGCGACGGCATTGACGGCGGTCGATGCATCCGCGCGGGTGGATGCATGGGCTCCGGCAGGGGTGGCGCCAATCATGATCGACGCACCGGTCAATTTCTGGTCTGCGTGGCCATAGGTATTGAAGATGGGCGGAATGCCGGCTATCGGCGTGAAGGTATCCGGCGGAACTGGGGGGCACATCCCCAGGCACTGTTGCGCCACATTGGGGGGGATAGGGGCCAGGATGCTGCGCGAATCGGCATCGTTGGCAAACACGCCGTTCAATTGCGCGGTGGCGTGGGCGTCATTGGTGCCGGCCAGCGTGGAAAAATTACCGACAGTGTAATCGGCGCCGGAAGAGTGGGTCAGTTTGAAATCCGTGATATCCAGGATGGCGGACGCAAACGTGGATGCGCTGGCAGGGCCGGATACGGCCAGTGCGGCGGCCGCTGCCAGCAGAATTTTCGGGGTATTCATGGTGTGCTGCTCCTTTCGTGGTTGGCCGCGTTGGATGCGGTTAGCCCTCTACAGCAGTAACCGTGCCTGGCGGCGAAAGGCTGCCAAATCAGATACTTGGGCGTCCGTGATGCGGTACTTGCCTGCACTTTGTGAAGGAAAGCGACACTGCGGCGATTTTTTTTCGCGGTCATTGAACTTTTCAAGCGAGGTGTTGTCCAAAGGGCCAATACTTCAAGGAGGCAACGTGGACGACAACACGCTTATTTCTTTTACGGACCACCCGGGCATGCGTGAATTGGTGATTGGCGAAGCCGCGCATGACCCAATGGAAGACCATGAATTGGACCGGCAAGTGTTTCATTTACGGCTGGCCAATTCACGCCATGAACGGGAGAGCGCCAGTCTGCTGTTGAAGAAAATGTATGGCTGGCGTGGTTACGACGTGGATCCCCACGCGGTTCACAGCCCGAACCGCATCACGCTCTATGCGGAAACGGGCGGCGCGACGGTGGGCACGATGTCGCTGTGCCTGGATGATCCCGTGCTGGGCTTGCCGGCGGATGAAAATTTTCGCCATGAGCTGGACCAGTTGCGGGCGCAAGGCCGGCGCCTGTGCGAGCCTTCGCGGCTGGCCATTGATAAAGGGGCGTCGCGCCGTGTTTTCGCCGGGCTGATCCATATTTCCTACCTGTATGCACACCATATCCATGGCCACTCGGATTATGTGATTGAAGTCAATCCCCGCCACGTGATGTTTTACCGCCGCATGCTGGGGTTCGGCCATTGCGGCACACAGCGCAACTGTTCACGCGTGGGCGCCCCGGCAGTACTGCTGCGGCTGGACTTGCAATACATGAAGGAACAAATCCAGCGCTACGGCGGACTGATGGAGAAGCATCCCAACGTGCGCTCGTTTTATCCATTTTTCTTTCCACCCGACGATGAAGCCGGCATTACCGGACGCCTGATGCGGGGCAGGGGATGAACGCCGCCGCGTTGGCGCCCGCGCTGGCGCAATGGCGCAGCTTGCTTGGCGATGCACAAGTGCAGACGGATGCTGCAACACTGGACAGTTTTGCCAGCAGTACCGCGTCATGGCCAGCCCGCCCCGCCGCCGTCGTGCGCCCGGGATGCCGCGAGGACGTCGTTGGCGTGGTGCGCATTGCGTCCACGCACGGGGTACCGCTGTACCCTGTCAGTACGGGGCGCAACTGGGGGTATGGCGATGCCTGTGCCGTCCTGCCGGGGCAGGTGATCGTGGATATGTCGGGCATGCGCGGCATCCTGGAAGCGGATGGGGAACTGGGTTACGTCGTGATCGAGCCCGGCGTAACGCAAGGGCAATTGTCGCGTTTTCTCGCGGAGCAGCATTTGCCCCTGTGGATGGATTGCACGGGCGCAGGCCCGGATACCAGCCTGCTCGGCAATATCCTTGAGCGGGGATTCGGGCATTCGCCTTATGGCAACCGTGTCCAGCAAGTGTGCGGCATGGAAGTGGTGCTGGCCGATGGCGAAGTCGTGCGTACCGGCTACACGCACTTCCAGCCTGCACGGGCCGCCCGCGTGTTCCCATATGGCGTGGGCCCTTGGCTCGACGGCTTGTTTACGCAGTCAGCCCTGGGAATCGTCACCAGCGTCGGGCTGTGGCTGATGCCGCAGACACCGGTATTGGGACATTTCCTATGCAGCGTGCCCAGCCACGACGGCGTGGACGCGGTGGTGGATGCGCTGCGCCCGCTGCGCATGGACGGCACGTTGCGGTCGGTCATCCATATCGGTAATGATTTAAGGGTTTTGTCGGGCGGCATGACGTATCCCCGTGAAGCCGCGCAAGGGCAGCGGCCGTTGCCTGAGGCATTGCGTGCGTCGCTGTGCCATGATGCCGGGATTGCAGCATGGACCGTGTCCGGCGCCCTGTATGGGAATGCCCAGCAAGTACAGGCAGCACGGCGCGCGTTGCGCCGCGCGCTGGCGCGGCTGCCGCTGTCGCTTCGATTTATCGATGAACAGCGGCTGGCGCTGGCAGGCCGTGCAGCGCGGCTGTTTTGGCGAACGGGAACCGGCCGCAAACTGGCGGCCCGTGTGGCGCTAGGCCGTTCGCTGTTCAATATGAACCGGGGTATCCCGGATGGCCGCTTTTTGGCAGGGGCATATTGGCGCAGGCGGGGCGGCCTGCCGCCGGGTTTTCCTGCCAACGCGGATCCGGCGCGCGACAATTGCGGCCTGCTGTGGCTGTCGCCGGTCATGCCGTCGCGGGGGGCGGACCTGCGCGCAGTCATGAACTTGGCGCAACCGTACTATGCCCGGTATGGGTTTGACTTGTTTGCCACCTTCAGCATGATTACGGAGCGGGCACTGGGTGGTGTGCTGACCATTGCTTATGACAAGGACGACCCTGCAGAAAGCGCGGACGCCCAAACTTGTTATCACAGCTTGTTTGACGCACTGATGGCTGCCGGCTATTTGCCTTACCGCGTCGGTTTGCAATCGATGGCGGCGCTGGACCCGCAGGCAGACAGTTTTTGGCGCACCGCAAGCCGTATCAAGGCTGCATTGGACCCGCTGAACATCATTGCACCGGGACGCTACCAGCCGCCTCCCGGTGCAGGAGGCACAGGGTCATAGCGTACCCATCAGCGTGCGCACTGCGTCTTGCCGTTTGTATCCGGCGTCGGCTTGCAAGCGTTCCAGCTGGCGCCTGGCTTCACGCCGTTCTCCCGCGCGGAGCAGGGCGTCGGCATAGTGCAACCGGATATCGCCCGATTGCGGCGCACTGTCGGCTGCTTTTTTCAAGATGGGGACGGCACGGCCGGGCTGGCCTTGCTGCGTCAAGATCCAGCCCAGCGTATCCGCCACGGCGGCGTTGGCCGGCGCCTGGGCATAGGCTTTTTCAGCAAAGCCCAGTGCGCGCTTGTCGTCTATTTGCAAGCAACTCCACGCCAAATCATTCAATGCCACCACATGGTTTGGCTGCACACCGAGCACTTGCTCATACTGGGGAATAGCAGCACGGAATTGACCGGCAGCCAGCAGCGTACTTGCGAAATACATGCGGGTCGGCAAGTCGCGCGGATGGCTGTTGAGCCAGCGTCCGATGTGGCTGGCCGCAGCACTGTCCTTGCCGGTGGCTGCCAGGGCGCGGTGGATGGAAATGGCCAGCGGGCCGCTGGGCGCCAGGTTAAACGACCGCTGGTACAGTGGCAGCGCAATAGCAGGATGCGCGCGCGCCATTTCAATATCCCCCTCCAGCCGGTAACCGAGCCCTGCGCTGTCCGGACGGGATTGCGTGGCACGCGCCAGCGCCACGGCCTGGTCCCAAGTGCGCAATTCTGTCATCAAGCGTATGGCTGTCGCGAGCGCAGCACTGTGATCGGGTTGCAAGGCCAGCACTTTGCGGCACGCGGCCAGGGCGTCGGCGGTCCGGTTCAATGCCATATAGGCCCCTGCCAGCTGCATGTGCACGGCAGGGTTATCGGGCTGGCGGCCGGCCAGGTCTGTGTAGCTTTCCAGCGCGCCCTCTGTATCGCCGGCGGCAGCGCGTGCGCGCGCCAGCAAGGCCAGTGCGTCAGCGCTGCCGGGATTGGCTGCCTGCAGTTTCTGCGCCAGCGCCAGTCCCTTCGGCACTTCGTTTGTTTCCAGGTAATAACTTGCCAGTTGCAATGCCGGTGGCAACGCGTCAGGCGCGCTCCGCCTGGCTTGCTCCAGCCAGTTCCGTGCAGCCGCCATGTCGCCCTGTTGTGCTGACAGGTGCGCCAGCCCCGCCATCAGTTCGATGTTGCCGCTGTCGCGCGCCAGTGCCGCCTGGTAGCGCCGCTGTGCGTGTTCAGGATGGCCGGCCAGCATGTCGAGTTGAGTGAGGTTTCGTAGCGCCGGCGCGTACCCAGGCTGCAGCGCCAGTGCCGCTTCAAATGCACGCCGCGCACCGCTGGGATCCTGGCGGGCCAGCAGCACGCCGCCTTTGAGATTTTGCAGCGCTGGGTTGTTGTGCTGCTGTTCCAGAGCCTGCACCGCTGCCAATGCCTTGTCATAAGCGCCCATTCGCATATGGGCGGCAACCAGCAGGGCGCCGGCGCGCTGCCGCCCATCATTGTCATTGGCGGCAAGATTTTCCGGCGCTTGCAACACGGCTTCCAGCGCCGCCACTGCTCCCTGGTTGTCTCCTATGCCTAACTGGCTGATGGCTTGCGACGTCCGCAGCATGGCGCTGGGCGGCGCCAGCGCCGTGGCTTTGTCAAAACAGGCGGATGCTTTGCTATAAGCTTGCATGCGCATATACGATTCGCCCGCCAGCGCCTGCAACTGCGCGTCGGCCGGATGCTGCTCAAGCAATGGTTCCAGCATTGCGATACTGGCTTCAGGCTTGCCGCTGCGCAGCGCAATCATCGCTGCCAACCGCATACCGAATGCATGCTGGGGCTGGTTTGCCAGGAAACGGCGGACGTGCTGTTCAGCTAGCGGCAAGTTGTTTTGCGCCAGATAGATACCGGCTGCCAGTAAATTGGACGGTGGATGGTCGGGGGCCGCGCGCAAGATCAGTTGCAACCGTTCCAGTGCAGCTGGATATTTCTTTTCCTGCAGCGCCAGCAGGGCTTCGGTGTAAATGACGGCCGCGTTGCCAGGGGCAATCCGGCTGGCGGCGGCCAGTTCAGTGCGTGCGGCGCCAAGTTGGTTGTCTGCGGCCAGTAATGCCGCCACATCGAGCCGGGCCTGCAGGCTTGCAGGGCGCAGTTTAATCGCTTGCCGGTAGCTGGCCAATGCCTTGGCGTGATCCTCTTGCCGCCTGTACAGGTCGCCCTGCATCCGCAGCGCTTCGGTTGAATCCGCATGCGCTGCCAGCGCCGCATTCACCGCGCTCATGGCGGCCTCGTTAGCGCCTGACAGCAGCGCCAGGCGGGCTTGCCCCAGCAAAGCCGGCACGTGGCCCGCCTGCGTAGCCAGTGCGGCGGCAAACAGTTGTTCCGCTTCATTTGTGCGTTTCAAGCCCAGCAAGGCATAGCCCCGCAATGCGCGGACATCCGCCACTGCCGCCGCCGGTAAGGCGCCGCCATCTGGCAATTCCGCCAACACTTGCTCGTAGCGCTGCTGCAGCAGCAAGGCGGCGCCAAGCCGAGGCAAAACCGCAGCGGGCAAGGCGCCGGTGTCGCGGGCGCGGCGAAATTCCTTTTCAGCGGACAGCACATCGCCGCTTTCCAGGTAAACGTCGCCCAGTTGCAGGCGCGCCGCTGCATTTGCCGGTGTACGTTGCAAGACGTTTTTCAGCTCGATGATGGCGGCGTGGTTATCGCCAGCGGCCTGGTGCCGGCTGGCGGATGCCATTAACTGAGTCTGGTTGGGTTCTTGCTGGCAACCGGTCGCCAGTATTACGACCGCCAGCATGGCGGCGGGAAGGGATAGGGACATGGCGCTCTCCTGGGCAAATGATTGCTTCAGGGTAGGCGCGCAAACCATCACGCCTTTGCGCTGGCGCAGGGTGTCAGTTTATTCATGCAGCTGCAAGCTACAGGGCTACGGATCGGCGAAGATCTCGGCAGGCGGCGCCGCGCTTCCGGTAGCGGGCGGTGAGCCTGCACGGGGAATTAGTAGCGCGTCCAGGTATGGGCGGCTGTACGAGACGCGGCGGTCTCATTCAATGCATCAATATTCGGATTGCGGTGGATGTCACGCAGCTGGGACAGATGGGTTGCCGCTTGAGTATCTCCGGAACGGGCTGCATCTTCCAGTAGGTGCAGGACTTCGGCGCGGCGCGACGTATCAGCCTGGTAGTGCAGGGCAAGTTCCCGCTGTGCTACCGCAGAGCCCTGTTCAGCCCATTCACGCATTCGCCGCTCTGCAACAAAATTACCTTCATCATTCATCTTAAGGGCCGTCGCTTCAATCACGCTGTCCGGTGGCATCATGTCGTCCTTTGCCTGTGCCCCGATCAGTACGCCGACGGTAACCAGCACCGCAGCGACTAAAACGCCGGATTTGTTGAATAATTCCATCGTAAAGTTTGCCTTTGTTCGAATTTCCGCTGTCAGACAGCGGATGCCATCTTACCACTTATTTCTAAACCCCAACAGAAGGTTTGTGCTTTTGCTATTTGCTGCACTGCACAGGAATGGATGGCGATTCTTGATTCTTTAGGTGTGCAAATTTGCCACGGTGGAGTATGTAGCAGGCTTTAGAAATTGAGAAGCGAACAATTGTATTAAATTGTCATTCGAGCTGTTTCTTGCGAAACAGTCGGACGGAACATTTGTTTATTATTAATCATACTTGAGAAAAATCAAGCGAGACAGATGAGATATTAGTATTGATTTCCGCGAAAAAACACTTGTAACGGGCTCATAAATCTTTCGCCCGGGTATGAACGAAGGGCTGGCAGGGCCATAACAAGCTTCCCGCCTAGTATGAAATTTAACGAAATATGTGCCTGGGCAAGACCGGTACATATAGTTCAACACCACTTGAGGACGTTACCGGCATCGAATAATTTGCAATTAACGAACATTATAGGCGCCGACATACACCCCCAGCCGCCAACCAGCAGTGGCCACCACACCTGGCTCGCACTTGTGATCAAGACAACCGCCGCTCTATACTCAAGCTGTTGCCAATACTGGGGAAATTATGGCTACCGACTTCGACCAGATGGTATTGCAGCAATTGCCTGGCGCCGTCGTGGTATGCAACCGGCGCGGCGCCGTGGTGCATTGGTCGCCGGGGGCGGAGCAAATGTTTGGCTACGCTGCCGACGAAGCCATCGGCCATCCTTTGTATGAACTGGTCGGTATGCCAGGCCAGGATTGGAATACATTTATTCAAACCCTGGAACGCAGTGGCGGGGCATGGGATTATGAAATCCTGCGGCGCAGAAAAAACGGTTCCCCGGTATTTGTCGATGTTTCCAGCAAAACCGTTTATGACAGTACTGGCCGCAATGAATTCGTCATGTTCTGTAAAAAGGACATCACGCGCTTAAAAGCCATGCGTGATGCCAAGCAGGTGGAAGCGCGCTTCCGCGATGTGCTGGAATCCACGCCGGACGCCATCGTCATTGCCAACTCCACCGGACTGATCGTGCTGGCCAACTCGCAGGCCGAACGCCTGTTTGGTTACCTCAGCGGCGAACTGCGGGGGCAGCCGATTGAAGTGCTGTTGCCTGAGCGCTTCCGGGGCAGCCACGTGGGGCACCGTTCCAATTATTTTACGCAGCCGCGAACCCGCACCATGGGCGCGGGTCTGGAATTGTACGGGGTCCGCAAGGATTTATTGGAATTCCCGGTTGAGATTTCCCTGAGTCCCATCAATACGGAAGAGGGCGCCATGGTGATGAGCGCGATCCGTGACATCAGCGACCGCCGCAAGGCAGAACAAAAATTCCGCGGCTTGCTGGAGTCTGCGCCCGACGCCATTGTCATCGTCAATGCCCTCGGAGAAATTGTGCTGGTCAATACCCAGGCGGAAAACCTGTTTGGCTACCACCGGCGTGAGCTGTTGGGAAAAAAAATCGAAGTTTTGATTCCGCAACGGTTTGCCCATGGCCATCCGGGATTACGGGGCGGTTTTTTCCATTCTCCACGCCCACGTTCGATGGGCGCCGGCCTGGAGTTGTACGGATTGCGTGCTAATGGCACCGAATTCCCTGTGGAAATTAGCTTGAGCCCGTTGGAAACCGAAGGTGAGACACTGGTATCGAGCGCCATCCGCGACATCAGTGAACGCAAACGTATTGAAGCGACGCTGCATGAGCAGCGCGAGCAATTACAACGCGCCAGTCTGGCCAAGGACCGGTTCCTGGCCAATATGTCCCATGAATTGCGTACGCCGTTGAATGCCATCCTCGGTTTTGCACAATTGCTGGACAATGATGCGCTGCCAGTGTCGCCGGAGCAGCGCAAGGAATTCATGGGGTATATCCAGAAATCCGGCAAGCATTTACTGGAACTGATCAATGAAATTCTCGACTTGTCGAAGATCGAATCGGGCGCGGTCACGTTGTCGATGGAGCCGGTCGGCGTCGACGAACTGTTGAACGAAACGAATATCATGATGGAGCCTCAGGCCGGCAAGCGGGGTATCCGCATGATTTTCCCGCCGCAGACCGGGCTGTATGTGCAGGCGGACCGCACCCGCCTGAAACAGATTGTGCTGAATTTGTTGTCGAACGCCGTCAAATACAACCGTGACCTGGGCGTCGTCGTGGTCGATTGCATGACGTCGTCCAATGACCGCGTACGTATTTCCGTACAGGATACCGGCCTGGGTTTGCGCAGCGATCAAGTGGAAGCGTTGTTCCAGCCATTTAACCGGCTAGGCCAGGAAAACAGCGGGCAAGAAGGGACGGGCATCGGCCTGGTCGTCACCAAGCGCCTGGTGGAATTGATGGGTGGCACGATCACGGTGTCCAGTTCTCCCGGCACAGGCAGCGTGTTTTCCATTGACCTGGCTGCCACGGACGCGCCGCTCAGTGCAAAGGCGGCGATTGACGCCGCGTCGGCCGTACCGCCGGCGACGGCACGTGCTGCGGTGGACGGCGCACCGCTGATATTGGTGTACGTGGAAGACAATCCCGCCAATTTGCGGCTGGTGGAAGAAGCATTGCGCTTCCGTCCTGACGTGCGTTTGCTGACGGCCACCAACGGTGAACGAGGACTGGAAATGATACGCACCAGTCAGCCCTCCGTCGTGCTGCTGGACATGAATTTGCCGGATATAAACGGCATGGAAATCCAGCGACGCTTGCGCAACGATCCGGCAACGGCGGGTATCCCCGTGATTGCCATTTCTGCCAATGCCATGCAAAACGACATCAATACTGCGCTGGATGCGGGGTTCTTTCGCTATATTACGAAACCGATCGAACTCGATGCGTTAAATGAAGCGCTGGATGCGGCGCTGGCCGTCGTACGCAGCCGGTAATCAGTGCCGCAACCGGTACCATGCCAGGCCGATCCATTCGTAGCACGCGTAATAGCTGGCTGATAACCCCGAACTGCTGGGCAGTAACTGGAACGCGTTAAATGGTCCCGTCGAATAATATGCGGTGGGTGCAGGCACCACTTCAAAACCGGCTGAACGGAATACTTGTTCGGCGCGCTGCATATGCATGGCGTGCGTCACCAATACGATACGCTTGATCCCTGCCGGCAACAGGATGCTTGCGCTGAACGCTGCATTTTCAGCGGTATTGACGGAAGCTTCCTCTACCCATTTCACGTCCGTACGAAAATCATGACGCAGTGCCGACGCCATGTTGGCAGCCAGCGATTGTTTTTGCGCAGAATAAATTCTTCCGCCTGTGACCAGCAGGGGCAGGCCCGTGTCGTGCTGTACCCTGGCGGCATAGCGCATGCGCGCCAGCGCCGACTCGTCTGGTGCGTCATCCCCACCGTATTCCGGCGATTGCATCACGACACCGGACGTCAGCACCACGATGGCTTGCGCCCCGCTGGCAGCTTGCGCAGTCAGCGGGGGGGCACTGTTTTCCAGTGGCGCCAGCATAAAGTTGCCCACGATACGGGTACTCAAAGCCAGCAGCACAACCAGCGCGCCACGGAACAGGAAGCGGCCAGTACGGGGTGAGCGGCGGCGCAGCGCCAGGCCGATCAGGGCGACGATTAACAGGCTGGCAGGGGGCAATACAACGAAGTGGATGAGTTTGGATAGCAACATGCCGGCATTGAAACAATTGCATTACCCCATGTCAAGCGTCCTCTAAAGTCCAGTCGGTCTGTCATTGCCGTGCCGGCCCCGCCGCCGTCAGGTCCTTTCGCCCGTCGGCATGGCAGTGCTGGCGTCATAGCAAGTATTGACAACGCCTGATAAGCGTTGGGATGAGTTGCCCTACAGTACGCCTTTTGTACTGGAGACATGTGCATGGGCATCGTGAAACGCATGGTGGCGGAAGGCATGGGTACGGCATTGCTGCTGGCGATTTCCGGTGGCTGCGGTATTGCTGCCCAGCGGCTGTCCGGCGGCGATGCCGCCATGGCGCAACTGGTGACAGCGCTTGTATCGAGCACGGGGCTGGCCGTACTGATCCTTACGTTTGGCGGCATTTCCGGCGGCTATTTCAATCCGGTGCTGACCCTGTCTGACGCGTGGCGCGGCAATTTGCGTGTGGAGTATGTGGCGCCATACATTGTCGCGCAACTGGCCGGCGCACTGACCGGTGTGGCAGCCGTGCATGGCATGTATGGGCTGGATTTCCTCGTGGCGGCAGCGCAGCAGCGTCACGGCATAGGGCAGTGGCTGGGAGAATTCGTCGCAACGTTTGGCTTGCTGGCCGTGTTTATTGGATGCGGCCGCGCACGCCCCGTCATTGCGCCATTTGCCGTCTCCGCCTACGTCATGGCCGCGTGCTGGTTCAGCTCGTCTTCTGCATTCATGAACCCCGCATTGACCCTGGCCAAAGTCGTTGGCGCTGCCGGCGCTATTTGCCTGGCCGATGCGCCTGGTTTCATCTTGTCGCAACTCGCTGGCGCCGCTGCAGCCACGGCCATATTTCTGTGGCTGTATGGCAGCGCAAGTAATACGGTCCGCTCCTGACCATGCTCCCACGAGGGCGTGTTTTTTGCGAAATTAAACATGTAAAATATTTGCATGTTAATGGGAAACCCGATATAGTTGACGCATATCAAGAAACCTATGCACCCGTAACTTTGCTTAAGAAAGGCTGCCTCGCTATGCTGTCCCAAGAACACCGTGCCATCATCACTGCCACCGTACCGATCCTCAAAGAAGGCGGTGAAACGTTGACGCGCCACTTTTACCAAAAGTTGTTCCGTGAATACCCGCAAGTCGTGCCATTCTTCAACCAGGCACACCAGCATGGCGGTACCCAGCAGCGTGCGCTGGCCAACAGCATCCTGATGTATGCATCAAACATCGACCGCCTGGAGGCGCTGGGTCCGCTGGTCGGCGCCATTGTCAACAAACACGTATCGCTGCAAATCCAGCGTGAACACTATCCTATGGTGGGCGCAGCGTTGCTGGGTGCGATCCGTGAAGTGCTGGGCGCGGAAGTGGCGACTGATGCCGTGCTGGAAGCCTGGGGCGCAGCGTATGGCCAACTGGCGGACATTCTGATAGGCGCGGAACAGCAAGCTTACGACGCCAATGCGGAAGCCGAAGGCGGCTGGCGTGGCGCCCGCGCTTTCAAGGTCGTGGGCAAGACGGCGGAAAGCGATGAAATCACGTCGTTTGTGCTGGCGCCCGCCGATGGCGGCAAAGTGATGGCCTATCAGCCAGGCCAATATACGACGGTCGTCGCCACCATCGATGGTACTGAACAACGCCGCAACTATTCGCTGTCGGCCTTGTCGAACGGCGAAACGTACCGCATTAGTGTCAAGCGCGAAGCCGGCGGCAAGATGTCAAATTACCTGCACAACCAGGTCAACCTGGGCGATACCGTGAATCTGTTCCCGCCAGCCGGCGACTTCGTCCTGAAGCAAAGCGACAAGCCATTGGTGTTGATCAGCGGCGGCGTCGGCATTACGCCAACCCTGGCCATGCTGGCTTCCGCGTTGCGGACGCAGCGTCCGGTGCATTTTATCCACGCGGCCCGCAACAAGGCCGTGCATGCATTCCGCGGCCATATCGACCACTTGGCCGGCGTGCATCCGCAACTGCGCCGTCACTATGTCTATGAACGTGATGAAGATGGCCAGGCCCATGCTGCCGGTTATTTGAGCAAGGAACAATTGCGCGCATGGCTGCCGGAAAACCGCGACGTCGATGCGTATTTCCTGGGCCCGAAGGGCTTTATGCAAGCCGTGAAATCCCACTTGCGTGACCTGGGCGTGCCGGAAACCCAGACCCACTATGAATTCTTCGGTCCCGCCGAAGCTTTGCAATAACGTGTGGCGCGGCCGGCATCAAGCGTTGTCCGGCCGCTTGTTTTGCGCTTTATGTTTGCTGGCCGCCCGGCCATCGAGCCACCGCACGACTGCCTGGTTATAGGAGGGGGGCGTGACGGCAATGACCCGCTGCACCAGGTCGGCCAGCGTGTGGCTGCCCAGCTCTTCGCGCATACGCTGCTCCGCTGACAGCATCACGGCGTGTATCGTGCAAGGCGGTACCCCTGTCCAGTCCGGCTCATTCCCTTCAAATACCGCACAGCGCTGCCGCACTTCACGGCATTCAAACAGTGGCTTGCCGCCATCGATGGCGTCGACCACCTCCAGCACGGAAATCGCCGCAGGCGCACGGGCCAGCGCAAAACCACCCCTGACGCCTTCCGTTGCCCGCACCAGTCCTGCCTTGCTGAGTTTGGTGAACAGTTTCGCCACGTAATCGGCCGGTATGCCCTGTAATTCGGCCAAATCCTTGGCGCTGGCTTCTTCGCCGCTCCGATTCGACAAGAACACCAAACAGTGCAGTGCATATTCAACACCGGTACTGATATGCGACATAACAAACCCCGACTAAATCACTCGTAGTTTTTCAGCATAGCGGAGTGCACGCTCTGCTGGCAAGCTTGCACCAGCCGAAGGAATGCTATATCGTTAACTACGATTCTATAAGTCGTAGTTTTATCTTACATCAAGGAGAATGCAATGGCACGAACGATTTTGGTGGTGGGAAGCGGTTTTGCCGGGCTGTGGGCGGCGCTTGCAGCGGCGCGTGTACTGGATCAGCACAGCGTCATGGATGTGGAAGTCGCGCTGGTGTCGCCCCAGCCGCAATTGGCGCTGCGGCCCCGCTTGCACGAAGGCGACCCGGCTGCATGGAGCACGGACATCTCGCCGCATTTGCAGGCAGCAGGCATACGGTACATCCAGGGCGCGGTGCAGCGCGTGCACCGGCAAGACAGCCACGTGGAGCTGGCAGGCGCCGATGGCGCCATACAATCTGTAGCCTATGACCGGCTGGTGCTGGCGGCAGGCAGCGCCATGCACCGGCCGGCCATTCCGGGACTGGAGCAGTATGCCTATAGCATCGACCAGGCTGCTGATGCGGCGGAACTCGATGCCCACTTGAAAACCCTCGCAGCCCGGCCAGATACGCCGTCGCGCAATACGTTCGTCATTGCCGGCGCCGGATTTACCGGGATCGAACTGGCTTGCGAATTGCCAGGCCGGCTGCAAACCATGCTGCCGGGCGTGCAACCCCGTATCGTGCTGGTCGAGCAAGAGGCGGCTGTCGGGCCTGACCTGGGAGGCGGTCCCCGCCCTGTGATTGAACAGGCGCTGGACAGTCTGGGCATCGAACGCCTACTGGGCCAGGCAGTGACTGCGCTCGATGCCGGCGGCGTGGTGCTGGCCAACGGCGAACGCATCGCCAGCGCCACGGTCATCTGGACTGGCGGAATGCGCGCCAGCGCCTTGGCAGCGCAAGTGGCGGCAGCCACGGATGCGCTGGGCCGGGCGGTAGTGGACGCTGATTTGCGCGTACCAGGGGGGGGCGGCATCTTTGCGGCAGGCGACGCCGCTGCAGCAATCACGGATGACGACGGCCACCATACGCTGATGGCTTGCCAGCATGCTTTGGTCACTGGCCGCTATGCGGGCCACAACGCCGCCTGTGATTTGCTGGGGCTGCCAACGCAACTATATCGCCAGCCTGTGTACGTGACGTGCCTGGACTTGGGCGGCTGGGGTGCGGTCTTCACGCAAGGCTGGCAGCGCGATGTGGCCATGGCGGGCGCCGACGCGAAAGACTTGAAAATCAAGATCAATACGCAGTGGATCTATCCGCCGGCGCCGCAGCGTGCGCAATTATTGGCGGCAGCCGATCCCGAGCAGGCATTCAAGGGATAACGGGACGGCAAACGGGATTTGAGTTGGGCATGGCGTATGATAAAGTGCGCGCCACTCCTATAGACAACTGCGACACTGCGCCAGCCGTCATGACCACTTCGAAAACCATTCCGATCCACGCGTACGACAAGCCGGCCGGCGGCTTTGGTTCGCTGCGCGGCGCCGCCAGCGCCTTGCAGGGCAACGGCGCGCTGCCTGCCCTGAAAACGCTGCCGCATGTGAACCAGCCGCAGGGAATCGACTGCCCCGGTTGTGCGTATCCTGATTCGCCCAACGATAAATCCGTGGATTTTTGCGAGCAGGGCGCATGGGCCATCGCCCACGAAGCGACGCCAAAGCGCGCCACGCCGGAATATTTTGCGCAGCACACGGTGACGCAATTGCGCACCCGCGAAGAGTGGCAGCTGGAAGCCATCGGCCGCCTGACGGCGCCGATGCTGTACGATGCGGGTTCCGATACGTACCGGGAAATCGGCTGGGAACAGGCGTTTACCATGGCGGGCGATGCGCTGCGCAGCCTGGACAGCCCGAACCGCGCAGTATTTTATGCGTCGGGCCGCAGCAGCAATGAAGCCGCGTTCCCGTACCAATTGTTTGCGCGCGCCTTTGGCACCAACAATATGCCGGATTCATCGAACTATTGCCATGAATCGTCCGGCGATGCGCTGCGCCTGTCGCTGGGGGTAGGCAAGGCGACTGTCACACGCGAGGATTTCGAACACGCGCAGGCGATCTTTGTCTTTGGCCAGAATCCCGCAACCAACCACCCGCGCATGCTGGGCGATTTGCGTGAGGCAAAGAAGCGCGGGGCGCGTATCGTGGTGTTCAATCCGCTGCTGGAGCGCGGATTGCAGCAATTTACGGATCCCCAGTCGCCCACGGAAATGCTGACTGGCGCCAGCACGCCGATTGCGGACGAGTATTACCAGGTGCGTGTGGGCGGCGACCTCGCGGCGCTGACCGGTATCATCAAAGCCGTGCTGGCAGCCGACGAAGCGGCCGGCGGGACCGTATTGGATCGCAGCTTTATTACTGAGCACACGCAAGGTTTTGAAGCGATGGCGGCAGTGGTAAGGTCGCAGGACTGGCGCGCGATTGAACGCGCCAGCGGCTTGAGCCGCATGCAAATGGAAGCGGCGGCCCGCACGTATGTCGCATCGGACGCCACCATTGCCACGTGGTGCATGGGATTGACGCAGCACGAATATGCGATTGAAACCATCCAGATGCTGGTCAATTTGATGCTATTGCGCGGCAATGTCGGCAAGCCTGGCGCCGGCGTGATGCCAGTGCGCGGCCACTCGAATGTGCAGGGCGACCGTACGGTGGGCGTGACCAACCGGCCAAAAGCGGAATGGCTGCAGGGTTTGCAGCGCGTATTCGGCTTTACGCCGCCCAGCGCGCCTGGCCTTGACGCAGTGGGGACCATCAACGGCTTGCTTGACGGCTCAGTGCATGCGTTCACAGGACTGGGCGGCAACTTCGCGGTGGCAGGGCCGGACAGTCCCCGCGTGCTGGCAGCGCTGTCGCGCTGCAAGCTGACGGTGCACATTGCCACGAAACTCAATCGCACGCACTTGTACCCAGGCCAGGTCGGCTTGCTGCTGCCTTGCCTGGGCCGTACGGAACACGATGAACAAGACAATGGCCAGCAATTCGTCAGCGTGGAAGATACGGCCAGCATGGTGCACGCATCGACGGGGCGCAACCGTCCCGCCAGCGGCAAGCTGCGTTCGGAACCGTTTATCGTGACGGAACTGGCGCGCCATACTTTGCCGGACTCCACCATTGACTGGCGCGCCATGGGCCGCGATTACGACACCACGCGCAATTACATCGAACAGGTGGCCGAAGGCGCCGTAGCGGGATTTTCGAATTACAACAAGAATATCCGCCAGCGCCGCGGCTTCCATTTGCCCAATACGGCGGCATTGCGGATCTGGAAAACCGACACAAGTAAGGCAAATTTTGCTGCGCATGCGCTGCCTGCTGAAACCATCATGGACCGGGCCCGTGCCGTCTATGGCGATAAAGTGCTGTGCCTGGCTACCGTACGGGCGCATCGCCAGTACAACACGACCGTGTATCACGATCCGCGTGGCGAAGTGGACCGCTATCGCGGCGTGCACCACACGCGCAAAGTGTTGTTCATTGGTGCGGCCACGCTGGCGCGCCTGGGTTTCAACGATGGCGACATCGTCAATGTGCGCGGCGCTTCGCTGGACGGCATCGAACGCAAGGTGGAAGGCTACCGTCTGGTGCAATACCCGATCGTTGGCGATGACGTATTTGGCTATTTCCCGGAATTGACGCCCTTGTCGCCGCCAGGCTTGACCGCGCGCGGCTCCAATACGCCTGCGTTCAAGGAAGTACCCGTCTTGATCGAACGTCCGTGATTTCCGGGCGGCATACTCGCGCCGTCCGCACGCTGGAAAGCCGATACTGCCCGCATCATCACGGATGGGAGCAGAGATCATGAACCAGATGAAACCGTTCAGCGCGCTGGCGGCGGCAGCGCTGGCTTGCAGCGCTTTCTGCACGGCAGTTTCCGCTCAAGAAATTGCGCAACAGTCGTCCAATGGCGTGAATTACGTCACGGGCGGCGTCGGCAGCGAAGAGCGCCAGGCCATGCAGGAGGTGAGTCCCCAATACAACGTGAAACTGACGTTTGCCGATAAAGGAACCGGTGAATACCGTTCCGGTGCGGACGTCGAGGTGCGCGACATGCGGGGCAATGTGCGGCTGCAGGCGAACGATGCCGGTCCGCTGCTGTATGCGCAATTGCCGCCGGGACGCTATCGTGTCACGGCCAACGTGGATGGCCGGCAACAGCTGCGCACGATTACCGTCGGCAACGGCGGCAGCCGGTCTGCCGCATTTTACTGGGATACAGAACCACCGACATCGATGGGCCGCTGATCGGTAACGCCCCCTAACTTCGTACCAGCCAGCGCCGCAGGAATATCGTGCGGCGCGGGCGGGATTTGAATTCGGCGCGGGTCTTGACGATTTCCAGCTGGCCCGCGCTGAACACTTGCTCGTGCGCCCCGTCATGGTCGCGCCAGCGGCACCGCACGCCATCTTCCACGCCGGGCGCCGCCACTTCCGGCCCCACCACCATCATTTTCTGGCGCCAGCCGATCGGCCGCACCACATCGCCATCTTTTGGTCGTTCTCCACGCATCTCGCGCCTCCTTTCATATTGATTCCATTGTGGAGGAGGGGATAGCATGGGGGCGCTACTTTGCCTGTGCGCACAAATTTGCGTGACGCATCACGTAAAAGGCATGCTGATAGCTGTTCAACCTGCGCGGTATCAGCTAGTATCCTGACAACTATTCTTTTACATCAATAACGAATGGCCATATGTATGTATGCGCTGTTTGGGGAGACAACTATGCAGGGCTTATTACGGCTGTCATCCGTTCTCGACAAGATCGGGTACCGCTGCGGCCAGCTGGCCAACGTGATGATACTTTTATCCTGTGTCATCAGTGCCAGTAATGCACTGATCCGCTATGGCTTCGACTGGAGCTCCAATTCCCTGCTGGAAATGCAGTGGTATCTGTTTGGCGCGGCCGTCATGCTGGGGGCATCTTATACGTTCCAGCGCAATGAACACGTGCGCGTGGATCTGGTC
Source organism: Pseudoduganella ginsengisoli (assembly GCF_009720865.1). Classification (GTDB taxonomy): domain Bacteria; phylum Pseudomonadota; class Gammaproteobacteria; order Burkholderiales; family Burkholderiaceae_D; genus Rugamonas; species Rugamonas ginsengisoli. The sequence goes on along the minus strand of NZ_WNLA01000014.1, from coordinate 43,174 downwards.
TACGGCCACGTTTCGGAACGTGCGCAACTGTGGATCGACGTATTTGGCATTATTTTTTTCCTGTTCCCGGCCTGCATTTTATTTGCGTGGCTGTCGTGGACGTCGCTGTTCATGCCTTCGTGGGACGTGCTGGAACAATCCAGCAATTCCGGCGGCTTGCCCCGTTACCCCATCAAAATCATCGTGCCGATCGGCTTTGCCTTGCTGACGGTACAGGGCGTATCTGAATTGATCAAACGTATCGCCGCACTGGCCGGCAAGACGCATCTCGATAATAAATACGAAAGGCCGGTGCAATGATTCCTTTGGAGATGATGCCGCCGCTGATGTTTGGCGGCCTGGTGGTGTTCATGCTGGTGGGGTTCCCGGTGGCGTTTTCGCTGCTGGCGGTGGGCCTGGCGTTTGGCGCCATATCGATCGAGATGGGTTACTTCAATGTCGCCTTTATGCAGGCCGTGCCGCAGCGTATTTTTGGCAGTGTGCTGGCCAATGACTTGTTGCTGGCGATCCCATTCTTTACGTTCATGGGCGCCATCCTGGAAAAATGCCGGCTGGCGGAAGACATGCTGGACTCGATGGGCCAGCTGTTCGGCAAAATGCGCGGCGGCCTGGGCTATTCCGTCATCATTGTCGGCTTTATTCTGGGCGCCATTACCGGCACCGTAGCCGCGCAAGTGATTGCGATGGCCATGATTTCGCTGCCCGTCATGATGCGCTATGGCTACCACATGCGCTATGCAACGGGCGTGCTGGCCGCGTCCGGCACGATTACGCAGCTGGTGCCGCCTTCGCTGGTATTGGTGGTGCTGGCGGACCAGCTGAAAACCCAGACGGCCAGTGCCGACGTGGGCAGCATGTATTTGGGCGCCTGGGGGCCGTCGATTGTGCAGATTGCCCTGTTTGCGCTGTATACGTTCATCTTGTCGCGCCTGAAGCCGGACTGGCTGCCCGCCGCGCCGCGCGATGAAAATACGCTGTCCGGCTGGCCGCTGTGGAAGCAGTGCCTGCGCGGAATCGTACCGGCGGCCGTGCTGATCTTTATGGTGCTGGGTACCATGATGGCCGGTATTGCCACGCCGACGGAGTCGGGCGCCATGGGGGCGCTGGGCGCTGTGATCCTGGCCGTGATCCGTGATCCGGCGTTTTCCAGCCGCGACAAGCTGGTGTTCCGCGTCGGCATGACGTCCATGTTGGCGGCCCTGGCGCTGCACCTGGTCTTCGACAAGGAAGGTGAAAACCTTGCCGCGCCCATCAAACTGGCGCTGCAAGCCATACTTGCCGTCCTGTTCGCCGCCGTGGCTTACCTGGTCGTGCGTGCTGCCCGTATCAGGGAATTGCGCGACTTGATCGTCCTGAGTTACCAGGGCACGATGCGGCTGACCGCCATGGTGGTGTTCATCCTGATCGGTTCTACCTGCTTCTCCGTCGTGTTCCAGGGCGTCGATGGCGGCCGCTGGGTGGAGCATTTGTTTACAGGTATTCCGGGCGGCTGGATCGGCTTCCTGCTGGTGGTAAACCTGTTTGTGTTCTTCCTGGCATTCTTCCTGGACTTCTTTGAAATCGCCTTCATTGTCGTGCCGATGCTGGCGCCGGTCGCGCAAAAAGTGCTGACGCCGGTACTGCTGGCGTCGATGGGGACGCCGGAAGCCGCCGCCTCGGCCGCGCTGGTGTGGTTTGGCGTGATGCTGTGCGTGAATATGCAAACGTCATTCATGCACCCGCCGTTTGGCTTTGCCCTGTTTTACCTGCGCGGCGTAGCGCCGAAAGAAGTCAAATCGTCCGACATTTACTGGGGCGCATTGCCGTGGGTTGGCTTGCAGCTGGTGATGGTGCTGCTGGTGGCGATCTTCCCCGCCACGGTGACAGCCTTCCTCGATAAAGGCGTGGCTGGCGCGGAAACCGCACCGGCCGGGCTGATCATTGACCAGGAAAGCATGGGCAACGAACAGTGGACGCAGCCGGAGCAAAACGACGAACCGCCGCAACTGGACTTTGGCACGCCGGAAGACAAGCCTGCCGGTGAAAAACCTGCGGAACCTGAAAAGAAATAACCCTGTGCGCCACCTTTGCCGGTGGCGCTTTTTTTTCGGAGGCGTGTAATGGAAATGAAGCGCGTTAACGCAGGCAAGCTGCGCGCGATCGGCTACGATGCGCGCGAGCGCCAGCTGCGGGTGGAATTCGACGATGGCACGGCCATCGATTATTCCGGTGTCGGCGCCGAAGTGTGGCGCAAGCTGTCCACGTCCGGCTCCGCGTGGAGCTATTACCGCGACAATATCGAAGAAGAATATACGGGCAAGGCCAGCCGCGTACGCAAGGAGAGCGACCGCAAGGCGCTGGAAGACTTATTCCGCGCCCCGGACGAGCCCGCCTGAGTTACTGGGGCGGGGTTGGCGGCGCGCCGGTTTCCCCGCTGTTTGCCGGTTCATGTGCGGGTCCCGCCGGCCGCGAAATAATTTCCAGGCCATACGACAGCACGAACTGTGGCGACGTTCCCGTTGGGAAGGGCGGCGTGTTGCGGATAGCCTTTTCCACCGTGGCATCGTATAACGGCAACCCGGACGCCTTGTGCAGCACCACGTGTTCAATCCGGCCCTGCTTATCCAGCTGGACCTTGAATTTCACCGTATATTGTCCCGGCGTTTCCATTTGCGTAACGCGGTAGCGGATACGGCTGCGGATTTCTTCCAGGCGCTCAGCGCTGGGCGGCGAGTATTTTTCCACTTGCGCCGCGCCGGCTGCCCGCAACTGTTGTTCAATTTTCCGTTGCTGTTCCGTACGGGGACCAGTCAGCGCCTGGCCCGCACCGGGCTTGTTTGTGGCAACAGCTGGCGTGCCGTGTGTCCCGGGCAGATCCACCGCGTGATGGATAAAACGCAGGGCGGCTGTCAGCAGTAATAGCCAGAACACGGTGCTGCCTGCCGAAACCCAGCCGATTTTTCCAGGTTTTGCAGCGGCCGGCGGCGGCGCTTCTTCGGCAGCCGCGACCGGCTGCTTTAATTCGTCGGGCAGCGCAGCATAAGCAGTCCGCCATAGCTCCACATTGTCCATGCTGGCCACGAGTTCCAGCCACGTGGGGAAACGCATGGCCATTTGTTCCACGTGCGGCATATCGGCACGCAGCTGGCCCGATTCGGGCACGTCTGACTCGCGCAAGCGCGCAATGACTTGCCGCTGCGCGGTTTTCTGGTCGCGGTCCTGGTTGTCGAACATGCTGCGCTCATCGATTGCCCGGTCGACAATCGCGCCCGCGTGGCCGAACTGGCGCAAGCGGTGCCGGTCGCGGCGCCATTCAAACACGTCGGCTGCCGCTTCCAGCAAGGTTTCATGGCCATTGCGCCAGCCTGACGCCAGCAAGTGCACGATACGGGCTTCAAAAATGCCCCGCGCGGCCAGGTTCACCAGGCGGTCATCATGCAGGCAGGTACGCAAGTGCTGTTCCCATGCAGCCGAGTCATGCAGCGTGCGTCCCTGCGCCAGGCCGGAGCAGCCTGCCATAAAGGCTTCAAATACGTCGGCGCTGAGCTGCTGGGGATCGATTTGCAGCGGATCGAGGTCCAATAGGGGCGGGCTGTCCGGCGATGGGCGGACATGTTCCTGTGCTGCCGCCGGAGCCCGCTCCGGCGTCTCGGGCGCGTCCGCTGCGGGCATTGCCGGCAGTGGTGCGCCAGGCGCGGCATCCGCTTCGGCTTCCGCCCGGGCGTAATAGCGCTGGTATTGTTCCCAGCGCAGCGCTGTTTCATATGCTTCGCGCAGTTGCTGGAATCCTTCCGCATCCGCGCCCTGGTCGATGCGTTTGACTTCCCGCGCATAGGCGCGCCGGATCGCGCGCTGGTCTGCCGAGCCATCCAGCGCCAGCCGCTGCAAGAACCATGGCAGTGCGTCGGCGCCGCTCATCGCCAATTAGTCGTCGCCAAACGGCACAGGGTTGGTGAAATTCTCGTGTTCGACATAATCAAGCAATTCAGACAGGCCCTTGACAGCCGGTGCAATGACTTTCTGGTCCTGGGTTTCCAGCGCCTGTTCAAAGCGTACGATCTGGCGGCTCAAATGTTCGCGCGCATCGCCGCGCAATTGCTGGTACAGCCGTTCGCCTCGCGCCAGCAAGGTCCGGTTTTCCATCTGGTCGCGCGGGTGGATTTTCAGTGCAGACAGCGCGGCAAAGCGTTCGTTGATTTGCTGTTCCGTCAGCAATCCCGGATTGCCTTCAATCAGCAGCGTGTGGGTATCGCCGGACGACAGCAGGGTCAGTTCCACTTGCAGCAAGCCGTTGACGTCATAGGTGAACCGCACGTCGACGCCGTTGTCGTCACGCTTGCCGCCGGGCAGGTCGACTTTCAATTCGCCCAGCTTGATGTTGTCCCACGCCATGCGCGCCTCGCCCTGGTACACATCGATTTGCAGCGTGCGCTGATTATCCTGGATCGGGAAATAGCGTTTCACCCGGCTGACGGGCACCACGGTATTGCGTTCGATAATCGGGTCAAAGTGGCCTGACGAGAAATTGTTGACATCCAGCTGCATCGACGTGGACACACCCAGCGAATACGGCGCCACGTCCGTCATCACCACTTCATCGAGCGCCTTGTCATTCATTTTCAAGCCCGCCTGTACGGCGGCGCCCAGCGCCACCACTTCGTCGGGATTGATTTCGCAGGACGGGAAGCGGCCAAACATGCGCGCCACCATGCGGCGCACGGCCGGCATGCGGGTGGCGCCGCCGGCCAGCACGATGTTATCGAGTTCCGCCACCGGAATATTGGCGTCGCGCAGCGCCCGTTCCACCGGATCGCGCAAACGCGCCAGCAGCGGTGCGCACGCTTTTTCCAGCGTGGCTTCATTGAGTTCCATCGCATATTCCGCCGCGCCTTCGCGCACGCGGATGTCCGCCCGCGGCGCGCTGGACAACGCGCGCTTGGCAAGTTCGGCTTGCGCATACAGGCGCTGCATGAAAATCGCGTCGTTTTTCAGCGGGGTAGGGATCTTGTTTTGTTCGAAGAAGCGTTCCACGAGGGCGCCCACGAAATCTTCGCCGCCAAGGAAGTTGTCGCCGGCCGACGCCCGTACTTCCATCACGTTGTCGAACAAATCCAGTACCGATACGTCAAAGGTACCGCCACCGAGGTCGAACACGAGGAATTTGCTTTCCGTATCGCGCAAATGGATGCCATAGGCCAGCGCGGCGGCGGTCGGCTCGTTCAGCAAGCGCTCGACTTTCAAGCCGGCCAGCTGGCCCGCTGCCCGGGTCGCTTTGCGCTGCGCGTCGGAAAAATATGCGGGAACGGTAATAATGGCTTCCGTTACCGGCCGGCCCAGCGCGGCTTCCGCATCATCCTTCAGCGAACGCAGGATCAGTGCGGACAATTCCTCCGGCCGGAATGCACGCTTGCCCAGGTGCGTGATTTTATCGCTGCCCATGTGGCGCTTGAAGGTGGCGGCACTGACCGCCGGATGCGTTTGCAGCCTTTCGCGGGCAGCGCGTCCCACGAGGATGGCGCCGTCTTCATCGACGCTGACGCAAGAGGGTGTCAGCACTTCGCCCAGGCTGTTGGGAATCAGGCGCGCCTGTCCGTTTTCCCATACCGCAATCAAACTATTCGTGGTGCCCAGGTCTATGCCGACGATCATTGTGAGTCCTTTAAGTTGCAGCTTTAAATCTTAACCGATATCGGCGGCTGGATTACCAAATACGCAACATTAGTGTTGCCGCATATTCACGTGACGCGTCACTTTAATTGCGCTTTTAATTGGGCAATTTGCTCGTGCGCGTGTTCCAGCTGTTCTTCCAGTTCCACCACGCGCGCCAGCGCCTTATCCAGCTCGACAAATAAGCGGTGGGGCGAATCCGGTGCATGGTCGTCCAGGTCGCGGCTCAATGCCATGGCGAGTTTTTCCGCCCGTTTATTGTCGCGGTAGCGCTTGGCGCGCTCCGCCGGCGTCAGTGCATCGTCTTTTGGCGGGCGTCCCCGTCCCCGTTTTTCCACTTCGCTCATGCAGTCTCCCTATTATTTGTGACGCGTAACGATAATACCCTTAAATAAAGTGACGCGTCACGTTAAATTCCAGGCACTGTATAAACCACTGTATGTTATACTGGATAAATGACCAGTAAATTCGCCCTGATTGATCTGGAACCGGCGCCCGTCACGGCGCTGCCGGCGGCATGGGTGCCCAATGCGGGCGTCGATGCCGGACGTTTGACGACTGCGCAAAGCGACAGCGAACTGGCGCGTGAATATATTGGCCACGGCGAACTGAGCCCTGCGTCGCGAGCGAATACGCAAAAGGAATTGTTCCGTTTTTTAACGTGGTGCCGTGAAGAAGCCCGTAAAACCCTGCGCGAGTTGACGGTGGCGGACCTTAATCTTTACAAGGAATTCCTGCGGGCGCCGCCACCGGATTGGGTGTCCGCCACCAAATGGCCCCGGACAGATGTGCGCTACCGGCCATTTTCCGGGCCATTGTCCGATGCCAGCCGCCGCCAGGCCGTCATTGCCGTCAAAGGCTTGCTTCGTTTTGCAGAACAGACCGGGTACCTGGACCGTAATCCCGGCGCGCTGGTGCACCACGTGCGGGTGGCCAGTGCAGCCCGCATTACGCGCTACCTGACGCCGGACGCCATCTTGCTGGCGTTGAAAGCAGTGGACCAGCGTGAAGCGTTGAGCCAGGCTGCGTTGCGCCGGAGGGAGCGCGACCGCTTCCTGCTGCTGGCTTATGCCCATACGGGTGCGCGCTTGTCTGAAGTGGTTGGCGCGGACATGGGGGCGCTGTACACGGAAGGCAATGGCCGCTGGTGGCTGGACGTGATTGGTAAAGGCAACAAGGCACGCCGTTTGCCGGTTCCCCCCGACATGCTGGATGCCTTCCGGCGCTACCGCGCTGCGTATGGCTTGCCGCCGCAAACGTCGCGCGCCGACCGTACGCCGCTGGTGTTGTCCAGCAGGGGGACGGCATTGCAGCGCGTAACGGATGAAGCGGCGGCGGACGCCCTGAAAGCCGTCTTTGCCGATGCCGCCTTGGCTGCCGATGTGCTGGGCGATACAGACAGTGCGGCAGCGTTGCGGCAAGCGTCCGCGCACTGGCTGCGGCACAGCATGCTGACCAACCATGCAAACAATGGTGTGCAGCTGAAAACCCTGCAAGATACGGCGGGGCACGCCAGCATCGTCACCACTGCAGCCTATCTCCATAAGTCTGATGTGGAACGCCACGATGAAATCATGGCATCCGTAAACGGCGGCCATCCTGGCTAATTATTGGGAAGATATTGGGAAGAACTACGCAACTGCGGCCGCTTGGCCTATAGTTGAACAAAGGCTGGATCCGGAGTCACCGGAAGGGGGACACCATGACATTGCTTCAACCTGCCACGTGTGCGGCGCTGTTGCTTGCCGCGCCTCTGGCTGCACAAGCCGGGGGCAAACTAATGAGGTCTTTCAGTGAAACATTGACGGTCAATGCCAGCGGCGGACGTGTGCTGGTCACCGTCGTGCTCGACAATCCCAATGGCCATCCAATGTCTGTACCCAATGCCATTGCAACGGATAAGGAATTATTCGGCCGTTTATTTGAAATCCGCGATACGGCGACGGGAAAACTGTTGGAATACCAGGGGCCGATGGTCAAGCGGGGCGCGCTGACTGCTGAGGATTACTTCACGGTACAACCAGGCATGCGCCATACCAATACGCTCGATATTACCGACAGCTATGCGTTCAAGCCGGGCCAAAACACGTACCAGCTGACTTATGCCGGATTTGCCGTGCCTGATTTAGGAAGATTGGAGGGAACCGTGCGCTTGTCGGTTGCGCCCGTCAGTTTTACATACCGCGCCGATAGCGGACCGATGGCGGGGCGTTAACGCGGAGCAAAAAGACCCCTGCAAGCTGGGATGGGGCGAGCAGGGGGGAAGGCCCGTCATTTCGTGGGGCGACTACACAGGGAGAGACGGATCCCGCGCCCCCGTCGGGATCCGCAAAAAAACTATCCTTAGTTGCCAGCCGGCGTGTTTTCGCCAAAGTATTCGTGCGAATCCGCGTTATCCAGCGCCGTGTCTGGATCCGTAATGGCCAGTTGCGCCGCGCCGCTCTGGCCATACACATGGTCATCGGTACCGGCAACCACGTTGAAGTGGCTCATTTCATGCACCAGCGTGCCGCCTTTGGAGTCGGTGCCCGTCATTGGCGCGCTCCAGAATGCTTTGCACACATAAATCTTGTAAGGCTGGGTAGGGTAGACATACGCGTAGTAAGTCTTATTGCACGAGCAATCCACGGTGATCGGCTTGTTTTGGAACGCATCCTTGATGGCGGCAAAATGCGATTTCGCCGTGTTGTAGCGTGCCGACGTATAAGCGCCGAACCATTTGGTATACCGGGTACCTGCTTTGCCTGCCGCCAGGTAGGCATCGCCATCGCTGGCCATGGCGGTACCTGCAGCCACGGCCGACGAGATCGTGCTTTGCTGCGACGCACTGCATTTGCTGTACGACAGGCTGCCGCCGGCCAGCGATTGCACAGGCTGCGCTTCCGGCATCACGCCGCGGCGCAGCGCGCCTTCGATATATACCGTCACGGCGTCGGACGTCAGGTCTTCGGCTTGCTTATTCTTGTTGCTGCCTTTGGCTTTGTAGCGAATTTTGTATTCGCCCGTCACACTCATGTTGTACATGGAGGACAGCTCGATTTGCACCGTGTGCGATTTGCCGGGCTGGATCGTGAAGTAATCGCTGGCAGCCGGGGCCGGGCGTTTGGCGATCATGCCTTCATACGGGACCGGCACGCCATCGCGCGTGACGTCAAACAGCGAATGTTCGATGTCGCCGAACGGAGTATCCCATTTGAGGATTTGCTGCGGCTGCGACGTGGTGTTCGTCATCGTGACTTTTACGACCACGTCATCGCTGGCGCCCAGCGTTTGTTTGTCTATGCTGACCTTGGTCACGATGCCGTTACCGGCTGCCTGGGCACCGAAGCACAATGCTGCTGCAACAACTGAACCGCCAAACTTCACCACGTGATTCCAGCTCATGTTTATCTCCGTTCGTTAGGTTTTTTATGGATGGTCAGGGCTTTGTGAGCCCATCCATGAACCTATCGTCACATGAGGCCGGGCAATTTTTCAATAGAAAATTGCAAAAGTTAGCTTGACAACATGTCTATACCGTTTGGCTTAGGCTTTTAAGCAACACACGTGTTTGATATTGAACACCGAGCTGATGTTTGTTAAGAATGAGACGCGCTAAACCACTGTTTTTACGAGGGTTTAAACAATCAATCGTTGGGGTTGCCGGAGTGAGGAGGGGGACGTTGATGTTTCTTCTCGACACCGTGATGTAGGAAGGAAAGTATCAACAGGGCAAATACTGCGCTCAATACTGCTGTCGCCTCGCGCCCCATGCCGGCTGCGATGCCCACTGCCGAAGTCAGCCAGACACCCGCTGCCGTTGTCAGGCCGGTAATCTGGTTTTCATCCCGCAGCTTGAGGATGGCGCCCGCGCCGATGAAACCAATCCCGGAGATGACGCCCTGCAAGACGCGGGACATGTCCGCCACCGCCATCCCGGCCTGTAGCGGGATCAGGACAAATAATGCCGAGCCCAGCGACACGAGCATGTGGGTGCGCAAGCCGGCGGAGGCGCCGACCGATTCCCGCTCATAGCCCAGCATCGCGCCCAGCGCCACTGCGACAAGCAGCCGGATAACGACTTGCGTAATATCCTGGATGGCTCCCAGGTCGGAAAATTCCCTCTGTACCGTTACCCAGATTTGCTGCCACATACGGTGCCCGCCAGCGTGATTGATCGCTGATTGTAGGCTGCGCAGCCAGTTGGGCGACGCATCGTTGGGTACTGTAAGATGGCAACCTTTTCGCTCCCGCCGCTACCGATGTCCAGCCTCAATCCACTGACAGAAATTTATCGCGACCAATGGTTGCTGGTGGTGCATAAACCGGCAGGGTTGCTGGTGCACCGCAGCCCCGTTGATCCGCACGAAACAGAATTCGCGCTGCAATATGCGCGCGCCATGAATGGCGGTCAATACGTGTATCCACTGCACAGGCTGGACCGGCCCACGTCGGGCTTGCTGGTCTTTGCCCGCGATCCGGATACGGCGAGCACACTGGGCAAGGCTTTGATGGAAGGCAAGGTGCGCAAGCGCTACGTGGCCATGGTGCGGGGCTGGTGTCCGGAACAAGGCGTCATTGACCACCCGTTGCGCGAAGAACCGGAAGACCGCCGCAGCAAAGACGACGAAGCGCCCATCCGCGATGCGTTGACCCGCTACCAGCGGCTGGCGACGACGGAAATTCCCGTCGCGATCGAGGGGTATGCGAGCAGCCGCTACAGTTTGGTGGCGCTGTATCCGGAAACCGGCAGGCGCCACCAGTTGCGCCGGCACATGAAACACATCAGCCATCCGATTATCGGCGACGCGAATCATGGCCGGGGCCGCCACAACCGTTATTTTGCGGAGCGCTTCGGGCAGGGCAGGCTGATGCTGGCTGCCACCGGGATGGCGTTTGCGCACCCGGTGACGGAAGAATGGCTGCAACTGGCAGCGCAGCCAGAAGCGAGCTTCATGCAGGTGCTGACGATCTTTCCCGAACATCCGTCTGCACAGGATTTGACCGGTGCATAAGGCGGTAAAGCACCGGTAAAACCAGCAGCGTCAGCGCGGTCGACGACAGGATGCCGCCAATGACGACCGTGGCCAGCGGCCGCTGCACTTCCGCTCCCGTGCTTGTCGCCAGCGCCATCGGGACGAAGCCCAGCGACGCCACCAGGGCGGTCATCAGCACGGGCCGCAGCCGCGTCAGCGCGCCCTCGGTGATTGCCTGATCCAATGCGGCGCCGTCTTCACGCAGCGCACGGATACAGGAAATCATCACCAGGCCATTTAAGACTGCCACGCCGGACAGGGCAATAAATCCCACCGCTGCCGAAATCGACAGCGGTATGCCCCGCAGCGACAACGCCGCGATGCCGCCCGTCAGCGCAAACGGGATGCCGGTGAAAACCAGCAAGCCATCCTTGACGTTGTTGAACATGACGAACAGCAAAGCCAGCACGATCAACAGCGCCAGCGGCACCACGACTTGCAAACGCTGCGCCGCCGATTGCAACTGTTCAAACGTGCCGCCCCAGCTGGTCCAGTAGCCGGGCGGGATGGCAACGCCGGCAGCAATTGCCCGTTCGGCGTCCAACACAAAGCTGCCGATGTCGCGGCCCCGCACATTGGCGCTGACGACAAGGCGGCGTTTGCCATTTTCACGGCTGATCTGGTTCGGGCCCGGCGCGAATTCCAGGCTGGCCACTTCCGACAGCGGAATGTAGCCGGCGCCATTGGGCTGCGGAAGACGAATCGGTAGCCGGCCCAGCGCATCAGCATCGCTGCGCATGGCTTCCGGCAACCGCACAATGATGCCAAAGCGGCGGTCGCCTTCAAACATGGTCCCTGCTTGCTGGCCGCCCGTGGCTGTGGCCAGCGCCTCTTGCACGTCGGCGATGTTCAAGCCGTAGCGGGCTGTCTTGTCCCGGTCGATATTGACCGTCAGCATAGGCAAACCGCCGGTCTGTTCGGCTTTGACTTCCGTCGCGCCCGGAACCCGCTGCAGCACGTCGGCGATATGGCGGCCAGTCGTGGCCAGCACGTCCATGTCATCGCCATACACCTTGACGGCCACGTCGCTGCGTACGCCGGAAATCAATTCATTGAAACGCAGCTGCACCGGCTGAGAAAATTCATAGGCGTTGCCTGCATACTTTTCCGCCTCCCGCTGGATCGCAGCGATGAGTTCATCACGGCTGCGCTTGGGCGCGGGCCACGCGGATTCCGGCTTCAGCATGATGTAGCCGTCGGAAATGTTGGGCGGCATCGGGTCGGAAGCGATTTCCGCTGTGCCGGTACGGGCAAAGATCCGCTCGATTTCCGGGAAGGCTGCTTTGAGGCTGGTTTCCAGTTTTTTTTGCATGTCCAGCGACTGGCTGAGGCTGGTGCCAGGAATGCGCAGCGCCTGCAACGCAATGTCGCCTTCGTTCAGGCTGGGGACAAATTCACTGCCCATCCGCATTGCCAGCAAGGCCGTCAGGATCACCAGCGTGACGGCGGTGGCAACCACGGCGGCACTATTGCCCAGCACGCGCGCCAGCAACGGTGCATAGGCACGGCGCGCCATGTCCATTAAACGGTTTTCCTGTTCCGATATGCGCTCGCCGATAAAAAGCGCCACGGCGGCAGGTACGAACGTCAGCGACAGGACGATGGCGCCGACCAGCGCCGCCACCACGGCAAATGCCATCGGATGAAACATTTTGCCTTCCACGCCGGCCAGCGCGAAGATCGGCAAATACACGGCCATGATGATTAACTGGCCAAACAAGAGCGGGCGGCGCGCTTCCGCTGCGGCTGCCGACACTTCCCGGTAGCGTTCTTCCAATGTGAGCGGGCGGCCACGCTGTTGTTGCGCGTGGGCCAGGCGGCGCACACAGGCTTCCACGATCACGACAGCGCCATCGACAATGATGCCGAAATCCAGCGCGCCCAGGCTCATCAGGTTGGCGCTGACCTTGTAGGCGGCCATGCCCGTCAACGTGAACAGCATGGACAGCGGAATCACCATGGCGGTAATCACAGCTGCACGGATATTGCCCAGGAAGAGGAACAGGATCACAACGACCAGCACCGCGCCTTCCAGCAAGTTCTTTTTCACTGTATGGATGGCTTTATCCACCAGCGCCGTACGGTCATAGACAGGGATGGCCTTGACACCGGGCGGCAACGTGCGGTTGATGTCCGCCATTTTCTTTGCGACCGCTTGCGCCACGGCGCGGCTGTTCTCGCCGATCAGCATGAAGACCGTACCCAGCACCACTTCCCGCCCGTTTTCCGTGGCCGCGCCTGTGCGCAATTCCTGTCCGAGACCCACTTCGGCCACGTCGCGCACTTTAATGGGCACGCCCTGGACGTTCTGCAAGACAGTGTTGCGGATGTCGTCCAGCGAACGGACTTGGCCCGGCGCCCGGACCAGCAATTGTTCGCCGCGCCGCTCAATATAACCGGCGCCCACATTGCCATTGTTACGCTCGACCGCCGCCACCACGTCTTTCAGCGCCAAGCCATATGAACTGAGCCTGGCCGGATCTGGTGTGATGTGGTATTGCTTCGCATAGCCGCCAATCGAATTGATTTCAGTTACGCCTGGCACTTGCCGCAACCGGGGTTTGATCATCCAGTCCTGGATTTCACGCAAATCCGTTGCCGTATAGCGGCTGCCGTCGGCCTTTTTGGCGCCGGGTTCGCTTTCCACCGTCCACAGGAAAATTTCGCCCAACCCTGTCGAGATTGGTCCCATCAAGGGAACGACGCCGGCTGGCAGGCCGGCTTCCTGCATGCGCTGGTTCACCAGTTGCCGCGCAAAGTAGATGTCCGTGCCGTCCTTGAAGATGACCGTCACTTGCGACAAGCCATACCGTGACAGCGACCGGGTCTGTTCCAGGTTGGGCAAGCCTGCCATGACAGTTTCCAGCGGAAAGGTCACGCGCTGCTCGATTTCCAGCGGTGAATAGCCGGGTGCGCTGGTGTTGATTTGCACCTGGACATTCGTGATATCCGGCACGGCGTCGATGGGCAAACGCTGGTAGTGATAGACGCCAATGGCCGCCATGGCAAGCACGGCCAGCATAACCAGCCAGCGGTGGACGATGGCGCCTTGAATGATGCGTTCAAACATGGTTCGGCTCCCCGTCAATGTTCATGGCCCGCATTGCCTTTGCCTTGCTGCGCCTTGACGACAAAACTGCCGGTCGCCGCATAGGCGGCGCCAGGCGGCAAGCCATCGGCAATTTCAACCAGGCGGCCGTCGGCCAGTCCGGTGCGGACGGTAGTGGCCTTGAAGCCTTTCGCCACTCTGGTGAAGACAACGGATTGGCCGTCCAGCGTCTGCACGGCGCCGGATTCGACCGCGACGGCGACTTCTTTCTGGCCCTTTGCCACGGCGGCATTGACAAATAAACCGGGGCGCCACGCCTTATGCGGGTTATCGATGACCACCCGCGCCTTGGCGGTGCGGGTTTGCTCGCCCAGTAAATTGCCGACATAGCTGACTTTGCCGGATGTGCTGGAGCTGGTACTGCCGGACTGGATATCCACGGTGCCGCCAACGCGCAAGGCTTCGATATCCGCCGCCGTCACGTTGATTTCCACCCACACGCTGGACAGGTCGGACAACAGGAAGACATTGGCGTCTTCCTTGACGGCTTCGCCCTGCGCAATGTGCTTTTCCACCACGACGCCATCAAACGGCGCGCGCAATACATAGCGGTTCAGCGCGCCATTGGCGGCTTCCGCACCGAGCGCCGTCAATTTGGCGCGCGCCGTTTGTGCGTGGATTTCCGCTTCATTGAAGGCCAGTCGCGCTTGCAAGTAGTCTTGTTCCGCGGAGATACGGTCTTGCCACAGTTTCTTTTCACGCTCATACGTGGCTTTGGCCAACGCCAGCCGTTTGTCGGCCGCCAGCAACTGGCTGCGCAAGTCGGACAGTTCCGGGCTGGCGATCACGGCCAGCACCTGGCCTTTTTTGACGTGCTGCCCCAGGTCGGCATGGACGGATTCCGCTACGCCGGGCAGGCGCGGCACCACGTGGGCCGTGCGGTCTTCATTGAATTTCACTTCGCCGGGCAATCGCAGCAGGGCGCCGATCGTGGCGGCTTGCGCGTTGGCCATGACGATGCCGGCCGAGCGGATTTGTTCGTCCGACATGGCAATCACATCGTCTTCATAGAGACTGTGTTCCGCATTGGGCTGCACTATTGGCTTGGCCGCTTGGTTGCCGTCGGATGCCAGGATGATGGCGGCCAGTACGGCGCCGGCCACGCTGATGCCCAGCACAGCTTTCAGCGATTGTTTGTCAAAGGTGAGTTTCATCGGGTGTTCCTCTTTTCCGGCAGCGCGGCAAGGCGCTGCAAATCCGCGGTGGCGCGGTAGCGTTCAGACAGGGCGTCCAGGTAGCGTGCGCGCGCCTGGGACAGCGTGCGCTGGGCGTCCAGCACATCCAGGAAGTTGAATTTGCCCAGCTCAAAGCCGGTAACCGCCGCATCCAGCGCGCGTTGCGCGGCCGGCAGCATGTCGGTGCGCATGGCGTCGATACAGGTTTGCGCGACTTGCGCGCGCTGCCACGCATCGGACACTGCTTCGGCCAGCGCCAGCCTGTCCGCCTCCAGCTGCGATGCCGCCTGTTCGACGCGGCGCAGTGCCGACAGCACATTGCCCTGGTTGCGGTTGAACAGCGGCAAGCCGATCGACAAGCCGGCCACGGCCTGGGTGCTGCCTGTCGCTTGATCCCGCTTGCTGCCAAAGGTGACGGCGGCGTCCGGCAACCGCTGTGCGCGTTCGAATTGCACTTGGGCTTCTCCGCGCGTGATTTGCGCACGGGCCTGCTGTATTTGAGGCGCGTGATCGAGTTGCGCCAGCAGTGTTTCAAGCGGCGGCAATACCACCCCATCCGCCGCCGGTTCGGACAAGGTTTGTTCAACGGGGACTTGGCCGCCCCACAGCGCTGCAAGGCGGCGTTTGGCGCCAGCCAGGTCCGCTTGGGCTTGCGCCATTTCCAGGCGGGCAGTGCTGGCTGCGACTTGGGCGCGGGTTTCGTCCAGCGGCGAAATCTTGCCTGCTGCAACACGCCGGGTGGCGGCCGCACTGGCTTGATGGGCCAGCTCCACCGCGGACTGGGCCAGCCCGGCGCGCTGCTGCGCCGTCACTGCTGCCAGGTAGGCCGCCGTCACATCCGCGCGCAACGCGGCAGCCTTGATTTGCCACTCGCCGGCTGCCAGCGCATGGTCTTGTTCGGCCACCGCGATCCGGGCTGCGCGCTTGCCGCCCAATTCCAGGGGCTGGGTGATCTGGATGGTTTGCGTGCGGTTGGTGCGCTGCGCCCCTTCGCGCAGCACGGACAAAGCAGGATTGGGCAGTAACGCGGCCTGCGTGCGTGCGCCGTCGGCAATGGCCATACCCTGTTCGGCAACGCGCAGCGCAGGATTGTGGGCATAAGCCAGCGCAACGGCTTGTTCCAGCGTCAACGCTGGTGGCGCCTGGGCGGTAAGCGGCTTGGAAATCGTGCCCGGCTGTTCGGCAGCAAGGGCGGAACCGGGCAGCCACGGACTTGACAACAAGGCCGCGGCGCCCAGCAATAGCATTCTGGATCGCATGGATAACACTCCGAAAGACAACGTCGAAGAAATCCGGCGGCAATCCGCTCAGGCATGCGCCAGCCTGCGCAAGCGCGCTGGCTACCAGGTGAGGGAAGGAGCCGCCGGGCTTAAGCGGCGTTGTGCCACTGTGGGCGTTCTGGCGGCGGAGTGTAAGCGGACGATGGCGCGGACAGCGCCATGGCCTGCAATGGGAGCATCAAGGCGCCATGCACCAGTGCATTGTCCGTGGTCGCGGGCGCCAGCGGCGCGGGGGAACAGGACGAGCAATCCGTATGCGGTGTCAGCTTCTTGGCCAACGTGGCCGATTTTGACGATTGTACGTCGCCGGCATGGCCGCTGTGCTGGTGGTGGCCAAAGTGCTGCGCAGCGCGGCCCGATTCATGTCCGCAATAGACGCTGACCGCCATCCAGCTGAACTGGAGAGCGACGATGGTCAACATAAAGAACAGGAACTTACGGGTCATGGCGGCGGAGTATAGCATGGCGCTTCCGCCACACAGATGTGAAAAAATCATTTGGTAAATCGTCACGTCTTCGACTATGCTTCGCTGCATCGTGATATCGGGAGAGACTGACCGCCGCATGCGGCGACAGCGCCGAAGGAGCAACCGCCCCGGAAACTCTCAGGCAAAAGGACCGGTATCGCATTCACACTCTGAAGAGCTGCCGGATTTTGTCGCCCGGTACACCGAAGGAGCAAGCGTCGAACTGCCACAGGGCAGGGGCATGCGAAATCTCTCAGGTCCAGAACAGAGGGGGTGTCACTTGCGTAGCCGCGCAAGGACCCTCTTTTGACATCTGGAGTCTCGAGAACATGAATATCAGTGTATTTGACCTGTTTAAAGTCGGCATCGGTCCGTCCAGTTCCCACACGGTCGGCCCCATGGTGGCTGCGCGCCGCTTCTTGATGGAATGCGGTTCACTCGACAAGGCGGTCGGCATCGAAGTGGCGCTGTATGGGTCACTGGCGCTGACCGGTGTGGGCCACGCTACCGATAAAGCCGTCATCCTGGGCTTGCTGGGAGAAACGCCGCCGGGTGTCGATCCTGATGCGGTGGACGAATTGCTGGCCCAAATCGAACGCGATGGCCAGTTGAAATTACTGGGAACCCATCCTGTTCGATTTACTGCCCGCGACAACCTGGTGTTCCACAAAACCGAGAGCTTGCCGGAACACCCGAACGGCATGCGCTTTACGCTGACGCTGGACGATGGCGGTTTTGTTGAACGCGTTTTTTTTTCCATAGGCGGGGGGTTTATTCGTGAAGCGGGCGACACGCAAGCCGTGCAAAGCCGCGACGACATTGCCGTGCCATTCCCGTTTGAGTCCATGGCGCAATTGCTGGACCATGGCCGCCGCGCTGAACTGACGATTCCGCAAATGCTGCGCGCCAATGAATGCGCCCGCATGGAAGAGGCCGCGCTGGACGCCGGGCTGGATGGCATCTGGCAAGTGATGAGCGACTGTATTGCGCATGGCCTGGTGACAGAAGGCCCGCTGCCCGGCGGTTTGAATGTCAAGCGGCGCGCCGCCCGGTTATGGAAACAGGCCACGGCGCCGGACGCGGCAGGCCAGCCACACGATGCGCTGCACCAGGTCACCTTGTATGCGATGGCGGTCAACGAGGAAAATGCCGCAGGCGGCCGTGTCGTGACAGCCCCGACCAATGGGGCGGCCGGCATTATTCCTGCCGTGCTGCGCTATTACGTGGAATCATGCAAACCCGCCGATCCGGTGCGCGGTGCGCGCGTATTTTTATTGACTGCCGCGGCGATCGGCATGCTGTGCAAGCGTAATGCGTCCATTTCCGGGGCGGAAATTGGCTGCCAGGGCGAAGTCGGCGTCGCGTGCGCGATGGCGGCGGCGGGACTGGCTGCCGCGCTTGGCGGCAGCAACGAGCAAATTGAAAATGCGGCGGAAATCGGCATCGAACACCACCTTGGCATGACATGCGACCCGATTGGCGGCCTGGTGCAAATTCCCTGCATCGAACGCAATGGCATGGGCGCCATCAAAGCCATTACGGCTGCGACCCTGGCGCTCAAAGGCGACGGTACGCACGTCGTCAGCCTGGATGACGTGATTGAAACCATGCGCCAGACCGGCGCTGACATGCATAACAAATACAAGGAAACGTCGCTGGGCGGACTGGCCATCCACGTGGTGACGGTCAATCACGCCGCGTGCTGAGCCTTTTATTTGTGACGCGTCACGGAAAATAATGAACAGCAAATAGTTTGTAGCGGTTATTACAGAATTTGTAGCAATAGCTGTAACAGACTAAGATGCGGTGATGAACGATACCACCGCATCCTGGCTGCTGCTCATACTGAGCCTGCCCGCCACCGCCACGTCGGCTCGCATGCGCATCTGGCGCAGCCTGAAGGCAAGCGGCTGCGCCGCGCTGCGGGATGGCGCGTATCTGTTGCCCGATCGTGGCGACCACAAATATGTGCTGCAGCAATTGTTGACGGACGCGGAACGGGAGGGGGGGACCGGCTGGCTATTGCCGGTCGCGCCGAAATCCGCACGTGAAATTCTCCGTTTGCAGGCGCTGTTTGACCGTTCGGACGACTACCAGGCATTCGTCGCCGGCCTGGAGTCGTCCCGGCCAGCACTCACGGCCATGGCTGCGCCGGAATTGCAACGGCAACTGCGCAAATTGCGCAAGGAATTCGATGCGCTGCGCAGCCTGGATTTTTTCCCCACCGATGCCAGCCGCCGCGCCGATGCCGCGTGGCTGGATTTTGTCCACCTTGCCGAAACCTTGTTGTCCCCGGGAGAGCCGCAGATAGCCGGCGGCGAGATCCCGCGCCGCGATCTGGCCGACTATCAGGGCCGGACCTGGGCTACGCGCCGGGGATTATGGGTCGACCGGGTGGCGTCTGCGTGGCTGATCCGCCGCTTCATTGACCAGGATGCGCATTTCCTGTGGCTGGCCACGCCGGCCGACTGTCCTCCTCATGCATTGGGATTCGACTTTGACCACGCGAGTTTCACGCACGTGGGGGAATGCGTGACGTTTGAAGTGCTGGCCGCCAGCTTCGGGCTCGACACTGATGCGGGGCTGCGGCGGCTCGGAGCCATGGTGCACGCGCTGGACGTGGGTGGTGCGTTTGTGGCGGAAGCCGCCGGCTTTGAAGCCATGCTCAGCGGTGCGCGGCGCCGGGCCAAAAATGACGACCAGTTGCTGGCCGAGATCAGCACGGTACTCGATGCGCTGTACTCGCATTTTGCCAGTGATGCCGGGGCCGCTACTGGCGACGACAACTAGGAGACCGTATGGATCTGTATGGCATGTTTGTCTTGATGGCCACGGCCACGGTGCTCAGCCCGGGGCCCGGCGTGTTGATGACACTGACCAATGCACTGCACCTGCGGCGGCGCGACACGTTCGGCGGTGTACTGGGCATTGCGGTTGGCGCGGCGGTGGTCGCTGCGCTTTCCGCCACCAGCCTCGGCATTGTGTTGGCAGCGTCGCCGGCCGCCTATACCGTCCTGAAATGGATGGGGGCGGCGTATTTGATTTACCTGGGACTACGGCTGTGGCGCGCGCAAGGCATCGCGGTGGCCGAAGGCGGCATGAAACCGGGCACCGCTGTGCACCGGTTTGCCGAGGGCGTCACACTGCAACTGACCAATCCCAAGGCGATTTTCTTTTTCCTGTCGGTTTTCCCCCAGTTCATCCGGCCGGATGCGCACTTTGCCCGGCAATTTGCCGTACTGGTGGTGACGTACGGAACCATTGTCGTGCTGGTGCACTGCCTGTATGCGGCATGCGCGCAGTACGCGAAGCGCTGGCTCGCTTCGCGCACCGGCGGGACGCTACTTCAGCGCGTGGCGGGTACGGTTTTTATCGCATTTGCCGCGCTGCTGGCTTTCCATTGAGTTCACAGGACGCACGATGAGCAAGACTTCTTTTCCACCCGCTGCCGGTTACACGTTGTGGCAACTTGTTTTATATATGTTGCGGCTGGGAGCGCTTGGTTTCGGCGGCCCGGTGGCGTTGGCTGGTTATATGCACCGCGACCTGGTGGAGCAGCGCCGCTGGATTACTGAAGCAGACTATAAGGAAGGCGTCGCGCTGGCCCAGCTGGCGCCGGGACCGATGGCAGCGCAACTGGCTATTTACCTTGGCTACGTGCACTACCGCATCCTGGGCGCCACGCTGGTGGGGCTCGCGTTCGTGCTGCCATCGTTCCTGATGGTGGTGGCGCTGGGCTGGGCGTATGTGCGTTTTGGCGGCATTTCGTGGATGCAGGCCGTGTTTTATGGCGTTGGCGCGGCCGTGGTGGGCATCATTGCCATCAGTGCGAAAAAACTCACGGAAAAAAGCATCGGCAAGGACAAGCTGTTGTGGGCAATTTATTTGCTGCTGGGTGCTGTCACCGTCGCGACTGAATCGGAAATCGCGTGGCTGTTCATCGCGGCCGGCATATTGGTCTGGCTGTTGCGCGCACCGCCGCAATGGCTGCGCAAACCCGGATTGAACAGCGTCGCGGTCACGCAGTTGCCATGGCTGGCCAGTCTGGCGGGTGGCGCCGATGCGCCTGTGCTGATGCAAATTGCCGTGTTCTTTGCCAAGGCTGGCGCCTTCGTGTTCGGTTCCGGCCTGGCCATCGTGCCGTTCCTGTACAGCGGTGTCGTTACCGAACTGCACTGGCTCAATGAGCGCCAGTTTGTCGATGCGGTGGCCGTCGCCATGATTACGCCGGG
This sequence comes from Pseudoduganella ginsengisoli, assembly GCF_009720865.1. Classification (GTDB taxonomy): domain Bacteria; phylum Pseudomonadota; class Gammaproteobacteria; order Burkholderiales; family Burkholderiaceae_D; genus Rugamonas; species Rugamonas ginsengisoli. The sequence continues at coordinate 22,250 of NZ_WNLA01000014.1, read as the reverse complement.
ACCGGTGGTCATTACCGTCGGGTTCATTGGCTACCTGGTGCAAGGGTTCAATGGCGCCGTTGTGGCGGCGCTGGCCACGTTCCTGCCGTGCTACCTGTTTACCGTGATTCCGGCACCGTATTTCAAGAAATATGGCCGGTTGCCGGGCGTGATTGCCTTCGTGGACGGCATTACCGCCGCAGCGGTCGGCGCCATCACGGGTTCCGTGATCGTCATCGCCAAGCGTTCGATTGTTGATATTCCCACCGCCGCCATCGCGCTGGTGACGATAGGGGTGTTGTGGAAGTTTAAGAAACTGCAGGAGCCGATTGTCATTGCCGTGGCGGCCGTGATCGGGCTGGTGCTCTATCCACTGATGCACGCTTAAGCAGGAACAGCCGGTTCCATATTCAGGGAGCCGAATATGCACGACGTAACCGATCCACGGCGCCGCGCGCTGCTACAGACCGCGTCCGCCGCCACTATGCTGGCAATTGGCGGCGCGGCACACGCTCAACCATTGAAGGAGACCTCCACGATGCACGCATTTGAAAGCGCCACCACATTAAAGCCGCTTACATTCGATCCGGCAAAACTCAATGGCCTGTCCGAGCGGCTGATCCGTTCGCATTGGGAGAACAACTATGGCGGGTCCGTCAAGGCGCTGGCGGTCGTGAAAAAAAGCCTGGCCGAAGCGCTGGCCAACAAGGATACGCCGGCCTTTATTTATAACGAGCTCAAGCGCGAACACTTGCTGCGCACCGGTTCCGTCGTGTATCACGAGTATTACTTTGACAACCTGGGCGGCAGCGGCAAAGCCGGCGCCAATGAACGCAAGGCGATTGCAGCTGGGTTCGGCAGCTTCGATACGTGGGAAACCGAATTCCGGCGAATTGGTGCGGGTTTGGGCGGCGGTTCGGGCTGGGCGGTGTTGGGATTCAATACCCACACCCGCCAACTGGAAAATTACTGGCTGGCCGACCACGCCCACGGCCCGGCCGCAACGCTGCCCATCCTCGTCCTCGATATGTACGAGCACTCCTACCAGATGGACTACGGCGCGGCGGCCGCCAGGTACATCGATGCGTTCTTCAACAATATCCAGTGGGATGCAGTGGCCCGGCGCATCGAAGCGGCGCAGCGTGTCAGCCAGATTTAACAAGCAGACTTTGCAAGGTGGAGGGCCGTGCCATGAAGTGGATTACCCGCGAGCGTCCGAAAATCGACCGCATTGCCTGTCCCTGGCTGATTGCGCGGTTTATCGATAAGGAGCCGGAGTTTTTATATGTCCCTGCTGCCGACGTTTTGCATATTGCGCGAGAGCAGGGCGCGATTCCCTCGTCAGGCGCCGTGCCGGCCTGTAGCGCGCAGGCGTAAGGCATTGCTGATCACGGACACAGAACTCAAGCTCATGGCCAGCGCAGCAACCATCGGCGACAGCAATTGTCCCGTAAAGGGATAGAGCAATCCCGTCGCCAGTGGAATGCCGAGCGCGTTGTAAATGAACGCAAATGCGAGGTTTTGGCGCATATTGCGTACCGTCGCCAGCGACAGCAAGCGTGCCCTGGCAATACCGCGCAGGTCGCCTTTGACCAGGGTGACGTAGGCTGAATTGATGGCGACGTCCGTCCCGGTGCCCATCGCTATGCCCACGTTGGCCCGAGCCAGCGCGGGTGAGTCGTTGATGCCGTCGCCTGCCATTGCCACGATCCGTCCGTTGGCTTGTAACTTTTCCACCAGCGCCAGCTTGTCCTGTGGCGTGACTTCGCCATGGAATTCACGGATGCCAAGCCGGTCCGCCACGGATTTCGCCGTCGTCACGCCGTCGCCGGTGGCCATGACCACCGTGATGCCGGCTTCGCGCAGGGCGGCCAGCGCTTCCGGCGTCGATAATTTGACGGGATCGGCCACGGCAATCATGCCCAGCATGTGGCCATCGGCTGAGACGTACATCACGCTGGCGCCTTCCTGGCGCAATGTTTCGGCTCCGGCAGCCAGCGGTTGCCAGTACACCTGTTCCAGCTCCATTAATGCTGTATTGCCCAGCGCAATGGTCTTGCCTTCCACCACACCGCGCACGCCGATGCCGCTGGACGATTCAAATTGCGCTGGTCTGGACAGCTGCAGTCCGCGTGCATGCGCCTCGGCCACGATCGCGCGCGCCAGCGGATGCTCGCTGCCCTGGTCGATGCTGGCGGCAAGCCGCAACACTTCCTGCTCGTCCCCGCCCGGCGCCGCCACCACGGCGTGGAAGGCAGGCTTGCCCTCGGTAAGCGTGCCAGTCTTGTCCACCACCAGCACATCGACCTTGCGCAATTCTTCGATGGCAGCGGCATCGCGGAACAGGATGCCCTGCGTGGCGCCGCGCCCGGTTGCCGCCATGATCGACATGGGAGTTGCCAGGCCCAGCGCACACGGGCAGGCAATGATCAGCACGGCAACTGCATTGATCAAGCCATAAACCCAGCCGGGCTGCGGCCCATAGAATCCCCAGCCAAGCAGAGTCAGCACCGCGACGGCAATCACGGCTGTCACAAAATACCCGGCCACCACGTCGGCAAGCTTTTGCATCGGTGCGCGCGAACGCTGCGCTTGCGCCACCATCTGTATGATTTGCGACAGCATGGTTTGCGCGCCGACTTTTTCCGAGCGCACCACCAGACTGCCGCCGGCATTCATGGTGGCGCCAATGACCTGGTCGCCGGGCCGCTTGGTGACGGGCATTGGTTCGCCAGTCAGCATGGATTCATCGATGGCGCTTTCGCCTTCCAGCACGACGCCGTCGACCGGCACTTTTTCGCCGGGGCGCACGCGCAACACGTCGCCGGTATGAACGTGCGTCAGCGGAATATCTTCTTCGCTGCCGTCGGCGGCAATGCGGCGCGCGGTTTTGGGCGCGAGGCCGAGCAGCGATTTGATTGCTGCCGACGTCTGCGATCGTGCACGCAATTCAAGTATCTGGCCCAGCAACGTCAGCGATATGATGACGGCTGCGGCCTCGAAGTACACGCCGATCCGGCCATGCATCGCCAGGCCGGGCGGGAAGAGGGCGGGGGCGCTGGTTGCCGCCACGCTATAGCCATAGGCCGCCGCGACGCCCAAACCGATCAGTGTCCACATGTTCGGGTGGCGGTCGCGCACGGAGCGCAGCGCCCTGACAAAGAATGGCCAGCCGGCCCACAGCACCACCGGTGAACTCAACACCAGTTCGATCCAGTTTTGCTGCGGCAAGCCACCTGGGAAAACCCGGTGTCCGGCCATGGCCAGCGCTGTCACGGCAATGCTTAATGGCAAGGTATGCCAGAAACGATGCTGGAAATCCGCCAGTTCCGGATTCTCGTCTTCCCGCAAGGCCGGAAGCACAGGTTCCAGCGCCATGCCGCAAATCGGACAATGGCCCGGCGCCATCTGGCGGATTTGCGGGTGCATCGGGCAGGTATAGACCGTCCGATCCTGCACTGCCGCCGTATCGGGTGCCGTGGCGGTGGGTTCCGGATGCATGCAATGGCCGTGCTGGTGCGCATGATGGCTATGCCCATCCATTGCGACGTGCTGATTCATAGTGGGCTCGTCTCTTATCCGGGCCGCGCTCCTGCTTCATCACCCGGTGTTGCGCCGGCTATTTGCAATGCTCGTCCATCATTTTCATGCGCTTCTGTTTTTCACCGGCGGACATTCCCTGCAGTTGCTGATCCATCATGGCCTGTTGCTCTGCAGGTGAGCCGGACGACATCATCTGCTTGTGCATGTCGCACATGGCTTTCATGTCCATCTTGCTGTCCGCGGCAGCTGCGTTCTTCTGGTTTGGTTTCGCCTTCGCTGCCGGCGCTGGTTTTGCGGGAGCCACGGCAGCGGCCGATGCGGCGCCATGGTTGTGGTCGTGTTCTTCGGCGTTTTGCGCGATGGCAGCAGGCGCGGCGGCGGCGGTGGCCGCGAATACCGATGCGGCACATAACCGGGCGAGGCAGGATAGTTTCATGGCGTGCTCCATGGAGGTTGACTGGCGCTTTTGAACAGTAGCTGCGACTCATGCTAGGCAGGCCGGCACCAAACTACTTTGATGCAGATCAAATAAGTCAGAGTTCTATGGTTGCGCGGTTTGACTTTCCATAGCCAAGGGGAGTGCCCCATTAGCCGTCGCACGTGCAAGCTTTGGACCTCCAATCAGTTGAAATTTGACTTGAGTCAAAGTCGAAGTTGACCTTGCAGGCGTATCGTGGGTTCGTTTTGTGCAGGACTGCGGATGGGAATTGGCTGCATCGCGGGCATGACTACTCTCTCGTGTGGGTGATTGACAATGCAGCTCATTAATCTAGGAGGAAATTGTGCGCAAGGCATTCATAGGGTGGTATCTGTTACTGGCAGCGGCCTTGAGCGGTTGCGGTTACAACACGCTGCAATCGAACGACGAGCAGATCAAAGCCAGCTGGTCGGAGGTAGTGAATCAGTACCAGCGCCGGGCAGATCTGATTCCAAACCTGGTTAATACGGTCAAGGGTTACGCGGCCCACGAGGAAAAGGTATTGACTGAAGTCACCCAGGCCCGCGCCCAGGCTGGCGCCATTCAGGCGACACCAGCACTGCTAAATGATCCGGCGGCATTCGCCAAATTTCAGCAGGCGCAAGGCGCGTTGAGCGGGGCGTTGTCGCGTCTGCTGGCGGTCAGCGAGAATTATCCGCAACTGAAAGCGGATGCCGGCTTTCGCGATCTGCAAGCCCAGCTCGAAGGCACGGAGAATCGCATCACCGTGGCCCGCAATCGCTACATCAAAGCGGTCCAGGACTACAACGTGACGGTACGTTCTTTCCCAAGCAATTTGACGGCCAGGCTGTTCGGCTTTCAGATCAAGCCCAATTTCACAGCAGAAAATGAGAAGGCGATCAGCGCGCCGCCGGCGGTGAATTTCGATCCTGCGCCCAAACCGGCTGCGGAGCGGTGAGATGGGTATGCGGATGGCGTGGCGCTGGTTGTTGCTGCTGTACTGGGCACTGGCAAGCATCGCGGCCGGGCATGATGGGCTGGCGCCGATTCCACCGCTGAACTCGCCCGTCACCGATGTTGCCGGCGTTCTCACTGCTGCGCAGGTTGCACGTCTGGACGCCGATTTGCGGGCTTTTGAGGCGCGCAAAGGAAGCCAGATCGCCGTGCTGATTGTGCCGACGACCCGGCCGGAAACGATAGACCAATATGCGATCAGGGTCGCCGAACAATGGAAGCTGGGGCGCAGGAAAATTGATGACGGCGCCATTCTTGTGGTGGCCAAAGATGATCGCGCCTTGCGCATCGAAGTCGGCTACGGGCTGGAAGGTGTGCTCAATGACGCCACGGCCAAGCGTATCGTCGAAGACGTGATCGTTCCCCGTTTAAAACTCAATGATTTTGAGGGTGGCATTGCGGCGGCCATCGACAGCATGACAAGAATAGTGGAGGGCGAGCCTTTGCCCGCCGCAGACGCTTCCCGGGGCCGGTACGGAGAAGGCGCTATAAGTCAATTGTTACCGATGGCGTTAATTGCGGCGCTCGCGCTCGGTTCAGTCTTGCGGGCAATATTCGGCAGAATTACCGGTGCGGCCGTCACAGGGGGAATTGTCGGCAGTGCAGCGTGGTTACTGGCGGGCAGCATATCGGCAGCGATGTTGGCGGCAATTCTGGCTTTCACCCTGACGCTGGTTGGTGCGTCGCACTTGGCCGGCCTGTATCTCGGGCACGGCGGCGGGCGCCGCGGCGGCTGGGGTGGCGGAGGCGGTGGTTTTGGCGGCGGCGGCGCTTCGGGGAGGTGGTAAGGTGAACTATGCACGCTTGGCAAGGCATCTCGCCACAAGCCAGAGGACGATCAAAAAGCATTTCCCCGAAACATGCCTGGCAGAGATCAAGCAGGCGATTATCGATTCAGAACGAACGCACAGGGGACAGATCCAGGTTGCCATCGAACCGGCTCTGCAACCATCGCAATTATGGCGGAACATGTCCGCGCGCGAACGGGCGCTTGAGTTGTTCGCGAGTATGCATGTTTGGGATACGGCGGAGAACAGCGGCGTACTGATCTATGTGTTGTTTGCTGACCGGTCCATTGAAATTGTGGCCGACCGGGGCGTATGCGCAAGGGTTGCCGGTGATACCTGGCAGGGCACCGCCGATACCATGCGCATACATTTTGCCTCCGGCCGCTATGCTCAGGGAATACTGGCCGGAATTGCGGCCGTATCGGGGGAGTTAAGGGCGCTGTTGCCCGCGTGCGGCGGCGGCCTGGATGAATTACCAAACGACGTCACGTTGCTTTAACCGGCAGCGGATCGGCGCTGAGAAACTCTCAACTTATCCGTGACGCGTCACGGATATAGATGTGGTGCCGGCCAGCGAGTGCGGGAAAATCGGGGGCCGCGATGTACTCGACATTAGTGGCAATAATGTCGATTAGATAATATTTGGTGCGTAAGAGCAAGATTACACCACGCGGCCGGTGTGCACAAGATCCCTGGTACGGAGGGAAGCTATGGTGGCGCTTACGCTGGCGTGTCGAATAACTCGCCTGAGCCACCGGCTCGAAGGCACCCAGCGGCGCTCCTGAGGTCATCAGCCGCCGCCATGAGCGCCTCCGCGCGCTCAATATCGATGGCTTCCTTTCCAAAGATTAGCGCCATCGGGATCAGCATCGCAGAGAAAACCAGTATGACCGCTGGCGGGAAGTCGCCACGAAAAATTATTGGCCATAGCAAAGGCGACGAAGCGCCGGTGAAGCAAGCCAGGTATAGCGCGTAATACCGCCGTCTGTACCAGCAGCGTACGGACGCCGATTGAAAGCTGGTTTTGTATGCCAGCTCATGGTGGCTGAGAATTTTGTGGGAATCAAAAAACCGCCGGCCGCTGATATAGGCGGGCAAATCCCGTGGCGACTTACGCAGGTTGATGACGAACTCAATTTCTGCTGCCTCGATGTACGTTGTTCCAGCCAGCGCTTGTAATCCAAGGTCCTTGGAGTACGGGTCGATTTTCCCTTCAGCGATTTTGCCCAACAACTTTTCCGCAAACTCGCATTGCTCGCGCATATGCTTGGCTTTTGCGCCGATCCAGTCCTGGTGTTCCTTGAATGGGCGCCAGGCGGCGAGGGGGATACTGATTGCCGCAGTTAAAGCGCCAATTGCCGTGATTAAGCCTTGCAAGTGCATGGTGCTCCTTTAGAAAGTTCATGAGTCCATTTCGCATTTGACATAATATAGATTATGCGAAGTTAATCACGCGTCGGCATCCGCCCGCGCGGTCACGCGGCCGGATTGATTTCTATAGGCGTTTCTTCGGCCCATGCACCGGTCCATCCTTCGCCAGCGCCTTTTCCAGCTGCTGCATAATATCCGGCGCCAAATTCTCGTAAACCTTTTGAAACAGCTTCACATAGCGCTCATCCTGCATCAGTGCCAGTAAGCCCGGATCGAACGTGACAAAGCCATAGCTGGCTTTCAGGTCCAGGACGTATGGTTTGTAACCCGGCAGATTGAGCGGCATGCTGCCAATGATGATGCTCTGATCGTAAAACTGCGTTGGCGAGTAAGTGTTCTGTCCGGACGGCACGCCAGTTGTCAGCAGCTTGTTATTGGGTCCCATGGCGTGGATTGCATAGGCGTGATGCCCGCCGCTTGCCAGCACTTGAAATTGCGGCAGTCCATCCATCTTGAGCTGTTTCAGCAACTCGATAATTCCCTGGATCGGTCTGCCCTTTAACGGAAAAGCCAGTTGCTTTGGCAGCCCGTAGCGTTCCGATAACCAGGCAATCATTTGCCTTGTATCATTCGAGTCAATTTCGAACTGGCTGTTTTTGATTTCTTCCGTGTACCCTGCAAACCGCGAATTTTGCAGGGCCCAGTAAATGCCATGCGTGCGGTCCACCAAGCCCCGGTCGCTTGTGTAATTAATGAGCTGTTGGCCGGCGATTAAACCGCACTCTTTCGTATCCGCCTCCTGCGTGTATCTGGAATCTGCCAAGACTATATGCTTGGGTTGTACTGACGGAGCAATCAGCGCTGGCGGATCAGTTCGTTCGTGAAAAAGGTTGCGGGTGTCGTGATACTGCCTGCCCCCGATTACTTTTGAGACATTGTTGACGCCACGTGCAGATCTGGAACTGCGCGCAATTCGTGCAAGAGTAAGCATTCAGCGGGACTCCCATCAGTCTGTTGATGAATCCACCATACCGCATGCCCTATTTGCACAATCTATCACATTGTCACTAAAGCAAAATTTTGCTTTGCCGCCTGCCGGGCTTCCGTCGAGCGCGTCACAAAAAGCGACACGGTGCTAGGCTGAATCTTCCAACGCCGGGCGCATTGAGGATTGCGGGATTAAAACAACTGAATTCGCACGACGTTTCGAGGTATAGTGGAATCATGCTTCTAGGCAATGATCGTCGCGTTATGCTAATTACCAGCCGCCTGCAACAGCATCTTCGGACCCTTGCTCTGAGTGTTGCCATGCTCGGACCGCTTTCGTGTGCGCTGGCCGAGTCCGCCCCACCCCGCTGGACGCCCATGGGCGCAACAGTGTTCAAGCACATGCCTGCACCGCTGACCAATACCATGGCGCAGGATAGCCGCGGCTTCATGTGGATGGGGACGCAATCCGGCCTGATCCGTTGGGATGGCTATACGCAGCGCCTTTACACGGCAGACAGCAAGCGTCCGCGCGCCCTGCCCGACAATTTTGTGCGTGCCGTGCATGTAGACAGTCACGGTAATTTATGGGCCGGCACCAGCTCCGGAGGTTTGGCCCGCTATGACCCCGTCAGCGACGACTTTACTGTCATCGGCACGGGGGCCGGCGGAGTTAGCGACGCCCACGTGGCGGCCCTTGCCGACGATGGCGCGGGCGGCATGTGGATAGGCACCGCCAACGGACTGGATCATATGGACGCTGCCGGCAAGCTGAGCGCTGTGACCGCCACGGTGCTGCCGCCGTCAGGACGCGGTTCAGCCATCCGTACCATCGAAGCGCTGCTGCGCGACCGCGCGGGCGGTTTATGGCTGGGTACGCGGGAGGGTTTGCTCTACCGTGCGCCAAACGCAGCCGCCGCTACGGCGGTCGGACTGGATGCGCCCATCAACGCCCTGTTCCAAGACACAGCCGGCCGCATCTGGATCGGCACCCGCAACCAGGGCGCCTTCATGATTCCAGCAGGTGAACTGCGCGCCGTTCCCGTCGTGGAAAGCGGCGCGCACGCCGCCTTGCAAAAGCAGCGCGTGGTTGCCATCGCTGAAGTATCGCCAACAGAAATCTGGTTCGGCACCGAAGGCGATGGGATTGTCGCGCTCGATCCCGGCAGCGGCATCACGCGCCGCATCCGTCATAAGCCAGACGTGGCCGACAGCCTGAGCGACAACGACACCTATGCGCTGTTCCGTGAACGCAGCGGCTTGATGATGGTGGCGTCAACCGAAGCGAACAGCGTGTATGACCCGCGGCCCCAGGCCGTCATCACTGTCCGCGACACGGGGTTGCCGGTGGACGGTAAATTATCGGTGCCCAGCGTCCTCGTGCGTCCGGATGGAAAAATATGGATGGCTGTCGGAGGTGGCGGCATCGACATCGTGGATCCCAGGGCAGGCGGCATCGGCCGGATAACGGCCGGCGAGCCCGGTGGGCTGCCAACCGGACGGGTCATTACCATGGCGAACGGTCCAGACGGCAACGTCTACGCAGGCACCCAGCAAGGCTTGTTCCGTATTGACGGCCAAAGCCTGCGTGTCGAACCTGTCCAGATACCAGGGCGCAGCGTCAGCGCGGCATCGTGGGCCGTGGCCTTCCAGGGCAATGTCATGTGGATCGGCGGGCTCGACGGGCTGTGGGCGTTGCAAGCCGGCGCCAGCGGCGCGGCGGCGCCGCTGCTGCGGCACGAAGACGCCCGGCTGGGCGACAGCCGTGTCACGACGCTGCTTGCGCTGCAGAACGGCGGCTTGTGGATCGGCACGCGCGGCGGGCTGGTCTTTTTACCATCCGCCGAAGGCAGCCTGGAAGTCGTGCCGACCGATATGGGCAGCAGCGACCGGCTGCTGCCTGGCTTTACGTCGTCGCTTGCGCTGGACCGGCAGGGCCGCTTGTGGTGCTCAACCTTTGGACGGGGCGTCCAGCTGCTGGAACGCACCGACGCCGATGGCAGGCGGCGCTTCCGCCGGATAGAAACCACGCATGGCTTGCCGGACAATAGCGTCAACGCTGTGTTGGCAGACCATCAAGGCACGATGTGGGCCAGCACGGACATGGGTTTGGCGCGCATCGATCCCAATACGCTGACGGTCAAAGCGCTGACCGAAGCCGACGGCATACACATTATCCAGTACTGGACGAATTCTGCCGCGCTGACCGCTGAGGGTGAATTGCTGTTTGGCGGCTTGACCGGGCTGACCGTCGTGCGCCCGGACAGGCTGGCCACCATTGCATACCGCGCGCCCGTGGTGGTCACCGACCTTGCCGTGGGCGACCAGCCGGTGGCGCCTGGCCGTTATTTGCGGGACGCCAGCGGCGCCGCCGCGGCCGCGCTGGAAATCAAGCCCGAAGGCAAAGAGCGCGGTTTTTCGCTGGAATTCGCCGCACTGGACTACTCCGCCTCCGAGCGCACGCAGTACACGTACCGGCTGGTCGGCTTTGACAGCAACTGGATCCCGACCGCGCCCGGCTCACGCCGCCTGGCCTACACCAACCTCCCCCCTGGAAACTATACGCTGCAACTGCGCGCCGCAACGCGATCGGGCGAATGGACACCGCCCATCAGCCTGCCGGTGCATGCGCTGCCATCGTGGCACCAGTTGACCTGGGTGCGGGTATTGGCCGGGCTGTTTGCCGTGGGCGTGATTGCCTCGCTGATGCGGTTGCGCATCGCGTGGTACCGGCGCCGCCAGGCCGAGCTGGAATCCGTGGTGGCGCAGCGTACGGCCGAGCTGCGCGCCAGCCAGGTGATGCTGGAGCAGCTGGCTTACGCGGATCCGTTGACCGGCCTGCCCAACCGCCGTCTTTTCGGCGACGAATTACGCCGGATGCGCGCACAAGCGGTGCGCGACAAAACGTCCTTCACATTGATGCTGATCGACCTCGACCATTTCAAGCAAGTCAACGACACGCTGGGCCATGACGCCGGCGACGCCCTGTTGGTCGAAGTGGCGCGCCGCCTGCGCTTGTGCGTACGGGAAGCGGATCAGTTGGCGCGGCTGGGCGGGGATGAATTTGCGGTACTGCTCAGTAATACCGGCAACTCGCATGACGCCGATCAGGTGGCGCGCCGCATTGTCGACAGCGTCGCCGAACCCATTGCGTTCGGCCCGCACCAGATGCGCGTCGGCGCCAGCATCGGCGCGGCGGCGTTCCGCAGCGAGCTGGCCAACGACGAAGCGCTGTACAAGCAGGCCGACCTGGCGCTATATCAAGCCAAAAGCGCAGGCCGCAATACGTGGGTATGGTACCGGGCCGAGGAACACGCGGAGCTGGCAGGCAACTGACGCGTGTCCCCGTGCGGGGTTACTTCGATGCGGCTGCTTTCGCACGCGCCGCGTGCAATTTGCGGTAGCTGTCGATCTTGCGCTGGTGGCGGTCCAGACCCTCAAGCTTCATGCTGGTCGGCGTCAAGCCGTGGAAGCGCACGCTGCCATGAACCGAACCCATCACGGCATCCATGCGCTCATTGCCAAACATGCGGCGGAAATTCACTTCAAAGTCGGCGATGTCCATGTCGTCGCTCAGCTCGACTTCCAGCACCGCGTTCAATGCCTGGTAGAACAATCCACGGTCCACCGTGTTGTCGTTGTACTGCAGGAAGTTCTCCACCAGTTCCTTCGCTGCGTCGAACTCGTTCAGCGCCAGGTTGATCAACAGCTTCAACTCCAGCACCGTCAACTGGCCCCATACCGTGTTTTCGTCGAATTCGATGCCGATCAAGGTTGCGATATCGCCATACTCGTCCAGCTCATTTTCTTCCAGGCGCTCCAGCAGCGCTTCCAGCGCGTCGTCATCGAGGACGTGCAGGTTCAAGATATCCTGGCGGAACAGCAGCGCTTTATTCGTGTTATCCCAGACCAGGTCTTCCACCGGATAGATTTCCGAGTAGCCCGGCACGAGAATCCGGCATGCAATGGCGCCCAGCTCGTTATATTCAGCCGTGTACACTTCCTTGCCCATTTCTTTCAGGATGCTGAACAAGGTTGCCGCTTCTTGTGCGTTCGAGTCTTCGCCGTGGCCCGAGAAATCCCATTCGACGAAGTCATAATCGGCTTTGGCGCTGAAGAAGCGCCACGAGACGATACCGCTGGAATCAATGAAGTGCTCGACAAAGTTGTTGGGCTCGGTCACGGCATTGCTGACGAACGTCGGGCGCGGCAAATCGTTCAAGCCTTCAAAGCTGCGGCCCTGCATCAATTCCGTCAGGCTGCGTTCCAGCGCCACTTCAAAGCTTGGGTGGGCGCCAAACGACGCAAACACGCCGCCCGTGCGCGGGTTCATCAACGTGACGCACATGACTGGATATTGGCCGCCCAGCGACGCGTCCTTGACCAGCACGGGGAAGCCCTGCTCTTCCAGTCCCTTGATGCCGGCCACGATACCGGGATATTTCGCGAGCACTTCCTGCGGCACGTCCGGCAGTGCGATTTCGCCTTCGAGGATTTCGCGTTTGACCGCCCTTTCGAAAATCTCCGACAGGCACTGCACCTGCGCTTCCACCAGCGTATTACCGGCACTCATGCCATTGCTGACAAACAGGTTTTCCACGAGGTTGGACGGGAAATACACGACTTGCCCATCCGATTGACGGACAAACGGCAGCGAGCAAATGCCGCGCTCGGTATTGCCTGAATTCGTGTCATACAGGTGCGAGCCGCGCAACTCGCCATCCGGGTTGTAGATTTCCAGGCAGTAGGCGTCAAGGATTTCCTTGGGCAGTGCATCTTTCTTGCCCGGCTTGAACCAGCGTTCATTCGGGTAATGAACGAAATCCGCGCTGGCGATATCTTCACCCCAGAATTCACCCGCATAAAAATGGTTGCAGCTGATGCGCTCGATGTATTCGCCGAGTGCCGACGCCAGTGCGCTTTCCTTGGTCGCGCCTTTGCCGTTGGTGAAGCACATGGGCGAGTGGGCATCGCGGATGTGCAGCGACCATACGTTGGGCACAATGTTACGCCACGAGGCGATTTCAATTTTGATGCCCAGGTTGGCCAGCACGCCCGACATATTCGCGATGGTTTGTTCCAGCGGCAAATCCTTGCCCAGGATATACGTACTGGCTTCGCCTTCAGGTTTCACCGTCAACAGCGCTTGCGCATCGGCGTCCAGGTTGTCGACGGATTCAATGACGAAGTCCGGACCGGTTTGCACGACTTTCTTGACCGTGCAGCGGTCGATGGAACGCAAAATCCCTTCGCGGTCTTTGGCAGAGATATCTTCCGGCAATTCGACCTGGATCTTGAAAATCTGCTTGTAGCGGTTTTCCGGATCAACAATATTGTTTTGCGACAAGCGGATATTTTCCGTTGGAATATTGCGTGTATTGCAATACAACTTCACGAAGTAAGCCGCGCACAGGGCCGATGACGCCAGGAAGTAATCGAACGGACCAGGCGCGGAACCGTCGCCTTTGTAGCGGATCGGCTGGTCAGCGATTACCGTGAAATCATCGAATTTGGCCTCCAGACGAAGCTTATCGAGAAAGTTGACCTTAATTTCCATGGGAGAATTCCAAATGAGTACGCAGATTGAATAACCCGCTATTATCCGATTTTTTAGCGGTGCGGTACAGGATGGGCGATTTACAGGTCGACCACCAGTCCCGCATCAAATGCTGCGTTTTCATTGGCGCCGCCCCGAAGCAGATAACCGCACGGGTTGCAAATGACGCGGCCGTTTCCCACCGGGTAGTCGTACGAGTCGTGCATGTGACCGTGTATCCACAGGTCTGGCTTTTCCGCCAGGCTGTCCAGCGGCGACGCAAACGCAGCCGAAGTCAAGTCGGTTGCATACTTGGCGGCGACGGAGCGTATCGATGGCGCCATGTGGGTAATGACGACGGTTTTTCCGTCAAACGCCTGCGCCAGCCTGGTTTGCAGCCACGCCTTGTGGGCAGTATGCAATTGCGCGGTATCGGCAGCCTGCAGCAAACGGCTCTCCGGCTTTTCGCCAGTTGCCACGCTGATGCGGCGGTAATCCGTCATGACGTTTTCCGCCTGCCGCATGGCGGCGTTCTTTTCCGGCTCGCCAAACAGCGCAAAGTCGGTCCACAGTGTCGCGCCAAGAAAACGCACGCCGCCGGTCACGTATTGATCGCAATTGAGGAAGTGCACATTGCCGGTGGCAGCGCAAGCGTCGCGCAATGCACGTTCGACGGCATATAGCTCGTGGCCATACGCTTCGTGGTTGCCCGCCACATACAGTACGGGCAAACCGGCAAACGTTTGGGCGGCCCATGGCACAGCATTGGCGCCCGTATCAATGTCGCCGGCAAGGACCACGGCGTCCGGACGGCTGCGGGCCAGGTCGATGCCCAACGGCTGGCCACGGCGGATTTCCAGGTGTAAGTCAGACAGTATCAACAGGCGCATGGCAATCCCGGTATTCATATCCGTGACGCATCACGAATATTAAAAATTCTTGGAAAGGAATCAATACCGCGACTGTATCATTTTCCAGCGGGGATCTTCTGCCAGCTTGCGGATGGCGGGCGCGAGTTTATCGTACAGGCCGCGCTGCGACTTGGGCACGAGGATGCGGCGGTCGCTGGCAGTACCGGGCAGCGCTTCCGAGATGACACCGCCAGTGAAGCGGTGCGTCCGCATGTAATAGCGGAACACCGAATCCGTGACGACGATCATATCGACCCGGCCGCGCAACAGCTTGTCGAGGTTGCGCTCTTCCGTCGCGGCATCGTCGCGGACGAACTGGTTTTGCGCTATCCATTCGTCCACGCCCGGGTACACATAGCCAAGCGTGACGCCGATGCGCGCGCCTGCCTGAGATGGCTGGCCGAAGAAGAAGGGATTCGTGTCACGCGACACCAGCACGAAGGCGTCGTGCGCAAACGGTTCCGTCCACAGGAATTTTTCCTGCGCCGCATCGCCGACCCATTGCGGCGCCATGCCGATCACGATACCGTCCAGCGTGCCGTTATCGAGCTGCGCCTGCAGCCGCTTGCGGGGCATGGTCTCCAGCGCAAAGTCAATGCCGTCCAGTTTGAGCTGGTTCAGGTACGCGACCATTTCCGGATACAGGCCGGTTTTCTGGTCGATGAACAGCGGCGCGAAGGTCGCATTGGTGTACACCGTGACGCGGTCCGCCGTGGCGGGCGCGCTGGCGCCCATGCACGCGAGCCACGCCAGCGCCAGCGCCCAGCGGCGCAGCCAGCCGCTATTTATAGACGCCGCAGCCGACATACAGGTTGTCGACTTTTTCCACATACGACTGCTTGGTCTCCATTGCCTGCGTCACCGTGTTGGACCACTTGTATTCCGGCGCCCAGCCCTTCCCTTTGGTGTCGCCCAATTCCAGGAAGTTCTTGATGAAGAATTTGCCGTCCGCATCCTTGAGCTGCATGACGTTTTTGCCGACCAGGCGCTGGTTCACGCCATTGGCCAGCGTCACGCCATCTTTATCCAGCACGAAGATATACAGGTCGCGGTCAACGAATCCGCCTTTGGGATTGTTGAATTCCGCCAGCGCCGCGTCGCGCCCTTTGGCCTTGATCAGCGCCACGGCTTTTTTCACCATCGCGACGGCCTCATCTTGCGTCCCTTTATCCGCCGCAAAGGCCGCGCCTGCACTGGCCAGCGCCAGCATTACACCCGCCAGGAAGTTTTTCATGCCACACCCTCTTCTTAAGAATGCCGACAGGAAAAGGTTACGGCTTCCATCAGATGTTGTCACGCTTTTCAGAGCGCGGGAAGGTGTATATACCACATGGACCAATAGTCGTGAAACCCTTACCAATATTGTCCAATGTTTAATTTGAGACGGGACTTGCTGCGGTGTCTCATTCCGCGTTTTTTTTGACTCGGCCGCGCGGTTTATCTATGGTGCGAAGGCGTTATCAAATCAGCAACCAAATCAGCAACCACCCCCCTGGAGAACTTATGAAGCTTCGGAAAAACCTGCTTGCCCTGTCAATTGCCGCCATTTGCGTGTCTGCCACTGCGTCGCCTGCCATGATGGCGCCGCCATTCGCCAAATCCTCAGCGCAAGAGAGCGCTGCGCTGGTGCAAAAACTCGCCGCCGCACACGCCAGTACCGGCCTGGACAGCGACCATGGCTATACGCTGGCCGTTGAACATCCGGGTGAAGCCGGTACCCGCATTACCCGTTTTGCCCATACGTATAAAGGCGTACGGGTGCTGGGCTCGGATTCCGTCGTGGTTTCCGATGCCCGGGGCAATGTCGTCAGCGCGTCCGCTTCCGACCGCCGCAACGGCCTGGGCCGCGGATCGGCCAATGCGCTGGCTGCCACGCGCGCGTTCAGCGTTACGCCTGCCGTGACCGCGCAAGCCGCTATCGATGCCGCCGTGCGCGCCACCGCAGCGAACGGCGTTCACCGTAATGCGCCGTCCGCTGAACTGGTGATTTATCCGGTCGTCAAACAGGTCCGCGCGCCCGGCAAGGAAGCCAAGCAGGAATCGCTGCTCAATGCCGCCGACGTGGAAGAGCGCGTGACAGGCTACGAACTGGCATGGCTGGTACAGACCCGCATGGCCGATGGCGGCAAGCTGGTGTTCCGCGACACCGTCATCAGCGCCGCCAATGGCGCCACCCTGGCGCAATGGAATGCCTTGCAAACGGTCGCGGGCACCGGACACAGCCTGTTCTCCGGCGATGTGCCGATCCAGACCACGCTGGCCAATGGCGCCTACAAAATGCTGGACAGTTCCCGCGGCACGGGCGGCGTCTATGGCGGCATGGCCGTGACGAATGCCGCCAACAGCCCGATTTCCAATCCCGTACCGGGCGCCGTCTATACCAACACCACCAATGTCTGGGGCGATGGCCAGCCCTATACGGGCGGCGGCACCAATAGCGCCAATGGCCAGACGGCGGCGGTCGATACGCTGTGGGGCCTGATGAATACGTATGACCTGTTGAAAAACACGCAGGGCTGGTCATCGCTCGATGGCTTCAATACGGCAGTGTATGCCGCTGTCCACGTCGACACAAACTATGACAATGCGTTTTACGATCCCAGCTGCAAATGCATGTACCTGGGCGACGGCGCCAACGGCCGCGGCCTTGCCACACTGGATGTGATGGGCCACGAACTGGGCCACGGTGTCACTGGCGCCACGTCCAACCTTGGCTATTCCGGCGAATCCGGCGGCTTGAATGAATCGTCGTCCGACATCATGGGTGAAATGGTGGAAGCCTATGGCAAAAATGGCGGTACCGGCAGCACCATCCCCGCGACCGGCAATGACTGGATGATCGGCAAGGAATTGCAGCCAACCGGGGCGCCGCTGCGCTGGATGTGGAAGCCGTCGAAAGACGGCGCGTCGCGCGATGCCTGGTCAAGCACGCTGAATTCGCTGAATCCACACTATTCCTCCGGCCCGAACAACCGCATGTTTTATTTCCTGTCGCAAGGCTCCAGCGCCAGCACGTCGAGCGAAATGTACAGCCCGTATTTGACGCAAATTCCGCAAGCAATGACGGGAATTGGCAATGACAAGGCATTCCGTATCTGGTTCCGTGCCGCTACCACCAAGTTCACGTCGTCCACCAATTACCTGGATGCCCGCAACAAGATGGTCCAGGCCGCGACGGAGTTATACGGCGCCGGATCGCGTGAAGCCGTGGCTGTCAGCCGCGCCTATGCCGCCATCAACGTGGGCCAGGACACCGGCGAAGGCAATGGCATGCTGACCATCAGTTCGCAGCCGCAGTCGGTTGCCGTTCAGCTTGGTGCGACCGCGACGTTTTCCGTGACCGCCACCAGCGGCGCCGCGCCGTATAAATACCAGTGGCTGCGCAATGGCGCCGCCATTACCGGTGCGACGCAGCCCACGTATTCACTGACGGCGCAGGCCAGCGATAGCGGCGCCGTGTTTGCCGTCAAAGTCACGGATTCTTCGCCGACACCACAAACCGTGCAATCGAATAACGCGGTGCTGACCGTCAGCACCGGCCCGGAAACCATGGATTTAATCAAAAATGGTTCGTTTGAAAGCGGCGCACAGTATTGGGGCGGCTCCGCCAACATCATTGGTTCGTGGTCCAACGAAGCCGCATACGACGGCACCAAATACGCCTACCTGGGCGGCAATGGCGCCACGTCCACGGAATCGCTGACGCAAACCGTGACGATACCGGCCAATGTCACGGCAGCCACGCTGTCATTTGCGCTGCATATCGACAGTGCGGAAACCACGACGACGACGGCGTATGACAAGCTGGTTGTGACCGTGAAAAACAGTGCGGGAACCGTGCTGGGCACGCTGGCGACGTACACCAACTTGAACAAGGCGACAGGCTACACGGTGAAGTCGTTCAACCTGCTGCCCTACAAGGGCCAGACCGTGACTTTGTCGTTTGTTTCGACGGAAGATTCGTCGGCGCAAACGTCGTTTGTCGTGGATAAAGTGCGCCTGATCATCAATTGATCGCACGCTGATGGAACAGCGGTGCCGGGATCCTTAAACCGGCACCGCCTTGGCCTGCACGGCCAATATCCCTTCCTGCAATTCACGCATCGAATACGGTTTGCTCAAGATATGGAATTCCGCTTGCAGCGCTTCACTGTCATCGCGTGAAAACCCCGTCGCCAGCAGCACGCGTATGCGCGGATAGCGTGCGCGCAGTTGCCGCGCCAGGCCGATGCCATCCATGGAGCCCGGCATCACAATGTCGGACAGCACGATGGCTGGCTTGAACTTGCCTGACACCAGCATTTCCAGCGCTTCATCCGCACTTTCCGCGGTTGCCACCTGGTAGCCGAGTTGCTCCAGCAATGCGCGGCTGCCATCGGCCACGGCCTTGTTGTCATCCACCACCAGCACGCTGCCGCCGCGGCCACTGGACGTCACCGGCTGCGTATCGTCGCTGTGTACACCCAGCCCCGGCGCAGCGGCCGGCAAGATGATTTGTACCGTCGTGCCTTTCCCCAGTTCCGACGTAATGCGTGCTGTGCCGCCCTGCCGGTTGGCGAAGCCATACACTTGCGCCAGGCCCAGTCCCGTTCCTTTACCCGCCTGTTTGGTGGTAAAGAATGGATCGAACACATGCGGCAGCACGTCGGGGGGAATGCCGGTGCCGGCATCAGTGACGCTCAGTTCGGCATACAGGCCATGCGGCAATTGGTAGGGATTTTCAGGCGGCAGGCGCAGCCGCGACGCGTGGACGCGGACCACGCCGGACTCTGGCATGGCGTCGCGGGCATTGACGATCAAATTCAGCATGGCTGCTTCCAGTTCGCTGGGATTGACGAGAATGGGCGGCGCCCCGTCTGCGACCACCAGTTGCACGTCAATCCGGGCGCCAATGGTGGCGCGGGCAAAATCCACGCAGTCAGGCAGCAGGCGCTGCAAATCCACCAGTTTGGGCTGGTAGCTGCGGCGCCCCGAAAATGACAGCAAATGCTGGATCAGCGACTGGACGCGGCGTACGCCGCGACGGATGACGGAAAAGTCTTCATCGATATTCTGGCCCCGCAATTTATGCTGCAGCAATTCTATGCGCATATTGACGACTTGCAGGAAGTTGTTGAAATCGTGGGCTATCCCGCCTGCCAGCTGGCCGACAACTTCCATTTTCTGCGCCTGCACCAGCATCATTTCCGTGGCTTCCCGCTTCTGTATTTCCGCTTGCAAGTACTGGGTCTGGCGCGCCAGCGACGCGACGGAGCTCACCAAGGTCTGCTGCAAACGGGCAATCCGCTCCAGCAACAGCACCAGTACAACCGTGCCGCCCATCACGTAACTGGCGCGGGCGGCGTACCACCCGGCCGTATAGCGTGCACCGCCAAGGGTACTGAGCACAATGCCGCCCAGCATGGCCAGCAGTGGAACGCTGAGCCAGGAAAACAGCGACACATGGGTGTTGCGGTTCCAAATCAGCACGGCAATGCCGCCAGCCACAACAGCTGCCATGGCCCATGTGATCCCGTTACTCAGGTGCATGAAGCGGTCGCCGGCCAGGAAGTAGTGCGGCAACGGCAAATACGCCGCTGCGGCGTATAGCAAAGCAACAGCGGCAGCGGCGCAGTACATGGCCGGCGCCAGGCGCAGCGCCGCCGCAGGGCTCGATTCGTGAGGCTGCCGTGCCTGCCGCGCAATGGCCGCCACGGTTAACCCGACAAATCCGGTTTGCCAGGCCATGTACAGCCACGCCACGGTTTCCGTCCTTCCCGCCAGTGCGATATCGGGCAGCAAGGCGCCGGGGAACGTCAGCAAATGCAGGCATGCCATCGCGGCGCTGTATGCATAGGCAACGGCCAGCAGGCGTAGTGGCCGTCCGGGGTGGCTTTTGAACTCAAATCCCAGCAACAGCGCGGTCAACCCATGCAAAATGACCATGCCAACGGCATAAATGGCGGAAATATGCGGCAACTTCGGACCTTGCACCTGGGCATACGGAACCAGGACCGCCACCAGCACGAGATAGCCAATAAAGATTGCAGCCAGCAATCCCAGCTCGCGCTTGCTGACAGCCCGATGCACCAGCAATCCGGATTGTAGTAAGACATTCATGGGGCTGGAATAAGAAGCAAAGTAATGGCTCCGCAGGATGCATATCGTCAGTGAAACTGTATCAGTAATTCAAGATGCCGAGGGAATTCTGAGTTGCGCGCCGGGTTGCAAGCGCACTGCATAGAATGGCAGCGTTCCTAGTGACGATGTGAGGCTGCCCACTCCATGACTGCGCCCCAAGATCATGCCCCATCCGACGTCCCGCCTGCGCCACGCGGTGGCGCAGGGCCTGTCCACTCCGACACCACGCAATCTGCCATCCGGCAATCCACTTCCGGTATGCCAACCCGCCCGCATGGGGACGACGTGCATGCCGCCGCTGGCAGCGCGACGCAACCAACGGGCCAGGCGGATTGGTCCGCTTTCGGGCCAGGAGGTAGCGGGACGGCGCCCCCAAACACGGACGAGGCAGATCGGCCTGCGTTCGAGCCAGACAGGGGCGGGACGGCGTCTGCAGACCATGCCCTCGCGGAGCCGCAGCGCGTCCGGCGCCTGAAAATCGCGTTGATGGTGTGCGGCGCAGCCGTCACGGTCGGCATGGGCGTCGCCATTGCCGTGCTGATGGAAGAAGCGTCGCCACCGTTACGCGTGGGGGTTGCCAGCCGGCCGACGGGTTCGCATGCACCAGCGGCGCCCCCGGCTATCGGCGGCAGCAGCGGCGCTTCGGGCGCAGTGCCGGGCAATGCCGGCGCCGGCGCCGCTCCTGCAAATGCTATTGCGTGCCCGCTGCCGGGCGGACCGGCTGCCTGCCCGGCCATGGTGGCCATTCCGGCGGGACGCTACCGAATGGGTTCGCGCCGCACGGATCCGGATGCGCAAGAGGAAGAACTGGGCGGCGCCGAGCGCGCCATCGCGCCGTTTGAATTGTCGGCTCATGAAATCACGGCCGGCCAATGGCAATTGTGTGTGAACCAGGGCGCGTGCCCGCCGCCGGCACAGCCGCCACAGTCTTCCACCATGCCCGTTACCGGCATCAGCTGGGATGCGGCGGCAGCGTATGCCGCCTGGCTGTCGCAGCAAACCGGCCAGCCATACCGCCTGCCGACTGAAGCCGAATGGGAATATGCGGCGCGGGCCGGCGCCAGCACGGTTTTCCCGTGGGGCAATCAGCTGGGCCAGCGCCATGCGCACTGCGGCCAGTGCGGCACCTTGCCGGACTACGCGGGCCTGGCGCCGGTTGGCAGCTATCCGGCGCAGCGGGGGCTGTATGACATGGTGGGCAATGCTTATGAATGGGTGGCCGACTGCTGGACGCCGAGTCACGCCCAGCCGGTCCCGCCTGCCCAGTCGGCGTGCCACGAAAAAGTACAAAAAGGCGGCGCCTATGACACGCTGGAAGCCGACGTGCGCCCGGTGGCGCGCACCCATGGCGACCGTGCAACGCCAGATGTTAGGGTAGGTTTCCGCATCGCCCGCCAGCTGCAACGGACTGAACAATGATAAAAAACGTTTCCCTGATGACGATGCTGTGTGCGCTGCTGGCCGCGTGCGCCAGCGTCCAGCCTGAGGCGCCGCCTGCCCACATCCCGCATAAACGGCCTGCCGCGCCGAAGCCGCCGCCGCCCCCGGCGCCCGTGCCCATC
>NZ_WNLA01000140.1 GCF_009720865.1 Pseudoduganella ginsengisoli | reverse complement strand
AGCAGGGGGTCGTCGGTTCGATCCCGTCATCCTCCACCAAACACTGCATTTACGAATGAATGCGATTTATTCGTAAGCGTAGTACCGTTCTTTAACAATCTGGAAGAAGTAAAGTTTTATTTAAGCGCACACAGCAATGTGTGTACTTAGGGTAGTAAAACTCATCATCACAACGTAGTAAATGCTTGCCTATAGCCGTC
>NZ_WNLA01000013.1 GCF_009720865.1 Pseudoduganella ginsengisoli | reverse complement strand
GGCGGCCCAGCCTGCGCCTGCGCAGCCAGCGCCCGCAGTGGCGGCCAAGCCGGCCGCGCCGCCGGAGCCGCCAGACGAATCCATCCCGATGGCCCGCGACTTGCCGGAACCTATCCAGCGCATCTTGCCGGCTGTCGCCATGAGCGGCTACATGTATTCGAAA
The DNA here is from genome assembly GCF_009720865.1 of Pseudoduganella ginsengisoli. Lineage (GTDB taxonomy): Bacteria > Pseudomonadota > Gammaproteobacteria > Burkholderiales > Burkholderiaceae_D > Rugamonas > Rugamonas ginsengisoli. The sequence continues at coordinate 197,995 of NZ_WNLA01000013.1, read as the reverse complement.
AATCCGGCGGACCGCATGGTGTTGATCGACAAATCGCTGCGGCGCGAAGGCGATGAAGTGGCGCCGGGCCTGGTGCTGGAGCGGCTGATGCCCAAAGGCGCGGTGTTCACGTTCCGGGGCTACCGGTACCGCGTTCCTTATTAACCTGTTTTCGAAGGATTGCAATGCAACCCGTAATTGGCATCGTCGGCACGTCCGGCAGCGGCAAAACCACGCTGCTGGAATACCTGGTCACGCAACTGGCGGGGCAGGGCATACGGGTCAATGTCATCAAACATAGCCATCACGACCTGGAACTGGAACCGCCCCGCAAGGATTCCGCGCGCCTGCGCATGGCGGGCGCCCACGAAGTGATGGTGGCGTCGCCTTACCGCTTTGCCATCATCCAGGAATTGCGCGGCGCGTCGGAACCCACGCTGGATGAGCAGCTGGCGCGGATGGCGCCGGCCGACATGACGCTGGTCGAAGGATTTAAAAGTTTTGCCTTTGACAAGCTGGAAGTCTTCCGTCCCGAAGCGGGGCGCCCGCCGCTGTATCCGCATGACCCGTATATTGTCGCGGTGGCGTCCGACCAGCCCCGTCCCGCCGACGTGGCGCCCGGCGTGGCCTGGCTGGATTTGAATGCCCGTGAATCCGTGCTGGACTGGCTTGATGGCTGGCTGAAAAAAAATCGTGCAGCGCCCTAAAGTCTGGCGAAAAGCATCCGTAATTTAGGGATAAGCCTGATTGGGAGGATGCCATGGACGTTAGCGGAATTGCACGAACAGCGACAACGATTGCCGATACCGGCATCAAACAGGATGTCGCCATCGCTGTGGAAAAGAAAGCCCAGGAAGTACAGGCTTCCAGCGCCCAGGCGCTGGTTGAAGCGATTCCGCCTGTACCCAAGGCTTCCAATTTGCCACCCAACCTCGGCACACGCATCAATACGACGGCTTGAGCACCTTCAGTGTTGCTCCAGTTGCGTTCCCTGAATCCGCACCATAGAATGCGTCAACAGATTGTAGGTGTTGTGCGTTAATGCAGGACGTAAGACTTCTTACGTAATTCTGAAACGTGGATGCCCGGCCTAAAGGCCCTGCACCCAGGATGACTAAATTAAAAGGGAACGACCATGAAAAAACTGATTGCCGCCGTAGTTGCCGCCACTTTCGCGATGGGTTCTGCCTTCGCCCAGGCTCCTGCTGCTCCAGCTCCTGAAGCAGCAGCGCACGCCCCAGCGAAGAAAGCATCGCACAAGAAGGTGTCGCACAAGAAGTCGCACAAAAAAGCACGTAAAGCCGCAGTGTAATTGTTTGGCGTAGCCGCCAGACTGCGCTCTGAGCGCTGACGTGAAATAAAGCCCGGGCATCAGTACCGGGCTTTTTTTTTCACCCGATCGAAAAAAAATTAAAAATAGTTGTAAGGTTGCGCTGCCCTGGCGCGACTACGGTACAGCTGCAGACTTCTGCGCTGTCATTTTTTAATCTACCTGAGGAGATTCACCATGAACAAACGCCAAGCCCTGATCGCCGCCGCCCTGGTTACCGTATGCGCTGCCGGCGCAGCGTCCGCTGCGGATGCACCGAAAGGCGACAAGGAAAAATGCTATGGCATCGCCAAGGCCGGCCAGAACGACTGCGCTGCTGCGAATGGCGCGCACTCGTGCGCAGGCCAGTCCAAGGAAGACAATGGCGCCGCTGAATGGAAGTTCGTTGCCAAGGGCACGTGCGAAAAAGCCGGCGGCAAAACCACCCCGCCAGCCAAGTAATTCCCATTCCCCGGTAATGCATGGAGCCCGCTATGCCAGATGAGCACCGCCACCCCTGCATGGCCAGCGATACGGTATCGCTCGGCGTGGGAGTCGGACTGCGGGCGCCCCATTACCGGCAATTCATCGAGCAGCGCCCGGCAACGGGCTGGCTCGAAGTGCACACCGAAAATTACCTGGACCGCGCGGGCTGGGACTGGCACGTATTGCAATCGCTGCGGCAGGATTATCCCGTCAGCTTGCATGGCGTCGGCCTGGGACTGGGATCGGCGCGGGGCTTTTCAACGGAACACTTGCAGCGTGTGCGGGAACTGGTGCGGGCGATCGAGCCGTCGCTGGTGTCCGAACACCTGTGCTGGGGCGCCGTGCAGGCGCACCATGTGAACGATTTACTGCCGCTGGCGCTCGATCACAGTGCGCTGGCGCTGATGTGCGGGCGCGTGCAGCAAGTGCAAGATGCGCTGCAGCGCCCCATCTTGCTGGAGAACGTGTCGACCTATGTGCGTTTCCGCCACGATGCCATGAGCGAAGCGGAATTCATGGCGGAACTGGCGCGGCGCACGGGCTGCGGCCTGCTGCTCGACATAAACAACCTGTACGTCAACCAGTGCAACCACGGCGAAGATGCGCTGGCCGCATTGCAGGCCATCGCGCCCGGCATGGTAGGTGAAATCCACCTGGCGGGCCACCTGGTCACGCCGCAAGCCGTGATCGACCACCATGGCGACACGGTGGCCGCGCCGGTGTGGGCGTTGTACGAGGCGGCGTTGCAGCGCTTTGGCGCTGTGCCCACGCTGATTGAATGGGACACGGATATTCCCGCGCTGGATGTGTTGCTGGGCGAGGCGGACAAAGCCCGAATGCGGATGGGCGCTTGTGGCCCGATTCGGGCCACGGAGGCGGAGCGTCCGCGCGTGGCGGCGCTATCGGCAGGCTGCGGCGATGAACTGGCGCAGCACCAGCAGGCATTTGCCGCCGGCCTGTTCGATCCCGCCCAGGCGCCGCAGGCACTGGCGCCGCTGGCATCGCACGCACAGCTGGCGCACCGTTATGCGCTGTACCGGGGCAATCTGTCCGCCACGTGGCACAAGGTGCTGGCGGCAGCGTATCCCGTGATTGCGCAACTGGTGGGCGATGAATTTTTTGAAGCACTGAGCAAAGCCTATGGCCGCGCGCATCCTTCTGACAGTGGAGACTTGAACCGTTTCGGCGCGCACTTTGCCGTCTTCCTGGCGGACTTCCCCCATGTGGCGGATTTACCGTATCTGCCGGACATGGCGGCGCTGGAGTGGGCGTTGCACCGCGCCCATTACGCGCCCGATGCACCGGCCGCCACCGCTGCCGTGCTGGCAGCCATGGCGCCGGAAGAGGTTGAGCAGTGGGCGCCGGGCCTGCACCCCGCATGCACGCCGCTGGCGCTGGCCACCAATGTGGTGGCGTTGTGGCAGGCGCACCAGCCCGATGGCCCTCCGTTCCCGCAGCACATGGCGTTGCCAAGCTACTGCATGGTTGCGCGGCCCCGCTGGAAAACCGCGGTGACGCCGCTGCCCGCCGCATCCTATGCGGCGCTGGCGGTCTTGCGCGCCGGCGGCACGTTTGGCGCGGCGCTCGATGCGGCATTCGATATCGACGAAGACTTTGACATGGCAGGCCAGCTGCAATGCTGGCTGGAAGCCGGCGCCATTCACGACGGGACAAAAAATGAATAAATTGATGGCTCTGCACCAGCGCCTTGCGTGCTGCGATGCGGTTTTATCGGACTGGGGCGTTTCGCTGGCCAGCGTGGCGTTCCGCTGGTTCGTCGGCTGGCAATTCCTGAAGTCAGGCATGGTGAAAGTCAGCGACTGGGGCGCGACGCTGGACTTGTTCCGCTATGAATACATGACGCCGGTATTGCCGCCGGAACTGGCGGCGTATATGGGCGCAACGGGGGAGCTGGTGTTGCCGGTCTTGCTGTTTGTCGGCCTGGTGACGCGGCCCGCCGCATTGGCGCTGTGCGCCGTCAATGCAATGGCAGTGCTGTCGTATCCACAGTTATTCCAGTTTGACTGCCCGGCAGCCGTAAACGACCACTTTTATTGGGGCGCCTTGCTGCTGGCGGTGGTGGCGATGGGACCGGGGCGGCTGTCGCTCGATGCGTGGCTGGCGCGCCGCGCGCGCTAATTTATTCCACGCGCTATTCCGTCAGGAAGGCCCGCATCATCTTGGCTTCGCCCGTGACGTCATGGTGCAGCACATTGGCCGCATGGGTGGCGGCGATCATCCGCGTCAGTTGCGCATCTTCAAAACGGGCCAGTTCTTCAGTGGCCGTTTGCAGCGCGTGCAGCAAACGGGCGCGCGCGCCTTGGTACAGGATGCTGGAATAGTGATCGGTATTCTTCAGCAATTCCTCTGCATTTTCGATGACTTGCCGTAAGTCGCCGATGAGGCGCTCTTGTGTGTGCGAATTTTCCGGGCATTCCATGGCGTACTCCCGAGACAACTTTGCGTGCCGGATGGCGCTGCCGCCATCCCCGTGTTGAGTTTCAGCTTAGCTGAATATTTCTCAAATGCAAGAAAATCCGCCTGTGCTGCAGCTTATGCCGCGCCTTCCGCCACCACGCTGATTTGCACATCACCAATCGTGACGCGCTGGCCGGCGCGGATTTTGGCGGTTTTGCGCAACTCTTGCTTGCCGTCGACCTTCACTGCGCCGCTGGCCACCAGCACTTTGCCAGCCCCGCCGCTGTCGCACAGGCCGGCCAATTTCAAGAGCTGGTTCAGCTCGACGAACTCCCCGTTCAATTCAAAACTCACTTTTTGCATTTTATCCTCAGTCGCTGTCACGCGTTGATTACTGGTTTAATAGGTGTTATCGCGCAGCGGGACGGGTCATGTCGAGCGGAATGATCCATTGTGCGAACTGTTCGTCCGTGACGAAACCCAGTTCCAGGGCGGCTTCCTTCAGGGTTTTACCTTCATGCTGCGCTTTTTTTGCGATTTGCGCGGCGCGATCATAGCCGATATGGGGCGCCAGCGCAGCCACCAGCATCAGCGACCGCTCCATCAATTCCGCAATGCGGCCTGCATTGGGCGCGATGCCTTGCGCGCAATGGTGGTCGAAACTGCGCATGCCGTCAGCCAGCAAGCGGGCGCTTTGCAGGAAATTGTGAATGATCAGCGGCTTGTAGACATTTAATTCAAAGTTGCCGGACGCGCCGCCCACCGTGATGGCGGTGTCATTGCCGAACACCTGGCAGCACAGCATCGTCATGGCTTCGCACTGCGTTGGATTGACTTTGCCGGGCATGATGGAACTGCCCGGCTCATTTTCCGGAATCGTGATTTCACCCAGGCCGGAGCGGGGACCGGACGCCATCCAGCGCACGTCGTTGGCGATTTTCATTAATGCGGTGGCCAGCGTTTTCAGTGCGCCGTGGGCAAACACCAGCGCATCGTGGCCAGCCAGTGCGGCGAATTTATTGTCCGCGCTGGTGAACGGCAATTGCAGGCGGCTGGCCAATTCCTGCGCCATGCGCGCGGCATATTCAGGATGGGCGTTCAAGCCGGTGCCGACAGCAGTGCCGCCGGCCGCCAGTTCCAGCACCGGGGGCAAGGCGGCCGTGATCATCAGGTCGGCGTAATCGAGTTGCGCCGCATAGCCGGAAAATTCCTGGCCCAAAGTCAGCGGCGTGGCATCCTGCAAATGCGTGCGGCCGATTTTCACGATATCGGCAAAGGCGTGCGCTTTGGCTTCCAGGGTGGCGCGCAATTCGCGCAGCGCGGGCAAGACGTCGCGCGCCATCGCCCATGCGGCCGCCACGTGCATGGCAGTGGGAAAAATATCGTTGGATGACTGGCCTTTGTTGACGTCATCGTTCGGGTGCAGCAGGCGCGCTTCGCCCCGTGGTCCGCCCATCAATTCGGACCCCCGGTTGGCCAGCACTTCATTCATGTTCATGTTGGACTGCGTGCCGGACCCGGTCTGCCACACGGATAACGGGAATTCGTCCGCATGCTGCCCGGCCAGCACTTCATCGGCGGCCTGCATGATGGCGTTGGCTTTGGCTTCGGGCAGCACGCCCAGGTCGACATTGACGCGCGCGGCGGCGCGTTTGACTTGCGCCAGCGCATTGATGAGGCCGGCCGGCATGCGTTCCGTGGAAATCGCAAAGTGGTGCAGCGAGCGCTGGGTTTGCGCGCCCCACAGGCGGTTGGCCGGCACGTCAATGGGGCCAAAACTGTCTTGTTCGGATCGGGTGTTCAAGGCAGCCTCCACACGGTTGGTATAACAGCAAGTGTAACGCAGTGGTCAATTTCCAGCGCGGGGCTAACTATTGGAGAAATCTTGCCGTTAAGACTCATACATCTTGTGCCGCCGACTTACACGCTATGCAGCATCGCTTTCACTGTTTTTCAACCATTGCCGTTGCCGCCGCCATGCTGGCAGGGGGGCCTGCCGCTGCTGCGGAACTGGGCGATATCGCGGTGCGTACTTACCTGAACCAGCCGCTGACAGCCGATATCGAACTGGTCATGCTGTCGCCGGAAGAAGCGGCGGAAGGCGTGCCGGTACGGATGGCGGGGGCCAATATTTACCAGGGCGCCAATGTGCGCATGCACCCGGCGCTGGCGGGCGCGCGCATGTCGGTGCAGCGCAAGGACCAGCGGCTGTTCGTGCATATCGTCACGTTGCAGCCCATCGATACGGAAGTCGTGCACTTGTACCTGGAACTGGGGACGGGCAGCCGCGCCGCGGTGCGCGCCGCTACCTTGTGGCTGACGCCGGAGCCGCCCGGTGCGCCGCGTCCGCCCGTGGTACGCCCTGTGCCTGCGCAAGTGGCCAGCGCGCCGGAACCGGCGGCCAGCACCATGGCGCCGGCGCCGCCTGTTGCAAGAGCGCCCACTGCAGCGCAATTGCACCCGGCGCCGTTGCCGCCGCCTGCGGACATTGCGCCGCCGGCGTCTGCGCCGGTTTCCGCTGCGCACACCGCCGACCCTGCGCTGCCGGGTTTCGCGCCATCCGAGGCGGCGCTGATTGCCGCCCGCGCCAGGGCGAATGCGGAACGGGAAGCGCTGACGCGCCGCGCCGCATATGGCGCTGATTTGCTGCGCACTACGCCGCAGCGCAGCGCGCCGGCGCATGCGGCCTGTGCGCCCGGAGGCGCTGGCCAGGCCAGGCAATGCGTGGCGCTGGACCAGAAAAATATGGAATTGAATGCCAAGATCCGTGACCTGGAAGGGAAGGTGCAGGCATTGCAGTCGGCGATGGCGGCGCCTGCGCCGGCGGCGCATCCGGCAGCAACAATGCCTGCGGTACCGGCGGCATCTGTGGCGCCGGCGGCGTCTGCGGCTGCATCGGCTGCTTCGGCTGCGTCGGCAGCATCGGCTGCGTCTGGCGCTTCCGCCGCGTCTGCCGCTTCCGCCGCGTCTGCCGCTTCCGCCGCGTCGGCGCCGCCGGCTGCGTCCACGCCGGCCGCCAGTTCGCCAATGAATCCGGCCGGTTCCGTGATTCCGCCATCGGGCCATGGCGCCAATGGCAACGGCAAGCGCCGCTCTGGCTTGAACGCCACCACGCAAATCGTGCTGGGTGTCGTGGCGGCCTTGGCCGTACTAGGCGGCCTTGTCTATGCGGTGCGCAAGAACAAGCTGACGTTGCCATCGAAAGACAAGCTGATGTTCTGGAAACGTTGGAAGCGCAACAAGCAGGAAGCGGCGGAAGCGCTGCCGGCAGAGCCGCAAGAGCCTGTGCTGGACAAGGACGGCGAATAAGCCGCACATAAAAAAAAGCGCCCGCAGGCGCTTTTTATTTGGAGCATCCGGAACTTACTGGCAGACGCCTGGCACTTGGCCGATCCATGGATCCGTTGCGTCGCGCACAGCGCGGTCATTGGCAAGAATCTGCTTCAGCAGGGCAATTTTACGGGCGCGGGCATCGCCTTGCTGTGCAGGCACCGTTGCGCCGGCAGTCACCATGGCCACGGTGGCGGCAGTCTGGTTTTCCAGGCGGCCCAGGCTTTCCCAATCATTGGCGCGCGCAGCCATCACCATTTTACTGGTCAAACCAGCAACGTTTTCATACATGGAGAGGACTTCGTTCGAGGTCATGGCGTATCCCGGAAAATGGAAATGGATTACTGCTTGTCTGGATTAACGTCATGCCTTCCGGGAACTTTAGGGTTTTTTTGAAAAAAATCGAAAATTTTTTAGAAGTGGTCAAACCAGCAATATTCCCACCCCCTTCGGTGCCAGGCACCAACGCTAAAAGCAATAAAAAAGCGCGGCAAAGGCCGCGCTTCTGGTGGGAGGGCAGTTGTTTATTTGATCAGTTCTTCCAGGCCCGCGCTCAGTTCGCTAGGCGGCGGCATGTCGTCCAGCAATGCATTGGGCGCCAAGCCCAGCTCGGCAGCCAGTTCTTCTGGATAGCAGGCAGCGATTTCCTCGGCCGACAATCCATTTTCTTCCACACGGGCGCGCCACGACGCCAAATGAATGACGCCGCACAGGTGGGTGGCGTCTTCATCGTTCAACGGGTCAGGGTAGTGGGCGATGGTTTCCGCGAACACGTCCGGGAATTTCCAGCGGCGCGCCAGTTCGGCGCCGACATCGGCATACGTATAGCCCAACGATTGTTTTTCCGTATCGAGCCGGCGCGAATCCAGTGGCCCGGCAACTTTACCCAGTTGCATCGCCTGTTCCGGCATGGCGGAATGAATCACCAGCTGGCCGATCGCGTGCATCATGCCGATGGTGAAGGCCAGGTCGGTATTTTCCTTGGTTTTCTTGGCAATCCATTTGGCTGCGCACGCCGTATACAGGCTGTAGCGCCAGAATTGTTTCAAGTCGAGGCCGGGCACGGATTTGAAACCGCTGACCAGGCCAGAGCTGATGACCAGCGTCCGCACCGTCACGAAGCCCAGCATCAGCACGGCGTCTTCCACCGTGCCGATACTGCGCGACACGTGGTAATACGCCGAGTTGGCCAGCCGCAGCAGCTTGGCACTCAACACCGGGTCGGCTGACAGTTTTTTGGCAACTTCTTCAGTGGAGACACTGGCCTTGTCAAAACTGGCGATCAATTCCTCGACGACCTTGGGTGCGGTGGGCAACGCGGTGGGATTCTGGAAAAGCGCTTCAAGTTTCATGTAGGTCTCCTATGAGAATGCGTTGCTGTAGATGAACTATATAGCGAATTTTTCCTCTGTAGGGGCTTTTTGTTGCAGTACTGCACCGTAGGGCGTGATTCCTGCAGCCTGTCCGGGATTTTTGCAGTTTGTCGCAATGTGCCCGCATCAAAATGCCAGACGAAATACAGTGCAGGCTGGCGTACCACGCCTCAAATTTTAAAAAACATAACAGGAACCGACCCCATGCATGCACCAGTCAAAACCGCCCTCAGCCTCGCGCTGTGTGGCGCCCTGCAATTCGTTGCCGCCCATGCCATCGCAGCCGACAACGTTGCGCCGCCGGCCGCGCCCGCTGCCGCCGCAGTCTTGCCCGGCGACGACTTCTTTAGCTACGCCAATTCGGAATGGCTGAACACGACGAAAATCCCGGATGACCGCAGTTCGTGGGGCGGCATGTCGCAACTGGCGGAAGAAACCAACCAGCGCATCATCAAGCTGGTGGAAGCGGCGGCCGGTTCGCCGGATGCGGAAGCAAAAAAGGTTGGCGATTTTTACCGCGCGTTTATGAATGACACCGCCATCGAAGCGCGCGGCCTGGCGCCGCTGACGCCGGCGCTGGACAAGATCCGCGCCATCCGCGACAAGAAAGAATTGACGCGCGCATTGGGCGAAACCATCCGCGCCGACGTGGACCCGCTGAATGCCACCAACTTCCAGACGGAAAACCTGTTTGGCTTGTGGGTATCGCAAGGCTTGAATGATCCAAAACACAATGTCCCGTACCTGCTGCAGGGCGGGCTCGGCATGCCGGACCGCGCATATTACCTGGACGACAGCGAGCGCATGCACAAACTGCGCACGGCGTACCAGGCGCACATTGCCGCCATGTTTAAACTGGCCGGCTTCAGCGATCCGGAAACCCGCGCTGCCCGCGTGTTCGACCTAGAGCGCAAGCTGGCGCTGTCGCACGCGACGCGCGAAGATTCCGCCGACATGGCAAAGTCCAACCACACGTGGTCGCTGCAAGACTTCGCAAAGAAAGCGCCGGGCATGGACTGGAACCTGTTCTTTGCCAGCGCCGGCTTGAAAGGCCAAAAGCAATTCATGCTGTGGCACCCGACCGCCATGACGGGCGCCGCCAAACAAGTGCAGGAAGGTTCGCTCGATGCGTGGAAAGACTTCCTGGCCTTCCACACCATTAACCACCACGCCAACAATTTGCCGCAAGCGTTTGTTGACCAGTACTTTGATTTCTATGGCCGCACCTTGTCCGGCACGCCGCAACTGTCGGTGCGCTGGAAGCGCGGCCTTGCTGCCGTGAATGCAGGCATGCCTGATGCGGTCGGCAAACTGTATGTGGCCAAGTACTTCCCGCCGGAAGCCAAGAGCAAGCTGGAAGGCATGGTCAAGAATATCGTCAAGGCGTTCCATCAGCGCATCGACAAGCTGGCGTGGATGGACCCGGCCACGCGCAAGGAAGCCCACGCGAAGCTGGACGTGCTGTACGTCGGCGTTGGCTACCCAGAGAAATGGACGTCGTATGCGCATCTGGACGTGAAAGCCGACGATGCATATGGCAATGCCGAGCGTGCGGAAAAGCTGTACACGCAGCAGCAGCTGGCCAAGCTGCATCAGCCGGTGGACCGCAAGGAATGGTGCATGCCGCCGCAACTGGTTAACGCCGTGAATTTGCCGATGCAAAATGCGCTGAATTTCCCGGCCGCGATCTTGCAGCCGCCATTCTTTGACTTGAACGGCACGGACGCCGCCAACTATGGCGCGATCGGCGCCGTAATCGGCCATGAAATCAGCCACAGTTTCGATGACACGGGTTCGCAGTTCGATTCGAAAGGCTTGCTGCGCGACTGGTGGACCAAGGATGACGCGGCCCACTTCAAGACTGCCACGCAAGCGCTGGTGGCCCAATACTCGTCCTATCAAGCATTCCCGGACCTGGCGCTCAATGGCCAGTTGACGTTGAGTGAAAACCTGTCCGACCTGGCCGGCCTGGCGGCTGCCTATGATGCGTTCAAGGCCGCCAACCCCACGGTGCCGGACCGCGACTTCTTCATCGGCTATGCGCGCAGCTGGCGCAACCTCGTGCGCGATGCAGCGCTGCGCCGCCAGGTCATGACGGATGGCCACGCCCCGGCAAAATGGCGCACGTACACGGTGCGCAACCTCGACGCATGGTATAAGGCATTTGACGTGCAGCAGGGCCAGCAACTGTACCTGGCGCCGCAAGACCGCGTGCGCGTCTGGTAAAAGGAAACGGCAATGGACGACATCGGGCAGATTACGCAAACCACACTGGCACATTACGACCGCAGCGCGCAGCAATTTTTCGAAGGCACGCGCGACCATGATGTGAGCCAGAACATTGCGGCGCTGCTCGATGCCATTGAAGGCGCCCCGCCGTTCCGCATCCTGGACTTGGGATGCGGGCCGGGGCGCGATTTAAAGCGGTTCACAGAACTGGGCCATATTGCCACGGGCCTCGACGGTTCGGCGGAATTTGTCCGCATGGCCCATGAATACAGCGGCTGTGACGTGCTGCAGCAAGACTTCATCGGCCTGCGGCTGCCGCCGGAAACATTCGACGGCATTTTTGCCAATGCTTCGCTGTTTCACGTGCCGACTGCGGCCTTGCCGGATGTGTTGAAGCGTTTGCAGGCTGCGCTGAAGCCGCGCGGCGTGCTGTTCAGCTCCAATCCCCGTGGCAACAACCAGGAAGGGTGGAACGGCCCCCGCTACGGCAGCTACCACGACTACGACACGTGGGCGCGTTTCGTGACGGCGGCAGGATTCGCGCCGCTGCACCATTATTACCGTCCGCCCGGCTTGCCGCGCGACCAGCAGCCATGGCTGGCCAGCGTATGGCGCAAGTGTGAATGAGCAGTGTTAAGGAGCAGTGTTAAGCACCGTACGGAAGCGTACATACCCGCTGGCTATGATTTCCCTGGGCACACCATGTGGCGTGTGCATACTTTCAGGAGGTCATCATGAACAAGGACCAGATTAAAGGTAAAGCCAAGGAAGTAGCCGGCAAAGTGCAACAGAAAACCGGCGAGCTGGTGGGCAGTTCCGAACAGCAAGCCAAGGGCTTGTCGAAACAGTCTGAAGGCAAGCTGCAGAAAGGCGTCGGCGACGCCAAGGAAGCCGTGAAGGATGCGATCGACCGCGGTAACCGCTGATCGGCGTTCCCCGCATGAAGAAACCCGGCTGCGGCCGGGTTTTTTATTGCTCGAAAGTATATATTTCTTTTCATTATTATTGTCATTTGATATATTCACGGAAATTTTCATTTCCATGAGGATCAAATGATCAAGAAGGCAGTATTGGCAGCCCTGTTTGGTTTTTCTTCGTGCGCGCACGCGGCGTGGGTGACCACCGAACTGGGTTCGCTGGGCGGAACGTATTTCACTGTCAATGGCATTACCAATAGCGGCCAAGTCTACGGCTCAGGCCACCTTGCCGGTGATGCGGACGTCGCGGCGTTTATTACGCGCAATGGCTCTTTTCAGCAAGTTGGCTCGATGGGAGGCGTCGGCACGTTTTCCATGGCTGCCAACGGGGCTGGGCAATTGGTGGGCTATGGCTATACCGCCAACAATGGCGGGCATGACGGTTTCCTGTTCGATAACGGGACCGTGACGCGGCTGACCTTGGGCGGCACGAACGCGCGGGCGGAAGCCATTAACGATGCGGGCCAGGTGGTGGGGACCAGCATGCTGCCGAACGGCAATGACTACGTGGCCTTTTTGTACAGCAATGGCGTGATGACGCCGCTGTCGCTGGGCGGCGCCAGCAGCAGCGTCGGCATGATCAACAACCACGGCCAGGTTGTGGGGGCGGGGCAGCTGGCTGACGGCAGCTACCGCGGATTCTTGTACGACCATGGCGTGATGACGCAACTGGGCACGCTGGGCGGCAACTACAGTGGCGCCCGCAGTATCAATGAAGCGGGACAGATTATCGGCACATCCAATATTGCGGATGACAGCGCTTACCACGCATTTATTTCCAGCAATGGCGTGATGACGGATCTGGGGACGCTGGGGGGCTCGCACAGCTCCGCCAATGCGATCAACGCATCAGGCCAGGTGGCGGGATGGAGCCTGGTTGGTAATGGCGTGCATGCGTTCGCCACCGTCAACGGCGCGATGGTTGACCTGGGTACGCTGGGCGGCAATTACAGTTCGGCTGAAGCCATTAACGCAGCCGGCCAGGTGATCGGCAACGCGGTCCGCAGCGATGGCAGCTTTACTGCATTCCTGTACGACGATGGCGTCATGTATGACGTGAAAGACTTGCTGTCGGGAGGCTTTGAAGCAGTGAACAATATTGCCATCAACGATGCGGGGCAATTGGCAGGCACGGCGTTGCGCAATGGGCGCTGGGAAGGCTTTATCCTGACTGAATCGGCCGACACGCATGTGCCGGAGCCGGCCGGCCTGGCGCTGATGCTGGCAGGGCTGGCAGCCATGGCGTTGACGCTGCGCCGAAAACAGGCGGACTGACAAACGCGAAGGGCCGGAACATGTCCGGCCCTTCATTCCTATGCGCAGTGTGCTTAGTTGGATTCCGGCTTCAAGTTCTTCTTGAAGAACGCTTCAATATTGCCATACACGTGGCGCTGCGGCCCCTTGCCGGAAATGCCGTGCTTGGCGCCTGGATACGTCATCAATTCAAAGTGCACGCCACGGTTGACCAGCGCATCGATCATGCGCGTGGAGTTGGTGAACAGCACGTTGTCATCCGCCATGCCGTGCATCAGCAGCAGCGGCGATGTCAAGCCATCGACGTGGGCAAACACACTGCTTTGCGCATAGCCCTGCGGATTGTCTTTCGGCGTGCTCATGAACTGTTCCGTGTAGTGCGTGTCGTACAGTTTCCAGTCCGTCACCGGCGCAACCGACACGCCCATGGCGATCTTGTCGGACGCTTGCGACAGCAAACGCAAGGTCATGAACCCGCCGTAGCTCCAGCCAAACACGCCGATGCGCTTGGCATCGACAAAGCTTTGCTGTCCAAGGAACGCCACGCCCGTCAACTGGTCTTGCACTTCCACGTCGCCCAGGTGCTTGTAATTGGCATCCGTGAACGCGCGCTCGCGGCGGCTGGAACCCCGGTTATCGAGACGGAACACGACAAAACCTTGCTGCGCCATGTACTGGTCAAAATAATTGCCCCATTTGCGCGACACGTGCTGCGCATGCGGGCCGCCATACGTGGACAGGTAGACTGGGTAGCGCTTTGAAGGATCAAACTTGTACGGCTTGACCATCGAGTAATGCAAGGTCTGGCCATCCTGCGCTTTCAACGTGCCATATTCAGTGCGCAAGTGGTCGGCCTTGTACGGCGCATACGGATGCTTGGCGTCGACCTTGTTTTCTTCCAGCCACGTGACCATGGCGCCATCGGCGCGGCGGATCGCCACTTGCGGCGGCGTGTCCGGGTCGGAGAACGTATCGACAAACACGTCGCCATTACGGGCAAACGCGGCGTCATGCCAGCCGTCCGCTTGCGTGATGCGCTTCGGATTGGCGGCCGTGCTGCCATCGATGTGCAGTGCATACACTTGCTTGTCGATGACGGCGTCGCGGTTCGACGCGACATAGACTTTGCCCGCCTTTTCATCGACCGCCAGCACATTGTCGATGCCCCAGTCGCCTTTGGAAATCGCGTGCAGCATCTTGCCATCCATGCTGTACAAATACAGGTGGTTGCGGCCCGAACGTTCCGATGCCCAGATAAACGCATCGCGCGATTTCAGGAAGCGCAAGTCCTCGTGGATGGTGGTCCACGTGTCGGATTTTTCCGTGATCAGCACACGCTGTTGCAAGGTGGCGGCATCGACGGCCACCAGTTCCAGCGTTTTCTGGTCGCGGCTCTGGCGCTGGAACGTCAGCGTGCGGCTGTTGGCGCTCCAGTCGGCGCGCACCAGGTAAATGTCGGGATCAGGCCCCAGGTTCACGTCGCGGGTGTCGCCGGTGGCAGGCGACACGATCTTCAATTGCACAGTCACGTTCGGATCGCCGGCGGCAGGGTAGCGCTGTTCGATGACGTCCGTGCGGTCCGCATAAATTTCAAAGCGGCGCGCGATCGGCACTTGCGTTTCGTCGTAGCGCTTATAGGCAATCGCGCTGTCGTCCGGCGCCCAGTAGTAGCCGGTGCGCTGGCCCATTTCTTCCTGTGCGATGAATTCCGCTTCGCCATTGTGGATGGCGCCTTTGCCATCGGTGGTCAGCTGGCGCTCCTTGCCCGTCGCCAGGTCGATGACAAACAAATTCTGGTCGCGCACGAACGACAGGTAGCGGCCTTGCGGTGAAATTTTCGGATCCAGCACCTGGCCGGACGCCACCAGGCGCGCCGCATCGGGCTTTGCCACGTCGATCAGATACAGGTTGCCGGCTATCGGCACCAGCAATTGCTTGCCGTCCGGCGACCAGCTGTAATTCAAAATCCCCTTCAGGCTCGCGGTGCGTTCGCGCTCGCGGCGGGCTTTTTCCGCATCGGACAGGTTTTCGTCCGGCACCAGGATCTTCGAATCCACGAGGCGGTGCGTGCTCTTGTCCTTCAGGTTGTATTCCCACAAGTCCATCTGGAACTGATTGTCGTCGCGGCCCTTGAGGAACGTGACGCGGGCGCCGTCCGGAGACACTTTGAGGTTGCGTACGGCCGCGCCGGCCAATGCCGGGTCAGCGTGAATACGGTCCAGGGTCAGGCGCTCGGCGGAAGCGGGGATAGTCGTTGCCATAGCTGCAAGGAGAGGAAGGATCAGTCGCATGGGTTCACGTGTGAGGATTATTGCGGCAAGACAATACCAGAGTGGGGGGCGGCAAGGGTATGGAATACGGGCCGAAAATCCGACGTTCGTTCGGCCCTTGGCGGCATCGGCCTACGCTTGCATGGCAGCGGGGCGCCGCCGGGCGCTGTCCCGCACGCGCTGGTTGGCCAGCACGTACAGCGACCAGCTCAGCAGTGTCGCGGCTATCGTCAAACCCAGCACCAGCCCGATCCAGAAACCCGCTGCCGCCATTGGCGCAGCGGGAGCAAACGGTATCCAGTCCGGCGCCAGGCCCAGAATACAGCCCAGCGGCAGGGCGAATACCCAGAACGCCAGCAACTGGATCAGCATCGGCTGGCGCGTGACTTTATAGCCGCGGATGGCGCACGATGTCGCCACCTGCGTCGCGTCGGACAGCTGGAACAGCGCGCCAAACAGCAGCAAGTGCGCGCACAGCGCCTGCACTGCCGTGTCGGACGTGTAGGCTGCGGCAATTTGCACATTGAACAGTGCAATGCCGATGGCGGACAGCACGGCAAACGACAGCGACATGCCGACGCCCACCCACGCGGCAAAGCGCGCCTGTGCCGGATTGGCTTCGCCCATCGCTTGTCCTACGCGCGTGATGACGCCGATGCCGAACGACAGCGGCGCCATGAACACCAGCGACGCGAAGTTCAGCGCAATCTGGTGCGCTGATACTTCGACCACGCCAAAGCGCGCCACCAGCAGGCTGACGGCGCCAAACGCGGACACTTCCGCGAAGTACGTGATGCCGGTTGGCAGGCCCAGCTTCAGCATCGAGCGGATTTCCGGGTAGTAGGGCCATTCCCAGCGCGTGAACGGATACGTCTGGCGGTAGGCGGGCGAGACTTTCAGCCACACCAGCATGGCGCCCAGCATCAGCCACATGCACGCGCCAGTCGCCACGGCGCAGCCGACGCCGCCCAGCTTCGGCATGCCGAAGTGGCCAAAGATCAATACCCAGTTGACCGTCACGTTAAACGCCAGGCCCAGCAGGGCAATCACCATCACAGGCTTGGTTTGATTGATGCTGGTGCTGTAGCCATACAAGGCGCGGTACGCCGCATAGGGCGGCATGCCGATGCTGATGATGTGGACGAACAGCGATGCGCGGTCGTTGACTTCCTGCGCCATGTGCAAATGGTCGAACAGCAAGGTCGCGGCATTGCACGCCAGCGCGCCGATGAGGCCCACGCCCAGCGCTTTCCACAGCGCCTGGCGCACGGAGTGGGCAATGGCTTGATGTTCGCCCGCGCCCACCTGGTGCGCCACCACGGAGTTAATTGCCATCATCGTGCCGGTCACGGTGACGAGGATGATGGACCAGATCGACGCGCCCAGCGACACGGCAGCCAGTTCCGTCGCGCTGGCATGGCCCGTCATGGCCACGTCCGCCACGCCCATGCCGACCGTCGCCAGCTGGCCCACCAGCACCGGCCACGCCAGTTGCCACAGGGCGGCCGCTTCGCGGCGGATATTGGGGAGCGTGAACGTCGTCGGCATGGCGAAAATGCAATAAAAAGAAGCCATTTTATCGGCATTTTCCCAGTGGCGTAGGAGACCAAGAGTAGGAATTTGTTACAACGTCGTGTAGGCTGGCGGATCAGTCAGGACGTTGACTAGAATACAGTGCAAAAGGAGCTAAAAAAATGAAACGTACAACCATCCTGGCCTTCGCGGCCGCCATGCTGGCCGGTCAAATGGCCGCTGCCACCGCAGGTGAAATGACCTTGTATTCGCGCGATGGCTTCCGCGGCGAAGAATTGACGATCCGCGACGGCGCGCGCAACTTGCGCGATGCCGGCTTCAACGACCGCGCATCGAGCCTGATCGTGCATTCCGGCGTGTGGGAAGTGTGCGAAGACAGGGACTTCGGCGGCTATTGCGCTGTGTTCGAGCGCGGCGAATATCCAAACTTGCGCAACTTTAACAACAGTATTTCATCGGTGCGCCAGATCGAACGGGGCGGCCACGGCTACCGCGACCGCGACCATGACGGCCGCGACGACCGCCAGGAGCGCCGCGAATGGCGTGAAGAACAGCGCGACCGCCGTGGCGGCTTTGACCGTCCAGATCCAATCGAACTGTTTGAACATTCGCGCTTTGAAGGCCGCCGCGTATCCTTCCAGGGTGAAACGCGCAGCTTGCGCGGCGCGGACTTCAACGACCGCGCCAGCTCGATGGTGATTTATGAAGGCCAGTGGCAATTGTGCGAGCACGACAATTTCGGCGGCCAGTGCGTCGTGTATGGCCCAGGCCGTTACGACAACCTGGGCAATATGAATGACAGGATTTCGTCGTTGCGCCGCGTCCGCTGAATTGGCTGACCTGGCTCAATCAGCCAACGAAAAGAAGTGCAGCGCGCGGTTAAAGGCGCGCTGACGGCAGCACGCGCGGCACATCGCTGGCAGCCTGCGCCAGCACTTCCATCGCTTGCAGCCGCGCGGACCGCGACAGCGCGTGCAAGTCCGCGCGCCTGGCGGCGCTGTCCGCCGGTTTGCGCGGCGCCCGCAATGCCGGCAGGGCATCGTCCGGCTGTTCCGGCGCGACCTGGCGGCTCCACACATTGCCGTTGTCCACATCAAAAATAATGCTGCGGTGGCCCATACCGTACAAGCTTTCCGAGACCACTGGAATACCATGCGCCCGCAACAGGCGCAGCGCCACTTCGCCATTCTGGCGGCCTATGCCTTGCGTCGATCCCGGGAACATTTGCCCGCCGCCGAAAATCTTGGCCTGGCATTCCGCCGGATCGACGCCCATGGCGCGCAATTCCGTCAACATTAATTCCAAGGCTTCTTCGCCATAGCGGCTGTTCAATTCCGATGCTTTGTTCTGGTTGCGCGACGACAACAGGAAGTGCGACATGGCGCCGATTTTGCGTTGCGGGTGCCACAGCGTAATCGATACGCACGATCCCAGCAGCGTGCGGATGCGGTGTCCCTGGCCGCCAACGAAGTAGTCGCCGGGGAGCAGAAAAATATCAGTGATGTCGTTATCGGGTCCCATGACGCTAATGTAGGCAATGCTCGCCCCGGCGTAACTTGTACTTTGGTGCAGTGGGGCAACAATTTGTTGGCAACTCGTTATTTTCCAGGGGCGTCCGTGACGCTGCTTTGTAACATGTACCAAAGTACAGGTTACAAATAATTTCCCGGTGGATACAGTCTGACGGAATCGAACGGGTATCCACTTTTTTATAAGAGACAAAACATGGCAAAAACCATCATGGTGGTCGACGACTCGGCGTCACTGCGGCAAGTCGTGCACATTGCGCTCAAGGGCGCCGGCTATGACGTGGTCGAGGCGGCGGATGGGCAGATTGCGTTAAACAAGCTCGACGCACAAAAGGTCAATTTGATCGTATGCGACGTCAATATGCCCAACATGGACGGCATTTCCTTTGTGCGGGAATTGAAACAAAAGCCTTCCCACAAATTCACGCCCGTCATCATGCTGACCACGGAATCACAGGAAGAAAAGAAGCGCGAGGGGCAGGCTGCCGGCGCCAAGGCGTGGGTGGTGAAGCCCTTCCGTCCTGAAGTATTGCTGGGCGCCGTGCAAAAGCTGGTGCTGCCATGAATTGGTTGTCGGCATTGACGGTGCGTGCGCGCCTGGGCGCCTTGGTGGCCTTGTTGTGCGCGCTGATGCTGGGCGCCGGCTTTGCGGGCTTGCGCGGCATGCATGCGTCCAACGCGCGCCTGAAGACGGTATATGAAGACCGCACGGTGGCATTGGCCCAGCTGGCGCAAGCCGGCGAAGCGATATTGCGCCACCGTACGCGCACGCTGCAGGCAGCGCTGGGCGCGGCGGAGGACGTGGAAAAAAGCCTGGCGGTGGCGGATACGTATTACAGCACCTATCAGAAAGAGTGGAGCGAATACATGGCCACGTACCTGACGCCCGACGAGAAAAAGCTGACGGAAGAATTTTTGCCGGCCTGGAACGGTTATCTGGAAAAGCGCCGGCCCATCGTGGCGCAACTGCGGGCAGGAAATATGAAGCAGGCGCTGGAGAACATGAAGACGCTGGACAGCGATTTCTATGCTGCAATGGATGCCATGGGTAAATTGCGAGCCTTGCAAGAGACCGTGGCAAAGGAAGAATATGACGCGGCGGTGGCTGACTATAACGCAACGGTCCGCAGCAATGCGCTGTTGATGGCGGGCGGGCTGGCGTTCGGCATCGTACTGTCGTGGCTGCTGATTCGCAGTTTGGTGCGCCAGCTGGGCGGCGAACCGGCGTACGCGGCGCAAATCGTCAGCCAGGTGGCGGAGGGTAACCTCGCGGTCGACATTCAGTTGCGTGCCGGTGACAAGCACAGCCTGCTGTATTCAATGAAAGCCATGGTTGCCAGACTGTCGGCCGTGGTGTCGGAAGTGTCCAGCAGTGCCTGTGTGCTGGCCAGTGCGTCGGAACAAGTCAGTGCGACGGCGCAAGCGTTGTCGCAATCGTCCAGCGAACAGGCGGCCGGTGTCGAGCAAACCAGTGCATCGGTTGAGCAAATGACGGCATCGATTGCACAAAATACGGAAAATGCCCGCGTCACGGATGCCATGGCCAGCAAGTCTGCCGTCGAAGCCGCAGAAGGGGGCGTGGCGGTGCGTTCGACCGTCGAGGCCATGACGCAGATCGCGAAAAAGATCGGCATCATTGACGACATCGCGTATCAAACCAATTTGCTGGCGCTGAACGCCGCAATTGAAGCCGCCCGTGCCGGTGAACACGGCAAAGGCTTTGCCGTCGTGGCGGCTGAAGTGCGCAAGCTGGCCGAACGCAGCCAGGTGGCGGCGCAAGAGATTGCCGAAGTGGCGTCATCGAGCGTGGGCCTGGCGCAACAGGCCGGCAAGCTGTTTGATGAAATGGTGCCGAACATTAAGCGAACATCGGACCTGGTGCAGGAAATTACGGCGGCTTCGGAAGAACAGTCGACGGGCGTGGCGCAGATCAATACGGCGGTTAGCCAGCTGTCTATCGCGACACAGAAAAATGCGGCCGGTTCGGAAGAACTGGCGTCAACTGCCGAGGAAATGAGTAGCCAGGCGGAAGAATTGCAGGCGGCGATTGCCTTCTTCCGCGTGGCGGGCGGCGCGGTGCAGGCAGAGTCGAAAGCAGCGCCTCCGGCTGCCCGTATGGTGACGATGCGTAAAGCCGCAGCCGCCAGCGCGAACAAGGCCCGCATCGCTGCCGTGCCGAAAACCGCACCTGCCCAATTTGCCGATGGGGAACCAGACGAAGCATTGTTCACCCGCTTCTGATGCGGGGATGGGCATTCGGGCGATGCCAGCGCTGTTCATTTGACGGGTGTTCCGCGCATCCCTATACCACCAGATTACTTGCGGCGCTATGGCTTGAATGGGACACACCACTACGGGGAGACCCTGCTGGTGCAACGTTCCCTGAGACAACGAGTACAATTCATGAAAATGAATTGGCGTTGCCTCGGATCGGCTGATCTTGCTGGGCAACGCCTGATGTTAAGACCCAGCGCCAGGTGGTGGCGCGCGTAGCGCAGCAGTTGAAACCGGAGGACACTTGTTCATTGGCCACGCTGAAAGCCTGAAGGACATCGATGCCGACGCGGTTTTGCTGGCGCCTTCGATATACCGGAAATCCGCATGAGCATTCAGGTCTTGGTGGTGGACGATTCGGCCGTTGTGCGCCAGGTGTTGAGCGGCTTGCTGAATGCAGCGCCGGGCATACAAGTCACGCACGCGGTGGCGGACCCGCTGCTGGCCATCGAGCGCATGCGCCTGAACTGGCCCGATGTCATTCTGCTCGACATCGAAATGCCGCGCATGGATGGCATCACCTTCCTGCGCAAGATCATGAGTGAAAAGCCGCTGCCCGTGGTGATTTGCTCGTCGTTGACGGCCGATAGCACGGCGTTGACGGTGGAAGCCCTGTCGGCCGGCGCCGTGGCTGTGGTCAACCGGCCCCGCGTCAATCTCCGCGAATACATGACGGACCACGCCGATGAATTGATTTCCGCCATCCGCATGGCGGCCGCCTCCAATACACAGCAGCATGCCGATGAACAGGCACGGCGCAAGCCGGCGCCGGTGCCGCCGGCTCCGCTGATGCCGCCACCCGCCAAGCTGACGGCCGACGTGATTTTGCCCCCCGGTGACGGGGCCGTGGTGCCGCGTTCGGAACCGCTGGTTGCCATTGGCACATCGACTGGCGGTACGCAAGCGCTGGAACGCGTGCTCAGCGCGCTGCCGTCCGATGCGCCCGGTATTGTCGTGGTCCAGCACATGCCGGAAAAATTCACGGGCGCGTTTGCCGCCCGCCTGGACAGTATTTGCGCGATTGCCGTCAAGGAAGCGGAAACCAATGACCGCGTGCAGGCGGGCGTGGCGCTGATTGCACCGGGCGGCAAGCACATGCTGGTGCGGCGCAGCGGCGCCACGTATTACGTCGACGTCATCGATGGGCCGCTGGTGAACCGGCACCGCCCATCCGTCGATGTACTGTTCCGGTCCGTGGCCAAGAGCGCCGGCGCCAATGCGCTAGGCATCATCATGACGGGCATGGGTGACGATGGCGCGCTGGGCTTGCTGGAAATGCGCAAGGCCGGCGCGCGCACCGTGGCGCAAGATGAACAAAGCTGCGTCGTCTACGGCATGCCGAAGGAAGCCGTGAAACTTGGCGCCGTTGAAAAGACGGTCCCGCTCGATGCGATCGACCGGGAAATCGTCGCGCAAAGCTTTGCCATCAAGTGATTTCCTTGTCAGTGCGGGTCTTGCCGCCCTGTGCCCGCCGCATGTCATCCTTTTGCACATTGGACGTATAGCGCTGGTGCGTGCTGTCGCCGCGTGCGCCAGTCGTGCGGTCGCGGTGCGTGGTGCTGGCGGCGGCTTCGCGCGCGCTTTGCTGGTTCAGCGCCGTACCTTGTTGCATGCCTTGCGTGTTTTGCCACTGCATGTTTTTCTCGGTGCGGGCAGTTTTCTTGTGCCGTTGCTTGCTCATGATGATCTCCTGTTGAAACAGTGGTGTCATCGTAGGCCCGGCAATTTGGGCACGCCATAGGACAGCAAGCCTGTGCCGCGTAGGAGCAGGCGCTACCGGATTTTCCGCCCTTCAATAAGCGTCGTGCGGCAAGCTGTGGTCGAGGTCGAGGAATTGCTGCATCAGCCAGCGTCCGGCCGGGCCCGGTTCTTCATCCGTGCGGTTGATGGCGTACAGCGGATACTGGAATGCCTTGCCGTCCGCCACGTCCAGCTGCACGAGACGGCCGTTGGCAAGGTCGTCGCTGATCATGGCTTGCGGCATGCTGCCCCAGCCCAGGCCGCCCCGCAGCAGCGCATGTTTCGACCCCAGGTCGGCCAGCCGCCACGTGCGCAAGCCCAGCACGCCATAATCGCGGCCCGCCGTCAGCTGGCTGCGGTCCGTCAACACCAGCTGCATGTGGTCGCGCAGTGCGGAAGCCGGGATTTTGCCCTGCCATGACGCCAGCGGGTGCGACGGCGCGCATACCGGCATCATCGTCACTTCCCCGGCGGCGCGGCGTTCGATGGCGTCCGGCGGGCTGACGACGCCGCCGCAAATGCCGATGTGGCACACGCGGTCCAGCACCAGTTGCGTGACGGCGCCCAGCGCTTCCGTGTGCAGCCGCATGGCGACCGCAGGGAACTGCTGCTGGAACGCGTTCAATATCCGCACCAGCAGGCACGTGGGAAACATCACGTCCACCACCAGCGACACTTCCGCTTCCAGCCCGGCAGACAACGCCTTGGCGCGCGAGCGCATGCTGTCGACTTTCATGCAAATCGCGCGCGCATCGGCCAGCAGCGCCTTGCCCGCTTCCGTCAATTCCGGCTTGCGCTTGCTGCGGTCCAGCAGCGCGGTATTCAACTGTTCTTCCAGGTTGGCAATGGTGTAGCTGATGACCGATTGCGTGCGGTGCAGGGCGCGCGCCGCCGCGGCGAACCCGCCATGGTCGATCACGGCAATGAATACGCGCAATTGCTCAAGGGAGGGCAGGCCGGGATCTCTCATATCAATAAAATCGATTGTTTTGATGGAAATTTACTGTATTCCATCGATATTAAACCCGAATTATGATGCGTAGCAAGTCAACCAATTCAGGAGAAATACCATGGCAAACGTTCTCTACATCAACAGCAGTGTACGTAGTTCCGGCTCGCTGTCGCGCCAGTTGTCGGCGGAATTCATTGCGAAATGGCAGGCGGCCAATCCATCCGACACCATTGTCGAGCGCGACCTGGCAGCCAATCCTGTGCCGCATTTGACGGAACAAATGATGGGCGCCTTCTTTACGCCGGCGGAACAGCGCAATGCCGAACAAGCGTTTGTCGTGAAAACGTCCGACACGCTGGTGGCGGAATTGCAGGCAGCCGACGTGGTCGTCATTGGCGCGCCGATGTATAACTTTTCCGTCAGCTCGGGTTTGAAAGCGTGGATCGACCACGTGGCGCGTGCCGGTGTCACGTTCAAATATGGCGAGAATGGCCCGGTCGGCCTGTTGACCGGTAAAAAAGTCATCGTGTTCACTGCCAGCGGCGGCGTCTACAGCGCCGGCCCTGGCGCTGCGTTCGACCACCTGGCCACGTACCTGCGCGCCGTGCTGGGCTTCCTCGGCATGACGGATGTGCAGTTCGTGCAGGCGGAAGGCGTGGCCATGGGTGAACAAGCTGTGGCCGATACGTTGGCGAAAAGCCGCAGCGCCATCGACGAACTGGTCGCAGTTTAAGATGAGGATGCCCGGCCTGAAGGCCCGGCACCCGTTGTTAAGCTGTGATTAATTAGCGGTATGATGCGGCTTTGCATTACGGAGCCGCTTCATGCCGCCGTTTATTCCCGTTGTCCGCAGCCTGCTGGAAACGGACTTATACAAGTTCACCATGTGGCAGGCGCTGCTGCACAGCCATCCCGGCGCACATGCAGAGTATGAATTCGTGTGCCGTAATACGCCGCAATTCCCGCTGGCGGAACTGGCGTCCGATGTCAGTGCGCAGATCGATCACCTGTGCTCGCTCTCATTCACGGAAGACGAACTCGCGTATCTGCGCGGCTTGCGCTTCATGAAAAGCGACTTCATCGACTTCCTCACGGTATTCCGCTTCCAGCGCAAATTCATCACGGTCGCCACCGATGGCGGCACTTTGCACATCCGCGCAGCCGGTCCGCAAGTGCACGTGATGGGCTTTGAAATTTTCGTGCTGTACATCGTCAATGAATTGTATTTCCGCCGCTTCGATCAAACGGCGGCCTTGGCGGAAGGGCGGGCGCGGCTGGCCGATAAAATCCGGCAATTGCAGGCGTTCGGCGCGGAACCTCCGCACCGCCACCCGTTTGAATTTTCCGACTTTGGCTTGCGCCGCCGCTTTTCATCCGCGTGGCACGACGAAGTGGCTGATACCCTGCTGGCGCACGTGCCGCACTATTTCAAAGGCACGTCCAACGTGCACCTTGCGCGCCGCATCGGCATGGTGCCGATCGGGACCATGGCCCATGAGTATTTGCAATCGTTCCAGTCGTTTGGCGTGCGCCTGCGCGACTTTCAAAAAGCCGCACTGGAAGACTGGGTGCAGGAATACCGGGGCGACCTGGGGATTGCATTGACGGACGTGGTCGGCATGGATGCGTTTCTCGCGGATTTCGACTTGTACTTTGCCAAGCTGTTCGACGGCTTGCGCCACGATTCCGGCGACCCGGTCGAGTGGGGCGAAAAAGCGCTGGCCCATTACGCGGCGCTGCGCATCGATCCGCACACGAAGCGCCTCGTGTTTTCCGATGGCCTGGATTTGCCGAAAGCGCTGGCGCTATACCGCCACTTTGCCGACCGCATCGTGACGGGCTTTGGCATCGGCACCAACCTCACCAATGACATGGGTGTGGCGCCGCTGAACATTGTGATGAAACTGGTGCGCTGCAATGGCCAGTCAGTGGCGAAATTGTCCGATGCGCCCGGCAAGACCATGTGCCAGGACCAGACCTTCCTCGCGTATTTGCGGCAAGTGTTCAGCCACACGGCATCATGACGCCGTGCGGAAGCGCTGGCGGTAATCGCCGGGCGTGATGCCCAGGCGGCGCTGGAACGCGCGCCGCAACCCGTTCGGATTGCCGAACCCGCTGTGCGCGGCAATGCGCTTGAGCGGATTGGCGGTGTCTTCCAGCAAGCGCCGCGCCATGTCGATGCGGGCGCTTTCCACGAATTCCGCCGGTGTCATGCCGGTGTCCTGCTTGAACAGGCGGGAGAAATTGCGCGTGCTCATGCCGGCCCGCGCCGCCATGCTGTCGATCGACACCGGTTCGGCCAGCCGCTCCAGCACCCACGCCTGGACGTCGCGGATGCTGTCGCGCTCGGTGGACTGGGCTGCCAGGTGCGTGCTGAATTGCGATTGCCCTCCCGGCCGCTTCAAGAACAGCACCAGTTCACGCGCAGTCCGCAGCGCGACTTCGCGGCCATGGTCTTCTTCGACCAGCGCCAGCGCCAAGTCCATGCCTGCGCTGACACCGGCCGACGTGTACAGCGCGCCGTCACGCACATAGATCTGGTCCGCCTGCACTTTTAAGCAGGGAAAGCTGCGCGCCAGATGGGCCGACACATTCCAGTGCGTGGTCACCCGCTTGCCATCCATGAGCCCTGTGCGCGCCAGCAGCAGGGCGCCGGAGCAGACCGAGCCCAGCCGCCGCACGCGCGGCGCCTGCCGCTGCAGCCAGGCGACCAGTTCGGCTTCGCCTGGCAACGATTGGATGGCAGGGCTGCCCGCCACCAATAACGTGTCGATGCCGCCATCGAGGTCGTCCAGCCCATATTGCGCATGCAGCACGACGCCGTTCGACGCGGTCAGCGGTCCCGCCTTGGCCGCGACCAGCGCGAAGCGATAGGCCCGCTCTGGCGGCACATGGCGCGACGCTTCGTGGAACACGTCCAGCGGCCCGGCAATATCGAGCATTTGCGCGCCGGGGAAGGCGAGGATGGCAATCAGCATCGGTTCTCCTTATTGGACCAGCAACTGGCCTTTAACCAGCGAGTGTACGGTACGGACCGCCAGCACGCCGATCGCCACTGTCAGGAAGGCCAGCAGCGCGGCGGCCAGCCACGCCAGCAGCGGGCTGCCCGTGGCATCGGCATATTTCAGCGCCGCATTCGCCAGCGCGGCCAATGGAAAGCTGATGCCCCACCATGCAGGACCAAACGGCACCGATGGACGGAACACGCGCACCGACAGCACGGCAAACAAGAACAGGCCAAACCAGAACAGCAGGGCGGCAAACAAGTCGACTTCGTGGCGCAAGTTCAGGTATGCGAGGAAACCCACTTCGAATGGCGCAATCATGACCATCAGCGATGGCGTCATGCCGGCCGGCAGCGGCTCATGCTGGACCAGCCGCGCAAAGATCATGACAAACAACACGACTGCCATCACGGAACCAATGGCGGCGGCCAGCACATTGATGTCATGCGCCCACGCCATTGGCATCGTGGCGCCGGTCACCACAATGTCCAGCGCTGCCACGCCGGGTATCAGCCATGCAGGCACGGCAGCTGCGTGCCCGCCGCCGCCGCCCAGCAGGCGGGCCGCCATAATGAATCCCAGTGACAAGGTCGCGGCCACGCCGATGAGCCAGACGGCTTGCTGCAGTGTGCTGTTCCATGCGCCCAGCACGGCGGACAGCAGCAACAGGCCGATGCCGATGGTGCCAAAGAAATTGCCTGCCACGGGATGGCGGAATTCATGGCGCACGGCGTCCGGGAAGCGGATCAGTTTGGTGCTGTAGGCTGCGGCCAGCGCAATAAAGACCACCACGGCGGCGGCGCCTGTGATTTGGCCAATGGCCGGGCTGGCGCCATACGCCGGCTCAGCCAGCCGCCACGCCAGCGCCAGGCCGGCGATGCCCATGACCGAGGCAAACAAGTTGACGGGTAAGTGCCGGACGGATTGCCCGGCAGTGCGGGGCGTGGTTTCCATAATGAAGCTCCTGGTTGGTGGATAGCTTCATTATGGGTGGCAATGCTTTTGGCTTAAACCTATAAAAAGCATCAAATCCGGCCAAAAACAGCACAGCGACGGACAGCGTGCCCTATCACGCATCGATAGCGTTATGGCCTTCCATGATGGAATCCGCCTGCTCGCGCTGTTCATCGTCCAGCACGTCGACCGCCAGCAGGGCGACAGGCTTCGGGCGTGGCTCGTCGGTATTGTCGGCGCTGTCCGGCGTCAGGGAATTCATGATGTTTTCCACTGTGCTGACGGTGGTATCGCCGGCAGGCGCCTTGTGCGGCGTCAGGTGGACTGAAGCCGGGGGGAAACCGGCCTGGAGGAGTGCACTGCGCGCGGCTTGGGCATCCGCGACGCTCATGAAATTGCGGTAAATCGTGTTGGCCATTGTTTTGCTCCATTGCGGGGATGGCCTCATTGTGCCTGCGCCGCGCGCCAACTGGCGCACGGCGCGCGGCAGCGGTCAGAAGCCGGTCAGTACGGTTTCCGTGTGTTCAACCTTGGGTGGCTGGGCAAAGTAGCCGCCCACCAGGCCGCGCCAGGTCTGGAAATCTTCACTGCCGCGGAAATCCACCGTGTGGTTTTCCAGCGTGGTCCAGTTGATGACCAGGTGGTACGTGTCAGGGCGCTCGATGATGCGTTCCAGGCGCATGGCTTCGCAGCCTTTCGCGCGCTTGAACAGGGGAATGGCTTCCTTGACGGCCGCTTCGAAGGCAGCGTGGGTGTCCGGTTTGATCTGGATTTCAGCGATTTCGTAAATCATGGGGCGGGGCTCCGGGTGAATGTGATAACAACCGGAACATTTTGCCTGAAAGGTTGATTTCTCGCAGGACACCCGCCGCATATACCTGTTAATTACCGCGCACTGCCCGGCAACACCTTGAAATCGTCCGTACGGGCCAGCTCGCGCAGCGGTTGCGCCAGGTTATCCGGCGGCACCGTCAATTTGCGGTTGGCCAGGTCAAACCAGCCTGCCGTCGACGTGACACGGGCGCACAGCACGCCTTTGCGGAAGAATTCATTGCGCAGCATCATGCGGCTGGCATCGTCCGACAAGCCTGCCATGGCAAATGTGACTGTGATCTCATCGAGCAAATGGCATTCACGGAAGTATTCCACTTCGTCGCGCATGACCACCGGGCCCAGTTTCAAGCGCATGAATTCCGCCATGGGAAAACCGCATTGCGCGAAATACATCATGCGCACGTTGGCTGACTTGTCCAGATACGCGGTATTGCGCATGTGGGAATTGAAATCCATATCGCCCCAGCCGGCGACCAGCGTTTTTTCATACATGGCGGTTTTCCTTTAATTACTTCTTCACGCCCAGCACGCGGATAGGCTGGATCGATGGCGTGCTGGTGAACAATTGCGGGCCTTGCGCCATCAGCGCCTGGGCAATCGGGCCGCTCAAGTGCGCCTGGCGCGCTTCTTCCGTTTCAAATGCATCGAACACGCCGAATTCGCGGTCCGACAATTGCAGTGCAAACCAGACCTTGGTGCCGGCTTCTTCATTGGCCATGGCCAGGCCCGCTTCCAGGAATTGCGCGACAGCGGCTTCTTTGCCAGGCTGGGCTTCGAAACGGGCGAACAGGGCGTGCTTGATCATCATAATCTCCTAGTGGTTGGGTGTAATCGCTGATTGCGATGGGTGTCACTTTACAGAGCCGCTACCCGGTGCGACACTGGCAGGATTGCCATCTTTGGTAGGGAATTTGCCATGAGGATTGTCGTGCTGGCGCTGGACAGCGTGTTTGATACGGGCCTGGCCACGATTTTGGATGCGTTCACGACGGCCAACGAACTGGCGGCATTGCAGGAAGCGCCGCCGCCCGCATTTGACGTGACATTGACGGGACTGCGTTCCGCCGTGCGCAGTTCGCAGGGCATGGGCGTGCCGGTGGCGCCACTGGCGGACTGCGGTACGCCGGACCTGGTGATTGTTCCCGCCATTGGCCACAAGATGCCGGAACCGCTGGCGCGCGCGCTGGCCACGGATGAAATTGCGGACGCTGCCGATGCATTACGGTGCTGGGCCGGGCAGGGCGTCCGCATTGCTGCCGCATGCATCGGCACATTCGTGCTGGCGGAAAGCGGATTGCTGGATGAGCAAGATGCGACGACGACGTGGTGGCTGACGCCGATGTTCAGGCAGCGCTACCCGCGCGTGCGGCTCGACGCGCAGCGCATGGTCGTGCATTCCGGGCAATTCGTGACAGCCGGCGCGGCGCTGAGCCACCTGGATATGGCGCTGTGGCTGATCCGCCAATCCAGCCCGGAGCTGGCGGAATTGGTCGCGCGCTATTTGATTGTCGATGCGCGGCCATCGCAGTCGGCGTATGTGATTTCCGACCATTTGGCGCATGCGGATCCGCTGGTGTCCCGTTTCGACCGCTGGGCGCGGGAAAACCTGGGGCAGGGCTTTTCACTGGATGCGGCAGCCGACGCGCTGGCCACCAGCAAGCGGACATTGGCGCGGCGGCTGCAAGATGTCATGGGCAAGACACCGGTTGGCTATGTGCAAGATTTGCGTATTGAGCGGGCCGTGCATTTATTGAAAACCACGGGCAGTAATATTGACCGGATTGCCGAACAGGTTGGCTATAGCGATGGCGTGACGTTGCGTACCTTGCTGCGCAAACGGCTGGGCAAGGGCTTGCGTGATATTCGCGAATAACTATTTTTCTACCGGAAACAGCTTATTGCCGATTGCCCGGTTGCTTGCCAAGGCTTTTTTCCAAATCTTCTGCTTTATTGTCTTTTTGAAAGCTGCCGGAGCGCTGCGTTTCCGTCACGCCTCCGGATAATAAGTCATCCGTGCGGGTATCGGACTGGCGGTTGCCATCGGGTATGGGATTGCCGGTTTTAGCGCCCACTGCGGCTAAACTGGAATGGCCAGAATGCGTGGTTTGTTCGAATTTACGGCCCCTGATGATATTGTCGACGGTCATGATTGGTCTCCTTTATTCGCGCCGGACCACCATGCTAGGGCGAATCTCCATTGTGTGGCGCACTGCATGCGCAAAAAGCCTTGGGCACATCATGCCCAAGGCTGCATTCAATTGACGGGTTAATATCCGTCAGGAACGTTTATTCGATTGATCCTGCTGATTGGAAAGATTGTCGCGCTGCGCATTACTGCTGCGGTCGGAATCGCTCATGCCGCCGGATTGGCTGCCAGTGCCTTTGCCGGATTGCTGGTTGCCTGTTTGGGTGGTGTGGGGATTAATCCGGCTGTCTTGCTGTTGTTTATTCTGCTGCTGGTTTTGCGACTGTTGATTGGGGGACTGCTGAGATTGCTGGTTCTGCGATTTCTGCACCTGAGGATTTTGCGATTGCTCTTTCGACTGATCGGTAGCCATGACATGTCTCCTTTGTGGTGAGTGAAGTTCCATCATATTCCGCTCTCTCAGTTGAGGGCGCACAACAGGTAACTTGGTAATTGGAAACCGTGCATTCATGCGTTGGCGCCTGGATGCACGGTTTTGCATCACCGCTTGCTTTGTTTCTTAGCAGTACTTTTATCGGCGCCGGTTTTTGACTGGCCGACTGTGGATTTACTGCCTTTATCTTTTTGCGTGGATTTCTTTGCGTCGCTGTCCACTTCGTTTGCGGACTGGCGGTTTTGCGTGCCGGTGGATTTGGATTGCGCCATGACGAACTCCTCCATAACGGTTGCGGGTTGGCGAAATGCCTGCCCTGCGAAGGGAATATACGGGAATAGATATTCGCTGGCGCACGGATCGTTTGAGTGGGGAATTAATTTGGATGGGCGCTTTATTTATCGCTGCGGCTTGCTGACGGAATGGCAGGGAATGGGCGCACGGAGGGCATTTTCGTGGATTTCATGCTAGGAAATGGCATGATTAGACAAAAATCTGGCATGAAGCTGGGCGGAAAGTGGGTTTTTTGCCTCGAATCCCGCACTTCGAGATGGGGAAAGACTGCTGGGCTTTTTACTTGGAATGGCCGATTGATGATTGCCGAGTCCGGGGCTGATCAGGGACGCGAAATTACTGATGCATGTTTCACCGTGACCGCACTGGCATTTCGAATCCTCAAGGCAACTTTTGGGCGCGGTGGACCAAACAAAATTGCCTTCGAGCGGTGCAAGCGCCTTGATCAAAGCACGCGATATTTAGCGGCGTATCGTGAGTTTGAAGCTGATATTGCTCTGACTAACCGCGCTGGCGCTATAAATAAGGACTTAGATGAATGAAGAAGCTGTTATCTCGTTCAAAGGAAATTTCGAAGTAATTTTGCTGGATGGCGCCGGCGACTTTACCCTGTGTCCCAGTGTCGATGATGCCTGTCGAAGTTATCTGGCGGGGACGTATTGTGAAGACATTGATCCGGACAGTGTCGGTTCTGAAGAGTTATCCAGCTTATTCGGGCAGTTTGTTTTCTTGAAGTACGAATCGAATTTTCGACGGGTTACCATAGTCACTGACAGATTTGGGCTATTTCCACTTTATATCTGGCGCAATGATGAGCGCATCGTTCTTTCCAGCGATTTTTTTGTCTTGGCGCGACATTATGGTTCGAAGAGTGCAATGAATTGGGGAGCGCTCAGTGACATTCTTGCTTTTAATGTCCCCCTGAACGAAAGAACGACGCTGAGCGATATAAATGTGATTCCTGGTGCTTCTGAAGTAATTATTGACTTGGATACGCTTGAGGTTTGTTCACGTAAACTATGGAATCCTGCCCAGTTCCTTCTGAATCCAACGCTGAATTTTGAGGAGGTCAAGGAACGGTTGGTGGAGAAATTCCTTGAAGGAATAAAGCTGGCCACTGCCAAATTTCCGGTTGCGAATGTGACCCTTTCGGGAGGCGCCGACTCGCGATGCTTAATGGCGGCAAGCCTGCGTATTGGAAAGCCTACCGTTGCATACAGTACCGGAGTTCCGGGAAGCCGGGCACTGGAATATGCAAGTGAAATGGCTGCGTTGTGTGGCGTTCAATCGGTTTGTAAGCCACTCGATGATAATTTTGTTGATGAGTTTGAATTGCTCATGCAGGGGTGTTGCAATTCATCGCAGGGAATGAGTTTTTCGTCGGAATTGGAAGCGATGTGGCTGAGCCAGGTAGTAGAACCCCATGGAGTGTTGCTCCACGGTGCATTTGCTGAGCTATACAAGATCCAAAAAATGCACAGTTATGCTTATAGCATCGAATTTCGCACATTAAAGGGACGGGCCGTTGTTGAACTGTTATGGAGGCGGTTCAAGGAGCGCTATGAGCAGCGCCGGAGCTGCTTTGCTCCTGCCTGCCAGGCTGGCTTAGGTCATGAAGCCTACAAAAATCTTGCCGGTAAAATTTCTTTTTATCAACAACTGGTAGACACCCCTGGGGTTTTGCAGCTTCTCTACATTGAAGAATTCATAGGGAAGGTGGTGAAAGCCAGCTGGAACATGTGGCGCAAGCGAACCACCGTCATGTTCCCATTTGCATATCCTCCGCTTATCGACTTGATTCTTCAGGTCCGAACGACAGATAAAATTGGCAATGACTTCGTTGTCTATCTGCTACGGAAAACCAATCGGATACTTGCTGAGTATCCGGATTCAAATACTGGTGTGAAACTGGGGGCGACTTGGGCTAGGCGGGAAGCAGTGCATGTCATCGACTATGTTACAAAAAGACTGTTTCATCCCAAGCGCGCGTTTGAACACCAGGATTTTTCGCATTGGCTTAGTAGGACACCGGCGGATCTGGAAACGGTGTTTCGGAGGTATCAGGAGAAACGACCGGTCTTCGATATGGAGGCCATTGGCGTATTGATGGGGAAATCCAGAGTTGGGGATGACATGGCTTCGCGGACGCTTTTTGTTTTGTGGGCGTGGATCCTGTTCGATGAAAAAATGGCTTCGTGCAAGGGTGATTTCAAGGCGACAGAATGCGGTAAGGGGGAGTTGTAGGATCGCTAATGGTTGATGAGCTACGGCAGGGCATGCTTGCCCGCTGATCGCGGGCGCGAAATCGCTGCGCGATTTCGGGAATGGGCGAATCGAAGAGGCACCGCGCTTGCAAGCGCGGAGGCCGCTTTTGCGGCGGCGAGCAGTGCTCGCCGACTGCCCCGCAAAAGCCCCGCGTCCGTTCCGTCCACGGAGTTCGATTCCCGCCGCGAACACCCCGAACAAAAACAAAGGGCCCAAGCGAAGCTTGAGCCCTTTGTTTTTGTTCGGTGGTGGAGACGGCGTCTACCAAACTGATAACGGATATAGCCTTTAGGTAAAGGATAAATGGAGGAGCAAAGAACTTCGCCATCCATGAAATACCCCCATTGATACCCCCAATGGAAAATGCTTCCGGGGAAGATTGCTACCTTGGCGGCAGAAGGGAAAATTATTTGCCTTCGTTGTAAACCGACAACGACTTTAACTGTTACAAGTAAGCATTGCGCCTGGAATGCAGGACAGGATGTAGGCATCTATAGCGGATTCCTGCCAGCGAGTAGTGTTAGGCCCAATTGAAAAAGGGTCAGGAAAGCCGATCTTAAGCTTTACCCAGTTCCAGATAGTACTCACCGATACGCCGCACTTCTGTGCAACTTCCTTTACCGTGAGACAGCGGACGCCCGATACTTGTTCATTCATATAATTTTTTCCTTCAAAAAATGGCTGTAAACGCAAAAGCGCCTCTTCTAACAGCGGAGTAGCTGAAAGATAGAGGCGCAATAAGCAGCAGCCGTGGGGTAGATTGTAGTCCCCGGTACTTTTCCCGAGGAAATTTAACTCTATAAGATTTCCGGTGTTCAGTCAAGCAACATTACTTCGGGGTTAACATTATCCATAGATCAATCTTAACCGCTGCTGCTAAACGCTCCATGCTGTCAACGGAGATATTTCGTTCGCCCCGTTCAACTTGCCCTATATAGGTCCTATGTAGTCCGGCACGCTCCGCTAGCTCCTCCTGCGACATCCCAAGCATTTCTCTAGCCGCACGTAGGGCGTGACCGAATCGGACTTTTGCCGGGAGTGTGGAGGTGGGAGACGTCGTATGCACGGGCGCATCGTGCTGCCGTGATGACTTTGGGTCTACAGAGTTTGAGTAGCATGTGCTAGGATTTCATTTTGGCAATCACTCTTCCTATAGATATGGCACGCATAGATACAACCTGCCCAGTATGCGGTACACCCCATGCCCGAAGACTTTCTCAGATATACACCGAAGGGCTGGCAACGATAGATGGCACCTTTCAATCTGTGGGTACGTTTAATACCATTGGCAGGCAAAAAATCCATACACACGGCAGTTCAACGGGTGTTCATCAAACGGAGGCTTCTAAAGCTGTGGCTCCTCCTGCTATCCCCGCGCTGATGTCTGCTGGGAGGAAGCTGCAAATAGCTGTAGGGATTGCATGCATGGTCGGAACGGTGGCCGCAATAATTGCGATACTTCGCTCTGCGAACGGCTTTATCTTCACTGTTTGGGCAACTGCCGCATCAGCAGTATGCGGTCTCCTGTTAAGCCAATTTGTGATACGCAACATCGATGCTGAGCCAACTCAGCAAGAGATTGATACGCACCGTAGGCATTACCCGTCAGCACATGCTGCTTATGCTCGGTGGGAACGTACCTTTAAGTGTGGTGCTTGCGGGGAAAGATTCATCCCGGCTGAATAATTTTAAAAAAAATTTTGCAAGGCCGAGTGTTCCCATTAGCAGTGCCACACGCCATGAAATTCATCTTGCAATACTTGTAAGATGGTTGCCCTGTGCTGCAAGGTCGAGTGTGTGGTTTAAGAAGGCGGGGCTGCTCAAAAGTAGGGCCGCTTTGGCGCTAAAATACGCAGTGCCATTGCTTGGTTTAACGTCCGGCGCTAACCCAACAGAAGTCCCGGATTGACACCAAGATATCTGCAAGAGTGATTGTGTGTTTTAACAGTTCCGGACAGTCGGAAAGCATTCCCAATATGGCCCTAAGATCAGCTAAAGGACGGTGACATTCTTCAACACCCCGTTGCACTCAGGGGGCATGCCGGTATAGGGCCAGAATGAGCGATAAGACGGTGATGTCGTTTAACACCTTGTGCGGCCTTGTAGACAGGCCCGGATTGATCCCAAAATCAGCTAAAGCGCGGTGACGGTGTTTAACACCCTGTGCTCCCCATTTGAAGAGGCCCAGTTTGGCCCTAAAATGGTGATAGCGCGGTGACGGTGTTGAACACCCTGTGCTACACCGTAAACAGGTCTAGGCTGGCGCTAGAATATCACTTGCGTGAGCTAGAGTGTCCGGCCCTTCATCAGGGCTGCTTGCTTGGCAATGGTGGCACGGCTGCAATTCATGGTGTCTATGATGTCGTTCCAGCTAACGCCTGCACCCAGCAGTTTTTGTATCGCTGCGTTGCGGTCCACATTTTCCTTCCTACCTTTATATTTCCCTTCGGCTTTGGCCTTGGCAATGCCCTGTCCTGCGCGTTCACGACGAGTCAGGTAATCCTTACGGGAAATTGCAGCAAGCATATCCAGCATCATCCCATTAATGGCACTGAACATCCGTGCTGTGTTTTCGTCAGTAGAAGTCATCATCCATGATGTAGGCAAATCCAAAGCCACAACCTTGATCTGCTTCTTGCCCAACTCTTGCTTAAGCGTATTCCAGTCGGCCTCATTCAGTCGGGATAGTCGGTCTACCTGTTCGATCAAGAGCATGTCACCAACACTTGCATCGTTAATCAGTTCAAACAGTGCAGGACGTTGTAGAGATGCTCCGCTTTCATTTTCGGTATACCAAGCCGCCACCTTAATGCCATGTTCTGTTGCGAAGGCTTCGAGCTGGGATCGGGCACGGGAGGCGTCTTGTTCGGCAGTACTGGCACGGAGGTAAGCACGAGTGAACACGGTTTAGACCTTAAGAAGTTGGCTTGAAGTCTATTTTACACAGTCTGTTATAAAAAGTCTGCTATAAGCAGTCTGTTATTTTGTATTCAGACCGTTTTAGTTGCTTTGAAGTGGTGCTTGTTAGCCTATAGGCAAATCAGACCATGGCAAAGACGGCGGGATTTATAGACAGGTCTGGGTTAAGGCACGTTGACGCAATGATTCACATGCGCAACAATGCATTGATTGATAGTAGCTGCCGCGTAAAGGCTTTCGGTAGCATTTTGGGAGTAAGTATGGACATCGGTGTTATTAAAGCTCGACTAACCGAAGAGGGCTATCGGGCCACACTTGAGAATTCCACGGTCCGGTTTAAGTTCGAAGGTGGAGATTATTACATTGATGTGGATACCACAGATCCGCTCTATGTACGTCTTGGCTATCCCGGTTTTTGGGTAACGCAGCCTGAGCATTATCAAAAAGCTATACAAAGCGCGAACACTGTAACTGAAACGCTAAAGGCAGCTAAAACATATGTTAGTGGGGACAAAGTTCATTGTTCGATTGAACAATTTATGCCCGATGAGAAATCATTTATGTATATGCTCCCACGATTTTTAAGATTGCTCCAAGCTGCTTCTAACGAATTTGTAAATAGAATGAAGAAACCTTAAAGGTGTGCCAATGTCTGATGAAAATGGCAACTCTAAATCTTCTATTACGCCAACGTCGTCAGTTATTGGAGGGCTTGTTGGGGTTGGTCTCAGCGCATTAGTTAGTAATATGGATCCAAGTGAGCTAAGCAAGGTTCTATCCGCAATGTGCGTACCTCTAGCGCTGAGTGCGGAGAGGGTGGCGGCCTATCTTGAAAGGTGGGGTACTTGGTATTTGAAAGATAGATTTGTTAAAAAGGCTATCGAGCGAACAGATTCCATTCTGGAAAATCCGAGTATTCCAGAGGAATACAGGCAGGAGTTTACAAAGTTAAAAATGGATTTGCATAAAAATCACATAAATTCCTCGTTATTTAGTCCGCCTTTCATAAAGGACTTGCAAGAGGGGAAGGGTGGCGAAAAAGATGCTAAGTGATGTCATACTTTATGGCTGACGTTGCTGAAGTTAATTAATATGGAGGGGTTGCTGGGTTCGATAGCCGTATAATATGTCTGTGAAAGTACCATTCCAGTAAGGTCGGAAAACGGTTTTTTTTGCCTTTTGTGCAAATAATGATGAGTGCAATGCGGAGATATTTTTTTTGATTGCGCAATCCCCGTTTTGCTGAAATGAGAGTGTACATGCCATATTTTGATGCCTCGAAAAGACCTCTCGAATTGATAGATGTGAATATTAAATATTTAGGTATCGCTTGCGGTTAAAACGGTGGTATTCCTGCGGTCAATTCAGCGGCCACAGCATCACGTAACGCTTTCTCAGCCGCTGCATCAGCAGCAACGGCGGCAAGGAACTTTGCCCGGTCGTATGTAGACACTTCCCTGCGATGTCGCTCTCTTGGAAGCTGGGTCTGCTGTAACAGCGAAAAAGTAGGTGTATGTCTTAAACAAAAAGGGCGCGCTTAATGGACAGTCTGCGTAATGTGATATTTGCGCTGCTTCGCATGCCGTATGCCGTACAAGTACTGCATGTGTTCTGTCGCACCCTTTGGGTCGTACTGCGTGAAGGTAACAGGGATGCCACCAAGTGCCAGCTTACGTATGCGCAGGAAGGCTTGTAGGGCGTCTATCATGCACCAGACGATACCAAGCCTTGCCATATCTCGGATCGCCTTATCGGATGGCCATACGGTGAACACGATAACGTAGTCTAGCGGTTGCATACTGGCACTGACGATGCTGTGCTTGGTGCTTGAATGGTTAAAGTCTGATTTCAGCCCGATATAGATATCCTCCTTGTCGTTCGGTAAGCGGCGATGCTTCCATTGGAACTGCATTATTGCTCGCTGTCGTGCGGAGCGGGATGTTGTAACCGATGTGGTGCTGTTAAGGTCGTGACCTTTCAACTCTATTATCGGATCGGATGGATTAAGGGGAATGTAGTCCGCTCTAGCCTTAAACTCCGTCCCGCTTTTATCGGTGAACGTACGCGGGAAGTTTTCGTGACTTCTGACCCTGCGATAACCGAGGGATAGGATTGATGGTTCGTGCTTTTCTTCAAGTTTTGAATCGTTCTTAGTATTAGTGTTTGTCATTTTCGCTGCCTATATAAACTCGTACCTTCGGTACTTCGTATTAGAAAAAGGATTTCCATTTGCCCTGACTGCACTGCCTAGATTGTGCGAACTTCGCGTGGTGCCTTTACCTAAAGGCATTGTTCCTAGGCATGGCTGAACAATTGAGTCCTGCCTTAGCCCTGCCTTAGTCCTGCCTAGAAAGACGGGGCTTCGTAGCAATGTATTACTTGTTCCTTGGTCATACCTAACGGAAACCATAGAGAACCCATATGTGCGTGCTTATTTTTAAATCTGTACGACTGGAAGCCGCAGATTTCAAGCAGAGTCTTTAAAGTTTGTGGTCTAGGGCATGGTGTCTGTGTATGCTCAAACACTTTCTGAGCCTCTTCAAATCTAAAATACTTTTTATCCGCAGGGAGTGTTTCGATCCATTCTTCCAACATAACTTGCTCCGTGCTTTTCGATTGCTCTACAAGTGCCAAGTAAGACGCGGTAATCGGAACTTTCTTATGATCGAAGTCATCAAGTGGATATTCATTGAAGAATTTATGTACCGCTTCAATGGCTCCCGGAACCATTAGCCAATTACTTAAGGGCCGAATGTAGTTATCGATTCGATGCTGTTTACCGTCGATGGCAGAAAGGTTGTTGCAGTATGTAAGCTTCTCAAATACGCACCAGCGCCGTTCCTGATCGTCAATGTGCAGAGGGATGGCTTCATTGGAAGCCAGTATCATTCTGGCATAGCAATTGACCATTCTTTCCGTGCCATATTTCTCCTCAGCTAATTGACGCTCTTCCGATAGGATAGTTTTCAATCCCTTTTGAGTTTTTGGGTTGGCATCGTCTGGATCGTCTAACCATACCAATATACCTGTCTCAAGCTTGGCCGAGAATTTCGTCTTCAACGACTTGAAGTCACCAACGATCCAGTTATTTGGTATAATCTTGTTCAGAATGTCATTCAGTAAGAATCCTTTGCCAGTGCCACTGTCGCTAGGAAGCATGATGTGCCATGATGGGCGCTCCCATGGGCGCTGTACCATATGAGCTATATACTGAAATAGGATTTTTCTTTCTTTTTCGTTCTTTATAAGTGCTTTAAAGAATGCGTGAAAAGTATCATCTAAGGCTATAGGGTCTTTTTCTGCAATAAATGGTCGATAGACGTTTAATTGAAAATCCCTAGTTCCCGGTAGTGGTACTATCTTTCGCTTATCCTTGGGGTCAAAGACCTTGCCAATGATAATATCTAGTCCGCGAACTAAATCTGATAGCTCGTAATTTCCCGGAACTTCTAAATCGTTCTCGTGGCAATAATTTAGGAAATCTTCCCCAGCCCATGCGGCTGGGCGTGGATTGTCATATGTTCTAGGGTTCACAAACTGCGCCCTATCTGAATTCTTGTTGAAAAGCTTGCAATATCCCTTCGACTTTAATTCCGTCCGATATCGGACTATGCTGTCGTGCGTCTTGGTGCGTTGTGTGGCTGGCTTAGGCTGTGCGTGTGCTGCTTCGGTCATTCATCGTCTCCTTGGTATAGCCACCGCTGGCTAGGGAAATCAAGTTTTCAATAATCGCGTGATAC
Source organism: Pseudoduganella ginsengisoli (assembly GCF_009720865.1). GTDB lineage: Bacteria > Pseudomonadota > Gammaproteobacteria > Burkholderiales > Burkholderiaceae_D > Rugamonas > Rugamonas ginsengisoli. Next base: position 157,752 of record NZ_WNLA01000013.1, on the reverse strand, counting down.
GAACGATGGGTCCGTACCGCTAGGGTCTGTAATGCCCCCCATGTATGGGGTGGCAAGTAAATGTATTTACGTTCTAGGACTGTACCGTCGCCAGCATATACCAATTGACGGCGACTCTTTGCCGGTGATGTGTTCATATCTCTCTTTCTATAAAGGCCATTGACGGAGCGTTGCTGTGCCGGAAATGGCAGGCAAAGCAAGGGCGTCACCTGAGAAATCAGGCAGCAACGCTGTCAACAGTGATGGTGTTACAAGGGCCAGGAATCTGGCTAAAGGCGCGCACCTGCATAGGTGGCAGGACGGGGTTTATGCTTGTTGGGCTTGATGCTGTTGCAGGGCTAAAGCTTCTACGTACGCATTTCTCGCTCTCTCAAGCATAGAATCGTCAGGATCGCCTTTTACTAACGTAAAGCAAAGGGCTCCTGTATGGCTAAAGATAGTTATCGAAGTGTCTTCAAAAACATATCCATCACGAACATGGGCAGCAGCCTGCGCTAGTGCTAGCGATGCAGGGGCCATAATTTCCAGACGTTCAGGGTGGGCGATGTCGATGGGTTTCGCCTGAATTGTCTCTTGAGATTTAGATTTATTCGTCATTCTTTTTCCTTTAGTTTAATTTGATAGGCGTATGAAATCACTGAGGCGATTTTTATTCCAGTCAAGGTTGGATGGTGTTTTGAAACCTTTACTATTGAGATGGTTTGCAATTGTCCTAAGTGTTGCGGCTGGACGTAGCGCAACAATAATCGAATTTATGTTTTCGTAGTACGACTTAGTTTTTAACCTGCCACCGAATGATGGTAGTGCTGAATCATTTAATTTAGTCAATGGGGTGTCCTCCAAAGTTTATGGATGTTAATAAGTGAAAGGGAAAACTCTCAGCAAGCGGATAATGCGTGATGCTGTGAGAATTTATACGAGCATATTAACATAGAAATTCTAAAAGTCAATAGCTCATTTTTCCCATAATGTCAAGGGGGGTTATGGGATTTTTGGCTGGCATCCCCGATATTCTTGTCAAGGATTTGTGAGCGGATGCTGCCGGATAGAATAGAACAAGCAAGCTGATTTGTTTAACGATTTCGACTATTCGATGCACTTCTATAGTTGATGGGAGTGTAACTATTTTGAAAAAGTTAACACCCCCAATTGTGCATTCCTCAAAGCAACCCTGACTGAAAAGAGGCTTTAGGTACAGGCGAAAAGCCGTAATTGCCAAATAATTATCATCACATAAGGTGGCTAAGATGAAATGTGCAATAATGTCAACTACTAAAGGCTAGCATTGCCATGTGGTTGTAAGCGTTTGCGCTGTACCGATAGATTGGCTTCGGCATTTGCAAGTAGTTGTCCCCACCACGTGAACAATTCGATTCGCAATTCGAATCGTTCGGCCCGGTCGTATGTCAGGGATACTTTGTCGTCATGCATCCTGTCTTCTGATTGGTGAAGTACTTCTCTATCGAAGCCTGCATCGCGTCCAAGGGTTACAAATGCAGAGCGCCAGCCATGAGGGACGTGCTTACCACGCATTTCTAAGGTTTCCCGGTAGGCCTTTTCAACAGCATTTGCCGTAATATGCTTCTTGGGATCGCGCAGTGCGGGGAACAGGAAGGAAGAGCCGACGCCCATAGCTTTGAGTTGTTGTAGTTCTGTTACGATTTGGCTGGGCAATGGAACCCGATGCGGCGGCAAATGAATCTTCTTTTTCTTCATCCGGTCCCGTGGGATCGTCCATACCGGAACCTCGCCGTCTAGATCGAATTGTTTCCACGTTGCCATGACGACATTGCTGATCCTCATTCCAGTGTACGCGCAGAGGCGGTGTGCAAAGTAAACTGATCGTGACAGGTGCGCTTGACGGGCCTTTCGTAAAAACTCCCCAATATCCTTCACGTCTGTTAGTGCTGCCGCTGGTTTAGTTTCCTTCGGTTTCGGCAGCGACTCGCTTACTGGATAGGCTGGGTTGTCAGATCGAAAACCCTTGCCTTGGGCGTATCGAAATACTCCGTTCACGTGCTGTAAGATGCGATGCGCTGTTTCTAACGCCCCCCTCTTGGCTATGTCGTCCATCGTTGCGGCAATCATCGGGGCTGTTATATCCGCAATAGGCAGCTTGCCAAGCATGGGGTACACGTCGCGGTTAAAGGCGCGTGCCGATTTCCGGTAATGGACTGGACTCCAGTCGGGGCGATTCATTTCTAACCATGCGTCTGCAACGGTCTGGAAAGTGGTTTCCGAACTGATGCTACGAGCAACTTTGCAAAGCCGACGTGCTTGTACTGGGTCGATACCTTTGGAACGATGCTCCCGGTTTTCGATAAGTCCGGCTCTTGCGGCGGCAAGTGACGTACGTGGATAAGCACCTAACGAATCGGTCTTCTCCTTGCCGCTTGCATCCCGATATTTAACGCGCCACAGTGCGGTCCCTGCTGATGACAGGAACAGGTGTAATCCGCCTCCGTCAAAGAGCTTCTTTCCTGTTTCACCCTTAACAATGAATGCCCTGATTTCCTTGTCTGTCAGGCGCTTTTCGCCGATACCCCCAGCCATGTTTTCCTTTCGTGTTGTTCCGGGAGGAATCCCCCCGCGCATACCCCCATTATCGTTGGATGGCGTTGGATAAATCTATACAGGAAACTAGAAGGGATGCTTCGTAAATTACTGAAATACAAAGCAAAACGCCGTCACTTGGACGGCGTTGGATTGCTTTGGAGAAAAGGGTGGTGGAGACGGCGGGAATCGAACCCGCGTCCGCAAGCACTCTACAGACAGTTCTACATACTTAGTACTATCTTTTGATTTAACCCGGACGGCACGGATGTACACGTTCCGTACAGGCGATTCACCTTAAATTTAACACTACTCCAAGTGACCCGTTGTAGTGCGATTCCCTCTAAGTGACCCTACTGCTGTTGCCAGCACACCCGAGGGACGAGGTGCTGTAGGGCTGGTGCATTAAGCAGCCAGTGCGTACGAAGAATCGTTTGCAGTTATTGATTTCTGGGTGTATTTACGAGGTAACCAGGCCTCGGTATGCCCTGTTCTGCTTTGTAACCCACGTCGAAACCAGGTCGTCCCCACAGATAGGAAATGTCATTGTACCGCAATCCGCCCGCAGGCGCAGCATGGAAACAATTGCTTACGCCTTTTCCGGCCGTTTGAAGGTGGTTTCACCCTGGACGATCGCGCAATCGAACACGTGCTTGCGCAATTCCGGTACGCGGTCCGAGAACAGGCGGTCAAATGCGTGCTCTTCATCCAGGCCCAGGTTCATGCGCAAGCCTACCAGCTTGTGCGAATTGGCCAGGTTGCGCAGGCGGGTCTGGCGGGCCAGCTGTTCGCGCGGGCTGCGGATTTTGCGGGTTTCATCCTCGAAATACTTGATCAGCACGCATTCGAGGATGTCCATGCGCTCTTTCAGGATTTGTTCCTGGGCCACTTCCGTGCCGTCATCCATCGGATGGCGGGCGCCGAAGGTGTTGATGTTCATGCGCTGGATCAGCAGGAAATTGTCATTGTCCGGCTGGTTGCGGTCGGCGATGCGGTTGATGCTGGACAGGCGGCCTTTTAACAGGCGGCCGGCCGGGTCGTGCGTCTGGCCGACATAGTGCACTTTGGTCGGGAAGTTCAGCTTCACGTCAAAGTTTTGCAGCAAGTCATGCACGGAATACGTTTCAATCAGCGACCCCCAGTTCAACGTGATGAACTTGTCGAACAGCTGCACCGTGGGCTTCTTTAAGGTCGCGTCCTCCGGCGTTTTCAAGTCGATCGTGATGGATTCCTTGACCTGGTCCGCGCCGACAAGCAGCGGCACCGTCAATTTGAGCGAAAAGAAACCCCAGCTGGTCGAACGCTTTAAATCGAAACGCAGGCGCGGGCGGCTGACAAACAAATAAATCAGCCGCTTGTCCATCGTACCTTCGATGGCAAATTGCATACGCCGCAGGTAGCGGCCCAGCGGGTCACGGAAATCCGGCGCAGGCGGGAAATCCGTGATCAAGTCATACCAGTAAAATTTGGATTCGGCTGCCGTCACATCCCAGCTTTGGGGCATGTGACTCTGCGCAGCCGCATCCGCCATCATGTCATCGCCAGTCATGTGATGCTCCGATATTAGTGAAGGGCAAGGTGCTTCCTACACATATAGTAGTTGTGAAATTGCCGTACAGCAATATCTAACAGGAAACTACGCTGCCATTGTTGCATCGGACAGAGCCGATTGCACTAACTGCAGCAACGCCTGTGGCGAATCCAGCAAATGGTCCGCATTCCACGTGGCCGGTTCAGTTGTGCCGCAATAGCCCCACGCACACGCTACCGTCAGCATGCCGGCCGCGGCGCCCGCCTGGATGTCGCGCAAGTCGTCGCCCACGTACCAGCATTGTTCGGGCGGGATGCCGATGCGGCGGGCAGCTTCCAGCAACGGTTCCGGATGAGGCTTCGGGTACGGCGTGGTATCGCCGGAAACCACGCAGCCAGCGTGGCCCAGGCCGATCAACGGCACCAGCGCATCCGTAAAACGGGCCGGCTTGTTGGTCACGATGCCCCACGATAAGCCTGCTGCTTCCAGGCCCGCCAGCAATTCCGCCACACCGTCAAACAGGCGGCTGTGGACGGCAATGGCCGCTTCATAATTGTCCAGGAAACTGGTTTTCAACTCTTCAAAGCCATCGTCATGCGGCAGCAAGCCAAAGGCGGCGCCGATCATGCCGCGCGCACCGGCAGAAGCCGTCGGGCGCAGCAATTCATACGGCGTCAGGTCGAGGCCGCGCGCGGCGCGCAGCGAATTGACCGCGGCTGCCAGGTCAGGCGCCGTGTCGGCCAGCGTGCCGTCCAGGTCAAACAAAATGGCGCGCGGCGCCGTTAAAGAGCGTGAATTTGTCATTTCAGTCAGACGGGACGTGTGCACGCCACCATGTAATTGACGTCGGTGTCGTCGTTAAGCGAATAAATCTTGCTCAACGGGTTATACCCCAGGCCTTTCAGACTGTCTACCTGCAAGCCAGCGTTGCGTATATATTGCGACAATTCTGCCGGCGTGATGAATTTTGCGTAATCGTGCGTGCCTTTTGGGAGCAGACGCAACACATATTCAGCGCCCAGCACGGCAAACAGGTACGACTTCGGGTTGCGGTTCAAGGTCGAGAAAAAGACCTTGCCGCCAGGTTTGACCAGCGTGGCGGCAGCCTGCACGATGGCGGCAGGATCGGGCACGTGTTCCAGCATTTCCATGCAGGTCACGACGTCATACTGGCCCGCTTCCTGGGCCGCCATGTCTTCCGCGGCAACCAGCTGGTAGCGCACTTGCACGCCCGATTCCAGGCTGTGCAGGTCGGCCACTTTCAGCGCTTTTTCAGACAAGTCGATGCCAGTGACCTTGGCGCCTTTGCGCGCCATGGATTCGGCCAGGATGCCCCCGCCGCAGCCAATATCGATCACGTTCTTGCCCGCCAGCGGGGCGCGCGCGTTGATCCATTCCAGGCGCAGAGGGTTGATTTCGTGCAGGGGACGGAATTCGGAAGTGGGGTCCCACCAGCGGTGGGCCAGCTCACTGAATTTTTGGAGTTCGAGAGGGTCGGCGTTCATAGTCGGCATGATAACGGACATTTGCCTGACGCCAAAGCGCGCGCCGGAGAATTCTTGATTCCCCGGCGCTTGTCGCCAGGTTATTGCTTGGGCGGCTTTTTCACGAACAGGATTTTGTCGATGACGGCTTCGCCGCTGCGGTCCAGGTGATACTGGATCGATGCATTGTATTTCGTGGCGGGATCGACCAGGTTTTCCGTGCGGGCCATTTTGATGAAAGAAAAGATGGTCGGCAGCAGGCCCAGCACGAATTTCGGCTTCAGCGGGGCTTCCGCTTGCTGCGTCAGCGCCACTTCGCCTTTGGAGGCCACGGCGGTAATCCATTTATCCATACGGCCCGGAATCGCATTCAGCGAAATCTTGCCGGTAATTGCCACTTCCACCTGGTCTTTGCCGGAGGCCAGCTGGCTGGACAGGGCATTGTCAAACAGCGACGAATCCAGGAAAACCACCGATGCCGGCGGCGGGGCTGCGGGTTCTTCCGGCGCAGGCGCTGCGGCCGCAGCAGGTGCAGCAGGTGCAGCAGGTGCAGCAGCCGGGGCCGGTGCGGCAGGGACGGCAGGCGTAGCCGCCTGCGCCGCAGGCACAGCGGGCGGTGCATCCGAAGCCTTGACCGGTTGTGCGCAAGCCGTCGTGGACAGGGCGAGGGCGACGGCCAATGCCGACGGGATCAGTTGGAGTTTCATTAGTGCATCCTTACAGTTCATGGAATTCAGTCATCACGGCGCCAAATGCATCGGAGCAGCGCTCGGCTGCGGCGCTGTCGCGCGGTGCACCCGGCTGGCATTCCGGGCTGGACAGGCTGGCAGACGTCCCCAGCAGCCATTGCAAGCGCGCCCGGCCGCCGGCATCCGTCAAGTTATAGGTAAACGGGCCAGCCTTGCTATTGCCCAGCTGGGATATATCGCGCGGCGAGGCGCTGACCACCACCAGCATGCGGTCGACGCCAGCCGGGCCCTGCGCGGTAATGCGCCAGCCAGGACGGGGCAATCGGATGCTTTCGCCCGCCTTGATGCGGTTGTCGCCATCGCGGTCGTTGGGGAACAGCATGTAATAACTCTGGTTGTCCGACCCCAGCAGCACAACATAGACATAGCCCGCGTGCGATGACGTGACGGACAAATCCAGCGCATCTTTGCCGATTTTTAACATGCGGGCCGGCGCCGTGACCGTGACTTTCCGGCGCGGGTCGCTTTGCGCCAGGATGTCCGTCAGGGCGGCGGCGGGCGCTGCTGCCGGTGGCTTGCCGGACGGTGGCGCGGACGTTGGCCTGGCGGGTGTTGCCGACGCAACCGGTACAGGCGGCGAGGACTGCGTCGCAGGCGCGGCTGGCGGCTTTGGCGGCGCGGCAGGCGCGCTGGCCATGGCCGATGCTGCCGGTGTATTGGCTGCCGCCGGGGCCACCACGGACGCGGCCGACGCGGCACTGGTCAGCCAGCCCGGCACAAAGCCGGCATTGCCGCCCATGGTCATGTGCTGCGCGCCAAATTGCTGGTTGCCCTTGAAGCGGGCTTCGATGCGTTCCTGGGCGCAGACGGAAATTTCGTTGACGGAAATCGCGCCGGACTGGTCCAGGTCTTTGGCGTCGTGCAGCATGCAGTCGCGCCATGCCTGGGTGGCGACACCACCCGCATCTTCATCGTCGAACGACACTTCATCGGGCCGCGATGATGAAATCAGCACAATGTTATGCGCCAGCGCGCCGGTTTTCTCCGCTTCATTGCCCAAGCTGCGGGTGCGGATATTGGTGGGTTTCGAGCACATGTCCGATGCGCCGCCCGGCGAGAACTTCGGCGTCAGTTTGCCTTTCGGCGTGGCCAGGCTGCGCGTCACGCCCAGCGGCTTGCCGACAATGCCGCCCGAGTGGCAGGCGTCATAAAACACCATCAGCTTGTCAGTCTTGTCGGAAATCGGCTTGAGCAGCGTGGCGATCCTGGCATTGGTCAGCGGCACGCTGTCCGCCGGCAGCAGCGCTTCCACGCAACCCTTGTCGGCCGGCGCCGCGCTGTAATAGCGGGTGCCATGACCAGAGTAATAAAAGAAGACGCGGTCGCCTGGACGGGTACGCTGGTTCAGCGCTTCGATTTCCTGCTCGATGCGGGCCGATGTGGCTTCATGGTCGCGCAGCACGCGGATATTGGCTTCCGGTACCTGCATGGCGGTGGCCATTTGCGTGGCGGAATCAATGTCGTGGCCGACACCCAGCAGCGGCGGAACATTCGGCGCCATGTAATCGCCAATGGCAATGATCAGTGCATGGCGCGCGGCGCGCGGCTGGCTGGGCGGCTGGTCGGGTTGGGCGCCGGCTGCCGGCGCGGCGGCATGCACGGCGCTGGTCAAAGCGAGGCCCGCAAGGGCCAGGCTGGCCAGCAGGGGAGTGAGGCGCATGGGTTATGGCTCCAGGCTGACGATGCGGACGCGGCGGTTTTCCGCTGCGGAAGGATCGGCCGGGTTGGCCAGTTCGCTGGAACCCTTGCCTTCGGTAACCAGCCGGTCCGGCGCCACCTGGTTGATCACGAGGACGCGCTTGACGGATTCCGCCCGCATGGCGGACAGCTTGCGGTTATACGCAGCCTGCCCGGTGCCATCGGTATGGCCTTCCAGGCGAAAGCGCAGTTTCGACAGTTCGGGCGATTTCATGGCGGTCGCCAGCGCCGTCAGTGTGTGCATGCTGGCAGGCTGCACGCGGTCCGAATTCACATCGAACTGGATGGCCAGGCTGATGGAATTTGATGGTGGCGTCACTGGCGCTGGAGCGGGGGCGCTGGTGGGTTCCGGGGGCGCTTCCACGTTCAAATTGCGGGTGCGGTGGACTTTGGGCGCGGAGGCGGCAGCTTCCGGCGCAGAGGCGGCCGGTTTGCCTTTCAGCGCGTCGATGATTTGCTGGGCGGAAGGATCGGCGGCAGGCGTCTGGGCCAGCGCGGCACTGCATAGCAGCAGCGCGGGCAGCACATGGAATCGTTTCATGATGTGTAAGTAAAGAGCAAAGGCTGTGAAGAATCTTACTCCTTATTGACGCTGGTCAACAGGTACATACTGCCGTTTACACCACATGAAACGCAGATGTTTTGGACAAAAAAAACCGCCCGGCTAAGCCGGGCGGTTGAATGTTGCTTACGTATTACGCTTAGGCGTATTACTTAACGGCGCGGGTACCCACCACTTCGATTTCAACGCGGCGGTTTTTAGCGCGGCCAGCAGCGGTCTTGTTGTCGTCCACAGGCTGCTTCTCGCCTTTGCCTTCGGTGTACACGCGGTTGGCTTCAACGCCTTTCGATACCAGGTAAGCTTTCACAGCTTCCGAGCGGCGTACCGACAGCTTCTGGTTGTACTCATCGGTGCCCACGGAGTCGGTGTGGCCAACAGCGATGATGACTTCCAGGTTGATGCCGCCCAGTTTCGACGACAGGTCGTCCAGCTTGGCTTTGCCTTCTGGCTTCAGCACGGCTTTGTCGAAGTCGAAGAACGCGTCAGCAGCGAAGCTGACTTTTTCCGACGTTGGCGCTGGGGCTGCCGCTTTCGGTGCTGGCGCTGGGGCCGGCGCCGGTGCTGGAGCCGGTGCTGGTGGCGGCGGAGGCGCTACGCACTTGCCGTTTTCCAGCTTCTCTGGCTCGACGCAGATCGGCAGGTCGCAGCCTGGCACCGCGTCAGCCGGGGTCCAGTAGCCAGTGCGCCAGCACAGGCCGAACGGGTCACGGGCGATGATGCCGCGTGCATCTTGCACGTAGGCGCTCTTCGGCGTCGGTGCCTTGATGTCGGTGGTGACTGGCGCGAATGGAGGCTGCGTTGGCTGTTGCGCGGAAGCGCTACCAGCGATCACAGCAGACACTGCGAACAGCGAGGCGATGATTTTTTTCATATTTTTCTTCCTTTCGGGGTGTTATCCGCAGTAAAAACTGCGCAACGTTGTATTAACTGGGCGCATCCTACCATACGCCCCTGCGTCGCGCCGGTTCCCGATTGCGAAACTATCAATTAACTTCTCGTCCATTTTGCCATAGGGGACGAAAAAGAATACGAACGGTCCAAAATGAATCCGGTACGCATCTTACCAAAATGTTGTGTTTATGCAACGGTATTTATACGTATTCCGCGATAATAAATAGGAAATATTTCAAGTTCGTGACTCGCATCCTTGCTTTCATCCACCCGGTGCAGTAATAAGCAGCCCCTCCACGGTGCGGAATCTCGCGGTAGGGCGGGCGCGCATGCTAAAATCGTACGCTTGTCTTTGAGCGCGGCCAGGCATCCTCGCCAGGCCCGCGTCAGATAAGCCAACCTCAGCAAAGAACAGACGACCCGCCAATGGATCAATTCGCAAAAGAAACAATCCCAATTTCCCTCGAAGAAGAGATGCGCAAGAGCTACCTCGATTACGCCATGAGCGTGATCGTGGGCCGTGCCTTGCCGGATGCGCGCGACGGCCTGAAGCCGGTACACCGCCGCGTCCTGTTCGGGATGCACGAACTGAACAACGTGTGGAACCGTCCTTACGTGAAATGCGCCCGTGTCGTGGGTGAAGTCATGGGTAAGTACCACCCGCACGGCGACGCGTCGATTTACGACACGCTGGTGCGTATGGCGCAGGACTTTTCGCTGCGTTACATGCTGGTGGACGGCCAGGGCAACTTTGGTTCCATCGACGGCGACAACGCGGCGGCGATGCGTTACACGGAGTGCCGCCTGGACAAGATCGCCGGCGAAATGCTGGCGGACATCGATAAAGACACGGTCGACTTCGCGCCGAACTATGACGGCAAGGAAAAAGAGCCGACTGTATTGCCGACCCGTATCCCTAACCTGCTGATTAACGGTTCGTCCGGTATCGCGGTGGGTATGGCGACCAATATTCCTCCGCACAACATTACGGAAGTCATCGATGGCGCACTGCACGTGCTGGCCAATCCGGATTGCACGATCGATGAATTGATCGAACTGATCCCGGCGCCTGACTTCCCGACCGGCGGCACGATTTATGGCGTGTCCGGTGTGCGCGACGGTTACCGCACGGGCCGTGGCCGCGTCGTCATGCGCGCCAAGACCCACTTCGAGGAGTTTGGCAAAGAAGGCGGCCGTACCGCCATCATCGTTGATGAGCTGCCATATCAAGTCAACAAGAAGTCGCTGCTGGAGCGCATTGCTGAAAACGTGCGCGACAAGAAGCTCGAAGGGATTTCCGACATCCGCGACGAGTCCGACAAGTCGGGCATGCGCGTGGTCATCGAGCTGAAGCGTGGCGAAGTGCCGGAAGTCGTGCTGAACAACCTGTACAAGCAGACCCAGCTGCAAGACACGTTCGGCATGAACATGGTGGCGCTGGTCGATGGCCAGCCGAAGCTGATGAACTTGAAGGACATGCTGTCGACCTTCCTGTCGCATCGCCGCGAAGTGGTGACGCGCCGTACCGTGTTCGAACTGCGCAAGGCGCGCGAACGCGGCCACGTGCTGGAAGGTTTGGCCGTTGCGCTGGCCAACATCGATGACTTCATTGCCATCATCAAGGCCGCGCCAACGCCGCCGCTGGCAAAAACCGAACTGATGGCGCGTGCCTGGGATTCGTCGCTGGTGCGCGAAATGCTGGCGCGTACGGGTGAAGAAGGCCAGGCGGGCGCCGATGCCTTCCGTCCGGAACACTTGCCGAAGCATTACGGCTTGCAATCCGACGGCCTGTACAAGCTGTCCGACGACCAGGCGCAGGAAATCCTGCAAATGCGCCTGCAGCGCCTGACCGGCCTGGAACAGGACAAGATCGTCAACGAATACAAAGACGTGATGGCGCAAATCGCCGACTTGCTGGACATCCTGGCCAAGCCGGCCCGCGTCACGGCCATCATTCACGACGAAATGGTGCTGTGCAAGAATGAATACGGCGAAAAAGATGCACGCCGTTCCAATATCGAGCACAACGCGTCCGAACTGGAAACCGAAGACCTCATCACGCCGCAAGACATGGTGGTGACGCTGTCGCACATGGGTTATATGAAAGCCCAGCCGATTTCCGAATACCGCGCACAGAAGCGCGGCGGCCGCGGCAAGCAGGCCATGGCGACCAAGGATGAAGACTGGATCGACCAGCTGTTCATCGCCAACACGCACGATTACATCCTGTGCTTCTCGAACCGTGGCCGCATGTACTGGCTGAAGGTGTGGGAAGTGCCGCAAGGCTCGCGCACGTCGCGCGGCAAGCCGATCGTCAACATGTTCCCGCTGCAGGAAAACGAAAAGATCACCGTGGTGCTGCCGCTGTCCGGCGAAAACCGCACGTTCCCGGAAGATCACTACGTGTTCATGTCCACCAGCCTGGGCACCGTGAAAAAGACGCCGCTGAAAGACTTCAGCAATCCACGCAAGGCCGGCATCATTGCCGTTGACCTGGATGAAGGCGACTTCCTGATCGGCGCGGCGCTGACCGACGGCAAGCATGACGTGATGCTGTTCTCGGATGCCGGCAAAGCCGTGCGCTTCGATGAAAACGACGTGCGTCCGATGGGCCGTACGGCGCGCGGCGTGCGCGGCATGAACCTGGACGAAGGCCAGAACGTGATTGCGCTGCTGGTCGCTGAAAACGAACAGCAGTCGGTGCTGACTGCAACGGAAAACGGTTATGGCAAGCGTACGCCGATCACGGAATACACGCGCCACGGCCGCGGCACCAAGGGCATGATCGCGATCCAGACGTCGGAGCGTAACGGTAAAGTGGTTGCCGCTACCCTGGTGACCCCGACCGATGAAATCATGCTGATCACGACCGGTGGCGTGCTGATCCGTACCCGCGTCGCGGAAATCCGCGAAATGGGCCGCGCAACGCAGGGTGTGACCCTGATTGCCGTGGAAGATGGCACCAGCCTGTCGGGCCTGCAGCGTATCGTGGAATCGGATATCGATGAAACGGAAGGCGAAGGCGGCGACGCTGCGGAAGCGCCAGCGGAGCCAGCAGCGGAGTAAGCCGGGCTTACTCGGCTGAGGTATAAGCTTAGAAGTAGCTTATATAACAGGGCCGGTGTCATTGACGCAGATTAATGCGACAATGATGCTGGCCCTGTTTCTTTTTGCATAAGGAAAAGTTGATGAAGAAATTGATTGCAGCTGCCGTACTGGCGCTGGCGGTTCCCGCCGCATCCGTGTATGCGGCCGATACCGGGGCAAATGACAAGACGGTTGCCGCTGCCAAAGAATTGATGGCCGTGATGAATATGCGCGCCGTGACGCAGGCGTCGTTGCAGCAAATGTCGCAGCAGTTGCCAGGCATGATGCGCCAGATGATGCAAGTTGCCATCGACAGCAAGAAACTGAGTCCCGAGCAGGCGCGCAAGGCTCTGGCTGACATGGAAAAGACGCTGCCAAGTACGGTGGCTGCCATGAATAAAACCCTCAGCGATTCAAAAATGCTGGAAGAGCTGGAAGCGGAAACCGTGGCCATCTATGCGCGCAACTTCACTGAAGACGAGATGAAGCAGGTCATCGCGTTTTACCGCAGCCCGGTCGGCGCTAAGATGCTGACCAAGATGCCGCAGCTGATGCAGGAATCCATGCAAGCCAGCCAGAAGGTTGTCCTGCCGCGCATGGCCAAGATGATTGAAGGCATGGCCGCTGAGCTGGGCAAGTAACACTTTTTTAAAGGAATTGAGTCAGTGACGAACATCTATAACTTCTCCGCCGGCCCAGCCGTTTTACCGAAAGAAGTGCTGGCGCAAGCCGCCGCTGAAATGCTGGACTGGCATGGCAGCGGGATGTCCGTCATGGAAATGAGCCACCGCGGCCCGGAATTTATTTCGATTTACCGCCAGGCCGAGCGTGATTTGCGCGAGCTGCTGGCGGTGCCGGATAACTACAAGATCCTGTTCATGCAGGGCGGCGGCTTGTCGCAAAACGCCGTGATCCCGATGAACCTCGTGGGCAAGGAAGGCGCCACCATCGACTTCGTGCAGACCGGTTCGTGGTCGTCGAAGTCCATCAAGGAAGCAGCGCGTTACGCGAACGTCCATGTCGCGGCATCCGCCAAGGACAATGGCTATACCTTCGTGCCGCCGCAATCGGAATGGAAACTGACGCCGGGCGCATCGTACCTGCACCTGTGCACCAACGAAACCATCGATGGCGTGGAAATCGGCTTCGTGCCGGAAGTGCAGGGCGATACCGTGCTGGTGGCCGATATGTCGTCGCACATTTTGTCGCGCCCGGTCGATGTGTCGAAATACGGATTGATCTTCGGCGGCGCGCAGAAAAATATCGGCCCGGCAGGCGTCACCGTCGTCATCGTGCGCGATGACTTGATCGGCAAGGCGCTGCCATACTGCCCGTCCGCGTTTGACTTTAAAAACGTGGCGGACAATGAATCGATGTACAACACGCCGCCCACCTACGGCATTTATATTGCCGGCCTGGTGTTCCAGTGGCTCAAGCGCCAGGGCGGCGTGGCCGAGATGGAACGCCGCAACATTGAAAAAGCCAAGCTGCTATACGCGGCGCTCGACGCGGACGATTTTTACCAGAATCGTGTGCAACCTGAATACCGCTCGCGCATGAACGTACCGTTCTACCTGCGCGACGAAAGCAAGAATGAAGCATTCCTGGCCGGCGCCAAAGCGCGCGGCCTGCTGCAACTGAAGGGCCACAAGTCCGTCGGCGGTATGCGTGCATCGATCTATAACGCGATGCCAATCGAGGGTGTCCAAGCCCTTGTCGATTACCTCAACGAATTTGCGGGACGCTAGTCCCGGCTGAACATGACTGATAAATTAAAACCGCTGCGCGAAAAGATCGATGCGATCGACGCGCAGATATTGACCCTGCTGAATGAGCGCGCCAAGGTCGCGCAGGAAGTCGGGCACGTCAAAGCTGAAACCAATGCGCCCGTGTTCCGCCCTGAGCGTGAAGCGCAAGTGCTGCGCGGCGTGGCCGAGCGCAACCCTGGCCCGATGGTGTCGTTTGACGTGCAAACCATCTTCCGCGAAATCATGTCGGCTTGCCGCGCGCTGGAAAAGCGCGTGACGGTGGCGTACCTGGGCCCGGCCGGCACGTTCAGCGAACAAGCCGTATACCAGCAATTCGGCACCGCCGTGGAAGGCTTGCCGTGCGCGTCGATCGATGAAGTGTTCCGCGCCACCGAGGCGGGAACGGCGGAATTTGGCGTGGTGCCGGTGGAAAATTCGTCCGAAGGCGCGATCAACCGCACGTTGGACTTGATGCTGCAAACCACGCTGCTGATTTCCGGCGAAGTGGCGATTCCCGTGCATCACAGCCTGATGTCCAAGACCGGTTCGATGGATGGCGTCAAAGTCATTTGCGCGCATTCGCAGGCGCTGGCGCAATGCCAGGTGTGGCTGAACCAGAATTACCCGAACATCGAGCGCCGCGCCGTGGCGTCCAACGCGGAAGCGGCGCGCATGGCGGGCGACGATCCGGCCATGGCGGCCATTGCCAGTGAAATTGCCGGCACCCGCTACAAGCTGGGCGTCGTCAAGCCGCACATCCAGGACGACCCGCACAACCGCACGCGCTTTGCCATCATTGGCCAGTTGCAGACGCTGCCGTCCGGTAAAGACCAGACATCCATCGTCCTGGCCGTGCCGAACAAGGCGGGCGCCGTGTACCAGTTGCTGGCGCCGCTGGCGAAACACGGCGTGTCGATGACGCGCTTTGAATCGCGTCCGGCCCGCATGGGGACGTGGGAATACTATTTCTATGTCGACGTGGAAGGCCATATCCACAACGAGTCCGTTGCCAAGGCCATGGCGGAATTGAAGGACGAAGCGGCGTTCTTCAAGTTGCTGGGTTCTTATCCAGTCAGTCTCACGTAAAGCATTTCAAAGGTTTTAATACATGTCGAAAGAATTCGGTCCTGATTACGTCCGCGCCATCGCCCCATACCAGGCGGGCAAGCCTATCTCTGAAGTGGCGCGCGAGTTCGGCCTCGATGAAGCCAATATCGTCAAACTGGCGTCCAATGAAAACCCGTTCGGCGTGCCGGATTCCGCCAAGGACGCCATGGCGGCTGCCGCTGCGGAATTGGGCCGCTACCCGGATGCCAACGGCTTTGAATTGAAAGCTGCGCTGTCCAAGCGCTATGACGTGCCGGCTGACTGGATCACGCTGGGCAATGGCTCCAACGATATCCTGGAACTGGCGGCCAAAGCCTTCGTCCAGCGAAGCGAGGGCATAGTCTATGCGCAGTATTCGTTTGCCGTGTATGCGCTGGCAACGCAAGGTTTGGGCGCGCGCCACATCGTGGTGCCGGCCAAGGATTACGGCCATGACCTGGACGCCATGCTGGCTGCCATCGATGGCGAGACCAAACTGGTGTTCATTGCCAACCCCAATAACCCGACCGGCACGTTCATCCCGGGCCCGCAAATTGAAGCGTTCCTGAAAAAAGTGCCGGCCAATGTGGTCGTCGTGCTCGATGAAGCGTACAACGAATACCTGAAGCCGGAAGACCAGTATGATTCCGCCGCGTGGGTCAAGCAATACCCGAACTTGCTGGTGTCGCGCACGTTCTCCAAGGCGTATGGCCTGGCCGGCTTGCGCGTGGGCTTCTCGATTGCGCAGCCCAAGCTGACGGACTTGATGAACCGCGTGCGCCAGCCATTCAACGTGAACTCGCTGGCGCAAGCTGCCGCGATTGCCGCGCTGAATGATGCGGCATTCCTTGAAAAGGGCGCCCGCAACAACGCGGCCGGCTATGAACAATTCGTCGAAGCGTTCGAGCAAATGAACCTGGAATACGTGCCATCGTACGGCAACTTCGTGCTGGTGAAAGTCGGCGAAGATCCGCAAGCGGGCGCCCGCGTCAACCTGGCGCTGCTGAAGCAGGGCGTGATCGTGCGCCCGGTTGGCAATTATGGCTTGCCTGAGTGGCTGCGCATTTCCATCGGCCTGCCGCAGGAAAATGCCGTGCTGATCGCGGCCTTGCAAAAGGCGCTGGGTGAAGCATGACGAAGTTCGACAAAGTCGTGATTTCCGGCGTCGGCCTGATCGGCGGCTCGTTTGCGCGGGCGCTGAAGCAGGCTGGCGCGGTGCGCACGGTTGTTGGACTGGGCCGTTCCCGCACATCGCTGGAACGCGCCAGGGAATTGGGCATTATCGATGCCATCGGCGACGACGTCGCCGAAGCTGTCAAAGGCGCCGACCTGGTGCTGCTGGCGGCGCCTGTAGCGCAGACAGGGCCTATCCTGTCGTCGCTGTTGCCGCACCTGGAGCCGCATACCGTGGTCACGGACGCCGGCAGCACCAAGACCGATGTGACGGAAGCCGCCCGCAAAGTATTGGGCAGCCGTATCAGCCAGTTCGTGCCGGGCCACCCGATTGCCGGACGTGAAACCAATGGCCCCGATGCGGCCATCCCCGACCTGTACCGCGGCAAAAAAGTCGTGCTGACGCCTGTACCGGAAAACAGTGCAGCCGATGTGGAACGGGTGGCTGAAGCATGGCGCCTGTGCGGCGCCATCATTCACCGCCTGTCGCCGCAGGAACACGATAAAGTATTCGCGTCGGTCAGCCATTTGCCGCACTTGCTGGCTTTTGCGCTGGTCGATGATATCGCTCGCAAGCCGCACGCGGATTTACTGTTCCAGTACGCGGCCAGCGGTTTCCGCGATTTCACCCGCATTGCCGGTTCATCGCCGGAAATGTGGCGTGACATCAGCCTGGCCAACCAGGAAGCACTGTTGGCGGAGCTCGACGCGTACATGGCGCAACTGGCGGCAGTGCGCGCACAACTGGCGGCCGGCGACGGCAAGGGACTGGAAGCCGTGTACAGCAATGCGCGCGAAGCGCGCGAACGGTGGATCGCCGCCATTGAAACGGCGGAAGCGCCGCCACCCAAAGATTTGGCAGAATAGGATAGAGCATGAGCACGCAGTACCCGGAATACATAGATTTGCAACCCGCCGCCCGCGCCCAAGGCACGGTGCGCCTGCCTGGGTCGAAAAGCATTTCCAACCGTATCTTGCTGCTGGCCGCGCTGGCGCAAGGCACGACCGAAGTCATCGACCTGCTGGCGTCCGACGATACGCACGTGATGCTGAACGCGCTGCGTTCGCTGGGCATAGCGTGGGATGAGAAGCAGGACGGCAGCCATACCGTGCACACGGTGCAGGGCGGCGCCGGTTCGTTCCCGAACCGCACGGCGGACCTGTTCATGGGCAATGCCGGCACGGCGATCCGTCCGCTGACGGCGGCGCTGGCCGTAATTGGCGGTGAATACACGGTGCATGGCGTGCCGCGCATGCACGAGCGCCCGATTGGCGATCTGGTCGATGCGTTGAATGACGTGGGGGCGAAGATTGACTACACCGGCAACAAGGGGTATCCGCCATTGCACATCCACGCGGGCCAGTTCACGCAATCGCGCCTGTCCGTGCGCGGCGATGTGTCGAGCCAGTTCCTGACGGCGCTGCTGATGGTCGCGCCGCTGATGGCGCGCACGCACGACATCACCATCGCCGTGGTGGGCGAACTGATTTCCAAGCCCTACATTGAAATCACGCTGAACCTGATGCGCCGCTTTGGCGTACAAGTCGAGCAGGATGGCTGGCAGGCATTTACGATCCGCGCGGGCCAGCAATACCAGAGCCCAGGCGTGATCCACGTGGAAGGCGATGCATCGTCCGCGTCGTATTTCCTGGCGGCCGGTGCGATTTCGGGCGGCCCGGTGCGCGTGGAAGGCGTGGGCAGCCAGTCGATCCAGGGCGACGTGCGCTTTGCGGAAGCCTTGCAGCAAATGGGCGCGAAGATCACGATGGGCGACAACTGGATCGAAGCGTCGGCTGACGCGCCGTTGAAAGCGGTCGATATGGACTTCAACCATATCCCGGATGCGGCCATGACGATTGCTGTCGCCGCGCTGTTTGCCGACGGCACGACGACGCTGCGCAACATCGCCAGCTGGCGCGTGAAGGAAACCGACCGGATTGCCGCCATGGCGACGGAATTGCGCAAAGTCGGCGCCATCATTGAAGAAGGCCCGGACTACCTGAAAGTCACGCCGCCGGCGCAGATCGGCACGGCCGCCATCGATACGTATGACGACCACCGCATGGCCATGTGCTTCTCGCTGGCCTCGCTGAACGGTAAGTTGCGCAATGGCAACACTATGCGCATCAATGATCCGAAGTGCGTGGCCAAGACGTTCCCCGAGTATTTCGCGGCGTTTGCGGCCATCGCAAAGTAAGCGCCCAACCGTTGCTTTTCCCCTCGGTGCCAGGCACCAAAGGGAAAAGCAATATTTCCTCGCAGCTCTTACATTTGCGGGAATCGCCCAACTGGGTTAAGTTACGCGTTTGCTATCTGCTTGCCGTTAAATGTCGACCCACCCAATTCCTGTCATCACCATTGATGGTCCCACCGCTTCCGGCAAAGGGACTGTCGCCCACAAAGTCGCAGAACACCTTGGTTTTCACTTGCTGGACTCTGGCGCGCTGTACCGCCTGACGGCCCTGCAAGCGCTGCGCCGCGGCACCCCGCTCAATGACGAGCACGCGCTGGCCAAGCTGGCCGAGCACTTGAACATCAGCTTTACCGGCGACGCCATTTTCCTTGCGCACGAAAACGTGACGGATGCGATCCGCCAGGAAGAAGTTGGTAATACTGCATCGAAAATCGCTGCGTTCCCGACCGTACGGACGGCTTTGTATGGCTTGCAGCTGGGTTTCCGCAAGACGCCGGGCCTGGTGGCGGACGGCCGCGACATGGGGACAGTTATTTTCCCACATGCAACATTAAAGGTGTTTTTGACGGCTTCTGTGGCAGCGCGCGCGGAGCGCCGCTATAAGCAATTGATAGGTAAGGGAATTCCTGCTAATATGGAAGACCTCCTGATGGATTTGAAGGCACGCGACGACCGGGATACGAACCGGGCCATTGCTCCGCTGGTCCCCGCAGAGGGGGCGCATGTCCTCGATACTTCCGAAATGACCGTGGAAACCGCGGTGGCGCAAGTGTTGCAGTGGTATGCGGCCGTCGGGAAATGAAAGGCGGCCGGGCACGCTCTGATGAGTGCTACGGCTACATTGATTAACCCTTAACCCAGTTGAAGCCGCATTGTGCGGGCCTTACTGGCTAACCTGGAAATATATAAATGGAAAGTTTTGCAGCCCTCTTCGAAGAGTCGTTGTCGCGTCAAGATATGCGCTCTGGCGAGGTGATCTCCGCTGAAGTCGTGCGTCTGGATCACAACTTCGTGATCGTTAACGCCGGCCTGAAATCGGAAGCTTTCATTCCTGTTGAAGAATTCAAAAATGACCAAGGCGAACTGGAAGTCAAAGTAGGCGACTTCGTTTCCGTGGCCATCGAATCGCTGGAAAATGGTTTCGGCGATACCATCCTGTCGCGCGACAAAGCCAAGCGTCTGGCTTCGTGGCTGGCTCTGGAAAAAGCAATGGAATCCGGCGAAATCGTCGTCGGTACCGTCAATGGCAAAGTCAAGGGCGGCCTGACCGTTCTGACCAACGGCATCCGCGCATTCCTGCCGGGCTCGCTGGTAGACACCCGTCCAGTCAAAGACACCACCCCATTCGAAGGCAAGACCCTCGAGTTCAAAGTTATCAAGCTGGACCGCAAGCGTAACAACGTCGTTCTGTCCCGCCGCGCTGTCATCGAAGCATCGATGGGCGAAGAGCGTCAGAAACTGATGGAAACGCTGAAAGAAGGCACCGTGGTGACCGGCGTTGTGAAGAACATCACCGACTACGGCGCGTTCGTGGACCTGGGCGGCATCGACGGCCTGCTGCACATCACCGACCTGGCATGGCGCCGTGTGCGTCACCCGTCGGAAGTGCTGACGGTTGGCCAAGAGATCACCGCAAAAGTCCTGAAATACGATCAAGAGAAGAACCGTGTTTCGCTGGGCGTGAAGCAGCTGGGCGACGACCCATGGACCGGTCTGTCCCGTCGTTACCCACAAGGCACCCGCCTGTTCGGTAAAGTCACGAACCTGACCGACTACGGCGCGTTCGTGGAAGTGGAACAAGGCATCGAAGGCCTGGTTCACGTTTCCGAAATGGACTGGACCAACAAGAACGTCGCTCCAAACAAAGTTGTCCAGCTGGGCGACGAAGTTGAAGTGATGGTTCTGGAAATCGACGAAGAGCGTCGTCGTATTTCGCTGGGCATGAAACAGTGCAAAGCCAACCCATGGGACGACTTCGGTGTGACCCACAAGAAGGGTGACAAGGTTAAAGGCGCGATCAAGTCGATCACCGACTTCGGCGTGTTCATCGGCCTGGCTGGCAACATCGACGGCCTGGTACACCTGTCCGACCTGTCCTGGACCGAAGCTGGCGAAGAAGCTGTTCGCAAGTTCAAGAAAGGTGACGAGCTGGAAGCCGTTGTTCTGGCCATCGACGTTGAGCGTGAGCGCGTTTCCCTGGGCGTTAAGCAACTGGAAGGCGACCCATTCAACAACTTCGCAGCCCTGAACGACAAAGGCTCGCTGGTAACCGGCACCGTGAAATCGGTTGAGCCAAAAGGCGCCGTGATCCAGCTGTCGGAAGAAGTTGAAGGCTACCTGCGCGCTTCGGAAATCTCCCGCGACCGCGTGGAAGATGCCGGCACCCACCTGAAAGTTGGTGATTCGGTTGAAGCCCTGGTGATCAACATCGACCGCAAAGCACGTTCGATCCAGTTGTCGATCAAAGCCAAGGACAGCGCTGATACCGCTGAAGCCATGCAGAAGATCGCCGCTGACAACAGCGCTGCTTCGGGCACCACCAGCCTGGGCGCACTGCTGAAGGCCAAGTTCGACAACAAGAACTAATAAACCGGTATATAGATGACTAAGTCCGAGTTGATCAATCGCCTGGCTGAGCGTTATCCTCAGCTGGTGGCGAAAGATGCGGAATTCGCGGTCAAGACGATCCTCGATGCGATGACCAATGCTCTGTCGAGCGGCCAGCGTATCGAGATCCGCGGTTTCGGCAGCTTTGCTTTGAATAGCAGGCCGCCCCGTATCGGGCGCAACCCGAAGTCTGGCGACAAAGTGATGGTGCCTGAAAAGCGCGTCCCGCACTTCAAGCCGGGCAAACAGTTGCGCGAACGGGTCGACGCGATGGTCGGGCAACCGATCATCGAGGACTGAAGCATCTGGAACGGTCGCCGGGACTCGTGTGAGTTCCGGCACAAAAACGGCGTCCGTGGATGCCGTTTTTTTTTGATGAGGTAACAGGGCCTATGAAAATAGTTTCCACCGTAGTCGGTATTATCCTGTTTGTCCTGTTCTTCGGCTTTGCCTTGAAGAACACCCAGGAAGTTAACCTGGTGATGTTCCTGAATTACGAATTGCGCGGCCCATTGGTGCTGCTGTTGCTGGGCTTTTTTACCGCCGGCGCAGCGCTGGGTATCCTCGCGCTGACTCCCACCGTCTTCCGCTACCGCCGCGAAGCAAACAAATTAAAAACCACGATCGCTGCGCTGCAATCGACTGCATTGAAAGTCAATGCACAGCCGCAGCCTGACAGTGTCAACGCACAACAGTAAAACCCTATGGAATTTGAACTCTGGTGGCTGCTGGGCATGCCCATTTTCTTCGCCCTGGGCTGGGTGGCTGCGCGGGTCGATATCCGCCAGCTGGTATCCGAATCGCGCACTTTGCCGAACGGGTATTTCAAGGGCCTCAACCACCTGTTGAATGACCAGCCGGACAAGGCAATCGACGCGTTCATTGAAATCGTGCGCCTGGATCCGGAAACTGCCGACATGCACTTCGCGCTGGGCAACCTGTTCCGCCGCCGCGGCGAAACCGAGCGCGCCATCCGCGTGCACCAGAATTTGCTGTCCCGCCCTGATTTGCCGGCCGAGCAAAAAGCCCACGCGGAATATGAACTGGGCATGGATTACCTGAAAGCGGGCTTGCTGGACCGCGCTGAAGAAACCTTTAAGCGCCTGGTCGACAGTTCATATGGCGTGCAGGCGCGCCGCGCGCTGCTGGAAATCTTCCAGCGTGAAAAAGAGTGGCGCCGCGCCATCGATGAAGCGAATGGCTTGCAGGAAGCCGGCGCTGGCGTGCGTCAAAAGGAAATCTCGCAGTTTTATTGCGAAATGGCCCAGGACGCGCTGGTGCGCATGCACTACGACGAAGCCATGAAATTGCTGGAAGATGCGCTGCAGGCTGACCGCACCAGCGTACGCGCCAATATCCTCGTGGGCGACGTGCTCAACGCGCAGGGCGATGTGGAAGCTGCATTGGCCAGCTGGCGCAAGGTGGAACAGCAAAGCGTGCCGCACGTGGCGCTGGTGGCCACGCGTTTGATGGATGGCTACCGCAAGGTGGGCCGCCCGCAAGAAGGCGTCAGCTTGCTGAAGTCGTACCTGGAACAGGCGTCGTCGATCGATCTGCTGGAAGTGGTCTTTAAAGCCGTCATCGAACTCGATGGCGTGGAAGCGGCCAAGCAGCTGGTGTCGGAAGAATTGCGCCGCACGCCGACGCTGCTGGGCCTCGACAAATTGCTGGAAGCGCGCATGGTCGATGCACCGGCGGCACTGTTGTCGGAACTGTCGATGGTGAAGGGGCTGGTGCACGGCTATACGCAAAAGCTGGCCCGCTACCAGTGCGGCCATTGCGGCTTCAAAGCGCGCCAGTATTACTGGCATTGCCCAGGCTGCAGCAAGTGGGAAACCTACCCGCCGCGCCGTACGGAAGAATTGAACGTAATGAATTAAAGGCTGCCATGACGACTTCGGTAATCAAGTATCAAGCGCCGGCACTGGATAAGGTCCGCATCCTCGTGGTCGGCGACGTCATGCTGGACCGCTACTGGTTCGGCGACGTCAACCGCATTTCGCCGGAAGCGCCGGTGCCCATCGTGCGCATCGCCAAGCGCGAAGCGCGCCTCGGTGGCGCCGCCAACGTGGCGAGGAATGCCGGCGCACTGGGTGTGCAGGCCGGCTTGCTGGGCGTGGTCGGCAATGACGAGGCGGGCACGGAAGTGGAGCAATTGCTGCACAGCGGCGGCATCCACAGCTACTTAAAGCGCGATGAAGCCATTTCCACCATCATTAAATTGCGGGTGATCGGCCACCAGCAGCAAATGCTGCGCATCGATTTCGAAGAGCCGCCCAGCGACGCCGTACTGCACAACAAGCTGATGCAATACAAGGCGCTGCTGGCCGATTATGACGTGATTATCTTGTCCGACTATGCAAAGGGCAGCCTGGTCAACGTGGCCGACATGGTGGCGGCGGGCCGCGCGGCCGGCAAAGTCGTCATGGTCGATCCGAAAGGCGACGATTTCACCCGCTATACCGGCGCCACCGTGCTGACGCCCAACCGTTCGGAATTCCGCCACATTGCAGGCGGCTGGAGCAATGAAGAACAGTTGACCACCAAAGCGCAAAACTTGCGCGCGTCGCTGAAGCTCGATGCCTTGCTGCTGACCCGTTCGGAAGAGGGCATGACCTTGTACACGGAAAAAGCCGTGTTCCACACGCCCGCCGATGCACGCGAAGTGTTCGACGTCTCCGGCGCGGGCGATACCGTGATTGCCACGATGGCCGCCATGCTGGGCGCCGGCGCGGGCTGGGAAGAAGCCGTGCAGACGGCCAACCGCGCCGGCGGCATTGTCGTGGGCAAGCTGGGGACGGCAACGGTGACGCGCGAAGAATTGTTCGGCTGAGTCTGCTTATTCATTGATTTGACGCAATTGCGCAGGGTAGTTGGCATGGTCCAATGCTTTTGCGGTGTCCGCACCGCACCTCCCTCGCAGCGTTCGCTGCACCTCACAACCCGCCCTCGTGGCGGGTTTTTTTTGACCGCTTCGTCGCCGTTTGAGCAGCGTCAACATTGCAACGTCATCGCACCCGCTCCTCATGCGTTGGGCAGTGACAAGGCGCGTTCCAGGTCTTGCATCCATGAAAACGGAGGAAGTCATGTTGAAAAAACTGTTGCTGGCGGTCTCGACGATGGTATTGGCAATGGGGATGGCGTTTGCCGAGGTGGACGTGAATAAAGCCGATGCGGCAGCGCTGGACAGCGTGCGGGGTATCGGCCCCGCCAAGTCCAAGCTGATCCTCGACGAGCGCAGCAAAGGCGGTGAATTCAAAGACTGGGCCGACCTGGAACGCCGCGTGAAGGGGATCGGTGAAAAGAATGCGAAGAAATTGTCGGAAGCGGGCCTGGTCGTCAATGGCAAATCCAAGGAGGGGGCGGCAGCAAAACCAATGGAAGGCAAGCAGACCGCCAAGGCATCGGGCGCCGCCAAGAACAAGTAACTCAGCAAGCCGTGGAAAAGCCGCCAGCGCGCCTGGCGGTTTTTTTTTGAACCTAATCCCCGTGACTTGGTATTGACGCATGAATCACGGGTCTGCTGGAACAGTTTCCGCAGACATACGATAAGATCAACTCCACATGCAGATAGGGGATTGCTATGCGCGCATTCCGTCGCAGTTCGATGTTATTCATGCTGGTGCTGGCCGCTTGCGGCGGCGACCAGTCCACGCCGGCCAGCAAGCAAGGAGGGGCGCCCAGGGCCATGCAAGGGGCGCCGGTACGGCAGGGCGACGCGCCCGCCTTTATCACCTTCAGCGGCAATGCCAGCCAATATACTGTCGTAGCCAATGCCAGCGGTTTTGCCGTCACCGACATCGTGACGGGCCAGTCCACGCAAGTAGCGGCCGGCTCCCGGCTGCGCTTTGCCGACAGCGCCATTGCATTGGATATCCAGGGCAATGCCGCCCTGGTGTACCGGATCTACCAGGCTGCATTCAACCGCAAACCAGACTTGCCCGGCCTGGGATTCTGGATCGCCCAAATGGATAACGGTGTCGCGCAGCGCGACGTGGCTGCCAACTTTATTACGAGCGAGGAATTCGCGTTACGGTATGGCGCCAACCCTACCAACCTCGACTATGTCACCAAGCTGTATAACAATATTCTGCAGCGCGCACCGGAAAAGGCCGGGCTGGATTACTGGCTCGATGTGCTGAACCGTGGCGCCACCAACCGGGTAGACGTGCTGGGGTACTTCAGCGAAAGCGAAGAAAACAAGGGACTGGTGGCGCCCGCCATTGCGAATGGGATTGAATATCTGCCCTGGGGCAGCAGTCTGCCATCGAAACCCGTGGCGGATTATGTGGCGCAATACAACGGCAGCCTGAGCGGCGGCGATACCGGCAACCTCACCATCATCGTCAACAGCAGCGGTGTGGTGCAGGCTGGCGGCCACATCAATGGCCCGAACGTGGATGTGGGCGGCTCGGCGCAGCTGGCGGCCAGCGGGCGCTTTGAAATGGATTATGGCGGCAATGGCCAGGCATTGACCTTGAAGGGGTCGATCAACGCGGCGACCGGCGTGGCGACCGGCACGTGGGCCA
Organism: Pseudoduganella ginsengisoli; assembly: GCF_009720865.1. Classification (GTDB taxonomy): domain Bacteria; phylum Pseudomonadota; class Gammaproteobacteria; order Burkholderiales; family Burkholderiaceae_D; genus Rugamonas; species Rugamonas ginsengisoli. The sequence continues at coordinate 131,859 of NZ_WNLA01000013.1, read as the reverse complement.
ATGCGGCAGCCAAGACCAGCGGCGTGTTCGTCGCGTCGAAACCGGTACCGCAGCAACCGAAACTGTTCCCGCAAGTGCAAGCCATCATCACGCAGCGCTGCGTCGGATGCCATTCGGCGCACACGACTTTCCCCGGCTATAACACGGCGCAGGCCGGCATCAGCTTTGATACGGAAGCGCAAATCCGCGCCCAGGCTGCGCTGATCAAATCGGAAGCCGTGGATACGCAACGCATGCCATTCGGGAATGCCACCGGCATGACGCAGGCGGAGCGTAATACGCTGGCGGCATGGTTTGCCGCGGGGACGCCGCAATGATGGCGCGCCGCGTGGTACAGGGCGCCATGGCTGCATTGATTGCCGCGCTTGCGCCTGTGGCCATGGCTGCACCGGCGGCAGGCGCTGCTGCGCCTGCATTTGATTTGCCTGGCGATACAGGCCGCATCAGCCTCGACGCCTACAAGGGCAAAGTCGTGTACGTGGATTTCTGGGCATCGTGGTGTGGGCCATGCCGCAAGTCGTTCCCGTGGATGAACAGCTTGCAGCAGCGCTATGGCGGCCAAGGCTTGCAGGTCGTGGCCATCAATGTCGATGCCAGGCGCGGCGATGCGGCGGATTTCCTCGCCAAAGTCCCTGCGGCGTTTGCCATCGCGTATGATCAGGCTGGCGCGACGCCCCGCGCCTACGGTATCAAGGGCATGCCCAGCAGCGCACTGGTGGGCCGCGACGGCAAGCTGTTATGGCTGCACGCGGGATTCAATGAAGCCGATGAAGCTGCGCTGGATGCGCAAATCAAGGCGGCACTGCAACTTCAATAGGAGTACGGATGTATAACACTGGAAAAGCCGCGCTGGCGGCAGGAATCATCGCGGTGCTGCTGTCCGGCTGCGGCGCGGCGGAGTTCGTCAAGCCCGTGGCGCCATGGGAAAAAGGCATGCTGGCGCAACCGAACATGCGTTTTGAGCGCGACCGCAATGAAGCCCGCTATGCGGCCCACATGTATGACAGCCGCGAAGCGGCCAGCGGTGCTGGCAGCGTGGGTGGCGGCGGCTGCGGGTGCAATTGAACCATGGCGCAAACGACTACTCCCGCCCAGGCGCTGATGCTGGCCGCGCTGGCGCTGCCCGGCTTGCAAGCTGCAGCCGAAACGATACCCGACGCAGCATCGATCAGCGTCGATTACCTGCACTATCAAGACAGCCAGCCCGGCATGGACCGGATCACTGTGCGTTCGCCGTCTGTCACGGTGGCGCTGCCCGTCGCGGGCCAGTGGCTGCTGGAAGCCGGCGTCGTGGGCGACCATTTGTCCGGCGCCACGCCGCGCTACCATACATCGGTTTCCGGCGCCTCGCGCATGAGCGACGAGCGTACTGGCGCCGATGTGCGCGTGACGCGCTATGTGGGCCGCGCTACCGTCAGCGCGGGCGCGGCGTATTCCGGTGAAAACGATTACCACTCCCGGGCGCTGTCGCTGTCCGGCACCTTGGCCACGGAAGACCGCAATACGACAGGCGGCTTCGCCATCGGCGTCAGCAACGATGTGATTTCGCCAGTCACGAAGACCGTGGTGGGCGAGCGGCGCCACACGTTTGAATGGATGGCCACCGTGGAGCAGGTGCTGACGCAGCGCGATGTGCTGAAGGCGGATTTGTCGCACAGCCGGGGGCGCGGATATTTTTCAGATCCCTACAAATTCGTCGATAACCGGCCCCGCGAGCGCGATAGTACTAGTGTGCTGCTGCGCTGGAACCACGCGTTCAACGATGGCTCAGCGCTGCGCAGCAGCTACCGCTGGTACACGGACACGTTCGGCATCCGCGCCCATACACTGGGTGCGGAATGGGAAAAGCCGCTGGCCGGCGGCTGGGCTGTCACGCCTGCCGTGCGGCTGTACACGCAATCGAAAGCGGACTTTTATTTCGACCCCGTGTATGACAGTAATTTCGGCGCGCCATTCCCGCCCGGCTATGTGTTTGGCACGACGGCGCTGATGTCGGCAGACCAGCGGATGGCGGCGTTTGGCGCGGCCACCGTGGGCTTGAAAGTCGCATATGGCTTCAGCGATGGCTGGAGCGTGCACGTGAAAACCGAGCGCTACCGGCAGACCGCCGGCTTGCGGTGGGGCGGCAGCGGCAGTCCCGGCCTGTCCCGCTTCGATGCGCAAACGTGGCAAGTGGGCTTGAGCAAGCAATGGCGCTAGCGCAGGCAATGTACACGGTGGATTTCCGCGCCATGGCCAGTCCATGCCAGGTGCTGCTGCCAGCCGCCAGCGAGGAACAGGCGCGCGCACTGGCGCAGCACGCGATCGATGAAGTGCACCGCATCGAAGTCAAATATTCGCGCTACCGGGCCGACAGTGTGGTTACCGCCATCAATAGCGCGGCGGGCGGCGATGCGGTGGTGGTCGACGATGAAACCGCGTCGCTGCTGCACTATGCGGGGCAATTGCATATGCTGAGCGGCGGCTTGTTTGACATCACGACTGGCGTATTGCGCAAGGCGTGGGATTTCAAGCAGGCGCGCATGCCGGCGCCGGGCCAGCTGGAATCCCTGCTGGCGCTGACGGGCTGGCAACTGGTGGAGCGCCAGCGCGCCGCTGGCGTCCATACCGTGCGGCTGCCACAAGCAGGCATGGAACTGGACTTCGGCGGCTTCGGCAAGGAATATGCGGCCGACCGCGCGGCCTCGGCATTGCTGGAGCAGGGCGTGCGGCACGGGTATGTGAACCTGGGCGGCGACTTCCACGTGCTGGGGCCGCAGCTTGACGGCACGCCGTGGCGCATTGCCATCCAGGATCCGCGCCACGCCGACGGCACGGTGGCCGCGATCGACGTGGCGGGCGGCGCGCTGTGCACGTCGGGCGACTACGAGCGCTATTTTGACCATGAAGGCAAGCGTTATTGCCACATCCTCGACCCGCGCACGGGCTGGCCCGCCACGGCGTGGCGCTCCGTCAGCGTGCTGGCGCCGTTGACTGCGGCGGCGGGCGCGTGCGCCACCATCGCCATGCTGAAGGGGGAAGATGCACTGGCGTTCCTGGCATCGATGGAAGTCGCTTACCTGGCTGTCGATGCGGCAGGGCAAGTGCACAGCCATGCTACTTGCTGATACAAATCCACGCTTCCGTCCATCGGGCGGGCCATGCGATGATCACCGGATGTGCCGCCGGCAGGCGCGGCGGCCTTCACCACAAGGACGACATCATGGCCCTCATCACCAAGACGCTGCCGGCGTTCGCCTGCGCACTGGCAGTCAACGCAGCCTGCGCTGCCGCTCCCGCCACGGCGCCCAACGTGGCGGCGCACCAGCCGCAAATCGATAAAATCGTCAGCGAAATTTCACCGCAGCGTATCGAAGCCACCATCCGCAGGCTGGTGGGTTTCCATACGCGCCACACGATGTCTGACACCGAGTCGGACACCGTGGGCATCGGCGCCGCGCGGCGCTGGATCAAGAGTGAATTTGAAAAATGCAATGCCGCCAATGGCGGCCGTTTACAAGTGGCGTTCGACAGCCACGTCGCGCCGGTATCGCGCCGTATCAGCCGCCCGACGGAAATTGTGAACGTGGTGGCAACGCTGCCGGGCACGCAGCCTGCCAGTGCGGACCGCATCTATGTGGTCAGCGGCCACTATGATTCCCGCAACACGGACGTCATGGATGAAAAAGGTTATGCGCCGGGCGCCAATGACGATGCGTCCGGTACGGCGGCCGTGATGGAAATGGCGTGCGTGATGTCGAAGTACAAATTCGACGCCACCATCGTATTCATGACGGTGGCGGCGGAAGAGCAGGGCTTGCTGGGTTCTGCACACTGGGCGGAACAGGCGAAGCAAAAGAATATGAACATTGCCGGCATGTTCACCAACGACATCATTGGCAGTTCGCGCGATGAACACGGCAAGGCTGATGACAGGCAAGTGCGCCTGTTCGCGGAAGGCATCCCGGTCGAGAAAGACATGAGCGACGCCGTGCGTTCGCTGATTTTAACGGGCGGTGAAAACGACACGATTTCCCGCCAGCTGGCGCGCCACGTGAAAGAGCAGGGCGAGCGCTATGTCAAAGGGTTCAAGGTCAGTGTGATCCAGCGCCGCGACCGCTACTTGCGGGGCGGCGACCATATGCCCTTCCTGGAACGGGGCTATGCGGCGCTGCGCTTTACGGAACCCGCCGAAGACTTCAATCACCAGCACCAGAACGTGCGTACGGAAAATGGCGTGACGATAGGCGACCTGCCTGAGTACAACGATTACAGCTACATCGCGAAAGTCGCCCGCGTCAATGCCGCGGCGCTGGCCACGCTGGCGCTGGCCCCGGCCTCGCCGCAAAAGGTGCAGATGCGGACGGCGCAGCTGGAAAACGATTCGTCCCTCGTGTGGCAGGCAAACAGTGAGCCAGACCTGGCCGGCTACCGCGTCGTATGGCGCGAGACGACGGCGGCGGACTGGCAGGGTTCGAAGTGGGTGGGCAATGTGACGGAAGCGAAGATTCCGCTGTCGAAGGATAATTATTTCTTTGGCGTGCAAGCTGTCGATAAAGATGGCAATGCCAGTCCGGCGACGTATCCCATGCCGTTGAAGTAACTCAGTACTCCGCGAATAGAGCCAGCCGTTGATTCGTCATTCCCGCGCACGCGGGAATCCATAGGCCGCTCGCGGGGCCGCCGAGGCATGCGCGAGGATGACGAGACGTGCAGCGCTTGTAGCTAGCGGTCGCGCGGCAAGTTCGCCAGGAACGCATGAATCTGCGCCACCACCGCCGCGCCTTCCCCGACGGCTGCCGCCACCCGCTTGGTGGAATTGGCCCGTACGTCGCCAATGGCAAAGACGCCCGGCACGGAAGTTTCCAGCGCAGCGCGCGCCGGCAAGTCGGGCGGATATACGCCGCTGTCAAAATTGGCGCGGCACTGCGACTTCGTCACGTCAAAGCCCGTGCGGATAAAGCCCTTGTCATCGACATCGACGCCGCAGTCATGCAGCCAGCCGGTATTCGGATCGGCGCCGATGAACAGGAACACGTGCCGCACCGGATATTTGCACTCTTCGCCGCTTTCACTGCAGCGTATCGTGACGTGCTGCAGCCCGTCTTCATCATCGCCCTCCAGCGACAGGATTTCACTGTGCGTATGCAGTTCGATATTCGGCGTCGCGGCGATGCGCTCGATCAGGTAGCTCGACATGGTGGCAGCCAGTCCAGGTCCCCGTACCAGCATGTGCACCTTGGCGGCATGGCCGGACAAGAATACAGCGGCCTGCCCTGCGGAATTGCCGCCGCCGACCAGCACGACTTCTTCCGTCTTGCACAGCTTCGCTTCGATCGGCGATGCCCAGTAATACACGCCCCTTCCTTCAAACTGCTTCAAGTTCGGCAAATTCGGGCGGCGGTAGCGCGCGCCGCATGACAGCACGACAGTCTTGGCCTGCAAGCGCTGCAGGCTGCCGCACATTTCCACTTGCAGCGGATACGTATTGCAAATCAGCCGTCCGGCCGGTGCGGGAATGGCAATCTCCACACCGAATTTTTGCGATTGCACGAACGCGCGTCCGGCCAGGGCGCCGCCGGAAATCCCGGTCGGGAACCCCAGGTAATTTTCAATCCGCGCCGACGCGGCGGCCTGCCCGCCAAAGGCGCGGGTTTCCAGCGCCAGCACGGACAAGCCTTCGGAGGCCGCATACACGGCCGTCGCCAGTCCGGCCGGACCCGCGCCGACGACGATGACGTCCCACACTTTGTCGGAAGACAGTTCCGGCAGCATGCCAAGGCAGCGGCCCAGTTCCACATTGGTCGGGTTTTTTTTCACGCTGCCATCGGGGCACACCACCAGCGGCAGTTCTTCGGGGCGGGGATGATAGTGTTCGCACAGCGCGGCTGCCTGCTTGTCCACTTTCGGATCCAGCACCGTATGCGGGTAGCCATTGGACGACAGCCAGCTTTGCAAATTGTGCAGGCACGAATTGCCGGGCGGGCCCACCAGCACCGGGCCGCCGGAATTCACCTCCAGCAGCCCCACACGGCGCAGTATCAACGCACGCACGATGCGCTCGCCCAGTTCCGCTTCCGCGATCACCAGCGCGCGCAATTGTTCGGGCGGGATCACCAGCACTTCCACGTCACCCACGGCATCGCCATTGACGAGGGAAGGGCGCCCCGACAACTGCCCCACTTCCGCGCCGAATTCGCCGGGGCCATGTTCGACGATGGGCGACGTATTGCCCAGGCCATCGTAGCGGCTGATGGCGACCTTGCCCTTCAAGACCAGCAGCATGCCGAAACTCGTGCGGCCCGCTTCATACAGCCGTTCGCCGTCACGGAAGTGGCGCACGGCGCCAAAGCGGTGCAGGCGGCGGATTTCGTGTTCGTTCAACTTGGGGAACATCTGGTGCCGGCGCGACGCCAGGCTGCCGAGGGACGCGGCGACGGGATCGAGGGAAGACTGTTCGGGTGTGAAATCTGCGCTGTCGGTGGCCATGGGAATTCCGTGTCGGGAGGGGGGAACGTCGTTCACATTTCAAGCACAGTCTAGCGTATTTACATGGTCAAAGTCCTAATTTCCCGGCTCGCTGCTACAATCAACCGTTACCTTTTCTCCAACACGCATCCATGTCCGCAGCAAGCAGGCCGCATCCTTCGATCCGCCCCGTCATTCCCGATGAATTGCCGGAGTTTTTCCGCTATCTGAACGACCATTTGAAAGACAATGGCTTGCACGGCGCCCCGCTGTTCCAGCCGCTGCCGCGCGAACGTTCTTCATTCCCGCAAGATAAGGAAGCGGCTTTCACGCGCGGCATGCGCACGCCGGTGGGCGACGCGGGCTGGCGCCGCGCGTGGGTGGCGCAGGGAACGGACGGCATCCTGGGCCACATTGATTTACGCGCCCGCCCGGAAAACGGCGCCGCGCACCGTGCGCTGCTGGGCATGGGCGTGCACCGGCTGGCGCGCCGGCAGGGGCTGGGCGGCGTGCTGATGGCGTCGGCACTGGCATGGGCGCGCAGCGCCACCTTGCTGGAATGGATCGACCTGGAAGTGCTGAGCGTGAACGAACCGGCGTTGGCCCTGTACCGCAAGGCCGGCTTCCGCCAGACCGGAGAAATTGCCGACATGTTCCGTATCGATGGCGAACAATTGTCGTACACGCTGATGTCGCTGAAACTGGCCAGATAGCCGCCATGCAGGGCGATCCGGGCATACTTGGCCGTCTCGGATTACAATGGCCGTTTTGCATATAAACGACAAGAACACGATGGCTTACAAGACTATTGCCGATACGATCGGCAACACGCCGCTGGTTCAACTGGTGCGCATTCCCGGAGCGGATGCGGCTGCCCGCGGCAACATCATCCTCGGCAAGCTCGAAGGCAATAATCCAGCCGGTTCCGTCAAGGACCGTGCCGCGATGTCGATGCTGCGCCGCGCGGAAGAGCGGGGCGACATCAAGCCGGGCGACACGCTGATTGAAGCGACATCCGGCAACACGGGAATTGCACTGGCCATGGCCGCTGCCATCCGCGGCTACAAAATGCTGTTGCTGATGCCGGAAAACCAGAGCGAAGAACGGCGCCAGGCGATGGCTGCGTATGGCGCGCAGATCATGCTGACGCCTAAGACCGGCGGCATGGAATATGCGCGCGACCTGGCAGAGCAAATGCAAAAGGATGGCAAAGGCATCATCCTCGACCAGTTTGCCAATGGCGACAATCCGCGCGCCCACGTGGAAGGCACGGGCCCGGAAATCTGGCGCGATACGGAAGGCAAAATTACGCACTTCGTCAGCGCCATGGGCACCACCGGCACCATCATGGGCGTGTCGCAATACCTGAAATCGCAAAACGACAAGATCCGCATCATTGGCGCGCAGCCGGAAGAAGGCTCGCAAATCGCCGGTATCCGCAAATGGCCGGATGCGTACCTGCCGAAGATTTACGACAAGGCGCGGGTGGATCAAATTGAATATGTGACGCAGGCAGCTGCGGAGCGCATGGCGCGCCGTCTGGCGGCGGAAGAAGGCATCTTCTGCGGGATTTCGGCAGCAGGCGCCTGTGAAATAGCACTGCGGATATCGCAGACCGTGGAAAATGCCACGATCGTATTCGTCGTGTGCGACCGCGGTGACCGCTATCTGTCGACGGGGGTGTTCCCAGCCTGAAGCTGGAAAGCGCATTCCCTCCCCGCGTGGGGAGGGATGCCGGGTGAAATCAGCCCTGGTTTTGCGAACCGCCGCCTTCGCCTTCTTTTGGCTTGAACTGCTTGTCGCTGATGCGGAACTTGTTACGGCGGTCGCCCATCAGGTAGCGCAGGTCACGGATCGACAGGTCGCTGACTTCGTGCATGCGGATCAGCAGCGATGCGCCGACCGGCAGGCGGTGGTGGCGAATTTTACTGATGACCGGTGGCGCCACTTCCAATGCGCGCGACAGGGCGGCATCGTTTTTCAGGCGCAGGTTCTCGATCAGCGTGTCGAGCAGGCGATTCGGGTTGTACTGCAGCAGATCATCGCCTTCCGAATCGTTGTTCATATCAATTCCGACTTGGTTTGTCATGATTCGTCTGTTCCTTCTGTAAAGTTGGTCCTGCAAAGTTGAAACACTCGGAGCCTGCGGCCATGTTCCTCCTTACTTGGGAACGTTTACACACGGACGGAATTCCGAAATAACAAGTTTCATAATATATACACAATTGTACAACATCAAGCAAATCCATACTCACGAGCAACTAACATTGTTGTTGTCTGACTGCAACAATGTGTGAGAATTGGTGTGGCATGCGCGTGGTAGCATGCCTGCGCAGATCCCGCATCCGCGTTTTGTCTTTTGGACAAAGTTGAGTATACGGCAAAAAGCGTTGTCATTGCCACACGATACGAAACATATCGTGTTTCCAAGTATCAACTATACAATAGCTGCCGTCGAGCAAGATTTCAAGCCAATTTACGCAACCTTACATGCATGCAACTTTGTGACACAAGCCAGTCACATCGATGCGCCCCGCGCCGCTTTAATGGCGCGCCCCAGTTCCACCACGGACATGGCATAGAAATAACTGCGGTTGTATTGCGTAATGGCATAGAAGTTATTCGTTGCCAGCCAGAATTCCGTCGCGTCAGCGCCGTTTTGCAAATCCACCAGGCCAAACAACATGCCCGGCGGTAAAGAGGAAGTGGAGACGATGCCGTCTGCCATCAAGTCCTGCTGGCGGAATTTGGCTTCCAGGCCCTGGTTGATGTAGCGCGTCCATTGGCCGCTGGACGATACGGTGGCGGGATATGCCAGGGGACCGGTGTCGTCGCGGCGCCAGCCGTGCGCCACGAGGAAAGCCGCAACGCTGCCGATGGCGTCAATGGCCGAGCTGCGCAAGTCGATCTTGCCGTCGCCGTCAAAATCCACTGCATATTTCATGATGTTGCTAGGCATGAATTGCGGCAAGCCAACAGCGCCTGCATACGAACCTTGCAGCGAGAATGGATCGATGCCGGCCTGGCGCGCATACACCAAGGTACTTTCCAGTTCCTGGCGGAAGAATTCCATGCGGCTGGCCCGCTGCGGCGCCAGCGGGTAGGCAAAGGCCAACGTGGTCAACGCATCCATGACGCGGAAGCGGCCTGTATTGGCGCCATAAATTGTTTCCACACCGATAATGCTGACAATGATATCGGCCGGCACGCCATACAGCGCTTCGGCGCGCGCCAGCGCATCGCGGTTGTCATTCCAGAACCGCACACCGCCATTGATACGGCTCGGCTCGATAAACAATTGCTTGTACGCCTGCCAGTTTTTCGGCTTGCCCGGCGGCGCGGGTTTCATCAATTGCACGGCCGCATCCACGTAGCGCGTCTTGGCAATCGTGGCTTCCAGTTCCGCCCGGTCAAAGCCCTGGCGTACGGACAAGTCATCGAGGAATTGTTTGACTTCTTTCCACTGGCCGAAATTGACGAACTCGCCGTCGTAATCTATCGGGGCTTTTTTCGGCGCAGCCGGCGTCTTGGTCTTCTTCTTCGATGCCTTGGCTTTGGCCGTCTTGGCCGGCTTGTCCGAAGCCGCTTGCGAAACGGAAGGCAGTGCCAGGCCGGACAATGCCAGCGCCAGCAGGCAGGAAGAGGTGCAAGTACGCAGTTTCATCAGTTCTTTAGCTCATTCAGTAATGCGTTCAGCCTGTCAGCGGACGCGGGATGCTTGACGTCAGGCGGCCCATATTTGAGCTTGCCATACAATTCCAGAAAGTTGCGCATGGCAGCTTTCTTTGTTTCCGGTAATTCCAAATCCTGCAAGCGCAGCGCATAGCTGTGCGGTCCTTCATCCAGCCGGCGCTCCCATCCTTTCCTGGCCATCATGCGGCAAAACGCCGCGTAGGCCGCTTCGACGGGATCTGGTACCACACGCCGCCGCAAGTTGCGCATCAACAGCACCAGCGCGGCAATGGCCGCCACACCGGCTGCGCCGCGCCAGTTGAACAAGCCGAAGCTCAATTCTTCAAGGAAACTACGCTGCCTGTCGGGATTGTAATCGAGGACCCATTGGTTCCACGCATTATTCAATGCATTGATGCTAAAACGGAGCTGCGACAGCCACGAATCGGGGTTGTTGCGCAACCCGGCCAGGCCATCGAGGCCGAAGGGCGCATTTTGCGGCAGGCTGCGCGCCAGGTTATGTTCGACCCGTTCCGGCGCCACGGCGGCCGTGGGATCGATACGCACCCAGCCCCGCTGCGGCAGCCACACTTCGGCCCATGCATGGGCGTCGGATTGGCGCACAGTCAGGTAGCCGTCCACCGGATTCATTTCGCCGCCCTGGTAGCCATTGACGACGCGGGCCGGGATGCCCATGGCCCGCATCAGCACGGTGAACGCGGCGGCGTAATGTTCGCAAAAGCCCGCGCGGGTAGTGAACAGGAAGTCATCGACGGTATGGCGGCCCAGCGGGGGCGGCTCCAGCGTATAGCGGAATGGTTCGCGGCGGAACATGGCCAGCACGGCGTCAATGGCGGCGGCCGGATCGCCGGGACGGCGCAGCGCTTGCGCCAGTTCCAGCGTGCGCGGGTTGTAATCCTGCGGCAAGCGCAGCCACCTGGCCATGCGTTCCGGCGGCAAACTGGCTTGCCACTGGTGGTTGACCCAGGCGGTGGCGCTATAGCGCACCCGTTCATACATGGGCGAACGGGCGGTCAGTTCCAGTTCATCGCTGGCCACGATGCCGCCCGGCACGTGCACGTCGGGCGCCGTCAATTCCAGGCTGAACAGCCAGCGCTTGCCGGCTGGCTCCAGCGTGATGTCATGGCGCAGCGGTTCGCCCTGCACGGTGATGGTCAAGTCTTGCAGGTTTTCGCCATACGCATACAGCGGGCGGCTGCTGCGCGTCCACGTTTTGCCATCGAAATCCGACAGCACGATGCCGCGCCAGTACAGTTTGGACTGGGGCGGCGGCGGGCCGAAAAAGCGCACGCGGAACACGACTTCTTCCGACAGCGCCAGGCTCGCCACGGAACCGGGCGACATGGTGTCGGACATGCCGCTCTTGCCGCTGCGCGCATCGCCGGGCAAGCCCCACAACGGTCCCTGGAAGCGGGGGAAGGCGATGAACAGGAACACAGCCAGCGGCGACGCAATCATGAAAATGCGCCCTGTGTCACGCAGCCTGCGGCGCAAGGGCGGCACGGCGCCGGTGTACTGGAATGTCATCAGGGTGGTCAGCAACACGACGACGCTGCCCGCCATCAAGATTGCCATCCAGATTGCCTGCGTGTAGAAGAAGGTTGTCAGCAGCATGAAAAAGCTGAGGAAAATCACGACAAACAAGTCGCGCCGCGCATGCATTTCCAGCAGCTTGAAGGCCAGCAGCAGGGCCAGCATGGCGACGCCCGCATCGCGCCCCAGCAACGTGCGGTAGCTGGCGTACACGCCGGCCATGGCGGCCACGGAGACAGGCAAGAGCAGCCACAGCGGCGGCATGCGTTTGCCGCGCCACGTGATGGCGGCCCGCCACGCCAGCGTGCCCAGCACGACGGCCGTGGTCCACAGCGGCAAATGGCCCATGTGCGGCGCCAGCACCAGCAAGGCTGCCGCCAGCAACAGCAGCGTATCGGCTTTATCGCGCGGCAGTTCGCGCAGCTGTTTGGGCTTGATAGCGGGCTTCACGGCGCATCCTCGCCATACAATGCCAGCGCTTGCAGGCACGCTGCGCGGTGCGCGTCGCCCAGGCCGGGACCCAGTTCGCGCCCGCCCACGCGCAGCGCATAGGGCAGGGCCCGCGCTTCGGCTTCCAATACCCAGCGCGTCAGCCGCGCCAGCCGCATTTCCACGTCGAGGCTGGGCGGCAGGGCAGCGAAGTCCAGCAGGATGTCGGCGACGGCGCCCCCTTCGAAATGCTTGGTGACCAGTTGTCCGCCGATGGAGGGATCGACGCGTGCAATGTGGCGCCACGCCAGCTGGCGCATGGGGTCGCCCGGCTGGTAGCTGCGGATGCCGGCAAAATTATCGAGACCGACGGTGCCGTGGCCATCTTCGCTGGCGGCGCCGCTCATGGGCAGCGGCGGCGCGTCGGTTTCCGGCGCCGGATAGACCAGCACCCGTAAATCCGGCTGCCAATAGCTCCATGACCGGAACAGGCCCAGCGGAAAACGCGTCATGAGCCGCACGCGGGGCGCCGCCAGCCAGCCCCGTCCTTCCGTTGCGGCCGATAATGTCACCTTGGCGCTGGCCGCTGACGGCACGTCGACGGCGTGGCGGGGCTCGCCGTCATGCAAGAAACCCAGCAAAATCGCATAGCGGTCGCGCATCGTATCGTTATGCACGTGCAATTCAAATTGCGCTTCCTGGCCGGAAAATACTGGCTGCGCGCGGCCCGGCACGAGGCGCAGCATGGCCAGGTTTTTCGCCGTCATGACCATGTCCGCCACCGCGCATGCCGCCGTGAAAAACGTCAGCGCAAAGCCCAGGCCCAGCGTGTAATTGATGGAGCCGATCAGCATCACCAGCAGCAAGCCGGAAAACGCCAGCCCGGGGCGCGTCGGCACGATAAACACGCGCCGCATGACCAGCACCACGTGGCCCGGTTCCTTTTCCTTCAACTGGAACAGCATGGAATTGATCATGCGGCGCAGCGGCGCAGCCACTGGATCGGCCAGGCGATGCAGCGGCCCCAGCCAGCGGTCCAGTTTCCTGCGCGCGGCGGCCGGCATCGATTACACCGGGACGGATTGCTGCAACTGCAGCACCAGGTCCCGGCTGGCCAGCGCCACGCCATGCGCTGCCTTCAGGGGGCGCAGCCGGTGTGCGCAGACGGGCACCAGCACGGCTTGCACATCTTCCGGCAGCACGTGGTCGCGCCCCTCCAGCGCAGCCCATGCGCGCGCCGCCTGCAGCAGGGCCAGCGCCGCCCGGGGGCTCAAGCCTTCCGCAAAGGCGCCGTTCTGGCGCGACGCCTGCGCCAGCGCCTGCACATACGTGGCCAGCGCGGGCGACACGTGGATATCGCGCAGGCTGCGCTGCGCTGCCGCCAGTTCGGCCGGCGTCATGGCGGCCGGCAAAGATTTTAAGAGCGTGCGCCGGTCGTCGCCCAGCAGCAGCGCCCGTTCGGCCGCCGGATCGGGGTAGCCCAGCGACAGGCACATGAGGAAGCGGTCCAGCTGGGATTCCGGCAGGGGGAAGGTGCCGACCTGGTGGGTCGGATTTTGCGTGGCAATGACAAAAAACGGTTCCGGCAGCGGACGCGTGACGCCATCGGCCGTCACTTGCCGCTCTTCCATGGCTTCCAGCAGGCCGGACTGGGTTTTCGGCGTGGCCCGGTTGATTTCATCAGCCAGCAGCACTTGCGTGAAAATGGGGCCAGGGTGGAACACAAAGCCGTTCTTTTCCCGCTCATAGATGGAGATGCCGGCCACATCGGCCGGCAGCAAGTCGCTGGTGAACTGGATGCGGTTGAAGTGCAGGCCCAGGGAAATCGACAGCGCATGCGCCAGCGTGGTTTTGCCCACGCCGGGCACGTCTTCCACCAGCAAGTGGCCGCCCGCCAGCAGGCAAGTCAGCGCTTGCCGCACTTGCGTGTCCTTGCCGACGATAATCTCGCAAACCTGGCGTGCAACTGCATGCAGTTTTGTGTACATGGGTTTATTATCCGGTGAGGAGATGCATCAACATTATTCACTAAACACGATGACTACTGCAATCTATAGCCACCCCGAGTGCCTGTTGCACGAAATGGGGGGATGGCATCCGGAATCGCCTGCGCGCCTTCAGGCGATCCAGGACCAGCTCATCAATTCGCGCCTCGACAGCCTGGTGGAGCAGCGCGAAGCGCCGCTGGCCGACGTGGCGGACATCGCCCGCAACCATACGGCCAATGCGATTGCCATCGTGCGCGACAATATTCCACCCGTGGGTGAGCATTACCCGATCGATGGCGATACGTCGCTTAACGCCCACAGCTGGCGGGCCGCGCTGCGCGCCGCCGGCGCTGCCGTGGCGGCCACCGATGCCGTCATCGATGGCGCCATCGCCAACGCCTTTTGCTCGGTACGCCCGCCGGGCCACCATGCGCGTCCGTCGGAACCGATGGGCTTCTGCCTGTTCAACAATGTGGCCATCGCGGCCAAGCATGCATTGGATGTGCGGGGGCTGCAGCGCGTGGCGATCGTGGATTTCGACGTCCACCACGGCAATGGCACGGAAGAAGCGCTGCTCGATGAGCCCCGCGCGCTGATGGTGAGTTTTTACCAGCACCCGTTTTACCCGTACACGCCGCCCCGTCCGGAAACGCCGAACCGCGTCAACGTACCGGTGCCGGCCCGTTCCGGCGGCGACGTCGTGCGCCAGCTGGTCATCGATAAATGGCTGCCTGCGCTGCAAGCGTTCCAGCCTGAAATGATCTTTATATCGGCTGGTTTCGATGCCCACCGCGAAGATGATCTGGGCGGCATGAGCCTGGTGGAAGCGGATTATGCGTGGATGACGGAACAAGTGATGGCCGTGGCAAAACGCTATGCGAAGGGGCGCATTGTCAGTTGCCTGGAAGGCGGCTACAACCTGTCCGCGCTGGGGCGCAGCGTCGCGGCCCATGTGAAAGCGTTGGCGGAATTGTAGGCGTCCTCTGGCCCGCGGAATAGGAGAAATGTATGGCGATTCAGCTGGACCATTTTATTATCCCTTGCCGCGACCAGGTGGCGGCGGCAAAGCAATTGGCGGAATTACTGGGCGTGCCGTGGGCGCCCAGCGCGCTGGGGTGTTCGGCCCCGTGGACCGGCAAATCAACACCATGCTGGGCGGGCGCATGGTGTATTGGAATGTGCCGGAGGGACACCAGTGGGAAATGCTGACCGTCAGCTATGCACGGCCGCAGGCGGATAGTGCGCCAGCAGCGCCGCCACCGCGCTGACGGTGGAAGGCAGCGCGGCCAGCACGGCTTCGGCCTGCTCGCGCGCATCCGCCGTCAGCCCGCTGCCCTGGTCCGCGGAGGCACGCACGGCGCGCTCCGCATCGCCGGCCAATTGCGCCAGGCGCTCCGCGCCGACCGTGCCGGCCAGCCCTTTCATCACATGCAGCGGCGCGCGGGCTGCCGGCGCGTCATCGTGGTCCAATGCGTGGCGCAATTGCTGCCGCAGCGTGTGCGCTTCATCGCCAAAGCGGCGTAGTGCAATCTGGTAGACAGGTACCAGGCCCCCCAGCTGGCGCAGCGCGGCAGCGGTATTGAGCGTGTCCGCCGCATCGGCAGAATCGGCCGCCGGCGCCGCGACGGCTGGCGGCTGCATGGCCGCGCTGCCGGCTGCTGTGCGGCCCGTGTGTTTTAAGATGACGTGCACCAGCGCCGATAAGTCAAACGGTTTGCCCACGTGGTCCGCCATGCCGGCCTCCTGCGCAGCATCGCGGTCCGATTGCATGGCATTGGCTGTCATGGCAATGATGGGCGGCGGCGTGCGGCCCTGTTCCTGCAGGCCGCCGAGGATCAAACGGGTCGCAGCATAGCCATCCATGTCCGGCATCTGGATATCCATTAAGATCGCATCCGGCAGCGTGTCCGCATCCAGGATCTGGTTGACGGCATCTTGCCCGCCGCCGGCCACGTCCACGTGCGCACCTTCGTAAGCGAGCAGTTCGCACGCCACTTGCTGGTTGGTCGGATTGTCTTCCACCAGCAGCAGCTGCAGGCCGCGCAAGCGCAGCAGCGATGCCGGCTGCGGCGCCTGTTCCGGCAAGTCCGTTTGCCCGCGCCGCGCCATCGCATCGGCAACGGCGTCAAACAGCATCGATGCCGTCACGGGCTTGATCAGCACGCCATCGAGTACCGCTTGCTGCTGGTTTTCATGCTGCGCCTGGCGCAATGCCAGCGGTTCACGGTCGTGCGCCGTCACCATCAGGATCAGCGGCGTCTGTTCGGCCGGCAGCAATTCGCGCAATTGCACGCTGGTGTCCCAGCCATCGAGCAGCGGCATGCGCCAGTCCACCAGCAGCACGTCATAAGGCTTGCCGGCGCTGCGCTCCATGACGCGCTTCATCGCATCGAGGCCGTTATCGGCCATGTCCACGCGCCAGCCAAAGGATGCCGCCATGCTGGCCAACGCCTGGCGCGCGCCGGAGTGGTCGTCGATCACGAGGCATTCCAGCCCTTGCAGGTCGGCCGCCTGCAGCGGCGCGCTGGCCGGCGCTTCAGCCGGTTCAAATGCCACGGCAAACGAAAACACGCTGCCCGCGCCGGGCGTGCTGGCCACCGACAATTCACCGCCCATCAGCCGCACCAGCCGTTGTGAAATCGCCAGCCCCAGTCCGGAGCCGCCATAACGGCGCGCTGTCGATGTTTCCGCCTGGCTGAAGCCATCGAAGATATGGCTGCACTGTTCCGCTGAAATACCGATCCCCGTATCGCGCACGGCAAACATGACGCGGGTGCGGCCGCCTTCAGCGGCGCTGTCTTCCACGCGCACCGTCAGCGCCACTTCGCCTTCCGCCGTGAATTTAATGGCATTGCCGCACAGGTTCAGCAGTACTTGCTGCAGGCGCAGCGAATCGCCTTGCAGCCAGTGCGGCAATTGTGGATCGACGTCGAATACGACTTCCACCGGCTTGCCGCCCGTGTACGCGGACAGGATGACGGACAATTCGCGCAGCAGGCGGTCCATGCTGAATGGCGCATGTTCCAGTTCCAGCTTGCCGGCTTCGACTTTGGAAAAATCCAGGATATCGTTGAGCAGGCCAAGCAAGGTGCGCGCGGCGGCTTCTGCCTTGGCTGTGTAGTCGCGCTGGCGGACGTCGAGCGCTGTGTGCTGCAGCAGTTGCAGCATGCCCAGCACGGCATTCATCGGCGTGCGGATTTCATGGCTCATGTTGGCCACGAAATCGGATTTCGCCCGTCCCGCCGCCAGTGCGGCATCCTTGGCCTTGATCAGTTGTTCAACCATCCTGTGCTGGCGGCGCAGCGACTGGCGCGCGCCCAGCAGCAGCACCGCCGACAGCGCAAACAGGGCGGCCAGGAACAGCATCGCGCTGCGGACTTCCGTGCGCCACGGCTCCAAAAAATCATCGCTGGACAACCCCACCACCACGTACACGGGATACTGGCCGATGCGTTCCAGGCTGATGACGCGCTGCAAGCCATCGCGCAGGCTTTCCGTGACATAGCTTGCATGCTGCGCGCCGGACTCCAGCGCGGCGCGGGTGGGCGCGGACAATTGCACCTCGCTGCCCAGCAGGATTTCCTGTGCTTCCGGATAGCGGTGCAAGATGCGGTGCCGGCTGTCCAGCAAGGTAATGACCCCATGGGCGCCCACATTCATCGCCGCGATGACTTCGGAAATCGTCTTGGTGGTCATGTTGACGTAGGCAGTGCCGCCAAAGCGGCCATCCGGCATCGTCATTGCATACATCAGCGGCAAGACCCAGTCGCCCGTGATGCGCGATTTGACGGGGACGCCGAATACCAGGTCGCGTTCGGTTTTCGCGCGCTGGTAAAACTCGCGGATGCCCAGGTTCTGGATGTTCGACGAGTCGATGTCTTCGCCATAAATCACGCGGCCATCCGCGTCGGAACCGCGGATCGAACGCGCATGCGGAACCCGTTCTTTCAATGAACGCAGGAAGGTGCTGAATTCGGCGGCATCGAAGCGGTTCTGGGCATGCTGCTGGCGGAATTCGTCGGCGGCGCGGCGCACCGTCAAATCGACTTCATGGAAGTGCCCGCGCAGGAAGTTTTCCAGCGCGATGGCGAGGTTGCGCGATTGTTCTTCCGCGTTGGCGTAATACCGTGCGCGGCTTTGCTGCAAAGTATGCAAGACAAAGCCCGCTACCACGACGAAGACCACACAGACGGCGGCAGCCAGCCCGGCAAACAGCCGACGGGATTGTTGTGAGGTAAGTAATTTCATCAGGAAGGTTCGTGGAGCAAATGAACACACCATATCATTGCCCGTTCGCAAGTGGGACAGTCTTATGCATCAGCGTGGCAGCCGTTGTAGACGGGCCACTCCGCACGCGCAGTGCGGTTCGGCATTTCCGAAATAAATGCGATGTGATTATTTGTGACTATTTATTGTGAAGTTATTATTTATTTTTAGATAATTTTTTCTAATTATTTGCGTCAGATCACATTGACGCAGTGTTATTTACTTAGTAATATGGTCTTAATTGACTAGGGGAAATAATTCCTGGGCCTGTATTGTGGTGCATTGAAATAGGAGTTTCTGTTGTCCGAGAAGAGCATTTTCGACGGCGAAGGTTATCCGCTGTCTCATGAGCAGAAGAAGATTTGGTTTCAATACAGTTTGCTGCCAGAACTGCCGGTCTATAATATTTCCCAGGTATTCGATGTCCAGGGCGCCTTGGACGTTTCCTTGCTGATCAAGGCAATAAAAACGGTGCTGGTTAGCCATGCTGGATTGGTGGTTCGTTTCTATGAGCGGGATGGCCAGATCACACAGGTTCCGGACCGCGAAGCCGTGAATGATGGTCAATTCATTGAATATCATGCGGAATTGAATGAGCGCGCTGCGGCGGTGGACTTTATTGCTGCGCGCCTGGCTCAGCCATTTGATTTGCTGGCGGAACTGCCGCTGCGTGTTTTGATCGTTTCCAGCGGCGGCGGGCACCTGGTTTGTTTTGGTGTGCACCATATTGTCTATGACGGCTGGTCCTCCGCGCTCTTGTTTGACGAGATTGAGACCCTGTACCGCGATTTATGCCAAGGCGGAGCAAGCAGCCTGCCAGCGCCGCCTGCCTCTTATTCGCAGTATGTCGCTTGGCAGCAGGATGCGGTGCAGCAGCGTTCAGCCGAGATGCACAGCCAGTATTGGCAGCGCTACCTGGATGGGGTGACGCCATGCTTGGAGCTCGCGCTGAACCAGCGCCGGGGAAAAGTATTTGATTATCGTGGCGCCAGCGCGATATTTGATATTCCCGATGATATTTACCAGGCAGCTGCCGGGGTGGCGCGCCATTACAAAGTCACTTTATTCTCTGTATTGCTGACAGTGCTGTCTGTGCTGTTGCAGAGGTATTCCCGTCAGCAGCAATTTTGTATTGGTTATCCTTCCGCAAACCGGAATATGCCAAATGCGGACGGTATTATTGGCATGTTTACCAATACGCTGGTCTATCGCAATAATCATAATAAAGATGATATTTTCTCGGACGCGATTGCCGCGGTATACCAGGATATTATCAATGCCCAAGAGCATGAGGCGATTCAATTTGAAAAGATATTCGAAGCGCTGAATATAAGGCGAGATAGCGCCTATAATCCATTGTTCCAGGTGGTATTCCTGCTGCAGGACCGCCGTGCCGGCAGCTTGCAACTCAATGGCACGCAAGTGCGGCAAGTATTAATGCCAGCTGATACGGCCAAATTCGACCTCAACCTGACGATTGATATTGATGAAAGTGGGGCGCGCGGCATCATTGAATTTGCGACCAGTGTGTTCGAGGCAGGCGAAGTGGCGCAGTTATGGCAGCATTACCTTCAATTGCTGGGCGATTTTTGTGCGCAGCCAGGGCAACCGATCAGCCAGCCTGTGTTGAGCGCCGCGCCTTCGGTGGCGGCCGTTCCGCTCACCGTCGTTCCAGTACAGGGCGGCGAGGAGATGCCGGCTTTGCATCAGTGGTTTGAGCGGAGCGCTCACCTGTATCCGGATGCGGTTGCCGTTGAATGCGGCGCCATGTGCATCAGTTACCGGGACTTGAACTTCCAGGCCGACCGCCTGTGCCGGCGCCTGGTGCGTGGCGGCGCGGCAGTGGGCGGCATGGTGGGGTTGTCCCTGCCACGCGGGATCGACCTCATCGTCGGCATGCTGGCGATCCTGAAGGCTGGTTGCGGCTACCTGCCGCTCGATCCAGGCTACCCGGCGGAACGGCTCCAATATATGCTTGACGATTCCGGCTGCCGGCTGGTGATCGTTGCCGATGAGACCGGGCCGCAATTCGGGGCGGGCGTGCAGCGCATCGTGCTGAACCAGCCCGGCGCGGAGGACGAGGGCGGCGACCCACCGGTTGTTCCCGCCGACCCTGAACGCGTTGCCTACAGTATTTATACGTCGGGTTCCACCGGCCGGCCCAAAGGCGTGCTGGTGTCGCACCGCAATGTGATGCGTTTGTTCACCCAGACGGAGCACTGGTTTGGCTTCAGCCAGCGAGATGTCTGGACGCTGTTCCATTCCTATTCTTTCGACTTCTCCGTTTGGGAAATCTTTGGCGCCTTGCTGTATGGCGGCCGGCTGGTGGTGGTGCCTTACGACGTGTCGCGCAGCCCCCAGGATTTCCGCCAGCTGCTGAAGGAAAAAGGCGTGACCATCCTTAACCAGACCCCGTCTGCGTTCCAGCAATTGTCGCTGGTGGAAACTGCCGACTATGCGCCCGGCGACCGCCTGTCCGCGCTGCGCTGCGTGATTTTCGGCGGCGAAGCATTGACGTTGCAATCGCTGGCGCCATGGGTGGCGCGCTACGGCAGCGATCAGCCGCAATTGATCAATATGTACGGTATCACCGAGACCACGGTGCATGTGACGTACCGCCGTATCACGCAAGCCGACATTGCCAGCCAGACCCGAAGCCTGATCGGCGAACCGATTCCCGACCTGTCGCTGCATCTGTTTGACGAGGGCGGCAACCCGGTGCCGGTCGGCATGGTGGGGGAAATCCATGTCGGCGGGCCGGGTGTGGCGCTGGGGTATCACAGCCGCGAACAATTGAATCGGGAACGCTTCATCACGAAAGTGCTGGCGGATGGGTTACCACACCGCCTGTACCGCAGCGGCGACTTGGCCAAGCGCCATGCAGACGGCGAGCTCGAATATATAGGCCGCATCGATCACCAGGTTAAAGTGCGCGGCCATCGCATCGAAATCGGCGAAATCGAAGCCAGCCTGCTGCTCTTGCCGGAAGTGGCGCAGGCTGCGGTGCTGGTCAAGAGTGATGGCAAGGGGCTGGAGCGGCTGGTGGCGTACCTGGTGCCGGCGCGCGGCGTCGCTGCGCCGGACGGCTTGGCGATCAAGCAAGCGCTGTCCGCCAGCCTGCCGGCATTCATGATTCCCCAGGACATCGTGCTGGTCGAGCGCATTCCGCTGACGCACAACGGCAAGGTGGCCAAAGATGAACTGCTCGCCCTGGCATTGCCGGAGGCACGCGCCAGCGATACGTACGAGGCGGCGCATACGCCGCTGCAGGTGGCAATCCTGGCTGCGTGGCAAGATGTGCTGGAGCGGCGCGACATCGGCATACACGACAATTTCTTTGCCATTGGCGGTGATTCGATCCGCGCTGTCATGGTGGCGCAGCGCTGCAAACAGCATGGTATTGCAGTCGGGGTGATCGATATCCTCAATTACCAGACCATCAGCGTACTCGCGATGCATGTGAACCAGGACCATGCGGCGGGCCGCGCCGCTGGCATGCCATTGGCGCCGCTGCCGCCGTCACCGGCGCGCGATGCATTACTGGCGCGGCTGGGCGTCGGCCAGGCGGTGTACGCGGTATCGGCCATGCAGGCCCACGTATTTGACCACTATCGCTGTTATGCGGGTGACGGCCAAGGGGTATTCCATGTGCAGCAATCCTACCGCTTCCGCGACCCTCAGCCCGACAGTGGCGCCATGGCGCGCGCGATTACCCGCCTGGTGCAGGCGCATCCGGTCCTGAGGACGCTGGTACTATGCACCGATGACGGCGAGTGGCTGCAAACCACTGCCGCCTCGCTGGACGTGCCGCTGGCTGTGTACGATTTGCGGAAGTTCGATGCGGCTGCGCAGGAACAGTGGATTGCCGGGTTCATCCAGCAAGACCGCCGCCTGCCGTTCAGGCACAACGCGCCGGATGCCCCCCTGCTGCGTTTCAGCTGGTTTGCGCTATCCGACACCTGTTTTGAGCTGTGCATGTCGATCCACCATGGTATCGATGACGGCTGGGGCAATCAGCTGTTCCTGTCGCAGCTTTTCGACCTGTACCTGGCGCTTCGGGATGGGCAGCCGGTGCAGTTCGCGCAGCAGGAGAACGTCTTGCTGGAATACATCGCACTGGAACAGCATAATGCCGGCAACGCGGAACACATCGCGTTCTGGGCAAGCCAGGCGGCCGAGGCGCGGGCGCAGCATCCGTCGCATATGGCCGGTGCGCCCGGAAAACGCAACCTGCCGCTGGAAGGCTGGATTCCCCATGACGTCAGCAATGCGCTGGTGCAGGCGGCAATGGCGCACCAGGTGACGCTCAGGGCGCTACTGATCGCAGTGCTGAACAAGAGTCTGCAGCGTGCACTGGGCCGGCCTTGCCAAGTCATGGGGGTGGTCATGAATGGACGAAAGGAAAGCCTGAGCGATCCACTGGAGAGCCTGGGCCTGTTCTGGAATATGTTACCGCTGGTGTGCTCTGGTGGCAGCGAGGCAGGCGACATGCACGCCTGCCACCGCAAGCTGATCGAGATGGAAAAGTTCAGCGCGTATCCATTGCATCGGATCGGCGCCGCTGACGGCCCGCTTAGCCAGCCGGAAGTGACCTTCAACTACGTCAATTTCCATAACCAGACCGCATATGGCGGCACCGGACAACTGCAACTGATGAGGAAATATGGCCACGATAAATTCCATTACCCCATCAACGTTTTCGTTTCGCTGGAAAAAGACAGTGGCCAGCTGTACCTGAAAATCGAAAGCGACGGCATGCGCTATGGCCGTGCTGCGGTGCAGGGGGTGATGGATGCTTATATGGCGGACCTGCGCCGGGCCGCACTGGATTTGGCGCCGCCACAGAAGGCGGCGGCATGAAAAGCAGCTTGCTGGCAAACAGCATTTTTGTCCGGCTATGGGCCGCCCATACCTTGTCGGAAATGGGCGCCAAAGTCAGCCTGCTGGCTTTCCCGCTGATCGCCGCAGTGACGTTGCAGGCGACGCCCGAACAAATGGGCCGGCTTGTGGCGGCGGAGACTTTGCCCTACCTGTTGCTGGGACTGCTGGCAGGCGGCTGGGTCGACCGCTTGCAAAAGCGGCTGGTGCTGGTCAGCGCCAATGCTGCGCGCGCCTCGCTGCTGCTGGCGGTCCCTTTGCTGGCGTGGCGCCAATGGTTGTCGATTGAGGCGCTGTATGGCGTGGCATTCCTGATCGGTACCGCGGAAGTGTGGTTCAACATTGCTTCGGCAGCCTATACGCCGCTGGTGGTGGGCAAGGAGTCCCTGGTTGACGCTTATAGCAAGCTGGCGGTCAGTACGTCGAGCGCGGAGGCGGCCGGGCCGATGGTGGCAGGGGCGTTGATCCAGTGGCTGGGGCCGACGGTGGCGGTACTGGCCAACGCATTGACGTACATGGGATCGAGCATCTTTATCGGCTCGCAACGGCATCATGACGACGTGGGCCATGCCGCAGACCGCGGCGGGCGGCCGCCGATGCGGCAAGAAATTCTGTCGGGTTTGCGCTTTGTATTTACCCACCGCATCCTGCGCGCCATCACATTGCGGCTGGGGGCATGGCAATTTGTGGTGGGGGTGATTCAGGCATTGCTGGTGTATTACGCGCTGAACCAGCTGCAATTGCCGGCCGGGTCCCTGGGGCTGATTTTTTCCGCGATGGGCGTGGGCATCCTGGCAGGTGCATTGTCGGTGAAGGCGCTGGCGCAGCGCCTGGGTACGGGCAATTCCATCATTTTTGCCGTGATTGTGGCTGCGTTGTCGGCATACCTGATTCCGCTTGCCAGCGGTTCGCAGCCGATGCGTTGCCTTTCCCTGTGCTGCGCCATGTTTATGTATGGGATTTGCACCACGGTCTATGAAGTCAACAACGTATCGTTGCGGCAATCCCTGACGCCGCTTCACATGCTGGGCCGGATGACGGCCACAGTACGGGTTGCCACGCTGGGCATCCGGCCGCTGGGAGCGCTGGTTGGCGGCTGGTGTGGCGGCACCATCGGCATCAAGCCGACCTTATTGGTGGTAATCACCATGGGCTTGCTGTTGAGCCTCAGCAGCCTGCTGGCATCGCCGTTAAGGCACCTGGACGGCTTGGCGCCGGCCGAAGACATTCACTAAGCACACAAGGATTTTCAATTGAAGACAGCATCCACAGATGGCCGCTTCGCCGGCCAGGGCTCCCTGCACGCCGCGTTTTCCCGCAGCGTGGCGCAGTACCCAGAGCACATCGCCGTGACCGACGGGCTGCGCAGCCTTACTTACCGTGAACTCGACCGCCAGGCAGAGCAGATTGCCGCTGCCCTCGCTGGCCGGCTGCCGCAAACGGGAGCCAATGTCGGCCTGTACCTGGAGCGCGGCACGGACATGGTGGCGGCCATATTGGGCATCCTGAAGGCCGGCGGGACATATGTGCCGCTGGACCCGACATTCCCCGCCGAGCGCCTGCAATACCTGGTTGAAGACAGCCAGATGCAATTCCTGGTCAGCCATTCCAGCATGCCGTGCCTGGCTGAGCTGGAAACACTGCAGGTCGACCGCCTGCCGGCACGTGATCCAGTGACTGCCGGTACGGCCGCCGTGGATGGCGCCCAGCCGGCCTACATGATTTATACCTCGGGCTCCACTGGCAAGCCCAAGGGCGTAGTGGTCAGCCATTACAACGCATTACGCTTGCTCGACAGCACCGTTGGACTGTTTGGCTTTGGCCCGGACGACGCGTGGACGCTGTTCCATTCAATCGGCTTCGATTTTTCTGTATGGGAAATGTGGGCACCGTTGCTGACCGGGGCACGCGTGGTGATCGTGCCTTACGCGGTTTCACGCTCGCCGGACGAATTCCAGGCATTGCTGCGCGAGCAGCGCATCACGGTCTTGAATTCCACGGCGTCGGCATTCCGCAACCTGATCCCTGCCTGCACGGCCGCCGGCGCACTGCCGGCGCTGCGTACCGTGATTTTTGGCGGCGAAAAGCTGGAAATGGCGATGCTGCGGCCGTGGGTGGCGGCGTTCGGCGCCGAGCGGCCGGCGCTGGTCAATATGTACGGCATTACCGAAGCGACCGTGCATGCCACCTGGAAGAAACTCAGCATGGACGATATCAGCCAGCGCGGCGACAGCCCGATCGGCATACCGCTGGCCGACCTGCGTATCCATGTGCTCGATGAAGGCATGCAGCCGGTGGCGCCAGGGCAGGTGGGAGAAATGTATATCGAGGGCGGCGGCGTGGCGCAGGGCTATTACAACCGGCCCGAGTTGACCGCCGAGCGCTTCCTCGCGCTGCCCGGTAACGCAGCCGCAGGCGTGGTCTACAAGACCGGCGACCTGGTGCGCCAGGAAAGCAACGGTGAACTGGTGTACCTGTCCCGCGCGGACAGCCAGCTCAAGGTACGCGGCTTCCGTATCGAGCCGCAGGAAATCGAAACATGCCTGGCGCGCCAGGAGGGCGTCGCCGCCGCGGTTGTCAATGTCTTTGACTATGGTGGCGGCGACCAGCGCCTGGTGGCTTTTTATGTGCCGGCCGCAGGCGCTGGAAGCGATGCCCCGGCGCTGGCCAGGCAACTCAGGACCGCTGCACAGCGTGAATTGCCCACGCATATGCAGCCATCGGAATTCGTCCCGATCGACGGATTGCCGATCAATGGCAATGGCAAGTTGGACAGGAAGTTATTAACCAAACCGGAAAGGAAGAAGCAAGTGTCTGGCAATACAGAGTTTGATTACCTGGCGAAGGTGTACGCCATCGTCAGTGAAACGGTAGGAGTCGATTCGGTCGGCCGCGAGGACGATTTCTTCGAGATCGGCGGAACTTCGCTGACCCTGCTGCGCGTGCTGGCGAAGATTAACCAGCAATTCAATGTGCGCGTCAACGTCAGCTTGCTGGCCGACGGCGTGAGCATCGCGTCGCTGGTGCAAGCCATCATGTTCTGCAAACAAAACCCTGCCAATTAAGGAAATACCATGACGAAGAAATTTGCATTGACCGAAGAACAAGTGAAGTTTTTCAAGGAAAACGGCTACGTTGGCCCCTTCACGCTGTACGAACCGGAAGAGATGAATGAGCTGTGGAAACGGAACCGTATCAAGCTGCTGGACCGCAGCAATGCCGTGTACCAGGATGAGGCGGCAGTATCGGGCGTGACCAATATTTCGAATTACGACCGCCATCTGGACAATGAATTCCTGGCGCGCCATATTTGCCGCAAAGAAATTGTTGACCGCGTCAACAGCATCCTGGGACCGGACCTGATTTGCTGGCGTACTGAATTCTTCCCGAAATACCCCGGCGACGAAGGCACCGATTGGCACCAGGCGGATACCTTTGCCAACGCATCGGGACAGCCGCAGATCGTTTGGCCGGACGACGAGGAATTCGGCGGCACCATTACGGTCTGGACCGCGTTCACCGAAGCCAATGTTGATAACGGCTGCCTGCAGTTCATCCCCGGCACCCACCAGAGCATGAACTATGACGAAACCAAGCGCATGCAATACCGCCCGGATTCGGTCAACAGCGAGACCAAGGAAGGCGTGGCGCGCGGCTTCTTCGGCTACGACTACCGCGAATTGCAGATCGACCCGGACTGGAAGCCGGATGAAAGCAAGGCACAGTCCATGGTGATGCGTCCGGGCCAGTTCATCATCTTCTGGTCCACGCTGATGCACGCTTCCCATCCGCACAGCGGCAAGACCAGCGACATGCGCATGGGCTTCGCATCCCGCTATGTGCCGTCCCATGTGCGGGTCTACCCCGACACGGACTACGTGGAAGAATATGGCGGCAAGGTCAGCCTGGAGAAATACGGTTCGGTGGTCGTGTCCGGCGAGAGCAATGAGCCGCGCAACCGGATTGCGACCGAGACCACGACTGCGCTGAAGTTCGCCGCGCTGTGATGCCGCCAGCCTCCCCGAAGGTGGACGGCGCCATGCAACGCTACCAGGCGCTGCACGCCGTGCTGGAACTGGTGCTCGATTTCAGTACGCTGATCGGCAACCTGCGCCAGCCGGTGGTTCTCGACAGCGCCGCATTCAGTCCTGCGCACGCAGGGCCGGTGCAGGACGTGCTGGCATCGATTTTCCGTACGCTGGAGCTGGCTGCGCCGGAGTTCCGGCCGCTGGCGGGAGGCGCCGCCACGTTGTGCGCGGCGGCGCTGGATCAGCACTTCGCTGCGCTGCTGACCCCTGCCTGGTCCGGGGCGGTGGCGGCGTGCTGCGCCGATCCTTCCTACCTGGCGGGTATTCCGGAATACGTCCGGCAATATTGCCACGACGTCTATTATGCCGGCATCACCATAGAGCGCATCGCGATGGCTGACGGCGCCCGCCTGACGTGTTATCGCAGCACGCGGCGCGCCGCGCCGGACGTGGTCGTGGTATTGCCGTGCGCAATGCCGTATCCGATGGCGCGTGCATGGCTGAGCCATCTGGGCGGCAGGTATAACGTTCTTGCATGGGAAACCCGTGGCGCGTCGGAGGCGTCGCAGCGCGGCGCCGCCACCATGGCGCTGGGCCTGGCTGAGCAGGCGGACGACTTGCTGTACATGGCGCGCCATTACTGCGGCAGCCGTCCGCATGTGATGGGCATCTGCGGCGGCGCGGTAGTGGCGATGGAAGCGGCGCGCCGTCAGCCAGATGCATTTGCAGGGCTGAGCTTATGGCATGGCGATTACAACTTTGGTGCTGATGCCCTGCAGACTCCTTACCAGGAAAACTTGCGCTGGATGCTTGATACGGCACTGGCCGGGCGTGACAGTGCGGAAGGCGTGCACGGCTTGTTCAACGACCCGGGCATGCTGAAAAACCTGAATCCCCGCCATTTGCCTTCGGTCCTGTGCCCCTATGCCACCGTGGACAGCCTGCACCGCTACGCCTTGCTTAATGGCAGCGTCATGGCGGCCGACGTGGCCGGCATTGCCCGCCAGTTGCCCATGGCGGTATCGGTCATCAGCAGCACCGGGGACCAGACCGCGCATCCGGATGGTTCTCGCCGGCTGGCGGAGGTGCTGCCCGATTGCAAGCTGTACATGGAGCCAGGCGGTGATCACCTGAGCTTGTTTGACGCCCATGCCCGTTACCGCGAAATAGCCGCGCTTTGTATCGGCAGCGGTTTTTAACTGAGGAATTCAATGGACCCTACTGCAGAATGGACCCCGCTGGAAATAAAGATCGGCTCGGTCTGGAAAGAGGTACTTAATATCGGCGCGCTGGCGCGCGACCATAACTTTATTGAAATGGGCGGAAGTTCGCTGCAAGCCGTGAAGATCGCGTTCAAGTGCCAGCGGCTGTTGGGCCGTTCCGTGACTGCGGCCCAGGTGATGCGGGCCGGCACTGTGGCGGCGCTGGCCCGCGCGCTGGACGATGGCGCGGTTTCCGGTTGCGAGGCTGCATGACGGCTTCGTTTTTTACCGCCCTGCTGGCATACATGGCCTTGCCCGTGGTGTTGAGCAAGGTTTTTCGGATTGACCGCCTGTTCCCGCTGGTGTTCGTGCAACTGGTGTTCGGCCTGTTCATCCATGCCAGCGGCCTGGACCGCTGGCTGCAGCAGCACCAGGTCGATTTGCAGGCTGGGCCGCTGGCATCCTCGCTGGCCGGGCTCGGCTGGGTTGGTGTGTCGCTGCTGGTCGCGCTGACTGGCGCCGAATCGGCGCCCCGGCCATCGGAACGGGGCGCCTGGCGCTTTGTTCCAATCAGTATTGCCGGCTTTGGCAGCACTGCCGCAATGGGCGCGATGATCGGATACGGCCTGTACGCGGCGCGTCCGGAATTGCTGGGCGCGAACAGCACGGTACTGACGTTTTGCCTGGCGGTGGGCTTGTCGCTGTCGGTGACGGCGATGCCGGTGCTGGTGGCGATCCTGCGCGAAATTGGCATGCTCAATACCACACTGGGCAACCTGGCTGTCAATTGCGCTTTGCTGGATGATTTGTGGCTCTGGTTGTCCCTGGCGGTGGTGCTGGCGCTGGGACAGGGCGGAGACCAGCCATTGCACATGGCGCTGGCGTTGTCCGCTTACCTGCTGGTGATGTTCGGCATGGTACGGCCCTTGTTGCGCCGCTGGCTGGAGCGCCAGCCAGGCATGGGCGTGGCGGACCGCTTGCTGCTGTCGGTCTCGGTGATCTTCATGTCGTCGGTGGCGACGGACTGGATCGGCCTGCATTCGATCTTTGGCGCCTTCATGGCCGGCACAGTCTTGCCGCGGCGCGCGTTTGACGACTGGCGCGAACCGCTCCTGCAGCAAGTGCAGGTCTTGCTGCTGCCATTCTTTTTCATCCAGACCGGCATGCGCCTTGATATCCACAGCGGCGACCCGCTGTTCTGGCAATTGACGGCGATCGTCACGGCGGGCGCGGTGCTGGGTAAGTTCACCAGTGTGGCGCTGGCGGCGCGTCAGACCGGCCTGGCGTGGGCGGATTCCATGGCGTTGGGCAGCCTGATGCAGTGTAAGGGCTTGATGGAGCTGGTCGCCATCAATATCCTGCTCGATGCCGGCATCATCGGTACGCAGATATTTTCCGCATTGGCCATGATGGCGCTGGCCAGCACTTGCATCACGGCGCCAGCCCTGCGCTGGCTGCTGGGGGAGCGCTATGCCACCCCCGGCATGCCTTTGCCGAACAGCGGCGGCATGGCCTGACAGCGCGGCGCTTATTTGGCGTCGATCATGCTGGCGTGGCGGTCTGACCATTTGTACAGGCCGCCCATCAGCCCGAGGCCGGCGGCCAGTGCCGCCAGCATCATGGCCGGCTGGTCGAGGTTGATGGCAATGGCGAGCGGTTCGCCATTGCCGGTCATGACGATCAAGCCCGCCAGGGCGACGTTGAACAGGCTTTCGCCGACGATAAAGCCTGACATGACCAGTACGCCCAGCCGTTTGGCAACTTCCCCCCAGGGCCGGTCCTGCATCGCCCGCTCGAATAGCCAACCTGCCATGGCGCCGACAATGACCGGGGTGGTGGCGGAACTGGGCAGGTAGATCGCCAGGCCGACGCCCAGCGGCGGCAGGCTGTATTTGTCATGGCTGGCCTTTTTTAGCAGGAAGTCCGCTGCCGACAGGGCCAGGCCCAGCACGGCGCCCCAGCCAATCAGGTGCCAGGGCAGGTTGCCGCTGATAACGCCTTTGGCCAGCGTGGAAATCAGCGCCGCCTGCGGCGCGGGCAGCGGCTCGCTGGAAATCGCCTGCAGGTTGGGGGCGCCGGCAAAGCCGTTGGCGCGGTTCAGCAAATCCAGCACCGGCGGTACGACGCACGAACCGGCCAGTACGCCGATCAGCAGCCCGACCTGTTGTTTCCACGGCGTGGCGTCGACCAGCTGGCCGGTTTTCAAATCCTGCAAGTTATCGTTGCCGATGACGGCCACGGCCAGTACCACCGTGGTGACGAACAGCGCAAAGGCAATCAGCGCCTGGCTCACTTCCGGTCCCATTACGTGGCGCCCGACCATGCCCACCGACAGCGCGGCACCCAGCACGGCCAGGATCGCGATGCCCGATACCGGCGAATTCGACGAGCCGATCAGGCCCGCCATATAGCCGCACACTGCGGCGGCAAACATCCCGGCAACGACAATGTAGACGACGCCCACTGCGACCAGCGCGGGTGCTGCAGCGCCCAGCCTGCCATCCTGCAGGAACGATGCCAGCAGCCAGCCAGCCGGCACCAGCGCAATCAGCGTCGTCAGGCCGACGATAAAGATCGGCAAGTCCTGTTCTGTACGGGGCAAGTCGGCGCCGCCTTCCTTGGCCTGGCGCGATGCCGCCACCGCTGATTTCAAGCCATCGATCACGGGGCGGGTCAAACCCGCCAGGGTGATGATAGCCGCCGCGCCGATGCAGCCGGCGCCGATCATGCGCACATCATTTTGCCAGACCGACAGCGCCAGGTCGGCCGCCGGCATGCTCGATGCCGGCAGTGCGGCCGTCAGCATCGGCACCAGCACGCCCCATGCAATCGCGATACCGGCCAGCATGGCGATACCGACCGTGATGCCCATCAGGTGGCCCGCGCCGACCAGCGCCAGCGAGCTGGCCGCGCCGAGACCGGTAGCGCCGTTGCCGGCGCGGAAATACACGGCCATTTCACCGGCCATGACTTTGACGGCCGCGCCCGCGGCATACAGCGCGGACGCCAGGCTGCCCCAGATCACAGCCCACAGGCCGGCCTTGCCTTCGGCAGCGCCGCTGCGCGACTGGGTTCCGACTTTCAGCACTTCCGCCGCAGCCACGCCTTCCGGATAGGGCAGGTCGGATTGGGATACCAGCGCGCGCCGCAGCGGCACCGTGTACATCACGCCAAGCACGCCGCCAATGGCACAGGCGCCAAAAGTGGGCCAGAATGGCACGTTGGCCCACCAGCCTATCATCAGCAAGCCGGGCAGCACGAAAATCACAGACGCCAGCGTGCCGGCCGCTGATGCGATGGTCTGGACGATATTGTTTTCCTGTATGGTGGCGGTCTTGAAGGCGCTCAGCAGCGCCATGGAAATGACTGCCGCGGGAATCGACGTGGCAAAAGTCAGGCCCACCTTCAGGCCGAGATACACTTGCGCCGCTGTGAATACGAGGGTAATCAGTATGCCCAGGACGACTCCGCGCAGGGTGATTTCCCCGGGCGTGGATGGAGAAGATTTTTGCATCTCTCGCTACTCCAGATAAAAATATTGATAAGACCGAAAGATTTCGGTGCCACATGATAGCCGACCTCATTGCAAACTGATACAGCAATGGCGGCGGTAATTCCGGTCCGGAACGCGAAATTCATACCGCCGCGCAGGGGGGCAAAACCAGGGTTGCCCAAGTGAAGGATTGGTGGTTGCCTTGGGGTTCGAGGTAAAATAGAGGATTTCAAGCAAGAAACGCAAAGGCCAGAGCATGTCAATACAGTGGTTCCCCGGACACATGAACGCCGCCAAAAAGAAGGCGGCGGAACAGATGGAGAATACCGACCTCGTCATCGAGGTGGTGGACGCGCGCCTGCCTGAAGCCAGTTGCAACCCGATGGTGGACGAATTGCGCAAGTTCCGCCAGCGCCCGTGCCTGAAGTTGCTGAACAAAGTGGATTTGGCTGATCCGGCCGCCACCAGCGCGTGGGTCGAGTATTACAGCCGCCAGGAAGGCGTGACGGCGTTTGCCATGACGACGAAAAAGCCGGGCGACGTGCAGCGCGTGCTGGAGTTGGCGAAACCGCTGGCGCCGCACCGTGGCGTGCCGACAAAACCGCTGCGCATCATGATCATGGGCATACCCAACGTGGGCAAGTCCACGCTGATGAATGCGCTGTTGAAAAAGCGCGTGGCGAAAGTCGGCGATGAACCGGCCGTGACAAAGGCCCAGCAAAAGCTGTACCTCGATAAAAATACCGTGCTGGTCGATACACCCGGCATGCTGTGGCCGAAAATTGCCATGCCCAGTGACGGCCTGATGCTGGCGGCCAGCCACGCAGTCGGCTCGAATGCGCTGATTGAAGAAGAAGTGGCGGAATTCCTCGCGGGCGAACTGCTGCGCCGCTATCCGCAATTGCTGGTGGCCCGTTACGGCTTCAAGGATATCGACAAGATGGACGGCATCGCCGTGGTGGAAGGCATTGCCGCCAAGCGCGGTTTCCGCGCCCGCGGCGGCGACATGGATTATGAAAAAGCCGCCCACACGTTCCTGACGGAATACCGCAGCGGCATCATCGGCCGCATTTCGCTGGAAACGCCGGAAACCCGCGCGGCTGCACTGGCCGTGTTTGAAGAAGAACAGCGCATCAAGGCGGAAAAGGCGGCGCAAAAGGCGGCCGAAAAGGAAGCGGAGCGCATGAAGGGCAAGCGCGGGACCTGAGCGGGCTATCCGTCAGATTTCCGCGCATACTAAAACGTACGATCCACTGCTACCCACTGCTGATCCGTACCGGCCGCTGCTATCGCGCGCAGGGACAGAAAGCCTCCAGCGCTCAAGCCGTGCCTGCCGTTCCCAGCCGGAAGCTGGACACTGCCAGCGCGCCCATGAACGCCTCTTCGTGGTACTGCACGTGCCCGGCATCCTGTTCAGCAGCCCCAACCACCACCATCAGCGGCAACAAATGCTCTTCGCGCGGATGCGCCTGCCGTGCGGCGGGCGCCTGTTCCCATGCCAGCAGGCGCGCGCTGCGTTCTGCCGGCGGCAGCGCCATCGTCTCGCGCAGCCATGCATCAAACACGTGCGACGCCTGCGCGCCGGCGCCGCCAAACTGGCGCAGGTTGTGGTAACTGAGCCCGCTGCCGACAATCAAAACGCCTTCATTGCGCAGCGGCGCCAGCGCGCGGCCCATGGCCAGA
The DNA here is from genome assembly GCF_009720865.1 of Pseudoduganella ginsengisoli. Lineage (GTDB taxonomy): Bacteria > Pseudomonadota > Gammaproteobacteria > Burkholderiales > Burkholderiaceae_D > Rugamonas > Rugamonas ginsengisoli. The sequence continues at coordinate 98,219 of NZ_WNLA01000013.1, read as the reverse complement.
TGCTCGGCAGGATCGAGCCCCTGCTTCAGCGACAATTGCACGATGGGCACGCCAGCATCCGGATACATGGGCGCCAGCGCGGAAAACGTGCCATGGTCGAAGCCGCGCTCGCCATCCAGATGCGAAACCATACCAGCCGCGCCCAGCAATGCCTGCACGCGCGCCGCCACGTCCGGCGCACCGGGCGCGCCATAGCGGATGCGGTACGTATAGTCAGGGAACCCGCCATAGTCATAAATCATGCCGGGCGCGGCGCTGGAAGAAATACGGGGTTCCGGCGCTTCCCAGTGCGCCGTCACGACCAGCACGGCGCGCGGCCTGGCGCCCAGTTCCACGGGGATGGCTTCCAGCGATGCTTTCAGCGCATCGTAGCGGCCGCCATATTGATCCAGCATCCACGGCCACGGGCCGCCGCCATGGGATAAGAAATAGACAGGCAAGGTGGACATAAGAAGTTCCTTTCAGTTGGCTTCCACTGTACGCCTTGCCGGCGCTGGGATAAACGGGTGTTTCAGCAACAAACTATCCCATCAATGGAACAATTACTGCAGGAACCATCACTGCCGCGCCACCGTCACCAGGGCAAACAGCCGCGCGGCGCGGAACCACGCCAGCAACACGGCAATCACTTGCGTCAGCACGCATGCCGCCACGTCCCCCGGCAGCGTGCCGGTGGGGAAATGCAGCCGCGCCAGGCCCAGCAATCCCGCCACGCCAAAGCCAACGGCGCCCAGTACCGCATAGCTGCCCAGCGCCGCCACCGGTTGCCTGCGCAGCAGCGCCATGCCTTGCCACCACGCCTTCACGGCAGATTTGCGGCGGCGGTCCGCCGCCAGCACGGCGCGGCCCGCATCGACCGTCACCAGCGCCGCCCAGGCCAGCAGCAAAGTGGCGGCCTTGGCGGCATAGCCGGCCCATTGCCCATCCGCCGGCAACAGGGCTTCGTCCGGATGGGCCAGTTCCCGCAAAGAGGCGCCCAGCCATAGTGCGGCGCCCATGACGATGGCGGACCACAGCAGCATGCGGGCCATGCGTCCATATTCCGCCATGCCGCCGGCCAGCAGTGCGCCCAAGGGCAGCGGTTCGGTACTGCGTGCCGCCGTCACCGTGGCGCCGGCCAGCAGCGGCGACGACAGCGCGGTACACGCCAGCGCCACCCACAGCGCCAGCTGTGCGCCCAGCGCATGCTGTTTGCCCACTTCCAGCAAGTCCGTCAGGGATGCCAGGTCCAGTTGCTGCGCCAGGGCGGCCGCATGGACGGAATAGGACAATTGCGTATCCAGCACGACCCACGCGGGCGCCACCATGATGACGACCGGCAGCAGCAACACGGCCGCATACAGTACGGGCAAGCGCCATTGCAGTGCGCGGCGCGCGGAGTGCACGCACAGGGTTTTCAGGGATTCAAGCGAAGCATTCATTTATAAGGAGGCAATCAGGGTCAGTACCAGCTGGACTGCCGCAGCCAGATCCAGTGTCCAGCGCCGCGCGGCGGATTTATCGGGCGTGGCAGTGCGGCTGTCATCGAGCTTGTTGACGTCCAGCATGTGCTTGCGCTGCGGGTCCAGTTCCGCCGACAAGCCGCGCGCCGTGCGCGTCCACACGAAGCGCTGCCATTGTTCGCCATGCTTCGGGTCCCACTGCACGGTTTCCGTACTGCCGTCGGCAAAATGCACGGCCAGCGTTTGCGGCACGGCGGCGCCGCGGCGGCGCAGCAGCACTTCCGTGCGCCACTGCGGCCCGCTTTTCGAACCGCTGGCCGCTGGCTCCTGTTCGGACTGGAATTCCGCCACGCTGTCATCAATGCGCCCCGCACCAAATACTTGCAGGTCGAAGAGGCGCTCGACCAGTGCACGCTGGCCGCTGCCATCGGCCAGCGCTTCACGCAAATCCGCCACGCTGGGGTGGCGGAAGCGCCAGCGGCGGTAGTATTCGCGCAAGCCTTGCGTCAAGGCTTCCTTGCCTAATTGCGCTTCCAGGTCGCGGAACAGCAGCGCGCCCCGCACGTAGACTTGCCCCACGCCCTGCAGGCGCACATAAGCGCTGGCGGCGCCCGCGTCGGCCGGCTGGTTCAGGATGGCGTCGGCCCGTTCCGTATCGAACGGTTCGACTGCTGGATTGATGCCGAGGCGCCGCAGCCACGGCGGCGCAATGGCTGACTTGTGCCCCCGCTCCGTCTGCATGCGCATGTTCGTGTATTCATTCATGCCTTCGTCGAGCAGCGGTTCTTCGAATTCATTGGACGCGATGATGCCCTGGAAATAGTTGTGCGCAAATTCATGGATATTGACGGTCTCCATGTCGAATGCCTGGCGCGATCCCGGCGCGATGTGCGTAAAGCTGTCTGCCGTGTACAGCGTCGGATATTCCATACCCGCCGCGCCCGTGGCGTTGTATGGGGGGATCACGATGGTCAAGGTGGCGTATGGATAAGGCCCCAGCAGCGAGGCATACCAGCTCAGCGCATCCTTTGCCGCCTGCAGCGAGGGCGCCGCGCTGGCCGCAAATTCCGGCGTGTACAGCACGCGGATGTCCACCGGCTGGCCGTTTTTCCCCTGCCACGTGCCCGTCAGCGGCGCCGCATAGCGCTTGTCGGCGGTCCACGCGAAATCATGCACGTCGCCCTGCACGTAGTGGTGGGTCAGCATGCCGTTGCGTTCCTCCGGCGCGCCCTGCAGCTTGCCGGTGGCGCCCACCGTGTATTCCCGTGGGACCGTCAGCTTGACGTCGTATAAACCGAAGTCCGCGTAAAACTCGGAATCCGCATGGTATTCGTGGACATTCCACCGTTCTTCCACCGCGCCCCGTTCACCGGGCAATTCCAGCACGCCGATCTTGGGGAACCATTGCGCAACAAAGTGGAAACTGCCCACGTAGCCGCTGCGCGTGCCCAGCTTCGGCAACTGGCTGGTGAACGCGATATCGAGTTGCGCCGTGCCGCCCGGTTCGACCGGCTGCGGCAAGTCCAGCCTGGCCACCGTATGGTCGCCTGCCGGGCCATTGTCCGGCTGTACGAAAGACCATGGCACGTCGGCCTGGCCCTGGCGCACCTGGTTGAGTTTCGTATAGCCCCAGCCATCGTCGATCGGCTCGCTGCCGAACATCGACTGGCCGCGCCGCTGTTCCGTATAAAACGTCGTGTCCTTGTGCTCAAACGCATTCAGGTACAGGTGCACGTAGACGGAGCGCACCACGCGGCGGCTGCGGTTGCGCCACGTGAGGGTTTCGTTGCCGGCCACCGTATGGCGCACCGGATCGAGCGTAGCGGCTATCGTGTAGCTGGCCACGCGGTCGGACAACGTGGTTTCGCTGCCGCTGCGCACACCGCCCCACGCAGCGTTGCTGCTGGCTTCACGGATGGGCGGCATGTGCGCGGGCGCCAGCGCAATACCGGTATCGGTGTATGGCTGCGGGATAGGGTAGACCACCGCCTGCGCCAGCAGCACGCTTTGCGCTGCCAGGCCGCCGCACAGCATGGCCGTGACAGAGGCCGCTCGCAGCCATTTGCGGACGTTGTGAAATGTCATAGGGAATATGTAAAAAGTTGCCGTCGCAACTATAAACCAACGCGCGGTTGCCAGCGCCCTTAATTGAGCCTTAAAATCCGCCGCCGTAACGGATTTTTACTGATTCGCCGCAAGCGCCAAGGCAAATAATGGTAATCTCGCGGCGTCTACCACTTACTTATTGATTGGAAGGGAAGTTATGCGTTTTCTACGCCTGATCCTCGCCGCCGCCACGCTGTCGTTTGCCGCAGCGGGCGCCTCTGCCGCCGAACCCAAGGAAGGCGTTGACTATAAATTGCTGACCCCGGCCGTTCCAACCAAAGCCGACAAGAAAGTCGAAGTGGTGGAATTCTTCATGTACACGTGCCCACACTGCAATGCAATGGACCCGCTGCTGCATGAATGGGTGAAAAAGCAGGGCGACAAGATTGCCTTCCGCCGCGTGCACTTCCCGCAATCGGGCCCGAACGACCCGTATGCGCACGCTTACCTGACGCTGGAAGCCATGAACCAGGTGGAGGTCGTGCATGACAAGCTGTTCCGCGCCATCCATGTGGAGCGCAACCACTGGCGCACGGATGACCAGATCACGGACTTCATCACGAAAAACGGCGTTGATAAAGCCAAGTACATGGAATTCTTCAATTCCTTCGGCGTGCAGACTAAAATGAAGCAAGCCGGCACCGTGATCAGCGCTTACAAAGTGGAAAGCGCACCAACGCTGGTCATCGATGGCCGCTACGTGACGTCCCCGTCGATCGCGGGCCGTCCGGGCCAGCCGGAACAGCAAGCCATCGTGGCAACGCTGCAAGTGGCGGACGCACTGGTTGCCAAAGCTGCCAAAAAATAAGGCTTCAGCATGAGCAGTGATACCGAAAAACAAGTGATGGAAATTTACCGCGAGTCCGCGCCCGACGAGGCCGGACTGGTGGGGCGCCGCTACATCAACCATGTGGCGTGGAGCCTGCTGCTGGTGACCCTCACGTTTTCGGCATGGCTGATGCTGGCGCTGGCCAACGCGGAAAACCAGCGCAATGCGCTGGCCAACCGCAAGTGCGCGGACCGCGTGTTCCCTACGGAAATCGACCACGCCTGCATGAAAACCGTGAAAACACGGGATCACTGGTGGGAACACGTCGGCTATGCGCTGACGCATTTGACGCCGCAATGAATGATGCCCGCCCAGCGGGCATTTTCTTTACCCGCCCTTGATTTCCACGGTGCACGTTGCGCCGGCCACCAGCGGCAGCGCTGTCTTGTCCAGCGCAATACGGACAGGCACCCGCTGCGCCAGCCGCACCCAGTTGAATGTCGGGTGTACGTCGGCCAGCAAGCCGGGGCCGCTGGCGTCGCGGTCCGTGATGCCACGGGCAATACTGTCGATATGGCCGCGCAGCGCGGGGCCGCCGCCCATCAGCCGTATCTCCGCCGTTGCACCTGCCCGCAATGCCGGCAGCCGCGTTTCCTCGAAATAGCCGATCACGTAAAACGATGCGCTGTCGACCAGCGCCATCCGCGCCGCGCCGGCTGCCGCGTAGTCGCCCGCATGTATTTGCAAGTTGGTGACATAGCCATCGGCGGGCGCCCTGACCACGGTGCGTTCCAGGTTCAGTTTGGCCAGGTCGCGCGCAGCCTGCGCGGCGCGCAGCCGGGCCGTGGCGGCATCGGCCACGTCGCCCGCATCTTCACGGTTTTCCGCTGAAACAATGTCGTCATCGAGCCGGGCGCGGCGCTGCGCGTGGCGGCCGCGCTGGCGCACTTCGGCCTGCTGCGCTGCCAGTGCTGCTTCCGCTTGCGCCAGTGCGGCGCGGTAGCGGGCCGGATCGACAGTAAACAGGATATCGCCCGCGTGCACGAGCTGGTTATCGTGCACGGGGACGGACGCCACCATGCCCGCCACGTCGGCGCTGATGCTGATGATGTCGGCGTGCACGCGGCCATCGCGTGTCCATGGCGATTCCATGTAATGCGTCCAGGCGGTTTTGCCCGCGCACAGGGCGGCGCCGACGACAGCGGCGGAAAGTAGAAAACGGAACAGGGGAGTGAGTTTGTCGCGCATGATGGCAGTGGCGGTTCAGGAAAGCAGCAAGGTCAGGCCGCAAAAGATGCAGGTGAGCAGGGACAGGCGCACCAGCGCCGGATGCCACACGGCGCGGTAGACGCCGGCCAGCAGCTTGTCCAGCAAGCCTTGCAGCACAACGCTGGCCAATAGCAGGGGAATCAGGGTGGGCAGCAGGATGCCGAAGACGTCGAGTTCACGGGGCATGGTTGATATCCTTTTCAATGGGCTGGTCCAGCAGCGACGTATGCAGCGCGTGCAAGTCGGCCAGCGCCGCGCGCAGGCGCGTTTGGCGCGCTGCATCGGCGCCCGGCAGGGCGGTGCGTGCAGTGGCCCCGGCAGCCAGGACGGCTTGTTGCACGGCCGTATGCGTGGCGGCCGATGGCCGGCGGCAGTACGCGGCCAGCGCCTGCACGCATGCTTCCAGCGCGGTACGGGCATCGCCCGGCTGCGCACTGGCCGCCAGCGCGCGCAAGCCGATGGCGGCATGGCCCAGTTCCAGCAGCATCAATGCCTGGCGCACGACGGCGCGCGCTTCACTGCCGGGCGCGGGGCCGCTGGCGGCGGCCAGCTGGTTCAGCAAGTCGCGCACGCGGTTGTCGAAGCGGTGGCGCAAGCGGTGCAACTGCCGGGCCGTACGCGTGCGCGCCGTGCAGGCAGTGCGGGTTTCACGCCACAGTGCGCGGGCGATGTAAGCGGCGCGGCCCATCGTGTGTTGCGGCAGCAGCACGGCAAAGACTGCCCACGACAGCAGCACGCCGCCGATCATGGCCAACGCCGCATTCAGGAAGGCGCCCATGTCGTATTGCATCTGGTTGGCCGGGGCCACCACTTGCGCTGCAAACAGCATGACGCCGATGCCCATGCCGGCCCGTTTCGGATCCGTCGCCAGCCAGGCGCCCAATGCAAAGACTGGCGCGGCGGCCAGCACCAGCGTGGCGAAACTGTCTGCCTGCATGACGAGCCAGAATTCCGTGGCAAACGACAGCGGCCACGCCAGCAAAAAACCGGACAGGATTTGCCGGATCATGGCGGCCGGCCGGGGCGATGACGACGCCAGTGCGCAAAAGATGCACGACAGGATCAGCGCATTGGCGGCATACGGCCAGGCGAGCCAGTACCAGCACGCGCCCGCCGACAGCAGCGCGCAGGCGGCGCGGGCGCCGCTGGCCAGGGCAATCGGCCAGGGCGTGGCGGGTTCGTAGGCCCAGGAGTGCGGGGCGGCGGTATTGCCGGCTGGGCCATGCGGCTGCGCGAGACTGTCGTGCAGGCCCGCAAAAGCGCTGTATTCATGCGTAAAACGGTCGAGCAATTCGTGCGCGGTTTCCAAGTCGATTTGCTGCGCGCGGGACAAAAGCACGGCCGATGGAGCCAGCCCCTCTGCGCCCGTTGCTGCCTGCGGTGCGGCAGGGGGTGCCCATTGCGGCCGGGCCATGGCAGCAGCCAGCGCCGCCAGCCTTGGTTCCAGCAGGCCAGGCAGCGGCGAACCTGCTTGCGCGCGCAGCCGCAGCAGCAAGCGGTGCAGCGTGTACGACGTGCCCAGCACGGCCATGAACGCGCTGTTATACGCATGCAGCCGGCGCGTGTGGCCATGCGTATGCGCGGCTTCAAAGCTGGCGGCGGCGCGGCCGGTTTCCAGCGCGGCGATATCGGCGGCAAAGCGCAAGTGCGCCAGCTCCGCCGTGCTTTCTTCGAGCCGGTGCGACAGCACATCGCGGCAAAAGGCGGCAAAGCGCTGGTGGCGCGCGGCGGCAATGTGCAGCACGCTTGCCTGATGGCGGCGGGGGAACAGCACGTCATGCACGAGCCCCGCGCACACGATGCCGACGCCCACTTCCGTCAAGCGCGTGGCGGCCAGCATGAATGCACTGTCCGGTGCATTAAGGGCAGGAATGGCAATCATGGCGGCCGTATAGCCGGCCAGCACAAAACTGTACGATTGCTGGTTGCGGTGCAGCGCGGCGCCGCACGTGCAGGCGGCCAGCCACAGCGACAGCCCGGCAAACAGCAAGGGCGCCTGCTGGATAAACAGCGCGCACAGCACCAGTGCGGCGGCACAGCCGACCACCGTGCCGATCAAACGGTAATACGCTTTTTCCAGCACCATGCCGGCAGAGGGCAGGGCCAGGATGAAGGTGGTGGTCATCGCCGTGGAAGGCGAATCGAGGCCGAAGTGAAAGGCCAGTCCCAGCGCGCCAAAGGCGGCCAGCAAGGTGCGCGCCACGAACAGCCAGCGCGCGCCGTCGGATGCAGCCCAGTGCTGCACCAGCCCGGCCATCCATTGCATTGTTGTTTCGCTGGAGGCCGGGCTGGTATTCATGGGCTAGCTCACATTCTCTAGGTTGTCCAATTGCCGCTTGAACAGGTGTTCCAGCAGCCTGCGTTCATCGGGCGTATAGCCGTCATAAGCCCGCGTGGTGCGGGACCACACTTCGGGCATCACTTGTTCCACCAGCTTGCGGCCCGCCTCCGTCAGCGTGATCATCACGCAGCGGCGGTCGCCGGGCCGGTTGCCCCGGGTGATCAAGCCCTGGCTTTCCAGGTCATTGCACACGCGGGTCAGGTTGGCGGGCTTCTCCATGCAGGCTTCGCCCAGGTTGGAGGCGGTGGACGTTTCATTGTCCGAACCGTACAGCACCGCCAGCACCATATAGCTGGCATCGACCAGGTCATACTTGCGCAGCGCTGCATTCGACAAATCCTTCATGCGTTTTTGCACGTGGTATGTCATGCGCATCAGGCGGATCAGCTCTTCCGGGAAGGCTGGCAGCCGTGCGTGGATGTTCTTCAGGCGCTTGTTGGTGGCATCAAAACTGCTCATTTGCGCTCTCCTTTCTCTCCACTATGAAAGGTTTGATTGTATATCGCACAGTTAAATATTCATCAATGTATCTCCGCTTTCACCCCTCCACCGAGGGCTGCCATCAGCAATGTGTGGTTTTCCAGCAGCCGTGCCGACATGTCGAGCACATTTTGCTGCTCATGCAGGGCGCTCATGCGGGCATTGATCACGGCGTCCGCATCCGTCAGTCCGGCGCGCCATGCCCGTTCCGCCAGCGTCTCCGCATGCATGGCGGCTGCCTGTGCCGCTTCAGATTGCTGCAACTGGGCGGCAATGGCGCGCTGCTGGGATACGGCGCCGGCCACGTCGGCCAGCGCCTGCACGACGGCGCCGTTGTATTGTTCGACAGCGATATCCCATGCGGCACGCTGCGCACCCAGCCTGCTGCGCAGGCGGCCGCTGTCAAACACGGGCAAATTGATGGCGGGCGCCACACCCATGGTGCGCGAGCCCGCTTCCAGCAAGCGCGTAAAGCCGAATGCCTGCAAACCGGCAAACGCGGCGATATTGATGTCCGGGTAAAAGTCTGCACGGGCGGCGCCGATACGGCGGGCAGCGGCTTCGATCCGCCAGCGCTGGGCTGCCACGTCGGGACGGCGGCCGATCAGCTGTGCCGGCAACGCGGAGGGCAGCGCCGCGTTGGCCGCCCAGGCCACTGGCGGCATGCGATGTGCAGCGCCTGGGTGCTGGGCCGGCCCCAGGTTCAGCACTGGCCGGGCGATGCGCTCGCCGTCGCCCGGTCCCTGGCCGGTCAATGCCGCCAGCTGGTGCTGCAGCAGCGCGATGGCCGCCATCGCTTGCTGCCGTCCGCGTTCACCAGCGGGCAGGGTGGCGGCCAATGCCGCCGTCTCATATGCGCCCGACAGGCCCGCCGCGTGCCGCTTTTGCGCCATCGCGTGCTGGCGCTGGCGCTGCTGCAGCGTTGCCGTGGCGAGATCGTGCAGCGCATACGCATGCGCCAGCCTGATATAAGCGCGCACGATGGCGGTTTGCAGCGCGAGCCGCACCATTTGCTGTTCCGCTTCGGCGACTTTGACGTCGCCCAGCGCCGCTTGCAGCGCTTCGCGGTGGCGCCCCCACGCATCCAGGTCGATGGCGCCTGTCAGCGCGGCGTTTTCCTTCCACAGCGTGCGCCCTGCAATGGCGGCAGGCGCCGCGCCGTGTTCCGGATAGCGGGTACGGTCGGCGCTGGCCGACGCGTTCACGGCGGGACCGGCGGCCGCTTCCGTCACGCCGGCCAGCGCCTGCGCCAGCCGCACGCGCGCGGCGCTGGCGCGCAAGCCGGGATTGCCTTCCTGCGCGCGCTGCACCAGGCGGTCGAGCTGGGGATCGCCCAGCACGGTCCACCATGTTTCATCAGGCCAGGCCGCCGCTTCCCCCTGCGCCGCGGCGGCGATGGCGCTGCCGGCGTCCAGATGCGCCGGTTCAAGCAGCCGCGCTTTGGCAGGCATGGCGCCATCCGGGCTGGCGCAGGCAGCCAGCAGCAGGGACAGCGCAAGGGCAAGGGGGGCGCGGCGCGGCATGGATTCAGCGCACCACGTGCTTGCGGGTTTGCGCGACGTCCATGTCGGCTTCCGTCTCAACAAGTCGAATCTTCATGGTAGTTCCTCCGGCAAGATGACGAAAGAATTATATCAATAAATAGTACATTGATGAAATAAGTGGCCGCCACAGGCCCCGCTCGGTGGTTTTGCGTAGATAAAAAATCAGCTCAGCAGGGTTTCATACAGCGCCAGGTCGCGCTCGGAGTAGCAGCAAAACGTGATTTCAGCCAGGCCGCTGGCAGGGGCGGCGGCCCGTACCGCATCGACGGCAATGACTGCCGCATCGGCGGCCGGATAGCCATACACGCCGGTGCTGATGCAGGGGAAAGCAATGGTGCGGGCGCCCAGTTTGGCCGCCAGTTCAAGCGAATTGCGGTAGCACGACGCCAGCAAGTCGGATTCGCCGCGGCCGCCGCCCTGCCACACGGGACCGACTGTATGAATGATGTGGGCGGCCGGCAAGCGATAGCCCTTGGTGGCCTTGGCCTGGCCGGTATTGCAGCCGCCCAGCTGGCGGCATTCTTGCAGCAATTCCGGACCAGCGGCACGGTGGATGGCGCCGTCGACACCGCCGCCACCGAGCAGCGATGAATTGGCAGCATTGACGATGGCGTCGACTTCCATCGTCGTGATATCGGCAACAACAGCGCGCAACTGGGGACCGGCCATGATGGAGACTCCGCAAATTTGGCGATGCTTCATTGTAGACCACTCAAAACCGTTCCGGCAGGCACGGTCGCGCCCTGTCTTGGGCGCCTTTGTTAGAGTCAGGCCAAATCTATTCAGGAGAACATCATGTCTGGCACCAGTACACTCGACCCCGACAATTTCCCGGCAGCGCCGGACCGCTCACTGGGGCGCGGCCATGGCACCGGCGCGCTGGGGCCCAGCGACAGTTCCGATTCCGGCAGCGACGTGCAGGGCGGCAGCGGCCTTGCGCAGCAAGTCGATACGGGGCTCGCGCAGGGCACCAATGAAGATACGGAAATGGGCACGGCGCATGGCACGGCAGGGCCCGACCTGGGCGACGCGGATCTCGACAGCGACACGGATGCCGGCGGCACCGGCGAACGGGCTGCAGCAGGCCGCGACACAGTCGTGCGCGACGGCGCCGATATCGGCGTCGACCACATTGAAACCATGCCGGCCCGCGGGCCGCAGAAGGATGGCGCGCAGCGCTAAGTAAGTACCAAGAAATTATTGTGAAATTATGACAAACAGAACCGGATGCACTGCAAGGCGCCCGGTGCGACGCAGTGCGAGCACTGCTAGCAGCGGGCAACGCGGCAGGGCGCCGGTTATGGAAGTCAGAATTCACAAGAATTTATGCGTACTTACTTAGCTGACGCTGGCCATGACGTCGGCCAGCCAGTGGACAAACACGCGCACCCGCGGCGACAGTTGCCGCGCGTGGGGGTACAGCACGGACACCGGCATGTCCGGCGCCACCAGTTGCGGCAATATTTGCAGCAACGTCCCTGCCGCCAGCTGCCGCTCCACGTGATAGCGCGGCAGCTGGACCAGCCCGAGTCCCCGTTCAGCGCACGCGACATACGCATCCGCATCCGTGACGGACACCACACCGGGCAAGGTCACGCTGCGCACGGCCCCGCCGATCACGTAGTCAAACGGGAACGGTTTGCCATTGGGCGCGATGAAATTCACGGCCCGGTGCCGGGGCAAGTCATCCAAACCCGCAGGCGCGCCATGGCGGTCCACATACGACGGCGCCGCACAGGTTACCTGGCGCAAAGTGGCCACGCGCTTGCCGATCATGGCGGAATCCGCCAGTTCGCCCACGCGCAACACGCAATCGATGCCTTCGCGCACCAGGTCAGCCAGCCGGTCGCCCATGCCGATTTCCAGGCTGATGTCCGGATAGCGGTCCAGGAATGCGTCCAGCCGTGGCAGCACGTAGGTACGCGCCAGCGTGCCCTGTAAATCCACCCGCAGCTTGCCCCGGGGCGGCGCGCCGCCATGGCCCAGCCCCGCTTCGGTTTCTTCGACGTCGGCCAGGATGCGCACGCTGCGCTGGTAATACGCGTCGCCATCCGGCGTGGGGCTGACGTGGCGCGTGGTCCGCTGCAGCAGGCGCACGCCGAGCCGGGTTTCCAGCGCGCGGATCGCGTGCGTGGCGGTGGCGGCGGGCAAGTGCAAATCGGCAGCGGCGCGGGAAAAGCTGCCCAGTTCCACGATCCGGCAAAACAGCCGCATGGTATCGAAGCGGTCCATGGTGAGATTATTGATGAATATTGCATAGTATATGCAATTTCACCGTATTTATTGATGCCGTAGAAATCCGGATACTGGCGCCATCGACATCACAGGAAGGAGTACACCATGCAGCAAGTTGCCATCATTACGGGCGCGTCGCGCGGTATCGGCGCCGCCATTGCCCGGCGCCTGGCGCGCGGCGGGTATGCCGTCGTCATCAATTACGCGGGCAATGCGGCGGAAGCGCAGGCTGTCGCGGACGCCATCGCCGCCGATGGCGGCCACGCGTTGCCTGTACAGGCGGACGTGGCGGATGCCGCGGCCGTCGAGCGCATGTTCGCCACGGCCATTGAACATTTTGGCCGCATCGACGTGCTGGTCAATAACGCCGGCATCATGCCGCCCGCGCTGCCGCTGCTGGCCGAAACCGGCGACGCCACCTTTGACCGCCTGTTTGCCGTCAACGTCAAAGGCACGTTCAACACGCTGCGCGCGGCGGCAACGCGGCTGGCGCACGGCGGGCGCATCGTAAACTTTTCGTCCAGCGTGATCGGGCTGGGCTTGCCGGGCTATGCCGTGTACAGCGCGACCAAGGCTGCCGTGGAAACCATGACCCACATCTTTGCCAAGGAATTGCGGGGCAAGGCCATCACGGTCAATGCGGTTGCCCCCGGTCCGACCGCCACGGAGTTATTTTTGAATGGCAAATCGCCGGAAGCGGTCGAGCGGCTGGCCAACCTGGCGCCGCTGGGGCGGCTGGGCACGCCGGAAGATATCGCCGCGGCGGTGGCGTTCCTGGCCGGGGAGGGCGGCGGCTGGGTCAATGGCCAGGTGTTGCGGGCCAACGGCGGCATGGTGTGAAGAATTGGTAACTGCCGGTTGTTATTTCCGGCGGCCGGGGCGGCCTGCAATTGTTACCGCACTGGCCCAGCAAGTGTGTGACGGAATATGCACTTGTACCAAGGTGCAGGTTACAAATTGACTGTTTCCCGTTAGCATTGATGTATCTTTGTCACAAATGCAGGCGGGCGGCATGGCCATCTTTCCCCGGAGGGCGACAGAATCAGTGGGCGCATCCTCCATGGCCGGCATGGATACCCTCCAGCAGCAGGCGCGCCGCCGCATTTCCATTGTCTTCATCGTCAGTACCGCGCTGGCTGCGCTGGTCACCGTTTTGCTGGCGGGTTTCGCGATGCTTTCTTACAACGCGGAAAGCAAGGAGCGGTGGCGCGAATTGCACCGGGGATTGGAAGCCAGCGCTGATCAATTGACGGCTGCAATTGCACTGCCTGCATGGAACTTCGACGACCGCCAGATTATTGCCATCGTGCGCGCCGGGCTCAGTAACCGCGATTTATATGGCTGCACGGTAACCCTCAGCAATGGCATGCAATTTGTCTTTATCCGCAACGCCAACGGTGAAATCGAACGGGTCGCGACGCCGCCCGACTTGCCGGCGCTACGGACGGCCGTGCGGACCATTGAAGCGGCCGGGCGCGCGGTCGGTACCGTGAAAATGTACGTGACGCCGCAATATGTGCTGCAAACGTTGAGCGCGCGCCGCGTGGAACTGACGATGGCCATCGTGGGGCTGGATATCGCGCTGGTGGCGGGCGTGTACCTGTTGCTGTGGTACGTGGTGCTGAAACCCCTGAAGCGGGTGGGGCGCTATGCGGCTGCCGTGAAAGCAGGCGACAAGGCCAGCCGCGAAGGCCAGGCGCCCCAGACTGGCCTGTTCTTTGGCGAATTGCAGACGCTGAACGAATCCATCCTGGAAATGGTGGAATTGCTCGATAGCCGCTACAGCGCCATGCAAGCGTCGGAAGAGCGGCTGGCAATTGCCACGGATGCCGCCAATATCGGCATTTGGGACTGGGATGCCCGCACGGGCGTGCTGGTGTGGGACCGCGAAATGCACCGCCAGTATGGCGTGCCGCCTGGTTCCTTTGACAGTTCGGTGCCAACCTGGGAAGAGCGTTTGCTGCCGGAAGACCTGGTGCGCGTGAACCGCCAGATCGACGCCGTGCGCCGGGGCGAGGGCGAATACCGCACGGAATTCCGCATCCGCTGGCCCGATGGCCAGATCCGCTACATCAAGGCGGCAGGCCGGCCATTCCGCAGCGCCGACGGCGAATTGCTGCGCATGGTGGGCGTCAATTACGACATCACGGAAATCAAAATGGCGGAACATGAATTGCGCCGCCACCGCAACCACCTGGAAGAATTGGTCGATGCGCGCACGGAAGCGCTGTCGGTGGCCGTGACGGAGGCAAAGGCGGCCAGCCGCGCGAAAAGCGTGTTCCTTGCCACGATGAGCCATGAATTGCGCACGCCGCTGCATTCCGTGCTCGGCTTCTCGCGCCTGCTGGCGGATTCCCAGACGATGACGGAAGAAGAAAAGCGCAACCTGGCTGTCATCAACCGCTCCGGCCAGCATTTGCTTACGCTGATCAACGACTTGCTGGAACTGTCGAAAATCGAGGCGGGCCGCATTACGCTGCAGGCGCAAGTGGTCGATGTGGAAGGCTTGCTGCGCGAAGTGATGGACATGCTGGGCGCACGGGCCCGCCAGGCCGGCCTGGCAATGACGCTCGATTGCGCCGGGCTGCCGCGCGCCGTGCGCATTGATGGCGCGCGCCTGCGGCAAGTGCTGCTGAACCTCGTTTCGAATGCCGTGAAGTTTGCGGAGCAGGGCAGCGTGACGCTGGTGGCACGCGCCACACTGCTGCAAGAGAACCGCTACGCGTTGACGCTGGCGGTGCGCGACACGGGCCGCGGCATTGCGCGCGAAGACCAGCAGCGCATATTTGAACCGTTTGTGCAGGCGGATAACACGGGTTCCAACGAAGGTACGGGCCTGGGTTTGACGATTTCCCGCGAATTCGTGCGCATGATGGGCGGCAAGCTGGAAGTGGAATCGGAACTGGGCAATGGTGCGGAATTCCGCTTCAGCATTGAAGTGGAAGGCGCCGCCGCAGCACCCGGCGAAGCGGCCAGCGTGGTGGAAGCGCTGGAGCCGTCGCAGCGGGGCCGCCGCATTCTCGTGGTCGATGACAATGAAGACAGCCGCCGCCTGATCGACAGCTTGCTGTCGCCGCTGGGCTTCATGGTGGAAATGGTGGCCGATGGCGCCAGCGCGCTGGCTGCCATGAAACGCTGTCCGCCCGCGCTGGTCATCATGGATTGGCGCATGCCGGGCATGGATGGCTTGCAAGTGATGCGCCGCATCCGCGCGGAACCTGGCATTGCCCCGCCTCGCCTGGTGATGATGACGGCATCGGCATTTGAAGAAGAACGCCTGCAGGCGCTGGACGCGGGCGCCGATGAATTCCTGTGCAAGCCGATCGAGCAAGACCAGCTGTTCCAGGTGCTGGAACATCAGCTGGGCGTGCGTTTCCGCCGCCGCCAGCGCGCGCCGCTGGCCAGGCCGCAGCCGCTGACGGAATCCGCGCTGGCGCAATTGCCCTACGACGTGCTGGTGGGCGTCAAGGAATCGCTGCACTTGCTGTACACGGCGCGCGCGCTGGAGTTGCTGGAATCTTGCCGCCACAGCCATCCGGACATCGTGCAGGGCGTGGTGGCCATGCTGGAACAGCACCAGTATCCGCAACTGTGCGGCATGATCGACGCCGTCTGCGCAGCGCCGGAAGTCTGAGCGGCGCTCCATTCATCCGTCTTCGGCGCCAGCCGTCGCATTTCCTGTCGATTCGTCACGGGGGCCTGTCGCTGCGGGCCCGGCTGCCCTACACTGGCGGACATGCAATCTTCATTAAAAATCGCGTGGGATACGTTCTGGACGCTGAAAAAGCACCGGGAAGAACCGCTGTGGGCCCGTATCGCCGTCGGCTCCGCCATAGCGGTGGCAGCGGGAACGCTGCTGATGGCCATTTCCGGCGTATTGACAGGGCGGGAATCGGATCCCGGCTGGTGGCGGGCGTCGTACCCGTTCAACATGGTGGTGTGCCTGCTGATCGCGTGGTTCACGCTGGCGCTGGCGCGGCTGCTGGAAAAAGTGCTGCCGGAGCGCTGGCTGGCGCGCCTGTCCGATCCCACCGACTGGCGTGCGATGGTCATTTGCAACTTGGCGCTGGCGGCGGCGCTGACGGAAGGCTCATTCAGCGGTTTGTATATCGCCGCATTCACGTGGCACTTCAGCGCTACTGACGCGATTGCCCATCCGCTGGCGCAGGCGCGCTTTTACATCCTGGTGCTGGTGGTGTCGGTGGTGGCGTGGATCTGGTGGCTGGTGCGGCTGCGCCAGCACCAGCGCCAGCGCGCGCTGCAACTGATGGCGACGGAAGCGCAATTGCGGCTGCTGCAAGGCCAGATCGAACCGCACTTCCTGTTCAACACGCTGGCCAATGTGGAAAGCCTGATGGATGCCGATCCGCCCCGCGCGCGGCGCATGCTGGAAGCGTTCACGGATTATTTGCGGGCGGGGTTGACGCAGATGCGCGAAGGCGACAGCCACCTGGCGGCGGAACTGGACATGGCGGAACGCTACCTGGAATTGATGGGCATCCGCATGGGCGGGCGGCTGGCTTACCGCATCGATGCGGACGCCACGGTGCGCGCCGTGCGCATGCCGACGCTGCTGCTGCAGCCGCTGATTGAAAACGCCATCCACCATGGTATTGAAGGGAAAGTTGAGGGCGGAACGGTGACGGTGTCGGCACGGCTCGATGGCGGCCGGCTGGTCTTGCGCGTCGATGACGATGGCCTGGGACAGGCTGCCGCGCAGCGGCCGCACCGGCGCGGCGCCGGCATGGCGCTGGCCAATATCCGCAGCCGCCTGCAAGCCCGCTATGGGGCGCACGGCAGCCTGGCGCTGGACATCCGCGGCGACGGCGCCAGCGCCGTCATGACTTTGACTGTACAGGAGAAACCGTAATGCCTGCCATGCCGACGGCGCTGATTGCCGACGATGAACCGCACCTGGCGAACCACTTGAAAGAACAATTGCTGGCGCTGTGGCCTGAATTGCACATCGTGCATATGGCCGCCAACGGCACGGAAGCCGCCAGCGCCATTGCGCAATTGAACCCGGATATCGCGTTCCTCGATATCCAGATGCCGGGATTGACGGGGCTGGAAGTGGCGCAGGGTATCGAAGGCAATACGCGTGTCGTGTTTGTCACCGCGTATGACGCGTACGCCGTGCAAGCGTTTGACGAAGCCGCTATCGATTACCTGTTGAAGCCCTTGCGGCGCGAACGGCTGGCGCAGGCGCTGGAGCGCGTGAAAACCGCGCTGGCGCCGGCGCTTGACAACGGCAGCCTGGCGCAGACGATGCAGCGGCTGCTGCAAGCCCAGTTAACGCAGGCCGTGCCGCCGCAGCCAGCACCGCGCCTGCACTATATCCGCGCGTCGCAGGGCGCCATGACGCATCAAGTTCCCGTTGCCGACGTGCTGTATTTCCAGTCCGATGAAAAATACACGGTGGTGCGTGCGCGTGACGGCGAGCATTTGATCCGCACGCCGATCGCGGAACTGGCGGCGCAGCTGGACCCTGAACGGTTCATGCAAATCCACCGTTCCACGCTGGTCAACCAGGATTACGTGGAAGGCGTCCGGCGCGACGACAATAGCCGCATGTTCGTGCGCATGCGGGGCGTCGATGGCGAACTGGCCGTCAGCCGCGCCTATGTGCACCTGTTCCGCGCCATGTAATTCGCGCCAGCGTTTTACCATCCGTCGCACCGGCTTGCCGTTCGTCGCACGCCACGGGAATTCTTCCGTTGTCATCGCTAATCTGGTGTTTTCCATCGATGACGGGAGATCGTATGTTCAGGCAGGCCATTAAGATGGCGTTGCGCGACTGGCGCGCGGGCGAATTGCGGTTGTTGCTGGCGGCGCTGGTGCTGTCCGTGGCGGCAATTTCCGTCGTGGGCTTTTTCACCGGCAAGCTGCGGGCGGGCATGCTGCGCGACAGTGCGCATCTGCTGGCGGCCGACGTCGCGGTATCGTCCGACCTGCCGCTGGCGCCGCGCTGGCAAGCGGACGCCCGCCGGCGCGGCTTGCAGACAGCGCTGACCAGCGCCATGGCCGGCATGGCGTCGTCCGGCGCTATGGCGACGCTGGTGTCGCTGAAAGCTGTCGATGACGCTTACCCGCTGCGGGGCGCCGTGCAATTGCGGCAGGCCGATGGCACGGTGAGCAGCGTGCACGGCGGTCCGGAGCGCGGCACCGTGTGGATCGACGCGGCTGTCGCGGCACGGCTCGATGTGGCCGTAGGGCGGACGCTGCATATCGGCGCCGCCGATTTTACCGTGGCTGGCGTGATTGACACGGAGCCGGACCGCCAGTCGTCGCCCGTGTCGGTGGCGCCCCGCGCCATGATTGCCGCCGCGGATCTGGCGGCAACAGGCGTGATACAGCCCGGCGTGCGGGCGCGCTACACTTTGCTGGTGGCTGGCAGCGCGGATGCGGTGGCAGCCTTCGAGCGCCACGTAAAGGACGCCGGCGATCAAGGGCTTTCCGTCAAAACCGCGCAGGAAGCCGCGCGGGGTCTGGCCGACATCCTCGACAAAGTGAAGAGCTTCATGTCGCTGGCCGGTGTGCTGGCGGCCATTTTGGCTGCAGTCGCAATTGCCATGGCCATGCGCCGGTACCAGGCGCGCCACCTCGATGCATGCGCCATGCTGCGCTGCCTCGGCATGCGCGAAGGCCAGGTCCTGGCGCTGCACGTGCTGGAATTTGCGCTGGTGGGCGCCGTGGGCGGTTTGCTGGGCGTTGTGCTGGGCTATGCGGGCCACTTGGCGCTGGCGCACTGGCTGGGCGGCCTGCTGCCGCCGGATTTGCCTGCGCCGGACTGGCAGCCTGCCGTGCAGGGTTTCCTTGCCGCGCAACTGGCGCTGGCCGGGTTTGCATTGCCGGCGCTGCTGCAAATGAAGGGCGTGCCGCACGTGCGCCTGCTGCGGCGTGAAGCCACCGCGCCCCGTGGCGCTACCGTGGCGGCGTTCGTGCTGGGCGGTGCGGCCTTTACGGGGCTGCTGCTGTGGACTGCGGGCGACGCCATGCTGGGCATCGGCGCCGCCGTGGGCGTACTGGCGGCGGGGGGCGTATTTGCCGCTGCCGCATGGCTGATGCTGGCCGTGCTGGGTAAGACAGGGGCAGGTTCCGCCGCCACCGCATGGGGATTGGCAACCAGTTCGCTGCGCCGCCATGGCGCTGCTACGGTGGCGCAAGCCGTGTCGCTGGCCATCGGCTTGATGGCGCTGCTGTTATTGACGGTCGTGCGCGGCGAATTGCATGCCGCGTGGCGCGCATCCGTGCCGGCCGATGCCGCCAACCAGTTCGTGTTCAATATCCAGCCAGACCAGGCCCACGCGGTGGCGCAGCGCCTGCAGGCGTACGGTGTGCCGAGACTGCACGCCAGCATCCGTGCCCGCCTGCTGGAAATCAATGGCAAGCCGGCGCGCGAAGGCGGGAGCGACAGCAGCGGCGGCAGCGTGCCGGAAGTGGACATGTCCACCAGTGCGGATCTGCCGGCTGCCAGCACTGTCGTGCAGGGCCAGTGGTTCGCACCTGGCAGCCAGGCGCCGCAAGTATCGGTCGATCAAATCGCGGCGCAGCGCCTCAATGTGAAGCTGGGCGATACGCTGGCTTTCGATGTGGGCGGCTTGCCGCTGCAGGCGCAAGTCACGAGCCTGCGTAAAATTAACTGGCGCCAGCGCACGCCCAGTTTCGAGTTTGTACTCAATCCTGCCGCAGCAGAGGATTTGCCTGCCACGTATGCCGCAGTATTCCATGCCGAGGAGGGCGACCGTGCAGTCGGCGCGCTGGCGCGCGACTTCCCCAATATTAGTGTCATCGACGTCAGCTACCTGATCCGCCAAATGCAGCGCGCGCTGGAACAGGCCACAACGGCCGTGGAATTCCTGTTCGTCTTCACGCTGGCTGCCGGCGTGCTGGTGCTGTATGCGGCGCTGGCCGGCAGCCAGGATGCGCGCATGGGACAGGCGGCGCTGCTGCGGGCGCTGGGCGCCACGCGCGGCAAGCTATCCAGGGCGCAAACCATTGAACTGGCGCTGACGGGGGCACTGGCCGGGCTGCTGGCCGCACTGGGCGCAAGTCTTGGCGGCTGGGCGCTTGCGCACTGGGTTTTCGACCTCACATGGGGGTGGCCACCCATGGTCTGGCTGGTTGGCGTCGCCGCGGGCGTGGCATGTGCGCTGGCGGGAGGCTGGCCGGGTTTGCGCCACGTATTGAATCAACCGCCGCTGCACACGCTGCGGCAAACTTAAGCAGGAGACATTATGGGTAACATCATTGAAGTTCGTGAACTGGGCAAGCAGGTGCAGGACGCCACCGGCGAGCTGACCATCCTCGATGACGTCGGCTTTTCCGTGGCGGCCGGCGAAACAGTGGCCATCGTGGGGGCGTCCGGGTCTGGCAAGTCCACGCTGCTGGGCATTTTGGCGGGGCTCGATACGCCGACTTCCGGCACCGTGACACTTGCGCAAAAAGATATCTTCGCGCTCGATGAAGATGGCCGCGCGCAATTCCGTCAAGCGAACCTGGGTTTCGTATTCCAGTCGTTCCAGCTGTTGCCACATTTGACGGCGCTGGAAAATGTCATGCTGCCGCTGGAATTGCGCGGAGACAGCGCGGCCCGTACCAAGGCGGAAGCCATGCTGGAACGGGTCGGATTGGCCAGCCGCTTGAAGCATTATCCGAAATTCCTGTCGGGCGGCGAGCAGCAGCGCGTGGCGCTGGCGCGCGCCTTCGTTGCGGAACCGCCGCTGCTGTTTGCCGACGAGCCGACCGGCAGCCTTGACGCCGCCACCGGCGAAGCGGTCATGCAACTGATGTTTGCGCTGAACCGCGAGCGGGGCTCGACCTTGGTGCTGGTCACGCACGATTCCGCCATTGCCGCGCGCTGCGGCCGTATCGTCACGATGGCGGCGGGCCGCCTGACCGGTGAATTGCATCCGAGGAAGGAAGCGTTATGCGCGTAATGTATGCAGCACTGCTGGGCGCGATGCTGGCGGCGCCGTTGGGCATGGCGCGCGCCGATGGCCTGGCGGATTTGAAAAGCGCGCTGCAGCGCCTGCAGGCCAGCACGCCGCTGAAAGGCGTGCTGAAGACGGAAACGTCGCGCAAGGTGGGCGAGGGAGCGGACGCCGATGAATATGCGGGCAGCGCTGCCGTGCACGTGGAAGATGGCGCGCAAGGCTTGCGGCTGCAGTATGGCCGCGATTTGCTGGCGCGGATGGATGCGGACCGGCTGGCAGCCGCGAAAAATCCCAATGCCAAGACCCCATCGCTGTATGCGCTGAAGGAAATGGGGCCGGACGATTTGCGGCCGATGGTGTCGGGCGCGGAAAACCTGGTGCGCAACATCGAGCGCGCCGCCTTCAAGGCGGAGAAGGCGGGCGAATGGCAGGGGAAACCTGCGCGCCAGCTGACGTTTACCGTGCCGGTCAAGGTATTGAGCGACCGCGAACGCAAATACATGAAGGAATTCGACGGCGCGTTTGACGTGTGGATTGCACCGGATGGCACGCCACTGGGCAGCCAGTTGAACTGGCACATGCAGGGCCGCGCCTACGTCGTCGTGAGCTTTGACATCCGGCAGGAAGAGCGCAGCACGTATATGCTGTCGGGCGACCGCCTGGTGACGACCCGGATGGAAAGCCGCCTCAGCAACTCGGGGGCGGGCGAGAAAAGCGAAGTCCGCACGGTAAAAACATTACAGGCGGGATAAAGAAAAAATGTAAGAAAAAAGCCGGCAGCGCCGGCTTTTTTCATGGCAGCACGATCCGCAATTAAGCGAAGTTCTGGGCTGCGAAGTCCCAGTTTGCCAGCGCGAAGAAGTTTTCAACGTACTTCGGACGCAGGTTGCGGTAGTCGATGTAGTAAGCGTGTTCCCACAGGTCGCAGGTGATCAGCGCTTTGGCATCGGTGGTCAGCGGGGTTGCCGCGTTCGACGTGTTGACGATGTCAACGGTGCCGTCAGCTTTTTTCACCAGCCAGGTCCACGACGAGCCGAAGTTGCCCACGCACGATTTGGTGAACTCTTCTTTGAACTTCTCGAACGAACCCCACTTGGCGTTGATGGCGTCAGCCAGTGCGCCGGTTGGAGCGCCGCCGCCGTTTGGCTTCAGGCCGTTCCAGTAGAAGGTGTGGTTCCAAACCTGGGCTGCGTTGTTGAAAATGCCGCCGGACGATTTCTTGACGATTTCTTCCAGGGACAGGTTTTCAAACTCGGTGCCCTTGATCAGGTTGTTCAGGTTGGTGACATACGCTTGGTGGTGTTTGGCGTAGTGGTATTCCAGCGTTTCTTTGGAGATGTGTGGCGCCAGGGCGTCCATTGCATACGGCAGAGCCGGCAGGGTATGTTCCATGTGAGGTTCCTTATGGTTGAGTCAGAAAGGCATTTTTGCTGAAACGTCCACTATTGTAAACCTTCGCGTCGCTGGCCGCTTGGAATGCCCGTTATTGGCCCCTGCTTATGTCAATCAGCCCAGCGACGGCTGCACCGAAGCGATGCCGATGTCGGCGCTGCCGTCGGCCAGGCGCACGGAAACGGTGGTATTCGGGTGCAATTGGCTTGGTGCGCGCACGATGGCGCCGTTTTTATCCGTGACGATGGCATAGCCACGCTCCAGGGTGCGCTGGGGATTCAGCAATTCCAGCTGGGCCGACAGCGCTGCCAGCGCGTCGCGCCGCTGATCGAGCTGGCGGCGGTTGGCCAGCGTGGCGCGGCGGCCCAATGCCTCCAGCTGGCCGCGCAGGGCGGCGGGATCGGGGCGGCATGCGCTCCAGCGGGCGTGCAGTTTGTCGAACGCCACGCGCGCCTGGCGCACCGGCGCGCGGTTCGCGTGCGTCAGCGCCACCGCGTGCGCTTGCAGGCGCTGGCGCTGCTGGCTGATTTGCGCGGCAGGGCTGAGCAGGCGGCGCGCGTGGCTATCCAGCGTTTGCTGCGCTTCGTTCAGCAGGCGCTGCATGGCGCGCCGCAAGTCCGCCGCATCGGCGCGTAGCGACGCCAGCCAGTCGGCGCGGGGAGTGGCGGCCAGTTCCGCCGCCGCGGTCGGCGTGGCGGCCCGCAAATCCGCCGCGAAGTCGGCAATCGTGAAATCCGTTTCATGGCCGACGCCGGAAATCACGGGCATGGCGCAATTGGCAATCGCATACGCGACGGCTTCATCATTGAAGCACCATAAATCTTCAATGCTGCCGCCGCCCCGGCACACAATCAGCACATCGCATTCGGCGCGGCGCGACGCCGTATCGATGGCAGTGGCAATCTGCCCGGCCGCCAGCTGGCCTTGCACCAGGGTCGGATAAATAATCACGGAAATGTGGGGCGCGCGCCGCTGCAGCGCCGTCAGCACGTCGCGCAGGGCAGCCGCCTGCGGGCTGGTGACAATGCCGATCGTGCGGGCAAACATGGGCAGCGCCCGCTTGCGTTCCTGGTCAAACAGCCCGGCGGCGCCCAGCTTTTCCTTCAGCCGCATGAATGCTTCAAACAGTTGCCCCACGCCGGCGCGGCGGATGGCTTCCACATTGATCTGGTAATCGCCCCGTGGCGCATACAAGGTGACCAGCGCCCGCACTTCCACCTTGTCGCCTTCGCGGGGCACAAAGCCCGCATATTGCGCGCGGCCGCGGAACATGACGGCCCGCACCTGTGCGCCGTCATCTTTCAATGTGAAATACCAGTGGCCGGAACTGGCGCGCGTAAAGTTCGAGATTTCCCCAGATATCCACGTCAAGGGAAACGAGCGCTCCAGCATGCGTCCAACCGCCTGGTTGAGGGCGGAAACCGTGATGACGCCGTTCGATGCGGCCTGGTTATCTGAGTAGGTCATGGTCCGGGGGAAGGAAACTGTCCACAAATTTTTGCAGGGGTCATGCTTATGTCATATATGACTTACTCTGGCAAGTCTTTTTTCTAACTTCCTGATTATTAAAGCGAAATGGCGATGCTTCATTCGTGAGCATTTCAGGAAAATCCTTACAGATCAAATACTTTACGGTAACATCAGGCGGTTACGCACAAAGTTATCCACACAATTTGTGTGAAACTTCCGGCGCTTATGTTGCGCTGCGGGGTGGATAAGATCAACCGTGCTGAAAATTTACTCATGGAAATTTTTCTGTTTTAAATCAATGGCTTGCATGGTGGAAGTGGCGCTTGCTCACAATTTTATCCACAGAAGATGTGCAAAAGTTGCCTCGGGTTTACAGGTGCGTCCGCGCAAAACATCCGCCGGCAGTGCACAACTGTGCCTGATTAAAAAATGAGCAGTAAAACTAATTTGTTACGAATCAATGACATAGCTCACTGTCCCGGCCATTGCTCACAATTTTATCCACACAATGTGTGAAGAAGTGCACAGACCTGACGGCAGGTTGTCCGGGTTTTCAACTGCACATTTTTTGTGCAATTGTAAAATTTCTTTATAAATCATGGTGTTAGGTAGTAATTGTGGCCTTGCTCACAATATTGTCCACAGTTTTTGTGAAGAATGCGGAAGTTATCCTGGAAAGGCGCCAGTCCCATGGTGGAAGTGGGGGAAACCCGGCATTTCGGTGGGGAAAACATGCCTATGCAAAATTTTTGTGCGTGGATAGAAATTGCTTATGAATCAAAGGGTTTGGTGCGCAACAAGGCTATTGCTCACAATCTTATCAACAGAATGTGGGGAGAACTGCACACTTGCCCCGGCATCAGCGCTGCCTGTTTTTTGAGCGTGAAGATTAAAGCTATTAGAATCAAAGACTTGATATCTATTCCCGGGCTTTGCTCACATTTTTTTCCACAGAACTTGTGTAGAAGTGCACAGCAAAGCGCTGCTTAAAACTTGTGCTGTAAAAATAAAATGTTTTAAATCAAAGGCTTAAGTGGTAAGTCAGGCGCTTGCCAACAATTTTGTCCACAGAAAATGTGCAGAATGCACAGTTTGCATGAATAACAGCACGGCCATCACTTGCCGACAGCGCGGCAACACGCTACATTGCGCGTTTAGGCATCCGCCTGAAGTTGCAAACACTGCAATCTTATCCTCAGGAGTTTCATTTGCTCGCCATCATTCAAGCCGCAGGCTGGCCTATCTGGCCGCTGCTGTTCGCTTCCATCGTTGCCACCGCCCTGATTATTGAACGCCTGATGTATTTGCGCCGCACGCGCATCTTGCCCCGCCAATTGTTTGATGAAGTGGTGGGCGTGTACCGCAGCGGCAATATCACGCCGGACGTGATCCAAAAGCTGGAACAAAGTTCGCCGCTGGGCGTGGTGCTGTCGGCAGCGCTGCGCAATGTCGATGCACCGCGCGACGTGATGAAGGAGGCCATTGAAGAATCCGGCAGCGGCGTGGCCCATATGCTGGAGCGTTTCCTCACGACCTTGGGCACGATTGCTTCGCTGGCGCCGCTGATGGGCTTGTTCGGCACCGTGGTCGGCATGATTGAAATCTTTGGTTCGCAAAATGGCGCCGGCACGAATCCCGCGCAACTGGCCCATGGTATTTCCGTCGCGCTGTATAACACGGGCTTTGGCCTGGCGATTGCCATGCCAACCCTCGTGTTTTACCGCCACTTCCGCGCACTGGTCGACAGTTTCGTCATTGAGATGGAACAGCAAGCCGTGAAATTCGTCGATGTGGTTCACTTTTCGCGCAAGAACTAAGCCATGGCCATGAATTTCCGCCGCGGGCGCCTGCGTGAAGATCCCGAGATCAATTTGATCCCGTTCATCGACGTGCTGCTGGTGATCCTGATCTTCCTGATGGTGACTACCACGTATAGCAAGTTCACGGAATTGAACATCACGCTGCCGACAGCCGATGCAGAAAAAGCTGCGGAGCGGGCCAATGAAATCAATGTCACCATCGACGCCAAGGGCAATTACACGGTCAATAACGTGCCGGTGTCGTTCCAGAATGTGGCGGGGCTGGCGGCGTCGCTGAAGGCGGCTGCGCGTGATCCGGCGAAACCGCCTGTCGTGATTATCAATGCCGACCAGTTCGCGATGCACCAGATGGTGGTCAACGTGATGGAAGCCGCGCGCCTGGCGGGGTTTGACAAGCTGACGTTTGCTGCGCAGACGGGTACGGCAAAGTAATCTTTTCTAACCGCTATCACCGCCGCGCCATCTACGCGGCGGTTTTTCTTTTATGACATCGAAGCTGGAAACTGTATTGACCCGCAACTGGCAGCGGCGTGGCCCGCTGGCGTGTGCATTGTGGCCGGTGTCCGTACTGTTTGGCGGACTGGCCGGCCTGCGTGCGCAATTATTCCGTGCCGGCGTGTTGAAATCCGAGCGCTTGCCTGTTCCCGTGGTCGTGGTGGGCAACATTTATATAGGCGGCACGGGCAAGACGCCGCTGACGATCTGGCTGGTGCAAGCGCTGCGCGATGCGGGCTTTACGCCAGGCGTGATTTCGCGCGGCTTTGGCAGCCAGGAATCCGGTCCCCGGCCCGTGACACCGTCATCGCCGCCGCGCGACGTGGGCGATGAACCGGTGCTGATTGCCGCCCGTACCGGCTGTCCCGTCATGGTGGGACGCCAGCGGGTCGAAGCGGGCAGGGCGCTGCTGGCAGCCCATCCGGAGGTGGATATCCTCGTGGCGGATGACGGCTTGCAGCATTACGCCATGCAGCGCGATGTGGAAATCATCTTGTTTGACGGCCGTGGCGTGGGCAATGGCTGGCTGTTGCCGGCCGGCCCATTGCGGGAAAAGCCGTCGCGCCGGCGCGATGTCACGGTGGTCAATACGCCGCAGCTCAATGCGCGCCTGGCCGCCAGCGTGCAGGGCAGGACGCGCCGAGGCAACGCAGCCTCAATGCCCGTGCAAATGACGTTGCAGGCCGACAGGGCTGAGCGGTTGACGGGCGCGGAATCCATGCCGCTGGCGGACCTGGCGGCGCGGGCAAGGCAGCAGGGCTGGACCGTGGCCGCCGCTGCCGGCATCGGCAACCCCGGGCGCTTTTTCACGATGTTGAAGGGTTTCGGCTTTGATCCCGCCGAGATTGCTTTGCCGGACCACCATGATTTCCTCGACCGTCCATTCGACAGCGTGACGGCCGACGTCATCTTGATGACGGAGAAGGATGCAGTAAAATGTCGCCAACTTACAGAATTCAGGGACGATCCACGCTTGTGGGTCGTGCCCGTGTCAGCCCGTATCGATGCGGCGCTGGCTCAACAATTAGTGGAGAAATGTCGTGGATGCTCGACTGCTTGATATCCTGGTCTGCCCGGTTTGCAAGGGCCCATTGGAATACGATAAAAAAGCCCAGGAACTGATCTGCCGCGGCGACCGCCTGGCCTTCCCGATCCGTGACGGGATCCCCATCATGTGGGCCGATGAAGCCCGTACCTTGCAAGATCCGGCGGAATAATGGCGTTTACGGTCATCATTCCTGCCCGCCTGGCTTCCACCCGCCTGCCCAACAAGCCGCTGGCCGATATCGGCGGCAAGCCGATGGTGGTGCGCGTGGCGGAGCGTGCGGCGCTGTCGGGCGCCACCCGCATCATTGTGGCCACCGACCATGAATCGATCCGCGCCGCGTGCGAAGCGCATGGCGTGGACGTGTGCATGACGCGCAGCGACCATCCGTCCGGCACCGACCGCATTGCCGAAGTGGCCCGTGCGCTGGACCTGGCGCCGGACGAAGTGGTGGTCAACTTGCAGGGCGATGAACCGCTGATTGAACCATCGCTGCTGGCCGCTGCCGCCGCCCGCATCAATGCCGACGTGCCGATGTCCACGTGCGCCCACCCGCTGCACGATGCGGCCGATGCGTTCAACCCGAACGTGGTCAAGGTGGTGCTGGACAAGCATGGCCGTGCGCTGTATTTCTCGCGCGCGACGATTCCATGGGCGCGCGATGCGTTCGCGGTGGAGACGTCGGCGCTACCTGCTGGCTACGCGCCATTGCGCCATATCGGCCTGTATGCGTACCGCAATGACTTCCTGCAGGCGTATCCGAAGCTGGACGTATCGCCGCTGGAAACCATTGAAGCGCTGGAGCAATTGCGCGTACTGTGGCACGGCTATCCGATTGCCGTCCACGTGACGGCGGACGCGCCTGCGCCCGGGGTTGATACGCCTCAAGACCTGGAGCGCGTGCGTACCCTCTTTAAAGGTTGAATGCGCTAAGATCGGCGCAGTTTGGATGAGGATGCACGCAGTTGCATCCCTGTCCAGATGCATGCTGCACCAACTGCCTTACTCTATCCTTACCACTCTGCCATTTCGTCACACTTCGTGCAAAATTGGCCATAAACTGGCGTAGAAGCTGCTTTTTGTGGTAAGTTTCGTGGCGAAGGTAGACAGACCGGCAGTATAGGCAGCATTAGCACACTTACCACCCGAATTCTCATTACAAATCCAGGACTTTTCATGCGTCTCATTCTGTTAGGAGCACCCGGCGCCGGCAAGGGCACCCAAGCTAATTTCATCAAGGAAAAATACAACATTCCTCAGATTTCCACCGGCGACATGCTGCGTGCCGCCATCAAGGCTGGTACGGAAATGGGCCTGGCTGCGAAAAAAGTGATGGATGCTGGCCAGCTGGTTTCGGACGATATCATCATTGGTCTGGTGAAAGATCGCCTGAAGGAAGCGGATTGCGCCAACGGTTACCTGTTCGACGGCTTCCCGCGCACGATCGCCCAGGCGGACGCCATGAAAGATGCGGGCGTGGCCGTGGATTACGTGCTGGAAATCGCTGTACCGGACGAAGCCATCGTGGAACGCATGAGCGGCCGCCGCTCGCACCCGGCGTCGGGCCGCGTGTACCACGTGAAATTCAATCCGCCTAAAGTCGAAGGCAAGGACGATGTGACGGGCGAAGACCTGGTGCAGCGCGACGACGACAAGGAAGAGACGGTCAAGAAGCGCCTGGACGTGTACCACAACCAGACTGAAGTGCTGCTGGGCTACTACAACAAGTGGGCGCAATCCGGCCAGCCAGGCGCACCGAAATACCGCAAGATCGAAGGCATCGGTCCGGTGGAAGAAATCCGCGACCGCGCATTTGCCGCCCTGTCCAACTAAGCCATCCCTCCCGTGCAGGCGCTGCCTGCATGGCCGAAAACGGCGCCCGGTTCATCGCCCGGCGCCGTTTTTTCTTTCCTGCCGGACCTTTTCCCCTGGCATCGCTGTACTACAGTGATTGATGCAAGGCACACCTTGCCCCGCCACGGAGGAAAACATGAAACTGAGAGACTGGAGCATCGGGAAACGCCTGGCCCTGGGATTTTGCATCCTGCTGGCCGGCTTGATCATCAACACGGGTGTGGGAATGTACCGGCTGCAAGGCGTGGCCGACGCCACGCGCGCCATGATGGATGCGCCTTTGGCGAAAGAGCGCCTCATTTCCGAGTGGTACCGCATTGTATTTGCCGGCATCCGCCGCACGACCGTCATGGCGCGCAGCTCGGATACCACGCTGGCCGCCCAGTTTGCCGACGAAATTGCTGCGTCGACGGCCCGCGCGCAAGAGTTGATCAAGAAAATAGACGCGCTATCCACTGACGAAGACCGCAAGATGATGGAAGAACTGATCACGTACCGCAAAGCGTTCGTGGCCGGGCGGGATGCCATCAATAAAGCCAAGTCGGCGGGGGAAATGGCGGAAGCAGACCGCATCCTGACGCAGCAATACCAGCCTGCCGCCAAGGGTTATGAAGCCATGCTGCAAAAAATGCTGGACCATCAAAAGGCGGAAATCGACCGCACGGCGCACGAAATCGACGCCATTGCTGCGCAGAGCCGCAACCTGCAATTGTTGCTGGCCGCGCTGACGGTAGCGTTTTCCATTGGTTTCGCATGGTGGCTGACGAGCGGCATCACGGGTCCCATCAGCGAAGCCGTGCGGGTGGCGCGGCGGGTGGCCGATGGCGACTTGACCGGTGATGCGGCGAAGGGCGAAGCCGCCTATGCCAGGGACGAGACAGGGCAATTGCTGCTGGCCCTGGAGCAAATGCATGCGGGCCTGGTCCGCATCGTTGCGCAAGTACGCACGGGGACGGAGTGCATCACAGCCGCGTCGACGCAAATTGCCAGCGGCAACCTGAATTTGTCATCCCGCACGGAACAGCAAGCCAGTTCGCTGGAAGAGACCGCATCGTCGATGGAACAATTGACGTCCACTGTGCGCCAGAATGCGGACAATGCACGCGAAGCCAACACCATGGCGGGCGCCGCTTCGACGGTGGCGCGCAAGGGCGGCGGCGCCGTGTCGGACGTGGTCGGCACCATGCATTCCATTGAAGAATCGTCGCGCCGCATCGTGGACATTATTGCCGTGATTGACGGCATCGCGTTCCAGACCAATATTCTCGCGCTGAACGCTGCCGTGGAAGCGGCGCGGGCGGGCGAGCAGGGGCGGGGCTTTGCCGTGGTGGCGTCCGAAGTGCGCAACCTGGCGCAGCGTTCGGCGGCTGCGGCGCGCGATATCAAGACCTTGATCAGCGATTCCGTCAGCAAGGTGAACGAAGGGGCGCGCCACGTGGAGCAGGCCGGGGCCACGATGGACGAAGTGGTGGCCGCCATCGAGCGGGTCACCGCCATCATGGGCGACATCACCAGCGCCAGCCAGGAACAAAGCGACGGCATCGACCAGATCAACCTGGCGATCACGGCGATGGATAACGCGACGCAGCAAAATGCCGCGCTGGTCGAAGAAGCGGCAGCGGCGGCGCAAGCCATGCGCGAACAGGCGGACCGGCTGGCCGACGCCGTCGCCGTGTTCAAACTCGATGGCCATGCGGCGGCAATGCAACAGCCTGCGCCGCCCCGGCAGGGCCCCGTGCCGCGCCCTGCGGCCGCGCCTGCCGTCCCCTATGAGCAGGGCGCGTCACTGGTGGCGCGGGCCGGCGGCAAGCGGGCCGAGCCTGCAGCCGCAGCGCGCGGCCCGTCTTCCAGCGACGGCGGGTGGGAAGAGTTTTAAGTGAATTGAAACGTAAATTGCTTATTTTTCCATGTTTGCGGTAGACTCGTACCAACTTCGGTTTTCAGCATGTGCAGTACGCAGCCTGGTGGGCCTGTGCAGCTGTCGGCATAGGCCCTTACGTGTGACGTAGTGGTCGAGCTTGATTACAAACGAAGGGGACGATATGACGGCAAGCCTATGGTTCGCAGTGGCGTGCGGCGTGATCGCCGTAGTGTATGGCTTATGGGCGCGCAGCTGGATTTTGCGCCAGGATGCCGGTAATCCGCGCATGCAGGAAATCGCGACAGCGATCCAACAAGGGGCAGCCGCCTATCTCGCAAGACAATACAAAACCATCGGCCTCGTCGGCGTCATCCTGCTGATTGCCATTGCCGTGCTGCTCGATATGCAGACCGCGCTGGGCTTTTTGATCGGCGCTGTGCTGTCCGGCGCCTGCGGCTTTATCGGCATGAATGTGTCGGTGCGGGCCAATGTGCGCACCGCGCAAGCGGCATCGAAAGGCATGAATGAAGCGCTCGACGTGGCCTTCAAAGGCGGCGCCATCACCGGCTTGCTGGTGGTGGGACTGGGCTTGCTGGGCGTCGTGCTGTTTTACATGATGCTGATGGGGCTGACTGCCAGCGGCGGGCCGAACCCCGCGAAAACTCCGCATGACATCATCAAGCCGCTGATCGGCCTGGCCTTTGGCGCTTCGCTGATTTCCATCTTTGCCCGCCTCGGCGGCGGCATCTTCACCAAAGGTGCAGACGTGGGCGCCGACCTGGTGGGGAAAGTCGAAGCGGGGATTCCTGAAGACGATCCCCGCAACCCTGCCGTGATTGCCGATAACGTGGGCGATAACGTGGGCGATTGCGCCGGCATGGCGGCCGACCTGTTTGAAACCTATGTCGTGACCTTGATCGCCACCATGCTGCTGGGGGCGCTGATGATCGCCGATGCGCCGCTGCAGGCGATCGTGTACCCGCTGCTGCTGGGCGCCGTGTCCATCCTGGCTTCGATTGTCGGCTGCGGCATGGTCAAGGCCAAGCCCGGCAAAAAAATCATGTCGGCGCTGTACACGGGCTTGTGGTGGGCGGCCGGCTTGTCGCTGATCGGCTTCGCTGTCGTCACGTGGCAAGTGTGGGCTGACGACGCCATGCGCATGAAAATGATGGGCTGCGCCGTGGTCGGTATCGCGCTGACGGGCTTGATGGTGTACATCACCGAGTATTACACGGGCACGGACTTCCATCCGGTGCGCCACATCGCCGAAGCGTCGACCACGGGCCATGGCACCAACATCATTGCCGGCCTGGGCGTGTCGATGAAATCCACGGCATGGCCGGTGGTGGCCGTGTGCGCCGCCATTTTGATTTCATACCAGCTTGGGCAACTGTATGGCATTGCCATTGCCGCCACGGCCATGCTGTCGATGGCGGGCATTGTCGTCGCGCTCGATGCGTATGGCCCGATCACCGACAACGCGGGCGGCATTGCGGAAATGTCCGGCATGCCGGAATCCGTGCGCGCCATTACCGACCCGCTTGATGCGGTCGGCAATACCACGAAGGCCGTGACGAAAGGCTATGCGATTGGTTCGGCCGGCCTGGCCGCACTGGTGCTGTTCGCCGATTACACGCACGCGCTGGAATCGGTCGGCAAGAGTGTCACGTTTGACTTGTCGAACCCGATGGTGATTGTCGGCCTCGTGATTGGCGGCTTGATTCCTTACCTGTTCGGCGCGATGGCAATGGAAGCCGTGGGCCGCGCAGCCGGCGCCGTCGTGGTGGAAGTGCGCCGCCAGTTCCGCGACATCAAAGGCATCATGGATGGCACGGGCAAACCGCAATATGACAAGGCGGTCGACATGCTGACGGCATCGGCCATCCGCGAAATGATCTTGCCATCGCTGTTGCCGGTGCTGGTGCCGGTGCTGGTCGGCATGCTGCTGGGGTCCGCCGCACTGGGCGGGCTGCTGATGGGAACCATCATTACCGGCCTGTTTGTTGCGATTTCCATGACGACGGGGGGCGGCGCGTGGGACAACGCGAAGAAATACATCGAAGACGGCAACTTCGGCGGCAAGGGTTCCGATGCCCACAAAGCTGCAGTGACGGGCGATACGGTGGGTGATCCCTACAAGGACACGGCGGGACCTGCCGTGAATCCGCTGATCAAGATCATCAACATCGTCGCGCTGTTGCTGGTGCCATTGCTGCCCGCGTCGGGCTGGCTGTCCGTCACGATGCCGCTGCAGGCGTCGGCGCCGGTGCATGCGCCAGCCCCGGTACCGATGCCGCCGCAAATGGCTCCCGCCGAGCCTGCGAAATCTTCCGATGCCGCAGTGGCGCCGGCCGAAGCGCTGCCATCCACGGTGGCGTCCGCTTCGATACCTGCGCCGGGCAAGTAACGGTGTCCCGTCCGCGCGCCATTGCGTGGCGGACGGGGCGTATCATGGCAGGCAGGAGCCTGCCATGATGAAATGTCTTGCCGGGGGATGGTTGCTGGCAGCAGCGGCTGCCGTTGCCGGACCTGTTTCCCCATCCGATCCCGCCGCCATTGAAGCGTACCGGCGCTTGCCTTATTGCCGCCTGGCGCCGGATGGCAAGCGCTTGGCGGAAGAACCATGCCGCAGGCCGCCGACCCGCAGCTTTGCCGAACGGCGTACGGCGCCCCTGATGCCGCTGCAGCCTATGCGGCCTCATGCCGCTCCTCATGCCGCTCCTCATCCCGCTCCCCGCGATGAACAATTGCCTGCCGCCACTCTTGCGGCTCCTGCATTGCCGGTTGCGCCAGCCATCACCTTGCCGCCCGT
Organism: Pseudoduganella ginsengisoli; assembly: GCF_009720865.1. GTDB lineage: Bacteria > Pseudomonadota > Gammaproteobacteria > Burkholderiales > Burkholderiaceae_D > Rugamonas > Rugamonas ginsengisoli. The sequence continues at coordinate 64,348 of NZ_WNLA01000013.1, read as the reverse complement.
ACCGCCCGCGCCGCCCGCTGTGTTGCCACCCGTGCAGCCGCTGAACCAGTGCGATACCGCAGGTTGCCGTGGCGCCAACGGCACGCTGTTCCAGCAAGGCGCCGGCAATATCGTGCTGGACCCGTCCGGCCGCATGTGCACGCGGCAGGGGCAGTGGGTGCATTGCCAGTAGCGTTTTGCGCACGCATTTTGCGAACGGTCGTTCTTATCTTTGCAGTCTCCACAAGAAATTCGCTACAATTGGTGATTACGTTTACGTAAACGTAAATTCGCGTAAATGCGCGTATAAACGCAACGCAAAGCGCTGACCGGATTTTTAATGGAGGAGTTCGCATGCAAATCAAGGACAATGTATTTATCGTAACGGGCGGTGCATCGGGCCTGGGCGCGGCAACCGCGCGCATGATCGTGGAAGCCGGCGGCAAAGTCGTGCTGGCTGACGTGCAGGTGGAAGCCGGCCAGGCGCTGGCAGCGGAATTGAAAGGCGTGTTCGTCAAATGCGACGTGACGTCGGAAGCGGATGGCAAAGCCGTGGTGGAAGCCGCGACGGCCATGGGTACGTTGCGTGGCCTGGTCAACTGCGCCGGCGTGGCGCCAGCCATCAAAACCGTGGGCAAGGATGGCCCGCATCCGCTGGAGGCATTCCAGCGCACCATCAACATCAACCTGGTGGGCACCTTCAATATGTGCCGCCTGGCGGCGGACGCCATGAGCAAGACCGAAGCGGCCGAACACGGCGAGCGCGGCATCATGATCAATACCGCATCGGTGGCGGCCTTTGACGGCCAGATCGGCCAGGCAGCCTACGGCGCGTCGAAAGCTGCGGTGGCGGGCATGACCTTGCCGATGGCGCGCGACCTGTCGCGCAACGGCATCCGCGTGATGACGATTGCCCCGGGCATTTTTGAAACCCCGATGTTGCTGGGCATGCCGGCTGAAGTGCAGGAAGCGCTGGGCAAGATGGTGCCGTTCCCGCCGCGCCTCGGCAAGCCGGTGGAATACGCGATGCTGGCCAAGTCCATCATTGAAAACGTCATGATGAATGGCGAAACTATCCGCCTGGATGGCGCTATTCGTATGCAACCAAAGTAAATTTGGAGTAGGATGCCAAAGCTGCGCGCGGTCTCTGCCGCGCGCTTTTTTTTGGGAGCCCGCATGTTCAAGCCGCATCCGCTGGCGCAATTCGCCGCCTTGTCCGCCGCCCTGTCCGCAGCGCTGTCGTTGACCGTCACCACAGCCTATGCGCAGGATGCCGGGCGAGGGCTGGAGCGGGCGCCGGAAATCGCTACCGGTTTTGCAGACAAACAAGGCTTTATAGCAGAGAAATACATGGTGGCCGCCGCCAATCCCCATGCGACGGACGCCGGTTACCAAATGCTGAAAGCGGGCGGCTCCGCCATCGATGCCGCCATTGCCACGCAACTGGTGCTGACCTTGGTGGAACCGCAATCGTCCGGCATCGGCGGCGGCGCTTTCCTGATGTATTTCGACGGCAAGAAAGTGCGCGCCTATGACGGCCGCGAAACCGCGCCGGCTGCCGCCACGGAAAAACTGTTCCAGGATGCCAATGGCAAAGCCATTTCGCGCGAAGCGGGCATCGTTGGCGGCCGTTCGACCGGCGCGCCGGGCGTGCTGCGCATGCTGGAGCTGGCCCATAAAGAACATGGCAAGCTGCCGTGGGCGAAATTGTTCGAGCCGGCCATCCGTCTGGCGATGAACGGCTTTGCCGTCAGCCCCCGCCTGCATGCGCTGCTGTCATACGACAAATACCTGGCGCGCGATCCGGTCGCCGCCGCGTACTTCTTCGATAAAGATAAAAAGCCGTGGCCCGTCGGCCATGTGCTGAAAAACCCGGAACTGGCGCGCACATTGAAAGACATCGCCGAGGGCGGCGCCGATGCTTTTTATACGGGCCGCATCGCCCGCGATATTGCCGCCAAAGTGCAGGGACATCCCACCAATCCAGGCTTGCTGACGGCGCAGGATATCGCGTCGTACAAGCCGAAAGAGCGCGAACCCGTGTGCAGCGATTACAAAGCCTATACGGTATGCGGCATGCCGCCGCCATCGTCGGGCGGCGTCGCCATTGCGCAAATGCTGGGCGTACTGGAACACAAGGGGATCGACAAATTTGCGCCGGTCGATGGCAAGGTCGGCGCCGACGCCGTGCATTTGTTTACCGAAGCCGGGCGCCTCGCCTATGCCGACCGCAACCGCTACGTGGCCGACACGGATTTTGTGCCGCTGCCGGGCAAGGGCGTTGCATCGCTGATCGACAAGCGCTACCTGGCCCAGCGCGCTACGCTGATTTCCAGCCGCTCGATGGGCCGTGCAAAATTCGGCGTACCGGAAGGCATGGCCGTCGCATGGGGCGCCGATACGTCGCCGGAACGGCCCTCGACGTCGCACTTGTCGGTGGCCGATGCCAGCGGCGCCGTGCTGTCGATGACGACGTCGGTGGAAGATGCGTTCGGTTCGCGCCAGATGGTCGATGGCTTCATACTGAATAACCAGTTGACGGATTTCTCGTTTGATTCGCAGGATGAAAACGGTCCCGTCGCCAACCGCGTCCAGCCAGGCAAGCGCCCGCGCAGCGCCATGTCGCCGACCTTGGTGTTCGACAGGGAAACGCACAAGCTGATCCTGTCGACCGGTTCGCCCGGCGGTCCCGCCATCATTAACTACGTGGCAAAAGTGCTGGTCGGCACGCTGGACTGGAAGCTCGACGTGCAGCAAGCCATCAGTTTGCCGAACTTTGGCAGCCGCAACGGGCCGACGGAACTGGAAGCGGGCCGCTTTGCGCCATCTATCGTGGACGAGTTGAAGGCAAAAGGCCACGATGTCCGCCAATTTGATCAGACTTCTGGTTTGCAAGGCATTATGCGCATCAAGAAAGAGGGCAAGGACATGTGGTTCGGCGGCGCGGACCCGCGCCGCGAAGGCGCCGTGAACGGTGACTGACGGTGATGGATGGTGACTGATGGTGACTGATGGTGACTGATGGGGATTGACTTCGGGAAATTTACTGGCGGTAAGCACCAAAAGTTGCTTTTGTGGCCATGCCGCCATTGCCCAAACAAAGTCGACCCTGATAATCTGTCCGTATGGGAATGAAAAAGAAAACTGGCCTGATACTTACCGGTGGCGGTGCACGCGCAGCCTATCAGGTCGGGGTTCTGCAAGCCATTTCCGAAATCCTGTGGGAAGAGGGCTGGCCGCCTTCCCGTTGTCCATTCAATATCATTTGCGGCACGTCCGCCGGCGCCATCAATGGCACGGCGCTGGCATGCCGCGCCGATAATTTCGGCGAAGGCGTGCAAAAGCTGCTGGACGTGTGGACCGAGATGGAAGTGGCGCAAGTGTACCGCGCCGACTCGCTGGGCGTGATACGGTCCGGTGCGCGCTGGCTGTCGCTGCTGTCGTTTGGCTGGCTGCTGCGCAAATGGCGCGCCGCGCCGCCCCAGTCGCTGCTCGATAACACGCCGCTGGTCGGCCTGCTGCACCGCATGCTGGATTTGCCGCGGCTGGACATGGTGATGCAGGAAGGCTTGCTGCATGCGCTGGCCGTCACGGCGTCGTCGTATACGACGGGCCAGCACATCACGTTTTACCAGACCACGGCGGAAGTGGCGCCGTGGGTGCGGACGCAGCGCATCGCGCTGCAAGACCAGATCGGCGTTGAACATTTGCTGGCATCGTCCGCCATTCCCTTTATCTTTCCCGCCATTCCCTTGTTCCTGGGCGGGCAGCGTGAATATTGCGGTGACGGGTCAATGCGCCAGCTGGCGCCGATTTCTCCCGCCATTCACCTGGGTTCCGACAAGGTGCTGGTGGTGGGCGCAGGGCGTTTGACGGAACCAGCGGTGCAGCGTACGGAAGCGCCCCGCTACCCGAGCCTGGCGCAAATCGCCGGCCACGCGCTGTCGTCGATCTTCCTCGACAGCCTGGCCGTGGACATCGAGCGCCTCACGCGCGTGAACAAGACGTTGTCGCTGCTGCCGGAAGAATATCTGTCACAGACGCCGCTGCGTCCCGTGGAATTGCTGGTAATCGCGCCCTCGGAGCGGCTGGACGATATCGCCACCCGCCATATCGGCAGTTTGCCGGCGCCGATCCGCACCATGTTGTCCGGCATCGGCGCGACGGAAACGCGCGGCGCGGCGCTGGCTTCCTACCTGTTGTTCGAATCGACGTATACTTGCGAGTTAATCCAGCTCGGCCAGCGCGATACCCATGCGCGCAAAGCCGACGTGCTGGCCTTTTTCAATTCATGACGCCTGTACGCCGCCTCTGCCGCCGATTGCTGATCCCTGCCGCCCTGGCGCTGGCGGTGGCGGCCGCATTTCCGGCGCCATCGTACGCCAGCGCGCCGCCCCGCACGCTGCGCTTCGAGCAGCTGGCGGTGGACGATGGCCTGGCGCAGGAATCCGTGCTGGCCGTCGCGCAAGACCGGCAAGGCTTCATGTGGTTCGGCAGCCAGGCCGGCCTGTCGCGCTATGACGGCGCGCGCATCATCACGTTCCGCAATATCGTGTCCGATTCGCGCAGCCTGGCCGACAACTGGGTGCGCGTGCTGCACGTGGACCGCGAAGGGCGCATGTGGATCGGCACCGATGGGGGCCTGGACCGCTACGACCCGCTGTCGCAGACATTTACCCACTATCCGCCCACGGAACCGGCCAAGCGGGGCAACGGCAACCGCCACGTGCGCGCCATCGTCGATGACGGCGAGGGCGGCTTGTGGATCGGCACGTCCGATGGCTTGCAGCACTTTGACCCGCTGACGGGGCGCTTCCAGTTCTGGCACCATGACGCGGGTTTGCCGGGCAGTTTGGGCAACGACCAGATCAATGCGCTGGCGCGCGATGCGGATGGCCGCCTGTGGATCGGTACGGCCAGCGGCCTCGATGTGCTGGAACCGGGGGCGCAAAGCTTCCGCCATTTCCGGGTCGAAGCGGCGCCCGACACCCGCTTTGAAGCCGTGCTGTCGCTGCACGTGGACCAGCAGCGCATGCTGTGGGTCGGCACCATGGGCGGCATTGAACAGTGGAAGCTGGCGCCGGGCAGCGACCATCCGCAGCGTACGCGCCTGGGCGAAGCGGAAGGCTTGAAGCCCGGCGTCATTACCGCGATTTACCAGGACGTGGAAGGCACGGTGTGGGCCGGCAGCCAGACCGAAGGCTTGTTCCGCTGGCGTCCCGATGTCAGGCGTTTCGTCCAGTACCGCCACCAGCTGTCGGACCCGCACAGCCTGGCCGACAATTATGTCTCGTCGCTGTACCGCGACCGTTTCGGCACCATGTGGGTGGGCACCTGGTATAACGGCGTGTCGCGCGTGGACCTGGGCAGCGGCGGCTTTGCGCGCCTGGTGCACGATCCGGAGCGGCCCCACTCGCTGTCCGACAACAAGGTGCGCGCCATCGTCGATGCGGGCAATGGCAAGCTTTGGCTGGGCAACAATGATGGCTTGACCTTGTATGATCCGCAGACGGGCGAGGGCACGATGTACCGCGACACGGGCGCGCTGCTCGATGCGCGCGATCCGCAAGTGATGGCGCTGTGGCGCGACAAGTCCAACACGCTGTGGGTGGGCGGGCGCAATGGCTTGCGCCGCTTCGACACCGTCACGAAGAAATTCACCCGCGTCCAGCCGTGGCAGGGCGACCCGGACAGCAACAGCCTGCGCGGCATTTATGGCGACAGCAAAGGCATCCTGTGGATTGCATCGCGCGGCGGCTTGCACCGCTATGACCCGAAGACGGGCGCGTCCCGCACGTTCCGCCATGACCCCGCTGACGCCACGTCGCTGGCCGACAATGTCGTGCGGCCCGTGCTGGAAGACAGCAAGGGCCGCCTGTGGGTCGGCACGTTTAACGGCCTCGGTTTGCTGGACCGCGAGACGGGCAAGTTCCGCCACTTCCGCCATGACCAGCGTGACCCGAACAGCCTGTCGCACGATGAAGTGCACTACCTGTATGAAGACAAGACCGGCATCCTGTGGGTCGGCACTGCCGCGGGCTTGAACCGTATGGAATTGCAGCCGGACGGCACGGCGCGCTTCAAGCGCTACCTGCGCCGCGACGGCATGGCCGATGACGCAGTGGCCGGCATCCTGGAAGATGACGCCAGCCGGCTGTGGATCAGCACCAATGCAGGCATCACGCGGCTGAAGGTGCACTCGGGCCATTTGCGCAATTATGGCGGCGCGGACGGCACCATCGAAGGCGCGTACTTCGATAATTCCGCGCTGCGCATGCAGGACGGCACGATGTACTTCGGCGGCTTCAATGGCGTGACGGCGTTTGCGCCGGACGATATCCGTGAAAACAGCACAGCGCCGTCGGTCGTGATCACGGACTTCCAGATCTTTAACCGCTCGATCCGCGCGGGGCAGGATGGCGGCATCCTCAAGCATGCGATCGAGCATACGCAAGCGATCACCTTGCGCGAACAGGATTCCGTGTTTTCACTGGAATTCGCCGCACTGCACTTCGCGGGGCCGCAGCGCAACCGCTACGCGTACCAGTTGCAGGGCTTCGACAAGGACTGGGTCGTGACGGATGCAGGCAAGCGCTTTGCCACGTACACGAACCTGGATCCGGGCCATTATGTATTCCGCGTCAAGGCCGCCAACAAGGACGGCGTGTGGAATGACAATGCCGCCACGCTGGCCATCACGATCTTGCCGCCCGTGTGGAAAACGTGGTGGTTCCGCACCGGCTTTGCCGCGCTGCTGCTGGGCGGCGCGTATGGCATTTACCGCGTGCGCATGCGGCAGTTGCAGTGGCAAAAGGAAAACCTGGAACGCGAAGTGAATTTCCGCACGGCGGAAGTTGAGTTGAAAAACTCGCTGCTGCAACAGCAAAAGACGGAACTGGAACGGCGCCGCGTGGAGGCGGAAGGGCAGCGCGCGGAAGCGGAGCAGCGCCGCATGGATGCCGAGCGCCAGAAGCAGGAAGTGGAATCGCAAAAGGAAGCGGTGGAGCAGGCGCACCGCAATATTTCCGTGCTGTCGGAAATCGGCCGTGAAATGGCGGCCACGCTGGACATTGAAAAAGCCATGCGCACCTTGTACCGCCATGTGCGGCACTTGATGGATACCGACATGTTCGGCGTCGGCTTTTACCGCGAAGAGACGGGTACCATTGATTTCCCGTTTTCCATGGAGCGGGGCATGCGCAGCCTGCCATACAGCCGCCGCGTCGATGACCCGGACCAGCTGGCCGTGTGGTGCCTGTTCCACCGCCACGATATTTTCATCAATGACTTTTATGCGGAATACAGCCGCTATATGGGACCGGCGGGGCTCGACAAGCTGAAGCCTGCGCTGCTGGCCGATGGTTCGGAACCGGAATATGCGCAATCGATGCTGTACACGCCGCTGGTCGTCAATGACCGCGTGGTGGGGGTGCTGTCGGTGCAGAGCCGCAACAAGCACGCGTACAAGCAGGTGCACCTGGACATGCTGCAAACCCTGGCCGCGTATGCCGCGGTGTCGCTGGATAACGCGATGGCGTACCAGCGGCTGGAAGAAACCTTGCGCGAGCTGCGCGATACGCAAGAACAGTTGATGCAGCAGCAGGCGCAGGTGCGCCTGCACACGGATGAACTGGCGCAAGCGAACCGCGCGCTGCAAGACAATGAAGAACGGCTGCGCTACGCAAAGCAAAAAGCCGAAGATGCGACGCGCCAGAAATCCGAATTCCTGGCCAACATGAGCCACGAAATGCGCACGCCGCTGGCCGGCGTGATCGGCATGCAGGGCTTCGCGCTGCGCGACCAGAAACTGCATGAGACCACGCGTGAACAAATCGAGCGCGCGCAAGCCAATGCACAGGCGCTGCTGGCCATCATCAATGACTTGCTGGACTTTTCCAAGATTGAAGCGGGCAAGCTGACGATTGAGAATATCGACTTCGCGCTGGCCGGCATGGTGGAAAACGTGGCCAGCCTGTTTGAAGAGCAGGCTGCCGCGTATTCGGTCGGCTTCTCAGTGGACTTTTCTGATGGCTTGCCTACCTATGTCGTGGGCGATCCGACCCGCTTGCGCCAGGTGCTGGTGAACCTGGTCGGCAATGCGTTCAAATTCACGCAGCGGGGCGAGGTGCGGCTGAAAGTCGAAAAGATGCCGCGCGATGCGAACATGGACGACGATTGCCATTTGATCCGCTTCACGGTGCAGGACACGGGGATCGGCATCGAGCCTGATGCGATGCCGCGCCTGTTCCAAAAGTTCGAACAGGCCGACAGCACCACCACGCGCCGCTACGGCGGCACGGGGCTGGGCCTGGCGATTTGCCGCCAGCTGGTGGAATTGATGGGCGGCGAAATTTCCGTCGCCAGCACGCCGGGCGTGGGCAGTATCTTCACGTTTGAAATCCCGCTGCAGGAAGGCGTGGCGCCGCCCGTGGTGCCGCACGTGCCGCGCGAACCGCACACGCACCAGTTGCGCGTGCTGTGCGCCGAAGACTTCCCGACCAACCAGATCATCATCCGCATGATGCTGGAAGACCTGGGCCACAAGGCCGACATTGCCGCCAATGGCTTGCTGGCCGTGGCCGCTTGCGCCCGCACGCGCTATGACTTGATCTTGATGGATGGCCGCATGCCGGAAATGGATGGCCCCAGCGCCACCCGTTTGATCCGCGCCGGCGGTCCGGATGGCGCGCCGGTGCGCGACCAGGAATTGATGATTATTGCGCTGACGGCCAATGCCAGCGAAGAAGACCGCAACCGCTACCTGGCGGCCGGCATGGATGACTTCCTGACGAAGCCGATCGATGAAGCGGCGCTGCATTACCAGCTCAGCCGCGCCATTGAACGCCAGCTGCAGCGGGGCATTGCGCTGCCGCCAATGCCGGCGCGCGAACAGCCGCGGCCAACGGTGGAAGAACTCGACAACATGTTTGGCGTGGCGCCGGTGACTGTGCCGTCGCCATCGCTGGCGCCCCGCCCTCAGCCAGGACAGTATGACGATCCGCTGAAAGCGCGCCTGCGCGCCGCCTTCCTGGCGGATTTGCCGGCCCGCCTGGCGGAGCTGGATGAAGCCATTGCCGCGGCCGACAGCGATGCGGCAGGGCGCCTGTTCCATGGCATGAAGGGCAGCGCCGCGTACCTGGATGAACCGGATTTGCGCACCCTGTGCGGAGAACTGGAAAAAGCCGCCGATTGTGCCGACTGGAGCGCCATCGGGGCCGGCTTGCCGGGGCTGCGCGCGCTGCTGGCCGGCGTCGCCCAGACCGTGCAGCCAGAGTAAGCGCGGCACCCATTGTTGAGCACGCATCAATCCGTTATCGGTTACACTGGAATCCTCGCTGGACAGCCGCGCGGACGGCGTGGAGAGTAATAAATGAAAGTATTGGTAGTAGACGACGATGTTGTGTCGCGCATGGTGCTGATGCACCTGATCGACAGCTGCGGCAAATTTGACATCGTGGAAGCGGAAGATGGCGCGGACGCGTGGCAGCAGCTGGAAAATGGCTTGCGGCCTGCCATTGTGTTTTGCGATTTGCGCATGCCGCGTTTGTCCGGCATGGAGTTGCTGCAGCGCGTCAAAGGCGATGCGGCGCTGAATGCGTTGCCATTTGTCCTGGTGTCGTCCGCCACCGACAAGGAAACCGTGCAGCAAGCCACGAAGGCCGGCGCTGCCGGCTACATCGTCAAACCGTTCCAGGCCGACCAGGTGCGCGTGCACTTGACGGCGTTCCTCGACCAGGCCGCCAGCGGCTATGAACACCAGGCGGAAGCGCCGTCGGCCACGCAACTGCGCCTGGGCATCAATGCGGACCGTTTGCTGGTCTACCTGACGGGATTCCAAAACCAGCTGACTGCCGCCAGCGGCGAACTCGATGCACTGTTTGCACGGGGCGAGCAGCAGGAAGCGCAATCGCGTATCGACCGCCTGCACGCGGGCTGCGTCACCCTCGGCTTGACGGGCGCCGCCAGCGCGCTGAAAAGCTTTGCGCCGGGATTCCTGTCCAGCGATGCGGTGCAAGCCGTGCTGGCCGACGTGATCCGCGCCGTCATTCACCAGTCTGCACTGGTCCGCAAATCCATCGGCGGTAATTAAGCGCTGCCGGATTACGCTGCGCTAATCCGGCCTACGGTCTTTGCCAACAACACTTGATGTAGGGCGGATTAGGTGCGCAGCGCCGTAATCCGCCATGCCTTGCCCTTGCCTTAAAAATACTTTAGGTTTAAAGTAAATGTCTGCAGGCTGACTTTTACCGACCAACCCCCCAAGGGCGACCAAGATGACAGCAATTGCCGCACCCGCATCGACACCTGCATCCGGGCACGAAGACCCGTTTGCACGTAACCACTTGCCTCCGCGCGGCTTGTGGCCTGAGTTGTGTTTCGACTTGCCGGAACTGCAGTATCCGGACCGCCTCAATTGCGCCGCCGAGCTGCTGGACCGCGCAATCGAGCGGGGCTGGGGCGAACGGATTGCCATCCGCAGCGCCGGCGCCGCATGGACCTATGCGCAATTGCAGCAGCAAGTGGACCGCATCGCATACGTGCTGCGTACGCGCCTCGGTTTAAAGACGGGCAACCGCGTGCTGCTGCGGGGCGCCAATCATCCGATGATGGCCGCGTGCGTACTGGCCGTGCTGAAAGCAGGTCTGGTGGCGGTGCCGACGATGCCGCTGCTGCGGGCCCGTGAACTGGGCGCGATTCTCGGCAAGGCTGAAGTCAATGCCGTGCTGTGCGCCGACGCGCTGCGCGGCGAACTGGATGCGGCAGAGCATTTGCCCGCCGCGGTGGTAACGTTCAATGGCGATGGCGGTCCCGGTTCGCTGGAAATGCTGATGAACGATGTCCCGCCCGGCGTCTTTGCGCCGTGCGATACCAGCGCGGAAGATGTGTGCCTGATCAGCTTTACGTCCGGCACCACGGGCGTGCCGAAAGGGACCATGCATTTCCACCGCGACGTGCTGGCCATATGCGACTGCTTCCCCCGTTCGACGCTGAAATCCGGGCATGACGATGTTTTCATCGGTACGCCGCCGCTGGCGTTCACGTTTGGCCTTGGCGGCTTGCTGCTGTTCCCGCTGCGGGCCGGTGCATCCACCGTGCTGCTGGAAAAGCTGACGCCGGAAACGCTGCTGCAGGCAATCAGGGATTTCAAGGCTACGATCTGCTTTACCGCGCCCACGTTTTACCGCCAAATGGCGCCGCTGGCGGCGCAATACGACCTGTCTTCGCTGCGCAAGTCCGTGTCGGCCGGCGAAGCGCTGCCGCTGGCCACGCGCGAGGCATGGCAGCAGGCCACCGGCCTGCGCATGATCGATGGCATTGGCGCGACGGAGATGCTGCACATCTTTATCTCGGCTGCCGATGACGATATCCGTCCCGGCGCCACGGGCCGGCCGATCCCCGGTTATCAGGCATGTGTGCTGGACCTTGACGGCCACCCGGCCGGCCCTGGCGTGATTGGCCGCCTGGCCGTCAAAGGCCCGACCGGCTGCCGCTACCTGGCCGATGAACGCCAGCGCGATTACGTGGTCAATGGCTGGAACTTGACGGGTGACGCGTATGAAATGGATGACGACGGCTACTTCTTTTACCGCTCGCGCACGGATGACATGATCATTTCCGCCGGCTACAACATCGCGGGGCCGGAAGTGGAAGACGCGTTGCTGCGCCACCCGGCCGTTGCGGAATGCGGCGTCGTGGGCAAGCCCGATCAGGACCGGGGCCAGATTGTCGAAGCGTTCGTCGTGCTGAAAAGCGGCGTCGAAGGCAACGACGCGCTGGCGGCGGCATTACAGGAATTCGTCAAAGGCCAGATTGCGCCGTATAAATACCCGCGCGCGATCCGCTTCGTGCCGGCGCTGCCGCGCACGGAGACAGGCAAACTGCAGCGCTTCAAGCTGCGCCAGGAATAGTCTGACAGATAAGGCCGGCTGCCTAGCCTGGCGCACCAGATAAGCATTGGAGCTGATGACATGAATATCGTATGCATAGGGGGCGGCCCGGCCGGCCTGTATTTTGCGCTGCTGATGAAAAAGCAAAACGCGGCGCACAACATCACCGTCATTGAACGCAATCGCCCGTATGATACGTTCGGCTGGGGCGTCGTGTTTTCCGACCAGACCTTGGGCAACCTCGCGCAAGCGGATGAACCCACGGCGAAAGCCATCCTGCAGGCGTTCAACCACTGGGACGACATCGACATTTTCTTCAAAGGCGAGAAAGTCACGTCCGGCGGCCATGGCTTTTGCGGCATCGGCCGCAAGCGCTTGCTGAATATCCTGCAGCAGCGCTGCGAACAGCTCGGTGTGCAGCTGGTGTTTGAAACGGACGTGGCGGATGACCAGCAACTGGCAGCGCAGTACAAGGCCGGCCTGGTGATCGCATCCGACGGCTTGAACAGCCGTATCCGCACCCGTTATGCGGCCACGTACCAGCCGCAGATCGAAACGCGCCAGTGCCGCTTCGTGTGGCTGGGCACGAAAAAGAAATTCGATGCGTTTACGTTTGCATTCAAGGAAACGGAGCATGGCTGGTTCCAGGCCCACATTTACCAATACGATGGCGATACGTCGACGTTTATCGTGGAAACGCCGGAAACCGTTTGGCGCGCGGCGGGGCTGGAAGACATGTCGCAGGAACAGGCATTGGCGTTTTGCGAAAAGCTGTTTGCCGAACAGCTCGACGGCCACGCGCTGATGTCGAATGCGGCGCATTTGCGCGGCTCAAACGTATGGATCAAGTTCCCCCGCGTCGTGTGCCAGCGGTGGGTGCACTGGAATGGCGCTGTGCCGGTCGTGCTGATGGGCGATGCCGCCCATTCCGCCCACTACTCGATCGGTTCGGGCACCAAGCTGGCGCTGGAAGATGCGATCGAGCTGGCGTCGTGCTTTGGCAAGGGCGCGGATATCCGCGCCACGCTGGAGCAATATGAAGCCGTGCGCTCGGTCGAAGTGCTGAAGATCCAGAGCGCGGCGCGCAATTCCATGGAATGGTTTGAAAATGTGCGGCGCTATACGGCGCTGCAGGCGCCGCAGTTTGCGTATTCGATGCTGACGCGCAGCCAGCGCCTGTCGCATGAAAATTTGCGGCTGCGCGATCCGGACTATGTGGCGGGCTATGAAAAGTGGCTTGCACGGCAAGCGTTCGAACAGTGCGGCTTGCCGCAGCCTGCGGAAAATGCGAAGCCTATGCCGCCCATGTTCACGCCCTATAAAGTACGCGGCCTGGTGCTGAAGAACCGCATCGTCGTGTCGCCGATGGCGCAATACAGCGCAGTGGACGGCACGGTGGGCGATTACCACCTCGTGCACCTGGGCGCGCGCGCGATGGGCGGCGCGGCCATGGTGATGGCGGAAATGACGTGCGTGTCAGCCGATGCGCGCATTACGCCGTGGTGCCCCGGCATGTATGCGCCGGAACACACGGCCGCGTGGAAGCGCATCGTCGATTACGTGCACGCGCACACCGATGCAAAGATTGCACTGCAGCTGGGCCATGCGGGCGCCAAGGGTTCGACGCGCGCCATGTGGGACGGCATCGACATGCCGCTGCCGGAGGCGGGCGACAACTGGCCGCTGGTGTCCGCATCGAGCCAGCAATATTTGCCGGGTATTTCGCAGACCGCGCGCACTGCCACGGTGGACGACATGCGCCGCATCGAAGCGGCCTTCGTGCGCGCCACGGCCGCGGCCGAACAGGCAGGCTTCGACTGGCTCGAATTGCACTGCGCGCACGGCTACCTGCTGTCTTCATTCATTTCGCCATTAACGAACCAGCGCGGCGATGAATACGGCGGCAGCCTGGAAAACCGCTGCCGCTTTCCGCTGCGCGTGTTTGCCGCCATGCGCGCCGCTTGGCCTGCCCACAAGCCCATGAGCGTGCGCATTTCCGCGCATGACTGGGTGGAAGGGGGCATTACGCCGGATGACGCGGTGGCCATTGCCCGCCTGTTCAAGCAGGCCGGCGCCGACGTCATCGACTGTTCGTCGGGCCAGGTCAGCAAACTGGAAAAGCCTGTGTATGGCCGCATGTTCCAGGCGCCATTTGCCGACCGCGTGCGCAATGAAGCGGGGATTGCCGCCATGGCCGTGGGCTCGATCTTTGAAGCGGACCATGCGAACGGCATCATTGCAGCGGGCCGCGCGGACCTGTGCGCCGTGGGCCGTCCGCACCTGGCGGATCCTGCATGGACGTTGCATGAAGCCGCCAAGCTGGGCTACCAGCCCGTCACGTGGCCCAAGCAATATATGCCGGGCAAGCAGCAGCTGGAACGCAACCTGGAGCGCGAACGCCAACTGGCGGCGGCGTCATCAGGACTCAGCCCGCAGGAAATCGCGGCGAAATTGCTGGAGGGGTGACATGGTCAACGCATTGGGTACATTACAGGGAAAACATGCGCTGGTGACGGGCGGCGGCCGCGGCATCGGCCTGGCATGCGCGCGCGCGTTGCTGCTGCGGGGCGCCAAAGTGACGTTGGCGGGACGCGACTTTGCGGCACTGGTGCAGGCGCAGCAAGCGCTGCGCGCACTGGGCGAAGTGGCGGTCCAGACCATCGACGTGGCCGATGAAACGTCCGTCAACGCAGGCTTTGCTGCGGCGGCGGAGCGTTTTGGCCGCATCGATATCCTCGTCAACAATGCGGGACAGGCCAAGCCCGCGCCATTCCTGAAAACCGATACGGCGCACTGGCAGCACATGCTGGCCGTGAATTTGTCGGGCGTGTTCCACTGCTGCCAGGCTGCGCTGCCCGCCATGCTGGATGCGGGCTGGGGCCGCATCGTCAATGTCGCGTCCACGGCAGGCTTGACGGGCTACCGCTATGTGTCGGGCTATGTGGCGGCCAAGCACGGCGTGGTGGGCTTGACGCGGGCGCTGGCGCTGGAAGTGGCGGCCAAGGGCGTCACTGTCAACGCCGTGTGCCCCGGCTATACGGAAACCGACATCGTCAAGGAAGCGATTGCCAACATTGTGGCCAAGACGGGCCGCACGGAAGAGGAAGCGCGCGCTGAACTGGCGGCAGGCAATCCGCAAAAGCGCCTGGTGCAAAGCGAAGAAGTGGCGAACGCCGTCGCGTGGCTGTGCCAGCCCGATTCCGCCGCCATGAATGGCCAGGCGATTGCCGTGGCCGGCGGCGAAGTGATGTAGGAGCGCCCATGGCAGCCGAACATGATTCCGACCCGGGCCACGCGCTGGACCTGGCCAGCCGCCTGACGCAAGACCACCACCAGTCGTTGAAACTATGGCTGCGCATGTTGTCGTGCACGGTGAAAATTGAAAATGAAATCCGTTCGCGGCTGCGCGCCACGTTTGGCATCACGTTGCCGCGCTTTGACTTGATGGCGCAGCTGGAACGCTATCCCGATGGCTTGCGCATGGGCGAACTGTCGAAGCGCATGATGGTCACGGGCGGCAATATCACGGGCATCACGGACCAGCTGGAACAAGAGCGCCTCGTGGTGCGCGTGCCCGACCCGAAAGATGGCCGCGCGTACAGCGTGAAGCTGACGCAGGAAGGCCGTAAAGCCTTTGCCATCATGGCGGAAACCCATGAAGCGTGGGTGGCGGAATTGCTGGCGCCCATGACTACGGACGACAAGGCCCAATTGATTACGTTGCTGTCGCAAATGAAGCGGCATCTGAATGAAGGAACTGCACAATGAAATACTTACCCGGCGAACCGCAGCACTTGCCCGGCAACCGCAGCCAGATGGCGGGATACCAGGCGCGCCACTTCCTGTTCGCGGTGGATAACGGCGTGGCCACGGTGGCGCTGAACCGTCCCGAGCGCAAGAACCCCCTGACGTTTGAATCGTATGCGGAATTGCGCGACCTGTTCCGCGCCTTGACGTATGCGGATGACATCCATGCGATCGTCGTGCAGGGCGAGGGCGGCAATTTCTGTTCCGGCGGTGACGTGCATGACATTATCGGCCCGCTGACCAGGCTGGATATGCCCGGCCTGCTGTCGTTCACGCGCATGACGGGCGACCTGGTGAAAGCCATGCGCGCCTGTCCACAGCCCATCATTGCCGCCATCGATGGCGTCTGTGCCGGCGCCGGCGCAATGATGGCGCTGGCGTCCGACATCCGCCTGGGCACGGAGCGCAGCAAAACTGCGTTCCTGTTCACCCGCGTGGGCCTGGCCGGCTGCGACATGGGCGCGTGCGCGCTGCTGCCGCGCGTGATTGGCCAGGGCAGGGCGTCGGAATTGCTGTACACGGGCCGTTCGCTGGGCGGCGTGGAAGGAGAACGGTGGGGCTGGTTCAACAGCCTGCACCAGCCTGAAGAATTGCTGGCGGCCGCGCAAGCGTTTGCCCGCGGCCTGGCCGATGGGCCGACGTTCGCGCATGGCATGACGAAGAAAATGCTGCAGCAAGAGTGGAACATGGGCGTCGATGAAGCCATCGAAGCGGAAGCGCAGGCGCAAGCGATTTGCATGGCCACCAATGACTTCCACCGCGCTTACCACGCGTTCGTGGCCAGGCAAAAACCGCAATTCGAAGGGGATTAAATGTCAGATAAAAGCTACCTCGACTGGCCGTTTTTCGATGCGCGCCATAAAGAACTGGAACAGCAGCTCGATGCGTGGGCGGCCCTGCATTTAAAGGATGCGCATGGCATTGATGCGGATGACAGTTGCCGCAAGCTGGTGAAGTTGCTGGGCGACGGCGGCTGGCTGCGCCACGCCGTGGGTGGCACGGCCTTTGGCGGCGCCGGCGGCACGATTGATACGCGCGCCATTTGCATTTTGCGTGAAACGCTGGCGCGCCATGAAGGCTTGGCGGACTTCGCGTTTGCCATGCAGGGACTGGGTTCCGGCGCAATCAGCCTGTTTGGCACGGATGCGCAAAAACACGCGTATTTGCCGAAAGTATCGCGCGGCGAAGCGATTGCCGCGTTTGCCCTGTCGGAGCCGCAAGCCGGTTCCGATGTGGCGGCAATGGCTTGCGCTGCCGAGTTTGTGGAAAACCCGGACGGCGGCGACTATGTGCTGAACGGTGAAAAGACGTGGATTTCCAATGGCGGCATTGCGGACTTTTACGTCGTGTTTGCCCGCACGGGTGAACAGCCTGGCGCGCGCGGCATCAGCGCTTTCATCGTCGATGCCGGTACGCCGGGCTTTTCCATCGCCGAGCGCATCGATGTGATTGCGCCGCATCCGCTGGCGCGGCTGAAGTTCGACCATTGCCGTATTCCTGCCACGCAGCGCATCGGCGAAGGGGGGCAGGGATTCAAGGTGGCGATGGCCACGCTCGACGTGTTCCGCACGTCGGTGGCGGCCGCCGCGCTGGGATTTGCCCGCCGTGCGCTGGATGAAGCGCTGGCGCGCGCCACGTCGCGCCAGATGTTTGGCCAGGCATTGGCGGACTTCCAGTTGACGCAGGCGAAGCTGGCGCAGATGGCGACCGGCATCGACAGCAGCGCGTTGCTGACGTACCGCGCCGCATGGCAGCGCGACCAGGGGCGCAACGTGACGAAAGAAGCGGCCATGGCAAAAATGACGGCCACGGAAACCGCGCAGCAAGTCATTGACGCGGCCGTGCAAATGTTTGGCGGCCTGGGCGTCGTCAGCGGCGTGCCGGTCGAACGCTTGTACCGTGAAATCCGCGCGCTGCGCATTTATGAGGGCGCGACGGAAGTGCAGCAATTGATCATCGCGCGTGAACTGCTGAAGGGACTCAAATGAAATTTCTGCAACCGCCTGGATGGGTAAGGCCGCGCGGCTATTCCAATGGCGTCGCGGCCAGCGGCGCCACCGTGTGCGTCAGCGGCATGATCGGCTGGGATGCGCAGGGCGTGTTCCATACCGATGACTTTGCCGGGCAAGTCAAACAGTGCCTGGAAAATATCGTGGCCGTGCTGGCGGAAGCCAACGCGCGTCCCGAACACATCGTGCGCATGACGTGGTACGTGGTCGACAAGCATGAATACATGGGCGCGTACAAGGAGATTGGCGCCGTGTACCGCGACATCATCGGCCAGCATTATCCAGCCATGACGGCTGTGCAGGTGGCCGGGCTGCTGGAAGAGCGGGCGCGGGTGGAAATCGAAGTGACAGCCATCGTACCCTGAGTATCGCTGCTGCTCCATATTGCGCGCCGTTGTTTTGATGAAGCACTGACAATGTGGTTCAATCGACAACGCAACACCGTGGAGTAGCAGTCATGTCTTACAAATCCCGATTTTTCTTCAGCACGCTGGCCTTGCTGGCTGTGCTGCCCGCCCATGCTTCATTGATCACTACGGCAGACCAGGCGCAGTTATCTTCATGGCTGGGCGAAGGTCCGCTGTCGCTGAATTTGCTGTTCGAGAAAACGCCGGGCAAGACGGCGGCGGATTTTCACGCGGCAGCCGATGGCAAGGGCCGCACATTCACTGTCATGCAAGCGTATGGCGTGGATGGCCGCTCGTGGCTGATCGGCGGCTATAACCCGCAAAGCTGGTCATCGAAAGGCGGGTTCAACATGACGCCGGACGAAGCCGACCGCGTTGGCTTCCTGTTCAACCTGACCAAGGGCGTCGTGTTCCAGCAATTGCCCGCGCTGGCAGGCGATGATTTTGGCGCCATGCAGACCGTCAACGAAGCATTGATGGGCCCCACGTTTGGGGCAGGCTTTGATTTGGCGGTGCCATTTGATTTAACCAATGGCGGCAGTTCCGCGCTGCTCAGCTATAACGATGGCATCCACCACCAAAACCCGTTCACCAGCCTGCTGGACAATACGCCGTACACAGGCACACCCAACCTGCGCATAGGCGCAATGGAAGTCTATACGGTGAACCTGGTGCCGGAACCGGGCACGGCCTGGCTGGCGGCCGGTGGATTGGCCGCGCTGGCGCTGGCGCGCCGGCGGCGCCGGGCTTAGGACTGGCTAGAAAGGCAAACGCAGCAAGTCGACCGTCATGCGGATCAGCTTGTTGCGGCCCGGCGTATAGGGCGGGAAGAACAGTTTCACCAAATGCAGCCATGACCCGCGCAGCACAGCCCGTTCATGGGAAAACGCCTTGAAGCCGTATTCGCCGTGCGCATTGCCGATGCCGGAATTGTTGACGCCGCCAAAGGGCAAATTGCCGTGCGCGAAATGCGCGACGCAATGGTTGACGCACGCGCCGCCAGAACTGGTGTGCGACAGCACGCGGCGGATGGATTGCCGGTCCGTGCTCCACAAATACAGCGCCAATGGTTTCGGCTGGCGGTTGATGTCATGGATTACCTGGTCCAGGTCCGTGTATTCAATGATGGGCAGCAGCGGGCCGAAAATTTCTTCCGACAGGATGGCGGCATCCGCCGGCACGCGTTCCAGCAGCGTTGGTGCGATATAGCACTGCGCTTCATCGATGTCGCCGCCCGTCAGTACCTTCGCGCCGCGCGCCACCGCATCGTTGAGCAAGTGCGCCACGCGCTGCGTGTGGCGGCGGTTGACCACGCGCGTCAAGTCGGCGCTGGCTTTTTGCGCCGCGGCGCCGGCGCCGTAGCGCTGCTGCAGCACGGAGCGGCATGCATCGACAAACGCTTGCTTGACGGACGCGTGCACGTACGCGGTATCGGGCGCCACGCAGGTCTGGCCATTGTTGAGGAATTTGCCCCACATCAGGGTTTCCGCCGCCATTTGCACGTTGGCGCTGGCGTCGACAATCACGGGGGATTTGCCTCCCAGCTCCAAGGTTACGCTGGCCAGGTGTTTGGCGGCCGCCGCCATCACGACTTTGCCGACGGCAGGAGAGCCCGTGAAGAAGATATGGTCGAACGGCATGTCGAGCAGCGCTTGCGACGTCGGCAGGCTGCCCTCAAACAGCGCCACTTCATCGGGCGGGAAGGTATCGGCAATGATGCGCCCCATCAGCGCTGACACGTGCGGCGTCATTTCCGACGGCTTGATGATGACGGTATTGCCCGCCGCCAGTGCCGATACCAGCGGGCCAAAGCACAGGCTCAGCGGATAGTTCCACGGCGCGATGACGAGCACGCGGCCCCGTGGCTGGTATTGCACTTGCGCGCCCGTGCCCAGCATGGTCTTGGTCGGCCACACGCGTTTGGGCTTCATCCAGCGCCGCACGCTGCCGATGGCCTGGTGGATTTCATCCATGACCGGCAGGAATTCCGACACTTCGACTTCCGCTTCGGGCTTGCGGTAATCCTGCGCAAACGCCTGGTGGAACGCCGTGCGGTGCGCCAGCATGGCGTCGCGCAGTTTTTCTATGCGGGCGATGCGCTCGCGGGCCGTGGAATCGCGCCAGCGCAGCGCCGTGGTTTGCTGGAGTTCGAATACGGCGCGCATGCGGTGCGGATCGGCTTCACCGGCGGCGGCTTGCAAAGTTTGGGAAGATGGGGCGTCGTTCATCGCGCAGCTGGGAAAGTTGGGCAAAGGATTACACTAGCATGCACGCCGAGCCATGGCTGACAGGTTTACTCTAAAGCTGGACTGGCCGGTGGCGCCGCCGCTGCGCTGTTGTTTTTCTGCGCTTTCCTTGCATTATCTAAAAGTGTGTCATAGCAACGCCGGCAATTGACACTGCCATGGCCGCCCGGCATGCTTGCCCGACAAGTCCACGGGGGAAGCGCATGCGCAAGTTGCTGCTGTTGGGATGCTGGCCCGGCCTTGCCGCCTGCCAGGGCAATGTGACGATATATGGCTCGCTGGATTTGGGGCTCGTGTATGAATGGGGAACGCCGGCCGCGACAGGCTGGAATGTGCAAAGCGGCGTCCAGGCGGGCTCCAGGCTGGGCTTCCGCGGCACGGAAGACCTTGGCAGTGGCTGGTCCGCCATGTTTGTCATCGAGTCCGGCATTGCCGGCGACACGGGCGCCAACCGCCCGACCGGTATCGCGTATGGCCGGCAAACGCTGGTCGGCGTGGCGGGGCCCGGCGGCACGCTGAAACTGGGGCGCCAGTTCAACTTGCTGACCTATGCGCTGAATGATATCGATCCGTTCGAAGGCGGCCATGAAGGGGCGTATTCGAACATCATGTTTTCCGATTACCGCACCAATAACGGCGTGTACTACACGTCGCCGCCGCTGGCTGGCGTGACGGTCGGCCTGGCTTATGGCGCCGGCGAAGTGCCTGGCAGCACGCGCGGCCGCCGTGAACTGGGTTATGCGGTGCAGTACAGCCGGGGACCGTTATTTGCCGTGCTGGCGCAGCGCAACCTGAACAACCTGGCCGCTACCAGTACCCAGCGTGTGACCTTTGGCGGCGCGACCTGGGATTGCGGGCTGTTCAAGGGCGCGCTGGGCTATGCGGTCAACCGGGACGGTGCGCTGCTCGACAGCAGCGACTTGCTGGTTGGCGCATCGTCGGTGCGGGGCGCGGATACCTACATGGTGTCGTGGATACGCCACCGCGACAGTTCGCGGCTGCACCAGCATGCCAGCCAGGCGGCGCTGGGCTATATGCACGCGGTTTCCCGGCGCACCAATTTCTACACGTCCTATGGGCGCGTCAGCAACGACAACGGTGCGCCGTTCACGGCGGGGAATGCGATCGAGACCGGCAGTGGCACCCGTGGCCTGGCGCTTGGCATGTACCATAAATTCTAAGGAGGGTTTGTCGATGAAGATTACCGCATCCTTTATTGCTTCGGCAGCGCTGTCCTTGCTGCCGCTGGCCGCATCCGCGCAGGAAGCGATGACGCTGTGCGTGGAAGACCAGCCGGCCTCGCCCTACACCTTTCCCACGCGCGACGGCACCATGCAGGTGCTGGTGAAAATGGCGGCCAAGCAGGCTGACGTTGCCGTGGCGATGCGCGTGCAGCCGTGGAAGCGCTGTATTGAGGAAGTGCGGGCCGGCACGATGGGCGGCATGCTGAACGCCGGCTATACGCCGTTCCATGCCGAGTATGCGGTCTTCCCCATGCAGGGCGGGAAACCTAATACGGCGCAGTCGCTGGCAAAAATGGACATCATGGCATTCCGGGTCAAGGGCGGCAAGGCTGACTGGGATGGCTCGAAATTTTCCCATGTCAGCAAGCCTGTGCTGATCCCATCGGGTTTTGCCACGATTTCCGACCAGTTGAAGTCCATGAACGTGCCGTTCGATGACAATACCAAGGAACCCGCGCGCAACTTCTACAAATTGATTGCCGGGCAAGGGGACATCCTGCTGGGATTTGACGGCGAAATGCAGGCGCTGGTTGCAGGGCGCAAAGAGGTGCAAGACAAGGTGGAAATGCTGCCAACGAAATTCATGACAGCGGACTTTTACCTGGCCGTGTCGAAGGTCTATTACAGCGCCAACAAGGACAAGGTGGATGCGCTGTGGTCAGCCATCGGCAAAGTGCGCAAATCCAAGGAATACCAGGACGCGATCAAGGATATCCGCTAGGGGATGGTCCCCCCGACAGGAATCGAACCTGTATCCCACGCTTAGGAGGCATGTGTACTATCCATTGTACTACGGGGAGGACGCGGCGCAATTATAGCCGACCGGAGACAAAAAGCTCAATTACGCGCCGCCATTCCCCTCGTGACGGCGCGCCAAGGCAAATTCACGACGATGCGTGCCGCTGCCGGTACAATGCTGGTTTCTTTCGATACGCGCAGGCCCTTACGCGGCCGCAGGCAGCAGGACACAATTCTATGGCAGTTATCTCTCTCACCAATGCGCAACTGGCGTTTGGCCACTTCGCGCTGCTCGACCAGGCGGAATTTTCGCTGGAAACGGGCGAACGGGTCGGCCTGATCGGCCGCAACGGCACGGGCAAATCGTCCCTGCTGAAAATTATTTCGGGCCGCTTCAAGCTCGATGACGGCTTGCTGGTCATGCAGCAGGGCTTGAAAATCGCCTATGTCGAGCAGGAACCGGAATTCGACCCGGAGATGACCGTGTTTGATGCCGTGGCGTCTGGTATGGGCGATTTGCAGGCGCTGTTGAAGGAATACGATGCGCTGACGGGCCAGTTCGGCCAGGGCAATGATGAAGCGCTGATGGAACGCATGCACGATATCCAGGTCAAGCTCGACGCGGCTGACGCGTGGAATTTGAAGAACAAGGTGGAGCAGACCTTGGACCGCCTGAACCTGGGCCCGGACGCGCAAATGAAAACGCTGTCGGGCGGCATGAAAAAGCGCGTGGCGCTGGCGCGCGCGCTGGTGTCGGCGCCGGATGTGCTGCTGCTCGACGAACCGACCAACCATCTGGACTTCATGTCGATCCTGTGGCTGGAAGGGCTGTTGCGCGACTTTAAGGGCAGCGTGCTGTTCATCACCCACGACCGCTCGTTCCTCGATAACGTGGCGACCCGCATCATTGAACTGGACCGCGGCCGGTTGCTGTCTTACCCGGGCAATTTCAGCCAATACCAGACGCGCAAGCAAGAACAGCTGGCGATTGAAGAAGTGGAAAACGCCAAGTTCGACAAGTTCCTCGCGCAAGAGGAAGTGTGGATCCGCAAAGGCGTGGAAGCGCGCCGTACCCGTAACGAAGGCCGCGTGCGCCGCCTGGAGCGCTTGCGCGAACAGCGCGCCGTGCGCCGCGACCAGCAGGGGCAGGTGCGCCTTGAAGTGGCGTCCGGCGAGCGTTCCGGCAAGATCGTGGCGGAACTGGAAAACGTGTCGAAATCGTTTGGCGACAAGGCCATCGTCCGCGACTTCACGGCCACCATCATGCGGGGCGACAAGATCGGCCTGATCGGCGCCAACGGCGCCGGCAAGACCACGCTGCTGAAACTGATCCTTGGTGAAGAAACGCCGGATCACGGCACGGTCAAGCAGGGCACCAAGCTGGCCGTCGCGTACTTCGACCAGATGCGCGCGCAGCTGAATGAAGAAGCGAGCCTGATGGACACGATTTCGCCGGGCAGCGACTGGGTGGAAATCAATGGCCAGCGCAAGCACGTGATGAGTTACCTGGGCGACTTCCTGTTTGCGCCGGAACGGGCCCGCTCGCCGGTGCGCACCTTGTCCGGCGGCGAGCGCAACCGCCTGCTGCTGGCGCGTTTGTTCGCCAAGCCGGCCAACGTGCTGGTGCTGGACGAACCGACCAACGACCTCGATATCGATACGCTGGAACTGCTGGAAGAATTGCTGGAAGATTACAGCGGCACGGTATTCCTCGTCAGCCACGACCGCATGTTCCTCGATAACGTCGTCACGCAAGTCATCGTGGCCGAAGGGCAAGGCAAATGGCGTGAATTCGTCGGCGGCTATACGGATTGGGAGCGCGTGCGCGATACCGTGGCGCCCGCCCTGGCGCCGATCAAGGCCGCCGCCAAAGCCGCCGCGAAAGCCGAACAGCCTGCGGCAACGGCAGCCCCTGCCGCCGCACCGGCCAAGCAGAAAAAGCTCAGCTACAAGGAACAGCGCGAACTGGAGGAATTGCCAGGCAAGATCGCTGCGCTGGAAGATGAGCAGACCGCGCTGACCCTGCAATTGTCCGACCCGGACTTTTACAAGAAAAACGCAGCGGAAGCACGCCGCGTGCAGGAACGCATCGAGCACATCGAACTGGAATTGATGGAAGCGCTGGAACGGTGGGAAGCGATTGAATCCCGAACGTAAGCAGAATTTCCTTTAAGTAAGTCTAAAAGGCCCGTTTCTTTACTGAAACGGGCCTTTTTCTTTGAGTTTCCCATCCGTGCGCTGCTGTTGAGTTGAAAGTTATATTATTCGCAAACTTGACAAGATTGCCTCAATGCATGAAATCCTATTCTTCCACAGTTGGCGCCATGCCAGCCTCCGTCCCCGCGCGCGTGTTGCCGTTTGCCGCGTACATGGCGTTCATTGCCATCGGGGACTTGCTGCCTGCCGCAGGCATTGCTACAGCCGAAGGGCGCTGGCTGTATGCCATCAAGATTGCCTTTGTGGCGGCGCTGCTGTGGGCTTACCGCCGCCAGTACACGGAACTGGCGCGCTTTGACGTGACAGCCCGCAGCGGTGCCGCCGCCGTTGCTGTGGGTTTGCTGGTCTTTGTTTTGTGGATCAACCTCGATGCGGGCTGGATGC
Organism: Pseudoduganella ginsengisoli; assembly: GCF_009720865.1. Lineage (GTDB taxonomy): Bacteria > Pseudomonadota > Gammaproteobacteria > Burkholderiales > Burkholderiaceae_D > Rugamonas > Rugamonas ginsengisoli. The sequence continues at coordinate 39,429 of NZ_WNLA01000013.1, read as the reverse complement.
AGTTCGGCGTATCGGCGGGTTTTGATCCGCGCAATGACGTGGGTGTAATCGACTGGCGCCTGGCATTGATCCGTATCGCGGGCGCCGCGCTGGTGGTGCCCATCATGGAAGAACTGTTTTGGCGCTCGTTTGTGCTGCGCTGGCTGGAGTCTGCGGATTTCGCCAGCGTGGAACCGGCACGGGTGGGCGTCAGGGCGCTGGCGATTACTGCGCTGCTGTTTGGCGTCGAACATCAATTATGGTTTGCCGGCATCGTCGCGGGCCTTGCATACAGCTGGCTGTATATGCGCAGCGGCAGCCTGTGGGTGGCCGTCATTGCACATGGCGTCACCAATGGCGCGCTGGGACTGTGGGTACTGGCGACCGGCAACTGGCATTACTGGTAAGGAGTAGCCATGCCGACCTATAAAAAAACTTTGCTGCTGGCGCTGGGCGCCGGCGCTGTATTGCCTTCCGTACCGGCGCACGCCATGCTGAGCGATACGATCCACCCATTCCTGGCCGTGGCGCGCAGCCATGACAGCAATTTGTTCCGCCTGGACGACAATGCCGTCATCGGCCAGCGGGGCGATGATTTGACGAACACGCAATTTGGCGTGCTGGTGGATATGCCGATCAGCCGCCAGCGCCTGACTGCGCAAATCAGGCGCTCGAAAGTCAAATTCAGCCATTACGACCACCTCGACTATGACGGCAAGGATTACAACGCGGATCTGGAATGGCACATCGGCAACCACGTGGAAGGGCACGTGGGCGGCAAGTATGCGCAGACGCTGACGTCGTTCAACGATTTCCATACGGCTGAGCGCAACTTGCGCGTACAGCGCCGCGAATATGTTGACGGCGCATGGCGCTTTCACCCCAGCTACCGCGTGCGCGCAGCCGTCAGCAGCAGCAAATCCACCTATGATTTGCCGGTCCAGCAATACAACAACCGCACGGAAAAGCAGGTGGACGTGGGCTTTGATTATCTGCCCGCCAGCGGCAGCCGCTTTGGTTTGCAGGCAACGCGGCTGGAAGGCAAGTACCCGAACCACCGCGCGGTGGGCGGCTTGCTCGTCGATGACAGTTTTACGCAGCACGAATTGAAGGCCAATGTGTTCTGGCAATTTTCCGCCACGTCGCAATTCCAGATGCTGGCCGGCTGGGCCGAGCGCAAGCATCCGGTGTTTGCGGAGCGCGATACCAGCGGCCTCAATGGCCGCGCGGCCATGAACTGGTCGATGCTGCGCAAGCTGAAAATGTCTGCGTCCGCATGGCGTGAATTTGCCGCCGTGGAAAGCAACTTCGTGAACAACAGCATCAACAAGGGCGCCAGCTTCAACACCACGTGGGATATCACGAGCAAGGTGCAGGCGTCGGCAATGGTGCGTCGCGAAAAACGCGATTTCAGTACGCTGGAGGGACGTCTTGCGGCGCCCAACCTGTTTGACAAAACCCGCATTGCAACACTGGGACTGACGTGGGCGCCAACGCTAACCTCGCAGTTGTCAGTGAATGCTTTCCATGAGGTGCGAAGCGGCAATGCTTCCACCAATTACCGAGCCAATGGCGCAGCAGTCAGCGCCAGCATACAGTTCTGAGCACCTGAGAAATACCATGACGGTTAACGACATTCCACTTATTTCATTCTTCCAGCGCGTGCTGGACCCCTTGATCATCATGGGTACGCTGTACCTGTTTTCACTGATGTTTGCCGAGCCGTTCACCGGCTATTCCCTGGTGCTGATGATCCTCGCGTTTTTCATCTCCACGTCCGTGTATCAATACGTCGATCCTTATCAGACCTGGCGCAGCGGCCGCATGCTGGCCTATGCGCGCGACATCTTCATTGGCTGGATCGTGACGGCGGCCATCCTGGTTTTCCTCGGTTCCGTCAGCGGCCTGTCGTACCACTACGACGAACACGTGGTGCTGGTATGGTTTGCCGCCACGCCGTTTGCCTTGCTGGCCAGCCATACGGCCGCGCGCAAGCTGGGCTCCGATCCGGAGCGCGAGACGCAGGAACGCTCCGCACTGATCATCGGCGCCAATGACGTGGGCGTGCGTTTCGCCAACACCATTGACCGTTTGCCGAATTTATTCATGACGGTGCGGGGCTTCTTTGATGACCGCGCGCAGGACCGCATGCCGCGCAACATGAGCCATCCCGTGCTGGGCAGCATGGAAAACATTGCGGCGTTTGTCCGTGAACACCACATCAAAATGATTTTCATCAGCCAGCCGATTTCCGCGCAGCCACGCATCCGCCGCCTGCTCGATGAATTGCAAGATACGACGGCATCCGTCTATTTCCTGCCCGATATCTACGTGTTTGACTTGATGCAGGCGCGCTTTGACAACGTGGGCGGCATGCCGGTCATCGCGATTTGCGAAAGCCCGTTCACGGGGTTCAACAGCCTCGTCAAGCGCGCGTCCGACATCGTGCTGGGCGGACTGATTACGCTGATGCTGCTGCCTGTCATGGCCATCATTGCGCTGGCCGTCAAGATCGACTCGCCCGGTCCGGCGATCTTCAAGCAGCGCCGCTATGGCTTGTATGGCGAAGAAATCATCGTCTACAAATTCCGTTCCATGTCCGTGACGGAAGACGGCGCCAAAGTCACGCAAGCGAAAAAGAATGACCAGCGCGTGACGCGCGTCGGCGCCTTCCTGCGCAGGACGTCGCTCGATGAAATTCCGCAGTTCATCAACGTGCTGCAAGGCCGCATGAGTATCGTGGGTCCGCGGCCCCATGCGGTGGCGCACAACGAGCAATACCGCAAGCTCATCAAGGGTTACATGTTGCGCCACAAGGTCAAGCCGGGCATTACCGGCTGGGCGCAAGTCAATGGCTTGCGGGGCGAAACGGAAACGCTGGACAAGATGGAAGCCCGCATCCGCTACGACCTGGATTACTTGCGCAAGTGGTCGCTGTGGATGGACCTGTGGATCGTGCTGCGCACCATGAAGGTGGTGGCGGGCCACGAGAACGCCCATTAACCACCTGAGCCATTCCCGAATTCAACATTAAAAGTGACTGAGCCATTCGTGCGCGTCAAAAAACCGCGCTGGGCTAAAATCTTTCCACATTAATAATGTTGCAAATAAATATTTACACAAAGGAAATATCTTGGACACTACCGCTTACACCAGCCGCGCTGTCCGCCAACGCGCCGCCACGGCCCTGATCCTGGCGGGCACTCTGGCCCTGGCGGCCTGCGGCAACAAGGAACCGAAAGCCGGCCAGGCGCTGGCCAGCGTCAATGGCTCGGAAATCACGGTATTGCAATTGAATGAAGAATTGCAGCGCTCCGGCGCTACGGGCCAGCCGGACACGGTACGCAAGCAATTGCTGGAATCGCTGATTGACCGCCAATTGCTGCAAAACGAAGCAGCCAAGGATAAGCTGGACCGCGACCCGAAAGTCATGCAGGCGATCGAACGGGCCAAAGCCATGATCATTGCCCAGGCTTACCTGCAAAAGCGCCTGGGTAACCAGGCGAAGCCGACCCACGCGGAAATCGAGGAATATTTCAACCAGCACCCGGAATTCTTTACGAGCCGCAAGCAATTCGACATGCGCGAACTGGTGGTGGCCAGCAAGGATGTGACCGATCCGCTGAAGTCGCTGATGGATAGCACGCGCTCGCTCGATGACGTGGCAGCGTGGCTGGACAATAACAAGGTCAAGTATGCCCGCACGCAAGTGTCGCGCACCAGCGCGGACATGCCGCCTGAGCTGAGCAGCAAGCTGTTGACGATGCCGAAAGGCCAGTTGTTCATCATCCGCGAAGGCGACCGCAGCTTGCTGATGCAAATTGCCGACGTCAAGGACAGCCCTGTCACCATGGACAATTCCGTCGCGCAAATCGAGCAATTCCTGGTCAACAAGAAAAACAAGGAAGCGGCTGAAGCGGAGCTGAAACGCTTGCGCGCCAACGCGAAGATCGATTACTTCAACAAGGCCGATACAGTGGCGGCCGCGCAACCCGTTCCGGCACAGGCCGCTGCCAGTGCAACGGAATCGGATGCGCGCGGTGTCGCGGGCTTGAAATAAGGAGAGGGCATCATGAAGAAAATCATCCTGTGGCTGTCCATGCTGCTGATGGCCTGCACGCTGCGCGTGGCCGGCGCTGCAGCGGATTCAACCGGTATTGTGCTGGGTTCCGGCGACGTGCTGCGCATTACCGTGTATGGCAGTCCCGACCTCGCGACGGAAACGCGCATCGCGGAAAGCGGTACCGTCACGATGCCGCTGGTGGGCCAGGTGCCGGTGGCCGGCCTGACCGTGCCGGCTGCCGAGAAAAAAATCGCCGGCTTGCTGGACAGCGGCGGCTACGTGAAAAAAGCCCAGGTCAATATCCTCGTCACGACGATCCAGAGCGCGCAAGTGTCCGTGCTGGGCCAGGTTAACCGTCCCGGCCGCTATCCGATGGATGGCAAGCGCAGCCTGATGGAAGCATTGGCGCAGGCAGGCGGCATCGGTCCGGAGGGGGGCGATACCGTGACCCTGATCCGTACCCGTGACGGCAAGACCACCAGCGAATCCATCGACATCATCAAAATGGTGCAGTCGGGCGATTTCGGCCACGATTATCAGCTGGCGCCCAATGACGTCGTGTATGTCGAACGCGCGCCCCGTTTCTACATTTATGGCGAAGTGCAGCGTCCCGGCCCGGCCCGCCTGGAGCGCGGCATGACGGTATTGCAGGCGCTGGCCGCCGGTGGCGGTTTGACGCCGCGCGGTACCGAGCGCGGCATGCGCATCAAGCGCCGCGACGCCAATGGCCAGCTGCAAATCATCAGCGCCAAGCAGGAAGACTTGCTGCAAGTTGACGATGTTGTGTACGTAAAAGAAAGCCTGTTTTAAGGAAGTATCATGAATTTTTCCCAGTTCCTGCTGATCTTGCACGCGCGCCGCAAGATCGTGCTGCTGACCTTGCTGGCCACGGTAACCGTCACGGTCGTGGTCAGTGCGCTGTTGCCGAAGACGTATAAAGCCACGTCCACCGTGCTGTTGAATTACAAGGGCGTGGATTCCGTGACCGGCATGGCGGTGCCAGGCCAGCTGATGCCCGGGTATGTGGCCACGCAGATCGATATCATCACCAGCAAGAATGTCGCGCTGCGTGTGATTGACCAGCTGAAGCTGGCGCAAAACCCGGACGTCATCGAGCAATTCCGCCAGGATACCGGGGGCAAGGGTACGGTGCGCGACTGGCTGGCGGACTTGATTTTGAAGAAAGTCGACGTTGTGCCATCGCGTGAAAGCAGTGTCGTGGAAATCAGTTTCAAAGGTGCGGAACCGCAATTCGCCGCTGCCGTTGCCAATGCGTTTGCCGACGAATACCAGAAGCTCACCGTGCAATTGAAAGTCGAGCCAATGAAGAAAGTCGCTACGTACTTCAATGGCCAGACCAAGCAATTGCGCGATGCGGTGGAAGCTGCGCAAAGCCGCTTGTCGAAGTACCAGCAGGAAAACGGCATTGTCAGCCTCGATGGCCGCCTGGACGTGGAAAACAATCGCCTGAATGACTTGTCCGCGCAACTGGTGGCGGCACAGGCGCAGCAAATGGAAGCGGCGTCGCGCCAGCGCATGGCGTCCGGCAAGGCCGGCGAAGCGCCGGACGTGGCCAACAGCCCGCTGATTCAAAACTTGCGCGCCAGCGTCAGCGCGGCAGACAGCAAGCTGGCGGAAATCGGCCAGCGCCTGGGCCGCAATCATCCGCAATACCTGGCCGCGAAGGCGGAAGCCGATCAAATGCGCGCCAGCCTGAATGCGCAAATCCAGACGGCCGCCAACAGTGTGGGCAACAATGCGCAAATCCTGGGGCAGCGTGAAGCCGCGTTGCGTGCGGCGCTGGCCGAACAAAAAGCCCGCGTACTGGAATTGAACCGTACGCGCGATGAATTGAATGTGCTGCAAAAAGATGTGGAAAGTGCGCAGCGCGCATTTGATGCGGCCACGCAGCGCCTGTCGCAAACCCGCATGGAAGGCCAGGCTGAACAATCGGAAGTGGCCATCCTCAACCCCGCCGTACCGCCGATTGACCCGGCTTCGCCGCGCATGCTGTTGAATACGGTGCTGTCCGTCATGCTGGGCGGCGTGCTGGGGATGGCGTTCGGGCTGGTGGTGGAATTCATGGACCGCCGCGTGCGTTCGACGGGCGATCTGGCCAATGTGGCGGATATCCCCGTGCTGGGCAATATTTCGTGGACGCCGCCGAAATCCCGTTCGCGCCTGGCGACCCTGCTGGCGCCGCGCCGCCTGCGATTGACGTAAAGATTGGACTAGACCATGAACGCAACCTTATCTTCCGCTCAAATGAAACCATCCCCGGACTCCAGTATCGGCACCATGCTGGTCGCAGCGGGCAAGATCAGCGCCGATAATTCCGAACGCGTGCTGCGCATGCAAAAGGAATTGGGCATCCGCTACGGCGAAGCTGCCCAGCGTCTGGGCCTGGTCAGTGAAACGGATATCCAGCAAGTGCTGGCGCGCCAGTTCGACTATCCGTACCTGCAGCAGGGCGATGGCGATTATTCGCCGCTGCTGGCCGCCGCATTCCAGCCATTCAGCCCGCAAGTGGAAGTGCTGCGCGCCGTGCGCAGCCAGCTGATGCTGCGCTGGTTTTCCCGCGGGCACAAGGCGCTGGTCGTGGCCGGCGTGTCGTCGGGCGATGGCGCCAGCGTGTTTGCCGCCAACCTGGCTGTCGTGTTTTCCCAGCTGGGCGAGCAGACCTTGCTGGTCGATGCGAATTTGCGCGCGCCGCGCCAGCATGACATATTCGGCGTCAAACGGCGCCAGGGGTTGTCGGACATTTTGGCGGGCAGGGCGGAATTGTCCACCGTGGCGCGCATCGATGATTTCATCGACCTGTCCCTGCTGTGTGCAGGCACCTTGCCGCCGAACCCGCAGGAATTGCTGAGCCGTTCCGGCTTTGCCGCGCTCAATGCGCAGCTGTCGGGCCGCTACGACGCCGTGCTGTATGACGTGCCGGCGTTTGAACGGGGTTCCGATGCGCTGGCGCTGGCGGCGCGCACTGGCGGTGTACTGTTGGTGGCCCGTAAAAATCACACGCCGCTCGATGATGTGCAAGCGCTGGTTGCGCAAGTGCGCCACACGGGGGCGGAAGTCGTGGGGGCCGTGATGGTGGATTTCTGACGCGCGACTGTTGAGCGAAAAGCCCCGGCCACAAAACGTCACACGATGACGGAATGGCAGCAATCTTGTCCTGGAGAGTAATCTTTCGGGAAAGAATATTATCTCGCTGGAAATCAGGATTGACCTAATCTTGTGTGGCATTGTTTACATCGCGTGAAATAAAATGCGGAATTGTTGGTCTGAGGCAACGAATAAAAACTTTTAACGTGCTATCTTTCCGCTCCATGCGATTGCAATGTTTTTGGGAGATCCAAATGAATTTCACGAGGCACTTTTGCCTGGCCGCCGGCATGCTGGCCGCATGTCTTGCAGCTACCGGCGCGTACGCGCAAGTTGACGCGACCATTGGCGGCACGGTCGACGCCAGCAAATTTTCCACCCGCTATGGTTTGTCCAGCGCCAGTACGGCGAACCTGACTTTCGTCAGCGATCCGGCCGGCAGCGGCCGCACGGTGCTGATGACCAGGGTTAAGAGTACGGACGCCAATGTCGGCGCCATCAAGCGCACAGACTTTTATCCGCTGAACGAGTCGCGCACCACGGGCATGCGCTGGTATGGCATCAGCGTGTATATCCCGTCCACGTGGGTCGTGCATCCGAATCCCACGGTGATTGCGCAAATCGATAACGGCACCACCGCCACCAACCTGGCCGCGCCCTTGTCGCTGCTGGTGCGGGGCAATGCGCTGGAAATGAATTTGAATTCGAATTACCTGTCGGCGACGTCGGCGACCGTGAGTAATTCGACCAAAGAAGTTATCAAGCTGGGGCCGCTGGTGACGAACCGCTGGTATTGCCTGGTGGTGCGCTCCGACTGGCAGCCAACGCTGGGCTCGGGCGCCATCACGATGTGGATGAATGGTGAAAAAGTCTATAACGCCAGTAATTCCACCAATTCGTATTTCGGCGCCGCGCACACGCCGCGCACCGGCCTCATGTTCCCCGGCCTGATGGGCGTGACGGAGCGGACCCTGTACACGGACTTCATCCGCCTCGGCGGCGCATCCACGACGGCCTTGCAAATGTACCAGGTCAGTCCGTGTGCAAACTTCATCGGCGGCAACGCTATCCAGTGGTAGTTTGGAGAACATCATGACCCACATTTCAAAGAAAATCCTGCCGGTGCTGGCCCTGGCATTGCCATGCTTGCCTGCGCTGGCGCAACTGGACCTGGCCCGCAGCGGCAGGATCGACACGGTTGCATCGGACCCCGTCAAGCTGCAATACGTGAGCCAGAACCTGGCGCGCAACGCCACGTCCACTTACCGCTACCTGGATGACGTGTATACGCTGCAGACCGGCAACACCAGCAACCTGCAGCTGGTTCCCGACCCGAAGGGCAGCGGCCGCAAGGTGTTGTTCTTTAAAGTGTCGAAAACCGACCCGCTGGTATCGGGCGGCTCGCGTACGGAACTGGCCACCAAGTATGAATACGTGATTGAAGGCTTGCGCTGGTATGCGTTTGCCGTGCTGTTCCCCACGGACTGGCAGTTCGACAACAATCCCACCGTGGTGGCGCAGCTGCATACGAGCCAGAAGACGCTGACGGTGCCGCCGCCCGTGTCGGTGGTGGCGTCGGGCCAGGACTTGAACATGGAATTCCACTATAACTACCGCAAGACGGACGGCACCGGGGCCGACCCCGCCACCCGCGCCAATACGGGCGAACAGGCCGTGCGGCTGGCGAAGATCCAGACCAATAAATGGTATTGCTTCGTGGTGCGCGCGGACTGGTCGTTCAAGCCCGGTGTCGGTTCCATCACGGCCTGGATGAATGGCAACATCGCCTATGAATCCAAGAATGCCTATAACGCGTATGACACGTGGCTGGGCAATTATCCGAAGATCGGCTTGTATTTGCCGGGCACCATGGCCGTTGCATCGCGGTCGCTGTACACGGACTTCATTTATGCGGGCGGTCCGTCCAGCACGTACGACGAGATGGCAGGCTTGTTGCCATGCGGCGCGACCGTATCGCCGACGCCGACCGTCATCAAATAAACGGTAGACACCTTTCTTCAAGGCCGCCGCGTGCGGCCTTTTTGCTTTTTCACTGCTGAGTCAATCGGGCGTCGCAAATTCAGCCTTACTGATAAGATCATTGTTGAATTTATGGCATTGTTGCCGTAAGTGCACTTTTTGGATCGATTCATGATGCGAACCGCCTCCCAAGGCCGCTGGACCGGCATACTGGTGTCCGGCCTGTTCTTTTTGACGGCAATTTTCCTGGGATTGCTGATCGGCGCCGAACAGCACATCCTGACAGCGCTGTTCCTGCTGCTGGTGCTGTCGCTGCCCATGTTTTACCTGGCCATTTTCGGCTTTGTCGACCAGCGCGGTGTGCTGCTGGGCTGCGGTTTCGCGCTGATGTTTGTTTCGCAGATGTTGCAAAACAGGGGCATTCCCGCAGGCTACCTGATGGAAGCGCTGATCTTCCTCTTCATGCTTTCGTCGCTGCGCGAAGCATTCAAGGTCGCCGCGGCGGACAGCACGCTGCGCTGGATCATCGCCCTGTTTCTTGCGTACTTTGCGCTGTCGCTGCTGAGCACCGTGATGGGCCGTTCACACTGGCGTGGCGCCGTGTGGCAGTTGCAGTACAACTTGAAATGGCCGCTGATGTTTGCGCTGGGCATGCTCATGGCGTCGCCAGATCAGGCGCAAGTAGTGTTGCGCCGCTTCATCATGTGGTCGTGGCTGTTTTTCCTGCCATTCCTCGTGTTTGAGCTGGCTGCGCCGGGCCTGTTCATCAAGCTGTTTGGCTATGCCGAAGATGTGCACGTCAATCCATTGCTGGGCTTTTCCCACCGCTTGCGCGGACCGTTTTCCCATTCCGGCTATATGGCGCTGATGTGCGGCCTGCTGGCGTCGGGTGCGGCCGCGTGCTGGCTGCAACACCTGGGACGGCGCTGGCTGGTGCTGGCGCTGATCTACACCGCCATGGCGATCAGCACTGGCCAGCGCCAGGAATTGATGTCGCTGGTGCTGGTGTATGGCTTGTTTGCCGTGATGGCGGGCCGCCGCCATGCCGGGTGGATTGCCATGGGCGCCATCGTCGGGGTCACCATGCTGGCCGCCGCGCTGATGGTCATGAACCACAATCCTTTCGATGAAATCATGCGCCAGTGGGGGGCAGGGCGTACGTCGGAATTGTCCGAGCGGGCCATCCTGACGCAGGCCGGCATGCGCATTGCCGACCAATATTTCCCGCTGGGTTCCGGCCTGGGCACGTATGGCGGCGCCGGCGCGCAGCGCTTTGACCATAGCCTGTTCCTGGACCAGGGCTTCAGCCGCTATTGGTGGTTCCGCCAGGGGATTTTCCTGGTCGATACGTACTGGCCCAGCGTGGCGGCGGAAACCGGCTATCCCGCCATGTTCCTGCTGCTGGCCAGTTTCATGCTGCTGTGGTGCACCTTGCTGCGGCGCGCGCTGACCGTGCCGCCGGCCGAGCGCCCGCTGGTACTGACGGCGCTGGCTGCCATGACGTTATTGCTGGCCAATTCGCCGACGTCGGCCATCGTCACCGATCCGCGCGGCGCCTTTGTTTTCTGGCTTGTCGTGGGTTGCGCATGGCGTGCTTCCATGACCCGTCGCGCTGTGTCCGCAGATCCAGTCCGGCCTGTCCGGCAGATGGATTTCAGCGTCCGTTATCAACCTTCGTGAGAGATGTATGAGCACTATGTTTTACCGGCCATCCGCTGCGGGCAGTGAAAGCCTGAAGGCCAGTTTGCCGGAATGGCTGCCTATCCTGCTGGGCATGCTGGCCATGTTCGTGCCCACTTTTTATGACTTGCTGCATGACGGCGCCTGGGCAACGGAAGAACAGGCGCATGGCCCGATTATCCTCGGTTTGTCGCTATGGCTGCTGTGGCGCAAATGGCCGGAAATGCTGGCCGCATGCGACGGCCCGCGTCCCGCGCATGCGGCGGGCTGGCCCTTGCTGTTGCTGGCGCTGGCGCTGTACGTGCTGGGCCGTTCGCAGCAAATCCTCGCGTTTGAACTGGGGTCGTTCATCGTCATGGGCGTGGCGCTGCTGCTGATCAAGCGTGGTGCGCGGGCCTTGGCGCTGCTGTGGTTCCCGTTTTTCTTCATGCTGTTCATGGTGCCGCTGCCCGGCAGTATCGTCAGTACGCTGACCATGCCGATGAAAATGGCGGTGTCTTACGTGACGGAGCAGTTGCTGTTCCTGGCCGGTTATCCGATCGGCCGCAATGGCGTGATTTTGCAAATCGGCCAGTATCAGCTGCTGGTGGCCGATGCGTGCGCGGGTTTGCAAACGCTGCTGACATTGGAAGCGCTAGGGCTGTTTTACTTGAACGTGGTGCGCCATACGTCCGCGTTCCGCAATGTGTGGCTGGCGCTGATGATCGTCCCCATTTCGTTTGGCGCCAATGTGATCCGCGTGATCACGCTGACGCTGATCACGTATTACTTTGGCGATGCGGCGGGACAGGGTTTCCTGCACGGCTTTGCCGGCATGGTGCTGTTCATCACGGCCCTGCTGCTGATCATCAGTACCGATAAATTCTTGCAATGGCTGGCGGCGCGCCGCCAGGCAGGGAGGACCGCATGAAACAGCAAATTGCCGTGAGCGTGGTGCTGGCTGCGCTGATGCTGTCGGCCAGCGCCCTGTCGGGCCATTTGACGCCGACCGTGAAGCTGGCGGACCAGGGGCCGCGCGTGGATCTGGCCGCCATGGTGCCGGAGCAATTCGGCGACTGGCGGGTCGATCCCGACATGATTCCGCTGCAAGTGGACCCCGCTACGCAGGCCAAGCTGGACAAGATTTATAACCAGACGCTGTCGCGCACGTACATCAACCGCGATGGCGAGCGCGTCATGCTGTCGCTGGCGTATGGCGGCGAACAAAGCGACCGCTTGCAAGTCCACAAGCCGGAAGTATGCTATGGCGCACAGGGCTTTGAAGTGGATAACCGCGGCTATGCGGAACTGGCGGCCGGTGGCGGCGTGCTGCCTGTCAAGCGGCTGTACGCCGTCAGCGGCGCCCGCCACGAACCCATCACGTACTGGATTACTGTGGGCGACCGCGCGATCCGGCCCGGTTTGCAGCAGAAATTGCAGCAATTGCGCTATGGCCTGGGCGGCACCGTGCCGGACGGCATGCTGGTGCGCGTGTCATCCATCGGCACGGATGAGCCTACTGAATTTGCGCTGCAACAGCGCTTTATTACCGACCTGTTGCAGGCTGCCGGGGCGCCTGCGCGGTTGCGGCTGGCCGGCAACCTGGCGCCACCACCTTTGTAACTTATGACGATACGCATACTTTATCTGACCCGCGAACCCCATCCCAGCTTCCGGCCTGACATCGCGACTTTGTTTGGCCAGTACCTGCCCCGGCATGGCGTGCGCGCCGACCTGGTCGCGCTGCAAGATGGCGAACCGGCCGCGTGGCAGGCCGGCGCCGCCCATACCCGCAAGGGCAAAGGCAAGCTGGGCCGGCTGATCACCCGGATGGGACTGGCTTGGTCGCTGTTCGGCCTGGCGCGCGGATCGCAATACCAGGCGATCCAGGTACGCGACCGTATCGGCGGCGCGGCCATCGGCTTGCTGGCGGCGCGCTGGCGCGGGCTGCCTTTCTTTTACTGGATGTCGTTCCCGTTTGCCGAGTCCTGGCAAGACATGGGGGCGGGACGGGAAGCCAGCGCCGGCTCTCCGCTGCGGCGCCTGATGTGGCGCGTACGGGGCAAGCTGGCGGCCTTCGTGCTGTACCGCGTCGTGCTGCCCCGCGCCGACCATGTATTCGTGCAAAGCGATGCGATGCGCACCATGCTGGCCCGGCGCGGTCTCGATCCTGCCGCCATGACGCCCGTGCCGATGGGCGTGGCGATACCGGACCGCCTCGATGCGGTCGAGCCCAGCGACGACCCGCGCCTGGCTGGCCGCAAGGTGCTGGTGTACCTGGGGGCGCTGGAACGCATGCGCCATCCGGAAGTTATGGTGGAAGCCATGGTCGAAGTGGCGCGCCGCGAACCGCAAGCGCTGCTGGTGCTGGTGGGCGATTCGCAAACTCCGGGCGAACGGGCATGGCTGGAGCAGCAAGTCGTCCGCCTTGGCGTACAAGACCATGTGCTGATCACGGGCTGGATGGCGCCCGCTGACGCATGGCGCTATTTGCGCGCCGCCACCATCGGCTTGTCGCCATTCCCCCGCTCGCGCGTGCTGGAAGTGGCGTCGCCCACCAAGGTATGCGAATACCTCGCGTATGGCGTGCCGGTGGTGGCCAATGACCAGCCTGACCAGGCGGCGTTGCTGGCGCAAACGAATGGCGGTTTATGTGTGCCGCTGACGGCCGACGGCTTTGCCCGCGGCATTCTTGAATTGCTGGGCGATCCTTTGCGCGCCAGCGCCATGGCCGTGGCGGGACGTGAAGCGATCCGCGCCGCCCGCAGCTACGACGTGCTGGCGCAATCGCTGGCGCAGCAATATCAGCGGCTGCTGGCGCAGCCGGCCACGCCATGAAGGGCGCGCATCCCTACAGCGGCCGTGCCGTCAAGGGCGGCATGGTGATCTTTATTGCCGGGCGGGGCCTGTCCGGCGTGCTGACGTTTATCGCATTCGGCCTGGCGGCACGGCTGCTGCCGCTGGCGGAATATGGCCATTACGCGGCGGCGCTGGCCGTGATGGAAGTGGCGCTGGCGGTATCGACCGGCGGACTGGACTGGGTGACGGCGCGCCTCGTACCCGATGCCCGCGTGCATGCCAGCGGACGCGCTACGGGGGCTGCCGTGCTGCGCCTCGCAGCCCTGCAAGGCATGCTGGTGGCCGCTGTCGCGTGCGTCGTCTATGCGGGAGCGGATGAACTGGCCCGCTTGATGAAATTGCCGGCTGCGGCGCCCGCGTTTCACCTGGTGGCGCCGCTGGTGCTGGCCGAAGGCCTGGGCCGCCTGGCGCGCGACCAGATGTTGACAGTCTTGATGGCGCAGCGCGCCGGCCAGATGGCCCAATTGCTGCGCGTAGGCACCTTGCTGGCATTGTTGCTCTGGACGTGGCGCCAGGATGCCAGCCTGGAGGCGGCCGCCATGCTGCACCTGGAATTGACGGCTGCCGCCTGCGCAGCCGTGGCGGGAAGCCTGGCGCTGGCGCTGGTGCTGTGGCGCTTGCGCACCGTGCCTGCTGCCGACCCGCATTGGCAAGCGCCGGGTGGCCTGCGCCGCCTGGCCATGCACACGTACGCCAGTTATTTGCTGTCGCTGCTGTGCGGGCCGCAAGTACTGACCATGGTGGTGGCCCGCATGCTGGGCGCCGATGCGGCCGGTGCATTTGGCTTTGCCCGCACGTTTGCCGACCAGGTGCGGCGCTATCTGCCGACCGACCTGTTGCAAAGCATCGTGCGGCCCACATTGGTCGCGTATTACAGCGCCACCCGTGAATTTGCCGGCCTCAGCCTGCGGGCGGGCTTGCTGATGAAATCCGCTGCCGCCGTGCTGTTCCCGCTGCTGGTGTTCTTCACGGCATTTGGCGACCTGGGCATGCGCGCGCTGGGCGGCGTCCGCTTTGCCCCGGCCTGGCCGGTACTGGTGGTGCTGCTGTGCGGCGCGGGCACCACGGCTTGGCGCCGCGTGGTGGAACTGTGCGCCAACACGGTGCTGGAATCCGGGCTGGTGGCGCGCGCCAATGCGGCGCTGGCGGTGTTGCCGCTGGTGATGGTGGCGGCGCTGCAAGCGACGGGCAGCCTGGTGCTGGCGGCCGCCTTGCCGGTATTGGCGGAAGCGCTGTTTTGCCTGCGCGTACAGGCCGGATTGCGGGCGCGCGGCTACCAGTCGCCTGCCGATGGGGCGGGGTGGCTGAGGCTGGCCGCGGGATTGCTGGTGTGCGTGCCGCTGGCGCTGCTGCACGCGGCCCATCCGCTGCCGCTGGCCGTCGCGGTGGTGCTGGCTGGGCTGGCGGCATTGCTGGCGCTGCGCATGGTGCGGCTGATCAATGCCAGCGAAGGCGCGCTGGTGGCGACATGGAATGGCAGGCTGGCGCGCCTGATCGGCGCGGCGCCGCAGCCGGCATAGGCAAGTCCAAGAATTGAAAGGAGCAGCAGTGGGATCGGAGTGTAATGTGGTCATGGCGGGGACGTCGCTGGAGTCTCCCGGCGGCATGACGTCCGTGGTGCGCATGTACCGCGACATGGGGTTGTTTGATGCGTGGAACGTGCGCTACCTGGCGTCGTATGAAAAACCAGGCAAGGCTACGCAAGTGCGCGTGATGGCTGGCGTGGCGGCTTCTCTGCTGTGGCTGCTGCTGCGGGGGAAAGTCAGCTTGCTGCACGTGCATTCCGCGTCGCGCGGCAGTTTCTGGCGCAAGTCCGTGCTGTGTGCGCTGGCGCGGCTGTTTGGCGTGCCTTACGTATTTCATTTGCACAGTGGCGAATTCCCCGTGTTTTATGACCAGGAGTGCGGCCCCCGCGCACAGCGCTGGGTGCGCCGCACCTTGGAAGGGGCGCACACACTGGTGGCGCTGACGGGCCAGTGGCAGACGGCATTGGCCCGTATTGCACCGAATGCCGCCATCACGGTGCTGGGCAATCCCGTGCACGTGCCGTCTGCGCTGCCGCCTGCGCATGGCGCCACGCCGCCGCAATTGCTGTTCCTGGGCCGCTTGCGCGATAAAAAAGGCGTCGCCGACATTGTGCGCGCCATGCCGGCCGTGCTGGCCCGCTATCCCGATGCGGTCTTCACGCTGGCCGGCGACGGCGACCTCGAAGGCACGGCAACGCTGGCGCGCGAATTGAACGTGGACCATGCGCTGCGGCTGCCAGGCTGGGTCGATGGCGCCGCCAAGGATGCGCTGGTGGCACAGGCAACCATGCTGCTGCTGCCATCGTATTTCGAAGGGTTGCCGGTGTGCGTGCTGGAAGCCATGGCCGATGGCGTGCCGGTGATTGCCACCACGGTGGGCGGCATTCCCGAAGCGCTGGACCACGGCCGCTGCGGTGTGCTGCATGCACCGGGCGACGTCGATGCGCTGGCTGGCGCCATTGTCGCGCTGCTCGATGATGCGCCGCGCCGCCAGGCGCTGCGGGAAGCGGCCTTTGCCCGCGCCCAGCATACGTATTCAGCGGCGGCAGTGCGTGGCGCCATCGATGCACTGTATGACGAGGTACTGGCTCCTAAAAGAGAAGCCAGAACTGTGCGCTAGCGAACATTAAATTTTTATCAATAGTGATAAATTGCTCCTGTTGAGCTAAAGAGGTCCGCAATGAAGAAGAAAATATTGGCTGTCGCCTCTGGCGGCGGCCACTGGGTGCAGCTGTTACGGTTGCGTCCGGCATTTGAAGGCCAGGACGTGGCCTATGTGACGGTGCAGCCCAGCTATGTCAGCCAGGTGCCTGGCAGCCGTTTTTATGCGGTCACCGACGCCACGCGCTGGAGCCGCTGGGACCTGGTGAAAATGATTTGCCAGGTCAGCTGGATCGTGCTGCGCGAGCGCCCTGACGTCGTCATCACGACCGGGGCGGCGCCAGGCGTGGTCGCTTTGCGCATGGGTAAGTTTTTAGGCGCAAAAACCATGTGGCTCGACAGCATCGCCAACGTGGAACATTTGTCCATGTCCGGTGAAAAAGTGCGCAGCTTTACCGACTTGTGGCTGACGCAATGGCCGCATTTGGCTGGCAAGAATGGCCCGAATTGCCATGGGAGCGTGCTGTGACGATGATTTTTGTGACGGTGGGGTCGCAAATGCCGTTCGACCGGATGGTGTCCGCCATCGACTTGTGGGCGGAACGGACCAAGCCCGACGCCGACATCTTTGCGCAAATCGGCGATAGCCAGTACCGCCCCCGCGCCATGCGCTATACGAAGGCGCTGACGCCGGCGGAATTTTCGCAAACCGTGGCGCAGGCCGACGTGATTGTCGCCCATGCGGGCATGGGTTCCGTGCTGACGGGCATGGAACTGGGCAAGCCGCTGGTGCTGATGCCGCGCCGCGGCGATTTACAGGAAACCCGCAATGACCACCAGATTGCCACCGCCCACTGGCTCGCCCAGCGGCCCGGCATCTTTGTGGCGGAACAGGATGAAGACTTGCCGGCGGCGTTAGCCGCTGCGCAAGCTGCTTCAAAGGGGAGTGCGGCAATTTCACCGTATGCGTCGCCGGATTTGCTGGCGGCCGTGCGGCAATTTATTTTGCATGCACCTTAGAATGCTGTGCTTTATTGCAATGCAGCAATGATATGGCGCGATCTACGTATGTCACGTAGTCTACATATGCCTGACATGCGGCTGACATACACTGAATTGCGCCATGCAATGATACTATACTAACTTCAATACTAAAATGTTAATTCACGGAAAGTCCACTATGTCTACTGTTGCGGTCATCGGCCTCGGCTACGTTGGTTTGCCTCTGGTGATTGAGTTCGGCAAGCATATGCGCACGATTGGTTTTGACATCGTCCAGTCCAAGGTCGATGCCTGCCTGCGCGGCACCGATCCATCGCGCGAGCTGTCTGACGAACAAATGCAAGCCGCCACCTTGGCTGAATATTCGTCTGATCCGGCCATCCTGGCGGAAGCGGACTACATCATCGTGGCCGTGCCGACTCCGGTCGACAATGCCCACACGCCGGATTTCACGCCGCTGATCGGCGCCAGCCGCAGTGCAGGCAAGCACATGAAGAAGGGCGTCACCGTGATTTACGAGTCGACCGTATACCCGGGCGCGACCGAAGAAGTGTGCATTCCCGTGCTGGAAAAAGAATCCGGCCTGAAATGGAAAGAAGATTTCTTTGTCGGCTATTCCCCTGAGCGCATCAACCCGGGCGACAAGGAACACACGCTGACGAACATTGTGAAAGTCGTCTCGGGCGATACGCCGGACACGCTGGAAAATGTGGCGAAGCTGTACGAAACCATCGTGGTGCCGGGCGTGCACCGCACGTCGTCGATCAAGGCGGCCGAAGCGTGCAAAGTCATTGAAAACACGCAGCGCGACTTGAACATCGCACTGATGAATGAATTGGCCATCCTGTTCGACAAGATCGGCATCGATACGGCTGAAGTGTTGAAAGCGGCAGGCACCAAGTGGAACTTCCTGCGCTTTTCGCCGGGACTGGTGGGCGGCCACTGCATCGGCGTGGACCCATACTACCTGACCCATAAAGCGGAACAGCTGGGCTACAACCCGCAAGTGATTTTGGCCGGCCGCCGTATCAATGACGGCATGGCGAAATATGTGGCGGAACAGACCATCAAGCAAATGATTGCGGCCGACTGCTATATCCGCGGCTCCAAGGTCAACGTGCTGGGCCTGACCTTCAAGGAAAACTGCCCGGACTTGCGTAACTCCAAAGTGGGCGACGTGATCAATGAATTGAAAGCGTATGGCGTACAAGTGTTCGTGCACGATCCGTATGCGGATCCGGAAGAAGCGCTGCATGAATATGGCGTGGAGCTGACGGCATTTGAAGATTTGCCGCGTGCCGACGCCATCGTCGCCGCAGTGCCCCACAAGCCGCTGCTGGCGCTGACGGCGGAAGACTTCGCGCGCAAGCTGGTCAAGGGTGGATGTTTTATTGATATTAAATCGATGTATGACGAAGCAGCGCTGTGCGCAGCCGGCCTGCACGTCTGGCGTATGTAAGAGGAGCGTATGAAAATTCTGGTCACCGGCGGTATGGGCTTCATTGGTTCGCATACCTGTGTGGAATTGCTGGCGGAAGGGCACGACGTGGTCGTGCTCGACAATTTGTCCAATTCCGATGTTTCTGTCTTTGAGCGCGTGCAGCGTATCGCGGGCAGGCCCTATGCCTTCGTGCAAGCCGATTTGCGTGACCGGGAAGCCATGCGGACGGTGTTCCGTGAACACCGTATCGATGCCGTGATTCACTTTGCCGGCTTGAAAGCGGTCGGCGAATCCGTGCAAAAGCCCATCGAGTATTACGATAACAATGTAGTTGGCAGCCTCGTGCTGTTTGAAACCATGGCGGAAGCGGGCTGCAAGACGCTGGTCTTCAGTTCTTCCGCCACCGTGTATGGCGATCCGGCCTCGGTGCCGATCCGCGAAGATTTCCCGCTGTCGGCCACCAACCCGTATGGCCGCAGCAAGCTGATGATTGAAGACATCTTGCGCGACCTGGGACGCTCCGATGCATCGTGGCGCGTGGCGCTGCTGCGCTACTTCAATCCGGTGGGCGCGCATGACAGCGGCTTGATTGGCGAATCGCCGAACGGCATTCCAAACAACCTCATGCCTTACGTGTCGCAAGTGGCTTTTGGCCAGCGCGAATTCCTCAACGTGTTTGGCGACGATTATCCGACGCCGGATGGTACAGGTGTGCGCGATTACATCCACGTGGTGGACCTGGCGATCGGCCATTTGCGCGCGCTGGCCAAGCTGGCGACAGTCACTGGTGTGCATGCCTACAATCTGGGTACCGGGCGTGGCAACAGCGTACTGGAAATGGTGCGCGCTTTTGAACAAGCCAGCGGCCGTCCTGTGCCATACCGTATCGCCCCGCGCCGTGATGGCGACATCGCTGCCTGCTATGCCGATACCAGCTTCGCGGAACGCGAATTGAACTGGAAAGCGGAACGCGGCATCGCGCAAATGTGTGCGGATGCGTGGCGCTGGCAAAGCGGCTCCCGCTAATTGGCTGAGATTTGGCAGAGCTCCGGCTGAGCCGGTCGAACATACCGGGCCCATTGAATTCACCTCAAGGAATACATAATGAAAGCAATGATACTGGCCGCAGGAAAAGGGACGCGTGTCCGTCCCCTGACTTATGACTTACCGAAACCCATGATCCCCATCCTGGGCAAGCCCGTGATGGCGTACCTGGTGGAACACCTGGCCCGCTTCGGCATCACGGAAATCATGGTCAACGTCAGTTATCTGCACGAAAAGATTGAAGAGTATTTTGGCGAAGGCCACCAGTTCGGCGTCCAGATCGGCTATTCATTCGAAGGTTATGCCAACAGCGATGGCGAAGTCGTGCCGGAACCGCTGGGTTCCGCCGGCGGCATGCGCAAGATCCAGGACTTTAGCGGCTTCTTCGACGAAACCACGATCGTGCTGTGCGGCGACGCCATCATTGACCTCGATATCAAGTCCGCGCTGTTCGAGCACCGCCGCAAAGGGGCGCTGGCTACCGTGATTACGCGAGAAGTCCCGTGGGACAAAGTGTCGTCGTACGGCGTCGTCGTGACGGATGATGATGGCCGCATCAAGGCATTCCAGGAAAAGCCGTCGCGCGAAGCGGCGCTGTCGAACTTCGCGTCGACCGGCATTTATATTTTCGAGCCGGAAGTGCTGGACCTGATCCCCAATGACCGCCCATTCGACATTGGTTCCGAACTGTTCCCGCTGCTGGTGGAAAAAGGTTTGCCATTCTATGCGCAAGCCCGCAAGTTCGACTGGATCGATATCGGCAGCGTCAAGGATTACTGGGAAGTGCTGCAAAGCGTGCTGCTGGGCGAAGTCGCCAACATGAAAGTGCCCGGCATCCAGGTCGATGATGGCTTGTGG
The DNA here is from genome assembly GCF_009720865.1 of Pseudoduganella ginsengisoli. Classification (GTDB taxonomy): domain Bacteria; phylum Pseudomonadota; class Gammaproteobacteria; order Burkholderiales; family Burkholderiaceae_D; genus Rugamonas; species Rugamonas ginsengisoli. Next base: position 18,812 of record NZ_WNLA01000013.1, on the reverse strand, counting down.
GTGGGCTTGAATACCAGCATCGACTGGAGTAATGGCACGCGCATCGAAGGCCCCGTCTACCTGGGTTCCGGCGTCAAGGTCGATGCCGGCGCCTGCATCATCGGCCCAAGCTGGATTGGCCATGGCAGCCACATTTGTTCCGGCGCGGAAGTGGTGAAGAGTGTGTTGTTCGAATATACTCGCGTGTTACCGGACGTTACGCTGGAAGAATTAATTGTCTTCAAGGACTATAGTGTCGACCGCGCGGGCGAAATGAAGCACATTTCGCAATATGAGAAGGGCGAGTGGGGCAATGCCCGTGACCGCCGCCGTTGCCGCCGGAAAGAAGAAGAAATGTCACTCAAATTGGAACACGCTTAATGAAAATTTACCCGATCATCCTGTCTGGCGGTGCTGGCACCCGGTTGTGGCCACTATCGCGGGCAGTGTTGCCGAAGCAATTGCTGCCGCTCGTTACTGAAAAAACCATGCTGCAGGAAACCGCATTGCGTGTTGCGGGCGTGCAAGATATGCAGGCGCCGCTGATTGTGTGCGGCAATGAACATCGTTTCCTCGTGGCCGAGCAAATGCGCGAAGCCGGCATCAAGCCGCTGGCGATCCTGCTGGAACCCGTGGGCCGCAACACGGCGCCGGCAGTGGCCGCTGCCGCCAACTACATCAAGGGTATTGATGCGGATGCGATGATGCTGGTGCTGCCGGCAGACCACGTGATCAATAATGTGGCAGCTTTCCACGCTGCCGTGGACCGCGCTGCGGCGCTGGCCCGCGAAGGCGCGCTGGCCACGTTCGGCATCGTGCCGACCGCCCCGGAAACGGGCTATGGCTACATCAAGAGCGGTTCGGTGGTCAAAGGCGTGGCAGGTGATGGCTATGAAGTGGAGCGCTTCGTGGAAAAACCGGACCGCGCCACGGCGGAAACGTTCGTCAAGGCCGGCACCTACTTCTGGAACAGCGGCATGTTCCTGTTCCGCGCCGAAGCCTACCTGCGCGAGCTGGAACAATATGCGCCGGAGATGGCCAAAGCTGCTGCGGCTGCCGTGCAAAATGATTACAGCGACCTGGACTTCTGCCGCCTGGATGAAGCCGCGTTCACGGCCAGCCCGTCGGACTCCATCGACTATGCCGTGATGGAAAAGACCAGGCACGCTGTCGTGGTGCCGGCCGATATCGGCTGGAGCGACGTGGGTTCGTGGTCGGCGCTGCATGAAGTGCAGCCAAAAGATGCGGACAACAACGTCACCCGTGGCGACGTGTATCTCGATGGCGTGTCCGGCACCTTGGTGCGCGCGGAATCGCGCATTGTGGCCGTGGTCGGCGTCAAGGACCTGGTCGTCGTGGAAACCGCCGACGCCGTGCTGGTGGCGCATAAAGACCAGGTACAGCGCGTCAAGCAAATCGTTGATCACTTGAAGTCGGAAGACCGTACGGAACACTTGATGCACCGTAAAGTATTCCGTCCATGGGGCAGCTATGAAGGCATCGATGTGGGCGACCGCTTCCAGGTCAAGCGCATCATCGTGAACCCGGGTGGCAAGCTGTCGCTGCAAATGCACCACCACCGCGCGGAACACTGGGTCGTCGTATCGGGCACGGCCCGCGTGACGTGCGGCGATGAAGTCAAGCTGTTGACGGAAAACGAATCCACGTATATCCCGATCGGCATGAACCACCGCCTGGAAAACCCGGGCAAGGTGCCGCTGCACCTGATCGAAGTGCAGTCCGGCAGCTACCTGGGCGAAGACGATATCGTGCGCTTCGAGGATGTCTATCAGCGCACCTGATCTCCGCTGCCTGCACGTCGCCGCCGGGATGGCGCTGTCAGCCATCCTGGCGTTTGCCAGCCCCGTGTGGGCGCAATCTCCCCGCATCCCCACGTCGCTGCAGCCGCAGCAGCTGGCGGTCATTGTCAATGACGACGATCCGGACAGCGTGGCCATCGCTGCGCTGTACCGTGAAAAACGTTTGATCCCCGTGGGCAACGTGGTGCACGTGCGTATCCCGGGCCAGCCCCGCAAGCTCGATGCCGCGCAATTTGCGCAGATCAAGCAACAAATCGACAGCAAACTGCCGCCCCGCATCCAGGCCGTGCTGATGGCGTGGACGGCGCCGTATGCAGTGGAATGCCAGGGCATTACGGCCGCCTACACGCTGGGATTCGACCCCGCGCTGTGCAGCAAGCCTTGCGGGCCCGGCAAGCCCAGCCCGTATTTCAATGCGCCGTCGCGCCAACCCTACACCGACCATGGCCTGCGCATTGCCATGCTGCTGCCTGCGTCGCCGCAGGAACTGGCCAGGGCCGTCATCGAGCGGGGCGTCAGCGCAAAGCCAGCGCCGCATGCCGGCGCGTATTACGTCATCACGCCGGACAAGGCCCGCAACAGCCGCGCGCCATTCTTTCCCCGTCCCGGCGTGCTCAAGGGGCGCGACGTGGAAATGCACGTGGCCAGCAGCACGGCGCTGGAAAATGTCAGCAATATCCTCGTGTATCAAATCGGCGCCGCGAAAGTCGATAAGCTCGATAGCGTGCGTTTCCTGCCGGGCGCGCTGGCCGACCATTTGACGTCGCTGGGCGGAGATTTGCTGGGTTCCACGCAAATGAGCAGCCTGCGGTGGCTGGAGGCGGGCGCCACGGCCAGTTATGGCGCCGTCAGCGAGCCATGCAACTACTGGCAAAAATTCCCGCATCCGGCCGTCTTGCTGTCACATTACGTGCGCGGTGAAAGCGCCATCGAGGCGTACTGGAAAAGCGTGGCGTGGCCGGCGCAAGGCGTGTTTATCGGCGAACCGCTGGCGGCGCCCTATCGCTAGACAAGTACTGTTGTATCCATGCTCACAGCGCATGGAATCTCACCTCTAATTTCACCTTGAAAGTACGGTGGAACCCGCATTCTTCTGTGGTTCTGGCTGCATATTAGTCCGTTCGGATTAATGACGTGTCATCAACTCGTCATGTGCTTCTATTAATATGCAAAACATAACAATAAGTACATTTTGTTAATGTTGGCGCCGCCAGCAGCCGCCCTTCACCACAGGAATACCACATGAAACAACATACCTTGCACGCCGTGCCGGGACGCTTGACCGTGCTTGCCGCCTTGCTGGCTGGCATGTCCGCCCCTGCGTTCGCCGTTTCCGACAACATCGTCATCAGCCAGGTCTATGGCGCGGGCGGTAACGGTTCGGGCGCCACCGGCGCGACCTTGAAGCACGATTACATCGAGCTGTTCAACCGTGGCTCGACGCCGGTTTCGCTCAATGGCTGGAGCGTGCAATATGCATCGTCGACCGGCACGTCGTGGCAGGTGACGCCGCTGACCAGCGTCACCCTGGAACCTGGCCAGTATTACCTGGTGCAGGAAGCGGCAGGCGCTGGCGGTACCGCCAGCACTGTGGTGGCGGATAAAGTCGGCTCCATCGCGATGGCGGCGGGTGCGGGGAAAGTGGCGCTGGTGTCCAGCACGACGGCGCTGACGGGCGCCGCGCCAACAGGCGGCACGGTGGTGGACTTTGTCGGTTATGGTTCGGCCAATGGGTACGAAGGCGCGGGCCCGACGCCGACGCTGGGCAACCTGCTGTCCGCTTACCGTGGCAATGACGGCTGCACGGAAACCGACAGCAACAGCGCCGACTTCGCGACGGCTGTGCCGGCGCCGCGCAATACGCTGACGGAAAAACGCCTGTGCTCAGTGGCGCCGCAAAAGCCTATCGTGGCCACGTGCCCGTCGGTGCTGGCGCTGGCTCAAGGCTATGCCGGCAGCGCAGCGCTGTCCGCAACGGACCTCGATGGCATCGTCAACGGCGCCACGATTTCGTCCGGCGCCATGGCGGGTATCTCGTTGACTGGCTTCACGGCTGCACCGGAAGAGGGAGGTGTCGCCACCGTCAACCTGACGGCGGCGGACAGCCTGGGTGTCGGCAACTACCCGGTGACGGTGCAGTTCTCCAACAACCAGGGCCAGACCGCATCGTGCCCGCTGACCGTGAAGATTTCCGGCCTGGCTGCAGTGACCAAATCCATCCCTGAAATCCAGGGCCCTGGCGCCACCAGCCCTTATGCGAATTCCGTGCAAACCACGGAAGGCATCGTGACGTTGAAAGTCGGCACCGGCTTCTTCCTGCAAGACTTGAATGGCGACGGCAATCCGGATACGTCGGACGGTATCTTCATTTATACGGCCAACAGCCCGGCCAACGTGAAGGCGGGCGACAAGGTGCGCGTGACCGGCACCGTTACGGAATACACGCCGGCTGGCGCGGCCCGTTCGTACACGGAAATCAAGGATGTGACGGCAACCGTCGTCATGTCGGCCGGCTACACGATCACGCCAACCAATGTGGTGCTGGGCGATGACTTGTCCAAAGTCGAAGGCATGCTGGTCAACTTCACGCAGCCGCTGACCATCAACCAGGTGGAATTCCTGGGCGACCGTGGTGAAATGACCCTGGCCAACGGCCGCCTGGAAGTGCCGACCAACCGCTACCCGGCCCGCACGGCGCAGGCGTATGCACTGGCCGCGTCGAACGCCGCCAACATGATCGTGCTGGACGACGGCATCTTCACGACGCCAACGACGATTCCTTACATCGGCCAGGACAACACGGTGCGCGCGGGCGACACGGTGACGGGCCTGACCGGCGTGATCGACTTCGGCGCCATCGGTGGCGGCGGCGCAGCCTTCAAGGTACAGCCTGTGACGGCGCCGCAAATTTCGCGCACCAATCCGCGCGAAGATGCGCCGGTGCTGCCGGCCGGTAACGTCAAAGTCGCCAGCGCCAACGTGCTGAACTTCTTCACGACGTTTGCCAACGGCACCGACGTGGAAGGCCGCACGGGCCAGGGCTGCAAGATCGGCAGCACGACGTCGGCGTCGAACTGCCGTGGCGCCAACAACATGACGGAATTCATCCGCCAGCGCGACAAGATCGTGGCCAAGCTGAAAGCCATCGATGCGGACGTCGTGGGCCTGATGGAAATCCAGAACAATGGCGAATACGCGGTCACGTATTTGACCAATGCGCTGAACGCCGCCATCGGCGCGCCAGTGTATGCCGTGGTGCCGGCGCCAGCTGCATCGGGTACGGATGCGATCCGCGTGGCGATGATTTACAAGCCGTCGAAGCTGACCTTGGTGGGCGGCGCATTGTCTGACGGCGATGCCATCAACAACCGCGCCCCGATGGCGCAAACGTTTACGGCTGCCAACGGCGAGAAATTCTCGCTGATCGTCAACCACTTGAAGTCCAAGGGCAGCTGCCCAAGCTCCGGCGCCGATGCCGACCAGGGCGACAGCCAGGGCTGCTGGAATGCCAACCGTATCTTGCAGGCTCAGCGCCTGATCAATACCTTCGTGCCGCAAGTGGTGTCGGCAGCGGGTGACCCGGACGTGCTGCTGATTGGCGACATGAATTCGTATGGCATGGAAGATCCGATTGCCGTGATGACGAATGCCGGTTTCGTCAACCAGCTGGAACGCTTCATCCGTCCAAATGGCATGCCGTATTCGTTCATCTTCGGCAGCAACAGCGGCTACCTGGATCACGCGCTGGCCAGCGCAGCACTGAGCCCGCAAGTGGCTGGTGCGGCGGAATGGCACGTCAATGCGGATGAGCCGACGGTGATTGACTACAACCTGGAATCGAAGCCGCAAGACTTGTACACGGCGCTGCCATACCGTGCGTCGGACCATGATCCTGTTGTGATCAGTCTGAATTTGCAGCCGAAGTTCGTCGATGTGACGGGCAGCGTGCGCCTGACGCAGCAGGGCGCGGCTTACAACCGTGTGACGTTGAAATATGTCGCAGCGGTGACGGTGACCAATACCAGCAACGCGCCGCTGACCGGCCCATTCCAGCTGCAACTGAATGGCTTGACCGCCGGCCTGACGCTGGACAACGCCAGCGGCATGCACGATGGCGCGCCATACGTCACGGTGAACACAACGTTGGCGCCAGGCGCCGTGATCAACGTGCCGCTGACGTTCTCCGGCCCGGCACGCCTGATGGTGACTTACACGCCAAAGTTCTTCCGCGGCTCGTTCTGAATTCTTAAGTTAGGAAAATTAAATGTTTAATGCCTTTGTTTCTTTCGCGCGCCGTGCTGCCCTGGCAGTGGCGCTGGCTGCTACCAGCGGCCTGGCTGCGGCCGGTACGATGCATGTTTCGATCGACACCAGCACGTTTGGTACCGACACCGGTTATCTGGATATGTATTTGTCGGCCACCACTGGCGTGCCGCTGGCCACCGCGACCATTTCCAACCTCAGTGGCTTCGACAAGGCGGGCCGCGATGACTCTGCCAGCTACGGTTTTGTTGAAAATGCAGGCGGGTACGTGCTGAGCAACGATACGCTGAATTACCTGTCGCATGCCGTGAACTTCGGCAGCCCGCTGGCGTTCGATGTGACGTTTGCCGGCGATTACGATAAAGATATTTCCTATGTGTCGCACCTGTTCATATCGGCTTTCGACAGCGACTTCCTGCCGCTGGGTGATTACGACCCACGCACGGGCGCGTTGCTGGACTTGACCTGGACGCCATCGCAGACTCCCGGCGGCCAGGGCAGTGTCGGTACCGTTCCAGAACCCGGTGCATGGCTGCTGATGGGCACCGGCATTGCCGGCATGCTGGTTGCGCGCCGCCGCCGCGCCACCAGGCCCGCCTAAACCTGTTGTAAAAGCGCACCGTTGCGTGCGCGACACGTTGTGTTAAAACGCACGGCCTTGTCATAGGGCCGTGCGTTTTTCTTTACGTGGCAAAGGGCGTGCGGATTTAGACGAAATTTGAATCAAACCTCTATTTAAATTGTATTAGTACTGACAAACAGGGGTGATGCATAGTTAAATTCTGCCTTTTTCCACCACTGGTGCATCATGCCTGCCCGGATACTTGTATTAGACAGCGACCCTGCAGTCCAAGATCTGATGTCGCTGAACCTGCGCCAGGCCGGCCACGAACCGGCTTGTCTCGCGGATGCTGAAAGCGCATTGCTGCAATTTGAAGATTCCCTGCCTGACTTGCTGCTGGCGGAATGGGATTTGCCCGGCCAGTCCGGCCTGGCATTGACGCGCCGGTTGCGCGCGCTGCCGCGCACGCGTGATTTGCCCATCATTATGGTGATGGGGCGCACGGCGGAAGCCGACCGCATCATGGCGCTGGAGTGCGGCGCCGACGACGTCATGACGAAACCGTTCAGTCCCCGCGAATTGCTGGCGCGCATGCACGCGGTGCTGCGCCGCCGCCAGCCCCATGTGTCGCCCGATACCGTGCAAATGGCGGGATTGCGGCTCGATCCCGGCACGCTGCGCGTGACGGCGGGCGAGCGGCACGTGCCGCTGGGCCGCGTGGAATTCCGCCTGCTGAATTTCCTCATGCACCACCCGGAGCGTGTGCACAGCCGCGCCCACTTGCTGGACCAGGTGTGGGGCCGCCACGTGTACCTCGATGAACGCACAGTGGATGCGCACGTGGGCCGCCTGCGCAGCGCATTGCAGCCGTCAGGGCATCACGACCATATTGAAACCGTGCGCGGCAGCGGCTACCGCTTCGTCGCGTGGGATGCGTCCTGTGCCGCGTGAATGACTGGCCGGCAGTGGAATTACCCGTCATCCTCAGCAAGCTGGAGCAGGAATACCTGCTGAATGCGATCGAAGCGGCCTTGCCGATCGACCACCCGCGCCGCTTGTTTTTATGGGCACAGGGCCAGTTGCAGGCACTGTTGCCCCATCAGGCGCTGGTTTGCTGTCAGCTTGATGGCGGCGGCCAGGTGCGCGATGTCCAGTGCGTCTATGGCGCGCTGCTGGAACGCGGCGTGCTCGAGCGGCTGACTGGCGCGGACAGCGGCCTGGCGCAGCAACTGGCGCAACTGTGGCAAACGGGCCAGGCGCGGCCTGCCATACTGGAAGCGGAACCAGCGCCGGACATCCCTGCACCACAGCGCCTGGCGCCGCTGCGCCCGGCCTTGCTGGCAGCGCACCGGCACACGGCACAAAGCAATGTCTTTGCCAATGTGCTCGTGCATGGCAGCGGCGCGCTGGCCGGTGGCGCAACATTCTTTGCGCTGTTCGGCATGCCATTTCGTCCCGGCCCGCGCCACGCGTATTTCCTGGAATTGCTGATGCCGCACATGCACATGGCGCTGCTGCGCATCGTGGCGGGCAGCGCGGCGCCGGACGCGGCGGTGCAACCTGCGCTGGAAGCCGGGCGGCCTGTCAGCCGGCGTGAAATGGAAATCCTGCAATGGGTGCGCGAAGGCAAGAATAATCAGGAAATCGGCCGCATCCTCGGCATCAGCGAATGGACCGTGAAAAATCATTTGCAGCGCCTGTATAAAAACATGGGCGTCAGTAACCGGGCGCAAGCGGTAGCGCGGGGCATTGCGCTCCGCTTGCTGGCGCCGGCCGGCGGCAGTGCAGGCAGCGGTATATAGTGGCGCTATCCTGTCGTTCCCGTTGTCGTTCCCTTTATCGCCGGAGTGGCCATGCGCCTGCTGTTTATCCTGTTGTGTTCCTTTGCCTCCGCCAGCGCAGCGTGCGCCGGCGGTGATCCGCTGGCGCGCCTGCGTGCATTAAGTGCTGCCGCGCAATGCCGGCAATCCGCTGATTGCCGCACTGTCCCTGTCGGTGTACGCGCGTGCGGCGGGCCCGCATCCTATCTTGCCGTGGCGAAGTCTGATGAAGTTGCCGCGCAGGCACTGGCGCAGCGCCATGCGGAACAGCGGCGGCAACAGATGGCCCGTTCGCCGGAGCCGCCATCGACGTGTGAAGTCATCCGGGATCCGGGCGCCCAGTGCGTGGCAGGGCGCTGCGTGGCTGGCAATTCCGCGCTGCCCGCCGAATAGATAAAAAAACGCTGTACTCCCAAAAGAAGTACAGCGTTCAAAAATGCGCCGGCCCCCGCCGGCGCTGCCTCAAGGGCGCACTTAGTTAGCTGCGTTCGTGCCTTTTACTGCGGTGGCCGCTGGCAGCGGGTCGGTGGCGTCAACCGATACCAGCGTGGTGCTGGTGGTGCCGCCTGCGCCAACCAGCTGGAACGCGCCCAGGTAGTCTTTGCCAGCAGTCAGGCCGGACCAGCTGCTTACCACGGTGCCGGTGCCGCCGGTGTAGACGATGCCTGGCGCCGTTACCTTGAAGTTGCCGCCTACGTCCGCAGTGGACAGTACCCACGAGCTCAGCTTGAAGGTTGCCGAACCGCCGTGTGGCGCATAGCCCACCACGCACACGCGGTAGCTGCCGGCTGCCGGAGCGGTCAGGGTCACCATTTCAGACGACGTCGAACCGCCGCTGCTGCCGACCACGGTGCCGGCGCTGTTCACGACAACCAGGTCCAGGTCATCGGTGGAGCCAGCCTGGTAGCCGGTGGTGTCTTCGTCTTTCAGCGAGAAGCGGGCTGCCAGGGCGCCGGCCGGCACGGTCACGTTGGCTGCAAACACGCCGGTGCTGCCGCCTGCCGTGCAAGCTGCCACGCCGCCGTCCGGCGACTTGTCGGTGGTGACGGTGCCGGTGAAGCGGTCAGCTGGCTTCAGGCCGGCTTTCTTCACCGTCATGGCGCCAGTGTAGCCGGTGCCGATGGTCAGCGCCTGGGTGCCGGCAGTAGCTTCGCTGCTGATTTCAGAGCGGGCTGCAATCATGGCGGCCTTGGCCGTCAGCGGGCTGCGTACCGTGTGCACGCCATCGCTCCAGGTCAGCGAACCGTAGTTCCATACGCCTTGCGCTGCGCTGTTGTTGGTCAGGTTCACGGTGAAGGTGGCTTTCGCGCCTGGCTCCAGGGTCAGGGTCGATGGCGATACCGTCACGGTGTAGCCTGGCAGCGTTGCTGCAGCGGTGTAGGTTGCTGCGGTGTCGCCCACGTTGGTCACGGTGCGGGTGATCGACGCTTTGCCCAGCACTTCCGCGATGGTCAGCGACGGCAGGTTCAGGTTGTATGGCTGGATCGAACCCAGGTTCGTGCAGTTGGCGCTGTTGGCAGCCAGCTTGCCCAGGCCGCACAGGTAGCGGATCCAGTCCACTGCATTCGAGTCATACACCAGGCCCGGATCGGCTGCCAGGTTAGGCTGCACGTGGCCAGCGCCTTGCGCCCATGGCAATTGGCCGTTCGACATGCCAGGCTGGCCGTCGTTGTACGTGTTGTACGCGGTGGTCATCAGCGCCGACTTGATGGCGGCCGGCGACCAGGTTGGGTGCAGGTTGCGCAGCAGCGCGCCCAGGCCGGCCACGTGCGGGCTGGACATCGACGTACCTTGCAGCGAATCCCATGCCGCGTCCGGGACCACGGTGCCATTGGTGATGGCGTCATGCAGCGCCGGGTTGCCAGGGGCGGAAACTGCGGCAATGATGTCCACGCCTGGGGCGGTCAAGTCAGGTTTCAGCGTGTTCAAGTCGCCTTTGTTCGGGCCACGGGACGAGAAGCCAGCCATTTTCGGCGCCAGCGTTGCGCCGACCGACGCCACAGCCTTGGTCAGCGACGACGTCGCATCCGAGTGGGCGTTGACGTAGTTCTTGATGGTGGCGCCGTCAGCGGCGGTCACGTGGATGGCTGGCAGCACGTGCAGGTCAGCCACCAGGCCTGAACCGTTGTCGGCCAAGATCATGCCGGCGCCGCCGGCAGCCAGTACGGCTGCGCCTTTGTCGACACGGGCAGTGGTGCCACGGTCGCACACGACGACTTTACCGGCTACTTTGGCTGGGTCCAGTTTGACGTTGGCGGAAATGGCAAAACCAGGATTCAGCGATGGGTCGGCACGGTCTTTATCCGTGTAGCACAGGCCAACGGCGGATTTGTCCTTGGTCGACAGGTTGGCGTAAGGCACAACGGCGGCGTTGCGGGCCAGGATGGTCGGCACGTTTGCCAGAGCGGTCTGGTTGTACGATGCGCCGCTGAACGTGCCTGCACCTGGAATGGTGACGCTGGCGCCCATGAAGCGGTTGTGGGTCGATGCCGCCACGGTGGTCAGCCATGGGCTGATGTGCGCCACGGCATTGCCTGGGCCCGAGTTGCCTGCGGAAGCTGCGACGAACACGCCGGCGTTGGCAGCGTTGAAGAACGCCACTTCGACGGAATCCATCACGTTGGTTTGCGAGCCGGAAATCGAGAAGTTGATGACGTCCACGCCATCCTTGACAGCGGTTTCAATGGCTTTCACGGAGTCGGACGTGAAGCAGCTGTTCGATACGCCACTGCCGTCTTCGGCTGCCGGGTCCAGGTACGACCAGCACACTTTATAAGCTGCCAGGCGGGCGCGCGGCGCTACGCCGGACACGTCACCCACCGGGATGCCGCCCATCGTGGCAGCCACCATCGAGTTGCCGCCTGCGGTGGTCGACGTGTGCACGCCGTGGCCGCCCTTGTTGCCGGCGTCAGCGCCGCCGTGGAATGCGTCGCGTGGCGAAGCGAAGTCGCTATAGTGGGCGGTTTTCTTTTGCGACAGGAAGCTGGCGTTGAAGAAGCGTGCGCCGATCAGCTTGTTGTTGCAGTGGGCGGTCGTGAAGCCTGGACCGGTTTCGCACGTGCCTTTCCAGTCAGCCGGCGGCGGGCCGTACACCTGGGTGCCCGATGGGTCGATGGTTGGACGGCCGTTGGCGTCCACGCGGTCAGCGTAGCCTGGGTTTTCCGGCCATACGCCACTGTCGACGATACCGATGATGACGTTTTCACCAGCGGAACCTTTGCCGCCCAGCTTGTCCCACAGGCCGGTGCCTGGCTGGTCCAGGCCCAGGAATTTCGGCGTGTACGTGGTTTCCAGTTTGCGCGGCTCGTCCACGGTGATGGCGGCAACAGCGCTGTTTTTCTTCAGCGCGCGGACTTCGTCATCGGTCAGCAGTGCGGCAAAGCCGTTGAACACGGTGTTGTACTGGTGCAGGATGGTGGCGTTGGCCACGGTGGCTTGCACGCTGGCCTGTTTCTGGTCCAGGTAAGCCATGTAAGCTTGCACGTCGGCTGCGCTCACATCGAGCTTGCCGGTGGCAGGCTTGGTGGCTGGCAGGCCGGCGACTTCGCCGGTGTAGGACGCGACTGGCTTGTCGGCCAGCTGCACGATGTACGGACGGCGGATTTCTTGTGCGTTGACGGTGAAGGCGATGCTGGCGACGAGTGCCAGCACGCCCAGGGAGACTGGACGGAGTTTCATTATATTGTTCCTGGGTTATAGGTTGTCGAAAGCGTGCTTACTTGGCGGCGCGGCGGCGGCGCGAAGCCATGCCCATACCAGCGGCGCCCAGCATCAGCAGGGCAATCGAGCCCGGCTCTGGAACGGTCGTCATTTTCAGGTCGTCAATCGCGAATTGCGCGTTGTTGAATGCAGGGAAGTCGACGGAATTGACGCAGCCGTCATTGGTGAAAACGCACGAGCTGATCGACAGGCTCGTCAGGTGCTGGTCGGCCCAGTCGGCGCCCAGGTCCCAGTGGGAAAACATGAAGTCGCCGTTGGCATTCTGGCCGGCGAAGTTGCGGGCCGCGGTGATGATGCCGCCGCCGACTTTCTGGCCGGTCAAGATCAGCTGGCCATAGCTGAAGTCAGGCAAGCCAACGATCGGGCCGACGAACGCGAAGTTCAGGCTGCTGATCTGGAAGTCATTGGCTTTCGCGGAGAAGTCCACGGAACCGTCATTGATGCCGGCATAGTACTGCGAGTCGCTGGCCGGGCAGGCCAGGATCGTGCAAGCTTCGGTGCCGTTATTGACCGTCATGCCGGAACCGGCTTGCGCTTCAATGTCCGGGCCCAGCAATTGGGCCAGCGGGCTGGCTTTGGCGGTCAGCGTGTAGTCGCCCAGCTGGACGGATTCATTGCCGTTCAGGTTCAGCGGGCTGATGCCATTGAAATCGATGAAGGAGGTGACCGAAGCCTGTGCAGCTGGAGCCCAAATCGCGGCGCCGAACATTGCCGTTGCCAGTGCGGACTTCAGAATGGAGCGGGTGCGTATCATGTATCTTCCCTTGAGTTTGTAATTGCAGGTGGTCCTGCTGATCTGTTTTGGCTTGGCTGGGGTACAGCCAAGTGTGTCCCCGGCTCTCCTCCGGGAGTACGCAATATAGCAATTGAGACAATGAACGTGAAAAGATTCTCAATGTTGATAATTCGTAAGTTACAAAGCTTTAACAAATTTTGTTTTCTTTTCACTATGACGACTTGTAACTGTTAGTCACAATAAAAACTGCGAAAATTCTTCAGCAACGTGTTGCGAAATTTCACACGTCTAGATCTTTGTTGACACACTTTAATTCAGATATTGTCAAAACTTCAAAGTGCGTGGTAGGCTCTCAGGTCCCCTCGGATCACCTTTTTTCCGGCAGTGTTACAGGAGTGTTTCAGATGCAAGCAGCAAAGATTCAAAGCAATATTGGTGGTCGCCGCGCGCAAGGTTTTACGTTGTTGGAATTGCTGGTAGTAATCGTGATCATTGGCTTGCTGGCTGCGTATGTCGGTCCCAAGTATTTCTCGCAGCTGGGCAAATCGGAAGTGACGGTGGCCAAGGCGCAGATCGAAGCGTTTGAAAAGTCGCTGGACACGTACCGTCTCGATGTCGGCCGTTATCCGACGGCGGAGGAGGGGTTGAATGCGCTGTTGACGGCGCCTGCAACGGCCGGGGCGAAATGGAATGGCCCCTACCTGAAAAAAGGCATTCCGCTGGATCCATGGGGCCACGCTTACCTGTACCGCGTGCCGGGCGCCAAGGCTGAATATGAAATCGTTTCGCTTGGCAAAGATGGCCAGCCTGGCGGCGAAGGCGAAAACGCGGACATCACTTCGCAATAACCGTTGCCGGCGCAGGTAGCCGCACGCCACAACTTTACGTCCCAACGCTCCCCCCATGCAGTTCGATGTCCGCACCCTGTCGCCGGAAATGGTGATCGGCCACCAGGTGGTGGATGGCCGCGACGAAGCCGATGCGCGCCGCCAGGTCGAGGCGCGCGGCTTGTTTGTTTCTTCCATTACCCCCGTACGCGGCGCGCGCCGCAGCCGCGGCAAATCGCTGTCATTACTGCTGTTCAGCCAGGAATTGCTGGCCTTGCTCAATGCCGGCCTGGGCGTGGTGGAAGCGCTGGAAGCGCTGCTGGAAAAGGAAGCGGCGCCTGCCACCCGCACCGTGCTGGAACGCTTGCTGGGCGGCTTGCGCGAAGGCCAGCGCTTTTCCGCCGTGCTGGCGGACCAGCCTGACCTGTTCCCGCCGCTGTATATCGGCATTGTCCGCGCAGCGGAAGGCACCAGTGATTTGCCCCGTGCACTGGCCCGCTACATCGAATACCAGCAACGCATCGACCTGGTGCGCGGCAAGATCGTGTCGGCCGCGATTTATCCCTGTATCTTGCTGCTGGTCGGCGGCGGTGTCAGCCTGTTCCTGATTGCGTACGTGGTGCCCCGGTTTGCCGAGGTGTACCAGGGCGCGGGCCGCAATTTGCCGTGGATGTCGCAAGTGATGCTGAGCTGGGGCCAGTTTGCCGCCGAACATACGGCGGGGCTGCTGGGCGGCGTCGCGTTGGCGCTTACGGCGCTGGTGCTGGGGATCCGGCGCCTGCTGGCCAATGGCGGCTTGATGCGCTGGCTGTCCAGGCTGCCCGGTATCGGCGAACGGGTACGGATTTATGAATTGTCGCGCCTGTATCTGACCCTGGGCATGCTGAGCGAAGGCGGCATCACCATCCTGCACGCGATCGACACCGTGCAGGGTATGGTGTCGTTAGCTGTGCGGGAAGGCTTGCAGGCGGCGCGGCTGGAAATCGAAGCGGGCATGCCGCTGTCGACGGCATTTGAAAACAATGGATTAACCACGCCGATTTCGCTGCGCATGCTGCGCGTGGGCGAGCGTACCGGTGACATGGGACCGATGCTGACGCAATCGGCTGCGTTTTATGATGGCGAAATTTCGCGCTGGATCGACCGCTTCACCCGCACGTTTGAACCCATGCTGATGGCCGCCATCGGCCTGGTGGTAGGCGCCATTGTGGTGCTGCTGTATATGCCTATCTTTGACCTGGCGGGAGACATGTCATGACAATTGATTCAGCGATGCTGGCCCGCGCCAGGGCGCGCTGTGAACAGACCAAGCGCACCTTGGTCGATGAACTGGAAGCGCTGACGGGCATCGAGCCGCGCGTGGCGGTGCTGGAATTGGCCAAGCCGTTTGGCTTGCGCGTGGTGGAAACAGCAGACATGCTGGCGTTGAGCCCCGCGTTTGACTTGCTGCCGCTGTCACAGGCGATGGCCCGCCACTGCGCGCTGCTGCGCGGCGGCGATGGCGCGCCGGTGGGCGTGATTGCCGACCCGTTCAACCTGGATTTGCAAACGTGGCTGTCGACCCATGCGCGCGCCACGCCGCATGCGCCGCTGCAGCTGGTGCTGGCGCTGCAAGCCGATATCCAGGCTTACCTGTCGAAGCAGGAAGAATCCGCGCGCGCCGTGGACAGCCTGCTGCCCGGCGCATCGGAAGGCCGGCGCGACGGCAAGACCGCTGCCGTACTGTCGTTTGCCTCGGCGTCGGAAGCGGCCAGCCCCGCCGTGCGCCTCGTCAACTCCACCTTGTATGACGCGCTGAAAGCCGGCGCGTCGGACATCCACCTGGAAAGCACGGCCGGCGGCCTGGCCGTCAAATACCGCGTCGACGGCGTGCTCGATCACGCGACGGCCGTCAATGGCATCGAAGTGGCGGAACAAATCATTTCGCGCTTAAAAGTGCTGGCGGAACTCGATATTGCGGAACGCCGCGTGCCGCAGGACGGCAGCTTCCGCGTCGAATCGGGCGGCCGCGAAATCGACTTGCGCGTGTCCATCATGCCATCGATCCACGGCGAAGACGCCGTGATCCGCGTGCTGGACAAGCGCGCCATGATCGAATCCTACGGCTCGCTGACGCTGGAAGCGCTGGGTTTCGATGCGCCATCGCTAGCCACGTTGCGCACGCTGGCGCAGGAAGCGTACGGCATGCTGCTGGTGACGGGGCCGACCGGTTCCGGCAAGACGACGACCTTGTATGCGGCGCTGACGGAAATCCATAACGGCCGTGAAAAAATCATCACGATTGAAGATCCCGTCGAATACCAGTTGCCGGGCATCTTGCAAATTCCCGTCAATGAAAAGAAGGGCCTGAGCTTTGCCAAAGGCTTGCGCTCGATCCTGCGCCATGACCCGGACAAGATCATGGTGGGGGAAATCCGCGACCGTGAAACTGCGGAAATTGCCGTGCAGTCCGCGCTGACGGGCCACCTGGTTTTGACCACCGTGCACGCGAATAATGTGTTTGACGTGTTTGGCCGCTTCACGCACATGGGCATCGACCCGTATGCGTTCGTGTCGGCGCTGAACGGTATCTGGGCGCAGCGCCTGGTGCGCATCAATTGCCCCCACTGCGCGGCGGAATACACGCCCTCTGACCAGGAACTGGCCAGCGTCAACCTGACGCGCGCCGACGTGCAGGATTACCGCTTCATGGAAGGCAAGGGCTGCGGCGATTGCCGCGGCACCGGCTACAAGGGGCGCCGCTCGATCGCGGAAATCCTCACGCTGAACGATGAAATCCGCGAACTGATCGTCGACAAGCGGCCGATCCGCCAGATCAAGCAGGCGGCCTATGCCAACGGCACCCGTTCGCTGCGCGCCGCCGCGCTGGAAGTGGTGAAGCGCGGCGGCACGACGCTGACAGAAATTAAACGGGTGACGCTGCATGCCTGACGTAACTGACAAATTGGGCCGGCGTTTGCCGGGACAGGCGCTGCGCATTTCCGTTTCGCGCCATGCCATCAGCGTGGTGCGCACCAGCCGCTGGGGCCGCGCGCCGCAGCCCGTGGTGCGCCAGGCTTTTTCGCCGGAAGATGCTGCCGCCCACCATGACCAGCAGGCGCTGGGCATCGCGTTGCGCGATGTGCTGTCCAAACTGGACACTGGGGGATGGCCCGTGCACTTTGTGCTGGCCGATGAACTGGTGCGCATGTGGCAAGTGACGCCCCCCGCGCAGTCAACGCGCCTGGCCGATATCGAAGCGGCTGCCGCGCTGCGTTTCTTTGCACTGTATGGCGAAGCCGCGTCTGGCTGGCACATTGCCGGCGACTGGGATACGCGCGCGCCGTTCTTTGCCGCCGCGATTCCCCGCCCGCTGCTGGCCATGCTGGGGCAAGTAGCGCAAGAACACGGCATGGCGCTGGTGGCCGTTGAGCCGCAAGTGGTGGCGGCGTGGAACCACTGGCGCCGCGCCATTAAGCCGGGCGCGTGGTTTGGCCAGGTTCACGATGGCTTGCTGGCGCTGGGCATTGCAGGCAATGGCCGCCTGCGCGCCGTGCGCACGCTGCCGCTGCCTGCTGCGGGTTTCGATGGGAATGCTCATGCGTGGCTGACGCAGACTATACAAAGGGAAGCGCTGCTGGCCGGCGTGGATGTGCCGCAACTGGTGCAGCTGTGCGGCGAAGTGCCGCCATTGCTGGCCAAACCGGCAGGACAAGACCAGACCCCAGTCGCCATGCTCGGCGCGGCGCTGCCTGGCGAAGTGATGCCCGGGGAGTGCGCAGCATGAGACAGATGCAAATTGATTTCGCACCGCCATCGGCGCGCCGCACCTTGTACCGCACGCCGCCGCTGGCGTGGGCGGCATTGCTGGCGGGCGGCGTGCTGTGCGCCGCAGCTGCTTATGTGGGCTATAACACGGTGGCGCAGTTGCGGGCGGCGGATGCGCGCATCGCCCGCACCCAGCAACTCCGCCAGCCAGCCGCGCAAGCGCGCGTGGAAACGCCCAAAGCCGTCATTCCGGAAGCGCAGGGCAAGGCCGTCAACGCCGCCATCATGCAATTGAACGTGCCGTGGCGCGAACTGCAGCAATCCGTGGCGGAGTCGACGCCGAAGCATATCGGCTTGCTGGCGCTGGAACCCGATCCGCGCAAGCAGGCGCTGAAAATTACAGCGGAAGCCAAGAGTGCGGACGACATGATTGCGTATATCGAACAGTTGAAAGAGCAGGAATTTTTTGCCGCCGCCGTACTGGTGCGCCACGAAATCATGGACTCGGACCCGAACCGTCCATTGCGGTTCCAGGTTGAAGTGCAGTGGGGGGCGCGATGACACGCGCATCCATGGATTTGGCGCCGTGGCTGTTGCGCGCCCGTGTGGCGGCGCTGCGCGCGGGCCCGGCCGCATGCGTAGCCGCCGTACTGTGCGTGGCGGGCATCGCCGCCTGGGCGTGGGTCGCGCCGCAGCACGCGGCGCTGCAGCGCAAGCTGGCGTTTGAACGGGCGCACCCGGCCACGGCGGTGCCGCAGACGCTGGCCGTAGCGGCGCCGCCGCCATCGGCCGATGAAAACCTGGCCGCGTTTTATGGCGTGCTGGGTGAAAAGCGCCATACGGAACAATATGTGAAAGTGCTGTTCGGCCTGGCCGGCAAGGCAGGATTGAGCCTGTCGCAGGGCGAATACAAATTCAGCTACGACAAGGCCAGCCGCGTGACGGCGTACCAGATGGTATTGCCCGTCAAAGGCGGCTACCAGGCGATCTGGCAATTCGCGCTGGAAGCGCTGCGCGCGCTGCCATTTGCGTCGCTGGACGATATCGGCTTCCGCCGCGACACCATTGCCGACACCCAGGTGGAAGCGCGGGTGCGGATCACGTTTTATTTGAAGGACGCGCCATGACGCCGCGCCATATCCTGATGGGCGTGGCGCTGGCGGGCGCTGCTGCGCTGGTGCTGTTTGGCGACAACAAGCCCGACAGTGACGTGGCGGAGCCTGCCGAACGGCGGCTGCCCAAAGCAGCGCCGGTGGTTGCCGCAGCGCCGGCCCAGCCTGCGACCGCAGGCAAAGGCGCCGCGCCAGCCGCTGTGGCGATCTTGCGCCTGCTGCCGCG
>NZ_WNLA01000139.1 GCF_009720865.1 Pseudoduganella ginsengisoli | reverse complement strand
AGCAGGGGGTCGTCGGTTCGATCCCGTCATCCTCCACCAAACACTGCATTTACGAATGAATGCGATTTATTCGTAAGCGTAGTACCGTTCTTTAACAATCTGGAAGAAGTAAAGTTTTATTTAAGCGTGTAAGAAATTACACACTTAGGGTAGTGTTCCGAAAGGAACGCATACAAAAACTCATCAAACACAGTAGTAAA
>NZ_WNLA01000138.1 GCF_009720865.1 Pseudoduganella ginsengisoli | reverse complement strand
CTCCGTTACACTTTAGGAGGAGACCGCCCCAGTCAAACTGCCTACCATGCACTGTCCCCGATCCGGATTACGGACCAAGGTTAGAACCTCAAACAAACCAGGGTGGTATTTCAAGGATGGCTCCACGAGAACTGGCGTCCCCGCTTCAAAGCCTCCCACCTATCCTACACAGATTGGTTCAAAGTCCAATGCAAAGCTACA
>NZ_WNLA01000137.1 GCF_009720865.1 Pseudoduganella ginsengisoli | reverse complement strand
TGTAGCTTTGCATTGGACTTTGAACCAATCTGTGTAGGATAGGTGGGAGGCTTTGAAGCGGGGACGCCAGTTCCCGTGGAGCCATCCTTGAAATACCACCCTGGTTTGTTTGAGGTTCTAACCTTGGTCCGTAATCCGGATCGGGGACAGTGCATGGTAGGCAGTTTGACTGGGGCGGTCTCCTCCTAAAGTGTAACGGAG
>NZ_WNLA01000136.1 GCF_009720865.1 Pseudoduganella ginsengisoli | reverse complement strand
TGTAGCTTTGCATTGGACTTTGAACCAATCTGTGTAGGATAGGTGGGAGGCTTTGAAGCGGGGACGCCAGTTCCCGTGGAGCCATCCTTGAAATACCACCCTGGTTTGTTTGAGGTTCTAACCTTGGCCCGTAATCCGGGTCGGGGACAGTGCATGGTAGGCAGTTTGACTGGGGCGGTCTCCTCCTAAAGTGTAACGGAG
>NZ_WNLA01000135.1 GCF_009720865.1 Pseudoduganella ginsengisoli | reverse complement strand
TTCGTGACTGGGGTGAAGTCGTAACAAGGTAGCCGTATCGGAAGGTGCGGCTGGATCACCTCCTTTCTAGAGTAGGCACTCCGCCTGACGTCCACACTTATCGGCTGTAGTAAAGAAGAACGCAAAATGTTGGGGCTGTAGCTCAGCTGGTTAGAGCACCGTGTTGATAACGCGGGGGTCGTTGGTTCGAGCCCAACCAGCCCTACCAGT
>NZ_WNLA01000134.1 GCF_009720865.1 Pseudoduganella ginsengisoli | reverse complement strand
TCGATATCGAAAGATCAGCACTTCTTTAAAAACATACAGTCGATAAGTGTGGGCGTTAGATGAGATTTGCCCGGCGCTTGGTTTTTTAACTAAAGCGCTGCAACTCAAATTATTAGTACTAACGCTCGCACAAATATTAAACGTAATCTCGAAAGAGATTCGTCAGTATTTTGAGTGAGTGACCCCAACCGCAAGGTTGGAAAACAGAGATTG
>NZ_WNLA01000133.1 GCF_009720865.1 Pseudoduganella ginsengisoli | reverse complement strand
AGTTGCCGCTGGCGTCGGCCACGGCATTGCCCACTTCCACCCCGCCGGCATACAGATGCACTTTGGCGCCGGCTTCCGCGCCACCGCCGGCAAACACCGGGTTGAGAGCGTTGGTGATGTTGTCGGTATTCGATGAGCCGTTATCCGAAGTGGCCTGCAAGTCCGGCGCCGCCAATTGCGGCTGGCCAGTGTCGACCGTAATCGACAGCGGCAGCGAAGCGCCGGACA
>NZ_WNLA01000132.1 GCF_009720865.1 Pseudoduganella ginsengisoli | reverse complement strand
TTTGTCAGCTCCCCGGAACTTTTCGCAGACTTCCACGTCCTTCATCGCCTGTAATCGCCAAGGCATCCGCCATGTGCACTTATTCACTTGTCCCTATAACCTTGACGGCTATAGGCAAGCATTTACTACGTTGTGATGATGAGTTTTACTACCCTAAGTACACACATTGCTGTGTGCGCTTAAATAAAACTTTACTTCTTCCAGATTGTTAAAGAACGGTACTACGCTTA
>NZ_WNLA01000131.1 GCF_009720865.1 Pseudoduganella ginsengisoli | reverse complement strand
CCGGTGTTTGCCGGCGGTGGCGCGGAAGCCGGCGCCAAAGTGCATCTGTATGCCGGCGGGGTGGAAGTGGGCAATGCCGTGGCCGACGCCAGCGGCAACTGGAGTGTGACGCACACGGCGGCAGCTACCGGCGTCGACATTGCGTACACGGTCACGCAGGAAGACAAGGCGGGCAACTTCAGTGCGCCGTCGCAGGGCCTGAAAGTGACGATCGACCGCACGGCGCCGGCAG
>NZ_WNLA01000130.1 GCF_009720865.1 Pseudoduganella ginsengisoli | reverse complement strand
GTATCATGGAAATGCAAGCCTTTGGATTATTGCTGACGCAGCTATCGGCATTGACGGCGCACCAGTGCGCGCAAGTGCAGGCTTGCCTGGGGCTGGAGGCGCCGCAGCCGCCGGTGGGGCGTTTGCTGGACCAGGCGGCCCAGCCGCAACTGTGCTGCCCGCGCTGCCATGCCACGCGCTGGTACCGGCATGGCCGCGAGTGCGGCTTGCAGCGCTACCGCTGCCGCGCCTGC
>NZ_WNLA01000012.1 GCF_009720865.1 Pseudoduganella ginsengisoli | reverse complement strand
CGTCCAGCAGGCCGAAGCCCCGGCAGTGGCGCTGCAAACGCCGGACGCATCGGACAGCGCGGTTGCAGCGGGCGTCACGGTCACGCCGGACGTGCCGGACGAAGCGCCGGCGCCCGGCGCTCCCGTCACCATCAGCAGCCTGCGCACGACGCTGGCAGGCGCGGAATCGCCTGCGGACGCGGTCAGTGCGATGTCCGCCAACCGTGTCGAACAGGCGGTATCGCGCGGCATGAGCCGTGCACAGGCCGAGCAGGCGGGCGAAGCATTCAGCACGGCGCTGGTGCAGCAACTGGCGCAGGGTGTGCCGGCTGCGGAAGCCAGCGCGCGGGCCGAGCGCGTGTTCCAGGCCGAAGCCAGCTTCCCGGTTCCCACGCCGCGCCAGGCTGCGACCCGCGGCTTGCTGGCCAATGGCAGCGACGTGGCCAACAGCCTTGCCACGTTGTCGCAGGCTAAAACACAGGCCGGGGCGGACGCGTTTGACAAGGCGCTGTCCGTGGCGCTGGCCAAGGGGCTAACGATGGATGCGGCGGTCGATGCGGCGCGCGCAAGCGCCGCCACTGCCGACAGCATGGCGTCCGGTGAACAGAGCGGCAGCGCGGCGCTGGCTGCGGGCGGACTGGGTAGCGCCGCCTCCCGCGTCGACACCATGTCCGCCCAGGCGCAGGAATTGCTGGGCCGCCTGCTTGCGCGGGGCCTGAGCCTGGAACAGGCGCTGGTGCGGGTGGAAGCCGGCCAGCGGGACGCCGCCAGCCAGGCCCGGCGCGATGCGGCAAGCCCTGCTGCGGGCCTGGCCAACGGCATGCTGGAGGGCCTTGATCCGGCCAAGGCGGAAGGGGCATTTGGCAAAGTGCTGTCAAGCTTGCTGGCGAAAGGCGTGGCGCTGGAACAGGCGCTGGCGCGGGCCAACGCGGCCGATGCGGCGGAACAGGCGGGCCGCCAGGCCGACGCGCGCAATCCCCTGACGCCGCTGACCAGTGGCCAGGTTGCGCTGGCGGCGCTGTCGCCGGAATTCGACCACGTGCTGGGGATGGCGCTGGCGCAGGGCGCCACGCCGGCCCAGGCGCTGGCCCGTGCGCGCAAGGCTGCCGATACGGCGCCGCCAGCCCGTCCGTCGCCTGCTGCTGCGCTGGCCAGCGGCCTCGATGCGGACAGCCAGCTGGGGACCGGCGGCAGCCGTACATTCAAACTGGCTTTGTCGAGCGCACTGGGACGCGGCGTGCCGGTTGACCGTGCGCTGGCCATTGCACGCCAGGCGGAACAGGCCAATGCGTTCCGTTATCCGTTGCCGGCCGTGCTGCTGCGGCTGGCGCCGCCGGGCACCGTGGTGAAGATGGCCACGGCCGAGGGCAAGCCTCTGCCGGCGTGGCTGCGCTTCGATGCCGCCACCCGCAGCCTGGTGGCGGTGGAAGTCCCAGATGGCGGCTTGCCGCTGGCCGTGGTGTTTACGGCGGGCGGCCAGCGTATCCAGTTCACGGTCAGGGAAGGGCCGGAACCAAAATGATGTCTACATTCGTACCATTCGTACCACTAGTACAGAAAGCGATGCTATGAACGCCTTGTTCAATCTCCTGCGCAGTGAGCAAAAGTGGAAAGCCTTCGGCATCATCCTGCTGGTGATCCTCGTGGCCGGCACCATCCTGTCGCTGCTGACCAAGATCACGTTTATCCGGGACAATGAGGCGACGCGCCCGCGCCTGATTGCGGCGGGGCCTGCGGCGCTGGTGCATGGCGTGGAACTGTTTGCTGAAAACCTGAACCGGCAGGGCGGCTACAAAGGACGGCCGCTGGTGGTGGTCCCCATCGATGAAAGCCCGCAGGCGGCGCAGCAGGCGGCGGCCGCCAGCACCGTCGTCGGTGTGGTCGGCTATACCAGCGCCGCCAGCCTGGCCGCCGCGCTGCCGGCGTACGCGGCCCGCAAACTGCCGGTGGTGACGCCGCAGCACGTGGCCGAACCCGCATCCAACGTGACTGGTATCGGCCTCGATGCAAAGGAACAGGCGCGCTTCGTTGCGAATTATGCGCGCAATGTCATGCAACAGCGCCTGATGTATGTGATCCGCGAGGCGGGGCCGGAAGGGGACAGCCTGGTGGAACCGTTTGTCGAAGTCTATAAAAAGTTCGACACGCCGGTGCGCGACGTGTGGACGATCGCATCCGGCCCGGCGCAGGAAGAACAGATCCGCGCCACCCTGGCGGCAGTGCAAAACATCGATATCGGCGGCATATACCTGGCCGTGCGCCCGCAACTGGCGGCGCGCCTCGTCAAAGGCATCCGCGCCACCGGCAATGCGCTGGAAATTTTCGGCCCCGAGCAGCTGGCTTCGCTGGCGTTCGGCACGGCGATGAAGGAAGTGGGCGGGCGCGATGTGGCGGTGCTCAGCCACGGCATCGTGGCCGCCACCCCGGTGCTGTTCGATACGGCCAACGACGAAGCCCAGCGGTTCCAGACCCGCTACCAGCAGCGCTTTGGCGCGTCGCCGGACTGGCTGGCCACGCTGGCGCATGACGCGGCCCGCGTGGCCCTGACACCGAAGCCGGAAGCGGAAGAAATCAAAGGCATCAGCGGCGCCATCCGCGTGGCCGGAGGCCAGGCCCTGTTGCCGATCCAGATCGGCCGCTATAACGGCGAGCAGCTCATTTCCGCTCCCGTGCAATTGCTGCCGATTGCGAAGGGCGCGAATTTCAACTACATCGATGCGCTGCGCCAGGGCCGCGTGCTGTACGTGAATGACCGCTTTATGTTCAAGACCAACGTGGTGTATGTCGGCGTGCGCGTCAATGAAATCACGGATCTGGACATGCAAAAGGAAATCGCCACGGTGGACATGTCTGTGTGGTTCCGCTACCGGGGCAGTTTCAAGCCGGAAAATTTACTGATCCAGAATGCGGTGGACCCCGTGAAGTTCGACGTGATCGAAGAAACCAAATCCACGGAAGATGTGCAATACCGGCGCTACCGCATCAAACCGAAGCTGCGCCTGAACTTTACGGACGCCAAGCGCGCCTATGGCCAGCATATTGCCGGCATAGGCTTCCGCCATAAATTGCTGAACCGCTCCAACTTGCAGTACGTGGTCGACGTGCTGGGCATGCCGACCGGCGAAGCGCTGGTGGGCGACCTGGTGCACCGTAAAATCCTCAATGCCAGCAGCGGCTGGGAAATCGACAACGCGTGGCTGTCGCAGGAAACCGTCAAGGAACAGAGCGACGGCGCGCCCCAATATGTCGGCATGACGGGGGAGCAGCCGCAGTTTTCCAGGATCACGCTGGGCATCCTGATCAAGCCGGCCACCGCCACGGCGCGCGACGTCATTCCCGGCGAGTACTTTATTTACCTGGCGATTTTCGGCGTGCTGGGCAGCGGCGCCGTGATTTACATGGACCGGCGGCGCATGCACCGCTACTGGAATTTGCAGACGTGGCTGATGCGCGTGATTTTCTGGCCGCTGCTGCTGCTTTCCGTCGGCAATCTGGTGCTCGATTATGCGTTCACGGAATTCACGCAAGCCACCACGCGCACCTATGTCAATATTTATGAATCGCTGTGGTGGGTCATTGCAGGCATCTTGCTGGACATGGCGGTGCGGCGCTTTATCTGGCAGACGCTGGAAATCCGCACGGGCCGCAAGGTGCCGAATGTCATCAAGATTTTCTCCAGCCTGATTGCCGTCCTGCTGGCGCTGGCGTGCATCACGGCCTTTGTCTTCAACCAGACGTTAACCAGCCTGCTGGCCACGTCCGGCCTGATGGCCATGGTGATCGGCCTGGCGGTACAAGCCAATATTGCCAATGTGTTCTCCGGCATCGTGCTCAATATCGAGCGGCCATTCCGGGTCGGCGACAAGGTCAAGATCAACAATATCTCCGGCAAGGTGGTCGACATCAACTGGCGCACCACGCGCATCGAAGCGTCGGAAGGGCAGCTGGTCTGCCTGGCTAACTCGAAAGTGTCGGAAGCGGAAATGCAGAATTTCACGGCAGCGCCCAACGGTTTTTCCATGGAACTGCCATTCTTCTTCAATCCCGCGCTGGATCCGCAAGCTGTGCTGGAAGTGCTGCAGCAAGTGCTGGCGGCGATACCGGATGCGCTGGAACCGGCGGCGGGATTCCGTGGCGTGGTGTCCAAGGACGGGCGCTGGGTGGCGGAATACAGTGTGCGCTACCGTGTTGCGCAATCTTCGCAGAAAGACAAGACCCGCGAAGCAGTCTGGCTGCGTGTGCGGGGCGCCTTCCTGGAGCGGGGCTGGGATTTAAGTCCCGTACCGGCGCAGCCCTTGCAGCCGGTTCAGTGATGCGTATAGTCGCAGACTGCCGGCGGCGGCGCCGCTGACAGCAGGCCCGTGACCTGGAAAGGCTGCGCCGCATCCGGCTCGACGCGCACGATGGCCGCATCGATGGGCGCATAGTCGCCCGGGGCATTGAGCCGCCACAGCAGCGGCGCGGCGGTGCTGCCGAATGGCTGGTCCAGGCAATACGCATTGGTGTCGCCATGCACCAGCAGGACGGGACGCCCGAACGCCACGGCGCCGTCCCGTATCTGGCGGCATACGGGGCCATACACGGCATGCCGCGCGCAGCGCTCAAAGGCGCCGGGGCCGCCATCCGGTGCGCCAAACAAGTCGAACTGCATGGCGATGACGAGGGCGCCGCCGTGGCTGTCCCGCGCCCGCGCAAATGCCTGTTCCAGCCAGGTGCGGTTGTTGGCGTCGCGCTGCGCCGCCAGTTGCGCCGCGGCGGCCGGATCATCCTTCAACACTTGTTCGCGCCCGTTTCCTTTGCTGACGACGTGCAGGGTGACGAAGTGCACCCCATCTTTTTGCCAGCTGGCGTTTTCCGGCTGGCCGGCCTGCTGCCGGTATTGCCATTCCGGCGGAGCGGCCACCGGCGTGCTGAAAAATATGCGGCGCACGGCGTCGAGCCGCGCCAGCTCGCTGCCGGCATGGGGCACCTTGTCGCGGTCGCAGTCCATCCATTCGTTATCGCCGGGCGTGTAAAGCACAGGTTTGGCGAGGTCGCGCGCCCAGTGCGCCCTGGTGTGTTCAAGGTAAGCGTCATTGCAGGCCATTTCAGGACGGCCGATGTCGCCCACGTGGATAATGAAAGGGATGGCGGGATCGGCCCGCAGGCGGGGCGCAATGTCTTGCAACAGTACCTGCTCGTCAGTCCGGCCGTCCGCCACGTGCGCCTGGTACGGCATGTCGCCATAGGCGGCAAAGGTCAGCGGCTTATGCGCACAGGCGCCCAGGGCCAGCGTGGCCGCCGCCAGCGCCGCGCGGAAAAGGGAGAGGGACAAGGGGTGCTCCTGGTCAAAAGCGGAACCCGGCGGCGAAGCGGTTGATGCGCGATGCAGTGAAATTCGCATACTGGTCCACGCCGGCACGGAAGAAATAATTGTTGTAGTCGTAGCCGACGGTCAGGCCCATGCCATGGATATCGCGGCCAGTGTCGATCATGCCGGTTTTATAGCTGTAGTTGACAGTCAGGCGCTCGCCTTCAGCCACCTTGAGGCGCCAGTTCAGGTGGGTGACGCGCTGGCCCGTGTGCAGGCGGTTGTCCCACACCGTGAACAGCTGCACATCCGAATTTTTGATGGCGCGCGTGCCGACGCCCAGCGTCAGCGTATCGCTGGGATCAAAGCTGAGGTTATAAAAAGGCCGCAGGTTGCTGCGCGACAGGCCGGCAATGGCGAAGGTGTCGCCGCCCAGCTCCGCGCCAAGGTACACGCCCTTGTAGCCGCCGGATGCGGCTTCCAGCGACAAACCGATGCGGGCCATTTCATATTCGGCACGGGTATCGCCGCCGATGCGGGTCTGGTGAAAGCCTTCCTTGTCGCGGTAGTGGCCGATCCAAAGGTTGCCGCTTGCAAGAGATGCACGCAAATTGACATCCTTGCCATCGTTTTTGTCTTGCGCAGCGTAGTAGGCGGCCGTCAGCTTGTAGTCGATCTTGCCGCCGGTATCGTCCTGGGCCATTACAGCGCCCGGCAACAGCATGGCGCACAGCACAGCGAGAATACGGGCATCCGTCATGGCGTGGCTCCTTACGGGAACCCCATGGTACCTGAATGGCGGCCTGGCTGGGCGTACAAACCGCCGGGCTGTGGCTTTGTTGCACCTCTTCGCTCAGCAACAATCTATATACAATTTTTATACGCGCTTCGGTACCGTTCCACCATCTCATCAACGGACCACCGAAGCAATGGACCACAGTAAAACCCGGCTTCCCGCCATCACACTCGCAGCATTGGGCGTCGTTTATGGCGACATCGGCACCAGCCCCCTGTATGCAATGAAAGAAGTGTTCTCCGCCAAGCACGGCATCGCGCTGAACCCCGCCAACGTGCTGGGCGCCGTATCGCTGATCATCTGGAGCCTCATCATTATTGTCTCCCTCAAATACGTGGCGCTGATCCTGCGCGCCGATAACCGGGGCGAGGGCGGCATCATGGCGCTGATGGCGCTGGCCCTGGCTTCCGTGACGAAGCAGTCGCGCTGGTATTTTCCACTGATGGTGGTGGGGCTGGCCGGTACGTCGCTGTTTTTTGGCGACGGCGTCATTACACCGGCCATCACGATCCTGTCCGCGATTGAAGGGCTGGAAGTGGCGACGCCGGCGCTGGTGCCCTATGTGGTGCCGGCCGCGTGCGCCGTCGTGATCGGCCTGTATTCGGTACAGCGGCGCGGCACGGCAGGGCTGGGCCGCTGGTTCGGCGTTTTCATGCTGGCGTGGTTTGGCGCGCTGGCCGGCATGGGCGTGGTGAATATCGCCGCCCATCCGGGCGTGCTGGCAGCCTTTGACCCCCGCTATGGGCTGGCGTTCTTTGTCAATAACCAGTGGCTGGGCTTTGTCGCGCTGGGCGCCATCTTCCTCGCGCTGACGGGCGCGGAAGCGCTGTATGCGGATTTGGGCCACTTCGGCAAAAAGCCCGTGCGCCTTGCGTGGTTCGGCGCCGTGTTCCCGGCGCTGGTGCTCAATTACCTGGGCCAGGCAGCGGTGTTGCTGAATAACCCGGCTGCGGCGGACAATCCGTTTTATTACCAGCTGGGCCAGTGGAGCATCGTGCCGCTGGTGGCGCTGTCGACGATTGCCGCCGTGATTGCAGCACAGGCGACAATTTCCGCCACGTTCTCCGTCGTGCAAAGCGCGATTTCACTGAGCTTCCTGCCGCGCATGAAAGTGCTGTACACCAGCGACAAGGAAATCGGCCAGGTATATATCCCGCTGGCCAACTGGCTGCAACTGGCCATCGTGCTGCTGGCCGTGACGGGGTTTGGTTCGTCGGACAATCTGGCGGCAGCGTATGGCATTGCCGTCACCATCACCATGCTGACGACGACCATCCTGACCTTCTTCGTGATCCGCTACCAGTGGAGGTACAATCTGCTGCTGTGCTGGGCCGCCACCGGCTTTTTCCTCGCGATCGATACGGCCTTCTTTGTCGCCAACAGCTTGAAAATCGCCCATGGCGGCTGGTTCCCGCTGGTGATGGGGGCGGTCATGATGACGGTGATGCTGGTGTGGCGCACGGGCCGCAAGGCAGTGTTCGACAACTTGCAGCAGCATGCGATTCCGCTGGGCGCCTTCCTGGAAAGCCTGTTTGTGTCGCCGCCGCTGCGCGTGCCCGGCACCGCCGTGTATTTCCGCGCCGAGGGCGACGGCGTGCCCCATGCGCTGCTGCACAACCTGTTGCACAACAAGGTGCTGCATGAGCAGACCGTGTTCCTGACCGTGATGAACCGCGATATCCCGACTGTGCCACGGGACCAGCGCATTGAGTTGTCCGACCTGGGCCACCAGTGCCTGCAGCTCAATATTCACTATGGCTTCAAGGACGACCGCGATATCATCGGGGCGCTGGAACAGGCGGGAAGCATGGGATTGCACTGGGAATTGATGGAAACGTCGTTCTTCATTGCGCGCCAGACCGTGATCCCGGTAGCGGGCGGGCGCATCCCGGCCATCTGGGAAGGCGTGTTTGCCGCCATGTCGCGCAATGCGCGCGATGCGGCCGAATATTACAAAGTACCGGCCAACCGCGTGATTGAACTGGGTACGCAAGTGGAGATTTGAAGAACCGTGAAGCTGGAACCGGCAGGATTGTTCAGGAGTACGCTGATCGCGCTGGTGGTCTGCAGCGTGGCGACACTGGCCGTGGCGCCATTTCGCGGCACGCTGCTGGACGCGAACCTGGCGCTGTATTACCTGTTGATCGTCGTGTGGCTGACGGTGAAAGCGGGCAGCCGCGCGGGGTTTGCCGGTTCCGTGCTGGCTGTGCTGTTTTTTGATGTGTTCCTGGTGCCGCCCTATGATTCGCTGACGGTGCACGACCCGCAGCACGTGCTGACCTTTGCCATGCTGCTGGCCGTGGCGCTGTTGACCAGCCGCCTGGTCAACAGTTTGCGCACGCAGACTGCGCGCGCTGAAACGCGGGAACAGTGGTCGGAATCGCTGCGCGCAATGGGCGAAGCGCTGCTGTCGGCGCAGGATGCAGAGGGCGTGCGCCGCATTGGCGAGCAATTCGTCGGCGCTATTTTCGACGCGAAAACGTGGATCTTGCCGCCGGACTTTGCGTCCGGCGCCGATACGGACCCGCGCCTGACCGTGGGCATGCGCAAAATCGCGGGCGCCATGCTGCGCCAGGGGCGGGGCGCTGCGCAGGCTTCCGTCACGTCGGCCGGGGTCGCGTACTTCCCGCTGCAAGCCCGCGGCCGGATTGCAGGCGTCATGCTGCTGGCGCTGACAGGCAAGGTCGCGCGGCTGGACGAGGCGCAGGAACAGTGGCTGCAAACCGCGTCCGTACAACTGGCGCTGGCGCTGGACCGCGTGCACAGCATCGATATGGCGTCCAGGGCGCGGCTGGCGGAGAAAAATGAACGCTTCCGCAATTCCATCCTCAGCAGCATTTCGCACGACATCCGCACGCCGCTGACGACCGTGGTTGGGCTGGCGGAACAGCTGGCGGCGGAAGGCGGCAGTGTGGGGACGGCGGCGCGGCTGCACCGCGCCGCATTGCGCATGGATGCCACGGTGACGAATCTGCTGGACATTGCCCGCTTCAGCCAGCACGGCATTGTGCTGAACGATGACTGGGCCTCCATCGATGAAGTCATCGGCAGCGCGATCCAGAGCCTGCGCGGCGAGGCGGCGGGGCTGGCCATAGACTCGGCCATGCTGGGCGGCCTGGCGCTGGTGAAATTCGACGCGCTGCTGGTGGAAAAAGTATTGTGCAACCTGATCGGCAATGCGGTGCGGCATGCGCATGGCGCCACGCGCATTGCCGTCCGGGCCCGTTTCCGCAGGCGCAGCCTGCAGGTATCCGTCATCGACAATGGCTGCGGCATTTCGCACCCGCTGTCGATTGCCAATGTCATGGCGCCCGATGGCGACCGTCCCCGCGACCATGGCGGCCTGGGCCTGTCCATCTGCCAGGCCATTTGCGAAGCGCATGGCGGACGCCTGCGCATTTTCGGCCGCCCCGGCAAAGGGTGTTGCGCGACATTTACCATCCCCATTAACGAATCCATGCCACTTGATTATGCCGACTGACGCCACCATTCTCGTCATTGAAGACGATGCCGACATCCGGCGCATGCTGGAATCCACATTGAGCGGCCAGGGCTATGCTGTGCAGCAGGCTGGCCGCGGCCACGATGGCTTGCGCTTATTGGCCGAATGCGAACCGGTGCTGTTGCTGGTGGACCTGGGCTTGCCGGACATGGACGGGGGGGAACTGGTGCGCAAGCTGCGGGCGCAGACTGCCGCGCCCATCGTTATCGTGTCGGCGCGGCAGATGGAAGTGGAAAAAGTCGCGGCGCTCGATGCGGGAGCCGATGATTTCGTGACAAAGCCGTTCGGTATGCCGGAATTGCTGGCGCGGGTGCGTGCGCATGTGCGGCGGCGCTCCAGCGAGCTGGCGGAACCTGTGACGGCCGTGGCGTTTGGCGATGTCGTGCTGGATTTGCAAAAGCACACGGTAACCCGCGCCGGCGAGACTGTGCATTTGACGCCGACGGAGTTCAAGCTGCTGGAAACCCTGGCGGCCAGCGAAGGGAAAGTATTGACGCACCGCGAGTTGTTGCGGCGCGTGTGGGGCGTCGGGTATCTGGAGCGCACGCATTATTTGCGCATCCACATGGCGCATTTGCGCAGCAAGCTGGAAACGAATCCCACGCAGCCCCGGCATTTTTTGACGGAGACGGGGATAGGGTATCGGTTTCAACCGTAGGGCGGATGTTACGGGGACGCCGAGTCGAGGCCCTCGCGGCACCACACCGTGCCCCACGCATTGCGCGTAATGAATTCCTGCAGCGGGCGGGTAAATGCGTCGGACTGGGCAAACGCATTTTCCACGTAACCGTCGCCCATTACTTGCTTGCGGATGTGCAGGCCATCCTGGAATTGCTGGTCCATACGGCGGCTCCTTATTTGTAAAAACCTGCCGCGATCACCAGGTCGTCGGCTTTTTCCAGATACACGGATTTATCCCTTAAAGCCTTGCTGGCCGGATCGACCCATTTGTAATCGACCCAGCCCGTGCCTGCCGAACGGGCCGCGCTGAGGATGTCCTTGATGAAATAGCGGTCATTCGCATCGCGCAACTGGCTGACATCGACGCCGATCAGCTTGGGATTGGCGCCGTGCGCCACCACCTTGCCATCGAGCGTGTAGACACTGAGGTACAAATCACTGTCGACAAACGCGCCTTTCGGGTTGCTCGCTTCCATCAGCAATTTTTCCTTGCCGTTTTTCTTCAGGTAGGCAACAGCCTTGCGCACCAGGGCGGAGGCGTCATTGGCCGTATGCTGGGCAAAGGCGGCGCCCGTAAAAGCCAGCAGCGACAGTGCGCACAGCGCGTGTTTGAAAGTTGTGTTCATGTGGTCTCCTTGTTTAAAGCTGTGGATTGGCCTTTGAGGGCGGCAATGCGTTTGTACATGGTGGCGCGCGACAGCCCCAGCAGCCGGGCGGCGGCAACGACATTGCCGCCCGTGGCGTCGAGCGCGTTTTTTGTGATGGTGTTGTCGAAATCCGCCAGCGCCGCCGCATAGCTGCGCACGGGCTGCGCGGCCGCATGCGTCGCGGCAGACGAGGGCAGCAGCGTGTCGAAGGTTTCCACGCCGAGGCGGCGGCTGTCGCTGAGGATGCACGCCCGTTCCAGCACGTTGCGCAATTCGCGCACGTTGCCGGGCCAGCGGTATGTCCGCAGCAACGCCAGCGCGTCCGGCGTCATGCTGCGCTGGCGCGTGCCATGCCGCTCATGGATTTGTTCCAGCAGCGCGTCGCACAGCACATCGAGGTCTTCCAGCCGTTCGCGCAGCGGCGGCAAATTGATTTGCAAGACATTCAGCCGGTAATACAGGTCGGAGCGGAAGCGGCCCTGCGCCACCAGTGCGGCCAGGTCCACGCTGGTGGCGGCAATCACGCGCACGTCGACCTTGATGACTTTTCCGGAACCCAGCATTTCAAATTCCTGTTCTTGCAGCACGCGCAGCAGCTTGCTTTGCATGGACAATGGCAAGTCGCCGATTTCATCGAGGAACAAGGTGCCGCCATCGGCCTGCTTGAACTTGCCGTCGCGCGCACGCCGGTCGGCGCCCGTGTACGCGCCGGGCGCGACGCCGAAAAATTCCGCTTCCAGCAGCGTTTCCGGCACGGCCGCCATGTTGACGCCGATGAATGGCGCGCTGGCGCGGCTGGACAGCGCGTGGATGGCGTTGGCAAGGATTTCCTTGCCTGTACCGGTTTCGCCCAGCAACAGCACGCCCACGTCCAGCTGGGCCGCGCGCGCCGCGTGGCGCTTGACGTCGCGGCATGCGGGCGAGCGGCCGACGAAATCATCGAGCGCATACTTGGCCGTGCGCCGTTCCGCCAGGCCGCGTTTGGCCGCCGCCAGCTCTTGCTGCAGCGCCGTGAACTTGGCCACCAGCGGTTTTAACTGGTGCAGCTGTTCATACAATACAAAGCCCACCGCGCCGATTACTTCACCGTTGTCGCGTTCCAGCGGCATGCGGGTCACGACAAAGGTCTGGTGGCCGAATTCCATGATGTCCAGCAGGATCGGCTCGCCCGTGCGCATGACGTCCCGCAGCAAACTGTTGGGTATCACTTGTTCGATTTCTTTGCCCACTGCCTGCTGTGCATCGCGCAAACCCAGCATGGCGCGGTATTTGTCATCGATCCACGCAATGCGGCCCTGGCGGTCCACCACGATGGCGCCCTCATACAGGCTGTCGAGCTGCCTGAATAAAGTACGCATCGCATGCTTGTGAATCGCCGCTGCATTCGTGAGAAAGGCTTGCGTGGACTGGCTGGGCATGGTCAGTTCAGGCTCGCGAGCTTGTGCAGCAGGGCGCCCGACGTGGACACGCCGAACTTGCGCATCAGGTTTGCACGGTGCATTTCCACCGTGCGCGGGCTGAGGTCGATGCGGCGCGCAATGCGCTTGCTGGTTTGCCCTTCCAGCAGCAGCGCCGCCACTTCGCGCTCACGGGGCGTCATGCCGACAGCGACCGGACGGCGGCCGCTCAAGTCTTCAAACGTCCACACGCCCACCGCGTGGGGATTGGACGCCATCAGCGCGCGTCCCGCCACGCGGCACCAGAACAGTTCACCATTGGCGCGCCGCATGATGCGTTCGTCCGTGTACGCACCGCCCGACGTCAGCGCGTCGGCAATGCGGGTGCCGATGCGCTCGAATTCGTCGAGCGTGGGATACAGCATTTCCAGCGACTGGCCGGCCATTTCGGCACGGGTATAGCCGAAGATGCCGGCCAGTGCTTCATTGGCGGAATACAGCGTGCGCTGGCGCGATACACACATACCGACCGTCGCCAGCTGGAAGATGTCTTCGTAATCGATGGGAGTGAAAGCGCTCATCGCCTGGCTCCTTATTGTGCGGTCCAGCCGCCGTCGATGGTCAGGGCGGCGCCGCGCATTTGCCGGGCGCCGTCCGAGCACAGGAACAGCACGGCGGCGGCAATCTGTTCCGGCGTGGCGAATTCCTGTGACGGCTGCTTTTCGCCCAGCAAACGCGCTTGCGCCGCTTGCGGCGGCAAGCCTTCGCGCACCGCCAAATCATCGATCTGCTTTTGCACCAGTGGCGTCAAGACCCAGCCGGGGCAAATGGCGTTGCACGTGATGCCGCTGCGGGCGTTTTCCAGCGCCACGGTTTTCGTCAGGCCGATCACGCCGTGCTTGGCCGCCACGTAAGCCGCCTTGTTGCTGGATGCCACCTGGCCATGTACGGAAGCGATGTTGATGATGCGGCCCCAGTTCCGCTGCTGCATGGCGGGCAGCGCGGCGCGGATCGTATAGAAGTTTGACGACAGGTTGATGGCCATGATTTGTTCCCACTTATCGTGCGGGAAGTCTTCGACGCGGGCCGTGTATTGAATGCCGGCGTTGTTGACGAGGATGTCGACGGCGCCGAACGCCGCCTCGGCTTGCCGCACCATGGCTTCGATCTGGTCCGGGCGGCTCATGTCGGCATCGCTGTACAGCACTGTGACGCCGTGCGCTGCGGCCAGGGTGGCCGTCAAGTCGGCGATGGCGGCGTGGTCGCCAAAGCCGTTCAGCATGACGTTGACGCCTTGTTCAGCCAGCGCGCGGGCGATGCCCAGGCCGATGCCGCTGGTGGAACCAGTGACGATGGCGGATTTGTTGTTCAGCATGGGGCTCTCCTCAGTGGGCAACTTAGTGGGCGAACATGTAATAGCTGCCGATAACCACGAACACGGACATGGTCTTGATGCACGTGACGGCAAAGATGTCGCCATACGACACGCGGTGCGTCAGCCCGCACACGGCCAGCAGGGTGATGACGGCGCCGTTGTGCGGCAACGTATCCATGCCGCCGCTGGCCATCGACGCCACGCGGTGCAGCACGTCCAGCGGGATGTTGGCGGCGTTGGCGGCCGAGATGAACGTTTCCGACATGGCCGCCAGCGCAATGCTCATGCCGCCCGATGCGGAACCGGTGATGCCGGCCAGCGTGGTGACGGCAATGGCTTCATTGACCAGCGGGTTCGGCACGGATTTCAGCGCGTCGGCCACCACTAGGAAGCCCGGCAAGCCGGCAATCACGGCGCCGAAGCCATATTCCGACGCGGTATTCATCGACGCCAGCAGCGAACCGGAAATGGCCGTCTTCGTGCCTTCGGCAAAGCGGGCGCGGATCGGTTTCCAGGCCAGCGCCAGCACGCTGAGGATACCCAGCAGCAGTGCGGCTTCCACTGCCCAGATGGCGGCAACTTTCGTCACTTCCGTGGCGACGGGCTTGGCGGCGCCGGCCAGGGTCATGCTGTGGGTTTTGCCGTAATACACGGGGATCATCAAGGTGAATACTTTATTCATGACGCCGACCAGCACCAGCGGCAGCAGCGCCAGCGCAGGATGCGGCAGCTTTTCATGCGCGAATTCTTCCGGCTCATTGCTATGGCCTTCGCCATAGCCTTCGCCGCGCGCCAGCGCCTGGCGGCGGCGCCATTCCAGGTAAGCGAGGCCGCAAGCGAGGATGAACAGGGAGCCCGTCACGCCCAGCCATGGGGCAGCCCACGTATCGGTCTGGAAGAACGACGTCGGAATGATGTTCTGGATTTGCGGGCTGCCGGGCAGGGCGTCCATTGTGAACGTGAATGCGCCCAGCGCGATGGTGCCGGGGATCAGGCGTTTCGGGATGTCACCCTGGCGGAACATTTCCGCTGCAAACGGGTACACGGCAAATACGACGACGAACAGCGATACGCCGCCGTACGTCAGCACCGCACACACCATGACGATGGCCAGCATGGCCCGTTCGCGGCCCACGAGGCGGATCACCAGCGCCACGATGGACTTCGAAAAGCCCGACAGTTCAATCACCTTGCCGAACACGGCGCCAAGCAAAAACACAGGGAAGTACAGTTTTACAAAACCGACCATTTTGTCCATGAACACGCTGGAAAACATGGGCGGCACCAGCGATGGATCGGTCAGCAGCACCGCCAGCAGCGCGGCGACCGGGGCAAACAGGATGACGCTGAAGCCGCGGTAGGCTACGTACATCAGCAAGGCGAGGGATAGTAAAACGACAATCAGGCTCATGACAGTGGGTCCCCTTTATAAGATTGGAAACTCACTTATTGCACTAAGCGTGCCAGTTCGCCTAAATCCTTAAATATCAATGACTTAGTTATTTCAGATATTTGCCGGAGAAATAACTGAGTGGAAAACTGTCCGGATTTCCATACACATCTTTGATCTAAATCATGCAAGTATATGAAAACAATGAATTTTCAGAAGTCCAGAAATCTGGACAACGCCTGAAAGACTGGACAGTCCGATCACAAATCGGAATGTTGTTCAACTACAAGGATACCCGTTCCATGAATCTGACCCAGCTGTTTACGGAAAACCCGGAAGGCTTGCGGAACCTGGCCACACCCGCGCTGCTGCAGCGGCTGGAAGATATTTGCGAAGGGACCATTGCTGTCGATGCGCAGGCGCGCATCGTGTGGATCAATGAGCGCTACATGCAGATCATGGGGCTGCCGCCCGACCCGCAATCGCTGCTGGGCCGGGAAATCGAAGAAGTCATTCCCCACAGTCTGCTGCGCCAGGTGATCCAGACGGGGGAACCGATCTTGCTGGACTTGATGGCGTTCGGGAATGAAACCTTTGTCGTTACGCGGCTGCCGCTGATGGACCGCTATGGCAAGGTCGTGGGCGCCGTGGGTTTTTGCCTGTATGAAAAGATGCACCATTTGAAGCCGTTGATGGACAAGTTTTCCCGCCTGCAGCAGGAACTGGCCGATACGCGGCGCCAGCTGGCGGAAAACCGCCGCCCCCGCTATACGATGGCCAGCTACGTGGGCAACAGCCCGGCCAGCATGGAAGTCAAACGGCAGGCGCGGCGTGCGGCGGAACTCGATACCACGGTGCTGTTGCTGGGCGAGACGGGGACCGGCAAGGAATTGCTGGCGCAGGCGATCCACGCATCGTCGCCGCGTTCCAGCAAGCCGTTCATTGCCGTCAATGCCGCGGCGATACCGGAAAGCTTATTGGAAGCGGAATTCTTTGGCGTGGCGCCCGGCGCCTACACGGGCGCGGACAAGAAGGGCCGCGACGGCAAATTCAAGCTGGCCCATGGCGGCACGTTGTTCCTTGATGAGGTGGGCGACATGCCGCTGCAGGTGCAGGCCAAGCTGCTGCGCGTGTTGCAGGAACAGGAAATCGAGCCGCTGGGCTCCAATAAAGTCGTGAAGGTCGACGTGCGCATTATTGCCGCCACCAGCGTGGCGCTGCAGCAGTCGGTGGCGCAGGGGCGTTTCCGCTCCGACCTGTATTACCGCTTGAATGTGCTGTCGATGACGCTGCCGCCGCTGCGCGAGCGGCTGGGTGACCTGGAAGCGCTGTGCGACAGCGCGCTGGAACAGATTTATGAGCGCACGGGCATGGCGCGGCGCGATATGACGCCGTCGGCGCTGGCATATTTGTCCCGCTATGACTGGCCGGGCAACGTGCGCGAGCTGCGCAACGTGCTGGAAAAGGCTGTGCTGTA
Source organism: Pseudoduganella ginsengisoli (assembly GCF_009720865.1). Taxonomy (GTDB): domain Bacteria; phylum Pseudomonadota; class Gammaproteobacteria; order Burkholderiales; family Burkholderiaceae_D; genus Rugamonas; species Rugamonas ginsengisoli. The sequence continues at coordinate 183,712 of NZ_WNLA01000012.1, read as the reverse complement.
CAGCGAATCCAAGCAGCTCGATGCGGATGACTTTGCGCGCATCTTGCCGCAGCCGGCGACTGCCACGCCGGCGCGCCAGCAAACCGTCGTGCCGCTGGCGCGGGTGGTGGCCGATGCGGAGCGGGAAGCGATTACCGCAGCGCTGCAGGCGGCAGGAGGGCGCAAGAGCGTCGCCGCGCAAATGCTGGGGATTTCGCGGGCGACGCTGTATGAAAAGCTGTCGCAGCTGAAGCTGGCGGCGTAAGGAGGACCTGCCGGTGGTCTGTCGAAAATATTTACACAGCAAGAATTATTGAAAAGCGACACAGAGCACTGATTGATTTTGCGTTCCCAGCCCGCGCCACTATCGTTACCACTACCTCGTCAGGCACCATCACTTCCGGCTGGGACACTGCAGGCTTGTTTGGTGCGGTTGGCACGAATCTGACCGGACAACGCTACCAAATGACGGTAAGCGGAGAAATTGACGCTCCCGGCGTCAGCAACGTTACGTCAGCTGCAATGGCTTATAGCGAAAGTTACGGTAATGCGCCGATCACGATCAGTGCCACGGTCAATGGCAAGACTTTTTCATTTACCAGCGATAACAGCGCCAATCTTGCTTTTGGCGTGATGATGAGCAACGGCCTCTCCACGAACAATGCCAACCGCCCGATCGATCAAATCCAGGGGTATGGCAGCGGCTACAACGACAGCTTTACAAGCAGCGTCACTGCCTACCATGTCATATTCTCGAATGTGAACAAGTTTGATGGCATCAGCGTGAATTTGCTGGACAGCGTCTCGCACAATTTCATGGCACGTGACAGCAGTCTGGCCACCTTTGCTTATTCCGACCGGTCCATCAGCGCCGAAACCAGGTTCGAGGCAACCCTTGATTTTATTTCGCTGAACGGCGGGGCCGACGTACCTGAACCAGCCAGCCTCGGCTTGTTGGGCCTTGGCCTGGCTGGCCTGGTTGCCGCTCGCCGCAAGCGGGTCCAGCGTTGACTTTATCGGCTCATGGGCAATTACCAATGATGTAATACCCCGCCGACGTCTGCGCCAAGGTGGTCGTATAGAACGTGTTGTTCAACCCCATGTTCTGGTTCGACCCCAGCGCCAGCGCATAGCCGCCGCTGTTCACGGCGCGTCCCGCCTGCACGTGTGCATAGTTGCTGGACGTGGTGGCCGTGCACACGAAACCGGACGACGTGGTGGCCGATACCGGCGATGACAGCGCGCTTTCACGGCCGGACGCAAACGACGTGACCGCGTAGCTATAGGTTGTCGATGCCGCCAGTCCGCTGTCCGTAAAGGCCGTGCCGCCGGCCGGCGCCGCATTGACCTTGGCGCCGTTGCGGTACACGTGATACCCGGACGCGCCGCTGGCGGCATTCCAGCTCAGCGACACGGTGGTGGCGGTCTGTCCCGTCACGGCCAGCCCGGTGGGAATCGCCAGGGGCGGCGGATTGCCCGTGGTGGTGGCGCTCACCGGCGCCGATTCCACGCCGGTGGCGCCTTGCGCCGTCACGCCGCGCACCGTGTACGTATAGCTGGTGCCGGATGACAGGCCGGCATCCGTGTATGCCGTGCCGGTAATGGCGCTGCCATTGACCTTGCTGCCGCCACGGTACACGTTATAGCCTGCGGCGCCCGATACGCTGCTCCACTGCAGCGACACGGACGTATCCGTCACGCCGCTGACCGCCACGCCGGTGGGCGCCGGCAGGGCCGTATAGCCGGAAGCGACGCGCTCCACCATGGCTTTGACGGCAGCCATCTGGCGTCCGCTTTTCTTCGCATAGTTGGCATCGTCATAGCCCCACCAGTCCCAGCATCCATTCGGGTTGCCCGTGCTGCTGGGCGCCGTTTGCGGATAGAGCACGATGATGTTGTTGGTGTCGGCCCACTTGTTGTAGCCCGTATTGCGGTAATACTTGTCCTGGATTTTCGTCGGGTCCTGCTGGCAGCCATGCACCACCACGTGCACCTTGCACTGGCCATTGGCTGCGCAGCTGGCCGGCACGTAGGCCCAGCCAGTGGCGGCCATGCCGTGCGTCGTGGGACTGGCAATGAATTCCGTCTGGTTGAATTCAATGAAGCTGCCGCCCAGCGTACCGGTGTTCTTTGCATTGAGCGGGCCATAAATCCACTTGAGGATTTCACCGGCCAGGTCGAAGTTGCAGTTGTTGATGTATGGGCTGCCTTTGACGCTGCAGCCGGAGCCAAAGTAATCGGTCACCATTGCGTGTTCGGACGCCATGTCTTTTTTGTAGAAGACGTTGGCCGCGTTGACGTAGTTCTTGTAGTACGTTTCCGTCTCGTTCATCACCAGTTGCTTGACGGTGCTGTCGATGGTGCCGGAATACAGGTACACCTTGGAATTGGCCAGGTTGCCGGTGGGGTCGATCAAGCCCTGGCTTGCCCAGCTGTTGGTGGTGCTGATCAGCGACGACGTGGGCGGCTTGCTGGTGGACGTTGCCGCCATGCAGGGACCGGTCGCGTTGGTGATGGAACCTTGTGCGCAGTAAAACGGGCCGCCCGCCACGATGCCGGCGCCGGCTTTAAAGGTGGATGAAAACGCCACGTGCAATTGCACTGCCATGAAGCCGCCGGACGACAGGCCCGATACGGACGACTGGCTGATGTCGGCGTTGTAGGCTGGCAGGTTGACGGGGGCGGCGTGCGCCTGCAGTGCGCAGGCCAGCGTGGCGGCCAGGGCAGCGGGACGTCGTACGGAAGGGAATGCGCTATTTGCCATCGGTGTCTCCATTGTTGGGTTTGATTTGACGATGCAAACTACGGGATTCCCGGCAAGGGCAGGGCTGTTGGGGGAGGCAGCCCTGCTCCTTGCCGGGAACTGCGATGGTAGGGCCAAAAAACGCCTGCACGGCAGACCCAGTATTTCTACGGTGATTGCTACAATGCGGCATGCTTAAGTTCACCTTTCTTGGCACGTCGTCCGGCGTGCCCACCATACGCCGCAACGTCACCGCGCTGGCAGTCCATGTCCCGAAAGGCCGCGACTGGTGGCTGGTCGATTGCGGCGAAGCCACGCAGCACCGCTTGCAGCGCACGCCTTTGTCTGTCCACGACATGGTGGGCATTTGTATTACCCATGTGCATGGCGACCACAGTTATGGCTTGCCCGGCTTGCTGGCCAGCGCGTCCATGACAGGGCGCAAGCGCCCGCTGATCCTGATTGCACCATTGGCAGTCAAGGCGTGGCTGGACGCGACATTGCTGCACACGGAATTGTTCCTGACTTTCCCGCTGATCCATATCGATGTGGCGCCGAACCAGCTGGTGCACGAGGAAGCGGGACTGATCATCGAGCGCCACCCGTTGTCGCACCGTTCGCCCAGCGTGGCGTTCCGTTTCGATGTCCATACCACGCGGCGCAAGCTGGACCGTGCTGCGCTGGCAGCGCACGGCGTTCCCGCTGGTCCGCTGTGGGGCAGGCTGCAGGCAGGCGAAGACTTGACGCTCGATGACGGCAGCGTAGTGCGGGCGGCAGACGTGTGCAGCGAGCAAACCGAACGCGCGGTGGCCGTCATTGGCGGTGATAACGATACGCCGTCGTTGCTGCAAGCCGCATGCGCGGACGCGCAAGTACTGGTCCATGAGGCCACGTACACGGAAGCCATTTTGCAAAAAGTGGGACCGGGACCGACCCACAGCTCCGTGCAGCGCGTTGCGCAATTTGCGGCGCAGCGGGGCTTGCCAAACCTGGTGCTGACGCACTTCAGCGCCCGCTACGATAACCCGGAAGGGATGGCGGAACTGGAAGCGGAAGCGCGCCTGCACTATGGGGGGAATCTTTTCCTGGCCAGCGACTTTGACCAGTATGAACTGGGGACCGATGGTGTGCTGAACAGGCTGCCGCCGCTGCCGCGCCACCGCAAAGCCTGACCCGCGCAGCGAGTCAAAGGGCCGCTGTTGCAGCGGCTGTGAATACGTACAATATCGTACTGATATTTACTCAGAGCAGCGTTACACTGTGTGAAATCCAATACTAAGGGAGACACAAATCATGAAATTTGCCGCTGCACTGATCTCCGCTGTCACGCTGGCCGCACCGTATGCCTATGCGGCTGACGATTCTGCCGCCGCTATTGCCATGGTCGACAAAGGTGTCGCCTACATGCAAAAGAACGGCAAAGATGCATTGATCAAGGAAGTCAACGCGAAGAACCCTGAATTCGTCACCGCCACCACGTACCTGACGGTGCGCGCGCCGGACGGCACGCAGCTGGCGCACCCCACGAATCCAAAGCTGGTGGGGAAAAACGCCGTACCGCTGCCGGATGCCGATGGCAAGCTGTTTCGCAAGGAAATCATCGACCGCGCGCAGAAAGAAGGCAAAGGCTGGGTCGATTACCGCTACAACAATCCGCAGACTGGCGTGATTGAAAAGAAAAGTACGTATTTCCTGAAAAACGGCGACGTGATCCTCGAAGCAGGGATCTATAAAGGCAAATGAAGGCGTGACCCCGGCCGCGATGGCCGGCATCAGTGCGCCGGCCTGGCGGTTGCTGGTAACATGTTGCCAACAAAACTTTATACGCCATCCCGATGAATCTGCGTGACGCCACTGTTGACGATGCCCCGGCCATTGCTGCCATCTACAATCCCTACATCATCGATACCACCATCAGTTTCGAGGAAGATCCGGTGCAGGATGATGAAATCGCGCGCCGCATCGGCGACGTCCAGGCGGCGGGCTTGCCATGGCTGGTGGCGGAGGAAGAAGGCGTGGTGATCGGCTATGCCTACGCCACCAAATGGCGCGTGCGGCACGCCTACCGGCATTCCGTGGAGAGCACCGTCTACCTGGCGCCGGCCGCGGCCCGCAAGGGCGTCGGCAGCGCGCTATACCAGGCATTGTTAGAGCGCTTGCGGGCGGGCGGCTACCATCTCGTCATCGGCGGCATCGCGCTGCCGAACGATGCCAGCGTGGCGCTGCATGAAAAGATGGGGTACGAAAAGGCGGCCCATTTCAAGGAAGTGGGCTTCAAGTTCGGGCGTTGGCTGGATGTGGGGTACTGGCAGAAGAAGCTGACGGCGGATTGATGCCGGCTTCGGCGCTCAAGCAGTGCGCAGGATGCGCTTTAACAAAAGGTTGCGAAGGTCTTTGCGGGAATCGCAGATGATGTGGAGATAGGCTACGTCACCCCGGATCTCATAGATGATCCGATTCATCCCACTAATAACTTGCCGGTATTGTATCAAGTTCAGGTTCGCAAGTTCGTCCGGAACTTTGCCACCTTCGGGGTAGGCGCGGATGATGCCAACGGATTCCTTGATTTTACTGTAGCTAGCCTGCCAGTTTTCCTTGCCAAAATTTTTGATGAGGTAGCTTCTCAAGTCCTTCAGATCGGATTCCGCGGACTCGAGAAGCTGGACGGTGACCTTCATTGCTGGTCGTCCTTATCCATTTCAGCAAATACATCTTCGGCGGAACGGAAGCGTCCCGCTTCGATTTCCTTATTCCCGAGTGCGAGAATTTTTAACAGGGCCAGAGTTTGTTCCTGTTCTTCGTAGGTACGGACATCCATCACGACGAGTTTGGCTTCGCCATTTTGTGTAATCAGCATCGGTTCGCGGCTTTCAGAAATATCTTTTACGATTTCCGCGGCATGGCTCTTTAGATAGCTGATTGGTTTGACCTGCGTCGACAGTTTCACGGTTGCGCTCCATTTGTTGCAGGGGGAGTCTGATTATAGTCCGAATTCAGTCTTGCTGGATGTTGCCCTTACCCGACACTCATTCCGCCCCATCCCTCATTTCTTGGTAGTTACCAATAATCCCCACGGGAAAGCTATAGACTGTTCCCGTGCACCGTACTAACGTAGCGCGGGTAGACATTCCTGGTGGCAACACGCCACCGTCATTCTTATTTAACAATGACACCAGTTGCCCGACAGTTCTTGAAATTGCTGGCGCTGCCGGCCCTTTGCGCCGCCATCCCCGCACTTGCGCAAAACGATGACAAATCAGCAAGCTGGTCGTTCCAGGGCTTTGGCAGCGTGGGCGCCGCGCACTCGACGGAAAAACAGGCTGATTACGCCGCCAATGTGCTCTACCCTGGCCAGGCGGGCTTCAGCCGCGACTGGAGTCCGGAAGTCGACAGCCGGCTGGGCGCCCAGCTTAGCGTGGATTTCAACAAGCGCTGGTCCGCCGTGCTGCAAGTCGTATCGGAGCGGAACCTGCAAAATTCATGGAAACCCGTGGTGGAATGGGCCAACGTCAAATACCAGGCCAGCCCGGAACTGAGCGTCCGCCTGGGCCGTATCGCATTGCCCATGTTCCTGGCGGGCGACTACCGCAAGGCCAGCTATGCGCTGCCGTGGGTACGGCCGCCCGTGGAACTGTATGGCGCGCTGCCGATTTCCGCCAGCGATGGCGTCGATGCCAATTACTTGTGGCACAGCGGCGGCTTGAAACACAGCACGCAAGTGTTTTATGGCTGGACCAGCCGCGAACTGGGGCCGGGCTACCGCGCCCATGGCAATGGCATTGCCGGCATTACGCACACCGTGACGTCGGGCGCGCTGATGGTACGCGGCGGCGTCACCACCAGTTCGCTCACTGTCGACGTGGGGCAGGAATTGTTTGCGGGATTGCGCCAGTTTGGTCCGGAGGGACAGGCGCTGGCAGGCCGTTACGAAATCAGGGACAAGCGGGTCCTTGTGGTCAACGCGGGCTTCAGCTATGACCCCGGCGACTGGTTCGTGATGGCCGAAGCGGGGCGCTTCAACTACAAATCCGCGCTGGGCGACTTTTACGGGATGTATGCCAGCGCAGGCGTCAGGCTGGGCGCATGGACGCCGTATGTGCAGGCTGGCACATCGCGTGCGCTGATGGATACGCGCATTGCCGGCGTACCGCTGGCCGGGTTGCCGCCCCCGGCGGCGGCCGTGGCGGGTTACCTGAATGGCTACCTGAACAGCTACCTGAGCGGCATTCCCCAGCAAGACAGCGTGGCGGCTGGCCTGCGCTGGGACTTCAGCCCCAGCATGGCGCTGAAACTGCAGTATGATCGGCTGCATACGCGTAACGGCTCGTCTGGCACGTTCATCAACGTGCAGCCGGGCTTCCGTTCCGGAGGGCACGCGGGCATAACCAGCGTGCTGCTGGACTTCGTGTTTTGACGGGGCAGCACATGCGACTGTCTACACTAGCTGGATTGCTTCTGGCGGCCACGTTGAGCGCCGTGGGCGCGTGCGCCCAGGCCGGCGAGCTGGTGGTCATTGTCTCGGCGCATAATCCCGTCACCACGCTGCGCGCCGACCAGGTGGCGGACATCTTCCTTGGCGAATCCATGCGCTTCCCGGACGGTGCGGAAGTCCAGGCGCTGGACCAGGCGCTCAATACGCCGCTGCGCAACGAGTTTTATCAAAAGGTCGCATCGCGCACGCCGGCGCTGATGAAAGCTTACTGGACCAAGCGTATCTTCACGGGACGCGGGCAGCCGCCGCGCGAGCTGTCCAGTTCCATGGCCGTGCGCAAGGCCGTGGCGGAAAACCCCGGCGCGATCGGCTACGTCGAGCGCGCGGCCGTCGATGCCAGTGTGCGCGTCGTGATGGTGGTGAACTGATGGACGCGCCGGCCGACATGCACGTTTTGCCGGCGCTGCTGGCCCGCCTGCGCCGCATGGCGCTGGAGACGTATGTTTCACTGCCGCTGTTTACTGTGTTGCTGCTGGGCGCAATCTGGACCACCACGCTGCATTTCAATGACAGTGAACTGGAAGCGGCGCGCAATGCGGCGGGCGATTCGCTGCTGGAATTGTCCGACACCTATGAAGCGCAAGTGGTGCGCAATTTGCAGGGGATCGAACAGACGCTGAAAGTGCTGAAGTACGCGGTGGAAAAAAAGGGCGCGGCAGGCGCGCTGCCGGAATTGCAGCAAAACGACTTGCTGCCGCCGGGCCTGGTCTTTGTCGTCAGCATTGCCGATGCGTCGGGCCGCATCATCGCCAGCAATCCGCCGGCCGAGCCGATATCCATCGCCCGGGAAGATTACTTCCAATACCACCGGCAGCGCCGCACCAATTCCACCTATATTGCGCAAGCGATGCGTGACCTGGCCAACAAGGACTGGCATTTGCACTTCACGCGCCGCCTCAATACGCCGGAAGGCGAATTCGCCGGCGTGGTGGTGGTGGAAGTCGATCCCGGCTATTTCACCAGCGGCTATGAGCGTGCGCGCCTTGGCGAGCAAGGCGTGCTGGGGCTGGTGGGCAGCGACGGCGTGACGCGCGTGCTGCGTGTGGGGGAGCAAAGCAGCTGGGGCCAGAAGATCGAACCGCTGCCAGCCAAGCCGGCAGGGATCGAGGCGCAGCCCAGTTCCTGGGATGGCGTGCGGCGCTATGCTTCGCTGCGGCCGCTGCCGCGCTACCAGCTGTCCGTGCTGGTGGGGCTGTCGGAACAAGAACAACTGGCGCCGGCCTACGGCAAGCGGCGCGAAAGGCTGGTCGAGGCGGGCGCCGCCAGCCTGGGCGTGCTGCTGGTGGCGGCGCTGGCGTGGTTCTGGATCTGGCAGGGCGCGCGGGCGCGGCGCCATATCCGGCGTGCGCAAGAGACGTATGCGGCGGCGTCGGAAGCGAATATGGATGCATTCTTCGTGCTGCGCGCCATGCATGATGAACAGGGCGCCATCACCGACTTCAAGATCACGACCGCCAACAGCCGCGCCGAACAAATGAGCGGCCACAGCAAACAGACCTTGCAAGGCCAGACCCTGTGCGACTGGCTGCCGCAGGCGCGCCACAACGGCATCTTCAAGGGACTGGTGCGGATTGCCAGGGAAGGCGGCGTGCTGCAGGAAGAGTGGGAAAACACGATGCCGCAGCTGAACGCGGGCTGGATCCATGCGCAAGTGGTGGGCGTGGAAGGCGGCGCTGTCATGATCGTGCGCGACATCACGGAGCGCAAGGAAGCGGAACACCGCATCTTCCACATGGCGCTGCACGACTCGCTGACGGGATTGCCGAACCGCAGCCTGATTGGCGACCGGCTGCAGCAGGCGATCGCCGAAGCGCAGCGCGAACATTGCGCCGTGCACGTGGCATTTATCGACCTCGATGGATTTAAGCTGGTCAACGATGGCCTGGGCCACACGGCGGGCGACTTGCTGTTGAAGGAAGTGGCGGGCCGCATGTCGGCCTGCCTGCGCCGGCACGACACGGTGGGCCGTTTTGGCGGCGACGAATTCGTGCTGGTGCTGCCGCAGCAAAAGAACGATATTTCACTGACCGCCTCGCTGCTGGAGCGGGTGCGCGAAGCGGTGATCGGCCCCGTGCTGCTCGATGAACAGGAAGTGCGCGTCAGCTGCAGTATCGGCGTGGCCATGTATCCGCGCGATGGCGACAACCCGGATACCTTGCTGATGAACGCCGATGCCGCCATGTACCGCGCCAAGGAGACGGGCAAGAACAACGTGCAGTTCTATACGCAGGAAATGAACAGCAGCCTGGAAGAAAAGCTGGCGCTGCTCGACGGCCTGCGCAAGGCGCTCGCTGAAAACCAGCTGCTGGTGGAATACCAGCCGAAGGCGGACCTGGCCAGCGGCTTGATTTTCGGCGTGGAAGCGCTGGTGCGGTGGCGCCATCCGGAGCGCGGTCTGATCCGTCCCGATATCTTCATTCCGCTGGCCGAAGAATGCGGCATGATCGGCGCCATCGGCGACTGGGTGCTGCAGCAGGCGTGCCAGCAGGCGCGCGCATGGCAAATGGCGGGGCTGCCGCCGATGACGATGTCGGTCAACGTGTCGCCGCGCCAGTTCGACGATTTGCGCCTCGTGGCGCGCGTGGCCGATGCGCTGCACGGCAGCGGGCTGGCGGCAGGCTTGCTGGAGCTGGAAGTCACGGAAAGCCTGATCATGCGCGACGTGGGACAGGCCGTGGCGAAAATGAGGGAACTGGAAGCCATGGGCGTTGCGCTGTCGATCGACGATTTCGGCACCGGCTATTCCAGCCTGTCGTCGCTGAAACGGTTCCCTATCAGCCGCCTGAAAATCGACAAGTCCTTCGTGCGCGACCTCGACTCCAGCGCGGACGACCGCGCCATTGCCCGCGCCATCATTTCGCTGGCTCATGAACTCGATGTGCGGGTCATTGCGGAAGGCGTGGAAACGGAGCAGCAGCGCGCGTTCCTGCAAACGAATGGCTGCGATGAAATGCAGGGTTATTTGCTGAGCCGCCCGGTGGCGCCGCAGCAGATTGAAGCGCTGCTGGTGCAGCAAATGGCGGCGGCGGAACAGGGTCGGTTCCAGCCAGCGCATTGAGCCGGCCGCACCAGCGCTGCATGGCGTGGATGCGTCGTGTATTTCTGCTATCATTCGGCGCTTTCACGAACCACCCGACGCCATGACCTATTCCGCCACCCGCCGTAATGTGTTACTGACCCTGGCCGCCGTGCCATTCCTGCCTTCAGCGTTCGCCGCACAATCCGCAACGGACAAGCTGGCTGCGCTGGAAAAATCCGCCGGCGGCCGCCTGGGCGTCGCCGTGCTCGATACCGGCAGCGGCAGGCAAGTGCTGCATCGCGCCGATGAACGCTTTGCGTTTTGCAGCACCTTTAAGACCATGGTGGCCGCAGCCATTCTGGCGCGCAGTGAAAAGGAGCCGGACTTGCTGGCGCGCCGCATCCGGTACACGCAAGCAGACCTGGTGACGTATTCACCGGAAACTGAAGAGCATGTGAAAGATGGCATGACGGTGGCGGAACTGTGCGAAGCCACGATCCAGGTGTCCGACAACAGCGCCGCCAACCTGCTGATGAAAGTGCTGGGCGGCCCGCCAGCCGTCACCGCCTATGCGCGCTCGATCGGCGACCAGCAATTCCGCCTGGACCGGTGGGAAACCGAACTCAATTCAGCCATCCCCGGCGACACGCGCGACACGACGACGCCCGCCGCCATGATGCAGTCGGTGAACCGCCTGCTGCTGGGCGATGCGCTGGCTGCGCCGCAGCGCAAGCAGCTGGTGGACTGGATGGTGGGGACGCTGACTGGCAATGAGCGCATCCGCGCAGGCAGTCCGGCTGGCGCCACCGTGGCCGATAAAACCGGCACCGGCGCCTACGGCGTCACCAATGATATCGGCGTCGTGTGGCCGCAGGGCAGGGCGCCGCTGGTGGTTGTGGTGTATTACGCGGGGCCAGACAAGGATAGCAAGGCGCGCAGCGACGTGGTTGCCACCGCCACGAAAATTGCGCTGGATGCGCTTGCTTGAAGAGGCGGTGTATTGGACTATAATGACTGATATCACTGATAGCATGAGCCCGTTAAACCATGTCACAGCTACTTGTCCGCGATATCGACGAAGAACTAGTCGAAGCCTTGAAGCGCGTTGCCAAGGCCCATGGCAGAAGTGCCGAGGCTGAGCATCGCGAAATTTTGCGCAGCCACTTGGGTGCCTATCCGAAAAAACGTTCCTTCAAGGAAGTTCTGGCAGAAATGCCATATTTCAACGACGACGACTTGTTCGACGTGCGATAGATGTATCTGATCGATACCAATGTCATTTCAGAGTTTCGCAAAGGGCGCCGGGCCAATGCCGGTGTCGTGGCATTCTTCGGAGCGGTGGACAGCAAAACTCTCTTTTTACCGGCACAAGTGGTGGGCGAAATCCAGGCGGGCATTGCCAAATTGCGCAGGCAGGGCAGTGGACAAGCACTTCGGCAGGCCGATGCTTATGAACTGTGGCTCGATAGCCTGATTTCCGAGTTTGGCGACCGCGTGCTGGAATTCGACATTGAAGCAGCGCGTACGTGGGGCATGTTCTTATCGAATGAAAAGAAAGACCCGCATACGATCGACAAGCAAATTGCCGCAATCGCCTTAATACACGGCCTTACCGTCGTGACGCGGGATGGCGGCGAGGCATTTAAGCATATGCCGAATGTGAAGTCCTTTAATCCTTTTACGGATGCACCGGTGGCGGACTCCCCGCGCCGGCGGCACTAATGCCGCCCTCAAGCTGCCTTGCGCTGCTGCTGCCCCGTCACCCGCGCGACTTTTTCCCGCGTCTGCGAAATGATCTTGTTGAACTGGTCCGCCGACACGCGGCTCAGTTTTTCCAGTGCCGAATTGATCACCGACATGCGGGCCTGGCCTTCCGCCAGGCAGGCGCCGGTTTCCACATGCGTCACGACCCACGAATTGTTGGCGGTGGACAGCGATTTGTGCACGGCGAACAGGTGGTCCTGGAACCGCGTGTCGATGACTTCGGCCGGGATGGTCCAGGTCAAGCCTTCATTGTCGACGATGGTTAGCTGAATAATTTTCATGGCTTTTTCCAAGGGAAATATAAAATGCATCGGAGCAATGCGATTATAGACACATTATTTCCCTATGGAAAGTTATTTTAACTGATAGTTGTTGAGGAATTATCAGTAGCCCAGCGCTGCAAGCGCGTCGCGGATCACCCGCGCGCTGGCTGCCAGCGCCAGTTGCTCGGTTTCCGATAAAGCTGGGGGAACGTGGAAGGCGCCGCCGTCCGCCCCCACCTGCACCGGCATCGACAGTGTGACGTCCGGTACGCCGTCGATATCGTGCCAGTGCGAGCTGACTGTCAGCACGCGTTTTTCATCGAACAGGACGCAGCGCGCCAGCATGGCCAGTGCGGCGGCAATGCCATAGCAGGTCGCTCCCTTGCCTTCAATGATGCGGTAAGCGGCGCCCCGCACATCGGCATCGATTTCCGCCATCGCGGTGTCATCCAGCCGAACGCCCTGCAGCGCGGCGAAGCGCTGCAGCGGCAAGCCCGCCACTTGCGCACCGGACCAGACCAGCACTTCCGAATCACCATGTTCGCCCAGCACTTGCGCATGCACGGAAAGCGCTGCGACGCCAAGGCGTTCCGCCAGCAGGGCGCGGAAGCGGGCGCTGTCAAGCAAGGTGCCGGTGCCGATGACACGCCCGGGCGGCAGGCCGGAGAGGCGCATGGCCACGTGCGTCATGATGTCCAGCGGATTGGTCGCCACCAGCAAGATGGCGCCGGGTGCGGCTTGTACGATGGGCGGCACGATGCTGCGGAACACAGCGGCGTTGCGCGCCAGCAGTTGCAGGCGGGTTTCGCCGGGCGCCTGGCTGACGCCGGCCGCGAGGATCACCAGCGCGCAGTCCTGCAAATCGCCGAACCCGCCGCAGCGTACCCGCAGCGGGTGGCAATACGGCGTCGCATGCAGCAGGTCCAGGTGCTGTGCTTCACTGAGCGCGGCATTGTGGTCGACCAGCACGATTTCACTGCCGATGCCCTGGTTAATCAGCGCGAACGCGGCAGTACTGCCTACGGCGCCAGCCCCGACAATGCCGATCTTCATGTGCATGGCAGCTCCTTTATCACGATGTGTTGATAGTGTCGGAGTTGCAAGTCATAATTTCTTTGATCTGGATCAAAACAGCCTATGACACGACCTGCCCACTTACAACCCGACGCCGTGGCCTTGCGCATGATGCTGGACCACGGCGAACTGTCGGCCGCCCAACTGCTGGAACGCCAGCTGGCGCGGCTCGACGCCACCCAGCCCACGATCAACGGCGCCACCGCGATCTTGCGCACGCAAGCACAGCAACAATTGGCGCAACTGGACGCCATGCCAAGGGGGCCGTTATATGGTTTGCCCTGTTCGGTCAAGGAAACCTTCGGCATCGCGGGCCATAACGTGACAGCCGGCTCCATGCGCATGGCGCCGCAAATGCATGCACAGGACTCGGCCGTGGTGGCCAGGCTGAAAGCGGCAGGCGCCATCGTGATCGCACGCGGCAATGTGCCGGAATTCGCCATGACTGGCGAAACCACCAATCCCCGCTTTGGCCGCACCAGCAACCCCATCGATCCGCAGCGGGTGGCAGGCGGTTCATCGGGCGGCGATGGCGCCCTGGTGGGTTCGGGCGCGGCCGTGTTCGGTCTCGGATCCGATATCCTCGGTTCGATCCGCATCCCTGCCGCATTTTGCGGCGTGGTGGGCTTTAAACCCTGTTCCACGGCTGTCGATGGCGCCGGCACCTGGCCCACGGTAACGGGAGAAACCGCGAATTGGCTCGGCATCGGCCCGCTGGCGCGCAGCGTGCGCGACGCGCGGCTGGTGTACGGCGTGATTGCCGAACAGGCGCCGCCACCGCCGGCAACGGTGGCCGGCATGCGGCTGATCGGACCGGACGGCTTTCCTTTCCGCGTCGAGGACGCGGCCATCAGCCTGGCGCTGGCGGCCGCACAGCGCGCGCTGCTCGATGCCGGGTTGCGCGCCGACGGCAGCGGCAAGGCCGCGTTTGCGGACGTGACGGGGTTATTTTTCAACGTGCCCGCCGCCATCCTGCATGACAGCGCCGATGAGTGGCGGCGGTTGCTCAGTTCGCCGGAAGCGGGGCCGTTCAATGTGTGGGGCGAGGCGCTGCGCCAGTTGACGGGACGCGCCACCATCGACCGCGGCTTGTTCCTGTGGCTGCTGCAAGACGCCACGCTGGCGCAAGCCATCAAGCCGCACAGCGTGTCCGCCGCGCGCAAGCTGGCCGCCACGTTTGAACAGGCGCGCGCCCGCTACCGGGCGCTGCTGGGGAATGATGGCGTGTTGCTGTTGCCGCCGCTGGGTATGCTGGCGCCCCGGCACGGGGCCATGAACCGCAAGACGCTGCGCCCCGGACCGAATGGGCTGGTGACGCCGATTACGTTTTGTAATTACTGTGATTTGCCCGCGATTTCCATTCCTGCATGGAAATACCAGGACCGTGCCACGGGATTGGCGCCCGCTGTCATGCTGGCTTGCGCGCCGGGCGCGGAGGGGCGCTTATTTGATGCGGCGGCCGTGGTGGAAGCGGCGCTGAATTAAATCTTTGTCGTTACGGACGGGGCGGCGTTGCGCCGCCGCGACGGCGACTGGATGTTACAAATTTGGGCTAATGAAAGAGCCGTTTCCGGTCGCTAATACAAGCAAGCGCACTTAAAGCTGCAACAGCGCCGCGAACCTGGTCTTCATTGACGTATTCCGCGTCCCGGCACAAGCGCACCATGTCTCTGTACCGCAGCAATACAGTGACCGGCAGGAGGCCATCATGACCCAGCACACCCACACCACGCATCCGTCCAAGGAAGCCGTCCGCGCGCTGATGGAACGGCGCCGTACCGAACAGTCTCCACCGCCCGCTCCAGAGCGTATCCGCGAGCAATTGGGATGGTGGCTGATCCCTGCTAACAAATTGGCATGACTGTTAAAAAGAAAATGACTGTTGGTGCGGATTTAATAGGCCGCGCCACCAGTGTGACATTTCGATAGAATCTTGAGCGGCATCAATGTGCATAATGATTTCCAGGAGTTGCTTTCTGGAATAAAGTTGCACCAGAAAAAGGCCGCCACGCCCCCGCGTCCCTGTTGCTCCGTTTAGCGATGCCTTCGCGGCATTCGTCCTCACGTGTTGTGTTTAACAGGGATACAACCATGCTCAAGAATTTGAAGATAGCCGCTCGGCTAGGATTGGGGTTTGGCAGCGTTGTGGTGCTGTTGCTGATATTGGCTGTGGTCTCGGTACAACGGCTGGGCAGCGTCAACGACCAAACCAGACTGATCCTGGATGACCGCTACGTCAAATACGTGCTGGTGCAGGAAATCGTCAAGAATTCCCTCGATAATGCCCGCCAGTTCCGCAACATGCTGATTGCGAACTCGGAGGCGGAAGCGGAAAAAGCCCACAAGGCCGCCGAAGTCAACCGCGGCGAAATGGCGGAGCAGCTGGGCAAATTGCAGAAAATGGTCACCATCGAGCGTGGCCGGCAATTGCTGAAAGACGTCAACGACAAGCGCGCCCTGGTCGATCCCAAATACGAACAGTTCTATGACTTGGCCAAGCGCGACCGCAAGGCTGCCACGGATTACCTGCGTGGCGAACTGGTCCCGGCCAATGAAGCTTTTTGGGCAGCGCTGGAGGCGCTGGCGCAATTCCAGTCCGAGCTGATGGACAAGGCTGGCGGCGAGGCCAAAGAAACATACGAAAGCACGCGCACGCTGGTGATTACGGTCGCTGCCGTGGCGGTCCTGATAGCGATAGCAATTGCCGCACTGATTACCGTGGCGATTACCGGTCCGTTGCGCTCGGCAGTCGATGTGGCCCGCCGCCTGGAAGCAGGCGACGTCAGCATGCAGGTGGAGAAGGGCGGCAGGGATGAAACCGGGCAGCTGCTCAATGCCATGGGCAGCATGGTTGTCAAGCTGAACCGGGTGGTGGAAGGGCAGAAAATGGCTGTCACGGCAGCCAACCGGGGCGACTTCAGTGCGCGCATCGACGTGGCCGGCTTGCAGGGCTTCCAGAAAGACCTGGGCGATGGCTTGAACCAGTTGATGACGACCACCGGCGCCAGCGTGGCCGACGTGGTGCGCGTGATGAGCGCCGTGTCCGAAGGCGACCTCACGAAGTCCATCGACAAGCCGTATGAAGGCGCATTCGACCAGTTGAAGACGTACACCAACAGCACCATCGGCAAGCTGAACCTCGTGATTGACGACGTTGGCCGCGTCATGGGAGCGATTTCCGAAGGCGATTTGAGCCAGACTATTTCGCGCGAATACGAAGGTGCGTACGGCAACTTGAAAACGTATGCCAACAGTACCGTCACCAAGCTCAATATCGTCATCGAAGGCCAGCGCCGCGTGGTGGAAGCGGCCAACCGTGGCGACTTCACATCGCGCATCGATACGTCCGGCTTGAAGGGCTTCCAGAAAGAGCTGGGCGACGGCATGAACCAATTGATGTCCACCACGGGGGCATCGATCGATGACGTGGTGCGCGTGATGGGGGCGCTGGCCGAAGGCGACTTGAACAAGACCATCGACAAGCATTACGAGGGCAGCTTTGGCGAGTTGAAGTCGTATGCGAACAACACGGTGGCCAGGCTGTTGCAAGTGGTGACGGAAGTGAACCAGGGCGCCCAGGCGCTGGCCAGCGCATCGGACGAAGTGTCGGCCACGGCGCAATCGCTGTCGCAGGCATCCAGTGAGCAGGCGGCCAGCGTGGAGGAAACCAGTGCGTCGCTGGAGCAAATGACGTCGTCGATATCGCAGAATACCGATAACGCCAAAATCACCGATGGCATGGCGTCCAAGGCAGCGCAGGAAGCGGCGGAAGGCGGCGATGCCGTCAACGCGACGGCTACGGCCATGAAACAGATTGCCGCCAAGATCGGCATCATCGACGACATCGCCTATCAGACCAATCTGCTGGCGCTCAACGCGGCGATTGAAGCGGCGCGCGCTGGCGAACATGGCAAAGGGTTTGCCGTGGTGGCGGCGGAAGTGCGCAAGCTGGCCGAGCGCAGCCAGGTGGCGGCTGCGGAAATCGGCGAAGTGGCCAGCAGCAGTGTGGAACTGGCGGAGCGTGCCGGCCAGCTGCTGGGTCAGATGGTGCCGAACATCAAGCGCACATCGGACCTGGTGCAGGAAATTTCCGCTGCGTCGAATGAGCAGGCATCCGGCGTTGCACAAATCAATGCCGCCGTACTGCAGCTTTCGCAAACCACGCAGCAAAACTCGGCCAGTTCCGAAGAGCTGGCCGCGACTGCCGAGGAAATGAGCGGGCAAGCCGAACAGCTGCAGCGGACCATGGGCTTCTTCAAAGTCGATCACGGCGTACTTGGCATGCACGGCCATGTTGCCACGTTGCCGGCGCGCCGGGCCAACGGGCCGCGGGCGCCGCTGCGCCGTTCGTCCGACAGCGGCCATGCGAGGATGTCCGCCACGCCGGACGTCGATGAAACCCAGTTTGCGCGGTATTAAGCGCCAGTGTAGCGGCAATGCCATGGTGGCTAGCGGGACGTCATGTAGCTGAAAGGGGATGCGATGTTTGCAAATATGAAGATAGGCATGAAACTAATTGGCGGCTTTATCCTGGTCGCCGCATTCAGCATCGTGGTGGGCGCTGTCGGTATCACCAATGCCGGCAAGATCGACGAAGCGGCCGACCGCATGTATGAGATGGAGTTGATGGGCCTGTCTCATATCAAGGAAGCCAACATCAACCTGATTTATGTCGGCCGGGCCCGCGCCAACGCGCTGCTGGCCACGACCGAAGCGGAACGGACGAAACAGGCGGACATCGCCAACAAGGCGATTGCCACCATGAAGGACTACATGGACAAGGCGCGGCCCCTGTTTGTCAGCGAGCGCGGTAAGCAATTGTTCGTCACCTATAGCAAGCAAGTCGAGGATTACCAGCGTGCCAACGCGGCGGTATTCCAGATTGCCTCCTCGCGCGATTTGCAAAAGCGCGATGAAAACCTGGCGCAGGCCCAGGCCGCCGTGGGCACGGTAGCCACAGCGCTGGACGAACTGATGTCGGAATTGACGGATCAAAAGGAAGCCCGGGCCAAACAGGCGGCGGCCGACACGACCATGCTGTATGAAAGCAGCCGCAACCTGATGGTGGCCACGATTATCGTTTCAGTGCTGTCCGGCATTGCGCTGGGCTGGTTCATCAGCCGCAGTGTCACGCGCCCCGTCACGCAGGCCATGGAAGCGGCCGGCAAGCTGGCGGCGGGCGACTTGTCCATCCATATCGAAGCCAAGCATACCGATGAGACTGGCCTGCTGTTGCAGGCCATGCAAAGCTTGGTGGACAAAATGCGGCAAGTGGTGGACGGGCAAAAGCAGGCAGTGGCGGCCGCCAACCGGGGCGACTTTTCTGCGCGTGTCGATACCGCAGGTTTGCAAGGCTTCCAAAAAGAATTGGGCGATGGCTTGAACCAGCTGATGGCCACCACCGGCGCCAGCGTGGACGACGTGGTGCGGGTCATGGGCGCCGTGTCGGCGGGCGACTTGAGCAAGCAGATCGACAAGCCGTATGAAGGCGCGTTCGATGAGTTGAAAAAGTACGCCAACAATACCGTGGCCAAGCTGAACCAGGTGATCGAGAGCCAGAAACAAGTGGTGGAAGCCGCCAACCATGGGGATTTCACGGCGCGCATCGACCTGGCGGGCTTGCAAGGCTTCCAGAAAGACTTGGGTGAAGGCTTGAACCGCCTGATGGTGACGACGGGGGCATCGATTGACGACGTGGTGCGCGTGATGGGCGCACTGGCCGATGGCGATTTGAGCAAAACCATCGACAAGCACTATGAAGGCAGCTTCGGCGAATTGAAGTCGTACGCCAACAATACTGTGAGCAAGCTGCTGCAAGTGGTGACGGAAGTCAACCAGGGCGCCCATGCGCTGGCCAGCGCCTCGGAAGAAGTGTCGGCCACGGCGCAGTCGCTGTCGCAATCGGCCAGCGAACAGGCGGCCAGCGTGGAAGAAACCAGTGCGTCGCTGGAACAGATGACGGCGTCGATCACGCAAAACACGGATAACGCGAAGGCTACCGATGGCATGGCGGCCAAGGCGGCGCAGGAAGCGGCGGAGGGCGGTGGGGCGGTCGATGCGACAGTGGTGGCCATGAAGCAGATCGCCGCCAAGATCAGCATCATCGACGACATAGCCTATCAGACCAATTTGCTGGCGCTGAATGCGGCGATTGAAGCAGCGCGGGCCGGCGAACACGGCAAAGGCTTTGCCGTGGTGGCGGCGGAAGTGCGCAAGCTGGCGGAGCGGTCGCAAGTGGCGGCGCAGGAAATTTCCGAAGTGGCTTCCGGCAGCGTGCAGCTGGCGGAGCGTGCCGGCCAGTTGCTGGGCCAGATGGTGCCGAATATCCGCCGCACGTCCGACCTGGTGCAGGAAATTTCCGCCGCGTCGGAAGAGCAGGCGTCGGGTGTTGCGCAAATCAATTCGGCAGTGCAGCAGTTGTCGCAGACCACGCAGCAAAATGCGGCCAGTTCGGAAGAGCTGGCGGCCACCGCCGAAGAGATGAGCGGCCAGGCCGAACAATTACAGCGCACGATGGGCTTCTTCAAGGTCGAGACAGGCGCGTTCAATTTGCCGCAGGTGGTGCGCAAAGGCGCCGCGCCGCGTGCATCGACCCGGCGTGGCACGGCCAGCTTGTCGCGCTTTATGCCGGCCGGACCGGATGAAGCGCATTTCGCGAATTTCTAGTGGCGGAGGGCGCACTGTGACGCTCTCCAGTGTGGTGTAGCTACTCTTCGGGAGGAAAGCATGGGAAAAACCATCATGGTCATCGATGACTCGGCTTCGCTGCGGCAAGTCGTGGGGATTGCGCTGAAAGGCGCGGGATATGACGTTGTGGAAGCAGTGGACGGCTCGGACGCCCTGCATAAGCTGCCGGCGCAGAAAATCAACCTGGTGGTCTGCGACGTCAACATGCCGGTGATGGATGGCATCACGTTCGTCAAGGAGATCAAGCAATTACCGAACTATAAGTTCACGCCGGTCATCATGCTGACGACGGAATCGCAGGAATCGAAAAAGAAGGAAGGGCAGGCCGCCGGCGCGCGCGCCTGGGTCACGAAACCATTCAAGCCGGACGTGCTGCTGGGCGCGATCCAGAAACTGGTGCTGCCATGAATGCGCGCGCAATGCAGGCTGTCGATGAAGACGGCGTGGATGTCGGGGGCGGGATGGATGTCGGCTACGTCGCGCTGGAAGGCGAGATAACCATCTACCGGGCGGCGGAAATCAAACACATGCTGCAAACGGAGCTGAAGCGCTGCGCCGTGCTGGAAGTGGACCTGGCGGGCGTGACCGACATCGATAGCGCGGGCATTCAGGTGCTGATCCTGGCCAAGCTGATGGCGCGCGATGAAAGCCGGGAATTGCGGCTGGTGCATCACAGCGATGCGGTCCGGGATGTGTTTGAGCGGCTGGCGCTGGGGCGGTGGTTTGGGGATGTGTTGCCGGTGGCGCTTTAAGGGGCGGGGCGGAGAAGGGGCAATGTCTGGTCCAGCGGGCTGATGACGCTGCGGCCGCCCCGGTTCAGCACATGGGTATAGATCATGGTGGTGCTGACGTCCTGATGCCCCAGTAATTCCTGAACGGTTCGAATGTCATAGCCTGCCTGGAGCAAGTGGGTGGCGAATGAATGGCGCAGTGTATGCGGCGTGGCGGGCTTGGCGATGCCCGCATCACGCGTAGCCTGGCGCATTGCGCGCTGAACAGCCTTCTCATCGGCGTGATGGCGCCGAACCGCACCGGAGCGTGGATCTGTCGACCGTTTAATCGACGGGAAGGCATATTGCCATCCCCACTCGCGTGCTGCGTTGGGGTATTTGCGGGCCAGTGCGAAAGGGAGATAGACCTCGCCATAACCTTCCGCAAGGTCAGTACAGTGCAGGGCATGAACTCGCAGCAAGTGCTGCTGCAGTGCTGGGATGACAGATTCGGGCAGCACCGTTACGCGGTCCTTGTTGCCTTTGCCTTCTCTGATCAAAATTTCGCGGCGGCTGAAATCGATATCCTTCACGCGCAGCCGCATGCATTCCATGATGCGCATACCGCTGCCGTAGATCAGTCGCAGCATGAGCCCGGGCGTGCCGTCCAAGCGAACCAATATCCGCTGGACTTCTTCTGTTGTCAATACAACTGGCAAGCGCCGGGATGCTTTGGCGCTCACCACGCCCTACAGCCAAGGGAGGTCGATGGCTAACACTTCTTTGTAGAGAAAAAGCAGGGCGCTGCGGGCCTGGTTCTGGGTAGATGCGGCTACCTTGCCCGCGACTGCCAAGTGCGTGAGAAATGCGGTGACGTGGGTGGCGTTCAGCGTCGAGGGATGTTGGGGATTATGGAACAGAATGAAGCGCCGTATCCAGTCCACATAGCTAGCCTCGGTGCGAATGCTGTAATGCTTGAGCCGGATTTTGTCCCGCACCTCGTCTAGTAGTTTCGGCTTGCCAGTGGACATAGTGCCTCCGGAGGTGGGTTTGGGTTTTGTGAATGGGGTGTGCTAAAC
Organism: Pseudoduganella ginsengisoli; assembly: GCF_009720865.1. Taxonomy (GTDB): domain Bacteria; phylum Pseudomonadota; class Gammaproteobacteria; order Burkholderiales; family Burkholderiaceae_D; genus Rugamonas; species Rugamonas ginsengisoli. The sequence goes on along the minus strand of NZ_WNLA01000012.1, from coordinate 161,902 downwards.
TCGAATAACTATTTGATAATAAAGAAAAGGCACTGCGTTTCTGATGCGAATTCTCAAGAGGTGTCGGGAATTAACGCACCTGATGGGGTGTCTACTTCACGTTGGCGTATTAGCGTTTGCTGAAAGCGGGCCGCTACTCAGTGCTTGGCGCTGGATTGGGTGGTTATTTCCCTCCCGTGACTTCCGGAAACGTTTCGTCCCGTGGTATCTTTCTGGCAACGGTGAAGGTCGGCTTTTCTGCGCTGGCAATTCTCGCGCCTTGGTCTCGCTTCGCTCCTGGTCGCACTGTTGTCGGCCCTGGCGGCATTGGCCTGCTTGGCCGCGGTTTGCGTTTCGTCCTGGTGCGCTGGTGCCAACAGGGCATTCCAGCCGACGGCTACGCCGCGGCTGAATTTTCACGTTGGCGTGTGATCTGCATCGTGAATGCGGGCGCTTGCTCAAGGCGTGGTGCTGGGCCGGTGGCTAATTTACTTCCGTGGCTTTCGGAAATGTTTTTGCCTGTGGTATCTTTCTGGCAACGGTAAATCTTTGCTTTTCTGCGCTGGCTATTCTGGCTGTCGAGGTTTTCGGTAGCGTTTTGGCGCTTGTCATTTTGGTTGCCGGGCGTCGCTTCGCTCCGGCTTGTGCCGTGTTGTCGTGGCTGCGTTTTATTGCTGGGGTGTGCTGCTTGTGGTCTGCGGTCTTTCCGCGCCAACAGGGCATTCCAGCCGACGGCTACGCCGCGGCTGAATTTTCACGTTGGCGTGGATAAGGAGCGGCATTGAATTCATTGGCTACGCTTGGCGTTTGGTGTCGCGGCGGTGCAAACGTTGAGGCTACGCTTTGCGTGCGGGCTTCCGGCGCCGCTGGCTTCGCCACTGGGCTTAGCGCTTCGTTCGTTGCGGCGCGTATTGGTGTGGCAGCGCGCGGCGCTTGGTTCGCTGGTCGGTTTGCTGCTGCGGCTTCGGCTGCACTCGTCGCGGGGATGCTGGCGCCAACAACGCGCTCAACCCCGCTCCCTTTGGTCGCTGGACGCTGCGCGATAAAGCCGCGCAGCGCCGGTTAGCGTGACACGTTGGGTGTCATAAAAATTATGAACGAAGCCACTGATCTGAAGTTGGAGGACACGAAGCTCTTCACTCTCTATTTCCATGAACTCTGGTGGCTTGCACACGCCATCAAGACGAAGGCTGAGAAACTGTTTGACGAGGCCAAGGTTCCTGACAACGGCTACGCCATGCAAGTAAGCCCAGAACTCCACTCATTGATTGCTTCAATCCTATCCGACGCAGCAAATCTCAAAAAGTTGTTGATTACTGCGAGCGCTCGGCTAAATGGGAAATCCGGCCGCCAGTATCGGTTGCGCAAAGCGCGTGCCGCAGCGCTTAGAGCACTCACATCAAACGTGCCACTCAAGGAAATGCTCAACGCCAAGGTCAGAAATACGCTTGAGCACTTCGATGAATACCTCGATGAAGCAAACGTTTCGTTATCCCAAGGAAAGCTGCCTCCTTCACCGATGGCTGCTTACAATATGGTTATTTCCCACTGGGAAGTCTTCGATCCTCCTGTGTATCCGATAAGGCTATATGTGTCGGTTGAGCGAAAGTTCTACAACATGAAGTGGAGCGTCGATATCGATGCGATTTACAAAGAGGCATCTGCTCTGGTTGACTGCCTCGCCCTTTACCTCAAGTTTGCTAATGGCGAGGGACCGGGCGGTCTCATGCTGCGGCTCGGCTGAAGTAATGTCCAACCCATCATTCCACCGGACCTGCGCAAAAAAACGCGCAGTCCGGTGAATTCAAACGTTGGGAGGCTACTGTTTGAGCGAAGTACGTGTAATCGGAAAGCGGACTTACGAGATCATTTTCGGAAGCGATGTGATCCGAAATGGCGTTTACCTGGAGCTCTCCGACCGGACTGGGCCGCAGATTGAAGTAATGGCCGAAGTGTTTTTTTATGACGAGGAAGGACGCGTGGTTTTTACTTCGCACAAGGATGAAATTCCGTACAACCTTATCAAGTGGCTTCATGAAGCTGTCGCAAAAGAGGATTGGCCAGTTGAATAATCCTACTGGCCCAACCATGCATTCCACCGGACCTGCGCGAAAAGCCGCGCAGTCCGGTGAATTCTCACGTTAGGCAGGAGAGGATTTGTGACTGCTGAGACAGCCCGTGAATCAGTATTACTGCAATTTGAGAACGCTATAGGTGCGACTCTTCCAGATGCATATAGGATTTTCCTGGTTTCCACTGGTGGCGAGACGCCGAAAATGAATTCATTCCCGCTCGGTAGCGGCGTCGACGCGTGGGAGACAGAGGTTTCGTTCTTCGGGCTACAGACCGGGGCATATTGTTTGCACTCGGTACCTGAAAACTTCAAAGAGTACGCTGGACGAATACCTCATCATCTCGTGCCCATCGGAATCGACCCTGGCGGCAACCTGATTTGCTTGTCAATCGCCGAAGACAGGTGCGGGCAAATTTTTTTCGCGGATCACGACTACTTCTCCTATGATGGCGATGAACCGACGGATGACGGAGTCGAATTCCTAGCAAGTTCTTTCGAAAGTTTCTTCGGGAGCCTTCGTGACTATTCGGACGAATGGAAATGAGTCTTTTGCCCAACCTTGCGGTCAACTGGACTGCCAGCACGCTGCGCGTTCCGGCAGCCAGTTTCCTTGAACGTTAGAGCCCATAAATATGTTGTCTAGATCACTTGAGAAACTGTCATACGCGGAATTGGAGACATTTCCTGTCTGGGAGTTTGTGCCGGAATCAGCACATTGGGATGAAACATGGGTTCGACCGGTACAGCTCCTTCCAGTTCGTTCGCTTTCGGGCCGCTTGGTCGCAAGTCGTGTTCAGCTTGCAAACGGCCGGAAGGAATTGGCACTCTTGGGCAACGTTGAACTGGAAGACCCGCAACAGAACGAACACTTCATGACCCTCAGCCTTGTCAAACCGAACGGCGAATCGTTCGACTTAGCTCGCTATCAAGATGTCAATTACGAAAAGTCGGGTCCGTTGGCGCTTGCGCGGTTCCTAGGCTTGCAGCTAATCGATGTGTTCCCCATCGCGTATGACATCTCAGAGGTTGTCAGCGGCCCGGCAGAAAGCGTACGCGGTGTCATTCTGCATGAGCCCCAGGTCCAGCTATCAGAGGCAGAACTAATCGCAATGGCGGTGGGGGGCTGAATGGGTTCTAACCTTCAGTTCCAGTGCACGCCTGGCGGCGCCACTGAACCGGCACGTTCGGCAGATCTAGAAACGAAAACTATATTGATGGAGTTCCGATGACTTGTGCATGCGGCTGTGGCGGCAGACCAGCTAATGGAATGTTCTTACCCGGCCATGATCAGAAGCTACGCGCTGACCTTGAACGTCGCGTTGGCGGACTTATTCAGCTTCGCATGCTAGTCGAAGCGGCGGAGTATTTCGTTGACGGGAGCATTAAGAGCTCGATGTTTAATAGCATGGTCAAAGACCTTTTCGACATGAAGGAGTCGTCGAAATGATGGCAATGGCCGAACCAAGCATTCCAGCCGACGCCTTGCGGCGCGGCTGAATTTGGCACGTTATGCGTCAGGAGCAAATATTGGTACGCACAGATAAGCTGACCAAATTGGTTGCTGTATATGACCAATTTCACGAAGCAATTGCGCAGCTCGATGACCCTGCTGCAAGACGTCTAGTTGAGAACTGGGCCGAAATCCGGCACCGATATGTCGAGCCTGTTGGGGCTCCCCGCTCTGCATTCGCGTCTGGTATGGAGCAAGGACTTCGGGAGACGCCAATGCTTTTACGCTCCATTCACCGCGAGGGGCGGAAGTTGGCGGCACAGGCGTTAGCAGTTGCCACATCGGCGCACTATCCAGATTTCCTTCAGAAAGATGCCGAACGGCTTTTCAAAATAAAGGCGCGTGGCTCCATTCGTGGTGAGAACGAGTATTACCTGGTTCGCCACCATGTCGACCTTCTGGAGGAAGATCCAACCCAGAGTGAAGAGCTTAAATTGCTTTGTTCATTGGTAGGTAAGTTCGAAGCTCGCGGCAAATGAGCATAACCCTTCATTCTAGCGGACCGCCTGCGGCGCCCGCTGAATTCGCACGTTGGGCCACATGACTTCTCCACGACTCGCCTTATATGCTCTCTGCTGTTTGATTACTTCGGCCGGGGCTGCCGATGATCCAATTAATGTAGTGAAAAAAGGACAACCGAAGGATGTGGCTTTGTTTATAGATCGATATGTGGAGTGCAATCATTGGGGCGGTGAAGAGCCTTACGATGCCGAGCGTCGGAAGGAAATCCTCGCAGCGGTCACAAAATTGCGCTGCTTACAGTTGGATGCTGATGAAAAAGCGCTCCTGAAGAAATACATGAGTAACCCAGCTGTATCGAGGGCCATCAAACAAACCAAGCAGCAGTATGAATGAGTTTTCTAAGCCCAACCCAGCATTGCACCGGACCCGCGCAAAAAACTGCGCGGTCCGTTGAATTTTCACGTTAAATCGTGCAAAGGAACAGGACACTCATGGCCAGTATCGAACCTACAGCATCGCAAGCGCCGGTACCCCCTTCAACATCCGCGCCTTCGAACACGTCCACCGGCACTGCTAGTACACTGCCTGCGGAGAGGCCCACGAGAGTCGCTGCATTGGGGAGTTACCTAGATCTACTTTCCAAAGCAGTCGGCTTAATTACATGGCCCGTTGTCCTTCTTCTTGCTGTGACTATCTTCTATTCGCCAATCCGGCGAATCGCCGACATGCTTCCCGATAAGTTCAAGCAATCCAATGAGTTCGGAATCGCCGGTCTCTCGGTGAAGATTGCCGAGCAGGCTAGAGCTAGTGGGAACGAAGAACTCGCAAAAATCATCAATGACCTGTCCGAGAATGCGATTGAATGGCTCCTCAAGCTCGGGGACGGATCCCACAGGGTTGTTGCCAGCGACGATGGTCGTACTGGAGTCGTGGCCAATTACTCCTACCGCCCTAACCCTGGCTGGAAGGAACTAGAAGCAAAAGGCTTGCTGCAGGCTGACGTTCCGCTCGCCAAGTATGAGGCATTCTTCAACTCACTGCATCCTGTCGATGATCGCGTTCCTAAGACAAGTCTGACGCCTGATCAGGAACAGCAGCTTCTCCGTAACTCGGTACGACTCAATGAACGTGGCCAGCGCGCGTACCATATCGTCATCGGGGTGGTTGCGGACATGATCGGCAGGAAGCCCGCAAAGCCAGCGGATGGCCGTGCGGGTAGCTGAAGTAAGCCGCCTTACTTGTCGGTCCAGGCGATGGCCTGCGGCCACGCCTGACCTCTGACGTTGGAACCATATGAAGAAGGTACTTTACATTTGCAGTCAGAATCGGCTTAGAAGCCCTACGGCAGAACAAGTGTTCTCGACGTGGAAGGGGCTTGAAGTTACTTCTGCCGGCACAAACCACGATGCCGAGAATCCTTTGACTCCGGAGGTCTTGGAATGGGCCGATAGCATCGTCGTCATGGAACGTGCGCACCGGAATAAGATTCAAAAGAAATTTCGTCCTTCGCTGAACGGGAAGCGGATTGTCTGCCTTGAGATCCCGGACGAATATGAGTACATGGATCCTGATCTTATTCGGCTGCTGGAGGCGAGGGTGCCAAAGTTTCTTCCGGCAGGTGCATTCAATGGCACCTAACTGCCCAACTTTTCATTCCACCGGACCCGCGCAAAAAGCCGCGCGGTCCGGTGAATTCTCACGTGGGACGGCAACAGTATTGATTTTTGAAGGAAACGGTGGATGGATGAAGTAGTTAGAAATGAAATCCTGTCCTTGGGAAGGACTGCTCACGACTTAACTGAATTGACGTATCAAAGGGATTTGTCAAAACGAGGTGAGCCGGGATGGAGGGAGAAACAAAGAGTGCTACTTGCGGACATGGCTCTTCACTTGCTGCAAACAGCCCTGCGAGATGGTGAACTGTCAGAAGAGAGTCTAAAAAGGAACCTCTTTTCTATTTTAACGATTTCCGATCAGCTTATGCCTGGGCACGAATTAAAGCATGTTGCTGAAGAGTTGTACGTGATTTCAACATGAGTCGGCCCAACCCTGCAGTCAACTGGACCGCCTACGCTCTACGCGTTCCGGCAGCCGGTTACCTTGGACGTCGGGCGGAAATTTTATGGAAACAATGAGAGCTTATTGGCATGACTGTGGCGTGGGGCCTGGTTCAGATGCTCCAGTTGACGTCACACTTATACAGGCCAAGAATATTTGGTCGGACTGTAGTCCGGTTGAAGGTAATTTTCTTGGTTTGATCGATTCACTTGGACGTACGATCCAGTTTTGCTTCACTGACGGAGTCCCCGATCACATGGAGGATGCTCGCCATCTGAAAATTGTTCTACTGGACTTTCCTATTCCTGAAAAATCTGGCTCATACTCAAGGCAAGTGTCGATTGGAGAGGTCCACAAGTTGATTGATCTGGCATTTAACGCTGCGGCGGATCATTTATCATTTCCAGGAGTTAATTTCGTTCCATGGTGATGCAATTGCCCAACAATGCGCTTAACCCCGCTCCCTCTGGTCACTGGACGGTGCGCGAAGAAAAACCGCGCAACGCCGGTTAGCGTCAAACGTTAGAACTTAGGATTAAAGAATTCATGACTTTTTCGACGCTGGATTCTGCTCGGCTGATCCGAGACGGGGGAATTGATGCTCTGTCGGCTCTGGATATGGCCGTTCGTGAGGCGATAGTCGGTCTTCCGCCGGAAGAGCAGACGAAAGTGAAGCGTGCTTTCGGTGAGGCCATGGGTTGCATCGTCGAACACCTTATTAATCCGGCAGTGCGCGCGTTTCCGCAACTCGATACCGACCAAGCTACTTGGTCTGCAATCGCGGAATCGCGTGCAACGCTGCGTGCGCGAATCAGTCCGAACTCGCACGCCAGCGAGTCGCCTTCGGCGCCGCTGACTTAACACGCTAGGAAGCTATGGCCGCGCTATTCTTTACAGTTCTTGGTCGGATGCACGAGATGACACGTAAAACTCTTAACCTTCAACTCCAGCGCAAGCCTGCCGGCACCGCAGAGCACACAGATAAACAGATCCGCACGCAAAGGAATCCATGAACGCACCGCCGCCAACGAAAGCTGCAATTCGCCTGTGCCTCCTGACTGGCTTGCTGCTTATCAGCTACATAACCAGCGCGAGCGATGAAGTCGACATCAAGCTTGCAAACCAAACGGAACGGGAACAACGAACAGAACAGCAGCTGCGGCGCCTCTTGACTGACTACGACCTGTCGCGCTGGACGTTCTCCCGTTCAGTTCTGATCGATGAGAAAGAAATACCTCACAGTCATCCGGTACTGACATTGCACACGCGACACATGAAGGATGATGAGCTGCTCCTTTCCACGTACGTCCATGAGCAGCTTCATTGGTTTCTCGCGCAGCATCCCACCCAAGCCATGGCTGCCGCACGTGATCTGCAACGCATCTATCCAAACATTCCGGTAGGCTATCCGGAAGGTGCATCCGATAAGGCGAGCAACTACGAACACATGCTCGTCGTCTATCTGGAGTACCGGGCCAACCAAATCTTGTTGGGAGAGCTCAAAGCACGCGAAGTGATGGCTTTCTGGTCGGAGGATCACTACACGTGGATTTACAAGGAAATTCTCAAGCATCCTAAGAAGGTGGGACAGGTGCTAAAAGCGCGCAGGCTCGATCCGGGTTGATGGCAGCGTTGACGACCGGGCGCTAATATGACGCGCAAACGGATGGGCCGGAAGCGGCGCAATCCATACAAGGAGATCGCAGATGATTTTTGGAAGAACAACCCCGATCCTTCGCATATTCGACGAAGCAAAAGCGCGGGAGTTTTATGTTGATTTCCTGGGTTTCAAGGTCGACTGGGAGCACCGTTTCGAAGCCGGCCTTCCCCTCTACCTGCAGATTTCGAAGGACGATTGCATCCTCCATCTGTCGGAGCACCATGGCGACTGCAGCCCTGGTGCAGCGATGAGGATTGAAACGACGCAGCTTGAAGCCTTTCATGAGCAACTGGTGGCCAAGGCGTACAAATATGCGAGGCCAAGTATCGTGCAAATGCCATGGGGCAGCCGGGATATGTCGGTGCACGACCCCTTTGGCAACCGGCTGACCTTCACCAATGCCATTAGTACTTAATCGTTCAATCCGGCAGGCGCCTGCGGCGCCGCTGATTTCACCCGACGGTCATCGGAGCAATTCGCTTTTCTTGCGAAGGAAAACAACTATTGGCAACCACGACGAATAAAGCGGCACACAAGCACATTTGGAGAGCCTGGCTGCTAGCGGCCGCGGCATACCTGGCCGCCCCAGCACAAGCCATCGAAGTGCCGGCCGGCTGGGATCTTACGTTCGCCGCCCAGCGCGCCGAAGCTCCGCCGATCCGGCGCGGCTGGAACGATACGTTCAACCTGTACCAAACAATCGACAAACGCGGCTGGCAGATGCGCTACTTCCTGCAGCAGGTGCCGCTCACCCGGCTGGATGAAGCGGTATTCGTGCAACACGACGTCGGCGACCGCTACGGCCTCTTCATTGATGGCGAACACGCATGGCTGCTGCGTGACCGCGACTACTCGTCCGTTGATATGCGGGAAGTCGAGGCTGGCGCAGCGCGCAAAATCATCCGGCAATTTGCACGCCGCGATGGCCCGACGCGCCACGCGTCGTTCCAGATCACGGAAGGCGCAGCCTGCTCGGCAGAAGTGGCGCATGCCGTCGTCAGTGTCTACAGCAATGGCAAGGCGAAACAGTATTGGTTGTCGGGCGCCGATTTCTGCGAGATCCATACCGATTTATTGTCGCCAGTGAAGCAGATTTTGTGCGGTGGGCATTGCCGCACGACCCAGTGGGTGCCGCTGTGGGCAAGCAGGCTGGAAGAGGAATTAAACGCGTTGCCCGCTGTGGGGGCAACGGCGGCTGCCCCTGCGCTGGAGCGGAAAGTAGTGCTACGGCAGGCCAACGAACTGCTGGCCAATGGCGGCAGTGCCGAAGCCATGTGCCAGGCCGTCAACGAGCTGCTGGACCTGCCGTCGCCAGCGCGCAGCGGGCGTGTGCGCGACTTTAAGGATCCGGACGAAGGCATCAGCGCAGCCATGGTGGCGTTAATGGGGCGGGTGGATACCCGCTGCACCTATAAGACCGGCGCACCGCTGCTGGAAATTCTCGTGCGGCGTAGCCCTGTAGCAGTGATCGAGGCCGCACTGAAGGCCGGGTTCCCCGTCAACCAGAAGGACTACCATACGCCGCTTGACGTGGCGATTTTCGAAAACCGCCAGGACGTCCAGCAGGTGCTGGAACGGGCCGGTGGTGTGCGCCACACGACGCAGGGTAAATAATGGCGGTACCATGGCGATGCGTGCCAGAGCGCTGCGGCGGACCACTGCGGCGTCGCAGACCTGGCAAGCGCGGCCGCACATTTGCCACCAGCATAAAAAATCATCAGGAACAACATGCCTCACCTCACCATCGAATACACCAGCAACCTTCCGCAATTCAACGCCAATGAAGCCATGCTGGTCCTTAACCAGGCGCTCGTGGCTTCCGGCCACTTTGAAGAAATCGACATCAAGAGCCGTGCAGTCCCGATTGACGCCTTCCTGGTCGGCACGTCGCTCGACGGCCGGGCATTTGTGCACGTCAAGCTGGCCATCCTGAGCGGCCGATCCGTTCAAGCCAAGCAAGAGCTTTCCGCGACTTTGCTGCACGTGTTGAAGGAAGCGTGCGCATGGCCGCCGGACACGCATGTTCAGCTTTGCGTCGAAGTGCAGGAAATTGAGCGTGAATCCTACGCAAAGTCTTCTATCAGTCCGGTAGCGCCATAAAATTCCCTGGCGTGTATCGATTGACAAGATGAATTACATCTGTAATCATTCATCCGATTACAACTGTAACCGATACACGCCATGGAACCCGTCCAAATCAGTGAAGCCGAATCCGCGGTCATGGAAGTCCTGTGGCTGCGCCATCCGCTGGCTGCGGAAGACATTGCCGCCGTCCTGCGCAATGAGCGTGACTGGCAGGACGCCACGATCAAGACGCTGATCAACCGCCTGTTGAAGAAGGGCGCCATCAGCGCCACGCAGGAAGGCCGCCGCTACCTGTATAGCCCGGCCCTGAAGCGCGAAGCGTGGCTGACGCAGGAAAGCGTCAGCATGCTTGAGCGGCTGTTTGGCGGGCGGGTGGCGCCGCTGGTTGCGCATTTCAGCAAGCAGCGCAAATTGAGCAAACGCGATATCGCCGAACTGCGCCGCATCATCGATGAGATGGATTCGTGATGGAACACGCATGCCAGACACTCGCCGCGCTGTCTGCCGCGCTGGCCGCCGCCACGCTGCTGGTGCTGGCCTTGCGCCCGGTGCTGCGCAAGGTGTGTGGCGCGGGCGTCGTGTATGCCGCATGGCTGCTGATTCCGCTGATGCTGGCGGCGGTATTGCTGCCTCGTGCGCCGCAACAGGCCGTGGTGATCATGGCGGCGCCGCCGGCTTCGGCCACGGTCGTGATCGACACGATCGTGATGCCGCTGGCTGCGCCCCGTGTTCCGGGTGCAGCCTGGATTACGCTGTGGATGGCTGGCAGCGCGCTGTCGCTGGCCATGATGGCGTTGCAGCACAGGCGCTTTGTGCGCAGTTTGGGCGCGTTGCTGCCGGCTGGCGACGCCGATGTTTACCGCGCCGCCAGCGACCGGGCAGGGCCGGCGCTGGTAGGGGTGCTGCGTCCCCGCATCGTGCTGCCCCATGACTTTACCGTCCGCTATACACCGCAGGAGCAGGCGCTGATCCTGGCCCACGAGCGTGTGCACGCCCAGCGCGGCGACGCCTTGGCCAATGCGCTGGCGGGGCTGCTGCTGGCGCTGTTCTGGTTCCACCCGTTGGCCCACGCGGCGATACGCTGCTTCCGTCTGGACCAGGAGCTGGCGTGCGACGCCGCCGTGCTCGATGCCTTCCCCGGCGCCCGCCGCTGCTATGCGGACGCCATTTTGAAAACGCAGTTGGCCAGCAGCGGGCAAGCCTTTGCCTGCACATGGCAATCCACCCACCCCTTGAAAGGACGCATTATGAGCATTGCACGGCCACCTGTAGCACAACCAGTTCGCGCGGCGGGGCTATGTGCGCTCGCCATGGGTATCGCGGCCAGCTGCACTGCGGCCTGGGCGCTGGCGCCGCAGAGTGACGCTGCCGCTGCGCAGCCTGCGGTGGCCTCCAAGGCGCCGGTGACCGTGGCGCCTGGTGCTAAGCCAGTGGCGCCGGCGCCGAAAAAGGCGGATGCCGCGCTGGCGCTGGCTGCCGCAGCGGCCGCACCACGTCCGGCGCCTGCCGCAACGCCCGCCAGTAGCGCTCCGGCGCCCCGGCCGCAAGCGGCGGAAGCTGACCGGGTCGACGTTAATATCCAGCTCAAGGTCAATGACAGCCGCGAGCAATCCATCGTCATGAAGGGCGTTGGCCTGGGCGACAATACGGCCAACTTCTCGTCCGGCGAGGCGGCCGACCGCTGCGACTATGAGTTCCGCGCCTTGCCGGCGGCGGGCGGCAGCGAGTTTTACCAGATCAGCGCCGTCGTGCGCTGCGCGAATAAGCCGCCGTCGAACCCACGCATGGTGGCCAAGCTGGGCCAGCCATCGCGGATGCGGGCCGGTGAAGTCAAAGGGGGCAATTTCGAGGGGTTTGATATGACTGTCATGGTCAGCAAGGCGGAATAAGCACGCCGCTGCCTGAAGTCGGGATTGCACGGACTGCGCAGCATGCCACCTCCATAATTAGTTCACATTTGCAAGCTATGCTGGCAGTGACCGATTACCGCATGGGGTACTATCCTGTTCCGCCTGATCCTGCTGGCCTTGACGCTGGCTGCTGCCACCGCTATCGCCGCCCCTGATGCCGGGGCCGATGCCGCTGCCCGCTTTGCGCAGGGCGAGCACTGCATGGATTTGGCCGCCAATGACCCGCAGGCCGCGCTGAAGCTGGCGGCCCAGCAGCAAACCGCCCCCCAGCCGGATCTGGCGCTGCACCTGCGCATTTGCGCAGGATATGCCCACGAGCGGGCAGGGCGCAGCGAACAGGCGCTGGCCGCCTATGAAGCTGCCGTGACGGAGGCGCGCAGCCGCAGCCTGCAGCGCCACCTCGCTCTGGCGTTGACGTTGCGCGGCGAGCAAAACGCCGTGCGCGGCTTGTACACCAGCGCAATTGCCGACTTGAAGGAAGCGTATACGCTGGAGCATGAACATGGCACGCACGCGCGCGAAGTCTACGTGCTCAATGCCATTGCCAACCTGTACGCGGACCGCAATGTCCGGGACTACGACAACGCGCTGCAGTACTACCGCAAGACGCTGGAAGCGCACGAGCAGCGCGGCGATTTGCAGGGGCAGGCCACGGCGCATTTCAACATCGGCTCGACGCTGGAGAGCCAGGAAAAACTCGACGAAGCGTTGAAAACCATGCAGCGCGCAGTCGAGCTGGACCGCAAGCGGGGGGCGCCGCTCGATGTGGCGGACGATGAAAAAGCCGTTGCCGTGGTGCTGTCCAAACTGGGCCGCCACAACGATGCGCTGCGCATGCTGGCCGATGTCGAGCGCCTGTATGCGAAGGGCGCCGCGCCGGACAGCATTGCCGCGTTTCGCCTGTCGCGCGGTATCGCGCTGAAACGCGCGGGCCGGTATGCGCAGGCGCTGCCCGATATCGATGCCGCCCGTGCTTATTTCCTGGCGCAGGAAAACCTGCGCTTCCTGGAAAAAATCCACGATGAACGCGCACAGGTGCTGGCCGCGCTGGGCGATTGGCGCGAAGCCTTCACAGCCCGCGGCGAATACGAAAAAGTGCATCAAAAGCTGCAAGACCAGCTGCTGGACGAACGCACGGCGCGCCTGCGCGTGCAATTCGACAGCGAACAGCAAAAGCGCCAGAACGAATTACTGGAGCGCGAAAACGCCGCCGCGCAGCGCGAGCTGCAATACGCGGCGTCGGTGCGCAACTGGCAGCTGGCGGCGCTGGTGTTAAGCCTGGCCGGCATCGCGGCGCTGGCCGTGCTGATGACGCGCCAGGTCAAACTTGCCCGCACCATGCGCGACCTGGCCCTGACCGATGAGCTGACCCGCCTGCCGAACCGGCGCCACTTCCTGGCCTTGGCCGAAGCGGCGCTGTCGGACGCCAAACGCCATGGCACGCCCATGACGCTGGCCGGCCTCGATATCGACTTCTTCAAAAAGGTCAACGACACGTATGGCCATGCGGCCGGCGATGTGCTGTTGCAGCGCGTGGCGCATGCCTTGCGCGGCGCCGTGCGGCCGAGCGATGCGGTTGGCCGGATGGGCGGGGAAGAATTCAGTGCCTTACTGCGCGGCGCCGACCTCGAACAGGCGCGCACAGTCGCCGAACGCATGCGCGCTGCAGTGCAATCGCTCGACTGCAGCGACATTTCGCCGGACCTGAGGCCGACCATCAGTATCGGCCTGTCGCAGATAGTCGATACCAGCGAGCGCCTCGACGCGCTGTGCAAGCGGGCCGACGATGCGCTGTACCGCGCCAAGGAGTTGGGGCGGAACTGCGTGGTGGGTTGACCGCGCGGGTTCTTGAGCAGGCGATGGACGTACATCACGGGACCTGACGAAACTTGTTGGGGATCGCTGTGATGTTTTGTTATTATGCTAATTCATCGCTTGTGGCAATATCCGATTTGTGCTACCCATGGGGCATTACCTCGGCCGATCCCCGACCTTTGGACGAATGGCTCCGCCGGGTTCGGACGCGAAGGAGAGCATGTATGGACCTGCGTGAATACCGTGCTTCGCCGTCAGAACAACAAAGGACAGCAGACCTGCTGCGCATGATGCCAGCAACAGGTACCCGCGCCCTGGATATTGGCGCGCGTGACGGGCATTTCTCGGTGCTGATGGCCGGGCGCTTTGACGACGTGGTGGCGCTGGACCTGATCCTGCCCGAGATCTCCCATCCCAAAGTCCGCTGCGTCCAAGGCGATGCCGCCGAACTGCCGTTTGACGACGGTGCGTTTGATTTGGTTTTTTGCACCGAGGTGCTGGAACATATACCGCCAGCGGTGTTGCCGAAGGTCTGCCGGGAAATTGAACGCGTGGCCAGCCAGCGCATTTTAATTGGCGTCCCTTATAAGCAAGACCTCCGTGCAGGAAGAACCACGTGCCGGTCGTGCGGCAAAAAGAATCCGCCGTGGGGCCATGTGAATGCATTCGACGAACGGCGCTTTGCGGAACTGTTTCCTTCCTGCCGTCTTGCGGCCACGTCATTCGTTGGCGCCAGCAAGACGCGGACGAACTGGCTATCGGCAGCATTGATGGATTTTGCGGGTAATCCCTATGGCACCTATAGCCAGGAAGAGGGCTGTATTTACTGCGGCCAGCACCTGATCCCGCCGCCGGGGCGCACGTTCAGCCAGCGGCTGGCCACGCGTTGCGCCACGTGGTCCGGCAAATTCAGCGAAATGTTCGCAACGCCGCATGGGAACTGGATACATTTGGACTTGAGGAAAGCCGATGCACAACGTTAAGCCATTCCTCCTTTCACTATTGCGCCAAGCCGTGCAAAACCATGCGCAAGAGGTCCGTTTTGTGTCTGGCCTGCCACCTGCCATGCGAGTGGCTGAACAGTTGTTGCCTTGCGGAGAGGTAACCACCAGTGGGGATATGGTCCAGTCACTGCACGAAGCATTACTGGCCGGCTGTGACGCCACGGGGCAGGCTGCACCGGCGAATTATGTTGTGACGCTGCCGAAATTCGGGACGTTCGTGTGCCAATTGGAAGTCAAGGAAAATGCCAAAACACTTGTGCTGCGCCGCGAGCCCAATGACCCGGTTCCTGCTGATGTTGAGCCGCGTGGCAAGCTGCCCGTGATGGGCATGCGTGCCGAATGTGATCCGTGGCAAAACAATGAAACATGACTTAAGATCCCCTTACCGCGGCATGCATCACCAATCATGAGAACTGGAGAAGACACGCATGGCATCAACCGCCGCAATGGCACTATCCCTGGCAATGGCCGCAACTTCAACGGCATTTGCCGCAACGGCGCCGTACACTTTTATTGAAGGCCAGGTGCCGGCAGACAGGCAGCCCGACGGCAACTCGATTGTGCTTGAAGGACCGCAAGAGATGCTGGTCATCGACACCGGCCGCCATCCCGAGCACACGGACAAAATCATTGCCGTGGCCAAGGCGCGCAATAAACCCATCACCGCCATCATCAATACCCACTGGCACCTGGACCACGCAACGGGCAATGCGCGCATCCGCGCCGCCTATCCTGGGGCGAAGCTCTATACCAGTACCGCCGTCGAGGGGGCATTGAAAGGCTTTTTGATCCGCAATGTCGATCAGGCCAGAGCGCGGCTGGATGATCCCGCGGTGCCTGAAGTGGGCAAGACCGATACGCGCCTATACCTGAACGCAATTAACGACCCAGTCAACCTGATCCCCGACCAGCCAGTCAACGGCACGGTGGCGCTGAAACTGGGCGAGCGCGAACTGACGCTGCATTTGGCCAAGCGTGCGGCAACGGAAGGCGACGTGTGGGTACACGACCCGGCCAGCAAGACCGTGTTTGCCGGCGACCTGGTCGTGGCGCCGCTGCCATTCTTTGATACCGGCTGCGCGGATGGCTGGCGCAAGGCGCTGGCTGAAATCGACCAGCTGGATTTCCAGACCCTGATTCCCGGCCATGGCCTGCCGATGGAACACGCTGTATTTTCCAGCTACCGGCAAGCGTTTGATGCGTTTACCGCCTGTGCTGAAGGCAATGCGCCGACGGCAAGCTGCGTGGCGGTCTGGATGCAGAAAGGGGCGCCATTTGTCGCCATGCATCCAGACCCGAAATATACGCAGGCGGCGTTGGCCTACTATGTCGACCAGGTGATCCGGGCGCCTGCCAAACGCGCGGAATTTTGCGGCAAATGACCATGCATGCAGACCCGGGAAATGGCGGGTCCTCAACTGTGCCTGTACCAGCGCGCGCCTACGTAAAGACCCTGGTGCTGGTTGCCGTGGCGCTATTGTTCCTGCTGCCGAAAGGCGGCGGTGTATGGTTTGGCGGCGTCTTCCTGTTTTTCCTGGCCTGGGCGCTGTACAACGTGGTGCGTCTGCTGCTCAAACGCGGTGAACGCCGCAGCCGGGCGATCCGCCTGGCCATCTGGAGCGCGGCGCTGCTGCTGGCGGGGGCAACGCAAGTGCACTGGCAACATGCATCGCTGGACCAAGCCAATGCCGTTGCCACTGCGCTGGTGTCGGCCAGCAAGCGGAACGGCGCCTATCCTACCAGCCTTGATGCGGCCGGGTTCAACAGTGCGGCATTGCGCGAAGAATGGGGAATCACCTACCGGTTATACGAAGGCAAGCCGCAATTGAGCTATCCCGCCGTGTTCATGCCGCTCGCGCTCATGGAGTACGATTTCGATGCGGGGCAGTGGAAAACCAATGCGCATTAACGACCCTGGTAGCTGCCCACCCACCCCGCCAATTCATTGGACGGCATCGGGCGCGCCACCAGATAGCCCTGCATCGAACAGCAGCCCCGCTCTCCCAGCAACGTACGCTGCGCATCCGTCTCCACGCCTTCCGCCACCGTTTTCATCCCCAGCGCCCGCGCCAGCGCAATGATGGCTTCAATAATGGCCAGCGCGGCGCGGTCGTCCAGCAATTCGCGTACGAAAGACTGGTCGATTTTCAATACGTCGACAGGGAAGTGGCGCAGGTAATTGAGTGACGAAAAACCCGTGCCGAAATCGTCGATCGCGACGGCAAAGCCCAGGCCCTTTAATTCCGCCAGCGTCATGGCGGCGCGCTGCACGTCCGTCATCAGCATGGATTCCGTCAATTCCAGTTCGATTGCATCCGGCGTGCACCCCTGGGCCCGCACCAGTTCACCGATGGCCGTGGCAAAGCCAGGCTGTGAAAACTGGCGGGCCGACACGTTGACGGCGACCTGCAATGGCGGCAAGCCCGCCTGTTTCCACGCCAGGTGCTGGCG
Source organism: Pseudoduganella ginsengisoli (assembly GCF_009720865.1). Classification (GTDB taxonomy): domain Bacteria; phylum Pseudomonadota; class Gammaproteobacteria; order Burkholderiales; family Burkholderiaceae_D; genus Rugamonas; species Rugamonas ginsengisoli. Next base: position 144,894 of record NZ_WNLA01000012.1, on the reverse strand, counting down.
GCACGCTTCGCCCACGACCCAGTCGCCAATCGCGGCGATCAGGCCGGATTCTTCCGCCACCGGGATGAACTGGCCGGGCGGAACCATGGCGCCGTCCTTGCGCCAGCGGATCAATGCTTCCACGCCGTGCAGCGTGCCGCTGGCCAGGCTGATCTTGGGCTGGTAGTGCAATTCGAATTCGCCCGCATCCAGCGCGGCCCGCAAATCCATTTCCAGCTTCAGGCGGGCCAAAATACCGGCGTTCAGTTCCGGCGCATAGAACTGGAAATTGTTGCGGCCCCGCTCCTTGGCCAGGTACATGGCCGCATCCGCATTGCGCACCAACACGTCGGCCGTATCGCCATCTTCCGGATAGCACGCAATACCCATGCTGGACGAAACGTGCAGCGCCATGCCCATCACGTGGTAGGGCTGTTCCAGCTGGTCCAGCATCAGTTGCGCGCGGGCGGCAATGGCCTTGGAGTCGCCGCCGGGGCACAGCAGCACGAATTCATCGCCGCCCATGCGCGCCACCGTGTCGCCGGCCCGCACGGTATCTTGCAGCCGCTGCGCGACTTGCTTCAACAATTCATCGCCGCTGGCGTGGCCCAGCGAATCATTGATGTTCTTGAAACGGTCAACGTCGACAAACAGCACGGCCAGCGCATGGCCGTCGCGCCGCGCCTGCAGCAGCGAGACGGACAGGCGGTCGGAAAACAGGCGGCGGTTCGGCAATCCCGTCAATTCATCGTGGAAAGCCAGGTGGGCAATGCGCTGCTCCTGCACTTTGCGTTCCGTGATGTCGGCAAACACGGCAATGTAATGTTCGGGGCGGCCTTCCGCGTCGCGCGCCACGCTCATGGAAAACCAGGCGGGGAACGTGCTGCCATCGTGGCGCCGGCACGGCAATTCGCCTTGCCACGAACCGCCCGCGTCGAGGTTTTCCCACATGGTCTGGTAGCGGATGCGGGACCCGACGTCGGCCAGCAGCAGGGCGGGATCCTGGCCCAGCACATCGGCTTTGGCATAGCCGGTAATGGATTCAAACGCGCGGTTGACGGACACCGTGCGGTTTTGCGCATCGCAGACGACGATTGCGTCATTGGACGTTTCAAATACCTTGGCCGACAGGCGCGCACGCATGGCCGACAACGCAAGTTCCCGCATCGCCATGTGCGATCGCAGCAGGTAGCGCGTGCGGTTGGCCATCGTGCCCCAGCTGATCGGCTTGGTAATAAAGTCTGTCGCGCCGCACTGGTAAGCGCGCTGGATCGACGTGTCGTCATTGACGCCTGTGACCATGGCGATCGGCACGTCGCGTCCGCACGGCAGGGCGCGCAGCGACGCGCACAGGTCGACGCCGTCGCCATCCGGCAGCATCACGTCAAGCATGACGAGATCCGGCCGCGTCGATTCAAACAGCGACAAAGCCTGTTTGACGGTGCCCGCTTCCACCACATCGAAACCGCCTTCTTCCAGCGTGGCGCGCATCAGCAGGCGGGCCGACAATTCGTCGTCCACCACCATGATCAGTTGCCGCTCGCGCGTTTCCATCATTGCTCCCGGTCGCGGATCGCTGTCAATTCCTTCAGCGCATAGTCGAAGTGCCGCGCCAGTTCGGCAAGGACGGCATCCACTTCATCGAGCTGGCTGTGGCGGCCACGCTGTTCCAGTTCCGCGCACAGTTGCGACAACTGGCGCGCCCCCACGTTGGCGGAACTGTTTTTCAGCGTGTGGGCGGCGCGGAACAGGGCGCCCCCATCGGCTTGCGCGGCGGCGTCCACGATTTCCTGGTACAGGCCGGGCGACTCCGTCAGCCAGGCATTGAGCACGCGGATCAGCAGGCCGGGACGCAACTGGCGGATCGTGTGCAGCGCGTCCGCATCGATATTGCCGTCGGCCGCCGGTAGCGCTGCGCTGCCGGCCATCGGTGCAGCAGCGGTTGCGGCGGCGTCGTCGCGCGGCGCCACTTGCACGGTCTGCAGCCAGCGCTGCAGCATGTCGCCCAGCTGGTCTTGCGTAAACGGTTTCGACAGGTATTCATCCATGCCGCTGTCGATGCAGCGCTGGCGGTCGCCCGCCACGGCATTGGCGGTCAGCGCCACGATGGGGATATGCCGTTCCAGCCCCTCGGCGGCGCGGATGGCGGCCGTGGCCTGGAAGCCGTCCATGACGGGCATCTGGCAATCCATCAGGATCAAGTCAAACTGCTGGCGCTCCAGCAGCGAGATGACGTCCATGCCGTTGCCCGCCACTTCCACGTGCACGCCCAGGTTGCGCAGCATGGCCAGCGCCACTTCCTGGTTGGCCAGGTTGTCCTCCGCCAGCAGCACATTGCCCTGCAATTTCACCACGCGGCTGCGCGCGGCCCCTTTGGCCGCCCGCTGGCCCGGGCTGCCGCCCTGGCTTGCCCGCAACGCCTGGCACAGTGCGTTGTACAGTTCCGACTGGCGCACGGGTTTGGTCAGCACTTGCGGGGCCGGGCCGCCGCTGGCGCCATGCCATTGCATGCCGGCGGAACTGAGCATGATGACAGGGATGGCTGCCAGGTGCGGCTGCTGCTGCATGGATTCCACCAGGCCGGCGCCATCTTCGTCCGGCATCATCATGTCGGTGATGACCAGTTCAAACGGCGCGCCGGATTTCGCCAGTTCCGCCCGGGCGCCCTGGACGTCATGCGCCTGCACCACCTGGCAGCCCCACGAGTGCAATTGCTCGGCGAGGATTTCCAGGTTGACGTGATTGTCATCGACGATCAATACGCGCATCGGCGCCAGCACGGTATCGTCCTGGCCCTGGCCCATGTCGCAGCGCGGCAGGCGGACCGTGAAGTGGAATTCGCTGCCCTGGTTTTCCTCGCTGCGCAGGGTAATGGTGCTGCCCATCAGCCCCATCAGCCGCTGCGAAATCGCCAGCCCCAGTCCGGTGCCGCCAAAGCGGCGCGTGGTCGAACTGTCGGCCTGCGTAAATGCTTCAAACAGGCAGGACTGCTTGGCGGCCGGAATGCCGATACCTGTATCGGTCACCGTGAAATGAATGTCCGCCATGGCGCTGCCTCCATCCGCAGCAGGGATGTCGGTGACTTCGGCCCGCAGCACGACCTGGCCCCGCTCGGTGAATTTGATGGCGTTGCTGACCAGGTTCGTCAACACCTGGCCCAGGCGCTTGGCGTCGCCGCGCAGCATGACGGGGCGCAGCGGGGCGGCGCAGCTCAGTTCCAGCCCTTTGCCGTGGGCCACGGGCGCATAGCGTTCCGCCACGTTTTCCATCAATAAGGTCAAATTGAACGCGCAATCATCCAGTTCAAAGCGGCCCGCTTCGATTTTTGAAAAGTCCAGGATATCGTTGAGGATGGCCAGCAAGTCTTCGCCGGAGCGGCGCACGATGCGTACAAAGCGCCGCTGGCGGTCATCGAGTTCCGTATTGGCCAGCAAATCCGTCATGCCCAGCACGCCATTGAGCGGCGTGCGGATTTCATGGCTCATCATGGCGAGGAATTCGCTCTTGGCGCGGCTGGCTGCTTCCGCCGCGTCGCGGGCGCGCACCAGGTCCGCCGTGCGGTGCGCCACTTCCTGCTCCAGGTGGTCGCGGTGGCTGGCCAGTTCCAGGTCGCGCGCCTGCACTTGTTCCAGCATGTGATTGAAGCGGCGGGCCAGCTGGCCCGCTTCATCGGCGGCGCCGTTGTCCTGGGCGCGCAGCGTGTAGTCGCCTCCCTGGCCGACGGCATTGGCCAGCGCCGCCAGCTTCAGCAAGGGCGCCGACAGCTTGTGCGCGGACAGGCGCGCCACATACGCCACCAGCAACAGCAGCACCAGCCCTGCAATGCCCGCCACCGTCATTGCGTGATACAGCGCTTGGTCCACATAGCGCAAGGTGGCGCGCAACTCGACTTTGCCGATCTCCGCACCTTTTTGGCGCACCACGGCGCTGGCCGTCATGCCGGCGTCGCCGGCGCCGCCGGAGCTGCCCGTATAGGTGACGAAGACGCGGCCATCCGCATGGCGCACCGTCGCCTGCACGACTTCCGGCACGGACGCCAATGCCTTCAACGTCTGGTTGCCGCCATCGGCATCGTCGAAGGTGAGGGGGGCGGCGCTGCCATACGCGATCATTTCCGCCAGCCCGTCCAGCGAGCGCTGCGCCTGGCCCTGCAAGGTTGCCTGCTGGGTTTTCAGGAACACGCCTTCAAACAGCAGCAGCATCAGCGCGCACACGGCCACCACCATCCACGTGATTTTTTGTCTGAGCAAAAGCGTGCGCCACATGTGCCCTGTCCCTTTACCGCATATTGACGGCCAGCTTCAGCAACTGCGAGCTGACCTTGTAATTGCCGCGCTTGAGCATGTCCAGGTTGACCTTGAACTGCAGCCGGCCCTGGTTTTCCACCAGCCCGATCACGCCGCCGGCTTCCGTAAAGTCATCCTGGTCGCCGACTGTCAGTAAATTTGGGTGACCGGCTGCCAGTTGCGGCAGCATGTCGCGGCCATGGTCGTGGATATACAGCAGGTGGCATGCCGCCACGTCGCTGCCGCGCACGGTGCGTACCTGGATCGGCCGGTTTTCAATCATACGTCCCTGCACTTGCGCAAATGCTGCTTCGGTTTTGCGGTCCGGCGCCGCCACGCACAGTACCAGCGGGGCATTGGCAGCGTTGGCCGCATCGGCGGGCCACTCGGTGAACTTGAGGAAATTGAACACCAGCGCGGCCTTGATTTGTTCCTTTGGCACGGTTGCTTGCGCAACGCCCGCGCATGGCCACCATGCTGCTGCCAGCAGCGCGGTGCGCATGGCCAGCCAGCGGCCGGCGGGCGTTTCGCGAAGGGCCAAGCGAGTCCTTTACCAGATCAGTTATCAAAGGTGACTGCAAGCAAGTATAAGCGCATATCGTGGTTTGATACCCCGGGGAGGAGGGCGGTGTGGCTTGCCATCCAAAATGTTGTTGTGGAAACACCAAAAGCGGCGCGCGCACCGCGCTTTGGGTCTACCATTAGCCGTCACCCCATACGGAGAGTTGCGCATGCAAAGGATCGCATCCTGGTGGACGCTGGCCGCTGGCGCCGCGCTGATCGCGCCTGCACAGGCGCAAGAGCAGGGTAAGGACTTATTCAGTGTCAGCGTGGAAGCGCTGCTGGATATGCCGTTCAGTACCGCCAGCCGCCAGGCGCTGGCAGCGCGCGATGCGCCGGCGGTGGTGTCGGTGATTACTGCGGAAGATATCCGCCAGTTCGGCTACCGCTCGGTGGCCGACGCGCTGGTGCAGGTGCCCGGCATGTATGCGATATCGGATGGCGTGGCGCCGAATGTCGGGGTGCGGGGCATCAATGCCGGCGTGCGCTCGTGGTCGCGGATACTGAAAGTGATGATTGATGGCCAGCCCATCGTATATCGCGCCGACGCCAGTAATTTTCTCGGCGCCAGCTTGATCAATATGGCGGTAGTCGAACGCATCGAAGTGGTGCGGGGCCCGGCATCGGCCCTGTATGGCGCGGACGCGTTTTTAGGCGTTGTCAATATCATTACGCACTCCGGCGAGCAGCCGGTGTTTGCCGCCACCGGGACCGTGGCCAGGGGGGCGCAGGATGGCGGCGGGCTTGCCCTGCATACGGCCGGCCAGGCCGGCGCGTGGCAGTGGCTGGTGTCGGTGGCGGGCGATTCCATGGACCGCAGCGGCATGGCGCTGCCCCGTTCATCGCCGCTGTATGCGCGGGTGGTGGCGGCAGCCAAAGGGGATGTGTCGCAAAACGATGATGAGCGGCCCCGCACGGCGCTGCTGCGCGCCGCGTACGTGACGGACAGCAGCGACACGGCGCTGATGCTGCATGGCTACCGGCTCGATGCGGATGCGGAATTCCTGGATTTCGGTATCCTCAGCCACAACAACCGGCTCGCGCTGCATCAGAGCACGGCGCGCCTGCACCATGAATACCGCGGCCTGGATAACTGGACGCTGCGGGCCAGCATCGCCCATGCACAGGGCGGGCCGGACCAGCGCGAACATTTGAGCCTGGGCGCCGCGGCCTCGTATCCCGAGCGCGCGCTGGGATTCTCGACGCAGGAACTGGGCGTGGAAGCCCAATACCGGTTTGGCGACCAGCACAGCCTGATGGCGGGCGCGGACCGCGTGCGCGACGATGAGCAGCGCATGCAGATTTATACGGTGGACGTGGCAAGCGGCAAGCGCACGTTGCTGGCCGGGACGGGCGCGCTGGAACGCATCACGAACCAGGGTTATTACCTGCAATACAGCGTGCGTCCGCTGTCCTGGGTGGGCGTGACGGCCAACGTGCGGCGCGACAGCCACAGTATTTTTGGCGACAGCAATAACTATCGGCTGGCCTTGGTGGGCGGTTCGACACCGGCGCTGGCGTGGAAACTGTTGCACGGCACGTCGTATAAAGCGCCGACTGCGGCGCAGCTGTATGCGCAGCCCTTGTATGCTGGCGAAGTACTGGGCAACCTGGCGCTGCGGCCGGAAACGTCGGCCAGCACGGAAGCGGCGCTGCAATGGCAGGCCAATCCGGACCTGGCGCTGTCCGTCAATGCCTATCGCCTGACCGTGAAGGGAAAAACCGAGCTGCTGCCGCTGGGCGCGAACCTGCAGCCACAAAACAGCGGCCGCCAGCAGGGCCGGGGCGTGGAAGCGGAAGCCACATGGCAGCGCGGCGCGCAGCGCTGGCGCGCGCAGTGGTCGTGGGCCGATACCGATGACCATTTCCAGCCCCGTTTGCAGCCCATGCAAATCACACCCACGGCCAGCTATCCGCGGCTGGTGGCGCGCGTCAGCTGGCAATACCTGCATGCCACGTGGGGCCAGTTCGCGCTGGCGGCGCGCGGCGTGTCGCCGCGCCGCGCCAGCAAGGCCAACAGCCAGGAAAACTTCCTGCGGCCCTATCAACTGCCGTCTTATGCGACGGTGGACGCCAGCTGGAACCACGCGTTCGGGCCGCATCAACTGGCGCTGCGCATTGCCAATGTGCTGGACCGGCGCTACGCGGAACCCGGCTATGGCGGCGTGGATTTACCGGCGCCGGGACGCAGCGCCGCGTTCAGCTATACCTACCGCTGGGGGACGTTATGAATAAACAGGCAGCGACGCTGGCCATGGTGGCGCTGGCGGCTTTGGCCGGCTGCGGCGGCGGGGGCACGAATGTCGACAGCAATCCGGCAGCGCAAACCACGCCGGGCACGCTGAAACTGGGCTTGCTGGTGTCGCGTACGGGATCCTCGGCCAGCCTGGGGCAAAACGTTGAATATGCGGCGCGCCTGGCCGTCAAGGAAATCAATGAGGCGGGCGGCGTCAATGGCCAGCAGCTGGAATTGATTCTACGGGACGACAAGCTCGATGCGGATGCCGGCGTGCTCAGTGCACGTGAATTGGCGGCGCTGGCCCCGGTGGCGATTTTCGGGCCGTTCTCCAGCCGCGTGGCGATTCCCGTCGCGCAGCAGGTGACGATTGCCGCCGGCATTCCATTCATTGCCAGCGGGTCGTCGCCGCTGATTACCGCACTCGATGACAAAGGGACCGTGTTCCGCACGGTGGCGTCGGACTCGCTGCAGGGCGCGGCGCTGGCGGACCATATCCTGGACCAGGGCCTGACCCGCGTCGCGCTGATCCACGTCGATGATGCCTTTGGCGTGGGCGCCAGCGAAGCCGTGCGGCAGCGGCTGGCAGCGCGCGGCTATCCGCCGCTGGCCAATATCACGTATTCCGCCACCAAGACGGTGGGCTTCGATGGCGAACTGGCGGCGCTGACCGCCAATGGCGTGCCGCAAGCTGTCGTGATGGTGGGCTTTGCGCTCGATGGCGCATCGATTGCGCGGGGCTTGAAGGACAAGCTGGGCAGCCAGATGCCGCGCCTGTTCGGCAGCGGCAATTTCGGCGCCGCCTTCATCAGCAATGCCGGCGACGCGGCGCTGGGCATGCAGTGGGTGTCGCCCACGGCGCCCCGCAGCACGCCCAGCTACGCCGCGTACCGCGACGCATTCGTGCGCAATGTGGGGCTGGAGCCGGAAGGCACGTCGTTTACCGGCTATGACGCCGTGTATTTGCTGGCGCTGGCCATGGCGCAGGGCGGCGCCAATACCCGCGCGGCCATCCTGGCGAACTTGCAGGCGGTGTCGCGGCCGGATAGCGCAGCGCCGGTGGTGATCGGACCCGGCCAGTTTGCGCAGGCGCTGGCCGCCGCGAAAGCGGGACGCGATATTGATTACCAGGGCGTGGCGGGGTCGATTGATTTCGATGCGAATGGCGACCCGACCAGCGGGACTTATTTGATTTCCGAAGTGGCGCGGGGGGCCGACGGGACCATGGCGTTTGTTGAACGCAAGGTATTCACGTTTGAACCGGGCGCGGGAAAATAATCCGTCATTGCCGCACATGGCTCGGCGCCCCCGCGGCAATCCATCGGCCGCATGACGAGGAATGGGCGAGCTATTGCACCTGCTTCAGCAGCGCCCTGGCTTCGTCGGCCTGCGCGAATTGCTTTTCGCCTGACAGCACGGTTTCCAGTTCCTTGCGCGCGGCTGCCTTGTCGCCGGTTTTTGCCAGCGCCTGCGCCAAATGGAAGCGGATATCGCGCGCTTCCGGCGCGGCCGCGCTGGCTTTTTGCAGGATAGGCAAGCCTTTCGTTGCCTGGCCCTGTTCCACCAGCACCCAGCCCATCGTGTCCATCACGACCGGATGCTGGGGCGCCAGTTTATACGCCTGTTCGGCGGCTGCCACGGCGCGCGCGTCGCCCGCCTGCTGGTAGGCCCACGCCAGGTTGTTGTAGGCCGTGATATTGCCCGGATAGCGCTGTACCAAGCCTTGCAGGTAGTCGGCGGCAGCCTTGTACTGTTTGTCGGCCAGCAGGGTTTCACCTTTGTACAGCTGCACGCGCACGTCGTCCGGATGCTGCTTCAGCCACTGGTCGATGCGGGCCGCGCCGTCGGCGGTTTTGCCCGACACCCGCAGCGCATTGGCGATCTTGATCAGCAATTCGCTGGCCGGCGTGATTTGCATGGCTTTTTCAAAAGCCGGCAGCGCCTGCTCCGGCTTTTTGCGGGCCATCAGGATATCGCCCCGCAACTGGTAGCCGCCCGACGCTTTCGGGTAATTCTTTTGCAGCTGGTCTGAAATCATCAGCGCCAGGTCGTACGATCCCCGCTTCACGTAAATTTCCGCCTGCGCCAGCTGCGCGGCGGGGAAGTCCGGCTGCATGCCCAGCGCGGCTTTCAAATGGTCTTCCGCCGCGCCCACGTTATTCATTTTCAGGTACAGCGCCGCGATCTGCATGTGCACTTGCGGCGAGCGCGGCATGGCGATGGCCAGCTTTTTGTACGCTTCCACGGCCAGCGGCAAATCGCCATTGGCCGTGTGGGCCTTGCCCAGCATGTCCAGCAAGTCCGGATTGTCCGGATTCTTGCCGTGCAGCGCTTGCGCCAGCGCTTCGGCCTTCTGCGTTTCCCGCATCATCAGGTAATGGTTGACAAGGCGGATGCCGGGGGCGACGGCATCCGGATTGTCTGCCTGGGCCTTTTCCAGCCAGCGCGTCGCTTCCGCCAGGTCGCGGTTGCGCGCCGCCAGCGCGGCCAGCGCCGTCATGGCGTCGACATTGCCTTTGTTCCTGGCCAGAAAGTCTTGCAAATGTTTTTTTGCAGCGGCCGGATTTTTCAGTTCAGTTTCCAGCCGCGACAGGTTGGCGGCGGCGGCGAAATAGGACGGCTGCAGCACCAGCGCCTGGTCAAAGGCGGCGCGCGCGCCGTCGAGGTCTTTACGGGCGGCCAGTACCATGCCTTTCAGGTTGTGGATCACGGGATTTTTCGGCTGCGCTCTATCCAGCTCCTGGACTGCCGCCCATGCCTGGTCATAGCGCTTGAGCGACAGCAAGGTGGTGGTCAGCGCAATGCCGACTTGCGCGTTGGCGGGTTCGCGCCGCGCGGCTTCCTGCAAGTCCGCCAGCGCCGCTTCATTGTTGCCTTGTCCGAGCTTGCTCAGTCCCAGCGCCGTGCGCAAGCCTGTCACGTTCGGTGCGATGGATGCGGCCTTGGAAAACAGTTCGCCCGCCTTGTTGAAATCGCGCGCTTGCATGAACGTTTCACCGGCCAGCGCCAGGACTTCCGCGTCCTGGCCGGACGTGTTCATGGCTGGCTCCAGCACCGCCATGGCATCGGGCGCCTGGCCTGCTTTCAAGAGGACTGACGTCAACAGCTTGCGGGCATATAAATTCCCTGGATTGGTGCGCAGGTAACTGCGCAAGTAATACTCGGCTTGCGACAGGGCGCCCATATTCAAATTGATAGCGCCCGCCATCAGCATGCTGGGGGGATGCTCGGGCGCGGCGCGCAAGACTTTTTGCAGCGATTCCAGGGCAGCCGCATCTTTGCCCTGGGTAAAGTCCAGCAGTGCTTGCGTGTACGCGATCATCATGCCGCTGGGGCCGGACAGCACGGCGGTATCCAGTTCTTTTTGCGCCGCCTCGAATTTTGCCTGTGGAATCAGGATGTAGGCTTTTTCAATGTGTGCGGAGCGGTGTTCCGGCGCAATCTGCAAAATGCGGTCCAGCGTCGCCATGGCTTCGTCATACTGCTTCTGCGAACGCTGCAAGTCCGCCATGAATAACAGGGCATCCGTATTGCGGGGATCGGCTTGCTGGGCCTGGCTGGCAAACTGGCTGGCTGCCGCCATATCGCCCGCGGTTTGCGCCAGCCTGCCCATGCCGATCAGCGCGGCAGGGAAACCGGGCTGTGCTTGCAGCACGGATTCATACAGGGCTTGGGCTTCGCTGGCTTTGCCTAGCGCGCGCAGTGCATCAGCGCGTACACACGACAGCGCGGGGCCGGGCTTGGCTGCTTTGGCCGTTTGGTCCAGTGCTTTTTGATACTCGCCCTGCAGCAGCAGGGCCTTGCCCAGCTCCCCCAGCGCCGCTTCTTCCGGATAGCCAAGATTGATGGCGCGGCGGATTTCTTTTTCTGCAGTCAGCGCTTCACCGGTTTCATTGTAGGTCTGGCCCAGCAAGAAGCGCGTTTCCCCATCATCGGGGTGCGCTTGCAGTACATTCTTGAATTCAATGGTTGCCGCGCGTAATTCGCCATTGGCGCGGTATTGCCGTGCTTTGGCCACCAAGGCGTCTTTGTCTTGCTCGCCGCAGCCGAACAAAGCGGTTGCCAGCAGCAGGGCGGTGAACGGGGCGGTCAAACGGTACGGCATGGCATTCCTTATCAGGCGGATGGGCAGCCCGCATGTTGGCATGGTTGCCGCAGGGCCGCAATACAGGCCGTATATTCATTTCGCCTGTGCGATAAATAAGTAAGCGTGCAGGATATGACTGGTGGCCTACACTGTGTTCAAGCTCAACAGTTCTTGAACTTTCAGTAATTCATTTTGATATTTTCCTTGCTTTTATGCACTGTTTTTTGATATCTTGGCACAATACTGTCGAAGATTTTTACAGTGATGTGTGGAAACTAAGTTGTTTGCGCGCTAAGTAACTGATTACAAAGAATAGTTAATGTTAGGCATGATTCCTGCTTACTGGAACTATAAATTTCTACAGGAATAATCATGAAAAGACTGCTGAATGCAGCCATCGCGGTCCTGGCGCTGGCTACCGGAGGGGGCGCACAGGCTGGCGCCTTTGCCGATACCATCACGGACAACTATTGGGGCGCCGATGGTCACGGCTATGGCGACGTGATCGGCGGCAGCACGTATAACATCAACGACGCCAAGATTACCCGCGTTAATGATGTACTGACAATTACCATCGGCACGAATTTTGCCGGCCATGCGGGCGCCGACAGCTTTGCTGGGCCTGGCGGTATCGGTTATGGCGACGTGTTCCTTGCCGATACGTGGAATCCGGTTGGCACCGCCACGGATCACTACACGGCCGACAATGCGGCCAACAGTACGATCTGGGACTATGGCTTCAACCTGGCTAACCGCTGGAGCAACACTGGCGGCACGTTCACGCTGTATAAGCTGAACGGGGCAACCAACGCGCAAAATATTTCGAATTCCGAAAGCTTTATTACCTGCACCAGCTGCACGTACCGTAACGGCCAGGAAGTTGCTGTCAAGACAAACTCCTCGACCGTCTCGACTACCGTGAAGGGCTTGAATTCGGGTACCTGGACTGTGCTGGCCGATAAGTCGCTGCAATTCACCATCAATGTGGCGGGTACGGATTTGGCGAAATTTTCCACGATTGCCATGCACTGGGGTGAGACTTGCCAGAACGACGTCATTGAAGGCGTGGTGCGCCTGACGCCGATTCCCGGCACCTTGCCGTTGCTGGCGGCGGGCCTGGCGGGCTTGTATTGGATGCGTCGCCGTCGCCGCGCGTGATCGCCTTACTATAAAAAACCGCACGCCTGTGCGGTTTTTTTTATGGGCAGTGTCTTTCTTGCCACATTAATGTTGCATTGATGCCATTAGGTAATATTGCTGGCTTATAATTGACGTTTTGTATGCCGGCCTGGAAAAGTTGCATGCTCGACCACTTCCCTAACACCCCGTTGGCCCAGCGCACCGCGCCCGCCATTCCACAGCATCCCAACCTGTTCAAACGCATACTCGGGCTGGCAAACCTGGGCCTGGTGGTGCTGGATGCCCGCAAACGCATCGTGCTGTGGAACCAGTGGATGGCCAGCCATTCCGGCATGGCGGCCAGCCGCGTGGAAGGGCAGGAATTATTTGATTTGTTCCCGGAATTGCTGGGCCAGCGGCTGGAACTGGCCGTGCACAGCGCACTGACCAACAATATTGCCGCGCACTTGCCGCAAGCGTTGAACCGCACGCCATTTCCCCTGTATCCATCCGGCACATGGGGCGGCGAACGGGTCGAGCAATCGATTGCCGTGACGCCGTTTTCCGAAGGGCGCGAGCGGTTTTGTCTGATTGAAATCGGCGACGTCAGCACCACGGTGGGGCGCGAGCGCCTGTTGCGCGACCAGGCGGAATCGCTGCGGGCGCAGTCGTATGTCGATGGCTTGACAGGCATTGCCAACCGCCGCCACTTTGACGTGGCATTGCAGCGCGAGCTGGGCCGTGCCCAGCGCCACGGCGGCCATTTGTCGCTGCTGCTGATGGATATTGATTCCTTTAAAGCGTATAACGACCACTTCGGCCACCAGCAGGGCGATGCTTGCCTGGCCATGGTGGCGGAAGCATTTGCCGGCAAATTGCAGCGCGCCGCCGACCTGGCGGCCCGCTATGGCGGGGAAGAATTCGCCGCCGTGTTGCCCGACACCAGTGCGGAACAGGCGCGCCAGCATGCGGAAGCCATCCGTGCCTGCATCGCGGCGCTGAACATCACGCATGCGCCGGCAGCAAGCCGTCCCAACGTGACGATGAGTATCGGCGTGGCCAGCTTCGATAAAGACCGCCTGAATGATGGCGAATCGCTGCTGCGGGCCGCCGACCAGGCGCTGTACGCGGCCAAGCGCAGCGGCCGCGACCGCGTTGTCGTTGATGGTGATGCTGTGACAATGGCCGAATAAGCATGTCATTTTGTCGTGGCGGCCATGCCACGGCATTCTTGCAGTGTGACAATTGGTGAGGGTTTTACAGGCAAAAGCACGTAAAATTCGCCGTCATGCTAACGAGAAACTTTCCATGAGCAAAGTATTAATCGTGACCGGCGGTGGCCGCGGCATCGGTGCGGCCATTGCACTGGCGGCTGCGCGCGATGGTTATGCGGTGGCGGTCAATTATGCGCGCGATGCGCACGCGGCCGGCGAAGTCGTGCAAACCATCCGCGCCGCGGGCGGCCAGGCAGTCGCCATCCAGGCCGACGTGGGCGAACCGGCCGACGTGGCGCGCCTGTTTGCCGATACGGAGCGCGCACTGGGCCCGGTCACGGCCCTCGTCAATAACGCAGGCATCACCGGCCGCATTACCCGCTTTATGGAAGCGGATCACGCGATGATTGCCGACGTCTTCCGCATCAATGTGCTGGGACTGATGGAATGCTGCCGTGCGGCGCTGGCGTCATTCCAGCGGCATGGCATCGCGGGCGTCATCGTCAATATTTCATCCACGGCGGCAGCTAGCGGCAGTGCCGGCGATTACGTGCACTATGCAGCCAGCAAGGCTGCTGTGGAAGCCTTTACGCTGGGACTGGGTCGCGAAGTCGCGCCGCAGGGAATCCGCGTGTTGTGCGTAGCGCCCGGCATGACGGAAACAGAAATCCATGAGCGGGGTGGCGATGGCGGACGCCTGCAGCGTGCCGCACCGTCGATCCCGATGCGCCGTGTTGCTCAGCCGGAAGAGATTGCCGCCCCCGTCGTGTGGCTGCTGTCGCCAGCCGCGTCGTATATGACGGCGACCACGGTAACCGTCGGCGGCGGCAAATAAACACAGTGGAATCAGATTGTTACATGTTGATGGCGAATCACGTCACGTTGTAAAAATACTTACGGGAATCATTCCGATAGGAAATTTCTGCGATATACTGATAATCGATTGCAATTTTTTTTGGTGTCCGCAAGGAAATTTGCTTAAAGCAGCACAGAAAGTGGTCGCTCTACCGTACAGGATAAACCGGGAGTTAACGGATGTTTCCTGCAAGACAATTATTTACTGCAAGCTAGGTTTTACTTCTAGGCATTACAAATATTTATTAAAGTAAATTAACTTGCAGGTCGTAAATGTCTTCGAGCGACGTCAATAGTTGCAGGGTAGGTTTAATCAATAACAAGTAGCGTACGTGGTGGTAGCCGGTCTTGTGCCGGCTTTCGCCATGTTGCGAGTCCAAATCAGTAGCGTCGTCCCCCCAAGGAGAAGGAAGTGAGCCTCTTAACCCTCTTGAGTACCTCCCAGATCGCCAGTCTCGATACCGATCAAATTGCCGCGTTCGGTTCTGCAGACCTCGCTTCCCTTGGCACCAATCAGATTGGCGCCCTCACCAGTGTGCAGCTGGCCGTCTTCAATACGGCGCAATTGCAAGGGTTGACGACGGCACAGATTTCCCTGGGGGTGACGTCGACGCAAATTGCCGCGCTCAATTCGCTGCAATTGAGTGGTTTCACGACGGCGCAGGCGAATGCGCTGACGACCGATGGCGTGGCCGGCATTGAAACGACGGACATTATCGGCTTCAAGACGGCGACGATTGCTTCCCTGAAGACCACGCAAATTGCGGCAATGAACTCCGCCCAGGTGTCGGCGCTGACGTCGCTGCAAGTAGGCGCACTGACGAGCTTGCAACTGACTGCCGGCCTGGACACGATTGATATCCAGGCACTGAATTCCCTGCAAATCGGCGCACTGAATTCTTCGCAACTGGGTGCGCTGAGCACCAATGCAATTTCCGTGCTGTCCACCGATGAAGTGGCGGCGCTGAGCACGACGGCGCTGGCTGGCTTGAAGTCGAGCCAGGTCGAAGGCTTGAACTCGGCGCAAGTGGTCGGCATGACCAGTGCGCAAATCATTTCACTGACGTCGTCGCAAGTGGCGGGCTTGTCGGCCGCCAACGTCGCCGTGCTGGAAACCGCCGACGTGGCAGGCATCAAGACCAACGTGCTGTCGTCATTGTCGACGGCGCAGTTGAACGCCTTCACGACCTTGCAAATCGACGCGATGACGTCGTCGCAGATCGGCGCGCTGAGCACGACGCAAGTGGCGACCGGCTTGAATTCCACGCAGATTGCCGTGTTCGATACGGCGCAATTGGGCGCGTTGAGCACCGCGCAATTCGGCGCGTTGAACTCGACCGTGATTGCCGCGATTGCCACCGACGATATCGATACGCTGAAAACCACCGTGATCGCTTCCCTGAAAGCGACGCAGGTGCCGTACGTGACGACCGCCCAACTGGGCCAGCTGACTGCCTCGCAAGTGGGCTCGATGTCGAGCGCCGCGCTGGCCGCCATGAATACCAACCAGTCGCAAGCGCTGAACAGCGTGCAGGTGGCCGCGCTGGGCTCGACGCAACTGTCGGCGCTGGGTACCGATTTGCTGGCCGCGTTTGGTACGGAAGATGTGGCAGCGCTGACGACCTCGTCCTTGGCCGGCCTGAAGTCCAGCCAGGTGGCCGGCTTGAATTCCGCGCAAGTGGCGGGCATGACGACGCAGCAAGTGTCGAGCCTGTCCTCGTCGCAAATGGTGGGCCTGACGGCTGCCAACATTGCTGTCATTGAAACCAACGACCTGGCCGCCATCAAGACCAACGTGCTGGCGGCGCTGACGTCGACGCAGTTCGGCGCCATCACCACCCTGCAGATCGGCGTGCTGACGTCCGCACAGGTGGGCGCGCTGACCACGCTGCAAGTATCGACCGGCCTGACTTCGGTACAGGTTGCCGCGCTGACCAGCGTGCAGCTGGGCGGTTTGAACAGCACCCAGTTCGGCGTGCTGGCCACCGACGTGATTGCCGCGATTGCCACGGCCGACATCGATACGCTGACGACCACCGTGATTTCCGGCCTGAAGTCCACGCAGATTGCCGGCCTGACGACCACGCAAATTGCACAACTGTCGAGCGCACAGGTTGCGGCGCTGTCGAGCTCGTCGCTGGGCAGCCTCAGCGTTGCGCAAGGCACGGCGCTCAACAGCGTGCAAGTCGGTGCGCTGGGTTCCACGCAACTGGGCGCGCTGGCCACCAACGTGCTGGCCGCATTCGATACGGAAGACATTGCCGCGATCAAGACTTCGGCGCTGGCCGGCTTGAAATCCACGCAAGTGGCAGGCTTGAATACGGCGCAAGTCGTGGGCTTGTCCACGCTGCAAGTGGCGGCCCTGACATCGTCGCAATTGACGGGCATGACGGCGGCCAACATCGCCGTGATGGAAACCAATGACCTGGCTGCCATCAAGTCCAGCGTGATTTCGTCGCTGACGTCGAACCAGATCAATGCGATCGGCACCAACCAGATCGACGGCCTGACGGCGGCCAACATCGGCGCGCTGACGTCCACGCAAGTGGCGACCGGGCTGAACTCTGCACAAATCGCCGCATTCGATACGGTGCAGCTGGCAGCGCTGAGCACGGCGCAATTCGGCGCACTGAATTCGACCGCCATTGCCGCGATTGCCACCGACGATATCGATACGCTGAAAACCACCGTGATCGCGTCGCTGAAATCCACGCAAATCGGCTACATCACGACGGCACAGCTGGGCCAGTTGACGGCCTCGCAAGTGGGCGCGATGTCGAGCGCCACGCTGGCGGAATTGAATACCAACCAGGCGCAAGCGCTGAACAGCGTGCAAGTGGCGGCGCTGAGCTCCACGCAGCTTTCCGCACTGGGCACGGATTTGCTGACCGTATTCGGTACGGAAGATGTGGCGGCGCTGACGACGGCGTCGCTGGCCGGCCTGAAGTCCAGCCAGGTGGCGGGGCTGAATTCCGCGCAAGTGGCCGGCATGACGACCCAACAAGTGTCCAGCCTGGCTTCTTCGCAAGTAGTGGGCCTGACGGCTGCCAACATTGCTGTCATTGAAACCAATGACCTGGCCGCCATCAAGACCAATGTGCTGGCCGCGCTGACGTCGACGCAGTTCGGCGCCATCACGACCTTGCAGATCGGCGTGCTGACGTCCGCACAGGTGGGCGCGCTGACCACGCTGCAGGTATCGACCGGCCTGACGTCGGTACAGGTTGCCGCGCTGACCAGCGTGCAGCTGGGCGGCTTGACCAGCAGCCAGTTCGGTGTGCTGGCCACCGATGTGATTGCAGCGATTGCCACGGCTGACATCGATACGCTGACGACCACCGTGATTTCCGGCCTGAAGTCTACGCAGATCGCCGGCCTGACGACGCCGCAAATCGGCCAACTGTCGAGCGCTCAGATTGCGGCGCTGTCGAGCTCGTCGCTGAGCAGCCTCAGCGTCGCGCAAGGCACCGCGCTCAACAGCGCGCAAGTCGGCGCGCTGGGTTCCACGCAACTGTCCGCGCTGGCCACCAACGTGCTGGCCGCGTTTGATACGGATGATATCGGCGCCATCAAGACTTCGGCGCTGGCCGGTTTGAAATCGAGCCAGATTGAAGGCTTGAATACGGCCCAGGTGGTGGCGCTGTCCACCTTGCAAGTGTCGACGCTGACGTCGTCGCAATTGACGGGCCTGACAGCGGCGAATATCGCCGTGATGGAAACCAATGACCTGGCCGCCATCAAGACCAGCGTGATTTCCGCACTGACGTCCAGCCAGATCAATGCCATCACTTCCGTGCAAGTCGATGGCTTGACGTCGTCGCAGATCGGCGCCCTGAGCACGGCGCAAGTGGCGACCGGCCTGAATTCGGCGCAGATTGCCGCGTTCGATACGGCGCAATTGGGTGCGTTGAGCACCACGCAATTTGGCGCGCTGAATTCGACCGGCATTGCTGCGATCGCCACCGACGATATCGATACGCTGAAAACCACGGTCATCTCGACCCTGAAAGCCACGCAGGTACCGTATGTGACGACGGCGCAGCTGGGCCAGCTGACGGCGTCGCAAGTGGGTTCGCTGTCGAGCTCCGCGCTGGCCGCCATGAATACCAACCAGTCGCAAGCGCTGAACAGCGTGCAGGTGGCGGCGCTGAACTCAGCGCAACTGGGCGCGTTGGGCACCGATTTGCTGAGCGTGTTCGGCACGGAAGACGTGGCTGCCATTACCACCACGTCGCTGGCCGGCTTGAAGTCCAGCCAGGTGGCGGGATTGAATTCCGCCCAAGTGGCAGGCATGACGACTTCGCAAGTGTCGAGCCTGGCTTCGTCGCAAATGGTGGGCCTGACGGCTGCCAACATCGCTGTCATTGAAACCAATGACCTGGCTGCCATCAAGACCAATGTGCTGGCCGCGCTGACCTCGACGCAATTCGGCGCCATCACGACCTTGCAGATTGGCGTGCTGACGTCCGCACAGGTGGGCGCACTGACCACGCTGCAAGTATCGACTGGCTTGAACTCGGTACAGGTCGCTGCTCTGACCAGCGTGCAGCTGTCCGGCTTGAACAGCACCCAGTTCGGTGTGCTGGCCACCGACGTGATTGCCGCGATTGCCACGGCCGACATCGATACGCTGACGACCACCGTGATTTCCGGCCTGAAGTCCACGCAGATTGCCGGCCTGACGACCACGCAAATTGCACAACTGTCGAGCGCGCAAGTTGCCGCGCTGTCGAGCTCGTCGCTGGGCAGCCTCAGCGTTGCGCAAGGCACGGCGCTCAACAGCGTGCAAGTCGGTGCGCTGGGTTCCACGCAACTGGGCGCGCTGGCCACCAACGTGCTGGCCGCATTCGATACGGAAGACATTGCCGCGATCAAGACTTCGGCGCTGGCCGGCTTGAAATCCACGCAAGTGGCAGGCTTGAACACGGCGCAAGTCGTGGGCTTGTCCACGCTGCAAGTGGCGGCCCTGACATCGTCGCAATTGACGGGCATGACGGCGGCCAACATCGCTGTGATGGAAACCAATGACCTGGCTGCCATCAAGTCCAGCGTGATTTCGTCGCTGACGTCGAACCAGATCAATGCGATCGGCACCAACCAGATCGACGGCCTGACGTCGGCCAACATCGCCGCACTGACGACCACGCAAGTGTCGACTGGCTTGAACTCGGCGCAGATTGCCGCGTTCGATACGACGCAACTGGGCGCGTTGAGCACCACGCAATTCGGCGCGCTGAATTCGACCGCCATTGCCGCGATTGCCACTGACGATATCGATACGCTGAAGACCACGGTCATCGCGTCGCTGAAATCCACGCAAGTGGGCTACGTGACGACGGCGCAGCTGGGCCAGTTGACGGCCTCGCAAGTGGGTTCGCTGTCGAGCTCCGCGCTGGCTGCCATGAACACTAACCAGTCACAGGCGCTGAACAGCGTGCAGGTGGCGGCGCTGAACTCGACGCAACTGTCCGCGCTGGGTACCGATTTGCTGAGTGTATTTGGCACGGAAGACGTGGCAGCCATTACCACCACGTCGCTGGCCGGCCTGAAGTCCAGCCAGATCGCCGGCTTGAATTCCGCGCAAGTGGTGGGCTTGACGACGCTGCAGGCAGCGAGCCTGACATCGTCGCAACTGGCGGGCCTGACCGCTGCCAACATCGCTGTCATTGAAACCAATGACCTGGCCGCCATCAAGACCAATGTGCTGGCCGCGCTGACGTCGACGCAGTTCGGCGCCATCACGACCTTGCAGATCGGCGTGCTGACGTCCGCACAGGTGGGCGCACTGACCACGCTGCAAGTATCGACTGGCTTGAACTCGGTACAGGTTGCTGCACTGACCAGCGTGCAGCTGTCCGGCTTGAACAGCACCCAGTTCGGCGTGCTGGCCACCGACGTGATTGCCGCGATTGCCACGGCCGACATCGATACGCTGACGACCACCGTGATTTCCGGCCTGAAGTCCACGCAGATTGCTGGCCTGACGACCACGCAAATTGCACAACTGTCGAGCGCGCAGGTTGCGGCGCTGTCGAGTTCGTCGCTGGGCAGCCTCAGCGCCGCGCAAGGCACGGCGCTCAACAGCGTGCAGGTTGGCGCGCTGGGTTCCACGCAAGTGGGCGCGCTGGCCACCAACGTGCTGGCGGCATTCGATACGGAAGACATTGCCGCGATCAAGACTTCGGCGCTGGCCGGCTTGAAATCCACGCAGGTGGCAGGCTTGAACACGGCGCAAGTCGTGGGCTTGTCCACGCTGCAAGTGGCGGCGCTGACATCGTCGCAATTGACGGGCATGACGGCGGCCAACATCGCCGTGATGGAAACCAATGACCTGGCTGCCATCAAATCCAGCGTGATTTCGTCGCTGACGTCGAACCAGATCAATGCGATCGGCACCAACCAAATTGATGGCCTGACGTCGGCTAACATCGCCGCACTGACGACCACGCAAGTGTCGACTGGCCTGAACTCGGCGCAGATTGCCGCATTCGATACGACGCAGCTCGGTGCGCTGAGCACGGCGCAATTCGGCGCGCTGAATTCGACCGCCATTGCCGCGATTGCCACCGACGATATCGATACGCTGAAGACCACGGTCATCGCGTCGCTGAAATCCACGCAAGTGGGCTACGTGACGACGGCGCAGCTGGGCCAGCTGACGGCTTCGCAAGTGGGCTCGCTGTCGAGCTCGGCGCTGTCTTCGCTGAATACCAATCAGGCGCAAGCGCTGAACAGTGCGCAAGTGGCGGCTCTGAACTCGACGCAACTGTCCGCGCTGGGTACCGACCTGCTCTCTGTGTTTGGCACGGAAGACGTGGCGGCGCTGACGACCACGTCGCTGGCCGGCTTGAAGTCCAGCCAGGTGGCAGGCTTGAATACCGCGCAGGTGGTGGGCCTGACGACCTTGCAAGTGTCCAGCCTGACGTCGTCGCAATTGGTGGGCCTGACGGCTGCCAATGTGGCGGTGATGGAAACCAACGACCTGGCAGCGATCAAGTCGACGGCCATCACGGGCTTGACGACGGCGCAAATCGCTGCCATCGGCACCAACCAGCTCGATGGCCTGGCAACGGCGCAGATTGCCGCCCTGACCACTTACCAGGTTGGCACGGGCTTGACGTCGGTCCAGATTGCCGCGTTTGACTCGGTACAGATCGGCGCGCTGACCACGGCACAGTTCTCCGCACTGGCCGCAGCTACCGTGACGGCAATTGAAACCACGGATATCACTGGCATCAAGACCAGCGTGATTGCATCGCTGAAGACCACGCATGTCGCGGCGCTGACGTCGGCGCAAATTGGCGAGTTCACGACGACGCAAATCGGCGCGCTGAGCACGATGGCTGTCGGCGCGCTGAACAGCGTGCAGGTAGCCGGCCTTGATGACACGGCGCTGGGCGGCTTCAGCTCCGTACAAATTGCCGCACTGTCGACCAATGCGCTGGCCGCACTGGCCACGGCGGAACTGGATGGCTTGAAAGTCACGACGATTGCGGGCCTGAAGTCGACGCAGATCGCAGCGCTGACGACCGACCAGATGTATGCACTGGGCACCAACCAGGTTTCCGCGCTGACCAGCTCGCAGTTTGCATCGGTATCGACGCAGACCATTGCAGCGATGCAAGTGGCCGACGTGGCGGTGCTGTCCACCGGTGTGGTTGCCGGCCTGAGCTCCACGCAAGTGGTGGGCTTGACGACCGACCAGCTGGTGGCCATGACGACTTCGCAGTTCAGTGCACTGACGTCGCTGACCGGCCTGTCGACCTTGCAGCTGTCGGCAATTGAAACCACCGATATCGTTGCACTGAAGACTGCGACGATCCGCACGCTGAGCTCGGCGCAGATGGCTGGCTTCACGACCTTGCAAATCTCGGCGATGAACAGCATGCAAGTGTGCGCACTGACGACCACGCAGGTGGGCGGCTTGAGCAGCACGCAGATCGGCGCCTTCCAGTCTGTGCTGTACACGCCGCTGGTGCTGGACTTGAATGGCAACGGTATCGAAACGCTGTCGTACAGCGATGCGGTGCAGTTCGACATGCTGGGTACCGGCAGCAAGGTGGGCACGGGCTGGGTGGGCGGTGGCGACGGCTTGCTGGCGCTGGACCGCAACGGCAACGGCGCCATCGACGATGGTTCCGAACTGTTCGGCTCCGGCACCACGCTGGCGAACGGCCAGAAAGCTGGCAACGGCTACGAAGCGCTAGCTGAGCTCGATACCAACGGCGACGGCGCCATCACCAGTGCGGATGCCGCGTTCGGCAATCTGCGCGTGTGGGTGGATGGCAATGCCGATGGCGTCAGCGATGCGGGCGAACTGAAGTCGCTGGCTGACTTGAACATCAGCAAGCTGAACCTGAACGGCAAGTCTGACGTGTCGCTGAACAACGGCAATATCGTGGGGATGACGTCCACCTACGAAACGGCTGATGGCCAGAGCCACGCGGAAGCCGACGTCTGGTTCGCCGGCAGCAACGTGTCGCCAGGTGCAGCTGACCTGCGCGGCAACGTGGGCGGCCTGGTGCAGTCGATTGCAGCCTTTGACCATACTTCGGCCCCGGCAACGGGTGGTGCGCTGTCGCTCGATGCAAGCGGCGGCGTGAATAACAGCGTAGCGACGCTGGCGGCAGCAATCAGCCAGTTCGACGCTACCAAGCTGAACGGTGCAGCCGATCTGGCGGCAACGGACAGCGACCTGCGACTGAAGGCACTGTCCGGCAGCGCAGGCCAGGGCGGCATCCTGGCAGCCAAGTAAGGCGAGGGGGCCGGTACCCGGGTGACCGGGTGCCGCTCCCGGAACGGCAAGGCACGGGCTTTGCCGTTTTCATCAATTAAGCGTCGCCGTACTGCGCGGTGTCTTTCACAAGGAGAATGGAAGTGGCTAGCATTATTTCATTACTGAACACCTTCCAGATTGCTTCCCTCAGCACAGAAACCATATCCGGCCTGAACTCGGCGGATATCAGTGCGCTGGGTACGGAGAAACTGGGGGCTTTGACGACAGATCAAGTCAAGGCATTGACGTCGGCCCAGGTCGGCTATCTATCGACGTTGCAGGTGTCGGCTGTGTCGACCTTGCAAATCGCTGCACTGTCGTCGTACCAGATCGGCGGCTTCAGCACGTCGCAAGCTAAGGCGCTGACTTCCGATGAAATCGTCGCGCTGTCCACGGATTCCATTGCAGGCTTGAAGTCGTCGGCGCTGGCTGCGATGACGACCTTGCAGGTTGACGCCCTGACGTCCGTTCAAATCGGCGTGCTGTCGACTGCGCAGGTGAGTGCGCTGACGACCCAGCAGTTGAGCAGCAGCCTGAACACCACGGACATCGTTGCGCTGGATACGCTGCAACTGTCCGCCCTGAAATCGTCCCAGCTGGCGGCGCTGAACACGGATTCCGTGGCAGCCCTGACCACGGACCAGCTGTCGTCGCTGACGACCACCGCGATGGCCGGCTTCAAGTCGAGCCAGATCGGCGCGATGACGACGCTGCAAATCGAACAAATGAACAGCGTGCAAATTGGCGCGCTGAGCACGTCGCAGATGGCCGGCCTGACGTCCGCGCAAATCCGCGGCATGGAAGACGTGGACCTGGCGGCAATCAAGACCACGGTGATTTCGTCGCTGTCCACGCTGCAAATGGCGGGTATTTCCACCGCCCAGATCGATGCGTTGACGTCCGCGCAAATCGGCGCCCTGACGACCAAGCAAATCTCCAGCGGCTTTGATTCGGCCCAGATCGGCGCATTGAACAGCTTGCAGCTGGCAGGCTTGACGACCGCACAGTTCTCGTCGCTGACCACGGACACCATCGGCGCCATCGCCACCGATGCCATCAGCGCGCTGAAGTCGACCGTCATTGGTTCGCTGAAGTCGAGCCAGGTTTCGGCACTGACCACCCCGCAATTGGGCCAACTGTCGTCGTCGCAAATTGCTGCGCTGAGCACGTCGGTGATCAGCAGTCTCAATACCCTGCAAGTGTCGTCGCTGGACGATACGCAAGTGGCCGCACTGAATTCGCTGCAACTGTCGGCGCTGACGACCGATGGCGTCGCCGCGCTGGGCACGGACGATGTGGCCGCGATTACCACGAAGGCGCTGGCTGGCCTGAAGTCCACGCAAATCGCCGCTTTGAATACGGCCGAAGTCGTGGCGCTGGATACCAACCAGGTGGGCGCACTGACCAGCACGCAAGTTGCCGGACTGGATTCGTCGCAAATCCGCGCAATGGAAGATGCGGACCTGGCAGCGATCAAGACCAGCGTGATTTCGTCGCTGACGACGCTGCAGATGGCCGGTATTTCCACCGACCAGATCGACGCGCTGACGTCGCTGCAAATCGGTGCGCTGACCACCAAGCAAGTGGCGTCGGGCTTGAACTCGAACCAGTTGTCGGTCTTGAACAGCCTGCAACTGGGCGGCTTGACCAGCGCGCAATTTGCCGCGCTGACGACGGACACCATCGGCGCCATTGCTACCGATGCGATCAGCTCGCTGAAGACCACGGTGATTGCTTCGCTGAAGTCGAGCCAGGTATCGGCGTTGACGACGCCGCAATTGGGCCAACTGTCGTCCACGCAAATTGCCGCGCTGAGCACGTCCGTCATCAGCAGCCTCAATACCTTGCAAGTGTCCGCACTGGATGACACGCAAGTGGCCGCGCTGAGTTCGCTGCAACTGTCGTCGCTGACCACCGATGGCATTGCTGCGCTGGGCACGGATGATGTGGCTGCGATTACCACGAAGGCGCTGGCTGGCCTGAAGTCCACGCAAATCGCCGCTTTGAATACGGCCGAAGTCGTCGCGCTGGATACCAACCAGGTGGGTGCGCTGACCAGCACGCAACTGGCCGGTTTGGACAGCTCGCAAATCCGCGCAATGGAAGATGCGGATCTGGCCGCGATCAAGACCAGCGTGATTTCGTCGCTGACGACGCTGCAGATGGCCGGTATTTCCACCGACCAGATCGACGCGCTGACGTCGGCACAAATTGGCGCACTGACCACCAAGCAAGTGGCTTCGGGCTTGAACTCTAACCAGTTGTCGGTCTTGAACAGCCTGCAATTGGGCGGTTTGACCAGCGCGCAATTTGCCGCGCTGACGACGGACACCATTGGCGCCATTGCTACCGACGCGATCAGCTCGCTGAAGACCACGGTGATCGCTTCGCTGAAGTCGAGCCAGGTGTCGGCGTTGACGACGCCGCAATTGGGCCAGCTGTCGTCCACGCAGATTGCCGCGCTGACCACGTCCGTCATTGCCAGCCTGAACACGCTGCAAGTGTCGGCACTGGATGACACGCAAGTGGCAGCGCTGTCGTCTGCACAATTGTCGTCGCTGACCACGGATGCCATTGCCGCACTGGGTACGGACGATGTGGCAGCTATCACCACGAAAGCGCTGGCCGGCCTGAAATCCACGCAAATCGCCGCTTTGAATACGGCCGAAGTCGTCGCGCTGGATACCAACCAGGTGGGCGCACTGACCAGCACGCAAGTTGCCGGACTGGATTCGTCGCAAATCCGCGCAATGGAAGATGCGGACCTGGCAGCGATCAAGACCAGCGTGATTTCGTCGCTGACGACGCTGCAGATGGCCGGTATTTCCACCGACCAGATTGACGCGCTGACGTCGCTGCAAATCGGTGCGCTGACCACCAAGCAAGTGGCGTCGGGCTTGAACTCGAACCAGTTGTCGGTCTTGAACAGCCTGCAACTGGGCGGCCTGACCAGCGCGCAATTTGCCGCGCTGACGACGGACACCATAGGCGCCATTGCTACCGATGCGATCAGCTCGCTGAAGACCACGGTGATTGCTTCGCTGAAGTCGAGCCAGGTGTCGGCGTTGACGACGCCGCAATTGGGCCAGCTGTCGTCCACGCAGATTGCCGCGCTGAGCACGTCGGTCATTAATAGCCTGAACACCTTGCAGGTATCGGCGCTGGACGACACGCAAGTGGCGGCCCTGACGTCGCTGCAACTGTCGTCGCTGACCACCGATGGCATCGCTGCGCTGGGTACGGATGACGTAGCTGCCATCACGACCAAGGCGCTGGCTGGCCTGAAGTCCACACAGATTGGTGCACTGAACACGGCGGAAGTCGTCGCGCTCGACACCAACCAGGTGGGCGCGCTGACCAGCACGCAACTGGCGGGCCTGGATTCGTCGCAAATCCGCGCAATGGAAGATGCGGATCTGGCCGCGATTAAGACCAGCGTGATTTCGTCGCTGACGACGCTGCAGATGGCCGGTATTTCCACCGACCAGATCGATGCGCTGACGTCCGCACAAATTGGCGCGCTGACCACCAAGCAAGTGGCGACGGGCTTGAATTCCAACCAGTTGTCGCTGTTGAACAGCGTGCAGCTGGCGGGCCTGACCAGTGCGCAATTCGCCGCGCTGACGACGGATACCATTGGCGCCATTGCCACCGATGCGATCAGCTCGCTGAAGACCACGGTGATTGCTTCGCTGAAGTCGAGCCAGGTTTCGGCGTTGACCACGCCGCAATTGGGCCAGCTGTCGTCCACGCAGATTGCCGCGCTGACGACGTCGGTCATCAGCACCTTGAACACGCTGCAAGTGTCGGCGCTGGACGACTCGCAAGTGGCTGCGCTGACGTCGCTGCAACTGTCGGCACTGTCCACCGATGGCATCGCTGCGCTGGGCACGGATGACGTGGCCGCGATTACCACGAAGGCGCTGGCTGGCCTGAAGTCCACGCAGATTGGCGCACTGAACACGGCGGAAATCGTCGCGCTCGACACCAACCAGGTGGGTGCGCTGACCAGCACGCAACTGGCCGGTCTGGACAGCTCGCAAATCCGCGCAATGGAAGATGCGGATCTGGCAGCGATCAAGACCAGCGTGATTTCGTCGCTGACGACGCTGCAAATGGCCGGTATCTCGACCGACCAGATCGATGCGCTGACGTCGGCACAAATTGGTGCGCTGACCACCAAGCAAGTGGCGTCGGGCTTGAACTCGAACCAGTTGTCGGTCTTGAACAGCCTGCAACTGGGCGGCTTGACCAGCGCGCAATTTGCCGCGCTGACGACGGACACCATCGGCGCCATTGCCACCGACGCGATCAGCTCGCTGAAGACCACGGTGATTGCTTCGCTGAAGTCGAGCCAGGTGTCGGCGTTGACCACGCCGCAATTGGGCCAGCTGTCGTCCACGCAGATTGCCGCGCTGAGCACGTCGGTCATTAATAGCCTGAACACCTTGCAGGTATCGGCGCTGGACGACACGCAAGTGGCGGCCCTGACGTCGCTGCAACTGTCGTCGCTGACCACCGATGGCATTGCTGCGCTGGGTACGGATGACGTAGCTGCCATCACGACCAAGGCGTTGGCTGGCCTGAAGTCCACACAGATTGGTGCACTGAACACGGCGGAAGTCGTCGCGCTCGACACCAACCAGGTGGGCGCGCTGACCAGCACGCAACTGGCGGGCCTGGATTCGTCGCAAATCCGCGCAATGGAAGATGCGGACCTGGCAGCGATTAAGACCAGCGTGATTTCGTCGCTGACGACGCTGCAGATGGCCGGTATTTCCACCGACCAGATCGACGCGCTGACGTCGGCACAAATTGGCGCGCTGACCACCAAGCAAGTGGCGACGGGCTTGAATTCCAACCAGTTGTCGCTGTTGAACAGCGTGCAGCTGGCGGGCCTGACCAGTGCGCAATTCGCCGCGCTGACGACGGATACCATCGGCGCCATTGCCACCGATGCGATCAGCTCGCTGAAGACCACGGTGATTGCTTCGCTGAAGTCGAGCCAGGTTTCGGCGTTGACCACGCCGCAATTGGGCCAACTGTCGTCCACGCAGATTGCCGCGCTGACCACGTCGGTCATCAGCACCTTGAACACGCTGCAAGTGTCGGCGCTGGACGACTCGCAAGTGGCTGCGCTGACGTCGCTGCAACTGTCGGCACTGTCCACCGATGGCATCGCTGCGCTGGGCACGGATGATGTGGCCGCGATTACCACGAAGGCGCTGGCTGGCCTGAAGTCCACGCAAATCGCCGCTTTGAATACGGCCGAAGTCGTGGCGCTGGATACCAACCAGGTGGGTGCGCTGACCAGCACGCAACTGGCCGGCCTGGATTCGTCGCAAATCCGCGCAATGGAAGAAGCGGACCTGGCAGCGATCAAGACCAGCGTGATTTCGTCGCTGACCACGCTGCAGATGGCCGGTATCTCGACCGACCAGATCGACGCGCTGACGTCGGCACAAATTGGCGCGCTGACCACCAAGCAAGTGGCGACGGGCTTGAATTCCAACCAGTTGTCGCTGTTGAACAGCGTGCAGCTGGCGGGCCTGACCAGTGCGCAATTCGCGGCGCTGACGACGGACACCATTGGCGCCATTGCCACCGATGCGATCAGCTCGCTGAAGACCACGGTGATTGCTTCGCTGAAGTCGAGCCAGGTATCGGCATTGACCACGCCGCAATTGGGCCAACTGTCGTCCACGCAGATTGCCGCGCTGACCACGTCGGTCATCAGCACCTTGAACACGCTGCAAGTGTCGGCGCTGGATGACTCGCAAGTGGCTGCGCTGACGTCGCTGCAACTGTCGGCACTGTCCACCGATGGCATCGCTGCGCTGGGCACGGATGATGTGGCCGCGATTACCACGAAGGCGCTGGCTGGCCTGAAGTCCACGCAGATTGGCGCACTGAACACGGCCGAAGTCGTGGCGCTGGAAACCAGCCAGGTGGCTGCGCTGACCAGCACGCAACTGGCCGGCCTGGACAGCTCGCAAATCCGCGCAATGGAAGATGCGGACCTGGCAGCGATCAAGACCAGCGTGATTTCGTCGCTGACCACGCTGCAGATGGCCGGAATCTCGACCGACCAGATCGACGCGCTGACGTCGGCACAGATCGGTGCGATGACGACCAAGCAAGTGGCCGTTGGCTTCAATTCGAACCAGTTGGCAACGTTGAACAGCCTGCAGCTGGCTGGCCTGACGAGCATGCAATTCGCTGCACTGACCACCGATACCATCGGCGCCATTGCAACGGCCGACATCGATACGCTGAAGACTTCCGTCATCAGCGCACTGAAGTCGACGCAAGTCACCGCCATCACGACGGCACAGCTGGGCGAATTGACGTCGCAGCAAATCGCGGCGCTCAGTTCGTCGGTGCTGGCAGCCTTGAACACCAACCAGGCTGCTTCGCTGAGCGATACGCAAGTTGCTGCGCTGAGCTCGGTACAACTGTCGGCGCTGGGTACCGATTTGATTGCCGCACTGGGTACGGAAGACGTGGCGGCCATCACGACCAAGTCGCTGGCCGGCCTGAAGTCCACGCAGATTGCTGCGTTGACGACGGACCAGCTGGTGGCGATGGACTCGCTGCAAGTGGCGGCACTGTCCACGACGCAACTGGCCGGCTTGAGTTCGGCGCAAATCACGAAGATGGATACCATCGACGTGGCTGGCATCAAGTCGTCCGCCGTCGCATCGCTGACGACCTTGCAGATCACCGGCTTGACGACGGACCAGCTGGTCGCGATGTCGACCAGCCAGTTTGCTGCACTGACCAGCAAGCAGGTAACGGGCTTGACGACCTTGCAAATCTCGGCGCTGGAAACCACCGATGTGACGGCGCTGCGGACGTCAACCATCCTCGGCTTGAATTCCGAGCAGTTCGCCGGCCTGACGACCTTGCAGCTGTCGATGCTGTTGACGTCGCAAGTGAATGCGCTGACGACCTTGCAGACGGCGGCCTTGAACACTGCCCAGGTCAATGCTTTGGCGGCAGGCGACTCGCCGATCGTGCTGGACCTGGATGGCAACGGCATCCAGACGCTGGCCTTCAACGCAGGCGTCACGTTTGACTTGACCGGTTCCGGCAACAAGGCGGGCACTGGCTGGGTTGGCGGTGGCGACGGCTTGCTGGCACTGGACCGCAACGGCAATGGTTCCATCGATGATGGCTCCGAACTGTTCGGTACCGGCACCATCCTGGCGAACGGTGCGAAAGCATTGAACGGCTACCAGGCGCTGGCGGAACTCGACATCAATGGCGACGGCAAGCTGACCAGTGCCGACGCGGCCTTCGGCAACTTGCGCGTATGGGTGGATGGCAATGCGGATGGCGTTAGCTCGGCAAGCGAATTGAAATCGCTGGCTGACTTGAACATCACGAGTCTGAGCCTGGATGCGAAAGCCGGCAGCGACATCAACAATGGCAACCTCGTGGGCTTGACGTCGACATACGAAACTGCCGATGGCCAGACGCATGACGCAGCCGACGTATGGTTCGCCGGCCGCAACGTGGGTGGCGATGCGTCCAGCCTGCGCGGCAATGTCAGCGGACTGGTGCAGTCGATGTCGTCCTTCACCGGCGACACGCCGCAAGGTGGCGGCGCCCTGGCGATGGATGGCGGCAGTACCGTCAACGCCAGTGTCGCGACACTGGCGGCAGCCATCGACCAGTTTGACGCCACCAAGCTCAATGGTGCGGCAGACCTGGCGGCTAGCGACAGCGACTTGCGTCTGAAGGCGCTGTCCAGCAGTGCAGGCCAGGGTGGCATCCTGGCGTCGAAGTAAGCATGCGTAGGCGGGCGCCAGCCCGCCGGCACGTAAAAGGCAAGGCTGCGGTCTTGCCTTTTTTATTTTTTAAGCCAGATTATTGTTTTCATAAATACAATGTGTAGTGAAAGATAGAAATTAATCGACAGTTACTAGCAATTGATTTACAGTGCTGGGTTTGCGCCCGGTTCCCGTAGTTTAGGTGCACGCGCGCGCCCATTTGGATACATTTCCCCATGCCAAAAGCACGTCACGTCCGCCATTTCTCCACCACCGCGCACAGTAAATGGATGCGCCTGGCGCTGGAAACGTACGTGACGTTGCCGCTGACAATGGCGCTGCTGCTGGGCGCGATCTGGGCCTTTACCTTCCATTTCATCGACATTGAACGCCACGCGGCACGCGCCGGGGCGGCTGACTCCGTGCAAGAGCTGGCTGACACGTATGAAGCGCAAGTGTCGCGCAACCTGGCCGGCATCGAACAGACGCTGAGCGTGGTCGCCTATGCGGTCGAACGCAAGGGGGCGGCCGGTGCGCTGCAGGAATTGAATTCGCACGGCTTGCTGCCGTCTGGCCTGGTCTTTACCGTCAGCATAGCCGATGCGCAGGGCCGCATCGTGGCGCGCAATCCTGCTGCCCGCGCGCTGTCCGTTGCCACGCAGCCTTACTTCCGCGTGCACCGCGATACGCCCGGCCAGGATGTGCGCGTGGGCGAAACGCAAGCCGACGATGCGGCGGGCGATCCGCGCCTGCATTTCACGCGCCGCATCAACGATGCGGATGGCGAATTCGCCGGTATCGTCATCATGGAAGTCGATCCCGGCTATTTCACGGCTGGCTATGAACGCCGCCGCCAGGGCGAGCAGGGCGTGCTGGCGCTGGTTGGCAATGATGGCGTCGTGCGCGCACTGCGCACCGGCGACAAGATTTCCTGGGGCGACCAGATCGACGTGCGCGCGGAAGTCGGCGCGCCGGCCATTCATTCGTGGGATGGCGTGTCGCGCTATGCGACGGCGCGCCAGCTGCAAGGCTTCCCGCTGCTGGCGCTGGCCGGCTTGTCCGAGCGCGAACAATTGGCGCAATTTGAACAGCGCCGCCGCAACAGCCTGATGGAAGCGGGCGTGGCCAGCGCCGTGCTGGTGGTGCTGGCGTCGCTGGCGTGGTATTGGGCATGGCAGGGCGCGCGGGCGCGCCGCCGCATCCGCCGCGCCAATGAAACGTATGCGGCCGCATCCGAAGCAAACATGGATGCATTTTTCGTGCTGCAGGGCGAGCGTGACCGCAAAGGCGCCGTGACGGACTTCCGTATCGTCACCACCAACAGCCGCGCGGAAAAATTGACGGGCTTGTCGCGCGAACAATTGCAGAGCATGATGCTCAGCGCATGGCTGCCGCAAGCGCGCCACAACGGCATCTTTGCCGAGCTGGAGCGCATCATGTGCAAAGGCGGCGTGTATGAAGCGGAATTGCATAACACGATGCCGCAACTGCATGCGCGCTGGCTGCACTGGCAAGTGGTGGCCGTGGCCGACGGCGTCGTGGCCATCGTGCGCGACATCAGCGAGCGCAAACTGGCCGAGGAACGCATCGTCCACATGGCGCACCATGACACGCTGACGGGCTTGCCGAACCGCAGCCTGATTGACGACCGTCTGCGCCAGGCGATTTTGCATGGCGAGCGCAATGACCGCGAAGTGGCCGTGGCGTTTATCGACCTCGATAGTTTCAAGCTGGTCAACGATGGCCTGGGCCATACGGCGGGCGATGAATTGCTGAAGGAAGTCGCGTCGCGCATGGTGGGCTGCGTGCGCCGCCATGATACGGTGGGCCGCTTTGGCGGCGATGAATTCGTGCTGGTATTGCCAGAGCAGCATGACAGTGAAAGCGCATTGATGGTGTTGCTGGACAAGATACGGGAAGCCGTGATCCAGCCCGTGGTGCTGGACGGCCAGCCCGTGCAGGTCAGCTGCAGCATCGGCGTGGCCATGTACCCGCGCGACGGCAGCGACCCGGACACCTTGCTGATGAACGCGGACGCCGCCATGTACCGCGCCAAGGATACGGGCAAGAACAATGTGCAGTTCTATACGCAGGAAATGAACGCCAGCCTGGAAGAAAAACTCGCGCTGATGGAAGGGCTGAGGACGGCCCTGCACGGCGAACAATTCCTCGTGCAATACCAGCCGAAAGTGCGGCTGGAAACGGGCCGCGTGTTTGGCGTGGAAGCGCTGCTGCGCTGGCGCCATCCGGAGCGGGGCATGATGCCGCCGGACCAGTTCATTCCACTGGCGGAAGAAAGCGGCGCCATTGTCGCGATTGGCGAATGGGTGCTGCTGACGGCATGCCGCCAGGGCCGCGCATGGCAAGACATGGGCTTGCACCCGATTACCATTTCCGTCAACGTGTCGCCGCGCCAGTTTGACGATGCGCGGCTGGTGGCGCGGGTGCGGCGCGCGCTGGAAATTTCCGGCCTGGACCCGAAATGGCTGGAGCTGGAAGTCACGGAAAGCTTGATCATGCGCGACTTGCAGCAATCGGTTGCCAAGATGCGGGAATTGAAAGCCATGGGGATTTCGCTGTCGATCGATGACTTCGGCACCGGTTATTCCAGCCTGGCGGCGTTGAAATCGTTCCCGATCAGCAGCCTGAAGATCGATAAATCGTTTGTGCGCGACCTCGACACGAATAGCGACGACCAGGCGATTGCCCGTGCGATTATTTCACTGTCGCACCAGCTGCAATTGCGTGTCATTGCGGAAGGCGTGGAAACCACGCAGCAGCGCAGTTTCCTGCACGAGAGCGGCTGCCATGACATGCAGGGCTACCTGTTCAGCCGCCCGGTGGCGCCGGAATTGATCCAGGGGATGCTGGAAGGGCAGGCGGACGCGGAAATGCCGGAATGGAGCATGGCGTAAACACTGCGGGCAGCGGGCGGGGAGTTGCATTAAAATGGACATACTGCAACTTCTTGTACCGCGCGCCATGAGTGAATTTTCCGACGACATCTATACCGAACCGTCCGACGTGGACGTCAACACGCTGGCGAACCTGGGCCCGCTGACGGCGATGGCCGGCGTGTGGCAAGGTGAGCGCGGCCTCGACATCAAGCCGAAAAAAGACGGTCCCCGCAAGCAGGCGTATGTGGAGCGCATCGAGCTGCAGCCGATCGACCCGGTCACCAATGGCCCGCAACTGTTTTATGGCTTGCGCTATGTGATTTTCATTACCAAGCCAGACCAGGTGAAAACCTACCATGAACAGGTTGGCTACTGGCTGTGGGAGCCGGCCACCAAGACCGTGATCCAGACGCTGGCGATTCCACGCGGCCAGATCGCGATGGCGTCCGGCACGGCCGAACCGGATGCGAAAACGTTTGAGCTGGTGGCTGAACGCGCGTCGGAAACGTATGGCATACGCTCGAACCCATTCCTGGAATATGGATTCAAGACAGTCGAATACCGGATCAAGGTTACGATTCACGATGACGGCACGTGGGGGTATGAGGAAGATACCGTGATGCTGATTCGTGGCAAAGAAGACGAGCCCTTCCACCATATAGACCGTAATTTGTTGCAGAAGGTAGGGGAGCCGACGCCCAACCCGCTTGCGCGACGCTGACATACCCGCCATGAGACTGACTTCGTTTACTGATTACACGCTGCGTTCGCTGATTTACCTGGGCATGAACCGGGACCGTCTGGTCACGATCCAGGATATTGCGGACTTGCACGCTATTTCGAAAAACCACTTGACCAAAGTGATCCACCAGCTGGGCGTCAACGGTTTGGTGGAAACCGTGCGGGGCCGCAATGGCGGCCTACGGCTGGGCAAGGAACCCGAGGAAATCAATATCGGCGCAGTCGTGCGCCAGAGCGAATCGGACTTCTTCATGGCCGAGTGCTTCGACACGGAACACAATTCGTGCGTGCTGGACGGGAATTGCTATTTGAAGTTCAAGCTGAAGGAAGCCACGGAAGCGTATTTGCACGTGCTTGATGGCTTGACGCTGGCCCGCTTGCTGCCGCGCAAGGGGCTGGCGGCGGAAGCCCAGCCTCTTGAATTCGTTCCGCGGCAGTGAGTGCGCAGGGCGGCAGTCACACCAATAAAGCCGCATTCATGGCAGCCGCATCGCGCTCTGCTTCCGCCATGATGCTTTCCATCATCTCATCATCGATGAACAGGTCAATGACGGAATCGCCTTGTGGCGGCAATTCCCGTGGCGGCGGCGCCATCGGCGATGCGACCGGCGACAGCTGATTCGCTAAAATCAGCGTATCGAGCAAGGTTTCCGGCGGAATTTGCAGGAAGCCATCGCGCAAATTCTGGATCGCCGTGCTGACGGGTTCCGGCAC
Source organism: Pseudoduganella ginsengisoli (assembly GCF_009720865.1). Classification (GTDB taxonomy): domain Bacteria; phylum Pseudomonadota; class Gammaproteobacteria; order Burkholderiales; family Burkholderiaceae_D; genus Rugamonas; species Rugamonas ginsengisoli. Next base: position 109,654 of record NZ_WNLA01000012.1, on the reverse strand, counting down.
ATTCAGCTTGGCCAGCACTTCCCGCGTAATGATTTCCTCGCTGGCCGGCTGCCAGTTGTCGGGATCGTCATCGAGCAGCCCGGGGAATTCATCGGCGCGCGACAGCAAATAAAAATTGCCCACTTCATGCACGATGGACGCGAACAGCGCCGTATCGGGATTGGCGCCCGTCACTTCGCGTGCGAGGATGCGGGACAGGCACGCCACGTGCACCGTGTGCTGCCACAGCTGCTCGGCCTTGGCCCGCACGTCGGGATTGGTGATCTTGGCGCCAAACGAGCGCACCACCATGGCAGCGGCCAGCGCAAACAAGTTGTGGTAGCCGATGCGCATGATGGCGGAACGCACATTGACCACTTCCGGTCCGCTGGTACGGTTGAACATGGCGGAATTCGACAGCGCCACCGTGCGCGCCGCCAATTGCGGCTCTTGCAGCACCAGGCGGATGGCTTCTTCGATGGGACAGTCAGGATCGTCCAGCGCCAGCTGCACGCGCAGCGCTGCATTGACACTGGTGGGGAAAACGAGGTCGCCGCGTATCGCAAGGGCTGCGATGTGACCGTAGGCTTCGAGTTTGTTCATGCAAAAATTATACGCATGGGACCCGGCTGCCACAATGGAAGGATGGTCAGGCGTGGCGGCGGCACATCGGCCGCCACGCTAACCCGCGTCACGCGTTGGCAAATTCCGGACGGCCGGCAGCGCGTTCGCGGCTGTAGCGGCTCACCGACAAGTCGTCCGCCTTGATGGCCGGACGCTTGGCCGACATGATATCGGCCAGCAATTGTGCAGAGCCGCACGACATGGTCCAGCCCAAGGTGCCGTGGCCCGTGTTGACGAACAGGTTGCGCACCCCGGTACGGCCCACGACCGGCGTGCCGTCCGGCGTCATTGGGCGCAGGCCGGTCCAGAATGCTGCTTTGGCCGTGTCGCCGGCGCCCGGGAACAAATCATTGACCACCATTTCCAGCGTTTCGCGGCGGCGCGGGTTCAGGCGCTTGTCGAAGCCGGCAATTTCCGCCATGCCGCCCACGCGGATGCGGTCGTCAAAGCGGGTCACGGCGATCTTGTACGTTTCATCCAGGATGGTCGACGTGGGCGCCGCGTCCGCGTTGACAATCGGCACGGTGATCGAATACCCCTTCAGCGGGTACACGGGAATCTTGACGATGTCGGCCAGCAGCTGGGTCGAGTACGCGCCCAGCGCCACGACAAAGCTGTCCGCTTCCACCAGGCCGGTTTCCGTCATCACGCCTTTGACTTCATCGCCGGCCATGGCAAGGCTGGAAATATTGACGTTGTAGCGGAATTTGACGCCCAGCTTTTCCGCCATGGCCGTCAGGCGCGTGGTGAACAGCTGGCAATCGCCGGTTTCATCGTTGGGCAAGCGCAAGCCGCCCACGAGGCGGTCTTTCGAACGGGCCAGGCCCGGTTCAGCGTTGACCAGCTCGTCACGGGTCAGCAATTCGAACGGCACGCCGGTTTCTTTCAGCACTTCGATATCCTTGGCCGCGCCATCGAGCTGCTGCTGGGTACGGAACAGCTGGGTCGTACCTTGCTGGCGGCCTTCGTATTGAATACCGGTGGCGGCGCGCAGCGCCTTGAAGCAATCGCGGCTGTATTCAGCCAGGCGCACCATGCGTTCCTTGTTGACGGCATAACGCTCGGCATTGCAGTTCTGCAGCATTTGCCACATCCACTGCAACTGGAACAAGGTACCGTCCGGACGGATGGCCAGTGGCGCATGGCGCTGCACCATCCATTTCAGCGCTTTCAGGGGAATGCCGGGCGCGGCCCAAGGGGAAGCGTAACCGGGGGAAATCTGGCCGGCATTGGCGAAGCTGGTTTCCTGGGCGGAGGCGCTCTGGCGGTCCAATACCGTCACGTCATGGCCGGCCTGGGCCAGGTAATACGCGCTGGTCACACCGATCACGCCGCTGCCGAGAATCACGATACGCATAATGTCCCCCTGATGAATGCTTATTTGGTTGATGCTGCTATGGTATTTATGTTTTACTAGTATTTGTTACTGTATATTCGTAGAGAAACAGGAATAAATCATGCGAACTCAAAAAGAATCCGTGCGCGGGCTGGACAAGCTGGACCGCAAAATCCTGCGCATCCTGCAAGAAGACGCCCGCATTTCCATGAAAGACCTCAGTGAACAGGTGGGCTTGTCGATTACGCCGGTCATTGAACGGGTCAAGCGTATGGAGCGCGATGGCGTCATTACCGGCTACCACGCGCGCATCAGTGCGCCGGCATTGGGCGCGACATTGCTGGTGTTCGTGGAAATCACGCTGAACACGAAGTCGGCCTCCATGTTCGAGCAATTCCGCCGCGAAGTGCTGCGCATCCCCGAAGTGCAGGAATGCCACCTGGTGTCGGGCGATTTCGATTACCTGATCAAGGCCCGCATCCACGAAATGGCGGAATACCGCAAATTGCTGGGCGACATGCTGCTGCAATTGCCGGGCGCCGCGCAATCTAAAAGTTACGTGGTGATGGAAGAAATCAAGGAAACCCTGTTCCTGTCGACAGACGCCCCCGTATAAAAGCTATAACAGTGGCGGCATCGTAGCGTGCTTGCTGCGGGATGACGGCGAACTATAATGTTTCCGACAACATCCCAACGAGCACAGCATGGAGCCCGAGCATTTGATCGACGTCCGCAGCCTGGACGAACATTTATCCAGCGACCATAGTTTTGGTTCCGCGCTGGCCCGTACCGTGGGTGCGATTGCCGCGGCCGATGGCGCACCCAACCTGGCGCAATTTGCCGCCGTGACGGATTTGGCGGGCGAAGGGAAAGCCTCGGCCGTCTTCAATGCGCTGGTGCTCAATGCCATTGAATCCGGCGTCAATGTCGAGTGGGCCTTGCAGGCGCTGTCGCGCAGCGCGGTGGGAGTGGACCAGCAGGCGCGCGAAGGCGCGTTTGCCATGCTGCGGCCCCTGATTGCGCTGCAAAACGGCAAGGCGCGGGCGCTGGCGGGCAAAGCCGCGAAAGCGTTGAGCATCAAGTTGCGCACTGACGACGTGACGGACATGCCGCTGGAAGAAGACCGCAACTTGCTGGCCAATATAGGCGACCAGGCGCGCAAGCTGGTGCGCGGCCGTTCCGTGGCCGATGCCGTGGCGGATTTCGGCCGCCAGACCGGCAACATGGAATTGATCGGCAGCGCGCGCCGCTGCCAGGCGGGCAAGCTGGACATCGAACAATTGCGCGTGCAGGCACAGCAGGCGGCGCAAGCCATCCAGGCCGGTGTGCTGGCTTATGAAGACCACGTGGCGCCACAGGCCGCATTGGCGGCCCAGGCCGAAGCGCTGGTGTCGGCCGCGCTGGAATTGAAACGGCAAGTGCAGCAGCGGCTGGCGCTGGTCGATGCCCGCATTGCCCATGAGCGCAGCACGCTGTGGCAAGACATCGACGACGCCGTGCATGACGCGGGCAACGCCATCGAGCTGGCCATCACCGACCGCTTGAATACGGACCAGTGGAAAGATGGCGAAGTGTGGGACAGCATTGCCCGCAACCAGTTTGGACAGGAAATGGAGCGCCGTCTGGACCGCGTCGTGCGGCGCAAGGAAGAAGCGCTGACCTTGCTGAACCATGATTTGCGCTTGTTCCAGTCCGACATGCGGTTGTCGCAAAACACCGTGTTCCACCGCGAACACCATGCGGCGCTGGCCAAGCTGATGCCGCGCATGCGTATCGGCACACGGCTGGCCAACAAGGCGGAAACTGCCGCCAACATCACGCTGATGGGCGGCGCCGTGGCGGCGGCAGGCACGGGAACGGCTGCTTATGTGTTCGGCGTGGCCGTCATCATGCCGGTGGTGGTGCCGGTGGCGCCGTTTGTCGGCGGCGCCGTCTTGCTGGCGGGCGCGTTTAAATGGTTTGCCGATGCCGGCAAGCGCAAGCGTTCGGAAATCCGCGACAAGCGTCTCGTGTTTGAAGAAGAATTGCGCAAGCGGCTGAAGGAAGCCGAGAACGCGTATACCGCGCAACTGGAACAGGTGGCTGTCGCCTTCCACGAATCGGCGCGGCAAGTGTTGACGCCGATTTTATTGGAAGCGGAGGCTGCGGGCAGGGTGCTGCAAATGCGGGCGCGGATTGCGGGCAAAGTCATTGCGCAGTCGCAGGAAGCCGTGAGGCTGCTGGAGCAAGAGGTCGGGCAGGCGGGTGTGGTGCATTGAACGCATCACAAATTCCGCGCAATCACCCCATCCGCCGCCACGCCCGCCTGCTGCAACGGCTGCTCCAGCACCTTGGTCTGATACACCGGCGCAGGCGGCATCGCGCTGCCCAGCATGGCGCCATCCGTATGGTGGATATCCACTGTCACCGTGGTTGACAGGCCGATGCGCAGCGGATGCGCCGCCAGTTCTTGCGGATCGAGCGCAATGCGCACCGGTACGCGCTGCACCACCTTGATCCAGTTGCCGCTGGCGTTTTGCGCCGGCAGCACGGAAAACGCGCTGCCGGTGCCCGCCGATAAGCCCAGTACTTTGCCGTGATACACGACCTTGCCGCCATACACATCCGCTTCGATGGTGGCTGGCTGCCCGATGCGGATGTCGCGCACTTCGGATTCCTTGAAATTCGCATCGACCCACAACTGCTCCAGCGGCACGATGGCCATCAGCGGCTGGCCCGGCGTCACGCGTGCGCCCACTTGTACGTTGCGGCGCGCCACGTAGCCGGACACGGGCGCCGCCACGGCATTGCGCCGTACGGCCAGCCACGCGGCGATGTATTCCGCACGCGCCGCCTGCACGGCCGGGTGCTCGGCCAGCGGCACGCCGGACACGCCGGCTTGCGCAGCCAGCGCCTGCTTTTCCGCCACGGCCACGGCAGCTTTCGCATTGGCCACGGCTTGCCGCGCATGGGCGACATCCTCGCCGGACACCGTATGGTCGGCCGCCAGCGGAGCGCGCCGCGCCAGGTCTTCCTGCGCATTGGCCAGCGCCAGCTTGCGCTGCGCGATGGCGGCGTCGAATTGCGCGACGTCCGCATAGCGCTGGCGCTGCTGCCGCACGGCGGCGCCCAGCCTGGCTTGCGCCTGCTGCAGCGCGACTTCCGCATCGGCCGGGTCCAGTTTGACGACGGGGGCGCCTGCTTTTACCAGTTGGGTTTCATCGGCGCCGATTTCCACCACGTTGCCCGCTACTTGCGACGACAGCGTCACGAGATTGCCGCCCACATACGCATTGTCGGTTTGCTGGTAATGCGACAGCGTGGTCCTGTAGTACACGCCATAGGCGGCGCCCGCCACGGCGAACGCCACCGTGATGGCGGCCAGTGCGCGCTTGCGGCGCTTGGAATGGGCGGGAGTGGTGGAGTCGGTGGTCATGGTAGTGCTCACGGGTTGGTAGTCAGGGCAGGGGCGGGTACGGACTGGTAGCCGCCGCCCAGCGAGTGGATCAGCGCGACCTGGCCCAGCGCCTGCGCATGCCGCAATTGCAGTTGCTGGTCTTGCTGCACCAGCAGCGCCAGCTGCGCATCGAGCGCCGCGCGGCGGCCCGCCAGCCCCGCATCAACACGGCGCTGCACGGCGGCTTGCTGCGCGGCCAGCGCGGCAATGACCGCCTGCTGCTGGTCCGCCTGCGCCTCCAGCGCCTGCATTGTGGCGGCGTCTTGCGCGACAGCGCGCACGGCATCGATGACGGCTTCGTTATAGTCGGCGATCAAGCCGTTGCGCTGCTGGCGCGCCGTATCCAGTTGCGCGGCCAGCAGCTTGCTGTCGAACAGCGGCAAGGAAATGGATGGGCCGGCAAACAGTGTGCGGCTGGGCAGCGACAGCAGCCGTTCCAGTGAAATCGAATTCAAGCCGATGCTGGCGGCCAGGTTGATGTCCGGGTAAAACGCTGCCCTGGCCGCATCGGTGCGGCTCAGCGATGCCTCCACGCGCCAGCGCGCGGCCTGCAAATCCGGGCGGCGCGCCAGCAATTCCATGCCCAGTTGCGATGGCAGCGCGGGCCCGGATCCAGGCAATGCCCGTGGCGCCAGCGACGCCATCAAATCTGCCGCATCGGCGCCGCCCGCCAGTGCGCGCAAGGCTTCGCGTTCGCGCACGTTGGCGCCATCGGTGGCGGCGGCGTCGCGGTTCAGCAGCGCCAAATCGGCTTGCGCGCGGCGCACGTCATCGTCCACGGCCAGGCCATGGGCAACGCGCTTTACCGTGTCGGCAATGACTTCACGCTGCGCGGCAATGCGCTGTTCCAGGTTGGCGCGGTGCGCCCAGCCGCCCTGCAAACGGAAATAGCTTTGCGCGATGGACGCGGCCAGCGCCCGCTCCGCCTGCGCCAGTTCCGCGCGGCGTGCCTGCACGTCGCCTGCGGCAGCGGCCACCTGCGCCTTGTGCTTGCCCCACCAGTCAACGTCATAGCGGGTTTCCATCCGGGCCGACGCTTCCGTGAACCAGCTGCCGCCAATCGGGGCAGGGAACAGGCCGGTGCCGGAATAACGCTGGCGGTTGGCGCTGCCCGTTACGCCGGCCGCAAGGCCGCCTTCGGCTGCCGCATGCGCCTGCGCGGACTGGGCCAGCGCAATGCGGGCTGCCGCCGCGTCGAGCGACGGGCTCGATGCCAGGGCGCGCGCAACCAGCGCGTCGAGCTGCGCATCGCCGTACGCCTGCCACCAGTTCGCGTCAGGCCAGCCATCGCGGGCCAGCCGGATATCGGCCGCGCCGATGGCCGCCAGCGAGGCGGGCGCGCCGTGCAGCGCGCTCTTGGCTGGCGCAGTCTTGTCAGCCGGGATGGCAACACAGCCGGCCAGGCCCAGCGCCGTCATGGCGCCGAGGCAAGCTGAGGCTAACCGTTTTACTAGCATAGTCTTACTCCATGGCCGCGTGGCTGGCGGCGGCATCCGGTTTGGCGGCGGCCTGCCTGGCCGGCTGGCGCACCAGGACCAGCAATGGAATCGCCGCCAAGGTCAATATCGTCATCAGCCAAAAGTCATCGACATAGGCAATCATCGATGCCTGGCGCGTGACTTCCAGGTTCAGTAAATTCAGCGCATCCGGCGTGGCGTCCGTCACCACGGCCCGTTCCACCAGCGCCGCATGCACGGTTTGCGTATTGCGCACCAGCAGCGTCTGCACCAGCGCGATCCCGACGCTGCTGCCGATATTGCGCATCAGGCTGTAAATGGCCGTGCCGTCCGCGCGCAGTTCGGCGGGCAGGGTGGCAAAGGTGGCGGTGGACAGCGGCACGAACACGAGGCCCAGTCCCAGGCCCTGGATGACGCCGGGCCAGATAATGTCCGGCGTGGACAGCACCAGCGTATAGCCGCTCATTTGCCACAGCGATAACGCCGTGATGGCAAAGCCCGTGGCCAGCAGCATGCGCACGTCGAACTTGCCCACCAGTTTGCCCACCACCAGCATGGCCGCCATGGTGCCCAGCCCGCTGGGCGCCGTGACCAGGCCGGCCACGGTGGCGGGATAATTCATCAAGCCCTGCAGCAAGGTCGGCGTCAGCGCGCGGGTAGCGAACAGCACCATGCCGACAATGAAAATAAACAGCAGGCCGCTGACGTAATTCGCGTTGCTCAGCAAGCGGTAATTAAAGAACGTCGTGCCGGCCGGCGAAAACGCCGTATGCGCGGCAAACCATGAAAACGACAGCGCCAGCACCACCGCTTCGATCCACGTTTCTGTTGACGCGAACCAGTCGTTCTGTTCGCCGCGGTCCAGCAGCATTTGCAGCGCGCCGATGGCCAGGCTCAGCGTGGCAAAGCCGAATACGTCGAAACGCATGCGGCGCGGCGCTTCGGTCGGGCGGATGTATTTCCAGATGCCATAAAACGCCAGCGCGCCGACCGGCACGTTAATGAAAAACACCCAGCGCCAGTCATAGCTGTCCGTCAGCCAGCCGCCGAGCGTGGGACCGAGGATGGGGCCGATCATGACGCCCATGCCCCATACAGCCATGGCGGAACCATGTTTTTCGCGGGGATTGATGTCGAGCAGCACGGATTGCGACAGCGGCACCAGCGCCGCGCCAAAAATACCCTGCAGCAGGCGGGCGCCGACAATCTGCCCCAGCGACATCGACAGCCCGCACAGCACGGACGCCATGGTAAAACCCGCCACTGACATCAGGAACACGCGCTTTAAGCCAAAGCGGTCGCACAGCCAGCCGGTCAGGGGCGTGGCAATGGCGGCCGCCACGATAAACGACGTCAGCACCCACGTGATCTGGTCTTGCGACGCGGATAAACTGCCCTGCATGTGCGGCAGCGCCACGTTGGCAATGGTGCCGTCCAGCGCCTGGATCACGGTGGCCAGCATGATAGACAGCGTGATCATGCGGCGGTTGATGGGCGGCGCCGTCATAGCCGGGCTTCGATCTTGCGCTGCACGGCTTCCAGGAAATCGGCCACTTCGGCCAGTTTTGCCGCATCCGCATCGCCGAGGATTTCGTTGCGGTAGCCTTCCGCTTCCGCTTTCACGCGCGCATAAATCTCGCGTCCGCCATCGGTCAGCGACACCAGCTTGACGCGGCGGTCTTTATCGGACGGCGTGCGCACCAGGTAGCCGGCTTTCACGAGGCGGTCAATCATCGACACCATGGTCGGGTCTTCGACGCCGATGCGGCTGGCCAATTCTGTCTGCGACAGCGGTTCGCCCTTGGCCACGGTGGCAATCGTCATCCAGCTGGCCTGGCCCATGCCCAGGTCCTTGAGGCGCCGGTCCAGCGCCACGCGCCACATGCGCGCCGTCGTGTGCAAGGCAATGGCAAAGCGTTCATCGTTAGACTGTGACATATTAAGGTGCTAATCATTAGATATCTAACTATTAGTTTAGCACGGGTTTTCAGGCCGTGCTAGGCTGTGATGACCTGAAGACCCTACGGAGGTTGTATGCGCTCTTGCCGTGCCGCGATGTTGCTGATGCTGTCCACGCCGCTGCTGTCCCCGCTGACGTGCCTGGCCGATGAGGCGCCGCCTGTGACGCCTTACCGTCCTTCCGTATCGAGCCCCGCCCAATTGCCCGCGCCGGGCCAGCTGGAGCTGGAACTGGGCGGCCTGGCCGTGCGCGACCATGGCGCCCGCCGCGACAGCTTGCCGTATGCGTTCAAGCTGGGCTTTAACCCGGAATGGGGCGTGGTGGTCAGTGGCGAAGCCTATGTGTCGCAGCGTGACGCCGGCATGCCGCGCGACAGTGGCATTGGCGATACAGCGTTCACGCTGAAACGGGCGTGGGCAGCCGGGGAAGGGGAAGCGTATGGGCTGGAAGTCATGGCGCGCGCGCCCACGGCCAAGAGCGCGATCGGCAGCGGCAAGGCGGACTATGGCTTGAATGCCATTTGCAGCCGTGATTTCGGCTCCGTGCACATGGACGCCAACTTGAACGCCACCCGCATCGGCGCACGGGGTGTCAGCGAAGGCCGCGTGCAAACCGGCCTGTCGGCATCCTTTTCCGCGCCGGTCAACGACAAGTGGGGCGCGACACTCGAATGGTCGGGGACGCGCCGCAGCGGCGTCGCGTCCACGGCGCAATTGCTGGCTGCGGCCGCCTACAGCCCCCATCCGCGCCTGACATTGGACGTGGGCGTGGCGCGGGGATTGAACCATGCGACACCCCAATGGGCGCTGTTTACCGGCATGGTATTGCCGATCGCTAACTTTTAGTTGGATATGTTCGCTGGCGTACAGACCTTGATCTTTGGAAATATTACAATGGCGGGGTAGCTGATTCATAACCCTTTACCATCCATCCAAAATGAACAAGATCCTGATCGCAGCCAGCCTGCTGGCAGTCTCGGCAGCCGCCAGCGCACAGAACGTATCCATCAGCGTGGGCCAGCCCGGCTTCTATGGCCGTATCGATATCGGCAACATGGCGCCGCCGCCCGTGATTTACACGGAACCTGTCATCGTGCAGCGCCCGGTGCGTATCGTGGAAGCGCCGTTGTACCTGCGCGTCCCGCCTGGCCATGAAAAGAAATGGTCCAAACACTGCGCCGCGTATAACGCGTGTGGCCGCAAAGTGTATTTCGTACGCGACGACTGGTACGTCAATGAATATGCACCGCGCTACCGCGAAGGCCACCACGGCGATTACGACCGTGGCCGCGATGACGATCACGGCCATGGCCATGGCCATGGCCACGGCAAGCACGAAGGCAAGCACCACGGTAAAGGACACCACAAGGACGACTAAGGAGCGCCATTGCACAGCAAAATCGTCATCGTAGGAGGCGGAGCCGGCGGACTGGAGCTGGCCTGCAAACTGGGCCGCAAGCTGGGCCGCCGGTCAGGCCCGGAACAAGTGATGCTGGTGGACAGCCGCCTGTACCATATCTGGAAACCGTCGCTGCATGAAGTGGCGGCCGGTACGCTGGATATCCACCAGGAAGGGCTGTCGTACCAGATGCTGGCCCACGACAACGGCTTTACGTTTGCGTATGGCGCGATGACGGCGCTGGATCCCCACGCGAAGCAATTGACGGTGGCCGCCATCACTGCCGCCGATGGCGAAGAAGTGCTGCCGGAACGTACTATCACGTTTGAATCGCTGGTGCTGGCGATCGGCAGCACGTCCAATTACTTTGGCGTCCCTGGCGCCAAGGAACACACGATTTCCCTCAATGCCACGGAAGACGCGGAGCGCTTCCGATTGACGCTGCTGAAATTGCTGACCAAGGCGGCGCTGCGCAAAGGCCAGCCTGCCGCGCCGGACTTGGCCGCCACCGCGGCCGATCCTGCACCCGGCAGCACGGGGCCGGGTTCCAACGGTGTCGATATCGTCATCATCGGCGGCGGCGCCACCGGGGTGGAACTGGCTGCGGAATTGCGCGAAGCAAGCAGTGTCTATGCCGCCTACGGTACGGGCCACCTGGAAGCCATGCGCGACGTGCGCATTACGCTGCTGGAAGGGGCACCCCGTATCCTGGCGCCGTTGCCGGAGCGCGTGTCGGCCGCGGCATTGCGCCTGCTGAACGAGCGGGCCATTCAAGTCGTGACGCATACCCGCGTGACGGCGATTGCTGCCGATGCCGTGACAACGCAGGAGGGCGGGCGTTATCCGTCCGATATCGTCGTGTGGGCTGCCGGTATCAAGGCGCCGGATTTATTGGCGGCGTTGGGCTTGCCGACCGTGAAAGGCGGGCAGCTCGATGTGGCGCCCAACCTGTCGGTGCAAGGCTTCCCTTCTATATTCGGCCTCGGCGACTGCGCGTTTTGCAAAGGACCGGACGGCAAACCTGTGCCGCCCCGCGCGCAGGCTGCGCACCAGCAGGCTGATTACCTGGCGGACCGGTTCTTGCGCGAAGCCGCCGGCAAGCCCGTATCCACCTTGCCGTATGTGTACCGCGACTATGGGTCGCTGGTGTCGTTTGGGCAGACGTCGTCGGTGGGTAGTTTGATGGGCTCGCTCAAAGGCTTGAGCTGGTTTGTCGATGGCTTTGTCGCGCGGCTCATGTACACGAGTTTGCACTTGATGCACCACCAGGCGGTGCTGGGCACCGTGCGCACGGCCGTGCTGGCGGTGGCGCGGTTCCTCATCAAGCGTTCCACGCCGCTCGTCAAGCTGCACTGAAGCCTGCCGGGCTACGCCGCAGGCTTCGGCAAGGTCACCGTAAGTACCGCGCCGCCTGCAGGCCCTGCCGCGAAGGTCAGCGTGCCGCCCAGGTAATGCGCCCGTTCCCGCAGCACGCGCAAGCCGTGCTTGCCGTGGCACGGCAGGCCGTTCGGGCCGACCCCATTGTCTTTGACAGTCAGCATGATGGCGTCGTCGTTATCGTCCACGATCACATCGACTTCACTGGCCTGTGCATGGGCAGCAATGTTGCGCAAGCCTTCTTCCAGCGTGCGCAACAGCACCACATGGTGGCTGCGCGGGCAGCGCGGTTCGTCTTCCGGCAGGCTGGCCCGCGCCGGGATCTTGTGTTCTTCGCCGAATTGCGTAACCAGTTCGCCCAGCGCCACGCGCACGCCGAGGAATTCCAGCTTGTCATTCCACAGCCGGTGCTGCATGGCGCGGTTGGTTTCAATCACCGTGTGCAGCAGGTTTTTCATTTGCGTGGCGCGGTCTTGCAGCGCGGGTTCCTGCGGCATTTTTTGCATCAGCAAGCCCAGGTGCATAGTCAGCGCCGTCAGCGACGAGCCGACGCTGTCATGCAGTTGGCGCGACAATTGGCGGCGTTCATTGTCCCAGCATGTGAAGCTGTGGCCCAGCAACTCATTCAACTCAGCCGCGCGCAGCGCGTCGTCGGAGGCAGGTGCGAAGGATGCAGGCATGGCAGGCTCATTTGCAGTAGCGGATGGCGCGATCATACCTGTGCCTGAAGAAAGTTGTCGCACGGACTCGCTAGCGGAATCTTGCATTGCCATCACGTCTTAACGGCAGCCGGGGCACAGGACGCAATGGCTTTCATTAAATTGTCGATATCGACGGGTTTTACCAGATGCAAGTCGAATCCTGCCTCCAGTACGCGGCGCTGGTCTTCCGCCAGGCCGTAACCCGTCAGTGCAATCAATTTCATGTCGTGCGTGGCGGGATTGGCGCGCAGGCGGCGCGCCACTTCATAGCCATCGATGCCGGGCAAGCCGATATCGACCAGCGCCAGGTCGGGGCGGAACTGTTCCGCCACGTCGAGGCCCTGCAAGCCATCGGCCGCGTGGCGCACTTCAAAGCCATAGCACGACAGCATCATGGCCATCATTTCACGGCCGTCATCGTTATCTTCAATCAGCAGCACGGTCGGCTTGCCGGTGTCGGTATTTTCCATCGTTGGGGACCTTTGTTCTGCCGGCGGCGCAATACGCGGCAACCGGAATGTAAATATGCTGCCTTCGCCGGCGCCATCGCTGTGGGCGCTGATGGCGCCGCCGTGCAATTCGACCAGCCGCCGTACCAGCGCCAGGCCAATACCGAGCCCGCCTTGTGCGCGGTCCAATGTGCTGGTGCCCTGGACAAAGACGTCGAACACTTTTGGCAACAGTTCGGCGCCGATACCCATGCCGCTGTCTTCAACCGACACGGAAACTTCCTTGTCGTCGCAGTCGCAACTGATGTGGATGGCGCCGCCAGGCGGCGTATATTTCAGTGCGTTATCGAGCAAATTGCTGATAATTTGTTCCAGCCGCGTGGTGTCGCCGCTGACCCAGCCAGGTTCCACGTCCAGTGTCACGGCGTGCCCGCCCGTGCGGCCGGTGGTGCGGTACGTGTTCAGGCACGATGTGACCAGGTCCGCCATGTTCAGCGGGGCCAGGTTCAGCAGGATTTTGCCAGACATGGCGCGGCTCAAGTCCAGTAAATCATCGACGATGCGGCCCAGGTGGCGGCTTTGGCGCTGGATGATCTGCTTGGCGCGCCCCATGCTTTCCGCCGACGCGCCAGGCAGGCCCAGCAGCGACGCGGCGCTGCTGATGGCGGACAGGGGATTGCGCAATTCATGGCCCAGCATGGCAAGGAATTCATCCTTCGCATGGTTTTGCCGCTCGGCCACCCGCCGCTCTTCCATTTCACGCGTCAAGCGCTTGTTGGTCGCCGTCAATTCCGTCGTGCGCTGGCTCAGCTGGCGGGCCTGCTTTTTCAACTCCTCGTTTTTCATGGCCAGCGCCACAAACACGGAAATTTTTGCGTGCAGGATTTGCGGAATGATGGGCGTGAACAGGAAGTCCACGGCGCCGCGCTGGTACGCCTTCAGGCGGTCCAGTTCATCGGCCACAAAGGCCGTGACAAAGATGATGGGGATGTCGGCGGACTTGGCCCGCTGGTGGATGGCTTCCGCGGTTTCAAAGCCATCCATGCCGGGCATATTTACGTCCAGCAAGATTACAGCAAAGTCGTGCATCAAGACTTGGCGCAAGCCTTCCTCGCCGGAACGCGCGGCGATGACTTCGAAAGATTCCTGATCCGACCACTGTGCCAGCAAGCTGGTCAATGCAAACAAACTGTTGGCATCGTCGTTGACCACCAGGATTTTTGGTTTGTCTATTTTAGGCACGGTTGAGCAGTGGATGGAGACGTTGTTTCGCCAAGACAAACTATTGTCAGATCATAACAACCTGATAAAACAGTGTCAAAAGCGTGTCTTCTAACAGAACACGGGTAAGTGTACGCCTGCGCACAGTGTGCGGGGTGCACGCATGCCATAGTGAAACCGGATTTGCTTAACCGTAGAAAGGACATGCGTGATGAATATCGATACTGTCGTAGACAAAGAATGGGCCAACAAATGTTTTCGTGAGCTGGCCGATGCGCCGGTCAGCGCTTTGCGCGGCGTGAGCGCCAACGATGCGAAAGCGCTGGCCAAGGCGTTCAATGTGGTGACCGTGCGTGATTTTGCGCAGCTGGAATTCGTCAAGTGGGCGCAGGCAATTACCATCCTGGCGGACCAGGAGCAGCCGGGGCCGGCGGAAATCGCCAAGGAAGTGCTGCTCGATGAAGCCGTGGAAATGACATTCCCGGCCAGCGATCCGATTTCCGTCGACGCGGGGATTACGCGCATTGAAGTGGCGCCGGAAAAAGTCGATGCGTCGACCGACCACCAGCATGCGGCGCGGGTGGAAGCGTCGACCGAAGAGGGTGTGCAGAAGGAAGAGGAAATGGCGCATTAAACGTACGGCGGGTTCGCAGAGCCCGCCAAACGTCACACCGTTACTTGCTGCGCCGCGCCGACACCCACTGCCGGCGTCGCCCCATCCAGCGCGTCGGGCGCCAGCGGCAGTTGTGCAACACAGTGGCGGTTCTTGCCGCTGCGCTTGGCGTCATACAGCGCCAGGTCGGCCATGTGGATTAACTGGTTGACGTCTTGCGCATGGTCTGGGAACAGCGCGATGCCGATGCTGGTCGACAGGTTCAGCGTCAATTCGCCCACCTTATACGGTTCCGACACCACTTCAATCAGCTTCGACGCCGGTTCCTGGGCGCTGGCGACATTCGCCACTTCCGCCAGCACAATGACGAATTCATCGCCACCCACGCGGGCCACGGTATCTTCCTTGCGCGACGAATTCACGAGGCGCTGCGCCACTTGCTTGAGGATTTCATCGCCGGTCGCGTGGCCATGC
Organism: Pseudoduganella ginsengisoli; assembly: GCF_009720865.1. Classification (GTDB taxonomy): domain Bacteria; phylum Pseudomonadota; class Gammaproteobacteria; order Burkholderiales; family Burkholderiaceae_D; genus Rugamonas; species Rugamonas ginsengisoli. Next base: position 94,629 of record NZ_WNLA01000012.1, on the reverse strand, counting down.
GTATCGTTGATGGGCTTGAAGCCATCGAGGTCCAGATACATGACGGCGGCCTTGCGGTTATGGCGCGCGGCGTGCTGCAGCGTGGTGGCAATGCGGTCTTCCAGCAGGCGGCGGTTCGGCAAGCCCGTCAGCGGGTCGTGCAGCGCCAGTTCCTGCTGCTTCTTGCTGTATTGGGCCAGTTCTTTATACAGCAGCCGCACTTCCAGCATGTTGTGGATGCGCTTATGCACTTCCAGCAAATCAAACGGCTTGCTGATGAAATCGCGGGCGCCGGCTTCCAGCGCGGCGATCTTGAAACTGGGTTGCGCCGTCAGCGCCAGTACCGGCAGGTAGCCGTCCTGTTCAATTTCCTTCAAGCCCTTCATGACCTGGAAGCCATTTAATTCCGGCATCTGCAAGTCCAGCAAGATCAAGTCATAGCAATGCTGGCGGTGCAGCTCGCACACTTGTTCCGGCAACATCGTCGACGAGACATTCATATAGCCGGCATCACGCAGAATCTCGATCATGAGGTCGATGTTATCGGCGCAATCGTCCACCACTAGAATCTTGGCGTTCAGAATTTCGTCCGGGCTGGGCATAATGAGTCTCGTTAAAACAGTTACTTATTTTGAAAGTGTATTCTGCCATGCCAGAGCATGGCGCACGCAACCACAAGTTGCCTGGATGCGTCGAGCGGATCCACTAATCCTAGTCTAGCAAAGCTTTTCCTAGTTTCCTGTAGGACAGCATGCCGTCTTGCAGTAGGAGTGCACAATATTCCATGTGGAAATCTAAGTTTCTCATGGGAATTTATCAAACTTATAAGCAATGAGCAATAGCGCTGATCAGTTCCGCAGGCTCGACCGGCTTCGACACGTGGTTGCGGAATCCGGATTCGAGTGCTTTCAAGCGGTCTTCGGAACGGGCAAACGCCGTCAGCGCGATGGCCGGCACGTCGCCGCCCCGGGCCGCGCCCAAGGCCCGTACTTTGGCCAGCAATTCAAACCCATCGACGTCCGGCATGCCGAGGTCGCTAACCAATAGTTGTGGCCGGGTGGCTTCCACCAGTGCCAGCGCTTCCTGCGCGTTGTTGGCAGTAGACACTTTCGCATTGCAATCATTAAGTATGCGTTTAATTAAGTCGCGTGCATCCGGTTCGTCATCCACCACCAGCACCCGCAAGCCGGCCAAGTCGCGCCGGCCGGCTTCCGGTTCAGCGGCCGGGGGCAGGGGCCCCATGCCGCTGACGCGGTTTTGCCGCAAGCCGGGGGCGCCGTTGGCGCGCGGCAAATTCACGGTAAAGCTGGCGCCCTGGCCTTCGCCGCCGCTGCTGGCGGCTACCGTGCCGCCATGCTGTTCCACCAGGTGCTTGACGATGGACAGCCCCAGGCCCAGGCCGCCGTGGCGGCGCGTGGTGGTGGAGTCAGCCTGGCGGAACCGTTCAAACACGTGGGCGATGAATTCCGGGCGGATACCGATGCCCGTGTCGCTGATGGTGATGGCCACGTGGCCGTCCGCTTCGCCCGCGTGGACCGTGACGGCGCCGCCTTTGGGCGTGAATTTGATGGCGTTCGACAGCAAGTTCCAGATGATTTGCTGCAGGCGGCTGGGGTCCGCTGCGACGACGCCGGTGGCGTGGTAGTCGCGCGTAATCGTGATGGATTTCGCATCCGCAGCAGGGCGCACGGTTTCAATGGCGGCGTCGATGACGGTTTGCGGCGACAGCAGCTGCATGTCCAGCAGTACCTTGCCGGACGTGATGCGGCTCATGTCCAGCAAGTCTTCAATCAATTGCGCCTGGGCGCGGGCATTGCGCTCGATGGTTTGCAAGCCTTTATGCAAGTCGGCTTCATCGCGGCTGCCGCGCCGCAACACTTGCGCCCAGCCCAGGATGGCGGTCAGCGGCGTGCGCAATTCATGCGACAGCGTGGCGAGGAATTCATCTTTCATCTGGCTCGTGCGCTCCGCTTCCGCGCGGGCGCTGCGCTCGCTGTCCAGCAGCACCTTGCGTTCTTCCGCAGCTTTTTGCGCGGCTTCATACAGCCGGGCATTGTCAATGGCGATGCCGGCCTGGGCCGCAATGCCATTGATAATGCGCTCCGTGCGTTCGTCAAACATGCCCGGTTCCGGATGGCCAAAGAACAGGCTGCCGATGACGTCGCCATTGCGGGAAATCACAGGCACGGCCAGGTAGCTGCGCACGGGCGGGTGGCCGGGCGGCACGCCTTCATACGGCGCGTTATGGCCATAGCGGGGATCTTGCAGCACGTCGTCAATGCGGATCACGCCTTCGCCCCGCATGGACGGCCCAAACATGGACGTGGCGCGCGGGTGGGGGAAGTGCGCAAAGCGCTCGCGCGGCAGGCCGGACAGCGTGTACAAGGTCAGCTTGTCGCCATCGGCGCCCGTCGTGTTATAAAAGAACGCGCCAAACCGGGCGCCGCTGATGCGCGTGCACGCATCCGTGACTTCCTGCAGCAGCGAGCGCAAGTCGCGCTGCGACGTGATGGCGTTGCCTGTATTGTTCAGCAATTCCAGCACATTGGTTTCTTCGCGCAGCGCTTCCTGCACGCGTTTGACCTGGTCGACGTCCGTGCTGGTGCCGAACCAGCGCGTAATGCGGCCCGTGCTGTCGCGCACGGGATTGGCGCGCGACAGGAACCAGCGGAACTGGCCATCGGCGCCGCGGATGGGGAATTCCATTTCAAACGGCTGGCCTGTGCGCAGCGACTGTTGCCAGTGCTGGCGGATCGCGGCCATGCAGTCGGGGTCATAGACTTCATCCCAGCCGCCGGCCGGTGCATGGCCGCGCGGCAAGCCCGTATATTCATACCAGCGCTCGTTGTACCAGACCACGGCGCCGTCAAAGCGGGCAATCCACGCCAGTTGCGGAATCGAATTGGCCATGGCCTGCAATTCTTCCTGGCTTTGGCGCAGCGCATTTTCCGCGCTTTTGCGGTCGGAAATATTCTGCACCATGCCCGTCATGCCCAACAGCGCGCCATCGTCGCCGTAATTGCCGTGCCCGACGACGGACAGCCAGCACCGTTCGCCATCCTTGCGCACGATACGGCATTCGATATTGAAGTCGGCCCGCTCGGAAAACGCATTCATGAAAGCTGCCGTGGCCTGGGCGCGGTCTTCTTCCAGCAAATGGCCGGCCAGCGCATCCCAGCTGACCATGCTTTCGCCCGGCAAGCCAAACAATTCGGCCGCGCGCCGGCCCAGGATCACCTGGCAGGTGGCGGCGTCCCACACCCAGTCGCCCATCTTGCCCGCCGCCAGCGCCACCTGCAGGCGGTTCGCGCTTTCCCGCAGCATGCGTTCTTCGGTTTTGCGCTTGCTGATGTCTTGCAGGCTGGCGGCCAGCCCGGCCGATGAGGGCCAGGCGCGCACGTCGAGCCACAGCTTGCGGGGCAGGTAATACAGTTCAAAGCAGGCAGGCTGCTGCTGTTCCAGCGCGCGGTGGAATTGCGCTTCCAGTACGGTGCCGCACAGTTCCGGCAGCGCTTCCCACAGGGTCTTGCCGGTGAGCGCGGCCGCATCGCGGTCCGCCGACAGCAATTGGGCGCCTTGCGGATTCAGGTAAGAAATCGTCCAGTCAGGCGCCAGCACCAGAAAGCCATCGGTGATGCTTTCCAGTACAGCGCCCATGCGCGCGGTCATTGCAGAGTCGAGGAGAAGAGTCATGTTGAGTAGTTGCCAACCTTCGACTTATTCTAACGAAACATCTTTTTGACCGACGCACCGGTGCGCAGGCTATGCGGCTAGCCCGCCAATGCGGCTTGCAGCTGGTCGAGGTCGTATGGTTTGCGGATCGTGGCGGCGGCAAAATCCAGGCTGCGTGTCAGCGTGTCGCCATAGCCTGTTGCAAAAATAATACGAAGTGTAGGGTATTGCGCATGGGCCGCACGGGCCAGGTCAATGCCGGACATGCCGGGCAGGCTGACGTCGGTAAATAAAATATCACGCGGGTTCGCGCTTAACTGTTTTAAAGCCAGTTCACCGCTTTCTGCCGTATCGACGTCATAACCGAGGGTACGCAGAATTTCCGCTGCGAGAAACAGCGAATCAGGATTGTCTTCCACAACTAATATGCGCGGCAAGGTCATTTGTTTATTGTCAAAAACATCAAAGTTGATGCTATCGTACACCAAGCGGCCAAAAAAAAGCCCGCTATGAGAAGCGGGCTGAATCTATTTCCGAGGAGGAGAATAGAGGAGACAGGTGTAATGATGCCGATATTTCCGCAAGGAATCCAATTTTAAATGGTGATGAACGCTATCATTTTTCTGAATGGAATTTCTGCCAACTGTGCTGTTTGAATATGCTTGGAATTAAATTCATACATTCCTACTGGACAAGCATCGCAGGCTTCCCTATAATCTTGCTTCCTTCGACGGCACAGCCTGATAAGGAATGCAGTAAAGAGTAAAAAGCAACGCGGCTGTAGCTCAGCTGGATAGAGTACTTGGCTACGAACCAAGGGGTCGTGGGTTCGATTCCTGCCAGCCGCGCCAGTTTTTACGTTAAAGTAGTAATGCGGTAAGACGCTTTTGACATCGTAATCAAGAGCAGCAGTAAAACTATGTAATAGCAACGCGGCTGTAGCTCAGCTGGATAGAGTACTTGGCTACGAACCAAGGGGTCGTGGGTTCGATTCCTGCCAGCCGCGCCAGTTATTACATGCACATGATGAAGATGCGGCTGTAGCTCAGCTGGATAGAGTACTTGGCTACGAACCAAGGGGTCGTGGGTTCGATTCCTGCCAGCCGCGCCACTTCTCATGCCTGTGATACGTAACAAAGCGAAAAATACGCGGCTGTAGCTCAGCTGGATAGAGTACTTGGCTACGAACCAAGGGGTCGTGGGTTCGATTCCTGCCAGCCGCGCCACTTTTCGCCATGCAGTCAGTAGCAAACGCAGTAACAAATAAGCGGCTGTAGCTCAGCTGGATAGAGTACTTGGCTACGAACCAAGGGGTCGTGGGTTCGATTCCTGCCAGCCGCGCCAGAATACAGAAAAAAGCCAGATCACCCGGTCTGGCTTTTTTCATTTCCCCGTCAATCAGCGCGCACCACGCGGTTGCGTCCCAGGCTTTTCGCCCGGTACAGCGCGATGTCCGCTTGCCGCAGCAAGTCTTGCAGGTTGCCGCCCCGGGCCGGCGCCAGCGTGGCGACACCGCCGCTGACCGTCACACAGGCGGCCGCCCCCGATGCAGGGTGGGGCAAGGCCAGCGCTTCCACGGCGCGGCGCGCATTGTTGGCGAGTTTTTCCGCAGTCCGCTCATCGGTATCGACAAACACCAGGACAAACTCTTCGCCGCCATAGCGCGCCACCACGTCGGTCGGCCGCTGCGCGGCGGACTGCAGCGCTTGCGCCACCCGCTGCAAACACTGGTCGCCCGCATGGTGGCCCAGCGTGTCGTTGTAGCCTTTGAAGCAATCCACATCGAACATGGCCAGCGACAGCATCGTGTGGCTGCGTTCGGCCCGCTGCCATTCGCGCTGCAGCACGATGTCGAAGTGGCGCCGGTTGGCCGCGCCCGTCAACTGGTCGGTGCTGGCCACGCGCAGCAATTCTTCCTGCGAACGCTTATGCGCGCTGATGTCGTGCAGCAGGCACACCAGCATGGGTTCCGCTGAATACACTGGCGTGATGGTCACATCGACGAATACGCTGAGACCCTGCGGAGCGCGCAACTGCACTTCGTGCGGACCATGGCAGACGTCAGGGCCGCGCTGGAACCAATGCCGGTAATGGCTGTCATATGGCGGCGCCAGCAAATCAAACAAATGCGTGCCCGCGATATCGCCCGGCTGCAAGCCCAGCATGCGCTGTGCGACAGGATTGACGCTGGCAATGCGGCCATCGGGCGCCAGCGTCAGCAACCCTTCGCCCATATTGTTGATGATGGCGCGCAGCCGGTCTGTCTCATACCGGTACGCGTTCATATAGCTGCACATTTGCAGGTGCGTGCGGACCCGCGCGCACACTTCCGCGCGCTGGAACGGTTTATGGATGTAGTCCACCGCGCCCACGTCAAAACCCGCCACCGTGTCGCCGGTATCGGTCAGCGCGGTAATAAAAATCACGGGGATCGGCTGCGTGGCCACATCGGCTTTCAGGCGGCGGCACGTTTCCAGTCCGCCGATGCCGGGCATCATGACATCGAGCACGATCAAATCCGGCAAGAATTGCCCGGCAATGGCCAGCGCCCGTTCGCCCGACGTGGCGGCCAGCACTTGATAGCCTTCCGCCTCCAGCATTTGCTGCAGTACGCCCAGGTTGGCGGGCATGTCATCGACAATCAGGATGCGGGCTCCCGCAATACTGGTCATGTCGCTGTTATTCATGGTGCACCTTTCGTAACTCATTGCGGACTGCGTCCATATCAAATTCCATTAACAGTGCGGCCACGCGGTGGACAAACGCGCGCGCATGCGGCTGCACGCGGGCCATTTCTTCCAGCAGCGCCGTCACGCCGGAGGCCCAGCCGCTGTCCAGCGCCGTGGCCACGTCGCTGTGCCAGCGGGGCGGCATCGACAGCTTGAGCGGCACCTCCAGCCTGGCCTCCGCTCCGGCCCTCGCATCTTCCGCGACAAATTGCACGCCCAGCTGGCGCTGCAGGCAGTCGCCAATCTGGGAAAACAAAAATGGCTTGGCGACAAAACCGTCGAAGCCTGCCGCCAGGTAGCGTTCCGTTTCATGGGCCAGCGCGGAAGCCGTGATGGCAACGCAGCGCGGCGCGGCGGCGCCCCATTCCTGGCGTAGCCGCGCCAGTGTTTGCATGCCATCCATGCCCGGCATGCGGATATCCATGAACACCAGGTCGGCTGGCTGGCGCCGCAACATCTGCAGCGCCGCATCGCCGCTGCCGGCCTGCTGCACGGATGCGCCCATATTGGCCAGCATGGCCGACAGGATGTGGCGGTTGTCGGGATTGTCATCGACCACCAGCAGCGCCGGATGGCTGGCCGGCGCCAGGCGCAGCGGGGCCTGGGAGGGGGCGGCCATGCGGGCCGCTTCGTGCGCCGTGGCGTGGGCCAGCGGCAGCGTAAACGTAAAACAGGCGCCCTGCAGCGTGGGGCGCGATTCCAGCGCCAGGTGGCCGCCCATCATCTGCACCTGGCGCGACGCGATGGCCAGTCCCAGGCCCGTGCCGCCATGCCGGCTGCCGCTGTCGGTCTGGCGGAACGGTTCAAACACGAGCGCCTGGTCTTCCGGCGCAATGCCGGGCCCCGTGTCCGCCACGTCAAACCGGATGCCGTCATGGGCCGCGGATACGCGCAGCGTGACGCTGCCGTGCTCCGTGAATTTCACGGCATTGCCCAGCAAATTGATCAAGACCTGGCGCAGCTTGCCCGCGTCGCCATCGACCGGGCAGGGCGCCGCCACGTGTTTTTCACAGCGCCACTGCAAGCCTTTTTGCCGGCAGCGCAACACGAACAGCAGCGCCACTTCATCGACCAGGGCGTGCAAGTCGAATCCCGTGGCATGCAGCGCCATCTGGCCTGCTTCGATTTTCGACAAGTCGAGAATGTCGGACAGCAGGTGCAATAAATGGTTGCCGGCCTTGGTAATGGGCGCCACATTCGCCTGCAGCGCCGGCGGCAGTTGCGGGTCGTGTTCCAGCAATTGCGCGTATCCCAGTACCGCATTGAGCGGCGTGCGGATTTCATGCGACATGCTGGCCAGGAACGTCGACTTGGCGCGGCTGGCGGCCTGCGCTTCGCGCGTGGCTTGTTCCAGCTGCGCCGTGATGCGGCCGGTGAGGAAGCGGATCAGCCACAGGAACAGCAGCGCGAAAAAGAAGGAAATCAAAAAATTCGCGCGGAAGATTTCCGTGCGCATTTGCTGCAGCGTGGCCTTGCTTTGCACGATGCGCACATAGCCCAGCGGGATGCTGTCGGCGCCGGCCGCTTCGAATGGCGACGCGGCATTGCGTTCAATGGTGACGGGCGCCACGAAACTCCACGCGTCGCTGCTTTCATCTTCCAGGTAGGGCCTGTCGCCCTGTAAATCCAGCGCTTTCAAGGGCGCCACTGTATTGCCGTCGTGGTCCATGCCCACCAGCAGCCGGTCATCCACTGTGCGGATTTCCACCCGTAATACGTCAGGCGCCGCCAGCGCCAGGCGCAGCGCCGTGGCGGCATTGCCGGACGCGTTATACATCAGCGCCAGTTGCGACCCTTGCGCCAGCGTTTCCGCCGCCAGGATGCCTTGTGCCTGCAACAGTTGCCGGACCTGGCGCGTGCTCTGGATCGAGCTGACCAGGGATCCAAACAGGGCCAGCATCAGCATGCCCAGTGCGAAGGCAATACTGAGCTGGCGCCGCAGTGTCGTTGCGCGCAATATCGCTGTGATGCGCTGGATGGCCGCCTTCGGTGTCATGGTTCCGGGAACGTGATGTCGAACTCTTGCAGTGCCCGGCCGCCTGGCTTCAGCTGCAAGTGGTTCAGGGTCGAAAGGTTGATGGCCGACGACAGTTCGCGCAGCGGCGCCAGGCCGGCATCGGGCAGGGATGCGTTGCCCAGCATGGCTTGCGCCAGGGCGCCCAGGTGGCGGCCATAGGCGGCATTGTCGGGGAATAGCGCGAACAGCACGCCTTGCCGCACATGGCCCACGCTGCTGGAAAACACGGTCAGGCTGCCGGTCCACGCGCTGCGCAGCACCAGCGGCAGCACGACGGAATCTTGTACCGTCACGGTATCTTGCGGCAGCCACAGTGCTTCCGTTTGCGGGTCCAGCGCCGCAAGGATGGCCTGGTATTGCTGCATGGCGGCCTTGATGTCGGCCGCGTCATGCGCAGCCAGTTCCATCCCCTGTGCTCTCGCGGCGCGCTGCGCCAGCTTGATCAGCCAGCCGTTTTGCACCGGGTCGTAGACCACGTGCACGCGCCGCACCCGTGGCTGCAACGCTTTCAGGCGGGCCAGCAGCAATGCGGGATCCGGCGCCAGCGTGCGGACCGGGATGCGCGGCGGCTCCAGGTCGGGGACGTTCAATACGCCGCCGCCGATGACTTTGAATTCCTGCTCCAGTCCTGCTGCCGCCTTGATGGCCTGGCGGCCCAGCGCAATGACGACCTTGACGTCTTGCCGCTTTAATTCCGCCTGCAGGGACGCCGTGTTCGGGCCCACTTCCACGCCGATGCTTTTGCCGTGCACGCGGTCATCGATGCCGGCAATCATGCTGGCAAATACCGTGCGGTAGGCGCCGCCGATGTCCGGGTACAGCACCGCCACGCGGGGTTCGCCCGCCATCGCGTTTTGCCACCACAGCAGGCAGCACAGCAATGCATGCCGCAGCAGGGTGGAGACGATCCGCATGGGAGACGCTGTCAGAAGCGGTAAGCCGCTTGCGCGAACACGGCGCGTCCGGCCAGCGGCAAGTCAAGTGGAATCAAGCCGGGCGCGGGGCTGGGTTCGCGTGCATCGGCATCGAATGCGTTGCGCAACTGCAGCGAAATCTGCCACGCGCCGAAGGTCTTGCTCAACGCTGCATCCACGGTGGTGTAGTCGGCCACAGGCGGGCGGCTGTCGCCGGCCGCGCGCACCCGTCCGCTGACCCGGTTGACTTGCGGGCTCAGTAGCCAGCCATCGCCGAAGTGCCAGTCGGCGCGGCCGTACCAGTGGCGGCGGGGCGCGTAGCCGGCATTCTTGCCGGTGGCCTGGTCGATATTGCGCTGGTAGCTGAAGTTCGCCATGACGCGCACGTCGCGTGTGGCTTGCCAGGCCAGTTCCGATTCCATGCCTTTGCCTTGCTGGCTGCCCGTATTTTGTATGGTCGCACCGGTGCCGGACACTGCGTTCGGCACCACGCGGATAATGTCGTTCATCATGAACTGGAACAGGTTGCCGCGTACCACCAGGTCCCGCGCCGCTTGCCAGATCAGCGCAGCTTCCGTGGTGCGGATGGTTTCCGGCCGCACGTTGCGGTTACCCTGCTGGACCGGATTACTGATGCTGTACAAGTCGTTGAACGCCGGTGCGCGGAACGCCTGGCCATGCATCAGCTTGGCCGTCACGTCGTACGATGCCACCCACACCAGCGCCACGCGGGGATTGCTGGTGACGCCGACGTCGGAATAGCGGTCGCGCCGCACGCCGGCCGTCAAGGTCCAGTCGGGCTGGAATTGCCATTCATCCTGCACATACAGGTAATCAATGCGCCGCCGCTGCGGCAGCATGAATGGCGACAATACGGAATAATCTGCCACCGGTCCCGCCGGGATCGGCACGCCGGCCGCACTCGACAGGTAATTCTTAAACGTGGCGGTGTGGTACACATTCAAATCATCGTGGCCCGTGCCCAGCCGCACGCTGTGGCTTGGCCAGCCGGTCCAGATGGCATAAGCCGACAGGCGCAGCTGGCGTTCAAAGGCGTCGGGATGGCCGATCATGCCGTCAGGGAAAACGCCGGTGGGAAAACGCGTACCGGGCGGCGACAGCCGGAAGTCGGTCTTAATGCGCTGTTTGTACCCCATCCAGCCGGCCGTGGCGCCCATGGCCCAGTCATCGCACGCGCCGGCCCACGACAAGTCCGCCATGATGCGCTCGCTGCTGGTTTTGCCGACGGGGTCGAGCGCCGAACCTATCCCTGCGCCGGTTCCCATGTTGTCGCGCAATTTATAGCCGGCCCGCAGCCGCCATTGGCGTAGCGTCATGTCGAGGTTGGCGTCAGCCGAATCATAGCCTGCGTTCAGCGGCCCTGGGGCCAGGCTGGCATGGGTGCCGAATTGCTGGTCGCGCCCGGTCTGTGCATCGGCAGCGATGATTTCACGGGGGCCGCCCGTCGTGCCGGTGCGCAGGTAGGCCGCCAGGCGGGCTTCGCCGACCTGGCCGCCGTGCTGCAACCACGCGTCGCGCGAGCGGAACGAGCCCGCCTGCACGCCGGCCTGGGTGCCGGACACGTCCGCGCCGGACTTGGTGACGATGTTGATGACGCCGCTGTAGGCATCGGCGCCGTACAGCGCGGAGCCCGGGCCGCGGATGACTTCAATGCGGGCCACGTGCTGCAATGGATAGCTGCCCCAGCCCGTGCCTTTGGAGCCGCTATAGCTGACGGTCACCGGCAAGCCGTTTTGCAGCACCAGCAACTGCGGCAACTGCACGCTGTAGATGCCGCGCATGACATAGATGGGCTCATAGACCAGCGGCGTGCGCATCACGAAATGGCCGCCATGTCGTCTTCCACGCTTTGCGCATGGGCGCCGGACGCAGCGGCGCACGCCAGCGCCATTGCACTTTGCACGATGCCACGACAGCCAGCCCGCATTTGCCGCTCCATTCAAAAAAATGACGTGCGGCAATTTTATGCGATATTAATCAATTTGGTATTAAAAATAACAACTAGAGTTGCAAAATGGTAGCAACTAGTCTCCGCCGCCGGTCACCCCACGACATTGACGGGCTTATTGGCGGCAAACGCTTCGATATTGCTGATCAGCTGGTCCGCCAGCCCCTGCATGGCTTGCGTGCTGGCCCACGCATTGTGCGGCGTCAGGATGAAATTCGGCAGGCGCAGCTTCAGCAGCGGGTTGTCTTCGGCCGGCGGCTCTTTCGACAGCACATCAAAGCCGGCGCCGGCAATGACGCCCGTCTGCAGCGCCAGCGCCAGCGCCGCTTCATCGACGAGGCCGCCCCGCGCAGTATTGATCAGCAGGGCCGAACGCTTCATGCGCGCCAGTTCATCTTGGCCGATGCAGTTGCGGGTCTGGTCATTCAGCGGCGCGTGCAGGCTCAGCACGTCCGACGTTTGCAGCAATTCGTCCCACGACACGTTTTTCACGCCGGGATCATCGGTGGGCGTGCGCGTATGCACAGCGACTTCCATGCCGAAGGCGCGCGCAATCCCGGCCACGGCCTTGCCCAGCGCGCCATAGCCAAACAAGCCCAGCCGGCTGCCGTGCAAATCCAGGATAGGGTGGTTGAACAAACAAAAGCGTTCCGACTGCTGCCAGCGGCCCGCTTCCACGTCGAGCCGGTATGCCATCAAATTGCGGCGCAGTGCAAGGATCAGCGCAAACGTATGTTCCGGCACGGCGGCATAGGCGTAATTGCGGATGTTGGACACGGTGATGCCCCGTTCGCGGCACGCCGCCAGGTCGATGATGTCGGTCCCCGTCGCGGCCACGGCAATCATCTGCAAGTCAGGCAATTGCGCCAGCGCGTCGGCGCGCAGCGGCACTTTATTGGTGATGGCAATAGTGGCGCCGTGCAGGCGCGGCACGGCGTCTTGCGCGGTGCTGGCAGGGTATTCGGTCCACGTATGGGCAAATGAAGGACGGCGCACGTTGGCAATCACGCTGTCGCGGTCCAGGAAAACAATATTGTGGGTCATGCTGCTGCCTCGATGGTGGCGGGGGCGGGCGTGACGACCTGCATCCCCGGGTGGTTGGCAAATAAATCGGCGACCCATTCAACAAACACGCGCACCTTGGCGGACAAATGGCGGTTTTGCGGGTACACGACATGAATAGGAATAGGGTCGGTGGTCCAGTCCGACAGGATCTGCACCATGCGGCCATCGGCCAGGTAGTCATCGAGCGCGAAGGTTGACATTTGCACGACGCCGAGGCCCGCCAGGCCCGCCGCGATATACGCATTCGAATCATTGAGCGCCACCAGCGCCGGCAGCGGCAGCTGGATGCGCTCGCCGTCACGGCTGAAGTCCCAGTCATAGACTTTGCCGGTTTTGGCCGAGAAATAATTGACGCACACGTGGCGCGTCAAATCGCGCGGGTGCTGGGGCACGCCATAGCGGGCCAGGTACGACGGCGCCGCGCACGTCGTGAAGTTCAGCGCGCCGATACGGCGTGCAATCAAGGTGGAATCGCCCAGCGCACCGCCGCGCACGGCGCAATCGACGCCTTCTTCAATCAAGTCGACAGGGCGGTCGGAGCAGCCCAGTTCCAGCGTGATGTCCGGGTAGCGGGCAAAGAAATCGGGCAGGGCGGGGATCAGCATGTCGCGCGCCAGCGCGCTGGGCGCATCGACGCGCAAGCGCCCGGACGGACTGAGCTTGGTGCGCGACAGCGATTCTTCCGCTTCCCGCACGTCGGCCAAAATGCGCAGGCACCGTTCGTAATAGGCGGCGCCATCCGCCGTGACGCTGATCTGGCGGGTGGTGCGATGCAGCAATTTCACTGCCAATGCAGTTTCCAGCGACTGGATCAGGTTGGAAACGGTGGCCTTCGGCAATTGCATGTTTTCTGCGGCGCGCGTGAAGCCGCCCGCGTCCACCACTTGCACGAAAACTTCCATGGCCTGCAATTTGTTCATTTTGATCACACTATGTTGGCGGCCGAGCCGCTGGTACCTTGTCGATGGCAATCGACTACGTTGATTGTTCGGAATTCTGAACAATCAATTCGCGATTGACCTATTTAATAGATTCTAGTTCAAGTTTATAGTTCACGTACTGCAGCAAAGAATTGCCATGACTGCAGTGCCACTTGAGGAGTTAACCATGAAACGTCTGGATGGAATGATTGCAGCCGCCGCCATTGTGCTGAGCGGACTGGCCCTGGGCGGCATGGTGGTCACGGATGAATATGCGGCCGCCGCCCGTACGGAAGCGCGAGGCATGATGGCGCTGACCCACGAAGTGTCCGGCGGCAATGCGCAAATCACGCCGGCCAGCCTCAATGGCACGATGACGGCTTCCGCGGCCGCGTCTGCGGCGGTGCAGCAATAATGGCGGGCCAGGCTGTGGAACAGGTCGCGACCGTGCAACCTAGCGTGCAACTGAAGACCAAGGAACTGGAAGTGCAGGGCGCGTCCGGCCCGCTGGGCGCCCGCTTGTATATGTCGGTGGATGCGCCGGGTGTGAAACGCGATTCCTTGATTGTGTTTTTCCATGGCGGCGGTTTTGTTTCCGGCGACCTGGAAGAAGCGGATGAATTCCTGCGCAGCCTGGTGTCATGCGATCCGCGCCATGTGGTACTGGCCAGCAATTACACGCTGGCCACCACCAGCCCGTTCCCGGCCGCGGTCGAAGATGCGCACGCCGTGCTGTTATGGGCAAAAAAGAATAAAGCCAAGTTGAGCTGGACCGGCAAACGCTTGCTGGTGGCCGGTATCGAAGCCGGCGCCAACCTGGCTGCCGTTTGCACGCTGATGGCGCGGGACCGGGGCGGTCCTGCGCTCGGCGGGCAGATTTTAATCATGCCGATGCTGGATCCGGGGTTAACCAGCGGTTCGATGCGTGCAATGCCGACTTGCAGCTATAAAGCGCAAGCGGCCGATGTGTGTGCCGCCGGCTACCGGGGGTATCTGCCGAATGCGGCAGACCGTACGCACCCGTATGCGTCGCCCTTGCAGTCGAGTCGGCTGAAGAATTTGCCGCCGGCGCTGATCCTGTCCGCCGAAGACGATCCGCTGCGCGATGAAGCTGAACAATATGGCGCCAAGCTGATTGCCTGCGGGATTAAAACCACGGTGCGCCGCTTGCCGCCGACCCCGCTCCCTGACGTGGAAGCACGCAACGAATGTGCATGTAAAACCTTTGCGCTGGCGGAAATCGCCGGCTTCGTGGCCAGCCTGGATGGGATGGAGGTCCCGCCGCCAGCCCCGTAATTAATAACGGACGATTAACCCATTCCGCTGTACCAGTTTTTTCCGCGCCCCGAGCGCGGCAGGGGACGCTTTTGCCCGCGCTGTTGACTAGGCTGCGCGGTATCGCCTGATTCGACAGATTTTCATACAAAAAAGGAAAAACTATGAAAAGCCCGACATCCCACTCGATCAACCTGGCCGACAAAGTCCGGCCTATCATGGCTGCGCTGGCCGTGGCAGGTATCGCTGCCGCGACCCTGGCCGGCTGCGATACCGCTAACGGCAAGCAGCAGGAAGCCGCACCGGCCGGTCCGCCGATTTCCGCCGCCACCGTGGTGGAAAAAGCTGTCACGGAAACCCAGGAATTTTCCGGCCGCCTGGAAGCCATCGAGCGTGTGGAAATCCGTTCGCGCGTGTCCGGCTTTATTACGGCCGTGAACTTCAAACCGGGCAGCGAAGTGAAAAAAGGCGACGTGCTGTTCCAGATCGATCCCCGTCCATACCAGGCTGAATTGTCGCGCGCGGAAGCGGCTGCCAACTCGGCCCGTGCCAAGGCGGACCTGGCCAAACTGGAACTGGCCCGTTCTGAAAAACTGTTGGCCGATAAAGCCATTGCGCAGCGCGAATACGATGAAAAAGCATCGAGCCTGAAAGAACTGGACGCCAATGCCCGCGCGGCAGCGGCCCAGGCGGAAGCGGCGCGCCTGAACCTGTCGTACACGCAAGTGACGTCGCCCATCAATGGCCGCGTATCGAAAGCGGAAATCACGCTGGGTAATCTTGTGGATGGCAGCGCCGTGCTGACGTCCGTGGTGTCCACCGACAAGATTTACGCCAGCTTCGATGGCGATGAAGACACGTATCTGCGCGTCGGCGCGCTGGCCCAGAAAGGCCACGCCGTCACCGTCAAAGTGGGCCTGGCCAATGAAACCGGCTTCCCGCATGAAGGCAAGCTGGAATTCGTCGACAACCGCCTCGATCCGCAAACGGGCTCCGTGCGCATGCGCGCCACGTTTGCCAATGAAGACAAGGCGCTGGTGCCGGGCCTGTTCGCCCGCGTGCAGCTCGAAGGCGCCGGGACAGGCAAACCAACGGTCTTGATCAACGAGCGCGCAGTCGGCACGGACCAGAACCGCAAGTTCGTCTACGTGGTCAGCGCCGACAGCAAGGCGGAATACCGCCCGGTCGTGCTGGGCCCGGCGGCGGAAGGCTTGCGCGTCGTGCGCGACGGCTTGAAACCGGGTGAAAAGATTGTCGTCAATGGCTTGCAGCGCGTGCGTCCAGGCGCACCGGTGACGGCGCAAATGGTCAACATGGATTACGACCCGCTGGCGCCGCAAGATCCCAAGCAGGCCAAACCGGCGCCCAAGAAGGATGAAAAAGTCGCTGCCGCCGATACCGGCAGTACGGCCAAGTAAAAGGATTACCTATGAAATTCTCACGCTTCTTTGTCGACAAGCCGATCTTCGCGGCCGTGTTGTCGATCCTGGTATTCGTGGCGGGGCTGATATCGATTATCAAGCTGCCGATCTCGGAATACCCTGACGTGGTGCCGCCATCGGTCGTGGTGCGCGCCATGTATCCGGGCGCTAACCCGAAAGTCATCGCGGAAACTGTCGCGGCGCCGCTGGAAGAACAAATCAACGGCGTGGAAAACATGCTGTACATGTCTTCCCAAAACACGTCCGATGGCGCGCTGGCGCTGACCGTCACGTTCAAGATCGGCACCAATGTCGAGCAGGCGGAAACCCAGGTGCAAAACCGCGTGCAGCGGGCCTTGCCACGCTTGCCGGAAGAGGTGCGCCAGATCGGCGTGACCACCGTCAAAAGCTCCCCGAACCTCACCATGGTGGTCCACCTGGTGTCGCCGGACGGCCGCTACGACGACCTGTACCTGCGCAACTACGCTGTGCTGAACATCAAGGACCACCTGTCCCGCATCCAGGGCATGGGTGAAGTCAACCTGTTCGGCTCCGGCGATTACGCCATGCGCGTGTGGCTCGACCCGCAGAAAGTCGCAGCCCGCGGCATGGTGGCGTCCGACGTGGTGGCCGCCATCCGTGAACAAAACGTGCAGGTGGCAGCCGGTGTGGTGGGCGCGACGCCGGCCAAGGGCAGCGAATTCCAGCTGACCGTCAACACCCAGGGCCGTTTGAATTCCGTGGAAGAATTCGGCGAAATCATCGTCAAGACCAATGCCGATGGCGCGCTGACGCGCCTGAAGGATGTGGCCCGTGTTGAACTGGGCTCGAACAGTTACGCCTTGCGCTCACTGCTGAACAACAAGTCAGCGGTGGCAATTGGCATCTTTGAAGCGCCGAACGCGAATGCCTTGCAGTTATCCAGCGATGTGCGCGCCAAGATGGAAGAATTGAAAAAAGACTTCCCGCAAGGCGTGTCGTATGACGTCGTGTATGACCCGACGCAGTTCGTGCGCGAATCCATCAAGGCCGTGATCCACACCTTGCTGGAAGCCGTGGCGCTGGTGGTGATCGTCGTCATCGTGTTCCTGCAAACGTGGCGCGCGTCCATCATCCCGCTGCTGGCGGTACCCGTGTCGATTGTCGGCACCTTTGCCGTCATGATGGGCTTTGGCTTCTCCATCAACACCTTGTCGCTGTTCGGCCTCGTGCTGGCCATTGGTATCGTCGTCGATGACGCCATCGTCGTGGTGGAAAACGTGGAACGGAACATTGCGAATGGCCTGTCGCCGCGCGACGCCACGATCCAGGCCATGAAAGAAGTGTCGGGCCCGATCATTGCCATTGCACTGGTGCTGTGCGCCGTGTTCGTGCCGATCGCATTCGTGTCCGGCCTGTCGGGCCAGTTCTACAAGCAGTTCGCGCTGACCATCGCGTTCTCGACCGTGATTTCGGCATTCTGCTCGCTGACCTTGGCGCCAGCGTTGTCGGCCACGCTCTTGAAACCGCACGATGCGCCGAAAGATGCACTGACCAAAGGGATGGACCGCGTGTTCGGCGGCTTCTTCCACTGGTTCAACCGCTTCTTCAACCGCGCATCGAACCGCTATGAAAAAGGCGTGCAGGGCGTATTGCGCCGCAAGAGCGCTGCCATCGCCGTGTACGTGGTGCTGGCCGCACTGGCCGGTGTCGTGTTCAAGATGGTGCCGGCCGGTTTCGTGCCTGCGCAAGACAAGCAATACCTGATCGGTTTCGCGCAATTGCCGGATGCCGCTTCGCTGGAACGCACGGACGCCGTGATCCGCCGCATGTCGGACATCGCCAAGGAAATCCCGGGCGTGGAATCGTCGGTGGCCTTCCCCGGCCTGTCGATCAACGGCTTTACCAATGCGCCTAACGCGGGCATCGTGTTTACCACGTTGAAGCCATTCCATGAGCGCACCAAGAAGTCGGAATCCGGCGAAGCCATTGCCGCGGAAATCAACAAGCGCATGGGCGCCGTGCAAGACGCGTTCATCATGGTGTTCCCGCCGCCGCCAGTCAATGGCCTGGGCACCACGGGCGGCTTCAAGATGATGATCGAAGACCGCGACAACCTGGGTTACGACGAACTGTATAAAGCCGTGCAGGCAATGCAAATGAAGGCGTGGCAAGATCCGCAGCTGGCAGGCGTGTTCTCCGGCTTCCAGATCAACGTGCCGCAATTGTTTGCCGACGTGGACCGCGCCAAGGCCAAGCAGCTGGGCGTGCCGCTGGCGAACATTTACCAGACTTTGCAGATCAACCTGGGTTCGCTGTACGTGAATGACTTCAACCAGTTTGGCCGCACGTACCAGGTGCGGGTGCAGGCTGACGCGCCATTCCGTTCGCAGGCCGAGCACATTGCACAGCTGAAGGTGCGCAATGACAAAGGCGAAATGATCCCGCTGTCGTCGCTGATGCGCCTGAAGGACAGCTATGGCCCGGACCGCGTACAGCGCTACAACGCTTACGTTGCCGCTGAAATGAATGGCGCCGCCGCACCGGGCGTATCGTCCGGCCAGGCCCAGGCTGCGCTGGAAAAGATCGCCAAAGAGACGCTGCCAAAAGGGATCGGCTACGAATGGACGGAATTGACGTACCAGGACATCTTGTCCGGCAATACGATGGTGTACGTGTTCCCGCTGTGCGTGCTGCTGGTGTTCCTCGTGCTGGCCGCCCAGTATGAAAGCTGGACCTTGCCGCTGGCCGTGATCCTGATCGTGCCGATGTCGATCCTGTGCGCGCTGGTCGGCGTCAAAGTCACCGGCGGCGACAACAACGTATTTACGCAGATTGCCTTGTTCGTGCTGGTGGGGCTGGCGTCGAAGAATGCGATTCTGATCGTGGAATTTGCCCGGGAACTGGAAGACCATGGCCGCACCGTGCTGCAGGCCGCGCTGGAAGCTTGCCGCCTGCGTCTGCGTCCGATCCTGATGACGTCGATCGCGTTCATCATGGGCGTGGTGCCGCTGGTGTTCTCAAGCGGCGCGGGTGCGGAAATGCGCCATGCGATGGGTGTGGCCGTGTTTGCCGGCATGCTGGGCGTGACGTTCTTCGGCCTGTTCCTGACGCCCGTGTTCTACGTGCTGCTGCGTACGCTGGCGCAAAAAATGACCAAGAAATCCCATGTGGCCGCCCCGGTGGCCGCTGAACTGGAAGGGAGCAAATAATGAACATGACTGCGAAAGGTGTGGCGCCACTGTTGGCGGCGCTGCTGCTGACGGCGTGCGCAGCGCCTGAATTCAAGCAGCCGGCAATCGATACGCCGGCCGCTTTTAAAGAATCGCAAACGGCGCCAATCCGCACGGGCGGCGTCGTGACGGCTGCCGACGGCACCCGCTGGAAGCAGGCCCAGCCTGCGGAACAGCAAGCCCGCGGCGAATGGTGGCTCGCGTTCAACGATCCAGCGCTGAACGGCTTGATCGGCGAAGCCACCAAGGCCAACGCCAACCTGGCCGTGGCGGCGGCGCGCGTCAAACAGGCGCGCGCCATTGCCGGCATCTCGGAAGCGGCGCGTATTCCGCAAGTCGGCGTTGGCGTGGGGGCGCAGCGCGCCCGCGCATCGGCCCAGTCGCTGGGGCTGCCCGCCGGTACGGCCGTTGCGCCGCAAACGTCGTACAGCGCCAGCCTGACGGCCAGCTATGAAGTGGATTTGTTTGGCCGCGTGTCGTCCGACATCGCAGCAAGCCGCAACGATGCGGCAGCGACGGAAGCCAATTACCGCTCCGTGCTGCTGGCCTTGCAGGCCGACGTGGCGCAAGCGTATTTCCGCTTGCGCGCGCTGGACGCGGAACTGGCGACGCTGGAACAGACCGTGCGCCTGCGTGAAGAAAACGTCAAAGTCAACCAGCGCCGTTTTGACCTGGGCGACATCGGCGAATTCGATTTGTCGCGCGCCAAGACGGAACTGGCCACGTCCCGTGTTGAAGCCATCGGCTTGCAGCGCCAGCGCGTCACGACCGAACATGCGCTGGCCGTGCTGCTGGGCCAGCCGGCTGCCAGCTTCACGGCCGGTGTGTCGCCGCTGCAGGATGCTTCGCTGCTGCCATCGATCCCGGCCGGCCTGCCGTCGTCGCTGCTGGAGCGCCGTCCTGACATCGTGGCGGCGCAGCGCGCAATGGAAGCGGCCAATGCCCGTATCGGCGTGGCCCGGTCTGCGATGTTCCCTTCGCTGACCATCAATGCCAATGGCGGCGGGGCGGCCGGCACCTTTGCCGACGTCTTCAAGTGGAGCAGCCGTTCATGGGTCTTGGGCGCATTGATGTCGATGCCGCTCATCGATGGCGGCCGCAACAGCAATAACGTCGCGCGCAGCGAAGCGGCACTGGAAGAATCCGTGGCCAGCTACCGCAATAGCGTATTGAATGCATTTGCTGAAGTGGAAGATAACCTGGCGGGCTTGCGCATCCTGTCGGGCCAGACGCAGGAAATCGACGACGCACTGGTGTCGGCGCGCCGTTCGGCGGACCTGGCGCAAAAGCTGTATGCGGCAGGACGGTCCAGCTACCTGGATTTGCTCGATGCGCAGCGCAACCTGGCGCAAGTGGAACGCAATGCCGTGCAACTGCGGGGCAACCGCGCGGTGACCACGGTGGCGCTGATCCGCGCGCTGGGCGGCGGATGGGATAGCGTCAGCGCCAGGTAACGCTGGCTGCAAAGCAACGGCAGGCCAGGGGCAACCCTGCCTGCCGTTTTTGTTTTGGACGTGCCAGTTTGCTAATTTTGCGATACAGTAAATGCTTCCTGTATTCGCGGTCCCTCCATGAAAGTCAAAACCCATCTGGTGTTGCTGGCCGTGGTCGTGCTGGCGCCGGTGATCGTGTTCTCCGCACTGGTGTTGAACATGCTGGTGACCCGTGAGCGCGAAGCCGCCATGCGCGGCATGCATGAGCTGGCCCGTGCCGCCGTGCTGGGCATGGATATGCAAATGACGCGGGCACAGGCCGGCGCGCAGGCGCTGGCGGCGTCGGCCAGCCTGGCGCGGGAAGATTTCGCCGCGTTTTACCGCGAAGCGCAGGCGGCTGTCGGCAACAGCCCGCTGCACGTGGCGCTGCTCGATAATCATGGGCAACAAGTATTCAATACCGTGCAGCCTTATGGCGCCATGCTGCCGCCGTCATCGGGTGCGATATCCCTCAGTGCGCGTGAAGTGCTGGCCGGTGGCAAGCCGCGTGTGTCGGATTTGATTTTGGGTTCCACCACCGGGCAATTCCTCGTATCGATGGAAATGCCCGTCACTGCCACCAGCGGCAGCCGTTACGTGCTGGGCGTGTGGATGTTTGCCAGGGATCTGTCCAGCCAGTTGCCGTCGGACGGCGTGCCGCCGGGCTGGCTGATTTCCGTGCTGGACCGGCGCGGCGTCACGCTGGCGCGCAATCAGCGGCCGGAGCAGTTCGTGGGTTCCGAGCCGGCGCCGGAATTAAAGGCGACCCTGATGGGGCCGGCGAAAAGCGAATTCCGCGCAGTGAACCGCGCGGGGCAAGACATGTATGGCGTCAACGACCGTTCTATCTTGTCGGGATGGACGGTTTCCGTGGGCGTGCCGGTGGCGGAATATGAACGCTCCGCTGTACAGGCGCGTACGCTGACGATATTTGGTTTCCTGTTTGCCATCGCGTGCGCCATTGGCGGTGCGCTGTTCCTGATCCGCCGCCTGGTGCGGGGCACGCAGCGCATTGCGCAGGCTGCGGAAACGCTGGGCGAGGGCAAGGCGCTGCCGCCGGGAAAGCTGGAAATCGACGATTTCCAGGAATTGCATACGCGTCTCGCGCACGTGGCGGAACGGCTGGCGGCAGCGGAAGCGGACCGCCGCGCCCACCTGGAATTTGCACAGCAGGCACGCCAGCAGGCGGAAGCGGAAAACCGCGCGAAAGATGAATTCCTGGCCATGCTGGGCCACGAATTGCGTAATCCGCTGGCGCCCATCAGCGTGGCCGCGCATATGCTGGGCAAGCCGGAGCTGACACCGGAACAGGCGCGCACGGCCAGCGCCGTGATAGGCCGCCAGGTCCAGCACATCAACCGCTTGCTGGAAGATTTGCTCGACGTGTCGCGCGTGACGCGCGGTATCGCGGACTTGAAGCGGCAACCGGTGGAATTGCATGACGTCGTGCAATCGGCCGTGGAACAAGTGCGCAGCATGGCGGAAGCGCGCCATCAAACCATCACGTGCGAATTGCCGGATGCGCCGCTGGTGGTGCACGGCGACAGTGCGCGGCTGGTGCAGATCGTCAGCAATTTGCTGCATAACGCCAGCAAATACAGCCATGAAGGCGGCGCCATTACGCTGCAAGTGCACGCCCGCGGCGCGTGGGCCGATATCGCCGTGATTGACCACGGCATCGGCATCGCGCCAGAATTCATGCCCCGCATATTTGACTTGTTCTCACAGGGCAGCCGCGGCATCGACCGGCGCCAGGGCGGTTTGGGTATCGGGCTGGCGCTGGTGCGCAGCCTGGTGCTGCTGCATGGCGGCGATATCGCGTGCTATAGCGCCGGCCCGGAGCAGGGCAGTACGGTCACGGTGCGGTTGCCGCTGGCGCAGGACGTGCCGGACCGGCGCGAGGAGGCGGCAGGCTAGGGCGAGACGCCGCGCATGCCGTAACGCGCCGCCATGTCGCGCACGGCGCCGCTGTGTATCATGGCGTCGAGTGCCGCAAGGAAGCGCGTCCTGGCTTCCTGGGCTCCCCGTTTGCGCGACATGCCGATGTGGTACGTGATCTTTTGTACTTCGCCCACTTGCCGCAACCCCGCATCGCCTTCTTTCTGCATCAGCCAGATGCCCAGGTCTTCATTGATCAGCACGACGGCTTGGTCGCCATAGCGGCCCATGCGCAATTTGCGCAATGCGGTTTCATTATCGATTTCAATTTTTAGCTGGGCATTCGGCGCGCTGCTTGCCAGGCGGGCCGCCACGGTGGCTGTGCCGGACGGACCGAATGCTGCAACGGTATAGCCCGCCAGCATGGCGGGCGTGGGATCGTGCAGCGCGCTGTCCTGGCGCGCGTACAGCACGTATGCCGTGTGGATCAGTCCGGGGCTCACGTGGAACAGTTGCCGGCGTTCGGGCGTATCGAGGATGGCCAGCAAACCATCGGCTTCGCCTTCCATCGCCATTTGCAGCGCGCGCCGCCAAGGGAACAGTTCTATCGTGCATTGCGCCTGGATGGCGGCGCAGGCGGCATGGACGAAATCAGTGAAAGGGCCGGCCAGCTTGCCTTGGTCCGAATAAATGAAGGGCGGCCAAGGCTGCGCGACAAAGCGCAGGTGCAGCGGCGGCGCAGCCAGCGCGGGCAGCCACGCGCAGGCGGCGGCCATCGCTGCCCAGCGCGCGTACCATGCCAGCGGCCCAGCTGCCATACCGCCTCCAATTGATTGATTATTGATAGCAATATAAGGTGCGGGACGGTAGTGGGCAACACTGGCTGCGGCGTAACGGCCCCAGCTGTTGCCGCTACGCGCCATTTGCTGATGCATTGCTTGCGATAGTTCTCCACACGCCATAGTATGAAGCAGCCAGTTTTGCTGTTTAACAATCATAACAACGTGCTAGGGAGACAATCATGGTAGAAAAATGGCTACGTTCTGTTGCCGTGGCAGTGTGCGTGGCGGCGCCCGCGCTGGCAATGGCGCAGGAGCGCGGCACGGCCGAAGAAGCGGTAGCACTGGTCAAGAAAGGTGCGGCATTTTATAAGGCCAATGGCAAGGAAAAGCTGGCGGCGGAAATCAATAGCCGTTCGCCCATGTTCCAGGAGAAGGATTTGTACCTGTTCATGTCGCCAGCGGCGGGCGGCGCCCTGATTGCCCATGGCGCCAATGCAAAAATGGTGGGCAAGACACTGGGTGATATGCGCGACGTCGATGGCGTGAATTTCGTGCAGAAATTCCGTGACGTGGCCAACAGCAAGGAAGGCAAGGGCTGGGTCGACTACAAGTGGCCCAATGCCAAGACGGGGCAGCTGGAACAGAAGAGCACGTACATTGAACGCGTCGATGACGTCTACCTTGCCGCGGGGATTTACAAAGGCAAGTAACCAAGCCAGGCCCAGCGCGGCTGTGTTAGCTGGCTAACCGTGGGTTGCCGCAAGCGGCAGTAGCATCGCTGTTATGCGCGACCCACTGAAAACCTATAAAGCCAAGCGGAATTTCAATATCACGCCGGAACCTGCCGAAGGCGGCAAGGAGGGCGGCGAGCAGCGTGCGTTCGTGATCCAGAAACACTGGGCGTCGCGGCTGCACTATGACTTCCGGCTGGAACTGGAAGGCGCCATGAAAAGCTGGGCAGTGCCGAAAGGGCCCAGCTATGACCCGCACGACAAGCGCATGGCTGTGCAGGTGGAAGACCATCCGATTGCCTATAACGAATTCGAAGGGACGATACCCGAGCACCAGTATGGCGCCGGGAAAGTCATCATTTGGGACCGGGGCACGTGGCAGCCGGACGGCAATCCGCACCAGGGCTATCGCGACGGCAACCTGAAATTCACGCTGCACGGCCATAAGATGCAGGGCCGCTGGGCGCTGGTGCGCATGAAAGACCGGGGCGAAAAGCAGCCGGCCTGGCTGCTGATCAAGGAAAAAGATGATTATGCGAAGCCTGCGGACGAATTTTCCGTGGTCGATGAAATGCCCGACAGCGTCAAGGCGCTGGGGATGCCGGGCGCGCCGCCAGCCAAGGGGGCGCGGGTGAAAAGCGCGGGCGCCGCGGGCAAGGCGCGCCGTGCGGCGGCCAAACCTGCTGTGGAAGCCGCACCGGAGGCGGCGGCCTTGCCCAAGGCCCGTTTGCCGGCCACGCTGGCGCCGCCGCTGGCCACGCTGGTCGACGGGCCGCCGCCGGACCCGGACAACTGGCTGTTTGAAATCAAATTCGACGGCTACCGCATCCTGGCCCGCATCGATGGCAAAGGCATCCAGCTGATCACCCGCAACGGCAATGACTGGACCGGCAAGCTGGAGCCGCTGCGCGCGGCGCTGGAAAAAATGCAGCTGCCCAAAGGCTGGTATGACGGCGAAATCGTTGTCCATGACCAGAACGGCCGGCCCGATTTCGGTTTGCTGCAGCAAGCGTTTGACGAAGCGCGCAATGGCAGCATCGTGTATTTCGTGTTTGATGCGCCGTACCTCGATGGCCATGACTTGCGCGGCGTACCGCTCGCGCAGCGGCGCGAATTGCTGTATGCGGTACTGAAAGACCGGCCCAGCGACACAGTGCGCTACAGCGCGGAACTCGATGCGCCGCCTGCCGATATGGTGGCGGCCGCGTGCAAGATGGGACTCGAAGGCATCATCGGCAAGCGCAGGGATTCCACGTATGTATCCCGCCGCACGCCGGACTGGATCAAGCTGAAATGCGGGCAGCGGCAGGAATTTGTGATTGGCGGCTATACGGATCCGAAAGGGTCGCGCCAGGGCATCGGCTCGCTGCTGCTGGGCGTACAGGATAAGGATGGCGCGCTGCATTATGCGGGCAATGTGGGCAGTGGCTTCAAGGCGGAAAATTTGCAGGTATTGCGGGCGCAGCTCGACAAACTGGCAACCGGCAGCAGCCCGTTTGCCCCCGGCCGGAAAATCGGCAAGAAAGCGCACTGGGTCCGGCCCCAGCTGGTGGCGGAAGTCAGTTTTGGCGAATGGACGCGCGACGGTTCGATCCGGCACGCCGTGTTCCAGGGGCTGCGCGCGGACAAGCCGCCCCGCGCCATCACGCGCGAACAGCCGGCCCACGTGGAAGACCTCGCGCACGACGCCGCGCCTGCCCGCAAGCGCGGCAAGGCGGACGCCCCCGCGCTGCAGGGCAATTTGCCTGAAGACGTCAAAGTGACGAATCCAGACCGCGTGATTGATAAGGCCAGCGGCGCGCACAAGATTGACGTGGTGCGCTATTACGCGCTGGTCGGCAGCCTGATGATGGAGCATTTGCAGGACCGCCCCGTGGCGCTGGTGCGTGCGCCGGCCGGCGTGGGGGGCGAGCTGTTTTTCCAGAAGCATGCGGACGTCACGAAAATGCCCGGCTTGAAACTGTTGAACCCCAAGCTGGACCCGGGCCACCCGGCCATGCTGGCGGTGGGCGATCAACAGGGCTTGCTGTGGGCCGCGCAGTGGAACGTGCTGGAAATCCATACGCAAAACGCCACGGCGCGCAGCTATGAAAAGCCGAACCGCATGGTCTTTGACCTGGACCCGGGCGAGGGTGTCGCATGGGCGCAAATGCAGGAAGCTGCGCAGCTGGTGCATGCGTTCCTTGACGAACTGGGTTTGCCGGCATTCCTGAAAACCAGCGGCGGCAAGGGCTTGCACGTGGTGGTGCCGGTGAAGCCGCACTACGGCTGGGATGCCGTGAAGGCTTTTTCCCAGGCGATCGTGGACCGCATTGCACACACGTTGCCGGACCGGTTTGCGTTCAAGAGCGGGCCCCAAAACCGCGTGGGGAAAATCTTCGTCGATTACCTGCGCAATGGCCGCGGCGCGACGACGGCCTGCGCGTGGTCGGTGCGTGCGCGGCCAGGGCTGGGAATTTCCGTGCCGGTCGCGTGGGATGAGCTGGATACGCTGAAGGGCGGGGCGCAGTGGACCGTGCACAATGCACATACGCGCCTCGATGTGGGCAATGGGCCGTGGGCTGATTATGCGGACAGCGCGGTGGGGCTGGCTGCGGCGATGAAAAAGCTGGGGTTTGAACCGTAGCGCAGATTTTATAAATCCGCGGAGCCGCCGAGGCATTGATTGTGCCACGCTGACGCATGTACGGCGGCATGCACGGCGGTTTCGTAGAAACGGCCCTACGCAGCTTTCCGCGCGGTTTTCGATGCGGTCCGAGGGCTCTTGGCGGCAGTCTTGCGCGCCGCAGGTTTCTTTACCGCGGTGCGCCGCTTGACCGGCTCTTTTGCTTCCTCATCGTCCTCTTCTTCATCGTTGGCCGCCTTGCCCCGCTTGCTGGCGCCACCGGCCAGGCTTTGCTGCAGCAGCGCCACCAGATCCACGACTTTCGCTGCCGAGCGCTGTTTCTTCTCGGGCGCCGCTTCCGTGATGGTCTTGGTCTGCTTGGCCTTGATCTTGCGCTTGACCAGTTCCAGCACGTCTTCGCGGTACGTATCGTGGTATTGCGACGGGTCCCAGTCTTCCGTCATGCCATCGACCAGCGACAGCGCCATCT
This sequence comes from Pseudoduganella ginsengisoli, assembly GCF_009720865.1. Classification (GTDB taxonomy): domain Bacteria; phylum Pseudomonadota; class Gammaproteobacteria; order Burkholderiales; family Burkholderiaceae_D; genus Rugamonas; species Rugamonas ginsengisoli. The sequence continues at coordinate 67,498 of NZ_WNLA01000012.1, read as the reverse complement.
GCATTTCCTTGTCCGTGATGCCGGTGGACTTCAGCGAACGGGCCGGCAATTTCAATTCTTCCGTATCCTTGATTTCATCGGGGAAGCGCAGCGTGTTGAGGATGATGCTGTCGCCCTCGCACAGCAATGCGCACAAGTGCTGGCGCACGCGGATCACGACGGTGGCGATGGCGACGCGGTCCGCCTTGCGCAAGGTTTCCCGCAACAGCGCATAGACCTTGTCGCCGCCACGGCCCGGCGTCAGGTAATACGGCGTGTCGTAATACGTCAGCGGGATATCCGCCGCCGGCACGAACGACAGGATGTCGATGGTTTGCGTGGCTTCCACGTTGGCCTGCTTTAAATCTTCATCCGACAGCACCACGTATTCGCCATCCTGGTATTCATAGCCCTTGACGATGTCGTCCCACGCCACATCCTTGCCCGTGGTTTTGTTGTAGCGCTTGAACCCGATCGGGGAAAAGTCGCGCCGGTCCAGCATGGTCAAATCCAGGTCATGGTCTTGTACCGCCGAGTGCAAGTCGACGGGGATGTGCACCAGGCCGAAACTGATGGCGCCTTTCCACAGGGAGCGGGCCGCCATGTCACGCTCCTCCGCCGACGCTGCCCGTTACCGGCAGCACGATGCCTGTGATGTAGCTGGAACAGCAGGGCGCCGCCAGGAAGACGTAGGCGGGCGACAATTCTTCCGGCTGGGCGGGCCGCTTCATGTCCGTGCTGGCGCCGAATTCGCGGATTTTTTCCGGTGACTGGTCGGCCGGGTTCAGCGGCGTCCACACCGGCCCGGGCGCCACGGCATTGACGCGGATACCCTTGTCCAGCAAGTTCGACGCCAGCGACATCGTGAACGCGTGGATCGCACCCTTGGTGGTTGAATAGTCGAGCAGGTGGCTGGAACCTTTCAGTCCCACCACGGACCCGGTGTTGATGATGGCGCTGCCGCGCTGCAAATGCGGCTGCGCCGCCTTCGCCATGTGGAAGTAGCCATAGATATTGGTTTTCATCGTCAAGTCGAACCGTTCTTCCGACAAATCCGCCAGCGAACCGGCATGTTCCTGGAACGCGGCATTGTTGACGAGAATGTCTAGCTTGCCGAGGTTGGCAATGGTGCGCTCCACGGCGTTTTTGCAAAACACAGGATCGCGCACGTCGCCGGGGATCAGCAGGCACGTCTGGCCCTCAGCTTCCACGAAATGCTTGGTTTCCAATGCATCGTCATGTTCTTCCGGCAAATAAACAATAGCAACGTCGGCGCCTTCGCGTGCATACAGGACCGCCACCGCGCGGCCGATGCCGGAATCGCCGCCAGTGATCAGCGCCGCCATGCCGGCCAGCTTGCCGCTGCCGCAATAATCCGGCGCGAGGAAGCGGGGCTTTAATTCCATCTCGGTTTCCAGGCCGGGTTTTTCCAGGTGTTGGCTTGGCAGCGGCGGGCTGGGCTGGTCGGCGCGGCCCGTCTGCACCGCGTCCTTGCTTTCCTTCTGCTGGCCCTGCGCGTGGTCGCGGCGGTCCTGTTGCTGCTGGATGTCGCGCTGCATACTGCCGGCTGACGTTGCCTTGTTTTCCGAATTCGCCATGGTGTCCTCCGTGGTCCGTCAAAGGGCCAGTATTGAAAAACCGGCTATTGTTCACCGTGCGCAGGCGCACCGTAGCGCGTGTTTTGCCCCTTTTTTTGTAGTTTTTAGAGCAAATAATATTGCTATTTGTGAACTTTATGGCAAACTGCTGGAATACGATACTTATAACGGTATGGGGATCATGTCATGGCGACAGACATCGACGGCCAAGCCCAGCGGGTTGGCCTGTTCCTGAACCTCGCCAGCGAACGCCGCGGCGAGTTTCAAAGTGCTTGCGGTGAACTTTTTAACCGCCTGCTGTTAGTTGAAACATTCGATTCTGCAATGGTCGCGTTGGGCCGGCAGCCAGTCGATTTAATGGTGATTGACCTGGAAGGGTTTGAAGACCATGGCGACCTGGCCGCTGCCGCCAGTCTGGTGCGGGCCCGCATGGGCCGTCCCGTGCTCGTTTTGTGCCCGTATGGCAAGACGTCGTGGCTGCCGGAATTGATGACGGCCGGGCCGGTGACGTACCGTATCAGCCCCATCCTCGGCGATGAAATGCAGCAGGCCGTCAGCTATGCGCTGACGGCGCCGCTGGATGCCGCCGCTGCCGCGCAGCAGCAATTGCTGGACAAGGAAAAAGAGTTGCGCGACTTGCTGGCCGTGCAGCGCAATGTCCAGCGCGCGCTGACCGGGATGGATGAATTGTCGCTGATGGCCAGCCAGATTTGCGTGGCGCTGTGCACGTTCCCCGGTGTGCGCCATGCGGCGCTGTTCCACATGAAAGAGCGCGGCAACCTGGTGCTGGAAGCGCAGGAATCCCGCAACCACCTGGACATCGCCAAATTGCTGGGCCGTACCGACCAGTTGCTGCAATTGCCCGTGCACGAGGCGTTCCCGCCGCTGCTGTCGGTGGGCACGGGTGAGTTGGTCTTGATTGATGCGCCGGAAAAAGCCGGCGACCCGATGCTGGCCATGGGCTTGCATGACCATGGCGTGCGCACGATGCTGGCGCTGCCGCTGCGCAGTGAAGCCGGCGGCCCGGTGCTGGGCGCTGTCAGCCTGATGTTTGACCGCCTGATCCACCCGTCGCGCGAACAATTCTCGTGCTTTGGCAGCCTGGCGCAATTCATCAGCTTTGGCCTGGCCATGAGCGAATTGAAGCACCAAAACGATGCGCTGGCCGGCCAGCTGACGCAAATCACCACCACCGACGCATTGACGGGCGCCGTCAACCGCCGCCATGGCGAAGCGGAGCTGGACAATGAAATCCGCCGTGCGCGCCGCTATGGCATCCCGCTGGGCGTGATTGCTTTCGACATCGATAATTTCCGTTCCGTCAACGATATTTACGGCTACCCCTGCGGCGACAAGGCGCTGCGCACGGTGGCAATGACGGTGCAGGAACGCTTGCGCACGTCCGATACGCTGGTGCGCATGCGCGGTGAAGAATTCCTCATCATTGCCACCCACACGGCGGCCATCGATGCGCTGAAACTGGCGGAAAAGCTGCGTGAAACCATTGCCAACACCCAATTGCCGGGCTGCGACAACGTGACCATCAGCCTGGGCGTGGCGCAAGCCGGGCCGGAGGAAGGGGCGGCCACCCTGCTGGAACGGCTCGACGCGGCGCTGCACCGCGCCAAGCGGGCAGGACGCAATTGCGTGGAACTGGCGATGGCGCAGTAAGCGCACCGTGACTCGCACGAATGGCCGGCATTTGCCGGCCATTTCATTTGGGTAGCATAAATTACGACTATAATCTATGCTGAAAAGAGGGAGGCCAGATGAAAGTCAGCAGGGAACAGGCGGCGCTGAACCGCGAACGCATCGTTGAAACCGCCGCAACCTTGTTCCGCGAACGGGGCTACGACGGCATCGGCGTGGCGGACTTGATGAAGGGCGCCGGGCTCACGCACGGCGGCTTTTACGGCCATTTCAGTTCCAAGGAAGATTTATTGGCGGAAGCCTGCGCCAAGGCGCTGGAACAGTCGGTGGAAAAGTGGCGCCAGCGCGTGGCCAATGCGCCGGACGCTGCGCGCCAGGCAATTATTGATGCGTACCTGACGCCGCGCCATTGCGACAATCCGGGCGCGGGCTGCGCCGTGACGGCGCTGGCAGCGGACGTGTCGCGCTGCGGCCCGGCTGCGCGCGATGCGCTGGCGCAGGGTGTGCGCGAACAGCTGGCCATCCTTGCGCCGCTGGAGCAGGGCGCCAATGACAAGGAAAAGCGCCGCCAGGCCATTGCCGATTATGCCGCGATGGTGGGCGCAATCGTGCTGGCGCGCCTGTTTGCCGATGCGGCGCAAGCCAATGAAGTGCTGGACGCGGTGCGCACCACGCTGCACCGCTAGCGGCCTAGTACATTGTAGCTGTGCGGCAAGGCGTGTTAGGCTTCGGCTTTTGAGCTTGAACTATGCTGCACTGGCTGAAGCACTATCGGCGCGCCATGCTGGCTGGCGATATCGGCGCCGGCATCGTTGTCGCCATGATGTTAATCCCCCAAGGCATGGCGTATGCGCTGGTGGCCGGCTTGCCGCCGGTCGCCGGTATTTACGCCAGTATCCTGCCACCGATTGTCTATGCGCTGTTTGGTTCATCGATGACGCAATCGGTGGGGCCGATGGCCATCGTGTCGCTGATGACGGGCGCCGTGCTGGCGCCGCTGGCCCCCGGCGGTTCCGGCCTGTACTCGGTGCTGGCGGCACAGCTGGCGCTGGTGTGCGGCATCGTGCTGCTGGTGTGCGGCCTGCTGCGCCTGGGTTTCCTCGCGAATTTCTTTTCCCGCCCCGTGATGAGCGGCTTTACAGTCGGCTGCGCGCTGGCCATTGCAGCGGGCCAGGTCAAGCCGCTGCTGGGCGCTTCATTTCCGCACTGGCATGCGCCGAGCGCCATGCTGGGCATTGGCGCCGTCATCGCGCTGTTTGCCGCGCGCCGCTACCTGGAGCCGTTGCTGCAGCGCTGCGGCATGCCGGCCCACGCGGCGGGGGTTGCCGCCAAGCTGGCGCCCATGCTGGTCGTGCTGGGCGGGCTGGCGCTGGCGTCGCTGCTGCAGTTGCAGGAACAGGGCGTCAAACTGGCGGGCGACGTGCCGTCCGGCTTGCCGCAACTGAATCTGGCGCTGTCGCATGCGCACTGGCGTGCACTGCTGCAGCCTGGTTTGCTGATCGGCTTCGTGATCTTCCTGATGAGCATGTCGGCTGCACAGGCGCTGGCGCAAAAGCGCAATGAAAAGCTGGTCAGCAACCATGAATTGATCGGCCTGGGCGCGGCCAATGTGGCAGCGATGATGTCGGGCGGCTTCCCTGTCACGGGCAGCCTGTCGCGTTCCGCCGTGAATTTCGCGGCGGGCGCGCAAACGCCGTTGGCGTCCATCATCACGGCCGTGCTGCTGGCCGGTGCGCTGGTGGCGCCCACGGGCTGGCTGGCCTTGCTGCCGCTGCCCGTGCTGGCTGCCACCATTATCGTGGCCGTGCTGGGCATGCTGGAACTCGGTACGCTGAAAACCGCGTGGCGCTATGACCGCGGCGACGCGGCCGCGTGGATCGTCACGTGCGGCGGCGTGCTGGTGCTGGGTGTGGAGGCAGGCGTGGTGGTGGGCGTGCTGCTGTCGATGGGCACGCTGATCTGGCGCGCCAGCCGTCCCCATATCGCCGTGCTGGGACGGATCGCCGGCACGGAACACTTCCGCAATATCGACCGCTATCCGGCCGAAACGCAGCCGGACGTGCTGTTGCTGCGGGTCGATGCAAATCTGTTCTTCGGCAATGTGGAAGCGGTGGGCGAGCGCATTGAAGAGGAAGTGCGCAGCCATCCGACGGCGCAGCATCTGGTGCTGGTCATGACAGCGGTCAGTTCCATCGACACGTCCGCGCTGTTTGCGCTGGGCGAATGGAATGCCAGCCTGAAGCGGCGCGGCATTGCGCTGCACCTGGCCGAAGTCAAAGGCCCGGTGCTGGACCGCTTGCGCGAAAGCGACTTGCCGGCGCAGCTGGCCGGGCCGATTTTCTTGTCCACGGCCATGGCCGCGCAAAAGCTGCACAAGGGCAGGGACGGCGAATATGCGGAATATATCTGATGGGGGAAGAAGGCATGCAGGACAGCGAAACCAAACAAGGGCCGGCCGGCTGGCCCAACCTGAAGCGGCGCCGTGTGAAGCAATTGTGCGCGGCATTCAACCGGGAAGACGATCCCGATGCGCGCTTGCGTATCCTGGAACAATTGCTGGGCAAGCCCACTGATGCGCATTTCGAAGCGCCGTTTTTCTGTGACGTCGGTACCAATATCACGATCGGACGCCACTGTTTTGCCAACCACAATGTCGTGATCCTCGATTGCGCGCCCGTGACCATCGGCGACAACGTGTTGATCGGCCCCAACACGGTGATTTCCGCTGCAGGCCATCCGCTCGACCCAGTACAACGTAACGCGGGCGTGTTTGTTGAAAAGCCGATTACGATTGGCAACAGCGTGTGGATTGGCGCCAATGTCACCGTGATGGGCGGCGTCACCATCGGCGACAATTGCACGATTGGCGCTGGCAGCGTTGTGACCCGCGACGTTCCCCCCAACAGCCTGGCGGCCGGCAGCCCTTGCAAAGTGATCCGGGCGATTCAGCCGGGCGGCGGCGATTCCCCGGAGGCGCGGAAAGATTGATTGACCGCTTCCGTAGCGCGGGCTGGCGAATGTTGTCACTCTGCAACGCCCTTGCCATGCCGGCCCATGCGCCATGGCGTGGCCATGCCGGCATACCCTATACTGGTCCGCATCGTTGAGGGAGGCGCATGGACCAGTTGGGGCAGGCAGGGGGGACGCCGGGCGCGCAGGCGGAACCGGTGCGTGGCGATATTCTGGTGGTGGAAGACACGCCGGCGTCGCTGCAGCTGCTGTCGCGCCTGTTGACGGACGCCGGTTACCGCGTGCGCGAAGCGCCGAATGGCGAACTGGCGCTATGGAGCGCCCAGGCGCAGGCGCCGGAACTGGTCTTGCTCGACGTGCGCATGCCCGGCATCGATGGGTATGAAGTGTGCAGCCGTCTGAAACGCATGCCGGGCCTCGATGAAGTGCCCGTGATTTTCCTGTCCGCCCACAGCGATACGGATGACAAGCTGCGCGGCTTCCAGGTTGGCGGTGTTGACTTCATTTCCAAACCGTTCCAGTTTGAAGAAGTCAATGCGCGCGTCCAGTCGCATTTGAAAATCCGCCGCCTGCAACAGCAACTGGCGGCGCACAATGACCGCCTGCAAAAAGAATCGCGCCAGCGCCTGGCGGAAATCGCCCATTTGAACCGCAACGCCAGCGCCACTGTGTATTGCGCGGCGCTGATGCATGAATTGAACCAGCCGCTGGCCGCCATCATGAGCAATGCGGAAGCCGCGGAACTGTTCCTGAAAAAAAATCCCCCCGCGCTGGACGATGTGGCGGAAATCCTGTCGGATATCCAGCGCGATGACCGCCGCGCCAGCGACCTGATCCAGCGCATGCGGGAATTGCTGAAAAAATCCGATCCCGTCGCGCAAAAGCTGGACCTCAATGAACTGGTGCGCCAGGTGCACACCTTGCTGTCCGGCGAGGCGCGCATGCGCCGTGTTGTGTTGGAAATGCAACTGGGTCCGGACGCGCTGACCGTGGCGGCCGATCCCATCCAGTTGCAGCAAGTATTGATCAACCTGGTCCTCAATGCGTTTGACGCCATGGCGCAGGTGGCCGACGGCGTGCGTGGCGTGTGCCTGTCGGCGCAGCGGCGCGGCGATGGCCGCGCCGAAGTGCTGGTGTCAGACCAGGGGTGTGGTTTTCCGGAAGGGCATGAACGCGTGTTTGAATCGTTTTTCACCACCAAGCCGCATGGCATGGGGCTGGGGTTGTCCATCGCGTCAGCCATCGTGCAGGCGCACAGCGGCACGATCTGGGCCGGTAATAACGCCGGCGGCGGCGCCACGGTTGGCTTTGCACTGCCTCCTTACGCGGCGGAACGTCCATGAGAATCCACATCATTGACGATGACGACGCGTTGCGTACGGCGCTGGCCCGCCTGCTGGGCGCGTGCGGCTATGCCGTGTCCGTGTATGAATCGGGTGACGCGTTCGTGCGGGCGGAAACCGGCGGCGAAGCGGGCTGCATCTTGCTTGACGTCGATATGCCCGGCTTGTCCGGCTTGCAGTTGCAAGACTATTTGCGGGCGCGGGGCAGTATCTTGCCCATCGTGTTTTTGACGGGAAATGGCGACATTGCCATGAGCGTGCGCGCCATCAAGGCGGGCGCCGAAGATTTTTTGCCGAAGCCGATCGGCAAGGATGCGCTGCTCGATGCAATCGGGCGCGCGATGCAGCGCTATGAAGCGGCGGCGGCGCAAAACAGCGCGCTGCTGGACTTGCGCAAGAAAGCCGATACGCTGACCGTGCGCGAACGGGAAGTGTTTGCGCTGGTGGTGCAAGGCATGCTGAACAAGCAGATTGCCTTCGAACTGGGCAATACGGAACGCACCGTCAAGGCGCACCGCCACAGCCTGATGGAAAAACTGGGCGCTGGTTCGCTGGCGGAACTGGTGCAAATGGCCAACCGGCTGGGGATTGCCAGCCCGGGCAGCGGTGCTGCAGCTGAATGATCCGCGCAACAAACCCGTACGGCTTGTCCTAAAGGACACGTTACAAGTGCCCTGGCGTGAGCGCTACAATGGCATTGGCAGGGGGAAAGGTTGGACTTGACTGGCGGTTAAACCTATTATTTATGACATGCTGACCAATACGGCGTGAATCATGGCAACAGCGACACAGCGAGCATCCGGCCAGGCAGCGATGCGCCGGCGGCGCGCGCGGGGCGACGTGTCGATTGCGCTGCTGGTCAGCGTTGCGCTGACCGCCGTGGTGACGGTGGTGCTGGCAGCCTTTGCCGTGTATTTCTACCTCAGTGAAAAAGAACAGCGCTGGGACCAGTTGCGCCATAGCCTGGCCACCAGCGCCGATGAGCTGGCGTCCGCCGTGGCGTTGCCAGTCTGGAATTTCGACGAAGCGCAAATCGTCACCATCATGAAGAGCGGCTTGAGCAACCGGGCTTTGCATGCCAGCATGGTTGCCCCGGCCGGCGCCCACCACCCCTATATCTTGCTGCGCAATGACGCGGGCCAGCTGGTGTCGAGCCTGGTGGCGCCGCAAGACCCGGACTTACTGGTGGAAAAGCGTGACATGATCGTCGAAGGCCAGAGTATCGGCGCCATTACGCTGTATGCGACGCCGGCGCCGCTGCTGGCGGAATTGCGCCAGCGCAGCGCGGCCATTGCCGGCATGATCGTCATCCTCGACCTGGCGCTGGTGGCCGGGCTGTACCTGCTGCTGTGGCACGTGATGCTGAAACCCGTGCGGGCCATCGGACGCTACGCGGTGCTGGTGCAGGCGGGCCTGAATGCGGACGCCACCATGCCGCGCGCCTGGTATTTCGGCGAATTAAAAGGGTTGTACGGCGCCATCCGGCAAATGGTGGGCTTGCTGCAGCACCGCTATGAAGCCATGCATGCCAGCGAACAGCGCCTGCAAATTGCCACCCGGGCGGCCGGCATCGGCATCTGGGACTGGAATATAGAAACCGGCGTCGCGGACTGGGATGACCAGATGTTCCGGCTGTATGGCGCGAAACGGGAAGACGTGCAAAACGCCGTGCAATTGTGGCGCGACATGCTGCACCCGGATGACGTGGCGGACAGTGAAGCAGCCTTGCGCCGGGTGCTGGACGGCAGCAGCATTGAATCAGCGCACCAGTTCCGCATTGTGTGGCCCGATGGCTCGGTGCGCCATATCCAGACCGATTCACTGGTGTTGCGCTCGCCCGACGGGCGGCCATTGCGCATGGTGGGCGTCAATTACGACATCACGGCCCATAAGCTGGCGCAGCAAGAACTGGAACGGCACCGCCACCACCTGGAAGAACTGGTGGGCGAGCGCACCCGTGCATTGTCCGTGGCGGTGGCGCAGGCGCAGGCGGCCAACCAGGCCAAGAGCGTATTCCTGGCCAACATGAGCCACGAATTGCGCACGCCGCTGCATTCGGTCATCGGTTTTTCCCGCCTGCTGGCCGATGCGCCGCACATGCAGCCGGAAGACCGCCGCAACCTCGGCATCATTTACGGCTCCGGCCAGCATTTGCTGGAACTGATCAACGATATCCTGGAATTGTCCCGCATCGAAGCGGGCCGCGCGCACTTGCAGCCCGACGTGCTGCTGTTGCCGGAAATGGTGCAGGACGTGACGGATATGGTCAGCGTGCGGGCGGCGCAGGCGGGCTTGCGGCTGTTGCTGGACAGCGCCGGGCTGCCGCCGCGCGTGCGCGTCGATGGCACCAAGCTGCGCCAGGTGTTGCTGAACCTGATGTCGAATGCCGTGAAATTCACGCGCACGGGCCACGTGCGGCTGGAAGCGCGCGCCGCGCGTGATGACGTGGGCGGCTGGCTGCTGTCGTTTGCTGTCAGCGATACGGGACCCGGCATTGCTGCGGCGGACCAGCAGCGTATTTTTGAGCCGTTTGTCCAGGCAGGCAATGGCGGCGCCGTGGAAGGAACGGGACTGGGGCTGGCGATTTCCCGGGAATTCGTGCAGCTGATGGGCGGCGCCCTGAGCGTACAGTCAGCGCCGGGGCAGGGCGCCACGTTCCGCTTTTCTATACCGGCGGAATCCGCGCAATATGGCCAGGCGCAGCAACCGGTGCCGCACGTGGAACGGGCGCCGGCGGCGCCGCCTGCCACGACGGTGCTGTCGGCCGCCCAGCTGGACCGGCTGGACCCGGCGGTGCGGCACGCATTGCGCGAAGCCGTGCTGCAGCTGAATTTGCAGCAAGTGCGGGATTTGCTGGCGCCGCTGCCGGAAGAGCTGGATGACGTGGTGGCCGGCATCGAAGCAATGCTGCAGCAGCACGCTTATCCGCAATTGTGTACGCTGCTGGGGGGGCCGGGCGCCGCCGCGCAGGGCATTGATATGCAGGAGCAAGCAGGATGAGCCAGGGCGCTATGGAAGGTGAAATCCTCGTGGTGGAAGACACGCCCGCGTCGCTCAAGCTGTTGAGTGAATTGCTGGGCAACGCCGGTTACCTGGTGCGCCAGGCGCCCGACGGCGAACTGGCGCTGTGGAGCGCCCAGGCGCGGCCGCCGGAATTGATCCTGCTCGACATCCGGATGCCGGGCATCGATGGCTATGAAGTGTGCCGCCGCCTGAAAGCCGATCCGCAATTGCGCGATACGCCCGTGATCTTCCTGTCGGCCCAGTACGACACGGATGACAAGGTGCGCGGGTTCCAGGCCGGCGCCGTGGACTTTATTGCGAAGCCCTACCAGTCGGAAGAAGTGCTGGCCCGCACGCGCGCCCATATCCGCCTGGCACGCACTCAGGCCGCTTTGGCATCGAGCAATGGCGAACTGTCGCGCGCGTTGGCGGAATTGAAATCCGCGCGGCAGGAAATCATGCGCTCGGAACGGATGGCCGCACTGGGTGCGCTGGTGGCGGGCATTGCCCATGAATTGAATACGCCGATCGGCAATACCGTGCTGGCCGCCAGCGCGCTGGATGACCGCGCGCGGGAATTTTTCAGCAACATCGACCAGGGCTTGCGCCGCTCGGAACTGGAGCGCTTTGGCGCCGATACGTGCAAAGCCACGGGGCTGATGCTGCGCAGCCTGCAGCGTGCCGCCGACTTGATTGAATGCTTCAAGCAGGTGGCCGTGGACCAGACCAGTTCCCAGCGCCGCGAATTCGACCTGGCGACCCTGGTGGAGGGCATGGCCAAGACCCTGGGGCCGTCGCTGCGCGAAGCAGGCGTAGAGATGGCAACCGGCGTCGCGCTGGGTATAAAAATGGACAGCTATCCGGGCGCGCTGTGCCAGGTCATCACGAATTTGACGCGCAATTCGCTGGTGCATGCCTTTGCGCCCGGCGCGGGCGGCGCCATTGCGCTGACGGCATCGGTGGACGGTGCGGCGGTGCGCCTGGAATTTGCCGACAATGGCGCCGGCATTCCGGCAGACCATATGGCGCGCGTGTTTGAACCGTTTTATACGACCCGCATGGGCGAGGGCACGGGCGGACTGGGGCTGCACGTGGTGCACAGCCTGATCGTCAATGTGCTGGGCGGGACCATTGAAGTGCACAGCGGCGGCGGGCGGCCCGGCGCCTGGTTCGATATCCGGCTGCCGCTCAGCGCGCCGGCCCTTGGGGCATCGTCGAATATGTGGTAGCGTTATATAGTATACGGTTTGCGCGGTACGGGTGCGGCGGCGAAAGGAAGCAATGCGGCAAGAACAGGCAACAGGACAGGCAACAGCGAAGGCAGGCGTCGGCAAGGGGGAAGTGCTGATCGTGGAAGACACGGCGGCTTCCCTGAAGCTGTTGAGCGATTTGCTGACCGGCGCCGGCTATTACGTGCGGCAGGCGCCCAATGGCGAACTGGCGCTGTGGACTGCCCAGTCGCGGCCCCCGGAATTGATTTTGCTCGACGTGCGCATGCCCGGCATGGATGGCTATGAAGTGTGCCGCCGCCTGAAGGCTATGCCGGAATTGCAGGACGTGCCGGTGATCTTCCTGTCGGCGCAGCACGATACGGACGACAAGTTGCGCGGCTTTTCACTGGGTGGCGTGGATTTCATTGCCAAGCCGTTCCAGGCCGAGGAAATCCTGGCCCGCACCGACGCCCAGGTGCGCTTGCGGCGCGCGCAGCAGGCGCTGGCCATGGAGCGCGCCAGCCTGGAACAGCATGTCATGCAGCGCACGGCGGAACTGGCGGCCGTGGCCATGTCGCTGGAAGCGGAAGTCAAACGGCGGCGCGCCAATGAAGATGCGCTCAAGCTGGCCAGCCAGGTCTTTGCCGCCACGCGCGACGCGATCGCCATTACCGATGCGAATGGCGTCATGGTGGCCGTCAACCCCGCCTTTACCCGCATTACCGGCTATCCCAGCGCAGAGGCGGTGGGCCAGCCCGTCGCCATGCTGCGCACGGCCCAGGCAGCGGACGCCTACGCCAGCATGCAGCAGGCGATTACCGCTTGCGGCCACTGGTCCGGCGAAATGACGGCGCACCGCAAGGGCGGCGGCATGTATACGGGCTTGCTCAGCGTGTCGTCCGTGCAGTCGGACGATGGCGCTGCGGAAAACTATATCTTTGCCTTCATCGACATGACAGAACGGAAGGCAGAGCAGCATTTGATTGACTTCCTGTCGTACCACGATGCGCTGACCGGCTTGCCGAACCGCGTGCAGGCGCGCAGCCGCTTCGATGAATTGCTGGCCGCGTGCGGCCGCGACCAGTGCGTGGCCGTGCTGTGCCTCGACCTGGACCGCTTCAAGAGCGTCAACGATACGTGCGGCGCGGCTATCGGCGATGAAGCGCTGCGTGTCGTCGGGCGGCTGTTGCGCGCGTGCGTGCAGGATGGCGGGGGCGATATGGTGTCGCGCCAGGGCGGCGATGAATTCCTCATCATGGTGGCGGACGACTTGCAATGCAGCGCCACCACGGCCATTGCGGAAAATATCGTGGCGGGGCTGCGGCGCGATTTGCAGATCGAAGGCCATACGGTGGCGCTGACCACCAGTATCGGCATCGCCACGGCGCCCGCCGACGGCGCTACGCTGGATGGCGTCTTGCAGCATGCGGAAATGGCGCTGATCCGCGCCAAGGAACTGGGCCGCGACAATTACGCGTTTTTCACGGAAGGCATGGATGCGGACAGCCGCCACCGGCTGGCGCTGCAAAGCCAGTTGCGCGGCGCGGTCGCGCGGGGCGAGTTTTGTGTGCACTACCAGCCCAAGGTCAGCTTGCAGACTGGGGAACTGGTTGGCGCGGAAGCGCTGCTGCGCTGGCATAACGCCGCGCTGGGCCACGTTTCGCCGGCCCACTTCATTCCGGTGGCGGAAGAATATGGCTTGATCAATGCCATCGGCGTATGGGTGCTCGATACCGTGTGCGGGCAGATCCGCGCGTGGCGCGACCAGGGGCTGGGCGACGTGCGCGTGGCCGTCAACCTGTCCGCCAGCCAGTTCGCCCATGCGGATACGGTGCCGCTGGTGGAACAAACGCTGCGCCGGCACGGCGTGCCCGCCTCGTGCCTGAATATCGAAATCACGGAAGGTTCCGTGATGGGCGACCCGGACAAATCCGTTGACGCCTTGCACCGCTTGAAAGCCATCGGCGTGGGCATTTCGCTGGACGATTTCGGCACCGGCTATTCTTCGCTGGCATATTTAAAGCGCTTCCCCATCGACGTGCTGAAAATTGACAAATCGTTTGTCGATGACGTGGCCCATGCGGCCAGTGATGCGGCCATTGCGTTATCCGTGATTTCACTGGCCCACAATTTGAACATGCGGGTGGTGGCGGAAGGCGTGGAAACGCCTGAGCAAGCCCGCTTCCTTGCATCGCATGGCTGCGATGCGATGCAGGGATATTTGTACAGCCGTCCGCTGACCGTGGACGGCTTCACGGCATTGCTGCGCCACCCGCGCACATTGCAGCTTAACCAGGAATAGGATCCCCCATGAAGAAAACCAGCGCCGCTATCGCGGCAGCACTGCTGTGTGCGGCAACCTGTGCCGCCATGCCGACCGCCAACGCCGCCGCCAGGAGCAGCGCGGCTGACGCCAGGTTCAAGGCGATTTATACGCAGGAATGGAAGTGGCGCCAGCGGCAAAAGCTGGAAGAAGAGGAAGACGATGTCAGTGCGGTCAGTTCCACGCTGCCGAAGGTCGACCCGGCCACGCAGCAGGCGCGCCTGACGTACTGGCAGGGCGTCATGAAAAAGCTCGATGGCGTCGTGCCTGCCAGCCTGTCGGAAGGGGAGCGCATCAATTACCTGGTGTACCGTGCACAAATCGGCGCACTGATCGACAACCAGCGCTTCCGTGAATATGAAAAACCGCTGAATGCGGATTCGTCGTTCTGGTCGAACATGGCCAGCGACGCCCGCAAAACGTTCCGCACGCTGCCGGAATACCGCGCCTACGTGGCGCAATTGAATGATGTGCCGCGCTACTTCCGCGAAGAGATGGCCAACATGCGGGCGGGATTGAAACGGGGCTTCACGCCGCCGAAAGTCACCTTGCTGGGCCGCGAAGGTTCGCTGACGGCCGTGACGGACGAAAAGGATGTGACGAAGCTGGTGTTTTACAAGCCGTTCCGCGACATGCCGGCATCGATTCCCGCCGATGAACAGGCCAGGCTGCGCGAAGCGGCATTGAAGGCCATCCGCGACGCCGTGGTGCCGGCCCATGCGGAATTGCTGGCGTTTATGCGCAATGAATACATTCCCGGCGCCACGGAAGCGCTGGCGGCCACCAGCCTGCCGGACGGTAAAGCGTATTACCAGTCGAAGATCACGGAATTCACGACGACGTCCTTGTCGGCGGACCAGATCCACGACATCGGCCTGAAGGAAATGGCGAAGATACGCGCGGAAATGCTGGGCGTGATGAAGCAGGTGAAGTTTGACGGCGACTTGCCGGCGTTCCTGAATTTCCTGCGCACGGACCCGCAGTTCTATGCGAAAACTCCGGAAGAGTTGCTGATGCGGGCAGCGTATATTTCCAAGCGCTTTGACGGCAAGGTGTCCGATTACTTCGGCTACCTGCCGCGCAAGCGTTTCGCCATCATTCCCGTGCCGCCGGAGCAGGCGCCGTATTACACGTCGGGCCGCGGCGGCCCGGGCGTGTATCTGGTCAATACGTACAACTTGCCATCGCGCGCCTTATACAGCCTGCCGGCGCTGACCTTGCACGAATCCGCGCCGGGCCATGCATTCCAGATGCCGATCGCGCTGGAATTGAAAGGGCGTCCGGAATTCCGCAAGGCGTACATTTCCGCGTTTGGCGAAGGGTGGGCACTGTACACGGAACGCCTGGGCGTGGAAATGGGCATGTATGAAACGCCGTATGAAGTGTTCGGCATGCTGAGCTACCAGGCATGGCGCGCGTCGCGCCTCGTGGTGGATACGGGTGTGCATGCGAAGGGCTGGACCCGCGAACAGGCGCAAGCGTATTTGCGCGACAACACGGCGCTGTCGAACCACGAAGTGGAAACGGAAGTGGACCGCTATATTTCGTGGCCGGGTCAGGCGCTGTCGTACTACCTGGGTGAAATGGCGATCATGGAAGCGCGCCATCGGGCGGAAAAAGCGCTGGGCGCGAAATTCGATATCCGCAATTTCCACGACACGGTGCTGAACCTGGGGTCGGTGCCGCTGCCGGTATTGCAGGCGCGGATCGATGCGTTTATTGCGGATGGGGGCAAGAGTCCGTATCCGAAGGACGAGTAATCCTTCCTGCCGCGCAGGCACTTGCTATCGTGCCTGCGCATTGCTCCTCCCTGGGCAGTCGTCCCACTGCTCAACCCGTCTCCATGCTCCGGCAGCTGCCACTCCGGCTTGCAATCGTGCAGTTATTTAATAAATTGACAAGTTTATTATTTATTAATACCATGCGTGCCGACTAATACTTGATTATTTAATAATATGATAATTAATTTAAGAACAGCCGCCCAAGCTGGCCTGTGGGCGGTCTTGCTATTGCCGTTGGCGGCAACGGCAGCCGGCCAGGCGCCGCCGCAGTCCCCGGTCAGTGCGGAATCCCGCGCAGGGGAGCAGGTGATCCCTGCGGAACACGCCGCGCGGGCATTGATCGGGCGCCTGAAAGCAGCGCTGGAGCAAAACCGTTTGTTGGCGCGGCAGTTTTATTCGCCGGACCAATGGGCAGGATTGCTTGGCCCGCACTATACGTTCCGGCCGCAGCCGGCGGCAGGCGAGGCAGGCGCCGTTGCGTGGAACTTCGATGAGCTGGGCAACGTTTATGTGGATGAGGCGGGGCACGCGACCCGGCTCGGCCGGCAGCGGCCCCTGCTGACTTATGGTTCGCTTGGCGGCACGCTGGCGGGAGCGGGGCGCCGTGGCCATATCAGTTTCGCTGCCGTCACGGCCGCACGCACAGCGGATAACGCGACATTTTTTGCCGATACGGTGGTTGGCCTGCTGGGTTCCCCTAGCGAGGTCAGGTCTGGGGGGCCGAGCTTTCCTCCCATGCATGGCAGACCGTATGTGCCCGAACCGGAGGTGCATTCCCTGGCTAACCGCTGGCTCACCTGGCAGCTTGACGATGCGCGCCACACCAAATTCATTCGTATCAGGACGCTGGGCGATGGCGCCGTGGCGGAACTTCAATTTGACGTACAGGAAAAATAAATGTCGACGCCGTTGACAAATACCCGGTGCAGGCCACCGAACAATGAAGTGCATGACGGCGCGCTGTAAAACAAGAGCCCGGACACATGGCCATCAGGGGAGGGTCAAGTCCAGACCCAGCGTCTTGCCAAGGACGAACGTGGCGAGCCCCAGGCCCAGCAGCAACACCATGAACACGGCGGTGACCATGCCACCCGCGCGCATCACCATGCGCATTTCTTCGACGATCTGCTTTCCCTTTTTCCCTTGATCGTAATGCCACTTGACGGCGAAGAACATGCCCGTGCAGAGCACAAGAGCCTTGAACGCAACAAATATTATCGGGATCCATTCCATCATTTGGCTACTTCCTGGCGGTTACTTGATGAAGGTATGGTACTTGAAAGCAATGCCCAGACATCGGGACAAATTGTCCCAGCCAGCCGCAGGTATTCGAATAGCAATCAGGTGAACATCGCCCGGCGGCGGGTGGGGGCAGGGCTCGCAAATCGCTTGCAGTCTAATGCGGCCCATTTCAGGCCACGGCAGGCCAGGCCGGTCTGAAAACGGCCAAGGTAGGTCGAGTATCGTCTACAAATCCAAAGGGGAAATCGAAGCCGATCTATTTTATTAGGGCACAGGTCTAAAACGAACCACGTTTAATTTCGTAGCGGGAATCTTTAGACCGTTCTCGAAGCATGTGAAAATCTGTACCATGAAGATACGCCGGTCGCTAAAAAATTCCGGTCAGGTCAGCACCACAGTGAACGAATTTCCGGTGAAGGATAAGAAGTGATGCGGCAGATCCAACGCTACTCGATTGTGGTAGTACTGATCACCATTCAGTTGTTATGCAGTGCTTGCCGCCAAGAGCCTGCAGCTAATTTACAAGTGTCTGCGAATACGGTGCTTGGGAAAGCGCTCCGGGAAGATTTATTAAACCGCTGGAAAACGACCCCCGCGCAGTTTTATACAGATTTTTCCAAGTTCTGCCGTTCGAACTTTGTCGGATTGGATCTGATAGATGCTGAAGAACGGTTGGCGGCTGGCGCAGGGAAAAAGTTGCAGTTTCGGTTGGATACCACGATTTCAGCGTCACCTGGCACTGTAGCGTTGACTGGCGTACTTGGTTTGGACCGCTCGATCATCTCAGAGGATAGTCTCATTATTATTCTTTTCGTGGATGCGCAAGGCGGCACTATTCCGAAAAAGGTTCGTGAGGTGAATTGTGGAATTCGCAGCGTGTCGCTGTGAGCGGTTGCGCGCAGTTTGCAGGACTACGGGGAAAGCCCGATGTGATTACGGATAGTTAGCAATGCAAAAATTTTTACATACGTTTATTGTTGCGCTGATGTGCCTTTGCGCGGCCAGTACCCAAGCAAGTGAGCTTCAAGACGTCTCGATGATCCAGCTGATTGCGAACCCGCAACTATATGATGGCAAGCCAGTCCGCGTGATGGCTTTCCTGAATTTGGAATTTGAAGGAAACGCGCTGTACTTACACAGGGAAGACTTTGACAAATCCCTGCTGTCCAACGCAGTCTGGATATCCCTGGACGATCAGCAAATCCGCGCGTCGAAAAAGTTCAGCGGTGGGTATGTGCTGGTAGAAGGTGTTTTCAGTGCGAAGGATCGCGGCAATTTCGGTATCTTTCCGGGGTCGATTCAAAAGGTTACGCGCTTACAGAGTTGGGAGCGCAAGAAAAAATGAGGTAGCCTCACGCCAGTTCGCGGACTGTTGGGCGGAACCGCGCCATCAATGCGCCGGCGCCGCAAAATACGCCCGCACATCGGCCACCCGCGCGCCCACATGCTCAATGGCCTCGGCCAGCCGTTCACGCGGCACACCCAGTTCGCGCGTCCAGTAGGCGACGTCGGACTCAACCAAAACATTGATGTGGTCATCCGGCTGCGGGCCGGGTTCCAGTACGTTGTCGTGCATGATGGCCTCCCTATCAGAGGCTCCCAGTATGGGCAAAGCAGGGCAGGCTTCTGTGCGCTATTCCACCTAGTGCGGCGCGGGTCCGGTTTTAGTACGCTTTATAGTGAAACAGCATGGTTTCACAGTAGTTAGCGATCGTTATTAAAACCGGCTTTTGTACATAGTGTTCCCCCTACGCTGCCCGCGTCTGAAAACACACCCGGTTGCGCCCGCCCTGTTTAGCCGCATACAGTTGCACATCCGCCGCCTTGACCAGCGCATTGAACGGCATCCCTTCGCGCCGCTCGGCAATGCCAAAGCTGGCCGTGACAGGCTGCCCATCCGGCCGCCACGCGGCGCTGGCTTCTTGGATGGCAACGCGCAGCCGTTCAGCAAACACGCCGGCCTGCGACGCGGTCGTATCCGGCATCAAAATAATGAATTCCTCGCCGCCCCAGCGCGCCAGGATATCGCTGGCGCGGCACATTTGCTGCAGCAGGGCGCTTGCCGCCACCAGCACGCGGTCGCCCGCATCGTGGCCCAGTTCGTCATTGATGCGCTTGAAATGGTCGAGGTCCAGCATGATGACGCTGGCGGCGCGCTGCTTGCGGTCCGCGAGTTTCAAGATGACGGCTGAACGCTCGATAAACGCGCGCCGGTTGGGCAGCGACGTCAGCGGGTCCGTGCCGGCCAGCCGCTCGGCCAGCAACGTGGCGTCTTGCTGTACGCGCATGCGGTAAGCGACAGCCCGCGCCAGCAGCACAGCTTCCAGCAGCACGCCGGCTTCCAGCCCGTGGTAGCTGAGCGTGGTGTATGGCAAGAACCCCCAGACAGCCAGCACCGTCAGGCTGGCGCCCAGCATGCCGCACCACGCGGCCACGACAAAATGGCGGGCGGCCGGCGCGCGCCAGCGCACGACGCCCAGCGTCCCCAGCGCCACCATGATGACGGCGAACGTTGTCATGTAAACAAACGCGGATTGCGCCGTGGCAAGGTGCTCATCAAATGCAATTAACGAAGCAAGCAGTAGCAACCCTGCACCGATGTACCAGCGTACCGCACGCAATAAGCGGGGCGCGTGGTCGGCCACCGATAAAAAGCTGCAGGCAAACAGCAGACCGACTGCGCTGAGCAAGCCCATCATGCCCAGGATCACGTAGCGCTGGAAATGCGGCGCATTCGGCCACAGCCATGCATAGCCGTGGCCTGTATAAGCAATATTGCCCACTACCAGGCACAGCAAGTAAAGCGAGTAATACAGGTAGCTGCGTTGGCGCAAGTCGGCGAACAACGTCAAATTAAACGCGGCCAGCGCCAGCATCACGCCGTACAGGAAGCCATACCAGTAATGGTTGCGGCGTTCCTGCGCCATCGCTTGCTGCGGTGTCAGCAGTTCGACAGGCAGCACCAGCGGATCGGTGGAGTCGGCCCGCAAGTACAGTTCCACATCGCCTGGCGGGATCGACAAGTCGATGGTGTAGCCGATGGCGGGATTGGGCGGATGCGCCTCGCTGCGTTCATCGCCGGCCGGCCACGCTGCTACCGGCTTGCCATCTTGCACCAGATAAATATCGAGCTGGTCCAGCCACGTGGCGCCGGCCGCCAGCCGCAGCGGCACGGCGGCATCACCGGGATTGCGCAGGGCCAGCCGTACCCACAGCGGGCGCGCGCCGATCCCCGTATTGAACACGGCAGAGCTGCCCGCCGTGAACGCGCCGCTGCGCCAGCGCGATTGCGCTGCTTCCAAGGTCAGCGGCGGGCCTTTTTCTTGCAGTACTTGCGCATAGCGGCCCAGCGAACCTTGCGGCAAGCCATGTACGGATAAAACTTGCTGTGGGGCAGCAGTTGCACAGCCCGGCAGTGCCATGCACAGCAGGAACAGGATGCGCAGTATGAAAGGGGAGCAAGAGCTGGCCATGGGGTGTCGTGGTCGAAGACAGGCAGCACTACTTGCACCATTTTGGCGTGGTTAAGGCATGTCTGCAGCACAGTTGCCGTGAATAAGCATGCTTGTGGCGCTTGCACAACGCAAGGCAGCGTTCAGCGGTCCGGCCAGAAGCGGTCAAACAGCGGTTTGACGCTGGTGCCATGCACAAGGATGGACAGCATGATCGTCACCAGCGTAATGTCCATCAATGTGCTGGCCAGCACGGCCGGAATGCCGTGGTTGATGGCAAACATCAGGTAATACACGGAGCCAATCCCCCGCACGCCAAACCAGGCGGCAATACCCTTGATCCGTCCCCGCACACCCGATCCCGCCAGCCCGATATACACGCTCAACGGCCGCGCCACGGCAAACAGGAACAGCGCCGTGCTCCACGTGCGCCAGTCCCACGTATAGAGTGAAATGGCGGCGCCCAGCAACAGCACCAGCGTCAGTTCCGACAGCCGTTCCAGGTGTTCCTTGAAAATCAGCGATTCGCCGCTGACGGTCAGCGGCGCATCGCCCTGCGCAACGGTTTCGCTGTCGATCCTCTCTGCCCGCGCCGTGGATGGGGGCGCCGATTTCAACAACCCGTGCCGGTCGCGCGGCATGCCGGCCAGCGTCAATTCCGTCTGGCGCAGCGCGACCCCGGCAAAAAACACGGCCAGGAAACCCCATGCATGCAGCCACACGCTGACGCCATAGACGACGGCAATCAAGCCCAGCCCCACGAAGTCGTCAAGCACTTCATGGCGCGGATCCGTGCCCCGCAATGCCCAGCCCACCCGCGCCAGCAGCGCGCCGCCGCCAATGCCGATGGCAATCGCGGCGCACGTTGCATACACGACGTCCAGCACGGCCCAGCGCCAGCCAAACTGGCCCAGCTCATTCAAGCCCAGCAAACCCAGCCCCAGCATCACGAGGGGAAATGCGCTGCCGTCATTCATGCCCGCTTCACACGTCAGCGCAAAGCGCAATTTATCCTTGTCGCCCGCGTGGCGCACTTGCACGTCGGTCGCCAATACCGGGTCGGTGGGAGCGAGGATCGCCCCCAGCAAGATGGCGGCGCCGGGTTCCAGTTCCAGCACGGCCCAGGCAAAGCATGCGACCAGCGCCACAGATACCGCCATCGACAGCCACGCCAGCCGGATCGATGCCTGCCAGCGCGCCCACGTGAAGGGCACGGGCATTTTCACGCCGGCGGAAAACAAGGAAATCAATACCGCCAGTTCCGCCATGGTTTCCAGCAGCGGCGCTTGCGCCAGCGGATTCACGGTGAATACGCCCAGCACGGCGGGACCGAGCACCAGGCCGAGGCCAAGATAAACGATTGCGGATGTGACCGGCAGCCGCGCCAGCGTGGTGGCTGCCAGCCCGCGTGCCAGCATCAGGCACCCGATCAGCATGAACCATTGGTAAGCAGTCATGCCCACCGACTATACAGGCGGATAGGTTGAAGGGGCGCACGCGCCACACTGGTGCATGTTTCCATGGACTGCTCCACTGTGGTGCGCGACACTGTGAGAAATGCACGTAGTTGCTGGCACGTCTTTTGCTGAATCCCCTTCAAACACTTCAGGGACACTATGCCGGACAGCAGCATGCTTCACCCATCCTCCGCCGACTGCCATGCAGGCTGGCATGCGCACCTGTCGCTGGCCTATGCCCGCGACAGCGGTGCGACACGCTTGACAGGCAGGCGCCACAGCGGCCCGCTGCGCGTGCAAAAGCCCCTGTATCCGGAAGGCCCTGACGTGTGCCACACGATCGTCATTCACCCGCCCGGCGGCGTCGTGGGCGGCGACCGGCTGGCGCTGGACGCCACGGCCGCAGAGGGCGCCCATGTGGTGCTGACGACGCCAGGCGCCGCGAAATGGTACCGGGCCAATGGCAAGACGTCGGGCCAGCAAGTGCAGCTGACTGCCGGCGCGGGCGCCGCCATTGAATGGCTGCCGCAGGAAAGCATTTTTTATGACGATGCGCACGTGGAGCTGCAACATGGCGTCGAGCTGGCGGCGGACGCGTCGTACGTGGGCTGCGAAATCCTTTGCCTGGGACGGCGCGCTTCCGGCGAATCATTGAATACAGGACGCATCCACCAGCGCACGCACATCCGCCGTGGCGGCAAGCTGCTGTGGTGGGAACAGGGCGTGCTGACGCCGCACACCATAGCCAGCCCGCTGGGGCTGGCCGGACATACCGTGTGCGCCACGCTGCTGGCAGTGGGGGCGGCATTTTCAGCCGATTTGTTGGCCGCGGTGCGGGCGCTGGGTGAATCGCAGCCCGGCGCCGTGCACGGCGCGGCGTCTACCGCAAACGCAGCCAGCGGCGCACCGGCAGGCATCCAGGCTGGCGCCGCCCATTGGGGCGCCACGCTGGCCGGCAAACACGTGCTGGCTGTGCGCCACCTGGGCCACGACAGCGAGGCCGCCCGCGAACTGATGCTGGCCGCCATGCGCCTGATCCGTCCCGCATTGCTGGGCCGTGCGGCGCTGGCGCCGCGCAGCTGGCGCACATAAATCGAGAGGAGACCCGATGGACCTGACACCCCGTGAAAAAGACAAGCTGCTGATCTTTACCGCCGCCTTGCTGGCCGAACGCCGCCGCGCGCGCGGCTTGAAACTCAACCACCCGGAAGCCGTGGCGCTGATCACGGCCGCCATCATGGAAGGCGCCCGCGACGGCAAAAGCGTGGCGGAATTGATGGATGAAGGCACGCGCATCCTGGGCCGCGCCGACGTCATGGAAGGCGTGCCGGAAATGATCCCGGACATCCAGGTGGAAGCGACATTCCCTGATGGCAGCAAGCTCGTTACCGTGCATCACCCCATACCTTGAAGGAGCCGCCATGATCCCTGGTGAAACCCAACTGGAAGAAGGCGAAATCGGCTTGAACGCAGGCCGTGAAACCGCAGTGGTGACCGTCGCGAACCGCGGCGACCGCCCCGTGCAAGTCGGCTCGCATTTCCATTTTTTTGAAGTCAACCCCGCGCTGTCATTCGAGCGGTGGAAAGCGTATGGCATGCGGCTCAATATTGCAGCCGGCACCGCCGTGCGCTTTGAACCAGGCCAGCAGCGCACCGTGGAACTGGTCAAGCTGGGCGGCTTGCGCGAAGTGCATGGCTTCAATGGCGCCGTCAACGGCAAGTTAAGCGACACCCCACCGCAAGGATAACCATGGCGACAATCTCACGCGCCGCGTACGCGGAAATGTATGGCCCGACCGTGGGCGACCGCATCCGGCTGGCCGATACGGAACTGTTCATTGAAATTGAAAAAGACTTTGCGCTGTATGGCGAAGAAGTGAAATTCGGCGGCGGCAAAGTCATCCGCGATGGCATGGGCCAGTCGCAGCGGCCCCACGCCGACGTGATGGATACCGTCATCACCAATGCCGTCATTGTCGACCACTGGGGTATCGTCAAGGCCGACATCGGCTTGAAAAACGGCTTGATTGCCGCCATCGGCAAGGCGGGCAACCCCGATATCCAGCCTGGCGTCACCATCGTGATCGGCGCCGCCACGGAAATCATTGCCGGCGAAGGCATGATCGTGACAGCGGGCGGGATCGACTCGCACATCCACTTCATTTGCCCGCAGCAGATCGATGAAGCGCTGATGAGCGGCGTCACGACGATGATCGGCGGCGGCACGGGACCGGCGGTCGGCACGGCGGCCACCACGTGTACGCCTGGGCCGTGGCATATCCACGCAATGCTGTCGGCAGCCGATGCCTTCCCCATGAACCTGGGTTTCCTTGGCAAAGGCAACGCCAGCATGCCGCTGCCGCTGGAAGAACAAATCCAGGCCGGTGTCATCGGCTTGAAATTGCACGAAGACTGGGGCACGACGCCGGCGGCCATCGACAATTGCCTGTCTGTTGCGGACCGCTACGACGTGCAAGTGGCGATCCACAGCGATACGCTCAATGAAGCAGGCTTCCTCGAGCATACCTTGGCCGCCTTCAAGGACCGCACCATCCACACGTTCCACACGGAAGGGGCGGGCGGCGGCCATGCGCCGGACATCATTGCGGCAGTCGGGCAGGCCAACGTGCTGCCATCGTCCACCAATCCCACGCGGCCGTACACGGTCAATACGCTGGACGAACACCTGGACATGCTGATGGTGTGCCACCACCTCGACGCCGCCATTGCGGAAGACGTGGCGTTCGCGGAATCGCGCATCCGCCGCGAAACCATTGCGGCCGAAGATATCCTGCACGATATCGGCGCCATTTCCATGATGTCGTCCGACTCGCAGGCGATGGGGCGGGTGGGCGAAGTCATCCTGCGCACGTGGCAAACTGCGCACAAGATGAAGGTACAGCGCGGGCCGCTGGCGGAGGACTCCAGCCGCAACGACAATTTCCGCGTCAAGCGCTACATCGCGAAATACACGATCAACCCCGCCATCACGCATGGCGTGTCGCATGTCGTGGGTTCGCTGGAAGTGGGCAAGCTGGCCGACATCGTGCTGTGGAAGCCCGCCTTTTTTGGCGTCAAGCCATCAATGATTTTAAAGGGCGGCATGATCGCCGCCGCGCAGATGGGCGACCCCAATGCATCGATACCCACGCCGCAGCCGGTGCACTACCGCCACATGTTTGGCGCGTTTGGCGGCGGGCTGAAAAAGTCCGTCACGTTCGTATCGCAGGCCGCGTTCGATGCAGGCATCGCCGCGCAGCTGAAATTGAACAAGCCCGTGATGGCCGTGAAAAACATGCGCACCTTGCGCAAGGCCGACATGGTGCACAACAGCCTGGCGCCGCTGATGGAAGTGGACCCGGAAACGTATGAAGTGCGGGCCGATGGCCAATTGCTGACGTGTGAACCGGCTGCCGTACTGCCGATGGCGCAGCGCTACTTTTTATTCTAGGAGCTGGCATGATTATTTTGCATACCCGCATTACCGGTACGGTGCAGCCCTTTGCGCAACTGGTGCTGCCTTATGAATTGCGCGAAAAGTGCCGCTTGCGCGCCGTGCTGTCCAATGGCGACGAAGCGGCGGTCTATACGGCGCGCGGCACGGTGCTGCGCGATGGCGATTTGCTGACGGGGGAAGATAAAAACATGGTCGTGCAAGTGGTGGCGGCGTGCGAGCCCGTCTACAAAGTCACCTGCGCCGATGCGCACACGCTGCTGCGCTGCGCTTTTCATCTGGGGAACCGCCATACGCAGGCGCAGGTGGGCGACGGCTTTTTGCGCATCCGCGCCGACGCCGTGCTGAAAGACATGCTGCTGGGACTGGGCGCGGCCGTGGTGGAAGAAAGCGCGGCGTTTGAGCCGGAAGCAGGCGCCTATGGCGGCGGCCACCACCACGGGCATGACCACGGCCACCCGCTGGCGCCTATTCCCGCGCGCCAGAAAATCCACCGGCCATCCGATGTGGCGGGAACCCATGCTGAGCCAGAAAACATGGCAGCCGGAGCCCAGTGCTGATGCAGGCCGCAGCGTTACTGAGCCTGCTGCAATTCGCCAGCCCCGCGTTGCCGATCGGCGCATACAGCTATTCGCAAGGACTGGAAGCTGCGATGGAAGCCGGCCTTGTGCATGATGCCGCCACGGCGCGCGCATGGATCGCATGCCAGCTGCATGACGTGGTGGTGCAATGGGACGCCCCTGTGTGCTGGCGCCTGATGCATGCATTTGAGCGCCGCGACAGTGGCGCCGTCGCGGCATGGAGCGAGCGCTATCTGGCTTCGCGCGACACGGCGGAATTGCGCGCCGAGAGTTTGCAAATGGGGTATTCGCTGGCGCGGCTGGTGGCGGAACTGGGTATTGCGGATGACGCGATCGCCGCCATGCTGCCGCCCGATGCAGCCACCACGCTGCCGGTCGCGTATGCGTGCGCCGTGGCGGCGCTGGCCATCCCGCCGGAGGAAGCGCTGCTGGCCATGCTGTTTGCATGGGCGGAAAACCAGGTGCTGGTCTGTGTGAAATCCATCCCGCTGGGGCAGGTGGCGGGGCAGCGCCTGCTGTTGTCGCTGCGTGGTGACATCGAAGCGGCAGCACGATACGCGCAGCAAGTGGACGATGGCGGCATGGGCAATTGGGCGCCCGCGCTGTCGCTGCTGTCGATGCGCCATGAAACGCAATTCGGCCGGCTGTACCGGTCTTGAAAGGAAAAATATGATGACATCCAACCCCCTGCGCGTCGGAATCGGCGGCCCGGTCGGCTCCGGCAAGACAGCGCTGTGTGAAATGCTGTGCAAGGGCATGCGCGACCACTACGACATGGCCGTGATCACCAACGATATCTATACGCGCGAAGACATGGAAATCCTGCTGCGCGCCAATGCACTGCCTCCCGAGCGGCTGATGGGCGTGGAAACCGGCGGCTGTCCGCATACGGCGATCCGCGAAGACGCCTCCATCAACCTGGAAGCCATCGCGCGCATGCAGGCGGATTTCCCGGACCTGGATTTGATCCTCGTGGAGTCGGGCGGCGACAACCTGGCGGCCACGTTCAGCCCGGAATTGTCGGACTTGACGATTTATGTGATCGACGTGGCGGGCGGCGAAAAAATCCCCCGCAAGGGCGGTCCCGGCATTACGCGTTCCGACCTGCTGATCATCAATAAAACCGACCTGGCGCCCTACGTGGGCGCCAACCTGGACATCATGGCGCAAGACGCCAGGCGCCAGCGGGGTGAACGGCCGTTCCTGTTCACGAATTTGCGCAGCGGAGAAGGGGTGCCGGCTGTGATTGATTTCATACGCAAGCAAGGCTTGCTGGATAAGGAGGAGCAATGATGAAAACGCCGTCGAAAACCTTGCTGGCGCTGCTGCTGGTGTCGTGCACCGGGCCGGCGCTGGCGCACCCGGGCGCGCACGAACATGTGCTCGCTGCAGGTTTCCTGCATCCGTTGACGGGCCTCGACCATTTGCTGGCACTGCTTGCAGCCGGTGTGTGGAGTGCGCGCCAGCCCCGCGGCGGGCGTTTGCTGCCCGTGTTTTTGCTGGCAATGCTGGCAGGGGCTGTTGCGGGAATGGCGGGACTGGCGATGCCGGGACTGGAAACCGGCATGGCTGCCACCGTGGTGGCGGCGGGCTTGCTGGTGATGGCGTCCCTGCGGCTGCCTGCCGGGGCGGGGATGGCGCTGTTCGCTGCCTTTGCCACGCTGCACGGCAATGCGCACGGGCTGGAATTGCCGCTGGCCAGCGCGGTGGGCTATCTGGCAGGCAGCGCGCTGCTGCTGGCGGCCGGGCGGGCTATTGGCGCACGTGCATCTGCCACTGTCGTGCGCTGCGCCGGCGCCGGGGTGGCCCTGGCCGGGATGTTGTTGCTGGGTTAAGTTGAGGATGCCCGGCCTGAAGGCCCGGCACGCTTGAACTTAATGAGGTTTTTTGTCGGCAAACACGATGGGCGCCGCATCTTCCGGATGCAAGCCCTGGTGGCCATGGAAACCCGCCCGGATGGCGGCCAGGTCGGTTTCCTGGTCGCCCGTCAAAAACACATGGTCGCGTACGCCCAGCGTTTTGTTCGGGTAATCAATGTAGACCAGGCACAGCGGCACCTTGGCTTCCAGCGCCAAATGGTAAAAACCGCTTTTCCAGTGCGGGCGGTAGCCGCGCGTGCCTTCCGGTGTAATGCCGACCCAATACCAGTCGGCCGCGTTCATGCGGGCGGCCTGGCGCTGGATCATGCCGGTCTTGGCGCTGCGGTCGACCGGATCGCCGCCCATGGCGATAAACCAGCGCCCCAGTACGGGAATCTTGAACAGCGAATCCTTGGCCAGCCAGCGGAACGGCAAATTCAGCGCCCATTTCCCCAGGATGCCGATGACAAAATCCCAATTCGACGTGTGCGGATAAATGACGCAGATACCACGCGGGCCGGGCAGCGGACGGTACAGCATGCGCCAGCCAAACAGGGTCAGCACGCGCAGCGCCAGGCGTTGTCCGGCGCCGGGCAGGTCGGCTGGTTTTACGACGTCTTGCATGATGTACTCCACAAAAAAATGCGCCCGGGATTCTATCGTTGCCACCAAGCTACGGCAAGCGATGTGTCGCGGATGTCGTGTTTCTGCAAGTTTCTTGTTTTTCAGCTACCTTAGCGATTCAGATAACATTTATTGAGGGACACACAATGTTGAAAAGCTTGACGAAGACCTGCGTTGCGATTGCTGCCGCCGTTGCCTGCACCGCGGCTTCCGCTGCCGCGCCGATGGTCAAGGCCCAGGGTCCAGGCTATTACCGGATGATGCTGGGCGATTTCGAAGTCACGGTATTGAATGATGGCACGGTCGAATTGCCGGTTGATAAGATTTTGCACCAGCCTGCGGCAAAAACCCAGAAAGCGCTGGAAAAATCCTTTGCCAAAGCGCCGCTGGAAACGTCCGTCAATGGTTTCCTGATCAATACCGGCAGCAAGCTGGTGCTGATTGATACGGGCGCGGCGAATTTGTTTGGCCCGACATTGGGCAACCTGGCGGCCAGCCTGAAAGCATCCGGCTACCAGCCTGAGCAGGTTGACGAAGTGTATATCACGCACATGCACGGCGACCACGTGGGCGGCCTGGCCAATAATGGCAAAGCCGTGTTCCCGAATGCTGTCGTGCGGGCCGACAAGCACGACGCGGATTTCTGGCTCAGCAAAGTCAACATGGAAAAAGCGCCCGCGGACATGAAGGGATTCTTCCAGGGCGCGATGGTGTCGATCAATCCATACAGCGATGCGGGCAAGCTGGTGCCGTTTGAAGGCGATACGGACCTGGCGCCGGGCATCAAGGCCGTCAGCAGCCACGGCCACACGCCGGGCCACACGTCGTACCTGGTGGAAAGCAAAGGACAGAAGTTGCTGCTGATTGGCGACTTGATGCACGTGCAAGCCGTGCAGTTTGACGACCCGTCCGTGACGATCCAGTTTGACTCGGATCCCAAGGCTGCGCTGGCGCAGCGCCTGGCGGCATTTTCAACGGCGGCCAAGCAGGGTTACCTGATAGGCGCGGCGCACTTGCAATTCCCGGGCCTGGGGCACCTGCGGGCGCAGGGCAAGGGCTACACGTTTGTGCCGGTGAATTACACCATCCCGCGTTAATAAAAATGGCGGCCGGTGACGGCCGCCATGGTGTTTAAGCCAGCGCCGGGTAATCCGTGTACCCTTCCGCCGTGCCCGCATAGAACGTTTCAGGCTTGGCCGCATTCAGCGGCGCATCTTCGCGCAGGCGGCGCGGCAAATCCGGGTTGGCAATAAACGCTTTGCCCCATGCCACGGCATCGGCTTCACCGGCAGCAAGGATGCGCTGCGCCGATTCCTTGTCCATCTTTTCATTGGCGATATAAACGCCGCCGAATTCCTTCTTGATCAGCGGACCCAGGCTGTCTTCACCCACGGCTTCGCGGGCGCAGATAAACGCGATGCCGCGCTTGCCCAGTTCGCGCGCCACATAGCCAAACGTTTGTGCCGGGTTCGAATCGCTCATGTCGTGCGCATCGCCACGCGGCGCCAGGTGCACGCCCACGCGGCCGGCGCCCCACACGCTGATTGCCGCATCGGTGACTTCCAGCAGCAAACGGGCGCGGTTTTCAACCGGGCCGCCATACGCGTCGGTACGCTTGTTGGTGCCGTCTTGCAGGAACTGGTCCAGCAGGTAGCCATTGGCGCCGTGGATTTCCACGCCGTCAAAGCCGGCCAGCTTCGCGTTTTCCGCACCTTTGCGGTAGGCCGCCACGATGCCCGGAATTTCTTCCAGTTCCAGCGCGCGCGGTACAGGGTAGGGGCGCTGCGGGCGCAGCAGGCTGACGTGGCCGTTTGCAGCAATGGCGCTTGGCGCCACCGGGGCTGCGCCATTCAGGAAACTCGGATCGGAAATGCGGCCCACGTGCCACAGTTGCAGGAAAATCTTGCCGCCGGCCGCATGCACGGCATCCGTGACAATTTTCCAGCCCGCCACCTGCTCGTCGGACCAGATGCCCGGCGTATCGGCATAGCCGACGCCTTGCGGCGACACGGCCGTTGCTTCCGACAGGATCAGGCCGGCCGAGGCGCGCTGCACATAGTATTCCGCCATCAGTGCATTCGGCACGCGGTCGCCGCCGACTGCGCGGGAACGGGTCAGCGGCGCCATGATGACGCGGTTGCTCAGGGTCAGGTCGCCGATTTTCAGGGGTTCAAACAGGTTTGCCATCGCAGTAGTCCTTAGTCTAGATTTCGTCATGTATTTGCTCGATGAACGCCTGGATCACTTCGTCGTTGCGTTTAAAAAAATTCCACTGTCCGACCCGCTGCACCGTCACCAGTCCCGCCTTTTGCAACGTGGCGAGGTGGGCCGAGACAGTCGACTGCGACAAGCCGGTGCGCTGGTCAATCAGGCTGGCACACACGCCAAAGGTCAGCGGGTGGGCCTGATCGGCAAAATATGCATCCGGCTGTTTCAGCCAGGCAAGAATCTGGCGCCGGACCGGGTTGGCCAGCGCCTTGTGGATGGCATCGATATCCATGTTCATGTTGGTGTTCATCGAAAACTTCCGATGTCAATATCGTTAAAGTCCGATACGGACATCGACATACTACGATATATTCGAAAAATCTGCAGGGACCCGTTCAAAAGGCGCATACTTTTGTTTAAGCAATACGAATAAGAGGTCATCATGTGGAATGTCGCCATCAAGTATGACGATCCTCAAAATTTCCTTGCCGACAAGAGCCTGTTCAGTGGGGCGATCCAGTCCGTGGTCGATTACCTGAACACTTTCATTGCAGGCTCTGCCACGCTGGACCTCACCGTCCAGGTATCGCAAACTTCCACAGGGCGTTTTGCCGGCGGCGGAGAAGTGTATACCGAATCGTCCGCTGGTGGGCTGAACTATGTGATTGCCACGGCCGCGCGGGAACTGGCCGGCGGGCCCAACAAAAATGCCGGATCGTCGGATTTGACGATTTATGTCGATCCCACCAGTTCCTATTTCCAGTCGCTGTCGTTTGACACCAACCCCTACCTGGCGCCCCGCAAGGTGCCCGCCGGCCAGACCGACGGGCAAACCGTGCTGCTGCATGAAATCATGCATGGGCTGGGCATCACGTCGTACCGCAATTACTCGACGGGCGTATTCAGCGGCAATACCCGCACCTTGCTGGACAAATACACGGTGCAATCCGGCGCCAGCTACCTGCTGGCGGCGCCCACGTTTGCACAATATGGCGTGCAGCCGGTCGAGGTCACCAGTACGTCGGTGTCGCAAAACTATGCGCACCTGGCCAACCTCAACAATGTCACCAATGGCTATGTCGATGACTTGATGAATGGCTTGTATTTTTACCTGGGCAACCGGTATTACATGGGCCAGCTGGATCTGATGCTGTTGCGCGACCTGGGCTACAGCGTGACGATTCCGGAAACCCTGCCGCTGTCGTATTCGTCGCTGACGGGCAGGGGGCAGGTGACGCCGACGGCCACTACGCCCGGTGCGGCGGCGCTGGCCGGCAATCTCGTGACGGTATCCGGCACCGCGGCGCCCGGTGCGTTGACCAGTGTGCTGGAACATAACAAGGTGCTCGGTTCCACGACAGCGGGCGCGGACGGGCATTGGACGCTGACAGTCGTGACCGACCCGTCGCAGGCATCGAGCGCCGTGGTGGCGCGCGATGGCAGCCACGCGATGGATTCCGCCCTGCTGGCGCTGGGTCGCGGCAGCGGTGCGCTGCATTTGTATGCGTCGGATCTTTACACCGCGGTGCAGGGCGGGGGCGGCAATGACGTGGTGACGCCCGGCGAGCGCACCGTGCGCATCGATGGCGGCGGTGGTACCGATACCGTGGAATACAGTGGTGTGCACAGCGCGTATGGCGTGACGGTGGCGGGCAATGCCATCAGCGTGACAGATGCGCTGGGGACGGACGTGCTGACCAGCGTGGAGCGCTTGAAATTTTCCGATGTGTCAGTGGCGTTCGACACGGCGGCCGGCGTGGCCGGGCAGGCTTACCGGATTTACCAGGCCGCGTTTGACCGCTTGCCTGACCTGGCCGGTGTCGGTTACTGGATAGCGGTCATGGACCAGGGCGCCACATTGCGTGAAGTGGCGGCCGGCTTTGTCCAGTCCACGGAATTCCAGGCCCGCTATGGCAGCCACCCCACCAATGCGGAACTGGTGACGCACTTTTATGAAAACGTGCTGCACCGGGCGCCGGAGCAGAGCGGCTACCAGTATTGGCTGAACGTGCTCGACAACAATCAAGCCACGGCAGCGGAAGTGCTGGCGTACTTTGCTGACAGTCCGGAAAACGTGGCGGCCGTGGCGGCGGTGATCGGCAATGGCTACGAATATGTTCCCTATTCGTAGGACGGGTCACGCGTGGCGGATTTGACTTGGCGTCAGGCTAACAATACCAGCGCGAGGCCCGCCACTGCCGGCGCCGTCTGCACGAACAAGATGCGCGTCGACACGGTTGCCGCACCCCACATGCCGGCCACCGCCACGCAGCACAAGCCAAACACATTGAATGCCCGCGCCACTGCCGCATCCGGATACAACAAGCCCAGCGCCAGCGCCGCCACGAGGAACCCGTTGTAGCAGCCCTGGTTCGACATGGCTGCCTGTACAATTTCCGCCTTTTCCGCCGACAGGCCAAAGACGCGCCGCCCGCGCGTGCGGAACAGCACGGTTTCCAGCAGCACGATATACACGTGGATCAACAGCACGGCGGCAGTGACTATCTTGGCAGCGAGCAGCATGGCAGTCTTCCTTTACAGATGAATAATCAACAAATGATATACTTTTAGGGATTGCCCGCGGGGACGGCCTCGCACGATTAGAGGGTTTCTACTGGTAACCCAGGGGTAACGATGCGGGGACGGCCCTGCCAGGAGAGGGACATGGCTTGGATGTGGCTTTTTATTGCCGGTTTGCTGGAAGTGGGCTGGGCAGTCGGCCTCAAATACACGGAAGGATTTACCAGGCTGGCGCCGTCGGCACTGACGGTGGCGTCGATGGCGGGCAGCGTCGGCTTGCTGGGTGTGGCGCTGAAAGATTTGCCGCTGGGGACGGCCTATGCAGTGTGGACCGGCATCGGCACCATCGGCACGGCGCTGTTCGGCATCTTCGTGCTGGGCGAACCGTCCGGCGCACTGCGCCTCGCGTGCATCGCGCTGATCACGTGCGGTATCCTGGGATTGAAGCTGGCGCATTAAATAACCGGCTAAAGCACCGACGTCCACCGCTCATAAATGCGGTTCAACTCGCCGTTCTTTTGTAATTTTTGCAGCGCCTGCTGCATCAGCTGCGCGGCTTGCGCATCGGCTTTCTTGCTGATCCAGAAATAAATTGGTTCTTCCTTCAGCACGGCAGGCAAGATGCGCACTTTATCCTGCATGCGCTGTTCGCGGATCAGCCAGACCAGGGTCATTTCGTTTAAATAGATAAACCGCCCGTGGCCGCCGACCACCTTGCGCAAGTTGGTAACATTGTCGCCCGTGCTGTCATCGACTTCCAGCCCAAGCTGGCGCAACTGCTCCGTATACGCGGCGCCGCGCGATGTCGTGATCAACGGTTTTAATTTAACCAGGTCATCGACGGTCTCGACGGTGACTTTGTCGGTGGCAGCTGCCGCCAGTTTGTGTTTGACCGTGTACAGCTTGACGGATTGATGGGCGATCTTGCGGCGCCGGTCGGAATCGAGCAGTGCGCACGCGGCCAGCACCGTGCCGCTTTCCAAGCCTTGCTCGATCACTGGGACCGACCGGAAATCGTCATGGCCAATAAATCTTAGCCGGGGTTCGACTTTTTCCATGGCGGCCAGGATATCGGGACAGATGCCTTCCAGGCCGCCGTTATCCTTGATGATCCACTTGGGCGGAATGCTTTCCTGGCCCATGGTGCGGACGACAACCGTTTGAGCCTGGGCCGTGATGGCCAGGATCAGCATGAGAAAACCAGCGAGCGGCGGCAGCGGTAGGGGCATGAGTTGTTCTCCTGCAAGCAATTGTAGCGTTGCGGGATGGCTGCCGCCAGCTTTTAAATGACATGGCGTGCCGGGCCTGCCGGCCGGGCATTCCCCTGTCAGAACGCGCCGTTTGGCTTCGCCAGGTAGAACCACTCGGCATTGGGTTTGGCATTCACGTCCGGGAACAGCACGTAGCCGTCAAAACCTGCCGTGACTGGCGTACCGTCAGCGCGGCGGCCGATTTCATCGCCTTTGGCGACTTTGTCGAAACTGGACCACACTTTGACGAACTGGTCATCCGGATGTAACCGGTCGTGCACTTCCACCATCGACAGGTATTCCGTATCGGTGACCACCTGTGGCGCCGGCGCATCGATCAAGCCCAGGTGCGCCAGCGTATTCATGATGGCGCGGTACGCCACGTCCGGCGCCTGCGGATCGGCGTGCTGGCCGCACTCCAGCGTCAATGCGTAGCCGCCGGTGGAGCGCATGAATTCCGTCGTGCCGACGCCGTAGCGCAGCACGGTTTCCACCTGGGAGTCATCACGCAGGCGGCGCTGCACACCGGCGCCATAAGTCGCCATCCAGCCATCGACAAAGCGGCGCACGCCCAGGATGCGGGCCATCGCGCGTTCCTGTTCTTCGTGCTGGAATGGCTGCAGCGTGCCGTCATTGTTGCGCGGGCCGACCATGACGAATGGCTGGCTTTGTGCGTTGAACGAATGCAAGTCCAGCAGCACGTCATGCTGGGCTAGCAGCGGGCACAGCCAGTTGGCGATGCGGTCTTCAAAATCTTGCGGGTTTTCGTTCGGGAACAGGTTGCGGTTCAGGTTGCGGTCGCCCGAGCGCTGGTTTTTCAGGTAAGCCAGCGGGTTCGTGATGGGCACGAACGTGACGCTGCCGCCTGCGATGCGCAGCGCGCCGCTGTCGAGCTGTTCCATCACTTTGAGGATGCCTTTGGTGCCGCACGTTTCATTGCCGTGCACGGCGCCCAGCACGATGAGTTTCGGGCCTTTGCCCTGGCCGGTATAATTGACAGATTTGAATTGCAGTTCGCTGGCGGCAGTCATGGTTTCTCCAAAAGAATGGGCGCTATTCTAACGGGGAAGGCGCTGCCGCGCTGGCGTCCACCCCGATGAAACCTATATCGCTACCTCACCGCATCCATGGGCTGGACACGCTGCGCGCGCTGGCCATCGTGCTGGTGTTTGCCAACCACCACCTGCTGTTTGTCAGCAAGGCGTCGCCCTTTGGCTGGCTTGGTGACATCGGCTGGATCGGCGTCGACTTGTTCTTTGGCTTGTCCGGCTACCTGATCGGCAACCAGATTTTTGCCGCGATGCGCTCGGAACAGGGCTTTTCTCTCCCCGTGTTCTATGCGCGCCGCTTCCTGCGCACGCTGCCGAATTTTTACGTGGTGCTGGCGCTGTATGCGCTGTGGCCCTGGTTCCGCAACGGTTTATCGATGCCGCCGCTGTGGGAATTCGTCACGTTCACGCAAAACATCCACCTGACGCCGGGGACGGCGTTTTCCCATGCGTGGTCGCTGTGCGTGGAAGAGCAATTCTATGTGCTGCTGCCGGCCGTGGCGCTGCTGGTGGGGCTGGCGATCCGGCCGCTGGCGCTGGCCTGGCCGGCGATTGCCGCCGCCCTGGTGGCCGGAGCGTTCATCCGCTCATCGCTGTGGACGCAGGACATGGCGCAGCAGGGCGGTTATGCGTTTTATACGCAGATTTATTACGCGTCGTGGTGCCGCTTCGATGAACTGGTGGCCGGCGTTGCGCTGGCATTGATCAAGAATTACCACGGCCGCTGGTGGACGCGGCTGGCGTCGCACGGCAATGCGGCGTTTGCCGTGGGCGCGGGCTTGTTGATAGTCGCTGGCCGGATGTTTTATGAAGACCATTTCGCGTATGGCGTGACGGTGCTGGGCTATCCGCTGCTGGCGCTGGCCGTGTTCCTGCTGCTGGTGGCGGCGCTGAGTCCCGGCTCGCTGCTGGCGCGCACCCGCATTCCGGGCGCGCAATCGCTGGCGCTGTGGTCATATGCGATTTACCTGCTGCACAAGCAGCTGTGCATCTTGCTGAAACCGGCATTGCAAGACATCGGGCTGGCGCCGCAGTCGCCGGCATCGACTGCCGTGATGGCGGCAGTCAGCCTGGCGGCAGGCTGGCTGTTGTATGCGGCGGTGGAAACGCCGTTCATGAAGTTGCGCGAACGGTGGTTCCCGGGTTACGGCCGCATTTCGATGACATCGAACGGCGCCTGCGTATCGTCGGCCAGGAACGCCAGCAGCGCATTGACGCGGTAAGGCGCTTCTTCGTCCCGCGTGCTGTCGATGGCGTGGCGCAGGCCGGGCATGCATTCCATCGTGTGCGGGCTTTGGTACGCCTTGATCAACAGGGCCGCCAGCGGCGCCGCATCGTTGCGGTGGTTGTGGCGCAGGCGCGTTTCAATCACGCCCAGCAAGGCGCGCTGCATGCGCGGTGTCGGGTTCGTGATGTGGGCAAATACCAGCGGCGTGTTGGCAATCGCGTCGCAGATGCGGCGCTCCACTTCATCGGGTTTGACGTCGGACGCAATGTCAAAATACGCGCCCACCCAGCGCGTGCGCGCATAGGCGTGCCCAGGCGGGAACGAATCGGCTGTCTCGAAGCCGCAAATCCGGCTCAGGTGCTTGAGCCAATCCATCAGTGCATTCATGCCACGCATTGTAATGGATCGCCTGAAAAAAAGAGCGGCCCTGGGGGCGTTGCCGTCCCCAGAGACCGATGGTAAAGGTTAAGCGTGCGCTTCTTCGCCCAAGAGGCCGGCGCGGAAGTCTTCCACGGCCTGCATCAATTCAGCCTGCGTGTTCATGACAAACGGGCCGTATTGGGCGATCGGTTCATTCAGCGGCTGCCCTGCCAGCAAAATAAAGCGCGCGTCTTCCGATGCGTGCAACTGTACGCCATCGCTGTCGGCACTGTTTTCAAAGATCGCCATGCGGCCGCTGGCAACCGGCTTGCCGTCGATGTCCACGGCGCCGCGGTACACAAAAATAAAAGCATTGTGTCCGGCCGGAATGCGCTGGCTGAACGCGGCCCCCGCAGGCAGCGCGACATCGACGTACACCGGTTCCGTCACGGCGCGCTGCACGGCGCCCTGCACGCCATGGCTGCTGCCGGCAATGACGCGCACGCTGGCGCCGTCCGCAGTCGTGAACGATGGCACTTGTTCCGCCGTGAAGTCGCGGTACCACGGCTTGCACAGTTTGTCTTTCGCGGGCAGGTTCAGCCACAACTGAAAGCCTTCCATGCGGCCGTGTTCCTGTTCCGGCATTTCCGAGTGAATCACGCCACGGCCCGCCGTCATCCATTGCACACCGCCATTGGCCAGCAAGCCTTCATTGCCGGCGCTGTCGCGGTGGCGCATGCGGCCTTCCAGCATGTAGGTCACGGTTTCAAAGCCGCGGTGCGGATGGTCGGGGAAGCCGGCAATGTAGTCATTGGCGGCGTCGCTGCCGAAGTTATCCAGCATCAGGAACGGATCGAGGCGGCGCTGCAGCGTGTTGGTCAGCACGCGGTTGATCTTGACGCCGGCGCCGTCCATCACGGACTGGCCCTGGATAATGCGCTCGACAGTGCGAGGGGTGCGGACAGTTTCAGTGCTTACGGTACTCATCATCAAGCTCCTTTATCTGGATAACGTTATCGAATTAACGTTGTCGATTACACCAGAATTGCGTTAATTTGTTCGTCGGCTTCAGCCTGTGCCTTGGCAACCGCTTCAGGACCCATGCCCATGCCTTCCGCGTAGACGAATTGCACGTCTTCCAGGCCCAGGAATTTCATGAACAGTTTCAGGTGCGGTTCTTGCAAGTCGGTCGGGCCATTGCGGTGCATGCCGCCACGCGACAGCGCGAACACCACTTTCTTGTTGCCCAGCAGGCCGACCGGGCCCGTTGCCGTGTATTTGAACGTCACGCCGGCGCGGGCAATCGCGTCGAACCACGTTTTCAACTGTGCAGTGATGCCGAAGTTATACATCGGGGCGCCAATCACGATGACGTCCGCTGCCTGGACCTGGGCGATCAGCGCATCGTCCAGCGCCACGCGGGCTGCTTGCTCTGCGGTGCGCTGGTCAGCCGGGGTGAACAGGGCCTGCAGTGCTGCTTCGTCCAGTACCGGGTGCGGGTTGGCAGCCAGGTCGCGGCGGGTGACGGTGGCACCGGCATGGGCGGCGGTCAGTTTGGCGACAATGGCGTCAGCGATGCGGGTGGATTCGGAACCGTTGCTGCGTGCGCTGGAGTTGATTTGCAGGATGTTCATGTTGTATCTCCTAGTGTTGGGTTCGGTGCTGCGATGGGTGTACTTTATCAATTCCAAAAATGTAGAAAAAGCCGGTAAAATGGATAACATTCGTCCATTAATGGAACAATAATCGAACAATATGGCCATCGATCCCAATGATTTGCTGCTGTTTTCCCGCATTGTCGAATGCGGCAGCATCAGTCTGGCGGCGGACCGGCTGCAATTGCCAAAGTCGACGGTGTCGCGGCGCCTGTCCATGCTGGAAGGCGAGCTGGGCGAGCGCTTGCTGCAGCGGACCACGCGCAAGCTGGTGTTGACGGAATTCGGCGCCAGCCTGCTGGAACATGCGCGCAAGGTGGCGGAAGAAACCGAAGCGGCAGGCGCACTGGCGCAGCACCGGCAGCAGGCGCCCAGCGGCTTGCTGCGCGTGTCGATGCCGGGCGACTTTGCCAATTACACGATGGACCGGCTGCTGGCGCGGTTCCTGGCGCAATTCCCGGCGATTTCGCTGGAGCTGGATTTGTCGCCACGCCGGGTTGACCTGGTGGCGGAAAATTTTGACGTGGCCATCCGTATGGGCGCTTTGCCCGATGACTCGACGTTGGCCGCGCGTCCCGTCGCCATCAGCCGCATTGGCTTGTACGCGGCGCCGTCTTATACGGCCGTGCACGGTTTGCCGGAACACCCGGACGATTTATTCAAACACGACTTATTGAGCTTGCCGAAAGCGCATAACGGCATGACACGCTGGACCTTATACCGTGGCAAGACGGAATGGCAGCGCGAATTGCCGGTGCGGATGATGGCGAATTCACCGGAATTGCTGGTGCGGATGGCGTGCGCCGGCGCGGGCATTGCACTGGGTACGGAATTGTTTGCCCGCAAATTCCTGCAAAGCGGGGAATTGGTGCGCATTTTGCCGGAATGGTGCATTCCCGCTGTGACGGGCTGGGCGGTGTTCCCGGGCCGCCGCCTGATGCCTGCGAAGACGCGCGCGTTCCTCGATATGCTGGAATCAATCAACGACAGTGGAGAAAAAATTGGATCGTAATGGGATCAGGCAGGCCGTATTGGACGATATTCCCGGCATGCACCGCGTGCGGCTGGCCGTGCGGGAAAACCGGTTGACGAGCAACCGCATCACGGAAGCGAGCTATGTGCCGGAGTTGACGGTGACGGGGCGGGGCTGGGTGGCGGAGCGGGATGGCGTCATTGCCGGGTTTGCGATTGGTAATCTGCAGACGGGCAATATTTGGGCGCTGTTTGTGGATCCGGAAGCGGAGGGCGTCGGGCATGGCCGCCGTTTGCACGATGCGATGGTGGGCGCCATGTTTGACGCCGGTTTATCGCGGCTGCATCTGGGAACCGCGCAGGGGACGCGGGCCGAGCGGTTTTACCTGGCCCAAGGGTGGCGCGCTACCGGTATGGATGGCGGCGACGTGTTGATGGAATTAACGCGAGGAGATCGATCGTGACGGAACACCGTTTCAATGTGTTCGGCAAACAGGTGGTGATTCGTGCCAAGGGTGGCGGCTGGGACGCATTTTACCCCGGCACCGACGGCAAGCGCCGCCCGGCCGACTTTATCGTGCCCGGCGATATTGCGGAAGCGGATTTGCTGGAGTATCTGGCGGATTTGTTCCACGAACACGCGACGCCGCGCAACCATGCGGTGACCAAGCTTCCGGCAGTCGATGCGTCAGGCGATAGCGTAGCCGGGCACACCGGCTAGCATCGTTTCCTGCTGGCTGATTTGCCGGCCCGGCGTTTCCCGCCTTTCCAGCTGGGCCGGGGTGCATGGGCTTTGGAAGATGGCGGGCTTTCGGTTGCCGCTGGACTGGCAGCGGGCGCAGTCTCATCGATTGCCTGGCGTTTTTCAGAGAATAGCTGCTCTAACTGGAAATACGGAATTTCAATGCCCCGTGACGGCCGGGTGTCGATGTAGTGCTGTTGATACGGGCCAGCCGGTGGCGCGGGCTTCGCTTCCTCTTCATCGGCTACAGCGGTCTGCCCAGGGTCGAACAGCCGCGCCGTGACAGCTTGCCGCACGGCGCGGCACGCATCGGCGCGCACCCAGTCTTTATAGCCGGGGAAGCGCAGCCAGACAGCCTTCCACGCATTGCGGTTGCCGCTGCCCTGCAAATTCGCAAAGGCTGACGGCGACAGGCTGAATTCACCGTATTTGATGGCCGAACCTTCAACCACAGCAAAGTAAGGCTGGCGGCCAAAGCTGGCGCGCAGCACTGTCCCTTCGGGCAGAAAGACTTGTTTCCATTGGTAGCCGTTGGCCGAACCGTCGGTTGGCGCTTCCGTCTTCGCCGCGTTTTCCGGCTGCCGCTGCATTGCAGCGGCCATCGCATCGCAAATCGCGCCTTCAATTTCCTGGCTGCTCCAGAACAGGCCGGTGTGCTTGCTGAATGCCTCCATCAAATCCACCGGCATGTAGACGGTACGGTTCGTGTAGGACGTGGACATGGGGTGCCTCCTTCCCAAAGGCCGGTTTTACTAACCAGTACTAACCACAAGGAAGCCATACGGCTTCACTATATCGGCTACTAAACTTAGACCGGCGCAGTAAGGATTAGTTCCCTGGCGCGATAGATTTATTTAGGAAGGGACAGTGGTGGATATGGAAGGTTCGTATGATTTAGTAAGGACGGAAAATGCGAGGCATATCATCGCTGCGCGGCCACCTGCCAGATGCGCCGCGCCAGATAATTACTTTGCCATTTCCTGCTGCGCCTTCTGCACCAGCGCATCGGCCACCTGGAACGTAGCGCCATCGAGCGAGGCGCGCGGCATGTCCTGGTTGGCTTCGATCACCATCGATGGCGTCGTCAGGTAGCGGCCGTTGATTACCAAGGTTGGCGTGCTGTCGACCTTGTAGCTGGCCATCAGCTTGTCCAGGTTGTTCAGCCGCGTCAGCACGCCAAACGACGTGTACGCATTCATGAACTTGGCCTTGTCGATGCCTTGCTTGACGGCCCATGCAATGTTGTCTTCATCGGAGCGCAGGCGCTGGCGTTCCACGTGCCACGTGTGCAGCACCTTGTCGTGCATGGATACGTCCAGCTGCAGCGCTTCCAGTGCGAGGAACAAATGCGCTTCCGGATCATTTTGCATGTGCGGCATATGGATGCGGCGGAAGTTGATGTTGTCGCCTTGCTTCTTCACCCATGCGGCCAGCGATGGTTCCAGCGCATTGCACGCGGGGCAGTGGTACATGAAGAATTCAATGACTTCGACTTTCTTGCCGGCCGGCGCCACCGGCATCGGCGAGGCCAAAGTCTGGTACTCGGCGCCATTGCGCGGCGCGGTGGGCGATGCTAATGCGAACCCCGCCGACAGCAGGGCAGCCGCCAGTGCGGCGGTATGGAACAAGCGCATAGGAAATCCTTAACGAATAATGACTTAACGCAGATTGGCCATGGTCTCGCCCAGCCGTACAGGGCCGGCCGGCTGCCAGGCTTCATTGAAATGCAACTGGTCTTTCGGGAACAGCATGACGACTGTGGACCCAAGCAGGAAGCGGCCCATTTCCTCGCCTTTTTTCAAGACGATTTTCTGGTCTTCATAGGTCCACTCTTTGACGTCCGCATGGCGTGGCGGATTGACAACGCCGTGCCACACGGTTGCCATGCTGCCGACGATGGTGGCGCCCACCAGCACCAGCACGAACGGGCCATTGGCTGTATCAAATACGCATACAACCCGTTCATTGCGGGCAAACAGGCCGGGAATACCGCGGGCCGTGGTGGGATTCACGGAAAACAGCGAACCCGGCACGTAAATCATGCGCGTCAGGCGGCCATCGCACGGCATATGGATGCGGTGGTAGTCGCGCGGGCTTAAATACAGGTTGGCAAAACTGCCGTGGCGGAATTTCGCCGCCAGCGCGGCATCGCCGCCCACCAGCGCCGTGGTTGAAAAATGGTGGCCTTTTGCCTGGAAAATCTGGTCGTCATCGATGGCGCCGAACTGGCTGATACGGCCATCGACCGGGCAAATAAAGTCGGCTTTCGCCAGCGGACGGGCGCCAGGCTTCAGCGCGCGGGTAAAGAATTCATTAAAACTGTGATAACTCGCGATATCCGGATTCGCCGCCTCGGCCATATTGACGTCGTATTTTGCGACAAACCAGCGGATCAGCCGCGTAGTCATATTGCC
The DNA here is from genome assembly GCF_009720865.1 of Pseudoduganella ginsengisoli. Lineage (GTDB taxonomy): Bacteria > Pseudomonadota > Gammaproteobacteria > Burkholderiales > Burkholderiaceae_D > Rugamonas > Rugamonas ginsengisoli. The sequence goes on along the minus strand of NZ_WNLA01000012.1, from coordinate 24,573 downwards.
GCCCTTGGCGCCGGCAATACGTCCGGCGAAATTAGTCAGCGCCCCTTTGGGCAGCAGGTATTGCGGTAAAACAGCAAGGCGGTCGGACACAGTTATGTTACCTATCAATATAGACGAATACGCATTATAACGGCGCGTTTGGGCCACGGTGAAAAATTGCAAAGCATCTGCTTGGCGAGGTGGGCCTGCAATGACTCGGTTATATCTGGATGGTATGATTGATGCATGACAAAAAAGGCCGACGTTTTTATTGCACCAGGGGAGCCCGATGCGCTGCATTTGGCGCTGTCCGAGGTGCGCATGCTGCAGCGGACCGTGATGGAATTGCGTACCGCGCTGGAACAGGCGCACCATGAGCGCGCGCGCATGGTGCAAGATGCGTTGGCCTCGTCGCATAACGAACTGCAGCAAATGCGCGCCACGGTGCTGTCGCTGCGCGAAGCGCTGGAACAGTCGCGCATGGAGCGGGAAGCGGCGCTGAAGACGGCTACCGCGGGAGCGCAGGGGGAAATTACGCAATTGCGTGAAACCGTATCGGTCTTGCGCACGGAATTGGAGCGGGTCAGCCGGGAACAGGGTGAAGCTGCGCAGCAGGTGGCCACGGCGCACCGCGCCGAAGTGGTGCAGCTGCACGAAACGATCCGCGCATTGCGCGATGTACTGGAAGCACGGCAAGCATAGTCGATCGCATGAACTTTATGGACAAGAGCGCGCTTGAGCCGCGCATAAAAAAGCCTGACAGCGCACCGGCCAGTGCTGCCGCAGCCGCCAAGGCCAAGGCAGGCGCGCAGTCCCGCCGTTTGCGGCAAGTGGAATTGCTGCTGGAAGTGTCGCGTCGCATGGCGGCCTTCGATACGCTCGACGAAATCCTGACGGCGCTGGTGGAAGTCACGACGGAAGAATTGGGGGCGGAGCGGGGCACGCTGTTCCTCAATGATGCGGAAACCGGCGAACTGTTTTCCCGCGTTGCGCAAGGTGAAACCCAGCGCGAAATCCGCTTTTTAAACACGTCCGGTATTGCAGGCCATGTGTTTACCACGGGCGAGCCGCTGCTGATTGCCGACGCCTACGCGGATGGCCGCTTTAACCGCGCGATTGACGAGCAAACGGGTTTCGTGACCCGCAATATCCTGTGCGTGCCGATCCGCACGTTCAAGGGGGAAATTATCGGCGTGTCGCAAACGCTGAATAAGAAGAAGGGCAAATTCACGCGCAATGATTTGCAATTGCTGGAAGCGCTGACGACGCAAGGCACCTTGGCGCTGCAAAGCGCGCGCTTCCTGGAAAGCATGAAGAAAGTGCGGCGCCAGGAAATGGAGTTCATCGACGTCGTGTCGGAAGTGACGGCCGACATCAAACTCGGTTCGCTGCTGCAGCGCGTGATGGGCGAAGCCACCCGGCTGCTCAATGCGGAACGTTCGACCCTGTTCCTCAACGATGAAAAGACCAATGAACTGTGGTCGGAAGTGGGGCAGGGCCTGGAATCCATGCAAATCCGTTTGCCGAATTCGGCCGGTATTGCGGGCGCCGTGTTCACCTCCAATAAAACCATCAATATCCCGTACGCGTATGCGGACTTGCGTTTTAATCCCGCATTCGACAAGCGCACCGGCTATTTCACCCGCTCGATCCTGTGCGTCCCCATTGTCAATAAAAATGGCAAGACCATTGGCGTCACGCAGGTATTGAATAAACGGGGCGGGCCGTTCACCAGCGAAGACGAATCGCGGCTGCGGGCATTTACCGCGCAAATTTCCATTGCGCTGGAAAACGCCAAGCTGTTTGCCGACGTCCAGCAAATGAAGAATTACAACGAGGCCATGCTGGAATCCATGTCGAACGGTGTCATTACGCTCGACGGCCAGGAAAAGATCGTGACCTGCAATGCCGCCGGCCTGTCGATTTTGCGCGCCGACGCCGCCGCCATGCTGGGCCGTTCCGCGCATGAATTCTTCACGGGGCCGAACAGCTGGGTGGTCGACAAACTGCGGCAAGTGGAAGAAAACCAGTCAGCCGGCCATATGATGGATGCGCCGCTGATTGTTGGCGATGAAACCATCTCCGTGAACTTTTCCGTGCAGCCGCTATTGTCGGTGGAGAAAAAACGTATCGGCTGGATGCTGATGCTGGACGATATCTCCAGTGAAAAACGCTTGAAAGCTACGATGTCGCGCTACATGGACCCGAATATCGCGGACCAAATGGTGGCCAATGGCGCGGAAATGCTGGGTGGTAAAAACGTGACGGCCACCGTGCTGTTTTCCGACGTGCGCAGCTTTACCACCATTACCGAACAACTGGGCGCGCAAGGCACGGTGGCGCTGCTCAATGAATATTTCACGATGATGGTCGATTGCATCCAGCGCGAAGAAGGCATGCTGGATAAATTCATTGGCGACGCCATCATGGCGGCATTCGGCATTCCCGTGCCGCATGAAGATGACCCGGACCGCGCCATGCGCACGGCCATAGCCATGATGCGCGAGCTGCGCGCGTGGAATGCGCCCCGCATCCGCGATGGCAAGCTGCCGCTCGATATCGGCATCGGCTTGAATTCCGATTCCGTCGTGTCCGGCAATATCGGTTCGAAAAAGCGCATGGATTACACCATCATTGGCGATGGCGTGAACCTGGCGGCGCGGCTGGAATCGGCGTGCAAGCAATATGGCGCGCATATTCTGATCAGCGAATTCACGTACCGCGCGCTGCGCGGCACGTACCGCGTGCGCGAACTGGATATCGTCGTCGTGCAAGGTAAAACCAAGCCGGTATCGATTTATGAAGTGATGGACTTCCACACGGATGAAACGTATCCGCATTTGATCGATGCCATGGGCCTGTTCCGCAATGGCGTGACGCATTACCGCAAGCAGAAGTGGGCGGCGGCGCGCCAGGCATTCCAGGAAGTGCTGGCCTTGAATCCCGACGACAAGGCCGCGAAGATGTATATCGACCGCTGCAACCGGCTGGAAGCCGACCCGCCGCCGGAAGACTGGGACGGCGTCTACATCATGCAAAGTAAATGAAAATCCCCCGCAGCACGCTGGAACAATGGCAGGTGCTGCAAGCCATTGTCGACTGCGGCGGCTATGCGCAGGCTGCCGAAGCGCTGCACCGCAGCCAGTCGTCCGTCAGTTATATGGTGGCGCGCCTGCAAGAACAGCTGGGCGTGGAATTACTGGAAATCGATGGCCGCCGGGCGAAGCTCACGAAAAGCGGCGATGCGTTGCTGCGCCGTGCACGCGCCTTGCTGGATGATGCGTTTCAGCTGGAAGAATTTGCCCGCAGCCTCAATGATGGCTGGGAATCCGAACTGCGCTTTGCCGTCGACAGCCTGTTTCCGTCGGAATTACTGGTGCGTATCTTGCGCGAATTCGAACCGCTGGCCCGGCATACGCGCGTCAATCTGGCGGAAACCATTTTGTCGGAATCGGAAGACGTATTGCGGGAAAAGCGCGCCGATATCGTCATAGCCAATTATGTGCCGGCCGGTTTTTTAGGCGATGCGCTGCTTGATATTGAATTTGTCGTCGTCGCGCATCCTGCGCATCCGCTGCACAGCCTGGGGCGCGACATCAATGAAGATGACTTGAACCGGCATTTGCATATTGTCGTGCGCGACGCCGGTGTATTGAATCCCCGCGATTATGGCTGGCTCAATTCCACGCAGCGCTGGACCGTGACCAGTCCCGCCACCCGCAGTGAAATGGTGAAGGCGGGCCTGGGTTATGCGTGGATGGCTACCCACAAGATCGCGGGCGAACTGGAACGGGGCGAATTAAAAGCGCTGCCTTTGCGGGCCGGGCAAAAGCGCAAGTTGACGCTGTCGCTGATTATTGCGAACACGGAGCGCCCGGGTCCTGCTGCGTGCCAGCTGGTAAAAATTATCCGCTCCGTGATTGCCTGCCATTGCCGCGATAAAGGCGGCGGCTGTCCGGCAATTTAGCGGCTTAACGCATATCCAGCGGTGTCCCTTTGCGGGGGCGGGGAAAACCTTTATCCAGGTCCGCCAAATCTTCCGCCGTCAAAACAATATCGGCCGCCTTGCGGTTCAACTGCACGTGTTCCGGATTGGACGATTTTGGAATCACGATCACCTGGTCTTGCCGCAGCAGCCAGGCCAGCGCGATTTGCGCCGGTGTCGCGCCATGCCGTTCCGCCACCGCTTGCAGCGTGCGGTTACCCAGCAAGACCCGCTGTTCGCCAGGCGTCGATGATTCCAGCGGCGAATACGCCATCACCGGCACATTGTGCTGCTGCGACCACGGCAATAAATTCCATTCAATGCCGCGCCGCGTGAGATTAAATAACACCTGGTTGGTCACGATATCTTTGCCGCCGGGCAGCGAGCGGGCTTGCTCCATATCGTCGAGGTCAAAATTCGACACGCCATAATCGCGGATCTTGCCGGCCCGTTTCAATGCCTGTAATCCGTCCAGTGTTTCCGCCAGCGGCACGGAACCGCGCCAGTGCAGCAAATAGCAATCCAGATAATCCGTCTTCAAGCGTTGTAAACTGCGCTCGCACGCCAGCTGCACGCCGCGCACCGTGGCATTGTGCGGATACACTTTGCTGACCAGGTATACACTGTCGCGGCGGCCCTGTATGGCTTCGCCGACAACTTCCTCCGCGCCGCCATCGCCATACATTTCCGCCGTATCGATCAAGTTCATGCCCAGGTCCAGCCCTGATTGCAGGGCGCGGATTTCCTGTTGGCGGCGGGCGTCATTTTCTCCCATGTTCCACGTACCGAGCCCCAGCGAGGGCATGGCGCGGCCGGACGATAACTGGACTGGCTTCATAGTGATGGCTCCATCGGATTGCGGTTACACGATGTTACACGATCGTTACCATTTCAGTAATTGAGAACAATTCTCATTATGACTATAATAGTTTCTTTATGAATTAATTTCCCGCCCAATGTATAACGCTCCCGTTTTGCGCCGTAACGCCATTGCCACCGCCTGCCTCGTCTTGACCGCCAGCGCGGCGCTGGCCCAAACCGATACTCCCGAAGCCCAATTGGAAACCGTCCAGGTGACGGGCAACTGGCTGGGTTCCGGCCAGCGCAGCGTCAAAAACTTTGGCGGTGCGCGCACGGTGGTCAAGCGCGACGACTTCCAGCTGACGGGTGCAGACAGTATCAGCGACGTACTGCGCTCCGTGCCAGGGGTGCAAATCACCGACAATTCGTCGTCCGGCGGCAGCGCGATTTCACTCAATATCGGCGTGCGCGGGCTGGAAGGGCGCTATTCGCCCCGTTCGACCATCTTGCTGGACGGCGTGCCCTTGTCGGTGGCGCCATATGGCCAGCCGCAACTGTCGTTTGCCCCGGTATCGCTGGCCAATATCGATGCGATTGACGTGGTGCGGGGCGGCGGCGCCGTGCGCTATGGCCCGCAAAACGTGGGCGGCATCATCAACTTCAAAACCCGCGCCATTCCTGAGCGTGATACCGCCATGGATGCGTCGGTACGCTATAACAAGTACGACGGCGGCAACAGTTCGACGCAGGCCAGCGCCTTTGTCGGCGGCCGCATTGACGGCGGCCTGGGCATCGCCATGATGTATTCCGGCCTGGAAGGCGACGGCCCGCGCGCGCACAACCGCGACAAGGTCAATGATTTCGCGCTGAAATTCTCGTACCCCTTGACCGCCACGTCGGAAGTCAACGCCAAGTTTTCGTACTTCGACGCCTGGTCCGATACGCCGGGCGGCCTGACGCGCGAACAATATGAAGCCGATGCCCATGCATCGTTCCGCACCGGCGACTTCTGGCGCGGCCACCGTAAGGGCCTGGACGTCAGCTATATCAACACGCTGTCCGATACCCGCGAAGTGGAAGTGCGCGCGTATTTCAACCAGAGCTTCCGCCAAAGCTTGCTGGGCAATGGCCAGGACAAGGCGCTGACGCAATTTGCCAACAGCCCGCGCCACTATAACGTGGGCGCCATCGAGCCGCGCTATACGGAGCGCTTCACATGGGGCGGCGCGCGCCACGACGTGACGGCCGGCTACCGCTACCTGCAAGAGCGCGCCGATGAAAAGAACATCAATTTCAAGCTGGCCGACAGCTCGCGCACGGAAACCCGCAATTCGGAAAACAGCACGGACGCCCACGCCATCTACGTGGATGACCAGATCGCCTTTGGCCAGTGGCGCGTGACGCCTGGCCTGCGTTTTGAAGACATCAAAATGGGCCGCTACAACGTGCTGACCAAATTCGACCAGGAAATCAGCAATACCAAGGCGCTGCCGTCCGTGAACGTGGCGTATCTGCTGGATAAGGCGACGACGTTGTACGCCAACTACAACACGTCGTTCGGCAGCATCCAGCACTTGCAGCTGAATTTGCAAAGTTCGGCCGATACGCTGCAGCCGGAAACCGCGAAGACCGTGGAACTGGGCGCGCGCTATGCGGCCAACGGCTGGCAGCTCGACGCCACGCTGTTCAACCTGGACTTCTCGAACCAGATCGTGTTCGTCAACACGGCGCCCGTGTTTTATCAAAACCTGGGCAAGACCCGCCACCGCGGAATCGAGTCGCGCGCCGAATATGCGTTTGGCGGCAAGTTGAACGGCCTGTCCGTGTATGGCACGTATGCGTACACCAAGGCCACGCAAGGCGAGGGCAAATATGCGGGCAACGACGTGCCGTTCTATTCGCGCATCGTCGATACGGCGGGCGCCCGCTATAAGATCGGCAACTTCGTGGCCGATCTCAGTTCCACCCACCAGTCCAAGCAATATGCGGACGATGCCAATACCGTGACGGAAAACGCCAGCGGTTCGCTGGGCCTGATCCGCGGCTACCGCCTGTGGAACGCCAGCGTGACGTACGTGATTCCAGGCGACCAGCGGTTTGAAATCCAGGCAGGCGCCACCAACCTGGCCAACAAGAAAACGTACACCCGTACCACGGACACCAACCTCGGCATGTTGCCCGGCGCGCCGCGCATGGCGTACGTGAATGTGCGCACGGCGTTTTGACGGCAATGAAGGCAGCCGCGCGCCACTGGCTGACGGCCCTGCATCGCTGGGCCGGCTTTACGCTGGGCGCGCTGTTTGTGCTGATGGGCCTGTCGGGCACGGTGCTGGTATTTGACGAGGAACTGGACGCGGCATTGAACCCCGCCTTGTACCACGGCGGCTGCGCTTCAGCTTCTACCGCACCTGTTGATGCCGCGCTGGCGGCAGATGCGGTTCAGGCACGGTGGCCCGGCGCCAGGCCGGGCTTCGTGTATTTGCCGGAACAGCCGGGCGGCATTTACCGCGTGACGTTTAAAGCGCCCAAGGTGGCGGATAACGAAGCCATGGTGGACGCCTGCGGTATCGTGCTGGGCAGCCGCGACCGGCAAGCCGGCACATTGGATGCGCTGCATTTGATGCCGACGCTGCAAACCTGGCATTTGAATATGTTCCAGGGAAAAGAAGGCCGCATGGCGCAAGGCTATATCGGTTTGGCCATTGCTGTGTTATTGATTGCGGGGCTGGTGTTGGCGTGGCCTAAATCCGGCCACGGTATTAAGAAATGGCGCCGCGCGTTGCACGTCAAATTGAACCAGCACCGTTACCGTACGCATTACGATTTGCACCGCGCGGCGGGATTGCTGTTTATGCCGCTGTTATTGGTGCTGGCATTGACCGGCTTTTATAACGGCTTGCCGGAACTGGGGCGTTCCCTGGTGGCCGGTGTGGCGCCGGTGGCGGCGGACCGCCGTGCACTGGCGCTGCCAAAACTGGAAAAAGGCGAAGCGGCGATCAGCTGGAAAGAAGTGCAGGCGATAGCCGCTCCGTATTTGACAAATGGTACGCAATTAGTGGCGATTGCCCGCCAGCCAGAACGCGGTTTATATCAGGCGCGCATGCGCCGCGCCGACGATAGCCAGCGCTCAGGGACTTACCGTTTATTTATCGATATGCGCACGGGGAAAGTCCTGCAAATATCGAATCCCCGCGCCGGCGAATATGCGGACATCTTCCTGGCATCGCTGTTTCCACTGCATTCCGGCCAGCTGGGCGGACCGGCAATCAAATGGCTGATTGCGTTGTCTGGATTGCTACCCGCATTGTTCTTTTTTACCGGCATTACTACTTGGTTACTGCGCCGAAAAAAACAGCTGGTATGACTGCAGAGTTTCATCTACGCAATTCCCTTATTTCCATCTTTCGCGTTGCGCAATTTATGCATCATGCAACGAATATGCGCACGCTATTAAATTTGACTAGAATAACTATGTCTTCTTATGGTAAATTGCGTTATTGAATTCTCACGGATTGTCACACAGGTTTTTCTCGCAACCGTGGGCCCGTCGGAAAATTCGCCCACCATTCAATAAGGAAGCTGAGATGACTACTTATCAGGAATATCAGGCAAAGATTGCTGAACTGCAGAACTTGGCAGAAAGTGCCCGCAAGGAAGAACTGAGCAAAGCCAAGGAACAAATCGCGACGATTATGCGCGAATACGGCCTGAGCCTGGCTGATCTGGCTGGCGTTGGTAAACCAGCAAAAACCCTGAAGCCACGCGCACCGGTACCAATGAAATACCGCGACGACGCCACTGGCCAAACCTGGACCGGCCGTGGCCGCGCTCCAAAGTGGCTGGAAGGTAAAAACAAGGATGACTTCCTGATTAAATAAGTTCGCTTGCAACTGCACGCCTTGCGCTGTGCAGTTCCCTGAAAATCCGGCATGCGCCTGTGGCGATGCCGGATTTTTTTTGCCGGTGGCGCGGATTTGTGGCTTTCGTGCTGAAAGGCGACATTTTCATGCCTGGATGCATGAATTTGAGGCAGAGGAAAGCCTGTTGTGCGAAGATGAACCATGCACGAGATTCCTTTATTCCCGCTCAATACCGTGCTTTTTCCCGACGGCCACTTGCCGTTGCAAGTGTTCGAAGTGCGGTATCTGGATTTAATCCGCAAATGCATCGCCAGCGGCGATGAATTTGGCGTGGTCGCGCTGTTTGCCGGCAACGAAGTGCAGCGCCCGGAGCAGCACGAAGAACTGGCTGCCGTCGGCACCATGGCGCGCATTACCGAATGGAGTTCGCCCGTGACGGGTTTGCTGCAGGTGACGTGTGTCGGCACGCAGCGCTTCCGTATCGAACTGGCGGAACAGTTGAAACATGGTTTGTGGATGGGGGAAGTGGAAATGCTGGAAGGCGACCGCGCGCTGCCGGTGCCGGAAGAACAGCAAGATGTGGCCGATGCGCTGGCCGCCGTTATCCGCTCGCTGGAAAAACGCCAATTGCCGCCGGCGCAAATGCCGCTGCGGCCACCGTATAAACTGGAAGATTGCGGCTGGGTGGCCAACCGCTGGTGTGAATTGCTGCGGCTCGGGCTGGAACACAAGCAATTGATGATGGCGCAGTTGAATCCCGTGCTGCGGCTGGAACTGGTGCAGGATGTATTAAGTGAAAACGGCTTGCTGGCGTAATCCAGCCTGGCTCCATAAAATTAATCAATAGTGGCTCTCGTGATAGCTCCACCGGCCCGATATACTGAGATTTTAATCAGGGGTGCCGGATCGCCATGTATTGCCAGCCTCAATTCAAGCAAGACCGTCTCGACCTCCAGCACGATTTGATCCGCAGCTACCCGCTGGGTATGCTGGTCGTCGCATCGCCATCGGGTGTCACGGCAGATTTGCTGCCATTTATGCTGTATGCGGATGAAGGCGAATGCGGTGTGCTGCGCGCCCATGCGCCGCGCGCGAATCCCGTATGTGGCGCGTTGCTGGAAGGAGCGGAATGCCTGGTGGTATTCCAGGGACCGGATGCGTATGTCAGTCCGTCGTGGTATGCCAGTAAAGCGGAAACGCATAAAGTCGTACCGACGTGGAATTTCACGATGGTGCAGGCACGCGGCAATGCGCGGCTGGTGGACGATGCGGCTTGGCTGCGCCGCCAGCTCGATGATTTAACGGATTTTAAAGAAGCGCGTTTGCCGCAGCCATGGAAAGTATCCGATGCGCCGGCGGATTTTATTGCCGCTGTCACTCGCGCAATTGTTGGCATAGAAATTCCCATTGCATCGATTGCCGGTAAATGGAAAACCAGCCAAAACCGCAGTTCAGCAGACCGTGCGAGCGTCGTGGAAGGCTTGCAGCAGCACGGCGAAAATGAAATGGCCGCACTGGTCGCTGCGACGCTGGCTTAAATCCCGCGGGGCGGCATTGACTACGCCCCGTGCACTTCCTCTTCCAGTGCATGGACCCGCACCGACCACAGTACGCCCGTAGCCAGCAGCACAATTGCCACCGCTTCCAGCACGCGCGGCCACTGGTGCTTATAAATAAACCCGTACAGCAGCGCAAATAGCGTTTCAAATAAAATCAGCTGCCCGGATAAAGTCACGGGCACGCGGCGGCTGGCAATATTCCACAAATGATTGCCAATCACGGAGGCGCCCAGCGCCAGCAGCGCATTGGTGATCCAGAACGTGGTCCAGTCACGCCCGCTGGCCACCGCTGCCGCGCCGGTAATGTCGCCGCGCCATACGGCGAAAGCCATGGCGCCGATAACCAGCGCAATCAGCCCGCTCGATAAACCATACAGCGCCGACCATTCCGCACTGCTGAAGTGGTGGTGCTGTTTTAAATACCGGGCATTGTCCAGCGTGTACCAGCTCCAGCAAAACAGCGCGCCCGTTGCGCACAGCACGCCCAGCGAGATGCGCCACAAGCTGCCGCCCGCCGCCTGTGCATGCGTGAACACGTCGACATTGATGCAGGCAATGCCGGTTGCCGTCACCAGCAGCGGCATGGCCAGCTGGCGCAGCGGCACGGCGCCATGGTCCTTGCGGCCCATCAGCGTGACGGAAATCGGCAGCACGCCGATGATCAGCGACGTGGGCGCCACACCGGCCAGCTTCACGCCCATGGCCAGCAGCATGTAATACACGATGTTGCCGGCCAGTGCGTGCCGCACCAATGCCAGGCAGTCGCTGCGGTCGAGCCGGCGCATTAAGCTTTTCAGGCGCGGCAGCATCAAGGCCAGCGCAATGGCGCCATACGCGGTATAGCGGCCCACTGCCATTTCCATCGGCGTGAATGCGGACAGCAGTTCGGGCACGATGAACACCATGCCCCACATTGCTCCCGCCAGTAACCCGCACAGTACGCCATTCCACATGAGTTAGCTTTCCATTTTGCAAGGGCGCTAGTGTCTCATATGGCGGCCTTTCCTGTTGGCGCTGTCACCGGCAATCGTGGGATACCTCGTACTGCCTGCGTAGGGCGGATTAGCACGCAGCGCGTAATCCGCCATGCCTGTGCGGCCTGCACGCATGGCGGATTACGCTAACGCTAATCCGCCCTACACTTGAAGCTACGGCAACTTCCACGCTTTCCGGCGACATAGTTTTCCTGTTTGGGTCCCTTGCGTGCGACGCTGCCGGTGGGGCCCGCGTAGCATGGACTGGAGGAGGGAATGCATATGACCGATACCGCCACCATAGAGGCGCTGCGGCGCGAAGCGCAGCCGCTGGCGCAGGATGAGCACTACAGCCAGCTGCTCGAACAGATCGGCGATGCGTCGCTGGTACTGCTGGGTGAAGCCACGCATGGCACGCGCGAGTTTTACCGGCTGCGGGCCGAAATCAGCAAGCGGCTGATTGTCGAAGCGGGCTTTGATGCGATTGCCGTCGAAGCGGACTGGCCGGATGCGCTGCGCGTCAGCCGCTATGTGCAGCATGGCGCCACGCCGGATACCACGCCGGATGCGGCGCTGTCCGGCTTCCAGCGTTTTCCGCAATGGATGTGGCGTAATACGGAAATCGTATCGCTGATCGAATGGATGCGGGCCCACAATGCGCACGTGCCGCAGCCTGGCCAGCGCATTGGTTTTTATGGACTGGATTTATACAGTTTGCACGCGTCGATGGATGCCGTGATTGCGTATCTCGACAAGGAAGATCCGGTGGCGGCGCGGCGCGCCCGCGAACGCTATGCATGCATGAACCACCCATCGCCGGACCCGCAGCATTATGGCTATGCGGCAGCGTATGGCTTGCGGCCTGACTGCGAAGATGAACTGGTGCGGCAACTGCGGGAAATGAATGCGGAAGCGGCGCTGTATTGGAGTACGCCGGGCGGCGCGGTTCCCGATGAATTGTTTTATGCGCAGCAAAATGCGCGGGTGGCGAAAAATGCGGAAACGTATTACCGCGCGATGTTCCAGCGCGGCGATGCATCGTGGAATATCCGCGATACGCACATGGCGGACACCCTGCATGCGCTGCGCACGCATTTAAGCCGCCGCGCGAGCCGGAAACCCGCCCGTATTATCGTGTGGGCGCATAATTCGCATTTGGGCGATGCGCGCGCCACGGAAATGGGCGAGGGCGGCCAATTGAATCTTGGCCAGCTGGTGCGGCAGAATTATCCGCCCGGCGAAGCCTTTATATTGGGCTTTACCACGCATGCGGGTTTTGTTACGGCGGCGACCGAATGGGATAGCGTGGCGGAATTAAAACCTGTCGTGCCGTCGCGTATCGACAGTATTGAACGGGTCATGCATGCGGTGGGCATCGGCATCGGCGATTTTTTATTGCCGGTCACCGGCAACGCCACCGTACAGGCGCGCTTGCCGCGTGAAAAGCTCGAACGCGCGATCGGTGTGATTTACCGGCCCGATACGGAACGCCAAAGCCATTACTTCCATGCGGACGTGGCGCGCCAGTTCGATGCACTGATCCACGTGGACCGCAGCAATGCCGTGCAGCCGCTGGAGCGCTCGGCGCTGTGGCATGGCGAGGAATTGCCGGAGACGTATCCATCGGGGCTGTAGCGCGTGGCGGTAAATCCCGCTATGCTGCGGGTTGATGAAATACTATCGAACCGCCGCCTGCGGGTGGCAGCGCTGGCCGCTGCCGCACTGGCGGCGCTGGCCGTCATCGCTGCGGGCGAATTGCTGAGCCGCCCTGCGTCGCGAGTCATCGGGGCGGCGCCGCCTGATTTACAGGCGCGCGACGTCAGCTTGCCCGCCGATGGCTACACGGTGCGCGGCTGGTTCGTGCCGGGCACGCCGGGTGTGGGCGCCGTCCTGCTGCTGCACGGCGTGCGTGGCGACCGCATGGCCATGCTGCAGCGGGCCCGCATGCTGAAGCAGTCAGGCTACAGTGTCTTGCTGGTGGATTTGCCGGCACATGGCGAAAGCGGCGGCGGCCATATCACGTTTGGCTGGCGCGAAGCGGCCGGGGTCCGCAGTGCGCTGGACTGGCTGCGCCACGAAGTGCCAATGGAAAAAGCCGGGGTGATCGGTGTGTCGCTGGGCGCGGCTGCACTGGTGTATTCCGGACTTGCATGCCTACGATCCGGCAGCGTACGCGGCTGCCATACTGCCATTCCTGCAGCGCTACCTGCAGCAGCCGGCAACCGCTATCGCAGCGCCACCTGCGCCAGCCCGATAAAGGCCGCCACATTGACCAGCACCGTGCCCCAGAATTTCAGGCGGAACGATGCCTTGACGGATTTATGGCGCAGCCACTGCTGCGCCACGACGCCGCCGGGCCAGCCGCAGCACAGGCCCAGCATCAATAACGTGCTTTCCGGGATGCGCCAGCGGCCGGCGCGGGCAGCGGACTTGTCCGCTGCGTAAAACATGAAGCAGATGACGCTGGCGATGCCGTACACCGCCAGCGTCCAAACGATGGCCGTCATCGTTTAAAAGTAATTCAGGCCCAGCGCGGCCTTGACTTCATCGGTCGTGCGGGCCGCCACTTCGCGGGCGCGCATCGTGCCTTCCTTCAGCACTTGCATGACATAGCCTTTGTCTTTGGCCAGTTCTTCGCGGCGTGCGCGGATCGGGGCCAGCAATTCCTGCAAGACGGCGTCCAGGCGCTTCTTGACGATGGAGTCGCCCAGGCCGCCGCGCTGGTAATGCGCTTTCATTTCTTCCAGCGACGCCTTGTCGTTGTCAAACGCATCGAGGTAAATAAAGGCGACGTTGCCTTCCAGGTGGCCCGGATCTTCGACGCGCAGGTGCAGCGGATCGGTGTACACCTTTTTCACGGCCGCGCGGATTTCATCGCTGGATGCGCCCAGGTTGATCGTGTTGCCCAGCGATTTACTCATCTTGGCTTTGCCGTCGGTGCCCGGCAGGCGGCCGATTTCCGGCACCAGCGCCTTGCACTCGACGAGGATTTCCTGGTTATACGTGCGGTTAAAGCGGCGCACGATTTCATTGGTCTGCTCGATCATCGGGATCTGGTCTTCGCCGACCGGCACCACTTGCGCCTTGAACGCCGTGATGTCGGCGGCCTGGCTGGCTGGATACGTCAGGAAGCCGGCGGGGATGTCGCGCTCGAAGCCGCGCAGCACGATTTCCTGCTTGACGGTCGGATTGCGTTCCAGGCGTGCCACCGTCACCAGGTTCAGGTAATAAAACGTCAGTTCCGCCAGTTCAGGAATTTGCGACTGGATGAAAATCGTGGTCTTGGCGGGATCGATGCCGACTGCCAGGTAATCCAGCGCCACTTCCACCACGTTGCGGTGCACCTTGTCGATGTCATCCATGTTGTCCGTCAGCGCCTGGGAATCGGCCAGCATGACGAATTGCTTGTAGTCGTGCTGGTATTGCACGCGGCCGCGCAGGCTGCCGACGTAGTGGCCCAGGTGCAGGGGACCGGTCGGACGGTCGCCCGTCAAGATCACGGTAGGGGAAGTTGGTGCGGTGGTGATTACGGCTGCTGGCTGGTCCATACGAGGGTTCCTTTTCCTTGCCCCCGCCTGTTGCGCCAACAAAAACGCCACCTGTGCAGAGGCGGCGTTGACTAATTATTCACATCACTATTCAATGGCCGCGCTGGTTCAGCGGCGCCACCAATTTTGGCTAAGCATGCAGGAGCGATGTGGTTGGAAAAATTTCATCCCGTTATGGTTGCACCTTGCCGCGGCCCTGTCAAGGCCGCGGCAATGGTTTAGCCATTAGTACCGGCGGGGATCGTTCGGCGCGGCATCGGCGCGGTTGGGGACGCCGTCATTGTCGCGGTCGCGGTCATAGCGGTTGGGAATACCGTCGTGGTCGCGGTCACCCCGGGCCCAGCGGCCCCGCTCCGCCACCCAGCGGCCATCGCGTTCTTCCCACACTTGCGGATGGTACACATAGCCGGGCCGGTCGCGGACCCACCTGCCACGGATCCACACGTAGCGGCGGCCATTCCAGTCCCAGTGCCCGGCCACCCACGTATAGCCATGGCGCGCATCCGGCACGATTTCTTCACGGACTGGCGGCGGCGCCGTGCGCACGATCAGCGTGTCGGCAAACGATGGCAGCGCCGTGGCGCCCAGGGAACCCGCCAGCGCGGCGGCAATCAGCAGTTTTTTCATGATTTTCCTCCTGAAAGTATGCCGCCACTGTAGGCCGGCTCAGCGGTGCAGTATGTGCGCACACACGCACAGTGTGGATATTGCCGAAGGTAATAGGGTTCGGTACGATGGGGAATTACTTATCGAGGAGCCTGAATTGATGCGACAACGCTTGCCGGCCGCCATGACCTTGTCCTTGCTGCTCACTACCTCTGCCATGGCGCAAACACCGCCCATGGCGCCGGATATCCCCGCCAGTTTCGATGTCCCGGCCGGACAGGCGGATTACGTCCGCCGCGTCGTCATGATCCCGATGCGCGATGGCGTCAAGCTGCACACCGTCATCATGATTCCGAAAGGCGCGCAACACGCGCCAATCCTGCTGACCCGCACGCCATATAACGCGGCGCGGCGCGCACAGCGCAATGTCAGCCCGTCGTTATTGGCGTCCTTGCCGCAGGGCGATGAATTTTTCGTGGCGGAAGGATATATCCGCGTATTCCAGGACGTGCGGGGCAAATATGGGTCCGAAGGCGATTACGTGATGACGCGCCCGCTGCGCGGGCCGCTGAACCATACGAAAACCGACCACGCAACGGACGCGTGGGATACCATCGACTGGCTGGTGAAAAATGTCCATGAAAGCAATGGCAAGGTCGGCATGCTGGGTTCATCGTACGAAGGCTTTACTGTCATGATGGCGCTGGCCGACCCGCATCCGGCGCTGAAAGCCGCCGCGCCCATGAGCGCCATGGTCGATGGCTGGCGCGGCGACGACTGGTTCCACAACGGCGCGTTCCGCATGCCGTCGCTCGATTACGTGGCAGGGCAGACGACGGTGCGGGGCCGTGGCGAAGGTTTGGCCAGCGGCATTTACGATGATTACGACAGCGTGCTGCGTTCCGGTTCCGCATCCGGCTATGCAAAGCGCTTCGGCCTCGACCAGCTGAATTTCACGAAAAAGCTGTTCGAGCATCCGGCATACGACCAATACTGGCAAGAGCAGGCGCTGGACCGCCTGGTCGGTGCGCGCAAGCTGAAAGTGCCGACCATGCATATTGTCGGCCAGTGGGACCAGGAAGATATATATGGCCCGTACGCGGCCTATGCGGCGATGGAAAAGCAAGACCACGACAACCGCATGAACTTCCTGGCGATCGGGCCGTGGCGCCACAGCGGCGTCAATTACGATGGCAGCAGATTGGGCGCGCTGCGCTTCGAAGGCGACACGGCGCGCCAGTTCCGCCGCGATGTGCTGCAGCCCTTCTTCAACCAACACCTGAAAGACGGCGCCCCGCCCGCGGACACGCCACCGGTGCTCAGCTACCAGACTGGCGCGGACCGCTGGCAGCGTTATACGCAATGGCCGCAATCGTGCGGGTCGGGCTGCCTGTCCGCAGCCAGGATGCTGTACCTGCAGCCGGGCTTCGGCCTGGGCTTTGCGGCGCCTGGGCAGCAGGGCCATGACGATTACCTTTCCGACCCGTTGAAGCCGGTGCCGTTCGTGCCGCGCCCGGTGCGCCTGCATGATGAAAATGTGTGGAAGCCGTGGCTGGTGTCGGACCAGCGCTTTGCCGGCGACCGGCCGGATGTGCTGGTGTACGTGACGGAACCGCTGGCGGCGCCGCTGGCCATTGCCGGCCAGCCGCGCGTGGATTTATATGCGGCCACCACCGGCACCGATGCGGACTGGGTGGTGAAATTGATCGACGTGCATCCGGACGAAGTGCCGTCGCAGCCAGAACTGGGCGGTTACCAGCAAGGCATCGCGATGGAGATTTTCCGGGGCCGCTACCGCGACAGCCTGTCGCAGCCGTCGCCAATTCCTGCGGGGCAGGTGCAGCGCTACCGCTTTGCGCTGCCCAACGCAAACCACGTGTTCTTGCCGGGGCACCGCGTCATGGTGCAGATCCAGTCCAGCTGGTTCCCGCTGTATGACCGCAATCCGCAAACCTATGTGCCGAATATTTTCTACGCGCAGCCGGGCGATTACCGCAAGGCGACGCACAGCGTGTATTACGGCGCGCAGGCGGCCAGCACAATCGAGTTGCCGGTGATCGAATACCGCCAGTAAGGTGCCGCCAGCAAGTGCGTAAGGCGGATTTTACGGGGACGCCGAGTCAAATCCGCCATGTCAGCGCGGCCGCACGCTTTCCGCCAGCCAGTCTTGCTTATAGGTGTGCTGGAACGCTTCCAGGATCGCCGGCGACTTGGCGATCCGTTCCATCAAGTCGCGCAATGTGGCCTGATCTTCCGGGCTGAGCGAATGGCGCGAAATGTAGATGCCGCTCCAGCTCCAGGGCAATTCCGCGATCGGTTCGACCCGCAGCTTATCGGCCAGCGCCGCTACGCGGGCATCACGCTGCACGGCGCCAAGGAAGGTCGTGGGGCCCATGATGGTGACGTCGATTGCGCCGGCCTGCATCAGCCGCGCAATGGCAACGGTATCGGTTTCCTGGTACAGGCGGCCCTGGCGCGACAGTTCCCGCACCAGCCATTGATATTGTTCGCCAAAGTCATAGCCGCGCACGACGGCGACGCGCAATTCTTTCCTGTCCAGCAAATCCTGCGCCGACGTTAGCGGCGCGCGCGTTCCGCCGGCCAGCGACAGCAGCGTGGCGCGGTGCCCGATCATGGGGACAAAGGTGCCGTGCTTGTCGCGCGCCGGGGTACGCGAGGCGGGTACCAGCAAATCCGCCTTGCCCATTTCGAACAGCACTTCCAGCCGCGCGCGGGGCACGATGGAGTACACGAATTTGCAGCCGGCTTTGGCGGTGGCATGCTGGAATATTTCCGGATAAATGCCGCCGACGGCGCCATTTTCCAGCTGCGTGACGCTCATGCCGATCGGGGCGACGGGGACCTGGATCTCGCGCGTGCAGGATGGCTGCGCCAGCGTCTGCGCATGGGCCGCCATCGCCATCGCCAGCGTCGTTGCAGTCATTACGTGGCGCATCATGCCGTCTGCCCCCTGGCGCGGCGGCGCGCCGAGAAATACAGGTACGCTACGAGGATCGCCGTGGCTTGCATGGCGGCGTACACGAAGTAACTTGTGGCCATCATGCTGTCTGCCCCCTGGCGCGTCGGCGTGCCGAAAAATACAGGTACGCAACCAGGATCGCCGTGGCTTGCATGGCGGCGCACACAAAATAGCTTGTGCCGATGCGCCAGTCATTGGCGGGCAGGTGGCTGACCTGTCCCAGGATGGCGCTGCCCAGCAGCGGCATCAGGATCGCGCCCAGGCTGCTGATCGACTGCAGTGAGCCCATCAATTCGCCCTGCTGGTTGGCAGGCGTGGCTTTGGAAATAATGCCCTGCAGCGCGGGACCGGCGGCAAATGACAGCAAGTTGCAGCAAATGAACAGGTACATCATCCAGCCTTGCGTGGCCAAGCCATACAGCATGTACGTGATGCAGCCGGAAGCCAGGCCGAACAAGGTTAAGCGCACTTCGCCAAACACGCGCATGAAGACACCCAGCAAGCCTGCCTGCACGACGGCTGCGGCCATGCCGACGCAAAACATGGCCAGGCCGTTTTGTCCCGTGGTCCAGTTGAATCGGAAACTCGTGTACAGCACCCACGTCGATTGCAGCATCATTTGCGCGCCCGTCATCAGCGAAAACGCGATGATCAGGCCACGGATATCTTCGCGCGCCGCCAGTTTGAACAGGCCGGCCAGCGGGTTCACGCGCGTCAGTTTGAACGGTGCGCGCTGCGATTCCGGCAACGATTCCGGCACGCAGAAATAGCCGTAAATGAAATTGCCGGCCGACAGGCCCGCTGCCACATAAAACGGCAAGTGCAGGCTGACGTCGCCCAGCAAGCCGCCCACCATCGGGCCTGCAATGAAACCCAGGCCAAACGCCGCGCCGATCTTGCCAAAGCTCTTGGCCCGGTTTTCATGGGTGGAAATATCCGACGCGTAGGCGGACGCCACCGACATGCTGGCCGACGACGCGCCGCCGATCACGCGGCCGATGAACATGAACGCGAGGCTGGGCGCCAGCGCCGTCGACAGGAAATTGATGCACATGCCCGCCATCGAATACAGCAGCACGGGACGGCGCCCCACGCGGTCGCTGATGGCGCCCAGCATGGGCATGAAGATGAATTGCATCAGGCCGAACACGGCGCCCATGATGCCATACCAGTGCGCCTGCGCTTCCTTGCTGTGGACGAATTCGCCCAGCAGGATGGGCAGCACGGGCACAATCAGGCCGATCCCCAGCATGTCGATGAACACGCACACCAGGACGAAATTCAAATTGCCTTTGGATGGGGCAGGGTGGTTTTCTACAGGTGCTGGCATCATGCGGCAAGTACCTTATGGCGTGGCGGGGCTGGCAGCCCATTCGGCGATAAAACTGTCGCGGAACGCAGCCAGTTCCGCCAGGCGCGCCTGGCCGATGCGGCGGCCCGCCTCGGTCTGCATTTTCCCGGGCAGCGTGGCCAACTTGACTTCGATGTGGTCCAGCGAATACATCTTGTCATCGAGCTCACGGTGCAGCGCCATCGGATCATCCGCGTGGGCCAGTGCACAGCCCATGCGGCCTGCCGTATAAAACATGCGGGCCAGGCCAACGGCGCCCAGCGCATCGAGGCGGTCCGCATCCTGGACGATTTTCGCTTCAATGGTTTCCGGCGTCAGGCCGGCGGAAAAACTGTGGCATTCAATCGCATGGGCGACGGCGGCCAGGCGGTTCGACGGAAAACCCAGTGCGGCCAGCTGGCGGCTGGCCAGCAGCGCAGCCTGGCGCGAAGCCAAATGGCGTTCCGGGTGGTTCTTGGGCAAATTCACAAGATCGTGCAGATAGCACGCGGCCAGCACGACCAGCGCATCGGCTTCCGGGTAATCGTCCATCAACAACGTGGCGTTGCGCCACACGCGATGCAAGTGATTGGTGTCATGTGCGCCATCGTCACCAAAGGCGCTGGCTGCCAGCGCCACCAGGCGCGGATGCCAACTGCTCAACAGCGTATTCATTGGTCTCCAGGTTCATTATTGCTGCCCTGCGCGGGCGCAAGGCGGTGTTGCCCAATTGTGGCATGGATTGCCAGTTTCACCATAGGTGTTTTTATTAGATGCGGAAAATGTTGATGTACGGTAACATATCGGTAGTTTATTAATGTACTTTCTTCTTGCAAGGAACCTTTTATGTCTACCGACGCGATTGCCATGACCAGTTCTGCCAGCGCTGCTGAATACCTGGCATTTACTTTGGGCAAAGAGGAATACGGCATCGACATCCAGAAAGTCAGTGAGATCCGCAGCTATGAAACGCCGACCCGCATTGCCAGCGCGCCGGAATTTGTCAAGGGCGTCATCAACTTGCGCGGCCTGATCGTGCCGATCGTCGACATGCGCATCAAGTTCGGCCTGGGCGAACCGGTGTATAACGCATTTACTGTGGTGATCATCCTGCATGTCGGCGGACGCACGGTGGGCATGGTGGTGGACAGCGTGTCGGATGTGACGATGCTGGCGCCGGAACAGATCAAGCCGGCGCCGGACATTTCATCGGCCGTGACGACGGAATACATCACGGGACTGGGCACGGTGGACGAGCGCATGCTGATCCTGGTGGATATCGACGGCTTGATGCATTCCCCGGACATGGGCTTGGCCGACCCGCTCCGGCACGCTGCCTGATACCGGCGGCAGCGTTCCCCAACGCTATGCCCGTGGCGCTGCGGCGCCGCCATGCGCGTCGCCGGCGGCGTGAGCACGGCTTCCAGCGATAGCCTGCTGGGATAAGCGGTCCGCGTCGCCATTGCGGTGGCGCGGCACCCAGCGCAATGTCACGCCGCCGATTTGCGCCATCAATTGCCGCACAGTGGCGCGGTAATCATGCAGACCTTTCGCGGCCGGTCCCGGCGCGGCGACATCGCCGATCACCACCTGGCTGTCGCCGCAAATCGTCAGCGGCGTGGCGCCGGACGCCAGCGCCGCTTCCAGCAAGGCAATCAGCGCCAGGTATTCCGCATCGCTGCTGCCGCCATGGCCGGCGCGGCGGCAGATTTCCACCCGCTCCCCGCCTGGTCCGCATAGCAGCGCGCCAATGCCGATGGCGCCGGGATTGGGTGTGGCGGAACCATCAAACCAGGCGCGCCACGCCCCGGGCGGCGCAGTTTCCCGCTGTGCTTTCTGCGCCTGCCGCTGCGCATGGCGCCCGGCGGCCTTGGCGGCGCGCCGCTGTTCGTCATCATGGCGTGCCTGCTGGCGGGCGGTCAGCAGGGCTTCGATACCGGGTACGCCGGCTTGCGCTGCGGCCTGTTCCAGTACCGTGCGCAGTGCGTCGGCCAGCGGCATGCGCGCGGTACGCGCCAGGCGCCGCGCGGCTACCCGCTCGTTATGGAAAGCGAGACTGTCGTCGAAACCGGCCATGGGGACATACCATAAAAAAACCGCCATCGTAGCAGATGGCGGCAAGGGCAAAGCGGCGGCGTTCAATCAATGCCGGCGAGGATTATCGGGGCGCGCATCGTAGCGGTTTGGCACGCCGTCGCCATCGCGGTCGTGGTCATAGCGGTTCGGAACGCCGTCGTTGTCGCGGTCCCGGTCATAGCGGTCGGGGATGCCGTCGTGGTCGCGGTCGCGCCCATGGCCCCGGCGTTCGTACCGGTCGGGAATGCCATCATGGTCGCGGTCGTTGTAGCGGGCCTGGCGCTGCGCATATTCCCAGCGGCCTTCTTCGCGCACCCAGCGGCCATCGCGTTCCAGCCAGCGCGGCGACGTGTAGACGTACCCGGGACGTTCCGCCAGCCAGTGGCCCGGCACCCATTCGTGGCGGCTGCCGCGCCATTCCCAGTAGCCGGCGCTCCACACGTAGCCGCGCCGCGGCGCTGGAATCACTTCATAGCGGGGCGGTGGCGGCGGCACTGCCGCATAGTCAACCTGCATGGGAACGCTGCCCAGCGAGATCCACGTCCCCGGCTCCAGCCGCCAGCCGTCGGCTGCCCGCACCCACGTGCCCGGACGGTATTGATAGCCTATCCTTTCCGGTTCCCAGTGGCCCGACGTCCACACGTGGCGGTGGCCATCCCAGTTCCAGTAGCCTGGCGCCCAGATATAGCCACGGCGCGGTTGCGGCACGCTTTCAAAGCGGGGCGGCGGCGGTGCATTGCCGATCACAAGGCTGACGTCAACCTGGGCCAGCGCCTGCGCCGGGACGAACGCGGAGGAACTCAGTGCCAGTAACGCGCAAGCAATAAAGGTAGGTTTCATGATTTTTCTCCGTACAGTCTCGCTAAGTTCAATATAGCAAGCGACGATCCGGCAGAGAAAATGAGATACAACTTTTTACGAGTGACACCAAGCCGCCACAAACATATGTGCGCTTGCGTACAGACGAGACAAGAGGGGAATTGCTGAGGTTCAGCGGGACGCTGAAGGGACGGTTCGCCTGCTACGCCAGCATCATGGGCTGTGCGTGCAGGCGAATGTCGGAGCGCATCATGGCTCAGATGCGGCTGGTGGCTTGGGCGGAAGCCTTGCGTTCATCCCGCAGCGATTGCAGCTTTTGCTCGGCCGTCAGGCGCTTGGCGCTGACCACGATCACTTGCGTGTCTTGCGGCGCGGCATATGCCACCGTGGTCGTTGCTGCGGCGCGGGCAGTGGCTGGCTGCTCGGCCTCGCTGGTGTCCATCACATAATTGGCGGCGCATGCCAGGCCCAGCGTTACAACAAACAGGGCTTCGAAGTTTTTCAGGACGTTCATGATGTTTCCTTTCTGGTTGGTTGAGAACTGTCTTTCGATGGTTGTACTTTAGCGGGCGGCGGCGCAAGACACTACGGGATTGCGACGAGCTGTCAATTTGACGGAACGAATTGCATGTTTCGCCGATAAAGTGCTTTTTCCCTCCCCCCGCTAGGGTTGGGCAAACCTTTGCCACGGACCGGCCCATGCGACATTCATATCACTCCCTACGACAGGCGCTGGCCGCATGGACGCTACGTGCGCGCCGCTATCGCAACGGCCGCGCGGGTGCGGCCCGCAGCCCGTCGTCCTCTGCCGCACTGCTGCTGGCCGTGCTGGCCATGGTGTTCGCCGGCGCCGGTGCAGCCGTGATCAGCAGCCACGCCATGCGGCTGGCGCCCGTGAATGATACGGATGTAGCCGATGCCGGAGTGGCGGTGTATCGCGATAGCTTGCCTGGCGCGGTGATCGACGTGCCCGGCACGCCGGGGGCGCACGTGGTGGCGGTCGCCGGGGGCGCCGTGCTGGCGCTGAACGGCATGCAGGGACAAGCGCCTGTGCGCGTCAGCCTGTGCAGCCAGCTGCGCGCGGATGGGCGCATGCAGGCGCTGCGCATGGGCGGCAGCTTTGATGAGCTGGCGGCGCGCAGTGCGCCATTGCGCCACGCGCTGCTGGCCGAAGGCGGCGTCCCTGCAGTCCGCATCGATGGCGGCGAAGCCATGGACGCGCCGTTGCGGCTCAGCTGGCGCGGAGCGGATGCGGCATGGGTGTCGGACAGCGCCGCCGATGGTGCCGCAGCTGGTGCCGGGCATGGCGCCGCCGGGATCATGCAGCGCCATGGCTGGCTTGCATGGCGTGGCGGCGCGTTGCGCGTGGAGCGGCGCGCGTCGGCGGCTTGTCCGCAGGCGGGAGAGTTGGCAGTGCAGTTATACCGGCCTGCAACGGCGGCGGCACGCTGCTGTGCCGTGACGGCGTTCGCCGCCAACGGCACCGTCGTCACGGGATGGCTGCCGCCGGGCCGCCACCTCGTGCCATCCGTAACGGAGGGCATGCGCAATGCGCAGGAAGACCAGGCGCTGTTTAGCGCGCTGCAGGCGCATGGCCTGCTGCGGCTGGCGGCCGATGGCGCCATCGAGGCGGCGCCGCGCGACTTGCTGGCGTGGGCCGCGGCAGCGCCGCAAGACCGCGCCGCATCGCTGGCGCCATGGCAAGGCGTGGTGCTCGATGCGGAAGCGCTGCGCCTGCTGAAGCGGCTGTACCGGCAAGCCGATGGCGCATACGTGCTGCGGCAAATCGATACCTATAACAGCGAGCGCGCATTGCTGGCCTGGCGCATGCCCGGCGAGACGGGCCAGGCCGGGGAATGGCAACTGCTGGGCGACGGGGCGCCGCTGTCCACGACGGGCGCCATGCCCGGCGCCGCCGCGCGGCTGTTTGCGGACATGCCGCAAGGCTGGGCGCCATGGCAAGGCGTGGTGCTCGATGCGGAAGCGCTGCGCCTGCTGAAGCGGCTGTACCGGCAAGCCGATGGCGCATACGTGCTGCGGCAAATCGATACCTATA
>NZ_WNLA01000129.1 GCF_009720865.1 Pseudoduganella ginsengisoli | reverse complement strand
GTTGCCGGAACCGTCGGCCACCGCCGAACCGGCCAGGACTGTATCGGCATACAGGCGCACGGTGGCGCCCGCAGCTGCGCCGTTGCCGGTGAAGACCAGGCCGGTAGCGTTGGTAATGTTGTCGGTGCTCGATACGCCGCTGTCCGAAGCTGCCTGCAAGTCCGGCGTCGATGGCGCCGCACCCGGCGTCACGTCTACCGTCACGGTCAGCGCGCTGGAAGCAGCGCTGATATTGC
>NZ_WNLA01000128.1 GCF_009720865.1 Pseudoduganella ginsengisoli | reverse complement strand
AATCCCCCAATGGGTATTACTAGTTGGAACTGGTAGGGCTGGTTGGGCTCGAACCAACGACCCCCGCGTTATCAACACGGTGCTCTAACCAGCTGAGCTACAGCCCCAACATTTTTGCGTTCTTCTTACTACAGCCGATAAGTGTGGACGTCAGGCGGAGTGCCTACTCTAGAAAGGAGGTGATCCAGCCGCACCTTCCGATACGGCTACCTTGTTACGACTTCACCCCAGTCACGAAT
>NZ_WNLA01000127.1 GCF_009720865.1 Pseudoduganella ginsengisoli | reverse complement strand
TGGTGAGCGCAGTGCCGATCAGCGTGCCGCCGTCATATACCGACACCGTGCTGTTGGCTTCCGCCGTGCCGCTGATGGTTGGCTTGTTGACATTGGTGATGCGGTCGCCCGGCACACCCGAGTCCGACACCAGCCCCGGCGCTGCCGGCACCGCCGGCGCCGTGCGGTCGATCGTCACTTTCAGGCCCTGCGACGGCGCACTGAAGTTGCCCGCCTTGTCTTCCTGCGTGACCGTGTACGCAATGTCGA
>NZ_WNLA01000126.1 GCF_009720865.1 Pseudoduganella ginsengisoli | reverse complement strand
AACGGTGGCGCCAGCGGAAGCTGGTGTTGCGGTGCACGCCGCTGCGGGCGGCGGCCTGGCGCACCGTGTGCGAGGCCAGCAGGCTGTCAAGGTAAGCCAGCCACCGCTCTTTATGGCGCAGCCGCGCCAGCGGCGTGCCGGTCAGGGTATTGAAGGTCTTGCCGCAGGCGCGGCAGCGGTAGCGCTGCAAGCCGCACTCGCGGCCATGCCGGTACCAGCGCGTGGCATGGCAGCGCGGGCAGCACAGTTGCGGCT
>NZ_WNLA01000125.1 GCF_009720865.1 Pseudoduganella ginsengisoli | reverse complement strand
CAGCGCGGGAGTGCGCACCAGGAACGACTGGTTCCAGTGCTGCGCGGCGGCGAATGCGTTTTCAAAGAACCACGACTGGACCGGCAGCAGCGCGAAGCTGCCGCTTAGTAAGCCCTGCTCCGACACGGCCTGGCGCGCCGGACCGCCGGCCTGGCTGCGCAGCTGCACGCACAGCGCTTCGACCGTCTTGCAGTTGAAGATGTCCTGGATCGTGATGGCCACGCCCAGCTGCTGGCGCAGCTTGCTGCTGAGCTG
>NZ_WNLA01000124.1 GCF_009720865.1 Pseudoduganella ginsengisoli | reverse complement strand
AGCCGTCTGCCAGCGTGCCGCGCTGCGCCGTGGCATTTACTACCGCGCTGACGGCTTTATCGACGCCAGCCTTGGCCGCCGCCAGCGATGCATCCGTGGTAATGCCTTTCAGCCAGGCGCTGGCAGCAGCCTTGGCAGTGGCCAGCGTATAGGCCGTGCTTTCCGCCGCCGTATCGAGCGCAGTGGTAAAGGCCGTGGCCGCGTCAACCTTGTTGGCCACCACGCGGCTATCGGTTGCCGATGCCGCCGCCAGGA
>NZ_WNLA01000123.1 GCF_009720865.1 Pseudoduganella ginsengisoli | reverse complement strand
TGCCGCCATCGGAAGAACTGAGCGAGGCAATGGAACCGTTGGCCACCGTCAGGTCGGCCGTGGTCAATCCCGTCACCGCTTCGCTGAACGTGATGGTGACGGTGGCCGTTTCGCCTGCTTTCAATGCAGTATCGGACAGCCCAATGGTAGCGGTGGGCCGCAGGGTATCGATAGTGTAGTTCGACGAACTGGCCGTGCCGCTGCCGGTATTGCCATCGCTGTCGGCGACGCCTGTCTTGTCGAGCGTGATGACAT
>NZ_WNLA01000122.1 GCF_009720865.1 Pseudoduganella ginsengisoli | reverse complement strand
TGCCGCCATCGGAAGAACTGAGCGAGGCAATGGAACCGTTGGCCACCGTCAGGTCGGCCGTGGTCAATCCCGTCACCGCTTCGCTGAACGTGATGGTGACGGTGGCCGTTTCGCCTGCTTTCAATGCGGTATCGGACAGCCCAATGGTAGCGGTGGGCCGCAGGGTATCGATAGTGTAGTTCGACGAACTGGCCGTGCCGCTGCCGGTATTGCCATCGCTGTCGGCGACGCCTGTCTTGTCGAGCGTGATGACAT
>NZ_WNLA01000121.1 GCF_009720865.1 Pseudoduganella ginsengisoli | reverse complement strand
CGTCGATCGCGGCCGATTTCGCGAAATCGCCGGAATATAAAGCACTGTACGAAGGTAAGTCGAATACCGACCTGATCAAGGCGGTCTATTTGAACTTGTTCGGCCGTGAAGCGGAGCCGTCCGGCGCTGAATACTGGGCCGGGGTGATGAAACAGGGCTACAGCGCGCACGAGACGGTGGGCATGATCCTGGCGGCGGCATCGGCAACCGATAGCCGCGTGGTGGCCAACAAGGTTGACGCGGCCACGGCCTTTA
>NZ_WNLA01000120.1 GCF_009720865.1 Pseudoduganella ginsengisoli | reverse complement strand
TTCACACTGGTTGCAGCACTATCATCGGCGCAGAGTCGTTTCACGGTCCTGTTCGGGATGGGAAGGGGTGGGACCGACTTGCTATGGTCATCAGGCTTTGACTTGTCGCGTCACACGCTGTGGCGTGCGACTGCAATCCGGAAGAAGTAATGTGTTGGGTAACTCATCATCGAGTAAATGCGTATAACCGGCAAGGTTATAGGGACAAGCCGTACGGGCAATTAGTACTGGTTAGCTTAATGCATTACTGCACTT
>NZ_WNLA01000011.1 GCF_009720865.1 Pseudoduganella ginsengisoli | reverse complement strand
GGTCGCAAGCCCTTCCGCGGCTGGCGCACCGGGCGGCGCGGCCTCTTCCGGTGCCTGAGCGGCAGGCGAAACCGATGCCGGTAAATCCGGCAGCGTCCAGATGCCCGCAACGCCCGCCTCCGCCGCATTGCCCGCGCCGCGCCCATCCAGCGCCACCAGCGCGCGGCGCACCGTGTGCAGTAACTGGCGCACATTGCCGGGCCAGTCATGCCGGCACATGGCGGCTACCAGCGCGGCAGGCAGCGCGGGCCAGCCGCCATGCGCCGCGGCCCACTCCCGCAGCACGCTGAGCACCAGCACGCCAATGTCTTCGCGCCGCTCGCGCAGCGGCGGCAAATGAATCACGAACGCTTCCATGCGCCGCAACAGGGCCTGGTTGAAGCCGCGTTCGGCGAGGTTGCGGTCGGTCGCCGCGATCAGGCGCGCCCGCGACTGCAGCGTGCCCTGCCCCCCCAGTGGCCGGTATTCTCCGCTCTCCAGCACGCGCAACAGCATCGGTTGCACGGTGGGCGGCGTATCGCCGATCTCGTCCAGGAACAGCGTGCCATCGGCCGCTTCGGCAAACAGCCCGGGCCGCGCAGTTTGCGCCCCCGTATAGGCGCCCCGCGCCGCGCCAAATAATTCCGCCGCCGCCAGCGCCTCATTCATGGCGGCCATGTTGACCGCCACCCACGGCTTGTCGCGCCGCGCCCCGGCTGCGTGGATTGCGCGCGCGGCCACCTCCTTGCCGGTGCCGGTTTCGCCCAGCAACAGCACGGGGAAATCCGTGCGCGCCGCCTGCAGGATTTGCGCGCGCAAGGCCAGCGCGGCGCTCCCTACCCCAAGCATAGCCGGCACCTGGACCGGCGCCGGCAGCGCGCGCATCCAGTGCAGGCACAGCACTACCAAGCCCCCCAGTTCCAGCACCGCACCGCGCCGCACCTGGTCCGCCGTCAAGCGCCGGCTGCCGTCCAGCGGCACGCCATCGATGCGCACCGCCATGCGGCTGTCAGGCGCGCAGACCGTAACGCTGCCATCGCTGGCGCGCTGCAGTTGCAGCGGCGAGCGCGACACGCAGCGGTGCCCCAGCCCTGCCCCCGCCTCGCCCGGCGACTGGAACAGCGGCAGGAAACGGTTCAGCGCCAGCGTGCCTTCCCCTGCCGGACCAAAACATTGCTGGCCGATGCGCTGCGGCTCCGGGTGCCACTGGATCGTCAGGCACAGCCATGGCGCGGCGTCCGGTGCGAGGGAAGGCATGGGCGAGGTCAGGGTTTGGTCATCGTCGGTCACGGTGGCGGCTAAATAGGTACATGGACCGATTATAGTCATTGCCCGCCGCCGCCACTGTCCCTTTCGGGCGCCGTTCAGTCATCCGCTTCCAGCAGCAGCGTTACCGGCCCGGGCGTCACAGCCGACAGCGCCGTCAGCACACGATGTATCGGGTTGGCATGACTGACTTGCTTGCCATTGCGCGTCCCGCCGCCGAACAGCATGCCGACCGGGTCGTTGCCCTCTTCCGTCGTCACCGGGGCGCCACTATCGCCTGCGTCTGAAAATTTATCACTGCCGTCGCCTCGCATGATTTCAATGACGTCGGTCATCGTGACTTCGCCGCACCAGTAGCCGACCCGCACCGTACAGCCAATCTTGACGACCGTTCCCTCTGTAAAGCCGGTGGTGCGGCCACTCTTCACCACGTTCAGGTTCGGTTCAGCCAGAACAATGCAGGTTCCCAGCGGCACGGGCTCGGCGCCATCGCGCTGTACCGCCGCCGCCAGCTTGATCTTGTCCCCGTATTCCGCGATGGCGGCATCCGCGGTCGCCGTCTCGTTACGCGTGAGCGGCACAACATAGGACAGCGTGGCCACGCTCCGCGGGCTGCCATGCTCCATGTCTGCTTCCGCTGGCTGGGTAACAGGGGTGCCGATAGCGACCCGGCCGCAACGCGACAGCACATGGTTGTTACTCAACAGGTATTTCTTTTTTCCCATGCGTGCGTGGTATCCCAGCGTGCCGATATTGTTCTGCCCCGAAGGACCCGTCGACACGCCACAGGGCACCGGGTACTGCATACGCTGGTATGGCGTCTGGCCAACTTCCGTGCCTGGCTCGGCAAATTCCAGTGCATGCGGCGCGACGACGCCGCCAATTTCCGTGACCACAAGCGTGCCGTGGCGGCCCCGCTGCGGCACTGGGGGCCCGAGCTTGGGGTCTTCCAGCGTCACCACGATGGCAGGGAGGCTTGCGCCATCGTGGCCCGTATGCACACCGATGCCGACGCTGGTTACATTGCGGTACTTGGCAAACAATTCATCGACCTGTTCCTCGTAATCACTGCGCAAAGCGTCGAACTGTGCCTGCGTCAGGCTAAATTGGCTGAACTGGGCAAGATTGAGATCGGGTTTCATGGCAATTCCTTTCTGGTTTCGATAGATCATCCGGGGGACTGTATGCAACCGCCGCGGGACCGTCCTGGCCGCGTCCACGGTTGTTCCATCATCGGCGCAGCCGGCGTGTGGCGCGATGACACGCCGTTACGCGTGATTACACGCAATGACAGACGAACGCCGTCACCAGCCGGCGGCAAACTTGATCAGGTAATGCACGTACACATTCATGGGCCGCGTTTCCGCCGCGTCGCGGTAGTCTTTATCACCGGCCGGCGTGGTGGCCGTACCAGTCACACCGGGCACGGCGCCGGCGCCGCTGCCTGGCGCCAGCCCGGCCTTGCCAGCCTGCAGGTAGTCATGCTCATGCTGCTGGTATGCATCCAGCTGCCACGAGCCAGGCTGCCCGGGAGTCCCGCCGCCCGACGCGTTGCGGCTTTTCTCATCAGGCGCGCGCCCCGCGCCGTAGTCCGCGGCGCGCAGGAAATAGCCGCGCAAGTCAGGCAGCTTGAAGCTGCCGTTCTGGCCGCCGTGCAGGTAGCCCAGCACGGCAAATAATTCCGGGTAGGCACAGCAATCGAGCGGCCTGCCGTCACACAGCATCCAGCCCCACGCTTCGACCGTCTGCAGCACGTGCGGCCCGGCGGGGGCCGGCGGCGTCGGCGGCGACGCGTTGTCCGGCACCGGCGTGCCGAGGTTGCCGGCAAATGCGATAATGGCGCCGGGCGGCATGCCGCTCCAGGTCCACGGCGCAAAAGCGCCGGGCAGCGGCGGTTTCACAGCGTGCTCCCCAGGATTTGCATCGTGGTCGGCACCACCACTTCCCACGGCTCGCCCACGCGCACCGGCCCTTGCGCCCGCATCTGTTGCATGTGCGCAGACTTCAAGTCATAGACCGCTGCAATATCGTCCGCCACCACGGGCGCCGCCTGGTTGCCGCCATCCCAGGCCATGCCGCTCGCCAGGAAATACAGCAGCGCCGCGCTGCGCTCTGGCCGCACCGGCAGCATCACGCGCGCCATGCCGGCGTTCAGGAAAGCAGCGAAACCAGCGCCGCCGCCAGTAAATTGCGGGTCGCCTGGATCGTCCGCGCCGCCATACCAGCGGCAGCTCATCTCATTCCATTCAAACAGCCCGTCAAAGAATTCCAGGTAGCGCGGTTCGCCGGCCGGCTCATCCTGCGCTCCGGCCATGGCGGCGCGCCGCTCCATCAGCAATTGCAGGCAACCGCGCCGCAACGCCTGGCGCTCAACTTCGCGTCCCGCGCCCGGCGCGCGCGCCTGTCCGGCCTCGCCATACTGGGCGGCCTGGGCGCGGTATTGCTCCAGCTGCTGGCCGTATGCCTGCGCCAGGGCGCCGTAGGTGCGGATGCGCCAGGTATCCATGGTGGCATGCTGCGGTATGCAAATCACGTCGACGCTGACTTGCACTTCCGCCGCAGGCGGCGGGTCAACGCCATCGGCCTGCGGCAACGGCGGCGCCACGGAGACGGCAATCGCACCATCCTGGCCAAAGCGGCGCTTGGGCGGCGCCGCGCCGCCATCGAATTTTTCCGCCCCCACCAGCACCGCAGGCGCGGCGCTGCCCGCAGGCAGCGCCAGCCAGCTGACCCGGGCCGCAGCCGCCATGTAGCCGGGCGGGATCGGCAGCAGCCGCTCATCGCCGCCACGCAGCGCAAGGGAAACCGTCCGGTTCGCGGCCGGCGGCGCGTCCAGCGCGGTCACGCCATAGCGGGCCGCCAGCTTCGGATAATTCTCCGGCGTGATGTCGCGGAATGACGCCACGTCCAGCGACTCCAGAGTTGGCGGCCGGCCGTATTGCTGCCCCCACAGCCGGCGCTGGCCATCGATGTAGGAGGCAGCCGGATTGCGCAGCATGAATTCCACCACCAGGCGGTTGCCATAGGTGACCACTTCCGCTTCATAGACCTTGTTGATCCAGTGGTAGACGCCCAGCCGCGCTTGCGTGCCGCTGGAATTGTCCAGGATGCTGAGCACACTGTCCTCGGTTTCGCGCAGCGTGCTGCTGCTGCGCGCGTCGCGCACTTGTTGCGTCACTTGCCGCAGCGCCTTGTCCAGCAATGCGTGCGCATGGCGCAGCGCATCGTTGCTGCCGGGCCGCGCACCCTGCAGCGTGGTTTCCGTCCATTTGCCATTCAGCGTGCCCTGGCTGGGCGGCCCGTAACTGGTAGCGAGGTTGTCGTACACGTGATCGACTTCCTGTTCCGCGATAGCGCTGCGCATGGCTTCGGACAGGCTGGCGCGCGTGGCGCGGTCCGCGCTGTCAAGCAGTTCAGCGCTGCCGGACACGCTGTCGCGCTGCTCGCTGTCGCGCCGCACGCGGCGCTGGCACACTTCCCTGCGCTCGCCAGGCATCACGTTTTCCGTGCGCGCGAGTTCACCGGGCACGTGGCGCCGCAGGTACTGGCGCACCATTTGCAATTCGCCAACCGCATAAGGCTCGATCCAGCCGCTGCCGCCGGACGGTGCGGGCGCGGGCGCGGCCGGCGGCAGCGGAAACACGGGCGATGGCAAGACCACTGATGCGCCGGCCAGTTCGCGCACCTGTTCGCGCCGCGGCCACGACGGCTCGGCGGCGCTGTCCGGCAGTGGCGGGAACAGCCAGTCCAGCGCGTGCGCGGACGCCAGCCACGACGCCAGGCGCTCGAACAGCGGCCGCGCATAGCCCGGCATGATTGCCAGCGCAAAGTAGTTTTGCCACAGGTTTTGCACGGCGGCGCGGTAATCGGACTGCAACAGAAGAGCAGCCATGGCGCCGTAACTGTCGGCGCCGAACAAGAATTGCAGGCGCCTGCGCAACTGTTCCGGCGGGGCGCCGGGTTCGTCCAGCCACAGCGCCAGTTCCACGGCCACGTCGGCCAGCGGCGCGGCAGGTCCGCCTGGCCGTACCGCCTCGCCGAGGTACTGCCCTTCGAAGGGCGGATCCCCGGCAATGAATTGCAGCGCCAGGCCGATCCGTTCACTGCGCAGCGTTGCGGCCAGCAAGCGCGCATACAGGCTGTCCGCATCGAGTGGATCGGGCGGCGCGTACTGCGCAAAATTCAGCGCCAGCGCTTCCGGCGGCACTTGCGGCCACTTGCGCATATAGATGAATGGGAAGAGTTCGGCGCGGGGACTGCCGGTCACGGGAAGGGGCGGCAAAGGCGTGTCCGGCCCGGGCGGTGCCGGTGGCCCTGGCGGCGCCGGTGGAAACGGAGGGAACGGGGGGCATGGCGGCCCCGGACGCACTTCGCCATACACCGTGAATCCTTCGTATTGCTTCAGCAACGGCGGCAGGCCAAACGAGAGGTCGCCCCATATGCCGGTATGGCCCTGGTCCGGAGCAGTGATCTTGGACATGCGCTGCAACCAGCCTTGCAGCACGTAACCCGAGGGGAATGTATGGCTCACGTCATATTGCTCGCCATCGGCCCGGACCAGCACGGCAAACGGCTGGTCCGGGCTGGCAGTTTCGAACACTGTGACCAGCGCGTCCGCTTTGGGATAGGCGGCATTGGCCACCTGAAAGGTCAGCCGCTGGTCAGGGCTGGGCCACGTTTCTATGCATTGGTAGTCCATGTCAGCTCCACATCGCATGTGAGGAAAATGCAGGCCGCCAGGCGGCCTGCCCCGCCGGCTTACACCATGACGCGGTCCGTCAATTCAAACGTCAGCGGCAAGGCATTGCGGTCGCCGCCGCCGCCCTGCATGACGATGGTGGCGCTGCGCAGGCCCAGCAGCGAAAATTCCTTGAACGTCTGGTTCATGACGGCCGAATTCATGGAATCGCCCTGTTCGATTTGCGACGCCGCGCCGACCCAGATCGTGGGCTTGAATTCAAACAGCGCCAAGTCTTCCGGGCAAATGTTTTTCTTGCGCGCCAACAACGTGCCATTCTTGTAGATGCCGGCATGGATTACGCCTTGCGGCAGGCTGTTATTGATTTGCACCACGACGCCGCCAGGCGAGGGTTCCACTGGCAACAGCCGGTAACCGCTGGGCGCCGTTTGATATGCCAGCGTCTGTCCGGGCACCACGTCCACCAGCGGCGAGAAATTGCCATAGCTGTCGGCCACGCTCGCCTGCATATTCAGCGGCAATTCAAACGGATGGGTTTCGTCAAAGCCGCAATTCTGGATGACTTTCCAGGCGATACCAAGATCGTCCAGCGACGCTTGCTCATTGCGCTGGAAAATCACGATGCGCGAATTATTGCGATCGTTGGACAGGTTGTGGAAGGTCAGTTTGATGGTGTTATTCATGGCAATCTCCTTGGCAGTGGAAGTGGACCCGGCGCCCCTTGCGCCGGACCGGAATGCCGCCGTGTGGCGGTGTGGGATCACTATATTTTTTGGCGACGGGAACCGCGATTACGCGGGCTTACCTGCGCTTACCAGCGCTTACCAGCGATTACAGGCGCCGGCGGCACTGGCAGGCATGGCCGCACTGTCCAAGCCTGCCGCCAGCGCTTCGAGGCGGGCGCCGCGCATGATGTGGATGCCGTAGGGCCCGAACCGCAGTTCGCCCCGGCGGCGCTCGACCACGTCGATGTGCCGCAGCGCCGGCGGCAAGGCTTGCGCCAGTTGCCGCCGCGCACGGTGGATGTGGATATTGATGTGGCAGGGATCCAGGCCCAGCATGCGCGACAGTTGCTCCATGCCGACCCAGCCCTGGCTGGCGCTGTCGATGCCGCGCTGCGCATCGTCCAGCCGCAAGCGGGCCAGCACCAGCAAGTTGTAATGATGGGCGCGCTCGCCCAGGTCGGCGGCCACCGCCCCTTCATGGAGCAGGCGCAGGAATACGTGTTCTTCGTTCAGGCTGACGTCAAAGCGCAGGAAAACCAGGCCGGGCTGCAAGCCTTGCGGCGGATGCGCGAGCACGGAAGGGCGCTCTGGAAATTCGTGGAGAAAGACAAATGGCGTGTCGGAAGGTGATAAGGCGGGGGTAGTCATGAGGGCACCTCTGCATGGCAAGTCAGGAATCACACCGGCGACGCTGCGCCGGCACCTGCCCTCACTTCTACAAATTCCATGCCATGCCCAAAACCCGCCAGGACGGGCCCGGCGGGGGAAAAGCGTGTCAATAACTGGGAAAAACGCGTGTCAACACGGGGTATTGACACGGACCGTTGACACGGCCGCGTACAAGTCAGGCAAACTTGCTGAAATCCGGCTTGCGCTTTTCAAAGAACGCCGTGAACGCTTCCTTGGCTTCCGGCGATTGCAGCATTTCGCCAAACAGCTTGCCTTCCGTGGCCAGCACGGTGGCCAGCGCGTCGGCGCCGTTGGCTTTCATCAGGCGCTTGGTGGCGCGGATCGACGACGCCGGCAGCGCTACCAGTTTGGCCGCTTGCGCCTGCGCGTAAGCCAGCACTTCTTCAGCGGGCAGCAGTTTGGAAATCAAGCCCATGTCGTACGCTTCTTTTGCCAGGAATGGTTCGCCCAGCATCAGCTTTTCCGCCGCGCGCGCATGGCCGCCGAATTGCGCCAGCAGCACGCTGGAACCGAATTCAGGGCACAAGCCCAACGGTGCGAATGGCACGGACAATTTCGCGTTGTCGGCGGCATAGACCAGGTCGCAGTGCATCAGCAGCGTGGTGCCGATACCGATGGCCAGGCCCGTTACGGCCGCCACCACCGGCTTCGTCGTGCCCGACAGCGCCTGCATGAACTGGAATACGGGCAGCTTGAGGAATTCGTCGGCCTGGCGCGGGGCGGACTTCAGGAAGTCGTCCAGGTCATTACCAGCAGTGAATACTTCCGGCTTGCCCGTGATCAAGATCGCGCGCACGGCCGCATCTTGTTCGCCGTCGTTGATGGCGTCCGCCATGGCCTGGTACATGGCCGACGTGATCGCATTCTTGCGTTCCGGGCGGTTGAATTCAATGGTGAGGATGCCGTTGGCTTTGCTGGTGAGAATATCCATTTCGTCTCCGGGTATACATGTGAAAAAGGCGCCGGGGTTATGCCGCGGCGCCTTGTTTAGCAGTTTAAAGCGGTAATTAAACGCGCTCGATGATACCAGCAGCGCCCATACCTGCGCCAACGCACATGGTGACCATGCCGTATTTCAGGCTGTTGCGGCGCAGTGCGTGCACCACGGTGGCGGCACGGATCGCACCGGTTGCGCCCAGCGGGTGGCCCAGCGCAATCGCGCCGCCCATTGGGTTGACTTTGCTGGTGTCCAGGTTCAGGTCGCGGATCACGGCCAATGCCTGGGCAGCAAATGCTTCGTTCAGTTCGATCCAGTCCAGCTGATCCTGCGTGATGCCCGCTGCCGCACAGGCAGCAGGAATCGCAACCTTAGGACCGATACCCATGATTTCCGGTGGCACGCCGCGTACCGCGAACGACGAGAACTTGGCCAGCGGGGTCAGGTTGTGTTCTTTCAGGATCTTTTCCGATACCACGATCAGCGCGCCGGCGCCGTCCGACATCTGCGACGACGTCGCCGCCGTCACGGTGCCTTTGGCGGCAAACACTGGCTTCAGCTTGGCCATGCCTTCCATCGACGCATCAGCGCGGGCGCCTTCATCCAGGTCCACGGTGCGCTTGCCGACCTTGATTTCGCCGGTGCGCAAGTCTGGCGTGCGGGTGATGATTTCCACCGGCGTGATTTCATCCTTGAACAAGCCGGCTTGCTGTGCAGCGATGGCTTTGCGGTGCGATTCCAGGCCGAACGCGTCCTGGTCTTCGCGGGTGACTTTCCACTGCTGTGCAACTTTTTCAGCGGTCAAGCCCATGCCGTACGCCAGGCCCACGTTTTCATCCTTGAACGTGTCCATGTTGATCGATGGGTGGTGGCCCATCATCGGCACCATCGACATCGATTCCACGCCGCCGGCAATCATCACGTCGGCTTCGCCAACGCGGATGCGGTCCGCTGCCATGGCCAGGGCCGTGATGCCCGAAGCGCAGTAGCGGTTGACGGTCACGCCGCCCACGGTGTTTGGCAAGCCTGCCAGCACCACGGAGTTACGGGCAATGTTGAAGCCCTGTTCCGCTTCAGGGAACGAGCAGCCGACGATCGCGTCAACGATCAGCGCTGGATCCAGGTTAGGCACGGCGGCCATCGCGCCCTTGATGGCGGCGACCAGCAGGTCGTCCGGGCGGGTCTTGCTGAACATGCCGCGTGGCGCCTTGCCGATCGGGGTGCGGGTCGCTGCGACGATGTATGCGTCTTGGAGTTGTTTGCTCATTTTGTGCTTTCGAGAATTTTGTGTTCGATTAGCGGCTTATCGCGTACTTACCTTTTAGCCGACAGATACCAGTCCACGGTCACTTGCGCCGCCAGCGTGCCTTCCTGGTCGAAAATATCGACGTTGACCGGGAAGGCAATCTTGCCGTCGGCAGCCAGTTGCGCCTTCAATGCGGCCAGGTCGCCCGGCACGCGGCCCGAGGCGCGCGTCGCGCCCTTGG
This sequence comes from Pseudoduganella ginsengisoli, assembly GCF_009720865.1. GTDB lineage: Bacteria > Pseudomonadota > Gammaproteobacteria > Burkholderiales > Burkholderiaceae_D > Rugamonas > Rugamonas ginsengisoli. Next base: position 192,955 of record NZ_WNLA01000011.1, on the reverse strand, counting down.
CCACTTTCTGGTACTGGATGCGTGATTCCTTGGCCACTGGCCGCAGTCCCATGATCAGCTCTGCAAAACCACCAGCCATCGCGGCCCCCGACGCGGTTTCCGCCAGGGTGAACAGGGCGCCGGCGTGCGGCGTGCCCAGGTGGTTGTGCAGCTTGCTGTCGTCCGGCATCGATACTTCGGCGGTGCCGGGACCGATGCTGTCGATGTGAATGCCGAGCGTGCGCACCAGCGGCAGGGTTTCCATCATGTGCTGCTTGATACGTTCGTACACCATGCTCGGTTTCACTTTCAAGAGGACTTTAAAAGCCAGTTTAAGGAACGACATTACTATCTATCGGCTTGCGATCAGTTGCGCACTGGCTTGCCGGTTTGCAGCATGCCCATGATGCGTTCCTGGGTCTTTGGATGGTTCAGCAATTCCAGGAAGGCTTTGCGTTCCATATCCAGCAGCCACTGTTCGCTCACCACACTGCCCTGGTCGATGTCGCCGCCCGACACGATCTCGGCGATCATGTCGCCCAGTTTGAAGTCGTGGGCGGAAATGAAGCCGCCATCGCGCATGTTGACCAGCTGGCCCTTGATGGTGCCCCAGCCATAACGGCCGGTCACGGTCACAGGACGCTGGATCGGCGCGCGGTAGCCGGCGTCGAACATCGAACGCGCGGTGACTTTCGCCACGTGCAGCAGTTCGTATGGGTTGAACACGATCACATCATCTTCTTTCAGGTAACCCATGGCCTTCGCTTCCAGGGCCGATTTCGACACGTTCGCGGTAGCCGCGTTGGTGAAGCCGGTTTTCAGGAATTGCAGGATGTCGTTACCCTTTGCTTCTTTGGCTGCACGAACCGCTGCCTCTTTCAGGCCGCCGCCGGCAGGGATCAGGCCCACGCCCACTTCCACCAGGCCGATGTACGACTCGATCGACGCCACGCGCTTGGAAGCGTGCAGCATCATTTCGCAGCCGCCGCCCAGCGCCAGGCCGGCAACCGCCGCAACCACCGGCACGTTGGAGTACTTCATGGCCTGGAACGTGTCTTGCAGTTCGCGGATGATTGGATCGACTGCTTTCGCGCCGCCTTGCATAAAGGCTGGCAGTGCCGATTGCAAGTCCGCGCCGGCCGAGAAGGCGCCGCCTTCGGCTGCATCGGTATTCCAGATCACCACGCCTTTGAAGTTCTTCTCGGCTTCGGCCAAGGCCATCTTCAGGCCGGCGACAACGCCTGGGCCAATCACGTGCATCTTGGTCTTCAGCGACACGACCAGGATGTCGTCGCCGGAGTGCCACAGGCGGACCGAGTCATCTTCGAACACGGTGGTGCCAAAGGTCTTCGCGTCAGCGGTGGTGGAGCCGAATACCGGTGCGCGGAATTGCTGGCGGTCGTACACGGACAGCGACGAGCGTGGTGCGAACGACTTGGTCGCTGGGGAGTACGAACCCTCTGGGGTATGCACGCCCTTCTCGCCCACCTGGCCTTCGAACACCCATGCTGGCAGCGGTGCATTGCACAGCGCCTTGCCGGCTTCGATATCTTCCTTGACCCACTGCGCCACCTGGCTCCAGCCCGACGCTTGCCACGTTTCGAATGGGCCGACGTTCCAGCCGAAGCCCCAGCGCATCGCGAAGTCGATGTCGCGTGCATTGTCGGCGATCGATTCCAGATGGATCGCGATGTAGTGGAACGCGTCGCGGAAGATCGCCCACAGGAACTGGCCTTGCGGGTTGGTCGATTCGCGCAGCGCTTTCATCTTCTTGACCGGATCTTTTTCTTTCAAGATGCGGGCAATGATGTCGTCGGCTTTTTTGCCGCCGGCGACATATTCACCGGTGGCCGGATCCAGGCGCAGGATGTCCTTGCCAACTTTCTTGTAGAAGCCGGCGCCGGATTTCTGGCCCAGCGCGCCCTTGGCCACCAGGCCGGACAGCACGGCTGGCGTCTTGTAGATCGGGAAGAATGGATCGTTCGGCAGGTTGTCTTCCATGGTCTTGATCACGTGACCCATGGTGTCCAGACCGACGACGTCGGCGGTACGGAAGGTGCCGGACTTGGCGCGGCCCAGTTTGGCGCCGGTCAGGTCGTCAACCACGTCCACGGACAGGCCGAATTTTTCAGCTTCATGGATGATCGCCAGGATGCCGAACACGCCCACGCGGTTGGCGATGAAGTTTGGCGTATCTTTTGCACGCACCACGCCCTTGCCCAGGGTCGACGTCATGAACGTTTCCAGCTGGTCCAGGATTTCAGGCTTGGTGGACGTGGTCGGGATCAGTTCCACCAAGTGCATGTAGCGCGGTGGGTTGAAGAAGTGAACGCCGCAGAAGCGTGCTTTCAGTTCGTCGGAAAAGCCTTCAGCCAGCTTGTTGATCGACAGGCCCGATGTGTTCGACGCGAAGATCGCGTTCGGGGCAATGTGCGGAGCGACCTTCTTGTACAGGTCATGCTTCCAGTCCATGCGTTCGGCGATGGCTTCAATGATGATGTCGCAACCGGCCAGCAAGTCCAGGTTGTCTTCGTAGTTGGCGACCTGGATCAGTTCCGCGTCGGCCTTGTCGCCGAACGGTGCTGGCGACAGTTTTTTCAGGTTTTCAATGGCGCGCAGCACGATGCCATTTTTCGGCGTGCCTTCCTTGCCCGGCAAGTCGAACAGAACCACCGGCACTTTGGCATTGACGCAGTGGGCGGCAATTTGCGCACCCATCACGCCGGCGCCCAGCACGGCTACTTTTTTCACGTTGAAGTTGCTCATGTTTTTCCTTGGTGGGGGCGCCGGAGCCTCACGGCTCGCGGCGCCGGTCAGTCATTAGAACAGGTCGGCTTCCAGGGCCATCAGGCTGGCGGCGCCGGAACGCGCCAGGCGGATCTGGGTTGCGGTTTCCGGATACAGGCGGGCGAAGTAGAAGCGCGCCGTTGCCAGTTTGGACTTGTAGAAGTTGTCGCCGGAATCTTGTTTTTCCAGTGCGATTTTCGCCATTTGTGCGAAGAAGTACGAGTACACCAAGTGGCCCACGACGCGCAGGTATGGCACGGCGGCCGCGCCCACTTCGTCCTGGTTCTGGAAGGCTTTCATGCCGATTTCCATGGTCAGCTTGCCGACTTTTTCGCCCAGTTCGCCCAGCGGGGTCACGAATTCGGACATGGCTTCATCGGTGCCGTTTTCTTCCACGAAGGCGCGCACTTTCTCGCCGAACTTGCGCAGCTTGGCGCCGTTGTCCATCAAGATCTTACGGCCCAGCAGATCCAGCGCTTGCACGGTGTTGGTGCCTTCGTAGATCAGGTTGATACGTGCATCGCGCACATACTGTTCCATGCCCCACTCGGAAATGTAGCCGTGGCCGCCGTACACTTGCATGGCTTCCGACGTGGCGATCCAGCCGTTGTCGGTGATGAACGCCTTGATGATCGGGGTCAGCAGCGCCACTTCGTCGGCGCACTCTTTGCGCACGTCTTCGTCAGGGTGGTGCAGTTCGCGGTCGATCTGCAGCGCCACGTACGACGTGAAGGCGCGGGCGCCTTCCGCGTAAGCTTTGGCGGTCAGCAGCATGCGGCGCACGTCAGGGTGCACGATGATCGGGTCGGCAGGACCATCCGGGTTTTTCACGCCGGACAGGCTACGCATTTGCAGGCGGTCTTTCGCGTACACCAGCGCATTCTGGTATGCCACTTCGGTCAGGCCCAGCGACTGCATGCCTACGCCCAGGCGGGCAGCGTTCATGAACACGAACATCGCGTTCAGACCTTTGTTTGGCTGGCCAATGATCCAGCCCTTGGCGCCGTCCAGGTTCATTTGGCAAGTCGAGTTGCCGTGGATGCCCATTTTTTCTTCGATGGCGCCGCAGAAGATCGGGTTGCGTTCACCGATTTTGCCGTCCGCTGTTGGCAGGTATTTCGGCACCAGGAACAGCGAAATGCCTTTCGAGCCTTCCGGTGCGTCCGGCACGCGGGCCAGCACCAGGTGCAGGATGTTTTCCGACATGTCGTGTTCGCCGGCCGAGATGAAGATCTTGGCGCCGGTGATGTTCCACGAACCGTCCGCGTTCGGGATGGCTTTCGTGCGCAGCATGCCCAGGTCGGTGCCGCAGTGTGGCTCGGTCAGGCACATGGTGCCGGTCCACTCGCCGGAAACCAGTTTCGGCAGGTACAGGCGTTTTTGTTCGTCGGTGCCGTGTTCTTTCAGGCACTCGTACGCGCCGTGCGACAGGCCAGGGTACATGGTCCATGCCTGATTCGACGAGTTCAGCATTTCGTAGAACGAGTTATTCAGCACCAGCGGCAAGCCCTGGCCGCCGTATTCCGGATCGCAAGCCAGCGCAGCCCAGCCGCCTTCCACGTACTGCTTGTATGCTTCCTTGAAGCCTTTCGGAGTCGTCACGGTCTTGGTTTCGGCGTTGTGCGTGCAGCCTTCACGGTCGCCCGAGTGGTTCAGCGGGAACAGCACTTCAGACGTGAACTTTGCGCCCTCTTCCAGCACCTGGTTGATGATGTCGGCATCGGTTTCTGCGTGGGCTGGCAATTCTTTCAGTTGCTCTTCAACCTTCAAGAACTCGTGCAGCACGAACTGCATATCCCGGATTGGTGCGACGTATTGACCCATGATTTTCTCCTGACGGCTAAATAACAATGTAAGTGAAAGCTGACTGCGGATCGCCCACAGCCGCCATGCAGCCGCCTGTACTGCTTCCTGCCAGACGACTACGGATTCCGGTAATTCTCGATCAAACGCTCAAAGCCCACTTTTGCCCGCTCCACGGCGCCGGGAGTACGCAGCAACCGCGCATCGTGATGCACTGCCAGAATCAGGCCGTACATCTCGTACACCAGCTGATGCGGATCCGAGTCCTGTTTCAGGTCACCGGTCTCCACTGCCTGCTTCACGCAACGCAGCAGCGCGCTCTGCCAGGCTGAAATCATCGCCACCAGCTCTTCCCGGATCGGTCCGGGGCGGTCGTCATATTCGACGGCGCCGCTGATATAGATGCAGCCCGATGCAATCTCTTCGCTGACGCGGGAGATCCAGCGTGCAAACATCGCACGCAAGCGGGGCAAACCACGTGCTTCCTTGATGCTGGGGAAGAACACTTCCTGCTCGAAACGGTGGTGATACAGTTTCAAGACTTCCAGCTGCAAGTCTTCACGCGAACCAAAGTGCGCAAACACTCCTGACTTGCTCATGTTCATCTTGTCCGCGAGCAAGCCAATCGTGAGGCCCTCCAAACCATCCCGGCTGGCCAACTCCAGCGCCGTGTCCAGGATGGCTGCGCGAGTTAATTCACCCTTGCGCATAAATTTGATCGAAGTATTAATAGTTGCCACTCAAAGTTTTCATCCAAGTCAGAAAATCTTATTTTCCACCACTTGGATTTCCTTCGTGTGAAAAGAATTGCGAACGCTCGTACTATTATCCACCGGGTGATAAAAGTCAAAGGGGATTGTTAGAGATCGGGCTCTATTGGTGCGTCGCAGCAGTACGCAGTGCGCGCTTTTGAGGCACCGGCGGCGCGGGCCGCCGGAGATCGAGGTGGGGGACTACTTGTATATACCGCACGCAACGAGGATGTCGTCGACTTTTTCTATGTAGGCGGTTTTCTGTTGCAAAGCGCCTGTGATCGGGTGCGGCCAGACGAAATCCACCCAGCCCTGGCCCTTGGTATTGGCCACTTCCAGGTAGCTTCGCACGGTGGGTTTGCCATTGACGTCTTTGACGTCAATCATGTTGCGGCCGACGATCTTCGGGTTGGGGCTGGCGAGGTTTACACCCTTCATGTCATAGGAGAATATGTACAGTTCGCCGTCGACAAACTTGCCTTTCGGGTTGTTAAATTCAGCCAGTGCTTTTTCCCGCCCCACTTCCTTGTAATACGCGACGGCTTTCTTCACCATGGCCACCGCTTCTTCCGGCGTGCGCTTTTCCTGGGCCTGTACTGGCAATTGCATTGCCAGCGCAACAAAACACATTAAGACCGCTTTCAGCCATTGCTTCATCGTCATCTCCCGGAGTGTTTGCAGAATGCCGCCCTCTTGTGGGGACGGCTGAATCCATACTAGCACTGTGAAACCGGGGCGAAACGATTGTTGCGCAAGCGACACATCATTCGTTGAAAATGTCGCCCCGCAAACGACGGTCGCGTTTAGTTGGACGGCCTTTGTAATCAGCGCCGGGATCCTGGAACAGCTTGCGGCGTTCGTGCTCGCTGGCGCGGCGCGCGATGCTTTCTTCGCTTTCCTCGTACAGCAGGCGCGCAATCGGCGCCCCTTGGCGTACATCGGAAATGCCCAGCACCAGCACGTCCCATTTGTCGGAACCGTTGTCGATCGACAACTTATCGCCCAAATGCACAATGCGGGCCGGCTTCACGCGCTCGCCGCCCACCTTCACGCGGCCGGATTCAATGGCATCCAGCGCCAGCGAACGGGTTTTAAAGAAGCGGGCAGCCCATAGCCATTTATCAATACGGACGTTTTCTTTAAGCATATTTCTCTGCGGCAAATATTCGCATCAACAACTTATACACGACAAACGCGGCTTCATAGCCGATGCGGCGGAAGCGGCCCACGTGCGCATATTCATGCTCGTGGATGACGACGCCTTCAGCAATCGCCGCTTCAATATGGCGGCGCAAGCTTTGCGAAAACGCCGCATCCTTGATGACGACGTTGGCTTCCTGGTTCAAAAACAGGCTCAAGCCATCGACGTTGCTGGAGCCGACGGTGGCCCAGTCATCGTCAATGACGGCAACTTTCGCGTGTAGCTGGGTCTTGTGGTACTCGACCACTTTGACGCCCGCTGCCAGCAATTTCGGATAAAACGAGTGGGCCACGGCATCTTGCAGCCAGATCTCGCCCACGCCGATCAGCAGCACGACTTCCACGCCCCGCTGCGCCGCCTTGGCCAGCGCGCGGCGGAATTTACGGCCCGGCGCAAAGTAAGGGTTGGCGATCAGCACGCTTTTACGGGCACGCCCCAGCGCCTGCAAATAGGCTTTCTGGATCGTGGCACGGTTGCGGAAGTTGTCGCGCACGACAAAGCCCGCCTGCACGGAACTCTCGCGGGCAATCTTGTTCACCTTGCGCATTTCATTGAGCAGGCCGATGCGCTTGATGATGCTCATCCTGCCCAGGCGGCGCCACTGCGTTTGCGCTTCCTTGTGGATGGACGCCACCAGCGGGCCCTGCACCGCCACGGCAAAGTCCCACCTTGGCGCGGCCAGGCTGATGCTGTGGTCATGGTCGGCAAACATGTCATCGTTGATATTGATGCCGCCGACAAACGCAATTTCACGGTCCACCACGCAAATCTTGCGGTGTGTGCGCGTAAAGCCCCGCTTGAACCACGGGTTGAAAATGCGGTGTTCGACTCCGGCTTCCCGCAATTGCGCATCCATGCGCGAGACCTGGCCGTGGCCCGTGCCATACCAGTCTGTAATGACGCGCACCGCCACGCCGCGCGCAGCGGCATGCTTCAAAGCAGCCAGCACTGATTGCCCGGTTTCGTCGCCTGCAAAAATATAGGTTTCGAAATACACCTCGTACTGGGCCGCATCGATTGCTTCCTTCAATGCCGGGAAGTAATCGGTACCACAGTGCAAAAGCCTGACTTCGTTATCAGCGATAAAGTTAACCGACCGCATGGTCCTTCGTGAGTTGGAGAGTCGCCACGATAGGCGAATGGTCCGACAGTTTAGCCCATGCGGCGCCGTGCAAGACTTGCGCAGCCTCGACATGGAAGCCCCGCACATAGATGCGGTCCAAACGGAAGAAAGGCAAGGCGGCGGGGAAGGTGCGGGCAGGACGCACGGACGCCTGGCGGCGCGCCATGGTGCGCACCAGGTCGCCCAGGGAAGGATGGGAACCGATTTCATCGAACACTTCCACCACGCCCAGCGCTTTGCGCAACGTGTCGCTCAGCGTGTTGCGCCAGTCGTTGAAGTCGCCTGCGATGATGACGGGCGCATCATCGGGCGCGGTTTCCCTGACTGCATCGATCAGGGACTGCGTCTGCCGCGTGCGGCTGCCTTCAAACAGGCCCAGGTGCACGACATAGCAGTGGATCGGCAATGCCGGTGTTTCAACTATGCAATGCAAGATGCCGCGCGATTCGTACTTGTGGTCGGAAATATCGGTATTGGTCCAGTGTGCGATGGGGAAGTTGCTGAGCAATGCATTGCCGTGGTGGCCGTGGTCATATTTGGCATTCATGCCATAGACGGAGTGGCGGTCTTCCCCGGCAAAAAATTCATGCTGGGCGGTATTGGGCCAGTGGCGGTGGCCATTGGCTTCACTGCCGAATTTTTCAGCAATCCGGTCATGCTTGCCCTGCACTTCCTGCAAAAACACGACATCGGCCTCAAATTGGCCGATCGCCTGCTTGAGCGCGTGCACCCGCGGATGGCTGCGGTACGACATGCCCTTGTGGATGTTGTAGGTAGCGACACGGATCTTCATGCAGCCGATTCTAACCCCAACAGCTTGCTTGCTGCGGGGATATTGTGCGGTAGCGCGCTGGGTGCGGCGGGCAACAGACAATCCGATGTCCAGTCCTGGTTAAAATTGCTTGACCCTGACGCAACGTCAGGCTCCACGATGGTCACACGTTCGAAGACAAAGGAAAACTGATGGCGCTGAAAATTGGCGAGCTGGCCCGCCGTACCGGATTGACTGTGCGCGCGCTGCACCACTATGACGCGATTGGTTTGCTGACGCCTTCGGCGCGTTCCGATGCCGGTTACCGGCTGTACAGCGAGGCGGATATCGCGCGGCTGCACCAGATCCAGGCGCTGCGCAGCTTTGGCTTGCCGCTGGCCGATGTCGGAACTTATTTATCCAGGCCGGATTTGTCCCTGCAATCGGTGGTCGCGCAGCAAATTGACATGCTGACGCGCGAAATCGAGCAGGCCGGCGCATTGCGCAACCGCTTGCAGCGGCTGCACAGTGTGCTGGCCCAGGGACAGGAACCGAACCTGGCCGACTGGCTGACTACTTTGGAGAGCATGAGCATGTACGACAAATACTTCACCCCGGAAGAATTGCAGCAACTGCCGCTGTATACGAATGCCGCCGTTGCGGTACCGGAATGGAAAGCGCTGGTGGCCTCGGTGCGCGCGCTGATGGACCGCGGCGCCACGCCGCAAGATGCGGAAGCGCAAGTGCTGGCGCGGCAATGGATGGCAAAAAGCGTGCACGATACCGGCGGCAACCCGATCCTGTTTGCGCGCTTGAATACACTGCACGAACATAACCCGCAGATACGGGAACAGTCAGGCGTGACACCGGAAATCATGCAATTCATCATCGATGCTTCGCACGAAAGCAAGCTGGCGATTTACCGCCGCTATCTCGATGACGATGAATACGCGTTCGTGCGCGCCAACATCGGCAAGCGCGCACAGGAGTGGCCACCGCTGATTGCCCGCGTGCGTGCGGCCGTCGATGAAGGCCAGGCGCCCGACTCGCCGCAGGGCCAGGAATTGGCGCGGCAATGGTTTGACTTGTTCCGCTCGATGGCTGGGGATAATCCGGCAACGCAGGCAAAGATCCGTGAAGCGCTGACCAAAGAACCGGGGCTGACGGATCCGGGGTGGATCAATGAAGCCATGCTGGGTTGGATACGCAGCGCGATGATGGCGCTGCAGCGCCGTTCGGCATAGTTCGCGATGTATTCACGGTGGCAAGTGTGTCTTCCTTCACGCCGCTACCGTGACAATTTGCGTATTTTCGGCCGGATTGTTTCTTTACAATCCGGCCATGAAAAATTACTTCGCCCTGGCGGCGCTCGCCGCCTTCCCCTACCTGGCTTCGGCAACGACACTCCCGCAAGCCCCGGAACAATGGCGCCAAGCCGCGATCGATGACATTGAAGCAGGTTACCGCATCACGCAGGAAAATCACCCCGGCACCTATGATCAGGCCAATCCTGGCTTTGCCGGCAATCTGGCCGCGGCGCGCACGCTGGGGCTACGCTATGCCGCCAAGGTCACCGATGCGCGCGGCTATGAAGCGGCCATCCTGGCTTTCCATGCGCGCGTCAAGGATGGCCACGCAGGCATGTACCCTAGTTTGCCCGCCGGCGAAAGCTATCAGCCCCGCTGGCCCGGTTTTGTCGCAGCCTGGCGCGGCGATGGACTCTACGTTTATGCAGCTACCGGCAGCGTGCCGGCCAAAGGATCCCGCGTGGTGTCTTGCGATGGCGTTCCCATCCGCGAACTGGTGAAGTCGAACGTGTTCGCCTTTCTGGGACGCGAAGAAGAGGACGGCATGTGGTGGGGGCAGGCCGGAAAATTGTTCCTGGACTGGGGCAATCCCTTCATCAACCTGCCCAAGCGCTGCCGTTTTGAACACTCCGGCAAGCAAAGCGACCTGACGCTGAACTGGACGCCACGGTCCAAAGAAGGCTACGAATGGCTCGATGCCAGCCAAAACGGCGACCAATTGCCAATTGGCCTGTCGGAGCCTCAACCCGGCCTGATCTGGGCGGCCATGCCATCGTTCCATCCGGATGAACAAGGCAGGGCAGCTTATCAAGCCATGTTCGATGAAATGAAAGCAAACCGCCAACGCCTGCTGTCCGCCCGCGCCGTAGTGGCCGACTTGCGCCATAACGGGGGCGGATCTTCGCTGTGGAGTTTGTCATTCAGCGGCGCCCTGTGGGGTGAGGCGCGCGTGCAGCGCCGCGTAGCCGCCTATTTCGCCCGGACGGAAACCTGGTATCGCGCGTCGAAGGAGAACGTCCAATTCTTTGCATCGCTGGCTGACCAATTACACCGCGAAGGCCAGGTTGAGCCTGAACGATGGGCCCGCGAATTGGTGGAAAAATTGCAGCCGGCCTTGCAGCGCGGTGATATCTGGGCTGTTTCCAAAGGAGACGCCGAAGCGCCAGCGCATCCCGAGGCTGATGTGGAAGGCGATCCCGCTCCCTTCACTCGTCCGCTTTACGTGATCGTACCCGGTCAATGTGCCAGCGCTTGCCTGGATGCACTGGATTACTTCACACGCTTCCCCAATACCAAGCTGATCGGCGCCCCAAGCTCTGCTGATTCGACTTACATGGAAGTGCGGCGTCAGCAACTGGACTCAGGGCGCGCCACCGTCATCGTGCCAACCAAGGTGTACGTCAACCGGCCGCGGGGCAATGGCGAATTCTATCAACCGGCCATCACCGTCAGTGCACTGGAGTGGAGTACGCAGAATCTGGTGCAGGAGATTGAGGCCGATTTAAAAAAGCGGTAAGGACCGTAGTAGTCGTTATTGAAACTCTGTTTGGAGGCGAATAGTCCCCAAGCTCTAACCAAACACAGCAAGTGAAGACAATTTGCTGTGGAAAAAAAGCGTAGCATGCATGCTTCACCAATTGTTAATGTTCAAGGAGCCCCAATGAATCCCTTCGCCGAGTCCGTCAACCTTGAAGCCGCCTTCGCCACCATCACTGAACACTGGTCGCCCAAGGTCGTGGCGCAAGTCAATGATCAGTACGTCAAACTGGCCAAGATCCAAGGCGAATTCACGTGGCACAGCCATGAACATGAAGACGAACTGTTTTTCATCGTGCGCGGCAGCCTGGCCATGCACTACGAGGGGAACAAGGTGGTGCAGTTGAATCAAGGTTCGCTGCACGTGGTGCCGCGCGCCACGCAGCACAAGCCGGTGGCGGAACAGGAGTGCTGGATCATGCTGATTGAAACCGTCACCACCAAGCATACGGGCGACGTCGATACGCCTTATACGAAGACACTGGAACAGCAACTGGCATGAAACAGCTTGCCGCCCTCCTCGCCTTGCTTTGGGCCTCTGCCGCCTCTGCCGCCACGCCGCTGACGGACCGGCTGGCCTACGAAGGGGCGCAAAACTCGGTTGTGATGGCAGGCAAGCCGACGCTGCCGGTTCCACCCTCGGAACAATTAACGGCGCTGCGGCAGCGGCGGCAGTGTTCGGCGGGCGGCCCGGCCGCCCACTGGGCCATCATCGACAGCACACTGTACCTGACCCACTTCACGGATTGCGGCAGCACCGTGCCGCTGGGCGCCGTGTATGAAGGCGTAACGGCGCCGCTGGTGGCCACGTGGATCAGCGGCGAATTGCAGACAGGCCGCGGCGCCGTGATTTGTTTTACGGTGGAAAAAGGCGCTGTCTCCGACACGATGGTGACCTTCACCGTGGACCGGGGCATCGTCACCGATGTGGAAGAACGCGACAACAGCGGCAATTGCCCCGAGCGCTAAGCGCTGCGGTCAATGGATGATCTTCGACAGGAAATCCGCCGCACGCGGCGAGCGGGGAGCGCCGAAGAAGTCATCCTTGCTGCAATCCTCGATCACCATCCCTTTATCCATGAACACGATGCGGTTGGCCACGCGCCGGGCAAAGCCCATTTCATGCGTGACCACCATCATCGTCATGCCTTCCTGCGCCAGCCCCACCATCACGTCCAGCACTTCATTGATCATTTCCGGGTCCAGCGCGGACGTCGGTTCATCGAACAGCATGGCGATCGGATCCATCGACAATGCGCGGGCAATCGCCACGCGCTGCTGCTGGCCGCCTGACAATTGGCCGGGAAACTTGTCCTGGTGCGCCAGCAGGCCCACGCGCTCCAGGTACTTCAAGCCTTTCGCATTCGCTTCATCCAGCCCCCGCTTCAACACCTTGACCTGTGCAATGGTGAGGTTTTCCCGGATGGTCAGGTGCGGGAACAGTTCAAAGTTCTGGAACACCATGCCGATGCGGGCGCGTAGCCACGACAAGTCGGTTTTCGGATCGGTCACCGCCACGTTATCGACCAGGATGCTGCCATCCTGCACCGGTTCCAGCCCGTTGACGGTCTTGATCAAGGTCGACTTGCCCGACCCGGACGGGCCGCAAATGACCATCACGTCGCCCTTGTGCACGTGCGTACTGCAATCGGTCAGCACCTGGAAGTGGCCATACCATTTGTTGATGTTTTCAATTTTGATCATTGCTCTCTCCACATGAACATTTAACGGATGATGGCGACGCGCTGCTGCAGGCGGCGCACCAGGAACGACAAGCCGTAGCACAGGGCGAAGTACACGACGGCGACAAACGTATACATTTCCACCAGGCGGCCGTCACGCTGGGCCACCTTGCCGGCGGCGCCGACAAAATCCGGAATCGACAGCACGTACACCAGCGATACATCCTGGAACAGTACGATGGTTTGCGTCAGCAGCACGGGGATCATGTTGCGGAATGCTTGCGGCAGCACCACGTTGGCCATGGTTTGCCAGTAATTCATGCCCAGCGCGCGGCCGGCCCAGACCTGGCCGCGGGGAATCGACTGTATGCCGCTGCGCATGATTTCGCAGTAATACGCCGCTTCAAACAGGATGAACGTGATCAGCGCGGATGGAAAAGCGCCCACCTGCACCGGTGCCGGCGAGCCGATGATCCAGGCCGCGATGTACGGCACCAGGAAATAAAACCAGAAAATCACCAGCACCAGCGGCACCGCGCGCACCAGGTTGACGTAGCCGGTGGCGAACAGCGACACCGCCCGGTTGCCGGACAGCCGCATCAGCGCCAGCAAGGTTCCCATCACGATGCCGCCCGCCATGGCCAGCACCGTCAGCTTCAGCGTGAACAGCATGCCAGTCTGGAACAGGTAGCCCCACGAGCGGACGATGACGTCGAAATCGAAATTGCCCAGCATGTCAGTGCCCTCCCGAGGCGGCGCCCGCAACGATAAAGCCTGGAATGGCGACTTTCTTTTCCAGCCGGTGCATCAGGTACACGACGCCGATATTGACCACCACATAAATCACGGTGGCGGCGGTAAAGGCTTCAAACACCTGGAATGAAAATTCCTGGATGGCGCGCGCACTGGCTGTCAACTCCACCACGCCGATGGTCAGCGCCACGGAACTGTTCTTGATGATGTTGAGGAATTCACTGGTCAGCGGCGGCAAGATCACGCGCGCCGCCATCGGCAGCAGCACGTAGCGGTACGTTTGCGCCAGCGTCAGCCCCAGCGCGGTGCCGGCCATCTTTTGCCCGCGCGGCAAGGCGGCAATGCCGGTCGCCACCTGCACTGCAACCCGTGACGACGTGAAAAAGCCCAGGCACAGCACGGCCGTGACGAACGGCGCGTTGGGCAGCGCCTTGATCCAGTCGCCGGCCGCCTGCGGCAATACTTCGGGCGCCACGAAGAACCACAGGAACATTTGCACCAGCAGCGGCACGTTGCGGAACAATTCCACGTACGCGTTGGCCAGCCCCGCCAGCCATTTGTTCGGCAACGTACGCACCGTGCCGACCATGACGCCCAGCGCCAGCGCCATGACCCAGGCCGTCAATGCCGTGGCCAGGGTCCACAGCAGGCCGGACCAAAGCGTGTCGAGGTAAGTTCCAGTCCCGTCAGGCGCCGCTTCCCAGAAGATGCGCCAATTCCAGTGGTAATTCATGGTTATCCTAGTGATCGATTGATTGAACCAGCCGGCGCGTTATTTCTTCTTGGCCGCAGCCTTTTGCGCTTGCGGCACTTCCGCGTACGCGGCCGGGTCGCCCGAATCAGTCGGCTTGGCCAGCACGGCTTCCAGCTGCGGCGGCATCGGGAAGCGCAGGTTGATGCCCTTGGGCGGGATCGGCGACATGAACCACTTGTGGTACAGGCGCTGCATGTCTTCGCCGGATTTATAAACGCGCACCAGCGCGTCATCCACGGCCTTCTTGAAGGCCGGGTCGCCTTTGCGCATCATGATGCCGTAGGGTTCGACGGACAGCGCTTCGGACGTGATTTCATAGTCGCCCGGCGTTTTCGAATTGGCGCGCTGCGCCGCCAGCAAGATGTCGTCATTGGCTTCCGCCGCCGCGCGGCCCGTCTCCACCATCAGGAACGATTCCGGATGGTCTTTGCCGACGATGATGTTCATGCCCAGGTTTTGTTCCTTGTTCAGGATCGTCATCTGCTTCAAGGTGGACGTGCCGGCCGTGGCCACCAGCGTTTTACCTTTCATGTCGGCCAGCGTGTGGATATTGGACGACTTCTTGGCCAGCAGGCGGTTGGCCACGACGAACATGGTGGGAGCGAACGCCACTTGCTGCTGGCGCTCCAGGTTGTTGGTGGTGGAACCGCATTCCAGGTCGATGGTGCCGTTGGCCATCAGTGGAATACGGTTGGCCGACGTGACCGGGTTCATGGTGACTTTCAGCTCCGTCATGCCCAGCTGCTTTTGCAGCGCCGTCACCACCTTCATGCACAGGTCGATCGAATAGCCCTGGTATTGCTGCTTGTCGTCCAGATAGGAAAACGGCACGGACCCATCGCGTACTCCCAGCGTGATGGCGCCGCTTTTTTTAATCTTGGCCAGCGTGCCGCCATCGTCCTGCGCATGGACCAGGGTGGCGGCGGACAGCATGCACAGGCTGAACAGTGCGGCAACATGGTGCGACTTTTTCATCAAAGACTCCTTGAAATCCCCGGCGAGCCGGGGTGGTAGTGGGAAGGACAGGTTCAGAACACGTGGCGGATGCCGAGGTTGGTGGCGCGGTTGCCGCTGCCGCTCTCGGTCGCATTGCCGACCTTGAACGTGGCGCCATTGCTGTTGTTGATGTGGCCATAGGCTGCGTACAGGTCAGTGCGCTTGGACAGCGTGTACGTGTAGCCCAGCGCCCACTGGCTGGCGTCGCGGGCGGCGCGGGTCTTGTCGTCATGGCGCACATACGACACCAGGAAGCGGTGCGCGCCCAGCGGCACGATGGCGCCCACCACCACGTCATCGCTGTGGGCGCCGGCCAGGCCATGGTTATGCGCGTAGCCCACCGTGGCTTCCAGCACGCCGAAGTGATAGCGCGCGGTCAGCAGCGCGTTGCGCGTCTGGTCGGTGGCCAGCGCATTCTGGCGCTGGAACCAGGCCCCCGCCACCACCAGCTTGCCCTGCGTGTAATACGCGGCCGCGCTATAAGCCCGGTTGCGCTCGAAACTGCCGGCCACTTCGCCCATGCCCACGGCAACTTCCGCCGTCAAGCCATGCCACTGCGGCAGCGCGTACTGCACCATGTTGTCGACACGGGTATTGGTCACCATGATGTTGCCCGCATTGCCGGCCAGGCCGATGCAAAACGGGTCCGCCACGTCGCGCAGCACTTTGTAATACGGTGAATACTGGCGGCCCAAGGTGACGGAGCCTGCCGCGCTGGACAGGCCCACGTAGGCTTGGCGGCCAAACAGCAGGCCGCCTTGCGCGGCCGAGCCGTTGTCGAGGTTCATGCCATTTTCAAGCTGGAAAAACGCGGCCAGGCCGCCGCCCAAATCTTCCTTGCCCTTGAAACCCAGGCGTGAACCGGAAGCGACGCCGCTGCTGACATTGGTGACGCTGCCTGCCGCGCCGCCCGATTCGCGTACCAGGCCGGCATCGGCCACGCCATACACGGTGACGCTGGACTGGGCCCAGGCGGCGCCGGAAGCGCCCATGGCGGCGGCCATCCCCACAGCAACGGAACCTCGCGTAATTCGATTCATTTTGACTTCCCTCTTTTCGTTATCTGGTTATATAGTTTTATAAAAACGACGGCGATTTTTAAAACGAATCAAATGGTTTATTTGACCGGCATTACGCTTGCCCTGTTTAAACCAGCGAAAAACGGGATAACGCAAATTCGCAGGGCGTAATAATCCACAGGCGCCGATATGGGCCTGGAACCAGCTATTTTTATTAATTCGGTTTCGGGTATGCTAGGCTGCGTGCGCCGGATATTCATTGCGCCGCCGGACAATATTCCTGGCCATATCGACCTGGCGGATAATATTGACGGCAACGCCACGGAATGACTGCCCGGCAGGCGTCAAGGACAATGGGCTCGAACTTCGGTCGACCAGTTCGGCGCCGACCCAGGATTCCAGGGACTGGATGCGGCGGCTGAACGCCGCCTGGCTGGAATGCCGCGCACTGGCCGCACGCGTAAAGCTGCGTGTTTCCGCCAGACTGAGAAAATCCTCCGCCCATTTCGTATCCATTATTTTTCTCTCCCTTATTGCAGCGGATAAGCACCTGTTCCGGCGCTGCCTGCTGTGCCTGATGTCTAGCAGGTTGCATGCCAGCATTTAAATAAACGGCAGATGTCCGATAGGTGACTGATTTTCCTGGCATTACGGCTGTGGGATAAAGATAAGGCGTGTGGCAATCCACACATAGCCCGTGACTGGAGTATCGATTTCCATACTGTTTCCCGCGCCATTTTCCAGAGAGCGAGAAATATGATGATTAGGGATTATTTTCTAATGTAATATGGATCCAGCACTGATCAATCCCGTCACTCCAATGCAAGCGATCCAGGCTTTCCAACACGAGATTCTTTCCCGCCCGGTATTCCGTTATGCGACCCGCAGCCTGGTGCTGGTGCTGGGCGCCGTGCTGGCGGTCCTCGTGTATTCGTGGAGCGCCCGGCAGGGCTATGAACAGCTCAATGACGTGCTGGGACACCAGCTGGACTTATATGCGGGCGCGCTGGAGAGCGAATTGGGCCGGCATGAATATTTTCCCGGCATCGTGGCGATGGACCGCGACGTCCAGGCGCTGCTGGCCGATCCGGGCGATGCGCGCCAGCGCGAACGCACCAGCAAGCACCTGGCCAGTCTCAATGTGCGGGCCGGCGCCATGGTGATCTTTGTCGTGGGCCGCGACGGCAGGATTGCCGCGTCCAGCGACTGGTACCAGCCGGACAGCGCGATTGGCCACGACGTCTCCGGGCAAGCCTATGTGAACGAGGCGCTGCAAGGGCAGCCGGCACGCCATTTTTCCCGCAGCGCCGGCCGCAATGCGCCGGAATACTATTTTGCCCAGCCAGTGCTGCGCGACGGCGTGGTGACCGGCGTGGCGGTCGTGAAAATCAGCCTGGATCCGATCGAGTCCACGTGGACCGCGTCCGTCTCGCAGACGAACAGTGAAATCCTGCTGGTGATGGATGAAAACGACGTGATCCTGATTGGCACCCAGCCGGCATGGCGCAACCTGAGCGCCGCCGCGATGGTGCGCGCCATGAGCGTGGAAGGCGGCGGCATCATCAGCCTGCGCAGCCAGGCGCCCAATGCGCCAATGATCCAGTATGGCACGCAGGTGCGGCAAATGCCGCACCAGGGCTGGCGTATCGCCATCCTGGCCAATGCCGGTAACGTCACGGTCAATGCGCTGCGCAACGCGGTCGGCACCGCGATATTGCTGGCGTTTGTCGGCTTGCTGGGATTGTTCCTGGCGCAGCGCCGGCGCGCCATCGCCAGCCAGTTGAAAGCCCGCGCCGCATTGCAGCGGGCGCACGATGAGCTGGAAGTGCGCATCGCGGCGCGTACGGCGGAACTGCATGACATGAACCAGGAACTGCTGCGGGAAATCAGCGAACGCAAACATGCCGAACAAGTGCTGCGCGCATCGCAGGACAGCCTGATCCATGCCAGCCGGCTGGCCTTGCTGGGCCAGATGTCGGCCGGGATCACGCATGAAATCAGCCAGCCACTGACGGCGCTGCGATCCCTGTCCTACAATTCCCAGCTATTGCTGAAGCGGGGCGAAATGGCCCGCATTGAAAAAAACCTGCAATCGATCAGCGGCCTGACCGAGCGCCTGGGCCACCTGACCGACCAGCTTAAATCGTTCTCGCGTAAAACCCCGCTGACGTTGCGCCCCATGCTGCTGGCCGACGCCGTGTCGGCCACCCTGCTATTGCTGGAAAACCGCATCCGCACGGAACACATCACCGTGGACAGCGACGTTGACGCCAGCCTGCGGGCGCTGTGCGACGCCAACCGGCTGGAGCAAGTCTTGATCAACCTGTGCGCCAATGCGCTGGACGCCATGCGCGACGCACCGGCCAAAACGCTGGCGATCCGCGTCTGGCGCGCCGATGGCCGCGCCCATGTGCGCGTGGCCGACAGCGGCACCGGCATTCCGGAAGAAGCGCTGGCGCGCCTGTTCGAACCCTTCTTCAGCACCAAGCTGCCGGGCCAGGGCCTGGGTTTGGGACTGGCCATTTCAGCCGATATCGTGCGCGACTTCGGCGGCACGCTGCGGGCCACGAATATCCCGGGCGGCGCCGCGTTTGAACTTGATCTCCAGATTGCCGAGGAATACAGCCATGTTTGAAGGTTACAAAATCATCTTTGTCGAAGACGATCCGGCCGTACGCAGCAGTGTGGCGGAAACCCTCGACCTGGCAGGCTTTGCCGTCGAGCCCTACGAATCGGCCGAACGCGCCATGCCTGCCATCGAGGCGGGCTTGCCCGGCATCGTTATCACGGACGTACGGCTGCCCGGCATTGATGGTTTCGGCCTGCTGCAGCATGTGTGCGCCACCGACGCCACCATCCCCGTGATCCTCGTCACCGGCCATGGTGACATTTCCATGGCGGTGGAAGCCATGCGCCATGGCGCTTACGACTTCATTGAAAAACCATTTGCCATGGAGCGGCTGGTGGAAGTGGCCACGCGCGCCGTGGAAAAGCGCGCGCTGCGCATCGAAGTCGATACGTTGCGCCGCAAGCTTACGGAAACCTGCGGCATCGATGCCATGCTGGTCGGTGAATCGGCCGCCATCCGCCTGTTGCGCCAGCAAATCCTGAGCCTGGCCGATACGCCGGCCGACGTGCTGGTGTTTGGTGAAACCGGCACCGGCAAGGAAGTGGTGGCGCGCTGCCTGCATGAGCACAGCAACCGGCGCCGTGCGAATTTCGTCGCCATCAATTGCGGCGGCATGCCGGAAACCCTGTTCGAGAGTGAAATCTTCGGCCATGAAGCGGGGGCATTCACCAATGCCAGCAAGCGCCGCGTGGGCAAGATCGAGCATGCGCACGGCGGCACCTTGCTGCTGGATGAAATCGAAAGCATGCCGATGAATTTCCAGGTCAAGCTGCTGCGGGCGCTACAGGAACGCAAGATTGAGCGGCTCGGCTCCAATGAGCTGGTGCCGATCGACTTCCGCATTGTGGCGGCCACCAAATATGATTTGAAGGAATTAAGCGACCAGCAAAAATTCCGTGCCGACTTGTATTACCGGCTGAACGTGGCCGTGCTGAAATTGCCGCCGCTGCGCGAGCGGCGTGAAGACATCCCCCTGTTGTTTGAACACTTCCTGCAGCAGGCGGCGCGGCGCTATGGCCGCGACACGCCGGCGCTGCCCGGCGACTATATCCGCAAACTGATGGCGCATGACTGGCCAGGCAACGTGCGCGAATTGCGCAACGCGGCCGACCGCTTCGTGCTGGGCTTGCCGGATGGCGAAGGGTTGGGGACAACCGGGCCGACGCTGACCCTGGCCCAGCAAATGGATATGGTGGAAAAAACCCTGATCGAACAGGCGCTGAAACTGCACCACGGGCGCCCGCTGATGGTGTGCGATACGCTGGGGATCGCGAAGAAAACCCTGTACGACAAGCTGCACCGGCACGGCATCGTGATTGACGATTTCCGTTGACGCCACGGGGCGCCGCGCCGCCCCTCAGTGACGATCAGCGGTAATCCGCCGGATCGCCGGAATCCGTCGGCGCATTGATCACGCGCCGCAGCGCAGCGCTCATCGGCATTTGCAAATCCGTGCGGTTCGGCAGCGGGGTCTGGAACCATTTACGGTAAATCTGGTAAATCTCGCCGGAGCGGAACAATTCCACCAGCGCTTCATCGACCACGCGCTTGAATTCCGGGTCGCGCTTGCGCAGCACCATGCCATACGGTTCTTGCGGCAAATCCGACTTGTGCACGACGAAATCACCAGGACGCGCAGCCGTGGCCACCAGCCCCAGCAGCAGCACTTCATCCATGGCAAACGCGGCGGCACGGTCCGACTCCACCATGCCGAACGCGTCGGCATGGTCTTTTGCGGCAATGATGCGCAAATCCAGCTCTTGCGCGCGGCTTGATTCCTGCAGCGTCCTCACTGTCGTGGTGCCGGCAGTGGAAACCACGGTGCGTCCCCGCAGTTCCGCCAGGCTCTGGTAATTGTTGGCCTTGCGGGACAGCAGGCTGCTGGCCGACACAAACGTCGTCACGGAAAACGCGACTTCCTTTTGCCGCTCCAGCGTATTGGACGTGGAGCCGCACTCGATGTCGACGATATCGTTGGCCACGAAGGCCATGCGGTTGGCCGCCGTCACGGGACGGTACATGATTTCCAGCACAGGCAATTTCAGCCGGTTTTTCACGGCGGCGGCCACGCGCTCGCACAGTTCGATGGAATAGCCGATCGGCCGCTGCTGTTTGTCGAGGAAGGAAAAGGGAATCGACTTGTCGCGGAAACCAATGGTGATGACGCCGGTTTCCTTGATTTTCCTGAGGGTGGCAGAGTCCTGCGCCCATGCGCTGCCGGCCGGTAGCGCCAGGACTGTCACGACTGCCAGCATGGCGAGCGGCAAACGTGCTTTTTTCATAACAGTGGTGGGTACAGGTTTCATTGCTAGTAGGGAATTTACGCTCATGGTAGCGCCAATCGGGCTTCAGTGGATGGATGTGTGCCGCCAGGCGACAGCGTGAACATGCCGACAGCCTGTTCCAGCCGCTGCGCCTGGTGCTGCAGGCTGTCGGCGGCAGCGGCGGCTTGCTCGACCAGCGCCGCGTTTTGCTGCGTCATGTCATCCATGCGCGTGACGGCATGGTTGATTTCCTGCAAACCCACGCTTTGCGATTCGCTGGCGGCAGCGATATCGGCCATGATGGCGGCAACTGACTGCACCGATCGCACGATACGCGCCATGGTCTGGCCGGCATCGTCGACCAGTTTGCCGCCGTCATCGGTGCGCGCCACGGAATCGCCGATCAACAGCTTGATTTCCCTTGCGGCTGCCGCGCTGCGTTGCGCCAAATTGCGCACTTCGGACGCCACCACGGCAAATCCCCTGCCCTGTTCCCCGGCGCGCGCCGCTTCCACGGCGGCGTTGAGCGCGAGGATATTGGTCTGAAAAGCAATCCCATCGATGACGCCGGTGATATCGGCAATGCGGCGCGCGCTGCCCTGGATCGCGCCCATGGTGGTGACGACCTGGTCCATCACTTGCCCGCCCCGTTCCGCGACCTGTGCCGCATCCCTGACCAGTTCATTGGCTTGCCGCGCATGGCCCGCATTTTGCCGCACGGTTTCTGTCAGCGTCTCCATGGCGCTGGCCGTATGCTCCAGCGACCCCGCCTGCATTTCCGTGCGCGCCGACAAGTCCGCATTGCCGGTGGCAATTTCCCGCGCCGCCATGGCGATATTGGCGGCGCCGTCCTGGATCTGCCGTACCGCACCGGTCAATTGCCGTTGCATCGTGTGCAGCGAGCGCACCAGCGCGCCAGCTTCATCGTTGGCTGCGGGGCCGATTTCCTGGCTCAAGTCGCCAGTGGCGATCGCGCTGGCAATACGGCCTGCCTTGCCCAGCGGGACCGTGATGGTGCGCGTGGTGCGCCACGCAATGAAGGCGCCCAACGTCAACGCCAGCCCACCCAGCGACCACATGCCCAGCACCGCGGCCTGATAGCGGCGGCGCGACTCGGCCGCTGCCTCCTTCATGGCCTTGTGCTGGTAGCCGGCCAGTGCCGCCAGCGCCGCCATCCATTGTTCGTGGGGTTCCGTGAGCGCTTTCAATTTCAATGCAGCGTCGAAGAAATTGCCCTCCGCCGCATCGCGCTGGATTTGTTCCACCAGCGGCAAGACCACCGCTTGCCGCGCCCATACCTGCTCCAGCAATTGCTTGCCTTCTGGCGTGGCGGTACGCTGCCGCATCCTGTGCATCGCCGTGCCATAGCGGGCCAGTGCCGCCGCAAGTTTTTCGCGCTGCTGCGCCAGTTCTGCCACGTCCGTGGGCGCGCTGACTTTACGCAAGATCAGCGCCAGCCCCTCGCCATTCTCGCGCATGCCGGTGGCGTCAACCAGGCTGGCGGCCTTGTCGTCAACGATGGCATCGGTCTGCGCCTGCATCTGGCTCATGCACCAGATGCCCAGCCCCAGCAGCGCCATGGCGCACAGCTGGACAATGCAGAATCCCAGGGCCAGGCGCTGGCCGATCATGAAGCTGGTGAAGGTAGGCATGCCATTTCCCTGCAGAGACCGATGACGAATCATGGTCCCATGGGGAATTGTGAACGGCAAACCTTATGCAAAAATCGCATGCACTGCACTGGTGCAGGCAGCGCAGGAATCAATGCCGGGCTGCGGCCTGCCTCGGCAACAACAGCACAGCTTCCGCATTCGATGGCGAAAAACATTTGTCCGCCGCTTCCAGGTACGGCAGCCACACGTGGTTCACGTGTTCACGGGGACTCAACAGGATGGGAATATCGCGCGGCACTTCAACGGAAAACACGTGTTCCGTATTCTGCGTCACGCCCGGCGCATAGCGGTGGCGCCACACGGGATAAATTTCGTAAATGTTCGACAGTTGCCAGTCGCGCAGCACGATCTTTTCGCCATCGGCGACGATGCCGGTTTCTTCAAACAATTCACGCGTGGCCGTCGTCAACAGCGGCTCGTCCGGCGCATCCAGCGAGCCGGTCACCGATTGCCAATAGCCGGGCCGGTCGGCACGCTCGATCAGCAGCACTTGCAAGTCGGCCGTATGGATCACGACCAGGACGGATTCAGGGATTTTGTAAGGCTTATCCATGCAGTAGGCAGCGACTGTAGGGCGGATCGTGATCCGCCATGCATGCGCCGGCGGGACGCAGGCATGGCGGATTACGCCGGCTGCGCCGGCTAATCCGCCCTACTTAACCAGCCACTTTCGGCTCGGTCGCACGCAGGCGGATATGCAGCTCGCGCAGCTGTTTCTCGTCCACTTCGGACGGCGCCTGGGTCAGCAGGCACTGGGCGCGCTGGGTTTTCGGGAAGGCGATCACGTCGCGGATCGAATCGGACTTGGTCATCAGGGTCACGATACGGTCCAGGCCAAATGCCAGGCCGCCGTGCGGAGGCGCGCCGTATTGCAGCGCGTCCAGCAGGAAGCCGAACTTCAGGCGGGCTTCGTCGGCATCGATCTTCAGCGCGCGGAACACTTTCGACTGCACTTCTTCGCGGTGGATACGGATCGAGCCGCCGCCCAGTTCCCAGCCGTTCAGCACCATGTCGTACGCCTTGGCGATGCACGCGCCTGGATTGGTTTCCAGCATGTCTTCGTGGCCGTCTTTTGGCGCCGTGAATGGGTGGTGCGTCGCGGTCCAGCGGTCGTCTTCTTCGTCGTACTCGAACATTGGGAAGTCGATCACCCACAGCGGCGCCCACACGTCGTCGAACAGGCCGTTGGCCTTGCCGAACTCGGAGTGGCCGATCTTCACGCGCAGCGCGCCGATCGCGTCGTTGACGACTTTGGCTTTGTCCGCGCCGAAGAAGATCAGGTCGCCGTCTTGCGCGCCCGTCAATTCCAGGATCTTGGCCAGTGCCGCGTCGTGGATGTTTTTCACGATCGGCGACTGCAGGCCGTCACGGCCTTTGGCTTTTTCATTGACCTTGATGTACGCCAGGCCCTTCGCGCCATAGATGGCAACGAATTGCGTGTACGCGTCGATTTCCGAACGCGGCATGTCCGCGCCTTTCGGCACGCGCATACCGACCACGCGGCCGTTCTTCATGTTGGCGGCGCCGGAGAACACTTTGAAGTCCACGTCTTTCATGACGTCGGTCAGTTCGGTGAATTCCAGCTTGACGCGCATGTCCGGCTTGTCCGAACCGTATTTGCCCATGGCTTCGGCGAAGTCCATGACCGGGAATGGGTTAGGCAAGTCGACATCCATCGTGTTCTTGAACACTTTGCGGATCATGTCTTCGAACAGGTCACGGATTTCCTGCTCGGTCAGGAACGACGTTTCGCAGTCGATCTGCGTGAATTCAGGCTGGCGGTCAGCGCGCAAGTCTTCGTCGCGGAAACACTTGGTGATCTGGTAGTAGCGGTCGAAGTTGGCCACCATCAGCAGCTGCTTGAACAGCTGTGGCGATTGCGGCAGCGCGAAGAAATTGCCGGCGTTGACACGCGATGGCACCAGGTAGTCGCGCGCGCCTTCCGGCGTCGACTTGGTCAGGGTTGGGGTTTCGATATCGATGAAGCCCAGCGAATCCAGGTACTTGCGCACTTCCATCGTGACTTTGTAGCGCAGGCGCAGGTTGTTTTGCATTTGCGGACGGCGCAGGTCCAGCACGCGGTGCGTCAGGCGGGTGGTTTCCGACAGGTTGTCGTCATCCAGCTGGAATGGCACGGCCACGGAAGCGTTCAGCACTTCGACTTGCGACGCGACGACTTCGATCTTGCCGGATTTCAGGTTGGCGTTGACGGTGCCGGCCAGACGGTCTTTCACCAGGCCGGTCACGCGCAGGCAGTATTCGTTACGAACCGATTCAGCGACTTTGAAAACTTCAGCCTGCTCTGGATTGCAGACCACCTGAACCAGACCCTCGCGGTCGCGCAAGTCGATGAAAATCACGCCGCCGTGGTCACGGCGACGGTGTACCCAGCCGCACAGGCTGACGGTTTGGCCGAGCTGGGCTTCAGTGGTGAGGCCGCAGTAATGAGTGCGCATAGACATGTTATTTCTCAGTTCAGGTTAATTTGTTCAGTTCATTCAGGCGCAACCACGCCCATGGAAACAATGTATTTCAGGGCGGCATCAACGCTCATGTCGAGCTCGATGACATCTTTTTTTGCCATCATCAGGAAAAATCCCGACGTTGGGTTCGGCGTGGTCGGTACGTACACACTGACGTACTCGCCATCCAGGTGATTCTTCACGTCGCCGCCCGGCACACCGGTCAGGAAGGCGATCGTGCGGGAATCCTGGTGCGGATAAGGAATCAGCACCGCTTTGCGGAATGCATTGCCGGACGAAGAAAACAAGGTGTCCGACACTTGCTTGACGCTGCCGTACAGCGAACTCACCACGGGAATGCGGTGCAGCAGCTTTTCCCACATGCGCACAACGTAATTGCCGACCAGGTTATTGGTCAGCAAGCCGGTCAGGAACACGATGATGAACGTCAAAATCGTGCCCAGGCCCGGGATATCAAAACCGATCAGCGTGCGCGGCTGCCAGCGTTCCGGCACCAGCAACAGCGACTGGTCCAGCGTGCCGATCACCAAATTCAAGACCCAGGCGGTAATCGCCAGCGGGACAAGAATCAGCAAACCGGTAATGAAATACTTGCGCATCGGGGTCCTTTCGCCTTCAGGCTGCGGGTTTGGTGTCAGCTGCCGGCGCCGCCGGTGCAGCGGCGGCTGGCGACGGCTCGGCTGCCGGCGCGGCAGCGGCCGCATCGGTCTTCGGCGCGCTGGCCACACCGGTGGCTGGCGCGGAACCGCCACGGAAGTCCGTCACATACCAGCCGGTTCCCTTCAATTGGAAACCAGCGGCAGTCAGCTGCTTCTTGAAACTGGATTTGCTGCAAGCAGGGCAATCCGTCAGCTGCGGATCGGAAATCTTTTGCAGCACCTCATCGGCGTGACCACATTCCTCGCAGCGGTAAGCATAGATAGGCATCTTTACTCCGCAAAAAACATCAAAAACCCTGAATTATAAAGCCTTTTTGCGGCTTAGAGCCGGAACCAGCTCATCCAGCGTTCCTTCCCGGCAAAAACAGGGATGGAATCAAACACTGGCTCATCCGTGACGCACGTAAAGTAGGGTTTTAACAACAAATCCAGCTCCGCGCGGGCAATGCCGAACGGCGGCCCCTTGGGATTGTTATCAAAAAAGAAAAATCCAGCCAGCATGCCGCCCGGCGCCAGCAATTGCGCCCAGCGCTCCACCACTTGCGGCCACAGGTGACGTGGCATTGCGCACAGGAAAGCCCGCTCATAAATGCATTGCAGCGGCGCGGCAGGCTGCCACGCAAAGAAATCCGCTTCCATGACACGGTCTTGCCATTCCGGCCCGACGGCTTCTTTGCCCGCAGCCACAGCGGCTGGCGAGAAGTCAATCGCTGTCGCATCCCAGCCGGCTTCCGACAAATACGCCAGTTCATAGGCGGAACCGCAACCCGGAATCAAGGTTGTTGGCAACGGCACCCCGGCCGCAGCGGCGCCATGGGCCGTATCGTGGACGAACTGGCGCAAGCGTTCCGGCACCCCGCCCCGGTCCCACGGCGTGAATGCCTTGTCAAAACGCTCATCCCAGAAGGCAGGCGACAATGGGTCACGGCTATTGAAATCCATTACATCACTCCACGCCAGTGCATATACGCGCGCAATCCCACTGCGCCGATGATGAAGGCGCCGGCAAAATACACAATAAAACTCAGCAAGCGGTTGGTGCGCTGCTGTTCATCGATCAGTGTGCGCAGCAATTCATCATTGTGATCCGGCTCGCTGGCCACGGACAGCGCGCGGTGCACGAGGCGCGGCAATTGCGGCAGCACGTGCGTATACCGGGGCGCTTCGGCTTTCAGGCGCTCCAGCATGCCTTGCCAGCCCACCTGTTCCGCCATCCAGCGCTCCAGGTACGGTTTCGCGGTTTTCCACAAATCCAGGTCCGGGTCCAGCTGGCGGCCCAGGCCCTCAATATTGAGCATGGTTTTTTGCAGCAGCACCAGTTGTGGCTGCACTTCCACGTTGAAGCGGCGCGACGTCTGGAACAGGCGCAGCAAAATCTGGCCAAACGAAATATCTTTCAGCGGGCGGTCGAAAATCGGTTCGCAGCAGGCGCGCACGGCCGATTCCAATTCATCGACGCGGGTTTCCTTGGGCGCCCAGCCGGACTCAATGTGCGCTTCCGCCACGCGCTTATAGTCGCGGCGGAAAAAGGCGAGGAAGTTTTGCGACAAATAATCCTTGTCGAAATCATTCAACGTGCCGACGATGCCGAAGTCCAGCGCGATGTAGCGCCCAAACGTGGCGGGATCGATGGACACGAGGATGTTGCCGGGGTGCATATCGGCATGGAAAAAGCCGTCGCGGAATACTTGCGTGAAGAAGATTTCCACGCCGTCGGACGACAGCTTTTTCAAATCCACACCGGCTTCGATCAAGCGTTCCGTCTGCGACACGGGAATGCCGTGCATGCGCTCCATCGTGATGACGTTGGACGAGCAATAATCCCAAAACATTTCCGGCACCAGCAGCAAATTGCCATCGGCAAAATTGCGGCGCAACTGGCTGGCGTTGGCGGCTTCGCGCATCAAGTCCAGCTCGTCGTGCAAGTGCTTGTCGAATTCCGCCACCACTTCCTTGGGCTTCAAGCGCTTGGCGTCTTCCCACAGGCGGCTCGCCACGTCGGCCGCCAGGTGCATCAGGGCCACGTCTTTATCAATGGACTGGCGCATGCCGGGGCGCAGCACTTTGACGGCCACTTGCTTGCCATCTTTCAGGGTCGCGAAGTGGACCTGGGCAATCGAGGCCGAGGCGACCGGGGTGCGCTCAAACGTGGCAAACAGGCGGTCCGGGTGGCCGCCCAGCGAACGCTCAATCTGGGCAATGGCGAGATTGGAATCAAATGGCGGCACGCGGTCTTGCAGCAGCGCCAGCTCTTCCACGATATCGGCAGGAATCAAATCGCGCCGCGTCGACAGCACCTGGCCAAACTTGACGAAGATCGGGCCCAGTTCTTCCAGCGCCATGCGCAGGCGCACGCCACGCGGCGCACTGATATCGCGCCAAAAGAACAGCACATCCATCAGACGCGACGTGCGCGGCACGTCCAGGCCGGAAATCGCAATTTCATCGAGGCCGTAGCGGATGGCGACGCGCAGGATTTTCAGCAGCCGCAGGAATTTCAAGATCATCAGGAGTCCTTAAGCGGCGCCGCGTTGTGCGAGTTTCTTTTCCAGGTTGGCGAGGCGCTTGGCGAAGCGCTCAACGTCATCGCGCAACTTCGTCACATCGGCGCCAAAGCCGTCCGTCACTTCCGGACGCACCAGCACAGGATTTTCTTCCAGCAGATATTCCGCCGTGTTTTCCGCCAGTTTGCGGTTGGTGTTCAGGAAGGCGCTGAACAGCGATTTCGCCCCTTCCACCATGCGCACGGCAGCCACCGGACCAAACATTTTTTCCAGGTCATGTTCCGCTTCCCAGCGCAGCGACTTCACCAGCTGCGAAATCGTGTTGGCGAAATCCGCATCGCCTTCCAGCTGCACATATGAAAACGCGCGGTCGCGGTTTTGCGCAATCAGCGGCAAGTCAGACAGTTTGACTTTGATCGTGACGTTGGCCGGCGCATCGCCTTGCACGGATTCCACGTAACCATCGGTAGTCGCTTGCAGGCGCACCACGACCGGGCTGGCGGCGATGCACGCTATCTTGCCGGCATTCGCCCGCAAGGCATCGCGCGCCCACGGTTCCTGGGCCAGCAAGTGGTTGATGGTGGCGGCGACAGGCGCCAGCGGAGAGGGCAAATTCGGTGGGATCGGCGATGGCATGCGTTCGAACATGGAGGCATTAAAAAACAAAAAACCGCCCGAATAATCGGGCGGTCTCGATCTTACTACAGTAGGCGTGCGATCAAGCCAGTTGCTGGATACCAGCCAGCAGCCAGCCGGCATTGCCGCTGACAGGCTTGACCAGGTTCCACACTTCCTGGAATGGCTCAGCCAGCGCCGTGGGCGACGGCTTGATGGTGCCGTAAAACTTCACGCTGGCCAGGTAATCGCGGCCATCGTTTTCTATGCCCAGCAATTCCGCTTCAATCGTAACGACATCCGTGTAATCAGCCTGGGCGCCGCGCTCCGTGATTTGCATTTTCAGCTCGGCAAAGACTTCCGGCGTCGTGAATTCGCGGATATCGGCCACGTCGCCTTTATCCCACGCCGCTTGCAGGCGGATGAAATTGCTTTTCGCATGGCGCAGGAACGTTGCCGTGTCGAAGTCAGCCGGCACGCCCCACGGGGTGTGCGCGGCTGGCGCGTCGTCCGCCTTGGCCAGGTTCAAGCCGCCGGCGGCTGGCTGAACAGGCTGCAGCGGCGGCAAGTTATAGTCCGGCGCAGGCGACGCAGGCTGTTGCCATGCGTTGTTGCTGAAACCGGCCGGCTGCGGCTGCTGTGGCGACGACTTGCTGCGGATCAAGCGCCAGATCAGCAAGGCGCCGCCCACCAGCAAGGCTATCATCAGCATCGACGAAATCGCGCTGGCCAGCGCGCCGCCCAAACCAAAGTGCGACAGCAGTGCGCCCAGGCCCAGGCCCAGCAGCGCGCCGCCCAGGATCCCCTTCCAGCGGCTCGCAGGCTTAGGCTGCTGTACGGGCGCCGGCGCCGGTGCGGCAACCGGCGAACGGGCCGGCTGCGTAGCCTGGTTGGCTGGCGGCGCGGCGGGCGGCGTCGCCTGGCGCGGCATGTTGCTGACGCTTTGCGACTGGCGGCCAATCGACCGGCCGCCGCCCATCGGACGGGCCAGCGCGTCGCCGATCAGGCTGGCGGCCGACAAGGCCAGCGTCACACTGATCAGAATTTTTTTCATGTTCATGAGGATACCTTCTTACAATTTGATACCGGTGTGCAACGCGGCCACACCCGCCGTCAGGTTGTAATACTGGACCCGCTCCAGGCCCGCATCCTGCATCATGGACTTCAGGGTTTCCTGGTCCGGATGCATGCGGATTGATTCCGCCAGATACCGGTAGCTTTCCGCGTCATTGGCGATTTTCTGGCCCAGCCATGGCAATACCGAGAACGAATACAAGTCGTACGGCTTTTGCAACGGTTCGGCGACTTTGGAAAACTCCAGCACCAGCAATTTGCCGCCCGGTTTCAATACGCGGCGCATTTCCGACAGCGCCACATCCTTGTGCGTCATGTTGCGCAAGCCAAAAGCCACGCTGACGCGGTCAAAGTAATTGTCCGGGAATGGCAATTTCTCTGCGTCACACAGCAACGTGGGGGTCACCAGGCCTTTGTTCAAGAGGCGGTCGCGGCCCACGCGCAGCATGGATTCGTTAATATCGGTCAGCCACACTTCGCCCGTCGGGCCCGCCTGTTTCGCAAAGGCTTTGGCCAGGTCGCCCGTGCCGCCTGCGATATCCAGGCATTTAAAGCCGGGGCGCACGGCAGCATTGGCAATCGTAAAAGTCTTCCACAGACGGTGCAGGCCAGCCGACATCAAGTCATTCATGACGTCGTACTTGGCCGCCACGGAATGGAATACCTTGGCGACTTCCTTGACTTTATCTTCTTCGTTGACGGTTTTGTAGCCGAAATGGGTAGTATTGGTCATAGTGTGGAGCCGGTTGTAGTGCCTGCATTATACAAGCGCCAACGCAGCACTGCCCCTATCAGCTTGCTTCCCGCTCGAACTTGGCCAGCACATCGGCGATCTTTTGCGGAGTATACGGCTTGACGACAAACCCTGCCGCGCCACGATTCATTGCAGAAATGACATTATCGATACCGCTATGGCCACTGACAATCACGTACGCGCAGTCGGGCCGGGCCTGCCGCGCCAGTTCCAGCACTTCCAGCCCGGAGAAGCCCGGCATATCGATGTCAAGAAAGGCCAGCTTCAGCGATGGATCCGTTCCGCGTAGCAAGTCCATGGCTTGCTGGCCATTGGCCGCGTGAACCAGATTGGCATAGCCACAGCTTTTCAAGACCGCTGCCAGCAAATTGCGCATGGCCGATTCATCGTCCGCAATCAGTACGCTGATATGGTTCTTGTCTGCCATGGCTTTCCTTTCACACTGGCTGCGCCATCAGGCGCTGTACTTCATCGAGTTGTTGTATCGCGTCCAGCAGCGCCGCAGCGGCGCCACGATCGCCCGCGACGAAGGCTTTTTCGAGTTCTGCCGCCAGTTCCGTCACGCGGGGGTAGCCAAAGCTTCCCGCGCTGCCTTTGACGACATGGGCCACTTCACGGCCGCTGGCAAAATCTTGCTGCACAATGGCGCCCCGCAGTAATTCCAGCTCTTCCCGCAAACGCGCTTCGAAGTGGCGGCGCATATCATCGTAGCCTTCCAGTTCCGTATATGAAAGCAGCGCCGCCGCACCTGCGTGCGGCAGCATCCCCGCCAGCAGCCGCCCCAGCTCATCAAAATCCACGGGTTTGGCGATGCAAGCCGTGCAGCCAGCCAGTTTGTACCGTTCGCGGTCTTCCGGCATCACATTGGCTGTCAGCGCCACGATGGGAGCGGCAAAGCCCGCGCCGCGCAACAGCTTGGCCGCTTGCACGCCATCCATCGCCGGCATCTGGATATCCATCAGCACCACATCGTAGTGTCCCACCAGCGCCAGCTCAACCGCGCGGGCGCCATCGGGCGCCGTATCCACTTGCAATCCCAGCTGTTCCAGCCATGCACTGATCAGGCGGCGGTTGTCCGGGCCATCTTCCGCCAGCAGTACAGCCCCGCTGAGCTTGGCTAACGGCACCTTCGCCTCGTGCCTGGGGAAGTCCGGCATGGCGGCCAGCCATTGCACATCCGGCGCCGGCGGTGCAGCAATGTCGACTTCAAAAATAGAGCCCTGGCCCGGCGCGCTGTGCACCCGCACCGTGCCTCCCATGCGGACCGCCAGCTGGTGCACCAGGTGCAAACCCAATCCCGTTCCGCCATAGCGCCGCGCTACGGAACTGTCCGCTTGTGAAAACGGCTGGAACAGCCTGGCCTGTTCTTCGTCCGTCATGCCGATGCCCGTATCGGCAACCCGGCATTGCAGCCGTCCCAGCTCCGGCAGGTAATGCAAGGTCAGTTCCACACTGCCCTCTTCCGTGAACTTGACGGCATTGCCGCACAGGTTGAACAGGATTTGCCGCCACCGCGTCGGGTCGCCCATCACGTGGGATGGGAAAGGAAACACTGCGGAAAAATGAAATGCAATGCCCTTGCCATGGGCTTGCGCTGCGATCGTTGGCAATAAGCCATCCACCACTTCCAGCGGGGAATAACGGACGTCTTCCAATATCAGCCGCCCCGCTTCAATCTTGGAAATATCGAGAATATCGTTAATGATCGTCAGCAAGTGCTGGCCATTGCGCACGATGATTTCGCCAGCTTCTGCGCTCTGTTCCCCCTGGGACGGCGTCAGTGTTTCAGCGAAGCCAATGATGGACGTCAGCGGGGTGCGGATTTCATGGCTCATCATGGCGAGAAATTCCGACTTGGCCCGGCTGGCTGCTTCTGCCGCTGTGGCCAGCGCCTGCATCCTGGCCATATCGTGTTCACGCTTGCGCAGCGCCCTTACCAGCCCGGTAAACGCCAGCGCCATTGCCACCGCGCTGGCCATTACCACGCCCGTCAATACTTGCGCATAGCTGCGCCATTGGGCCAGGAATAAGTCTTCCGTCACGGTGATATTGACCACCAGCGGATATTGCCCGACCTGCCGCACGGCGCCCAGGCGCTGCACGCGGTTGCCGCCTTCGGAAAAACGCGGCGCGTCCGTCAGCAGCACGCCTTCCGTCTTGCCCATCTGCTCGATGACCTTGTGTGACGTGCCGGTGCGATTGACTTTTCCCATCAGCGCATCGTCATGCGGCGAGCGCGCCAGCAACATGAAATCGCGCCGGTACAAGGTCACCGACGCGCCATCGCCCAGGCTGATCTTGCGGTAAAAATCGCTGAGGAAAGTACTCGAAAAACCCACCAGCGCCAGCCCCAGGAATTGCCCTTTCGGCCCCATCAGGCGGCGGCTCAAGTAAAAGGTCCATTGCTGGTTGCCCTTGTTGCGCACGGGAGCACTGACAAAGACGCCCAGTTTCGGGTCGTTCAAATGCGCCTTGAAATAATCGCGGTCGGACAAGTTGATGGGGGGCGCCGGATGCTTGCGCGTGAAATTCACCACGTCGCCATTGGCAGCGACGATGGTCACGACCTCGACTTGCGGCAAGCCTTCCACCTTGTCGCGCATGCGCTGGAACGTGGCGGCCGTGCCCATTTGTTCGCGTAATTGTGCATCATTGCTGATGCCGGCTGCCTGCACGGATTCCACGATGCTGCCCAGGATCAGGTAGCCCGACGCGACTTCCTGCGCCGTCTGTTCGGCAATGACCAGCGACAGGTTGGATAAATGGCGCTGCCATTCAGCAATGGATTGTTCGCGCGACGACCACAATGCAAAGCTCAGTGCGCCAAGTATGGCTGCCACAAGGCAGCACCCCAGCAAGATGATCAAACGGCTGGAACGGATGAACTGGCGCATAGGCACACGTTTCAGGGAAACAAGTGCCTACGATAGCATGTTAACTGCTGGACTGTTCAGGACATGATGCCTGCGTCGCATCCACGCAGCACAGGCAATCAGTGCTTGTGGCCGCAGCCGTGGGCTTTCGGCGCGGAAGGCAACACGGTGCCAGGTTCGCGGCCGGAATCGCCTTCGAAACCTGCCGCGTGCAGCTTGTCCATGTAGGCGGACCACAGCTGTTCCTGCTCGGCGCCCAGCTTGTACAGGTAATCCCACGTGTACAGGCCGGAATTGTGGCCATCGGTAAACGTCGGCTTCACTGCATAATTGCCGACCGGGTCCAGCGCCGTCACACCCACGTCGCGCTGGCCCACTTGCAGGATTTCCTGGCCCGGGCCATGGCCTTTGACTTCCGCCGACGGCGAATACACGCGCAGCAACTCAAAGGGGATGTTGAACGAGGCGCCATCATCGAAGGCGACTTCGAGGATGCGGGATTTGCTGTGGACGGTCAGGCCGGTCGGGTTTTTCATGACTTAATTATCGTTAAGGTTGGCAACGATAGCGGCGCGCAATTGCGGCAGCAGGGCACGGCGCGCGGCCAAATCTTGTGGATTCGGCTCGCGCTGGGCCGGGCCCCAGGTCGGTTGAGGGAAATGCACGTCCGTGGCAAAACGGGGAATCACGTGCCAGTGCACGTGCGGCGTCATATTGCCAAAGCTGGCCACATTGATTTTATCGGGCGCCATGACGGCGCGCTGCGCTGCTTCCACTTGCCATACAGCCCACATCACGTGATCGCGTTCGGCAGGTTCGAGGTCCGTCATTTCCTTGACGTGCGCATTCCACACAACACGCGCAAAGCCAGGATAGTTCGGCTCATCGGCCAGCACGACGGACAATTGCGCGTCTTGCCACACCAGCACATCGGCTGGCGGCGCGGATAGCAAATGACACAGGTCGCAAGCCATTACACCAGCACCCGTTCAATACCGCCGTTATTGGCTTGCGCCACATATTCCGGCATCCAGTTCTCGCCCAGCAAGCGCTTGGCGATTTCCACGACGATGTAGTCGGCCGTGGTGCCCGCATCTTCACTGTAGCGCGACACGCCGCCCAGGCAGGCCGGGCAGCTGGTCAACACTTTGACTTCGCCCGTGAAGCCATCGGCGCGCAGCTTGTCCGCGCCTTTGACCATTTCCTGTTCCTTGCGGAAGCGCACCTGCGTCGAGATATCCGGACGGGCCGCCATCAGCGTGCCCGAGTCGCCGCAGCAGCGGTCGTTTTTCTCGATCTTCGTGGCGTCCACGGTGGTAATCAAGCCATTGACCGTTTTCAGCGGATCCTGCATCTTCATCGGCGTGTGGCAAGGGTCGTGGTACATGTAGCGCGTCCCCGCCACGCCTTCCAATTTGACGCCTTTTTCCAGCAAGTATTCATGGATATCCATGATGCGGCAGCCAGGGAAGATCTTGTCGAATTCATAGCCGGCCAGCTGGTCATAGCACGTGCCGCACGATACGACGACCGTCTTGATGTCCAGGTAATTGAGCGTATTGGCCATGCGGTGGAACAGCACGCGGTTGTCCGTCACCATCTTGTCGGCTTTGTCGAAGTCGCCTGCGCCCCGCTGCGGATAACCGCAGCACAGGTAGCCCGGCGGCAGCACGGTTTGCACGCCGACATTCCACAGCATGGCTTGCGTGGCCAGGCCCACTTGCGAGAACAGGCGCTCCGAACCGCAGCCCGGGAAGTAGAACACGGCTTCCGAATCCGCCGTGGTCTTCTTCGGATCGCGGATGATCGGGATGACCTTGTTGTCTTCAATGTCCAGCAAGCCGCGCGCGGTTTTCTTCGGCAAGTTGCCCGGCATCTTTTTGTTGATGAAGTGGATCACCTGTTCCTTGATCGGCGGCTTGCCGACCGTCGGAGGCGGCGCCTTGGTCTGTTCCTTGGCAAACGCCTTCAACACGTCATTGCCCAGACGCTGCGCTTTATAGGCAATCTCCATGCCGGTACGCACAGTATTGATCGTGGTCGGGTCCGTCGTGTTCAGGAAGAACATGGCGGCCTTCTTGCCCGGATTGAAGCTGCGCTTGTCCATCTTGCGCAGCAAATTGCGCATGTTCATCGACACGTCGCCAAAGTCGATATTGACCGGGCACGGCGTTTCGCATTTATGGCAGACCGTGCAGTGGTCCGCCACGTCTTCGAATTCTTCCCAGTGGCGGATCGAAATGCCGCGGCGCGTCTGTTCTTCGTACAGGAACGCTTCAATCAGCGACGACGTGGCCAGGATCTTGTCACGCGGCGAGTACAGCAAGTTCGCGCGCGGCACGTGCGTCGAGCACACGGGTTTGCACTTGCCGCAGCGCAGGCAATCCTTGACGCTGTTGGCAATGGCGCCAATATCGCTTTGCTGCATGATCAGCGATTCGTGGCCCATCAGGCCGAACGATGGCGTGTATGCATTGCGCAAGTCCGCTTCCATGCCAGGCAAGTTCAACAGCTTGCCCTTGTTGAAGCGGCCTTCCGGATCGACGCGTTCCTTGTATTTGCGGAAGTCGCCGATTTCTTCTTCGGTCAGGAATTCCAGCTTCGTGATACCGATGCCGTGCTCGCCCGAAATCACGCCATTGAGCGAACGGGCCAGCACCATGATGCGCGCCACGGCTTTATGCGCCAGTTGCAGCATTTCATAGTGGTCCGAGTTCACCGGCAAGTTCGTGTGCACGTTGCCGTCGCCGGCGTGCATGTGCAGCGCGACAAACACGCGGCCACGCAGCACGCGCTTGTGGATCACGGCGCATTCGTCGAGGATCAGTTTATAGGCGGCGCCATTGAAAATCTGCCGCAGCTGCGCGCGGATTTCCTGCTTCCAGCTGACGCGTACCGTGTGGTCTTGCACCACTTCAAACAGGATGGCGTTCGGCTGGCGCTCCAGGCGCGCATCGAGCGCCGCATCCAGGTGGCCGAGACCCAGCTCGCGCAATTCGTCGCGCAGCGAAGCGACCGGCTGGTCCAGCTTGTCGATAATGGTTTGCCAGCGCTTTTGCACCAGCGCCAGCAACGCTTGCGCCTGCTGCGGGCGGTCGCCCAGCATTTCCGCATCGCCAACCTTGTCGTCGGCCGCATCATCGCTCTTGCCGATCGGCAGATTGCCGGCTTCGAAGAATTCGCGCAGTTCGGCTGCCAATTGCAGCTTGTTGGTGATCGACAGTTCGACGTTGATACGCTCGATGCCGTCCGTGTACTCGCCCATGCGGTTCAGCGGAATCACCACGTCTTCATTGATCTTGAACGCGTTGGTATGTTTCGCAATGGCAGCGGTACGGGCACGGTCCAGCCAGAATTTCTTGCGTGCTTCAGGGCTGACGGCGACAAAGCCTTCACCGACGCGGGTATTGGCCAGGCGCACCACTTCCGATGCGGCCAGCGCCACGGCGTTTTCATCATCGCCGACGATGTCGCCGAACAGCGCCATTTTCGGCAACACGCCGCGCTTGGATTTGGTGGCGTAGCCGACAGCGCGCAGGTAGCGCTCGTCCAAATGCTCGAGGCCCGCGAGACGCAAGGTCTTGAATTCTTCGCCTTTGGCTGGCAAGCCGTCCAGGTAATCCTTGATTTCCACGATCGAAGGAATCGCATCGCGGGCCTGGCCAAAGAATTCCAGGCACACGGTGCGCGTAAATTTCGGCATCTTATGCAAAATCCAGCGCGCCGACGTGATCAAGCCGTCGCAACCTTCTTTCTGGATGCCTGGCAGGCCGGCCAGGAATTTATCGGTCACGTCCTTGCCCAGCCCTTCCTTGCGGAACACGCGGCCGGCGATTTCCAGGATTTCCGTTTTAAATGGGGTACCCTTGGCTTCGCCTTTGGCATTCGGGTGCGTCCACTCCAGCTTGAAGCGGGCCAGCGGCGTATCGTGGATTTTCGACAGGTTGTGGTCCAGGCGTGTGACTTCCAGCCAGTCGCCTTGCGGGTCAACCATCTTCCACGACGCCAGGTTATCCAGCGCCGTGCCCCACAGCACGGCTTTCTTGCCGCCTGCATTCATCGCGATATTGCCGCCGATGCACGACGCGTGGGCCGACGTCGGGTCCACGGCAAACACGAAACCTGCCTTTTCAGCCGCTTCCGACACTTTATTGGTAATGACGCCGGCGCCCGTATAAATCGTCGCGTATTCGCGGTCCACGCCAGGCAGTTGTTCCATCTTCACGGCGCCCATGTCCAGCAGCTTTTCCGTGTTGATGACGGCCGACAGCGGCGTCAATGGAATGGCGCCGCCCGTATAGCCGGTGCCGCCGCCGCGCGGGATGATGGTCAAGCCCAGTTCGATACAGCCTTTAACGAGGCCGGCCATTTCATCTTCCGTGTCCGGCGTGATGACGACAAACGGATATTCCACGCGCCAGTCGGTGGCGTCCGTCACGTGAGAAATACGCTTCATGCCGTCGAAGCAGATATTGTGCTTTTCCGTGTAGCGGCCCAATACCTTGGTGGCGCGCTTGCGCAAGTCATACATTTGGCGGAATTCTTCGCCAAACTTTTCCACGGCCTGGCTGGCGGCTTTCAGCAATTGTTCAACCGCCGCGCTGCGCGACGGATCACCGCCGGCGCCCGCGTCGACGGCCATGCGGCGCTTGTCGACTTCGGCCAGGCGGTGATGCAGCGCATCGATCAATTCCTGGCGGCGCTTCGGGTTGTCCAGCAAGTCATCTTGCAGGTACGGGTTGCGGCGCACGGCCCAGATATCGCCCAGCACTTCATACAGCATGCGGGCCGAGCGGCCCGTCTGGCGCGCCGCGCGCAATTCATCGAGCAAGCGCCAGGAATCTTCGCCCAACAGACGGATCACGATCTCGCGATCGGAAAACGACGTGTAGTTGTAAGGAATTTCACGCAACCGGGTGGGAGCGTGACCATTTGGCGATTCGGCGAGCAATGCTTGGATTTGTGCTGGGGCGTTCATGATGGATGTACTGCAGACAGACCGGATGGCCATTCTAGCCTATTGCGCCGCACCACGCCGGAACAGCCTTAGCCCCGCGAAGGGTAACGTATGCGTCAATTGACCAAAATTAATTTGAAAAACCAGCATCTTACCGCAATTTGATGCCAATTATTAATCCTAGGCAAAACAAGGTTTGCAATAAAGCTATTTAGGCAAAACAGACTAAACCGTTTAGCCGCCCAGCATGTGGGCCAGGGATTTCCACGCGCCGTCCGGAACGTACAGCAAAACCGACGTCATCATGACGTAGCGGAGGAATTTCCCCATTGCCATATATGCAATACAGGGCCAGAACGGCAGCTTTAGCCAGCCGCCCAGCGTGCACAGCGGATCGCCGATGCCCGGCACCCATGACAGCAGCATGGTTTTCGCGCCATACCGGGCCAGCCACGCGAACCAGCGGCTTTCACGCTCTTTCGCAAACGCGCTCTTGGCCTTGTAGCCCATCCAGTAATCGACGGCGCCGCCCAGCGTATTGCCGCCGGTCGCCACGATGATGGCCGGCCAGAACAGTTCAGGATTGGCTTTGATGGTGGCAAATACCGCCGGTTCCGAGCCCAAAGGCAGCAACGTGGCGGAGACAAAACTGACGAGAAAGACGGAAGTCAGGCCGACTTCAGGGGCAGCCAGCAGATTCAGCAGCCAGCGGATGGAGGTTTCAATCATCTTGCCATTATAATGAAATGGCGAATTATCGATTTCGCATATGATTTACCATCCAAGCAGTACATTACCTCATGGGGCAAGCGTTACCCGCGCCGCGCCCGATGCACAGCCTCATCTCGGTTACCCGCCGTTGAAAAGCATGTCCTTGCCTTGCCAGATTGCTGGCTACTACTACCCAAGCAGACTATGACTATCGACTACCTGAAGAAAACCCTGACCGCCCGCGTCTATGACGTGGCCCACGAAACGCCGCTTGAACTGGCGCCGACCCTGTCGCAGCGCTTCCAGAACCGAATTTACTTCAAGCGCGAAGACATGCAGGACGTATTCAGCTTCAAGATTCGCGGCGCCTATAACAAGATGGCGCACCTGAGCGAAGCTCAGCTGAAACGCGGCGTGATTTGCGCTTCCGCAGGCAACCACGCACAGGGTGTCGCACTGTCTGCTGCCAAGATGGGTTGCCGTGCCGTTATCGTGATGCCGACCACCACGCCGCAAGTCAAAGTCGATGCCGTGCGCGCCCGTGGCGGCGCTGGTGTCGAAGTGGTGCTGCATGGCGAGTCGTACACGGACGCGTATAACCACGCGCTGCAACTGGAAAATGAGCAAAAGCTTACGTTTGTCCACCCGTTCGACGATCCGGACGTGATTGCCGGCCAGGGTACGATCGGCATGGAAATCCTGCGCCAGCACGCGGGCCCGATCCACGCGATCTTTGTGCCGATCGGCGGCGGCGGCCTGATTGCCGGTATTGCCGCTTACGTCAAGCAAATCCGCCCGGACATCAAAATCATCGGCGTGCAAACCTTTGATTCCGACGCCATGGGCCGCAGCCTGAAAGCTGGCGAACGCGTGACGTTGCCGGACGTCGGCCTGTTTGCGGACGGCACGGCCGTGCGCCTGTGCGGCCAGGAAACTTTCCGCATTGCGCAACAATTTGTTGACGAAGTCATCATTGTGGATACGGACGCCCTGTGCGCCGCCATCAAGGATGTCTTCACGGATACCCGTTCGATCCTGGAACCGTCCGGCGCACTGTCGATTGCCGGCGCCAAAGCCTATGTGGAACGCGCCGCGCTGACCAAGGAACCGGTCAAGAATGAAACGCTGATTTGCGTGGCCAGCGGCGCCAACATGAATTTCGACCGCCTGCGCTTCGTGGCGGAACGCGCGGAACTGGGTGAAGCCCGTGAAGCCGTGTTTGCCGTGACGTTGCCGGAACAGCGCGGCAGCTTCAAGCGCTTCTGCTCGCTGGTGGGTCCGCGCAACGTGACGGAGTTTAACTACCGTATCAGCGATGCGAATGAAGCGCACGTCTTTGTCGGCGTACAAATTTCCGACCGGGGCGAATCATCGGTCCTGGCCCGCAGTTTTGAAGCCAATGAATTCAAGACACTGGATTTGACGCACGATGAATTGGCGAAATCGCACTTGCGCCACCTGGTGGGCGGCAAGAGCACGCTGGCGCAAGATGAATTGCTGTACCGCTTCGAGTTCCCGGAACGCCCGGGCGCGCTGATGCGCTTCCTGGACAGCATGGCGCCCAACTGGAACATTTCACTGTGCCACTACCGCTCGCAAGGCGGCGACGTGGGCCGCATTTTGATCGGCTTGCAGGTACCGCAAGATGAAATGAGTGAATTCGCCCAATTCCTGGCGGGCCTCGGCTATCGCTACTGGGATGAAAGCGCCAACCCGGTCTATAAGCTGTTCCTGTAAGCCTCGCGACGGGCAGGCTTTGCGGTCCGCCCGTATGCATTTGATTCAAGTTCCCCATCACGCAGACGCATATGCCGCAATGCGGCATATGCGTTACCATTCGTCCTTCGCTCTCAGCTTTTGACGCTTACCATGACCAATACCGCCGACCAGTCCCCGCTGGGGAAATCTTCCGCGTACCGCACGGATTACGCGCCTGAACTGTTGTTTCCCATCCCGCGCCAGGGCAAGCGCGATGAGCTGGGATTGACGGGCACGATGCCGTTCTTCGGCGTCGACATTTGGAATGCTTATGAATTGTCGTGGCTCAACATGCGCGGCAAGCCGCAAGTGGCTGTGGCGAAAATCACCGTGCCGGCGGATTCTCCCAATATTATCGAGTCCAAATCATTCAAGCTG
Organism: Pseudoduganella ginsengisoli; assembly: GCF_009720865.1. Classification (GTDB taxonomy): domain Bacteria; phylum Pseudomonadota; class Gammaproteobacteria; order Burkholderiales; family Burkholderiaceae_D; genus Rugamonas; species Rugamonas ginsengisoli. The sequence goes on along the minus strand of NZ_WNLA01000011.1, from coordinate 151,180 downwards.
TATTTGAATTCGTTTAATCAAACGAAAATTGCCGACGCCGATGCGTTAAAGATTTTATTGGTGCAGGATTTATCTTCCGCAGTTGGTGCAACGGTCCACGTTACCATTACCGAGCAGCAGGATTTCCACACCTTGGCCATGGGCGAATTGGAAGGCGTGTTATTGGACCGCCTCGATATCGAAGTCGATAATTATTCACCGCAGCCAGAAATATTAAAAGCCAATTTCGACGAACAGCCTGTCGAGGAAGTTTTTATTTCCCATTTATTGAAATCCAATTGCCTGGTGACGGGACAGCCGGATTGGGGCAGCGTACAAATTCAATATTATGGTCCGCAAATTGATCAAGAGAGCTTGCTGAAATACTTGATTGGATTCCGCGAGCATAATGAATTCCACGAACAATGCGTTGAACGCATCTTTACGGACATCCTGCGCCAGTGCAAGCCCCAGCAATTGTCTGTGTATGCGCGCTACACGCGCCGTGGCGGCCTGGATATTAATCCATGGCGCAGCAATTATACGAGCGGCCAAAAGCCATCGAATTTGCGCAACGCCCGCCAGTAAATCCATACACTCATTCAACGCCGCTGCCGGGACCACCACCCCGGCAGCGGCGTTTTTCATTTCAGCCTTCCAATTTAAATATTTTTAATTGGCATATTATTTCGATTTAAAAACAACATATCGAATGTGTCCTGGACATATATTCTTTGCGTGATTTTCTGTGAGAATTCACTGTTTTAACTCAGCAACAAAGTGCTTGAAAAGCGCCGAACTTCGGGAGTACTATCAATTCACCGGCGCAGGTCGAATGCCGGCCGCAATGGCTTTTAAGGCAACATTGCAAATTCTTTGGTAAAACCGCTGGCGTCACTTCGACGCCGTTTTCATCATGGCCACTCTTATTGACAGGGATTCTGATGCTGGTTTCCATTTCTGAAGCTGCCCGCATGGTACGGCGAGGCCGGGCAACGCTGTATCGCGATATCGACCGGGGCCGTTTGCACAAAGCCGTTTCGCCCAATGGCGAATCCGTGCTCGACACAGCGGAATTGATCCGCGTCTACGGTCAATTATTCCTCCACGGAACAAACAACGATGCGCATGGCGCCCCGTTGATTTCATCGCCGGTCAACCTGGACACGCACGGCACGTCGAACTTCCACGACGTACCCAAGGATGACAGCTTGTTCCGTATCATGGAGGAACGCATCCATTCGCTGGAGCGCATCATTGCACTGGAAGCAGAATTGCGGAAAGTCAAAGACCAGGTCACCGATGAAATGCGCTCCCGCCTGGACGATAAAGACCAGCTAATTAAGATGCTGGAAAGTAAAGTCCATGAACTGGAGCACGGCGCGCGGCAAGAACACGGCGACGATACCAGCAAGGAGCCACGTGGCTTCTGGGCCAAGTACGCACGGGGCCGCTAGCACACCCTCCGGCGCAGGAATGTTCCTGCGCCACTCTTGCGGCACAGCCGTGCTGCCTCCATATCCGCTCCATCATTGCATGCAACACTGTCCATTCCACTACCCGGAATGTGTCAGTTTTTAGCGCATGTCTATCCCGCCGTGTATCACCTGCCTCAAAATTGTCTTACAATGAGTCAAGAAGTATTGCAGTTTTCAAAGCTGCTGCCGTTAACTCTAATAGACGTTGAAAAATTGGCGAAACCGCATTCTCTCAGGTAAAAATCTGGCGTTTACGCTGAAAAGTGCGTGCGGAGAGCTCAACCGAGCCAGTTTGTATTTTTAACAATGCTACGGCCTGCGCCGGCGCAAGCGAATTCATGTTACACGGCTGTAAAACAAGCCTATAATTCTGCTCGCATGCCATCTTTGTGCGCCGCACCATTCCACGTCGCGTTATGAATAACCTGAGCAAAATCCTTTCACTCGAAAACGTTCAACTGGACTTAGAAGTGTCCAGCAAGAAGCGCGCTTTCGAGCAAGCCGGTCTGATCTTCGAAAACAATTGCGGCATTGCCCGCTCGACCGTCTCCGACAACCTGTTCGCGCGCGAGCGCCTGGGGTCGACGGGTCTGGGGCATGGCGTGGCGGTTCCGCACGGGCGCATTAAAGGCATGAAGAGCTTGAAGTCGCCGCTGGCGGCATTTGTCCGGCTGGCTGAGCCGATTCCATTTGAGTCGCCCGACGGCAAGCCAGTCAGCCTGCTGTTCTTCCTGTTGATTCCCGACCACGTCACGCAGCAACACTTGGAAATCCTGTCGGAAATCGCGGAAATGTTCTCGGACGACGCGTTCCGCACCGCCCTGGCGACCGATCCCGATCCGCAATCCGTATATTCGCGTATCGTGAATTGGCAACCCACGTTGCAAGCAGCAGGTTAAACTGTCGGGGTTGCCACCCTGAATTGACCAACCATGCTGCAAACGCCACTGACGATCCAACGCCTGTATGACGACAATCGTGAAAGTTTGCAACTGGGGTGGTTTGCCGGGTTTCCCGGCGGCGAACGCCTGATTTCCGGCGACGTCGCCTCTGCCGCCGACCAGGTCGGCCACTTGAATACCATCCACCCGGGCCGTATCCAGGTGTTCGGGCACCAGGAAATCAATTATTACCAGCGCTTGAAATCGCTGACGCGCGCCCACGTGATCGGCGAGCTGATTGCTGGCGGGCCGCCCGCGCTGATCATTGCGCAGGGTTTGGAAACGCCGCCAGACATTCTCGCCATTTGCGACGAGAAAAATATCCCCCTGTTTTCCACGCCGCTGCCTGCCGCCCAGGTGATCGACTTCTTGCGCGTGTACCTGTCGAAGAAGCTGGCGCAGCGCATCATCATGCACGGCGTGTTTATGGACGTGCTGGGTGTGGGGGTATTGATTACCGGCGATTCGGGCCTCGGCAAATCGGAATTGGGCCTGGAATTGATTTCCCGCAGCCACGGCCTGGTGGCGGACGATGCCGTGGAATTTGCCCGCATTGCGCCGAACATGATTGAAGGCCGCTGCCCTGCCCTGCTGCAAAACTTGCTGGAAGTGCGCGGACTGGGCTTGCTGGACATTAAAGCCATCTTTGGCGAAACCGCCGTGCGCCGCAAAATGCGCCTGAAATTGATCGTGCATCTGGTGCGCCGCTCCGCGCTGGAAGAAGAAGTGGAACGCTTGCCATTCCAATTCCCAACGGAAGATGTGCTGGGCTTGCCGATCCGCAAAGTCGTCATCCCCGTGGCAGCCGGCCGCAACATTGCGGTGCTGCTGGAAGCCGCCGTGCGCAATACCATCCTTCAACTGCGCGGCATCGATACCTTACAGGAATTCATGGAGCGCCAGCGCCAGGCGATGTCGGGCGATTAAGTTTCTTGCACCGGTGAGCACTATCAGTAGTCATTGAGGTATTATCAATACCTATGCGAATCGTGCTCATTACCGGTATATCCGGCTCTGGAAAATCCGTTGCCCTGAATGTCCTGGAGGACACAGGCTTCTACTGCGTGGACAATTTGCCGCCAGCCTTGCTGGCCCAGCTGGTCACCCAGTTGACCGACGAAGGTACGCAAGCGCTGGCCGTGGCCGTGGATGCGCGCAGTTCCCAATCGCTGGCCAGCTTGCCTGGTGTCGTCAGCGACCTGCGCGTGCAGGGCCATGACGTAAAAATCATGTTCCTGACAGCGAATACCCATTCCCTCGTGGCCCGCTTTTCGGAAACGCGCCGCAGCCACCCGCTGTCGCATGAATTAAAACCGGGTCACAACCCGGCTGCACGCCGCACGTTAATTGAATGCATCCTGGAAGAACGGGAACGCCTGTCGACGATTGAACAGCTGGGACACGTGATTGACACGTCGGAATTGAGCGCGAACAAGCTGCGCGCGTGGGTCAAGGACCTGGTGCAAAGTGAAAACGCGCCGCTGACCGTGTTCTTTGAATCGTTTGCATTCAAACTGGGCGTGCCGCTCGATGCGGACTTCGTGTTTGACGTGCGCGCCATTCCCAATCCCTACTATGACCTGTCGCTGCGCCCACTGAATGGCCGCGATGCGCCCGTGATTGCATTTCTCGACGCGCAGCCAAGCGCCGACGAAATGTTCAAGGATATCCGCGATTTCATTACCAAGTGGCTGCCATCGTTCAAAGGCGATAACCGCAGCTATCTGACGGTCGCCATTGGCTGCACGGGCGGACAGCACCGCTCCGTGTACATGGCGGAACGGCTGGCGAAGCATTTCCACCAGTCCGAACGTGTCGTGCTGCGGCACCGCGAACAGTCGTAAAACAAGGGCCTGCATTGCAGGCCCTTGTTTGTTTACGCCAAATGGCGCAGCGGATGCGCCCACGCCGGCCACGCCGGCTCAAAGAAGCGCTCCACCATCTGAGCCGTCACCTCATCCAGTGTTGCAGGCGACCACTTCGGCGCATTATCCTTGTCGATCACCAGCGCGCGTACGCCTTCCAGCACTTCGCCATGTTCGAAATTGCGGCGAACCACGTTGCGCTCCATGCGCAGGCAATCTGCCACATCCATGGCAGCGCCGCGGTCCAGCAGTGACAGGGTCACGCACATCATCAGCGGCGAACGGCCCTGCATGATGTGCAGCGTCTTTTGCGCAAATTCACCGCTATCGCCGGCCAGCGACGCCATCATGCCCGCCACGGTATCCGCCGCGAAATGGCGTTCGATCGCATCGCGCTGCGTTTCCATCACAGCCACGCCGGCCTGTGCGCGGAATGGCGCGGCAAAGTCCGCAATGGCTTGCGCCAACCGGGCGCCCGGCGTCGTCTCCATCAACGCAGACAATGCCGGCAATTGCGCCACCGGCACAAAATGGTCCGCCAGGCCCACGTACAGCGCATCGGCTGCGCCCACCGTCACCCCGGTGACGCCCAGGTAGCGCCCCAGGCGGCCCGGCGCATGCGACAGGAAATGGCTGCCACCCACATCCGGGAACAAGCCGATGTTGACTTCCGGCATGGCCATCTTCGTGCGTTCCGTCACGATGCGCACGCCGCATCCGGGGCCGCCTTGCGCGACGCCCATGCCGCCGCCCATTACCACGCCATCCATGAGCGCGATATACGGTTTCGGATAAAAGTGAATCAAATGGTTCAGCGCATATTCTTCCGTGAAGAAATCTTCCAGCAAGGCGCTGCCGCCCTGGGGCGTGGCTTTGCCCACGTCATGGAAGAAACGGATATCGCCGCCTGCACACAGCGCTTTTTCACTGCTGCTGCGCAAGACCACGGCCGCCACTTGCGCATCGTCGCGCCACGCCAGCAAGGTTTCCGTCATTGCGCGCACCATGTCCAGCGACAGCGAATTCAGCGCCTTGGGACGGTCCAGCGTAATGAAACCAGTACCGTTGCTGACTTGGGTAAGAACGTGTTCGCTCATGGCAAGAACTTTGTAAAGGTTGAGAGGCGCTTATTCTAACGCGGCCACGAAAGCGTTGATCATATGGAAATTCCATGCCAGCATTGGTATTTCATACATACCTCAAGGCTTTGCATGCAACTGCGCTCCATCTGTGCATTACTGCTGGCTTCATCGGCGATTCATACTGCCAACGCCACCGTGGCGGATAAGGCACTGGCCCGGCCCGAAGGCAGCCGCCATTACATTGTGATGGAACCGGCTAGCCTGCCGCCGGAAAAACGCCCTACCATTATCTTGTTGCACGGCCATGGCGCGTCAGCTGCGTCCATGCTCGGCCTGTCATCCTTTATGGGATACCGGTCACAAGACTGGTTGCGCCTGGCGGAACGGGAAAAAATCTTGCTGATCGCACCGGATGGCGTCAAAGCCAGCGACGGAAAACGGGCGTGGAACGATTGCCGTGGCGATACGGAGACCAATGCCACGTCCGACGACGTCGGCTTCTTGTCCGAGCTGATCGACAGAGCCATCACCGAACACCACGCCGACCCTGCACGCATTTATATCTACGGCGCCTCGAATGGTGGTGGTATGGCTTACCGTCTTGGTATTGAACTCGCGCCGCGCCTGGCCGCCATCGGCGTTTCCGGTTCCGTGATGGCCGCGCATAGCAGTTGCAAGGCGCCATCGCGGCCGCTATCCGTGTTCATGCTGCATGGGACGGCTGATGAAATCATTCCCTACCAAGGCGGCAAACTGGGCCACTGGCTGATGACTGGCCGGGGCACGGGCGTCAGCATGGATGAGACTGTCATGCTATGGCGCAAGAATGCAGGGCTGCCGGATACGCCGGCCACTTACCATTATCCGCACTTGAAAGCCGACGATAAGACGTCCGCCACGCGCTATGTGTGGGGGACCGATCCGTCCGCTGTGCAAGTGGCCTTTGTGCGCGTCGACGGCGGCGGCCACGTCCACGCATCCAAAACCGAAGAATTACCGTGGGTACTGCGCAAGCTGCTGGGCAACATGAACCACGATGTCGATATGGCCGATGAAATGTGGAATTTCTTCAAGGACAAGCGCGGCGGAAAATAAGCGCAAAAAAGGGCGCCGATGCGCCCTTTTCGTCCGTGTGCCAGGGACCGTCTTATGCGGTGGTGGCAGGCTCGTAATTATCCGGGATGTGTTTGATGGCCGTGTGGTTATGATCTTGTACTTTGGATTTGTATTTCATAACCTGGCGATCCAGTTTGTCGACCAGCGTATCGATGGCAGCGTACAGGTCTTGCGACAGGCTTTCCACGTACACGGTCTTGCCGGACATTCGTAGGTTGATCTCGGCCTTCTGCCTTTTCTCTTTCTCGGTGAGGTTATCTACAGTCAGGATGACAGCAATATCAATTACTTGATCAAAGTGACGTTTTACGCGCTCCAGTTTGTTCTGAACGTATTCGCGAATCGCGGGGGTCACTTCGAGATGATGTCCACTGATGGTGAGATTCATACACACTCCTAAAGATGAGGGTTCGTACGCATCGCAGTTATGCTGTGGCGCGCAGGGGAACCCAATAACACTACAGAGCTTTTCGCAGACTTACAGGCGGGATTTTCAATGCTTCGCGATATTTGGCAACAGTCCGTCGCGCAATTACCATGCCTTGTTCCCCCAGCATGTCCGCAATCTTACTGTCGGATAATGGATTTTTCGGGTCTTCAGCTCCTGTCAATTGCACTATCAGCGCCCGTATCGCCGTGGAGGACGCCTCTCCTCCTGCTTCTGTCGCGACGTGGCTGCCAAAGAAATATTTCAACTCAAACATGCCATGAGGCGTCAGCATGTATTTTTGAGTTGTTACGCGAGAAATAGTGCTCTCGTGTAGACCCAGTGTATCAGCAATTTCACGCAACACAAGGGGGCGCATGGCAACCGCGCCGTGGGAGAAGAAATTCTTTTGGCGCTCGACGATGGCTTCCGCCACGCGCAAGATGGTGTCGAAGCGCTGGCGCATGTTTTTAATCAGCCACTTGGCCTCCTGCAACTGCGCGCCCATGGCGGATTCCCCCCTGCCCTGCTTCAGCAAGTTGGCGTACATGGCGTTGACGCGCAGCTTCGGCATCACGTCATTGTTCAGCGATACTTGCCAGCCATTGCGCACTTTCTTGACGATCACGTCCGGCACCACGTAATCCGACACGTCCGACGCGAATTCCGCGCCCGGGTGCGGATTGCACTGGCGAATCACGGCTTGCGCTTCACGCAAGTCTTCGTCATCGCAATCCAGCGCTTTTTTCAACTTGTTGAATTCACGCTGGGCAAACCACGTCAGGTATTTGTCGACGATGAGCAGCGCCATGCGGCGCGTCACCAGCGGAATACCAGGAAGTTGCTTGATTTGCAACGCCAGGCATTCGGACGCGCTGCGCGCCCCCACGCCGGCAGGATCAAAACTCTGCAGCAATGTCAGCGACGTGCGCAACTCATCCAGCTCCACTTCCGCTTCTTCCGGCAAGCGGGCATGGATTTCTTCCAGCGATTCCTCCAGGTAACCATTGTCGTCCAGCGCATCGATGATCAATTCCATCAATACGCGGTCGCGCTCTTCCGTCACCGTCACGCGCATTTGTTCCAGCAAATGTTCGCGCAGCGTGCAGTGGCTGGCTTCGATTTGCGGGCGGGAATCGTCGTCGTCCGGGTTCTTGGCGCGGCCCACTTCGCCCCAGTCGCTGTCGCCATCGGCAGCGCTGGCGCTGTCGCCGCCATCGGCGCCGTCCGCGCCGCCTTCATAGGGCGTGTCGCCTTCGGCGGGCGCGGCGCCATCTTGCGGCGGCGCCAGCGTATCCGGCGTGGCTTCCGCGCCGTTGGGCGCCGGAGCGCTGATGGCGCCATCGGCCAGCAGGCGCACGGAGTGGTCAAGCGGATCGTCGAGCCGTTCCAGCAGCGGATTTTCGCCGAGGATTTGTTCCAGTTCCTGATGCAGCTCCAGCGTGGACAATTGCAGCAGGCGGATCGACTGCTGTAGTTGCGGAGTCAGCGCAAGGTGCTGCGAAGTACGAAGTTGCAGTGACTGTTTCATGGCTTCTACATACGGAAATGTTCACCCAGGTAGACGCGGCGCACGGATTCGTCGGCAATGATGTCGTCCGGACGGCCCGACGCCAGCACAGCGCCCTGGTTGATGATGTACGCGCGGTCGCAGATACCCAGCGTTTCGCGCACATTGTGGTCAGTGATCAGCACACCAATGCCACGCTCCTTGAGGAAGCGCACAATGCGCTGGATCTCGATGACGGCAATCGGATCGACGCCGGCAAACGGTTCATCCAGCAGCACGAAGCGGGGATTGGTTGCCAGTGCCCGCGCGATTTCCACGCGGCGGCGCTCGCCGCCAGACAGCGACAGCGCCGGGTTTTCACGTAATTTCTCGATTTGCAGATCCGCCAGCAGCCGGTTCAGCCGCTCGTCGATGTCCGCCTTCGGCAGCGGTTTGCCGTTGACCTTTTGGATCTCCAGCACCGCGCGGATATTTTCTTCCACTGTCAGCTTGCGGAAGACCGAAGCTTCCTGTGGCAGGTACGACAAGCCCAGCGCCGCGCGCTTATGGATCGGCATCGACGACACGTCCGTGCCGGCAATGTCGATGCTGCCCGCGTCGGACGGCACCAGGCCCACAATCATGTAAAACGACGTGGTCTTGCCGGCGCCATTTGGCCCCAGCAATCCCACCACTTCGCCGCATTCGACTTGCAGCGACACGTCATGCACGACCTGGCGCTTGCCATACGACTTTTGCAGGCCGCGCACCAGCAAGGTGCTGCCGCAGGAGGCCGTGGCCTGAACTTCTGCCTGCGCCATCTTATTTCCCCGCCTCAGGCTGCACGGCGCCTTCCGGCGGCACCCGCTTGGACGACGGCTGGATCACCATCGTGCCGCGGCCCGCGCCCGGCTTGCTGTCGCCCGTCACGGTATTGCGCACGCTGAAGTATTCCTTGCGGCTGTCATAGGAAATGAATTCGCCGGCCACTTCATCGCTGGGACGGCTGCCTTCCAGGCGGCGGATTTTCGCTTTCGAAAACAGTTTGACCAGTTCAATGTGGCCATCGTAATCAATACGTTCGGCTTCGCCTTCGACCCACTGGTCACCGGCGCCATCGCGCTTTTGGCGGAACGTGGCCGGCTTGCCTGGCGCGCCCGTCAACGTCACGTACTGGTAGCCTTCCGCATCTTGCGTGACGACGGCCATGGCCGACTTCATCTTCAGGGTGCCACGCGTCAGCACGACATTGCCACGCAAGGTCTGGATTTGCTTGACGTCGTCCAGGTCGGCCGTGTCGTACTCAATTTCTGTTTTCTTGTACGAGTCAGCCTTTTCAGCGTGGCTGGCGCCCATCGCCAGCAACAGCGCGGCTGCCGCCGCAAAGTATTTAATCGCCATACGTCCCACTTCCATTCTCAGTTACCACTGTTTAAGGTTGCGCCTTCGGCGGCAACACGATGGAGCCACGGCCTTTCAAGTGCACTTCGCGCGTCGCGTTATTTGCGCGCATGCCCTGCGCCGTCATGCTGGCGCCGCCCTGCAGCACTTGCACAGGCTGGTCCGTCTCCATCCGGTCTTCATCCGGATACACCGTCATCGATTGCGTGGTCATCACCATCGCGGCAGATTTGCCGCTCGCTTCGCGGTCCACGCGCACATTGTCTTTCAACGTGACGCGGGTATTGTTTTCATCCACCCGCCCGCGGGTGGCATGAATATCCATCGGCGGGTGGCCTTCACCCATGTTGCGCACCACCGGCTTTTCAATATCGGACGCATCGTCAACCGGACGGTGCACCAGCTTGTCGCCGGACACGATATACGCAGGCTTGCCATCCTTGCCCATGCGTACGGCGGAAAAGTGTTCAATGATGTAATCCGGCTCGTTCGCCTTGGCATCGGCCTGCATGGCGTCGCCGCTGCGGTTCAGCAGTTGCACCAGCCAGAACGAGCCGCAGGCAACCAGCACCCCGGCCGTCATGGTCAGTCCCAGGCGCCAGCGGTGGGCGGTTCTTTCCTTGCGCATGCTTATCGACCTCGATTCATACGAGGAACTGGGCCATGACCTTGTCATAGTTGCCGGTGGCGCGCAGCACGAATTCACACACTTCGCGCACGGCGCCCCGGCCGCCATGGGCTTCCGTCACGTGGTGCACGCGGGACAGCACGTCGGCGCGCGCATTCGGCACGGCCACGGCAAACCCCACGCGCGACAGGATAGGCAAATCCACCACGTCATCGCCGATGAAAGCCACTTCTTCCTCGGTCAGTCCGGTCTTGCTCAGCAAATCTTTAAAAGGCGTCAATTTGTCGTGGCCGCCCTGGTGGACGAATTCAATGCCCAGGTCACGGGCCCGCGCCACCACGACGGCCGAGCGGCGCGCACTAATAATGGCGGTCTTGATGCCCGCTTCCTGCAGCAATTTGATGCCCAGGCCATCTTGCACGTTGAAGGTTTTCATCATTTCACCTTCGGGACCGTAATGCAGGCTGCCATCGGTCAGCACGCCATCGACGTCGAAGATAAACAGTTTGACTTTCGCGGCGCGCGCCACGTTTCCGAGATCGTAAGCCTTACGCATTAAATCACCTTGGCACGGGTCAGGTCATGGATATGCAGCGCGCCGACCAATGTTCCATCGTCGCCCGTCACCAGCATCTGGTTGATGCGGAATTGTTCCATGATGGCGACAGCATCCACGGCCAGCTTGTCCGGAGAAATGCTGCGCGGGTTCACATGCATGACGTCTTTGATGACGACCTTGCTGAAGTCCTGCACTTTTTCAATCATGCGGCGCAAGTCGCCGTCCGTGAACACGCCCAGCGGCTTGTTCCCGTCATCGACGATGGCCGTCATGCCCATTCCCTTTTGCGTGATTTCCAGCAGCGCATCCGGCAAACGGGTATCGGGTTTGACGGCCGGCACGGCGTCGCCCGTGCGCATGATGTCGCGCACGTGCGTCAGCAAACGGCGGCCCAGTGCGCCGCCCGGGTGCGAGCGGGCAAAGTCTTCTTCCTTGAAACCGCGCAAATCCAGCAGCGCCACGGCCAGCGCGTCGCCCAGCGCCAGCGTGACGGTGGTGCTGGCGGTCGGCGCCAGGTTCAGCGGGCACGCTTCTTTTTCCACCGACACGTCCAGGTGCACGTCAGCCAGTTGCGCCAGGCTGGAACCTGGTTTGCCGGTAATGGAAATCAAGGTGCTGCCCATGCGTTTCACGACGGGCAAAATCGCCATCAATTCCGAGCTTTCGCCGGAATAGGAAATCGCGATGAAGGCGTCGTCCGCCGTCACCATGCCCAGGTCGCCATGCGCCGCTTCGGCCGGGTGGACAAACAAGGCCGGGGTGCCGGTGGACGCCAAGGTGGCGGCAATCTTGCGCGCAATGTGGCCGGATTTGCCAATGCCGGACACGACAACGCGTCCTTTGCAATTGAGCAACATAGCGACCGCCTTGCCCACGCTATCGTCCGTGGCCAGTCGGGCATGCAGGGCAGCGATGGCATCGCCCTCGATTTGCAGGGTTTCGCGGGCCAGTTGCAGCGCGCGCTCTGCGGTCTTGTTGTCAAAAGCTTTCAGCATAGGTTTTTCATCGGTTACACTCATGCCGGAAGTATATCCGAATTGCGTAAGCAAAAAACTTGCCAGTCCTGAATAACAACGGAACCGCCCGCCACTGGATCGACGACTGAATGTTTTCTCCGCTTGAACTGACCCTCTTGCTGCTAGGCAGCGCTGTGCTGGGCGTGGTCGCGTTCAGGATGATGCACCTGCCCCCGATGCTGGGCTATCTGGCCGTCGGCATTGTCATCGGCCCCCATGCGCTGGGGTTGGCCGAGCAAAACGAAGCGAGCCATATCTTCGCTGAATTCGGCGTCGTGTTCCTGATGTTTTCCATCGGGCTGGAATTCTCGCTGCCCAAATTGATGGCCATGCGCAACATCGTGTTTGGCCTGGGCATGGCGCAGGTGGCGCTGACCATCGTGGCGGCCATGGGGCTGGGCTGGATCCTGACGCTGCAATTGCCATCGCTGCACATCGGCTGGCAGGCATCATTTGCACTGGGCGGTGCGCTGGCCATGTCATCGACTGCCATTGTGGTGAAAATGCTCACGGAACGGCTGGAACTGGAAAGCGAGCACGGCCGCAAAATCATCGGCGTGCTGCTGTTCCAGGATTTGGCCGTGGTGCCGCTGCTGATTCTGATCCCTTCGCTGGCAAAAAATCCGGACGACCTGGCGGAAACCCTGGCATTGGCAGCCGGTAAAGCCACGCTGGTGCTGGTGCTGCTGCTGTTCGTGGGACAAAAGCTGGTGCGGGGCTGGTTTACGGTCGTCGTCAAACGGCGTTCGCAAGAATTGTTCATGCTGAACCTGCTGTTAATTACCCTGGGCGCCGCGTGGATCACGGAAAAAGCCGGCTTGTCGATGGCGCTGGGCGCTTTCGTGGCCGGCATGCTGATTTCGGAAACGGAATACAAGCACCAGGTGGAAGAAGACATCAAACCGTTCCGCGACGTGTTGCTGGGGCTGTTCTTTATCAACGTGGGCATGCTGCTCAACGTCCGTCTCGTCATTGAAAACTGGTGGCTGGTGCTGGTGTTGCTGGCCGGTCCCGTGCTGTTGAAGTTCGCGCTGATTGCCGGCCTGGCCAAGCTGTTTGGCGCGTCGGACGGCGTGTCCATGCGCACCGGGCTGGCGCTGGCGCAGGCCGGAGAATTCGGCTTCGTGCTGCTGAACCTGGCGGGCGGCATGTCGCTGATGGACCCGTTCATCGTGCAAGTCGTGCTGGCGTCGATGGTGCTGTCGATGCTGCTCGCGCCATTCATCATTTCCAAGTCCGACCAGCTGGTCATGAAAGTCTCCAACAACGAGTGGATGATGCAATCGCTGGCGCTGACCAAGATCGCGACCCGCACAATGGCGCAGCAAAAGCACGTGATCGTCGCGGGGTTCGGCCGCAGCGGCCAGAGCCTGGCAACGTTGCTGACGGACGAAAATATCGCGTATCACGCGCTGGATTTGGACCCGGAGCGGGTGCAGGAAGCACAATCGGCGGGCGCCAGCGTGTCATATGGCGACGCGGGACGACGCGAAAGCCTGGTGGCGGCCGGTATCTACCGCGCCAGCGCGGTCGTCATCACGTATGCCAGCACGCCGTCCGCGCTGCGCGTGCTGCACCTCGTGCATGAACTGGCGCCAACGTTACCAGTCATCGTGCGCAGCCATGACGATACCGACCTGGACCGGCTGAAAGCTGCCGGCGCGGCGGAAGTCGTGCCGGAATTGATGGAGGGCAGCCTGATGCTGGCGTCGCATGCGCTGGTGATGCTGGGCGTGCCGCTGCGGCGCGTCGTGCACCGCGTGCAGGCGGCGCGGGATGCGCGCTATGCGTCGCTGCGGGGCTGGTTCCATGGCGCCAGCGACGCGGGTGAGGATGCGGAACTGGTGCGCCTGCACTCGATTCCACTGGGCGAAAATGCGTCGTGCATCGGCAAGCGTATCCGCGACCTGGGCTTGCGCGCCATGGGGGCGGATGTGGCGTCGATCCGGCGTGGCAAGGGTGGCGTCAATGTGACGGGGGATACGGAGCTGGAGGCGGGCGACGTGGTCGTCGTGCGCGGATCGGCCGATGCCGTGGCGCGGGCGGAGAACCAGTTGCTGGCGTCGTAGGGCGTCAGGTTGCGGGGCGATAGCTGATGACCCGGTTACGCCCGCCATCCTTGGCCTGGTACAGCGCCGCATCGGCCTGCGCAATCAATTCCATCGCAGCCGCTTCCACCGGCGTATCAAGCACGCTGCGGTCCAGGCAAGCAACACCCAGCGACGCCGTGACGGAAATCTGCACACTGGGCGACACGTCGATCATGCTGGCGGCAATGCTGGCGCGGATGCGTTCCGCCACGAATGCCGCACTGTCCAGGTTTGCATTAATCAGCAGCACGACGAATTCTTCACCGCCAAAGCGCGCCAGCGAATCCGACAGGCGCAATTCATTCTTGATACGGGACGCCACTTCACGCAGCACTTCATCGCCCCCCTGGTGGCCTATCGTGTCGTTGACGCGCTTGAAGTGGTCGATGTCGATGTACATGAACGCGATATCGTATTCCTGGCGCCGCGCGCGCGAGATTTCTTCGATCAGGCGCCGGTCCATATAGCGGCGGTTGTACACACCCGTCAGCGAATCCGTCAGCCCGATGTACTTCAGCATTTCATTACTGATGACGTTTTCCAGGCAAATGGCAATGATGGACGCCATGTGTTCGACGAAATCCGTCGCCATGCTGGGCGTGAAACGCGTGGGATCGCTGCTGCCCAAATTCAGGCTGCCGATGATGCGCTTGTTGCGCAGCAGGGGCACCAGCGCCACGCTCTGCAAACCATGCAACGGGCTCGGGAACGCGTATGCATGCCGCAAAGGGTCGTACATGCACAGGCGCGGCTTCGGCGGCTTCGCACCTTCCGTGCGCTCGGCCAGGTCGATGCCCAGTCCTTCGATACTGTCGGCAAACAGCAAATCCGGGAATTCCGCGAAATTGACGCCCAGCTTGCCCATCACGGACTGGATGTCGGCATCTTCGTCCAGCAAGGTCAACGTGACGGCATCGAGGCTGGAAATAATCGGCAAGTTGCGGAAGATGGTGCTGACCAATTCCTGGAACGTGCCGGCGCTGACGATATCCAGGTCGAACGCCTGGTGCCGCATCATGATCGAATGATTGCGCTCGGCCTGTTCCAGCAAATACGCCATGCGCGAGCGCAGCGCCTGGTTTTCCGCCAGCACTTCCGCCAGTTCAGGCACTTTCGTCTGGGTCATATCCATCCCTCAAAACGCCAGCGTAACCTCGATTTCCTGCCCCACCTGCAAGCGCTGGCCATCGCCTTCCATGACGATGGCATTCATGCCGAAACAAATGGCGCCGTCCACTTCTTCCTTGGCCCGGTAACCCTGCATGACGTCGAGCGGATCCGGCCCGAATTCCCCCGTGGCCTGGTCGATCGACGGCATCGGGCAGCGCGGGCACGGCTTGACGGGTTTGAGCAGCACATCGCCGATGCGCAGCGATTCCGCATAATCTTCTTCAAATGCTTCGATACCGGCGATGACGATATTCGGGCGGAAGCGGTTCATCGGCAGCGCGGAACGTCCCGCCGCCACCAGCTTCGCGTTGACGTCATCGAGCGACGCGCTGCCTGCCACGAGTATCGGGTAACCGTCGGAAAACAGCGTGACCGCTTCGACGCCATTGGTCCACTTGGCCGATACGGCCCGGTGCGCATTCGCGTGGAAGCGCGCCAGGCGGCACGGCACGCCGAGGAAATTCGTGAACCATGCGGCCGTCGTCGCATCGCAATCGTAAGCGAGCACCGTGTCATCCCACACCTGCACTTGCAGCGTGGGCGCCAGTTCCGGATCGGGCAAACCCAGTTCGATTTCCAGGCGCAGCATGCCGGGTGCGCGCAATTCCAGCGTATCGGCTTTGAGTTTCGGCACGATCAGCGCCATGCGCGGGTGCTCGCGCTGCGTCATGGCCATGCCGTTTTCATCGACCACCACCCATTCCCGGTCATAAATCTGTTCCGTCATCAGCCCGGCACGGGTCACGGTGGCGGAACGCAGCGCCATGCCGGCGCAGGATTTAATGGGATAGAGGGTGATTTCAGAAAGAATTGCCATGCGCACTGCCTGAATGTTTATACGAGTAGGCAGTATGGCAGTAAAGTGCACAGCAGTAAATCTGTACGGCCGTGCGTGGCGAGCTGCTACAACGGCCCGCCCGGCTGGCAGGAGACTGCGCCAGCATGCGTCTTGCCTGACTGGCAAGACGCGGCAGGTCAATTACCCCTGTTTGGCGTCCGGCTTGCGCGGACGGCGCGGACCACGCGACGAGGGCTTGCGCGCCGGCTTGGCTGCATGGGCCGCATCCGCGCCTTCGGCTGGCGCCGCAGGCGCAGCCTCTTGCGGCTGTGCGGCCGTTTCGGCCGGCGCAGCCTGTGCAGGCTGGCCGGCAGCTTCGGGCTTGGCCGCACGCGGCGTACCTTTGCCGCCGCGCCCTTTTGCCGGAGCGCGGCCCCGGCCGGACTTGGCGGCGGGCTTGGCTTCGTCCAGCGGCGCCGCTTCCGCAGCCTGTGCCGCCTCCACCGCATCCTGTGCCGACGTTTCAGCCGCCACGTCTGCCACCACGGCTGCCGTCACGTCCAGCACGGTGGCCGGTTCGGGCGGCGCGGCGTCCGCCGCAACATCCTGCTCGGCCGGCGCTGCAACGGCCTGCGCTCCCGCCTTGGCGGCAGCTTGCTGCGCCTTCAGCTTGGCGGCCTTCGCTGCGCGCGCCGGCAGTTTCTGCGGTTTGCGCTTGGCGTGGTCCGCAGGCTGCGCCACAGCGGCTGGCACAGCCGCTTCGGCCTCCGCTGCGGTTTCCGCGTCCGTATTGGCTGCTTCCGCCACGGCGGCGGCATCAGCCACTTCATCCGCTGCCACACCGGCCTGCTCCAGGCCCGCATCTTCCGGGTGCTGGACAAACGATGCGTCATCGGCCGCATGTTCCGCTTCCGCCTGCGCGTAAGCGTTTTCTTCCTGCGCCACTTGCAAATCCGACGCGGCTTCTTCACTCACACGGCCCGCATTCGGGAATGGACGGCGGTCGCGGCCACGGTTGCGGCCACGGCGCCCTCCCTCGTTACGGCCCTGTGGCGCCTCGGCGCCTTCGCCCTGCACCGGCGCCACGCCGTCGGCCGCCACGGCGCCTTCCGCAACCGGGACCGGCACACCGGTGCCACGGTACACATACGCACCGGATTTTTCATCGCGGCCGAATTCCAGGAAGCCACGGGCACGCGCTTCTTCCAGCAAATTGCCGAATGTCCGGAAGCCGTAGTACGACTCGCTGAAGTCCGGCTTGCGGCGCTTGATGGCTTCTTTCAGCACGGAAGCCCAGATCTTGCCCGTATCGCCCCGTTCCAGCACCAGCGCATCGAACGTTTCCACAGCCATTTCCACGGCCTGCGTACGGCGCTTGTCCATTTCTTCGCGGCGGCGCTTTTCTTCTTCCGGCGTGCGCTTGGCGCCCTGGCCTTCGCGGGTATCGCGCTTGGCGGCGTCCGCGCGGCGGCGTTCGCGCACCAGGTCATCGTAGAAAATAAATTCGTCGCAGTTCGCCACCAGCAAATCCGACGTCGATTGCTTGACGCCCACGCCAATGACTTTTTTCGCGTTTTCACGCAATTTCGACACCAGCGGCGAAAAGTCGGAATCGCCGGAAATGATGACGAAGGTGTTGACATGGGACTTGGTGTAGCACAGGTCCAGTGCATCGACGACCATGCGGATGTCGGCGGAATTTTTGCCGGACTGGCGCACGTGGGGGATTTCAATCAGCTCGAAGTTCGCTTCATGCATGGGGGACTTGAAGCCCTTGTACCGGTCCCAGTCGCAATAGGCTTTCTTGACCACGATGCTGCCCTTCAGCAGCAACCGTTCCAGCACTGGCTTGATATCGAATTTTTCATAGTTGGCGTCTCGCACGCCCAGGGCGACGTTTTCAAAGTCGCAGAACAGCGCCATGCTGACGTTATCGTTGGATGAAGCCATGTTGTTCTTTAGAGGTGAGAAGAATGCTTGCCGGACATGCCGGCAGGCGGGTTGGCAGATTATACAGCCAGCCCCCCGCACGCATCGTGTATGCTCAATGGCTTTCAAGGAGATTCTATGAAACGCTGGTTAGCCGCGCTGTGCCTGTCACTGAGCACCTTGTCCGCCTGGGCGGTGGACGATGCCGTGTTCCGCCAGCACATCAATGCGTTTGTCGACCAGTGGCATGCGGATGCGGCCAAGGCCGATCCAGTGTATTTCGACAAAATGGCAAAAGACGGCATTTATATCGGCACGGATAAATCCGAAGTGTGGACCACGGAACAATTCCGCGTGTGGGCCAAACCGTTCTTCGACCGCAAGAAAGCCTGGGCGTTCACGGCCATCAAACGCAATGTGTACTGGTCGCCGGACCAGCGCTATGCATGGTTTGACGAACAGTTGAAGACGCAAATGGGCGTGTGCCAAGCCAGCGGCGTCATCCATAACACGGGCGGCAAGCTGGAAATTGCACATTATCAACTGTCACTGGCCGTGCCGAATCCATTGATGGATCAATTCACTAAAACCATTGCGGAATTTGAATCCACACAGAAATAATTAGTTATAATTCATGCCTTTTTGGCAATCGCGGGAGTGGTAATGCGGGCATGGATGGCCAGTGTATTGCTGGCAATGGCAGCAACGGCAAATGCAGCAGACGCGCAATGGCACAAGCTGCCGACGGAAGCGTACAAGGGCAAGCAAGACGATGTGTATTTCATCGACACGCAGACGGGCTTTTACGTCAATGGCCAGGGCAATATCTACCGTACCGGCGACGGCGGCCAAAACTGGACCCGCGTGTTGCAGCAGCCGGGCACGTATTTCCGCGCCATCGGCATGGTCGATGCGCGCCACGGCTTCGCGGGCAATATCGGCACCGAGTACTTCCCTGGCGTCACCGACACCAATCCCCTGTATGAGACGCACGATGGCGGCGCCACGTGGCAAGCCGTGAAAAACTTGCCCGGCGCACCCGTCAAAGGCATTTGCGCCATCGATATCCTGAAATCGCAATTCATCAATGCGGGCGTGCTGGACCAGCGCACCGTCGTGCATGCGGGCGGCCGCGTGGGCGGCCCTGCCTTCCTGCTGCGTTCGCTCGACGGCGGCGCCACGTGGACCAATATCGACATGTCGCCGTGGGTCGCCATGATCGTGGACGTCAAATTCTTTGACGAAATGAACGGCATCGTGTTTGCGGGGTCGGACGCGAACATCGAACGTTCGCACGCACTGATCGTGGCAACGCATGACGGCGGCAAGACGTGGAGCAAAGTCTATGAATCCGCGCGTCCTTATGAATTGACGTGGAAAGGCAGCTTCCCCACGCGCGACGTCGGCTACGCCACCATCCAGAACTACAACCCGGACAAAAATGAAACCGTGCGCCGCGTGGCGAAGACCACCGATGGCGGCAAGACATGGCAGGAATTGCCGCTGGTCGATGACGCCGGCGTGCGCGAATTCGGCGTCGGCTTTGCCACGCCCCAACTGGGCTGGGTCGGCACCAGCAAAGGCGGCTTTGAAACCCGCGATGGCGGCAAGACGTGGCAAGCCGTCGACCTGGGCCGCGTCGTCAATAAGATCCGCATCTTGCCGGACGGCGCAAGCTTCCGCGCGTATGCCATTGGCGCGGACGTGTATGCCTATGGCGCCGCGCCGCTCAAACCTGCCGTGGCGGAGACAGCGGCTGTGGCGGTGGGCAAGCCCTGACACGCCTGCGCGGGCCGCGCGAATAACGCGGGCCGCGACGGCCGCCAGCCTGTCAGGTCGCGGGATGACCAGCGGGCTGGTCCTGGATGACACCGCGCCAACCGCCTGTCTGCTTGCCGCGCCCCTCGATCATTTGCTTGAATTTCTTCAAGTTGCTGCGTGCTTCCAGGCGCACGCCCCCCATGGCGTCCCCGATGGTTTCAACCGGGCCTTCCGGCACGTACACTATTTCCAGACGAATGCGGGTGCGGTTTTCCGACAGCTTGTCGAACCGTACCGTGCCATCATTTTGCTTGCCGGACGTGCTGCGCCACGCAATACACTGGTCGGGCAATTGTTCGGTAATTTCCGCATCCCATTCAATGGGCTTGCCCATTACTTCGGCTTTCCAGTGCAGCCGTTTGTTGTCGAGCTGTTTGACTTCCTGGACGCTGTCCATGAATTTTGGAAACTCTTCAAACTGGGTCCACTGGTCATATGCCGTGCGAACGGGCACATTGACGATGATGGAATCCTGCACGGTGGAATCTGACCGTGCCTCGGCATTCTTGCTGCTGTACTTCTTTGCCAGGTAAGCGCCGCCCAGTGCCAGCGCGCCCAGTGCAATAAATCGATTGATCATGACCCTCTCCTTCCATATGCATGGCTGTCCATCGTAGGCCGATCAGCAGGACAGGGGCATCGGTACACGGGCACAGGGGGTGTAGGAACAGTCCTGCATGGTCATTTTCCCGAAAATTTTCCGTTCTCGAGAACGTGATAATGCATGGCGCTGCTGTCCCCCATTTCGTTCAATGCGCCATGCGTCACCAGCAAATTGCTGTCGCGGCGAAACGCTAGTGGTTCGGAAATTTGGAGCGGCCAGCAGCAAACTGTAAAGGGAAGCCATGTGACGTTGCCTGTCCCGGCATCAATGGCGGCGCCTGTTATGCAGGACGCGCCACATCCCCACGTAACAAGGAAATAATGGCCGGCGAAATTAGGCGCTCCTTTTACGCCAGCACGCAGCACACTGGCATATTGCCGGCTTCTGGCATCCGCCAGGCGGACCTGGGCAATCTTGCCGGTGTATTTTGTGGCGGGAAAGTCTTCAAAGCGAGGAGCCGCAATGGCGTTATTGGCGCATAACGCCATTGCGAACAGCATAGGGCCAGGATAGCGCATGGTGCCTCCTGATGGACTCCGCAACACTTGCGGCGGGAGGGTCAGCATAGGCCGTCAGAGCGTTACAGCCATTGAAGTAGAGCAAAAAAAAAGCCGCGCATGGCGCGGCTTTTTTATTGCAAACAGCAGAGATTACACGTTGAACAAGAAGTTCAACACATCCCCATCCTTGACCACATAGTCCTTGCCCTCAGCGCGCATCTTGCCCGCTTCCTTGGCGCCCGCTTCACCCTTGTACTGGATGTAATCGTCGTAAGCAATGGTTTGCGCGCGGATGAAGCCGCGTTCGAAGTCGGTGTGGATCACGCCGGCTGCCTGTGGCGCCGTGTCGCCGATATGGATGGTCCACGCGCGCACTTCCTTGACGCCAGCCGTGAAGTAGGTTTGCAGGCCCAGCAGTTTGTAGCCGGCGCGGATCAAGCGGTCCAGACCCGGCTCTTCCATGCCCATGTCAGCCAGGAAGGCGGCTTTGTCTGCATCGTCCAGGTCAGCGATTTCCGCTTCGATGGCGGCGCAAATTGCCACGATCGGCGCGTTTTGCGATTTCGCGTATTCGGTCAACTGGTCCAGCAGCGGGTTGTTGGTGAAACCGTCGTCAGACACGTTGGCTACGTACATGGCTGGCTTCGCGGTGATCAGGCACAGTGGCTTGATCAGCGCCATCTGGTCGGCATCCAGGCCCATGGCGCGCACCGGCTTGGCTTCGTTCAGTTGCGGAACAATTTTTTCCAGCAGGGCCACCAGCTTGGCAGCATCCTTGTCGCCGGAACGGGCTTTCTTGTTTTCGCGGTGGATAGCTTTTTCCACAGTACCCAGGTCGGCCAGCGCCAGTTCGGTCTGGATCACTTCGATGTCGTCCAGCGGGCTGACTTTACCGGCCACGTGAATCACGTTTTCATCTTCAAAGCAGCGCACCACGTTGACGATCGCGTCGGTTTCGCGGATGTGCGACAAGAACTGGTTGCCCAAGCCTTCACCCTGCGACGCGCCTGCCACCAGACCGGCGATATCGACGAATTCCACGATGGCGTTAACCATACGCTCCGGCTTGACGATCTCTGCCAGCGCAGCCATACGCGGATCCGGCACTTCCACTACGCCGACGTTAGGCTCGATGGTGCAGAACGGATAGTTTTCAGCCGGGATGCCGGCCTTGGTCAGAGCATTGAACAGGGTGGACTTGCCGACGTTAGGCAAGCCGACGATGCCGCATTGGAGACTCATGGGAGGAAACCTTTAATGATGGTATTGTTTTGCTGCGCTGTATTTGCCAAGCGCGTAAAGGGTCCATTGTACCTCATTCACCGGAGCTTCCTGACGATGCGTGATGCCAGCCGTTCGCAATTTCCTCATTTTCTGTCCATCCCAACCCGCTGGATGGACAATGACATTTATGGCCATGTCAACAATGTTGTTTATTACTCATATTTCGATACAGCCGTGAACCAGTTTTTAATCGAGCGCGGCGTGCTTGATATCCACCTGGGAGAGGTGGTCGGCTTTGTCGTGGATTCGGGTTGCTCGTATTTCAGTTCGATCAGCTTTCCGGATATCGTCCATGCGGGTATCCGCGTAGCGAAACTGGGCAATTCCAGTGTCCGCTACGAGATCGCACTGTACCGCAACGACGATCCGCTGCCCTGCGCGGCCGGGCATTTCGTGCACGTCTACGTGGACCGCAGCAGCAACCGTTCCGTACCGATTCCTGCTGCCACCCGCGCAGTACTGGCATCCATCCAGCATTCCATTTAAGTTTCCATGCCCAACGATTCCGCGTTCCGCCCCTACATCCCCGACAACACCCGCCTGCCCGAGCTGACGTGGCGCGCCCTGATCATGGGAACCGTGCTGGGCATGGTGTTTGGCGCGTCATCGCTGTACCTGGTGCTGAAAGTCGGCTTGACGGTCAGCGCATCGATTCCCGTCGCCGTGATTGCCATTACCCTGTTCGGCCTGGCGAAAAAAGCCGGCGGCGCCGATGCATCCATTTTAGAAAACAGCATCACGCAGACGGCCGGATCGGCCGGCGAATCGATTGCATTCGGCCTGGGCGTCACGATGCCCGCGATTATGATTCTCGGCTTCGACCTCGATATCGCGCGCGTCATGCTGGTCGGTGTGCTGGGCGGGCTGCTGGGTATTTTGATGATGATCCCCATGCGCCGCACCATGATTGTCGACCAGCACCGCACGTTGAAATACCCGGAGGGCACCGCGTGCGCCGAAGTGCTGAAGGCTGCCGCCACGGAGCCGTCGCGCGCGGAAGCGGGCGAATCGCTGCTGGATAACGCCGAAGCGGCGCGCCAGGCAAAGACACGGGCCATGATCATCTTCAGCGGCTTCGGCATCGGGCTCGTGTACAAGGTGTTGAATATTTCGCTGAAACTGTGGAAAGACACGGTGGACTTCGTGTTTTCCGCCCCTTACAAAGGCGGCTCCATCGGCGCGGAAATTTCGCCGGAATTGCTGGGCGTCGGCTATATCATCGGCCCCCGCATTTCGCTGGTGATGGCGGGCGGCGGCGTGCTGTCGTATCTGCTGTTGATCCCGATGATCAAATTCTTTGGCGATGCCCTGACGGTGCCCGTGGCGCCGGGCACCATGCTGATCCGCGACATGGCGCCGGACGACGTGCGCAGCGCCTACGTGCTGTATATCGGCGCCGGCGCCGTGGCGGCAGGCGGCTTGATCAGCCTGATGCGTTCGCTGCCCACCATCTGGCGCGGTTTAACGGACGGGCTGTCCGGCATGGGCAAAGGCAGCGCGGCCATTGAAGGCAAACGCACGGACCGCGACATTCCCTTCAAATGGGTGGCCATCGGCAGCCTTGCGCTGATTAGCGCCATCACGTTGGCCACACCGCTGCACATGAACGTGCTGGGCGCCGTGCTGATAGTCGTCTTCGGCTTTTTGTTTTCCACCGCCTCATCGCAACTGACAGGCGAAGTGGGCTCGTCGTCCAGCCCGACGTCCGGCATGGCGGTGGCCACGCTGTTATTTACCTGCCTGATTTTCCTGGCCATCGGCTGGACCGGCGGCCAGTATTACGTCACGGCGCTGTCCGTGGGCGCGATTGTTTGCATTGCATCGTCCAACGCGGGCACCACGTCGCAGGATTTGAAGACCGGCTACCTGGTCGGCTCCACGCCCCGCCTGCAGCAATATGCGATCCTCGCCGGTTCGCTGGCGTCGGCCTTGCTGCTGGGCCCCATCCTGCTCAAACTCAATGATGCGAGCACCATTTACGTCCCGGCCGCGCAAGTGGCGCCGGACTTGCGCGTACCCGCCAATGCGCAGCTGGACGGACCCGTGCAGCTGCAAGGCCCGCAAGCAGCCAGCGATCATGGCAGTTACCGGGTCTGGCAAAAACAGGATACGGCAGGCGGCCCTGCCGGCAAATACCTGGTGGCTGCCGATGGCCACATTGCCTACCTGGTCGATCCCGGCATCAATGGCCACTACAGCAAGCGTCCCGATGGTTCGGAAGTCAAAAAGTACGATGCGCCCAAGGCTGTGCTGATGTCTTACATCATCAAGGGCATCCTGGACCAGCAGTTGCCGTGGACGCTCGTGCTGTTCGGCGTAATGATTGCGCTGATCCTGGAAATGTCGGGCATTGGTTCGCTGGCATTTGCCGTCGGCGTCTACCTGCCGCTCGCCTCCACATTGCCGGTCGCACTGGGCGGCATGGTGCGCTGGCTGGCGGACCGCCGCAACAACCAGTTGCCGCAATACCGGGGCCTCGATGAAGAACAGTTGCAGGCAGCGGGCGACCGCAGCGCCGGTGTGCTGCTGGCATCGGGCTATATTGCGGGCGGCGCGCTGGCCGGCATCGTCATTGCCATCACGGCCGGCGTCATGACGGACTTCGACACCATGGTCACGCAGTGGGCGGAACAGGCGAATCCTTTGTTTGCAGGCGCCGCATCGGATGGGTTGTCGCTGTTGCCGTATGCCGTCATCATGGCCTTGCTGCTGTGGGTCGCGCGCGAGCAGCCTGCAAACAAATCCGTCTAGCGGCCTAGTGAACTGCGCGTCACTGATTCGCCGGCGCCGCCGCCGTGGCAAGCGACAGCGCAGTTTGCAGTGCCTGATCGGCAGGGACCACCACATCCGGCTGGACGCCTGTTCCTTCCCAGTTGGTATGGGTGATGGGGTTGATGGCGCGCCCGGTCGGAATAAATCCGCCGACGTGCTCACTGAACTTGAAGCCGCCGCCGGGATTGGCGCCGCCGCCAGTCACTTCGCCCACAATCACTGCGCGCTTTAACTGCTTGAGGTTATAGGAAAACTCTTCGGCAGCGGAAAACGTGGCTTTGCTGGTCAGGATGTACACGGGCTTTTTACTGCCCAGGCGCTGGCCTGCAACGTCCGGGTTGGTCCAGAATTGTTCGGTCCGGTTCCCGTCGCGCCAATACAAGTCATTCAAGTGCACGCGTTCCAGGTCAAACAAATAGCTGCTGATCAGCGCCACCATGCGGGGCGAACCGCCGCCGTTGCGGCGCAAGTCGATGATCAAGGCATCCGCATTGGCCGCCATGCCCATGGCTGCCGCAACCGTCTCTGCCCCGCCACTTGGATCGACAAATCCGCGCAATTCCAGGTAAGCGATATTCGGCTCCAGCCGTTCAAATTTTTCAAAGCCAAAATTGACGCGGCGTCCAAATGCATTGGAAGCCTGTGACGCACCCGGCGCCGCGCTGCCGCGCCGGGCCGCCGCTTCCGGCGCCGGCGTGTAACGGATCTGGATATGCTTATCGTGGCTGATCTCCCGTAAATGCTGCTCCAGCAATTGGGCAAATGCCTTGCCGTCTGCCACCTGGTCATATTCGCCCCGCTGCTGGCGGGCCCGTATCGACGCGGCCATTTTTTCTGCGACATCAGGGAATACATAATTGCCGGTCAAATCCGTAACGAGCGTATCGATCGCCTCGTTGCGTTCCGCCGCGCTGATGGCATTGGCCGATACCGTGGATGCGGTGGCCGCAGCTACGGTCTCTGTGGCGGCGAGCGCGGGCACATTGCAGCAGAGGGCAAGGATCAGTGGCGCCACGCGCCGGGAAAAGGTCGTCATCAAATTCCTTCAAGTGGAAGTTCCGGCGTCGGCCGATGGTACAGCAGAGATGGGGTTGCACATGCTGCAATCAAGGGCGCTGGCGCGACGACGCATCCCGCAGCGCTTCGGGCGGGCCGTATTGCTGGTGCAGGCTGGTTAACGCGATGCCGGCATTTCAGCGCATGGAATCGAGCACATATTCGGCATCGCGCAGGTTATCGCGTGCACGCTGGATATCGCGGTCGACGTCGCGCAATTCATTGCGCAAATTGCGGCGCTTGTCGTCGAATTCGCGGCGGATACGCTTGCGGTCATCTTCTTTGTCTGCCGCTTTGACCTGTTTTTCCTCGTCGCGGTCAGCCTCGCGCAAACGGTGCTGCAAGCGTTCGCTGCGGCTGTTCAAATCATTGACGCGGCTGCGCATTTGATAGACGTTGTAGCCAATCTGATGGCGGCGGCGGAATTCCAAGTCGATTTGCGGCGGGCACACGCCGGAATACGACGTGCCGCTCAAGCCCAGCGGCGCGGCTTTCTCCAGCCTGCAAAAGTCCCTCAAGCCCTGTTCGCGGCCCGCCATATAGCGCTGCATATCGACTTTCACACCGGCCTTGGAACAGTCGCTCACGCGGTCATCCAGCACGGACATGGCTTTGCCGCCCATGCCATCCCGCAGACCGACGTCGCTCCAGTTCGCGGTCGCGCATTCACTCTTGGACATGGTTTCACAGCCGGACAGCAGCGCGCCTGTCACGGCAAGCACAGGAATCAACTTCAGCAGATTAGTCATCATCGGCGCGCCTAGTGATGGGATAAGCCAGTGTAGCAGCCAGCTTTGACAGTTGCGGCGGCAGCGGGCCTTCAATGTCTCAAGCCAGCAACATCAGCGCTTCGGCAGCGCTGCCTCGTAGCGCTGGAGATCGTCGACCGCCTTTTGATATTCACGTGACTTCTGCAGGCGGTCCATGTACCGGATGGGCCGCCGCTTGCTGCCGGCTATCGTGTAGTCCGACAGGCTGCCGCGCGCACCGCAATAGCTGCGGCACGTCGCGCCGCCATCCGGCGTCAGGCGGTCCGTCAGCGTGATGCCATCTTTTGAAGACGCCACCGCCAGCGTGCACGGCGGCCCGCCATCGTACGCCTTCTCCGGATCGTGGTAGACGAAACGTCCCTGCTCATAGCCGGCCATGCCGGATATCGAACAGGAATGCCCGTTATAGAACTGCAATTCGGCGCGCACATAGATATGCGTGGCATCGTAAGGGACGATTTCCACGATATCTTCGGATTCGTAGGGCGTATCGGCTTCCATTGGCGCTTTGCCAGGCGTGATGATGCCATTCCTGAAGCGGTGCTTGTACACACCGGCCATTTCCTTCATTGCTTGTTCTGGCGCCGTTTCCGCAGCCAGCGCAGCCCCCATAGCCAACATCATCATTGTCAGGAATAATTTCACTATTACCTCGCTTCTCTTTAATCGCCATGGAATACCACACCGCCACCCTCGACGCCAACACAGTCTACCGCGTGATGGTCAACAGCATCCTGCCACGCCCCATCGCGTGGATCAGCACCGTCAGCGCCGATGGCGTGGCCAACCTGGCGCCCTATTCATTCTTTACGGTGGCCAGCTGCAATCCGCCCGTCCTCAGCGTCACCCAAGTCAATCCGCGCGACCGTCCGGCCAAGGATACACTGACCAACCTGAGGGCGACGGGGGCCTGCGTAGTCAATATCGTCAGCGCAGCACTGGCGGAGCAAATGAATGCCACGTGTGCGGATTACCCTTCCGGCATCAGTGAATTCGATGCAGTGGGCATCACCCGTGCCCCCGGCCAGGCAGTGGCTGCCGATGGCGTGGCGGAATCCCCGGTGCGCTTTGAATGCCGCTTACGGGAAGTCATTGAAATCAGCCCGGAACCATCGGGCGGCACCATGATGCTGCTGGACGTCGTGCACATCCATGTAGCGGACAGCGTGCTGGCCAACGGCGTCATCGATCCGCAATTGCTGGATGCCGTGGGCAAGATGGGCGGCAATGGCTATGCCAATACGCGCGAGCGTTTCGACCTGGCCCGGCCCGTGTACAAGGCCGCGCCGTAAGCGCATTACTCGCGCAAGCCCAGCATATTGACGAGGCGGTTCAAGTCGCCCTCTTCACGGATGATTTCCGCCATCAATTCCGGCAGCGGCATGCGGCCCCAGTTGACGGCGCGGCGCAGCAAATACGGCGTCGGGCTGTGCGGCTCCACCAGGCTCAGATAATCGGCCAGTGCATCCAGCGTGGCATACGCTTCATTGCGGTTTTTCCACACCGATGCCGATACCGCCACCTGCGTTTCCGTACCGGGTTCCGGGTCGCCATTTTCCGGCGGGATGGGGTCAATCGGCGTAGTGTCTGGCGCCATTTCTTCACCTGTGTGTTCTGGAATGAACTGCGCCAGCACCCGTTCAATGGCAACCAGCGTGGCCTTCAGTTTGGACAGGTTAGGCGCCTGGGTACCCAACTGTAAATCCAGGAATGCATACAGCGATTCCAGGCAATGCAGGCAGCGCTTGATGGCGGCCCGCTTGTTCGTCATTTCACGGATCAAATGGCGCTGGGCATAGCCAATGACTTCGACCCGCGTCAGCGGCGCTTCTTCGCCCGCAGGCAGAGGCGGCGTATGGCCGGGGCCCGCCAGTTCAGCCGCCACCATTTTGTCCCAGTCCGCCAAGGTTGGCGCATTCGGTTTGCGGCCGGGCACCTTCAGCAGCGGCAGATGGATGCGCAGCGACAGCACGACGGAACTGTTCAGCCATTCCAGCGGTGCGGCGCGGGCATCCGCATCGCCGTCTTCAATCAGCGGATACACGCCGTCCCAGTAGTGCAGCAGCAGGCGCTCGATCAGCGCCAGGCCCCGGTACAAGCCATCGAGCCCGAACTGCCGGGTCCACGCTTCCAGCAGCCAGGCGGCAATTTGCACATCCTTGGAGCGGTGCATCAGCATGTCCTTGCAGCGCCCTTCAATCAGCGGCCAGTCGGCCCGCTTCAGCGGACGCTCCCACTCTCCCATCGGCAGCGACGGATCATCTTCTTCACGCGCCAGCCGGATTTCCGTGAACACGGGATCGAACCGCAACGCCTGGCCGCAAGGCGCGTCGGCGGAAATGGGCGCCAGCAGCGCATCCAGTTCATCTTGCTGGGCCTGGGTGATTCCCGAATAGGGCGTCGGCGGATGTATAGGATTTGGAATCATAGGAACAATCGGTGGTGGTGGCTCGGCAGGGACAGCCTCGGGAGCAATGAGCTGGCGCGCCTTGTCAACGAAATTGCGGAGATTGCCGGAAAAGCTGGACATAGAGTGATCCACCTACGTGAGCATTTTGCTCAATTCATGGGCAAAGAACTTCGCAGCCAGCGGCGACGATATTTTGTGCAAGTCGACCACGGACGCGCCGGGGGGAACATAAATTTTCTCGGACAGCCCGACCAGGCGGCCCGTATCAAACCCATCATCAACCGCATGCATGGCGATGGCGACGTGGTCGGAACGGCTGTCCAGCAAAGCCTGGAACGGATTGGGACCGGCGTAGTGCGATGGCCAGCCATCATCGATACACGGATGCAAATTGTAAAAGCCGCGGGCCGGGAATTGAAACAGGCGCGCATCGATGCGCTGGCCAAACGTGGCGGCAATGCAGATGTCGGGACGCCACTGTTCTTCATAGCGGCGGTAAAACTCGGCAGTCTTGACGCGGCCCTTGTACAGGTCAAGCCCATGCGCCAGCGCCAGTTCTTCCACCATGGTTTCTTCCTGCTGCGTGTGCGGATACGCCCACACGCGCCGCTCGCGGCTGATGAATGGCGCGCCCACGTCGTCCGTCGCCACGCCAACCACTTGCACGCGGGGCGCGATCGGCCCCTTGAGTAATTCACTCAATACATGGAAGCCACGGTAAAAGCTGCCAAATACGGCAATGCGCACAGGCGTGGTCTCAGTCGGCATGCGTTCCTCCGGCATCCCAGCCTTACCAGGCCGGCACCTTTGCAGGGAACGCGCCGGGCCACACCAGCGGCGCGCGCTTGCCGGCCGCGCTGACAGTCAGGCGCACGAACACCTTGGCGCGGCCATCGCGCGTGGCAACCTTGCCGTCGCCGCCCGTGCCCGTCACGGGGAAGTCAAAGCGCAGCAATTGCGAACGGGCGGCGTTTGACGTCGCCCCTTCCGGTTCGCGGTATGCCGAGACAAGGCTGAACAGCGACCAAGGATCATCGAAGCGGTAGCTGACCGTGCGGTCTTCCACGCTCATGCCCGCGCGGCCGGCTTCCGGCTTGGGCACCACGAGGCCGTCTTGCGCAAAGCGCAGCGACAGCACCACCGGCATGCCTGGCTCCCAGCGCAATGGGCGCTGCGGGTCGCGCTGGTGCAGGGTCTGGCCGCCGATCATCATGGCCCAGTCGATAATCTTGTTGCCTTCCGATTCCGCCGCCGCATTGGCGCGGAATTCCACCATCACGTCAAGACCCGCTGCCTGTCCCTCGTCGGCCGGATACAGCGGCGCCAGGAAGTCGCGCACCTTTTGCATCTGGTCGTCGACCTTGCGCAAGTTCGACGCCGGCGCCGGACGCGAAGGGTCGCGGTCGGACGCCACCGTCAGCGCATGCGCGCGGTCAAACAGTTTCAGCACGGTGCCCACTTCATCGACATCCGCGGCGGGAATATGCTCGGCCTGCACGCCGCGCACACCGGTGTCGAGCGCCAGCGTACGGAATGGCGAGCGGTTAGCCAGGTCGCGGTTGAACGCGTCGGCAAAGCGGGTCCAGCTATCCTGGTACACGTTCAGCGTCAAGTCGCGGCAGCGCGAATACAGGCCCGCTTGCAGCAGTTGCATGCGCTCGGAAAAGATGTCGGAACCACGGCGCTGCGCCGCGCGGGCAGACAGCTTGTCGAGGCAATTGCCCAGTTCCAGGTCCGCCGCGCCTATCGTCACGAATTGTTCCAGCGCCATCAGGCTGCTGGTCGGGCTTTTCAGGCGATAACGGTTCAAGTCCGCCACGGTCGCCTGCCAGCGCGCCACCAGCGGATTGCTGCTGTGGCCACTGCCCAGTTGCAGCAGCAGCGACTCCGCATCCTTGCCGATCGCGTCGATAAACGATTGTTGCTGCGACACGTAAGCATTCAAGCCGCCCGCGTCAATCGCGCCAAACGCATCGATCAGCGGCGCCTTGCCGCCCACCCAGCTCAGGAACGTGCGGTCGCGCGGCACGAACACCTGGGCGCGGGCAAAGGTTTCATCCAGCAATTGCAGGCGGGACAGCGCATCCTTGACCAGCACCGACGCCAGTTCATCGGCCGCGCCGGGCGCCCCCATGTCGATCAGCCATGCACGCACGCGCATGGCGCGCGAACGGTCGCCATCATCGGACGGCGCCTGCACTTCGCGGGCCGACACGTAAAATGCCTGCGACAGCAAATCGCGCGCCGTCGCCACCAGTCCCGCGTCGGACAGCCCGGACGCCGCGTTTTGCAGCGCAGCGGGGAACTTGTTCATTTGCTCGGTCTGGAACCGCTTGCGTGCATCGGCCAGCGCCAGCACCTGGTCCAAATGCGCGCGGTCCCAGCCGACCGTGGCTTCAACCGGCACGTCGGGCAAGCGGCGCGCGCCATTGAATTTCATGTAAGGCTGCGACAGCAAGGTATTCAGTGCTTCCAGCAAGGTCTTGCGGTCCGGCGACATGGCCCAGCCGCCATTCGCATCGGACCATTCGACGCCCGCATTCATGCCACCCGCCAGGCTGTCGGCCGCCAGCGCGCCATCCCACGCGGACAGGAATTCAGTGAACCCATCATCGGCCTGCTTGCGCGCGTCATCGGCTGCAGCCTTGCCCAGCAACGCCAGCGTCTGGACTTTCTGCAGCAAGTTATCCCAGGCCGGGCCCAGTTCCATCGCATTGCGGCGCATCCACGCCCCTTTGCCCGGCGCCATGTACGCTTCCTGCGCTTTCAATGCGGCGCGCAGGTTTTGCCACAATGCCAGGATGGCGGCCGGATCGGCCGTGCGCGCATCGTTGGCCTGGATGGCGGCGGCATTGTCGCCGATCGCCCGTTCCGCCAGCAGCAAGCCATTGTTTGCATACAGCCGTTTCGTCGTCGCCTTGACGGCCAGTTTCAGCGAGCAGGCAGCCGCATCATGCAGCGGATCCATCGTCAGCGATGGCACCGATTGCGCCACCTGGCGGAACAGCCCTGCCGTACGGGCCGAGTTGCCATTCAATTCAGCGCCCAGCAAGTGGCGTACCACCAGCGCCAGGTCATCGCCAGACGCGGGACCGGATGCGGGCGACTTCAGGCGCATGATCGCTTGCAGCACCTTTTCCATCTGCTCCACACGCGCCACGTATTGCGACGTGGCGGAAAATTCCGGCAAGTCTTCCATGTTCAGGGCCGTGTTGCCCACCGACGCCGCTTGCGCCCAGTTGGCCGGCAACGTACAGCGCCCACCCACGACCAGGCTGCCGGACACCGGTTCAACCGGCACCCCCGTCAAATTGCTGACCTGCGTATAGGCGGCGCGGCGCAGCGGGTCGAACGCATTGTCGGCAAAGCCCTTTTCCAGCCGCATCTGGACGCGCTGGTGCAAGCTGTCAAACCACGACCACGAGCCCGGCATGAAGAATGATCCCAGGCGCGCCGCGCCCATTTGCTCAATGTTTTGCAGCGCTTCCATCGCGCGGCGGCGGCTGATGGCCGGGTCGATTACGTTATTGTTCGCCGCCTGCAGGCTGGCGCGGGTATCCTGGTCCAGCTGGTGCAGGTAGCTGACCACGGGGCCCGTCAAGTTATGCAGGCGCACCGTGGCAAATACGAGGCCGATGACCCACACGGCCGGCACGCCGATCGCGCACCAGCGCACCACGCGGCTCATGGCCGGGCGGCGCATGCGGTTCACGGACGAAGCACGCACCAGTCCCGATTCAGCAAAAACTTTCCGTTCAAAGACATCGCGCAAGAATGCCGGCACGGCGCTGCTGCCCTGCCCCACATGCAAAGCCGGCACGCCAGGTTCCGCGAATTCTTCGGCCGGCGCCAATGCCGTGCCGGCAGTAGCGCTGCCCGGTGCGTCGAGCGCCAGCGGATCGGCATCCGGGTTATCGCTCAGCAAAGCCGCCGCATCGCTGCAATCGCCCGTCAAATACATGCCGCGCAACAGGAATGGCTCGTGATACGCGCTGGGGCGCATCAATTCTTCGACAAACACTTTCAAACCGGTGCGCACACGTTCGATCTGGCTCGGCAACAGGAAGTAATCGCTGCTGTCGGAACCGGCCGGTTCCAGCGCACACAATTCCGCGCAACTGTCCGACACGCTGCGCACGATTTCATTCATCGCACTGTCGACCCAGTTCGACTGGAATGGCGCCGTCAATTCATATGGCGACGACCAGCCCAGCATGGAGCGGCGCAGCGCTTCCGGCAAGGCGCTGGCAAAGCGCGCGAAGCCGGGGATGGTTTCGCAGTCGGACAGCATGATGTAGATCGGGAAGCGCAAGGCCAGGCGGTTTTGCGCCAGCCATAGACGGCGGTGGATAGCCTTGGCGCGCGCCAGCAACTCCATCTGTCCTTCACCATCGCCATGGATAAAGGCGGCGGCGGGAATTGCCAGCACGATGCCGTCAAATGGGCGGTCCTGGCGGTAATTGCTGCACAGGCCAAGGAAGTCATCCCACGTCTTGTTGTGATCAGGCGCATCCGGATCGGGCGAACCCAGATAGCCCGACTGCAGCTGCACGACGACACCTTTGTCGAAGAAATTCCAGCTGATACCCTGGCCGCCTGCCGTCAGGGTGCTGTCGGCGCTGAGCGCGCTTTGCAGGCCCGATTGCGCCAGCGGCAGTTGCCGCCCCGGCGCCCCTTCGTTGAGGATCAGGGTCCAGTTCAGGTTATAGCGCTCGGAACGCGCCGCCAGGTTATTTTCAATCAGTTCGACGGCGACCTTGAACGACTGCTTCAGCGTATCGGCACTGATCAGGCGCGGCTGCTGCGCGGCAGGACGGTCTGCTGCCTGCGCACCTTTCATGGCCGCCCAGATCACCACGCCCAGCAACAGCAACACGAGCAGCGTGAGCAGCAGCAGTGTCACGATGGCCGTATTGTCCGATAAGAAGTTCAGCACGATTCAGGGCCCTGTGCGTTAAACGGTTCCGGCCAGCGCGGTGCGCACCGGCCACGATTGCCATAACCACAGCAATTCCGACAATCCCAGCAACATCAGCAAGGCCACCAGCGCAATCAAGCCAAAACGGTTCAGGCGCGGCAAGCGGGCCGCCGTTAAATGCGACAGCGTGCTGGCATACGCCTGTTCCGACAGCGTGCGGTCGCGCCCCTGCAAATCCGCAGCGCGCAAGTACACGAACTGGAACAGCTCGCGGCGGTATTCGGCAATCTTGTCTTGCTTCTGGCCCCGGTAGCGGCCCTGGAAACCCAGCGACAACAGGTACAGGTACAACCTGCCCACATTGCGGCGCGACGCTTCCCGTTCACGCAGCAACTGGTCGAGGTCATCAAACACGCGTTCACCCGCATAGCTGGACTTGAACAGCTGCGTTTCAATCAGCACGTGGCGCCAAAACGTGCGCCCCGCCCAATCCGTATTGAGCATGACTTCATCGGCCAGCGCGGCTTTTAAAAACCGCCCCTGCACTTCCGCTTCAATGCCGACCTTGCCGCCGACACGGCGCGCTTCCAGTGTTTGCAATTCAATCAGCTGGCACAGCTGGCGGCTGATGCCTTCCGCTGCCGCCTTGGCTTCACCATCGGGCACTTGCGTGGCAGCGTGCGCCGCACGCGTCAGCACGTCATAAAAATCGCGGAACTGGGTCGACGCCAGGTCCACGCCTTCACTGGTGCTGCCGCCTGGTGC
Organism: Pseudoduganella ginsengisoli; assembly: GCF_009720865.1. Classification (GTDB taxonomy): domain Bacteria; phylum Pseudomonadota; class Gammaproteobacteria; order Burkholderiales; family Burkholderiaceae_D; genus Rugamonas; species Rugamonas ginsengisoli. The sequence goes on along the minus strand of NZ_WNLA01000011.1, from coordinate 116,332 downwards.
AACGGGAGGCGACACCGGACCGGCCGGACTCATTTGCATGTGCACCTCATCCTTTGATGAACAAGACGATTTCCTGCGGCCGCTGCGACTGCAGGCTTTCATTGGCGTTGCTGATCAACAGTGGCTGGTCGGGCACGATAAAACTGTCAGACACGTCAATGCTGAACAGCGTGTAGCCGGCGCTGGCGCGCAAGCCCAGTTCCGGCGCTTCGCTGATCGGCGTGCGGGGCGCCCCCAGCACGCGGCGGTCGCTCAGCGAAATCCACATATTCTTCGAACCAATGACGGCGCCCGCCATCCACTGGATCGCATCGCGGTCCGGCTGGCCGCGCAAGCCGATCACGAGGCGCGATCCCACCCATTCCGGCTGCAGCGCCAGCGCAAACACTTCGCCATCGAAGCCAAACGTGCACGTCTTCCATTCCTGGCTCACTTCCGCCACCAGGTCCGACAGCGCACTTAACACGGCATCGAAACATGGCCACGCATCCGCATGGTCATACGCGGGCGGCAGCAATGGCACAGCGCCGGGACGCAGCGTGGCCAGCGGTCCCAGTTGCGCGCACAGCGCCAGGTACAACGGCAGCGGCTGTACGACGGGGCAGCGCAGCACGGCTTCCAGCTGCGGCAAGTTCAGGATCAAACTGTTCAGGCGCGCTTTTTGTTCCAGCAAATTCAAGCGGTCTTCCGTGCGCGACGACGGCGTCGCGCTCTGGCGCGCCAGGAACAGCGCCTTGGCCCGCATGTGCGTGGCCAGCAATTGCGCGCGCTGGCGCACGGCAGAGTCAAGCGGCACTTCCAGCATGGCGGGCAGGAAGGCGCCGCGCCGCACGATTTCATTGAGCTTGTTGACCGTCATCAGGCGCACATGCGTGTAGGCCGCCGTCGGCACCTTGCCCGCAGCCAGGCCAAGATTAACCACCATGCGCGGCAAATCCGCCGCCAGCGCGTGCGACACTTCATCTTCCACGGCCATGCTTTCTATGCCGCGGAACATCGACGGCTGGCCCGGCTGGCGCAGCGAGCGCGTATTGCCCAGCACCAGATAAATCGATAAATCTTCCTGCGCCATGTCATTGGCCCATGGCGCCAGGTCGATTTCAATGCCGTGTCCCTGCGCCGTGGCGCTGTCATAGCAGACCGCCATCCCGTTCGGCAAAATCGCTTCGATCTCGCGCACGCGCAGCACGCCCGTCGCCAGCAATGCTTCATCAATGGCCAGCTTGCGCACGCCCCAGCCATAAGGGTTGGTGGCCATCGATTGCCAGGCCAGCTGGGCATCCACGCGGGCGCCCTCTTGCTGGAAATGCTGCGGCGTCAGCAGCATGCCTTCGTGCCATTGGATACGGTCGAGAAGTTTGGCTGCGGTCATTGTCGTCTACTTACTGGGCCGAACCGGACTTGATTTCACTGGCGCTGAAATTCTGGGCGCGCAACTGAACGACATAGCCGGCCGTGTTGAGGAGCATGCGGGCACGGTGGTCGCCGGGCGTGCCGTAGCTGGCAAATACCAGCGCGGCCCAGGCTTTTTGGCCGTCCCACAGTTTGTTACTGAGTTTGATTGACTGGGACGGCGCCAGTTCATACGAAAACACCGTCATGGCTTCCGGGAAGCTTTTACGCAAATCCGACCGCGTGGCAAACCATTTGCTGGCTGTCATGTTCAACAGCGATTCCAGCATGGCGGTTTCCTTGACCAGCACCACGTCCACCGCGACGGCACTGTTGCCATTGGCATCATCATCCGTGCGCAACGCAACGGATTTCCAGTCCGGCTCAACTGGCTTCGGATCCAGGCCCAGCAAGCCGCGCATTGTCGCGGTCACACCGCAACCAGGCAGCACGCACACCACACCAAGCATCAGCATGCTGCGGCGGATCATCGGCATTTCCAGTTAAAGACGGGCGTCAGGGTCATCATCTTTGCAACTTCAAAATACCGTATGCAAACCAAACCCGACGCCTGCACAAAATACTGTAAACAGGGCTAGTGCTAGCAGCAAAAACGCCAGCATGGCTTGCTTCCGGCTAAATGCCAATTTGAGCGTAGTCGGACGCCACGCTTCAGAAATTTGCTCAATGTTAATATACAGATCATCCGCTACCAGTGCAATCACAGCGGACGAGATGAGAAACGAAAGCAAATTCCGCGCACCCTCACACAACACTTCGACCAACAAGAACACGGGCAGCACGGCTTCCAGTGGCAAACCAAACGATCCCAAAACAAAGCCGCCCAATAAAACCGATTTCACTCCGACAATACTGACGGACCACAGCGCGGCGGCCCACGACAGGCCGCAAATCAGCGCCAGGTCGCCTGGCGCCAGCGGGTGCCCATACAAGTTGGCGATAAAGATAGCCAGGACGGCAAAGAACATGGCTTCGCCTGCTTTGATGAAAGTCGGCGCAATCGGCATGAACAATTCCACCAGCGCTCGGCTGAAGCCCAGCCGCACACTCAATCCCTGGATAAAAGCCGGCACGGCGGCCACGGCGGCCGGAGAAAACAGGCAGACCGTGATCGGCTCCCGCAATGCCAGCAATACTGTCGGCAAGGGCTGTTTCAAGCGGCGGCAAATGATGCCCAGCGCCAGCGCACTGACCGCCAGCGCCGCGCCGAAAAACGACGCGAGGAAACTGCCCAGCAAGGCAATCGCTTCAACCCCGGCGGTGGCGGTGGCGGCAGCCGCCATCACGCACGCGGCCAGCGGCAGCAGGCTGTTGAAGCGGTTGACCAGCGATTCCAGTGCGCGGTAAATGCCTTCAAAAATATTGCTGAGCGGGCTGGCCACGCCGGGCGCCTGCACGGCCACGGCGGTTCCGAAGCACAGCACGCCAATCAGTACGGAAGGCACGGAACCATATGCCAGCACGGCAAACAGGTTGTCCGGCACCAGCGGTTCCACGTCCAGCGGCGCCGTGGCGTTATCATCCGTGCCATACATGGACATGACGATGCCGGATTCCGAACGCAGCGTCAGCTTGCCCAGCGCCGCCACCTGCGCAGGCGACATGCCGCCGCCTGCCGACAAGATCCCTGCCGCCAGCAGACCGGCCAACGCGCACAGCAGCATGGCCAGCAGCGACATCAGCACCATTTTCACGAGACGCGGTCCGGCGCCCGGCACGGCGGGCATGCGCTGCAAGCCAAAATACACGGCCAGGATCATGAACGGCAGCGCCGCCATCTGGATCAGCGACAGATACAGCGTCGTCACCGCCGCCAGCAGCGGCGCACTGGCGGGGAACAGCGTGCCGATCCAGCCGCCCAGCAGCACCATGCCCAGCAACACAGCCGGATGCTGGGCAATTTCCTTGAATGGAATGGATGCGGGCGTGACTTGGGGGTACACGGCGGGCCTATAGTTTGACTGGCGGGTTGCAAATGGCTGCCACGGCGGCGCAGCTGCCCAGCACCGTCACGGCAGTGCGGCCCATCGCGCAAATCGGGTCAACGGCAGCCAGCAGCACGAATGCCGCTTCAAACGGCAGCGCAAGGTAGTGGCACGTGGTGCCGATCAGCGACACCGTGACGATACCGGCCATGCCGCTCGATGCAAAGCCGGACAGCACGGCAACCAGCGCCAGCACGCCCAGGTCGGCAGCCGACAGCGCCCGGCCATACAGCGCGGCTATGAACAGCGTGCCGCATACAAAATACGCAATGGCGCCCACGCGCAGCAGTGCGATACTGAGCGGCACCAGCAATTCCACGCGGGCACGGGCAAATTGCAATGGCCCCACCATGCTTTCAATCATGGCCGGCATGCAGGTGGCGCTATTGTTGGTGGCGATCCCCAGCGCAAACGGTTCGCGCATGGCCGCCACCACGTCGGGAAACGGTGCGCCGGCGCGCTTGCTGATCAGCGCGACTGCGAGGGCCAGCAACAGCAGGCAAATAATCAGGAAGGTCGCGACAAAGCCCGCCATGGCCCGCAGCGGCCCCAGTCCCGTGACGGCAACCTGGCTGGCCGTCATGCACACCAAGACCAGCGGCACCGGCAAATTCACCCAGCGCGTCAACGTCTGGCACGCGTGGTAAATGGTTTCCAGCGCTTGCTGCAAACCGGTGGATATCCGGCTCGGCACCTGGCCCGCCGCGAGGCCGAACAGCATGGCAAACACCAGCGCCTTCAGGGTTTCGCCATTGGCCAGCGATGCGAAAATATTTTGCGGGATCAGCGACTGTATGACGTCCTTCAGACTGGACGTGTGCAGCGGCGCATCCGGCGTGTACATGGCCATCGCCGTATTGCTGCGTTCACCGTCAGCGCTGACGATCTGGCCCAGCGCTGCGCGGGTTTCCGGCGCCAGGTTGCCGCCTGGGCGGAACAGCAGCGAGGCGCCTGTCGACAGGATGGCCGTCAGCAGGGAAAAGCCGGCAAAGATCATCACCACCCGTTTGAAGACGCGGGCCGCGCCGCCATCGCGGTACAGGTTTTGCAGGCTGAAAATCACGGCCGACACCATGAACGGCAGCACCGTCATTTTCAGCAAATCCACGTACACGACGCCGATGATGTCCCATGGCCGCGCGACATTCGGGGCGGCCCAGCCCAGGAAACCGCCCACCAGCACACAGCCCAGTACAGTCGAAGGGTGGAAGGCCCAGCGCTGGTAGCGCCGAATCAGGGCCGAAGTATCAGCGTCTTGGGTCATGGCATGCGTCATTTGAGCGTCTTCAGCAAGCTGTTCACAGTAGGCTTGTCAGCCCGCTGCGCGATGACTTCATTTACAAACGACAGCAACGTGGGGTCGCGCACGCCCACCATCAGGCTCAGTGTGGATTCCATGTCGCTGAACGTCACGGTGCGCAGGGTCAGCGCCAGGCCGGGGTCCTTCTTCAAGATTTGCAGCACTTCCAGTTCGTCGCGGTACGCGGCCACCACGTCGCCCTTCTTGACGGCGTTGACGACGTCCGCCCACGTGGGATACGCCACCAGCTTCGCTTTCGGGAAATTGCGGCGGCCGAATTCTTCCCATGACGAACCGGCAATCACGCCCAGCGTGCCATTGAAATTGCGGATCACTTGCGGCAGCGGCTGTTCGCCCGCGATGGCGGCAAAGTTCACGCGGTTGATCAGCAGTGCGTGGCTGAGTTTCATGTACGTATTCGAGAAGTGCACCATTTGGCCCCGCTTCAACGTGCGCGCCAGGCGGCTGATACCCAGGTCGGCGCGGCCTTCTGCCACGGCTTCCACGACGCCGTCATACGTCTTGGCGCTGCGGTCGAAACGCACAGGCACGCCCAGTTCACTGCCGACCAGGCGGGCCAGATCGACGTCCGTGCCGGCCAGATTGCCGCCTTCAGCATAGAAAAACGGCGGCGTGTCGGTGGACAGCATGGCCACCACCAATTCGCCCTGGTTGACGATGCGTGCGATATCGGGCGCCAGCATGCGGCCATCGGCTACTTTCACCAGCGGCGAACGGGAGGGCTGCGCCGCATCGGCAGCCTTGGCCCCTTGCGGCGACGCGGACGCCACCAGCGCCAGCGTTGCCAGCACCACCGCCGCCACGGCGTTGAATAAGCGGAGCGTCTTCACGGGATGGCTTTCTGCACGGCGTGTGCCTTGTCAGTGACTGGAGTGGCGGCTTGCGCGGCTTCGCTGGCGGCCTTCGCCGTGGCCTGGCGCTGCAATTCGGCGGCGACGGCGGCAGCCGTTGCGGGCTGGTTCAAGCTGGAGCCGACCTGGTAACCCAGCGCAAACAACAGCACCATCAGGGCCACGAGCGCAAAAGCTGCCAGTGAAATCAGGCGCGGCGTCAGGCTGAATCGGTATTCCATGGTATCGCCTATCTATGTTGGCAAAATCAGTTGGCAAAGATGAGCCGTGGTCTGGCGCGGCGTCAATCGCCGCGTACGAGTGCCTGCAGGCGGTCCAGCAGCGCTGGCGTGGCGGCGGCGTTGCCGGTGCGCCGCCCTTTCTGGTCAAAGCGCGCCGGCGGTCCCAGAGGCTTGCCGTCGCGGTAATGCACTTCCTCCATCAAGGTACCGTCCGGCCAGTAGCGGCGCAGCGGCCCATGCAGCAAATTCGCACGGTACGTACAAGCCTGCACCACGTTGCCTTGCACATCGAAATCCGTGGACTCCCCTTCCAGCAAGTCGGCACGATAGAACGACTTGCGCACCCGCGTCCCTTCGCGGAAAAACTCTGCCGGGCCATCAATCTTCCCATCCTTCATCGTGACGGATGAGGTCAGCAAGCCTGCTTCATCAAACGATTCCGACGGTCCGCAGGCAACGCCATCGAGCATGGTCTGGCGCGAAATACAGCGGCCATGCGCATAGGTTTCCACGACCCCGTGCACCACGCCATTGCGGTAGGGCGTGCGCTGCACCAGCTGGCCATCGTCCGCGTAGACCGTTGACGTTCCATCCATCTTGCCCGATTCAAAATTGATTTTCAACATCACCTGACCGGCAGGGTTGTATTTTTCCAGCACGCCGTGCAACACACCGTCGCGCAGCCAGCAGCGCTGCAGCAAACGGCCTTCGTCGTCGTGCTCTTCAAGCAATACCGGTTCCACGTCAATTCACCTTGGTCAGCGCACCCTTGAGGGTCAGCATGGCGCCCGCCTCCACGGTTTGCGTGGCGTCCGCCTTGCTGTTGATGATAGGCGCCTTGTTATCCATCTGGACACCTCCCTGGTTCACCATCTTCATGCCCGCCTTGTTGGTCAGGTTGGTGCCCGCATCGTTGGTCAATTCCGTGCCTGCCTTGGCCGTGAACGCCGTCCCCGCCTTTGCATTCAGCGTGGTTCCCGCTTCCAGCGCCACGGCGGCGCTGCCCTTGATGCTGACGGCGCCCGTGACAGTAATCGTCAATTTGCCATCGATGGTCAGCGCATAGTCGCCCGTCACCTTGTGCGTGTACTTGGCTTTATTGGTGTGCGTTTCGTCGCCCGTCACCGTGACTTCGCGCGTGCCTTTGACATTGTGGGTTTCCTTGCCCTTCTGGACATCGACTGTGCGGTCGCCCTCCGTCAGCGTATGGGTTTCCGCCCCTTTCTTGATGGTCGTGGTCAGCGCATTTTCGATTTCCACCAGCATGTCTTTTTGCGCATGCATGTACAGCTGTTCGGAATCCTTCTTGTCCTCAAACCGCAGCTCATTGCCGGCCGCGCCCTGCTTCGATGACCACGTGCGCATCACGGTCTGCGTCTGATTCGCCGGCAACGTCACCGGCGGCGTGTTTTCACCGTTGTAGACACAGCCCGTCACCATCGGCCGTTCCGGGTCGCCGTTCAGGTACGTGATGACGACTTCCTGTCCGACCCGGGGCAGGAACAGTGCGCCAAACCCTTTGCCGGCCACCGATTGCGCCACGCGGATAAACGGTGAACTCTTGTCATCCTTGGCGCCATCGCGGTCCCACGGGAATTGCACCTTGATGCGGCCATGCGCATCGGTCCAGATTTCTTCGCCGCTGGGCCCCACCACCAGTGCGGTTTCACAGCCGACCGCACGGGGCCGCGCTGTCTGCACCGGCGGGCGGAATGGCACGGTGGCGGGAAACGCTTCAAACGAGTTGATGTACAAGTCGTCGCGCGCTGTGTGGTGCACGCGCCGCAGCACATACGCGGCATTGAGCGAACTGACAAAGTGGTCTTTCAGCGTGAACTTGGAACCGGCCTGGAACAGGTAGCAATAGCTATCGCCGCGCAATACCGCCGTGTTGACCTGGCTGGCTTCCACGCGCAGCTTGGCAATGGCCGTGGCGGCGCTGGCCGTCAAGTGGCCGGTAGCAAATTCATACACGGCGCCGCTGCCTGCACTGCCCGAATGCGTGCCTTCCAGCGACGTGCTGGGATTGACGAAATCATAGTCATTGACGGTGGCTTTCTTCACGCCGATGCCATTTTCATAGGCAAAGCGCGACACGGTATCGATGGCGTTCGCCATGCCCGTGGACGGGAAAAAGCGCACCGTCGCCGCCCCGGTGCAATCGGCGAAATTCGACGACGCATCGCCCAGCACCATCGTGTGGGCGCTGCTGGTGTGCGTGAAAAAGTAAAAGATGCCGGCTTGCTCCATCAGGCGGCTGATGAAATCAAACGCGGTTTCATCGTATTGCACGCAATAGTCGATTGCCGTGTAGGTTTGCGTGGTCTTGTCGTCGAACGTGATACCAAAATCGCCCAGCACGGCCGCGATGATTTCCGTGACTTTCTTGGCCTGGTAAATCTTGCGGTCGCGCGACAACGTCAGCAGCCACAGCATCGGCACCAGTTCAATTTCATACGTGGCGAAATCCACGTCATAGCCGCTTTGCGTAAAGCGCGACACCATGCCAGTGATGTAGCGCTTGGTGGCGCCTGTCACGTTCATGGTAACCGTCACGGTCTTGCCCACAACCGTGGCCGCGCTCAGGCTGGTGCTGCCGGAGCGCATATACAGGTTGAACTTGAACAGTTCGGAAATGCCTTCCGTCCCTTCGACGGCGTCCAGCAGCAAGTCATCGGCGCCGAACGGCGACGTGATGGATAACAAACCACCTGGCTGCTTATAACCTGTCTTCACGGATGAGTTCGCTTAATTAGTTCGCTGAATGAGTGCGCTGAATGAGTTCACCAAGTCAGTTACGGAACGTGTAATGGAATTGCTCGTCGGCGTCCACGCTCATGTGGATTGCTGTAAACGGCTTTTGCATCGACATGCGCTCCAGCACCAGCGACGACAGCAAGGGCAACACAGTCTGCGTCAGGATGTAATCAATGTTGCGGGCGCCGCTGTCGACTTCCGTGCAGCGCGCCGTCACCACGGCCGTCACCTGGTCATCCCACGTGAATTTGGCGCGATGGTTTTCCGCAAAGCGGGCCGCCAGCTTGGCCAGTTTCAAATCCACGATATTGCGGATCTGTTCATCGCCCAGCGGATAATACGGCACCAGCACGAGGCGGCCAAGGAATGCGGGACTGAATTTGCGCAGCAAGTGGGGGCGCAACTGTTCCACCAGCTTTTCAGGGTCGGGGCGCTGGCCATTGGCGCACGCTTGCGTGATGACATCTTGCGCCGCATTCGACGTCAATAAAATCAGCGTGTTTTTAAAGTCGATGGATATGCCTTCGCCATCTTCCATCGTGCCCTTGTCGAACACCTGGAAAAACAGTTCCAGCACGTCCGGGTGCGCTTTTTCCATTTCATCGAGCAGCACCACGCAATAGGGGCGGCGCCGCACGGCTTCCGTCAGCACACCGCCTTTGCCGTAGCCGACATAACCGGGCGGGGCCCCCTTCAGGCTGGAAATCGAATGGGGTTCCTGAAATTCCGACATATTGATGGTGACCATATTGCGCTCGCCGCCATACAGCATGTCCGCCAGCGCAATCGCGGTTTCCGTCTTGCCCACGCCGCTCGGGCCCACCAGCATGAACACGCCGACCGGCTTGCCGGGGTCATCGAGTTCGGCGCGGAACGTGCGCACGCGGCGCGAAATCGCATCGAGCGCCTGGTCTTGGCCGACCACGCGTTCGCATAAATGTTCTTTCAATTGCAGCACCGTGTGGATTTCATCGGCCAGCATTTTCCCCACGGGGATGCCGGTCCAGCCGGAAATCACATCGGCCACGATTTTTGAATCCACGCACACGGGCACCAGCGGTTCATCGTCCTGGATGGCTTCCAGCCCTTTTTGCAGCCGCTGCAACTGGTCGCCGCGCGACTTCAATTCTTCTTCATCGGCGGCTGCCACGGCGCCCGTCGCATCGGGCTGTTCCGCGATCTGGCGGCGCAGCGCAAGGATTTCATCGACTGCGTGCCGCTCATCGGCCAGCTTTTGCGTCAGCCTGGCTTGCCGTTCGCGCAGCGCCGTCAAGCGGGTATCGAGCTGCGTGATGGCGCTGGCCTGGCCTTCGCCGCGCGCATGCCGCTGGCGCGCCACGCGCAGCGCTTCTTCTGCCAGCACGATGTCGTGTTCCAGCGCTTCGATTTGCGGCGGCGCCCCGGCCTGGCCCACGGCCACGCGGGCGCATGCCGTATCGAGCACGCTGATGGCCTTATCCGGCAACTGGCGGCCGGAGATATAGCGGTGCGACAGGCGCACGGCATCCGTCACGGCTTCATCGAGGATTTCCACGCCGTGGTGTTTTTCCAGTGTCGCCACCATGCCGCGCAACATGCCGATGGCGGCGTCCGGTTCCGGCTCCTCGACTTTGACGACCTGGAAGCGCCGCGCCAGCGCGGGATCGCGTTCCACGTATTTTTTATATTCGGCCCACGTGGTGGCGGCAATCGTGCGCAACTCGCCCCGCGCCAGCGCGGGTTTCAATAAATTCGCTGCATCGCCCTGCCCTTCGGCGCCACCGGCGCCTATCAACTGGTGCGCTTCGTCGATGAACAGGATGATGGGCGTGGTGGACGCCAGTACTTCGGCAATCACGGATTTCAACCGGTTTTCAAATTCACCCTTGATGCCGGCGCCAGCCTGCAACAGCGCCAGGTCCAGCGAACGCACCACGGCATGCGCCAGCGACGGCGGTACGAGGCCCTGTGCAATGCGCTGGGCAAAGCCTTCCACGACCGCTGTTTTGCCGACACCCGCTTCGCCCGTCAAGATCGGATTGTTTTGGCGGCGCCGCAGCAGGATATCGACAATCTGGCGGATTTCATTATCGCGGCCGCGAATAGGATCGATTTTGCCCGCCCGTGCCTGCGCCGTCAGGTCCACCGTGTACTGGTCCAGCGCCGGTGTCGCGCCACTGCCTTTCAACGTCGGCATATTGCCTGCCGCACCCGCGCCTGCGGAAGCCGCCGGCGCCACCACGGCCGTGCCGCCATCTTCCGCGGAACCGGACAGCAGCGTGGCCAGCCCGTTTTTCAATTGTTCGCGCGGCAGCTTCAATAAGTCTGGCGCTGTCTCGATCAGCAAGCCGCGCAAGCTGTCCACTTCCAGCATGGCCAGCAACAGCGTGCCGGAGCGCACTTGCTGGCTGCCCAGCAGCATGGAGCTGAGCAGCCACGCTTCCTGGAATAGCGGTACGAAATGCGGCGACAGCGCCGGCGTGCGGCCATTGCCCCGCTTGAAGTTATCCATGCTGCGCTGCAGTTGCGCCGATACGGCGGTGTCCGCGATATTGAATTGCTGCAGGATCAGCTTTAAATCCGGCGCCTGGTTTTCCAGCAGCACAAACAGCAAGTGTTCGAGGTCAACGTTGAAGTGCGTGTGCTTGACGCACAATTCCGCGGCCTGGCCCATTGCGCGTTTGCACTCGGGATTCAGCTTGCCCAGCAAGGTGCGGATGTCAATATCCATGTCGGTCAATTCCCTTCCGGTGCATCAATGGCTAACAGGAAGCGCGGCTGGCGATAGTGGGCAGCGCGGCGCACGCCGCCACTGCCCGGCGTGTGGCTCGCCGCTGCGCCGGGATGCGCACCGGCGCCTTGCGCTGCCGCCTGATTGACCGCATACGCCGTGGCATTTTCCCGGCTGGCGCCCTCGCCTGCGGGGCTGCACAGCCACGCGCTCAAGCCCAAACGGGGCGCCACCGGCGAGCGGTCGCCCAGCCGCGTCGCAGGCTTGGTGGCCAGATCCAGTTTCAATTCCACTTGCATGGCGCTTTGCAAGTGGCGGCCCACCAGCCACGTCAGCATGGCATTGTCTTTCCCGCCAGGCAGCAGCGCGGCAAATTGCGCCGGTTGCAGTGGCGGCGCATCCAGCGCCAGGCCCGCACACTGGTCCCACGCCCGCGCACCCAGCGCCATGCCCATGCCGAGGCCCGCTTGCGGCGGCGCCGAGCTGCCCGGACTATACAGGCGCGCCCGGTCATCCGGCGCCAGCGTATGCCAGCCGCCGACAAATTGCTTGCCGCCGAAGCGCACGCCAAGCCGGTCGCGCACGACGGCCAGCAAGGTCATCATCGAACGGGGCGCCGCGCCTTGCACGCCCGCATGGCGCAGCCACACTTGTTCGCCATGCGGTCCGCGTACGCCTTCCGCGCGGCCCAGGCTGGCCATGGCATCGAGGCAGCGCACCAGCGGCGCGTGGTCGGAAGCGGCGGCGCTCAGCGCCAGGTGATGCTTGCGGCGGCTGCGGTACAAGAACGCCAGCAGGCGCTGGTTGAAGATATCGAGGAATTCCAGGCCCGACGTGTCGCGCAGGCGGCGCCGCTCCAGCAGCAATTCCGACAGCGGCGTCGGCAACGGTCCGCCCGGTCCCGCCAGCGACAACACGGGCGATGCCAGCGTCAGCGGCGGCCCCGGCTGCCTGCTGTCGTGCAACGCGCCGATATCGCTGGGCGCAAATGAATGGCTGACCTGGGCCGTCAGCCGCAATGCTTCATCAAGCCCCACCGACGTGCCGACGGCGGCACGGTCCGGCTCCGCCCGCTCCAGCAGGCTGATGGCCTGGAACAAGTCGAAGTCGTGGGGTTGCTCGCGCAACTGTGCGATCAAATCAGGCATTGCCGTCCACTCATGGCAGGCCACTGCATCCACGGTTCGCCGTTGCGCGAAACCGCCAGCCGGACAAACGAATTGGCCGACGTGTACAACGCAAAGAAGCGCGACAGCACACCGGCCAGCACCAGCGGCGACGTGCCGACAAACGCATCCGGATCAAATTCCAGCACCACGTCGATGCCGCGGCAGTGGCCGCGCCACGTGTCACGCCCGACGCGGGCCGTGGCTGAACGGGCCGTCATACTTTTCACGCCGCGCACCTGGCCCTGGTCGCGCGCGCTGTCGCCGGCAAACAGCATCAGCATTTGCTGCAGCGTGTGCACGCTGGTGCTGCCATCGACCAGCGACCGGTGATTCAGCCGCAGCAACGCCACCAGCGACCACAGCGCCTTGATGTCGACCACGGGCGGTCGCTGTGCGCTGGGCTGGTAGAGCGCGCGGATTTGCGTGGACGTGGAAATGCCTTCGCCATAGAAACGGGTGCCGGGGCCGATTTGTTCGGCCAGATTGCGGTTGGTGCACAGCAGGCTCGCATACACCACCGGTTCGGCAGGCTCCGTGCGCACGTCGTGGCGGTCCACAAAGCTCAGGTAGACGTCCGTGCCGCTGATGCCCTTGCGCAGGCTGGTTTCACGCCGCAGCGACCAGAACACACCGGCATCCAGCGGTGTTTCCGGATCCAGTTCGGAAAACACGCTGGGGATCACGTCGGGCCGGCCGGCGCGGGGATCGGATGCCGTCACCGCAACGACGGAATGCACTTCCATCGTGGCGTCGCGCTGGTAGTCCGGCATCAGCAAGTATTCATAGCTGCGCCGGTCCATGCGGATCGGTTCACTGGTGACGGGAAACAGGTTCACAGCCGGCACGCAGCCCAGCAGGAAATGATCGGCGCTCAATTGCGACAGTACGCGGGCGCTGCGGTTGAATACAAAGCGGATGGAAAAGCCTGTCCCTTCACCCAGCATGCCGCGCAAGCCGTGCAAGTCAAAGAACTGGAATTTGCGGGGGAAGGCAAAGTATTCCTGCAGCAGCGCATAGGCTGGATGCGCGTGCGTCGGCTGCGCGAGGATCGCTTCATCTTCGGCAAAACCCACTTCGGCCAGGCTGCGCGGTCCCAGACGGTGCAGCGCACCGCCGCCCGCCTGCAACTCAATCCGTTCCACGCCACTGACCAGCAATTCATGCAGCGGCATCGTGGTCAGCAAATCGCCCGCCAAATGCAGGCGCAAGGTATCGAGTTCCAGTTCAGAGACATCAACGCCGGCCGCACATGTCAGGTCAAGGCGCAGCGTGCGCGTGTCTTCCATTTTCACGCTGGTCACGTCGAGCGGCCATAGCGTCGTATCCCACGCGACGCGAAAACGGCAATTCTCGCCATTGGCCGCCGTGGCCGACAGCATGGCGCCGCGCGCCACCGGCATGCCTGCCATGACCTTGCCCTGCGACGGATCGAGCTGCATGCGCATGATGGTCATTGCCGGCACGGGCTGCGTCAGGCTGGGACACAGGTTATCGAGCATGGCGCCGGCCACGCTGGGAAAATCGCGGTCCAGGTCGCGGTGCACGCGCGCCGTCAGGAAGGCGACGGATTCGATCAAGCGTTCCGTGTGAGGATCGGTGGACTCGCCTCCGCTGAGCGACAGGCGCTGCGCGACTTTCGGATAGCGCTGCGCAAAGTCGGATGACTGCGTGCGCAGGTACGCCAGTTCACGGCGGTAGTATTCGAGGATATCGTCGCTCACCGTTTTCCTCCCTCGGTTATGCCGCTATCGGTGCGGCCGAGCGGGCATCGAGCGCGATGTCGAATTCAGCGCGGCACAATTGCTGGCCCATCGTCACCACTGCGCTGATCGTGGCGCGGGCGCCAAACGGGTTGGCGGGATCGGGACGCACATCGAGCCGCACGTGCGACAGGCGCGGTTCGAAATGGGCCAGGCAGTGGCGCAATACATCGGACCAGACCAGCAAATCCTGGTCATTTTGCGCGGACAAGCCCAGCATGTCGGGCAAACCATAATCAAGAACGGTCGGCTCGCTTTGCAGGTATTCGGAAATGGTCAAACCGTTGCGGATATTGAACAGACGTAGCAAATCAGTCTGCAGGGAATGCTGCAAGCCAGCGCCATCGAGCAGCCGGCCATCGGATGAAGCGTGCGGTGTGCCGGCAAGCCGGTCAAACAACGGCACTGTTGCGGCCGTAATGGCTTTGGACATAGGAACTCAGTAAAAACATCGCCATGCCGGCGGAGGCCCACCGGCATGGCGCAATACCTGACGCAGACACCCGCATTAATCCGCTTTCATCGTCTCCAGGTTCCAGTTCCACGTACCGGTACCCTTCGAGGTGGAGTCGGCTTGCTGCTGCGTGTAGTCGCACTTGATCTTGGAGAAGCTGATCGAGAACGAATCCGATGGCAGGCCGCCGCCGCCCGACGTGCTGATGTGGGAAATCATGGCGTTGGTCATTTCGTACTTGAAGAAGCTCATGTACACGCCATTTTCCACGCGGCCCACGTACAGTGTCGCGGTACCGATCTTGCTGCCCTGGGTACAGGCTTTGTACAGTTCCGTGGTCGACAAGTCCGACATTTTCGTGAACGACAGTTCCGAGAACGTTGGGCGGCCGGCGGTACGCTCGGTGTTGGCCGAGTCCATTTGCAAGGGGATCGATGCGCTGTGCGAGTACGACAGCACGATGATCTTACCAACATAGCCATTGACCATGCAGTTGCCCTTGATGGTATTGCCCAAATCTAAAATGAGTACGTCTGACATTGCTGGCTCCAAATTTTAATGAATTCGATAACGTGGGCGCCGGGCCTTCAGGCCGGGCGCCCACATATCATTGCGGGCATTAAGCCGCTGCGGCTGGCAATTCCGCCACCAGGCGTATCGACGTCGTCAATTCTTCCATCTGGAAGTGCGGCCGCAGGAACACGGTCGCCGCATACGCGCCCGGCTTGCCTGCCATTTCCGTCACGTCCACGCGGCCTTCGGCCAGCGGGAAGCGGGCCTTCTCGCCCTGCGTCGCGTTCGGGCTGAGCAGCACGTAAGAGCTGAGCCATGCGTTCAGGTAGTTTTCCACGCTTTCGCGGGTCTGGAAGCTGCCCACCTTGTCACGCATGATGACCTTGATGTAGTGCGCGAAGCGGGAAGCCGCCAGCACATACGGCAGGCGCGACGACAGGGCCGCGTTGGCGTTGGCCGAATCCAGGTTGTACAGCTTCGGCTTGTTGACGGTCTGGCCGCCAAAGAACGCAGCGTAGTCCGAGCCTTTGGAATTGACGACGGCAATGAAGCCCAGGTCGTTCAATTCTTTTTCACGGCGGTCCGTGATCGTCACTTCGGTTGGGCACTTCAGCACGACGTCGCCTTCATCCGTTTTGTACGTATGGGCCGTCATGCCGGTGATCTTGCCGCCGCCTTCCACGCCGCGGATCGCGGTGGTCCAGCTGTGTTTGGCGTACGCATCGGTGATGCGCAGGCCCAGCTGGTAAGCGGAGTTCGCCCACAGGTATTTGCTGTGGTCGCGGCCATCGACATCTTCTTCGAAGTTGAAGCTTTCGACGGGATTGGTCTTGGCGCCATAGGGCAGGCGGGCCGAGTAGCGTGGCAGCACCATGGCCACATAGCGGGAATCTTCCGATTCACGGAAGCCGCGCCACGACGCCAGTTCTGCGCTTTCGAAGATTTTCGACATGTCGCGCGGCACACCGAGGTCGGTGAATTCCGCCATGTCGAACAGTGATGGCGCTGCGGCGGTAATGAACGGTGCGTGCGCTGCGGCAGCCACTTTCGACAAGCGCTGCAGCAAAGCCATGTCTTGTGGATGGCGGCCGAAATAGTAGTCGCCGATCAGCAGCGAATAAGGATGGCCGCCAAAGGTGCCATACTCTTCTTCGTAGACCTTTTTGAACAGGACGCTCATGTCGTGATCGACGGCGCCTTCCAGGTCTTTCAGCAATTCTTTCTTCGATACGTTCAGCAGGCGCAGTTTCAGGTTGGGGCCGGTTTCCGTGCCGTACACCATGTCGTGCAGGCCGCGCCACGACGCTTCCAGTTCCTGGAATTCTTCGTGGTGCATGATGGCGTTCAACTGGTCCGTCAGGATCTTGTCGATTTCCGCCACACGCTCATTGATCATGGCAACTACGCCCTTGTCCGGCGCAGCCTTCATGCCTTCATCCAGCACCTGGGTCGCGAATTGGCCCAGCAGTTTTTTTGCATATGCATCTTGCGATGGCTCGATTGCCATCTTGCCTTCCTGAACAATGCGGTCCAGCAGGCTCAGTTCGCCATTAGCGGTGGCAGACGACGCACCGCTTGTAGCGGATTCATTAGTGGCCATGTGTTAGCTCTCTTAAGTTAGCTCACTGCAAACGATAAGGGGGATACGCGCGTGGCGCGCGATCAGGAAGGCGCCGCTTCGGATTCTGCGTGCGCCGCGCCATTACCGTTGGCGCCGCCGCCCTGATCCTTGAGCGTCTTGAGTTCCTCGGAATTCTGGATGATGTTTTCCAGCAGCGCATCCAGCTCATCGTTGCCGTCGAGTTTGCCCAGCAAATCACGCAATTGCTGGCGCACTTCGAGCAGCTTGGCCAATCGTGGCACTTGCTTGACAATAGCTTCTGGGTGGAAGTGGTCGTATTCGGTGAAGTTCAGTTCGACTTTAATATTGCCATCACCCTTCAGCGTGTCCGGCACGGACATATCGAGGCGGGGAGCAATTTTGCCCATGACTTCGTTGAAATTATCGCGATCGATTTCGATCAGGCGTCGGGCCTTGAGTTTGGGCGGTGGGACCAGCGGCTTGCCGGAGAGGTCGGCCATCAGGCCAACAACCAGCGGCAGCTCTTTCTTCTCGGTGGCGCCGCCGATTTCGACGTCATATGTGATTTGTACGCGCGGTGGACGGTTGCGTCCCACCCATTTTTGTAAGCTGTCTGACATTCACACCCTCACATTAGTGACTAAGCGGTCGACGGGAAAACAGGCTATGGCAATCAGAACAGCCGAGTCAGCAAACACTCGTGAATGACAGTCGGGTTGACCGAGCCTGCAGCGGAGTTAATGTTTACATTTCTGATACGCAATTGATCATAGATGTAAACGAAATCATGAACAAGCTTTTTCGATGGGCGGGCTGTTGCCCTGTGGCGTCAATGTGCACAAGGGTTTTTACGGTGCCGGATACATTACAAAACCGTCATTGAATAGCCTTGTCAAGGTGGTTGGATATCGCTGCCGGGGGACTTGGTTTTAGCCCGCAACTTAGCGAGCCAGCTGTCTTTACTGGACGCGTCGCCAGCGGGGGCTTGGGCGCCGCTGCTGGCACTTGTGGTATTGCTTGCGCCAGTCTGGCCGGCCGCCGGGTTTGATGCAGCACCTGCTGCTGTGCCGGCGTCCGTACTTGATGTCGAGCCTGATGACTTGTCAGCATGCGCGCCAGTTGCCGGACCTGATGCCGGACCTGCTGCGGTATCGGTTGTCGTTCCGGCAGTCGAGCCTGATACCTGATCGGCATTTGCGCTTGCGGCCACGTTCGATGCTGCACCTGCAGCGGTGTCAGATTCCGTTCCGGCTGGCGCGCTGACGGTCGAGCCTGCTGCCTGATTGGCGTTTGCACTTGCGGCAGTGTCATTGTTTGTATTGGATATTGATTCCACTGACGTGCTGGGTGCCGCACCTGCGGCCGGTTCGGCTTTTGCACCGGCTGCCGATGTTGCGCCCGCATCAGCCGATGCGTCCGCAGTAGAGCCTGTTTGAGTACCTGCCGTTGACTTAGAAGAGGCATCTGGCTTCGTAGCGGATGCTGTATCAGTTGCCGCGTCGGCGGCTGAGCCGGGCGCCGATCCAGCCGGCGCACTTGCTGCTGAGTCAGCTTGAGCCCCAGCGGGCGCGCCCGCTGCTGCATTCGTGCTTGTACCGGCAGCCGTATCGGCAGTGGCAGCTTGCGTACCCGCCGCTGAATCTGGCGGCGCTTCTGGCGCCGTGCCAGCGGCGGCACCCGGTTTTGCGTCGGCAGTTGCACTGGCGCCGGAATCAGTTTTCGCATCCGCTGCCGCACTGCCGGCGTTATCCGCAGCAGGATCAGCATTTGCGCTTGCAGCAGAGTCTGCCGCTGCATTCGCCCCAGCGCCAGCCGCTGGACTTGCTGGCGCCTCGCCCGACGCACTGGCCGGTGTTTCCGCCACAGCACCAGCTTGCGTACCTGCGGAGCCTGCTCCATTTCCGGCGCTCGTGGCCGCTGGCTCATCCGGGGCTGTTCCGGCCGGTGCGGCGGCTGAGTCCGGCGCTGTACCTGCTGCCCTGCTTTGCCCGCCAGCCGCAGCATCTGGCGGTGCGACGGAGGTGACTGTTGCGGCTGCACTGGCATCGGTACCTGCCGCCGAGCCGGTTTCCACCGCTGTTCCTTCCTCCGCTGGCGTAACGGATACGGAATCCGATGCCGCCGGCGCCACCTCTGGCGCAGCTTTTGACGCACCGTCGGGCATTGCCCCGTCCGCAGGCCATACCTTACGTTTTGCGGCACTTCCCGCAGCAAGGGCTGCCAACGCAAGATCTTCCTCTGCACTCAAATCACGCGCCATTTCACCGGCCGCCATCTCTGCTGCATCGGCAGTTGCCGTTCCAGACGAATCGTCGCCGCTATCCGAGCCAGCCGCTGTCAAGCCAGATTCTGCCTGCTGTTCAGGCGCCGCCACAACGGCTTCTTCCAGCGGTTCAGACGCTGAGGCCCCCGCTTGTGGCTCAGGCACTGCACCATCTCCGGCGCCGCCCACCGCTGCCCCACTGCCCGCCTCGGCAGCGGCCATATCCGCATCAACAGCGCCCTGATCGGCGGACGCTGCCAGATCTGCTGTCGTATCTACACCAATAGCGGCCTGCTCCCTGGAAGCAGCCGCATTTGCTACGGCATCCATGCCGACAGCCGCCTGACCGCCTGACGCAGCCTGATCTGCCGCTGTATCCGAACCAACAGCCGCCTGATCGCCTAAAGCAGCCTGATCTGCCACTGCATCCGAACCAACAGCCGCCTGATCGCCTAAAGCAGCCTGATCTGCCGCTGCATCCGCACCAACAGCCGCCTGATCGCCTGACGCAGCCTGATCTGCCGCTGCATCCGTACCAGCAGCCACCTGATCACCTAAAGCAGCCTGATCTGCCGCTGCATCCGCACCAACAGCCGCCTGATCGCCTGACGCAGCCTGATCTGCCACTGCATCCGAACCAACAGCCGCCTGATCTCCTGACGCAGCCTGATCTGCCGCTGCATCCGCACCAACAGCCGCCTGATCGCCTGACGCAGCCTGATCTGCCGCTGTATCCGCACCAGTAGCCGCCTGATCGCCTGACGCAGCCTGATCTGCCACTGCATCCGCACCAACAGCCGCCTGATCGCTCGAAGCGGCCTGATCGCGGGAATTCGCCTGATCCGCAGCCTCGCCTGCAGAACCATCATCCGCTCCGCTTGCAGCAGCCCCGGCCCCTCCAGCCAACGCTGCCGCAGCCGCGCCCGCAGCCGCCGTCTCTGCAGCCTCAGCCTCCGCATTGGCATTGGCATTGGCATTGGATGACGTCCCGCCATACTTGACCACTTCCGCGTCCACAATAGCTTCCGCCTGTATCGCATCCGCCCGCGTGGCGTTCACTTGTGCCTTGACGCCTTCGACATCGGCCGCAGCCGCATTGATGGCCGCTTGCGCCTCATCCTTCATGGCCGTGGTTTGCGCCAACGCGTCTTGCGCAGCAGCGCCCACGCCCGTTTCAGCAGCCGCGATATTTGCCGCCAGGCTTTGCTCCGCCTCGCGCGCTGCTTCCGCCTGCGCCGCAGCCTCGTCTGCATTGGCCTGCACATCGGCCAGCGCTTCCTCACCCGCCCCCGCATAAGGCGCCGCCACGCTTTCCGACTCCGCCTGCGCCTGATCCAGCGACCCGGACATTTGCTCCAGCGCCGCGCCCGACTCCGCAATGACGGATTGCGCATCGGCTTTCATGCTGTCAAAGCTGGCTTGCACTTTGGCGGCGATGGCATCACTGTCCAGCAACGCTTCGCCCTGCGCCTTGGCGCTGTCACGCGCCTCCTGCGCGGCAGCGCGCACCGCTTCCACATCAATGCCTGCCTGCGACGCCGCCTGCACTGCCATTTGCAGCGCGTTGGCGCCCACCTGTTGCGCCAACGCTTGCCATTCATCGACGGACATCGTGCTGGCCCGTTCCACCAGCGCCTGCGCTTGCCCGACCATGGCCGCCACGTCGTCATATTGCTGCACATACGGCGCCAACTGCCCGCCCATGGCGCGCACATCCAGGCTGGCAATCGCAACGCGAGCCTGGTCCACATACGACAATGCTTTATCCGCGCCCTGCCGAACCTGCTGCTGCGCGGCGCCGCTGGCAGCCTGCATCTTTTCCTGCACGGTCCCCAGCAAATCGCGCAATTGCTGGATCGGTACTTCCGCTTGCTGTTTTGCGCCCGCGATTGCCTTGCTCAGCGATTGCAAACCGTTTTGCGCCACGACAGCGCCCTTGCCCACTTCTGCCTGCGCCTTGCGCAACACATCCTTCAGCGGTGCGCTGGCGGCGGCAATTTGCGCTTCCAGCGGCTTAAAAGTGCGGTCCAGCAAATCCGACAATTCTTGCTGCAAGCGCCGTACCAGTTCTTCGCACTGCAACTTCGCCAGGCACTGCTCCACCGCATCGCGCACCTGGTCAAATACTTGGCGCGCTGCGGCAGTGACTTTGTCCGCCTGCTGTTGCAACAGCGGTGGAATGGATTCGGCCGCATCGCGCACTTTTTCCATGGCCGCTTGCATTTGCGCGAGGATATTCAGCAACGCATCGATCGCCGTTTGCAATTGCGCCATGGCCTGGTCCAGTACGGGATTGAGCGCATCGACCAGCCCGATTGCCGTATCCATCAGCGTGCCTGCCTGCGCACCGGCTGCACTGACTGCTTTGCGCGCGCTGGCAATGGCGGTTTTCACGGTTGGGATCGTGGTCTTGATACCGACAAACAAGGCGCGCGCAGCCATCAGCGGTGGCGCTTTCATCTGGTATTTCGTGCAAATTTCAATGGCGTTGTCGCACAAAACATCCGCCTGGTCCAGCTCGTTGGAAGCCGCATCCAGCGCGCCATTGGCTGTCGCAACAAATGGCGGGATATTGTTTTTGACCATCTGCAGCATGGCAATCGCATCGCCGATGGCGGTCCGCACAGGCACAAAATTGTCGGGCAGTGCGCGCAGCACGGACTTGGTGTTTTCTACCTCATCATCGAGCTCGATCAGCAACTGCACGACGTTATTGACTTCCGCCTTGATGGCATCGAGCACGTCTTGCAATGCCTTGGCGATCACGTCCAGCAACGTGCTCAATCCCTCGATCGGTTCCTGCGCTTTGGCAATCATGCCGTCCACCGTGGCGGCCGCCCCCGCCAGCTGGTCTATCACGCGGTCTACCTGGGCCCGTGCTTCGGCAAGCGGCTTGAACAGGATGTCGCCTATGCGGTCCAGCTGCGCCATGCCATCGTTAAACAAGGCATCGGCAGCGCGCGCTTCGTCACCCAGCGCGTCATGGACGTTACCGACGTAATCAATTTGCGCTTGCAGCGGCGCCAGCAGCGCAGCACCTTTTTCCCCCGCCAGGTCCGACGCGCCATCGAGCATGTCCGCCACTTCATCCGTGGCTTGCTGCATGGCGGCCTTCAAATCTTCGACGTCGCCATCGAGCGTATCGCGCAGCGCCTGGATTTGCGCCAGGCTATCTTTTTGCAAGCTCTCGGCCCTGGCCATCACGCTTTCCAGCATGGCGGCGCCACCGCCCGGCCCTGCCTGCAAGGTCGCCAGTTTCTGCAGTTGCTGGGACAGAGGCAGCAAGTCGCGGCCATATTGCTGCACGATGCCGCCGCTGCGCGCAGCCAGGTCTGCCAGCGCCTGTCCCCGCGATGGCAGGGAGTTGAAGAAGGCAAGCTGCGCGCTGAAATCCGGCGCCAGCGCTTTCAGTTCAGGCAGCAAGGTGCTCATCGCATCGACGGCATCCCTGGCTGAGTCAATGATGGGCTGTATGCCTTCCACTTGCTTTAACAGGCGCTGGGGTATGGCAACCGCGTCATCGGCCAGCTTGCGCAAATCACTGGCGGCTTTTTCCAGCACGCCCGTGCAGCAATCAAGGATGGGTTGCGGGTCCAGCAAATCCGGAATGGCGGCCACCTGGTCTGCCACCGCCTGCATGTCCGTCTTCAGCGATGCAGCGCACGACGTTACCTGGTCCGAAAACGTCTTGCCCTGTTCAACCACGGTATCGGCTGCCGTCTTCATCGCGTCGGCAATACGCACGGGGCTTTGCGGCAAAACTTCCAGTGCGTGGTCGACGACTTTCATGGCTGGCGATCCGGTTAGAGCGAAGACAACGTGCTGCTGGCTTTGGATGCTGCCGCCGTGATTTCAGACTGGATGGCTGCCACTTTGCTGGGAGCGGGATCGAGCGACAGCGACGCTTCGCTGACCGTGCCGATGGCAGCCTGCACCTGATCCAGCGACTGGTTCAATTCCGGCAACACTTCCGCGCCTTCGATGCGGATATCTTCGAGCGCGGGCAGCAGGTTTTCCACCACCGGGACGGTCGGCGGCAGCGCAGCCAGCACCGGCAAATCCGCCACGGCGGCGGCCGACATGGCGCTGGCCGTCGAAGGCGCCACCAGCCGCCCCGGCGTTGCCTGCCTGCTCATTTCTTCGTAAACAATCACGGCGCCATTGACGAGGCGCCCCGCCAGCGCGTGCAGCCAGCCATCTACCCCGGCGCGCGCAGTGGCCAGCGACGGACCAGAACGCTGCAACACCCATTGAAGTTCGGCGCGCGCGGCAGGCTCCCCCATCCAGAAGCGTAAATATGCGTAAGCCTCGTCGGCGGATTTGAAGCGGCGGCGCGCGCCCGCCGCGTGGCCAAACCGGCCCATGTGTTCCTGGAACAGCGATTGCCCAAATGCGCCGCCCGACTCATAAAAAGTCACGCGCCCGGAATGGCGCCATAAGCTGGCCAGGGGATGCAGCATAAGGGCGTGTTAGCGGATGAGGTAGCCAAGGTCGATCGACGATAGCATGCGCTGTCTGATTCGGCAATCTTCGCCCTGCCGCTGGCCCCGCCCAGCGTTGCGTGGCGGTATCGGCTGGGGTAGCATGGGCGGCATGTTGATGAGAGAACTCTTCCTGCTCTGCGTGGCTATGCTGCTGCTGGGACCCGGTCACGCCATGGCCCAGCAGGGCAAGCCCAGCCCCACGCTCGACAATATCCGCAAGCATGGCGTGATACGGGTCGGCGTGAAAACGGATTTCCGCCCGTTCAATTCCCTCAATGCCAACAATGAAGTCGTCGGGTTTGAAAGCGACGTGGCGGCCGCCATCGCGCAAAAGCTGGGCGTGACGCTGGCCAAAGTCCCCATCACGACGGAAAACCGTTTCCAGAAACTGGCGCTGGACCAAGTCGACCTGTTGATTGCCACCGTGGGCGACACGGCGGAGCGGCGCAAGATCGCCACGGCTGTCGAACCCGGCTACAACGAAACCAGCGTCAATATCCTGTTCCCGCCCGGTAAAGCCGTCAACGATTGGGGCAAGATCCGGCAAGCGACTATTTGCGCGGTGCAGGGCAGCTATTTCAACAAGCCCATGAGCGAACGCTACCTGCTGTCGCTGCAAACTTACAAGACCGTGCGCGATGCGCAAATGGCCTTGCGCGATGGCCAGTGTTCCGGCTTCCTGTATGCGACGGCCGCGCTGGAAAATACGCGCCAGCAGCCACAGTGGGCCGGTTACCAGATGCCGCTGCCCAATGCGCTGACGACGTCGATGGCGATTTTCATCGACAAGCAAGAACAAGGCACGGAATTCGATATCACACTGGGCAATATCGTGGCGGACATGCACCGCAGTGGCTGGCTGCTGGAAACCAATAATAAATGGGGCATTTCCACGACAGGCTGGCTGACGGCGCAAAAGGCGCTGTGGTCGGCCAAGGATGAAGGGGGCGGCTACCGCTGCGTGCGCAGCAAGTCCGGCATGTGGAGCGCGGATTGCCGCAGTGCGGAATATGTGTCCAGCACCGAAGTGACGGGCTTGCAAGCAGCCGGCTTGCGGCTCAAGGAGATGTCCGGCATTGACTTGAATTTCGTCTACGACCCTTACGACCGCACGCAATTTTTGCGCGGCATTTTGTACACGATGCTGCTGATCGCGTGCAGCATGGTGGTCAGCCTGAAGCTGGGCCTGTGGTCGGCGGTGGGGATTGAAAACGGTCCGCCCTACTGGCAGCGCACCGTGCGCACGCTGATGGCGTATGGCCGCCTGACGCCGCCGCTGATGATGATGTACCTGCTGTATTTCGGCGTGGGCAGCTGGACCATGAGCGAATTCGGCATCAAGATCCCCGCATTCCTGGTGGCGGTGCTGTGCTCCGGCTATAACACGGCGGGCTTGATCATGGTGTCGCTGCTGGACGCGGCGGCGCATGTCCGCACGATGGATCCCGCCTTCAAGCTGCACGTGAAAACCGTGTCGCGCGTGGCCCCGTATGCGAACTGGCCGGCCAAGCAGGCATTGATCAATATGACCAAGCAAACCATGATCGCGTCCGCCATCGCCATCCCGGAATTGCTCAGCGCCAGCAGCTTGCTGATCGCTGAAAAGGGCAATATTTTCCTGACCATGACGGTGTTGCTGATTACCTTCTATTTCATGACCACACTGTGGACCTGGATCGTCAACCACGTGGAAACGCTGTTATTGAAACGGGTACCGGCATGAGCGCCGATACGCTGAACTTGCTGGTGACATGGTCGCCCTATTTGCTGCAAGGCTTCCTGTGGAATGTGCTGATTGCCGTGTGCGCTGTGACCTTGGGTTCCGTCATGGGCGGCGGCTTGGCGTGGCTGCGTGTCAGTAATACGGGCTGGCCCGGCCGCGCAGCCGAACGCGTATCGCACTTCCTGCGCGGCGTGCCGACGCTGGCGCTGATTTTCTATGTGGTGTTTGTGCTGCCGGCCGAATTGACGGTGCCTGGCACGGATATCACGGTGCAAATCCCCCAGTGGATCAAGGCCGTGATTGGCTTGTCCGCGTCGCCACTGTCGTTTACATCGGAAAGCCTGGTGGTGTCGTACCGCGCGTGGCGCAAGGGCGATATCGGCGCGGCGCTGCTGGTGATCCCGAACTGGATCAATGTGTTCCTGATTTCATTTGTCGCGTCGAGCGCATCGTCGCTGGTCGGCGTCAGTGAACTGGTCAGCCGCAGCAATACCGTGATTGCCACCAGCGCCGCCAGCGGCCATAACGTGATGGTGCCGGTCTACCTGTATTGCAGCCTGTATTTCGTGGTGACGTCGCTGCTGTTCACGGCGGCCATCAAGAAGTTCAAGGCATCGGCGTTCATGGCCAATGTGCACAAAAAGCTGGAAGCGCGGCACGCGGCGCTGGCAGGCACAGCGTGAATCCGCCGGCCTGCGCGGCCGGCCGTGTGATCTCAGCTGGTTTTGACGACCAGCCCGCCCTTCTCCGCAAGCTTCTTCCCGATGTTTTCCGCAGCATCCGACGCCGTGCTCTTGGCCAGTTCCTTGATTTGTTCGCGCAAGCTGCTGTTGCCAATGTCGGCCTTGACGGGGAATGGCGACCCATCGCTGCGGACAAACATGAACCCGTGCTTGGACAGATACGCTGCCGCCTTGTCGAACACGGGCTGAACCTGCTTAATCAACCGCTCCACCACCGGCCCAAACCCGCCCAGCGCCGCCATCTGGTTATCCAGCATGACGACCGACGACGTGGGAATCGACAGGAAGTAATAACATGCCAGCAAAGGGCTGATGGTAAACGCCTTCATGGCGGCGGTATTGTTCGGGCCAATACTGGAGTCCCGCTCCAGCGTGGCCAGCGCTTCATTGATATTGAGGACTTCCGCCACCGCATCGAGCACCTTCTTGATCGTATCCCACACGGCTTTGCACGCGGTGTACGCCTTTTCTATCATGGCGCCGATCCCGCGCACTGCCGAACCAATCGCGCCCGCTGCCGTGCAAATCGTATCGACCATCAATTCCACCAGTGCCGTGCCAGCTTTCTTCAAGTTTTCATCGCGCTCCTCATCCCAGAATTTGACGATGACACCGTAGGCATCGCTGGCCGCGCCTTCACGTATTGCAAAGGCATTGCGCTTGAGCTTGTTGCCTTCCATGTGCAGCTTGATGGCCTTATAAAAGCCAACGGCGGCTTTGCCCAGGCCCTCCAATACGCCAAGCGCCGGCGCCACGGCTTTGAACACGGCATAAACTACCTTGCCCACTTCTTTCGCCGCGGTTTTCAGGCAATCGGAAACGAATTTCTCCGCAATACCCAAGCCCAGCACGGCTTCCTTAAAGGCAGCGATGCCCGCTTCGCCGGCAGTGCGGAATTGCTGCATCACCAAATCCATCAACTGGCGGACAAAGCTGGACTCGCTGGTCGTTGCAATCGTCGGGCCGCCACTGCCGCCACTGCGGGCTAAGCCGGACACGGCAGAACTGACGGCACTGGCGCCGCGCTGTATGCCACTGACCGCGGCGTCCCCGGCGCTGCCAGCCAAGTCTTCCACCGCGTCAGTCAAACCCGTCTTGTCTGCGATAGCGGACGCAGTCTCTGCAGCTTTTTCACGCAAGAATGACCCTTTGGCGATCATCTTGGCCCCTTTGCACAGGGCAAAGAATTCTTCTTCGCTATTTTTCCGGATGAAGGCAAACGCTTGTACGTCTCCCGACGGCAAGATGCCCGTGTTGTAATCCAGTGTCAGCCGGAGCGAGCGTTCCAGCACGTCGTCCAGGCGCTCGAATGTCCCACGGGTGTTGCGGAATGAATGTTTCCAACCTTCCGGCTGCGTCAGGTACCGGGGATCCTTGTCATTGCGGTCGGCTTTCCATGCCTTGAGCGCGTAATACATCGTGACAGCCCGGATCGCGAGATTTTCAATGGTTTCGACCGAGGTCAAGCCATGTGCCAGGCCATAGTCGTAATACTGCTTCAACTCCCGGTCCACGCCTTCCAACGCATTGCTGCGGCTCTTGCCAAACAAACTGGTTTCTTCTTTCCAAATTGCCGGGGTGATTCTCATCAGCTCTTGCTGGCATCGAAACATGCCACTAAAACGGCTGAGTTCAGTTCCTTCCAGGTCGGCTAATGTTCGTCCCACGGCAAGCTTCCTTATTGGATTGTTGTACCGGTTTTAACAAGAAAACACACGATACTCCAATTTTTTGCACCGGCAATAAAATTTCCTGCCGCGGGTCAGCCGCGTTACCACCTCGCAACATAAAAGTTAACAATATGTCACCCATGCTGCATGACGGATGCGGGCCGCGTGGCGAACGTATACACTAGGTTACTGTGGAGTTTCCAGGACAAAGCCGTCCCGGCCAAAAGAGGCGCAGATGCTTGATGATGTCCATATCACGATGAACCAGTTACGGGTCGGCTTGTACATCGAGCTGGACCTGAAATGGTTTGAGCATCCATTTGCGTTCAGCAATTTCAAGATCAAGAGCGAAGACCAAATCAGCACATTGCGCAGCCTGGGCCTGCAGACGGTGCGCTACAACCCCAGCCTCAGCGATATTACGCCGGCGCCGCATGAACCGGGCGACGCCGAAGAAACACCTGCTGACCCGACGCCGGCGCCCGATGTCTCGCCAGCGCTGGCCGCCAAGCGCGCGATGATGGAGCGGCTGAAAAAGCACCGTGCTGAGGCGGCCCGCATCGAAGGCGCCTTCGCCAAGACTGCGCGCACCATCCGCGACATTGAAAAAAACCTGTTCTCGAAACCGGAAGAAACCACACAACAAGCCCATGAATTGATTGGCCAGATCAGCGATTCCATCCTGTGTGCGCCGGAACTGGCCATCCACGTAATGGGCGACGCACTGGGCAATGAAGAACTGTACTTCCACTCGCTCAACGTCACCATGCTGTCGATGATGATTGCGCGCGAAGTGCAGCTGCCGGCGGAACTGGCTTCCGTGCTGGGCCTGGGCGCGCTGTTCCACGACATCGGCCGCAAGAATATCCCCGACAAGATCCTCACGAAAATCGAAGCATTGACACCGTCAGAACAGCATTTATATGAAATGCACGTGCAATATGGTTTCGATACGGCGCAAAAGCTGCAATTCCCCAGCGCGGTCAGCGCCATCGTGCGCGACCACCATGAATTGTTTGATGGCAGCGGCTATCCGCGCCATTTAAAAGGAGAATTGATCGGCGTGCTGGCGCGCATCGTCGCCATCGCGAATTACTACGATGAATTGTGCAATCCCGTCAGCATCGCGCAAGCGCTGACGCCGCACGAAGCGCTGTCGATCATGTTTGCCAAGCACCGCACGCGCTTTGACCCGAAATTGCTGCAAGTGTTTATCCGCTGCCTGGGGGTGTACCCGCCCGGCACCATCGTGCAATTGTCCAACCACATGACGGGCATGGTGACCACGGTGAATACCGCCAAGCCCATGCGGCCGATGCTGGTGATTTACGATGCCAGCGTGCCGCGCCACGAAGCCATCATGGTGGATATGGAACAGGAACTGGACTTACAGATCATCAATGCGATCCGGCCGGGGCAAGTGCCGCCGCAAGTGTATGGTTACCTGAGCCCGCGCAAGCGGGTCAGTTATTACTTTGACGGACAGTCCGGCACACCTGACGCGGCCTGATCTTAGGCCGTATGCAGTTCCATCGTCGCCTTCGGGAAGTCGCCGGCAACTGCAATCGGAATAATCCGCAGCGCTTTTTCTATCGATTCATCGATCAGCAATTGCTCATCGCGGCGCGGACGGTGCAGCACGAAATCCGCCACCGGCTGCGCCAGGTTCAACGTGCGCGGGTGGCCGATGCCGATGCGCAGCCGCCAGTAATCCTGCGTGCCCAATGCGGATGTGATGTCTTTCAAGCCATTATGGCCGCCCGACGAGCCACCCTTTTTCAGCTTGGCCGAGCCGGGAGGCAAATCCAGTTCATCGTGCACTACCAGCACTTCGTCGGGATTGATCTTGTAAAAACGGGCCAGCGCGCCGACCGACTGGCCGGAGCGGTTCATATACGTTTGCGGTTCCAGCAGCCACAATTCCTTGCCCCCCAGTGACGTCTTCGCCATCAGCGCATTGAAGCGGGTTTCGCGCTGCAGGCGCGCGCCCGGCAAACTGTTGGCCAGATTATCGACCAGCCAAAAGCCGGCATTGTGGCGGGTTTGTTCATATTCCGGGCCGGGGTTGCCGAGGCCGACGATCAGGCGGATGGACATTGGTGTGCTGGTGTGAAAAAACGTGAGGATACAAAAAAACCCCGGCTAGCGGGGTTTTTTCACTTGAGTACCGTCCGCAGACGGTGCATCAAAGATTACTTCTTGCCTTTTTTGGCTTCTGGTGCAGGAGCAGCAGCAGCTTCAGCGGAAACTTGGCCAGCTGGTACCGAAACGGTAGCGATGGTCAGGTTTTTGCCGTGGGTCACAGCGGTCACGCCTTCTGGCAGCTTGATGTCGGACACGTGTACGGACTGGCCAACTTCCACGTTCGACAGGTCAACGGTGATGAATTCTGGCAGAGCCGATGGCAGGCACAGAACTTCGATTTCGTTGGCGACGTGCGAGATGGTCGCAGCGTGCAGTTTCACAGCTGGCGACACTTCAGCGTTCACGAAGTGCAGAGCAACTTTCAGGTGAACTTTGGTGTTTGCGTCAACGCGCTGGAAGTCAGCGTGCAGAACCAGTTGTTTGTAAGCGTGCATCTGGAAGTCACGCAGCAGTACTGGCTGGGTCACGCCGTCGATTTCCATGTCCAGAACGGACGAGTGGAACGCTTCTTTTTTCAGAGCGTGGAACAGGGCGTTGTGGTCCAGAGCGATCGTCACTGGGGCTTCGGAGCCGCCGTAGATGATGCCTGGGGTTTGGCCGGAATTACGCAGGCGGCGGCTCGCACCCGTGCCCTGCAGTTCGCGTTTGAATGCAACTACTTTCATTTGAAACTCCAATTTTATGTATGGTGCCTGATACCAAAAGTGTCAGGTACCACTAGCTATACAAGGCTCACGCCTCGTGTGAAAAGCGCCCCGCGACCAGGGCGCTTCGTAAAAACAGCGGCGCAACCGGAAAACCGGTCGCGCCGCCGAGGGATCGGTATTATATGCTACTTTTTTAGTCGATGAACAGGGAGATCACGGAATCGCCCTTGATAATGCGTTTGAAGGTTTCTGCCAGCAGTGGCGCGCAAGTCAGCTGACGGATCTTCGGGCAAGCCTTGCCGGCTTCGGACAGCGGAATCGTGTCGGTCACCACCAGTTCGTCCAGCGACGAATTCGTGATGCGCTCGATTGCCGGGCCGGACAGAACCGGGTGCGTGCAATATGCGATAACTTTCTTGGCGCCGCGCTCTTTCAGCACGTCCGCTGCTTTGACCAGCGTGCCGGCGGTGTCCACCATGTCGTCCATGATGACGCAGTTACGGCCTTCCACTTCACCGATGATGTTCATCACTTCGGAAACGTTGGCTTTTGGACGGCGCTTGTCGATGATGGCCAGGTCGCAACCCAGGCGCTTTGCCAGTGCACGGGCGCGAACCACGCCGCCGACGTCCGGCGATACCACCAGCAGGTTTTCTTCGGCCTTCTTCTGCAGGTCGCCCAGCAGGATCGGGGATGCGTAGATATTGTCGACTGGAATGTCGAAGAAGCCCTGGATTTGGTCAGCGTGCAGATCCATGATCAACACGCGTTCCACGCCGGCGCTTTCCAGCATGTTGGCCACCACTTTCGCGGAGATCGCAACACGGGCCGAACGAGGACGGCGGTCCTGGCGGGCATAGCCAAAGTAAGGGATTGCTGCGGTGATACGGCCTGCGGAAGCGCGCTTCAGCGCGTCGACCATCAAGATCAGTTCCATCAGGCTGTCGTTGGTCGGTGCGCAGGTCGACTGCAGTACGAACACGTCTTTACCACGGACGTTTTCGTTAATTTCGACCATGACTTCGCCGTCGGAGAATTTCGATACAACTGCTTTGCCGACTGGAATGCCGAGGTTCTTTGCGACCCCCTCCGCGAGCGCAGGGTTAGCGTTGCCGGTAAAAACCATCAGGTTTTCGTAAGCCATAGGGAGTCCCAGAGAAAAAAATTGTAGAGTGATTCTTTACGTGAATACCGGGCAGGATGAGAACATCACGCCCGGATTTTGCTGATACCGTTTGGTATCTGATATTTTACTCCGACTGGACGCTGCTGCATCGACAGATCCGGAGAGAATTGGTGGCAGGGGAACAAGGATTCGAACCTTGGTATGCCGGAATCAAAATCCGGTGCCTTAACCAGCTTGGCGATTCCCCTACGCTGAAACTTACTGCTTGTCGTTTTCGACGGGGCGTATTATACACCGTTTTTGACGCTAAGCAAATCTTTTTTACTGCACTGACTTAATTTCTATATTAGTTATTAAATCAGCTTTGCGGCAATCGGATGCTTTTTCAGTGATTTTGCTTTCCAGGCAGTCCAGACACCGCGTGCTTTTTCAAGCACCGCATTTGCCTGGCCTTCATCTGCGAAGGCGCAAAATACACAAGCTCCGGAACCCGTCATCCTTGCATCGCCAAATTGCGCCAGCCATTCGATGGCTTTTGCTACTTGCGGGTACAAGCGGGTTGCAACCTGCTGCAAATCATTTTTTCCGAACTGCTTCAGCTCACGTTGTTCGCTGTAGTAGCTGCAGAAGGCCGCCATATTAACGGGTGGTGTGTTCCTTGTCAAATGCTCGCTCGTAAATATTTGCGCGGTCGGCACGGAAACACCGGGTTCTATGACCACATACCAGCAGTCCGGCACGTCTACAGCTTGCAGCGCTTCGCCCACGCCTTCGGCAAAAGCGGTTTCACCAAAGATAAAGAAGGGAATGTCAGCGCCCAGCGGCAAGCCCAGCGCCATCAACTCTTCCCGCTTCAGCCCGGCGTTCCACAGTTTATTCAGCGCCATCAATACCGTCGCGGCATCGGACGAGCCGCCGCCCAGGCCGCCCCCCATGGGCAAGACTTTATCGACGGCGATATTGGCGCCGCGCGGCAGCATGCCGGTACGGCGCAGCACTTCCGCCTGCAGCAGTTTCGCCGCACGGATCACCAAGTCTTGTTCTTCCGGCACGCCGGGAATGTCGCTGGTGCGGCGCAACTCTTTATCGTCGCGCAGGTGCACGTGCAGCACGTCGCCGCGGTCGATTAGCTGGAACGCGGTTTGCAGCAAGTGGTAGCCGTCCGGGCGGCGGCCCGTCACGTGCAGGAATAAGTTCAGTTTGGCAGGGGCCGGGCAATGGGTCAGGCTGGTCATACAATATTTGTGTTCTTTATTGAGCTGGGGCGTCAAGGACCACCTGGATCGTCATCGCGTCAATCTGGCCGGTCGCGCCCCGCTCCGCGTCGATACGCTTGGGCTTGGGTGCACCCGGTTCGCCGGCCGCAGATGCATCGTGCCACGAAACATAGTTGAGACGCCAGCCATCGGCCGTCGTCACTGTCGTATCCTGGGGACTGGCACGAAAATGCTTGCCATGGGCAGCCGTTGCATAGCCTTGCAGCCATTCGCGCATGCCGGAGACGGGCAAGGTCCAGCCCAGCGCCTGCGCGCTGAGGGCGTCGATGTTTTCCGCCGTGCGCAGCGGCTTGCTGCCTTCCTGCAGTGTCGCTTGTTGCGGTGTCACGGTGATGTACGCGACGGTCTGGCCCAGTGGGCTCAAGATCGTCACATCCGTGCGCTGCGCGCTTTGGCGCCACTCGAAGCGGCCGATCAAGTGTTCCTGGTTGCCATCCTTGGTATAGGCCACATTGATTTTGCCGGCCAGCTCGATGGTGTCCGTATAAGGCGCCACGGGCCCGGATGGCGGCGCACCGGCCGGACGTTCCGGCGCGCTGGCGCAACCGGCCAGCGCAGCTGCCAGCAGCAGCGGTATCAGTTTATGCATAAGGTTTTAAGAGAAAAGACATCACAGGCTGGTATTCAGCCGTGCCAACGTACTCTTCAATACATCGTTGTGCGGATCCTTGGCGCGCGCTTCGCGCCACAAGCCTTGCGCACCCGCCTTGTCCCCTTGCGCCCACAGCACTTCGCCCAGGTGCACGGCAATTTCCGGATCGCTGCGCAATGCATACGCGCGGCGCAGCAAGGTTTCCGCCTCTTTCAATTTGCCCATGCGGTAATTGACCCAGCCCAGGCTATCCATGATGAACGGGTCGCCCGGCGCCATTTGCATGGCTTTGTCGATCAGCGCATATGCTTCGTCGAGGCGCTGGTTGCGCTCTGCCAGCGAATAACCAAGCGCGTTATAGGCGTGGTGGTTATCCGGCGACATCTCCATGACTTTGCGCAGGCTCGTTTCCATCAATTCCACCTTGCCCATTTTTTCCGCCGCCAGTGCGAAGTCATACAGCAAGTCCGGGCTGTTCGGGTAGCGCAGCACGCCGTCTTCCAGCACTTTATAGGCTTCCAGCGGCTGGCCGCCATCACGCAGCAATTGCGCATCGGTCTGGATGATTTGCGCCTGTTCCGCCGGATCGTCCGTCTTGATTTGCGCCAGCTGCTTGCGGGCGCCTTCCAGGTCGCCCATGCGGGCCGCCAAATGCGCGCGCTTCAGGCGCACCGTCAGCATCATGCGGGCGTCATTGTTATCCACGCGGTCCAGCCAGCCCTGCGCGGCTGCCAGGTCGCCCTTTTCTTCCGCGATTTGCGCGAGGATCAGCAGCGCCTTGGTCGGGTCGCGGTCTTCGCCGCCTTCTTTTTCCAGCACTTCGACAAAGTGCTGGAAATAGCCTTCCGCGGCATTGATGTCCGTCGCCTGCATGGCCATAATGCCCAGTGCATACAACGTGGCAGGATTATCC
This sequence comes from Pseudoduganella ginsengisoli, assembly GCF_009720865.1. Taxonomy (GTDB): domain Bacteria; phylum Pseudomonadota; class Gammaproteobacteria; order Burkholderiales; family Burkholderiaceae_D; genus Rugamonas; species Rugamonas ginsengisoli. The sequence goes on along the minus strand of NZ_WNLA01000011.1, from coordinate 82,013 downwards.
GGCTGGCCCTTCAGCAAGGTCTCGAATTCATTGCGCGCCTTGTCATACTGTTTTTGCTCGACCAGCATGCGCGCATAAGCGGCGCGCACTTCGCGCGCCTGCGGGTACTTCGCGAGGAAATCCGTCACCAATTTCTTGACGATTTCCGGATCCGGCGTCACCTGCGCCATCGTCAGCAGCGCCAATTCGGAATCCGGCTTGATGGACAGGGCGCGTCGCGCTTCCGCCGCGGCGCGCAGCGCTTCATTATTGGCAAAAGCGCCCTGCGCCAGCACCAGGTGGGTTTCCAGCTGGCCCGTATAAGGCGCCAGCACGCGCTCCATCAGGGCAAAAGCCGCTGCCTTGTCTTTCGCGCGCAGCAGGAATTGCTGCATCTGGAACATGGCCAGGCCACGGGCGGCTGGCGGGCTTTTCTTCAGCCGCTGCGTAAACGCCTGTTCCGCTTCCGACAAGTCATCGCCCAGCACGGCAAAGCCGAGGAAATATTGCGCGGCTTCGTCGGATTCCGGCGCCAGTTCGCGCCACAGGCGGATCGCCGCCATGGCTTCGCCGCCCTGCTTGGCAGCCAGCGCCATTTCCGCCGAACGCTGCGCCAGGCGCGGGTCGCGCGTCTGCTGCGCCAGCACCATCATGGTCACGTACGCGCTTTGCCATTGTCCCCGCTTGAAATCCAGTTCCGCCTTCGTCAACTTGTAAAACAAGTCCGCCGTCAAATCCACGCTGGGCAGCGCTTCATTGGCTTGCACGGCGGCGGCGGCCGCGACGGCCTGCATGGCCGGCGTATCTTCCGTCGGCGACGGCGCCGGCGCGGCGGGAATGACAGGTGCAGCGGGCGGCGCCGCCGGCGCCTCGGCAGGGGCGTGCCAAGGCACAACAGCGCAGCCGGACAGCACTGCCGACAGGGTTACAATGGCGAATGCATTTTTCAAAGGATGGTCCTGACGTTTCGGAAACTTATTCGATTTTACGCCAACGCCCATCCGCCGTGCGTTTGCCCGCCCTTACATTTGTAAGGAAATCTGTAAGGATTTTGTGTTGACATGCCTGAATTGCCAGAAGTCGAAGTGACGCGCCGTGGCGTCGCCCCCCATATCGAGCGCCGCACCGTGCGCGACGTCGTCATGCGCCGCAGCGGTCTGCGCTGGCCCTTCCCGCCCAAGCTGGCGCAATTGCTGGCAGGGCGCACGGTACTGGGCACGGGACGGCGCGGCAAATACCTGCTGCTCAATTTTGACCATGGCACCTTGATCATCCACCTCGGCATGTCCGGTCACCTGCGCGTGCTGCCGCCAGGCATACCGCCGGCTAAACACGACCATTTCGACCTGGTGGTGGAAAGTGCGCAAGACGGCATCCAGGTGCTGCGCCTGACCGACCCGCGCCGCTTTGGCGCCGTGCTGTGGCATAGCCATGAGGAAGGCGCACTGGAACACAACCCCTTACTCCTTGGCCTGGGCGTGGAACCACTGGAAGCCGGTTTCACGGGCAAACTGCTGTATGACCAGACGCGCCAGCGCAGCGCCGCCGTCAAGCAAGTGCTGCTGGCGGGCGACATCGTGGTCGGCGTCGGCAATATCTATTGTTCGGAAAGCTTGTTCCGGGCCGGGATCAACCCGAAAACCCCGGCCCGGCGCATCAGCCTGGCCCGCTATGAAAAACTCGCGCAAGCCATCCGTGACGTGCTGCTTGAGGCCATTGTGCAGGGGGGCAGCACGTTGCGCGACTTTATCAGCGTGAATGGGCAGTCAGGCTATTTCCAGCAGACATATTTCGTCTATGATCGTACTGGCATCCCCTGCCGCGTGTGCGGCACGCCGATCCGGCAAATCAAGCAGGGGCAGCGGTCGACTTTTTATTGCGTGCAGTGCCAGAAGTGACCTTGAAAGGTTGATATGGTGGTAAAAGACCTGGAACAATACAGTGCGTGGCGGCACGGCGTGATGTCCGCCCTGAAACGATACCAGGCCTGGATCGCCAGCGCCGAGCTGGCCGATGCGGCCACGGAACAGCGCCTGGCCCGCACGCTGGCGCGGCTGTCCGATGACAAGCTGTCGGTCGCCTTCGTGGCGGAATTCTCGCGCGGCAAATCTGAACTGATCAACGCGATTTTCTTTGCCGATTACGGCCAGCGCATCCTCCCGTCCGCCGCGGGACGTACCACGATGTGCCCGACTGAATTGCTGTACGACCCGGCATGGCCGCCATGCATCCGCCTGCTGCCGATAGAAACGCGGGCGGAAAACCTGTCCACCAGCGATTACCGCGAACAGGCGTCCGCGTGGACCATGCTGCCACTGGACCTGGAGGCGCCGGAATCCATGCACGACGTGTTCCGCCAGGTGTGCCTGACGCGCCATGTCAGCGTGGAAGAAGCCAAGCGCTATGGCCTGTACGATGAAAACGATCCCGACATGGCCGCTACCCTGGATGACGACGGCCTCGTGGAAATCTCGCTGTGGCGCCACGCCATCATCAACTTCCCCCATCCACTGCTGAAACAGGGTTTGGTCATCCTCGATACGCCGGGTTTGAACGCCATCGGCACGGAACCGGAACTGACGCTGAATTTGATCCCGCACGCGCACGCCGTGCTGTTTATCCTGGCTGCCGATACGGGCGTCACCAAGAGCGATATCGAAGTGTGGCGCCAGCATATCGGCAGCGGCGCCGGCCGCCTCGTCGTGCTCAATAAAATCGACAGCATGTGGGACGAGTTGCGCAGCGACGAGGAAGTCAACAGCGCCATCAGCCGGCAACAGGAACATGCGGCGCATATGCTGTCGCTGGAACCGCGCCAGGTATTTCCCGTGTCCGCGCAAAAAGCGCTGGTGGCGAAAATCACCAATGAAGCGGGCTTGCTGCAAAAGAGCCGGCTGGGCGAACTGGAACGGGCGCTGTTCGATGAATTGATACCGGCAAAAAAAGACATCGTGCGCAAACAGCTGGCGCATGACTTGCATACGCTGTCTTCCGCGCAGCAGGCGCTGATTGGCGCCCGCATGCGGGGCATCGTCGAACAATTGCATGAATTAAAAAGCTTGCGGGGCAAGAACCAGAGCGTCATTGCGCACATGGTCAAGCGCGTGGAAGCGGAAAAGAAAGAATTCGACAGCAGCCTGTTCAAGCTGCAGGCTACGCGCGCCGTGTTTACGCGGCTGTCCACGGAGCTGTACACGAACATGGGCATGGATATCTTGCGCGACCACGTGCTTGCCGTGCGCGACGCCATGGCGCGCAGCCGTTTTACGCTGGGCATGCGCGAAGCCGTCAAGGCATTCTTTGCCGGCATCCGCCAGGATTTGCTGGCGTCCGAACACAAGATCGATGAAATCCGCGACATGATGGATGTCATGTACCGCAAATTCTCGGCCGAACATGGCTTGTCGCTGGCGCCGCCGATGGCGTTCACGCTCGACAAATACCGCGATGAAATCGCCGACATCGAAGATATCTATGACAAGCAATTCGGCACGATGACGCTGCTGACCACCAGCCGCGTCGTGCTGATCGAGCGCTTCTTTGATTCCATTGCATCGTCCGTCAAGCGCTGTTTCAAGGCTGCCAATGCGGATGCGGAAGCATGGCTGAAAGTCATCATGGCGCCGCTGGAGGCGCAAATCCGCCAGCACAAGGAACAATTGAAACACCGGCAGGCATCGATCCAGCGCATCCACGATGCGACGGACGACCTGGAACAGAAAATCGAAGCGTTCGAGCAAAGCCAGGCTGAATTGGAACAATTAAAAGTGCAGTTGTCTGAACTGTCTGGCGCCATCAGCATTGCCATCAATGCAGAATTCGTGGAGCTGGACGCGGCAGCGTAAAATGGCGGGATGAAACGCTTGAACCACCCGCTGACACCTGCGGACTACACCGATCCCACCTTTTCCGCCACCCTGATCGCCTGGCAACAGCAACATGGCCGCCACACGCTGCCATGGCAAAACACGCGCAATGCATACCTGGTGTGGCTGTCGGAAATCATGCTGCAGCAAACGCAGGTATCCGCTGTCCTTGGTTATTACGCGCGCTTCCTGGAGCGCTTCCCGACGCTGCAATCGCTGGCGGAAGCGCCGGTTGAAGATGTGATGGCGCAGTGGAGCGGCCTCGGTTATTACACGCGGGCCCGCAACTTGCACAAATGCGCGCAGCAAGTCATGGAAAAGCATGGCGGCATCTTCCCGTCCGATCCGGTGCTGCTGGCGGAATTGCCCGGCATCGGCCGTTCGACGGCTGCCGCCATTGCCGCGTTTTCCTATGGCGCCAGGGCCGCCATCATGGATGGCAACGTCAAGCGCGTGTTTGCCCGCGTGTTTGGCATCGACAGCTTCCCTGGCGAAAAAAAGACGGAAGCGGCCATGTGGCTGCGGGCCGAAGCGCTGTTGCCTGAAACGGGCATCGAGTCCTACACGCAGGGCTTGATGGATATGGGTGCGACCTTGTGCACGCGCTCCAGCCCCGACTGCACGCGCTGCCCGATGCAACCGCGCTGCGTGGCATTTGCCACCGGCCGTGTGAAAGACCTGCCCGTGCGCAAGCCGAAAAAAGCGTCGCCGGAAAAGCATGCGGTGATGCTGGCCATCGTGCATGGCGGACAAGTGTTGCTGGAACAGCGCCCGGCTACCGGTATCTGGGGCGGCTTATTGTCGCTGCCGGAACTCGATGGCCACACGCCTGCCGCAGATGACGCCATTCCTGCCGTGGACGATGCCGCGCTGCTGGCGGCAGTGCAGCCGTTCGGCGCCATCGATACGCATGAACGGCTGTTGAATGTCACGCATGTGTTCACCCACTATAAGCTGCACATTGCGCCGCTGCTGGTGACGCTGCGGCAGCGCGCGCCGATGGCCAGTGATGGGCGTTATGTGTGGCTCGATGCGGCCAAGCTGGGGGATGCGGCGTTGCCGGCGCCGGTCAAGAAGCTGTTGCTCGATGTGCTGGGCAACTCTGGCGACGCCCAGGGGCGTTTGCTGTAATTACAACTCATCCATCGAAAACAAACGCCGGTACTCCTTGAACGCATACCGGTCCGTCATCCCCGCAATGTAATCGGCAATCTTGCGCGCCTGCCTGTGTGCATCGCCGGACTTGTCCTGGTAATCCGGCGGCAGCAGCACCGGGTCTTGCATGAATGCTTCATACAATTCCCGGATAACGCGGCTGGCTTTCACGCGCATGCGGTTGACTTTGTAATGCGAATAGAGATTCGCGCGCAGGAACCGTTTCAGCTCCGTCGCATCCTTGCGCATTTGCGGCGAAAAGCGGATCAATGGCGGCGCCGCGCGCACGTCTTCAATACTCTTGGGCGCGGCTTCAAGCAGCAGTTCGCGCGACGTCGCCAGCAAATCATCGGCCAGCGCGGTAATCACGCGGCGCAAGGTTTCATAGATGGCGCGCCGCCCCGCCAGCCCCGGATGGCTGCGCTGCACGTCATGCCAGATGCGGGCAAAGAAATCCACCTGTTCCAGCTGCCCGATGGTGATCAGGCCGGAGCGCAAGCCATCATCGATATCGTGGCTGTTGTACGCGATTTCATCGGCCAGGTTGGTCAGCTGCGCTTCCAGCGATGGCTGCGTGCGGTCGATAAAGCGCTGCGCAACGGGGCCCAGCAACTTCGCATTATTCAGCGAGCAGTGCTTTAAAATCCCTTCGCGCGTGGCAAACATCAAGTTCAAGCCATCGAACGCGCCATACATTTCTTCCAGTTCGTCGACGACCCGCAAGCTTTGCAAGTTGTGCTCGAAGCCGCCATAGCCGTGCATGCATTCGTTCAATACGTCCTGTCCCACGTGGCCAAACGGCGTGTGGCCCAGGTCGTGGGCCAGCGCGACAGCTTCCACCAGGTCTTCATTGAGGCGCAGGTTGCGCGCCAGCGAGCGGCCGATTTGCGCCACTTCGAGGCTGTGCGTGAGGCGGGTGCGGAACAGATCGCCCTCGTGATTGAGGAAGACCTGGGTTTTGTATTCGAGGCGGCGGAATGCCGTGGAATGGATGATGCGGTCACGGTCGCGCTGGAACTGGCTGCGCGACGCGTGCGGAGCTTCTTCGAAACGCCGCCCCGCGTCCTTGTCCGACTGTACGGCATAGGGTGCGAGGTGGGTTTCGTAGCTCATTCCTTATTCCTTTATGCAGGCGTCCAGGGTGGCCAGCAGCAAGTCCTGCGGCGCATTGGTAATCGATGGTTTGCCCAATGGTTTCAGCAAAATGAACTTGATGGCGCCGCCTTCATTCTTTTTGTCGACTTCCATCAGTTCCAGCCAGCGCTGCACGCCCAGGTCCGGCGCCACGGTGGGCAAGCCCGCTGCTTTCACCAGCTTGCGCACGCGCTGCACCGTGTCCGCATCGATGAAGCCCATACGGTGCGACAAGTCTGCCGCCATCACCATGCCGCAGCCGACCGCTTCGCCGTGCAGCCATTCGCCATAACCGAGGCCCGCTTCAATCGCGTGGCCAAACGTGTGGCCGAAATTCAGGATTGCGCGCAAGCCGCCTTCGCGTTCATCCTGGCGCACGACGTCTGCCTTGATTTCGCACGAGCGGGCAATCGCGTACGCCAGCGATGCCTTGTCGCGCGCCACCAGCTTGCCGATATTGGCTTCGATCCAGTCAAAGAATTCCGCGTCAATGATGGCGCCGTGCTTGATGACTTCCGCCAGGCCGGCCGACAGTTCGCGGTCCGGCAAGGTTTCCAGGGTCGACGTGTCGGCAATCACGACGCGCGGCTGGTAAAACGCGCCAATCATGTTTTTGCCCAGCGGGTGGTTGATGCCCGTCTTGCCGCCCACCGACGAATCCACTTGCGACAGCAAGGTGGTCGGCACTTGAATGAAGTCCACGCCGCGCATGTAGCTGGCCGCCGCATAGCCCGTCAAATCGCCAATCACGCCGCCGCCCAGTGCGATCAGCGTGCATTTGCGGTCGGCCTTGTTGGCCAGCAAGGCGTCGAACACTTGCATCAGGCTGGCCCAGTTCTTGTACTCTTCGCCATCCGGCAAGATGATGTCGATCACTTGCTTGCCCTGCGCCAACAGCGGAGCCTTGACCTTGTCCAGGTACAGCGGCGCCACGGTGGTGTTGGTGACAATGGCGACCTTGCTGCCCGTGACGTGGCGGGCCAGCAGCGCGCCATCGTCCAGTTGCGATGGGGCAATGGAAATGGGATAGCTGCGCTCGCCCAAATCAACGTTCAAGAGGATGGTGGTTTGTTCAGTCATCGAAGGTTGTGCTTCCGTGATGCAGTTGGGCGCCGACTCGCAAGCCCGGGCATCCAACTGGTTCAAAATCATGTGAACCATCGATTGTACGTTAGGTCGGCCGGTATCGACGACCAGGTGCGCCAATTCCTCATATAGCGGTTCGCGCTGCGCCATCAATTCTTCCAGCTTTTTGCGCGGATCGGCGGTTTGCAGCAGCGGCCGGTTCTTGTCATGCGCCGTGCGCTGCAAGATGCTGGTGATGCTTGCGCGCAAGTAAATCACCGTGCCCCGTTCGCGCAAAAACTGGCGCGATTGCGGATTCAGGATGGCGCCGCCGCCCGTGGCCAGCACAATACCGGACTGCGCCGTCAGCTCGCGGATGACTTCCGCTTCGCGGCGGCGAAAGCTTTGCTCCCCTTCGATTTCAAAAATCCACGGGATCGACGCGCCCGTACGGGCTTCGATTTCATGGTCGGAATCGATGAATTGCATGCCCAGCTTGCGCGCCAGCAGGCGCCCGATGGTGGTTTTACCTGCCCCCATCAGCCCCACAAGAAAGATGTTACCTCGATAAGTTTCTGCCACTTGAACCAACTTTTCTGAAAACACGAACGCCGGCTCGAGGCCGGCGCGCGTAGCGTTTTATGGATCCTGTCTTATGGACATCATTACGGACACGAGAACGCTAGTTTAAACGGATACGAAGTCACACTCCCTTTAGGCGTGGTTACCCTCACACTGAATGTGCTGTCCAGCGCGGTCAGACACGGTTTTGCCTGGGCGCTGCCAATCGAAATTTGATGATACGAACCCTGCCGGATATTGTTGTCATCCAAGCCAAGGCCGCCGGCCACGTCCGCGGTGTCCGTATGGGGGAACACGCTTTGTACGGTCGCCGGCGCGACGCCGATGGCCACGGCATTGACGACGCTGGTGATTTCCACCGCCGTGCCGGCCGGCATCGGATTATTGTTGACGTCATTCAACTGCAGGATGAAGACCCGGGATTCCGTGGACTTCACCGTGCCCAGGTCCGTGACGTCTTTCGTGCTCAGCTTCGTGGCGCCGGTCGGGGTCGACATATACACATTTTCAGCGACACTGCCGGACAGGAAAATGCTGGTCTTCCGGTACAGGGTACCGGTACTGGTCGTGGTGCTGGCGCACACGGTGGCCAGGCCGATGCGGGCCGAATCATTTTTCTCGGGGCCGGTCGCCAACGTATTGCACGGCGTCGCCGGCGAGTTCAGCTCGGTGGCAATGCGCGGCGCCTGGGAGCGGTAATTCACCGAGCAGCCGCCATTGGTGGTATTGCAGCCGCCTTTGTCGGACGAACCAATCGCGCCCAGGTTGGTCTGGAAGACGACCGGCAAGCCATCCGGCACGGGATTGCCGGCCTGGTCCGCCACCAGCACATTGACCGTGGTCGCCGCCACATCATCATTGGACCAGCCTTCCACATTGGGTTTGCCAACTGACAGCGAGAACGCGCGCTGAACCGGCGCGCCCGTGGTCACCACGATGGAATCGGACGTGGTCGATGCGCCATTGTCGAGCGTGGCGATAATGCGGAACGACGTCGGCACCGAGCCGGAATTGACCGTCGTGATGACTTCGCCATTGGCATCGGTGCTGTCGCTGGCCTTGTTGATAGTCACATTGGTGGACGCGGTGGAGAACTTCACGTTCTGGCCGGCCAGCGGCTTGCCGAACGTGTCGAATACCTTGAACGTCAGGGTGGCAGTTTCCGTGCGGCCGATCCCGCCCTGTCCTTTGATGACGATCGAACGGTCCACCGGCGAGGCAGCCGAGAACTGGATCGACGCGGCTTGCGGCGCGGCAATAGCGAGGCTGGCCGTGCTGGATTTGCTGATGCCGGACGCCGACGCCGTGATCTGGTCGGTATTGCCGCAGCCCTGGTCGCGGTACACCACTTGCGCGGTGCCGTTCGAGGTCGGCACGGTGGCGGCCAGCGTGGCTTTGCCTGCCGATACGCAATTCGAGGCAAACGCAATGTTCAGTTGCTGTTCCGTATATTTGGCGGCGCCGGCCAGGACGTCGACAGTAATGATGGTCGAGCCATAAGCCGGAATGCTGGTGGACGACAGGTTCAGCGGCCCCAGCGTAATCGCCGTGGCGCCCACGCTGAAATTGGCGGATGTGGTCAGCGCCGTGCCCGCCACGGAGACTGCGGCATTGACGGTACCGGCGCCGGAAACCGACAAGCTGGCCGGGCGCAACGTGACTTCGGCCAGGCCGTTGGCGTCCGTCAACGCGGTGCCGACCGACGGCGAGAACGCCACCAGGGCGGAATCGGCCGTGTACGTCACCAGCGCATTGGCAACGGGTTTGTTGTCCTTGTCGCGCACGGAGGTGCGGGCCGTCAGCGGCGTGGCTGCCGACAGCGAACTGCTGGCCACACCGGAACTGTTCACCAAGGTCATGGTGGCGGTCGGCGTCGGCGGCGGGACATTGGCCACCACCTGGATTTTTTTCGTGGTGGAAATACCGCCCACGGTGGCCGTCACGGTAATCGTGCGCAGCGTGGCGTCGCCCTTCACGTTGAGCTTGGCCGTGGCCATGCCGGTATTGTCCGTGATGAGTTTAACCGGCACGATATTGCCGGAATCCGCCTTGAAATCGACATTCTGGTTTTCCATCACCAGGTTATTGGCATCCTTGACCAGCGCCGACAGTGTCACTTCCGTGCCGTCTGCACCGGACGAGGCAATGGTATCCGCGCTGGAAATCAGCACAATACTGGCGACTTTGGGCGTATTGCCCGTGCCCGAGGGATTGCCCGTGGTCGAGCCGGGATTGCCGCCGCCGCCCCCGCAAGCCGCCAGCAGCGTGGCGCAGCACAGCAGCGCCAGCCATTGCCTGATTGACTTGATGAAACCAGTTGTCGTTTTATACATGGATTTCCTCTCTGGCCTGCATTATCGTGCCGAAAGACGTTCGGCGACAATCTTCGGCGTAATAAACACTAGCAGCTCGGTTTTTTCATTGGTGCGGCCCGTGTTCTTGAACAGCATGCCCAATACCGGCACATCGCCCAGCACCGGCACCTTGGAAATCGTCGTGCGCTCGATTTGCTGATAGATGCCGCCCAGGACGACGGTGCCGCCATTTTCCACCATCACTTGTGTTTTCACGTGCTTGGTGTCGATGGCGAAACCCGCGCGGGTTTCCTGGCCCACGCTATCCTTGTTGACGTCCACGTCAATCACGACATTGCCGTCCGGCGTGATTTGCGGCGTGACTTCCAGCCGCAAGTTCGCCTTGCGGAACACGATCGACGTGGCGCCGCTGCTGGTCGCCACCTGGTAAGGCAATTCCAGGCCCTGTTCAATGGTGGCGATGGCTTTATCGGCTGTCACCACGCGCGGGCTGGAAATGATCTTGCCATTGCCATCGGCTTCCAGCGCGGACAATTCCAGGTTCAGGAAACGGTTAGCCGCCGACGAGAACAGGCTGACGGCCAGGTTTGCCGCCGACAGGCCATTGATGGGCGCGGCCGGCAAATTCAGGAACGTGGAATTCGTATAGCCGTCGCCCTTGTCCGGCGTCTGGCCCGTCACCTGGCCCACGCCCGTCAAATTGCCGCCGATGGCAATGCGGTTGTTGGTGTTGCCGATCTGGTAGCCCGTATCGCCGCCGCGCAACGTGCGCAAATCCGCGAAGCCCAGTTTCGCGCCCAGGTTCTTGGTGAACGAATCCGACGCTTCGACGATGCGCGCTTCAATCAGCACTTGCTTGGACGCGATATCCGTCTTGGCAATCAGCTTGCGGATATCTTCCAGCTTCGATGCGATATCCGTCACAAACAGCTGGTTGGTGCGCGGCTCGATAATCGCGCTGCCCCGCTTGGACAAAATGCGGTTCTTGCTGTCCGCGCCATCGAGGCCAAAAACCGTCTTGAATGACTCGGCCTTCTGGTAATTGAGCTGGAAGATTTCCGATTTCAGCGGTTCCAGGTCGGCAATTTGCGCGCGCTGTTCCAGTTCCAGCTTTTCCTTGGTCAGCAATTCTTCCTTCGGCGCGATCCACAGCACGGAGCCATTCTTGCGCATGTCCAGGCCCTTCGCTTGCAGCACCACGTCGAGCGCCTGGTCCCACGGCACTTCACGCAGGCGCAACGTCAGGTTGCCCGACACGCTGTCGCTGGTGATGATGTTCAGGCCGGAGATATCGGCAATGGCTTGCAGCGCGGCCCGCACTTCCACGTTCTGGAAATTGAACGACAGCTTTTCGCCGCGGTAGCCCTGCGTGCCCTGCGTCAGCTTGTTCGGGTCTTCCTTCAGCGGGCGCACATCGACCACCAGCTGCGTATCGCTCTGGTAGACGCTTTGTTCCCATAAGCCTTTGGCTTCGATCGTCATGCGCACGTTGTCGCCCTGCGGCACCGTGGTGATTTGCTTCACCGGCGTGCCGAAGTCCGTCACGTCCAGGCGGCGGCGCAGGGTTTCCGGCAAACCGGTTTTCAGGAAATCCACCACCACGCCGCTGGCATTGGCGCGCACATCGACGGCAACCTGGCTGTTAGGCAAATCCACGACGATGCGGCCTTCGCCATTGACGCCGCGGCGGAAGTCCAGGTCGCGCAGCAATTGCTTGTGCGCCGCAGGCTTGGCTTGCGCCACCGGCAAGCCGGTGGAATCGACTGCCGTGGCCAGGCCGCCGGAACCATCGATGGTCACGATGATGGCATTGCCGTCAATGACCGCCGCATAGTTCAGCGTGCGCTTCAGGTTGAACACGAGGCGCGAGCGCTCGCCGGCCTGCACCACATTCACGCTGCGCAAATCACCCTGGTTAAATTCAAACGTGTTTTTGCCCGTCAAATTCACGGTGGCGCCAAAGTCCAGCGCAATGCGCGCGGGATTGGTGATGGTAAATCCCATCGGCAATTTTTCCGGCGCATTTTTCATGGCGATCTTGACGATCACATTGGCGCCCTGCTGGTTGGCCGTCACGGATTCAATGGCATTGGCAGCCATGGCAGCGGACTGCACTGACTGCGCGGATGGCATCGCGGCGGGCTGCTGGGCCATCGCAGGCTGCGCCAGCAACGCTGCGGCAGCCAGTGCAAGCACCGGGCGCCAACCTGCCCAGGCCGGCCGTGGCGAGGCAGAAGTGATGAGGGGGCTCATTTGTTGCTCTCCTTACTTTCCTGCAACTCCAACTTGGACATGCGTTCGATCCAGTCGCCAGTGGCATCCTGCACGATTTCCTTGACGGTGATGCTATCGTCCGTCACGGCAGTAATGAGGCCGAAGTTTTGACCGAGATGCTGGCCGGGACGCACCTGGTACACAGATTTATCGATTTGCAAGAGTGCAAACATGGTTTGGGATTTTTCCAGCGTCCCCACCATTTTCATGGCGTCAAGCGGAAAACCTTCGAGGAATTCCTTGCGGCGCGTCGTATCAGGGCGCACGCCGCCACCGGCATTGGCCTGGCGGGCCAGTTCGGCCAGCAACTTGTTCTGGTTGAACGGGTCCACTTCCCCTGCCGCGCTATAGGCGAACGGGATAAACGTTTTGGGTTCGGAAATCGGCTTGACGGCCACATGGGCCTGGCTGTCCGTGTGTTTCATCCAGTCTTTGACTTCCTGGACATCGCTGTCGCCGCACCCGGCCAGCGCCATGGCCAGCGTCATTGACGTGATGGAGACGCGCTTCATGGTTTCGCCGCCTTTTTCTTGTCTGCCGCCGCCTTGCGCTGCGCTGCCACTTCTTCCGGATCCAGGTAGCGGAAGGTCTTGGCCACGGCATCGAGGGTCAGGATATTGCCGCCGGAAACAGGCGACGCCAGCTGCATGTTATTCAACGTGACAATGCGGGGCAGATTGGCCATGTCGCTGGCAAAGGCGCCTATGTCATGGTAATTGCCCGTCACCTTGATATTGATCGGCAGTTCCGCGTAATAATCCTTGACCACCACCTGGCCCGGCTTGAACAGTTCAAACTGCAAACCACGGCCCAGGCCCGCCTGGTTAATATCCGACAACAGCGCCGCCATTTCCGCCTTGCTTGGCAATTGCTTTTGCAGGCGCTCCACATACTGGTCGACCTGCACTTTTTGCGCGCGCAGCGCTTCCAGGTTGACGGCTTGCTGCGATTTTTCCGTATATTCGGCTTTCAGCTTGGCTTCCTTGGCCGCGCCGGCTTCCTGTTCGTCGAACTGGCCGCTCCAATAGCCGAAATACCCTGCCCCCACCACGGCCAGCACCACGCCCACCGTGCACAGGATGCGGGGCGCCAGCGGCCACATGCCGGGATGGCGGCCATTCAAGCCCTGGAACTGGGCTTGCAGCGAATCGCTTAATTGTTTGACGTCGATGGCCATATCGTTCTCTGCTCAGGGCTTGGCGGGAACATTGCCCGCACTCGCCATCGTAGCGGCCGGCTTGTGATCCCCGGGTTTGCCCGGCTTGCCGTCTTCCAGTTGTTCCTTGTCGCGCGGACGCTTGATGCTGACGATCAAATTAAATTCCACGACTTTTTTCGCTGTCTTGCCCTGGCCCAGGCCCGTGGCCTTCACTTCCACCAGGTCCGGTTTTTCCAGCCACGGCGACACGCTCGACACGTTGCGCAGCAATTCCGACACGCGCTCCTGCGATTGCGCAAAGCCTTGCATGACCACGCGCTGCCCGTCTTGCTTAAAGCTCTTCAGGTACACGCCGGGCGGCGTTTGCTTGACCAGTTCATCGAGCAGGTAAACAGGCTGGTTGCGGTCGCCCTGCAAATCTTCGACAGCTTGCTGGCGCGCTTTCAGCGCTTCGATTTCTTGCTTCAACGTGGCGATTTCTGCAATCTTTTTATCCAGCACCACGATGGCGTCCTTGATGGCCTGGTTGCGCTGTTCCTGGATCGCAATGGCGCGTGCGTTATAGCCGCCCACCACCAGCACAACGCCGGCGCCGATCAGCGCGCCCAATGCCATCAGCGCGTAAAACGCGGCTTTTTTCTGTTTGCGCTTTTCCTCGCGGTGCGGGAGCAGGTTAATCCGGATCATCAGCCGAACCTCCGCAATGCCAGCCCGCAAGCCACCAGATAGGCCGGCGCTTCGCTGCGCAGCGCCTGCTCACGCACACCCGGTCCCAGCACCATGCCCTTGAATGGGGAAATCACGGCGGAATTGATCTTGGTGCGGCTGGCCACGATATCGAGCAAGCCGGGAATCAATGCGCAGCCGCCGGCCAGGTATATCTGGTCGACTTTGGTATACGGGGTGGACGTGTAAAAGAATTGAATGGCGCGTGTGACTTCCAGCGCGGCGCTTTCCAGGAATGGCGCCAGGATGTCGTTTGCGTAACTGTCCGGCAAGTCGCCGGACTTCTTTTTTGCTTCCGCTTCGTCATAAGACAAACCATATGCGCGGACGATGTCCTGGGTCAGCGTATTGCCGCCAAATGGCTGTTCCCGCTCATAAATCGCAACGCCATCAAGCAGCACGGATATATGCGTGACTTGCGCGCCAATCTGGAACAGCGCAACGATCTGGCCCGCATTGCCGCCCGGTACCTGGGCCAGCACCCGGTCCAGCGCGGCGCGCGCCGCATACGATTCAATGTCCATTACGGCAGCTTTCAGGCCGGATGCTTCCGCAATGGCCACGCGGTCTTCGACTTTTTCGCGGCGCGACGCTGCCAGCAGCACTTCGACATCGTCTTCCGACGCAGGCGACGGACCAATCACGTCGAAGTCGAGGCTGACTTCATCGAGCGCAAACGGAATATATTGGCTGGCTTCCGATTCGACCTGCACTTCCAGCTGGTCTTCCGACATACCAGCCGGCAAAGTGATTTTCTTCGTGATGACGGAAGCCGGCGGCATCCCCAGCGCAACCAGTTTGGCGCGGGTGCCGCTTTTCTTCCACACGCGGCGCAGCGCGTCCACCACCTGGTCGAGGTTTTCGATATTGCCGTCAATCACGGCGCCGCGCGGCAGGGGTTCCGTCGCGTAGCGTTCCAGCCGCAACCCTTCCTTGCCGCCCTGGGCCAGTTCCACCAGCCGCACACTCGACGTGCTGATGTCGACCCCAACCAGCGGCGCATTGCCCCTGCCGAACAGTGTGCTCAGGTCCAGGTTCATAGCGGGTTCCTGCCATGTTGCAGCTGGTCACACACTATTATTGATCGCATAAGGAGAGGGCAAAAAGGGGACGGTACATCAGATGCTAGCAATAAGGCTGAGCGAGTGTAAAGGTATTTCTGCCGTGCACAATTGCTCATTTGTGCACCCTGTACCACACTTGAAATCCACTCTGTGGCCATGATTTCAACTCACTTATTTAGTTGCTCATAGTAAATATTTCATGCCTGTTGTCTGTCCGCTATGCACGCCGCAAGCTATCATGCCTCGCTTATAATGGCCCGGACTCACAGACTGGAAAGACCACTTGCATGACCACTGCTGCCAATGACAATCCAGCCCGTTCGCGCGGCCTGCTATTTACCGTCCTCGCCTCCATCGCCGGCCTGGTGCTGGCAGGTGTGCTGTTGCTGGTATTCGGCCTGGCGCTGGCTTATCCGAATTTGCCGGAGCTGGATTCCCTGACGGATTACCGTCCTAAAATGCCGCTGCGAATCTTTTCAGCCGACGGCGTACTGATCGGCGAATTCGGCGAAGAACGCCGTAATCTGGTGCGCATCAAAGACATCCCCGACGTGATGAAAAAAGCCGTGCTGGCGATTGAAGACAGCAACTTCTATGAGCACGGCGGCGTCGATTACACAGGCATCTTGCGCGCGGCCGTCCACAATGCGACGGGCGGCGCACGCCAGGGCGCATCGACCATCACACAGCAAGTCGCCCGCAACTTCTTCTTGTCCAGCGAGCAAACGTTCAAGCGTAAATTGTATGAAATGCTGCTGGCCTGGAAAATCGAGAAAAACCTGACGAAAGACCAGATCCTCGAGGTTTATATGAACCAGATTTATCTGGGCCAGCGCGCATACGGCTTTTCATCCGCTGCCCAGATTTATTTCGGCAAGAATTTAAAAGACATTAGCATTGCGGAAGCCGCGATGCTGGCCGGTTTGCCCAAAGCGCCATCCGCGTATAACCCGGTAGTCAATCCGAAGCGTGCCCGCACCCGCCAGCAATACATTTTGCAGCGCATGCGCGACTTGGGCTACATCACGGAAGCGCAGTATGTGGCGGCAAAAAACGAGCAATTGAAAACCAAGACCGACAGCAGCGATTTCGGCGTCCACGCGGAATATGTGGCGGAAATGGCGCGCCAGCTGGTGTATGAACAATTCAAGGAAGATACGTACACGCGCGGCTTGAACGTATTCACCACCATTACCAAGGCCGACCAGGATGCCGCCTACCTGGCGCTGCGCCGTGGCGTGATGGATTATGAAAAACGCCACGCTTACCGGGGCCCGGAAGCGTATATCGATATCCCGGCCAATAAAGAAGAAGCCGACGAAGCCATTGAAACGGAACTGGCGGGCCGTCCGGATAGCGACGACATCGTGGCGGCCATGGTGCTGCAAGTGTCGCCTACCAAGGTGGTGGCCGTGACCGCGTCGGGCGAAGAAATCACGATTACCGGCGAAGGGCTGGAAGCGGCCCGCTCGTGGCTGACGGATAAAGCTGCACCGAATAAACGCATCCGCCGTGGCGCTGTGATTCGCGTGCACCAGGAAGGCAAAGATTGGGAAATCACGCAAATGCCGGAAGTCGAATCGGCCTTTGTGTCGGCCTCGACGGAAGATGGCGCCATCAAGGCGCTGGTCGGCGGCTTCGATTTCAACCGCAACAAGTTCAACCACGTGACGCAGGCGTGGCGCCAGCCGGGTTCGTCCTTTAAACCGTTTATTTACTCGGCATCGCTGGAGCGGGGCTTGTCGCCTTCGACCGTCATCAATGACGCACCGATCTCGTTCGACGCGGGCCAGACCGGCGGCCAGGCGTGGGAACCGAAGAACTACGACGGCAAGTACGAAGGCCCGATGACGATGCGCAAGGGCCTGACCAAGTCGAAAAACATGATTTCCATCCGTATCCTGCACCGCATCGGCGCCAAATACGGCCAGGAATATACGACCCGCTTTGGCTTTGACGCGGAAAAGAACCCGCCTTACCTGACGCTGGCGCTGGGCGCGGGCGCCGTGACGCCGCTGCAGGAAGCGGGCGCGTATGCCGTCTTTGCCAACGGCGGCTATAAAGTCACGCCTTACCTGATTTCCAAGGTGACGGACTCGAACGGCAAAGTGCTGTCGCAAGCGTCGCCGGACCGCGCAGGCGATCCCGCCAACAGGGTCATTGATGAGCGCAATGCGTTCCTGATGGATTCCATGATGAAGGACGTCGTCAAGTACGGTACCGCGACCAAGGCGTTGGTGCTGAAGCGTCCGGATATCGCGGGCAAGACGGGCACCACCAACGATTCCATCGATGCATGGTTTGCCGGCTACCAGTCGAAATTGGTGGCGGTCGCGTGGATCGGCTTCGACCAGCCGCGCAACCTGGGTAATAAAGAGACGGGCGGCGGCCTGGCGCTGCCGATCTGGATCGGCTACATGCAAAAAGCGCTGAAAAATATCCCGATTGAAGAGCGCCCGGTTCCCGAGGGCATGATGGTGGTGGATGGCGAGTATTACTACGCGGAAAATCCACCAGGGATGGGGGTGCAGAGTCTGGAGGGCGCTTCACGGGGCACGCCGGCGGAGGAAAAAGCCAAGGATGCGGTGAAAAACGAATTGTTCTGATTACACGGAGGAATGATGGAAGCAGCGCAGACAGTCACGGACGGCGCTTGGTGCAAAGTCACCGGCGGCACCCATGCCGGGAAATCCGGCTCGGTTACTGACATCAAAACCAGCAAAACCGGTCATGTGACAATTACCGTCGTGCAGGCCGACGGCGTCAGGTTCAAGACGCTGGCGCGCAATGTCGTTGTTCAGGACCGGCCGTCATCTTGATGTTCAACGACATTTTCAAGTACAAGCAATGGGCCGACCGCCGCACGCTGGACGCAGTGGCGGCGATTGACCAAGACCAGTTTCCGGGAGCAATGGCGTTTGCGCGCCAGCAGCTCAACCACATGGTGCGGGTCGAAGAATTGTTCAAGGCCCGGCTGACTGGCCAGCCAGACCCGCATGCGTCGACCAATACCGAACAATTGCCCCAGCTCAGCGAACTCGACCAGCGCATTACCGCATCGAACCTGTGGTTTGGCCGGTTTATTGGAGCAACTCCCCTGCTGAATGAACCCGTGACGTTCCAGTTCGTCGATGGCAAACAGGGCAGCATGACGCGGCAAGAAATACTGTTTCACATCGTCAATCACGGCACGTATCACCGGGGCGCGATTGGCCATGCGCTGGATTTGGCCAAAGGCGCCCGGCCTGCCGATACCTTTACAGTCTATCTGCACGCGGCGGAGCCTGGCCGCCGCGAGAGGACGGAACTAGACCGTGGATGACTGGGATATGGTCCCGCCTGCGTTCGCTATTTGAACGCAGGTCTGGCGTGCCATAGACCAGTTCAGCCAGAACAAGTCATGGCAACCGGCTGGCCGCCGCCACATACTGCGCCAGCAATTTCAAGTCCGCTTCGCTCAGTTTGAACGCCGGCATCACGCCGATCCCATTGCGCACAGCCTTTTCCACGCGCGCGGCATCCGGCGCCATTTCATTCAAGTTCGGCCCGATTTCACCGGCAGCCTCCGCATGGCGCAGCGTGTGGCACGTCATGCATGGCGGCGCGGCCGTCTGCGTAAACAGGCGCTTGCCTTTTTCCAGCATGGCGGCATCGTTATCCGCCGCCCCGGCCCCGGCACTGGCCGCCAGCAGCAACGCTGCGGTTATCCGTTTCGCCCCCATCATGCCACCACCACTTTCACGCCATGGTCACGCCAGCTGGTATTGCCATAGCCATGCGCATTTTCCACCCGCAGTTCCGGCTGGCGGTTGCCCTTGCTGTCTTCGGCGCGGGACAGCAACGTGTGCATACCGGCCGGCAACTTCACTGCCAGCGCGAACTGGCGCCATGCATAGCGGCCCAGGTCCGGGCCGACCAGTTTGGCTTCCTGCCACGTCTTGCCATCGTCCACCGACACTTCCACCCGCTTTACTGCATGCAAGCCGCCAAACGCCACGCCATGGATGACGCAGGGCCCCGCCGCCAGTGCGCCGCTGTCCGGCAACGGGCCATTGATCCACGATTTCACGCCCATTTCCCATACGGACGGGTCGGCATTGGTGCTTTTCTGGCCCAGCGCTGTCATGCGGTAGCCGTGCTGCTGGATGGCCGCCTCGCTTTGCTCGGCAGTAAAGGCCAGCCGCTTGATGTATTTGATATTGTTGACACCCGTATAACCGGGCACGATCAGCCGCAGCGGGCCGCCATGCGCCAGCGGAATCGGCGCGCCATTCAATTCCCATGCCAGCAGGGCATCGCCCATGGCTTCCAGCGGCACCGAGCGCTCCACCATCAGCGTGCGCGGATCGACTCCTTCCGGCAATTTCTCGCCGCCCGTGCCCGTCATGTATTTCAATCCGGACAGCGGACCGCCCAGCGCTTCCACCACGGCGCGCACCGGCACGCCGCTCCACAGCACACAACCGGCAGCGCCCACTTGCCACGGGCTGCCGCTCGGCTTGCTGGGGAACATGCCCCGGCCATTGCCGGAACATTGCAGCACCATGGCCACGGTTTCCAGCCCCATCCCTTTTAATTCCTTCACGGTCAGCGCACGGGGGTTTTTCACACCGTCCACCTGCACCACCCACGCATCCCGGTCGGCCAGGATAGCCGCATCCGGCGCCGGCAAGTTATTGCGCACATACAGGCGGTCTGCCGGCGTGATGACGCTGGAGCCCAGCGCGCCGCGGCGGGTTTCCAGCGCATTCGCGCCATGCACGATCATGACACTGCCATCTTTCCACGCGGCGAAGGCGGGCAAAGGCTTGGCGGCGGGTGCGGCGGCAGGCGCGGAAGCGCTGGCAGCCTGGGCCAGCGCCGTGCGCGACAAGCCATCGAGCCCGGCAGCGGCTACGGCAGCCAGGCTGCCCCCCAGCAAAGAACGGCGGGAAGGAACAAATGTGGAATCAGTCATCTTAGTCTCCAGGAGCTATTTTTTTATGAATGGTGCGGGAAAAACACACGCACGGCTGCGCACAGTACGACATGCAATTGACGACACAAATGAAAAGGGCGCAAACCGCGCCCTTGTTGGATTGCTGCTGATTACTGCTCGCTGACGACCACCGGGGCGCCGCCCTGCTCTGTCGTGATATCCGACAGCGCCTGAAACAATTCCTTGCCGGTGCGGGTATCGACCCACTTGCCATCGACGCGCTTGTAGTGGAAACCGCCGGAACGGGCCGCGACCCAGATTTCCTGCATGGCGGCCTGGCTGTTGACGATGACCTTCGAGCCATTGTGGCAAAACTCGATTTCCAGCACATTGCCGCTGCGGCTGCACTCGACGTCCACCATATCCTGTTCGTGCAGGCGGTCCAGTGCGGACTCGATGGCGGACAGGGTGGTGTCGGCCACGTCCAAAAATTCTGATTCGGTCATGCTAAACTCCAGGATCTTCTGTCAAACCCTGATTTTAATCGTGAAGTCCACTTTAGCGCTGCACATCTCTGCGGTGGCCTGCATTTCCGCCCTCTTGGCGGGCTGCGGCCAGACCGGCCCGCTGTACTTACCAAAACAGCCGGCCAAGCCCGCCACTGCCAACACCCAAGGCAAGCCAGGCGTAGCGCCCCCTTCCGCTCCGGTACCTTCCACACCTCCCGCATCCCAACAATAATCATGTCGCAATTTTCTTACCAGGACGGCGTGCTGCACGCCGAAGGCGTGTCCCTGGCCGCCATTGCCGAGCAATACGGCACCCCGACTTACGTGTATTCCAAGGCCCAGCTGCTGGCCAATTTCGATTCGTACCAAAATGCTTGCGCGGGCCGCGATGCGCTGGTGTGCTACGCCATGAAAGCCAATTCCAACCTGGCCGTGCTGAATTTGCTGGCGCGGCGCGGCGCGGGCTTCGACATCGTGTCGGGCGGTGAATTGCTGCGCGTGATTGCGGCGGGCGGCGACGCAAAGAAAGTGATTTTCTCGGGCGTGGGTAAAACCGTGGCGGAAATGCGCCTGGCGCTGGAACACGACATCCTGTGCTTCAACGTGGAATCCATCCCGGAATTGCACCGCCTGAACGACGTGGCTGGTTCCATGGGCAAGAAAGCCCGCGTGTCGCTGCGCGTGAACCCGAACGTGGACGCCAAGACCCACCCGTACATCGCCACCGGCCTGAAAGCCAACAAATTCGGCGTGGCCTACACGGATGCGCTGGAAACGTACCGCACGGCCGCCAAGCTGCCGCACCTGGACGTGGCGGGTATCGATTGCCACATCGGCTCGCAATTGCTGGATGACGCGCCGCTGCTGGAAGCGCTGGACCGCTTGATCGAACTGATCGACCAGCTCGATGCGGAAGGCATTCATTTGCACCACCTGGACCTGGGCGGCGGCCTGGGCATTGATTACGGCGATGAAGAAGACAGCGCGCCGGTGCCGGTGGGCGACTACCTGGGCCGCGTGTTTGCCCGTATCGATGCGTGGCGCAAGGAACGCTATGACGGCAAGCCCATCAAAGTATGCTTCGAGCCGGGCCGCTCCATCGTGGGCGACACGGGCGTGCTGGTGACCCGTGTGGAATTCCTCAAACACGGTGAAGAAAAGAATTTCTGCATTGTCGACGCAGCCATGAATGATATGGCCCGCCCTGCCCTATATCAGGCATGGATGGACATGCAGCCGGTCGTACAATCCAAAGCCGATGTGGCGACCTATGACGTCGTCGGCCCCGTGTGCGAATCCGGCGACTGGCTGGCGCGCGACCGCGCGCTGTCCGTCGAAGCGGGCGACTTGCTCGCCATGAAAACTGCCGGTGCGTATGGCATGACGATGGCGTCGAACTACAACACCCGTGGCCGCGCGGCGGAATTGATTGTCGATGGCACGCAAGTGCACGTGGTGCGCCAGCGTGAAAATCCAGCGGATCTGTTCGCGCTGGAAAGCATCATCAAGTAACGCGCATGGAAGCCATCCTGGTCAGTTCTTGCCTGCTGGGCAATCCCGTCCGTTATGACGGCGCGGGCAAGCGCTGCGGTCACGCCCTGCTGCAGGGCTGGATCGCGGAAGGCCGGGTCGTGCCGTTTTGTCCCGAAGTGGCCGGCGGCTTGCCCACGCCCCGGCCACCGGCGGAAATCCGCCATGGCTTGGGTGGCGCGCACGTGCTGGCCGGCCGGTCGGCCGTCGTGGAATCGGGCGGCAAAGATGTGTCGGCGGAATTCATCGATGGCGCGCGCCAGGCGCTGGCGATGGCGCAGCGTAAGCATATCCGTGTGGCGATCCTGAAAGAAGGCAGCCCGTCTTGCGGTTCCACGTTGATTTATGACGGCAGCTTCAGCGGGCAAACCCTTGCCGGCGACGGCGTGACTGCCGCGCTGCTGCGGCAAGCCGGTATTGCCGTGTTCAGCGAAGCACAGTTGCCCGAAGCGGCAGCTTACATCGCGCAACTCGAAGCCTCGCCGCAAGCGCACCGCTAAGCACGGCATTTCGGCCGCCGCACCAAGCTCAAGCATTCATGCGCCACGGCCGCACCCGTACGGTGCACATGCACCGGCGCGGCCCAGGCGTACACGAGCATGCCCCACCGTTGCGCAGCAAATTGCTGGCACGAATCTTGTGTCTGTATCGGTACCGAGACTACCGGGACCGATCATGCCAACTTTTTACAATGAAATGCACGATGGCGCGGCAACCGCGCCCGTGCGCGAACATTACCGGGAGTTCTGCCGCTGGCTGGAACAACAGCCAGCCGACACGCTGGCGCGCAAGCGCGCCGAAGCGGATTTGCTGTTCCGCCGCGTGGGCATCACGTTTGCCGTCTATGGCGACGATGCCGGTACTGAGCGCCTGATTCCCTTCGATATCATCCCCCGCATCATCCCCAGCGGCGAATGGGCGCAATTGCAGGCCGGCCTGGCGCAGCGCGTCAAAGCGCTCAACATGTTTATCCACGATATCTACCATGACCAGAATATCGTGAAAGCCGGCATCATCCCGGCCGAGCAAATTTACCGCAATGCGCAGTACCGCCCGGAAATGCAGGGCATCAGCGTGGCGTCAGACATTTACGCGCACATTGCCGGCGTCGATATCGTCCGGGCGGGCAAGGGCGAGTTTTACGTGCTGGAAGATAACTTGCGCGTGCCGTCCGGCGTGTCGTACATGCTGGAAGACCGCAAAATGATGATGCGGCTGTTCCCGGAATTGTTTGCCCGCAACCGCATTGCCCCCGTCGATCACTATCCCGACTTGTTGCTCGACAACTTGCGCTCCGTGGCGCCGATGGGCGTCAATGATCCCACCATCGTCGTGATGACGCCGGGCATGTATAACTCGGCATATTTTGAACACGCGTTCCTGGCCCAGCAAATGGGCGTGGAACTGGTGGAAGGCAAGGATTTGTTTGTGTCCGACAATGCCGTGTACATGCGCACGACGCACGGGCCGCGCCGGGTTGACGTGATTTACCGCCGCCTCGATGACGACTTCCTCGATCCGCTGGCGTTCCGGCCAGACTCCGCGCTGGGCGTGCCGGGCTTGCTGTCGGTGTACCGCGCAGGCCGCGTGACGCTGGCCAATGCCATCGGCACCGGCGTGGCGGATGACAAGTCGATTTACCCCTATGTGCCGGACATGATCGAGTTTTACCTGTCGGAGCGGCCTGTCCTCAACAACGTACCCACGTGGCAATGCCGCCGCAAGGAAGACCTTGATTACACGCTGGCGCACTTGCCGGAACTGGTGGTCAAGGAAGTGCATGGCGCGGGCGGCTACGGCATGCTGGTGGGGCCCGCGTCAACCCGCGCCCAGGTTGAGGAATTCCGCCAAAAATTGATTGCGCATCCCGACCGCTATATCGCGCAGCCAACGCTGGCGCTGTCGAATTGCCCGACCTTCGTGGAATCCGGCGTGGCGCCGCGCCACATCGATTTGCGTCCATTCGTGTTGTCCGGCAAAACCATTTCCATGGTGCCCGGCGGCCTGACGCGGGTGGCGCTGCAGGAAGGGTCGCTGGTGGTGAATTCGTCACAAGGCGGCGGCACCAAGGATACGTGGGTACTGGAAGGGAGTCTGTCATGCTGAGCCGCACCGCCGACCATTTATTCTGGATGGCCCGCTATACGGAGCGGGCGGAAAATACTGCGCGCATGCTTGACGTCCACGTGCAGGCAGCCATGCTGCCACAGTCGGCGCAGGATGTGGAAAACAGTTGGCGCGCGCTGCTGGGGATTTCGGAATTGCAGCAAGCGTATGACGCGCGCCATGGCGCCGTCACGGGGCGCCACGTGATTGATTTCATGGCGCGCGATCCAAACAATCCGTCGTCGATCGCCGCGTGCCTGAAAGAAGCGCGTGAAAATGCGCGCGCCGTGCGCGGCACCTTGACGACGGAAGTGTGGGAAATCCTCAACCAGACGTGGCTGGACTGGCAACGGCGGCTGCATTTGCTGGAGAACGATCCCAGCCAGGTGTTCGAATGGGTCAAATACCGCTCGCATTTATCGCGCGGCGTTACGCTGGGCACCATGCTGCGCGACGATGCCGTGCACTTCATCCGCCTCGGCACCTTCCTGGAACGGGCGGACAACACGGCCCGCATCCTCGACGTGAAGTTCCACCGTTCGGATGATTTGACGCAGCGCGACTATTACTACTGGGCCGCGCTGCTGCGCTCCGTGTCCGGCTTTGAAATTTACCGCAAGGTGTACCGCGACGTCATCACACCGGAACGCATCGCGGAATTGCTGATGCTGCGCGCCGACATGCCGCGCTCGCTGCTGGCGTGCATGGATGAAGTGGTGCACAACCTGGCGCAAATACGCAACGACGTGTCCGGTTCCACGGAACGCTATGCGGGACGGCTGCACGCGCAACTGCAATTCGGTTCCATTGACGATATCTTGAAAACAGGCTTGCACGATACACTGACGGAATTCCTCGCCAATATCTATGAACTGGGCAACCGCATCAGCCGCGATTTCCTTGTTCCACTGGCGGCATAGGAGGCGCGATGCAACTATGGATACGGCATGAAACCGCTTATGCGTACACGGCGCCGCAAGCGTACAGCATCCAGCAATTACACCTGACGCCGCGCGTGGAAGCGCAGCAGCATGTACTGTCGTGGCAATTGAGCGCCGCGGGACAAATGCATGGCTATACGGATGCCTATGGCAACCTGTCGCACATGCTGACGCTGAACGCGCCGCACCAGGCGCTCACTATTGTCGCGTCCGGCGCTGTCGAGACCACGGCGCCGCCCGGCGGACGCATTGCCGGCAACGATACGCTGCCGCCTATGGTTTATACGATGCCGACCCGGCTCACTGCCGTGACACCGGAAATCACGCATCTGGCGGCGGGCTGTGCGGCGGGCGCGGTTCCCACGACGAATGATTGCATGCAGCTGGCCGCCTGTATCGCCGGCGCGGTCCACTACCAGTCCGGCAGCACGGCGGTCGGCACGACGGCCGGCGCCGCCCTGGCGCTGGGCGCGGGCGTGTGCCAAGACCATGCGCACGTCTTCCTCGCCTGTTGCCACGTCAATGGCTGGCCGGCCCGCTACGTGTCCGGCTATATCGACCCGGGCAATACGGGCCATGCAGCCAGCCACGCGTGGGTGGACGTGTGGGCCGATGATGGCAGCGATGTTGGCTGGGTATCGGTGGACGTAACCCACGTGCGCCTGATGACGGATGCGTATTGCCGGCTGGCGGTGGGCCGCGACTACGACAGCGCTGCGCCGGTGCGGGGCATACGCCGGGGCGGCGGCGATGAAACCATGGCGGCGTCCGTGCAGGTGGCGCAGCAATGACGGGCGCCCTGCGGATCAGGGTAGAATCGGGGCTTTTGCTCCGCACGAATTGAAACGATGACTTATTGTGTAGCAATGCGGCTCGACGCCGGCCTGGTTTTCCTCAGCGATTCGCGCACCAATGCAGGCGTGGACCAGGTCAGCACCGCGCGCAAGATGCAGGTATATGAACATCCAGGCGAACGGATGATGGTGTTGATGACGGCGGGGAATTTGTCGATTTCCCAGTCCGTGCGCGAATTATTGTCCAGCCATACGGGCGCCAGCGGCTATACGCTGTGGACGGCGCCTGATATGTACGAAGCAGCCCGCATCGTCGGCGAAGTGGTGCGGCTCGTGCATGCGCGCGATGCGAAAGCGCTGTCGGAATTCGGCATCGACTTCAACGTCAGCATGATTTTCGGCGGCCAGATCAAGGGCACGCCGTGCCGCTTATTCCAGGTGTATTCGGCGGGCAATTTCATTGAATCGCACAGTGAAGCCACGTACTTCCAGATCGGCGAAGCCAAGTACGGCAAGCCCATCATCGACCGCGTCATCACGCCATCGACACCGCTGGATGAAGCGGCCAAGTGCGCGCTGATTTCCATGGATTCCACGTTGCGCTCGAATATCTCGGTTGGGTTGCCGCTGGACTTGCTGGTCTATGAAGATGGTGCGCTGGCTGTCACGCAATTTGCCACTATCGATGACAACAACCAGTATTTCCGCATGATCCGCAATACGTGGGGCCAGCAACTGAAGACCATCTTTGAAGGCATCGCGGCGCCCGTGTGGAATGCGGCGCCTGACACCACGGGCAACGTGCTGTCGTCCGCCGCCACGCGCAGCCAGCCGATGCGCGCTGCGCTGCCGCCCACGATGGCGCCCGGTTCGCAACCGGCTGCGCCGCTGCAAACGCTGGCGCAGCAATTCCGCGACGGGCAGCAGTGATTCGTACGTGTCCCGGCCTATGTCGGGACACGCTCTTTAACGGCATATCCAGGCCAAGTCAGTCTATATCTTCGTCAACGTCTTGTCCTGACAAGCTGGCCTGAGCCGCCAACTCGATGGCATCAAGAACTTCTGCTGGCACCTTGTACTGGTACTGTTTGCGCCGCTTTTTCGATATTCGTCCGTCGTTCTCCAGAGAGCAGCGTACAAGCGTTGCCAGATCACTTCCCCGCACATCGTATTGCGCGTCGACCGCCTTGAATACTGCGTCGTAGCGCGCTAAAAATTCCGTTTCTTTCCGTAAGTCGATTTCCAGCGCCTGCTCAGCCATGCGGTAGCCAAATTCAACACACGCTGTCGCATCCCAATAGCGGTAGATCGATTCACTCCCCTTGAATTCAAATGCATAGTTGCCTTCATCCACCCACAGCACTTTCCATCGTTCCCGCGCCGGTACGGAGAATTGCTGAAGCGTTGCCAGATACGCTGGCTCATTGCGTTTCATTGCGACGGATACTGGCAGCAACAGGCCGCGCGCCAATTTACCCGACTGGCATAACGCATGGTGGAACAGGAACCGGGATAACCGGCCATTCCCATCCATGAACGGATGAATGAAAACAAAGCCAAACGAAGCAATGGCAGCAACCACCAATGGGTCAACTGTCTTTTGTGTGGCCCAAATCAGTCCCACCAATTCCCCCATCAACTCGGGGACAAGCTGCGGCGATGGCGGCACATAACTGACGCCGGCAGCCCCTTTCAGCGGACCCTGTAACCAATTCTGCTCGTGGCGATAGGCAGCGGCCCTTTCGTAAGGATTGGTGATGACGGTATTCTGCAGTTCAACGAAGTAATCTTCGTCCAGCGTACGTGGCTCATGCGCCTGACGCAGCAAAGCAATAAAAGCCGAGGCTTTGTCCTGAGTAGGCGCTTCCCGTTCGATGGCAAACGAACTCTCTGTCTCGTGCATATATGCCCAGGCCAGCGCGCGGTCCATCGCCACGGTATCCAATGAAGCGAGGAACTCACCTACCCGGCCAAGCAGATCGGCAGCCAGCGCCTGCTGCACACCCGGTGTACGCTCGACTGTGACGCAATATCGCAAACTACCGAGCCCGTTGAAAAGAACACGCCAGCGGGCATTGCGTACTGCTGGCCCTGTGACATACTTTTTAGGGTCAAACAATGGAACATTGGCGCCGCCGATGACAGGTATATCTGTCAGCTGACGATGATTGAATGCTTCCCACAGATAACACAGCAAGCGCACGTAGGCACTGCTTGGCGCTGCCGTCAAATGGGAATGAATGACTGCTGCATCTATCAGCGGCAATGCTTCTGATAGAACCTGCAAGTTCGTGCCTTCATGCTTCAATGCAAATAAGATGTGCGATACCGGATCGTCATCTTGCGGCGCCACATGAGGCGGTACTGCCAGGCTGGTTTCTGCCGGACCAACTTTCGTCACAGCAAATTCCCGCGCAGGGCGCTTTAGAGGGAATGCGCTCAGCAACAACGATTGCCGAAGAAACTCATAGCCTAGCGTTCGCATTTTTTTTTACAAAATCAAAATTTTTTTTATTTTCGCATGCTTTCTTCCATTTTTTTTTACGCTTTACGTTAGCTTGATTCAGCGCAGCTCGCCCCTTCCCAATAATTACTAACGCGCAACACTTGGCCGTACCGCCATCCCCTTGCTGCGCGCCCACGCCACCCGCACGCCCAGCAGCGCCAGCACAATCAAGCCAAACAAAACCGGCTGCGAGAAATCATGCTTGGCGGCCTTCATCCACCAGAAGTGCAGGATACCCAGCGGTGCAATCACGTAAATCGCCTTGTGCAGTAGTTGCCACCGCTTGCCGCCCAGGCGGCGCACCATGGCGTTGGTGCTGGTCAGCGCCAGCGGCACCAGCAACACAAAGGCAATAAAGCCCACCGTGATAAAGGGCCGCTTGACGACATCCTTCAGCATTTCCTGCACGTCGAAGAAATGGTCGAACCACAGGAATGTCGTGAAATGCAGCAACGCATAAAAGAACGCATACAAGCCCAGCATGCGCCGCAGTTTAAGCACCCAATTCCACTTCAACAGGCGGCGCAGCGGCGTCACGGCCAGCGTGATGCACAGGAAGTACAAGGTCCAGTCGCCGGTGGCGCGCGTGATGTATTGCAGCGGCTCGACCAGCCGGTCATTGGCGACCAGCCACACCAGCTTGAAAAACGGGACCAGCGCCAGCACAAACACGGCCGCCTTGATGGCCGTGATGTGCCGCGCTGTTGGATTGGCGATATTCATCAGAAGAACCGCTTCAAATCCATGCCCGCATACAGTGGCGCCACGTCACTGTAACCGTTGAACATCAGGGTTTTACGTTTTTTCGCGAGGAAACCGTCTTCGCCAATGCGGCGCTCAGCAGCCTGCGACCAGCGCGGGTGG
The DNA here is from genome assembly GCF_009720865.1 of Pseudoduganella ginsengisoli. GTDB lineage: Bacteria > Pseudomonadota > Gammaproteobacteria > Burkholderiales > Burkholderiaceae_D > Rugamonas > Rugamonas ginsengisoli. The sequence goes on along the minus strand of NZ_WNLA01000011.1, from coordinate 52,526 downwards.
TCGACTTCCGGGTTCACGTTGGAATAAAAACCATATTCCGAGGGCGCCGCCACGTTCCACGCCGTGCGGGGCTGCTCTTTGACGAAGCGGATTTTCACGATGGATTTCGCGGACTTAAAGCCATACTTCCATGGCAGCACGATGCGTACGGGCGCGCCATTTTGGTTCGGCAACAGTTCGCCATACATGCCCAACGTCAGCAGCGCCAGCGGATGCATGGCTTCATCCATGCGCAAGCCTTCCACGTATGGCCAGTTCAGCACCCGGCTGCCGACGCCCGGCATTTGCTTGCGGTCCGCCAGCGACACGAATTCCACGTATTTCGCATTGCCGGTCGGCTCGGCTTTCTTGATCAGCTCGGACAGCGAATACCCGGTCCACGGAATCACCATCGACCACCCTTCCACACAGCGCAAGCGGTAAATGCGCTCTTCCAGCGGCGCCAGTTTCAGCAACTGGTCGAGGTCCAGCGTCATGGGCTTTTTGACTTCGCCTTCAATGGACACAGTCCATGGGCGCGGAATCAATGTATGCGCGTTTTCAGCCGGATCGCTTTTATCCGTGCCGAATTCATAAAAATTGTTATAGGTGGTCGCGTCTTTGTACGCGGTGACTTTATCGTGCGCGATATACGCGGGATTGGCTTTGCCGGGCAGCTTGGCGCGGGACGAACCTTGCGCGAATGCTTCGCGGTTGGCCATTTCCAGAAGCGAACCACCGGCAATGGTTCCGACCGCCAGTTGCCGGATAAAGGTGCGGCGCGACTCGTACACGTCGCGCGGGGTGATTTCAGAAGGGAATGGCAAATCGATGCCGTTGGGACTACGCTTGATCAGCATGGCTAACTCCAGAAAGAGGCAGGTTCTGAGATTCGTCGGAGATTTCCCAAGAACCTTACACCTCTTTTCTGAAAGCCACGTTAATCACATCATAATTTGCCGTACGAGTGCAGGCCGGACAGGAACATATTGACGCCGAGGAAAGCAAACGTCGTCACCAGCAAGCCCACCAGCGCCCACCAGGCCGACACTTTACCGCGCAAGCCGGACATCAAGCGCATGTGCAGCCACGCCGCGTAGTTCAGCCACACGATCAGCGCCCACGTTTCTTTCGGGTCCCACGACCAGTAGCCGCCCCACGCTTCGGCGGCCCACAGCGCGCCCAGGATGGTGGCAATGGTGAAGAACGCGAAACCCGCGGAAATCGCCTTGTACATCACGTCTTCCAGCACGTCGCCGGCCGGCAGGCGGTCCGCCAGGCGGTCGCGCATCAGGTTGGTGATGGCAAACAAGACGGCCAGGGTGCCGGCAAAGCGCGTGGCATTGACCATGCCTTTGACCACGGCGTCGCCCGCGCCCACGGCAAAGGTCACGCCCCATGCCAGCGCCATCAGCGCAATCGGGGCCACCACCAGCGCCAGCCACAAGGTGCGGATTTTTTCGTATTTCAACAGGTACGCCCACGCCACCATGGAAGCCAGTGCAAACGTGCCGTAACCAATGAAGTTGGCCGGTACGTGGATTTTCATCCACCAGCTTTGCAGCGCCGGCACCAGCGGCTGGATGTCGGCCGCGTCGCGCGACACCGTGTACCACAGCAGGAAACCGACCGCGGCGGAAATCACCATCAGCACAAACGCGCCCAGCTGGCGGGTCGCATAGCGCTGTTCGTAATACAGGTAAAACATGGCTGTGATCAGCGAGAACAGGATGAACACTTCATACAGGTTCGACACGGGAATGTGGCCCACGTCTGCGCCAATCAGGTACGACTCGTACCAGCGCACCAGCATGCCGGTCCAGCCCAGGATCAGCGCAGCCCAGCACAGCTTGGAGCCGACCGTAAAGCCCATCGACGAACGGGCCGCCAGGCCGATCCAGTAAAACAGCGTGGACAAGAAGAAGCATGTGCTCATCCACAGGATGGCGGACTGGCTGGACAGCATGTATTTCAGCCAAAACTTCTGGTTGGCCGCCTCCAGCGTGCCGCCATACATGCCCACGGCGCCCAGCGCCAGCAGGAAAGTCAGCGGCATCAGCCAGCGCACCGGTTTCCAGTGCCAGCCCAGCGCGGCAAAGGCAGGCGCCGCTGCAATCAGGATAGCTTTCTCATATATATCCATGAATGCCGCGTAGCGGTTCAGCGCAAACAGTGAACCGGCCACCAGCACGGCTGCGAACAGCCAGTCCAGCGGGCCCTGGCGTTTGAAATATCCGGGCGCTTGCGTATATGTCTGCGCCGAAACGTTGTTCTGTGTAATGTCCATCTTCAGTCTCCCATACCACTGCCGATTTACCAGCTTACGCCGGTTGCGGCAGCTTTTGCTTCAATTCCTCGAATTCCTTATGGAAATCCAGGGTTTTGCGCTGCGTGCTCATGGCCATCAGCGCATGGCTGCTGCCCTCGCCATTGTCTTTAATCCAGATCCACAGCCGGCGTTCGCGGATATAAAACATGGCAAATACGCCCAGTACGAGGAACAGGCACCCCAGGTACACAACGGATTTGCCTGGCGACTTGGTGACCTGGAACACGGACGCTTTCACTTCCGTATAGTCATCCAATTGCAGGAACACGGGTGCGCCATACAGGAAGCTGTCCGACAGCGCGTTGGTGGCTTGCTGCAGGAAACGGCCATGCACCTCATCACCTTCAACCGGCGCAACGCCTGCTTTTTCACGGGCGGCTTGCCACAATTCCCACATGCTGCCGTTCAAGATTTTCATGAAGATATCGGCAGCCTTGCCCTGCTCCGCTTCCGGCACCTTTTCCAGGAAACGGGAAATCGCCATGAAGCCGGCCTGGGAGCCGCCTTTGCCCCCACCGGAAAACAAGGTCAGGCCGCGCAGTGCGGATTCCTGCAGCTGGCCGCGCAACGCGTCCGAACCGCCGGACGCCGGCGTGGCGCGGCGTGCATAGCGTTCCGCGGCGATCGCGCGCAATTCCGGCTGTTGCAGCGCAGCGCGGATGCGCATCCATTCCCCCACCGTATGGTTGTCGTCGGCAGGAATGCGCAAGTAGCTGAACGGGTCGTTCGGATTGGCGCGGACACCGGCCAGGAACACCGGCATGCCTTCCAGTTGCACAGGCTGCATGTAATTCTGGAATTCGCGCGCCTGCCCCGTCTTGTCGCGCAATTTATATTGCACGCTGGGGCCCACATTTTTCAAATCCTTGTTGTTGGCATTTTTCGCAGCGGAACCCAGTTGCTTGTCGAGGCCGCGGGCAAAGCTGTCTTCCAGCTTTTCGCCTTTGGTGACGGCGCGTGCATCTTGCGTGGCCGTGTTTTCCACGTTGAATGGACGGAAGCCCGACCATTCCACCGTGTATTCCTCGTTGAGCTTGGTCGAGCCGCCCACTTCGCCTTCCAGCGCAAACGTGTCCGGCTTGGCGCCCGCCATCGGGTAGCCCTTCAACTTCAGCCTGGTGCCGCCATCTTCAAAGCTGGACTGGTAGACGGCCAAGCCTTTGTAAATCAGCGGCTTGTTCACTTCAATGACGGCTTTGACTTTTTCACCGGACGCGTGGTCGCGCACTTCCACTTCACTGGCAAACAGTTTCGGCATGCCCGTACTGTAGAAATCAATGTTGAACTTTTTCAGTTCAATGGTGAAGGGCAGTTCCTGGATCAGCACGCCATCGGCGCGGTTAATGATGGCGGTATTGCTGGCCTGGCCTTCGGGAATCGCGGTATTGGCGCGGAACGTCGGGTTGGCCGTGCTGAGGCGGTGCTGCGCGGGAATGTTGGCAATCAAGCCGCTGCCGGTAAATGGCGTCTTGCCCAGAAACCATTCCTGCAGGCGGATGGGAATGTCGGAATCCAGCAAGCCGCCGATACAAATAATCACGATGGCGGCGTGGGCAAACATATAGCCGAACTTGTTGCCGGCGCCGCGTTTGGCTGTCACCAGGGTGGCATGTTCTTTTTCCACCAGCTTGGCCTGGTAGCCTGCATGGCCCAGGCGCTGCAGCATTTGCTGCGCCAGCGCAGCACGCGGCAGCGGCGCATTCCAGTCGGCTTTATCGTGGAAGTTCAACAGCGACTGTTCGCGCACGTTTTCGCGCCACGAACGCATGTCGCGCAGCATTTTCGGCGTATTGCGGATGATGCACAGCGTGGTCGACGTCACCAGCGTCCCCATCAACACCAGGAACCACCACGCCGAATACACAGAATACAGGCCCAGCTTGTCGAACACTTCAAACCAGAATGGCCCGAACTGGTTGACGTAATTCCCCATCGGCTGGTTTTGCTGCATCACTGTGCCAATCACGGCGGCAATGGCAATGACCACCAGGACAGCGATGGCGAAACGCATCGACGACAGCAGTTCGATGAAACTGTTGAATGCCGGACGGCGGGTTTTCAGGGTAATACCGGCGGTGCTGGTGGTGCTCATGCGGAAAACTATCTCAAATTAAACGGCGGCCAGGGTGCCCCGCGGAGAATAACACTGATATTCCATCCCCGCTAAAGTCCTTAAGCCCGTCTTAAAATGTGTAGAAACAAAAAAAAGCGGCCCCTTTCCGGAAACCGCTTTTTTGACTACGCGAGGCCAGAAATTACTTCAGGCCGGCCACGTAATCCGAAACTGCCTTAATTTCATCATCGGACAGGCGCTTGGCAATGGTGGACATTTCCGCGCTGTTCTTGCGGCCATCCTGGCGGAATGCCGTCAGCTGTGCCGCCGTGTAATCCTGGTGCTGGCCGGCCAGGCGCGGGTACAGCGCCGGCAAACCGCCGCCCGCCGGGCCGTGGCACGATGCGCAGGCTGGCACGTGTTTCTCGGCAATGCCACCGCGGTAAATCTTTTTACCCAGTTCGATCGTGTCTTTGTTCTTGGCAGCGCCAGCCTTTGGCGTCTGCGACGACAGGTAAGCAGCGATGTTCTTTTTCTCGTCTTCCGACAGCATTTTTGCGTACGTCGTCATGACCGGGTTATTACGCGACGGGCTGGCGAAATTCTCCAGCTGCTTGTACAGGTACGCTTCCGGCTGGCCGGACAATTTAGGATTGGTGGAGATGGTGGAATTGCCGGAGGCGCCGTGGCACGACGCGCAAGCTGGCAAACCGCGTGCGTTATCGCCATCGGCGTACAGGGTGGCGCCTTTGGCGGCATCGGCTTTGGCCGGTGCTGCGGCATGTTCGGCAGCCGATGCGGCGCCACAAATGGCAAGAACAGCAACAAGCAGGGACTTCACAGAAAACGCACGATTCATTCAAACACCCTGAGACAAGTGAAAAAAATGGTTGGATTGCTTATATTGGAGGCATGTGGCTGATTCAGAAACGCGCCTCTTATTCCTTTTATGCATAACAACAATTCGTAACCCCTTATTGTACAATAGCTTTTCTGCGTTATACCTTCCCTTGTTGCATTTCTGCCCATCCCATGTCCAAACTCTGGCAAGCCCGCTTCTTTACCACCGTCAATCATTTGCGCGACCTGCCAAAGACGACGGTGCCTGAAATCGCCTTTGCCGGCCGTTCCAACGCCGGTAAATCGACCACCATTAACACCCTGTGCAACCAGAAAGGGTTGGCGTTTGCATCGAAAACGCCCGGCCGTACCCAGCACATCAACTTCTTCTCGATTGGCGGCGCCCATGTGGCCATGCACCGCAAGGACGAGACGAATGTCGATGAAATCCGCGCAATGATCGTGGACTTGCCGGGCTATGGCTACGCGGAAGTGTCCGGAGACACCAAGCTGTACTGGCAGCGTTTGCTGGGCGACTACGTGCAGCAGCGTGAACAAATTGCCGCGCTGATCCTCATCATGGATTCGCGCCGCCCGTTCACGGACCTGGACGTGCAAATGCTGGAATGGTTCGCGCCGACCGGCAAGCCGATCCATTGCATACTCACCAAAGTTGACAAGCTGACCCGCAACGATGCCACCAATGCGCTGCGCCAGGCCAAGGCCAAACTGGACAGTTATGTGGATGAAGACGGCGAAGGCTTCCCATTCACCGTGCAATTGTTTTCCGCACTGAAGCGTATCGGTATCGAAGAAGCCACGGCCAAGATTACTGAACTGGCCGGGCTCGATGACGACGCCGCTGCCGCGCAAGTGGCGGCGATCGATACGCCTGACGACGACGCTTAATACTTTCCCCCTTGAAGGAGTTTTGATGCCCACCAACAGCAACTTTCCTCTGATCCGCATGCGCCGCATGCGCCGCGATCCCTTCTCGCGCGCCATGATGCGTGAAAACGTCATCACGGCGGGCGACTTGATTTACCCGGTCTTCATCCTGGACGGCGCAAACCGCCGCGAGCCAGTGCTGACCATGCCGGGTGTGGAGCGCGTATCGGTGGATTTGCTGATGAAGGTGGCGGAAGAATGCGTCAACTTGGGCATACCCGTGCTGTCGCTGTTCCCGAACATCGATCCATCGCTGAAAACCAATGATGGCGTGGAAGCCACGAATCCGGAAGGTTTGATTCCGCGCGCCGTGCGCGAATTGAAAAAACACTTCCCGGAACTGGGCATCATGACGGACGTGGCGCTGGATCCCTATACCAGCCACGGCCAGGATGGCACCGTCGATGACAAGGGGTCGATCCTCAATGATGAAACCACGGAAATGCTGGTACGCCAGGCGCTGACGCAGGCGGAATGCGGCGTCGATATCGTCGGCCCGTCCGACATGATGGATGGCCGCATCGGCGCCATTCGTGAAGCGCTGGAAAACAAAGGGCTGATCCACACGCGCATCATGGCGTATTCGGCCAAGTATGCGTCCGCGTTCTATGGCCCGTTCCGCGATGCGGTCGGTTCCGCCGCTGCGCTGGGCAAGGCCGACAAGAATACGTACCAGATGGATCCGGCCAATACCGATGAAGCGCTGCGCGAAGTGGCGCTCGATATCGCGGAAGGCGCCGACATGGTGATGGTGAAGCCGGGCATGCCTTACCTGGACATCGTGCGCCGCGTGAAAGATGAATTCAAGGTGCCGACGTTTGCTTACCAGGTGTCCGGTGAATACGCGATGCTGAAGGCCGCTGCGCAAAACGGCTGGCTCGATCACGACAAAGTCATGATGGAATCCATGATGGCGTTCAAGCGCGCCGGCGCGGATGGCGTGCTGACGTACTTTGCGCTGGATATCGCGCGCAAATTGAAAACTCAATAAACAAAGGCGGCCGAAGCCGCCTCTTGTTGCACGCAAGCGCCCGCTCCCGGGCGCTTTGCTTTTGTGCCGCCAAAAAACACTTGGGGCCTGGCCCCTTTAGCACTATCGTTCGCACGGAGCACGATAGTGCTAAAAGGGCCAGGCCCTAATAGGAAAGGGCCTGGCCCTAATAGGAATTATCCGGACTCGGCCGCGTTAGGCCAGCCCTTTTACGTGGTGCTTGGCATCGCTGCGGTTGCGCAGCACTTGCGGCGCCAGCGAGCCGATGACCATGCCGGCAAACGCCGCCAGCAAGCCTGCCAGCTGGCCCGGGAACAGCTCACCCAGCGAGGAAACCTGCGGGAAGAACACGATCCACGTGGCGATCCCCGCGCCCAGCGACAAAATCGCGCCCTGCGTCGTCGCACGCTTCCAGTACAAGCCCGTCACCAGCGGCACAAACGCACCCACCAGCGTCACCTGATACGCCGACGACACCAGGTCATAAATCGACGTGCCCTTCATCGCAATCGCATACGACAGCACCAGCGCGGCAAAAATCACGATGGTGGTACGCATGGCCAGCAATTGCTGCTTGTCGCCCATTTCCGGGCGCAGGTTTTTCAAAATGTTTTCCACGAAGCTGGTCGATGGCGCCAGCAACGTTGCGGACGACGTGCTCTTGATTGCCGACAGCAATGCGCCGAAGAACAGGATTTGCATAACCAGCGGCATCTTGGTCAGCACGAAAGTCGGCAACAGGCGCTGGTAATCGCTTTTTGCCATTTCCATGCCCTGCTCGCCCAGCACGATCACGGCGCACGCGACGATAAACATGGGCACGGCAGCAAACAGGATATAGCTGGAACCGCCAATCACGGCGCCCAGGCGGGCAGTCGGCGCATCCTTGGCCGACATCACGCGCTGGAACACGTCTTGCTGCGGAATACTGCCAAACATCATGGTGACGCCGGCGCCGATAAACATCGCGATATCCGTGAATTTTGCATCCGGCAAGAAATTCCACAAGTTGCGGTCATTCACCATGGCCATGACATTGCCCGCGCCGCCCGCCAGGTCGGCAGAGAAAATTGCAATCACGGCCAGGCCCAGCACCAGCACGATCATCTGGATAAAGTCTGTCCACGCCACCGCCAGGAAACCACCCACCACCACATAGATCAGCACGGCCAGCGTACCGACGATCATGCCGGCAGTTTCCGACATGGCGCCATTGGTCAATACGGAAAACACGAGGCCCAGCGCGGTAATCTGCGCAGCAACCCAGCCCAGGTAGCTCAAAATAATCGCAACCGAGCAAAACACTTCAATGCCCTTGCCAAAGCGCTGGCGGTAAAAGTCGCCAATTGTCAGCAAGTTCAGCTTGTACAGCTTGGTTGCAAAGAACAGGCCGACAAGAATCAGGCATGTGCCGGCGCCAAACGGATCTTCGATCAGGGAATTCAAGCCGCCCTGCACGAATTTCGCAGGTATCCCCATCACGGTTTCCGCGCCAAACCACGTGGCGAACGTGGTGGTCACCACCATAATCAGGGGCAGGCTGCGGCCTGCGACAGCGAAGTCCGTCGTATTCTTGATGCGGGTGCCGGCCCAGACGCCCAGCGCCAAGGTGCCCAGCAAATAGAGCACGACAAAAGAAATCAGGGTGATGTTCATCGTTCAGGGTGAGTAAGCAAAGTTCAGTGCGGAAAATTTGGGCGATTATAGCGGCAGAACATTGCTGAAATGTAGTTATGGCTAGAAAAAGGCTACAACTACAACAGCCTGATTTTCACCCTCGGGCGCGCCGGTATTCCGGGAAGATTTCCTTCAACAGGAATGCTTCCAGTTCCGCCTGGTACGGCTTCGCGGCATTCATCTTGACCGTGTGGCCCAGGCGCTGCGAATCCCATTCAAATTCGCCCGGTTTTTCCTTGCGGATCACTTCAATCATCTTGCGCACGACCGCTGTTTCAATATCCGGTTCCGCGCCCACTTCCACGTGGTATTGCTGCAGCCACTGGCGCTTGAAGTTGGTATTCCAGCCACGGAACTTGAAGTCCGCACTGAGCGACGTGCGGTTCAGCACCTGGAACACGCCGCCTGTTTCATCGCGCTCACCGGCGGCATTGCGGCCCTGCGCCCCCATGATGTTGGCGCGCGCCACGCGGGCGGCGCGCTGGGCTTCGGACTCTTCCGGTTCAGCCTGCTGCGGTTGCGGATTTTCCTGTGCACGGCGCTTGCGGGCGGCTTCCACCCGCGCCTGCATATCGACTTCCTGTACCGGCGTAATCGTCTGCATCGGCGATTGCACGGGCGGCACGTACACTTCCTGGCGGGGCGCCGATGGCGCGGGTTTGGAAATGGCTTTGGCCACGCGCTGCTGGTGCACAGGTTCCGGCTTCTTCGGTTCCGGTTTCGCCGGTTTTTCTGGTTTCGGCGTGGGTTTCTGCGCCAGCGGCGCGATCCACACCATTTCGCCTTCTTTCGCAGGCGGTTTCAGGATGATGTGGGTGCTGGGGGAAAACAGCACGTAAGCCAGCAAGGCCACGTGCAAGGCAATGGAAATACCGATGCCGACGCGGTTAGGCTTTTTCTTGCCCCAATAACCATCCGTCCGCACTTGATTTCCATCGGGCAATTTTTGGCCGCACGCGTGGCAGTACTCAGCGTGCGAGTGCGCCTGGTGTTCGTCCGTATGGGATGGGCTGAGCTGGAACAAGATGACGGACCTTCTGCACTGCGTCTAACGGTAGATGAAGAATTGAGCCGCCAGCTTACCTAAACTCGGTCTTGACGGATGTAACCGTATGTATCACTTCAGCAATAATTACGATTGCTAAATAAACAAACGGGCCGGTAACAGTCCGGCCCGTCGTATGATAGCAGCGAGAGACTGCAAGATACTAATTCGGCGTGGCAACGGCCTGGTTTTTCACTGCTTTCAGCTCAATCACGCCCGGCGCCGACGGCGCCTCTTCCGCCAATTGCGCATCCGTCATCGGTCCCGTGCCGCTGTATTTATCCAGGTACAGGTAAATCACCGGCGTGATGTACAGCGTAATGACTTGCGAGAAAATCAAGCCGCCCACCACAGCCAGGCCCAGCGGCTGGCGCAATTCCGCGCCCGCGCCCAGGCCCAGCGCGATCGGCAGCGCGCCCATCAATGCCGCCAAGGTCGTCATCATGATGGGGCGGAATCGCAAAATACATGCTTCGCGGATTGCATCGGCCGGCGCCATGCCCTGCCCCCGCTGCGCTTCCAATGCAAAGTCGATCATCATGATGGCGTTTTTCTTCACGATACCGATCAGCATCAGGATGCCGATAATGGCAATCATCGTCAGGTCCAGCCCGAACAGGCGCAGCGTCAGCAGCGCGCCCACGGCAGCCGACGGCAAGCCGGCCAAAATCGTCAGCGGGTGGATATAGCTTTCATACAGCACGCCCAGCAGCACATAGATCACGCCCAGCGCCGCGATAATCAAAATGACCTGGCTGCCTTGCGAACTCTGGAACACGGCCGCATCGCCGCCATACGTCGTGATGATCGAAGCCGGCAAGCCCATTTCCATGCCCATTTTTTCTATCTTGCCCGTGGCGCGGCCCAGCGGCACGTCTGGCGCCAGGTTGAAGGAAATCGTGATGGCTTGCAGCTGGCCCTGGTGGTTGACGGACGTTGGGCCCACCGTGCGCTCCACGGTGGCAAAGCTGGACAGCTGCACCAGCTGGCCTGCCTTGTTGCGCACGGAAATTTTGGTCAGCGCATCATCGAACTGGCGGTCTTCCGTTGCGGCTTCGAGGATCACGAAGTAGCTGGCGGCCGATGAATAAATCGTCGACACCTGGCGCTCGCCGAACGCCAGGTACAGCGCACTGCGGATGGCGGCGATCTCGACACCCAGCGTATTGGCCTTGTCGCGGTCGATTTTCAGCGACGCCTGCAAGCCCTTGTTTTGCGAATCGCTCGTCACGTCGCGGAAGTCCTGGTCGCTGCGCATGCGTTCCTGCAGCTTGCTGGCCCAGTCATTGAGCGCATCCGGGCTGACCGATTGCAAGGTGTACTGGTAGCGGCTCTTCGACGGGCGGCCACCCAGCTGCAAGTTTTGCGTGGGGCGCAGGTACACATTCATGCCCGGCACCTGGCGCAGTGATTTGCGCAGGCTGTCCAGCACTTGCGGCATTTTGTCCCGCTCACCGCGGGCTTTTAGCACGAGGAACATGCGGCCGGTATTCGAGCCGCCGACAAACGACGTCACGTCCTGCACGTTGGGATTGTTGCGGGCGACTTCCACCACCTTCATTTGCAATTCCAGCATGGCGCTTGAAGAAATATCTTCCGACGCTTCCGTCGTGGCCTGGATCTGGCCCAAGTCTTCTTCCGGGAAGAAGCCTTTCGGGATATCAATGTACATCCAGATCGTCAGGGCAAACGTGCCGATGGCAATGGCCAGCACGACGGCGCGGTGCCGCAGCGCGACGTCGAGCGTGCGGGCATAGCCATTGCGCAGGCGGGTAAAGCCCGCTTCAAACCAGCGGCCGATCAAGCCGCCCGCCTGTTCATGGTGCGCATCTTCGTGCGACAGCAGGCGCGACGACAGCATCGGCACCAGGGTCAGCGACACGATGGCCGACACCAGCACGGACAAGCCCACGACGACCGCGAATTCGTGGAACAGCAAACCAATCACGCCCGGCATGAAGAAGATCGGGATGAACACGGCCACCAGCGAAATGGAAATCGAAATAATCGTAAAGCCCATTTCACGGGACCCGGCCAGCGCGGCTTGCAGCGGCTTCTTGCCCAGCTCCAGGTGGCGCACGATATTTTCCAGCACGACGATGGCGTCATCGACCACGAGGCCGACCGCCAAGGTAATGCCCAGCAGGGAAACATTGTCGAGGCTATAACCCAGCGCGTACAGCAGCGCCAGCGCGCCCAGCAGCGAAATCGGCATCGTGATGCCGGGGATGAACGTGGCAGCCGCTTTGCGCAGGAACAGGAAAATCACCAGCACCACCAGCGCCACCGTCAGCGCCAACGTCAGATTCACGTCGTGGATGGCTTCGCGGATCGATACGGAACGGTCGTTGACGAGGTTGATGCGCACGGATTGCGGCAATTGCGCGTGGAAGCGTGGCAGCAAACTGCGCACGCCATCAACCACTTGCACGGTATTGGCGTCCGGCTGGCGCTGCACTTGCAGCACAATGGAACGCTCGCCGTTATAGCTGCCGGCCGCCTTGATCGACTGGTACGAGTCTTCGACGGCCGCCACGTCCTTGAGGCGCACGGGCTGGCCATTGCGGTTGGCAATGATCAATTCAGCAAATTCCGCTGCCCTCATCAATTGCGCATTGCCCTGGATGGTCAGCGTCTGGTTCGGGCCATCGAGGATACCCAGCGGCGTATTGGCATTGGCGGACTTGATGGCGGCGGCCAGTTCATCCAGCGTCATGTTGCGGGCATTGAGCAAGTCCGCCTTGGCGCGGATCCGCACGGCAAAGCGCTTTTGGCCATTGACGGTCACTTGCGCGACGCCGGGCAAGGTCGACAGGCTGGGTGCAATCAGGTTTTCCGCATAATCATTCAATTCCGACAACGACAGCGATGGCGACGTCATGGCCAGGAACATCACGGGCGCATCGGCCGGATTGACTTTGCGGTACGACGGGATATCCGTCATTTCCTGCGGCAGCGAGCGCTGGGCGCGCAGCAGCGCGGCCTGTACATCGACGGCTGCTTCATTGACGTTGATGCTGGGGTCGAATTCCAAGGTCAGCGACGTATTGCCCAGCGTGCTGGTGGACGTGATCAGGGCCACGCCGGCAATCGTGGAAAACTGCTTTTCCAGCGGCAGCGCGACGGACGACGCCATGGTTTCCGGGCTGGCGCCCGGCAAGTCCGCACTGACGTTGATGACGGGCGTGTTATAGCTGGGCAGCGCCGCGACGGGGATGTGGGTGTACGCCAGCACGCCGGCCAGGATCAGGCTCAGCGACAGCAGCACCACCATGACAGGGCGGCGTATGCACAGTTCGGACAGGTTCATGCTGCGCTATCCTTTTTCTTTCGGCCTTCGCCCTTGCCGCTTTTATCCGTTTTGCCGCCATCGGCGCCCGCTTCGGCAATTTTCACCTTGGCGCCGGGGCGCAGGTTTTGCTTGCCTTCGACAATGACTTTTTCATCGCCGTTCAGACCCGTGACGGCAGCATAAGGACCAAACGAATGCACGCGGACGATGTTGGCGACTTTGGCTGTATGGTCTTCCGCGACAGTGTAGACAAACGTGCCGCGGGTATTGGTAATGATAGCGTTTTGCGGCACCACCAACGCATCTTTCAGCGTTTGCACGGTGAGTTTCGCGTTCACGTACTGGCCTGGCCACAGGCGCGTGGCGCTGTTGTCGAATTCCGCCTTGACCTTGATGACGCCAGCCTGCGCATCGACGGCATTGTCGATGAAGCTCAAATGCCCCTGGAAATCCTGGCCGCCGGACGTCACCTGCACCGGCACCTTGCCCGCCTGCTTGGCAGCCAGCAGCGCGCCCAGCGCACTTTCCGGTAACGTGAACGATACGTTGATGGGGTTCAGCTGCGTCACCGTGGTCAGTGACGTTGCCATTTGCACCAGGCTGCCGGGATACACGTTGATCGCGCCCACTCTGCCGGACAGCGGCGCGCGGATCGTGTTGTAGCCGGCGCCCACTTGCGCGGCTTGCGCGGCGGCCTGGTCGGCAGCCAGCAGCGCCTTGGCCGCTTCCACCTGGCTGCGCAAGGTATCGACGGCGCCCTGCGCAATGAAATTCTGCGACAGCAATTCCTGGCTGCGCTTGTACTGGCGTTCCAGGTCCATCAGGCTGGCGCGGTCGCGCTGCACTTGCGCCAGGGCTTTTTCCACGTTGGCGCTGTCGGTGCGGCTATCCAGTGAAAACATCAACTGGCCCTGTTTGACGAAGTCGCCTTCCTTGATGTGCACCTTGGTGATGGTGCTGGTGGTCTGCGGGTGCAGATCAACGGTGGACAGCGGCGACACGGTGCCATTGGCCTGCAATATCACGGCCACGTCCTGGCGCTGCGGCGCCACCACGTTGACAGCCGTGGGACCTTGCTGGCCGCCGCCTTTGCCCTGCCCCTGGCCCTGCGCTTGCGCAGCGGGGGAGCCTGCTGCCTGCGGCGCGGGTTTCGTATAGAACCAGGCGCCGGCGCCAACTACGGCTGCTGCGCCCACCAGGGTGGCCAGTGTGGATTTCTTCATCATCAATTGGATGGCCCGGGGGCCTTAATTACCTGCGTAGTATTCGGGAACAACCAGCGTGACTTCCAGCCCGCCGTCTGGATGGTTGGCCAGCGCCAGGCTGGCGCCGTGCTGTTCTGCGATATTGCGGGCGATGGTCAGCCCCAGCCCGGTGCCGCCGGACTCGCGTGAACGGGAACTTTCAATGCGATAAAACGGTTCAAACACTTGCGCCAGCTGGTCCGGGGCGATGCCGGGGCCGCTGTCGCGGATGCGGATACGGGCGGCGCCCACCATGCGTTCCACGGTGACGCCGGCATTGTGGCCATACTTGACCGCGTTATCGAGCAAATTCACGAGGCAGCGGCGGATCGCCAGCGGGCGGCCCATCAGCGCCATCGAGGCGCGGCCTTTCAAGGTGACTTCCTGGCCCGCGTCGGCCGCGTCGGAACACACGCTATCAAGCAGCGAATCCAGGTCCAGCGCCTGCATGGTTTCCGTGCTATCCATGCTGCGCGCCAGGTCAAGGCCCTCCTTGACCATTTGCTGCGTGGCGGACAAGTCGCCCAGCAGCTTGTGCTGCAAATCCGCGTCCGGCACTTTTTCCAGCCGCAGGCGCATGCGCGTCAGCGGCGTCTGCAAATCGTGGGTAATGGCGGCCAGCATTTGCGTGCGCTGGAAAATATGCTGGCGGATGCGCGCCTGCATGGCATTGAACGCGGCAGCCGCCTGGCGGATTTCCGCCGCGCCCCGCAATGCCAGCGGCGGACGGTTGATGTCGTCGCCCAGATCGCGCGCAGCCTTGGCCAGCTGTTTCAGCGGACGCACCGTCATGCGGGTGACGAGGAACGCCAGCGCAATGATGGAGAAAAAGAATGGCACGAAGGTGGCGATTTCATTTTGCCCCGTTGGTGGCGGCGGTTTCGGCGGCAGCACGGTCAGGCGCATGACGGTGCCGTCGTGCATCAGCACATTCATGGCTTCGCACGTGCCGCGCCATTGAGCGGGGCCGAAGATGGAATTGATCTGGCGCGGTTCATCGCATGCGGCTGGACGGTCGCCGACCGGCACGACTTTATATTGGCCGCCGAGGCGGGCCGCCAGCTGGCGGGAAAAATCCGTTTGCGCGGAACCGCCCATGATCACATCATTCGTGGTTTCCAGCTTGATGGCGCCCTTGGCGGCAATGCGCTGGTACATGTCGCGCGCTTCCGGCTTGATGACGGCGGCAATGGCAATCAATTCTTCCGCACGGTCCAGCGCATACGCATCGCGGTACCGTTCGACGGTGCGCTGGCGCTCCATGACGGCCAGGTACTGGGTCAGCGACGCCGACGCCACGATGCCCAGCAACAGGACAGCAAACACCCTGCCCGTCATCGACATCCAGAACGCTTTCACGCCGACTCCACGGAGACGGCGCCGGCCAGCACGTAGCCGCCATTGCGCACGGTTTTGATAATTTGCGGCACGCGCGCATCTTCACCGAGCTTTTGCCGCAGGCGGCTGATTTGAATGTCGATCGAACGGTCGAACGGGTCGGCATCGCGGCCCTGTGTCAAGTTCAGCAACTGGTCGCGGTTCAGCACGCGGTTCGGATGTTCGAGGAATACTTTCAGCAAGCGGAATTCCGCGCCGGACAACATGATGACGATGCCGTCCGGATTGACCAAATGGCGCGCCGTCAAATCCAGCGTCCAGTTCGAGAAGCGCATTTTTTGCACTTTGTCGGCGCCCGCGTTCGATGGCATCGCATGGCTGCGGCGCAGCACGCTGCGGATACGGGCCAGTAATTCGCGCGGCTCGAAAGGCTTCGGCAAATAATCATCGGCGCCCATTTCCAGGCCCAGGATGCGGTCCAGCGGTTCACTGCGGGCCGTCAGCATAATCACGGGCAGCGACGACGTGGCGCGCAGCTTGCGGCACAAGGTCAGGCCATCTTCGCCCGGCATGTTCAAGTCCAGCACGATGAGGTCGGGACGGGCTTCTTCCAGCTGTTTCCACATGCCGGCGCCGTCTGCCGCGCATTGCGTGCGATAACCGTTGCCTTCCAGGTAATCGGCCAGCAACGTACGGATATCGCGGTCGTCGTCGACGATCAGAATGGTAGAAATCGGTTCCATACCTCAATTATCCTTAGTTCAGGGAGCGATAGCCAATGGCTGATTGTATCGTCTTGTATATGGTGGTTAACTATCAGCAACGCCGAAACAGTTTGATACAAAAGCTCCGGCAAGGGACACGGAAGGGAAACAGCCCGGTGCCAAGATGGTCTCATGTGCAGAACATTAGACCTGCACCCCACTGAAAGGACAGATGATGAAAACCACAATTGCAAAAACCGTCATGGTTGCCCTGCTGAGCCTGGGCGCCCTCGGCTCCACTTATGCGGCAGACCCTGTGCCAGCCGGCCGCCACGGCCATGCGCTGAACCAGGAAGAGCGCGCTGCCAAGATGGAAGAACACAAAGCAAAGTTTGCTGAAATGGTGGCCAAGCACCAGGCTGCACTGCACGACAAGCTGAAGCTGACTGCCGCACAAGAACCTGCGTGGCAAACCTTTATTGCTGCCGTGACGCCAACGTTGCCAACGATGGCAGACCGCGCTGCAGCGGCATCGATGACAACGCCTGAACGGCTGGACCAGCACCTGGCCATGGCCAAGCAGCATTTGGCGAAAATGGAAACCCGCGTGGCGGCCACCAAAGTGTTTTATGCGCAGCTGACGCCGGAACAGCAAAAAACGTTTGACGCGGAAGCTGCCAAGATGCATCACCGCTGGGGCCAGCGCATGGGCCACGGCATGATGATGCGCCATCACGGCGCCTGATTGGGGAACGCCTCCCAGCCGCTCACGGCGGGAGGCTTCAACCTCATTTCAATTTTTCCAGCGACTGCATGAATTTCTGCGCATCCTGGAAGCCCACCACGCGGGCATCGGGAATTTCCTGGCCTTGCGTATCAAACAAGATAATGCCTGGCGGGCCAAACAGCTTGAAACGCTTCAGCATGGCCTTGTCGTCCGCATCGTTGGCCGTCACATCCACTTGCAGCAGCACGGTATTGGCCAGGCGCGCCTGCACTTCCGGTTTCACGAACGTCAACTTTTCCATTTCCTTGCAGGACACGCACCAGTCCGCGTAAAAGTCCAGCAGCGCAGTCTTGCCGCCCGCTTTCGCCAGCGCGTCGTCGAGTTGCGCCACAGTCTTGATGCGCGTGAATTGCAGGCCATGCTGGGCGCCCCCTTTGCCCAGGTGCGCCAGCGGGGCCAGCAAGTCGCGGCCGCCGGTCGCCACCCCCACCAGCTGCACGCTGCCCAGCGCCAGGAAGATCAGCGACACCAGCTTGCCCGTGCGGCCGGAACGGGCCAGCAAATACAGGCCATACAGCAGGCCCAGGAATGCAAAGCCTGCCATCGATAGGGCGACCGGCAGCACGGGAGACACCAGCCACAGCGCCACGCCCAGCAACAGCACGCCAAAGAAGCGCTTGACGTGTTCCATCCACATGCCGGCGCGTGGCAGCAAGGCGCCGGCCGACACGCCGACCAGCAACAATGGCACACTCATGCCCACTGCCATGGCGAACAGCGCGCCGCCGCCAATGAGGACGTCGCGGGTCTGGCTGATGTACACCAGCGCACCGGCCAGCGGTGCCGCCACGCAAGGCCCGACGATCAGTGCGGAAATCGCGCCCATGATGAACACGCCGGCCAGGCGGCCGCCGGACTGGCGGTTCGATGCGGCGCTCAACTTGCTTTGCAGCGCAGCGGGCACTTGCAATTCATAGAAGCCAAACATCGACAGCGCAAGCAGCGCCATCAGCAAGCCAAACGCGCCCAGCACCCACGGGTTTTGCAGCGCGGCAGCCAAGCCTTCACCGGCCAGGCCGGCCGCCACGCCCAGCGCCGTGTAGACGATGGCCATGCCCAGCGAATACGTGGACGACAGCAGCAAGCCGCGCGAACGGCTGGCTTTAGCGCCGTCGCCGACCACGATGGACGACAGGATAGGCACCATTGGCAACACGCATGGCGTAAATGACAGGCCCAGGCCCAGCAACGCAAACAGCGGCAGGATGACCAGCAGGCGGCCGCCTTTCAGGGCGGATTCAATTTGGCCCAGGTCGCTTTGCTGGCTTGCGGCGCCGGTATCCGCGGCAATCTGCGCTGCGGGAGCTGGCCCGGTGCTGGTGGCCACTGGCGTACCGCCGGCTGCCATCAGACTGGCAGTCGAATCCTGCGGCGAATAGCACAAGCCTTTATCGGAGCAGCCCTGGCCCGTGACAGTCAGCGTAAATGGACCGGCGCCATCAACCGGCACCTTGATGGTGACTTGATGGCGGTAGGTTTCCACTTCCTTGTTAAACGTGTCATCGAATTTGACTTTGCCGGGCGGGATGTCCGGCTGGCCCAAGGTGGCGCCGCTGGCCTTGAAGGCAAAGCGTTCGCGGTACATGTAGTAACCGTCCGCAATATCAAAGGTGACGGCAGCAGTCTTGCCATCGACCATGCGGGCGGAGAATTTAAAGGCGACAGCGGGGTCGAGGAATTCGTCTTCAGCGTGGACAACGCCGGACACCAGCAACAGCAACGCGGCCAGCACGCGGATGATAGTTTGGAACATGACTGCTTTCAGGGTGACAGAGCAACAGGTTATGGTACACCGGTCTTCATCTGGCATGAAATATGCGACACTCATATGCTTGTTAATTTACCTAATAACGAGGTTGAAACATGGCAGCCAAATGCATCACGCTTCTCCCTATTCTGGCACTGGCCGCGAGCCAGGCCAGCGCCCAGGCGCCCGCTGCCGCGCTGAAGGCGATTTCCGAACAAGGTTTGCTGGCCAATATCAAGGTGCTGGCGTCCGATGACTTCGAAGGCCGCTCGCCGGGATCCGAGGGCGAACGCAAGACCGTCGCTTACCTGGAACAGCAATTCAGGCAGCTGGGGTTAAAGCCGGGCAATCCGGATGGCACGTATGTGCAGAAAGTGCCAATGCGGGGGCTGACGCCGTCGCCGGCGTTCAGCTACACGATTGCCGGCAAAACCGTACCGCTGCGCTTCCCGGATGATTACGTCGCCCACTCCACGGCCGCGCAGACGCAGGTGACGATCCCTTCGTCGGAGATCGTGTTTGTCGGCTATGGCGTGCAGGCGCCGGAATATGGGTGGGATGATTACAAGGGCGTCGATATACGGGGCAAGACCCTGCTGATGCTGATTAACGATCCGGCGATTCCGGATCCTGCCGATCCCACGCAGCTGGACAAGTCCATGTTCAAGGGCGCGGCCATGACGTATTACGGCCGCTGGACGTACAAGTATGAAATCGCAGCGAAACTCGGCGCGGCGGCGGCCATCATCATTCATGAAACCAAGCCGGCTGCGTATCCGTATGACGTGGTGAAAACCGGCGGCACGGGCGAGAACTTCAGCTTGCTGCAGAAAGATGGGAACGCGGGCCAGGATCCGGATGCGCCAACGGTACCGGGCTGGATCCACCTGGACCGCGCAAAAGACATGCTGGCGGCGGCCGGTTATGACTTCGACACGCTGAAGCAGGCTGCGCTGAAAAAGGATTTCAAGCCGGTCGCGTTGAATGGCACGGCATCGTTCCGGGTCGACAACGTGGCGCGCACCGTGCAATCGCATAATGTGGTGGCAAAGATTGAAGGGTCGGATCCCAAGCTGAAGAACGAGTACATCGTGTACACGGCGCACTGGGACCATTTCGGCATCGACGACAAGCTGCCGGGCCCGCGTACGCGCCAGATTTACCATGGTGCGCTGGATAACGCGTCCGGCACCAGCGCATTGCTGGAGTTGGCGAAGGCGTACAAAGCGTTGCCGAAGGCGCCGAAGCGGTCGATTTTGTTTGTGGCAACGACGGCGGAAGAACGGGGATTGCTGGGTGCGAAGTATTACGCGAAGAACCCGCTGTACCCGCTGGACAAGACGCTGGCCAACATCAATATCGATGGCATCAATGCGTGGGGCAAGACGGCGCAGATCGAGAACGTGACGTCGGGGCATTCGACGATTGATGGCTTGCTGGCCAAATATGCGGCGCTGCAGGGCCGCAAGGCGGAACCGGATTCGCGGCCTGAGCTGGGCAGCTTTTACCGCGCCGACCAGCTGGAATTTGCCCGCGTGGGCGTGCCGGCGTTATACACAAAGGCGCGCAGCAACTACATCGACAAGCCAGCCGACTATGCGCGCCAGGTTGTGGACAACTATGTTGCCCATGACTACCACAAGGTGTCGGACGACGTGCGTGCCGACTGGGACTTTAGCGGCGGCGTGCAGGATATCCAGCTGCTGTTCGAGGTAGGTTATGACATCGCGCAGGGCAAGACGTGGCCGCAGTGGAACACAAGCTCCGAATTCAAAGGCGCCCCCCGCGGCAAATAAATGTTGCAAATCCGCTTGGTGCCTGGCACCAAATGGATTTGCAATAAAAAAAGCCGGGCAAGCCCGGCTTTCATTGTGAAGACGAGGATTACTCTTCGCCGGTCACTTCAACAGCTTCGGTGATCTCTGGACGGTCCAGCAGTTCAACGAAAGCCATTGGCGCATTGTCGCCAACGCGGAAACCCATTTTCAGGATGCGCAGGTAGCCACCGTTACGGTTGGCGAAACGTGGGCCCAGTTCGGAGAACAGTTTTTGCACGATTTCGCGGTCACGCAGACGGGAGAATGCCAGACGCTTGTTAGCCAGGGTGTCGGTCTTGCCCAGGGTCAGGATCGGCTCAACTACGCGGCGCAGTTCTTTAGCTTTTGGCAGCGTGGTCTTGATCGCTTCGTGACGCAGCAGCGAAACAGTCATGTTGCGCAGCATTGCCAGACGGTGGGACGAGGTACGGTTCAGTTTACGGAGGCCGTGACGGTGACGCATGGTATTTCCTTTCGAGGTGTTTAAATCCGAGTTCTTCGATCGCCAACGCTTGCACGAGGGCGCGGACCGGTTAAAGGTAAAAACGCCCATGGCGAAATGCCACAGGCGGGTGCTACAAAACTAAGTATTACTTTTCCAGACCAGCAGGCGGCCAGTTTTCCAGCTTCATGCCCAGGGTCAGACCACGGGAAGCCAACACTTCCTTGATCTCGTTCAGCGACTTGCGGCCCAGGTTCGGGGTCTTCAGCAGTTCGTTTTCCGAACGCTGGATCAGGTCGCCGATGTAGTAAATGTTTTCTGCTTTCAGGCAGTTTGCCGAGCGGACGGTCAGTTCCAGGTCGTCCACTGGACGCAGCAGGATCGGATCGACCAGCGGAGCGCGGCTTGGCGCTTCGGCGGCGGCTTCCGTGCCTTCCAGGGCTGCGAACACGTTCAACTGGTCAACCAGCACGCGAGCCGACTGGCGGATCGCTTCTTCCGGCGTGATCACGCCGTTGGTTTCAATGTTGATGATCAGCTTGTCCAGGTCGGTACGCTGTTCCACACGGGCCGATTCCACCGAGTACGACACGCGGCGTACTGGCGCGAACGATGCGTCCAGGATGATGCGGCCGATGGTTTTGTTGGTGTCTTCCGACAGGCGGCGAACGTTGCCTGGCACATAGCCACGGCCTTTTTCAACCTTGATCTGCATGTCCAGCTTGCCACCAGCGGTCAGGTGGGCGATCACGTGGTCAGGGTTGATCAGTTCTACGTCGTGTGGCAGATCGATGTCCGATGCCAGCACGGCGCCTTCGCCTTCTTTCTTCAGGGTCAGGGTCACGGCGTCACGGTTGTGCACCTTGAAGACCACACCCTTCAGGTTCAGCAGCAGGTCAACCACGTCTTCTTGCACGCCGTCCAGCGACGAGTATTCGTGCACGACACCAGCGATGGTCACTTCGGTTGGGGCATAGCCAACCATCGACGACAGCAGAACGCGGCGCAGCGCGTTGCCCAGAGTGTGACCGTAGCCACGTTCAAACGGTTCCATCACGACTTTAGCGTGGCCGGCACCCAGGGTTTCTACATCGATGATACGTGGTTTCAACAGACTGTTTTGCATGTGTAAATGTCCTTTTCATTACCCTCGGCTCGTTACACCGATAAGGCTGATGGCATTAGTGAAAACGCCCACTCCTGGGAGTGGGCGGGTAAAACGACCAGCTAAGCTACGAATTAACGCGAGTACAATTCGACGATCAGCGATTCGTTGACGTCTTGAGCGATTTCGTTACGCTCTGGCAGCGAACGGAAGGTGCCTTCCATTTTCTTCGCATCAACCGACACCCACGATGGCATGCCCACTTGTTCAGCCAGCGACAGGGCTTCAACGATACGGGTCTGCTTCTTGGCTTTTTCGCGCACAGCGATCACGTCGCCGGTCTTCACAACGTACGAAGGAATGTTCACAACGTTGCCGTTGATGGTGAAGGCTTTGTGCGATACCAGCTGACGCGCTTCAGCGCGGGTCGAGCCGAAGCCCATGCGGTATGCGACGTTGTCCAGGCGGGTTTCCAGCAGTTGCAGCAGGGTTTCGCCGGTGTTGCCTTTGCGGCGGTCCGCTTCAGCGAAGTAGCGGCGGAACTGACGCTCCAGAACGCCGTAGATACGCTTAACTTTTTGCTTTTCGCGCAGCTGGTTGCCGTAGTCGGAGGTACGGGCGCCCGATTTCACACCGTGCTGGCCTGGCTTAACGTCCAGTTTGCACTTGGAATCCAGCGAGCGGCGTGCGCTCTTCAGGAACAGGTCGGTGCCTTCACGGCGGGACAGCTTTGCTTTTGGTCCGATATAACGTGCCACAGTAATTTCCTTTGAATGTTAAATGACGCCCCAGCCACATCGGAATGTGGTTAGGCGCTAGTCCAGTCTTCTTGCAACTGAACGGTGGCTGATGCCTGCGGATCTGATTCCGACAGACGAAAACAGCCGGACAGTATAGTCGTTTCCGACCAACTAGTCCAGCAGTAATCTTGATGCATTACCGGCAAGGGCAACCTCGCCGGCGAAGCGCCATTAGATACGACGACGCTTTGGAGGACGGCAGCCGTTGTGCGGCACTGGCGTCACGTCCTGGATCTCGGTGATCTTGATGCCCAGCGAGTTCAGTGCGCGAACAGCGGATTCGCGGCCAGGGCCTGGGCCCTTGATGCGAACTTCCAGGTTCTTCACGCCGCATTCCTGTGCAACTTTACCAGCGGCTTCAGCAGCAACCTGCGCTGCGAACGGGGTCGATTTACGCGAACCCTTGAAGCCAGCACCACCGGAGGTCGCCCACGACAGAGCATTGCCCTGGCGGTCGGTGATGGTGATGATGGTGTTGTTGAAGGAAGCGTGAACGTGAGCGATACCTTCAGCGACGTTCTTTTTGACTTTCTTGCGCACGCGAGCTGCTGCTGCGGAGCTTTGTTGCTTAGCCATAGTAGTTTCCTAGATTATTTCTTCAGCGATTGAGCGGCTTTGCGCGGGCCCTTACGGGTACGTGCATTGGTGCGGGTGCGCTGACCGCGGACCGGCAGGCCCTTACGGTGACGCAGACCGCGGTAGCAGCCCAGGTCCATCAGACGCTTGATGTTCATCGACAGTTCGCGGCGCAGGTCGCCTTCTACTACGAACTTGGCCACTTCATCACGCAGCTTTTCCAGCTCGCTGTCGTCCAGGTCTTTGACCTTCTTGTTGGTGGCGATGCCGGTCTGCTGGCAGATGTACTGCGAGCGTGGACGGCCGATACCGTAGATGGCGGTCAGGCCGATAACGGTGTGTTGGTGATTTGGGATGTTAACCCCTGCAATACGTGCCATTCGTTATTCCTCGATAAATAACGGTTATTAACCTTGACGCTGCTTATGGCGCGGTTCTACGCAGATTACGCGGACCACACCTTTGCGCTTGATGACTTTGCAGTTGCGGCAAATGCGCTTAACTGAAGCGTTAACTTTCATTTTTGCACTCTTTTCTAGTACGTTTGTTTGATTTACTTGGTCCGGAACACAATGCGGGCGCGGCTCAAGTCATACGGTGTCAACTCAACCGTTACCTTGTCGCCGGGAAGGATGCGGATATAGTTCATGCGCATTTTACCCGAAATGTGTCCCAATACCACGTGGCCGTTTTCCAGCTTTACTCGAAATGTTGCATTGGGCAGATTCTCCAGAATCTCGCCTTGCATTTGGATGACGTCGTCTTTTGCCATTCGTTCTCTCTGCCGCGCTTATCGCGTCGGAATTCCGCCCTTGAAGTTAGCCTTGCGCAGCAGCGATTCATATTGCTGCGACATTACGTAGTTTTGGACCTGGGCCATAAAGTCCATGGTAACCACTACGACAATCAGCAGAGAGGTGCCACCGAAGTAAAACGGCACTTTCCACTGGGCATTCATGAATTCCGGCAACAAGCACACGAGGGTGATGTAGACAGCGCCCGCCAGCGTCAATCGCATGAGGATCTTGTCGATGTAACGGGCAGTCTGCTCACCGGGACGAATCCCTGGCACAAAGGCCCCGCTCTTCTTCAAGTTGTCCGCAGTTTCTTTGCTGTTAAACACCAGAGCGGTGTAGAAGAAGCAGAAGAACACGATTGCGACGGCATACAGCAATGCATGAATAGGCTCGCCTGGTGCCATCGATGCCGACAGGTCCTTGAGGAACCGCACGACAGGATTGGCAGCATCTGCGCCCTTCGAGAACCAGTCCACGATGGTAGCCGGGAACAGGATAATCGACGATGCGAAGATAGGCGGAATGACGCCAGCCATATTCAGTTTCAACGGCAAGTGGCTGGTTTGGCCACCGTAGATCTTGTTGCCGACCTGACGTTTAGCGTAGTTGACCAGAATCTTGCGCTGACCACGTTCCACGAACACCACGACGTAGGTGACACCAGCCACCAGCAACATGATGATCAGGGCCGAGAATGCGCCGATCGTGTCGTTCGCCACCTGGGTCAGCAAGCCGCCCAGTGCGCCCGGCAGACCTGCCGCAATACCAGCAAAGATGATGATCGAGATGCCATTACCCAAGCCACGCTCGGTAATTTGCTCACCCAACCACATCAGGAACATAGTGCCGGTCAACAGCGTCACGACCGTCACGAAGCGGAAACCGAGGCCTGGATCCAGCACCAGTCCGGCTTGCGATTCCAGCGCCACTGCAATGCCCAGCGCCTGGAACAGAGCCAGACCCACGGTTGCATAACGCGTGTACTGGGTAATCTTGCGCCGGCCGGCTTCACCTTCCTTTTTCAACGCTTCCATCTGTGGCGACACGATCGACAGCAATTGCATGATGATCGAGGCCGAGATGTACGGCGTAATACCCAGCGCAAACACTGTGAAGCGCGAAAGGGCGCCACCGCTGAACATGTTGAACATGCCCAGGATGCCGCCTTCTTGCGACTTGAACAGCGAGGCCAGTTGTGCCGGGTCTACACCCGGCACAGGAACGTGAGCGCCGATACGATACACCACCAATGCGCCAAGCAGGAACCACAGACGGCCCCATGGGAAGCCTGCAGCTGCACTTTTGGCAAGTTGTGGGTTAGTCGCCATTGTCGCTCCGATCTAGCCAGCAGCCAATTAGGCTACCGAACCGCCAGCCGCTTCGATGGCAGCTTTCGCGCCAGCGGTGACTTTCAGGCCCTTGACCGTGACAGCCTTGGTGATTTCGCCGGAGGCGATCACACGCACGTCGCGCGCCAGGACGTTCAGAACGCCGGCTTGCTTCAGTACCAGGATGTCGACTTCGCCAACTGCCAGGGTGTTCAGGTCGGACAGACGCACTTCAGCTTTGAAGGTGGCGTTCAGCGACTTGAAACCGCGCTTAGGCAGACGACGTTGCAGAGGCATCTGACCGCCTTCGAAACCGACTTTGTGGAAGCCGCCCGAACGCGATTTCTGACCTTTGTGACCACGGCCAGCGGTTTTACCCAGGCCGGAGCCGATACCGCGGCCAACGCGACGCTTAGCGTGCTTCGCGCCGTCTGCTGGTTGAATGGTATTCAATTCCATTGTGTTCTCCAGATCGCAGCCGAGGCTTACGATACGACTTTAACGAGGTAAGCGACCTTGGTGATCATGCCGCGCACAGCAGGCGTATCCTGCAGTTCGCTAACCGAGTTCACACGACGCAGGCCCAGGCCACGCACGGTGGCGCGGTGGTCTTGGCGGGTGCCGATCAGGCCCTTCACCAGTTTGACTTTGATAGTGCTCATGAAGTTCCCCTTAACCCAGGATCTCTTCAACCGACTTGCCGCGCTTGGCAGCGATGTCAGCTGGAGTGCTCATTTTCGACAGGCCGTCCAGGGTGGCGCGCACCAGGTTGTATGGGTTGTTCGAACCGGTGGATTTTGCCACCACGTCCGTTACACCCATCACTTCGAAGATAGCGCGCATTGCGCCACCTGCGATGACGCCGGTACCTGGCTTGGCTGGGCTCATCATCACTTTCGACGCGCCGTGGCGGCCGGTGACGGTGTGCTGCAGCGTGCCGTTCTTCAAAGGCACTTTGATCAGGTTGCGACGGGCTTCTTCCATCGCTTTTTGCACGCCGACTGGAACTTCTTTCGACTTGCCCTTACCCATGCCGATGCGGCCATCGCCGTCGCCGACCACGGTCAGTGCTGCGAAGCCCATGATGCGACCACCCTTGACCACTTTGGTCACGCGGTTGATCGCGATCATTTTTTCGCGCATGCCATCATCCGGCTTGTCGCTTGCCATCTTTGCTTGCATTTTTGCCATGATCGTACCCTTAGAACTTCAGACCAGCTTCACGCGCGGCTTCTGCCAGCGCCTTGATGCGGCCGTGGTAACGGAAACCGGAGCGGTCGAACGCTACTTCGGTGATTCCTGCTTTCAGTGCTTTTTCTGCTACGCGCTTGCCAACCAGAGCGGCGGCAGCGGCGTTGCCGCCCTTGCCCGATTTGCCGGCCAGTTCAGCACGTACTTCCGCTTCCACGGTCGATGCCGAAACCAGTACCTTGGCTTCCGGGGAGATCAGGTTCGCGTAAATGTGCAGGTTAGTGCGGTGTACCGACAGGCGGTTCACGCCCAGTTGCGCGATCTTGATACGGGTTTGACGTCCGCGGCGCAGACGAGATTCTTTTTTATCCATCGTCAGCCCCTAATTACTTCTTCTTGGTTTCTTTAAGCTTAACCACTTCGTCCACATAACGGACACCCTTGCCTTTGTATGGCTCAGGGGAGCGGTAAGCACGAACTTCGGCAGCCACCTGGCCAACCTTTTGACGATCGATACCGGAGATCACGATTTCGGTCGGGGTTGGGGTTGCGCACTTCACGCCTGCTGGCATGTCGTGTACAACTGGGTGGGAGAAGCCCAGGGACAGATTCAGCTTGTCGCCTTGAGCCTGGGCTTTGTAGCCCACGCCAACCAGGGACAGCTTCTTCTCGAAGCCCTTGGTCACGCCGGTAACCATGTTGTTGACCAGCGCGCGCAGCGTGCCGGACATGGCGTTCGATTCACGGGAATCGTTCACTACGTCGAAGGTCAGGGTGCCAGCGTTGTTTTCTACTTTTACCAGGCCGTTCAGGGACTGGGTCAGTACGCCCAGCGGGCCTTTTACGGTGATCGCTTGCGCGGAGATGGCGACTTCAGCGCCAGCTGGCACAGCGATAGGCATTTTAGCTACACGAGACATTATTGCTCCTTACGCGACGTAGCAGATGACTTCGCCGCCCACGCCATTGGCGCGTGCTTTGCGGTCGGTCATGACGCCTTGCGGGGTCGACACAATGGCAACGCCCAGACCGTTCATCACGGTTGGGATTTCGTCCTTGCCTTTGTACACGCGCAGACCTGGACGCGATACGCGCTCCAGACGCTCGATGACAGGACGGCCTACATAATATTTCAAACCGATCTTCAGTTCCGACTTGCCACCGTCAACGGCGACAGCGAAATCTTCAATGTAACCCTCGTCCTTCAGGACGTTGGCAATCGCTACTTTGACTTTCGACGATGGCATGGCCACGGTCGTTTTTTGCACGCCTTGGGCGTTGCGAATGCGGGTCAGCATATCGGCGATAGGATCGCTCATACTCATTGCTTATTCTCCTATTACCAGCTGGCTTTGGTCATACCCGGGATCTCGCCACGCATGGCGAATTCACGGAGCTTGATACGGCCCAGGCCGAATTTACGGAAGGTACCACGTGGACGGCCGGTGACGACGCAACGGTTACGCTGACGGGTTGGGTTCGAGTTACGTGGCAGGGCCTGCAGTTTCAGGCGCGCTTCGTAACGCTCTTCTTCCGACTTCGACTGGTCATCAATGATGGCCTTCAGATTGGCGCGCTTGGCAGCGAATTTGTTTGCCAGGTCAACGCGTTTCTGTTCACGGTTAATCAGTGCGAGTTTTGCCATGATCTACTTAGTTCCTGAACGGGAATTTAAAGGCGGCGAGCAGCGCTTTGGCTTCTTCGTCGGTCTTCGCGGTGGTGGTGATCGAAATGTTCATACCACGCAGCGCATCGATCTTGTCGTACTCGATCTCAGGGAAGATGATCTGCTCTTTCACACCGATGTTGTAGTTGCCGCGGCCATCAAACGATTTGCCGGAAACACCACGGAAGTCACGCACGCGTGGCAGGGCCACGGTGATGAAACGGTCCAGGAATTCGTACATACGGGCGCCACGCAGGGTCACCATGGTACCAATTGGGTAACCTTCGCGGATTTTGAAACCTGCGATAGCTTTACGCGCTTTGGTGGTCACTGGCTTCTGGCCGGCGATCTTGGTCAGATCGCCAACAGCGTGTTCCAGGACTTTCTTGTCAGCGATGGCTTCGCCCACACCCATGTTCAGGGTGATTTTGGTCAGGCGAGGCACTTCCATTACCGACTTGTAACCGAATTTTTCGGTCAGTTCGGCAACGATTTTGTCTTTATAAACTGCATGCAGACGGGCCATTTCTTATTACCCTTTCACTACTTCGCCGTTCGACTTGAAAACGCGGACTTTTTTGCCGTCCACATCTTTGAAGCCTACGCGATCTGCCTTACCGGTCGCAGCGTTGAACAGAGCAACGTTGGACACGTGAATAGGCATGGTCTTGTCAACGATGCCGCCAGTTACACCAGTCATCGGGTTCGGCTTAACGGCCTTCTTGGCCACGTTGACGCCTTCAACCACGACGTGCTCTGCGTCTACGCGACGCAGCACGGTGCCGCGCTTGCCCTTGTCTTTGCCGGTCAAAACGATGACTTCGTCGTTTTTACGAATCTTATCCATTGCTGACTCCTTACAGAACTTCCGGTGCCAGGGACACGATCTTCATGAACTTCTCAGTACGCAGTTCGCGCGTTACTGGTCCGAAGATACGGGTACCGATCGGCTCCAGCTTGTTGTTCAGCAGGACAGCGGCGTTGCCGTCGAACTTCACCAGGGAACCATCTTGGCGGCGCACACCTTTGGCGGTACGCACAACCACGGCGTTGTAAATTTCACCTTTTTTGACACGACCACGTGGTTGAGCCACTTTCACAGTGACTTTGATCACGTCGCCAATGCCAGCATAACGGCGCTTGGAACCGCCCAACACCTTGATGCACAAAACTTCTTTCGCACCGGTGTTGTCGGCTACTTCGAGCCGGCTTTCAGTTTGAATCATAGTATTCTCTTTCCCAACTTAAGCCGAAGAATCCACACAATATGGACCTCTCGGTCAGTCTTGGTCCCGCCATCGGCAATGCGTTACCGCCCGCCTCTGTTTGGGTGCTTGATCTTCATACAAGTACTGACCGCGATCCATGTCTGCGGAGAGACACTTTGCGGCGATACATGAACGAAGCCCGCAAGTATTACATAAAACCTGCGGGCCTGCAAGAACTAATTGAAACTGCCTCCCAAGGCTTGCGCCCGGGAGGCAATCTCAATTAAACGATTTGTGCAGCTTGCACTACACGAGTCACCGTCCACGCCTTCGTTTTGGAGATCGGACGGCCTTCCTGGATCTCGACCGTATCACCGGCTTTGACTTGGTTGGATTCGTCGTGTGCGTGGTATTTAGCCGAACGCACAATGATCTTGCCGTACAGAGGGTGCTTCACGTGACGTTCGATCAGAACGGTAACGGTCTTGTCCATCTTGTCGGACACCACTTTACCGATCAGCGTGCGCTTCAGCGACTGTTTCACTGGCTGGTTCATTTGGCTTCCTTCTGATTCATGACCGTTTTTACACGCGCGATATCGCGGCGTACCTTCTTGAGCTGCGAAGTGTTGCTCAGTTGTTGCGTAGCGACTTGCATACGCAGGCCAAACTGGGCCTTCAGCAGATCGGCCAGCTCTTTTTGCAGAGCTGCCTGGTCTTTGCCGCGGAGTTCAGATGCTTTCATATTTCACTCCTATTATTGGCCAACCTGGCGTACCACGAAGGTGGTTGCCAGAGGCAGTTTGGCAGCAGCCAGGCGGAACGCTTCGCGTGCCAGTTCTTCTGCGACGCCGTCCATTTCGTACAGGACTTTGCCTGGACGGATTTCAGCGACGTAGTACTCTGGATTACCTTTACCGTTACCCATACGGACTTCGGCTGGCTTGTTCGAGATCGGTTTGTCCGGGAACACGCGGATCCAGATACGGCCGCCACGTTTGATGTGACGGGTCATGGCACGACGTGCCGATTCGATCTGGCGGGCCGTGATACGGCCACGTGCCACGGCTTTCAGGCCGAACTCACCAAACGACACATTGGTGCCGGTGGTGTGCGAAATGCCGGTGTTACGGCCTTTCTGCTCTTTACGGTACTTCCTGCGGCTAGGTTGCAGCATGGTTTATTCTCCTGCTTTCTCAGCAGCGGCCGGCTTGGCAGCGCGGCGGGCAGCTGGCGCGCCTGGCTTGGCGCCTGGGCCTGGACGTGGACCACGGCCTGGTTTGCCGTCGTCACGGCGTGGGCCGCGTGGTTTTTTCTCGTCAGCCGGGGTATCGATCACCGGTGCTTCGCCAGCGGCGTTGCGGTCACCTTTGTATACCCACACCTTGACACCGATGATGCCGTAGGTGGTTTCAGCTTCGCTGGTGCCGTAATCGATATCGGCGCGCAGGGTGTGCAGAGGCACACGGCCTTCACGGTACCATTCGGTACGTGCGATTTCGATGCCGTTCAGACGGCCCGACGACATGATCTTGATGCCTTGGGCGCCCAGGCGCATCGCGTTCTGCATTGCGCGCTTCATGGCGCGGCGGAACATAATACGCTTTTCCAGCTGTTGCGAGATCGAGTCGGCGATCAGTTGCGCATCGATTTCCGGCTTGCGGATTTCTTCGATGTTCACGTGCACAGGCACGCCCATGATCTTCGACAGCGACGACTTCAGCACTTCGATGTCTTCGCCTTTTTTACCGATCACAACGCCCGGACGGGACGAGTACACGGTGAAGCGCGCGTTCTTGGCTGGGCGCTCGATCACGATGCGGCCAACGGAGGCGTTCTTCAGTTTTTTCTTCAGGAAAGCACGTGCTTTCAGGTCTTCGTTCAGCATGGCAGCGAAATTGCCGTTGCCAGCGTACCAGCGCGAGGCCCAGTTACGGGTGACTGCCAGACGGAAACCGGTTGGATGAATTTTCTGACCCATCTTGGCTCCTTAGTTACCGACGGTCACGTACACGTGACAGGATTGTTTCGAGATGCGGTCACCGCGGCCTTTTGCACGGGCGGTGAAACGCTTCAGGATTGGGCCCTTTTCGACGTAGATCGTTTTCACGAACAGCTCGTCGATATCCGCGCCATCATTGTGCTCAGCGTTGGCGATTGCCGACTCCAGCACTTTCTTGATGATCGCAGCGCCTTTTTTCGGGCTGAACTGCAGGATGTTCAGCGCAGCGTCAACCTTTTTGCCGCGGATCATGTCAGCCACCAGGCGGCCTTTTTGATCCGACAGGCGCACGCCTTTGAGGATTGCTTTGGTTTCCATTATTTCTTAGCCTTTTTGTCAGCAGCGTGGCCCTTGAAGGTACGGGTCAGCGCGAATTCGCCGAGCTTGTGACCAACCATGTTCTCGGAAACGTACACAGGCACGTGCACCTTGCCGTTGTGCACGGCAATGGTCAGACCGATGAAGTCAGGCATGATCGTCGAGCGACGGGACCAGGTTTTAATTGGCTTTTTGTCTTTGGTCGCTTGAGCGGCTTCGACTTTTTTCACCAGATGGGCGTCGCAGAACGGCCCTTTTTTCAATGAACGAGTCATGGTTTATCCTTATTTCTTGCCGCGGCGCGAAACGATCATCGAAGACGTACGCTTGTTCGAGCGAGTCTTCTTGCCCTTGGTGTGCTGGCCCCATGGCGATACTGGGTGACGACCAGCTGCGGTACGACCTTCACCACCACCGTGCGGGTGGTCGATCGGGTTCATCACCACACCGCGAACGGTCGGGCGAACACCGCGCCAGCGCATTGCACCGGCCTTACCAATCTTACGCAGGCTGTGTTCGGCATTGCCGACTTCACCCACGGTTGCGCGGCACTCGATGTGCACGCGGCGCACTTCGCCGGAGCGCAGACGCACCTGAGCGTAAGTACCTTCGCGAGCCATCAGGACCACAACGGCGCCAGCGGTACGAGCCATCTGTGCACCCTTGCCTGGCAACATTTCCACGCAGTGGATGTTGGTGCCGACTGGGATGTTACGGATAGGCAGGCAGTTACCTGGTTTGATCGGCGCTTCCGAACCGTTCAGCAGCGTGTCGCCAACAGCAACGCCTTTCGGGGCGATGATGTATGCGCGCTCGCCGTCCGCGTAGCACAGCAGAGCGATGTGCGCGGTACGGTTTGGATCGTATTCGATACGTTCCACTTTCGCAGGAATACCGTCTTTGGTGCGCTTGAAGTCAACCACGCGGTAGTGATGCTTGTGGCCACCGCCGATGTGGCGGGTGGTGATGTGACCGTTGTTGTTACGGCCAGCAGTTTTCGATTTCTTTTCAACCAGAGCGGCGAACGGACGGCCTTTGAACAGGTCGCTGTTTACCACTTTCACCATGCCGCGACGGCCTGGGGAGGTTGGCTTCATCTTAACGAGTGCCATTATTTAGCCTCCTCGGTGAAATTGATTTCCTGGCCTGGTTTCAGGCACACGAAAGCGCGCTTGGTGTGGTTGCGGCGACCGACGAAACGGCCGGAACGCTTCACTTTACCTTCGCGGTTCACGGTTTGTACCGAGGCCACTTCTACCTTGAACAGCAGTTCAACGGCAGCTTTGATTTCTGGCTTGGTTGCGTCTGGCAGAACCTTGAAAACGATTTGCTCGTTTTTCTCGGCGACCATGGTAGCTTTCTCGGAAATTACCGGAGCTACCAGCACCTTCATCAGGCGCTCTTCGCTGTGTTTGATGACTGCGCTCATGCCAGCATCTCCTCAATCTTGGCCAGTGCCGCTTTGGTGACCAGGGTCTTTTTGTAGAAGACCAGCGACATTGGATCCGCTTGACGTGGCTCAACAACCAGCACGTTCGGCAGGTTACGGGAAGCCAGCAGCAGGTTTTCTTCGATGTTCTCGGCAATGATCAGCACCGAGTCCAGGCCCATGCCGTTCAGCTTTTGCGACAGCAGCTTGGTCTTTGGCGCTTCGATCGCCAGATCTTCGATCACAACCAGGCGCTCTTCGCGGGCCAGTTGGGACAGGATCGAGCACAGACCTGCGCGGTACATCTTCTTGTTCACTTTATGGGTGAAGTTCTCGTCAGGCGAGTTCGGGAAGATGCGACCACCGCCGCGCCACAGTGGCGACGAGGACATACCAGCACGTGCGCGGCCGGTGCCTTTTTGGCGCCATGGCTTCTTGGTCGTGTGGTGAACTTCTTCACGGTCTTTCTGCTTACGGTTGCCGCTGCGAGCATTGGCTTGGTAGGCGACCACGATCTGGTGGATCAGGGCTTCGTTGTAGTCACGGCCGAAGACGGTGTCAGCGGCGGCAACGTTGGAGGCTGCTTGACCTTGAGCATTCAGGAGCTTGAGTTCCATCGATTAAGCCCCTTTCTTTGCTTTAACTTTAACAGCAGGCGACACGACAACTTGGCCGTTTTTCGCGCCTGGTACGGCACCTTTCACCAGCAGCAGCTGACGGTCGGCGTCGATACGAGCGATTTCCAGGTTCTGGGTGGTAACAGTAACGTCACCCATGTGACCGGTCATGCGCTTGCCTGGGAACACGCGGCCTGGGTCCTGCGCCATACCGATCGAGCCTGGTACGTTGTGCGAACGCGAGTTACCGTGGGTTTGGCGGCCAGAAGCGAAGTTGTGGCGCTTGATGGTACCGGCGTAGCCTTTACCGATGCTCGTGCCCTGAACGTCGATCTTTTGACCAACTTCGAACAGCGAAGCAGCGATAACTTCGCCAGCTTTCAATTCTGCGGCTTTAGCAGCGTCAACGCGGAACTCTTTCAACAGAGTACCAGCTTCAACACCAGCTTTAGCATAGTGACCGGCAGCTGCTTTAGTCACGCGGGAAGCGCGACGCTGACCGAAGACAACCTGAACAGCGGAGTAACCGTCAACTTCAGGGGTTTTGATTTGCGCAACACGGTTGTTCGACACGTCCAGCACGGTGACAGGAATCGAATCCCCGTCATCGGTGAAGATACGCATCATACCAACCTTGCGACCGAGGAGGCCAAGGCTCATATTTTCTCCAATTCCACCTACGATTGGGTGGAGTCTATTGAACTACTAAAAATGGTATGAACAAAAAAGACGATTCCATACCGAAGCCAGCTAGTGTACTGTGATTTGACCCTTGACGCAACAGCTTTGTACGAGGTATGTCAATTAATTTCCTGGCCGGTTGGTACTAGCAGAGTTAACAGGGGAAACGTTGCAATAATTACTTCATGATGACGGCTCCACAACCACATATCGGTCCGACACCATGCACAACGAGAACCTGCAACTGGTCGCACAGCTCACCCGTCAAAACCGCTTGCTGAAAGGCTTGCTGGCCACTGCCGGCGCCTCTTTGGCGCTGATTGCACTGACCGGCGCCACCACCGCCAACCAGCCGGCCAAGTTCACGGAAATCGATGTCGAGCGCATCAATATCGTGACGCCCGATGGCAAAAAAGACATCGTCATCGCCAACCGGAACCGCCTCCCCTTGCCTGTCATCGACGGCAAAATGGCGGCAAGCGGACGGGGTGAACGGCCCGGCCTGATTTTCTATAACACGGCGGGCGATGAGAACGGCGGCCTGATTTTCGACGGCAAGCTCGATGACAAAGGCAAGCCGCAATCGGGCATGCATTTCTCGATGGACCGTTTTGGCGGCGACCAGCAACTGTCGCTGGGCCACTATGAGAACGGCGGCGTGATGGAAACCGGGCTGAAAGTGTATGACCGGGGCCTGGCGCGCGACTATGAGCCGCTGTATGCAGCCTATGAAAAAGCCGCGCCCGGCCCGGAAAAAGACGCCCTGCTGCAAAAATGGAAAGATGCGGGAGGCCAGCAAACCAGCCGCATGTTTGTCGGCCGCACCCGGGGCCAGTCGTCGGCCGTGATCCTGGCCGACGCCAAAGGCCGTGCACGCATCATGATGATGGTCAGCCCGGATGGCAAGGCATCGCTGGAATTCCGCGATGACGAGGGCAAGGTGATCCAGCGCCTGCCGCAGGAAGCAAAAGTGGCGCAAGCCGACACCCCTGCCGCCAAATAAGCCGGCCTGCGCCACCGCCACCTGCCGGGGCAAATGGGTATGGCCCCGAAAGCCATCTGGCCGCCAGCGCCGGCATCAGCAGGTCGCCGGCATGCATCATGGCTGCCGCGCTTCGGGTTGCACATCCTGTGTACCGCTCCCCAGCTGGTACCAGTCCACCTTGCGGGTCGCAACCATGATGGCGGCCAGCACGGCAAACAACAGGATGGCGCCCATTACCAGAGCGTTATCTTCCGAGCAAAGCAGGCCATACAGCGCGCCATACAACAGGGTCAGCGCGCCACCGAACGCAAAGCCGCGGCGGCGGTTGTACAGCACATGCGCCAGGTAATAGCCGATCAATCCGATGCATCCGATGCTGGCCGCGCAATACGCCAAGACAAACGGGAAGTGTTCAGACAGCGCCAGCAGCAACAGGAAGAACAGCGCCAGCGACAAGCCCACCAGGGCGTACTGCACGGGGTGGATTGGCAAGCTTTTCAAAATTTCAAATACGAAGAAGGCGGCAAACGTCAGCGCCACGAACAGCAAGCCATATTTGGTGGCGCGCCCCGCCAGGCTGTACGTATTCACAGGCTCGGCCAGCGCGACGGAAAAGCGGTCCGGCGCACTGGCGGCGGGGGCGCCATTGGCCTGCGCCGTGGCAGCCGCAGTCTCCGCGCGCCCTTCCCAATTGTTGGCCGCCATGTTCAGCAATTCCTGGCGCACATTGGCCGCCAGCGACGGCACGCGCCACGTGGCGGCAAAGCCGGCATCGGAAATCTCCCGCTTTTCAGGCAGGAAGCGGCCATTGAACTGAGGATGCGGCCAGTCCGATTTCAACGTCACGACATTGTTCTTGCCAACCGGGATAAACGACAGGCGCTCCATGCCCGCCAGGTTCAGCGCAAACGCAAACGACGCCGTGCCGCCTTCCAGCACTGCCGGCCCCAGCTTTGCGTGCAAGCCCCGCTTGTAGGCGCCAAGGCGGGCATCCTGGGCAAACTCCACCGTGGCGCCAGCCCATTGCAATTGCGGGATGTCGCGCAATCCCCGTACATCCTCGATCGGCAACGCCAGATAGGGCTGCCCGGCCGCCACGCGCGCATCTTTGGCGCGCGGCAAGTCCGCCTCCACCGGTAACGCAAAACTGCCGGAAAACTGATGCTGGCCGTTATACACCAGCACTTCGTGGATACCCCGGTGGCGGCGCTCCGTACCGATGCTGCCCGTCACCAGCAAATCATCCGGGAACACCAGGTGATGGCGCTGCACTGTATTGGTGGTGATTTTGACCTTGCCCTCCGCCGTGGTTTCACGCACATCCACTTCTTCCGTGTACGGCACCACCAGCACGGGGCCCGTCACCGTCTGTTCGCCCACGGAGTCACTGGCAATACTGGCCACTGCCTCCTGGCGGTAAGACATGCGGCTGGCCACGGTATTCTCAATCATCATCAGCGGGACGCCGAGCAACAGCATCAGCACGATGATCATTCCAATTTTTTTAAACAGTTGCATGGCGCATTCCTCGGGTTGCAATGCGGCCAGTGTAGAAAGTCAGCGTGCGGGGATGATGTGGGCTGTATGCGCTGAATGTGCTGCATGTGTGGTGTGCGTGGCGCCGGTATTTGTCACAACGCCAGTGGCAATGGCAACACCAGTTCCGCACAGCAGCCGCCGCGACGTGCATTGGCGACTTTGACTTCGCCACCATGCAGCGCCGCCACTTCGCGCACAAAAGGCAAGCCCAGCCCGGTGCTCTTGGCCCCGTCCGGGCGCGGCAGCGAATAGAATCGCTCGAACAGGCGCTCTTGCGCATAGGCCGGAATGCCCGGCCCGCTGTCACAGACCGCAATGACCGCCTGCCCGTCACGCCGCTCCGGCAGGATGCGGATGACACTGCCTACCGGCGCAAAACCAATCGCATTATCCAGCAGGTTGCCGAGCGCCTGGCGCAACAGCAACGCATCGCCTTCGACCACGAGCGGGACTGCGTCCGCGCCGGCGTCAAGGCCAGGACCGGAACCGGCCTTGCCGTCGCCATCGCCACCCGCATCCCCCATTGCCAGCCTGACGCCACGCGCCGCCAGCGCGCCTGCGAAATCACCGGCAACCGCCGCGCACAGTGCCCGCAACTCCACCGGCGCCGCCTGCTCCAGCCGCTGTTGCTGCTCCACCCGCACCAGGGCCAGCAACTTGTCGATCAACTGCTTTTGGCGCGTATTCTGCTCCAGGATATTGGCCAGGAAACGCTGCCGCTCCCCATCCGGCATCGGCTCCTGCAACAACTCGGCGGACACCTGGATCGCGGCAATGGGCGACTTCAATTCATGGGCCAGCGTGTGCATCAGCCGCTCCGCATACTCCTTGCCCTCCAGCCTGGAGCGCATGGCTTCCAGCGCCTGTCCCAGGGTGGCGATTTCATTGTTGCCCAGGCGCGGCAGCGCCGCCTTGCGTCCCGCCTCCACGTCCGCCACATAATCCATCAGGCGCCGCAGTGCACGCGCCAGCCACCATGCGAATGCAATGCCCACCAGCAGCGACAGCACGAGCAGGGCGATGCCCCAGCGCATGATGATGCGCTGGCCACGCTCGATAAACGCTTGCACGCTGGCATTCGGCTTGGCCACTGTCAGCACGCCGATAATGCGGCTGCGGTCAGCAGGATCGAGGATGGGGGCCGCCACGTGCATGACGGTGCTGTTTTCATTGTTCGGGTCAGACCGGGTGCTGCGCACGCCATACTTGCCGCGCAAGGTCAGGTACACATCATTCCAGCGCGAGTAATCCTTGCCGACATCCGCGCCGGTGGTATCGAACAGCACGATGCCCCGCGCATCGGTAATGTAGACACGGTAGTCAAGATGCTGCTTGGCGATGCCATTGATGCGCGCCGTCACGCTGCGCCGCGCATATTCGCGCATGCGGGGCGCGATTTCCGTCAGTGCGCCGCCCTTGACGTCGGGCGCCGCCATTTCCGCCAGCAGGTGCGCGGTATCGACCAGCGTATCTTCCTGCGACGCCCGCACGCCCGGCTTGACTTCATCCACAGCCACATTCAGCAGGAACCAGGCGGACAGCCCGACAATCAGGAAGTACCCCAGCAGGATGCGCAGGCCGATTTTCATGGGGTGACGCTGTAGCCCATGCCCCGGTGCGTCTGGATCGGGTCCGCCTCCGGATCGATGGCGCGCAATTTGGCCCGCAGCGAGCGGATATGGCCATCGACCGTGCGGTCCAGGGTTTCGGGCGCATCGGCCCACACGCGGTCCATCAATTGCGCGCGCGACAGCACATGGCCCGGATGTTCAATCAGTGTTTTCAACAGCAGGTATTCGTAGCGGGTCAGGTCCAGCAACTGGGCGCGGAACAGGATGCGCGCTTCCTGCGCGCGCAACTCGAAACCGGCGGGGATGGCGGCTGCATGCAAGCGTGGCGGTGGATTTAAGCGGCGCAAGATCACCCGGACGCGCGCCACCAGCTCGCGCGGAGAAAAGGGTTTCGTCACATAGTCGTCGGCACCGATTTCCAGTCCGACGATGCGATCGATTTCATCACTGCGGGCCGTCAGGAAAATCACTGGCGCATCGGAAAACTGGCGCAGACGGCGGCACACGTCCAGCCCGGAGATATCCGGCAAGCCGATATCGAGCACCACCAGATCCGGCGGCGCTGCGCCACGCATGATGTCCAGCGCCGTTTCACCCAAGGCCACATGCCGGGGCACATACCCCTCCGTCCGCAGCGCATAGGTAATGCCATCCGCGATGGCAGCTTCATCTTCGACAACCAGAATTGTGAGCGGCATATTAAAAATTTCACACTTTTTCAACAAATCGGCACAAGTGCAAAAGTTGCATTGCGTCAAATCATACTATTTTGCTACTTTATGCGTGTTGCATAAAAATTCACAACATACCTGCTACTGACAATGGTCCGCTTACAAAATTTGCTGGAACTGTTTAATGCGCAATCCGCCACCGAATGGCGCACCACCCTGCTGGACATCGGCCAGGAGCTTGGCTTCGAACACACGCTGTTCGGCATCGTTCCCAACCGCGCAACGCCGCTCGAATCATCCTTCCTGGTCAGTAACTACCCGGAGCAGTGGCGCGCCACTTACGATGCACAGCGCCTGCATGCAGTCGATCCAACCGTGGGCCATTGCCTGTCGCGCACCATGCCCATTATTTGGGAACCTACCACCTTCCATGGCAACGACCAGAATGAATTTTATGAGCAGGCTTGCAGCTATGGCCTGCGCTCCGGCATCACGTTGCCGATCCATGGCAGCCAGGGTGAATTCGGCCTCATGAGTTTTGTGGCGTCGGGACGCCATCATGCCGCTAACGGCGATGCTTTGGAAGCGCTGTCATCACTGTCGCTGCTGCGCGATTACGCAGTGGAGTCATCGCGCAAATTTGCCCAGACCGAGCACAAACAGCAAGCGGTCCAGCTGACCGGGAAAGAATTGGAATGCCTGAAGTGGGTTGCAGCGGGAAAATCGTCGTGGGAAGTGTCACGCATACTTGGGCGCTCCGAGGCCACCATCAACTTCCACATGGCGAATATCATGCGCAAGTTCGACGTGCAGACGCGCCAGCAGGCGGTGGTGAAGGCAATCAAACAGGGGGTGGTGGTTCCAGCCTGATCATGTTCCGGAACCGCCGTGCGATTCCGGAGCTGGTGCAGCCTTTGCAGCCGCTGGCCGCACTCCGTGCAGCCAGCGCACTGACTACTATCAGCAGCCGGAGCTCATGGTGCTCCATTCATTTGGCGCAGGCTGGCGGCAGTCGCGGCTCATGGTGCTCCACGAGTCCAACTCGCCCGCATCGCCTGCGCCGCCGTCCACATTGTCCAGCTCTTGCAGGTCCAGCACTTTGGATTGGGTGTCTTCTACTTTGATGTCGTTTTTCATGGTGTAATCCTTCAAAAGAAATAATCGTTCAGTAAGCTGCAGAGCCTGTCTTAGCAACCAGAGCTCATGGTGCTCCATTCATTTGGCGCAGGCGCGCGGCAGTCGCGGCTCATGGTGCTCCATGCGTCCAATTCGCCCGCATCGCCTGCCCCGCCGTCCACATTGTCCAGCTCTTGCAGGTCCAGCACTTTGGATTGGGTGTCTTCTACTTTGATGTCGTTTTTCATGGTGTAATCCTTCAAAAGAAAAAATGGTTCAGCAAGCTGCAAAGCCTGTCTTAGCAACCGGAGCTCATGGTGCTCCATTCATTGGGCGCAGGCTGGCGGCAGTCCCGGCTCATGGTGCTCCACGAGTCCAATTCGCCCGCATCGCCTGCGCCGCCGTCCACATTGTCCAGCTCCTGCAGGTCCAGTACTTTGGATTGGGTGTCTTCTACTTTGATGTCGTTCTTCATATGCGTCTCCTTTGGTGGTTGAATGTCGCTACTTTGTGTGTCGACAGAAGCAGTCTATGCCTGCATAAACCGCCGCGGTACTGGTAGAACTAAGAG
This sequence comes from Pseudoduganella ginsengisoli, assembly GCF_009720865.1. GTDB lineage: Bacteria > Pseudomonadota > Gammaproteobacteria > Burkholderiales > Burkholderiaceae_D > Rugamonas > Rugamonas ginsengisoli. Next base: position 11,123 of record NZ_WNLA01000011.1, on the reverse strand, counting down.
TTGACGCAGCCCGCCCAAGCACCGCGCAACGCGCATATAAAAGCGCAGTTCCTGGACAGGCACGGTCACGCAATCGCAAGCACCATTTAAGCGGGCAAGACGGCACGCAACAGCAAACGGCAAATGGAAGGTGAACCAGCAGGAGGGCAATGCGGTGAAGCCGGTGAAGTGACTGATACGGCAGAAATGATTTGCGGGAGCTGAACTCCCGCAAGGTGGTGTTGAAAGACTTCGCAGGCGCTGCCGATCCGCGCCTGGAGCGGCGTCCTGCAGGCGCTTTATAAAGGCGCCGTGATGCCAAAGAACATGGCCGTGTCGTGACGGTATGGCTGCGCCTGGCATTGCAAACTCAACGTGCTCCATCCAGGTTCGTCCTGTCCCTGTCCAATGTCCCCCCAAAGGGCCGCGGCCATCCCCGCCTCGACCGCCTCAAGTTCGTGCAATTCCAGCACCTGCATCTGTGTATTGGTGGTATTCATTTTGTTCATGTTTTTATGCCTGTATAAATGTGAATGAGGAAAATGCTGTACCACGCAATCAAGCACGGCGTTCCATCGATGCGGACGACAGCGTATCGCTGGCGACCTGGCCTTTGGCCATGACAATGATGCGCTCCGCCATCGCGATTGTTTCCGGCCTGTGCGCCACAATAATGCGGGTCAGGGCCGCCTGCCTGATCGCCGCATTGACAGCGCGCTCGTTGGCCACATCCAGGTGGCTGGTCGCTTCGTCCAATACCAGCACCTTGGGATTCTTGTACAACGCGCGCGCCAGCAAGATCCGCTGTTTCTGGCCGCCGGACAAGCCGCTGCCGATATCACCCACCAAGGTGTTATATGCCATCGGCATTGCCATGATGTCTTTTTCGATGGCGGCAAGGCGGGCACAGGTTTGAATCCGCATCATGTCCGGCGTCGGGGAAAAGAAGCAGATATTCTCCGCGACCGATCCGGCAAACAGGCCATCGTCCTGCATCACCGTTCCCACCAGGGTCCGATAATTGGACATGCCCAGTTTGCGTAACTCAAATCCCCCCACCAGGATCTCGCCCTCGGTCGGCTCCAGTAGGCCCAGCAGCAGTTTCATCAGTGTCGTCTTGCCGCTGCCGGATGCACCGGTAATGGCAATGCATTGCCCAGCCTCGATGCGCAAGTTCATACCTTGCAGGATATAGGGCTCGCTGTCGGCATAACGGAATGACAGGTTACGCACTTCCACCACCGGCTCGATCGTATCTGGGTCAACCTCCGCCAGGGCGGCATCTTCTTCCGCATCGCTCATGACGATATCGGCCACGCGTTCACCATGCAGATGCAGCATGCGGAACTCGAATAATTTATCGATCATGTTGGACATCCGCTGGCTGAACTGGTCCTTGTAGCTGATGAAGGCAAACAGCATGCCGACCGACAGCTTATTGTCGAGCACAAGGACAGCCGCCAGCCAGATCACCAATACCCGCTCGGCGCTGAACAACAGGGTATTGGCCGTCTCGTAGGATACCGACAGGCGGGAAACCCGCAGCTCGGCATTGAACTGGTCAGCCAGCTTGTTCATCCAGCCGGCACGGCGCTCGTCGGCACGGCCGAACAGGCGCACGCTTTGCACGCCCCGCACCGATTCCATGAAATGCTGCTGTTGTTTGGCGGAGTGCACGATCTGCTCCGCCGTTGCATTTTTCAGCGCATGGTAAATCGACCAGCGCAAGGCCAGGTACAGCGATACGGCAATGGCGGCGACACCGGCCAGCGTGGCACTGTACATCAGCATCATGCCCAGTGTGCCCAGTACCAGTACCCCATCAATCGCACCTTCAACAAATTGCGTCGTCAGGCGCCGCTGGATAGTCTGGATCGACCCAAACCGCGACACAATGTCACCGGTATTGCGCTTCTCGAAGTACGGCAGCGGCAACTTCATGAGGTGGGTAAACGCGTTGCTCAGCCATTGGAAGTTGAGGTCCGTCGACAGCACGGTGGTCATCCATGACCGGACGCCGCCAATCGCTGTCTGCACCACGACCAGCAACAGAAAGCCAATACCGAGCACGGTGGTCATGTCATAGTCGGCCGCCAGCAATGCTTCGTCGATGATCCACTGCATGTAAAACGGCGCGATCAACGCACAGACTTGCAGCGCAAGGCCAAGTATCACCAGCCGCGCCATGCCGCTTTTCAGGCCCGTTACGCGCCCCATCAATGACAATAGCGAGTAATGCTGCTTCTCCACGCGCTTTTCAAAACCATCGGCAGGTGACAGCTCCAGGGCCACCCCGGTAAAGTAATTCGCGAATTCATCGAGGCGGAGCGAGCGCTCGCCGATGGCCGGGTCATGGATGACGGCACGGGCCGGCGACACCGACTTGAGCACCACGAAGTGGTTCATATTCCAATGCAAGATGCATGGCAGCTTCAATTCGGACAGGTTGTGCATCTCCAGCTTCAAGGCGCGGGCGCGCAACCCCATCCCGCCGGCAATCGCCACCACGCCGCGCAGCGTAGCGCCCTTGACGGAAATGGCAAAGCGCCGGCGCAAGCTGGCCAGGTCCACGTCATAGCCCCAATAGCCGGCAATCATGCCCAGGCTGGCCAGGCCGCACTCGGCGGACTCGGTCTGCAGCAGCACAGGCAATTGCCGCTCCCGCAGGAATGACAGATTCAGAAAGGGAAATAAATTCATACGTTCATGCCTCCACTTCAGATGCTCATACTCGGCCACTGATACTGAACAAGGGTTCCAGCACCCATTCATAAAGGCGGCGCTTTTCCAGCATGATGCTGGCGTCGAGCAACATGCCCGACTTCAGAGACACTTCTTTTCCATAGGCCGTGACAGCCTGGCGTTCCAGCTTCAAACGGATGCGGTACATGGGTTCGCCCCTGCCTGCCGCGGCTATCCCCGACGGCAGTTCTTCCGGCGGCACCGACGTGTGTGTCACATCCAGCACCGTCGCGGCATGCTGGCCAAATTTCTGGTACGGATAAGCCTGGTAGCGCAACAGGACCGGCATGCCAGGCTTGACGAATCCTACCGAGCGGGACGGCGCATAGATTTCAGCTTCCAGCCGTGCGCCGGACGGCAGCAGTGATGCCAGCACAGCGTTAGCGCCCACTGTTTGTCCCGGGTTCGCGGCAATGGCCGTCACCACGCCATCCTGTGGCGCGCGCACGATGATTTCACGGCGCGCCTCGTTTTCCGCCAGGTCTTGCTCGAGCGACGCCATATTGCGCTGCAAGCCCCTGGCCTCGCGCTCTTCCATCTCACGCAGTTCCAGCAATTCCGCCTGGGCGGCTGCTATTTCTCGCTGCTTCCCCAGGTGCAAACGCTGCAGATCTCCCAAGCGCTGGCGCTGATCGATCAACTCGGCCTGTTTATCCTGCAATTGCGCAGCAGAGATATAGCTGGTGGCATGCAGGTCGCGGTAACGGCTATACGCTTGTTCGGCCAGCGTCACACGCTGTTGCTGCAGCGTGACCTGGTCGCCCAGGCGGGCAGCTTCCGTTTGCAAGTCGGCATTGCGCTGATTGGCCAACGCCAGCCGCCGCTGCAGGCTCTGTGCCGATTGCGCCAATTCCTGCGCATAGCTCTCGTGGCGGCTTTGCAGCAGCTTGGTGACCACCGATTCCGTCGAACCAACCGCACCGGTAGTCCGCTCGGACGTCAGGACAAACATGACATCGCCCTGGCGCACCTGCTGGCCCTCACGCACGCGCTGCTCGGCAATCAAACCACCTTTCCCTGACTGGATTCCCAGCACACCGATATCAGGCCGCAGCACCCCTTGGCAGTGCGCTTTCCGCGTAGTGCTGAACAATGCAAGAAACGCCAGCAAGCCTGCACCGATTGCCACGCCGACGCCAGTCAGCACACGATGGCTCAGCGGACTGGCCAACAATACCGTGCCATATTGCTTAGTACGGTGAAAATCGATCGCCTGCTGCCGGTATAGCTGCCGCACTTTATCTTCGCTGCGGCTGGCGCCTTCAGCGGGCCCGCCCTGCAATGCCGGTTGATCGTGCATATCACTGTCCCTCCCGCACGCCGGCGGCAAGCAGGCTGTCCAGCATGAAATCGAAACTGCCGCCGCCGTGCAGCAGACGATGGAGGAACAAGGCAATGCCGGCGGAGCCTTCCGCGTAATCGGTAATCAGCTTGCCTTCATCAAGGCCCGGGAAAATGCACCCGCCATCCCGTTCAATACGGAATAACTTGATCCCTTGCGCCACGCGGTGCGCCAGCGCCTGGCAGTGTTTGTCGTCCAGGAATTCAGCGGCATCGAGTAAAAAGGCGCCCAGCCCAGCCAGACCGTCATGCAAGCCGGGCACGACCGTGTACTTTTGCGCCACCGCCGCCTTGATGCGCACTGCGATATCCCGGTAACGATGGTTGCCGGTCACGGCGTAGTAACGCAGCACCACGCATCCGACACCGGCGCTCCCCTCCGCAAGGTAAGGCAGCAAAATGCTCGAGCCGGCGCCGGAGCGGCGGGGGAAGCCCAGCGAACCGCCCACTTCGCGGCCACAAGCCAGATCGAATGCCAGGCCACGCTCCCCTGTTTCCAGGTAGCGGGCTTCGCGGGTAGCGCACCAGGCGTACAGCAGGAACAGCGCAATGCCGCTGGCCCCTTGCTGGAGACCGACCGCCGCGCCCTGGCTTGCATAGGGATCCTCCCATGCCACGCCATGCTCATGCGTGATGGCCGTATCACACAGGATGTCGGCAATCTTGCGGGCCTGAACCAGATACGCCGGGTCCCGTGTGCGTTCCCAAAAGTAGAGGTTGGCCATCCCATATCCGCTGGCGCCAAAACCCAGCGACATGTTGCCGAACAAGTGGCGGTGCATGCCAGCCGCCTGCATTGCTGCTTGCGCCTGTTTATCCATGCCCAGCTCCGACAGTATCCAGGCCGAGCCGGCCAGGCCATTGGACATGCCCGGACTGGCGGCCGACGGCTGCCAGTGGCGCTCGATCCATGCGCGGAACTCAGGCGGAATGCCGCCACGTACTTTGTGCCAGGCATAAGCGACACCCAGCATGCCGCGGTCAGGCGCCAGCGGGTTGTTCATTTTCGGGCCGGACGGCAGCATGCGCGCGCTCTGGCTGACATCCATGACATTCTGGTTGTAATCGAAGATTTGCTTCAGCATCACGCTGCAGAACTCAATATCGGGCTCTGCTGCAAGCTGTTCCAGCGACCATCCTGCGACAGCCGGCAATTCCACAGCGCGTAACATCGCCGCGCATTGCGCCAGGTCGGCATCGGCGCGGGTCAGCAAATGCTGCATGCAATCGCCATAGGCTTGCGGCAAACCGCTGGCGATACGGACATCTTCGAAGTAGGCGCGCGCGAAGTCTTCGTTGATCTGGTTGACGGTAGGATTGGGCGCCACCAGCGCCAGCAGCATATTGCCCAACGCGTAGTAGTCATCCGCGAAGCTGATATGGTCGCGCTCCATACGCGACATGCGCCCGTAACCCGGCGTAAACATATTGGTCGGCGCGTCAACGCCAGGCTCAAAAGCTCCTTCGAAATCAATCAGATTCAGTGCCAGCGTATCAGCATCAATGATCAGGTTATTGGCGGACAGGTCGCCGAATACAATGTTGTGACGGTGCAGGATCGCCACCATGTCGATCAACCGCGCGGCAATGTGCAAGACTTGTCCGCGCCACACACGTACCTTTTCCGCGTCCGCGTGACTGTGGATCAGCGGGTTGTTCGCGACAGTCCATTGGCGCAATGTCTTGCCGGGCACCATTTCCTGGGCATAAAAAACATGCTGCCATTCCTGGAACAGCTTGTACGCCTTGGGAGCAATGCCTTCGCCGGCGATTTTGGACAACATGCGATGCTCTTTGCGCAGCCGGCAAATGTTATCCACGCCATGCTTGTCGATCCCGATGAACGGACGCGCTTCCTTGATGATGACTGGCTCGCCGGTCTCTATTTGTTCCCCCAGGTAGACGCCGCCGGCGTTGGAATGCTTGATCACGCCCTTGATGCGGTATTCGCCGCCGAATATTGCCGTCTTGCGGGTATCCCCGTTGCGCGCGGCCGGCGCCGCCGGCGCCAGCGCATCGTTGACAAACGATGGCAAGCGGAACTGGGGCGCACGGATGTCTTCCATATACTGGTAGTGTTCATCCAGGATGCACAGCTTGACTGTGCCTTTCACATCCATTTCGGGCAGTGCGGTGAAGCCGCCATAGCGGTAATGCAGCACTTGCGAATCAAGGTAGCGCCGGTCTGACAACACATACGGCCCGGTCTCATCCTTCAGCAGCGGGTAGAGTTCTTCGAGCAACTGACGGAACATGGCTTCGCTGTGCGGATAAATGGTGATGAATTTACCGCTCGACTGGCGCCCGCATATCTTGGACAGCAATTGGCGCAAAATCTTTTCATCGCTGGCAAACTTGAACTCGACGTGATGCGCCAGGCAGACCGGCATGACTTTGCTCAGGATGCGCTTGGCCGAAGATGGCGTAGCCGAGATGTGGATTTTCCACCCTTGCACCGGATGACGGCTGCCCGGGCCAATCAACTGCGTCCAAAAACTGCCGACATGCAAACGCCACATGCCGGGCATCAGTGCGGTGGCGCAGTCATGGTATTCCCGCGATGGGACATACGCAGACTGGGGCTGGTAGATGTGCGGATCGATAGGCGGCTCGGCGCCGGAGGCGGCAGGAGCCAGGTGCATCGTATTTGCCGGTGCGTTCATAAACGTTTTCCCAGATTCTGTGGTTGATACTGCGGATTGGTTGGTACAGATCGACAATTGCAGTCTAGAGATGCGCGCATCGCTCCACTACTCGCAGCGCTGGGAGTTGACAGCTGTGGACGTTTCGGATAAGCGCCCCTACCGCAAGCAAATCACGGTCGCTGATGTGCATGCCGATGTACAGCCGCAACAGCAATACCACCGGCTCGGGGATGTCGCAGCCTTGCTCATAACGGCTGCCTTGTGGCTGCGTCACGCCAAAGCGCGACCAGAATGCGGTTTGGTTTTCGCATTGGTGGCGCCTCAGCCATCGCAGCTGGTCGGGGAATGGTAACGATGTAAATGATGAAGGTATGCGGCTCATAGGCGATCCGTACAGGTGAAAAAAAGCCATGACTCGCATGGCGGCTTTTTTCAGACTAGCAGTCCGTTGCGCCGCAGATACCTAGCAGATCTGCTAGTTGCCCGCTTATACGGCATGCATAAACTTGGCGCCATTGTTCACCACACCCCGGAGCCGCCATGCAACTGTCCGTCCAAGTCGCCCCCCGCAAAGCATTTCCTCAATCCGACCTGTACGCCATGCACCGCCTGCGCGCCAAGGTGTTCAGCGACCGCAAGGGCTGGCAAGTGCCCGTCATGAGCGGGATGGAGATCGATGGCTACGACGCGCTCGAACCGCATTACATGCTGTTGCGCGAAGCCGATGGCTTGCTGCGCGGCTGCTGGCGGCTGCTGCCGACTGATGGTCCGTATATGTTGAAAAATACGTTCCCGCAATTGCTGCATGGCGAAGCGGCGCCATGCGCGCCCGACGTCTGGGAATTGAGCCGCTTTGCGATGGAAAATGGCGGCCAGCCGGGTTTTGGCTTTTCCGGCGTGGCGCTGCAATCCGTGTGTGAAATCATCCGCTTCGGCCACCAGCAGGGCATCCGCGAATATGTGACCGTGACCACCACGTCGGTGGAACGCATGCTGGTACGGGCCGGCGTGGCGTTGCGCCGTTTCGGCCCGGCGCTGGAAGTCGGTGTGGAGACCGCGGTGGCGATCCGCGTCGACATCGCGGCCTCGATGGCGGCGTTGGGCCTCGACACTAGTAACTTGCACACACGACACTAACAAAACTACTAGTACCCCGCTTATGCGAATTGCATAAAAATGGCTCCAACAACACCACAACACCTAAAGGAGACCAGCCATGCAATTGACCGTCGAAATCGCCGCCCGCAATGCCATCGCCAAGCCTGACCTGTTCGCCATGCACCGGTTGCGCGCCAAGGTCTTCAGCGACCGCAAGCGCTGGGAAGTGCCTATCCTGGGTGACATGGAAATCGACGGCTACGATGCCATCGATCCGTATTACATGCTGATGCGGGGTGAACAGGGCGTGGTGCGGGGATGCTGGCGCCTGCTGCCGACCGACGGCCCATATATGCTGAAAGATACCTTCCCTGAATACCTGCATGGCCAGGCAGCGCCGCAAGATCCGCACATCTGGGAATTGAGCCGCTTCGCAATCGAAAGCGGTGGGGAACAGGCGTTTGGTTTTTCGCAGGCGGCCATGCAGTCCATCAAGGAAATCATCCGCTACGGCCATGAACACGGCATTGCCCACTATGTCACGGTGACTGCTACCGCAATTGAACGCATGCTCAAGCGCGCCGGTGTGGTTACCCGCCGCATGGGTCCGCCGGTCAGCGCTGACGGGGAAACTGCCGTCGCCATCTACGTCGATATTGGCCCGTCGATGCAAGCGATGCACCTGCTGAACTGACCGGCATAAAAATTCAGTTAAGCTATCCTTCCTAGGCTTCCCTGGAGAACAACTTGCGCCGTCCCATTCTGCTGACCGTCCTTCCCTTGCTGCTCACTTCCGTGGTACGCGCAGCTCCCATCCTCGATACGCCACCCGATCAGCTGGCGCGCGATGTGCTTGGGAACCTGCCCGGCAGCGCCGCTGTCGGAGTGCTGCGCCACGGCGCCGAGGCATATGGATCAGCCGGCCCCGCCGGACCGGATGCCGCATTTGAAATTGGCTCGATCAGCAAGGTGTTTACCGGCTTACTGGTGGCGCAAGCCGTTGAACACGGTGATTTGGCGCTGGACGATAAGCTGGGAGCGCTGCTGCCGGCCCGGTTACCCTCACCCGTGGCGGCAATCACGCTGCGGCAGCTGCTCACGCATACGGCCTGCCTGACGGAATTCCCCGGCGACCTGAAACTGGGCCCCGACCTGACGCGCCCCTTCCCTGCTTATTCCCGCGCCAAGTTATGGGCGGCGCTGGCGCGCACGCGGCTGCCGCAGGCGGCGCCGTGCGAACCCCGCTACAGCAATACCGGTTTTGCCGTACTGGGCGAATTGCTGGCGCAGCGCTATAACAAACCGTGGGCCACGCTGGTGCGCGAACGCATCACGCAGCCGCTCGGCATGGACAATACGTTTGTGCTGGCGACGGCCGGCTCAAGGAAGCTGGCGCCAGGCTACCTGCAGCAGCGGCCCGCCGCGCATTGGAATTCATATGTTTTCAACAGTGCAGGCGGCTTGTACTCCACCACGGCCGACATGCTGCGCTTCAGCGGCGCCATGCTGGCGGGGCGCAATGGTCCATTGGGCGCCGCAGCGGAACGGGTATTACAGCCGCTGGGCCGGTATGGCGGCGACCAGATCGGTTACGCAGTGTTCATGCGTGGCCCGGAAGGCCACCGCACCTACAGCCATAACGGCCGCACGGGAGGTTATGCCAGCAACTGGACTATCGCGCCAAAAACCGGCGATGCGCTGATTGTCCTGGCCGGGAATGCCGATGCGCGACCGGACCAGTTATTGCACGCGCTGTACGAGGAACGCTATCCATTGCCGCCCGCGCAGGCCGGCGTCACGGCCACGCCACCCTCTCAACTGGCGGGCGTGTACCGCGCCGCCGGCAATATGTCGTTCACGTTCGTGGAACAGGACGGACGATTGTATGGCCGCCTGACAGGCCAGCCATTCAGCCCGCTGACGCCCTATGCCACGGATAGTTATGCGCTGCCGGACGCCGGCGCAGAATTCGCGTTTATCCGTGAGGGAGGACGCATCACGTCCGTCGTGCTGCGCCAGCGGGGCAGCGAGACGCCGGCCCGGCGCACGGACCAGGCGCCGCCACCGTCTGCATGGCAGGCCGACGTGACGCAGGATGCCTATGGCGGCAATTACCATGGCGCAGACGCCAAAGGCAAACCGGTTCACCTCACCGTGCAGGCGCAAGCGGCGCAATTGTCCGTGGCGCTGGCCGGCGGCGCGCCGCCGCTGCATCTCTTCCCGGATCCGTCGCACCCCGGCCGCTATATGGCAGATACGCGGCCATTGGCATTGACGTTCGAGCGCAATGCCGATGGCGCCGCCACGGCGCTGTTGCTGGAGCAGAAAGGCAAGACCGTGCGCGCCATCCGGGCCGCGACTCCCCTGCCGCCGCTTGATGCGGTGCCGATTTATCTGCGGGGCAGCATGAATGACTGGGGCGCCGTCACCAGGCTGGCGCCGGCCGGCAACAGCGCCTATTCCGTCACGGTGCCCCTGGCGGCTGGCAGCCATGTCTTCAAGGTGGCGTCGGAAGACTGGAAAACAGTGGATCTGGGCAGCACCGGCATGGATGCCTCGGTCGGCGACAGCGCGCCGCATGTGGTCGGCATAGCGGGAGAAAACATGACGTTATCCGTGCAGCAAGCTGGCGATTATTGCTTCACGCTGTCGGCCGCCAATGGGCGCCTGACGTTGTCTGTGCGCCGACTGTAAAACAAAAGGCTCTGTCCGCGTTAATCGTGGAACTTTCCCATCGGCGTCCGGTCCAAGGAATCACATCCCGGGATTGGAGACGTATCATGGAAATGCAAGCCTTTGGATTATTGCTGACGCAGCTATCGGCATTGACGGCGCACCAGTGCGCGCAAGTGCAGGCTTGCCTGGGGCTGGAGGCGCCGCAGCCGCCGGTGGGGCGTTTGCTTGACCAGGCGGCCCAGCCGCAACTGTGCTGCCCGCGCTGCCATGCCACGCGCTGGTACCGGCATGGCCGCGAGAGCGGCCTGCAGCGCTACCGCTGCCGCGCCAGCTTCCGCTGGCGCCACCGTTTCCTGGCGTTGCCCCGCACCGACCGCGCGCCGCTGCTGCACGGCATTGCCGAGGCCGATGAAATGTTCTTGCTGGAATCGCAGAAGGGATCGCGCCACCTGACGCGCCCGGCGCGCCGCCGTGGCGGCAAGGCGCACTGGCGCGGCATTTCACATGAACAAGTGTGCATCCTGGTAGCGCGCGACCGCAACGGCCGCACGCTGGACTATGTGACCGGCCGCGGGCCGCTCACCAAAACCAGCCTGCACCGCTGCCTGCGCCCGGCGCTTGATCCCGACATCCTGCTGGTGA
>NZ_WNLA01000119.1 GCF_009720865.1 Pseudoduganella ginsengisoli | reverse complement strand
CGTACACGCGTACGCCAGCGAAAGCTTCGGCCAGCGCATGGCTCAACGGCGTAACCACCGACGCATCGCTGGCGCAAGCGAAGGCAGGCATCGACAAGGCTGTCAGCGCCGCAGTGGGCGCCACGGCGCAGGCGATGGCCGCCACCACGCAACAGTTGCAGCAACTGTATGTGACCTATTTCAACCGTCCGGCCGATACGGACGGCCTGGCGTTCTGGACCGGCTATGTGGAAAGCGGCACCAGCGTGGCGTCGA
>NZ_WNLA01000118.1 GCF_009720865.1 Pseudoduganella ginsengisoli | reverse complement strand
GACACTGGCCAGCCGCAATTGGCGGCGCCGGACTTGCAGGCCACTTCGGATAACGGCTCATCGAATACCGACAACATCACCAACGCTCTCAATCCGGTGTTTGCCGGCGGTGGCGCGGAAGCCGGCGTCAAAGTGCATCTGTATGCCGGCGGGGTGGAAGTGGGCAATGCCGTGGCCGACGCCAGCGGCAACTGGAGCGTGACGCACACGGCGGCAGCTACCGGCGTCGACATTGCGTACACGGTCACGCAGGAA
>NZ_WNLA01000117.1 GCF_009720865.1 Pseudoduganella ginsengisoli | reverse complement strand
CCACTTCGGATAACGGCTCATCGAATACCGACAACATCACCAACGCTCTCAATCCGGTGTTTGCCGGCGGTGGCGCGGAAGCCGGCGCCAAAGTGCATCTGTATGCCGGCGGGGTGGAAGTGGGCAACGCCGTGGCCGACGCCAGCGGCAACTGGAGCGTGACGCACACGGCGGCAGCTACCGGCGTCGACATTGCGTACACGGTCACGCAGGAAGACAAGGCGGGCAACTTCAGTGCGCCGTCGCAGGGCCTGA
>NZ_WNLA01000116.1 GCF_009720865.1 Pseudoduganella ginsengisoli | reverse complement strand
CCGCCTGCGCACGCTTTACGCCCAGTAATTCCGATTAACGCTTGCACCCTACGTATTACCGCGGCTGCTGGCACGTAGTTAGCCGGTGCTTATTCTTCAGGTACCGTCATTAATCCCCTGTATTAGAAAGGATCGTTTCTTCCCTGACAAAAGAGCTTTACAACCCGAAGGCCTTCTTCACTCACGCGGCATTGCTGGATCAGGGTTGCCCCCATTGTCCAAAATTCCCCACTGCTGCCTCCCGTAGGAGTCTGG
>NZ_WNLA01000115.1 GCF_009720865.1 Pseudoduganella ginsengisoli | reverse complement strand
TGCCGTTGGTCAGCGCAGTGCCGATCAGCGTGCCGCCGTCATATACCGACACCGTGCTGTTGGCTTCCGCCGTGCCGCTGATGGTTGGCTTGTTGACATTGGTGATGCGGTCGCCCGGCACACCCGAATCCGACACCAGCCCCGGCGCTGCCGGCACCGCCGGCGCCGTGCGGTCGATCGTCACTTTCAGGCCCTGCGACGGCGCACTGAAGTTGCCCGCCTTGTCTTCCTGCGTGACCGTGTACGCAATGTCGA
>NZ_WNLA01000114.1 GCF_009720865.1 Pseudoduganella ginsengisoli | reverse complement strand
GCTTATGCCATTGCACTATTAGCACGATGTCCGACCGTACCTAGCGTACCTTCGAACTCCTCCGTTACACTTTAGGAGGAGACCGCCCCAGTCAAACTGCCTACCATGCACTGTCCCCGACCCGGATCACGGGCCAAGGTTAGAACCTCAAACAAACCAGGGTGGTATTTCAAGGATGGCTCCACGAGAACTGGCGTCCCCGCTTCAAAGCCTCCCACCTATCCTACACAGATTGGTTCAAAGTCCAATGCAAAG
>NZ_WNLA01000113.1 GCF_009720865.1 Pseudoduganella ginsengisoli | reverse complement strand
ACAGTCTTACAAAACCGCCTGCGCACGCTTTACGCCCAGTAATTCCGATTAACGCTTGCACCCTACGTATTACCGCGGCTGCTGGCACGTAGTTAGCCGGTGCTTATTCTTCAGGTACCGTCATTAACCCCCTGTATTAGAGAGGATCGTTTCTTCCCTGACAAAAGAGCTTTACAACCCGAAGGCCTTCTTCACTCACGCGGCATTGCTGGATCAGGGTTGCCCCCATTGTCCAAAATTCCCCACTGCTGCCTC
>NZ_WNLA01000112.1 GCF_009720865.1 Pseudoduganella ginsengisoli | reverse complement strand
TGGCGGATGCCTTGGCGATTACAGGCGATGAAGGACGTGGAAGTCTGCGAAAAGTTCCGGGGAGCTGACAAACAAGCTTTGATCCGGAAATGTCCGAATGGGGAAACCCGGCCTTTTAGGTCATCACTCACTGAATACATAGGTGTGTGAAGCGAACGCGGCGAACTGAAACATCTAAGTAGCTGCAGGAAAAGAAATCAACCGAGATTCCCAAAGTAGTGGCGAGCGAAATGGGAAGAGCCTGTACGTGATAGT
>NZ_WNLA01000111.1 GCF_009720865.1 Pseudoduganella ginsengisoli | reverse complement strand
CAGCTACCGGCGTCGACATTGCGTACACGGTCACGCAGGAAGACAAGGCGGGCAACTTCAGTGCGCCGTCGCAGGGCCTGAAAGTGACGATCGACCGCACGGCGCCGGCAGTGCCGGCAGCGCCGGGGCTGGTGTCGGATTCGGGTGTGCCGGGCGACCGCATCACCAATGTCAACAAGCCAATCATCAGCGGCACGGCGGAAGCCAACAGCACGGTGTCGGTATATGACGGCGGCACGCTGATCGGCACTGCGCT
>NZ_WNLA01000110.1 GCF_009720865.1 Pseudoduganella ginsengisoli | reverse complement strand
ACAGCGCAACCGTGGCTGTGGGGCGCACAGTGGCTACCGTGTAATTGGACGAGCTGGTGCTGCCGCTGCCGGCGTTGCCGGCGCTATCCTGTACGCCCGTGTTGTCGAGTGTGATGACATTGGTCGCATCGTCGACCGAGCTCGATGGCGTGTACGTACCGGTCCACGTGGTGCCGCCATCGGAAGAACTGAGCGAGGCTATGGAACCGTTGGCCACCGTCAGGTCGGCCGTGGTCAATCCTGTCACCGCTTCGCTGA
>NZ_WNLA01000010.1 GCF_009720865.1 Pseudoduganella ginsengisoli | reverse complement strand
GTTGCCGGAACCGTCGGCCACCGCCGAACCGGCCAGGACTGTATCGGCATACAGGCGCACGGTGGCGCCCGCAGCTGCGCCGTTGCCGGTGAAGACCAGGCCGGTAGCGTTGGTAATGTTGTCGGTGTTCGATACGCCGCTGTCCGAAGCTGCCTGCAAATCCGGGGCCGATGGCGCCGCATCTGGTGTCACGTCCACCGTCACGGCCAGCACGGCGGATGCCGCGCTGGCGTTACCCGCCGCATCGGCCGCCTTGGCGGTCAAATTGTGCACGCCGGCTTCCAGTACACTGGTGACGACGCTCCATACACCGCTCGCATCGGCAACGGCCGTGCCAATAATCGTTTCACCGTCATACAAGGTCACGGTGCTGCCAGCTTCAGCCTTGCCGGTGATGGTCGGCTTGGTAACATTGGTCACGTTGTCGGTTGCCGAACTGCCGCTATCGGATGACGCCGTCAGGTCCAGCGCAGTAGGTGCCGCCGGTGCTGTGCGGTCTACCGTTACCCGCAACAATTGCAATGTTATTCCTGCGTTGCTGTTGCCCGCCACGTCGGTTTGCCACACGCTCACTGTCATATTGTTGCCCTGGCCTGAAAACGGGCCAGTGACTGACCAGGAACCGTCGGCAGCGGCAGTGGCAATGCCGATCTGCACCCCCGCCATGGTGACACGTACGCTCGCCCCCGGCTCTGCGCCAGTGCCAGTAAAGGTCAGCATTGCCGCATTGGTGACATTGTCGGTATTGGAAATGCCGGTGTCCGATGCAGCCGCCAGGTCGACGTTTGGCAGCATACCGGGCGGTGTCTGGTCGAGCGTGTAACTCAGCGCAGCAGAACTCACCGACACATTGCCTGCAATGTCAGTCGCAATGGCGGTCACTTGCCGTACCCCCTGGGCTGGCGACGTCGCGTAAGTAAAGCTCCACGCGCCATTGGCAATCGCCGCCTGCACTTGCCCTACCAGTACGCCACCGTCATAGACGGCAACACTGGCCCCAGGTTCCGCCACACCGGTAATGGTTGGCTTAGCCGCGTTGGTAATGCGGTCAGTCGAAGAAATCCCCGTGTCGGATGCGGCCGTCAGCGCCAGGCCAGCAGGTGCGGCAACGGACGTATCGACCGTCACCTGAAGTGCGCTCGACAAGCCGGAATCATATCCCTGGCTATCGGTAACGACCGACCGGATGTAATGCACGCCGGGTGTCAGCGCTGGGCTGGCGATACTCCACTTTCCGTCAGCACCAGCCACCACCGAACCCAGGCTGATACCACCATCGAACAGTTCAACTTTATTACCTGCTGTCGTCGTACCGTCAAAGACCGGAGTCGTGATCTTGGTAATGTTGTCGGTATTCGAGCGGCCAGTGTCCGATGCGTCAACCAGATTAGGGACCACTTGCGCCGGCCCAGGTACGACGGTGACGACAATAGGATCAGATGGTGTCATGCTGAAGCTTCCGGTGTAGTCCGGATCAATGCTCCATATCGTCAGCGAATGCTGCCCTGGTGCGAGCGTGACGCGGAGTGCCTGCATGCCGTCGTCACGAATTGGCACTTCGGAGAAGTCCGTTCCGCCAACCAGCGTGGTGCCGGAGTACACCGCGTACTGCGAGCCACCCAGTCCTTTGAACAAAATGATGGGGTTTTTATCGCTGGTGATGTTGTCCGTATGGGATGGGCCATTATCAGATTCCGGGGCCAGGGCCAGATCACTCGCTGAGAGCCGGGAATCTTTGATAGGAACACCGCCGCCACCCGAAACGTCAACACTCCCGCCGCTTGCAGCTGTCGCACCAAGCTTGTATTTGTCCACCATTCATTTCTCCAACTGGGTAAGTCATTAAAAAAGCAACAATTGTTGCCATAAATAAAATTTCCGGTTGGAATGTATTAAACATCTATACAACTTGTCAAATTATTTTCATAAAAAAACAATTTTGTGGCGTGGCGGCTACGTCACTATTGCAAAATGATTGATTGATAATCCGCACAATCCTGCGTGCCAGTTCCTCCATCTGTTCCGCCGGCACTTGCGCATATCCCAGCATCAGCCCCTGGCACAGGGGCGTTGGCCCAATCGCATGCACAGACAAGGCATTCACCACGATGCCCTCGTCCAGCAAGCGCGCCGTCACCACCTGGTCATCCAGTAAAGGATCGATGAACCGCAGCGCCAGATGCATGCCCGCGGAAGCGCCCTCCACGACCGCCTGTCCCTCCAGGTAACGCTCCAGCGCCGCCTGCAGCGCATCGCGCCGCTGCCGGTACAGCCGCCGCATGCGCCGCAAGTGCAGCGCAAACTGCCCGCTGCGCACAAACTCCGCCACCGCCAGTTGTTCCGCCACCCGCCCCCGCGCCGATGACTGCGCGCGCATGTCCGCCAGCGGTCCGGCCAGCCACGGCGGCGCCACGACATAGCCGATGCGCAGCGCCGGGAACATGGTCTTGCTGAACGTGCCCAGGTACAGCACCGGCGCATCGGGCGCCAAGCCCTGCATGGCCGGCAGAGGCGGGCCATCGTGGCGGAATTCACTGTCGTAGTCGTCTTCGATGATCAGCGCGCCCGCCGCCCGCGCATCGGCAATCAGCGCCAGCCGCCGCGGCAGCGACATCACCGTCCCCACCGGATACTGGTGCGATGGCGTCGTGTAAATCAGCTTGGGCGGTGCATCGCGCCAATGTGCAGCCTGCGGCGCAATGCCTTCGCTATCCATCGGGATGCCCAGCACGTTCAGTCCCGCGCCCCGGAACGCGGCCAGCGCGCCGGCATAGCCGGGATCTTCGATCCACACGGTGTCGCCGTCATCGGCGCAAGCCCGCGCGCACAAGTCCAGCGAACTTTGCGTGCCATCCGTGATCAGCACTTGCGATGCGTCGCACAGCACGCCGCGCGATGCGCGCAGATAATCCGCCACGGCAGCGCGCAATCCGGGCTCGCCGCACGGGTCGCTGTAATTGAGCTGGCGCACCGTCACCGCGCGCCATGCGCGCTCCAGCATGCGCCGCCACAGCGGCAGCGGAAATGCATCGAGCGCCGGTACGCCGGGGACAAACGCGCCCATCGTGTCGGCAGGCCCCAGCACCGGGCGCAGGTTGCGTGCGCGGCGCGACAGCGGCAATGACGGAGCAGGGTTCAGCGCGCCGCCGCTGGCTGCACTAGTCCCGGCATGCACGGCTGCCGCTTCAGCCGATACCTGGCTGGCAATGGCTGCCACTACGGTGCCGCGCCGGTCGCCCAGCACGTAACCTTCAGACGCCAGCTGTTCATACGCATACAGCACGGAATTGCGCGCCACATTCAATTCGCTTGCCAAGGTGCGGGAAGACGCCAGCCGCGTACCTGCCGCCAACGTGCCGTCGCGGATGGCGGAGCGCAGGCATTCGTGCAGCAAGCGCTGGCGCGGCCAGCCCAGGTGGGCGTGGGTCTCGATAAACGTATCGAACAGCAGGGTGTAATCCATGTGGCTCCAAAAAATTCCATATTGGTGGACCTTATGCAAGGGCCAGATCGCCATTATAGTTGCCACTCAACCAACATGAGAGGAGTCATTGACGTCCGCTCTGCCGTAAAGGACAGAGATTCCTGCAGCCAGCGTCGCACGTCCGCGACGGAGAATATTAATCGCAGCATTGAGATCACGATCATGTACCGCACCGCAATCACAGCACTGCCACTCTCTTATTCCAAGGTCTGCGATACCTCTCGGCCTCGTTTCAGGCTTGGCGCCGCAATTCGAGCAGACCTGGGTGGTGAATCTTTCGTCCACTTCGGCAAACCACACGCCATGCTTGATAGCCTTGTACGCGAGTTGATTTCGAAGGGCCGACCAGCCTGCATCCAGTACCGACTTCGCCATGCTGGTTTTGGCGAGTCCCGCCGCGTTGACGTTACCGATCGCGATCAGGTCGAATCGACGTACGAGGTCAGTGGACAGGTTGTGAAGAAAGTCATTCCTGCGCTTGGCGATTTGGGCGTGAATGGTCGCCACCCGCCGTTTCTTATGCGCACGCTGCGCAACCGCCAGTTGCGCCTCGGACTGCCGGTAAAACTGCGGCGCGGACACTTTGTCAGCTATCGACAGCGTAACCAAGTCTTTCAAGCCCAGATCTATCCCCACCTCGCGCAACGGCGCCCGCTTGGCTGGTTCAGACAACTCCAACACGATATTGAGGGACCAATTGCCGCGCCGGTCGCGGGAAAAATTGGTGCCGTCGCAGATTTTCCCATCGGGCAAGGGACGCGAGTAAAACACGCGAAACGTACGGCCGGCAAAGCGGAATGCATTGCCTTCCCGCTTCAGATCGCGTCCCTTGAGCGGCACCCAGCCCAACGCTTTGCGCCCACGGTAACGCAAGTAGGGCCGGCGGCGCTGCTGGCGCGATTTCGCATATTGCTGGCAGACGTCGTTAATCGTTCCGGAATGCAAACCCAACTCTTGGCTACAACCGGTGGTGAGCTTAATCAAATCAAAACCTGTATGCCACGGTCGACTAAAACGCAGGGCGTCCTTCTGCCGGTCATTGCAAAAGTTCCAAACGTCATTTACCTTCCGCGCCTGTTCATTGAGCAGGCCGCTCAGGGACTTTACGCGATATCGATAAACCAGTTTCATTCCACTTTGACCAACACGGCTTGAATTAGTTCCCTTAACTAGTTCTTTTTTAACCGAATGGGACTCGACCGCTTCGCAGTCGGTTTCCTTTATTCCCCGTCCTAAGGACACAGTTTCCTGGAGTAACATCTAATAATGAGCACCCCACCAAGCCACCGCACCCGCGTCCGCCGCGTTGCCGAGAATGCCGCCTATGACAATGCCGTCGTACACGCCATCGTCGACGATGCCTATGTCTGCCATATCGCCTTCACCGACGACCACGGCACACACTGCATCCCGACAGCGTGCTGGCGCGAAGGCAACCACCTGTACATTCATGGCTCCAATGGCAGCCGCATGCTGAAGCGCTTGATGGAACAGGACGTGTGCGTGACGATTACGCTGGTGGATGGCCTCGTACTGGCGCGCTCCGCGTTCAACCACTCCATGAATTACCGTTCCGCCATGATTTATGGCCGCTTTGAAAAAGTCCCGGATGACGACAAGCCGGCAACGCTGGCCACGTTCATGGAATCGCTGGTGCCGGGCCGCCAGGCCGATATCCGTCCCGGCAGCGACAAGGAACATGCCGCCACTACCGTGCTGCGCATCACGCTCGATGAAGCGGCCTGCAAAGTGCGGGCGGGCGGACCGGTCGAAGAAGCGGGCGATGAGGATTACCCGGCCTGGTCCGGTGTCCTGCCGCTGACGCGTGTGCGCGGTGCGCCTGAAACCGCCGAAGGCAATGCAGCGCCGGTGCCTGCCTACGTGCTGGATTGGCAGCGCCGCGCCTGACCGTACCGCCGCAGTGATATCAATTCCCGTATCACTTCCTCCCTATAATTGATCACGGCCGGTATCGGCTGCGCGTACCATGTCGCCATTACAACAAAGGAGGGGACATGGTACGCATTCCACTGGCATGCGCGCTCGCCGCGCTATTGGCCAGCGCTTCGGCAGCAGCACAAACGATTCCGGTAACCATCACGGTGGAGGCGTCGCGCCCCGCCGGTGAACTCAAGCCCATCTGGCGCTTCTTTGGCGCCGATGAACCCAATTACGCCACCATGAAAGATGGCCGCAAGCTGATGGGCCACCTGGGTGAACTGCGGCGCGGCGACGTCTTCTTCCGCGCCCACAACCTGCTCAGCACCGGCGACGGCACGCCGGCGTTCAAATGGGGCAGCACCAATGCTTATACGGAAACCAAAGACGGCAAACCCGTCTACGACTGGACCATCACTGACCGCATCATCGACAGCTACATCGAGCGGGGCGTGCGCCCTTACCTGCAAATCGGCTTCATGCCGGAAGCGATGTCCAGCGCCCCTGCGGGTACGCCGTATCAGCACAGCTGGCGTCCCGGCTTTGCCTATGACTTGATTGCAACCGGCTGGACTGCACCGCCAAAAGATTATGCGAAATGGGGCGAACTGGCTTACCAGTGGACCTTGCACAATATCCAGCGCTACGGGCACGATGAAGTCAAAAAATGGTATTTCGAAGTGTGGAATGAACCGAACTTCCGCACGTATTGGGCCGGCACGCAGGATGAATTCAACAAACTGCATGACTACGCGATTGCCGGCATCCGGCGCGCGCTGCCGGAAGCGTTCGTCGGCGGCCCGGATGTGGCAGGGCCGGGCGGCGAATTCATGGATGCCTTCCTCAAGCACGTGGTCTCCGGCGCCAACCATGCAACGGGCGGCACCGGCACGCCGACGGACTTCCTGTCCTTCCATGCCAAGGGGATTCCCCGCTTTGTCGACGGCCACGTACGCATGGGAATCCGCGAGCACTTGCGCGACGTCGATAACGGCTTTGCAAAAATCGCCGCCATTCCGCAGCTGAAAAACAAACCCATCGTCATCGGTGAAAGCGACCCGGAAGGCTGCGCCGCCTGCCCGGGCCCGCAAAACGGGTACCGCAACGGCACCATGTATTCCAGCTATACCGCCGCCAGTTTTGCGCGCATCTGGGAACTGGCGTCGCGCCGCGGCGTCAACCTGGACGGTGCGCTGACGTGGGCCTTCACGTTTGAAAACCAGCCGTGGTTTGCCGGCTACCGGCAACTGGCCACCAATGGCGTGGACTTGCCCGTGCTGAACGTGTTCCGCCTGTTTTCCAAACTGGGGCAGGAAAAGCTGGCGGCCA
The DNA here is from genome assembly GCF_009720865.1 of Pseudoduganella ginsengisoli. Taxonomy (GTDB): domain Bacteria; phylum Pseudomonadota; class Gammaproteobacteria; order Burkholderiales; family Burkholderiaceae_D; genus Rugamonas; species Rugamonas ginsengisoli. The sequence goes on along the minus strand of NZ_WNLA01000010.1, from coordinate 204,527 downwards.
CCAGCAGCGCCATGCAGCCGCTGGATGACATGCTGGCCAAAGGCGTGCAGGGCAATCCAGACATCGGCGCCATTGCAACACGCACGCCCACCGGGCAAATCGCCATCCTGAGCTGGCACTACCACGATGATGACGTGGCCGGCCCGGATGCGGCAGTCCGGCTGGACCTGACAGGGCTGGGCAAGGATGGCGCGCGCAAGGTCACGCAATGGCGCGTCGACAAGGCCAATGCCAATGCCTACACGGCGTGGCAGCAACTGGGCTCGCCGCAGTCGCCCGACGCCAAACAGTACCAGCTGCTGGAAGGCGCATCGCACATGGCGCCGGTGGCGCTGGCGCCGCTGGCAGTGAAAAATGGCGCGGCCAGCTTGAACTACGTGCTGCCGCGCCAGGGCGTGTCCCTGCTGGTGCTGGAGTAGGGCCGCTAGCTGCCCGCGCCCAGCGCCACCGTCAGCTCGCCTTGCGTCGGATACGTGCAGCACGCCAGCGCGTATCCCTGGCTGACATCGTTGTCGTCCAAACAGAAGTCCGCTTCACGGCGGCAGTCGCCGGACAGTACTTTCACACGGCAACTGCCGCAAATGCCGGAACGGCACTGGCTGCGGATCGGCACGCCATGCTGTTCCAGGTTGTCCAGCAAGCTTTTCTCAGGATCGGCGGGCAAGCTGGTTCCCAGCCCCGCGATAGCAATCACGGCGCGCGGCGCGGCAGGCGCGAGGGCGGACGGTGCGGGCGGCTCCGCCTTTGGCGCACTGAATGACTCGATCAGCAATTCCGCCTGCAGGAAGAATTCGCGCACGCGGCTGCGCGTCTCCAGCGCAAACTGGTAACCGCCGCACAGCAGCACGGCGCCCGGCGCCGCCAGCGCACGCAGCATGTCGTCCGAAGGCCGGCCGGCGCGGAAGTGGCGCGAATTCGAATCAATCGGCTGGCGCGTGATAAAGACCTGCATGTCGAACCAGCTGCTCGTCAAATCCAGTTCCAGTAATTCATTCAGGAACGGCACGTCCTGTACGCGCGGGCAGCACAGGTACAGCGTCACATGCGGCACGGATTTGCCGCCTTTCGCCTGCTCCGCCAATTCACGCAGCAGCGCAATCGGCAACGTTACGCCGATGCCGCCGGCCCACATCAGCACTTGCTGGTGCGCCGCCACGGCGTCGACCGTGATGTCGCCGCCCGCATACAGCAGCGTGACGGCAGCGCCCTCTTCCAGGCTGGCATGCAGGCGGTCCGCCACGCCATGCGTACCCGTGCGGCGCACGGCGATTTCAAAGACGTCCGGCGCAGGCTTGCGCGTGACGGAATACATGCGGTGCTGCACGCCACCGGCCATGTCCGCATATTCCAGCGCCACGTAGCGCCCCGGGTCGATGTCATGGCACAGGCCGTGCGATGCGGGAAGCCGCAGGGCAAACACTTTGACATTGCCTGCTTCCAGCGCCGTGCTGTCGCAGCGCACACTCACGCGGGCATTCATGACACCACCTCCAGCACGTCGCCTTGCGATACCAGTTCCGGCGCATCGAGGCCGATGCGGGCGATCAGAGCCTGCACCGAACCCGTGTACACGCCAATTTCATTTTCAGGCCCCACATCGGCGAGGATATCGGCGGCATGGGGGAATTCCAGCATGGAGAACACGTGGCTCCACGCGCCCATTTCATTGTTGGCGAACATCTCGACGGTTTTCGAAATCACGGCGCGCAGATAGCTGCGTTCGCGCCGGCTCAAGCCGCATACGATATCCGTGGCAACGAAACTGAATACGCTTGAGTGGCTCCACTCATCCATCGCATGCGTCTTCGTCGTGCGGTGGCAAACGCTCTGGATACCGCTGTCTTCGGCCATGGTTTTCAAATAATCCGTGATCAGGGTTTCGCTGGCGCAGGCCATGGCGAAGCGCGTCAAACGCCGCTCCCATTCAGCGTTGCAGCTGGCCAGTACGGCGCGGCGCCATTGCACCAGGTTGAACGCCGTGAATTCCAGCGGCGCCAGGCCCCGCTTCGCATAAATGTAATTGGACGCCAGCAGCGACATGCGCGTGTGCAGCGCTTCATCGAGCAGCGCTTCCGACATCACGTCCTGGATCACGCCGCGGTTGCGGCTGTTGGCCGGCGCCACCTTGATCAAGTCTTCGCATGCCGGCGTGACGACGTCGCATTCGATATAAACGGTTTTCAAGTTATAAATGCCCCACGCGTAAGACAGGCAGCGGGACTTCAATTCTTCCGGCGCGGTGCGCCACGCTTCATGGTCCCGGAACGGCAGCAGCGATGCGCTGAAATCGTGCTTGGCGGGATCGAATTCCAGGTCGGCATAGTGCACAGGACCTTGATTGACTGCCGCGCGCTGCTGCCACAGGGCCGACAGTTTTTTCAGCATCACGGCGACGCTGTCATCTTGTTGGGTTTGATGGGTATTCACGGGTATCACCTCTGAGTTCAATCACGCTGGACCGCTTGCGCCAGCCACGCACTGAAGAATTGGCGCGCCTGCTGCTGCAGCGCGGCGCCATGCCGCTGGGCGCCGCGCCGCAGCGCCGCCACGTCCACACCGGCGCCGGCGATTTCGCACGCATGGCCGACCAGCCAGTGTTCAATTTGCTCCCCCTCGGCTTCCAGGTGGAATTGCAGACCCAGCGCGCGCGGGCCATATGAAAACGCCTGGTTCGCGCACATGGGGGTCGAGGCCAGGTGTACGGCGCCGGGTGGCAACGTGAACGTGTCGCCGTGCCAGTGCAGCACGTCGGCCAGCTCGCCAGATAAAAACCGCAGCGGCGAATCCTGGCCCGCGCTGGTTAAGGTCAGCGGGCTCCAGCCGATTTCCTTCACGCCGGATGCATACACTTCGCCGCCCAGCGCAGCCGCCATCAATTGCGCACCGAGGCAAATGCCCAGCGTAGCTTTTCCGGCAGCCAGCCGTTCTTCCAGCAGCGCTTTCTCTTCGTGCAGGAACGGATAGCGGTCTTCTTCGTAGACTCCGATCGGCCCGCCCAGCACCACCAGCAGTTTCGGCTCAAGTGCCTTCACTTGCGCGGCCAGGCCGCTGGCCCACGCGGGCAGGTAATGCACCGTATAGCCTTGTTCCACCAGCACCGCTTCCAGCGATCCCAGATGTTCAAAGGCGACGTGCTGAATTGCGACAACGTTTTTCATAATGGCCTCCTTAGCGGTTGCGGCCGGCGGCATACTCGCCGTGGAACATCATCAAGCCGTCATCCATGCTGTACACCTTGGTGACGGTATCGGTGGCGGTATCGATCTTGACCAGATGGTTCGAAATAAAGCTCGACACATAAACGGCGTCGCCATCCTTGGTGGCGCTGGCCGTGTGCGCATTGCGGAAGTCAGCCGGCAAGCCCTGGCCGGGCGCCAGGCGCTTGATGAATTTCGGCGCGGCGGGATTGCTGACATCCCAGATCGACACGTAGCCATCGCGGCCATAATCGCTGGCCGGTGCATTGGGCTTGCGGCCCCACGAATCTTCTTCCGCCACATACAACTTGCCGTGCGCCAGCGCCACGTCGGATGGGGAGCGCAGCAAGCCCACTTGCTGGGGATTTTGCGTGCCAATCACGCGCGTGGCCTTCATATCCTGCACGTCGACCAGCCACACGCTGGGCTCAATCACAAACTGGCCCGGCTGGGTGGCCGATGTCGGGCCTTGCTGCATGGTGCCGATGTAGGCATAGCGGTCCGTCATCCACACGGCATAGTGGGCCATGGCGCCATACATATTGCCCGCGCCCAGTTTGATTTCGCCCGTGACTTTGACTTCGCCGGTTCGCGTATTAGGTTTGTAGACGCGCACCGTACCCATGTCATAGTCATAGCCGACACCCAGGCCCACCGTGCCGGAGTTGTTGAAGTTCACGCCATGCGTCTGGCGCGTCAAGTCGCCGTCCGAATACACGGGAATCGGATGCAGCTTGCCGCTGCCCTTCACCTTGAAGCCGCGCACGCGGTTATCCGTGTAATGGGTGACGTAGAAGTATTTGGAATTGGGCAGGAATGTCGGACCGTGCGTCTGCGTGTAGGCGGGACGCGTCCACGGCATGACCGGCTGTTGCGGCGACACTTGCGTGACGGTCTTGAATTGCGACGGCGAACCGGGATGCGCCAGCGGTATGGTTTGCAGCACTTTCGCATCGATCGTGCCGGCATCCCAGTCGACGTGTTTCAAGTGCACGGTCACCACCGATGCCGTATAGGGCGGCACGGCGTCCGTCAGCATGTACACGGTCTTTTCATCGGCGCTGATGGCCGTGTGCTGGCAAGCCGCCGGTTGCCAGCCATACACGGTTGGCAGCGCGACTTTCGCCATCTGGTCGGTTTCGGAATTGATCAGCACCAGTTCACAGCCTTGCATGTTCACACCGGACAAGATGTGGCTGGCCAGTGCCGTGCCAGGGAGCGCGGCGGCGCCCAGTGCTGCTGCAAAAATGCCGGAGATTGCCGTATGCATTGTCTTCATCATGTTGGACCCTCTGTCTTGGAAAGTAATGAATAAGTGGACCTTGGCATGGAGGTCTTATAAAAAATGCCATGGACAGTATGGAGTCCTAATGAAATCGTGTCAGTCAAGCCAGCGACAATTTAACAATGTGCTCAAAAAACCAACTCATCCGTAAAAATGCATGGTCAGCGCGGACCTTCCGCCAGCAATTGGCCGATCAGCGCGCCTACCGCCAAGTCATCAACCTGGCCGATTTGCTGGAAGCGCAGTGCGCCCTGGCGGTCGATCAAAATCAGCGTGGGCGTGCCCCGCATGCCGTACTTGCGCATCGTGCGCGGAACGTTGCCGTCGCCATCCGGCTGGTCGACGCCGATGGGAAACGCCAGCCGGTTTTCATGGATAAAAACTTTCAGCGCGTCCGGTCCCATGACAGCATGGTGTTCAAAGACCGTATGCAGGCCGATGACTGCCACATCGTCCCGTTCAAATTGCGCGTGCACGCGCTGCATTTGCGGTATGCCATGCTGTACACAGCCGGGACACAGCATTTGAAACGCATGCAGCGCGATGACCTTGCCGCGCAAATCCGCCAGGGCCAGCTCTTGTTTGGTGTTAAACCATTGCGCCACTTCCAGCGCAGGTGCCTCAATCATGATTGTCTCCAGAAAAAGTAAAACCGCGCGTGCGGCTTGCGGGCCGGACGCGCGGTGCGTTGAACCTGCCGCTGCGAATCAGCCGCGGACGTCGGCCATCGATGCGCCAAAGTTAATGTGGTACACGCCGCCGTCCAGCACGAGCGCCGGCACGGATTTCACGCCCAGCTTTTCCGCTTCATCGATGCGGTTGCGGGCATTGCCGAAGTGGACGATTTCCAGGTCATACTTGCTGGTGTCGATGGCCGATGCAACGGCTTGTTCGGCGGACACGCAGACAGGGCAACCAGCGTGGTAAAAGGTGGCTTTGCTTTTCATGGTGATACTCCTTCAGGTCAAGTGATACAACGGGAACCCGCAAACGCGGGCGGGGTTACGGGTTTATTCGGCTTTGCCCGGCAAACTCAAGTCGCCGGACGCCACATCGAATACGTTGACCACACACAGCAAGGGCTGGTGCGGACTGGCGCCGACGCGCAAGCCGGCTGTCACACCGTCGAACGCCACGCCTTTGAAATTGGTCACATCGTCAAACGGCACCCGCACCTTCACGGTGCTGGCGGCAAAGCGGGGCGCGTAGCCGGGGCTGTCGATCAGCAGCGGCACGCCGGGCCACGTCTTCGGCAATTTGGGCCTGGTCCCTGCGGGGATGTCCTTGACCTTCAACGCGCCCTTGCCGCACGCTTCGTCCGGCGCCAGCACGACCCAGTGGCTGTGCCAGTCATTGCCTTTGGTGTCGAACAGCGGCGTATCGTCGAAATCCGGATGCGTGGTGACTGCCAGCGCGAGGATGCCCGCGCCTTTATCGAAGCCCACTTCGGACGGATCAATCTTGGTCGGCCACACATAGGAAAACACATCGCTGCCTTCAAACTTGCCCGTTTTTTTCGGCTTCACGGCGCCCGCCGTACCGGCCACCGACATGGCAAACACCAGCTGGTTTTTCTCGGCATCGACGCTGATTTCCGCATTGACGATATCGAAGCTGGCGTCCTTCACATTGCCCTGTTTCGCGCTGACGGCATGGGCGCCGGCCTGCTGCGCAGCCAGCATCGCCAGCACGGTGAACACGGCAGCCAAACGGTTTCGCTGATACTTCATTTAGGACTCCTAAATATATAAGTCAAAAAAAATGGCGGGGTACGCCCTGGCCGGCGCTGTGCAGCGTCAGCCCACTTTCCGGATCGGCACGACTTTCTGCGTGTGCACCGCATGCTCCGGACAATCCAGCCGCAAGTGCCGGTCTGCAAATGGCGCCCCCACCAGGTTGCAATAGTGAGGGAATTGCGGGTCGTCATGCGGCCGGTAATAGCTGCACGTGACACACATGCGCGCAGTGGAAATCTCGCCCCGCTCCTGCATGTTCCTGATGAGCTTAACAATCAAGCTCAACAGCGTACTTTTTTCTTCCGGCGTCAACGCCAGCAAACTCATTGCCAGCAAGCCGCCGCTGTCGCCGCCGGATGCCGCCAATTCTTTCCCCTTCAGAGACAGCGACAGCGACACGGCGCGCCGGTCATCCGATGCACGTCCCTTATCCACCAGCCCTTTGCCCACCAGCGTGCTGACTGCCTCGCTGGCGGTGGCTGCCGTAATGGCCAGCTCTTCAGCAATGACCGACAGGCGCAGCGCTTCCTGCCGCGTGCTGAGCAAGGTCAGGATATCCGACTGCGTCGGCGTTATCCCTTCGGCAAATGCCCGCGCCCAAGCCTGGCTGCGCATGACGGTGGCAATCCGCGCCAATCCCGTTGCGATGGTCTGCTCTATTGGCGCGCTGATGGTATCAAACGGATTCATGCAAGGAAATTAATTAGTTGTACTAACTATATGCCAGATTTTTTAGGATGTCAAACGGCGTTCGCGGTACCACAGCGCCAGCATGGCGGCGGCCACGGCGAGCGCAAATGGCCACGCGGGCAATGGCGCCGACTGGCTGCGGACGGAGGCGTCAGACAGTGTCCGCGCCGCATAGGCGCGGGTCGCCTGCTGGCGCAACCCGTGGCGCCACTGGGGCCAGTCACGCTCGCCATAGACATAGATGGCATGCTGCGCGCCGCCGCTGGACAGCATATGCCACCCGGCGCGCTGCGGGATGAACGCGGCGCACAGCCCTTCCGCGCGTCCGCTCCTTGCCTGCCACGCGATATCCGGCATGCCTTGTATGCTCAATGGTTTTGCCTGCGCCACGCCCTGTGCGCACACTTGCGTGCGCATACCGGCCACCGGCATGGCGTCCGGCTGCTCCCACACCACGCCTTGCGCGCCGCCATTGACGGCGGCATCGATCAGCGTTTGCCACCATGCGCCCAATGCTACAGGCGATGCTATCGCATGACGGTGCCAGTCCGCCACGCCCACCCATACGATGCCGCCCTGCTTCCAGCTGCGCTGCCACAGCCATGGTTTGCCCCGGCTGTCGGTCGCCAGCACGCGCCATGCTGCCGCCTGTGGCACGGGATTGAAGCTGGCAGGCGCCAGCGCGATTTGCTGCGCAGCGGCGCCGAATACGCGGGTGTCTTCCCTCTCCGTCGTGGCCGATTGCGGCGCCAGCGGCAATGCCAGTTCCCGCTGCCACACGGCAGGCTGGCTGGCATTGCCGCCCAACACGACCAGCGGCAAGCCTTGCGCCACCTGGCCCAGCAGCGCGGCCCTGGCCGGCTGCGGCGCGCTTTCAAACCATGCGGCATCGATGAATTGCGCATTCGGCTTATCCAATGCGGCGCGCGCCGATTCCGTGCGCGACAAGCCCTTGCCCAGCGTAGTTTGCCAGTCGACGATGGCGCCGCTGGCCGTCAGCCAATCATTCAATACGCGCGTGTCGAACGATGGCGCGCCAAAGCGGCCGATCACTTGCAGCGGTACGGGTTCCGTCACCAGCAGCGGCACGGGGCCTTCTGCCAATGCTTTGCCATTGCCGTCCAGCAGGCGGGCGCGCAGCACGAGCTTTTCCGCCAGCGGCGGCAGCCAGCTTACCGACAATTGCGCCATGGCCGGCGCGGATGCCTGTGCCTGCGCTGAAGCCGCAACCGGCGCCGCGGCGTCGGCCAGCACCTGCCCATTTTCCGCCAACAACTGCAAGCGCCACGCCGCGACGGGCTGCGATCGCCGCACAGTCAGCGTGAACGCGCGCCCCAGCGGCACGGTGCGGGCAAAGTCCAGCAGCAGCACGCCGCCGTTTGGTGCGGTCCAGCGCAATGGACGCGCCGGCACATCTTGCCATTGCGCGTCCGTCAAACCATGCCCCGTCAATGCCAGCGATCCCGCCTCCGGCACGGCCAGCAACGAACGCGCCAGCGCATCGCCTGGCACGTCCGATGCGATGGCCAGTTCATCCGCGTCGCGCATGGGCCGCGCGGGTTCCGACAGCAGCGCCGCCAGCGCGGCAGCCCCGGCCAGCACCAGCCCTGCATCGGCCCAGCGCCGCTTGCGGCCATACAGCGCCGCGCTGCCGAAGCCTGCCAGCAGCACGGCAGCGCCTAGCCAATTCCATGCCCACAAAATGTTCATGGCGCCCCCTTGCCGCGCCACGCCTGGCGGAACCTGCTGTCGGCCAGCGGCCGCGCCTGCAGCACGGCAGGCAGGTCCGCCAGCGTGCCGCGCAGCCATGCACGCAGCGCGCCCCGGCATTCGACGCAGCCATCCTGCACGTCCTGCACGGCGCGCTGCGCCGCCAGCCTGTCGTCATCCGATGCAATGCGCGCGGCAATCACATCACGCGCCGTCTTGCTCCACAGGGCAGGCAGCGGGCCGTCGCTGCCCAGCGCCTGCACCAGTTCCCGCACTTCTTTCGGTGCGCCGCCCAACGCTTCGCCCTGCGCGCGCCTGCTGCTTTGCGCACCCACCATATCACCTGTCATGCGCTTTTCTTCCTTGATGGCAGGCGGCACGAATGCCGTGCGGTGCAAATACACGCGCTCCGCCTGCTGCAATTCCTTGATGGCTTCCAGCGCCTTGTATTCCGGCGGCAGCGCGGGCTTGGGTGCAATGGCGCGCAATTCTTTCTCCGCCGCCCACATGGCTTTCAATGCGCGGCGCAGCACTTCCTTGGTGGCCGGATCAAAAATCGTGGCGGCTTCCGATTCATCGTGCGCATGGCCGAATTGCGCCAGCACGTTATCCATCTTGCCAAAACCGCCCGGCGCCGCACCCGCGCCGCCATGGCCTTCATGCTCATCATGTTCATCGCCGCCAAACAGCGACGACTCTTCCCCCAAAAACTGGCCATAGCGCAGGCGCAGCTTGGCCTGGTCGGTGGCGATGGTTTCACTGCGGCTGCGCAGCGCTTGCGGGCTCAGTTTCGGCATGTCCGCTACCAACTGCTCCGTGTCGATAATGATCTGGCGCTGGCTGCGCAAGTTTTCCGGCTTCACCATCGATGGCAGCGCAGTGGCATCCAGGCTTTCCGATTGCGGTCCCGGCAAGCGCAGCGTGTACGTGGGCGACTGCGACGTGTGGGGGTGATCGGGCGCATTGTCCGTGGCGCGGATGAAGTAATACAGTTCATCGCCCGGCTCCATGCCCAGTTCCGCCAGCGGCCACTGTTTTTTCCACGTCCGCACGCGCGGGTCCGCCGATGCCGGCAGCGGCATTTCCTTGTCGGAAAAGCGGATATTTTCACCGCTGCCCCGCGCCAGGGTCAGATGCAGCGATGCGCGGACGATGCCGTAATCATCTTTCGCGGAAACCGCGATTTGCACAGCTTGCGTTCCTTGCGCCAGCACGTGCACGGTTTCCGCTGGCGCGGCAATGGCCACTTCCGGCGCCTGGTCCGGCGTGACGCGGATGTTGTAGCGGTTCTTCGGCTGGTGGCGTGCGCGCCAGAACAGCGATTCATCCGCCTGCCACTGCGCACAGTGTTCGCCGACCGGCAACACTTTGCCATCGCCCAGTTCCACGGCCGACGCGGGTTCATTCGCACGGCGGAAACACCAGCGCACGTCGCTGTATTGCGGCACCTGGATATCGCGCGCCGGCGTTTCAAATGCAGCGGCCCTGGTATAGGCGGGCGGCGTGACCTTTAACAGCAACTCACCCGGCTGCGCGGGCGGCAAGGCGGCACGTGATGGCGCAGCGGGCTTCACGGCGCCCCCTTGCTGCAGCCATGCCCAGCATGCGCCGCACACCAGCACGCTGAGAGCGGCCGGCAGCCAGCGGAAACCCGTGCGTGCCGCGGCAATAGCGCGGTAATCGTCAGCCTGCAAGGCTTGGTGAATACGGGCTTCCAGCCGCTTGCGCTGCAATTGCGCAATGGCCGACACGGGTGCTTGCGCCAGCAACGCCGTACTGTCTTCCAGCTCCGGAATGGCGGCGTCGAGCCAATGCGTCCATTGCGACTGAAGGCGCAGGCTGAGCACGCGGATATCGAACAGCAGCCACGCCATCCATGCCACCAACAAAGCGATGCCCGGCAGCGGCGCGGCGGCGCGCAGGCCGCCATACAGCACCAGCAATACCGGCAGCAATGCAGCCATCCATAATGGCGCGCGGCGCCTGGCTAGCGCGCGCCACAGCTGGCGGCGGATGGCGTAAGAATAATCAGCGGCGGCGGACATGAGTCACCAGTCGTTCGGCAATAAACAGCGCCAGCAGCGCATAGGCCAGCCAGCCATCGGGACGCGTGCCTGGCATGGCCAGCGGCGACGGCCGTTGCGGCGGCAAGGTTTGCGCTGCCAGCGGCCATGCTTCCGGCGCGAAGTGCAGCGCATGCCACGTTTCATACAGCGCACGTGCGCCATCGGCATCGCTCGGCGGCCACGCATCGGATGCCCACAGCCGGCCGCGCGGACTGTCCGCCACTTGCAAAGGCATTGCGTTCACATGCAGCGTATGCACAGCCGCTTTATCGACGCCGGGCGCCAGCGGCAATGCGGCTGGCGGCAGCCACCACAGCGGCGCATTCCAGCCAGCCGGCGGCGGTGCGGCGCGGTCCCACACGATCAGCGATGCTTGCGGCGGCGCTTCAGAGCCGTCCAGCTCCGTCACCGCATGGCGTACCTTGCCATTGCCCGCCGCATCGAACGCCGCAAACAGCGCGCTCCATGCCGCCTTGTGTTCTGCTGGCGCAACCACGGCGACTGGCACCGTGGCGCCAGCAGCAGTGTCACGGTCCGCGCGCTCCACCGCAACGCCACCAGCCTGCGGCGCCAACCGGATCTCCACCCTGTGCGCCAGCTTCGGCAACTGTGCAGGCATGGCCACCTGTTTCGCCAGCACCAGCAGCTTTGCGTCCTTGCGCCATTCATGTTCATGCTTTTGCAGCCACGGCAGCACGTCTTCCGCCAGCGGCATGCGCTGCGCATGGGACAACCCCGCCTGCGCCGCCTGCTGATCCGCCCACGCAGCCGGCACATCACGCCCCACCAGGACCGTGTCGCCACGCCACGGCAGCGCCACCGCTGCCAGCCATGCGATCAGCGCCACCAGCAACAGGCAGCGCAGCACCAGCAACGGCACGTCATCCCAGCGCCATACGCGCATTTGCTGCGGCGGCGCGGCGGGCAGGAAGCGGGCCGTGGCCAGCGGTTCGGCCTGCGTGCGGCGGCGCTTTTGCCGGTGCCACCAAATGGGCAGCAGCAATACCGGCAGCGCCAGCCACCAGAAGGGGGAAGCCGCCGTCATGCAGACCTCCGCACCGCCACATTCAGCCAGCCCCGCAATGCATCTTGCAGCGGGTCTTCAATCACGGCGCTCACATAGGGAATGTCATGGCGGCGGCAATCTCCCGCTACGTTGCCAAAGTGTGCGCTCAATGCGTGCCGGTATGCATCGCGGTCAGCCCCTTGCAAACGGTGCAAGCCATCGCCGCCCTCCGGGTCCCGGTAAGCTGCGCCGGACTTGAAGCTCGCATTGACTTCAGCCCGCGTGCGAAGCGACAGCAGGCGTACGTCATGGCGCATGTGGCGCAAGCGCACCAGCGCTTCAGACAACGGCGACGGCCAGTCCAGCGCATCGGTGGCGGCAAACACAAGGCTGGGTGCACGGGCAAAGTGCAGGCATTTCTTCAGCGCTTCCGCATCCGGCAACCGCCCTTTCGGCTGCGCCGCTTTCAATGCCGCCAGCACGCGCTGCAACTGGCGCGGCCCGCGCGACGCCGGCGTGAATTCAATGCGGCCATCCGTGCACACGATCAAACCAAACGCATCACCCTGGCGCTGTGCGATGGCGGCCACGCAAGCGAGCATGGTGCGGGCAAACCAGAACTTGTCGAGCCCCGCCACTTCGCGGCTGGGCTCCGCCATCGACGCTGTCGCGTCCAGCCACAGCCAGGCCGCCACGTGGCTGTCCCGCTCCGCTTCACGCACGTAATAGCGGTCGGCCCTGGCCAGCAATTTCCAGTCGACGCGGCGCCACTCATCGCCGGGCGCATAGGCGCGGTATTCAGAAAATTCCACGCCGGCGCCCCGTTCGCGGCCCGCGTGGATGCCATGGCCCAGCCCCGCCAGCACGTGGCGGATGACGAGATCGAGCTTGCCGGCATGGGCCAGCAGCGCAGCGGTTTCCAACATGCGCTGTTAATCCGGACGGATGGCTTCGCGCAGCGCGGCCAGGATATCGGCAATGGCAATGCCGTCCGCTTCCGCTTCGAAATTGCGCAGCACGCGGTGCGCCAGCACGGGCAACAGCATGGCGGCAATATCATCGCGCGTGACCGCCAGGCGGCCGTGCATCAGCGCGCGCGCCTTGGAAGCCAGCACCAGCGCCTGTCCCGCACGCGGACCGGCGCCCCAGCCCACGTGCTTGCGCACGGCGTCCACATGGGTTTCACGGGGGCGGGTGGCGCGCACCAGCCGCGTCGCATACACCAGCAAGTGTTCGCCAATCTCGATGTCGCGCACCAGTTGCTGCAGGCGCAGCAACGTGTCCACATCCATCACCGGTTCCGCATCGGCCAGGCCGGCATGCGTGGTGGCCGACACCATCGCGACTTCTTCGCTTTCCGTCGGATAACCGACGTCGATGCGCAGCAGGAAGCGGTCCAGCTGCGCTTCCGGCAGCGGATAGGTACCGGCCTGCTCGATCGGGTTTTGCGTGGCCAGCACAAAAAATGGCCGTGGCAATTTGTGCGTCTGTCCTGCAAACGTGACGGACCGTTCCTGCATGGCTTCCAGCAGCGCCGATTGCGTCTTGGGCGGCGCACGGTTGATTTCATCGGCCAGCAGCACTTGCGTGAACACGGGCCCTTTCTGGAAACGGAATTCCCGCTTGCCCGTCGCATGGTCTTCTTCCAGGATTTCCGTGCCGACGATATCGGACGGCATCAAGTCCGGCGTGAATTGCACGCGGTTGAATTGCATCGACGTCGCTTGCGACAGCGATTTCACCAGCAAGGTTTTACCCAGTCCTGGCACGCCTTCCACCAGCGCATGGCCGCCGCCCAGCAGGCAAATGATCAGCGAATCAATGACGTCTTGCTGGCCGATGATAACTTTGCCCATGCTGGCCTTGAGCGCAGCGACCTTGGCGCTCAGCGCGCCGATTTCATTTTCATTCCAGGACATCTTCTAGGCACCCAATGCGTACTGAATAATGTTGATGGCAAAGCGCGTGTTGTCCACCGCCAGCCAGCGCTTGTTGCGGAAGTCGTAATCCCACTCGCAGCCGTAATCCTTGTTGCTGTACAAGACGCGCACCCTGCCGCCAAACTCGATGGCTTTCAAATAGTCGTGCACGAGGTCATCACCCCAGCCATTCAATTCCACGCTGGTGTTCGGCGGACCGTCGAACTTGAAAAAACACGAATACAGCGGGTGAGTATTGGGGATTTTGTGCAGCGCTTTGGGTCCAAAGATTTTCGCCAGTTCCGCTTCCAGCGATTTCGCAAACAAGCCATCGATATCGTGGTTGCAGTCATCGATGAAGACAAAACCGCCGCCCTTCACGTAGCGCTCGAAATTCTTGCGCTCCGCCGGCGTGAATTGCACCAGCTTGTGTCCCGCCAGATAGCAGAACGGCGCTTCCAGCATCTTGGGATCGGACAGCGCGACGATGCGCTCGACCGGATCGACGCGCAACGTCGTATATTCCACCAGCGAATTGAGGACGTTGCTGGGCATGCGGATATCCACATCCCAGTCGCCCGATTCGTACGTCAGGCGGGTGAAATAAAAGTCATATGCCATGCGATGGGGTCACACCGCATCCGACAGCGACGTGAAATTAAAATCGCGGATCTTCATGGCCGGCAGCAGCATCTGGAAGCGCGACGCCGTGCCGCCCACCACTACCGGCTTGCCCAGTTCTTCGATATTGTTCAACATCGTCACCGGGCTTTCATTGAAACGGAAATTCTTGATCGGATGCTTGATCTTGCCGTTCTCGATATAGAACGTGCCGTCGCGCGTCAGCCCCGTCAACAGTTGCGATTGCGGATCGACCATGCGGATGTACCACGTGCGCGTGACCAGCACGCCCTTCCTGGTATTGGCAATCAATTCCGCCGTCGACTTGCTGCCGCCCGCCATGATGATGTTGCCGTGATTGCCGATCGCGCGCTTGCCCTGCTTGTGCGCCCAGTATGGCGTGTAATCCAGCCCCGTCACCACGCCATTCCTGATGATGTCCGTACGTTCACGCGCCAGCATGGAAGCCGAATCCCACGGCAGCACCGGCACATCCGGATTCCACGGATCCGCCCACACATTGACTTGTTCATCAAACAGTTTTTCACCGAGGCGGTTGCCGCCGCCCTTTTTCGACAGATAGCTGCGGCCTTCATCGGCATTACGGGCATCCATGGCGCCAAACATGAAGTTCAGCATGTCGGACGTGGCGGCCGGTTCCAGGATGACCGTATAGCGGCCCGGCTCCAGCGCTTTCGCATCGACGGAACGCACGGCTTTTTCAATCGCGGCGTCCGACGCTTCGCGCGCATCGAAGCGGCCCGCGTCATTGGCAAAGCGTGTGGCCCAGCCGGAACCACGGCCATCTTCCGTGCGCGTCGTGACGGTGAAACCCAGGTTGCTCAATTCCTGGTAGCCAAATACACCGTTGGAATTGGCCACCGTGTCAAAGCCGGTAACATCATTGAAGAAGCCCGCCGCCTGCAGCCTGGCCTTCTTGGCAGCGGCAATACTCTGGAACGCCACTTCCGCGCGGTATTCGGGATCGATGGCAGCCGTGTTCCTGCTCCACGTCGGCGAAGCCTTGTACGCCTGTGCTTTCGGCGCCGGCATAAATTCCGGATTGTCAGGCGCGAGGCGGGCCGTATCTTCCGCACGGCGCACGGCGCGCTCCAGCGACTTGTCATCGAATTCGTTGACGGTGGCCGTCCCCACGCGCTTGCCGAAAGCAACCGACACGGACAACGTCGTATCTTCCGTCAGCCCCGCCGTGGACACGGCATTGTTCGCATAGCGGATATTGCCCGTGCGGCGGCCCGTCAAACTCACTTCGCATTCATCGGCTTTGGACAAGCCGATGACCTTGCCGCAAATGCGTTTGGCTTCCTGTTCAGTCAAAAATTTCATCGTATTTCTTATCCGATCTTGCGGGCCGTGTTGATGACATTGACGCCGTTGAAGCGCGTGGTGGACGAACCGTGCGACACAGCCGACACTTGCGGCGGCTGGCCTTTTCCGTCAAAGAACGAGCCGCCCATACGCCAGTCGCGTTCATCGCACAGCGCGGAACACGCATTCCAGAAGTCTTGCGTATTGGCCTGGTACGCGGCGTCTTCCACCTGGCCGACGATCTTGCCATCCTTGATTTCATAATACAGCTGGCCGCCGAACTGGAAGTTGTAGCGCTGCTGGTCTATCGAATACGAACCGCGGCCCAGGATGTAGATGCCCTTCTTGATATCCTTGACCATGTCGTCCGGCGTCAATTTCTTCTTGCCCGCCGCCAGCGACACGTTCGGCATGCGCTGGAATTGCACGCTGCTCCAGCTGTCCGCATAGGAGCAGCCGTGCGATTCTTTTTCACCGATGATGTGGGCCTGGTCGCGTGTGGTCTGGTAATTCACCAGCACGCCATCCTTGATGATGTCCCAGCGCTTGCATGGGACGCCTTCATCGTCATAGCCAACAGCGCCCAGCGAACCTGGCGTGGTTTTGTCGGCAAAGAAATTGACGATGTCAGAACCGTACTTGAATTTCTTGCTTTCCCACTTGTCCAGCGTGGCGAAGCTGGTGCCCGCGTAATTGGCTTCATAGCCCAGCACGCGGTCCAGTTCCGTCGCGTGGCCCACGGATTCGTGGATGGTCAGGAACAAGTGTTCAGGGCTCAGCACCAGGTCATACTTGCCCGGCTCGATGGATTTCGCCGTCAGTTTTTCACGCGCCTGGCGGCCCGCAGCGCGGGCGTCTTCAATCAAGTCATACGCGCCGTTGTACAAGGTCGTGACGCCGCCTGCCGCACGCACTTTGTGTTCCGGCTTCGCGTCAAAGAATTCAAAGCCCATGCCGGCCGGCGACGACAAGCCGTCGCGCGTGCGGAATTTGCCGGACGCTTTATCGACGGCCGTGGCAGTGAACGGAGACCACAGGCGGTGCACGTCCTGGTCGATGTATGACCCATCGGTGGAAGCAAAGTATTTTTGCTGGTTTACCTGGAACAGCATCGAGCGCATAAAGCTGGCGCCCGCCTGCATTGCCGCCTGGTTGGCGGCAATCAGCATTTCCGCCTTGTCCTTGATGGGAACCGTACGCCAGTCTTTCTTGAATGGCGTGGCCCATGCCACTTCACCCACGCCTTTGACGGGCGCCAGGCGTACCGGCTCTGTTTGCAGGCGCGCATTGGCTTTCGCGATGGCGACGGCCTGGCGCGCGGCTTCCGCCACAGAGTCCAGGGTCATGACATTGGTGGCCACGAAACCGTAGGCGCCATTGGCAATCACGCGCACACCGGCGCCGGATGATTCCGTATTCGTGATGTTTTCCACCGCCATATCGCGGGTCACAATGAACTGGTTCAAATAGCGGCCGATACGCACATCGCAATAAGTAGCGCCAGCCTTGGTGGCGGCATTCATCGCCGCATCCGCCAAGGACTTTTTGAATTGCACAGCCATGGGGCTGAGCAATTCTTCCGCCGCAATCGCATTGCCGAATACCGGCACCAGCAATGCGCCGCCGGACAGGGCGCCTACTTTGAGGAAGGTACGTCGTTCCACTATTTACTCCAGTTCATTGTTGATACTGCCTGCTTATACCGCGTCCGACAGCGACGTAAAGTTGAAATCCCGTACCTTCATGGCAGGAATCAGCAACTTGTATGGCGATTCATCGCCGCCGAGGATTTCCGGACGGCCGATTTCCTCGATATTGTTCAGCATCGTCACGGGGCTTTCATTGAAGCGGAAGTTCTTGATCGGATGCTTGATCTTGCCGTTCTCGATATAAAACGTGCCGTCGCGCGTCAGGCCCGTCAGCAGCACGGATTGCGGATCGACCATGCGGATATACCAGGTGCGGGTCACCAGTACGCCCTTCTTGGTGTTGGCAATCAATTCCGCCGTCGTCTTGTTGGTGCCGGCCATGATGAAATTGCCCGGCGTGCCGACGGCGCGCTTGCCCTGTTTTTGCGCCCAGAAGCGCGAGTAATCCAGGTTGGCCACTTTACCGTTCTTGATCACGTCCATACGCTCACGCGCCAACAGGCTGCCGTTGTCCCATGGCGTGACGGCGATATCCTTGTCCCACGGGTCAGCCCAGATGTTGACCTGTTCATCGAACAGTTTCTCACCGAGGCGGTTGCCCCCGCCTTTCTTGGCCAGGAAGCTGCGGCCTTCGTCAGCCGAACGGGCGCTGAAGCCCTGGAACATATACGCCAGCAAATCCGACGTGGCTGCCGGCTCCAGGATCACCGTGTAGCGGCCTGGTTCCAGCGCTTTCGCGTCAGCGGAACGCAGCGCCTTTTCTATCGCCACATCCGACGCTTCACGCGCATCGAACTTATTGGCGTCGCCCGCGTCGCGCCGTACCCAGCCCGAACCACGGCCATCTTCCGTGCGCACCGTGCACGTGAAGGACAGGCCCGTTTCCGCCTGGTGGCCAAAGATGCCTTTGGAATTCGCGACAGTTTCAAATGCCGTGCTGTCCGTGAAGAAGCCTGCCGCCACCAGCTTGTTCTTGCGGCTGTTTTCAATGCTGTATGCCGCCACTTGCGCGCGGAAGTCGGGGTCGATGTCGGCCGTGCTCTTGCTGAACGTATTCGAAGGCTTGTACGTTTGCTTGTCCGGCGTCGATACGAATTCCGGATTGTCCGGCGCCAGGCGCGCCAGGTCTTCCGCGCGGCGCACCACGCGCTCCAGCGACTTGTCGTCGAATTCATTGATGGTGGCAGTGCCCTGCTTCTTGCCAAAGGCGACTGACACGGCCAGTTGCGTATCCTCCACCAGGCCAGCCGTCGACACAGCATTGCGCGCGTAGCGGATATTGCCCGTCCGGTTGCCCGTCAACTTCACTTCGCACTCGTCGGCTTTAGTCAGCGACATTACCTTGTCGCAAATGCGTTTGGTTTCTTCTTGCGTCAGAATTTTCATGGGTCCAGTCCTTAGCCGATTTTGCGGGCTGTGTTGATGACATTGATGCCGTTGAAGCGCGCGGTCGACGAACCGTGCGACACGATCGACACTTGCGGCGGCTGGCCTTTACCGTCAAAGAACGAACCACCCATGCGCCAGTCGCGCTCATCGCACAGCGCGGAGCAGGCATTCCAGAATTCCTGCGTATTGGACTGGTACGCCACGTCTTCCAGCGGCTGCGTGATCTTGCCATCCTTGATCTCATAGAACAGCTGGCCGCCAAACTGGAAGTTGTAGCGCTGCTGGTCGATGGAGAACGAGCCGTCACCCACGATATAAATGCCTTTCTTGACGTCCTTGATCATTTCATCCGGCGTCAGGCGCTTGCTGCCGGCTTTCAGCGACACGTTCGGCATGCGCTGGAATTGCACGCTGGACCAGTTGTCCGCATACGAGCAGCCATGCGATTCTTTTTCGCCGATGATGTGCGCCTGGTCGCGGGTGGCCTGGTAATTGACGAGGATGCCGTCCTTGATGATGTCCCACGATTTGCAGCGCACGCCTTCATCGTCATAGCCGACAGCGCCCAGCGAACCCGGCGTGGTCTTGTCGGCCACGATATTGACCAGCTCCGAGCCGTATTTGAATTTCCTGGTTTCCCACTTGTCCAAGGTGGCAAAGCTGGTGCCCGCGTAGTTGGCTTCATAGCCCAGCACGCGGTCCAGTTCCGTCGGGTGGCCAACGGATTCGTGGATGGTCAGCCACAAGTGTTCAGGGCTCAGCACCAGGTCATACTTGCCTGGCTCGACGGACTTCGCCGTCAGCTTGGCTTTTGCCTGCTGGCCTGCCGCGCGGGCATCTTCCACCAGGTCGTACGAATTGCGGTACAAGGTCGTGACGCCGCCGGCAGCCTTGAATTTGTCTTCCTTGCGGGCGTCCAGGTATTCATAGCCCATGCCGACGGGCGTCGACAGGCCGGAGCGGGAGCGGAACTTGCCGGTTTTCTTGTCCACCGCCGTGGCGAAGAATGGCACCCACAGGCGGTGCAAGTCCTGGTCGATGTACGAGCCGTCCGTCGACGCGAAGAATTTTTGCTGGTTGACCTGGAACAGCAGCGATTGCATGAAGCTGGCGCCGCCATCGAGGCCCGCCTTGTTCCCTGCGATCAGCAAGTCCGCCTTTTCCTTGATCGGCACCGTGCGCCAGTCTTTCTTGATCGGCGTGGCCCACGATACTTCGCCTACGCCTTTGACGGGCGCCAGGCGTACCGGTTCCGTTTGCAGGCGCGCATTGGCTTTGGCAATCATGACGGCCTGCCGCGCAGCGCCCGCCACGCCGTCCGGCGACATGTCGCTGGTGGCGGCAAAGCCATAAGCGCCATTGGCAATAACGCGCACGCCGGCACCGCTTGACTCCGTGTTGGTGATATTTTCGAGATTTAAATCGCGCGTGGTGAGGAACTGGTTCAGGTAGCGGCCTATGCGCACGTCGCAGTACGAAGCGCCAGCCTGCGTGGCGGCCGTCATCGCGGTATCGGCCAGCATTTTTTTGTACTTCACATCAGCGGGCTTCATCAGCTCTTCGGCTGCGATGGCCCTGCCAAATGGCGGCAGCAGCATGGTGCCAAGCGCCAGGCCACTGATGTTGAGGAATGCACGTCGTTCCATTCAATTGGTCTCCAAAGGTTTACTTCGAATTTTTGTGGCGCTTTGGCGGGAGTCGGGTAGCCCGCAAATTGCCGCACAGCTTAATGCAGGTTTTATGCCATTGGGCGGCAGCCCCCGTAAGAGAAACATAACGTTACACACGCGTAGCAGACGCACGTGGCAAGTTTATTAAATTGGCCAATTCAATACAGACGCCATATAAAAAATGTCCGGCCAGTGTCCGCGAACTGTCCGCCCGACACGTGGTGCGGACACTTTCAGAATCCGCTTGACCACTGTTGTCGGTTACACCATTATCGGCGCACGCGACCGGTGCGGTCGCCCAACAAAGGAGGATTCGAATGAAGAGATTGTTCCTGGCTGCGGCGCTGGCCTGCGGCATGGCTGGTCCGGCCCTGGCGGACGACGCCCTGAAAGCCGCCCTTGCCAGCCCGGCCCGCACGCCAGCCAACGTGGCGCGCGACGTCTACCGCCATCCATACGAAACGCTGACGTTCTTCGGTATCAAACCCAATATGACGGTGGTGGAACTGTCGCCGGGCGGCGGCTGGTACACGGAAGTACTGGGCCCTTACCTGCGCGACAATGGCAAGCTGATTGCAGCCGGCGCGTCGCCTGCTTCCGCCAATGAAAACATCCGCAAATCCGCTGCCAAGTTCCAGGAAAAACTCAACGCCAATCCCGGCACCGCCAAGGTCCAGCTGGGCGCGTTCGAACCGTCGAACAACGTATTCACCTATGCGCCGAAAGGCAGCGCGGACATGGTGCTCACGTTCCGCAATATCCACAACTGGATCGGCAATGGCGACGACAGCATGAAAGCGCTGTTCGCCAGCATTTACGACACGCTGAAACCAGGCGGCATTTTCGGTGTGGAAGAACACCGTTTGCCGGCATCCATGACGCAGGATGCGAAGGCGTCCACCGGTTACGTGCACGAAGCGTACGTGATCAAGATGGCGGAACGCGCCGGCTTCAAGCTGGTGGCCAAATCGGAGATCAACGCCAACCCGAAAGACAATGCCGACCATGAAGGCGGCGTGTGGGCGCTGCCGCCGACCTATGCCAACAAGGACAAGGATCATGCGAAATACCAGGCGATCGGCGAAAGCGACCGCATGACGCTGAAGTTCGTGAAACCGCAATAAGCGGATAACGCAAGCAGCACTACCACCTCCGGCGCGGGCGTTCGCCCCGCGCCCATCCCGGTTTGTAGCTTTTTCGCACAGCCGGTCACAAAAAGTCATGATTAGACTTTTTTTTCAGATTCAATCCTTTCTACAATGAAAAATTACGCACGCTCGTGCGCATAATTTTTTGTCACCTTTGACTGTTCGGAGTGATCGATGCGACACAATCTGGCTGTTTCTGCGACTGAATACCACCTGGAAGATGGCCGTCCCATCGTCTCCAAGACAGACTTGAAGGGCAAAATTACGTTTGTGAACCCGTACTTCGTGGAAGTCAGCGGATATGCGGAACATGAATTGCTGGGCGCCGCACACAATATCGAGCGCCATACGGACATGCCGCAAGCTGTCTTTGCCGACTTGTGGGCCACCTTGCACCAAGGTTTGCCATGGAGCGGCATCTTGAAAAACCGCCGCAAGAATGGCGACTTTTACTGGGTGCAGGCCAACATCACGCCCGTGATGGACCATGGCCGCATTGTTGGCTATATGTCCGTGCGCACCAAAGCCACGCGCGAACAAATCGCGGAAGCCGAACAGCTATACCGCAGCGTCGCTTCCGGCGCCGGCGTCGTCATCAAGCAGGGCCGCGCGGCCCGCACGGGATTTATCGGCGCGCTGCAAAGCTTGCGCACGTTGACCGTCAAAGCCCGTATCACGATTGGCCTGGTGGCGTTCAGCGGCATGTTCATTACGATGGGCACGATCGGCGTCACCAACCTGCAAGGTTCCGCTGCCAGCTGGATGGGCTGGCTGGCGTTTGTCGGCTTGCTGTTTACAGCGCTGCAAGCCTACGCTTTCCACATGGCGGTGGCGGGCCCGCTGAGCCGCGCACTGGATGTGGCCCGCACCTTGGCGGGCGGCGATTTGACGGCATCGATCGACACGTCGCGCGCCGATGATATGGGCCAGATGCTGCGCGCCTTGCAGCAAATGAATGTAACGTTGCGCGCCGTGGTGGGCGACGTCAGCGCCAATGTCGGCCTGATGCAGGCGGCCACGCGCGACATCGCGGCGGGCAATTTGAACCTGTCGTCGCGCACGGAATCGCAGGCATCGAGCCTGGCGCAAACGGCATCGAGCATGGGCGAGTTTGCCACGGCCGTACAGCGCAACGCGGAGCACGCGCGCCAGGCCAGCACCCTGGCTGCATCGACCACGGACGTGGCCACGCGCGGCGGTGAATCGGTCGCGAAAGTGGGCGCCACCATGGGCGACATCAGCACGTCGGCCCGCAAGATTGTCGACATCATCGGCATCATCGATGGCATCGCATTCCAGACCAATATCCTGGCGCTCAATGCCGCCGTGGAAGCAGCACGCGCCGGTGAACAGGGCCGCGGCTTTGCCGTCGTGGCAACGGAAGTGCGCTCGCTGGCGCAGCGTTCGGCCAGCGCGGCCAAGGAAATCAAAGGCTTGATCGACAATTCCGTGCAACAGGTCGAACTGGGCAACAAGCTGGTGGCGGAAGCCGGGCAAACCATGGCGGAAATCATCGGTTCCGTGCAGCGCGTGGCCGGCATCATGGGTGAAATTGCCGACGCCAGCCATGGCCAGACGTCCGGCATTGCGCAGGTCAACCGCGCCGTGGCCGACATGGACCAGGGCACGCAGCAAAATGCGGCGCTGGTGGAACAGGCGGCAGCGGCAGCAGCCAGCCTCGATGAACAGGCGGGACAGCTGGCCCGCGCCGTGTCCGTATTCCGCGTTGAAGGGGCGCAGAACAATAGCCTGCGGCGCCTGGCCGCATAATGCCTGGCCGTCACACTTGCAGCAGCCAGCAGCCCGGCTCGGCGCCCCCGTAGCCCCCCTACGCGCCCAGCATATTGGACGGCTGCGTCAAACCCTGCTAACGTTGGCGCAGTTCGATTTCAACTGCCTTCGCATGCACGCTGTCCGCCGCGCCATTGTCTCTGCCTTGCTGCTTGCCTGTACCGGGCTGCCCGGCGCGGCGCAGGCGCGCCCGCAAGACACGGCCTTGCGCATCGTGCTGCCGATGCTGCATCCCAGCGCGCGCGAGCACGCCAGCTACTTCCCCCGCCTGCTGCAACTGGCGCTGGAAAAAACCGCAGCCACCGATGGTCCCTTTGAAATCGTTCACTACGACCGCGAATTGACCAGCCCCCGCCAGGCGCTGGAAATCAAGCATGGCGGCGTGATTGACGTGATGTGGGATGGCACCAACCGCCAGCGCGAAACGGACTTGCTGCCGATCCGCATATCGCTGCTGCAGGAGTTGAACGACTACCGGGTGTTCTTGATCCGCCGCGGCGACGCGGCGCGCTTCGCCGGCATCCACAGCCTGGAACAATTGCGCAGGCTGAAGGCCGGCGCCGGCGTCAATTGGCCGTCAACGGACATATTGCGCGCCAATGGCTTGCCCGTCGTGACGTCGATCGGCTACGAATACCTGTTCCCCATGCTGCGCGTGGGCCGCTTTGACTACATGCCGCGCGGCACGCAGGAAGCGTGGTCGGAATTGCAGCAGCACGCGGATGACGGGTTTGAGGTGGAATCCACCATCTTCCTGCATTACCGCGTGCCGTATTACTTCTTCGTCAGCCGCACGCGCCCGGAACTGGCCAAGCGCATCGAACGCGGCTTGAGGATCGCGCAAAAGGATGGCAGCTTCGATGCGCTGTTCAACACCATCCCTGCATTCCAGCGGGGGATGGCGGAGATTGCGGCAAAGAAACGGCGCGTGTTTGAACTGAAAGTACCCTGATCAGCGCTTTTCTTCTTTCACCGGCACAAAGTTCAAGTCCTGGAAGTCGTAGCTGAAATCCGTCTCGCTGGACACCGGCGCCATTTTCATGCGTTCGATACTGCCATCCGGGTTCAGGGCAAACGTCACATATGCATCCGCGCCAAAGTTACGCTGGCGCCAGCGCACAATGAACGTGTCGTGCTGGAAGTGTTCCAGGTCACCCACCAGGTCTGGCGTTTTCGCAAAGCGCATCACTTGCTTCTTGCCTTCCCGCTTGATCGACACCAGCCCATACCACGTATCGCGGTACTCCCCTTCGTACGATGCAAGCGGCAGTGACGGCGACGACTTCACTGCACGGGCAGACGAAGCCTTCGCGACTTTCGCCACTTCTTCCTTGTGGCGCGCTTCCTCGTCTTCCGCAATGATGCCGATCCAGTCGCGCTGCGGCGCACCGAAGTAATGGTCAAGCAAACGCCATTGCAGCGCGTTCATCGAACCACTGTTTTCCGCATTCGTGAAAATCGCGATACCCAGGTTTTCATCCGGCACCATGACCACGCGCGAATAAAAGCCCTGCAGCGCGCCGCCATGCGTAGCCAGCTTGCGGCCACGGTAGTCGCGCAACTGGAAGCCCAGGCCATAGCCATAGAAATTCGGCTTGGTGTCCGCCAGTTTGCCTTTCGGCTCCGGCACTTTCATCGGCGTTTGCAGCGTCCACATTTCCGCCACCTGCCTGGCGCTGAGCAGCTGCTTGCCGTCCGCTGTTTTACTGTCGGCTATCTTGCCGCCATTGAGCAGCATCATCATCCAGTGCGCAAAGTCTTCCGCATTGGTATTGATGCCGACTGCGCCAACGGCGTTTTCCACCGGCATGGGTTTGACGACGTAAGTTTTTTCGCCGATCTTACTGTGCGGCGCGGAATAATCCGGCGCCTGCAACATGGCGGCAACGCTGGTGGTGGTGCCCATCATGCCCAGCGGCGCCAGGATACGGTCGCGCATCGCCTCGCCCCAGGGCTTGCCGGCCTTTTCCGCAATGATCTTGCCCGCCACAATGTACAGCAGGTTGTCGTACGCATAGCGGTCGCGGAAGCTGGTGGCCAGCTTAATATGGCGCAGGCCCTCGATGATTTCATCGCTGGTGAACGTCGTGGTCGGCCACCACATCAAGTCACCCGCGCCCAGTCCCAGGCCGCTGCGGTGCGTCAGCAAGTCGCGCACGGTCATGGCGCCCGTCACGTAAGGGTCGTTCATCTGGAACCAGGGCACATGCTTCGTGACGGGGTCGTCCCATTTCAGCTTGCCCTCATCGACCAGCATGGCCAATGCAGCCGCAGTAAACGCCTTGGAGTTGGACGCGATTTCAAACAGCGTCTTGCCCGTCACCGGAGTGGGATCGCCCAGCTTGCGTACGCCGTAGCCCTGCGCCGCAACGACTTTGCCATCCTTGACAATCGCAATGGCGATGCCCGGCACGTCAAACGTTTTCAATACGCGCTTGACGTCCGCATCGAGGTTGTATGCCGTGGTTTGGGCCGCTGCCGCCGGCGCGGGGATGACGACGTCGGCCCATGCTGCGGGGCTGCAAGCGGCAAATGCCGACAATGCGGCGGCGGCCAGCGCCAGGCGCTTCAATGTCAACGCGGCCATGTCAGCGTTTCCCCAGCACTTTGTCGACATTGGTTTGCGTGTCCGGGTGATAGCGTGGACGCGCCTTGCGGTAAATCGCCAGCGCCCATTCGCGCTCGGCAGGGCTGGCCAGCAGCGCCGTGTACAGCGGCAGCACAAACTTTTTGCGGCCCACATTCATCAGGAATGCCGTCAGCGGCTCGCGCACGCTGTAGCCTGCCTTCACGCTGGCCAGGTAAAAGCGGAACGCCACTTCATTGTTGCCGCTCTTGCCCAGGGCGAAAGCCTGGTCCAGCTCTTTCATTTGCTGCGCCGTGGCCTTGCCATCGATGGTATTCAGGAAGTGCATCCACTCGATGGCGACCCAGTTTTTCGTGTCCAGGTTCGCAGTCGGCAATTCGCCTTTGAGCCAGGCGTCGCGCTGCGCGTCGAGCGCCGTCAGGCGCGGCGACACGGTATGCTTGGCGGTAGCCGGTACGGCAGGACCATACAGCCACTCGTCCAGCTCTGCTTTGCTCATGACTTCCGGATGCGCATCCAGCAGGTTTTTCTGCAGGTACGCGACGAATTGTTCCGTTGTCGCCGACTGGAATGCGTGCTGGTCAAACCAGCCGCGCAGGAAGGGATCGAACACGTCGCGGCCCGCGCGCTGCTCCAGCGTATGCAGCAGCCACGCGCCTTTCGGATACGCCAGCTGGTCATCCGTGTACGTCTGCGATGGATTGCCGTCAGGGTCGCGCGTGATCAGCGCCTGCTTGGCAACTGGGATGTCTTTCAGCGATGCGAACAATTCTTCCTGTTCCAGCTGCAAGCCCATTTCCGCGACTTCCTTGCCATAAATGCTTTCCACGATACGCGTCGTCACGTAAGTGGTGAAGCCTTCATTGAGCCACCAGTGTTTCCACGTCGCGTTGGTGACCAGGTTGCCGGACCACGAGTGCGCCAGTTCATGGGCAATCAAGTCCACCAGGCTGCGGTCGCCCGCAATCATGGTCGGCGTCAGGAACGTCATGCGCGGGTTTTCCATACCGCCGATGGGGAACGATGGCGGCAGCACGATCATGTCGTAGCGTCCCCACCGGTACGGGCCATACAGCGATTCCGCTGCCGACACCATTTTTTCCGTATCGGCCAATTCATACGCAGCCGCTTCGATACGCGCAGGTTCCGCATACACGGCCGTGCGCGGGCCCAGGTTGCGCAATTCCAGTTCACCGATGGCGATCGCCAGCAGGTAGGCAGGTACCGGCTGCGGCATCTTGAATTTCCAGCCGCCCGCGCCCGTGCTTTTCTGGTCGTTTTCCGCGCTCATCACGACACGCAAGCCTTGCGGCGCATCGATGCGGGCGCTGTACGTGAAGCGGACGGCCGGCGTATCCTGCACCGGCGCCCACGAGCGGGCATCGATGGTCTCCGACTGGCTGAACATGAATGGCCGCTTGCCGGACATGGTTTGCTGCGGCGTCATCCACTGCAGCGCGGGCGCGGTCGGCGCCGTGTGGTAATAAATGCGGACTTTTTCCGGCTGCGTGGACAGCGCGATGCGCAGCGCCTGGCCCTTCTCGGCATCCGGCTTGTCCAGCATGTACGACGCGGCGGCCCAGCGGCCGTTCGGCTGCAGCACCTGCACTTTGGCGATGCTGAGCTGGCGCGTGTCGAGCACCAGCGAGCGGGCGGATTTATCGAGCCAGTTCAGGCTCAGTTCCGCATAGCCGGTCAGGGTTTTGCGGGCAAAGTCGGCTTTCAAGTCGAGGTGCAAGTCGGTGGTGCGCACCTGGTCGTAACGCGCATAGCTGAGTGGATCTGCGTGGACGTTGGCCGCCGTGTGGGCAAACAGCGCGCACAGCGTCATGCGCAAGATGGTATTCGTTCGCATAGTTCTGTTCATTCAGTGGATGGAAAGCCGGCTCTCCCGGGCAGGCGCGGTGCAGCATAGCACAGGGGGCGTGCGGACTGTGTGCACTGTCTGTGTGCATTGTCTGTGTTATGATCCGCTCTGAACTTTGGGGAGTAGTCAGCTTCCGGTCCCGGAAGAACCCGCGTCAACATAATCGGCCCGCAGGCCGTGGCGCAGGTGGCCTTGCAACATTGCATGGCTTGACGAGACCATTGATCATGCGCGGCCACCATTACGCAGACAGGGCCGGAGCCGCGCATTGGTCAATCGGTCTTTTTCCGGTCCGCTGCGCAATTCCCATGGAAGCATTCCTGATCTCCACCGGCATCGTCGCCCTGGCCGAAATCGGCGACAAAACCCAGTTGCTGGCATTCTGCCTTGCCGCGCAATTCCGCCGTCCCGTGCCCATCGTGCTGGGCATCTTCACTGCCACCATTTTCAACCACGCCTTTGCCGGCGCGGCCGGTTCGCTCATCACCGGCTTGCTGGGCCCCGATGTGCTGCGCTGGGTATTGGGCATCTCGTTCATCGCCATGGCGGGCTGGATGCTGATTCCCGATGAAATCGATGAAGACGACCAGCCGGCCGCCAAATATGGCGTGTTTGCCGCCACCGTGATGGCCTTTTTCCTCGCGGAGATGGGCGATAAAACGCAGATCGCCACCGTGGCGCTGGCTGCCCGTTTCGACAGCCTGGCGGCCGTGGTGGCCGGTACCACGTTCGGCATGATGCTGGCCAACGTGCCAGCCGTGTACCTGGGCAAAGGCGTGGCGGACCGCATTCCGTTAAAACTCGTGCACGGCATTGCGGCGATGATTTTTGCCGTGCTGGGTGTGGCGACGCTGCTGGGTGCGGGGGACCGCTGGCTGCGTTAAGACAGGCTTGACGGCACGTCCGGCGCATTGCCGGACGCAGGCGCCTGCTGTTTATATCTGGGCCATACCGCCATCGACAAACAGCTCAATGCCATTGACGAAGCTAGCGTCGTCCGATGCGAGGAAGACAGCGGCTTTCGCAATCTCATCCGGGTCGCCGAGGCGGCCCATCGGGATCTGCGACGCCAGGTGGTCCAGCAAGCCTTGCTGCTGCTGCGCGTCATCGCCGGCCAGTCCGACCAACCCTGGCGTACGGGTCGCGCCCGGGCTGAGGGTATTGATGCGGATGCCGCGGTCTTTCAAGTCCAGGATCCAGTTGCGGGCAAACGCGCGCACGGCAGCCTTGCTGGCGGCATACACGCTGAAGGCCGGCGTGCCGCTGCTGCCCGCCGTCGACCCGGTCATGATCACCGAAGCGCCTTTCGACAGCAGCGGCAACGCTTTCTGCACGGTGAACAGCGTGCCTTTCACGTTGCGGCCAAACGTATCGTCGAATTGTTCTTCGGTGATCTCCCCCATCGGCAACATCGAGCCGCCGCCGGCGTTCGCATACAACACATCGATGCGGCCAAATCGTTCTTTGACTTCACCATACAGCTTGTCCAGCGCGGAGAGGTTGCTGGAATCGACGCGCAAGCCCATCGCGTTGTGGCCGATGGCGTCCACCGCGGCGTCCAGCTCTGCCTGGCGGCGGCCGGTAATGACCACCTGCGCCCCTTCCAGCGCAAAACGCTTGGCGGTGGCGAGGCCAATACCACTGGTGCCACCGGTGATGACGGCGATTTTGTTGTCGAGTTTGCGAGTCATGATGTGCTCCTTCGTGTCAGTGTCAGTCAAGTTGGCGGGCCATCCGCATCCTGCGTGGCCCGATGAACCCATGGTAGTCACACGGCACACGATTTAAAATAGCAACAAACGCAAACCATCATTTCATTTTTGCAGGTGATCTCTATGTCTGCACTGCCGGACTTCGAAGGCTTGGCTATGTTCGCCAAGGTCACGGAAGAACGCTCCTTCGCCGGCGCGGCGCGCGCCCTCGGTGTGTCGGTAGCCACGGTTTCGCGCGCCGTGGCCCGGCTCGAGGAACGGCTCGGTGCGCGGCTGCTGAACCGGACTTCACGCCAGTTGGCGCTGACGGAGTTCGGCCACGTCATAGCGGAAAGCGCGATGAAGGTGTATCAGGAAGCCGAGGCGGCGGAAGGGGCAGCGCGCGAGATGTCGGCCCGCCCGCGCGGGCTGATCCGGCTGTCTGTACCCATGTCTTTCGGCCTGCGCTGGGTGGCACCGCTGCTGCCCGCGTTTTTCAGCGAATACCCTGAGGTGTCGGTGGACCTGCATTTGTCGGATGCGCAAGTCGATCTGGTCGGGCAAGGTTTCGATGCGGCGCTGCGCATTGCCGTCATGCCTGATTCTTCGCTGGTCGCGCGTCGGCTGTGTCCCGTGTCGCCACTGGTCGTGGCCTCCCCGGCTTACCTGGCCCGGCATGGGACGCCACAACATCCGTCAGAACTGGTCCGGCATGCATGCCTCGGATACGCTTACCGCGCGCGCAGCGACGTCTGGCGCTTCACCAATGAGGCAGGGGAAGAGGCGGCGATTAAACCCGTTGGTCCATTGCGGGTGACCAATGCCGATGCCCTGATGCCCACAGTGCTGGCGGGCCTGGCGATCGCCGAGTTCCCGGAATTTATTTGTGCGGACCAGGTGCGCGACGGTAGCGTGGTGCCGATTTTGCGTGACTGGACGCTGCCGCGTGGCGGGCTGTATTTTGTCACGCCCTCGGCGCGGACACGGCCTGCCAAGATCGAAGTCTTGTCGGAATTCTTCGTACGCCATCTCAGCCAGCCGAGCTGGCGGATCGCCGGCTAAAGTAATTGCCGCTCTGTTATTTTCCGAGAGAATTCCCGCCACTTTTTCATTCAATAATGCTGGCGTTATCCACACTAATTGAAAGACGACACGATGCGGAAATTCTTGATGGGATGGCTCGCGATATTGACCCTGCCTGCCAGCGCCGTTGGCGCCGAATATCAACTGAAACTGGATGGCGGCGCCGCGCTGTCGGTGGAAGAAAAGCCATTCGCGGCCAGCCAGCACACGCTGCGCGATTGCCATCAATCGTACAAAACCTGTGTGGTGGATGGCGTTGCAACGCAAGGCGTCGTCAGCGAAATCCGCACGGAACTGGCGCCCGTTACCGTGTCGGTGGGCAGCAAACGCTATATGCTCGATACCAAAGGCATGTTCAACCCGCAGCTCAGTGAAAAAGACATGCCCCGCTCATTCGGCGGCTTCTGCTATGACGAAAACAATTGCGGCTTCCGGGCATTGCTGGGCGACGCAGGCGGCACCTACGTGGCGGAATGGATCATCCACAACCAGGTGGTGACGCGCACCGTGCTGGCTGCCGATGATGATTTAATCCATCTGTTCCGGGACCACCTGAGCCCAACGCGCTATCACTAAGCCGTCAACCGGCGGCCCCGCTCCTCGGCGCCGCCAGCTCCACCTTGTGCACTTTGCCATCATCGGCCAGCGCAATCTCCATGCCCCGCTGCGCGACGCCATCAACAGTCAGTGACGCCACTGCCGATGCATCGCGTTTCACGTCGATTTCATACACGCTGCCACCGTAGCGGTAGCTGACGGAGAAGCCCTCCCACTCATCCGGGATACGCGGCTGCACGAACAAGCGGTCAGCGGCGCGGGTCACGCCCAGCAGGGATTCCAGGATCAAGCGGTACATCCAGCCTGACGACCCCGTGTACCAGCTCCAGCCGCCCCGCCCGATGTGCGGCGCCACCGCATACACGTCCGCCGTCACCACATACGGCTCGACCTTGTAGACAGCGCTGCGCTCCGCCGTGGACCCATGCTGCACCGGGTTAATCATGCGCATCAACTCCCACGCCCGCTGCACGTCGCCCATCTTGGCAAACGCCATCACGGTCCAGATGGCGGCGTGCGTGTATTGGCCGCCGTTTTCCCGCACGCCGGGAACATAGCCGCGGATGTACCCGGGATTCAAATCCGCCTTGTCAAACGGCGGGTCCAGCAACTGGATCAAGCCATAATCGCGCCGCACGAGGCGGTGGTCCACTTGCTGCATGGCGCCCGCCACCCGTTCGCGGTTGGCGGCGCCGGACAAGATGCCCCAGCTCTGCGAAATCGAATCGATCTGGCATTCTTCATTGCCGTGCGAGCCCAAAGGCGTGCCATCGTCAAAGTATGCGCGCCGGTACCACTGGCCATCCCACGCATTTTTCTCGATATTGGCCGCCAGCTTGCGCGCCTCTTCCCTGCACTCGGACGCGAATGCGCCGTCGAGCCGTATGTCCGCCACGTCGGCAAAGCGCTGCAGTACGTCGATCAGGAACCACGCCAACCAGACGCTCTCGCCGTTACCCTCTTCGCCGACTTTGTCCATGCCGTCATTCCAGTCGCACGAACCGATCAGCGGCAAGCCATGCGCGCCAAAGCGCAAGCCATTGCGGATGGCCCGCATGCAGTGGTCGTACACGTCGCCTGTCTGCGGCGAGCGTGCCGGCAAGTCGTAATACGAATCTTCTTCCGGCTTAACGGGGCGCCCTTCCAGGAAGTGCGCGGTTTCATTGAGGATCGTCGTGTCGCCCGTGGTGCTGATATAGCGCGCCACGGCCAGCGGCAGCCACAAATAGTCATCCGAACAGTGCGTACGCACGCCGCGGTCCGATGGCGGATGCCACCAGTGCTGCACGTCCCCTTCGAGGAATTGATGCGCGCAGCACAGTACGATGTGGTCGCGCAGGATTTTCGGCTCTGTATGCACCATCGCCATCGCATCCTGCAACTGGTCGCGGAAGCCAAACGCGCCGCCGGACTGGTAATAACCGCTGCGCGCCCACATGCGGCACGCAATGGTCTGGTACATCAGCCAGCCATTGGCAATCACGTCCAGCGCAGGCTCCGGCGTCTTCACCTGTACGGCATTCAACACGCGGTTCCAGTGCGCGTGCACGGCCGCCAGCGCTTCATGCGCGGCCGCCAGCCGGCCATGTTTCAACACCAGGCTGGACGCGTCCGCGTTGCGGCGCCCGCCCAGGCCCAGTACAAACACGATTTCCCGCTCCTGCCCCGGCAGCAAATCCAGCGGCACCTGGATCGCACCGCAACTGTCGAGCGCTGTGCCCACCCTGCCCGACAAGCGCGCCCGCCGCAATGCCTGGGGATTGGCCATGGTGCCATTGCGGCCCAGGAATTCCATACGGTCCGCCGTCACGGAGCGGATGGCCGCATCCGCATTGAAGAACGCGACCCGGCCAGAGAACTCCGTGTTGTAGGGATTTTTCGCCAGCAGCGCGCCACTTGCCGCGTCGACTTCCGTGATGATGTGCATACCGGATTTCGAGCGCATATCGCCCAGCACCCACTCCACGTAACCCGTGACGGACAGGCGGCGGCTGACTTGCGAATCATTGCGCACGCGGATCACGGAATAGCGCACCGGCGCATCGAGTGCGACAAAGGCCGTCATTTCCGTCGTGATGCCCGCTTCCGTATGCTCAAACGTGCTGTAGCCAAAGCCATGCCGCGTCACGTAATCGCCCGTACCCCGCGCCGGCAGCGCGGATGGCGACCAGTATTGGCCGCTGTGCTCGTCGCGGATGTAAAACGCTTCACCACTGCCATCGGACACGGGATCGTTATGCCACGGCGTCAAACGGAATTCATGGGCATTTTCCTGCCACGTATACGCTTGCCCGCTTTCGGAAATCACGCTGCCGAATTGCGGGTTGGCCAGCACGTTCGACCACGGCGCCGGCGTGCGCTGCTGCGCATTGGTGACAATCACATATTCGCGTCCGTCCGGCGCAAAGCCGCCGATGCCGTTATCAAGCAACAGGCCCTGGGGCCGGCGCGTGTGCGGCCCCGCATCCGCATATTCACCGCGCGCATCGGCCAGCAGCGGCGGCATGCGCAATGCGGCGGGACCCGGGCGCTTGATTTGCTCCGCCAGCGTGCCCCGGTCATCGCTGATGATGACGCGCGCCACCGATTGCAGCAAGATGCGGTCGTCCGGCGCAATCTGGTCGCCCAGCCGCACAAAGATGCCGCCGGGACGGTCGATGGCCTGCGCATCGATACCGGAAGCAATCAGCCCCATGATCTGGTCATGCAGCGCCTGCCGGTAGCCGGAATTGTCTTCGTACCAGATCACCAGGTCCACCACCAGCCCTTTCAGGCGCCAGTAAGCGTGCGCCTGCACCATTTGCCGCGCCAGTTCGATATTGGCGGGATCGCGGATTTGCAGCAGCACGATCGGCAAGTCGCCGGAAATCGCATACGCCCACAGGCCGGACTGGCCGCGCTGGTTGCGCGTCAGGATCGACGGGTCGGCGCGCAGCGCAGCATTCGGATAAATCACGCTGTTGGCCAGGCGGCCATACAGTTGCGCATCCGTTTCGCTGGCATTCAACTGGCGCAGCACCACCTGGCTGTGCGTCCATGCCAGTTCAAACACGCGGTCCGCCAGGTGGCGGTCCTGGTACTTGTCGATCAGGTGCAGGGCCGCGTCGCGCGTATCCGTCATGCCGGTCACGATGTCGACCACGGCGGATTCGTCCGGTTCCAGCGTGATGCAATAGCGGATCGCGACAATCGGATCGAGCACGGAACCTTCGGCTCCGGACAGCGGTTCCCTGTCCTGCATGGCGCGCGGCGCCATCGCCGTGTTGCCGCGGCCAATGAAGCGTGAACGGTCCGTTTCATACGACACGTTGGCAATGGCCGCATCGTGCAACGTCATCAAATGCAGCATGTATGGCGGACTTTCTCCTTTGCCGCGTGCGCGCCGCGTGCACAGGATGGCCGTTTCCTGCGGCAGGATTTCCGTTTGCACGAACAGCTTGCTGAACGCGGGATGGGCCGCATCGGCCGGTGCCGGCGCCATCACGACTTCCGCAAAGCTGGTGACTTCAATCTGGCGCTTGCGGTCGGATTTATTCGTGATGCGCGTGCGGCGCATTTCAATGTCATCTTCCGGCGATACGACGATTTCCGTGTACAGCTCCAGTTCCTTGTCCGTGCGTCGGAATTCCGCCCGCCCTTCCGAGAAGATTACTTCGTATTTGCGCGGTTCCATCAGCGTCGGCTGGTACGTGGTAGACCAGTACGCGCCGTCATCGAGGTCACGGATATAGCAGAACTGGCCCCAGTTATCGCGCGTACTGTCTTCGCGCCAGCGGGTGACGGACAAATTATTCCAGCGGCTGTAGCTGCCGCCGGCATTGGTCACCATCACGTGGTAGCGGCCATTGGACAGCAGCTGGGTTTCCGGCACGGCGGTATTCGCTTGCGTGAGGATACGCATCGGCAGCATCGCCTGTTCTTGCGCGGCGCTGCGGATGGCCGCCTGTTCCGCCGTGCTCGAATAAAACGCGCCCGCTTGCGGACTGCGTTCCTGCAACACCAGCAAGGTCGCCTGCAATTGCGGGTCGGACTCAAAGCGGCGCTGCATAGGCCGGTCATGCAGCAAGTACGACAGCGCCAGCAAGCCCATGCCCTGGTGGTGCACCATGAAGGAACGGATGACTGCGTGGGTTTGGCCGCGCGGCAAACGCGCCTGCGTGTAATCAATGGCTTCATAGAAGCCGTAGCGGCCCATGAAGCCCAGCGCCGCCATCTTTTGCAAGTTGGTGGTCGATGCTTCCGGCCGCACCATCAAGCCCAGCATCGTCGCATACGGTGCGATCACGAGGTCATCGGCCAGTCCCCGCTTCAAGCCCAGGCCCGGCACGCCAAACGCGCGGTACTGGTAATTCAGCGCCGCATCCGTCGTGTTGTAGCCGGATTCCGATACGCCCCACGGCACGCTGCGCTGTTTGCCATATTCGATTTGCGCATCGATGACGGAATGATACGTCTGGTCCAGCAGTGTTTCCGGATAGGTCGGCATGACCAGCAGCGGCATCAGGTATTCAAACATGGAGCCGGACCACGACAGCAGCACCGGTTCACCGTTCAGGATGCACAGCTGGCGGCCCAGCGCAAACCAGTGTTCCTGCGGCAGCTGGCCCTGTGCAATGGCGACAAAGCTGGCCAGCCGCACTTCAGACGCCAGCAAATCGTAATAGCTGGCGTCCAGCCGGCGCTCCGTCACGTTGTAGCCGATGGCCAGCAATTTCGTCGTGGGATTGAACAGGAAGCCGTACTCGATTTGAGCGAACTGGCCGCATTCACGCGCCAGTTCTTCCAGCTGCGCGATGCGGCTGCGGGCCAGCTTGCTGCCTTGCGACACGAGACGGGCCAGCACATCCTGGCGCTCCCGCTCTGCCGGCGCCAGGTCTGATTGCACGGCGGCGCCCGCGTGATCCATGTCCGCCAATTGGCGCAAAGTCGGCATGCGCACCATGTTGGCGTCGAATACCTCACCGGCGGTCAGCCACGGCGCCAGCGCTTCCAGGTCTTCCAGCGCGGCGCTGCATTGGTTGCGCAACGCTGCCGCCCAATACTGGACGGAAGGATCCGCGCGGTCCGGTTGATACGCATCGGCGGCGCGGGCGGCCCGCTGCAGGCAGGCATGCATGTCCAGCAGCGATGACGGTGGCGGCGCGGCAGCGAATTCGCGTCCCAGCGCCAGCAAGGCATCAGGCAGCGGCGCAGCCGCCGCGTTCCCGGCAGCGCTGCCTTGCACTGCAACCGCATTCGTCGCGCTTTCCGCCAGCACCTGGATCGTCGTGGCGATGCCCTGCAACAGCTGCCCGCCCGCAATGGGTTCATCGATCTGGTGCAGCAACCCCTGCTGCAACGTCAGCAAATGGCCCGCCAGGTTGCCGCTGTCCACCGATGAAATGTAAATCGGGTGCAGCGGCTTCATGGTCACTGTGTCGTACCAGTTGTAGAAGTGACCCTGGTAGCGTTCCAGCTTGCCCATGCTATTCAGCGTATTCAAGGTACGGGCTATCAATTGCGCGCCACAGATATAGCCGAAATCATGCGCGGATAAATTGGCCAGCAGCGCCATGCCCATGTTGGTGGGCGACGTGCGGTGGGCAATCACCTGGGTCGGGTGCTCTTGCACGTTATCCGGCGGCAGCCAGTTGTCATCAGGTCCGACAAAGGTGTCGAAATACGCCCACGTACGGCGCGCCAGCATATGCAGGAAGACGCCCTGCTCGTCCGACAATTCCGCCAGCTCGCGGGGCTGCGGACGGCTGATCCACCACGCCGCCAGCGGCGCGGCCAGCCACGCCAGCAGCAGCGCGAATGCCGCGGGCAGCGCTTCCGGACGGAACACCGCCAGCGCAGCGCCGATCAAGGCCGCCGCCACGGGGGCCACCCACATCGTGCGCCAGTAATCTGCCGGCGCATTGCCGGCCCGCGCCAGCGCGGAAGCGCGCCACTGCAGCAGGCGGCGTTTCGATACCAGCAGGCGCCA
Source organism: Pseudoduganella ginsengisoli (assembly GCF_009720865.1). Taxonomy (GTDB): domain Bacteria; phylum Pseudomonadota; class Gammaproteobacteria; order Burkholderiales; family Burkholderiaceae_D; genus Rugamonas; species Rugamonas ginsengisoli. The sequence goes on along the minus strand of NZ_WNLA01000010.1, from coordinate 167,567 downwards.
CGTGGTGCGGGCTATCGCATCGACGCTGATGTACGCTTCATACGGCAAGAACACCATGGTCAGCAGCGCATGCGCAAAGTGCAAACGGCTGCGCCACAGCGATTGCGTAATGTGCTGGCTCCACAGCGTATCGCGCGGACGGTTCAGCAGGTCATACACGGCCGAGGCCAGCGGCGGCACGAATACCACGGCCAGCACGGCCAGCGTCCAGTACCACGGTTCCGGCAGCGCGGCCCACGCCAGCAGCAGCGACAGCGCCAGCACTGGCGGCACCAGGCTGCGGCGCAAATTATCAAACAGCTTCCAGCGCGACAGCCAGGACAGCGGATTGCGTTCCCGGCCGGTGGGACGGCCATCGGCTCCCGGCAGCGGCGTGCGCGGCATCAGCCATGACAGCAATTGCCAGTCGCCCCGTATCCAGCGCTGGCGGCGCAAGATATCGTCGCTGTAGCTGGCCGGGTATTGTTCATACAGTTGCGCATCGCTGAGCAGACCGGCCCGCAGGTAGCAGCCTTCCAGCAAATCGTGGCTGAGGATGCGGTTATCCGGCAAGCGGCCGCCCAGCACCTGCTCAAACACGTCGACATCGTAAATGCCCTTGCCGATAAACGAGCCTTCATAAAACACGTCCTGGTACACATCGGACACCGTGCGGGTGTACGGGTCGATGCCCGGCTCGCCGCCGCACAGGCGCTCATAGCGCGACGCCTGTTCGCTGGGCAGGCTGACCGCAACACGGGGCTGCAGGATGCCATAGCCGTCGACGACGCGGTTATGCCGCGGGTCTACACGGGGACGGTTCAGCGGATGCTGCATGGAGGCGACGAACTGGCGCGCCGCATCGCGCGGCAGGCGCGTATCCGTATCGAGCGTAATCACGTAGCGGACGGTTTCCAGGTCATCGACGTCCCCCACCACCAGTGAAAAGCGGTCGCGCGCGCCGCCCCGCAAGTAGCGGTTCAAGTCTTCCAGCTTGCCGCGCTTGCGCTCGCGCCCCATCCACACGCCTTCCGCCGGATTCCACACGCGCGGACGGTGCAGCAGCAAAAACGGTGCGGCGGGCGCATTGCCGGCCGGCGGAACGGTGGCAGCCGCGCCAGGGGGCGTCGCATCCGCGCCCGGCGTGTACTTTGAATTGAGGCGGCGGATATGGTCTTGCGCCTGCTGTAGCAGGGCCGCGTCGCCCGGCAGTGTTTCTTCTTTCGCATCCGCGAAATCCGTCAACAGGCAAAAGCGCAAGTTCGGATCCCGGTTGGCCAGGAAGCGCACTTCGATTTGCTCGGCCAGTTCATCGACATTGTCTTTGCTATAGATCAGTGTCGGCACCACCACCAGCGCGCGCGCATCGCTGGGGATGCCGTTGCGGTAATCCATGCGGGGCAAGGGGTTAGGCCGCGTCAGCAACGTGGCGGCCCAGTTGGTCAGCGCCAGCGCCAGCTGGCTGCCGGCGGCCACGGCCAGCACGCCCAGCACCACCAATAACCAGCTTTGCACGCCGCCGCGCATGGCGTGGTCCACCGCCAGCCCGGCCAGCACCACGGTGAGCGCAGCAACCGCGCCCAGGTACGACGTCAGTGGCGATGCGCGCGACGTCTGCTGCAATGCGATGCCCAGGGGCCAGCGCACGGCGGCCTGTTTTTCCAGCAAGACCACGCCTCGGCCGATCAGGTAATAGCCGACGTGGCCCATGCGGTGATCGCCGCCATTGCCATGCTTGCTTTTCGCGAGTTCGACCGCCATGGCGGCGATTTCCTGTTCACTGTGCGGTGAGCGGCGCGCGAGTTTTTCAATCACGTGGCGGTACTGGTCGCGCGTGGAAAAATCCATGTCGCCATAGACGTCGGCCGGATCGAGGCGCAAGGTTTGCTCGACCACGCTCATGGTTTCCACGAACTCTTGCCAATCCATCGTGCCGAGGAAACGCAGGCTGCCGATGCTGTTGGCAATCGACACTTGCTCTGCCGCCTGCGTCTGGATTTCTTGCTGGATCATCTGTTCAATGGTCAGACCATTTTCCGCCAGCCGGTGCGTCAGCCACGTTAGCGCCAAAGTCAAGGCCGCGCTTTGCCCCTGCAGGCGGCGCGCCAGTTCCGCCACGAAACCGCTCGACAGCGGCGGATGGGAACGGGCCATGTCGGCCACCAGCAAGATCAAGCCGCTGGGGTTCTTGTCTGCGATGTCCATCATCTGGTCGGCCCACGTATTGGCCAGGTCGCGCTGCATGCGGTTATCGGCCACGCGGGCCGCCACGCGGCGCAAGTTTTCAATCAGCGCCAGCCGCAGCATGATGGGGATGGCCCACAGCTCGCCCAGCTTCAGCGTGGCCACTTCCTGATACGCATCGACGAAACGGCACAGGCTTTCCGGGTCGACGCGGCCATCGCCGTGGGCAATGATTTCCAGCGCAATCTGGTATACGCGTGGCGTGCCATCGGGCGCGCCTCGGGCCAGGCGGGGCAACTCCTTGCTGTAATTTTTCGGCAGGTGGCGCCGGGCCGTGCGGATCTGGTCTTCGATCAGGTATGAATTGTCGAGCAGCCATTCCGACGCGGGCGTGATCTGGCGCGACGATTTCACGGCCTCCGTCAATTCTTCGCACGTCTGCGCAATGACGTCGGCGTTTTCACGCAGGCGCGCCAGCAGGCGGTCAGGGCCCTGCCGCTTGCTCAGTTCGTGGCTGGCGGCCAACACTTTGCCGTGGGCTGCCATTTGCTGTGCACTGAATAATTCCGCGCGCAAAGGAGAATCATCATCAGCAGTGTTGTCTTGTACTGCGCTCGGTGCATCTTCGCGGAAACCAAACGTAAAGTAACGCAAGAATTTCGGTTGCTCGTTCAACTTGGACCTCGCAATCTGCCCGCGTAACGGGAAGTTAAGTATGGTCCAAGCAATAGTACGGAAGCGCACGTATAGCTACTGTGCGGTGCCGTACATACACGCGCCTGCCGGGTTTCCTGCCGGCAGTGTTCAGTCAGGCAGCGTTACGTCAGGCGGCGTGCGGCAGCCGATGCCAGCTGGTCAGCGCCATGCCGCCGGCCAGGTCATAGGCATGCAGGTGGCCCAGGCGGCGCAGGCATGCGGCGGCTTTGGCGCTGCGCGCGCCGCTGCGGCAACAAAACACCAGCGGCACGCCGCTTTGCAGCCAGCCGCCAATATGGCTGGTCAGGCGGCCCAGCGGCACACTGAGCACCGTGCGGCCATCCGGCCCCGCACCTGGTGCGCCGATGCCGCTGGCGGCATGCTCACCGCTTTCGCGCACGTCGACCAGCAGTGCGTTCGGATAATCCGCCAGCAGCTTGTGCAAGCTCTCGCTGTCGAGGTGCATATCGCTCTCCATGTCGCCTGGCTGGCGGCGCGTGACGCGCAAGCTGCTGCATACCGGCTGGTGCTCATCGCGCGCGGCGCACAGCAGGGTATCGTCATGCACGAAGGCTGACAGTTGCTGGGGCGCCGCATTGCCGATGAATGCGTGGCGCACGGCGGCACGGGGCAATTCCGTGCCGATATCGGTCCCCAGCAAATACGCTTGCTGGCCGGCGCCGCAATCGGCGCGTTCCAGCCGCTGGCCGCCAAACACCAGCGCTTCCCTGTCCAGCGGCCAGCCATAGCTGTCTATACCGGCCATCGCCAGGCCCGGACGTGGCGACGTGGACAGCACGGCCAGCATGCGGCAGCCATGGTATTCCAGCTGCGCGGCGATGCGCTCATCATGCTCAGCGCAGGGGTCAATCACGACGGCAGTATTGCTGGCTCCATCGAGCACCAGCCAGCTGCAGTCGCCGCCGCTGCCCAGTTGCAGCACGTAGGGTGCCGCCGCTTCGCCGCTGACGCCTTTGCCGGCGGCATTCAAGATCACGCCGCACCGTTCGATCTGCCCGCACGCGGCGGCAATCATCGCGTCGTCTGCCAGGGGGCCGAACGACATGCGGATCGCGCTGGCGCCACGCCATGCGGGAACACCCATCGCTTCCAGCACATAGCTGGGCGCTGCCTTGGCCGACGAACATGCGCTTCCGGAGCTGACACGCACGCCGCCCGCATCGAAGACATCCATCAATTCGCGGCTGGTCAAACCCGGCACGGAGAAATTCAGCGTGGTTGGCAATGCATGTTCAAACGGCGCATTGAAGACGATGCCAGGGAAGGCGCGGCGCAGGCTGGCCGCCAGGCGGTCGCGGAAGTCGCACAGCTGGTCGTGCGTGCGGAATACGCCGCCCTGCTCCAGCGCAGCCAGCACGGCGTCCAGCGCCGCGATGCCTGCCATGTTTTCCGTGCCCGAGCGCAGCGCGCTTTCCTGTCCGCCACCGACGATCAGCGGCGTGAACGGCGCGCCGTCGCGTACGTACAGCATGCCGATGCCTTTCGGCGCATACAGCTTGTGGCCGGAAAACGGCGCGTAATCAATGCGGCTGTTAGCCAGCTGCAAACGGAACTTGCCCAGCGCCTGTACGCAATCGACCATCCAGTAAGCCGTGCATGCCGTATCGTTCAACACGGCTTCGATACCGGCGATATCGGACAGCACGCCGGTTTCATTATTCGCCGCCATCGTGCACACCATGGCCGCACGTGGCGCCAGCGCACGCAATGCATCGAGATCGTGCAAGCCATTGCCATCGACCGGCAGTGCAGCCAGTTCCAGGTTCAGGCCCAGCACCGTATTCCAGTGCGACAGGCTTTGCGGCACGGCCTTGTGTTCCGTCGCGCCATAGACCAGCAACGTACCGATGGCTTCCCCCGCATCGCGGCGTGCACGCAACGCGCACAGCGACGACAGCACGGCGGTCTGGATGCCTTCCGTCGCGCCGCTGTTGAACATCACACGCCCGTTGCCGGCGCCGATCACGCGCATGGCGCGTTCGCGGGCACTGTTCAGCAATGCACGCGCCTGCAAGCCTGTCGTGTGAGTGCTGCTGGGGTTGCCATAGCACAGTTGCATGGCATGGACTGCGGCATCGATGGCGGCTGGCAAGACCGGGCTGGTGGCGTTGCCGTCGAGATAAATTTCTCGTGTCATGGTATTGATTTGAGTCAAATTCTGGATACTCAACAGTTTACGCAGCCGTACGAAACGATTCATTCCAAACTTCACTGCGAAATCCACTACACTTAGCATATACATGCTTAATTTTCGCCATTAATAGAATGAATACACTCGACCATTATGATTACGCCATCCTTGGCGCACTGCAGGTGGATGGCACGCTATCCGTGGCAGAACTGTCGCAAAAGGTGGGGTTGTCCAGCACGCCGTGCTGGAAGCGCTTGAAGCGGCTGGAAGATGATGGCTACCTGGAGCGGCGCGTGGCCATCGTGAACCGGCGCAAGGCGGGATTGCCCGTCACGGTATTTGTCAGCGTGCGCACCAGCCAGCACGATGACAAATGGCTGGAACGGTTTGCCCAAGCGGTGGAATCGCTACCGGAAGTACAGGAATTTCACCGCATGAGCGGCGATATCGACTATCTGTTAAAAGTCGTGACCACAGATATCGAAGGGTACGACCGTTTTTACAAAAAACTGATTAAGGTGGCGCAGCTGTCCGGAGTATCATCTGCGTTCTCCATGGAACAAATCAAGTACACCACGGCGCTGCCGCTGCATCTGGTCGCGCATGGGACTCCGAAGTAATCTGATGAATTTTCTGCAATCGCTGCTCCCCGCACAAAGCTATACGTCCTTCCGTGAACGGGCACGGGCCGCGGCCGGCGCGTTTATCGCGCTGCTGCTGACCGGCGCGATTTCGCAATTCCTGCTGGCGCATAGTCCGGCCCATCTTTTCCTCGTGGGCGGCGTGGGCGCATCCGCTATCCTGCTGTTTTGCCTGCCGGCCAGCCCGCTGGCGCAACCGTGGCCGGTCGTGGGCGGCAACGTGGTGTCGGCATTGGCGGCGGCGCTGTGCGTGCGCTGGCTGGGCGATGGCGTGGCCGTTGCCGCCCTTTCTGTGGCGCTGGCGATTGCCGCCATGTTTGCGCTGCGCTGCCTGCATCCGCCGGGCGGCGGCATGGCGCTGTCGGTGGCAATGGGCGGGCCCGCCTTGCACGCGGTGGCGGTGGAGTTTGCAGTGGGACCGCTGCTGCTCAATTCCGTGCTGATGGTGCTGGCGGCCATGGCTTACAACAATTTGACGGGGCGCCGTTATCCGCACACGCAGCAGGCGCCCCATCCGAATCCCCATGCGACGCAAGACCCGGTGCCGACCATGCGGCTGGGCTTTCAGCCGGAAGACCTGGACGCGGTGCTGAAGCAGTACAACCAGGTGCTGGACGTATCGCGCGACGACCTGGAAGAAATCTTCCTGCGCACGGAATTGCAGGCGTATAAGCGGCGCTTTGGCGTGATTCGCTGCGCGGACATTATGTCGAAGGACGTGGCGACTGCGGAATTCGGCACAGCGCTGGAAGCCGCATGGCGCGACATGCGCGGCCACCATGTGGCGGCGCTGCCCGTGCTGAACCGCGCGCGGCGTGTGATCGGCATCGTCACGCAGGGCGATTTCCTCGACCATAGCGGGCTCGATGACTACCAGGGCGTACGCAACCGGCTGCGCAGCTTCTTGCGCAAGAGCGGCGTCACGCATACGGAAAAGGCGGAAGTGGTGGGGCAGATCATGCATACCCACCCCGTGGTGGCGCAGCTCGATACCCCGGTGGTGGAACTGGTCGCGCTGATGGCGGATTCAGGCCACCACCACATCCCCGTGGTCGACGACGAAGCCCGCTTCGCCGGCATCGTCACACAGTCCGACGTCGTCGCCGCCCTGTATGAAAGCCGCCTCGCAGACGGCCTGGGGTCAGTCGTGCATTGATGCATTTAACCGGCGGGGTCAGTCGTGCAATCGTGCATTCGCGGTTTTACGCCCCTGCTGTTGCAGCAAAATCAGGCTGATAGCGCACAGTTTCAGGCTGTCGAGGCACTGCCCGCACCGGAATCGCCGCCGCCAAGGCAGTCCTTCCCGCAGAGAGGTTGATTTGGCGGGGTTTGCTGCTGGACGAGAATGCACGAATGCACGCCTGACCCCACGGGGGGAATGCATGATTGCACGCCTGACCCCATATGGGTATGCTTTCACCTTCGACCTTACCCAGGAACCGCACATGAATCATCGCTCTACCCTGGCCGCGCTGGCTACCGCCGTTGCACTGGCCTGGACGCCTGCCGCTTTTGCCGCGCCATCCCCTGCCCACAAAGTTGAAACAGCACCTGCCGCCAGCGCACCGCAGGCGCAGCAGCAATTGGCGGCCCTTGCCGACGAATACTATGATGCGGTCGCCCGCTTCGACCCCGTCAGCGCCACGCAAAATGGCGACAACCGCTTCGATGACCAGATGACAATGGATATCGTGCCGGCAGTACGCGCGAAACAATACGCGCTGTACCACAGCTACCAGAAGCGCCTGAAAGCCATTCCCCGCGCGCAGTTGAACCGCAGCGACCGCATCAACTATGACGTGCTGGCGTTCGAGCTGAAAACCCTGCTGGCGTTCGAGCCGTTCCCAAAACACTTGCTGCCGCTGAACCAGATGGACAGCATCCCCGTCACGCTGGCCAATTTCGCCGGCGGAGAAGGTTCGCAACCGATCGGCACCGTCAAGGAATATGACGCCTACCTGTCCCGCCTGGCGAAGACCCCGGCGTGGATCGACCAGGCGATCGCCAATATGCGCGAAGGCATGGCGAAGAAAATCGTGCTGCCGAAAGCACTGATGGTGTCGGCCCTGCCGCAATTCAAAAAGCTGGTGGCAGCCGATGCCCAAAGCAGCATTTACTACACGCCCATCACCAAGCTGCCCGCCACGTTCAGCGACGCGGACAAGCAGCGCTTAACCAATGCATACCGCGACACCATTGCCAACAGCCTGAATCCCGCGCTGCAGCGCCTGGCGGCATTCCTGGAAAACGAATACCTGCCGGCCTGCCGTGATACGTCCGGCTGGAGCGCGCTGCCCAATGGCCGCGCGTGGTACCTGGCCAATGTGGCCGATGCCACCACCACTGCCTTGACCCCGGAACAAATCCATGAAATCGGCCTGAAGGAAGTGGCGCGCATCCAGCAGCAATTCGCCGTGCTGGGACCGAAGCTGGGCTACGATGGCCCGCCATCCGGCCTGCCGGTGTGGGTCGGCAAGCAAGCCAAGTTCTACCCGTTCAAGACGGAAGATGAAGTGCAAGCCGTGTACCGCAACCTGAACGCGCTGCTGGACACCAAGCTGCCGCAAATGTTTACGCTGATGCCAAAGGCAAAGCTGGACCTGCGCCTGGAGCCTGAACTGTCGCGCGCCACCGCCTCCGATCATTACACGTCGCCGGCCGCCGATGGCTCCCGCCCGGGCGTGTTCTGGTCCGTCGTCAATGACCCGGCCAAATACAACAGCACCGGCATGAATACGCTGTTCCTGCACGAAGGCAAACCTGGCCACCACTTCCACATTGCATTGACGCAGGAAATGGATCAGCCGAAGTTCCGCAAATTCGGCGGCAACAACGCCTTCACGGAAGGCTGGGCGCTGTATGCGGAAACCCTGGGCAAGGACATGGGCCTGTACGACGATCCCGCCCAATACTTCGGCCACCTGAACGACGAACTGCTGCGCGCCGTGCGCCTGGTGGTCGACACGGGCTTGCACGCAAAAGGCTGGAGCCGCGAGAAAACCATCGCCTATATGTATGAAACGCTGGGCGACCAGGACGTGGCGAAGAATCAGACGGAACGCTACATGGCGTGGCCGGGCCAGGCGCTGGGCTACAAGATCGGCGCGCTGAAGATCGTTGAACTGCGCGAGAAGGCGAAGAAAGCGCTGGGCGACAAATTCAGCCTGCCGAAGTTCCATGAAGTCGTGCTGGGCGATGGCACGCTGCCGCTGGCGCTGCTGGAGAAGAAGGTTAACGCCTGGATTGCTTCGGCCAAGTGACGCAGCATACGTCAACGCGGCGCATGCAGGCGTTGACGGCCCCGCGGCTTTGTAAAAGCCGCCCAACGGAGTTAGCCAGCCGTTATTTGCCAGCGCCGTCGCACGGTTAAGGCAGCAGCGCCCACAACTCCCGGTACCTGAACGCGGCAGTCATATGCCGCAAGCGCATCGCCAGGTCCGGGTGTTGGCCTTCGATGGCGGCCAGCGCGCCCGCCAGGCGGTGCTGGTCCAGCGCCAGCGCTCCTTCTTTCAGCGCGATCCGTATCTCTTCCGGCAACGCCGCCAATTCGTCCCGCTGCACTTCCACCACGCTGTTGGCCGCCATAGCGCCCTGCGCTTGCGCCGGCGCCGGGCCGCGCTGGAAATGCAATCCCAGCTGGTTTTCAATGTGCGCATACAGTTCGTTGACATTGAGCGGCTTGCGCAGGAATGCATCAGCTCCCGCGTCCAGCGCCACCGTGCACTGTTCTTCGAACGCGCTGGCCGTACACATGATGATGCGCGGCTGGGGACCATCGGCCTGGCTGCGGATGCGCCGTATCGTCGCCAGCCCGTCCAGCTGCGGCATGCGCCAGTCCATCAGCACCAGGTGCGGCGTAAAACTGTTCATGCGCGACAGCGCTTCAATGCCGTCGCCCGCATACGCCACGACGAAGCCCAGCGGCTCCAGCAATTCGCCCAGCAGCATCTGCGATTCACGGTCATCATCCACCACCAGCACGCGCCTGCCGCGCTGTGACGGGTCCAATCCCAGCACCTGCCCCAGCACCAGCGGTGCGGCAGGCGCCGCGGAAGCCATCGGCAAGGTCAGCGCAAAGCGGAACATCGAGCCATGTCCCAGTTCCGATTCCACCTCCAGTTCACCTCCCAGCAATTCCACATACTGGCGTGAAATCGCCAATCCCAGGCCCGTGCCGCCTTCGCCCGTGTGCGAGCCCACTTGCACGAACGGTTCAAAGATGCGCTGCAAGTCCGCTCGCGACATGCCGACACCCGTGTCGCGGATGATAAAGGCCACGCGCGACTGGCCGTTGACCACTTCCGCCTGGACATGCAATTGCACGCTGCCCTGTTGCGTGAATTTCAGCGCGTTGCCCAGCAAATTGATCAGCACCTGGCGCAGCTTGACGGAATCGACCCGCACCGCCAGCTGCTCATCACGTATGCCTTCCAGTACCAGCGACAATTCCAGTCCCGCAGCCTGCGCGCGGATGCGCAGCATTTCCGCCACTTCATCGAGCAGCCGCGCCAGGTCCGTATCGGCAGGATCAAGCTGCGTGCCGCCCGCTTCGATTTTCGACAGCGCCAGCACGTCGTTAATCAGCGTCAGCAAATGCTGGCCCGAGCGGTGGATGATTTCCAGGTTGCGCTGCTGGTCCGGCGACAGCGACTGCGTGCGCGCCATCAGCTGGGAAAAGCCAATCACGGCATTGAGCGGCGTGCGCAGCTCGTGGCTCATCTTGGCCAGGAATTCCGATTTCACGCGGTTCGCGGTTTCCGCCGCCTTGGTGGCCGCCAGCAAACTGGCCGTGCGTTCATCCACCAGTTCCAGCAAGTGGTCGCGGTGGCGCCGCATTTCTTCTTCCGCCTGTTTGCGTTCCGTGATGTCGTAATGGATGCCCGTCATGCGCATCGGCTGGCCCTGCGCATTGCGCACCACTTGGCCGTCGGCCTTGATGTACCTTACCGTGCCATCCGGGCGGCACACGCGGAATTCAATGTCATAAGGCTGGTCCCGTTCCAGCGCCTGCAGCTTGGCCCGTTCACACAGCGCGCGGTCGTCCGGATGCACGGTCGCCAGCCACGTATGGTGCGCATCGCCCAGTTCACCCGGCGTGACACCCACCATCTGGTACATGCGTTCATCCCACACCAGTTCATCGGTCGCCAGGTTCCAGTCCCAGATACCAAGGCGGGCCGCCCGCGTGGCCAGCGCCAACTGGTCAACCAGGCGCGCGCGGTCTTCTTCAACGCGGCGGCGCTGGTCAATATCCTCAATCAGCACGTCGCAAGCCGGCGCCTCTTCCGTGCCGGCCCGCACAAACGTCGAACGCACCCAGCGCGGCAAACCGTCGGCGTAGCGTATGCGGTGTTCCAGCTGGCTGATGGCATTGTTGTCGAGCGCCGCGGCGGCACGGGCGGCCACTTGCGCGCGGTCCATTTCCGGCACGATGGTCAGCCACAAGGTCGGGTCGTTTTCAAATGCTTGCGGCGGGTAGCCCGTCACCGCTTCGCAGCCGGAGCCGTGGCCATAGGAACGCAGTGCGTCGCCACTGCGGCGCAGCGAAAACAGCTGGTGCGTCACGGCGCCCAGCAAGCGGCGATAGCGCTCGCGGCTCTCCGTCAATTCATCAGCACTGCGGCGCAGCGCTTCCGTGCGTTCCGCCACGAGAATTTCCAGGTGCGAGCTTTGCTGCTCCAGCGCCATGCGCTGCCTGTACAAGTCGCAAAACACGCGCACTTTGGACATCAGGATCGCTGGTTCCAGTGGCTTGATCAGGTAATCCACTGCGCCCAGTTCATATCCTTTGAACTGGGCATCGCGCCCCTTCATGCCGGCCGTGACGAAAATAATCGGCAACGTGGCTGTCTTGGGATTGGCGCGGATCAGTTCCGCTGTTTCAAAGCCATCCATGCCCGGCATTTGCACGTCCAGCAGCACGGCCGCGTAATCCGAGCGCAGCACGGCACGCAGCGCTTCCGGCCCCGAGTTAGCGCGCACCAGCTGCACATCTTCCAGGTCACTGAGCATGCCTTCCAGCGCCAGCAAGTTGGCTGGCTGGTCGTCAACGATCAACAGGCGCAGCTGCTGCCCTTCCGGCCCGATACGCCGCGCCGCCAGCACGTTTTCCACCTGGTGCACGTAGCGCTCGAATTCAATGATGGCCAGCCGCTGCCGGAACAGCGTGGCAAACACGTTGACCTTGGCGTGCAGCACCACGGCTTCAATGGGTTTGACCAGATAATCAACGGCGCCGCTTTCATAGCCGCGGAAAGCAAACTGGGCGCCATCCATTTCCGCCGTAACGAACACGATCGGTACGTGGCGGGTCTTGGGATTGGCGCGCATCAGCGTGGCCGTTTCATAGCCATCCATGCCGGGCATTTGCACGTCCAGCAGCACCAGGCCGAATTCGCGCCGCAGCAACTGGCGCAACGCTTCTTCGCCGCTGGTGACGGTGACGATTTCCAGATTGTCGACACCATCGAGCAAACCTGACAATGCCAGCAAATTGTTGTCATTGTCGTCAACCAGCAAAACGGGAAACGGATGGATGCGGTTCATGGTTGAACCTCCGCAGCCAGCTTTTGCAATAGCGCAGGCAACGCATCGAGCTTGACCACGCTGTCCGGTGTGCGGCACGCCAGTGCCGCACACGGCATGGCATCCATGAGCGCATCATCCGGGTCTTGCACGATGGTGTAGCCGCCTGCCGCGCCAATGTGCGCCAAACCCATGGCGCCATCCGACCCTGCCCCCGTCAGCACCACGCCGATCAGCGCCGGGCCATAGCTGGCGCAAGCCGATTCAAACAGCACATCGGCCGACGGCCGCGCAAAATTCACGGGTGGATCAAACGTCAGCGCCAGCCCGCCATCGAGTTCCACCAGCATGTGATAGTCCGGCGGCGCCATGTACACGGTACCGGCCACTGCCAGCTCGCCTTCATCCGCTTCTTTCACGTGCAGCTTCGACATGCCGTCCAGCAGGCGCGCCAGCCCGTCGCCGCTGGCGGCAGCAATATGGATCACGACCAGCACCGGCAGCGGGAAGCCAGCCGGCAACGGCGGCAATACACGCTTCAGCGCTTCCACTCCGCCCGTCGACACAGCAATGGCCACAGCGCTGTAGCGCCGCGTGCCCTGCACTTTTTTCACAGGCATGGTCATCGCGCCGCTCCCGTCACTGCAGCGCGTGTGTTGCGCGTGTACTCCTTGCGATAGATATGTTTTTTGATTGCGCGCTTCATGGCGCCACTCCCATTACTGCGGCGCGCATGTTTCGCGTGTATTCCTTGCGATAGATGCGTGTTTGTGGCGCGACTTCCTTGTAATGAGGCGAAATGCCGCGCTGGTCCAGTGTTTCCTTGGTGCCCAGGCACAGGAAACCGCCCGGCGTCAGGCAGCCGTCAAACAGCGACAGCAAGCGCTCCTTCAGCGACGGCTTAAAGTAAATCATCACGTTACGGCACAGGATCAATTGCATTTCACTGAAATCAGCGTCAGTGGCCAGGTTGTGCGCAGCAAAGACCACATTGCGCAGCAAGCCCGGATCAAACAGCGCGCGGCCGTAGCGCGCCACATAGTAATCGGAAAAGGCTGCCGTGCCGCCAGACTGCTGGTAATTGCGCGTGTAGCGCTGCATTTCACGCAAATCAAACATGCCCTGGCGCGCCCGTTCCAGCACGGCTTCATTCAAATCCGTCGCATAGATGCGGCACTGTTCGTCGAGCCCTTCTTCGCGCAAGATGATGGCCAATGACAGTACTTCTTCGCCGCCCGCACATCCCGCCACCCAGATTTTCGCGTGCGGATACGTGCGCAAATGCGGCACCACTTCCGCGCGCAACGTGCGGAAAAACACGGGATCGCGGAACATGTCCGACACATTGACGGTGACGTCTTCCACCAGTGCGCGGCAGACGGCGGCATCGCGCAGCACGGCCGACATGGCCGTGCCAAAGCTGCCATAGCCGGATTTGGCCAGCCACGCCATCAGGCGCCGCGTCAGCGACGCTTGCGCATATTCGGAAAAGTCATAGCCGTGCGCCTGGCGGATGGCGGACACCAGCATATCGATTTCCAGTGCAACAATCTGCTGTTCGTTCATGCCACCTCCCCGGCCTGATACAGCCAGACCCGCATCAGCGAAAACAGTTTGTCGAGATCGACCGGCTTGGCCAGGTAATCGCTGGCACCCGCGTCGAGGCACTGCCGCTGGTCGCCCAGCATGGCTTTAGCTGTCAGCGCAATCACGGGCAAGCGCGCCCAGCGTGCATCGCGCCGGATGCGGCGCATCGCTTCGAAACCATCCATTTCCGGCATCATGATATCCATCAGCACGATGTCGATGTCGGGATGTTCCTGCAGCCGCGCCAGTGCTTCAATGCCATTGCCCGCTTCTACGATTTGCATGCCCTTCTCGGCCAGCACGGAGGTCAGCGAAAAGATATTGCGGATATCGTCATCGACCAGCAGCACTTTACGCCGTTCAAACATGGCTTCCTTGTCGAGCGAGCGGCGGATCATTTTTTGCTGGTCTTGTGGCAGCGACGTTTCCACCAGGTGCAGGAACAGGCTGACTTCCCCCACCAGCCGCTCGGGGCTCTTGGCGCCCTTGACGATGATGCTGTCCGTATAGCGCCGCAGACGCGCTTCATCGGCCTCCGACAGGCTGCGGCCCGAATGCACGATGACCGGCATGTGCGGCGCGCACTGGTTCGCTTGCAGCTGGTCCAGCAACTCAAAGCCGGACATGCCGGACAAGCCCAGGTCCAGCACCATGCAATCGTAGTAGCGCTGCCGCAGCAAGGCCAGTGCTTCGCCGCCGGAATGCGCAATCGTGATATGCAGGCCATCGGCTGACAGCAATTCCGCCACGCTCATGGCTTCGGCTTCATCGTCTTCCACCACCAGCAGGCGCTTGTCCTTGCGGTCAATGACGGCGCCAATGGAATCAAGCACCTGGTCCAGCTGTTCCGAGGAGACCGGCTTCGTGATAAAACCGATGGCGCCCAGTCCCAGCGCTTTCTGGCGGTCCTCCAGGCACGTGATGAAGTGCACGGGAATGTGGCGCGTGGCCGGGTTGTCTTTAATACTGCGCATGACGCCCCAGCCATCGATGTGGGGCAGCATCACGTCCAGCAGGATGGCATTGGGGCGGAAGCGCTCCGCCAGCGCCAGCCCTTCTTCGCCATCGCAGGCCACGATGGCCTGGAAGCCATGTTCGCGCACGGTGTCGCGCAAGATGCCGGCAAACGCCACATCATCTTCCACGATCAGGATGCAGCGGGTTTCCGGCAGCACGCTGCAGCGGTCATCTTCCATCGCGCCGGCGCCCTGCGCAGTGGGGGCGGCAGCCGGTGCGGCAAATGCAGGCCGGGCCGGGCCGCCTGCAGCCGTGGGGAATGCAGCCGGCGGTGGCGCGGAAAATTCCTGCAACGGCTGAACGGGGACGCCAGCATGCGGCGCCGGCGCGGCAGCCGGCGGCAACTCGGCGGGCGCAGGCGGCGCATACGCGTGGGCTGCGTTCGCGGCGCTGCCGTCGAACGGCAGGAATAGCGTAAAGATGCTGCCGGCGCCAGGAGCGCTGGACAGCGCAAGTTCGCCGCCCATGCAGCGCGCCAATTGGCGGGAAATCGACAACCCCAGGCCCGTGCCGCCATATTTGCGGCTGGTGGAGCCATCTGCCTGCTGGAACGCGTGGAAGATGCGTTCGTGCTGGTCCGGCGCGATGCCGACACCAGTGTCACTGACGGCAAATGCCACGGCGGCGTCCTGCAAACCATGTTCGCCCGGCACGGCGGGACGGATCGACAGCCCCACCCGGCCGTGCGACGTGAATTTGATGGCATTGGCCAGCAAGTTTTTCAATACCTGCTGCAAGCGCTGTTCATCCGTCGTCACGACCGCAGGAACGCCTGGCGCCACGTCGACGGAAAACGCCAAGCCCTGGTGCTCCGCCTGCGGCATGAACAAGTCGCGCAATTGCGTGGCCAAATCACCGATCGCGACGGATTCCATCTGTAATTCCACGCGGCCCGCTTCGATCTTCGACAAGTCCAGGATATCGTTGATCAAGTTCAGCAAATCCTTGCCGGCACTGTTGATGGTGGCCGCATATTCCACTTGCTTGTCACTGAGCTTGCCTTCCTTGTTTTGCTTGAGCAGGCTGGACAGAATCAGCATGCTGTTTAGCGGCGTGCGCAATTCATGCGACATATTGGCGAGGAATTCCGACTTGTAGGCACTGGTGCGTTCCAGTTCCTCGGCCTTGCGCCGCAATTCACGGCTGACTTGCTCGCTTTCCGCACTCTTTTGCCGGATCACTTCACGCTGCTGTTCCAGCAATTGCGCGCGTTCTTCCAGTTCTTCATTCGATTGCTGCAATTCTTCCTGCTGGACCATTAATTCTTCAGTTTGGACCTGCGTCTGCTCCAGCAGCGTGGACACACGGCGGCGCCCCTGTTCGACGCTGATGGCCACCGCCACGGCTTCGGCCGCCTGTTCCAGCCACGCGGTTTTGTAGTCCTCCAGTTCGCCCAGGGTGCCCACCTCCACCAGTCCCATCAAACTGCCGTCATGCACCAGCGGCACCGCCACCACGGCAGCGGGCGCCGTGCCGCCCAGCGCGGACGCCACATCAAGATAAGACGATGGCACTTGCTTTAATACCGCCGTGCGGCGCTCGACCGCGGCCATGCCTGCCCATCCCTCGCCCAGCGCAATGTGGGCGCGCGCCGGCTGCGACGGCGTCATGGCATACGACGCGGCCAAATCCAGTATTTGCCGTTCCGAATCAAACAGGTACAGCGCCCCCACGGCGCCGCCCACGTGTTCCGTCATGAAACGGATCACGGGCGCCGTCAATTGTTCCAGTTCGCGGTCGCCCCGTAATTGCCTATTTAAGGTATTGATACCGCTCTTGGACCAGTCCTGGCGCCGCTCATCGTCGCGGTGCGTGCGCAAGGTCCGCGTCATGCGGGCAAAGCCCTTGCCCAGCAACAGCTGCGCATCGCTCATGCCCGCCATCGCCATGCCCAGCGCGCCGATTTCGTCGCGCAAGCCGGAAAACTTGCCCAGGTCGAGCGGCGGCGGCTCGCGCACGTCACGGCTCAAATCGCCGGCGGCAATGGCTTCCACCATCTCGGCCCGCTCGCGGCAATCGTCGCCCAGGACGCGCAACGTGGCCAGTACATGCTGGATTTGTTCCGTCAGGGATAAGTAAGCGCCCACTGCGAAATACGCAAACAGCAGGCAAGCCAGCAAGGTCAGTCCGCCGAACCATATCAATTTTTCACGGGCCAGGGCAATGCGCCTGGTCAGCGCGGAACGCAGCGCCGGCGCCAGCACTTCTTCGCCACCGGCATAAAACTGGTCAATCAAGTGAGTAAAGTGGTCGATATACGCCGCCGTGCTCATTCCCATGCGGCCGCCCATGATTTCCTCTTGCACGATCGTCACGGTATTGCGGATGCCTGCTTCGATTCGCTGGTCCAGCCCCGCGATGACGGGCCGCAGCGCGGGATTGTAAGTCGTGACCTTTTCCAGGTTAGCCGTCTGCAAGTCGCGCGCGATACGCATATGGCCCAGCAATCCCGCCATTTCCAGTTTTTCCGCATCGGTGACCGTGCCACGCGCCACGATAGCAACCCCGGCGGCACGCAGCTGGCCCAGCCGCTCCGTAAAGAAGGGCAATTTGACCAGCGTATCAATCAGGTAATACGAAGAAATCTCCGGATCCAGGGTCAGCGAATTGGCATCGGCAATGTCCGTGCCGAGCGTGAGCATTTTTGCAATCAATTGCTCGTGGCGCAGCGTATTGATCTTCTGCGTCCATTCCAAACCAAACTGGCGCAGCGCGCGCCAATCGGACGTGACTTCGCGCCAGCGCTGCGACGCGGCCACTGACACGGGAATAGTTTCTGTTAGCTGGCCAAATGCGAGGTCGACTTCGGCAGCCTTGGCGCGCTGTTTGGGACCAAAGGCGGGATTACCGCCAAGTAACCCGGCCGACAAGCCGCGGTCATGCTGGACTAATTGAATAGCGCGGTTTAACCGCACCAGCGCTTCGACACCCCGCAATTCTTCGCGGCTGGGTTCGATCACTTTATCCACCGCGACGAACAATTGCGTCAGCAATACAACAATCGCCCCCAGCGCAAGCACCCCCAGCAGGAAAAACTTATGCGCATAGCGCAGCCTGCTCATCAGGCTGATAGCGGGGTAAAACAGGGGTTTCAAAGAACCTCCCGAGCGGCGTCAGTCAAAGCACATGCATTATAGAAAGCATCCGCGACTGCTAAATTGGTGTCAAGAGGAAAGTAATTTATTGCCAGAATGCTGCGGCACGCCCGCCACAAGGCGGCATTTACCAGCGGATTTTTCCAACCAACATATCTTTATACATGACCCAATCGCCGATCAAACTATAAATTGGGTAGGTAAATGTGGCCGGGCGATTTTTTTCAAAGAAGAAATGGCCGATCCATGCAAAACCGTAACCCGCAAACGGCATCATCCAAAACAGCACATAATGCCCGGTCACAATCGCAGCAACCAGAATTAACAGCACCAGCGACGATCCAACGAAATGCAAACGCCGGCATGTGGCATTGGAATGCTCTTGCAGATAAAACGGATAAAACTCGGTAAAAGTATTAAACCGTTGTATCTGCGTCTGCATGTTAATTCTCCTCGATACGGCTCACATAATTCAAATCCGTTTCATCGCCCCACACAAAGACTTTGGGCTCCCGTAAAACCTGCACGAGGAATTGCTGTTGTTCACGCAAGCGGCGGCGGAAGTCCGGCAGCGAATACAGGTTGGGGTTGATTTTACGGCGCAGAATACGTTCCGCAACGGGAAGCCGAGACAGCAATTCACCATAGCTGGTGTTATCGCCAATCAGCAGCAATTCAATCTTGCCTTCAGTGGCTTCCTGTTCCATGGCGCTGGCGCCATAAACAAAGGCGACATTCAATACATCGCCCAGCGGCGACAACGCGGAATTCAATACACTGACAAGGCCGAAGGTTTTACGCACGAGGCTCGATAACTCTTCGTACACGAGACTGTCTTTATTGGGACGGAAACGGCGTACATTGCCAATGCGCTCGGAAACAATCAATCCGGAATCATGCAGGCGGCGCAATTCACGTTGCGCAGATGCACTGCCGAGCCCCGTGAGACGCATGATCTCGTTCAGGTGAAAACCATCGTTGACGCGGACGAACATCAACCCCAGTAGCTTTTGCTGGGCGGGTGTGAAGAGGGCTTGGGCGATCATGGGCCAAATCTTAGCACGTATGCGCCAGCTTCTGGCACAGAGAGCATGCACTTTCGCTATTGCATAGAGGAACACCAACAGACAGCTGACGCGCCGGTGCGACAGTAGCCTGCCGCCGCCGCATGGCAACCGGCCATCGGCAACACTGGCGCGGACGCATCAATTGAATGGCAAGAACGCTGCACATCGCACATGCAAATAGCCCATTTCTATTAATGATTACCGGGGATTGATTAAATCAATGTATCAGGCGTGAATTAAAATTTCTCCGCGCCATACAATTTTTTTGCTCGATTTTTTAGCAGTGCGTGCTATAGTGAAGACGTGAAGTACAGGTGTGCCGGGGTTGCTGAGCGGGACCGGACAGGTACTTCGCAAATGGCCACTCTTGTAGGGTGGCCATTTCTTTTTGCGCCACTGCTTTACAGATATTGTTTAAACCAGCCGAGTATCTCTTCCCGCGCTTGTGATCTGTATTTCGTCAACCCGTGATCGCCGCCGGGATAAATCACCAGCTTGTGCGGCTGGTTTCTTTCTTTCAGTTTTTCGGCCATGACTGAAGCGTTTTCTACAGCCACATTTTTATCGGCATCGCCATGCAGCAATAAGATGGGCAATGCAGGATCGAGCTTATCCATCCAATAAATGACGGAACGGTCTTTTAATAGCCGGTCACGGTTCGCAGCAAATCCTGGAATATAGTTAACCATGGCCCGTTCCATTTCCGGGCGGCGAGGCAATTCCGTCACCATATCCGAAATGCCGCCCCAGATGGCAATGGCTTTAATGCGCCGAGTGCGCGCAACCATACGGTAAGTCATGATGCTGCCCCGGCTAATACCAAACATGCCAATACGGTTGGCGTCCGCTTCCGGTATGCCATCGATTATCGGCAATAAGGCCATGACGTCCGCGACATCGCTGCCGCCATATTCATCCCTGCCTTCGGTTTGTACGCCAGGCAACTTGGTACCGCGGTACTGGCTTGCCACGATAATAAAGCCCTGATCTGCCCAGTCCATATGAATACGCGCCACATTTTCCAATGTAATTTGGCCAAGGCTGCTGTTACCGCCCCGGTTATAAATCAATACCGGTAGTTTCTTTTGTGCCGTTGATTTGGGAATGACGGCGTAACCCGGCACATTGAATCCATCCACTTGGTACGTGAAGGCATAGCAGGCCAGCCGCTCTTCCAAACGCTGCAATTTCTCGGATTTGAATGCCGCCGGCTCGTCAAAGCAGGGGCGCTGGCGGACGACGGAGGGGGCAGACGAGAACAGCTGCGCCGCAGCTATTCCCGGCAGTAAGGTCAGTACCAGCGCCAAGTGGCGCCGGTAGCGGGAGAAAAATGCAGGCATGCTAATTGATAAATTGAAAATATTATCATGCCTGCCCAACCATTATTTCGGGAAGTTATAGACCAGCGTGTAAGCGCCAGCACCCGAATACGACTTCACTTGCGCGTAGTAATAACCGGCCGTACCGTTATACGAAATGGATTCCGACGACGTCGAGCCTTCGCTGGAGGCAACTTTTACCCATGCGTTGCCGGAATATTTGTACAAGAACAAGTCGAAATCTGTACCTGCCGGGCCCGTCAGCTGCAGCGTAAAGGTGCCTGCGCCAGCCGACACATAGCCAGGCGACGCGCTCGGTGCGTTGGCGCTGCCGCCGGATGCCAGCGTGCCGGTCTGCGTCACGCCGGTGTATTTCGCAAACACGTTGCGCACAGCGCCTTCATTGACGGCATGCCATGGATAGCCCAACGTGCGCATGCGCGAGTTTTCCGTCGGGCGATACTTGCCTGCAGTGCAATATTGCCCGCCCTGGAACACGCCGACCGTGCCGTTGGCATACATGCCTGGCTGCGTCGGTACCGGCGTGCTGGCAGAAATCAAATTGCCCCACTTTACGGAACGCGTGCCGTTGAGCGAAACGTCAACTTGCGCTGGCTCGGCCGACGTGTCGCACGTGCCGTACTCGTATTCATCGGCCAGCGCAAATGCCGTGTGGCCGATTTCGTGCAGGGCAATTTCAATCGACTGGTCCGCCATCGACAGTGTGGCCACATCGCCGCCGGAACCGCCATATCGGGTGGAATTCGAAATCACGACAATCACGTCGCGCTCATCCGGCTTCAACACGGAACCAACGATGTTGTACACCTTGGTGGAATCCACGCACAGCAAGCGGTCGATGTTGTAGCAGCCGAACGCGCCATCCATGGCCGTGTCTTTATAAATGCCCTTGTCGATTTCGTCGGCGCCGGACTGGTTACTGGCCACGTCCACGCGGCGGATATTCATCGACGATTTATTCGCGGCAAAGACAGGGTCGGCCAGGAAGCCATTGATGACTTTTTGTGCATCAGCTTGCCACTTGCCCATTTCCGCTGCCGTGTAGCCGTCGCCGACAAACACGTAATCCATCTTGATGCCGGAAGGACCATTGTTGAGGATGGTGGTGGCCGTCGCGGCAGGCACTGCAGCTAACGCGGTTTTGCTACTGGCCTGGCTGGTGGTGGCCAGCTGTTCCAATGCGGCGCGGCCATAGGTCGCCAGCGGCGTGGTGGCTGCGGCGGTTTTGGCCGCCGAGTTGCCATGAACGACTGGCAACACTTCTACCGTCGCCGTGGCTTTATCAAACGGCAGCGAGACTTCAAACACGCCGTTCGGACGCTTGACGTGCTGCGACACGTCAATGGCGCCTGTTTTACGGTTGAATACTTCGATGTGGCGCTGCTGGCTGTTATGGACGGTCACTTCATGCAGGATATTCCCGGCAGCATCCTTCGCCACCACACGCCACTGACTGCCTTCCGCGCCTTTACGCACGTCTGGCGTGACGGCAAACGTGCCGATTTCAGCATGGGCCGGCGTGAACTCGGTGCCATTGCGGCCTTCCGTGAAGTTCAAGCGCAGGGAAATATTGTCCGCGTAAGCGGCTTGGGAAGCGAGCAAAGCAAGCAATGCTGCGGAACGGCGCAGGTACGGCATGTCAGTCTCCTTTTTTGTAGTGGTGTAGAGACTGTAGAAGGGTTGCAAAAGACGAGCTTGCACAGAAATGCCGGACTTGCACAAACCTGCTGGAACATTGGCGGGTGTCGTATATCTGCAATGTCCGGTACCAACAGGCTTTTGCCGTAAAGCAAAGCGCTTGGTTTGCCTGGACCTATGCTCAGAACTCCTTCATTTCCGGAGCACTGTCATGGCCTATCTCTATGCAAGAGTCGAAGAACTTGAAGAATCCGAAATGGTCGGAACGCAGCAATGCGTTGCGCTGATACGCTTTTATGCCAACGCGCCTGCGACATTCGCATGGCGGCAAGGGGAGCGCGTCATCGACAGCACGTCTCCGATCCAGCCAGGCACCGCCATTGCAACCTTCGTCAATGGCCGCTATCCCAGCCACCAAGCAGGCAACCACGCGGCATTTTATTTGCGGCCGGGAGCGGGCGGGTTCTACGTAATGGATCAATGGAAAAACAAGCCCGATGGAAAAGTATCATCACGCTTCATACCATCGTTGGGCAAAGACAAGCGTGGCAAATTCATCCGTCCCAGCAACAACGCGGATGCTTATTTCATTATCGAGTAATGCCATGCTTACCCGCTGCGGAGTTCTCACGCTGACGCTGTTGTCTTCGCCATGTCTTGCAGCGCAGCAAACCATCATCTGCCCTACCGAACTTGCCCCTTCATCATTGCAGTTGACCCCAGCAATGTCCGGATGGACGTATTTCGCAGAAGCGCCCGTGTATTTGCATGGGGCGGCGCCACTAGCCGGTCCCCCTGAGTCGCGGGCGCATTTGATCCATAGTTCGATACGTCACGGCAAAGATGAGGTGACGTATACGTATGTACTCGATGGACCATCCCCGAATGGCAAATGGATGCAGTGTGCATATGGCGAGCATCATGCGTTGACGCTGTCCATGCGTCTCGCTGACGAAACCGATAGCTGTCAAATCACGCAACGCAAGGGATCCAAGGCAGGCCAATATTCACTGCACATCGTGTGCAGCCAGCCATAAGGTGACGTAAGCGCGCATAAAAAAAGCCACCGCGAAGGTGGCTTTTTTGTCACAGAAGCAACGGCAGATTACTGCGCGTCGCCCTCCGGATGCTGAGCAGCGTGTTCCGACAGCTCTTCCTGCGCGGTGGCGATGGCGGCAGCTTTTTCGGCTTCCAGCAGCGCTTTGCGCTCTTCGGCTTCCCACACTTCCTTCTCGCGGCGGGCGCGGTGGAAGGCCAGGCCGGTACCGCCTGGGATCAGGCGGCCGACGATCACGTTTTCCTTCAGGCCGCGCAGACCATCGCGCTTGCCCATGATCGCCGCTTCGGTCAGCACGCGGGTGGTTTCCTGGAACGATGCGGCCGAGATGAACGAGTCGGTCGACAGCGATGCCTTGGTAATACCCAGCAGCACGTTTTCGTACTGTGCCGGCAGCTTGTTCAGCGCGTTGACGCGGTCGTTTTCTTCCAGCAGTTCCGAACGTTCCACCTGCTCGCCGACGATGTAGTCGGTGTCGCCGGCGTTGGTGATCTGCACGCGGCGCAGCATCTGGCGAACGATCACCTCGATGTGCTTGTCGTTAATCTTCACGCCCTGCAGACGGTACACGTCCTGCACTTCGTCAACGATGTAACGCGCCAGCGCTTCGATACCCAGCAGACGCAGGATGTCTTGCGGATCGGCCGGGCCGTCCACGATCATCTCGCCCTTGTTCACCACCTGGCCGTCGTGCACCAGCACTTGCTTGTCCTTGGTAATCAGGAACTCGTGCTTGTTGCCGTCCATGTCGGTGATTTCCAGACGCTGCTTGCCTTTGGTTTCCTTACCGAACGCAACCGTACCGGTAACTTCCGCCAGCATGCCCGCGTCTTTCGGCGAACGTGCTTCGAACAGTTCAGCAACACGTGGCAGACCACCGGTAATGTCACGGGTTTTCTGCGATTCGGTCGGGATACGCGCCAGAACCTCACCCACGGACACTTGCTGGCCGTCTTTCACCATGATCAGTGCGCCAACCTGGAAACCGATCGCCACAGCGTGTTCGGTACCGGCAATCTTCACTTCATGGCCGTCGTCGTTCAGCAGTTTCACCTGGGGACGCATGGTCTTGGTCAGGTTACCGCGGCGTTTCGCATCGATTACCACCAAGGTCGACAGACCGGTCACCTCGTCCACCTGGCGGGCCACGGTCACGCCTTCTTCGACGTTCTCGAAGCGCACCGTACCGGCGTACTCGGTAATGATCGGACGGGTCAGCGGATCCCACGTTGCCAGGGCGGTACCGGCTTTGACAGCCATGCCATCCTTGACGATCAGGGTCGCGCCGTACGGCACCTTGTGGCGCTCGCGCTCACGGCCGTGGTCGTCGGTAATCAGCACTTCACCGGAACGGGAAATGACGATCTGCGCGCCCTTGCCGTTGGTCACGTAACGCATGGTCGACGTGAAGCGGATGGTGCCGTTCGACTTGGCTTCCACCGACGATGCCACTGCTGCACGCGATGCCGCACCACCGATGTGGAACGTACGCATGGTCAGCTGGGTACCCGGTTCACCAATCGACTGTGCCGCCACCACACCCACTGCTTCACCGGCGTTGACCAGCAGGCCGCGGCCCAGGTCACGGCCGTAGCACTTCGCGCACAGGCCATAACGAGTGTCGCAAGTGAGCGGCGTGCGGACTTTGACTTCGTCGATGCCCACGCGCTCGATCTCTTCCACCATGTCTTCGTCCAGCAGGGTGCCGGCTTCGTACAGGGTTTCCTGGGTTTCAGGGTTGACGATGTCGGTACCTGCCACGCGGCCCAGAATACGGTCGCGCAGGGCTTCGATCACTTCACCACCTTCGACCATTGCCTTCATCAGCGTGCCGTTCGAGGTGCCGCAATCGTCTTCGATCACCACCAGATCCTGCGTCACGTCCACCAGACGGCGGGTCAGGTAACCCGAGTTTGCAGTCTTCAGTGCCGTATCCGCCAGACCTTTACGAGCGCCGTGGGTCGAGATGAAGTACTGCAAAACGTTCAGACCTTCGCGGAAGTTTGCGGTAATCGGCGTTTCAATAATCGAACCGTCCGGTTTAGCCATCAGACCACGCATACCTGCCAGCTGGCGAATCTGTGCTGCGGAACCACGGGCGCCCGAGTCAGCCATCATGTAAATCGCGTTGAACGATTCCTGGGTGGTCTGGGTGCCGTCACGCTTGGTGACTGCTTCCACTTTCAAGTGATCCATCATGGCCTTGCCGACTTCGTCGGAAGTTTTACCCCAGATGTCGACCACTTTGTTGTAACGCTCGCCGGCCGTCACCAGACCCGAAGCGTACTGCTGCTCGATCTGTTTAACTTCCGCTTCAGCGGTGGAAATCATGGTTTTCTTGACTTCCGGAACCAGCATGTCGTCCACGCAGATGGAGATACCGGCGCGGGTTGCCAAGCGGAAGCCCGACTGCATCAGCTGGTCGGCAAACACCACGGTAGCGCGCAGGCCGCACTTGCGGAACGACGTGTTGATCAGTTTCGAAATTTCTTTCTTCTTCAGTGCGCGGTTCAGCACGGAAAATGGCAGACCTTTCGGCAGGATTTCCGACAGGATGGCGCGGCCGACCGTCGTTTCATAACGGGTCAGGGTGCGCACGAACTCGCCGGTTGCCGGATCTTTTGGATGCTCGACGATACGCACGGTAATGCGGGTCGCCAGTTCCACTTCCTTGTTGTCGTACGCGCGGATCACTTCCGACACGTCCGGGAACATCATGCCTTCGCCCTTGGCGTTGATGGCTTCGCGGGTCGCGTAGTACAGACCCAGCACGATATCCTGCGAAGGAACGATCGATGGTTCGCCGTTCGACGGGAACAGGATGTTGTTCGACGCCAGCATCAGCGTACGGGCTTCCATCTGTGCTTCGATCGACAGCGGCACGTGAACTGCCATCTGGTCACCGTCGAAGTCAGCATTGAATGCCGCGCAGACCAGCGGGTGCAGCTGGATAGCTTTGCCTTCGATCAGCACTGGCTCGAACGCCTGGATACCCAGACGGTGCAGCGTTGGTGCACGGTTCAGCATGATCGGGTGTTCGCGGATGACTTCTTCCAGGATGTCCCACACCACCGGCTCTTGCACTTCGACCAGCTTCTTCGCAGCCTTGATGGTCGTTGCCAGACCCATCAGTTCCAGCTTGTTGAAGATGAATGGCTTGAACAGTTCCAGGGCCATCAGCTTCGGCAGACCGCACTGGTGCAGTTTCAGCTGTGGACCCACCACGATGACCGAACGGCCCGAGTAGTCGACGCGCTTACCCAGCAAGTTTTGACGGAAGCGGCCGCCCTTACCTTTGATCATCTCTGCCAGCGACTTCAGCGGACGCTTGTTGGCGCCGGTCATCGCTTTGCCGCGACGGCCGTTGTCCAGCAGCGAGTCCACTGCTTCTTGCAGCATACGCTTTTCGTTACGCGTGATGATCTCTGGAGCGCGCAGCTCCATCAGGCGTTTCAGACGGTTGTTACGGTTGATGACGCGGCGATACAGGTCGTTCAGGTCGGAAGTCGCAAAGCGGCCGCCGTCCAGTGGCACCAGTGGACGCAGTTCCGGCGGCAGCACCGGCAGCACTTCCATGATCATCCACTCAGGCTTGATGCCGGAACGCTGGAACGCTTCCAGCACTTTCAGGCGCTTCGCGTATTTCTTGATCTTCGCTTCGGACTTCGATTCCTTCAGTTCCACGCGCAGGGCTTCGGCATCGCGGTGGATGTCGATCGAGCGCAGCAGTTCACGGATACCTTCCGCGCCCATGTAGGCGGTGAAGTCGTCGCCGTACTCTTCGTACTTGGCGGCGTAATCGTCTTCCGACATGATCTGGCACTTCTTCAGCGGGGTCATGCCAGGATCGGTCACGACGTATGCTTCGAAGTACAGTACGCGTTCGATATCGCGCAGCGTCATGTCCAGGACCATACCCAGACGCGACGGCAAGGACTTCAGGAACCAGATGTGGGCGGTTGGCGAAGCCAGTTCGATGTGGCCCATGCGCTCACGGCGCACTTTGGCCAGCGTGACTTCAACGCCGCACTTTTCGCAGATCACGCCGCGGTGCTTCAGGCGCTTGTACTTGCCGCACAAGCATTCGTAGTCTTTGATCGGGCCAAAGATCTTGGCGCAGAACAGGCCGTCCCGTTCCGGTTTAAACGTACGGTAGTTGATGGTTTCCGGCTTTTTAACTTCGCCGTAGGACCACGAACGGATTTTTTCAGGCGAGGCCAGACCGATCTTGATCGCGTCAAAGCTCTCGTTTTGCTGTACTTGCTTGAATAAATCGAGCAGGGCTTTCATGTATCACTCCAGGTAGTGATGAATTCTTAAACTTGCCCGGTTGACTAAGCAACCGGGCTGCGCGCGGTATTAGTTGCGTTCCAGGTCGATGTCGATACCCAGGGAACGGATCTCTTTCACCAGCACGTTGAACGATTCCGGCATACCTGCGTCGATCACGTGATCGCCCTTCACCAGGTTTTCGTACACTTTGGTACGGCCGTTCACGTCGTCCGACTTCACAGTCAGCATTTCCTGCAGCACGTACGATGCGCCGTACGCTTCCAGTGCCCACACCTCCATCTCACCGAAGCGCTGGCCACCGAACTGGGCTTTACCGCCCAGCGGCTGCTGCGTCACCAGCGAGTATGGACCGGTCGAACGCGCGTGCATCTTGTCGTCCACCAGGTGGTGCAGTTTCAGCATGTGCATCACGCCCACGGTGACTTTGCGCTCGAATGCTTCGCCGGTGCGGCCGTCGTACATCGTGACCTGATTCTTCGAAGCGGTCATGCCCAGGTGCTGAGCGATGTGGTCAGGGTACGCCAGGTCCAGCATGCGGCGGATTTCCGACTCGTGCGCGCCGTCGAACACCGGCGTTGCGAATGGCACACCCTTCTTCAGGTTGTGCGCCAGCGACATGATCTCGTCATCGGTGAAGTTGGCGATGTCTTCCGAACGGCCCGTCTCGTTGTAGACGGTGGTCAGGTACTTGCGCATTTCTTCGACTTTGATCTGCTGTGCCAGCATCTCGCCGATACGGATACCCAAACCTTTTGCTGCCCAACCCAGGTGGGTTTCCAGAATCTGACCCACGTTCATACGGGAAGGAACACCCAGCGGGTTCAGCACCACGTCGGCCGGCGTACCGTCCGCCATGTATGGCATGTCTTCCACTGGCACGATACGGGAAACCACACCCTTGTTACCGTGGCGGCCTGCCATCTTGTCGCCCGACTGCAGGCGGCGTTTCACGGCCAGGTACACTTTCACCATCTTCTGTACGCCAGGCTGCAGTTCATCGCCTTGCGTCAACTTCTTGCGCTTCTCTTCGAAGGCCAGGTCGAACTGGTGGCGCTTCTCGTTGATGGATTCCTTGATGGCTTCCAGTGCAACGGCTGCATTGTCTTCCGCTGGGCGGATGTCGAACCAGTGGTACTTGTCCAGATCGTCCAGGTATTCCTTCGTGATCTTGGCGCCTTTTGCCAGCTTCTTCGGACCGCCGTTCACAACCTGGCCGATCAGCATTTTTTCCAGACGCTGGAACGCGTCGCCTTCCACGATACGCATCTGGTCGTTCAGATCCAGACGGAAGCGCTTCAGTTCGTCGTCGATAATTTGCTGGGCGCGCTTGTCGCGCACGATGCCTTCGCGGGTGAACACTTGCACATCGATGACGGTACCGACCATGCCCGAAGGCACGCGCAGCGACGTGTCTTTCACGTCGGATGCTTTTTCGCCGAAGATCGCGCGCAGCAGTTTTTCTTCCGGGGTCAGCTGGGTTTCGCCTTTTGGCGTCACTTTACCAACCAGCGTGTCGCCGGCTTGCACTTCCGCGCCGATGTACACGATGCCGGACTCGTCCAGACGGGCCAGTTGGTTTTCCGCCAGGTTCGAGATATCGCGGGTGATTTCTTCCGCGCCCAGTTTCGTGTCACGCGCCACCACGGACAATTCTTCGATGTGAATCGACGTGTAACGGTCGTCTTTGACGACGTTTTCCGAAATCAGGATCGAGTCTTCGAAGTTCAGACCATTCCATGGCATGAACGCCACGGTCATGTTCTGGCCCAGTGCCAGTTCGCCCAGGTCGGTCGATGCGCCGTCAGCGATCACGTCGCCCTTGGCAACACGGTCGCCCACTTTGACGATAGGACGCTGGTTGATGTTGGTGTTCTGGTTGGAACGGGTGTACTTGATCAGGTTGTAGATGTCCACACCGACTTCACCAGCCTGTGCTTCTTCATCGTTCACGCGAATCACGACACGGCCCGCGTCGATGTAGTCCACCACACCGCCACGCAGCGCTTGCACGGTGGTGCCGGAGTCGACTGCCACGGTGCGTTCAATACCGGTACCGACCAGCGCCTTTTCAGGACGCAGGCAAGGCACAGCCTGACGCTGCATGTTGGCGCCCATCAGTGCACGGTTCGCGTCATCGTGCTCCAGGAATGGAATCAGCGAAGCTGCAACGGACACGATCTGGCCTGGCGCAACGTCCATGTACTGGATACGCTCTGGCGATACCAGGATGGTTTCGCCGGCTTCACGGGCCGAAACCAGTTCGTCGCTCAGCTTGCCTTCGGCATTGATGGTCGCGTTTGCCTGAGCAATGATGTAGCGGCCTTCTTCAATCGCGGACAGGTAGTCGATCTTGTCGGTGACGACGCTGTTTTCCACTTTACGGTACGGGGTTTCCAGGAAACCGTACTCGTTCAGGCGGGCGTACAGAGCCAGCGAGTTGATCAGACCAATGTTCGGGCCTTCAGGCGTTTCAATCGGGCACACACGGCCGTAGTGGGTCGGGTGCACGTCGCGCACTTCGAAGCCGGCGCGTTCGCGGGTCAGACCGCCAGGGCCCAGAGCGGAGACACGGCGCTTGTGGGTGATTTCCGACAGCGGGTTGGTCTGGTCCATAAACTGCGACAGCTGCGACGAACCGAAGAACTCACGGATAGCAGCCGAGATCGGCTTGGAGTTGATCAAGTCGTGCGGCATCAGGTTGTCGGCTTCCGCCTGGCCCAGACGCTCTTTGACGGCGCGCTCAACACGCACCAAACCGGCGCGGAACTGGTTTTCCGCCAGTTCACCCACGCAGCGTACGCGGCGGTTACCCAGGTGATCGATGTCGTCGACTTCGCCGCGGCCATTGCGCAGTTCCACCAGGATCTTGATCACAGCCAGGATGTCTTCGTTCGACAGCGTCATCATGCCGGTCAGTTCATCACGGCCGATACGGCGGTTGAACTTCATGCGGCCGACAGCCGACAGGTCGTAACGGTCTGGGCTGTAGAACAAGCCATTGAACAGGGCTTCCACCGACTCTTCGGTTGGTGGTTCGCCTGGACGCATCATGCGGTAGATCGCGATACGGGCTGCGGTCTGGTCGACGGTGTCGTCGATACGCAGGGTTTGCGAAATGTAGGCGCCCTGGTCCAGGTCGTTGGTGTACAGCGTCTGGATGTCGGAAATGTTCGCGTCGCGCAGCTTGTTCAGCGTTTCTTCGGTCAGCTCGTCGTTGGCGTTGGCCACCACTTCGCCGGTTTCCGGATCCACGATGTTCTTCGCCAGCACACGGCCCAGCAGGTAGTCTTCTGGCACGGAGATGTGCTTCAAGCCGGCAGCGTCGATGTCGCGCACGTGCTTGGCGTTGATACGCTTGTCCTTCATGACGATGGTCTTGCCCGTCTTCGGATCGACGATGTCGAAACGCGCAACTTCGCCACGCAGGCGCTCAGCCACGAATTCCATTTCGCCGCCTTCCGAACGCAGGTGGAAGTTGTCGAACACGAAGAAGTTCGCCAGGATCTGTTCCGGCGTCATGCCGATTGCCTTCAGCAGGATCGATACCGGCATCTTGCGGCGGCGGTCAACGCGGAAGTACAGGATGTCTTTCGGGTCAAACTCGAAGTCCAGCCACGAGCCACGGTAAGGAATGATACGTGCCGAGAACAGCAGCTTACCGGACGAGTGGGTCTTGCCGCGGTCGTGCTCGAAGAACACGCCAGGCGAGCGGTGCAACTGAGAAACGATCACACGTTCGGTACCGTTGATCACGAACGAACCGGTCGTCGTCATCAGCGGCAGTTCGCCCATGTACACTTCCTGCTCTTTCATTTCTTTCACAACCGGCTTGGTTGGCGATTCCTTGTCCAGGATCACCAGGCGCACCTTGGCGCGCAGCGGGGATGCGAAAGTCAGGCCGCGCAGTTGGCATTCCTTAACGTCAAACGCGGGGTCACCCAGCACGTACGACAGGAACTCCAGGCGTGCGAAGCCATTGTGGGAGACGATAGGGAAGATCGACGTGAAAGCCGATTGCAGGCCTTCATTCTTGCGTGCGGACGGAGCAGTATGCTCCTGCAAGAAGTTTTCGTAGGACTCGAGCTGGGTCGCCAGCAGGAACGGAACGTTGTGGACGTTGGCGCGCTTCGCAAAAGACTTACGAATGCGTTTCTTCTCAGTAAATGAGTAGTGCATGGACACTCCGTGAGTGACAGGAAAGGATAGAAAATTCAAGTTTCTTCATACAGACGAAACTTCAATCCGCTATCATCTCCAGGTCGGTGAAACGAACAAGGTGACTTACTACTAGTACAGCTAAACCAAATGCAGACGACAAAGGAGCCAAAGCCGATACGCCCCCCTTCCGGAGGGAGTATCTGACTTTGGCTCTCGGCGTTTAAACTACCCGCCGGTACAACAAGATTACTTCAGTTCAGCCTTGGCGCCAGCTTCTTCCAGCTTCTTCTTAGCGGCTTCAGCGTCAGCTTTCGACATAGCTTCTTTAACGGTCTTAGGTGCGCCGTCCACTACGTCTTTAGCTTCTTTCAGGCCCAGGCCGGTGATTTCACGAACAACTTTAATCACGCCAACTTTGTTCGCGCCAACGTCGGCCAGAACCAGGTTGAATTCGGTCTGCTCTTCAGCAGCAGCTGCACCAGCAGCTGCGCCGCCGGCTGCTGGAGCTGCCATTGCAGCTGCCGATACGCCGAACTTCTCTTCGAACGCCTTAACCAGGTCGTTCAGTTCCATTACGGACATTTCGCCTACTGCTGCCAGGATGTCGTCTTTGCTAATTGCCATTTGAAACTCCTAATTGATTTGTATGCTACAGAATTGATTACTTGAGAAAAAAGGTGCGCAACAATTAAGCTGCGGCTTCTTCGGCAGGAGCGCCTTCGCCTTTTTTCGCTGCCAGAGCAGCCAGACCACGTGCAAAGCCCGAAACCGGAGCCAGCATAACGCCCAACAGCTGCGAGATGAGGACTTCACGGCTTGGAATGCTCGCCAACGCGGTAACGCCAGCTACGTCGAGCTGTTTACCTGCGTAGTTACCAGCTTTCACAACCAGTTTGTCGTTGGTTTTTGCGAAATCAGCGATGATTTTCGCAGCAGCAACGGCGTCATCCGAGATCGAGTAGATCAGCGGACCGGTCATGGCGTCAGCCAGAGGAGCGAATTGCGTACCTTCCACGGAGCGACGAGCCAGCGTGTTCTTCAGAACACGCAGGTACACGCCCTGGGCACGCGCCTTAGCACGAAGTTGCGTCAAGTGACCAACCTGGATGCCACGGTACTCGGCCACGACGATGGTTTGCGCAGTTGCTACTTTTGCGGAAACTTCGGCGACGACGGCCTTTTTGTCATTCAGATTGAGACCCACGGTCAACCTCCTTAAATGATACTGGGCAAATGCCCGGTATCGGTTCGAACAACGGCGTCCGAGGTTTAGGAGTCCAATGGACTACAGAAACTTGTTCGGGTACACCATCTGCGTTGGGCCGCCCAAGGGCGGATTAACCTTCGGCCTGCCTGCTGCCTCCAGCCCAACGGTCTTTGATTGCCTGGCGGCGCTACTTCCGCAACGCCACCAGCCCAAAGATTCGCCCAGTGTTCATACTGGGACTTAATTCTTTACAGCGCGATGCAGCTATTAAGCAGCCAGACCAGCGTGGTCCACACGGACGCCAGCGCCCATGGTCGACGAGATCGCTACTTTACGCAGGTACACGCCTTTCGACGATGCTGGCTTAGCTTTGTTCAGCGCGTCGATCAGAGCAACCAGGTTGGTTTTCAGATCTGCGTCGGAGAACGACTTGCGGCCGATCGTCGCGTGGATGATACCTGCCTTGTCGGTACGGTACTGAACCTGACCGGCTTTCGCGTTTTTCACAGCGGTAGCCACGTCTGGGGTGACGGTGCCAACTTTCGGGTTAGGCATCAGGCCGCGTGGGCCCAGGATCTGACCCAGGGTACCAACGATACGCATGGTGTCTGGCGAAGCGATGACGATGTCGAAAGGCATGTCGCCGGCTTTAACACGCTCAGCCAGGTCTTCCATACCAACCACGTCGGCGCCGGCTGCTTTAGCAGCTTCAGCCTTGTCGCCGGTTGCGAACACAGCAACGCGAACGGTCTTACCGGTGCCGGCTGGCAGAACCACGGAACCACGAACAACCTGGTCCGACTTCTTCGGGTCCACGCCCAGTTGCACGGATACGTCGATCGATTCGTTGAACTTGGCGGTAGCCAGTTCTTTAACCAGAGCAACAGCGTTGTCGAAGGCGTACACTTTGGTACGGTCTACTTTAGCTTTGATAGCTTGAGCGCGCTTGGACAGTTTTGCCATGATTAGATGCCTTCCACGGTGATGCCCATCGAACGTGCGGAACCAGCGATGGTGCGCACAGCGGCTTCCATGTCGGCAGCGGTCAGGTCCGGGGTTTTCAGTTTAGCGATTTCTTCCGCTTGAGCGCGGGTCAGCTTGCCAACCTTGTCGGTGTGCGGCTTGGACGAACCTTTGGTCACGCCCGAGTGCTTCTTGATCAGGTAGGTTGCTGGCGGGGTCTTCATCACGAACGTGAAGGACTTGTCAGCGAAAGCAGTGATCACTACAGGGATCGGCATGCCTGGCTCCATACCTTGGGTCTGCGCGTTGAACGCTTTGCAGAATTCCATGATGTTCAGACCGCGCTGACCCAGCGCTGGACCGATTGGAGGGGATGGGTTTGCCTTACCAGCTGGCACTTGCAGCTTGATAAAGCCAATGATTTTCTTTGCCATTTGGGCACTTCCTATCGTTGGATTGAGTAGTAGCGCCCCGCCTGGCTATACAACCGGACGGGGCTCCTCTTTGTTCACAGATTTTGACCGGAGCCGCGCTCCGTGGGGGCGCTTAAAACTTAGACTTTCTCGACCTGGCCGAACTCGAGTTCGACTGGCGTTGCACGACCGAAGATGGTGACCGATACGCGCACTTTGGACTTCTCGTAGTTGACTTCTTCGACGTTGCCGTTGAAATCGGTGAACGGGCCATCCTTGATGCGGACTTGCTCGCCCACTTCGTACAGCACTTTTGGCCGTGGCTTTTCCACGCCTTCCTGCATTTGCTGCATGATCTTGTCGATCTCGCGCGCAGGAATCGGGGTTGGCTTGTTCGACTTGCCGCCAATGAAACCGGTGACTTTGCTGGTGTTCTTCACCAAGTGCCACGTTTCATCCGTCATCTCCATTTCCACCAGCACGTAGCCAGGGAAGAAACGGCGCTCGGTGACAGACTTCTGGCCATTGCGTACTTCGACCACTTCTTCGGTCGGCACCAGGATTTGGCCAAACTGGTCTTGCATGCCAGCGCGCTCAACGCGCTCCATCAATGCGCGCTGTACGCTTTTCTCCATGCCGGAATAAGCGTGCACCACGTACCAGCGCTTGTTGCTGACTGGCTTGCTCAGCTCTGCGCCAGCGTCTTGCGCCGGAACATCGCCAGGCGCGTTATCTTGCACATTGTCGCTCATTATTGTTTCCAACCCAGGATTACGTCGTACAACACAAATTCCAACAGCTTATCCGTGCCCCACAGGAACACAGCCATTACCAGCACGAAAGCAAACACGATCATCGTGATTTGCGTCGTTTCCTTACGCGTTGGCCAGACGACTTTTTTCGTCTCGCGAACAGATTCTTTGGCGAAATTCAGGAAATCGCGGCCGGAGGAAGACGTGTATGCAATGCCGGCGGAAATAAGCAAACCAACCACAAGCGCGATGGCACGCACCAGGGTTGGTTGACCTGCCAGGATGAAGAACCCGGCTACGCCTGCAATCGCAGCAACCACGGCCAGCACGACTTTGAACTTGTCGTTCGACGTGCCAACGGTTTGCACGGATTGATTAGACATTTATTTTACTTTCGGTGCCCTGCACCAGAATTCGGTGGCAGGGGCGGAGGGCATCGAACCCCCAACCTTCGGTTTTGGAGACCGACGCTCTGCCAATTGAGCTACGCCCCTACGTAAAACTTACTAGTCGAACTTACTGCTTATTTATTACCACTACTGCTTTATCAGCGCTTTTCCTCGCTGACAGAATCCGTAATTCTAGCACCGAACAGCGTCCGGCGCTAGTATTATTTGGCAGGATTCTTAGGCGATGATCTTGGCAACCACGCCGGCGCCGACGGTACGGCCGCCTTCACGGATAGCGAAGCGCAGACCTTCTTCCATAGCGATCGGGCTGATCAGTTTAACGGTGATCGACACGTTGTCGCCTGGCATAACCATTTCTTTGTCTGCTGGCAGCTCGATCGAACCGGTCACGTCAGTCGTACGGAAGTAGAACTGTGGACGGTAGTTGTTGAAGAACGGGGTGTGACGGCCGCCTTCGTCTTTCGACAGAACGTAGATCTCACCGGTGAAGTGCGAGTGCGGCTTGATCGAACCTGGCTTAGCCAGAACCTGGCCACGCTGAACGTCTTCACGCTTGGTGCCGCGCAGCAGCAGACCAACGTTGTCGCCTGCCTGACCTTGGTCCAGCAGTTTGCGGAACATTTCCACGCCGGTGCAGGTGGTTTTCACGGTGTCGGTGATACCAACGATTTCGATCTCTTCGCCGACCTTGATGATGCCGCGCTCAACACGACCGGTCACAACGGTACCACGGCCGGAAATCGAGAACACGTCTTCCACTGGCATCAGGAACGTGCCGTCAACAGCGCGCTCTGGGGTTGGGATGTAGGAATCCAGGGCTTCAGCCAGGCGCACGATGCAGTCTTCGCCCATTTCGCCTTGCTGGCCTTCCAGCGCCATACGTGCCGAACCTTTGATGATTGGCAGGTCGTCGCCTGGGAACTCGTACTTCGACAGCAGTTCGCGAACTTCCATTTCCACCAGTTCCAGCAGTTCTGCGTCGTCAACCAGGTCGCACTTGTTCAGGAACACGATGATGTATGGAACGCCAACCTGGCGAGCCAACAGGATGTGCTCACGGGTCTGTGGCATTGGGCCGTCAGCAGCGGAGCAAACCAGGATCGCGCCGTCCATCTGCGCAGCACCGGTAATCATGTTCTTGATGTAGTCGGCGTGGCCTGGGCAGTCAACGTGAGCGTAGTGGCGGTTAGCCGTTTCGTACTCAACGTGGGCGGTGTTAATGGTAATGCCGCGTGCTTTTTCTTCTGGAGCAGCGTCGATCTGGTCGTAAGCTTTAGCTTCGCCGCCGAATTTCTTCGACAGAACGGTTGCGATTGCAGCGGTCAGGGTCGTTTTGCCATGGTCAACGTGACCGATGGTGCCAACGTTCACGTGCGGTTTAGTCCGCTCGAACTTCTCTTTTGCCATTTTAGACTCCTAACAATAGATGAGATGCCGGGCAATCGCCCTTCTGTCTTTCGGGAATTTACTACGGGTGTTGCGAATTCTGGTGCCCTTGACGTGGATTGAACACGTGGCCTCTCCCTTACCAAGGGAGTGCTCTACCACTGAGCTACAAGGGCTAATTTTGATGCTGAACGCATCTGGCACTGCAAGAAATCTCTGGAGCGGGTGAAGGGAATCGAACCCTCGTCTTAAGCTTGGAAGGCTTCGGCTCTACCATTGAGCTACACCCGCGAGGTTTCCACTTCACTGCTAATACCCACTCAGTCTCTTGCAAGAAACTTGGTGGAGGGGACTGGATTCGAACCAGTGTACTCTGAGAGAACGGATTTACAGTCCGTCGCCTTTAACCACTCGGCCACCCCTCCGCGGGAACCGCAGAGTATGAAGCAATTACTTTGACTTGTCAACTCCGCTTACGTTTCAGTTTTCACTTCATTTCGTAAGTGACGATGTTTCGTCTGCTTCGGGGCGAGATTATAAGCACACATTTTTCAAACTGCAAGGGTAAATTTTTAGATTTTTCTCATACATCCTTTCGTACAATTAAATTTATCTGCGACAACTTGGAGTAACGCACGTGGAACGCACTGCCGCCTGGCGCAACGCCCTGCCCTCTTGCCTGCTCCTGTTCGCTGTCTATGTCGTGGCGGGCTGCCTGTGCCTGGGCCTCACCATCGGCCCCACTTATGCATCGCCGCTGTTTCCTTCCGCCGGCATAGCGCTGGCCGCCATCTATACGCTGGGGCCCCGGCTGCTGCCCGCCGTGGCGCTGGGCGCCATAACGGTCAACCTGTTCCCGCTGGCCAATGGCGTCGCGG
The DNA here is from genome assembly GCF_009720865.1 of Pseudoduganella ginsengisoli. Taxonomy (GTDB): domain Bacteria; phylum Pseudomonadota; class Gammaproteobacteria; order Burkholderiales; family Burkholderiaceae_D; genus Rugamonas; species Rugamonas ginsengisoli. Next base: position 130,129 of record NZ_WNLA01000010.1, on the reverse strand, counting down.
TGGACGGCAGCCAGGCGCTGGCCGCGCTGGCGGCCGGCGCCGGCGCCGCCCTGCAAGCGGGGATCGCCATGCTGTTCCTGCGCCGCACGATGCAGCCAGCCATTGGCGCCAGCCGCCATGTGTTGACGTTCATGCTGTCCACCCCCGTGCTGGCCACGATCAGCAGCACCGTTTCGATGACCGGCGCGGTGTTGCTGGGCAAAGTGGCGCCCGCTGACATGGCGCTGAACTGGTTCACATGGTGGCTGGGCGACACCATCGGCATCTTGCTGGCGGCGCCGCTGACGTGGATTGCCATCGGCCAGCCGCGCGTGCTGTGGCGCCGTCGCCGCATGCTGGTGGGCTTGCCGCTGCTACTGTCCGGCACGGTATTCATTGCCATTTACTTCCAGGCTGAGCATTGGGAAAGTGCGCAGCAAATGCAAACCTTCCGCCTGAAAGCGCAGCAGGCGGGCGACATGTTGCAAGCGCAATTTTCTGAACATGAACGCTTCTTGCACGCCATGTCGCGCGCACTGGGCGATCCGCGCCGCACACTGGCGGCCGATGATTTTTCCGCGCTGGCCACTGGCTATCTCGACAAGCGGCCTGAGCTGGCTTCCATGAGCTGGCTGGTGCCCGTGCGGCGCGACCAGCGCGACGCCTTTGAGCAGTGGGGCAAGGAACAGCTGGCGCCGGATTTTGAAATCCGCGAAGTGGCGGGCCCCCAGCAATTGCAGCGGGCCAGCGACCGCGAACTGTACATGGTCCCCACGTTTATCGAACCGCCGCGCACGCGGCTGTACCGGGGTATCGATTTGCTCAGTGAACCGCTGCGCTCGGATGCTGTCATCCAGGCTTTGCGCACCGGACAACCCGCCGCCAGCGCTCCCCTCAATTTCCTGCAAAAGCAGTCGGCGCGTGCACTGTTGCTGTTGCAAGCCGTGCATCCCGTGGGCGGCGGCGAATCGCCGGGGATGCTGATGATTTCGCTGCAAGTGGAACCGTACTTGCAGCGCATGCTGCAGCAAGTAAATTTTCCATCGCTGCTGGTACGGCTGGAAGACATCACGGGCGGCACCGGCATGCCGCTGGTTGACCACGTGCGCCGTCCGGCACGCAATGGCGATGTGCAGCGCGTGATCAGTTTTGGCGGCCGCCAGTATATGCTGCTGGTGGCGCCGACACCCGCGTACGCGGCAGCCCAGCGCGGGTGGCAAAGCTGGACCGTGCTGACGTGCGGCTTGCTGTTGACGGCGCTGCTGGGCGGCATGATGTTGCTGATTTCCGGCGAGCGCGCGCAAATCCAGGCGCAAGTCAAGGACAGCACGGCGCGCTTGCGGGAACGGGAAGCACGCCTGCAAGCCATTCTCGACAAGGCGGCCGACGCTATTTTGACGATCGGCCTGGATGGCGTGGTGCTGTCGGCCAATGGCGCCGCCGGCCGCTTGTTTGGCTACCCGCCGGAACGCATGGCCGGCGTGCCGCTGGCAACCTTGTTGCCGCCGCGCGAAAACCAGACACCGGCTGAACTGCTGCGCCTGATTGCCAGCGGCGACGCCCACGAATATGAAGCGCTGGGTTATCGCAGTGACAGTTCCGACTTCCCGCTGGCGATTTCTGTCAGCGAAGTGGAATTGCCCGATGAACACTTGTTCGTTGCCATCTTGCATGACTTGACGGAACAGCGCCGCGCGCAAGAACACATCCACCGGCTGGCGCACAATGACCCGCTGACGGGGCTGGACAACCGCCTGTCGCTGAACTTGCGCCTGGACCAGTTGCTGGCCCGCGCACGCCGCATGCAAGGCACGGCGGCCGTGATGTTCATCGACCTCGACCACTTCAAGAAAATCAATGATACGCACGGCCACCAGACGGGCGACTTGCTGCTGGTGGCCGTGGCCAACCGCTTGCGCGACATGCTGCGCGAAGTGGACACCATTGCGCGGCTGGGCGGCGATGAATTCATTATCGTGACCGATTGCGACAGTACGCCGGAAACTGCCGCCATCGTGGCAGTGCGCATCGTTGAAGCGCTGGCGGCGCCGTTTATGCTGGCCGGCAAAACCGTACACACGGGTACCAGCGTGGGCGTCGCCATGTACCCGGCCGACGGCGAAGACAGCGCCACCTTGCTGCGCCATGCGGATACGGCCATGTATGCCGCCAAGAGCCAGGGCCGGGGCAATTTCCAATTCTTTTCCAGTTCCATGAACCGCGCCACGCATGAGCGTTTGCTGATGGAAAACCGCTTGTCGCAAGCGCTGGAAAAACAGGAATTCGAATTGTATTTGCAACCGCAGGTGGCCATGACCGATGGCCGCATTATCGGCGCGGAAGCACTGCTGCGCTGGCACCATCCGGAACTGGGCATGATCAGTCCGGACCGCTTTATTCCCATTGCGGAAGAGTCCGGCCTGATCTTGCCGCTGGGCGACTGGGTGCTGCGGCGCGCGGCACAATTGCTGGTGACCTGGCGCGAGCAGGGGCTCGGCCATTTGCGGCTTGCCGTCAATTTGTCGGCACGCCAGTGCCGTGGCACCAGCCTCGTCCCGCTGCTCGACAAGCTGCTGGCAGACAATGGCATTGCTGCAGCACAGCTGGAACTGGAAATCACGGAATCGGCCGCCATGCAAGACCCGGAAAGCAGCCGCACGCTGCTGCAGGCATTGCGGGCACGGGGCATCAAGGTGGCCATTGATGATTTCGGCACCGGCTATTCATCGCTGAGCTACCTGAAAGAGTTCAAGCTGGACCGTTTGAAAATCGACCGCAGTTTCGTCAAGGATATCGAGACGGATCCCAACGATGCCGTGATTGTCAGCGCCACCATTGCGCTGGCCCATTCGCTGGGCCTGGAAGTCACGGCGGAAGGCGTGGAAACGGAAGCGCAGCGGGCCTTCCTGTGCAGCAAGGGGTGCGAGACGGCGCAGGGCTATTTGTTTGCCAAGCCGATGCCGGTGGAACAGTTTGAAGCAATGGCGGCGGCCATTACTGCGTAGGCGTCAGCGCGACAATCAATTGCGCCTTCAACGCGCGGATCAGTGACGCTTCATCGGGCGGCACGCCTTCCGGCGCCGCCACGGAGCGGTCCGCATAAAACAGCCCCAGCTGCTGCCCCTGCACCACCAGCGGCAGCACGATAAAGCTGCGTGCATCAGGCAGCAACGTGCGGTGCCATGGCGGCAGCAATTCGCGGACCTTGTGCGTGGCCGCATCGGCAATCATCAAATCCGCATCGTTTTGCATCGCCAGGTGGAACAAGTCCGTTCCAGTCAGCGCAAACGTAAAACCCGCCATGCGCTCCACGTGCTTTTCGCCAAACGCAATACGGGCCCGGTACAGGCCGGCACGCATGTCGCGCAGACACACAGTGGCAAAGCGGAAGCCCATGCTGCGGTACAGGGTTTCCAGCACCGCCTGGATCAATTCATTCAAGCGGCTGTGGCCCGCCGCGCGCATTTGCGCGACTTCCTGCACGCCGGCCAGCAACTGTTCGCGCGCATTGTGCGGCTTGCCGCTGGCGTGGGTGCCGGGAGTGGACACTGCGCCACTCTCCATGGTGGCCATCAACAGCACGTCCGGCAACACATTGGCGCCGGCCGCATCCGCTTCATCGCGCGGCCGCAATTGCATGGAGTCGAGCAAGTCATTCATGCCGCTGCGCACGTTGCCCAGCAAGGTCGCCAACTGGTCACGGTCCAGCCCCAGCGCTACGCCATAGCGGTCCAGCAGTGCTTGCAATACGCCTTGCGCAGGGCCCCCTTTGCGGGCCAGGATGCGCGCCACTTCCATGCTGAATGACACCACCACGCGCACCCACTCCGGCTTGCTCTGCGGCGCTTTGACGACGCCGGGCGGCAGCGGGGCTATCGAACGGATGATGGGGTCGGGAATTTTCCATTCATTGAGGATGGCGGCCGACAGCGTGTCATAACTGCTGCCCAGCACGGATTGCGATGCCTGGTTGATCGTATGCGTACCCGCTGCCACCAGCACGCCGATATCGCGGTAGCGCTCATGCTGGTGGGCGGCAATCAACAGCGGTCCGATATTACGGAACAGCGCACCGATCGATGCCTCTTCCGTCCCCTGGTGCGCGCCCGTGCGCGACATTTCCCGCCCCACGAGGCTGGCGCACAGGGCCGCTTCCAGCTCCGTGCGCACGCTTTGTTCCTGGCCTGAATTGATCAGTGTATCGACCAGCATCATGGCCAGCGCCGACGCCTTGACGTTGTTAAAGCCCAGCAGCGAAATCGCGCGCGACACGGTAGTGACAGGCGTGCCGGCCTTGGTGCGGTATTGCGGCGTATTGGCCAGGCGCAGCACTTTTTGCGTGAGCCCCGCATCCGATAACACGTAATAGGCAAGGTCGTGCGTGCCGCCGTCATCCGAATCAATCAGTTGCACGACACGGGCAACGGAGACACCCAGTGCAAACACGTTTTCATCGCCGCACAGCTTTTTCAGCAGCGGTCCGCGCACCGGCCGGGCAGGCTGGTCCGGAGGTTGAAAGGCGATGTTCATTGAAATTCCTGCACTGGATGGCAAGCGCGGCGCGCCTGACTGTCTACCTGAAAGTATATGCTGGTAGTGCGGGAAAGAAACGCAATTCCGTGGGATTTGGAGAGATTTGTACCTGTGGCGGGGCTGTGCCGCCACAGGGTGCTACGTTGAAATTATCAGGCTGTCACGCTTCGTCCGGCGGTAGCGGCGCTGGCTGCTGTCCCAGTTCCGGATCGCGCTCGATGACGTCCAGCAGCGCTTGCACGATTTCCGGATCGAACTGCGCACCGGCGCGGGCCTTGATGTACGTCATGACTTCCGGATACGGCCAAGGCTCCTTGTACGGCCGTTCATGCAACAGCGAATCAAACACATCCACCACGGCCACGATGCGCGCGGAGATGGGGATTTGCTTGCCTTTCAAACCATTCGGATAACCATTGCCATCGAAGTGTTCGTGGTGGCCGCCGGCGATTTCCGCGCCATAGGTCAGGTAGCTGACGCCATCGACCATGTTGGCGGCACGCTCCAGGATGGTGCGGCCGACATCCGCATGGTCTTGCATTTGTGCGCGCTCTTCCGGCGTATGGGCGCCTGGCTTCAGCAAGATATGGTCCGGCGTCGCCACCTTGCCCACGTCGTGCAAAATGCTGGCCAGCCCGATCATGTCGATCAGTTGCGGCGTCACCTCATCGTCATACACGCCTTTTTCTTTCAGGCGGCCGGCAATGGCGGACGACAGCGCCTGCACGCGGCGCACATGGCCACCCGTGCCGCGGTCGCGGAATTCCGCCAGGTCGGCCAGCGCCACGACCGTGGCTTCCTGTGCCTTGCGCAATTGGCCGAAGATATACAGGTTGTCGAATGCCGCCGCGATGCGCTGGCAAAATACTTCCAGCAAGTCGCGCTGGATTTGCGCCAGCGGCCACGGCGGCGTGACGGAAATCGCCACTTCGCGGTTTTCCTGCGTGTGGATGAACAGCACGTTGGCCGGGTGGTCAAACTGGCTTTTCTTTTCCGCAAACGCTTTCGCGATGGTCGGCCACAGCGGGTGGCTGGTCGGCATTTGCTCGTTGTCCGCGAGGGGTGCGTAGCCCCCCGTGGCAGCAACCACCGTCGCCGGGCCGGTGTCGCCCTGCATCAGGCACAGCACACCGTCCGCGCCCACGTCGAGGATCGCGGAAACCTGGTTCAGCACGCCGGAAGCGAATTCCCGCAGCGAGTGAATTTGATACAGGTTGGTGGCGCCGGCCAGGATCTTGCCCAGGCCGATGCGGGAACGCTCCAGCATATTCAGGCTCTCATACGCGCGCAGCGCAGAGATCACGGTCGTGAACAGCTTTTGCGTGGTCAGTTCCGTCTTTGCCTTGTAATCGTTGATGTCGTATTCAATGATGACGCGCTGTTCCGGCGCCTGGCCCGGCTGGCCCGTCCGCAGCACGACACGCACGATCGAGTTGTGCAATTCTTCGCGGATGCGGCGCGCCAGCAGCAAGCCCGCATCGTCAGTTTCCATCACGACATCGAGCAGCACCAGCGCGATGTCCGGCGTATCGCGCAGGATTTCAAATGCTTCCCGTCCAGAGTGGGCGGAAAACAATTCCAGTTCACGGCCTTTGAAGCTGACATTGCGCAGGGCAAGGCGGGTGACGGCGTGGACATCGACGTCATCGTCGACAATCAAGACACGCCACAGGCGCTGGTCGGGGGAAGACTGGCCGGAAGCTGGCGTCTCATCTTCATCCTCGTCGAGCAGCCAGTTGTCATCTGCGGCATTTGATTCGGTCATACAGTCTCCCAGGTCGCACTGTTCGGATTGCGGCAGTGCGGTTCGCGCTCGAGCCGGCGCTCACGTCACGTCTAGTTCCCAGCATAATCAGAATTTAATACCATGACAACCCCTACCCCTGAGAGCGGCGCATCCTGGCAACATTCTGCAAAAAGCCCTGAAACCCGCTACTCTGATGGTCTGGCGCGGCGCTGCCGCTCGTCCACTTTCGTTACAAGGATGACATTATGCAAGTCCCCACCACAGCAAATGCTGATGACGATATTTCAGGCCGTGAATTCCTGGCATTTAAATTAGGCAAGGAAGAATACGGGATCGATATCCTGAAGGTGCAGGAAATCCGCGGCTATGAAGCCGTCACGCGCATTGCCAGTGCGCCGGAATTCATCAAGGGTGTCATTAACTTGCGCGGCATCGTGATCCCCGTGGTCGACATGCGCATCAAGTTCCAGCTGGGCGAGGCTGTGTATGACCAGTTCACGGTCGTCATCATCCTCAACATCAATGGCCGCGTGGTCGGCATGGTCGTCGACTCCGTGTCCGACGTGACCACCTTGACGCCAGACCAGGTCAAACCGCCGCCAGAAATGGGGACGGCGTTTTCCACGGAATACATCATCGGCCTGGGCACCATCGATGAGCGCATGCTGATCCTGGTCGATATCGACCGCCTGATGACCAGCCCTGAAATGGGCCTGACCGATCCAACCGCAGCCTAAGGTAGTCATGAACATATCCCGCTTAAATATCCGTACCCGTCTCAACGCAGCGTTCGGCGTCATGGTGGCGCTGCTGATTATTGTCATTGCCGTGGCCTTTGCCCGCTTCACCGCCATTGACCGCGACAACCGCCACATGCGCGAATTCGACTTTGTCAGCGCACGCGCCGCCAACACAGTTGACGCCCTGGCCCGTGAAAACGCGGGCCGCACGCTGGCCCTGTTCATCTTGCCGGACAAGGCCCAGCGCGGCCAGTTCTACGGCATTATCGACGCCAATAAAAAAACCATCGATGAAGCGCTGGGCTTGATGGAAAAAACCGCCGATACGCCATCCGACAAAGAAGGCTTGGCGAAGATCCGCGCAACCCTGGCCACGTATACCGCGGCCTACATCAAAGTGGCGGAACTGGTCGAAGAAGACCGCAAGGATGACGCGGCCACGCAAATGAACAATGAAGCGTTCCCGGCGCTGAACAAGCTGCTGGAAGCCACCAAGGGCATGGCGCAAACGCAGATTGCCGACATTGACGAAGCCAGCAATAAAAATCAGCGCGACATCGCGTTTTCGCGCGGGCTGATGATTGCCATCGGCATTGCCGGCCTGGCGCTGACGGCGCTGCTGTCCGTGTTGATTACCCGCTCGATCACCGGCCCGCTGGACAAAGCCGTGGGCGTGGCCAAGAACGTGGCCGAAGGCGACTTGACGGCGACCATTGCCGTCGATCCCAACGACCATACGGAAACAGGCGAACTGCTGCTGGCGCTGCGCCATATGAATGAAAGCCTGTCAATGACGGTGCACGGCGTGCGCGCCAGCTCCGCCATGATTTCCCGCGCCTCCAGTGAAATCGCCAGCGGCAATATGGACTTGTCGGGCCGCACGGAATCGCAGGCAAGTTCGCTGGAAGAAACCGCCAGCTCGATGGAAGAATTGACGTCGACCGTGAAGCAAAATGCCGACAATGCGCGCCAGGCCAACCAGCTGGCGATTTCCGCATCGTCCGTGGCGCAGCAAGGCGGCCAGGTGGTGTCGCAAGTGGTCGATACGATGGGTTCGATCAAGGAAAGTTCCAGCCGCATTGTCGACATCATTGGCGTGATCGACAGCATCGCGTTCCAGACCAATATCCTGGCCTTGAATGCCGCCGTGGAAGCTGCCCGCGCCGGTGAACAGGGCCGCGGCTTTGCCGTGGTCGCGTCCGAAGTGCGGTCGCTGGCGCAGCGCTCCGCCTCGGCCGCGAAAGAGATCAAGGGCTTGATCGATGATTCCGTGGAAAAGGTCGACAGCGGTTCCAAGCTGGTCGATCAGGCGGGCCAGACGATGGAATTGATCGTCACGTCTGTACGACAGGTGGCCGACATCATGGGTGAAATCACATCAGCCAGCCAGGAGCAAAGCGCCGGCATTGAGCAAGTCAATGAAGCGATTTCACAGATGGATGAAATGACGCAGCAAAATGCCGCGCTGGTGGAACAGGCCGCAGCAGCTGCGCAATCCATGCAGGATGAGGCGGGAACCCTGGCGCAATCGGTCAGCATCTTCAAGCTGATCGGCGGAGAGCCGGCAGTGGCGGCGCCGGCGCCGAAGCCGGTTGCGAAACCAGCCTCGACACAGCGCCAGCTGGCGGTGAAGGCAACGCCCAAGGCCGCACCGAAAACCGCGCCTGCGGATGATGGGTGGGAAGAGTTTTAACGTAAAAAACGGCGGCCTCGGCCGCCGTTTTTATTTCCGCCGGCACCCCGTGCGGTCTATCCCCATATCCAGGTTCTGGTAGCGGATTTCATACTTGCCCGCCGCCAGCTTGTCGACCACCAGCGTATCGCGCGGCTGGACGTATGCATAGCGCACGTTGGACTTGCGCTCCAAATCAAACACCTTGATGAACACGGCGGATGCATTGTTGCTGTTATCGAGCGTCAACTGCATATCGTCGCCCTTGTTCCCGATCGGGAAGCCATCCACATAGCCTGACTGTGCGGGCCACGGTTCGCCATTCGGCGCCACCAAGGTCGGCTGGTCCGCTTCGCAATCTTGCTGGGCAGCGGCGCCAGGCAGCACCACTTGCGACAGCGCCATCACCTTGATGGCAGGCGGCCGCGCCGCCGCATCGGCGACATGGGGCTTCATGACTGCCCAGCTGTCGGCCAACGGGTCCGACTTCGGCGCGACTTCCGCCGGACGCAGCGGCACGTGCGCATTCATGACAGTCGCGCTCATTTCACTCTTGGCGCCCAGCGCGGACGCCAGCACCGCCTGCAAGCGCGGCTGGCCTGCCGACAGTACGCCGCCGATCCAGCCGCCGATAATGCCGACACCCAGCGCCACGCCCCACTTCCAGTTGCGCCGCAAGCCGGATTTCACCGGGCGCGGTTCACCCGGCCAATTTTCGCTACGGTGCGCCGGAGCATGGTCGCCCTCTTCATGCGTACCTTCCAGCCAGCCGATTTCCCACTCTTCGGCAGCAATCCACTCATCGTGTTCCTTGCGCTTTTGCGGGTCCGACAGCGTCCCGTAGGCGGTATTGATAATCGCCATGATGCGCGCAGCCTTGTCGTCACCCGGGTTTTTATCCGGGTGATATTTTTGGCTCAGCGCCTTGTAAGCAGCACGAATGACTTCCTGCGGCGCCATGCGGGACACCTTCAGGTTGTCATAGTGAGAATGTACTTTGCCCATCGTTACGTTCGTTGTTGGAGCGGTGCACTGCGCGGCGGATGCCGCACCTAGCCAGTCATCATAGCGGATTACCTACGCTACAGCGCAGCAAACACGGCATAAAAACCGTGTTATTTCTTCATATTACAACTTGTGCGTGCGGTCTGCGGCAGCAATTTGAGCAGGCAAATCCACGTTTTTCCCGATAATCAATACTTTAAACAATTCGCCCATTTCCGCCGGAGATAGCAGCTTTTGCACGGCGTTGGCCTGGGGCAAATAGGCTTTCACATCGGCTGGATCCGTGCGCGTCAGCAAGTCGCCAATACCCGCGGAAATAAGGAACGCCGCCTGGCTCATATAGCCCAGCACGTCCGCGCCGGCATCTTGCGCGGCTATCGCCATGGCCGTGAAATCCACGTGCGCCGTGATGTCTTGCAAGCCCGGCAGATAAAACGGTTCCGCATGCGCGTGGTGGCGGTAATGGCACATCAGCGTACCCGCATCGCGCTGGCCCAGATAATATTCGTGGGCCGGGAAACCGTAATCCAGCAAGATGGCCGCGCCGTTGTTTCCGCGCGACAACATCTGACCCAACGTGGCCATAAAGCCGCAACCAGCGCCATGCACTTCCGTCGTATAGCCGTCGGCAAGGTATTCCTGGTCCGGGATTTGCGCGGCAATTTGCGCAGCCAGCGCTTCGCCCGGTTCCCGTTCCACATAAGCGAATTCGCCATCGGCCACAGTGACGTACAGTTCACGCCAGCCTTGCGCTGTCTTTTTCACCAGTTGCACGGGCATGGCGTCGAGCACTTCATTGCCGAACACCACGCCGGTAAACGATGCCGGCAATGCGTCCAGCCATTGCACTTGCGGGAAAGACGCCAGCAGCGCTTGCTGGCGCGCGCGCAATTCGCCGGACAACTCCACGATGGAATACGACTCCACGGCAATGCCGGACGCCTGTGCTTCGGTCAGGATATCGAACGCGAGTTTGCCGGTGCCGGCGCCGAATTCGAGGATGTGGGGGGCGCTTTGGGCGATAATAGCGGCTGCCACGTGCGCCAAGGTCGCGCCAAACAGCGGTGACATTTCCGGCGCAGTTGTAAAGTCGCCATCTTTTCCCAGCTTGGCAGAACCGCCGCTGTAATAGCCGAGACCCGGCGCATACAGCGCCAGTTCCATAAAGCGGGCAAATGGAATCGCACCGCCGTGCTCGGCGATTTCCGCGGCGATCAGGCGTTGCAGGGCATGGGACGCGTCCAGCGCGTCAGGGGTGGGTGCAGGTAAGGACATCCCGGCATTGTAGATTATGTTTTCCATTGACCATGAATTTGACCATTTCTGACACTGAACATCCCCGCGTCGCGCTGGTGACGGGCGCCGCACGCCGCATCGGACGCGCGATCGCCGTCGGCATGGCGGAAGCCGGCTGGGATATCGCCGTGCATTACCGCCATTCGCAAGCGGAAGCGCACGAAGTCGTGGCGCACATCCGCGCACTGGGGCGGCGCGCCGCCGCGCTGCCGTGCGATTTGTCCGACGAAGCGCAGGTGAAGGCTTTGCTGCCGCAAGCGATGGCCGCACTGGGCCCCGTGTCATGCGTGGTGAATAACGCATCGCTGTTCGACTATGACAGCGCCGCCGACTTCACGCAGGCAAGGCTGGAAGCCCATATGTCGGCCAATGTGGCCGCCCCGCTGCTGCTGGCGCAAGCACTGCATGCCGCCACGAAAGAGGGTCATCAAGCAGTGGTTATCAATTTGCTTGATCAAAAACTGTACAATCTCAATCCCGACTTCCTGTCCTACACGCTATCCAAGGCTGCGCTGCATACGGCGACCACCTTGCTGGCGCAGGCACTGGCGCCGAAATTGCGCGTGGTCGGCATCGCGCCAGGCATTACCCTGGTGTCCGGCGACCAGACCGAGGAAGGGTTCGCCAACGCGCACCAGCAAACGCCGCTGGGCCGCTCCAGCACCCCTGCCGATATCGTGCAAGCCGTGCTGTATGCGGCCAACGCGGGCGCGCTGACCGGCTGCACCTTGCTGGTCGATGGCGGCCAGCATTTGATGGCCTTGCCGCGCGATGTGATGTTCCTCGCAAAATAATTTACATTCAATATTAGTAGAAAGCCCAACCATGCTGTCCGCCCTCACCCACCCGCGCCTGCAAGATTGCCGCCGTTTATTCCTTCGCGACTATGAAGTGATGATCAACATCGGCGTGCACGAATTTGAAAAGAAGGGCGAGCAGCGCGTCCTCATCAACGTTGACCTTTACATTCCGCTGGCCGTGTCCACGCCGCACGCGGATGAATTGCACGAAGTGGTCGATTACGATTTCATGCGCGACACCATTGCCCGCCGCATGGCCGAAGGCCACGTGCATTTGCAGGAAACCCTGTGCGACGACGTGGTCAAAGCCATGCTGGCGCACCCGCGCGTGCGCGCCGTGCGCGTATCGACGATGAAGCCTGACGTGTACCCGGATTGCCTGGGCGTGGGCGTGGAAGTGTTCCGTATCAAGGATGACGTGTAATGAATGCCGTGATTGACAACCTGCAGGCCGTGGATACCGCCGCTGCCGCAACTGTGACCAAACCCGCCGCCGACAAAATCGCGCGCGAAGACAACAAGCTGCACAAGCGCCTGTGCCGCCTCGTCGGCCAGGCCATTGGCGACTTCAACATGATTGAAGAAGGCGACAAAGTCATGGTGTGCCTGTCCGGCGGCAAGGATAGCTACGCATTGCTGGACATCTTGATGACCTTGCGCGAGCGCGCCCCGATCCATTTCGACATCGTGGCCGTCAACCTGGACCAGAAACAGCCGAACTTCCCGGCCGATGTGCTGCCGCGCTACCTGACGGAACTGGGTGTGGCGTTCCACATTGAAAACCAGGATACGTATTCCATCGTCAAGCGCCTGATCCCGGAAGGCAAAACCACGTGCTCGCTGTGCTCGCGCCTGCGCCGTGGCATCCTGTACCGCGTGGCCGATGAGCTGGGCGCGACCAAGATCGCCCTCGGCCACCACCGCGACGATATCCTGGAAACCTTCTTCCTCAACATGTTCTTCGGCGGCAAGCTGAAAGGCATGCCGGCCAAGCTGGTGTCCGATGATGGCAAGCACGTTGTGATCCGCCCGCTGGCGTATGTGAAGGAAGAAGACACGGAGCGCTATGCGCAAGTGAAGAACTTCCCCATCATTCCATGCGACTTGTGCGGTTCGCAGGAAAATTTGCAGCGCAAGCAAATCAAGGCCATGTTGCGCGAGTGGGAAAAGAAACATCCGGGCCGTGTGGAAAACACGTTCTCGGCCTTGTCGACTGTGGTGCCGTCGCACCTGATGGACCGCGATTTGTTTGGCTTTGCCGACATCAAGGCCGATGGCCTGGCCAATCCGCTGGGCGATATCGCATTTGATGAAGAACCGTGCTCGACGCCAAGCACGGTACCGGGGATTATTCCTCTGCAGCAAGAATAAAGCTGCGGGCGGGACCGTTACTTTTTCGGCGGTTCCGCCTGTTTGATGCGCGAACGCGCAAGTTTCACATCATTTCCCTGCGTCATAGCATCCAGGCTGCGTACCGACATGGCCGGCAATGCAGCAAAACCCATGCCGTCCAGCGCCGCTTCCACTGCGGCGGCTTTGCGGGCTTGCTCGTCATACAGGGCGGCAGCCTGTTCCGGCGTGGCAGCGTGCGCGAAAGACGGCGCCGAGCCGGACGGAACCGTCCCATCCTGGGCATGGGTCAAGGTGGCGCTATCGATGCGAGTCATGGGGTTACCTCTTCAAATCTGGACATTACCGGTATTGAGTATCAAATTACTATTAGCTTATTGATAATTTGATTTTTTATTTTACCAGTATTTTTTCTGCAACCAGAAAAAGTGTCGCCTCCACGACAATCGCTATCTTCAGCGCGCTTGGTTCGCTCAGTGCGTTCAGTGTGATACAGCGCTGCGCAGCACCGGATACAGCTGATACCGCTCATCCCATGATGCGTGGCGGCGCACAAAGAAGTCCAGCCGTGCTTCCGGACTGGCAGCAAACGCCGGGTCCGATTCCAGCTTGCGCTTGAAGGCGGCAGCCAGTTCCGGGTCAGCGGCCAGCTGCTCGCGCGCCACCTGTTCCGCCACATACTCTTCCATGTATTCCTTGCGTTCGTAAGCCGTGTTGAACGTGCCCCACGTGTGCAGCGAATCTGCGCTTTGCGGTTCAAACATCGTCACCACGAGGCGCGCTTTCGGCTGCGCCGTCGGCACAAACAGTGCGCCCTTGCCGATATCGCGCTGTTCGGTTTTCCATGCGCCCGTCACCGTCACGGATTGGCGGCCTTCAAATGATTGCGCATTGAATTTCATGGACATGGCGCGGAATGCTTCCACATCGGTTTTGCCCAGCTCTTTATCCAGCACCTTGTACGTAATGCCATGCTGCTTCAGCTTGGCGCTGATTTTTTCCGCCCAGGCAGCCGGCACGATGTAGCCGCCAGCCGGGGCCGCCACCTGCAAGTCCGGCACGACTTCGTCGCGCAGCGGCAGCGTCCACATTTGCGGCTTGCTTTCGTCATAGCGGGTCCACAGCGCGCCTGACACGTCGGACGGCGTACGCGTATATTCATAGCCGGCAAACTGGATCATTTGCACCTTGTCCGTGGTCTTGTAGCTGAGCGGAACCGGCTGGCCGCCCAGCGCCAGCGCGCGCTGGTCCGCTTCACGCACTTGCCGGCTCCACTCGGCGCCATGGGCCGCCACTTGCGACAGCAGCGACACGATGGTGTTGCGCGTCACGCGCACGCGGTGCGGATAGTCGCGCCACGAATGGGTTTCCACCAGCATGGCAAAGCGGTTACGCAGCGGGAAGTAGCCGGTGGAAAAACGGGGCGCCGCTACGCTGTCGACAAAGCCGGACGTCGGATCATCGGTCTTGTCGAATGAAATGTAGAAATGCTTGGGATCGGAACCGGCTGCGCGCAAATCCGCCATCACGGCGTCGCGCAAGGCCACGCCGGACTGCATCAGCGCGGCATCGCCGCCATGCACGGGCTCCACCTGGATCGACACATCGGGCTGGAACTTGGCGCCATCGGTCACGTGCAGGTCAACGTAGGCCAGCGGATCCCACTGGTTCACCAGCGCCAGCATCGCCTGCATTTCCGGCGCATCCGCTTTCACGTAATCGCGGTTCAAGTTGTAGTTTTGCGCCGTGGTGCGCCAGCCCATTTCAACGGGGCCGCGCTGGTTGGGGCGGTTGTTGGGGCCAAAGCGCTCATGGCCATCGACGTTAAATACAGGCACGAACAGCAGCACCTGCTTGTCCAGCGCACCCGGCGCCGCCTTGTTGTCCAGCACTTCGCGCAGCGCCAGGAACCCCGCATCCTTGCCATCGATTTCACCCGCATGGATACCGCCCTGCACCAGCAGCACCGGCACATTTTTCTTCTTCGCCTGTTCCGCCGTCAGCGCCCCGGTACGCGATACTGCCAGCGCCACCATCGGCCGCCCTTCCGGCGTACGGCCGAATTCAAAGCAGCGCACGGCTTTCGGATACGCTTGCTGGAAAGCGTGGCACAGCCGCTGCACTTCATCGTAGCGGCCAGTCATTTGGAAGCCCGAACGTTCGGAGACAGTCGTCAGGGCCGGATTAGCAAAAGCGAGGGGAACAGCAGCGGACAAAGCAAGCAGCAGGGCGCAGCGTTTCATTAAAAAGTCTCCGGAGGTTGATAAAGATCAAACAGCCGGAAATTATAGACAAGCATACGCTGCTTTGCAGCGCGGCCTCAACCCGTGCGAAATGGCTGGCGTACCGGCAGCAAGATGCGGAAGGTCGAGCCCGCTCCCGGCGAGCTGTGGACCTCCATATTGCCGCCATGGCGCTGTATCACGCCGCTGGCAATGGACAGGCCCAATCCCGTGCCTTTCAGCTTGGTCGTATAAAACGGTTCAAAGATGCGCTGCTGTACATCGAGCGGAATCCCATTGCCATTGTCCGCCACTTCCAGCCATACCAGGCCATGGCCGGAACGTCCGGTGCGAATGTGTATGACGCCCCGCTCACGTCCCATCGCTTGCGCGGCATTGACCAGCAAATGCATGATGGCCAGATTCAAGTGCGATGGCTGGCACTCGATTTCCGGCAGTTCGCCATATTCCTTCACGATGTCGGCATGGGGACGCAGTTCACTGGCCGCCAGGTTCAACGTGGCGTCGATCCCCCGGTGCAAATCACTCCATTGCCACGGCTCCGACGTATTCACACGGGAAAAGTCCGTCAAATCCTGCACGATGGCGCGTACCCGCTCAAGCCCGATGCGGGAATGGTCCATCAATGCCGGCACGTCGTCTTGCAGGAAGTCCAGCTCCAGGCGGTCATACAGCTTCGCCAACCGCTGTTGCGCAGGGCTCTCCAGCATTTCGCCGCACTCCTTGCCATAAGCGATCAGCATCGCTTGCATGGCATTGAAGTATTCCGCCAAGGTGGCCAGGTTGGCGTACACATACTCCATCGGCCCGCTGAGTTCATGGGCAATCCCCGTCGTCAGCTGGCCCAGGGACGCCAGCTTATCCTGCTGCACCATCTGGTTTTCCAAATGCTTGCGCTCCACCACCTGCGACTCCAGCGCGGCATTGGTGCGGCGCAGTTCCGAGGTCCGCTGCAGCACTTCATCTTCCAGCCCGCTCATCTGCAATGCGGCGCGCTGGCTCAAGTTCCATTTGGCAGTCAGCGTGCACGCCAGCTGGCTCACTTCGATGCTGTCGAACGGCTTTTTCAGCACCAGCAAACGGTCGCGCGCATCGAGGCGGCGCAACACTTCCGTCCACGAATAATCCGAATACGCCGTACAAATCACCACTTGTAATTGCGGGTCGAGGCGCCACAGGCGCTCGATGGTTTCGATGCCATCCCAGCCGGGCGGCATGCGCATGTCGACAAACGCCAGCGCAAATGGCCGCCCTGCCGTCAGCGCTTCATCCGCCTGGGTCACGCCATCCTGCCCTTGCAGCGCAAACGCCACGTCATATTGCGCCGGCGCGGAACTGGCTGCCGGCGCCGGCGGCGCATCATCGAACAGGGCCATTTCCAGCGCCGCCATTTCGCTGCGGGCCGATGGCGCGGGACACAGGATCTTGCGGAAGTCGTCGTGTATCGACGGCATGTCGTCAATCACCAGCACGCGCAAATTGGGCGCCAGCTTGATCATGCGCGGCCCTCCCAGGTCTGCACAGGCAATTCCAAAGTGAAGACTGCGCCTTTTCCCGGCCCATCGCTGTGCGCCGTCAACACGCCGTGCATTTCACGCGCGGCAATGGCGCAGCTGTGCAAGCCATAACCGTGGCCGCCGCGCCGCGTTGTATAGCCGTGCGCAAAGATACGCGTGAGTTCCGCCGCGGCGATGCCGACGCCGGTATCGCTGACGCAAAAACGCAGCCGGTCCGGCGCCGGCATGCTAACCGATACCGTGATGATCCGGGGCTCCGGCCGCCCCTCCACCGCATACTTGGCATTGCTGATCAAGTTCAGCAAGATCATCAACGTGCGGTGGCGGTCCAGCGGCAACACTGGCATGTCTGCCACCTCGCGCTGTACGTCCACGCCATGGCGCTCCAGCGCATCGGCGCTCATGCGCAGCGCATCGTCCAGCAGCGCGGCAGGCGCCACGGCTTCCGACAGGCTGGCCACGCCTGCATACGATTGCTGGATAGCGACGATTTGCTTGATATGTTCGACACTGGACATCAGCGACGCCACTTCGGCGGCGATGCTTTGCTGTTCTTCCGCGAGCGCATCGGACAATTTCGACAAATAGGCCGGCAACAGTTTTCCCTTGGGGTCATCCGACAAGAACGCCGCCAGGTCGCCATCGGGACGCTCCATCAACCGGACGGCGCGGGCCAGGCCGGATACTTCCGATGCCCGCACCTTATGGCCAATCACATTGGCTGACACATTCACGCTGTTCAACACATTGCCCACGTTATGCAGCACGTTGGTGGCGATTTCCGACATCCCGGCCTGGTGGGCGGCCGCCAGCAATTGAGCCTGCGCCTGTTCGAGTTCGCGTGTGCGGTCGCGGATGCGCTGTTCCAATTCTTCATGCAGCAACGATAAATGGCGGTTCGCCGTTTCCAGCTCGGCCGTGCGTTCGCGCACGCGCTGTTCCAGTTCCAGGTTCAATTGATTGACCTGCTGTTCCGCCTCCTTGCGCTCGCCAATTTCGCGGCGCAAGTTCTGGTGGACGGATTCCCATTGCGCGGGCCCAGGCAGTGCAACCGCCGTGGGCAGCAACACCCCCAGTGCAATGGCGGTGCCCACCGAGGCAATGGCCGTCACGACTTTCACCATGCCGGCCGCGAGATAGTCAGGACGCCACAGGGTCCACAAATTCATCACGTGGGTGGCGCCGCACGCCAGGATAAAGACGCCGAACAATACAAACATCCAGCTGAACTGTAAATCCTGGCGCTGGCGCACCAGTTTCAATAACAGGGCGGGAATCACGAAATAGGCGAGGGAAACCACCAGGTCCGCGCCCGCGTGCAGCCACAGCAGGAATGGCTGCCAGGACAGGCAATAGCCATGCGGGTAAAGGTCAAATGCCACGTCTGACCAGTTCACCATGATCGCCTCATATGCGCGTGGTTGATCGGCCCGGGCTGTGGTGCAATGGCTTACCCGGAAGTAAGCTATTTTACAATGCTGGTACCGGCAGTAACCGCCGCCCGTTGTTTTTAAAACGGAGAGTAGTGTTCAATCGCCGATATATAGAAAAAAACGCCGGCTCCGCAGCGCGGATACCGGCGTTGTTCAAGCCATCTGGCCCGGATTACGCGGCGTGCGGCGCCTTGGCCGATGCCGGTGCGTTGAAGGCAGCCAGCAGTGCGGCTTCTTTCTCCTTGGCCGACTTCAGGTGGCGCTCCTTCACGTGGCCATAGCCGCGGATATTTTCCGGAATGGATGCGATGGCGACGGCTTGCGCCAGGTTGTCGGCAGTCAGCCGGCCCAGCAAGCCCGATACCGTTTGCAGGTATTCACCGATCAGCGCGCGTTCCATCTTGCGCTCTTCCGTATAGCCGAAGATATCCAGCTTTGTTCCGCGCAGCCCTTTGAACTTGGCCAGCACGCCAAACGCTTTCATCATCCATGGGCCGAATTGCTGCTTGATCAAATGGCCATCCTTGTCTTTCTTGGCCAGCAGCGGCGGCGCCAGGTGGAACTTCAGCTGGTAATCGCCTTCGAACATGGATTCGATTTTCGCGCGGAACGCCGGGTCGCTGTGCAGGCGCGCCACTTCATACTCATCCTTGTACGCCATCAGCTTGTACAGGTATTTCGCGACCGCTTCCGTCAGGCGCAGCGGCTTGCCGTTGGCAACCTTGTCTTCCGCAGCACGCACCTGGTCAACGAAGGCTTTGTACTTCGCCGCATAGGCGCCATCCTGGTACGCGGTCAGCAATTCAACGCGGCGGCTGATCACATCGTCCAGCGACTGCGTGCGCTTGAACTCGATCACTTGCGCCGGCATGGTCAGCCTGGTCACCAGCGCCAGGTCATGCGCAGCCGTACGGCCCCACGTAAATGCCGCTTTGTTGAAGCCTACCGACACGGCATTCAATTCAATCGCCTTCATGATCGACGCTTCGCTCAACGGCACGTGGCCCTTCTGGAACGCATAGCCCAGCATGAACATGTTGGTGGCAATCGAGTCGCCCATCAGCGCTGTCGCCATGGTGCCGGCGTCGACGAAATCAACGCGGTCCTGACCGCACGCCTTGATGATTTCACCTTGCGACGACGCTGCCGGGAATTGCCAGTCCGGGTTTTTCACAAACGCTGCCGTGGTGGCGCCCGTCGAATTGACGGCGGCCCACGTGCGGCCTTCGCCCATGCGCGACAGCGCGTCGCGGCTGGCCGTCACGATCTGGTCGCAGCCAATCACGAGGTCCGTCATGCCGGTACCGACGCGGGTCGAGTGCAAGTCGGACTGTTTATCGGCCAGGCGCACGTGCGACATCACAGGGCCGCCCTTTTGCGCCAGGCCGCTCATGTCCAGCACCACGGCGCCCTTGCCTTCCACGTGCGCGGCCACGGCCAGGATCTGGCCCACGGTCACGACGCCGGTGCCGCCGATACCCGTCACCAGGATACCGAACGGTTCCGCCGTCGATGGCATGGCCGGCGTCGGCAGCACAGGCATGGCGGTATCGCCGGCAGCAGCTTTCTTCGGCTTTTTCAGCGCGCCGCCTTCCACCGTCACGAAGCTCGGGCAGAAGCCGGTGGTGCAGGAAAAGTCCTTGTTGCACGACGACTGGTTGATCTGGCGCTTGCGGCCCAGTTCCGTTTCCAGCGGTTCCACCGACAGGCAGTTCGACTGGACCGAGCAGTCGCCGCAGCCTTCGCACACGGCTTCATTGATGACGGCGCGCTTGGCTGGATCAGGGAATTCATTGCGCTTCCGGCGGCGGCGTTTTTCCGACGCACAGGTCTGGTCATAAATCATGGCCGACACGCCCGGCGCATCGCGCAGTTCGCGCTGCACGTCCATCAATTCAGAACGGTGGCGCACGGTGACGCCAGGCGCCCAGTTGTAATTGTCCGGATACTTTTCCGGTTCGTCCGTAACGACAATGATCGGGCTCACGCCTTCCGCCGCGATCTGGCGCGAAATCATGCCCGGGTCGAGCGGACCATCGAAGGTCTGGCCGCCCGTCATGGCGACCGCGTCGTTGAACAGGATCTTGTACGTGATGTTGACCTTGGCCGCGACCGCCGCGCGGATCGCCAGCAAACCAGAGTGGAAGTACGTGCCGTCACCGAGGTTGGTGAATACGTGCTTTTCATTGGTGAACGGCGCCTGGCCCACCCACGTGATGCCCTCGCCGCCCATGTGCGTAAAGGTCGACGTTTCGCGGTCCATCCACTGCACCATGTAGTGGCAGCCGATACCGGCCAGTGCGCGCGAACCTTCCGGCACCTTGGTCGAGCTGTTGTGCGGGCAGCCGGAGCAGAAGAATGGCGTGCGGTCTTTTTGCGGGTCCGGCTTGGTGTTGATGTTCTTCAGCACCAGTTCTTTTTGTTCCAGGAACGCGATCCGTTCCGCCACGCGGGCTGCCACCGGATGGCCGGCGCAATAGTGCGAAATGCGGGACGCGATGGCGCGCGCGATTTGCGCCGGCGACAATTCATACGTGGCCGGCAGCAGCCAGTCGCCGTGGCCGGTTTTCGGGTTCAGCGACCATTCGCCCGTGTCGTCGAATTTGCCGACCACGCGCGGACGCTGCGAGTCCGGCAAGTTGTACAACTCTTCTTTCAGCTGGTATTCCAGGATCTGGCGCTTTTCCTCGACCACAAGAATTTCGTCCAGGCCGCGCGCAAAATCCTGCACGCCGGACGCTTCCAATGGCCACGTCATGCCAATCTTGTACAGACGCAGGCCGATATCGGCGGCAGCCTGTTCATCGATGCCCAGGTCGGCCAGCGCCTGGCGCGTATCGAGGTACGATTTGCCGGCCGTGATGATGCCGATCTTGGGTTTCGGGCTGTCCCAGATGATTTTATTGAGCTTGTTGGCGCGCACGTAAGCCAGCGCTGCATACCACTTGTACGTGTTCATGCGCGCTTCCTGATCCAGCACGGCATCCGGCCAGCGGATGTTCAAGCCGCCTGCCGGCAGTTCGAAGTCGGTCGGGGTCTGGATTTGCACGCGGTCCGGATCGAAGTCCACCACGGCGCCCGATTCGATGATGTCGGTCACGCATTTCATCGATACCCACAGGCCCGTGTAGCGGCTCATGGCAAATGCATGCAAGCCGTAATCCAGGTATTCCTGCACGGACGATGGGTACAGCACGGGAATGCCGCAGGCATTCAAGATGTGATCCGACTGGTGCGCGATCGACGACGATTTCGCCGCATGGTCGTCGCCGGCCAGCACCAGCACACCGCCGTATTTCGACGTACCGGCATTGTTCGCGTGCTTGAAGACGTCGCCGCAGCGGTCCACGCCAGGGCCTTTGCCGTACCACATGCCGAACACGCCGTCATATTTCGCGCCTGGGAACAAATTGGTCTGCTGCGTGCCCCACACGGCAGTCGCAGCCAGGTCTTCGTTCATGCCAGGGTGGAATTTGATGTGGTGGGCGTCCAGGTATTTCTTCGCCTTCATCGCCGTCATGTCAACGCTGGTGACGGGCGAGCCACGGTAGCCGGTGATGTAGCCGGCCGTATTCAAACCTGCTTTCACGTCGCGCTCGCGCTGCATCATCGGCAGGCGGATCAGCGCTTGCGTGCCCGTCATAAACGCGCGGCCACGTTCCAGCGTCCATTTATCGTCCAGCGAAATGTCGTTCGCCGGCGAACCCGGTTCCAGGTCGGAACCTTTGACTGGTGCATTCATTCAATGTCTCCAATTGTTACTCGGGGCGCACCTTGTGGGAGCGCCGTCGGAATCGATGTAATGGTTATGCAATCCTGTGGATTCAGGGTAGCACAGCCAGGCGCGCCATTCTGCTGTGGCGCTACCGTTTTAAAAGTCAGGCTTTCGCGGTGTCGTCTTTCAGCACGCCGCGCTTGATCTGGTCCAGCTCGATGGATTCAAACAGCGCGCGGAAGTTGCCTTCGCCGAAACCTTGATCGCCTTTGCGCTGGATGATTTCAAAGAAAATCGGGCCGATGACGTTTTGCGTGAAAATTTGCAGCAGCAATTCGCGCTCTTGCTCATTGCTGTGGCCATCGATGAGGATGCGCAGCCGCTTCAATTCTTCCAGGTTTTCGCCATGGTTCGGCAGGCGGCGGTCCACCAGTTCATAGTAGGTGGCGATGGTGTCCTGGAACACGATGCCCGTGTCGCGCATGGCTTGCACGGAGTGGTAAATATTGTCGGTCCCCAGCGCGATGTGCTGGATGCCTTCGCCGTGGTACGCGTCCAGGTATTCCGCAATTTGCGACTTGTCGTCCGACGATTCATTGATGGGGATGCGGATTTTGCCGCACGGCGACGTCATGGCCTTGGACTTCAGGCCCGTCAACTTGCCTTCAATGTCGAAGTAGCGGATTTCGCGGAAGTTGAACAGGTTTTCATAGAACGATGCCCATTCCTTCATGCGGCCACGGTGGACGTTGTGCGTCAGGTGGTCGATATAGGTCAGGCCATTGCCCACCGGGTTGGCCTCGGCGCCTGGAATCGCCACGAAATCCACGTCATAAATGGAAATATCGCCAATGCCGCCCTGCGGATTCTTGCCGCGCCAGCGGTCGACGAAATACAACAGCGAATCGCCGACACCCTTGATGGCGGGAATATTCAGCTCCATCGGGCCGGT
The DNA here is from genome assembly GCF_009720865.1 of Pseudoduganella ginsengisoli. Taxonomy (GTDB): domain Bacteria; phylum Pseudomonadota; class Gammaproteobacteria; order Burkholderiales; family Burkholderiaceae_D; genus Rugamonas; species Rugamonas ginsengisoli. The sequence continues at coordinate 107,147 of NZ_WNLA01000010.1, read as the reverse complement.
TTTGTTGTCAAAACCCCACGCGCCCATTTCCAGCGCGCGCTGGTACGCAAACGCCGCGTCATTGACGCGGATGGCAATGGCGCACACGGATGGACCATGCTGGCGCGCGAAACGCTGTGCAAACGAATCCTTTTCCGCATTGATGATGAAATTGATGCCGCCCTGGCGGTACAGGGTCACATCCTTGTGGCGGTGGCGGGCAATGGCGGTAAAGCCCATGCTCTCGAACAGCGCGCCCAGGGCCTTCGGATCCGGCGCCGCATATTCGACGAACTCGAATCCATCGGTCCCCATTGGATTGTCCCACGGCTCAAATTTCATGGCGGTCTCCGGTTTACGTATACGTAAGGTATTTTTCGCACAGTATAGACCTCTAAGGGCAGCATTTAATTGCGAATAATTCCTGACCTCACAAAATTTGCGCAATAATATTGCCGAATGCCTGACAAAAATAGGGATTTGTGACCATGAACGCGGCCGGCAAAACCGATCGCCAAAAGAATAAGAGGAAATCATGACTAAAATTGCGCTCGACAAAACCGACCGTAAGATTTTGTCCATCTTGCAAAGCGATGGCCGCTTGTCCAACCAGGACGTGGCCGAACAAGTCAACCTGTCGCCCTCCCCTTGCCTGCGCCGCATCAAACGGCTGGAAGAGGAAGGCGTGATCCGCCAGTACGTGGCGCTGCTGGACCCGGACAAGATCGGCCTGGGCCTGCTGGCTTACGTGAACGTGCGGCTGGAAAAACACAGTGATGCGGCAGCCCACAGCAATGCCCGTGCACTGGGCGTGAACCCGGCCGGCGCGTCGCCGCGCGCGGACTTCGCCGTGGCGGTGGAACAGTGGCCGGAAGTGGTGGCGTGCTATGCGATGACCGGTGAAATGGATTACCTGCTGCGCGTGCACGTGGAAGACATGGACCACTTTTCCCGCTTCATGATGGCGACGCTGCTGCGCCACCCTGCTGTGCTGGATGTGAAGTCGTCGTTTGCGCTGCAGCGGATCAAGGATACGACGGCGTTGCCGCTGCTGTAAGCTGCGCGGCTTCCAGCTTGCGGTATTCCGGCGTGGCCCGCACGGCGGCAATGGCGTTCCAGATGGCTTCGATGCGTTTGGGGTCCTGCTCGAACGTCTTACGCCCTATCATCAAATGAAAGTCGAAGGTGGCGAACGGCTGCCGCGCCAGTTCGATCTGGCCGTGGAACCGGGGATCCGCGCTTAGCGCGCCTTCCGCCGAGCGTCCCATCAGCACCGCCACATCGGCCGCTCCCACCGCCAGCAGCCGCAAGCCCTCTTCCGCTGACTTGGGCGTGTCGATGACTTTCTGGCCCAGCGCCTGCAGCATATCCACCGTGTAGTAGCCGCGCTGCGCCACCACCAGGCCGCGCGGGTTGACCAGATGCTTGCCATCCCAGCTGGCGCCACTGCCGGTACGCAGGAATAGCGGCACATGGTCGTGATACATGGCGCGCTCCGGGTCTTGCGTGCCATCTGGCTTGCGCGGCGGCAGGCTGTAAGCGCGGCGGCGCGGATTGTCCGACGGACCGATCATGCCATCCATGACGCCGCTGCGCGTCTCTTCTTCGCAGCGCTTCCATGGACGGGCAATGTAATTGAATTGTTCGCCCGTCATGCGCGCCACGCGCTTCAACAGCTCGATATTCAGCCCCGCGCCGTCCGGCGTGGTCCACGGCGCCTGCGGGATATCTTCAAAGCACAGGTTGAGCGGCGCGGCGGACACCTTCACCGCAACGAACAGAGCAACAAACGCACACGACACGTATCGCATGGCGGCCTTTCAATCGTTGGATTTCATGCCGGGCAGCTTGTCCAGCAGCTTGGCAGCGGCCCGCGTATTGGCTTTCAGCGCATAGTCGAGCGTTGCCAATTGTTCATCCAGCGCTTCCTGCAAGACGGTGCCCGGGCTGGGCGCGGGCAGTTTCAGGTAAGCGTCCGCTTCGCCATAATCGCGGTGGATTTCCATCCCGGCCTTTTTCGCAATATGCATCATGGTCTTGTTGGAAGACAGACAGTGCATGTACAGGGTATCGACGTCGTTATTGCGGCAGTGAATAGCAGCCCGCTCAAACAATTTTGAGCCGATGCCCAGGCCGCGCGCCGCCTTCAGCACGGACACGCCGAATTCCGCCACCCGCTCTTTTTCCGACGATGAATTCTTTTCTTCGCGCGGCGCAAACGCCAGGTGCCCGACCGCCACCAGCTTGAACACGCGGTTGTAGACGCCAAACACCATATCGCGGGAAAAATCGATGCCCATGACGTAATTGGCAACCTGGTCATCGGGCGTATGGACGCCGAAACGCAGCAGACGGTCCGGCTTTTCCAGCGCCATGAAATGCCGGAGCATACGGCGCCGGTCGCGCTCTGCCAATTCCTTGACTGGAACAGTAGGACGATCCCTGCCGTCGCCGGACATCCAGCGGCGCAATGGATTGCGGAACAGGTTCAGCTTCATGGCGGCTCCCGGCCGCGGGGCGCGGCTCGCCTGCCATCTTACCCCATGTTTAGCGCAGGTTATGCCAGCGCTGCATGGACGGCGGCCACGCGTGCACCGTGCACAGCGTCAGGAATCCGCGACGGATTATCCGCACAGGAGAGTGCGATGCCGCCGGCATTGACGGCGCGTGCAGCGGACAACGCTGCTTCCAGGCGCGCCCGCTGCGGATACGGGCAATTGGCCTCCTTGCCTGCGCAGGCGCCCGCCTGCACTGCCTGCAGCATCTGGCTGAAGCGGGCCGGTTTGCGGAAACCGTCGCAGCGCTCCAGCAATTTGACGATGGCGCCGGCATCCAGCGCCAGCGCATCGGCCACCACGCCGCGCTCGCGCGCCGCCATCACGGCCAGGTCGCGGCATTCGGCGGGAACCTTGAGGCGCTTGCACAACTGCTCGACGGCTTTGACGTCCAGCCCTTGCAGCCAGGCGGCAAAGCGCACCGGCAAATCCAGTCCGCTGGCGGCCGCATAATCGGCCACTTGCATGGCCTGCGCGTCATCCGGATATTCCGGCATGATGCGCGCCAGCGCGCCACAATCGCGCAGCACGGCAAACATGCGCGACGGCGCCGCTTCCATCAAGCCGCGCGACACTTCCTGCCATACGCGCTCGGCCACCAGCGCATCCACTTCACCGAGTTCCACCATGTGCCGCATCAGCGCATTGGTTTCCGGCGCCACCGTGAAGTCGCTGTAGCGCGCGGCAAAACGCGCCACGCGCAAGATGCGCACCGGGTCTTCCGCAAACGCATCGGACACGTGGCGGAAGATGCGCTGCGCGATATCGGCGCGGCCATTGAATGGGTCGATCAACGCGCCGTCACCGGCCTTGGCAATGGCATTGATGGTGAGATCGCGCCGCACCAGGTCCTGTTCCAGTGTCACATCGGGCGACGTGTGGAATACAAAACCTTTATAACCGGGCGCTGTTTTGCGCTCGGTGCGGGCCAGCGCATATTCTTCGTGGGTTGTCGGATGCAAAAAGACGGGGAAGTCTTTGCCGACGGGGCGGAAGCCTTGCTGCACCATCTCTTCCGGCGTCGCGCCCACCACCACGTGGTCATGGTCCTGGACGGGCAATCCCAGCAGCTCGTCGCGGACCGCACCGCCGACCACATAAATCTGCATCGGCATCAGTCCGGCATTTCCGCGTCATGCAACGGGCAGGTTTCCGTTTCCGCCATGGCTTCCTCGATCCAGCGGGCCACGGCAGGATGGTTGCGCACGCGCTCGCAATAGCCGTTCAGCGCAGGCGGCAACGTCACGCCATACGTGTGGAAGCGCATCACGACCGGTGCGTAATACGCATCCGCAATGGAAAAGTCGCCAAACAGGAAGCCGGAATGGCCGCCCGTGTGGCCGAAGCGGGCCAGGCATTCTTCCCAGATTTCACTGATGCGGCCGATGTCCGCCTGCGTGCCGGGCGTGCGGCCTTTGCCCGGATAGCGGCCCTTGATATTCATCGACATCGACGTGCGCAGGCTGGAAAAGCCCGAATGCATTTCCGCGCACACGGAACGCGCCATGGCGCGCGCGGCCACATCCTGCGGCCACAAATGTTTTTCAGGGAATTGCTCGGCCAGGTATTCGCAAATGGCCAGGCTGTCCCAGATCGTCATTTCACCCGCCAGCAGCACCGGCACGCGGCCGCACGCGGAATACGCGGCGATTTTCGTTGCCGTATCCGGCTGGTCCAGCAGCACGCGCACTTCGTGGAAGGGAATATTAAAAGCCGTCATCGCGACCCACGGGCGCATCGACCAGGACGAATAATTCTTGTTGCCGATCACCAGGGTCAAGCCTGGTTCACGTGCAGCGGCGAGGGTTTGCGACAGCAGGGGGTCGAGTTCAGTTTGCATGGGTTTCCAGGGATAAGAGGATATCGATTAAGGTTCAGCGGCCGCCAAATGCGGCTTCCTGCAATTGCTGTTCGGTATAGCCCTTCGGCGCCACGATGCCGATGCGCGCCTTGATCGACTGCGGCCTGCCCTCGAACAGGGCAGCGTAATACGTGGCGTTGGACATCACATTTTTCACGTACGTGCGGGTTTCCACAAAGGGAATCGATTCAATGAACACGGCCGCTTCCATCGGCTTGTCCAAGGTGGAGCGCCACGAACGCAGGCGGCCCGGGCCCGCGTTATACGCAGCCGACGCCAATACTTGTGAGCCATCCATGTTCCCCAGCACCATGTTCATGTAATTGGTGCCCAGCAGGATATTCGTGCGCACGTCCGTGATGGCGTCCGACACGTAATCCGTCAAGCCGATTTTCTTTGCCACCCAGCGCGCCGTCGATGGCATCACTTGCATCAGGCCGGACGCACCGGCATGCGATTGCGCATCCATGATGAAACGCGACTCTTGCCGGATCAAGCCATATACCCATGCCTTGTCGAGGCCCAGTGTTTGCGTGGCCGGATGCATGATGTCGTCATGCGGTGCGGGGAAGCGCTGCGAATAATCGACTTGCACGCGGGTGCGGTCCGACGTGTTGACCATGCGGTCCAGGATATGGTTTTGCCGCGCGAATTCCGCCGCAGCCAGGTGTTCCCGTTCATTCAGGCTGCGCAATTCCCAATTCCATTCGCGTGTGCCTTCGAAGCGCAGGCGCATGCCAAAGAATTTCAATGCGCGCTGGAAGCCGGGCCTGCTTGCGATGGCCGCCACTTCAGCGTCCGTCAATGGCGCGCCTGGCGGCGGGATCGTCACCAGCTTGCCCAGTTCTTCCTGCGCCAGCAAGCCATAGAAATTCGGCTGGTCTGAAATCGAGCGCAGCAACTGCGCCGCTTCGCCCGATGGCTGCGTGCCCGGATGTTCCGCCATCAGGGCGCGCGCTTTCCAGTACACCCACGCCGGGTCGCTGCGCAGCACTTCCGGCATGGCAGCGATATTTTTTTTCACTTGCTTCCAGTCGCCGGCACGCAGCGCGAAGCGGGTCTTCCACTGGTGCTGGTCCAGCGACAAGGGCGCGCCATTCGACTTGCGCCAGTATTCATCGGTTTCCGGCGCCAGCGTGTACGACGATTGCAGTGCGATATTGGCCCAGCCGATTGCCTGTTCCTGCGCCGTCAGTTTAGGCGCGGCTTTATTCAATGCCAGGGTGGCCAGCTTCATGCTGGTCTTCGCCGAGCGGCCTACGGCCACCAGGAAAGTTTCGTGATCCGCCTTGGACGAACCGGCGCCCTTGGCCAGCGCCACCAGCGGCGTATCGACTGCCTGCGAAATCTTTTTATCGACGCCGCCCAGCAGCAGGATGGCGCGCCGCGCCTGCCCGGTGGCATTGAATTCCCCGGCCAGCCGCACTTGCGCCCATACGTCGTCCGCGGAGAACTGGCCGGCCTGGTACAAGGTGGCAATCAAGCCGGCGCACGCTTCGCCATAGACATTCGGCTGCGTCAGCAGCACGCGCGCATCGTCCGCGACTTTCAAGCCTTTCAAGGCTTTCGATTGCAGCGCATAGCATTTGACTTGCGTATCGTCGTTCAACACGAACAATGGCAACTGGTCATCAAAATTCGGCCAGTCTTTTTTGCGGCCCAGTTCCAGCAGCCAGTCATTGCGCAGGCGGTCGGCAATGGCGCTGCCTTCGTAGCGCTTCAGGAACTCGCGGATATCGTAGGTGGCGGCATCCTTCAAACGGGATTTCAGCCGATAATAATCAACGTACGACGGAATGGAATAATTGCCAAGGCGGGCTGCATAAAAGTCCACCTTTGCCGGTTCCTCCTTGCGCACGGCTTCGCGCAGCAACAGGAACGCATCGTCTTCCTTGCGGGTGTCGATGTCGTCAGCTTGGGCGTGGGATGCAGCGGAGGCGAAAGCACAGGCAATCGCGATGCCGGCTATCCATTTCGAAGGGGAAATCAAGGTACGACTCTCACAAAAAATCCAGACATGACCAGCGATCCAAGAATACCACGCAACCCTGCCACGCCACCAGATAAACTGCCCTTGGGCAAGGCCGAACTACGCAAGCAGTTGCTGGCCGCGCGCCGCGCACTGGCGCCGGAAACACGGGCCGCATGGGACCAGGCGCTATGCGCCAAGGTGCTGGCGTGGCAGGCGGAAAACAAGATCCAGGAATTGGGGGTGTACTGGCCGCTACGCGATGAACCGGATTTGCGGCCGGCGTATGACGAACTGGCAAGGCGCGGTGTGCGGCTGTTGCTGCCTGTGGTGGTGGCAAAGCATACGGCGCTGGAATTTGCGGAATGGACAATTGGGGAAGCCATGGTCAAAGACACCATGGGGGTGGCGGTACCCGCCGGCTTGCGCATGACGGATTACCCGCCCGCGCTGCTGGTGCCGTGTCTAGGCTATAACCCGCACCGTTTCCGGCTCGGCTATGGCGGCGGCTTTTATGACCGGACCTTGGAACATACGCCCCGTCCGGCCACGGCTGGGATTGCCTACAGTTGCCTGCAGGCGGATTTCCCTGACGATCCGCACGACGTGGCGCTCGATGTCATGCTGACGGAGGCGGATTAAAGCCAGCCAAGCCGCCATGCATGGCCGACGCCAAGGCATGCCATATTCAGCAGCCAAAATATGGTCGAATATTGCTTCGCCACCGAGGCGGCGGCGCCTTCGGCAACAACTGGAAACGCATTAGGCAACATGGCCATGGCACCCGCCAGGCATCCCAGCCCTAACAGGGCATTGCTGGCGCTATGGGTGGCGGCTGACAGGGCCAAAACCAAGATGCCACCAAGTAAGGCAAAGAAGAACAGAAACACGTGCATGGGACGGCGTATCATCATTGATCAGATCCAGAGCAGGGGCGCGCAATGTACCAGCCACTTGGAAAAATTACAATGAGTCAACAAGGGCGCCCGCCAGCGCCCTTGTTGAGCACCATCACACCAGACGCTGCCACAGCGCCGTGGTCGGCGCCGCCTGATTCATCGAGTAAAAGTGCAAGCCTGGCGCGCCGCCTTTCAGCAAACGCTGGGCCAGGTCCGTCACCACATCGAGGCCAAACGCCTTGATGGATGCCGTATCGTCGCCGAAGCTGGCCAGTTTCAGGCGCACCCAGCGTGGGATTTCCGCGCCGCACATGTCGGAAAAGCGCATCAGCTGCGTGTAATTGGTGATCGGCATGATGCCCGGCACGATCGGCACCGTGACACCGGCTTTGGTTGCCTGTTCCACAAACTGGAAATACGCATCCGCGTTGTAGAAATACTGCGTGATGGCAGCATTGGCGCCGGCATTCACCTTGCGCACGAAGGCGTCCAGGTCATGCTGCGGCGAACGGGCTTGCGGGTGCACTTCCGGATAGGCCGCCACTTCAATGTGGAACCAGTCGCCCGTCTCGGCGCGGATGAATTCCACCAGTTCATTGGCATAGCGGAATTCGCCGGATGCGCCATAGCCGCTCGGCAAGTCGCCGCGCAGCGCCACTATACGCTTGATACCATGCGACTTGTATTCATTGAGGATGGCGCGGATCGAGTCGCGCGTGCCGCCGACACACGACAGGTGCGGCGCCGCTTCTTCCCCCGCGGCCATGATTTCCCGTACGGTATCCAGGGTGCCGGTTTGCGTCGTGCCGCCGGCGCCGAACGTCACGGAAAAATATTTAGGGTGCAATTCGGACAGCTTGGCGCGCGTCGCACGCAGCTTTTCCGCCCCTTCCGCCGTCTTGGGCGGAAAGAATTCAATACTGAAATTATGAGTTTCCATCTGCATTCTTCAAAAGTAAGGTAGACAGAGCCCAGGAAATCACGCTGTACAAAATCGCGCCGCCCATTGCGGACCAGAAGCTATCGACGTGGAAGCCGTCCACCCATTGCGCCACCAGCCAGAACATGAAGCCATTGATGACGAGGATGAACAAGCCCAGCGACATCACGGTCACAGGCAAGGTAAGCAGCAGCAAAACAGGACGTATCAGGGTGTTGACCAGGCCCAGCACAAGGGCTGCAACCAGGGCGGCGCCAATGCTTGTGACATCGACGGAATGCATCAGGTAGGGCACGGCAAGCAGGGCGGCCGCATTGATTAACCAGGTAAGGACCAAACGCATAGAAAGCCTCGCAACCGCTGGATGAAAGGGCTGCCGCCTGTGGACGGCAGCCCTCATCTACGGATTAATAACGGTAGTGTTCAGGCTTGTAAGGGCCTTCTACCTTCACGTTGATGTAAGCGGCCTGCTCTTCCGTCAGAGTGGTCAGCTTCGCATTCAGCTTTTTCAGCTGCAGGCGAGCAACTTTCTCATCCAGGTGCTTAGGCAGCGTGTACACGCCCACCGGGTATTGCTTGGTGTTCGTGAACAGTTCGATCTGTGCAATGGTCTGGTTCGCGAACGACGACGACATCACATACGATGGGTGGCCCGTGCCGCAACCCAGGTTCACCAGGCGGCCTTCCGCCAGCAAGATGATGCGTTTGCCATCAGGGAAGATCACGTGGTCCACTTGTGGTTTGATGTTTTCCCACTGGTATTTCTTCAGCGACGCAACGTCGATTTCATTGTCGAAGTGACCGATGTTGCAGACGATGGCCTGGTCCTTCATTTGCAGCATGTGCTGCTCAGTCAGGATGTGGTAGTTGCCGGTGCAGGTCACGAAGATGTCGCCTTGCGAAGCGGCTTCATCCATCGTGACAACGCGGTAGCCTTCCATCGCGGCCTGCAGTGCGCAGATCGGGTCGATTTCCGTCACCCACACTTGCGCCGACAGCGCGCGCATTGCTTGCGCGGAACCTTTACCCACGTCACCGTAGCCGGCAATCACGGCGATCTTGCCTGCGATCATCACGTCGGTGGCGCGCTTGATGCCGTCCACCAGCGATTCACGGCAGCCATACAGGTTGTCGAACTTCGACTTGGTGACGGAATCGTTGACGTTGATGGCTGGGAAGGCCAGCTTGCCTTCTTTGTGCATCTGGTACAGGCGGTGCACGCCGGTGGTGGTTTCTTCCGTCACACCCAGGATTTCCGGCAAGCGCTTCGAATACCACGTGGCGTCTTTTGCCAGGTGGGCCTTGATCGAGTTGAACAGGCAGATTTCTTCTTCGGAACCTGGATTGTTGAGCACGGAGATATCTTTTTCCGCGCGCACGCCCAGGTGCAGCAGCAGGGTCGCATCGCCGCCATCGTCCAGGATCATGTTCGAGTACACGGCATTGCCGGCGGCGTCGTTTGGCCACTCGAAGATGCGGTGCGTGTATTCCCAGTATTCATCCAGGTTTTCACCTTTCACGGCGAACACTGGCGTACCCGCTGCCGCGATGGCGGCGGCAGCGTGGTCCTGCGTGGAGTAAATGTTGCACGACGCCCAACGCACTTGGGCGCCCAGCGCTTCCAGCGTGCGGATCAGCACGGCGGTCTGGATGGTCATGTGCAGCGAACCCGTGATGCGCGCGCCTTTCAGTGGCTGGGCTGCAGCGAATTCTTCACGGATGGCCATCAAGCCAGGCATTTCCGTTTCAGCAATCTTGATTTCTTTTTCGCCCCAGGCCGCCAGGCCAATGTCAGCGATGATGTAGTCTTGCGAGGATTTCAGTACGGCGTTCATCACGCCCTCCTTTCAATTGGTTGAAAAAAGTAACGTGAGCGCGGTGTTGAGGTTCCGAGCCTGGCCAGGTGACTGGTCGCAGCGCTCCTCGGAGAATTTGATTCTAGCACGCAACCAAGGGTTGCATGCAATGGCGGATCACGATCCGCCCTACATCCGGATGTAGGGCGGATTAGCGCGAACGCGCGTAATCCGCCAAACAGCTTACAGGCCGGCAGCGGCGCGCAGGATTGCGGCCTTATCGGTGCGTTCCCACGTAAACTCTGGCTCTTCGCGGCCGAAGTGGCCGTACGCCGCGGTTTTCGCGTAGATCGGACGCAGCAGATCCAGCATTTGCACGATGCCTTTCGGACGCAGGTCGAAGTGTTCTTGCACCAGTGCGGCAATTTTCTCGTCAGCAATCACGCCCGTGCCTTCCGTGTACACAGTGATGTTGATCGGGCGGGCCACGCCAATCGCATACGACACTTGCACCTGGCACTGGCGCGCCAGGCCGGCGGCCACGATGTTTTTCGCCACGTAACGCGCGGCGTAAGCTGCGGAACGGTCCACTTTCGATGGATCCTTGCCGGAGAACGCGCCGCCGCCGTGCGGGGCTGCACCGCCGTACGTATCGACAATGATCTTACGGCCGGTCAAGCCGCAATCGCCCTGCGGACCACCGATAACGAAACGGCCGGTCGGGTTGACGAGGAATTTGGTGCCGTTCAGCCATGCCGCTGGCAGCACTGGCTTGATGATTTCTTCGATGACGGCTTCTTCGATCTGGCTGTGCGTGACGTCCGGGTGGTGCTGCGTCGACAGCACGACGGTGTCCACCGCGACAGGCTTGCCGTCTACGTAGCGCAACGTGACTTGCGATTTGGCATCCGGACGCAGCCATGGCAGGCGGCCATCCTTGCGCAGTTGCGACTGGCGCTCCACCAGGCGGTGCGAGTAGTAGATGGCAGCAGGCATCAGTTCCGGCGTTTCATCGCAAGCGTAGCCGAACATCAAGCCCTGGTCGCCCGCGCCCTGATCCAGGTCCAGGCCCTTGCCTTCGTCCACACCTTGCGCGATGTCCGGCGATTGCTTGTCGTAAGCGACCAGCACGGCGCAACCTTTGTAATCGATACCGTAGTCGGTGTTGTCGTAGCCAATGCGCTTGATGGTTTCGCGCGCAACCTGGATATAGTCGACGTTGGCGTGGGTGGTGATTTCACCAGCCAGCACGACGAGGCCGGTATTGCACAGGGTTTCCGCGGCAACGCGGGCTTTCGGGTCCTGGGCCAGGATGGCGTCCAGGATGGCATCGGAAATCTGATCGGCAACCTTGTCTGGGTGGCCTTCGGAAACGGATTCGGAGGTAAACAGGTAATCAACTGGCATCGCAAGCTCCTGATAATGGTTGAAAAACATTGTCGCAACAACCAAAACCGGCTTGCGACGCTTTAGCGAGATTTATATTCCGCCTCGCAAGTTGTCTGTTAACTCAGCGGATACTACGACGTGGTATTTTACGCTTCTTTTCAGAACTTTTGGCAAAGCAATGCACTTTGCCTACTCCAACGATACATGCTTGTCACTATTTTTCGCTTTTTTTCGCACTTTCCGTTGCCATTGCTCCACATACTAGGGGCATGGCTCGGTTGGCTCGTGTATTTATTGTCGCCTTCACACCGCCGCCGCATGAAAGAAAACATGCGCCAGGCGGGGTTTGAACAACATTTGCGTGCAGCAATTAGTGAATCTGGGAAAAGCATATCCGAATTGCCGTTCATCTGGTGCGCTCCACCTGAAAAAGTGTCGCGCCACGCCACGCTGGAAAACTGGGAACTGGTACAACAGACACTGGATGCGGGCCGCGGCATTGTGTTCCTGACACCGCACCTGGGCTGCTTTGAAATCGTCGCGCAAGAAATCGCGCTGCGCCAGGAATTGATGGTGATGTACCGCCCGCCGAAAAAGGAAGCACTGAAGCCGCTGATCGAAGGCGCCCGCGCCCGCAAGAATTTACTGTTGGCGCCAGCCAACATGTCGGGCGTGCGCATGCTGGCCAAGTTCCTGAAAAAAGGCGCGCCGGTCGGCATCTTGCCGGACCAGGTGCCACAGGAAGGCGAAGGCGTGTTTGCTGATTTCTTTGGCCGCACAGCCTATACGATGACCTTGCCTGCCAAGCTGGCACAGCTGGGCGACGCCGTCGTCATCGCCACGTATGCCGAGCGGCTGCCGTTCGGCCGTGGCTACGTGATCCGTTTCGTCCCGTTTGACGGCACGCTGGAAGGCGATTCCGCGCAACAGGCGCGCGCCATCAATGCCGCGATGGAAAAACTCATTGCCCGCTCCCCTGCCCAATATTACTGGAGCTATAACCGCTATAAAGTGCCGGCCGGCGCCAAACAGGAGGCGGCATGAGGATATTGCTGGGATTCATGTGGCTGCTGCACTGGCTGCCGCTGCCGGTATTGGGCCGCTTTGGCACGGCCGTCGGGTCGCTGCTGTTTGCCGTGATGAAGCCGCGCCGAGATATCACACTGACGAATTTACGGCTGACCATGCCGGAATTGACGGAACAACAGCGTGTCGGCCTGGCGCGCCGCCATTTCCAAAGCTATGCGCGCAGCGTCTTTGAACGGGGCATCTTGTGGTGGGCGTCCGAACAGCGTTTAAAGCGGCTGATCAAGGTGGTGTCATTTGACGGCCCCCACCCGGAAACCCATGGCGTGCCGGTGGCGGCCATTTCAGAAAAACCCACGATCATGCTGTGCCCCCACTTCGTGTGCCTGGACGTGGCAGGCGCCTCGATCGCCATGGAAATGTCGGCATCGTCGATGTACGTGCAGCAAAAGAACAAAGTGTTCGACCAGGTATTGCGCGATGGCCGCGCCCGTTTTAAACCCGTGAAATTGTTCACGCGGCACGACGGCATCAAGCCCATCTTGCGCGCCCTGAAGGAAAAACTGCCTTACTTCATGCTGCCCGACATGGATTTCGGTGAAAAAGATGCAGAATTCGTGCCCTTCTTCGGTATCCAGTGCGCCACCTTGACGGCCACGGCCCGCATTGCCGCCACTACCGGGGCGCAAGTGATGCCCGTGATCTGCACGTTCCTGCCCGGTTATCGCGGCTGGCAAGTACAATTTTATGCACCATGGCAGAATTACCCTGGCCCTGACATGGTGGAAGCCACCCGCCGCATGAATGCCTTTATCGAGGACCGCGTGCGCGAGGCGCCCGCAGAGTATTTCTGGACGCATAAGCGCTTCAAAACCCGCCCCAATGGCGAACCGTCGCTTTACACAGGAAATTAATTGATGAAACTGAAGTTCACCAAAATGCACGGCGCCGGCAACGACTTTGTCGTGATCGACGCGATCAACCAGAAAATCGATTTCACGCCGGCACAATGGAAACATTTGGGCGACCGCCGCTTTGGCGTGGGCGCCGACCAGATGCTGGTGGTGGAAAAGTCCACCCGCCCGGATTGCGATTTCCGCTACCGCATCTTCAACAGCGATGGCGGCGAAGTGGAACAGTGCGGCAATGGTTCGCGCGCATTCGTGAAATTCGTCGTGGAAAAAGGACTGACTGACCGCAAGAGCATTTCCGTGGAAACCATGGCCGGCGTCATTGCACCGCGCCTGGAAGACGATGGCAGCATCACGGTGGACATGGGTGCGCCGATCCTGGAACCTGAGCAAGTGCCATTCGACACGGAAAACCTGACCGGCGTCAAAGAAGGCCGCGACACGTTGTGGCCATTGACCTTGGAATTGGCTGGCGACAAGGAAACCGTGCTGGTGTCGGTGGTGTCGATGGGCAATCCCCACGCCGTGCAAATCGTCAGCGACGTCGATACGGCGCCTGTCGAACTGACCGGTCCGCTGATTGAAAACCACCCGCGCTTCCCGCGCCGCGTCAACGCGGGCTTCATGCAACTGGTCAACCGCCAGCACATCCGCTTGCGTGTGTTTGAGCGTGGCGTGGGTGAAACATTGGCATGCGGCACGGGTACGTGCGCGGCAGTCGTGGCCGGTATCCGCCGCGGCTTGCTGGACTCGCCAGTCAAAGTCGATGCGCGCGGCGGCCAGTTGTCGATCACGTGGGAAGGCGAAGGCAAGCCGGTGTGGCTGACGGGGCCTGCCGTCACGGTCTATGAAGGTGAAATAGAAATTTAAGTTTTATACCACCGCCAGCCCGTTGCCATTTTCATCCGGCAACAAGGTTTTTAACCGGTACAAGCGCTGGCGGTAATTCCCTTCGGGACCATCCACACTGCAATCGACCTGCTCGAACAGCCGGGTAATCCGGTCCAGCGCCTGGCGCTGCTGGGCCGTCTGTACCAGCACCAGGCGGCGCTTGCTGCGCCCGTAGCTGGCGCGGATGTCCACCACCAGGCAATGCCCCTGGTCGGCCGCCACCACGTCGAGCAACAGCGCTTCCGCCCGCGTCAATCCAAACAATTGCGCCAGCTCAATGCGCGCCGCCAGCAACGGCTGGCTATGCTGCCATTCGCGCAAATCCAGCATGCCGGCCGCCCATGCCGCGGCATCAGGCGTATCCGGTGCAATCCGCTGCAATGCGGCTTCCGCTTCTTTCGCGCCCTGTGCGGCGGCTTGCTGCAGCCAGTACGTGGCGCGCACATCATTTTGTTCATCGCCGCGCCGCGAACGCCACGCATGGATACCGCACTCCAGCTGGGCCGCGCTGTGGCCCATGCCGGCAGCGCGCTCCAGGCAAGCCTGCGCTTCCGCCACGCTGCGCTGGGAAAATTCCGGTTTGATGTAAATCCGCGACAACGCAAACCATGCATCCGCCAAGCCCTGCTCACCCGCTTGCGTCAGCCAGCGGATCGCACGCTTGAAATTGGCGGCGGCAATGCCGTCCGACACGCGGGCGCCATCGCATGTCATGCGGGCAAACCACAAGCCCAGCGCCAGCTGGGCGCCACGGTCGCCGCCATAGGCAGCCAGCTCGCAATAACGCTGCCGTTCCGCCTGGCGCGCCATGTCGCCTGCCGGCCCCTCCGCCATCGCGCGTGCGCAGCGCGCCAGCAATAACACTTGATCCGGCGCAGGCTGCCAGCCGCACAGGCGAGCTGCCTCCGCATCTTGCGGCGCATCCTGCACCAATTGCCGCGCCAGCGGCAGCGCTTGCTCCAGGAACATGGTACGCGGTAACTTTTCCCATGCTTGTGCCAGCGCGGTATCGTTGAACGGCCTGTCATCGTTTTTCACTGGCGGCAGCGGCTGCGGCACCGGGCTACCTGACGCCCGCGCCTGGTGGCGCTGCTGCGCCAGCAGACGGACGGCATCCGGCATCCCTGCGCGCGCGGCAGTTTCCAGCGCCTGCATGGCTTTGCTGCGCAAAGGCGCGCTGACGGCTTCCGGCGCCAGCAAGACCAGTTGCGCCAGCACCAGGCCGGCTTGCGTCACGCCAGCATCCCAGGCGCGCTCATACCACGGCAGCATGCCGGGGTTTTGCCGCGCATGTTCGAATCCGACGTGCCGGCCAATCAGGCGCCACGCTTCATCGCGGCCTTGCAACGCGGCGCGGTTCAGCCAATGCAGCGCAGTCGGCTGGCTTTGGGGCAGACTGGCGCCGCCAAACAAATAAAGCTTCCCTAATGCCAGCTGGCATTCAGCATCGCCGGCGCGCGCCCCTCGGATCATTCCTAGTTCTTCACGATTTGCCATCGTTCCACTATTAATATGATTCATTCAAGAAAACGCTGCGTTAAGCCGCAAAAATTAATGTATTCGGCCAGGCGCATTTACTAATCTTGCCACATTCCAACAATCCGGCACTACTCAAAAATCACAAAAAGTGGCGTTGACGCGTCATACAACAGTCGTGTAAGTATCACGTAAGCATTTGATATTGCTCAAGTATTCCATTACCTTCCGGCAGTTACTCTGTACTACTACGTATTTACAAAACGAAAGGACATATGGATAAAACTTCAGCAATCGTAGACAATGGCAGGCGTTACAAAAATACAACAGAAAGCCGTGCATCTTTGGCTTTCAACCAATACTAACCATCATAATCGACCAATCCGCCGCTTCGATTCGCGGCTGGCAATTAAGGTTTAGGCCAACTGTGCGCAAGTAGCGCCGCACTTTATGCTTTTGGATTGTTGAACGATTTCTCTTAATGAAGGAACAGCAAATGAAAAAATCATTGGTGGCCCTGGCACTGTTGGGGGCTTTCTCTGCCGCTCACGCACAATCATCGGTAACTATTTACGGTACGTTGGACGCTGGTTTTGCAAAAACCACCAATACCACACCAGGCGTGTCCAGCCCGACCACCATCGGCAAACGCGACAACAACAAACTGGGCTTCCGTGGCCAGGAAGACCTGGGCAGCGGCCTGAAGGCCCTGTTCCAGCTGGAAATTCGTTTCGAACCCGACACCGGCACCATTGAAGGTGTGACCCGCCCACTGTTCCAGGGCCAGAGTCGTGTCGGCCTGCAAGGCGACTTCGGTACCGTTCGCCTGGGCCGTGGCCTGACGGCACTGCAAGAATCCACCGTGGCGTATGAGCCATGGAGCGGCCTGCCTAACGTGGCCGGCTACCAGACCGACCTGCAAGTGGGCGGCTACCGCACGTCGCTGGCAGGCAGCGGCAGCGATCCGCTGGGCCTGGCTGGCAACTCGGGCAACCGCTTTGCCAACGGTCTCTTCTACAACACGCCTGTCTACAACGGCTTCCAGCTGAACGTGACCTGGGGCACCAAGGAAAACAATGGCGGCCCAGGCGCAGCCATCGTTGGCCGTGGCACGGCAGCCGCACCGCAATACGCGGTAGGCGCCATGGGTTCCGCTTATCCGTATTCGGTGAGCGCCACCTTCACCGAGCCAGGTTCGGCGCCACGCTACTCCGTGATGCTGGCAACGGAACGCAACGCGACCGAAGTCAAGCTGTGGCAAATTGCCGGCTACGTCCGCCCAATGCCAGCGCTGAAACTGATGGCGACCTACAACAAGCAAGACCTGGAACACATCATCGCGGCCGGCAAGCCTAACGCGGACATGGATTCGTGGGTACTGGGCCTGAACTACACGATGGGTCCTGGCAAGCTGCTGCTGGGCTATGGCCAAAAGAATCCAGACCTGGTGGCAAAAACCAAGCAGGCTTCGATCGGCTATGAATACAGCCTGTCGCCACGTACGTATGTGTACCTGGACTTGTCGAACAAGAAATTGCCAACGACGGCGACATCGACGGTGGAAATCACGCAAAACCACTACTCGATGGGTATCCACCACAACTTCTAATCATTACAGCTTTCTGCCTGCAAGCCCTGGACTGGTTCCGGGGCTTTTTTTTGGCTGGTTGTGTGTTTTATGCAACCATGACCGTTCGAGCCACATGGCTTCCTGTACAACGCGCCCGATAACTGTCATTCTTACCACCGAGAATAGTACGCGCGTTCTATTTCATCCACAAAAAGCATATTCATCGGAGACACTAATGAAGGCCAAGTTACTCGCAGCTGGTATTGCCGCCGTATTTGCCGCGCCTGCCATGGCGCAATCGTCCGTAACCATTTACGGTATTGCCGACGCAGGCGTGATGTACGTGAACAACGGTGGCGGCGACTCCAAGGTCAAGCTGGTCAGCGGTATCGCTGATGGCTCGCGCCTGGGCTTCCGTGGCACGGAAGACATGGGCGGCGGCTACAAAGCCATCTTTAACCTGGAAGCCCGCGTTGAGCTGGACAACGGCAAACAGCAGACGGGTAACCTGTCCAGCAACCAGACGATGGCGCTGACGGAGGGTTTGACGTACACGCTGCCGGCAGCGGCAGGCGGCGCCGCCACGGCAGCCAAGTTGCTGGCCGGCGTGCAGGCGGCACTGAATCCAGCCGTCAACGTCAACATCAACAACGCATTGTTCGACCGCACGTCGATGGTGGGCCTGGTCACGCCGGCTGGCGCCATCTTGCTGGGCCGCATGTACACGCCAGGCTATGAAGTGCTGGCCGCCGGCGACGTCTTTGAATCCGGCACGGCAGCCGGCTGGGGCGGCATCGTGGGCGGTACCGGCGGCCTGTTGACGGCCGGCGTGTCGATCCGTTCCGACAAATCCGTGCAATACCGTATTGAAACGCCCAACGGCGTGAAAGCGGCCCTGATGTATGGCTTTGAAAAATCCGGCTACGTCGGCATGGACAAGCGCACGTGGGGCGCCAATGTGCGCTATGTGGCCAACGGCTGGGATGTCGGCCTGGGCTACAACTACGGCACCGACCAGGTTGGCGAAAAAGGGCTCGTGACCACCACGCTGGCCGGTTCGTACAGCACCGGCCCATGGAAAATCTTCGCAGGCGTGCACGAACAAAAGAACCCGAATTCCGTCATCATCCGCTACGCGATGGACA
Source organism: Pseudoduganella ginsengisoli (assembly GCF_009720865.1). Classification (GTDB taxonomy): domain Bacteria; phylum Pseudomonadota; class Gammaproteobacteria; order Burkholderiales; family Burkholderiaceae_D; genus Rugamonas; species Rugamonas ginsengisoli. The sequence goes on along the minus strand of NZ_WNLA01000010.1, from coordinate 88,740 downwards.
CGCTGGCGCCGACCTTTGCCGGTTTCGGCACCACCTTGGGCCCGATCCTGTCGGCACAGACCCGCGCAGCCCTGCAGCGTAACTTCAACCTGGACGCCATCAGCTACCAGGCTGGTTTCCACTACCGGATGGGCCAGGGCCGCGTGATGGCGTCCATCGTGCGCCAGGATGACAAGCGCGCCGACGCCAGCGACGCCACCCAATACGGCCTGGGCTATGACTACAACCTGTCCAAGCGTACCGACGTGTACCTGATCGGCGCATACATCAAGAATGAAAACGATGGCCAGTATGCGATTGGCGCCGCCAGCGCATCGGGCGGCTTCACGGCCAAGCCTGGCATGTCCAGCAAGGGCGTGCAAATCGGCATGCGCCACCGCTTCTAACGTGGGGATGCCCGGCCTGAAGGCCCGGCACCCGTTGTTAACTTCTTCCTGCTGGCGGGTAACTCCATCCCGCCAACTTCCCAACGGCGCGCCGCCACCCGCAGTGCGCCGCCTCACGGGCGCTCCGGCTTCAAAAATGCCGGAGCGCTTTTTTTTGTATCGGCCTCGACGGCGCGCCTCGGTTAGAATGTACTTTCGCCTAGATTTCCGACTTGTAAGAAGATGATCACCACCCTGGATTCCGCTGCTGTAGCCCAATACCTGACCGACCATCCGCATTTCTTTGAAGAACATGCCAGTTTGCTGGGGGAATTTAAACTGTCCAGCCCGCTGACTGGACGCGCCGTCTCGCTGCAAGAGCGCCAGATGGAAGTCATGCGCGACAAATATAAAGCGCTGGAATTGCGCATGTCCGAACTGGTACGCCACGCCAATGAAAACGCCGCCATTGCCAACCGTTTCCACGGCTGGACGCAAGCGCTGCTGCAAGTGCGCGACGATGCCGACATGCCGCGCGTGCTGGTCGACAGCTTGAAATCGAATTTCCACGTGCCACAAGTGACTTTGCGCCTGTGGAATACCGCACCGGCGTTTGCCGATGGCTGGTTTACCCGCGATGTGTCCGATGACGCCCGCATTTTCGCCAATAGCCTGCAAGCGCCCTATTGCGGCAGCAATAACGATTTTGAAGCCGTACGCTGGCTCGACGATGCGGCAGGGATCCAGTCGACTGTCATCATTCCACTGCGCAAGGCCGGTTCCAAAACCGCGACCTTCGGTTTGCTGATCCTGGGTTCGCCGGATTCCGAGCGTTTCACGTCGCTGATGGCCACGGATTTCCTCGTGCACATCGGCGAAACGGCGGCCACGGCGCTGCAGCCGCTGCTCGCTTAACGCCATGGACAGCGCGCGCAGCAAGGACGGGTGGGCGGATGCCTACCTCGCGCACTTGCAGACGCAGCGCATGCTGTCGGATCACACGGTAGCAGCTTACCGCCGCGACCTGGCCGAGCTGATCGCCCTGTCCGGCGACAAGGCGTGGCCCGCGCTCACGCATTTCGACGTGCGGCGCTATGCCGCGCAATTGCATTCCAAAGACCTCGATCCCCGTTCCATCGCCCGCAAACTGTCGGGCTGGCGGGGCTTTTTTACGTGGCTGAGCGGGCAAATCCACCTGGCGGCCAACCCTGTTGAAGGGGTGCGCGCGCCGAAACGGGGCAAGCCGCTGCCGAAAGCGTTGTCAGTGGACGACGCTGTGCACCTGGTATCGGCCGCTGCCCGGACTGCCGCGGCCGGTGAGGAAGCGGCCGAAGTCTGCAACCGCGCCATGTTTGAATTGCTGTATTCCAGCGGCTTGCGGGTGTCGGAACTGGCGGGGCTCGATGCGGCGCCGGGCAAGGGATCGCTGGGCTGGCTGGAAGCGGACAATGCCGAAGTCATCGTCACCGGCAAGGGCAACAAGATGCGCCGGGTGCCCGTGGGGCGCGCCGCGCTCGACGCCGTTGCCGCGTGGCTGGCCTTGCGGCCGGCGCCGACGGATGGCTCCAATGCCCTGTTCGTCAGTACGCGGGGGACGCGGATTTCCCCCCGCGTCGTGCAATTGCGGCTGAAAGCCCATGGTTTGAAGGCCGGCACGCCGGCCAACGTACATCCGCACATGCTGCGCCACTCGTTTGCGTCGCACGTGCTGCAATCGTCTGGCGACTTGCGCGCTGTGCAAGACATGCTGGGGCACGCCAGCATCACGTCGACCCAGGTGTATACGGCGCTGGATTTCCAGCACCTGTCGAAGGTGTACGACACAGCCCACCCGCGCGCCAAGGTCAAGTAAAACCCGCTCCCTGTCCAAATCTAGTCGACATTTCGGGGCCTGGCCCCAAGTTTCGAAGTCGACATTTCGGGGCCTGACCCCAAGTTTCGAACTTGCAACGCCAAGAGCTTGTTGGCTAAACAATTCCTGCTATCGCGGCTGATTTGGCCGCGTACGTGAAATTCCGGCATAATCCCCCGATTCCCGGGCCCGCCTGGCAGGCCCTAACCTTTACCGGCACGCTGACGACATGAAACTGATCCCGACCACCATCCTCACGGGTTTCCTCGGCGCAGGCAAAACCACGCTGTTGAACCGCATCCTGCAAGAAAACCACGGCATGAAAATTGCCGTCATTGAAAATGAATTCGGCCAGGAAAACATCGACAATGAAATCCTGGTGCAGGACAGCAAAGAGCAAATCGTTGAAATGAATAACGGCTGTATTTGCTGCACCGTGCGCGGCGATTTGATCGTGGCGCTGGACAGCCTGGCGTCGAAACGGGAAGCCGGTGAAATTGCCTTTGACCGCGTGGTCATTGAAACCACGGGCCTGGCCAATCCCGGCCCGGTCGCGCAAACGTTCTTTGTCGATGAAAAAGTCGGCGCGTCGTATATGCTGGACGCCGTCGTCACCGTGGTTGACGCCCGCCACGCGATGCAACAGCTGGACGACAATGAGGAAGCTCAGCGCCAGGTGGGTTTTGCCGACAAGCTGCTGCTGTCCAAAACCGACCTGGTGAAACCGGAAGAAGTGGCGGCGCTGACGGCCCGCATTAAGCGCATCAATCCGCGTGCGCCCATCACGACATCCGATTTCGGCAAGGTCGATATCAAGGAAGTGCTGGATTTAAAAGGCTTTAACTTGAATGAAAAGCTGGAAATCGATCCGGATTTCCTCGCTGCCGAAGAACACGATCACGACCACGGCCATGATCATGAACACTGCGGCCACGACCATGAACATGGCGAACACTGCAATCATGCGCACGATCATCACCATTCGCACCATACTGACGAGATTGCAGCATTTGTGTTCAAGAGCGAACGGCCGTTCGATAGCGCCAAACTGGATGAATTCCTGGGTGGACTAATCAATGTGTACGGCCCTCGCATGTTACGTTACAAAGGCGTATTGTTCATGGATGGGGCTGATCGTAAGGTTGTGTTCCAGGGCGTACACCAGATTATGGGCAGCGACCTGGGTGCAAAATGGGGTGCAAACGACACTCGTGGCAGCAAAATGGTGTTTATTGGCAAAAATCTACCGAAAGACGTATTTGTTCGCGGTTTGGAACAATGTTTGGTATAAACTAACCGGGTTTTGTGGGGTGCCGGTTAGCAATTAGCGTGCCGGTACAGTTGTTGGCAAGGCCGCATCAACTGAAATTTGAAAACTTGTCGTATCGAAGGTAAGCGAAGTGATGACTAAAACTAATAAAACCCCTGCCGCCAGCGAAGAACGTATCCTCACCGAAGAAGAAATTCTGAAGATGAGCGACGCCGATTACATGAACCCGGCACAAATGGCGTTCTTCAAGGCCAAGTTGCAGGCATTGGAGAAAGAGTTGCTGAAGAATGCCGGCGAAACGACCGAACACTTGCGCGAGACCGTGCTGGTGCCGGATCCGGCTGACCGCGCCACCATCGAGGAAGAGCATGCACTGGAATTGCGTACGCGTGACCGTGAACGCAAACTGCTGAAAAAAGTGCAACAGTCCATCGTGGCCATCGACAATAACGAGTATGGCTATTGCGAAGAGACGGGCGAGCCTATCGGCATTCCCCGCCTGATCGCCCGCCCGACCGCTACCCTGTCGCTGGAAGCGCAGCAGCGCCGTGAACTGAAGCAAAAGCTGTACGGCGACTGAACGCTGTCACAGCCAGGGCTCCCGCCGGCTGCGCGCCGGACAAGGGGGCTGACTCACAAAAAAAGCATGCATACCGCATGCTTTTTTTATTTCTGCGTACGGCAAGACACAGAATAAGCTTGCTCCTGGGCTACACTAGCAGGCACTAAGCGAGGGGTACATAGCGAGGAGTCCGTGGGAATCTTTTCACTGTTCAAAAAAGGCAAGGACGCCAGCGACAGCGATGACGCTGCCGCGCGGCTGGCTGCCGACAGTGAAATGCAGCGCCAGGCCGAAGCCAAACGGCAGCGCGACATTGCCCGCGCCACGGCCCTGAAAATCGACGCCATCGAAGCGGCGATGGAAGCGGATATCTTCAACGACAGTGAACCCGCGTGGGCGCCGCCGCCCCGCCCCCGCCTGCCGGACGCCGATGCGGACAATCCCGCCACCTTGCCGCTGCTGGACGCCCCCACGACGCTGCTGCTGGCCGACGATGAAATGCCGGCCCCGGCGCCTGCCGGAGCCACCGCGCCCGTCATCGATGAAAGCGCGATCCTGTACGCCAATGGCCAGGCCGATGTCGCAGGCCACATGCTGGCAGGCGCGATTGCCGAAGCGGCTGCTGAAGGCATGCGGCAAGACCGTACCGCCTGGTGGCTGCTGTTTGACCTGTATCAAGCCACCGGACAGCAAGAGGCATTCGATAACTTGTCGATTGATTACGCCAGCACGTTTGAAACGTCGCCGCCGGCGTGGCGCGACATGCAGCCTGCCGCTACCGAAGCGGAACCTGCGTACAGCGGCGTCACACCAGCGCATATTTTCGCTGCCGCACTGGATGCGCGCAGTGCCGCCCCGCTGCAACAATGGCGTGCGCAGGCCGGCGACGCCCCCGTGCTGCGCCTGGATTTCAGCCGCATTGCCGCGTGCGATGACGCGGGCTGCGCCGTCTTGCTGGAACATTTGCAGGCACTGGTGAAAGCCAGGCGCGAATTGATCGTGGTAGCCGCCGATGAACTGGTCAAGCTGCTGCGCGCCTGCACGTGCGTTGGCCGCAAGGAAGATGGCGCGTCCACCTGGCTGCTGTTGCTGGAATTGCTGCAATTACTGAACCGGGAAAAGGAATTCGAAGAAACCAGTATGGATTACTGCGTGACGTTCGAAGTCTCGCCGCCCTCGTTCACGGCGCCTTATAAAGTGGAGACAGCGGCACGGCAGCGCATTGCCATCCCCACTGACCGCTTCATGCTGCCGCCTGTGATCGATGGCGACATGGCGCCACTGCTGGCCGCCATTACCGCCTATGCCGGGAAATCCAGCGCCCTCGTCTTCGACTGTTCGCATGTGGCGCGCATGGGATTTGCTGCCGCCGGCCAGTTGCTGTCGCACTTGCAGGGCCTGGCGCAAGCTCCTGCGTCCAGCCCGCCGCCGGCGTCCGCCCCGGGTGCCGAGCCCGACACGCAAATCGACGTGCCGGACGGCCCACGCCGCGTGGAATTCCGCGAAGTCAACCACCTGGTGGCGGCACTGATGCGGCTCTTGGGCTACACTGCATTGGGACGCATTTTCGCCCACAAGTATTAGTTCTCGTTCTTGCTCTATATCAAGCATCTGTCAGGTATTGATTAATACCTTGCAATTCCCAGTATCAACCCCATTTGGGCGGCTGGCGCGCAAATCGACTGTCATTTCGCGCGCATATTGATGTACCTGACACCAAGGTATCAGGCACATGGAAATACATCATTGAGGTCTAGAATGGAACAATTTCACGGCACCACTATCCTGAGCGTGCGCCGCGGCAATCAGGTTGCACTGGGCGGCGATGGCCAGGTTACGCTGGGCAATATCGTCATGAAGGGCTCGGCGCGCAAAGTGCGCAAGCTGTACCAGGGCAAAGTCTTGTGCGGCTTTGCCGGCGGCACGGCCGACGCCTTCACCCTGCTGGACCGCTTTGAAGCCAAGCTGGAAAAACACCAGGGTAATTTGCTGCGCGCCTCGGTCGAACTGGCCAAGGATTGGCGCACCGATCGCGTGCTGCGCCGCCTGGAAGCCATGCTGCTGGTTGCCGACGCGCAATCGACGCTCGTCATTACCGGCAACGGCGATGTGCTGGAACCGGAAGACGGCATTGGCGCCATCGGTTCGGGCGGCACATATGCCCAATCGGCTGCCAAGGCCCTGTTTGAAAACACGGACTTGAGCCCGGCCGACATCGTGAAAAAATCGCTGACCATCGCTGGTGAACTGTGCATCTACACCAATTTATCGCACATCATTGAAACGCTGGACGGGACCGCACAATGAACATGACTCCACAAGAAATCGTCGGCGAACTCGACAAACACGTCGTCGGCCAGGGCAAGGCCAAGCGCGCCGTCGCCATTGCGCTGCGTAACCGCTGGCGCCGCCAGCAGGTGGCCGAGCCCCTGCGCCATGAAATCACGCCGAAAAACATCTTGATGATCGGCCCGACCGGTGTCGGTAAAACAGAAATCGCACGCCGCTTGGCCAAGCTGGCCGACGCGCCATTCATTAAAGTCGAAGCCACCAAGTTCACGGAAGTAGGCTACGTGGGCCGCGATGTCGACACCATCATCCGCGACTTGATCGACATCGGCGTCAAGCAGACGCGCCAGTCGGAAATGGCGAAAGTGCGCGCCCGCGCGGAAGACGCGGCGGAAGACCGCGTGCTCGATATCCTGCTGCCGCCGCCGCGCGACTTCGGTTTTGCGCAAAGTTCGCAGGAAGACAAATCCGACACGACACGCCAGACCTTCCGCAAGCGTCTGCGCCAGGGCGAGCTGGACGACAAGGAAATTGAAATCGAACTGGCCGACAGCGTGCCGCAGATGGAAATCATGGCGCCGCCCGGCATGGAAGAAATGACGGAGCAAATCAAGTCGATGTTTTCCGGCATCGGCGGGGGCCGCAAGAAGTCGCGCAAGGTCAAGATCAAGGAAGCCATGAAGATCTTGCTGGATGAAGAGGCTGCCAAGCTGGTCAATGAAGACGAGATGAAGCAGAAAGCCATCCAGAACGTCGAGCAAAACGGCATCGTGTTCCTGGACGAAATCGACAAGATCGCGTCCCGTTCCGAAGTGGGCGGCGCCGATGTGTCGCGCGCCGGCGTGCAGCGCGACTTGCTGCCGCTGGTGGAAGGTACGACCGTCAACACCAAGTACGGCATGATCCGCACCGACCACATCCTGTTTATCGCGTCGGGCGCCTTCCACCTGGCCAAACCGTCCGACTTGATCCCGGAATTGCAGGGCCGCTTCCCCATCCGCGTGGAACTGGAATCGCTGTCGATTGCCGACTTCGAGCGCATTTTGACCAGTACCGACGCTTGCCTGACCAAGCAATATGAAGCACTGCTGGCGACAGAAGGCATTACCGTGCAATTCTCGCCGGAAGGCATTACGCGGCTGGCGGAAATTTCTTACCAAGTCAACGAACGCACGGAAAACATCGGTGCGCGCCGCTTGTACACGGTGATGGAAAAGCTGCTGGAAGAAATTTCGTACTCGGCCACCGAGACGTCGGAAAAGACCCTGAGCATCGATGCCGCATATGTCAACGCGCGCCTGGATGCGCTGGCCGTCAACGAAGATTTGTCGCGTTACGTGCTGTAAGCGGATCTGAGAGGGCACATGGCGAATAAAGCACTGGCGACGCGGCAAAAAATGCAGTTCCGCGTCACGCCCTCGAAACCCCGCAATCCCATTGCGGCGCTGGCCAAAAACCGGTCAGCGGGTCCGCACGTCAAAACCGAATCGGCTCAGCGCCAGGCTGCCAAGGTGGCGCTGAAAAAAATCGATCCGAAAAAAACCGACGACGCTTAAGTCCCCTGCCGCGCGCCAGATTCGTCATTCCCGCGAAGGCGGGCATCCATGGAACGCCATCCTGATCTGCGCCGCATGGATCCTCCCTTGCAGGGCGCATGGGCGCTGGCAGGCGCCCATCGTTCCGCAGGCGGAGAGCAATGCTCTCCGAATTCCCTGCTATACCCTTCGCGAGGATGACAAGGCTTGGTGCTGTGGACTGAACGCCAGTTTATTGCCGCGGCTGCGGCACTGGGCCGCCACCCGTCATCGGCGTTTGCGGTGGCGGCATGTTTTGCGGCACCGGCATCGGCGGTGGCGGCGGTGTTGCAGCCTGCAGGGCGGGCGGCGTTGGTGCACCCGGCGATGGCAGCGGCGGCAACATGGCGGCAGTACTGCTGCCGGGCGGCGCATCGGCCGGCAATTCAATCCGTTTCGGCATGCCGCCTTCCGTCAGCACCACATAGCGCGGCGCCACTTCCTGCACTTTCACGCCCGGCGCGACTTCCGCATTGACCGGATACGCTTTCGGCGGCTGGCCATCGGCCGAGATGATCGCCACGCTGTGGCGGCCATTGATGGCGGCCACCACGCCCTTCAACTGGTAATTGCTGGCCACGGCCACCGCAACATCGCCGCCAAACAAGCCCTTGGCCGCTTCAATCGATGGCTCCGGCGCGGCCTGCTGCACGACGGCGGCAATCGGGCGCTGCTGCTCTTTGAACAGCTGCATGCCCCAGTAAGCCATCGAAGCCGACAGCGCGGCAATGGCGCCAAACGTGGCGACAGTCACAGGTACAGGCAAACGTTTCATCAAACTCTCTCTTCTGTCGAGGCTGTTTCAAAATGACTGCAGCCAGGCGCAGCGCCGCAGACAGTGCGCCTGCACGGCAAGGCGCTGCAACACCGCTGCGGGCTTTTTGATGCAGCCTCTTAGCGCACCAGCTGGTTAATTTCAATAATAGGCATCAGCACGGCCAGCACGATCAGCAGCACGACCACACCCATGGCCAGGATCAGCGCCGGCTCCAGCAGGCCGGCAATCCGCAGCGTGCGGCGTTCCAGGTCCGCCTCCTGCGCGCTCGCCGCCCGTTCCAGCATGGCCGGCAATTCACCCGTGATTTCGCCCGCGCGGATCATATGGATCAACATGGGCGGGAAATGCTTTTGCGCCGACAGCGCGCGCGCCAGGCTGACGCCTTCGCGCACGGCATCCGACGCTTCTTCCACCAGGTGCTGCATGGCCACGTTGTTCAGCGTATCGCGGCTGGTTTGCAGCGCGCGCAAGATCGGCACGCCGGAACCCGTGGTAATGGCCAAAGTGCTGGCAAAGCGCGCCGTATTCAGGCTGCGTTCAAACTTGCCATACAACGGCGCCGTCAGCAGCCACGTATGCCAGCGGGTCTTCAGCGCGGGATTGTCCAGCGCGCGGCGCCATGCAAACCACGCCCCCACCAGCAGCACGGCAACGATGACGCCATAGGCCCGCACAAAGTCCGACACGGCCAGCATGATGATTGTCAGCAGCGGCAGCTTTTGCTTGGTATTGGCAAACACGGACACAATCTGCGGCACCACATACGTCAGCAGGAAAATCACGATGGAAAACGCCACCACCGTGACAATGGCCGGATACGTGAACGCCAGCTTGACCTTGTCGATCAGCGCATTGCGGCGCTCGATGTAATCGGCCAGCCGCGACAGCACGCGCGACAAATGGCCGATCTGTTCGCCGGACGCCACCAGTGCGCGGTAAATTTCCTGGAAGTCGCGCGGATGGCGCGACAGCACGTCCGACAGCGCAGCGCCGCCGATGATTTCGGAGCGGATCGATGCAATCAAGTCGCGCACATACGGACGCTCGGCCTGTTCCAGCAAGGCCGTAAATGATTGCTCCAGCGGCAGCCCTGCTTCCAGCAAACTGGCCAGCTGGCGCGTAAACAGCGCCAGTTCCGTGGATGACAGCTTTTCGCCAAAGCCGCCGCGGCGCGTAGCTTTGCCGCTGGCGTCGACTTGCGCGGCAATCGCATCAACCTTTAACGGCGTCAGCCCCTGGGTGCGCAAGTCGGCACGGGCGGCACGGGGGCTGTCCGCATTGACGACGCCTTTTTTAGTGGAGCCGCCCGCATCGACGGCTTCATAGCGGAACGCTGGCATGCTTTAGTCCTTCGCCACGCGCAGCAATTCAGCGCGCGTCGTGATGCCGGCTTTCAGCCAGCGCTCGCCATCTTCGCGCATGGTCACCATGCCATCGGCTTGGGCCGCAGCCTTGATCTCGGCTTCCGACGCCTGGTTATGGATTTGCGCATTGATTTGCGGCGTGGTCTGCAACAGTTCGTAAATACCGACACGGCCGTGGAAGCCCGTATGGCCGCAGGCGTCGCAGCCCACCGCATGCCACTCGCCCTGTTCATCGACGCGCTTGCATTCGACGCACAGCTTGCGCACGAGGCGCTGCGCCAGGACGCCCAGCAAGGACGACGACAGCAGGAATGGTTCAATGCCCATATCCAGCAAACGCGTGACGGCGGCGGCAGCATCGTTGGTGTGCAGCGTGGCCAGCACCAGGTGGCCCGTCAGCGATGCCTGCACGGCAATCTGCGCGGTTTCCAGGTCGCGGATCTCACCGATCATGATGACGTCCGGGTCTTGCCGCAAAATCGCGCGCAAGGCTTTGGCAAACGTCATGTCGATCTTCGCATTGACCTGGGTCTGGCCCACGCCATGCAAGTCATATTCGACCGGGTCTTCCACCGTCATGATGTTGGTGGTCGAGGCGTTCAGCATCGACAGCGCAGCGTACAAGGTGGTGGTTTTACCGGAACCGGTCGGCCCCGTGACCAGCACGATGCCGTGCGGCTGGTTAATCAGCTTGTCGAATTGCGGCAGCATGTCGCTGCTCATGCCCAGGTGGTTCAAGTCCAGGCGGCCCGCTTCCTTGTCCAGCAAACGCAGCACGGCCCGTTCGCCATGGCCTGTCGGCAAAGTCGAGACACGGACGTCGACTGGTTTGCCGCCCACGCGCAACGTGATGCGGCCATCCTGCGGCAAGCGTTTTTCCGCAATGTCCAGCTGCGCCATGATCTTGATACGGGAAATCAGCGAACCGTGAATGGCCTTGCGGGGCCGCACGATATCGCGCAGCGCGCCGTCCACGCGGAAGCGCACGACGGACGTCTGCTCGAACGGTTCGATGTGGATGTCCGATGCGCTTTCGCGCAGCGCTTGCGTCAGCAGCGCATTGATCATGCGGATCACGGGCGCATCGTCGGACGACTCCAGCAAATCTTCAATGGCCGGCACATCCTGCAGCAGTTTGGTCAAATCCAGGTCGGCATCGAATTCATCGGCCACCTGCGACGCGTCGTTGCCGCCGCCCGCATAGGCTGCGGCAATGGCTTCTTCCAGGTCCGCGCGGCCCATGTGCTTCAAGTTCACGCGGCCGAAGCGGCGCGACACTTCGGCAATCGCCGCCGGCGTGGTGGCGCCGGACACGAACACATCGACTGCGGCGCCATCAGATTGTTTGGCCAGCACCGCGTAATCGCGGGCAAAGGCGTAAGGCAGCAGGTTGCTCATTGCTTGGACTTGTCAGCAGGGGCTGGGACGGCAGGCGCCGTCAACGGATTCGCCAGCTGGCCGTCGCCAGGCGCCGGCCGGCCATTGTTCAATTGCGGCAGCATCGGCTGGCCCAGGTCTTTCAACAGCACCGTGTCATCCGGCTTCACGGCTTGCTGGGTGGTGCGCATGTAATCGTAGCGGTCTGCCGCCAGTTCGCTGCTCTGTTCGCGGGTGCGCATCACCACCGGACGCAGGAACACCATCAGGTTGGTTTTCTTGCGCGCGCGGCGCTGGTACTTGAACAGGTTGCCCAGGATAGGAATGTCGGCCAGGCCGCGCACTTTATCGGCGCTGTCGCCCGCGTCGTCGGAAATCAAGCCGCCCAGTACGATCACCTGGCCGTCGTCGGCGATCACGTTGGTTTCAATTACGCGGTTTTTCAGCACGATGCCGGAAGCGGAGACGATGGAATCGTCGATGCTGGAACTCTCGTTATAAATTGCCAGCTTGACGGTGCCGCCTTCGGAAATCTGCGGACGCACCTTCAGCGTCAGGCCAACGTCCTTGCGGTCGATGGTCTGGAATGGATTCGAATTGGTGCCGGACGTCGTCGTGAACTGGCCCGTCAGGATCGGCACGTTCTGGCCCACGCGGATGGTGGCCACTTCATTGTCCAGCGTAACGAGGTTCGGCGTCGACAGGATATTGGTGCCGCCATCCGTTTCCAGCGCATGCGCGACAGCGCCCAGGCCCAGCGCGCCGCTGGCCAGCTGCTTGAACACGCCGATGGTCAAGCCATTGCCGATCGCCGGTTTGCCCGACTTCGCGCCAGTATAAAGGGCAGCCAGGTTGTTGGAACCGTTGCTGAGCGACTGGATGCCGCCGACGCGGTACGTACTGTTGTCGTTGCCGGTTGCGCCCATCCACTGCACGCCGAATTCAGACGCCTTGTCGGACGCCACTTCGACGATCAGCGATTCCAGGTACACCTGCGCGCGGCGCACGTCGAGCTGGTCGATCACGGCGCGCAAATTGCGGTACACGGATTCCGGCGCCGTGATGATCAGGGTATTGGTAGATGCATCGGCCTGGATAAAGCCGCCCGAGCCGCCTGCGTTCAATTGCTGGCTGCTGCTGCCCGCGTTCAGCAGCGGGTTGGTGGAGCCGGTGCCGGCCGCGCCCGTGCTGCTGTTCATGCCCCCCTGCTGGCCGCCGGCCAGGCTGCCGCCGCTCTGGCCCTGGCCCAGGCCCGCGTTCGAACCGGAACCGCCCAATGCGGCGCCCGTGATCGAGCTGTCGCCCGATACGACGGAACGCAAGGTTTGCGCCAGTTTGGTCGCTTCCGCGTTTTTCAGGTACACCACGTGCACATTGCCCAGCTGCTGCGTCGGCTGGTCGAGTTTTGCGATCAGCGACTTCGCCAGGTTGGCGCGCGCTGCCGATGGTGCGCGCAGCACCAGCGAATTGGTGCGGGGATCGGCCAGCACGGACACGCGGCCGGAATCGCCGCCGCCGCCAGCGCCCGGTTCCATCAATTTATTCATCATCGTCGCCAGGTCGCTGGCAATCGCGTAGCGCACGGGGATCACGTCCAGGTCCACGTGCGACGGCGCATCCAGCGCGGCCACGATCTTGCCCAGGCGTTTCAAATTGTCCGCGTAATCCGTCACCACCAGCGTGTTGTTGCCCGGATTGGCGTTGATGGTGTTATTCGGCGTAATCAGCGGGCGCAACACCGTCACGAGGTTGGCTGCCGATTCGTAATTCAGCTGGAATACTTGCGTGGCGATCTGGTCGCCTTTCAGCGCGGTGCCGCCCACTTGCGTCGGCGTGGCCTGCAGCTTGGCTTCGGCTTCCGGCACGACTTTCGCGTAGCCGTCGCCGCTGACAATGGCAAAACCTTGCAGGCGCAGCGCGGACGTCAGCAGCGCAAACGCCTGGGTCTTGGTCAGCGGGCCTTCCGACACGAGGGTCAGCTGGCCTTTGACGCGCGGGTCGATCAGGAACGTGATGTTGGTGTAATGGCCGACCGCCTTGATGACGGCTTCGATGTCGGCGCCGACAAAATTGAGCACGGTGTCATCACCGGCCGCCGCCCACGCCGGAGGTTGACTGGTCACCATCGCGCAGCACAGTAATGCAGCTGCACCGATACGGCGCAATTGGAAATTCGGTTTGTTCACAGACTGTTTTTTCATTATCTGAACTCTAAAGCGATGATGTTTTTGCCGTCACTGGTAGGACGGCGCTGGCCCAGCAAATTCAACAGATTGCCCAGCGACTGCTCGTAGCCGTCGGCGGCCTGGGCTTGCCCGGAAAACTGCAGGCGGCCGTTATTCAGGCTGCCTTTCCCGCTCAACAGCAGCGGGCCCTTCATGGATTTCAAATCAAGCTGCGCCTGCTGGCCACGCCAGTCCAGCGCCAGCTGGTAACTGCCCAGCGGCTTGATGGGCGACAGCCTCGATGACATGTCCGTCATGTCCAGCGTCGTGCGGCCATTGATGGCGACCATGTTGCCCGCATTATTCCCCTCAGCCACCAGCTCCAGCGCGCTCCACGACAGCCGCATGATGCCCGACGGCGCCAGCGTATTCAGTGGCGCCCCCAGCCCCGCCAGGCCATCGGCCGGCAGCAGCAGCGCGGACGGGCTCAATTGCCACTGGCGCCACGAGCCACGGAAGTTCACCGGCTGCGCCAGCGCTTCCGGGTTCCCCAGCTCCAGGTCAACCATGCCAAACACCACCAGCGGCGACAGCTTCCACGTAAAACGCCCCGGCAGCAGCGGCGTCACGGCGCCATTGCTGCTGGCCGCTCCGCCGATAAAGGCGGAACCGCGCCACAGCGTACCTTGCGCATCGCCCAAGGTCAAACGGCCGCCAGTCTGTTTTTCCACCAGCCCCGCCATCCACGTGGCGGGAAAGAACAGCAAGACCGTCAACAGCGCCCCAAGCGTTGCTGCCAGCAGCCATAACCCAAAACGTTTCACTGCGCCGCCCCCGCGGAGCGCTGCTGCAAAGTGAAGAAGGCGTCGACCATGCCCGGCGTCGATGTGGCCGTGATATTCGCATCCTGCACGCTGATCGCATCGGTGCGCCGCACTGTATCGAGCCACGTGGCGACGGCGGCAAATGGCACGCCTTTCAATTCCAGTTTCACGAACGTGCCGGTAATGGCCAGCGATTGCGCTTTCAAGCCATTGGCAGCCAGGCTGGCGTTCAAGTTGTCGCTGCTCAGCGGATTAGGCTGGATCGGCGTACGCGCCTTATATTCCATCGCCGTGCGGCCCATTGCCGTCAACTCGGCTGCCTGTTGCCGCTGCAGCGGCAAATCCTTGCGCAGCTTCGCGCGGCCTTCCAGTGCCGGATCAATCAGCACGCCATAGAACAGCCCCAGGCCGGCCACGATACCGCCAATGGTCAGCATGCGGCGTTCCTGTTCGGTACGCTCTTGCCAGAATGCTTGCGCGGACGCCTGCAGCTTCTGCATTTTTGCAGTGAATTCGCTCAAGATTTACCTCCAGCTATGCGAATTTGCCAAACCCCGCCTTCTCCTTCCGACAGCGCCAGGCCGCGCTGCGACAGCGCGCCTTTGACCTGGTCGCGCACGCCGGCATCGACCGTGTTGGGTTTGAGTTTGACGGTCAGCATGCGTTCCTTGTACGCCAGGCCGGCTACCACGTCACGCCTGCCCGTCGCGGCCAATCCTTCACCCAATGCGGCGGCCAGCGCAGTGAATTCGTCCGGCGCCAGTTCCCCGCTATTGGCTTTGGCGTTCGCGATATTCCTGCGCATTTGCGCGACCGGATCGAGCATGGCTTCCTGCGGATACGCAGCGCGGAACGTTTGCTCCATGCCTTTGCGGATATCCGCGTATTCGCGCTTCATGCGCAGCCATTCAATGTTCAGGCCCGCGACATTGACAATCACCGCCAAAATCGCCAGCGCGGCAGGCCAGCGCCAGCGCCGCAGCGCGCGCGCCTGCGTGCCGGTGGCCATGCCCGCCGCCAGGTCTGGTCCCGCCGTGCGGGCAGCCGCCACCCAATGCGTCCAGTTGTCATGCTCAACGGAGACGCCCACCATATTGCTGGCCACCGGCTGGTATTGCGGCGCCAGCGCGGCAGGCAGGTACACGGTCAGCGGCGCTTCGCCAGCCAGCGCGCGCAGCGTGTGCAGCGCCGCTTCCGGCTCCGGCGCCACCGTCAAGCCCAGGCCCGCGTGATGGCCCGTGCGCAGCGTCAATTCCAGGCCCGCATCATCGAGTGCAATGGCGGCCGATGCGCCGCCCGGCTGCAGTGGCAGGCACAATTGCGCTGGCACGGCGGAGACGGCATGCGCGCCCTGCGCCACCAGCGCCTTGACCAGCACTTCGAGCCAGGCGCGCTGCACGACAGCCACCGTGCGTTCGCCTTCGCTTTCGTCCGGGCCCAGCGGCGCCAGCGCCAAAATGCAATCGGCAGGGTCGCCCAGCAACTGGTCTTCCACCAGCGCCGGCAAGGCGGCTTTCAGGCGCGCAGCGGACAGCGGCGGTGTTTTCACACGCAGCAGGGTGACGTCTGCAGCGGCCAGCAACAGCACCACGCGGCGCGCGGACGCGACCAGTTCCGCCATGTTGCCCAGCGCGGACACGCCCTGCTGCATCACATTGCCGCTGTCGCCCAGCAGCGCGAAATGGCATTGCTGGATGGCGCCGCTGTCGGCCGCGGCCCGGGCAGGATACCGGATGTATAGCGTCGTCAAAGCATCTCTCTTTCGTTCGTACTTATTAGTTTTCCCTGATCCACACCACATTGGCGGTCTTGCCGCGCTGGATCAGCGCTTCCGCATCCAGCGCCGCCCTGCCCAGGCGGATATGGCTCTCCACCAGGAAAAAGTCGCTCCTGACGTCATAGTCGACTTTCACGCTGTGGCTGCCGATGTAGCTTTTAAAGCCGTTCTGGTCTAAAAACGGCGTGCGTTTGCGATACTGCACCAGGTTCGCCGCTTCCGACACGGAAAAATTGTCCATCATGGCCGCCAGCAATTCCGGCGGTGCCATGTTGACGTTGATTTTTGTATCTTGCTGCTGCGGCGGCAGCACAATCACAAATGGCCGCAGCTTTTCCACCGCATCCGGCGAAAAACCGGCGACCGCCAGCAAGTCTTCCACACGCTGCGGCGGCAGCGGTTCGCGGCCATCCATCGGCAAGGCGGTCGACTGCTGCTTGGGCCCACTACTGCCGCCCTGCGGCACTTCGATTTTCGGCGCCTGGCTGCGCGCCACTTCTTCCGCCACGCCCTTGGCCAGCGTACTGTTCAAGCGCAAGCCTTCCAGCAAGCGCTGGAACACCTTCAGCTGATCGGCGTTGATGTCGCGGTTCCTGGCCAAATTGCCAAGATTATAACGCGACTGTGCATCCTGAATCCGCCCGGACAGCGTGGCGTCGTACTTTTCATTGTCATTGCGCTCGCGCTCCACGTAATCGTCGAGCCGCGTTTCCGCCAGCGCTGTCGCCCACACGCTGGTCTCCGCCGTGATCCGGCTATCGTTGGCATCCTGCTGCAAAATCAGCCGCGCCCAGTCCAGCGCGCCCCGCAAGATCCACCGCGTCTGCAAGTGCAAGCGCTGGTTTTCAATCGAGCGTACCTGCACTTGCTGTTGCCAGAACAGGCTGGCCACGATGGTGACGGCCAAGGTCGTCAACAGCAGCGCCGTGACAATCGCCACGCCGCGCTGGCGCGCACGGGATTTCACTGTCTTGCGGCGCGCCGTCATAGCGCCCCCACCATGAAGTATTTGACGAGGTTTTGCGGCGCGGCCTGTTCCTGCCCCGGCACCACGTTGCCTTGCAGCTGCAGCGTCCATTCAAGCCCGGTAAACCCCGTGTTTTGCAGCGGCGCCGGCGGATTGGCGCCGGCCACGCCAACGGCAGGGGCAGTACTTGTGGCGGCATTGGCGTTGCCCGGCACGGGCGCCGGCTGCCAGCCGCCCGCATCCCAAATGCGCGACGTCATTTTCGCCACGCCGCTTTGCAGCGCCACGGCTGGCGCAGGGCCCGTATCCGACAGCGCCGCCTGCCACAGCGTGTCGAGCTGGCGCAAGTCGCGCGTAGCGACAGATTCCTTGCGGATCAACACGCCGTCACGGATGCGGTACGACACCGCTTGCACGCGCGTCGGTTCGCCTTCCGCCAGCACGTTGCGCACAAAGACCATGCTGGTGTCGTCGGCCACCAGGCGCGTGCGGTCGCCGATCTGCACCTTGTCCGACAATTGTTCGAGGTCGTTTTGCAGTTGCGCGAACGCCAGCTGTGCGCCGCGGGTCTGGTCCATTTGCGCCGTCAGCGCCTGGCGCGAACGGATAATGCCATCCAGGCCGCGCCAGCTCATCACGGCGATAAATGCGAGGATCGTGATCGCGACCAGCAATTCCACCAGCGTAAAACCATTTTGCCTGGACCGCATCATCACTCCTGCAGCACCAGCTGGACCAGTTTAATAATCAGCCGGTCCGGCTGCTTCTGGTCGCGTACACTGACTTCCACGCGGCGCAGGCGCGGGTTCGGGGTGGCGATCACGTCTTCCGTGCACACCAGGGCCAGGTCGCCTTGCGGGCAATCGAAATTACTCTTGCCCAGCGGCGGGAAGCGCTTGGCCAGCCGGACTTCCACCAGCCGGTTTTCCGCCGACCACGTGGCCATCATGGTGGCGCGCAAGCCATCGCTGTTTTGCGTCAGGCTGCCGATGGCGCGCAGCGATGCGCCCAGCGCGGTGCCGACGATCATCAGCGCCACCAGCACTTCCAGCAAGGTGAAACCTGATGATAGGGATCGTTGCAGGCGCCGCATCGCTTACTCCACCGTGAAATGGCCGATGCCATCAGCGAGAATGGCGACAGAAACGTCGCCGCTGACCATGGTCAGCTTGAAGGGACGGTCGACCGGTTCACGGCCGAACACGATGCGCAGCTTGTCGCTTGGCACAGTCGATGCAGGATCGAGCAGCAGCGACACCGGGCTGCTTTTAAAAGGACGCTCGCGCAGCATGTCGTCCTGCGTTACCGGTTCCCACGCGCGCACGTCGTTGCGGACCAGGAAGCGGTATGCATCGGCATCGGCTTCAAATGCGACGGGGCAGTTGCGCACAATGGCTTCATCACGGGCCAGTTGCAGCAGCATGGCTATACGCTGTGCTTCCTGCTGCATAGCCTGGCGCCGGCTGGGCGCCATGTTGACGGAGACCACCCCCAGCAAAATGCCGAGGATGACCAGCACGACCAGCAGCTCGATCAGCGTGAAGCCGCGCTGGCGGCCGGCGGCAAACATGGC
Source organism: Pseudoduganella ginsengisoli (assembly GCF_009720865.1). GTDB lineage: Bacteria > Pseudomonadota > Gammaproteobacteria > Burkholderiales > Burkholderiaceae_D > Rugamonas > Rugamonas ginsengisoli. The sequence goes on along the minus strand of NZ_WNLA01000010.1, from coordinate 70,003 downwards.
GGCCCGCGGCGGATTAGTTATCCCAGTTGCCGATGTCGGCGTCGTCGCCCGTGCCGCCGGCCTGGCCGTCAGCGCCAAACGAGAACACGTCGATTTCACCGCGCACACCTGGCGACAGGTACTGGTATGGGTTGCCCCACGGGTCTTTCGGCATTTTCTCCAGGTAGCCGCCGGCTTTCCAGCCATTGGCCGCCGGACCGGTGGCCGGCTTTTCCATCAGCGCCTTCAAGCCCTGTTCCGTGGTGGGATAGCGCTGGTTATCCAGCTTGTACAGCTTGAGCGACTGCACGATGTTGGCAATGTCGACCTTGGCGGCCGCCACTTTGGCTTCACCGGTACGGTTCAGCAGTTTCGGTACCACCAGCGCAGCCAGCACGCCCATGATGACGACCACCACCATGATTTCAATCAGGGTGAAACCGCGTGCGCGGCGTTGGGAAATCACTTTCTGCATGAAAACCTGTCCAAATAGCTAATTTAACAATAGGGTCCTGAAGTATAAGCGTTAAGCGCCCGTCAGCATAGCTGCATCGCAGCAGATGCGCCATGGTCTGTAACATACGGGAATTGATCAGTCGCGCTCGCGGGCCGACAAGCCTACGCGCTGCAACACCCCATCGTTACTGCCGGCGATATTCGACGACACCGGTTCAAGTTTCTTAACCTGTGGCGCGGCAGATACAAATGGCTTCACGCCCAGCGCCTGGTCCACTTCATGCGGATAGACCAGGACGCCGCGCGTAATCACGGCCGCCACGTTGCGGATATCGCCGATGTTTTTGGTCGGGTCGCCATCGACCAGCACCAGGTCCGCCAGTTTGCCCGGCGTGATGCTGCCGCGTTCGTGGGCGGTGCGGGTGTACAGCGCGCCATTGCGGGTCGCCACCTGGATCGCCTGCGACGGCGTCAGGCCCGCCTGCACCAGCAATTCCAGCTCCGCCTGCAAGGTGAAGCCCACCAGTTCATCGGTGCCGGCCACGATCGGCACGCCGGCTTTGTACAGGCGGCCCACGAATTCCACCATCTTCTTGTACGATTTTTCGTAACGCTGCAAGGTGGCGGCATCATCGATCTTCATCGTGCCGACGTGGAAGCCACGCTGCACGTCCGGCGGCATGTGGCCGGCGATCGGCGCGAACGGCGTATTGATGTCGCCATCCTTTTGCTTCAGGAAGGCAAACGTGGCCAGGGTCGGGTCGATGACAGTCTTTTGTTTCGCCAGGCGGGCAATGAAATCCTTGACCGGCTTGGAATCAAAATCCAGGCCCGCGGTTTTATCCGCCGGCAAAATGAAGCGTTCCAGCGTGCGGGTTTCCGTTTTCGGCGTGGCCAGGAAATTCAGCATCACCTGGTTGATGTGCTGGATTTCATCGTAGCCCGCATCCAGCGCTTCAAACGCGCGCAGGCCGGCCGGAATGTGGCCCGACACGCGCAAGCCGCGCAAGTGCGCGTACGCGACCGTCTCCTTGAGGATCTCTTTCGGGAACGAGTTGTAAATCTTCAGTTGCGGGTAGCCGTGCTGCGCATACCAGTCGATGGCATTTTTCGCTTGCGGCAGGGTTTTCACGACAAAGCCGCCGTTTGACGAATACGGGCTTTCCCCTTCCAGGAAGCCCGCCGGCACCAGTTGCGGCGACAGCAGCTTGCCCGCTGCCGTTTCATCCATGATCAATTGCAGCTGGGCGTTGTCGTTGCCCATATCGCGCACGGTAGTGACGCCGGCCGCGATATTCAGGCCGCCTTCCCAGCGGCCCACGTGGCCGTGCATGTCGAACAGGCCGGGCAGCAGCACGCGGCCCGCCGCATCGATTTCATTGACGGCCCCACGCACGGGCGAACCGGCCGGCACCACGGCAGTGATGCGGCCGCGCAGCACGTAGACGTCGGACGGCGCAGTCAGCACGGCTTTGTCGCTGTCGAACACGCGCGCATTTTTTACGACAGTCAAACCGTTCAGCGGATGCTGTAACGTGGCGGCCAGTTCGGCCAGCATCTTTTGTTCCGCGTCTTTTTGCAATGCCGCCAGCGCCTTGTCATTGCCTTCCCAGCCCTCTTCCACCGCGATGAACGCACCCGGCGCGATCACGGCAAACAGGCGCGCCGGCTTGCCATTGGCGCCCGTCGTGGCCCACAGGAATTGCGGCGACAGGCCCAGGCCCGTTTGCGCCAGCAATTGCACGGTCTGTTTTTCCGTTCCCCTGGTGACGACGGCTTCCGCCAGCTTGCGGTGCGACAGCATACCCGATGGCAGCAGCGCCAGCTTGTTGTCCGGCGTGGCGGCCAGTGCCGCGATGGCGGCCGATGCCGTCTCGAAGGAACTGTTCAGCGGCACGTACATGGCCGGACCGCTGACAGCCTGCTCGCCTTTTTCCGTCGTGGATTTCCATACGGCCTTGCCGTTGGCCGCTTCAAACGTTTCATCGACGACGGCGCCAAACGTGGAGTTGCCTTTGACGGCATAGCTGGCCATCGTGCCGTCAGCGGCGTAGCGGATTTTTTCCGTCAATTCCGGGCCGCGGCCATTGTCCTTGTAGATGAAACGCACATTGGTATTGCCGTCATCGGCACGCTCGACCACCTGTTCGCCCACTTGCTTGCCGTTTTCGGAAATGATGACGTAGCGGGTGGTAGTGGCAGCGTGCGCGGAAAAAGCCGTGGCGATGGCCAGCGCCATGACGGTGGTAATGCGTTTCATCAGGTTGTGTCTCCGGGTTTTTTTTAATTTCAATCCGCGCTTGTGGCGCAGACCGGGCATGAGTCATTACGGGATATGGCAATGCTGGTCCATTCCATGCGCAAGCCATCGAGCAGCAGCAGGCGGCCAGCCAGCGTTTCGCCAATGCCCATCAACACTTTCAAGGCTTCGGCAGCCTGCATGGCGCCGACCACACCCACCAGCGGCGCAAATACGCCCATGGTGGAACAGGCCACGTCTTCAAATTGCTGGTCTTGCGGGAACAGGCAGGAATAGCAGGGCTGGCCGCCGCTGCGCGGATCAAATACGCTGACCTGGCCGTCGAACCGGATCACGGCGCCCGACACCAGCGGCTTTTTATGGGCCACGCAAGCGCGGTTGACGGCATGGCGGGTGGCGAAATTATCGGTGCAGTCCAGCACCACATCGGCCTGGCTGACCAGTTCAGACAGGCGCGCATCGCCGGCCCGCTCCACCAGCGCGTCAATCACAATGGTGGGGTTGATGGCGGCCATCGTGGCTTTCGCGGATTGGGCTTTGGGCTGGCCGACGCGGTCCATGTCGTGCGCGATCTGGCGCTGCAAATTCGTCAGATCAACCGTGTCATTGTCGACCAGCGTGATGTGGCCGACGCCGGCTGACGCGAGGAACATGGCGGCCGGCGAACCAAGGCCGCCCGCGCCGATGATCAGCGCGCGCGCATCGAGCAGTGTTTGCTGGCCTTCGATACCGATTTCATCAAGCAGGATATGGCGCGAGTAGCGCAACAGCTGGGAGTCATCCATTGAATCTTATTTCTTCGACTTCTCAGGCTTGCCGGCAGCAGGCTTATCGTTGACTTTATCCATCTTGTCGGATTTGGCGGGCGCTTCGAAATCGCGCACCACTTCCGTCTTCGACAGTTTGACGGGCAAGCCCTTGAAATGATTAATCGCCTGCGCCAGCTGGAAGTCATCCTTGCTGCCAAATTCGACGGGCTTCTGGTTTTTCGCCAGCGCAGCCAGGCGCAGTTCTTCTTCCAGTTCATCGACCTTGGCCGACGGCGCTTCGTCGCCATCCTTGTTGTGCAGATGGTGCGCCAGGTCGGCTTCGCGCAGGCGCAGGCCATTCAAGCCTTCGCCATCGGCGGTTTCATCGACCAGCATGTCCGGGACGATGCCGCGCGCCTGGATCGAGCGGCCCTGCGGCGTGTAATAGCGGGCCGTCGTGAGTTTGACGGCGGTGTCGGCAGTCAGCTGGCGCAGGGTTTGCACCGAGCCTTTGCCAAAGGTTTGCGAGCCCATGATGATGGCGCGCTTGTGGTCTTGCAGGGCGCCGGCCACGATTTCCGACGCGGACGCGGAACCGGAATTGACCAGCACCACCATCGGTACTGTCTTCAGCGCGGCCGGCAATTTTGCCAGCGGATCGCCATGGCTGCGGCTCGAATAAAACTCGGGGCGGCCGTAATACGTCATTTTCGAATCCGGCAACTGGCCATTGGTGGAGACCACGACGGAATCTTTCGGCAAGAAGGCAGCCGACACGCCAATGGCGCCCGGCACCACGCCGCCCGGGTCGTTGCGCAAGTCCAGCACCAGTCCCTTGATGCCCGGATTCGATGCATACAGCGCCGTCAGCTTGCGCGCCATGTCGTCGACAGTGGGTTCCTGGAATTGTGCAATGCGCAGCCACGCATAGCCTGGCTCCACCATCTTGGCTTTCACGCTTTGTACGCGGATTTCTTCGCGCACGATGGGCACGATGACGGGCTTGTCTTCGCCCTTGCGCGACAGCGTCAGCACAATCTTGGAGTGCGGTTCGCCGCGCATTTTCTTGATCGCATCATCGAGCGACAAGCCGCGGATCGGCTCATTGTCCAGGCGGGTAATCAGGTCGCCGGCCTTGATGCCGGCTTTAAAGGCGGGCGAATCTTCAATCGGCGACACGACTTTGACGTAGCCGTCTTCCATGCCCACTTCGATCCCGATGCCGACAAACTTGCCCAGCATGGTTTCGCGCATTTCGCGGAAGGCTTTTTTATCGAGGTAGACCGAATGGGGATCGAGCGACGCCACCATGCCGGAAATCGCATCGGTCACGAGTTTTTTGTCGTCGACGTCTTCCACGTAATCCGTCTTGATCAAGCCAAACACGTCAGACAGCTGGCGCAATTCTTCCAGCGGCAGCGGCGTGCCCATGGGTTTTTGCGCGATGGCGGAAAATTGCATGGAAGCGGCAATGCCAGCCACCATACCCAGGCCGACCAGGCCGAAACTCTTGATTTTATTGCCCATGATGCGCCTGCGTCTCTCTATGGCGGGCTGGTAGCCCGCATTTATTATCCCTGCCGGTAGTGCCGCCGGGATTCCTTTAAAACTTTACCCAGGAAGCCGGATCGAACTCTTTACCCCGATGCCGGAGCTCAAAGTATAAACCCGATTCCTCGTTGCCACCGGTATTTCCGGCAGCGGCAATCACGTCGCCGCTTTTAACGGCATCGCCTTCACGCCGCAGCAGCGACTGGTTATTGCCGTAAATACTCCAGTACTGGCCGCCGTGATCGACAATGATCAAGTTGCCGTAGCCCCGCAGCCACTGGGCAAACACGACGCGGCCGGCAGCAATCGCATGGATTTGCGTACCCTCGGCGGTACGGATAAACATGCCTTTCCAGCTTGGCCCATCGCCGCGCTTGGCGCCGAAACGGGCGCCGATCTTGCCCGCCACCGGCGGACGCAACTGGCCTTTCAGCGCGGCAAACGCGCCTTCCGCCGCAGCCGGCGCCAGCGCCACGTCGGCGGCACGCGCCGGACGGGCAGGCGGTTCATCGTTCGGCACTTCGCGCACGGCGATCGGTTCGCGCATGGCAACGGTGGCGGCCGGCTCTTTGGCAGGTTCCCTGGCTGGTTCTTTGGCCGGGACTTTGGCCGGCTCTTTGACGGGTTCCTTGGCCGGCTCGGCGGCAGGCACGGACGCCACGCGCGTATCCGGCGCCGGTTTGACCGGCGTAGCAGTGGGCGCCGCAGGAACCGGTGGCGCCGATGCAAGCGGCGTCGACGCGCCCGGCTTGCCTTGCTTCGCCAACCGTTCTTTCTCGGCTTGCTGCGCTTTCGCGCGCAATTGCGCCAGCTGGCGCGCTTTCGCCTCCGCTTCCGCCTTGGCCTTGGCGCGCGCTTCCGCTTCCGCCTTGGCTTTGGCCGCGGCCAGCGCTTCCAGGCGGCGCTTTTCCGCAGCGGCCGCCCGGGCTTGTTCTTCAATTAACTTGTTCAGGCTGTCAACCAGCGCGCCCATGCGCTGTTCATCTTGCGCCAGCTTGCCCGCTTCCTTGCGCTGCGACACGAGACGCTGAGACAGGCTCGCCAGCACGGCGGCGCGCTTGGCTTTTTCCTGCTCCAGCACGGATTTCTGGTGCCGTTCTTCCTGCGCAATTTCTTCCAGCTCATTGCGTGCATTTTCCGCTTCGGCCTGGTTGCTTTCCACGGCTTTCAAGTTCGCGCGCAGCGATTCCAGCAGCCGCGCCTGCGCCTGGGACACATAGGCCATCATTTGCAGGTCGCGGTTGATGCGGTTCGGGTTATCCCCGGACAGCAATAATTTGATGCGGTCTTCATTGCCCGCCACGTAATGCTCGCGCAGCAACTTGGCCAGCTGCTGCTTTTGCTGGTTGACGGTCGCTTGCAGGCGCGTGTGTTCCGCCGCCAGTTCCGTCAAGCGGGCATTGGTTTGCGCCTGTTCATCGGCCAGCTCCCGCAGCGTGCGGTTGGCTTTGGAAATGGCTTCTTCGGATTCGGCCAAGGTATCGGCCGCATCTTCCCGCGCGCTTTCCGTCTTGCCGATGTCGCGTTTCAGGGCGTTGAGCTTTTGCTGCAATTCCGCGCGTTCCGCTTCGGCGGCAGCTTTTTGCTTGCTGCGCTCGGTTGGTTTCGCCACGGCGGCATGCGCCGCCCCGGCAGCCATCAGGGAAGACAGCAGCAGCGGCAACAGGAAAGGCAACCGCCGCACAGCGGTGCGGCGGACAATCGAAGACAACGACATCAAAACTTACTTGGCCTTACCCTGGTTGGCAACAGCAGCCTGGGCTGCAGCGATGGCTGCCGGATCGCCCAGGTAGTAGTGGCGGATCGGCTTCAGGTCGGCATCCAGTTCATACACCAGCGGCTGGCCGTTCGGAATGTTCAAGCCAACGATATCGCTGTCGCTGATGCCGTCCAGCATCTTGATCAGCGCGCGCAGGCTGTTGCCGTGGGCGGAAATAATGATTTTCTTGCCGGCACGGATGGCCGGTGCAATTTCTTCATCCCAGGCCGGCATCACGCGGGCGACGGTGTCTTTCAGGCATTCGGTCAGCGGAATCGACGCTTTCGGCAGGCCGGCGTAGCGCGGATCGTTGAACGACGTACGGTCATCATTTTCAGCCAGCGGCGGCGGCGGGGTGTCATAGCTGCGGCGCCATACCAATACCTGTTCATCGCCATATTTGGCAGCGGTTTCCGCCTTGTCCAGCCCTTGCAGGCCGCCATAGTGGCGTTCGTTCAGGCGCCAGTCATGCTTGATCGGCAGGTACATCATGTCCATTTCGTCCAGGGTCAGCCACAGCGTGCGGATCGCGCGCTTCAGCACGGACGTGTAGGCCAGGTCGAAAGTGTATCCCTCTTCTTTCAGGACTTTACCGGCGGCTTTGGCTTCTGCGACGCCTTTTTCCGTCAGATCAACATCGGTCCAGCCAGTGAAGCGGTTTTCGAGGTTCCAGGTGGATTCGCCGTGGCGCATGAAAACAATTTTGTACATAGCTCTGTCTATCAAGTGTGAAAAAAAGCTGCTGAAGTGGTGTTCAAGCTTCTATTTTATAATGCGCGGATATCCTTAAACCATTGGAACACCGTGAAATTCCTCATCGACCAAATCTTTCTCATCGGCATCGCCGTCCTTTCCGGCGGCGCCTTGCTGTGGCCAGTGCTCACGCAACGGGGTAAAAAAGCGTCTCCGCAAGAAGTCACGCTATTGATAAACCGGACCAAAGCCGCCATTGTGGATATCAGGGATGCAGCCGCTTATGCGAACGGCCACCTGCCCGAGGCGAAACATATTCCGGCAGGCGAACTGGCCAACCGCACGGGTGAGCTGGATAAGTTTAAAAACCGCACGATTGTCGTCGTTTGCCAGCAAGGTGCGCGCGCATTTGGTGCTGCCAAGACCCTGGAAAAGGCGGGATACGAAAACGTGGTCGTCCTTGAAGGCGGCCAAGCCGCCTGGGAAACCGCCGGGTTGCCATTGGCAAAGTAAAGGAGTTGCTATGACTGCTCATGTCACGATGTACAGCACTGCCGTGTGCCCTTATTGCGTGCGCGCCGAGCGCCTGCTGGTCGCCAAAGGCGTCAATGACATTGAAAAAATCCGCGTCGACCTCGACCCGGAACAGCGCGTGCTGATGATGCAAAAGACGGGCCGCCGCACCGTGCCGCAAATCTATATCGGCGACACCCACGTCGGCGGTTTCGATGATTTGTACGCGCTGGACCAGGCCGGCGGCCTGGACCCCTTGTTAAAAGGCTGACCCGCCCCATATTGGTTTTGCTACAATTGCCAGCGCATTTGGGCGGCTGCTACCCGCGGCCGCTGCAACGCATGACATCGTGAGCGGCCAAGCCGCTCTTTTCCACTCTACGAAAGCGTTCCATGTCTGAAGAAATCAAGCAACCAGTATTCCAAATCCAACGCGTCTACCTGAAAGACATGTCGCTGGAACAGCCTAACTCGCCAGCAATCTTCCTGGAACAGGAAGCGCCGGCCATCGAAGTTGCCCTGGATGTAGGCGCTGAGCCGCTGGCAGACGGCATCTTCGAATCGACTGTGACCATTACCGTGACCGCCAAGGTCAAAGATAAAGTGGCTTTCCTGGTGGAAGGCAAGCAAGCCGGTATCTTCGAAGCACGCAACATCCCTGCTGAACAGCTGGATCCACTGCTGGGCATCGGTTGCCCGAACATCGTTTACCCATACCTGCGCGCCAATATCGCTGACCTGATCACCCGCGCCGGCTTCCCACCAGTACACCTGGCGGAAATCAACTTTGAAGTGTTCTACCAGCAGCGCCTGGCCGCTCTGGCTGAACAGCAAGCCGCAACCGCCGCAGCCGCTGCGCCGGAAGCAAATGGTGCAGCGCACTAATTGCATTTAAAGTAAGATAGCAGTACCCCATCAAAGGCCGGCAACGGCCTTTGAGCGTTTCTTATATCAGCCTTTGAGATGACCATGAGCCGTACCACCACTGTTTCCCATTTGATTGCCGGCGCCGCCCTGTTATTGGCCGCCAGCGCCAGCCATGCGCTGGACTTCAAATCGGTGGGCGCGGCCCCGGCCATCCTGTACGACGCCCCGTCGACCAAAGGCAGCAAATTGTTCGTGGCGCCACGCGGCATGCCGGTCGAAATCGTGCTCAGCTACGGCGACTGGGTCAAAGTGCGCGATGCGGGCGGCGACCTGGCGTGGGCCGAAGCCCGTGCCCTGAGCCCGAAACGCACGGTCGTGGTGAAAACCGCGTCCGCCAAGGTGCGCACCGCGGCCGATGACAATTCCCCACTGGCCTTTACTGCCGATAAAGGCGTACTGTTGGATCTGGTGGAAGTCGCCGCAGGCGGCTGGATCAAAGTGCGCCACCGCGACGGCGCCACTGGTTTTGTAAAAAGCAGCGACATCTGGGGCAATTGACGCATGCAAGACAAGAAAAAAACCCGTGTCGGCGTATTAGGCGCCGGCGCCTGGGGCACGGCTGTTGCAATCGCGCTGGCCCATCGCCATGATGTAATGTTGTGGGGTCGCAACACTGTAGCCATGCAGGAAATGGCCACGGCGCGCGACAACCTCGCCTACCTGCCGGGCCATCCATTCCCGCCGAATCTCACGGTCGCCACGGATTTCGACGCCGCCGTCGCACATGCAGGCGAAGACGGCTTGCTGGTTGCCGCGTCGCCCGTGGCCGGCCTGCGCCCCCTGCTGCACCAGTTGAAAGGCCGCGCCATTCCCAACATCGTGTGGCTGTGCAAAGGTTTCGAATATGAAACCGGCTTGCTGCCGCACCAGATCGTGCAAGAAGTACTGGGCGACACCGTTCCGGGCGGCGCTTTATCCGGCCCATCGTTTGCGCAAGAGGTGGCAAGAGGCTTGCCATGCGCGCTGGCGATCGCGTCCAGCTCGGAAAACCTGCGTAATAAAGTTGTTTCTATCGTGCACGGCGGCAATATTCGAGTGTATTCGACGCCGGACTTGGCCGGTGTCGAGGTCGGTGGCGCCGTGAAAAACGTGCTGGCCATCGCGACCGGCGTGGCTGATGGCCTTGGTCTGGGCCTCAATGCCCGCGCCGCGCTGATCACCCGTGGCTTGGCGGAAATTACGCGCTTGGGCCTGGCGCTGGGCGGCCAAGCGGAAACCTTCATGGGTTTGACGGGCATGGGCGACTTGATCCTCACGTGCACGGGTGATTTATCGCGCAACCGCAAAGTCGGCCTGGGCCTGGCGCAGGGTAAATCGCTGGATACCGTCGTCAGTGAACTGGGCCACGTGGCAGAAGGCGTTCCCTGCGCCAAAGCCGTGCGCGACCTGGCTGCGCGCCTTGGCGTCGACATGCCGATCACCAATGCGGTCGCCGGCGTCTTGTTTGACGGTGACCAGCCGCAAGCACTGGTGGCCCGTTTGCTGGCCCGCGACCCGCGCGGCGAAGCCGCTGCCAAGTAATTCCTGCCCTCATACTGGCACTCAATTACTTACCATTAAAATAATTGAGTTGACTAGCGTCAATACCAAAAGTACCATACGCAGTTCACGATCTTACAAAGATTGCAATTTCATTACGGGTAGGACTGCACACATGGCGAAATGGTTTGAAGTAACGGCCGGCGTAACGGCGCTGCTGGCGCTGAGCGCTTGCGGCGGCAATATGAACAGCGGCAGCGCAGAAACCAGCGCGCGCAAAGTCGAAGGCGCCCCATCCTTTACGCCAGAAGTGCTGGTGGACGAAAACCGTCTGGCTGCCGGCGTGGAACACACGGCTGGCCTGGGCGCCGATGGCAAAGTCTATGCATGGGGCCGCAACGATGCAGGCCAGGTAGCGCTGACGCCAGTGCTGGTTGGCGGCTTGAGCGGCGTCAAAGCCAATTTCAGCGACGTTAAAGCCATCAAGGCTGGCGGCTATACGAGCCTGGCATTGAAACAAGATGGCACCGTGTGGACAGTTTCGTCGCGCGGCGTACAAATGGTTTACGGTTTGAGCAACGTCAAAGCCATTGCAGCCGGCCAGGGCCACATGCTGGCGCTGACGACCGATGGCAGTGTCTGGGGCTGGGGCCGCGGCGGCGCCTCCTCCCTTTCGCCCGCCATCGTGCAGGGCTTGAGCAATGTGAAATCCATTGCCGCCGGCCAGGATTACAGCGTGGCGCTGGCTGCCGACGGCAAAGTGTGGACGTGGGGCGTCAACCTGTTCGGCCAACTGGGCAATGGCACGGCGGCAGGCCGCTCGGCCGGTCCGGCAGCCGTGGCGGGCATCACCAACGCAACGTCCATCGCAGCCGGCATGTCGCACGTGCTGGTGCTCAAGCAGGATGGCACGGTATGGGGCTGGGGTAACAACAGCTATGGCCAGCTGGGCGGCACGACGCACGCGTATTACACCCCGATCGCCATTAAAGGCTTGCCTGCGCCGGCTGCCGGCACGAACGGCGTGCGTTCGGTGTCCGCCGGCGCGTACAACTCCGGTATCGTCAACTACAACGGCTCCGTCTGGACTTGGGGTAACAATACCTTCGGCCAGCTGGGCGACGGCACCACGGCAGTCTCGTTCGCACCGAAGAAAGTCAACGCAATCAGCGACGCGGTTGCGATGGCGATCGGCGCCGGCCACATCGCTGTCTTGCGCAGCGATGGCGCCGTGTATTCGTTCGGCCGCAATACGGCTGGCCAGCTGGGCACCAACACCACCGTTGGCAGCAACTTGCCAGTGCAAGCGGCGGGCGTGGGCGGCATCGGCAACCTGAACCTGGGCAAGTCGGCTAACCGCTAAGCCGGTATGCCGGTGTTTCACCATGCAAACACCGGCAGCACCTGCTGTTTCCATGCCGGCCGCACGTGGCGGCGACCGCTGGGCGTGCGGCATGCTGGTCTTGATGGCCAGCCTGCCATTCCTGCAGCCCTGGCATGAGCTGCCACTGACATCTTTCTATGCCGAGTGGCTGGCCGCGGTCTGCGGCTTGCTCGGCATGCTGTTCCTGCTGCCGCGTCCGGCGGCGTCTCCACTGCTCATCCCAGGCATCACCGCCGCGCCGCTGGCGCTGATGGCGCTCGCGCTGCTGCAAGTGGCGGCGGACCAATTCGCGTATGGCGCCAGCGGCGTATTGCTGGCGCTGTATTTGCTGTGGGCTGCCGCCCTGGCGGTAACCGGGCGGACATTGGCGGCCGCCATGGGCACGGCGCCGTTGCTGGTCCGCCTCGCGTGGGCATTGGCGGCGGGCGGCATGGTCAGCGCGCTGTTTGGCTTATTGCAATATGTGGGCTGGTGGCCTGCATTTGGCGGCTTGATCAGCACACCGCAGCCGGTGGCTGATTACGGTGTGTTCGGCAACCTGTCACAGCAAAACCATTTCGCCACGTATGAAGCGCTGGCGCTGGCTGCCTGTGCCTACCTGGCGCTGGCGGACCGGCTGGCGCTGCGCTGGGCCATCGCAGCCGCCATGGTACTGCTGGCGGCGCTGGCGCTGTCCGGTTCGCGCAGCATGCTGCTTTACCTGGCATGGATGCTGGCCGCCGCCTTCCTGCTGTTGCCGCTCACGGGCCGCCTGCTGCATTTGCGCCGCTGGCTGCTGATGGCCGTGCTGGTGATGCTGGTTGCCGTCACGGTGCTGGCAACCGTTGCCCGCATCTCGCCGACGGCGCTGGGCCCGCAATTGACGCGGCTCGTATCGCCGCAAGATGGCGCTTTTGGTCCCCGCATGTTTTATTGGTCGCATGCACTGCGCATGTTCATCGCGCATCCGTGGCTGGGCGTGGGCTTCGATGGCTTTGCACTGCAACTGGAAGCGCAGCTGACGGCGCCCGCCCCCTTTGCCGTCGACCAGTATGCGCACAATTTGCCGCTGCAATTGATGGCGGCAGCCGGCCTGCCCGGCTTAGTGGCGCTGGCCGTGCCCGTGCTGTTGCTGGTAGTCCGGCTGTACCGCCAGCCGCGCACCATGGAACGCCTGTTTGTCTGCGGCGCACTGGGCATCCTGCTGATCCACTCGATGCTGGAACAGCCACTGTATTACGCGTATTTCCTTGGCCTGGCTGCGCTGTTTGCCGGAATTGCCGATCCTTCCGGCCGCCCGCTGCGCGCCAATACCGTGGCAACGCTGGCCTTAGTGGCCATGCTGGTGGTGGCCATCAAGACCGCGCGCGACCATGGCGCCATCCGCGAACAATTTGAAGGGGGCGAAGCGGCTGCGGACGTGGCGCTGCGCACCCGCACCTTGCACCATCTGCGCAGCTTTTCACTGCTGGCGCCGCTCAGCGAGTTGATTGGGCCGGAAGTGTTTGTGCCAGGCGATGCCCCCGCCGCGGCGCGGCGTGCGTTAAATGAACGCGTGCTGCGCTTTGCCCCTACCGATGAAGTGGCATTCCGCCATGCCGCGCTACTGGCCGAGGAAGGCCGCATGAAGGATGCCCAGGCGCAGTTGCAGCGCGCCGCTTTGGCTTATCCGTTGTCTGCGCCCGATTTCGTGGCCCGCATCGATGCGCTGGCGGCGGTACAACCCGCCGTCTATGGCGCACTGGCCGCGTACGGCCACCAGTTAGTACGCCCGCAATGACAACAGGCCGGCGCCCATGGGCAACCGGCCTGTCTGGTCACGCTAGCCTGCTATCAGCCGCCGCAGCACTGCGCCAGCATGCGCAGGCAGCATTCAATGCTGCCGCAGCAATCCATGGTCGAGGCCATGGCGGCGGAAGCGGCGGCCAGCAAAGCTGCCGCGGCGGAGCATTTGATCAACGTGTTTTTCATGATGTGTCCTTACGAAGTGATTGAAATGGGTTAAGTGGGAAAACCATTCCATTCAGTCAGGCGGACACCAGATTTCCTGCACGGGCGCTGGCGATGGCGTGTCGATCATCCCCTGCGGCGCCGGCTGCTTCACAACGGGCAGCACCGGCAACGGCGGAGCTGTCAATAATGGCGGCTGCTGCGCCAGGCAGCCCATCGCCGCACACTGCGCCACCGTGCAATCGTCCATCCCGCCGCCGCAGCACGTGTGCACGGACGCCGCCGCGCCTGCCACGGAGTGCAGCACGAAGACAGCGATCAGCAGGAAGCATTTGAACAGGCGCATACGGTTTATTTTACGCCTTTCAGCCAGCGCTGGTATTGGCCATAGTGATGAATGACAAATCCGCCAAATGCACTATTGTCTTCAAAACTGCGCTTTGCCAGCGCCAGTTCACGCTCCATATCCGCTTCGCGCAGATGTTCAAATGACACTTTTTTCAAGTCGTTGGGCAATGTTTCCACGCCCAGCCACACGGTGCGGCCGATGGCTTTCGCATACGCGATTTCATCGGCGCCGTGGCTGACGATGCCGTCCGGACCCAGTGCATGGTCACGGTAATCCATCAGCGCCACGTAATCGTAGATATCCTGCACATGTTCGCTGGCGGGCTTGCGCTTGCCCTGCCACTCCAGCGGGATGCCATCGAGCCAGAACGGTATCGCGGGACCGACGCTCATCGCCTGGCCTGACTGGCGCTTGGCCGCCATGATGTCGCGGCTCAGGTCCAGGAACCCCGTCAGCAGCGCCTGCCGCTGGCTGCCCCACTGCGGCAGGACATGCGGTTCGATATCGAGGTTGACGCCATCAAAGCGTTCTTCCTGCGCGGCCCGCGCGTTGTAATCGAAGATCCGCTGCACCATGGCCAGCGCTTCTTTGCGGTGCGATGGCAGCACGTAGCGCTCCGTATGCAGGTAGGCGGAGCCCAGCAGCGCGTACGTATAGATATCGGCTTTGCGGAAACGCTTGATCAGGCGCCGGTATAACTGCGGCTGTTCCACGATCAGGTTGCGGCCCTGGTAAGCATCGGCATACAGATAAACGACCTGGATGCCTTTCGCATGCAGGAAGGCGATGGCGGCATCGGCCTCCGCTTCGCTTTGCAGCATGGCGTACGACTCCGGTTCCCAGGTCCAGATGGCGCGCTCCAGCACCGGCGCACAGGCGCGCACCGGTCCCGCCAGCGCCAGCAAGGCCAACAGCCAAATGGCAGCCAGCGCCCTCACAGCTGCACCGGCACGTGATATTGCCCTGTGCCGGCCGGCTTGCCCGTGTCCGGATGCGACGGAATCACGGAGACAAAGTACTGGCCAGGCGCCAATGCTGACGTCTTGATCTGCAGCGTGACCGGCAATTCCTGGGCCCCGGCTAGCGTCGTAGCCTTGCCATACGCTTCGCCCAGTTCGCGGCCCTGTGCGTCCGTCAGTACCAGCAGCGGCACAAAAACCACCGAACGGGCCGACGCATGGTTGGCAAAGCGCGCATCCACTTGCAGCATGGCGCCGTCGCGGCGCGTATGCGTATTGTCGACCACCACGCCGCCCAGGCCCGACGCCACGGCCGCCGTTTGCAGCGAACGTCCTTCAGCGCGGAACGCCAGCTGTGGTGGGAGCGATTCCGGCGGCGCCAGTTTGCCGCTCGTGGCCATTGCGTCGTTATTGGCGATGAATGCATCGAATTGTGCGCGCACCTGTGTTTTCGCTTGCGCATCGTCGACAGGGGCGATGCGCATATTGTCGGCCAGCGTGTACAGCTGGTCCTGGCCCAGGTACAGCGGGCCGGACACATAATCGCTCAACTCAGTCTTGGTCTGCTTCAGCGGCAGCGCATGCAGGTTGCGGAACGCCGTATCCATATCGAGGCCCGTGCCCAGCCACGTGACGGCAGCCGGCGTCTTGATGCCGTAGTTGTGCGACAAGAACGCCAGCAGCGATGGCGCCAAATCAAATTGCGACGACACCGCCTTGATGGCGCGCGGCGCTTTCAGCATCGGCGACCAGATCAGCAGTGGCACGTGATAGCGCTCGATACGCGTTTCCATCGGGATTTCCGGCAAGCGGTGATCACCTGTCACGATGTAAATCGTATGCGCGTGGCCGGGCAAGGCCGCTGCTTGCTCGAAGTAGTGGCGCAATGCGTCATCCGTGTACAGGATGCTGGCATAGATATCGCGCTGCGTGCGGTACGGGCCGCGCCTGTCTTCGGCAATGTTTAATTGCGCGAGGCGTTGCTCCACTCTCTTGCGGTAGTCATCCTGCCCCGGGAACACAAATGGCGTATGCATGCTGTTGGTCTGCACGATGGCGGCAAACGGCTGCTGCTTTTCGTCCCGCTGTTCCTCCCGCTGTTCCTCTTTCTCGCGCGCCAGCGTAAAGTCGACCAGCGCGCGGTCCGCATAACCCCAGTCATTGCTGCGCTGGTAGCCAGCGCCATAATCCTTTTCGCTCAGCAGCTTGCCGACACCGGCGCTGCGCAGGTATTGCCCTTCATTGTCGAATTCCAGGTTCGAGCCCGTATAAAACCGCGTTTGATATCCCTGCGCTTTCAATATGCCGGGCAGCGCCGCGTGCGGCGGTATCGCGGGCAAGGCGGAAAAACCATTGGGGCCAAACGGCGCCGAGCCGAGGATGGAAGGCAGCACGGCAAACGTGCGGCCTTGCGTTGACAAGAAGTTTTCCCAGTACAGGCTGCGCTGCGCCAGTTCATCAAGAAAGGGCGTGAAGCTGCCCAGGCGTGCATTGGGGCCGGAAAAACTGCGGCCCAATCCTTCGACGATGATGATGACGAGATTGGGCTTGCTGCCTGCGGCGGCTGTGAAATAAGGGCCCAGCGTATCGGGCGTGCGTTCGCTGTGCAGGAATGGATAACCGGCGCGCAGCGCGGGATCGGCGGCCTGCTGCTGCGCGGTGTCCTGCGCGGCGGCAGGCTTGGCCGGCGCTTCGTGGGTACGCCAGTGGTGGAGGTTATCGTCGAAGAACCACGCGGTTTTGTTGGCAGCCAGCGCCGCCGCACCAGAGGAAGCAGGAAAGACGCCGTCGAGCCGCGTCGGCACCAGCAATACACTGGCGGCAGCAATGGCGGCAAACGCCAGCCCGGCGCGCGCAGGCCATCGCGGCTTGCCGCTGCGCGCATGCCACAACAGCCATCCCCACAGCACCGCGTGGGCGGCAGCCAGCGCCGCCAGCAGCGGTGTACGCAATGCAGGACCGCCAGCCGCCGTGGTGCGGACTTCTTGCCAGGAATACGCAAACAAGTCCGCGCCCAGCGGCACACCGGCCGATGCGTGATAGTGGATCAGCGCGGCATGGCCCCACAGCAGCACGGTCCAGCCGACGCCAAGGCCGATAATGTGCACCTTGCGCGACGCCTGCCGCAGAAAGGGCCACGCCAGTAGCAACAGCGGCAAGCCATAGCGCAGCAGCGCGCTCACGTCATACGCCATGGCGGAAGCCAGTACGCTCCACGACGCCCCGGCCTGCACACCCTGCGCCACTTCCGCCACACGCAGGCACGCCATCGCCAGCACAAGGCCGGGCAAGTAGCCCAGGAAAGATGCCGCGGCCGCGCCAAATCCCTGCGGCGGCGCAGCGTCCTGCACTGGCCCGGCTGCGGCTACCATCGCCGGTACAGGGCAGCCGAAACGCCCTGCTCTTTACCGCCGCCGGATTCCTTCGAATAACTGGCGCCCAGCTTGAAGCCCCAGCGCGGCGTTACGTAATGCACCCAGTTCACACTGGCTGCGCCGGAATGCGTGCGTCCGCCTACCAGCGACAGCGTATCGTCGCTGCGCCCCCGGCTGCGCGCCAATTCCACGTAACTGTCGCCATCGCCCCGGTAGTAATAGCGGCCCAGCAAACGGTCGCCCGTGCCGTGCGACGTGTCCGTCAGCACGGCCGTATGCCGCAGCAGCAGATAATAATTGCCGACATATTTGGCTATGCCCAGGCCATAAATATCCACGTGCGACGCAAACAGCATGGTGTCATTGCTGGCCGACACTTCCCAGCCATTGCCCACGCTTTGCCACACTTCGGCGCGCCACGAACGGTGCGGGAACAGCCGCTGTTGCGGCGCCTGCTGGTAGCGCACGTTGGCATACGCGCCGTTCCACAAATTCACGTAGCCGTCCAGCGCCCACGCCATGTCATGGTCATCGAAACGGTGCGCGCGCAAGGTTTCAAACGCCAGCGAACCGCGTTCCCAATAGCGGCGCACGGCCAAAGTCTGGTCCGCCCAGCGCTGGCTGCGCGGATCGACTTTGGTGATGCTGCCGGACAGGCTGGCTTGCCAGTCAAAGCCCGCCGGCGCAACCGCGCCCGGCGCCGCCAGCGCCAGCGCTGCCGGCTGCATAGCCGCGCGCACGGCGGCAATTGCCTGCTGGTCGCCCTTCAATTCAGCAGCCTTGTCGAGGTCGGCCCGCGCGGGCCCCGGCTGGCTGGCATCGCGGTAAGCCCTGGCGCGCGCGACGTACAGCGCCGCGTCATCCGGCTTCATGGCAATCAGCCGGTCATACACGGCAATGGCTTTCGCGGGCCGGTCCGTCCATATATACACGTCGGCCAGCGAAGCCCACACATCCGCATAGGCAGGTGCCGCAGCGGTCGCAGCCAGGAAATCTTTCTCAGCCTCATCCCATTGCTTCATGCGGCTGTATGCGAGGCCGCGGCCATACAGCACGTCCACATT
The DNA here is from genome assembly GCF_009720865.1 of Pseudoduganella ginsengisoli. Taxonomy (GTDB): domain Bacteria; phylum Pseudomonadota; class Gammaproteobacteria; order Burkholderiales; family Burkholderiaceae_D; genus Rugamonas; species Rugamonas ginsengisoli. Next base: position 51,577 of record NZ_WNLA01000010.1, on the reverse strand, counting down.
GTTGGGCGATGCCGCCAGCAGCGTCGTATAGATGGCCGCCGCCATGCCAGGCTGGCCATTATTGGCAGCCTGGCGCGCCTGTTCGAATTGCTGTTCGTAATTGACAGCAGGCGGTGCCTGCTCCACGGGCGCATAGAGGGGCGCATAGAGGACTGGGAGCATAGCGTCTCTCAGGGAAGTCGGTAGGGAAATTGCTTGTTGTAGACAAACGGTAATGTAAGCGTAGCGGAGCGTCAAGGCGCGCACGGTTGCGAAGCGGGCAAATCCGTGGAATCCCTGCAAGTCAACCTATCAGCCCTGATAGTTACGCCCGCCTGCCCTCCTCCTTAACATGGCCACCACGCCATCGCGGCGCATTCCATTTTTCAATGCTAAGGAAAACATCATGAAACACGTACTGAAGTCAGCGCTGGCGGGGGCGCTGCTGGCGTCGGCGGGGGCGTCGGCCACAACCTTGCAAGTGAAAATCGACGGCGTAGCCAGCGGCAAAGGCAAGCTGCGCGTGGCCGTGTGCGATGAAAGCACGTTCCTGAAAAAATGCACGCTGGGCGCCGCCACTGCGGCGCATGCGGGCAGCGCCAGGGTCGACGTGCCAAACGTGCCGGCCGGCGCCTGGGCCGTCATGGCTTACCACGATGAAAACGATAATGAAAAGATGGACCGTAACGCCATGGGCATTCCCAGCGAAGGCTATGGCTTCTCGAACGGCGCCACCGCGAAATATGGGCCGCCGCCATTCAGGCAGGCGGCCGTGACGGTCGGCAATGGCGCCGCCGTGCCCGTGCAAATCAACCTGCAATACTGAGAGAGCGCCATGGCTGCCCTCCACGTTCAAGACTTGTCCAAGCGCTACACGCGCGGTGCGGAAGCGTTTACCGCGCTGGACAAGGTCTCCTTCACAATCCAGCCCGGTGAACTGGTCGCGCTGACCGGCCCGTCCGGCAGCGGCAAGAGCACGCTGCTCAACATTATTGCCGGCTATGACCAGGCCGATGACGGCAGCGTCGTGGTCAACGGTTTTGACGTCACCCGCGCCAAGCCGGCTGACATGGATGTGCTGCGCACCCGCACGGTCGGTTTCATCTTCCAGCAATTCCACCTCGTGCCGGGCCTGAACGCGCTGGAAAACGTCGAACTGTCGCTGTTGAACGCGGGCCTGTCGAAAGCGGAGCGCCGCGCGCGCGCCGCCGAAGCGCTGCGCCGCATGGGACTGGCCGAGCATTCGGCGCGCCGTCCGGCCCTGCTGTCCGGCGGCCAGCAGCAGCGCGTTGCCGTGGCGCGCGCACTGGCCGCCAAGCCCAGCGTGGTGCTGGCCGACGAGCCCACTGCGGCGCTGGACCGCGCCAATGCGGAAAGCCTGATGGACCAGCTGGCAGCGCTGGCGCGCGAAAACGGCATGGCCGCGCTGGTATCCACCCACGACCAGCGCTGCCTGGACCGGGTGGACCGCGTCATCCGCCTTGAAAATGGAGCCTTGTCATGATGTGGCTATCGCTTGCCTTGCGCAATATCGTCGCTAACCGGCGGCGTTCGATGCTGGCGCTGGCCGCGATTGCAGCGGCGGCAGTGGCCATGATGCTGTTTGCCGACTATGTCAACGCGATCCGCGTCGGCCTGCGCCACACCACCATCCACGATGGCCTGGGCCACATGCGCGCCGCCGCCCGCGGCGGCTTCGACGCCTATGAAGAAAAGCAGCTGCAGCACGGCATGACGCCGGCCCAGTATGCGGCGCTGGAAAAAGCCGCCGGCTCCGAACCGGCCGTGCGCCGCATCGTGCCGGGCCTGTCGTTCCAGGGCCTGGTGTCGAACGGGCCGCGCACGCTGTCCTTCAGCGGCAGCGGCGTCGATCCCGTGCTGGAAAGCGCCGCCTTCAGCGCCAGCCATGACATCGTCAAGGGCGCGCCATTGAATGCATCCGCACCGGACGATGGCGTGGTGCTGGGCACGGAACTGGCGCACCGCCTCGGCGTCGAGCCGGGCCAGACCGTCACACTGCTGACGTCCACCGTCAGCGGCGCCATCAACGCGTCCGACGTGCAAGTGGTGGGGCTGGAAAGCACCGGTTCGCCCGAGCGCGACCTGCACCTGCTGCGCGCCAGGCTGCCGCTGGTGCAAAGCTTGCTGGCCACCGACCGCGTATCGTCCGTCGCGCTGCTGCTGGACGACGACGCCGACGTGGACGCCGTGCAGCGCCGCCTGGCCGCCGCCCTGCCGCAGCTGGAATTGCGCAACTGGCTGCAGCTGGCGCCGTATTACACGCAGGTGCTGGGCTTGTACGAAAACCTGTTCCGCATTTTCGGCCTGTTCATCCTCGTGGTCAGCCTGCTGGGCCTGACGACCATCATCCTGACCAGCGTGCTGGAACGCTCGCGTGAAATCGGCGTCATGCGCGCCCTCGGCATCAGCGCCTGGCATGTGCGCCGCGCGTTTGTGCTGGAAGGGCTGGTGCTGTGCGTGATCGGCGTCGCCGCCGGCATGCTGGTGGCGGCCGGTCTCGGCGAAGGCATCAATGCGCTGCGCATCACGATGCCGCCGCCGCCGGGCCAGACCGAAGGCTACCCGCTGCGCGTGCTGTGGGACTGGCAGGCAACGGCAGGCATTGCAACGGTGGTGCTGCTGCTGGGGATCGCGGCAGCCTGGATGGCCAGTGGCCGTGTCACGCGGCTGAAAGTAATCGACGCTTTGGGAGCACTGTGATGAATACGAAAACCTTGAAACTGTCCGCTGTGCTGGCGTTGGCGCTGGCCGGCTGGTGCGGCGCCGCTGCTGCCGCAGGTACGGCCGACCCGGCCGCCATGGTGGCCAAACTTGATGCGCTGCGCCGCCCCAGCGCGGCCAACCTGAAGATGGGCTTTACGCTGACCACGACGGAAAACGATGCGCAGGATACGTACCGCTACACGGGCTTGATCCGCCGCGACGCGGGCACGCTGGTACTGGCCGAAGATGGCGACCAGCGCGGCCAGAAATACTTGTACACGCCGGGCGGCTATTGGCTGTACGCTCCACGCACGCGCCGCCCGATGCGCCTGACGCCGCTGCAAACCTTGCGCGGCCAGGCCAGCATCGGCGACATTTCGCGCCTGAACCTGGCCGACGATTACAGCGCCGCCTTTGCCGCCCAGGGCGAAGCCAAGGTGGACGACCAGGAATGCTATGTATTGACGTTGACAGCCAAGTCGCCGGAAGCGTCGTACGCCAGCATCACGCTGTACGTGGCCAAGGCTGACCAGGCGCCCGTGCAGGCCGACCTGCTGGCGGCTACTGGCCGCAAGCTGAAGACCTTGAAATTCGGCGGCCTGAAAAAAGTCGGCGGCCAGAACTTGCTGACCACGCTGACATACATCGACGCCGTCAATCCAAACAAGCGCACGGTGCAGCAAATCCATGCGGTGGAAGCATCCAGCACACCGGCCGCCATGTTCCAGCCGCAAGCGCTGGCCCTGGAGAACTGATTCGGTGCGCTCCGCTGTCCCTTCCCTGCTGTGCGCGGCATTGGCCGCGCCGGCGCTGGCCCATGACGCGGGCGTGCACGGCTACGCGCTGGCCGGTCTGGCGCAAACGCAGTCGCGCAGCACGGCTGCCAATCCGGGCAACCTGTTCGATATGAGCGGCGGCAGCGGCGAGCTGGCGCTGGGGCTGGAAGGCGGCGCGTCCGGCGTGCGCTGGCGTGCGCGCCTCACGCTGGACGGCGAACGCGGCAAGGACTGGCCGTCGGAACGCAAGCTGCAGCTGCAGGAATTGCACTATGGCTGGCGCTGGGGAGAACAGTGGCACGTAGCCGCCGGCCAGCAATTGCTGACGTGGGATAGCGGCCTGTCGTTCCAGCCGCTGGGGTTCTTTAAATCGTCGCAAACGGATTTGCGCGACGTGTTCGATACGGAAGGCCGCAGCCAGGGTTTGCCGATGATCGTGGCAACCCGGCTGGGCGACACCGTCACAATGGACATCGTGGCCAGCACCAACAATCCTGGCAACGACCGGGCCGAGCGCAGCAACGCGCGCCAGCTGGCGGTGCGCTGGTCAGGCGAACCCACGCCTGGACTGAACACGGCGCTGATGCTGCGCAAGCGCGCCGGTGCGCGCATTGGCGCCGGCGTGTCGGCGTCATACGGCGTGGATGAAGTGACGCTGCGGGCCGACGCGTATTACGGTCCGGCGGAAGCGCGCTGGTTCCCCACCGGCCTGTTGTCCGATCCGGCGCGGCTGTATTTGCCGCCGCTGCCGTTCCGCTACGAACCGGGCCGCGATTACAAGCTGCGCGCCGTCGCGGGCGCCACGTGGACACCTCAGCGGGGACTGGCGCTGTATGGCGAGTGGGTGCACCACGGGGACGGCATCGCCGCGACGGAATGGCGCCGCTACAAGCAGCAGCTGGTGCAGCACACGGCGGCGCTGGGCGGTCCTTATCATGGAGCCGCCATCGGCAACCTGGGCACGGACGCGTCGCTGCTGGGCAGCGCGCCGGCCGGTGTGCGGCGCGATTACCTTTATCTGCGTGCGGAACTCGGCCAGGGCGACGCCACGTGGTGCCTGTCCACCTTTGCCGGACTGGCTGACGGCAGCGCCATGACGACGCTGTCAAAGAGCTGGCAATTGCGCAGCCGCCTGGCCTTGAAGGCGGACGTGAATGTCTTCACCGGCAAGTCCGGCAGTGAATTCGGCATGACGCCTTACCGCTACCAGGGCCACCTGGTGCTGCTGCATACGTTTTAGCGGCAGTACGGTCATGGAGCTGGCGAACTGGCAGGATGCGGCTTGAGAAAATTCTTAGCCGGGCAGGGAAATCAGGCCGAGGCGGATGGCCTTCACCACCACATCATTGCGCCGGCTGACGCCGAATTTCGTGCGCAAGTTACTGATGTGGAAGTTGACGCCTGCTTCGGAAATACTGAGGATGCGGCCGATTTCCCATGCAGTCTTGCCAGCGCACATCCACTGCAGGCAATCCTGTTCACGCGCCGTCAAAACGGGAATGTCTTCCGTTGGCGCCACTGATGCGTGCACATACTGGTGCAGCGAATCAGACGCCACGTCACGCAACAGCGACAGGCCGCCCAGGCTTTGGCTCAAGTCTTTCAGGAAAGCCGGTCCCGGCGCTTCATCGCGCACGCACGTCAGCATGCCGATTTCACCGCCCACGCCGCGTATCGGCAAGGTCACGCCAACCTTCAGGCCGAACGATGCGGCTTCTTCGTACAGCGCCTGCTGTTCCGGCGTTTTGAACGATTGCGGCATCCACACAAATGGCGAACTGGCTTTGAAGCAGTATTCCACCGTCGGGTCGGCAGTGCGCAAGTTGTTGCGGTCGTAATGCTCGCGCCACTGGTCCGGGTAATTGCTGCGCAAGTAGACGTCGGCAATATTAGTTTTGGGTTGCGGAATGACGGCAAACAGTACCTTGTCAAAGCCCAGGCCCTGGGCTGCCGATTCCAGCCGCGTCACCGTTTCCGGTTCATCGCGGGCGTTCATCAGCGCGTCATAGGTGGTAAAAAAATCCGGCACAATACCAGCGCCGGCGCCAACCTCATCCATTAATTCGGTCCTTTGTCAGCCTTGCCAGGCTTTAGCAAGATGTATTGAAAATATCGTAACACAAACTTTTAGTGATTTTGCTTTTTGGCATTTATCTTGCAATTAGAGAGATTGCTCAAATTGAAACAATTGAATAGTTTTCAAGTTCGCCGCGGTGTGTACAGTGCGTGTCTTTTTGACTAACCACTCAGGAGAAACCCCATGCACCGCATGAAGCTGTTCTTGCCCGTCCTTTGCGCTCTCACCCTATCAGCATGCGGAGGCGGCAGTGATAGCCCCAGCGTCCCGGTCGTGAAAACCTTGCAGGCTGGCCAGTCGCTGACGATGAGCGCGGGCCAAAGCGTCAACGTGCCAGCGGGCACCACGGTCAATTCCGGTACCAACACTGTCAATATCATGGGCCACAATAGCACCGTGAATACATCCGCCGGCGCCATCGTGACGGTGTCGGCCGGGGCAGCCGGGCCGGCGGATAATGTGGTGATCGCTAAATAAAACAGGTACTCGATATGATCAAGGTTGAACGTGTTCCAGTTGTGGAACTCGGCCAGGTGGCAGGCTTATACCAGGCGGCGGGATATGGCGGCGGCGTTGCCGAAGCCGATGTGACGCTGGCTGCCTGGCATGGTGGCCACATGATAGGCGTGGTCCGCCTGTGCGAAGAAGGCGGCGTGACGGTACTGCGGGGTATGCAAGTGTTGCCGGAGTTTCAGCGGCAGGGCGTTGGGCGGATGCTGCTGGAACATTGCGTTCCCTATCTCGACCGGGATGTGGCGTATTGCCTGCCTTACACCCATCTGGTGCAGTTCTATGGCCAGGCAGGTTTTGCGACTGCGGCGCCGGAAGAGTTGCCGCCATTCCTGGCCAAGCGGCTGGTGGGGTATGCGGTCTCGGGGCATAAGGTGCTGGCGATGCGGCGCTCGGGCTCCGGCGCAGGTGGCATCGCGCCCCGATAGGCGTCGTTGGTCAGAACAGCTCATCCAACAGCAGATGGAACCGCAGCTTGTCCCAGTCGGGATCGGACAAGCCGTATTGCGCCAGAAAGCGCTCCTGAAGGGGGCGCCCGAACTCCGCCAGGCAATTCCAAACGATGGCGATATCCTGGTAGCGATCAGCAATGCCCAGCCGTCCCGCATCAATACAGCCCACGACCTCCTGATCGCAGATAAACAGGTTATCGAGCGAATAGTCGCCGTGCGTAACGACTGGATCTGGCGCCATCGGCATCAAGTCTTGCATCGCGTCCCACACCTGTTCGGCACTCCAGCCTTCCCGCTCGTCATCGAAATCGTCTTCGTCGACCAGACCGGCATCGATGCGTGCCCGTGCATGGGCCAGCCGGTAGGTGTGATCGCTGGTGAACGGACAGGCGCTGAGCGGGATCGCATGCAGGCGGCGCAGGAACCTGGCCAGCGCGTCGACGATAGCGCCCTGCTGCCCGGGATGCGCCTCCATCACCTCATACGCCGATTGCCCGGGCAGTGCCGTCATCAAGAGCCAGGCTTCGTCAGGCGTACGGGCAAAATGCGCAACAGCCGGCACAGGAACGTGCGTGGCCAGCCAGCGCAGCCGGATCATTTCATCGGTGATGTCATCGGCAACAGCGTGCTTGCCATGCTTTACGAACAGATCAGGCGCATCGGCTTTACTGTGCAGCCGGTAAACGGCGCCGCCGGATTCACCGGCGGTCTGAGGGGTCCAGGTATAGCCGCCGAGGTCGGCAGAGAGACCTGCTGGGGCTGGGACGGGAGGATGGGGGTGTTGTTGGTCCATGCGTGGTTGGGGGCGAGAAGCGGTCGGGGTAGGATATGGATGCTGATATTGTTACGGTGCCTTGGTTGTACAAGGGTGCTTGGGTAACAAAAAGACCAGTGGATTTGCCCGGCTTTACCAGCCGGACGAACGTATCAGTCAGTGCCATATCCGCCTCCGCTGGCGGAATCTTGTTTTACGTCGCGAGGCAGATACCGCCACAGGTACCGGCACTTCTATGCGCCTTCATGTACGCAGTGGGGCCATCGGAGACAACAAAAAACCCGCGCTCCCTATAAGAGAGGCGGGTTTTCGATACTGCCTGATACAACTTGCGGCTGCCGGTTTCGAACTGGCCACCTGATGATTACAAATCATCAAAAGAAGCCATTCATTAGCATTCATCCGCATTCCCCAATGCCACAACGCCATTTAAAATCAATAACTTATGAAAATATGATGTTGATTTGCGTTAGTTTGTGTCGATGTTTATACTCCCAATCGGGTTACATAGAGGTTACATGGGAGACTGACGATGGCGCGGATAGCGTTCACTGCTGGAAGAATTGATGCTCACAAGTGTGAGCCGGACAAAGCGCAGGAGTTCATCTGGGATACCGAAGCGCCAGGGCTTGGCCTGCGGGCAACGCGACCGGAAGCGGGCAAAGCATTGCCGCCCACATCCTTCATTTTTCAGGCCAAGCTGGGCGGTAAGACCATTCGCGTGACAATTGGCGACCGCAAGGCATGGAGTATTGATGCCGCACGCGCGGAAGCACGCCGCTTAAAGGTGATGATTGACGGTGGCCAAGATCCTCGCCAAGTCAGAGCTGATGCGCTGGCAGCAGAGCAGGCCCGCCGTGAGGCCAAGATTGCGGAACAGACCGCCGCCGCTGCGGCAGCTTTGCGCGATTCGATAACGTTGGGCGATGCTTGGCCTGTCTACGTGGCCGAACGCACGCCACACTGGGGCGACCATCAAATCTCCGCACACAGAAAAATTATCCAGGCTGGTGGCGAAAGACGAAAGCGTAGCCCAAAGCTGACCAAGGCAGGGCCGCTATCGATGCTGGCCGGAGAGCGCCTAGTGGATTTGACAGATGCGAGGATCGAGGCTTGGGCCAAGATAGAGGCGGCAGTACGCCCATCCAGCGCGCGGCTGGCGATGCGACTGCTCAAAGCCTTTCTGAATTGGTGTGCCGGACACCCCGTGTATGCCGCTATCGTCAAAGTGAATGCTGCAAAGAGCAGCCGTGCGCGTGAAATTCTGGGCAAATCCAAGGTGAAGCACGACCTGCTCCAGCGCGAACAACTAGCGGCGTGGTTTGGTGAAGTTCGCAAGATAGGCAACCCGGTCATCGCTGCATACCTGCAAACACTGTTGATGATTGGCGCTCGCCGCGAGGAGGTGGCAGGGTTGCGCTGGGTCGATGTCGATTTCCAATGGGGCAGCATGAAGCTGGGCGACAAAGTGGAAGACTTCCGCATGGTGCCGCTCACGCCATACGTCGCGCACCTGCTGGCTGCGCTGCCACGCCGTAATGAGTGGGTTTTCAGCAGCCCCACCGCCGAATCCGGCAAGCTGACAGAGCCGCGCATCGCCCATAACGAGGCGGTCGCCGCCGCCGGGCTGCCACATCTGACATTGCATGGCCTGCGCCGCAGCTTCGCAACACTGAGCGAATGGGTGGAGATGCCTGCAGGCATCGCGGCCCAGATTCAAGGCCACGCGCCGCAGGGCGTACGCGAACAGAACTACATTCGCCGTCCGCTGGATCTGCTGCGGAAATGGCACGTTAAAATCGAAGAGTGGATGCTTGAGCAAGCCGGTATAAATTTCATGCCAGCGGCGCACGGGCTGCGTGTAGTAACTGCAAGCTGATAATTCAAAACATATGGTGCAATTACTTCTATATTCAAAGCGGAGCGAGGATGAAGATTAATGAGTTAAAGCTAGGTCTTGTGATGGGAGAAGCGAGAGAACGCCATAAACGCCAAGCCGAAGTGGAAGCCTTACTGTGGGCGCAAATCGAAAGTACTAAAAAAGCCAACCAACAGGCGAAAAACGTGAATACTGCAGTAACAGGCCCCGACGAGCCAGGACTATCAAAGATGGAGCGGAAGATTCGTTTAATCGAGGCTGCGGCAAAAAAACGTAAATACGATGTGATGTGTATTCCTACCGGTGGAAAAAAAGCCCTTGCTGCGGATTGTGCTGCGCCGAAAGGGTCACCGCTTGCCACAGAAAGTCAGTTCGAGGGTGCATGGCGGGAGGCATTAGCTCAGAAGCGGGTGCGGACAAGACGCCACGACGACTACGGTAATCACTAGGTAAGTTGCCTGAGTTTCCCCAAATCAGTAGGGGAAAAATACCCGTGTTTCACCACTAGAATCCCGAGTCCGGCATAAGTTCTAATGGAATCCCTTTCAACAACGACACGGATTCCAATATGCCAGCCGCAACAAATCGATTTCCCCCTATTGACCAAGAGACGCGCAGCCATGTAGAGACAGCCTGCGCCGCCTTCTACCTGAGCCGCAAGCCACAAACAATGAGATCCTGGGCTTCAACAGAGGCTGGGCCAATTCGTCCGGTGCGCATTATGGGCCGCTTGGCATGGCCGGTGGATGCAATTCGGCGCACTCTGGCCGCCGGTGCCGCTGTCGATTCCAAAGGGGCCGACGCATGAACAGTATCAAACTAACGCTGGGCGACGAAACCGCCGAAGTGCTGCGCCAGATAGCCGGCCTGACCGGACTGTACGGCGGTGACATCATTGCTCAAACGCTCGGCCCCATCGAAGCAGGCTGGCATGAAGTGCTGGCGCTGGTCGGTAGCCACCCCGAAATGCGCGACAAAGCTGCCAACCTGATTATCTCGTTCGGTCCCGAATCTATCGAGGCGGGAATCAGAAGCATTGCGCCAGTAGGATATGAGACGCTGGCGGCGCGTTTCGCACGCGAAATCGGCGAAGCTATCCCCGCGTCCAGAGTAGCGCACGAATGATGACCGGAAGCCCCACAGCGAACAACGCGCAGGGCTTCATTCCGCTTGCATCGCTGTTACGCCTTGTGGACCCGCTCAAGCTCTACGATGTGCAACAGAATGCGCGCCGATTCGGGCGCGAAGAACTGCTCACCCAATACCGCACAGCCTTCAAGGCAGGGCAACGAAAGCGGACCTATGTAACAGCATGTGCACTGGTTGCCAACGGCGTGCCGCCGTGGGTCTGGCATGATGGGCTGGAATTAGACGATCTGCACATAAACACCCGCTATGATCTTTTTCTGGCCGATGTGATGTGGCTACGCCGTCATTACCCTGGCCATGCCGATGTCGTCCGGTACAAGCGAGGCAAGCTAATGCTGACAGGTGGCGATGCCGTCTTTCATCGCGAGGCCGAGTATGCGTTCTTTCGAGGACGACGCCCGGCCTGGAAGCTGGCGGGGTCGTTGAGCCTTAACACCCGCCAGCAACTCGAAGCTTGTTACTTGCGTACTGCACCGGTCAAGAAGCGTGCCGAAATCACAGCGGTGGCCAGTGAGCATGTGTACAAAGCGCTGCGTGATGATCTGTGCACTGTGCGACGAACCGCTACCTTTGGCGAAACTGAAGCACTGGCAACCCTGCAGCGACGCCATGCCTTATGGCGGTGTTCTCGTATGGCTACCAGCGCCAGCCCGACAGAGACAGCGGTATTTTTTGAACAACTAACAGGAATGCCAATCACACGACAAGCTGTAGCGCAGCAACTCGAAAAGATACGGTCAACGCTGCGGAAAGCAGAGATGACTTGGGCGACCTAAATGGAGATGAAGCGAGGGACGTATATTCGTTTTGGGGACCTAGGTCCCCATTGTTTTCGTCATCCCTCAACCATCCCGCGACGCCCCGAGAATCACGCAAATTGGCTCATGACGGAATGAGATGACTTTTGTAATTTCCAAGCCATGACGGCGTCATGGGTCAGCCATAGGCTCTCGTCATGGCTTATTCCACATTATGAGAACTAGCGCGGAGCCAATGCGGGCCGATTGGCCACTCAAAAATAACCCTGATACCCCACCGGCTCGACAAGCCGATCAACCAAAGAGGAGCAAACATAACGTGAAGCACGTAACGCTTGAGCAATTCACTGACATTCTGGAAGTAATGACCATCACCCAATCCGTAGAGAGCGGCTTCGCCATCACTCACTTCGGGTATGTTGACGGCCGCCGGACAGTTGCCATTTCAACCTGTTACGGCAACGGCGAATGCTACATTCTTCAGTAACATCATTGCGGCCCCTAATGCGCAAGTAACGCCCCCATCCGACCCTGAAAAGGCAAAGTCCTAGAATATAAGGTTTGCCGCGATGGGGTAGCGTTCATCAACTTAGAAGTTTTTTTCACCAAACCTTATACAACCGTGTTTCAATGTGAAAGCGACCTCACTCCACTGCGGGTCGCTCTCATGCTTGCAACAAGTAAGCAGGTTGTCGCTATACATCAGGATTATTTCAAGGCAGCTTTAACTGAATCTACAAGACTTTTGATTGCCTCAAGCAATGGGACAGGAGATACGTCATCTTTCTCTTTTGATTCAATACCGTTATTGGGATGTGGCGCAAAGGCTGCCTTGACCATGCTTCCCAATATAACAACGATGGCTACGGTAAGAATCGATACTAACGCCACTAAAGGAACCATAGAGTCGCGAATTTCACCATAAATCTTCGCCTCTACTTTGATAGACTCTGGTTCCTTAGTTACGCTGTGCACGTCAGCAGATTTAGTCGAAGAAGTCTTGTTTTCCTTGTTCGAATTATTTGATACTTTTTCCGATTTTACACCTGCCTTTTCACTTGCCTTTTCACTTGCCTTTTCACTTGCCTTTTCACTTGCATCGGGTGAAATTTTTCGAATTTTCTCTTGCAACTCTACTGCTACAAACTTAGAAACATTCTCAGGTTTTAGCGCCTCATAGAATCCTCTTCCCAATGTGCAGACTACTCCTGCAAGGCATACCGTAAAAGTCAATAAAACAAACAAGGTCGCGTAAAAAATTGGAGTTCGGTATCCCCGTCGTGATATTTGGTCGTTTATGGCGTCCAGTGCATGTTCAGACATTCTAGGACTATCGCCAGGACCTGTTGTAACTGGTGCTTGAGTAGATGAATCAAGTTCTGTTCTAAGCTGATCTGGCGAAGGATCTAGTACAACGTTTGGCGAACGAGCTGAAGATTCGGGTGACCTAAGTACACCCCCGTCTAAATCTTGACTCAATATCTCTCCTTCAGTGATCTCGAATACTGCTGCTTGGATATGCGCTTATCGCAGTAAGCCCAAGTTAATTAAGCGGTAGCCCATGGCATCTCTGGAGACTCCAAACATATTTGCCAATGCTTCCACACTGCTTGCGGCGCCCTGTTGGTAATGGCGAGCTACGAGTGAACCGGGCATAAGTAGTTCCGCAGCAAATTTATTGGCTTGCCGCTCACGGTAGTCGCCGCTGGATTGGAAGTTACCGGCATCTCGTGGAGCATCCTGATGACCTAAAGCAAAGTGCCCAAGTTCGTGTGCAACAGTAAAACGCTGGCGAACAGGAGCTTCCGATACGTTGTATTCAATTGAAGGCATACCATTGAATATGCGGTAGTAGCCACTGTAGGGGTAATCAAAGTCCCCCCAACCTCCACGCCCGTACACTGCGATACCTGCTTGCGTTGCTATTTTGACAGGATCAATAGGAAGCAGACCGTCCCAGTAGCGTGATAACAATTCACGCGCGGCGCCTTCTTCCCCAAGGGGAGTAAGCGAATGATTGGATAGATGTCCCATGGCCTCCCCCTTCCTATTGTGAGAAATTACTACTGTACGGTTTTACAGTATATGAAGTCTAAATTCTAACAGTGTCCCTCCCTTCATAGCAACCGGGACTTGCATTGAACTGTGAAATGCTGTACAGACTCAACCATATATGGGCGGGTAACGGAAATGACGGCTTATAGCATCAGCCGAGGTTCTCGCCACCACTCAATCGGGTTACATAGTGGTTACAAGGGTCAAACAGAGCGTACTGGAAACAAAAAGGGTTACATGAAAAATCATGTAACCCTTTGTTTTTACTACTTAATTTTGGTGCCGGCTGCCGGTTTCGAACTGGCCACCTGATGATTACAAATCAACTGCTCTACCAAATGAGCTAAGCCGGCGTAAACTTTTCAGCGCGGATTATACGCTATTTGATACGTGTCAGGGTAGGACGTCCGCCCTTTTTTGGCGGTTCGCCACCATCGTCCGGTGCATCCGTGCTGACAGTCTCAGCAGGACGGGACTCGGACGAAGGCACCGGGCTCGGCACGGGCGCCAGGGTTGGCGCCGATGGTGCTGGCGCCGGGGCTGGCGGTTCGTACTGGCCCAATTGCGGCTCAAACGCCATGCCTTGGCCGTTTTCGTTGGCATAGATGGCCATGACGTTATTTACCGGCACGAAGATTTCGCGCGACACGCCGCCGAAGCGGGCGTGGAAACGGATGCTGTCATTGTCCATCTTCAGCCCCGAAGTGGCGCCAAAGCTGATGTTGAGCACAATTTCGCCCTTTTTCACGTATTCCATCGGTACCGTGGTGGCGGCATCGACTTTCACGGCCAGGTAAGGCGTATAGCCGCTGTCGGTGCACCACTCGTAGATGGCGCGCAGCATGTAGGGCTTGGTGGAGATGTCTGCCATGATATTAGCGGCGCATGACCTTTTCGGATGGGGTCAGCGCTTCGATGTAGGCTGGACGCGAGAAGATACGCTCGGCGTATTTCATCAGCGGCGCAGCAGTTTTCGACAGCTCAATGCCATAGTGATCCAGACGCCACAGCAGCGGCGCCACCGCCACGTCCAGCATCGAGAATTCATCGCCCAGCATGTACTTGTTCTTCAGGAACAGCGGCGCCAAGGTCGTCAGGCGGTCGCGGATTTCTGCTCTAGCCTTGTCATGGCTCTTGTCGTTGGCCTTGGCACGCTCGGATTCCAGCGTGTGCACGTGCACGAACAATTCTTTTTCGAAGTTGAACAGCATCAGGCGGGCACGGGCGCGCATCAGCGGGTCGGCCGGCATCAGTTGCGGGTGCGGGAAGCGCTCATCGATGTACTCATTGATGATGTTCGATTCGTACAGGATCAGTTCGCGCTCGACCAGGATCGGTACCTGGCCGTATGGATTCATGGTCGAAATGTCTTCCGGCTTGTTGAACAAGTCCACATCGCGCACTTCAAAGTCCATGCCTTTTTCAAACAGGACCAGGCGGCAGCGTTGCGAGAAGGGGCAGGTCGTACCCGAGTAGAGAACCATCATTTTTTGTAGTTCCTTAGAAACAAAATGGGATGTAGCCGCAAAAGCGGCTCACCCCAAGGAGCGCGCCCGCATCGCGGGCGGCGCACAAAACAAAGCTCAAACTTCCGAGCTAACTCTTATTTAACTTCCTTCCAGTACGATGCGTTCAGGCGCCAGGCCAGCAGCGCAAAGCACGACAGGAACAGCACCACCCACACGCCCAGGCGTTTGCGGGTTTGCTGGGCAGGTTCCGCCATCCACTCCATGTAGCCCACCAGGTCCGCCACGGCCGTGTCGAACTCCAGCTTGGTCATGGTGCCGGGTTTCACCTGCTCAAAGCCAGCGAATTTGTGCACTTTCTTGGATGGATCGTGTGGATCCGTTTCCTCGACAAACTTGGCGCTTTGCACACCCTGCAATTCCCACAGGGCGTGCGGCATTGCCGCGTTTGCCAATACCAGGTTGTTCCAGCCGGTCGGGCGGTTGTCATCCTTGTAGAAAGTACGCAGATAAGTATACAGGTAGTCGCCACCGGTGCCTGCGGACGATGCCTTGGCGCGCGAAATCACGGACAAATCCGGCGGAACCGCGCCGAACCAGGCCTTGGCATCCTTGGCCGGCATCGCCGTTGTCATCATTTCGCCCACTTTTTCAGCAGTAAACAACAGGTTGCCCTTGATCTGCTCTTCCGTCAGGCCCAGGTCTTTCAACCGGTTATAACGCATCGAAGACGCATTATGGCAGTTCAGGCAGTAGTTCACAAACAACTTGGCGCCATTTTGCAGTGCCGCCATGTTGGTCGAGCGGTCCGGCGCCTTGTCCAGCGGGTGGCCACCCTCGTTTGCCAGCGCCAGTCCAGGGACTGCCAGCGCCAGGATTGCAATTAACTTTTTAGCAAAATTCATGTACATGTCCTCTTCAGCGATGGCCGGTAATCAATGCGCGTGGTACGTAACGCGGGATGGAACCTGTTTGAACTGGCCCATTTCGCTCCACCAAGGCATCAGCAGGAAGAAGGCAAAGTAGTACAGCGTGCAGATCTGCGAAACCACGGTGCCAACCGGGCTAGGCGGCTGGGTACCCAGGTAGCCCAGTGCAATAAATGCAATACCGAACAGCATGTACACATATTTATGCCAGTCAGGACGGTAGCGGATCGATTTGACTTTCGAGTGGTCCAGCCATGGCAGGAAGGCCAGGATCACCACCGACGAACCAAAGAACACCACGCCCCAGAATTTCGCATCCAGCACGGAAGGCAGCATGCCGATGATGGCCACCAGGGCAACCGCGGCAATGACCGTCTTGACCATGCCCGACAGGCGCGACTTCAGCCACAGGAAGGCCACATAGGCTGCCACGGCAAACATCAGTACCCACATGAAGTCCGCAGTGGTGGCGCGCAGCACCGAGTAGAACGGCGTGAAGTACCAGGTTGGCGCGATGTGCAGCGGGGTCTTCAGCGAGTCACCGGGCAGGAAGTTGTTGTACTCCAGGAAATAACCACCCATTTCCGGTGCAAAGAACACCACCGTCGAGAAGATCAGCAGGAATACCGATACGCCGAACAAGTCGTGCACCGTGTAGTATGGGTGCGATGGAATCGAATCGACCGGGTGGCCGTCCGGGCCCAGGTTTTCCTTGACTTCAATGCCATCCGGGTTCGACGAACCCACTTCGTGCAGCGCGATCAAGTGCGCAGCCACCAGGCCCAGCAGCACCAGAGGAATCGCAATCACGTGGAACGCGAAGAAGCGGTTCAAGGTGGCGTCGGACACCACGTAGTCGCCACGAATCCACAGCGACAGGTCAGGGCCGATCAGGGGAATCGCGCCAAACAGGTTGACGATCACCTGCGCGCCCCAGTACGACATCTGGCCCCATGGCAGCAGGTAGCCGAAGAACGCTTCAGCCATAAGGCACAGGAAGATGGCGAAACCAAACAGCCAGATCAGTTCGCGTGGCTTGCGGTACGAACCGTACAGCAGGCCGCGGGTCATGTGCAGGTACACAATGATGAAGAACGCGGACGCGCCGGTCGAGTGCATGTAGCGCACCAGCCAGCCCCACGGCACTTCACGCATGATGTATTCCACGGAACCGAAAGCCAGGTTGGCGTCCGGCTTGTAGTGCATGGTCAGGAAAATACCGGTAACGATCTGCAGCACCAGCACCAGCATGGCCAGCGAACCGAAGATGTACCAGAAGTTGAAGTTCTTGGGAGCGTAGTACTTGCCCCATTGGTCGTTCCACAGCTTCGTCAGCGGAAAACGGTCGTCGACCCAGCCCAGGGCCTTTTGCGAGGCTGGCGCGTTGGCAGGAAACTTGGTTTCTTTGAATGCGCCCATGGTTATGCCTCGCCTTTCTGGTCTTTACCAATGATCAGCTTGGTGTCGCTCAGGTACATGTGGCGCGGCACAGGCAAGTTATCCGGCGCAGGCTTGTTCTTGAACACGCGGCCGGCCAGGTCGAAGGTGGAGCCGTGGCATGGGCACAGGAAACCGCCAGCCCAGTCATCCGGCAGCGACGCTTGCGGGCCCGGCACGAACTTGGTCGATGGCGAGCAGCCCAGGTGGGTGCAAATGCCAATGGCGACCAGGTATTCCGGTTTAATCGCGCGCGCTTCGTTGCGGCAGTATTCCGGCGTGAATTCGTCAGGATTACGTTTCGATTGGGGATCGGCCACCTGGCCGTCGGTTTTCTTCAGGGAAGCGATCATTTCCGGCGTGCGGCGCAGAATCCACACCGGCTTACCACGCCATTCCACCGTCTTCATCTCGCCCGGCTGCAGAGAGCTGATGTCGACTTCAACCGGTGCACCGGCGGCTTTCGCCCGTTCGGACGGCTGGAAGGTACTGACCAAGGCGCCCGTGGCAGACAAGCCTACTACGCCGCCCGCTGCACATGTGGCAGCCAGCAAACCGCGTCGGCCGGGATCGACCTGCTTTTCGATACTCATACACAAACCCCAATCATCAAATTGCGAAATAGTTGTTATACGACTACTGAGCTTGCAGCAACCTTAAATTGTAGGACAAAAGTTTTTTGAATTAAAGGAAAACGTAGTATTTGTGTAAATTCTGCCCCACATTATGCAACGCCGTCCATGGGTAAATTGTCCCAGGGGGATCGACCCGGCAATGTGTTGTGAAAAGCAACAAAATACCGCTATCATCGGTTCGTTTATTTACCAGGAGTACACAGATGGGCATGATGCAGGAATTCAAAGAGTTTGCCATGAAAGGCAATGTGGTCGATCTCGCGGTCGGCGTGATCGTGGGCGCGGCATTCAGCAAAATCGTGGATTCACTGGTGCAAGACATCATCATGCCGCCCATCGGCAAGCTGATCGGCGGCCTGGATTTCGCCAACTATTACATTCCGCTCAACGGCCAGCCCATGAATTTATCACTGGCCGAAGCAAAAAAGCTGGGCGCGGTCCTCGCGTACGGTAACTTCCTGACCATCCTGCTAAACTTCATCATATTGGCGTTCATCATTTTCCAAATGGTGCGCCTGCTGCAAAAGGCCCGCCGCACGGAGGCGCCGGCAGCGGCTGCCGAGCCGGCGCCGCCCGCAGAAGATGTTTTGCTGCTGCGTGAAATCCGCGACTCGCTGAAGAATAAATAACGCCCTGCTGGCCCGGCCAGCGGGCCCGGGATGAAGATCATGCGACGACTGTGGTTGTTGTTTGCGCAAACGGTGACCGTGGTCCTTGCGCTGTATTTCGTCTATAACGCCGTCCGTCCCGACGCAGCCAGCTTGCCGGCCTCGATCCGGCAACTGGGCACGGGCAGCGCCCGCCCTGCCACGCTGCTGGAAGCCTCCAGCAATACCCCGCCTTCCCCCGGTTCTTACCGGGTGGCGGCATCGCGCGCGATGCCCGCCGTCGTCAATGTCCTCACCACGAAGTCCCCGAAGCGCAAGCATCCACTGTCGCGCGACCCGTTTTTCCGCCGCTTCTTTGAACGGGGCGACCGGGGAGAAGGCGACGATGGCGATGAAGACCAGTCCAGCCTGGGTTCTGGCGTCATCGTCAGCCCGGCCGGCTATATCCTCACCAATAACCACGTGGTCGATGCGGCCGACGATATCCAGGTGGTGTTACCGGACGGGCGCAAAAGCAAGGCCAAAGTCGTGGGGACGGACCCGGAAACGGATTTGGCCGTCATTCAAATCGGCCTGGATAAATTGCCCGTGATCGTGCTGGGCCATGCGGAAAACGCCAAAGTCGGCGACGTCGTGCTGGCCATCGGCAATCCGTTCGGTGTCGGGCAAACCGTCACCATGGGCATTATTTCTGCGCTGGGCCGCAATAATTTGCGTATCAATAACTTCGAGAATTTTATCCAGACTGATGCGGCCATTAATTTCGGCAATTCCGGTGGCGCGCTGATTGATACCAACGGCAATTTACTCGGCATTAATTCCGCGATTTATTCGCAAACGGGCGGTTCCGTCGGCATAGGCTTTGCTATTCCCGTGTCCACAGCGAAATCCGTGATGGAAGCGATTATTTCCTCCGGGCATGTCACGCGCGGCTGGATCGGCGTGGAATCGCAGGAAATTACACCGGAACTGGCGGAAAGCTTTGGCTTGCAGCGCACCAGCGGCGCGATCATTGCGGGCGTGGTACGCAATGGCCCGGCCGACAAGGCCGGCATCAAGCCGGGCGACATCCTGGTGTCCGTGGAAGGCAAGGATGTCCATGACACGACGGAAATGCTGAATTTGATTGCCGCACTGCAACCAGGCGGCAAAGCCACCATGCGCGTCTTGCGCAAGAGCCGGGAAACAGAACTGGCGGTCACGGTGGGCAGGCGGCCGGTAGCGAAGTAGGCGGGGTGGCGGCATAATGGTCCGTCTCTTCCAACTCCGATATGCCCATGCACCTGCGCGACCTGAAAAACTACCTGACCGAGCTGGCCGACAATAACAACCGCCCCTGGTTCATCATGAACAAACCGCGCTATGACATCCTGCGCGAAGAGTTCCTGCAGCTGGTGACGCAGCTGATCGCCGAACTGGGCAAGTTCGACCCGGCCGTCAAGTTTTGCAATCCCAAGAAAGCCATGTTCCGCATTAACCGCGACGTGCGCTTCGCCAACGACAAAAGCCCGTACAAAACCCGTTTCTCGGCCGCCATCGCGCCGAACGACATGCGCCGCCCGTCAAAAGCCGGCGGCCCCACGTATTACTTCCAGCTGGACGGTGAAGGCCGCGTCCTGTTTGGCGCCGGTGAATACATGCCGCCGCCCAACCGCATCAAAGCGCTGCGCCGCGCCATGGTCGAAGATGCTGCCGGTTTCAGCAAAGTGCTGAAAAATAAAAACCTGAAAGCCCGCTACGGCACGATCCAGAATGAAGGCAAGCTGCAGCGCCCGCCAAAAGGCTTCGATCCCGAGCACGAACACATTGAATACATCAAGCTGAAAAGCTTCTTTGTGTGGACCGAGATGGATCTCGACTTGAACAAGCCGGATTTGCTGCTGCCCCTGATTGCCAACGGCATGAAGGATGCGTATCCGCTGGTGCAGTGGATGCGCTCCGCACGCGAAGATGAAGAAGAGGAAGCCGCATAACGGCGCCCCGTGCCTTACCGCCATATTTGACCTTCCTCACCGGCGCAGCGTGTCATTTGCGCTTCGCCTGATCCTCCGCAATACGCCGGTCGGCGTTTTCATGCAGTTCATGTCGCAAAAATTGCAGTTCGTCGCACACCGATAGAGCTGCAAACGGCCCTTGTCTATAGTTCACTCATCGAAACGACGAACACATAGACAAGGAGCTGAAAATGAACATCGCTAAAAACATGGAAGCCATCTTCCTCGCTGCCGTTACCCTGGCAGGCGCTACCCTGGTGACCACTGCCGTTGCAGCCGTACCAGCCGCCAAGAATACTGTCGCTACCGCCCACACCGTGCAAGCAAATGCCGCCAAGGTGCCAGTGGTGGTGATCTCCGCTAAACGGCTGAGCGCAGCTGAAAAAGCAGCGCTCGCCAATTAATCCCAGCAGTCCAATCAATCCAGCCGGAGCAGAATGATGAACAAATTTATCAGCGCCACGATGATGGCAGTTTCCCTGTACGCAGCACACGGCCTGGCCGTCGCGGATGAAGTGATCAGTGAAATCCGCACTGTGGATGCACGGGCCGTCAAGGTGGTGCTGGATGGGATCATCAGCCTGAATCTGAAGCAGGGCAATACGCCTTCGCTGGTGGTGTCCGGCGACAAGCGCTACGTGCCGAAAATCACGGTGGTGCAAAGCGGCGATACGCTGCGCATCGGCACTGACCTGCGCGGCGTCAACTTCAGCAATGGCAACCTGCGCGCCGAACTGACGTTGCCGAACTTGCGTGAATTTGTCTCGGCTGGCGTCGGTTCCGCAGAACTGTCCGGCTTTTCGGGCGATGACATGCGCGTGTCGCTGGAAGGCGCCGGCTCCGTCAACATGGCATCGCGCTACAAGCATATGGATGCGCGCCTGACCGGCGTCGGCAGCATGCACGTGAACGCGGGCGACGCGGAGAGCGTGGACTTGAACTTGAAAGGCGCGGGACAAATCGTCATCAACGGCCAAAGCAAAAACCTGACGGCCAAGCTGGGCGGCATCGGCAGCCTGGATGCGCAAGGCTTGCGCGCCGACAGCGTCGACGTCGACATGTCGGGCCTGGGCGGCGCCACGGTGTACGCGAAGACGTCGGCCAACCTGCGCCTGTCCGGCATGGGTTCCGCCACCGTGTATGGCAAACCGGCCAACCGCAGCTCCACGGCGCGCGGCATGGGCAGCGTCGCCTGGAACTAAGCCGGTTATTTCAACAGGCCCGGCATTAGCACACGCGCCACTTGCAGCGCTGCCGGGCCAAGCAGCACCAGCATCAACGTCGGGAAAATGCAAAAGATCAGCGGGAACAGCAATTTCAACCCGATCTTTGCCGCCGCTTCTTCCGCCATCATCCTGCGCTTGGTGCGCAAATTTTCTGAATGCACGCGCAGCGAATCGCCCATGCTGGTGCCGAAGCGCTGCGATTGAATCAGCATTGCCACCAGCGTATCCATATCTTCGACGCCACTGCGCAGCGCCAGGTTGCGCAACGCTTTTTCCTTGCTGAAGCCGGCGCGCATTTCCATCAACGTCAGCTGCAATTCCTGCGCCAGCGCTACGCTCTTGATGTGGATTTCCGCCGCCACCCGCACCAGCGCCCGTTCCAGGCTCAGGCCCGCTTCCACGCAGACTGTCAGCAAATCCAGCGCATCGGGCAGATTTTCAAAGATTTCCCGCTGGCGCCGCGCCGCGGTACGCGCCAGTACGGCGTTAGGCAAGTAATAGCCGATGGCGGCAGCCCCCAGCAACAGCAGCAGCCACGCGTTTTGCGGCACATGGCTGGCGGCCGGCAGCGCTGCCAGCGCCGGCAGCAGCAATGCCAGCATGGTCTTGGCCGCGAAATACAGCGTCGGAGCGGATTGCTGGCGCCAGCCTGCCGTAATGAAGCGGGTGCGCAGCGGCGACCGTTCCCAGCCTTCGTCCGGCAGCGACAGGCGCGTCAGCGGCTGCGCCACGCGCGCAATGCGCTCGACCCACTTGCCCTGCCCTTCCACTGGCTGCGCATCCGGGTCAAGCAATTGCCCGTTCAGGCGCAGGCGCACGGCATCTGGTGCAAACAGCCACAAAGCCAGCATCACGATGGCTGCCACCACCAGGAATACCAGCAACAGGAACACCGCCATGGGGCCGTTCATACGCTGATCCTGATCACGGTACGCATCCACAGCAGCCCTGCCAGCATGGCGCCCGCCGCATACCACAGCAGCCGCGCGCCGGCGGGATCGGTCCACAGCACCGAGATATAGCCGGGGTTGAGCAGCGACATCAGCGCCACCACGCCCAGCGGCAGCAAGCCCAGTATCCACGCCGACATGCGCCCCTCGGCGGACAGCACGCGCACTTGCGCCATCAGTTTCAAGCGCGCCCGCACCATGGTGCTGACGTTGTCGAGCAATTCCGCCAGGTTGCCGCCGGACTCGCGCTGGATCAGCACAGCCAGCACCATGTAGCGCAAGTCCGTCAATGGAATCCGCGCCGCCAGGTTGTGCAGCGCTTCATTCATCGGCACGCCATAATTGATTTCTTCATACGCCATGCGGAATTCACTGCCCGTCGGTTCCGGCATTTCATTGCCCACCATTTGCAGCACATTGGCAAACGAGTGCCCGGCACGCAGCGCACGGCCAAGGAAGTCCGCCACTTCCGGCAATTGCTCTTCCAGCTTGTGCAGGCGGCGTCCCCTGGCCTGCAGCAGCATCAGCGCCGGCCCCGCGCATGCCAGTATGGGCGCCGCCAGACGCAGCGGCGCCGGTGCGCCCGACAAGGCGGGCAACGCCAGCGCCGCCAGCAGCAGCGCGCCCTGCACGGCAAGAAACCGTCCCACTGTCCAATCCACGCCTGCCTGCAGCAGCAGCCGGTCCAGCTTGGCCATGTGCGGTATACGGCGCAGCCAGCTGTCCAGCAATGGTTGCGCACTGTAGCGGCGCTGTTTGAGGATGGTCACGCGCTCGCTGCCATCCGTGCGGGCCGCCATCAATTGCAGGCGGCGGGCAATACGGCGCGCATCGCCGCCATGATTGCCCGACCACCAAAGCCATGCGCCTTCAATGGCGAGGATCACGGCGGCAAATACCAGCACTGCAAATGCGGAAAACACCAGGTCCATACCACCTCCTATTCGTACAGCTTTTCTGGATCAAATGTACTGTCCGGCACCGGCGCGCCATACATGCGCAAGCGTTCCGCAAAGCGGGGCCGCACCCCGGTGGCGCGGAAGCGGCCCAGCACTTTGCCTGCGCCATCGATGCCGTCCTGTTCAAAGCGGAAGATTTCATGCATGGCGATCATTTCGCCTTCCATGCCTGTCACTTCCTGCATGCTGACCAGCTTGCGCGTGCCATCCGTGAGGCGCGACATTTGCATCACCACCGTGATGGCGGAACAGATTTGCTGCCGCATGGCGCGCGGCGTCAAATGCACGCCGGCCATGCCCACCATGTTTTCCAGCCGCGCCAGTGCATCGCGCGGCGAGTTCGCATGGATGGTGGCCAGTGAACCTTCATGGCCGGTATTCATCGCTTGCAGCATGTCGATGGCTTCCGCGCCCCGCACTTCGCCCAGGATGATGCGGTCCGGCCGCATGCGTAGCGCATTGCGCACCAGCGCGCGCTGCGTGACTTCGCCCTTGCCTTCAATATTCGGCTGGCGCGTCTCCAGCCGTACCACGTGGGGCTGGCGCAATTGCAGTTCCGCCGCATCTTCTATCGTGACGATGCGTTCGCTGCCGGGAATGAAGCCGGACAGCACGTTCAGCAGCGTGGTCTTGCCGCTGCCGGTGCCGCCCGAAATCAAAATATTGATCTTCGCCTGTCCCAGCGCTTCCAGCACCTGCACCATGGGCGGCGTCACGCTTTTGTAGGCGAGCAGGTTGGCGATGGTCAGCGGGCTGGAAGAAAAGCGGCGGATCGACAGCATGGGCCCATCGATGGCCAGCGGCGGAATAATCGCATTGACGCGGGAACCGTCGGGCAGGCGTGCATCGACCATGGGACTGGATTCATCAATGCGGCGCCCCACGCGCGACACGATTTTCTCGATGATTTTCATCAGGTGCGCATTGTCGTGGAAGGTCACGCTGGTCAGTTCCAGCCGCCCGCTCCGTTCCACATACACTTTGCTGGCGGTATTGACGAGGATGTCCGACACGCCGGCATCGGCCAGCAGCGCTTCCAGTGGCCCGAAACCCAGCATTTCATTCTGGATGTCGAGCACGAGGCGGTGCCGCTCGTGCTGGTTCAGCACGATGCGCTCATCTTCAATGACGCGCTGCACCAGCAGCGCCAGTTCGTGGCGGAACTGTTCTTGCGTGAGTTTTTTCAAGCGTTCCAGGTCGATGCGGTCGAGGATCGCCTGGTGCATGGACTTGCGCAGCTCTTGATAGGCCGCGTCAGGCAGGCTGGCAGTCAGTACCGGCCCGCCGCTGCCCGCCCCCTGCATCAGGCGGCCATCTTCCAGCCCCGTCAAACGTTCCCTTAAGCTCATATATCCTCCCCTCGGCCAAACAGACGGTCAAACAAGCCTTTGCTTTCCGGGATGCGGCGGGCCGTCACCAGCTCCACCAGTTCGCCCAGGCTGCGCGCCAGCGCACTGCTGCGCGACAGCTGCAGCAGCGGCACGCCCTGGTTGACGGAGTCGGTCGCCGCCAGGTAATCGTTGGGCACCGTATGCGCCACTTCGGCGCCCAGCGCGGACGACAAATCCGCCAGCCGCAGCTTGCCGCCCTTTTCATAGCGGTTGACGATCAGGCGGATGCGTTCCGCCGGATAGCCCAGCGACCGGAAAATATCGAGCAGCCGCCTGCCATCGCGGATATCGGGCAGCGCCAGTTGCAGCACCGGATAAATGACGTCCGCATGGTCCAGCGCCCGCAGCGACAGCGCATCGATCTGGCGCCCCACATCCAGCAAGATGTAGTCGTAATGCTGGCGCGCCACGCGCAAGATGATGTCCATGTGGTCCGGCTTCATTTCCACGGCCTGCGCCGGATCGTCAGCCGCCGCCAGCACGCCAAAGCCGGGCGCCACATGCACCAGGCACGAATCCAGGAACGCGCCATCCATGCGGCCGATTTGCGCGCATATGTCGGACAGCGTCATGACCGGCTTCTGGTCCGACACATACAAGGTCGCATCGCCAAACTGGCCGTGCAAATCCATCAGCAGCACTTTGCAACCACCCAGTTCGGCGAGCGCATAGCCGAAATTCGTCGACAGGAACGTGGCGCCGCTGCCGCCTTTGCATGAGATAAAGGCCAGCGCCTTGCCATTGCGCATGCGCGTGATGCCGGCATCGACTTCGATGCGGTCCATCGCGTCATGGAAGGCGCGGTGATCCAGCGGCAGCGCCAGCACTTCGCGCATGCCGGCGCGCATGGCGCGGATCAGCAAGTCCTGTTGCGGCGCCCGCGTCAGCAGCATGAACGCGGCGCGCGGGTAATGGCGCGCCAGCGGCTCCAGCAACTCCGCTTCGCCCGGCGCCAGTTCGCTGGCGTCCAGCACCACCAGGCCGGGCGAATCCGGCAACAGCCGCTCCACGGCATCGCGCAAGCCTTGCCGCACGGCCAATACTTCCACGGCAGGCATGCGCGCCGAACCTTGCGAGGCAACGTCCGCCTGCAATTCACTGTCATGGCTGATGATCAATGCTTTCATGAATCCTCCTTCACGGACATGGCGTAGTGCAGGTGCGGTAACCCAGCGATTCAGCCTTGACCACGGTGGTCGCCAGCGGTATGGTCATGGCAGGCAAAGGCAGCCAGGTCAGCAACGGCAGATAAGGCACAGGTTCGCAGCCCACCGGACTGCAAATGCGGGCCCGCACAAACTGGATGCAACTGCCGCCGCCCGGGTCGGCCATGCAGTTGATACGGTTTTGCGCGGCCGATGCAGGCAGCGCCCCTTCCGCTAATGCCTGCAGGTTCCCCGCACTGTCCTGCCACAGGTAATCAATCACCACATGGTCTTGCGTGACGCCGCCCGTCAGCAGCAGCGTGCCGTCGCTGTCGCGGAAGATGGCATTGCGGCGCAAGGCATCCATGGCGCTGCTGTCGCGGAAATCCGTGACGGCGGCAGTGCGCGCCGCGCGCCGCGTCACTTCCTGCACGGTATTCCACACGCACACTGCGCGCGCGGTTTCCAGCAGCAGGAACAGGAACAGCAGAAACACAGGAAACACCAGCGCGTATTCCACTGTCAGCGCACCGCCCTGACGCTTGCCGGCCATGTCAATTGCCCGCATAGCCATAGCGCATCGTATGTGATGCCCGCACTTGCACGGTGCCGCTGGTTTCCGTGCTGAACAGCTCTGTCGACAGCGGTACATTGATGGCAGCCGATACCTTGATGGACGACGGCAGCGTGCCATAGCACGCGAAGCCATCACATTCGATGATGATCTGTTCCGGCTGCAGCGTGACTTCCAGGCCGGCTTGCCGCGCCGTCTCCACCATGATCGCGCGCGCAGCCGCCATGGCCTGGGTAGCCGCGGCATCCGTGCCCAGCGCCTGTGGCGGCAGCGACGCCATATAGCGCGCGCCCTCATGCACGGCCTTTTGCATGGCCGCGTAATGCAGAAAGACGCCGGCAAGCGCCAGCACGGTCGGCGCCAGCAGTGCGCACGCGGACAGGCACAGCGCCAGCTCGATGGCCGCCACCCCATTCTGCAGCGCGCCGGCCAGCTTTGGTATAGCGCGCTTCACCGGTACAACTCCACCATGCCGCCCAGCGCCTGTTCGCTGGCAATGCCGGCAAATTCAGCGCTGACTGCGGAAGCCGTCGCCGGCGCCGCCAACAGGAAGCGGGCCACGGCCACGACCTGGGCCTGCGCACTGGCGCCAGCGGCCACGGGGCAGGCGAGCAACGGAATGTACAGCAGGCGCCGGTCTTTGCGGCCGGGGTTCACCGGTTTCGCGCTCATGCTGGCGCCGGTCGACCTGTATGGCGGCGCGCCGGTATACGTGGCGTTCACCGCGGGCGGGCTGCCGGTATTGACCTTGTACAGGTATTGCCACTGGCTCTTGGCGATGTTGCCATGGGCCGCATTGGCCTGCTTCGCGGGGCCATATGCCCACAGCGTGCCATAGGCTGCCGCATTGGCCGCGGGCACGGTGCGGTCCGCCATGGTATCGAGCTTTTGTCCCGGCCCGCTTGCACCTGGCTGCGCGTGGGCCGCGGTGGGGGCGCCCATCCACGCCGGCGCCGTGTAAGACTTGACATTGATGTCCGGCGGCGTGCCGCGCGCCGTGCAGGGCGCGGCGGCCGTGTAGTTGTCAAAGCGCGTATTCAACTGGCCGCTGAACGTAAAGGCGCCGGGCCGGCGCACAGGCACGGTGGCATCCGTGATGCGGTCGCGCGCCATGCTGCCGCTACACATGAACGGCGCCACGGTTGCATCGGAAGCGTCAGCCGACGTGGCTTGCGGCGCCACCAGGAAGTATTCCGGCGTGGCCGCGCCCAGTGCGGGATTCAAGTTCAGCAAGTTATACGTGACGCCATAGCGAAAGCCATATTGCACCCATTCCGCATCGCCTGCGCCATTGTTGCGGGTAGCGTCGGCCGCCGCGCTCATCGCGCAAATGGCCAGCGGCGCCACCTCGATGCCGCTGCGCCCCGCCACCGCTTGCGCACTGGCTGTGATGGAGGCATATGCATCGCCCAGCATGGCGGCAAATGGCATCGCCACGTTGCCGATGTCACCGAGTTGGCTGGTATCGACCCGCACATAGCGCAAGCCATTCGGCGCGGCCTTGGCGCCAGCTTCATCCTTCCATGCGCTACCCGCCGCATCAGCGCTGTCGGCAAACGACAGCGCACTGCTGCTCCATGCCACGTTTTGCACATACGCATAGTGGTAGCCGGCTGCAATCGTGCTGGCCTGGCTGACGGCACTGGTAATGCCGTCGGCCGTGCCATTGAGTGATTGCGCCGCCGCCAGCGCCACGGCATCGGCCAGTTGCTGCAATTCCTGCTTGCGGTTGAACACTTGCGCCAGGTCCATCGCCAGTCCGATAAAGGCCAGCACTCCGGCCAGCATCAGCGCAAACGCGATGGAAATGGAACCAGCCGCGCGCTTCATTTTTGCGCTCCCGCACCGATGACCAGCGGCCGGTAGGCTGGTTCCTTCTCGGCATAGCTCTTGCGGTAAGCCTGCTGCGCCTGCAGCGCCGCCCCGCTATCGATGCCGGTGACGGGCGCGTTGGATGGCAATGCAATCACCTGGCGCGCAAACGCTGCACGCACCACATCGCCGGAAGCAGGCGGCGTCTGCAGCGCCGGCGGCGACGCGCATGCCGACAGCAGGCAGGGCAAGGCATAACGGAGCCAATAGGACAAGCGTTTGGGCATGGTCATCATGGCTGTTCTCCGGCTGGATGGGCGCCCAGCATCAGCGGTGCGCGTCCGGGCGGCGCCATGTCCCCGGTCGGCAATGCCTGGCCCGGCGCCTGCGGCTGCACCAGGCGGGCAGTGATCACAAACAGTAATTCCGTGCGCTCATGCAGGAAATCCGTGCTGCGGAACAGGGCGCCCAGCACCGGGATTTCCGCCAGCAGCGGCAAGCCTTTGACGCCCGTGTTCTGGTGATTGCGTATCAGCCCGCCGATGGCAAAGCTTTGGCCATCATTCAATTGCACCGTGGTGGAAGAACGGCGCGTCGTCACCAGCGGCAAGATCGCCGTGCCGCCAAGGCCGCCCGTACTGATACCCACGCCTTCGCGCGACAATTCCGACACTTCCGGCGCCACCTTCAGGTTGATGCGCCCGCCGGACAGCACGGTCGGCGTAAAGCGCAGGCCGACGCCAAACTCCTTTTCTTCCAGCGTCACGCGCCGGTCATCCTGCGCCACGGGAATCAAGATCTTGCCGCCGGCCAGGAAGCTGCCTTCCTGGCCGCTCACGGCAATCAAGGTCGGTTCGGCCAGGATGCGCACCAGGCTGTCCTGCCGTTCCGCATCGATCATCACGCCCTTGCCGGATGCGCGCGTCAAGTCGGCATGGCCCTTCGCCACGCCGGACAGGAAATTCGTCAGCAAGGTGGCGGTCCAGCTGCCGCCCGCCTTCATCAGCACGCTGGTTTCCAGCTTGTCCAGCAAGGTCTTCGACACTTCCGCGATTTTCACTTCCAGCATGACTTGCTGCGGCGCCGTCACCGACAGCAGGTTGACGATGCGGGGACTGGCCCCTGGTCCGGTATCGGCCGCGGATGGCGGCGCCGAAGCGGGGGATGCGGCAGATGCGGGCGCGCCGGGCGTGGCCAGTTGCGGGACGGGGCGGCGCACATACGCCTGCGCCAATTCCAGCACTTGCACCAGCGTGGGGCCGTCCGACACGGCGCCGCTCAGCACCAGCGAATCCGCCGCCGGCGTGACGCGCACGCCCTTCTCCAGCGGCATCAAGGCAGCCAGCGCCGCCTGCAAGCCCGCGGCATCGAGCGCCACGTCGATATCAACCAGCTGGCAAATGCCGCTTGCCAGCTGCACCACCATATTGGTGCTGCCAATTGCCACGCCGGCGACATACAGCGTGTCGGGCGCCACCAGCACGGCTTGCGCCACGCCCGGATTGCCGATGCTGCGGCCCGCAACCTTTCCACCCACGGGCAGCATGCTGGACTTGCCTGGCTGTAGCTGCAAACGCCACGGCGCGCCATTCGAACCACGGCAGTGCAAGCTGCCGCCGCGCTGTGGCGCCGTACTGTCTTCACCGCCGTTAGCAGCCGTGGCCGGCAGCACCAACGTCCCCGCCAACAGCCCCGCCAGCAGCCGCAGGGCCAGGCATGAAATGGACGGCAAAACCCGTCCCTGCCGCCGCGGTGCGCGCGGCAGCCATCCGGTCATGGCGTTCATGGTCTCTCCT
Source organism: Pseudoduganella ginsengisoli (assembly GCF_009720865.1). Classification (GTDB taxonomy): domain Bacteria; phylum Pseudomonadota; class Gammaproteobacteria; order Burkholderiales; family Burkholderiaceae_D; genus Rugamonas; species Rugamonas ginsengisoli. The sequence goes on along the minus strand of NZ_WNLA01000010.1, from coordinate 21,521 downwards.
TAAAAGCACTCCTGGCCGCTGTGCACCCCATTGATGACGCCAATGCACTGGCGCGGCGCCGGCTTTGCCGCAGCCTGCGCCACGCGCGGCCTGGACTGCGCCGGCGCCGGGGCTGGCGGCGCACTGGATACGGCGGCAGGCACGGCATGCACATCCGGCATCCCCAGCAGCGACACCTTGGTCGCGCCATCCGTGATGCCCGGATGCGGATCGACCTGGTTGCGTAGCGCCAGCGACAGCGTGCCGACACTGCGCGCCAGATCCAGCTGCTCCGCCTGCACCGGCGTGACTTCCAGCGTGACGGCGTTGACGACACGGGGCTTGGTATCGTCGCGTCCCACTTCCTGGGCGACCGCCAGCACCAGTATGCGTTCCAGCACGATCTTGGAAATGGCGCGCTGCCCTTCGTGTCCTTCGCTATCGAGCTGCGTGTACACCAGCACATCGACGAAATTGCCCGGCAGCGCAAATCCCGCGACACCGACGACATCATTGACGCGCACGGTGATGGCGCGCTTGCCTTCCGAAATCAGCGCAGACAGGCCGCCGGACGCGCCGGCCGGCGCCAGCTTGCCTTCGCTGAGCGGCTCGCCCCGCTGCACGGCATGGCGCAGCACGCGCCCCTCCAGCTTGCGCACTTCGCGCAAGGCGCCTGACGGCAAGCTTTCGACGGGCCAGTCCGCCAGCTTCACCATGTCCGGCGCCAGCCGCTGGCCCGGGCTGGCATCGACTGCCGCCACGACAATGCGGCCCGCCGCCCCCGGCGACTGATTCAACAGCCAGCGTGACGCCAGCAAGACGGCGGCCAGCCCCAGCAACATGGCCAGCCCCAGCATCAGCAAGGCGCGCTTATGCTTCATGGCTGGCCCCGGCGGCGAACATGCTGGACCACGCCTGTTCCAGCGCCACCACCGTCAATTGCGGCGGCTGGCCCGCATAGCTGGCAAAGTCCGCCAGCCGCGCGAGGATTTCGCGGGGAAAGCTGGCCAGCAGCGGCTGCCCACTGCCCGCATGCAGCTCGTCCACCAGATGGCGCAGCGCCGCTTCATCGACCGCCACGTTGGCGGCCCGGCACTGTTTGCGGAACAGCGCGCAATAGGCGCTTTCCGACAGCGCTCCCACGTGCACCTTGTAGCCCAGCCGGCGCAGCGCGGAACCATCGAGCAGCTGGTGCGGCGGCAAGTTGGTGGCAAACACCAGCATCGCGTGGAATGGCATGGAAAATTGATAACCGCCGGCCAGCGCCAGCTGGTCTTGCCCGGCATCGAGCGGCTGGATAAACCGGTTCAACAAGGCGGTAGCGGCAATGCGCTGGCGGCCCAGGTCATCGACAATGACGAGGCCATGGCTGGCCTTGCAGTGCGCGGGGGCCTGGTAGCAGCCCGAGAAGGCATCGTGCCGCAATTCCAGCATGGCGGCGTCCAGTTCCGCGCCCAGGTGCACGATGGGCCGCTGGCACAGCATCCAGCGCGCATCGCCGCTGCGCCGCTCCGGCGGCAAGCGTCCGCCGGGCGCCGGCGTGGGTGGCTGGTGGATGGCGGGATCATATAGCTGCACGATTTCCTGGCCCACCGCCACCGCATGGGGTACCAGCACGGCGCCGGCCAGCAAACCGCCCAGCTTGCGCGCCAACGTGCTCTTGCCGCCGCCCGGCGGGCCGTACAGCAGCATGGAGCGGCCCGCATGCATGGCCGCGCCCGCCAGCCGGTGGACGGCGGGATCCAGGCTGCAATCGGCAAAGACGGCGTCCACATCGTCGGCCATGACGCCGCCCAGCGCCAGCCGCGCCGCCTGGCGCGCCGCCATGGCCCGGTACGCGTCCAGGGTCACGGGAGCGGGCCCCATGTAGGGCGCCCGCTCCAGCCAGACGCCGGCGCGCTGGCGTCCCATGCCCGTCAGCTGGTATTGCACGTCGATATCGGCATCGCCCCGCCACGCCACTTCCGCCAACTGTTCCGCCACCATGAAATCCAGCGCTTCGCGCAGCACGTTGACGGACAGCCGCAAGCGGGTCGCGAGGATAGGCAAATGCGTGCGGCCCGCAGTGAAAATCGCTTTCGCAATCAATTCCACAATCAATTGCAATTCCAGCCCCGTTTCATGCACGTTGCGCGGCTGCGGCGGCAAGATGGGGCTGTGCTCATCCTCATCAGTGCGGGTGGCGGGAAGCACGGTGGCAATATCAAGCATGACGGTCCTCCTTCAAGCGAGCAGATCTGTAGGAAAAGCGAGTCTAGCCGCGGCTTTCCTGATGGACATTGATTAGCGGCAAGGCCGTTTCACGGCATGCCGTGGTGCGACCACAGTGTGGCGGCCGTACCAATGGCCACCGCCACGCCGTACGGCATGCCGCCTACCGAAGCGCCGCCGGACAGTACAGGCAATGGCACCCGTACCCCGGACAGGCGCGCCATCAGCGCCGCCAGCAACAGCTTGACGTTGGCAAAACACTGGCGCCCCCGTCCGCTGGCGGCAATCAGCACCAGGCCCAGCACGCCGCCCGCCAGGATGCTGGCCATGGCGATATCGCATGCCAGCGATGGCCCGGCAAACGCGCCCACCATGGCCATCAGCTTGACGTCGCCTGCGGCCATGCCCCCGCCCACGTACATGGGCAGGAACAGGAAAAATCCTGCCGCCAAGCCGCCCAGCCACGCAGACAGCCACGCGCCGTCCGGCCCCAGCCGGCAATGCAGCACCAGCGCCAGCAATACGCCACTGAGCACCAGCACGTTGGGGACCTTGCGCACAGCAAGATCCGTGACTGCGGCTTGCATGACCAGCCACAGCAGCGCAAATTCAAAGACATTCAGCATGGCGGAATCCAGGCGCGCCGGCCAGACTGCGCCGGCGCGCTGCGGGTCACTAACTGGTGACGCCCAATTTGGTCTTGATGTCCGTAAAGATGTGGTCCAGGCCCGCGCTGACGGACGTGAAACCAGTGGTGATGGCGACGACGATGACGGCGGCAATCAAGCCATATTCAATGGCAGTGATACCGCCCTCGTCCCGGGCAAAGTTGCGGACGGCTGCAAACAGTGAGTCCATGATGTGCTCCTAAAAAGAGTTAACAAGACCTGGCGGGACCTGTCTGCAGCCATGCCGCCGCCATTGAGACCACTATAGGCACGGCCATTCATGCGTCGTTGACGACGCACAACTTTTCCACATGGAATTTTTTTGCTTAGCGGTGACGCAGCCAATGCCGCGTTTTTTCCACAGACGGGCGCTCAGGCTGAACCCTACGGCGTAGAATCGTGGCGTTTTGGCAGATATTCGTAAGCTTTAATTGCTTATAAGACAAAAAGGTATTATTCTACTTAGCTGTCTTTCGGAAAGGCCTCATGCTTTTAAGCACTGTGAGCCTTGCAGCTGCAGTAAAACTCGCTATGATGGGCTCTCGGTATGATGCTTGAGGCTATGGGTGTGTGATCAGAGAACGACGATGGATTCCCTACTGAAACACATGGTGGACATGACTGGCCACCGCGACCACACCATGCTTGACATTTCGGTAATTTCCGCAGTGCAAGAACTTGCCAACGCGCAGCAAACGCGCGTGCTGTCGGTCACCGTCGTCAAAGGCCAGATGTTTGTCCGTTCACGCGCCATCATCAGCGCCGGCAAAACCGCCCGCATGGAAGAACAGCAAGACCCGGGCGACCCGCTAACCAGCATCCCGGCATTGGCCGCCTGCATCAGCCACCACGAATCGTCTGCCGAGCAAGTTGATGCGGAAGGCAACCACACGCTGTGGCTGCCGATCTGGATGGGCGACAAATGCAATACTTGCCTGGAAATTATCAATCCCACGCCATACACGCCGGAAACCATCCACATTGTGGGCGGGATCGTCAGCGTATACCGCAATTTCCAGAACTTGCTGGATTACAGCGAGCGGGATTCACTGACGGGCTTGCTGAACCGTAAAACCTTTGATGACCAGCTGGCCAAGATGCTCGCTGCCAGCAGCGCGGAGCAGGATGCACTGACCCTGCTGCCCGGCGATGAAGAACGGCGCCAGCACTCGGACCAGGAAAAGCAGTGGCTGGCCGTGGTGGACGTCGATCACTTCAAGCACGTCAACGATAAGTTCGGCCACCTGTATGGCGACGAAGTGCTGATCCTGATTGCGAACTTGCTGCAATCATCGTTCCGCGCGCAAGACCGCGTGTTCCGCTTTGGCGGTGAAGAATTCGTCGTGCTGCTGCGTTCGACCACGCAGGAAAATGCCCGCCGCATCATCGACCGCTTCCGCATGAATGTGGAAGCGCATGAATTCCCGCAAGTGGGCAAAGTCACGGTATCGATCGGCTACGTCAGCATCAGTGCGTATGAAGCGCCCGTGATCATCCTCGGCCACGCGGACCAGGCGCTGTATTACGCGAAAAGCCATGGCCGCAACATGATTTGCCACTACGATGAACTGGTCAGCGGCGGCTTGCTGCAGGCAATCGCCTCGAACGACGAGGCAGAATTCTTTTAAAACGCTGGCGGCTCAGGCCAGCGTCAGGAACCGCATCGGGTCCACATTCCACTTGGCAGCCGATTCGTGGCCGACGATCTTGTCGCCGCCGCCAAAGCCCAGCCCTTTCGACAAATCCAGGGTTTCCGGCTTGATGTAGACGTTTTTCTTGGTGTGGAAGAACACATTGACCTTCGGAGCCAGCAAATTGGTTTCGTGCGGTTCCACCACCACGCCCAGCCGTCCGGATTCCAGCAGCACCAGCGTGCCGACGGGATAAATACCCACGCAGCGCATGAATTCCTGCGCATAGACCGGGTTGAAGTGGAATTTGCTCCACTCGTAAATCTTGCGCAGCGCTGCCGCCGCCGACATGCCCTTGTGGTAGCAGCGGTCTGCCGTGATCGCGTCATACACGTCGACAATGGCCGCCATTTGCGCCAATTCGCTGATCTGGCTGCCGTTGAGCTTGTGCGGGTAGCCGCTGCCGTCGCACCGCTCATGGTGGTGCAAGGTGATATCGAGCGCAATATCGTTGACTTCCGGCGATTGCTTGAGGATGTTGTAGCCATCTTCCGGGTGCTTGCGGATCACGGCAAATTCCGCATCCGTCAGCGCGGCCGGCTTGTTCAACACTTCGTCCGGCACCAGCGCCTTGCCCGTATCGTGCAGCAAGCCGCCCAGGCCCGCCTGGCGCGTGACTTCCGGCGCCATGCCCCGCGAATTGCAGAACGCGACCAGCAAGGCACAGACGCTGACGGAGTGCAGGAACGTGTAGTCATCCTTGTTCTTGATGCGCAGCAACCCCACCAGCGCGCCGGGATTGCGCAAAATCGATTCCGTGATGTTTTGCACCACGGGCTGCACCTGGCCGATTTCAATGGCTTTGCCCAGTCGGGCGTCCGCCATTACGGTGCGCACCAGCGACGACGCCTGGTGCCGCACTTGCGCCGCACGCGACAATTCCTCGCCCAGCGATACGCGCATCACGGTCACAGGCTTGGTGGCCAGTTCCAGCAATTCCTGCTCGGTGGCTTCCTGCGCTTCCTGCAACGTGGGCGCATCCTGCACATCCAATCCCTTGGAACTGTCGATAACGACATCATGGATGCCGGCCTGGACTATCTTGCGGATTTCATCTTCACTGCTGAGCAGGAAGCGGTTGCGCATGAATGGATGTGACATCCAGTCACAACTGAGATCGTGGATGAACATGCCCACTTTCAGCTGGGACGAATCGACTTTCTTGAGCATAGGGAACTCTGCTGCGGGCGGTGTGGGCTGTAAAACAAGTTAGAATCAGTATAACAAATTGTTTCCCGTAGGATTCATTCCTATGTCTTGCACACAACACACTTTACATGGAATTACGCCAGCTCCGCTATTTTGTTGCCATTGTTGACCATGGATCGCTGTCGCGCGCGGCAGCCATGCTGCACGTGGCGCAACCCGCACTGACGCAGCAATTGCGCCAACTGGAAGAAGAACTGGGGGCGCAACTGCTGCACCGTTCGGCTCAGGGCGTGCTCAGCACGGATGCGGGCAAAGTATTTTATGAGCATGCGCTGGCCATCCTCAAACAAGTAGCGGATGCCCGTTCCGCCGTGACGCAATCGGCCACGCGGCCATCCGGCAGCGTGACTGTTGGTTTGCCGCACAGTATTTCCGGTGCGCTGGCGCTGCCGCTGCTGACGGCGACCCGCGAACAATTCCCGGAAATCACATTGCAATTGACGGAAGAATTGACCGGCAACCTGGCGGAACAGTTGAAATCGGGCCGGGTCAATCTGGCCGTGCTGTTCGATGACGGGCAATTGTCGCCGTTCGTCTGTACGCCGCTGGCGGAAGAAGAGTTGCGCTATCTCTGCCGTGCCGACATGGCCCCGCCCGATGACGGCAACGGCATTACGCTATCCGATGCGCTGTCCACCCAGCTGATCTTGCCCGGCATGCAGCACGGCGTGCGTCCCCGCATTGAGGCGGTGGCGCGCGGCGCCGGGCTGGCGACGTCGAACGTGATTGAAATCAATTCCATTGCGATTTTGAAATCCGCGATCCTGGCGGGGATGGGCGCGACCATCTTGCCGGTCGCCCCGGTACTGGCCGAAGTCGAACACGGCGCCATGCGCGCCCTGCCCATCCACAGCCCGTCCATTTCCCGTACCGTGGTGCTGTGCGGCTCGAAAAATATCCCGCTGACCAATGCCGCCGCTGCCGTCAGCCGCTTGATTTGCCAGGTTGCAGCCGACCTGTGCCGCAGCGGCTACTGGCTGGGCGCGCGGCTGCTGGATTCTGGCGCCGGGCCATAACTTTTACTTATACCCCCATCCAGAAACGGTATTTCCGTATACGTTAACTTGCCATTTAAACTGGCACGCTAAACGGATTTTTTAGACCTAAACTATCCGTAAGCATGACGTATTACCGCCGCACACCCGCGGCAAAACGCCTGTCCCGCCCGCGCTTACCCGGCGCACCGCGACGATTGGCGGCGATCCCGAATACCCTTTTGGAGACATCACCATGGCCGATACCACGGCACCTGCGGCAATTGCCGACCGCCTTACTTCCGTCACCCTCGACGACAAATACACGGCCACTTCCGGAAACATTTTCCTGTCCGGCATCCAGGCGCTGGTGCGCCTGCCGATGATGCAGCAAGTGCGCGACCACGCGAACGGCTTGAACACCGGCGGTTTTATTTCCGGCTACCGCGGCTCGCCGCTGGGCGGCCTCGATGAGACGCTGTGGAAAGCCAAGAAGCACCTGGAAGCGCACAACGTGCAATTTGTCCCTGGCGTCAACGAAGACCTGGCGGCAACGGCGGTATGGGGTTCGCAGCAAGTGGACTTGATCGGCCCGGCCAAGTATGACGGTGTGTTCGCCATGTGGTACGGCAAAGGCCCGGGCGTGGACCGCTGCGGCGACGTCTTCAAGCACATGAACCATGCCGGCACGTCGAAACATGGCGGCGTGCTGCTGGTGGCCGGTGATGACCACGGCGCGTATTCGTCGACCCTGCCGCACCAGTCGGACCACATCTTCTCCGCTTGCATGATCCCCGTGCTGTACCCATGCAATGTGCAGGAATACCTGGACCTGGGCGTGCACGGCTGGGCCATGTCGCGTTTCTCCGGCTGCGCCGTGGCGTTCAAGGCGCTGGCGGACACGGTGGAATCGTCGGCCTCGGTCGATGCGAACCCGTTCCGCGTCGAAGTGAAAATCCCGAAAGACTTCCACATGCCGGAAGGCGGCCTCAATGCCCGCCTGTCCGCGATCCCGCTGGGCCAGCAGGCGCGCAACCAGGAAGCGCTGATGCAGGATTACAAGATCTATGCAGCGCTGGCCTATGCCCGTGAAAACAAGCTGAATCACACCACCATTGATTCCAAGGAGGCGAAACTGGGCATCATCGCGTCCGGCAAGTCGTACCTGGACGTGCTGGAAGCGCTGGAAGAACTGGGCATCGATGAAGAGATGGCCGCGAAAGTCGGCCTGCGCCTGTTCAAGGTCGCCATGCCATGGCCGCTGGAACCGGATTCCGTGCGTGAATTCGCGCAAGGGCTGGACGAAATCCTCGTGGTCGAAGAAAAGCGCCAGTTCGTCGAATACCAGTTGAAAGAACAGCTGTACAACTGGCGCGAAGACGTGCGCCCCCGCGTGGTCGGCAAGTTCGACGACAAGGGCGAATGGGTGGCGCCGCGCGGCGAATGGCTGTTGCCGCCAAAGGCTGACTTCTCCGTGTCGCAAGTGGCGCGCGTGATTGCATCCCGCATCAAACAGTACATCACGGACACGCACATCCAGGATGAGATCAAGGCGCGCCTGACCTTCCTCGACGCAAAAGACGCCGTGCTGAAAAAGGCCATCAACACGCCATTCCGTCCTGCGTTCTATTGCTCCGGCTGCCCGCACAATACGTCGACCAAAGTGCCGGACGGTTCGTTTGCACTGGCCGGTATCGGCTGCCACGTGATGGCCACGTCGATCTACCCTGAATACAACAAGCTGACCACGCACATGGGCGGCGAAGGCGCGCCGTGGATCGGCCAGGCGGCGTTCTCGAAAGTGCCGCACGTATTCCAGAACCTGGGCGACGGCACGTACTTCCACTCGGGCTACCTGGCAATCCGCGCTGCCGTGGCAGCCAAGGTCAACATCACGTATAAGATCCTGTACAACGATGCGGTCGCGATGACGGGCGGCCAGCCGGTCGACGGCACCGTGTCCGTGCCGATGATTGCGCAGCAAATGGCGGCCGAAGGCGTCAAGCGCATTGCGCTGGTGACGGAAGATTTGTCGCGCTATACAGACCGTTCCAGCCTGCCGGCCATCGTGTCGCTGCACGACCGCAAGGAAATGGATGCCGTACAGCGCGAATTGCGCGAACTGCCCGGCGCCACCGTCATCATTTATGACCAGACTTGCGCTGCCGAGAAACGCCGCCGCCGCAAAAAAGGCGAATTCCCTGACCCGAACAAGCGCATGGTCATCAATGAAGCCGTGTGCGAAGGCTGCGGCGATTGCGGCATCCAGTCGAACTGCGTATCGATTCTGCCGAAAGAAACGGAATTCGGCCGCAAGCGCACGATCGACCAGTCGTCGTGCAACAAGGATTATTCATGCGTCAAAGGCTTCTGCCCATCGTTCGTGTCGGTGGAAGGCGGCACCCTGAAAAAATCCAAGACGGGCGTTTCCAAGACGGATGACGGCTGGGCGCCGCTGCCGCAGCCTGTGCTGCCGGACTGCGAACACCCGTACAACATCCTGATCAATGGTATCGGCGGCACCGGTGTCATCACCGTGGGCGCGCTGATGGGCATGGCTGCGCACCTGGAAGGCAAAGGCGCGTCCGTGCTGGACATGACGGGCATGTCGCAAAAGAATGGTTCCGTCACGTCGCACGTGAAGATCGCCCGTTCGCCGGCGCATTTGCGCGCACAGCGTATCGCCACCGGCGAAGCCGACTTGATCCTCGGTTGCGACATGCTGACGGCCGGCGCTGCCGACGCGGTATCGAAAATGCGTCCGGGCCGCACGCTGGCCGTCGTCAACCTGCACGAACAGCCGCCAGGCACGTTCGCACAGCAGCGCGACTGGGAATACCCGGTGCAGGAAGTCAAAGCACTGATCCGCGAATCCGTCGGTGCGCCGCAAGACAACAGCAACACGGCCGCCGCCGACTTCATCGACGCCACCAAGCTGGCCACCGCGCTGATGGGCGACTCGATTGCCGCCAACCTGTTCATGCTGGGTTACGCATGGCAGCGCGGCCGCATTCCGCTGAATGAAGCGTCGCTGCTGCGCGCCATTGAATTGAATGGCGTCGGCGTGGAAGCCAACAAGAAGAGTTTCCTGTGGGGCCGCCGCGCGGCCGTGGATTTGAAGCGCGTGGAAAAAACCGCGATCCCTGCGCAAGCCGTCATCGTGCAAATGCCGCAAAGCCTGGATACCGTCATCAAGAAGCGCGTGGAATTCCTGACCGGCTACCAAAATGCCGCTTACGCCGCCCAGTACGAAGAACTGGTCCAGCAAGTGCGCGCCAAGGATGTGTCGCTGAACCTCGGCAACAAGCTGGCTATGGCTGCCGCGAAATCGCTGTCGAAACTGATGGCGTACAAGGATGAATATGAAGTGGCGCGCCTGTACACGGACGGCCGTTTCGTCGAGCAGTTGCAATCGCAGTTCGAAGGCAACTTCTCGCTGAAATTCAATCTGGCGCCGCCGCTGTTCGCGAAGAAAGATGCCAAGGGCCACCTGGTGAAGGCGGAATTCGGTTCGTGGATGTGGAGCGCTTTCAAGCTGTTGGCAAAAATGAAAGGCTTGCGTGGTGGCGCTCTCGACATCTTTGGCTACACTGAAGAGCGCAAGATGGAGCGTGCGCTGATCGGCGAATACCGCGAACTGCTGTCCCTGCTGTTGAGCAAAGTCGATGCCAACAACTATGACACGGCCGTGGCGCTGGCCCAGTTGCCGGAGAAAATCCGCGGCTTTGGCCATGTGAAGGAAAAGGCGGTGGCTGAGTTCCGCGCTGAAAAAGAGCGCTTGTTGGCGATTTTCAACAGTGGCCACCAACACGCGGCCTGATAGCAAAGGACGGGCTTACAAGGCCCGTCCATTCCACAAGAATTGCTTGACTTGACGTTAACGTAAACGTCATATAATTTCAGGCATCACGTCCTGAACAGTCCAAGATAAGGATTTCCATGAACGACCTCTCCGCACCAAAACTCGCCGCCGCAGTTGAAGCGAAGCCGGCCAACAAGGTACGCTTCGTCACCGCCGCTTCGCTGTTCGACGGCCATGACGCTTCCATCAACATCATGCGCCGCATCCTGCAATCGAACGGCGTGGAAGTGATCCACCTGGGCCACAACCGCTCGGTGGACGAAGTGGTGACGGCAGCGCTGACGGAAGACGTGCAAGGCATCGCCATTTCCAGCTACCAGGGCGGCCACGTCGAATACTTCAAATACATGCTGGACTTGCTGCGCCAGCGCGGCGGTTCGCACATCAAGGTGTTTGGCGGCGGCGGCGGCGTGATCGTGCCGGAAGAAATCGCCGATTTGCACGCGTACGGCGTGACCCGTATTTTCAGCCCGGAAGATGGCCAGCGCATGGGCCTGGTGGGCATGATCCAGTGGATGGTGCAGCAGTGCGACAGCGATTTGTCGCAATATGCGCCGACGTCGCTGGCCCCGCTGCAAACGGGCGACATGGCGGACCGCCACCGCCCGCTGGCGCAATTGATTACCGCGCTGGAAAACGACAAGGTCACGCCGGAATTGCGCACGGAACTGCAAACGGCTGCGGAAAGCCTGCCTGCGCCGACGCTGGGTATCACGGGCACGGGCGGCGCCGGCAAATCGTCGCTGACCGATGAATTGATCCGCCGTATCCGCCTGGACCAGGGCGACGCGTTGAACATCGCCGTGATTTCCATCGACCCGTCGCGCCGCAAATCCGGCGGCGCGCTGCTGGGCGACCGGATCCGCATGAACGCCATCGGTCCATGGCAAGGCCAGACGCGCGTGTTCATGCGCTCGCTGGCGACCCGTGAAGCCGGTTCGGAAATTTCGCAGGCGCTGCCGGACGTGATCGCCGCGTGCAAAGTCGCGGGCTTCGACCTGGTGATCGTGGAAACGTCCGGTATCGGCCAGGGCGATGCCGCCATCGTGCCGCACGTCGATGTGTCGATGTACGTGATGACGCCGGAATTCGGCGCCGCATCGCAGCTGGAAAAAATCGACATGCTGGACTTTGCGGACTTCATCGCCATCAACAAGTTCGACCGCAAGGGCGCACAAGATGCGCTGCGCGACGTGGCGAAACAGTACCAGCGCAACCGCGAACTGTGGTCCAAGCGTCCGGAAGAAATGCCGGTGTTCGGCACCCAGGCGTCCCGCTTCAATGACGATGGCGTCACCGCGCTGTATCAGGCGCTGCTGCCTGCGCTGGCCGAATATGGCATGAAGACCCGTGAAGGCATCCTGGAAGCGAGCAACGTGCGCTTCTCCAGCGGCAAGAACGTCATCGTGCCGCCGGCCCGTACCCGCTACCTGGCCGAAATTGCCGACACGGTGCGCGGCTACCACAAGAACACGAACAAGCAAGTGCAACTGGCGCGCGAGCGCCAGCAACTGCAGGAAACCAAGCGCATGCTGGCAGCCGCCGGCAAGGATGCGGACTTGAATACGCTGGACGGCTTGATCGCGGAACGCGACAACGCGATGGATGGCGGCGCGAAAAAGCTGCTGGCCATGTGGCCCGACATGCAGGCCGCGTATGCAGGCGACGATTACGTCGTGAAAATCCGCGACAAGGAAATCCGCACGCGCCTCGTGCAGCAGACGCTGTCCGGCACGCGCATCCGCAAGGTCTCGCTGCCGAAGTACCAGGACCACGGTGAAATCCTGCGCTTCCTGATGTCGGAAAACGTGCCGGGTTCGTTCCCGTTCGCGGCCGGCGTGTTTGCCTTCAAGCGCGAAGGCGAAGACCCGACCCGCATGTTTGCCGGTGAAGGCGATGCCTTCCGTACCAACCGCCGCTTCAAGCTGGTATCGACCGGCATGGATGCAAAACGCCTGTCGACCGCGTTCGACTCCGTGACCTTGTACGGCGCGGACCCGGCCATCCGTCCTGACATCTACGGCAAGATCGGCAACTCCGGCGTGTCGATCGCGACCCTGGACGACATGAAAGTGCTGTACGACGGCTTTAACCTGTGCAGCCCGAGCACGTCCGTGTCGATGACCATCAATGGTCCGGCGCCGACCATCCTCGCGATGTTCATGAACACGGCCATCGACCAGCAAATCGACAAGTTCGTCGAAGAGAACAAGCGCCAGCCGACCGATGATGAAGCGGCCAAGATCAAGGACTGGGTACTGCAAAACGTGCGCGGCACCGTGCAGGCCGACATCCTGAAGGAAGACCAGGGCCAGAACACGTGCATCTTCTCGACGGAATTCTCGCTGAAGGTGATGGGCGACATCCAGGAATATTTTGTCCACCACCAGGTGCGCAATTTCTATTCCGTGTCGATCTCCGGCTACCACATTGCCGAAGCAGGCGCGAACCCGATTTCGCAGCTGGCCTTTACGCTGTCGAACGGCTTCACGTTTGTCGAAGCGTACCTGGCGCGCGGCATGCACATCGACGATTTCGCGCCGAACCTGTCGTTCTTCTTCTCGAACGGCATGGATCCGGAATACACGGTGCTGGGCCGCGTGGCGCGCCGCATCTGGGCCGTGGCCATGCGCGACAAATACGGCGCCAACGACCGTTCGCAAAAGCTCAAGTACCACGTGCAAACGTCGGGCCGCTCGCTGCACGCGCAGGAAATCGACTTCAACGATATCCGCACCACGCTGCAGGCACTGATTGCGATCTACGACAACTGCAACTCGCTGCACACCAATGCGTACGATGAAGCCATCACGACGCCGACCGACGAATCCGTGCGGCGCGCGTTAGCCATTCAATTGATTATCAACCGCGAATGGGGCCTGGCGAAAAATGAAAACCCGAACCAGGGTTCGTTCATCATTGACGAGCTGACCGACTTGGTGGAAGAAGCCGTGCTGCAGGAATTCGAGCGCATCGCGGAACGCGGCGGCGTGCTGGGCGCCATGGAAACCGGCTACCAGCGCGGCAAGATCCAGGAGGAATCGCTGCTGTACGAACACCAGAAGCACGACGGCACCCTGCCTATCATCGGCGTCAACACCTTCCGCAATCCGAAGGCGTCCGACGTGCCGGCGCCGATCGAACTGGCCCGTTCCACGGACGATGAAAAGCAGTCGCAGTTGCAGCGCCTGGCGGACTTCCATGCCCGCAATGCCGACAAGGCGCCAGCCGCGCTGGCCGCGCTGCAGAAAGCCGCGATCGACAATGAAAACGTGTTCGCCAAACTGATGGATGCGGTGCGCGTGTGCTCGCTGGGGCAGGTGACGGCAGCGCTGTTCGAGGTGGGCGGGCAGTATCGCCGCAATATGTAATACACGCTGTACGATGCAAAAACGGCTTGCCGGGTCTCCTGCAAGCCGTTAGTCTCCGGCGCATGCTGCTGTAGGGCGGATTAGCGAAGCGTAATCCGCCATGCATGCGTATCGGTATTGCCGGCATTGGCGGATTACGGCTACGCCTAATCCGCCCTACAGCTTACGCGCTTACGCGGGTTCAGCCGCTTTCTCTTCCGCCGGTGCTTCCGACACGGTGGCTTCCGTCGTCAGGATCAGCGACGCAATCGATGCCGCGTTTTGCAGCGCCGTGCGGGTCACCTTGGTCGGGTCGATCACGCCGTTTTCCACCATGTCGACATACTGGCCGGTGGCCGCGTTGTAGCCAAAGTTGCCCTTGCCTTCGACAACTTTCGCCACCACGACGGACGCTTCTTCGCCCGCATTGGAAACGATGACGCGCAGCGGTTCTTCCAGCGCGCGCAGCACGATCTGCACACCGGCCTGCTGGTCCGCGTTGGCGCCTTTGACGTTGGCGACAGCCGTGCGGGCGCGCAGCAGCGCCACGCCGCCGCCTGGCACGATGCCTTCTTCCACGGCAGCGCGCGTCGCGTGCAGCGCATCGTCGACGCGGTCGCGTTTTTCCTTCATTTCCACTTCGGTCGCAGCGCCCACCTTGATCACGGCCACGCCGCCGGCCAGCTTGGCCACGCGCTCTTGCAGCTTTTCCTTGTCATAGTCGCTGGTGGCTTGCTCGATTTGCGCCTGGATGGCCGCCACGCGCGCGTCGATGCGCTGCTGTTCGCCGGCGCCATCGATGATGGTGGTGGCTTCTTTCTGCACTTCGATGCGCTTTGCGCTGCCCAGCTGTTCCAGCGTGGTTTTTTCCAGCGTCAGGCCGGTTTCTTCGGAAATCACGGTGGCGCCCGTCAGGATCGCAATGTCTTCCAGCATGGCTTTGCGGCGGTCGCCAAAGCCTGGCGCCTTCACCGCCGCGACTTTCAGGATGCCGCGCACGGAATTGACCACCAGCGTGGCCAGCGCTTCGCCTTCCACGTCTTCCGCCACGATAAACAGCGGCTTGCCCGCCTTGGCCGACTGTTCCAGCACCGGCAGCAAGTCGCGGATGTTACTGATCTTCTTATCGTACAGCAGCACCAGCGGATCATCGAGGCGCGCCAGCTGCTTGTCAGGGTCGTTGATGAAGTAGGGGCTCAGGTAGCCGCGGTCGAACTGCATGCCTTCCACTACGTCCAGCTCATTGTCCAGCGACTTGCCGTCTTCCACGGTAATGACGCCTTCCTTGCCGACCCGCTCCATCGCCTGGGCAATGATGTCGCCAATGGCGGTATCAGAGTTGGCGGAAATCGCGCCGACCTGGGCGATTTCCTTGTTGGTGGCAATCGGGCGGGAAATCTTTTTCAATTCATCGATGGCGGCGGCCACGGCCTGGTCGATGCCGCGCTTGAGGTCCATCGGGTTCATGCCGGCGGCCACATACTTCATGCCTTCCTGCACGATCGATTGCGCCAGCACGGTGGCCGTCGTGGTGCCATCGCCCGCCACGTCGGCGGTCTTGGAGGCGACCTGCTTCACCACTTGCGCGCCCATGTTTTCCAGGCGGTCTTTCAGTTCAATTTCCTTGGCCACCGACACGCCATCCTTGGTGATGGCCGGTGCGCCGAAGCTGCGGTCGATTACCACGTTGCGGCCTTTCGGGCCCAGCGTGACTTTCACGGCATTGGCCAGCACGTTGACGCCTTTTACGATGCGGGCGCGTGCGTCGTCATGAAATTGTACGTCTTTCGCAGTCATGTTTTTCTCCGTATGTCTCGATCAGGTGGATGGTCAGGCAGCGGCTTTGGCTGCGGTACGGGTGTGCTCGATCACGCCAAGGATGTCTTCCTCGCGCATCACCAGCAATTCTTCGCCATCGACTTTGACGGTCTGGCCGGCATATTTGCCAAACAGGACGGAGTCGCCAACCTTGACGGCCAGTACACGCACCGTGCCATCAGGCAGCGCTTTGCCGTGGCCTACCGCCAGGACTTCGCCCTGTTCAGGCTTTTCCGTGGCGGAATCCGGGATGACGATGCCGGATGCGGTTTGGCGTTGCTGCTCAATTCGCTTAACAATAACCCGGTCATAAAGGGGACGAATATTCATCGCTTCAATCTCCAATGTGGTTTCAGATCATTCCAAAGTGAATCGGCCCAGACAAAAATCCAGAGCCGGAACTTCAGCGATTCCGGAAATAGGTTTTTTCAACAAGGTTTTCAAGAGCCGCGCCGCGCGGCAGTTTGTAACAAAATGTATCAAGGAAGAATCAGGTGGCGGATGTGCCCCAGCTGGTACACCAGCCGCGCATCGCCACCGGCAGGCGCCGGGCGCACGGGGCAATCGGACTGGCGCCCGCCATCCGCTTCCAGGCTGTCATCGCCCGGTCCGATACCGGCCCACAGCCCACCTTTGACGGGCTGGAACAGCCAGCGCGAATACCCTTTGCGGGCGGCCAGTCCCATCAACTGTTCGCGGTCCGGCAATTCTGACGCCAGCACCGGTTCATCGGGGTAATCGGCGGCATTGTCGCCAAACGCCTGGCGGCACGCATACGCTTCGCTGGCGGACGCCCCGGGCGTATTGCAGGCGCGCTGCTGCAAGCGCTCCAGGCTCCATGCGCCCAGGCGCCACGCGGCGTCCAGCAACGCTTCTTCGGCTGCGGCGCGGGTGGGCCACGGCCCGTCGAACTGGAAGGCGGAACTGGGTATGGGACGCGCCGGCAACTCGACGCCGTCGAGCTGCAGCGGCGTGGCGCGGCGGAAACCGTGCCAGTGAAGGAACAGCAGCAGCGGCGTATCCGGCAAATTCACGCGCGTTGCGCTGACGGCAAGAAGAGGCAGGCCCATGGCGGATACCTGCGCAGAAACAGTATCGAAAATGTGCATGAGTCGTCTCCGGATCAATCATGTTGACAGGGGAGATCACTGGTGCACGGCAACGAACACCAGTGCGCAAGGCATTGTAATGCAGCGTTCAGCCGGTTGCAGCCTTGCCGTGCAGCGGATCGCGGCTGGCTGGCAGCAAGCGGTCCAGCAGTTCCACGTAATGGCTGTGCGGCGTCGTGATGGCATAAAACCGCTCCGCCAGCGCGGTGGAGCGGCCCACCGTCACCAGCACGCCGGAACGCAATTCATCTTGCACCACCACTTCCGGCAAGACCGCCAGCCAGCCACTGTCGCGTGCAATCAGGCGCAGCATCGCCATGTCGTCGACTTCGGCGCGCACCCGCGGGCTGACGCTGGCCGACACGCACAGCGCGTCGAATTGCGAGCGCAACGCGCTGCGCGGACCCGGCAGCGCAATGTCGGCGCCATCGAGGTCGTCCGGTATGCGCAAGCTTTGCGCGGCCCAGCGGCTGGCCGGGCCCACCAGTGAAATCGGCTGGCTGCCCAGGAAGCGGCAATGCAGCGGCCGGTCCGGGTCGGACGGCACCGTTTCATTGGCCAGCACCACGTCGAGCTGGTGCTGCGCCAGGCGCGCCACCAAGCCTTCCAGCAGGCCGGACTCCAACGTCAGCACGACGGCGGGATCGGCCAGCAAGGGCCGGATCCAGTTTTCCAGGTAATTCCGCGACAGCGTCGCCACGCTGCCCACGCGCACGCGCGTGATGCCGGCAGCACGGCCCTGCAGCCGCCCCAGCATTTCCTGGCCCAGGCCGAAAATATTTTCCGCATACGCAAACACCAGCTGCCCGGTATCGGTCAGCACCAGCCGCCGCCGCTCGCGCACGAACAAGGCCGCGCCGATCCGTTCTTCCAGTTGCCGCACTTGCGTCGACACGGCCGACTGCGACGTGTGCAACTCTTCCGCCGCGCGCGTCAGGTGGCCCAGTTTCGCCACGCGCCAAAAGTAAAACAAATGGTTGAAGTTCAACTGGTCGAGGTCCATCGTTCTTTTTAAAGTATGAAAAAGTTCGGATAAATGTATTTTACAGAACATTCTAATGACCGCATCATGCCGCAGTCTTTGGAAAGGTGCTGTGATGGACGCAATGTCAACCGTGATTTCATTTTTTTTAACGGCTTGTGCGCTGGCCCCGGCCCTGTTGATGGCGGGCGTAGCGGTGGCTGGCCGCATCGCCCGGATCAGCGAACAGCAACTGTGGCGCGCGCTGCAGGCAGCGTGTGGCGCGGCCGTGATGGCGGCTGTTATTGCCGCCGCCGTGGCGCCGCACGGGCTGGCGCTGCCGCCTGGACTGCTGGCGTCGCCGCCAAGCCAGGCGATGACGCTGCTGGTGCAAATGCTGGGCGCCGTCATCGCCGCGTTCTCCGCGCGCTACCTGCAAGGCGAACGCGGCCAGCGCCGTTACGTGTCGGCGCTGGCGGGCGTGCTGGCGTCCGTGCACGTGCTGCTGCTGGCCGATCACTGGCTGGTGCTGATTGCCGCATGGTCCCTGGTGGGCGCCGCCCTGCAGCCATTGCTGTGCTTTTACCCGGACCGTCCGTTCGCCCTGCTGGCCGCGCGCAAAAAATTGCTGGCCGACCGCGCGGCCGATGGCTTGCTGGTGAGCGCGGCGCTGCTGGCGTGGAGCGAAACCGGCAGCGGTTCACTGTCGGCCTTGTGGGCGCACGTGAGCCAGCATGGCATGGGCACGCCGCTGCATGTGTGCGCGGCCGTGCTGGCGCTGGCCGTCATCTTGCGCACGGCGCAATTGCCCGCGCACGGCTGGCTGATCCAGGTGATGGAAGCGCCCACGCCCGTGTCGGCGCTGCTGCACGCCGGCGTCGTCAACCTGGGCGGCTTCATGCTGATCCGTTTTGCGCCGCTGCTGCAGGCCGCCGTCCCGGCGCGCGCGTTGTTGCTGGCGTTCGGCCTGGCCACGGCCGTGCTGGCCGGCATGGTCATGCTGACGCGCGTCAGCATCAAGGTCCGGCTGGCCTGGTCGACCGTGGCGCAAATGGGTTTCATGCTGGTGGAATGCGCGGCCGGCCTGTACACGCTGGCGGCGCTGCACCTGGCCGGCCATTCGCTGTACAAGGCGCACGTCTTCCTGTCGGCGTCCGCCACGGTGCGCCAGACCCGGCAGCAAGCATTGCATGGCGCGGCGCCCATCGCGCCATGGAGCCTGGCGCTGGCGCCGTTGCTGGCCATGGCTGTGACCTTGCCGGCCGCCACGTGGCCCGGCCACGCGGCGTGGCCATGGTGGTGGGGTTGTGTGCTGGGACTGGCGTGGGCGCCGCTGCTGTGGCTGCCCGGACAGTCCGCCGGCCTGCCGGCACGCGCACGCCATGCGGCATCGGGCGTGCTGATGGTGGCCGGCCTGACCGCCATCACGTGGCTGGGGCATAGGCTACCGCTGGGCGGCGGCGATGCGCCCGACGGCGTGCTGGGCATGGCGGCGCTGGCCGGCATGGCAGGCTTGTACCTGTGCCTGGCCGTGCTGCAATGGCGGCCGCACGCGTTGCCGGCATGGCGGCGCTGGAGCTATGCGGGCTTTTATGTGGACGAAGCCTATACCCGCCTGGCCCTGGCCGTGGGAGCGGCCCGCTGGACGCCTGTCCCGGACACCGGCGGGCGCCCGTCGCCGTCGCTGCCTGCCCTGACGCCCGCGCGCCAATAACGTGAAGACCAAGGAAAGCCCATGAAGCAGACATCGAATACCGCGGCCCAGCCAGGCAGTTATCCCGGCCAAGCTCACCGCACGCACGGCGGCGGCGCCGATATGCTGGTGGAGCGCGCGTGCGCCGAAGCATGCAGTGCGATTGCCCCCGCGTGGCCGCTGGACCGCGCGATTGCCGTCAATCCGCACTGGGCGCGCATCGGCATGCCGCTGCGCCGGGTGGCGGCGCGGATGGCGGTGTTGGGCAGCATAGGCGTGTTGCCGCCGCGCGAACAGCAGCAGCAAGCCTATGACGCCGGCAGGATCACGCTGGCCGACGTCGACTTCGCGCTGCGCCACGTGCCCGGCGCGCAGACCCGGGACTTGACGGCCCGCCAGTGCCTCGATGCGCTGGCGGTGCAACCCGGCGTGCAGCAATTGCCGCTGCTGATCGACGTGCTTGACAACGATCCCCAGCGCCACACGCGGCTGTCGTGGCGCCAGGCCATCACGCACCAGGTGAGCCAGACGTGCGCCGCGTATTTCGACCACCATCAGGCCGACTGGCAACCGGCGCGCACGCAAGGCTTGTATGCGTTTTGGCGCGATACGCTGCGGCACGACCACGGCATCGGCATGCTGATGGGCTTGCCGGACATCGGCCGCGCCATCGATGCGCTGCCGGCCACGGCGCGCGATGCCGAACAGTGGGTGATGGCGCGCCTGGGCTTGCCGCCGGCAGTGTGGGCTGATTACCTGGAAGCCGTGCTGCTGACCGTCAATGGCTGGGCGTCATGGTGCGCCTACCTCGGCTGGCAGGCGCGGCTGGAAGGCCGCACGGACCCGCATTTGCGCGACTTGCTGGCCATCCGCCTGGCCTGGGGCGCCCTGCTGTTGGAGTGCAAGGACGACCTGGCGGCCCGCCAAGCCTATGCCGCGCTGCGGCACGCGTGGGATCAGGCGCCCGCCATCCTGCAGGCTGCCGAGCACGCGCTGCTGGTGGACGAAGTGTGGCAAGTGGCGCTGGAAGCCGGTTACCAGCGCACCCTGGCGCAGCGCCTGCTGGCGCCCCCTGCCGCTACGCGCGTCGCTACGCACGTTGCTACGCACGTCATTGAAGTGCAAGCCGCGTTTTGCATCGACGTGCGCAGCGAACCGTTGCGCCGCGCGCTGGAAGCCGCATGGCCGGCCGTGCAAACCGTGGGCTGCGCGGGCTTTTTCGGTTTGCCGGCAGCGTATACGCCGCTGGGTACGCCGGCCCGCAGGCCGCAATTGCCAGGCTTGCTGGCGCCTGCCATCGACATCACGGATTGCGTGGCGCCCGCCGCCGATGCAGGCTTGCAGCAGGCGGCCGGCCGCGCACGCCAAGCGCGCCTGGCCATGAAAGCGCAGTGGCATGGCGCCAGCCGCTGGCCGGGCGCCGCCTTTTCCTACGTGGAGGCGGCCGGCCTCGGTTATCTGGCCAAGCTGGGAAACTGGATCTTGCCGCGCCGCCGCGGCCGTGCGCGGGATGACCTGGAAGGCATGCCGCGCCGCTATCGTGCACTTTGCCAGCCGCAGCTGACCGGCCTGGAAACCGGCGCGCAAGTGGACCTGGCGTACCGCATCTTGCACGCGATGGGGCTGGCGCACGGGCTGGCGCCGCTGGTGCTGCTGGTCGGGCATGGCAGCCAGTCAGCCAACAATGCACACGCGGCCGCGCTGGACTGCGGCGCCTGCTGCGGCCAGAGCGGCGACGTCAATGCGCGTACGCTGGCGCGCCTGCTCAACCATCCCGCCGTGCGGAGCGGCCTGCATGCGCGCGGCATTGCCATTCCCGACGCCACCGTATTCATGGCGGCGCTGCACAATACCACCACCGATGAAGTGGAAGTGTTCGACGAAGACGTGGCCGAGCTGCTGCGGCCGCACGCCGCGCAGGGCCGCTGGCGGCAATTGCAGGATGCGCTGGCGCAAGCGGGCAGCCAGGTGCGGCGCGAACGCGCGCCCCGCCTGG
>NZ_WNLA01000109.1 GCF_009720865.1 Pseudoduganella ginsengisoli | reverse complement strand
GAACGGTACTACGCTTACGAATAAATCGCATTCATTCGTAAATGCAGTGTTTGGTGGAGGATGACGGGATCGAACCGACGACCCCCTGCTTGCAAAGCAGGTGCTCTCCCAGCTGAGCTAATCCCCCTACGGTGGAACTGGTAGGGCTGGTTGGGCTCGAACCAACGACCCCCGCGTTATCAACACGGTGCTCTAACCAGCTGAGCTACAGCCCCAACATTTTGCGTTCTTCTTTACTACAGCCGATAAGTGTGGACGT
>NZ_WNLA01000108.1 GCF_009720865.1 Pseudoduganella ginsengisoli | reverse complement strand
TCGATATCGAAAGATCAGCACTTCTTTAAAAACATACAGTCGATAAGTGTGGGCGTTAGATGAGATTTGCCCGGCGCTTGGTTTTTTAACTAAAGCGCTGCAACTCAAATTATTAGTACTAACGCTCACACAAAATTAAACGTAATTCTCTTCGGAGAATTCGTCAGTATTTTGAGTGAGTGACCCCAACCGCAAGGTTGGAAAACAGAGATTGAACTGAAGAGTTTGATCCTGGCTCAGATTGAACGCTGGCGGCATGCT
>NZ_WNLA01000107.1 GCF_009720865.1 Pseudoduganella ginsengisoli | reverse complement strand
AAGTGCAGTAATGCATTAAGCTAACCAGTACTAATTGCCCGTACGGCTTGTCCCTATAACCTTGCCGGTTATACGCATTTACTCGATGATGAGTTACCCAACACATTACTTCTTCCGGATTGCAGTCACACGCCACAGCGCGTGACGCGACAAGTCAAAGCCTGATGACCATAGCAAGTCGGTCCCACCCCTTCCCATCCCGAACAGGACCGTGAAACGACTCTGCGCCGATGATAGTGCTGCAACCAGTGTGAAAGTAGGTTATCGT
>NZ_WNLA01000106.1 GCF_009720865.1 Pseudoduganella ginsengisoli | reverse complement strand
CCAGACTCCTACGGGAGGCAGCAGTGGGGAATTTTGGACAATGGGGGCAACCCTGATCCAGCAATGCCGCGTGAGTGAAGAAGGCCTTCGGGTTGTAAAGCTCTTTTGTCAGGGAAGAAACGATCCTCTCTAATACAGGGGATTAATGACGGTACCTGAAGAATAAGCACCGGCTAACTACGTGCCAGCAGCCGCGGTAATACGTAGGGTGCAAGCGTTAATCGGAATTACTGGGCGTAAAGCGTGCGCAGGCGGTTTTGTAAGACTGT
>NZ_WNLA01000105.1 GCF_009720865.1 Pseudoduganella ginsengisoli | reverse complement strand
GGGGGTCGTTGGTTCGAGCCCAACCAGCCCTACCAGTCTCAAGAGATATGGGGGATTAGCTCAGCTGGGAGAGCACCTGCTTTGCAAGCAGGGGGTCGTCGGTTCGATCCCGTCATCCTCCACCAAAGCTGCTCTTATGTAAGACCGGAGTCTTAGATAAGCGTAGTACCGTTCTTTAACAATCTGGAAGAAGTAAAGTTTTATTTAAGCGTGTAAGAAATTACACACTTAGGGTAGTGTTCCGAAAGGAACGCATACAAAAACTCATCAAACA
>NZ_WNLA01000104.1 GCF_009720865.1 Pseudoduganella ginsengisoli | reverse complement strand
TGTACGTACCGGTCCACGTGGTGCCGCCATCGGAAGAACTGAGCGAGGCTATGGAACCGTTGGCCACCGTCAGGTCGGCCGTGGTCAATCCTGTCACCGCTTCGCTGAACGTGATGGTGACGGTGGCCGTTTCGCCCGCTGTCAGCGCCGAGTCTGACAAACTGATGGTGGCGGTGGGCCGGGTCGAATCGATGGTGTAATTGGACGAAGCCGTGGTGCCGGAACCGGCATTCCCGTTGGCATCCGCCACCCCCGTGTTGTCCAGGGTGAGCACGTTGGTGG
>NZ_WNLA01000103.1 GCF_009720865.1 Pseudoduganella ginsengisoli | reverse complement strand
CAGGGGGTCGTCGGTTCGATCCCGTCATCCTCCACCAAAACTGCTCTTATGTAAGACCCGAGTCTTAGATAAGCGTAGTACCGTTCTTTAACAATCTGGAAGAAGTAAAGTTTTATTTAAGCGTGTAGAAATACACACTTAGGGTAGTAAAACTCATCATCACAAAGCAGTAAATGCTTGCCTATAGCCGTCAAGGTTATAGGGACAAGTGAATAAGTGCACATGGCGGATGCCTTGGCGATTACAGGCGATGAAGGACGTGGAAGTCTGCGAAAAGTTCCGGGGAGCTGACAAA
>NZ_WNLA01000102.1 GCF_009720865.1 Pseudoduganella ginsengisoli | reverse complement strand
GCAGCGATGGCGGCGCCAATGCGGCGACCAATGCGCTGGCAAACCTGATTACCAAGGCGGAAGACAAGGTTGACCTGGGCTCGTCCGACACGGCGAAACAGATCGTCAAGGGCGCGGCGGAAACGGCCGGCGCCGATCAAACCAAGCTGGCGCAGGTGGACAAGCTGGCCACGGATGTCGGCAAGGCCATTGCCAACCTGAACCAGGCAATCAATGCGGCCAGCAGCAAAGACGGCGCCGATGCCAAGTCGCTGCTGACGGAAATCGCCAAGGTGCAGGTGGTGGCGGAAACGGTGGAAAAGCAG
>NZ_WNLA01000101.1 GCF_009720865.1 Pseudoduganella ginsengisoli | reverse complement strand
TTGTGATGATGCAATCTACCCGCGGCTAGACGGAAAGACCCCATGAACCTTTACTGTAGCTTTGCATTGGACTTTGAACCAATCTGTGTAGGATAGGTGGGAGGCTTTGAAGCGGGGACGCCAGTTCTCGTGGAGCCATCCTTGAAATACCACCCTGGTTTGTTTGAGGTTCTAACCTTGGCCCGTAATCCGGGTCGGGGACAGTGCATGGTAGGCAGTTTGACTGGGGCGGTCTCCTCCTAAAGTGTAACGGAGGAGTTCGAAGGTACGCTAGGTACGGTCGGACATCGTGCTAATAGTGCAATGGCATAAGCGTGCTTA
>NZ_WNLA01000100.1 GCF_009720865.1 Pseudoduganella ginsengisoli | reverse complement strand
GGCGCCGGCCAGTGGGGCGCCCGCCAGCCGGACATCGGTGCGGCCTTGCTGTACCGACGCGGGCCGGGCCGTGCTCAAGTTGCGCACGCGCCAGGCGCCATCGGCGTTGCGGCTCACTTCAATGTGGGCGGCATCGGCGCGCGGCGCGGCCAGGTCGGCCGCGCCCAATGCCACGCTGCCGCCACGCGCCAGCCTGATAGTGATTGCTTCAGGAAACCAGGTGGCAGGCGCACGCCATAGCGCCCACGCCTGGAACAGCGCCAATGCCAGCAGCGTGGCCAGCCACGGCGCCTGCAGCGCCAGCGCAGCGCAGGCGCCGTGGC